>NZ_CP176770.1:397500-6092500 GCF_046605385.1 Pseudomonas sp. MPB03 | reverse complement strand
CTCACTAGTCGAGTCGGCCTGCGCGGAAGATGTAACGGGGCTCAAACCATACACCGAAGCTACGGGTATCACGTAAGTGATGCGGTAGAGGAGCGTTCTGTAAGCCTGTGAAGGTGAGTTGAGAAGCTTGCTGGAGGTATCAGAAGTGCGAATGCTGACATGAGTAACGACAATGGGTGTGAAAAACACCCACGCCGAAAGACCAAGGTTTCCTGCGCAACGTTAATCGACGCAGGGTTAGTCGGTCCCTAAGGCGAGGCTGAAAAGCGTAGTCGATGGAAAACAGGTTAATATTCCTGTACTTCTGGTTATTGCGATGGAGGGACGGAGAAGGCTAGGCCAGCTTGGCGTTGGTTGTCCAAGTTTAAGGTGGTAGGCTGGAATCTTAGGTAAATCCGGGATTCTAAGGCCGAGAGCTGATGACGAGTTACCCTTTGGGTGACGAAGTGGTTGATGCCATGCTTCCAAGAAAAGCTTCTAAGCTTCAGGTAACCAGGAACCGTACCCCAAACCGACACAGGTGGTTGGGTAGAGAATACCAAGGCGCTTGAGAGAACTCGGGTGAAGGAACTAGGCAAAATGGCACCGTAACTTCGGGAGAAGGTGCGCCGGTGAGGGTGAAGCACTTGCTGCGTAAGCCCACGCCGGTCGAAGATACCAGGCCGCTGCGACTGTTTATTAAAAACACAGCACTCTGCAAACACGAAAGTGGACGTATAGGGTGTGACGCCTGCCCGGTGCCGGAAGGTTAATTGATGGGGTTAGCTAACGCGAAGCTCTTGATCGAAGCCCCGGTAAACGGCGGCCGTAACTATAACGGTCCTAAGGTAGCGAAATTCCTTGTCGGGTAAGTTCCGACCTGCACGAATGGCGTAACGATGGCGGCGCTGTCTCCACCCGAGACTCAGTGAAATTGAAATCGCTGTGAAGATGCAGTGTATCCGCGGCTAGACGGAAAGACCCCGTGAACCTTTACTATAGCTTTGCACTGGACTTTGAATTTGCTTGTGTAGGATAGGTGGGAGGCTTTGAAGCGTGGACGCCAGTCTGCGTGGAGCCATCCTTGAAATACCACCCTGGCAACTTTGAGGTTCTAACTCAGGTCCGTTATCCGGATCGAGGACAGTGTATGGTGGGTAGTTTGACTGGGGCGGTCTCCTCCTAAAGAGTAACGGAGGAGTACGAAGGTGCGCTCAGACCGGTCGGAAATCGGTCGTAGAGTATAAAGGCAAAAGCGCGCTTGACTGCGAGACAGACACGTCGAGCAGGTACGAAAGTAGGTCTTAGTGATCCGGTGGTTCTGTATGGAAGGGCCATCGCTCAACGGATAAAAGGTACTCCGGGGATAACAGGCTGATACCGCCCAAGAGTTCATATCGACGGCGGTGTTTGGCACCTCGATGTCGGCTCATCACATCCTGGGGCTGAAGCCGGTCCCAAGGGTATGGCTGTTCGCCATTTAAAGTGGTACGCGAGCTGGGTTTAGAACGTCGTGAGACAGTTCGGTCCCTATCTGCCGTGGACGTTTGAGATTTGAGAGGGGCTGCTCCTAGTACGAGAGGACCGGAGTGGACGAACCTCTGGTGTTCCGGTTGTCACGCCAGTGGCATTGCCGGGTAGCTATGTTCGGGAAAGATAACCGCTGAAAGCATCTAAGCGGGAAACTTGCCTCAAGATGAGATCTCACTGGGACCTTGAGTCCCCTGAAGGGCCGTCGAAGACTACGACGTTGATAGGCAGGGTGTGTAAGCGCTGTGAGGCGTTGAGCTAACCTGTACTAATTGCCCGTGAGGCTTGACCATATAACACCCAAGCAATTTGCTGACTCGAAAGAGCACCAGATTGCGGTGTGTGAAGACGAAACGAACCGAAAGTTCGAATCTCACAAAACACCGAAAGCTGTCACATACCCAATTTGCTGAAGCGAGGCCACCAGGCCACGATTCGGTACCCGAATTTCTTGACGACCATAGAGCATTGGAACCACCTGATCCCATCCCGAACTCAGCAGTGAAACGATGCATCGCCGATGGTAGTGTGGGGTTTCCCCATGTGAGAGTAGGTCATCGTCAAGATTAAATTCCGAAACCCCTATCTGCTGATGCAGGTAGGGGTTTTGTTTTGCCCGCAGGAAAGTCATTTTGTGTTTCTATGCAACCGTCTTGCGCATGGCTATCATGCGGGCCTCATTATCAGGGCGCAGTCCGCATGCTCACGTTGCTAAAACTTCTGAAGGATGGCCGCTTTCATTCGGGGCAGGCGCTGGGTATTGCACTGGGTATCAGTCGCAGTGCTGTATGGAAGCAGTTGCAGCACTTGGAGGCGGATTTAGGGTTGTCTGTGCATAAAGTTCGAGGTAGGGGGTATCAATTGGCGAAGCCCCTGTTGCTTTTGGATGCGGCAGAAATCCGCGCAAAAGGCCTTCCTGAATGGCCTGTCCATATATTTGACTCTATCGACTCCACTAACGCCGAGGCGCTGCGTTGCATTGAACGTGGCGGGGCTGCACCGTTCTTGGTTTTGGCCGAGCGACAGTTAGCGGGGCGCGGTCGTCGTGGTCGTAAGTGGGTCAGTCCCTTTGCTGAAAATCTCTATCACAGCCTGGTGTTACGCATTGACGGCGGCATGCGACAAATTGAAGGTCTGAGTCTGGTAGTCGGGCTCGCAGTCATGCATGCCTTGCGCGACATGGGCATCGCGGGGGCAGGACTGAAATGGCCCAATGATGTCCTGGTGGGTGAGAAAAAGATTGCCGGCATTCTGCTTGAATTGGTGGGAGATCCTGCAGATGTTTGCCATGTCGTCCTGGGTGTGGGGGTTAATGTGAACATGCAAGCAACTGATGAGGTCGACCAGCAGTGGACATCCATGTGCCTTGAGGCGGGCAGGGATTTCGATCGAAATGAGCTGGTGGCGCGATTGGGTGCGAAGCTACGGCAGTATCTGGAGCGTCATCATGCATCGGGGTTTACCGCGATCCAGTCGGAATGGGAGCAGTACCATCTTTGGCAAGGCCGAGCTGTATCTCTGATTGCAGGTGTTAACAAAATTGACGGCATTGTGCTGGGCATTGATCAGCAGGGTGCGCTGCGTTTGAAGGTAGATGGTGTGGAAAAGAACTTTAGCGGTGGTGAGCTCAGTTTGAGGTTGCGTGATGATTCTTGAGCTTGACTGCGGCAACAGCTTTATCAAATGGCGTGTTCTTCGTGCTGACGGGATAACGCCGGTCGAGGGGGGCGTGGTCAGCTGTGACGACGATCTGCTGGCGAGCCTGAGTGATGGAGGGAAATTCCAGCTCAGAAAGTGTCGTCTTGTTAGCGTCAGGACCTTGGCGGAGACGGACTCACTGGTCGCTTCGCTGGTTGACCTGTTCGGGGTGTCGGTGGTTCGTGCTGTGCCCGCCCGGGAAATGGCAGGTGTGAAAAACGGCTACGAAGATTACGAGCGGCTAGGCCTCGATCGATGGCTGGCCTTGCTCGGCGGTTTTCATCTCGCTTCGGGGGCATGCCTGGTTCTTGATTTTGGTACTGCAGTTACTGCTGATTTCGTGGCGGCGGATGGCGAGCATCTCGGCGGATTCATTTGTCCTGGCATGCCGCTAATGCGTAATCAATTGCGTACCCACACACGAAAAATTCGCTATGACGATATAGCGGCCGAGCGAGCCCATGAGAGTCTCGCTCCAGGTCGTGCGACCGTCGAGGCGGTTGAGCGCGGTTGCATGCTGATGCTCAGGGGGTTCGTCCTGACTCAGCTTGAATTGGCGCGGCAATATTGGGGAAAGGAATTCGTGGTGTTTCTTACAGGAGGAGATGCCAATCTGGTTTCCGGGGTCGTTCCAGATGCCAGGGTGGTGCCTGACCTGGTTTTTGTTGGCTTGGCGATGGCCTGCCCTTTGTCTTGAGGTCTTTATGCGGTGGCTGTTTCTGTTATTGCTGGTTTTGAATGTCTTTTATTACATCTGGCATCAGCAGGAGGCTCCGCTTCGCGCCAAGGATGTCACGCCGCTGAGTTTGTATCGCGGTTCGCAACAGGATATCCATCTCTTGAGCGAAACGGCGGACGCCCTTGTTAGGCGCGATTCAGCCAAGTCCGGTGAGGTATCCCAAACCTGTGTCTACCTGGGTGGTTTTTCCCGTCCGGAGCTGGCCAGGCAGTTGGAGCAGCGTTTGGCGGCTTCAAGTGTCCTGGGTCGTTTCGTGGCGTCGGGCTCACAGAGCGCTCCTGAGGGTGGAGGGTTTTGGGTTCAGGTTTCCCAGGAAAGCGCGGGAAAGGTGAATGAAACGCTGCTTCAAAACCTTTCTAAAGAATTCAATGAGTTAAAACATAAAATAATGCCGTGCGAGGGGGTTGCACCCGCAGGGTAGTTTGCATAGAATGGCGCCCGCTTCGCAGCGAAGACCTTTAAAGGTAAGCGGTACGAAGCGACGTCAACGCAGCTAACCTCAGGTTTTTAATGAGAAAATGCTTGACAGAAGGCTGGCATGATATAGAATGCCGGCTCGCTTAGGAGGGGTTCCCGAGCGGCCAAAGGGATCAGACTGTAAATCTGACGTCTACGACTTCGAAGGTTCGAATCCTTCCCCCTCCACCATTTTTAGCGTGAGCTGCAAGCTCCGCGGGTATAGTTTAGTGGTAGAACCTCAGCCTTCCAAGCTGATGATGCGGGTTCGATTCCCGCTACCCGCTCCAAGTTTGCAGGTTGTGCAAAGTGTTTCGCTCTTGTAGCTCAGTTGGTAGAGCACACCCTTGGTAAGGGTGAGGTCAGCGGTTCAAATCCGCTCAAGAGCTCCATATAACAAGGCAGATATGCAAATATCTGCCTTTGTTTTAATGGCTTGTGTGACTCGCTAAATTCTTCTCCTAGGGGTGATTTCGATGGCTAAGGAAAAGTTCGAACGTAATAAGCCGCACGTCAACGTCGGTACCATTGGTCACGTTGACCACGGTAAGACCACGCTGACCGCTGCTCTGACCCGCGTCTGCTCCGAAGTTTTCGGTTCGGCCAAGGTTGACTTCGACAAGATCGACAGCGCCCCGGAAGAGAAAGCTCGCGGTATCACCATCAACACCGCTCACGTTGAATACGATTCGGCCGTGCGTCACTACGCACACGTTGACTGCCCAGGTCACGCCGACTACGTAAAAAACATGATCACCGGTGCTGCCCAGATGGATGGCGCGATCCTGGTTTGCTCGGCCGCTGATGGTCCGATGCCGCAAACCCGTGAGCACATCCTGCTGTCCCGTCAGGTAGGCGTTCCGTACATCGTTGTCTTCCTGAACAAGGCTGACATGGTTGACGACGCTGAGCTGCTGGAACTGGTTGAGATGGAAGTGCGCGACCTGCTGAGCACTTACGACTTCCCAGGTGATGACACTCCAATCATCATCGGTTCGGCTCTGATGGCTCTGAATGGCCAAGACGACAACGAAATGGGCACCACTGCTGTCAAGAAGCTGGTGGAAACTCTGGATAGCTACATCCCAGAGCCAGAGCGTGCTATCGACAAGCCGTTCCTGATGCCAATCGAAGACGTGTTCTCGATCTCCGGTCGCGGTACTGTTGTGACTGGTCGTGTTGAGCGTGGCATTGTTCGTATCCAGGAAGAAGTTGAGATTGTCGGTCTGCGCGACACTCAGAAAACTACCTGCACTGGCGTTGAGATGTTCCGCAAGCTGCTCGACGAAGGTCGTGCTGGCGAGAACTGCGGCGTACTGCTGCGCGGCACCAAGCGTGACGACGTTGAGCGTGGCCAGGTTCTGGTCAAGCCGGGCACCGTCAAGCCGCACACCAAGTTCACTGCAGAAGTCTACGTTCTGAGTAAGGAAGAAGGCGGTCGTCATACTCCGTTCTTCAAGGGCTACCGTCCACAGTTCTACTTTCGTACAACTGACGTGACTGGTAACTGCGAGCTGCCAGAAGGCGTTGAAATGGTAATGCCAGGTGACAACATTCAGATGACTGTTACCCTGATCAAGACCATCGCGATGGAAGACGGTCTGCGTTTCGCTATCCGTGAAGGCGGTCGTACCGTCGGCGCTGGCGTCGTAGCCAAAGTCATCGAGTAAACAGTTGTAATGTCTTTTTCGGGCCGGCATAATGGTCGGCCTGATTTTGTTTTAGGTCAGTAGCTCAATTGGCAGAGCGACGGTCTCCAAAACCGTAGGTTGGGGGTTCGATTCCCTCCTGACCTGCCAGATTCACTTGGTGTGTCTGGCTTTCTTTTCACAGGATCTTCATAGATGACTCCTAAAGCTGAAGCTCAAGGCTCTCGCTTCGATCTGCTCAAGTGGCTAGTGGTAGTCGCTTTGGTGGTTATTGGCGTTGTTGGCAATCAGTATTATTCTGCTTCGCCGATCCTGTACCGCGTACTAGCATTGCTCGCCATTGCTGCTGTAGCTGCCTTTGTAGGCCTGCAGACAGCCAAGGGCAAGTCTTTCTTTGTACTCGCTAAGGAAGCTCGCACCGAGATTCGTAAAGTCGTATGGCCGACTCGCCAAGAAACCACGCAGACCACGTTGATTGTTGTGGCTGTTGTTCTGGTAATGGCGTTGCTGTTGTGGGGGCTTGATTCCCTGCTCGGCTGGCTTGTTTCCTTGATTGTTGGCTAAGGGTGTCCCGTGGCTAAGCGTTGGTACGTTGTGCATGCTTACTCGGGTTACGAGAAGCATGTCATGCGCTCGCTGGTAGAGCGCGTAA
Organism: Pseudomonas sp. MPB03; assembly: GCF_046605385.1. Taxonomy (NCBI): domain Bacteria; kingdom Pseudomonadati; phylum Pseudomonadota; class Gammaproteobacteria; order Pseudomonadales; family Pseudomonadaceae; genus Pseudomonas; species Pseudomonas sp. MPB03. The sequence continues at coordinate 6,085,797 of NZ_CP176770.1, read as the reverse complement.
AGCTGGCTGGCATGGAAGATGGCTTCGGCGAGATTCTGGTCCCCACTGAAGAAGTGGTTGAAATGCGCAATGGCCAGAAGCGCAAAAGTGAACGTAAGTTCTTTCCGGGCTACGTGCTGGTACAGATGGACATGAACGAAGGGACTTGGCACTTGGTCAAGGATACCCCTCGGGTGATGGGCTTCATTGGCGGTACCGCCGACAAGCCTGCGCCGATCACGGATAAAGAGGCAGAAGCGATTCTGCGTCGTGTCGCTGATGGTAGCGACAAGCCGAAGCCGAAAACGCTGTTTGAGCCGGGTGAGGTTGTACGTGTCACCGACGGTCCATTCGCTGATTTCAATGGCACGGTTGAAGAAGTTAACTACGAAAAGAGCCGGATCCAAGTGGCAGTGCTCATTTTCGGTCGCTCTACTCCGGTAGAGCTAGAGTTCAGCCAGGTCGAAAAGGTCTGATTGAACAGGCATCCCAACCCCGCAGCCCTAGGCTGTGGGGTTTTGTCGTCACTGGGATAAACGCGCAAGTAACCGGGGAGCCTTTCGAGGCGTTCGAACCCGTAATTGGAGTGCCTCATGGCCAAGAAAATTACCGCTTACATCAAGCTGCAAGTGAAGGCCGCTCAGGCTAACCCAAGCCCACCTGTTGGTCCTGCCCTGGGTCAGCACGGCGTGAACATCATGGAGTTCTGCAAGGCTTTCAACGCCCGTACTCAGGGTCTTGAGCCAGGTCTGCCGACTCCAGTGATCATCACTGTCTACAGCGACCGTAGCTTCACTTTCGAAACAAAAAGCACCCCGGCTTCGGTTCTGCTGAAGAAGGCTGCAGGTTTGACCAGCGGTTCCGCTCGTCCAAACACCGTTAAGGTTGGCACCGTTACCCGTGCTCAGTTGGAAGAAATCGCGAAAACCAAAAACGCGGATCTGACTGCAGCTGATATGGATGCAGCCGTGCGTACTATCGCCGGTTCTGCTCGTAGCATGGGCCTTAACGTGGAGGGTGTGTAATGGCTAAGCTGACCAAGCGTCAAAAGGCTATCGCCGGCAAAATCGAAGCAGGCAAGGCCTACAACTTTGTAGACGCCGCCGCTCTGCTGGCTGAGCTGTCGACTGTCAAGTTCAGCGAGTCGTTCGACGTTGCTGTGAACCTGGGTGTTGACCCACGTAAATCCGACCAGGTCGTTCGTAGCGCAACCGTGCTGCCACACGGCACTGGCAAGACCGTTCGTGTTGCCGTGTTCACCCAGGGCCCAGCAGCTGAAGCTGCTCTGGCCGCTGGCGCTGATCGCGTAGGCATGGACGACCTGGCTGCTGAAATGAAGGGCGGCGACCTGAACTATGACGTAGTGATCGCATCTCCGGATGCCATGCGTGTTGTAGGTCAGTTGGGTCAGATCCTCGGTCCACGTGGTCTGATGCCTAACCCTAAAGTCGGCACCGTAACGCCAGACGTAGCCACCGCGGTTAAAAACGCCAAGGCTGGTCAGGTTCGTTATCGCACCGACAAAAACGGCATCATCCACACTTCCGTTGGCAAGATCGGCTTCGACGCCGTCAAGCTGAAGGAAAACGTTGAAGCCCTGATCGCTGATCTGAAGCGTATCAAGCCAGCTTCTTCGAAAGGTATCTACGTCAAGCGCGTTACCCTGAGCACCACTATGGGCCCAGGTCTGGTCATCGATCAGAGCTCGCTCGACGCGTAAGACTCAGGTTGGCACGAGCAATCGCGCCAACCACAAAATTGGGGTCCCTGCCTGGCGGGGGCTGTCCAAGACCGTAGGCGACGCAAGTCTTAAACCACAAGCCTACGCAGATGGTGCTCCCGGTTCCTTACCGAATCAGACACCAAAACGACATTCGGTTTCGATCGAATGAAACGGTAACAAGCAGGAGTTAAACCCGTGGCAATTAATCTCGAAGACAAGAAGGCCATCGTCGCTGAAGTCAACGAGGCTGCCAAAGTCGCTCTGTCCGCTGTCGTGGCTGATGCCCGTGGCGTAACAGTAGGCGCAATGACCGGACTCCGTAAAGAGGCCCGTGAAGCTGGCGTTTACGTACGTGTCGTACGTAACACCCTGCTCAAGCGCGCTGTTGCTGACACTGAATACAGTGTTCTCAACGACGTGTTCACCGGCCCGACCCTGATCGCGTTCTCCAAAGATCATCCAGGCGCTGCTGCCCGTTTGTTCAAGGAATTCGCCAAGGGTCAGGACAAGTTCGAGATCAAGGCAGCTGCGTTCGAGGGCAAGTTCCTCGCAGCTAATCAGATCGATGTACTGGCAACACTGCCGACCCGCGACGAAGCCATTTCGCAGCTGATGAGCGTGATTCAAGGCGCCACCAGCAAGCTGGCTCGTACCCTGGCTGCAGTTCGCGAGCAAAAAGAAGCTGCCGCAGCCTAAGGCTGAGCACTTTCTCTCGCGCTTTTTTGTTTATTTCGATGGCCGCGTAGGCCGTCCCCCAATTCAGGAAATACAGTAATGTCTATCTCCCAAGACGATATCCTCAACGCCGTAGCTGAAATGTCGGTTCTGCAGGTTGTTGAGCTGATCAAAGCTTTCGAAGAAAAATTCGGCGTTTCCGCTGCCGCTGCTTCCGCTGGTCCAGCTGCTGCTGCCGCCGTTGTTGAAGAGCAAACCGAATTCAACGTCATGCTGACCGAAGCTGGCGAGAAGAAAGTAAACGTGATCAAGGCAGTACGTGAACTGACCGGTCTGGGCCTGAAAGAAGCCAAGGCTGTAGTTGACGGCGCTCCTGCCATGGTTCTGGAAGCTGTATCGAAAGACGCAGCTGACAAAGCCAAGGCCACTCTGGAAGAAGCAGGCGCTAAAGTCGAGCTGAAGTAAGCATCGACTTTGCGTCTCCAGCCCGAGCGTTAAGCGACAGGCTGATGGCTGGTGGCTCTTGCCACCGGCCTTTTTCCGTTATTGGCAGCCGACTGGGTCGGTGCTGATCGCGAGCTGTAACCACCCGATGTGGTGGCGCAAACCATGGGGTTTGCACGATTTTCTGGCTGCTCCCGTCGGGAGGGGCCAAACAAGCAGGTGACCAAGCTGGGGAACGCTGATGGCTTACTCATATACTGAGAAAAAACGTATCCGCAAGGACTTTAGCAAGTTGCCGGACGTCATGGATGTGCCGTACCTCCTGGCCATCCAGCTGGATTCGTATCGTGAATTCTTGCAAGCGGGAGCGACTAAAGATCAGTTCCGCGACGTGGGCCTGCATGCGGCCTTCAAATCCGTTTTCCCGATCATCAGCTACTCCGGCAATGCTGCGCTGGAGTACGTCGGTTATCGCCTGGGCGAACCGGCATTTGATGTCAAAGAATGCGTATTGCGCGGTGTGACTTACGCCGTACCTTTGCGGGTAAAAGTGCGCCTGATCATTTTCGACAAAGAATCGTCGAACAAAGCGATCAAGGACATCAAAGAGCAAGAAGTCTACATGGGTGAAATCCCCCTGATGACTGAAAACGGTACCTTCGTAATCAACGGTACCGAGCGTGTAATCGTTTCCCAGCTGCACCGTTCTCCGGGCGTGTTCTTCGACCACGACCGTGGCAAGACGCACAGCTCCGGCAAACTGCTTTACTCCGCGCGCATCATTCCTTACCGCGGTTCGTGGTTGGACTTCGAATTCGACCCGAAAGACTGCGTGTTCGTGCGTATCGACCGTCGTCGCAAGCTGCCTGCATCGGTACTGCTGCGTGCGCTCGGCTATACCACTGAAGAAGTGCTGGACGCGTTCTACACCACCAACGTTTTCCACGTGCAAGGTGAAAACCTCAGCCTGGAACTGGTGCCTCAGCGCCTGCGCGGTGAAATCGCTGTCCTCGATATCCAGGATGACAAAGGCAAGGTTATTGTCGAGCAGGGTCGTCGTATCACCGCTCGCCACATCAACCAGCTGGAAAAAGCCGGGATCAAAGAGCTGCAAGTGCCTCTGGACTACGTCCTGGGTCGCACCACGGCCAAGGTCATCGTGCATCCGGCCACCGGCGAAATCCTGGCAGAGTGCAACACCGAGCTGAACACCGAGATCCTGGCGAAAATCGCCAAGGCCCAGGTCGTTCGCATCGAGACGCTGTATACCAACGACATCGACTGTGGTCCGTTCATTTCCGACACGCTGAAGATCGACTCCACCGGCAACCAGCTGGAAGCCCTGGTCGAGATCTATCGCATGATGCGTCCTGGCGAGCCGCCAACCAAGGATGCCGCCGAGACCCTGTTCAACAACCTGTTCTTCAGCCCTGAGCGCTATGACCTGTCTGCGGTCGGCCGGATGAAGTTCAACCGTCGTATCGGTCGTACCGAGATCGAAGGTTCGGGTGTACTGAACAAGGACGACATCGTCGCGGTCCTCAAGACCCTGGTCGACATCCGTAACGGCAAAGGCATCGTCGATGATATCGACCACCTGGGTAACCGTCGTGTTCGCTGCGTAGGCGAGATGGCCGAGAACCAGTTCCGTGTTGGCCTGGTGCGCGTAGAGCGTGCGGTCAAGGAACGCCTGTCGATGGCTGAAAGCGAAGGCCTGATGCCGCAAGACCTGATCAACGCCAAGCCTGTGGCTGCGGCGGTGAAGGAGTTCTTCGGTTCGAGCCAGCTGTCCCAGTTCATGGACCAGAACAACCCGCTGTCCGAGATCACCCACAAGCGTCGTGTCTCCGCACTCGGCCCAGGCGGTCTGACTCGTGAGCGTGCAGGCTTCGAAGTTCGTGACGTACACCCGACGCACTACGGTCGTGTATGCCCGATCGAAACGCCGGAAGGTCCGAACATCGGTCTGATCAACTCCCTGGCTGCCTATGCGCGCACCAACCAGTACGGCTTCCTCGAAAGCCCGTACCGCGTGGTGAAAGATGCCCTGGTCACCGACGAGATCGTGTTCCTGTCCGCCATCGAAGAAGCTGATCACGTGATCGCCCAGGCTTCGGCCACGATGAACGACAAGAAAGTTCTGATCGACGAGCTGGTAGCGGTTCGTCACTTGAACGAGTTCACCGTCAAGGCGCCGGAAGACGTCACCTTGATGGACGTGTCGCCGAAGCAGGTAGTGTCGGTTGCAGCGTCGCTGATCCCGTTCCTCGAGCACGACGACGCCAACCGTGCGTTGATGGGTTCGAACATGCAGCGTCAAGCTGTACCCACCCTGCGTGCCGACAAGCCGCTGGTCGGTACCGGCATGGAGCGTAACGTAGCCCGTGACTCCGGCGTTTGCGTCGTGGCTCGTCGTGGCGGCGTGATCGACTCCGTCGACGCCAGCCGTATCGTGGTTCGTGTTGCCGATGACGAAGTTGAAACTGGCGAAGCCGGTGTCGACATCTACAACCTGACCAAATACACCCGCTCCAACCAGAACACCTGCATCAACCAGCGTCCGCTGGTGAGCAAGGGTGATCGGGTTCAGCGCAGCGACATCATGGCCGACGGTCCGTCCACCGATATGGGTGAACTGGCGTTGGGCCAGAACATGCGCATCGCGTTCATGGCATGGAACGGCTTCAACTTCGAAGACTCCATCTGCCTGTCCGAGCGTGTGGTTCAGGAAGATCGCTTCACCACGATCCACATCCAGGAACTGACCTGTGTGGCCCGTGACACCAAGCTTGGCCCAGAGGAAATCACTGCGGACATCCCGAACGTGGGTGAAGCTGCACTGAACAAGCTGGACGAAGCCGGTATCGTTTATGTAGGTGCCGAAGTAGGCGCAGGCGACATCCTGGTGGGCAAGGTCACTCCGAAAGGCGAGACCCAGCTGACTCCGGAAGAAAAACTGCTGCGTGCCATCTTCGGTGAAAAAGCCAGCGACGTTAAAGACACCTCCCTGCGCGTGCCTACCGGCACCAAGGGTACCGTCATCGACGTACAGGTCTTCACCCGCGACGGCGTTGAGCGTGATGCTCGTGCACTGTCCATCGAGAAGACTCAGCTCGACGAGATCCGCAAGGACCTGAACGAAGAGTTCCGTATTGTCGAAGGCGCGACTTTCGAACGTCTGCGCTCCGCCCTGGTAGGCCACAAGGCTGAAGGCGGCGCCGGCCTGAAGAAAGGTCAGGAAATCACCGACGAAGTCCTCGACGGTCTTGAGCACGGCCAGTGGTTCAAACTGCGCATGGCTGAAGACGCTCTGAACGAGCAGCTCGAGAAGGCCCAGGCCTACATCGTTGATCGCCGCCGTCTGCTGGACGACAAGTTCGAAGACAAGAAGCGCAAACTGCAGCAGGGCGATGACCTGGCTCCAGGCGTGCTGAAAATCGTCAAGGTTTACCTGGCAATCCGTCGCCGCATCCAGCCGGGCGACAAGATGGCCGGTCGTCACGGTAACAAGGGTGTGGTCTCCGTGATCATGCCGGTTGAAGACATGCCGCACGATGCCAATGGCACCCCGGTCGATGTGGTCCTCAACCCGTTGGGCGTACCTTCGCGTATGAACGTTGGTCAGATCCTTGAAACCCACCTGGGCCTCGCGGCCAAGGGCTTGGGCGAGAAGATCAACCGTATGATCGAAGAGCAGCGCAAGGTCGCTGACCTGCGTAAGTTCCTGCACGAGATCTACAACGAGATCGGCGGTCGCAACGAAGAGCTGGACACCTTCTCCGACCAGGAAATCCTGGATCTGGCGAAGAACCTGCGCGGCGGCGTTCCAATGGCCACTCCGGTGTTCGACGGTGCCAAGGAAAGCGAAATCAAGGCCATGCTGAAGCTGGCAGACCTGCCAGAAAGCGGCCAGATGCAGCTGTTCGACGGCCGTACCGGCAACAAGTTCGAGCGCCCGGTTACCGTTGGCTACATGTACATGCTGAAGCTGAACCACTTGGTAGACGACAAGATGCACGCTCGTTCTACCGGTTCTTACAGCCTGGTTACCCAGCAGCCGCTGGGTGGTAAGGCGCAGTTCGGTGGTCAGCGTTTCGGGGAGATGGAGGTCTGGGCACTGGAAGCGTACGGTGCTGCATACACTCTGCAAGAAATGCTCACAGTGAAGTCGGACGATGTGAACGGCCGGACCAAGATGTACAAAAACATCGTGGACGGCGATCACCGTATGGAGCCGGGCATGCCCGAGTCTTTCAACGTGTTGATCAAGGAAATTCGTTCCCTCGGCATCGATATCGATCTGGAAACCGAATAACACGTGACGCGAATCGAGAGCGGGGCTGTTTTGCCCGCTCTCTGCTCCGCCAGGAGGAAAGGCCTTGAAAGACCTACTGAATTTGCTGAAAAACCAGGGTCAAGTCGAAGAGTTCGACGCCATCCGTATTGGATTGGCCTCGCCTGAGATGATCCGTTCGTGGTCGTTCGGTGAAGTTAAAAAGCCGGAAACCATCAACTACCGTACGTTCAAACCTGAGCGTGACGGCCTGTTCTGCGCCAAGATCTTTGGCCCGGTCAAGGATTACGAGTGCCTGTGCGGTAAGTACAAGCGCTTGAAGCACCGCGGTGTGATCTGCGAGAAGTGCGGCGTTGAAGTCGCGCTGGCAAAAGTTCGTCGTGAGCGCATGGCGCACATCGAACTGGCCTCGCCGGTTGCCCACATCTGGTTCCTGAAATCGCTGCCGTCCCGTATCGGCTTGCTGATGGACATGACCCTGCGTGATATCGAACGTGTTCTCTACTTCGAGAGCTATGTCGTTATCGATCCAGGCATGACCACTCTTGAAAAAGGTCAGCTGCTCAACGACGAGCAGTACTTCGAAGCGCTGGAAGAGTTCGGTGACGATTTCGATGCCCGCATGGGTGCCGAAGCTGTCCGCGAACTGCTGCACGCTATCGACCTGGAGCACGAGATTGGCCGTCTGCGCGAAGAAATTCCGCAAACCAACTCCGAAACCAAGATCAAGAAGCTGTCCAAGCGTCTGAAGTTGATGGAAGCCTTCCAGGGTTCCGGCAACCTGCCAGAGTGGATGGTGCTGACCGTTCTGCCGGTTCTGCCGCCAGACCTGCGTCCGCTGGTTCCGCTCGATGGCGGTCGTTTCGCGACTTCCGACCTCAACGATCTGTATCGTCGAGTGATCAACCGTAACAACCGCTTGAAGCGCCTGCTCGATCTGTCCGCTCCGGACATCATCGTGCGCAACGAAAAGCGTATGTTGCAGGAAGCGGTCGACGCACTGCTCGACAACGGTCGTCGTGGCCGCGCTATTACCGGTTCCAACAAGCGTCCTCTGAAATCCCTGGCTGACATGATCAAGGGTAAGCAGGGTCGTTTCCGTCAGAACTTGCTCGGTAAGCGTGTTGACTACTCCGGTCGTTCGGTAATTACCGTAGGCCCGACCCTGCGTCTGCACCAGTGCGGTCTGCCTAAGAAAATGGCCTTGGAGCTGTTCAAGCCGTTCATTTTCGGCAAGCTGGAAATGCGTGGTCTGGCGACCACCATCAAAGCGGCCAAGAAAATGGTCGAGCGCGAGCTGCCAGAGGTCTGGGACGTTCTCGCTGAAGTGATTCGCGAACACCCAGTGCTGCTCAACCGTGCACCGACCCTTCACCGTCTGGGCATCCAGGCGTTTGAACCGGTACTGATCGAAGGTAAGGCTATCCAGCTGCACCCGCTGGTCTGTGCTGCGTACAACGCCGACTTCGACGGCGACCAGATGGCCGTGCACGTACCGCTGACGCTGGAAGCCCAGCTCGAAGCGCGCGCGTTGATGATGTCGACCAACAACATCCTGTCGCCAGCCAACGGTGAGCCAATCATCGTTCCGTCGCAGGACGTTGTATTGGGTCTGTACTACATGACGCGTGAAGCGATCAACGCCAAGGGCGAAGGTCGTGTGTTCGCGGATCTGCAGGAAGTTGACCGTGTGTTCCGTGCCGGCGAAGCCGCACTGCATGCCAAGGTCAAGGTGCGGATCAACGAAACCGTGAACGATCGTGACGGCGGCAGCGTGACCAACACTCGTATCGTCGACACTACCGTCGGCCGTGCGCTGTTGTTCCAGGTTGTGCCAAAAGGCTTGTCCTTCGACGTCGTCAACCTGCCGATGAAGAAAAAGGCGATCTCCAAGCTGATCAACCAGTGCTACCGCGTGGTGGGTCTGAAAGAGACCGTGATCTTCGCTGACCAGTTGATGTACACCGGTTTTGCCTATTCGACCATTTCCGGCGTTTCCATCGGCGTTAACGACTTCGTTATCCCGGATGAAAAAGCCCGCATCATCGGTGCTGCCACCGAAGAAGTGAAAGAGATCGAAAGTCAGTACGCCTCCGGCCTGGTAACCCAGGGCGAGAAGTACAACAAGGTGATCGACCTCTGGTCCAAGGCGAACGACGAAGTTTCCAAGGCGATGATGGCCAACCTCTCGAAAGAGAAAGTCATCGACCGTCACGGCAACGAAGTCGACCAGGAATCCTTCAACTCGATGTACATGATGGCCGACTCGGGCGCACGGGGTTCTGCTGCGCAGATCCGTCAGCTCGCCGGTATGCGTGGCCTGATGGCCAAGCCGGACGGTTCCATCATCGAGACCCCGATTACCGCGAACTTCCGTGAAGGCTTGAGCGTACTCCAGTACTTCATCTCCACTCACGGTGCTCGTAAGGGTCTTGCGGATACCGCGTTGAAAACGGCGAACTCCGGTTACCTGACTCGTCGTCTGGTAGACGTTGCCCAGGATCTGGTCGTGACCGAGATCGATTGCGGCACCGAACATGGCCTGGTCATGACGCCGCACATTGAAGGCGGTGACGTAGTAGAGCCATTGGGTGAGCGCGTATTGGGTCGTGTCATCGCCCGTGACGTATTCAAGCCGGGTACCGAGGACGTCATCGTTCCTGCTGGCACCTTGGTTGACGAGAAGTGGGTCGAGTTCATCGAACTCAACAGCATCGACGAAGTGATCGTACGTTCGCCGATCAGCTGCGAAACCCGCTACGGCATCTGCGCCAAGTGCTACGGTCGCGACCTGGCTCGTGGTCACCAGGTGAACATCGGTGAAGCGGTCGGCGTTATCGCTGCCCAGTCCATCGGTGAGCCGGGTACCCAGCTGACGATGCGTACGTTCCACATCGGTGGTGCGGCAAGCCGGACCTCCGCGGCCGACAGCGTCCAGGTGAAGAATGGCGGTACCGTCCGTCTGCACAACCTCAAGCACGTAGAGCGTGTCGACGGTCACCTGGTGGCTGTGTCCCGTTCCGGTGAGCTGGCCATCGCTGATGACTTCGGTCGTGAGCGTGAGCGTTACAAGCTGCCGTACGGTGCTGTGATTTCGGTGAAGGAAGGCGACAAGGTCGACGCTGGTGCCATCGTGGCCAAGTGGGATCCGCACACTCACCCGATCGTCACCGAGATGAAAGGTACCGTGACCTACGTGGGCATGGAAGAAGGCATCACGATCAAGCGTCAGACCGACGAATTGACCGGTATGACCAACATTGAAGTACTTGATGCAAAAGATCGTCCAGCTGCCGGCAAGGACATCCGTCCTGCTGTGAAGATGGTCGATGACAACGGCAAGGACCTGTTGCTGCCAGGCACTGACGTAATCGCTCAGTACTTCCTGCCAGCCAACGCCCTGGTCGGTGTTGCGGACGGTGCGCGGATCGCGATCGGTGACGTAATCGCTCGTATCCCGCAGGAAACTTCGAAAACCCGCGACATCACCGGTGGTCTGCCGCGTGTTGCCGACTTGTTCGAAGCTCGTCGTCCGAAAGAAGCCTCGATTCTGGCTGAAGTCAGCGGCACCATCGCGTTCGGTAAAGAGACCAAGGGCAAGCGCCGTCTGGTCATTACTCCGAACGACGGTAGCGATCCGTACGAAGAGCTGATTCCGAAGTGGCGTCACCTGAACGTCTTCGAAGGCGAACAGGTAAATCGCGGCGAAGTTATCTCGGACGGCCCGAGCGATCCACACGACATCCTGCGTCTGCTGGGTGTGAGTGCGCTGGCCAAGTACATCGTGAACGAGATCCAGGACGTTTACCGTCTGCAAGGCGTGAAGATCAACGACAAGCACATCGAGACCATCCTGCGTCAGATGCTGCGTAAGGTCGAGATCGCTGAATCCGGCGACTCGAGTTTCATCAAGGGCGACCAGATGGAACTGACTCACGTACTGGTGGAAAACGAGCGCCTGGCGACCGAAGACAAGTTCGTCTCCAAGTTCACTCGCGTGCTGCTGGGTATCACCAAGGCGTCGTTGTCCACCGAATCGTTCATCTCGGCGGCTTCCTTCCAGGAAACCACCCGCGTACTGACCGAAGCGGCGGTAACCGGCAAGCGCGACTACCTGCGCGGCCTGAAAGAAAACGTGGTCGTGGGTCGTCTGATCCCGGCCGGTACCGGCTTGGCCTATCACAGCGAGCGCAAGCGTCGCCGTGATGCTGACAAACCGTTGCGCGTAAGCGCCAGTGAAGTGGAAGCTGCACTGACCGAAGCACTGAACTCGAGTGGTAACTGAGTTCTGCGGTAATTGAGTGCCTGGCCCTGGTCACCCCGTTCGGCGGATCGAGACAAATTGTCGAGATCCGGCGGACGGGGAGGTCGGGGCCTTGCCTTGACTGGGGGCAAGATCCTCTTTAGACTCTTGATCCCCTAAATTTGGCGGGAATTCGTTCCTGCCATTTTGCTTTTCTTGTAAGACAATAGCGTCGCAAGACAACAGTGGAGCTAGTAGATGGCAACTATCAACCAGCTGGTACGTCAGCCGCGTAAGCGTATCGTCGAGAAATCCGACGTGCCTGCGCTGCAGAACTGCCCGCAACGTCGTGGCGTATGCACCCGTGTGTATACCACCACGCCGAAAAAACCTAACTCGGCACTGCGTAAAGTATGCCGTGTGCGTCTGACCAACGGTTTCGAGGTTTCCTCGTACATCGGCGGTGAAGGCCACAACCTGCAAGAGCACAGCGTGGTCCTGATCCGCGGCGGTCGTGTAAAAGACTTGCCAGGTGTTCGTTACCACACCGTTCGCGGCTCTTTGGATACTTCCGGCGTCAAAGGTCGTAACCAAGGTCGTTCGAAGTACGGTACCAAGCGTCCGAAATAATCGGCCGTTTTGCAGTTTTTAATTTTATTGAGTCGATAAGAGTAAGGTCGGGCACGCATCTGCTGTCCCGGGCTAACCTGAAGACCGTTTGAGGGCTTATCAATGCCAAGACGTCGCGTAGCAGCCAAACGTGAGATTCTGGACGATCCGAAATACGGAAGCCAGATTCTCGCCAAGTTCATGAACCACGTAATGGAAAGCGGCAAGAAAGCCGTGGCCGAGCGTATCGTTTATGGCGCACTGGACAAAGTTAAGGAACGCAAGAACAGCGATCCCCTGGAAATCTTCGAGAAAGCTCTCGACGCCATCGCTCCGCTGGTCGAAGTGAAGTCGCGCCGTGTAGGCGGTGCTACTTACCAGGTTCCGGTCGAAGTTCGTCCGTCCCGTCGTAACGCCCTGGCAATGCGCTGGCTGGTAGACTTCGCTCGCAAGCGCGGTGAGAAGTCCATGGCCCTGCGTTTGGCTGGTGAACTGTTGGACGCTGCTGAAGGTAAAGGTGCTGCAGTTAAGAAGCGTGAAGACGTGCACCGTATGGCTGAAGCCAACAAGGCTTTCTCGCACTACCGCTTCTAATTTTAGCGTCACTCAATTTGCGAGGGCTTTATGGCTCGTACTACACCGATTAACCGCTACCGTAACATCGGTATCGTTGCTCACGTGGATGCTGGTAAAACCACCACCACCGAGCGCGTCCTTTTTTACACCGGCAAAAGTCACAAAATGGGCGAGGTGCATGATGGCGCCGCGACCACAGACTGGATGGTGCAGGAGCAGGAGCGTGGTATTACCATTACTTCTGCTGCTATCACCGCCTTCTGGAAAGGTTCCGAGAAGCAGTACCCGCACGAGCACCGCTTCAACGTTATCGATACCCCAGGCCACGTAGACTTCACCATTGAAGTTGAGCGTTCCCTGCGTGTACTCGACGGCGCTGTCGTTGTGTTCTGTGGTACTTCGGGTGTTGAGCCTCAGTCGGAAACCGTATGGCGTCAGGCCAACAAATACGGCGTTCCACGTCTTGTTTACGTAAACAAGATGGACCGTGCTGGTGCCAACTTCCTGCGCGTGATCGCTCAGATCAAGCAGCGTCTGGGTCACACTCCGGTGCCGATCCAGTTGGCTATCGGTTCCGAAGACAACTTCCAGGGTCAGATCGATCTGATCAACATGCAAGCTGTCTACTGGAACGATTCCGACAAGGGCATGGTTCCTGTTCGCAAGGACATTCCTGCTGAATTGCTGGAAGAAGCCGAGAAGTGGCGCGGCAACATGGTTGAGGCTGCGGCCGAAGCCAATGAAGAGCTGATGAACAAGTACCTTGAGGGTGAAGAACTCACCAACGAGGAAATCAAGGCCGCTCTGCGTCAGCGTACCATCGCTGGTGAGATCGTTCTGGCTGTTTGCGGTTCTTCCTTCAAGAACAAGGGTGTTCCCCTGGTTCTCGACGCCGTTATCGACTTCCTGCCTGCTCCAACCGACATTCCTGCTATCAAGGGTTCCAACCCGGATAACGAGGAAGAGGAAATGGAGCGTCACGCAAGTGATGACGAGCCTTTCGCGGCTTTGGCGTTCAAGATCGCTACCGACCCATTCGTGGGTACCTTGACCTTTGTTCGAGTTTACTCGGGCGTGTTGGCCTCCGGCGACGGCGTGATCAACTCGGTAAAAGGCAAGAAAGAGCGCGTGGGTCGTATGGTGCAAATGCACGCAAACGCCCGTGAAGAAATCAAGGAAGTACGCGCTGGCGACATCGCGGCCTTGATCGGCATGAAGGACGTCACCACCGGTGAAACCTTGTGCAACGCTGACAAGCCAATCATCCTGGTTCGCATGGACTTCCCGGAGCCGGTTATTTCGGTTGCCGTTGAGCCTAAGACCAAGGACGACCAGGAAAAAATGGGTATCGCTCTGGGCAAGCTTGCTCAGGAAGACCCGTCTTTCCGCGTCAAGACTGATGAAGAGACTGGTCAGACGATCATCTCCGGCATGGGTGAGTTGCACCTGGACATCCTGGTTGACCGGATGCGCCGTGAGTTCAACGTCGAAGCCAACATCGGTAAGCCTCAGGTTTCCTATCGTGAGCGCATCACGAAGAACTGTGAAATCGAAGGCAAGTTCGTTCGCCAATCCGGCGGTCGTGGCCAGTTCGGTCACTGCTGGATCCGTTTTGCACCGGCTGACGAAGGTCAGGAAGGTCTGCAATTCGTGAACGAAGTCGTAGGTGGTGTGGTTCCTAAGGAATACATCCCGGCGATCCAGAAGGGTATCGAAGAGCAGATGAAGAACGGCGTTGTTGCCGGCTATCCGCTGATCGGCCTGAAGGCGACTGTGTTTGATGGTTCTTACCACGACGTCGACTCCAACGAGATGGCGTTCAAGGTGGCTGCTTCCATGGCAACCAAGCAACTGGCCCAGAAGGGCGGTGGTGAGTTGCTCGAGCCGATCATGGCAGTAGAAGTCGTTACGCCTGAAGACTACATGGGTGATGTCATGGGCGACCTTAACCGTCGTCGTGGCATGATTCTGGGCATGGAAGATACGGTTTCCGGCAAGGTTATTCGTGCCGAGGTTCCGTTGGGTGAAATGTTCGGTTACGCGACCGACGTTCGTTCCATGTCTCAGGGTCGCGCAAGCTACTCTATGGAATTCAAAAAATACAATACAGCTCCGTCGCATATCGTCGAGACTGTTACCAAAAAGCAAGGCTGATTCAGCCCTTTAGGCAAGGAGTTAATTGTCGTGGCTAAAGAAAAATTTGATCGTTCCCTACCGCACGTCAACGTTGGCACCATTGGTCACGTTGACCACGGTAAAACCACCCTGACTGCTGCTCTGACTCGCGTCTGCTCCGAAGTTTTCGGTTCGGCCGTTGTTGCTTTCGACAAGATCGACAGCGCTCCGGAAGAAAAGGCTCGTGGTATCACCATCAACACCGCGCACGTTGAGTACAACTCTTCGATTCGTCACTACGCTCACGTTGACTGCCCAGGTCACGCTGACTATGTGAAGAACATGATCACCGGTGCTGCCCAGATGGACGGCGCGATCCTGGTTTGCTCGGCCGCTGATGGTCCGATGCCACAAACCCGTGAGCACATCCTGCTGTCCCGTCAGGTAGGCGTTCCGTACATCGTTGTCTTCCTGAACAAGGCTGACATGGTTGACGACGCTGAGCTGCTGGAGCTGGTTGAGATGGAAGTGCGCGATCTGCTGAGCACTTACGACTTCCCAGGTGATGACACTCCAATCATCATCGGTTCGGCTCTGATGGCTCTGAACGGCCAAGACGACAACGAAATGGGTACCACCGCTGTCAAGCGTCTGGTAGAAACTCTGGACAGCTACATCCCAGAGCCAGTTCGTGTTATCGACAAGCCGTTCCTGATGCCAATCGAAGACGTATTCTCGATCTCTGGTCGCGGTACTGTTGTGACTGGTCGTATCGAGCGCGGTATCGTCAAGGTTCAGGATCCACTGGAAATCGTAGGTCTGCGTGACACCACCGTCACCACCTGCACCGGTGTTGAAATGTTCCGTAAGCTGCTCGACGAAGGTCGTGCTGGCGAGAACTGCGGCGTTCTGCTGCGTGGTACCAAGCGTGACGACGTTGAGCGTGGCCAGGTTCTGGTTAAGCCAGGTTCGGTCAAGCCGCACACCAAGTTCGAAGCTGAAGTGTACGTTCTGAGCAAAGAAGAAGGCGGTCGTCACACTCCGTTCTTCAAAGGCTACCGTCCACAGTTCTACTTCCGGACCACTGACGTGACCGGTAACTGCGAACTGCCGGAAGGCGTTGAAATGGTAATGCCAGGCGACAACATCAAAATGGTTGTCACCCTGATCAAGACCATCGCAATGGAAGACGGTCTGCGTTTCGCTATCCGTGAAGGCGGTCGTACCGTCGGCGCTGGCGTCGTAGCCAAAATCATCGAGTAAGCTCTTTTTGAGTCAGCTTCGATGAGTTGAGAAAGCCCCCGCCCAGCGGGGGCTTTTTTATTGGGTTGACACCTATATGGGGCGTCTATAGAATTGCGCCTCCTTTTAACGGGCGTATTGCGCTCGGTGGGAATAGCAGCCGGAGTCTGAAATCCAATGCAAAATCAGCAAATCCGTATCAGGTTGAAGGCTTTCGACCATCGCCTGATCGACCAATCCACCCAGGAAATCGTGGAAACCGCGAAACGTACTGGTGCTCAAGTGCGTGGTCCAATTCCACTGCCTACCCGTAAAGAGCGGTTCACCGTTCTGGTCTCCCCGCACGTCAACAAAGACGCGCGTGACCAGTACGAGATCCGTACTCATAAGCGCGTTCTGGACATCGTCCAGCCAACGGATAAAACCGTTGATGCACTTATGAAGCTCGATCTTGCGGCCGGTGTGGAAGTGCAGATCAGCCTCGGCTAAGACTCGGTCTTAGTCGTGTAACGCTCTGAAATGGGCGGCCATAGCGGGTGAAAGCCCCGTACACTCATGAGGTTTACAACATGACTATTGGTGTAGTCGGTCGTAAATGCGGTATGACCCGTATTTTCACCGAAGAAGGTGTCTCCATTCCGGTCACGGTCATTGAGATCGAGCCGAATCGCGTCACCCAGTTCAAAACTGAAGAGACCGATGGCTATCGTGCAGTGCAAGTCACTGTCGGCGAGCGTCGCGCTTCGCGTGTAACAGCAGCTCAGGCTGGCCACTTCGCCAAGGCGAACGTTGCCGCTGGTCGTACCGTAATGGAATTCCGCCTTGAAGAAGGCGAGTACCAGGCCGGCGATCTGATCAACGCTGAAATCTTCGCCGCTGGTCAACTGGTTGATGTGACCGGTCAGTCCAAGGGTAAAGGCTTCCAGGGTACGATCAAGCGTTGGAACTTCCGCGGGCAAGATAACACCCACGGTAACTCCGTATCCCACCGCGTTCCAGGCTCTATCGGCCAGTGCCAGACTCCTGGTCGTGTATTCAAGGGCAAAAAAATGTCCGGTCATATGGGCGCTGAGCGCGTGACCGTGCAGTCCCTCGAAGTAGTGCGCGTGGACGCTGAACGCAATCTGTTGTTGGTCAAGGGCGCTGTTCCTGGCGCTACTGGCGGCAACTTGGTTGTACGTCCAGCAGCCAAGGCTCGCGGTTAAGGGGAAGCTGACATGCAATTAAATGTAAATGACGCTCAAGCGATCGAAGTTTCCGAACTGACATTTGGCGGCGAATTCAACGAGACGCTGGTTCACCAAGCAGTCGTGGCCTACATGGCTGGCGGCCGTCAAGGTAGCAAGCAGCAAAAGACCCGTTCCGACGTTTCCGGTGGCGGCAAGCGCCCATGGCGTCAGAAAGGTACTGGCCGTGCTCGTGCCGGTACTATCCGTAGCCCAATCTGGCGTGGCGGCGGTACCACTTTCGCAGCTCGTCCTCAGGATCACTCCCAGAAGCTGAACAAGAAGATGTATCGCGCAGCAATGCGTTCCATCCTTGCTGAGCTGGTGCGTACTGATCGTCTGGTCGTGGTTCAGGACTTCGCTGTTGAAGCACCGAAAACCAAAGATCTGCTGAACAAGCTGAACGGCATGGGCCTGACTGACGTCCTGATCGTGTCTGACGCTGTTGATCAGAACCTGTACCTGGCTGCTCGCAACCTGCCACACGTCGACGTTCGTGACGTGCAGGGTTCCGATCCGGTCAGTCTGATCGCATACGACAAGGTGTTGATCACCGTGTCGGCCGTGAAGAAATTCGAGGAGCTGCTGGGATGAACCAGGAACGCGTATTTAAAGTTCTGCTTGGCCCGCACGTTTCCGAGAAGGCTACGGTTCTGGCAGACAAGAAAGGCCAGTTCGTTTTCAAGGTTGCGACTGACGCAACCAAGCTGGAAATCAAGAAGGCCGTCGAAAGCCTGTTCAGCGTGAAAGTAGAGCGCGTGACTACCCTGAACGTACTGGGTAAAAGCAAGCGCACTGCTCGCGGTCTGGGCAAGCGTAATGACTGGAAGAAGGCAGTTATCTCCCTTCAGCCAGGCCAAGATCTCGATTTCAGCAGCAGTGCTGAGTAAGGAAGGGGTGCATCATGGCAATCGTTAAATGCAAACCGACTTCCCCTGGCCGCCGTTTTGTGGTCAAGGTGGTCAACCAGGAGCTGCATAAAGGCGCTCCTCACGCACCGCTGCTCGAGAAAAAATCGAAGTCTGGTGGTCGTAACAACAATGGCCGTATTACCACGCGTCACATCGGTGGTGGTCATAAGCAGCATTATCGTCTGGTCGACTTCCGTCGCAACGACAAGGATGGCATCGCTGCCACCGTCGAGCGTATCGAATACGATCCAAACCGTACTGCTCACATCGCTCTGCTGCTGTACGCAGATGGCGAGCGTCGCTACATCATCGCCCCTAAAGGCGTGAGCGCTGGCGACCAGCTGATCGCAGGTGCCCTGGCACCGATCAAGCCGGGCAACGCTCTGCAACTGCGTAACATTCCAGTTGGTAGCACCGTACACGGCATCGAATTGAAGCCAGGTAAAGGCGCACAGATCGCTCGTTCCGCTGGTGCTTCGGCTCAGCTGATCGCTCGTGAAGGTGTCTACGTGACCCTGCGTCTGCGTTCTGGTGAGATGCGTAAAGTACTGGCTGAATGCCGTGCGACCCTGGGCGAAGTCTCGAACTCCGAGCACAGCCTGCGTTCGTTGGGTAAAGCTGGTGCCAAGCGCTGGCGTGGCGTTCGCCCAACCGTTCGTGGTGTTGCCATGAACCCGGTTGACCACCCACATGGTGGTGGTGAAGGTCGTACCTCTGGTGGTCGTCATCCGGTATCGCCATGGGGCTTCCCGACTAAGGGCGCGAAGACTCGTGGTAATAAGCGTACCGACAAAATGATCGTCCGTCGTCGCAAGTAAATAGAGGGATACGACAGTGCCACGTTCTCTGAAAAAAGGTCCTTTTATTGATCTTCACCTACTGAAGAAGATCGAAGTGGCGGCGGAAAAGAACGATCGCAAACCAGTTAAGACCTGGTCGCGTCGTTCGATGATCCTGCCACAAATGGTCGGTCTGACCATCGCAGTACACAACGGTCGTCAACACGTCCCAGTTCTCGTTAACGAAGACATGGTCGGCCACAAACTGGGCGAGTTCGCCGGTACCCGCACTTATCGTGGGCACGTGGCAGACAAGAAAGCCAAGCGTTAAGGGGTTAGGAAATGGAAGTAGCCGCTAAGTTGTCGGGCGCTCGAATCTCCGCCCAGAAAGCCCGCTTGGTCGCCGACCAGATCCGCGGGAAGAAGGTGGGCGAAGCGCTCAACCTGTTGGCTTTCAGCAGTAAGAAAGCCGCCGAGATCATGAAGAAAGTGCTGGAGTCGGCCGTAGCCAACGCCGAGCATAACGAAGGCGCAGACGTTGATGACCTGAAGGTCAGCACCGTTTTCGTCAACGAAGGGCGTTCGCTGAAGCGCATCATGCCACGTGCCAAAGGCCGTGCTGATCGCATCGTCAAGCGGTCTTGCCATATCACTGTCAAGGTTGCTGACAAGTAACGGAGTCGAAGAGATGGGTCAGAAAGTACATCCCATTGGCATTCGCCTGGGAATCGTCAAGGAGCACACCTCCGTCTGGTACGCAGACGGTCGGACTTATGCGGACTACTTGTTCGCTGATCTGAAGGTGCGTGAGTATCTCCAAGACAAACTAAAAAGCGCGTCCGTAAGCCGTATCGATATCCATCGTCCGGCGCAGACTGCACGTATCACCATCCACACCGCTCGTCCAGGTATCGTTATCGGGAAGAAAGGTGAAGATGTTGAGAAACTGCGTCAGGACCTGACCAAGCAAATGGGTGTGCCTGTGCACATCAATATCGAAGAGATCCGCAAGCCGGAGCTCGACGGTATGCTGGTTGCGCAGAGCGTAGCTCAGCAGCTGGAGCGTCGCGTCATGTTCCGTCGCGCTATGAAGCGCGCTGTACAGAACGCAATGCGCATTGGTGCCAAAGGCATCAAAATCCAAGTGAGCGGTCGTCTCGGCGGTGCTGAAATCGCACGTACTGAATGGTATCGCGAAGGTCGTGTGCCACTGCACACCCTGCGTGCCGACATCGACTATGCCAACTACGAAGCTCACACCACTTACGGTGTGATCGGTGTAAAGGTTTGGATCTTCAAAGGCGAAGTAATTGGTGGTCGCCAAGAAGAACTGAAACCACAAGCACCAGCGCCTCGTAAAAAAGCTGCTAAGTAAGGGGTACGCCAAATGTTGCAACCAAAGCGTACGAAGTTCCGCAAGCAGATGACCGGCCACAACCGTGGCCTGGCATTGCGCGGTAGCAAAGTCAGCTTCGGCGAGTTCGCGCTGAAGTCTGTTGCTCGTGGTCGTCTCACCGCTCGTCAGATCGAGTCAGCGCGTCGTGCTCTGACCCGTCACGTAAAACGTGGCGGCAAGATCTGGATCCGTGTATTCCCGGACAAGCCTGTCACCAAGAAGCCACTCGAAGTTCGGATGGGTAAAGGTAAGGGTAACGTGGAGTACTGGGTTGCCCAGATTCAGCCAGGCAAAGTCCTGTATGAAATCGAGGGTGTTTCTGAAGAGCTGGCGCGTGAGGCTTTCGCCCTGGCTGCTGCAAAGCTGCCGCTCGCCACCTCCTTTGTTAAACGGACGGTGATGTGATGAAAGCGAATGAACTTCGTGAAAAATCAGCACAGCAGCTGAACGAGCAACTGCTCGGCCTGCTGCGCGACCAGTTCAATCTGCGTATGCAGAAAGCAACTGGCCAGTTGGGGCAGTCTCATCTGCTCTCGCAAGTTAAGCGTGACATCGCTCGCGTGAAAACTGTGCTCAACCAGCAGGCAGGTAAGTAATCATGGCTGAAGCCGAAAAAACTGTCCGTACGCTGACTGGCCGTGTTGTCAGCGACAAGATGGACAAAACCATCACCGTTCTGATCGAGCGTCGCGTTAAGCACCCGATCTACGGTAAATACGTTAAGCGTTCGACTAAGCTGCACGCGCACGACGAAACCAATCAGTGCCACATCGGCGACAAAGTCACTATTCGTGAAACTCGTCCTTTGGCCAAGACCAAGTCTTGGGCGCTGGTTGATGTTCTCGAACGCGCTGTGGAAGTCTAAGGACTAGGGGTCGGAGAAATTATATGATTCAGACTCAATCCATGCTCGATGTGGCCGATAACAGCGGCGCTCGCCGTGTTATGTGCATCAAGGTGCTGGGTGGCTCCCATCGTCGTTACGCTGGTATCGGTGACATCATCAAGGTTACCGTCAAGGAAGCAATTCCTCGCGGTAAGGTGAAAAAAGGCCAAGTGATGACTGCTGTCGTAGTCCGCACTCGCCATGGCGTTCGTCGTGCTGACGGCTCCATCATCCGCTTTGATGGCAACGCTGCTGTTCTGTTGAACAACAAGCAAGAGCCGATCGGCACCCGTATCTTTGGGCCAGTGACGCGTGAACTTCGTACTGAGAAGTTCATGAAGATCGTCTCGCTCGCCCCAGAAGTGCTGTAAGGAGATCCGACATGCAAAAGATTCGTCGTGACGACGAGATCATCGTGATCGCCGGCAAAGACAAAGGTAAGCGCGGTAAGGTGCTTAAGGTTCTCGCTAACAACCGTTTGGTTGTTGGCGGTCTGAACCTGGTCAAGCGTCATACCAAGCCTAACCCGATGTCGGGCGTGCAGGGCGGTATCGTCGAAAAAGAAGCTCCGCTGGATGCTTCTAACGTCGCCATTTTCAACGGCGAAACCAACAAGGCTGACCGCGTTGGTTTCAAAGTAGAAGACGGCAAGAAAATTCGTGTCTTCAAGTCGACCCAAAAAGCGGTTGATGCTTGAACACTGCTAGGTAGATGAGACCATGGCACGACTAAAAGAGATTTACCGGAAGGAAATCGCACCGAAACTTAAGGAAGAACTTAAGCTTTCGAACGTGATGGAAGTTCCGCGCGTTACCAAAATCACCCTGAACATGGGTCTGGGCGAAGCGATCGGCGACAAAAAAGTCATCGAGCACGCTGTTGCTGACCTGGAAAAGATCACCGGTCAGAAAGTCGTCGTGACTTACGCTCGGAAATCCATCGCTGGCTTTAAAGTCCGTGAAGGTTGGCCGATCGGCGTCAAAGTGACCCTGCGCCGTGAGCGTATGTACGAGTTCCTGGATCGTCTGCTGTCGATCTCCCTGCCTCGGGTTCGCGACTTCCGCGGCCTGAATGCCAAGTCCTTCGATGGTCGTGGCAACTACAGCATGGGCGTTAAAGAGCAGATCATTTTCCCGGAAATCGATTACGACAAGATCGATGCTCTCCGCGGTCTGGACATTACCCTGACCACCACTGCTCGGACGGATGACGAAGGTCGCGCACTGCTGCGCGCTTTCAAATTCCCGTTCCGCAACTGATTGGAGTAGGAAAATGGCCAAGAAGAGCATGAAGAACCGTGAGCTGAAGCGTCAGCTCACCGTTGCCAAGTACGCCACCAAGCGTGCAGCGCTGAAAGCTATCATCGTGGATCTGAACGCAAGTCCAGAAGCGCGTTGGGAAGCTACCGTAGCCCTGCAGAAGCAGCCACGTGACGCAAGCGCCTCGCGCATGCGTAACCGCTGCCGCCTGACTGGTCGTCCGCACGGCGTGTACCGCAAGTTCGGCCTTGGCCGTAACATGTTGCGTCAAGCTGCAATGCGTGGTGACGTTCCAGGTCTGGTCAAAGCCAGCTGGTAAGCACTGTCAAAGTCACGGCGTTCGAGGTCGCAAGATCCTGACCGCCGGTGACCTTGAACTTGAATCAAGCCCCTATTGGGGCTTGATTCATTTGTGGGGTGTGTCTAGAATACCCGGCTCGCCTGAGCCCGTGTTTTTATTGCGCGGATGCGCTCGGCGACACGTACTAGCCGAAAGGCTAATTTTTTGTGTATTAGGAGCGTCTAGCCCATGAGTATGCAGGACCCGTTAGCGGACATGCTAACTCGTATCCGTAATGCCCAGATGGCTGAAAAGTCCGTCGTAAGCATGCCATCTTCCACGTTGAAGGTAGCTGTTGCCAAAGTCCTGAAGGACGAAGGTTACATTGCGGGTTATCAGATCAGCAGCGAAATCAAGCCTCTGCTGTCCATCGAGCTGAAGTACTTCGAAGGCCGTCCGGTCATCGAGGAAGTGAAGCGCGTTAGCCGTCCAGGCCTGCGTCAGTACAAGTCCGTCGATGATCTGCCAAAAGTTCGTGGCGGTCTCGGTGTGTCTATCGTCTCCACCAACAAGGGTGTGATGACGGATCGTGCTGCGCGCGCTGCCGGTGTCGGCGGCGAAGTTCTTTGCACTGTGTTCTAAGGGGGGATAAGCATGTCACGCGTCGCTAAGAACCCCGTTAAGCTGCCAGCCGGTGTCGAAGTCAAATTCGCAGGCCAACAGCTTTCGGTGAAGGGTGCCAAGGGCACTCTGCAACTGAACATCCATTCGTCCGTCGAGATCGTTGAAGAAGCTGGTGAGCTGCGTTTCGCTGCTCGCAATGGCGATCAACAGACTCGCGCAATGGCTGGTACCACTCGTGCGTTGGTAAACAACATGGTCCAAGGCGTAAGCCAAGGCTTCGAGCGCAAGCTCCAGCTGGTCGGTGTTGGTTACAAGGCGCAAGCAAAAGGCACAGTGCTGAACCTGGCTCTTGGCTTCTCGCATCCAGTGGATTATGAACTGCCGGAAGGCATCACCGCTGAGACTCCTAGCCAGACCGATATCCTGATCAAGGGCATCGACAAGCAGCTGGTAGGTCAAGTGGCCGCCGAGATCCGCGACTTCCGTCCACCAGAGCCGTACAAAGGCAAAGGTGTGCGCTACGCGGACGAAGTCGTCCGTCGTAAAGAAGCCAAGAAGAAGTAGGGCATAGCAAATGACCGACAAAAAAGTTACTCGACTGCGTCGCGCTCGCAAAGCACGCCTGAAAATGCACGAACTCGAAGTCGTGCGTCTCTGCGTGTTCCGCTCGTCGCAGCACATCTACGCCCAGGTCATTTCGGCCGACGGCAACAAAGTCCTGGCAAGTGCCTCGACTTTGGATAAAGAACTGCGTGATGGCGCCACTGGCAACATCGACGCGGCCACTAAGGTTGGCCAGCTGGTCGCTACGCGTGCTAAAGCCGCTGGCGTCTCGCAGGTGGCTTTCGACCGCTCTGGCTTCAAGTACCACGGTCGCGTCAAGGCGCTGGCTGATGCTGCTCGTGAAGCTGGGCTGGAGTTCTAAGTTATGTCAAATAACGACCAAAAGCGCGACGAAGGCTACATCGAGAAGCTGGTTCAAGTTAACCGCGTAGCCAAAACCGTTAAAGGCGGCCGTATCTTCACTTTCACTGCGTTGACCGTAGTGGGTGATGGTAAAGGCCGTGTTGGCTTCGGCCGTGGCAAGTCGCGTGAAGTGCCTGCTGCGATCCAGAAGGCAATGGAAGCTGCTCGCCGCAACATGATCCAGGTTGATCTGAACGGCACCACTCTGCAGTACGCAATGAAGTCCGCCCATGGCGCTTCGAAGGTGTACATGCAGCCTGCTTCTGAAGGTACCGGTATCATCGCTGGCGGCGCTATGCGTGCTGTCCTCGAAGTTGCTGGCGTTCAGAACGTTCTGGCCAAGTGCTACGGCTCGACTAACCCGGTAAACGTGGTTCACGCCACTTTCAAGGGTTTGAAAGCAATGCAGTCTCCTGAATCCATTGCCGCCAAGCGTGGCAAAAGCGTCAAGGAGATCTTCTGATCATGGCTACCGTAAAAGTTACGCTGATCAAAAGCATGACCGGCCGCATCCCTAACCACAAACTGTGCGTTAAGGGTCTGGGTCTGCGTCGCATCGGTCACACTGTAGAAGTCCTGGATACTCCCGAGAATCGCGGGATGATCAACAAGGCTTACTACATGCTGCGTGTCGAGGGTTAATCGATGAAACTCAATGATCTGAGTCCAGCGCCGGGTTCCCGTCGCGAAAAGCATCGTCCGGGCCGTGGTATCGGTAGTGGTTTGGGCAAGACCGGTGGCCGCGGCCACAAAGGTCAGACCTCCCGCTCCGGTGGCACCATTGCTCCAGGCTTTGAAGGCGGTCAACAGCCGCTGCATCGTCGCCTGCCGAAGTTCGGTTTCGTTTCCCTGAAAGCCATGGACCGCGCAGAAGTGCGTCTGTCCGAGCTGGCCAAAGTGGACGGCGACATCGTCACCGTGCAGTCCCTGAAGGATGCCAACGTGATCAACCAGAACGTTCAGCGTGTGAAAATCATGCTGTCGGGCGAAGTTGCTCGTGCTGTCACCATCGGAAAGGGAATCGGCGCCACCAAAGGTGCGCGTGCGGCTATCGAAGCAGCTGGCGGCAAGTTCGAGGAATAAATGGCTAAGCAAGGTGCTCTCTCTGCGCTCGGCAAAGGCGGTATGTCTGAACTCTGGGCTCGTCTGCGTTTTCTGTTCCTGGCGATTATCGTCTACCGAATAGGCGCACACATCCCGGTTCCAGGTATCAACCCGGACCGACTCGCGGACCTGTTTCGACAGAATGAGGGGACCATTCTTAGCTTGTTCAACATGTTTTCCGGCGGCGCGCTGGAGCGGATGAGCATCTTTGCACTGGGGATCATGCCGTACATTTCGGCATCGATCATCATGCAACTGATGTCCGCCGTCAGCCCGCAGCTGGAGCAGTTGAAGAAGGAAGGTGAAGCTGGCCGTCGCAAGATCAGCCAGTACACCCGCTACCTCACTGTCGTCCTCGCTCTCGTCCAGGCCGTTGGCATGTCCATCGGCTTGGCGGGGCAGGGCGTAGCGTTCACTGGTGACTTTGGCTTCCATTTCGTTGCGGTAACCACTTTTGTGGCGGGCGCGATGTTCATGATGTGGCTGGGTGAGCAGATTACTGAGCGTGGTGTTGGCAACGGTATCTCGATGTTGATCTTCGCAGGTATCGTCGCCGGTCTTCCGAGAGCGATCGGGCAGTCTTTCGAGTCTGCGCGTCAGGGTGATATCAACATCTTCGCCCTGGTTGCCATCGGTTTGCTGGCAGTAGCGATTATCGGTTTCGTGGTGTTCATTGAGCGTGGCCAGCGTCGTATTGCTGTTCACTACGCCAAGCGTCAGCAGGGCCGCAAGGTGTTTGCTGCGCAGACCAGCCACTTGCCGTTGAAGGTGAACATGGCCGGCGTTATCCCGGCTATTTTCGCGAGCAGCATCTTGCTGTTCCCGGCTTCGTTGGGTGCCTGGTTCGGCCAGTCTGAAGGTATGGGCTGGTTGCAGGACATCTCGCAGTCGATCGCTCCTGGTCAGCCGTTGAATATTCTGCTGTTTAGTGCAGGGATTATTTTCTTCTGCTTCTTCTATACGGCGTTGATGTTCAATCCGAAAGACGTAGCGGAAAACCTGAAGAAGTCCGGTGCCTTTATTCCGGGCATCCGTCCAGGTGAGCAGTCGGCGCGCTACATTGATGGCGTTCTGACTCGTTTGACCTTGTTCGGTGCTCTTTACATGACGGCCGTCTGCTTGCTTCCCCAGTTCCTGGTGGTTGCGGCAAACGTACCGTTCTACCTTGGCGGGACCTCGTTGCTGATCGTGGTCGTGGTTGTGATGGACTTCATGTCCCAAGTACAATCGCACCTCGTTTCGCACCAGTACGAATCCCTGATGAAGAAAGCCAACCTGAAGGGCTACGGCAGCGGCATGTTGCGCTGAGTAGCGTCCATAAGGTTCGAGGAGTTGGTGATGAAAGTTCGTGCATCGGTGAAAAAGCTGTGCCGTAACTGCAAGATTATTCGCCGCGAAGGTGTTGTTCGGGTAATTTGCAGCGCGGAACCGCGTCACAAACAGCGCCAAGGCTGAGTGTGATTGTGCTTTAAGCCCGGCAGCTAGTGCGCTGCCGGGTTGATTATTTGTTATTACAGCGATATTATCTCGCGCCCTATTTCTTGGCTTCCGGGGCGTAGGTAGCTGTCAATTGGAGTCCCACTGAATGGCCCGTATTGCAGGCGTCAACATTCCAGATAACAAGCATACTGTTATCTCGCTGACCTACATCTATGGTGTTGGTCGCACTACTGCGCAGAAAATTTGTGCAGTGGCTGGGGTCAACCCAGCGGCAAAGATCAAAGATCTGAGCGACGAGCAGATCGAACAGCTGCGTGGCGAAGTGGCGAAGTTCACCACTGAAGGTGACCTGCGTCGCGAAATCAACATGAAAATCAAGCGCTTGATGGACCTCGGTTGCTATCGCGGTCTGCGTCATCGTCGTGGTCTGCCAGTACGCGGTCAGCGTACCAAGACCAACGCGCGTACCCGTAAAGGTCCGCGTAAGCCGATCCGCAAGTAATCGCCCCAGCGAATCGACAGGAATTTAATCATGGCAAAACCTGCTGCTCGTCCTCGTAAAAAAGTTAAAAAGACAGTGGTTGATGGCATCGCCCACATCCATGCTTCTTTTAACAACACCATCGTGACCATTACCGACCGTCAAGGTAACGCTCTTTCCTGGGCTACCTCCGGTGGTTCGGGTTTCCGCGGTTCCCGCAAGTCCACCCCGTTCGCTGCTCAAGTAGCTGCTGAGCGTGCTGGTCAAGCTGCGCTGGAATACGGCCTGAAAAACCTCGACGTCAACGTCAAGGGTCCAGGTCCAGGTCGTGAATCCGCAGTCCGCGCTTTGAACGGCTGTGGCTACAAGATCGCCAGCATCACCGACGTGACGCCAATCCCGCACAACGGGTGCCGTCCGCCGAAGAAGCGCCGCGTGTAATCCAGGAGATTGTAAAGAATGGCTCGTTACATTGGTCCAAAATGCAAACTCGCTCGTCGCGAAGGCACCGATCTTTTTCTGAAGAGCGGCGTGCGCGCGATCGAATCGAAGTGCAACATTGAAGCAGCACCTGGTATCCACGGCCAACGCCGCGGTCGCCAGTCCGACTACGGCACCCAACTGCGTGAAAAGCAGAAGGTCCGTCGTATCTACGGCGTTCTCGAGCGTCAATTCAGCGGCTACTACAAAGAAGCAGCTGGCAAGAAAGGCGCAACCGGCGAAAACCTGTTGCAACTGCTCGAATGCCGTCTGGACAACGTTGTATACCGTATGGGTTTCGGTTCTACTCGTGCCGAATCCCGTCAGCTGGTATCGCACAAGTCGATCAGCGTTAACGGTCAGACCGTAAACGTTCCGTCCTACCAGGTTCGTGCTGGTGACGTGGTTGCTGTTCGCGAGAAAGCAAAGAACCAACTTCGCATTGTCCAAGCTCTCGATCTGTGTGCCCAACGTGGCCGCGTAGAATGGGTAGAAGTAGACACTGAGAAGAAGTCGGGCGTTTTCAAGAACGTTCCTGCTCGCAGTGATCTGTCCGCCGACATCAACGAAAGCCTGATTGTCGAGCTCTACTCCAAGTAAGGGCTAGAAAATAGGTGCATCCATGCAGATTTCGGTAAATGAGTTCCTGACACCCCGCCATATTGATGTGCAGGTTGTCAGTCCAACCCGCGCCAAGATCACGCTCGAGCCTCTCGAGCGTGGTTTCGGCCACACCCTGGGCAACGCGCTGCGCCGCATCCTGTTGTCCTCAATGCCCGGCTGTGCAGTAGTCGAGGCCGAGATTGACGGTGTGCTCCACGAGTACAGCGCCATCGAAGGTGTACAGGAAGACGTAATTGAAATCCTGTTGAACCTTAAAGGTCTGGCTATCAAGCTGCACGGTCGTGACGAAGTTACGCTGACCTTGTCGAAGAAGGGTTCGGGGGTGGTTACCGCTGCCGATATTCAGCTGGATCATGATGTCGAGATCGTTAACCCCGATCACGTAATCGCTAACCTGGCGTCTAACGGCGCCCTGAACATGAAGCTCACCGTAGCTCGTGGTCGTGGTTATGAACCGGCAGACTCGCGTCAGAGCGATGAAGACGAAAGCCGCAGCATCGGTCGCTTGCAGCTTGACTCTTCGTTCAGCCCGGTTCGCCGTATCGCATACGTGGTGGAAAACGCCCGTGTCGAACAGCGTACCAACCTGGACAAGCTGGTTATTGATCTGGAAACCAACGGTACCCTGGATCCTGAAGAGGCTATCCGCCGCGCTGCAACCATCCTGCAACAGCAGTTGGCTGCGTTCGTCGACCTCAAGGGTGACAGTGAGCCAGTGGTTGTCGAGCAGGAAGACGAGATCGATCCGATCCTGCTTCGCCCGGTTGACGATCTGGAACTGACTGTACGTTCGGCTAACTGCCTTAAGGCGGAAAACATCTACTACATCGGCGACCTGATTCAGCGTACCGAAGTAGAGCTGTTGAAGACTCCGAACCTTGGCAAGAAATCCTTGACTGAAATCAAGGACGTTCTGGCCTCCCGCGGTCTGTCCCTCGGCATGCGCCTCGACAACTGGCCGCCTGCAAGTCTTAAGAAGGACGACAAGGCGACTGCCTGATCGTCGTAATCACCGAACGTTGTGTTTGGTAAGGAATGAACCATGCGTCATCGTAAAAGTGGTCGTCACCTGAGCCGCACCAGCTCGCACCGCAAGGCCATGTTCCAAAACATGGCGGTGTCGCTGTTCGAGCACGAGCTGATCAAAACTACACTGCCGAAAGCCAAAGAACTGCGTCGCGTTGCTGAGCCGCTGATCACTCTGGCCAAGACAGATAGCCTGGCTAACCGCCGTCTGGCTTTCGACCGTACTCGTTCGAAAGCTATCGTTGGTAAGCTCTTCAACGACCTGGGCAAGCGTTACGCTACCCGTGAGGGTGGCTACCTGCGCATCCTCAAGTGCGGTTTCCGCGCTGGCGACAACGCGCCTATGGCGTACGTCGAGTTGGTTGATCGTGCTACCAGCGGTGAAGCTGTATCCGCTGAGTAAGTCGGCAACATACAAAAAACCGGGCCTTGTGCCCGGTTTTTTGTTGCCTTGAGAAAAGCCGGTAGGCCGTTTCGTCTCGCTTGGCTATCGGCAAGTGGTCAGTCTTAGATAATGACTATCGATGTCCATGATTTAATGAATTTGGATACTGTCACTAACATGATCGATACTCCTTTCCAGCCGATTAGCCGGCAGTTCGAAGACCGACCTAGGAAGATTGAGCATGAGCCAGATCAAAACGCTTACGACCGCCAGCGGCGCTCCAGTCGCCGATAACCAGAACTCTCGCTCCGCCGGTCCGCGCGGCCCGCTGCTGCTCGACGACTTTCACTTGATCGAGAAGCTTGCTCACTTCAACCGCGAGAACATCCCCGAGCGTCGTGTGCATGCCAAAGGGTCGGGCGCCTACGGCACCTTTACCGTCACCCAGGACATCACCCAGTACACCAGCGCCAAATTGTTCGAGTCGATCGGCAAGCAGACGCCCACCTTCCTGCGGTTTTCCACCGTGGGTGGCGAGCGTGGTTCGGCCGACACTGAACGCGATCCGCGCGGTTTCGCCTTGAAGTTCTATACCGAGGAAGGCAACTGGGACATCGTCGGCAACAACACGCCGGTATTCTTCATCCGTGATCCATTGAAGTTTCCAGATTTCATCCACACCCAGAAGCGTCTGCCGCAAAGCAACCTGAAAAGTGCCCAGGCGATGTGGGATTTCTGGTCGCATTCGCCTGAAGCGCTGCACCAGGTCACCATCCTGTTTTCTGACCGCGGTATTCCAGATGGCTACCGCCACATGCACGGCTTCGGCAGCCATACCTACAGCCTGATCAATGCACAGGGTGAGCGGCACTGGG
Organism: Pseudomonas sp. MPB03; assembly: GCF_046605385.1. NCBI lineage: Bacteria > Pseudomonadati > Pseudomonadota > Gammaproteobacteria > Pseudomonadales > Pseudomonadaceae > Pseudomonas > Pseudomonas sp. MPB03. The sequence continues at coordinate 6,055,155 of NZ_CP176770.1, read as the reverse complement.
TGAAGTGGCACTACAAGACCTTGCAAGGCATCAAGAACCTCGCGCCAGCAGAGGCGGCACGCCTGGCGGGCACCGACCCGGATTACGCCCAGCGTGACCTGTTCGAGGCCATCGAGCGCGGTGACTTCCCGAAATGGCGCGTCTGCATCCAGATCATGAGCGAGGACCAGGCCGCGGCGCATTACGAGAACCCGTTCGACGTGACCAAGACCTGGTCGCAGAAAGAATTCCCGTTGATCGAAGTGGGCGAACTCGAACTCAACCGTAACCCGCTGAACTACTTCGCTGAAGTCGAGCAGGCGGCATTTGGTCCGAGCAACATGGTGCCAGGGGTTGGCCTCTCGCCGGATCGAATGCTGCAGGGCCGTGTCTTCGCCTACGCCGATGCCCACCGCTACCGTGTGGGCACCAATCACCAGCAATTGCCGGTGAATGCGCCACGTAGTCCGGTCAACACCTACCAGCGCGACGGCGCCATGGCGGTTGGCAGCAATGGCGGGGCGGCACCGAACTACGAGCCCAACAGCTATGTAGAGACGCCGAAGCAGGCCCCGCGTTACGCGGAGCCGGCGCTGGCCCTCAGTGGCGCGGCGGATCGTTATGACCATCGCGAAGACACCGACTACTACAGCCATGCCGGTGCGCTGTTCCGCTTGATGAACGATGAGCAGAAAGCCCTGCTGATCAATAATATCGCTGGCGCGATGGGCGGTGTCTCGGCGGACGTAGTGGACCGTCAACTGCAGCATTTCTACAAAGCAGATACTGCTTATGGAGAAGGTATCGCGAAGGCGTTGGGCGTAGCGCTTAACTAAGTCTAAACGAGAAGCAGAACCGCCCTCATTAGGGCGGTTTTTGCGTTATTTAGCTTGGTTTTCTCAGATTTTCTTCGCTTTTATTGCGTTGAGGCAGTGACCTTGCGGTCAGCTTGGTTCAAACTACAACCTTTAAAAGCTTGTGGAGATGTAGGGCGATGCAAGGTCACCCAGACGTAATCGATTACCTCAACACGTTGCTGACCGGCGAGCTGGCAGCCCGTGATCAATATTTCATCCATTCGCGGATGTACGAGGATTGGGGTTTTACCGAGCTCTACGAACGTATCAACCACGAGATGGAAGAAGAGACCCAGCACGCCGATGCACTGATGCGCCGGATCCTGATGCTCGAAGGTACACCGCGCATGCGTGCCGATGACCTGGATGTCGGGACCACCGTACCGGACATGCTCGCCGCCGACCTGCGCCTGGAATACAAAGTCCGCGCTGCGCTGTGCAAAGGCATCGAACTCTGCGAGCAGCACAACGACTATGTGACCCGCGAGATCTTGCGTATCCAGCTCAACGACACCGAAGAAGATCACACTTACTGGCTGGAAAAGCAGTTGGGGTTGATCAAGCTGATCGGGTTGGAGAACTACCTGCAATCGCAGTTCTGATGTATCCATTGTGGGAGCGAGCTTGCTCGCGATAGCGGTGGATCAGCCAGCAAAAACGTGACTGATATACCGCTATCGTCGGATCGCCGCCCGGAGCAAGCTCGCTCCCACAGGGAAACAACAAAAAGCCCCTGCCATCGATGAGATGGCAGGGGCTTTTTCGTGCCCGGGGTGAAATCAGTCCCGATCACGCTCCAGTAGCGGCTTGAGGTAGTAACCCGTGTGGGACTGCTTCATCTCGGCCACTTGTTCCGGCGTCCCCACGGCGATGATCTGGCCACCTTTGGAACCGCCTTCCGGCCCCAGGTCCACCAGCCAGTCGGCGGTCTTGATCACGTCCAGGTTGTGTTCGATCACCACCACGGTGTTGCCGTGGTCGCGGAGGCGGTGCAGCACGTCGAGCAATTGCTGGATATCGGCGAAGTGCAGGCCGGTGGTCGGCTCGTCGAGGATGTACAAGGTCTTGCCGGTATCGCGCTTGGACAGCTCGCGGGACAACTTGACCCGCTGGGCTTCACCGCCAGACAAGGTCGTCGCCGACTGCCCCAGCTTGATGTACGAAAGCCCTACATCCATCAACGTCTGGAGCTTGCGGGCCAGGGCCGGTACCGCGTCGAAGAACGCCCGGGCCTCTTCGATGGTCATCTCCAAGGTTTCGTGGATGTTCTTGCCCTTGTATTTGATCTCCAGGGTTTCGCGGTTGTAGCGCTTGCTCTTGCACACGTCGCACGGCACGTAGATGTCGGGCAGGAAGTGCATTTCCACCTTGATCAGGCCATCGCCCTGGCAGGCCTCGCAGCGCCCGCCCTTGACGTTGAACGAGAAACGCCCCGGGCCGTAGCCCCGTGAACGGGACTCCGGCACGCCGGCGAACAGTTCGCGGATCGGGGTGAACAGCCCGGTATAGGTCGCCGGGTTGGAGCGCGGTGTGCGGCCAATCGGGCTTTGGTCGATGTCGACCACCTTGTCCAGGTGCTCCAGGCCCTTGATGCTGTCGTGGGCGGCCGCTTCCAGGGTGGTGGCGCCGTTCAGGGCCGTGGCGCTGAGGGGGAACAAGGTGTTGTTGATCAGCGTCGACTTGCCGGAGCCAGACACGCCAGTGACACAGGTCAGCAGGCCGATGGGGATTTCCAGGTCGACGTTGCGCAGGTTGTTGCCGCGAGCCCCCTTGAGGGTCAGCGACAGCTTCTTGTTGCGCGGCGTGCGCTTGGCCGGGACCTTGATCTTGACCCGGCCCGACAGGTATTTGCCCGTCAACGAGTCAGGGTGCGCCATGACTTCGGCGGCGGTGCCCTGGGCGACGATGTGCCCGCCATGCACGCCTGCCCCCGGGCCGATGTCCACTACGTAGTCGGCCAAACGGATGGCGTCCTCGTCGTGCTCGACCACGATCACCGTGTTGCCGATGTCCCGCAGGTGCTTCAGGGTTCCGAGCAACCGGTCGTTATCTCGTTGGTGCAAGCCGATGGACGGCTCGTCGAGGATGTACATCACCCCCACCAGGCCGGCGCCGATCTGGCTGGCGAGGCGGATACGCTGGGCTTCGCCACCGGACAGGGTGTCGGCACTGCGGTCCAGGGTCAGGTAGTCCAGGCCGACGTTCACCAGGAACTGCAGGCGCTCGCGGATTTCCTTGAGGATCTTGTCGGCGATTTCGCCGCGACGGCCAGTAAGTTTCAGTCCACCGAAATAATCGGTGGCGTCGCCAATGGGCAAGTTGGTCACCGCCGGCAGCGTCTTCTCGCCGACCCACACATGCCGCGCTTCGCGACGTAGGCGCGTACCACGGCAATCGGGGCAGGGCTGGGTGCTGAGGAACTTGGCCAGTTCTTCGCGCACGCTGGCCGATTCGGTCTCGCGGTAGCGGCGCTCCAGGTTCGGCACGATGCCTTCGAACGGGTGGGAGCGCTTGACGATATCGCCGCGGTCATTGAGGTATTTGAAGTCGACGTTCTGCGAGCCGCTGCCGTGCAGGATGAATTTCTGCTGGTCGGCGGGCAATTCGTTGAACGGCTTGTCCAGGCTGAACTTGTAATGGGCCGCCAGCGAACCGAGCATCTGGAAGTAATAGACGTTGCGCCTGTCCCAGCCGCGAATCGCCCCTTCGGCCAGGGTCAGTTCGCCATTGACCAGTCGCTTGGTGTCGAAGAACTGCTTGACCCCCAGGCCGTCGCAGGTCGGGCAGGCGCCGGCCGGGTTGTTGAAGGAGAACAGCTTGGGTTCCAGCTCGCTGATGGCATGGCCGCAGATCGGGCAGGCGAAGCGTGCGGAGAAAATGATCTCTTCGCCGGGTTCGTCGTCCATCGGTGCGACCAGGGCGATGCCGTCGGCCAGTTTCAGCGCGGTCTCGAAGGACTCGGCCAGGCGCTGTTGCAAGTCGGCGCGGACCTTGAAGCGGTCAACCACCACATCGATCGAGTGCTTCTTCTGTTTATCCAGCTTCGGCAACTCGTCCAGTTCGCACAGCTTGCCGTTGACCCGGGCCCGCACGAAGCCCTGGGCGCGCAGCTCTTCGAAAACCATCAGGTGTTCGCCCTTGCGCTCGCGAATCACCGGCGCCAGCAACATCAGCTTGCTGCCTTCCGGCTGGGCCAGCACCAGGTCGACCATCTGGCTGACGGTCTGGGCTTCCAGGGGAATGTCGTGATCGGGGCAACGAGGAATACCGACCCGCGCATACAGCAAGCGCAGGTAATCGTAGATCTCGGTGATGGTGCCGACCGTCGACCGTGGGTTATGGGAGGTCGACTTCTGTTCGATGGAAATGGCCGGCGACAGGCCTTCGATGGTGTCGACGTCGGGTTTTTCCATCATCGACAGGAACTGCCGGGCGTAGGCCGACAGCGATTCGACATAGCGGCGCTGGCCTTCAGCGTACAGCGTGTCGAAGGCCAGGGATGACTTGCCGGATCCGGACAGGCCGGTGATGACGATCAGCTTGTCCCGTGGCAGGGTCAGGTCGATGTTCTTCAGGTTGTGGGTACGGGCCCCACGAATCAGGATCTTGTCCAAAGTGGCCTCGCTCGGCGGGCGTCGAAAACGTAGGAGTATACGGGCAAATACTGGATGGATGCACACTATTGAGGACGCGATTGCGGCCATACATGAAGACTGCGCGGCAAACGGTCGCCATATACCCTCTCAATCGATGGGACTGGTAGAATCGCCGCCGGTTCACATGAGGTTTTTCCATGCAAGATCCCCACAGCGAACGCATGAGTCGTGGCGAGACCCGCGCAGCGAGCGGCCTGGCCCTGGTGTTCGCCTTTCGTATGCTGGGCATGTTCATGGTGTTGCCGGTGCTGGCGACCTATGGCATGGACCTGGCGGGCGCGACGCCGGCCCTCATCGGCTTGGCGATCGGCGCCTATGGCCTGACCCAGGCGATCTTCCAGATCCCGTTCGGGATCATTTCCGACCGCATCGGCCGGCGCCCGGTCATCTACCTTGGGCTGATCGTCTTCGCCCTCGGCAGCGTGCTGGCGGCCAATGCCGACTCGATCTGGGGCGTGATTGCCGGACGCATCCTACAGGGCGCCGGGGCTATTTCCGCGGCCGTCATGGCACTGCTGTCAGATTTGACCCGCGAACAACATCGCACCAAGGCCATGGCCATGATCGGCATGACCATTGGTCTGTCGTTCGCCGTGGCCATGGTGGTCGGCCCCTTGCTGACCCGTGCCTTTGGCTTGTCGGGCCTGTTCCTGGCGACCGGCGCCATGGCCCTGGTGGGAATCCTGATCGTGGCGTTCATGGTGCCGCGCGCCACCGGGCCGCTGCAGCATCGCGAGTCGGGGGTGGCGCGCCAGGCACTGATCCCGACGCTCAAGCACCCGGACCTGTTGCGCCTGGACCTGGGCATCTTCGTGCTCCACGCCATGCTGATGTCCAGCTTCGTCGCCTTGCCGTTGGCATTGGTCGAGAAGGCCGGCCTGCCCAAGGAGCAGCACTGGTGGATCTACCTGACGGCGCTGGTGATTTCGTTCTTCGCCATGATTCCCTTCATCATCTATGGCGAGAAACGACGCAAAATGAAACGAGTTTTGCTCGGCGCCGTCGTGACGCTGATGCTCACTGAGCTATTCTTCTGGCAGTTCGGCGATAGCTTGCGAGCCTTGGTGATCGGCACGGTGGTGTTCTTCACCGCGTTCAATCTGCTGGAAGCATCGCTGCCGTCGCTGATCAGCAAGGTTTCACCAGCGGGCGGCAAGGGCACGGCGATGGGGGTCTACTCCACCAGCCAGTTCCTGGGCTCGGCGTTGGGCGGGATCCTGGGCGGCTGGTTGTTCCAGCATGGCGGTTTGTCGGTTGTGTTCCTGGGATGCGCCGCGCTGGCTGCACTTTGGCTAGCCTTTGCTGTTACCATGCGCGAACCTCCCTATGTGACGAGCCTGCGCTTGCCCTTATCGCCCGAGGCGATTCGTGAGGCTGGCCTGACCGAGCGTCTGAAGGCCGTCGTTGGAGTAACCGATGCAGTGGTGGTCGCCGACGAGGCGGCCGTATACATCAAACTGGACACCGAATTATTGGATCGCGCGACGCTCGAGCGCCTGGTGAACAACCCGGCCCCGACTACGTGCGAAGCCTAGGAGAACGTTATGGCCCGTGGGGTTAACAAAGTCATATTGGTCGGTACTTGCGGCCAGGATCCCGAAGTTCGCTACCTGCCGAACGGCAACGCCGTGACCAACCTGAGTCTGGCGACCAGCGAACAGTGGACCGACAAGCAGACCGGCCAGAAGGTCGAGAAGACCGAATGGCACCGCGTGTCGATGTTCGGCAAGGTGGCCGAGATTGCCGGCGAATACCTGCGCAAGGGTTCGCAGGTGTACATCGAAGGCAAGCTGCAGACCCGCGAGTGGGAAAAAGACGGCATCAAGCGCTACACCACCGAAATCGTGGTCGACATGCAAGGCACCATGCAGTTGCTCGGTGGCCGTCCACAGGGCGACCAACAGCAAGGTGGCAACAACTACCAGCAGTCGGCTCCGGCCCCGCGCCAGCAGGCGCCTCGTCCGCAGTCGGCCCCACAGCCACAACGCGAACGCCCGGCCCCACAACAGGCCGCGCCGCAGCCGGCTCCGGATTTCGACAGCTTTGATGACGATATTCCGTTCTGATTGCGGGTTGAGATTGCTCAGCCAATAGTTTGAAAAAAAGCCCCAAGCGCACTCTGCGCTTGGGGCTTTTTTATTCATTCGGCGCAGGCGGGTTCTGGCCCAGTCTTGCTCACAGATCCAGATCCAAGAGCTCCTGCATCCTTTCGCCTATCGACTGCGTCAACCACGTGGCATGGAATGCCATTTCCTCCACCGTGATGTCCACCCGAAACCGCAGCGCAATCGGCTTGCCTTCGGCCCCGACGTAGCCCACATCAAAGTGATTCACGTTGGCAAAAGTGGTCAAGGTGTAGGGCTTGATGTAATGGATATCGCTGTAGGGGACGCTTTCTTCGGTGGTTTGCCGGGCAGGGCGACGCTGGGTGAAGGTGAGGCGTTGCTGGCGTTCGTCGAAGCAGAACCCAAGGACTTCGGGTCCGGATGCCAGCCATTTGATCACGCAGACGGCCGCGAACGCACTGATGAACATGAGCGCGATAACCAGCGGTTCCATAATGACCTGCTTGTGAATCGGCGACAGGCCTTCGACCTTGAACAGCATCAGGGTAAACACTGCCAGCCAATAGACGGGCAGGGCCAGCAACATCCCCGCAGCGTAAATCATGGTCCCCAGGAATCCCGGCCTGGACACGTCGCTTGAGCAATCCCACATGGGCGGGTGCCGTGGCGCTGAGGTAGCGATCGGGAAGGGCGATTCGACCAGGCGCGGCGGGCGTCTGCGTTTCATGCGGCTGGCTCTTGGGAAAATACCCGGCCATTCTCGTCGTAACAACTCGCACACGCCTAGTCATTTTCGCTTGCTGTTTATGGCTGCGCCTACGCCTGGCTGTCGCTCAGGAATTGCTCGGTACTCACCACACTCGCGTAAGCAAACCCCAGCGCCGACATGAACGCCCCATGCACCTGGGCGGCCGGGACGACGACGCCGTTGAATTCCAGGTCGAGAGTAGCGCAGGCATCGTGGATCACCGTGACGCCGTAACCCAGGTCCGCCGCCGCCCGCACGATGCCATCGACGCACATGTGGCTCATGCTGCCGACCACCACCAGTTGCTCGACGCCATGCTGTTCGAGGAGGGCTTGCAGTTCGGTTTCGCGAAACGAATTGACGAAGTGCTTGAGGACCACCGGTTCGTCGGCGCGGTTGAGCACCTTGGGGTGCAACTGGGCGCCTTCGGAGCCTGGGGTGAAGAAAGGCGCGTCGTCGGAGGTGAATTCGTGGCGGATGTGCACCACGCTGTTTCCGGCCTGGCGAAAGGCTTCGATCAGCCGCGCGGCGTTATCGGCGGCGGCGTCGGCACCGACCAGTGGCCATTTTCCCTGGGGGAAGTAGTCGTTCTGGATATCGACTACGATGAGCGCTTGCTTGGACATGAGGGCTTCCTCGATCAGGTTGGGTAGGGCGCCAGTATTGGCGTTTACCACCGGGTCGAGGATTGGCCGCAACGACAATAAGCGAGGGAAAACTGACAATGACGCAGCAAAGGGCAGTTGCCGAGCTTGGGGTGCTCATCTACCCCGGCGCGCAAATGGCGGCGGTGCATGGCTTGACCGATCTGTTCGCCGTGACCCAGCGGATCGCGGCCGAGCAGGCCAGTGCACAATTGCCACGGCTGCGGGTCAGTCACTGGCAGACCGACAATGGCGAGGCGCCGCGGCGGGTCTTCGACAGCGAAACCGGTCCGGTGGGCCCATTGGTTGCGTTGCTGATCCCGCCATCCATCGCCGGTTTCGATGAAGGCCTGGCGACGCCAGCGCTGATGGATTGGCTGCGTGCACGACATGCGGGCGGCACCGTACTCGGCGGTGTGTGTGTCGGCTCGATCCTGTTGGCCGAGAGCGGCTTGCTCGACGGGCGCAGCGCCACCACTCATTGGACCTCGGCCAAGAATTTCGCTGCCCGTTACCCGAAGATCAAGCTCAACGCCGACAAACCCATCGTCGACGACGGCGATCTGATCACCACCGCCGGGCTGATGGCCTGGTCGGAACTGGGGCTGCGCCTGGTGGACCGCCTGCTCGGGCCCAGCATCGCTACGCGCACGGCGCAGTTCCTGGTGATCGAACACAGCGACAGCGCGAGCCAGTGCGGCAGTAACTTCGCGCCCATCCTCGGCCATGGCGACGGGGCGATTCTCAAGGTCCAGCATTGGTTGCAAGGCAACGGCGCGGTAGAGGTTTCCCTCGGGACGATGGCCGAACGGGCCGGACTGGAAGAGCGCACCTTCCTGCGCCGCTTCCGTGCCGCCACCGGCCTCAAGCCCACCGAATACTGCCAGCACCTGCGGGTTGGCAAGGCCCGTGAAATGCTGGAGTTCACCAACGGCACTATCGACCACATCGCTTGGACCGTCGGTTACCAGGACCCGAGCGCCTTTCGTGCGACGTTCAGGAAAATCACCGGGTTGGCGCCGAGCGATTACCGGGCGAGATTCGGAGTGAGCCCATCGAGCACTCCCAAAGCCTGACGCTGAACCTTTTTTGTGGCGAGGGAGTCCCCGCCGCGTCGCCGACGCTGCGCTGTCGCGCAGCAAACAAGTGCTCGGCTTAAGATGGGGTGCGCGCGGGGAAAGAGGCCGTAGCTATCACTGGTGTGTCCGCACCCGCGAGGGAGAGTGGCCGGCACGGTATCGGCGTGGAGTCGTTGTAGGCACAGCAAGCTGTGACCACGTATGAGAGAGTGAATCCGTTCGCCACCGTGTTCCCCGCGCGCCATTCAATCCTGCGAGGAATTGTCATGGCGCGCAAGAAGCAGCAGAAACGATTTGAAGTGATTCACCCTCATTGTGCCGGTATCGATATCGGCAGCCGCGAGCACTGGGTTGGCGTCAATCCCGATCAAAGCGACAAGCCTGTTCGCTGTTTTCCGGCCTTCACTGAGGATTTGGTGAGGCTGGCCGAATGGCTGGAATCGCTGAAAATCAAGGTCGTGGCGATGGAGGCCACTGGCGTTTACTGGATACCCCTGTTCGAGCTTCTCGATTCAAGGGGCTTTGAGGTGTACCTGGTCAACTCCCGTGCAACTCGTCAGATAAGCGGGCGTAAATCCGATGTTCTGGATTGCCAGTGGATCTGGCAACTCATGACCCATGGCTTACTCAGAGGTGCTTTCCGACCCGCTGATGATATTTGCTCGATGCGATCATTGGTTCGCCAGCGGGCCATGAAGGTTCGTGATCAAGCCAAGACCATCAACCGCATGCAAAAAGCCCTGACGCAGATGAATATTCAGTTAGCCAATGTCATCAGCAATATTGCTGGCGTGACAGGGATGAAAATCATCAAGGCCATCATCGATGGCGAGCGTGACCCTCAAGTCTTGGCCAACTTCCGAGACGGCCGTATCAAGGCCGATCACCAAACCATTGCCCGCAGCCTGCACGGTAACTGGCGAGTCGAGCATCTGCATGCTTTGGCTCAGGAGGTGGCTGCTCATGATTTCCTTGAGAAGCAGATTGCCGAATGTGATCAGGCCATCACTCAGGCACTTGATCGACTCCCAGTGCTGAACCATGAGCCCCCGCAACCCACCAAGCCACTGCGTAGCCCGCATCGCTCGGCAGATGAACAGGCCAGCTTGCACCAGGCACTTGTGAGAATCATGGGCGTGGACCTGACCGCGATTCCCACCATCGGAATCGAATCTGCCTTGGTTCTGGCGAGCGAAGTCGGACCTGATTTGTCGCGTTTTCCGACTGAGCAACATTTCAGTTCTTGGTTGGGGGTAGCGCCCTCAACCCGAATATCGGGGGGAAAACCCTTGCCCGGTCATGTCCCCAAGGTATTTAACCGGGCGGCACAAGCGTTGAAGCAGGCGGCCTCTAGCGCCCGCACCGATAAAAGTTTTATCGGTGCCAGTCACCGCGCCCGATTGGCTCGCATGGATACGGCCTGCGCCATTAAGGCTACGGCTCACCAGCTGGCCCGCCTGATCTACGCCATGCTGACCAAGGGACAGCCTTACGTGGCGCAGGATATGGACGAGTACGAGGCCAAAAGTCGTGATCGTCAGCTTAGAGCCTTACAGCGTAAGGCTACAAAGCTGGGTGTTCGATTGGTCGCGGCTTAAAAAGCTTTGGAGAACAAGGGGATGGATTTTGTTTGATGAGAGCTTGCTCCCGCTGGGGTGCGAAGCGCCCCCAAAGGAACTCAGCGCGGTGTGTCAGTTAATATATTGGGGCTGCTGCGCAGCCCAGCGGGAGCAAGCTCCCTCGCCACAGGTTGGAGGCTGTGACTGCAGGCTGGCATCGTGCAATTTGCGGGATGCCTGTCATGGGTCGTGCAGAATGAAACAGGCCCGGTGCTATCAATTGCTCCCGATGCGCCCGCTTGGCTGACCCTCATCGCCCATCACCTCGTTGGCCTGATCTCTGCACCTTCCCTTTTCTCAAGCCATCGAGCGCAGGAAAAAGGGCACCGCATGACATCAGTCAATCGCAACAAACGGGTCGTGGCCTATTCGGTCAATCCACAAGCACCGCGTCATGAAGTCGAGACCAACCGTGCACTGGCCCAGTGGCTGGCACAGATATTGGGATGGGAATGCGGCGACCGTCAGGATTCCCAGGCCGGTCATGATCTTTATCTGTTGCCCACACAAACCCTGATCGGTACTGAAGCCTTGATGCGCCTGGGGATCAAGGGGCCGGATGATGTGTGGGGAGGGTACGTCGAGCACGATTTTATCTGCACCAAGGCGATTACCCACGGTCTGTTGAATAAGGACGCCGTGGCGCCCAAAGGCTGGTCGCCGCTGTTTGCCAAGCTCACCCGTGGCGCGGTGCTTGACGGTGTGACCGTCTTTTCCCTCAAGGATGCGCGTCCGGCCGCCGAACATCTGCTCTACACCGGGCCGATCCGCCTCAAGCCGATCCACGCCTGTGCCGGGCGTGGCCAACGGCTGATCAAGAGCCTGGCGCAGTTCGATGAAATCGTTGCCGATCCTGACGCCCAGGCGCTGTTTCGCGAAGGGGTGGTGCTGGAACAGCACCTCAACGAGGTCAAGACCCAGAGCGTCGGCCAGAGCTTCATCAACGGCAAGGTCATGAGCTATTGCGGCGTGCAGCACCTGACCCACGACAGCCAAGGGCTGGAGGTTTATGGCGGGTCGGACCTGCTGGTGGTGCAAGGCGGCTATATAGAGTTGCTCAGGCTCGAACTGCCCGACGATGTGCGCGAGGCGGTGCGCCTGGCACAAGTGTTCGATGACGCCGCCAACCAGGCCTACCCGAGCTTTTTTGCGTCGCGGCGCAACTACGACATCGCCCAAGGCCTGGATGCCGGCGGCCAGCCCCGTGGCGGTGTGCTGGAACAATCCTGGCGCATGGGCGGGGCCAGCAGTGCCGAGCTGGCGGCCTTGCAGGTGTTCGTCGAAGCGCCTGAAACCAGCGCGGTGCGGGTGTCCTCGGTGGAAACCTACCGCGACCAACCGCTGCCGACCGGTGCCAAGGAGGTGTATCGCGGCGCGGCGGAAAACGGTGATTTCCTACTCAAATACGTAACGGTTCAATCCTATGACGGCTAGAAGCGAAACGATCCAGATTGCAATTGATGACGAGCATATGAACGGGACCTTCCTCAGCCCCAAGTCGAAGGTCCCTGGCGTGTTGTTTGTACACGGTTGGGGCGGCAGCCAGGAACGGGACCTGGAACGGGCCAAAGGCATCGCCGGCCTCGGTTGCGTGTGCCTGACCTTCGACTTGCGCGGGCACACCGGCGGGGCGGGGATCCCCTTGTCCCGGGTCACTCGCGAGGACAACCTGCGGGATCTGTTGGCGGCATACGACCGCTTGCTCGCCCATCCGGGCTTGGACACTTCGGCGATTGCCGTGGTGGGCACCAGTTATGGCGGTTACCTGGCCTCGATCCTGACGTCGCTGCGTCCGGTGCGCTGGCTGGCCCTGCGGGTGCCAGCGCTGTACCGCGACGAGCAGTGGCACACCCCCAAGCGCGACCTGGACAAGACCGACCTGCTGGATTACCGCAGCACCTTGGTGCACGCCAGCACCAATCGCGCCTTGCAGGCGTGTTCGCAGTTCACCGGTGATGTGTTGCTGGTGGAATCCGAGACCGATACCTACGTGCCCCATGCCACGATCATGAGTTATCGGGCGGCGTGCCAGCAGACCCATTCATTGACGCACCGGATCATCGACGGCGCCGACCATGCCTTGAGCGACCCCGTGTCACAACAGGCTTACACCTCGATCCTGGTGGACTGGATCACGGAAATGGTGGTGGGAGAGCGGTTGAGCATTATTCAGGCGCGGTAGACATCTGGTGTCTGGGCGGGCCTCATCGCGAGCAAGCTCGCTCCCACAATGGATCTGTGCGAACCCAATTTTTCGAACGCTACAAATCCCCTGTGGGAGCGAGCTTGCTCGCGATGGGGCCAGGCCAGGCAACCCATCACTTGGGCTTGAGCCCCGGCTTTACCCGCAACGCCTTGGCCTTCGCTTCGATCACCAAATACATCACCACGGTAATCAGCAACGGCAGGATGAAGTAGATCGCCCGGTAGGCAATCAACCCCGCCAGCAGGCTGCCCCGCGACACCTCGTGTTGCAGCAGGGCGACGAACACCGCCTCCAACACCCCGAGCCCCGCCGGAATATGAGTGATGACCCCGGCAATGCTGCTGATCAGTAACACCCCGAGTACCACCGGGTAATCCAGTTTGCTGGGCAGCAACGTGAAGATCACCGCTGCCATCAGCGACCAGTTCAGCGCGCCCAAGGCCAATTGCAGCACCGCCATGCGTGGCGACGGCAGATTGATTTCCATGCCGCGCACGGTCCAGGCCCGACGCTTGGAAAACCGACAGGCCGCCAGATACCCGGCACTTGCCAGCAATAACAGCACGCCCACGCCTTGCAGTGCAGTGCTGCTGAGTTTCCAGCCCGGCGGCATTGTCACCAGGCCGCTGCTGAACACCACCCCGGCCAGGGTCATGTAGCCGAACCAGTTGGTGGCCAGGCTCAGGCCGAGGATCTTGGCGATGTTCCCGCTACTGACCCCCAGTCGCGAATACAGCCGGTAACGCATGGCGATGCCGCCGACCCAGGCGCTGAGGTTGAGGTTGAAGGCGTAGCTGATCACTCCCACCGGCAGGATCTGCCGCCAACCGAGTTTCTGGCGGATGTAGGTGCGGCCGATCAGGTCGAAGCAGGCATAGGTGATGAAACTGGTGATGGTCAGCGCGGCGGCGATGATCAAGGTGCGTACCTTGAAATCGGCCAGGGTGGCAAACACTTCGGACCAGTCGATGCGCCGGGCCAAGGCCGTGAACAGCACGATCAGCAGCAGGAAGAACGCCAGGGTCAGCGGGCGTTTCCAGCGACTCCAGCGGGATTTGGGCTTGGCCTGTTCCGGCGCATGGGCATCCCTCGGCGCGGTGTGCGCTTCAGAGTGGTTCATGGGGTTCGCTCCGGACCGCCGTTGGCGGCGAAAAAGGTTTCAGACGCGGTTTGTGAGCCGGCAACCAGCCGGCCCAGGCCGGGAAATGACGCAGAAAGTGGAACACCATGAAACCGATGGTCATGCGCCACAGCAGGCCCCGGGGCGCATGGTTTTCGGGCATGGCGGTGCAGTGTTCGCGGCTCAGGTGATCGAGGCGCTCGAACAGCTCGCGGTTGAACGCCCGGTCGCGGATCAGCACGTTGGCTTCCAGGTTCAGCGACAGGCTCAACGGGTCGAGGTTGCTCGAGCCGACGGTGCTCCAATCCTCATCCACCAGGGCGACCTTGCCGTGCAGCGGCCGCTCGCAATATTCATAGATCGTCACGCCGGCCTTGAGCAGATAGTCGTAAAGCATCCGCGCCGCGAGCTTGGCGATCATCATGTCCGGCTGCCCTTGCAGGATCAGCCGCACCTCCACCCCGCGCCGGGCGGCATTGCGGATCTCGCGCAGCAACCGGTAGCCGGGGAAAAAATAGGCATTGGCGATCACCACCCGCCGTTTGGCGCTGCGCAGCACTTGTTGGTAGACCTCTTCGATGTCGGTCTGGTGCTCGTGGTTGTCCCGGTAGACCAGGCGCACCTGGCCGTCATGGTCGCTGAACGCCAGCTCGTTGCGCCGGCTGCGGCGGCGTTGCCACCAATACTTGGCCCGGGCGGGCCGGCCGCTCTGCAGCAGCGCGAAGTGATGGATATCCACCACCGCCGGGCCTTTGACCTCCACGGAATAATCCTGCTTGGCCTCGGGGCCGAAATCCCCCAGGTGGTCGGCGGAAAAATTGATCCCGCCGATGAACGCAATCACTCCGTCCACCACCACGATCTTGCGGTGCAGGCGGCGGAACCAGTTGGTGCGGATCCCCAAGTGCCGGGGCGCCGGGTCGAACATCTGCAAGCGCACCCCGGCGTCGCTCAACGATGCCAGGAACTCGGTGGTCAGCTCACCGCAGCCGAAGCCGTCGAGGTTGACGGTGATCCGCACGCCGCGTCGGGCCGCATCCACCAGCAGGTCCCGCAGTTCACAGCCGACCTTGTCCTCGAAGAGAATGAAGGTCTCAAGGAGGATTTCTTCCTGGGCACGGCGAATCGCCTCGAACACCCGTGGAAAATACTCCTCGCCATTTTCCAGCAGGATGACGCGGTTGTTGCCGTGCCAGCCGTATTCGATGTCGGCCAGCGCCGGGTTGCGTTCGGTCGGCGGCACCTCGATCTTTTCCACCGTCGCCTTGTTCATCGTCGCGCTCATAATTCGATCTCCACCGACAGCGGTGCGTGGTCGGAAAGGTGCGACCAGGGGCGTACATTCAATACCTTGGCGTGATGGGCCTTGAGGTTGCGCACGTAGATGCGGTCCAGGCGCAGGATCGGCAGGCGTGCCGGGAAACTGCGGGCCGGTTTGCCCCACTGTTCGGCGAACACCTCCCGCAGGCCACAGGGTTCGAGCAGGTCGTTGGCCTTGCCGCGCCAGTCGTTGAAGTCCCCGGCGACAATCACCGGGGCGTCGGACGGCAATTCGCTCAGGCGCTGGCAAAGCAGTTTCAATTGCTCGACGCGATGGCCTTCGCGCAACCCCAGGTGCACGCAAATGGCATGCACCTCCTGCCCTTCGCCGCCCGGCAGGCGCAGCACGCTGTGGAGCATGCCGCGGCTTTCGTGGCCGCTGATGGACACGTCGAGATTCTCGTGGCGAATGATCTGGAATTTCGACAGCAGCGCATTGCCGTGATCGCCCGCCGGGTATACCGCATTGCGTCCGTAAGCGAACTGCGGCCAGAGGGTGTCGGCGAGGAATTCGTATTGCGGCATGCTCGGCCAGTTGCTGTAGCGCTGGGGATGGTGCTCGTGGGTGCCGTGGACTTCCTGCAGGAACACCACGTCGGCGGAGACACTGCGCACCGCTTCGCGCAGCTCCGGCAGGATGAAGCGTCGGTTCAGGGCGGTGAAACCCTTGTGGGTATTGACCGTCAGCACGGTGAAACGGCTGACCCGGTCGAGATCGTGGGGCCGTTGTTGAGTCGGCTCGTGGGTCGCTTCGCTGTGTTCTGGACGGTTCATGGCAGCACCCCTTCGGCCGGGCGCTCGCCGGGCGCGGTGGCGAGGTCCTTGTCCAGATGGAAGCGTTCCAGCAAATGACGTGCGTCGTAGGGCGCGCGGACTTTGATGTCGTTGTCGAAATAGCAGAACACTTCCCGGCTCTTGCGCGCCCGGGGTTTCTTGTCCGGGTCGATCAGGTGCGCATCGCTCGGCTGCTTGCCGTGGCTCCAGGCCTCGATCCGGTCACCCCAGCGCTTCAACGCCTCGTCGGTGTAGCCGCTGGCGTACAGCTCCTCGGCGCCGTGCAGGCGCAGGTAGACGAAATCGCTGGTGACGTCTTCGCGATAGGGCCATTTACCGGCGGTGTCGGCGACCACCAGGGCCACGTCGTAGCGCTTGAGCAACGTGACGAAGTGCGGGTCGATGAAGCTTTCGTGGCGGATCTCCACGGCGTGGCGCAGTGGGCGTTTCTTATCCGTCTCGGTGCTGGCGTGGCCGTCCAGGCGCGGCTCGTGCTCTCGGGCCAGGGCGGCGGCGCCTTCGGTGTCGTGGGGCAGTTGCTTGAGAAAGTCCTCGAACAGCTGCGGGTCGAATTTGAAGCTGGGCGGGAACTGCCAGAGGATCGCCCCCAGTTTCTCCTTGAGCTCCAGCACCCCGGAGGCGAAAAAGTTGGCCAAAGGCTTGTGGATGTCTCGAAGGCGTTTGATATGGGTGATGAAACGCGGGGCCTTGACGCTGAACACGAAGCCGGGTGGGGTCTCGGCATACCATTGGGCATACCGTTCGGGGCGTTGCAGGGCGTAGAACGATCCATTGATTTCGATACTGTTGACCGCTCGCGAGGCGAATTGCAATTCCCGTTTCTGGGTCAGCCCCTTGGGGTAGAAATCCCCCCGCCAAGGCGTGTAGCGCCAGCCGGAAATACCAATGTGGATCGCCGTCATGTATCCCTCCCCGTGCCAATGACCTCGTACCGCCTGTGTCTTTTGATGACCGCCGCGCGAGCTGGAAAGTTTCGATGGTCTTACCGACGGAAGAGGGGAGACGCGGATTCTGTGGCGAGGGAGCTTGCTCCCGTTGGGCTGCGCAGCAGCCCCCAAAAAAACAGGGCCGCTACGCGCCCCAGCGGGAGCAAGCTCCCTCGCCACAGGGGTTGTATTGATCTTCCGGGCGAACTTGCCGGCCCAATATTGATCAGTTCCTTACCCATCCCGTGTGAAGGAGCCTCGCGTTTTGTCTCGATTGAGCACTGTATTGCTGCTGTTATTGCTGGCGATGACCGGCACCAGCGCCTACGGGACCGTCGCTGTCCCTGGCACCGCCAAGCCCGACGAACCGCCCGCCGAGCCCGCGCCGCTGGTGCAGGGCGGTCTGTTGGGGGCCATCAGTTCGAGCATCGACGACGTCCAGGACAAACTCGACCTCAACCAGAGCCTGGTGGATGCCTGGCGCCTGCGGGCGGACCGGGCGGCGGACGAGGTGGACCGGCTGGTGGACCAGACGTCCCGCTCGTCCTGGCGCGTGGCGGGGGATTTCCTCTTGCTCTCCGGCGTGTGGCTGGGGACGTTTGCGCTGCTGTGGGCCGGCGCGCGATTGCTGGTACGGCGTCTCGGTCGGCGCCGTTGGTTGCGTACCCGTCAGCGCGTGCACGACCTGCTCGGTTACCTGCTGCCCTATACCTTGCCGGCGGTGGCCTGCCTGCCACTGACCCTCTATATCAGCCACTTTCTGCAAGTCTCGGTCGGCCGTGCCCTGGCGCTGTGCTTCGCCTACGCCACCAGCAGCGGTATTTTCTCCACCTCGGTGTTGCTCTGCGTGATCGTCATGTTCAACGCCGGGCACAAACGTCGCGCGGTGGCGATCATTCGGCGCTTCAGCCCGCGGCCGTTGTTTCTGATTGGCTTTCTCGCCGCCCTCAGCGATGCCCTGACCAGCCCGCAGATCGCCCGGCAACTGGGCGGTAACATCACCAGCAGCGTCGCGGTGTTCACCGGGTTGTCGGCTTCAATGATCTTTGGCTGGCTGGTGATTCACATGCGCCGGCCAGTGGCACACTTGATTCGCAACCGCCCGCTGGCCCAGCGCTTGAAGCAGCCGGCCTTGCAGGAGTCGCTGCGGATTTTCTCCGGGCTCTGGTACTGGCCGATCCTGCTGATGGTGCTGGTGTCGGCGGTGAGCCTGATCGGCGTCGGCGAGGACAACCAGAAAGCCCTGCGTTGTGCCTTGTTCACCACCATCCTGCTGATCGCCACGGTGTTTCTCAGCACCGTGTTCCAACATGTCTTCAAGTCGCCCAAGGCCGAAGCCATCCAGCGCAACAGCGCCTACAAGGGTCGTTTGCTAAGTCTGCTGCACGCCTTGCTACGCATCGTCATGGCGGTGGCATTCATTGAAATCCTCGGACGAATCTGGGGGATATCCCTGTTCGAATTCGCCTCGCGCAATGCCATCGGTCGGGCGATCAGTGATTCGTTGAGCCGCATCGGCCTGATCGTCCTGATGACCTGGCTCACCTGGGTGGTGCTCGACACGGCGATCCAGGAAGCCTTGAAGCCGCCGCTGAACAAGCGCGGCGCACGCCAGCCCAGCACCCGGGTCAAGACCATCCTGCCGCTGTTGCGCAACGCCGCGAAAATCATCCTGGTGGTGATTTGCGCTATCACCACCATGGCCAACCTGGGCATCAACGTCGCACCGTTGCTGGCGGGGGCCGGGGTGGTGGGGCTGGCGATCGGTTTCGGGTCCCAGCAACTGGTACAGGACGTGATCACCGGGTTGTTCATCATCATCGAAGACACGCTGTCCATCGGCGATTGGGTGGTGCTCAGTTCCGGCCACGCCGGCACCGTCGAAGGCCTGACCATCCGCACCCTGCGCCTGCGCGACGGCAAGGGCTTCGTGCATTCGGTGCCGTTCGGCCAGATCAAGGCCGTGACCAACCAGTCCCGGCAATTCGCCTTTGCGTTCTTCTCCGTGCAATTCACCTACGACACCGACGTGGACGAGGCCATCGAGTTGATTCGCGAAGCCGGGCGTTCGATTGCCGAAGACCCGTTCCTCAAGTTCAACCTGCAAGGGCCGCTGGATGTGTTCGGCGTGGACAAGATGGACCTCAACGGCGTGGTACTCACGGCGCAGTTCCGCACCGTGTCGGGTGGGCAGTATGCGGTGAGCCGGGCGTTCAACCAGCGGCTGAAAAAGCTTGTGGATAACCACCCGGCGGTGCATTTTGCGCAGACTTATCCACAGCAGGTGGTGATGCCGAAGCGGTTGGCCGAGGAGCCGAAGGCGGGGGAAGAGGTGCCTGATCAATCTCAATAGTTGAGTTTTGTGGTGGGGCTTATGGCCTCATCGCGAGCAAGCTCGCTCCCACAGTAGGGTTGTGGTGAATGGAAAAACCCTGTGGGAGCGAGCTTGCTCGCGATGAGGCCCGCCCAGACACCCTCAAACTTTCTGAATGAGCTTGTTCCTGACCTCAGCCATCCCTTGAGCATCCAACTCCACCCAAAGCTGCTGCTTGCCGGCAATCAGCGCCGCCACCGGCAACCCATCCCGGTAAACCAGCCGATTACTCGCCAGCGCCGGCACTTTCGCCCCCGGCAGCAACGTGCCGGCCAGGTTCAGCGGATCGACCCCGCACACCGCCACCAGGCTACCGTCGGTGGGGCGGCGGCGGGTTTCGCGCAGCAGTGGGATGGCTTCGGGCAGGGCGAATTGCTCGCCCGCCAGGCCGCTGACAAAACGCCCGCCGCGAATCTCGCCCCGCGCCTCCAGGCGATGAAAGGTGCGCAGCAGCTCGCGCCAGCTCGGCAGCCAGTCGGCCTCGCGCTCCAGCAGGCGCCAGAACACCACGCCGTAACGGCGCAGCAAGGTCATGGCGATGTGCTCCAACGCATCCGGCGCGGTGGGCACGGGGCGGTTGCCCTCCACGGGGGCGGGTGGGCTGCGGCGCAACAAGACCCAGCGTCCGGCGTCGTCCATACCGCCGACAAACGCGCCGCGCCCGCGCCGGCTGCTACGGGCCTGGCGTTTGCTGGCCGGCGTAATCAGGGCGCGCAAGCCGGCAAAGCTGTCGGCATTCACCAACCCGGCGCCCACCAGTTCCTGCAAGGCGATTTCCAGTTCGCTGCGCAGCAGGTGGGCTTCGTGGACCAGCTCATCGAAAAACAGCGCGCCGTGTTCACTGAGGGCCTGATGGACTTTTTGCGTCTTGGGCGACAGTTCATCCAGGGGCGTTTGCCCGGCCAGGCTGCTCCACAACGCCACCTGACTGCGGGGCAGCAACACCACCGGCGTGCTGCGCAGGGCACTGGCAGACGGTTTTTGACGTGCGCTCAGGCGCGTCCATACCCATTTGCCACTGCGGCACAGCTCATCGAGCCAACTGGGCGAATAATCCTTGATCCGGCCGGGCAACAGGTCGCTGTCCCAGGCTGACGCGGCGGCCGGGTAGCCTTCGAACTGGCTCAGGATCGACGGCAGCACGGCATTGCCCCGGCCCTGGGTGGACAAGGACAGGTGCTGCCAATCGAACAGGAACCGCATGAAGTCCTGCAACATCACCGGCTCGATTTCCCGGCGCAGGCGCTTGACCGTGTAGCGGTGGATCCGCGCCAGCAAATGCCGCTCGCACCATTCCTCCTGCCCGGTGCCCGGCGTGAACCGCCCGCGCAGCACGTAGCCTTGCTGCTCAAGCTGCGCCAGGGCTTGGGTGGCCTGCGGGGTCGACAACCCCAACGGGTAGGCGATGGCCTTCAACGGCAACGGGCCAAAGGCGCTGAGGCGGGCGCGAAGCACCTCCACCAGGGCTTCGTCACTGTCCCAGGCTTCATCGAAACCCGCCAATGGTGTGAGTGCCGGTTGCCACCGGGCCTGTGGATAAATGGCTTGCAAGCAGGTCAGGCGTTCCAGCGGCACCCACAAACCACGCTCGGCGCTGATCTGCAGGTGGCTGGCGCGCCCACTGGCCGCCAATGCCTGCAACCAATCCAGCCACGGCACGTGGGCGTCGACTTCGCTGTCGGCGATGCAGGCCAGACTCATCAAGGCTTCGTGCATCTCATCGAGATTGGCCGGCGTCGGCCAGGCCTCATCCCGGACCGATTGAATGGCCTCGGCGTCCAGCGCGCCCAGGTCGTCGGTGGCCTGTGGATCGCTCCAGCGCCGGTTGATCACCGCCTGGGTCCGCCGTTCTTCCAGTGGCGCGTCGTCGAGAAACGTGTAGGGGCGGGCGCTGAGGATTTCCGCCGCCAGCGGCGAGGGCGCCGGCAGGTCGCGGCTGATCAGGCGCACCTCGCCCGCTTCCATGCGCCGTAACAATGCCAGCCAGCCTTCGCTGTCCATGGCTTCGTGCAGGCAATCGTCGAGGGTCTGTTCCACCAGCGGGTGGTCGGGGATTTCCCGCTCGCCGGCGAGGTTTTCCAGGCAGGCGATCTGGTCCGGAAACACGCTGGCGATCAGGTCTTCGCTCTTCATGCGTTGAATTTGCGGGGCGACCTTGCGCCCGCCGGTGTAGCGCGGCAACGCCAGGGCCACGCCCGCGTTCCAGCGCCAGCGCACGCCGAACAGCGGTGCATCCAGCACCGCCTGGACCAGGATCTGCTCGGCGCTGTGGCTGTTGAGGTAGCGCCAGACCTCGTCCAGTTCGAAGCTGTGGCTGGTGGACAGTGAGAGCACGATGGCGTCTTCGCTGGCGGCGGCCTGCAATTCGAAGTTGAAGGTGCGGCAGAAGCGCTTGCGCAAGGCCAGGCCCCAGGCGCGGTTGATGCGACTGCCAAAGGGTGTGTGGATGATCAGTTGCGTGCCGCCGGACTCGTCGAAAAACCGCTCCATCAGCAACGTGTCCTGGGACGGCAGGGCGCCGAAGGCCAGGCGTGCCGGGGCGAGGTAATCGACCAATTGTTCGGCGCTGGCGAGGTTCAGGCGCAAGGTGCTGGTCAGCCAGTCGAGGGCTGGTTGCAGGTGGCCCGGCGTGGCGGCCAGCAGGTGGTCGAGCTGGGCTTGCAGGCGCGCCACGGCGAAAGACAGTTCGGCGCTGCGCCCCGGGGCTTCGCCGAGCCAGAACGGGATGGTCGGCGGTTGGCCCTGGGCGTCCTCGACCCGCACGCGGCCGGTCTCGACGCGAATGATGCGGTAGGAGGTATTGCCCAGTTGGAATACGTCGCCGGCAATGCTCTCCACCGCGAAGTCTTCGTTGACGCTGCCGATGTTCAAGCCCTGGGGTTCGAGCAGCACGCTGTAGTCGGCATTGTCGGGAATGGTGCCGCCGCTGGTCACCGCCGTCAGCTTGCTGCCCCGGCGCCCGCGCAAGGTCCGGGTCACGGCGTCGCGGTGCAGGTAGGCGCTGCGCACGCCTTGGCGGCCATTGAGGCCTTCGGCGAGCATTTGCAGCAGCGCCTGGTAATGCCCGTCGTCCAACTCGGCGTAAGGCGAGGCGCGGCGGAAGGCTTCCAGCAGCGCCTGTTCCGACCATTCCTGGCAACTGACTTCGGCGACGATCTGCTGGGCCAGCACATCCAGCGGTGCCTTGGGGATGTGCAGGATGTCCAGTTCGCCTCGGCGCACGCAGTCGAGCAGGGCGGCGCATTCAATCAAGTCGTCGCGGGTGGTGGCGAACAGACGCCCCTTGGGCGTGCCGCCGACCTGGTGGCCGGAGCGTCCAACCCTTTGCAGGAACGCCGAGATCGAACGGGGCGAGGCGATCTGGCAGACCAGGTCGACGTCGCCGATATCGATGCCCAACTCCAGGGACGCGGTGGCGATCAGCACCTGCAGTTCACCGCGTTTCAGGCGTTGTTCGGCGTCGAGGCGAAACTCCTTGGCCAGGCTGCCGTGGTGAGCGGCCACGGCGTCCTTGCCCAGGCGTTCGCTCAGGTGTCGGCTGAGGCGTTCGGCCAGGCGCCGGGTGTTGACGAACACCAGGGTGGTGCGATGTTCACGGGCCAGTTCGGCGAGGCGGTTGTAGACCAGTTCCCACACGTCATTAGCCATCACCGCCGACAGCGGCACCGGTGGCACCTCGATGTCCAAATCGCGGGGGCGGGCGTGGCCGATGTCGACGATGTCACAGGCACGTCCTTCGCCGACGAGAAACCGCGAGACCGCTTCGATGGGTTTTTGCGTGGCCGACAAACCGATGCGCATCAGCGGTTCGGCGCACAGGGCTTGCAGGCGCTCCAGGCTCAAGGCCAGGTGGCTGCCGCGCTTGCTGGCGGCGATGGCGTGGATTTCGTCGACGATGACCGTGCGGGTGCTGGCGAGCATCTGTCGGCCGGAATCGGAGCCGAGCAGCACGTAGAGGGATTCAGGCGTGGTCACCAGGATGTGCGGTGCGGTCTTGCGCATCGCCGAGCGGTCTTTTTGCGGCGTGTCGCCGGTGCGCACGGCGGTGGTGATCGGCAAGGGCGGCAAGCCCATTTTCTGTAGCTGTTCAGTGATGCCGGCCAGGGGATTCTGCAGGTTGATCTGGATGTCGTTGCTCAGGGCCTTGAGCGGCGAGACATAGACCACCAGGGTCTGGTCCGGCAGGCCGCCTTGTTCCAGGCCACGGTGCACCAGGTCATCGAGCACGGCGAGAAAGGCCGTCAGGGTCTTGCCCGAGCCGGTGGGCGCTGCGACCAGCACCGAGCGACGCTGGCCGATCAACGGCCACGCCTGGGCCTGGGCGGCCGTGACCGCCGGGAAGGTCTGGCTGAACCAGGCACGAACGGCGGGGTGAAAGCCTGCCATGGCGTGGTTGGCTGCAAGGGGCAGATTCATGTGGGCAGTTTAGGCGGGTGGGGTGGGGAAGATGCAAGTACCGTCCGGGATCTCCATTGGCTGTTCCGGCCTCATCGCGAGCAAGCTCGCTCCCACAGGGATCGCATGCACATTGGAGATCCCCTGTGGGAGCGAGCTTGCTCGCGATGAGGGCCCCAAGACCTGTACAAACCCGGTGATCTGCACATTGCGGATGACGGTTGCGCACTAAACCCGCAAAATGCAACGATTCCGACAACGCCTGCGGGCGTTATCGACCAAATTCTTGTGCCAATAGACTGGGCCTGCTGACTTTATGCGAATGCGCCTTATGTTACTGGGCGGCGGAAATGCCCTTGGGCAGGCGCTGATTCGCCTCGGTGCAGAAGAAGACATCGGTTTTCTTGCCCCCCGCCCGCCCGAAGACGGCTGGGATGCCGCGAGCCTGACGCAACTGCTCGACGATACCCGTCCGGACGCCTTGATCAACCTGGCGTACTACTTCGACTGGTTCCAGGCCGAGGCTGTCAGCGAGCAGCGCCTGGCCAGCCAGGAGCGCGCTGTCGAGCGCCTGGCCGAGCTGTGCCAGCACCACAACATCGTCTTGTTGCAACCGTCCAGCTATCGCGTGTTCGATGGCTCCCGCGCCACGGCCTACAGCGAAAAGGACGAGCCGGTGCCCTTGGGCGTGCGTGGCCAGGCGCTCTGGCGGATCGAGCAAAGCGTGCGCGCCACCTGCCCGCAACACGTACTGCTGCGCTTCGGCTGGCTGCTGGATGACAGCGCCGACGGTATCCTCGGCCGTTTCCTGGCCCGGGCCGAACAGCCCGAAGAGCTGTTGCTGGCGGACGACCGTCGCGGCAACCCGACGCCCGTGGACGATGCGGCGCGGGTGATCATTTCGGTGCTCAAGCAGCTCGATTGCGCGGCGCCGCTGTGGGGCACCTATCATTACGCCGGGCACGAGGCGACCACGCCGCTGGCGCTGGGCCAGGCGATCCTCACCGAAGCCCGCGCCCTGCATCCGCTGGCCATCGAGTCGCCCACCCCCCAGGCTCATGCCGCACGGCCGGACGCCGCGGAAGAACCGCAGCACGCGGTGCTGGCCTGCAAGAAAATTCTGCACACTTTCGGGATCAAGCCCCGCGCCTGGCGCGCGGCACTCCCGGGCTTACTGGATAGGTTTTATCGCCATGGCTAAAGGCCCTGTTTTAATCACCGGCGGTGCGGGTTTCATTGGTTCGCACCTGACCGACGCCTTGCTCGCCAAGGGGCATGCGGTGCGGATCCTCGATGATCTGTCCACCGGCAAGCGCAGCAACCTGCCGCTGGACAACCCGGCGGTCGAGCTGATCGAAGGCGACGTCGCCGATGCCGCGCTGGTGGCCCGGGCCATGGCCGGTTGCAGCGCCGTGGCGCACCTGGCGGCGGTGGCTTCGGTGCAAGCCTCGGTGGATGACCCGGTGCGCACCCACCAGAGCAATTTCATCGGCACCCTGAATGTCTGCGAAGCCATGCGCCAGAGCGGGGTGAAACGCGTGCTGTTCGCCTCCAGCGCGGCGGTCTATGGCAACAACGGCGAAGGCGAGCCCATCGACGAAGACACCCCCAAGGCCCCGCTCACACCCTATGCCTCGGACAAACTGGCCAGCGAGTTCTACTTCGATTTCTATCGCCGCCAGCACGACCTGGAACCGGTGGTGTTCCGCTTCTTCAACATCTACGGCCCGCGCCAGGATCCGTCCTCGCCGTATTCGGGCGTCATCAGCATCTTCAGCGAACGGGCGCAGAAAGGCCTGCCGATCACCGTGTTTGGCGACGGCGAGCAGACGCGGGACTTTGTCTATGTGGAAGATCTGGTGGACTTGCTGGTGCAGGCCATCGAGAAGCCCGAGGTGGAAGTGGGTGCGCTGAACGTCGGCTGGAACCAGGCCACGACCCTCAAGCAGATGCTCCAGGCCCTGGCCGCCGTAGTGGGGGACCTGCCGCCGATCAGCTACGGCCCGGCGCGCTCCGGCGACATCCGCCATTCCCGGGCGGACAACCATCGGCTGTTGCAACGCTTCAGCTTCCCTCAGCAGACACCGATGAGCGTGGGCCTGGCGCGGTTGTTGGGGCGCTGAGACTCTCACCGCCCCAAAAAAACTGTGGGAGCGAGCTTGCTCGCGATAGCGGTAGGTCAGTCAACATCTTTGTTGGCTGATCCACCGTCATCGCGAGCAAGCTCGCTCCCACAGGGATGTTTGTACCTTCAAGTCTTGGGTCAGAACTTGTAGCCCAACCCCACCATGTAGACGAACGGATCCACATCGACGTCCACCTTGGCCCGGGTGCCGCCGGCCACGGCGTTGTTGTCCACATAGGCGGTGGTGTCGATGTCGATGTAGCGGATCTGGCCGTTGATCATGATGTTGTCGGTCAACATGTAGTCAGCACCGACTTGCCACGCCATGCCCCAGCTGTTGCTTGCGCGAAAGTTGCTGAAACCGTTGGCGCTGGCGTCGCTGCCGACGTGTTCGTCATAGATCCAGGTGTAGTTGATGCCCGCGCCGACGTAAGGCTGGAACGCCGACTTGGCGTCGAGCGGGTAGTAGACCAGGCTCAGGGTCGGCGGCAAGTGCTTGAGGGTGCCGAGCTTGCCATTGGCCGCGCCCAGGGCGGTGCCTTTGAGCTTTACGTCGTGCTCGAACGGCGAGGCCGCCAGCAGTTCGATGCCCAGATTATTGGTGATCATGTAGGCGAAGTTCAGGCCCAGTTGCGTGTCGCTGCTCATGGTCGCCTTGCCACCCAGGTCGGCGCCGGCCAGGGGGCCACGGTCGACCTTGACGCTGGAGCTGTCGGCGTCCGGGTTGACGGTGATCGCACCGGCGCGAACGATGATGTCGCCGGCGGTATGGGCCTGGGCGAGCGGGGCCGCGAGGGCGAGGGCAACGAGGGACGCGCTGAGCAAGGACTTGTTCATGGGGGCTCCAAAGGGCATCGAAATTTGATGTCCCATGGTACGAAGCCGTCTGGCCCGGTCTTTTGACACAGCTCAATGAGTCAGGGGGTGTTTAATTGACTCAGCTCAATGAAATGATGATGAGTCAATTTCGAGGCCCCCTTCGCGAGCAAGCCCGCTCCCACAATAGACCGAGTTTCTTCAGGAAGAATGCGATCAAAACTGTGGGAGCGGGCTTGCTCGCGAAAGCTATCTAACAGGCAACAACTAATAGCCAGATTCACTCCGGCAGCTCATACACATAAATCTTCTCAGCCTCCATCTGATACCCGGCATCGGCCAGTTCACTGGTGGACGGCTTGACCTGCATCGGCCCCTCGACCCAGTACGGTTGGTACAGCTCATCGAGCTTGACCCCGACTTCGCTTTTCACATGCACGATCTGGTTCGACGGCGGTGGCGGCACGTGGATGCAGGCACCGAAATACGGCACCAGCAGGAAATCCGTGGTGCGGCCTTCTTCGCTGACTTCCAGCGGCACGATGTAGCCCGGCAAGCGAATCTGCTGGCCGTCGAGGGCCTTGACCACCGGGGCGTTGGGCAGGTCCTGCTTGGCCGCGGGTGCGGCTTCGGCGGCCAACGCATCGCTCATCTTCGACAGGTCATGCAGCGGCGTCATGTTCGGCACTTCCGGCGGCGCGTCCGGCGGGATCATTTCCGACCAGGCCAGGTCCCTCGGCTCGGCCGCCCACAACGGCAGGGTGACCATCATCAACAGCGCTAGCAGGGCGCGGGGCATTTTCAAGGTCCTCATAGACGGATCGACAGGCCGTCGGCCAACGATTGGCGATAGGCGCGCCAGGCCGGCACGCTGCCCATCAGCAGGGCGGCGACCAGGATGCCAGCCAGCAGCGTCCATTCATATTCGCTCGGCCAGCCCAGTGGCAAGTACAAACCGTAGGCCGACTGCACGTAACCCTGGGCGGCGGCGATGCCGATGTACAGCAGTGCCAGCCCGGCGGTGACCCCGGCCAATGCCAGGGCAAAGGCTTCGAGCACCAGCAGCGTCGCGATGTGCCACGGCCGCGCGCCCACCGAACGCAGGATCGCCATCTCCCGGCGACGTTCGTTGAGGCTGGTGAGGATTGCCGTGAGCATGCCGATCAACCCGGTCAGCACCACGAACAGCGAAATCACGAACAGGGCTTTCTCCGCCGTGCCCATCAGGCTCCACAGTTCCTGTAGGGCTACGCCGGGCAGGATCGCCAGCAGCGGTTCGCCACGGAACTCGTTGATCTCGCGTTGCAAGGCAAAGGTCGAAATCTTGCTGTTGAGGCCAAGCATGAACGCGGTGATCGCCTGGGGCGTGAGGTCCATGTTGCGGGCCTGGTCGGCGCTGATGCGTCCGTTGCCCTGGGCCGGCACACCGTTCTTCCAATCAACGTGGATCGCTTCCATGCCGCCGAGGCTGATGTGCAGCGTGCGGTCCACCGGGGTGCCGGTGCGCTTGAGAATCCCGACCACAGTGAAGGGCTTGTCGTCATGCTTGACCAGGCTGATCGCCGCCACGCCGTGGGCCAGCACCAGTTTGTCACCAAGCTTGTAATGCAGCGCTTCGGCGACTTCGGCGCCGAGCACCACTTCGAACGGATCGGTGGCGAACGCCCGGCCATCGGCCAGTTCCAGGTGTTGCCGGCGGCCGTACTGGTAATGCTCGAAGTAGGCCTCGGTGGTGCCCATCACCCGATAACCACGATGGGAATCGCCGAGGGACATGGGGATCGCCCACTTCACTTTCGGGTTGTTGGCGAACTGCTCGAAGCTGTCCCAGCGAATGTTGTTGGTGGCGTTGCCGATGCGAAACACCGAGTACAGCAACAGGTTCACGGAGCCGGAGCGGGCGCCGACGATCAGGTCGGTGCCGCTGATGGTGCTGGCGAAACTGGCCCGCGCCTCGGTGCGCACCCGTTCCACCGCCAGCAGCAGGCACACCGACAGGGCGATGGCGAATGCGGTGAGGATCGCGGTGAAGCGGCGGTTCGCCAGGCTGGCCATGGCTAGACGGAACAAATACATCTCAAACCTCGAGTGGCGTGGCGGCACGATTGAGATCGGCCAGCGAGAGGTGGCGGTCGAACAGCGGTGCCAGGCTCTGGTCATGGCTGACGAACAACAGGCTCGAGCCGGCCTCGCGGCATTCAGCGAACAACAGCCGCAGGAAGTTTTCCCGAGCGTCGTAGTCCAAGGCCGAAGTGGGTTCGTCGGCGATCACCAGTTCCGGTTGGCCAATCAGCGCCCGAGCCGCGGCGACCCGTTGTTGCTGGCCGATGGACAGCGAGTCGGCGCGGCGCTCCAACAGCTTCGCATCGGTCAAGCCCAGGTGGGCCAGCAGCGTGGCGGCGGCTTGATCGACACTGCCGTGGCGCTGGATGGCCCGTTGCGCACGCAGCTTGGAGAAATGGCAGGGCAGTTCGACGTTCTCGCGCACCGAGAGAAACGGCAGCAGGTTGAATTGCTGGAAAATGTAGCCGGTGTGGTCCACGCGAAAGCGGTCGCGGCGGCCGGCGCCCAGTTCGCTGAGTTCCTGGCCCAGCAGGCGGATGCTGCCGCGATCCGGCGTCTGCACCCCGCCCAGAAGCCCCAGCAACGTGGTCTTGCCGCTGCCGCTCGGGCCCTTGAGGAACAAGGTTTCGCCGGCTTCCAGGCGAAACGCCGGGATATCCAGCAAGGGCGGATGCCCGGGCCAACTGAAGCCCAGGTCGGACAGTTCGATGAGTGCTTGGGTCATGTTTGTCGCTTCAAAGTGGAACCTGTGGAAGACCTGTGGGAGCCGAGCTTGCTCGCGATGAGGCCATCACATTCAACTGGGTAGCTGACGGTTGGACTGCTATCGCGAGCAAGCTTTGCTCCCACCAGGCTTGCTCCCACATTTGGGTTTTGCGATGAATCAGAATTTCAGGGCTGGCGCCTTGGCCGTCACTTCCACACCTTTCTGGCCGCTCGGGCCGATCAGTTGTACCTGAATTTTCTGCGTGGCCGGGAAGGTTTTGAACAGTGTGGCCAGGTCCAGGTTCTCCAAGGCACCCGGGGTAGCACAGGTGAACTGGTAGTGGGCATGGATCTCGCTGTGCTCGCCGTGGTGCTCGTCGCCATCAGCGTCCTCGTCATGGTCGTGATCGTGGTCCGGTTCATCACCAAACAACGGGCTTTCCAGTTCCTGCTGGGCTACGGTGCACTTGGCGGCGGCCGGCAGATTGAACAGCGCCAGCGGCTTGTCCAACTGCGCCCGTACGGCGGCGACCTTGGCCTTGTCGGCATCGCTGGTGGCGGCGTGCTCGAAGCCCACCAGGTTCATCGCCGGGCTTTCCAGCTCCAGTTCCAGGGTCTGGCCATCCAGGGCGGCGTTCAGTCGAGCAACGCCGTGTTCATGGGCGCCGAGGCTGCCATGTTCGTGATCATGATCGTGGTCATGCTCTACCGCCGCGTGAGCGACAGCCAATGGCAGCAGGGCGAACGGCAAAGCGAGAAGCAGACGACGCATGACGAGTCTCCGAAAAGGTTATGTAATCTTATAACGAAAGTGCGCAGAGTTTGACCGGCTGCTTGGCGTCGCGCAAGGGCCATGGGAGCATGCGTACATGAAATATTCAGGAGCACGGTGATGTTGCGGATACGCGGAACCGTCGGCGAATGGCCGGTGGACTTGACGATTGAGATGGATGAGGGCGACTGGGCGCAGCTCGGCGCGCAGTTGCAAGTGGCCAAGTCCGAGAACGTAGTGGCGCCTGCGGCCAAACCGGCGAATCAAGATGATGCCCAGTGGCAGATCGCCAAGGAGCTGCTGCGCAAGGCCGGCCAACTGAGCGGCCCGGACCTGCTGGAACAGCTCGAAGGCCTGACCGGCAGCGCCTCGGCGGGCAAGCGCTTGTTGGTGCGCTTGCGCCATAGCGCCGAGGTCAAGGTGCTGAGCGGCGCCGATACACCGCTCTACAGTTGGGTCGGTCAGTAAAGCGCGGCGAACAGCTTGCGGCGATAGGTCGTCACCAGCGGATGGTCGTTGCCCAGCAGTTCGAACACTTGCAACAAGGTCTTGTGGGGCAGGCCTTCGTTGTAGCCGCGGTTACGCACGAACAGCTTGAGCAGCGCATCGAGGGCTGCTTCGTACTGCTGGCGCGCCAGTTGCTGGATCGCCAGTTGGTACACCGCTTCATCGTCCTGCGGGTCTTTCGCCAGGCGGGCCTTGAGGTCGGCGGCGTCCGGCAAGTGCTTGGCCAGGCCGAGGAACTGGATCTGCGCCTTGGCACCGGCGAGGGCGGCCTTGTGCTCGTCGCTTTTCACCGCGTCGAGTACCGTCTGCGCTTCGTCCAGTTCGCCGCGCTCGGTCAGGCAGCGGGCGTACAGGATCAGGGCCTTGGCGTTGGTGTTGTCTTCACCCAGCAATACCGTGAGCACGGCTTCGGCATCGGCGAAACGACCGTCGTCGAACAGCGCCTGGGCCTGTTCGAACGGATCGGCCGCGGCCGGCGGCGGCATTTGCACATGGGGTTCGAGCATCGTCCGCACCGCCGATTCCGGCTGGGCACCGGCAAAGCCATCCACGGGCTGGCCGTCCTTGAACAACACCACGGTCGGCAGGCTGCGAATGCCGAAACGGGCGACAATGTCCTGCTCGATGTCGCAGTTGACCTTGGCCAGCAGCAGTTCGCCCTGGTAGCTCTCGGCAATGCTTTGCAGCATCGGCATCAGCGCCTTGCACGGCGCGCACCACTCGGCCCAGAAGTCCACCAGCACCGGTTTGTGGAAAGAGTTGGCGATCACCGACTGATCGAAATCGGCCGTGGTGGCGTCGAAGATGTAGGGCGTTTCCTGAGTCATGGGCAATCTCGTAGAGCGCTTGAATGGGGCAACTATACGGCTTGGTGGGGGGTGGCTGAAAGCGGGGTGGCAGTGAGAGGTGTATTGATTGGCAGGGCCTTATCGCGAGCAAGCTCGCTCCCACAGGAATCTCAAGTGTTCATGCGGGCCCTGTGGGAGCGAGCTTGCTCGCGATGCTTCTATGAGCCAGCGCCGAGCGTGGTACAGGCTCACATGCCGAAACTCCTCCGGCTCGGCCAGGTCCGGCAGGGTCATGGCCTGGAGCATTTCGATGCGCCGGTACAGCGGATGCTGGAAATCCCGCACCCGGGAATCGGCCACCAATGCCTCGCGGCCACGGCTGAGGAATTGATCGAGCAGCGGCAGGTTGGCCCGGTCGTAGAGCACGTCGGCGACCAGAATCAGGTCGAAGCGATCAGCCTCGGCGAAAAAATTCGTCGAATAACCCAGCGCCACGCCGTTGAGCGCGGCATTGGCCTGGCAGGCGGCAATCGCCAATGGGTCCAGGTCGCAGGCCACCACTTCCAGCGCCCCGGCCTTGACCGCCGCGATGCCTGCCACGCCGGAGCCGGCGCCAAAATCCAACACCCGCTTGCCCTCGACCCACCGCGGCTGTTCGGCCAGGTAGCGGGCCATCGCCAGGCCGCTGGCCCAGCAGAAACTCCAATAGGGCGGCTCGTGGAGGATGCGCCGGGTTTCTTCCGGGCTGAAGGCGCGATCCATGTTGTCGCCGTCGATCAGCCACAACTTCAAGTCAGTGCCGGGTAGCGGACAAGCCACCAGGCGCGCGTCGCCCAGCAATTCACTCAACGCCCGTTGCAAGTCTTGCGGTGCATTCATGGGGCTTTGACGAATTGCAGGGTGCCCAACGCCTGGGTGGTCGGTTGACTGATGCGTTGCTCCGGCAAGTGCAGGATCAACTGGCCGGACTGGCTGGCGCGGCCACGCAGTTCCACGCGGGCGCCGACCGGGAAGGCTTGCGGGTTGAAGCGCAGGCGGAAGGGCAGGGCCTGGTTGGTGCCGATCAGGCTGGAACTGGCGAGCAATTGTTGCGGGCGGTCTTTCTCGTCGATCACCAGCAACGCCAATTCGACCTCGGCACCGGCCGGTACGCCTTGCAAGGTGCCGCTCAACTCACGCTGATGCGCCGGCAGCGGCCCCAGCTCGGTAGCCTGCCGGGCCTTTTCCTGGGCCTGTTTCGGCGCGGGGGCCGGAGCAGGAGCGGCGGGCTTTGGGGCATCGCTGCTGCACGCCATCAGCAGGCTGAAAAAACTGAGCAAAACGAGCGATCGTAGCGGCATGTGTGGCTCCAGCAAGGTGAATTCCATGGATCTGACGGTAAGCCCGTCTGTATACCGTAAACCCTATGGCTTGTCTTGCCAGTGGGATGCGCTACCATGGCCCTCCCTTTTTTTGTTGCCTGCCACCATGCACTGTCCCTTCTGCGGTGCCAACGACACCAAGGTCATCGACTCGCGACTGGTCGCCGAGGGCGAACAAGTCCGCCGCCGCCGCGAATGCCTGGCTTGCGGCGAACGTTTCACGACGTTCGAGACCGCTGAACTGGTGTTGCCGCGCCTGATCAAAACCGACGGCAGCCGCCAGCCGTTCGACGAAGAAAAACTGCGCGCCGGCATGCAGCGCGCCCTGGAAAAACGCCCGGTGAGCGTCGAACGCCTGGAAGCGGCGCTGGTGCACATCAAGCACAAGCTGCGGGCCACCGGCGAGCGCGAGGTCAAGTCCCTGGTGGTCGGAGAGCTGGTGATGGCCGAGCTGCAGAAGCTCGACGAAGTCGCCTACATCCGTTTCGCCTCGGTATACCGACGCTTCCAGGACCTGAACGAGTTCCGCGAAGAAATCGACCGCCTGGCCCGCGAACCGGTGAAACAATGACCGCCTCGGCGCAGCAGGCCGTCCTCGACGCCCATTACATGGCCCGTGCCCTGGAGTTGGCACGGCGCGGTCACTACACCACCCACCCCAATCCCCGGGTCGGTTGCGTGATCGTGCGGGACGGGCAGGTTGTCGGCGAAGGCTGGCACATCCGCACCGGCGAGCCCCATGCCGAAGTCCATGCCCTGCGTGCCGCCGGCAATAATGCCAGGGGCGCCACGGTCTACGTGACCCTCGAACCGTGCAGCCATCACGGGCGTACGCCGCCGTGTGCCGATGCGTTGGTCAATGCCGGCGTGGCGCGGGTGGTGGCAGCGATGCAGGACCCCAACCCGGAAGTCGCCGGTCGCGGCCTGCAGCGCCTGGCCCAGGCCGGCATCGCCACGCAAAGCGGCGTGCTGGAAGGCGAAGCGCGCACGCTCAATGAAGGTTTTCTCAAGCGCATGGAACAGGGCCTGCCGTTCGTGCGGGTCAAGCTGGCCATGAGCCTTGATGGCCGCACCGCCATGGAAAGCGGCGAAAGCCAGTGGATCACCGGCCCGGCTGCACGCTCGGCGGTGCAACGCCTGCGCGCCCAGGCCAGCGTGGTGCTGACCGGCGCCGACACGGTGCTGGCGGACAACGCCCGGTTGACCGTGCGCGCCGATGAACTGGGGCTCGATGCCGAGCAGACCGCGTTGGTCATGAGCCGCCCGCCGCTGCGGGTGCTGGTGGACGGGCGCCTGCGGGTGCCGCTGGATGCGGCGTTTTTCAAGGCCGGCCCGGCGCTGGTCGCTACCTGCATGGCGGTGGAAGAACAATACGCCAACGGTCCCGAATGCATGATCGTGGCCGGCGATGACGGCCAGGTCGATCTGCATCGCCTGCTGGTGGAGCTGGCGGGCCGTGGCGTCAATGAGGTGCTGGTGGAGGCCGGTCCGCGCCTGGCGGGGGCTTTCGCCCGGCTGGGGTTGGTGGATGAGTTCCAGATTTTCATCGCTGGCAAATTCCTCGGTTCTTCGGCGCGGCCACTGCTGGACTGGCCGCTGGCGCAGATGAAAGACGCCCCGGCGCTGAAAATCACCGAAATCCGCGCCGTGGGCGATGACTGGCGAGTCATCGCCGTTCCCGTTCCACCGGCCAGCGTATAATTCCCGGCTTTCGCTCAAGCGGCGGCCCGTTCTCGAGGAGGACTCCATGTTTACCGGCATCATCGAATCCATCGGCAGCATCCGTGCACTCACCCCCAAGGGCGGCGATGTGCGGGTCCATGTCGAAACCGGCAAGCTCGACCTGAGCGACGTCAAGCTGGGCGACAGCATCGCGGTAAACGGCGTGTGCCTGACCGCCGTCGAATTGCCGGGCAACGGTTTCCTGGCGGACGTCAGCCGCGAAACCCTCGACTGCACGGCCATGAACGACCTCAAGAGCGGCAGCCCGGTCAACCTGGAAAAAGCCCTGACCCCCACCACTCGCCTGGGCGGGCACCTGGTCAGCGGCCACGTGGACGGCGTCGGCGAAGTGGTCTCGCGCACGGATAACGCCCGGGCCGTGGAATTTCGCATCCGCGCCCCGAAGGAACTGGCCAAGTACATCGCCCATAAAGGCTCGATCACCGTCGACGGCACCAGCCTGACGGTCAACGCGGTGGACGGCGCCGAATTCCTGCTGACGATCATTCCCCACACGTTGAGCGAAACCATCATGGCTTCGTACCGGCCAGGTCGCCGGGTCAACCTGGAAGTCGACTTGCTGGCCCGTTACCTCGAGCGCCTGCTGTTGGGCGACAAGGCCGCAGAGCCTGCAGCCGGTAACATCACTGAAAGTTTTCTGGCCGCCAACGGCTACCTCAAATCCTGACCCAAGGGGGTGCCGCGTGGCGCTCAATAGCATCGAAGAACTGGTTGAAGACATCCGCCAAGGCAAGATGGTCATCCTCATGGATGACGAAGACCGCGAGAACGAAGGCGACCTGATCATGGCCGCCGAATGCTGCAAGGCCGAGCACATCAACTTCATGGCCAAGCATGCCCGCGGGCTGATCTGCATGCCGATGACCCGCGAGCGCTGCGAGCTGTTGAAGCTGCCGCTGATGGCGCCGCGCAACGGCTCGGGCTTCGGAACCAAGTTCACCGTGTCCATCGAGGCCGCCGAGGGCGTGACCACCGGGATCTCCGCCGCTGACCGCGCGCGCACCGTACAGGCCGCTGCCGCCCGGGACGCCAAGGCCGAAGACATCGTCAGCCCCGGCCACATCTTCCCGCTGATGGCCCAGGCCGGCGGCACCCTGGCCCGCGCCGGCCACACCGAAGCGGCGTGCGACCTGGCGCGCATGGCCGGTTTCGAACCCAGCGGCGTGATCTGCGAAGTGATGAACGACGACGGCACCATGTCCCGTCGCGCGGAACTGGAAACCTTCGCCGCCGAACACAACATCAAGATCGGCACCATCGCCGACCTGATCCACTACCGGATGATCCATGAACGTACCGTTCAGCGGATTGCCGAGCAGCCACTGGACAGCGAACTGGGGCAGTTCAACCTGGTGACCTACCGCGACTCGGTGGAAGGTGACGTGCACATGGCGCTGACCTTGGGCACCGTATGCGCCGAAGAGCCGACCCTGGTGCGGGTGCACAACATGGACCCGCTGCGCGACCTGCTGATGGTCAAGCAACCCGGCCGCTGGAGCCTGCGGGCCGCCATGGCCGCCGTGGCCGAGGCCGGCAGCGGCGTAGTGTTGCTGCTCGGGCACCCGCTTGATGGCGACGTGCTGCTGGCGCACATCCGCGAAACCGCCGACCAGGCGGCGCCGAAAAAACCGACCACCTACAGCATTGTCGGTGCCGGTTCGCAGATCCTTCGGGACCTGGGCGTGCGTAAAATGCGCCTGATGAGCGCACCGATGAAATTTAATGCGATATCCGGTTTCGATCTGGAAGTTGTAGAATACGTGCCCTCTGAATAATGACCTCATTCAATTGAGAAAGGGGCCTCCTGTGGGAGCGAGCTTGCTCGCGATAGCAATGTGTCAGATAACAACCGTGTTGCTGATCTGGCGCCATCGCGAGCAAGCTCGCTCCCACAGGGGCCTTCGTCCTCGATTGAAGTTAGTATTCGTGGCTAATATCACTGAAGGAGCGCGTATAGAACGCGCTCTGGCTCTTTAAGAGATCTGACGAATGACCCTGAAGACCATCGAAGGTACCTTCATCGCCCCCAAAGGCCGCTACGCTCTGGTAGTGGGCCGTTTCAACAGTTTCGTGGTCGAGAGCCTGGTTGGCGGTGCGGTCGATGCCCTGGTTCGCCATGGCGTGAGCGAAAGCGACATCACCCTCATCCGCGCCCCTGGCGCCTTCGAAATTCCGCTGGTTGCGCAGAAAGTCGCTCAAAAGGGCGAATATGCGGCGATCATCGCCTTGGGCGCGGTCATTCGTGGCGGTACTCCGCACTTCGAATACGTGGCTGGCGAATGCACCAAGGGCCTGGCCCAGGTGTCCATGGAATTCGGCGTGCCGGTCGCTTTCGGCGTGCTGACCGTTGATTCCATCGAGCAAGCCATCGAACGTTCCGGCACCAAGGCCGGTAACAAAGGTGCCGAAGCTGCCCTGTCCGCCCTGGAAATGGTCAGCCTGCTGGCGCAGTTGGAGGCCAAGTGATTAGCGACGAAAGCGATCGTTTCAACCCGCGCGATCCAAAGCCTGCGGATGCCGGCAAGCCGTCGAAAAGCGTCAAGCGTCGCGAAGCCCGTCAGCTCGCGACGCAAGCGCTGTACCAATGGCACATGGCCAAGCAATCGCTGAACGAGATCGAAGCGCAATTTCGGGTCGATAACGATTTCAGTGATGTCGACGGTGCTTATTTCCGCGAGATCCTGCATGGCGTGCCGGCTCACAAGACCGAGATCGACATCGCCCTGGCACCTTGCCTGGACCTGACGATCGACGAGCTGGACCCGGTTGAGTTGGCGGTGTTGCGCCTGTCCACCTGGGAACTGATGCAGCGTGTCGACGTGCCGTACCGCGTGGTGATCAACGAAGGGATCGAGCTGGCGAAAGTCTTCGGTTCCACCGATGGCCACAAATTCGTCAACGGTGTGCTCGACAAGCTCGCCCCACGCCTGCGTGAAGCCGAAGTGAAGGCGTTCAAGCGCTGATTGGCGTTTGCGGCGACTGACTATGGGCGAATTCGAGCTGATCCGTAACTACTTCGCCGCCGCGCCTTGTGCGCAGGGCGGCGAGGGCGTTGCGCTGGGGATCGGCGACGACTGCGCCCTGCTGGCCGTTCCTCCCGGGGAACAGCTGGCGGTGTCCACCGACACGCTCGTGGCCGGCGTACACTTTCCAGACCCTTGCGATCCGTTCCTGCTCGGCCAGCGCTCGCTGGCCGTGGCGGTCAGCGACCTGGCCGCCATGGGCGCCAAGCCCTTCGCCTTTACCCTTGCCTTGACCCTGCCGACGGTGACCACCGATTGGCTGCAAGCCTATGCCCGCGGTTTGAACCAGATGGCCCAGGCCTGTGGCGTGGCGCTGGTGGGAGGCGACACCACGCGCGGGCCGTTGAGCCTGACCCTGACGGTATTCGGCCATGTGCCTGGCAGCCAGGCCTTGACCCGCGGCGGCGCGCAGCCCGGCGACCTGCTGTGCGTCGGCGGCGAGTTGGGCAATGCCGCCGGCGCATTGCCGTTGGTGCTTGGCCAGCGTCACGCCGAGCCCGCCATTGCCGAGCCTCTGCTGGCTCATTATTGGTCACCGCGACCACAGATCGCCTTGGGCCTGGCGTTGCGGGGCAAGGCCAGCGCGGCGATGGATATTTCCGATGGCTTGCTGGCCGATTGCGGGCATATCGCCCTCGCATCCGGGGTGGCCTTGCAGGTGGAACGGGACCGACTGCCGCTGTCCAACGCTCTGCTAGCGTTTTTTGGCCGGGCGGATGCTGAGCAGGCCGCCCTGAGCGGTGGTGACGATTACGTGCTGTTGTTCGCCGTGCCACCAAGCCGATGGCCGGCGTTGCAGGCCGAAGGCGGGCCGATCCATGTGATCGGCAGCGTACTGGCCGGACAGGGCGTCACGCTGGTCGACGACGTCGGGCACGACATCACCCCGCAAACACGGGGCTATCAACATTTTCGGGAGACACCGTGACAGATCATCCCAACCAGGTCCCGGCAGAGTTCGTTCCGCCTTCGGTCTGGCGCAATCCCTGGCATTTCCTGGCGTTTGGCTTCGGTTCGGGCACTTTACCCAAAGCGCCGGGCACCTGGGGCTCGCTGGTTGCGCTACCCTTCATACCGTTGTGGCAGATGTTGCCGGACTGGGGCTACTGGTTGATGCTGGGCATCACCATGCTGTTTGGCTTCTGGCTATGTGGCAAAGTGGCGGACGACCTGAGGGTGCACGATCATGAAGGTATCGTCTGGGACGAAATGGTCGGCATGTGGATCACCTTGTGGTTGGTACCGGAGGGCTGGTACTGGTTGCTGACGGGATTTCTGGTGTTCCGTTTCTTCGATATCCTCAAGCCGTGGCCGATCCGCTGGATCGACCGGCATGTGCACGGAGGTGTCGGGATCATGCTTGACGATGTACTGGCCGGGGTTTTCGCCTGGCTGGCAATGCAGGGATTGGTGTGGTGTTTCACCTGAAGGAGCCAGGCATGGGCGTAAGCCGCGCACTACTGCTGTTGCTGTGTTTGGGAGCCTGTGTGGCAGCGGGGGCGGCCCAGTCGGCGCCATTGCCCGCCAAGGTCCGCGCGGCCAGCGAGGAGTGGGCCGACTACACCCAGGCCGATGGCCAGGGCATGGGCTGGGATATCTTGCGGGCGGTGTTCGAGCCCGAAGGCGTCAAGCTGGAAATCCGCAGTGTGCCCTACACCCGCTCGATCGGGTTGGTACAGCGTGGCGAAGTTGACGTGCAGGTCGGCGCCTATCGGGATGAGTCCGAAGGCGTGCTCTACCCGAGGTGGCACTACGACGTCGATCATATCTATGCCCTGGGGTTGGCCTCCAAGCCGACGCCCACCCTGGCGACGATTGGCAACTATCGGCTGGTATGGATGCGCGGGTACGAATACAACAATTACCTGCCCAACATCCGGCGTTTCAATGAGATCCACCGGGCGGTGGGTATCTTGCCGATGCTGATTCATGAGCGAGCGGATTTCTACATCGATGCGTCGATGGAAATCGAAGAAGTGCTCGCCAAGGCCGATGATCCCAAGCAATTCAAACTCTCACCGTTGATTAATTTGCCGCTGTACCTGGGCTTCGCCAACACTGAAAACGGTCGTGTGCTGCGTGCGCTGTTTGACCAGCGCATGGAAGTGTTGGTGAAGAGCGGCCAGTTGAAGCCGATTTTCGAACAGTGGAAGCAACCCTATCCTTTTGACGAGCACGGCAAGCCACCGAAGCCTTGATCAAACTTTTCGATACTAGTGGCCTGTGTGGTCAGTTCTGTTAGTCAACTTCGGCGCCAGAAGCCCATATCCTGCGTTGCTGCTCCTCGCCATAGCGGGCTATGACTCGTCACAGCGCCTTGGTTATGGACTTCTGGCATCCGAATTTGAACTAACGAACTAACCACACAGGCCACTGGCCGATAATTCAGCCTAAGCGTCTGTCAGATCGTGCTGTTACAATGCCCGTCTCTGCGAATCTCCAGTACTAGATCAGGAGCACACCGGTGCCTGTCGTTTTTGTTGCCGCTTCCAAGCTGCCAACGCCCTTTGCGCAATTCACCATGCATGGTTTTCTCGATGAGGCCACCGGCCGTGAGCACGTCGTGCTGAGCCTGGGTGATGTCGCCGACGGTTCTGCGGTGCTGGGCCGCTTGCATTCCGAATGCCTGACGGGCGATGCATTGTTCAGCCAGCGCTGCGATTGCGGTTCGCAACTCGAGGCCGCGCTGCAGGCCATCGCCCGGGAAGGCCGTGGCGTGTTGCTGTACCTGCGCCAGGAAGGCCGTGGCATTGGCCTGTTGAACAAGATCCGCGCCTATGAGCTGCAAGACGGCGGCGCCGATACCGTGGAAGCCAACGAACGCCTGGGCTTTGCCGCCGACCTGCGTGACTACAGCATATGCCTGCCGATGCTGGAGCACCTGGGCGTCAAGTCGCTGCGCTTGATGACCAACAACCCGCGCAAGGTCAAGGCGTTGACCGACATGGGTATCGTGGTGGCCGAGCGTGTGCCGCTGCACACCGGTCACAACCCCCACAACAAACTCTACCTGGCGACCAAGGCCAGCAAGCTCGACCACATGATGGGCAACGAGCACCAGGGCGAGGTTGATCGGGCGTGACGCGCGGTCAGGTTCGGCGGCGGCTGTCGGTCAGTTGGTGGCAATACCTGGCCCTGGCCTTGCTGCCCTTGTTTGTGATCAACGCGGTGTTCGGCCAGGGCGAAGCGATTCTGCCGGTGCTGGCGATGCCGCTGTTCATTGCCGGCGTGGCGTCGATGTTTGTCAGCCTGCGCTTCTTCGGGCCGTATAAACAGGCCTTGATCACCACCCAGAAAGCCCTCGACACGCCCGAAGAACCCCAGGCCTGGATTGATTTGGCGGCCCGTCGCCGCGCCGCTTTGCTGGTGGCCGGGTTGCCGGCCTGGGTTGGCGCCCTGGCGGTGTTCGTTGGGCTGGAAGCGGTGCCGTTGATGCTGCTGGCCTTGTCGACCGCCGTGTTGTTCTACCTGTACCGCATCCCGCGTCAACTCGGCTGATGAGCCGCTGGCTGGCGGTCTTGCTGCTGGCCGTCAGCGCCTCGACGATGGCGGCCTCGCGGGTCGTCAGTCTCGCGCCCTCGCTGTCGGAAATCGTCGTTGAGCTGGATTCCGCCGACCTGTTGGTAGGCGTGCTGGATGGCGGTGAGCGTCCGCCGGTGCTCAAGGCAGTGCCCTCGGTGGGTCGTTACGGGCAACTGGAGATGGAGCGCTTGCTCAGCCTCAAGCCCGATCTTCTCCTGCTCTGGCCCGGCAGTGTCGGCCCGGCCCAGCGCGAGCAGCTTAAAACGCTGGGCATTCCCATCTATACCGCCGAGCCTCGCAGCCTCGACCAACTCATCACGCAAATCGAAACCATCGCCTTGCAACTCGGTCGTCCGGAGCGCGGCGTGCAGCGGGCGGCGCAGTTGCGCGTGCGTCTCGAGGGGTTACGCCAGCGCTATCGACGGGACCCGCCGTTGCCGGTGTTCTACCAAGTCTGGGACCGGCCGCTATACACCGTCGGTGGCAGGCAGATCATCAGTGATGCGCTGGCGGTGTGCGGGGCGCGCAACGTCTTCGCCGACCTGAGCGTGCCGGCTCCGCAGGTGAGTGTGGAAGCGGTGCTGCAGCGCAATCCGCAAGTCATCCTCGCTACGGAGCAGGCGCAGCTCAATGCCTGGAAAACCTGGCCGGTGGCGCAGGGGCGATTGCTGCTGGTCAACGACAAGGGGCTGGAACGGCCCAGTGGGCAGATGATCGAGGCGACGGCGCGGTTGTGTGAGTTGATTGCGCCAGATCGGTAGACCGCGGCGCCTGCAATCGCGAGCAAGCTCGCTCCCACAGAGGATGTGTGGCGAGCGCCAATTCCATATTCACAACAGGCCAACTGTGGGAGCGAGCTTGCTCGCGAAGAGGCCGGCCCAGGCACTACAAATCCCAGATCAGAGTGCCGGGGTCCAAGTCACCCCAAACAACCAACTCCGACCTTCCTCCCGATACCCATATTGCCCTCCATCATGGCTATACAGCGCCCGGCTGTACCCTTTGTCCAACAGGTTATCCACCTTCATCTCCAGCTTCACCTCCCGGGTCAACGCCCAACTGCCGCGCAACCCGAGCAGGGCATAGCCGCCCAGGGCGTTGCGGTTGTCTTCCTCGTCGTAACTGCTGCTCACCGCTTGCCAGGTGGCGCCCAGGCCCAGCCGATCGAATTGCCGATCCAGGTCCAGGCTCAACGTCCGCCGGGCGCGGCGGGCGAGGGTGTGGCCGCTGTCGCGGTCCCGTGGGTCGATGATGGCCAGGGCCAGATTGCCCTGCCAGCCGAACAGATCCTGCAGGTAGGCCATCTCGAAACCGTTGATCCGCGCCGAGACGACGTTCTGCGGGCGGGAGTCGCGGCCAAAGATGATCGCGTCCTCCAGGTCGGTGCGGTACAGCGAGGTTTCCAGGCGGGCGCTGTCGCTCAGTTGGCTGCGCCATTGCAGTTCGTAGCTCTTGGCTGTCTCGGGTTTTAAATCCGGGTTGCTGTACTCCGGGTAGTACAGGTCGTTGAAGGTTGGCGCGCGGAAGCTCTCGCTGTAGGTCAGCAGCACGTCGTTGTCCGGGTTGACCGGCAGGGTCAGGGTGCCGCTCCAACTGTTCTGTCCACCAAATTGCTGGTTCTGGTCGCGGCGCAGGCCCAGCTCTGTCGAAAAAGTTTCGGCCTGGAACCGGTGCTGGATAAACGCTGCGCGGTTCCAACGGCTGTCTTCGTCGAACGGCGTGCTGCTGTTGACCCGGTCCTGATACCAGTCACCACCCACGATCAGGCTGTTACGCTCGTCCAGCGTCACGTCGTTCTGCCAGGTCACGGAATCGCGGTAGGTGTTGAAGACTTCGCGGACGTCGCTGAGCTTGTCGAAGGTTTTTTCGCGGTTTTCGCTGTGGCCCAGTTCCAGGCGCGACTTCCAGCTGTCGTTGATTCGGCCGTCCATATAGGTGCTGAAGCTGCTCACCGCAAACTCGCTATAGGGTTGCTGGGGCAGAGATTCGAAGGTGGCCGGGTCGAAGCGGCCGAACGGGTTGTCGTATTCGCTCTTGCCGCGGTTATCCAGCAGGTTCAGGCCAACTTCCAAGTCATCGCTGGCGGCATGGCTCAGGCTCAGGCTGAAGGACTGGTTGCGATTGGCATCGTTGTCGCGGTCGCTGGCGTAGGACTCGTGGGTCCGATTGCTTCCGGCGCTGTCGTCGAGGCTGGCGCCGAGGTTGAAGCGGGTCTGCTCATCGCCGCCGGACAGGCCCACACTGCGCTCCCAGGTCTGGTGGCTGCCGACCCCCACATGCAGGCGCGGTTGCAGGCCTTGCTCGCTGCCGCGTCGGGTGAAAATCTGGATCACCCCACCCACCGCATCGGCGCCGTAGATCACCGAGCGCGAACCGCGCAGCACTTCCACGCGCTCGATCTGGTTGATGTTCAGGCGTTGCAGGTTGCTGTCGCCCGAGGTGGCGTTGCCGATGCGCTGGCCGTCCACCAATACCAGGCTTTGGGCTGATTGGGTGCCGCGAATGTAAATCCCCGGCAGGCTGCCGCGCCCACCCAGCGGCGCCACTTGCACGCCAGGCACACGGCTGAGCAGGTCGGTGACGCTGGCCGGTTGCAGGCGGTCGAGGTCGTCGCGGGTGAAGACCGTGTTGGCGGCGCTGCTGTCATTGCGGGCCTCGACCTGGCGGTTGGCGCTGATGACGATGTCGGGCAGCTTCAGGGCCTGGTCGCGTTCGAAGGTGTCGGCGAGCAGGTTGGGGATGGGGAGCAGGGCGAGGGCTAGGGTGAGGCGGCGTTTCATTGATGTTCCGATCATGCTGATTCACACCAAGCCAGTGTGGGAGCGAGCTTGCTCGCGATAGCGGGAGATCAGTCAATTAATGATTGGCTGACACACCGCTATCGCGAGCAAGCTCGCTCCCACAGGGGGCTTGTGTTGGCTGTACTTACAAGCCCAACAACTGCAACCGTTGACGCACCGCCGCTTCGATCCCAACCTCGTCCAAGCCGC
Organism: Pseudomonas sp. MPB03; assembly: GCF_046605385.1. NCBI lineage: Bacteria > Pseudomonadati > Pseudomonadota > Gammaproteobacteria > Pseudomonadales > Pseudomonadaceae > Pseudomonas > Pseudomonas sp. MPB03. Next base: position 6,010,955 of record NZ_CP176770.1, on the reverse strand, counting down.
ATTCGGCCAGCATTTGCGCCGGCTTGGCGTGTTCGACGTAGGCATCTGGCAGGCCCAGGTGCAGCACCGACTTGAGGATGTTTTCCCGCGCCAGGAACTCACTGACCGCCGCTCCGGCGCCGCCCATGATGGCGTTCTCCTCGACGGTCACCAGCAGTTCATGGCTGCCGGCCATCTCGCGCACCAGGGCTTCGTCCAGGGGTTTGACGAAACGCATGTCCACCACAGTGGCGTCCAGGGTATCGGCGACTTTCAGGGCCTCGGCCAGTTGCACGCCGAACACCAGCAGGGCGGTTTGCTTGCCCTGGCGGCGAATCACGCCCTTGCCGATCTCGATGGGCTCGAGGTCGGCCGAGATCGTCGCGTTCGGGCCGGTGCCACGCGGGTAGCGCACCGCCGCCGGACCATTGAACAGGTGGCCGGTGGTGAGCATCTTGCGCAGCTCGTTTTCATCGCTCGGGGTCATCACCAGCATGCCGGGGATGCAGCGCAGGAACGACAGGTCGAAGCTGCCAGCATGAGTCGGGCCGTCTTCGCCCACCAGGCCGGCGCGGTCGATGGCGAACAACACGTCGAGGTTCTGCACCGCCACGTCATGGATCAATTGGTCGTAGGCCCGCTGCAGGAACGTCGAGTAGATCGCCACCACCGGCTTGGCGCCTTCGCAGGCCATGCCGGCGGCGAGGGTCACGGCGTGCTGCTCGGCAATCGCCACGTCGAAATAGCGCTGCGGGTAGCGTTCGCTGAAGGCCACCAGGTCCGAGCCTTCCTTCATCGCCGGGGTGATGCCCACCAGGCGCGGGTCGGCGGCGGCCATGTCGCACAGCCATTGGCCAAAGACGCCGGAATATTTCGGTCCGCCGGCTTTTTTCGGCGCGGCCGCCGGGGCGTCCAGGGGTTCGAGCTTGGTGATGGCGTGGTAGCCGATCGGGTCGACTTCCGCCGGGGCGAAGCCTTTGCCTTTCTTGGTGACCACGTGCAGGAACTGCGGGCCCTTGAGGTCACGCATGTTGCGCAGGGTGGCGATCAGCGTTGGCAGGTCATGGCCGTCAATGGGGCCGATGTAGTTCCAGCCCAGTTCTTCGAACAGCGTGCCGGGGACCAGCATGCCCTTGGCATATTCTTCGGTACGCCGGGCGATTTCCCAGGCGCCGGGCAGGCGCGACAAGACCTTCTTGCTGCCTTCGCGCATGCTTGCGTAGGTGCGGCTGGAGAGGATCTTCGCCAGGTAGTTGGACAAACCGCCAACGTTGCGCGAGATCGACATGTCGTTGTCGTTGAGGATCACCAGCATGTTGGCGTCGACTTCCGGCGCATGGTTCAGCGCTTCGAAGGCCATGCCCGCGGTCAGTGCGCCGTCGCCGATTACGGCAATCGCCTTGCGCTCGCTGTTTTGCAGGCGGGCGGCAATCGCCATGCCCAGGGCGGCGCTGATGGACGTACTGGAGTGGCCGACGCCAAAGGTGTCGTATTCGCTCTCGGAGCGACGCGGGAAGGCGGCGATGCCATCCTTCTGGCGCAGCGTGCCCATGCGCTCGCGACGATCGGTGAGGATCTTGTGCGGGTAGGCCTGGTGTCCGACGTCCCACACCAACCGGTCGTCCGGGGTGTCGAACACATAATGCAGCGCGATCGTCAGCTCGATGACGCCCAGGCCTGCACCGAAGTGCCCACCGGTCTGGCCGACCGTGTAGAGCAATTCCAGGCGCAACTCATCGGCCAGGGTTTCCAGCTCGGCTTCACCCAGGCGACGCAGGCCGTCCGGCGTGTTGGCGCGGTCCAGCAGGGGCGTGGTCGGGCGCTTGCGGGGGATCTCTTGAAACGTCGTGGGCATCAGGCGAATCGTTATAGGTATAGAAAGAGGCGGCAGTTTACCTTATGCATCGCAAGCTGCCCACGCGTAGGCCGGAACTTGGCCGATACGCAATCTTTAGGGTTGACCTTGTATCAGCTGCGTCGTTCGACGATATAACGCGCCAAGTCGCGCAACGGCTCGGCCGCCGCGTCAAAGGGTCGCAGCGCGGCCAGGGCCTGGTCGCGCAACTCCAGGGCGTAGGCCTTGGCGGCGTCGAGGCCGAGCAGGGCCGGGTAGGTCGGCTTGTCCCGCGCGATGTCGGCGCCTTGGCGTTTGCCCAGGGTCAGGGTATCGCTTTCGACGTCAAGGATGTCGTCCTGTACCTGGAACGCCAGGCCGATGGCCCGGGCATAGGCCTGCAAGGCTTGCAATTGGGCGGGCGTGGCCCGACCGCTGGCCAGGGCGCCGAGCTGGACGCTGGCTTCGATCAAGGCGCCGGTCTTGTGCCGGTGCATGTATTCCAGCGCGCCCTGGTCCAGCTTCAGGCCCACCGAGCCCAGGTCGATGGCCTGGCCGCCGACCATTCCGGCAGGGCCTGCCGCCAACGCCAGGGCGCTGACCATGTCCAGGCGAACCTGCGCCGGGCAATCGCTCAAGGCCGGGTCCAGCAGGGCGCTGAAGGCCAGGCTCTGCAAGCCGTCGCCAGCCAGGATCGCGCAGGCTTCGTCGAATTGTTTGTGAGTGGTCGGCTGGCCGCGGCGCAGGTCGTCATCGTCCATGGCCGGCAGATCGTCGTGCACCAGCGAATAGGCATGGATCAGTTCCACCGCGCAGGCGGCGCCGTTGGCCTGTTCGGCCTGGCCGCCCAAGGCTTCGCACGCGGCATAGGCCAGCAGCGGCCGTACACGTTTGCCGCCGTTCATCACGCTGTAGCGCATGGCTTCGTACAGGCGCGCCAGTTCCGGGCTCGGGGCGCTGAACAAGGTATCCAGTGCAGCATTGACCCGGGCCTGGCTGCTGGCCTGATACGCGCCGATCATTCAGGTTGTTCCGCGTCGAAAGGCTCTTCGGTCAGTTCACCGTCGCGTTCGAGCAGCAATTGCACCTTCTGCTCGGCCTGGGCCAGCGCCGCCTGGCAGTCGCGAGTCAAGCCGATACCCTGCTCGAAGGCGGTCAGCGAGTCTTCCAGCGACAATTCGCCGTTCTCCAGGCGTTCGACCAGCGTTTGCAGGTCGGCCAGAGATTGTTCGAAATCCAGTGCAGCTTTTTTGCGGGCCATGGCGGCTATTCCGGTTGACTGTTAAACCGGCGCGACACTAGCAGACATGGGGTGTTCGGGCAAATCAGGGCGGGGTAACGCGGGCTGTGATCCAGTGCTTTTGTGGCGAGGGAGCTTGCTCCCGCTCGAGCGCAGCGGTCGCAAACTGGATCAACCCGGCGGGTTTGGGGCTGCTGCGCAGCCCAGCGGGAGCAAGCTCCCTCGCCACGGGATTTCGTCAGAAGTGACGTCGGGTTCCGTATTCGGCTCATTTCGTGAGCCGAATAAATCCCCTATTCGGCTCACGCCTCTCCCAGTACGTGATTTCCCACACAGAATCGCGTGTTCCCCGATTGTGAAAAATCCGTCAAATGGCTACTCTTCGCGCCATCTACGGCCCCTTGTAACGGCAATGCCGTTCACTTAAGAAAAATGATGACCCTGTGGCGAGGGAGCTTGCTCCCGCTCGGCTGCGAAGCAGTCGTAAACCGGCGGGTGCGGTGTGTCTGATACGCCACAATTGGCAGGTTTTGGGGCCGCTTCGCGGCCCAGCGGGAGCAAGCTCCCTCGCCACGGGTTTATCGATTGTCTTAAGTGAACAGCATTGCCTTGTAACGGGGCCTTCAGACGAAACCCGAATAATCACAAGCAGCGCCCTGGAAGGGCGCCGGGTTGCGTCGTGCATGGCAGGAGGCATACGTGCGTTTTCTTTCTTTATTGATCGTGTTGCTCGGTGCGCCGTTGGCGTGGGCCGCGCCTTCGGCTGAAATGTCGGAGCCGGTCGGCGGCTGGCGCTACAGCGGCTTGCTCGATCGTACGGAAAACCCGCAAGTCGCGTATCCCACGCCACCCATCGACCGCGGCATCCAGCGCAACCGCACGATGATCGAAGGCCAGATCAAGGCGATGGGCACGGCGCGCCAGCCCCACAGCCTGGCGGTCAACGGCAATCCACTGAATCTCTATACCGACGATGAAGGACGGTTCGCCCGGCCGTATGCGTTCGGCGCCGGCTCCAACAGCGTCGAGGTGCGCAGTTCCGAAGGCCAGTCCCTCAAGCGCGTGCAATTCTATGAAGCCAACAACCTGCGCACCCCGGCGCAGATCCGCGTGGTGCTGGGCTGGGACGACCCCAAGGCCGAGCTCGACCTGCATATCGTCACACCCGACGGCCAACATGCCTTCTTCGGTCGCCCGGCGCTGACCAACGGCGGCGGCCTCGACCCGGATGGCGTCGACGGTCCCGGCCCTGAGATGTTCACCATGACCGCGCCGATGCACGGCACCTACCTGGTCTACGTGAACTATTGGGGCAACTACGGCAGCGGCGGCTACAACTTCGATGAGACCAGCAACCAGAACGAGGTGATCACCTCGCAGATCAACCTGGTGCTCAACGAAAACACCGTCGATGAAAAACGCGAGACCTTTGTCGTGCCCCTGCGCGCCATTGGCGATCTGTTGCTGGTCAAGACTTTCAACTACTAAATCCGCTCCACGGATGAACAGGCCCTTGTGAATATGAGCGACAACACTGCTTCCCCGACCACGCCGACACCTGTCGCCAAACCTGTGCGCCGCTGGCCGGCGATACTGATCGGGCTGTGCCTGGTCGCCGGTGTGGCCGCCGGGCTGGGCTGGTTCATCAACAAGCCCAAGGCGCCGCCCATGGCGTTGGCATTGGAAAAACTCGGCCTGAGTCGTCCCGACGGCTTGCTCGAGACCCATTCCCTGAGCCAGTTGCCCAAGGACCTGTTGGCGGTGCCGTTCCTCAAGGCCACGCTCACCGAGGACTTCGTCTTCTATTACGAAGCCCACGCCGATCGCCTCGGGCTGATCGGCAGCCTGCGCCGGATCATCTACGAGCATGACCTCAAGCTGCAGGACAGCCTGATCGAAGCGCTTTTCGACCAGCCGGCCGACGTCGCGTTGTGGCGCGGTGCGGACGGTCGCCTCAAGGATTTCCTGTTGGTGATGGATCGCGGCGGCCTGGCCAAGGTGCTGGAGCCGTTGGCGAAGGTCGCCTTGGATGACACCCAACTGAGCAAGCTCAGCGACCTCAAGGTCGGCGGCGACGACGTCGCGCTTTACCAGCTCAGCTACAACGCCAGCAAATCCCTGGCCTTCGCCTCCCACGGCGACAAACTGGTCGTGCTGTCCAACCCGACCAAGCTGTACGACCCGGCCAGCGGGTCGGCGGTGGAGCCGGGCAGCGTTTCGACGACCGCCCTGGCGGCCTTGCTCAACGGCGACAAACTGTTCCCTGAAGCCTTCGGCCTGCCGGCCAAGGCGCCGGAGGTCAAGCAACGCATCTCGGTCAACGCCAGCGTGCTCGCCATGGGCTACCAGCGGTTCATCCCAAACTTCGCCGGCTTGCGCTTCGATATGGACGACAAGGGCTGGCACAGCTTCCTGGCCATGGACGAACTGGAAAACCAGCCGGACTTCGACTTCAAGCCAATCTGGCAAGCCATGCCCATGGGCGCCAGCGCCTGCGTGGCCTTGCCCCTGGCGGCCGAGCAGCAGAAACCATTGCTGGTGAAACTGGGCGCCGAGGAAAAAGCCGCCCAGGCCATGGTCGATCATGTGACCGGTGCCGCCGGCCTGTGCTGGTACGCCGATTCGCGGCTGTACACGCCGCTGTTGGTGGCAAGCCTGAATGACGACGACGGCAAGCTCGACGCCGACCTGGGCAACCTGTTCGGTTCGATGGTCGGCGCCTATGAAAACAACGTCGCCGAACACGCGTTCCCGGTAGTGGAAAAGCAAGCAGGTTCGACGCACCAATGGCAGCGCCAGGTCAGCTCCAACTTCGGGCCGTATTCGGCCAAGGAAGCCGAGCAACCCGAAGCGATTACCGGCAAGGCGTTCCTGCGGGTCAGCCTGGCGCGCCACGGTTCGACCTTGCTGTTCTCCCTTGATGACAAATTGGTGGACAAGGCCCTCGGCACCCTCGACAAGCGCTTCCCGCCCATGGCCGAGGTGGTGCCCCAAGACCTGCTGATGCCGGTCTACTTCGGCCCGGATTCCATGGCGCAACTGATGCAGCGCGAAACCCTCGACAGCCTGCCCCAGGACATGGAGCCGGTGTTTTATAACGCCGCGCAAACCTATCTGATCCCGAAACTGCGCACCCTCGGCGGCTACGGCAAATACGCCCTGACCTTGCCCGCGGGCAGCGAGCCGGACGGCCATTGGCAGTGGCTGCCGCTGGAATGGAAAGCGCTGTGACCGCACTGATCCGCAACCCTGCGTTGACGCTGCTGCTGGCACTGCTGCTCGGCGGGCCGGCGCGTGCCGTCGAGGCGCCGGCGTTGGACGTGCAGCAGTCCCAGGTTTTTCGCGCCTGGTTCGTGCGCATTGCCCAGGAACAGCTGACCAAAGGCCCGAGCCCGCGCTGGTACCAGCAGGATTGCGCCGGGCTGGTGCGTTTCGCCGCCAACGAAGCACTCAAGGTCCACGATGAAAAATGGCTGCGCAGCAATGGCCTGTCCAATCGCTACCTGCCCCCGGAACTGCCCCTCAGCGATGCGCAACGGCGCCTCGCCCAGCAGTGGCAGCAGGGCGGCGGCAAGGTCGGGCCCTACGTCAACGCCATCAAGCTGATCCAGTTCAACAGTCGCCTGGTGGGCCGCGATGTCGCCCAGGCCCGCCCCGGCGACCTGATGTTCTTCGATCAGGGCGATGACCAGCACTTGATGATCTGGATGGGCCGCTACATCGCCTATCACACCGGCACCACAACCCCTACCGACAACGGCATGCGCTCCGCAAGCCTGCAACAACTCATGAACTGGAAGGACACCCGATGGATACCCGACGCAGCCAACCCCAACTTCATCGGCGTCTATCGACTCAACTTTCTCTCCCAATGACCGGTGCCCGCATGCTGCGCTTGTGTTCAAAACTGCCCCTGCTGTTCGCCCTGTTGCTGGCACCCATGGTTAATGCCGAAGACACGGTGGAGCCCAGCGGCTACACGCCGGTGTCCGGCGAAAGCTTTTTCCTGCTGGCCGACAGCAGTTTTGCCAGCGACGAACAGGCCATGGTTCGCCTCGAAGCGCCGGGCCGCGACTACCGTCGGTACCGCATGGAGCCCTACGGCGGCGCCGATATCCGCGTCTATCGCATCGAGAAACCGCTGGAGTTCCTCAAGCGCCAGAAAAACCTGCACCGCGTGGTCAGCGACGGCCAGTTCAAGGGCGAAGGCCTGTCGAACACCCTCGCGTACCTGTGGGACAACTGGTACCGCAAGTCCCGTCGAGTGATGCAACGGGCGTTCTCCTACGAATCGCGCCAGCACGTCACCGAAGAAGTGCCGGAACTTAGGATCGGCGACGCCCTGGTCGCGCCGACCCCGTACGAGGCACCGGCGCAATTCGCCTTGATCCCGGGCTTGCCGGTGGTCAGCCAGTTCCGTTATCCGCTGTGGCAGGCCAAGCCAATCCAGCCGCCAGCCGGGGTCAACCTGGCGGGTTCGTCCAGTGAGTTCGTCAGCGTCGCCCCGGGCAACGTCTATGTGCCGCTGGGCCAGTTGAAGCCAGGCCTGTACCTGGTGGAAGCGCTGATCGGCAAATACCGCGCGACCACCATGGTCTTCGTCTCCAATACCGTGGCCGTGAGCAAGATTGCCGGCGATGAATTGCTGGTCTGGGCCGCACGCAAGCATGAAGGGCGTTCGGTGCCCAAGGTCAACGTGCTGTGGACCGACGGCCTGGGCGTGATGAGCAGCGGTGCCACCGATGAAGACGGCCTGCTGCGCCTCAAGCACGTCAGCCCGGAGCGTTCGTTCGTCATCGGTGAAGACGAGGAGGGCGGCGTATTCGTTTCGGAAAACTTCTACTACGACAGCGAAATCTACGACACCAAGCTGTATGCGTTCACCGACCGGCCGCTGTACCGGCCGGGGGATTGGGTGTCGCTGAAAATCGTCGGTCGCGAGTTCAAGAACGCCCGTGACTCGGTGCAACCGACCGCCGCCGACGTCAATGTCAGCGTCCTCGATGCCACCGGCACCGCGCTGCAAACCCTGGCCCTGAAGCTCGACTCCAAGGCCGGTACCCAAGGCCGTTTCCAACTGCCGGAAAACGCCGTGGCCGGTGGTTATGAGCTGCGCTTCAGTTACAAGGACCAGCTCTACAGCAGCGCCTTTCGCGTGGCCGAATACATCAAGCCGCACTTTGAGATCGCCCTGAACCTGGCCAAGCAGGATTACCGCACTGGCGAGCCGGTCAAGGGCAACCTCGTGCTGCTGTACCCGGACGGCAAGCCGGTGGTGAATGCCACGGTGAGCCTGAGCCTGCGGGCCCAGCAATTGTCGATGGTCGACAACGAGCTGCAATACCTGGGGCAATTCCCGGTGGAACTGACCAGCAGCGAAGTGACCACCGATGCCAAGGGCAACGCGACCCTCGACCTGCCGGCTGCCGACAAGCCGAGCCGCTACACGCTCACCGTATTCGCCAGCGATGGCGCGGCGTATCGGGTCAAGACCACCAAGGAAATCCTCATCGACCGTGGCGCGGCGAATTTCCGCCTGAGCGCTCCCCAGCGGTTCAGCGCCGCTGGCCAGAAGGTGTCGTTCAGCTACGCCAACGAAGGCGGCAACGAACAGGCCAAGGCCGTGACACCCGGCAGCTATGCCTGGGTGCGCCTGGAAGACCAGAGCACCGGCGAAGGCAAGCTGGCGGCCAAGGACAAGGGCTTCAGCCTGACCTTCGAGCGCCCCGGCACCTACAACCTGACGCTCAAGGACGACCACGGTCGGGTCATTGGCGCCGCCGCCCATGCGGTGACCGGTGAAGGCATCAAGGCTGTGCCGGGCACCGTCGAAATTGTCTTCGACAAGCCTGAATACAAGACCGGTGACGAAGCGCTGGCGCTGATCACCTTCCCGGAGCCGGTCAGCGATGCGCTGCTGTCGCTTGAGCGGGACAAGGTCGAGGCCACGGCGCTGCTCTCCAAGGGCGGCGACTGGCTGAAGATGGAAAAGCTCAGCGACACCCAATACCGCGCGCGCATTGCCGTGAAAGATAGCTTCGCACCCAACCTGACCTTCTCGGTGCTGTACACCAAGGGCGGCCAGTACAGCTTCCAGAACGCCGGCATCAAGGTGATCACGCCGCAGATCGATGTGGCTGTCGTCACCGACAAGGCCACTTATCGCCCGGGCGACACGGTGACCGTGGACCTGAGCACCCAGTTCGCCGGCAAGGCGATCCCGGCGCACCTGACGGTCAGCGTGGTCGATGAGATGGTCTACGCCCTGCAACCGGAAGTGGCGCCGACCATCGACCAGTTCTTCTATCACCCGCGTCGCAACAATGTGCGCACCAGTGCCAGCCTGTCGTTCATCAGCTACGACGTGGCGCTGCCAGGCAGCCCCGGCGCGCCGGGCAAGGCCAACCGTAGCGAGCGTGGGGTCAAGGTGCTGGAGCGGCCACGGCGTGAAGACGTCGACACCGCCGCGTGGCAGCCGGAGCTGGTCACCGACGCCAACGGCAAGGCCCGCTTCACCTTCAAGATGCCGGACTCGCTGACCCGCTGGCGCATCACGGCCAAGGCGATCGCTGACGACGGCCAAGTCGGCCAGAAGAAGCAGTTCATTGCGTCGGAAAAACCGCTGTACCTGAAGTGGAGCGGCCCGACCCGCTTCCGCACGGGCGACAAGCCGCAACTGGGCCTGTTCGCCTTCAGCCAATCGGAAAAACCCCTGAAGGCCGAGCTGCTGATCCGTTACGCCGGTGCTGAACAGCGCGTGGTGGCGGAGCTGAAAAACGGCATCAACTACGTGGCCCTGCCGGCCCTGGAATTGAGCAGCGGCGACTTGACCGTGCAGTTGCAACTGAACGGCGAAACCCAGGACGCCCTGGCCATGCACCTGAACGCCAGCGGCAACGGCTGGCAAGTGACCCAGAGCCAGCGCCTTGATGTGGCCAGTGGCGACACACCGCTGACCCTGCCGACCGACGCCACAGATATTCGCCTGCGCCTGGATGACAGCCCGCAAGCGTTGTTCCGTTCGGCCCTGGATGACCTGCTGAGCTACCCCTACGGTGGCGTCGAGCAGACCGCCAGCCGCCTGTTGCCGTTGAGCATCGCCTATCCGACCCTGGCGTCGAATCCGCAGATCCGCGACCGCTTGCGCTTGATCATGCAAAACAGCCGCTTGCGCCTGGTGCAGATGGCCGGGCCGTCGGCGAGCTTCACCTGGTGGGGCCAGGACGGTGAGCCAGATGCCTTCCTCACTGCCTATGCCTATTACGCCGACTGGCACGCCAGCCAGGCCCTGGACCTGAGCCTGCCGCCGGAACACTGGCAGCGGGTGCTGGAGGTCTACGCCAAGGAGGCCGCTGATACACCGCTGCTGCAACGTGCGTTGATCCTGTCGTTCGCCAAGCAGATGCAACTGCCGGTGAATACTTTGCTCAGTGGCCTGATGGACGACCTGGCGAAGGCCAGCGAAGACAGCACCGAGAGCGTGCTGGACAGCGGCGAAGACAGCCTGGTCATGTACGCACCGGACTCCGCCCTTGGCCTGGCCAGCGCCCGAGTGCTGACCGCGTCCCTCGCCAAGCAGGCGAAGGTGCCGTTGCCCGCCGCCTTCAGCCGTCAGGCCGACGCCGCGCAACAGCAACTGGAGCTGAGCTCGCAGCCTTTCGTCGAGGCTTTGCTGCTGTCGCTGCAGAGCTTCGATCAAGCCCGCGCCACGGCACTGCTCGAACGCGTGCTGCCGCAGCAGTCCACCCTGGAACGGGCGCTGGCCCTGACCTGGTTGCAGCGCAGCATCGAACAGGCCGCGCCGGCCGTGGCCCTGGCGCCGGGCGAAGGCTGGGTTGCCAAGCAAGGCGCGACCGGTGAAACCTACTGGCAGTGGCAGGGCGCGCAGCTTCCAACGATGCTGACCCTGACCGGTGCCGAGGAGCGTCCACTGCAAGCGGCATTGAGCTTCCAGAGCCAGCAAGCGCCGGTGGCGCCGATGGCCGTGTCGATCACCCGGCGCCTGTCGCGCCTGGTGCCGGGCGACGAGGCCTTCACCTTCAAGCTCGAAGCCGTGGGCAACAAACCGTTGTCCAGCGACAGCCTCTACCTGGATGAAGTGATCATCAACAGCAAGGCACCGACGCCACTGCGCTACGGCATGCTCGAAGTGCCGTTGCCGCCGGGCGCCGATGTGGAACGCACCACCTGGGGCATCCAGTTGATGGGCAAGGCCGACAGCGAGCCGACGTCCCTGGAAAAGGCGCGCTTCGAGCCGGGCCAGATGGCCTATGCGATACCGCTGGACGCCCTCAGTGGCGAGCTGCGCCTGCGGCACTTGGTGCGCTTCTCCCAGAAAGGCCAGTTCACCTTGCCGCCGGTGCGCTTCACCCAAGTCTATGCACCACAGAATCAGGCGCGCGAACAGAAACCGGCGCTCGGTCAGGTGACGGTCAACTGACATGCGCAGGCCTTGGGGTTGGTGGTGGTTGTGCTTGATTCCTGCGCTGGCGACAGCGCAGGACGAGCCGTTGCGCCTGGCCTTCGACGGTCAATTGCTGCGGGTGAATCAAACCCAGGTGCTGGATCGCCAGCCATTGCCCGACACGTTGCAGGCACCGTTGGGCAGCCTGTGGAAGCTGTTTGTCTACGCCTGGCTGGTGGACACCAACGCTCGCGAACCGGTGTATGAGTGCCGCGGCGAGTCGAAGGAAGAAGTCTATTGCTGCAATCCCGGGCAGAGCATCGGTCGTGACCAGGCGCTGGTGAAATCCTGTGGTTTGTATTTCGAGCCGCAGCGGCTCGGGCTGTCGGCCTCGAACTGGCGCGATTACTGGCAGACTCGCCAAGCGCCGCCCTGGTTGTTGGACCTGCCAACGCTGCAACCCCAGACGCAAGTACCCGTCGCGCAATTGCTCAAGGCCCTGGCCATGCTGCCGGCCCAGGACCAGGCCCGTCGGGTGCTGTTGGACGTGGCACTCAGCGCGGCCGACGGGCGGCTGGTCGGTGAGTTGGGCAGTCGCCTGCGGGTCAAGACCTGGAGCTGGTTGGGTGACCAGGGGCCTTCCTCGCGACAGGGCGGTTTTGCCGGTTGGCTGGCCGATGGCACCCCGGTGTGGGCCGGGGGTCGTGGCACCAGCCAGCAGGTCCTCAAGGTCTACGGCGAAGGTCTGGCGGCGGCATTGCCATCGCGCTGGCCGGCGGACACCGGGCGCTGCGTGGAAGTCGATCTGTTTGCCCGTTATCCGTTGCAACGGGTGATGGCCGGCGAGCGGCCGGCCACACCGGGTCAGCTGCGCGGTGACTACCGCGTCGAATTCACCAACGGCAACCAATTGGACATCCACAGCGATGGCGAGCTGTTCCTGATGCCCGGCAAGCTGGTGGCGCGCCTGGACCGCGAGGAGTACGTCGCCCGGGTCTTGCAGCGCGAAGCCAAGGCAGAACCCGCCGAAGCCGCCAAGGCCCTGGCGGTGGCGATCCGTACGTATCTGCTGCAAAACGCCCAACGCAACGGTGATTGCCTGAGCATCGACGACAGCAGCCATCGCCAGCGTGTCGCACCACGTCCGGCGGCGCCTGGAACCCGGGCCATTGCCGCCTGGACCAGCGACCTGGTCCTGGCCGGCACCGACGTCACCTACCACTCCGACCAGCCGGGCCCGGACAAACTGTCCTGGGCGCAAGCCGTGGAGCAGGCCAACGCTGGCCAACGCTACGACGCCATCCTGCTGCACGCCTATCCGCGCGCCAGCCTCAGCCGCTGGGACAACCCGGTGGCGTCCTGCGAAGCGCTGCCCGCCGCCCAGGACTGGCTGCTGAAGCAGCGCCGGGGCTGGCGTGAGCGGCTGGAAAGTGAAGTCGGCTACAACGAAATCAGCGCTTTCGCCGTCTGCCGCGTCGCCTTCGGCCGGCCGTATGTCGACCGCGAACGCCAGCGCATCTACGTGCGTGGCGTGCTGTCGCTGCAAGACCGTCTCGACCTGACACATGAATATTTGCACCTGGCCTTCGAAGCTCACCCCAACGGCCAGGACGAAACCTATATCGAAGGGCTCGCCCGTCACCTCTTGCTGGAATAGACCATGACACTCCGTTATCCACAGGTCTTGCTGTTGCTCTGCGCCCTGACCGCGTTATCACCGGCCATGGCTGCCGACTCCATCAAGCTCGACACCCCCATTGGCGGCTGGCGCAGCGGTGCACCGGGCGGTGAAGGCGAAAGCTTCAGCCAAACCGTCAATTACCCGGCCTCGTCGGTCAACACGCCCCCGGGCCAGGCCGACACCGCGCGCATTTCCGGGCAGATCAAAGGTGCGCCCAAGGACAGCAACGCGCCGGGCCAGTTGATTGTCAACGGCGTCAGCCTGCCGCTGAAACTGGATGAAGAAGGTCGCTTCGACCGGCCGTTCTCGTTCCCCAACGGCAGCAACAGCGTTGAAGTGCGCAGCGCCGATGGCCAGCAGCGTCACCGCACGCAGTTTCTCAACACCAGCGGCGGCGCCACCCCGGCCAAGCTGCGGGTGCTGCTGACGTGGGACAGCGACGGCACCGACCTGGACCTGCACCTGGTCACCCCCGATGGCGCGCACATCTGGTACGGCGACCGCGCCGTCGCCAACGGCGCGGCCCTCGACGTCGACGTCACCACCGGCTACGGCCCGGAAATCTTCGCCATGCCCGCGCCGATCAAGGGCCAGTACCTGGTGTATGTGAATTACTACGGCGGCGGTTATCGCAGTGAGGAGGACGGTGAAGAGGGCGAGTCCGTGGCGCAGGCGCAACAGGCCTTGACCACCGCCCAGGTCACCGTGATCACCGAAGAGGGCACGCCGAACGAGAAAATGGAAACCTTCGTCGTGCCGATGCGGGCGGTGGGGGAGCTGACGTTGGTCAAAAGCTTCAGCTATCCCTAAGACTGCATGTGATGACCCCCGTGGCGAGGGAGCTTGCTCCCGCTGGGCTGCGCAGCAGCCCCAAAAACAAACACCGCGGAGTGTCAGGCTGATCGTATTGGCTGCTTGGGGGCTGCTGCGCAGCCCAGCGGGAGCAAGCTCCCTCGCCACAAAAGCGGTCAGCCCACAGGGATCGTCGGTGTTTGTGATTCAGAAAAATCTCACGCGTGAGCTATTGTGGGGTTTGGAAAGTGCCTGTAGTGTTTCTCACGCGTGAGTTTTTCACAGTGGGGTCAGTACCATGCCAACCAGCTCTCCATCAGATCCGCCTGACGGGCCTGTGACCGATTCATCGAGCCGCACGGGAGAGCGCGCCAAACCCTCGGCGAAAAAACCGTCGAGCTTCTACATGAAGCAGATGCGCGCGGGCCTGAGTGCCGCCGGGTATGTGAAACACGAGACTTGGGTGCTTCCCGAAAACAGAAGCCTGCTCAAGCAAATGGAGAAACAGCTACGCCAACCGATTCTGGCTGGCTCATTCATGTCGGAGGATTACATGAGCGCAGGTAATAACTGGAACATCGATCGCCTCTACAGCGCCCTTCAGGCCCTGGACGAAGTGGTCGCGAACGACATCACCCTCTCCCTCGTCCAAGGCTCCGAATCCAGCATCAAGCTGGAAATGAATGACTTCGGTGGCTTGCCGATCTACATCGCCGTGGTCGGCGACCAGATCATCGTCGATACCGTGCTGGTGGACGTCGAGTCGATCAGCGATGTGGCGGCCTTCAACGACGCGGTGTTGCGCAGTCGGGAAATGTTCCCGCTGTCGTCCATCGGCATCGAGACCATGCCCAACGGACAGGTGGTCTACAACATGTTCGGTGCGTTGAGCGCCGACTCCAGCCTGACCAACGTCGTCACCGAGGTCAAAACCCTCGTCGACAATGTCCAGCGCGCCAGCGAAGCCTTCGAACGCTTCTTCATCTAATTCGCCGAATAGGAATCATCCAATGACTCAGTCCATCTGGAGCAAGTTGTTCACCGCACTGCGTGGCGGTGCCAACGAAGTCGGCGAATCGATCGTCGACCAACAGGCCCTGCGCATCCTCGACCAGGAAATCCGCGATGCCGACAGCGCGCTGGCCAATGCCAAGCGTGAGCTGGTCACCATCATGGCCAAGCACAAGCTGGCGACCGATCGCGTCGGCGAATACAACGCCAAGATCAAGGACCTGGAAGCCAAGGCCCTGGCCGCGATCCAGGCCAACCGCGAAGACCTGGCGCTGGAAGTGGCCGAAGCCATTTCGACCCTGACCAACGAACTGGACGCCGAGCAAAAGCACGCGACCGAATTCGGCGGTTACGCGGACAACATGCGCAAGGACATCACCAAGGCCGAAGCCCGCATCAAGAGCCTGCGCCAGCAAGTGGACATGGCCAAGGCCCGTGAAAG
Source organism: Pseudomonas sp. MPB03 (assembly GCF_046605385.1). Lineage (NCBI taxonomy): Bacteria > Pseudomonadati > Pseudomonadota > Gammaproteobacteria > Pseudomonadales > Pseudomonadaceae > Pseudomonas > Pseudomonas sp. MPB03. Next base: position 5,995,572 of record NZ_CP176770.1, on the reverse strand, counting down.
CGTGCAGAAGGCCCAGGTCAGCGCCTCGATCGCCAGCGGCGGCGCCAATGGCAAGCTGGAAACCGCCGTCGGTACGCTCAACCGCCTGCAAGCCAAGCAACAGCAACGTGCCGCTGAACTGCAAGCCCAGGACGAACTGGCCGAGGCTTCCACCGGCTCCGACCTGGAGCGCAAGCTGCGCGATGCCGGCATCACGCCAAACGAAGGCAGCGCCAATGCGATCCTGGAACGCCTGAAGAAAAAATCGGCTGAGTAATCGTTACACGCTGTCCTGGGTGAACCCGTGGCGAGGGAGCTTGCTCCCGCTGAGGCGCGAAGCGGCTCCAAAAACGGGGCCTGCTTCGCAGTCCAGCGGGAGCAAGCTCCCTCGCCACAAGGGTGTGCGGCAGACCACGGATTTAATTGTGCTGCAGGTACTTCTATCCAAGCCCCGCAACAGGTTTAATGCTGTCCGGCCACTACGCTCGCGCCCCCAGGCGCCGGAGCGATGATCCCGCCAGGAACCAAGCCCCACGGAGTCAGGGACGCAATGTCGATTTTCCTTTTGTTGCGCACGTACGCATCGTCCTTCTTCCATCGCTTCGGTTGGGCGGGGCTGGCCATTGCGCTGGGCGTGCACCTGTCCACGGCCTGGATCGGCCTGGTGCTGTTGGGCGAGCAACACCTTATCGCCGCCGCCACGTTTATCTACTTCTATCTCACCACCACGCTCACCGTCGGTTATGGCGATCTGTTGCCACAGACCTCCGCCGGACGGATTTTCGTGGCGACCTGGATCATGCTCGGGGGCATTGCCCTGTTGACGACGGTCATCGGCAAAACCACCAGCAGCGTCATCGATGTATGGAGAAAAGGCATGAAGGGCAAAGGCGATTTCACCGGCAAGGTCGGCCACACGGTGCTCATCGGTTGGGAGGGCGCCACCAGCGAGCGGGTCATCGAACTGCTGCTGCAGGACGAAACGTCCAATGACAACCTGATCGTCATCTGCGATTGCGATCTCGAAGAAAACCCCATGCCCGGCAAGGCCACCTACATCAGAGGCGACAGCCTGTCCTCCGTCGCGCTGTTGCAGCGTGCCGGCGTGCCAGGTGCCGAACGCGTGCTGGTGCGCACCCATTCCGACGACCTGACCCTGGCCACCGTGCTGGCGGTCAATCGACTGGGGCCTGTCGGGCATGTGGTCGCCCATTTCAATGACAGCGAAGTGGCCGCCCTCGCCAGCGCCTATGCGCCGAGCCTGGAATGCACCTCCAGCATGGCCATCGAAATGCTGGTGCGTGCCTCCCAGGACCCGGGCTCGTCGGTGGTCATCAATGAATTGCTCTGCGTAGGCGAAGGCGCCACGCAATACCTGATGAAGCTGCCCGAAGCGTTTGAAGCGACGTTTGGCGACCTTTATATCCGGATGAAAGAGCAGCACAACGCTACGCTGATCGGTTACCGCGCCCAAGGTGCCCGCCAGCCGTCGATCAACCCGCCCGGCGCCACCCGTGTGGTGGGCGGCGAACTCTTCTATATCGCCTCGGCGCGTCTCAAGGAAATTTCCCATGGGGTGGTTTAAACAGTTGATGGGGCTCGAGGCCCCGAATTCGAACACAGCAGCCAGCAATAGCGCGCCTGTCGTTGGGCCGCTGGGCCTGGCCTCCGGCAAGCAGGTCATGTTCGATGCCACGCTCAAATTGCTGCTCGACGGCAACACCGCCGTAGTCATCCCAGGCAACCAACAGATCTGGAGCCTGGGCATCGTCGACCTCGGGCAGTCGAACTGGTTGTCGCGCTGCTACATGAACGACGAGGACTACTGGTTGCAAGTGCACACCAGCGGCGACGTCGCCGGGCAGGTCGAGTCGGTGATCCTGTTCAACTACCTCAGCTACGTCACGATCAACAGCGAAGCGGAATTGCGTCGCCTGGCCGGCCCGGAAAGCCTGATCGGCCTGCCGACCTACACCCACGACGGCGTCGAGTACACCCGCGAATGGGGCACCGAGGCGGGCCAGACCGAACTGGTGGGATTGAGCGAACGCGTAAGCAATCCCGAAGAGTCCTACAGCGTCGAGCACCGTTCGATGCTGTATGCCCGCGACACCGGCCTGACGGATCGCCGGGAGTTCCTGTTGTTTTCCGTCGAAGAGGACGCCGAAGGCACTGTCAGCCTGAGCACTTCGCTGGGTATTTCGCTGTACACCACTGACCTGAACACTCTTTGAATAAGGAAGAAATCCATGCTTGAAGCGCTCTCCATTTCCCTGAACAAAGCCGCCGTGCTTGGCTTTGTCATGTACATCCTCGGCGCCGCCGTGCTGTTCGCGCTGTTCCAGTTCATCTACACCCGCGTCACGCCGCACAAGGAATTCGAACTGATCCGTTCGGGCAACGTGGCCGCGGCCATTGCCTTGGGCGGCGCCGTGATCGGTTTCGCCATTCCGGCCAGCAACGTGATCGCCTACTCGATCAGCATGCTGGACTTCGTCGTCTGGGCAGTGATCGCCGCGGTCGTCCAGTTGCTGGCGTTTCTGGTCACCAGCCTGGTGCTCAAGGGCGCTTCCGCGCGCATCAAGAACGGTGAAATCGCCGCGGGTATCTACATCGCCGCCGTGGCCATCAGCGTCGGCATGTTGAACGCCGCGTGCATGACGCCTTCCACGAACTGATTGCGCCACGGAGATCCCGATGAAACGAAGCAAGTACGTCCAGCTCTCGCTGGCCGCGTCGGTCGCCCTGGCGATATCCGGTTGCGGGCCCGCGGAAAAAACCTACAAGTTGCAGAAGAAGTACAACTTCCAGTCCGTCCAGGAATGTGTCGATGAAAAGCTGCCGGTGGACATTTGCTCCACCGCCTACATGACCGCCATGGGTGAGCATCGTCGCATCGCGCCGGTCTACGATAGCAAGGCCGATTGCGATGCCGACTTCGTGCCCGATTGGTGCCAGCAGGACTCGGCCGGCAAGTTCCTGCCCAAGCTGGGTGGTTTCGAGCTGAACGCCGATGGCGAAGTCACGCAGTCCGAGGTCGATGCCGCCCGGGCCCAGTTGCCGGCTTCGGAAGCGAACGTCGGTGGTTCAGGCTTTGGCAACCTGTTGACCGGCCTGCTGATCGGCAACATGTTGAGCGGCAACCGCAGCAGTTATTACTCCGAGCCGGTCTACCGCTACCGCGATGACCGCGGCAACTTCGGGTCCTCGACGCTCAGCCAGCGGGTTTCCAGCGGCTCGACCTTTACCAAGTCCAACCAGGCGCGGTATGGCAGCTACACCGACTCCGTCAAGACCAGCAAGGCGATGGCCGTCGCGTCGTCCACCTCGCGCGGTGGCTTCGGCAGCAAGTCCAGTGCCCGCAGCGGTTGGGGCGGTTCGAGCAGCTCCGGCGGCTAAGGAACGAGGGCCATGAAGAAGATCCATTGCGCAGAACGTCCCGACTGGAAACAGACCGCCGAGCAACTCGGCTTTCTGTTCCACACCATCGACGACGAACCCTATTGGGACGAAAGCGCGTACTACCAGTTCACCCTCAAGCAGATCGAGGACGACCTGGAAGACCCGACCACCGAGCTCCATGACATGTGCATGGACCTGGTGGCCCGGGTGGTCCAGAGCGAAGAATTGCTGGAACGCCTGAGCATCCCGGCGCCGTTCTTCGACCTGGTGCGCACGTCATGGCTGGAAGGCCATCCGCACCTGTACGGGCGCATGGATTTCTCCTACAACGGCAAGGGCCCGGCCAAGTTGTTGGAACTCAACTACGACACGCCGACCAGCCTCTACGAGGCGGCGGCGTTCCAGTGGGGGTGGCTGGAGCAATGCATCGAGCGCGGCATGTTGCCGGCCCATGCCGACCAGTTCAACAGCATCGACACCAAGCTGCACCAGGCCTTCGCCCAGTTGCAGCTCAAGGAGCCGTTCTATTTCGCCTCGATGAAAGGCTCGGTGGAAGACAAGGGCACCACGGATTACTTGCGCCTGATCGCGGAAAAAGTCGGCATTGAATCGCGGCACATCGATATCGAAGACATCGGCCTCAACAGCGACGGACGTTTCGTCGACCTGGAAGAGCGCTGGATTCCTCACCTGTTCAAGTTGCACGCGTGGGAATTCATCTTCCACGAGCCCTTTGGTGAAGCGATCGCTCAATGCGATACGCAGTTTTTCGAGCCGGCCTGGAAGTCGATCATCTCCAACAAAGGCATCCTGCCGCTGCTGTGGGAATTCCACAAAGGTCACCCGAACCTGCTTGCCGCCCACCTGGACACCGACATCCGCAAAGCGGTGCCGAAAGGCTGGGTGCGCAAGCCGTTCTTTTCCCGGGAAGGCGCCAACATCGAGCTGCAGACCGCTGACGGCTTGATCGTCAAGGAAGACGGCCCCTACACCGACGCGCCGTTCATCCTCCAGGAATTCGCGCCACTGCCGAAATTCGACGACAGCTACACCCTGATCGGCTCGTGGGTCATCGGCGACCAGGCCGCCGGCATTGGCGTGCGGGAAGACAACAGCCTGATCACCAAGGATTCCAGCCGGTTTTTGCCGCACTTGATTCTGGATTGATTGCCCCCTGTATAGAAAGAGTCCCCTGTGGGAGCGAGCTTGCTCGCGATAGCGGTGGACCAGTCGATATCAATGTTGACTGATCTGCCGCTATCGCGAGCAAGCTCGCTCCCACAGGGGTGTATGCCAGGCCATGTATAGCCACCGCCTGTCGCCTTTGCGGAATTGCGCCTGCCCCGTCCCTGTCGATTTTAAAGAGCCCAAGAAAAACCCGAGAGCGGCACGCCATTCCTGACAGGAGGCCCCCATGCGTATCCATCACCTGAACTGCGGTTGCATGTGCCCCGTGGGCGGGAAGTTGTTCGATGGCTACAGTCGGGGGCTGACGGCGTGCCTGGTGTGTCATTGCCTGCTGATCGAAACCGACAACAATGGCCTGGTCCTGGTGGACACCGGTTTTGGCCAGCGGGATGTCCAGACGCCCGAACGGCTTAGCCGATTCTTCCGGGCGTTCAACAACATCAAGTTCGAGCATCGCCTCACCGCGTTGGAGCAAGTGCGCCGATTGGGCTTCGACACCGGCGATGTGCGGCATATCCTGCTGACGCACCTCGATTTTGATCACGCCGGTGGGCTCCAGGACTTTCCCCAGGCTCGGGTTCACGTGATGCGCGACGAGATGGCGATGGCGCGCAGCGCCGACACCTGGATCAGTCGACGGCGATTCCAGGCGCGCCAGTGGCAGGGCGTCGACAACTGGGAGTTCTATGCCCCGGACGGTGACACGTGGTTCGGTTTTGATTCAGTGCGCGCGTTGATCGGGGCGGAAGAAGAGGACATTTTCCTGGTCCCGCTCCAAGGCCACACCGCCGGCCACGCCGGGATCGCCCTGAGGACACCGGACGGCTGGATGCTCCATGCCGGCGATGCGTATTTCTTCCACGATGAAGTCCATCAACCCGAGCGGCGTTGCCCGCCGGGGCTGAAGTTCTATCAGTACATGATGGACACCTATCGTCCGGCACGGCTGCGCAATCAGGATCGCCTGCGGGAACTGGCGGCGGGCCAGAACGGGCACCTGGAGATTTTTTGCAGTCACGATGCCAAGGAATGGGAACGCTCTACGAACCAGGCGCGTACCGTTCGTGTTGATCCCACGGCCATGCCGTCGCCCCACCGCTAAACCACCCGCCCGGGCACACACACCTGTGGGAGCGAGCTTGCTCGCGATAGCGGTACATCAGGCGACATCGATGTTGACTGATCCACCGCCATCGCGAGCAAGCTCGCTCCCACAGGTTAGGTATTCACCACAGATTCCCACAGGTTAGATATTCACCACAGACGCCCACAGGTCCAGGGGCTCGCCGCAGGCTTTTTCAGGTCCACCAGTACCGCACCAAGTGGAAGAAGATCGGCGCGGCGAAGCACACCGAGTCCAGCCGGTCGAGCATGCCGCCGTGGCCTTCGATCATGTGGCCCCAGTCCTTGACGCCGCGGTCGCGCTTGATCGCTGACATGACAATGCCGCCGGCAAAGCCCAACAGGTTGATCAGCAAGGCGATGAGGAACGACTGCCAGGGATTGAACGGCGTGATCCACCACAGCGCACCACCGATCAGCGAGGCCAGGAAGATGCCGCCGACAAAACCTTCCACGGTTTTCGAGGGCGACAGGTTCGGCGCGATCTTATGTTTGCCGAACAGCTTGCCGCAGACGTACTGCAACACATCCGAGAGCTGCACGACGATCACCAGGTAGGCGATCAGCAACAGGTTGCGCCCCTCGAAACCGGCGATGTCCAGGGTCAGCAGGGCGGGCACGAAGGAAATGCAGAACACCGCGATCATCAAGCCCCACTGCACCTTCGACGCGCGCTCGAGGAAGTGCGTGCTGTCGCCGCCCAGGGACGCCAGGATCGGCAGCAGCAGGAACACATACACCGGGATAAAGATCGAAAACAGCCCGTACCAGTCGTAGTAGATCAGCAGGTATTGCAGCGGCAGGGCCAGGTAGAACGCCGCCACCAGGGCCGGGTAGTCACTGCGCCGGGTCGGTGTCAGGGTCAGGAATTCCCGCAGGGCGTAGAACGACACCGCGTAGAACAACAGGATGACCGCCGCGTTACCGAGCCAGAACGCCACGCCGATCACCAACACCATGATCCACCAGGCGTTGATCCGGGCGTTGAGGTTGTCGATGACCGAGTTCGGCGCGCCTTTGGTCCGCAGCCTGAGAATGAAACCAATCAGCGACGCCAGCACCAGAATCGCGCCGATCCCGCCAAACAACATCAGGGTATATCGATCCATGTCAGACGTGCTCCGGGGCCAGTGCCAGCAGCGCGGCGCGGCTGCGTTCAAGGAATTGCTCTTTGCTTTCACCCTCTTCGATGCACAGCGGCGCACCGAAACTGGTGGTGCACAACAACGGCAGCGGCAGGACACGGCCCTTGGGCATGACGCGGTTGAGGTTGGCGATCCACACCGGGATCACCTCGACCTCGGGGTGGTTTTTCATCAAGTGATAGATCCCGCTCTTGAAGGGCAACAGGCCTTCCTCCGGATTGCGCGTGCCCTCCGGGAAAATGATCAACGAGTCGCCGTTTTCCAGGGCATCGAGCATTGGCTGCAATGGGTTGTACGCAGGGTCCTTGCGCTCGCGGTCCACCAGCACGCCGTTGAACACCCGGTTGATGATGTAGCGGCGCACCGGGCTGGTTTGCCAATAGTCAGAGCCCGCCACCGGGCGGGTGAGCTTGCGCAGCGCCGGCGGCAGCGAGGCCCAGAGCAACACGAAGTCACCGTGGCTGCTGTGGTTGGCGAAGTAGATCCGCTGCACCGGCGTCGGCGCGCAACCGAGCCACAGGCTGCGAGCGCCCGTGACCATGCGAGCGGCGGAGGTGATGAGATTGGCGACCACGGGTTCGAGCATGAGGATTCCTTGTCCTGAGAAACATAAGCATCACTGTGGCGAGGGAGCTTGCTCCCGCTGGGCTGCGCAGCAGCCCCCAAGAGGCTGAATACAACCAATCTGACACACCGCAGCGCTTGGTTTTGGGACTGCTTCGCAGTCCAGCGGGAGCAAGCTCCCTCGCCACAAAAACTTTTTAGATACCTGAAGCTAACCAGGGACTGGCCACGATGAAGCCCAGCACCAGGACAACTTGTACCGCCAGCAACCGCGACTGCCGACGCAGCAGCAACAACGCGCCGTGCCGTCGTTCGGTCCACAGGCGCCCGGCCCGTTCGGCGGGTTGCAGGCCCAACGCGGTGAGGGCTTGATCCAATTCATAGGTGCGTTCGGCCAGGGAGTGGGTGCTGTCGGCCATGCGCTGGAACAGATCGGCGTCGAACGCCACGCGCAGTGCCCAGTATTTTTCCACCACTCCGATAACCAGCAGCACAGCACTCAACAGCAGCAACCACGGATCGATCACGCCCACCAGCCATTGCCCCAACCCCAGCAGCGCCGCCAGCAGCGTCAGTCCCGTGGAAAGCTGGTCCAGCGAATGACCCCGGCGCAACAGGCTCGCCACGGTGTGGAGTTCCATATCACTGATCATGAGCATGCCCCCGTGTTGTGGATAACTGTTCCAGTGCCCGACGGTGCGCCGCGTGCAAGACAATGCGCGGTCGAGCGCGCTGGATCTGCACGATCGCTGCGTCAACGTTCGCTGCCCGGCCGGTGTGCAACAACCAGGCAACCACCGCCGTGGCGCTGCGCGAATAACCCAAGGCGCAGCAGACCAGCACCGGCCCATGTTGGCTTAGGCTTTCGATGGCCTGCGCCGCTTTCAGGCATTGCTCGGCGGTCGGCGCCGTCAGGTCGAGCACCGGTAACGAACGATAGGAGATATTCGAGCTGTCCATGGACAGTTCCGCGCAGAGGTCGAGCACGCCGGTAAACGTGCTGTCCTTCAATTCCATCGGCGTAGGCACTCGCCCCAGCCAGACGTTATCCACGATCAGGTCTGGCTGCGGGTGCTTGCGCGTCCAACAGCGGGAATTGATCCACGCCGCCGCCAGGTACGGCGCCAGCAACCAACGCACCGCCGGACTCAAGCGACCATCGGCGCGCTTCTGGAAACCATCAGCACCGAACACCAAGTAATTCAGCGCCACCATGAGCACCGCGACCGCCGGCCAGATCAGCCAGAGCCACGCGCCGCCCAAGGCAAACGCCGGGATGAACAGCGCCGCCGCGCCCAGGCCATAACGCAAGGCCAGGCGTCGGCGGGCCGGATCGGCGGTCAGGCGCGCACTCGACAGCGGACTCGGTCGATCCAGCGGCCACAACCAGACGCACAGCCAACCGGCCAGCGCACCCGTGGGCAGGTCGATGAAGTGATGTTGATACGTCGTCAGCACCGACACGCCGATCAACGCAAACCAACCGTGCATCACCCAACGCCAGAAGCCCTGCAAGTGCCGCTGGTAACAGACCCAGAGCACCACCAGCAGCGCGATGTGCAGCGACGGCGCCTGGTTGAACGGCTTGTCGAAGCCGGCCAGCACGTCGAACATCCAGCCGAACAGCCCATCCATTTGCGGCCGGGGAAAGGTAAACGTCAGCGGCCAGAGCAAAAAGCAACTGACCGCAATCACCTGGGCCGTGAGCAGGCGCAAGGCGTGGCGCTTGAGTTCGTCGCGGCTGTTGGGCAACAGCAGGGACAGGCCGTACAGCAGATCGATCGACCAGTACGGCACGATGGTCCAGGCCATGAACGGCATGTGGCTTTCCCAGGCGAACACCAGCGTGCCGACGTCGTCACGCTGGGCGGTGACCCAGGTGGCGAAGCCGTAGGTGGTGAAGAACAGCGGCGCCAGCAACAGCAGCCACAGCACCGCCGGTTTGAGCAGCGCGGGTTCCCGGGCCGGAGCGATGACGGCGCTCATTACTGCACTCGCTGCGCCAGCGAAACGCTGAAAATGCCCCATTCATCGACACGCAGGGTGATCTTGCGGAAGCCCGCCGCCTCGACCAATTGATCCATTTCCGCCTGGGTGCGTCGACGCATCACCCAGGCCTGACCGGCGCGGTGGCTGGTGAGGGCGCGGGCGATCAGCTCCAGTTGCGGGTGCCACGGCTGGCCGGTGTAGACCAGGAAGCCACCAGGCTCCACGGCTTCGGCGAGGCCGGCGAGGGAACCGCCGACCATCTGGTTATCGGAGAACAGTTCGTACAGGCCCGACACCACGGCGAGGGTTGGTTTTGGCTCCAGGGCTGCCAGATCCTGGCGGTCGAAGGCATCACCTTTGACGAACTGAGCGATGTCGCCCAAGCCTTTCTCCACGATCAGCGCGCTGCCGTCGCGCACGTTGATGTCGCTGTAGTCGCGCAGCAGGATCGACTCGGGCAACGGGCTGACGCCTTGCAGCGCTTCGAGGATGTAGCGGCCATGGCCGGCGGCGATGTCGACGATGCGCACTTCGCGGTCCTGGGCGCGCAACTCGGCCATCGCCAGGCGCAGCAGTTCTTCGACGTGCACCTTGCGCTGGCGAATGCCGCGCCAGCCGATGGAGTTGAGGTAGTTCTGGTCGATCATCTTGCCCAGCGCCGAGGTGCCGGTAGGGCGGTTGCGGTAGACGTAGTCCAGGGTGCTGCCGGAGTCGAAGCCGGTGTCGAAGCCCAGCTTCACCCCGGCGGACAATTTACTGCCAAAGCGCATGCTGGCGCGGGTCATGCGCCAGTAAAGATCACGCAACGAGTTGTGGGGCAGCGGGGTGGCCAGGGTTTCCGCTTCGGCGCAGGTCGCGCCCAGGCGATCGGCGTCGAGCAGGGAAGGGCGCTCCAGCGGTCGGGCGAAGTTCTGCAGGATGAAACGGCGGGCACTGGCCACGGCCGGCGCCCGGTTCTTCTCGCCGAGGGTGTCGTGGAAGAAGCCTGGCAGGATGTGTTTTTCCTTGTGCAGGCTGCCCAGGCGTTCGAAGAACTGCTCCTGGGGTTTGCGGTGCACCACAAAGTCCGAACCGGAGATCAACAACTGCGTCGGCACCTGGATCGCCTGGGCATCGGCCACCACGCGGTCGGCGGCTTCGTACAGGCCCAGCAGCACGTTCACCGAAATAGCCTTGGTGATCAACGGATCGCTGTCGTAGGACGCCACGCGCTCTGGGTCATGGCTGAGGAATTTCGCCTTGACGTAGCTGTTGACGAAGAAATTGCCGCGGAACTTGCGCATCAGCGCCAGGCCCGGCCGGGCGAACGGCACGTAGAGCTTGACCTTGAACGCCGGCGAGGCCAGCACCAACGAGCGAATGCGCGGTGCGTAGTCGTGGACCCAAGTGGACACGATCACCGCGCCGACGCTTTGTGCGACCACGGCGATGTTCGCTTCGTCGACCTGATGCGTCGCGCCGATGTGATCGCAGAAGGTCTGCACGTCCCGCGCACTGGTGGCAAAACTCGGGCTGTCGCCCCGTTCGCCCGGCGACTGGCCGTGGCCGCGCGCGTCCCAGGCAAAGAAGTCGAACCCGGGCAAATCCAGCTCATCCACCAGGTGCGCAATGCGCCCGGAGTGTTCATGACCACGATGGAACAACAACACAGCCTGGCGGGGTTCACCCGCTGCCACATCGACAGCCGGCCAGTGTTGGTAGAACAGTTCCACGCCATCGTGGGTGGTGAATGTCCGGTGTTGGGCTTCGCGCATTGCAACTTCCTTATGCTGAGGGAGCGTTTTCCGTCACCTGGCCCAGGCCATGACGGACCCGATTGACCAAGGTATAAACCAGCAGGGCGGCAACCACCGCCATCACACCATTTACCCAGAGTGCCCCGAGCCAACCCAGGGCAAGGCCGGTCGCCAACACGCCAAACACAAAGGCGCGATCGCTCTTGCCCATCGGCCCGTCATACCGCCGCGAAGCCCCCACCATTGCCCCAAGCACGCCGGCGTATTCGCTGAACAACGCCAACAGCGTGACCAACAACACGAGCAGGAGACTGGTATCGGCAAACAAGGCAAAAGGCAGGATCAAGGCAACGTCGGCGATGATATCGCATAGCTCGTTGAGGTAGGCGCCCAGATGCGATTGTTGACCAAACTCCCGCGCCAGCATGCCGTCCACGGCATTCAACGCCATGCGCAGGAACATCCAGATCGGCACCAGGACGAAAATCCACGGATGGTCGGCGAACCAGGCAATGACCGCCCCCACCAACACCGAGACGATGCCCGCGAGCAGGGTGACCTGGTTGGCGGTGACACCGTTGTCGTAGAGGCGTTGGACCATGGGGCGCAGCAGGTTTTGAAAGGCGGGCTTGAGTTGGTAGATGGAGGGCATCGGGGTGAGATCTCGGCCGGTGGCGGGGCTGGGCTTATACAGGTGCGAGATTACGATAGGTTGAGGGGTTGCAGGCGGGTATTTCTTGAGAATGCGTGCGGGTAGGCATCTATTCGCGCGTTTATCTGCGCAAGACACCCCGGGAGATATGAAAAAAACGCTAAACCTGTGGCGAGGAACCTTGCTCCCGCTGGGCCCTGTAGGAGCTGTCGAGCGAAGCGAGGCTGCGATATTTCCACAGCCCATTGAGTCGACAAGATCAAAAGATCGTCCGAACGCGGCCCGACCCTTCGCCAGCTCCTACACCGCCGAGCGGGAGCAAGCTCCCTCGCCACAATGAATCATGCCGCCTTAAATTAAGGGGAGCCTGTGAGAGCAACTGTTCACACATTCCCAACCTCACCGCAGTTCCCCTGTGGGAGCGAGCTTGCTCGCGATGGCGGAGTGTCAGTCACCCTCAATGGCAGCTGACGCAGCGCCATCGCGAGCAAGCTCGCTCCCACAGGTTTTGTGTCTGAAACGAATATGCGCTGTGCATTCGATTCTGTTCCGAGGCTGCATTGGCCGATGTTCCAGCTCTGATTTATACTGAGCAAATCAATGAGCACTGTTTGTATTAAAATTTCATTATTAAACAATGTGTTACAGGTATTTGAAGGCTAAGTGATATCCGGAGGGTAAGTCATGATTATCGAAGAGCGGCTTAAAAGATCAATCGCCTTGCGAAAGGACGATGTGTTTCTACGCGCCGAATTTTCCGACTTCGGCAGCCCCGCGCAGGTATCCCGAGCGCTGCGTCATCTGGTGGCTAGCGGTGTATTGGTCAAGCTCGGTGTGGGTGTCTTCGCAAAAGCCAAGGCAAGTGTGCTTACCGGCAAGCCGATACCCATTCGTCCCCTTGAAGTCTTGGCGCCTTTGGTTCTGCAAAAGCTTGGCGTGAAGATCACGGCTGGACGCGCAGCGCGTGAATACAACGCCAGCGATAGCTTGCAGCTACCTGCCGGCATCGTTTTTGACACGGGGTCACGGCGTATTAATCGAAAACTCGGCTTCGGTGGTCGTTACGTCGTTTATGAAAATCATCACGCCTGAACAGGTCGAGTTAATCGATGCGGTGTTGGCAGAGGTCGATGTCGGACTGCTGACGGCTAGCATCCTGGAAAAAGACGTCCATGTGACGGATGCTTTGCAAGCTCTGATGGGCATGCAGTTTCCCGGTGTTCGCCTGGTGTTTTGCGGTGGTACAAGCCTGTCGAAGGCTTACCAACTGATCGAGCGTATGTCTGAGGACGTCGACTTAAAAATCGTTCTGAATGATCTTGATGTGTTGAGTGCCTCGGCTCAGAAGCGGCACCTCAGCAATCTGAAGGCTCAGGTTTGTCATGTCCTCGCCGAGCTCGGTTTTGAGGAGATCGTGGAAGAGCGTGTTGCCCGGAATGAAAACCGCTACTTCGCCAGTCGTTGGCAATATGCCCCGCAATACCCTCATGACAGCAGTTTGCGTCCTTATCTAAGTCTTGAGCTGACTGCGCGAATCCCGCAGTTTGAAGTGACTCAGCAGCCACTGGAATACTTGGTCAATCGACTCGCCGCAAGGTCTGGGCGATTAGGCAATATTGCCTGCGTAGCGGTTGAGGAGACGCTTGCGGAGAAAGTCATTTCGTTTCTTCGCCGCTATGCCCAACACCAAGCCGGAGCCATGCTCCAGCCGTGGGACGAGACGTTGGTGCGGCATATCTATGATGTTTACTGCATAAGCCGCGGCGATCCCGCTGTCGGCGAACGAGCCGCTATCGGATTCAAAAGCCTGGTGGAGTTTGATGCGCTGGAATTTGGTCGGCAGTTTCCTCCATTTGCTAACGATCCGGGAAATGTCATGCAGAGCGCCCTCCATCAGGCGAGTTCGGATGCGCAGATTCGTCGCCAGTATGGAGCGAAGCTCATGCCGCTGATTTTTGGCGATGTCCGTCCGAGCTTTGATGAAGCTTATGTCGTGTTTCGTCAGCACGCCGAAGCGTTGATGCGGACGCTGTAAAACGCTCGGTTAAAGGCCAAGCGTTAAATTTAGCGAATCGCCCTACATCCTTCGTCCCCTTCCACTGACTTAATTCCCCTGTCATCCCCGGCAGAGTCTCGCGTCCGTCCCTGCACCGCGAGATTCCTGCATGTTTGCCCCCGACAAGCTCCTGGCCCTGAACAACACCATTGGCTTGTTGGTGGTGGCTGCCATGGACCCCGAGCGGCCAGATGTCGAAGCGGTTTTCCAGGATTTTCGAAACTGCCTGAACGACTACGACGCCTGGGCTGAAAGCTTCTGGGCCGGCTGGGCGCTGGATCTTGAGCAAGTGTTCAAGGTCGGTCACGAGGTGTCCCTCGCGGCACCGAAAAACCAGGACACACCCGTCAGCGCCACGGTGGTGGCCTGTCCGGCGTCTGGGCCGCTGACGCTGGTGCACATGTTCCAGGCGGCGCGCTTCGTGCCGATTGGCGACACACCGGTGATGCTGGAACCGGTCATCGGTGGTGCGCCGGGGCAGGAAATTTTCGGCGAGCCGATCCATCACGTGATCGGCCCAAGCGGCATCCTGGAAGTGCCTGAGTGTTGGCGAGGCCAGCGTTATCGCGTCACCTTTTTCCCCCATGTCACGGCTGATCACGTCAAGGCGTTGTACGCGTCTTACCAAGGCTTGATCGACGAACTCGAGGGCTGGCTGAAAGCGGAGTGGGAGCAGTTTCAACCGCTGTGGACGGAGTTTTCCGAGGCCGGGTTTCTCGAACGCTACGACGTGTTGCAGCAAGCCGATTGGCGCGGTTTCAAGAATGCCCTGCATCAACTGTGGGACGACGTTAAGCAGGTTTTCGGGCTGCTAGCGGATCTGCAGGCCAACAGCGAAAAACTGCTGGAGTACCTGACTCAAGCCGAGCTTGAACAGCTATTGAAGGCATCCTCCGAGGCGATTGCCAAAGGGCTGATGGTGCTGAGTGACGAGCCGTTGCTCTTCGTCCACGTGGCCGCGTTCAACAGTTGGGTGCGGATGTTGCCGCCTCAGTACGCGGCCGAAGTTGTCGGAGAGCTGCGCGCCTCGGTACTGATCAATTTCCTGCTGATGCGTTTGACCGGGGGGCTGGGCCTGGGGCTGCGCATGAGCGGTAATGTATTGGGCCGGGTCCGCTCGGAGCGGGCCCGGGAATGGTTGCTGGCGTCGAGCCTGAGACTGGGCCAACTCGCCCCCGACCGGCTCAATCAGCATGCCGATGTGCTCAAGCCGTTGGTGGTCAGCCAGCGCGGGCCTTTAAAACCGACGCCTGTCGGACCTTTGCACATCACCCCTGAATACTCTGCCCCCTTGTCCGTCAGCAATCCGGCCGCCGTGGCGCGGGAAAAATCCCGGCCATCTACCCGCCTGAGCCAACACGAACCCCACGACGTCCCCGCCCAATCGAAAAACCCCAACGGCGACAGCGCCGACACCGCCGCCCAGACCCAGACCAGCGGCTGCCCGGTGTCGATGGTCACCGGCGAAGAACTGCTGACCCTCGACGATGGCACCCTCGACGGCCGTTTGCCGTTCGTTTTCACCCGTCTGTACCGCACCAGCGCCGCCGACCTGGACGTCGGCCTCGGATGTGGTTGGAGCCATGCCCTGGCCCATCGCCTGGAACTCCATGGCGAACAGGTCACCTGGGTCGACCAGGAAAACCGTCGCACGCTCTTTCCATTGCCCACCACCCAGCGCCCGGCGATCCACAACAGCCTGGCCCGCGCAGCAATCTACCTGGGGGCCGAGCCGGACGAACTGATCGTCGCCCAACCGGGGGAAAACGCGCCGTTCCTGCATTTTCGCGACGGCCACCTGATCGCCCTCAGCGACCGCTACGACAACCGCCTGTCCCTCCAGCGCAACATCCACGGCGACGTCTGCCGTTTGGACAACGGCGCCGGGCGTTCCCTGCGCCTGCGCTACGAACAGCGCCACCTGATCGCCGTCGACTACCAGAGCTTCCACCCGGCCATCACCCTCGACGAAGCCTGGCGGACCGAGCAGACGCTGGTGTCCTACCGCTACGACGGACGTTTCCGACTGATCGAAGCGACCAATGCCGCCGGAGAAAGCGAACGCTACGACTACGACGACCAGCACGTCATCCTCCAGCGGCAATTGGCCGGCGGGGCGAGTTTTTATTGGGAGTGGCAAGGCGTCGGGCCGGCGTCCCGTTGCGTACGGCATTGGGCCTCGTTTGCGCAGATGGACAGCCGCTACACCTGGGGCGAGGACGGCAGTGTCACGGTCCGGCACCTGGATGGCAGCCAGGAGGTGTATGTCCACGACGACCGGGCGCGGCTGGTGCGCAAGGTCGAGCCCGACGGCGGCGAACACCTCAAGGCCTATGACGAGCAGGGCCGGCTGATCGCCGAACAGGACCCGCTGGGGGCGGTCCGCGAATACCGCTACGACGACGTCGGACGGCTGCTGGCGTTGATTCCACCGGACGAGGCACCAACCTCCTACGAATACCGCAACGGTTTCCTGCACACCCGTTCCCGTGGCAAGGCAGTGTGGACTTACCGGCGCAATGACCACGGTGATGTGATCGCCAGCATCGACCCGGACGGCCAGCGTACGGAATATGCCTACGACGCCCATGGGCAACTGCTGGCAAGGTACGACCCGGACGGCGGCGAACATCGCTTCACCTGGAGTCGCCTGGGCCAACTGACTGAAGAAGTCCTGCCCGACGGCAATCGCCGGTGTTTTTCCTACGATGCCCTGGGACGTTTGCTCAGCCGCCGGGACGAACACGGCGCCCTCACGCACTACCAATGGGACGCCGTCGGCCGACTGCTGCAAGTGACCCTGCCCACCGGCGCCATCCGGGCCTGGAGCTACAACGCCTACGGCAAGGTCATTGCCGAACGCGACGAGCAGGGCCGCACCACCCGCTACGAATACGCCGATGACCTGCATCTGGTCAGCCGTCGCCTGAACCCCGACGGCAGCGAGCTGAAGTATCGCTACGACTCGGCGCGGCTGTTGCTGACCGAGATCGAAAACGAATCTGGCGAAAAATATCAGCTGGACTACACGCCCAGCGGCTTGATCCGACAGCAAGTCGGCTTCGACGGGCAACGCACCGCCTACGCCTACGACCTCAACGGTCACCTGCTGGAGAAAACCGAGCACGGCGAGGACGGTTCGCAATGGGTCACCCGCTACCAGCGCGACGCGGCCGGGCGGCTGCAACTCAAGACCTTGCCCGACGGCCAGTCTATCGAATACCGCTACGACGAACTGGGCCGGCTGGTCTACGTCGATGACGGCAGCGACCATCCGCTGGCCTTCGAATACGACGCCCAGGATCGGCTGATCACTGAGCACCAGGGCTGGGGCACCCTGCGTTATCGCTACGATGCCTGCGGGCGCCTCAATCACCTGCGCCTGCCGGACGACAGCCAACTCGACTACCACCACGCCCCGGGCGGTGCGCTGACCGCCATCGATCTCAACGGCGCACGCCTGACCGAACACCGCTTTGACGGCAGCCGCGAACGACAGCGCCAGCAAGGTCAGTTGCTCAGCGACTACAGGTACGACGAACAGGGCCGCCTCAAGGCCCAGACCGTGTGGCAGAACCCACAGCAGCAACTGCTCTGGCGCGACTATATCTACAGCCCCAAGGGCAACCTGCAAACCCTTTCCGACCACCGAAACCGCCGCAGCTACCAGTACGATTCTCTAGATCGCCTGACCCGCATCGACTTTTCCCACAGCGAGCCGCCGGAACACTTCAGCCACGACCCGGCCGGCAACCTGCTGATGCAGGACCGCCCCGGCCCGACCACCCTCAAGGGCAACCGCCTGCTGAAGGAGGGCGACCGCCACTACGACTACGACACCTTCGGCAACCTGATACGCGAACGCCGCGGCGAGTCCCTGGTCAGCGCCTACCGCTACGACAGCCAACACCGCCTGGTCGGCATCACCACGGCCGACGGCTGCGAAACCTCCTACCGCTACGACGCTTTCGGCCGACGCATCAGCAAGACCGTGGACGGCCTGACCACGGAATTTTTCTGGCAGGGCGACCAGCTCGTCGCTGAAAACAGCCCGCGCCACCACCGCAGCTACGTCTATGAACCGGGCACCTTCCGCCCGCTGGCGATGCTCGACGGTGAAGGCCACGACGCGCGCCCGTTCTACTACCACCTCGACCGCCTGGGTACGCCCCAGGAACTGACCAACCCCGCCGGCCAGATCGTCTGGTCGGCGCGCTACAACGGCTACGGCAAAGTCACCGAACTCAGGCACGGCGACGGCGAACAGCTTGAGCAACCGCTGCGCTTCCAGGGCCAATACTTCGACCCCGAAAGCGGCCTGCACTACAACCGGCACCGCTACTACAATCCTGAAACTGGTCGCTATTTGACGCCCGACCCGAGCAAGTTGGCGGGTGGGCTCAATGGGTACCGGTACACCCTGAACCCGACGGGATGGGTGGATCCGTTGGGGTTGGTGGATTGTCCGGGGAAGGGTGGGTGTAGGCCGGCGGTTGGGGATCAGGATCCGGCGGGTAAGGTTGGGGTGGATGAGGGTGAGTCGAAGCTCCCTCAAACTAAGCCAAAAGATATCTATACCTATCGAGGGGATTCACGAGAGCCTTGGGAAATATTTGAGGCAGGATTCGAGCCGTTAGGATTTAGTACCGATCTATTTTTGCATGCTAAAGATAACCGAAATCCGCCTAGTATTTATGTAAGTACAACCACTTCAAAGGCTGAGGCAATAAAATTTGCGACTGGTTTTGGATATGAGTCAGGATACGTGTACGTGTTAAAAAATGTGCCGGGTATCGATGTGAATAAGAAACTGGGTTTGATGTCGCCGCATCGAAAAGAAGTGGAAATAGCTGTGCCTGGAGGCGTTGATAGGAAAGACATAGTAGGGGCAACGCCAGTGAATGAAGATGGATCCTATGTAGGCTACTCAATACCAAATTTTGGCAGGTGAGGATATGACTTCTAGAGAAGTGAAAGTTGAAATTGATGGCGTCGTTAAGAGTGCGATTTTTGAATGTGATCGAAAAGTTATGGCCATGACTGTGACGATGCCAGATGGATTAGTGAAAAATTACACAGCAGCGGATTTGTATTTGTGCTTGGGAATGGTTAGAAAAGATTTTCCGGATGTAAAGTTTTTATGCAAAGGAGCCAAAATAAATGTGTACCCCTCGCGGATGTCCTCACAAATGGCTGGTGGCGTAGTTGCTTACGAAGTTCGTTGGGGAGAGTCTGCAGGTAAAGATGACGTAGTCAATATTTTTGATTATGAAGATAAGGGCTTAACCAACGATATTACAAAGCAGGCTGACTATCATCAGCACTGGTTGCAGTCTTTGGGCGCTGGTTCGTGATTTGCTCCCACAGGTTAATCAGTGACTGGGTGTTGATCGAAAGCCCTTGGACGTCTGAAAAAACGCTGAACCTGTGGCGAGGGAGCTTGCTCCCGCTGGGCCGTGGTAGGAGCTGCCGAAGGCTGCGATCTTTTGATTTGATCTTTCGCTTGATACTCAACTGGCTTTGGAAAGATCGCAGCCTCGCTTCGCTCGGCAGCTCCTACGGCGCAGCCGAGCGGGAGCAAGCTCCCTCGCCACGATGATTCGTGCAGCCTTTAAGTCAGCGGTCGCCTGTAGGACTGGCGTTCACGCATTCCCGATGCCATCACAATTTCCAGTGTGGGAGCGAGCCTGCTCGCGATAGCGCTGTGTCAGTCGCCATCAATGTGGCTGACCTGACCCCATCGCGAGCAGGCTCGCTCCCACAGGTATCATCAGTGACCTTACGTGTCGCGACTTCGCCTCCAGCCATTAAAAAAACCACCCCTTTGGCACCGATAACATCGTTTCTCGCCCGCCCGGCTTTTCCCTATATTGGCCCTCAGATCCGGTGGATGGCTCAACGTCCACCCCCTCAGTGTGAGTAGCCTCGATGAACAATAAACCTGACAGCACAGGGCTTGATAATGCCGGC
Source organism: Pseudomonas sp. MPB03 (assembly GCF_046605385.1). Classification (NCBI taxonomy): domain Bacteria; kingdom Pseudomonadati; phylum Pseudomonadota; class Gammaproteobacteria; order Pseudomonadales; family Pseudomonadaceae; genus Pseudomonas; species Pseudomonas sp. MPB03. The sequence goes on along the minus strand of NZ_CP176770.1, from coordinate 5,975,769 downwards.
GCCGGCACCCGGGCGGTTTGGGGTGGGGAGCAAGTCAGGCATCCCTACAACGCCACGCAAACCCCCATCGTGGCCAGTGCCGCGTACGGTTACGACGACATCGACGTCTGGTACGACGTCGCCCTGGGCAAGGCCCCCGGTTTTATCTACAGCCGCATGAGCAACCCGACCGTCGAGACCCTCGAAGCCAAGATCCGCGAGCTGGAAATGGCCGAGTCTGCCGTGGCCTTCAGCAGTGGCATGGCGGCGATCAGCAGCGTGCTCTACACCTTCCTGGCCCATGGCGATCGGGTGGTGTCGACCAAGGACAGTTACGGCGGCACCAACAAAATCTTCGAAGAGTTCCTGCCGCGCACCGGCGTGGCAGTGACCCTGTGCGAGACCTTCGACCACGATGACCTCGAGCGTGAAATCGCCAAGGGCTGCCAGGTGTTGTACCTGGAAACCCCCACCAACCCGACCCTGAAAATTCTCGACATCCCGCGCCTGGTGGCGGCGGCCAAGCGTGTCGGCGCCTTGGTCGTGGCCGATAACACCTTCGCCACGCCGCTGAACCAGAGCCCGCTGGCCTTGGGCGTGGACGTGGTGATTCACAGCGCGACCAAGTTCCTCAGCGGCCATGGCGACGTGCTTGGTGGCCTGGTGTGTGGCAGCGAAGCCTTGATGGCCCAAGTGCGGCACTACCGGGAAATCAACGGCGCGAGCCTCGACCCGTTCTCGGCCTACCTGATCATCCGTGGCATGAAGACCCTGGCGCTGCGCATGCGCCAGCAACAACACAGCGCCCGGGCCCTGTCCGAATTCCTCTGCACCGAACCATTGGTGGAAGCCGTGAATTATCCCGGCTTGCCCAGCCACCCGAACCACGCCATCGCCTGTGCACAGATGTCCGGCTTCGGCGCCATCGTCAGTTTTGTCCTGGTCGGCGGCATGGACACGGTCAAGTTGCTGCTGCCACGCCTGCGCTTCGCCCACTGCGCCGGCAACCTGGGCGCGGTGGAAACCATCTACGGCCCGGCCCGCACCACCAGCCATGTCGAGAACACCCTGGAAGAACGCCTGGCCCTGGGTATCTCCGAAGGCTTGGTGCGGGTTTCGGTGGGCATCGAAGACACCGACGATCTGCTGGACGATCTGAAACAGGCCTTCGCCTTCGTCAAAAAGACCCTCGATCCGCAACTCAATGAAGTCCACACCGAGACGGCAAGCTGAAGTTTGAAAGTTGATACCCCGCGACAAGGCTGTCAGCGGGGCGTTCATGAATAGGAATAATAATAAAAGCTCAGCGGCGCTTGTCTGACTCGCGTAGACGTCGATGCGCGCCCTGACATTTCATGAGAACAACCATGTCCATAACAGAACAACAAACGAATACGCGGACCGGCTTCAAGCAGGAAATGCAGACGCGCCATATCGTCATGCTGGCCTTGGGCGGCGTGATCGGCACCGGGCTGTTCCTGACCTCCGGCTACACCGTCAACCAGGCCGGCCCGATGGGGGCGGTGATCGCCTACATCATCGGTGCGCTCATGGTCTACATGGTGATGATGTGCCTCGGCGAACTGGCAGTGCAGATGCCGGTAACCGGTTCCTTCAGCACCTACGCCACGCGCTTCCTCGGCCCCGGCACTGGCTACACCGTGGCCTGGCTGTATTGGCTGACGTGGACGGTGGCCATCGGTTCGGAGTTCACCGCCGCCGGCATCCTCATGACCCGATGGTTTCCCGACACCCCGGTGTGGATCTGGAGCGCGCTGTTTGCCGGCGTGGTGTTCCTCACCAACGTGGTGTCGGTGCGTTTGTTCGCCGAGACCGAGTTCTGGCTGTCGTTGATCAAAGTCCTGACCGTGGTGGTGTTCCTGCTGATCGGTGGTGGTGCGATTCTCGGCCTGTTGAACATCGACCAGGCCCACAGCATCGGGTTAAGTAACTTCACTCGCGAAGGACTTTTTCCTACGGGCTTCATGCCGATTGCGATGACGCTGCTGGCGGTGTCCTTCGCCTTCTCTGGCACGGAACTGATCGGCATCGCCGCTGGCGAAACCAAGGACCCACAACGCAACGTGCCGCGCGCTATCCGCACCACGGTGCTGCGCCTGGCGGTGTTTTTCGTCGGAACCATTTTTGTCCTGGCGACGTTGTTGCCTCGCGAACAGGCCGGTCTGGTGGAGAGTCCGTTCGTCACCGTATTCACCTACATCGGCATTCCGTATTCCGCCGACATCATGAACTTCGTGATCATCACTGCGCTGTTGTCGGCGGCCAACTCCGGCTTGTACGCCGCCTCGCGCATGCTCTGGACCCTCAGCGACCAAGGCCACCTGCCCAAGCAGTTCTCGGCCCTGACCCGCATGGGCACGCCGCTCAACGCGATCATCGTCAGCATGGCCGGCGGCGCCGCGTCGCTGCTCAGCAGTGTGTTTGCCGCCGACACCATCTACCTGGCGCTGGTGTCGATTTCCGGCCTGGCCGTGGTGGTGGTGTGGATGAGCATCGCCGCGAGCCAGATCGGCTTTCGCCGTCACTACGTCGCCAACGGCGGCGACATTCGCGACCTCAAGTTCCGCGTCCGCGGTTATCCGTGGGTGCCGCTGGGTGCGCTGGTGTGCTGCAGCCTGGCGTGCATCGGCATCGCCTTCGACCCTGAACAGCGAGTGGCGCTGTACTTCGGCTTGCCATTCATCGCCTGGTGTTACTTCGTGTATTACATTACCCGCAAAAGCCGCGAGCGACGCTTGTCGGTTGCCCTCGTGGCACAACCGTCCGACGCGTTTTAAACCGCATCGACGGGCGGGCAAACGTGCCCGGTGCGTGGGGGTCAGCGAGGTAAGAGCATGAAGCAAAAAACGTTACCCCCGTTGAACTGGCTGCGGGCGTTCGAAGTGTCCGCCCGTTGCCTGAACTTCACCCACGCCGCCGACGAATTATTCTTGACCCAGGGCGCGGTCAGCCAGCAGATCCGCCAGTTGGAAAGTCACCTCGGTGTGGCGCTGTTCAAGCGCTTGCCCCGTGGCCTCGGTCTGACGGAAGAGGGCCAGGCCTACCTGCCAGTGGTGCAGGACGCGATCACGCGTCTGGCGGTGGGCACCAACGAAATCTTCGGCCAGCACAAGCGCCGGCCGATCAAGGTGCGCGGCAGTCTGGCGTTTTTCGTGCACTGGCTGGCGCCGAAACTGGTGGATTTTCGCCAGGCCCATCCCCACGTCGACATCCGCTACATCAGCAACATCTGGGTCAAGGAACTGGACGGCGAAGACGACATGGAGATTCGCTGGGGCCATGGCCAATGGCCCGGCCTCGTATCGCAACGGCTGACCTGGGACACCTTGTTTCCAGTGTGCTCGCCGGCCTTGATGGCGACGCTGAAGGTGCCGGCGGACGTGGCCAAGCATCCGCTGCTGCACGTGCTGGGTTATGAAGAAGGCTGGGGTTACTGGCTGAAAATGGTCGGTGCCGACTCGGTGGATTCCTCGACCGGCATGCAATTCGACACGCTGGTCTGCACCTTGCGCATGGCCGAGCTTGGGCAGGGCATTGCCCTGGCGCGGTCGTCGATGGTCAGTGAATTGCTGGAAGACGGACGCCTGGTCGAACCCTTCGCCCAACGCATCGAAGCCAGCGAATCGTTCTACCTGGTGCGCAGTTCCGGGGCCGAGCAACACCCGGACGCGGCACGGTTTTCCACCTGGCTGGTGGAGCAGGCGCATCGTTTCAAATGAGCTGTTTTATCTGAGTTTGCGGAGTTGACCATGCGCTACGTGAGTACCCGAAATTCCACCGTGCAGGTCGATTTCGAAAAAGTCGTGCTGTCGGCCATTGCCGAAGATGGCGGGCTGTTTGTCCCCGTGGAACTGCCGCTGTTCGAACCCCAGGACATCGCTAATTGGTCGACGTTGTCCTACGACGAACTGGCCTACCGAGTGATGCGCCCGTTCGTAGGCGAGGCGATCCCCGAGGCCGACCTCAAGCGCTTGCTCAAGGAGGCCGGCAGCCAGTTCAGCCATCGCTCCCTGGCGCCGCTGCATCAGGTGGATCGCAACGAATGGGTCCTGGAGTTGTTCCATGGCCCGACCCGTTCCTCGAAGGACTTTGCCGCGCAGCTGCAAGCGCGGCTGGTGCAGTACTTCCTGCGCAAACGCGGGCGCCGCGCGGTGGTGATGGGCGTCACCAACGGCGACACCGGCCTGGCCGCCATCGAGGCGTTCAAGCATTGCGACGAAACCGACGTGGTGGTGATCTATCCCGAGGCCGGCGTACCGCAAGACCAACTTCAAGACCTGCAAGCGACGGCGCACCCGCGGGTGCATCAAGTCGCCGTGGTGGGCAGTTTCGATGAATGCCAGACCCTCGTCACCCAACTGTTCCGCCAGCATGCGGCGATCAGTTTCAACTCCAGCAATTGGGTCAGCGTCATGGCGCAGTTGGTGTTTTATTTTCACGCCGTGCTGCAGTTGGGCGGCGGTCAGCGGCCCATCGGTTTCAGCGTGCCGGCGGCGAGTTTTGCCGAAGTCTATGCCGGCTACATCGCCCAGAAGATGGGCTTGCCGATCACGCAAATGATCGTCGCCACCAACCAGAACGACGCGCTGCATCAGTTCTTTTTGAAGAACCACTACTCGCGATTGCGCGCCAGCAAGACCCTGTCGCCGGCCATGGACTTGTCGATTTTTTCCAACCTGGAACGGTTTCTCTGGGAGCTCTATGGGCACGACGATCAGGCCGTGAGCGCGCTGATGCACACCTTCGAAACCGACGGCGAAATGAGCATTGGCAACGAGTTCTGGCTGCAGGCGCGGATGATCATCGACTCCTACGCTGTGAGTGATGAGCAGACGCTGAACGAGATCACTTCGTTGTACCGCGACACCGGTTATGTCATCGACCCACACACCGCCACCGGCGTGCTCGCGGCGCGCTTGTACCGCCGCAGCCTGGTGGCGCCGATGGTGACCCTGGGCGAGATCTCACCGATTAAATCGGCGGTGTTGCTCGGTGAGTTGGGGATCCCCGTAGTGGCGCAACAACGTCCGATGGCCGAGCAGGGCCCGGCGCAGATCCATCGCATCCAGCCGGACGACCTCGCTGCCCTCCATCAACTGCTCGGCTCGCTATAACCGGAGGCCCCATGAAGCGAATCCTCGACCCCCTCGACGAACGCATCATCGCCGAACTGCACCTCAACGCCCGCGCCGCCCACGCCGAACTGGCGGCCAAGGTCAACCTCTCGCGCAACGCCGTGCGCCAACGCATCGAACGCCTCGAACGCGACGGCGTGATCCAAGGGTATACGGTGCGCACGGGGGAGGGCGCGCAAGCGTCGTCGAACATCAACGCCGTGATCTTCGTCTACCGCTACGACCGCATGCGCGGCGCCGAGGTGTTGCAAGCGTTGCAGGCCATGCCGGAAGTGCTGCAGTGCGATGTGATGAGCGGCGAGTTTGATTTGATGCTGAGGGTCGGCGCGGCGAACCCGGAGCGGGTGCACAAGGTGTGGAAAGAGATCTCGGCGCTGCCGGGAGTGGAGAACACCGTGACGTCGTTTGTGTTGTCGTCGGTGGTCTAGGCACGCTAGCCGTCACAGCAGTGAACCCCGTGGCGAGGGAGCTTGCTCCCTCGCCACAAGAACCGGCGCAGGCGCATGCCCTGATCCCAATGGAGCAAACACTGAAAAAATACCTGTGGGAAATACCTGTGGGAGCGAGCTTGCTCGCGATAGCGGTAGACCAGCCGACATCAACGTTGCCTGACCTGGCCCTATCGCGAGCAAGCTCGCTCCCACAGGGGAAGGTGCTCGACCAGGCCCCGCCTGCTCGCCGCCGCTGATGGTGTTCACAGATAACCCAGCCACCACAAACCCCGTGGCGAGGGAGCTTGCTCCCGCTGGGTTGCGAAGCAGCCCCAACCAGGTTATCCCCAATCAACCTGACCCACCGCGCTGCATGATTTTTGGGGCCGCTGCGCAGCCCAGCGGGAGCAAGCTCCCTCGCCACAAGAGCCGGCGCAGGTGCATGCCCTGACCCCAATAAACCAAACACTGAAAAATACCTGTGGGAGCGAGCTTGCTCGCGATGGCGGTAGACCAGTCGACATCAATGTTGCCTGACCTGGCCCCTTCGCGAGCAAGCTCGCTCCCACAGTGGTCAGTGTTCGGCCAGTCGATTCTGTCGGCTTTCCGCCCACCCACCGCTTTGCCCAACCCCTGGTCAAAACGCCCAAGAAATAGAGCAAATTGGCCTATTTAACTGACCACCCCACACCCCTAACCTAGATCCCAACAACCTCATCACCCGGATCAAGGGACACAACAAAAATGACTGAATACAAACTGGCCCTAGTCGGCTTCGGCGGTGTAAACCGGGCATTGGCCCAACTGATTGCCGAGCGCAACCAGCAGTGGAAAACCGAACTCGGCTTCACCCTGAAAATCGTCGGCGTGACCGACCTGTTCCTCGGTTCGGTGATGAACCGCCACGGCCTCGACGCCGCCTCACTCGCCCGGCTGCCCGCCAGCAAAGGCGCCATGGCCCAACTCCCCGGCGGCACCGTCGATGCCCTCAACGAAGCCGTGATCAAAGACTGCGGCGCCGACATCATCGCCGAAGCCACCTTCACCAACCCGGTGGACGGCGAGCCCGCCACCTCGTTCTGCCGCTGGGCCCTGGAGCGCGGCAAACACGTGGTCACCACCAACAAAGGCCCCATCGCCCTGCACGGTGCCGAACTCAAGGCCCTGGCCCAACGCAACAACGTCGCCTTCGAATACGAAGGCTCGGTCATGAGCGGCACCCCCGTCATTCGCCTCGCCAAACAAGCCCTGGCCGGCAGCGCCATCACAGGTTTCGAAGGCATCCTCAACGGCACCTCCAACTTCGTCCTCACCTGCATGGAAGGCGGCCTAGGGTTCGCCGAAGCCGTCAGCCAGGCCCAAGCCCTGGGCTACGCCGAAGCCGACCCAACCGCCGACGTCGCAGGCCATGACGTGCGCCTGAAAGTGGTCATCCTGGCCAACGAACTGCTCGACGCCAAACTCACCATCAACGACGTCACCTGCAACGGCATCGCCTCCCTCAGCCTCGACGACATCGAAAAAGCCCGCCGCGACAACGCACGCTGGAAACTCATCGGCGCCGCCACCCGCAACACCGACGGCTCCATCAGCGCCAGCGTCGAACCGCGCCTGCTCAGCAACAACCACCCGCTGGCGAGCATCAGCGGCGCCACCAACGCCGTGTCGTTCACCAGCGAACTGCTCGGCGCCGTCACCGTCTCTGGCCCGGGCGCCGGCCGCACCGAAACCGCCTTTGCACTGCTGTCCGACATCATCAGCATCCACCAATCGGCAACCCGCAAACAGGAGCACACCCTGTGAACGTATCGCGCCTGGCCCTGGCGGTTGTCGAACCGCACATCGAAGTTCTCAACCCGTTTGACGGCAGCATCGTCGGCACCGTCGCCGACCTCAAAGCCTCGGAAGTCCCGCACCTGCTCGAAACCGCACGCAGCGGCGCAAAAACCTGCGCCGCACTCCCGCGTCATCGCCGCGCCAGCATCCTCGAACAAGCAGCACTGAACATCGAACGCGACGCCAAAGCCTTCGCCCGACTCATCGTCGACGAAGCCGGCAAGACCCTCAAACAGGCCGAAAAGGAAGTCAAACGCTGCGTCAACACCCTCAAACTCTCCGCCGAAGAAGCCAAGCGCAACGCCGGCGAAATCGTCCCGTTCGACGCCTACGAAGGCGCCGAATCGCGCCAAGGCTGGTTCACCCGCGAACCCCTCGGCCTGATCGTCGCCATCACCCCCTACAACGACCCGCTCAACCTCGTCGCCCACAAACTCGGCCCGGCCATCGCCGGCGGCAACGCAGTGATCCTCAAACCGTCCGAACTGGCGCCGTTGTCCGCCCTCAAGCTGGTCTCGTACCTGGTCACCGCCGGCCTCCCCGAAACCGTGGTCACCGTCGCCACCGGCGGCGCCGAACTGGGCAAAGCCCTGGTCGCCGCCCGCGACGTGCGCATGATTTCCTTCACCGGCGGCTTCGTCACCGGCGAACAAATCGCCCGCACCGCCGGCCTGAAAAAACTCGCCATGGACCTCGGCGGCAACGCCCCCGTCATCGTCATGGGCGACTGCAACCTCGACGCCGCCGTCGACAGCTGCCTCTCCGGCGCCTTCTGGGCCGCCGGGCAAAACTGCATCGGCACCCAACGCCTGCTCATCCACGCACCGATCTATGAAGCCTTCCGCGAACGCTTCGTCAACCAGGCCCAAGCCCTCGTCGTCGGCAACCCGCTGCTCGCCAACACCGACATCGGCCCGATGATCACCCAACAAGCCGCGCAGAACGCCGAACAAGTGGTCAACGAAGCCCTGCAACAAGGCGCCACCTTGCTCTGCGGCCATCACCGTCAGGGCAACTGCTACGCCGCCACCGTCCTGGAAAACGTCGACCACACCAGCCGACTCTGGCGCAACGAAGCCTTTGCGCCGGTGGTGGTGTTACAGCCGTTCGAGACGTTCGATGAAGCCATCACGTTGGCGAACGAACCTGAGTACGCGCTTCACGCTGGGATCTTCACAAATGATTTATCCACGGCCATGAGCGCTGCACGACGGATCGAAGCAGGGGGCGTGATGATCAATGATTCGTCGGATTTCCGGTTTGATGCGATGCCGTTTGGCGGCTCCAAGTACGGCAGTTTGGGCAGGGAAGGGGTGCGGTTTGCGTATGAGGAAATGACCCAGCCGAAGGTGGTTTGTTTGAATACGTTGGGGTGAGGGTGGCGAATCAGTCCTCGGACTATGGTTCAAGGCGCAGGAACCGCTTACCTGTCATGTCGCTAAAACACCCTTTCGACAACACGTTTCGTCCTCATGTCGTCACCAGCGACATGAGGTCGAAGCGTGTCGCTGTTCAGGGCGATCTGCGCAACACCAGCCACACCAAAACAACTGACCCACCGCCCTGACAGGCATTCCACACCCCAACTGTGGGAGCGAGCTTGCTCGCGATAGCGCAACACCAGTCACACCAAAACAACTGACCCACCGCCATAACAGGCATTCCACACCCCAACTGTGGGAGCGAGCCTGCTCGCGATAGCGCTAAGCGCTCAGAGCACCAAGCGTGCAGGCAACATCGGCGATCTCCCAAAAACCAACTTCTTCAAACGCTCCAAGCTGAAACGTATCAGCTATAAGAAAAAACCAAAATATGCACAAATGCATTTTTATGCTTGACCTGCATAGGCAAGCCTCTATAAGGTGATTTCACTGTATGCACATACAGTATTTCTAAATCGCTACTTATTTAAATCCATTCATGGACGAGGCAATAACCTATGAAAACCACCACTGAAAAATTCGGTGCAACCCCCCATCAACCCAGCCTCTGGACCCGCGCCGACGCGCTGAAAGTCCGGGCCGATGACCCCACCACCACCCAGCCGCTGGTCAGCGCGGATTTCCCGGTCCTGAGCAACGACGTGTTCATCTGGGACACCATGCCCCTGCGCGACCTGGACGGTAACGTGACGTCCGTCGATGGCTGGTCGGTGATCTTCACCCTGACCGCCGATCGTCATCCAAACGACCCGCAGTACCTCGACGAGGACGGCAACTACGACATCCTCCGCGATTGGAACGACCGCCACGGTCGGGCAAAGATGTACTACTGGTTTTCTCGTACCGGCAAGAACTGGGAATTCGGTGGCCGCGTGATGGCCGAAGGCGTTTCGCCCACCGCCCGCGAATGGGCCGGCACGCCGATCCTGCTGAACGACCGAGGTGAAGTGGACCTGTATTACACCGCCGTCACCCCAGGCGCGACCATCGTCAAGGTGCGCGGCCGGGTAGTGACCACTGAACACGGTGTCAGCATGGTCGGCTTCGAGAAGGTCAAGCCGCTGTTCGAGGCCGACGGCAACCTGTACCAGACCGAAGCCCAAAACGCCTTCTGGGGTTTCCGCGACCCATGGCCATTCCGCGACCCGAACGATGGCAAGCTCTACATGCTGTTCGAGGGCAACGTCGCCGGTGAGCGCGGCTCCCACAAAGTAGGCGAGGCAGAAATCGGCGACGTGCCACCGGGTTATGAAGACGTCGGCAACTCGCGCTTCCAGACCGCCTGCGTCGGCATCGCCGTGGCCCGTGACGCCGACGGTGACGACTGGGAAATGCTGCCGCCACTGCTGACCGCCGTCGGAGTAAACGACCAGACCGAGCGCCCGCACTTCGTGTTCCAGGATGGCAAGTACTACCTGTTCACCATCAGCCATACCTTCACCTACGCCGACGGTGTCACCGGCCCGGACGGGGTGTACGGTTTCGTCGCGGACTCGCTGTTCGGCCCTTACGTGCCGTTGAACGGTTCCGGCCTGGTGCTGGGCAACCCGTCCTCCCAGCCATTCCAGACCTACTCGCACTATGTCATGCCAAACGGCCTGGTAACCTCCTTCATCGACAGCGTACCGACCGACGAAACCGGCACGCAGATTCGTGTCGGTGGCACCGAGGCGCCAACGGTGGGCATGAAAATAAAAGGGCTGCAGACGTTCGTGGTGGCCGAGTACGACTACGGTTACATCCCGCCGATGCTCGACGTCACACTCAAGTAACAGCAACACCGGGGTTTCAGGCAGCGGGTTTGCGGTCGATGACAAAACCGTTGTGGATATGATCGAGATATCCCGCCTGATTCATTGCGACGTTGCTCGCAAGCCCCATTGAACAACGCGTCGTAACCCCCTTTGCGACTGGCTGCAAGGATGCAGCCAGTCGCGAATGCATTTCCGCACTGCGCACTTGGAACGATGAGTTCTCTTAAGCAGTGCAGCAGACCGCCGTACACTTCCCCAACCGCAGCGTCGCTCCTTGCTAAATGACGCTGACGCACCGCATTCACGAGCAAATCCGCTCCGCCATTCCTATGTTTGAAATGCCTGACGCAAGCGCCTCTGTGGGAGCGAGCCTGCTCGCGATGGCGGTGTATAAACAACATTCCGGCCCGCTGTTTATCGTGGCTCCACGAGAGCAGCCACGACCGACATTGCCTTGCGCCATTGCCTACAACTACGCCAGAATCCGCCGGCTTGTGCGTTTTGGGGCCCGTCGGTAGTTTGAGTCTGTCACTGAGCATCAGTGATCGGGTTTCGCAGCCCGGACTCTATAGGCGCACAACGTCACCTTCGAAAGCAGATTACCCATGTCTGTGATTTCGTCAGAGGTGGCTGTGCGTGGGAGACCTTCGGGTCTGCCGGTCCCTAGAGTCCCGGTCTGCGAACCCGCGTACAGCTGCCACCCAATACTTCGTTTCGCAGCGAATGGTGGTAGCTCCAATAAACTCTAGGAGCTTTACCATGGCTAAAATTACACCGAATCCGCCAGCTACAGATGAGCATATGTCTCGCGCTCAGTCTGCTCGTAACAAGAAGCTCGATGAAGCTGCTGAACGGGCTTTGGATTTTTATCTGAAGCCTACGCCGAAGAAAGAAACGTCTGACAACCCCAGCAGTATCTTCCGCATCGCACCGGATGTTGATTCGGAGTGTCTGCTTGCCAGTCTCAGTGAAAACCTGGCTGCGGCCAATGCCATGATCAATGATCTGGCGTTTGACCTTGAGGGTTCGCGGCGGCGTGTTGCGATGGGGATTTTGCAGGTGATTGAGGTGAGTGAACTGCTGGCGAATCGGGCTTTGGATATTGTTGAGGTGAGATAACAAGGGGCCGCGCTTACCCCGGGTATAAAAAAAAGGTCTTGCATGGCAAGACCTTTTTTGTGGGCGATAGCTCGAAGTGATGAGCTATCAGGTTTGAGTCAGTCCCGATATTTGGCATGGCAAGCACAATCAGGACCGGGGCAAGGCGATCAACCGCTTGGCTCAGGATTTACGCGTGGCCTTTTCCTATCTGAAAGGGGAGGCGGGTGAAAAAATTGTGCAAGAGGTTTCTGCACAATTGCCTTGGATGGACACATCGCGCACCCTCAAAGGCTAGACTCCCCGACAAGCCTCAAAGCGTTACTCGAAACGTGCACTTTTCTGTGGGTGAGGTTTCATTTAATCGCTATTGTCGGTGCCGCTTGCGTCACCCAGAGACCTAAGGTGAGTTGGAGGGGCGAAGTCTGAGCGAGTAAGGTCGCCTCGGTGCGTGAGTTGGGCGCCGATCTCCTGGTCAAAATTGTACATGGGTTGACCGTCAGCTTACGGGGCAATGCTAGTGTCGGTTGGAGCGGTCGTGAAAGCGTAAAGGTTAAGCTGCGTATTTTGGTTCGACGAATTCTAATCCGTGATATTCGTCGCAAGCTCCATGATAATCCCCTCAGCTCGCATAAAGGGAATCCTTCATATGGAACTGATCGACAACATCAATACCCTGCTTGGTGAAAGCCTCAAAGGCACGATTAAGCCGGGTTCGAAGCTGAAGATCGCTGCTTCGTGCTTTTCGATCTACGCCTACGTGGCGCTGAAGAAGGAGCTGGAGAGCATAGACTCCCTAGAGTTCATCTTCACCTCGCCGACCTTCGTCCCCAATGAGGTCAGCGACAAGATCAAGAAGGAGCAACGCGAGTTCTATATCCCCAAGGCAGAGCGCGAGCGCAGCCTCACCGGTAGTGAGTTTGAGATCCAGTTGAAGAATCAACTTACTCAAAAGGCTATCGCCAAGGAGTGTGCTGACTGGATACGCCGCAAGGCTACCTTCCGTTCCAACCGTGCTCAGGCTCCGATGCAGCCCTTTATCGGTTCACAGGCTGAGTCGGGTGACGCTGTATTTATGCCCGTTCAGGGATTTACAGCTGTCGATCTCGGCTACCAGAAAGGCGGCGCGCTCTCGAACATCGTTTCCCGTTTCGATGAGCCGGCCCACACTGGCATGTTCCTCAACTTGTTCGAGCAGATTTGGAGCGACCCGGAAAAGCTTGAAGATGTGACTGGTCGACTCTGCGATCACATCGCCTCGGTCTATCAGGAGAACGCCCCAGAGCGAATCTATTTTCTAATGCTCTACAACATCTTTCGCGAGTTCCTGGAAGACATAAATGAGGATGTTCTACCCAATGACCGCACCGGCTACCAGGACAGTCTGATCTGGCAAAAGCTGTTCAACTTCCAGCGTGACGCGGCCACCGGACTGATCAATAAACTGGAAACCTACAGCGGCTGCATCCTGGCCGACAGCGTAGGCCTGGGTAAAACCTTTACCGCATTGGCTGTGATCAAATATTACGAACTGCGTAACAAGTCCGTTTTGGTGCTTTGTCCGAAGAAACTCTCCGATAACTGGCGCAACTACAACCAGAACCTCAAGACCAACATTTTTGCCAAGGATCGCTTTAACTACGACGTGCTTTGCCACACCGACCTGACCCGCACCCGTGGTGAGTCGTTGGGCATTCCGTTGGATCGCGTCAACTGGGGTAACTACGACCTGGTGGTGATCGATGAGTCGCACAACTTCCGTAACAACGATATCTATAAAGACAAAGAGACCCGTTACCAGCGGCTGATGAATCAGGTCATTCGTCAAGGGGTGAAGACCAAAGTGCTGATGCTCTCGGCCACCCCGGTCAACAACCGTTTTAGTGACTTGCGAAACCAGTTGGCCTTGGCCTACGAGGGCGAGAGCGACAACCTCAGTAAGAAGCTGCGCACTGAAAAGGACATCGACGGTATTTTCCGTCGCGCTCAGGCAGCATTCAATGTGTGGACCGGTCTGCCACCGGAAAAACGCACTGCAGCAGCGATTCTCAATACCCTTGATTTCGACTTCTTCGAGCTGCTCGACAGCGTCACAATTGCCCGCTCTCGCCGGCATATTGAGACCTTCTACAACACCGCCGACATCGGCAGCTTCCCTGAGCGCCGCAAGCCATTGTCGTTTCATTGCCCGTTGACTCCGCGTGGTGACGTCATCGGTTTCAACGAGATCTTCAACCAGCTGTCGCTGCTCAAGCTCGCCGTGTACGCGCCAGTTAGCTACATCCTGCCCAGTCGGTTGAAAAAGTACGAAGAGATGTACGACACCGAAGTGGAGGGGGGTAAAGGTAAGTTCAAACAGGTCGACCGTGAGAGAAGCCTGCAAGCGCTGATGACCACCAACCTTCTAAAGCGCTTAGAGAGCTCGGTCGAGTCTTTTCGCCTAACCCTGAAAAATCTGCGAAACACGCATCGGAACGCGTTAGATAAAATCGCCAGTTTCAAGAAGACCGGCCTTGCCAGTGACTTCGCCGACGTTACTGCAGCCTTTGAAGATGCTGATTTCGACGACGACAACTTACCGTTGCCCGGTGACATTACCATCGGCAAGAAGATTCAAATCAGCTTGGAAGACATGGACGTGCCGTCCTGGGAGCAAGACCTACAAGGCGATCTGATATTGATTGAAGAGTTGCTGGCTGAAATGGCCAAGGTCACACCTGCCGACGACACCAAACTGCAGCACCTGAAAACCCAGATCACCAGCAAGCTGGCATCACCGATCAATTCTGGCAACCGCAAAGTGCTGATTTTCACCGCCTTCGCCGATACCGCCAATTACCTCTACGACAACTTGGCTGAGTACCTGTTGAGCACTCACAAGGTACATTCCGGCAAGGTCACCGGCAGCGATGCACCCAAATCCACCCTCGGCACCATGCCAGGCGGTCGCCAGACTTACGACTTCCAAGGTTTGCTGACGTTGTTCTCGCCGCGCTCGAAAGAAAAAGCGCTGATTTACCCGGATGAGCCGCGTGAAATTGACATCCTAATCGGTACCGACTGCATCTCCGAAGGCCAGAATCTTCAGGACTGCGACTACCTGATCAACTACGACATTCACTGGAACCCGGTGCGTATCATCCAGCGCTTCGGCCGGGTGGACCGTATTGGCTCTCAGAACGCCAGCATCCAGTTGGTCAACTACTGGCCAGACATTAGCCTCGACGAGTACATCAACCTCAAAGAGCGGGTCGAAAACCGCATGATGATCGCTGATGTTACAGCCACCGGTGACGACAACGTGCTCAGCGCCCAGGCCAACGACGTGGCCTACCGTAAGGAGCAGCTACGACGTTTGCAGGATGAAGTGATTGAGATGGAAGACATCAAGACCGGCGTCTCCATCACCGACCTCGGCCTCAATGATTTTCGCATGGATTTGCTCAGCTACATCAAGGCCAATGGTGACCTCGGCAGCATCCCCAATGGCGTGCACGCCGTGGTGCCGGCACGGCAGGAACTTGGATTGGTGCCCGGCGTAATCTTCACCTTGCGCAATCGCAAGCACGGCGCCGGCCTCAATCAACAGAACCGCCTGCATCCCTTCTACCTGATTTATATCAGTCTGGAAGGGCAGATCATCAGTGATCAGACAGAAGCCAAGCGTCTGTTGGACCTGGCTCGCAGCGCTTGTAAGGGCCGCAGCGAGCCGATCAGTGATGCCTACCAGCGATTCAATCAGTCCACCCAGGACGGGCGTAACATGCGCGCCTACTCCCACCTACTCGACCAAGCGATTCGCTCAATGATTGATGTGAAGGAAGAGAAAGATATCGACAGTCTGTTTAGCGGCGGTAGGACCACCGCGCTGGTCGACACAATCTCTGGGCTGGATGATTTCGAGTTGATTACTTTCATCGTCATTCAGGACGTGGCATGAGCCAGGCCGCAGTCACTCCGGCAGTTACACCAGCGCTATTTAGTTTTCCGCCGCAGGCCAAGGTTGGCCGGGTGGTGGCTAAGAACAAAATTTACGAGCGGGGAGCTGTGAGCTCGACGCTGCGCGATAAATTTGTTGCCCAAGTCGAGCAAATTACATGGGCTTACAAGCTGGCTCCGGAAACCATTAACCTGCCGGCGCGGGGCAGCGTCGTGGAAATTCAGATTTTCGACATTGTACTGAAAACAGCTGAACTGGATGAGGATGTACTGCGCGCCATCGACCGCGTTATCCCACTGCCGATCATCTTTCAGTTGCACCATGAGCAGCGCACCCGCATGGTGGCGACCTTTAAACGCCCGAGCGAAGCCGATGCCAATAAGTGGGTCATCGATGGCTATTTCGCCGGGGTGTGGCTAACGGCTGATACCGAGCGTCAGCCCTTGCCGGTGGCGCTGGACCTTCAAGGTCTTTACGAACAACTGCTGCGCAGCTTGTTATCTCAGCCGGCGAGGCTCGGTGAAGGCCTGCCAGAACAGCTGCAGCGATTGACGCAGTTACGGAGCCTGCATGGTGAGCAGCGCAAGCTAGAGGCTCGTTTGCACAAAGAAATACAGTTCAACCGCAAAGTAGAGCTCAACGCGCAATTGCGGGAGCTGAACGCCCAAATTGATCAGCTGAGCGCGTAAGCACCAGTTCGTACCCAAGAATTCAAGAATTACAGGACGTCTCATGGACAAGCTGAAGATGCACTCTAAAAACCTGACCGAAGCCAATATCGACAAGCTGGCCATACTGTTTCCGAATTGCATCACTGAAGCGTTGGATGCCAAGGGCGAGCTGCAAAAGACCATCGACTTCGACCTACTGCGTCAGGAGCTTTCTGCCTCAGTGGTAGAAGGGCCACAAGAACGTTATCAGCTAAATTGGCCGGGCAAGCGTGAGGCGCTGCTAGCAGCGAATGCACCGATTGCGAAGACGCTTCGCCCGTGCAGAGACGGTAGTGTTGACTTCAATAAGACAAAAAATTTGTTTATTGAGGGTGATAATCTAGAAGTGCTTAAGTTGTTGCAGGAAGCTTACCTCAATCAGGTTAAGTTGATTTATATCGATCCGCCGTACAACACCGGGGCTGATCTTATTTATGAAGACGATTTTTCTGAATCAATAGACGTTTATTTAGAAAAATCAAATCAGGTGGATGTGCACGGGAATCGAATGGTTGCCAATCCGGAAGCGAACGGTAAGTACCATTCTAAATGGCTAAGCATGATGTATCCTCGGTTGCGCCTAGCTAAGAATCTGCTTGATTATGATGGGGTAATTTGTGTGTCCATTAGCGATATTGAGCTAAAAAACACCATATCCGTCTTGAATGAAGTGTTCGGTGAGCTGAACTATGTAAATACCATAAGCGTTATGGCGAAAGTTTCGGCAGGTGCGTCGGGTGGCGGTGAAGATAAAAGGCTTAAGAAGAATGTGGAATATATAGTTATTTATGCTAAGTCGCTTGAAGATTTCAATACCCTTGCGCATCTTTATACAGAACGCCCATTAATTGATGTCATAAATGAAATGCGGGCAGAAGGGGAAAGTTGGAAATACACTAGCATTCTTCTTGGAGCGAATGAGCGGACATTTTTTGGCACCATAAAAGATGGTGATGGAAATCCGATAGATATATATAAGCGGGCTGGTGTTAGAAGGACGACCATCAGCAAGGCTTGCAAACAGGAGGGTATCAGCGAAGCTGATGCGTATAAAAAATATTTTAAACAAATATTCTCAGATACAAATGCGCAAACAAGTATTCGAACCCGTGTGATGGATGCCGTGGGTCGCTTGGAAGACAGTGAAATTTTAGAGGTTGAGTATGTCCCTAGATCTGGTAGAGATAGGGGAGTTAAGGTTGTCCATACCTATATTAGCAATACGGTCCGTCGCGTTATCTGGCTGCACGATGTAGCTGATGCGAGTGGAGATCAAATAATAAAAAAAGAAAAGTTAGGTACTCTCTGGGATAATTTTGACTACAACAATGTTGGGAAAGAAGGTGATATTCCTTTTCCTGATGGAAAAAAGCCTATTGATCTTATTCGCACCTGTATTGATCTTTATAATGGGCGTGAAGGTATCTTTATGGATTTCTTTGCAGGCTCTTGCTCCTTGCCTCATGCTGTCATGAAGGCGAATTCGTTAGACTCCGGGAGCAGGAGATTCATTGCTATTCAGATAGATGATGCTATTGATAAAAGCAATAAGAAATATGAGTCGGCAATTAAATTTTATGAAGAAAATAATATTCCGCTTAAGATAACAGAGATTGGGAAGGAGAGAATGCGCCGTGCTGGAAGCAGGCTTAAAGTCGATATCGTTGGCACGGAAGACGCTAGTCAACTAGATACTGGTTTTCGCGTCCTAAAAATTGATACCTCCAATATGCAAGAGGTTTACTACACACCGGATGCAGTGAGTCAGGATTTGCTCTCCGGCCAGGTCGACAATATTCGCGAAGACCGCACCGCTGAAGATTTGCTGTTTCAGGTGCTGCTTGACTGGGGCGTGGATCTGGCGCTGCCGATCAACCAGCAAGTTATCGCCGGCAAGACAGTGTTCTTCGTTGATGGAAGCGCACTAGTCGCATGCTTTGATACCAGCATTGGAGAAGACTTCGTCAAACAGCTCGCCGAATATAAGCCGCTACGTGTGGTGTTCCGCGACGCCAGCTTCGCAAGCGACAGCGTGAAAATCAACGTTGAGCAGATGTTTAAATTGCTTTCTCCAGCTACCGAAATTAAGACGCTTTAAGGGGCTGGTACATATGAAACTGAAGTTTAAAGTTCAGCCCTACCAGACTCATGCGGTAGACGCCTTTGCCGACTGCTTTGCTGGCCAGCCAAAATCTTCTGGCGTGAGTTATCGCGTCGACCCTGGAGCTAGGCCTGCCACATCCCTAGCACCGCAACAGATCGATTTACTTAGAGCGAAGGTGATTGAGCCTACTGAGGCTGGCTTCAAGAATGCCGAGCTAGCGTTGAGCGCGGAGCAGCTGCTGGGAAATATTCAAGGGGTACAACGACGGCAGAACCTGCCGTTATCGGCGGCGCTGGCCAGCGACAAACATACAGGTTGCTCCATCAACCTCGATGTTGAGATGGAGACCGGTACTGGCAAGACCTATTGCTACATCAAGAGCATGTTCGAGTTGAACAAACGCTTTGGCTGGAGCAAGTTCATCGTCGTGGTGCCTAGCATTGCCATCCGAGAGGGTGTGTACAAGTCGCTGCAGGTCACCGCTGAGCACTTCCTGGAAAGCTACGGAAAGAAGGCCCGCTTCTTCATCTACAACTCCAAGCAGCTGCACAACCTGGAGAGTTTTTCTTCTGATGCCGGCATTAACGTCATGGTCATCAACGTGCAGGCGTTCGCCGCTCGTGGTGCTGATCAGCGGCGGATATATGAAGAGCTGGATGACTTTCAGTCGCGCCGCCCTATCGACGTAATCAAGGCCAACCGACCGATTTTGTTTCTCGATGAGCCGCAGAAGATGGAAGGGGCCAAGACGCTGGCGTCCTTTAGCGAGTTCAATCCGCTGATGATTGTGCGCTACTCAGCTACGCACAAAACCGAGTACAACAAAATCCACCGCCTCGACGCGCTGGATGCTTATAACCAGAAGCTAGTGAAGAAGATTAGCGTGCGGGGCATTACGGTTAAAGGCCTGACCGGCACCAATGCCTACCTGTTTCTACAGGACATCGAAGTCTCGACCAAATCGCCTGTGGCGCGGGTCGAGATGGAGATTAAGCAGAGTACTGGTATCAAGCGGGTGATGCGCAAGCTTCGTCGCAACGATAATCTCTACGACCTGTCCGGTGGGCTGGATCAGTACAAAGACTACGTGGTTGCCGACATCGACGCCCGTATCGACACGCTGAGCTTTACCAATGGTGTCGAGCTGGTTGCCGGGGAGGCCGTGGGCAACGTGGATGAGGCCGCCATGCGCCGCATCCAAATCCGAGAGGCGGTAAAGGCGCACTTTCAAAAAGAGATGATGCTGTTCAGCAAGGGGATCAAGGTACTGTCGCTGTTCTTCATAGACGAGGTGGCCAAGTATCGCCAGTACGACGCAGCCGGCGAACTGCCCGGCGAATACGCGCAGATCTTCGAGGAGGAGTACAACGCTTACCTCACCGACGTGATGACGCTGGAGGACACGCCCTACAATCACTACCTTAAGGGCATTCAGGCTCGCCAGACTCACAATGGCTACTTCTCTATCGATAAGAGGAGCAAACGACTAGTCGATCCCGCCGTGGGCAAAAAAGCCACTGAGACCGACGACGTGGATGCTTACGACCTTATTCTCAAGGATAAGGAACGCCTACTGTCGTTCGACGAACCGGTGCGATTTATTTTCTCGCACTCGGCTTTGCGCGAAGGCTGGGATAACCCCAACGTCTTCGTTATTTGCACCTTAAAGCACAGCGATAACAGCATCTCCCGGCGCCAAGAGGTGGGGCGTGGCATGCGCCTGGCCGTCAACCAACTGGGTGACCGTATGGATGACCCGGCCACTGTGCACCAAATCAACGAGCTGACGGTGGTAGCCAGCGAAAGCTACAAAGATTTTGTTGGAGCACTGCAGAGGGACATCAGCGACTCGTTGTCGGCCCGGCCGCGTGAGGCCAACGAGAGTTACTTCAAAGGTAAGATTTTACAAACCCCAACTGGCGACGTTGAGGTCTCTGCGCAACTGGCCAAGCAGATTTACAAATACCTGCTGAAAAACGACTACACCGACGACAACGATCAGATCACTTTGACCTACCACGAGGCCAAAAAACAAGAACAACTGGCAGAGCTGCCGGCTGAGCTACAGCCCTATGCCGCCCAGGTGTTCCAGTTGATCGATAGCGTATTCAGTGCGGCGCAAATGCCGGAGATTGGCGATGACCGCAAGGCCAAGATCAACCCCCTGAACTCGAACTTCGAGAAGAAGGAGTTTCAGGCGCTGTGGAACAAGATCAACCGCAAGGCTGCTTACACCGTTCACTTTGAAACCGATGAGCTGGTGGGCAAGTGCGTGGCGGCCCTGGATACTGAGCTGCGGGTTAAACCGATGCAGTACATTATTGAGCGCGGCAGCCAGCTGGAGAACGCCAGCTTCGACGATATGAAGAGCGGCACGGCCTTTAAGATCGCCGAAAGCGCGACCGAAAAGTACAACCACTCCGTTCATTCGGCGGTGAAATACGATCTGATCGGCAATCTAGCCGAGGATACCCAGCTAACACGCAGCACCATTGCCAGCATCCTCAAAGACATCAATGTTGCGGTGTTCAGCCAGTACAAAACCAACCCGGAAGACTTCATCGCCAAGGCCGCTACGCTGATCAATGAGCAGAAGGCTACGGCCATTGTCGAGCACATCGCCTACGATCCAGTAGATGAAACCCATAGCTCGGACATTTTTACTGCAGAGAAACCCAAGGACGATTTCAGCAAGGCTTTCGAAGCCAAGCACCACGTCTACGACTACGTGTTCACCGACTCCAGCGTCGAACGTAAATTCGTCGAAGAGCTGGACGCCAGCACCGAAGTGGTTGTGTACGCCAAGTTGCCGAAGAGTTTCTTCATCCCCACGCCAGTCGGCAACTACAACCCAGATTGGGCTATCGCCTTCCAAGAGGGCAAGGTGAAGCACGTTTACTTTGTCGCCGAAACCAAGGGTTCAATGTCCAGCATGGATCTCCGTGCCATCGAGGCCTCCAAAATCGCTTGCGCCCGTAAGTTCTTCGCCAAGATCACTTCAGCGCAGGTGAGGTACGACGTGGTGGATGGGTTTGGGAAATTGATGGAACTGGTGAAATAATGAAAGCTACTGAAGCCAACTTACTCAAGTTTCTGCGTAAATCGCCGCAGTTTGTTATTCCGATTTATCAGCGCAATTACTCCTGGACTGAAGCGCAGTGCCGTCAGCTATGGGCGGATCTACTGCGGGCCGGATGACCCCAAGGGCTTATGCCGCGATGTGACTAACCTAGGGCGATGGGGAAATGGGGACGTGGAGATTGGTCTCGCTAGCAAGGACGGGCTGCCTTATGTCATCGATCTGATCCGCCAATCATTCGACCATCAGATGGGTGACGACTTCAGTGCCTGATGCCGTCGTCAAAATGACGATGAAGGAAAAAATTATGAGCATGATGCTGATGGTTTTTTCCTTGGTGAATCAATATCGATATGAATTGCTGAGTGGCAGCTCATACCGATGACTGCCCGTTATGGGACTGACGCCAGCAGGTTCATCGATCCCCACGGGACCGCATGCATCCTGGGAGTCGCAATCAAGAACCGGAGTCCAATTCTAGTTGCCACGACAGCGCCTAGATGAAGCTGCCAGTACGGCTTACTATTGCCTTCTCGGCCGGCTGTTCTGGCCCGCCTCGTCGCTGTTACTAATCCCGCGCTCGAGGACGTTGCTGCGTTTTTTCTGTGCTCTTGATCAACCTGCGGCCTCGACGTCCACGGCGGCTTACGCGATAGTTACTTGATATAGCACTATTCAAGTGTTCAGAGGCAATCCAATAGGGTGGCCTTACTACGTCTGCAAGGAGCGCGAGATGTACCTGTCTGCCCTGTCTATCAAAAACTTTCGCCAATTTGGTGATACTCCCCCTGCATTCAACATCAAGTTCCAGGAAGGAGTGACAGCGCTTGTGGGGGAGAACGATGCCGGCAAGACGGCCGTAATCGACGCCATCCGCCATGTACTGCAAACGCGCGACGCGGACTTCATGCGCTTGCAACCTGAAGACTTTCACATCGCCCCCAATCAGACACAGAAAAGCGAGATCACGCTTATGTGTCAGTTCTCCAAGCTTTCGCAAGCGGAGCAGGGTGCCTTCGCTGAATATCTGACCTATGAGGGCGCCGAGACTTCCCTCTATGTGTACTGGACAGCAAGGCGTCTCAGCGAGTCAGCCGCTGCGCGTCGATGGGTGGATATCTCCGTACGGACTGGCAAAGATGGAAGCGGTCCGAGCTTGGATTCCAATGTTCGTCAGTTACTTGCCGCCGCATATCTACGTCCACTTAGGGATGCGGAGCGCGAGATGTCTCCTGGACGAGGGTCTCGGCTGTCGCAGATTCTCAGCAATTTCCCAGACATCACACAGGGCAATCCTTTAGATGCCACCAATCTGCCAGCCACTTTTGCAGACGCAGCGGCACTGAATCTCGCCGGAATGTCAGACTACCTTCGACACTTGGTCGATGGCCATCCAGGCGTTAGCAGCGCGCAGACCGCCATCAATGATGATTATCTCAAGCTGCTTTCGCTGTCAGGCGAGCAGTTGCATGGGCGTATCAACTTCGCAGAGGGAGCTACTGAGGCAGCGAAGCTACGTCAGATTCTAGAACGCCTAGAGCTAGGACTGCTGGAGAACACGGGGGCAACACGAGGGACTTACGGCTTGGGGTCAAATAACCTGCTGTTCATGGCCTGCGAGTTGCTACTACTGGGCAAGGAACGAGAAGGCCTCCCATTGCTACTGATTGAGGAGCCCGAGGCTCACTTGCATCCACAGCGTCAACTCAGGTTGATGCAGTTTCTAGAGTCGGCAGCTAAGCCACCTCCAGGATCCGATCAGCGTCCCGTCCAAGTGATTCTGTCGACCCACAGCCCAAACTTGAGCTCCAAAATTCCACTGAAAAACATGGTGCTCATGCATCGCCAGCGTGCTTATTCTCTGATTGACGGCCAGACGGAACTCAGTACGGGTGATTACCGCTTTCTAGATCGGTTTCTCGACGTCACGAAGGCAAACCTATTTTTCTCTCGTGGTCTTCTCATCGTCGAGGGAGATGGGGAGTCGATTTTACTGCCGACCATTGCTTCGTTGGTTGGCCGAGATCTAACTGAACACGGCGTTTCGGTTGTGAACGTCGGCGGGACGGGATTGCGCCGTTACGCACGAATTCTCCAGCGACGAAATCCAGATGAAGGACAGCTGAAAATTCCAACCGCGTGCCTTGCTGATATGGACGTCATGCCTGACTGTGCGCCTCAGATCTTAGGCTTGGTAGCGGGCGATGATGACGCTAAATGGACAAGCCCCAAACGTCGTTGGAAGGCAGTAAGAGATTTTGGTGCAACTCCAGAAGAGCAGGCCGCAGCGCTGGTTGCTAGACGCAATAAGCTTGGGGAGGGGGACGGTCAAAATGTGGCCACATTCATTGCAGATCACTGGACACTTGAGTACGACCTTGCGGCGTGCGGGCTGGCAAAAGAGGTTTACCTGGCTGCGACGCTCGCTATGAATGACGACCCGCTGAATGAGGATCGTAAGACCCGTAGTGTCGTGCTTCGTGAGGCACATGCCTCCTATTTGGCCCTCGAAGCTCTATCGCGTACTACGGCAGAGCTTTGTTCTAGGGTTTACAAGATGTTCGGTAAGGGTAAAGCCTCGAAGGCGATCACCGCGCAGTATCTTGCTGAGCTTCTGGAGGATGCAGTTGAGGAGGGCACGATGACGGCTGATCAGCTCAGAGCTTCGCTGCCAACTTACATCGTGAGCGCAATTGAATTTGCAACGACGCCAATGCACGATCAGATTGCCGCAATAGAGGCCCAGCCATGAGGCCTTTCCATGAAATGGTCGACCCGATCCTCGACGAAGATATCGAGTGGGTCTGCAGTCTCATGAAGCTCAGAGACCTTGATGAGCCTCGCCGACGGTTTCTTAAGTCACTGGACACGCTGGACATCTCAGCGTGTCCAGGCAGCGGAAAAACCACATTGGTTGTCGCAAAGCTTGCGATCCTCGCTAACAAGTGGAAAAGCAAGACTCAGGGCCTTTGCATCTTGTCCCATACCAACGTAGCGCGCGAAGAGATAGAGCACAGGCTAGGCGGCACAGATGTTGGGCAACGTCTCCTGCGGTACCCTCACTTCATCGATACCATTCATGGCTTCGTCAGTAAATTTCTAGCGAAACCATGGCTGTTATCAGCGGGACACCCGCTCACAGCTATCGATAACGAGCTCACTTTCAATGCGAGGCGAAGAATACTTGGCGGGCAACGTTACTCCTTCCTTGTGAGTTACCTTGAACGTAACCATATTTCCTTCGAGTCATTGCGAATCACCAGCACCAATTTTGATACTCCGCTTGCCGGCGCACGTTTCCCCAGTGGTGAACATACTCCAACGCATCAAATCGCATCACTCGCACTGAGGGAGGCCGCAAGGCTTGGCTATTTCTGCTACGACGAAATCTTTCTGCTTGGTAAGGCGCTTCTCGACGAACATCCTGGTGTCGCGTTGACGCTGCAACACCGCTTTCCCTGTGTTCTTATCGATGAAATGCAGGATACGTCGGAAATGCAAAATGCCATGTTGAGGGATCTCTTCCCCCGGGATAATCCTCTTATCTGTGTGATGCGTGTTGGAGATCCAAACCAGGCGATTTTTGAGCAAGACGATGTCCTCGCTGTGGATAATTTCCCAGATCTGGCAAGGTGTGCAGCGATCGCCGACAGCTTTCGATTCGACTCGTCGATTGCGGCGCTCGCCAGTCGATTTGCGTTTACGCCAATCATTCCAGATGGTCTCCTTGGGGCCCGACAAGTCGAGCCTGGTGCCGCAGAGATTCCTCATACGATTTTTGTTTTTCCTGATGATGACACCTCAGGCGTGCTGGATGCTTATGGGCAGTTAGTACTCCAACACTTACCACCGGCGCTGATAGCACAAGCTCCCATCACAGCCTTGGGTGCGGTTCACAAAATAATCGACCGGGCCGGTATGAACGTTGCGCATTACCCTAAAACGGTTTCCCACTTCTGGCAGGATTACATGCCAAGTGCCAGCCGTACCAATCACCGTCCTGCGACGTTATTGGAGCATCTCTATGCGGCCAGGCAACTGGCAGCGATTGGAAGTACCGCGCACCTAGGACTAGAGCAGATTGCGGCAGGCATTGTGCGTTTAGCAAACTTACTGGCACCGCCAGCGCCGTTCAGAGGGCGCGGGAGGCTGCATCAACATTTGGAAGAAATCCTCGCAGCTCATCCTGAACTCAGAGTTGACTATCGCTTGCTGATCACAAGAATCCTTTTCACTACTGAAGTTATTGACGAGGCCACATGGGCAGGTTCTATACAGCGATTTAGGCAAATCGGCGCATTGATAAGTGGAGGGAACGAGTACGAACCTGAGGCCAACACATTCCTTGCTTGGAACGCTCAGGTTGGCGTACCTGCAGTGGGTGCTCCTCAACTGGCTCCCGGCTCACTTCAGCGAGTCGAAGAGAGCTTGGAGGCTCCCAAAGTTAACCACTACCGATGCATCCATAATGGTTCGCATGTGGACATCAAGCTCGGCTCGATCCACATTGCCAAGGGGGAAACCCATGCGGCGACTCTGGTATTGGAGACTTTTAACCGTTCACATTTCCTGCATTCGCTGATGCCTTGGCTTTCAGGCCAAAATCAAAATGGCACTCGGTGTGACAATGACGCCAAACGTAAGCGGCTGATGGAGATGTATGTTGCGATGACCCGGCCGACTCACCTATTGTGCCTGGCAATGCGTAATGGATCTCTGGGCACCGGTCAGCGATACGAACGCAATCAGGAACTGCTGAGAGAACAGGGATGGCAGATCCAGCATCTGAACTGAGGCTGATAAATCGCTAAACGTCAGTAGGCGTAATCTACTTGAAGGCTCTGGCTGGTGTCGTGCTTACGATTGAGCATTCACGATTTGGTTGCCAGGGTAAGGAAGAAGTCATAGAAGCCATGGTTGGGCATTCGCTAGCTATGGTGTTAAGGGTTTACACCCGGTCGGTTTACGACCAACCGTAGCCCATCCCCATAACTGCTGGGCTCGGTCATGTTTTTGACTTGTTTCGGATTCAGCTTACCCATTAGATGTCCCTGTTATGCCCTCCCACTTCATCGTCGAATGAAGTCAAATGGTGTTGAACAACTTCGGACAGGGGAATGCTTGAAACCCCTAAGCTATTAGGTGGACTATCGGATGAAATAGGACTATTTCAGACATTAAAAAGCCGGCTTATGGCCGGCTTCTCGTTGACTAACTCAGTTCGTTTTTGACAAACCTCACCAGCCTTCAAAACGTACATCCGGCTCTTGCGGCCGGCTGTGGGACTTGGTCAGAAAGTGATCTGCCTTGTCGGTGCGAGGCGTGGGCTCGCAAATGTGGGGCGGAGGATACGCGGGTTTTGTTCGGAAGCCCAGTGGTAAGTGGTGTGGAATCATTGGGTTAGGGGGGATTTAGATGAAAAGCAGGGGGCTGCTGCGCAGCCCAGCGGGGATAAATCCCCTCGCCACAAAAAGCTCCTGCCACAGCTCCTACTGCAGTTCCTGCCACGGTTTCTGGTCTTGGGTGGGTTAGTCGAACACCGGCGGTCGCTGTTTGTTGAGGGTTGACCACCAGAACACCCAGCCGATCACGTGGATGTGTTGCGCGTCGATCTGTTCTGCGCTGAAGACTTCATCCGGATAAGCAGCACTGTTATGACTACGCAGCCGTAGCCGATTCCCCGGGATTCGGTGCAGATATTTGATACGCAGCATCCCATCATGCTCAAGCGCATAAATCTGACCATCAACAATTTGCGTCAGGCCGCGGTCGATGGCGAGGGTGGAGCCGTCTTCGATGCGTTCGGCCATGCTGTCGCCGACCATGGTGATGCAGATGGCGTCGCTGGGGTCGATTTCCAGGGATTCGAGGTGGCTGCGGGGCAGGCGGATGGATTGGTCGGGGATTTCGACGATGTGGGTTTTGGTTTCGCCGGGGGCGATGGGGACTTCCTTGTAGAAAGGCAGTTCGATGTCCGTGGGTTCCGCCACGCTGTAGACGCCATCGTTTTCGGCGGCTTCATAGGTGATGCCGGGGCCGAGGCCCAGTGGGGTCTGTGGGCCTTCGCCGTGGGCGAGCCACTCCGGGCTGACGGTCAGCAGGCTGGCGATGCTGTGGATGCGCCCGGGCGGGATGCCACGGTTGAACCAGTTGTTCACGTGTTGGGATTTCACGCCGTATAACTTCGCGAAGTCGGCGGATCGGATGTTCGCTTCTTTTAGAAGGGCTCGGAAGCGGTCGCCACTGGAAAGTATTTTCATAAACGGAAAGTTTAGGGGCGACTGTGTTTTCGGCAATAAACAGGTTGTTCAAATATATAAGATGATCTTTCCGTTTTTAGGATTTGAAAGGCGCGGGCTAAACGGGTTTAAACGATGTTAATACGAACTTGTATTAAGCTCCATTAAGGCATAAAAAAACCCCGGTGAAAACCGGGGTTCTTTATTCAAATACAGCTTCAGCCTTTGTAGGCGGCAACCGACTTGGTGATCGCTTCGCGGGCGGCGTCTGCACCGGCCCAGCCTTCGATCTTGACCCACTTGCCTTTTTCGAGATCTTTGTAGTTCGCGAAGAAGTGCTCGATCTGCTGGATCAGCAGCGGTGGCAGGTCGGTGTATTCCTTCACGTCGACGTACAGTTGCGACAGTTTGTCGTGTGGCACTGCGATGACTTTGGCGTCGCCGCCGCCGTCGTCGGTCATGTTCAGGATGCCGACTGGACGGGCGCGGATGACCGAGCCTGGGGCCACTGGGTAAGGGGTCACGACCAGCACGTCGAGGGGGTCGCCGTCGTCGGCCAGGGTGTTGGGGATGTAGCCGTAGTTGGCCGGGTAGAACATGGGGGTGGCCATGAAACGGTCAACGAACAGGCAGTCGCTGTCTTTGTCGATTTCGTATTTGATCGGGGCGTGGTTGGCCGGGATTTCGATCGCGACGTAGATGTCGTTCGGCAGGTCTTTGCCAGCCGGAATCTTGCTGTAGCTCATTGGGCGGTGCCCCCGTTAGTTGACCAAATGACTGGTCGGATTGACCAAAAAGTGGCGGCGATTATAGGCATATTCGGCCGCTGTTGCCACGCTACCAGGGTCTTAGGCTTTGTACGAAAAGTGCCTGCGCGACGATCATGCTGCGTTGAAAACAGGCTCGGAATGCTCATTGACAACCAGTCAACTCCGCTTCCTCGCCTGTTTTCGCCTTGCCTGATCGCCGCTCGGCGACTTTTCGTACAAACCCTAGACCTTAGTATGACGCCTGGTAGACCGGATCTTCGGCCTGAAGTTGCCGCAGCCGGGCCAATGGATCCTGGCGGTAGAACGCCTTGAGCTGTTCATACACCCGTGGATAGGCCTGGTGCAGCAGGTCCGGGGCGCTGAAGAAGTATTCGCTGGTGACGGCGAAGAACTCGGCGGGGTTTTCGGCGGCGTAGGGATCGATGGCGGTTTGTGCGTCGGGGTTGTGGTCGAGTTGGCGGTCGAGGTCGTCGAAGGCTTGCTGCATGGCCTCGGCCCAGTCGCTGACGCGCATGTCGGCGTGCAGCGGTGGCAGGCCGTTGGCGTCGCCGTTGAGCATGTCGAGTTTGTGCGCCAGTTCGTGGATCACCAGGTTGTAGCCGTCCCAGCCGCCGCTGGCCATGACGCCGTCCCAGGCCAGGATGATCGGCCCTTGGGGCCAGGCTTCGCCGCTGTGTTCGCCGTCCCACTCGTGTTCGATGCCGCTGGCGTCGCGGTAGCGTTGGGGGCTGAGGAAGTCGTCGGGGTAGAGGACGATTTCGTGGAAGCCCTGGTACCAATTCAGGTCGCCGAGGTGCATCAGTGGCAATTGGGCTTGGGCGGCGAGCAGCAGGCGTTGTTCCTGGTGCAGCTCGACGCCGGGCAGGGCGGTGAGGTGTTTGTCGTGGAGGAACAGCACGCAGGCTTCCCGCAGCCATTGGTCCTCGGCGGCGCTGATGCCGTCGAGGAAGCTCAATTGTTGGCGCACCCGCTGCCAGATGTCCTCGGCCACGGGGTGTTTGGCGAGGGTGCGTCGGCGGCGCCAGTTGCTCAGGGACCACATGGCGATCAGCGCGGTTGGGCTTTCGAGGCGCGCTGGCTCAGTTTGCTGCGCACCAGGCTGATGATCATCGGCAGCAGCGACAGCAGGATGATGCCGACCACCAGCAGCGACAGGTTCTGCTTGATGAAGGGCACGTTGCCGAAGAAGTAGCCGAGGGTCACCAGGCCGCCGACCCAGAGGACGGTGCCGAGTACGCTGAAGCCGAAGAAACGCAGGTAGTTCATTTTGCCGACGCCGGCGACGAAGGGGGCGAAGGTGCGGATGATCGGCAGGAAACGCGCCAGGGTCACGGTTTTGCCGCCGTGTTTGGCGTAGAAGTCATGGGTTTGCTGCAGGTAGTCGCGGCGGAAGATTTTCGAGTTGGGGTTGCTGAAGAGTTTTTCGCCAGCGGTGCGGCCGATGAGGTAGTTGGTGCTGTCGCCGAGGATGGCCGCGAGCATCAGCAGGCCGCCCAGCAGGACGGGGTCCATGGCGCCACCGGCGGCGACGGCGCCAGCGATGAACAGCAGGGAATCGCCCGGCAGGAACGGCATGACCACCAGGCCGGTTTCACAGAAGATCACCAGGAACAGGATGGCGTAGACCCACGTCCCGTAGTTGGTCACCAGCATGTCGAGGTAGACGTCGAGATGCAGGATGAGGTCGAGGGGGTTGAAATCCATGTATGGCACCTGTGGTGGCGGCCCGACTCGGCAGGCGGTGGGTCTGGCTTTGAGTATGGCTACAGGGTGTGTAGCTTTTTCTTACAAGCTGGGAAGAGCGGCATTATACGGTGGGGCGGGGGGAGTGCGGGGGGAGTTTGTAGCTGGGGATTTCTGAGGGATTGCCTGGATGAGGCGTGGCTCGGACCGCTTTTGTGGCGAGGGAGCTTGCTCCCGCTGGAGCGCGAAGCGGTCCTAACAGCTGCCACCGCGGTCATCCTGATGTGCCGCGTGCTCAGGGATTGGGGCTGCTGCGCAGCCCAGCGGGAGCAAGCTCCCTCGCCACAAGGGGGTTACTCGGCCACGAAGTTTCATTCCGTCACAAGGACGGTGGTGCTAAGGGAGGGCTTTGGTTGTTGGGTCTGTAATGGGTGCTGGCGCAGGCTGTCTTGTGTGGCGAGGGAGCTTGCTCCCGCTGGAGCGCGAAGCGGTCCCAACAGCAGCCATCGCGGTCATCCTGATGTACCACATGGTCAGGGATTGGGGCTGCTGCGCAGCCCAGCGGGAGCAAGCTCCCTCGCCACAAGGGTTTCACTCGGCCACAGAGGTTTGATCGCTCCCACGCGGAGCGTGGGGACGATCAGTCCGCGGTCATCAGGTCAAATCTTCGCTGATCGGCAACACGTAGTTCTTGAACTCGGTATCTTCCTTGAACCCAATCGATTCGTAGGTCTTCTGCGCGACTTCGTTGTTGCTGCTGGTGGAGACGCGCATGCGGACGGCGTTGGTTTCCTTGGCCATTTTTTTTGCGGTGCGGATCAGGTTGTCGGCCACCAGCTGGCGGCGGGCGTCTTCGGCGACGTAGATGTCGTTGAGGATCCACACGCGCTTGAGGGACAGGGAGGAGTAGCTCGGGTAGAGCTGGCAGAAGCCCAGCAGCCGGTTGTCATCGTCATCGGGCAGGGCCAGGTAGATCACCGACTCTTTGCGGCGCAGGCGCTTTTCGAGGAAGGCCCGGGACGAATCCGGATAGGGCAGTGAGCCGTAGAACTCCCGGTATTTGACGAACAATGGGGTCAGCAGGTCCAGGTGTTCCAGGGTTGCTTGGATAATCCGCATGGTAGGTCTCGTCTGCAAGGGTCGACAGATATTCAGACAACACTGTCGCGCTGCCGTGCTTTTGATGCTGCCTGAAAGCGGATCAAAAACGCAATCGGATAAACGGATCAGTCGCGGGGCGGCGCCAGTAGGAAATTACCTTTCATATCGGCAGCGTTTTCCGACTCTAGCGTGTTTACCTGGGCTTCGTCCTTCAGATTGACCCCCGAGAGCTGCCGGCGGCAGGCCTCGCGCATCAGGTAGATCAGGCGATGGGCCGCCATGCCGTAGCTCAGGCCTTCGAGGCGAACGTTGGAGATGCAGTTGCGATAGGCATCGTTCAGGCCGACCTTGGGGGCGTAGGTGAAATACAGCCCCAGGCTGTCGGGGGAGCTGAGGCCGGGGCGTTCGCCGATCAGGATCACCGACATCTTGGCACCGAGCCGTTCGGCCACTTCATCGGCCACGGCGACGCGGCCTTGCTCCACCAAAACGATGGGCGACACCGACCAGCCTTCAGCCGCGATCTGTTCTTCCAGCCGCGCCAGGAATGGCAAGGTATGGCGATGTACCGCCAACGCCGACAGGCCGTCAGCCACGACAATGGCCAGGTCCACGCCGCCCGGATGGGCCGCCGCGTACGCGTCCAGGGTTTGCGCGGATGCCTCATCGAGCCGTCGGCCCAGGTCCGGGCGCTGTAGATAACTGTCGCGGTCGCTGGCCGCGCTATGGAGCAACAGGCTCTCACGGCCGCGTTCATCCAGTTGGTCGCGAATGCCTTGGTGGTCGAACGCCAGGTGCACGGCATCACGGGCCTGGGCGTGGGCGAATTGGAAATCCAGTTGCGCGGAGGTCGGCAGGCTGGTGCCGGTGCGGCCCAGGGCGATGCGCGCCGGGGTGAGGTTGCGCAGGTTCAGCCAGGGGTTTTGTGGATCGACAGGTGATTTATCCATGGCAGGTCTCTTATCCCAAGTGCGCTAAGGCATGACGAAACGCTGGTGGCAGGTTGTCGCCGAACCGCACCCGGCCATCGGCCTGGGTGAAGATGCCCATGTTCGCCAGCCAGGTTTCGAATTCCGGCGCCGGCTTGAGGCCCAGGGTCTGGCGGGCGTAGAGGGCGTCGTGGAACGAGGTGGTCTGGTAGTTGAGCATGATGTCGTCGGAGCCGGGGATGCCCATGATGAAGTTGATCCCGGCCACGCCCAGCAGGGTCAGCAGGGTGTCCATGTCGTCCTGGTCGGCTTCGGCGTGGTTGGTGTAGCAGATGTCGCAGCCCATCGGCACGCCGAGCAACTTGCCGCAGAAGTGGTCTTCGAGGCCGGCGCGGATGATTTGTTTACCGTTGTAGAGGTATTCCGGGCCGATGAAGCCTACAACCGTGTTCACCAAAAACGGGTTGAAATGTCGCGCCACGGCGTAGGCCCGCGTCTCGCAGGTCTGTTGATCGACGCCGTGGTGGGCGTTGGCCGACAGCGCGCTGCCCTGGCCGGTTTCGAAATACATCAGGTTGTTGCCGAGGGTGCCGCGATTCAGGCTGAGGCCGGCGTCGTGGCCTTCCTTCAAGATGTTCAGGCTGATGCCGAAACTGGCGTTGGCCGCTTCGGTGCCGGCGATGGACTGGAACACCAGGTCCAGGGGCACGCCGCGGTTGGCCGCTTCGATGGACGTGGTGACGTGGGTCAGCACGCAGCCCTGGGTGGGGATGTCGTAGCGCTGGATGATGGCATCGAGCATTTCCAGCATGGCGCAGATCGAGGCCGTGCTGTCGGTGGCCGGGTTGATGCCGATCATGGCGTCGCCGTTGCCGTAGAGCAGGCCGTCGAGGATGCTCGCGGCGATCCCGGCCGGTTCGTCGGTGGGGTGGTTGGGTTGCAGGCGGGTGGACAGGCGCCCGCGCAGGCCGAGGGTGCCGCGGAACTTGGTGACGACGCGGATTTTCTGCGCCACCAGCACCAGATCCTGCACGCGCATGATCTTCGACACGGCGGCGACCATTTCCGGGGTCAGGCCGGGAGCGAGTGCCCGCAGGCTCTGTTCATCGGCGGCGTCGCTGAGCAGCCAGTCGCGAAAACCGCCGACGGTGAGGTGGCTGACGGCGGCAAAGGCTTGTTTGTCGTGGGTGTCGACGATCAACCGGGTGACTTCGTCGACCTCGTAAGGAATCAGCATTTCTTGCAGGAAATGGCTGAGGGGCAGGTCGGCCAACGCCATTTGCGCGGCCACGCGCTCGCCATCGTTGAGAGCGGCGATCTCGGCCAGGAAGTCCCCGGAACGGGCCGGGCTGGCCTTGGCCATCAGGTCTTTGAGGCTGTCGAAGCGGTAGGTCTGGGCGCCGACCGTGTGTGCAAAGCTGGCCATACAGGTTCTCCGTGACGGCGCCGCTGGGCGGCGCCGTGGTTTTCGGCACGTTACGGCTTAGTGCAGGGCTTCTTCGGCTTTTTGAATGGCCGCGAATTCCTCTTCGGGCGTGCCTGCGACCAAGTGATGCCGACTGTAGAAAGCAAAGTAAGCAATTAGCACTCCATAGATGATCGCGGCGCCGATCACCACCCGTGGATCGACCAGGAAGCCCGCCACCACGGCGATGCACGCCAACACCAGGGCGACGCCCGAGGTGAAGATGCCGCCCGGCGTGCGGTATGGCCGGTCCATTTTGGGGCGACGGATGCGCAGGGTGATGTGCGCGGCCATCATCAGCACGTAGGAAATGGTCGCGCCGAACACCGCCACCAGAATCAGCAAGTCGCCCTGGCCGGTCAAGGACAGGCCGAAACCGATGATGCCGGGAATCACCAGTGCCAGGACCGGTGCCTTGCTTTTATTGGTTTCCGAGAGTTTGCGTGGCAGGTAGCCGGCGCGGGACAAGGCGAAGATCTGCCGCGAATAGGCGTAGATGATCGAGAAGAAACTCGCGATCAAACCGGCCAGGCCGACGAGGTTGACGAAGCTGCCCATCCAGGTCGAACCGCCGTAGGCCTTGGCCAGGGCTTCCACCAGCGGATTGCCCGAGGTCATCAGCGCGTTGGAGCCGGCGCCGCCCGGGCCGATCACCAGGATCAGCAGGGCGAAGGCCACCAGCACCAGCATGGCGCCGATCAGGCCGCGTGGCAGGTCGCGCTTGGGGTTCTTGGTTTCTTCAGCGGCCAGGGGCACGCCTTCCACGGCGAGGAAAAACCAGATGGCATAAGGGATCGCCGCCCAGACGCCGACGTAGCCGAAGGGCAGGAACGGACTGGCGCCCACCGCTTCCTTGACCGGGATGTCCAACAGGTTGGCAACGTTGAAGTGCGGCACCATTGCCACCAGGAAAACCCCCAGCGCCAGGGCGGCGACGGCGGTGATGATGAACATCAGCTTGAGCGCTTCGCCGACGCCAAATATGTGGATGGCGATGAAGATGATGTAGAACGCCAGGTAGATCATCCAGCCGCCAATGCCGAACAACGACTGGCAATAGGCGCCGATGAACACGGCAATCGCCGCCGGGGCGATGGCGTACTCGATCAAAATCGCCGTGCCCGTGAGAAACCCGCCCCAGGGCCCGAAGGCGCTGCGGGCAAACCCGTAGCCGCCGCCGGCGGTGGGGATCATCGAGGACAGCTCGGCGAGGGAAAAGCACATGCACAGGTACATCGCGGCCATCAGCAGCGTGGCGAGGAACATCCCGCCCCAGCCGCCCTGGGCCAGGCCGAAGTTCCAGCCGGCGTAGTCACCGGAAATGACATAGGCCACGCCCAGGCCCACCAGCAGGACCCAGCCCGCCGCGCCTTTTTTCAGTTCGCGTTGTTGGAAATAATCGGAACCGACTTTTTCGAAGTCGACCGAGGACGTTGCCGGTTGCGGGTTTGCATGATCGCTTGGCATAAGGGTTTACCTGTTTTTATTGTTTTTTGGCCCTGTTGGAGCGGGGCTGCTCTTGGAACCGGTGTGTTGCATACAGCATGGATGCAAGCTGGACCGCCGCTATCGCGAGCAAGCTCGCTCCCACAGTGGATCTACTTCAACCCTGAAGGAGAGTTATCCACAAATCCCTGTGGGAGCGAGCTTGCTCGCGATAGCGATCTAAAGGGCCAGGCAGAATGACCTGCCTGGCCCCAAGGGCTTAGAAGAACCCCAACGGATTGATGTCGTAGCTCACCAGCAAATTCTTGGTCTGCTGGTAATGATCGAGCATCATCTTGTGCGTCTCACGCCCGACGCCGGACTTCTTGTAGCCACCGAACGCGGCATGCGCCGGGTACAGGTGGTAGCAGTTGGTCCACACGCGACCGGCCTTGATCGCCCGGCCCATGCGGTAGGCGCGGTTGATGTCGCGGGTCCAGAGGCCGGCGCCGAGGCCGAACTCGGTGTCGTTGGCGATCGCCAGGGCTTCGGCTTCGTCCTTGAAGGTGGTAATGCTCACCACTGGACCGAAGATTTCTTCCTGGAACACGCGCATCTTGTTGGTGCCCTTGAGCAGGGTCGGCTGGATGTAATACCCGGTCGCCAGGTTGCCTTCGAGTTTTTCCACCTTGCCGCCAGTCAACAGCTCGGCGCCTTCGCCCTTGGCGATTTCCAGGTACGAAAGAATCTTGTCGAATTGCTGCTCGGACGCCTGGGCGCCGACCATGGTGTCGGTGTCCAGCGGGTCGCCGCGTTTTATCTGCAGGACTTTCTTCATCACTACTTGCATGAATTCGTCGTAGATCGACTCCTGCACCAGGGCGCGGGATGGGCAGGTGCAGACTTCGCCCTGGTTGAAGAACGCCAGCACCAGGCCTTCGGCGGCTTTCTCGATGAAGCTTGGCTCGGCCTGCATGATGTCTTCGAAGAAGATGTTCGGCGACTTGCCGCCCAGCTCCACGGTGGACGGGATGATGTTCTCGGCGGCGCATTTCATGATGTGCGAGCCCACCGGGGTCGAGCCGGTGAAGGCGATCTTGGCGATGCGCTTGCTGGTGGCGAGGGCTTCGCCGGCCTCTTTGCCGAAACCTTGCACCACGTTCAGTACGCCGGGTGGCAGCAGGTCGCCGATCAGCTCCATGAGCACGCAGATGCCCAGTGGAGTTTGCTCGGCCGGCTTGAGCACCACGCAGTTACCGGCGGCCAGGGCCGGGGCGAGTTTCCAGGCGGCCATCAGCAGCGGGAAGTTCCACGGGATGATCTGCCCGACCACGCCCAGCGGTTCGTGGATGTGATAGGCCACGGTGTTGCCGTCGATCTCGGCGGCGCTGCCTTCCTGGGCCCGCAGGCAACCGGCGAAGTAGCGGAAGTGGTCGGCGGCCAGGGGGATGTCGGCGTTGAGGGTTTCGCGTACGGCCTTGCCGTTGTCCCAGGATTCGGTGATCGCCAGCACTTCAAGGTTGGCTTCGATGCGGTCGGCGATTTTCAGCAGGATCAGCGAACGGGCCTGGACCGAGGTGGCGCCCCAGGCATCGGCGGCGGCGTGGGCGGCGTCCAGGGCTTTGTCGATGTCTTCGGCCGTGGAGCGCGGGAATTCGGCAATGGGCTGGCCATTGACCGGGGATGTGTTGGTGAAGTACTGACCTTTGACAGGCGCGACGAACTCGCCGCCGATGTAGTTACCGTATTTAGCCTTGAACGAAACGATAGCGCCTTCAGTACCGGGGTGAGCGTAACGCATGATGAGTTCTCCTTGGCTTTTGTGCTTATTAGGGAGCCGCGCAAATTCGCGCTGGTACTTAAGCCTAGAGCAAAGGTTGGGCCATTGCCTTGCAGGGCCCGGAAATCAAGACTTTAGGAGGAGTTGGCCGGACAAACGGAGGGGCTGTGTGACGCTTGCGATACAGCGGGTGTGACAGTTTGTGCCAGATGCGAGACAGTCTGTGACCGGCAGGTCGCGCCAGCATTGCAAAGGCGGTTGGGCTGGAGGATGCTGGCTCCGACGGCGAGGCCATGGACGGAGCGCTTTTGTGGCAAGACTGCTTTTCTTGCAGGACTGTTTGGGTGACAAGACCGCTTTTGTGGCGAGGGAGCTTGCTCCCGCTGGACCGCGAAGCGGTCCCCCAAAGCCAATTCGGTCAGCCTGATACACCGCAAACTCAGGTTTTGGGGCTGCTGCGCAGCCCAGCGGGAGCGAGCTCCCTCGCCACAAGGTTGGGTGTTCACAGTTGGATATTCACCAGTTGCTCCAGTGAGGCAGATCCTTCGGGGAGAACAATAAAAAAATGCACAGCAACCATTTGAGTCGCCATGCCCAGCAAGTCCTGACGGTCACCCAGGGCAAGGCCCATTTGCAGGGCCCTGGCAGCGATCCGTCGATTGCCCGTTCCTGGCTGCGCTGCCTCGAGGACTATCACCTCGACCCGGCCCAGAACCTGGCGCCGACGGTGCTTGAGCATGGCCGGGTGCTGGAGAGCCGCGAGCGCTTGCAGCAAGTGCTGCACATCGCCGGCAATGAAATGACCAGCCTGCACCAGCAACTCTCCGGCGCCGGCCACGCGGTGCTGCTCACCGACGCCCGGGGCGTGATCCTCAACTGCGTCACCGCCCCCAGCGAACGGAAGATTTTCGAACGGGCCGGCCTCTGGCTCGGCGCCGACTGGAGCGAAGCCTGCGAAGGCACCAACGGCATCGGCACCTGCCTGGTGGAGCGCCAGGCCCTGACCATTCACCAGGAAGAACACTTTCGTGGCCGCCACACCGGCCTGACCTGCTCGGCCAGCCCGGTGTTCGATCCCCACGGCGAATTGCTGGCGGTGCTCGACGTGTCCTCGGCCCGGCCGGACGTGTCGCGCCAGAGCCAGTTCCACACCATGGCCCTGGTCAATCTCTCGGCGAAGATGATCGAGAGCTGCTACTTCCTGCGTTGCTTCGACAATCAATGGCTGCTGCGCTTCCACTTGCAGGCCGAGTCCGTAGGACTATTCAGCGAAGGCTTGATGGCCTTCGACGGCGACGGGCGGATCTGCGCGGTCAATCAGAGCGCGCTCAATCTCTTGGGACATATTCGCGGAGGCTTGCTCGGTCAGCGGGTCGAGGACTTCTTCGACTGTTCACTGGACGAGTTGCTGGGCCGGGCCAGCGCCCAGGCCAGCGCCAGTTGGCCGTTGCGCACCCGTGACGGCCGGCATTTGTTCGCCGTGTTGCGTGGCCAGCCCCGCAGCGTGCCGGTGCCGGTCGCGCCGTTGCTCAAGGCCATCGAGCCCGCGCGGCTGCCGGGCATCTGCCTGGGCGACGCGGCGTTGCAGGAGCATTTTCGCAAGGCGCTGCGGGTCTACGAGCGCGATGTGCCGCTGCTGATCCAGGGTGAAACCGGCTCCGGCAAGGAGGCGTTCGCCAAGGCCGTGCACCACGCCAGCCAGCGCGCCGGGAAAAACTTCGTCGCCCTCAACTGCGCGGCCATCCCGGAAAGCCTGATCGAGAGCGAGCTGTTCGGTTATCGCGGCGGCAGTTTTACCGGCGCACGCAAGGAGGGCATGCGCGGCAAGCTGCAACAGGCCGACGGCGGTACGCTGTTCCTTGATGAAATCGGCGACATGCCCCTGGCTTTGCAGACCCGCTTGCTGCGGGTGTTGGAAGATCGCCAGGTGGTGCCCATTGGTGGCGAGCCCGAGGCGGTGAACGTGCGCATCATCAGCGCCACTCACCGGCAACTGCTCGACCGCGTTCGCGATGGCAGCTTTCGTGAGGATTTGTATTACCGCCTTAATGGCTTGGAAATCCCCCTCCCAGCGTTGCGCGAACGCAGTGACAAGTCGCAGTTGCTGGATTTCCTGTTGGCTGAAGAGAGCGGCGCCGAGACGGTGTTCATCGACGAGCCGGCGCGCCAGGCATTGCTGGGCTTCGACTGGCCGGGCAACGTGCGACAACTGCGCAATGTGCTGCGCACCCTTGCCGCTTTGTGTGATGGCGGGCGGATAGGGCTGGAGGATTTGCCAGCGATGATCCGCCAGCGTCCGGTTGCGCCGGTTGAAGCCCCGACTGAACACCCGCTGGCAGATGCCGAGCGCGTGGCATTGCTCGATGCGCTGGAACGCCAGCGCTGGCACATGACCCACACGGCGGAACAACTGGGGATCAGCCGCAATACCCTTTACCGCAAGTTGCGTAAACACGCGATTGCCCGCTGTGCCACTGACAATTGAACTGCTGACTGCTGACTGCTGACTGCTTGGCAACTGACTGCTTTTGTGGCGAGGGAGCTTGCTCCCGCTGGGCTGCGCAGCAGCCCCAAGCTTTTTTCCCACCCTGAAACCGAAGGCGACTGCTGCGCAGTCGAGCGGGAGCAAGCTCCCTCGCCACAAAAGCAGCCGGTAGCAAGCCGGGGTTGTGCGGTCAACTGTGGGAGCGAGCTTGCTCGCGAAGGGGCCTGTCCATTCAACATGGATGCAACCTGAACCACCGCTTTCGCGAGCAGGCTCGCTCCCACACTGGATCTCGGTGTGGGGCTCAAACACAAGGTGCGATTTTCCCCTCCCTACGCTAACCTGCGGCCATGTTTACGAGGTCGACTATGCACATCCATATTCTCGGTATTTGCGGCACTTTCATGGGTTCGATGGCGGTCCTGGCCAAGGAGCTGGGCCATCATGTGACCGGTTCCGACGCCAACGTCTACCCGCCGATGAGCACGCAGCTGGAGGCCCAGGGCATCGAGCTGACCCAAGGCTATGACCCGGCGCAACTGGACCCCGCGCCAGACCTGGTGGTCATCGGCAACGCCATGTCCCGTGGCAACCCGGCGGTGGAGTACGTGCTCAACAAAGGCCTGCCCTACGTATCCGGGCCGCAGTGGTTGGCCGATCACGTGTTGCAGGGCCGTTGGGTCCTGGCCGTGGCCGGCACCCATGGCAAGACCACCACCAGCAGCATGCTCGCCTGGGTGTTGGAGCACGCGGGCATGAGCCCGGGCTTCCTGATCGGTGGCGTGCCGCAGAATTTCTCGGTGTCGGCGCGCCTGGGTGGCACGCCGTTCTTCGTGATCGAGGCCGACGAATACGACAGCGCGTTTTTCGATAAGCGTTCGAAATTCGTCCACTACCGTCCACGCACGGCGATCCTCAACAACCTTGAGTTCGATCATGCCGATATCTTCCCCGATCTACCGGCCATCGAGCGGCAGTTCCACCACTTGGTGCGCATCATTCCCAGCGAAGGCCTGGTGATTCACCCGACCACTGAGCCGGCGTTGCAGCGCGTCATTGAAATGGGCTGCTGGACCCCGGTGCAGACCACCGGCGTGGGCGGTCAGTGGCAGGTGAAGTTGCTCAAGGATGACGGTTCGCAGTTCGAAGTCATGTTCGAAGGCCAGTCCCAAGGCGTGGTCGAGTGGGACATGACCGGCCAGCACAACGTTGCCAATGCCTTGGCGACCCTGGCGGCAGCCCGTCATGTCGGCGTGGTGCCGTCCATGGGCATTGCCGCGTTGAGCGCGTTTAAAAGCGTGAAGCGGCGGATGGAGAAGGTCGCCGAGGTCAACGGCATCACCATTTATGACGACTTCGCCCACCACCCGACGGCCATCGCCACCACCCTCGACGGTCTGCGCAAGCGCATCGGTGACGCGCCGCTGGTGGCGATCATCGAGCCGCGTTCCAATTCCATGAAGCTCGGCGCCCACCGCGACGGCCTGCCGGAAAGCGTGGTCGATGCCGACCAGGTGATCTGGTACGCACCGGCCAACCTCGGCTGGGACCTCGGCGCCACCGCCGCGCTGTGCACGGTGCCGTCGATTGTCAGCGATTCCCTGGAGGGCATCATCGAGCGCGTGAAAAGCCAGGCCCAGCCCGGCACCCACGTGGTGATCATGAGCAACGGCGGCTTCGGCGGCCTGCACGGCAAACTCGCCGAGGCGCTGAAATGAGCAACGGCCCGGAACGCATCACGCTGGCGATGACCGGTGCGTCCGGCGCCCAGTACGGCTTGCGCCTGCTCGATTGCCTGGTGCGCGAGGACCGCGAAGTGCATTTCCTGATCTCCAAGGCCGCGCAACTGGTGATGGCCACCGAGACCGACGTGACCCTGCCGTCCAAGACCCAGATGATGCAGGCCTTCCTCACCGAATACACCGGTGCGGCGGCGGGGCAGATTCGTGTGTACGGCAAGGAAGACTGGATGTCGCCGGTGGCCTCGGGCTCCGGCGCGCCAGCAGCGATGGTGGTGGTGCCGTGTTCCACCGGGACGCTGTCGGCGATTGCCACCGGGGCCTGCAACAACCTCATCGAACGGGCGGCGGACGTCACGCTCAAGGAGCGCCGCCAGTTGATTCTGGTGCCGCGGGAAGCGCCGTATTCGAGCATTCACCTGGAGCACATGCTCAAACTGTCGAACATGGGCGTGACCATCCTGCCGGCGTCGCCGGGTTTCTATCACCAGCCGCAGACCATCGACGACCTGATCGATTTCGTGGTCGCGCGGATCCTCAATCTGCTGAACATTCCCCAGGACATGTTGCCCCGTTGGGGCGAGCATCATTTGAGCAGTGATGAGTAAGCTGCTGATCGTGCTGCTGGCGCTGCAACTGACCGGCTGCGCCACCGCCCGCACCCTCGACGCGGCCAAGCCGGGCGCGCCGGTGGTCTACGCCGGCACGCGCCTGGACTTGTATGCCCTGAAGGGTGGCTGCTGCGCCAAGGACCGCTTTGGGGCCGAGGCGCCGAGTTACCCGGGCGTGGACCTGCCGGGTAGCGCGCTGTTGGATACCTTGTTGTTGCCGTTGTCGTTGTTCACGGCATTAGGCGTAGGGTTCCGGGCGACAGGCGGGTTGTAGCAAACACCACAATGAGTGCTTGGCTTTGGATTGGCGGTGCTTCCCATCGCGAGCAAGCTCGCTCCCACAGAGATTGCGGTCCAACTCGGTCCACTGTGGGAGCGAGCTTGCTCGCGATGGCTTCTGTCCAGGCACCACAGGGCTATTTGCCAAGCCTGCGCAACTCATCCGACTCCACCACCCGCACCCCATCCTGTTCTTCCAGCGCCAGACGCCACATGGCCCGGGCCAGTTGGCAGGCTTCGATGCCATGGTATTTGCCGGGGATCAGCTTCGACAACGGCCCGGCCAGTTGCTCGGCCAGGCGCGGTTCGACGCGGTCGCCCAGCAGCAGGGAAGGGCGGCAAATGGTCAGTTGCGGCCAGCCCTGGGCCTTGAGGGCCGCCTCCATCTCACCCTTGACCCGGTTGTAGAAGAGCGATGACTTGGCATCGGCCCCCAACGCGCTGATCACCACCAAATGCCGTGCGCCCAGTTCCCGGGCGCGCTTGGCAAACGCCAGGACCAGGTCCAGGTCCACCGCGCGGAAGGCTTGCTCGGAGCCGGCTTTCTTGAGGGTGGTGCCAAGGCAGCAAAAGGCAATGTCGACCTGGCCACTGAGTTGTGGCAGCACCTGGGCCGGCTCCCCTACCGGGTTTTCCAAGTGTGGATGCTCGGCCAGTGGCCGGCGTGAAGGCGCCAATACACGGGTGATGGTCGGCTCGTTGAGCAGCCGGTCCAGTAGGTGTTCCCCGGTCAATCCGGTCGCACCGGCGAGCAAAACATGCTGAGGCGTCAAGTACATAGTGTTTCCCCCTTGATACGGTTCAGCTTAGTTGCTCTTTGTCGCCTCGTCGTTCAATGCCGCACTTTGCAATGCTTTTCGCGCCTGCTGCTTGCGCAGCAATTGCCAGTGGGACAGGACCGTCCTTGGCGCCCAGATCTGCGGTTCCGAGGCTTCGAAGTTGTCTGCCTGCTCGCGCTCGGCAACGATGCCCTTGGCCCGTTTGAAGGCCTGCTCCAGGTCGTCGGTCTGGTTCAGCGCCTGGGCGAACAGCGCGTCGCCGAAATAGGTGAAGTTGGCTTCCTCGGAGCAGCCGAAGGACACCCGGTCGGCCCGGGAAGCGGTCATGACCAGCGTGCGTTCGTCCTTGAGCGCCGGGATGAAACCGCCGGAATAACAGGCCGAGATCACCACGATCTTGTCGCGATGCTTCAGCGGTGCGAGGACCACGGCCAGTTCATCGGCGGGCAGGTCGGCCAGCTCCATGCGCGGCTGGTCGAGCACCAGTTCGTGCTCGCTGGTGCCGTGGCTGGTCAGGTAGATGAAAATCAGGTCTTCCGGGCCGCTGCGTTCGGCCAGGGTGGCGGCGGCGCGGCGCAGGCTTTCACGGCTGGCCATGGGCCGGTCGCCGAGGTGGTCGCGGTGGTTCACCAGGCGGATCTGCCCGAACGCGCCGAAGCGGCTGGTGAGCATGTTGGCGACATAGTCGGATTCGCGCAGGAACACGCTTTGCTTGCCGTCGCCGCCCAGGGTCAGGCTGTACAGCTCCACCGCCGGTGTCGAGGCCGGGATGTTCGCCAGGGCGTCCTCCAGCAGGCGGCCCTGGGCCAGCAGGCCGAGTTCGAGCACATCCGGCAGCAGCCTG
This sequence comes from Pseudomonas sp. MPB03, assembly GCF_046605385.1. Classification (NCBI taxonomy): domain Bacteria; kingdom Pseudomonadati; phylum Pseudomonadota; class Gammaproteobacteria; order Pseudomonadales; family Pseudomonadaceae; genus Pseudomonas; species Pseudomonas sp. MPB03. Next base: position 5,932,111 of record NZ_CP176770.1, on the reverse strand, counting down.
CCGTCGGCGTCGCGCACCCGTTGGCCGTTGGCCCAGGTGCCGCTTTGCACCGTGCCATCGGTGAGCACCAGGGTACCGCGCCCGTGATAGCTGTCGGCCTCGAACTGGCCAATGTAGAAACTGCCGTCGGGCAGGTTCAGGCGGCCCTCGCCGGTAAAGCGCCAATCATTGAATCGACCGAGGTAGTGGCTGCCGTCGGCGCCGATCAGTTCGCCCTTGCCGGTCAGTGCGCCGTCCTTGAACTGGCCGATCCAGACATCGCCGTCGGCATTTTCGTAGCGACCGCGACCGTTGAGCTGGTTGTTCCGGAAACCGCCAATGTAGACATCGCCTTCGGCACTGTTGAAGGTGCCTTTGCCTTGTAGTTGCCCATCGACAAAGTGCCCGGTGAACTGGTTGCCGCTGGCGTCGAAGCGCTGGCCTTCACCGTTGGGCTTGCCGTTGACGAAGGGGCCCTGGTACTGGCTGCCGTCGTCGAGTTCCAAGCGTCCGAGGCCGGAATAGCGGTCGGCCTTGAATTCGCCCCGGTAGGTCATGCCGTTTTCCTTGAGCGTCCCTTCACCGTCCCGTCGCCCCAGCTTGAAGCCGCCGGTGTAGCTGCTGGTGGGTGTGGTCAGGCTGCCCTGGCCATGAAACAGGCCCTGGTGGAACTGGCCGCGATAGACCTCGCCGTTGCTGCCATGCCATTCCCCGGTGCCGTGCCATTGACCCTTGTCGAACTGCCCGGCGTACCAACTGCCGTTGGGGTAGTCGATGCGCCCCTGGCCCTGCAGCAGCCCGTCCACCAGGTCGCCACGGTAGCGGCCGCCGTCGGGCAGGCGCGCGTCGGGAGGCAGCGGCGATTCGCCGGCGCCACAGGCGGTGAGCAACAGGGTCAGGGTCAGTGGGACGAGTAAGCGCATAACGGGATCCAGGTCATCAGGCCACGAGTATGCCGCAGCTTTGGCTCCCGGATATAGAGAAGCGATGCGAAACTGCCTGGACGGTTTCGCATGTGCGCAGGTTTACACGAAGCAGAGCGACAGCGGCTCGGCGATGTAGGCCGGTTTTTCCGAACCTTCGATTTCCAGGGTGGCGGTGGCCTTGAGCAGCCATTGGCCGGGTTTTTTCTCGGTGACTTCCACCAGGTCGACCTTGAGCCGGACCTTGGAATCGACCTTCACCGGTTGGATGAAGCGCACGCTGTCCAGCCCGTAGTTGACGACCATCTTCACGCCCTCGGGCAGGATCAGGATGTCTTCCATCAACTTGGGCATCAGCGACAGCGACAGGAAACCGTGGGCGATGGTGCTGCCGAACGGGGTCTGCGCGGCCTTGACCGGATCGACGTGGATGAACTGAAAGTCGCCAGTGGCTTCGGCGAACAGGTTGATGCGGTCCTGGTCGATGGTAAGCCAATCGGAACGTCCAAGTTCCTTGCCGACATAATCTTTGAGCGCTGCAACGGGGACGTAGGGCATTGAGACTCTCCTTGGGTTCATCGTTTTTACTTTTTCTGGAGCGGGGATTTTGCGTCCCCGGAAAACCACTGTAGATCAACATGGCGGGCCGGGAAGGTCATCGACCATGCTTTTTACGAATGCCGAACCATAGCGCGGGCATGCTTATAATGCCGGCGCATTCTTTGCAATTCGGTTCATTCAACGTGTGTGTTCGATTGTGGCGAGGGAGCTTGCTCCCGCTGGGCTGCGCAGCGGCCCCATTTTATGAGCGCTTCGCACTCAAACGGGAGCAAGCTCCCTCGCCACAGAATCACGCCGTGAACCGAATTGGCGCGTTCATTGGGGCTGTTGCGGGGGGATAGAGCGGATGTTGCTACGGGGCCTGACCTGGCTGGTGCTGTTTCAATTGCTGGGCACTGCGATCAATCATTTGTTCCTGCCGGTACTGCCGGGGCCGATCATTGGCCTGCTGTTGCTGCTGGGGTATCTGGTGGTGCGCGGCGAAGTCAGCGAGCCGTTGAACCTGGCCGCCGGCAGTCTGCTGCGTTACCTGCCATTGCTGCTGGTGCCGCCTGCGGTAGGGGTGATGGTCTACGCCGGGGCGATTGCCGCCGATTTCTGGGCCATCGTTGGCGCGTTGACCTTGTCCCTGGTGCTGTCCGTGGCGCTGACGGGCGTGCTGATGCAGCGCCTGGCCCGTCGCCACGTCGCCGCTCCGGAGGACAGCCAATGATGCTCGATTGGCAGGGCGCCTGGACCTCGGTCATCCATCATCCGCTGTTCGGCATTGGCATAACCCTGGGCGCCTACCAACTGGTGCTGGCGGCGTACGAAAAAACCCGCTGGGTGTTCCTGCAACCGGTGCTGATGTCGATGGTGCTGTTGATCGGGGTGCTGGTGGGCTGTGGCATCGGTTATGCCGAGTACCGCAAGAGCACCGAGATCCTCAGCATCCTGCTGGGCCCGGCCACGGTCGCCCTGGCGGTGCCGCTGTATTTGAACCTGCGACGGATCCGGCAGTTGTTCTGGCCGATTTTTACTACGCTGGTGATAGCCGGGGTGTTTGCCACGGGCTCTGCAGTGGTGTTGGGCTGGGCCTTTGGCGCCGAGCACATGATTCTGATGACCATGGCGCCCAAGTCGGTGACCTCGCCGATCGCCATGCTGGTGGCCGAGCAGATCGGCGGCGTGGCGGCCATGGCGGCAGTGTTCGTGTTGATCACCGGGGTGCTCGGGGCGATTCTCGGCCCGAGTATTCTGACCCGGTTGGGTGTCCATAGCCCTGAGGCCCGAGGCATGGCCCTGGGGTTGGCGGCCCATGCGGTGGGCACGTCGGTGGCGTTGCAGGAAAGCGAGGAGTCGGGTGCCTTCGCGGCGCTGGCAATGAGTCTGATGGGCGTGGCCACGGCGGTGTTGCTGCCGTTGGTGGTGTCGATGACGGTTTAAGGAATTGGTTATGAGCTTGCCGCTTTTCCCGTTGAACACCGTGCTGTTCCCCGGTTGCATCCTCGACTTGCAGATTTTCGAGGCGCGTTACCTCGACATGATCGGGCGCTGTATGAAAAAGGGCGAAGGCTTTGGTGTGGTGTGCATCCTCGATGGCGAGGAAGTCGGCGTCGCGCCTGAAGGTTATGCGCGGGTCGGTTGTGAGGCGCTGATTACCGATTTTTCCCAGCAGGACAATGGCCTGCTGGGGATTCGCGTGCAGGGCGGACGGCGTTTTCTGGTGCACAGCAGCAGTGTCCAGGCCGATCAACTCACGGTGGCCGAGGTCGAGTGGCTGGAAGACGAGCCGGAACAACCGCTGCAAGACGAAGATGCCGACCTGGTGGCGCTGCTCAAGGCCCTGGCCGAGCACCCGATGGTCGAGGCGCTGAACATGGGCACCGAAGCGACCGGCCAGCAATCGCTGGCCAATCAACTGGCCTACCTGTTGCCATTCAATGAGCTGGACAAGATCGACCTGCTGCAACTCGATGATCCCCAGCAGCGGCTGGATGCGATCCAGGCGTTGCTCGATGAGTTGCAGGGCGAACTGTTCGCCTGATCCCTCACTGATAGGGCTGGCCCCTGTGGGAGCGAGCTTGCTCGCGATAGCGGTGGATCAGCTGCGTCAATGTTGAATGTGCCGCCGCCATCGCGAGCAAGCTCGCTCCCACAATGGTTTTATGTTGATTGCGGGATTGATGTTCGCCACAGCCTCCTGTGGGAGCGAGCTTGCTCGCGAAAGCGGTGGGTCAGCTCGCATCAAGGGTGACTGTGCCGCCGTCTTCGCGAGCAGGCTCGCTCCCACAGGGGATCTTCAGTGCCCACAAATAGTGTGTTCAATAGGCATACCGCAACATCGCATGGGGCAAGTGCCGCAGGGCGAAGAAGCTGAACGCCGCCGTCAGCGCCGGCAGGACCAGCCACCAGACTTTCGGTGGCATGGCCGGCAGCAGGGTCTGGCGCTGGCTCAGCCATAGGGCGGCCGCACAGATGCTGGCGGCGAGCATCGCCCCGGCGACGATGTCGCTCGGCCAATGCGCTCCCAGGTAGACCCGCGACAGGGCGATGGCCAAGGCCGGCAAGCAGCCCAGCAACAGCCAGGTCAGGCGCAGGCGTGGCGGTTGGCCGCGGCCGGCCAGCACGGCGAGAGACAGGAACAGCGCGAATGCCCCAGAGGAGTGGCCGCTGGGCATGCTGTAGCTGGTCAGTGGGTCGGTGAGGATTTCCGGGCGCACCCGGGCAAAGAAGTGTTTGCAGCCGGTATTGGCCAGGGCGGTGAACAACATCGTGCCGCCGGCAAAGATCGCCTGGCGCCATTGCCGTGCCAATAGCAGCAACGCGGTCACCAAGCTGCAGACAATCAACATGTAGCGGAATTCGCCGATCAGGGTAAAGGTCACGGCGATTTCATCCAGCGTCGCGCTGCGATGCTCCTGGACCAGGGCCATCAAGCCTTGGTCGAACGCCGTCAGGTAGCGAAAGCCGATGAACAGGCCGATCAGGATCACCAGGCCGATGCCGGCGATCAGCGCCGTGGCATGGCGATGGCGACGCAGGGTGCTGTTGACGCTCAGCCCGATCATCACCGCGATGCTGCCGATGACCACGCCGGCCTGGGGCCAGAAACCCTCGGGCAGCGGCAGGCGAAACGCCGCCCCGGTGGCCCAGCCCGGCAACAGGTACGCCACGGTCCAGCCGGCGGCGGCCAACACGCTGACGGCGGCGAAGCGCGGGAACGGCATGTCGCACATGCCGGCCACCATCGGCAACATGGGCCGCAGCGGGCCGATGAAGCGGCCCACCAGCAGGCTGGCGATGCCGTAGCGCTGGAAATAGCTTTCCGCCGCGCTCATCCATTCCGGGTGATGCCGCAGCCCCGGCAGGCGCCGGATATTCTGGTGGAAATGCCGGCCGAGTAAATACGACACCAAGTCCCCCAGCAGGCCTCCGAGCAGCCCCAGCAGCAGCGTCTCGCCCAAGGACAACGCGCCGCTGCCGGCCAGCACCGCAATCGCAAACAACAGCACCGTGCCCGGCACGATCAACCCGGCGATGGCCAGGCATTCCACGCAAGCAACGACAAAAACCGCCACCGCCAGCCATTGCGGGTTGACGGTCAGCCAGGCGGTGATGCTATCGAGCCATGGGCCCATAAGAACAACTCCATTGAATAGTGATGGGCATGCAGTTTTTACTGTGGGAGCGAGCTTGCTCGCGATTGCGGTGTGTCAGTCAGCCCCCCTTCTGCTGACCCGACGCTATCGCGAGCAAGCTCGCTCCCACAAGGGGCCGCAGGGTCATGCAGTGTTTGTGTTCATGAAAGCAAAAAATAATCCCGCCCTTCGACCTGTCCGCGCCGCAACGGGTTGCGGGTGCACCAAGGGGCGTAGGCAGCGTCGACGAAGCGGTAGGGCAAATGCTCGTCCCGTCCCAGGGGAATGCCCAGGCGGGTGGTCTGGATCGCATTGACCGTTGGCACGCCGACGTCTTCCACCAACAAGCGCTCGGGGTCGAAGCGCTTGGCGTCCCAGTCCGGCACTTTCAGCCCCAAAGCTTTGCACAACAGGGTCTGGCCGGCACAGAGTTTTTGCGGTGTGCGTGGCCGGCCTTGGGCGTCGGGGTTGTTCAACAGCATCTGCGCCAGGCTCGCCGGCCCCGAAACGGCATCGACCCACGGGTAGGCCGATTTGATCAACACCGCGTTGCCCGGGCCCTGGGCGCTGAAGTTCAGCGAATCGCCGCCCCGGGCGTAGTACATATAGATGTGCCCGCCATCCAGAAACAAAGCCTTACGTTTTTCCGTGTAGCCCAGGGAGGCGTGGCTGCCTTTTTCGGCGAAGTAATACGCCTCGGTCTCGATGATCCGCGCGCTGAGCCACAGGTCGCCGACCTTGTGGCGGATGACTTTGCCCAGCAGGTCCTTGGCAAGCACCTGGGCGTCGCGATCGAAAAAGGCGTGGGGCAGGGCGTTGGGCGATGGCAAATCGGTCATGGCGATAGACGAAGTGAGGCCAAAGGAAGCGCGATGATAGCAATGGAAAGCTTAATCACCGCTGAACACTCGTTTCAACCGTAATGCCGTTCACTTAGGAAAAATGATGACCCAGTGGCGAGGGAGCTTGCTCCCGCTCGGCTGCGAAGCAGCCGTAAACCGGCGGGTGCGGTGTGTCTGATACGCCACAATTGGCAGGTTTTGGGGCCGCTTCGCGGCCCAGCGGGAGCAAGCTCCCTCGCCACGGGTTTGTCGATTGCCTTAAGTGAACAGCATTGCGCTTCAACCGGCTGTTTATGGCTGTTTTGCTTCTCCGCCGGTCACCACTGCGAGTCCATGCTGTTAGTCGAGGGTTACGACAGCTATAATCTGCCGCTTTCCCCATCGCCAAGACCACACAGACCATGACTGAGTCCGTTCTTGACTACATGACCCGCCTGGGTCGCGCCGCTCGCGAAGCGTCGCGCATCATCGGCCGGGCCAGCACCGCGCAGAAAAACCGCGCCCTGCAGGCCGCCGCCAATGCGCTGGACGCTGCGCGCGCCGAGTTGTCCGCTGCCAACGAGCTGGACCTGGCCGCCGGCCGGGCCAACGGTCTGGAGCCGGCCATGCTCGAGCGCCTGGCGCTGACTCCGGCCCGCATCGACGGCATGATCGTCGGTCTGCGCCAGGTCGCGGCCCTGCCGGACCCGGTCGGGGCGATTCGCGACATGAGCTACCGCCCGTCGGGCATCCAGGTCGGCAAGATGCGCGTGCCCCTGGGCGTGGTCGGGATCATCTACGAGTCGCGGCCGAACGTGACCATCGACGCCGCGAGCCTGTGCCTGAAGTCCGGTAACGCAACCATCCTGCGGGGCGGCTCCGAGGCCATCCATTCCAACCGTGCCATTGCCGCCTGCATCCAGCGCGGCCTGGCCGAGGCCGATCTGCCGGCGGCCGTGGTGCAAGTGGTGGAAACCACCGACCGCGCCGCAGTTGGCGCGTTGATCACCATGCCCGAGTTCGTCGATGTCATCGTGCCGCGCGGCGGCAAGGGCCTGATCGAACGGGTCAGCCGTGACGCCCGGGTGCCGGTGATCAAGCACCTGGACGGCATCTGCCACGTCTACGTCAGTGCCCACGCCGAATTGCCGAAGGCCCAGCGCATCGCCTTCAACGCCAAGACCTACCGCTACGGTATCTGCGGCGCGATGGAAACCCTGCTGGTGGACCAGGCCGTTGCCCAGGACTTCCTGCCGTCGATGGCTGCCCAGTTCCGCGAAAAAGGCGTCGAACTGCGCGGTTGCGAGCGCACCCGGGCAATCATCGAGGCCGTCGCGGCCACGGCAGAAGACTGGGACACCGAATACCTGGCGCCGATCCTGTCGATCCGCGTGGTCGACGGGCTGGACCAGGCCATCGAACACATCAACCGCCACGGCTCGCACCACACCGATTCCATCGTCAGTGAGCACCAGGGCGAAACCCGGCGTTTCGTGGCCGAAGTGGATTCGGCGTCGGTGATGATCAACACCCCGACCTGCTTCGCCGATGGCTTTGAATACGGATTGGGTGCCGAGATCGGCATTTCTACTGATAAGCTGCACGCCCGCGGCCCGGTGGGCCTGGAAGGCCTGACCTGCGAGAAATACATCGTGGTCGGTGACGGCCAGTTGCGCGGACAGGAGTCGGTCTGACTTGGGCGACCTCGAACCGCCGGCCCCTGTGACGACGACAACCCCGGCCCGGCGCATCGGTATCCTGGGCGGCACGTTCGACCCGGTGCACATCGGCCATTTGCGCGGTGCGCTGGAAGTCGCCGACGCCCTGGCCCTCGATGAGCTACGCCTGACGCCCAGCGCCCGGCCGCCTCACCGGGATACGCCGCAGGTGTCGGCCCGGGATCGCCTGGCGATGGTCGAGTGCGCGGTGGCCGGTGTGGCACCGCTGGTGGTGGACGCCCGCGAATTGCAGCGGGACAAACCGTCCTACACCATTGATACCCTGGAGCTGATGCGCGCCGAACTGGCCGTTGATGCCCAGGTTTTCCTGCTTCTGGGCTGGGACGCATTTTGCGGCCTGCCCACTTGGCATCGCTGGGAAGAGTTGCTCCAGCATTGCCACATCCTGGTGTTGCAACGCCCGGATGCCGACAGCGAGCCGCCGGATGCCTTGCGCAACCTGCTGGCGGCCCGCTCGGTGAGCGACCCGCTGGCCCTGAAAGGGCCGAGCGGACAGATTGCATTCGTCTGGCAGACGCCGCTCGCGGTATCCGCCACCCAGATCCGTCAACTGCTGGCCAGCGGTAAGTCGGTACGTTTCCTGGTGCCCGACGCGGTCCTGGCCTACATCGATGCGCACGGGCTCTACCGTGCGTCGAACTGAAAAAGGCGCGCTTCAAGGCACGTGAATGCGTGTAGCGAAGCGCCCGAACATACGAGCAAAACGAGTTTTATATGACTGACAAAGACGTAAACAAAGTAAAGCGCAAGGGCACGTTCAAGAGCGCCCCGCTGCCTGTAGAAGTCCACACCGGCGTGGCGCTGGTTGGCGAAGAACTGGTCAAGGTGGCCGTGGCAGCCCTGGAAGACGTCAAGGCCCAGGACATCCAGGTGATCGACGTTCGTGACAAGCAGAGCATCACGGACTACATGATCATCGCCACCGGTACCTCCAACCGCCAGATCGGCGCGATGCTGGACAAGGTCCGCGAAGCGGTCAAGGCCCAGGGCGTCAAGCCATTGGGTGAAGAAGGCAAGGGCGACAGCGACTGGGTCCTGTTGGACATGGACGATGTCATCGTGCACATGATGACTGCCTCGGCGCGCCAGTTCTATGACCTGGAACGCCTGTGGGCCGGTGCCGAGCAGAGCCGTTCGGCCAGCGCTGCGCACCACAGCCCGGAAAACCCCCATGAGCACTTCACCAAGCTCAACAAAGACCAGCAATAAGGGACCGCTGTGCGACTGCGCCTGATCGCCGTCGGTTCTCGCATGCCCAAGTGGGTGGAAGAAGGCTGGCATGAATATGCCAAGCGTCTTCCGTCCGAGCTGGCCCTGGAACTGGTGGAAATTCCGCTCAACACCCGTGGCAAGAACGCCGACGTGGCGCGCTTCATCCGCCAGGAAGGCGAAGCCATGCTGGCCAAGGTCGGGCCGAACGAGCGCATCGTCACCCTCGAAGTCCACGGCAAGCCCTGGAGCACCGAGCAACTGGCGGTGGAGCTCGATCGCTGGCGATTGGACGCGCGCACGGTCAACTTCATGGTCGGTGGCCCGGAAGGGCTGGCGCCGGAAGTCTGTGCCCGGGCCGACCAGCGCTGGTCGTTGTCGCCGTTGACGTTGCCGCACCCGCTGGTGCGGATCCTGATCGGCGAACAGCTGTATCGTGCCTGGACAGTCCTGTCCGGGCACCCTTACCACAAGTAATCCTGCCCTCATGCCCCAGCCGATCCGCATCAAGGACCACGAAAAAGACGCCCGCCTGGTGCGTGGTCGCGTCGTGTTCGGCGCTATTGCGGTGGTGACGCTGATTGGTGTGCTGATCGCGCGGTTGTATTTCCTCCAGGTGATCCAGTACGAGTATCACTCGACCTTGTCGGAGAGCAACCGCGTACACGTACAGCCGATTCCGCCGACCCGCGGGCTGATTTTCGACCGCAATGGCGTGGTGGTGGCGGATAACCGGCCCAGCTTCAGCCTGAGCATGACCCGCGAGCGTTCCGGCGACTGGCAAAAAGTCCTCGACGTGATCGTCGAAGTGCTGCAGTTGACGCCCGAGGACCGGGCGATCTTCGAGAAGCGCATGCGCCAGGGCCGGCGTCCCTTCGAGCCGGTGCCGATCATGTTCGAGCTGACCGAAGAACAGATCGCCCTGATTGCGGTGAACCAGTTCCGCCTGCCGGGCGTCGAGGTGGTGGCGCAGCTGGTGCGGCATTATCCCCAAGGGCCGCACTTTGCCCACTCGGTCGGCTACATGGGGCGGATCAACGAGAAAGAGCTCAAGACTCTCGACCCGGTCAACTACAGCGGCACCCACCACATCGGCAAGACCGGTATCGAGCGTTTCTACGAGGCCGAGCTGCACGGGCAAGTGGGTTACGAGGAAGTCGAGACCAATGCCCGTGGCCGCGTGTTGCGCGTGCTCAAACGCACCGACCCGATTCCCGGCAAGGACATCGTCCTGAGCCTGGACATCAAGTTGCAGGAAGCCGCCGAAGCGGCGCTGGGCGGCCGGCGCGGCGCCGTGGTGGCGCTGGACCCGAACACCGGCGAAGTGCTGGCGATGGTCAGCCAGCCTAGTTTCGACCCGAACCTGTTCGTCACTGGCATCAGTTTCAAGGCCTATGCCGAGCTGCGGGATTCCATCGATCGGCCGCTGTTCAACCGTGTGTTGCGCGGCCTCTACCCGCCGGGCTCGACCATCAAGCCGGCCGTGGCGATTGCCGGGTTGGATGCGGGCGTGGTCACCGCGTCGAGCCGGGTCTACGACCCGGGGTATTACCAACTGCCGAACTACGACCACAAGTACCGCAACTGGAACCGCACCGGTGACGGCTACGTGGACCTGGAAGCGGCGATCATGCGTTCCAACGACACCTACTTCTACGACCTGGCCCACAAGCTGGGGATCGATCGGTTGTCGTCCTACATGAACAAGTTCGGCCTCGGTCAGAAAGTCTCCCTGGACATGTTCGAGGAGTCGCCCGGCCTGATGCCGTCCCGGGAATGGAAACGGGCGACCCGCCGCCAGGCCTGGTTCCCGGGTGAAACCCTGATCCTGGGGATCGGCCAGGGCTACATGCAGGCAACGCCCTTGCAACTGGCCCAGGCCACGGCGCTGGTGGCGAGCAAGGGCAAGTGGTATCGCCCGCACCTGGCCAAGACCATCGAAGGCCAGAAGCCGGTGGACCCGGACCCGATGCCGGACATCATCCTGCGCAATCCGGCGGACTGGCAGAGGGTCAACAACGGTATGCAGGCGGTGATGCACGGCGCCCGAGGCACCGCGCGCAAGGCGGCCCTCGGCGCGCAATACCGGATTGCCGGCAAGAGTGGTACGGCCCAGGTCGTCGCCATCAAGCAGGGCGAGAAGTACGACCGCTCCAAGGTCCAGGAACGTCACCGCGACCACGCCTTGTTCGTCGGTTTTGCGCCAGCCGAGAACCCGAAGATCGTCGTGTCGGTGATGGTCGAGAACGGTGAATCCGGTTCCGGCGTCGCCGCGCCGGTGGTGCGCCAGATCATGGACGCCTGGTTGCTGGATGAGCACGGCCAGCTCAAGCCTGAATACGCAAGCCCCATCACTGCGGAGGCTACGGCCCGTGAAGAATAATTTCGACCGGATCCTGTCCAGCGAAGACGTGATGCGCCGCCGTGCCACCTTGCTGCAGCGCATGCACATCGACGGTCCGTTGCTGATCCTGCTGCTGACCCTGGCCGCCGGCAGCCTGTTCGTGCTGTATTCGGCCAGCGGCAAGAGCTGGGACTTGCTGGCCAAGCAGGCCACCTCGTTCGGCATCGGCCTGGTGTCGATGATCGTCATCGCCCAGCTCGAGCCGCGGTTCATGGCGCGCTGGGTGCCGGTGGCCTACATCGTCGGCGTCGGTTTGCTGGTGGTGGTGGACATCATGGGCCACAACGCCATGGGCGCCACCCGCTGGATCAACATTCCCGGGGTCATCCGCTTCCAGCCTTCGGAATTCCTCAAGATCATCATGCCGGCGACCATTGCCTGGTACTTGTCCAAGCGCTCCTTGCCGCCACAGCTCAAGCATGTATGTGTCAGCCTGTTGCTGATCGGCATCCCATTCATCCTCATCGTGCGCCAGCCGGACCTCGGCACCTCGCTGTTGATCCTGGCCGGCGGCGCCTTCGTGCTGTTCATGGGCGGGTTGCGCTGGCGCTGGATCCTCAGCGTGATCGCCGCCGCCGTGCCGGTGTCGGTGGCCATGTGGTATTTCGTGATGCACGACTACCAGAAGCAGCGCGTCCTGACTTTCCTCGACCCGGAAAGCGATCCGCTGGGCACCGGCTGGAACATCATCCAGTCCAAGGCCGCCATCGGTTCCGGCGGCGTATTCGGCAAGGGCTGGCTGATGGGCACCCAGTCGCACCTGGACTTTTTGCCGGAAAGCCACACCGACTTCATCATCGCCGTGATGGGCGAGGAGTTCGGCCTGGTGGGCATCTGCGTGCTGCTGCTGATCTATTTATTGCTGATCGGCCGGGGGCTGGTGATCACCGCCCAGGCCCAGACATTGTTCGGCAAGTTGCTCGCGGGCAGCCTGACCATGACGTTTTTTGTTTATGTTTTCGTCAACATCGGTATGGTCAGTGGCCTGTTGCCGGTCGTGGGGGTGCCGTTGCCTTTCATTAGCTACGGAGGAACTTCGCTGGTGACACTACTGTCAGCGTTTGGGGTTTTGATGTCGATTCATACGCATCGCAAGTGGATCGCGCAGGTTTGAATAAGGTGAAGAGTTCAATGCAAGCAATGCGTGGCTGGTCGACGCGATGTGCGCCGTGGATCGGCCTGGTCGGCCTCCTGGGCAGTGCGTCGCAGGCCTTGGCCGGTGAATACGAAGGCTCGCCACAGGTGGCCGAATTCGTCGGCGAGATGACCCGCGACTACGGTTTCGCCGGTGAACAACTGATGGGGGTGTTTCGCGAGGCCGAGCGCAAGCAGTCGATCCTCGACGCGATCTCCCGGCCCGCCGAGCGGGTCAAGCAGTGGAGCGAGTACCGGCCGATGTTCATCACCGAGGCGCGTGTCGCCCGGGGCGTGGACTTCTGGCGCCAGCACGAGGCGGCCCTGGCCCGTGCCGAGCAGGAATACGGCGTGCCGGCCCAGTTCATTGTGTCGATCATTGGCGTCGAGACCTTCTTTGGCCGCAATACCGGGAATTTCCGGGTGATCGACGCGTTGTCGACCCTGGGCTTCGATTACCCGCCGCGTGCCGAGTTCTTCCGCAAGGAGCTGCGCGAGTTCCTGCTGCTGGCCCGTGAAGAGCAGGTCGATCCGCTGACCCTCAAGGGCTCCTACGCCGGGGCCATGGGCCTGCCGCAATTCATGCCCAGCAGTTTCCGCGCCTACGCGGTGGACTTCGATGGCGACGGCCACATCAATATCTGGACCAACCCGACCGATGCCATTGGCAGTGTCGCCAGTTATTTCAAGCGGCACGGTTGGGAACCCGGCCAGCCGGTGGTCAGCCGCGCCGATGTGCGCGGCGAGCAAGTGGACCAGGGCCTGACCGAGGGCATCGAGCCGACGAAAACCGTCGGGGAGTTGCGGGCGTTGGGCTGGTCGAGTCATGATGCGCTGCGTGACGACATGCCGGTCACCGCGATGCGCCTGGAAGGCGAACAGGGCCCCGAATACTGGATGGGCCTGAAGAATTTCTACGCGATTACGCGTTATAACCGCAGCGTGATGTACGCCATGGCCGTATATCAACTGTCTGAAGAGCTGGTCAAAGCACGGGGCGTCAAATAATGCGGGCATTGCCTACCTATCAACCCCTGAAAACCAAGCCTTTCAAGCTGGTGGCGCTGGCTGCGCTGTCGCTGCTGGTCGTCAGTTGTTCGACCAGCCGCGCGCCGGTCCAGAAAAACACCACCGCCGTGCGCGCCACGCCCGGTCTGGACATCAACCGGGCCCACAAGGACGGCGCGCCGTGGTGGGACGTGGACGTCTCGCGCATTCCCGACGCCACGCCGACCCTGCACACCGGCCCCTACAAGGCCAACCCCTATACGGTGCTGGGCAAGACCTATTTCCCGATGGCCGAGTCCAAGCGCTACGTGGCCTCGGGCACGGCATCCTGGTACGGCACCAAGTTCCACGGCCAGAACACCGCCAACGGCGAAGTGTACGACCTGTACGGCATGAGCGCGGCCCACAAGACCTTGCCGCTGCCCAGCTATGTGCGGGTGACCAACCTGGACAACAACAAGACGGTGATACTGCGGGTCAACGACCGTGGGCCGTTCTATTCCGACCGCATCATCGACCTGTCGTATGCGGCGGCAAAAAAGCTGGGTTACGCTGAAACCGGCACCGCCCGGGTCAAGGTCGAAGGCATCGACCCGCAGGAATGGTGGGCCCAACGTGGCCGTCCGGCGCCTTTGATGCTCAACGAGCCGAAAGTGGCGCAAAATGCCGCGCCCACCGTGACGGCGTCCACCGGCACGGTCGAGCAGTGGACACCGCCGCCGCAGCAACACGCCGCGGCCGTGCTGCCAGTGCAGATCGATGCAAAAAAAAACGCTTCTGCAACAGCGTCTGGCCAGTTTCTGCAAGTGGGCGCGTTCGCCAACCCGGACGCTGCCGAGCTGCTGAGGTCGAAGCTCAGCTCGATGGTGAGCGCCCCGGTGTTCATCAGCTCGATCGTGCGCAACCAGCAGACACTGCATCGGGTGCGCCTGGGGCCGATCGGTTCTCCGGGTGAAGTCCAGAAGGTGCAGGACAGTGTGCGCCTGGCCAATCTCGGTTCGCCGAGCCTGGTCACTGCTGAGTAATTGATTGAGGCCCGCTTGCGGTTGGAGCGGGTCAGGTTGTTGGCTCCATGAATAACAAAAGCCCGGCAAGGGTTGTGAGTGAGCAACTTAAATACGCGGCGGCCCGTTAGAAGGTTGCCTGTTTTAGTTTGCCTTCGGGCAGTCCCATTAGCGATTTCGAGAGACGGATGAACATCACCACCTTTGCCAAACGCCTTTGCCTGCTAGTCCCGCTGCTTCTCTCACCGGCCGCGTTCGCGGTCGAGATGATGCCGGCGCCCCCTCAATTGGCTGCTAAATCCTTTGTGCTGATGGATGCCAGCAGCGGCGAGGTGCTGGTGGAGAACAACGGTGACCAGCGTCTGCCACCGGCCAGCCTGACCAAGCTGATGACCGCCTACATCGCGACCCTGGAAATCCGTCGTGGCCAGATCGGTGAAAACGATCCGGTGACCGTCAGCGAAAACGCCTGGCGCACCGGCGGCTCGCGGATGTTCATCAAGGTCGGTTCGCAAGTGACCGTCAGCGACCTGCTGCACGGCATCATCATCCAGTCCGGCAACGACGCCAGCGTCGCCCTGGCCGAGCACATCGCGGGCAGCGAAGATGCGTTCGCCGACATGATGAACAAAACCGTGGCCGACCTGGGCATGACCAACAGCCACTTCATGAACCCCACCGGCCTGCCGAACCCTGAGCACTATTCGTCGGCTCACGACATGGCGATCCTGGCCCGGGCAATCATTCATGAAGACCCGGCGCACTACGCCATCTACTCCCAGAAGGAATTCTTCTGGAACGGCATCAAGCAGCCTAACCGCAACCTGCTGCTGTGGCGCGACAAGACCGTCGATGGCCTGAAGACCGGCCACACCGACGAAGCCGGCTACTGCATGGTGTCCTCGGCTGTGCGTGACGGCATGCGCCTGATCGCCGTGGTCTTTGGCACCAGCAGCGAAGTGGCCCGTGCCGCCGAGACCCAGAAGCTGTTGACCTACGGCTTCCGTTTCTTCGAAACCCAGACCTTCTACCAGAAGGGCACCGAACTGGCCCAGGCCCAGGTCTGGAAAGGCTCGACCAACCAGGTCAAGGCTGGCCTGGCCCAAGACCTGACCATGACCCTGCCTAAAGGCCAGCTCAAGAAGCTCGCTGCCAGCATGACCATGAACCCGCAACTGACCGCTCCTATCGCCAAGGGCGACGTGATCGGTAAAGTCGAAGTCAAACTGGACGACAAAGTGGTGCACAGCGCTGACCTGATCGCTCTGGACGCGGTCGAGGAAGGTGGTATCTTCCGCCGCATCTGGGATAGCATCCGTCTATTCTTCTACGGCTTGTTCAACTGATTGAAGTGTTGACGTGCATGGCCTCGTTCCCCTCCGGAGCGGGGCCATGTGCGTTACCACGGCTTACGAGGCCGTTACGCCATGACAGACTCCGAAGTAAAGGCGCCAAAAATTGAATTCCCCTGCGCGGATTACCCGATCAAGGTAATCGGCGACACCGGCGTGGGTTTCAAGGACAAGATCATCGCGATCCTTGAAAAACATGCCACCGTTGATCACAAGACCCTGGCCGAGCGCCAGAGTACCAACGGCAAGTACACGACGATCCAGTTGCACATCATTGCCACCGGTCAGGAACAGCTCTACGACATCAACAGCGAGCTGCGCGCCACCGGTTTCGTGCACATGGTGTTGTGATGCCGGGCACGCTGGGCTTTCGCGAGCTGGGCACGATGGCTTACGAGCCGGTCTGGCATGCCATGCAACGCTTCACCAACGAACGCGGCACCAGCGCCGACGATGAAGTCTGGCTGGTGCAACATCCGCCGGTGTTCACCCAGGGCCAGGCCGGCAAGGCCGAGCACCTGTTGCTGCCGGGGGAAATCCCGGTGGTGAAGGTCGACCGCGGCGGGCAGGTGACCTACCATGGGCCTGGCCAACTGGTCGCCTACCTGTTGCTGGATGTGCGCAAGCTGGGGTTTGGCGTGCGCGAGCTGGTCACCCGCATGGAAACGTGCCTGATCGAGCTGCTGGCCAGCTACGGGGTGACGGCGGCGGCCAAGCCGGATGCGCCGGGTGTCTACGTCGATGGGGCGAAGATCGCGTCCCTGGGTTTGCGGATCCGCCACGGCTGTTCGTTTCATGGCCTGGCGTTGAACGTGGACATGGACCTGGCGCCATTCCGACGGATTAATCCCTGTGGCTACGCGGGACTGGCGATGACCCAGTTGAGCGAGCACGCAGGACCGATTGAATTTGCCGAGGTAAGTGCCCGGCTGCGCGCGCAGCTCGTCAAACACCTCGACTATGCTGAGCAGACGACCCTCACGGGCGGAATCGACTGATATGACTACTGATGCAGTGCAAACCATGATCCCGACGCTGGACGTCACCGAGCGTCCGGCCCCGCGTGCCAAGGTAGAGGCCGGCGTCAAGCTGCGCGGCGCCGAGAAGGTTGCACGCATCCCGGTCAAGATCATCCCTACTACCGAATTGCCGAAGAAACCCGACTGGATCCGCGTGCGCATCCCGGTTTCCCCGGAAGTCGACCGTATCAAGGCCCTGCTGCGCAAGCACAAGCTGCACAGCGTCTGCGAAGAAGCCTCCTGCCCGAACCTGGGCGAGTGCTTCTCCGGCGGCACCGCCACGTTCATGATCATGGGCGACATCTGCACCCGTCGCTGCCCGTTCTGCGACGTCGGCCACGGCCGTCCGAAGCCCTTGGACACCAACGAGCCGGAAAGCCTGGCCATCGCCATCGCCGACCTGAAGCTCAAGTACGTGGTCATCACCTCCGTGGACCGCGACGACCTGCGTGACGGCGGTGCCCAGCACTTCGCCGACTGCATCCGCGAGATCCGCAAGCTGTCGCCGAACGTCCAGCTGGAAACCCTGGTGCCCGATTACCGTGGCCGCATGGACATCGCCCTGGAAATCACCGCCGCCGAGCCGCCGGACGTGTTCAACCACAACCTGGAAACCGTGCCGCGCCTGTACAAGGCCGCGCGTCCGGGTTCGGATTACCAGTGGTCGCTGACCTTGCTGCAGCGCTTCAAGCAGATGATGCCGCACATTCCGACCAAGTCTGGCTTGATGCTGGGCTTGGGTGAGACGGATGAGGAAGTTATCGAGGTCATGAAGCGCATGCGTGAGCATGACATTGACATGCTGACCTTGGGCCAATATTTGCAGCCTTCCCGTAGCCACTTGCCGGTGCAGCGTTTTGTGCATCCCGATACTTTTGCCTGGTTTGCCGAGGAAGGGTACAAGATGGGGTTCAAGAACGTGGCTTCGGGGCCGTTGGTGCGGTCTTCGTATCATGCGGATGAGCAGGCTAAGTTGGTCAAGGCTGAGCTTTTGGGGTCCTGATTTTTTGGGGCGGTGTGTATATCCGTTTCTTCGGTAACGGCTACTTATGGTTCCGCCCTTACGGCGGGTCACTTTTGAAAAGCCCGGAAGCCGGCCCAGCCAAAAGTAACCAAAACGCTCTTGCCCCACCACTCGGTGCCTCGCTTAGGCTCGGCATGCCCTCACTCCGGCATTGCTCCGTGGGCCCGCCGCGAAGGGCCATCCATGGCCCAGCGCGGCTATCCCGGCATCCATGCCGGGATACCCACTCCACAATGCCTGCGTTCGGCCATCGTGGTTAACGGGGCGCCCCAGATCAAGATCAAAATCAAGATCAAGATCAAAAGCCAAAGCGAGGCGGCCTGATAGCCGACCTGGCTCTGGCAGTCGTACTTCGATCCAATTGTGGGAGCGAGCCTGCTCGCGAAGGCGGTGGGTCAGTTTGCGGTGATGTTGGATGTGCTGGCCCCTTCGCGAGCAGGCTCGCTCCCACAGGTTTTTGCGGTGTATATGGGTTTGTGTCTGCTGAAGATCTAATGTGGGAGCGAGCCTGCTCGCGATGGCGGTGGGTCAGTTTGCGGTGATGTTGGATGTGCTGGCCTCATCGCGAGCAAGCTCGCTCCCACAGGTTTTCGCGGTGTATATGGGGTTTGTGTCTGCTGTAGCTCCCATGTGGGAGCGGTGTATATGGGTTTTGTGTCTGCTGAAGATCTAATGTGGGAGCGAGCTTGCTCGCGATAGCAGTGGTGCAGCCACACAAATGCCAGCTCCGACCGCTTTTGCTTTGCTTTGCTTTGCTTTGCTTTGCTTTGCTTTGCTTTGCTTTGCTTTGCTTTGCTTTGCTTTGCTTTGCTTTGCTTTGCTTTGCTTTGCTTTGCTTTGCTTTGCTTTGCTTTTGATCTTGATCTTGATCTTGATCTTGATCTGAGACGCCCCGTTAAACCACGCTGGCCGAACGCAGGCATTGCGCAGTGGGCATCCCGGCATGGATGCCGGGATAGCCGCGCTGGGCCATGGATGGCCCTTCGCGGCGGCCCACGGAGCAATGCCGGAGTGAGGGCACACCGAGCCTTAGCGAGGTGCCGAGTGGTGGGGCAAAGCGTTTTTGGTTACTTTTGGCGCTCTTCCAAAAGTGACCCGCTGTAAGAGCGGAACCCTAAGTGGCCGTTACCGCAGAAACGGATATTCACACGATCAAAAAAACCGGGAACCCCATGGCCCTAACCCCACACCACCCAGTCCCAGCCCTCCCTAAAGAAGGCCTGATCGGAGTGATAGCCCCAGCCGGCCCCGCCCCCCTGGACACCGAAAAAGCCACCCAATGGATGCGCGCAAGGGGCCACGAACTGCGAATCTTCCCAGGCGTCTACGAAAAAGACGGCTACCTCGCCGGCAGCGACGACACACGCCTCAACGACCTGCACACAGCCTTCGCCGACCCAGAAATCAAAGCCATCATCTGCCTGCGCGGCGGCTACGGCACCCCCCGGCTGCTGGATCGCATCGACTTCGACCTCATACGCCGCAACCCCAAGCCATTCGTAGGCTACAGCGACATCACCGCCCTGCACCTGGCCATCAACCGCTACGCCGGCTTCGTGACCTTCCACGGCCCGCTGCTCAACGCCGACCTCCTCGGCGACAAGGAACCCCCAACCGTCACCTCGTTCTTCAGCCTGCTACGTGGACAAGTGAAAGCCGGCAGCCTGCTGAGCCATCCCGCGGCCTATCCGTTGACCACCGTCGAGCCAGGCATCGCCCACGGACGCCTGCTGGGCGGCAACCTCTCGATGATCGCCGCGACCATGGGCACGCCCTATCAGATCGACGCCGAAGGGGTGATCCTGTTCATCGAAGATGTCAACGAACCGCTGTATCGCATCGATCGACTGCTGACTCAATTGCGACTGGCGGGCACCCTGGCGAAGTTGCACGGGGTCCTGGTAGGGGATATAGCGGGGGTAGACCTCGAGGCGTTGAACCGGTTGCTCAAGCAGACCTTCACGCCGTTGCGCATCCCGGTGTTGTCCGGCTGGCGCAGCGGGCACTGCGATCCGAACCTGACTTTGCCCATGGGGGCATTGGTGACGCTGGATGCGGGGGAGAAGCGGCTGGTGTTGGAGCAGGATGTGGTGATCAGCCGCTAGTCATGTAGCGCCTGCAAGTCAGTCTTCGCGAGCAAGCTCGCTCCCACAGGGTGACCGGAAACCCGGTGGGAGCGAGCTTGCTCGCGATGGCGTCAGCGGCCATACGCCCATTCAGCGGTTGCGCAACGCCTCAAGCAGTTGGTGCGTCGGATACCCATCCGCCGGCCAGCCGAACGACTGCTGGGCGCTGCGGATCGCTTTGCGGGTGTTGGCACCGATGATGCCGTCGGGGTTGCCCGCGTCGTAGTTGTGCTTGCCCAGCAGGGTTTGCAGTTCCACGCGTTCGCTGCGGCTCAGGGGCAGGTCTTCCTTTGGCCATTGGCCGTAGACCAACCCCGCACCGCTGAAGCGCTTCGACAACAGTCCGACCGCCAAGGCATAGGACGATGAATTGTTGTACTTGAGGATGGCGCGGAAGTTATCGAAGATCAGGAACGCCGGACCGCGATGGCCAGCCGGCAGGAGCAAGGACGCCGAGAGCTGCTTGTCCTCGGGGGCGATTGGCAAGCCGCCATATTCTGAAACGCCTAGCCGCATCCATTCGGAGACAGGCTTGCGGATCGTGCCATCGGCCAGCGTGTAGTCGAAGCCCTCGTTGAGCGAGACCTCGAACCCCCACGGCTGGCCGCGCTGCCAGCCGGAGCTTTGCAGGTAGTGCGCGGTCGAGGCCAGGGCGTCGGTGGAGCTGCCCCAGATGTCGCGGCGCCCGTCGCCGTCGAAATCCACTGCATGGGTGTTATACGTGGTGGGAATGAACTGGGTCTGGCCCATGGCACCGGCCCAGGAGCCGAGCATTTTTTCCGGTGTGATATCGCCCTGTTGCAGGATCTGCAGCGCGGCGATCAATTGCGCATGGGCAAAGCCCGGGCGCCGTCCTTCGTAGGCCAGGGTCGCCAGGGAGTTGATGACCGACTTGCTGCCCTGGAACTGGCCGAAGTTGCTCTCCATGCCCCATACCGCCACCAGCGCCTCGCGATCGACGCCATAACGCTGCTCGATACTTTGCAGGATCTGGGCGTGCTGTTGGATCAGGCTCTTGCCCTTGTTGACTCGCAGTGGCGACAGCGCACCGTCGAGGTATTCCCACACGGGACGGGTAAATTCCGGCTGGCTGCGGTCGGCCTTGATCACGCTCATGTCCGGGCTGACGCCGACAAACGCGCGGTCGAACAAATCGGCACGGATCCCGGCGGCCAGCGCTTCCTTGCGAAACCCGGCCTGCCATTCAGCAAAGGTCTGGGTGGGCGCAATCACCAAGTCGTCACCGGTGGGCACCACGGGCGGCACGATGGCAGGCGCGGTCACGATGGGAGCTGTCGGGAGCGGTTGGGCGTCGGCGGCGGTAGGTTTTTCGGCGCAGGCGACAAGCAGGACAACGCTTGCGGCAACAATCATTTGGCGCAGTGGCCAACGATGGGAAAGACAGAAGGGCATGCACGGGTCCAGAAATACAAATCAGGTGCTGACCTTATCATGCGAAAGGGGCGTAGGGCTTGTCCGAGTGTTTCAAGCGGCCAGAAAGCAAGAAGCCTCCCAGTTGTCAGACTGGAAGGCTTCGCGGCGGTAGCTGCCCTTGCCCTTGGCGGGTCGTTCCTGGCGGCTGCGGAACAGGGGCTGGGCGACGATGGACTTGGCCTTGTTGGGGCCATGCCTGGATGGCTTTTTGCTCATGATGGGTACTCTCGTGGGGTGGTTTTTGCGGGGCAAATCATGGGACAGAGTTGGGTGGTTGTCCAGTCCCTGCATTGCGTAGGAAATGTCATCTGAGGTGAAGCGCTTTTGTGGCGAGGGAGCTTGCTCCCGCTGGGCCGGGCTGGCGTTCCAGCGCGCAGCGGCCCTGTTTTTTTGGGTCTGCTGCGCAGCCCAGCGGGAGCAAGCTCCCTCGCCACAACAGCATTCTTGTCACAAAAAATCTGTTGTCTGGAAACGAGGGTTATTCAGCGGGCAAGGAGAGCCGCTGCCCGGCCATCAACAGCGACAACCGACTGAGGCTCATCCACGGCGAGCCCGCGGCCTGGCCCTTGATCTGCGCGTCGATGCGTTGGGCCTCGAGCAGCAATTGCGCCCAGCGCGACGCGGAATAGCGCTGCAGGGCCTTGCTCATCAGCGGTTTGCGCTTGTCCCAGACGGGCGGGCGGGCCTGGCTGAAGGCTTTGTCCAGCGGTACGCCCTGGCTGTATTGCAGGGACAGGTTGGCCAGCAGGCGCAGCTCCCGAGCCAGGGCCCAGAGGATGACCGGCGGCTCGACGCCTTCGCCCCGCAGGCCTTCGAGCATGCGCAGGGCATGGGCGGCCTCACCGTTGAGGATCGCATCGGTCAGCCCGAAGACATCGAAGCGCGCACTGTCGGCCACGGCGGCTTGCACCGTTTCCACGGTGATCTGCCCGCCCTCGGCCATCAGCTTGAGCTTTTCGATTTCCTGGGCAGCGGCCAGCAGGTTGCCCTCGACCCGGGCGGCAATCAGCTCCACTGCGTCCTGTGTGGCCGAGAGACCCGCCTGGGACAGGCGCTGACGAATCCAACTGGGCAACTGGCTGACGTCCACCGGCCAGATCTGCACGAACTGGGTCTGCGGGCCTTCCACCAGGGCTTTGCCCCATTTGGTCTTCTGCGCGCTGCCGTCAAGTTTCGGCAAACTGATGAGCAGCACCGTGTCTTCGGCCGGGCGTGAGCAATATTCGATCAGCGCGGCGGCGCCCTTGTCACCGGGCTTGCCAGACGGCAAGCGCAGTTCCAGCAGGCGTTTTTCGGCGAACAACGACATGCTCGCCCCTGCCTGCAGGAGCGTGCCCCAGTCGAAACTGGCATCGGCGGCGAAGACCTGGCGTTCGTCGAAGCCTTGTTGGCGAACGGCGCAGCGGATGGCGTCGGCGGCTTCCTGGCACAGCAGCGGGTCATCGCCGCTGATGATGTAGACGGGCGCAAGCGTGCCTTGCAGGTGTTTGCCGAGTTGGGCGGGAGCGAGCTTCATAAGAGAAGGCGAGCGGGGCGCCGGAGCGCCCCGCAAGGCTTATTCAGCCGGGATCTGCATCGGCGACTGCTGCGGGGTTTCCGCTTCAGCCTTGCGTGCCGCTTCCAGCGCTTCGGCTTCGGCCTTGGCCTTGGCGTCGGCGGTCTGTTGCAGCTGGTCCAGTTGGGCCGGGCTCAGCTGTTGCAGACGCAGCATCATGCGTTGCACGAGGTCACGACGCATTTCGTCGCGCACTTCGCTCGACTCCTGGTCGGAACCGGTGATGTTGTTGCCGTCGTGCAGGTAGACCTTCTGTACCTCCAGCTTGTCGTCCAGCAGCACCAGATCGTTCTGGCCGCGGATTTCATAGCTCAGCACGTTGTTCAGTTCGTATTCGGCCGCACGACCGGCGCCGGCATAGCTCAGGCTGCGCTGGCTTTGCTGTTCGCGGGTCAACACCAGCTTGTACGGCGCTCCGCCGTAGACTTTCACGCCGCTGTTTTCCAGGTTGTCGCGCAGCATCTTGACGGTTTCGCCATAGGCGTCCCGTGCGCTGAGGTCCAGTTCGTTGATCGCCAGCTCGGTGGTGCCGGTGCCGCGCAGTTGGAAGCCGCAGGCGCTCAACAGGACCGCCAGGCCCACTACCAGCAGATTACGTTTGATCATCTTGTTGCTCCCCTTGAACCCTATGGGGGTCGACCAGGCGACCCCGCAGGTTGTATTCGGCGCCAGGCTCGAGCCTGGCGCCCGATCCAATTAGCTTGCGACGATGTTGACCAGCTTGCCGGGCACGACGATCACTTTGCGAATCGTCAGACCATCGACGAAGCGCAGCACGTTTTCGTTGGCCCGTGCAGCGGCTTCGACTTCTTCGCGAGTGGCGGCGGCCGGCATTTCGATCTGGCCGCGCAACTTGCCGTTGACCTGGATGACCAGGGTCAGGCTGTCCTGCACCAGCGCGGTTTCGTCCACCAGCGGCCAGCGTGCATCGATCACCGGGTCGGCGTGACCCAGTTGATTCCACAGCTCGTGGCTGATGTGCGGCGTGATCGGCGCCAGCAGCAGCGTCACGGCTTCCAGGCCTTCGTGAATCAGTGCGCGATCCTGCTCGGTGCCTTGGGCGGCTTTTTCCAGCACGTTCATCAGCGTCATCACCTGGGCGATGGCGGTGTTGAACTTGTGGTTCTGGCCGACGTCATGGCTGGCCTGCTTGATGGCCAGGTGGATCGAGCGGCGAACGGCTTTCTGCTCGTCGCTCAGGCCGGCGACGTCCAGTTTGCCCGGCAGGCCCTGGCTGACATGGGCTTGGGCCAGGCGCCAGACGCGCTTGAGGAAACGGTGCGAGCCTTCGACGCCGGAGTCGGACCATTCGGCGCTCATGTCAGGTGGCGAGGCGAACATCATGAACAGGCGGCAGGTGTCCGCGCCGAACTGGTCGATCATCGACTGTGGGTCGACGCCGTTGTTCTTCGACTTGGCCATCTTCTCGGTGCCGCCGATTTCCACCGGCAGGCCGTCGGCGATCAGCTTGGCGCTGATGACCTTGGCCTTGCTGTCGCGTTCGAGTTCGACGTCGCTCGGGTTGAACCAGGTGTAGGCACCGTTGGCTTCGCGACGATAGTAAGTCTCGGCGATCACCATGCCTTGGGTCAGCAGGTTCTTGAACGGCTCGTTGGAGCTCACCAGGCCTTCGTCGCGCATCAGCTTGTGGAAGAAGCGTGCATAGAGCAGGTGGAGAATGGCGTGTTCGATGCCGCCGATGTACTGGTCCACTGGCAGCCAATGGTCCGCCGCGGATTTTTCCACCAAGCCACCTTCATAGTGCGGCGAGGCGTAGCGGGCGTAATACCAGGAGGACTCGACGAAGGTGTCCATGGTGTCGGTTTCACGCTTGGCTGGCGCGCCGCATTTCGGGCAACTGCACTCATAGAATTCAGGCATGCGTGCCAGGGGCGAACCGGCGCCGTCGGGTACGACGTCTTCCGGCAGGACCACAGGCAGTTGGTCTTCCGGCACCGGTACGTCACCGCAGGTGTCGCAATGCACGATCGGGATCGGGCAGCCCCAGTAGCGTTGGCGGCTGATGCCCCAGTCACGCAGGCGGAACTGGGTGCGCGAGGCACCGAGGTTCTTCTTGATCAGGGCGACTTCGATGGCGTCGAACGCACCGGCGAAATCCAGGCCGTTGAACTCGCCGGAGTTGATCAGCTCGCCGTGTTCGCCGTAGGCGTCCTGCCAAGGTGCCGGGGTCTGGTCGCCCGCGCTGGTGCGCACCACCGCCTTGACCGGCAGGTTGTACTTGTGGGCGAATTCGAAATCACGCTCGTCGTGGGCCGGCACGGCCATGACCGCGCCGTCGCCGTAGTGCATCAGCACGTAGTTGGCGACCCACACCGGCAGTTTTTCGCCGGTGAGCGGGTGCTCGACGAACAGCGACGTCGGCAGGCCTTTCTTCTCCTGGGTGGCGACGTCGGCTTCGGCGACGCTGCCGCCCTTGCATTCGGCGATGAACGCCTGCAGCTCAGGGTTGTTGCGGGCGGCCAGGGTCGCCAGCGGATGCTCGGCGGCCACGGCCACATAAGTGGCGCCCATCAGCGTGTCGGGGCGGGTGGTGAAGACTTTCAGGGTGCCGGCTTCGCCGATGGAGGCGACGTCGTACGGGAACTGCACTTCCATGCCCCGGGACTTGCCGATCCAGTTGCGCTGCATGGTCTTGACCTGCTCGGGCCAGCCGGTCAGCTCGTCGAGGCTCTCCAGGAGTTCATCCGCATAGGCGGTGATCTTGAAGTAGTACATCGGGATCTCGCGCTTTTCGATCAGCGCGCCGGAGCGCCAGCCGCGCCCGTCGATCACTTGCTCGTTGGCCAGTACGGTCTGGTCCACCGGGTCCCAGTTCACGGTGCCGTTCTTGCGGTAGATCACGCCTTTTTCGAACAGGCGGGTGAACAGCCATTGTTCCCAGCGGTAGTAGTCGGGCTTGCAGGTGGTCACCTCGCGGGACCAGTCCACCGCCAGGCCCAGGCTGCGCAGCTGGGATTTCATGTAGGCGATGTTTTCGTAGGTCCACTTGGCGGGCGCCACGTTGTTCTTCATCGCGGCGTTTTCCGCCGGCATGCCGAAGGCGTCCCAACCCATGGGTTGCAGGACGTTCTTGCCTTGCATGCGCTGGTAGCGGGAGATCACGTCGCCGATGGTGTAGTTGCGCACGTGCCCCATGTGTAGCTTGCCGCTGGGGTAAGGGAACATCGACAGGCAGTAGTAAGTCTCCTTGCCTGGCTGTTCACTGACTTCAAAGGACTTTTGCTCGTCCCAGAACGACTGGGCGGCGGCTTCGATTTCACGGGGCTGGTAGTGTTCGTGCATGGCTACTTTTGTACTGAATGGGGTGGCCCAATCCTCTTCGTGGCCATGCTGGGCGCAGACGACGCCGAATGCGGCGTTTTCGATGCCCAGCCAAGCTGGAAGTGGAGTTACAGGAAGCGCCGTAGCATACATGACCGCGCTCTACCGAGGGAAACCTTAGATTGCGTGTCGACCATCGACGACCCCAGGCGATGACCCGTGTTCAGGGCCGTTGGTCGCGGCGCCCTGCCGGTTTGCCCAGCGAAGCTAAGCTTCTCAATGGGGAGTGAGTCTTATCTTCAATGAGGTGAGGGATGGTTGAATCACAACGAAAAGTCGCTACACCTGAGTTGTATGAAAAATTGATCGATCGTCTCGGGGTGGCCCTGGACGCTGCAAGAACCGCCGGTCGCTTGCGTGATGAGCGCCCGGCAGAGCTGGAGCTGCGTGGCTTGAGCCCCGCAGAGTTCGAACTGGTCAAGGCCTACCTTGAGCAGGTCGGGCACCAGGCCCCCGCAATCGGGGCCCAGGCAAACAAGCGTCTCGATGCGCCCCGTTCGGCCAAAGTCGTGTGGCTCAAGGACCGGACGCCTGACAAGGATGCTGTAAAGGTCCGGTCACTGCAGTTCAAGTAACGCCGGATTCACGCGTGTCGCTTTTTTTGATTCAAGGTTTTTTCGAATCTGTTGTCGCTTTGCGTCAACCCACCTAGGCTTCGGGCATCTATGGAGATGCCCGATGCCGTTTCGCTATTTCATCAAACAACTTTTATTGCCTCCCGGCATTCTTTTGCTGCTGTTGGCGCTTGCCTGGTGGTGGCGCCATTCACGACCGCGCCTGGCCCGCCTGTGTTTCGTCGTGGGCTTGGGCGGCTTCTGGCTGATGAGCCTGCCGGTGGTGGTGCAGTGGAGCGCCAAGGCCTTGGAGCGTGATCCACCGCTGCTGCGCAGTGACTGGGCGACCCTGGCCCAGCGTGCCGACGCCATCGTGGTGCTGGGCTCCGGTCGCGAGCGCGGTGACCCGGCCTGGGGGGCCGACCAGCCCACCGGTGTGGGGCTTGAGCGCCAGCGTTATGCGGCGCGGCTGGCCAAGGCTTCGGGCTTGCCCGTGCTGACAACCGGGGGCTTGCACTATGGCACCCCGCCCAGCGAGGCCAGGCTGATGGCTGACTCGATGCGCGATGATTTCGGCGTGACCGTGCGCTGGCAGGAAGAGCGCAGCCGCACGACCTGGGAAAACGCCCAGATGAGCGCCGAAATCCTGCTGCCCGCCGGCATCAAGCGAGTCGTGGTGGTCACCCAGGCCTGGCACATGCCGCGGGCGGCCTGGAGTTTCGAACGCTCGGGGTTTGAAGTGGTGCCGGCGCCTGTCGGCTTCCTGGGCCAGGACAACGCCCGGCCACTGGGTGGCTGGATGCCGGAATTCAAGGCGATCTGGCAGTCCGGGCAACTGATGAACGAGGCGGTGGGGCTGGTGGGGTATTGGTTGTTCTACCGCTGAAACACCGCGTGGAGTGAGCTGATCGCTGTTGTGGCGAGGGAGCTTGCTCCCGCTGGGTCGCGAAGCGGCCCCAAAAAAAGGGCCTGCTGCGCAGGCCAGCGGGAGCAAGCTCCCTCGCCACAGGGTTTTTCATTCACATGGGGGAACGAGTTAAACCGTCCTGGCCATCCGGCTCGCCATCAGCGCCCAGCCCAGCAACAACACGCACAAAACGATCAGCGGCCACGAGCGCCATTGCAGGTACGGGGTCAAGCCGTGCATCGGCACTACTTCGCCATACAGGATGCCGCGCTCGAATTGCGGGATCTGTGCGGTGATCTGGCCGAAGGGGTTGATCAGGCCGGTCACGCCGTTGTTGGTGGCGCGGATCATCCAGCGGCCGGCCTCCAGGGCGCGCATCTGGGCCATTTGCAGGTGTTGCAACGGGCCGATCGAGGTGCCGAACCAGGTGTCGTTGCTGATGGTCAGCAGCAGGTCGCTGCGCGCCGACAGGCTGGCGGCAAACTCCGGGTAGACCACTTCATAGCAGATGAACGGTGCGATCTGGTAACCCTTGGCTTGCAGCAACGGCTGGTCGGCCGGGCCCCGGGCGAAGTCCGACATGGGCAGGTCGAAGAAGGCGATCAGGCCGCGCAGGATGTCCTGCAGGGGCACGTATTCGCCGAACGGCACGAGCTTTTGCTTCAAATAAGTACCGTCACCTTCGCCGGTCACGGTGATGCCGTTGTAGTAACGCTTTTCGTGGCGCACCACTTGCCGAATCGGCACGCCGGTGATCAACGCCGACTGCCGTTCAGCGGCGAAGTTGCCCATCATGTCCAGGTAGCCCTGGGCGGACTCCTTGAGCACCGGCACTGCGGTTTCCGGCCAGATCAGCAGGTCGACGCGCTTGGAGGCGAAGCTCATGTCGCGGTACAGCGCCAGCTGCGCATTGAGCTGGTCGGGGTCCCACTTCATGCTTTGTTCGATGTTGCCCTGGATCGCCGCGACACTCAGCGGCTCGCCCGAAGGGCTGGTCCAGGCATGGCCCTTGAGCGCCATGCCGGCCACCCATGGGCCGATCAGCAGCAACACGCCCGCGGCAATAAAGCCTTTGCGGGCACCGCGGAGCAATCGGGGCGCGTTGTACAGCAGCGCGGCGGTCAGGGCCAGGGTGAAGGAGATCAGCCACATCCCGCCCAATGGCGCGAGGCCGGCCAGGGGGCCGTCGAGTTGGCTGTAGCCGGAATACAGCCACGGGAACCCGGTGAGAAACCAGCCACGAAACGCTTCCTGGCCCAACCACAGCGCGGCGAATGCCAGGGCATCGGCCAGTGGCGCCTCGTTGCGGCGCAACCAGCGCGCCCACAACCAGGCGGGCAGGGCGAAGAACCAGGCGATGGCGGCGATGAACAGCAGCATCAAGAACCCGGCGAGCAGCACCGAGGCGCCACCGAAGTTGTGGATGCTGACGTAGATCCAACTGGTGCCGGCACCAAACAAACCGAAACCGAAACACCAGCCACGGCCCAAGGCCTGGCGCGGCGAAAGCTCGCGCAGCCCGGCGTAGAACAAACCGACCGCCAGCAATGCCAGCGGCCAGATATCGAACGGCGCCAAGGCCAGGGTGGTGATCGCACCGGCCGCCACGGCCAGCAAGTTACCGGGCCAGCCGGGGCGGGTTGTCCAGCGCATGTGTGTCCTTAGCGGGTCTCGCAGGGGTTATCGGCCAATGGGTGATAGGCGCAGCAAGTGAATTCGACGGCTGTCGGCATTCAGGATGCGGAAGCGCCAGGAGCCGATTTCCGTGGTTTCGTTGCGCTTGGGCAGGTGCCCGAAAGCACTCATCACCAAGCCGCCGACGGTGTCGAACTCATCGTCGGAGAACTGGCTGTCGAAGAATTCGTTGAAGTTCTCGATCGGCGTCAGGGCCTTGATCAGGAAGTCGCCGCTGGGCAGTGGCTTGATGTAGCTATCTTCCTCGACGTCGTGCTCGTCCTCGATGTCGCCGACGATCTGCTCGAGCACGTCTTCGATGGTGACCAGGCCGGCCACGCCGCCGTATTCGTCGATGACGATGGCCATGTGGTTGTGGTTGGCGCGGAATTCACGCAGCAGCACGTTCAGGCGCTTGGACTCGGGCACGAAGGTAGCCGGGCGCAGCAGGTCCTTGATGTTGAAGCTGTCGCCGTTCTCCTGGAGGATCAGCGGCAGCAGGTCCTTGGCCAGCAGCACGCCCATGACATCGTCATGGCTCTCGCCGACGACCGGGTAGCGCGAGTGAGCGGAGTCGACCACGGCGGGCAGGAATTCACGCGGGGTCTGGGTCGCCTTGATGCTGACCATCTGCGAGCGCGGGACCATGATGTCCCGCACTTGCAGGTCAGCGACCTGGATGGCGCCTTCGACGATGGCCAGCGCTTCGCTGTCCAGCAGTTTGTTCTGGTGTGCATCGCGCAGCAGCTCCAGCAGCTCCTGGCGGTTTTTCGGCTCATGGGCAAAAGCCTGGGTGAGCTTGCCCAGCCATGACTTCTGCCCGTTGGTCGATCGATCTTCGCTCATAGCGATTACTCTGAATCCTTTGTCGTTACAGGTTGATGTATCAGTGTTCGTCGCCGGCGTAGGGGTCGGGATGACCCAGCTCTGCAAGCAACGTTCGTTCCAGCGCTTCCATTTCTTCGGCTTCGTCATCTTCTATATGGTCGTAACCCAATAGATGCAAGCAGCCGTGAATCACCAGATGGGCCCAGTGGGCCTCGGATGTCTTGTCTTGTTCCGCCGCTTCACGCTCCACCACCGGGACGCAGATCACCAGATCGCCCAGCAGCGGGATGTCGAGCAGTTCGTCGGGAACATCGGCGGGGAACGACAGCACATTGGTGGCGTAGTCTTTCTGCCGCCAGGTGTGGTTCAGTTCACGGCCTTCGGCTTCGTCCACCAGGCGGATCGTCAACTCGGAATCGGCGCTGCGCTGGCGCAGGGCCAGTTCGCACCATTGGCGGAACTGGGCTTCGCTGGGGGCGGCGTGTTCACAGGCCACTTGCAGGTCGAGTTCAAGCATTGCGGCCATTGCCTTTGCTTTCGGCCAACTCTTCCTCGGCGCGATGCTCGAAACGCTCGTAGGCTTCGACAATGCGCTGCACCAACGGGTGGCGCACGACGTCCTTGGGCATGAAATGCGTGAAGCTGATGCCCGGCACGTCCTTGAGCACCTGGATCACATGGTTCAGGCCGGACTTGGTGCCCCGGGGCAGGTCGACCTGGGTGATGTCCCCGGTGATGACGGCGGTGGAGCCGAAGCCGATCCGGGTCAGGAACATTTTCATCTGCTCGACCGTGGTGTTCTGGCTTTCGTCGAGGATGATGAAGCTGTTGTTCAGGGTCCGGCCGCGCATGTAGGCCAGCGGCGCAACCTCGATGACTTGGCGCTCGATCAGCTTGGCGACGTATTCGAAGCCGAGCATTTCGTACAGCGCGTCATAGAGCGGGCGCAGGTATGGGTCGATCTTCTGGGCCAGGTCGCCGGGCAGGAAGCCGAGTTTTTCACCCGCTTCGACCGCCGGTCGCACCAGCAGGATACGCCGCACCTGTTCGCGTTCCAGCGCATCGACGGCGCAGGCCACGGCCAGGTAGGTCTTGCCGGTACCGGCCGGGCC
Organism: Pseudomonas sp. MPB03; assembly: GCF_046605385.1. Lineage (NCBI taxonomy): Bacteria > Pseudomonadati > Pseudomonadota > Gammaproteobacteria > Pseudomonadales > Pseudomonadaceae > Pseudomonas > Pseudomonas sp. MPB03. The sequence goes on along the minus strand of NZ_CP176770.1, from coordinate 5,900,782 downwards.
GATGCCGAAGTTGATGTCGTTGCCGAGGATTTCCTTCACGTAGCGCTGCTGATTCAAGCCGCGCGGGCGAATCATGCCTTTTTTCGTGCGCAGGGCCACGGCAGGTTCCGACGGGGCGGGGTTGTCGAGTTCTTCGACAGCCGACTCCTGGAGGAACAGGTGGACCGTATCCGGCGACAGCTCGCTCCCCTTGGTTTCCCGGTAGAGACGGCGCAGCAGGTTTTCCGCGGAGGTGGTGTGCTTGGGTTCGCCGATCAGTTCGAACTGGTTTCCGCGGTTGCGGATCTCGATGGCCAGGCGCTGTTCGATCAAGCGCAGATGCTCGTCGAATTGCCCGCACAGATTGGCGAAGCGGCGAGCCTCGAAGGGCTCGAGAATAAAGCGATGTGGTTCGATGGGTGCGTTCAAGGTCGTTTTTAGCCGCCCAGGGGCAATTAAGGTGAAATCAAGGATAACGCCAGTAGGCTGGGTGCGAAAGCTCTTAAACAGGCGAATCTGATGACAGGGTTTGGCACGGCCACTGTGGGAGCGAGCTTGCTCGCGATGGGGGCCTCACATTCAACCTGGGTATTGACTGTGATACCGCTATCGCGAGCAAGCTCGCTCCCACAGGGGAATAAGTGCTCACTGAATGAGCGAACCCCGCAGCGAGTGCGGTTGCGCGGCGTCGATGTGCACGTCGGCGAACTGGCCGATCAGGGCCGGGGTGTCGCAGCGGAAGTTGACGATGCGGTTGTTTTCGGTGCGTCCTTGCAGCTCGCCCGGGTCTTTTTTCGAATAATCGGTCACCAGAATCCGCTGGACGGAACCGACCATTTGTCGGCTGATCTCGAAACCTTGCTGGTTGAGGCGGTGTTGCAAGGCGTTGAGCCGTTCTTTTTTCAGTTCTTCCGGGGTTTCGTCCGCCAGGTCGGCCGCCGGGGTGCCAGGGCGTTGGCTGTAGACGAAGGAATAGGAGAAGTCGAAGCCCACGTCTTCGATCAGCTTCATGGTTTGCTGGAAATCTTTCTCGGTTTCGCCGGGGAAGCCGACGATAAAGTCCGAGCTGATGCAGATACCGGGCACTGCGGCGCGCAACTTGCGCAGTTTGGATTTGTACTCCAGCGCCGTGTGGTTGCGCTTCATGGCCGCGAGGATCCGGTCAGAGCCCGATTGCACCGGCAGGTGCAGGTGCTTGACCAGTTCGGGAACCTCGGCGTGGGCCTGGATCAGGCTGTCGGAGAACTCCAGCGGGTGGGAGGTGGTGTAGCGGATGCGGTCGATGCCGTCCACTGCCGCCACGACGCGGATCAGTTCGGCGAGGTCCGCCAGGCGCCCGTCATGGGTCAGGCCGCGATAGCCGTTGACGTTCTGCCCCAGCAGGGTCACTTCGCGCACGCCGTTTTCCGCCAGGTGGATGATCTCGGCGATCACGTCGTCGAACGGCCGGCTGACTTCTTCGCCGCGGGTATAAGGCACCACGCAGAACGTGCAGTACTTGCTGCAGCCTTCCATCACCGACACGTAGGCACTGGGGCCGTCGATGCGCGGTTCGGGCAGGTGGTCGAATTTTTCGATTTCCGGGAACGAGACGTCCACTTGCGGCAGTTTGGTGCTGCGGGCGGCGTCGATCATCTCCGGCAGGCGGTGCAGGGTCTGCGGGCCGAAGACCACGTCCACGTAGGGCGCGCGATCACGAATGGCGGCGCCTTCCTGGCTGGCCACGCAACCGCCCACGGCGATGACCATCTCCGGGTTGGCCAGCTTCAGTTCACGCCAGCGGCCGAGCTGGGAATACACCCGGTCCTGGGCGCGTTCGCGGATCGAGCAGGTGTTGAGCAGGATCACGTCCGCGTCTTCGGCGCGAGCGGTGACTTCCAGGGCCTGGTGTTCGCCCAGCAGATCGACCATGCGCGAGCTGTCGTACTCGTTCATCTGGCAACCGTGGGTTTCGATGTAAAGCTTCTTGGCCATGGACGGGGTCATCACGTGATTCAAAGAACCGCGCATTATAGAGAACAAGTCCCTGGGTTCCCACCGCTGTGCGAACAGTGGCTATGCTATAGTTCGCGCCCTCATTTTTACCCGCCGATGTGTTTCGCCAGCCATGACCAAACGTGAAGCTCCAATCTACAAGGTGATTTTCCTCAACCAGGGCCAGGTGTTCGAAATGTACGCCAAGCAGATCTATCAAAGTGATCTGTGGGGCTTCCTGGAAGTGGAAGAGTTCGTCTTTGGCGAGCGCACGCAAGTGGTCGTCGACCCGAGCGAGGAAAAGCTCAAGGCGCAGTTCGAAGGCGTGGTGCGCAGTTTCGTGCCGATGCACTCGATCGTGCGCATCGACGAAGTCGAACGCCTGGGCACCCCGAAAATCAGCGAAGCCCGCGGCGCGGTCGGCAATGTGATGCCGTTTCCGATGCCGATGCCTGAGAAGTAAGCCTGTCGATAGGTTGAGCGCAGTCCTTTGTGGCGAGGGAGCTTGCTCCCGCTGGGCCGGTCCGACGCCTCGGGCGCAGCGGCCCCAAGATCTTGCGGTCGCTGCGCAACCGAGCGGGAGCAAGCTCCCTCGCCACAAAAGCTCCCAGCCACAGGCCTGTGGTGGATTCAGGGCAACGGCGAAAAAGGCGTACGCCCATCGGCGTTCTGCAATTCCATCAGGTATTTGCGAAAGATCTGGCCCAGCACCTGGGTCGCCACTTCCAATTCATCGCGAGGCATCTGCTCGGCGACTTCGTCGGCGGTGTCCAGGGCTTCTTCGGCGCCGTTGACCGCGGCCATCTTCAGCACGATGTAGGCCTGGACGTTGTTGGCCGGCACGCCTTCGCCATGGAAGAACATGCCGCCGAGCTTGAATTGCGCCTGGGCATGGCCTTGCAGCGAGGCTTTTTCGAAGTAGTTGAGGGCTTGCTTGAGGTCGCGGGGTGCCGACTTGCCTTCGTAGTAGAACTCGCCCAACTCGTATTGCGCTTGTGCATCACCCGCGTCCGCCGCTTTTTGACAGGCGTCGAGTGCCGGTGCGAGATCTTGTGGCTGGGTGTTGAGCGTGCAACGGCCCAGCGCCGGGATCAACAACGAGTTGCCGCCTGCCTGTGCATTCGCCAGCAGCGGCTGAAGGAGCAACAGGCAGCCCAAGGCAAGGGTGCGGCCGGTGCGGTTCATGGGAATCGACTTACCTCTGAGGGGCGCGCGGACCCTCCGGGGGATCCAATAAGCGCGCATTATGAAATAAGCGGGGCCATCCTTACAAAGTCTTTACTCGTTTTTCTGCTGCGAGGGAATGCTAATAGCAGCTTCGGGCATAAATACGTAGGAAAAGGGCGGGGGGTTGTCAGCAATCACTGACGCCGGCGTCAGCCAGCGTCAGTTATCCACAGGCTTACTTCAGTGCCGCGAAGGCCCGTTCGGCCGCGTCGAGGGTAATCTTCAGCTCGGCCTCGCCATGGGCGATGGAGGTGAAGCCGGCTTCGAACGCACTCGGGGCCAGGTACACGCCGCCGTCGAGCATCAGGTGGAAGAAACGCTTGAACCGATCGGCATCGCTGGCCATGACGTCTTCGAAAGTGACGATGTCATCGGCGCCGCTGAAATACAGGCCGAACATGCCGCCGGCCTGGGTGGTCACGAAGGGGATGCCGGCCGCATCGGCGCGGATCTGCAAGCCGTCGAGCAGGCGGGTGGTGTAGTCGGTCAGTTCGGCGTGGAAGCCCGGGCGGCTGATCAGGCGTAGCGTGGTCAGGCCGGCGGCCATGGCCAACGGGTTGCCCGACAGCGTACCCGCCTGGTAGACCGGGCCCAGCGGCGCGATGCATTCCATGATCTTGCGCTTGCCGCCGAAGCAGCCCACCGGCATGCCGCCGCCGATGATCTTGCCAAAGGTGCTCAGGTCCGGCGTGACGCCGTAGTGGGTCTGGGCGCCGCCGAGGGCCACGCGAAAGCCAGTCATCACTTCGTCGAAGATCAACACCACGCCATGCTGGTCGCACAGGCTGCGCAGGCCTTCGAGGAAGCCCGGCGCCGGTGGTACGCAGTTCATGTTGCCGGCCACCGGCTCGACGATGATGCACGCCACTTCCTGGCCGACTTCGCCGAGCATCTTCTCGACTTCTTCGAGGTCGTTGAACGGCAGGGTCAGGGTGTGCTTGGCGAAGGCTGCGGGTACGCCGGCCGAACTCGGCACACCTTGGGTCAGCGCGCCGGAGCCGGCCTTGACCAGCAGGCTGTCGGAGTGGCCGTGGTAGCAACCTTCGAACTTGATGATGCTGTCGCGACCGGTGTAGCCCCGCGCCAGGCGGATTGCGCTCATGGTCGCCTCGGTGCCGGAGCTGACCATGCGCACCATTTCCATCGACGGCACGATCGAACAGACCAGGTCGGCCATCTCGGTTTCCATCGCGGTCGGGGCGCCGTAGGACAGGCCGTGGACCAATTGCTTGCGCACCGCATCCAGCACGTCCGGATGGCTGTGGCCAAGGATCATCGGGCCCCAGGAGCCGACGTAGTCGACATAGCGCTTGTCGTCTTCGTCAGTGACGTACGCGCCTTCGGCGTGCTTGAAGAACAACGGGGTGCCGCCGACGCTCTTGAACGCACGAACAGGCGAGTTCACGCCGCCGGGGATGTGTTTCTGGGCGTTGGCAAACAGGGTTTCGGAACGGGACATGGTTGGGCTCTCGAAAACGAAAAATGGACTATTTGATCTGCAGCAGTGCGTTGAAGGCGCGGGCACGGCGCGTCACTTCAGTGGTGCTGTCGGCGCCGAACAGGCCATGGACCACCGCCAGCAGGTCGACCCCGTGGGCCACCAGCGGGGCGGCGTTCTCCAGGGTGATGCCGCCAATGGCGCAGACCGGGGTATGCAGTTTGATGTGCGCCTGTTCGAGCAGTTCAAGGTTTGCGCTGGGGGCGCCGGGTTTGGTGTTGGAATTGAAGAAGCGCCCGAACGCGACATAGGTGGCGCCTTCGCTGGCGGCCTGTTCGGCCAATGCCAGGCTGGCGTGGCAGGTGGCGCCGACGATTGCCTTGTGCCCGAGCAGTGCCCGTACTGGTGCCAACGGGCCGTCGGTCTGGCCCAGGTGCACGCCGACGCCCAGGCGTGCGGCCAGCTCGGCGTCGTCGTTGATGATCAATTGGGTCTTGTAGCGTTCGCACAGGTTGCGCAGGGCTTCGGCTTCCCGCAGGCGGCGGGCCTCGTCGCTGCTTTTGTCGCGGTATTGCAGCAGGGTCACGCCACCTTCCAGCGCCGCTTCTACATAAGCGAGGAACTTGCCGGCCAGCAATTGGCTATCGGTGATGGCGTAAAGGCCACGTAATTTCATTCCACAGGCCTCCGGTGCTACGAGCAGAAATCCAGCGGCAGGCGACGCGGGACGAACTGGCCTTTGCCCAGTTGTTCGGCATCGCGCAAGGTGCGCCAGGTGTAGTCCAGCGCTGTCTTGACGGCGCTGGCGAGCTGTTCGCCCTGGGCCAGCCGACCGGCGAGGGCGCTGGCCAGGGTGCAGCCGGAACCGTGGTAGCTGCCAGGCAAGCGCTGGCAGGTAAAGGTTTCGCGGCGGCCATCGCGGCTGTACAGGCGATTATGGACTTCATGTTCGTCGCCATGGCCACCGGTGATCAACAGGTGTTTGACGAAGGGCAGCAGTTTTTCCGCGCACTCGTCGGCGCTGCCTTCGGGCAGTTCGGCGAGGATGCGTGCTTCAGGCAGGTTGGGGGTGGCGATGATCGCCAGGGGCAACAGGCGTTCGCGCATGGCGTAGCCGACCTCATCCTTGCCCAGGCGCCCACCACCGCCGGCGCGCAGCACCGGGTCGCAGACCATCGGCAGATGCGGGTGCGCCTGGAGCAGTTCGACCACCGTGTCGACCATTTCCAGTGAGCCGAGCATTCCCAGCTTGACTGCTGCTACTTGGGCATCGTTGAGCACGGCATTGGCTTGCGCCAGCACCCACTCACGGTCGAGCACACGGAAATCGCTGACGTTGACGGTGTCTTGCACGGTCAATGCGGTAACGGCCGGGGCGGCGTGACAACCCTGGGCGAGCAGGGCTTCGATATCTGCCTGCAAGCCGGCGCCACCACTGGGATCATGGCCGGAGAGACAGAGGACAACGGGGCGAGAGCTGTAGATATTCATGGTGCGCGAGCTTACCACCAAACCTGTTTTATCGGTGCTCGGACGCTGAGGGTTTTGTACTGGGTTGCTTGCGACTGAGTGCTTTTGTGGCGAGGGAGCTTGCTCCCGCTGGAGTTCGCAGCGCTCCCAAAAACCGAGGCCGCTTCGCAGCCCAGCGGGAGCAAGCTCCCTCGCCACATTGATCCGTCAGTTATCGACCTGACCAATGCAACAGCTCTATCTCAATGCTTTGCTCTGAAACGCCCGTTCTAGAGCCCTCTGTCGGAAAAATTTCAATGGTGCAAATTGGCCATCAGCGGCTATGCTAGAGATGGATCCAACACATAACAGGTAATGCCGGTTTTACGTCTACTCAGGGAATGGGGGGCTTCCTGACTCAACCGGACAGGCCACGCTGGGGCTTAAATGCGCTATTTGCTGATGTTGCTGCTGTGCTTGCCCTCGCTGGCAAGTGCCCTCGAATTCGATGAATTCACCCAAAGCCTGCCCTTGGGCCATGCCCTGCAAGTGTTCGAAGACGCGGCCGGCACGGCCACTATTGACGAGGTCCTGGCCCAATCCGCGGCGGGTGCTTTCAAGCCCCACGATAAAACCACGCTGAACGCCGGTTACTCACGGTCAGCCTTCTGGCTGAAAATCGACCTGCACTATCGCCCCGCCAATCCGGACGCCCAGCGCACCTGGCTGCTGGAGCTGGCGTACCCGCCGCTGGACCACCTCGATTTGTACCTGCCTGACGCGGCGGGAGCCTATCGCCTGGTTCGCCAGACCGGTGACGCGTTGCCATTCGCCAATCGCGAAATCCGCCAGAACAATTACTTGTTCAGCCTGGCGTTCAAGCCCGAGCAGCGGCAGACCGTCTACCTGCGCCTGCAAAGCCAGGGTTCGATCCAGGCGCCGTTGACGCTGTGGTCGAGCACCGCGTACCTCGAGCAACAGCCGGTGCGCCTGTATGTGCTGGGCATCATCTATGGCGTGCTGCTGGGGATGCTGGTGTACAACCTGTTCATCTACCTGAGCGTGCGCGATACCAGCTACCTCTATTACATCTTCTATATCGCCTCGTTCGGCCTGTACCAGTTGTCGGTCAACGGCGCCGCCGTCGAATACTTCTGGCCGGACAACCCCTGGTGGGCCAACGCCGCGACACCGTTCTTCATCGGTTGCGCGGGGCTGTTCGGCAGCCAGTTCGCCCGCAGCTTCCTGCAAACCGCCCAGCATGGCCGCTGGATGGATCGCTTGCTGTTCGCATTGATCGCCTACAGCGCCGTGGTGGTCGGCCTGTCGCTGATGACCAGCTACGCCCTGGCGCTGCGCCTGGCCACGGCGTTGGCGCTGGTGTTCACGGTGGCGATCTTCGCCGCCGGGCTGTTCGCCTGGTGGCGTGGCCTGCGGGTGGCGCGTTATTTCATCATTGCCTGGTCGGCGTTTTTGCTGGGAGGCATCATCAATACCTTGATGGTGTTGGGTTACCTGCCGAACGTCTTCCTGACCATGTACGCCAGCCAGATCGGCTCGGCCATCGAAGTGGCGCTGTTGTCCCTGGCCCTGGCCGATCGTATCAATGCCATGCGCGAACAGCAGGCCCAGACCCTGTTGGACGCCGGGCAGAAGCTCGAAGTGCTCAACCAGCAACTGGCCCACGGCAACAAGCTCAAGGATGAATTCCTCGCCACCTTGACCCACGAACTGCGCACGCCGATGAACGGTGTGATCGGCTCCCTGGAGTTGATGGAAACCGTCGAGATGGACGAGGAACTGACCCAGTATCAACAGACCGCCGCCGGTTCGGCGCGGGACATGATGCGCATGGTCAACGGCATGCTCACCCTCACCGAGTTGCAGGCCGGCAAGCTCAAGGTCTATCCGGCGCCGTTCAGCCTGCGCGGGGTGGTCGATGCGCTGCAGTTGCAGTTCGGCGCCAATGCCGCGGCCAAGGGCCTGGATTTCAAGGTCGACGTAGCTCCGGGCCTGGCGGACCGCTTGCTCGGCGACAGCGGCAAACTGGCCCAAAGCCTGGAATGCCTGTTGGACAACGCCATCAAGTTCACCCGGGTGGGCGGCCTGGCCCTGCGCGTCAGCGGCCGGCCGACGGAGTTTGGTCGGGTGGTGTTGTCCTTTGCCGTCATCGACACCGGAATCGGTTTTACCGACCTGGGGGAAGCGACCTTGTACCAGCGCTTCTTCCAGCTCGACGGCTCGATGACCCGGGAGTACGGCGGTCTCGGCGTGGGCCTGGCGATCTGTCGGCAATTGGTGGAACTGCTGGGCGGACGCCTGACCCACACGTCCGAGCCCGGTCGCGGCAGCCGTTTCCAGTTGGACGTGGAGTTTGATGTCGCCTTGCCGGCGGCGGTCCCGACGCCGTTTTCCTTCGGGAGCCGCCAGGGCTCGCGCCAGCCCCAGGATTGCACGGTGCTGCTGGCGGACGACAACAACATCGATCAGTTGGTCATGCGCGGCATGTTGCTCAAGCTGGGTTATCGGGTGCGCACCGCCGACAGCGGCCGCGCCGCGCTGGAGCTGCTGCACGGCGAGCGCTTTGATGCGGTACTGCTCGATTGCCAATTGCCGCCGTTGGACGGTGTGTCGGTTTGCTGCCAGATCCGCGCGTTATCCGGCTGTGAAGAGCTGCCGGTGCTGGTGGTCAGCCCGAACCTGGGCCAGGCGTGCTGCCCGTCGGGCGCGTTGATCGATTACCTGAGCAAACCGGTGAAATTCGAGGCATTGCAGGCGACGCTCCAGCGCCGGGTACTGTGCCCAAGGCAGGGCGAAAGCGCCGATATTTAGGCGTATATGACACTTTGTTCGGCCTGGAGGCGGTGCTTAACTGAATCCCTGCCGATCGAGGAGCCCTGTCATGAACCTGCATCAGTTCGCTGAAACCCACGACGTCACCAATCAGCCGCCGTCCCTGGATGGCGCCAACCTGTACCGCATCGACCTGCCGCTGCAACAGTGGTCGCAGCGCTTTGGCGCCGGCTGGGCGCAGGCGCGGATCGATGCCTATGGGGCGCTGGCCGGTGGGCCGTTGATGGAAGCAGGCTTCCTCGCCAACCAGAACAAGCCGGTGTTCTCCAGCCATGACCGTTATGGCCATCGCATCGACCTGGTGGAATTCCATCCCGCTTATCACCAGTTGATGCGCACCGCCATTGAACATGGCCTGCCCAGTTTGCCCTGGGCCCAGCCACAGCCCGGTGCGCATGTCGCCCGTGCCTCGATGACCTATCTGCACAGCCAGGCCGAAGCCGGCACCGGTTGCCCGCTGACCATGACGTTTGCCAGCGTGCCGGCGCTGCGCTTGCAGCCGGACCTGGCCGAGCGTTGGATGCCGAAGGTGCTGGCCACCGAGTACGACCCGCGCAACGTCGGCATGGCCCACAAGGCCGGGGTGACCCTGGGCATGGCGATGACCGAAAAACAGGGCGGCACCGATGTGCGCGCCAACACCACCAAGGCCTATCCGGTGGGCGCCAGCGGCCCGGGCCAGGCCTATGAGCTGGTGGGCCACAAATGGTTCTGTTCGGCGCCGATGTGCGACGCCTTCCTCACCTTGGCCCAGACCGACAAGGGCCTGACCTGTTTCCTGCTGCCGCGCCATCGCCCCGACGACACGCGCAATCAGTTCTACATCCAGCGCTTGAAGAACAAGCTGGGCAACTGTTCCAACGCCTCCAGCGAAGTCGAGTTCCGTGGCGCCCTGGCCTGGATGGTCGGTGAGGAGGGCCGAGGTGTGCCGACAATCATCGAGATGGTCGCCATGACCCGCTTCGATTGCATGGTCGGTTCCAGTGCCCTGATGCGCCAGGCGCTGACCCAGGCCAGTCATCACTGCGCGCACCGCAAGGTCGGTGGCAAGCTGTTGAGCGAACAGCCGCTGATGCAAAACGTCCTGGCGGACCTGGCGCTGGAAAGCGAGTCTGCCCTGGCCTTGAGCCTGCGCATGGGTCGGGCGCTGGACCACTTGAGCGACGAGCACGAGGCCAAGTTCGCCCGGCTGGTGACGGCGGTGGGCAAGTACTGGATCTGCAAGCGCGCCCCCGCGATGATCAACGAAGCCGCCGAATGCATGGGCGGCGCCGGCTACGTCGAAGACAGCATCCTGCCGCGCCTGTACCGGGAGGCACCGGTCAACTCGACGTGGGAGGGTTCCGGTAATGTGCAGTGCCTCGATGTGTTGCGCGCCTTGTCCAAGGAACCCGGTGTATTGGAGGTCTTGTTCAATGAGTTGGGCGATGGCCACGGCGACAAGCGCCTGGCCCGCCATATCGACCAATTGCACGCCGCGTTCAAGGACACCGTCGACATCCAGTACCGCGCCCGACAATTGACCGAAGACATCGCCGTGGGCCTGCAAGCCAAGCTGTTGCTCGAAGCGGGCAATAGCGAGGTCAGCGATGCGTTCATCGCCAGCCGCCTGGGGTCGACCGGCCGGGTGTACGGTGCCTTGCCGAGGGGCTTGAATGTCGAGGCCATCGTCGCCCGCTCGACCCCGCACGACTTTTAAGAAGACTCAGGTCGGCACAGGCCCCTGTGGGAGCGAGCCTGCTCGCGAAAGCGTCGGCCCATTCAGCATCTGTAGTGGCTGATACACCGCTATCGCGAGCAGGCTCGCTCCCACAGTGGACCTGAGTCGTACACAGCATCGGAGTACGCCACCGAACCTTGTGGGAGCGGGCTTGCTCGCGAAAGCGTCGGCCCATTCAGCATCTGTAGTGACTGATACACCGCAATCGCGAGCAAGCTCGCTCCCACAGTGGACCTGAGTCGTATACAGCATCTGAGTACACCACCAAACCTTGTGGGAGCGAGTCGTACGCAACATCTAAGTACGCCACTGTTCCCGTCGGGCGGCGATGCAGGCAAGATGAAGACCTGCAAGTCAGAACACAGGAAGCTGATCGTGACCGAAGCGTTTATTGTCGTTCAAACCGCCGAACAAGCCGTGGATCGTCTGGCGGCCCTGCACGAGCGTGCGACCACCGCGCTGAACCAGGCGCTGATGCGGTATCTCAAGGACCGCGTCGAGCCGGATGCCGAGCAGCGTGCATTGTTTCGTTATCCCGCCCTGCGCCTGACCTATCACTGCCACGGTGAAGTCCCGCAAACCACGCGTGCCTATGCCAAGGTCCAGTTGCCCGGCACCTACAGCGTCACCGTCACTCATCCCGCCGCGTTCCGTAAATACCTGCTGGAACAGCTGGTCCCGCTGATGCACGACTTTACCGTCACCGTGGAAGTGGGGGTCAGCGAGCAGAACATTCCGTACCCGTACGTGGTGGAACAAGGTGATGAGTTGGCCGGCTCCGGCGTGACCGCCGCCGTGCTGGCGCGGGTATTCCCCAGCACCGACCTGTCGGCCGCCACCGATGGCATCGCCGACGGCCTCTATGATTGGGAAAACACCGACCCGCTGCCCCTGGCGCTGTTCGACGCCGCGCGGGTGGACTTTTCCCTGCGCCGGCTGGTGCATTACACCGGCAGCGACTGGCGCCATGTGCAGCCGTGGATCCTGCTGACCAACTACCACCGCTACGTCGACCAGTTCATCGTCCATGGCCTGGAGCAGTTGCGCAGCGACCCGCGTTTCGTGCGCATGGTCCTGCCGGGTAACGTGATCATCGACAAGAACATGGAGCACAGCGAAGCGTCGGCCATCGCTGCCGGCGTGGTCTGGCACCGCTACCAGATGCCGGCCTATCACTTGCAGGCCAGCGACGGTCATGGCGTGACGCTGGTGAACATCGGTGTCGGCCCGTCCAACGCCAAGAACATCACCGATCACCTCGCCGTGCTGCGCCCGCATTGCTGGCTGATGATCGGCCACTGCGGCGGGCTGCGGCAGTCCCAGACCATCGGCGACTACGTGCTGGCCCACGCCTACATGCGCCGCGACGGGATTCTCGACCGGGTGGTGCCGCCGAATATTCCGATTCCAGCCCTGGCCGAAGTGCAGATGGCGCTTCAGCAGGCCGCGGCGAACATCACTGGCGAGAAGGGCGACGAGCTGAAAAAACGCCTGCGCACCGGCACCGTGCTGACCTACGACGACCGCAACTGGGAATTGCGCTGGGCCCAGGAACGGCCGCTGATCAACCTGTCCCGCGCCGTGGCGGTGGACATGGAAAGCGGCACCATCGCCGCCCAGGGTTATCGCCTGCGGGTGCCCTATGGCACGTTGCTGTGCGTCTCGGACAAACCGTTGCACAGCGAGATCAAATTGCCGGGCTCGGCCAACGCATTCTATGAACGGGCGGTCAACCAGCACCTGAAGATCGGCATCGCGGCGTTGGACCTGCTGCGCACCGAACTCAACTCGTTGCACTCGCGCAAGCTGCGCAGCTTCGACGAGCCGCCGTTCCGCTGATGTCCTGTTGAAGGGGGATGGTGGTTATTTAACGGTCGGGCCACTAGCATGGTCGGCCCTGACCGTTAGATGTTGTATTTGCCATGCCCCGTCCTCCACGCCCTGCTTCCCGTCGCCCTGGCGCGAAGCCTGCAATCGCCGCACCGCGCCGTGTGGCCAAGGCTCCGCCGGCCGCGCCGAAGCTGATCCTGTTCAACAAACCCTTCGATGTGCTGACGCAATTCAGCGACGGTGAGGGGCGGGCGACGCTCAAGGATTTTATCGACGTACCGGGCATCTACCCGGCCGGACGCCTGGACCGGGACAGCGAAGGTTTGCTGTTGCTGACTAACGATGGGCAGTTGCAGGCGCGTATTGCCGACCCCAAGCACAAATTGGCCAAGACCTATTGGGTGCAGGTCGAGGGTGAGCCGAGCGCTGAACAGTTGCAGCGTTTGCGTGATGGCGTGGAGTTGAACGACGGCATGACGTTGCCGGCCGAGGCGCGCCCATTGGACGAACCGCAATTATGGCCACGCAACCCGCCGGTGCGTTTTCGTAAAAGCGTGCCGACGAGCTGGCTGGAGCTGGTGATCCGCGAAGGGCGCAATCGCCAAGTGCGGCGCATGACTGCCGCAGTGGGCTTGCCGACACTGCGCCTGGTGCGGGTCAGGATCGGCGACTGGACACTCGAAGGGCTCGACCAGGGCCAGTGGAAAGAAGTCCCGGCGCGCTTATAACGCGCCGGATTCGATCAGGCCGATCACCACGCTCTTGATGATGAACGCCGCCACGCCGAGGCCCAGCACGAAAAACAGGATGAACGAGCCAAAACGCCCGGCCTTGGACTTCTTCGCCAGGTCCCAGACGATGAAGCCCATGAAAATGATCAGGATGCTGACCAGGCCGGTCATCATCCACTCTTCGAAGACAGCAGGATCCATCAGGACACTCCGGCGTGGGCGGGATTGAAAAGGCGCGGCGAGTATAAGGCATGGGGGGCGGGTGGAGGATTGGCCTGCGGCGGTGTGTCGCAGCTATTCATCGCCTGGGCTGACGCTATAGCCCCCTGTGGGAGCGAGCTTGCTCGCGATGGCGGTAGCACATCCAACATCAATGCAAGCTGAACCACCGCTATCGTCGGATCGCCGCCCGGAGCAAGCTCGCTCCCACAGGGATTTGCAGTAGACGCGTTTTCTGTGTGCACCCCGGAACCCAGGCGGGAGCAAGCTCCCTCGCCACAAAAGCGGTCAGCTGCGCAGATGAGTCAACGGCAGTTCGGTGCTGTTAAGCACCTGGTTCAGCACAAAACTCGAACGCACGCTGGTAACGCCATCGATCCGGGTCAGGTGCCCCAGCAGCAGTTTCTGGTAATGGTCCATGTCCGGCACGACGACCTTGAGTTGGTAGTCGGCGTCCATGCCGGTGACCAGGCTGCACTCCAGCACTTGTGGCAGGTTGCGGATGGCGGCTTCGAAGTTCTCGAAGCGCTCGGGAGTGTGGCGGTCCATGCCGATCAGCACATAAGCCGTCAGGCTCAGGCCGAGCAGCTTGCGGTCGAGCAGGGCGACCTGACGGGTGATGTAGCCGTCATCCTCCAACTGCTTGACCCGCCGTGAGCAGGGGGAGGGCGACAGGCCGATGCGTTCGGCCAGTTCCTGGTTGGAGATGCGCGCGTCACGTTGCAATTCCGCCAGAATGCTCAGGTCGTAACGGTCGAGTTTGCTCATCGGTCGGGCCTTTATCTTGATAATTGCGGCGGATTATCTATCCGGGGTTAAAAATTGCGCAAGTGATGTTTATTTCCGCAATCTTCGCAATCATCCGTCGGCACCCCAGGCTTATGCTTACCACCAAGATCACTGCTCGGACAAACAGTCCAGTGCAGCCCGCCCAATCAGGCCGGCTGCGGCCGCAGTACCCACCGGTACTGGCAGGCCCCCGAGCTGCACACCGTCCAGAAGACGGCGTGAGGTGAGCCGACGTCATAAGCGTCGCGCACGGACGAAATTCTCAAGGGGAGGCCGACGGGCCTCCCTTTTTTAATGCCTGCGAAATAAACCCCGTGGCTGATAATCTGTCGCAGAACCGGCCTGGGCTTTCTCAGTCTTATCATCAGGCCTTGAACCGTTGTGAGGAATTTCATGAAGTCGCGCATCTGGCGTTTGGCAGGTGTTGGTCTGTTGTGGGCAAGTGTCAGTGCGCAGGGAATGGCCGACGATCAGCAAAGCCGTGGCGGCCCGGACGGCGGTCGCGGGCAGGACGGTCGGGGCGGCAATGGCCAGGGTCATTCGGGCCAGCCACGGCCGCAGAGCAACGAGATCATTCGGGGCGACAACAGTCGTCAGTTCGAGGTCAAGCCGCAGCCGCAATACCAGGGTGGCCAGCACTATGAGCGTGGGCCCCAAGACCCCAACGGCCAGGGCCGCCCGCAGCCGCAGCCTGGCAACAACTTGCCCATCCAGGGCCGGCCCGACAGCGTGACCCAGACCCGTGAACCGCAACCGGGGTATTACCGCGATATTCCTCGGCGCAACGATGGCTATCCGAACGCAGGTCCGCGACCCGACCATGACGGTCGTCCCGATCAGCATTGGTCCGGTCGGCCGGGTGGGCATGGCAACGGTTGGGGGCCAGGGCCGCAATACCGTCCGGGTTATGTGATCGACCGTTTCCCGGATCGCAACTACCGCGTGCCCTATCGCGGCCAGGACTATTTCTATTCGGGCGGCTACTGGTATCGCCCGCAAGGGCCGCGTTATGTCGTGGTCGAGCCGCCGCGGGGCATCCGCACCCGTTACCTGCCTGATTACGCCCGGGAAGTGTGGATTGGCAGCTCGCTGTTCTTCCTCGCAGCTGGCGCCTATTACATCTATGAAGCCAACACCCAGGATTACGTCGTGGTCGATGCGCCGGTCGCCAACCCGCAGCCGCAACCCCAGGGCAATAGTTTCGATGTGGTGGCCTATCCCGCCAATGGCCAGCCGCCCGAACAGGTCAATCAGGATGGCTACGACTGTTATCGCTGGGCAGTGCAACAGAGTGGTTTCGACCCGCGCAACTACACCTACCCACCGGCACCGGAAGTGGTGCAGACCTATCGCCAGGCCCAAGGCAGTTGCTTGAACAGTCGTGGGTATCAGGTGATGTACTGAGTTCTGCTGGGAGGCAAGATGCCGCTCTTGTGGCGAGGGAGCTTGCTCCCGCTGGGCCGGTCCGACGCTTCGGGCGCAGCGGCCCTAAGATCTTGCGGTCGCTGCGCAACCGAGCGGGAGCAAGCTCCCTCGCCACGAGTTCTGTGTTCGGTATCAGGCGCTGGCGCGCTTCACGACTTCCGACGGATCTGCATGCACCAGCACTTCGGCTTTCGGATAAGCGCGATGGATCGCATCGGCGGCCTGGTCGCTGATGCCGTGGGCGACTGACAGGGTCAGTTCCCCCGGCAGCTCCAGGTGCAGTTGCACGAACCAGTGGTTGCCGGAGACCCGCGTACGCAGGTCATGGGCGCCGAGTACGCCGGGCACCGCGCAGGCCAGTTCCAGCATGCGTTGGCTGACGTCGGGCGGCAGTTCTTCATCCATCAGCACGGCGAAGCTTTCCCGGGCGATCTGGATGGCGCTCCACAGGATGTACACCGCGATCCCCAGGCCGAACCAGGCGTCGAGTTGATACCAGCCCAACCCGGCCAACACCAGCGCCACCAGGATGCTGCCGTTGAGCAACAGGTCCGAGCGATAGTGCAGCGAGTCGGCGCGCACGGCGTTGGACCCGGTGGCGCGGATGACCCGATGCTGCAACGCCAGCAGCGCCAAGGTCAGCACCAGGGAAAACACGATCACACCGACGCTGAGCCAGGGCGCGTCCACCGGCACCGGCTCCTTCAGGCGTTCGAAGGCCTGCAAGGCGATCAGTACCGCACTGCCACCGATAAACAGCGCCTGGGCCATGCCCGCCAGGGATTCGGCCTTGCCGTGACCGTAGCGATGGTCATCGTCGGCGGGACGCAAGGCATAATGCACCGCCAACAGATTGAGCAGCGAGGTGACGCCGTCCAGTGCCGAGTCGGTCAGGCCGGCGAGCATGCTCACCGAACCGCTGAGCCACCAGGCGAAGGCCTTGGCGACAATCAATGTCAGTGCCACGGCCACCGACGCCCGGGTGGCAAGGCGCAACAGGCGAGCGTGTTCGGTGCTGGTGGTCATGGCGCGGTCGTTCCTTCCGTCGCGTCGGTCATGCGGCCGGTTTGAGACCGAGGGCAGCCAGTTGTTGTGCGCTGCCCTTGTGCTGGATCAGGCGCGGATCGTCCAGCGGGAAGCTGCGGCCCAGTTCGCGTTCCAGGATCGCCTGCAATTTCTGGTTATTGACGGTGCCATCGGGGTTGATGGCCGGCTTGAGTTTCTCGGGCTCGATCTGGACGCTGCGGCCCGGTTCGAAATAAATGGCCCCGGTGGCAAAGTCCACGGCGAACGCGATCAGGCCGGGGATGATGTAGAACAGCAGGCCGACGGCATCGAGGGCGGCGATGGCCGGGTCGATCTTGCCGTCGATCTGGCCGCGACGGTCCGGGTAGAAGATCGAGCCGCAGGCGCTGATCTGGGTCAGCAGGGTGGCGACCAGCACGCCACCGATCACGCGAAAGGGAATACGCATAGCAATCTCCTGAACAGGTAGAGGCGTTGCTGGTTGGAGTCCAGACCACGCTAAACAGTTCGCCGTTATACTCGGCCCTCTGTTTTGGAGCCAGCATGATTTCTTTGCCGATTGATGAAGTTTTACCCGCCCTGCGCCAAGCCTTGGCCTCGCGCCACGAAGCCGTGCTCGAAGCGCCGCCCGGTGCCGGTAAAACCACCCGTGTTCCCCTGGCCTTGCTGAACGAGCCGTGGCTGGCCGGACAGACTATCCTGATGCTCGAACCCCGGCGCCTGGCGGCACGGGCGGCGGCCGAGCGGCTGGCCAGCGAACTGGGGGAAAAGGTCGGCGAGACGGTCGGCTACCGGATTCGCCTCGACAGCAAGGTCGGGCCCAAGACCCGCATCGAAGTGGTCACCGAAGGCATCCTCACCCGCCGCTTGCAGGACGATCCGGCGCTGGACGGTGTGGGGCTGCTGATCTTCGATGAATTCCATGAACGCAGCCTCGACGCCGATCTGGCCCTGGCGCTGAGCCTCAACGGTCGGGAGTTGTTTCGCGACGACCAGCCGCTGAAGATCCTGTTGATGTCTGCCACCCTGGAAGGCGAGCGCCTGGCCGGGTTGCTGGGCGACGCGCCGATCCTGCGCAGCGAAGGCCGCATGTTTGCGGTGACGGTGCGCTGGGGCCGGCCGTTCCAGCCCGGCGAGTTCATCGAGCCGCGCCTGGTGCAGACGGTGCTCGACGCCCTGCACGATGAAACCGGCAGCGTCCTGGTGTTCTTGCCCGGGCAGGCGGAGATTCGCCGGGTGCATCAGCAACTGGCCGAGGCCTTGGGTGAGGGCGGCAATGTATTGCTCTGTCCGTTGCACGGCGAACTGGACCTCGCCGCCCAACGCGCCGCCATCGATCCGGCGCCCCCCGGCCAGCGCAAAGTGGTGTTGGCCACCAACATCGCCGAGACCAGCTTGACCATCAACGGCGTGCGGGTGGTGATCGACGCCGGACTGGCCCGGGTGCCGCGTTTTGATCCGGGCAGCGGCATGACCCGTCTCGACACCCAGCGCATTTCCCGGGCCAGCGCCACCCAGCGGGCCGGTCGTGCTGGGCGCCTGGAACCGGGGGTGTGTTACCGGTTGTGGTCCGAAGACCAGCATGAACAATTGGCCGCTTACGGCAGTGCGGAGATTCTGTCGGCGGACCTGGCCGGGTTGGCCCTGCAACTGGGGCGCTGGGGCGTGACGCCGCAGCAACTGGTCTGGCTCGACGTTCCGCCCGCCGCTGCGTATGCCCAGGCCCAAGACCTGCTGCAACGCCTGGGCGCGCTGGAGGGTGAGCAACTGACCCGTCACGGCCAGGCCATGGCGGAACTGCCGGCCCACCCGCGTATCGCCCATTTGCTGTTGCGCGGCCAGGCGCTGGGCCTGGCAGACATGGCCTGCAATGTCGCCGCACTGTTGGGCGAGCGCGACATTCTCCGCGGTGCCGGCGCGGACCTGCACAGTCGCCTGGCCTTGCTGTCCGGCGAAGAACGCGCCGCGCGGGGCGCCCAAGGTGGGGTGCAACGGGCCCGGCAATTGGCTCGGCAGTATCGCGGCTACCTGCGGGGCAAGGCCGAAGAAGCCGTGGCCGATCCCGATCATCCGCGCTGGCTCGGCGCCTTGCTGGCGTTGGCCTATCCGGACCGTGTCGCCCAGCAGCGCCGGCCCGGCGGCGCGGAATATCGTTTGGCCAATGGTCGTGCGGCGCTGTTTGCCGAGGCCGACAGCCTGATGAAACAGGCGTGGTTGGTGATCGCCGATTTGGGCAGTCGCCAGGGCCAGCGCGAAGAGCGAATCTATCTGGCGACGGATTTCGACCCGACGCTGTTCGATTCGGTGCTGGCCGAGCAAGTGAGCACTGTGGACCAACTGGATTGGGACGAGCGCGAAGGCGTGCTGCGGGCCGAGCGCCAGCGCAAGGTCGGCGAACTGGTGCTCAGCCGCGAACCGCTGACCGGCCTGGATGAGTCAGCCCGTAGCCAGGCCTTGGTGAACCTGGTGCGGCGCAAGGGCCTGGAATTATTGCCCTGGACCCCGGAACTGCGGCAATGGCAGGCGCGGGTGGCGCTGCTGCGGCGCCTGGACCTGGACGCCAAGGGCGAGAGCGAATGGCCAGACGTCAGCGACGGCGCCTTGCTGGACAGCCTCGAGCATTGGTTGATGCCGTATCTGGGCCGCGTCTCGCGCCTCAGCCATTTCGCCAACCTGGACGTGTCGAGCTTCGTTCACAACCTGTTGCCCTGGCCCCTGCCGCAACGCTTGGATGAACTGGCGCCGCACCATTTGCACGTGCCCTCGGGTTCGTCGATCCGCCTGGACTACAGCGAGCATCCACCGATCCTCGCGGTGCGCCTGCAGGAACTCTTCGGCCTTGCCGACACCCCGCGCATTGCCAGCGGCCGGCAGGTGGTCAAGTTGCACCTGCTGTCGCCAGCGCGGCGGCCGGTGCAGGTGACCCAGGATTTGGCGAACTTCTGGCGCAGCACTTATGCCGAGGTGAAGAAGGATCTCAAGGGGCGTTACCCCAAGCATTACTGGCCGGACGATCCGCTGGTGGCGGAGGCGACGGCGCGGGTCAAGCCGCGTAAGTGAGCTGATTCAAGATCCAACACAGATCCACTGTGGGAGCGAGCTTGCTCGCGATTGCGGTGGATCAGCAGCATTATTATCGACTGACACACCGCTATCGCGAGCAAGCTCGCTCCCACAGGGGGCTTCGGTGAGTCCGCTAAGGCGCGGCCGGCAACAGGAACCGCGCAATCACCGGCAAGTGATCGGAGATGCGCAAGGTATCGTCCTGCCTTACCTGGGCCTGGACCCGTTTGATGCGCGGGCTGTAGAACAGGTAGTCGACGGTGCGGTCGGGGCCGTTGAGGCCGGGGTCGTTCGGGTAGTGGGTCAGCCAATGTTCGCGGTCGATGCCGCTGGCTTCGTTGTTGGTGGGGATCATCGGGTATTTGTCCCACAGCAGGTGCAGCGGGCTGTCGGCGGCGTAAGGCGTGCGCTGCTCGGATGGCAGGCGCCGGTACTGGCCCAGGGGCAGCAGGTTGAAGTCGCCGCCGATCAGCCAGGGCGTGCCCGCGGATTCGAATTTATCCACTGCCTTGGTGACGGCGGCGATTTGCTTGGGCAGGGTGTCGTCCGGCTCGGTGGCCCGTTCCAGATGGGTGTTGAGCACCGCCAGTTGGCCGCCGTCGCTCAGCGCCAGATAACTCACCAACAAAGCGTTTTTTGGCTGGAACTGACGGCTGATGAAGTTGGCGTCGGCCACCGGCAGTTGCACCCGTTCGGCATGGTCGATGCGGTAGCGACTCAGGGTCGCCAGTTGCCGGCCGACACTGCCGAAGATACGCGGGTTGGGGATGAAGTCGGCCTTCCAGTCGAAGGCGCTGGTGCCGCACGGATAGAGGTCGGCCAGGCGTTCCTGTAGCAGCTTGAGCTGGTCCTGGTAATCGCTGGCCTTGGCGCCCTTGTCCAGTTCCTGGAGCAACACGATGTCCGGTTGTTCGTCGCGAATGACCCGGGCCACTTCGTCGAGGCTGAAGGCCATGTCCTCCAAGGTCGGGCTTTCATCGTCGCCCTGGGCCAGGTCGTGCCAGAACACGTAGCGCTTGCCGGCGAGGAACTGGACGTTCCAGGTCATCACCTTCAAGGCCTGGCCGGGCACCAGCGCTGCTGCGTTGGCAGTGCAACTGACGGGCAGTGCTTCCCGGGCCTGGGGGCGCCAGGTCAGGCCATAGGTTGCAAAGGCACCGATGCCGACAATCAACAGCAGGCCCAGCAAGGCGTGGCGTAGTAGACGGGTCATGGCTTGGGTTTTTCTGCAATCAGCATGAACATTCGGAACAACACCACGGTGGTGAACAATTGCAGGAAGCTGTGGAGGCTGTCGACCAACAAGCTGATCAACGGATTCTGCGGCGGCGGATACACCGAGACGCTGGCACCCTTGAGCAACCACAGCGGGACCATGACGGCCAGGATGCAAAGCAGGATTCGCCAGAAATGGCCTCGACTCAGGCGCGCGCTTTCCTTCATGGCGGCCAGTGGCGCCATGCCCCTCAACACCAACAGGTATTCGCCGAAGGCCAGGACGACCATCAGCCACAGCCCAGGCAGGAAGTACAAGGAGATGCCGATCAGGATCAGCAACGTGTTGAGAGCGGTCAGCAAGGCGAAGCGCGGCCACTGGAGCAGGGCGGCGGCAAGCAGGTCTCGCGTGCGTGGCGCTTCACCACGGCTGCGGGCATCGAGAAACAGAATCAGCGCCGCGGTGTACAGCGGATAGACCAATAACCCAACGATGACGCTGTAGCCGGAAAAACCGTCGGCCCCCAGGGCGTTGTCCACCCCTTGTTGCAGCACGGCTTCAAGTATCACCAGCGGCAGGCACAACTGGGCGATCCGGCCCAGATGGCGCTTGAAAAAATACAAGGAGTCACGCAGTACTTCTAACGGATTCATGGGTCGGTATCGCAGTTCAAAAAAAGCGGTCCGACACTTTACCCATCAGGTGACCGCAGAAACAAACGTAAACATCAGGTAAAGACCATTGAAAGCTTTTCGACGCGCCCCATTACTGATGGGCACCGGTCTTCGGGATCGGAATGGTTTCTACCCGGCAATCGAATGAGGTCGCCATGAACAGCGAAGAACAAACCCTGATCGATGGACTGTTTTCACGGCTGCGACAGGCCGAAAAGGATTCAGCCCCGCGCGATGCCCAGGCCGAGGCGCGGATCAAGGAGCACCTGGCGAGCCAGCCAGCGGCGGGCTATTTCATGGCCCAGGCGATCCTGGTGCAGGAGGCTGCGATCAAGCGCCTCGATGAGCAGAACAGGCAGCTCTCCCAGCAGGTCGAGCAGTTGCAGGCCGAGTTGCAACAGGCTCGCAAGCAAGCGCCGGCGTCCAGCGGTGGCGGTGGTTTCCTCTCGAGTATTTTCGGCGGAAGCCCACGGGACTCGCGCCCGGCGAGCGCACCGGCCTCCAGCGGAGGTGGTTGGCGCGAACCGACACCGTCGTCCTTCAATGCCCCGGCGCAACAGGGTTTCGGCGCGCCGCCCGGCAATTATGGCGCGCCGCAGCAGCAGGCCCCGGCAGCGGGCAGCTTCCTCGGCGGCGCGCTGAAAACCGCGGCGGGCGTGGCCGGTGGCGTGATGCTGGCCCAGGGCATCAGCAGCCTGTTCCACAGCAACCAGCAACCGCAGGAAATCGTCGAGATCCTCAAGGAAGAACCGGCGCAACCGGTCAACGACACCACTGACAGCAGTTGGGGCGATGACCAGCGTATGGCCGATAACGACGCCTACGGAAACGACCCGGGCGGCTTCAGCGACGCGGACTACAGCGACGATTCATCTTCCTTCGGCGACGACGACTCCTTCGTCTGAGCTGCCATTCGTCCGGGGCGCCCTGGCGCCTCGGGCCGATTATTCGCGGAACAACCCCTCTGGCTGGCATACTGGGCGACTTTTCGGCCCTGGTGGTCTGCCTGCGTGTGCATCCAAGAGGAAACGCGGTGAAAAAAATTGCAGTGTTCGCCGATGTCCAGAACCTCTACTACACCGTGCGCCAGGCTTATGGTTGCCATTTCAACTATGCCGCGCTGTGGGCAGATGTCAGCAAACAAGGCCAGATCGTCGAGGCCTACGCCTATGCGATCGATCGCGGTGACAGCAAGCAGCAGCAGTTCCAGCAGATCCTGCGCAACCTGGGTTTCATCGTGAAGCTCAAGCCCTACATCCAGCGCAGCGACGGCTCGGCCAAGGGCGACTGGGACGTGGGCATCACGCTGGACATCATGGACGCTGCCGATCACGTCGATGAAGTGGTGCTGGCCTCCGGCGATGGCGATTTCGACATGCTGCTCGAACGCATCATCAACAAGCACAGCATCCAGGCCGTGGCCTATGGCGTGCCGGGGTTGACCGCCAACTCGCTGATCCGCGCCGCCAGTCGCTATGTGCCCATCGAAGGCGCGTTGTTGCTCAAGAATTGATTTTCACGGAGTTCAAAAGGTTTGGAACGCATCGCAGTCATCGACTTTGAAACCACCGGCATCACCCCGAGCAGCAGCTGCCGGGCCACTGAAATCGCAGTGGTGATGCTCGAACAAGGCCGGATCGTCGACCGCTACCAGAGCCTGATGAATGCCGGTGTACGCGTCCCAGCCTTCATCGAACAACTGACCGGCATCAGCAACGCCATGTTGCGCAGCGCACCGTCGGCGGAAAAGGTCATGAACGAGGTCAACGAGTTTGTCGGCACCACGCCGCTGCTGGCCCACAACGCTGCGTTCGATCAGAAGTTCTGGGATTTCGAGCTGGGACGCATCAAGCGCACCCGCCTGCAGAATTTTGCCTGCTCACTGTTGCTGGCCCGGCGCTTGATGCCGGCGGCGCCGAACCACAAGCTAGGCACACTCAACACGTTCGCCGGCTTGCCCCACACCGGCCAGGCTCACCGGGCCATGGCCGACGCCGAAATGGCCGCCAACCTCACCGCGCACCTGGCTGCGGAACTGCGGCAGAAGCACGGGCTACGGGAGCTGTCCCATGATCTGCTGTGCAGTTTGCAGAAGGTGCCGGCGGCGAAGATCAACGAGCACCTCAAGCGGCATCGCGGGTTCTAGACACACCACAAAACAAAAACTGTGGGAGCGAGCTTGCTCGCGATAGCGGTGTGTCAGTCAATAGAGAGGCTGACTGATCCGACGCTATCGCGAGCAAGCTCGCTCCCACAGTTTCGATTAGCGTTACTTGCCATTCCCTTCCAACTGCCCCAACGGCACGCGCTTTTCAATGGCACTGGACAGCACGATCGAGGTCTTGCTGAAACCGAACTTGGCGATGCGGTTGATCAGCTCTTCCAGCTCGGGCATCGAGCCGACAGCCGCTTGCATGATCACGCACGGGTCCCCGGTGACCCGATGGCATTCGGTCAGTTGTGGGATCTTGCACAGTTCATCGTAGGTCTTCTGGTTGCCGTGCTGGTTCATGCGCAGTTCGATGACGCACTGCACCGGCAGGCCGATCTTGGCCATGTCGACCTTGGCTTGATAGCCGGTAATGACGCCGCTGGTTTCCAGTTTGCTGACCCGCTCGGCCACGGCCGGGGCTGACAGGTTCACTTTGCGGGCCAGTTCAGCGTAGGACGCACGACCGTTTTCCAACAAGGCGCTGAGCAGCATGCGGTCGTATTTATCCACAGGTAGGCTTCCAAATGACGTGACTTTCGAAAGCGCGATTTATAGCGCCGAACGCCGTGTTTTGAAAAGTGTATGGCTTGGATAAACAGGTTTTGTAACTTAAATTCCGTCTGTCGCCTTTCTAGAATAACGTCTCTCATTGTCCTGACTTCGAGTTGAACATGCCTGGCACACGCCGTTTTCCCCTGCCCTTGATCGCTGCCTTCTTTGCCTTGTACGTCATCTGGGGGTCGACCTACCTGGTGATTCGTATCGGCGTGGAGCATTGGCCGCCGTTGCTGCTGGCCGGGATTCGTTTTGTGCTGGCCGGTTCGCTGATGTACGGCTTCCTGCGCTGGCGTGGGGCGCCGGCACCGACCTGGGCGCAGTGGAAGGCCGGGGCGATCATTGGCGTGCTGCTGCTCAGTTTTGGCAATGGCGCGGTGAGTGTCGCCGAGCACACGGGCGTGGCGTCCGGGGTCGCGGCATTGGCGGTGGCGACGGTGCCTTTGTTTACCCTGTTGTGCGGCTATTTCTGGGGCGCGCGTAATACGCGTCTGGAATGGGCGGGCATTGTGCTGGGGTTGATCGGCATCGCCATGCTCAACCTCGGTTCCAACCTGCAGTCCAGCCCGTTGGGCGCGACCTTGCTGGTGTTCGCGGCGGCGTCCTGGGCCTTTGGCTCGGTGCTGAGCAAGCATTTGCCGTTACCGGCCGGGGCGATGGCCAGTGCCGTGGAAATGCTGGTGGGCGGTGTGGTGCTGTTGATCGGCAGTTTCGCCAGCGGCGAACACTTGGACAGCATGCCGCCGCTGGAAGGTTGGTTGGCCTTGTTCTACCTGATCGGCTTCGGTTCGATCATCGCCTTCAACGCCTACATGTACCTGCTCAAGCATGTGCGCCCGGCGGCGGCCACCAGTTATGCCTACGTCAACCCGGCCGTGGCGGTGCTGTTGGGCATCGTGTTTGCCGGTGAAACCATCGGCATCGAGGAGGCCCTGGCGATGTTGGTGATCATCAGTGCCGTGGTGTTGATCGGCTTGCCGCAGTGGCGCAAGCCCAAGCCTGCGCCGGCCGCCGCCTGATTTAGGGTAAACTGCCGCGCATTGCACACCTTGCGCTGATTTTTCCTACGGTACTTCCATGACTTTCGCCACCCTTGGCCTGATCGAACCCTTGTTGCGCGCCCTCGAGACGCTCGGCTACCAGACTCCGACCCCGGTTCAGGCCCAAGCCATGCCGGCGGTGCTCGCCGGTCGCGACCTGATGGCCGCGGCCCAGACTGGCACCGGCAAGACCGCCGGTTTTGCGGTGCCGCTGTTGCAGTTGCTGACCACTGAAGGGCCGAAGGTCGCGGCCAACTCGGTGCGGGCGCTGATCCTGGTGCCGACCCGTGAACTGGCTGAGCAGGTCCATGAAAGCGTGCGGCAGTACGCGCAGAACCTGCCACTGAGCACCTACGCGGTCTACGGCGGCGTCAGCATCAATCCGCAGATGATGAAGTTGCGCAAGGGTGTCGACCTGCTGGTTGCCACGCCGGGTCGCTTGCTCGATCTGTTCCGCCAGAACGCACTGAAGTTCAACCAGTTGCAGACCCTGGTGCTGGACGAAGCCGACCGCATGCTCGACCTGGGCTTCTCCGAGGAACTGGCGAATATCTACAAGGCGCTGCCGAAGAAACGCCAGACTCTGTTGTTCTCGGCGACCTTTTCCGATGCGATCCGCCTGTTGGCCGGGCAGATGCTCAACGATCCGCTGAGCATCGAAGTGAGCCCGCGCAACGTCGCCGCCAACACCGTCAAGCAATGGGTGGTGACGGTGGACAAGAAGCGCAAGGCGGAGTTGTTCGTGCACCTGATGCGCAAGAACAAGTGGAAGCAGGTGCTGGTCTTCGCCAAGACCCGCAACGGTGTCGATGCGCTGGTGGAAAAACTCCAGGGCCTGGGCGTCAACGCCGACGGCATCCACGGGGACAAGCCCCAGGCCACTCGCCAGCGGGCGCTTGACCGCTTCAAGGCCAGCGAAGTGCAGATTCTGGTCGCCACTGACGTCGCTGCTCGTGGCTTGGACATCGAGGATTTGCCGTTGGTGGTGAACTTCGACCTGCCGATCGTCGCCGAAGATTACATCCACCGTATCGGCCGTACCGGTCGGGCGGGCGCCACCGGGCAGGCGATTTCCCTGGTCTGTGCCGACGAGGTGAATCTGCTCTCGGCCATCGAGATGCTGACCCGCCAGACGTTGACTCGGCAGATGGAACAGGACTTCGAACCCGAGCACCGGGTGCCGGACACCGATGCCAGCGGCCAGGTGATCAAGAAGCCGAAAAAACCGAAGAAACCGAAAACTTCCGGTGGTGGCGGCAAGCGCAACCTGGGCAAGTGGGTGGACAGTGGCGACGCTGCGCCTGTGGAACCTTCGGTCAAGCCTGTGCGAAAAGTGCCAGTGTTCAATACCGGGCCGCGTAAGCGTAAGCCTTGATGATTTGCTGTGCCTGAGATACCGCTATCGCGAGCAAGCTCGCTCCCACAGTGGTGCTCAGGTGCTCACAGATCCTGTATGCACCACAGATCTTCTGTGGGAGCGAGCTTGCTCGCGATGGCCGCGCCTCGGTCTTCAATCCAGGCGCTGTAACCACTCCACCAACCCCAACCCCGCCGCCCGGCCGCTGGCAAAGCAGGCGGTGAGCAGGTAGCCGCCGGTCGGCGCTTCCCAGTCGAGCATTTCCCCGGCGCAGAACACGCCGGGCAGGTGCTTGAGCATCAGGCGTTCATCCAAGGCCTCGAAGGTCACGCCACCGGCGCTGCTGATGGCTTCGTCCAGGGGACGAGGCTTCACCAGGGTGACCGGCAGGGCCTTGATCGCCTGGGCCAGTTGCGCCGGGTCAGTGAAGCACTCGGCCGGCGTGAGCTCGCGCAGCAGCGCCGCCTTGACGCCATCGATCCCCAGCTGGCTGTGCAAGTGCTTGGCCATCGAGCGTGAGCCGCGCGGTTTGTTCAAGGCCTGGAGGATTTTATCCACAGGCCGGCCCGGCAACAGGTCCAGATGAACGGTCGCATGGCCATGCTGGTTGATGGCTTCACGAATGGGCGCCGACAGGGCATAGACCAGGCTACCTTCGAGGCCGGTGACGGTGATCACGCATTCGCCGAGGCGTGGCACATCGTCGTTCAGGCCCATGGCGATGTTCTTCAGCGGG
The DNA here is from genome assembly GCF_046605385.1 of Pseudomonas sp. MPB03. Taxonomy (NCBI): domain Bacteria; kingdom Pseudomonadati; phylum Pseudomonadota; class Gammaproteobacteria; order Pseudomonadales; family Pseudomonadaceae; genus Pseudomonas; species Pseudomonas sp. MPB03. The sequence goes on along the minus strand of NZ_CP176770.1, from coordinate 5,873,269 downwards.
GCGCCGGCGAATTTGCTGATCATCAGGTCGCTCCAGGCCTCGACCTCGAACCCGCAGTTGCTCGGTTGCAACGGCGCCAGCGCTACGCCGCGTTGTTCCAGCGGTAGCATCCAGGCGCCATCGGAGCCCAGGCGCGACCAACTGCCGCCGCCCAACGCCAGCAAGGTGGCCTGGGGGCGCAGGGTTTTTTCGCCTTCCGGCGAGGCGATGCGCAAGCTGCCGTCGGGGTTCCAGCCGAGCCAGCGGTGACGGGTGTGAATCGCCACACCGGCATCACGCAGGCGCTTGAGCCAGGCGCGCAATAGCGGCGCGGCCTTCATGTCGGTGGGAAATACCCGCCCGGAGCTGCCGACAAAGGTGTCGATGCCCAGCCCGCGGATCCAGGTGCACAACTCGTCCGCCCCGAACGTTCGCAGCAGTGGCGCGAGGTTGGGCGCGCGTTCGGCGTAGCGGGACAGGAAGGCCGGGAAGGCTTCGGAGTGGGTGATGTTCATGCCGCCCACACCGGCCAGCAGGAATTTGCGGCCCACCGATGGCATGCCGTCGTACAGGTCGACCTGCAAGCCGGCTTGGCTCAACACCTCGGCCGCCATCAGGCCGGCGGGGCCGCCGCCGATGATGGCGATGTTTGGGGTAGAAGGCTGGACGGTCGAGGTCATGATCTGGGCTGCGGGGCTGGAATAGGCGAGGCATTCTATCAGCACAAAATTCTGTGGGAGCGAGCTTGCTCGCGATGGCGGTGTGTCAGTGGCATTGATGTAACGGGTCCACCGCTATCGCGAGCAAGCTCGCTCCCACGGGGAATGCAGGTGTTTTTTAGAACTCTGATCAAAAAACAGCCAAGCCTCTGTACGCTTCAGGCGGCATAGCCTGTAGGCCGTTTCGCTCAGGTTATCCACAAGCCGCTCCACAGGCATTGTGGGTAAAGCCCAGGTTTCAGTGACAACCTGATGACGTCCAGACCCTTTGTGCGCTGTGGTGCAGGATCCCGTGGCGGCGGGCCAGGGCCTGGCGATCCTTGCTATAGCCACCGCCGATCACCCCGACCACCGGGATGTCGCGTCCCAGGCAATGGCGCATGACGCTCTCGTCCCGGGCGGCGAGGCCTTCGTCCGTCAGCTTCAGGTAACCGAGGGCGTCATCCTTGTGCACGTCGACGCCGGCGTCATACAGCACCAGGTCCGGTTGATAGAGCGGCAGCAGGTAGTTGAGCGCATCGTCCACCACGTTCAGGTAAGCGGCGTCGCCCATGCCCATCGGCAGCGGGATGTCCCAGTCGCTTTGCGCCTTGCGTGCGGGAAAATTCTTTTCGCAGTGCAAGGAAACTGTCACGGCGTCCGGGGTGTCATGGAGTATTCGAGCGGTGCCGTCGCCCTGATGCACATCGCAATCGAAGATCAGCACCCGCGACACCCGGCCGCTGGCCAGGAAATAACGGCTGATCACCGCCAGGTCGTTGAAAATGCAGAACCCGGCCGGGTGGTCGTAGTGGGCGTGGTGGGTACCGCCGGCCAAGTGACAGGCCAAGCCGTGTGCGAGGGCTTGCTCGGCGGCCAGGAGCGAACCGCCGACGGCGCGCACCGTCCGGCGGGCCAGGGCCTCGCTCCAGGGCAGGCCCAGTCGCCGTTGGTCTTCACGGGACAACTCGCCGCCCATGTAGCGCTCGATATACGCGCGGTCGTGAGCCAGGGCGAGAATGTCCGGCGGACACAGTGAGGGGCGCAACAGGTCGGCATCGCGGGTCAGGCCGCTCTCCACCAGGTGGTCGCGCAACAGGCGAAATTTGTCCATGGGGAAGCGGTGTTCCGCCGGGAATTCGGGGCTGTAGTCTTCGTGATAGATCAGCGGTAGCGGCATGGTGTTTTCAGTGGTGATTGAGCCACGAATCCTACCAGCGATGTAGACTCTGAGGGCATGGAGGGGAGTGAAGATGGAGCCGATACTGGAACTGGAAAGCGCACGGCTGATATTGCGGCAGTGGCGCGACGATGATTTGCCGGCGTTTGCGGCCATGTCTGCCGATCCGCAAGTGATGCGTTATTTTCCGGCACCCTTGAGTCGCCTGGAAAGCGCTGCGTTGATCGGCCGTGTGCGCGGGCATTTTGCCGAGCATGGTTTTGGTTTGTGGGCGTTGGAGCGCAAGGACACCGGGGCTTTCATTGGCTTTACCGGGCTGGGCGTGGTCGGGTTCGACGCGCCTTTCACGCCAGCGGTGGAGATCGGCTGGCGCCTGGCGCGCGAGCATTGGGGGCTCGGTTATGCCAGCGAAGCGGCGTGGACCGCGCTGCGCTGTGCCTTCGACCGCCTGGGGTTGGATGAAGTGGTGGCGTTTACCGCTGTGGATAACCTGCCGTCGCAGAAAGTCATGCAGGCCATCGGCATGCAGCATGATCCTGCCGACGATTTCGAGCACCCAAAACTCGCGGTCGATCATCCATTGCGTCACCATGTGCTTTATCGCATCAATCGTGAGCAATGGTTGCAGACCCTTCACGGTTAGCCGACACGGACGTTTACAATGCCCGCCAGAATGGCCTGGGCCAACAATCGATCCACCGCCGCGGCGTAGACTGCGGCAATTGCGCTGTGTGAGGAAAGTCTGAATGAGCCACGTGTTGGAAGATCTGGTCGACCTGCTGACCCTGGAACCGATCGAAGAGAACCTGTTTCGCGGTCGCAGCCAGGACCTGGGGTTTCGCCAGCTGTTCGGCGGCCAGGTACTGGGCCAGTCGTTGTCGGCGGCCAGCCAGACCGTGGAAGAGGCGCGCCATGTGCATTCGATGCACGGTTATTTCCTGCGTCCAGGCGATGCTGCGCTGCCGGTGGTCTACCAGGTGGACCGGGTGCGTGACGGTGGCAGTTTCAGCACCCGCCGGGTGACGGCGATCCAGAAGGGCAACCCGATCTTCACCTGCAGCGCCTCGTTCCAGTATGACGAGCAGGGTTTCGAGCACCAGAGCACCATGCCGCAAGTCGTCGGCCCGGAGAACCTGCCGTCCGAGCTGGAGCTGACCCAGCAGCGCGCGCACCTGTTGCCCGAGCACATGCGTGAAAAACTGCTGTGCCCCAAGCCGATCGAAGTCCGCCCGGTCACCGAAAAAGACCCGTACAACCCGCAACCGGCCGACCCGGTGAAATACGTGTGGTTCCGTGCCGATGGCGCCTTGGCGGACATCCCGGCCCTGCACAAATACCTGCTGGCCTACGCGTCGGACTTCGGCCTGCTGACCACCTCGATGCTGCCCCACGGCAAATCGGTGTGGCAGAAGGACATGCAGGTCGCCAGCCTTGATCACGCGTTGTGGTTCCACGCTGACCTGCGCGCCGATGACTGGTTGCTCTACGCCATGGACAGCCCGTGGGCCGGCAATTCCCGTGGTTTCTCCCGTGGCAGCGTGTTCAATCGCGCTGGGCAACTGGTGGCGTCGGTCACCCAGGAAGGCCTGATTCGCCACCGCAAGGACTGGGCATGAGCCTGGCCGAGGTTCGTCACTGGGTGTTCGACATGGATGGCACGCTGACCATCGCCGTGCATGATTTCGCGGCGATCCGCGTGGCCCTGGCGATTCCGGCCGAAGATGACATTCTCACTCACCTGGCAGGGTTGCCCGCTGAGGAGGCCGCGGCCAAGCATGCCTGGTTGCTGGAACACGAGCGGGACCTGGCGCTGGGCTCCAAGCCTGCGCCGGGCGCGGTCGAATTGGTGCGCGAGCTGGCCGGGCGCGGCTATCGCCTGGGGATCCTGACCCGCAACGCCCGTGAGCTGGCCCACGTGACCCTGGAGGCCATTGGCCTGGCGGACTGTTTCGCGGTGGACGATGTGCTGGGCCGCGATGAAGCACCGCCCAAGCCGCATCCCGGTGGCCTGTTGAAACTGGCCGAGGCCTGGAGCGTGACGCCCGACACGATGGTGATGGTGGGCGACTACCGCTTCGACCTGGATTGCGGCCGTGCGGCGGGGGCGCGGACGGTGCTGGTGAATTTGCCGGACAATCCATGGCCGGAGCTGACGGATTGGCATGCGCGGGATTGCCTTGAGTTGCGGCGGATGTTGTCGGCTTGAGATTGATATTGGCCGGCTAGCCGCCATCGCGAACAAGCTCGCTCCCACAGGGGATGTGTGGCGAACACAGAAAACCCTGTGGGAGCGAGCTTGCTCGCGATGAGGCCCTATCAGTCGCCACGAGGCTTACTGCCCAAACAACACCCTCAGCCCCTCCGGCGAATTGAACATCCCATCCCCATCGTGCCCGACCCCAGGCACCTCGATCAGCCGCTGGTTCAGCCCCTCGGGATGGCGCCGGGTCAGGTAGTCGAAAAAGAAATGCCCACGCAGTAACCGATACGCCCCCTGGGTCTGTGCTTCACAACCCTTGTCCAACGCCGGATGCTCCGGATCGATGTCCTGCTGCCCGAGCAGATAAACGATATCGCGCTTGACGTAGTGTTCCTCCAGCTGGGCGGGCGTTCGCCCAGCGGCATAGGCGGGCAGGTCCTGCAGGCCGTATTTCCAGCGGTTGAAGCCCGGGCAACTGGCGGCGTCGAAGGCCATGGGCCGTTGCGCATCGAAGTAGGCATAGGACGACGGGTTGGCGATGACGAAACGCGGGTTGATCCGGTATTGGCCTTGGGCGAGCAGGGCATAGCGCTGCACGACCTGGGCGCCGCCGGAATGACCGGCGATGACGATGTCCTTTACTTGGGGAAATTGCTGCCGGTCACTGACCCGCGCGACGATGTCGTCGAGGACTTGGAAGGAGCTGACCGGGTTGGGCCCCGTGGACAGGCCTGCGGCCATCCAATCATTGCCCTGCCAGCGCAGTAGATCATTGGGCAACGTGTGGCGAGCCACGTCCTGCTCGTTGAGGAATTGCGGGGCGATGACCAGCGTCGTGCCCTGTTGCCCGGCCTGCCCGGCAGCTTTTTCGGCGCTGTGCAGGTAGGTGTCGGCGTTGCGCAGCCGACCATGAAGGATGATCAGCACGCGTTGGATGGATGCCGGGGGCGGGCTGACGGCGACGGCCATGGCACCGCCCTTGAGTTGCAGGCGCCCCTGGGCGACCACGTTGACGCCGTGTTCATCGGCCTGGGCCGCGGCGCAGCACAGCACCAGCCCGATCAACGCCCACCCCTTCATCTACAGGGTTTTCGCCGCGAACGTGTCGCACTGACTGACCTGGCCCTGGGCGAAGCCGGTCTTGAACCAACGCACCCGCTGCGCCGACGTACCGTGGGTGAAGGAGTCCGGCACCACGCGGCCCTGGCCTTGCTGCTGCAAGCGGTCGTCACCGATGGCATTGGCGGCGGTCAAGGCCTCTTCGATGTCTCCCGGCTCCAGCCAGTTCAGGCGCTTCTGCGCATGGTTGGCCCAGACCCCGGCCAGGCAATCGGCCTGCAACTCCTGGCGCACCAACAAGCCGCCGTCGCCCTCCATCTGCCGGCCTTGCTGGCGTGCTTCCTGGATTTTCGCCGACACGCCGAGCAGCGTCTGCACATGGTGGCCGACTTCGTGGGCAATGACGTAGGCCTGGGCGAAGTCGCCGGCGGCGGCAAAGCGTTGGGACATTTCCTTGAAGAAACTCATGTCCAGGTAGACCTGCCGGTCCGCCGGGCAATAGAACGGCCCGGTCGCCGAGGAGGCCAGGCCGCAAGCCGAATTGACCCGACCACTGAACAGCACCAGTTTGGGCTGCTGGTATTGGCGTCCGGCCTGCTGGAAGACTTGGCCCCAGGTGTCTTCGGTATCGCCGAGGATCGAGCGCACGAACTCGGCCTGTTCGTCGTTGGCCGGTGGCGCCTGGCGGGTTTGTGACGTGGCGGGTGCGGACTGGTCCATCTGCCCGGCCAGTTGCCCGAGAATCTGCATCGGGTCCTGGCCGGTGATCCAGCCGATGCCGACGATCAGGAGAATGGCCGTCAGGCTCAATCCCTTGCCGCCGCCAAAACGCATTCCGCCACCGCCCCCACCATCACCACGGGCGTCCACCACGTTGTCACTGCGGCGACCTTTTTTCCATAACATGTGGGAGATCCTCTAAATGACGCTGCGAGAAATGACTGCTGTGGCGGTGAGTCTAGCTTTTAGGCGCCCAAGGTGCGCGCCGCGCTTGTGCTGTCAGGCAACGGACACGGGTTTTGGTTCATCGAAGTGCCGATCCTGCCTGGCGCCGGAATTTTCATTACACTGCCGATTCAGAACTTATCGGCATGCTCGCTGGCCCAACAACTGCATCGTGCGTCACGGCCCTTATATCAAGCAACGCAGGTTTCCCTCATGACCGTCAGCACACCGCTCTCCGGCGTCAATCAGGCTTTCAAGGGCATCGTGCTAATCCTGGCCGCAACGTTCCTGTTCTCCAGTCATGACGCGTTGTCCAAATACCTGTCCGGTTTTTATCCGATCGTCATGGTGGTCTGGGCGCGTTACGTGGTGCACACGTTGTTGATGGCGGGTATTTTCCTGCCACGCTCGGGGCTGCGGGTACTGCGTACCAAGCGCCCGTTGTGGCAGTTGGCCCGGGCGTTGTGCCTGCTGGGCACCAGTCTGTTTTTCACCACCGCGTTGATGTTCATACCTCTGGCGGAGGCGACGGCGGTCAACTTCCTCGCGCCCGTACTGGTGACGGCGCTGTCGGTGCCATTGCTGGGCGAACGGGTGACGCGCGGTCAATGGATCGCGGTGATCTTCGGTTTCATCGGGGTGTTGATCATCGTCCATCCCGGCGGCGATCTGTTCACCCCGGCGGTGCTGTTACCGTTCTGTTCGGCACTGTTTTTCTGCTTCTACCAACTGCTCACGCGCAAGCTCAGCGAGATCGACAGCCCGACCACCAGCAATTTCTTCGCCGGCCTGTGCAATACCTTGGTGATGAGCGCGCTGGTGCCGTTCTTCTGGCAGGTGCCGAGCCTGATGCACGGGGCGATGATGTTGGCGCTGGGGGCCTGCGGGATGACGGCGCACCTGATGCTGACCCAGGCCTTCCGCTTTGCCGCCCCGGCGCTGCTCGCGCCGTTCGGGTATTGCCAGATCGTGTTTGCCGGCCTGCTGGGCTGGTTGTTGTTCAACCACACGCCGACGCTGACCACCGTGGTGGGCATCGTCTTGATCTGCTTGAGTGGGTTGGCGGCGGCGTGGCAACAGCGGCGGGCGTAACCGCTGACAAACCCTTTTGTGGCTAGCACAGCACTCTCTGGGCTAGCACAGCCCCCAGTGGCGAGGGAGCTTGCTCCCGCTGGGCCGGTCCGACGCTTCGGGCGAAGCGGCCCTCGCTTTTTTGCGATTGCTGCGCAATCGAGCGGGAGCAAGCTCCCTCGCCACAGGTGAATCGTTGCCCGTTAGCGTGTGGACAGTCATTTTTCCAGGGTAGGCACCTTGCGCGGCGCCATGAAGTACAGCCAGGTCAGGGCAATGAAGTACATCGCCGGGATCAGGGTGAACAGCACGGTGTAGTTATTGTGGGTGATCGTGAGAATGTGGCCCACCAGTTGGGTCATGAACATCCCGCCGATGGCCGCGCACATGCCGCCGAAGCCGAACACCGTGCTCATCATGTGCTTGGGCGTGTAGTCCATCACCAGGCTCCAGATGTTGGCGGTCCAGGCCTGGTGCGCGCCAATGGCCAGGGAAATGGCGAACACCGCCATCCACAGGCTGCTGGAACCCGCGGCCATGATCACGCCGATGATGCAGCAGGCGAACAGCAGCATGGACACCAGGCGCGCCTTGATCGGGTCGAGGCCGCGGCCGATCAGGAACGACGACAGGATCCCGCCGCCGACGCTGCCGAAGTCGGCGGTGAGGTAGATGATGATCAGCGGGATGCCCATCTGGGTCACGTTGATGCCCAGGTTGTATTGCTGGTTCAGGAACGGCGGCAACCAGTAGAGGTAGAACCAGAATACCGGCGCGGTGATCGAGTAGGCCAGGGCGAACGCCCAAGTGCCGCGCATGCGCAGGATGCGCGAGAACGGTACGCGGACCGGGTCCGGTTCGTCCTGGGCCTGGATGTAGTCCAGCTCCGACTGTTTGACGGTGGGATGGTCTTCAGGGTTGAAGTACTTCAGGCCCCAGAACAGCAGCCAGATCCCGCCCAGCGCGGCCATGCACAGGAACGCCGCCTGCCAGCCCCATACGTGCAGGACCAGTGGCAGCAGCATCGGCGTGAACATCGCACCGACGTTGGTTCCGGCGTTGAAGATACCGGTGGCGACAGCCCGTTCGCCCGCCGGGAACCACAGCCGGGTGGTCTTCACGCAGGCCGGGTAGTTGGCGGCTTCGGTAAGGCCGAGAATGAAACGGCAAACCATGAAGCCCACTGCCGACGTGGCCAGGCCGTGGGCGCCGGTCGCCAGGCTCCAGAGCAGCACGGCGCAGAAGAACACGCGCTTGACGCCGATCCGGTCGATCAGTCGCCCCTGCAACACGAAGCCGATGGCATACCCGACCTGGAACCAGAAGTTGATGTTGGCGTAGTCCATCGCCGTCCAGCTCATTTCCTTGGCCAGGATCGGCTGCATGACGCCCAGGGCGGCACGGTCGATGTAGTTCAGGGTGGTGGCGAAAAACACCAGGGCGAGCATGCCCCAACGGGTCTTGCCCACGGCCATGGCGCCGCGGATCTTGTCACCGACGCTGCCGGTGGAGGCACCCAGGCCAGGGGCCAGGCGGGAGCTTTGGGAGGGAATCATAGCGTGTACCCGTTTTTGAAATTCTTATGGTTGGTCTGGGTCTGTCCATCGAGATTGGCGATCAGAGCCGGTGTCAATGTGGAAGCGATGGTGCGCAGTGAGCAAAAAATCGTCAATTCAGCCATGGGCATTGTGTTCGATAATCGCCCAAAAAACTAACCGGATGGTACATATTGAATTGCTGAAAGAAACCGGCAGCTCAATAATCGGCTGACTCTTTAAAAAGCGGCGCACCTTTGTAGCCGATGCCTGTCCCGGGAGCCGAAGTCATGCAGCGTTCCATTGCCACCGTGTCCTTGAGCGGTACTTTGCCGGAGAAACTCGACGCCATTGCCGCCGCCGGTTTTGATGGGGTGGAAATTTTCGAGAACGACCTTCTTTATTACGATGGCAGCCCTCGAGAAATCAGGCAGATGTGCGCTGACCTGGGCATCGCCATCACCTTGTTCCAACCGTTTCGTGATTTCGAAGGCTGCCGCCGCGATCGTCTGCCGCGCAACCTGGAGCGGGCCGAGCGCAAGTTCGACTTGATGCAGGAGCTGGGCACCGACCTGGTGTTGGTGTGCAGCAATGCCTCGGCCGACAGCGTCGGCGATGAACAGATCCTGATCGATGACTTGCGCCTGCTGGCCGAACGGGCCGGTGCCCGCGGCTTGCGCATCGGTTACGAGGCGCTGGCCTGGGGCCGCCATGTAAATACTTATCAACAGGTCTGGAACATCGTGCGCCAGGCCGATCACCCCAACCTCGGCGTGTTGCTCGACAGCTTCCACACCTTGTCCCTCAAGGGCGACCCGAGCGCCATTGCTCAGATCCCGGGCGACAAGATCTTTTTTGTGCAAATGGCCGATGCACCGATCCTGGCCATGGACGTCCTGGAGTGGAGCCGGCATTTCCGTTGTTTCCCGGGCCAGGGCGAATTCGACTTGCCGGGGTTCCTGGCGCCGATCATCAAGAGTGGTTATACCGGGCCGCTGTCGCTGGAGATCTTCAACGACGGTTTTCGTGCCGCGCCGCCACGGGCCAATGCCGCCGACGGCCTGCGTTCGCTGCTGTACCTGGAAGAAAAGACCCGCCAGCGCCTGGCCGAAGAAGCGAGCGCCGCTGGCAATGCCGACATCCTGTTCGCTACACCCCCGGCCAGCGAATACGACGGCATCGAATTCCTCGAGTTTGCCGTGGACGATAACCTCGGTGCCAAGCTCTCCCACTGGTTGGAACGGTTGGGGTTCGTCAAGGCGGGCCAGCATCGCTCGAAGAATGTCAGCCTGCTGCGCCAGGGCGACATCAACCTGATCCTCAACAGTGAACCGTATTCCTTCGCCCACAGCTTTTTCGAAGCCCACGGGCCATCGTTGTGCGCCACCGCCGTGCGGGTGAAAAACAGCGCCAGTGCCCTGGAGCGGGCGGTTGCCTACAAGGGTCAGCCCTATCGCGGATTGGTGGGGCCCAATGAGCTGGAGCTGGCGGCGGTGCGTGCACCGGACGGCAGCCTGATTTACCTGGTAGACCAGGACGCCGACGTCTATGGCACCGATTTCAACCTGCAACCGGGGGCGGTCATCGGGGCCGGGCTCAAGCGCATCGACCACATGGCGATGGCGCTGCCGGCCGACAGCCTCGACAGTTGGGTGCTGTTCTACAAGAGCCTGCTGGATTTCGAGGCCGACGACGAAGTGGTCTTGCCCGACCCCTATGGCCTGGTAAAAAGCCGGGCGCTGCGCAGCCGCTGCAGTTCGATCCGCTTGCCGCTGAACATTTCCGAGAACCGCAACACCGCGATCTCACATGCGCTGTCGAGTTATCGCGGCTCCGGCGTGCATCACATCGCCTTCGACTGCGACGACATCTTCGCCCAGGTCAGTCGGGCCAAGGAGGCGGGCGTACCGTTGCTCGACATCCCGCTCAACTACTACGACGACCTGGCGGCGCGTTTCGATTTCGATGACGAGTTCCTCAGCGAACTGGCTTACTTCAACGTGCTGTACGACCGTGATGCCCAGGGTGGCGAGCTGTTCCACGTCTACACCGAGCCGTTCGAGGGGCGGTTTTTCTTTGAGATCATCCAGCGCAAGAACGGTTACGCCGGTTATGGCGCCGCCAACGTCGCGGTGCGCCTGGCGGCCATGGCCAAGTCCCGCAGCGGTGGCTTGCGGCACGCCAAGTTGTAGGGAAATCGTAAACGTGGCGGTAATGGGCGGTGCCGTGGCTTCCTTCAGTGCACGGTGCGGCCCATAATCGCCAGCCTGTGCAGTGATGGCCGTGAGCCCGCAATGACTATGAATCCAGAGCTTTCCGCAGCGCTCGACGAACCTGTCGCCCAGCCGCGCAAGAGTCGCAAGAACAACCCGGAGAAGACCCGGGAAAACATTCTTCAGGAAGCCATCGTCGAATTCGTCCAGCAGGGCCTGGCGGGTGCCCGGGTCGACGCCATCGCCGAGCGCATCCACACCTCCAAGCGCATGATCTACTACTACTTCGGCAGCAAGGAGCAGTTGTACGTCGAGGTGCTGGAAAAACTCTACGGCGATATCCGCACCACCGAGAGCCGCCTGCACCTGGCGGAACTGGCCCCGGTGGACGCGATCCGGCGCCTGGTGGAATTCACCTTCGACCACCACGATCGCAATGTGGATTTCGTGCGCATCGTCTGCATCGAGAACATTCACAACGCCGAGTACGTGAAGCAGTCAGGCGCGATCAAGGCGATGACCAATACCATCCTCGATTCCCTGGGGGTGATCCTGCGGCGCGGCGCCGAAGAGGGCGTGTTCCGTGCCGGCCTCGAGCCGCTGGATGTGCATCTGCTGATCAGCTCGTTCTGTTTCTACCGGGTGTCCAACCGCCAGACGTTCGGTGAGATCTTTCAGATCGACCTGTCGGATGAAGCGGTGAAGCAGCGGCATCGGCAGATGGTGTGTGAATCGGTGTTGCGGTACTTGCAGGCCTGACACCGAACCTGATGTGTGAGCGGGCTTATGTGGGAGCGAGCTTGCTCGCGATAGCGGTCGATCAGCCAACATCAGTTGCGACTGACACACCGCCATCGCGAGCAAGCTCGCTCCCACAGGTCATTTCCACAGGGGATTCATCACCGGCTTCAGTGATTCATGCTCTGAAAATGCGCCAGCATCCGCTGCGCGTCCGGCGCCACGCCACTGAACAGTTCGAACGCCTTCACCGCCTGGAACACCGCCATGTTGCCGCCATCCAGCGTGCGGCAGCCGATGGCGCGGGCGTTGCGCAGCAGCTCGGTTTCCAATGGGAAGTAAACGATTTCAGCGACCCACAAAGCGCCCCGCAACAACTCGACCGGCACTGGCATGCCCGGCAGTTTCGCCATGCCCATGGGCGTGGTGTTCACCAGACCGTCGGCCTCGGCCATGGCCGTTGGCAGGTCATGCCCGGCGCGAGCGCGGCCGGTGCCGAAGTGTTGATTCAAGTTGTTGGCCAGTGCCTCGGCGCGGCTGACTTCGACGTCAAAGATGCTCAGGGTTTCCACGCCCTCTAGCAACAGCGCATGGGCCACCGCCGCGCCAGCGCCCCCCGCGCCCATCTGGACCACGCGCTTGCGCGCCACTTCCCCCAGGCCACGGCGAAAACCTTCGGCGAACCCCAGGCAGTCGGTGTTGTGGCCGATGCGCTTGCCGTCCTTGAGCACCACCGTATTGACCGCGCCGATGCCTCGGGCCTCGGGCGACAGCTCGTCCAGCAGCGGGATGATCGCCTGCTTGCAGGGGAAGGTGATGTTCAGGCCGGTGAAGTCCATGCGTTCGGCGGCCATCAGCAAATCGGCCAGGGCACCGCTGTCGAGCTTCAACGCGTCCAGGTCGATCAGTCGATAGAGATAACGCATGCCTTGGGCATCGCCTTCGCGCTCATGCAGCGCCGGCGTGCGGGACGCCTGGATACCCGCGCCGATCAGGCCGGCCAGCACAGTGATATTCGACATGCCCATCAACCCTTCAACCGCTGACTGAAATGTTCAAGGGCCAGGCGATAACCATGGCTGCCAAACCCGCACATCACGCCAATGGCGACGGATGAGACAAAGGAGTGGTGGCGGAAGGTTTCACGGGCATGAACGTTGGACAGGTGGACTTCGATGACCGGCACTTCGCTGGCCACCAGGGCGTCACGGATCGCCACGGAAGTGTGGGTCCAGGCCGCCGGGTTGATGACGATACCGGCGCACCGGCCCCGGGCACCGTGAATCCAGTCCAGCAATTCGCTTTCCTGGTTGGTCTGGCGGAACTCTACCGCCAGGCCGAATTCGTCGGCGGCGCGCCCGCACAGTGCAGAGATATCGGCCAGGGTTTCATGGCCGTAGGTGGCCGGCTCGCGGGTGCCGAGCAGGTTCAGGTTCGGGCCGTTGAGCACCAGAACGATCGGAGGCATCGCAGTTTCTCCACATTTTTATTGTTGGTGTCGGCGGGGTTTCAGCCGGTGGAGATAAATTGTACTAGATGGTTAATTTGGTCAAATAAAGCCGCGGTCGTTGGGCAATAAGTGTTCGATGATCGAACATTGCCGGCCGAAAGGTGAGGGAGAGCAATTGTGGCGAGGGGATTTATCCCCGCTCGAGTGCGCAGCACTCGCAAGAGGCCAGACAAGACAGAGCAGAGGGCCGCTTCGCAGCCCAGCGGGGATAAATCCCCTCGCCACAGGGTAATCCTTCACCCCGAAAGGGAGGACTCAGCGCCGAGTCAACAACACCCCGGATTCCATGTGATGGGTCCAAGGAAATTGATCGAACAACGCACAACGCGTGATGCGGTGGGTGTCGTTCAATTGCGCGATGTTCGCGGCGAGGGTCTCCGGGTTGCAGGAGATGTAGAGGATGTTGTCGAACCGCCGAGTCAACTCGCAGGTGTCCGGGTCCATGCCGGCACGCGGCGGGTCGACGAATACGCTGCCGAATTCGTAGCTTTTCAGGTCGATGCCCTGCAGGCGACGGAACGGTCGGACTTCGTTCAAGGCTTCGGTCAGTTCTTCGGCGGACAGGCGCACCAGGGTAACGTTATCCACAGCGTTTTCGCTGAGGTTGCTCAGCGCGGCGTTCACCGAGGTCTTGCTGATTTCGGTGGCCAGGACTTTGCGCACGCGGGTGGCCAGGGGCAGGGTGAAGTTGCCGTTGCCGCAGTACAACTCCAGCAGATCGTCGCTGCGATCGCCCAGCGCTTCATAGGCCCAGTTGAGCATCTTCTGATTCACCGTGCCGTTGGGCTGGGTGAAGGCACCCTCGGGTTGGCGATAGCTGAAGGTGCGGCCGCCCACTTCAAGTTTCTCCACCACGTAATCGTGGCCGATCACTTCCCGCTTGCCCTTGGAGCGGCCAATGATGCTGACGCCCAGGTCGGCCGCCAATTTTGACGCGGCCGCGTGCCAGTGCTCGTCCAGCGGGCGGTGATAACACAGGGTGATCATCGCATCGCCCGCGAGGGTGGTCAGGAATTCCACTTGGAACAGCTTATGGCTCAGGGGCGCACTGGCTTGCCAGGCGGCCTTGAGCTGCGGCATCAATTGGTTGATGCGCAGGCTGGCAATGGGAAATTCCTCAATGAGGATCGGTGTGCGTTTGTCGTCCTGGGAGAACATTGCGTAATGCCGTTCGCCGGCCTCGCGCCAGAGGCGGAATTCGGCCCGCAGGCGAAAGTTTTTCAGGAGCGAATCGAACACCGCAGGTTCCGGTGCGTCGAACGGCGCCAACAGGTCACGCAAGCGGGTGACCTTGTCCTGTAACTGGGCGGCGTAGGCCTGGGAATCAAAAGTCATGCGTTGAACCAACCCAACTTGATCACGAACAGGATCGACAGAATAACCAGCGCCGGGTTCAGCTCACGGCCACGGCCAGACACCAGTTTGATGGCGGTCCAGGCGATGAAACCGAAAGCGATGCCGTTGGCGATGGAATAGGTGAATGGCATCGCCAGGGCGGTCACCACCACGGGCGCGGCGACGGTGATGTCATCCCATTCGATTTCCGCCAGGCCCGAGGTCATCAGCACGGCGACGAACAACAGGGCAGGCGCGGTGGCGAAGGCCGGGACGCTGGCGGCCAGTGGCGAGAAGAACAGCGCCAGCAGGAATAGGATCGCCACCACGATGGCGGTCAAACCGGTGCGGCCGCCGGCGCTGACGCCCGCCGCCGATTCGATGTAGCTGGTGGTGGTGGAGGTGCCCAGCAGCGAACCGGCCATGGCGGCGGTGCTGTCGGCGATCAGCGCACGGCCCATCTTCGGCATGTGGCCGTCCTTGCCCATGAGTCCGGCGCGCTTGGCCACGCCAATCAGGGTGCCGGAGTTGTCGAACAGGTCGACGAACAGGAAGGCGAAGATCACGCTCACCAGGCCGATGTCCAGGGCGCCCTTGATGTCCAGTTGCAGGAAGGTCGGGGCCAGGGACGGTGGCGCGGAGATGACGCCGTTGAACGGGGTGAAGCCCATCAGGATCGAAACGATGGTGACCGCGAGGATGCCGATCAGCACCGCGCCGCGTACTTTCAAGGCTTCGAGGGCGACGATCAGGACAAAGCCGAGGGTCGCGAGGATCGGCGCCGGTTGCTTCAAGTCGCCGAGGCCCACCATGGTCGCCGGGTTTTTCACCACGATGCCGGCATTGTTCAGGGCGATCAGCGCCAGGAACAGGCCGATACCGGCGGCAATGGCCGAGCGCAGCGGCAGCGGGATGCTGTTGATGATCCACTCGCGGATGCGGAAGATCGACAGCAGGAAAAACAGCACGGCGGAGACGAACACCGCGCCCAGGGCCACTTGCCAGGTGTGGCCCATGTGCAGGACCACGGTGTAGGTGAAGAAGGCGTTCAGGCCCATGCCCGGCGCGAGGGCGATCGGGTAGTTGGCGATCAGGCCCATGACCGTGGAGCCAATGGCCGCCGCCAGGCAGGTGGCGACGAATACCGCGCCTTTGTCCATGCCGGTTTCGCCGAGGATGCTCGGGTTGACGAACAGAATGTAGGCCATGGCCAGGAAGGTCGTGACGCCCGCCAGGATCTCGGTCCGCACGTTGGTGTTGTGTGCCTTGAGTTGAAACAGCCTTTCCAGCATGTCTGCTCCCCGTGGCGCGCCCGGCGCCGTGAATGTATCGACCTCAACAGCAAAGCACAGGTCGCCAGCGGCGCCCGGGAATTTTCTGCGGGTCGGAAAAAGCCGCGCATCATACCAGCAGCGTAGCGTTGTGGCTGCGATCGTCGTCGATGTTTTGCCAACGCGCCAAGTGGGCCATACTGCCCGCGGTTCCGGGAGGTCTCTATGCTTCACATGAATAAAAAGCGGCTGGTGGCCGTGGGCTGCGCGCTGGCCCTGTGGATGCTCGGCCAAGCCGTCAATGCCGCGTCGGCACCGCCCTTGAGTGAGGTCAAGGTACTCAAGGTCGAGTCGCCGGCCTGTGGTTTCGAGGACATCGTCCCCGGGCAGGCGCAGACGCGTTGCGATCACGGCGGGCCGAACATCAAGGTCTACGTGCTGGAAGTCGGCTATGGCCATCAGCCCCATGTCACCCTGGACGGCTTTGAAGTCGACGGCACCCGCTCGCCGGTATGTGCCTACAGCAATGGCAATCTCAACGACTGCTCGGTGCGGACCAAAGTCGTCGGCTATGTGTACATCTTCGACCTGAAGGGCAAGCAAGAGGGCACCTTCAGCTTCAGCAACCAGTCGATCAACGCCCCGGGCAACCGGATGTCGACCCAGTTGTACATCAAATAGCCCGGCCCCCGCGTGAGAAATGCATAACCGTTGTGTAGGAGCTGCCGAGCGAAGCGAGGCTGCGATCTTTCCCCAGACGCTTGAGTCTCAAGCGCTTGTAAAAAGATCGCAGCCTTCGGCAGCTCCTACACTACAGGCATCACCCAGTGGAGAGAGCGCCCATGATTCCTGGAACCAAGATCCCCCGAGCCCTGATTGCCGTCGCCGAGGGCGTCGACGACTTGCAGACGGTCACCTTGATCGATGTGCTGCGGCGCGCGCAGATCGAAACCGTGGTGGCGAGCATCGAAGGACGGCGCATGCTCACTTGCGCCCGCGGCACGCGCCTGACGGCCGATGGCATGCTGGTGGACGTGCTCGTGCAGGATTTCGACCTGGTCGTCCTGCCGGGCGGCATCATCGGCGCTCAGCACTTGGCGGCCCATCAGCCGCTGCAACAATTGATCAAGGACCAGGCCGCCGCCGGGCGTTTCTTTGCCGCCATCGCCGAAGCCCCGGCCCTGGCGCTACAGGCCTTCGGCGTCCTGCGCCAGCGCCGCATGACCTGCCTGCCAGCGGTAAGCCAGCAACTGTCCGGTTGCAGCTTCGTGGATCAGCCCGTGGTGGTAGACGGCAACTGCATCACCGCCCAAGGCTCGGCCGCCGCCCTGGCGTTTGCCTTGATGCTGGTGGAACAACTCAGTGGCAAGGGCGTGAGGAGCGTGGTGGCGGCGGAGTTGCTGGCCTGACGGAGGTCAAGCGTGTTGGGGGAAAGGTTCGATCGCGGGTTGCTCGCGGCGCTCGGCTTGCCACAAG
The DNA here is from genome assembly GCF_046605385.1 of Pseudomonas sp. MPB03. Taxonomy (NCBI): domain Bacteria; kingdom Pseudomonadati; phylum Pseudomonadota; class Gammaproteobacteria; order Pseudomonadales; family Pseudomonadaceae; genus Pseudomonas; species Pseudomonas sp. MPB03. The sequence continues at coordinate 5,856,059 of NZ_CP176770.1, read as the reverse complement.
TCATAGTCGGCCTGGACGCCCAACCACACCCTGGCCTTGCCGATCCCGGCACGTTCCAGGCGCACCGCCAGATCGGGGCTGATGGGCGCATGGCCATGCAATACCCGGGAGAGATGAGGCCGGGCGAAGCCCAGGTGTCGTGCCAGTTCGGTGACCGTGATGCCCAGCTCGGGCAACACGTCCAACCGCAAGGTTTCGCCAGGGTGTGGCGGATTGTGCATGGGCATGTTCCAGCCTCCTGATCAGTGGTAGTCCAGATAATCGACCAGTTCGATATCGGACCCGATGAAACGAAAAATAACCCGCCAGTTTCCCGAAACCCCCAGCGACCAGTATCCATCCAGCCCACCCTTGAGCGGATGCAATCGCCATCCCGGGATATCCAAGTCGTTGGCGGCCTGCGCCCTGTCCATGAACTGGAGCATGCGGGCCAGGCGTTTTCCGTGGTCCGCCCGGATACCACGGGTCGACCCCGTCTCATAAAAGAGCCTGAGGCCTTTGTGCTGGAAGGATTTAATCATGGAACAGAGTGTAAGGCGATACATTACACTCGGTGCGGTACATATATACCGCACAGGCCCGTTAAATTCATGTTGCTTGCAGTGCCCGCAGCATCGCAATTGCCTTGAACGCATCACCCCACCCTGAAGTCGTAACCCTTATGACGGCGGTTTCCCAAAACGCCGCGAGTACGACCAACCGTGAGGTGTTCCATGAGCGCGACCCTGTCCGAAGCGACGTCGGCGTCCTTCGTCCGTCATCCGATTCGCCTGACCCTCAATGGCCAAGTGCGAGAGTTGCAAGTGCTGGCCTGGACCACCTTGCTGGACCTGCTGCGTGAGCAACTGGACCTGGTGGGCAGCAAGAAAGGCTGCGACCACGGCCAGTGTGGGGCCTGCACCGTGCTGCGCGATGGCAAGCGGATCAATGCCTGCCTGACCCTGGCGGTGATGTGCGACGGCGCCGAATTGACCACCATCGAAGGCCTGGCCAGTGATGGGGCATTGCATCCCATGCAGCAGGCGTTCATCACCCATGACGCGTTCCAGTGCGGCTACTGCACGCCGGGGCAGATCTGTTCGGCGGTGGGGCTGGCCAACGAGGGCAGGGCGCAGACCCGCGCACAGATCAGTGAGCTGATGAGCGGCAATCTGTGCCGGTGCGGTGCCTACAACAACATTCGCGATGCCATTGAAGACGCCTTGCCTCGTTGCCGTCAGGAACAAGGGGGTGACCGATGAACCCTTTCCAATACAGCAAGCCGGACACGGTGCAGGCGGCCGTCGATCTGTCGAGCCCGGTGTCCCGCTTCATCGCCGGCGGCACCAATCTGCTGGACCTGATGAAGGAGAACCTCACCCGCCCTGAACACTTGATCGACATCACCGGCTTGCCCCTGGCGGACCTCAGTGAAACCCCTTCCGGCGGGGTGATGATCGGGGCCTTGGTGAGCAATGCCGACCTGGCCTGGCACCCGTGGATCGAACGCCGTTATCCACTGCTGGCCCAGGCGATCCTGGCGGGGGCCTCGCCGCAACTGCGCAACATGGCCAGCACCGGCGGCAATCTGCTGCAACGTACCCGCTGCTATTACTTCTATGACGCGAGCGTGCCGTGCAACAAACGCCGGCCCGGCAGCGGGTGCCCGGCCCGGAACGGTTTGAACCGCATCCACGCGATTTTCGGTGCCAGCGATCAATGTGTCGCCACCCATCCCTCCGACATGTGCGTGGCCTTGGCGGCCCTGGAAGCGGTGGTCCACGTCATGGGACGGGGCGGGGCGCGGACCATCGAGTTCGCCGATTTCCATCGTCTGCCCGGCGATGCCCCGGAACGTGATAACCAGTTGGCTGACGATGAATTGGTCACCGCCATCGAGTTGCCTGCCGCCGGTTTTGCCGACCATAGCCACTATCTGAAGATCCGTGACCGTGCCTCCTACGCCTTTGCCCTGGTTTCGGTGGCGGCGGCGCTGGAGCTGGACGGGCCGGTGATTCGCCAGGCACGCCTGGCCCTGGGAGGCGTGGCGCACAAACCCTGGCGCGACAGGGCGGTGGAGAGCTGGCTGACCGGGCAGACTGTCAGCCGCGAAACGTTCACCGCCGCCGCCGATGCGCTGCTGCAACACGCCGAGCCGCTGGAGCACAACGGCTTCAAGGTCAGGTTGGCGCGGCGGGCGATTGTCCGCGCCTTGAGCAATGCCGCGTTGGGTAGCGCACCGCAGGGAGGACACGCCTGATGAACGCTTCGAGCAAATCCATAGGGCAGCCACTCGACCGGGTCGATGGCTTGCTCAAGGTGACGGGCCAGGCGCGTTACGCCGGCGAATACCCCGAGGACGGCCTGCTTCATGGCAGCGTCGTGTCCGGTACGGTCACCCGTGGCCGTGTGCTGCGCATCGATGCGTCCCGAGCCTTGGCACTGCCCGGCGTAGTCGCAGTCATCGACCACACCAACCGGCCGAGAATCGCCAGCTACGACGAGCCCTACCAGGATGCCGATGCGGCGGATGGCTCGCCGTTCCGGCCGTTGTACAACGACCAGATACTCTACAGTGGCCAGCCACTGGCCCTGGTGGTGGCGGAAAATCTCGAGCTGGCGCGGTATGCCGGCTCACTGGTTGATATCGAATATGCGGCCGAGGATCACCAGACCGATCTGAAAATCCTGCAAAACGAGGCCCATCCGGCACCCGCTGAATTGCCCAAGCCTCGTGGGAATTTTCAGGGCGAGTACGCCAGTTCCGCGCTCAGCGTGGATGTGTCCTACAGCACGCCGGTGGAACACCACAACCCGATGGAGCCACACGCCTCCACCGTGCTGTATCAGCCTGACGGCAGCCTACACATCCACGACAAGACCCAAGGCACGCAAAATTGCCAAGCCTATGTGCAAAAGGTCTTCGGCCTTGAGAAAGAGCAGGTGCGCGTGTTTGCCGCGTTTGTCGGCGGCGCCTTCGGTTCCGGACTGCGTCCGCAATATCAATTGCCGTTGGCGGTGATGGCGGCACTGGCCCTCAAGCGTTCGGTGCGGGTCAGCCTGACGCGCCAGCAGATGTTCACCTTTGGCTATCGGCCGCGCACGTTCCAGCGCGTGCAGCTGGGGGCGGCGGCCAATGGTCGCTTGCTGGCCGTGGCGCACACCGCTGTCGGCCAGACCTCGCGTTTCGAAGACTTCACCGAGCACGTGGTGGAGTGGAGCGGCATGCTCTATCACTGCGACAACGTGACATTGACCTATAAGTTGGTGCCGCTGGACGTCTACACGCCCCTGGACATGCGTGCGCCCGGCGCGGCCCTGGGGCTGATCGGCCTGGAATGCGCCATGGATGAACTGGCCTGTGCCCTGGCGATCGATCCGGTGCAACTGCGGTTGATCAACTACGCCGAACGCAACGAGAACGAAGGCAAGCCCTATTCCAGCAAGGAACTGCGTGAATGTTATGCCCAAGGTGCCCGTCGTTTCGGCTGGGACAAGCGCAATCCGGAACCGCGCAGCATGCGTGAAGGCCGGCAACTGGTCGGCTGGGGCATGGCCGGTGGCGTGTGGGAGGCCATGCAGCAGAAGGCCAGTGCCCGGGCCTCGCTGGATACGAATGGCAAGCTGACCGTCAGCAGCGCCACCACGGACATCGGCACCGGGACCTACACGGTCATGACCCAGATCGCCGCCGAGGCGTCAGGCGTTTCCCTTGAGAACGTCACGTTTGTCCTGGGCGATTCATCGCTGCCCACCGCGCCGTTGCAGGGCGGTTCGTTCACCGTCTCGTCGGTGGGCACCGCCGTGCAGCAGGCCTGTGAGGCGCTGAAGGAAAAACTCCTGGCCGTGGCCCGCCAGGCGTGTCCGGCCTTCAGCGGCGCGACCCTTGAGCAGGTGACGTTTGCCGATGGCCAGCTGCGGCTGGGCGAAGCGAGTGTGGCATTGGCAGAGCTGGCGCAGAAAAGCGGCGAGACACCGCTGCAGGCCCAGGTCACCGCCGAGCCGGACAAAAAACGCCAGGCCTACGCCACGGCCACTCACTCGGCGGTGTTTGTCGAAGTGTGGGTGGACGAGGATTTGGGGACGGTGAAGGTCAACCGAGTGGTCAGTGCCATCGCCGCCGGCCGGGTCGTCAACCCGAAAACCGCCCGCAGCCAGATTCTCGGGGGCGTGGTGTGGGGCGTCGGCATGGCCCTGCACGAAGAAACCCTGACCGACCACGCCCTCGGACGCCACATGAACCACAACCTGGCCGAGTATCACGTGCCGGTCAGTGCCGACATCGGTGACATCGAGGTGATTTTCGTCGAGGAACAGGACGATATCGTCAATGCGCTCGGGTCCAAGGGCGTCGGTGAGATCGGCATCGTCGGGGTGGCCGCGGCGGTGGCCAATGCGATCTACCATGCCACTGGCAAGCGGGTGCGGGACTTCCCAATCACCCTCGACAAATTAATCTAGTGGCCTGTGTGGCTAATTCGTGCACTCAACTTCGGCGCCAGAACTTGCCAGGCTGCGTTGCCATTCCTCGCCGTAGCGGGCTACGACTCGTCATGGCGCCTTGCCTGGCAAGCCCTGGCACTCGAATTTGAGTACTCGAATTAACCGTACAGGCCACTAGGCCTTCGCTTCGTCCACCGGTTCGTGCATCCGGTCGCGGTTGGCCAGGGTCGGGAACAGCTTGATCCAGGTCCCGGTCACCAGCAGCGTGCCCACACCGCCCATGACCACCGCCGGCACCGTGCCGAACCAGTGGGCGGTGAGGCCGGATTCGAATTCGCCCAACTGGTTCGAAGCGCCGATGAACAGCCCGTTCACCGCGCTGACCCGGCCGCGCATTTCATCCGGGGTTTCCAGTTGCACGAACGAGGCGCGGATCACCATGCTGATCATGTCTGCCGCGCCCAGCACCACCAGCACTGCCAAGGAAAACCAGAACGAGGTGGAAAGGCCGAAGGCAATGGTGGCGACGCCGAACACGCCCACTGCGGTGAACATCACCCGGCCAACCTTGCGCTCCACGGCAAACCGCGCCAGCCACAGCGACATCAGCAAGGCCCCGACCGCTGGCGCCGAACGCAGCAGGCCCAGGCCCCAGGGGCCGGTGAGCAGGATGTCCTTGGCGAACACCGGCAGCAGCGCCGTCGCGCCGCCGAGCAGCACGGCGAACAGGTCCAGGGAGATCGCCCCGAGGATGTCCGGGCGGCTGCGAATGAAGCGAACCCCGGCCAGCAACGAATCCAGGGTCGCCTTGCCTTTGTTCAGCGGCGTCTGCCGGGCGGGCAGGTTGAGCATCAGGCAGCAGGCAATGAGGTAAAGCACCACGGTGGGCCCATAGACCCAGACGCTACCGAAGGCGTAGAGCAAGCCGCCCAGTGCCGGAGCGACGATGGTGGCTGATTGCTGGGCCGATTGCGCGGCGGCCACGGCGCGGGGAAACAGGCCGGCCGGCACGATGCTGGGCAACAACGCCTGGGTGGTCGGCATTTCGAAGGAGCGGGCGGCACCCAGCAGGAAGGCAAGGATGAAGATCATTTCCCGGGTGACATGGTCGGTGGCGCTGCCGATCGCCAGCGCCAGGGCAATCATCGCCTGCAACGACTGGCAAATGGCTGCGACCTTGCGCCGATCGTAGCGGTCCGCCACATGCCCGGTGTGGAGCATGAACAGCACGCGCGGGGCAAATTCCACCAGGCCCACCAGGCCCAAGTCGAGAACGTTGCCGGTCAGTTGATAGAGGTTCCAGCCGATGGCCACGGTGAGCATCTGGAAGCCGCTGGCAGTGAAGATCCGGGCCAGCCAGAAGGCGATGAAGGGACGATGGTGACGGAGCAGCAGCGGTGCTTGGCTGGGCATCTATGACGGGTCCGGTGATGAAGGCTACGAGATTATCATCGAGCTGTAACAGGAAGTTGCGGTAGCGGGAAAAATAGTTAGCCAAACATCTACTTTTACTGGCAGAAGCGGTTGTTCCCGGGAACATGCGGGCCTCTGTGGCGAGGGAGCTTGCTCCCGCTGGGCTGCGCAGCGGCCCCTGGATTTTGCGGTCGCTGCGCAACCGAGCGGGAGCAAGCTCCCTCGCCACGGGGGCCGTGTGGGTTTGGAAATCACAGCTTGAAGCAGGATTACGACACTGAGACAACCTGTCACGCGACAAAAGACCACGCCGTCCATCGGCAATAATGCGACTACTCTTTGAGCATTGCTTGATCCAGATCAATGCCCTTCGGGGCGTTGCACTGGTGGCCATCCGGCCTGCGTCCTGCGTTGTGACGGTTAAAAAAAGAACGATTTGAAAAGCACTGCACTCCATATCCCTGGGGGTTGGTGCAAGCCCCACCCGCAGCCGGTTTTACCTGACAGAGGAAGACTTATGTTCGGTTTGGAGGCGCTCGATCTCGCCCGAATCCAATTCGCGTTCACCATCTCGTTCCATATCCTGTTCCCGGCCATCACCATCGGCCTGGCGAGTTACCTGGCGGTGCTCGAGGGCTTGTGGCTCAAGACCCGCGATGACACCTACCGTGACCTGTATCACTTCTGGTCGAAGATCTTTGCCGTCAACTTCGGCATGGGGGTGGTGTCCGGGTTGGTCATGGCCTATCAGTTCGGGACCAACTGGAGCCGCTTTTCAGACTTCGCCGGTGCGGTGACCGGGCCCCTGCTGACCTACGAGGTGCTCACGGCGTTCTTCCTCGAGGCGGGTTTCCTCGGCGTGATGCTGTTTGGCTGGAACCGCGTCGGCCGTGGCCTGCATTTCTTTTCCACGGTCATGGTGGCGATCGGCACCCTGATCTCGACCTTCTGGATCCTGTCGTCCAACAGCTGGATGCAGACCCCCCAGGGCTACGAAATCATCGACGGCCGGGTGATCCCGGTGGACTGGCTGGCGGTGGTGTTCAACCCCTCGTTTCCTTATCGCTTGTTGCACATGTCCACCGCGGCGTTCGTGGCCACAGCGTTCTTCGTCGGCTCATCGGCGGCTTGGCATTTGCTACGCGGTCGCGACAACCCAGCCATCCGCCGGATGCTGTCGATGGCGATGTGGATGGCGTTGCTGGTGGCGCCGATACAAGCGGTCATCGGCGACTTCCATGGCCTGAACACCCTCAAGCATCAACCGGCGAAGATCGCCGCCATCGAGGGCCACTGGGAAAACGTCGGCAATGAACCGACCCCGCTGATCCTGTTCGGCTGGCCCGACATGCAAGCGGAAAAAACCAAATACGCCGTGGAAATTCCCTACCTGGGCAGCCTGATCCTGACGCATTCGTTGACCGAGCAAGTGCCGGCCCTCAAGGAGTTCCCGCCTGAAGATCGACCCAATTCGACCATCGTGTTCTGGTCGTTCCGGGTCATGGTCGGCCTTGGGTTGCTGATGATTTTTACCGGCCTGTGCAGCCTGTGGCTGCGCCGCAACGATCGGATCTATCAGTCCCGGCCGTTCCTCCACCTGGTGCTGTGGATGGGGCCGTCCGGGCTGGTTGCGATCCTGGCCGGCTGGTTTACCACTGAGATCGGCCGCCAGCCTTGGGTGGTCTACGGCTTGATGCGCACAGCCGATGCTTCGTCCGGCCACAGCTTCGCCCAGATGAGCATCACTCTGGTGCTGTTCGTCGTGGTGTATTTCGCGCTGTTCGGTGCGGGCCTGAGCTACATGATGCGCCTGGTGCGCAAAGGGCCGGTGGCCCACGAAGCCGAACCGAGCGATGGCGGCCCGGGCCAGAAACGCACCCCGGCCCGGCCATTGTCGGCCGCCAACGAAGGCGACGACGTGGACCACAACGACCGCTCGAACAAGGGGAATTGAGTCATGGGTATTGATCTTCCGCTGATCTGGGCCGTGGTCATCATCTTCGGCATCATGATGTACGTAATCATGGACGGCTTCGACCTGGGGATTGGCATCCTCTTCCCCTTCGTCAAGGGCGAGCGCGACCGCGACGTGATGATGAACACCGTGGCGCCGGTCTGGGACGGTAACGAAACCTGGCTGGTGCTGGGTGGTGCCGGATTGTTCGGGGCGTTTCCGCTGGCCTATTCGGTGGTGCTTTCGGCCCTGTACCTGCCGTTGATCTTGATGCTCATCGGCCTGATCTTCCGCGGCGTGGCTTTTGAGTTCCGTTTCAAGGCCAAGGCTGAAAAGCGCCACCTCTGGGACAAAGCGTTCATTGGCGGTTCGCTGACGGCCACCTTCTTCCAGGGTGTGGCGCTGGGGGCGTTCATCGACGGTTTCGAGGTGGTCAATCGCCAGTTCGCCGGAGGCTCCCTGGACTGGTTCACGCCGTTCACGGTGTTCTGTGGCCTGGCGTTGATCGCGGCGTACGCGTTGCTCGGCTGCACGTGGCTGATCATGAAGACCGAGGGCAAGCTGCAAGAGCAGATGCATGACCTGGCCCGGCCGCTGGCGTTCGTGGTGCTGGCCGTGATCGGTATCGTCAGCATTTGGACGCCGCTGGCCCACGCCGACATTGCGGCCCGCTGGTTCACGTTGCCGAACCTGTTCTGGTTCCTGCCGGTGCCGATCCTGGTATTGGTGACCATGTACGGGTTGTTCCGCGCGGTGGACCGCAATGCCAACTACACGCCTTTCATCCTGACCCTGGTGCTGATTTTCCTCGGCTACAGCGGCCTGGGCATCAGCCTGTGGCCGAACATCGTACCGCCGTCCATCTCGATCTGGGACGCCTCGTCACCGCCCCAGAGCCAAGGCTTCATGCTGGTGGGCACGCTGTTCATCATCCCGTTGATCCTGGTGTACACCTTCTGGAGCTACTACGTGTTCCGCGGCAAGGTGACCCATGACGACGGCTACCATTGAGGGCGTGAGCATGGCCAAACCTGACTTGAAAGACATCGAAGCCGCCGAACGCAAGCCACTCTGGCAGCGGCTCGGCTGGCTGGCGCTGATCTGGGCTGGCAGCGTACTGGCGTTGTTCATCGTCGCCAGTTTGATGCGGATGTTCATGAATGCCGCCGGGCTGACCACCCACTGATCCCCTGTGGGGGCAAGCTTTGCTCCCACAGGCCAATCATTATTTTCGGGCCTTGAGGATCACGAATTTCGGCGTGGCGGCCACTTGCTCGACACCTCGGAACAGCCGCGCCACTTTGCTGTGGTAGCCCAGGTGCCGGTTGCCGACGATGTACAGCGCGCCGCCTACTACCAACGCTTCGCGAGCCTGCTGAAACATCCGCCAGGCGAGGAAATCGCCCACCACCTGCTGCTGGTGAAAGGGCGGGTTGCACAGCACCACATCCAATGACTGCGCCTCTTGCCCGGCCAGGCCATCACCGGCCCGGACGGTCACTTCGCGCTCGCCCAAGGCCGCGCGCCAGTTCTCGGCGGCCGATTGCACGGCCATGTACGACTCGTCCACCAAGGTGTAGTGGGCCTCAGGGTTTTGCAGGGCACTGGCGATGGCCAGCACGCCATTGCCGCAGCCCAGATCGGCGACCCGGGCCGTCCCGAGATTTTTTGGCAGATGGGGCAGGAACGCACGGGTACCGATGTCCAGGCCTTCGCGGCAGAACACGTTGGCGTGGTTGAGCAGTTCGATCTTCGGCTCGTCCAGCCAGTAGCGCGTGGGATAGGGCGATACGGCCGGCACATTGCCCGGCGAAGAGGCAGCTGGCGGCGTGGCGATCAATAGCCGCGCTTTTTTCACCGCCAGTGAGGCCTGCACCGGGCCGATGTAACGCTCCAGCAAATCGCCGGCGGCCCGGGGCAAGTGCTTGACCATGGCCCCGGCAATCACTTGGGCGCCCGGCGCCAGTTGGCCTTGCAGGCGAATCAGTTGTTCCTCCAGCAGGGCCAGGGTTTTCGGTACTTTGATCAGGACGCGATCGAACGGGCCGGTCAACGGCTCGCTGGCGGGCAACGTGGGCACCGCATCGAAGGGCCGGCCATTGCGCACCAGGTTTTTCTCCAGGGCCTGCAAAGCCAGGAAGGAATCACCGCTGCTGGTCACCAGGACGTTACCGGCCAGGCTGGCCGCCAGGGCGCCGAAGCCGTCATTGAGCACCAGGACCCGAGTCTGCGCGACCGGTTGTTGTTCGGCCAGGTACGCGAGCAGGTATTCGTCGGCCGCATCGAAGGCTTGCAGCGGTTCGTTCTGCTGTTCGGGTTGGCGGATCAGGTCAAGTTGAGCGAAAGGGCTGTCAAGCAGGGGCATGGCTGGGGACTCTGGAGATCAACGAATGTCCCGCTGCCTGGAGGTAGGTGTCTGTGCGGGACCACCTGAATGAACGGCGTCGCGTGCTAGCAGCGGCATCATTCAAGAGGAACCGCAAATGGTACGTTTTTTTGTTGCACATTACTCGCGGGTTTTTCAGCTCGGCAACGCCGGGCCAAGGGTTAGATCACATGGATCTGGGCGGCTTTGGCCACTGCTGAAATCTTATTGCTGACGTTTAGCTTTCGCATGCAACTGCACACATGAAAATTCACGGTTCGTTCGGAAAGACAGAGAATCCTGCCCACTTCCGACGCCGTCTTGCCTTCGGCTGACCACCTCAACACTTCGATTTCTCTTGGCGACAAGTGACATTTGGGTTGGGCTGTGATGGCGTCTGCCAGTTTTTTGCTGGCCAGGGCATGCAGTTTTTGACTGGCATAGATGGCGTAGCCGAGATTTCCATAGTGCTCCTCGATATCGATGGGGCAATGAGTCCGTGCGAGGCTGAACAGGCTGCATTGCGCGTCTTGTTCGTCATGAACGGCCTGGGTCCAGCCGTACTTGAGTCCCAGTCGATTAAGTTCCCGCCATAACTTGGGGGCTTTAGCGAAAACACTCTCCTCCCACAGGATCGGGAGCGTTGATTGATTGCAATGTGCTACTACTGGGTCATTCGCTGCATAACCGTTTTGTTCATAAAACCGGTCCCATCCATAAGGGTAGTTGTTCAGGTCCACCTTACTGGTGTGTTTGTGGGGGCTTCCGAGATAGGCTGAAAATGCACAATATTCAAATCCTTGATTGTTAAAGAAATTCAGTACCAGACGATAGGCCGTCTGCAGGTCTTTTTCACAGGATAATTTCCTCAGCTGTAAATCCTTCCACCTGTCCATCGCTTTCTCCTGAGTTTGATCCGTCTATATGGATCCAATCCATGATGCGCATTTTTTAGTGTAGGACTATTCCTAACTTTGTATGAGATTTTTTAACTAGCTTACAAAACTGTAATGTAATTTTTCTGTAGGTTGATTTCTTTTGCAGCGTTTATAACTTTGTACAGTTTTGGTAAAAGTTATGCGTGGAATGAGTCCAGCTAAAGTGCTATTGCTCGCTCGTCGGTGGTGAAAGGGTTCACTTTGCGGGACACTGCACGTCTTGTCTCATAGGAGTGGCCCATGACCGACAGCGCAGAGAAGTTCACCCGCCAGACCCTGCTCGATGTCCAGCCGTTGACGCCTCATTTATTTACCTTGCGCACGACCCGGGATCGCGGTTTTCGCTTCCGGGCGGGCCAGTTTGCCCGGCTGGGCGTCGCCAAGGCGGACGGCGCCACCGTCTGGCGGGCGTACTCCATGGTGTCGTCGCCATTCGACGAATTCCTCGAATTTTTTTCCATCGTGGTTCCCGATGGCGAATTCACCAGCGAACTCAGCCGCTTGCAGCCGGGTGACGAACTGTTGGTGGATCGCCAGGCTTTTGGCTACCTGACGCTGGACCGCTTCGTCGACGGTCGGGATCTGTGGTTGCTGTCCACGGGGACGGGCGTGGCGCCGTTTCTTTCGATCCTCCAGGATTTCGAGGTCTGGGAAAAATTCGAGCGGATCATCTTGGTCTACAGCGTGCGCGAGGCACGGGAGCTGGCCTATCAGGAGCTCATCAAGGAACTGCCCCAGCGTGACTACCTGGCCGAGTACGCTCACAAGTTTCGTTTCATTGCGACCATCACCCGTGAGCAGCATCTGGGAGCGCTCAACGGGCGGATTACTACGCTGATCGACAATGGCGAGTTGGAGCGCGCGGCCGGCGTAGCGCTGACACCGGAGCATTCGCGGGTGATGCTATGCGGCAACCCGCAAATGATCGACGACACGCGCAAGCTGCTCAAGGCCAGGGGCCTGCAACTGAGCCTGACCCGTCGTCCGGGCCAGGTGGCGGTGGAAAACTACTGGTAGGTTGTGGTGTGGAGGATTGGCTCCTCGCCACAGAAGTGTCAGTGATTAAACGGCTCAGGGCCGCTCGTTCTGAGCCTTGAGCAGATCGCGAATCTCACTCAGCAGCAGCTCTTCCTTGGTCGGGACCGGCGGGGCGCTGGGAGCCACGGCCTCTTCACGCTTAAGGCGGTTGATGGCCTTGACGCCCATGAAGATGGCGAACGCGACGATGATGAAATCAATGGTGCTCTGGATGAATTTACCGTAGGCCAGTACCACCGCAGGCGCATCACCCTGGGCGGCCTTGAGGGTGATGGCCAGGTCACTGAAGTCCACGCCACCGATCAACAGGCCAATTGGCGGCATGACCACGTCGCCAACGAATGACGAAACGATTTTGCCAAAAGCGGCCCCGATGATGATCCCGACGGCCATGTCGACGACATTGCCTTTGACCGCGAAGGCCTTGAACTCGCTTAGCACGCCCATGAGTTATTCCTTGTGACAGATGAAAGATGAGTGGCAGTGTAAGTCAGCCCAACGGGTCTTGCTCGAAACGCTTGCTTACAAAGCTTCCGTTATCGACCTGAGCGGGGAGGAAAAGTTTACAAAGTGCCATCAATCGCGCGCGATACGCGGTTTCAGGCCCGGGCCCTATAACGTTTTTTCTATCGGCACGGTATGGCATTTCTATTTAGGTTTTCTTTTTTCCGGCACTAGCCTCTGGATGGCGCACATGGATGCGCTCTATAACATCAGAGGAACATGCTATGAACACTTCCCTTGGCCACGGGGCTTATTCCCATCGCCGCGCTTTTTTTGTGCTGACCGCGAGCCTTCTATCCTTGTCTGTCAATGCGGCCACCCTGACCCGGGACAACGGTGCGGCGGTCGGCGATAACCAGAATTCGCAAACGGCAGGTCCCAACGGTCCGACCCTGTTGCAAGACGTGCAGTTGATCCAGAAGCTCCAACGCTTCGACCGTGAACGCATCCCCGAGCGCGTGGTGCATGCCCGCGGTACCGGTGCCCACGGCACCTTCACGGTGTCCGACGACCTCAGCGACTTGACCAAGGCCAAGGTGTTCGCCGCAGGCCAGGTGACCCCGGTGTTCGTGCGGTTTTCGGCCGTGGTGCACGGTAATCATTCACCGGAAACCCTGCGCGACCCCCGAGGCTTCGCCACGAAGTTCTACACCGCCGACGGTAACTGGGACTTGGTGGGCAACAACTTCCCGACCTTTTTCATTCGTGATGCCATCAAGTTTCCAGACATGGTTCATGCCTTCAAACCCGACCCGCGGACCAACCTGGACGATGATTCGCGCCGGTTCGACTTCTTCTCCCATGTTCCAGAATCGACCCGCACCCTGACCGAGTTGTATTCCAACGCCGGCACGCCCGCCAGTTATCGTGAAATGGACGGTAATGGTGTGCATGCCTACAAATTGGTTAACGCCAAGGGTGAAGTTCATTATGTGAAGTTTCATTGGAAAAGTTTGCAGGGTTTGAAAAATCTCGATCCGAAAGAAGTTGTGAAAGTTCAGGGTCAAGATTACAGCCATATGACCAATGACTTGGTCAGTCATATCAATAAGGGCGACTTCCCGAAGTGGGACTTGTACGTCCAAGTGTTGAATCCACAGGACCTGGCCAAGTTTGATTTCGATCCATTGGACGCGACCAAGATCTGGCCGGGTGTGGCTGAGCGCAAGGTCGGGCAAATGGTCTTGAACCGTAATCCGGCGAATGTCTTCCAAGAAACCGAGCAGGTGGCCATGGCGCCGGCCAACCTGGTGCCGGGCATCGAGCCTTCCGAGGACCGTTTGCTCCAGGGACGGGTGTTTTCCTACGCCGATACGCAAATGTACCGGATAGGCGCCAATGCCCTGCAGTTGCCGATCAACGCCCCCAAGGTGGCGGTGAACAACGGCAACCAGGACGGCGCGATGAACCCGGGCAGCACCAGCACCGGCGTGAATTACCAACCGAGCCGCCTGATGCCTCGCGAAGAACCGCAAGCGGCACGCTACAGCCAGGCCGCGCTGAGCGGCAGCACCCAGCAGGCGAAGATCCAGCGCGAGCAGAACTTCAAGCAGGCCGGTGATCTGTATCGTTCGTTCAGCAAGAAAGAGCGTGATGACTTGATCGAAAGCTTTGGTGGCTCCCTGGCGACCACCGATGACGAGAGCAAGCACATCATCCTGTCGTTCCTCTACAAGGCCGATCCTGAATACGGCACTGGCGTGGCCCGTGTTGCCAAAGGCGACCTGGCCCGGGTCAAGGCGCTGGCGGGAAAACTGAGCGACTGATCCATCTGTGAGAGCGAGCTTGCTCGCGATGCAGGCAACTCGGTCTGGCTGTGCACCGCAGTGTCTGCATCGCGAGCAAGCTCGCTCCCACAGTCTTTGAGGAATGAGGAGACGTCATGATGGGTAAATTGCTTTTATCGATGCTTGTGGCCTGGTCAGTGAATGCACTGGCCGATCAACCAATAGCCACCGAACCGGCGGCGGTGCAGGAGCAACTGCAAAGTTATTATTTCGACGCCGCGCGTCGGGGCGACGTGCCGATGCTCGATACGTTTATCGAGGCCGGCTACTCGTTGGATACCCGGGATGAGAAGGGCTACACCGCGCTGATTCTGGCGGCCTATCACGGCCACGGGCCGGCGGTGGAGCGGTTGCTGGCCGCGGGGGCCGATGCCTGTGCCCAGGACAAGCGTGGCAACACCGCACTGATGGGCGCCATTTTTAAAGGCGAAGTGCAGATTGCGCGTCGTTTATTGTCCACCGACTGCAGCCCGGACCAACGCAATGGCGCGGGGCAGACCGCCGCGATGTATGCCGGCCTGTTCAAGCGTGGCGAGTTGCTCGATGCCTTGAAGGCCAAGGGCGCCGACCTGGAGGCCAGGGATCCGTTGGGCAATACCGCGACGAATCTGGCCAACGGTGAAATCAGAATGCCGGCCCCGCAATAAAGCCCGACTGCTATCATCGCGGTTTTTACCCCGGAGTTGAGATGGCCAAGGCAAAGCGCATGTACGGCTGCACCGAGTGCGGCTCGACCTTCCCCAAGTGGGCCGGACAATGCAGTGAATGCGGAGCCTGGAACACCCTGACCGAAACCATGGTGGAAAGCGGCGGCGCGGCGGCCCCTACCGGGCGCACGGGCTGGGCCGGCCAACAGGCGCAGATCAAGACCCTGGCCGAAGTCAGCGTCGAAGAAATCCCGCGTTTCTCCACCGCGTCCGGTGAATTGGATCGGGTGCTGGGGGGCGGCTTGGTGGACGGCTCGGTGGTGCTGATCGGTGGCGATCCGGGCATCGGTAAATCCACCATCCTGTTGCAAACCTTGTGCAACCTCGCCACGCGCATGCCGGCGTTGTACGTCACGGGCGAAGAGTCCCAGCAACAGGTCGCCATGCGCGCCCGGCGCCTGGGCTTGCCCCAGGACCAACTGCGGGTCATGACCGAGACCTGCATCGAAACCATCATTGCCACGGCGCGCCTGGAAAAGCCCAAGGTGATGGTCATCGACTCGATCCAGACCATTTTCACCGAACAACTGCAGTCGGCCCCGGGCGGCGTGTCCCAAGTGCGTGAAAGCGCGGCGTTGCTGGTGCGCTACGCCAAGCAGAGCGGCACGGCGATTTTCCTGGTGGGCCATGTCACCAAGGAAGGTGCGTTAGCGGGACCGCGGGTGTTGGAGCACATGGTCGACACCGTGTTGTATTTCGAAGGCGAATCCGATGGGCGCCTGCGTTTGCTACGGGCGGTGAAGAATCGCTTTGGCGCGGTCAATGAACTGGGGGTGTTCGGCATGACCGACAGGGGCCTGAAAGAAGTCTCGAACCCGTCGGCGATCTTTCTGACACGTGCCCAGGAAGAAGTCCCCGGTAGCGTGGTCATGGCAACGTGGGAAGGGACCCGGCCGATGTTGGTCGAGGTGCAGGCGCTGGTGGACGACAGTCACTTGGCGAACCCACGACGGGTCACCCTGGGCCTGGATCAGAACCGGCTGGCCATGCTGCTGGCGGTATTGCATCGACACGGTGGGATCCCGACACATGACCAGGACGTGTTCCTCAATGTCGTGGGTGGGGTCAAGGTACTGGAGACCGCATCCGACCTCGCGTTGATGGCGGCGGTCATGTCCAGCCTGCGCAACCGGCCGCTGCCCCATGATCTGTTGGTGTTTGGTGAAGTCGGGCTGTCGGGGGAAGTGCGACCGGTGCCCAGCGGGCAGGAGCGGCTCAAGGAAGCCGCCAAGCACGGCTTCAAACGCGCCATCGTGCCCAAGGGGAACGCGCCGAAGGAAGCGCCGGCTGGGTTGCAGATCATTGCAGTGACACGCCTGGAACAGGCGTTGGATGCGTTGTTCGAATAATGCCGAGGCGGATGCAGGCCTCCGTGGCGAGGGAGCTTGCTCCCGCTGGGGTGCGCAGCAGCCCCTCAAATATGCATCGCGGTGTGTCAGGTTGGTGGAGTTGCTGCTCTTGGGGCTGCTACGCAGCCCAGCGGGAGCAAGCTCCCTCGCCACAGGGGATCGTGCACAGGGCGGGGACTGTGCACACGGGGGCTGCGGCGGGGCTTTTCAAATATGGATCAAAGCCTTCAACTCCCGCTCCAGCTCCTTAGGGTCGCCCAGGTTCAGCTCTATCAATCGGCGTAGGTGTGCGATGGAAGCCAGGTCGATATGTTCGCAGACGAAGCCCAGGTGACCATGGTCATCATGGGCCAACCGAACTTCCATTTTGATCTCCGCGTCAGGGCTCAAATGGATATCCGCCATGAAGGGTTGGTCGGGGGCGCCAAGCCAGGGTTCGGGTTTTGTGATCAGCAGCCCCTTGAGGGATAAATCCAATAACTCCACCGGCCAGATAAACGGGCCCTGGCTCAGTTCGGTCCTGGCATGGAATTCAACTCGTACGAAGCGGCGACGTTCGCTCATTACGCATTCCCTCTGGAGATTCACTGACTATAGACCGAACTGGGAGAGCATCGTCACCGTTCGGCAACAGACAGACGAATGTCGGGTATGGCCTTTGCCCAGGTTAGCGCTAAACTCCAGTGGCTATCTTTCTTGTCCACCCTGGCTGGAATATAAAAATGAAAAACAATAATAGCCTGCTACGCCATCTGCCCTGGCTACTGCTGGCCGTCATAGGTGCGAGCGCCCTGGGCGTCGTGGCCTTGCGTCGAGGCGAGGCGATCAACGCCCTCTGGATCGTCGTCGCCGCCGTGGCCATCTACCTGGTCGCCTACCGCTACTACAGCCTCTTCATCGCCAACAACGTGATGCAACTCGATGCGCGCCGGGCCACCCCCGCCGTGCTCAACAACGATGGCCTGGACTACGTCCCGACCAACAAACACATCCTTTTTGGCCACCACTTCGCGGCCATTGCTGGCGCGGGGCCGTTGGTCGGGCCGGTGCTGGCGGCGCAGATGGGCTACCTGCCCGGCACGCTCTGGCTGATCGCCGGCGTGGTGCTGGCCGGTGCGGTGCAGGACTTCATGGTCCTGTTCCTGTCCACCCGCCGCAACGGTCGCTCCCTGGGCGACATGGTGCGCGAGGAAATGGGCCGTATCCCCGGCACCATCGCGCTGTTCGGCTGCTTCCTGATCATGATCATCATCCTCGCGGTGCTGGCGCTGATCGTGGTCAAGGCCCTGGCCGAGAGCCCGTGGGGCATTTTCACGGTGATGGCGACCATCCCGATCGCGATGTTCATGGGCATCTACATGCGCTACATCCGCCCGGGCCGCATCGGCGAGATCTCGATCATCGGCGTGCTGTTGCTGCTGGGTTCGATCTGGCTGGGCGGGCAGATTGCCGCCGACCCGGTCTGGGCCAAGGCCTTCACCTTCACCGGGATCCAGATCACTTGGATGTTGATCGGCTACGGTTTTGTCGCGGCGGTGCTGCCGGTGTGGCTGATCCTCGCGCCACGGGACTACCTGTCCACGTTCCTCAAGATCGGCACCATCGTCGCCCTGGCGATCGGCATCCTGGTCACCATGCCCGAGCTGAAAATGCCGGCACTGACCCAGTTCACCGACGGCACCGGGCCGGTGTGGAAGGGCGGGCTGTTCCCGTTCCTGTTCATCACCATCGCCTGCGGCGCGGTCTCGGGCTTCCACGCGCTGATCTCCTCGGGCACCACGCCCAAGCTGCTGGATAACGAAACCAACGCCCGCTACATCGGTTACGGCGGCATGCTGATGGAGTCCTTCGTGGCGATCATGGCCATGGTGGCCGCTTCGGTGATCGAACCGGGCGTGTACTTCGCCATGAACAGCCCGGCGGCGATCGTCGGTACTGATGTGGTGGCCGTGGCCCAGACCGTCAGCAGTTGGGGCTTTGCAATCACCCCCGACGCGCTGCAAGCGGTGGCCAAGGACATCGGCGAGACCACCATCCTGGCCCGTGCCGGCGGTGCGCCGACCCTGGCGGTCGGGATCGCGCAGATCCTGCACTCGGTGCTGCCGGGTGAGAACACCATGGCGTTCTGGTACCACTTCGCGATCCTGTTCGAAGCGCTGTTCATCCTCACCGCGGTGGACGCCGGCACCCGTGCCGGGCGGTTCATGCTGCAGGACTTGCTCGGCTCGTTCGTGCCGGCCCTCAAGCGCACCGAATCCTGGACCGCCAACCTGATCGCCACCGCCGGCTGCGTGGCGCTGTGGGGTTACTTGTTGTACCAGGGCGTGATCGATCCGCTGGGCGGCATCAACACCTTGTGGCCGCTGTTCGGCATTTCCAACCAGATGCTGGCCGGGATCGCCCTGATGCTCGCCACCGTGGTGCTGATCAAGATGAAGCGCCAGCGCTATGTCTGGGTCACGCTGCTGCCGGCGAGCTGGCTGCTGATCTGCACCACCACCGCGGGCCTGATCAAGCTGTTCGACGCCAACCCGGCGATCGGCTTCCTGGCCCTGGCGCGCAAATACAACGACGCCCTGGCCGCCGGCCAGATCCTGGCCCCGGCCAAGAGCATCGAGCAGATGCAGCACGTGGTGTTCAACGCCTACACCAACGCAACGCTGACGGTGTTGTTCCTGTTCGTGGTCTTCAGCATCCTGTTCTACGCGCTCAAGGTTGGCATCGCCGCCTGGGGCACGAAGGAACGCACGGACAAGGAAGCACCCTTCCAGGCCCTGCCGGACGCTTGATAGAGGATTGCAACGATGTTCAATGACTTGAGTCGCTTGGGTAAATACCTCGGTCAGGCCGCCCGCCTGATGGTCGGCATGCCCGACTACGACAACTACGTCGAGCACATGCAAACCAAGCACCCGGACAAGCCGATGATGGACTATGAGGCGTTCTTCCGGGAACGCCAGGAGGCCCGTTACGGTGGCAAGGGTGGGCCCAAGTGCTGTTGAACCGCTGATTGCCAGTGGATGATGCAACCCTGTGGGAGCGAGCTTGCTCGCGAAGGCGTCAGGTCAGTCGCCATTGATGTGGCTGACACACCGCTATCGCGAGCAAGCTCGCTCCCACAGTTGTTTTGGGTTGGTCCTCAGGATTTGCCTACACCACAGATCCCTTGTGGGGTGGTCTCAGGATTTGCCTACACCACCGATCCCTTGTGGGGTGGTCTCAGGATTTGCCTACACCACCGATCCCTTGTGGGGTGGTCTCAGGATTTGCATACACTACCGGTCCCTTGTGGGAGCGAGCTTGCTCGCGATAGCGGCGTGTCAGTTAATGATAATGTCGACTGACCTGACGCCTTCGCGAGCAGGCTCGCTCCCACAAAACCGTTTTCCTTTCAGGCATCAAGGAGATTCAGTTTGTCCTCTCCCATCCCGGTCACCATCCTCAGCGGCTTCCTCGGCGCCGGCAAGACCACGCTGTTGCGCCATCTGCTCAAGGCCGAACACGGCCTGAAAATCGCCGTGATTGAGAACGAATTCAGCGACGCCAGTATCGACACCCAACTGCTGGGCGACGAGCCGGTGCAAGTCATGACCCTGGCCAACGGTTGCGTGTGCTGCACCATTCACACCGACCTGACCAAGGCCTTGTACCTGTTGCTCGAGCGGCTGGACAGCGGCGAAATCGCTTTTGATCGCCTGGTGATCGAATGCACCGGATTGGCCGACCCGGCCCCGGTGGCGCAGACTTTTTTCATCGACGAGGACTTGCGCGAGCGTTATATCCTCGACGGCATTCTGACGCTGGTGGATGCCGCTCACGCCGATATCCACCTGGCCCAGGCCATCGCCCAGGCCCAGGTCGGGTTTGCCGATCGCCTGCTGCTGAGCAAGACCGACCTGGTGGACGCCGTCCAGGTCCAGGCCCTAGGCGAGCGCCTGACACGCATCAATCGGCGGGCGCCGATCAGGGTGGTCGAACACGGCCAGATCGACTTGGCCGAGTTGCTCGACATTCGCGGCTTCAACCTCAATGCGGACCTGGGCGCAGGGTTCAGCCTGCGACCGGTGGGCAAGGCCAC
Organism: Pseudomonas sp. MPB03; assembly: GCF_046605385.1. Classification (NCBI taxonomy): domain Bacteria; kingdom Pseudomonadati; phylum Pseudomonadota; class Gammaproteobacteria; order Pseudomonadales; family Pseudomonadaceae; genus Pseudomonas; species Pseudomonas sp. MPB03. Next base: position 5,835,504 of record NZ_CP176770.1, on the reverse strand, counting down.
CCCGGGCGATCGCATCAGCAGCCTGGTGTTGCGCACCGACAAGGCGCTGGATATCGACAAGCTCAGCGAGTTCATGAACCAATTGCTGGAAGAACACGGCAAGCAACTGCTGCGCTACAAAGGCGTGCTGAACATCGCGGGCGAACCCCGTCGACTGGTGTTCCAAGGCGTGCTCAAGTTGTACGGTTTCGATTGGGACACCGAATGGGCACCCGACGAAGCTCGGGAAAGCGTGATCGTGTTCATCGCCGACGAACTGCCTGAAGAGAAGATCCGCGCCGGATTCGAAGCCGCGCTACTTTGACTGTGCCTGCGTTCGTCAAAACGTCTGCCTGAGGCGCTTTTCGTGGCGAGGGAGCTTGCTCCCGCTCGGTTGCGCAGCAACCGCCAAAAAGCGAGGGCGGCTACGCCCCCCAGCGGGAGCAAGCTCCCTCGCCACAACAGCTATTTGATCAGCAATTTTTGCTCCAGATGGTCCAGGTGCTCGTCCATCAGCCGCACGGCTTCGTTGACGTTGCGACCTTCCACGGCGTCGACGATCGCCAAGTGTTCCTGCCAGGCGCAATGTCGGCGCGACTTGACCTCGTGTCGCGCCAGGGCCAACGAGGTCAACGGCACCAGGCTGCCGAGAAATTGCAGCAACGGCGCGTTACCGGCCATGGCGGCCAGTTGCAGGTGAAACTCGCCGGACAGGCGTATCGCCGGGCCACGCTCGCCGCGGTCCAGGCAGTGCTGTTCCTGTTCCACCAGATCCCGAAGCCGTCGTAGATCCTGCGGTCGCGGCGCCTGGCAGGCCAGGCGCACCAGCGTCTGCTCGGCCAGGCGGCGAGCGTGGAGGATCTGCCGGGTCTGCTCCAGATCTGGCGCGGCGACCTGGGGGCGGTGGTTGGGCCGCAGTATCACCACTTGCTGGTGGGACAGGCGCGCCAGGACGCGGCGAATGATGCTGCGGCTGACACCGAACACGTCTCCCAGGCTTTCCTCGGTGAAGCGGCTGGCCGGGGCAATGCGTTGTTCGAGGATGGCGTCGAAGATCCGCGGGTAGATATCGTCCACCGACGGTTTGCCGATCCGGCCGGGCAGGGGCAGGGTGGCGAGTACATTGCGGTTATGTTGATGGGAAACGAGAGTGTTCATGACGGTCTCCGCAGGCCCAGGCTCAAGTGCCGAGGCTGTCGTCCGGAATATTCAATTCGATGCCCATGCGCTGGCCTTCCCGGAGAATGTGCCGACGCATTTCGGCGCTGGCCTGGGCGCTGTTCTTGCCACGGATGGCACGGACCACGGCTTCGTTTTCTTCCAGGCGTTCGGCCAGGTGTTCGGGCGAGTTACGCAACACATCGGCGCTTTGCTTGAGGGCGTTGCTGGTCTGCTGGACCACGTTCTGGAAGATCGGGTTGGACGTCAGGGCAAACAGTTCTTCATGGAAAGCGATGTAGGCGTTGGCACAGGCGTCGCTGTCATTGGCTTCCAGGGCTTCGCGCATGTCCATGAGGGTCAGGCGCAACTGGCCGACTTCCTTGCTGCTGATGGACTGGGCAACGAGGCCGACGATGAAGGGCTCCAGGGTGTAGCGCAGTTGCAGCAGGTCTTCCAGGCTCGCGCCGGCCATGGCGCTGCCTTCACTGACGGTATCGTTGAGATTGGCCTCCAATACCACGACGCCTTTGCCGGGCATCGAACGCACCAGACCCAGGGTCTCCAGGACGATCACCGCTTCACGCAGGCTGGGCCGGCTGATGCCCAGTTGCTCGGCCAGTTCGCGCTGGCCGGGCAGCATGTCCCCCGAGCGCCACTGGCCCCGGGCGAGGGCGGCGCGGAGTTTCTCCACCACGGAATTGACGACGGTCGATGAGCTGATCACATGTGACTCCTTGGAAATCAACAGGCAATGCCGGCTCGCGGGCCGGCATCGCCGTCTTTCAGAATTGCTGGTGATGGGCACTGCCCACCGGTTTTCTGGGTTGAAAGGTATAGCCTTGTTGGCCGGACAGCACCTTGCGCGCGCGAGGAACATCGATGTCTTTCTCCCAGCGGGCAATCGCCACGGTGGCCACGCAGTTGCCAATCAGGTTGGTCAGGGCCCGGCCAATGCCCATGAACCAGTCGACGGCTAACACCAGCACCAGGCCCACCACCGGGATCGCCGGGATCGCGGTCAGCGTCGCCGCCAGGATTACCAATGCCGAGCCGGGAATGCCATGGGCGCCCTTGGAAGTGATCAGCGACACCAGCAGGATGGTCAACAGATCGCTCAGGGCCAGGGGTGTACCGGTGGCGTTGGCAATGAAGACAATCGCCAGGGTCAGGTAAATCGAAAAGCCATCCAGGTTGAACGAGTAACCGGTTGGAATCACCAAGCCCACGGTGGAGCTGCCGATCCCCAGGTGCTCGAGCTTGCGCATGATCTGTGGCAGCACGGCATCGGACGAAGCGGTACCGAGGACGATCAGCAGCTCTTCGCGCAGGTATTTGAGAAACGGCAGCATCGGCAGGCCCGATGCGCGCATCACCAGACCGAGAATCACGGCGACGAACGCGATGCAGGTCAGGTAGAACAGGCCGACGAGGCTACCCAGGTGCTGCAGCGAGTCCAGGCCATATTTGCTGGTGGTGAAGGCAATGGCGCCAAACACGCCGATAGGGGCCAGGCGCACGATCATGCCCATGATGCGGAAGATCACGTGGCTGAGTTCGTTGATCAGCCGTGAAATACCGGAAGCGGCGTCACCCACGAGGTTCAAGGCACTGCCGAACAGCACGGCGAACAGCAGCACCTGCAGGATATTGTTTTCCGCGAACGCTCCGATCACTGAGGTCGGGATCAGGTTCATCAGGAACTGCGTAGTGGTGACCAGGTGCTGGCCGCGCTGGGCGATATCGTTCACGTCCGTGCTGGAGAGCTGCTCCAGGTGGATGTTCGCACCACTGCCAATGCCGGTGCTGAAGGCAAGGACCAGGCCGATGATCAGGGCGATGGTGGTGAGCACTTCGAAGTAGATGACCGATTTGAGGCCAATGCGCCCGACCTTCTTGAGATCACCGGCGCCGGAGATGCCGCTGACCACCACGCAGAACACGATCAGGCCGATGAGCATCTTGATCAGCTTGATAAAGCCGTCGCCGAGGGGTTTGAGCTGTGCAGAGTATTCGGGAAGGGTAAGCCCGCAGACGATGCCGAGCACCAGTCCGAGGACAACTTGAAGGAAGATCGACCGCGAGCACCATTTGAGCATGGGAGGGATTCCTGGTTCGGTGTCCTTGTTCGCCAGAGGGGCTGGCGTCGGGACTTCATTATTGTGGTCTTACCGGTTTGTCCAGTGCAGGCGCAGTCTAGGCGCTGTTTTCGCGGGTATGCAAGCCCGGCTACAGCGATTTGGCTTGACCGGTCTTACCAGTTGTGGTGAAAGCCCTGTGCTTGAGCCTTTCCCAAGTTGGAAAAAATTTTGCCCCCAAGGCCTAAGCGAATAACGAGGACATGATACAAACCTGTGGCGAGGGAGCTTGCTCCAGCTGGCCGGTCCGACGCTTCGGGCGCAGCAGCCCCAACATTTTGCGGTCGCTGCGCAACCGAGCGGGAGCAAGCTCCCTCGCCACAGGGGGTAGATGGTTATCCCAGCCTCACCGGTGTTCTACCGGTATTCACCTCAGAGGATGCTAAAAATGAACGCCAATAAAAAAGGCCCGCATCTTTCGATGCGGGCCTTTTTGGCTACGCGTTAGCGAGCTAATTAAGCGCCGTATACCGGCAGCTTCTTGCAGATGGCCTTGACCTTCTCACGCACGGCGTCGATGACCGCTTCGTTGTTCAGGTCTGCCAGGATGTCGCAGATCCAGCCGGCCAGTTCCTTGCACTCGGCTTCCTTGAAGCCGCGAGTGGTCACGGCTGGGGTGCCGAAGCGCAGGCCCGAAGTGACGAACGGCGAGCGTGGGTCGTTGGGCACCGAGTTCTTGTTGACGGTGATGAACGCCTTGCCCAGCGCCGCGTCGGCGTCTTTGCCGGAGATTTCCTGCTTGATCAGCGAGAGCAGGAACAGGTGGTTTTCAGTACCGCCGGACACCACGTCGAAGCCGCGCTCGATGAACACGCCGGCCATGGCCTTGGCATTCTTCACCACTTGTTGCTGGTAAGCCTTGAACTCAGGTTGCAGGGCTTCCTTGAAGCAGATCGCCTTGGCTGCGATCACGTGCTCCAGCGGGCCACCCTGGGCGCCCGGGAAGACGGCGGAGTTCAGCTTTTTCTCGATGTCGGCGTTGGCACGGGCCAGGATCAGGCCACCACGTGGACCGCGCAGGGTCTTGTGGGTGGTGGTGGTGACCACGTCGGCGAACGGCACCGGGTTCGGGTAGACGCCTGCGGCGACCAGGCCGGCAACGTGGGCCATGTCGACGAACAGGTAGGCACCGACCTTGTCGGCGATCTCGCGGAAACGCGGGAAGTCGAGGACTTGGGAGTAGGCGGAGAAACCGGCCACGATCATTTTCGGCTTGTGCTCGAGGGCCAGGCGCTCGACTTCGTCGTAGTCAATCAGGCCGTTGCCGTCGATGCCGTACTGGACGGCGTTGTACAGCTTGCCAGAGGAGGAAACGCTGGCGCCGTGGGTCAGGTGACCGCCGTGGGCCAGGCTCATGCCCAGGATGGTGTCGCCGGCCGACAGCAGCGCCAGGTACACGGCGGCGTTGGCTTGGGAGCCAGCGTGTGGCTGGACGTTGGCGTAATCGGCGCCGAACAGTTGCTTGGCGCGGTCGATGGCCAGTTGCTCGACCACGTCGACGTATTCGCAACCACCGTAGTAGCGCTTGCCTGGGTAGCCTTCGGCGTACTTGTTGGTCAGTACCGAGCCTTGAGCTTCCATCACCGCGGGGCTGGTGTAGTTTTCCGAAGCGATCAGCTCGATGTGCTCTTCCTGGCGCTGAGCTTCTTGCTCCATGGCGGCAAAGAGATCGGCGTCGTACTTGGCAATAGTCAAATCACGGCTGAACATGGCGGTCCTCAAGGATCGGGGCAGAAAAGGGGGGCATTCTACCTCAACCGGTTTTGGAAGGCATATGAAAGGGCGTCATGTCTTGGACGAATGGGTTTCATGGACAATTGTGTGTCGTCCAGGCTCGCGATGAGGCCGCTACAGGCGCTGAAGGGCCTCAGTCGAGCATGAACAACGCATCATTGCTGAACTGCGCTTCGAACCGATTGGCCGGCATCGGCCGGCCGAACAGGTAACCCTGGACTTCGTCGCAGCCGTGTTCACGCAGGAAGTCCAGTTGCTCGTGGGTCTCGACGCCTTCGGCGATCACCGCCAGGTTGAGGCTGTGGGCCATGGCGATGATCGCCCGGGCGATCTGCGCATCCTGCTCGCCGGAGGGCAGGCCGTCGACGAAGGTGCGGTCGATCTTCAGCACGTCGATGGGGAATTGCTTGAGGTAGTTGAGCGACGAATAACCGGTGCCGAAATCATCGACGGCAATGCTCAGGCCCAGGTTCTTCAACCCGGCGAGGATCTGCATCGCCTCGCTGACTTCACGCATCAGGATACTTTCCGTCAGTTCCAGCTCCAGGCAGGCCGGCGGCAGGCCAGTGCTGCGCAGGATATTGGCAATGCGCGTGCCCAACTGGCCGTCGGAGAACTGCCGGGCGGAAATGTTGACCGAGACTTTCGGCACCCGGACCTTGGCCTGGTGCCAGGTCCTGAGCTGCCGGCAGGCTTCGGTGATGACCCAGTCGCCGACATCCACCACCAGCCCGAGTTCTTCGAGTACCGGGATGAAATCCCCCGGCGGCACCAACCCGCGTCGCGGATGGCGCCAGCGCAACAAGGCCTCGGCGCCGGTCAGGCGTTTGCCATCGCCGCTGAACTGCGGCTGGTAATACAGCACGAACTCGTTCTGCTCCAGGGCATGGCGCAGGTCACTTTCCAGTTCCAGGCGCTCCAGGGCGCTGGCGTTCATGTCGGCCTGGTAGAACTGGAAGTTGTTCTTGCCGCGTTCCTTGGCGTGATACATGGCCGTGTCGGCGTTCTTCATCAACTGGCTCAGCTCGTTGCCGTCCTGGGGGCTCAGGGCGATGCCAATACTGGCGGTGACGAAGAACTCGCGGCCTTCGAGCACGAAGGGGCGGACCAGACTGGCGAGGATCTGCTCGGCCACGTTGATGGCCCGGTTCAGCGCCATTTCACGGCTGGCGCGCGGTTGCAGCAGCAGGGTGAACTCGTCGCCGCCCATGCGCGCCACGGTGTCGTCGTCGGCGACGCAGCCGAGCAGGCGCGTGGCCATTTCCTTGAGCATCCGGTCGCCGGCGGCATGGCCGAGGGAGTCGTTGATCGGCTTGAACCGGTCCAGGTCGAGGAACATCAGCACGACCCAGGTCTTCTGCCGTTCGGCCGATTGCAGCGCGGTGTGCAGGCGATCCTGGAACAGCGTGCGGTTGGGCAGGTGGGTCAGGGCGTCGTAATAGGCCAGGCGATGAATGCGCTGCTCGCTGGCCTTGCGTTCGCTGATGTCGCTGAAGAAACACACATAGCTGGCCAGGTCGCCTTCGTCATCCAGCACCGCGGTGATGCCGACCCAGGCAGGGTAGTGCTCGCCATTGCGGCGCTTGAGCCAGACTTCGCCTTCCCAGGTGCTGTGCTGTTGCAGTTGCTTGAGCACGTAGCGCAGGTGGGCTTCCTGCTGGTCGTCCACGGTCAGCATGTTGGGCAATTGGTCCAGCACTTGCGATACAGCATAACCGCTGACGCGACTGAAGGCTTCGTTGGCCTGGACGATGTAGCCGGCCGGGTCGGTGATCAGGATCGCCGAGGTCGAGTGCTCGAAGACCGTGGCGGCCATGCGCAGGTCTTTTTCGGCGCGACGTTGCTGGCTGATGTCGCGGCCCACACCCAGAACGCCTTCGAACGCGCCATGTTCATCCCACACCAGCACCAACCGCAGCTCGATGGGGATCTTGCGCCCGTCGGCACGCAGGCAGTCGAACAGGAACAACTGGGTCTGCATCTGGTTGCGCAGCTCGGCCAGTTGTGCGGGCTTGTCGAGGGCCTTGCTGACCCGGTCCATCAGGCTGTAGATGCCGGTCAGTTGTTGCGGGTTGGCGATGATCGATTGCCAACCGTTCTGGAAAATCCAATCGGCGGTGTAGCCCAGCACCGCTTGCACCGACGGGCTGACATAGTTGAGCGAAAGCTTGTTGTCGGTGGAGAAAATCACGTCGCTGATGCTTTCGGCGAGCATCCGGTAGCGTTGCTCGCTGTCGCGCAGCGATTCGCTGGCCTCGATCTGCTCGGTGACGTCCTTGGCCACGCCGATGATTCGCGTCACCTGGTTATGTCGGTCGCGGGCCAGGGCCTGTTCACGGATGTCGAAACAGCGCCACTTGCCATTGCGATGACGAAAGCGCAATTGGCATTGCAGCAACTGCGTGTAGCCGCCCCGCCGTTGTTCCTGGCGCAGGTTGTGGTAGTGATCGGCATCGTCGCTGTGCAGCAGGATTTCCCAGAAGTACTCGCCCATCTGGTGCAGTTCGGTGCGGTCATATCCCAGGGTCTGGCCCAGGTGATGGTTGCTGAAGATCATCCGCTGGCTGATGACGTCCTGCACATAGAGATGGTCCGGCACGGTGCGCACCACGTCGGACCAGAACCCCTCGCGTTCGAGCAGCGAGAGCTCGATCAGCTTGCGGCTGGTGATGTCGCTGATGCTCAGGATGACCGCGTTGTAGTCGTGCTGTTTTTCCGGCAGGCGCAGCACCAGCCACAGGTGCTGGTCGCGACCATGGGCGTCCTGGAGCTTGATCTCCAGTTCCAGTTGCTTGTGTTGGTCGAGCAGCGCTTCGAGCAGCTTCGAGCCGACGGGGTTGTTGTCCTGCGCACCTTTGCCGACCAGCAACTGCCAAGCCTGGTCGCAGGAATCGACGTTGAGCAATTTCAACGCCATCTGGTTGACTTCGGTGACGTGAACTTCCTGGCGCAGCTGTTCGAGTTGGTGAGTGGTTTGCAGCCAGGCGCGCAATTGATCGCCCGTGTGCAGGCCGGCTCGCTCAAAAAAGGCCTTGAGCCCCGACAGGTCAAGTACGCACAGGGCCACGCCGGTGCCTTCGAAAATATCCTGGTAACGTCGCCGCCCCTCGTGCAACTGCCGTTGGCGCCGACGCATGTTCAACAGCGCGATCACCGGCAACAACGAAAACGCCAGGCCCAGCAGGCATTTGCCGATGAAGGCCGGCAACAGTTGTTCGATCACCTGGCGGCGGTCGAACAGCCCTCGCAGTTGCCAGTCGCTGCTGCTCAGGGGCACGGTCAGTACGGTGCTTTTCAGGTCATCCGGCGACAGATGGGTCGGGCTGCTCGAAGGCAGGCTCTCGTCGCGGCTGATGATTTGCTGGTTGAGGCGGTTCTCCACCAGCCATAGCGGGCGCAACCCCACATCGGCTTGCTTGGTCAGGGTGGCGAAAAAGTTCGGGGTCAAGCGCAGGGCCCAATAGCCACGGCCGCTACCGCTGGCCTGGTGCAACAATAGATGCACCACGGAACCGTCTTCGGCATTGCTGAAATAATGGGCCTGGGCCCGGCTGCGTCGCACCAGTTCGCTCAGGTAATCGGCATCGTGGCTGTTGGCATCACTGTCACTGAGCACCCGGCCGGAAGGGCTCAACAATGCCAAGCTGCGCAGCTCGGGGAGCGACTGCTGGAGTTTGTGAACCAGGGCCTGCTGCTCGTCGATACTTTGCGGTTGTTCGACGATCGGTAGCAGGTTGAGGGCGATTTGCGCGTTCAAGGCCATGTTCAGGCTGACCTGCGCGGCGAGATCGGCGGTGTAGTCGATGGTGTACTGGCGCTGTTGCTGCTGGGTTTCGCGCAGTTGATCGAGCAGTTGCCAGAACAGCAAGCCGAGCAACAGCAGCACGAGCGTGGCCAGCGCCCCCTTCAATGTCCCGCGCAGGGGCGAGCCGGGCACGACAGCGGGTGCGCGAGGGGACAGGGGTGGAGTGACGTTGGACAAGCTGTAATCCTGCGTTTTGCTGGACTGGCGCGACGTGCACTATAAGCCGGACGCCCGAAGGGCGGCTAGCATGCCTTGACTTGTGGCAAAGTGCCAGCCCTGGGCGGCTGGACCTTGACCGACGGTTGAGGTAGCTTTGCCGGTCAAACAAGAGCGTTCCAGCTCCAGATTCCCAGGCTCTATCCGCCCGCAGGCATTGATGATCGTCAAGAGCCCGCGCCGCGCATGGCCTGGCTCGTTCTTTTCACCTGTCACTGACGCTAGGTTCACCATGGCTCAATACGTCTTCACCATGCATCGGCTGAGCAAAGTTGTTCCGCCGAAGCGGGAAATCCTGAAAAACATTTCTCTGTCCTTCTTCCCTGGCGCCAAGATCGGCGTGTTGGGCCTCAACGGTTCGGGTAAGTCCACGCTGTTGAAAATCATGGCCGGCGTCGATAACGAATTCGACGGCGAAGCCCGTCCGATGCCGGACCTGAACATCGGCTACTTGCCGCAAGAGCCACAGCTGGACCCAACCAAGACCGTGCGTGAAGTGGTCGAGGAAGCGGTCAGCGTGATCAAGGACGCCCAAGCGCGTCTCGACGAGGTCTACGCCGCCTACGCCGACCCGGATGCCGATTTCGACAAGCTGGCCGCCGAACAGGCCAAGCTCGAAGCGATCCTGCAGGCCAGCGACGGCCACAACCTCGATCGCCAGCTGGAAGTTGCCGCCGATGCGCTGCGCCTGCCGGCGTGGGACGCGAAGGTCGAACACCTCTCCGGCGGTGAGAAGCGCCGCGTGGCCCTGTGCCGCCTGCTGCTGTCGGCCCCGGACATGCTGCTGCTCGACGAACCGACCAACCACCTGGACGCCGATTCTGTCGCCTGGCTCGAACACTTCCTGCACGACTTCCCAGGCACCGTGGTGGCGATCACGCACGACCGGTACTTCTTGGACAACGTCGCCGGCTGGATTCTCGAACTCGACCGCGGCGCGGGCATTCCGTACGAGGGCAACTACTCGGGTTGGCTGGAAGCCAAGTCCGATCGTCTGGCCCAGGAATCCAAGCAGCAGTCGGCCCATGAAAAAGCCATGAAGGAAGAACTGGAATGGGTGCGCAAAGGCGCCAAGGCCCGCCAGTCCAAATCCAAGGCACGTCTGCAACGCTTCGAGGAAATGCAGTCCCAGGAATTCCAGAAGCGCAGCGAAACCAACGAGATCTACATCCCGGCCGGTCCGCGCCTGGGTGACAAGGTCATCGAGTTCAAGAACGTCACCAAGGGTTATGGCGACCGCGTGCTGATTGACAACCTGTCGTTCTCCATGCCCAAAGGCGCCATCGTCGGTGTGATCGGTGGTAACGGCGCGGGCAAATCCACGCTGTTCCGCATGTTGATGGGCAAGGAAACCCCGGATTCGGGCAGCATCGAGATCGGCGAAACCGTGCAACTGGCCTGCGTTGACCAGAGCCGCGAAGACCTGGACGGCAGCAAGACCGTGTTCCAGCAGATCTCCGACGGTTCCGACCAGATCCGCATCGGCAACTATGAAATCCCGTCGCGCACTTACGTGGGCCGCTTCAACTTCAAGGGCGGCGACCAGCAGAAGTTCGTCAAGGACCTGTCCGGCGGTGAGCGCGGTCGCTTGCACCTGGCGTTGACCCTGAAGGAGGGCGGCAACGTCCTGCTGCTCGACGAACCGTCCAACGACCTCGACGTGGAAACCCTGCGTTCCCTGGAAGAAGCCTTGCTGGACTTCCCGGGCGCCGCCATTGTGATCTCTCACGATCGGTGGTTCCTCGACCGCGTGGCGACCCACATCCTGGCGTACGAAGACGACTCGCAAGCGGTGTTCTTCGAAGGTAACTACACCGAGTACGAGGCCGATCGCAAGAAACGCCTCGGCGAAGCCGCTGCCCAGCCCCATCGCGTACGGCACAAGAAGCTGGCCTGATTCGGTCGGTTGCATAAAAAAACGGAGCCTTCGAGGGCTCCTTTTTTTATGGATGCAAATCCATTGTGGGAGCGAGCTTGCTCGCGATAGCGGTGTGACAGTCAGTGGAAATGTTGACTGATACTCCGCTATCGCGAGCAAGCTCGCTCCCACAGTGTGTAAGGCTTAATTACCGGCAGTATCACTGGAGATCGATCGCAACGACCTCGATAACGAGATTCCCCAGCGGTCGTTCCCATGTCACCTCATCCCCAACCTTTGCCCCCAGCAACGCCCGTCCAAGCGGCGAGCCCCAATTGATCAAGCCACTGGCCGCATCGGCCTGGTCTTCCCCGACCAATTGCACCCGCTGCTCGTGGTCCTGTTCATCGACAAAGGTCACCCAGTGGCCGATCCGCACTTGTTCGGATGAAGTCGGCGCAACGACCTGTGCGCTTTGCAAGCGTTGGTTGAAATACCGCAGGTCCCGTTCGATATCGGCGATACGCTGTTTATCCGCTTGCTCGCCCTGGGCAGTCTGTTGGCTATGCAGTTGCTGCAATTCGGCGACCTGCGCCTGCAATTGGGCAAGCCCTGCGGATGTGACGTAGTTGGGCTGCGAACTGACCTGGCGTTCGACCGGCTGGTCGGCCTGGGCAGCGGCGTTGTCTTCGTTGACGAAAGCGCGGCTCATGAAACCTCCTCTTGTTGGAGTTTGGGCCATGGTCGCAGGTTTTGGTTTCGACAGATGTCTGTATGCGACTTACTGCGAGCGATAAGCCCGGGCGGCGTCCTGGTCCTTCTGTTGCTGCCAGGCCCGTTCACGTTCGTCCCAATGGCGTTCGCGGTAGGCGTTACGCTCTTCACTCTCACGCATCGCCTGGCATTGGCGGAAGCCGTCGCTCCAGCCTTCGGCGTAGCGCGGGTCCTTGAGGTAACGCGGCACATCTTTCCTGAACTGCCCGGTGATCACCCCGGCCGCTTGCCGGCCACTGCTGCAGCCATCGTCGTAGCCATCGGCGAAGGCCGGTGGATAACCTCGGGCGATCAGGTCTTCGTGGGTGGTTTCACAACCACCGAGCAACATCAGCACACCCAGTACCATCGCCGCGCGCTTCATTTTCGTTTTCCTGCCGAATCCCGCCTACAAGAAGTCTAGAAGTGGATTCGTCGCAGAGACGTGAAAGCGCGGTGATCAATCCGTTGGTTGCTCAGGCCAAGGTCAGTAGTGATACCACTTCACCTCAAGCATCACCTCGTTCTCCGGCGAGGCCAATTGGCTGAACTCCCGTTGGGCACTCAGGCGCAGGCCGAGGTTGCGGGACAGTTCCCATTGCTGATTGAGGCTCAGGCTACGGCGCACTTCGCCGTTGACGAAATAATCGCCCTTGGCTTCCAGGCTCAGGTTGCCCAGTGGGTTTTTCCACAGCACACCGCTGTTGAAACCGGCGGCCGGGGCGATGAACTGGGCAAAATCGTTGTTGTGTTCCACCCGCACCGTGCCCAGGGCAAAGCCCAGCACATTGTCGCCCAGCGCCCAGGTGCCGCCTGCGCCGCCGTTGACGTGGCTGACCAGGGTTTCATCGTCGTGTTTGCCCGGCACCCGCTCCAGGCCGCCGGTGACCTGCCAGGACAGCGGCTGTAGCAACTCGTTGCGTGGGGTCAGGGAGCGAATGGTCGCCAGGTCCAGTTGCTGCACCTGCCAGTCGTTGCCCTCGTACTGGCGCAGCTTCAATTGGAGGATTTCGATCTGTGCCCCCAACGGAAAGCTTTCGGCATTGTCGTTGAGGTCGTGATAGGCCATGCGCAAGCCATATTCGCCGAATGCCCGGTCGCCCCGCGTGCCGAGGCCGGCCTGCCAGGTGCGCGATTGATGACCGTCCTCGGGCAGGCCCGGTTGCGGGATCTCGAGTTCCGGCGCGGGGTTCTGGTTGATCGCCCGCAACAGCTCGAAGCTGCGTTGGGCCCGTTGCGGATCACGTTCCTGGCCGTTGGCGCGATAGCGCTCCAGGCGATAGGCCGCATCGATGATCAGCGCCTGGCGCTCACGCGGCAGCGCCTTGAAGGCCGGCGTTTGCAACTGCTGCTGGTCGGCGCTGACCTTCAGTACCCATTGCTGTTCATCATCGCTGAGCGGTTCGGCGCGGCTGAGCAGTTCCCGTTCCCGGGACGGTCGATACTGGATGCTTTCCACCAGGCCGGCTTCCTTCACCGCCTTGACGGTGTCGGTGGGAATCGCCGTCAGCGGGAATTGTTCGGTCAGGCGCAGGCTGGGGCGGGCCACTTGCAACAACTCGAGCAGGCGATAGGAGCAGTTTTCGTCGAAGAAGAAATAGTCGAACTGGATCTGCTTGAGTTCCCAGACATGCTCGACCATGCGCTCGGTTTCCGCCTGGCTCAGGTTGAGGCGGTATTCCCACAGGTCGCGGTTCTCCAGGCTACGGTACTCGGAGAGTTTTTCCTGATATGGCACCAGGGCGAACAGGCCGGGGTAACCGCCCATCAGGCCTTTCCAGGCATAGAGGAGGCTATTGTCGGAACCTTCGATGTAGGCGCCGAAGTTGATTGCGTAGCTGAGCAGGGCAGTCTTGTCGCTTTGCACGTCGGCCTGGTCGATGCGCAACAGGGTGTGGCCGAACATCGAGGACGGGCTGTTCAGGTACGCGGCCGGGAAAATCATCACCGCGCTGTGGGGCGCCACGTCCTTGAACCATTGGGTGAAGTCGTGGCAATCGACTGCCGGCAGGTCTGCCAGGTTGAGCTGCGCCTTCAGCCAGCGGGTTCGCGCCGGGTAGACGCACTGGGCATGTTGCTGGCCGGCGTTGGCTGGGCCATACAAGGCTTGCAGCGTGGCGGTCAGTTCACGGTCGGGATGTTCGTTGCCATCGGGGGCGAGGAAGAATTTTTTCTCGCTGATATAGCTGCGCCAACCGCCGAGCTTGGCGGTTTCGTAGTGGCCCAGGGAAATCCAGAAGGGGTCGTTGGCCAGTTGCTGCAAACGTTGAGGGTCGACATGAGGTGCGGCGGACAGCGGGGCGCACACACAGAGCGCCAGCCAGGCAAGGCGTTTGAGCATAGTCGGCTACTTGGAAAGTCGAAAAATAAAGACCGAAGGGCCCCAAAAAGAAAACCCGCTCCCCGAGAGGAGCGAGTGCTGCCGAGCTTAAGCTTGAGTGGCGTACTTGGCCAGGCGTGGGTCGTTTTTCAGCACGGCCAGGGTGTTGGTATGCACGTCTTCGGCAGTTACGTCAGCTTTGCTGAAGATCTGCTGGAAGTGCTCGTGGGTCACAGCGGAGAAGTGCGCGCGGTCTTCCGGCGCCACGCCCAGTACCACGGCGTAGGTGGTCAGCGCTTCGCCCTGACCCTTGGCCATGTCTTCGGACAGCTCGTTCATCATCCCATTCATGGCCAGCCAGGACTTGCCGCCGTAGGTCAGTGCCGCGTTGGTCGAGCAGCCGTTGGTGCCGGAGGTCATGCCGAAGGTTGCGTTACCGGACGTGCCGTTGGTGGTGGATGCCAGGAAGTGTGCCGGAGTGCCACGCTGACCTTCGAACAGCATGTTGCCCCAGCCGCAATCCGGACCGCCCGGCGCCTGAGCCATGGCGTTGATGGATACAGCGGTGAAGAGAGTACCGAGAAGAATCCGTTTCATAGCTATGTTCTCTTTTATGTGCATACCGATGGACAGGGTCTGGCCCCTACAGCAGCCAGTGGGCCGGTTATTGTTCCAGCCGCGCAGTTTGGAGTTTAGGCACGATCCGAGGGTTCCGTGACATTTTGCAAAAACATTACATGTGATCGGCGTTTTACGGGGCCCGGCCCGGGGTTTTGCCGTTGGCTATGCTTTGGTCAGAGGCGCTCCTTGCCAGTCAGGTACAGGCAGCGCCAGAATGCCGCTATCTGCCCCGCCTGATGTAAGGAAGCCCGATGCCTGATCCTGTTGCTGCCAGCTTGCGTCTAGCGCCCGAAGCGCTGACCCGTCCGTTTTCCGCTGAACAGTTCAGCTTCTCTACCACCAATGATCTGGAGCCCTTCCGCGGTGTGCTTGGCCAGGAACGTGCGGTCGAAGCCTTGCAGTTTGGCGTGGCCATGCCACGCCCCGGTTACAACGTATTCGTCATGGGCGAGCCCGGCACCGGCCGGTTCTCGTTCGTCAAACGCTACCTCAAGGCCGAAGGCAAGCGCCTGCAGACCCCGGCGGACTGGGTCTACGTCAACAATTTCGATGAGCCCCGCGAACCCCGCGCCCTGGAACTGCCGTCGGGCACGGCGGGTGCGTTCATCGGTGACATCAACGGCTTGATCGACAACCTGCTGGCGACCTTTCCGGCGGTGTTCGAACACCCGTCCTACCAGCAGAAGAAAAGCGCCATCGACCGCGCCTTCAACCAGCGCTACGACCGCGCCCTGGATGTGATCGAGCGCCTGGCGCTGGAGAAGGACGTCGCGCTGTACCGTGACAGCAGCAACATCGCCTTCACGCCGATGAGCGAAGGCAAGGCCCTGGACGAGGCGGAGTTCGCCCAGTTGCCGGAAGCCGAGCGCGAGCGTTTCCACGAGGACATCTCCGGCCTTGAGGAGCGCTTGAACGAAGAGCTCGCCAGCCTGCCGCAATGGAAGCGCGAGTCCAGCAACCAGCTGCGCCAGCTCAACGAAGAAACCATCACCCTGGCCCTGCAACCGTTGCTGGCGCCGCTGTCGGAAAAATACGCGGAGAACGCCGCGGTCTGTGGTTACCTGCAAGCCATGCAGGTGTATCTGCTCAAGACCGTGGTCGAGCAACTGGTGGACGACAGCAAGAGCGACGCCATCGCCCGCAAACTGCTGGAGGAACAATACGCCCCGAGCCTGGTGGTCGGGCATCCGTCCAGCGGTGGCGCGCCGGTGGTGTTCGAGCCGCACCCGACCTACGACAACCTGTTCGGCCGGATCGAATACAGCACCGACCAGGGCGCGCTCTACACCACCTACCGGCAACTGCGTCCGGGTGCCTTGCACCGGGCCAATGGTGGCTTCCTGATCCTGGAAGCGGAAAAAATGCTCAGCGAACCGTTCGTATGGGATGCGCTCAAGCGCGCCCTGCAATCGCGCAAGCTGAAGATGGAATCGCCCCTGGGTGAAATGGGACGCCTGGCCACGGTGACCCTGACGCCGCAACACATCCCGCTGCAGGTCAAGGTCGTGATCATCGGCGCCCGCCAGCTCTATTACGCCTTGCAGGACCTGGATTCGGATTTCCAGGAAATGTTTCGCGTGCTGGTGGATTTCGACGAAGACATCCCGATGGGCGACGAGAGCCTGGAGCAGTTCGCCCAGCTGCTCAAAACCCGCACTTCGGAAGAAGGCATGGCACCCCTGACCGCCGACGCGGTGGCGCGCCTGGCGACCTACAGCGCCCGCCTGGCTGAACACCAAGGGCGCTTGTCGGCGCGCATCGGTGACTTGTTCCAGTTGGTCAGCGAGGCGGATTTCATTCGCCAATTGGCCGGTGACGAAATGACCGATGCCGGCCACATCGAACGCGCCCTCAAGGCCAAGGCCACCCGCACCGGGCGTGTCTCGGCGCGGATCCTCGACGACATGCTGGCCGGGATCATCCTGATCGACACCGCAGGTGCGGCGGTGGGCAAATGCAACGGACTGACGGTGCTCGAGGTCGGCGACTCGGCGTTTGGCGTGCCGGCACGGATTTCCGCCACGGTGTACCCGGGCGGCAGTGGCATCGTCGACATCGAGCGGGAGGTCAACCTTGGCCAGCCGATCCACTCCAAGGGTGTGATGATCCTCACCGGTTACCTGGGGAGTCGTTATGCCCAGGAATTCCCGCTGGCGATCTCGGCCAGCATCGCCCTGGAGCAATCCTACGGTTATGTGGACGGCGACAGTGCGTCCCTGGGCGAGGCGTGCACGCTGATCTCGGCCCTGTCGAAGACGCCGTTGAAGCAGTGCTTCGCCATCACCGGCTCGATCAACCAGTTCGGTGAAGTGCAGGCGGTGGGCGGGGTCAACGAGAAGATCGAAGGCTTCTTCCGCCTCTGCGAAGCCCGGGGTTTGACCGGTGAGCAGGGGGCAATCATTCCCCAGGCCAACGTCGCGACCCTGATGCTCGATGAGAAAGTGCTGGCCGCCGTGCGCGCCGGGCAGTTCCATGTCTATGCGGTGCGCCAGGCCGACGAAGCCCTGAGCCTGCTGGTGGGCGAGCCTGCCGGCGAGCCGGATGAAAACGGTGAGTTCCCGGAGGGCAGCGTCAACGCCCGGGTGGTGGAGCGGCTGCGGGTGATCGCGGAGATGATCAGCGAAGACGACATCAAGGAAGCGGAAAAGGAACTGGCACAGCAGGCCTTGGCGGAGGCCAAGCCGGCTTGATGTTTTCCTGAGGGCCGCAAGACGTCTGTAGAAGTCCACTGTGGGAGCGAGCTTGCTCGCGATAGCGGAGTTTCAGTCATGGTTTTCTCGACTGTCACACCGCTATCGCGAGCAAGCTCGCTCCCACACTGTTTTGTGGATTATCGCTAAAAAGCGCCACCACTTTGGCGTCAATATTCACACTGTGACCGCTCGGCGCATTCTGGTCTCGAAAAGCCGTGGGGCCGGAACTTTTCTTCTATCCTCAGCTCAAGGATAACGAGAGTCATCATTGGATCGAAACAGTCTCCTCCCGAGACTGAATACCGGATCTACCGAGGGGCGCCGCCATGTCGCGCAACCTTTGCCTCACTCGTCAATGCCTGGGCCTTGTCACCCGTATCGAATGCGCCATCCGCCCGCTGGCGGGAGATACCGGTATGTGGACCTTGCTCTTCGCCGCCGGAATGGCGGGCGAACAACCCTCCGCCATCAAGGCCCAAGGGCCATTCCCCGGCCCGACTGCCGCCGAATCCATCCTCGATACCATCGTGCAAAGCCTGACCTTGCACGGCTATGAGCTGGCCGATGACCCGCAGATCTGGTCCTTGCACATGCAGGCCCAACTGCGTGAAATCAATGGAGGCCGTTGTCGCAACGTCGGCGGCTTCGAGTTTCGTCCGCTGCATTGAAAGCTGGCACCGCACGGGCAGTGGCAGTAAAGTTTTGACACAAGGCGGGGACCAGGGAGGGGCCCGGCATTTGTGGGGCTGGTCATGGCTGATATACTCGCCGCGATTTTTCAGCCCAGGTGTGAGATTCAATGGAACGCTTTATCGAAAACGCAATGTACGCCTCCCGTTGGCTGCTGGCGCCGATCTACTTCGGGCTGTCCCTCGGCCTGCTGGCCTTGGCGTTGAAATTCTTCCAGGAAGTCTTCCACGTCATCCCCAACGTGTTTTCCATGGCCGAGTCCGATCTGATCCTGGTGCTGCTGTCGTTGATCGACATGGCGCTGGTGGGCGGCCTGCTGGTGATGGTGATGATTTCCGGCTACGAGAACTTCGTTTCGCAGCTGGATATCGCCGACGACAAGGAAAAGCTCAACTGGCTGGGCACCATGGACTCTTCGTCGCTGAAGATGAAGGTCGCCGCCTCGATCGTGGCCATCTCGTCCATCCACCTGCTGCGCATCTTCATGGACGCCAAGAACGTCGATCCCGACCACCTGATGTGGTACGTGATTATCCACATGACCTTCGTGGTCTCGGCGTTTGCCATGGGCTACCTGGACAAACTGACCAAGCACTGAGGTCTGTCGACCGCGCTGATGCAACGCCCGCCTGTAGAGCCACAGGCGGGCGTTGTCGTTTCCGGCGCCGCACTTTGGCGCGAGGGCTCGTCACCCGCCGTGGCATCTGTGCTAGTCTGCTCGCCCTTTTGGTTCCGGGCGCTCCGGGATGCGCTGTGGCACACACGGCAACTTCTCGAGCCGTCCGCACAGCGGAGCAGCATCATGTCCGAAGTTAACCTGTCCACCGACGAAACCCGCGTCAGCTACGGCATCGGCCGTCAGTTGGGCGACCAACTGCGCGACAACCCGCCACCGGGTGTCAACCTGGACGCGATCCTGGCCGGCCTGACTGACGCGTTCGCCGGCAAGCCAAGCCGTGTGGGCCAGGACGAGATGTCTGCCAGCTTCAAGGTCATTCGTGAAATCATGCAAGCCGAAGCAGCCGCCAAGGCTGAAGCCGCTGCTGGCGAAGGCCGTGCGTTCCTGGCGGAAAACGCCAAGCGTGAAGGCATCACCACCCTGGCTTCCGGCCTGCAATTCGAAGTGCTGACCCAGGGTGAAGGCGCCAAGCCGACCCGTGAAGACCAGGTGCGTACCCACTACCACGGCACCCTGATCGACGGCACCGTGTTCGACAGCTCCTATGATCGCGGCCAGCCAGCCGAATTCCCGGTAGGCGGCGTGATCCCAGGCTGGACCGAAGCCCTGCAACTGATGAACGCCGGCAGCAAATGGCGCCTGTACGTGCCGAGCGAACTGGCCTACGGCGCTCAAGGCGTTGGCAGCATTCCACCGCACAGCGTGCTGGTGTTCGACGTCGAGTTGTTGGACGTCCTGTAAGACCCTGTCCGGTTTTTACAGTCGGACAAAAAACTGTGGGAGCGAGCTTGCTCGCGAAAGCGGATAGTCAGTCGACATCCTCGTTGCTGACGCACCGCCATCGCGAGCAAGCTCGCTCCCACAGGTTCTCCCACAGGTTATTTATGCTCATCCGTGGAACCTGCCGCTGAAATCACCCGTCGGGCGCAACGCCCGGGCATAGCAGAACAGGAACAGATTGCGCACCAGCTCCTTGAGCACCAGTGGCTCACTGGAATTGAGGCTGTTGAGGTCGAGGTCTCCTTGGTCCTGCAGCTCATTCAAGGCTTCTTCTTCAAGCACCGCACAGACTTCCCCGGTTTCCCGATGCAGGATCCTGAGGTAGGGATGTGGGCGGTCCAGCCAGGCATCGATCAAATAAGTCATGGTTCTCATCTCCTTGATGGGTTCGATGAGAATAATTCTTATTCGCTAAATAGCAAGTCTCTATTGGTGTTCCGATTGTTTTTCTGACGATGGGTTGTGGTAGCTCAAGACGACTGGCACTTGGCTAACGCCCGGAAAATAGGGCTGAAGCGGGGGAGGGTCAAGCGCCATCCCACACGCGGGGCATGGGATGGAATACAGCAGGATCAGACTTTTCTGACGAACTCGGATTTGAGTTTCATCGGGCCGATGCCGTCGATCTTGCAGTCGATGTCGTGGTCGCCGTCGCACAGGCGGATGTTCTTGACCTTGGTGCCGACCTTGACCACCAGTGAGGTGCCCTTGACCTTGAGGTCCTTGATCACGGTGATGGTGTCGCCGTCCTGCAGGACGTTGCCGACCGAATCTTTCTTCACAGTGTCGTCGGACGCCGCTTCAACTTCGCCGCTGGCGGACCATTCGTGGGCACACTCCGGGCAGACCAGTTGGGTGCCGTCTTCGTAGGTGTATTCGGAATTGCATTTCGGGCAGGGAGGCAACGTGCTCACTAAGGTTCCTTGGGTATCAGGAGGGCAAAAGGGCGCACATTGTATAGGGTTTTGTTACGAGATGGGTGATGCGGGGCTTTTGTGGCGAGGGAGCTTGCTCCCGCTGGGCTGCGAAGCCGCCCCAATTGGATTGCTGCGATCATTCAGTTGGATCGCGTCAGCCGGATTTACGACGGCTGCGCCGCCGAGCGGGAGCAAGCTCCCTCGCCACAAAAGCTCGCCGTTTTCATGCAATCAATGGGTACGGGCGACCGCAAATTCACTCAGCTCCACCAGTGCATCGCGGTATTCGCTGGCTGGCAGGGCATCGAGGCATTTGATTGCGCGGGCGACGTAGTCCCGGGCCAGTTTCGCAGTGTATTCCAGCGAGCCGGAGGCTTCGACCGCGACACGGATGCTTTCGAGGTCTTCGATCCCGCCTTTCTGGATCGCCTGGCGTACCAGCGCCGCCTGTTCCGGCGTGCCCTCGCGCATGGTGTAGATCAGCGGCAGGGTCGGCTTGCCTTCGGCCAGGTCGTCGCCAACGTTCTTGCCCAGGGTCTCGGCGTCGCCCTTGTAGTCCAGCAGGTCGTCCACCAACTGGAAGGCCACGCCCAGGTGGTCGCCGAAGGTGCGCAGCGCTTCGCTCTGCTCGGCGCTGGCACCGGCCAGGGCGGCGGCGCTGTGGGTCGAGGCTTCGAAGAGCATCGCGGTCTTGCCGCGGATGACTTCCATGTAGGTTTCTTCCGTGGTGCTGGCATCGCGCACCTTGGACAGCTGCAGCACTTCGCCTTCGGCGATGATGCGCGTGGCTTGGGACAGGATCTTCATCACCGGCATCGAGCCCAGTTCGACCATCATCTCGAACGAGCGCGAATATAGAAAGTCGCCCACCAGCACGCTCGGGGCATTGCCCCACATGGCGTTGGCGGTCGAACGGCCACGGCGCATGCCGGACATGTCGACCACGTCGTCATGCAGCAGGGTCGCGGTGTGCAGGAATTCGATGGTGGCGGCCAGCAGGCGCATGTCGTCGCCTTCGCGACCCAGGGCCTTGCCGCACAGCAGTACCAATAAAGGACGCAGGCGTTTGCCGCCGGCCGAAGTGATGTAGTCGCCGATTTTCGATACCAGCGGCACTCGGGAAGTCAGCTGCTTCTTGATGATGCCGTCGACGGCACTAAAATCGTCCGCCACTGCGCGGTAGAAAGCTTGGGGTTGCATCAGCGACAGGCGCTCCAGAAGGGTTGCGCGGCATGCTAGGACCCACGTCCAGGCCTGTCAAGGCGCGATAGACGGCCACTTGCAAGGCTCGACCGGCTTGCGTACAATCGCGCACCCTGAACTTCCTGGGCAGCACCTGCCTTACGCAATTGCATCCGGGCCTTCCAGCCCATGCAGCCATGCCAGCCAATACCTCTTCTTATAAAGCGCTGGGTGAGCAGGATTATCGGAGAAATACCATGTCGTACGCAGTAATTGTTACTGGTGGCAAGCAATACAAGGTCGCCCCAGGTGAATACCTGAAGATCGAAAAACTGGAAATCGCTACCGGCGAATCCGTGACTTTTGATCGCGTTCTGTTGGTCGCCAATGGCGATGACGTGAATATCGGCGCTCCAGTCGTTGCTGGCGCTACCGTTGTGGCTGAAGTGATCTCCCAAGGTCGTCACGATAAAGTCCGCATCATCAAGTTCCGTCGTCGTAAGCACCACATGAAGCGTATGGGCCACCGCCAGTGGTACACCGAGATCAAAATCACCGGTATTCAGGCTTAATTTCAGCCTAATTCCTCACTAGGAGAATTGAACTCATGGCACACAAAAAAGCTGGTGGTAGTACCCGTAACGGTCGCGACTCAGAAGCCAAACGCCTTGGCGTGAAGATGTATGGCGGCCAGAAGATCATTCCGGGCAACATCATCGTGCGTCAGCGCGGCACCCAATTCCACGCCGGTTACGGTGTTGGCATGGGTAAGGATCACACCCTCTTCGCGAAAATCGAAGGCGTGATCAAGTTCGAAGTAAAGGGCGCGTTCAACCGCCGTTACGTGAGCGTTGTCGCAGCTTAATTGCGAGATCGCTGGAAAAGCCCTGTCTTGCGACGGGGCTTTTTCGTTTGTGGGGTGAGTCTCTTGCAAAACTGTTTGTATGGGCTGTCGGCGCTGCGGTTGGGGCGTGTCATCAGGTCGCTGCGCTCATTTTTGCAAGAGTCTTATGTCTTGTTTTTTTGGCTCGTCCGTATGGCGAGAGGCGTGTGTCATGAAGTTTGTTGATGAAGTATCGATTCGAGTGAAGGCTGGCGACGGCGGCAATGGTTGCATGAGTTTCCGTCGGGAAAAGTTCATTGAAAACGGTGGTCCGAACGGTGGTGACGGGGGTGACGGCGGCTCGATCTACATGCTCGCCGACGAAAACCTCAACACCCTGGTGGACTACCGTTACACCCGGCACTTCGATGCCGAGCGTGGCTCCAACGGCGGCAGCACCGACTGCACCGGCAAGAAGGGCGAAGACCTGATCCTGCGCGTGCCGGTTGGCACCACGGTGATCGATTCGGCCACCCAGGAAGTGATCGGTGACCTGACCAAGGCCGGCCAGCGTCTGCTGGTCGCCCATGGCGGTTGGCACGGCCTGGGCAACACCCGTTTCAAGTCCAGTACCAACCGCGCGCCGCGCCAGACCACGCCAGGCAAGCCGGGCGAGCAGCGTGACCTTAAGCTGGAAATGAAAGTGCTGGCCGATGTGGGCCTGCTGGGCCTGCCGAACGCCGGTAAAAGTACCTTCATTCGCTCGGTATCCGCTGCCAAGCCGAAAGTGGCCGACTACCCGTTCACCACCCTGGTGCCGAACCTGGGCGTGGTCAGTGTCGACCGCTGGAAGAGCTTCGTGATCGCCGACATTCCGGGGTTGATCGAAGGGGCTTCCGAGGGCGCCGGCCTGGGGATTCGTTTCCTCAAGCACTTGTCCCGTACCCGTTTGTTGCTGCACCTCGTCGACATGGCGCCGCTGGATGAAACCAGTGCTGCCGATGCTGCCGAAGTCATCGTCAACGAGCTGACCAAGTTCAGTCCGGCCCTGGCCGAGCGCGACCGTTGGCTGGTGCTGAACAAGTGTGACCAGATCCTTGAAGAAGAGCATGAGGAGCGGGTCAAGGAAATCGTCGATCGCCTGGAGTGGGAAGGTCCGGTCTACGTGATCTCGGCCATCGCCAAGGAAAACACCGAGCGCCTGTGCCACGACATCATGCGGTACCTGGAAGATCGTGCCGACCGCCTGGCCAACGACCCGGCCTACAAGGAAGAGCTGGCCGAGCTCGATCAACGTATCGAAGACGAGGCCCGTGCCCAGTTGCAAGCGCTGGACGACCAGCGTGCCTTGCGCCGCAGCGGCGTCAAGTCGGTCCATGACATCGGTGACGACGATTGGGACGAAGAGGATGTGGATGACGAGGACGGTCCGGAAATCATCTACGTTCGCGACTGATCGTGTGCTGATGCGACTCAGCTGAAGTCAGTACCTGTGAGAACCCCTGTGGGAGCGAGCTTGCTCGCGATAGCGGTGTATCAGCCGCTATCGATATGGCTGACCCCACGCATCGCGAGCAAGCTCGCTCCCACAGGTTCAACTGTTTCGGTGCGGTGTTATCATCGCAGCCAGCCGGTTTCCAAGGCGCCGCTCATTCGAGCGGCGTTTTGGTATCTGTAAAACGCAAATACGAATAATCCCATGGGCGGCGCTGGGTCGCGCCGTTCGCTGGCAAAGGTTGAAGATGATGCGGAGCAAGGTGACGGGTGCGCAGCGCTGGGTCGTGAAGATCGGCAGTGCACTGCTGACAGCGGATGGCAAAGGCCTGGATCGCCAGGCGATGGCGGTGTGGGTCGAGCAGATGGTGGCCTTGCATGAGGCTGGCGTCGAGCTGGTATTGGTCTCTTCCGGGGCTGTGGCTGCCGGTATGAGCCGCCTGGGCTGGACGTCGCGACCCAGCGCGATGCATGAGCTGCAGGCTGCCGCCGCCATCGGCCAGATGGGCCTGGTGCAGGCCTGGGAGTCGAGCTTTGCCGAGCATGGCCGCCATACGGCGCAGATCCTGCTGACCCATGACGACCTGTCCGACCGCAAGCGCTACCTCAATGCCCGCAGTACCTTGCGGGCGCTGGTGGAGCTGAAAGTCATCCCGGTGATCAACGAAAACGACACGGTGGTCACCGACGAGATCCGTTTCGGCGATAACGACACCCTGGCCGCGCTGGTGGCGAACCTGGTGGAGGCGGACCTGCTGGTGATCCTCACGGATCGCGACGGCATGTTCGATGCCGATCCGCGCAACAACCCCGATGCCAAGCTGATCTACGAAGCCCGTGCCGACGACCCGGCGCTGGATGCGGTGGCGGGCGGCACTGGCGGTGCGCTGGGTCGTGGCGGCATGCAGACCAAGCTGCGTGCGGCGCGTCTGGCGGCGCGCTCCGGCGCTCACACCATCATTGTCGGCGGGCGCTTGGAGCGGGTGCTGGATCGTCTGAAGTCGGGCGAACGCATTGGCACCTTGCTCTCCCCGGAGCGCGGCATGCTGGCGGCGCGCAAGCAGTGGCTGGCTGGGCATCTGCAAACCCGTGGCACGCTGGTGCTGGACGCCGGTGCCGTATCGGCCCTGTCCCAGGGCAACAAGAGCCTGCTGCCGGTGGGCGTGAAGCTGGTCCAGGGCAGTTTCCGCCGGGGCGAAATGGTCGTTTGCGTGGCGCCGGACGGTCGTGAGATCGCTCGCGGCCTGGCTAACTACAGCGCGCTGGAAGCGCAGAAAATCATCGGTCAGTCGTCTGATGCGATTGTCGGTCTGTTGGGTTACATGGCGGAGCCCGAACTGGTTCACCGTGACAACCTGATCCTCGTCTAAGGAAAAATCATGGGTTTGGCAAAAGGATTGATCGGCTTGCTGCTGGCAGTGCCGCTGCTGGCTTCGGCCGAAGAAATCGGTCAGGTGTCCACCGTGTTCAAGTTCGTCGGGCCGAATGACCGGATTGTGGTCGAGGCGTTCGACGATCCTAAAGTGGATGGCGTGACCTGCTACCTGTCGCGAGCCAAGACTGGGGGTGTAAAAGGCGGCCTGGGCCTGGCCGAAGATCGCGCCGAGGCGTCCATCGCCTGTCGCCAGGTCGGGCCGATCAGCTTCAAGGGTGAGCTCAAGGACGGCGAAGAGGTGTTCCGCGAACGCACTTCGCTGGTGTTCAAGACCATGCAGGTGGTGCGGTTCCTCGATAAGAAGCGCAATACGCTGGTGTACCTGGTCTACAGCGACCGGGTGATCGAGGGCAGTCCGCAAAATGCGGTGACCGCCATTCCGATCTTGCCTTGGCGTTAAGTATCGACTGATGAGCGAGCCAGTCGGCTAATGCCGATCAGTTGAGTGGGTGTCACGAGGAAACACACAAGCCGTGGCGAGGGAGCTTGCTCCCGCTGGGTCGCGAAGCGGCCCTGTTTTGGGGCTGCTGCGCAGCCCAGCGGGAGCAAGCTCCCTCGCCACAGGATGATTGCCCGGCTTTATTTCGCTTAACTGACGGGCATTAAGCCAGTCGGCTCGTTTTTTTAATGTCCATGAATGTTGTTGTGCTTTTGGCGCGAAGGGATTCGTATGCGTTCGTTTTTGCTGCTGTTTGTATTGAGTTGTACTGTTTCCGTCGGAGCCCTGGCGGAGCCGTTTTATAACGCCAAGCCCCTGGCCCATCCGCTGATAAAAAGCTCCCAGGAGAGTGGGGCGACGCTGGCGTTTATCCGTGAAGCGGAGGGAGTTGTCGGCTATTCATGCCTGTGCGATTCGCCGGATGGCGCGCCGCAAGTGCTCGACCGGTATGGCGAGGCCAGTGTCGAGTCGGTGTTCTACGCCAGCCTCGACAGTGATCTCCAGACGTTGGTCGTGCTGTCCCGGGCGAAGGGGCAATACGCCCTTCATGGTTATCGGTTCGTGCCGTCTGCTGGGACGTACCGTCGGCTCGAGACGCTTCAGCCGGTGCTGGATCGTATCGCTGCCAATCGCAAAGTCCTCAATGCCGCCATTGTCCAAAAAGCCCTGGGCGCGTTGCCGCCTTACGCTTACGGCGCCGTGGTGCCTGTGACCGGTATCGTTGAATTCGACACGCTCAATCCCGCTGACGGTACGCTGGTGGGCTACTTCGGTGTCGACGGTGTCCCGGCCTCGGCGGGGCAGCCGGCAGAGGACCCCCATCGTGACACCTACAAAAAGACCTTCCAGCAGCGCGACGGGCGCTGGCTCACGCTGACGTATGAGCGCGTGTCGCCTGGGGATGAGGATGTGGGGGCTGCGTATAGCGTCAGCCGGATGGCTTGGGAAACCCGTCCGCAGCTGTACCGAGGCTCTGAGGATGGGATGGGGGCGATCATGGGGGATAGGCAGCTCTGGGCGCTGGGTTCGTATGTCCAGGGCAAGAAATCCGGTCAGTGGAAGGAGTTTGGCCCGTCGGGCGACGAGTCTACCGGCGCCTACGTGGATGGGGTGCGCCAGGGGCCGTGGGTTATCAGTGATAGGGGGACGGTTTCCAAAGGCATGATTGTCGATGACTTCTACGAGGGGCGCTGGACGATCGAGGGGTACGACGATGAGGTGCTGATGTCGGGCTTCGATACTTACAAACACGGTGATTTTGACGGGCCTTCCGAGCGTGTGCGTCATGGCGAGGTGATCCAGCGCGGCGATTTCGTGGGGGGCATGCAGCACGGGGATTGGAAAATGCCGTGGGGCGAGGGGCGTTACGTGCAAGGCGTCCGGGAGGGGCGTTGGACATTGAAGGTGGAGGGCGGTGGCGTCCAGACCGTGGATTTTGTCGCCGACAAGATGCACGGCGAGTTGCGAGAAGTGGATGCTGCGGGGGTGTTGCGGCGGGTCGAGCACTACCGAGCGGGTGTGTTGGATGGGTTGAAAGAGACCTATGCGGCGAATGGCAAGCTCACCTATTCGGCTCACTACGCCAATGGCCAGATCGAAGGGCGGGCGCTGACCTACACGGACGACGGTGCCGTGCTGCTGTCGGATATCTCCTGGCGTTACGGTTCGCGAGAGGGCGCCTTTCGTCTCTATCACCCCAATGGCCAGCCCGATACGGTGGCAACGTACGAAAAGGATGAGCCCATTGGCAACGTGCAATCATTCGACGCGAATGGGGTGTTGATCGCGGACCGCAACTATTGCCATGTGCCGGATGGGAAGTACACCCGCATCAAGTTGTGCGGCAAGCAGCGCGGGGCGTTCAATAACGGCCACTTCGATTCCGAGAGTGACTACCTGTTTGGTAACGAACAGAGTGCCCGCCATACCCAGGATGGGCGCAATGTGCGGGAGGTGTTGCTGGGGCCTGATGATCGTGTGACCCACAAGGAGTACTACCCCAGCGGTCAGTTGAAGTCCTCCGAGGCCCGGCAGGGGTTCCGGCTGATAACGGTCTATGGGCGCGAATACAAGGACTATTCGTACGCCAAGCGCGAAGGCGAGACGGTTTATTACTATCCGACGGGTGTGGTCGAGCGCCGCATGACCTTCAAGGATGACAAGATCGTGGGCTGCTACACCGGCTACGACGAGGCGGGCGTACAGAACTTCCCACCACCAGGAGGTTGCCCTCCGCCGAAGCCGGTGGTGTTCAATTTCGGCGAGTAGGGATTCTGATTTTTTTGGTCTTCCCCCTCCCAGTCAGTGTGGGCGGTTGTGGTGAGTGGAAAATTTATGCCCGCTGAAGAGCGAGTGTGGGAGCGAGCTTGCTCGCGAAGGCGGCAGTACAGTCGGCATCTCCATTACCTGACCCACCGCCATCGCGAGCAAGCTCGCTCCCACAGGGGGAATGTGGTGGGTACAAGATGTATGCCCCGCTGCAGTTCCAGTGTGGGAGCGAGCCTGCTCGCGAAGGCGGCGATACAGTCACTATCTCCATTGACTGACCCACCGCCATCGCGAGCAGGCTCGCTCCCAAAAGGGGAGGGGCTGTTCTGGTTGGGGGGTTAAATCGCAGGCAATAAAAAACCGACCCTGAGGTCGGTTTTTTAATGAGCGCGTCGCTTAGGCAGCAGCGGCAACGTTCAGGGCCTTTACGTGGCCATTCAGGCGGCTCTTATGGCGAGCAGCCTTGTTCTTGTGGATGATGCCTTTATCGGCCATGCGGTCGATAACTGGCACAGCCAGAACGTAAGCAGCTTGAGCTTTTTCAGCGTCTTTTGCGTCGATGGCCTTGACTACGTTCTTGATGTAGGTACGGACCATGGAACGCAGGCTGGCGTTGTGGCTGCGACGCTTCTCAGCCTGTTTTGCACGTTTTTTGGCGGAAGGTGTGTTGGCCACCGTCGAGCTCCTCGAAAGACTTTTTGGGAAATAGCAAACAAAATAGGCCGCGAATCATGCCGATGAGTTGAAGTCTTGTCAAGGGCGGGTGACGCGTTCCGCTGAATGGCAGGTGCTGCGCACCGAAGGATTTCTTTCCGGCGTGCGACCTGTAAACTCGCGGGCTTTGGCTCTGCACTGTTTAGCGGCGCGGAGTATCGCACAAGTGGGCGCGTTGTTCGCCTGCTGTTTATCGACAGGCAAAAACTCTTTTCATGAATCTGCTCAAATCGTTGGCCGCCGTCAGCTCTATCACGATGCTTTCCCGTGTCCTGGGGTTCGTTCGCGATACGTTGATCGCACGGATATTCGGCGCCGGGATGGCCACCGACGCCTTCTTCATCGCCTTCAAGCTGCCCAACCTGTTGCGGCGGATCTTCGCCGAAGGCGCGTTCTCCCAGGCCTTTGTGCCGATCCTGGCGGAATATAAAAGCCAGAAGGGCGACGAGGCGACTCGCACATTCATTGCCTACGTCACCGGCCTGCTGACCTTGGTGCTGGCGCTGGTCACGGCCGCCGGCATGCTCGCCGCGCCCTGGGTGATCTGGGCCACGGCGCCGGGCTTTACCGATACCCCGGAAAAATTCCAGCTCACCGCTGACCTGCTGCGGGTGACCTTTCCTTATATATTGCTGATTTCCCTGTCGTCCCTGGCCGGGGCGATCCTCAATACCTGGAACCGCTTTTCCGTGCCGGCCTTTGTGCCGACCCTGCTCAACGTCAGCATGATCGTGTTCGCGGTATTCCTGACGCCTTACTTCGATCCGCCGGTAATGGCCCTGGGCTGGGCGGTACTGGTCGGCGGCCTGGCGCAACTGTTGTATCAACTGCCGCACCTGAAAAAGATCGGCATGCTGGTGCTGCCGCGGCTGAACCTGCGCGACAGCGGCGTATGGCGGGTGATGAAGCAGATGCTGCCGGCGATCCTCGGGGTGTCGGTGAGCCAGATTTCCCTGATCATCAACACCATCTTTGCCTCGTTCCTGGTGGCCGGCTCGGTGTCGTGGATGTACTACGCCGATCGCTTGATGGAGTTGCCGTCCGGCGTGCTGGGCGTGGCCCTGGGCACGATCCTGCTGCCAACCCTGGCCAAGACCTACGCCAGCCAGGACCGCCACGAATATTCGCGGATCCTCGATTGGGGCCTGCGCCTGTGCTTTGTGCTGGTGCTGCCGTGTGCGCTGGCGCTGGGGATCCTCGCCGAACCGTTGACCGTCTCGCTGTTCCAGTACGGCCAATTCAGTGCCTTTGATGCCTTGATGACTCAGCGGGCACTGATCGCTTACTCGGTGGGCTTGCTCGGGATCATCGTGATCAAGGTGCTGGCGCCTGGGTTCTACGCTCAGCAGAACATCCGCACGCCGGTGAAGATCGCCATTTTCACCCTGGTGATGACGCAGTTGTTCAACCTGCTGCTCATCGGCCCGCTGGCCCACGCGGGCCTGGCCCTGGCGATCAGCGCCGGTGCCTGCCTCAATGCCGGGCTGCTGTTCTATCAGTTGCGCAAGCAGAAGATGTATCAACCACAACCGGGCTGGGCCAAGTTCGGCCTCAAGCTGCTGGTTGCCGTGGCGGTGATGTCGGCGGTATTGCTGGGGGCGATGCATTTCATGCCGGCCTGGGGCGAAGGGCAGATGCTCGAGCGTTTCCTGCGCCTGGGCGCCCTGGTGGTTGCTGGCGTGGTGGCGTATTTCGGCATGTTGCTGCTGATGGGGTTCCGCCTGCGCGACTTCAACCGCAAGGCCTTGAGCTGAGGGCGGGCCCTCGATAATCCCGGGCCGGGCAGTGGTTTTGTCGGTTCGATCACTTTGGGGTGCGGTGTTGCCTGTCGTCGGCCGCCGGGTGTGGTTATAATCGGCCACTTTATGAGCAAGAAGCGCGTTATGCAGCTGGTTCGAGGCCTCCACAACCTGCGCCCCCAGCATCGGGGCTGTGTCGCCACTATTGGCAACTTTGACGGTGTTCACCGTGGCCACCAGGCTATCCTGGCGCGGCTGCGCGAGCGTGCGCTGGAATTGGGCGTGCCCAGCTGCGTGGTGATCTTCGAGCCGCAGCCCCGGGAATTTTTCGCCCCGGACACCGCCCCGGCCCGTTTGGCCCGGTTGCGGGACAAGCTGCAACTGCTGGCCGCCGAAGGCGTCGACCGGGTCCTGTGCCTGGCCTTCAACCAACGCCTGAGCAAACTCAGCGCCGCCGAATTCGTCGAGACCATCCTGGTGGACGGTCTCGATGTGAAACATCTGGAAGTCGGCGATGATTTCCGTTTCGGCTGCGACCGGTCCGGGGATTTCGATTACCTGCAACAGGCCGGTATCGCCCAGGGGTTCACCGTCGAAGCGGCGCAGACCGTCGAGATGGATGGCTTGCGCGTCAGCAGTACCCAGGTCCGCAATGCCTTGGCGGCGGCCGACTTCGAATTGGCCGAGCGCTTGCTCGGCCGGCCGTACCGGATTGCCGGGCGGATCCTGCACGGGCAGAAACTGGCGCGCCAACTGGGCACGCCGACGGCCAACGTGCAGCTCAAGCGCCGTCGTGTGCCGCTGACCGGGGTGTTCCTGGTGAGTGTCGAGATCGACGGCAAGACCTGGCCCGGCGTCGCCAACATCGGCGTGCGACCCACGGTCCAGGGCGATGGCAAGGCCCACCTTGAAGTACATGTTCTGGATTTTGCCGGCGATCTGTATGACCGGCGTTTGACGGTGGTTTTCCACCATAAGCTGCGTGAAGAGCAGCGTTTTGCCTCCCTGGAGGCGCTCAAGACGGCGATCCATGCAGATATCGCCGCCGCCCGTGCCCTTGTCGCAACCAGCGCCAATCGCTAATGAAGAGCCTTAAATGACCGACTATAAAGCCACGCTAAACCTTCCGGACACCGCCTTCCCAATGAAGGCCGGCCTGCCTCAGCGCGAACCACAGATTCTGCAGCGTTGGGACAGCATTGGCCTGTACGGAAAGTTGCGCGAAATTGGCAAGGATCGTCCGAAGTTCGTCCTGCACGACGGCCCTCCGTACGCCAACGGCACCATCCACATCGGTCACGCGCTGAACAAGATTCTCAAGGACATGATCATCCGCTCCAAGACCCTGTCGGGTTTTGATGCGCCGTATGTCCCGGGCTGGGACTGCCATGGCCTGCCGATCGAGCACAAGGTCGAAGTGACCCACGGCAAGAACCTGGGCGCGGACAAGACCCGCGAGCTGTGCCGTGCCTACGCCACCGAGCAGATCGAAGGGCAGAAGTCCGAATTCATCCGCCTTGGCGTGCTGGGCGACTTCGCCAACCCGTACAAGACCATGGACTTCAAGAACGAAGCGGGCGAAATCCGTGCCCTGGCGAAAATCGTCGAGGGCGGCTTCGTGTTCAAGGGCCTCAAGCCGGTGAACTGGTGCTTCGATTGCGGTTCGGCCCTGGCCGAGGCGGAAGTCGAGTACGAAAACAAGAAGTCCTCGACCATCGACGTCGCGTTCCCGATCGCCGATGAAGACAAGCTCGCCGCCGCGTTCGGCCTGGGCAAGCTGGCCAAGCCCGCATCGATCGTGATCTGGACCACCACCCCGTGGACCATCCCGGCCAACCAGGCGCTGAACGTCCACCCGGAATTCAACTACGCCTTGGTCGACGTCGGCGACAAGCTGCTGGTGCTGGCCGAAGAACTGGTCGAATCCTGCCTGGTCCGCTACAACCTCGAAGGTTCGGTGATCGCCACCGCGCCGGGTTCGGCGCTGGAACTGATCAATTTCCGCCATCCGTTCTATGACCGCCTGTCGCCAGTGTACCTGGCCGACTATGTGGAGTTGGGCGCGGGCACTGGCGTGGTTCACTCCGCACCGGCCTATGGCGTCGACGACTTCGTGACCTGCAAGAAATACGGCATGGTCAACGACGACATCCTCAACCCGGTGCAGAGCAATGGCGTGTACGCGCCATCGCTGGAGTTCTTCGGTGGCCAGTTCATCTGGAAAGCCAACCCGGCCATCGTCGACAAGCTCACCGAAGTCGGCGCGCTGCTGCACACCACCGTCATCGAACACAGCTACATGCACTGCTGGCGCCACAAGACCCCGCTGATCTACCGCGCCACCGCGCAGTGGTTCATCGGCATGGACAAGCAGCCCACCAGCGGTGACACCCTGCGCCAGCGCTCCCTCAAGGCCATCGAGGAAACCCAGTTCGTGCCGGCCTGGGGCCAGGCGCGCCTGCACTCGATGATCGCCAACCGTCCGGACTGGTGCATCTCCCGCCAGCGCAACTGGGGCGTGCCGATCCCGTTCTTCCTGAACAAGGAAAGCGGCGAGTTGCACCCGCGCACCGTCGAACTGATGGAAATCGTGGCCAAGCGCGTCGAGGCCGAAGGCATCGAGGCCTGGTTCAAGATGGATGCCGCCGAGCTGCTGGGCGACGAAGCATCGCTGTACGACAAGATCAGTGACACCCTGGACGTCTGGTTCGACTCCGGCACCACCCACTGGCACGTGCTGCGCGGTTCGCACCCGATGGGCCACGAGACCGGCCCACGCGCCGACCTGTACCTGGAAGGCTCGGACCAACACCGTGGCTGGTTCCACTCGTCCTTGCTGACCGGTTGCGCCATCGACAATCACGCGCCGTACCGCGAACTGCTGACCCACGGCTTCACCGTCGATGAGTCTGGCCGCAAGATGTCCAAGTCCCTGGGCAACGTGATCGCGCCGCAAAAGGTCAACGACACCCTGGGCGCCGACATCATGCGCCTGTGGGTGGCGTCCACCGACTATTCCGGCGAGATGGCCGTTTCCGAGCAGATCCTGCAGCGCAGCGCGGACGCCTACCGGCGGATCCGTAACACCGCGCGCTTCCTGCTTTCGAACCTGACCGGCTTCAACCCGGCCACCGACCTGCTGCCGGCCGAAGAAATGCTCGCGCTGGACCGTTGGGCCGTGGACCGTACCCTGTTGCTGCAACGCGAATTGCAGGAGCACTACGGCGAATACCGCTTCTGGAACGTCTATTCCAAGATCCACAACTTCTGCGTGCAGGAGCTGGGTGGTTTCTACCTCGACATCATCAAGGACCGCCAGTACACCACTGGCGCCAACAGCAAGGCCCGTCGTTCGTGCCAGACCGCGCTGTTCCACATCAGCGAGGCCCTGGTGCGCTGGATCGCGCCGATCCTGGCGTTCACCGCCGACGAGCTGTGGCAGTACCTGCCAGGCGAGCGCAACGAGTCGGTGATGCTCAACACCTGGTACGAAGGCCTGACCGAACTGCCGCAAGGCTTCGAGCTGGACCGTGCGTATTGGGATCGTGTGATGGCAGTCAAGGCGGCGGTCAACAAGGAAATGGAGATCCAGCGGGCGGCCAAGGCTGTCGGCGGCAACCTCCAGGCCGAAGTGACCCTCTACGCCGAAGATGCCCTGGACGCCGACCTGGCGAAGCTGGGCAACGAGCTGCGCTTCGTGCTGATCACCTCCACCGCCAGTGTCGCGCCGTTGGTGCAGGCGCCGGCCGATGCGGTGGCCACTGAAGTCAGCGGCCTGAAGCTGAAGATCGTCAAGTCGAACCACACCAAGTGCGCCCGTTGCTGGCACTGTCGCGAAGACGTCGGCGTGAACCCGGAGCATCCGGAAATCTGCGGTCGTTGCGTGGACAACATCAGCGGTGCTGGCGAGGTTCGTCATTATGCCTAACGCAGCGGGCCGCTTCGGGCGGTTGGGCTGGCTCTGGTTGAGCGTGCTGGTCCTGGTCATCGACCAGGCCAGCAAGTACTACTTCGAGAACTCGCTGACGATGTACCAGCAGATCGTGATCATTCCCGATTACTTCAGCTGGACCTTGGCCTACAACACCGGGGCGGCGTTCAGTTTCCTGGCCGACAGCTCCGGCTGGCAGCGCTGGCTGTTCGCCCTGATCGCCATTGTGGTCAGCGCCGTGTTGGTGGTCTGGCTCAAGCGCCTGGGGCGCAATGAGACTTGGCTGGCGGTGGCGCTGGCCTTGGTGCTCGGTGGGGCCTTGGGCAATCTCTATGATCGTATCGCCCTGGGCCACGTCATCGATTTCATCCTGGTGCATTGGCAGAACCGCTGGTATTTCCCGGCGTTCAACTTTGCCGACAGCGCCATCAGCGTGGGTGCGGTGATGCTCGCCCTGGATATGTTCAAGAGCAAGAAAACCGGAGAAGCCGTCCATGACTGAGCAGCGTATCGCTCAAAATACCGAAGTGAAGCTTCACTTCGCCCTGCACCTGGAAAACGGCGACACCGTCGACAGCACCTTCGACAAGGCGCCGGCGGTGTTCAAGGTCGGTGACGGTAACCTGCTGCCGGGCTTCGAAGCGGCGATCTTCGGGTTCAAGGCCGGCGACAAGCGCACCGTGGTCGTGCCACCAGAAAACGCCTTTGGTCAGCCCAACCCGCAAAACGTGCAGACCATGCCACGCTCCCAGTTCCAGGACATGGAGCTGTCCGAGGGCCTGCTGGTGATCTTCAACGACGCGGCCAATACCGAATTGCCGGGTGTGGTGAAGGCTTTTGATGACGCCCAGGTGACCGTGGACTTCAACCATCCGCTGGCAGGCAAGACCTTGAACTTCGAAGTGGAAATCCTCGAAGTGAAGGCGGTTTAAGGTTTAACAGGCAGTTCCTGCTGCCACCCGATTCACTGTGGGAGCGAGCTTGCTCGCGATAGCGTCGTACCAGTCAATATTGACGTTGGCTGATATACCTCATCGCGAGCAAGCTCGCTCCCACACGGTATTGCACCGATTCAATTTCTTGCGCGCAAGACACGAGGCACAGCATGCAAATCAAACTCGCCAACCCCCGTGGCTTCTGCGCCGGTGTGGACCGGGCGATCGAAATCGTCAACCGCGCCCTGGAAGTCTTCGGGCCGCCGATCTACGTGCGCCACGAAGTGGTCCACAATAAATTCGTCGTCGAAGACCTGCGCAGCCGCGGGGCGATTTTCGTCGAGGAACTGGACCAGGTGCCGGACGACGTCATTGTTATCTTCAGTGCCCACGGGGTTTCCCAGGCCGTGCGCAGCGAAGCCGCCGGCCGTGGCCTGAAGGTGTTCGACGCGACGTGCCCATTGGTGACCAAGGTGCACATCGAAGTGGCCCGCTACAGCCGTGACGGTCGCGAATGCATCCTGATCGGCCATGAAGGCCACCCGGAAGTCGAAGGCACCATGGGCCAATACGATGCCAGCAACGGCGGTGCGATCTACCTGGTCGAAGACGAGGAAGACGTTGCGGCCTTGCAGGTACGCAACCCCGAGAGCCTGGCCTTCGTGACCCAGACGACCCTGTCCATGGACGACACCAGCCGCGTGATCGACGCCCTGCGTGCGCGCTTCCCGGCCATCGGTGGGCCGCGCAAGGATGACATCTGCTACGCCACCCAGAACCGCCAGGATGCGGTCAAGCAACTGGCCAACGAATGCGATGTGGTGCTGGTGGTCGGCAGCCCGAACAGCTCCAACTCCAACCGCTTGCGTGAGCTGGCCGAGCGCATGTCCACCCCGGCCTACCTGATCGACGGTGCCGAGGACATGCAGCGCAGCTGGTTCGAGGGCGTCGAGCGCATCGGCATCACCGCCGGTGCGTCCGCGCCGGAAGTCCTGGTGCGCGGCGTGATCCAGCAATTGCAGGCTTGGGGTGCCACCGGTGCCGATGAGTTGGCCGGTCGCGAGGAAAACATCACGTTTTCGATGCCGAAAGAGTTGCGCGTCCGCTCTTTGCTTTGAGCCCTTTCTCGCACAGGGCCTGCTCGGTTTTGACGCTTTCCAGGCGAACACGGCCTGAAGGCGCCAATATCACTTGATGATGGCTGAGCGGCCCGCGTTTGGCGCAGACATGCAGCGTGCCGGCCTGGAATGCGCCGCTGGGGTGCAGGGCTTCCCCCTGGTTGCCGAACCTCACCCTGCGTTTTACCGGCCCGTTGCCCATCACCCGGGCGTTTGCGCGGCGCTCCATCAGCACGGTCTTCTTCTTGTCGTCCAGGGTAATGCGCCAGCCCTGGCCCCAATCGTTGTCTATCGCCCTGAGCACGACCGTCCGGTTGCGCGCGATGGCTTCGCTGCGTGCGCTGCGTAATCCGCTGATCAGCAACTGCGCGGTATCCTCGCGTTCGATGGACTCGATCAGCTCTTTGTAGCCCGCGCTGGCCCACGGCAGAACAATTGCGGCAATTGCCAGTCCCATGAGCAGTTCGATCAGGCTGAAGCCCTGTTGATACATGACGTCTCCTCCCTGGAGTCCGAAAACGACGCGCTCCTGGCGCCGCAAACCGAAACAACCGCACACAAAGGCGGTGGTTTGTTCTAGCGTGTAGAAGCAGGTATAGCCGACGGCAACGGAGGGCACCGATGGATCTTCGTACAAAAGGTTTCACGCTGATCGAGGTGCTGGTGGCCCTTGGCGTGCTGCTGATCCTGATCACCATGGCGGTGCCGTCATTTACCGGGTCGCTGCAGAGCACCAAGGCCGACACCGATATCGACGACTTGCGCCGGGCGCTGAACTTTGCCCGGATGACGGCGATCGACCGTGGTATCACCACGCGAATTCGCCCCACCGCCGAGGGCAGCGCCTGGAGCGGCGAATTGACGGTGTATGACAGTACTGGCTCGTCGCCCAATATATTGCGGGTTGTTCCAGCAATGAGCAGCGGCGCGACTCTGACGCTAACCTCAGACGTGACCAACATTGATTTCAACAATCTGGGCGGGCTATCGGCACCGGCCACGCCGGTGAGTTTCAATTATGTACGCGGGGCGCAGAGCAGGACGCTGAGTGTTTGCCTCAATGGACGAATCGTATTGGGAAGTTGCGGATGAAGGGTTGCAGTAAAAGGAGACAGGGAGGCATGACCCTGATCGAGGTGCTGGTGGCGGTGCTGATTCTCGGCGTCGGCTTGCTCGGGGCGGCGATGATCCAGCTCAATGCGCTCAAGTACACCGACAGCTCGCGCATGACCAGCCAGGCCAGTTTCATTGCCTACGACCTGCTGGACCGCATTCGCGCCAACTCCGGCGCCGACTACACCATCACGCCGCCCAGCTCGCCGAACCTCAACGTGGCCCGCGACCAGGACCTTTATGACTTCAAGACCAATATCGTCGCCTTCGGCGGCGCCACGGCCACGGGCACCGTTGCGCTGAACCAGCGGGTCTACACCATCACCGTTTCCTGGGACGATGCCCGGGCCGCCAACACCACCGACGCCGCCGAGGCGCGGCGCAGCTTTGTCCTGACCAGCCGCGTCGCTGTCGACCCGCCGGGGACGGTGCCATGAACCGGCACAGTCGCGGTTTCGGCCTGATCGAATTGATGATCGCGCTGGTGCTCAGCCTGATCGTCATCCTGGGTGTGGTGCAGATTTTCATCGCCGCGAAGAACACTTACGTCAGCCAGAGCGCCGCCGCGGTGATGCAGGAGGACGCGCGGTTTGCCTTGAGCAAAATGGTCCAGGAAATTCGCATGGTGGGCATGTTCGGTTGCTTGGCGACCATCATCGATGCCTCATCGGATAACAGTTTCGCTGTCAGCCAGGTCACGCCAATCCGTTGGGATAACGCCAACCGGAGGTTGACCCTGGTCACCGCCGACATAGGCAGTGGCGGTAGCGCCCCAACCTGGACCGTCGTCTCCGATTGCCTCACCTCGGCGACGGCCTATAGCAACGCACGGCTACCGGCGACGGGGCAGTTGGCGTTTCCGATTCGCCGACTGGTCTACAGCTTCAACAACAATCAATTGCTACTGGGCAGCGGCACCGGCAACCCGCCGACCCTGTCGGTGCTGGTGGACAACGTGCGGGCGTTCGACGTGACCTTCGGCGTGGCGGGCAGCGCTACGGATATCGCGGCGTCGAGCTACACCAGTAACCCGGCTGACCCGGCCCTGATCCGCAGCGTGCGCCTGACCCTGACGCTTTTTGATCCGAGGAACGCGGTGCGCGAGCAGACCTTCAATGTCGTTGCCGCGTTGCGCAACCGGCTGCTATGAAGGAGATGACTTCGATGGGGCATGTGCATCGCCAACGTGGCATGGCCTTGCTGGTCAGCCTGGTTTTCCTGTTGTTGCTGACGTTGATCGGGTTGTCGTCGATGCAGAGCGCCACCCTCCAGGAAAAAATGACCAGCAGCGTCATGCAGCGCAACCAGTCGTTCCAGATGGCCGAGGCGGCGCTGAGGGTCGGTGAAAGCGCGGTGCAGGTCGAAACCTATTCCCTGCCGAGGTGCGCCCCCACGATCCAGTGCGCACCGCCGGCCGAGTCGGCGACGTTGACGGTCGCGGGGCGCAATTCGTCGTCAGGGGTGCTCTGGGTGGCCGCCGCCGGTGGGTTCTATGGTGTGCAGAACATCGGCACGACGCTCACGGCCGTCAATGTGCCGCTTAATACGTCGGCGACGCTGTACCGGATCACGGCGGTAGCGGTGGTGGGCAATAACCAGCGCAGCGTGGTGGAGAGCATCTATGCGAAATATTAAGGCGCTTCGCAGAGGGTGGCAGATGTTGCGGGGCGCGATGCTGAGCCTTTACCTGGCGGCCCCGGCCTATGCGTTCACGCCTTCGGACTCGCCCTTGCTGAGTGCGGCCGCTGTCACGCCGAACGTGATGCTGCTGATCGATGATTCGGGGAGCATGAACAACATCATTTGGGCTGCGGGGTTTGATCCGGCGGCGACGCAAACACGTACTTATGCATGCAACGCCAGTAACAACTGCAACGACAGGTATGAGCTGGACCTGGAGGACTCGAATATCCTGTTGGTGAGCCTGTTGCGTGGCGGCTGCTCGTCTGGCTGGTATGGTTTCTATCGACCCAGTATCGGCCGGATCTGTCTGCGCTTGCCAGATCCTGTGGGAGGCGGCGATACCCGTTACACCGGCAAATACTTGGCGTATCTGGTGACACTGGCCAACGGCTCGAGCCGCGATTTCACCACGGGTACGATCCCCACGGATTATCGGATCAACGTGGCGCGGGATGTCTCCAATGAGTTGGTCGCCAATAACCGCGCCCTGCGCATCGGCCTTGCTACCTTCAACCCACCCAATTTCAGCAACTCCGGCCCGGGAGGCTACATTGCCCGGGCTGTCAGCGACCTGTCACCCGTCAGCGGCAGCGTGACCCAGACCCAGGCCAACAGCAACTACAGCGCCCTGATCAATGCCATCAACGGCCTGGGCGCTGTCGCGAACACACCGTTGGCCGAGAGCTATTACGAGGTTACCCGCTACTTCAGGGGCATGGCGCCTTACTACAATGGCACGCCTGCCACCTACACCAGTCCGATCCAGTACCGTTGCCAGAAAAACTTCGGCGTAGTGGTCACCGACGGCTTGCCCACCTACGACCGGACGTTCCCCACCAACGACCCGCAGGGCCTGTCCCGGCTGCCAAACTGGGATGGCATCAGCAGCAACGATGGCGTCGATCCTCTCGGTAATGCGGAGGGCGACACGCTTTACCTGGACGACATCGCCAAGTTCGCCTTCGACATCGACATGCGCTCCACCGGCACCGACGCCACCGGCAAGAGCTGGAACAGCGTGGATTTTCCTCGGCAGTACCTCAATACCTATACCGTAGGATTTGCCGTCACCAACCAGATGTTGTCCGACGCCGCCCGTTACGGGGCGGGCAAGTATTATCCGGCGAGCGACAGCGAAGGCCTGAATTCGGCGCTGTCGTCAGCCCTGAGTGATATCACTTCCAAAGCTGGCTCCGGGGGCGGCGGCACCACCAACGCCGCCACGTTATCCAGCACCTCCAGCTACTACCAGACCACTTATGACCCCAAGGACTGGCGTGGGACCATCCGGGCATTCGGCTTCACCCCGGCGGGTACGGTCAACACGGCAGCGGTGCAATGGACCACCGACACCGCCATCGTGCCCGGCGCCACGGCGCCGATCTATCAATCCTGGAACACCGCGACCAACGTGCCGGTGACCCTGGCCTACGGCAATTTTTCGCCGGCCCAGCAAACCAGCCTCAGCCAGAACCTGCCCACGGGGATCACCGGCAATGACTTGGTGGAGTGGAGCAAGGGCGTCAACAAGACCGGCCTGAAGGTGCGCAGCGCATTATTGGGCGACATCATCAATTCGCCGTTGGTGCTGGCGTCGCCCAATGACCAGACCGCTGCGGACCTGCTCAACGACACCAGCTACAGCACCTACCTGGCGACCAAGGCGACAAACATGAGCACCAGCCTGGTGGTGAATGGCAACGATGGTTTCTTCAGTGTCATCAACAGCGCAAACGGCGCGCGGCGTTACGCCTACATGCCTTCGAACGTGCTGCCCTCGTTGCAGGACATTGCCGACGTCAACTACATCAACGGCGTGAGCCACAAATTCCTCGTGGATGGACAAATCGGTCTATTCGACGTGCAGTCGGGGAGCGCCTGGAAGACCGTGGCCGTCGGTGGCACCGGGGCTGGGGGCAAGGTGTTCTATGCGGTCCAGCTGTTCGATGCGGCGGCCGGCAATGCGTATCGGGCGTTGTGGCAAATCAGTGCGCCAACCGTCGCCAACACGGCCAATGCCTTTAATGACCTGGGCTACGCCTATGCGCGTCCCGAAGTCGCACGCCTGGCGGACGGTCGCTGGGCGGCGTTCATCGCCAATGGCTACGGCAGCAATACAGGTGTGGCGGCGTTGTACGTGGTGGATATCCGTGACGGTTCGCTGATCCGCAAAATCGTCATCAACAGCAGCGAAACCGATAACGGCCTGTCGTCGGTCAAGCTGCGAGTCAACTCGCAGAATATAGTGCAGGCCGCGTACGGTGGTGACTTGAAGGGGCGGATGTGGAAGTTCGACCTCAGCGGCACTTCACCCACCGCCTGGGGCCTGGCGTTTGCTGGGCAGCCGTTGTTCACCGCACCCGGAGGCGCGACCCAGCCGATCACTGTGCAACCTCTGCTGGCAGACAATCCCCAGGGCGGCACCCAGGTGTTTTTTGGTACCGGCAAGTTCAACGAAGCAGCCGACAAGCTCAACAAGGACCTGCAGGCGTTCTATTCGATCTGGGACGCCACGGGCAGCGCGGGGCAAATCACCGTGTCGAGCCTGCAGGCCCAGTCGATCACCGGGGTGTTTTCCGGCAGCACCGGGCAGTTCGTGACCACCAGCCAGACGGACGTGGCGTATCCTGCAAAGAAGGGCTGGTACCTGCCGTTGGTGTACAACAACGTGCTGACCGGGGAGCGAGTCATCAACCCGGCCAGCCTGGTGCTCGGGCGTGTGGTCTTTACCACGGCCGCCGTGGACACCACTGACCCTTGCGCCAGCTTCGGTACGGGCAAACTGATCGAATTGGATGCGTTCAACGGTAAGATGCTCAACTATGCGGTACTCGATACCAACAATGATGGTTCGCTCACCAGCCTCGACACGATTTCCGCCGGCGTGGTGTTCACGGGCGGCATCCCGACATTGAGCGCCGTCGTCAGTGCCAACGGGGCCACCAATATGATCGTGAACGACTCCGGTGGTGGTATCACCGACCTGCTGGGCAAATCCGTCGGCGGCAGCCGCCGTATCATGTGGCGGCAAATACAATGAGGGAGCAAGGCATGCGCAGATCCAACCGCGGTTTCACCTTGATCGAAATCATGATCGTGATCGCGATCATCGGTATCGTGATCACCGTCGGCTATCCGAGCCTGACCGAATACATGAAGAAGGGCCGACGGGCCGAAATCGCCGGGCTCTTGTCGGAGCAGGCGCAAATTCTCGAACGCCACTATTCGAAGAACAGCGTCTACACCAATGCGACCGGGCTGAGTAGTGGCAACGATTTCTACACCATTACCCCGACACTGACGGACCAGAGCTTCATCCTGACCGCCGTGCGCAAGAGCGGCTCGTCCATGGCGACGGACAAGTGCGGTGACTTCAAAATTACCAATACCGGCGTACGAAGCGTGGAAAATGCTGCTGGGGTGACTGCCAAGGATTGTTGGGGGCGCTGAGTTTCTTTTATCCGGGCGCGCTTTATGCGCCCTTTGTTTGTGAGTCGAATCAGAACATGACCAGGCAACAGCAAGTGGTGATTGTCGGTGGCGGAGTCATCGGCCTGCTGACGGCGTTCAATCTGGCGTCCGAAGGGCAACGTGTGGTGCTGCTGGACCGTTCCAATGTCGGCCAGGAATCGTCCTGGGCCGGTGGCGGTATCGTTTCGCCGTTGTACCCGTGGCGCTATAGCCCGGCGGTCACGGCGCTGGCCCATTGGTCACAGGATTTTTATCCACAGCTGGGGGAGCGTCTGTTCGCAGCCACCGGGATCGACCCGCAAGTGCATGTGACCGGGCTGTATTGGCTGGATCTGGACGACCAGGACGAAGCGCTGGCCTGGGCCAAGCGGGAAGGGCGCCCACTACGGGCTGTGGATATCTCGGCGGTTCATGATGCGGTGCCGGTGCTGGGCGCGGGTTTTTCCCGGG
Source organism: Pseudomonas sp. MPB03 (assembly GCF_046605385.1). Classification (NCBI taxonomy): domain Bacteria; kingdom Pseudomonadati; phylum Pseudomonadota; class Gammaproteobacteria; order Pseudomonadales; family Pseudomonadaceae; genus Pseudomonas; species Pseudomonas sp. MPB03. The sequence goes on along the minus strand of NZ_CP176770.1, from coordinate 5,792,368 downwards.
CGATCCACATGGCTGACGTGGCCAACGTGCGTAATCCGCGGCTGGTGAAATCCCTCAAGGCTGCGTTGCAGGCGATGCCGAACGTCACGCTGCATGAGCATTGCGAAGTCAGCGGGTTCATTCGCGACGGTGGGCGCGTGGTGGGTGTGCGCAGTTCTGCCGGTGAAATTCATGGCGATGAGGTGGTGCTGGCCGCCGGTGCCTGGAGCGGTGAATTGCTCAAGACCTTGGGCTTGAAATTGCCGGTCGAGCCGGTCAAGGGCCAGATGATTCTGTACAAGTGCGCATCGGATTTTCTGTCGAGCATGGTTCTGGCCAAGGGGCGTTATGCGATCCCGAGGCGTGATGGGCATATTCTGGTCGGCAGTACGCTGGAGCGTGAAGGTTTCGACAAGACCCCGACCGAGGTTGCGTTGGAGAGCCTGAAGGCTTCGGCGCAGCAGCTGATTCCGGCGTTGGCGGGTGCCGAGGTGGTGGGGCATTGGGCCGGGTTGCGGCCTGGGTCGCCTGAAGGTATTCCCTATATCGGCGAGGTGCCGGGGATTGCAGGGCTTTGGCTGAACTGTGGGCATTATCGCAATGGGTTGGTGTTGGCGCCGGCTTCGTGTCAGTTGTTTACGGATTTGATGTTGGGGCGTGAGCCGGTGATTGATCCTGCGCCTTATGCGCCGGCGGGGCGGTTGTAAGGTTTTATACTCTGATCCAAATTGTGGGAGCGAGCCTGCTCGCGATGGCGGTTTGATTGAGTACATATCCATTTCTGCGGTAACGGCTACTTAGGGTTCCGCCCTTACGGCGGCTCACTTTTTTTCAAACGCCAAAAAAAGTAAGCAAAAAAGGCTTGCCCCACCACTCGGTGCCTCGCTTAGGCTCGGCATGCCCTCACTCCGGCATTGCTCCGTGGGCCGCCGCGAAGGGCCATCCATGGCCCAGCGCGGCTAACCCGGCATCCATGCCGGGTTGCCCACTCCACAATGCCTGCGTTCGGCCATCGTGGTTAAAGGGGCCTCCAGATCAAAAGCCGGGCCGAGGCGGCCTTATAGCCGACCTGGCTCTCCCGCTCGTACACCCATCAGATCTGTGGGAGCAAAGCTTGCTCGCGAGGCGGGCTTACAGTCGACCTGATTCTTCCGTTCGTACACCGATCCAATTGTGGGAGCGAGCCTGCTCGCGAAGAGGCCTGCACATTCAGCACCTTCATCGGCCATGACACCGCCATCGCGAGCAGGCTCGCTCCCACATTGAATCTTCAGTAGACACAATATTTCATGCGCTCGGACCTCCTGTGGGAGCGAGCTTGCTCGCGATGGGGCCAGCAGCCCAACATCTTCTCAACTGGGGCACCGCCATCGCGAGCAAGCTCGCTCCCACAGGATTTAGGTGGCCAAAAAGTTTGTAAATCATCTTCGAGCCAATGTGGGCCTATCCCTCTGTTGCTGTTGCTGTTGCTGTTGCTGTTGCTGTTGCTGTTGCTCTGCTTTTGACTTTGATCTCGGGCGCCCCGTTAAACCACGCTGGCCGAACGCAGGCATTGCGCAGTGGGCATCCCGGCATGGATGCCGGGATAGCCGCGCTGGGCCATGGATGGCCCTTCGCGGCGGCCCACGGAGCAATGCCGGAGTGAGGGCACACCGAGCCTAGGCGAGGTGCCGAGTGGTGGGGCAGAAAGCGTTTTGCTTACTTTTGCGCTTTTCAAAAGTGAGCCGCTGTAAGAGCGGAACCCTAAGCCGCCGTTACCGCAGAAACGGATATACACACCGCCCTTACAGCCGACCAAGCTTTGTGGGAATGGTCGGACAAAATTCTGATTCAAAAAGAATTTTCCGACGAGTTCTGGCGGTTGCCGGGTGGGAAGAACCCTGGCTAACCTTTCCCCGTCGCTGCCAATTCAGCGTCCGGGCGTCGCGGCCCGAAAACTTGGTAATCCATTTCCTCTTTGGAGTACCGCAATGAGTGACAAACCACTACCACCTTCAGAAACCAATAACTCTTCTCCTGACTCCAGCCATAACACGAAAGGGCTCGATGAAGCCGCCAAACGCGCCCTCGACTATTACCTCGGCCCAAAGCCCGACACCAAAAAGAAACCCACCTCAAACCAGCTATTCACTGTAGTGGATGGCATCGACACCGAATGCCTCCTCACCAACCTCAGCGAAACCCTGGCCTCCGCCAATGCCACGATCAGCGACCTGGCCTTCGAACTTGAAGGCTCGCGACGGCATGTCGCCTTGGGGGTGCAGCAGCTTATTGAACTGTGTGCATTACTGGCCAATCGAGTGCTGGACGAACGGGTGCCAGTGCCGGAGGGCTAGAAAGCGGCGTTACAGAGGGTGAACGCCGAACCTGTGGCGAGGGAGCTTGCTCCCGCTGGGCTGCGTAGCAGCCCCAAAAGCAGCGACTCGATCTACCTGATGCATCGAGGTGTCAGGTTGGGGGCCGCTTCGCAGCCCAGCGGGAGCAAGCTCCCTCGCCACAGGGGTAAGCGTAAGCTTAAAAAGCGTGGCTCAATCCAGCCCAAGTTTCTTCAACCGATACCGCATCGACCGAAACGACAACTTCAACCGCTGCGCCGCCGCCGTGCGGTTCCAGCGGGTTTCTTCCAATGCCTGGAGGATGAGCTTGCGCTCGATCTCTTCCAGGTAATCCTCGAGATTGTCGACCTGCATCAAATCGGGATTGCCCGCCTCAGTCGCATTGCCCTCGGCCAGACGCAGGTCATCCGCTTCGATCAGTTGCTGTTCGCACAAGGTATAGGCCCGCTCAAGCATGTTCTCCAACTCCCGCACATTGCCCGGGAAACGGTAGTTCTGCAGGGCTTCCAGGGCTCGCGGATGGAGCTTTGCCGCAGGGCTGCCGGTAGCGCTGGCCAGGCGCTGGAGCATGTGGTTGGCCAAGGGCTCGATGTCTTCGCGGCGTTCGCGCAAGGGCGGGACGCGCAGTTCGATGACGTTCAGTCGGTAATACAGATCCTGGCGAAAGCGTCCGGCGGCGACCTCGGCGTCGAGATCCTTGTGGGTGGCGCAGAGGATTCGCACATCCACCACCTCCTCCTGCTGGCCGCCCACGGCGCGCACGGCCTTTTCCTGGATGGCTCGCAACAGCTTGACCTGCATCGCCAGGGGCAGGTCGGCCACCTCATCGAGGAACAAGGTTCCGCCATGGGCTGCCTGGAATAAGCCGGGCTTATCTTCGATGGCGCCGCTGAAACTGCCTTTTCGGTGCCCGAAGAACTCGCTTTCCATCAACTCTGTGGGAATCGCCCCACAGTTGACCGGTACAAAACGCTGGTTCGCACGGGGGCCTTGTTCGTGAATCAACCGGGCGACCAGCTCCTTGCCGCAGCCCGATTCCCCGCTGATATATACCGGTGCCTGGCTGCGGGCGAGTTTCTCGATCTGCTTGCGCACACCGAGCATGGGGGGCGAATCGCCCAGCAGGCAGCGTTCGAGGGTGCTGGTCGGTGTGGCGACCGGTGGCAGGCGCAGGGCGCTGGTGACCAGTTCCCGCAGCCGACCCAGGTCGACCGGTTTGGTCAGGAAGTCGAAGGCACCGGCCTTGAGGGCATCGATGGCGGTTTCCAGGCTGCCATAGGCGGTGATCATCGCCACGGGCAGTTGTGGATAACGTTGCTGGATGTGCTGTACCAGCTCCAGGCCGGTGCCATCGGGCAGGCGCATGTCGGTCAGGCACAGGTCGAAGGCATCCCCTGCCAGCAGGGCTTGGGCCTCGGCAAGGTTCTTGGCGCTGCGGGTGTCGAGTTTCATCCGGCCCAGGGTGATGTCCAGGAGTTCGCGGATGTCCGGTTCGTCATCGACGATCAGGATTCGTTGCCGTGAGCGATTGTTCAAATCTGTTTCCGTCCGTGAGCAAAAGTGATGCGAAAGCAGCCGCCGCCTTGGCGTGGTTTGAAGTCTAGGCGGGCCTGGTTGCTTTCGCACAGCTCACGGGACAGATAGAGCCCAAGGCCGGTGCCCTGGCTGCTGGTGGTAAAGAAGGGTTCGAACAGATGTGCCTGTTGCTCGGGCGTGACACCGGGGCCGTTGTCGATGATGTCCAGGGTCGACAGCTGGCTGTGAGGGTCGATGAACAGTTTCAGCCAGGCCTCGGCCTGTTCATGGGCCATGGCGCTGTGGCGCCAGGCGTTGCGCAGCAGGTTGTCGAGCACCTGGGTGAGCTGGTCGGGGTCCATGAGCGTGGTGTAGTCGCCCGGGTCGATGCTCAAGTGCAATCGTTGGTGGTCGGCCATGCTTTCGCGGGTCTGCCGGACGAACTGATCGAGCCAGGTCCGCAGGTCGAGGCGCTGGGGTGTGGTTTGCTGGCGGCGAGACAGCTGCAGGACGTTTTCAATGACGCGATTCATTCGTTGGGAGTGATCTTGAATAATCTGCGTCAGACGCCGATCCGCGTCGTTCAGTTCCTCGGATTCGCGCAGCAATTGCGCCGCGTGGCTGATGGCGCCCAAGGGGTTGCGGATTTCATGGGCGATACCGGCGGTCAGGCGCCCCAGGGAGGCGAGCTTGAGCTGTTGGGCGTGCTGGGCCACCTGGGCCAGGTCTTCGAGAAACACCAGGATCTGCTGCTGGTCGTTGTGGCCCAGGGCGATGAAGCTCGGTTGCAGGGTCAGGCCCGTGCCGCTGATGGTCAGGCTGGGCGGGCGCAGGCTGGGGTTGTTCAGCCAGAGTTGCAGGCGCTCGACCAGGGCGCTGGAACAATCGTCGATCGGCTGGCCGACCAGATCGTGCATGCCCAGCAGGTTCAGCGCGCTTTCGTTGGCCAGTTGGACCCGGCGCTGGCGGTCGAGCACCAGGATGCCGGTGCGCATGCGTTGCAGGATCAGGGCATTGAGGGCTTCCAGTCCGACTACTTCGCTGGCCCGCTGCTCGGCCAGGGTTTCGCTGGCTTCCAAACGTCGGATCAGGCCCTGCACCAGCAGCGCGGCGGCAAAACACAACGCCCCGAGGGTGCCGGCTTGCAAGTAACTGCTGGGACGGTTCGAGTCGCTCAAGCCAAGAAATAAACTCGAACCGACGATGCCAAGGGTGGCGACGGCCGCGATCAACAGGCCGATCCTTCCGCGCAGCAGCGTATTGCCGATGGCCACCGAGACGATGATCAGGTTACCGATGGCGCTGGGGGCACCGCCCGCGGCGAAGAACAGCCACGAGAGCAGCAGCACGTCGGTCAGGGCCAGGCCGAACAGCCGGGCAGGGCGGCGGGTGTTTTCCAGGAACACCACCAGCAGGATATTCAAGACCAGGTACAACCAGCTGCCACTGCGCAGCAGGTCGTCGTTGGCGTACTCCAGCAGACGGTTGTCCATGTTGCTGGAGATCAGCAGCACCAGGGTGATGCCGATACTCAGGCGGTACAGGTGGTAGAGGCGCAGCAGGCGCTGCGCCTGTTTGATGCGTGGGCTTGTAGCCTCAGCGTTCACGAGTGCCCGGGCCTTGCTCGAGATGAGCCTGGCTGCAATACCATTGCTGTTCGAGGGCCAGTGCCCGGTCACGGGGCAGGTGTACGCCGCAATGGGCGCAACGGACCATGGGCGGTGCGTCCTGTTCCTGGGTGGGGCGGGACGCGCGGCCGCCGGTCTTCTTCACTCCGCGAAAGATCCAGATAGCGAAGGCAACGACTGCGAACAAGATCAATAAACGAAGCATGATGGGCGGCTTTTTGGCTAGAGATCAGGCAGTTTAGCCAAGGACAGGAACGGCGCACAGCGCAATAAAACCCGGGCACAAAAAAGGGAGACCGTCGGGTCTCCCTTTTTGTAGGTGCCTTGGCTCAGTCGAACAGGCCAAAGGTCATGTAGCTGAACCAGGAGCGGTCGCTGGAATCGCTCTCAGGCTCTTCTTCCTCGATCACGTCGCCATTTTCATCCTTGGGCTTGAGTTCGTTCGGGATGGCTTCCTTGGCATCCTGGAACTGACGCTGTACGTCCTGGTTGGCGCGGGTTTCGCCCGGCGGCAGCGGTGGACGGGACTCGATCAGGCCCAGGGTCGCCTTGCTCAGCCACGAACGGTTGTCGGCTTCGTCAACGCGCGGGGTGAACTGGCCGTCGACCAGCGAAGGGTGGTCCGGGTAGTTCAGCTTGAGGGTTTCCAGGCTGGTGGCGGCCAGGTCGTCCAGGTGCAGGCGCTGGTAGGCTTCGGTCATCACCGCCAGGCCATCACCCACCGAAGGGGTTTCCTGGAAGTTTTCCACCACGTAGCGGCCACGGTTGGCGGCGGCGACGTAGGCCTGACGGGTCAGGTAGTAGTCGGCCACGTGGATTTCGTAGGAAGCCAGCAGGTTGCGCAGGTAGATCATGCGCTGCTTGGCGTCTGGCGAGTAGCGGCTGTTGGGGAAGCGGCTGGTCAGCTGGGCGAACTCGTTGTAGGAGTCGCGCGCGGCACCCGGGTCACGCTTGGTCATGTCCAGCGGCAGGAAGCGCGCCAGCAGGCCGACGTCCTGGTCGAAGGAGGTCAGGCCCTTGAGGTAGTAGGCGTAATCGACGTTCGGGTGCTGCGGGTGCAGGCGAATGAAACGCTCGGCGGCGGATTTTGCAGCTTCCGGCTCGGCGTTCTTGTAGTTGGCGTAGATCAGCTCCAACTGGGCCTGATCGGCGTAGCGACCGAACGGATACCGCGACTCCAGCGCCTTCAGCTTGGCGGTGGCGCTGGTATAGCTGTTGTTATCCAGGTCGTTCTGCGCCTGTTGGTACAGTTCGACTTCGCTCAGGTTTTCGTCTACGACTTCCTTCGACGAGCAAGCAGCAGTCAATGCGAGGATGGCGATCAGCAGCAGGTGTTTCACTTGCATGGCGGCTTGCGTCCCTATGACGGCCGCTGTCTTGGGCGGGGCCGTCCTGTTATGATGAGCGCCCCGTTGAAAAGCCTCGGGGCAAAAGACGCCGTATTTAACCACAAGCGCGCAGCCGAAACCAAAGGCTGTGCCGACGCCCAGTCCGAGCATGTCCGATAAAATAGAACTTCGCGCAGAGGTGCCGTCCGATTTGGGCGGCCAACGCCTCGATCAAGTCGCCGCACAACTCTTTGCCGAGCACTCTCGCTCGCGCCTTTCCGCCTGGATCAAGGACGGCCGCCTGACTGTGGATGGGGCGGTGATCCGTCCGCGCGACATCGTCCACGGCGGTGCCATCCTCGAGCTGACTGCCGAGCAGGAGGCCCAGGGAGAATGGGTCGCCCAGGACATTGCCCTGGACATCGTCTATGAAGACGATGACATCCTGGTGATCAACAAGCCCGCGGGCCTGGTGGTGCACCCGGCGGCCGGTCATGCCGACGGCACGCTGCTCAACGCCTTGTTGCACCACGTGCCGGACATCATCAATGTGCCCCGTGCCGGCATCGTCCATCGCCTGGACAAGGACACCACCGGCCTGATGGTGGTGGCCAAGACCATCCAGGCGCAGACACAGCTGGTCACACAGCTGCAAAGCCGCAGCGTCAGCCGCATCTATGAGTGCATCGTGATCGGTGTGGTCACCGCCGGTGGCAAGATCAACGCCCCGATCGGTCGCCACGGCCAGCAGCGCCAGCGCATGGCGGTGATGGAAGGCGGCAAGCAGGCGGTCAGTCATTACCGCGTGCTGGAGCGTTTCCGTTCCCACACCCACGTGCGGGTCAAGCTGGAAACCGGCCGTACCCACCAGATTCGTGTGCACATGGCCCACATCAACTTCCCGTTGGTGGGCGACCCGGCCTACGGCGGTCGTTTCCGCATCCCGCCGGCCGCCAGCCAGACCATGGTCGAATCGCTGAAGAGTTTCCCGCGCCAGGCACTGCACGCGCGTTTCCTGGAGCTGGATCACCCGACGACCGGCAAGCGCATGAGCTGGGAATCGCCGTTGCCGGATGATTTCGTCTGGTTGCTGACGTTGCTCAAGCAGGACCGCGAGGCGTTCATCGGATGAGTGACTGGCTGATACCCGACTGGCCCGCGCCGGCCCGGGTCAAGGCCTGCGTCACCACCCGCGAGGGCGGCGCCAGCCTGGCGCCGTTCGACAGCCTCAACCTCGGCGACCATGTCGGCGACGACCCCACGGCCGTCGCCGAAAATCGCCGCCGCCTCACCGATCCATTCGCCATCACCCCGGCCTGGCTGCAGCAGGTCCACGGCATTGTCGTGGTCGAGGCTGACCCGACCCAGGTGGCGACCGCCGATGCCAGTTGGACCGCCACGCCGGGTATCGCGTGCACGGCGATGACCGCCGATTGCTTGCCGGTGCTGTTCTGCAACCGTGCCGGCACCCGCGTCGCGGCGGCCCACGCCGGTTGGCGCGGGTTGGCGAACGGTGTGCTGGAAGCCACCCTCGACAGCCTTGCCGTGCCTGCGGATGAAATCCTGGCCTGGCTCGGCCCGGCCATCGGCCCGCAAGCCTTCGAAGTCGGACCGGAAGTGCGTGAAGCCTTCATCGCGCAGTTGCCCCAGGCGGCACAAGCCTTCGTTGCGAGCCCCAACGCCGGCAAATGCCTGGCCGACATCTACGCATTGGCACGGCTGCGTCTGGCGGCACGCGGTATCACGGCCGTCTACGGCGGCGGTTTCTGTACCGTGACCGACCCACGTTTCTTTTCCTACCGGCGCAATCCGCGCACTGGTCGCTTCGCCTCGCTGATCTGGATCGAGCGCTAGACTTCTCTGATCTGCATCAAGGGCGCCCGGCTTGAATCTTCCAGAATCGACCACATCTATAACGGTATCTGGCAGGTTTCTTCATTCAGGATGTTTTCTAGGTCCGGCCTGCTCATTAGGAAGGTGACCCATGCGTATTGATCGTTTAACCAGCAAACTGCAATTGGCCCTGTCCGATGCCCAGTCCCTGGCCGTCGGCCTGGACCATCCCGGTATCGAACCGGCGCATTTGATGCAAGCCATGCTCGAACAGCAGGGCGGCTCCATCAAGCCCCTGCTGATGCAGGTCGGCTTTGACGTCAACAGCCTGCGAAAAGAGTTGGCCAAAGAACTCGACCAGTTGCCCAAGATCCAGAATCCGACCGGTGACGTAAACATGTCCCAGGATCTGGCGCGGCTGCTTAACCAGGCCGATCGCCTGGCCCAGCAGAAGGGCGACCAGTTCATTTCCAGCGAGCTGGTGCTGCTCGCCGCCATGGACGAGAACAGCAAGCTCGGCAAGTTGCTGCTTGGCCAAGGGGTGAGCAAGAAGGCCCTGGAAAACGCCATCAACAACCTGCGTGGCGGCGAAGCGGTCAACGACGCCAACCACGAGGAGTCGCGCCAGGCGCTGGACAAATACACCGTCGACCTGACCAAGCGTGCCGAGGAAGGCAAGCTCGACCCGGTGATCGGTCGCGACGATGAAATCCGCCGCACGATCCAGGTGCTGCAACGCCGTACCAAGAACAATCCGGTGCTGATCGGTGAGCCTGGCGTGGGTAAAACCGCCATCGCCGAGGGCTTGGCCCAGCGCATCATCAACGGCGAAGTGCCGGACGGCCTCAAGGGCAAGCGCCTGTTGTCCCTGGACATGGGGGCTCTGATCGCCGGTGCCAAGTACCGCGGCGAGTTCGAAGAACGGCTCAAGTCCCTGCTCAATGAACTGTCCAAGCAGGAAGGGCAGATCATCCTGTTTATCGACGAACTGCACACCATGGTCGGTGCCGGCAAGGGCGAAGGCTCGATGGACGCCGGCAACATGCTCAAGCCAGCGTTGGCCCGTGGCGAGTTGCACTGTGTCGGCGCGACCACGCTCAACGAGTACCGTCAATATATAGAGAAGGACGCGGCCCTCGAGCGGCGCTTCCAGAAAGTGCTGGTGGAGGAACCGAGCGAAGAAGACACCATCGCCATCCTGCGTGGCCTTAAAGAGCGCTACGAAGTGCACCACAAGGTGGCGATCACTGACGGCGCGATCATCGCGGCGGCCAAGCTCAGCCACCGCTACATCACCGACCGTCAATTGCCGGACAAGGCCATCGACCTGATCGACGAGGCCGCGAGCCGCATCCGCATGGAAATCGACTCCAAGCCCGAAGTGCTGGATCGGTTGGAGCGTCGCCTGATTCAACTCAAGGTCGAGTCCCAGGCGCTGAAGAAAGAAAGCGACGAAGCGGCGAAGAAACGTCTGGAGAGGTTGCAGGAAGAAATCGTGCGTCACGAGCGTGAGTATTCCGACCTCGAGGAAATCTGGAACTCGGAGAAAGCCGAGGTCCAGGGTTCTGCGCAGATCCAGCAAAAGATCGAACAGTCTCGCCAGGAACTGGAAGCGGCTCGCCGCAAAGGCGACCTCAACCGCATGGCCGAGCTGCAGTACGGGGTGATCCCGGACCTGGAGCGCAGCCTGCAAATGGTCGACCAGCACGGCAAGAGCGAAAACCAGTTGCTGCGCAGCAAAGTCACCGAGGAAGAAATCGCCGAAGTGGTGTCCAAGTGGACCGGCATTCCTGTCTCGAAGATGCTCGAAGGCGAGCGTGACAAGTTGCTGAAAATGGAAAGCCTGCTGCACCAGCGCGTGATTGGCCAAGAAGAAGCCGTGGTGGCAGTGTCCAACGCCGTGCGCCGGTCCCGCGCCGGATTGTCGGACCCTAACCGTCCGAGCGGCTCGTTCATGTTCCTCGGCCCGACCGGTGTCGGTAAAACCGAGCTGTGCAAGGCACTGGCCGAGTTTCTCTTCGATACCGAGGAGGCAATGGTGCGCATCGACATGTCCGAGTTCATGGAGAAACATTCCGTGGCACGGCTGATCGGTGCACCACCGGGTTATGTTGGCTACGAAGAGGGCGGCTACCTGACCGAGGCCGTGCGTCGCAAGCCGTACTCGGTGATCCTGCTCGATGAGGTCGAGAAGGCGCACCCGGATGTGTTCAACATCCTGCTGCAAGTGTTGGAGGATGGTCGCCTGACCGACAGCCACGGGCGCACGGTGGACTTCCGCAACACGGTGATCGTGATGACCTCCAACCTGGGCTCGACGCAGATCCAGGAGCTGGTGGGTGATCGCGAGGCGCAGCGCGCGGCGGTGATGGACGCAATCTCTACCCATTTCCGGCCGGAGTTCATCAACCGGGTCGACGAAGTGGTGATCTTCGAGCCTTTGGCCCGGGATCAGATTGCCGGCATTACCGAGATCCAGTTGGGCCGCCTGCGCAGTCGCCTGACCGAGCGCGAGCTGAAACTGCAATTGAGCGATGAGGCGTTGGACAAGCTGATCGCGGTGGGTTACGACCCGGTCTATGGCGCTCGGCCGCTGAAGCGGGCGATCCAGCGCTGGATCGAAAACCCGCTGGCGCAGCTGATTCTGTCGGGGCGCTTCATGCCGGGGGAAACCGTGACCGGAACGGTGGAGAACGACGAAATCGTCTTTAACTGATAGCCGGGACTGCTGGCAATTGAAATGGCCTTGCCTTGCGAGGCCATTTTTTTCATCAGGCCGTTGAACTCAAAGGAAAAGGCTTGTAAAGTGCGCCCCGCAGTACGTCACCCCAAGGGTTACTTCTCACTGGGAAGGAATCCAAAATAAGTTGCAAATCATTGTCTTGAAAGCAATTTAAGGGGTTGACAGAGGTTTTGAAAATTGTAGAATAGCGCGCCTCAGACACACGAACGCAGCGATGCAGACGGTGAAAGAGGTTGAGGCGAGATTCAACGATGTAGCTTCAAATTGCAGTAACTTGAAATATCAGTTCCGTGATAGCTCAGTCGGTAGAGCAAATGACTGTTAATCATTGGGTCCCAGGTTCGAGTCCTGGTCACGGAGCCATTTCAATCGGGGTATAGCGCAGTCCGGTAGCGCGCCTGCTTTGGGAGCAGGATGTCAGGAGTTCGAATCCCCTTACCCCGACCATATTTGGGTCGTTAGCTCAGTTGGTAGAGCAGTTGGCTTTTAACCAATTGGTCGTAGGTTCGAATCCCACACGACCCACCATTTTTGAAACCAGCTCGCTGGAATCGAATCTTAAGATCAGAGGCCAAAAGCACTGATCGAGGAAGGCGACTTGCAAAGGTCGCCTTTTTTTTACCGGGGTATAGCGCAGTCCGGTAGCGCGCCTGCTTTGGGAGCAGGATGTCAGGAGTTCGAATCCCCTTACCCCGACCATATTAAAAATCCTCGTATCGAAAGATACGGGGATTTTTTTTGCCTGGAATAAAGTGGATTGACTTAAGTCATCGTACAACTTGCCGATAACCCACCGACAGGGGCCCGGCCCCACCTCGGGCCAACAATAAAAAAGGCACCCTTATGTTTCTTCGTCAGTTGAATATCGCCCCTCGCGCCGCGCTGGGGTTTGCCTTGATCGCCGTGTTGGTGGCATTGCTCGGGGTGTTTGCGCTGGGGCAGATGTCGAGCATTCGTGACAGTGAAGTCGCCGTGGAAACCCAATGGCTGCCTAGCATTCGCGGGGGTGACGAGATTCGTGAGTGGATGTTGCGAATCCGCACGATCTCCCTGCGCATGGCCCTGGACCAGGATCCGAAGAACATCCCGGTGTACCGCGGCCAGATGGACACCCGCGACAAGGAACTGGGCGAAAAAATTGCGGCTTACGAAAAACTCGTCGTGACGCCTGAAGGCAAGGCCCTTTACGACCAGTTCAAGCAAACGTTCGCTGCGTACCGTACCGGTATCGCGCAATCCTTCACCCTGGCGGAACAGGGGCGTCGGGATGATCTGATCAAGTTGCTGCTGGTGGACATGAAGACCGTGGTGGACGGTTCCGGCAAGCAGCTCAACGATCTGGCGGAGTTGTTCTCCAAGCAGGTGTCCATCGAGAGCCAGAAGTCCCAGGAGCACTACGCCAATTCCCGCATGATCGTCAGCCTGTTCATTGTGCTTGCCGCCCTGGCCACGGTGGCCCTGGCCATGTTGCTCACGCGCAGTATCGTCAAGCCCCTGGGCGAGGCGCTGAATGCTGCGGAGAGCGTCGCCCGGGGTGACTTGACCCGACCGATCGAAACCCATGGCAACGACGAAGTCAGCCGTTTACTCAAGGCGTTGGCGGCCATGCAGCAGAATCTGCGCGAGACGTTGCAGGGCATCAGCGGCTCGGCCGCGCAACTGGCCACGGCAGCCGATGAGCTGAACGCCGTCACGCTCGACAGCACCCACAGCCTGCAGCAACAGAACAACGAAATTGAACAGGCTGCCACCGCCGTCACCGAGATGACCACCGCTGTGGAGGAGGTTGCACGCAATGCGGTTTCCACTTCCGATGCCACGCGTCAGTCCAGTGAGTCGGCATCCCTGGGGCAGCAGCGGGTCAGCGACACGGTCGAGGCCATTGGCGCCCTGGCTAACGATGTGCAAGTGACCGGCGGCCTGGTGCAATCTTTGGCCAACCAGTCGCAGGATATCGGCAAGGTGCTGGACGTAATCCGCGCCATCGCCGAGCAGACCAACCTGCTGGCCCTCAACGCGGCCATTGAAGCGGCCCGGGCGGGAGAGAGTGGACGTGGCTTCGCGGTGGTGGCTGACGAGGTGCGGGCGCTGGCTTATCGCACGCAGCAATCGACCCAGGAAATCGAGCAGATGGTCCAAGGCATGCGCAGCGGTGCCACCCAGGCACTCGATTCCATGCAGGCCAGCTCCAGTCGTGCGGCAAGCACCCTGGCGATGGCGGAGCGGGCAGGGGAAGCGCTGCACACCATTACGGCGTCGGTCAGCGAGATCCATGAGCGCAACCTGGTCATCGCCAGTGCTGCCGAGGAGCAAGCACAAGTGGCCCGCGAGGTCGATCGCAACCTGGTGAACATTCGTGATTTGTCGGTGCGCTCGGCTTCCGGCGCGGATCAGACCAGTGCCTCCAGCCACGAGTTGTCGCAACTGGCGAATTCGCTGCGCACGATGGTGCAGCGGTTTCAGGTTTGATCGGTGGATAGCTTGGACAGTTATCCTGCCCGAGCTTAAGTATTGACTGCGCCGCCCTCATCGCGAGCAAGCTCGCTCCCACAGGGTGATCGCACTCAACTGTGGGAGCGAGCTTGCTCGCGATGGCGGTGGATCATTCGACCTCAGTGCTGCTGACTCAATGCAACTTCAGCCGAGGCTCGGTCCCGCGTCCGATCTTGCTGCCCAGCATCAGCATGGCCGTGCGGAACATGCCGTACAGCGCCATCTGGTGCATGCGGTACAACGACACATAGAACATCCGCGCCAGCCAGCCTTCTAGCATCACGCTGCCGGTCAGGTTGCCCATCAGGTTGCCCACCGCCGAGAAGCGCGACAGCGAGATCAGCGAGCCGTAGTCGGTGTATTTGTAGTCGGGCAGGGCCTTGCCTTCGATCCGCAGTTTCAGGGATTTGGCCAGCAGCGAGGCTTGCTGATGCGCGGCCTGGGCGCGGGGCGGAACGTTACGATCGCTGCCGGGTTGCGGGCAGGCGGCGCAGTCGCCGAAGGCAAAGATGTCTTCGTCGCGAGTGGTCTGTAGCGTCGGCAGCACTTGTAGCTGGTTGATCCGGTTGGTCTCCAGCCCGTCGATATCCTTGAGAAATTCTGGCGCGCGAATCCCGGCCGCCCAGACCTTCAAGCTCGCGTCGATCACTTTGCCATCTGCCGTAATCAGGCTGTCGGCGGTCACCTGGCTGACAGCAGCGTTGGTCATCACGTTGACGCCGAGTTTTTCCAAAGTCTTGTGCACCGGTCCGCCGATGCGTTCTGGCAGTGCCGGTAACACCCGTGGGCCGGCCTCGATCAGGGTGATGTGCATGTTCTCCGGTTTGATCCGGTCCAGGCCATAGGCGTGCAGTTCGTGGGCGGCATTGTGCAGCTCGGCCGCCAGTTCGACCCCGGTCGCGCCGGCGCCGACGATGGCGACGCTGATGCGCTCGACGATATCGGTCTGCCCTGCGTGGGCACGCAGATAGTGGTGGAGCAATTGCTGGTGGAAGCGCTCCGCCTGTTTGCGGGTGTCGAGGAACAGGCAGTGTTGCGCCGCGCCTTCGGTGCCGAAATCATTGGTGGTACTGCCGACGGCAATCACCAGGGTGTCGTAGCCCAATTCCCGGGCTGGCAGCAGCTCGATGCCCGCCTCGTCATAGGTGGCGGCCAGCTGGATTCTCTTGCGCTCGCGATCCAGGCCGCTCATGCGCCCCAGTTGGAACTCGAAGTGGTTCCATTTCGCCTGGGCAACGTAGTTGAGTTCGTCTTCGGAAGAGTTGAGGGAGCCGGCAGCCACTTCGTGCAGCAGGGGTTTCCAGATGTGGGTCAGGTTCGCGTCGACCAGCATCACACTGGCCGTGCCGCGCTTGCCCAGAGTCTTACCCAGACGGGTAGCCAACTCCAGGCCGCCGGCGCCGCCGCCAACGATGATAATACGATGAGTCATGGGGATATCTCGCAAGGCTAAAGGAATTCGGTGCCGTTACCCGCGCGAGCATCAAGCGGCTCATAGCGTCAGGTAACTGATCAGTCGGCTCAACAGGCCCAGGCCAATCGTGATGGCCAGTACCACCACCAGGAGCATCCACGGCCGGAAAGGCCGGCGCTCGACTCGGTGCTGGGACAGTTGCAGGTACTCTTCGACATGCTTCTGGTCGTCTGGGTTCAGGCGGCTGGTCATAAAGGCCTCGTCAGGTAGACGTTGCGGAATGTGCAGACGTTACAGCGTCCGGCTAGTTGGCATTGAAAGCAGCATAGCCGCTCGCCGGAACGGGTTCGACGGCCAGGGGGTCGTCCAGGCGAATGATTCCACTTTTTAACACCCGGGCGGTGATTCCGCCATGGCCGCGTACGGCCTGGAATGTACCTTCGCCGAGGTTTCGCTCCAATCGGGCGCAGGGCTGGCACCAGCCGGTGGTTTCAAAAATCGCCTGGCCGATGCGAAAGCGCCGGCCCTTGAGGCTGAACAGATTGATGCCGCTGACCGCAATGTTGCGCCGCAGCGCCTGTGGCAGCACCGGCTGGTCCTCGGGGCGGCCCATCAGCGCGCTGATCACGGCCAGGTGCTCCCATTGGATCAGCGTCACTTGCCGCGCATTGCGTACACCGGGGCGGGCATGATCGCCGGTCAGCCCGGCCTCCAGGCGCGCCTCCACGGCGTCCAGTTCGATCATCGGTGCGTGGCCCTGGGGACGCACGCCGATCCAGCGCACACGGCCCTGTTGCGGCACGGCGGCGATCAGTTCCTGCAATGGACTCACAGGCTGATCCCCACATCGAAGACAATGCTGCGGCCCAGGTTGCCTCGCAGGAAATCCGGCGCATCGGGATGGGCGAACAGCACCCGGGCAAACGTCGGCCCCACCAGCGACAGCGAGCGCCAGCCCTGGCGCAAATATTCGGTGGGCGGTGGAAAGTGACTGTTGAGGTCCAGCACTTCGCGCTTGAGGCTGGCGAAGGCGATGATGTCCAGGTCGCCCAGGTCCATGCCGCGCTCGGTGTAGTTGTGGGCTTTCTTGCGCAGCGTCGGGGCCAGGCGCAGCAGGAACTCATTGGCCGGGATCCGCCTGGGCTTGGCTTCGCGCCGCACCAGTTGGCTCAGGGAAAAGGCGCTGCGGCGGCGTTGCAGTTCATCGCGCCATTCGTCATTGAGGCGACGGCCCTCGTCGAGCACGAAAAACACCTCGAAATTGGCATCGCGAAACAGCACGTCCGGCGGCTCCCCGGCCGGAGCGAACTCGTCGGCCCGATAAGGCACGTTCAGCCCTTGCAGCAGACGCTGGCAGACCCAACGCTCACGCTCCCATTTGCGGGCATTGGAAAGAAAGGCGTTGGCTTGCTCGGCCGCGATGGTCAGCAGGCGTAAGTAATCGGAGTCATCCATGAGCCCAAGCTTAGCGTTCAAATGTGGCCAAAAAAAATAAAGCTGCTGTGATGGGGCGAAATTTTCGCTCAGGCAGGTAATGCTGTTCGCTTGAAGCCCAGCAAGAGCAGAAGGCAGGTCGAGCTTTTTATGCCCCTGCGCCATCGCCATCGCGAGCAAGCTCGCTCCCACACTTGATCTTCAGCCGCCACAAAACTCATGTACACCGCAGACCCCATTGTGGGAGCGAGCTTGCTCGCGAAGAGGACAGCACATTCAACATCATCGTTGACTGTAATGCCGCCTTCGCGAGCAAGCCCGCTCCCACAGGATGAGCATTAGCTTCAGGCAGGGCCCGGCAGGCCATCCTGTTCAGCCTGACGCGCCAACCAGGCGCAGAAAAGATCCAGTTTCTTGCTGTGTTGCGCGCTGCGCTTGGCAATGTAGGAGTAGCGGCTTGGCTGAAATCCGAACGGTGCCACCAGGCGACCCAGGCGAATGTCATCGGCCACCAGGTGCCATGGCGCGACACCAATCCCCAAGCCGGCAATCGCCGCCTCCAACGTAAAGTAATAGTGCTCGTATTCCAGTCCGGCCGGCGCGCTGGCGGGGTATCCCATCGCATCGCCCCAGTTCGCCCAGGCATCCGGACGGGTTTTGGTGTGCAGGAGGGGATGGCGAAAAATCGAGCTCAAGTCAGTCAATTGGATACGCGCGGATAAGGACGGCGCCAAGACGATGCCCAATCGTTCGGCGAACAACAGGACGGTGTTTTTGCGTTCATCCATGACGTCCTGTTCTGCCGTGATCATCACGTCATAACGGTCCCGCCCCGGATCGGTCCCATGGACCGGTGAACTCAAGCGGATCTTGATCTGCGGGTAAGTCGTATTGAAGTCGAAAAGACGGGGAATCAGCCACTTGACCGTGAACGTGCTGAAGCAGGACACGTCGAGGGTGCCGGTCGCCGTGTCTCGGACCCTGCCCACTGCAGCCTCGATCTGATCCAGCGCGGCCGTCAATTCAGGCAGGAGTTCCTGCCCGGCAGGGGTGAGCTGCGGTTTGTTCTTTGGGCCTTCGAACAGGTCCACGCCAAGGCTCAGCTCCAACTGACGGACCTGGCGACTGACAGCGCCCGGGGTGACGGACAGCTCTTCGGCGGCCGCATTCATCTTGCCCAGGCGGGCAGCCGCCTCGAAGGTACGCAGTGCATTCAATGGGGGTAGGTGACGTTTCATGAAGTGACTTTAACTCAATTACATCGGGCGCATAAATCGGTATCCGGTACGGTGGGGATTTCGCAGAATTCCCCGGCTTCCAGGGGGTTGTCGATTGTTCAACATCGCGACGATTGGAAGCATTTTCCCAATCAAATTGAGAGCACCTCACATGCCATTCGTTCGTACAGCCGTCACCAAGGGCACCAGCCAGTCGCAACGCCAGCACATTGTCGAGGGCATACACCAAGCGCTGGTCGAGAGCATTGGCATGCCCGAGGATGAACTGTTCAACCTGGTCACGGACTACGATCCCGAGCAGTTTTTCTACAGCCGCACGTTTAACGGTGTGGATCGTTCAGACCATTTGATCGTGATTGAGATTACGATGCGCAGGGGCCGCAGTGATGCGATGAAGCGCGAGCTCTACAGAAAAATTGCCGACAACCTCGGGATTCAAGCCCAGGTTCGTCCACAAGACGTTTTCATCTTCATGCATGAGAATGACTATTCGGATTGGTCGGTAGGCTTTGGTAGGTTTGCAATGGCTCTGGTACAACAACCAGGAAGTGTCGCTCCCCAATAGCGAACGAACGGAGTAACCCATGATCGGTGCCGAACTGCTCTCCTCGCAGACCCAGGCGGCCGGCTGGCTGGTGTATGTGCCGGTGTTGGCCTGGGCCTTGGTGCGGGCACCGTGGGTCGAGCTGTTCACCGACAGCCGTCGCCAGCACCTGTTGTTCGGCACGGTGCTGGCGTTGTTCATGCTGTGGCTGGTACGCCGGGATTTCGATACGGGTGTCTCGTATCATTTCATCGGCATGACCGCCGTGACGTTGCTGCTGGACTGGCCGTTGGCGATCCTGGGGGGCTTGTGCGCGCAGCTTGCGCTGGTGCTGCTGGGACGTCAGGACATGGCGGCGGTCGGGGTCAACGGCGCGCTGCTGATCCTGCTGCCGGTGCTTATCACCGAATGCTGCGCGATCCTGGTGGAGCGCGCCCAGCCACGCAATCTGTTCGTCTACATCTTCTGTTCGGGGTTTCTCGCCGCCGCGCTTTCGGCATTGGCGTGCCTGCTGCTTGGGCTTGGCCTGCTGTGGTACGACGGGATATTCGCCATGCCTTACTGGCTGGAGGATTTCATCGGCTACCTCTGGCTGATCATCTTTCCCGAGGCGTTCATCAACGGCATGGTGATCAGTGCGTTGGTGGTGTTCAGCCCCGAATGGCTGGAGACCTTCAACCGCACGCGCTACCTGTCGGCGCCGTGGAACGATGATGACAAGCCTTGATTCACGTCAAGGCTGCCCCTGCGCACGCCCTGCATGCTCTGGAAAATTTCCAGGAGCACAACCATGAGTGTTTATGAGTGGGCCAGACAAGAGATCAGGCGTAGCCACGACGCCGCCATGGAGATCGGTTTCGACCCGGGCTTGAGCCTGCGAGCCTTGCTCAGTGCCATCGTGCAGCAGAGCAAGACCGTGCGCAGCGCTGAAGACTTGGCCGACGAGCTGAGTTTCCTGGCGGAAAACCTCGACGATGAACAGGATTACGGTTTCATGCGGCCTTAGGGGAGAACTCCGTTACCTGAGATGACAATGAGCCGTGGCGAGGGAGCAAGCTCCCTCGCCACAATGATTCCTACCGGGCCTTAGTGATGGGAGCGAGGATTGAAGTCTTCGCTGAACAACTCATCCTCGGCGTCCGGGGCCACGGGGATCTTGTGTTCTTCCGACGCCCAGGCGCCCAGGTCGATCAGTTTGCAGCGGTCGGAACAGAACGGCCGGAATTTGCTCTCCGGGCTCCATTCCACGGGTGCGCCACAGGTTGGACAATCGACGGTTGGGGTTTGGCTCATGATTGGCCTCCACGCAAAGTAAGGTAAAAGTGATGCAGGCGCTCGACCTCGCTGTGCAGCCAGGCGAGGTCGCGGTCGTTGACCACCACGTCGTCGGCATGGCTCAGGCGATCCTGGCGGCTGGATTGGGCCTTGAGGATCGCTTGGACCTGCTGCTCGCTGGTCTGGTCGCGCTGTAAGGTACGTTCGATCTGCAGTTGTTCTGGCGCGTCGATCACCAGGATCCGCTGGGTCATGGCGTACTGGCCTGACTCGATCAGCAGCGGCGACACCAGGATCGCGTAGGGCGATTGTGCCTGGGCCAGGTGATGGGCGATTTCCTCGGCGATCAACGGATGCAGCAGTGCTTCGAGCCAGCGGCGTTCCTCGGCCTGCTCGAAAATCAGCTTGCGCAGCGCCGCCCGATCCAGGGTGCCGTCGGCCTGTAATACGCCAGGGCCGAAGTGTTCGGCGATTTTCGCCAGCGCCGGGCGCCCGGGCTCGACCACCCAGCGTGCGGCGTGATCGGCGTCGACGGCGTGCACACCCAAGTCGATAAAATGCTGGGCCGCCGCGCTCTTGCCGCTGCCGATGCCACCGGTCAGGCCGAGGATCCAGGGTTTTTCCAGGGGGTTATTCATAAAAGATCGACATTAGAAACCGACAGACTGCCAGTAGAAGTCGGTTATTTGACCACCCCAGAGCAAGGCAATCCAGCCGGCAATGGCCAGATAAGGCCCAAAGGGGATTTGTGTCGACCCGGGAGCGTCACGCAGGCGCAGCACAATGACCCCGATAACGGCGCCCACCAGCGCCGACAAGAGCAGCGTCAGCGGCAGGATCTGCCAACCGCCCCAGGCGCCCAGCATTGCCAGCAGCTTGAAGTCCCCGTAGCCCATGCCTTCCTTGCCGGTGATCAGCTTGAACACCCAGAACACCGACCACAGCGCCAGATAGCCGGCCACCGCGCCCCACATCGCCTGGTCCAAAGGAACGAACAGGCCGAAGCTGTTGACGATCAAGCCCAGCCACAACAACGGCAGCACCAAGGTATCGGGCAGCAATTGATGCTCGGCGTCGATCAGGCTCATGCCCAGCAGGCCCCAGGTCAACACCATCACCATGCCGGCCTGCCAGCCAAAGCCGAAATGCCAGGCGACGAATGCCGACAACGCACCGCAGGCCACTTCGGTCAGGGGGTAACGCTTGCCAATGGGCGCGGCGCAACTCGAACAGCGGCCGCGCAACATCACGTAGCTGAGCACGGGGATATTTTCCCAGGCGCGGATGCGATGGTCGCAGTGGGGGCACTGGGAGTGCGGCAACATCAGGTTATAGACCGGGCCCGGGGCCTCAGCCGGCAGGCCCAGCAGATCGTGGGCTTGCAGGCGCCATTCGCGGTCGAGCATCTTCGGCAGGCGCCACACCAGCACGTTGAGGAAGCTGCCGATGATCAGGCCGAGCAATGCCGCAACGAGCACGAAAGCCAGGGGATACAGCACGAAAAATTCGCTCAAGGGCATGTCAGATCGCAGAGCCGAGTTGAAATATGGGCAAGTACATGGCAACCACCAGGCCACCGACGACGATCCCCAGGATCACCATGATGAAGGGTTCCATCAGGCTGGTGAGGTTGTCCACCAGATTGTCCACTTCGGCCTCATAAAAGCTCGCGACCTTGTCGAGCATGTCGTCCAGCGCGCCGGACTCCTCGCCGATGGCGGTCATCTGGATGGCCAGGTTCGGAAAGATCCCCGACGCGCGCATGGAAAAATTCAACTGCATGCCGGTGGAGACGTCCTGGCGGATGCGCTGCACGGCGCGCTTGAATACCACGTTGCCGGTGGCGCCCGACACCGAATCGAGGGCTTCGACCAGCGGCACGCCGGCGGCGAAGGTGGTCGAGAGCGTGCGGGCAAAGCGAGCCACCGCGGACTTGTACATCAAGGTGCCGATCAAGGGGAGCTTGAGTAGCCATTTGTCCCGCCAGTCACGAAACGCCTGGGACCGCTTGAGGGCATATTTCACCCCGAAAAACGCGCCGGCCAAACCGCCCAGCAGCATCCACCACCACTCCTGCATGAACTCCGACAGGCCGATGACCATCACCGTGAAGGCCGGCAACTGCGCCCCGAACCCGGAGAAGACCGATTCGAACTGCGGCACCACCTTGACCAGCAGGATGCCCGTGACCACCGCTGCGACGAGTATCACCGCCGTCGGGTAGGTCATGGCTTTCTTGATCTTGGCCTTGAGGGCTTCGCTCTTTTCCTTGTAGGTCGCCACCCGGTCCAGCAGCGTATCCAGGGCACCGGCCTGTTCGCCGGCGTCCACCAGGTTGCAGTACAGCTCGTCGAAATACTGCGGGCATTTGCGCAGCGAGGCGGCGAAGCTGTTGCCGGCGGCAACTTCCTGCTTCACCGTATCCACCAGTTTACGCATGTTGGGGTTGTCGAAGCCTTCGCCGATGATGTCGAACGCTTGCAACAGCGGTACGCCAGCCTTGAGCATCGTGGCCATCTGGCGGGTGAAAAGGGCGATGTCCAGCGGCTTGATGCGCTTGCCCTTGCTGAATATCGAGGTGGATTTCTTGCGGACCTTCTCCGGGTTGATGCCTTGCTTGCGCAGTTGTGCCTTGACCAGTGCCGGGCTCTGGCCCGTCAGCTCACCGGTCATTTTCGTGCCTTTGCGGTCCTTGCCTTCCCACGTGTACACATCGGTTTTGACTGCCTTGACCGCCATGTTCAATCCTTGGTGACCCGGTTGATTTCTTCGAGGCTGGTGACGCCCTGCATCACTTTGAGCAGCCCCGATGCGCGCAGGTCATTGAAGCCGTCGTTGCGCATCTGCAGATCGATTTCCAGCGAGTTGCCCTCGGCCATGATCAACCGTTGCAGCTCGGGCGTGTTCTTGACCACTTCGTAAACCCCCACGCGCCCTTTGTAACCGTGGTTGCACTGTTCGCAACCGACCGGCTCATAGATCGTGAATGTGCCGATGCGTTCCCGAGGGAAACCTTCCTTGAGCAAGGCTTCCTCGGGAACCTCGATGGCCTTCTTGCAGTGGTTGCACAGCTTGCGCGCCAGCCGCTGGGCGATGATCAGGTGCACGGCTGTGGCGATGTTGAACCCCGGAATGCCCATGTTCTGCAAGCGGATCAGGGTTTCGGCGGCGCTGTTGGTGTGCAGGGTGGACAGCACCAGGTGGCCCGTCTGGGCGGCCTTGATGGCGATTTCGGCGGTTTCCAGGTCGCGGATCTCGCCGACCATGATCACGTCCGGGTCCTGGCGCAGGAACGAGCGCAGGGCCTGGGCGAAGTCCAGCCCCTGGCGCGGGTTCACGTTGACCTGGTTGATGCCTTCCATGTTGATCTCCACCGGGTCTTCGGCGGTGGAAATGTTGATGTCCACGGTGTTGAGGATGTTCAGCCCGGTGTACAGCGACACGGTCTTGCCCGAGCCGGTCGGGCCGGTGACCAGGATCAGCCCTTGCGGCTGCTTGAGGGCGGCCATGTACAGGTCTTTCTGGTCTGGCTCGTAGCCCAGGGCATCGATGCCCATTTGCGCGCTGGACGGGTCGAGGATCCGGATCACTACTTTTTCGCCCCAGAGCGTGGGCAGGGTGTTGACCCGGAAGTCGATGGACTTGGTTTTCGACAGGCGCATTTTCAGCCGGCCGTCCTGGGGTTTGCGCCGCTCGGAAATATCGAGGCTGGCCATGACCTTCAGGCGGGCGGCGATGCGGGTCGCCAATTGGATCGGCGGCTTGGCCACTTCCCGCAGCATGCCGTCGGTGCGCACCCGCACCCGGTAGGTTTTTTCGTAGGGTTCGAAGTGCAGGTCGGAAGAGCCGCCCTTGATCGCGTCCAGCAACATCTTGTTGACGAAGCGCACCACGGGCGCGTCATCGGTGTCTTGGGTGCCGATGGAGTCCTGCTTGGTGTCGTCGATCGATTCGATGTCCAGGCCATCGAGGTCAACATCGCCCATGCCTTCCAGGCCGGTGCTACTGGACTCGAAGAATTTTTCGATGGCGTCGCTGAGCTTGTCGTCCTCCACCAGGATGGCTTCGGTGGTCAGGCCGGTGCTGAACTGGATGTCGTTGATGGCCTGGTGATTGGTAGGGTCGGAGATGCCCACGTACAGCTTGTTGCCACGCCGCCACAGCGGCAGGGCGTGGTGCTGGCGCACCAGTTTTTCGCTGACCAGGCCGGTGGGCTGGGCTTCCTTGTCCAGGCTGTTGAGGTCCAGCAGGGCCACGCCGAAATGCTCCGAGGCGATTTCCGCGATCTGGCGGCTCTGGACCAGTTTGTTCTGCACCAGGTAGCTGACCAGGGGGATGCGGCTGCGTTGGGCCTGTTGATACGCCTGTTGCGCACTTTGCTCGGTGAGCAGTTCGGCCAGCACCAATTGCTTGGTCAGGCCGCTGAGGGCGATGTCATTCATGGGGATACCGGACGCGGACAGTTCATGACTTATAGCCTAGTCAAGCATCGACGCCAAACCAGCGGGCCAGGGTGACAAAAAACGTCAGATAGTGCGGTTGTTGAGGTAGGACGCCGCCGTTGTGCGGGATCGACACCCTTTATTGATGGGGCTTGAGGGTTGGCATGTGCCCTGCAATGGCGATTTCAGGTCATGAGATTTCGACTCATGCATGGGAGATGTCTATGAATAAGCAAAAGGGCTTTACGCTGATCGAGCTGCTGATTGTCGTGGCGATCATTGGCATTCTGGCGACGTTTGCGTTGCCGCAGTATTCCAAGTATCAGGCGCGGGCGAAGGCTACGGCTGGGTTAGGGGAAATCAGCGCATTGAAAGTGACATACGAGGATCTGGTCAATCAGGGGACCGATCCGTCGACGACCAATATGAACTTCCCTACATCCAGTAATTGCTCGTTTTCCGTCTCTGGCACGGCCGCCGCCGGGGGAACCATTGTGTGTACCCTTACGAAAGCACCCAGTCAGGTAATGGGCAAGACCATTACGCTCTCTCGCTCGTCGGCAGGGGCATGGACATGTGCTTCGAATGCCGCCCAAGACTTTCTGCCAGCGGGTTGCACCGGCTCTGGAACAGCTCCGTGATTTAGATTGGTTAGGTGGCGGGATGCAACGTCCCGCCACAGAAAATCTTCGAAATCATAAACTTAGAATGAACACTGAATCGGCAAGTTGCATGTTGAAAATCGGCAAGTCTTGCATTTTGCATGATTTCAAAAAAAGCCGCTTCGCTTAACCTATTGATTTAAAACAAATTAATCACCATCTCAAAACTGGCACAGCCTTCGCACTATTCCTGTTAACCCTGCCGGGATTCATCTCCGGCGGTTTCTGAGAAAAACAGGAGTTACTCGTATGAAAAAGTTCGCTATCACTGCCGCCGCTGCTACCGCTCTGACCCTGACCATGGCTAGCGCATTCGCCGAGACCACTCAAGCAACTCAGGCGCCAATGATGCTGGCTGCAGGCGAAGTGACAGAGGCTAAAGAAGACGTTTCCGATACCTGGATCACCACCAAGGTCAAGGCTGACCTGGTTACTGAAAAAGGCATTCCAGGTACTGATATCAAAGTCGAAACCAACAAAGGCGTTGTGTCGCTGTCGTCCACTGTTGCCGTGACCGACGCTCAGAAAGATATGGCCGTGGCGATCGCCAAGAAAATCAAAGGCGTCAAGGCCGTATCGGCTGACGGCCTGAAAGCCGAGTAAGGCCAAGGCTTCTCGCCTGGACTGGGAGAAGGCACGGCAAGCGGGCTGAGTCATACGCTTGCCGTTGCTTTGGAGTTCATGCGAAAGGCCATAGGGATGTGGCCATTACAGGCCTCCGGCATTCGTGTCGGGGGCCTGTTCTATTTGGAGAGGGGGCAGTGCGTGGCAGCCGGGAACCGGGTTGCCCTCATCGCGAGCAAGCTCGCTCCCACACTGGATCGCATTGAAATCGGGCCCCTGTGGGAGCGAGCTTGCTCGCGATGGCGGCGGCACGACCAACACACATGACTGCTAGTTGTGTAGTCGCCCGGTCACCGCCCCCGCTTGCTGGTGATCTCCACCAGCCGATTCCCCTCGAAACGCAGGTACTGATACATGCCGTTGTTGGGGCCGTAGGTCAATTCTTCCACCGGGTACTCTTCCCGGCGATTGACACTGCGCTTGTAGCCCAAGTCATCCCGCGCCGCAGGCTGTCCGCACTTCTGCAGCACTTCGCCCAAGCGGTCGCCGACGCTGATCAACTGGTTGCCGCAGCGCAGCGTGGTGGCCGCCGATGCCTGGCCGGCGGCGAGCAATAGACCCAGGCCGAGCCCGTACCAGGGTTTCATCTTATTCGGCATCCAGATGCATAGGCGTGACCACCCGGCCGTCACTTTCGGCCTGGCCGAGGCTGGCGTCGATGAAATACACGCGGTCGTCGGCCAACTGACCTTTGTCCACCAGGAAATCCTTGATGCTGCTGGCCCGTTCTTGTCCCAGTTGGCGCAACAGCACGTCGCTGCCGCTCCAGAACTTGATCACGCCTTCGCGCAGTTTCTCGATGCGCGCCGTTTTATCCAGTTGCGTCCATTCGGCCGGCGGCTGGGTCTTGAGGCGCGTGCGGTAGATGCCTTCGAGCAGCGGTGCCTTTTCATCCTCGGGCACCTCTATCAGCGAAGCCTGGGCCGGAACCTTGTCACCCCGACGCTGGAGCATCTTGTAGTAGTTGTACTGGTATTCGCGCTCCAGCCGCTGGGCCGCGAGCAATGGCCCGTCGCTGCTTTCGGCGGCGGTACCCTCGATTTCCAGGCGCAGCTCCGGCCGTTTGGCCAAGGCTTCGGAGAGTTTGAGCAGCGTGCCTTCGTTATCCTTGCTCAGGTCGCTGGAGCCCGGCGCAAATGCGACGCTGCCCAGGTCTTCCGAACCGCCGCCGGCCACCAGTCCACCAATGAGCTTGAACGGCGCCTGGGCCGCGCGGACCACCAGGTTGCGCAGGGTCTGCCAGACGATCGGCATGACGCTGAATTGTGGATCGTTGAGGTTGCCGCTGACCGGCAGTTCGATGGAAATCTTGCCCTCGGAGTCCTTGAGCAACGCGATGGCCAGTTTCAGCGGCAGGCTCACGGCGTCCGGGCTGTCGACTTTTTCCCCCAACTGCAATTGCTCGACCACCACCTTGTTGTCCGCCTGGAGCTGGCCCTTGGTGATGCGGTAATGCAGGTCGAGATTGAGTCGACCCTTGCGGATGCGATAGCCAGCGAACTTGCCGGAGTAGGGCGTCAGGGTAGTCAGCTCGACCCGCTTGAAGCTGGTGGCGATGTCGAGGCTGGCCATCGGATCGAAAGGGTTGACCGCGCCCTTGATGGTGACCGGCGCGTAACGGTCGACCTTGCCCTTGATGTCCACGCTGGCCGGTTTGGCCTGGCGGCTGTCGATGGTGCCGATCTGGCCATTGAGTTGCTGGATGGCCGTGGCGAAGTTGGGGGTCAGGCTGAAGTCGGCGAAGTTGGCCGAACCGTCATTGATGGCGACGCCGCCGATGTGGATGCCCAGCGGTTTTTCCTGGGTCGCCGGTTTGGCCGCGGTGCTCTTCGCGCCGCTGTCGGCCGGTTGCGGGATCAGCAGGTCATCGACGTTGGTGGTGCGGTCGTCATTGATCATGAACCGCGCGTAAGGCTGAAACAGGTTGACCTTGTCGATGGACAGGCTGTCGCCGTGCTGGTAGTTGAGGCCTTCGAGAACCAGCTTCTGCCACTTGAGGAAATCACGGGTCTTGAGGGTGTCGAGGGTGTGCAACTGGTCGACCTGGGCGCGGCCGGTGATGGCAAAGGCCAATGGCTCGGTGCTCTTGAGGTCGACCGCCAGGTCGCTGCCGAGCATCCCGGAGCGCAGCTCCAGGCGAATGAACGGATTGATGTATGCCTGGGCGACGCGCAGGTCGATGTCCTGGGTCTTGACCTTGAGCCTGGCGCTGATCGGGTTGAGGTTGACCTCGCCGTCGGCCAGGATCTTGCCCTGTTTGCCCAGCCCGGTGTCGAGCTTGAGGGTAAAGGGCGAGCCGTTGAGGGTGTCGTAGTTCTGCAGGTCGAGGTTCAGCGGGCCGACCTCCAGCGCCACGGCGGGCTGCGCCTGGCGGTCGGCCAAGTGCACGTGATAGTCGCGCAGTTGCACGTCCTTCAACAGCACCTGCCACGGTTTGCTCGGTGGTGCCGGTTCAGGTTTTGGCGAGTCGGCGGCCGCCGGGGCGGATGCTGGTTCAGCCTTGACCTGCGGTTTGGCTGGCTGGCTGGCGAAGAGTTTCTGCCAGTCCAGCTGCCCGTCTGCCTCGCGAGCGGCCCAGGTTTCCAGCTTCTGGCTGCGGATCTTGCCCACGATCACTTGCTGCTTGGCCAGGTCCACCGTGGTTTCACTGACATCCAGGCGTTCGAGTTTCACCAGTGGACGCCCATCGGGGGCTTTAATGGCGAAGGGCGCGACACTGACCGCGACATTGTTGAGCAGCAGTTCGGTGCCTTTGGCCAAGTTGAGCTTGTAGTCGGTGCTGAGGTTCAGGACACCGTTTTCCAACACCAGCGGCACCGCGTCGCGCACGTAGGGCCACCAGGCTTTCATCTGGCCACCAGTGACTTTGAGCGTACCCTGGGAAGCAATTGGCGAGAGGCTGAAATTGCCGGTCCAGTCGATCTGCCCGCCCTCGGGGCCGGCGGCCACCAAGGTCATGTCGGCGTTGTCGTCGGGCAGGGTGCTGAGGTTCTTCAGCTCGAAATCGAGGGTGTCGTACAGGAACTCGATGGGCTCGCTGGGGCGCAGGTCCTGGAAATGCACGTAACCGCCAGCCAACTTGATTCGATCGACCCGCAGCGGAAAAGGTTTGGCCTCGGGATCGGCGGGCGTCGGTTCGCTGGCTGGCAACTTGAACAGGCCCAGTAGGTTCAACTGACCGTCCTTGGTGAACACGACTTCGGTCTTGGGCTTGTCCAGCTCAATGTTCACCAGATGGAGGGCCCCGGACCACAGGCTGTCGAGTTGCAAATTGGCGTACAGCCGTTCGAAGCCGACTTGCTCTTTGCCCGGTTCGCCGATGTTCAAGCCCCAGAGGGTGACTTCAAGGCTGAAGGGATTGAGTTCGATGCGCTGGATCTGGGCCGGTACTGTCGCAAGGGCGGCCAATTGCTGGTTGGCGATGCGCAAGGCGATGCCTGGCAGAATCAGGAAACCCAACAGACTGTAGAGGGCCAGTGCGGTCAACAGGGCGCCGATAGCGCGAATCAATCCTTTGGGCATGTGCGGCTTCATCTAGGTGTGAATTCGGAGTGCCTTGGAGTATGGCATGCGTTTACGGTTCCGAAGCCACTGTGATTTATGAGATTTATCTGGTTTCCCTGTGAGAATTCAGTCCGGGGCCTAGAGCTGGAGGATCAGCGTCTTGAGCGGCGGTTGCTGATCCAGGGAGGGGAAATCGCTGCCTGGGGTCAGCACGCTCCAGTCGCGCACCGGGCGGCCGGCTTTTTCCGCACAACGCAACACCTGCTCGCGCCAGTCGTCCATGGGCACTTTTGCCAGGTTGTTGCAGCAGATCAGCACACCATTGTCAGCTGTGGTGAGCAGCGCCGGTTTCAGCAGGCTTTGGTAGTCGCGCAACAGATCGACGGTGCCGAACGCACTTTTGGCCCAGGCCGGTGGGTCGAGTAGCACCAGGTCGTACTGGC
Source organism: Pseudomonas sp. MPB03 (assembly GCF_046605385.1). NCBI lineage: Bacteria > Pseudomonadati > Pseudomonadota > Gammaproteobacteria > Pseudomonadales > Pseudomonadaceae > Pseudomonas > Pseudomonas sp. MPB03. The sequence goes on along the minus strand of NZ_CP176770.1, from coordinate 5,762,933 downwards.
GTTGCTCCAGGCGCACATAGCTGGGCAGTTTTTGCCCGCGACGCTGGCTGATGGGCAGGCCGGCCAGTTGGCGAATCGCCGGGAAGTAATCCGACTGCACGAATTCCATGGGCTGCAAATCGGGGTTGAGCAGGCCGTTTTCACGGCCCACCGCCAGGTTGCCTTCGGCGAAGTCCAGGTTGCACACTTCACGCGCGCCACCCGCGGCGGCGCTCAGGCCGACGCCGCAGGTGTAGGCAAACAGGTTCAACACGCTTTTGCCGCGGCTGTGGGCCTTGACCCAGCCCCGGGCGTTGCGCAGGTCGAGGAACAGGAGTGGATCCTGCCCGGCATGCCGGCCACGGACACGATAATTCAAGCCCCACTCATGCCCGACCAGGTCTTGCAGGGCGGCTTCGTCCGCCTGATAGACGGTGTCCTGGCGGTCGATGCGGGAATTGCCCCGGGCGCGGTCGTTGTAGACCAACAGGGTCTCCAGGCCCAGGCGTTCGTTGACAATGCCGTGCAACTGCAGCAGGTCGTCGCGTTCCAGCGACTGGTGGAAGCTCTGCACCAGCAGTTGCGGGCCATAGCGGTCGATGGTCAGGCCGGGCGCGCCTTCCTGGCTGCCATGGAACAGGCGATAGCAGTCGGTGCCTTGCTGGTGCAGTTGGCCGAGCAGTTCCAGGCGCTGGTCGAGGGCGGCGCGCAGCGCCTGATTCAAGGAAGACATGCCGGGCGCGCCTTAAAGAAATGAGGCGCGGGAGTTTAGCAGTTATGGCTGGCGTGGTCCTTGTGGGAGCGAGCTTGCTCGCGATGGCGGTCAAGACTGACAGGGCCCCATCGCGAGCAAGCTCGCTCCCACAGGAATCCTCAGCGATTCAGCCGTTTGTCGATCAACCCCTCCACCACGCTTGGATCGGCCAGGGTCGAGGTGTCGCCAAGGCTGTCGAGTTCGTTGCAGGCGATCTTGCGCAGGATGCGCCGCATGATCTTGCCCGAGCGGGTCTTGGGCAACGCCGGCGCCCACTGGATCAGCTCCGGCTTGGCGAAGCTGCCGATTTCCTTGCTGACGTGAGCCAACAATTCTTTCTTCAACTCGTCGTTGGCCTCCACACCGTTCATCGGCGTGACAAACGCATAGATGCCCTGGCCCTTGAGGTCGTGGGGGTAACCGACCACGGCGGCTTCGGCGATGCTGTCATGCAGCACCAGGGCGCTTTCCACCTCGGCGGTGCCAATGCGATGCCCGGAGACGTTGATCACATCGTCGATACGCCCGGTGATCCAGTAGTCGCCGTCTTCGTCGCGGCGCGCGCCGTCGCCAGTGAAGTAATAACCCGGATAGGGCTTGAAGTAGGTGTCGACCATGCGTTGATGGTCGCCGTAGACACTGCGAATCTGCCCCGGCCAACTGGATTTGATCGCCAGCACACCGCTGCCGGCACCGTTGATTTCCTTGCCCACCTCATCCAGCAAGACCGGTTGCACGCCGAACATCGGCCGTGTGGCGCAGCCTGGCTTGAGCCGTGGGGCACTGACCAATGGGCTGAGCATGATGCCGCCGGTTTCGGTCTGCCACCAAGTATCGACAATCGGGCAGCGCTGTTCGCCTACCACGTTGAAATACCATTCCCACGCCTCCGGGTTGATCGGCTCGCCGACGCTGCCGAGCAATCGCAGGCTTTTGCGGGACGTTTCCTGCAACGGTCCGGCTCCTTCACGCATCAACGCGCGCAGGGCGGTCGGCGCGGTGTAGAAGATGTTGACCTGATGCTTGTCGATCACTTGCCAGAAACGCGAACTGGTGGGGTGGCTCGGCACGCCCTCGAAGATCAGCGTGGTGGCGCCGTTCGCCAGCGGGCCATAGACAATGTAGCTGTGGCCGGTGACCCAGCCGACGTCGGCGGTGCACCAGAACACCTCGTTGTCGCGGTAGTCGAGTACGTACTTGAACGTCATCGCCGCTTGCAGCAGATAGCCGCCGGTGGTGTGCAGCACGCCCTTGGGCTTGCCGGTACTGCCTGAGGTGTAGAGGATGAACAGCGGGTCTTCGGCGTCCATCGGTTCGGGCGGGCAATCGTCGCTGATGTCGTGCATGGCCTGGTGATACCAGAGGTCACGACCTTCTGCCCAGTCCACTTCGCCCTGGGTGCGCTCGACCACCAGCACGGTGCTGACGTTCGGGCAGCTTTCCAGGGCCTTGTCGACGTTGCGCTTGAGCGGTATGAAGCGCCCGCCGCGTACACCTTCGTCAGCGGTGATCACGGTGCGGCAATCGGCGTCGAGAATCCGGTCGCGCAGGGAGTCCGGCGAGAAGCCGCCGAACACCACCGAATGCACCGCGCCGATGCGGGTGCAGGCGAGCATGGCGTAGGCGGCCTCGGGGATCATCGGCATGTAGATGCAGACCCGGTCGCCTTTCTTCACGCCACGGCTTTTCAGCACGTTGGCCAGGCGGCAGACATGATTGTGGAGTTTCTTGTAGGTAATTTGCGCCGATTCGGCAGGGTCGTCGCCTTCCCAGATGATCGCGATCTGGTCGCCCCGTGTGTCCAGGTGACGGTCGATGCAATTGGCGCTGACGTTCAGCTTGCCGCCGGCGAACCAGGTCGCGTCGCCATTCTTGAGGTCATAGCGCTGGACGGTTTGCCAGGGCGTCATCCAGTCGAGAAAGCGCGTGGCCTGCTCGGCCCAGAAGGCGCTGGGGTGTTCGATGGATTCCTTGTAGAGCCGCTTGTACTCGTCCTGACTCAGTTGCGCAGCCCGGCGGACGGCATCGGCGTGGGGGTACTGGCTGATATCGAACATGACGGTTCCTTATTCTTGTTTTGCGACAAGATATAAAGATGCGCCCAGTAGCCTGAGGGTTCAAGTCACACACAAAGCAACTGTGACAAAGCAACTGTGGGAGCGGGATACGATCAGCCGCGATGACGCCCGCGGAAGTAGTTGATCAAGCCTTGGGTCGAGGCGTCTTCGGCCGGGTTTTCTTCGCTGCCTACCAGGCGGTTGTAGACACCCTTGCCCAGTTCCTTGCCCAGCTCCACGCCCCATTGGTCGAAGGCGTTGATGCCCCAGACCACGCTCTGCACGAACACTTTGTGCTCATACAGCGCCACCAGTGCGCCGAGGCGCCGTGGGCTGATGCGTTCGACCACCAGGGTGTTGCTTGGGCGGTTGCCCGGGATCACCTTGTGGGAGGCCAGTTTCTGCACCTCTTCTTCGCTGGCGCCCTTGTCCCGCAGCTCGGCTTCGGCCTCGGCGCGGGTCTTGCCCAGCATCAGTGCCTGGCTCTGGGACAGGCAGTTGGCGTACAGCCACTGGTGATGGTCGGCAACCGGGTTGAAGCTGACGATCGGCACGATGAAGTCGGCCGGGATCAACTGGGTGCCCTGGTGCAGCAACTGGTGGTAGGCGTGCTGTCCGTTGCAGCCAACACCGCCCCAGATGACCGGGCCCGTGTCGGTCGACACCGGGGTACCGTCCTGGCGCACGCTCTTGCCGTTGGATTCCATGTCCAACTGCTGCAAATGTTTGGTGATGTTACGCAGGTAGTGGTCGTACGGCAGGATCGCATGGCTCTGCGCACCCCAGAAGTTGCCGTACCACACGCCCAGCAGCGCCAGCAGCACCGGCATGTTCTGCTCGAATGGGGCGCTCTGGAAATGCTGGTCCATGGAATAGGCGCCGGACAACAATTCCTTGAAGTTCGACATGCCGATGGCCAGGGCGATCGGCAGGCCGATGGCCGACCACAGCGAGTAGCGCCCGCCGACCCAGTCCCACATCGGGAAGATGTTTTCTTCACGGATGCCGAAGGCCACGGCGGCGGCATTGTTGCTCGACACGGCGATAAAGTGGCGATACAGCTCCGCTTCGGAACCACCCTGGGCCAGGTACCAGGCGCGGGCGGCCTGGGCGTTCTTCAGGGTTTCGAGGGTGTTGAATGATTTCGACGAGACGATGAACAGCGTGGTTTCGGCGCGCAGTTTCATGGTCAGTTCGTGGAATTCGCTGCCGTCGATGTTTGCCAGGTAGTGGCAGCGGACGCCTTTGTGCGTGTAGGACAACAGCGCTTCGGATACCAACTGCGGGCCGAGGAAGGAACCACCGATACCGATGTTCACCACGTCGGTGATGGGCTTTTCGGTGTAGCCGCGCCACAGGCCGTCGTGAATGCGGCCGACCAGGTCAGTGATCTGGTTCAGCACTTTGTGCACGTCCGGCATCACGTTGACGCCGTTGACCAGCAATTTGTCCCCCACCGGCCGACGCAGGGCGGTGTGCAGGGCAGGGCGGTTTTCCGAGGCGTTGACGATTTCGCCTTCGAACAGCGCCTTGATCGCGCCCTTGAGGTCGACTTCGTTGGCCAGGCCCACCAGCAGGTCGCGGGTCTGGGCGTTGATCAGGTTTTTCGAGTAGTCGAGAAACAGACCGCAGCTCGACAGGGTGAATTGTGTGAAACGCTGCGGATCGGCATTGAACGCTTCGCGCATGCTGAAATCCTGCATGGCTTTGCGGTGGTCATTCAGCGCTTGCCAGGCTGGCAGAGCGGTCACGTCATGAGGGGTTCGGTAATACGCCATCGCTGCGGGTTTCCTTTTTACTTGAACGACCTTTTGTACACGAAAAATTCCGGCGCGGCTCGAGGTGGGCGTCCGGACACTGCATCGACACGATCGCCGGACACAGGGCGACTACAGTAAACCTCGCGTTGCGATCTGTCTTGACTTTGTCTGACTGGTTCCCGGTACTTTTTTATACAACGGGGGCGGGAAAGCTCCGACAGATGGAACACAGATGACTCACTGGGAGATGACTCTATGTGGGAGCGAGCTTGCTCGCGATGGCGGTGGGTCAGTGCCAGGTGTATTGGCTGACAGACTGCTATCGCGAGCAAGCTCGCTCCCACAGGGAATTTGTAGTGTTTAGGCGGGGGTGTCGAGATCCAAGTGCAGGTTGTCGATCAGGCGTGTGGTGCCCAGGAAGGCGGCGACCAGAATCACCAGGTCGCGGTCCCCGCTCGACGCTGGACGCAAGGTCTTGGCGTGACGGATTTCCAGATAGTCTGGACGCAGGCCGGCGGCTTCGAGCTGCTTGAGCTGCGCACCGATCAGCGCCGGGAAATCCCGCTGACCCTGCTTGATCGCCTCGGCGATCTGGTTCAGGGCGCGATAGACCACGGGCGCGACGGCGCGTTGGTCCGGGCTGAGGAAACCGTTGCGTGACGACAGAGCCAGGCCGTCTTCGGCGCGAACGGTCGGCTCGCCGATGATCTGGATCGGCATGTTCAGGTCATGGACCAGGGCGCGGATCACCGCCAGTTGCTGGAAATCTTTCTGGCCAAACACCGCCAGGTCAGGCTGGACCATATTGAACAGTTTGCTGACCACCGTCGCCACACCCTCGAAATGCCCGGGACGGCTGGCGCCGCACAAGCCTTCGGACAATTGCGGAACGCTGACCCGGGTTTGTCCGGTCATGCCGTCGGGGTACATCTCTTCGACGCTGGGGGCGAACAGCAAGTGGCAGCCGGCCTGGAGCAGCTTCTCCTGGTCGGCCGCCAGGGTACGGGGGTATTTGTCCAAGTCCTCGCCGGCGCCGAATTGCAGCGGGTTGACGAAAATGCTCGCCACCACGAAGTCGGCCCGTTGCGCAGCCTTGGTGACCAACGCCACGTGACCGCTGTGCAGGTTGCCCATGGTCGGCACGAAGGCAATGCGCTTGCCTTCGCCGCGGGCACGGGCCACGGCGGCCCGCAGTTCGCGTACGGTTTTGACGGTGTTCATGCAGAAAACCCGTGTTCGGTGCCCGGGAAGGTCGCGGCCTTGACTTCCGCGACGTAGGCACTCAAGGCGCCGTGGATAGAGGTTTGCCCAGCCATGAAGTTCTTGACGAACTTGGGCACGCGCCCGGTGATCGATAATCCGAGCATGTCGTGCAGCACCAGTACCTGACCGTCGGTAGCGCTGCCGGCGCCGATCCCGATCACTGGAATCTTCACCGCCTGGGTGATTTCTTCAGCCAGCTCGCTGGGCACGCATTCGAGCAGCAACATCGCCGCGCCCGCCTGCTCCAGGGCAATCGCATCGGCGCGCATCTGCCGCGCCTGGTTCTCATTGCGGCCCTGGACCTTGTAGCCGCCGAGGATATTCACCGCTTGGGGGGTCAGGCCCAGGTGCGCACACACTGGAATGCCTCGCTCGGCCAGTAGTCGAATCGAATCGGCCAGCCACAACGCGCCTTCGACCTTGACCATGTGGGCACCGGCCTGCATCAGCATGGCGCTGTTGGTCATGGTTTGCTCGAGGGTGGCGTAGGCCATGAACGGCAGGTCGGCGAGAATCAGCGCATCGGTGTTACCACGTTTGACGGCGGCCACATGGTAGGCCATCTCGGCGGTGGTCACCGGCAGCGTGCTGTCGTGACCTTGCAGCACCATGCCGAGGGAATCGCCCACCAGCAGCACTTCGACACCGGCCTCGTTGCAGGCGTGGGCGAAGGTTGCGTCATAGCAGGTCAGCATGGTGATTTTTTCACCTTTTTGCTTGAGACCTTGCAGCGTGGTCAGGGTAATAGCTGGCATGAAAAAGTCCTCATTAGGCGCTCGAATTCAGGCGCACCTTCTATGCGTGGTGCTTGTAAGGCCTGGATTACGCCCATTAGCGCCGCGTTGGCGGCGACGGGACGCCTATAGTCGTGAGGAGCACTCGGGAAGTCAATTGGATGTGTTACCGCCGGGTGTTACCGGGGTGACTGATGCGTTTCAGCGTAGGGGCGTGTTCCGAATCTGACTGCTGGGTCCCGGATCCTGTGGGAGCGAGCTTGCTCGCGATAGCAGTGTGTCAGTCATCCTGGATGCTGGATGTGATGACGCCATCGCGAGCAAGCTTGCTCCCACAGGAGGTGGTGTTCGTCAGATTGGTGGCAAGCGTTCCAGGCCGACGAATGGGCACGCCGCAAGGAGATCCTTGAGCAGGCGCCCATCGGCCAGACGCAGGTCGGCGGGGGCCAGTTCGGCCAGCGGGTAGAGCACAAAGGCCCGGGCCTGCATGTGGTAGTGGGGAACCTTGAGGCGTGGCTCGTCGATCAGGTGATCACCGAACAGCAGGATGTCCAGATCCAAGGTGCGCGGCCCCCAACGTTCGAGGCGTTCGCGACCCTGTCCGGTTTCGATGGCTTGCAGCGCATCGAGCAGGTCCAGTGGTGCCAGGCGGCTATCCAGCGCTGCCACCGCGTTGGTGTAGCGGGGCTGGCCGGGGAGCAAAGAATCGCTTTGATAAAACGCCGAGACACCTACCAGTTGCGTGTCAGGCAACTGCGCCAGCGCTTGGACGGCGCTGCGCAATTGTTCGGCGGGTTCGGCGAGGTTGCTGCCCATGCCGATGTAGATGCGTTCCATCGATTATTCGCCCGAAGCGCTCGGTTCACTGGCCCGTTTACGCTTGGCACCGCTGCTGCGACGACGCTTGCGTGGGCCGCTGGCGCCGTCATCCTTGCCGCTGAGCTCGCGAATCATGTCGCGACGCTCGCTGTCGTTGGCGTCCTGGTAGTCGGTCCACCATTCGCCCAGGCCATCGGTCTGCTCGCCTGCGCTTTCACGCAGCAGGAGGAAGTCGTAGCCGGCGCGGAACCGCGGGTTGTCCAGCAGCAAGTCGGCACGTTTGCCGCTGCGCCGTGGCAGGCGCTCCTGCATGTCCCAGATCTCGCGGATCGGCATCGTGAAGCGTTTTGGAATGGCGATGCGCTGGCACTGTTCGGCGATCAGCTCGTGGGCGGCTTCCTGCATCGCCGGGATCGGCGGCATGCCACGGTCTTGCAGGCGCAGCACCCGGGCCGGCAGGGCAGGCCAGAGCAGGGCGGCGAACAGGAACGCCGGCGTCACCGGCTTGTTCTGCTTGATGCGCAGGTCGGTGTTGATCAGTGCTTCGCTGATCAAGGTGTGGGTATAGGTCGGATTGTGCTCCAGGGCCTCGGCACTGGCGGGGAACAGCGGATCGAACAACTGCAAGTCCACCAGCATCTCGAAGGTATCTGCCGCGTTGCCCGACAGGAACAGCTTGAGCACTTCCTCGAACAGGCGGGCCGAGGGGATTTCTCGCAACATCGGCGCCAGTTCGCGAATCGGCGTGGCGCTGTGTTTTTCGATGCCGAAATTCAGCTTGGCGGCGAAACGCACGGCCCGCAGCATCCGCACCGGGTCTTCCTGGTAGCGTTGCTTGGGATCGCCGATCAGGCGGATCAGGCGATTGCGGATGTCGTGTACACCGTTGGCGTAATCGAGGATGCGTTCGCTGACCGGATCGTAATACAGGGCGTTGATGGTGAAGTCGCGGCGTTGCGCGTCTTCTTCCAGCGTGCCGTAGACGTTGTCGCGCAGGATGCGCCCGCTCTCGTTGCGGGAAGACTGGTTGCTGTCTTCCTCTTCATCGCTCTGCGGGTGATTGGCCCGGAAAGTCGCCACTTCGATGATTTCGCGGCCGAAATGGATATGGACCAGCTTGAAGCGCCGGCCAATGATCCGGGCGTTGCGAAACTCGGCCCGTATCTGTTCCGGCGTGGCGCTGGTGGCAACGTCGAAATCCTTGGGTGTGATGTTGAGCAGCATGTCGCGCACGCAGCCACCGACCAGGTAAGCCTGGTAGCCGGCGTTCTGCAAACGTTCGACGATGTTCACCGCATAACGGCTGAACTGGGCCTTTTGCAGTGAATGCTGGCCGCTGTTGAGCACTTCAGGCGTGCTGCGAATATGTTGCGTACGACGCAAGGGAGAACGGAATGACTGGAACAGCTTCTTCAGCATGGGATGCACTGTTTGAAGGAATGTTCGGCCAAAAACGAAGAATGACCGCATGATGGGCGGGGATTCTAGCATTTAGTCGAGGGATGGTGTAGGACAGAGGAGTTTTGGGCTGCAAGCTTTCAGCGATAGGCGTGTAGGCGGCGGGGAAGGCGGAACGCCAGAAACCACAAGGGGAGCCGAAGCTCCCCCAGAATTAGTTGCGTGCTCTGTTTTTATTATTGGTTTCGGGCTTCTTGTTTTTGTTGAGTGCCCGCGCCACGAGGTTTTCCCTTCGTGACCCTCCCAATCGGGAGCCAAGAGCAAACGGATTGCTTTGGTCGCTGTGTTGCAGTGATCAATCGATCCAACCAGTTCAGGCAGCTGTCTTGAGACAGTTTTTATTATTCTCGGCCTGGTTGCGGGGCAAGCCCCAAATACAACGCCTCTCCAAAAGAATCAGTTAGCTGCGCCTCTCGCCGTCTTGTTTTTATTGTGCGTGAGTCGATTCGTCTTATTTTTATTGTCTTTTGCATTGCTTGTTATTGTTCTTGTACCAAAGCTATAGCAGGGTGCGTGCCAACTTTTGCGAGGCCCAGCGAAACCGGGGGTTATAGGGTTATAGCCATTTTTTCGAGGCGAAAAAAAGCCGGGGTTTCGTTACCGTAAACCCCGGCTTCTGTTACGTGAAAAAGACTGGGGTAACAGTTTTTTCACATTCAGCGGTGTTACCCCCACACCTCAGCTTTCGCTGGTCGCTCCGGTCTTGCGTCGTGGAATCCCCAGGCGCTGACGACGTTCCCACAGGCACTTGCGGCTGACGCCCAGCTTGCGTGCCAGTTCGGTTTCGGTCATGTGGTCCTGGTGCTCGAGGACGAAGTGCTGGAAGTAATCCTCCAGGGACAGGTCTTCGGTAGGTTCGTGGCTGGTGTTGTTGGCGCCGCCGCCCTGTTGCGGGGCCAGGCCGATGAATTCTTCGTCGTCCAGGTCACTGAGCTCGATATCGATGCCCAGCAGGTCGGCGGAAATTTCCGGGCTCTCGCACAGGATCACCGCCCGCTCGACCGCGTTTTCCAGCTCTCGAACGTTACCCGGCCAGGCGTAATGACGAATGGCCTGTTCGGCGTCCGGGGCGAACTTGAGGTCGGTGCGGTTGACCCGCGCGCTCTGGCGGGCCAGAAACGCCTGGGCGATTTCATTGACGTCGGCGCCACGCTCGCGCAGGGCAGGGAGCTTCAAGGCGATCACGTGCAAGCGGTAGTACAAGTCTTCGCGGAACTGGCCAATTTTCGCCAGGCTCTTGAGGTCACGGTGGGTGGCCGCGATCAGGCGGACATCGACCTTTTGCGACTGCACCGAGCCGACCCGGCGGATTTCGCCTTCCTGGAGCACCCGCAGCAACCGCGCCTGGGCTTCCAATGGCAGCTCGCCGATTTCATCGAGGAACAACGTACCGCCGTCCGCCGCTTCCACCAGCCCGGCACGCCCGGCGCTGGCGCCGGTGAACGCGCCCTTCTCGTGACCGAACAGTTCGGACTCGATCAGGCTTTCCGGAATCGCCGCGCAGTTCACCGAAATCATCGGTGCCTTGGCTCGGCGCGACAGGTTGTGCAGGGCACGGGCCACCAATTCCTTGCCGGTGCCCGACTCGCCCTGGATCAGGACGTTGGAGTCGGTCGGCGCGACTTTGCGGATCTTGCCGTACAGGTCCTGCATGGGCGGGCAGGAGCCAATGATGCCGATTTCGCCATTATTGTTGCTGGCGCCGGCTTTCGCCGACGCGCTGGCCTTGCCGACGGGTTCCGCAGGATTGCTGGTGGCCGCCTGTCGATCCCGCAGGATGCGGGCCACGGCCTGGAGCATCTCGTCGTGGTCGAACGGTTTGGCGATGTAGTCCACCGCGCCCATTTTCATGGAGTCGACCGCCGAGCGCAGGCTGGCGTAGCTGGTCATGATCAGCACCGGCGTGCCCTGGCCGAGCTTGATCAGCTCGGTGCCCGGGGCGCCAGGCAGGCGCAGGTCGCTGACGATCAGGTCGAACGTGGGGATGCTGAAACGTTCTTGTGCTTCCTGCACTGAACCGGCTTCGCTGACCTGGTACTGGTTGCGTTCCAGCAGGCGGCGCAAGGCGGAGCGGATAATTGTTTCGTCTTCGACGATCAAAATGTGCGGCATTGATTCGATTCTCTCGACGGTCTCAGTTCACAGCGGACGTCGCTTCGACATGACGCGGCAAGGTCACCCGGATACGGGTGCCGCGTTGGCTCTGAACATCGGCCGGGCTGTCGATGGTGATTTGTCCATAATGCTCTTCAACGATGGAATAGACCAGTGCGAGGCCCAGACCGGTGCCTTCGCCAGGATCCTTGGTGGTGAAGAAAGGTTCGAACAATCGGTCCATGATGTTCTGTGGGATACCGCTGCCTTCGTCTTCGACGATCAGGTCGATCGTGTGTTCGAAAGCTTCGCTCTTGACCCGCACCGCGCTGCCGGCCGGTGAGGCGTCCCGCGCGTTGGAGAGCAGGTTGATCAACACCTGGGCGAGCCGCTGGGGGTCGCCATCGACCCAGTGCTCCGGGTCGCACAGGTTGAAGAATTGCACTTCGAAATTGCGCCGGTTGAGGGCCAGCAGACCAATGGCGTCCTGGGCCACTTCGGCCAGGCAGACAGGTTCGTCATTGTGTTGGTGGCCGCCAGCATGGGCGAAACTCATCAGCGACTGGACGATGCGCGACACGCGCTTGGTCTGTTCGAGGATCTGCCCGCTGATTTCCGTCAGCTCGCCGTCGTCCTCGCGCTCTTCGCGCAGGTTCTGCGCCAGGCAGGCGATGCCGGTGATCGGGTTACCGATTTCATGGGCCACCCCGGCGGCCAGGCGGCCGATGCTTGCCAGCCGTTCGGAGTGGACCAGCTTGTCTTCGAGCATCTGGGTATCGGTCAGGTCTTCCACCAGCAGCACCAGGCCGCTGTTGCCGGGAGCCAGTGGCTCGTCGATTGCCGCTTTGTGCAGGTTCAGCCAGCGGGTCTGGCCGTCGAGGGCCAGGTGCTGTTTGTGCAAGTGCTCGTCCGGCAGGTCGATGAACCCTTGCAGCAAGCCTTTCCACGGCTCGCCCAGGGTGCTCAGGCGGGAACCGACCACGCGCTGGGCGGCGATTCCGGTGAGCTCTTCCATGGCCTTGTTCCACATCAGGATTTCCTGGTCCTTGGCCAGGGAGCACACGCCCATCGGCAATTCCTGCAGGGTCTGGCGATGGTAACGGCGCAAGGCGTCCAGTTCGGCGGCCAGGCCGGTGAGGCGCGAGTGGTAATCCTCGAGACGGCTTTCGATGAAGTGGATGTCTTCGGTGACGTAGTTCTCGCCGCCAGCCTTGTAGGGTAGGAACGTCTCGACCATGTCCTGGGCCACGCTGGGGCCCATCAGGCCGGACAGGTTGGCCTCGATCCGGTCCCGCAGGCGACGCAAGGCGTATGGGCGGCGTTCATCGAAAGGCAAGTAGAGGTCGCGCAGGGCCTGTTCAACTTCCTTTTGCGCGGCCTTGGCACCCAAGGGCTTGGCCAGTTGCGTGGCGAATTCCTGGGGTGAGGCGGCGTGCAACTCGCGGCGCTGCGGGCGACGCACGTTGTCCACCGCACAGGCCTCGGCGGCGCTGGCTTCTTCGCTGCTGGCGTTGGTGAACAGCGAGATCAGCGTGAACATCAGCACGTTCGCCGCCAGGGAAGCGATGGCCGCCATGTGCCAACTGGTGTCGTCGAGCACGTAGATCATGTTCAGCAGCGGAATATAGAAGCCCTGCAGGTTGCCCATCAGCGGCAACAGCATCGCCACCAGCCACACCAGGATCCCTGCCAGCAGGCCGGCGATGAAGCCGCGGCGGTTGGCAGTCGGCCAATACAGCACCGACAGCACGCCGGGCAGGAACTGCAAGGTGGCGACGAAGGCGACGATGCCCAGGTTGGCCAGGTCCTGCCCGTCACCGAGCATCAGGTAGAAGCCGTAGCCGGCCATGATGATCGCGACGATCAGCGCCCGCCGGGTCCACTTCAACCAGCGATAGATGTTGCCTTCGGCTGGCGGCTGGTAGAGCGGTAGCACCAAGTGGTTGAGGGCCATGCCCGACAAGGCCAGCGTGGTGACGATAATCAAGCCGCTGGCCGCCGACAGGCCACCGACGTAGGCCAATAATGCCAGGGCCTTGCTGTTGGCGGCGATGCCGATGCCGAGGGTGAAGTATTCCGGGTTGGTGCTGGCGCCCAGCTTCAGGCCAGCCCAGAGGATCAGCGGCACCGCCAGGCTCATCAACAGCAGGAACAACGGCAGGCCCCAACTGGCGCTCACCAGCGAGCGCGGGTTGAGGTTTTCGGTAAAGGTCATGTGGTACATGTGCGGCATCACGATCGCCGAGGCGAAGAACACCAGCAACAGCGTGCGCCACGGGCCTTCCTGCAAAGGCGTGTGCAGGGCGGCGAGGGCGGTCTGGTTCTGCAGCAGCCAGAGCTCAAGCTGCTGCGGGCCATCGAACACGCCGTACAAGGCATAGAGACCGACACCGCCGATGGCGATCAGCTTGATCACCGACTCGAAGGCGATCGCAAACACCAGGCCTTCGTGTTTTTCCCGCGTGGCGATGTGCCGGGAGCCGAAGAAGATCGTGAACAGAATGATCAGCGCACAGAAGCTCAACGCCACTCGGTGCTGTACCGGCTCGCGGGTCAGGATGCTGATGGAATCGGCCACGGCCTGGATTTGCAGGGCCAGCAGCGGCAACACCCCGACCAGCATGAAGATCGTGGTCAGCGCGCCGGCCCAGGTGCTGCGAAAGCGAAAGGCGAACAGGTCGGCCAGTGACGACAGTTGGTAGGTGCGGGTGATTTTCAGGATCGGGTAGAGCAACACTGGCGCCAGCAGGAACGCCCCTGACACCCCCAGGTAACTGGAGAGGAAACCATAGCCGTACTGATAGGCCAGCCCGACCGTGCCATAGAACGCCCACGCGCTGGCATAGACACCCAGCGACAGGGTGTAGGTCAGCGGGTGGCGGATGATCGCCCGGGGGATCATGCCTCGTTCGCTGATCCAGGCTACGCCGAACAGCACCGCCAGGTAGGCGGCGCTGATCAGGATCATCTGGGTCAGGCTAAAGCTCATCGGCATCTTTTTGGCTCTGCAGGATGAAGGTCACGACAATCAGTATCAGCCAGAGCAGATACGGCCGATACCAGGCACCCGTGGCATCGATCCACCAATCCATGATGGCCGGGGAGAACAGGTAAATCCCCACTACCAGGAGCAGGACCAAGCGATAGATGTACATCCCGGCCTCTCTAATTTATGCGCGTGCCCGAAAACGTGCGGCGATGGTAACGGATGGGCGCCAAGCTGCAAGGGCCGTCAACGTATTTGCGCTTCGGGCAGGCTCAGTGTGCGCGGGATCTTGCCCGCATCCCAATGGCGAATGCCCCAGGCCAGCAGTTCCCATGGGCTGGCATCGACCAGTTCGAGGCCCGGTTGCTGGCCCAGTGCTCGCAAAGCCCTTAGCAACAGCGGCGTGGCCTGGTCGGCCGCCAGCGGCGGGGAACGGTAGGATTTGCCAAGCTTGTGCCCGTCGGGCTGGGTGATCAGCGGCACGTGGAGGTAACGCGGTTGCGGCAACCCGAGCAGTTCTTGCAGGTAGAGCTGGCGCGGCGTGGAGTCCAGCAGGTCGGCGCCGCGCACGATATCGGTCACCCCTTGCCAGGCGTCGTCCAGGACCACGGCCAGTTGATAAGCGTAGAGCCCGTCGCGGCGGCGGATCACGAAGTCACCGACCTCACGGCCGAGGTGCTGGCGGAACTCGCCCTGGACCCGGTCGGTGAAGTGGTATTCAAGCTCGGGGACGCGCAGGCGGATGGCGGCGTCCTCGGTGCCGTGCCCGGCATTGCGGCACAATCCCGGATAAATACCCTGGTAGGCCTCCAGTTGCTTGCGTGAACAGGTGCACGCATAGGCCAACCCTTGGCTGAACAGCCGGTTGATGATCTGATCGTAGGCGTCATGGCGTTCGCTCTGGCGAACCATCTCGCCGTCCCATTCGAACCCGTAGCTTTCCAGCGCCTGGAGAATTGCCGCTTGCGCACCCGGCTCCTCCCGGGGCGGGTCGAGGTCCTCCATGCGCAGCAACCAACGCCCACCCACAGCCCGGGCGTCCAGGTACGAAGCCAGTGCGGCGACCAGCGAACCAAAATGCAAGTGGCCGCTGGGGGTGGGGGCGAAGCGTCCGATGTAGGCAGTCATAGGCGAATGTTACTGGGTCCGGGCGAAAGGCATACAAATCTTGATGCCGAAGCATAATTCCCTTGTGGGAGCGGGCTTGCTCGCGAAGGCGGTGTATCTGTACATCAATGCTGGCTGATCCACCGCTTTCGCGAGCAAGCCCGCTCCCACATGGGTTCACCAGGCTTGGAGAAAATATCGGAAACAAAAAACGGAGCGTATGAACGCTCCGTTTCGGTGACAGCCCCGGCAATTACTTGCCGACCTGTTTTTCCTTGATTTCCGCCAGGGTCTTGCAGTCGACACACATGTCGGCGGTCGGACGCGCCTCCAGACGCTTGACGCCGATCTCGACGCCGCAGGACTCGCACCAACCGTACTCTTCGTCTTCGATCAGTTGCAGGGTCTTGTCGATTTTCTTGATGAGCTTGCGCTCACGGTCACGGGCGCGCAGCTCGAGGCTGAACTCTTCTTCCTGGCTGGCACGGTCGGCCGGGTCGGGGAAGTTGGCCGCTTCGTCTTTCATGTGATCCACGGTGCGGTCGACTTCCTGCATCAAGTCCTGTTTCCACTTGTTCAGGATCTTGGTGAAGTGCGCGCGCATGGGGGCGCCCATGTACTCTTCGCCAGCTTGCGGGACGTACGGCTCAAACCCGCTGAGCGTTTGATTTTGATTTTGCTTTGCTTGGGTGGGCATGAATGGACCGCCTCTACTCTTGTAATCCACTACGCAGGATTGCTCCATCACCGACACCTGCCGGCCCTGCGGCTGCAAGCGGGCGAACTTACCAGATCAAATCGGGCCGCGCTACTCCCGGTTGTCGAGCCTGCGGCGGCCGGGGCTTGTAAAACGTGGCCGGGTTCGCTTCGGTGGGGATGTCAACCTGCTCAATGCTTGATTCTAGTCAAGCCTGGGCCAATCGCGGGAGTCATTTCCTGCAATCCGAGGGCTCAGACCGCTTTGGGTTCGTGCTCGTTCCCGCAGTTGTTCCCGAGTTGGGTAGAATCGATTCTTTTTCCCCTGAAGGAAGGCCAATGGCTCAGCCCTACAGTGCGCGCAGCCGCGCCATCGAACCTTTCCATGTGATGGCGCTGTTGGCCCGCGCCAACGAACTGCAAGCCGCCGGGCATGACGTTATTCACCTGGAGATCGGCGAGCCGGACTTCACTACTGCCGAGCCGATTATCCAGGCCGGCCAGGCCGCGCTGGCGGCGGGCAAGACCCGTTACACCGCGGCCCGGGGCATCCCTGAGCTGCGCGAGGCCATCTCGGGTTTCTATGGGCAGCGCTACGGCGTCGACATTGACCCTCGACGCATCATGATCACGCCGGGCGGCTCTGGCGCGCTGCTGCTGGCCAGCGCTTTGTTGGTCGACCCGGGCAAGCATTGGCTGTTGGCCGACCCTGGCTATCCCTGTAACCGTCATTTCCTGCGCCTGGTGGAAGGCGCGGCGCAATTGGTGCCGGTGGGACCGGATGTGCGTTACCAACTGACGCCGGACCTGGTGAACCGCCATTGGGACCAGGACAGCGTCGGCGCATTGGTGGCCTCGCCGGCCAACCCGACCGGAACGATTCTGACCCGGGACGAGCTGGCGGGGTTGTCCAAGGCCATCAAGGGCCACAACGGTCATCTGGTGGTCGACGAGATCTATCACGGCCTGACCTACGGCACCGACGCCGCCAGCGTATTGGAAGTGGACGACGATGCCTTTGTCCTCAATAGTTTTTCCAAGTATTTCGGCATGACCGGTTGGCGGCTCGGCTGGCTGGTGGCCCCTTCGGCGGCCATCGGCGAGCTGGAAAAGCTTGCGCAGAACCTCTACATCAGTGCGCCGAGCATGGCCCAGTATGCCGCCCTGGCCTGTTTCGAGCCCGCCACGATCGAAATCTTCGAGCAGCGTCGGGCCGAGTTCGCGTTGCGCCGCGACTTTCTGCTACCGGCCTTGCGGGAATTGGGCTTCGGCATCGCGGTGGAGCCGCAAGGGGCGTTTTACCTCTATGCCGACATCAGCGCGTTCGGCGGCGATGCCTTTGCGTTCTGCCAGCACTTCCTGGAAACCGAACACGTGGCCTTCACGCCGGGTCTGGACTTCGGACGCCACCAGGCCGGCCACCATGTGCGTTTCGCCTATACACAGAGCCTGCCGCGGTTACAGGAAGCGGTGGAGCGAATCGGGCGCGGACTGCGGAGTTGGCAAGGCTGATGCGTTTTTCCCCTGCGTTGGAAGAAGGCCGCTTGATTCGACGTTACAAGCGTTTTCTCGCTGATATCGAGACCGTTCACGGCGAACTTCTTACTATTCACTGCCCCAACACTGGCTCGATGCTCAATTGCATGGCCGAAGGCGCGCGCGTCTGGTTCAGTCGCTCCAGCGACCCCAAGCGCAAGTTGCCCGGCACTTGGGAAATCGGCGAAACCCCTCAGGGACGGCTCGCCTGCATCAATACCGCACGGGCCAATGCCTTGGTCGAGGAGGCCCTGCGCGCCGGGATCATTAGCGAACTGAACGGGTTTACCGGGCTCAAGCGTGAAGTGGCGTACGGCGTGGAAAACAGCCGTATCGATTTTCGCCTGGACTATGAGCTGGGCTCGGCCTGGGTCGAAGTCAAAAGTGTCACGCTGGGGTTCGATGGCACCCACGTGGCAGCGTTTCCCGATGCGGTGACCTTGCGTGGGGCCAAACACTTGAGAGAACTGGCCTGCCTGGCCCGGCAAGGCGTGCGGGCGGTGCAGCTGTATTGCGTGAACCTCAGTGGTATCGAGGCCGTGCGCCCGGCACACGAAATCGACCCGGTGTACGCAGTTGCCCTGCGTGACGCGGTGGCGGCGGGTGTGGAGGTGCTGGCCTACGGGGTCACGCTGACGCCCGAGCAGATGTGGGTGGACCGTGCGTTGCCGGTGTTGCTAGAGCTCGACCCAGACGCCGTGCTCGTCCTCCCGGCTATCTAGGGCAGCGAGGAACTGACCGGCGCAGGGGCCGGCCACGCATTCACCGCTTTCGATCAGGAACAGCGCGCCGTGAGTGGCGCACTGGATCAGGCTGGCGCTGGGGTCGAGGAACTGGTCGGGTTGCCATTCCAGCGGCACGCCACGGTGCGGGCAGCGATTGAGATAGACGTACACCTGGCCGGCGCGTCGCACGGCCAGGAGCTTGCGCCCATCGAGCTCGAAGCCGCGACTGCCGTTGTCGGGCAATTGGGCGGCGGTACAAAGAAACTTCATGTGTATCTCAATATTTGTCGGAGTGAATCCATTGTGGGAGCGAGCTTGCTCGCGATGACGGTGACACATTCAACATCTGAGTGACTGACAGGCCGCTATCGCGAGCAAGCTCGCTCCCACAAGGTTTCGTGTGGCAAAAGATCCATGCTTGACGGTCAAATGAAAACAATTATCAAATGGCGCCTCCTTCGCAGGTGGCTGAGGATACTTGGCCCTACCCGGTCCTGTGAAAAACTTCTTCGAGGAAGCTGCCCGATGCGCCTGAACATCCGCGTTGTTGCGCTCTGTGTCGCACTGTTGGTCAACCAGGGGATCAGCGCCGCTGAGTCGCCGCAGCGTTGGGTCAGCGCTGGCGGCGCCCTTTCGGAGTGGGTCAGTGCCCTGGGTGGCGAATCGAAACTGGTGGGCGTGGACACCACCAGCCAGCATCCTGAGTCGTTGCGGGCCCTGCCCAGCATTGGCTATCAGCGACAATTGTCCGCCGAGGGTGTATTGAGCCTGCGCCCGCAGATCCTGGTGGGCACCGAAGAAATGGGACCTCCACCGGTGCTGGCGCAAATCCGCAGCGCCGGCGTGCAGGTCGAACTGTTCTCGGCCACCCCTGACCTGCCGACGTTGCAAGGCAATTTGCGCCACTTGGGCCAGTTGCTGGGGGCCGAGGCCGCGGCGGCCCAGGTGTTTGATCGTTACCAGGAACAGCTCACCCAGCAACACGCCCGTATAGTCGAGGCCCAGCGCAAGCAAAAGGCACCCGGGGTATTGCTGTTGGTGGGCAGTTCCGGTGGCAAGCCACTGGTCGCTGGCAAGGGCACTTCCGCCGACTGGCTGTTGCAGCAGGCCGGCGGTCACAACCTCGCGACCCACAATGGCTACAAGTCTTTTTCCGTGGAAAGCCTGGCTGGCCTGAATCCTGAAGTGTTGGTCTTTGCCGACCGTGCCCTGAGCGGTGAAGAGGCGCGAGCGGCGTTGTTCAGGGAAAACCCGATTCTGTCCTCGACCCGGGCCGCCAGGGAAGGGCGCGTCATGGAGCTCGACCCGACGCTGTTGGTGGGCGGGTTGGGTCCGCGTCTGCCACAAAGCCTGGTGAAACTGACGGCCGGCTTCTATCCGGCTGAGTCGGCCACGGCGCCATGACCGCGTTGGTCAAGCCACGCACTTTATTCACCGGCCTGGGCCTGCTGTGTCTGCTGGCGACCTGGTTGTCCCTGGCCCTGGGGCCGGTGAGCCTGCCGCTGCTGGACACTTTGCGCGCCGCCTTGCGCTTGTCGGGTTTGCCTGTGGCCGCCGATGGCCTCGAGCAGGCCGAACTGATCCTCGGCCAGATCCGTTTGCCACGCACGCTGCTCGGCTTGGCGGTGGGCGGGGTGTTGGCGTTGTCCGGCGTGGCGATGCAGGGTCTGTTCCGTAATCCACTGGCGGACCCGGGGCTGGTGGGGGTGTCCAGCGGCGCGGCGCTCGGGGCCGCATTCGCGATTGTCGCTGGCTCGACGCTGGGCGGGTTGCCCGAAGCCTTTGGTCCCTACGTGTTGTCGTTGTGTGCGTTCCTCGGCGGGCTCGGCGTGACGGCGCTGGTCTATCGTCTCGGTCGACGCAATGGCCAGACCCATGTCGCGACCATGCTCTTGGCCGGCATTGCCTTGACCGCGTTGTCCGGTTCCGCCGTCGGCCTGTTCACTTACCTGGCGGATGACGCGACCCTGCGCACCTTGACGTTCTGGAACCTGGGCAGTCTCAACGGCGCCAGCTACACGAGGTTGTGGCCGCTGT
The DNA here is from genome assembly GCF_046605385.1 of Pseudomonas sp. MPB03. Classification (NCBI taxonomy): domain Bacteria; kingdom Pseudomonadati; phylum Pseudomonadota; class Gammaproteobacteria; order Pseudomonadales; family Pseudomonadaceae; genus Pseudomonas; species Pseudomonas sp. MPB03. Next base: position 5,742,928 of record NZ_CP176770.1, on the reverse strand, counting down.
TGCTGGTCAGCGCCGGCGTCGCGCTCTGGTTGCCACGCCGGGCCCGGCAACTCAATGCGCTGTTGCTGGGCGAGTCCGAGGCCGCCCACCTGGGTGTCAACGTCGAAGCCCTCAAGCGTGAGCTGGTGTTTTGTACGGCGCTGGGGGTTGGCGCGGCGGTGGCGGCGGCGGGCATGATCGGCTTTGTCGGGCTGGTGGTGCCGCATCTGGTGCGCCTGGTGGCCGGCCCTGATCACCGGGTCTTGTTGCCCGCTTCGGTGCTGGCGGGCGCGAGCCTGTTGTTGCTGGCCGACCTGGTGGCACGCCTGGCGCTGGCCCCGGCGGAATTGCCGATCGGCATCGTCACGGCGTTCATCGGCGCGCCGTTCTTTCTCTATCTATTGGTGCGAGGGCGCGCCTGATGCTGCAAGCGCAGAACCTGCACATTCAACGTGGCCGGAAAACCGTGCTGGCGGGCGTCGACCTGCTGCTCAACCCCGGCGAAGTGCTGGGGGTGCTCGGGCCTAACGGTGCGGGTAAAAGCACCTTGCTGGCGGGCCTGTGTGGCGAATTGCGCCCAAGCCAGGGGCAGGTATGGCTCGATGACCGGCCGCTGGCTCACTGGCAGGGTGCCGAGCGCGCCCGCCGCGTGGCGGTCTTGCCGCAATCGTCGACCCTGGATTTTGCTTTCCGTGTCGAGGAGGTCGTCGGCATGGGGCGCCTGCCGCACCAGAGCGGTCGGCTGCGGGACGAGCAAATTGTCGCCGCGGCGCTGCAAGCGGCAGACGCCGCGCATCTCCACGGCCGCAGTTACCTGGCGTTGTCCGGTGGGGAGCGCCAGCGGGTGCATCTGGCGCGGGTGCTGGCCCAGTTGTGGCCCGGTGAAGCGGGGCAAACCCTGTTGCTGGACGAGCCGACTTCGATGCTCGATCCGTTGCACCAGCACACCATCCTCCAGGCGGTGCGGGAGTTCGCCAGTCGCGGCGCTGCTGTGTTGGTAATCCTGCATGACCTGAACCTGGCGGCGCGTTACTGTGATCGCCTGTTGCTGCTCGCGTCCGGTCGACCGGTGGCCCTGGACACGCCCCGGCAGGTGCTGCGCCCGGAACCGCTCAAGGCGGTGTTCGGCCTGGACGTGCTGGTGCAAGACCATCCGGAGCGCGGGCATCCGTTGATCATTGCCCGCTGAGGGCGCCCTGGAGGATATGGACGTGCGCTTGTTCCTGATCCTGGCATTAAGTGTACTGACGGCCTGCCAGAGCATTGCACCGCCCCCGCTTGGCGGACGGATTCGTGACTTGCACAACGGTCAGGCCGTGACGCCCCAAGTGTTGGTCGAACGCCTGGCAAGGGCGCCACGGGTAGTGGTGGGTGAGCGACACGACAATCCTGATCACCACGTGCTGCAGCGATGGCTACTCCAATCCTTGGCCGGACAGCGGGCCCAAGGCAGCCTGTTGCTGGAAATGCTCACCCCCGCGCAACAGCCACGGGTTGATTCCGTTCGCCAGTTGCCCGCCTTGCCCAAGGATTTGCCCGGCGCGCTGGCCTGGTCCCCCGGCTGGGATTGGAATCTCTATGGGCCCATCGTCGAGTTTGCCCTGGCGCAACGTTATCCATTGTTGGCCGCCAATCTGGACGCCACTGAGATCCAGCGCTTCTATCGGCAAGCGCCCGGCTTGGCGGGCGCTCGCTCCAATGCCGTCACGGTGAAGGACGCGTTGTTGGAACAGATTCGTGAATCCCACTGCGGTTTGCTGCCAGAGTCGCAAATGCCGCCAATGCTGGCCGTACAGCAACAGCGTGACCGGCGCATGGCCGAACGTTTGCTGCAAGCGCCGACACCGGCATTGTTGTTCGCTGGCGCCTGGCATGGGCGAAAAGATGTCGGTATGCCGCTGCATACGCTGGATCTTGGCGCCAGCGAGGCACCGGTCGTCCTGATGCTGGCTGAGGAGGGCAGTGACGTAACGTCGGCCATGGCCGATTACGTGTGGTACACCCCGGCCATGCCGCCACAGGATTATTGTGTGCAGATGCGTGAACACATCCGTCAATGAAATTGCAGGCAAAAAAAGACCCGGCAAGAGCCGGGTCAAATAACCGTGATTAGCCTGATGAGGAGATATCTGAGAGTCCGAACCAAGGGCTGTTCAAATATCGACCAGTCTCGCGACCGGATGTGCTAATCATAGCGATTCTCATTACCATGTCAAACATTGTTTTACGATTCGTCGAAATAACCTCGTGGCCAGGGTTCGCACAGGGAACGAAAAGGGGTGTCAGGCTTTGTGACGCGTCGAAATAGCGTCCAGCTGTTTATTCAAGGCTTCCTTGCGTTCAGCGGGGATGTCATTCCAATGCACATCCATCAACGCACCCTCGATGGCGTAGAGCAACACCTTGGACGCCCGGAAACCGCGAGTGCGCACGGCGCGATAGGCATCCACGGCCCCGAGCCGGCGTAGATCAGAAGCGCTGTGGATACCCACGGCGTGCAGCCACTGGGCCGATGTCTTGCCCAGATTCTTCAGGTGTTGCAGTTCATCATTCATCGAGCCTCCTTGCGACGGCCGACTGGTGCGGTGGGCAAGCTTCTGAGCAGTGTAGCGGTCAGTAGGAAAAACGTGATTCTTTGGTGGGATTCGACGCAAAAGCTTCTAATGCATTACGCACGATGAGGTGGGAATAGACTGCATTCTCCAGCGCAAGCGAGGGCGCTGGAGATGTGTTCGGTCGTGGCAGGGCCGCGGGTTGACCGGCCTCGTTAGAGATTATCAGCGGGTGCGGTAGCGCAATCGGGTGCCGAAATTCATCGACATCAGGATTTCGTCCGCAGACAGCTCGGGCGGGAAGTAGGCCCCGGATATCTGCGCATGGGCCAGGCTCGCGCCTTCCAATGATGATTTGCGGAAATCGATGCCGCGTAAATCGGTGGCACGGAAATACGCATCGGTGAAATCGACGTCGTCCGCATTCAGTTCCCGCAGATCGAGGCCGCGAAAATCGCCGCCGCGCATGTCGACCGTGCCTTGAGGGCGCTCCTTGTTGAAGCCTGAAATGTCATCTTTGCGCAGCAGAGCATAAAGCGGGCTGTTGAGAATCTTGGGATGGCTCATTTCATATCACCTGTTGGTTTTATGACGCCAGTATAGTGCCACTATTTATTGGCCGTGAAGCCGGGCATCGCCTCACGGCCAAAATAGTGATTTACAGGCCTGGCAAACGCTGGCGGATTTGCGCGACGACAATGTCGAGCGTACCGCTTTCATTGGTTTGGACCCGTTTGCTGCAGAGAATTTCCGCCGGGGTCAGGGCTTCGCGGCTGGACTGTTGTGCGGCAATGACCGCCAGGTTCGCATCGGAGGGGTCTTGCTGGTCGGCCTGGCGCTGCGCCAGTCGGCTTTCGATGACCGCTTGCGGCGCGTCGCAGTCGAGAATCAGGAACGGAGCGCCGGTGGCCTCGGCGACTTTTGCCGCGGCATCGCGCTGATCGTGCTTGAGATAGGTGGCATCGATCACCACCGGGAAACCGGCGCGCAGGATCGTCGCGGCGACTTCATGCAGGTGGGCGTAGGTGGCGCTGCTGGCGTCGCTGCCATAAATGCCGGCCTGCGGATCGTTGGGGACCTGTTGTTGGCCGAACAGGCGCTTGCGCTCCACGTCCGAACGCAGGCGAATGGCCCCCAGTGCTTCGACCAGGCGCATCGCGACATGGCTTTTGCCAACGGCCGAAACACCGTGGGTGATGGCCAGGAAGGGCGAAGGAATGGTGCTGTAGCTTTCGGCCAGGTTGGCGTAGTTGCGGTATTGGCGCAGGGTGGTTGCGCGCTGCACCGGATCGGCTTCGGCCGGCATGCTGAACAGTGCGACTTTGGCCCGGACGAGGGCGCGGTAGGCTTTATAGAAGTTCAGCAGCTCCAAGCCCTGGTAGTCGCCGGTCAGTTCCAGGTATTGGCTGACGAAACGCCGCGCCAACGATTTGAGGCCGCGATCTTCCAGGTCCATCGCCAGGAAGCCGGTGTCGGCGTAGACGTCGGTGAAGCGGAACGGTTCGTTGAATTCGATGCAGTCGAAAATCACCACCTTGCCGTCGATCACGGTGGCGTTGCCCAGGTGGATATCACCGTGGCATTCGCGGATGAAACCGTCGGCCTTGCGCTGGGTGAGCAGCGGCTTGAGGCGTTCGAAACTGCTTTCGGCCCAGGCTTGCAGTGCTTCAAGTTGCAGCAGGTCGGCCTTGTCGTTGAGGAACGGACGGATCTGTTCGAAGTTCTGCAGCACCGGCGCCATCACGCTTTGCGGCGTGCCGGCGACGTTTTCGGCGGGCACCTTGGGCGTGGAGAGGTGGAACTGGGCGATCTGGGCGGCCATCTCGTCGATGTGCGCGGTGGTCAGTTCGCCGTTGGCTTGCAGTGTGCTGAGCAATTGGCTCTGGGGGAATTGACGCATTTTCAGGGCGTATTCGATGGCCGGGCCGTCGCCGCCGAGCTGTGGCGCTTCGGCGCTGCCGGAAATCGGCAGGACTTCCAGGTACAGGTCCCGGGTCAGGCGCTGGTTCAGGCGCAACTCTTCGCTGCAGAAATGCTGGCGCGCTTGGAGGTTGGTGAAATCGAGGAAGCCGAAGTTGACCGGCTTTTTGAATTTGTAGGCGTAAGGCCCGGTGAGCAATACCCAGGAAATGTGGGTTTCGATGACCTGGAACGCTTCGACGGGATGCGGGTAGAGGGCCGGGTTTTGCAAGGCGGCGATCAGGGATTGGCTCACGGGCGGTCCTTCATAGGCTGGAAAATTCAAGGCCGTCATTATGGCCGCTAGCCGCGCTAACGCAAACCGCGTGGGGGGCTCATGTTGAACCGCAGCAAAGTGCGTATAATCCGCCGCCATGACTCGTACCCGATCCCCCCGTACCCCCAAGAAACCACCCGCCAGCCGCCTGCGGCCCTGGCTGGGCTGGGCCCTTAAACTCAGCCTGGTGGGCCTCGTCGTGCTCGCCGGTTTTGCGGTCTATCTCGATGCCGTGGTCCAGGAGAAGTTCTCCGGCAAGCGCTGGACCATTCCGGCCAAGGTCTATGCCCGGCCGTTGGAGCTGTTCGTCGGACAAAAGTTGAGCAAGGCCGACTTCCTGACCGAACTCGATGCCTTGGGTTATCGCCGTGAAAGCGTGGCCAATGGTCCGGGTGCGGCCTCGGTCAATGGCAATACCATCGACCTCAACACCCGTGGTTTCCAGTTCTATGAAGGCATGGAACAGGCGCAACCGGTTCGGGTGCGTTTTTCCGGCGACTACGTGGCTGCGCTGACCGGCGCCAACAACGCGAGCCTGTCGGTGGTGCGCCTTGAGCCGCTGCTCATTGGTGGCCTGTACCCCAAGAATCTCGAAGACCGGATCCTGATCAAGATCGACCAGGTCCCACCGTTCCTGCTCGATACGCTGATCGCCGTCGAAGACCGCGACTTCTACCATCACTTCGGCGTCTCGCCCAAATCGATTGCCCGGGCTATTTGGGTCAACACTTCCTCGGGCCATATGCGCCAGGGCGGCAGTACCCTGACCCAACAGTTGGTCAAGAACTTCTACCTGACCAACGAGCGCAGCCTGACCCGCAAGCTCACCGAAGCCATGATGGCGTTGTTGCTGGAGTTGCACTACGACAAGCAGGAGATCCTGGAGGCCTACCTCAACGAGGTCTTCGTCGGCCAGGACGGTCAACGGGCGGTGCACGGTTTCGGCCTTGCCAGCCAGTTCTTCTTCAGCCAGCCGCTGTCCGAACTCAAGTTGCATCAAGTGGCGCTGCTGGTGGGCATGGTCAAGGGGCCGTCTTCCTACAACCCGCGTCGGAATCCGGAGCGTGCCCTCGAGCGGCGCAACCTGGTGCTCGACTTGCTGCAACAACAAGGTGTGGCGACAGCCGAGCAAGTCGAAGCGGCGAAAAAGATGCCGTTGGGCGTGACCAAGCGTGGCAGCCTGGCGGACAGTTCGTTCCCAGGGTTCATGGACCTGGTCAAGCGGCAACTGCGGGAAGACTACCGCGACGAAGACTTGACCGAAGAAGGCCTGCGCATCTTCACCAGTTTCGACCCGATCCTGCAGATGAAGGCCGAAGCCTCGGTCGAGGACACCTTCAAGCGATTGGCGGGGCGCAAGGGCTCCGACGAAGTCGAAGCGGCCATGGTCGTGACCAACCCGGAAACCGGTGAGGTCCAAGCGATGATCGGCAGTCGCCAGGCCAGCTTTGCGGGATTCAACCGGGCATTGGACGCGGTGCGCCCGATCGGCTCGTTGATCAAGCCAGCGGTTTACCTCACCGCCTTGGAAAAGCCCAGCCAGTACACGCTGACGAGCTGGCTGTCCGACGAGTCATTCTCGATCAAGGGCGCGGACGGCCAGGTCTGGACGCCGCAAAACTATGATCGTCGCCCCCACGGCACGGTGTTCCTTTACCAAGGGCTGGCCCATTCCTACAACCTGTCGACGGCTCGCCTTGGGCTGGAAGTCGGCGTGCCGAACGTACTCAAGACCCTGGCGCGCCTGGGGGTAAGCCGCGAATTCCCGGCCTTCCCGTCGATGCTGCTGGGGGCTGGTGGGCTGACGCCAATAGAAGTGGCGGCGATGTACCAGACGTTGGCCAACGGCGGTTTCAATACACCGATGCGCGGGATTCGCAGCGTGCTGACCGCCGATGGCGAGCCGCTCAAGCGTTATCCGTTCCAGATCCAGCAACGTTTCGATCCGGCATCCATTTACCTGATCCAGAGCGCGATGCAGCGGGTCATGCGTGAAGGCACCGGCAGTTCGGTCTATAACGTGCTGCCCCGGACCCTGACCCTGGCGGGTAAGACCGGCACCAGTAACGACTCGCGTGACAGCTGGTTCGCCGGTTTCAGCCAGGACCTGCTGGCGGTGGTCTGGCTCGGGCGTGATGACAACGGCAAGACCCCGTTCACCGGCGCCACCGGCGCGCTGCAGGTCTGGACCAGTTTCATGCGCAAGGCCGACCCGTTGCCGCTAGACATGCCGCAACCGGACAATATCGTCCAGGCCTGGGTTGATTCGCGTACTGGCCAAGGTTCCGACGCCAATTGCCCGGGCGCAGTACAGATGCCGTATATTCGCGGCAGCGAACCGCCACCCGGTGCAGCCTGTGGCGGCACGAATCCCGCCGAATCGGTGATGGATTGGGTCAAGGACTGGATGAATTAAGCAAAGAGGGTTTCAAGTGAACAAGTGGTTGATTCCAGCGGTAACGGCCGTGGCTTTGCTCAGTGGTTGCTCTACCGTACAACGCGGTTCGATTCCGGTCGTTGACTCCGGCACCGCGGTGTCCAACAGCGAGCGGATCTCGGCCAATGGTGGTTTCCGTCAGACGACGGTGAAACGACCCGTGCAGGGCCAGGCCCAGGCGATTCCGCAAGGCGACACCGGTGTGGTGGTGATGGTGCCCGGTGGCGGCGCGACGACCTCGGCGCCGATCAGCAGCACGCCGATCACGCCGGGCCCGATCACGCCAGGCCCTATCGAAACCTCGCCGATCAATCAGGGCAGCTACAGCATGCCCTCGACGCCGAGCAGCATCCCGTCGGCCAGTGCCGGTGGCTTGTCCGCCGATGAGCAGCTGGACGGCCCGGTGCTGGCCCTGCTGACCACGGCACAACAGCAACAGGCTGGCGGCGACCTCAACGGCGCCTCCTCCAGCCTGGAGCGTGCCCAGCGTGTGGCGCCACGTGAGCCCCAAGTGCTTTATCGCCTGGCCCAGGTGCGTATGGCCCAGGGCGATGCGCCGCAAGCCGAGCAATTGGCCCGCCGTGGCCTGACCTTCGCCAGCGGTCGCCCGGCACTTCAGGCGAGCCTGTGGGAATTGATCGCCCAGGCTCGTGAGAAACAAGGCGATTCGGCTGGCGCGGCGTTGGCCCGTCAGAAGGCCAAGGTTTCGCTCTGATGGATACGCGTTTTCCCCAAATCGCCGATCAGTTGCTGCTGATCGAGCGGGAGCTGCGGGTCCAGGGCTGGTGGAGCGATGTCTCACCTTCGGCGCAAGCGCTGGCCAGTGTCGAGCCGTTCGCGGTCGATACCCTGGATTTCGAGCAGTGGCTGCAATGGATTTTCCTGCCCAGGATGAAAGCCATCCTGGAAAACGACCTGCCGCTGCCCAACGCCTCGGGCATCCTTGCCATGGCCGAGATGGTCTATGCCCAGCGGCCAGGGCAGGGTGCCCAGTTGCAGCGGCTGCTGGCGCAGTTCGATCAGTTGATCAGCGACGTCGGCTGATCGCCATTATTGGCAGTGTTCCTCGATCTGCTGGCGGGTCTCATCGATCCGCTGGCGTCGCTCTTCATCCGTGAGGCGGCGCATTTCCCCCTCCACGTCTTCCCGCACCCTGGGGTTGTTCTGCAATTGCGCCAGGTTGGTCCGGGCCTGTTCGCAGAAGGCCTTGAGCTGGGCTTCCTGCTCGGCAACCTCTTTTTTGACCTGTTGGTCGATGGCCTTTTGATCGCCAACGACCCCGCCTGAAGCGGGGGGCGGTGGTTTGGGCGCTGGCGTTGCGGACTTGCCCACGGTCGTCGCTTCCACGCCTTGGGGCGGCTGGGCGCCAAAGTGGGTCACGCCTTGGGCGTCCACCCATTTATAGATCTGGCCGGCCATGCTTATCGGGCTCAGGCCCACCAGCAGGCTGGCCGTCAATAACATCATTCGCATGCTGTTTCCTTGTCTTGGATTGCGCAATTGAAGCTAACACAGTTGCCGTTTAAGGGTTTTTTCTTGCGTTCTCATGCGCTTACTTCGAATAAAGCACATAGACGACTTGACTTGAAGGAGGCGAAACAGAAGAATCCAAAGTCCGCTGTAGAGGGACTGCCAGAAGCAGACCCACTCGGCAGATCATGAGGCGCATATCCGCGCCGACCTGTTACACCCGCAACGCGTTACCTCGCGCTGGGTGGGAAAGGCCCGCAACACTTGGGACGATCCCAATACTTGCTCAGTCAGTGCTGACGTAGTCGGCGACCACCGTCGCTCATGCTCTGCCGAGAAGTAAACCTATTAAGACCCGTCCCCTTTTGTGGGTCGGTATTCTGGCGTTTTAGAGGTGAACAACGTGGAGCTTTTATCTGGCGGTGAGATGCTCGTCCGCTTTTTGCGTGACGAAGGCGTCAAATATATCTACGGGTACCCCGGTGGTGCTCTTCTTCATGTCTACGATGCCCTGTTCAAAGAACCGGAAGTGACCCACATCCTGGTTCGTCACGAGCAGGCGGCCACCCATATGGCTGATGGTTATGCCCGTGCTACCGGCAAGGCCGGCGTGGTCCTGGTGACTTCCGGTCCTGGCGCCACGAACGCCATCACCGGTATCGCCACCGCGTACATGGACTCCATCCCGATGGTGATCATCTCCGGCCAGGTGCCCAGCACCATGGTGGGCACCGATGCATTCCAGGAAACCGACATGATCGGTATCTCCCGGCCGATCGTGAAGCACAGCTTCATGATCAAGCACGCGTCGGAAATCCCGGAAGTCATGAAGAAGGCCTTCTACCTGGCCGAATCCGGTCGTCCGGGTCCGGTCGTGGTCGACGTTCCCAAAGACATGACCAACCCGGCCGAGAAGTTCGAATACATCTTCCCGAAAAAAGCCAAGCTGCGTTCCTACAGCCCGGCGGTCCGTGGTCATTCCGGGCAAATCCGCAAGGCCGCCGAAATGCTGCTGGCGGCCAAGCGCCCGGTGTTGTACTCCGGTGGTGGCGTGATCCTCGGCGGTGGCTCCGCGCCGCTGACCGAGCTGGCGAAAATGCTCAACCTGCCGGTCACCAATACGCTGATGGGCCTGGGTGCGTTCCCGGGTTCGGACCGTCAGTTCATTGGTATGCTCGGCATGCACGGCAGCTACACCGCCAACCTGGCGATGCACCACGCCGATGTCATCCTCGCGGTCGGCGCGCGTTTCGACGACCGTGTGATCAACGGCGCGGCGAAATTCTGCCCGAACGCCAAGATCATCCACATCGACATCGACCCGGCGTCCATCTCCAAGACCATCAAGGCAGACGTGCCGATTGTCGGTCCTGTAGAGAGCGTGCTGACCGAAATGGTCGCCATTCTCAAGGAAATCGGCGAGGTTCCGAACAAGGAGTCCGTGGCCAGTTGGTGGAAGCAAGTCGATGAATGGCGTGGCGATCGCGGCCTGTTCCCTTATGACAAGGGCGACGGCAGCGTAATCAAGCCGCAGACCGTGATCGAAACCCTGTGCGAAGTGACCAAGGGCGATGCCTTTGTGACCTCCGACGTGGGCCAGCACCAGATGTTCGCCGCGCAATACTACAAGTTCGACAAACCCAACCGCTGGATCAACTCCGGCGGCCTGGGCACCATGGGCTTCGGTTTTCCGGCGGCCATGGGCATCAAGTTGAGCTTTCCGCAAGCCGATGTCGCCTGCGTCACGGGCGAGGGCAGCATCCAGATGAACATCCAGGAACTGTCCACCTGCCTGCAATACGGTTTGCCGGTGAAGATCGTGATCCTGAACAACGGTGTGTTGGGGATGGTTCGCCAGTGGCAGGACATGAGCTATGGCAGCCGTCACTCGCACTCCTACATGGAATCGCTGCCTGATTTCGTCAAGCTGGCGGAGGCTTACGGTCACGTTGGCGTGCGCATCACCGAATCGAAGGATTTGAAGTCGAAGATGGAGGAAGCGTTCGCCATGAAGGATCGCCTGGTGGTGATCGATATTGCGGTCGATACCAGCGAGCACGTCTACCCGATGCAGATCAAAGACGGCTCCATGCGCGATATGTGGCTGAGCAAGACGGAGCGTACCTAATCATGCGACACATTATTTCCTTGCTTCTGGAAAACGAACCGGGTGCGCTGTCTCGTGTGGTGGGCCTGTTCTCGCAGCGCAACTACAACATCGAAAGCCTGACCGTGGCGCCGACCGAAGACCCGACCCTGTCGCGTCTGACGCTGACCACCGTGGGGCACGATGAAGTCATCGAGCAGATCACCAAGAACCTGAACAAGCTGATCGAGGTGGTCAAGCTGGTGGACCTGTCGGAAAGCGCTCACATCGAGCGTGAACTGATGCTGGTCAAGGTCAAGGCCACCGGCGCCCAGCGCGCCGAGATCAAGCGTACTACCGATATTTATCGTGGGCAGATCGTCGATGTCAGCGCCAGCGTCTATACCGTTCAGTTGACCGGTACCAGCGACAAGCTCGACAGCTTCATCCAATCGATCGGCACTGCCTCGATTCTGGAAACCGTACGCAGTGGCGTCACCGGGATTGCCCGTGGCGACAAAGTACTGAGCATCTAAACCAAATTAGCGAATGGCCTGAATGGCCAGATATAGGGGAAATTCATGAAAGTTTTCTACGATAAAGATTGCGACCTGTCGATCATCCAGGGCAAGAAAGTCGCCATCATTGGTTACGGTTCCCAAGGCCACGCCCAGGCGTGCAACCTGAAAGATTCCGGCGTTGACGTAACTGTCGGCCTGCGTAAAGGCTCGGCCACCGTTGCCAAGGCCGAGGCCCACGGCCTGAAAGTGACCGACGTGGCTTCTGCCGTTGCCGCTGCCGACCTGGTCATGATCCTGACCCCGGACGAGTTCCAATCGGCGCTGTACAAGAACGAAATCGAACCGAACATCAAGAAAGGCGCCACCCTGGCCTTCTCCCACGGCTTCGCGATCCACTACAACCAAGTCGTGCCACGTGCCGACCTCGACGTGATCATGATCGCGCCGAAGGCCCCGGGTCACACCGTGCGTTCCGAGTTCGTGAAGGGCGGCGGTATCCCTGACCTGATCGCGATCTACCAGGATGCGTCCGGCAACGCCAAGAACGTGGCCCTGTCCTACGCCGCTGGCGTGGGTGGCGGTCGTACCGGCATCATCGAAACCACCTTCAAGGACGAGACCGAAACCGACCTGTTCGGCGAGCAAGCCGTTCTGTGTGGCGGTACCGTCGAGCTGGTCAAGGCCGGTTTCGAAACCCTGGTTGAAGCCGGCTACGCGCCAGAAATGGCCTACTTCGAATGCCTGCACGAGCTGAAGCTGATCGTTGACCTCATGTACGAAGGCGGTATCGCCAACATGAACTACTCGATCTCCAACAACGCCGAATACGGCGAGTACGTGACCGGTCCGGAAGTGATCAACGCCGAGTCCCGCCAGGCCATGCGCAACGCCCTGAAACGTATCCAGGACGGCGAATACGCCAAGATGTTCATCAGCGAAGGCGCCACCGGCTATCCTTCGATGACCGCCAAGCGTCGCAACAACGCCGCCCACGGTATCGAAATCATCGGCGAGCAACTGCGTTCGATGATGCCGTGGATCGGTGCCAACAAGATCGTCGACAAAGCCAAGAACTAAGTCGCGAGCTTGATCGAAAAAACGCGGCCTTGGCCGCGTTTTTTCGTTTGGGCGATGGCTTCTGGTATAAAGCTGCATCGTTTGCGGCCGAACCGTCGTCCCAGACATCTGTCGAATTTTTTCACACCGTTGCAAGGTAATTGTCCATGAGCGAACGTCCCGACGAGCCAAACCAGGCTCCTGACGCCGAAAGCCTGTTGCCCATCGATGAGCACATCGAAGAAGGCCATGACGCTGAAGGCCGAAAGGTCCGGCATCGTGGCATCTATCTACTGCCGAATCTGTTCACCACCGCGAACCTGTTCGCCGGTTTCTATTCCATCATCAGCTCCATGAGCGCCCAGGCCGCCTTGAGCGCTGGCGATAGCGCAGGGGCGAGCCGTTACTTCGCCTTCGCCGCCATTGCGATCTTCGTCGCCATGGTGCTCGATGGCCTGGACGGGCGCGTCGCCCGAATGACCAATACCCAAAGCGCGTTCGGCGCCGAATATGATTCGCTGTCCGACATGGTCGCGTTTGGCGTGGCTCCCGCCTTGCTGGCGTTCGGCTGGGCGCTGGGAGACATGGGCAAGGTCGGCTGGATGGTCGCCTTCATCTATGTGGCGGGTGCGGCGTTGCGCCTGGCGCGTTTCAATACCCAGGTCGGCAAGGCTGACAAGCGTTACTTCATCGGCCTGGCCAGTCCGGCTGCGGCGGGTGTCGTGGCGGGTGTGGTCTGGGCATTCAGCGACTATGGCATCCAGGGTTCAAAAATGTCGTTCCTGGTGGCGCTGCTGGTTGCCGCGGCGGGGATGCTGATGGTCAGCAACATCAAGTACAACAGCTTCAAGGAGCTGGATCTGAAGGGGCGTGTGCCGTTCGTTGCGATTCTAGCGGTGGTGCTGGTATTCGCCGTGGTGTTCAGTGATCCGCCGCGTATCCTGCTGCTGGTATTCCTCGCCTATGCGGCTTCCGGCCCGGTGCAGTACTTGTTGCGTCTTCGCCGACGCTAAACGTTGCCTTAATGTAATTTCCCCCATACTCCGCAGTCTATTGGTGCACCTGCCCTCCAATACTGCGGAGTTGTCATGCTGATCAAGATCCCCAAGTCGTCCGACAGCCGTGAATCGGACGTCACGCCCGAATCCTTCTATCTATCTCGTCGCCAGATGCTCGGTGCAACCATGGCGGGTCTCGCCGTGAGCGGCTTGCCGCAATGGGCCAGCGCTGCCGATGCGGCGCGTTATGCCGATGTCGAGCCGGGCAAGGCACCGTCCTGGTTTGCCGAGAAACTGCCTTCGGTCCAATGGGAGGCGGTCACGGTCAAGAATGAGGCGATCACGCCGTTCAAGGACGCGACCCATTACAACAATTTCTATGAGTTCGGCACCGACAAAGGGGACCCGGCAGCCAATGCAGGCTCCTTGAAGACCGAGCCCTGGAGCGTGGTGGTGGACGGGGAGGTGGGTAAGCCGGGGCGCTATGGGTTGGAAGACTTCATGAAGCCTTATCAACTGGAAGAGCGGATTTATCGGCTGCGCTGTGTCGAGGCCTGGTCCATGGTCATTCCGTGGATCGGCTTTCCCATCTCCGCATTGCTCAAGCAAGTCGAGCCGACCTCAACGGCCAAGTACATCCGCTTCGAAACCCTGCAGGACCCCAAGGTCATGCCGGGGCAGCGTTCCGGTTTCGCCTTGATCGACTGGCCGTACGTGGAGGGCCTGCGTTTGGACGAGGCGATGAACCCGTTGGCGATCCTCGCGGTGGGGATGTACGGGCGGGAGTTGCCGAACCAGAACGGCGCGCCGCTGCGGTTGGTGGTTCCTTGGAAGTATGGGTTCAAAAGTGTGAAGTCCATCGTGCGCATCAGTCTGGTGAGCGAGCAGCCGAAGACCACGTGGCAAAGCATTGCGTCTGACGAATACGGTTTCTATGCCAACGTCAATCCAACAGTCGATCACCCGCGTTGGACCCAGGCGCGTGAACGCCGTCTGCCGAGCGGGCTGTTCAGCCCCAATGTGCGCGACACGCTGATGTTCAACGGCTATCAGGATGAAGTCGCTTCCTTATATGCAGGGATGGACCTGAGGAAGGACTACTGATGCGTTTTCCAGTCTGGCGAATCAGCGTCTTCATCGCGGCGGCGGTCTGGCCGTTGTTCTGGCTTTACGAGGCCTTGATGAATTCGTTGGGTCCTGACCCGGGCAAAGTGCTGGTGGATCGGCTCGGGTTGGGGACGCTGATCCTGTTGTTGATCACCTTGAGCATGACACCGCTGCAGAAATTGACGGGGTGGGCGGGGTGGATTGCAGTCAGGCGTCAGTTGGGATTGTGGTGCTTTGCTTATGTGGTGCTGCATTTAAGCGGGTATGCGGCGTTCATATTGGGGTTCGACTGGTCGCAGTTGGGCGTCGAGTTGAGTAAGCGGCCTTATATTATTGTGGGGGCGCTTGGGTTTCTCGGGCTATTGGCATTGGCGGTTACATCCAATCGCTACAGTCAGCGACGATTGGGGGGGCGCTGGAAGAAACTGCATCGTCTGGTGTACCTGATTCTGGGGCTGGGGTTGCTGCATATGCTGTGGATCGTGCGGGCGGACCTGAAAGAATGGGCGATCTACGCCTTTATAGGTGCCGCACTATTAGTGCTAAGAGTGCCGTCGGTTATGCGCCGGATCCCGCGTTTGCTGGGTAGGAAAGTATCTTCTGCAACAAAAGCGTAATTAGAGGTTGACGGCAGATTCTGGAAGTCTATAATTCGCCCCACTTCCGGCGCAGTCGAAACGGAAAACTCCTTGAGATTCAATGAGTTAAGTAGGTTTCGAAGGTGTTGGGCTTCAGTTCATCGAGGCCCGGAAGGAGCAGATAGAGCGGTGATGTTTGGCTCTATCGGCGGTTCGATCTTCTCGGTCGAAAGCGGTGAAAAAGAGGTGTTGACAGCAGCGAGTAACGCTGTAGAATTCGCCTCCCGCTAACGAGAGATCGGAAGCGCAAGTGGTTGAAGTTGTTGATGTTTCCGAAGCGAAACTTTGAAAACTTCTTAAAATAACCGCTTGACAGATACACGGGGCGCTGTAGAATGCGCGCCTCGGTTGAGACGAAAGACTCAGCCAACCGCTCTTTAACAACTGAATCAAGCAATTCGTGTGGGTGCTTGTGGAGTCAGACTGCTAGTCAACAGATTATCAGCATCACAAGTTACTCCGCGAGAAATCAAAGATGTAACCAACGATTGCTGAGCCAAGTTTAGGGTTTTCTCAAAACCCAAAGATGTTTGAACTGAAGAGTTTGATCATGGCTCAGATTGAACGCTGGCGGCAGGCCTAACACATGCAAGTCGAGCGGTAGAGAGGTGCTTGCACCTCTTGAGAGCGGCGGACGGGTGAGTAATGCCTAGGAATCTGCCTGGTAGTGGGGGATAACGCTCGGAAACGGACGCTAATACCGCATACGTCCTACGGGAGAAAGCAGGGGACCTTCGGGCCTTGCGCTATCAGATGAGCCTAGGTCGGATTAGCTAGTTGGTGGGGTAATGGCTCACCAAGGCGACGATCCGTAACTGGTCTGAGAGGATGATCAGTCACACTGGAACTGAGACACGGTCCAGACTCCTACGGGAGGCAGCAGTGGGGAATATTGGACAATGGGCGAAAGCCTGATCCAGCCATGCCGCGTGTGTGAAGAAGGTCTTCGGATTGTAAAGCACTTTAAGTTGGGAGGAAGGGCATTAACCTAATACGTTAGTGTTTTGACGTTACCGACAGAATAAGCACCGGCTAACTCTGTGCCAGCAGCCGCGGTAATACAGAGGGTGCAAGCGTTAATCGGAATTACTGGGCGTAAAGCGCGCGTAGGTGGTTCGTTAAGTTGGATGTGAAAGCCCCGGGCTCAACCTGGGAACTGCATTCAAAACTGTCGAGCTAGAGTATGGTAGAGGGTGGTGGAATTTCCTGTGTAGCGGTGAAATGCGTAGATATAGGAAGGAACACCAGTGGCGAAGGCGACCACCTGGACTGATACTGACACTGAGGTGCGAAAGCGTGGGGAGCAAACAGGATTAGATACCCTGGTAGTCCACGCCGTAAACGATGTCAACTAGCCGTTGGGAGCCTTGAGCTCTTAGTGGCGCAGCTAACGCATTAAGTTGACCGCCTGGGGAGTACGGCCGCAAGGTTAAAACTCAAATGAATTGACGGGGGCCCGCACAAGCGGTGGAGCATGTGGTTTAATTCGAAGCAACGCGAAGAACCTTACCAGGCCTTGACATCCAATGAACTTTCCAGAGATGGATTGGTGCCTTCGGGAACATTGAGACAGGTGCTGCATGGCTGTCGTCAGCTCGTGTCGTGAGATGTTGGGTTAAGTCCCGTAACGAGCGCAACCCTTGTCCTTAGTTACCAGCACGTAATGGTGGGCACTCTAAGGAGACTGCCGGTGACAAACCGGAGGAAGGTGGGGATGACGTCAAGTCATCATGGCCCTTACGGCCTGGGCTACACACGTGCTACAATGGTCGGTACAGAGGGTTGCCAAGCCGCGAGGTGGAGCTAATCCCACAAAACCGATCGTAGTCCGGATCGCAGTCTGCAACTCGACTGCGTGAAGTCGGAATCGCTAGTAATCGCGAATCAGAATGTCGCGGTGAATACGTTCCCGGGCCTTGTACACACCGCCCGTCACACCATGGGAGTGGGTTGCACCAGAAGTAGCTAGTCTAACCTTCGGGAGGACGGTTACCACGGTGTGATTCATGACTGGGGTGAAGTCGTAACAAGGTAGCCGTAGGGGAACCTGCGGCTGGATCACCTCCTTAATCGACGACCGCAGCTGCTCCATGAGCTCCCACACGAATTGCTTGATTCATTGAAGAAGACGATAGAAGCAGCTTTAAGCTCCAAGCTGATAGCTCACAGCTAACAGTTACAAGCTCGAAATTGGGTCTGTAGCTCAGTTGGTTAGAGCGCACCCCTGATAAGGGTGAGGTCGGCAGTTCGAATCTGCCCAGACCCACCAATTTTGTTATGGGGCCATAGCTCAGCTGGGAGAGCGCCTGCCTTGCACGCAGGAGGTCAGCGGTTCGATCCCGCTTGGCTCCACCATAAACTGCTTCTGAAAGCTTAGAAATGAGCATTCCATCAAGGTGATGGTGAATGTTGATTTCTAGTCTTTTGATTAGATCGTTCTTTAAAAATTTGGGTATGTGATAGAAAGATAGACTGAACGTTACTTTCACTGGTAACGGATCAGGCTAAGGTAAAATTTGTGAGTTCTCTTAGTTGAGAAGTTCGAATTTTCGGCGAATGTCGTCTTCACAGTATAACCAGATTGCTTGGGGTTATATGGTCAAGTGAAGAAGCGCATACGGTGGATGCCTTGGCAGTCAGAGGCGATGAAAGACGTGGTAGCCTGCGAAAAGCTTCGGGGAGTCGGCAAACAGACTTTGATCCGGAGATGTCTGAATGGGGGAACCCAGCCATCATAAGATGGTTATCTTGTACTGAATACATAGGTGCAAGAGGCGAACCAGGGGAACTGAAACATCTAAGTACCCTGAGGAAAAGAAATCAACCGAGATTCCCTTAGTAGTGGCGAGCGAACGGGGACTAGCCCTTAAGCTTCTTTGATTTTAGCGGAACGCTCTGGAAAGTGCGGCCATAGTGGGTGATAGCCCTGTACGCGAAAGGATCTTAGAAGTGAAATCGAGTAGGACGGAGCACGAGAAACTTTGTCTGAATATGGGGGGACCATCCTCCAAGGCTAAATACTACTGACTGACCGATAGTGAACTAGTACCGTGAGGGAAAGGCGAAAAGAACCCCGGAGAGGGGAGTGAAATAGATCCTGAAACCGTATGCGTACAAGCAGTGGGAGCCCACTTTGTTGGGTGACTGCGTACCTTTTGTATAATGGGTCAGCGACTTATTTTCAGTGGCGAGCTTAACCGAATAGGGGAGGCGTAGCGAAAGCGAGTCTTAATAGGGCGTCTAGTCGCTGGGAATAGACCCGAAACCGGGCGATCTATCCATGGGCAGGTTGAAGGTTGGGTAACACTAACTGGAGGACCGAACCGACTACCGTTGAAAAGTTAGCGGATGACCTGTGGATCGGAGTGAAAGGCTAATCAAGCTCGGAGATAGCTGGTTCTCCTCGAAAGCTATTTAGGTAGCGCCTCATGTATCACTGTAGGGGGTAGAGCACTGTTTCGGCTAGGGGGTCATCCCGACTTACCAAACCGATGCAAACTCCGAATACCTACAAGTGCCGAGCATGGGAGACACACGGCGGGTGCTAACGTCCGTCGTGAAAAGGGAAACAACCCAGACCGTCAGCTAAGGTCCCAAAGTTATGGTTAAGTGGGAAACGATGTGGGAAGGCTTAGACAGCTAGGAGGTTGGCTTAGAAGCAGCCACCCTTTAAAGAAAGCGTAATAGCTCACTAGTCGAGTCGGCCTGCGCGGAAGATGTAACGGGGCTCAAACCATACACCGAAGCTACGGGTATCACGTAAGTGATGCGGTAGAGGAGCGTTCTGTAAGCCTGTGAAGGTGAGTTGAGAAGCTTGCTGGAGGTATCAGAAGTGCGAATGCTGACATGAGTAACGACAATGGGTGTGAAAAACACCCACGCCGAAAGACCAAGGTTTCCTGCGCAACGTTAATCGACGCAGGGTTAGTCGGTCCCTAAGGCGAGGCTGAAAAGCGTAGTCGATGGAAAACAGGTTAATATTCCTGTACTTCTGGTTATTGCGATGGAGGGACGGAGAAGGCTAGGCCAGCTTGGCGTTGGTTGTCCAAGTTTAAGGTGGTAGGCTGGAATCTTAGGTAAATCCGGGATTCTAAGGCCGAGAGCTGATGACGAGTTACCCTTTGGGTGACGAAGTGGTTGATGCCATGCTTCCAAGAAAAGCTTCTAAGCTTCAGGTAACCAGGAACCGTACCCCAAACCGACACAGGTGGTTGGGTAGAGAATACCAAGGCGCTTGAGAGAACTCGGGTGAAGGAACTAGGCAAAATGGCACCGTAACTTCGGGAGAAGGTGCGCCGGTGAGGGTGAAGCACTTGCTGCGTAAGCCCACGCCGGTCGAAGATACCAGGCCGCTGCGACTGTTTATTAAAAACACAGCACTCTGCAAACACGAAAGTGGACGTATAGGGTGTGACGCCTGCCCGGTGCCGGAAGGTTAATTGATGGGGTTAGCTAACGCGAAGCTCTTGATCGAAGCCCCGGTAAACGGCGGCCGTAACTATAACGGTCCTAAGGTAGCGAAATTCCTTGTCGGGTAAGTTCCGACCTGCACGAATGGCGTAACGATGGCGGCGCTGTCTCCACCCGAGACTCAGTGAAATTGAAATCGCTGTGAAGATGCAGTGTATCCGCGGCTAGACGGAAAGACCCCGTGAACCTTTACTATAGCTTTGCACTGGACTTTGAATTTGCTTGTGTAGGATAGGTGGGAGGCTTTGAAGCGTGGACGCCAGTCTGCGTGGAGCCATCCTTGAAATACCACCCTGGCAACTTTGAGGTTCTAACTCAGGTCCGTTATCCGGATCGAGGACAGTGTATGGTGGGTAGTTTGACTGGGGCGGTCTCCTCCTAAAGAGTAACGGAGGAGTACGAAGGTGCGCTCAGACCGGTCGGAAATCGGTCGTAGAGTATAAAGGCAAAAGCGCGCTTGACTGCGAGACAGACACGTCGAGCAGGTACGAAAGTAGGTCTTAGTGATCCGGTGGTTCTGTATGGAAGGGCCATCGCTCAACGGATAAAAGGTACTCCGGGGATAACAGGCTGATACCGCCCAAGAGTTCATATCGACGGCGGTGTTTGGCACCTCGATGTCGGCTCATCACATCCTGGGGCTGAAGCCGGTCCCAAGGGTATGGCTGTTCGCCATTTAAAGTGGTACGCGAGCTGGGTTTAGAACGTCGTGAGACAGTTCGGTCCCTATCTGCCGTGGACGTTTGAGATTTGAGAGGGGCTGCTCCTAGTACGAGAGGACCGGAGTGGACGAACCTCTGGTGTTCCGGTTGTCACGCCAGTGGCATTGCCGGGTAGCTATGTTCGGGAAAGATAACCGCTGAAAGCATCTAAGCGGGAAACTTGCCTCAAGATGAGATCTCACTGGGACCTTGAGTCCCCTGAAGGGCCGTCGAAGACTACGACGTTGATAGGCAGGGTGTGTAAGCGCTGTGAGGCGTTGAGCTAACCTGTACTAATTGCCCGTGAGGCTTGACCATATAACACCCAAGCAATTTGCTGACTCGAAAGAGCACCAGATTGCGGTGTGTGAAGACGAAACGAACCGAAAGTTCGAATCTCACAAAACACCGAAAGCTGTCACATACCCAATTTGCTGAAGCGAGGCCACCAGGCCACGATTCGGTACCCGAATTTCTTGACGACCATAGAGCATTGGAACCACCTGATCCCATCCCGAACTCAGCAGTGAAACGATGCATCGCCGATGGTAGTGTGGGGTTTCCCCATGTGAGAGTAGGTCATCGTCAAGATTAAATTCCGAAACCCCTATCTGCTGATGCAGGTAGGGGTTTTGTTTTGCCCGTCATAAAACGCTGCGAAAGCTCGTGATAAATTTGCACAGTTATTTTCGAGCTGGAGCACTAGAATAGCCCCACCTTAGCTGAGCCAGAGCTGTTTATGCCCGATCCGTCAGACACTGATAGGTTGTCAGATCTACCCCTGAGCGATCTGGTGGCGTGTCATGAGTGCGACCTGTTGATGCGCAAGCCCCAACTGGCCCATGGCGAAAAAGCCGAGTGCCCCCGCTGTGGTTATGAGCTGTATGCCCACAGACACAATGTAGTCGAACGCAGCCTTGCCTTGGTGATCGCTGCCTTGCTGTTATTTGTGCCGGCCAACTTCTTACCCATCATGCAACTCAATCTGCTCGGGCAGTCCTCCCAGGACACCGTTTGGAGCGGAGTAGTGGGTCTGTTCGATACCGGCATGCAAGGCGTCTCGGTCGTCGTGTTCCTGTGCAGCATGGGCATTCCACTGCTCAAGTTGCTTTGTCAGTTGGCGGTATTGCTGACCATTCGCTTGGATATTGGCCGTAGCTACGGTTTGTTGCTGTACCGCATTTATCACCATCTACGGGATTGGGGGATGCTCGAGGTTTACCTCATGGGCGTGTTGGTGGCCATCGTCAAGTTGGCAGACATGGCGGCCATCACCGTAGGCCTTGGTTTGGTGTGCTTCATCAGTTTGTTACTTGTTCAGGTCTGGCTGGAGGTGGTGATGTCACCGCATCAGATCTGGCAGGCGTTATCAGGAGAAGATGCCCATGCGGGCGATTGATGCCGGCATTCTGGTTTGTACGGAATGCCATGAGTTGAATCGGCAAGACGCCGAAACCGACAACCAAACCTGTACTCGCTGCGGCGCACGGGTCCATCCCCGTCGCCCGAACAGCTTGGTGCGGACCTGGGCGTTGTTGATCACTGCCGCGATTCTTTATATCCCGGCCAATATGCTGCCGATCATGACCATCAACTCATTGGGCCAAGGCGCTCCGAGCACCATCATGGCCGGTGTCATTGAGTTGGTTCAGCACGGCATGATCCCTATCGCCGCCGTGGTGTTCATCGCCAGTATCCTCGTGCCCACCTTCAAACTGGTGGGCATCGCCTTGTTACTGTTTTCCGTACAGCGGCACCAGCCCATGTCGGCGCGGCAACGCATCCTGATGTACCGTTTCATCGAGTTCATTGGGCGTTGGTCGATGCTGGATATTTTCGTGATCGCCATCCTGGTGGCGGTGGTGAATTTTGGACGACTCGCCAGTGTCGAAGCCGGTCTCGGTGCGATTGCTTTCGCCAGCGTAGTGATTTTGACAATGATTGCCGCAGTAACCTTCGATCCCCGACTGATTTGGGATAACACGGAGTCGGATAACGACCATGACTGATTTGCCTACCGCTAAAACCCGACCGGCTTCGAACTGGTCGGCCATCTGGGTCCTGCCGCTGATTGCGTTGATCATCGGCGGCTGGCTCGGCTGGCGGGCTTATAACGAGACCGGAATCGAAATCAATGTGCGCTTTGAGAGCGGTGAAGGGATTCAGGTCAACAAGACCGAGGTCGTCTACAAAGGTATGACGGTTGGCAAAGTCAAAGACCTCACGCTCGATGATGAAGGCAGCTCGAAGGGCGTTATCGCAACCATCGAGATGAACAAGGATGTCGGGCAGTACCTCAAGAGCGGAACACGTTTCTGGCTGGTCAAGCCGAGCGTGAGCCTGGCCGGGATCACTGGCCTGGAAACCCTGGTATCGGGCAACTACGTGGCGATCAGTCCGGGTGAAGGCGAGTCGACCCGTAAATTCAAAGCCTTGGTCGAAGAGCCGCCGCTGTCGGATTCCAAGCCGGGTTTGCACCTGACTGTGAAGGCTGAGCGCTTGGGGTCGCTGGACCGCGGCAGTCCGGTTTTCTACAAGCAGATCCAGGTTGGCCAGGTGAAAAGCTACCTGTTGTCCGAAGACCAGCGCACTGTTGAAATCAAGATCTTCATCGAGCCGACCTACGCCAGCCTGGTGCGTAAACACACGCGTTTCTGGAACGCCAGTGGCATCAGCATCGATGCCAACCTCTCGGGCGTCAAAGTGCGCAGTGAGTCCCTGGCCAGCATCGTGGCCGGAGGCATCGCCTTCGCCACGCCGGAAAGCCGCAAGGACAGTCCGCCGACGGATCCAAGCCTGCCCTTCCGCCTTTACGAAGACTTCGATGCAGCGGCAGCGGGCATTCGCGTGAAGGTCAAGCTCAGCGACTTCGAAGGCTTGCAGGCCGGTCGCACACCTGTGATGTACAAAGGCATTCAGGTCGGCAGTCTGAAGACCCTCAAGGTCGATCCGGATCTGGCCAGTGCCACGGCCGAACTGACCCTGGACCCGTTGGCCGAAGATTACCTGGTGACCGGCACGCAGTTCTGGGTCGTCAAGCCGTCGATCTCCCTGGCGGGTATCACCGGCCTGGAAGCCTTGGTCAAGGGCAACTACATTGCCGTGCGGCCGGGTGACAAGGGTGGCGCGCCGCAGCGCGAGTACGAAGCCCGGGCCAAGGCGCCACCGCTGGACTTGCGTTCACCGGGCCTGCATTTGGTCCTGCTGACCGAAAACCTCGGTTCCCTGGAAGTCGGCAGTCCGATTCTCTACAAGCAGGTCAAGGTCGGCTCGGTGCAGAGCTACCAGTTTTCTCGCAAAAAGAAGCAACTGATCATTGGTGTACACATCGAGAAGGAATATGAAGGGCTGGTCAACGGCTCGACACGGTTCTGGAACGCCAGTGGCATCACGCTCACGGGCGGTTTGACAGGGGGGATCCAGGTCAAGAGCGAGTCCTTGCAAAGCCTGATGGCCGGCGGGATTGCCTTCGAAACGCCGGAACCCAATGTGCCGCTGAAAAGACGCATTCCGCGTTTCCGGCTGTTTGCCGATCACGAAGCCGCACAACAGCGCGGCACCGTGGTGACGATCAAGGTCGACCGCGCCGATGGCTTGCGCAGTGGTACGCCGATCCGTTTCAAAGGGTTGGACGTCGGCAAGATCGAAGGTGTCGATCTCAGCGCCGACATGCAATCGGTGTTGCTCACTGCGCGTATCACCGAAGTGCCTGAGCGCATCGCCCGGGTCGGGTCCCAGTTCTGGGTGGTCAAGCCTGAGTTGGGGTTGATGAAGACCTCCAACCTGGAGACGCTGGTCACAGGCCAATACGTTGAAGTGCAGCCTTCGGTGAAAAACCTTGGGCCGCAGAAAAGCTTCGTGGCCCTGGCCAACCCGCCGGAAAGCGCGATACCCGAAGCCGGTCTCAGCCTGGTGCTGAGCGCGGCCCGCCGTGGTTCGTTGAAGATCGGCGTGCCGGTCACCTATCGGGAAATCACGGTGGGCAAGGTCACAGGTTATGAGCTCGGCCAGACGGCGGACCGGGTGCTGATCCATATCCTGATCGAGCCCAAGTATGCACCGCTGGTGCGCAGCGGCAGCCGCTTCTGGAATAGCAGTGGCTTCGGTCTGGACTTCGGTCTGTTCAAGGGCGCGACGGTGCGAACCGAGTCCCTTGAAACCTTGATCCAGGGCGGTATTGCGTTCGCTACGCCGGATGGTGAGCGGATGGGCAACCCGGCGCGACCGGAGCAAACCTTCCCGTTGTTCGACAAGTTTGAAGATGAATGGCTGACCTGGGCGCCGAAGATCAGTCTCGGCAAGTAAGCTATTTGGATGTGATGCCTGTGGCGAGGGAGCAAGCTCCCTCGCCACAGAATATGCGATAACAAAAAAGGCCGCGATCCAAGGGATCGCGGCCTTTTTCACATCCAGAGATTCACATCACACCGAATCCAGCTCCGGCTCATCGGCCTGGACATTTACCGTGGCCTTCACCGCATCGTGACGACGGATGTATTTCCAGTCCGCTTCGTCGATGTAAATGCCGTTCGGGCCGCTGCCGCCTTCCAGGTCGATGGCGACACTGGCGCAGACTTGCGGCTTCACACTGGCGAGGATCGGCACGAAGCCCAGTTGCAGACTGGTTTCCAGCAGTGCGGCCTGGTTTTTCTCGTCGATGTCCGCCGCTTCGTCCAGGTAGTACGGCAGGCGCACGCGACCGGCCTGTTCGCGGTCCATCAGGTGCAGCAACAAGTACATGTTGGTCAGCGCCTTGATGGTCATGGTGGTGCCGTTGGACGCCGCACCGTCGATGTCGGTGTGAATCACCGGCTGGCCGTTGACCTTGGTGATCTCGAACGCCAGTTCGAACAGGTCCTTGAGGCCGAGCTGGTTGTGGTTCGCCGCCACCAGCCGCGCCAGGTATTCCTTGGCTTCTTCGTTCTTGTTGTCCTGCTCGGCGCTCTGGCTGAGATCGAACACCGACAGCGTCTCGCCTTCTTCGTACTGGCCGGCGCTGTGGATGATCTGGTCGATGTGCTTGAGCGCTTCCTTGTTCGGCGCCAGGACGATACGGAAGCTCTGCAGGTTGGACACCTGGCGCTTGTTGATCTCGCGGTTGAACAGCGCCAGTTGATGCTCGAGGCTGTCGTAGTCGCTGCGGATGTTGCGCAAGGTCCGGGCGATATCGGTCACGGCAGCACGACGCGCCTTGCCCAGGGTCAGGGCCTCGTCGGTGCGGTGGGCGTAGGCGTTGATCAGCAGCTGCAGGCGCCGCTCCATGTCGTCTTCGCTGTCGAACTTGGCCACGCCCTTGAGGCGCACTTGGGCATACAGCGCTTCGATCTGGCCGTCGACCCGCAGCAGTCCTTGCCAGCTGTCCTGGTAATCGTTGAGCAGCGGCAGCAGGTTGTCCATGGAGTCATCGACTGGGTCCATGAACGGCGTGCCGAACGGCAGGTCCGCCGGCAGCAATTGACGACGGCGCAGGGCGTCGTCGAGGGTGCGCTGCTTGGCTTCCATGTCGGCGATCTGCCGGCCCACCAGTTGCAACTTGGCGGACAGCTGCTGGACGCGTTCGGTGAACGCATCGCTGGAGCGCTTGAGTTCGTCCTGGGCGGCTTCCATCTGCGCCAGTTGCTCGAGTTTCTCGCCTTCCTCTGCGCTCAAGGTCTGGGTGCGACGGAAATCTTCCAGGGCTTTCTGTGCGTCCAGGACCTGCTGGTACAGCGCCTCGGTCTGGGTCTTGCTCGCGGCGCGGTCGGCGGCCACGGCTTGCTGGGTCTTGAGCTGCTTGAGCTCTTTTTCCAAGCGTTCTTTCTGGTCCCGCAGTGCGGCACGGTCGGCCAGGGCTTGCAGGGCCGGCGGCTCGATGTGGGACAGGTCGATGGACAGGCCCGGCACTTCGAAACGCTCGCCCTTGAAGCCGTCGAGGATCAGCTCCATGGATTTGACCCACTCGCCGTTCTCGTCCAGCGCGATGCCGTGCTCGCCCAGCGGCAGGCTGAACAGGGCGCTGTTGAACAAGCGCATCAGGCGTTCCACGTCCTGCTGGGAGAACTCTTCCCGCAGGCGGGCATAGCTGTTGTTGTCGGCGTGATCGAGTTGCTGCTTGACCGACTTCAGGCGCTTTTCCAGGTCGCGCAGACGTTCTTCCAAGTCTTCGGCGCTGAACTGCCGGGACTGGGCCAGGGCGCCGGCCAGTTCGTCGTGGGCGTCCTTGGCGGCGAGCAGTTGTTGCTCCAGGACCTTGACGTCATCCACCAGGGCAAAGCGGTTCTTGAGCACCGACAGCTCGCCGATCCAGCGCTGGATACCGCTGATTTCCCGTTCCAGGCGCATCAGTTCCTGGGTGCCGCCGCGCTGGTCGTTCTGCAGCGAATCCTGCTCGTTGCGGTAGTGTTCGGCCTGGATGGTCAGCTCTTCCTTGCGCGCGCTGGCGTAGTCCGACCAGGTGCCCAGCAGCGAGTCGAGCAACGGCGAGAGGCGATGCAATTTGCCGCGCAGGATGTCGCGCTGCTTCACGCCATTGGCCAGGGCTTCCACCAGCGGACCGGCTGCCACCAGGGAGTTGTAGTCCTGCTCCATGCGTCGTACATCGCGGAAGGCTTCTTCGCACGCGGCGATGTAGTCCACGCTGCCGGAGCGCAGGCTGTGTTCGAACGCATCGAGGAACAGTTGCTTGAGCTTGGCCGCGGTGATTTCGCGCATGTGCAGCAGGTTGATAAACAGCGCGCGGAAGGTCTTGAGGCTTTGCTCGCTGGTGGAGCGCAGCGGGATCAGCGTCAGGTCCAGCGGGATCGAGGTGTGACCACCCACCAGCAGGCGGCGCAGTTCATCCGGCTTGAGTTCGTAGGCTTTCAGGCCTTCGCGCTCCAGGTTGGTGAACAGCTCTTTCTGGCGCAGGCAGGTGTCATTTTTCTGATAGTGGGCCAGGTCCAGTTTGCCGGCATAGGCAAAGAACTGGTGACCGAAACCACCGCCAGGGCCGCGCCCGACCACGCCAATCACGTGTGGACCGTGGGGCAGGGCGACTTCAACCAGGATGTAGCTGGTGTCTGAGGCAAAGTAGAAACGCCGGGATTGTTCCAGGCTGTACTTGCCGAAGCTCATGTCCGACATGCGCGCCAGGATCGGGAACTGCAAGGCGTTGATCGAGGCGGATTTACCCAGGTTGTTCGCGCCATACACCGACAGCGGTTCTTCCAGGGGGAACAAGCCCAGGCTGTAGCCGGCGGTGTTCAAAAGGGCAAAGCGGCGGATGCCGTAGCGTTCCTTGCTCATGCGTCGGTCTCCTGTTCTTCGGCAATGGCGCGGGCCAGTGCGTCTTCTTCGCTTTCGCCTTCGAATTCGCTGAGGTCCAGCGGATCATCGGTCTGCAGCAGTTTTTCGTCGCTGTCTTCATCGATCAATACCGGTGCCGGTAGCGGCAGCACGCTGTGCAGGCTGGCGGCGAGGTCGCGGTCCTGCTGGACGGACAGGCAGACATCAAGGAAGCGATGCATCGGCGGCAGGAAGCGGTACACGCCGTTTTCTTCGCTGGCAAAACCCAGTTGGGTCATGCGGCGCATGATTTTTTCTTCCAGCTCTTCCTGGGTCTGTACTTCGGCCTGGATGAACAGGTCGCGGTATTTCTCCAGCAATGAAGGCAGCTCATCGCGGCCCAGGCTACCGCCATCGAGCACGGCGATGGGGTCGCGGCCCTGGTCGGCCAGGTGCTCGACCAGGATGAACGTGAACAGGGCCAGGCGCTGGGCGGTCTTGTTCACCGCGGCGGCGGCCAGGTCCGGCACGAAGTAGTAGAAGCCACGGGTGTCGCAGACCAGTTCGAAGCCCAGGGCCTTGAACAGCGTGCGGTACTGGTCCTGGAAGTTCGACAACTGCGCGTACAGTTCCGGGTCGCGGCGGCTGACGTGGTAACCCTTGAACAGCTCGCGGAAGATCGGCGCCAGCTGGGACAGTTCGGATAGATCAAGATGCATGGGGGATGCTCGCAGAATCCTCGGCGGCGGTGTCGCCGGCCGAGAGCAGGGCGAAGGAGCGCAGGCTGACCTGATGCTCGTGAGTGTGGTATTCGCGGCGTTCCAGACGCTCGCGCTTGAAACGTTTTTCCCGCGACAGGCGCGAGAACCAGTACAGCAATTCGTCGGTGGCGCCGTCCGGCTCCTGCTCCAGCAGCCAGGTCATCAAGTCCGGCATCGGCAGGGCGTCTTCGCAGCGCTCGACCATCTCGCGCACGGTGCGCGGCGCACGTGGTGCTTCGCCGCCCTTGTGGGTCTTGTGGGACTTGGGGAAACGCGCCGGTTTCGGTTCGAAGCGGGCCAGGGCATAGACGTAGGCTTCAACCTGGCTGGCGCTGCCCAGGAAGGTGCTTTGCGGCCGGGTGAACAGCGGCATGGCCGCTTGCGGCACAGCGTCAATGCCTTTGCGGCGAATGGCCGCCAGGGCCAGCGCCGCGCCACGGGTCACGGCGTTATGGCGGCGGGCCTCTTCGCGCAACGGCAAAAGCAGTTCCCGGGCGTGGCGCAGGGTCAGCTGGGCGCTGGTCTGCATCTCCAGGATGCGCGCGTGGGTGCGCAGCAGCATGTCGTCGTCCACCAGATGGCCGAGGCGCTGCTGTTCGGTGAGCATGCGCAACAGCACGTTCTCGACCTTGCGCACGCCTTGCTCGAACGCGCCATCAGCGTTCACCAACTGGATCATCGGCTCGACGTATTCGTCCCAGGTCGCCAGCACTTCGGCATAGCGCTGGCGCAGCGGGATCTGCCGGTCACTGGTCTTGGCCCGTTCGGCGACGGCCACCAGCGCCTGTTCGTCGTTGGCCAGTTTCTTCAGGACGTCGCGCACGCGCATGTCCAGCAGGCGCAACTGGCGGGCCAGGTCGTTGCCGTCGCGCACATCGAAGGCATCCTGGATGTAGCCGGCCAGGCGTTCGAGGTGACGCAGGTAGGCTTCGATCTCCAGGCACAGGCCCAGGCGGTGCTCGCGGCGCAGGTAGGCGAGGAAGTCATGGATCTGGGCGTTGAGCTCGAAGCGGTTCGGGCTTTTCGCCACCGGTACGAGGATGTCCAGGCGGATCCACACGTCCAGCAGGTTGGTGATGTCCTGGGGCGTGCTGTCCAGTTGTTGGGCGGCCAGCTGTGAACGCAATTCGTTGAGGCTCAGGGTGCCCTGGTCGAAGTGCTCGCACAAAGGTTCCAGCAATGCCCAGTGTTCGGCGAGGGCGCGCAAGACGCGCTTGGGTTCGATCATCGCAATGGCCGTCGGGTTGGCAATTAAAAGCGGCGATTGTACTGCATCGGGCCGGTTGCGATTCACCCCTTGGACGGACTGTCGCTCCCTATTGATCGATAATTGACTCACAGGGCAGCGATCCGCGTCGAAGGGCGGTAGAATCGCTTCCACTTTCAGTTATCCACAAGTGGCCGACCCTTGCTTATCGAGTCCCGTCGCCGCGCCTATCTGACCGCCATGCAGGTGGTCAACTGGCTGCCGCGTACCGAATTGCCGTTCGCCGCCCCGTCGCGGCCCGAGCTGTTGGAAACGCCCGAGCCCGAGTACGTCGCGCCGGTCGTGACGGCGCCTGTGGCCAAGACGGTCGCCGAGGCGCCAGCCGCCGCACCCGAGCGGCCCAAGATCGAAGTGCCGCGCCCGAGCCTGGCCTCGACCCGCACCAATGCCAAACCGGTGGAAGAGGTGGTCGAGGCGCCGCCCAAGGCCCCCTATGTCGCCCCGCCGCGTTTCGCCCTGCAACTGCTGCGGGCCGGGCGTTGCCTGCTGTTGGTGGAGTTGCCCACGGGCGAGCCGTTTCAAAGTCGCGATCCGGCCTACCTGCTGCTCAAGGACATGCTGCGCGCCGCCGGTCTGCCGGACAGCCCGCAGATCATTGGCGAACCGGTGCGTTGGCCGCTGTTGTCGCGAGGCACCATGGACCAGGGGCCGGAAGCGGCGCGGGATTTCGTCCAAGGCTTCGTTTCGGCGCGGCTCGAAGACGAGCCCTGCGTGTGCCTGTGGCTGATCGGCCTGCCGGCGGTGAAGTTTGCCGGCGAGGCGGATGCCGAGGCGTTCAATCGCGAACTGCAGGTCGAAGGCCTGGGCTCGGCCTGGGCGTTGCCCGGGCTGGAATTGTTAATGGAAACGCCACAGCGCAAGGCTGATGTCTGGCAAGCCATGCGCCGGCTGATGGCGCGCTGGAAAGAATCGAATGAGTGACGCTGTATCGTTCCGCCCGATGACCGAGGCGGACCTCGACGCTGTACTGAAAATCGAATACGCGGCCTACAGCCACCCCTGGACCCGCGGGATATTTCTCGACGGACTGGGCAAATACCAGATATGGCTGATGTTCGAAGGCCAGCAGCAAGTGGGCCATGGGGTGGTGCAGATCATCCTGGACGAGGCGCACCTGCTCAACATCACCGTCAAGCCGGAAAACCAGGGCCGTGGCCTGGGCTTGTGCCTGCTGGAACACCTGATGTCGATCGCTTACAAGGCCGAGGCCCGGGAATGTTTCCTGGAAGTGCGCGACAGCAATCGCACGGCGTTCCGGCTGTATGAGCGCTATGGCTTCAACGAAGTGGGCCGGCGCCGGGATTACTACCCGGCAGTGGGTGGGCGCGAGGATGCGGTGGTCATGGCATGTACCTTGGTGGACTGAACGGCCACGACCCCTTGTGGGAGCGAGCTTGCTCGCGAAGACGGCGGCACATTCGACATTGATGCAAGCTGATCCACCGCTATCGCGAGCGGGCTCGCTCCCACAGGGCGGGTCAGCGCTTGCCATCCAATGGATCGATATCGGCCATTTCCGCTTCATCCAGCCCATCGCCTCCGCCAATATCATTTTCATGCACGACGCTCAGGTCCCAATCCGCCTGCTCGTCGTCGCCGGCCTCGGAGGCGTCCCGGGCGCCGTCTTCGCGGATGAGGGTTTCCGGGCTCATGTCGTCATCGGTGGATTGATGGTCATCCGTCGAGGCGCCGGTCATGCCCGCTTCACGCACGCGCTCACGCGGCATCAGCTGTTCGCGTTCGCCTTGCGGCAATTCGTCGCCGATTTTCGCGCTGGGCTGTTCGTCGTCGAACTCCAACTCATGCATCGAGCCCATGCGATCCTCGTTGTCGTCGATGGGTTCCGGTTGCGTCGCATCGAAGGGGCGTCGTGAATCATTCATGGCAATTCCTCCTACTGTGGGCCTTACTGGTGTCGACCGGCAGCGCAGCCAGGAATTCCAATGCATCACCGACGTGACCCCGACCGGCGGTCGTCTGTCACAGTTGCGCACTCTCTATCGAGGCTAGACAGCATGAACGAATTACAAGATCTGATTGATAACAACGCGCGTTGGGCCGATGCGATCAAGCAGGAGGATCCTGACTTTTTCGCCAAGCTGGCTCGTCAGCAAACCCCGGAGTATCTGTGGATCGGCTGTTCCGATGCGCGGGTGCCGGCCAACGAGATCGTTGGCATGCTGCCGGGTGATCTGTTCGTGCACCGCAACGTGGCCAACGTGGTGCTGCATACCGACCTCAACTGCCTGTCGGTGATCCAGTACGCCGTGGACGTGCTCAAGGTCAAACACATCCTGGTCACCGGCCATTACGGCTGTGGCGGTGTGCGCGCCTCGATGCAGGACCGCCAATTGGGCCTGATCGACGGCTGGCTGCGCTCGATTCGCGACCTGTACTACGAGCATCGCGAGGCGTTGGGCCAGTTGCCGACCGAAGAGGAACGTGTGGATCGCCTGTGCGAACTCAACGTGA
This sequence comes from Pseudomonas sp. MPB03, assembly GCF_046605385.1. NCBI lineage: Bacteria > Pseudomonadati > Pseudomonadota > Gammaproteobacteria > Pseudomonadales > Pseudomonadaceae > Pseudomonas > Pseudomonas sp. MPB03. The sequence continues at coordinate 5,710,935 of NZ_CP176770.1, read as the reverse complement.
TCCAGCAGGTCGCCAATGTCGGCCATACCAGCATCGTGCAGAACGCCTGGCACCGTGGGCAGAAACTGTCGATTCATGGCTGCATCTACGGCATCAAGGACGGACGCTGGAAGAGCCTGGACACCACGATCAGCGGTTTCGAGCAATTGCCGCCGCAGTATCGGCTGCGCCCGGTTGGCGCGCCCTGACTTAGGCTTGTCAGTCGCACTGACATTGACGACGCCAGTGCCGTAGAAATGTGGTGGTTGAAAGACGCTCTTGATAGCTTCGCCCAAGTCGGGGGGCGACATCTACTGTCGACTCTGACAGGAGCCAAAGGCGCTTTCCCGCGTTAGCGCAGGCTTACGCGGGAAAGCGCCTCAAGGTTTACACCGCCTCGGCAGGCAGCGGCATGGGCTCCTTCAATTGTGGAAGTTGCGACTTGATCGCCGGTGTTTCGCATTTCTTCGCCGCGTCTGCCTCGCTCAGTTTACGCACCGAGGTGTAGAACAACTCGCAGGTCTTTTCCTTTTCCGTGACCTGCCAGGTCTGCGTGCACTGGTTCAGCAGGGTGCTTGGGTCGGTGCCCGGCTTGCTGCCCATGCCGGCCTGCCAGCAGGCAGCACTCAAGTCCTGGCCCATGACTTTCAAGCCGGCGGCATCCGCCTTGGCTTCGTCACCGTCGTAGTTTTCCTTGTCAGCGGCGTACCAGATATAGCTCGGGTGGTTGGAACCCAGGACCGGCACCTTGACCCCCGCCGTCGGCGTGATGGTTGCCAGGCCGAGCACGCCTATGGTCTGGCCGTACTGGGTCTTGATCCAGTTCCGAACGGGCGCTCCGAAGGCCACCATCGGCAATGCGGCGCCGCTGGCGGTTTGGGTAACCTCTTTGACCATGGTGGTCTGGTAATCGTTGAAGTAGCTGTAGAGCCCCTCCAAGGTGCTGCCAGCATTGGACGGCGCCGCGATGGGCGCGATGTCGATGATGGTCTGGTAGGCGGGTGTGTTTGGCGCGGCGATGCCGTTGACGGTGAGCAGCGTGGCCCAGCGGTCGGTGGTGGCCGATTCCAAGTAATCCTGGGCCTGGGTCAGGGAGTAATCCGGCGGGAAGTGCAGTAACTCGACGCTCTTGCGGTTCTCCAAGGCCATGCCCAGCGGCAGGAACAGGTACCAGTTGTAGGACCATTTCTTGTCGTTGTTGAGTTTGGTTGCGCCGTTGTACGCCAGGTCCCCAGCGTCGAGTAGGGCCTTCAGCGGTTGGCCATAGCTTTTCGGCACGCCGCTGATGTTGGCGTAGACGGTGCCGTTATCGCTTTTGACGCTGACCTTGGCCGCGTCGTAGCCGTCGCGCTGGACACTTTGCGTCAGGTAATGCTCGACGGTCTGTTCCAGCGTCCAGTCGCGAAAACAAATGACGTTGCAGTTGTTGGGATAAGCGAAGAGACGGGTGACGCGTTCGGTGCTGCCAAGATTTACGTCGATGTCGGCGGCGTGGGCGGCGGCGCTCAGGGTGAGGGCGGCAAGGGGAAGTACAGCGAGTTTGAACATGCTCAGATCCTTTTCAGCGTGGGGGCCCCAGGAAAACAGGGTGTATCCATACTGAAACAGACCGAGCCGAAGAAGAAGTGGGCCGATGGAAATATCGGCCCTGTTTTGTGGCTTTATGGCATCACTGGCGGCAAATACGTCAATGTCGTCCCGAGCGCCCACAGCAGCGCCAGTACCAACGGCGTGTGCACCAGCAACTGTACAAAGGAAAACCCGATCAAGTCCCTGGCCTTCAGGCCCAACACCCCCAGCAACGGCAGCATGTAGAACGGGTTGATGAGGTTCGGCAGCGCTTCGGCGGCGTTATAGATCTGCACCGCCCAACCGAGGTGATAGTTCAGGTCGTTAGCCACTTGCATGACGTAGGGCGCCTCGATGATCCACTTGCCGCCACCGGAAGGAATGAAAAAGCCCAGCACCGCCGAATAGACGCCCATCAGCAAAGCGTACGTGTCATGGGAGGCGATCTGGACGAAAAAGGTCGAGATGTGGTGAGCCAGGGTCTGGGCATCGCTGCCTTTGACCGTGGTCAGCAGCGCGGCGATCGAGCCGTACAACGGGAACTGGATCAACACGCCCGTGGTGGTCGGCACCGCGCGGGCCACGGCGTCGAGAAAGCTGCGCGGCCGCCAGTGCAGCAAGGCGCCGAGCATGATGAACAGGAAGTTATAGGTGTTGAGCCCGGAAATGGCGCTGATCGCAGGCTTGGTCGAAAATTCATGGAACAGCCAGCCGGCGGCCAGTAGCACCAGGGCGATGGTCAGCAGTGGGCTGTGCTCCAGCCATTCTCCCGGGCGGGTACGGGGCTGCAATGCCGGCATGCTGAAACTCGGATCGATTCCACACGCGGCGGCATCACGGGCGCTGTTGGGGCCGGGAGCGGTGGCGTAGGCGACAATCAGCGAGATCACGATCAGCGCCAGCAGCATCACGCCGGACTGCCAGAGAAAAATGGTCTGGGTGAAAGGAATGACGCCGGTAATCGACAGGATCGAGGGTGGCAGGCTGGCCGGGTTGGCCTGTAATTGCGCCGCTGACGAAGACAGCCCCAGGGCCCATACCGCGCCGAGGCCCAGGTAAGCGGCGGCGCCGGCGGCGCGGTAATCCATCTTCAGGTCGGTGCGCCGGGCGAGGGCGCGCACCAGCAAACCGCCAAATACCAGCGACAGGCCCCAATTGAGCAACGACGCGACCATGGAAATCAGGGCCACCCACGCCACCGCAGAGCGACCGTTGGTCGGAATGCGCGCCAGGCGATCGATCAATTTGACGGCCGGCGGCGAGCTGGCCACCACGTAACCGCCAATCACCACGAAGGCCATTTGCATGGTGAACGGGATCAGGCTCCAGAAGCCGTCGCCGAACGCCATGGCCGCTGCCGTGGGCGTGGCACCGATGAATTGCGTCGCCACGGCGACCACCAGCACCGCCAGCGCGGCGAAGACCCAGGAGTCGGGAAACCAGCGCTCGGCGAAACTGGAACAGCGCAAGGCGAAGCGGGCGGAACGGCTGTCTTCGATGTCAGTGGTCACGGCAATTACCTCGTTTTTATGATTATGAATATTCAAGGCTGCTTCGAAAGCCAGGCGCAACAGTAGAACAATCCAGTGACCGTGGGAGGCTGATCGGGTTCGGCGGGCGACGGTATATTTTCAGTACCGGCTCGCGGCGCTCTTTAGAAAAAAAACGCCGGGCCGATGGCAAGGGAACAGCCTATTCAATTCTTCTGCTGTCGGAGCTGCCCATGTTCAACCACCGCCTGAAGCAGGAGCTACTGGCTCTTCGCCAAGAACTGTCCAGCCTTGTGCAAGTCAAGGAAAGCCTGGATCGCGAAATGCTTGGCCTCACCCTGGATGCCGACGGACGGATTCAATCGGTCAATCAGAATTTCCTCGACGAGATGCGCTACAAGAGCCAGGACCTGATCGGCCGGGCTGTGGATGAGCTGGTTCCCGCGTATCTGAGATCCAATGAATTCCAGGTTCGCTTCAAGTCGGCGCTGACCCGTGGCGAGCACTTTTCCGGTGCCGTGCGCTTGCTGCGGGGCAACGGCCAGGAAGCCTGGCTGCGTTCGATCCTCCAGCCCGTACGGAATGCTGACGGGCGGATCCGCTATTTTTCGATGTACTCCAATGACCTGACCCGCACCATCGAAGCGTCCCGGGAACACGAGAACCTCATCGGCGCGTTGGTGCGTTCAACGGCAGTGATTGAGTTCGATCTGGGCGGGCACGTGCTGACGGCCAATGATCGCTTCCTCAATGCCATGGGTTACAGCCTCGCGCAGATCAAGGGCAAGCACCACCGCACGTTTTGTGAGCCTGAGGAATACAACAGCGCGGGCTATCAGCATTTCTGGAAACGCTTGAACAGTGGGGAATTCGTGGCCGGGCGCTTCAAGCGCATTGATAGCAGCGGTCGTGAAGTATGGTTGGAGGCGTCCTATAACCCGGTGGTCGATGCCAACGACCGACTGTATAAAGTCGTGAAGTTCGCGACCAACATCACCGACCAGGTCAACCAGGAAAAAGCCGTCGCCGAGGCGGCCAACATTGCCTACAGCACCTCGCTGCAGACCGACAACAGCGCCCAGCGCGGCACGACGGTGGTGACCCAGGCCGTGGACGTGATGCGCGACTTGGCCCGGCACATGCAAACCGCCGGTCAAGGCATCGAGGCGTTGAACGAGCAATCCCTGGTGATCGGCACCATCGTCAAGACCATCAGCGGCATCGCCGAACAGACCAACCTGCTGGCGCTCAACGCCGCGATCGAAGCGGCCCGGGCCGGCGAGCAGGGCCGGGGCTTTGCGGTGGTGGCCGATGAGGTGCGCCAATTGGCATCGCGTACCAGCCAGGCCACCGATGAAATCGTCGGCGTGGTTCGCCAGAACCAGGACATGGCCCGCAACGCCGTAGCGCTGATGACCGACGGCCAGCACCAGGCCGAACACGGACTGGCCTTGGCCGCCGAGGCGGGGACGGTGATCGTTGAGATCCAGGACGGGGCGAAAAAAGTGGTCGATGCGGTGAGCCAGTTCGCTAATCAGCTTTCCACGTAAGGTCTGTTATTATCGTTTTTTACATATTAATTATTGTTTTGCGATAATTTGTTGGTTATGTTCTGGGCTCCTTTATTCTATTGGAGCCTCACATGCACTCGAATCGTCTTGCCTTGTATAGCCAGCGGATGGCAGCCATCACCCTTGTTTTCATGGTCGCGATGATGGCCGTCAACGCTGTGGCCTGGCTGTATCCTGAGGCGACCTCGCGATACGGCCTGGGGTTTGCCCTGACCGAGCGGCAGCTGTCGAGTCTGCCTGAAGAGGCGCTGCGGTTGACGGGGTGGCAATGCCTGGGTGGAGCACTGTTGACGAGCATTCCCTTGCTGGCCCTGGCGGTCGGGCTTACCAACTTGCGCAGGCTCTTCAAGCACTACGCCCAAGGGCAGTACTTTTCCAGCGCAGCAGCGGTTTACCTGGGAAATGCGGGGCGCGCAGTGGCGGTGTGGGTGCTGCTGGACTTTATCTGCGAGCCGTTTCTCAGCCTGCTGGTGACGATCAATGCACCGGTCGGCCAGCGATTGCTGACCTTCAGTATTACCGCGCCATCTTTCGTCGCTTTATTTCTCGCCGCCTGCATTGCGATCATTGCCCGGATACTGTCCCAGGCCAGTGAAGTCGATTCAGAAAACAGAACTTTCGTTTGAGATCGTCATGCCCATAGTTATTCAACTTGATGTGATGCTGGCCATGCGCAAGGTCAAATCCAAGGACCTTGCGGCTGCAATCGGCATTACCGAGGCCAACCTTTCCTTGTTGAAACAAGGAAAGGTCAAGGGTATCCGCCTGGCAACGCTCGAAGCCATTTGCAGCTACCTGCAATGCCAGCCCGCAGATCTACTGATCTATCAACCGCAGAGCGAATTGGATCAGTCGCCCAGTGCCTGACCTTCGCGTCTTGGGTCCGCACCGCCGGCCAGTGAGGTTTTCCCCTGAGCATCACGCACCCGGACAATAGCCTGGGTGCCGCTGTTCATGTCGATTTCGCTCACCGTGTGGCCCTTGTCTTTCAGCGCCTGGACCAGCGTCGGGCTGAACTGTCCTTTCTCCAGTTCGGTGGGGCCATTGCGGCTGCCGAAGTTGGGAAGGTTGATGGCGGTCTGCGGATCCAGGTTCCAGTCCAGCAGGCCGATCACTGACTTGGCGACGTATTCGATGATCTGCGAGCCGCCGGGGGAGCCGACAGCGGCCAGCAGTCTACCTTGATGGTCGAAGACCAGTGTCGGCGCCATGGATGAGCGTGGGCGTTTGCCGGGCTCGACGCGGTTGGCGACTTTTTGCCCGTTTTCTTCAGGGATGAACGAGAAATCAGTCATCTGGTTGTTGAGCATGAAACCCTGGACCATCAGGTGTGAGCCGAACGCCGACTCCACCGTCGTGGTCATGGACACCGCACCACCCTGGTCATCCACCGCCACCACTTGCGAGGTGGAAATACGCAGCGGCGAACGGTCCGGGGCGTAGGCTACCTGGATGCCCGGTGGTGTGCCGGGCTTGGCGACACCCATGCTACGAGGGCCGATCAGGCTGGCTCGGCTGGCCAGGTAACCTTGATTGACCAGTCCGTTGAGCGGCACGGCTACAAAATTCGGGTCGGCGATGTATTGGGCGCGGTCGGCGTAGGCCAGGCGCTCGGCTTCGGCGATCAGGTGCACCGCTTCGGGAGAGGGTTCAATGCCGGCGGGTTTATCGGTCTTGAGGGGTTTCAAGGGGGCGAGGGCGGCATTGCTGTCGCGCTGTTCCAGGGCCTGCAACGTCCCGAGGATCTGTGCCACGGCAACCCCGCCCGAAGACGGTGGAGGCATGCCGCAGATTTGCCAGCGCTTGTAATCGGTGCACAACGCGGGCCGCTCCCGTGCGGTGTAGCCCTGGAGGTCGTTCAGGGAAAGGCTGCCGGGGTTGGCGTGACCCTGCACCTTGGCGACGATCTCCTCGGCAACCGGCCCTTTATACAACGCATCGGGACCTTCGTTGGCGATGCGCTTGAGCACCCCTGCCAATGCCGGGTTTTTCAGGATGGTGCCAACTGCCTTCGGACTGCCATCGGCATTGAGAAAGTATGCCGCCATGTCCGGCGAGCCCGGCAAAGACGGGTCGGTCGCGATCAATGAATGCAGCCTGGGCGAAATCGCGAAGCCTTGTTCGGCCAACGCAATGGCCGGTTCGAACAACGTCGCCCATTGCAGGCGCCCATGTTTACGGTGGGCCAGTTCCAGTCCACGCAACACCCCGGGAGTGCCTACGGAACGGCCGCCAATTTGGGCGGCGGTAAACGGCATGGGTTTGCCGTCGGCTTGCAGGAAAAGTCTTTCGGTGGCGCCGGCCGGTGCCGTTTCGCGACCGTCGTAGGTGCGCACAGCCTTGCCATCCCACAGAACGATGAACGCGCCGCCGCCAATGCCCGACGATTGCGGCTCCACCAGGGTCAGCACCGCTTGCATCGCAATCGCCGCGTCGATGGCCGAGCCGCCGCGCCGCAACATCTCCCGCCCGGCTTCGGCCGCCAGCGGGTTGGCCGCGGCCGCCATGTGCTTGTCGGCGTAACGCGTCTGCACGTCGGTGCGGTAGCCGGACGTGATCTCCGGCGGGGCGGGCAGTGCTGGTGTGGCGGTGGAGGAGGGCGGGGCCTTGCAGGCGCCAAGCGTTAACGCGACAGCCAGCAACGAAACGGCTGACAGGCGATGAAGGTTCGGTTTCAGATCTGTGAGCACGTGTCGCTCCATCCGTGGGCTTGGGATATAGGATCGACTGTAGCGATGCGAGGCGTGTGGCGCAAATCGACACGAGACTGAGCAAAGCCCTGTCTGTCCCTGATCGCAGGGGCATAAACAGTTTCTGAGAGAGCGGGTTTTTTCAAGGCATAAAAAAACGGCTTATCTTTCGATAAGCCGTTTTTAGTACTTGGTGGCTACACAGGGACTTGAACCCCGGACCCCAGCATTATGAATGCTATGCTCTAACCAACTGAGCTATGTAGCCAAGTGGCGCGCATTATTCGCCGGTAACGAAGATGTGTCAAGCGTAAATCTGAAATATTTCTCTGCGCTTTCAACCGCTTAACAATCCTCACTGCAAATCCCCGTCAGCCGAGCTGAAATCTCCCTGTGTTGGCACTCAAGGCCTGGCTTCCCTGGCTCAAGGTATCGGCCGCCACGTTCACGGCCCGTGCGCCTTCGAGCAAGCGCATGGCCGCCTGGTCGACCTGTTGGATGTTGCCGCTGACTTCGTCGGCGGTGCTGGCTTGTTCATCCACGGCAGTGGCGATTTGCGCCAGGGTGTCGGTGACGCTTTGCACGGCGCTGGCAATTTCGCCCAATCGCTCGCCCAGGCCAGTGACGGCTTGGGCGTCGGTCTGGGCTTGGCCGCAGGCGGCTTCCATCAGGCTGACGGCTTCGTTGACCGTGGCGCGCAGGCTGTCGACGGTGCCGGCAATCTGTTGCGTGGAGGACTGGGTGCGTTGCGACAGGCTGCGCACTTCATCGGCGACCACCGCGAAACCGCGGCCTTGTTCGCCGGCGCGAGCCGCTTCGATAGCGGCATTGAGGGCCAGGAGATTGGTCTGCTCGGCGACGCCACGAATGGTATCGACCACCAGTTGGATCTGTTGCCCCTGTTCGCTGACCCGTCCCAGTGCGGCGGCGGTTTCGTTGAGCCGTTGGTTGAGCTGCTGGATACTCGCCGTGGTGCGCTGGCTGTCGCGGCTGCTGTCGGCAGCGATGCGCCGGGTTTGCTGGGCGCTGTCGGAAGCTTGTTCACAGCTCTTTGCCACGCCTTGGGAGGTGGCGGCCAGTTGCGTCGCGGCGGCGGCGATCTGGCTGATCTGTATTTGTTGGGCCTCGACTTCTCCCAGGGCGCCGCTGGAGTGTGTATTGAGGGTGCGCACGGCGTTGCTCAACTGCAACGTCTCGTGATCCACCCCCAGCAGGCTGTTGCGCAACTGCACCACGGCGACGTTGAGGGCGGTGCTGATGGCCGCTAGTTCATCGCGCCCTTGCACCGGTACTTGCAAGCTGAGATTGCCGTCGCGCAGGGCCTCGGCCAGTAGGGTGATACCGCTGGCGCTGCGCCGGATCGACGCTTGCAGGCAGACAAAAAGATACAGCGCGGCCAGCAGCAGGCAGCCGAGGATCGTCGCGACCAGGATGAACTGGCGAATCGCCGAGCCGTAGTAGTGGTCCAGTCGCGTATCCAGCGCCACCAGCGATTGTTGCCGCAGGGTCGCCAGGTCGGCGAGGAGGGCATCCATGTGTTTTTCGAAGTCTTCCGGCTTCAGATTGATGGCGCCGCCGAACACGCCGTCATCCAGGACTTTGAGGCCGGCGTCCAAGTGCTTGAGGCTGCCTTGGAATTGTCCAGCCCACGTCTGCAGGTCGCTGGGCAGGCGGGTTTCCAGCAATGTTCCAGTCTTGACCAGTTGATCCCGGGCGTCGCCGATACGGCTGCGCAGGTCCCGCAGTTGCAGGCGGCTCTGCAAAGTGAATTGGCCCGACACCACGGAGGCCTGGCCGACGCTGGCCAGACGGCCGACCCGTTCGATCAGGTCCGGCGTCTGCTGGGTGGAAATCTGGGTCAGCAGATAAGTCTCCAGCCAGGAGGCGAGGGTCAGGCGGTTATCCATGACCATTTGTTCGCGCAACGCTTGCAGGGCGCTGAGCGCTGCGGTGAAGCGGTCATAGCCATCCGGCCACCAACCCACGCTGCCCAGGCTTTTCGAATCCAGGCCGTTGAGGCTGGTTTGCAGGGTTTGGTAACGGGCGAGGGTGTCGGCTTCGGCCCCTGCGGTTTGCAGGGTATTGGCCAGGTCACTGGCGGCCTGGTTGAGGGCCGGCTGCACTGCATCGTACGCCGCCATGGCGGCCAGCGTCGCGGGTGTCGGCTGCCGATTGGTCTCGGTGGCACGCCAGCGGGCGGCGCGGTTGCGCTGGGCGGTGAGCAGGTTGTCGAGGTTATCCAGGGCCAGCAATTGGCGCACCCCGGCGCGTTCCCCGGAAATCAGGCTGAGTTTGTCGCGATAATCCTGGCCAATGAGCCACAGGCTGCCCATGAGCGGCAGGATAAAAAGCAGGAACAGCAATTGGAATTTGCGGGCGAAGCCGAAACGCCCCAACAACCTGATTCCCGGTGATAGAAAAGCCTGCATGCCCATACTCCCCTGAACACCCCTGCACTGTTTCTGTGCGTTTCTACACAGTGCTAAAACGGGTGCCCTTTTAAAAGGCCTCGAAAGTTTGTCCAAATCGGCTCGGTAGGCCAGCTCTGTAGCGAAACTTCCCATTCTCGGTCCCCTTTGTAAGGAGCCGCGTTGTAGCTCATTAACAAGGCAAGATTCAGACCATGGCGTTGGGCTATCACCTTGGAATTCGACAATTTTTCAAGGTCGATAGCAAGCTAAGGGGATAGCCTTGTCGCACCGAAAAATGGCACATTGACGCACCTGCCCGTGTGCACCCTCTGTCGTATGGAAACCCCATGGCTATCAGCAATACCCAAGCCGACACCTCGGCCGTTGCCGCCCCGGCGCAAAGCAGCCCATTGGTCATGCGCATCATCGGCGCCGTGGCGCTGGCGCACTTGATCAATGACTTGATCCAGGCGGTGCTGCCGTCGATCTATCCAATGCTCAAGGACAGCTATGGCCTGACCTTCACCCAAGTTGGCCTGATCACCCTGACGTTCCAATTGACCGCATCTTTGTTGCAGCCGTGGGTCGGCTATCACACCGACCGGCACCCCAAGCCGTGGCTGTTGCCGGCCGGGACGGTGTGCACGCTGATCGGCATTGTGATGATGTCCATGGTCGGCAGTTTTGCCTTGATCCTGTTGGCGGCTGCGTTGATCGGCATTGGTTCGTCGACCTTCCACCCGGAAGCGTCGCGGGTGGCGCGACTGGCCTCGGGTGGCCGCTATGGGCTGGCGCAATCGACGTTCCAGGTGGGCGGTAATGCCGGCTCCGCCTTCGGCCCGCTGCTGGCGGCGGCGATCATCATTCCCTACGGGCAGGGCAATGTGGCCTGGTTCGGGCTGTTCGCCCTGTTTGCGTTGTACGTGCTGTACCGCATCAGCCGCTGGTACGCCAACCACCTGAACCTGTTCAAGCTCAAGCAAGGCCAGGCGGCCACTCATGGGTTGTCCAAGGGCCGAGTCTTGAGTGCTCTAGTGGTGCTGGGGCTGCTGGTGTTTTCCAAGTATTTCTACATGGCCAGTTTTACCAGCTACTTCACGTTCTACCTGATCGAGAAGTTCGACCTGTCGGTGGCCTCTTCGCAGTTGCACCTGTTCCTGTTTCTCGGCGCGGTGGCGGCGGGGACCTTTTTTGGCGGGCCGATTGGCGACAGGATCGGGCGCAAGGCGGTGATCTGGTTCTCGATCCTCGGCGTGGCACCGTTCACCCTGATTCTGCCTCACGTTGACCTGCTGTGGACCAGCATCCTCAGCATGGTCATCGGTTTCATCCTGGCCTCGGCGTTCTCGGCCATCGTCGTGTACGCCCAGGAACTGGTGCCGGGCAACGTCGGGATGATCGCCGGCGTGTTCTTCGGGCTGATGTTTGGTTTCGGCGGGATTGGCGCCGCGTTGCTCGGGCACCTGGCGGACATCCGTGGTATCGAGTATGTGTACTGGCTGTGCTCGTTCCTGCCGTTGCTCGGGGTGTTGGCGATTTTCTTGCCGAGGGCCCGGAAGGCTTGAGAGGGGCGAGAGGTTTGAACATCCATGTGGGCTGAGCCGCCGCTATCGCGAGCAAGCTCGCTCCCACAGGTTCAGTGGTGTTCACGCGCTTGCTCGCGAAGGTGTCGGTACCTCCAGCATCATTTCAAACTGACCCAACACCGTAGCCCGCATTTAAATCCAGCATTACGCCATAGCCCGGCTTTTTGTTATTCTCACCGCCTTCTTTCATGGACGAATACCGGGACAAGCCATGGCTAACGACACCCCGTCACGCATCGGGACGATACTGCTGGGCCTGCTTTTTTCTCTGATTGGCGTTGGCTTGTTGGGCATTGCCGTCAACCTCACCCTTGATCGACGCGACTTTCTCGCCCAGGCACAGACCGCCGATGGCATCGTCAGCCATTTGAATGCCGGTGGTTCGCATCCTGAAATCGCCTTCACCACCGTCAGCGGCGAAAAAATTTCCTATCCCCAGGGCGGCTTTATTTTCGGTTACCAGAAAGACCAACCGGTGCGCGTGCATTACTTGCCCGAGCAGCCGGCTGGCAGCGCCATCGTCGATGCCCCGTCAGCACTGTGGGGGACCTCCGGGGTGCTGGGGTTCATCGGTTTGGTGTTCACCCTTGTCGGCCTGCTAAAAGCTTTCCGTCAACGCGGCCGCGGTGCGGCTCATTCACATAAAGGACTTTGAACGTATGAGCTACAACATCCCTCTCCCGGTCAATGAAAGTCGCTGGCAGTACCAGACCGCCAGCGGCGGCGGTCTGACCGTGGTCATGGTGGCGGGCAGTGGCGGCTCGATTATCCTGCGTTCGCCCCAGGGCGAGGACGTCAGCTATCGCTATGGCGGTGTTGGCGTGGGTGTCGGGTTTGGCGCAAGGCTGCCACGCTTCGGCAAGATCAATATCCAGATCAAGGGCAAGGGTGTGGCTGCGGCCGGTGCGGCGGAGGCGTTTCCCAGCACCGGCAAGGTGTTTGTCAGCGACGCCTTGGTCAATCGGGACCTGACCAGCGACGACATCACGGGTCCTTGCATGTATACCGAAGTGGGCGTGGGCCTGGTGGTCGGCGGTTCGGCCACGGCCCTGCTGTTCGGGCTCGATCCCAAGTTGCTGGCGTTATCGGTGGCGCTGAGTTCCAACCCGGCGACTTCGCTCATTGCGGCGACCACGGTCAACCGGCAACTGGCGCGCTCGGCCAAGGGGGCGGTGGTCATGGCGGGTGTGAACGCTGGGTTGCAGGCCGGTGGTGGTGCGGCGATCTACATGGGTTACCTGTTCTAGTGAGAATGTCAGTCATTGCTTCGCTAGGGATTTTGTCGCTGATTCAAACATCGCTGTCCTTTGCGGATAATGCCAATGGGAAAAATATCTATTTGCAGCGATGTGTGATGTGCCATGGGGTGGACCTCAAGGGGACGGGGCCTTTGGCTCATAAGAGCAATCCTCCTACGCCTGATCTTACGACTGCGGCTTTCAAGGAACGTTTGAGGGTTTATCCGGGTGTTATTGTGTCGTCGGTAATACTTCGTCCCAATGGAGATTTGATTCCCAGGACGTTGAAAGAGAATGGTGTGAAGTTGGTGCCGTTTGATTGGGGCGTTAAGGACTTTCGCGATTTGAATCAGTATATGAGTGGTGTGGTTTTCAAAGGTCGGTGACTTTCGGGGCTTTTTTTCGTGTTGTTGATGATCTTGTGTGTATATCCGTTATCTAGGTAACGGCTAATTATGGTTCCGCTCTTACAGCGGGTCACTTTTGAAGAGCCCGGAAGCCGGCCCAGTCAAAAGTAACCAAAACGCTTCTGCCCCACCACTCGGTGCCTCGCTAGGGCTCGGCATGCCTGAACGAAGGCATTGCTCCGTGGGCCGCCGCGAAGGGCCATCCATGGCCCAGCGCGGCTATCCCGGCATCCATGCCGGGATGCCCACTCCACAACACCTCCGTTCAGCCATCGTGGTTAACGGGGCGTCCGAGATCAACATCCTCCCCGAGGCGGCCTTATAGCCGACCTGGTTCTGGTGGGACCGAGTTTCCCCTGTGGGGGCGAGCCCGCTCGCGAAAGCGGTATCACAGCCAATGAAGTTGTGTGAATGTACAGGCCTCTTCGCGAGCAAGCTCGCTCCCACAAGTTTTGTGGCGTACATGAGTTTTGTGTCTGCTGAAGATTAAGTGTGGGAGCGAGCTTGCTCGCGATAGCGGAGGCTCAGACAAATAGTGCTGGCATGTGTCTCTTGCTCTTGCTCTTGCTCTTGCTCTTGCTCTTGCTCTTGCTCTTGCTCTTGCTTTTGATCTTGATCTTGATCTGGATGCCCCGTTAAACCACGCTGGCCGAACGCAGGTATTGCGCAGTGGGCACCTCGGCATGGATGCCGAGGTAGCCGCGCTGGGCCATGGATGGCCCTTCGCGGCGGCCCACGGAGCAATGCCGGAGTGAGGGCACACCGAGCCTAGGCGAGGTGCCGAGTGGTGGGGCAGAAGCGTTTTGGTTACTTTTGCGCTTCTCAAAAGTGACCCGCTGTAAGAGCGGAACCATAAGTAGCCGTTACCTGAATAACGGATATACACACCATCACCACCATCACCACCATCACCACCATCACCAACACCGTCTTATACAACTCAGACGTTAAAGCGGAAGTGCCCCTTTCCTTCGACTTCCACAAACCACCGGTCGAACTCTGCTCATGCCAACGCTGGGGCGGCGTGCAAATCCTTACTGCTCTACTAGAGTGACGAATCCAACACCCGTTAAAGGATTAACCCATGGCAACCAGCGATAGCACGATGGCAAATACCCATACCGTGATAACTGGCCCGGGCACTGTCCAGGTCGACCTCACCGGCCAGTTCGATAATAACCAGAGCATCATTATCCAACCGGACGGCAAGATATTGGTTGGAGGCTATACCGAGTACCTGGCATGGGGATACCCCGGAGCGCCAGGTGAGGAAAGCTACGGTTACGAACAGAAGCATTCCGTTGTCCGGCTAAACGCCGATGGTAGCCTGGACACCAGCTTCCATGAAGGTGGCATCGACATCGTACCTGCTGCGATAGCCCCGGCGTCGCGCTACGAGCTGACGGCGGTGCAGACCGATGGCAAGGTGCTTGTCGCCGTTGCGTTGAACACCGGCGTACAGGTGGAGCGCTTCAACAGCGACGGGACGCGCGATGCCAGCTTTGGCCAAAATGGCGCTATTACGGTCGACATCAGCCACGACTTCAAGGACATCGACCTGACGGCGAATACGGATGGCACATTCCAGGTCAGCGCCCGTGGATTTGATCAGGCCACAGTGACAAGGATCGGCAATGACGGCACTTTCGTCGATGGCTTTGGCGAAAATGGCGTGCTGACTGTCAAGATTCCCGAAGACGCTTACTACAACGGAGGGATTTCTACTGCGGTGCAGGCAGATGGAAGTGTTGTGGTCGGGGCTGCATACAATGCCGCCGGCGTGGGTGATCCGACGTACACCCTACAGCGCTTCAACCCCGACGGTCAGCTGGATACCCGCTTCGGTGATGATGGTGTCCTCTCCTTGAACGCTGCCATGGGTTTTGGCGAAGACTCCGTGGTCACCGTACAGGCTGACGGCAAGATTATCGTGATGGGTCATGGCGAAGGCGAGGCTTTGGCTACTCTCGCACGGCTTAACGCTGATGGCTCCTTCGATGCCAGCTTTGGCTCCATGGGTAGGGTGACCTTCGAGGCCGACACGCCTGTGGCGTTGACGGTACAAGACGATGGCAAGATCCTCGCCGCGGGCACGAGCAACGGAGATTTCAGCGTCATCCGTTTGAACGCGGATGGCAGTGTGGATACCGGCTTCGGCAGCCAGGATGGCAAACTCCATGTGGACGGATACGCCGGCGAAGAAATCCTGCACGGGAGCGATGCCGCTGAAATCATCCACGGCTTGGCGGGTGATGATGTGCTCCAAGGCAACGGCGGACGCGACGTTCTGCAGGGAGGCGCTGGCGCTGACATTTTCCGCTTCACCGAACTGAACGACAGTTTCCGCACGACCACGCAAAACAACAGCGACCGGGTCATGGACTTCGACGCCTCTCAGGACCGCATCGACCTGATTGGCCTGGGCTTCACCGGCATTGGCGACGGCCATGGCGGCACCTTAGCTGTCATGGCAAGCTCAGACGGCACTCGCACCTACCTCAAGAACTACGACGCGGATGGCTCTGGACAGCGGTTTGAACTGATCTTGGACGGCAACCTGTCGGGGCAATTGGACAGCTCTAACGTGGTGTTCACCGCACCCACTGTCGAAGGGACGTCTGGTAAAGACACGATGACCGGTTCTGCCTTGTCGGAAATCATCTATGGCCTGGATGGCAATGACCGTATCAACGGCGGTGCTGGCGCTGATGTCATCATCGGTGGCGCGGGCGCAGACCGTCTCAACGGCGGAGATAGAACCGACATTTCGTTGTGGACAGATAACCGTGAAAACGCCGACGTGTTCCGCTATCTCTCTACCGAGGACAGCTATCGTACGGACAGCCATAGCTTTGCCGATCTTATCGAAGGCTTTACCGTTGACGACAAGATCGATGTATCGGCCCTGGGCTATACCGGCTTCGGAGAGGGTACGGGTACTACGCTGGAGATGGTTTATAACAACGAACTGGACCGCACTTACCTGAGGGATGTGGAGGCGGATGCACAAGGCCACCGATTCCAGGTCGGGCTTGCTGGGGACTGGCGAGAAAGCCTTGATGAGGATGACATGATCTTTGCTCCCGACGCCGAGATAGGGCTGATCGGGGTAGCGCCCGAGGCCGATCCAGGGCATTTATTGACCTGACGTCGGCTCCAGACGGTCGCGTGGCAGCGAGTAGCTGCCACGCGATGGGGGCTGAGGACTTTGATCGCCTCCAATAACCTGATGCGAAAAAACGTCAGACGTTGAAGCGGAAATGCATAACGTCGCCATCCTTGACGATGTATTCCTTACCTTCCAAACGCCATTTACCCGCTTCCTTGGCGCCTGCTTCGCCCTTGTACTGGATGAAATCCGAGTAGGCGATGACTTCGGCGCGGATGAAGCCTTTCTCGAAGTCGGTATGGATCACGCCAGCGGCTTGCGGTGCAGTAGCACCGACGCGGACGGTCCATGCGCGGACTTCTTCAACGCCAGCGGTGAAGTAGGTCTGCAGGTGGAGCATCTCGTAGCCCGCGCGGATCACGCGGTTCAGGCCAGGCTCTTCCAGGCCGAGGGCCTCGAGGAACATGTCTTTCTCTTCACCGTCGTCCAGCTCGGCAATTTCCGCTTCGATCTTGTTGCAGACCGGCACGACCATGGCGCCTTCTTCTTCGGCGATGGCCCTGACCACGTCCAGGTGCGGGTTGTTCTCGAAACCGTCTTCAGCGACGTTGGCGATGTACATGACCGGTTTGGTGGTCAGCAGGTGGAAGCCCTTGATCACCAGCTTCTCGTCAGTGCTCATGTTCTTCATCAGGCTGCGTGCAGGCTTGCCTTCGGTGAAGTGGGCGATCAACTGCTCCAGCAGGCCTTTCTGGACGACCGCGTCCTTGTCGCCGCCCTTGGCGTTGCGGGCGACTTTCTGCAGTTGTTTTTCACAGCTGTCGAGGTCGGCGAAAATCAGTTCCAGGTCGATGATTTCGATGTCGCGTTTCGGGTCGACGCTGTTGGAGACGTGAATCACGTTCTCGTCTTCGAAGCAGCGCACGACGTGGGCGATGGCATCGGTTTCACGGATGTTGGCCAAAAACTTGTTGCCCAGGCCTTCACCTTTCGACGCACCGGCCACGAGGCCGGCGATGTCGACGAATTCCATAGTAGTCGGCAGGATGCGCTTGGGGTTGACGATCGCCGCCAAGGCTTCCAGGCGCGGATCGGGCATCGGTACGATGCCGCTGTTCGGCTCGATGGTGCAGAAGGGGAAGTTCTCGGCCGCGATACCGGATTTGGTCAGGGCGTTGAACAGGGTGGACTTGCCGACGTTAGGCAGGCCGACGATGCCGCAATTGAATCCCATGGTGTTTCCCCTCGGATAAGTGTCAGGCCTTCTGGCTGTGCAGGTTTTTCATCGCACGGTTCCATTCACCGGCGAGGATATCCGGCAGCACGCCGAGGGCAAAGTCGATGCTGGCATCGAGTTTTTCCTGTTCGGCGCGAGGCGCACGACCCAGGACAAAGTTTGAAACCATACTGGCAACGCCCGGGTGGCCGATGCCGAGCCGCAGGCGGTGAAAGGTATTCTGATTACCCAGTTGCGCGATGATGTCGCGCAAGCCGTTGTGACCGCCATGGCCGCCGCCTTGCTTGAGCTTGGCAACGCCCGGAGGCAGGTCGAGTTCGTCGTGGGCCACCAGGATTTCTTCAGGCTTGATGCGGAAGAAACCGGCCAATGCCGCCACGGCCTGGCCGCTGCGGTTCATGTAGGTGGTGGGAATCAACAGGCGAACATCCTGACCCTGGTGCGAGAAGCGCCCGGTCAGGCCGAAATACTTGCGATCGGCGGCCAGGCTGACGCCTTGTGCGTGCGCGATGCGCTCAACAAAAAGGGCCCCTGCGTTATGCCGGGTCTGTTCGTATTCAGCGCCTGGATTTCCCAGGCCAACGATCAGTTTAATGGCAGTCACGATAGGGGCCCTTCCTGGAGTGTGGATAACAATGTCGCAATCAGGCGGTGTTGCGACAGTGGACGAAAATGGCGGATCTACCGTTAAGTAAACTTCGCGTTCTCGCCCGCTGTCTCGCTACGTTCCAGTCCGCGATGTTTCCGGTCACTCCGGCGACAGAGTGAAATTACTCTGCAGCGCCTTCTTCAGTGGCTTCTGGAGCAACACGTGGAGCGTGGACGTTGGCAACAGCCTTGTCATCGCCGTGTGCCAGAGCAACAAACTCAACGCCTTTAGGGGCCTTGAGGTCGGACAGGTGAATGATCGTGCCGACTTCGGCGTCAGCCAGGTCGACTTCGATGAATTCAGGCAGGTCTTTCGGCAGGCAGGACACTTCCAGCTCGGAAGTCACGTGCGAGATCTCGCCGCCTTTCTTGACCGGGGCAGCTTCGTTGATGAAGTGCACTGGAACAACAGCAGTCAGCTTCTGACCGGCAACAACGCGGACGAAGTCAGCGTGCATCACGTGGCCTTTGGCCGGGTGACGCTGCAGGGCTTTGATCACGACGTTTTGCTTGGTGCCGCCAACGTTCAGCTCGATGATGTGGCTGTAGGCCGCTTCGTTTTCGAGCAGTTTGGCAACTTCTTTGGCCAGCATGCTGATGGACTCAGGGGCTTTGTCGCCACCGTAGACTACAGCTGGAACCAGGCTTGCGAGACGACGCAGGCGGCGGCTCGCACCTTTCCCCAGGTCGGAACGCACTTCAGCATTCAGAGTAAAATCGTTCATGTTGTATCTCCAAAATAGCCATTTCCGAATGACGTCTGCGACCGACGCCAAAGCGGTATGGGCAAAAAAGCCCCGCCCCAACATGAGTGTTGGGGCGGGGCGCTTTTCGTCAACGAGATCTTCTGGAAAGGGCAGGGCCCTTAACGGAACATCGCACTGATCGATTCTTCATTGCTGATGCGGCGAACCGCTTCGGCAACTACCGGTGCGATATCCAGTTGGCGGATACGCGCACAGGCTTGTGCTGCAGCGGACAGCGGGATGGTGTTGGTCACCACCAGCTCGTCCAGCACGGAATTTTCAATATTCTCGATCGCTCGACCCGACAGCACAGGGTGTGTGCAGTAGGCAAAGACCTTGGCAGCGCCATGCTCTTTCAGGGCCTTGGCCGCGTGGCACAGGGTGCCGGCGGTATCGACCATGTCATCGACCAGGATACAGGTGCGCCCTTCGACGTCGCCGATGATATGCATCACTTCGGAGTGATTGGCTTTCTCACGACGTTTGTCGATGATACCCAGATCCACTCCCAGGGATTTGGCAACAGCCCGTGCACGCACGACGCCACCAATGTCCGGGGACACGATCATCAGGTTTTCGAAGCGCTGATCTTCAATATCATCCACCAGGACCGGGGAACCGTAGATGTTATCCACGGGGATATCGAAGAAACCCTGGATCTGGTCAGCATGCAAATCAACCGTGAGGACACGGTCGATGCCGACTACGGTCAGCATATCAGCCACGACTTTCGCGCTGATCGCCACACGTGCGGAACGCGGACGGCGATCCTGACGGGCATAACCAAAGTAAGGAATAACAGCAGTGATACGAGTAGCCGAGGAGCGGCGGAAGGCATCAGCCATCACGACGAGTTCCATCAGGTTATCGTTGGTCGGAGCGCAAGTCGGCTGAATAATGAAGACGTCTTTACCGCGAACGTTTTCATTGATCTCGGCAGTGATTTCGCCATCGGAGAACTTACCGACAGAAATGTCACCGAGAGGGATATGCAGCTGACGTACGACACGCCGAGCCAGATCGGGGTTAGCGTTCCCCGTAAAGACCATCATCTTGGACACGCGCAGTACCTGAAGGCTGAGGGTATACCTGGATGAGTATAGGAAAATGGCAGGGGCGGCTGGATTCGAACCAACGCATGGCAGGATCAAAACCTGCTGCCTTACCGCTTGGCGACGCCCCTGTATCTGTTGCTGCGAGTGCCCAGCACTCGATTCCTTTTAGAGCAGGTCTTGCAGCTTGCGATGCAACATCGAAACGTTGCTTCCTTTTGCTACAAACCCTGTAAGGGTCTCTGTCAGAAGGGCCGAGACTTTATCAGCTTCAGCTTTGCTTGGGAAGCCCCCAAACACACAACTTCCAGTTCCGGTGAGTTTTGCTTCGGTAAATTTACCTAACAAATTCAAAGCGTTACGAACATCTGGATAACGCCTTGCTACCACCGCTAAGCAGTCATTTCGACTGTTTCCCTTGGGAACGGGGCGCACTTTAATGGGAGGAGAGTTACGTGTCAACAGCGGATCTGAAAAAATTTCTGCTGTACTTACAGAGACTTGCGGCACCAGCACCACGTACCAGGGTTCTTCGGGTTCCACCGGGGTGAGTTTTTCCCCAACGCCCTCGGCAAAAGCGGCGTGGCCACGCACGAAAACCGGCACGTCGGCGCCCAGGGAAAGGCCCAGCGCCGCGAGGCGATCGATGTCCCAGTCCAACTGCCACAAGTGATTGAGGCCCAGTAAAGTCGTCGCCGCATTCGAGCTGCCGCCACCAATGCCGCCGCCCATGGGCAGGATTTTTTCGATCCAGATATCGATGCCTAGCGCACAACCGGATTGCGCCTGGAGTTTTTGCGCGGCCTTGACGATCAGGTTGCTGTCGTGGGGGACGCCTTCGAATTCGGTGTGCAGGCGAATCACGCCGTCGTCGCGCACGGCAAAGGTGATCTCGTCGCCGTAGTCCAGGAACTGAAAAATCGTCTGCAACTCGTGGTAGCCGTCCGGGCGGCGGCCGAGGATGTGCAGCATCAGGTTGAGCTTGGCCGGAGAGGGCAGGGTCAGGCGTGCAGCGGTCATGTCATTGCCCCAGCTTGCGCGGCTGCCATTGCTTGATCACCAGTGTGACGTCGAGGTTGCTGCCGTGCAGCTTGATGCGTTCGGGCAGCCAGTAGCCGTTCTGCTGGGCATAACTGAGGTATTCGATCTGCCAGTCGTCCTGTTCCAGGTTGGACAGGCGGCTGTCGGCGTCGAGTGTCAGGCGACTTTTACTGTCCGGTGCCGGCAATCCACGAACCCACCAGGTCAGGTGGGAAACCGGCAGTTTCCAGCCCAGTTGTTCTTCCAGCAGCGCTTCGGGGCTGGGCGCCTCGTAGCGCCCCTGGTTGGCGACTTCCAGCGAAACCTGGCCCGGCCGGCCGGTCAGGCGGGCCGCACCGCGACCCAGCGGGCCCGACAGGCGAATATCGTAATAGTCCTGGCGTTGCAGCCAGAACAGCGTGCCACTGCCCGAGTCTTTCGGGGCGCGGATGCCGATCTTGCCGTCGATCTGCCAGCCGTCCAGGCCGCTCAGTTGCTGCTTGTGCTCGCGCCACTGGGCCTGGTTGCCCTGGCCTTGGACGGATTCACGGGCGCCGAAGCCCGCGCAACCGGCGAGCAGGGCAATGAAACTGAAAACGATGAGATGGCGCAAAAACATAATCTTAAAGAGTCTCGGATCCGGTCAGGCGTTTGATGGTGCTGCGCAAGATAGGGCTGTCGGGCTGATCCTTGAGGAATCGGCTCCAGATCTGCCGGGCTTCGCGTTGTTTGCCGTTGGCCCACAGGACCTCGCCCAGGTGAGCGGCGACTTCCTGGTCGGGAAAGCGCTCCAGGGCCTGGCGCAACAGGCGTTCGGCTTCGTCGAGATTACCCAGGCGGTAATTCACCCAGCCAAGGCTGTCGAGTACCGCCGGGTCTTCCGGATTGATCTGGTGGGCCTGTTCGATCAGCAGCTTGGCCTCGTCGTAGCGGGTGGTGCGATCCGACAACGTATAGCCCAGGGCGTTAAGGGCCATGGCGTTGTCCGGGTCACGCTGGATGATCAGGCGCAGGTCTTTTTCCATCTGGGCCAGGTCATTGCGTTTTTCCGCCAGCATGGCGCGGGTATACAGCAGGTTCAGATCGTCCGGGTATTGCTTCAAGGCTTGTTGCAGTACGTTCCAGGCCTTGTCGCCCTGATTGTTGGCCGACAGGGTTTCGGCTTCGATCAGGTACAGCTGGATCCCGTAGTCGGGCTGGGAATCACGTTGTACCGCGAGGCGGCTCTGGGCATCGGCGGTCTTGCCATTGCTGATCAGGATATCGGCCTGGCGCAACTGCGCCGGCAGATAATCGTTGCCCGGGCCGACCTGCGCGTACTCGATCAGTGCGCTCTCGGGGTCGTTGCGTTCCTCGGCGATGCGACCCAGGTTCAGGTGGGCCGAGTCGACATGGCTTTCCCGGGCGATCAGGTCTTCCAGGTAACCCTTGGCCTCTTCCCAGGCCTTGGCTTCCAGGCAGACCAGCGCCAGGGAATAGCGCAACTCGTCGTCTTCCGGGTATTGCTGGACCAGGCTGGAGAACTCCACCTTGGCGTCGTCCATGCGGTTGTTTTCCACCAGCATGCGGGCGTAGGTGAGGCGCAGGCGCTTGTCGTCCGGATACTTCTTGATGCTTTTTTGCAGCAGCGGCAGCGCTTCGTCGCCACGGTTCAAGCCTTGCAGCAGGCGTGCCCGTAACAGGATAGGCGCCACTTCGCCGGCTTCCGGCGGGTTGTCTTCCAGCAGGGTGAGGGCACCCTGGGCGTCACCGTCCTGTTGCAACAGCAGGGCCTTGCCGAAAATCAGCTGGCCGTTGTTCGGGTGGCGCTGCAACAGGCGATCGAAGCTTTTCATCAGGCCGTTGCGGGTTTCCTGGTCGGTATCGGCGGCGGACAGCGCCAGGAAATCGAAATGAGTGTCGCCCTTGCCCAGCAGGACTTTCTCCATATACACCATGGAGTCGTCGTAGCGCCCGGCCCTGGCCAGTTGCACGGCGGCGGCGCGCTGCGCTTCGAGGTCGTCGGGGGCATTCCTGGCCCAGATCAGCGCCGTATCGAGCGCGGGTTGGTCGGCGCCCAGGTATTCGGCAATGCGAAATGCCCGCTCGGAGATGCCCGGGTCCTGGGTATTGATGGCCTGGGTCACGTAGTTGTCCAGCGCAATGTCGAAGCGATTGCGCTGGCCTGCCAGTTCGGCGCTCAACAGGCTGAAGATGGTTTCTTCGCTGAAGGAGCCGTAGACCTTGGGTTTTTCAGGGGCCTGCACGCTGTCTTCGACGGGCGGCGTACCGTCCGTCGAAACGGGGGCCATGGACTGGCAGCCGCTGAGCACGGCGAGGGCGAGGAGCAACGCGGAAGATCTATTCATATAGGAAGAGGACGACTAACCTGCGGTCGGATCATCATGACACAAGCCTTGGGGCAAACATAACCGCCCCGTCGATTTACCCTCCAGGGCCAGGCGATAGAGATGGAGTAGTTGTTCTGGATCTGACGAAGTAGGACAATTGCCGGCTTCACGTCACCATCAGCGACCTTGAATGGCCTTCCTTGCACTCGGTATCAACCACAAGACTGCTTCAGTAGACGTCCGCGAGCGCGTGGCCTTTACGCCTGAGCAGCTGGTCGAGGCCTTGCAGCAGCTCTGCCGACTGACCGACAGCCGCGAAGCTGCGATCCTCTCCACCTGCAATCGCAGCGAGCTCTATATAGAACAGGATCACGTTTCGTCCGATTCAGTGCTGCGCTGGTTGGCCGAATACCATGATTTGAGCCTTGAAGAGCTGCGCGCCAGCGCCTATGTGCATGAAGACGATGCGGCCGTTCGTCACATGATGCGCGTTGCCTCGGGGCTCGATTCGCTGGTGCTGGGCGAGCCACAGATTCTCGGCCAGATGAAGTCGGCCTACGCCGTGGCCCGCGAGGCCGGCACCGTCGGCCCGCTGCTGGGGCGCCTGTTCCAGGCGACGTTCAACGCCGCCAAACAGGTGCGCACCGACACGGCCATTGGCGAGAACCCGGTGTCCGTGGCGTTTGCCGCGGTCAGCCTGGCGAAACAGATTTTCAGTGATTTGCAACGCAGCCAGGCGCTGCTGATCGGCGCCGGCGAGACCATCACCCTGGTCGCTCGCCATCTCCATGACCTGGGTGTGAAACGTATCGTCGTTGCCAACCGCACCCTGGAACGGGCCAGTACCCTGGCCGAACAGTTCGGTGCCCATGCGGTGCTGTTGTCGGACATTCCCGCCGAGTTGGTGCACAGCGACATCGTCATCAGTTCCACCGCCAGCCAGTTGCCGATTCTTGGCAAGGGCGCCGTGGAAAGTGCCCTGAAGCTGCGCAAGCACAAGCCGATTTTCATGGTGGACATCGCCGTTCCCCGGGACATCGAGCCGGAAGTCGGCGAGTTGGATGACGTTTACCTCTACAGCGTCGACGACTTGCACGAGGTGGTTGCCGAGAACCTTAAGAGCCGGCAGGGCGCGGCCCAGGCGGCGGAGGAAATGATCAGCGTCGGCGCCGAGGACTTCATGGTGCGCCTGCGCGAGCTGGCTGCGGTGGATGTGCTCAAGGCGTATCGTCAACAGAGCGAGCGCCTGCGCGACGAGGAACTGCAAAAGGCCCAGCGCCTGCTGGCCAACGGCGGCAGTGCCGAAGAGGTGCTGGTGCAACTGGCCCGCGGCCTGACCAACAAGTTGCTCCATGCCCCCAGTGTCCAGCTCAAGAAGCTGACCGCCGAGGGCCGCCTCGATGCGCTGGCCATGGCCCAGGAACTCTTTGCCCTCGGTGAGGGCTCACCGGATAGCTTTTCGGATAAAAAACCGCAATGAAAGCGTCACTGCTCAACAAGCTGGACATCCTCCAGGACCGTTTCGAAGAACTGACCGCCTTGCTGGGCGATGGCGAAGTCATTTCCGACCAGAACAAATTCCGCACCTATTCCAAGGAATACGCGGAAGTCGAGCCGATTGTCGCCACCTATAAACAGCTGCTTAAAGTGCAGGGCGATCTCGAAGGCGCCCAGGCGCTGCTCAAGGACAGCGACCCGGACATGCGCGAAATGGCCGTGGAGGAAGTCCGCGAAGCCAAGGAACAACTGCTCGAACTGGAAAGCAGCCTGCAACGCATGTTGCTGCCCAAGGACCCGAATGACGGGCGCAACGTGTTCCTGGAGATCCGTGCCGGCACCGGCGGCGACGAGGCGGCGATTTTTTCTGGCGACCTGTTCCGCATGTATTCGCGTTATGCTGAGCGTCGCGGTTGGCGGGTGGAAATTCTCTCGGAGAACGAGGGCGAACACGGCGGCTATAAAGAAGTCATCGCCCGGGTCGAGGGCGACAATGTCTACGGCAAGCTGAAGTTCGAATCCGGCGCCCACCGCGTGCAACGCGTGCCGGCCACCGAATCCCAGGGACGCATCCACACCTCTGCCTGCACCGTGGCGGTATTGCCTGAGCCGGACGAGCAGGAAGCCATCGAGATCAACCCGGCGGACCTGCGGGTCGACACGTACCGTTCCTCCGGCGCGGGCGGCCAGCACGTCAACAAGACCGACTCGGCGATCCGTATCACGCACTTGCCCTCGGGCATCGTGGTCGAGTGCCAGGAAGAACGTTCCCAGCACAAGAACCGTGCGCGGGCCATGGCCTGGTTGTCGGCCAAGCTCAACGACCAACAGACCAGTGCCGCCGCCAACGCCATCGCCAGCGAGCGCAAGTTGCTGGTGGGCTCGGGCGATCGTTCCGAGCGGATCCGTACCTACAACTTCGCCCAGGGCCGGGTCACCGACCATCGCGTCAACCTGACCCTGTATTCCCTGGACGAGATACTTGCCGGTGGTGTCGATGCGGTGATCGAGCCGTTGTTGGCCGAATACCAGGCCGACCAATTGGCGGCGATTGGCGAGTAAGCACAGGTGAATAAATGACGATCATCGCCAGTCTGTTACGCGCCGCCGAACTGCCGGATTCACCCACGCCACGGCTGGACGCCGAGTTGTTGCTGGCCGCTGCCCTGGGCAAGTCCCGCAGCTTCCTGCACACCTGGCCCGAGCGGATCGTGCCCAGCGAGGCAGCGTTGCTGTTCTCCGAATACTTGCGGCGGCGGCGTTCCGGCGAGCCGGTGGCCTACATTCTCGGGCAACAGGGCTTCTGGAAGCTCGACCTGGAAGTCGCGCCCCATACCCTGATCCCGCGTCCCGACACCGAGCTGCTGGTGGAAACCGCGTTGGCCTTGTTGCTGGCGACACCGGCCCGGGTCCTGGACCTGGGCACCGGCAGCGGCGCGATTGCCCTGGCCTTGGCCAGCGAGCGCCCGGCCTGGAAGGTCACGGCGGTCGACCGGGTGTTGGAAGCCGTAGCCCTGGCCGAACGCAATCGCCAGCGCCTGGACCTGCGCAACGTCACGGTGTTGAGCAGCCACTGGTTCAGTGCTTTGGAAGGCGAGCGTTTCCAGTTGATCATCAGCAACCCGCCGTACATCGCGGCCAGCGATCCGCACCTGGCCGAGGGCGACGTGCGTTTCGAGCCGGCCAGTGCCTTGGTGGCCGGGCCCGACGGGCTCGATGATCTACGCCAGATCGTGGCCGAGGCCCCGGCTCACCTGGAACCGGGTGGCTGGCTGATGCTAGAGCACGGATACGATCAGGCCGAAGCGGTGCGCGATTTGCTGAGCGCCCAAGGTTTCACGCAAGTCCACAGCCGCAAGGACCTCGGCGCTCATGAGCGCATCAGCCTGGGGTGCCTGCCGTGCTGAACGATCAGGAGCTGTTGCGCTACAGCCGGCAGATTCTGTTGCAGCACGTCGACATCGACGGCCAGTTGCGTCTCAAGCAAAGCCGGGTGTTGATCATCGGGCTCGGCGGGCTCGGCGCCCCGGTGGCGTTGTACCTGGCTGCCGCTGGCGTGGGCGAGATGCACCTGGCGGATTTCGACAGCGTCGACCTGACCAACCTGCAACGCCAGATCATCCACGACACCGACAGCGTCGGCCTGAGCAAGGTCGATTCGGCGATGCGGCGCCTGGGGGCGATCAATCCCGAGGTTCGGCTGGTGCCTCACCGAGCGGCCATGGACGAAGACAGCCTGGCCGCGGCGGTCGGGGCGGTGGATGTGGTGCTCGACTGCTCGGACAATTTTTCGACCCGCGAAGCGGTGAACGCGGCCTGTGTCGCGGCGGGCAAGCCGCTGGTCAGCGGTGCGGCGATTCGCCTGGAAGGGCAGTTGTCGGTCTTCGACCCGCGCCGCCCCGAAAGCCCTTGCTACCACTGCCTCTACGGCCACGGCAGCGAAGCCGAGCTGACCTGCAGCGAAGCCGGTGTGATCGGGCCGCTGGTGGGCTTGGTGGGCAGCTTGCAAGCCCTTGAAGCCTTGAAGTTGCTCGCCGGCTTCGGTGAGCCGCTGGTGGGGCGCCTGCTGTTGATCGATGCCTTGGGTACACGGTTCCGTGAACTGCGGGTCAAGCGTGACCCAGGTTGCAGCGTCTGCGGTGATCCACATGAGTGAAGCGCCGGTTGGTGTGCTCGACTCGGGTGTCGGCGGGCTGTCGGTGCTGGGGGAGATCCGTCGACTGCTGCCCAATGAATCGCTGTTGTACGTGGCAGACTGTGGGCATATTCCCTACGGCGAGAAGACTCCGGAATACATCCGACAACGCTGCGCGATCATTGCTGACTTTCTCCTGGGCCAGGGCGCCAAGGCGCTGGTTGTTGCCTGCAACACCGCAACGGTGGCTGCCGTTGCCGACCTGCGCCGTGATTTTCCCCATTGGCCCATCGTTGGCATGGAGCCGGCGGTCAAGCCGGCGGCCGCCGCGACCCGCAGCGGTATCGTCGGCGTATTGGCCACCACCGGCACTTTGCAGAGCGCCAAGTTCGCCGCGTTGCTCGACCGTTTCGCCAACGATGTGCGGGTCATCACGCAGCCGTGTCCGGGTTTGGTGGAACTGATCGAAACGGGTGACCTGCAAAGCACGGCCCTGTATCAACTGCTGCAACAGTACATCGAGCCGTTGCTGGCGGCCGGCTGCGATACGCTGATCCTGGGGTGCACGCACTATCCGTTCCTCAAGCCATTGCTCGAGAGGATGATTCCTGAACATATCAGCCTCATCGACACGGGGGCGGCGGTGGCCCGGCAACTTCAACGCCTGTTGATTGAACGAGGTCTGCTGGCTGAAGGACCTGCCAGTGAAACGCACTTCTGGACGA
Source organism: Pseudomonas sp. MPB03 (assembly GCF_046605385.1). Taxonomy (NCBI): domain Bacteria; kingdom Pseudomonadati; phylum Pseudomonadota; class Gammaproteobacteria; order Pseudomonadales; family Pseudomonadaceae; genus Pseudomonas; species Pseudomonas sp. MPB03. Next base: position 5,682,995 of record NZ_CP176770.1, on the reverse strand, counting down.
GTGCCGATCCGATACATCTAAGAAAAATCCTACCAACGCTATGGCATTCGTCTGGCGTTGTGCGAAGCTTCGATCTGTAAAAAAAACGTGAAAATTATGTAATTCCTGCTGAACTTCTGTTTTAGCGTGGATTTCTATAGCTTTGAGTGTTTGTAACAAAATCTACTAAGTCTGTTCGGAAAAGGATGTTTCTAATGAAGCGCTTATTCTGCTTTGCCGCGTTTGCGGCTGCGTTGTTGGGGCACACTTACACTGCGCAGGCAGCGGGTGTGGAGTTTGGGGTGGGCCAGACCAGCGACTCGACCATGACCTATCGCCTGGGCATGCAGTTCGACTGGGACAAGAGTTGGTTGCAAAGTGACGTCGGCCGCCTGACCGGCTACTGGAGCGGCGCCTATACCTATTGGGACGGGGACGAAGCATCCAGCAACCACAGCCTGTCGTTCTCGCCCGTGTTCGTGTATGAATTTTCCGGCCAGAACGTGAAGCCTTATATCGAGGCGGGTGTCGGTGTGGCGTTGTTCGCCAATACCCAAGTGGAAGACAACAAGCTCGGCACGGCCTTCCAGTTCGAAGATCGCATCGGGTTCGGCCTGCGCTTCAATGGTGGGCATGAAGTGGGCATTCGCGCCACTCACTACTCCAACGCGGGTATCAAGTCGACCAACGACGGTGTGGAAAGTTACGCGCTGCATTACACGATGCCGTTGTAACAGCAGAAAAACTGTGGGAGCGAGCTTGCTCGCGATAGCGATCGACCAGCCACCCTGTAGTGCCTGGTCCACCGTCATCGCGAGCAAGCTCGCTCCCACAGTGATATCCAGCAGAAATCAGTCAGATCATTCTGTTATCGATACGCCGTGGCAATGCCCTGGCGTTCTTCCAGGCATTCCGGTGCGCCCATCTCGAACTCGCGGCAGATCAGCGGGCGCTTTTCGTAGATGGTGCACATCATGCTGTCGCGATCCAGGGCCGCGCACCATCCGTCGTCAAGCCGCAGCATCACTTCCCCACCCCAATCGTCCGTGTCGATAAAACGCTCCGGGACCCCGGTGTCGGTGATCAGCATCACTTCCAACTGACAGCAGCACGCCGCGCACGTCGAGCACGTAACCGCCGGTGCCTGGATTTCACGGAGGGGGATGGTTTTCATGGCGCGCAGTGTAAGGCAATCGGCGGCTCAGGGGCGTCCCTTGATCGGATAGCCGTTTTTTGCCTGGCATGAGTCCGAGTCGGCCGGCAGGGGGTCGGTGGATGAAGGCAGGGGCCAGAGCGCGGTCATGGAGGCAATGGGGAGCGCAACTTCCCGGGGGCGTTCGACCAAATGATTCAGCACCTGTCGCGCCGCTTCCTCTGGCGACCAGTGGCGCGGGGCCGGGAAGCAATCGTCGGGCTCCAGCGATGGGCCGTCGAACCCCGGGTGCACCAACGTCACATCGATGCCGGCGGGGGCCAGTTCTGCCCGGGCCGACTCAAACAGATGACGCATCCCGTTGCCCCCCGCTTCGATTTGCGAAGGCGCCAGGTAGGTTGCCGGGCTGGCGATACCCACCAGGTGAGGTTCGATCCCGGCGCGTAACAAGGGCATTGCCACTTCGATGCAGAAACTGGCGGCGAGGAGGTTGCTGCGCACGATATGCTCGATCGATAGGTGATCGGCGGCTTGCCCGTCAACGTACTCAGTGGTCCCGGCATTGAGGATCACCTGATCCAGGGCGCCCCATTGTCGAGTGATGTGTTCGCCGATCTCGCGCACGGTCTGGCTGTCGGTCAAATTGCCGGGCACTGCCAGCACTTGTCCTGGATAACGTATCGAAAGGGGTTCGCACGATCGGGCCGAGCACGAACTGACTGCCAGGTAGGCACCTGACTCGAGTATCGCTTCAGCCAACGAAGCGCCGATTCCGTTGCTTGCCCCGGTAAGCCAATAGCGCCGTGGCGGTCGTAGACCCATTTCATGCTCCTTTCGCTTGCGCAGGGCTTGGATACACTGCTTCAGTCGAGCTCCTGCGATTAGTAGGACTATATGTCATCGGGCGAATAATGCATCCAGGAGGCCAGCAATTTAATGTTCGCTAATCGCCGGTCCCTTCAAGGGCTGCGTCCTGTCGCGTCGGCAGGTTTCTGAACGCTGCCAGCGCACGTGCCCGGGATTGGGCCAGATCAACAATCGGTGCCGGGTACGTTGTATTGCCAAACAATTCGCCTTGCACATTAGGGTGGTGGACACTTTGCTTATCGAGGTCGTTCAGTTCGGGTAACCAGCGCTTGATGAAAAGCCCGTCGCGGTCGAACTTTTCCGACTGGCTCAACGGGTTGAAGATACGGAACCAGGGCGCCGAATCGGTGCCGGTGGAGGCGCTCCACTGCCAGCCGCCATTGTTGGCGGCCAAGTCGCCATCAATCAGGTGCTGCATGAAAAAGCGCTCGCCTTCGCGCCAATCGATCAACAGGTTTTTGGTCAGGAACATGGCGACTACCATCCGCAAGCGATTATGCATCCAGCCGGTCTCGAGCAATTGACGCATGGCCGCATCGATGATCGGCAAGCCGGTGCGTGCCTGTTTCCAGGCCTCCAGTTCCGCGGGGGCCTTGCGCCAGGCCAGCGCCTCGGTTTCCGGGCGGAACGCGCGGTGGCGTGATACCCGGGGGTAACCCACCAAAATGTGTTTATAGAACTCTCGCCAGAGCAATTCATTGATCCAGGTCACAACACCGGCACTTCCGCTTTCGAATTCTCCCTGGTTGGCTTGCAGCGCGGCATGCAGGCACTGACGCGGCGACATCACCCCAGCCACCAGGTACGCCGAGAGTTGGCTGGTGCCGGGCCGGGCCGGGAAGTCCCGTTCGTGCTGGTAATCGTCGAGGTGCTGGTCGACAAAACTGTCCAGGCGCCGCCGGGCTTCGGTTTCACCGGCGGGCCAGAGGGCGCGCAATGCTTCACTGGGCGGGGCGAATCCATCGACTTGCATCGGCACCGGGTCGCGAACAATGCCGGTGGGCGCCTGCCGCGGCGGTGTGGCGACCAGGCTCGGCAATGAGAAATGCAGGCGGTTGTAGCAGACCTTGCGGAACTGACTGAACACCTGGAAATAATTGCCGGTCTTGGTCAGCACGCTGCCGGGCTTGAACAGCAGTTGATCGAGGTGACTGTGAAACTCGATGCCCTGGTCATTCAAGGCATGGGCGACCTCGGCGTCTCGTCGCGTTTCATTCACGCCGTACTCTTCATTGACATGCACGGCACTCACATTCAGTTCGCGACATAGCGTGAGCAGCACGTGCGGAGCCTGATGCCAATGCGCTGCCTCGCGGATCAAGAGTGGGACGTTCAATTCATCCAGGGCCGCGCTCAACGCGCCGAGGTTGCGCAGCCAGAAATCGATCTTGCACGGTGCGTCGTCGTGGGCGCGCCATTGCTCGGGGCTGGTCAGGTACACCGCCACGCAGGGCCCTTGGGCTGCGGCGGCCGCCAGGGCGGTGTTGTCGCGCAGGCGCAAGTCGCTGCGCAGCCAGATCAATCGCATGCTGTTTTTCATCTAAAGGAGTTCTCGGCGACTCAGTTCGCGGTGAGCCGATAGCGGGTCTTCGGCCCAGGACACCTCGATCATCGAGACGCCTGTGGATAGCCGGGCGTGGTGGATCGACGCGGCCGGGCCGGCAATGATGATAGGGCAATCAATTGCGCCCAGTAGCCTGGGCAGTTGGGACAGATTGAGGGCGTGACTGGAATACAGCAGGACGCCACGGGCCTTGAGGCGTTCGACCGCCAAGGCCAGCTCACCCGCCGGCAGCGGGCTGTCGAACACTTCCACCGGGCAGTCGGCGCTGCTGGCCAGCCAGGCGGTGAGCCACAGGTGCGGCTCCAGGGGTACGTCCGATTGATTGACCAGCAACAGGGGCGCGCCGTGCAGCTGGCGGTTGTTGTGATAGATCCGGCTGCCGAACTTGCTGCGCAGCCACGAGTACAGGAAGACGCGTTCCAACTGCGCGCCGAACTGGCCTTGCCAGCGCAGGTGCAGGTCGGCCAGCAATGGCAGGAGCAATTGCTCGCACACGGTCCAGGGCGGATACAGCGCCATCGCCTGGTTGACCAGGTCGTCGATCTGGCGCTCGGCCAGTTGCGTCACCGCCAGCACCAGGGCGTGGCGCTGACGCTGCCAGTCGTTCTCTGCCGGCTGTGTGGTTTCGGTCGGCGCTGGCGTGTCCAGCAACGGCTTGATCTTGCTCACCGCAACGCCACGATCGATCCACGTGAGGATGTGCCGGATCCGTTGTACATGCTCGGCATTGAACAGTCGGTGACCCTTGGGTGTGCGGTGCGGCACGATCAGGCCGTACCGGCGCTCCCAGGCCCGTAGCGTGATGGCGTTGACCCCGGTCTGCCGGGCGACTTCGCGAATGGGCAGCCAGCCTTGGGCCAAGGCCTTGGCAAAATCGGCCCCCAGGTCTTCGCGGGCGCTGGCGTCGGGGTCGTGCTTCATTAGATAGCGTTTCGCAAGCTGAGGTTTTCCGGGTGCGGTTGCAGGTAGACCTGCTGCGCCAGGTAAGGATCGGGGTGCTGGCGCAGGTGATGCTTGAGCAACGTCAGCGGCACCACCAAGGGCACGATGCCGAGGCGATATTGCCCGATGAGGTGCTGCACCTCTTGTTTGTCCTCGGCGTCGATGTCGCGCTTGAGATACCCGCTCAGGTGTTGCAGCACATTGGTGTGGGTGCGGCGGGTGGCGCATTTCTTCAGGGCGGCCATCAATGCGCTGAAATAGCGTGGGCCTAGCTCGTTGGCATCGGCCTTGCCCATGGTGCCCAGCAGTTTGCCCAAGGCTTTGTACTGCTCCGGGTTGTGGGCCATGAGCAGGTATTTGTAGCGCGAGTGAAATTCGATCAGGTCGCGACGGGTCAGGCCCTGGCGGCGCAAGGATTGCCAAGCGGCATAGGCAAACACCCGGGTCAGGAAGTTTTCCCGTAGTACCGGGTCGTTGAGGCGACCGTCTTCCTCCACCGGCAGGTCGGGATGGCGTTCGCAAAAGGCCTTGGCATAGATGCCGCGCCCGCCGCCGTCCTGGGTCACGCCGTTGTGGTCATAGACCTTGACCCGCTCCAGTCCGCAGGAGGGCGATTTCTGCATGAAGATGTAGCCGCAGATGTCCTCCAGTTCACCCGCCATCTGCCGCCCGTAGTCGGCCAGTGGTCGGGTCACGTCGAGGTCGCGATTCACCGTGCCGAGCGCCTCGGGGTGTTCGGGGTCGCCCACCAGGCGGATCGGTTCCCGAGGAATGCCCAGGCCGATAGCGACTTCAGGGCACACCGACACGAAATCGAAATACTCGACGAGGGTGCGGCTGCACAATGGCGATTGCTTGTGCCCGCCATTGAAGCGAACTTCAGCCCCCATCAGGCAGGCGCTGATGGCGATTCTGGGTTTGGCGATGGCTGCTTTGGACATGGGCGACCTCTGATAGCTAAATCTTGTACAAATTATTTGATCTGTACAATATTTTCATCATAGGTCCGAATGTGTGCAAGTCAACCGGATTTATCCAAGGGGGTGACGCAATGAGTGTCGCAGGCAGGCTGCTGTCTCGTTCGACAGCAGCGGATGATGAGCGTTAACGCGCGATCTTACTGCAGGCTGGCATGCAGGCGGCGTGCTGCCTCCTGGCCGCTGAGCCATGCGCCTTCGACCCGGCCGGACAGGCACCAGTCGCCGCATACATACAGGCCCAGGTCGGCATCGGCCAGGGCGCCCCATTCATGGCTGCCGGCGGGGCGGGCGTAGAGCCAGCGATGGGCCACGCTGAAGCTCGGGGCGGGCATCGCACTGTGCAGCAGTTCAGCGAACGCGCCGTGCAGGTGTTCGATCACCGCTTCCTTGGACAGGTCGATGTGCTGCCGGCTCCAGTCGCTGGTGGCGTGCAGCACCCAAGTGTCGAGCTTGCTGTCGCGTCCCGGTTTGCTGCGGTTGCGTGCCAGCCAATCCAGCGGACTGTCCTGCACGAAGCAGCCCTCCATGGGCGTATCCAGCGGTGCTTCGAAAGCCAGCGCCACGGCCCAGGTCGGGTCCATCTTCACGCCGGCGGCCACCGCGGCCAGTTTCGGTACGGCCGCCAGCAATGCGGTGGCCTGGGGCGCGGGTGTGGCAATCACCACTTGGCCAAAGGGGCCATGGGTGAAACCTTCCGCGTCCTGCAGATGCCAATGTTCCTGGCCGCGGTACACCTCGGTGATCCGGCAGGAAAACTGCACTTGCAACTTGTCGAGCAAAGCGCGGGTGATGGCGCTCATGCGCGGGGTGCCGACCCAGCGGGTCTGCTCGTCCGGCGATGGGCTCAGTTGTCCATTCTGGAAGTTGTAGAGCTGCGGGTTCCATTCCGCGGCCCAGCCGTTGGCTTGCCAGCGCTGGACCTCCGTGACAAAGCGGCGGTCACGGGCGGTGAAGTATTGCGCGCCCATGTCCAGCGCGCCGGCATCGCTGCGCTTGCTCGACATGCGTCCGCCACTGCCATGGCTTTTATCGAAGAGTTGAACGACATGCCCGGCCTCCGTCAGGGCCTGGGCGGCTGAAAGTCCGGCGATGCCGGTGCCGATGATTGCGATAGGTACAGTCATGAGGGCCTCGTTTACCTTTCTGTACAGACTACGCCGTCGTTTAAACCTGTACAATCTGGGTTTTTGGTATAAGTTTTACCGTTCGCGTTTGGACAGGTTGTCCTATTGTTAAACACAGACCCTGTCCGATACGAAAAATCCCTACCTATAAAAATAGACTAATGGGCCGGGTAAAACGCGATGCGAGGAACATCTCATGCACATATTGCTGACCGGCGGTACTGGTTTGATCGGACGTCAGCTCTGCCGCCTCTGGTTGCAGCAGGGACATCGCTTGACGGTATGGAGTCGCCGACCCGAAGAGGTGGCAAAAATCTGCGGGACATCGGTGCGAGGTATTGCCAGGCTGGACGAAATTGACGAGCCGGTGGATGCAGTGGTCAACCTTGCGGGGGCGCCGATTGCCGACCGTCCCTGGAGCCACAAACGCAAGATGTTGTTGTGGAGCAGTCGCATCACGTTGACCGAAGTTTTGCTGGCGTGGCTGGAGCGTTGCGAGCAGAAACCGCAGGTGTTGATTTCCGGTTCCGCGGTGGGTTGGTACGGCGACGGTGGCGAGCGTGAATTGACCGAGGAGTCGGGACCGGTGAGCGAAGATTTCGCCAGCCAGTTGTGCATCGCCTGGGAAGAAACCGCGCAACGGGCCGAGGCCTTGGGCCTGCGCGTGGTGCTGGTGCGTACCGGCCTGGTCCTGTCTGCCGAGGGCGGCTTTTTGTCGCGGTTGTTGCTGCCGTTCAAACTGGCGTTGGGCGGGCGTATCGGCAATGGTCGGCAGTGGATGCCGTGGGTTCACATTGACGATCAAATCGCCCTGATTGATTTTCTTCTGCACCGCACCGATGCCAGCGGTCCTTATAATGCGTGCGCGCCGAACCCGGTGCGCAACCGCGATTTTGCCAAGGCCCTGGGGCGCGTCTTGCATCGGCCGGCCGTGGTGCCGATGCCGGAGCTTGCGCTGAAGGTCACGCTGGGGGAGTTGTCCTTGCTGTTGCTCGGCGGCCAGCGCGCCACGCCGGCCCGATTGCAGGCGGCGGGTTTCACATTCCGGTTCACTGATTTGCCTGCGGCCCTGGAAGACTTGTCCAGCCGCCTTTGAAATAGGACGTTGCATGACCGATCACGCGTTGCTTCTGGTGAATCTGGGTTCGCCTGCCTCCACCTCGGTGGCCGATGTGCGCCGCTACCTCAATCAATTCCTGATGGATCCGTATGTCATCGACCTGCCATGGCCGGTGCGGCGCTTGCTGGTATCGCTGATCCTGATCAAGCGTCCCGAGCAGTCGGCCCATGCCTACGCCTCGATCTGGTGGGAGGAGGGTTCGCCGCTGGTGGTGCTCAGTCGCCGGCTGCAACAGGCCATGACCGCGCAGTGGACCCAGGGTCCGGTGGAACTGGCGATGCGTTATGGCGAGCCGTCCATTGAATCGGCGCTCGTGCGGCTGGCGAGCCAGGGACACAAGAAGATCACCTTGGCGCCGTTGTACCCGCAGTTCGCCGACAGCACCGTGACCACGGTGATCGAGGAGGCCAAGCGGGTCGTGCGGGAAAAGAAACTCGATGTGCAGTTTTCGATCCTCCAGCCGTTCTACGATCAGCCGGAATACCTCGACGCCCTGGTGACCAGCGCCAAGCCGTACCTGATGCAGGAACACGATCATCTGTTGTTGAGTTTCCACGGCCTGCCGGAACGGCACCTGACCAAGCTCGACCCAACGGGGTTCCATTGCTTCAAGGATGCTGATTGCTGCAAGAACGCGCCGCCGGAGGTGATGGCAACCTGTTATCGCGCGCAATGCATCCGCACCGCCGAACTGTTCGCCCAACGCATGGGGCTGGCTGACGGCAAATGGTCGGTGTCGTTCCAGTCGCGCTTGGGACGGGCCAAGTGGATCGAACCCTACACCGAGGCGCGCCTGGAAGAACTGGCTAAAAGCGGCGTGAAGAAAGTGTTGGTGATGTGCCCGGCGTTCGTCGCCGACTGCATTGAAACCCTGGAGGAAATCGGCGATCGCGGCCGCGAGCAGTTCCGCGAAGCGGGAGGGGAGGAGTTGGTGCTGGTGCCTTGCCTCAATGATGAGCCGCAGTGGGCGAAGGCGTTGAGCACCCTCTGTGAACGGGCGCCGATAGCTTTGTGAGGTTCTAGGGCCTCATCGCGAGCAAGCTCGCTCCCACAGTGGATCTCGAGTGGTCACAAAATTTGTGTTCACAACAGATCCCCTTGTGGGAGCGAGCTTGCTCGCGATGGCTATCTGACTGACAACAAAGCCTTCAAGCTTGAGTCAGATCAGCGGCTCATCCACCTTCTTTTGCTTCCAACCGTCATTACCCGGCAGCAGCAGGTTCAGCGCGATCGCCACCACCGCGCACAGCGCGATGCCTTTGAGGCCGAAGTCGTCCGGGCCGGTGCCGGTGCCCACCAGCACGCCGCCGATGCCGAACACCAGCGTCACCGAAACGATCACCAGGTTGCGTGCCTCGCCCAGGTCGATCTTGTGGCGGATCAGCGTGTTCATGCCCACCGCCGCAATCGAACCGAACAACAGGCACAGGATCCCGCCCATCACCGGCACCGGAATGCTTTGCAGCAGCGCGCCGAATTTGCCGATGAACGCCAGGCTGATGGCAAAGATCGCCGCCCAGGTCATGATCTTCGGGTTGTAGTTCTTGGTCAGCATCACCGCGCCGGTCACTTCGGCGTAGGTGGTGTTGGGCGGGCCGCCGAACAGGCCGGCGGCGGTGGTGGCAATGCCGTCACCTAGCAACGTGCGATGCAGGCCGGGTTTTTTCAGGTAGTCGCGACCGGTCACGCTGCCCACGGCAATCACCCCACCGATGTGCTCGATGGCCGGTGCCAGGGCGACCGGCACGATGAACAGGATCGCCTGCCAGTTGAACTCCGGCGCGGTGAAGGCCGGCAGGGCGAACCATGGCGCGGCGGCGATTTTCGCGGTATCCACGACGCCGAAGAAAAACGCCATGGCAAAGCCCACCAGCACGCCGGAAATGATCGGCACCAGGCGGAAAATACCTTTGCCGAACACCGCGACGATCAAGGTCGTGAGCAGGGCCGGCATCGAAATCATCATCGCGGTCTGATAATGAATCAGCTCGGTGCCGTCGCCGGCCTTGCCCATCGCCATGTTGGCGGCAATCGGCGCCATGGCCAGGCCGATGGAGATGATCACCGGGCCAATCACCACCGGCGGCAGCAGCCGATCGATGAACCCGGTGCCCTTGATCTTCACCGCCAGGCCCAAGAAGGTGTAGACGAAACCCGCCGCCATCACGCCGCCCATGGTCGCGGCCAGGCCGAACTGGCCCTTGGCGAGGATGATCGGGGTGATGAAGGCAAAGCTCGAGGCCAGGAACACCGGTACCTGGCGCCCAGTGACGACCTGGAACAGGATCGTTCCCAGGCCGGCGGTGAACAGCGCCACGTTAGGGTCCAGCCCGGTGATCAGCGGCATCAATACCAGCGCGCCGAAGGCGACGAACAGCATCTGGGCACCGGACAGGATCTGGCGCCAGAGCGGATCGTTGAACTCGTCTTGCATGCTCAAGCGTCCTTCTGCTTGGTGCCGAAGATCTTGTCGCCGGCATCGCCCAGGCCCGGGATGATGTAGCCATGTTCGTTGAGTTTCTGGTCGATGGACGCGGTGTAGATGGTCACATCCGGGTGGGCGTCCTGCACGGCCTTGATGCCTTCGGGGGCCGCGACCAGCACCATGGCGCGGATGTCCCGGCAGCCGGCTTTTTTCAGCAGGTCGATGGTGGCGACCATGGAGCTGCCAGTGGCGAGCATCGGGTCGATGATCATCGCCAGGCGCTCGTCGATTTCCGGCACCAGTTTTTCCAGGTAGGTGTGCGCTTGCAGGGTCTGCTCGTTGCGAGCCACGCCCACGGCGCTGACCTTGGCCCCGGGGATCAGGCTCAGGACGCCCTCGAGCATGCCGATGCCGGCGCGCAGGATCGGCACCACGGTGATTTTCTTGCCAGCGATTTTCTCGACCTGGACCGTCCCGGCCCAACCGTCGATGTCATAGGATTCCAGCGGCAGGTCCTTGGTGGCTTCGTAGGTGAGCAGGGCACCGACTTCCTGGGCCAGTTCACGGAAGTTCTTCGTGCTGATGTCGGCGCGGCGCATCAGGCCGAGTTTGTGTCTGATCAGCGGGTGGCGGATCTCGAGGATGGGCATGGGGAAGGCTCCGGCGGCGGGCAAAAAAACCGGCCTAGATTAATCTATCCGAGGGTGTTGTCCTATAGACAATACAGAACGTTAGTCCACAAACGCTTGATCTGGCCGGGCGGGATGCGTACCTTTGCCGGCTTTTCCGAACCCTGCCCCTTGGAGAGCGCCATGTCCGCTGATCTCGAGCATATCCGTCAAATCATGCGAGAGGCTGACTGCCTGTACACCGAAGCCGAAGTCGAAGCGGCCATCGCCCGTGTCGGTGCGCAAATCAACGAGCAACTGGCCGATGCCAATCCGGTGGTGTTCTGCGTGATGAACGGCGGGCTGATTTTCTCCGGCAAGCTGTTGACCTACCTGAACTTCCCCCTGGAAGCGTCCTACCTGCACGCCACTCGTTATCGCAACGAAACCAGCGGTGGTGACTTGTTCTGGAAAGCCAAGCCAGAAGTCTCGTTCATCGACCGCGACGTGCTGATCATCGACGACATCCTCGACGAAGGGCACACCCTGGGCGCGATCATCGACTTCTGCAAACACGCCGGCGCCCGTGCCGTGCACACCGCCGTGCTGATCGACAAGGACCATGACCGCAAGGCGCGGCCGGACTTGAAAGCCGATTTCGTCGGCCTGCCGTGCATCGACCGCTACATCTTCGGCTACGGCATGGACTACAAAGGTTACTGGCGCAACGCCAATGGCATCTTCGCCGTCAAGGGCATGTAATCGATGACTCGGCCAAGCTTTCTGGAACAAGCGCTGTTCGATGAGTTGGCCGAGAAAGCCGCGGCCAATCCTCGCGGGCGGCAGCACCATAATTTCCATGGGATGGATGAGCCGTGCCATCGCATGGCGGTGGGGCTGCAGCCTTCGACCTACATCCCGCCGCACCGTCACCTGAGCGCCGACAAGGCGGAAACCTTGCTGGTGCTCAAGGGCCGATTGGGGGTGTTGATTTTTGACGAGGCCGGTGCGGTGGTGGACAAGCGCATCCTGCAGGCCGGCGGCGATTGCCTCGGTGTCGACTTGCCGGCTGGCGTGTATCACGGCTTGGTGGTGCTGGAAGCCGACAGCCTGATGTTCGAATGCAAGGCCGGCCCTTACCGGCCCGTGGGCGAGGGCGAACTGGCTCACTGGGCGCCCCGCGAAGGCGAGGCCGGCGTGGCGCAATACCACGCCTGGATGCGCGCCCAGTTCGACTAGCACCTGCTTTTGTGGCGAGGGAGCTTGCTCCCGCTTGGGTGGGAGCGAGCTTGCTCGCGATAGCGGAGTGTCAGATTACTTGGATGTCGAACGTGCCGACGTCATCGCGAGCAAGCTCGCTCCCACAGTTGTTGGCGTATCCGCCCTTGGTGCGTGCAATCTCTGACCACCGATCAAGCCAGTCTTGCATGGGCCGTGCTGCCAGCAGCCAGCCATTTTTCGCTTTTGACCCGCGCTTGCTCCAAAGTCTGCACATACGCCAATTGCCGCTGTTCGCGATGAATGCCGGCGCGTCGCAATTTCAGGCGTACCCGGGGCGCGGTCGCGACCAGGATCAGGCCGATGCCGTGCTTGCGGTAATCCTTCAGGATATTTTCCAGCGCGGCCAGGGCGGTCATGTCCAGCATCGGCACGGCGCTCATGTCCACGACCACTACACGAACGCCCGGGTCGAACCGGCGCAGCACATCCAGGGCCTTTTCCGCCGCGCCGAAGAACAGCGGCCCACGAATCCCGTAGCAGCGTACATGTTCGGGCATGTCCAGCAGGGCCTGGTGGAAGTGGCGCGGCAGTTCGGCACTGTCGGTCAGTTCGCTCATGCGCTTGATGAACAGCCCGGCGGCGAGCAGCAGGCCGACGGCGACGGCCAGGACCATGTCGAACAGCACCGTCAGGCCCAGGCAGGTCAGCAGCACCAGTACGTCGCTGCGCGGGGCGATGCGCAGGGTGTGCAGCACATGCCCGGCTTCGCTCATGTTCCAGGCGACCATCACCAACAGCGCGGCCAGTGCGGCCATGGGCAAGTAACTGAACAGCGGCGCCAGCAGCACAATCGCCACCAGCACCACGAGGCTGTGGATGATCGCGGCCAGCGGTGAAGAGGCGCCGCTGCGCACATTGGTGGCGCTGCGGGCAATGGCGGCGGTGGCGGTGATGCCACCGAACAGCGGCGCCACCAAATTGCCCAGGCCCTGGCCCAGCAGCTCGGCGTTGGGGTCGTGCTTGCTGCCGGTCATGCCATCCGCCACCACCGCGCACAACAAGGATTCGATGGCGCCGAGCATGGCGATGGCAAAGGCGGGCGCCAGCAGTTGGCGGATCAGGTCATAGGACAGGATCAACCGATGCCCCTGGCCGTCCGGCAGGTTCCAGGGCCAGTCGAAGCTCGGTAGAAAGGGCGGAATGCCCGGGTGAGCGATGCCATCGACAACGTAGCTGAACCGTTCGCCCAGCGTCGCGATCGGCCATCCGCCGCGTTCCATCGCCAGCCCCAGCAGCGTACCCACCAGCAGGGCCACCAGATGCCCGGGCACCCGGGGCACCCAGCGCGGCCAGGCAATCAGTACCGCCAGGCACGCGGCGCCGATGAGCCCATCGCCGAGACGGGCACCGGGCAGCGCCACGATCAATTCCCCCAGTTGTTCGATGTAGTGTTTGGCTTGGCCTGCGGTGGTCAGCCCCAGCAGGTCCTTCAGTTGCAGGGTAGCAATGACCACGCCAATGCCCGCGGTGAAACCGAGGATGACCGGGTAGGGAATGTACTGGATCAAGCGGCCGGCGCGGATCAGGCCCAGGGCGATCAGGATCAGGCCGGCGAGCATGGTGCACAACAAGAGGCCGCCCAGGCCGTATTGCTGGGTGATGGGCAGCAGGATGACCACGAACGCCGCTGTCGGCCCGCTCACGTTGAAGCGTGAGCCGCCGGTGAGGGCGATCAGCGGCGCTGCCACCAACACCGTGTACAGGCCGTGCTGCGGCGGCACGCCGACGGCAATCGCCAGGGCCATGGCCAGGGGGATGGCGATGATGCCGACGGTCAGCCCGGCCACCAGATCGCCGCGCAGGCGTTCGAGGGTGTAACCGGCCCGCCAGGTTTGGCGCCAGGCGGCGAACAGCGGTGGGGCGGAGAAGGACATGGGCACTCCACACAAAATGAACGGGCGTTACATCTGGACCTGCCGAACAACGATCCCTGTGGCGAGGGAGCTTGCTCCCGCTCGGCGGCGCAGCCGTCGTAAAACGGGTCGACGCGGTTTGCCAGGGGAATCGCAGTCGCCTGTTGTTGGGGCGGCTGCGCCACCCAGCGGGAGCAAGCTCCCTCGCCACACAGGCATGCGCCAGTGAGATCGACGCTGATGGCTCTTTGAGTATGCCGCGCCCGCTGCCCGGATGTATTGATCCGGATCGCTTATTTTTACCGTCGGTGCTCATGCTAGAGTGCCCGGCCAAGACCCTGGAGCTTGCCATGCGTGTATCGATCCGCCGTTGCGCCATTTTGTTGTTGATCGCCAGTCTGCCTTTGACGGCCGTGGCCGCGCCGATGCACAGCCAGTTCCTGCCACCGGATGACCTGGTGGTGCGCCAGGAACAACCTGAACAGCAGCAGTTGCTGCAAGTGACCGAATATTCGGTGGTGCTGGGTAACCAGCGCCAGTCCAACCAGCAACCGATCCCGGTCACTTCGCCCCTGCTGGTCCGTCTCAAGGGCAAGCCCTTGAACAAAGGAGCGACCGTCAGCCAGGTGATCCTCAACTTCGACGGCGAAAGCAAAAGCCTGAAAAAACCGGCCTTCGACGAGGCGAGCAAGACCCTGACGCTGTCTTATCCACAGGCCCAGTACCGGGTGGTCATCGATCTGTTGCGCAACAACACGGTCTATGTGCAGTTCCTCACTTACGCCAACGGCCATATCTGGGCCGACCTGCACACCGGCGCCGAACGCCCGCGTTGAGCCCCGGGGCCTGCCGGGGGTAAACTGCCCGCCCCGTGAATTGTGCGAGTTGGAGCCGGCAATGCGTAAAGACAAGAAACAAGTGATTGGCGACGAAATTGGCGATGAGCAGATCAAGCTGTTCCTCGATTTCGAACCGGTCGATGCCACTTCGCCGTCGTTGCACAAACTGATCAAGGCCTACCGTGGCCTGCGGGTCGACGATTTCGAGCGCTTCCTGACGTTCTTCGTCGAGGCCGGCCATGACCTCAACGGCAAGGATGAGCACGGCAACGATTTCGTTGCGCTGATCAAGGATCAGCGAAATGCCGAAGAGTACATCGCGTTGATCAACAAGGCGCGCGGCTGAATCAACGCTCTTCGGAGCGTTGAATATTCCGCTTGTATGCAACTAACTTTTTCTTTTTTACAGCGCTCTGAAAGGTTATGTCACCATTCGGGCTGTTCTGTTTTATTTGAAATTCCATTACCTTTGCGTTCGAAGCCAAGAGGCTTTTACGTCAGTGTCTTAATGGAGTTGTATTGGTCATGGAAGATCAAAAAAAGTGTATCGCCGGCGTGCTGCTGTCCTTGGCGGCGTGTCTGGCAAGTTCCGCGGCCTGTGCGCGGGATGAAGTTGTCAATGTCGAGATTCACAATGCCACGGCAGACGATATTGTTCCTGGGAGCGGCTTTAGTTGGACTAATTATTGGGCCGGTTCGGGCCACAACTTTTGGATAAGTCCGAGTGAGAGCCAGGAGCTGACGTACTACCTGCCTCAGTCACGCTCCAAGGAAGAGGCTTTTAGCTACACGCAAGACAGTCGCATCTGCCATTTCAGTTTTGGACATGTCGCACGAAGACCGATCAGCGAAGGGGCAATGCCTTTTCGTCGCTGGGTCAACGCGGAGCCGACGGATTATTGTGTCGCTCAATTGATTGATGTAGAAGATGATGACGACTATGTTCGTAACGGCGGAACACGCATCAAATTCACCATGAAATAACGCCGCGGAAAATAAAAAGCCTCCCGTTTTGCACGGGAGGCTTTTTATATTGACGGCAAGGTATCAGGCGTAACTGTGCGCCTTGCTGTCTTCGACCAACTCCAACGCAATGTTGTTCTGCGCATTGATCTTGCGATACAGCGCCGCGTCGGTTTCCAGCACTTTTTCCCGTGCCGGAAAGATCTCCGCGAGCTTGCTAGCCCACTCGCCCTTGGACTTGTCCGGGAAGCAGCGCTCGATCAGTTCCAACATGATCGACACGGTCACCGATGCACCCGGCGATGCGCCGAGCAGGGCGGCGAGGGTGCCGTCCTTGGCTGCCACCAGTTCGGTACCGAATTGCAGGACGCCACCTTTCTTCGGGTCTTTCTTGATGATCTGTACCCGTTGGCCGGCCACTTCCAGGCGCCAGTCTTCGGCTTTCGCCTCGGGGTAGAAGCGGCGCAGGGATTCCAGGCGCTGTTCCATGGATTGCATCACTTCGCTGATCAAGTACTTGGTCAGGTCCATGTTGTCCCGGGCCACGGCCAGCATCGGGCCGATGTTGCCGGCACGTACCGACAGCGGCAAGTCCATGATCGAGCCGTGCTTGAGGAACTTGGTGGTGAAACCGGCGTAGGGTCCGAACAGCAGGGATTTCTTGCCGTCGACCACGCGGGTGTCCAGGTGCGGCACCGACATGGGCGGCGAACCCACCGCGGCCTGGCTGTAGACCTTGGCCTGGTGGTGCTTGACCACTTCCGGGTTGTCGCAACGCAGCCACTGGCCGCTGACCGGGAAGCCGCCGAAGCCCTTGCTTTCCTCGATGCCCGAGGCTTGCAGCAGCGGCAGCGCCGCGCCGCCGGCACCGAGGAATACAAACTTGGCGTCGACTTCGCGGGTGCTGCCGGAATTGACGTCCTTGATGCTCACGGTCCAGCCGCTGCCGTTGCGCTTGAGCCCGGTAACGCGCTTGCAGTATTTGACTTGGGTGTCCGGGGCGCTGGTCAGGTGCTTGAGCAATTGGTTGGTCAGCGCGCCGAAATTGACGTCGGTACCGTTCATGACACGGGTGGCGGCGATGACTTCATCGTCTGGCCGGCCAGGCATCATCAACGGCATCCACTCGGCCATCTTGGCCTTGTCTTCGGTGTATTCCATGTCGGCGAAGGCGTGATGCTGGTGCATCAACTCGAAACGCTTCTTCAGGAACGCCACGCCTTTCTCGCCTTGCACGAAGCTCAGGTGTGGCACCGGGGCGATGAAAGACTTGGAGGAGCCGAACGTGCCTTTTTTGGTCAGGTACGTCCAGAACTGTTTCGACACCTCGAACTGGGTGTTGATGTGCACGGCTTTCTTGATGTCGACAGTGCCGTCGGCCGCCTGGGGCGTGTAGTTGAGCTCACACAGCCCGGCATGGCCGGTACCGGCGTTGTTCCACGGGTTGGAACTCTCCGCGGCACCGGAATCCATCAGCTCGACGACTTCCAGCGAGATCGCGGGGTCGAGCTCCTTGAGCAGCACGGCCAGGGTGGCACTCATGATGCCGGCCCCTACCAGAACTACATCGACTGCTTCGTTATGCGCCATTTAACGCGTCTCCAAAATCTGCAGCACCAAATTGTCGGCATAGCGGCCAGGAGTGGCGGGGCAGGTCAGTTGCGCCCCAGTGATCCATGGCCAGGATCGCCATGTCCGAATCTTCGCAATTTTTCGCACCTACTGCGGATGCATGCAGCCTGGCCTCAAGAGTCACATGAACTCATTTAAGCGCCGGGCGGGCAATTCGACTTATGGCCGAGACATCCGTTCGTGCAACCAAATCCGTAGCGGAC
This sequence comes from Pseudomonas sp. MPB03, assembly GCF_046605385.1. NCBI lineage: Bacteria > Pseudomonadati > Pseudomonadota > Gammaproteobacteria > Pseudomonadales > Pseudomonadaceae > Pseudomonas > Pseudomonas sp. MPB03. The sequence goes on along the minus strand of NZ_CP176770.1, from coordinate 5,665,462 downwards.
AGGCTTCAGGCGCCGGTTCTTGAGCGATATCCGGTCCTGTGTCGTTGGGCTGTTTCAGACGCCAATGGTGCTTGTTCAGACGCAAAACTCTTCATTTGCTCGCCACACTCTCGTGAAGTTGTGAAAACCCGTTTTTTCACGCTCTTTTGAAGACGTGAACCTCAAAAAAGGGCTGTCCCAGCCTGGCACTGCGCCCGGTTTGGTTGCCCCCATGGAATACATGACAGGCAAAACGGGCAGACAGCTCAGTGACCGAGCGTAATGACAGCTCTGCAGATTCGCGAAAAGTGGTGATTTGCCTGGAGGAACAGCAAGCGCGCCAGCTTCACTCGATCTGTGTGGGCGGCTCTCTGTGGGCGGTGCGGGGTGCCAATACCAGCGCATCAGCGGTGTTGCGCGGCCCGATCAGGAGACGTCCTTATAATCGGGGGGAGATTGTATCGAAGAAACGCAGGGAAATGGTCGTGTTTAATGACTTTTATTAGCCGTCCGGTCAGATGGTCAACAGTTGCCGGTTGCGTGCGCGGGCACGAAGCGGTTGCACGCGGGCGCTGGCGGGCAATGGCTGGTGCAACCAGTTGAGACGGATCTCATCGATTTCCACCCAGCCTTCGCCCATGGGTTGCAGGCTGCACTGCTTGAACGCCTGGCAACGGCCGTTGCGATCGAGCAGGGCGAAGCTGCGGTGATGAGGGCGCGGGGTGAACAGCGAAATGAGGAAGCGCATGAGCGGATACCGGGTCAGGAAGCTTGAAGCAAGCCTGACAGCGAGCCATGACATACCGGTGTAAGGATCGTGACAATGGGGTGACAGGAACCGCCAATCACGGCTCGTGTCAGACATTTCAGTATCCATCGCAAGTCTTAGTGGCCTGTGTGGCTAATTCGTGCACTCAACTTCGGCGCCAGAACTTGCCAGCCTGCGTTGCCATTCCTCGCCGTAGCGGGCTACGACTCGTCATGGCGCCTTGCCTGGCAAGCCCTGGCACTCGAATTTGAGTACTCGAATTAACCGTACAGGCCACTAGTTCACCGCGATGGCGCACCGCTATACTGCCGGCCTGTTTGTGCCCGATTCTGGAGAGAAGAGCATGTTGCAACGCCTGTTGTTCGGTTTGATCGCTGTGACCAGTCTGACCCTTGTCGGCTGCGCCCACAGCCCGCAACAACTTAACCCGGAGCCCAAGCTCAATGCCCAACTGGCCCCTGTGGGGCGTGGCCAGCCGGTGGTGGTGCGGGTCGTGGACGGTCGTCCGTCGCCGACACTCGGCACCCGCGGCGGGTTGTACCCGGAAACCAGCGTGATCACGGTGCAGGGCGCGCAGATCCTGCCCAAGTTGCAGGCCCAGGCTGAAGCCGCAGTACGTCTGCTGGGCTTCACGCCGACCGCCAATGCCTTGAATGCACCGCAACTGACCGTGACCTTGGCCGAGCTCAAGTACCAATCGCCCAAGGAAGGCATGTACGTGACCGAAGCCACCATCGGCGCGACCTTCCGCTCCGACGTGCAGAACGCCAACCGGCGCTACAGCGGTCGCTACGGTGCGTCCCTGGACCAGCGCTTCGGCATGGCGCCGAACCAGGACACCAATACCAAGCTGGTCAGCGATGTCTTGAGCGATGCCCTGACCCGGCTGTTCAAGGACCCGACCATCGGCCAGGTGCTGGCTGAGTAAGTAACAACCCCCTATCCCCTGTGGGAGCGAGCTTGCTCGCGATAGCGGAATTTCAACCACTTTTTATATTGGCTGATCCACCGCCATCGCGAGCAAGCTCGCTCCCACAGGGGTTTTTTATGGGCGAAATTCTCAGGCTGCCTGGGAATAGAACTCCAGCACGCTGATCCCGGTCAGCAGGTCTGTCTCCGGCAGGTCGGCGTGTGGATGGCCGCCGAGGGCGCAATACACCAGCCAATGGCGGTCCTGCACATTGAAGGACAAGCTGTCGACGAGGTTCTGTTGTTCGTCGCTCGGGCTGATGAGATAGAGGCGATCCTGGTTTTCGGCGTGCAGCATGACGGGTTCCGTGAAGGTTTGAAGGGCGACAGGGTGGCCTAATCAGATGACGAAACGGTGACGGGGGAAATTAATCTTGGCTCCCTCGCCACAAAGGAACCCAGCGCCGCGATGGGATCGTTACTGGTCGGAAAAAACGGCGCAGGGCGACAGGCTTTCGGTAGAATCCGCGCCCTGTTCGTAGGCCACGGGCATGTCCTGTCCGTTTTTCCCTTGAGGTTCGTGATGTCGTCGCATCTGTTTTCGCTGTTCGCCGCCCACCCCGCCAAACTGATCAACCTGCTCGCGCTGCTGTTTGCCTGCCCGGGCGGCTGGGTGCTGCATGCGACGCGTCGCCGGGAACAACGGGCGCGGGCCTGCCTGCAAGCACGCAGTGGCAATGGCGAGGAACGCTTCGAAGCATTGCTGGACCTGGCCACCCAGCGCATGAACCGGTTTTTCTACCGGTTTGGCTTCGGCTGCCTGGCGCTGGCGTTGCTGGTGTCGTGGATCAGCACGCAGTTCTAACGCAGTAGCCTTGCAAGGCAATCGAGGATCGCTTTGCAAAAGTGTTTGCAGGGCAAATGAGGGTTGCCTGGCAAAAGTGCTTTTGTGGCGAGGGAGCTTGCTCCCGCTGGGCTGCGAAGCAGCCCCCGTCGAAGGTCAACTCAAATCACTGCAAGCCCGTTTTGCGATTGCTGCGCAATCGAGCGGGAGCAAGCTCCCTCGCCACAGAGGCCAAACCAGGCCCTCGCAAGCCCGGCTTTAAAGCGCCAACCCGGCCTTGACCCGATACTGGTTACGCACCGGCGTCGCATATTGCAGCACCAGGAACGGTCGGTGTTCCGGCGGGCATGCGTCCAGTCGGCGTTGCCATTCTTCCTGGGCCTTGGCCAACTCATCAGCACCAAACACCTCGGCCGCCGTCGGCACCTGCAACTGCGGGTCGGCGTCGGCCCATTGGGCGTAGGCCAGGTAATGCACCGGGAACAGCCGATAGCCGCCGAGAATCTGCCGGTCCATTTCCAGGGCCAATTGCTTGGTGTCCTCGAACAGCTCGGTGATGGGCGCCGCGAAGTTCACATGGACCCGGCCCTTGTAGCCGGTGATGCCCTTGGCGATGCTCACGTCGTCTTCGCCCGGGGCCTTGGTGTAGGTGCCGGTGGTGGCGCGGATGTACAACTCGCGGGCCTTGGCCTGGTCGCACGGGTCGTATTCGTAGCTGATCGATACCGGCGTGAGGTTCAGTGACTGGATCACCTCACCGAACGGCTCGTCCTTGCGGCTCATGTGGAACATCTTGAGGATCGCCGATTCGGTCCGGTCGTCACCGTCCTTGGCCCGCCCTTCGGCTTGGGCGATCCAGATCGAGGCGCAGTCGTTGCGGATCGAATGGTTGATATACGCCGACAGCAACTGGTACGCCGCCATTTTTTCCCGCCGCCCGGTGATGGAGCGGTGCACGATGAAACTCTTGTTCAGGCGCATCAGGTCGCTGACAAAGGGCTTTTGCAGCAGGTTGTCGCCAATGGCGATGCGCGGCGTCGGCAGGCCGGCGTGGTACACGGCGTAATTGACGAAGGCCGGGTCCATCACGATATCGCGGTGGTTGGCGATGAATAGGTAGGCACTGCCGGACTTGAATTGCTCCACCCCGGTGTAGGTCACGCCATCGGTGGCGCGCTCGATGGTGTGGTCGACGTAGAACTCCACCTTGTCCTGCAACGTAGCGACCGAGGTCACACCGGCGAACTCACGGCGCAATCTTTGCGCTATAAGGGGTTTGAGCATCCAGCCGAAGGCGCCGGCCAGGCGTGGGAAGCGGAAGTGGGTGAGGATATCTAGAAACGCCTTGTCGCCGAGCAGCCGTGCCAGCACCGCTGGGACTTCGCTGTCGTCGTAAGGTCGGATGGCATCGAATTCGCCCATCATGCTCTCTTGTTGGAAACGGCTAGGGTAAGTAAAGGTTCGATCGAAAAAACGACGGGGCACGGCCTGGAAGATAAGCCAGACGAAAATAGCCCTGCAAATAGACCGGCGATTATACGCACAAGTCACTTGGGAGACCGCGATGCTGGAAGAGGCTAGTTATGATTGTCCCTATTGTGGGGAGGAAATAGAGACAACCGTGGACCTGTCCGGCGGTGACCAGACCTACATCGAGGACTGTCAGGTGTGTTGTCGGCCGATCACCTTTGTACTGCAAGTCCATGAAGAAGAGTGGCATCTCGAAGTCTTCAGCGAAAACGAGTGAAGGGGGCGCCCATGCAGCGAATCTACGAGCTGGACAACTTGATGGAAGGTGAGTTGCTGCAAGGCATGCTCGCCAGCGAAGGCGTCACCGCGCACCTGGTGGGGCGTGACCTGGTCGGCGGCGTGGGGGAGTTGCCGATGCATGGATTGCTCGGGCTGGCGGTGGAAGACGACCAGGCGCAATACGCCCGGGAGTTGATCGCCGCGTACAATGCGGCGCTGCCGCTGCCGGGTGACGAACCGGACAGTTATCCCGGCACGCTGGTCTGTTAGGCTGGCGGTCGTTCGTTCGATCAAGAGTCGTGTTGCCCCATGTGTGGACGTTATGCCCTGTTTCGCTGGAACCCCGCCTTCGCGGCCCTGCCCGGTTTTCCCGCCGATCAGAAGGCCCAATGGAATATTTCGCCCAACGATTCGGTGCTGATGCTGCGGGCCGGCGCCGAGGGGCAGCGCGAGCTGGCCCGGGCGCGCTGGGGCCTGACGCCGCCGTGGCTGACCGACCTGTCCCGCACCCCGGCCCATGCCCGGGCCGAAACCGTGGCCGAGCAACCGATGTTCCGCGAGGCCTTGCGCCTGCGCCGCTGCCTGCTGCCGGCCAACGGCTTCTACGAGTGGCGCGGGGGCACGCGCAAGCGTCCGTACTGGCTGACGCCGGGAGAGGGCTCGTCGTTGTTTTTTGCCGCGATCTGGGAAGCGTATCCGGTGCAGGAACAGGTGTGGTTGAGCACGGCGGTAATCACCCAACCGGCGGCGGGTCAACGCCGGCCGTTGATCCTGGACGAAGAAGGCCAGCGCCTGTGGCTCGACCCCGAGACCCCGCTGCATGCCTTGCAAGGGCTGTTGGCCAGCGAGCCGGCGCCACTGCGCGAGCGGGTGTTGGCCAACATGGTCAATGATCCGAAGCTCAATGGGCCGGAGTGCTTGACGCCGGCTTGAGTTTTGCGGCGCTTGTATTGGCCCCATCGTCGGATCGCCGCCCGGAGCAGGCTCGCTCCCACAGTGGATTACAGGTGTATTCAAATTTCTCGTACACCCACCATCCCTTGTGGGAGCGGGCTTGCTCGCGAAAGGGGCGTGTCATCCAACATTCATGCAAACTGACCCACCGCTTTCGCGAGCAAGCTCGCTCCCACACTAGGCTGCGGGTGTTCACAAAAGTGTGGTCCCCGCCAATCCCCTGTGGGAGCGAGCTTGCTCGCGATGGCATCGTGTCAGTCAACCTTGCTCCCATAGGTTCTGAGGTTACTCGTGATGCGGCTCACCCAGGAACGTCAGCGAGGTGAACACGCCACGGGTGTCCACGTCCTTGTTGTCCTTGAGCTTGATTTCCATGTGCGCCGCGATCACATTCAGGCCTTCGTTGCGCACCAGTACCTTGGCCCGGCCCTCTGCGTCGGTTTCCGTCGAGACGGTGTTCGGCGCGCTGCGGTAGTCGCCCACCAGTTTCACCCCGGCCGCCGGTTTGCCGTCCAGCAGCACCCGGACCGGCAATGGCTGGCCTGGGCCTACGGTCAGCGGGTCGACTTCCGGCAGGATCACGAACTTGATCGGTTCCAGCGCTGGCAGTTTCGCCCCAGGCTCATAGATCGCCAGGCTGTACTTGAACGTCTGGGTCGCTTCGACCGCCCCGGGCACTTTGCTGCGGCCTTCGTTGATCCACTTCTTGTCCGCCGTCTGGGACCACATGCCGTTGTCCAGCGCCACCGCCAATACGGCTGGCGGCTTGAGCGGTTGCAGGCGGGCGTGGTCCGGCAGGCGTTCTACGGTGACCGGAATCATCTTGCCGCCCAGGTCATAGGCCCAGGCACCGCTGATTTTCTGCGCCTTGAAGGCATTGTCTTCGGCACCGTGGCCGTAGATCACTTCGATGTTGCCGCGACGCTGTTCGGTCCACAGGCCATGGGCTGAGGCCTGCGCGGCCAGGAGCAGGCCAAGCAGGGCGAAGGTCTTGGGGTATTTCATGCTGACTTCCTTATAGATCGAGGGTGAGGCTGACAGTGAAGTTGCGCGGATCGCCGGGAGTGACCCAGTAATTGCTGTAGGAGCGTTCGTAGTATTTTTCGTCGAAGACGTTATTCAGGTTCAGGCCCACGGTGACGTCATCGCTGGCCTTGTAATGGGCCAGCAGGTCCACGGTGTGGTAGGCCGGCAGTTCGAAATCCTTGCCGGCTTCGCCCGAGCGATCACCGACGTACGTGAACGCCGCGCCAACATCCGAGCCGCGCAGGTGCCCATCCTGGAATTCGTAGACCCCCAGTAGGCTGCCGCTGTGTTTGGCGACGCCGAGGATCCGGCTGCCGGTGGGATTCCCCGGGTCACCCTTGGTCACTTCGGCGTCGATGTAGGCATAGGCGCCGATCACCCGCACGGCGTCGGTCACCTGCCCGGTCAGTTGCAAGTCGATACCCTGGCTGCGGGCCTTGCCGATGGCGCGGCTGAAGTCGGTGCCGGCGACCGGGCTCAGGACGTTTTCCTTCTCGATATGGAACGCCGCCAGGGTGGTGCTCAGGCGATCGTCGAACAACTCGCTCTTGATCCCCACTTCATAGCCGACCCCTTCCTCGGGATTGAAAGTCTTGCCGCCGGCATCCAGGCCGTTGTTGGGCTTGAACGAGGTGGAGGCGTTGGCGAACAGGCCGACCTCGGGCGTCAACTGATACAGCAGGCCGGCCCGTTGCGTCAGGGCGTCGTGGCGTTGGTGGCGGGTGAGATGGGTGTTGTGGTCGTCGATGCTCTGCTCGAAATGCTCGTAACGCACGCCGAGCATGCCCCGCAGCTTGTCGGTGAAGACGATCTGGTCCTGCAGGTTCAGCGCGCGGCTTTGTACATGTTCGAAAAAATCGGGCCCGGTGCGTTTGCCATCAGGTTTTGGCTGGCCGTAAATCGGTTGATAAATGTCGATGGGATAAGCGCTGCCGTTGATGGTGGTCACGCGCTCGTTCTTGCGATAGTCCTCATATTCCGTGCCCATCAGCAGTTCGTGCTGCCAGGGGCCGAGGTCGAACATTCCGCGCAATTCAAGTTGGGTGATGCTGTCGTGCCAATTGTTGTCGCGCTCGCGATAGCGGCGATTCACGGTGTGGCCGTCGGGGTTCAGCGGACGCGCTTCGGAGGCGAAGCCCCAGAGTTCTCCCTGCTTGTAGTGGCTGGCCAAGCGTAACTGCCAGGCGTCGTTGAGCTGATGCTCGAGGGCGGCCTGGAGCATGTTGTTGTGGTTGTCGATGTCGCCGTCGTTGGGCTCGCCCAGGAAAGTCGAGCGGGAAACCCCGCTCCAGCGATTGTTCGGAGCGACGATGCCGCGGTCGAACGTCGAGCTGTGGCGCACGATTTCGCTTTCCACCAGCAACCGCGTATCGGGGCTCAGTTGCCAACTGATGGAAGGCGCAACGAAAACACGTTTGCTGCCGACATGGTCGCGAAAGCTATTGTTGTCCTCGACCGCCAGATTGACCCGTGACAGCACGTTGCCTTCGGCGTCCAGTGGCGTGTTGACGTCCAGCGCGGTTCGGTAGCGATCCCAGCTTCCGGCGCTGGTTTGCAGCGTGGTGAAGGCTTCCGGTTGCGGTTTCTTGGTGGCGATGTTCACCGTGCCGCCAGGGTCGCCTCGGCCATACAGGCTGGCCGCCGGGCCCTTGAGTACTTCGATGCGTTCGATGTTCGCGGCGTCCGGGGTGCTTGGATAACCGCGGTTGGCGCTGAAACCGTCCTTGTAGAACTCCGAGGTGGTGAAACCGCGCACGCTGTATTCGTAAAGCGTCAGGCCACCGAAGTTGTTCTGCTTCGACACGCCGCCGGCATATTCCAATGCCCGTTCGACGTTGGTGCTGCCCAGGTCCTTGAGCACGCTGGCGGGAATCACGCTGATCGATTGCGGGATGTCACGCAGGGCCGTGTCGGTCTTGGTTGCACTGGCGGAGCGGGTGGCGCGATAGCCCGTGACAGGCCCGGTGGCGGATTCGTAGTCGGACGTTACGGTGATGGCGTCCAGCTCCAGCGGCTGGATTTCTTCGGCGTAGGTCGGATCGCCGAGCAGGCCCAGGGTGAGGCTGGCGATGGAAATCCGTTTCAGGGATGACATGTTATGTTGTTCCAAACCTTGAGATTGAAACAATATAACACTACTAATGAGAATTTATGCTATTTATCTTTCTCTGAAAACGTGGAGCCGAACGCCGTTTTTGTGGCGAGGGAGCTTGCTCCCGCTGGGCTGCGCAGCAGCCCTAAACCTGCCACCTCAAAAACACCAGACCGATTGCATTCAATCCTGTTGGGTCTGCTTCGCAGCCCAGCGGGAGCAAGCTCCCTCGCCACGGTGCTGCGCGGTTATTGTTCTTCCTTGACCGCCACCGGCGCCGGCGGTGGGCGCAGGCCGATTTCGGCGGTGAGCTTGAGCTCCTTGCCGTTGCGCATGACCTGGATCGTCACCTTGTCGGTGGGCTTGATCCGCGCCACCTGGTTCATCGAGCGGCGGCCATCGCCGGCCGGTTCGCCATCGATGCTCAGGATCACATCGCCCAGTTGCAGGCCGGCCTTCTGCGCCGGACCGTCGCGGAAGATCCCCGCCACCACGATGCCGGGCCGCCCGGACAAGCCGAAGGATTCCGCCAGTTCCTGGGTCAGCGGCTGGACTTCAATCCCCAGCCAACCGCGGATTACCTGGCCGTGTTCGATGATGGATTTCATCACCTCCATCGCCAGTTTCACCGGAATGGCGAAACCGATGCCCTGGCTGCCGCCGGACTTGGAGAAGATCGCCGTGTTGATCCCGGTGAGGTTGCCGTTGGCATCCACCAGCGCGCCACCGGAATTGCCGGGATTGATCGCGGCGTCGGTCTGGATGAAATCCTCGTAGTTGTTCAGGCCCAACTGATTGCGCCCGGTGGCGCTGATGATGCCCATCGTCACGGTCTGGCCAACGCCGAACGGGTTGCCGATGGCCAGGGTCACGTCGCCGATGCGGATGCTGTCGGAGCGGCCGATGGTGATGGCCGGCAGGTTCTTGAGATCGATCTTCAGTACCGCGAGGTCGGTTTCCGGGTCGCTGCCGATCACCCGGGCCAGGGTTTCACGGCCATCCTTGAGGGCCACCACGATTTGGTCGGCACCGCTGGTGACGTGGTTGTTGGTCAGGATGTAGCCTTCCGGGCTCATGATCACGCCCGACCCCAGGCTCGACTCCATGCGCTTCTGCTTGGGCGAGTTGTCGCCGAAGAAGCGCCGGAATTGCGGATCTTCGAACAGCGGATGGCTGGGTTTGTTGATGACCTTGGTGGTGTACAGGTTCACCACGGCCGGCGCGGCGGTGGTCACGGCGTCGGCATAGGACACCGGCCCCTGCATCACCGCTTTGGTTTGCGGCGCCTGCTGCAGGTTGACGTCGAGGCTCGGCAGGCCAACCCACTCCGGGTAGCGCTGGATAATCAGTAGAGCGACAAGCACACCGGCCAATAGCGGCCAGCCGGAAAAACGCAGCGCCTTGAGCATTAAGCACGTCCTACAAAGGTTGCAGGCGGTATGAGACCGCCCATAATGTCGCGCATTATACGAGGCCGCGCGCGCCTCTGAACGGGATATTTAGGAGTCTTTTCATGGCCGTCGCCCTGAACACCCTGGTAGAAGAAGCGGACCGTTACCTGGCCAGCAGCCGGATTGCCGATTATTGCCCCAACGGCCTGCAGGTCGAAGGCGTGCCCCAGGTGATGCGCATCGTCAGCGGCGTCACCGCCAGCCAGGCCTTGCTCGATGCGGCTGTCGAGGCCGGGGCCGACCTGGTGCTGGTGCATCACGGTTATTTCTGGAAGGGCGAGAACCCTTGTATCACCGGTATGAAACAGCGTCGTCTCAAGACGTTGCTCAAGCATGACATCAGCCTGCTGGCTTACCACTTGCCCCTGGACCTGCACCCCGAAGTGGGCAATAACGTGCAGTTGGCCCGCCAGTTGGACATCACCGTCGAGGGGCCGCTGGATCCGGATAATCCCAAGATCGTCGGCCTGGTCGGCTCTCTGTCCGAACCGATGACGGCCCGGGATTTCGCGCGCAAGGTCCAGGAAGCCTTGGGCCGCGAGCCCTTGCTGATCGAAGGCGAGCAGATGATCCGCCGGGTCGGCTGGTGCACCGGTGGCGGCCAGGGGTATATCGATCAGGCGGTGCTGGCAGGTGTCGACCTTTACCTCAGCGGCGAGGCCTCGGAGCAGACCTTCCACAGCGCCCGGGAGAACGGCATCAGCTTCATTGCCGCCGGGCATCATGCCACTGAGCGCTACGGCGTCCAGGCGCTGGGTGACTACCTGGCGCGACGCTTTGCCCTGGAACACATCTTCATCGATTGCCCGAATCCGATCTGACTGTTTATAACCCTATGGGAACTAACCCCTGTGGGAGCGAGCTTGCTCGCGATGGCGGCGGATCAGTCGACATTAATGTGGCTGACACACCGCTATCGCGAGCAAGCTCGCTCCCACAAAAAGACCGGTGCGGGGCCCGAACCACTGGGCATATCCATATGCTGTTTCGATCTAGTTGGCGCCCTGATTAGAAGAGGTCGCTGTGCTAGGATTCCCCGCTCGAACACGGCCCGCTGGCCGTTCATAAGAAAGTTTTCGTGAGTAGCCATGGTCGACAAACTGACGCATCTGAAACAGCTGGAGGCGGAAAGCATCCACATCATCCGCGAGGTGGCCGCCGAGTTCGATAACCCGGTGATGCTGTACTCCATCGGTAAAGACTCCGCCGTGATGCTGCACCTGGCACGCAAGGCGTTCTTCCCCGGCAAGCTGCCGTTTCCGGTGATGCACGTCGACACCCGCTGGAAATTCCAGGAAATGTACAAGTTCCGCGACCGCATGGTCGAGGAATTGGGCCTGGACCTGATCACTCATGTGAACCCGGACGGCGTGGCGCAGGGCATCAACCCGTTCACCCACGGCAGTGCCAAGCACACCGACATCATGAAGACCGAAGGCCTCAAGCAGGCCTTGGACAAGTATGGTTTCGATGCTGCGTTCGGCGGTGCCCGTCGCGATGAAGAGAAATCCCGCGCCAAGGAGCGCGTGTACTCGTTCCGTGACAGCAAGCACCGCTGGGACCCGAAGAACCAGCGCCCGGAGCTGTGGAACGTCTACAACGGCAAGGTCAACAAGGGCGAGTCGATCCGCGTCTTCCCGCTGTCGAACTGGACCGAGCTGGACATCTGGCAGTACATCTACCTCGAAGGCATCCCGATCGTGCCGCTGTACTTCGCCGCCGAGCGTGAAGTGATCGAGAAGAACGGCACGCTGATCATGATCGACGACGAGCGCATCCTCAAGCACCTGTCCGACGAAGACAAGGCCCGTATCGTCAAGAAGAAAGTGCGTTTCCGTACCCTTGGCTGCTACCCGTTGACGGGCGCGGTGGAGTCCGAGGCCGAAAGCCTGACGGACATCATCCAGGAAATGCTCCTGACGCGAACTTCCGAGCGCCAGGGCCGGGTCATCGACCACGATGGCGCAGGCTCGATGGAAGATAAAAAACGTCAAGGTTATTTCTAAGGGGCTGTCATGTCGCATCAATCTGATTTGATCAGCGAGGACATCCTCGCCTACCTGGGCCAGCACGAGCGTAAAGAGCTGCTGCGCTTCTTGACCTGCGGTAACGTCGACGACGGCAAGAGCACCCTGATCGGGCGCCTGCTGCACGACTCCAAGATGATCTACGAAGATCACCTGGAAGCTATCACCCGCGATTCGAAGAAAGTCGGCACCACCGGTGACGACATCGACCTGGCGTTGCTGGTCGATGGCCTGCAGGCCGAGCGCGAACAAGGCATCACCATCGATGTCGCGTACCGCTATTTCTCCACCGCCAAGCGCAAATTCATCATCGCCGATACCCCAGGCCATGAGCAGTACACCCGCAACATGGCCACCGGTGCTTCCACCTGTGACCTGGCGATCATCCTGGTGGACGCCCGCTACGGCGTGCAGACCCAGACCCGTCGCCACAGCTTCATCGCCTCGTTGCTGGGCATCAAGCACATCGTCGTGGCCATCAACAAGATGGACCTCAAGAACTTCGACCAGGGCGTGTTCGAGTCAATCAAGGCCGACTACCTGAAGTTCGCCGAAGGCTTGAAGATGAAGCCCACCAGCATGCACTTCGTGCCGATGTCCGCCCTCAAGGGCGACAACGTGGTGAACAAGTCCGAGCGTTCGCCGTGGTACACCGGCCAGTCGCTGATGGAAATCCTCGAGACCGTGGAAGTGGCGGGCGACCGCAACTTCACCGACCTGCGTTTCCCGGTGCAGTACGTCAACCGTCCGAACCTCAACTTCCGCGGTTTCGCCGGCACCCTCGCCAGCGGCATCGTGCACAAGGGCGACGAAGTGGTGGTGCTGCCGTCAGGCAAGAGCAGCCGCGTGAAATCCATCGTCACCTTCGAAGGCGAGCTGGAACACGCCGGTCCAGGCCAGGCAGTGACGCTGACCATGGAAGACGAGATCGACATCTCCCGTGGCGACCTGCTGGTGCATGCCGACAACGTGCCGCCGGTCACCGACAGCTTCGAAGCGATGCTGGTGTGGATGGCCGAAGAGCCGATGCTGCCGGGCAAGAAATATGACATCAAGCGTGCCACCAGCTACGTGCCGGGCTCGATTGCCAGCATCGTCAACAAGGTCGATGTGAACACCTTGGAAGAAGGTCCGGCCAGCGCGTTGCAGCTCAACGAAATCGGCAAGGTGAGGATCGCCCTGGATGCGCCGATCGCCCTGGACGGTTACGAGAGCAACCGCACCACTGGCGCGTTCATCGTCATCGATCGCCTGACCAACGGTACGGTCGGCGCCGGCATGATCGTCGCCCAGCCGCTGACCCACGGCAGCAGCACGCACCACGGCAAACTGGCCCATGTGTCGGTGGAAGAACGCACCCAGCGTTTCGGCCAGCAGCCGGCGACAATCTTGTTCAGTGGCCTGTCGGGCGCTGGCAAGAGCACGCTGGCCTATGCGGTCGAGCGCAAGTTGTTCGACTCGGGCCGTGCGGTCTTTGTCCTCGATGGCCAGAACCTGCGTCATGACCTGAACAAGGGCTTGCCGCAGGATCGTGCCGGGCGGACCGAGAACTGGCGCCGTGCGGCGCATGTCGCTCGTCAGTTCAACGAAGCGGGGCTGCTGACCTTGGCCGCGTTCGTTGCGCCGAGTGCCGAAGGGCGCGAGCAGGCCAAGGACCTGATCGGCCGTGAGCGTCTGCTGACGGTCTACGTCCAGGCCTCGCCAACGGTGTGTGCCCAGCGTGATCCGCAAGGGCTCTATGCCGCGGCCGGCGACAACATCCCGGGCGAGTCCTTCCCGTATGACGTGCCGCTGGATGCCGACCTGGTGATCGACACCCAGGCGCTGACCCTGGAAGAAAGCGTCAAGCAGGTGCTGGATCTGTTGCGCAAGCGTGGGGCGATCTAAGGGAAACAGCTGCAAGCTTCTAGCTTCAAGCGGCAAGTAAAAGCCCGCCGATGAGTGATCATCGGCGGGCTTTTTTGTTGTCTGGAGGGGCGCCATCGCGAGCAAGCTCGCTCCCACAATGGTCAGCGCTGAGGCAAATACCTGTGGGAGCGAGCTTGCTCGCGATGAGGCCGGTGCAGCCACCTCAAGACTTGGCGGGATACTCCCGATGCATCTGCGCAAGCAACGCATCCTTGTCCTGCCACAACTGATTGATCCAGCCCTGGAACTCCAGGCGATAGGCACCGTCCTGGTCGTAGCTTTTACCAATGAACTGCGGCGGGATCGTCAGCGCCTGGCAATGCACCACCACCTCGCCAACGTTGCCGCAGAGCAAATCCCAATACCCAGGACGTCCGCCCGGGTAATGGATGGTCACGTTGATGATCGACTCCAATTGTTCGCCCATGGCATCGAGCACGAACGCGATGCCACCGGCCTTGGGCTTGAGCAGGTAGCGAAACGGTGACTGCTGCTGGGCGTGCTTGCCTTCGGTATAACGCGTGCCTTCGACGAAGTTGAAGATGCCCACGGGGTTGTCGCGAAACTTCGCGCAGGTTTTGCGGGTGGTTTCCAGGTCCTTGCCTTTCTTCTCCGGATGCTTTTCCAGGTAAGCCTTGGAGTAGCGCTTCATGAACGGGAAACCCAGGGCCCACCAGGCCAGGCCGATCACCGGCACCCAAATCAGCTCTTGCTTGAGGAAAAACTTCAACGGCCGGATGCGCCGGTTCAACACGTACTGCAACACCATGATGTCGACCCAGCTCTGGTGGTTGCTGGTGATCAGGTACGAGTGCTGGTAATCCAGGCCCTCCAAGCCGCTGAGGTGCCAGCGGGTACGCCGCACCAGGTTCATCCAGGCCTTGTTGTTGCTGATCCAGGCTTCATGGATGTGGCTCATCAGCCAGTCGGTGAAGCGCTGGGCGGCGGGGAAGGGCAGCACCAGCTTGAAGATCGCCACGATGAACAGAGGTGTGCAGCAGGCGATGGTGTTCAGGGCCAACAGCAGCGAAGCAATGACGCCGCGCAAGGGGGCAGGCAGGAAGTCCAGCATTTAAATATCCAAAGGTCGGTTGGCGGCTTGGATCGCAGTCAGGGCGATGGTGTACACGATGTCGTCGACCTGGGCGCCACGGGGCAAGTCATTCACCGGTTTGCGCAAGCCTTGCAGCATCGGCCCGAGGCTGACGCAATCGGCGCTGCGCTGCACGGCCTTGTGGGTGGTGTTGCCGGTGTTGAGGTCCGGGAAGATGAACACCGTCGCCCGGCCGGCCACTTGGCTGTTGGGCGCCAGTTGCCGGGCCACGGTTTCGTTGGCGGCGGCGTCGTATTGCAGCGGGCCGTCGATCAGCAAGCCGTGCTGGGCTTCGTGGGCCAGCAGGGTGGCTTCGCGGACTTTTTCCACTTCTTCGCCACTGGCCGACTCGCCGCTGGAATAACTGAGCATCGCCACCCGTGGGGTGATGCCGAACGCGGCGGCCGAGTCGGCGCTTTGCAGGGCGATTTCCGCCAGCTCCGCAGCGCTGGGGTGCGGGTTCATCACGCAGTCGCCGTAGACCAGCACTTCTTCGGGAAACAACATGAAAAACACCGAGGACACCAGCGAGCAGCCTGGCGCGGTCTTGATCAGTTGCAAGGCTGGGCGGATGGTGTTGGCGGTGGAGTGGATGACCCCGGAGACCAGTCCGTCCACTTCATCCAGGGCCAGCATCATGGTGCCTATAACCACGGTGTCTTCCAGTTGCTGCTCGGCCATCGGCGCGTTCAGGCTCTTGCTCTTGCGCAATCGCACCATCGGCTCGACGTAGCGCTCGCGGATCGAGTCCGGATCGAGGATCTCCAGCCCTGGCGGCAGTTCGATGCCTTGGGCGCGGGCCACCGCCTCGACGTCGGCCGGCTTGGCCAGCAACACGCAACGGGCAATGCCCCGGGCCTGGCAGATGGCGGCGGCCTGGACGGTCAGCGGTTCGCTGCCTTCGGGCAGGACGATGCGTTTGTTGGCGGCCTGGGCGCGCTGGATCAACTGATAGCGGAACACCGCTGGCGACAGGCGCATTTCCCGTGGCGTGCCGCAGCGCTGGTGCAACCATTTGGCGTCCAGGTGGCTGGCGACAAAATCGGTGATGATCTCCGCACGTTCGCGGTCATCGATGGGGATTTCCTTGTTCAGGCCGTTGAGCAGGTTGGCGGTGTCATAGGAGCCGGTGCTCACCGACAGCACCGGCAACCCTGCCTGCAAGGCGCCGCGGCACAGGTCCATGATGCGTGGGTCGGGCAGCGTGTCGCTGGTCAGCAACAGGCCGGCCAGTGGCACGCCGTTGATTGCCGCCAGGCTCACGGCAAGGATGATGTCGTCGCGATCGCCAGGCGTCACTACCAGCACGCCGGGCTTGAGCAGTTCCACTGTGTTGCGCATGGTGCGGGCGCAAATGATGATGTTGCTCATGCGCCGGGTTTCGTAGTCGCCGGCATTGAGCACCTGTGCGCCCATCAGGTCGGCCACGTCGCGGGTGCGCGGGGCATTGAGTTCGGGGCGAAACGGCAGGCAACCGAGCAGGCGGAAATCGCCGCTGCGCAACAGGGGCGAGTGCTCCTTGAGCCGTGCGGAAAACGCTTCCATGCTTTCGTCGGTGCGGACCTTGTTCAGGATCACCCCGAGGACTTTCGGGTCCTTCGGCCCGCCGAACAACTGCGCTTGCAACTCCACCCGCCCGGAAAGCTCGGTCAGCACTTCGTTTTCCGGTGCCGACACCAGGATGACCTCGGCGTCGAGGCTCTTGGCCAGGTGCAGGTTGACCCGGGCGGCGTAGCTGGCGTTGCGGGTCGGGACCATGCCCTCGACGACCAGCACGTCCTTGCCGATGGCCGCTTGCTGGTAAAGGGTGATGATTTCTTCCAGCAGTTCATCGAGCTGGCCATCGCCGAGCATGCGCTCCACATGGGCCAGGCCCAGGGGTTGCGGCGGCTTGAGACCATGGGTGCGGGCCACCAGCTCGGTGGAGCGCTCTGGCCCGGTGTCGCCGGGATGCGGCTGGGCAATAGGTTTGAAAAAGCCGACTTTCAGCCCGGCCCGTTCAAGGGTACGCACCAGCCCGAGGCTGATGGAGGTCAGACCCACCCCAAAATCGGTGGGCGCGATAAAAAAAGTTTGCATGCGAATTCTCTAAGGGGGAATGGCGCGACCTATGACTGGCCGTCTACCCACGATTCAGTCGCCAAGGTTATCGCTAACCGGGCCTTGAGCGCACCAGCCGCAATCAAAGGGCTGGCCTATTTTTCCAATACGTTGCGCAGGGTCCAGCACCCAGGCCCGAGACTGCCACGGCGGTTGGTGACGCAGGTGCTGGGTGTGGCCACAGGACAGCTCGGCCACCCAGTGTCCGTCCTCGTCCTGATGGAAACCGGTGACCGTCGGTCTGTTCGAGCTAGCCCGTTTGTCCGGGTTCCGTTCGCTTTCGGGCAAATCCTTGTTTAGACTTGTCCGTTCTTCATTCTTATGCAAAAGGTCTCGCCCCATGCTGATCGCCGCCAATAAGGCTGTCTCCATCGACTATACCCTGACCAACGACGCTGGTGAGGTCATCGACAGCTCTGCCGGCGGCGCTCCGCTGGTCTACCTGCAAGGCGCGGGTAATATCATTCCAGGCCTGGAGAAGGCCCTGGAAGGCAAAGCCGTCGGTGACGAGCTGAAAGTCGCCGTTGAGCCGGAAGACGCCTATGGCGAATATTCCGCTGAACTGGTCAGCACCTTGAGCCGCAGCATGTTCGAAGGCGTGGATGAGCTGGAAGTGGGCATGCAGTTCCACGCCTCGGCGCCCGATGGCCAGATGCAGATCGTCACCATTCGCGACCTGGAAGGCGACGACGTCACCGTTGACGGCAACCACCCGTTGGCCGGTCAGCGCTTGAACTTCCAAGTCAAGATCGTTGACATCCGTGACGCCAGCCAGGAAGAAATCGCCCATGGTCACGTCCATGGTGAAGGCGGCCATCACCATTGATTTCTGCGCTACGCTCAAGTTGACTGGAGAGGCGCCCTATGGCGCCTTTTTAGTCGCTGCTGTTAGCATCACCCATGGCTGTTTCGAAAAGATCCGCAAACCTGGAGTTCGTCATGAGTGCTTTCCACGACCTTAAACTGAAAGCCCTGGATGGTCAGGAGCTTCCTCTGGCGCCTTTCAAGGGGCAAGTCGTGCTGGTGGTCAACGTCGCCTCCAAATGTGGCCTTACGCCTCAGTACGCGGCGCTGGAAAATCTCTATCAGCAATACAAGGACAAGGGCTTCAGCGTGCTGGGCCTGCCCTGCAATCAGTTCGCCGGGCAAGAGCCGGGGAGCGAGCAGGAAATCCAGGAGTTCTGCAGCCTCAACTATGGCGTGACGTTCCCGCTGTCCAGCAAGCTGGACGTGAATGGTCATGAACGTCATCAGTTGTACCGCCTGCTGGCGGGCGAGGGGGCCGAGTTTCCCGGGGACATCACCTGGAACTTCGAAAAATTCCTGCTCGGCAAGGACGGCAGGGTGCTGGCGCGTTTCTCACCGCGCACGGCGCCGGATGATCCTTCCGTGATCCAGGCGATCGAAAAAGCGCTGGCTTGATCCCAATAATGTATGGCGGTCCCTTTGTGGCGAGGGAGCTTGCTCCCGCTGGGCTGCGAAGCGGCCCTGGCTTTTTGCGGTTGCTGCGCAACCGAGCGGGAGCAAGCTCCCTCGCCACAGGGAGCGTGCTTGAGGCTGTGGTACTCACCGCTCCCTTTTGATCCTTGATCATTCAAATCAATAGTGCTGTCCAGCGCCCCTCGTGCTCCATATTATCGTCGTCATATCCGACCTGTGACTTCGTTCCGTGGAGTGCCCCATGCCTGTAAAAGCCCTGTTCAAACCCTTCCACCTCGGCGCGTTCGAGTTGCCGACCCGGGTGGTGATGGCGCCGATGACCCGTTCCTTTTCGCCGGGCGGCGTGCCGAACGCCAAGGTGATCGAGTACTACCGTCGTCGCGCGGCGGCCGGGGTCGGCCTGATCATCACCGAGGGCACGACGGTCGGGCACAAGGCCTCCAACGGCTACCCGAACGTGCCGCATTTCTACGGCGATGCAGCGTTGGCCGGCTGGAAGCAGGTGGTCGATGCGGTGCATGCCGAAGGCGGCAAGATCGTTCCACAGTTGTGGCACGTGGGCAGCGTGCGACGCATCGGCACCGAGCCGGACGCCAGCGTGCCGGGTTACGGTCCGACCGAAAAGCTCAAGGACGGCCAGGTGGTGGTCCACGGCATGACCCAGGCGGACATCGACGATGTCATCGCGGCCTTCGCCCAAGCGGCAAAAGACGCCCAGGGCATCGGCATGGACGGAGTGGAGATCCACGGTGCCCACGGTTACCTGGTGGACCAGTTCTTCTGGGAAGGCAGCAACCAGCGCACCGACGGCTACGGCGGCAGCCTGGCCAACCGTTCGCGCTTTGCGATCGAATTGATCCGTGCCGTGCGTGCGGCGGTGGGCGAGGGCTTCCCGATCATTTTCCGCTTCTCCCAATGGAAACAGCAGGATTACGCCGCGCGCCTGGTGCAGACGCCTGAAGCCTTGGGCGAATTCCTCAAACCGTTGTCCGAAGCGGGCGTGGATATTTTCCACTGTTCGACGCGACGTTTCTGGGAGCCGGAATTCGAAGGCTCCGAGCTGAACCTGGCCGGCTGGACCCGCAAGCTCACCGGCAAGCCCACCATCACCGTCGGCAGCGTCGGCCTGGATGGCGAGTTCCTGCAGTTCATGGTCAACACCGACAAAGTCGCGCAACCGGCCAGCCTGGAAAAGCTGCTGGAGCGCTTGAACAACGATGAGTTCGACCTGGTGGCGGTGGGGCGTGCGCTGCTGGTGGATCCGGACTGGGCGCAAAAAGTCCGTGAAGGGCGGGAGCAGGAGATCTTGCCGTTCAGTCGCGAGGCGTTGATGACCCTGGTCTAAGCGGCGCCTGATCCGACGCCATCGCGAGCAAGCTCGCTCCCACATTTGATCTTCAGCGCGCACAAATTTTGTGTTTAGCCGAGAACCCCTGTGGGAGCGAGCTTGCTCGCGATGGCGGCCTCAGCATCACCAAACAATCAGCGCACAGTCGGCGCAGCAGGCATCACCTGCTCACCCACGCAAACCCCTCGCAACTGCGCTTCAAATTGCTCGATCACCGACGCCCACCCCTGGCGACTGGCATGCTGGCGTGCATTGAGTCGCACACAACGCAAGGTCTCGCGCTCTTCCAGCAGCCAACGGGCGGCATCGCAGAACGCCTCTTCATCCCCCGGCATCGCCAGCACGCCGTTGTAGCCATGGCGAATATGTTGCGCCGCGGCGGCCTGGTCGTAGGCCACCACCCCCAGCCCGGACGCCAGTGCCTCCAGTACCACATTGCCGAAGGTTTCGGTCAGGCTCGGAAAGACAAACACATCCCCGGACGCATAGTGGCTGGCCAGCGCCTCGCCGCGTTGCGAACCGCAAAAGATCGCCTCGGGCAATGCCTGCTCCAGCGCGGACCGCTGCGGGCCGTCGCCGACCACCACCAGTTTCATCCGGCGCCCCGGGAAAGCGCTGCACAGCGTGTCGAAACTGCGCTTGAGCAGCCCGAGGTTTTTCTCCGGTGCCAGGCGTCCGACATGGATCACGGCGATGTCATCGTCACCCAGGCCCCACGCTTCGCGCAGGCTCGCCGAGCGCTTGATTGGATGGAACAGTTGGCTGTCCACGCCCCGGGACAACAACGCCACCCGCTCGAAATGGCGCCGCTCCAATTCCAGGCGTTGGCTGAGACTGGGCACCAGGGTCAGGCTGGAGCGGTTGTGAAACCAGCGCAGGTAATGGGTGAGCCCGCGACTCAACAGCCCGAGGCCGTACTGTTGGGTGTATTGCTGGAAATTGGTATGGAAACCACTGACCACCGAGATGCCCAGGCGACGCGCCGCCCGCAGTGCCGACAAACCCAGCGGCCCTTCCGTGGCGATGTACAGCACGTCCGGACGATGGCGTTTCCAGCGCCGGAGGAGTTTGTGCATCGACGCCTGGCCCCACTGCAAGCCCGGATAACCCGGTAGCGGCCAGCCCCGGCACAGCAGCAGTTGGTCGTCACTGGCCTGGCGCGGGTCGTCGGCCTGGCGAGGTCGTATCAGCTCGACCTGATGCCCGCGGGCGCGCAAGCCGTCGTACAGGCGGCCCAAGGTGTTGGCCACGCCGTTGATTTCCGGCGGGAAGGTTTCGGTGATCAGGGTAATGTGCAGGGGTGTGGTCATGACCCCAGTGTCGACCGGGGCCATTTCGTCATTGTGACGCCTGGATGATGGATTTGTGACCGGCTCAGCCCTGACGGGCCAACGCGGTCTCGGCGCCTTGCTCGCGCACCCAGAATAATGTCGCCCCAGCCACCGCCGCCGGCATCATCAGGATGTTCACCACCGGGATCAGTAGCACGAGATAGACGCTGCCGCCAAAGCCCAGGCTCTGCCAGCGTTTTTCCCGCAGCCAGGCGAGCATTTCGTTCCAGCCCAACTTGTGGTTGTCCGCCGGGTAGTCGATGTACTGGATCGCCATCATCCACACGCCGAACAGCAGCCACAGTGGCGCCGCCACCAGATTGACCACGGGGATGAACGACAGCACGAACAGCCCCAGGGCGCGGGGCAGGAAATAACCCAGCTTGCGCGCCTCCCGGCTGAGGGTCCGGGGGATCATGGCGATCAACTCGGCCCAGCTGAAGGCCGGAAAATCGTCGGTGCCACGGATGACCACCTCGACCTTTTCCGCGAGAAAACCGTTGAACGGCGCCGCGATGATGTTGGCGAGCATGGTGAAGGTGAAAAATACCATCAACACGACGAGCACCACGAACAATGGCCAGAGCACGTAGCTGAGGAAACTCAGCCATTCCGGCAGCGACGGCATCAGCGTATCGACCCACAGGCTGAACTGATGGCCGGCCAGGTAGATCAATCCGACGAACAGCACCAGGTTGATCGCCAGGGGCAAGAGGACGAACAGGCGCAGGCCCGGGCTCAAGACCAGCTTGAGGCCTTCTCGCAGATATTGCGGGCCGGACAGGACGGGGGCGGGCATAGGTGGCTCCGAGCGAAGATGAACGCGCCGACCTTACCGGCTTTGCCCCGCCCGGGAAAGCGGCGACATGGCGTGTAACAACGTTTCTTGAGGCGAAGGCGCCTATTAAAAGGACCGCCGGGGATAGAGCTCACCTATGAGCTGGATTGTTAAACCGTATTTCCTTAATCTTCGCTCCCTCGATACGCTGCACCCATTCTTTTCCAGGACTGTCGAACCCAAGCCTTCCCCAAGTGCGTCAACGGTCCTTTTTTATTCGCGCCGCTCACCCGGCGTTCCGGCCCGCAAGGTCCGGTCAACAGGAGCAGGTCATGTCTGAAGTGCGTCATTCGCGAGTGATTATCCTTGGTTCCGGCCCTGCCGGTTACAGCGCTGCGGTCTATGCGGCCCGTGCCAACCTCAAGCCGTTGCTGATCACCGGCATGCAGGCCGGCGGTCAATTGACCACCACCACCGAAGTCGACAACTGGCCGGGCGACGTCCACGGCTTGACCGGCCCGGCCCTGATGGAGCGCATGAAGGAACACGCCGAGCGCTTCGAGACCGAGATCGTCTTCGATCACATCAATGCCGTGGATTTCGCCGCCAAGCCGTACACCCTGACCGGCGACAGCGCGACCTATACGTGTGATGCCCTGATCATCGCCACCGGCGCCAGCGCTCGTTACCTGGGCCTGCCGTCGGAAGAAGCGTTCATGGGCAAAGGTGTTTCGGCCTGCGCCACCTGCGACGGCTTCTTCTACCGCAACAAGCCAGTGGCTGTGGTCGGTGGCGGCAACACCGCCGTCGAGGAAGCCCTGTACCTGGCCAACATCGCCAGCACGGTCACCTTGATCCACCGTCGCGAAACCTTCCGCGCCGAGAAGATCCTGATCGACAAGCTCAACGCCCGCGTCGCCGAAGGCAAGATCATCCTCAAGCTCAACGCGACCCTGGACGAAGTGCTGGGCGACAACATGGGCGTGACCGGTGCCCGCCTGAAGAACAACGACGGCAGCTTTGACGAGATCACAGTGGACGGCGTCTTCATCGCCATCGGCCACACCCCGAACACCTCGTTGTTCGAAGGCCAACTGGAACTCAAGGACGGCTACCTGGTAGTCAAGGGCGGCCGCGACGGCAATGCCACCGCCACCAGTGTCGAAGGCATCTTCGCGGCCGGCGACGTGGCTGACCATGTCTACCGCCAGGCGATCACCTCGGCCGGTGCCGGTTGCATGGCAGCCCTGGACACCGAGCGTTACCTGGATGGCCTGCAGAACGCATCGTTCTGATTCATCGGGTACAAAAAAACCGGCTTCGGCCGGTTTTTTTGTGCTTGGATATCTGCCGGTGGACCCTGTGGGAGCGGGCTTGCTCGCGAAGGCGGTGTTCCAGTCGACATCGATGCTAACTGACACACCGCCTTCGCGAGCAAGCCCGCTCCCACAAGTCCTCTGTTTGGTCAGAAGATCGATTGTCAGGCCAGCTTCGCCAGGCACGCCTCCAAGATATCCAACCCTTCTTCCAGCACGGCCGGTTCGGTCGTCAACGGCGCCAGCAGCCGGATGATGTGCCGTGATTTGCCGCTGGGCATCAGCAGCAGGCCCGCTTCCCGTGCCAAGGCCAGCAGTTGCGTCAGTTGTGCCGAGGCCGGAGTGCCATCGGCGTGGCTCAGTTCGATGCCGCGCATCGCGCCGACACCGGTCAGGCGGCCCAGGTAAGGGCTCAGCCCGCGACGGCGCCAGGATTCGTAGCGGCTGACGATCGCCTCTTCCTGTTGTGCACCCCAGGCGTTCAGGTTGGCGTCGGTCATTTCGTCCAGGGTCGCCAGTGCGGCGGCGCAGGCAATGGGGTTGCCGGAGTAGGTGCCGCCCAAGCCACCCTTGGGCAGGTTGTCCAGCAGCGCCTTGCGGCCCACCACTGCTCCCAGGGGCACGCCGCCGGCAATGCTTTTACCCAGCAGCACCAGGTCTGGCTCGATGCCCAACCGGGGGAAGGCAAAGCGCTGGCCGGTGCGGCCGAAGCCGGACTGGATCTCATCAACGATCAGAACAATGCCCTTGTCGTCGCAGAACCGCCGCAGGGCCTGGGCGAAGGGCACGTCCAACGCCAGGAAGCCGGCTTCGCCCTGCACCGGCTCGACAATGAAACAGGCCACGTCATTCACGTCGATCTCGACGCTGAACAGCCGCTCCATGGCCTTCAACGCCTCATCGCAGGTGATGCCGTTGTCCTGGCTGGGGTACGGCAGGTGATACACCGGCCCGGGCAGCACGCCAACTTTCTGTTTGTAGGGCGCGACCTTGCCGTTGAGGTTGAGGGTCGCCAGGGTGCGGCCGTGAAAGGCGCCGTCGAACGCGATCACGGCGGTGCGGCCCGTGGCACCGCGCACGATTTTCAAGGCATTCTCCGCCGCTTCGGCGCCGCTGTTGGTGAGCATGCCGCTGACGGGATAGCCCAGCGGGATGAACGCTGCCAGACGTTCCATCAACTCAATGTAGGGCGCGTGAGGCGCGGCGTTGAAGGCGTAGTGAGTCAGCCGGGTGGCCTGTGCGCGGATTGCCTCGACGATGCGCGGATGGCAATGGCCCAGGTTCAATACACCGATGCCGCCGACGAAATCGATGTAGCGTCTGCCGTCGGTGTCCCAGACCTCGGCATTCTTGCCGTGGCTGAGGCTGACGGGATGCACGATAGAGATCGATTGGCTGATGGTTTCGCTGCTCATGGAGGACGGCCCGGACGAAGGAGAGATTTCCGTTATCTAAGCCGCGAGCAGAGGCGCCCGGCAAACGAAATAAAGTTGCCGGGTCAATCTTAAAAGTCGGGATGTGGTGAGGCGCCGCTTACTTGAGATGTGCAGCCCGTGGCGAGGGAGCTTGCTCCCGCTGGGGCGCGAAGCGGCCCCGAAACCTGGCAACTCGGAGTGTCAGGCAAATTGAGTTTGATTGTTTGGGGCTGCTGCGCAGCCCAGCGGGAGCAAGCTCCCTCGCCACAAAAGCGGACCTGGCTACAGAGCGGGGCTCGGATCAACGCCGCTGCAGCGGCTGCGCCTCAAACGTCACGCCCGCCAGCCCATGGGCCATCAACGCGCGGATATTACCGTGATCGCTGCCTTCGGGCGTGGCCAGCACCGAACGGTAATGTTCGCCGAATGCCAGCAGCGCTTCTTCATTGCTCAAGCCTTCGAGCAGCGCCAGGCCCAGGGTCTTGCACGAACCTTCGTTCTGCCCGGCGGCGTTTTGCACGCCGCCGTTGTTGAAAGCCTGGGGTTGGTAGTCGTAGCCGGCGGCGATAAAGGCCAGGGTGTCGGCGAAGGCATGTTCACCGCTCATGAGACGGGTACGCAGGGTGGCAAGATCAAACATCGGGTTTTCCTTTGGAGAACGCCGCCTGTTGTTCGGCGCTGGCTTCTTTCTGGTAGAGGGCTTTCCACTCGGCGTACGGCATGCCATAGACCACTTCGCGGGCGTCGTCGAGGCTGACCTCGACCTGGCGCTCATCGGCGGCGGCCTTGTACCACTTGGACAGGCAGTTGCGGCAGAAGCCGGCGAGGTTCATCAGGTCGATGTTCTGCACATCCTTGCGGCTGTCCAGGTGGGCAACCAGCCGACGGAAAGCGGCGGCTTCGAGTTCGAGGCGTTGTTGGTCGTTCATGGGGGTCTCTGCGAGACAGCTTCAAGTGGCAAGCTTCAAGCTGAAAGTGGGTTTGCGGTGTTCAGGCTTGAAGCTTACAGCTTGAAGCTTTTGGCTGCTACGAAGTAGCCCTGCTTGCCGCGAGCGTAATCGATACGGACTCGGCGAAGCGCAAGGCGTGCGGCTTGTCCACTTCGACTTCGGCGTACAGCACCGACTCATTAGCCATGACCAGGTCGAGCAGTTCTTGGGTCAGGCGTTCGAGCAGGGCGAAGCGGTTGCCTTCCACGTGGGCGATGATCGCCTTGGTGATGGTGCGGTAGTTCAGCGCGTGGTCGATGTCGTTGTCGCGCACCGCTTCTTGGGCAGCGTAGAGGATGGTCAGGTTGATCAACACATCCTGCTTGTTGAGGATTTCATCCTCGTTGATGCCGATGAAGGTGCGCAGGCGCAGGTCCTTGACCTTGATACGTGCCATGGCTGGCTGAAGTTGTGGCATTTACTTGCTCCGTCGAATCAATTGCAGGAACTCCTGGCGCGTGGTGCTGGAATCGCGAAAGGCGCCGAGCATCACCGAGGTGTTCATGGTCGAGTTCTGTTTTTCGACACCGCGCATCATCATGCACATGTGCTGGGCCTCGATCACCACCGCCACGCCGGCGGCCTGGGTGACCTGCTGCACCGCGTCGGCGATTTGCCGGGTCAGGTTCTCCTGGATTTGCAGGCGGCGGGCGAACATGTCCACCAACCGGGCGATCTTCGACAGCCCCAAGACCTTGCCGGTAGGAATATAAGCCACATGGGCCTTGCCGATGAAGGGCAACAGGTGATGTTCGCAGAGTGAATAGAGTTCGATGTCGGCGACGATCACCATTTCATCGCTGTCAGAGGCGAACAGCGCGCCGTTGACGATTTGCTCGACGCTTTGTTCATAGCCATGGCAAAGGTACTGCATGGCCTTGGCGGCACGCACCGGGGTATCGAGCAAACCCTCGCGCTCGGGGTTCTCCCCCAGGCCGATGAGGATCTCGCGGTAGTGCTGGGGCAGGGATAGCGTCATGGTGCATCCTCGAAACAAGGCTATTTGACGTGCCGCCCGCCGTTGACGGTCAGGGTCGTGCCGGTGACATAGGGGTTGTCCAGCAGATAACGCAGGCTCTGGTAGATCACTTCGCTGCCAGGTTCGATACCCAGCGCGGACTTGGCCAGGGCCTTGGCGCGGTAAGCCGCGTCGTCTTCGGGGTTGAACAGTAGCAGGGCCGGGGCGATGCCGTTGACCTTGATCGCAGGGGCGAACTTCGCCGCGAACGACAGGGTCAGGCTTTCCAGGCCGGCCTTGCTGGCGCAATAGGCGATATGCCGGGCGCTGCCCTTGCGAGTCACGTCATCGCTGATGTGCACGATATCCGCGGGCGTTGAACGCCGCAGCAGTTCGGCGCCATGCAGGTTGATCAGGTAAGGCGCGAGCATGTGCACGCCGAACATGGCGCTGAAAGCCGTCGCTTCGTTGCCAGGCGCCTCGGGCATCCAGGTCGAGGCGTTGTGCACGATGGCCCGCAGCTGGTCGGTGTGCTGCTTGAGTTGTTCGATAAAGGCCAGGATTCCCGTTTCGCTGGAGAAGTCGGCGAACAGCACCGTCGCCCCCAAATCGCGCAACGCCTGCACGCCGGGGCGTTCGGTGCGATAGGTCGCGATCACCGGCTGCCCGTCCTCCAGCAAGCGTCGGGCGCAGTGCAGGCCGACGCGCTGGGCTGCACCAGTGATCAGGATAGGAGCGGTGGCACTGGACATGGGACGGCTCGGTTCACGGCAAGAGCAAAACTATAACAGCGACGGAGGAGGCATCCTACGTACAACGGCTAATCCAGTGGCAACTCAACTGTCCCCTGTGGGAGCGAGCTTGCTCGCGATAGCGGTGCGACAGTCAATGACGAGTTTGACGGACAGGCCGCCATCGCGAGCAAGCTCGCTCCCACAGGTCCTTTGTTGCCTATGAGTCAGGGTAACTGTTGAGGCGGGTGGCATCACTGATTCTGCGTAGCCGGCAATGCCCGCTGCGGCGGGCCGTTGAGCCAGTTCGCCAGCAAATGGGTCGACATCGGGATAAACAGGTAGACCATCAGCGGTGTCAGGATGAGTGTGCTGATCAGCACGCGGTTCAACAGGCCCAGTTCGCCCAGCAGCGGCCCCAACAGGAAGTTGAACAACAGCGATACGGGAAAGAACGCGAGCCAGATGGCCACGGCCTGTTTCCAGCGAGGCGGACGCTGGCCGACCGCGCCGAACCAGCCATCGATGCCACGCACCCGATGTTCGGAGGGATGGGCAAACAGATCGCTGCCCCGTCCCAGCCAGGCCGTGCGTGAAGCGGAGTGTTCCCAGGCGTGCAGGGTCTGCTCGTCGGCAAACCGGAAGATGATCTGGAATTCATCGTCCTGGGGCGGTGGCGCGAGCACGCCGGAACCCAGGTAGCCGGGAAAATCGGTGGCCAGTTGTTCGCCTTCACGCAACCAGGCAATCAGATCTTCATAGCGCCCGTTGGCGACACGGCGGGCCACCATCAGGGTGACGGGTGAGGTAGACATTATGTATCTCCGTAAGACAGGCGCAATACTCCGGGTAGGAGATTCGCGGGGAGACGCCCCGGGGTGGTGGTAGCGTCTGGTCGCCAAAAAACACGCAAGGATTATTCCCGATTGTGCGTAAAACAACAAAAACGCACCTTTAACACGTTTGTTCTTGTCATGGCGTGTGTTCAAGGGGTTAAACTGGGATCCAATTTCCCTGTCGGAATTGTCTGTCAAATGAGCGTAGTCACAGAGGAAAGCCTGGTTTTCCAGGCAGCAGGTGCCTTGAAGCAGGAAGACCTGTTCCCCATTCGCGAAGTTGCGCGCATGACCGGCGTGAATCCCGTGACCCTACGCGCATGGGAGCGGCGCTACGGTTTAATCCAACCCACTCGCACCGAAAGTGGGCACCGCCTGTACTCTTTGAGTGATATCGAAAAGGTGCGCAGTATCCTGGCGTGGATAGACCGGGGAGTAGCCGTAAGCAAAGTGGGAAAGATCTTGGCGAAGACCGAGTCGGTGCAACCGGTCTCCACGCTTATTTCATCGGATCTGGTCAGGGAGGATTACGCCGGGTGGCAGCAACAGGTGGCGGCCGCAATCGCCAACTTTGACGATGTGGAACTCGATCACGTCTATGGGCAGATCTTCTCCACCTACACCGTGCCGGTCGTGTTCCAGGACATCCTGATGCCGCTTTGGCGACAAATGCTGTATCGCCAGCCAGAGTTCGGGCAAATCAGCGAATGGGTATTTTTCGACGGCTTCCTGCGTTCACGCATCATCCAGCGGCTTTTGCTCAAGCGCGAAGTTCATGTGCCTCGCATCGTGGTCTGTGCCATTGAGGGCCAATGCCGTGAACTGGAGTTGCTGATTGCAGCGCTGTTCCTGTCCAAGGCGGACGTGGGAGTCAAAGTGCTGTCGATCGGCCTGCCGTTCGACGAACTGTCCCTGGTGTGCCAAAAGGTCCAGCCGCTGGCCTTGGTGCTGGTTTCCGACCACGCGCCGGCCCCGGATTTGCCCAAGCGCCTGGGCAAATTGGCGATGAGCCTGGATTGTCCGTTGATGCTGGCGGGTGAGGCATCCGACCTCGCGCAGGAAAGCCTCGCTGGCTCGTCAATCGGTTGCCTGGGTAATGAAGGAACAGTGATGCGTCAGCGCCTGCGCCAGTTTCTAGCAGGCAATCTCGACACTTGAATGTCCTGCGTACAGGGCACTAGAGATGCATGGTTGGATGGGTCAGGCGATGTTGCTGCAGGATGTACTGGCGCAGGCGCTCGGTCTCGTCCTGGTCATTCTGGTTCAGGTGATAGGCCAACAAGCCTCGATCGGTTCCCCGTTCGAAGGAACCACGTAATGAAATCCTCTCGTAGCCTGACGGGCTGAACCACAAGACAAATTGCTTTGGTGGCTTGGTGCGGCTGCGGTTTTCCAGCAATACACCCTTGCAGGACACTTCATGGACCCAGAGCGGTCCCGGCTGGCCGTTGATATTCTCCAGCGCCACCGGCTCGTCGAGCACCAGGCGCCACGGGCGGATCTTCGGTCCGTCCTCGTAGATGCTTGGCACACCCAGGCGCAGATGCATCGCATGGAATTCGTCTTCCACCAGATGCAGAGGAAAAGTCATTTGCTGGTTTTCGAAATTGGCTTGCAACGTGACCTGCTCATTCGCTGCCAGGCGCGTCAGCAAGTCACGGATCTGCGACCCACCGTTGACCAGCAAGCTCGACGTGACATCCCGCTCGTTCAGCTGCGGGTTGTGTTGCATGGTCCGGATGAAATCCAGTTCATCCTGCGTCAGGAGGGCATCGCGCTGCATGGTCGGCTCGAAATGATAATTTACATATTCACTGGTGATTGTAGTGACTGACCATTAATTCGGGGTTTTGTTTGCACCGTTCGTCGCTTCGAGCCGTGCAATCGTTTCCCGGGCTTCGGCCAGCTCCTTTTCCAGCTGGATGACGCGTTGTTGAGCCTTGACTTGAGTCGTGACGTTTTTTTGCACACCGATGAAATAGGTGTGCCCGTCAGCCGAATTTTTCACCGTGGACAGTGACAATTCGTTCCAGAACGGCGTGCCGTCCTTGCGGTAGTTGCGCAACACCTCGCGACAGGTACCTCCCTCCCTCAAGGCCTTGCGAATGGGCTCCAGGGCAGGTTGGTCCCGATCACCCGATTGCAGGAAGCGGCAATCCTGATAGAGGATTTCGTCGCGGTGATAGCCGGTCAATCGTTCGAAGGCTGGGTTCACGTAGATCAGGATGTTGTCTTCGCCTTCTTTTTCAGCGATGACAATCCCGTCGTTCGAAGCATCGATGACCAGTTGCATCAGTTGAGCGTTGATCATTGGAAAGCGCCCTTTGAACATTCTTTGATGCAACATCTTAAAAGAAATCGACGGGCTGTCCACTGGCCATCACTGCCGTTGAGAGCCATTCGCAGCCCGGCAGGTGCAGCTGTTACTATCCCGGCTCTTTTTTCAGGTTCAGGATCAGATCGATGAAAGTCGCCATTCTTTCCGGCTCAGTGTATGGCACCGCCGAAGAAGTCGCCCGGCACGCCGCCAAACTGCTTCGCGACGCGGGCTTCGACGCCTGGCACGACCCTCGCGCGATGTTGGCGGATGTGCAGGCGTTCGCGCCAGAGGCCTTGCTGGCGGTGACGTCCACGACCGGCATGGGCGAGTTGCCAGACAATTTGATGCCGTTGTATTCGATCATCCGCGACCAATTGCCAGGGTTCTTTCGCGGCTTGCCTGGCGCGGTGATCGGCCTGGGTGACGCCAGCTATGGGGATACCTTCTGCGCCGGCGGCGAGCAGATGCGCGAGTTGTTCGCCGAACTGGGCGTGAGCGAGGTGCTGCCGATGTTGCGCCTGGATGCCAGCGAAAGCGTCACCCCGGAAACCGATGCCGAGCCGTGGCTGGCTGAATTGATCGACGCGTTGCGTGCTTGAAGCGAATGCGGTGACTCGTTTGGCCAGTAAGCTGGCTGCCAATGCAACTACCGCCTCTGAAAGACCTGACTAGACTGATTTTCTTGCGTAAGACGTTTTGATGACGAGACGCCTATAACTGGAAACCAGAGGTCAGAGCCGTGAGCGTAGCGCCCGTCCAAACGACACTCAGTATCAAGGAACAGGTCAGTGCCGCCGAATGGCAGACCCGGGTGGACCTTGCCGCCTGTTATCGGCTTGTCGCGCTGCATGGCTGGGATGACCTGATCTTCACCCATATCTCCGCGAAGGTCCCCGGCACCGAGGATTTCCTGATCAACCCCTTCGGGTTGATGTTCCATGAAGTCACCGCCTCGAGCCTGGTCAAGGTCGACCAGGCTGGCAACAAGTTGATGGACAGCCCCTACGACATCAACCCGGCCGGCTACACCATCCACAGCGCGGTGCATGAGGTGCGCCATGATGTCGCCTGTGTGTTGCACACCCACACCGCCGCCGGCGTTGCGGTATCGGCACAGAAGCAAGGTGTGTTGCCGATCAGCCAGCAGGCGCTGTTCGTGCTGTCGAGCCTGGCCTATCACGCCTACGAAGGGGTGGCCTTGAATCACGAAGAAAAGGCGCGCCTGCAGGCCGACCTGGGCGAAAGCAATTTCCTGATGCTGCACAACCATGGCTTGCTGACATGCGGCGGCACCATCGCCGATACCTTCCTGATGATGTTCACCTTTCAACGGGCCTGTGACATCCAGGTCCTGGCCCAGAACGGCGGGGCCGAATTGATCGCCATCGAGCCGCAGATTCTGGCCGGAGCCCGAGCGATGATCGCCGGCGTGACCAAAAGCGCCCAGGGCATGGGCGGTGCGTTGGCCTGGCCGGCGTTGCTGCGCAAGCTCGATCAACACGATACCGGGTATAGAAGCTGATGCCCCTGGCCCAGATCCCCCTGCGTATCTGGCGCCAGCGCAGCCAGATCTTCATGTTCCGTGGCCATGCCATCCGTTATTGGGTGGCGGGGCAGGGCGAGCCGCTGCTGTTGCTCCACGGTTTCCCCACCGCCAGTTGGGATTGGCATTACCTGTGGCAACCCTTGGCGCAACGCTACCGGGTGATCGCATGTGACATGCTCGGTTTCGGCGACTCGGCCAAGCCGACGGATCACGTCTATAGCCTGCTGGAGCAGGCCGATCTGCAACAGGCCTTGCTGGCGCACCTGAGTGTGAAGGGCGCCGTGCATCTGCTGGCCCACGATTACGGCGACAGCGTGGCCCAGGAGCTGCTCGCGCGGCACTACGACGCGCGCATCCACCTTGCCAGTTGTGTCTTTCTCAATGGCGGTCTGTTCCCTGAAACCCACCGTCCGGTATGGGCCCAGAAAGTTCTGCTAAGTCCGCTGGGCTGGCTCTTGGGGCGAATGTTCTGCCGGGAAAGCCTGGCCAGCAGCTTTCGGCAGATTTTCGGGCCCTCGACCGGCCCCACCGAAAGCGAACTGGATGACTTCTGGAGCCTGGTGGAGGCCCATTGCGGTCCGCGGATCATGCACAAACTCATCGCCTATATTCCCGAACGCCGTGTGCAGCGGGATCGCTGGGTGCAGGCGATGCAACGCGGCGAAGTGCCGTTGCGGGTGATCGATGGCGCGGTCGATCCGATTTCCGGTGAACACATGGTGGCGCGCTACGAGGCCCTGATCCCCAACCCGGACACGGTTTTGCTGCCCGACATCGGCCACTATCCGCACACCGAGGCACCGGTGCAGGTGCTCAAGCATTACCTGGCGTTTCGCGAAGCCATCGCCGTGCCGCACAGGCAAATGGCCTGTTCCTGAGGGCGCGGGAGGGAGTGAGCTTATGTGGGAGCGAGCCTGCTCGCGAAGGCGTCAGCACATCCAACATATTCCCGACTGAAAGACCGCTATCGCGAGCAAGCTCGCTCCCACAGTAGATCGAGGTTGAATACAGAATTTATGAGCGACAAAAGTCCCGTGTGGGAGCGAGCCTGCTCGCGAAGGCGTCAGCACATCCAACATATTCCCGACTGAAAGACCGCTATCGCGAGCAAGCTCGCTCCCACAATAAATCGATTGTGAATGCAGAAATTGTGGACACTAAAAATCCCCTGTGGGAGCGAGCTTGCTCGCGATGGCGTCAGCACAGCCAACATCTGTCCTGACTGAAACACCGCTTTCGCGAGCAGGCTCGCTCCCACAGGGCTTGGGCCCGCATCATCCCCCCGCCTTATCGGCCACCATTCACTGGCAGCCGTGTTGATTGTGACCGGCCGACAGGTGCCCGACACTCGTGCCCATTGTCCTATTCGCCTGCTGGAGTTCTGCCATGAGTGAGTCTGTGCGCTTCGAAGATAAAGTCGTGATCGTCACGGGAGCCGGCGGTGGCCTGGGACGCGCCCACGCGCTGCTATTCGCCAGACAAGGCGCGAAAGTGCTGGTCAACGACCTGGGCGGCTCGGCTCAAGGGGAAGGGGCCAATGCCTCGGCAGCGGACCGGGTGGTCGCCGAAATCCGCGAAGCGGGCGGTATCGCCGAGGCCAACCATGACTCGGTGACCGACGGTGACAAGCTGGTCCAAAATGCGCTCGACGCGTTCGGTCGTGTCGATGTGGTGGTCAACAATGCCGGGATCCTGCGGGACAAGACGTTTCACAAAATGGACGACGCCGATTGGGACCTGGTCTACCGCGTCCACGTCGAGGGCGCCTACAAGGTGACCCGGGCCGCTTGGCCGCACCTGCGTGAGCAAAACTACGGGCGGGTGATCTTCACCGCATCCACCTCCGGCATCTACGGCAACTTCGGCCAATCCAACTACGGCATGGCCAAGCTTGGCCTCTATGGCTTGACCCGAACCCTGGCCATCGAAGGCCGCAAGAACAACATCCTGGTCAATGCCATCGCCCCCACCGGCGGCACCCGCATGACTGAAGGCCTGATCCCGCCGCAGGTGTTCGAGCAACTCAAGCCCGAACTCGTCAGCCCGCTGGTGGTGTACCTGGCCAGCGAGACCTGCCAGGAAACCTCCGGCCTGTTCGAAGTGGGCGGCGGCTGGATGGGCAAGGTGCGCTGGGAGCGCAGCCTGGGCGCTGGCTTCGATCCACGCAAAGGCTTTTCCCCCGAAGACGTCGCCGCCCATTGGCAGCAGATATGCGACTTCGAAAATGCCGTACACCCGAACGACAACCTGGAAGCCTTGAAGGAAATGATGGCGAATCTGCAACGGCACGCCATTTAGGCCCTTATTGCCCGGGCCGGTTGCCGCTCGCTGCGGTAACTGTGCTCACGGGGACGTGTACCTAAAAGCCGCCAGGTTCGCGGCGGTTTCTCTATCCATCACACCCTTGATATCTCGCCGGACGGCGTGCATCTATAAAGCGCGTGGCAGCCGCTAGAAGCCTGCATTCATCGTAGTGGCTCCTGTGTCATATCCATGCGCATTCTGCTGTCATTCCAAGCAAACAACCGCACATAAAAAAGGCCGCTGCAAAAAGCAGCGGCCTAAGCGTGACGTTGTAAGGGAGCTACAAACCAACGTCGATAAGCACGGGATGATGGACCGATGCGCCAATCCATCCGAATGACGGTGCGCCAGGCGTGAGGGATGCCGTGGCGACTTGCGTTTGCAGGCCCGTTGCCCTGCAAGCCCGGCCAGCATAGGGACCGAGCCCGGTGGGAAACAGCCCGAATCCGGACATGCACCGTTGCAGGGCGCGTAACAGTCGTCGGCGAGGCAGGGGTATGCGCGGCGCTGATAACCCATCATCCAATCCATCCATGCACGCCTCAAAGGTCCGCTGGGCAGGGGCTGTCATCCTTTTGAGGTACAGCGTGAATACCTCCTTGGTGCGCTTATCGCCCAAGGCATCCGGCAGTAGGGTGAAGACTCTGTCACTCACCGGGGAAGACGCATGACAACAATAACAATGCGCGCCATCTTCAAGCCGCAGGCGCTGGCCGTCGCGGTGGCCTTGGGTTGCTGTGCCCAGGCGCAGGCCGTTTCATTCAACATTGGCGAGATCGAGGGTCAGTTCGATTCGTCGCTGTCCGTGGGCGCGAGCTGGGGCATGCGCGATGCCGACAAGGACCTGGTCGGTACGGTCAATGGTGGTACGGGCCAATCCTCCACCGGCGATGATGGACGGCTGAATTTCAAGAAGGGCGAGACCTTCTCCAAAATCTTCAAGGGCCTGCACGACCTCGAGCTCAAGTACGGCGATACCGGTGTGTTCGTGCGCGGCAAGTACTGGTACGACTTCGAACTCAAGGATGAAGGCCGCGAGTTCAAGGACATCAGCGACAGCAATCGCAAGGAGGGCGCCAAGTCATCGGGGGCGCAGATTCTTGATGCCTTCGTCTACCACAATTATTCCATCGCCGATTTGCCAGGCACCGTTCGCGCCGGCAAGCAGGTGGTCAGTTGGGGGGAAAGTACTTTCATCGGCAACTCCATCAACAGCATCAACCCGGTGGACGTGTCCGCGTTCCGTCGCCCCGGTGCGGAGATCAAGGAAGGCCTGATTCCGGTGAACATGCTGTTCGCCTCCCAGGGGCTGACCGACAAACTCACCATCGAAGGGTTCTACCAGTTGGAGTGGGACCAGACCGTGGTGGATAACTGCGGTACGTTCTTCGGCAACGACGTGGTGGCTGACGGTTGCACCAGTGGCTACACCGTAGGCAGCCCGGCGATTGCGCCGTTCGTCCCCTTGACCCAGGCATTCGGCGAGGAGATCCAGGTGTCCAGCGAAGGGGTGATCATTCCCCGTGGTGGCGATCGTGACGCCCGCGACTCCGGCCAGTGGGGCACGGCGTTGCGCTGGCTTGGCGATGACACCGAGTACGGCCTGTACTTCATGAATTACCACAGCCGTACGCCTACTGTCGGCACCACCACGGCGGGGCTCTCGACACTGGCGGCATTGCCGGGCATGGTCGCGATTGCCAACGGGCTGGCCCCCGGCAGCGGCGCGGGCCTGGCGCAGAGCGTGATGCTGGGCCGCGGGGGGTACTACCTTGAATACCCGGAAGACATCCGCCTCTACGGCGCCAGTTTCTCCACGACGCTGCCCACCGGCACCGCCTGGACCGGGGAAGTCAGCTACCGTCCCAACGCGCCGGTGCAGGTCAATACCAACGACCTGACCCTGGCCCTGGTCAACCCGATTGCCGGTGGCGCCGTATCGCCCATCGCCACCTCGCCTGGCGCCGACAACACCGGTTACCGCCGCAAGGAAATCACCCAGGTCCAGAGCACCCTGACGCATTTCTTCGATCAGGTATTGGGCGCTGATCGCCTGACCTTGGTCGGCGAAGCGGCGGTGGTGCATGTCGGTGGCCTGGAGTCCAAGGACACGCTGCGTTATGGCCGGGATTCGGTCTATGGCCAATACGGCTTCCAGGGCGACACCGACGGTTTCGTCACTTCGACGTCCTGGGGTTATCGCGCCCGGGCGATTCTCGATTACTCCAATGTAATCGGTGGCGTGAACTTCAAGCCCAACCTGTCCTGGTCCCACGACGTGGCGGGCTATGGCCCCAATGGTTTGTTCAACGAAGGCGCCAAGGCCGTCAGTGTTGGTGTCGATGCCGATTACCGCAACACCTACACCGCCAGCTTGAGCTACACCGACTTTTTTGGCGGCGATTACAACGTTCTCGAAGACCGCGATTTCCTCGCGCTGAGCTTCGGCGTGAACTTCTGATTTGGCTGACAAGGAAAACCCAATGCGCAAGATGATCCTGCAATGCGGTGCCCTGGCCTTGAGCCTGCTGGCCGTGAACGTGATGGCGGCGGTGTCGCCGGAGGAAGCGAACAAACTGGGCACCAGCCTTACGCCGTTGGGCGCGGAAAAAGCCGGCAATGCCGATGGCTCGATCCCGGCCTGGACTGGCGGCATCCCGAAAAACGCCGGGGCGGTGGACAGCAAGGGTTTTCTGGCCGACCCGTTCGCCAATGAAAAACCACTGTTCACCATCACCGCCGCGACTGTGGACAAGTACAAGGACAAACTCTCCGAAGGGCAGGTCGCGATGTTCAAGCGCTATCCGGAGACTTACAAGATCCCGGTCTACCCGACCCATCGCAGCGTCGGCCTGCCGCCGGAAATCTACGAGTCAGCCAAGCGCAGCGCCCTCAATGTAACGTCCATCAACGACGGTAACGGCTTGTCGAATTTTACCGGCAACCGCTACTACGCCTTCCCGATTCCCAAGAACGGCGTGGAAGTGCTGTGGAACCACGTTACCCGTTATCACGGTGGCAACCTGCGCCGGGTCATCACCCAGGTCACGCCGCAGACCAATGGCAGCTTCACGCCGATCCGCTTCGAAGAAGAAATCGCCGTGCCGTTCCTGATCAAGGACGCCGACCCGGAAAAGGCCAGCAACGTGCTGACCTATTTCAAGCAATCGGTCACCGCCCCGGCGCGCCTGGCCGGTAACGTGTTGCTGGTGCATGAGACCCTCGACCAAGTGAAGGAGCCGCGCCTGGCGTGGATCTACAACGCCGGCCAGCGCCGTGTGCGTCGCGCCCCGCAAGTGGCCTACGACGGCCCGGGTACCGCCGCCGACGGGTTGCGTACCTCCGACAACTTCGACCTGTTTTCCGGGGCGCCGGACCGCTACGACTGGAAGCTGATCGGCAAGAAGGAAATGTACATTCCGTACAACAGCTACAAGCTCGATTCGCCAAGCCTCAAGTACGACGATGTGGTCAAGGCCGGCCACATCAACCAGGACCTGACCCGCTACGAGCTGCACCGGGTCTGGGAAGTGGTGGGGACGGTCAAGCCCAGCGAGCGGCACATTTATGCCAAGCGCCACATGTACATCGACGAGGACAGCTGGCAGGCGGCGCTGGTGGATCACTATGACGGTCGCGGCCAACTGTGGCGGGTGGCCGAAGGTCATGCCCAGTTCTATTACGACCATCAGAACCCGGGCTACACCCTTGAAGCGCTCTACGACATCATCGCCGGCCGCTACATCGCGCTGGGGATGAAGAACGAAGAAAAGCACAGTTACGAGTACGGCTTCGAAGCCAGGGCGGCCGACTACACGCCGGCGGCGTTGCGTTCGACCGGGGTTCGGTAAGTCTTTTCTTGAGTGATGAGGGCTCGTGGCGAGGGAGCTTGCTCCCGCTGGGCCGGGCTGGCGCTCCAGCGCGCAGCGGCCCTGAAACCAGGCGGCTCGATGTATCAGGTGCATCGAGTGGTCCTTTTTGGGGCTGCTGCGCAGCCCAGCGGGAGCAAGCTCCCTCGCCACGGGACCGAGTCTGATTTGAACCAGGCATGACGACCGGCAGCGACCCTGCCGGTCGTTTTTTTATGGGCACCAATCAGCGCGCTGAATACTTCTCCAAAGGTCGGCAACACAGGTCTAGGGTGGTGAGATAACAATAAACAGGATCGCCCACATGACCGCCATGACCCCGTGTCCGGACCGTCCAGGATTGCTGCCTCGCCTGTCCTCGACGCATGTGCCGCGGCGGTCCCTGAGCGAGCCGCTGCTGACTTCCGAAGCACGGGTAAAACTGCTCTGCGCGCCGGCGGGCAGTGGCAAGAGTGCGTTGTTCGCCGAGTGCTTTTTGCAGGCCCCCAGTGACTTCCGGCTGCATTGGCTGCCCCTGGGGGGGGCGGCGTTGAGCACGGTGCAAATGTGCGAGTGCCTGGCACAGACCCTCGGCTTGCCGATGCTGGACGAAGCGGGGCTGTTGGCTCATCTGGCCCGTTTGCAAACGCCCACCTGGTTGTTTCTGGACGACTATTGCCGGGTACCGAATCCCGAACTGGACCAGTTGCTCGACCGTCTGTTGAATACCAGCAGTCCGGCATTGCACCTTTGGCTCAACGGTCGCCGTCGTCCCCACTGCAACTGGCCGCGGCTGTTGCTCGATGACGAGCTGTACGAGTTTGACCCTCAGGCGTTGTTCTTCAGCCCTGACGATGTCCAGCCGCTGCTTCGTCATCTGCCCGGTCCCCAGGCTGCCCGCACGGCCCGGGAGGTGATCCTGCGCAATGGTGGCTGGTGCGCCGGGGTGCGCATCAGCCTGCTAGAGCGCTGTGAATGGGCGCGCAGTCATGCATCGCCAGGGCGGCCGGGGACGTTACTCGATTACCTGGAGTACGAACTGTTCAGCACACTGACCCCGGACCTGGCAGAGGCCTGGCGGGTGCTGGCGCATCTGCCACGCTTCAATGCCCGGCTGTGCGAGCACCTGTTCGGCGACACGGTGGGCGCGCAATGCCTGCCGTTGTTGCTGGAGCTGGGTTGTTTCATCGAGCCGTGGGAGCAGACCTCGGATTGGTTGCAGATCTTCCCGGCCCTGGCCCGGTTGGTGCGTGAAGAGCCCTGGTCCCAGGGCCGCTCCTGGCATCGACGGGCCTGCCAATGGTTTGCGGCCGAGCAGGACTGGCAAATGGCGTTCGAGCAAGCGATGTTGGCCGAGGAGTTCGAGACCGCCGTCAGTTTCTTGCAGCATTTGAGCTTCGAGCACGTCTTGCAGCGCCGCAACGCGGTGCTGTTGCTGAGCTTGCACGATCAACAAGGCGACGCGCTGACCCTCGGGACGCCGCAGTCGGTGGGGCTGGTCACCGCTGCGCTGTTGTTCGCCGGGCGCTTCGACGAGGCGTCGACCTGCATCGAGCAATTGTCCAGGTTCCTGCCGCAGCCTTGGGCCTGTCGACAGCGACAGGTGCTGGCCAGGTGGCAGGTCTTGCAGGGCTGGTTGCTGCACCTTTCTGGCGATGGCGAACCGGCACGCGAGCATTTTCTCCAGGCCCAGGCCAGCCTGGACACGGAGGCCTGGTCCCAACGGGTGTTGTGCCTGGGTGGGCTGACGCAGCAGGCGCTGCTGGCTGGCGATCTGGCCTCGGCGCAATGGATCAACCGCCAGGCGTTGTGCCTGGCGCGTGCACAGGGTTCGCTGGTCTTCGAGGGCTTGCTGGAACTGGATCACGCCCAGGTTCTGGAGCAACGCGGCGCACCGCATCGGGCCGATCATTTGCTGGCCGCCGTCCAGGCGCTGCTGGATAAACCGGGCCAGGACTTTTCCCCGTTGTTGGGGCGTATTGCCTTGCGGCGCGGGCGTCTGGCGCTGCGCATGGGCTTTGAGGAACAGGCCGCCGAGCACTTTCAAACTGGCCTGGAAACGGGCCTGCTCAGCCAGGACAAACAGGTGCTCTATGGCTTTCTTGGCAAGGCCTGCCTGGCGGCCAACCAAGGCGACTATGGCGAGGCCTTCATGCATTTGCGCGATGCCGAGCGGACCATGCAGCAGCGGCACATCCCCGACACCGTTTACCGCGGCGTGTTGTTGCAAACCAGCTGCCAGTTCTGGTTGCAGCAGGGACGGGCGGAACTGGCCCATGAAGCCTTGACCCGTGTCTTGCGGCACTTTCGCGGATCCCAGGCCAAGCACGCGCCTCCCGCGACCCTGGAGTTGATTGCGCGACTTGAATACCTGCTGGTGCTGGCCGAGGTCTACTTGCAGCGGGCGCAGGAACCACAGGCGCGCTTGCAGGCCATGATCGCCCAGGCACAGCGCGGTGAAATGCACAGCCTGGAAACCGAACTGCACCTGGTGCTGACGGAAATCGTCTGGTTGTCCGGCGATCGCGCCCAGGCCCGGGAACGCCTGCAAGAGGGGCTCAAGCGCGTCACCTGCTGGCGGGCCCAGCAAGCGTTGTGCGAGCTGCGCTTGCGCCAGCCCGAGCTGTTGCGCTGGGGTCAATCGGCAGAGCAGGTCGAGTCGCCTGCCACCGTCGAGGACACCTTGCTCAGTCATCGCGAACTGGAAGTCCTGGAGCTGATTGCCCAAGGTCATTCAAACCAACAGATAGCCGAGCAGTTGTTCATTTCGCTGCATACGGTGAAGACCCATGCGCGGCGAATCCACAGCAAGTTGGGCGTGCAACGGCGTACGCAAGCGGTGGCGAAAGCCAAGGTCATGGGGGTGATGGGTTAGGGCTACGAATGATTGAAACTTCACGCACGCTTACACTTGCTTTTTTTACAATCGACGATTGGCCTGTGTATAACGGCGTGACTGAAGTTCAACGATAAGTTGCGACTTCAGTTGAACCGAGAGGCCGTGCTGTTGCATTCAGCTGCACAATCAATAACGCCTCGAACAGGAAGTTCGAGGCCATGACATGACAAGGATGTCTGATATGAATACCCCGCTGTTCTCTTCCCACTCCGAAAGACTGGTCGCGCTGAAGAACACCCGCGTGGATTTTGCCGTGCAGGTGCTGTTGGGTCATTACCTGGAGCCACTGGGCATCAACCCATTCACTGCCTACGTGAATACATTGAAGAACTTTCCAAGTCCTGAAGTGGGAAGCTCTCGAACATTGTTCGAAGAAACCCTGGCCTGCGTTGAAAAGCAACACCTGCCCTCTTATACGCAAGGCGCCAGCAATCTATTCAGCAAACGTTATTCCTTTGCCGCCGAAGATCGGCTCAAGACATTGGACTTGATAGCATTTGAAAAAATCGTCATAGACATTGTTGCAAGTTTGACTCGACAGCCGGCAATCGAGCTGTCCCTGCGTCCCCTCAGGCCCTTGACCGCCGAGGACGTGCATGGAGCATTGAAAGTCCACGCGTCGGGTATCAACGCTGGCGGCGTATACGTGACCAGCTTCATTGAGGATGACCCCGGCCAGCGCCTGGTGTCGTCTTCCGAGGGGTT
The DNA here is from genome assembly GCF_046605385.1 of Pseudomonas sp. MPB03. NCBI lineage: Bacteria > Pseudomonadati > Pseudomonadota > Gammaproteobacteria > Pseudomonadales > Pseudomonadaceae > Pseudomonas > Pseudomonas sp. MPB03. Next base: position 5,623,797 of record NZ_CP176770.1, on the reverse strand, counting down.
GGTCGAGTACTTACTGGGCCATTTCCAGAATGATGTGATTCCTTATCACTCGGAGGGCAACCACCAGGGTATCTATACCGTTCGCTTCAGCGGGGAAGACCGTCATGTCCACCCGCAACTGATCACCGCGCATCTCAACGATCTAGTGATCAGGATTGTCCCGGATTTCCTGGACTGATCCTGGGGCCGCCTCATACCCCATCCGCCAACTCACGGCCCGGGTCGCCGCCAACAGCCGTTGCGCCGCCGGGCCGTTTTCGTCGGCGTGGAACAACGAGGTCGGGCCAACAATGGTCATCACCGCCTTCACCTCGCCGACGGCATTGAAGACCGGGGCGGACAAGGCGTCCACGCCCGGCATCAGCAAGCCATGCACATGGTGCAGGCCGCGGCTGCGAATCTGCTCGCAGAGGGTGGCATAGGCGCGGTCGTCGGCCAGGGCGTGGTGCTCGGTGCCTTGCACTTCCTGCTCCCGCAGGCCGATGGTCTCGCGCGCCGGCAAATAAGCACTGAACACCAGCCCGGTGGACGAACTGAGCAACGGCAAGACCGAGCCCAGTTGCGTCACCACGGTCACGGCTCGCACGGCGGGTTCGATGCGCACCACGGTCGCGCCATGGTTGCCCCACACGGCGAGGAAGCAGGTTTCGTTCAAGTCGTCGCGCAACTCGGCCAGGGGCAGGGCGGCCACTTGCAGCACGTCCATGCCATTCAGCGCTGCCAGGCCCACACGCAGGGCTTCACGGCCCAGGCCGTAGTGGTTGGTGGCGGCGTTCTGCTCGGCAAACCCGCTGGCGATCAAGGCCTGCAAGTAGCGATGGACCTTGCTCGCCGGCATTTGCACGTGCTCGGCCAGGCGCGACAGCGACGTGGAGGGGGAGAGTTCGGCCAGGGCCTTGAGAATGTCGGTGCCGACTTCGGCCGAGCGAACTTTCTGTTTACCGTTGCTGAGCGGGTTTTCCATGGAGGCGCAGGTCCAGAGGCGAATGGGCTAATGCTTGTCAGTTAAGTGGATAGCACGGGCAAACACACAAACCGTGGCGAGGGAGCTTGCTCCCGCTGGGCTGCGTAGCCGCCCCAAAAACAGGGCCGCTTCGCGCCCCAGCGGGAGCAAGCTCCCTCGCCACAGGGTTACTGCCGGGCTCTATTTCGCTTAACTGATCGGCATTGGGGCGAATGGGCGTCTTTATAGCTTGACGGTCGCCGTCGAGCAAATTACGTTATGCGTAATTGAATTACGATAAAAATAACCCGGTGCGCCTCAACTCCTCCGTTGAGTGACGGCCGCATCCCCAGGAGGCTCCATGAACCTCGATTCCACCGCGTCGGACCTGGTTTATCAATCAGGCTTGGGCAACGAATTTGCCAGCGAAGCCTTGCCCGGCGCCTTGCCCGTCGGCCAGAACTCCCCGCAGAAAGCCCCGTACGGTCTCTATGCCGAGTTGTTTTCTGGCACGGCGTTCACCATGGCCCGCAGCGAAGCGCGGCGCACTTGGATGTATCGCATCCGACCGTCGGCCAACCATCCGGCCTTCACCAAGCTCGAACGGCAGTTGGCGGGAGGCCCATTGGGCGAAGTCACCCCCAACCGCCTGCGCTGGAACCCGCTGGACATTCCGGCCGAGCCCACCGACTTCATCGACGGGCTGGTGCGCATGGCGGCCAATGCCGGCGCGGATAAACCGGCGGGCGTCAGCCTTTATCACTACCGGGCCAACCGCTCCATGGAGCGGGTGTTTTTTAATGCCGACGGTGAGTGGCTGATCGTGCCGCAACTGGGGCGGCTGCGGATCGCTACGGAGCTGGGCGTGCTGGAACTGGCACCGCTGGAAATCGCCGTGCTGCCCCGGGGCCTGAAGTTTCGCGTTGAACTGCTCGACCCCCAGGCCCGTGGCTACCTCGCCGAAAACCATGGTGCGCCGTTGCGTCTGCCGGACCTCGGGCCCATCGGCAGCAACGGCCTGGCGAACCCGCGGGACTTCCTGACGCCGGTCGCCCATTACGAGAACCTCGCGCAACCGACCACCTTGGTGCAGAAATTCCTCGGTGAGTTGTGGGTGTGCGAGCTGGATCACTCGCCCCTCGATGTGGTGGCCTGGCACGGCAACAATGTGCCGTACAAATATGACTTGCGCCGATTCAACACCATTGGTACGGTCAGCTTCGATCACCCTGACCCGTCGATTTTCACCGTGCTGACCTCGCCCACGAGTGTCCACGGCCTGGCCAACCTCGATTTCGTGATCTTCCCGCCACGCTGGATGGTGGCGGAAAACACCTTCCGTCCACCGTGGTTCCACCGCAACCTGATGAACGAATTCATGGGCCTGATCCAGGGTGCCTACGACGCCAAGGCCGAAGGTTTCCTGCCGGGCGGTGCGTCCCTGCACAGTTGCATGAGCGCCCATGGCCCGGATGGCGAGACCTGTACCAAGGCGATCAACGCTGATCTTCAGCCAGCGAAAATCGACAACACCATGGCGTTCATGTTCGAGACCAGCCAAGTGCTGCGCCCCAGTCGTTTCGCCCTGGACTGCCCGCAACTGCAAACCGACTACGATGCTTGTTGGGCTTCGCTGCCTGTCACGTTCGACCCGACCCGGAGATAACCATGACTCAACTTTCCCCTGCCCGTAGCTGGGTCGCCAGCGCCAACGGCCACGCCGACTTCCCGTTGCAGAACCTGCCATTGGGTGTCTTCAGCGTCGATGGCGGTGCCCTGCGCAGCGGCGTGGCGATTGGCGAGCGGATTTTCGATCTGCAGGCGGCGCTGCACGCGGGCCTGTTTGACGGTGCGGCCCGACAAGCCGTAGAGGCCATGGCCGACGGCCAATTGAATGGATTTTTCGACCTGGGCCGCAGCGCCCGGGTGGCCCTGCGTGAACGGCTGCTGGAACTGTTGCGCGAAGACAGTCCGTTGCGTGGCAAGGTTGAAGCGGCGAAGCTGCTGCTCGTCGCCGCCGACTGCCAGATGCACCTGCCCGCCAGGATCAACGACTACACCGACTTCTACGTCGGTATCGAACACGCCCAGAATGTCGGCAAACTGTTCCGCCCCGATAACCCGCTATTGCCCAACTACAAATACGTGCCTATCGGCTACCACGGTCGCGCCTCGACCATTCGCCCGTCCGGCACCGACGTGCGCCGCCCCAAGGGCCAGACCCTGCCGGCTGGCCAGGCCGAACCGACCTTGGGCCCGTGCGCGCGGCTGGACTATGAGCTGGAGCTGGGCATCTGGATCGGCAAGGGCAATGCCCTGGGCGAACCGATCCCCATTGGCGATGCCGCCGAGCACATTGGCGGATTCTGCCTGCTCAACGACTGGTCGGCCCGGGACATCCAGGCGTGGGAATACCAGCCCCTGGGGCCGTTCCTGTCGAAGAGTTTCCTGACCAGCATTTCGCCGTGGGTGGTGACGGCTGAAGCCTTGGAGCCGTTCCGCCGCCCACAGCCGGCGCGCCCGGAAGGCGATCCGCAACCGCTGCCCTATCTGCTGGACACCCGTGACCAGGCCGGCGGTGCCCTCGACATCGAACTGGAAGTTCTATTGCTGACCGAGGCAATGGTCGAGCAGAACCTGCCGGCTCAGCGCCTGACGTTGAGCAACACCCGATACATGTACTGGACCGTGGCGCAGATGATCGCGCATCACAGCGTCAACGGCTGCCAGTTGCAGGCCGGCGACCTGTTTGGCTCGGGCACCTTGTCTGGGCCTGAAAGCCATCAATTCGGCAGCCTGCTGGAAATCACCGAAGGCGGGAAAAAACCAATCGAACTGGCATCTGGCGAAGTGCGCCGATTCCTCGAGGACGGTGACGAAATCATCTTGCGCGCCCGTTGCCGCCGCGAAGGTTTCGCTTCCATCGGTTTCGGCGAATGCCGGGGCAAGATCCTGCCGGCGCGTTGAGGGCAGCCATGGAACTCTATACCTACTACCGCTCCACCTCGTCCTACAGGGTGCGCATTGCGTTGGCCCTCAAGGGCCTGGATTACCAGGCCTTGCCCGTCAACCTGATCGCTGCGCCGGGGGGCGAGCATCGCCAGCCGGCCTACCTGGCGATCAACCCCCAGGGGCGGGTGCCGGCGCTACGTACCGATGAGGGCGCGTTGCTGGTGCAATCACCCGCCATCATCGAATACCTGGAGGAGCGTTATCCCCAGGTGCCGCTGCTCAGCGCCGACCTGGCGGTACGCGCCCACGAGCGTGGCGTCGCCGCGCTGATCGGTTGCGACATTCATCCCCTGCACAACGTCAGCGTGCTCAACCGGCTGCGGCAGTGGGGCCACGATGAAACGCAGGTGGCGGAGTGGATCGGACATTGGATCAGCCAGGGATTGGCTGCGGTGGAGCAGCTGATTGGCGACGACGGCTATTGCTTCGGTGCGCTGCCGGGGTTGGCGGATGTGTTCCTGATCCCGCAGCTGTACGCCGCCGAGCGGTTCAATGTTTCCTTGCAGGAATATCCGCGGATCCGGCGCGTGGCGGCGTTGGCGGCTGGGCATCCGGCGTTCCAGCAGGTGCACCCGGCGAATCAGCCGGATACACCCACTTGATATTGATGTTGGCTGGTCTGCCGCTATCGCGAGCAAGCTCGCTCCCACAGTTGATCAATTGTGGGAGCGAGCTTGCTCGCGATGACGATTCAACTGTCACAAAAGGTGCCGCCTCACGACAACTCAATGCACCACCGAATTCGGCGGCAGATGCCCCAGCCGCTCCGTCAGCCGGATTCGCTGGATCGGATCGTCACTGAGCATCAGCGCATGCTCCAAGTCGAAGCGTTCGGCGTTGGGGCAATCGAGCCGCTGGTACAGGCTGGCGCGGGCCAGGTAGTCGGCGGCGCTGGCGTTACCCAGTTCCAGCACCCGTTCGGCGTCGATCAGGGCCGCGATGTAGTCGTCGTTCGCCAGATGCAGTTGGCGCAGGTTGCGCGACAGGCGCTGCAGCATCTGCATCGGCTCGGCGTTGACCAAGTGCTCGGCCTTGAGCGACATGTTCGCGCCGTATTGGCGCTGGAGCAGTTCCCGGCAGTCATTGGGGTACAACCGGCGGCCACCGCATGGGTCGAGCAGGTGGTCGGCCCCAGGTACCTTCAACAGGAAATGCCCGGGGAAATTGACACCGACCATCGGAATTTCCAGGCCGCGAGCCAACTCCAGGGCAATCAGCCCGAGGGCCAGGGGCTGCCCGCGTTTGCGCGCCAGGACTTTATCCAACAGCGCCGCTCGCGGCCGCAGGGGTGTGAAGTCGTCCTGGGCGAAACCCAGGTCGTTGAGCCGTCGTAGCAGAGGCTGGCCCAGCTCGCTGACAGGCAGCATCGGCAGGTCATGGCTGACCCGCTGTTGCAGTTCCTTGAATTCCTTCAGCAAGGTCGGAACGTTGACGTCGCGATCATGTTCGGCAGCGATCCACAACGCCGCTTCGAACAACGCCGGCGGCGAGCGGTGCAGGCAATCAAAAAAGGCTTGGCGCGGTTTCATCGAACTCTCCGGGCTATGCTCCCGTTTTAGCCCTGCCATGGATTTTCGTCCAGTCTCCAACAGATGCTGTGACAGGTTATGCCGAAAAAGACTGACCACCCAGGCGACTTATTCCGGCGTGCTCCAGCAATTTTCGACTGCACGCCTATACTGGCGAAACAAACAAAAGTGATTCGGGAGCCTTACGATGTTTGCTCTCATGCAAAGCTCCCGCCTTGAATCGCTGCACCTAAGCGTAGACCCGACGACCGGGTTGAAGGCGGTGATTGCCATTCATTGCAGCCGTCCCGGGCCTGCCCTGGGAGGCTGTCGTTATCTTGCCTACCCCGACGACGAAAGTGCCGTGGCGGACGCCGTGCGCCTGGCCCAAGGCATGAGCTACAAGGCAGCGCTGGCTGGTTTGCCCGTGGGCGGCGGGGTGGCGGTGATCATGCGACCGGCCCATGTGGAGAGTCGGGCGGCCTTGTTCGAAGCCTTTGGTCGTTGCATCGAGCAATTGGACGGGCGCTACATCACGGCCATCGACAGCGGCACGTCGGTGGCCGACATGGATTGCATCGCCCAGCAGACCCGCCATGTCACTAGCACCACCGCCGCGGGAGACCCCGCGCCCCACGCGGCAATGGGTGTCTTTGCCGGCATCCGTGCCACCGCCATGGCTCGCCTGGGCAGCGATAACCTCGAAAGCCTGCGGGTGGCGATCCAGGGCCTGGGCAATGTCGGTTATGCCCTGGCCGAACAGCTGCATGCGGCGGGGGCCGAATTGCTGGTCAGCGATATCGACCCTGGCAAGGTGCAACTGGCCATGGAGCAACTGGGCGCCCATCCGATCGCCAACGACGCGCTGCTCAGCACCCCCTGCGACATCCTCGCCCCTTGCGGCCTGGGCGGGGTACTCAACAGCCAAAGCGTGGCGCAACTGCGCTGCTCGGCCGTTGCCGGCTCGGCCCACAATCAGTTGAGCAACCTGCAGGTGGCCGATCAGTTGGAAAGACGCGGGATTCTCTATGCGCCGGACTATGTGATCAACTCGGGCGGGCTGATCTACGTCGCCCTCAAGCATCGTGGTGAAGAGCTGCCGACGATCACCGCGCACCTGTCGAAGATCGGGGCAAGGCTCACGGAAGTCTTCGCCCATGCCCAGGCGGAAAAGCGCTCACCGGCCCGGGTGGCCGATGAACTGGCGGAGCGCCTGTTGTACCGCTGAAAATCAAACCGTGGCGAGCTTTACTGCAAATCCAAGTGTGGGAGCGAGCTTGCTCGCGATAGCGGTGCGCCAGTCAATGAAGGTGTTGAATGTACGGCCGCCATCGCGAGCAAGCTCGCTCCCACAGGTTTTTCTAGCGCTCACAGACTGATCATTTCAGGCGAACACTCCCTCGCCACGGTGTGTGTTCGCCTCTCTATGCGCTTTGTGCTGCCCTTATCCAGCCATCACCTCAGCAGGTACACCGGAAAGCATTCACACAAATGCATCACGCGGCGCCGGGTGTTATCCAGGCGTGCGGCGTTGTTCGGCTGTTCCAGCAGGTCGGCGATCAGGTTCGCCACTTCGGCACATTCCGCTTCACCAAAACCGCGTGTGGTCAGGGCTGGGGTGCCGATGCGAATGCCGCTGGTGATCGCCGGTTTCTGCGGGTCATTGGGGATCGCGTTTTTGTTCAGGGTGATATGGGCGCTTTCCAGCAGTGCCTCGGCATCTTTGCCGGTGATGTTCATCGAGCGCAGGTCAAGCAGGAACATGTGGCAGTCGGTACCGCCGGACACCACCCGCAAGCCACGCCGGGTCAGGACGTCGGCCATGACCCGGGCGTTATCGACCACCCGCTGCTGGTAATGCTTGAACCCGTCGCCCAAGGCTTCGTTGAAAGCCACGGCCTTGGCGGCGATGACGTGCATCAGCGGGCCGCCCTGATACACCGGGAAAATCGTCTTGTCGAGCAGGGCGGCGTATTGCGCCTTGGCCAGGATCAGGCCGCCGCGGGGGCCGCGCAAAGTCTTGTGGGTAGTGGAAGTGATGAAGTCGGCGATGCCCACCGGCGAGGGGTACACGCCGGCGGCGATCAACCCGGCGTAGTGCGCCATGTCCACCATCAGGTAGGCGCCGATTTCATCGCAGACCTTGCGAAAGCGCTGGAAGTCAATGGTCCGCGAATAGGCCGAGGCTCCAGCAATGATCATCTTTGGCCGGTGTTCCCGGGCCAGGGCTTCCATCTCTTCGTAGTCGAGGGTTTCGGTTTCCGCGTCCAGGCCATAGGAAAAGGCCCGGTAGATTTTGCCGGAAAAATTCACCGAGGCGCCGTGGGTCAGGTGGCCGCCGTGGGCCAGTGACATGCCCAGGATCGTGTCGCCGGGTTCCAGCACCGCCAGGAAAACCGCCTGGTTGGCCTGGGAGCCGGAATGCGGCTGCACGTTGACGTATTCGCAGTTGAACAATTTGCGCGCACGCTCGATGGCCAGATTCTCGATTTCATCGACGACCTTGCAGCCGCCGTAGTAACGCTTGCCCGGATAGCCTTCGGCGTACTTATTGGTGAGCACGGAACCCTGGGCCTGGAGCACTTCTTCGCTGACGTAGTTTTCCGAAGCGATCAGTTCCAGGTGGGTTTCCTGGCGGTTGCGCTCGCGGTCGATCAGGCGGGCAACGGCGGGATCGAAATTTTGCAGACTCATGGTGTGATTCCTTAGATAAACGCTTCGGCCAGCGGAGCAGTCATGGGATGCGGCAACACCCGCGGCTGGCTTTTGGACGAGTCGGACAGAAAAATGGAGGTGTCTTTCAAACCGCTGCCGGTGATCAGGATCACGGCGGTTTGCGGGGTGTCGGGGTGTGTTTCTGCGTACTTGAGCAGGCCGGCGAAGGCACTGGCGGCGCCGGCTTCCGGAAACACGCCGGTGCTGGCGGCCAATCGAGAGGCGGCGGCGACAATGCTTGGGTCGCTGACGCAGATGAACTCGCCGTCGCTGGCGGTCACCGCACGCATGGCCTTGAGGCGATCACGTGGCAATGCCACGTTAATGCTGCTGGCCAGGCTGGTGGGCGGCAGGCGTTCGGTTTGTCGCATCGAGCGGTCGTAGCGCCAGGCGCGGTACATGAAGTTGCTGTGCTCGGCCTGAACGCCGATCAGGCGCGGAATGCGTTCGATCCAGCCCAGTTGCAGCAGGTCGAAAAAGCCTTTGTAGACCGAGCCCAGGATGCAGCCGTTGCCGACGGGCACGAACACCAGGTCCGGCACCTGCCAGTTGAGCTGTTCGCACATCTCGAAGGCGACGGTCTTCTTGCCTTCGCTCATGTACGAGTTGATCCCGGTGGTGCGGTTGTACCAGCCGTGTTTTTCGCAGGCGTCGAGGCATTGTTCGAAGGCTTCGTCGTATTGCCCGTCGACCAGCACGATCTCGGCGCCGTAGCCCTGCATCTGCGCGAGCTTTTCCCGGGGCGCGCTCTTGGGCAGGTAAATGACGTTGTGCAAGCCCAGGCTGGCGCTCATCCCCGCCAATGCCGAAGCCGCATTGCCGGTGCTGGCCACCGCCACGGTGCGCGCACCGGATTGCATGGCGTGGGCCACCGCCAGCGCGCTGGCGCGATCCTTCAATGACCCGGTCGGTTGCCGCGATTCGTCTTTTACGTAGACTTTGATCCGGGCACCTTTGCCGAGCAATTCCGGGCGCGAGTACAGCGGCGTATTGCCCACCAGTAACGGTGGAATGAACTGCGTCGAGCTCAACGGCATCAAGCGGTCATAGCGCCACATGCCACGGGCGTGGTCATGGGCCAGGCTGTCCCGGGACCATTCGCGCTTGAGTGTGGGGTAGTCGTAAAGCGCATCCAGGGCACCATCGATTTGGCAATGAGGACAGTAGTAGCTGACCTCATGGGGCTGGTAGCTTCGATCGCAAGCCAGGCACTGCAAGACATACGCTCTGTACGAATTTTTCATGGTCACCCTCTGAAAGTACGCTGTGCTGGTGCTTTCCTTGTCAACGTCGGTCCGGCGCACCGGACCGACGTTGGCACTCCGCTGGCAGAAGGTGTTTCAGATCACCATGATGGCGTCGATGGCGACCAGGGTATTGCGGGCCAGCGCACTGGCGCCGGCGGTGGTGCGGGCCGGGTACGGCTTGGTGAAATATTCTTCCATCACGCGGTTGAGGGTCGGGAACTCACTCAGGTCGGTAATGAACGCCGTGACCTTGACCACGTTCGCCAGGGTGCCGCCTGCCGCTTCGGCCATTTGCACCAGGTTGTCGAGGGTCTGGCGCAGTTGGCCTTCGAAATCCTTGGCCAGCACTTCGTTGTTCAGCGCCGAGACCGGGGTCTGCGCCGACAGGTAGATGGTCTGCCCGTGGCTGACCTTGATGCCCTGGGAATAGGTGCCCAGCGGTAGCGGCGCCTTGTCGGTGAAAATGACGTTCTCTTCGCCCAGGAAAGGTTTGGCGGCGGACTGGATGTGAGCGGTGGTTTGCATAGGGACGTTCCTTGTTAAGTGGATGGGTTAGTGCAAATCGGCAACCTGCTTGACGGCCAGGCTGGAAAATTCCTCGTCGCGACAACGGGCTGGGGAAAAGTGCTGGTAGTTGAGTTGCAGCGCCGCCAGGTCGACCGGTAGGGCGATGCCCAGCGCCGCATGACTGCATAGGCGGGCAATGGCGGGCGCGGCCTGGATGCCGTAGCCACCGAGGGCGGCGAGCCAGATAAAACTTTCTTGCTGTGGGTCTTGGCCGAGCACCGGCGAGCGGTCGGCGACGAAGGTGCGCAGGCCCGCCCATTTGTTGATGATCGAGCGGGGGCGCAGGCGCGTGGTGTTTTGCAGGCGATCCATGGTGATGGCCAGGTCGAGCTCTTCCGGTAACGCGTCGCAGGGCAACGATGGGCTTTCATCGCAGGGCGAGACGATCAGTCGCCCGGCTTCAGGCTTGATGAAAATGTCCTCGTCCACCGTGCCCAGGTAGGGCGTGTGGTGCACGTCGCACTGTGGATCGACCGCTAGCACGGTGCGCCGCAACGGCCGGACACCGACCTTGGGCACGCCGCAGCGCTCGGCGAACTCATCGGCCCAGGCACCGGCGGCGTTGACCACAATGGCGCTTTGCAGCTGCTGGCCGTCCCGGGTGTGCAAGCGCCAATGCCCGTCGCGATATTCGCCACGCAGCACTTCGGTCTCGCGCTTGACCACGCCACCGCGGGCACGCAACCCGCTGAGGTAGGCACCGTGAATGCCGTGCACATCCAGGTCGAAGGCGCTGGGCTCGTAGATCCCGGCGCTCCAGGTGCCTTCGGCGAGGTAGGGGACCAGTTCCTGTACTTGCTTGTCGTCGAGCAACTCGGCCGTAGGCACTTGGCCCAATACGGCGCTGAAACGCGCTTTGAGTTTGTCCACCCGTGCCGCCTGGGCCACGATCAACGCGCCCCGTGGCGCCCAGAGTGGATGCTCGGCCAGACCCTCGGGCGGGTTCTCGAAGAAGCGCCGGGACGCGCAGGTCAGCGAACGGATCTGCTGGTTGCCGTAGCTTTCCATCGAGATCGCGGCCGAACGCCCCGTGGTGTGGTAGGCCAGTTGTTGTTCCTGTTCGAGCAGGCAGACGCTGCCATGGGCCGCCAGTTCATAAGCGACGGAGACGCCGGCGATGCCGCCACCGACCACAATGAAGTCGTAACGAGCAGTCATGGTCGGCTGCCCTCGGCGATAGCGGTGGCTTTGCTTTCCCGGGTGTAGGTCAGCACGAAATGCGCCACGAGACCGAAGATCAGCCCCCAGAACGCGGCGGCCAAGCCGAGGAAACTCATGCCCGAAGCGGTGACCAGAAAGGTGATCAGCGCGGCTTCCCGCTGTTTCTCGTCGGCCATGGCGCCGGTCAGCCCGGCACTGATCGCGCCAAACAGGGCGAGGCCGGCGAGGGAGGCGATCAACTCTTTCGGCAGTGCGGAAAACACCGAGGCCAGGGTCGCCCCGAAAGTGCCCATCAGGATGTAGAACACCCCGCAGGCAATCCCGGCGATGTAGCGTTTGTCGCGATCCTCGTGGGCTTCGCGACCGGTGCAGATCGCGGCGGTAATGGCCGCCAGGTTAAGACCGTGGGACCCGAACGGGGCCATCAGGGCCGAGCCAATCGCGGTGACCGAAATGATTGAGCGCGCCGGTGTGTTGTAGCCCGAGGTGCGCAATACGGCCATGCCGGGCACGTACTGGCCGGTCAAGGTCACCAGCGCCAATGGAAGGCCGATGTTGATGATTGCGTGCCAGCTCCATTCCGGTGCGATGAAGACCGGATGAGCCACGGCGATGGTGATCGAGTTGCTGTTGAGTTCACCGAACGAGGCGGCCACCGCGCAGCCGATGATCAGCACCGACAGGATGGCGTAGCGTGGCGAGAATCGCTTGAAGACCAGGTACGCCGCGATCATCGCCAGCACCATCGCCGGCTGCAGCTTGATCGACGTGAACAGCTCGGCGCCGAAGCGAAACAGGATGCCGGCGAGCATGGCGGCGGCAATGGCCTTGGGCAGGCGGCTCATCAATTTGTCGAACGCCCCGGACAAACCCACCACGGCGATGATCACCGACGCCACCACATAGGCTCCGATGGCCTGGGGCAGGGTCACGGTGGGCAGCATTGACACCAGCAGCGCCGCCCCCGGTGTGGACCATGCGGTGATGACCGGGACACGCAGGCGCCAGCTCAAGAGGAGGCCGGTAATCCCGCTGCCGATGGAAATGGCCCAGATCCACGAAGACACCACGTCGTTGGGCAGGTGCGCTTCCTTGGCTGCCTGGAACACGATGATGAGCGGGCCGGCGTAGGAAATGATCACGGCGATGAAGCCCGCGATGACCGCTGACAGGGATAGATCCTTTCTGAATGTGTCCATGATGTCTCGACTTGGCGCGGCAGGAGCGCGCAGTGGGGGATTGAGTCGATTGCTTCGATTCGCAATCAGTGTATTTGAATGGATTGAGTTGATTCAATAGGGGGCGTGATTGTTACGAGATATTTTTCTGCTATCACGGGGCGATTTTGCAATTTATTGCAGATAGTTGATTGATTTATATGAATATTATTTGTTGTAAAATTTCTTTAAGCCATGCTTATAAACAATTCAATAATCGTATCAATCGACTCAATGGATCGAATGCGTCGAATTATTAGTTGCCTAACCTCCATGTGATATGCTCGGATATTCATCATTTCTACGATGGGCAGTGATCATTCATGTGGGTTCCCCAGCTAAGCGAGTTCAGCCAGCCGATGTATCTGTCGATTGCCGATGCGTTGGCGCGCGATATCAACAACGGCGTACTGAACGAGGGTGATCGCCTGCCGACGTTGCGGGAGCTGGCCACCACCTTGAATGTCACGCCGGGCACCATCAGCCGGGCGTACAGCGAAGCTCATCGACGTCGGCTGGTGCAGGGGGAAGTGGGACGTGGCACTTATGTGCTCAACCAGAAGCAGCTGGAGCTGCCGGCCAGTAACAGCGCGTCCGCGCCGCTGAACCTGGGGCAGTCCGAACTGCTCGACCTTTCGATCATCAAGCCCTATAGCGAGACGCTGGAGTACTGGTTGCGCGGCGCGCTGGTGGGCATGGCCAAAAGCACTGATTTCGCGCGCGCGCTCGACTACGCGCCGGACGGCGGCCACCCGGCCCATCGCGAGGCGGGGGCGCAGTGGTTGCGTCATTCATTGCCCGACGCGCAATGGCAGCAAGTGGTGATTACCGCCGGGGCCCAGCATGGCTTGATGGTCGCGATGAGCGCCCTGACCAACGCTGGCGACCTGGTGCTCTGCGAGGCGCTGTGCTACCCGGGGATCATTTCCCTGGCCCACGGTCTTGAGCGTCGCCTGCGTGGCGTGCCGATGGATGACGAAGGCATCATTCCCGAGGCCTTGCGCGAGCTGTGCCTGCGGGAGAAGCCGGCGATGCTGGTCTGCGTGGCGACCTGCCAGAACCCGACGGCGGCGATCATGTCGCAGAAGCGTCGGGCCCAGATTGCCGCGCTGGCTGAGGAATTCGACTTCATCATCCTGGACGATGACATCTACGGCTTCCTGGCCACCGATCCGTCGATCAAACCCCTGTCGGCCTTTGCGCCGGATCGCTCGGTTTACCTGACCAGCCTGTCGAAATCGGTCATGCCGGCGCTGCGCATTGGTTACATCTACAGTCCGCCGAAATTGCTGTCGCGCCTGACCTCGATGGTGCGCAGCAGTGTGTGGATGCCGTCGCCGTTGACGGCGCAACTGGCCAGCAATGTGATTACCGAAGGCCTGGACAAGAAATTGATCCGCATCCAGCGCAACGAGGCGGCGGGGCGACAAGCGATCGCTCGGGAAATCTTCGCCAATTTCGAGCTCAAGACCCAGCCGTATTCCTATCACGTCTGGTTGACGCTGCCCGAGCCTTGGACGAGCGACGAGTTCACCATGCTCGCCCGGGCCAACGGCGTATTGGTGCTCAGTGGTACCCAGTTCCAGGCGGAGCGTTCAGGCACCACCCGGTGCGTGCGGTTGGTGCTGATGTCGCCCACCAGCCAGGACGAACTGCGCTTCGCACTAACCAAGTTGGCCAGCCTGATCGATTCAGATCCGCGTCGTTATTATTAAAAAAGATCGCAGCCCTCGGCAGCGCCTACGCGGTGTAGGCGCTGCCGAGGGCTGCGATCTTTTTGGTTATTCGTCCGACGGGTTGAGCAGTTCGGACAAGGCGTCCGGCTGGCTCTTGAATGCCTTGGCGAACACATCGCGATTTTTCGCCATGTAGATCCCGGCTTCCTCGACCTGTTGCTCGCTTAGCGATGGAACGGCTTTTTGCAACACTTCGGCCAGCAATTCGGCGAGTTCCAGCATTTTGTCATGACGGTCAGCTTCGGCTTTATCCATGAACAAGCGCTCCAGATCTCGGCTGCTGCGGTATACCACTTCGACGGCCATTCACCACCTCACATGCCTTCACATTGGTTTGTCTTTGCGACTACTGTATTTATATACAGGCAAAAGAATAAGCGAATCCTCTTGCTTTGGATAGTGGCTTTTTAATGTAGACCTAATTCAGCATGTGAGCGCAAAGCTGATGTGGACAAAGCTTGAGTGGGAGCAAGCCTTGTGGGCGCAAAGCTTGCTCGCGATCAGGTCGCATGAAGCTTCCAAAGTGCCCCGTGCCAGCCTATCGCCATCTCACCCTCACTCGCTGGCCTTTTTTCTGCATGCAGAACAACCGTCACGTCCAACCCGCATCATCCGGTCGAACCGACCTAAGGAAACTACATCGTGAAAATCAACTGGGCCGAGAACCTGCGCCAGAACGTCCATCAACTGGCCGAGTCCCTGGGAAACCTCTTCGTCGAGACCTTCCACTACCTGGCGCTATTCGCCATCGGTGCGGTGACCGCGTGGGCGGCGGTGATGGAGTTCTTGCAGATGCTCGAGGCGGGGCACATCAAGATCGATGACATCCTGCTGCTGTTCATCTACCTGGAATTGGGGGCGATGGTCGGGATCTACTTCAAGACCAACCACATGCCGGTGCGATTCCTGATCTACGTGGCGATTACCGCGCTGACGCGGTTGCTGATTTCCAACGTTTCCCACCACAGCCCGCCCGACCTGGGAATCATCTACTTGTGCGGTGGCATCTTGCTGCTGGCGTTTTCGATCCTGGTGGTGCGCTACGCTTCGTCGCAGTTCCCCTCGGTGAAGATCGAGCACCCGCACCGCAAGGTTGGCGCGGGTTCCAGCGAGCATGCCGAAGTGGAGAAAGGCGAAATCTAGATCCCGGCGGCCGAGGGCGCCGGCCCCTGTGCATGCGGCGGTGGCAGCTTGATGTGGTCACCGCCGGTCATGGCTTCGAGGATGGCCACGGCGCTGTGGCCCTGCTCGATGGCGATGCCGAACTGAATGCTTTGCACCAGGCGTTTGAGCCGCTCCGGGTCGTTGCGCTGCTGGGCGCTGATCATGCGTTTGGCGACGATGCGCCCGCTCTTGGACAGGGTCAGCATGATGCTGCCATCCAGTCCCTGGATACTCAGGTTGATTTGATAATGCGGCGCAAAAGCGTCGGTAATGATTTGAAAAGGGTTGTCCATGATGCGTCACCGCCTGATTGAACGTGCAGTTGTTGACCGGCCGTGATCGGGATTAGTTCGCAACACCGGACCATCGGCCATTCCATGATCGTGTTCATCTGAAGGTTCCTGGGCCAGGCAGGCTTCAACATCAAGGATCGCAGCCTGCGGCAGCTCCTACAGGGCGTTAGCAAGGGGCATGCCGGAAAAAACGTCGGACAATGATCCCGGTGCCCAAACGCCAAACGCTCTGGAATGCGGCTGCCCGTTTCGGGGCAATAACGTGCGGATGTTCGTTGACGGTGCAGGCGCGGAGGTGAATTGCAGCGGGTAGGCAGGGCGGGGCAACTCCCGACATTAACAGCGCTTTTGCCCGTTGTCCGGCTTTATTTGCATATGAATATTTATCTTTTTTTAGGGCTTGAATTGTTCTTCCGCCAGCCCGACTCTGTATTCAAGGGGCCGTTGCGCTAATGTCGACGGCCCCCGGCGAGCTAGCTGAAATAAGGGATGAACTATGCAAATCCAAGTCAACAGCGATAACCATATTCAAAGCAGCATCCGACTGGAGGAGTGGGTACGTACTACCATCGAAAGCACGCTCGAACGTTACGAAGAAGACCTGACACGGGTCGAGGTCCATTTGCGCGATGAGAACGGCGACAAGCCCGGCCCTCATGACCTGCGTTGCCAGCTTGAAGCACGGCCAAAGGGCCATCAGCCGATTTCCGTGACCCATAAGGCCGATTCGCTGGAACTGGCGATCGAAGGTGCAGCCACCAAACTTGAAAGTGCACTGGAGCATTTGTTCGGCAAACTGCGCGGCAAGCGCGCCGCCACCAAAGGCCCGGCCGACTCGATTGCCCTGGCTGATGCCATGCTGGAAGAAGAATTCCTGGAGAACGAGCGGGCCGCACTCAACGGCTAAGCACGATCACTTAAAAATACTCACCGAACAAACGGGCCTGCAATCGCAGGCCCGTTTCGTTTTCAGCGATCCGATGGGGTTGGCAAGCTTGCTCCACAAAAGGGGGGGCACGGTGAATGAGTATTTGTGAGCGCCCTGAAATCCCTGTGGGAGCGGGCTTGCTCGCGAAAGCGGTGGGTCAGCTTACAGGGTTATCGAATGTCCTTACGCCATCGCGAGCAAGCTCGCTCCCACAAAGGGATTTGCGGTGAATGAAGATTTTGTGAGCGCCCTGGATCCCCTGTGGGAGCGAGCTTGCTCGCGATGACGACAGTCGGGGCTAGCGCAAAAACGCCAGCCGATACTCTCCGGGCGTCGCGCCCAAGGCCTGGCGAAAGCGGTGGGTGAAATGACTGGCGCTGGCAAACCCGCAGGCCAGCGCCACGTCGCCCAGCGGTTGGGAAGTGTTGCGCAACAAATGCCGCGCGCGGGCCAGGCGCCGGGCCAGTACATATTGATGGGGTGGCAGCCCGAAACTTTCGCGGAACATCCGCGCAAAGTGATATTCGGACAACGCACACAGCGCCGCCAATTGCCCGAGGCTGATGGCCTCGGCCAGATGGCTGTCGACGTAATCCACCAGCAACCGTCGCTGGTGAGCAGCCAGGCCGCCCTTGAGGCGAAGCCCCTGGCGCTGGCCGACCTGGCTGAGCAGCAAGTGGTTGAGCAGGTCATGGGCCAGGCTGGTGGTCAGCAGGCGTTCGCCGGGTTCGTCCCAGTTCAGTGCGATCAACTGGCGAAAGCGCTGGGCCTGTTGCGGGTCGTCGAGGAACGTTTCCTCGTGCAGTTGCACTTGCCGGGGCTCGCGGTCCAACAGGGTGATGCAGCCAAGGGCAAATTGTTCCGCGCTGAAGTACAGGTGGGCGAGGCGGATGTCGCCATTGATGACCCAGGCGGACTCATGCCCGGCCGGCAAGATGCAAAGTTTGTCCGGTGCGCCTGTGGTATCGGGCCGTTCACGACGGAACGTGCCGGTGCCCCCCGCGATGTAGCACGACAGCGTATGGTGCGTCGGCGCCTCGTAGTCCCGGGCGTCGTGGTGATTGGTCCACAAAGCGGCCGCCATGCCGTCTCCGAGCTCGGCACTGTGCTCCAGGCGAGCGTTGGGCGAGCTGTTGAGGGCTTGGAAGACTTGTAGGGTCTGCAGTGTGGACATGATCGGTTCTCCAACGTTTGCATCCTACTCCGTAGACCGTTCCCTGCCAGCCCATCGCTCATAAAAACCGCAAGTTTACGCAAGCGACGGCCAAGCATCGGCGTGACACTGGGGGCCATTGCCAGGAGTCACCGTCATGAACCTCTCGTTGTACCTGCTCACCGTGCTCATTTGGGGCACCACCTGGATCGCCCTGAAACTGCAGTTGGGTGTCGTCGCCATCCCGGTGTCGATCGTTTATCGCTTTGGCCTCGCGGCATTGATCCTGTTTGCCATGCTCTTGCTCAGCCGGCGCTTGCAGGTGATGAACCGGCGGGGCCACTTGATTTGCGTTGCCCAGGGCCTGTGCCTGTTCTGCATCAATTTCATGTGCTTCCTGACCGCCAGCCAATGGATCCCCAGTGGTTTGGTCGCCGTGGTGTTTTCCACCGCCACGCTCTGGAACGCCCTCAATGCCCGGGTTTTCTTCGGTCAACGGATTGCCCGTAACGTATTGCTGGGCGGCGCCTTGGGGCTGTTCGGGCTGGCGTTGTTGTTCTGGCCGGAGCTGGCCGGTCACAGCGCGAGCCCGCAAACGGTGCTCGGCTTGGCGTTGGCGCTGCTGGGGACGTTGTGTTTTTCAGCGGGCAACATGCTCTCGAGCCTGCAACAGAAGGCCGGCCTCAAGCCGTTGACGACCAACGCCTGGGGCATGGCTTACGGGGCGGCGATGTTGTCGGTGTGGTGTCTGTTCCAAGGCATCCCGTTCGATATGGAATGGAATGCACGTTATGTCGGCTCGCTGCTGTATCTGGTGATCCCGGGTTCGGTCATCGGCTTTACCGCCTACTTGACGCTAGTGGGGCGCATGGGGCCGGAG
Source organism: Pseudomonas sp. MPB03 (assembly GCF_046605385.1). Classification (NCBI taxonomy): domain Bacteria; kingdom Pseudomonadati; phylum Pseudomonadota; class Gammaproteobacteria; order Pseudomonadales; family Pseudomonadaceae; genus Pseudomonas; species Pseudomonas sp. MPB03. The sequence continues at coordinate 5,605,273 of NZ_CP176770.1, read as the reverse complement.
CGGGCGGCGTATTGCACCGTGCTGTTCCCGGTGGTGGCGTTGAACGTCTCGGCGTTTGTCGAGGGCTACCAGTGGACGGCGCCGGCATTGGTGGGGTTGGTGCTGGTGATGCTGGGGAACGTGTTGGTGTTTCGCAAGCCCCGGCCAGTAGCCGTGAAAGTCGCGCTGGGTGCCCGATGAGAGACGTCTGGCGATAGCTCCTGTAGCGAGGGAGCTTGCTCCCGCTGGGTTGCGAAGCGACCCCAAGGTGTATCTGCCACCACGGTGCATCAGATAAACCGCAAGGGGCTGCTGCGCAGCCCAGCGGGAGCAAGCTCCCTCGCCACAGTGTGTTTTATTTCCAGACTTGTGGGTTGACCAGGTTCTTCGGTCGCTCGCCCAGCAAGGCACTGCGCAAGTTATCCACAGCAAGGTTGGCCATGGCCTCACGGGTCTCGTGGGTGGCGGAGCCGATATGGGGCAGGGTCACGGCGTTTTTCAGCTGGAACAGCGGCGATTCGGCCAGAGGTTCTTTCTCGTAGACATCCAGCCCGGCACCGCGGATGCGACCGTTCTGCAAGGCTTCGACCAGCGCTGGCTCATCCACCACCGGGCCACGGGAAATGTTGACCAGGATGGCGCTTGGCTTCATCAGCCCCAGTTCACGCTGGCCGATCAAATGGCGGGTCTTCTCGCTCAATGGCACCACGAGGCAGACGAAATCGGCTTCGGCCAGCAACTGGTCCAGTTCGCGAAATTGTGCGCCCAATTGGTTTTCCAGCTCGGTCTTGCGGCTGTTGCCGCTGTACAGGATCGGCATGTTGAACCCCAACCGGCCACGCCGGGCAATAGCCGCGCCGATGTTGCCCATGCCGACGATGCCCAAGGTCTTGCCATGTACGTCGCTGCCGAACAGTTGCGGACCGACGGTCGCTTGCCATTGCCCGGCCTTGGTCCAGGCGTCCAGTTCGGCCACGCGCCGGGCGCTGCTCATCAGCAGGGCGAAGGCCAGGTCGGCGGTGCTTTCGGTGAGCACGTCGGGGGTATTGGTGAGCATGATCCCGCGCTCGTTGAAGTAGGCCAGGTCGTAGTTGTCGTAGCCCACCGACACGCTGGAGACCACCTGCAGGTTCGTGGCGCTCTGCAGTTGCTCGCGGCCGAGCTTGCGACCGACACCAATCAGCCCATGGACGTGGGGCAAGGCTTCGTTGAACTGCGCGTTGATGTCGCCGTTCGACGGGTTGGGGACGATCACCTCGAAGTCCTGGCGCAGGCGCTCGATCATGGGAGGTGTGATACGGCTGAAGGCAAGTACGGTTTTTTTCATCGTGCAAGGCTCATCTGCAGGGAATACCAAGCACGCTAACATTCCTGGCGCGGGTTAGGCGAGAGGGGGTGGTGTAATCGCAGCACCACAAGTCCCCTTGTGGGAGCGAGCTTGCTCGCGATAGCGGTGTATCAGGCGCCGATAGGCTGGCAGATAAATCGCTATCGCGAGCAAGCTCGCTCCCACAGGGTATCTCTACAAATTCAGGCGGCCCGCAGGGAAATGAAGGCGTAGTTGACCGGTGCCTCGGTGACCACGCTTGCGCCACTGGCCGTCACTTGGCTGGCAACATCCTCGCCGGACAGGTGGAATTGCCATTCACCCGCTTCGGGGTCCAACGGCTGCGAGCGGGCCTGATCAATCGCGGTGGCAAACGCGGCCATGTTCGGCAGGTAGGCTGTGAATCCATCGCCCTTCAACGCTGTCGTGTGGATGCCCAGGGACACGCAGATGCGCGCCTTGATCGCGATCTCTTCACGATCGGCCTGGCGTGAACGGTCGATCAACCGAGCCAGCTCCTGGTCCACCAACTCACCGCCGACGATCAACTGCGGCCCCGTTTCCCACGATTCTGGCGGGCAATCCTTGGCGGCGGTATTGAGCGGGATGTGCGGGTTGATTTCCATGGGGTAGATGCGGCAAACCAAAGGCCTGCGCTCATAGATGCGGCACAGGTTGTCGGCGTCCAGATTATGGCAAGGGCCTGGGTTATAAGCGGCGAAGGTAATTGCCACGAGCGCCTCGCTCGTGCCGCTGCGGACCACTGCCGAACGGCGTTCGGCATGTTCGCGTTGCGCCACCGGAAGGCCGAGGCCATTGGGCAGGAAGGCCTCGACCAGGACAATCACCTGGCCGCCGTCATTCGCCCACATCCTGGCTTCGTCGAGCGTCAGGGGAACGTGATGACCGGTGCAGCATTTACCGCACCCTACGCAGGAAAACGTTGTGTTCATTAATCGACCGAAGGCAATAGGCTGAAAGCGGCGACAGAAAAACGCCGCGATAAGCCGTGCGAAGCAAGTTATGCGCCATTCATTGGGGGGCTTCGGCCGGGCGGATCGAGTCCCACTCGGTGACGAAGGCGGTCTTGGTTTTTTTGCGATAGAGGCACAGTTCGGTGCCCGTCGCGCCGTTCATGTGCTTCTGTGGGTATTGGCCTTGCAGCAACAGCGCCGTATAGCCTACCCGATCGTCGAATTGCGCAGCGGTGCCGACAGGTTCGGGATCTTTCAGGCCGCTGGTCTTGAGGCAACTGGCGAGCACTTTTTTGTCGTAGGCGGCCCACGCGTCGGGGCTGGCAGCCTGAGCCTGAAAGGCGATGGCGGCAGTGAGGCCGAGGAGCATCAGTGCAGGGGTTTTCATCGACAATGTCCTTGTTCGGGGAACCAGGACAGGAGTATGCCTGAGGTCGGGGCAGGGGTCAGAGGCCGCGACGATCGCAGCCTCCTTGAACCTGGCCCGCATTGACGCGGGTGGGTCTCAGCGACCTTGTTCGGCGACGGCCTTGGCCGCGGTGATCAGGCACTTGGTCAATTCGGGCGACGAAAATTTGGTAAGCACCCCGTTTGCGCCGGCCAATCGCGCTTTCTCACTGTTCATGGCGCTGTCCAGCGACGTGTGCAGCAGCACATAGAGGTGGGCGAAATCCGGCGTCTCGCGCAGGGTCCGGGTGAGGGCGTAGCCGTCCATTTCCGACATTTCAATATCGGAGACGATCAGGTTGATCTCCTGCGCCGTGCCCTGCAGCTCCAGCAGGCAGTCGATGGCTTCCTTGGCGCTGCGGGCGGTATGGCATTGCAGGCCCAGGTTGCGCAGGGTGTGCACCGATTGCTGCAAGGCGACTTGGCTGTCATCGACCACCAGGATCCGGGCGTTGCCCAGGACTTCGGCGTCTTCCATGCTCAATTCGGTCGGCGCGGTTTCGATCTGCGCCGGTGCGATGCCATGGATGACCTTTTCGATATCCAATACTTGCACCAGCGTGCCGTCCACCGAGGTCACGCCAGTGATGAACGCGCGCACGCCGCCGGAGCCGTAGGGCGGCGGTTTGATGTCGGTGGTCAGGCAATGCACGATCTTGCTGACCGCCTGCACATGCAGGCCCTGCTTGGAACGGCTGACGTCGGTGACGATCAGGCAGCCGCCGTCCGGGTCTTCCAGCGGCCGCTCGCCAATGGCGCGGCTCAGGTCGATAACCGACAACGAGGTCCCGCGCAGGGTGGCAATGCCTTTGACGTGGGGATGGGACTCCGGCAGCTTGGTCAACGGTGGGCAGGGAATGATTTCACTGACCTTGAGCAGGTTGATCGCCATCAGCTTGCCGCTGCGCAAGGTAAACAGCAGAAGCGAAAGTGAATCTGCGCGGGCTTTGTTGGAAGACATAAAAACCTTCTGTGGAAAAAGGTGGGGCGAGCATGAAGGTCGCCAGAACAGCTTGTAATATTGGGTTATCGACTTGTCGGGGGCAGGCTTTAGGATGAAAGCCTGTCGATCGCATGGATCGCTGCCATAAGGTCCTGGTGCGGGACCGCTTTTGTGGCGAGGGAGCTTGCTCCCGCTCGGCTCTGTAGGAGCTGGCGAAGCCTGCGATCTTTTGATCTTGATCTTGATCTTGATCTTGATCTTGATCTTTCGCTTGCGACTCAATTGCCAGTGGAAAGATCGCAGCCTCGTTGCACTCGACAGCTCCTACACAGCTCTTACGGCGCAGCCCAGCGGGAGCAAGCGACTATTTCAGGCCAAGCCGTTTGGCCATCCGCCCCAGGTTCGCGCGGTCCAGCCCCAGCTCCCGGGCGGCGCTGGCCCAGTTGTGCTGGTGACGCTCCAGGCAGGCGGCGATCAGATTGCGTTGGAACGCGTCCACCGCTTCGCGCAAGTCCCCCGTCACGCCTGGTGCGACCGGCGCCGGGTTGGGGGATGACGGTTCGGCGTTATCCCCAGGGGCCTGGGGCAAATCCAGGTCCTGGGCGCTGAGGCTGAGGATTCTCGGGCGCGCCGGGTGGCGGCCCAAGGCCTTCAGGGCGCTACGGCCGATCAGGTGTTCCAGCTCGCGCACGTTGCCCGGCCAGTCGTAGGCCAGCAATGCGGCCTGGGCGTCGCTGGTCAGGCGCAGGCTGCCCAGGCCCATGCGCGAACGATTCTGTTCGAGGAAGAAGCCGCTGAGCAGCAGCACGTCCCGCCCGCGTTCACGCAGTGCCGGCACCTGCAGGGGGTATACGCTCAAGCGATGATAGAAATCGGCCCGATAACGGCCGTTGCGCACTTCTTCGGCGAGGTCGCGATTGGTGGCGGCGATCAGGCGAACATCGACTCGGTGCTCCTTGTCCGAACCCAGGCGCTGCAGTTGGCCGCTTTGCAACACCCGCAGCAACTTGGCCTGGACAGTCAGGGACAACTCACCCACCTCGTCGAGGAACAAGGTGCCGCCGTCGGCCAGTTCAAACTTGCCGCGGCGGTCGTTCGTGGCCCCGGTGAAGGCGCCCCGGACATGGCCGAAGAGTTCGCTTTCCACCAGCGTATCCGGCAGGGCGGCGCAGTTGAGGCTGACCAGCGGCTGGCCGGCGCGTTTCGACGCGGCGTGGATGGCCTGGGCGACCAGTTCCTTGCCCACGCCGGTTTCGCCGGTGATCAATACTGTCAGGTCGCTGCCGCCCACCAGCGTGATCTCTTCCACCAGGCGCTTGTGGGCCTTGCTCTGGCCGACCATGTCGCGGTGTTGCTGGCCGCTGGCCTGGCGATAGACCTCGGCGCGGCGATGTTCGTCCTCGGCTTTCAAGGCCAGGCGCTCGATGCGCTCGGCGGCGCTGACCGTGGCGGCGGCGAGGCTGGCGAAGGCTTGCAGGGCACTGAGGTCGATGGGTTCGAAGCGCTCCGGGTCCAGCGAATCCAGGGTCAGCAGGCCCCAGGGGCGCTCATCGATGAACAGTGGGCAACCCATACAGTCGTGGACTTCCAGATGCTTGGCCAGCCCCTCGACCAGCCCGTCGTAGGGATCGGGCAGGCCACTGTCGGCGGCGAAGCGGGTGGGGTGCGGGTTGGCCAGCAGCGCTTCGAAGCGTGGATGTTCGCTGACCCGGAATCGCCGGCCCAGTGTATCGGTGCTCAAGCCATCCACGGCGAGCGGTACCAGGCAGTCTCCATCCAGGCGCAACAACGCTGCCGCATCGCAGGGCAGCAGGGCGCGCAGGGTGCCGAGCAGGCGCCGGTAACGTTCACCTTCAGGCAGTTCGCGGGACAGGTCGGCTACCAGCGGCAGTAGAGAGGTCAGCAGGGCGGTTGCGGTCATAATGACTCCATGTAGTCGAAACGACTATAAGGTGGGTCGTGTCGATATGACTACACTCTTTTTAACTTGCTGATATTAAAGGTAAAAAAATATGGCACGGAAACTGATATGACATAAGCAACTGTTATCGATCATACGCCAGGAGTCACCTTATGCTCAGTCGAGAAGAGCGCGCCATCATTCGCTCCACCGTGCCCTTGCTGGAAAGCGGTGGGGAGGCGCTGATCACCCACTTCTATCGCATGATGCTGTCCGAGTACCCTCAGGTCCGCCCGCTGTTCAACCAGGCTCACCAGGCCAGCGGCGACCAACCACGTGCCTTGGCCAACGGCGTGTTGATGTATGCGCGGCACATCGACCAGCTCGACCAATTGGGCGACCTGGTGGCGAAAATCGTCAACAAGCACGTTGCCCTGCAGATCCTGCCGCAACATTACCCGATTGTCGGTTCGTGCCTGCTGCGGGCGATTGCCGAGGTGCTGGGCGAAGAAATCGCCACCCCCGAAGTGATCGCGGCGTGGGGCGCTGCCTACAACCAGCTGGCCGATATCCTGATCGGCGCCGAAGCCGACATGTACGACAAGAAGGCCGAGGCGCTGGGCGGCTGGCGTGGCGAGCGCGAGTTCATCCTGGCGGCCAAGGTCCAGGAAAGCGCGGAAATCACCTCTTTCTACTTCGAACCTGCGGACAAGGGCCCGATCCTGGTGGCCGAGCCGGGCCAGTACATCGGCATGAAACTCGTGCTCGAGGGCGAGGAAGTGCGCCGCAACTATTCGCTGTCGGCCCTGGCGGACAATGGCCAGTACCGGATCAGTGTCAAGCGTGAGCCAGGCGGGCGGGTGTCGAACTTCCTGCATCATCATTTTGAGGTTGGCAGTCGTATCCAGTTGTTCCCGCCGTCCGGGGATTTCTACCTGAGTGCCAGCGAAAAACCGTTGGTGCTGATCAGCGGCGGCGTTGGTATTACCCCGACCCTGGCCATGTTGCAGGCAGCACTGCAAACCGAGCGGCCGGTGCATTTCATTCACTGCGCACGCAACGGCCGCGTCCATGCCTTCCGTGACTGGATCGACGATTTGGCCAAGCGGCATCCGCAACTCAAGCGTTTTTACTGCTACGACGAAGACGACGGGGTAAGCCCGGCGGCGGACAAGGTGGGGCTGTTGAGCCAGGAGCAACTGGCGCAATGGCTACCGGAGCAGCGTGACCTGGACGCCTATTTCCTTGGGCCGAAGGGCTTCATGGGCGCCGTCAAGCGCCACCTCAAGGCCCTGGGCGTGCCCGACCGGCAGAGCCGCTACGAATTCTTCGGCCCGGCGGCGGCGCTGGAATAAGGTCGCGGCCAACTGGGGAAGCCGGGTTGGTCTCATCGCGAGCAGGCTCGCTCCCACAGGGGACATGTGGTGGACACGATTTCTGTGAACACCACAAAAAACTGTGGGAGCGAGCCTGCTCGCGAAGGCATCGGTAGATCCGACATCAGTGCAAGCTGACCCACCGCCATCGCGAGCAAGCTCGCTCCCACATGGGGTTGCGGGTTGTTCACAGATATCGCACTCATCACAAATCCCTGTGGGAGCTGAGCTTGCTCGCGATGGCGGCTGCAGCTCCACCCCTGTCCAACTGACCCGCATTAATCCCCGCTTAACCTTCTTGCGCTCTATTCCCTTCAATTGTCGACGCCCGCTGCTCGTTCACTGTCATGGTCAGCGTGTAGACTTCGGTACATCCGATCGCGCGCCGGGTGTTGCGAGGCTGCGCGTCGATCCATGCAGACAAAGGGAAACGCAATGAGTGAGGAAATGATGCGGCTGGGCCGCGAGCGGCGCTATCTGGTGCTGCTGGGGCTGATCTGCCTGGCACTGATCGGTGGTGCGCTGTACATGCAGGTGGCCCTCGGCGAGGCGCCGTGCCCGCTGTGTATCCTGCAACGCTATGCGTTGTTGCTGATCGCTATTTTCGCTTTCATCGGCGCCGCCATGCGCACCCGCCGCAGCCTGACGATCTTCGAAGGCCTGGTGGTGCTCTGCGCCCTGGCTGGGGCCGGTGTGGCCGGGCATCACGTGTACACGCAGTTCTTCCCCGCGGTCAGTTGCGGTATCGATGTCTTGCAACCGATTGTCGATGACCTGCCGCTGGCGAAGATCTTCCCGCTGGGGTTCCAGGTCGATGGTTTTTGCTCTACTCCTTACCCACCGATCCTGGGCCTGTCCCTGGCGCAATGGGCACTGGTGGCCTTCGTGTTGACGGTGGTGCTGGTGCCGTTGCTGGTGTCGCGTAACCGCAAACCGCTTCGCTGAAACGCCTCAACGAAACGCCCCGGTTACTCCCTTGGAGAGCCGGGGCGTTTTTCGTTTCACCCCCGAGCCGGAGCGTCCTTGATCCGAGGCAAGAATGACCTGCGACAACGTGCGACACGTTGTCACATATCTTGCGACGCTCAGCCTTTCCGACGGCGATTAAACGCTTATTCCTGTAACAAAAAAACGTCTGGTTTCGCAGCCAGCGTCTCGCTTGTAGCAGGCATTTTTAACAGCGCAGCGTCAGGCGCCCCAGGCCCCTGAAAATGGGCGCTTGCCGGGCAAAAAAGCCCTTGCGAATCGATCCAAGCTGTCTAAATCGGGCGTAGTAGACCTACGTTTTTTGGGGTTCTTGTTGAGAATTAATTTCGATAAGATGCTGGCCCGTTGCAATATCAGCAAGAGATTGTTGCCGGATCGGATAAAAATTATTTCGGGATGAGACATGGTCTACAGCGCGTCACCTCACTACAATCGCCCGCACCGATTTTCCGACCCGGCTCAAGCTTGAGCACGAGAGTGGTCGAAGGGCGCCAGCGCCCCATGCGACCCCAGGTGTCGGTGCCTCCAACTATCCGCACCAAATGGAATTGGGCTTGAACTAGGCCTTTTGACCAACGAATAAGAACTCACTGCTGGCCCAGGATGTGTCGAACAGCCGCTGACGTTCGACGGGCAGCCCTTATTCAATCCAAGAAAATGCCAACCCTTGGCAGGGTGAAGTGTTGGCGATCAAAACCCAACTGCATTGCGCAAGCTGCTTTAGAGGTCGTGAGATGAGTAAAAACAGGTACCCCCGATTACTAGGCTTGTTGCCGCTGCTCGGCACGTTGCTGCTGGGAGGCTGCAACATGACCTTGCTCGATCCCAAGGGCCAGGTCGGCCTGGATGAACGAAACCTGATCATCACCGCCACGCTGCTGATGTTGCTGGTCGTTGTGCCGGTTATCGTCATGACTTTCCTGTTCGCCTGGAAGTACCGCGCAACCAACACCCAGGCCACCTACACGCCGAAATGGTCGCATTCGACCAAGATCGAAGTGGCGGTGTGGACCATTCCGGTGCTGATCATCATTGCCCTGGGTTATGTCACCTACAAGTCGACCCACGCCCTCGACCCTTATCGTCCGCTTGAATCCGACGTCAAGCCGATCACCATCGAAGTGGTCTCGATGGACTGGAAGTGGCTGTTCATCTATCCGGAACAAGGCATCGCCACGGTCAACAAGATCGTGTTCCCGGCCCACACGCCGATCAATTTCAAGGTCACCTCCGACACCGTGATGAACTCGTTCTTCATCCCGGGCCTGGGCGGCCAGATCTACGCGATGGCCGGCATGCAGACCAAGCTGCACCTGATCGCCAACCAGAACACCGAACTTGAAGGTATCTCCGCCAACTACAGCGGCGCGGGTTTCACCGGCATGAAGTTCAAAGCGACCGCCACCACCCAGGAAGAGTTCGACGCCTGGGTCAACGAAGTGAAGAAGGCACCTAAACAGCTTGAAAAAGCTGAATACGAAGCCCTTTCCAAGCCGAGCCAGAACAACCCAGTCGAACTCTACTCGTCGGTTACGCCGAACCTGTTCCAGACCATCATCGACAAGTATGAAGGGATGAATCCGGGCAAGCCGATGCACCACGAGAAGAAAGACAAGGAAGTGGCTCACAACATGGAAGGGATGGACATGAGCTCGCATTCAGCTGCCGGGGCAGAGGAGTAAACGATGTTAGGTAAATTAAGTTGGGAAGCGATCCCGTTCCACGAGCCGATTGTCATGGTGACCCTCGCCATCATCGCGCTCGGTGGTCTGGCATTGTTCGCCGGTATCACTTATTTCAAGAAGTGGACCTACCTGTGGACAGAGTGGCTGACCTCGGTCGATCACAAGAAAATCGGCGTGATGTACATCATCGTCGCCATGGTCATGCTGCTGCGCGGTTTTGCCGACGCCATCATGATGCGTACCCAGCTGGCCATGGCCACCGAGGGTTCGCCTGGCTACCTGCCGCCTGAACACTATGACCAGATCTTCACCGCCCACGGTGTGATCATGATCATCTTCATGGCGATGCCATTCTTCACCGGCCTGATGAACCTTGCAGTGCCGCTGCAGATCGGCGCGCGCGACGTTGCCTATCCGTTCCTGAACTCCCTCAGCTTCTGGCTGCTGGTGTCCGGCGTGGTACTGATCAACGTATCGCTGGGTGTTGGCGAATTCGCCAAGACCGGTTGGGTTGCCTATCCACCGTTGTCGGGGCTGCAATACAGTCCGGGCGTGGGGGTGGATTACTACATCTGGGCGCTACAGCTATCCGGGTTGGGGACAACGCTGACGGGGGTCAACTTCCTGGCCACCGTGCTGAAGATGCGTACCCCAGGCATGAAGCTGATGGACATGCCGATCTTCACCTGGACCTGTACCTGGGCCAACGTGCTGATCGTCGCTTCGTTCCCGATCCTCACCGCTACCCTGGCACTGCTGACGCTTGACCGCTACATGGATTTCCACATTTTCACCAATGAACTGGGTGGAAATCCGATGATGTACGTCAACCTGTTCTGGGCCTGGGGTCACCCCGAGGTGTACATCCTGATCCTGCCGGCGTTCGGTATTTTCTCCGAAGTCATCTCGACCTTCTCCGGCAAGAAACTGTTTGGCCACCACTCGATGATCTACGCTTCCGGCGCGATCTCGGTACTGGGCTTCATGGTCTGGCTGCACCACTTCTTCACCATGGGCTCGGGGGCCAGCGTCAACGCCTTCTTCGGCCTGGCGACGATGCTGATCTCGATCCCGACGGGTGTGAAGCTGTTCAACTGGCTGTTCACCATCTACCAGGGCCGCCTGCGTTTCACCAGCCACGTGCTGTGGACCCTGGGCTTCATGGTGACCTTCGCCATCGGCGGCATGACCGGCGTACTGCTGGCCATCCCGGGTGCGGACTTCGTGTTGCACAACAGCCTGTTCGTGATCGCGCACTTCCATAACGTGATCATCGGCGGCGCCGTGTTCGGCTACATCGCAGGCTTTGCGTTCTACTTCCCGAAAGCGTTCGGCTTCAAGCTGCACGAAGGTTGGGGCAAGGCAGCGTTCTGGTTCTGGATCTCGGGCTTCTTCGTCGCGTTCATGCCGCTCTATGCACTGGGCTTCATGGGCATGACCCGTCGCCTGAACGCCACCACCAACCCTGAGTGGGTGCCGTACCTGTACGTCGCCATGTTCGGCGCGGTGATGATCGCGGTCGGTATCGCCTGCCAGTTGATCCAGCTGTACGTCAGCGTGCGTGATCGCAAGAAGCCGGAAAACATGTGCGAACACGGTGATCCGTGGAATGCCCATACCCTGGAATGGTCGACTTCGTCGCCACCACCGTTCTACAACTTTGCCGTGCTGCCGAAAGCGGAAACCATCGACCCGTTCACCGAAGCCAAGGAAGCCGGTACCGCGTACCAGGTTCCGGCCAAGTACGAGCCGATCCACATGCCCAACAACACCGCCACCGGTGTGGTCATGGGTGCGCTGTTGACTGTGTTCGGTTTCGCGATGATCTGGCACATCTGGTGGCTGGCCATCGCCAGCCTGGTCGGCACCGTGGCGTATTTCGTGATCCATGCCGCCCGTGACGATCAGGGCTACATGGTGCCGGTGGATGTCATCGAACGCATCGAAGCCGAGCAGCACAAGCGCCTGGTCGCGGCCGGGAAAGTCCCCGCCACCTCCACCCGTGTTGAAACCTCGTTGGAACAGGCTTAAACCATGTCGAACTTAGTGACCAATGTTGGACACGCCCATGGTCATGACCATGGGCACGATGACCATCACCACGACTCGGGCGAGATGACCGTATTCGGTTTCTGGCTCTACCTGATGACCGACTGCATTTTGTTTGCGTCGATCTTCGCGGTGTACGCGGTGCTGGTTAACAACGTCGCCGGTGGCCCGTCGGGCCACGAAATCTTCGAACTGCCTTATGTACTGGGCGAAACCGCGCTGCTGCTGTTCAGTTCGATCACCTACGGCTTCGCCATGCTGGCGTTGTTCAAGGGCAAGAAAACCCAGGTCCTGGGCTGGTTGGCCATGACCTTCCTGTTGGGCGCCGGCTTTATCGCCATGGAGATCAACGAGTTCCATATCCTGATCGCCGAAGGCTACGGCCCTAGCCGCAGCGGCTTCCTGTCCGGGTTCTTCACCCTGGTCGGCACCCACGGCCTGCACGTGACCAGCGGCCTGATCTGGATGGCGATCATGATGTACCAGGTCCAGAAAAACGGCCTGACCGCCACCAACAAGACGCGCCTGAGCTGCCTGAGCCTGTTCTGGCACTTCCTGGACGTGGTGTGGATCTGCGTATTCACCGTTGTTTATCTGATGGGGACCCTGTAAATGGCTAACGCACATTCCCATGATGGCCATGACGCCGGCCACGGCAGCGTCAAGTCCTACGCCATCGGTTTCATCCTGTCGGTGATCCTGACCGTCATTCCGTTCGGCCTGGTGATGTACCCGTCGCTGCCCAAGAGCCTGACCCTGTGGATCATCCTGATCTTCGCCGTGGTCCAGGTACTGGTGCACCTGGTGTACTTCCTGCACCTGGACCGCTCCGCTGCCCAACGTAACAACGTGGTCGCGTTTGTGTTTGCCGCGATCGTGATTGTCCTGCTGGTCGGCCTGTCGTTGTGGATCATGTTCAGCATCCACACCAACATGATGGCGCACTGAGGAAAGTCCGGATGTCACTGAAGCACTTTATCCAAATCACCAAGCCGGGGATCATTTTCGGTAACGTGCTTTCTGTGGCGGGCGGGTTCTTCCTGGCCTCGAAAGGGCATGTCGATCTGGCCATCTTCCTGGCGGCGATGATCGGCACTTCCCTGGTGGTGGCGTCCGGTTGCGTGTTCAACAACTGCATCGACCGCGACATCGACATCAAGATGGAACGCACCAAGAACCGGGCGCTGGTCCAAGGCCTGATTCCGGTGCAACTGGCCCTGGCCTTCGCCACGGTGCTGGGCGTGGCCGGCGTGGCGCTGCTGTACTGGGTGGCCAATCCGCTGGCGGCGTTGTTCGCGGTGATCGGTTTTGTCATCTACGTCGGCCTCTACAGCCTGTACCTCAAGCGCAAGTCGGTCCACGGCACGCTGGTGGGCAGCCTGTCGGGGGCGATGCCGCCGGTGATCGGCTATGTCGCGGTCAGCAACAGTTTCGACATGGCGGCGCTGACGCTGCTGGTGATGTTCAGCTTGTGGCAGATGCCGCATTCCTACGCCATCGCGATCTTCCGCTTCAACGACTACCTGGCAGCCTCGATTCCGGTGTTGCCGGTCAAGCGCGGCATCCGCGTGGCCAAGAAGCACATCCTGCTCTACATCCTGGCCTTCCTGGTGGCGACCTTGATGCTGACATTCAGCGGCTACGCCGGCATGAGCTACCTCGCCGTCGCCGCTGCCATGGGCATGTACTGGCTGTACATGGCCTGGACCGGCTACAAGGCGGTGGACGATACGGTCTGGGCACGCAAGCTGTTCGTGTTCTCGATCTTCACCATCACCGCCCTGAGCGTCATGATGTCCCTGGATTTCAAGGTGCCGAGTGAGTTGTTGCTGACTTACGCGCCTTAAGCGCCAGAGCTGCAAAAAAAGCCCCGCCTTCGAGAGAAGCGCGGGGCTTTTTTTGATATGGGCCATGGCTAGCCGCTGTCATTCGTCGCAATAAAGTGTGGCTTGTTGATCTATACGCGATTTGCCTATAGTTTCTGCCATGCGAACCTTATTTTTTGAAACGACTACGTTCACTGCCACGGTTGGCCATTACCTGACCGATGATGAATATCGCCTGCTTCAGTTCTATATGCAGCAGCATCCAGAGGCCGGTGACGTCATGCCACGTACCGGGGGCTTCCGTAAGCTGCGTTGGTTCGATGAACGTCGTGGCAAAGGGAAGCGAGGTGGGCTGCGGGTCATTTATTATTGGTTGAGGCATGATCGTCAGTTTTGGATGTTTGCGATTTATGACAAGGACGAACTGGAAAGCCTGACCTCCGAGCAAGAGAAGATGCTCAAGCGCGCCATAGAAGCTGAGTTGAAAGTACGAGGTACCTTATGAAAAAGCGCGATCTGTTTGCCGAGATGATGCAAGGCGTCGAGGAGATGGCTGCTCACCGCGAGGGCAAGATTACCCTTCGCCAGATTTCGATTGAAGACAAGCCGGTTCCCGAGGTGTCAGCCCAGGAAATCGTAGCTTTGCGCGACAGGCTTCATATGTCCCAAGCCGTCTTCGCCAAGAGCATCAGGACCAGTCCGGGCACCCTCAGGAACTGGGAGCAGGAAAAGTCCAAGCCTAATGCCCAGGCGGCTTTGTTGATCAAATTGGTCGAGAAGTTTCCGGATATGGTCGAGCGGCTTGGTGCTGTTTGATCCGCTCATAGCCATGGGAAAGCCCCGCCTTCGAGAGAAGCGCGGGGCTTTTTCATGATCGTTATTCGGATGTTATCGATATTCCTGTGGGAGCGAGCTTGCTCGCGAAGCGGTGGGTCAGTTGAACTGATATTGACTGACACGATGCAATCGCGAGCAAGCTCGCTCCCACAGGAGACCCGGATTCGGGCTTATTGCTGGGCGATGCTGTAGCCGTCGAACGCTTTCTGCTGTTGCAGCGCGGTGACGATGCTTTTGCGGGTGACCGGTTGTTCAGTGCCGTCGTTGTCCAGGAAGGTTTCGCTTTCCAGCTCGGCTTCGTCGCCTTCGCCGACGAAGTTGAAGCCCAGGAACTCGAAGGCTTCGCGGTCGACGTTCGGCTTGGAGCGTGGCGTGCGCAGGGGCAGGGTGACGCTGATGCCGTCCTTGCTGATGACAAACACTTCGGCTTCCTTCTTGGGCCGCGAGGCCTTGCCCTTGCTGCCGCTCGGGTTGCTGATGGCCTGGTGGGTCTGGTTCAGCACTTTCAGAGCCAGGCCGTAGACGAGCTCCTGGAACGACGGGTCGTCTTTGTAGCTGGAAAGAATGCGGCTGATCGGGAAGCGGCTGCCCAGGTCTTCCAGGGCAGCAAAATCCGCAGCCTCAGCGTCCTTGAGCTGCTTGAGCTGACCCATCAACTCGTAGGCCTTGTCGTCATCGAACGCATCGTGGGCCTGGCGAATGGCGTTGCGCAGTTCGCGGATCTGGTCGCTTTCGCGGTTTGACTGGAACGCATCGAGGACCATTTCGCTGATGGTCTTGGCCTGGGGCAGATGCTGTGAAAGATTGATGGAGTTTTCGTATTCCGCTTTGGACGACAGGGTGACTACGGATTCAGCGGTGTTGGAATCGGACATTGAAATTTCACTACTTCTGTTAGCGGGATGAGGCGAGAAAGGCATTGAGCTTTTTTCCGGCCGCCTAATCTATTGGACCCGGGCGGTGTTGTCACGGTCGGAGCGGTGGCCGGTACGTATTTCAGTCGCGCATCAGTTCCATCAGCCGCAATGCGTCCGGCGTTGCGGCGCCGCTGGCGGTGTTATCGAAGATGCACCAAGTCGGCGTATCCGCAGCGCTCTTCAATTGTTGCGCGAACTGCTTCAGCCAGGTCTCCTCATAAGGGGAATAGTAGATTCGCGGCGAGCCATGCAAACGGTAATAACGAATGCCAGGCCAGCCTGCCGGTCGAACGCCCCCCGATAAGGGGGACGGATCGGCAGCGACACGACCGATCCGCTCGTTCTCCAGCATCGCCATGGCCTGCGGCGCGAGCCAGCTCGGGTGTCGGGGTTCGAGAACCGCGGGGCCCTGATACCGATCCCGCAAAGCCCCGAAGAAGCGTTCGGCTTGGGTGTTGTCGAAGGCCAGTGATGGCGGCAATTGGATCAACAGGCAACCCAGTTTTTCACCCAACTGTGAACACTGCCCAAGGAACTCATCCACAAGCCCCTCGCAATCGTGCAGTCGTCGATCGTGAGTGATCTGCTTTGGCACCTTGACCGAGAAGCGAAAGTCCGGCCCCACGCTGTCCGCCCACTTGGCGTAAGTGGCAGGACGATGTGGGCGATAGAACGAACTATTGATCTCCACCGCCGGGAAGCGTGCGCTGTAGCGCTGCAAATGGCTGCCTTCATCGGGAAACGCCGGCCAATGTGCCCTGGGCAACGACCAGCCGGCGCAGCCCAGGAAAAGGTTCGAAGAGCAGGGGAGTCGAGTCGGCAATTTTGAAGACCTATCGCGGGGGGGACAAAGCTATGACCGCGACAAACGCCTCATCGGTTCATTCCTGGCAATCGCGGCTTCAGTTGCAGATCACGTTTTTGCCGGCCATCTTGGAGCGATACAACGCCTGGTCTGCCCGATCCATCAGTACTTCTTGCGTCTCGTCGTCGAGCCGCTGGACCACACCAAAGCTCATGGTGATCGGGAAGTCGCCCACCGGAAGCAGGTCGGACAGGCCTCGGCGAATGGTTTCAGCCATCAGGACCGCATCGGCCAACGACGTGTTTGGCAAGATCATGATGAATTCATCGCCGCCCCAGCGCACCAACAGGTCTCCGTCGCGCTCGCAGCGTTTGACCGCCTGCACCACCTGCACCAGCGCTGCGTCACCAAAGGCGTGGCCGTAGCGGTCATTGATGTCCTTGAAGTCGTCGACGTCCATGGCGATCAGCGACAACGGTTCGCGAAAGCGCTGGGCACGCTCACAGGCCAGTGGCAGCGCCTGCTCCAGGCGATAGCGGTTGGCGACCAGGGTCAAGGCATCGGTTTCGGCGAGCCTGCGGTTTTCGTCGAGTTGGATTTGCAGTTGATGGTTGACGCGAGACAACTCGCGAGTGCGCTCTTCGATGATCGCTTCCAGGGATTTGTTACGCCGTTCGAGTTGCTCGAACAGGCGCTTCTTGTCGTCGATGCTGCGATGGGCGCCGATCATTCGAGCAACGCTGCCGTCGGGGTTGCGAGCAATCACATAACCGCGGTCTTCGATCCAGATATAGGAGCCGTCATGGGCCCGGCAGCGGTATTCGGCTTGGTATTTTGGCGACCGTTGTTCCAGATAGTCGTCGAACAGGGCCATCACCTGGGGATAATCCTCTGGATGGATCACGCTCTCCCAAGTCAGCACGGTATTGCTCAGGGAATGGGGCGTATAACCGAGCATGGTGTACCAGCCGGGGTTGCGATAGACGAACCCGGTATTGGCGTTCCAGTCCCAAATGCCGTCGCTGACCAGCTCCATGATGGTGTGCAGCACGCTTTCGTCCAGATCGGACAAATCGAACCGCAGCAAATCGATCTTCGAGGCGTCGTCCATCGTTGTTCCCTCAATCAGCCCTGATATCAAAATGCTCTCCAGGGGTGAAGAGTAGCCGATGGGGCGCGGGGTCACTAGCGGGCAGCGCTTCGGGTGAACGCCTGAACTGTGGCGAGGGAGCTTGCTCCCGCTGGGCCGGTCCGACGCTTCTGGCGTAGCAGTTCCAAAGCAGGGCCGCTTCGCGCCCCAGCGGGAGCAAGCTCCCTCGCCACGGGATTTATCCAACACTTATCGAGCACGCCCATCAGGGTTTACCCCATTTCTCCAGCGCAAACTCGACAAAACTGCGCAGCTTCGGCAAACGGTAGCGATCCTGGGCATACATCAGGCTCATTGGCCGATGGGGCAGTTGATAATCCTGCAGCAGCGCCACCAGATCCCCTTCCTGTAGATCCTTTGCCACCAGCGCGTCGGGCAGCATCACCACACCCATGCCGGCCAACGCGGCGCGGTGCAGGCCCGAGGAGCTATTGATCAGCATCGGCCCGGTCACCGGGACTTTGATTTCCCCTTCCGGACCGTTGATTGGCCAGTGCTCCTGGGCGAAGCGCCATTCGTCACCA
The DNA here is from genome assembly GCF_046605385.1 of Pseudomonas sp. MPB03. NCBI lineage: Bacteria > Pseudomonadati > Pseudomonadota > Gammaproteobacteria > Pseudomonadales > Pseudomonadaceae > Pseudomonas > Pseudomonas sp. MPB03. The sequence goes on along the minus strand of NZ_CP176770.1, from coordinate 5,587,547 downwards.
GCGGAATAGGCAAACGACAGGCAATCGTGATGTTGCAGATCGTCGGGCTTTTGCGGCGTGCCTTTGCGCGCCAGGTAAGCAGGGGAGGCACAAATGGTCAGGGTGTAGTCCACCAGCGGACGCACGATCAGTTTCGGGTCGGGAAGGCCGAGGCGGATGGCAACGTCGAAGCCATGGTCAAGCAGGTCCAGGCGCTGGTTGGTCAGTACCACGTCGAGTTTGACCTGAGCGAAGCGCTGGCTGAATTCGGCCAGGGCCGGCGCGAGGCGTTCGGTGCCGAAGGTCAGCGGCGCGGTGATGCGCAGGGTGCCGGTGGGCTCGCCTTGGGTCTGTTCCGCCAGGCGCTCGGAATCGGCCACCAGCCCCAGCACTTCCAGGCAACGCTGGTAGTAGGCCGCGCCGAATTCAGTCAGGCGCTGGCGACGAGTCGTACGATTGATCAGGCGCACGCCGAGACGTTGCTCCAGCGCGCGAAGATGATTGCCTACCATGGTGGTCGACATTTCGCAGGCCTGGGCTGCCGCTGTCAGGCTACCGGACTCCACCACTTTCACGTAAACGGTCATTGCCTGGAATAGGTCCATTATCAAGCTCAGCTTATAGATGATTGAAGTAAAGTGGCGTTTATCCATCGAGGGTGGCTAACCATACTGGAAAAAACCACCCGATGGAGCTTGATGCCATGACCGCTGCCTGCCTGATGACCACTTACCAACCCCTGGCGCTGAATTTCACCCATGGTTTGGGGACGCGCCTGTGGGACCAGGACGGCCGCGAATACCTCGATGCGGTGGCGGGGGTGGCGGTGACCAATGTCGGCCATTCCCACCCGCGGCTGGTGGCCGCCATCAGTGAGCAGGCCGGCCTGCTATTGCACACCTCCAACCTGTACAGCATCGACTGGCAGCAGCGTCTGGCGCAAAAGCTCACCCGGCTGTCCGGCCTGGAGCGAGCGTTTTTCAACAACTCGGGCGCCGAGGCCAACGAAACCGCGCTGAAACTGGCGCGCCTCTATGGCTGGCACAAGGGCATCGAGCAGCCGTTGGTGGTGGTCATGGACAACGCGTTCCATGGGCGCACCTTGGGCACTATGTCCGCCAGTGATGGTCCGTCCGTGCGGCTGGGCTACAACCGCTTGCCGGGGGATTTCATCAAGGTGCCGTTCGGTGATCTTGCGGCGCTGGAACAGATTCAACAGGCCCATGGCGAGCGCATCGTCGCGGTGCTGGTGGAGCCGATCCAGGGCGAAAGCGGTGTGCAACTCGCCCCGCCGGGTTACCTCAAGGCCTTGCGGCAGCTGTGCAGTCGGCGCGCCTGGCTGTTGATGCTCGACGAGATCCAGACCGGCATCGGTCGTACCGGCCAATGGTTCGCGTTCCAGCACGAGGGCATCGTGCCGGACGTCATGACCCTGGCCAAAGGCCTGGGCAACGGCGTGCCCATCGGTGCCTGCCTGGCACGGGGCAAGGCCGCCGAGCTGTTTACCCCGGGCAGCCATGGCAGCACGTTCGGTGGCAATCCATTGGCCTGTCGGGTCGGCTGCACGGTGCTGGACATCATCGAGGAACAAGCCCTGGTGGATAACGCCAGGCAGCAGGGCGAACAATTGCTGGGTCGGCTGCGGGCCGAACTGGCGGACAACCCGAACGTATTGGCGATTCGCGGCCAAGGCTTGATGATCGGCATCGAACTCAAGCAACCGGTCCGCGACCTGACCCTTCGTGCTGCCCAGGACCACGGCCTGCTGATCAATGTCACCCGGGGCCAGACCATTCGCCTGCTGCCGCCGCTGACGATCGATGGGCGCGAAGTGGAGATGATTGTCAGGGGCGTGAGCCGCTGTCTGGCGCAGGGTTGAGGGTACTTCGCCCGGACGACGGATTTTGTCCGGCAGCCGGGCGAAGCGCGACGCAGCGGGACGGAATTTTTAACGGTTGTCGCGTTCCAACGCCTGCCAGAGTCGATTGCCTACACTTTGGCAACCAGACTGAAAATCCCAGGAGCATCTTCATGTTCACCTCGCGTCGCTTGATCGTTGTCGCTACTGCTGTGGCCTTGTTGTCCGGCTGTGCGTCGCCCAACCCCTATGACAACCAGGGCCAGGCCTCTACCGAATCGTCGGGCATGAGCAAAACCGCCAAGTACGGCGGCCTCGGGGCACTGGCGGGGGCGCTGGCCGGTGCGGCCATTGGTCACGATAACCGTGGCAAGGGCGCCTTGATCGGCGCGGCGGTGGTGGGGGCTTCCGCGGCCGGCTACGGCTACTACGCCGACCAGCAGGAAAAGAAACTGCGCGCGAGCATGGCCAATACCGGTGTTGAAGTGCAGCGCCAGGGCGACCAGATCAAGCTGATCATGCCGGGCAACATCACCTTCGCTACCGATTCGGCGAACATCGCGTCCAGTTTCTACCAGCCGCTGAACAACCTGGCCAACTCCCTCAAGGAATTCAACCAGAACCAGATCGAAATCGTCGGTTACACCGACAGCACCGGCAGCCGCCAGCACAACATGGACCTGTCCCAGCGCCGCGCCCAGAGCGTGGCGACCTACCTGACGTCCCAGGGCGTGAGCGGTGCCAACCTGTCAGCCCGTGGCGCCGGCCCGGACAACCCGGTGGCGAGCAACGCCGACGTCAATGGCCGCGCGCAGAACCGTCGGGTCGAGGTTAATCTCAAGGCCATTCCTGGGCAGCAGTACCAGGCGCCGCAGCAGCAGGGCCAGACTTACCAGCAGTATCCTTGATCGCTGGGCGGTAAATGAAAGGGGGACCCCGGAAATGGGTCCCCCTTTTTTTGCGACTAGCGTTTGGGCTTTTGTGGCGAGGGAGCTTGCTCCCGCTGGGCTGCGAAGCAGTCCTGAGAGCATTCGCCTTGATTCTCCTGACACACCGCGTTCGCTGATTTGGGCCTGCTGCGCCCGAAGCGTCGGACCGGTCCAGCGGGAGCAAGCTCCCTCGCCACGGAGGTGTTCACTTGAGTAATTAGGGGTCAATTCGCCTCTTTCACCGCACTCAAGAACGCACACGTACGCTCCTGCTGCGGATTCTCGAAAATCTGCGCAGGCGTGCCTTGTTCATGGATCTGCCCCTTGTAGAAGAAGCACACCCGATCAGCGAACTCTCGCGCAAACCCCATCTGGTGGGTCACCATCAGCATGGTCAGGTTGTGTTCGGCCCCCAGTTTGCGGATCACATTCAGCACCTCGCCGCACAACTCCGGATCCAGCGCCGAAGTCACCTCGTCAAACAACATCACCTTGGGCCGCATCGCCAACGCCCGGGCAATCGCCACCCGCTGCTGCTGGCCGCCGGACAGTTGCGATGGGTAATGGTCGAGCTTGTTGCCCAGCCCCACCAGTTCCAGCAGGTCGGCGGCGCGTTCCCGGGCTTCCTTCGGGTTCATGCCCAGCACCTGCACCGGCGCCTCGATCACGTTCTGCAGCGCGGTCATGTGGGGGAACAGATTGAAGCTCTGGAACACCATGCCGATCTTGCCGCGCACCCGGCGGATGTGCCGGTCGTTGGCCGGCACCAGTACGCCGTTGCGGTTGGGCATGTGGGTCAGCGAGTCGTCCTCGACGCGGATCTGGCCCTGGTCGATGCCTTCCAGGGTCATCAGCACCCGCAGCAGCGTGGACTTGCCCGAACCGCTGGGGCCGATGATCGCGACTTTTTCACCGGGCGCGACATCCAGGTTCAGATGGTCGAGTACCGTGAAGCTGCCGTAGCTTTTGGTCACGTCCTGGAAACTCACAATCGGCCGGGACGGTGTCGGAATTTGCATGGCCGGGGCCTCCTGCTGTGACGCCAGCGTGCTGCGCCGGGACAAATCGGTGGGCGTGGACAGGGGTAAAGTCATTAGCGTAGCTCCATGCGCGTTTCAAGGCGCCGTACCAGATAAGCCAAGGCGAGGCTCAGGGCGAGGAAGAACAGGCCGACCAGGGTGATGGGTTCCAGGTAACGGAAATGCTCGGAACCGATGTTCTTGGCCTGCTGCATGATTTCCACCACGGTGATCGCCGACAGCACCGGCGTGTCCTTGAGCATTGCCACCAGGTAGTTGCCCAGGGGCGGCACGATCGGTCGCAGCGCCTGGGGCAGGATGATGTTGCGGTAGGCGTCGTACGGCGCGATGTTCAACGCCGTCACCGCTTCCCACTGCGCCCGTGGCACCGCGTCGAGGCCACTGCGATAGACCTCGGCGATGTAGCAGGCATAGTGCAGGCCGATGCCGAGGATGCCGACTTGCATGGCCGTCAGGCTCAAGCCGTAGTTGGGCAGCACGTAGTAGAGGAAATACACCTGGATCAGCAACGGCGTGCTGCGGATGAACTCGATCACCGCCGTGGCCGGCCACGACAGCCAGAACTTGCGACTGCGCCGGCCAATCGCCAGGAACAGCCCCAGCACGATCGCGATCAGGAAACCGATCAGGGTAATGCCCACGGTATTGAGGGAGGCGCGCAGCAGGTCCGGGAGGATCAGTGCGGCGTAGGACCAGTCGAACAGCGTCATGACAGACCTCCACGCATCCGGCCCCGGCTCAGCCGTCGCTCGACGTTGCGCATGCCGAAGTTGATGGCTTGGGCGAGAATGAAATACAGCACCAGCGCCAGGCTGAAGACCTCCAGGGTCTGGAACGTCGCCTGATCCAACTGGCGCGCCCGGAAGCTCAGGTCGGACAAGGTGATCAGCGACACCAGCGAGGTGTTCTTCAGCAACTCGATCAACAGGTTGGTGCCCGGTGGAATCGCCGCCAGCAATGCCTGGGGCAAGATGATTCGCTTGAAGCGGGTGAAGCCGCTGAAATTCAACGCTGTGCAGGCTTCGTATTGGCCCTTGGCGACCGAGCTGATGGCGCCGCGCATCACTTCGGCCCCGTAGGCGCCGATGTGCAGGCCCAGGCCGACGATGGCCACGGCGTAGGGGCTCAGCTCCACATTGAAGGGCGGCAGCGGCAGCACGAAGAACAGCCAGAACAATTGCACCAGCAACGAAGTGCCACGAAACACTTCGATGTAGGTGATGGAAAACCAGCGCAACGCGCGCCACGGCGACAGCCGTCCGAGGGCCGCGAGGACCGCCGCGACAATCGCCAGCAGCGAGCCGAAGAACGTCACCTGGAGCGTAACCCAGGCCCCTTGAATCAATAACGGAAGTAATTCGCCCATGGTTCAACCCGATATCCGATGAAACAGGGAACAGGCATCACGCCTGCGCGTCATGCCCGTTTCGGCGTGCCATTAGGGCTGAGCGCAAAGCTCGGCCGCGGTCTTGCTGGTGACGTTGGATTTGTCGAAACCGAATGGCGCGACGGCCTTGAGGTGTTCCTCCGAACCCAGCCACTTCTTCAGCTCGGCATTGACCGCGTCGCGCAGGTCTTTGTCCTCGGGGCGGAAGGCCAAGGCGCCGTAGCCGATATGGGACGGGTCGTCCTTGAATTCGGTCATCGCTTCCACCTTGTCGCCGCCCTTGCTGGCCAGGCCTTTCATGGTCAGTTGGGTGCCGACGGCCGCGTCGGCGCGACCGGCGCGCACGGCTTGCAATTGCGCGGTGGTGTCGGGGACCTGGAGGATCTGATCGTCCTTGACCCCGGAGTCGCGGGCATAGGCCAGGTTCACCGTGCCGGCCATGATGGCCAGCTTCACGTCCGGTTGCTTGGCGATGTCTTCATAGCTGTGGAGTTTTTTCGGGTTGCCCTTGGCCACGAGCAACGCGTCGGGCAATTGATACTGCGGATCGGTGAACAACACTTGCTTGCAGCGCGCCGGGGTGATGTACATGCCGGCGGCAATTACATCGAAGCGACCCGCGCGCAGGCCAGGGATCAGCGAGCCCCATTCGGTGAGCACGCCATTGACCTGCTTGATGCCCATCCTGGCGAAAATGATCTTGGCGATCTCCGGCGACTCACCGGTGACGGTGCCGTCGGTTTCGGTGAAGGCGAATGGGGTCTCGTTGGCGTAGCCGATCCGGATGCTGCTGTTGCTTTTGACGGTATCCAAGGTGGCCGCTTGAACGCTGCCGGCCAGGCCCAGTGCGGCACAGGTCAACAAGAGCCGACGCAAGGGCGCATGGGTGCTGGGAAGAAAATTGCTCATCGATAAAATCTCCTGTTTCTTGTGGATCCGTCGTTTGACGGCTCTGTGGTAGGAGGCAGTGTGACAAGAGCAAAGCGTACAGCGGCGGATCCGGGCGAGGCCTGGAATCGGGAACGGCGCCGGTACAGGTCGATCCGGCTTTTTGTCGGGGCGATAAGCCCGCCTGGGTGACGACCTTGGACCGAGCATACAAAAGCCCCGGCATTGATTGTATTGCACTAGGACAATTGCTTTGCCGCGAGGGCCGCGCAATGCTGTGCGCACCCCTACACACGCCGGTTGCAGTTGTCATGGATAAGTGGAAGTCAGCCTTGGACCTCGCCCGCAGCGGTGAATCCAAATACAAGATCCTGGTGCAGGCCATTGCCGACGATATCGAACAGGGCGCCTTGGCCAACGACCAGCGCCTGCCGCCGCAGCGGCAGGTGGCCGACGCCATGGGCATCAGCGTGCAGACCGTTACCAACGCCTACAAGGAGCTGGAACGCCAAGGGCTGGTCCGTTGCGAAGTAGGGCGCGGCAGTTTTGTTTCGCGGCGCATGAGCGACCGGGTCGCCACCTACATACTCGACAGCCCCGAGCGGGCGCTGGTGGATTTTTCCATCACTCGCATCCTCCACACTCGCGAGCATGACCAGGCCTGGCGGGATACCTGCGCGGCGTTGAGCACTGAAGAGGATCAGCCGTGGATTCACGCGTTTCGGCCCATCGCCGGTTTCGAATCCCATCGCGAAGCGGCGACGCAGTGGATTGGCCGGCAAGGGCTGAAAGTCGACCGTAACGATGTGCTGATCACCAACGGCGCGGCCCATGGGATTTTCCTGGCGCTCGCTTCCCTGGCGGGCCCCGACGATGTGGTGCTCTGCGAAGGCTTGACCGACCACGGCGTGATCGGCAATTCCCAGGTGTTGGGCTTCACCCTCAAGGGCCTGGAGATGGATCGCCATGGCATCGACCCCGAACATTTCGAAGACATGTGCAGCAACGAGCGCATCACGGCGCTGGTGTGCACACCGAACCTGAACAACCCCACCACCAGCCTGATGCCCGACGCCCGGCGCCGGGAAATCGCCGAGATCGCCCGGCGCTTCGGTGTGCACATCATCGAGGATGATGTGTACGGTCCGCTGCTGGACGAACGCCGCGCGCCGCCCATCAGTCATTACCTGCCGGAACTGTCGTTCTACTGCACGAGCATGACCAAGTCGGTGCTCACGGGGTTGCGCATCGGCTACCTGGTGGTGCCCAAGCGCTTGGCGTTGCGTACCGAGAGCATTCTGCGGGTCAACAGCTGGATGGCCACGCCGATGGTCTCGGAGATCGCCACCCGCTGGATCCGCGATGGCCGCGCCGAGTCGCTGGTGCAGTTGCAGCGCCAACTGTTGGCTGGGCGCCAGGCGATGGTCACCGAATACATGGGCGAGCATGTGTTGGCCCAGCATCCTCATGCCTTGAACGCCTGGATCGGCATCCCGCCTCACTGGGAAGTGGACAGCCTGGTGCGGGCGCTGCGCCACAAGCACATCGCGGTCACTTCCCCCGACCCGTTCACCGTACGCGGCACTCCTCGACCGCGCGCGGTGCGAGTGTGTGTCGGCGCCGAATGCAGCGATGAAGAAATGCGCCATGCGCTGATCGGCATGCGCGAGATCTTCAACCAGTATCCGCAGATTCATGATTTCTGATAGGCAAGCAGTGGGCTTTCTCCAGAGTTGCATGTGCTTTTGTGGCGAGGGAGCTTGCTCCCGCTCGGCTCTGTAGGAGCTGGCGAAGCCTGCGGTCTTTTGATCTTTCAATTGAGTTCAAATATCTGGGAAAAAGATCGCAGTCTCGCTTCGCTCGGCAGCTCCTACAGGCCCAGCGGGAGCAAGCTCCCTCGCCACAGGGATAGGTGGGTCATGCTGAATTTGTCGATCTTTCAGCCGACACTGAATGCAAAGTAAATTGCCCTAGTACATTCATCACCACAATCCAGCCCTCTTAGACTGCGCCCAACACATCCGCTCGGGACGCAGTCATGACAGGGTTGCAGCTTCAGGACATTTACCTCGCCCGCCAGCGCATTGAGTCGCTGGTGCGGCGCACGCCCATGGAGCACTCCCCGAGCCTGTCGCGCCGGATCGGCGTGCCCGTATACCTCAAGCTGGAAGCCCTGCAAATCACCGGCAGCTTCAAGCTGCGCGGGGCGAGCAATGCCGTCGCGCAACTCAGTTCGGAGCAGAAGGCCCAGGGCGTGGTCACCGCGTCGACCGGTAATCATGGCCGGGCGCTCGCTCACGCGGCCTCGCAGCAGGGCGTCCGGGCGATTGTCTGCCTGTCGAACCTGGTACCGGCCAACAAGGTACAGGCGATTCGCGATTTGGGCGCCGAGGTGTGCATCGTCGGCCAGTCCCAGGACGACGCCCAACGCGAAGCCGAGCGCATCGCCCGAGAGCAGGGCGCAACCTTCCTGCCGCCCTTTGATCACCCGGCGATCATCGCCGGCCAGGGCACCCTCGGCCTGGAGATCCTCGAGCAGCAGCCGGACGTGGCCCAGGTCCTGGTGCCGTTATCCGGTGGCGGTCTGTTCGCCGGTGTCGCCCTGGCCCTCAAAAGTGCCAATCCCGCGATCCAGGTCCACGGCATCAGCATGGCCCGAGGCGCGGCGATGCACGCCAGCCTAGCCGCCGGACAACCGGTGGACATCGAAGAGTTGCCGACCCTGGCCGACTCCCTCGGTGGCGGCATCGGCCTGGACAACCGCTACACCTTCGTCATGACGCGGCAACTGCGTGATGACTTGCACCTGCTCTCGGAAGCCTCCATCGCCAACGCCGTCCGCCACGCCTATCACCACGAACGCCTGGTGCTCGAAGGCGCCGCCGTGGTGGGCATCGCGGCGCTGCTCGACGGCCTGGTCGAGCCGCGCGGCCCCATCGTTCTGGTGGTCAGCGGGCGCAACGTCGACACCGAACAACATGCCCGCGTGATCGCTGGCGCCAATGCCTGATAACCGTTAACGGAGCCCTGCCATGAGTGAAGTCACCCTATTGAGCGAGGCTGACCTGCGCAGTTGCGTGGCCCTCGACCTGGCCAGCATCGACGCCATCGAGCAGGCTTTCGTGCTGTTGGCCACCGCCGCCGTGGCGATGCCGCCGATCCTGCGATTGGACATCCCCGAGCACAACGGCGAAGTGGATGTGAAGACCGCTTACCTGCCGGGCCTGGAACGCTTCGCCATCAAGGTCAGCCCGGGTTTTTTCGATAACCCCAAGCTTGGCCTGCCCAGCCTTAACGGCATGATGATGCTGCTCTCGGCACGCACCGGTTTGCTGGAGGCGCTGTTGCTGGACAACGGTTACCTCACCGCCGTGCGCACCGCCGCCGCCGGTGCCGTGGCGGCGCGGTGCCTGTCTCGCGAGGACAGTCGCAGCGTCGCGCTGATCGGTGCCGGCGAACAGGCGGCGTTGCAGCTTCAGGCGCTGCGCCTGGTGCGGCCCATCGACGAGGTGCGGGTCTGGGCGCGTGATGTACAAAAGGCCAAGGCGTTCAGCGCCGGGCTCGCTCGCGACACAGGGCTCGCCGTCACGCCATGCGTCTCCATTGATGCTGCCCTGGAGGCCGTGGACATCGCCATCACCTGCACCCCCAGTCGCGAACCGTTGATCCAAGCTCGCCATCTGCATCCCGGCCTGCACATCACGGCGATGGGTTCGGACGCGGAGCACAAGAACGAAATTTCCCCGCAAGCCCTCGCGGCCGTCGACTGCTATGTCGCCGATCGCCTGAGCCAGACCCGCGTACTCGGCGAACTGCACCACGCCCTGGCGGCCGGCACCGTACACGATGACCTGGCGCTTCTGGAGTTGGGACGAGTATTGGCAGGGCAACGGCAGGGGCGCTCCGATGCGGCGCAAGTGACGCTTTGCGACCTGACCGGCACCGGCGCCCAGGACACCGCCATCGCCAACCTGGCGTTCGAGCGGGCAAGGGCGGCGGGCAAGGGCTTTGCGTTCGGTCGCTAGATCATTTTCTTCATGAGTAATTGAACAGAGGGCAGGTGGATGTCAGAGATCGTCGTCAATCTTCCGTTTAAACGGGAGGAATACGCCCAGCGCCTGGCGAAGGTTCGCGCGGCCATGCAGGCCCAGGGCCTGGAGCTGCTGCTGGTCACCGATCCGTCGAACATGGCTTGGCTCACCGGCTATGACGGTTGGTCGTTCTATGTGCACCAGTGCGTGCTGCTGGCGCTGGAGGGCGAGCCCGTGTGGTTCGGTCGCGGCCAGGATGCCAACGGTGCCAAGCGCACGGTGTTCATGCAGGCCGACAACATCGTCGGCTACCCGGACATCTACGTGCAGTCCCGCGAGCGCCATCCCATGGACTACCTGTCCCGGGAGGTGATCATCGCCCGTGGCTGGGGCGCGCTGAGCATTGGCGTGGAGATGGACAACTATTACTTCAGCGCCGCCGCGTACCTGTCGCTGCAAAAGCACTTGCCCGAGGCGACGCTGGTAGACGCGGTGGGCCTGGTGAACTGGCAGCGGGCCGTGAAGTCGCCCCAGGAAATCGCCTACATGCGCATCGCCGCGCGCATCGTCGAGAACATGCACAGCCGGATCCTCGAACGGATCGAACCGGGCATGCGCAAGAACGAACTGGTGGCCGAGATCTACAGCAGCGGCATCCTCGGTGCCGATGGTCATGGCGGCGACTACCCGGCCATCGTGCCGCTGTTGCCCACCGGCGCCGACGCCAGCGCACCGCACCTGACCTGGGACGATTCGCCGTTCGAACGGGGCGCCGGGACCTTTTTTGAAATCGCCGGTTGCTACAAGCGTTACCACTGCCCGCTGTCGCGGACGATTTACCTGGGCAAGCCGCCCCGACATTTCCTCGACGGCGAAAAAGCCGTGGTCGAGGGCATCGCCGCCGGCCTGGACGCGGCCAAGCCGGGCAACACCACCGGCGACATTGCCGTGGCGTTTTTCAAGGTGCTGGAGAAGTTCGGCATCCACAAGGACAGCCGTTGCGGCTACCCCATCGGCATCAGTTATCCGCCGGATTGGGGCGAGCGCACCATGAGCCTGCGCCCTGGCGACAACAGCGTGTTGCAACCGGGCATGACCTTCCACTTCATGCCGGGGCTGTGGATGGACGATTGGGGCTTGGAAATCACCGAGAGCATTTTGATCACCGAAAACGGCGTCGAGACGCTGTGCAACGTGCCTCGTCAACTGTTTGTGAAGGATTGAGCCATGCCTGACGTGCCCAACAATCCCATCAGCGCCACGGTCGACTTCAGCCGCGAGGGCGTGCAGCACGGCTTTCTCAAGCTGCCGTATTCGCGGGACGATTCGGCCTGGGGCGCAGTGATGATCCCCATCACCGTCATCCAGCGCGGCAGCGGCCCGACGGCGCTGCTCAGCGGTGGCAACCACGGTGATGAATACGAAGGCCCGGTGGCCTTGAGCAAACTGGCCCAGCAGTTGACCGCCGAGGACGTCAGCGGGCGAGTGATCATCGTGCCGTTCATGAATACCCCGGCGTTCCATGGCGGGCGCCGCACTTCACCCATCGACAAGGGCAACCTGAACCGCAGTTTTCCCGGCCGGCCGGACGGCTCCGTTACCGAGAAAATCGCCGACTATTTCAATCGCACGTTGTTGCCGTTGGCAGACATTGTCCTGGACATTCACTCCGGTGGCCGGACCCTGGATTTCCTGCCGTTCGCCGCCTGCCACGTCTTGCCGGACAAACAGCAACAGGCCCGCTGCGAGGCCGGGATGCTGGCGTTCAACGCGCCATATTGCATGCGCATGTTGGAGCTGGACGCCGGGGCGATGTACGACACGGCGGCCGAATCCCAGGGCAAGGTGTTTGTCACTACCGAACTGGGCGGCGGCGGTTCATCAACCGCCCGCAGCGTGGCGATTGCCGAGCGTGGGGTGCGCAACCTGCTGATCCACGCCGGCATCCTGCGGGGCACGATCGAGTTGCAGCCGTCGTTGGTGCTCGACATGCCGGACGCCAGTTGTTTCATCGCCAGCGAACACAACGGTTTGCTGGAGATGTGTCGTGATCTTGGTGAAAACGTTATCCAGGGTGAGGTGGTGGCGCGTATCCATGACACCACCCGCAGCGGCGTCGCCCCGGTCCAATACCGCGCCGCCCGCAGCGGCCTGCTGGCGGCCCGGCACTTTCCCGGGCTGGTGCAGTGTGGCGATACGTTGGTGGTGATTGCGGATGTGTTGGCTTGATAACAGCCAGCCACAAAATCCCCTGTGGGAGCGAGCTTGCTCGCGATAGCGGTCTGCCTGAGTCGGTGATGTTGGATGTGCCGACGCCTTCGCGAGCAAGCTCGCTCCCACAGGGGTTTGCGGTGACTGTAGATTTATGCCCCCACAGGGCGGTGTGATTTTCTGATTTGTCTGGAGAGCCCGGCCCCATGCACAAGCTCGATCGCTACGACCTCAAGATCCTGCAGATCCTCGCCGAGGACGGGCGCATCACCAAGTCGAGCCTGGCCGAGGCCATCAACCTGTCGGTGACGCCGGCCTGGGAGCGGGTGCGCAAGCTGGAAGCGGCGGGCCTGATCATCGGCTATCGGGCGCAGATCGATTGGGGCGCGGTGTTCAAGCGCCAGCAGGTGCTGGTGGAAATCACCCTGGCCCGGCACACCGCCCAGGACATGCGCCGTTTCGAGCAACGCATGATCGCCGCGCCGGAAGTGGCGTTCTGTTACGCCACTGGCGGCGGTGTGGATTACCTGGCGATGATCCAGGCACCGGATGTCGATGCCTATCAGCGTTTCGTCGACCAACTGCTGCTCGAAGACCTCGGCATCGAACGCTACTTCACCTACATCGTCACCAAGACCATCAAGACCGCCGGTGCGTTGCCGGCGGAGTTGGTGCCATCCTCCTGAGCACCGCAGAAAACACGTTCCAGCAGGTCTTTTCCAGAAAAAAACCAAGGTCTGGCCCCGCGCAAACACCCGAAAGCCCAAGCATCGCTGCCCTAGCATGGATTCACGCAAACGGTCTGGAGTGAACGTCATGCCTTATCAACATCCGCTGCTGTTCAAAGCGCTTTGCTACATCGATGGCCATTGGGTCCACAGCGACAGTGGCCAAAGCATCGCGGTGCACAACCCTGCCACCCGCACGGTCATTGGCCATGTGCCGATGCTCGATCAGCCACAGATCGTCGCGGCGGTGGACGCAGCGCATCGCGCCTTCCCGGCGTGGCGCGAGCAGAGCCTGGAGACGCGCGGCGCGATCCTGCGGCGCTGGGCAGCGTTGATCACCGAACACAGCGAAGACCTCGCACACATTCTCAGCCTGGAACAGGGCAAACCGTTGGCCGAGTCCCGTGGCGAAATCGGCTATGCCGCCAGCTTCATCCCTTGGTTCGCCGAGGAAGCCCGGCGCCTTTACGGCCAGAACATCCCCAGCCATATCCCGAATGCGCACCTGGGCACCATCAAGGAGCCGGTGGGCGTCTGCGCGCTGCTCACACCGTGGAATTTCCCTTCGGCGATGATTACCCGCAAGGCCGCCGCGGCCCTGGCTGCCGGCTGCACGGTGGTGATCAAGCCCGCCCACGAAACGCCGTACTCAGCGTTGGCCCTGGCGCAATTGGCCGAGGAAGCGGGCTTTCCCGCCGGGGTTTTCAACGTGGTCTTGGGCGAGCCGCAAATGGCCATGGAAACCCTGGTCAAGGACCGTCGTGTACGCTCGGTGAGTTTCACTGGCTCGACCCGGGTCGGCAAACTGGTGCTTCAAGCGGCGGCCCATGACGTGAAGAAAGTCGCGCTGGAACTGGGCGGCAACGCGCCGTTCATTGTCTGCGCCGATGCCGACCTGACGCTGGCGGTGAAAGTCGCTGTGGAAGCGAAGTTCCAGACCTCGGGCCAGGATTGCTGCGCGGCCAATCGAATCATGGTGCAACGCTCGGTGTACCCAGCGTTCCTCAGTCGTTTCGCCGCAGCGGTGCGTGCCTTGCGCGTCGGGCCGGCCATGGTCGGTCAACAGGAACAGGACGTGGATGTCGGGCCGTTGATGCACCAGGCGGCGTTCGATGCGACCGCTGATCGTGTCACCGATGCCCTGGCGCTGGGCGCTCAGCGCCTGGTGGGGGGCGAGGCCCATGCCTTGGGCGGGTTGTTCTATCAACCGACCGTGCTGGCCGATGTCACGCCGCAGATGCGCATCTACCGTGAAGAAAACTTCGCGCCCATTGCCGGGGTGATGCCGTTCGACACCCTGGACGAAGCCATCGAAATGGCCAACGACACCGAATACGGACTGGCGGCCTATATTTGTTCGAACCGCCTGGATGTCATTTATCCGCTGATCCGCCGTCTCGACCACGCCATGGTCGCGGTCAACGGCGTCAAGTTCACCGGCCACCCGATCCCCTTCGGTGGCATGAAAGCCTCCGGCCTCGGTCGTGAGGGTGGCAGCGAGGGCTTCGAGCCCTTTGTCGAAACCAAATATTTTTGCCTGCACCATCAAGGCCAGTTCCCAGGAGAGTCCGCATGAGCCAAGAACTCAATACGCTATTCGAACAAGACCGTGCGCATTTCATGCACCCCTCGACCCACGCCCATGACCATGCCAGCGGCGCGCTCAAGGGACGGATCATCAAGAGTGCGTCAGGCGTTCGCATTCGCGACCATGAGGGCCGTGAGTTCATCGACGCCTTCGCCGGCCTCTACTGCGTGAACATCGGCTACGGCCGCACGGAGGTGGCTGACGCCATCTATAAGCAGGCCAAGGAACTGGCCTACTACCACACCTACGTCGGCCACTCGAGCGAGGCGATCATTGAGCTGTCCAGTCGCATCATGGACTGGGCGCCGGAAGGGATGAAGAAGGTCTACTACGGATTGTCCGGCTCCGATGCCAACGAGACCCAAGTCAAATTGGTGCGCTACTACAACAACGTGCTGGGCCGGCCGCTGAAGAAAAAGATCATCTCGCGGGACCGTGGCTACCATGGTTCGGGCATCATGACCGGCAGCCTGACGGGGCTGGCGACCTTCCACCAGCATTTCGATCTTCCGGTGGAAGGGGTCAAGCACACCGTGTGCCCGCACTGGTATCGCAAGGCCCCGGTGGGCATGGACGAAGCGGCATTCGTGAGCTATTGCGCCGATGAGCTGGAGAAGATGATTCTCGCCGAAGGCCCGGACACCGTCGCGGCGTTCATCGGTGAACCGCTGATGGGCACCGGCGGCATCATTGTCCCGCCTGTCGGTTACTGGGATGCGATCCAGGCCGTGTTGAAGAAGTACGACGTGCTGTTGATTGCCGACGAGGTGGTCTGCGCGTTTGGTCGCCTGGGGTCGAAGATGGGCAGCCAGCGCTACGGCATGAAGCCGGACCTGATCACCACCGCCAAAGGCCTGACCAGTGCTTATGCACCGTTGTCGGCGGTGATCATCGGCGAGAAGGTCTGGAGCGTGATTGAAAAGGCCTCCCAGGCCGAAGGCGCCATGGGCCATGGCTGGACGTATTCCGGGCATCCGATCTGCGCGGCGGCGGCGTTGGCCAACCTCGACATCCTCGAACGGGAAAACCTCACGGCCAACGCCGAGAATGTTGGGGGCTACTTGAACCGTCGGTTGCGTGAAACGCTGGAAGGTCATCCGCTGGTGGGGGAGGTGCGCGGCGACGGCATGCTGGCCGCAGTGGAGTTCATGGCCGATCGTGAACAGCGCACGGCGTTCGACCCGGCACTTAAAGTCGGCCCGAAGGTCTCGGCTGCCTGCCTGGAGCGCGGCATGATCGCCCGCGCCATGCCCCACGGCGACATCCTGGGCTTCGCCCCACCGCTGATCCTGACCCGCGAAGATGCGGACCTGATCGTCGACATCACCAAAGGGGCCATCGACCAGGTGGCGGGTGAGGTGTTGGCTTAACTGAGATGCCTCAGGACACCGATCCCTGTGGCGAGGGAGCTTGCTCCCGCTGGGCCGCGAAGCGGCCCCAAAACCAGGCAACTCGGTGTGTCAGGAAAATCGAGTTCGCTGCTATAGGGCTGCTTCGCAGCCCAGCGGGAGCAAGCTCCCTCGCCACGGGGGATCAAATTGAAATAGGGAATAGGAACCGATAAAAAGCCCGCCCGATCATGGGATCGGGCGGGCTTTTTGGTGTCGCTTGGAAATTACTTCTTCAAACCGTAATGCTCATCGAGCATGCCGGGCGAATTCGGGGCCTTTGGCGCGTAGTCCCGTGGCGGTTCCTGGATCCCTTTGGGTGGGGTCAGGCGTTCCCGTGGCGTCTGTGCCGCATCGGCTTGCAGGGCAGCCAGCAGGCGCTGGCGAGTCTGCTCGTCCAGGGCCAGGCGATTGGCACCCTCGGACAGATGATCCTGGACTTCCTGGTAGCTCTGGGTGAGTTTTTTCACCAGAGAGGCGGTGCTGTTGAAGTGGGTAACCACTTCATTCTGATAACTGTCGAAACGTTCCTGGATGTCGTCCAGCTGACGTTGGGTGCTGTTGGGCACCGCGTTGGGCAGCAGTCGGGCAAGCAGGAATCCAATGGCGACACCGGCAACCAGGGCAAGAGTCGGCAACAACCAAACTAAGAGCGAGTGTTCCACGAGTCCTTCCTCTATAAACGGCTTTGCTTTACGTTAACGGCTCGGACCTGCGCTGTATACCGCGAAGAACATCGCAATCATGCCAGGCACAGACTTTTAGCTAGACGAGTCGACCCCATTCGGGGTCACGGAGTTCTTTCCCTTGCTTATGCGCGAAACCCCTGTAGTCATCGATGGCCCCGTGGGCCAACTGGAAGCCTTGTACCTGGACAACGAGGCCCCCCGTGGCCTGGCGCTGATCTGCCACCCGAACCCGGTGCAGGGCGGGACCATGCTCAACAAAGTGGTCTCGACCCTGCAACGCACCGCCCGGGATGCCGGGCTGGTTACGTTGCGTTTCAATTATCGTGGCGTGGGCGCCAGTGCCGGCACTCATGACATGGGCACTGGTGAAGTGGACGACGCCCAGGCGGTCGCCCAATGGCTGCGGGAACAATACCCGCAATTGCCCCTGACCCTGTTCGGCTTTTCCTTCGGCGGATTCGTCGCCGCCAGCCTGGGTGGGCGCCTGGAAGCCCAGGGACAACCGGTCAAGCACTTGTTCATGGTGGCCCCGGCGGTGATGCGCCTGGATGAGCAGTCGCCCTTGCCGACCGGTGGCGAATTGACCGTGATCCAGCCGGAAACCGACGAAGTGGTCGATCCGCAGCTGGTCTACGCATGGTCCGACACGCTCCAACGTCCCCATGAGCTGCTGAAAGTGGCAGAATGCGGACACTTTTTTCATGGCAAGCTGACTGATCTCAAGGATCTGATCCTGCCGCGCCTCTCGAATTGACAGCAGTCTGACAAGCGATAACCCATGACGACGCGTACCCGTATCCTGACCGGCATCACCACCACCGGCACCCCGCACCTGGGCAACTATGCCGGCGCCATCCGTCCGGCGATCCTCGCCAGCCGCGACAGCAACGCCGATTCGTTCTACTTCCTGGCCGACTATCACGCCCTGATCAAGTGCGATGACCCGCTGCGTATCCAGCGTTCGCGCCTGGAAATCGCCGCCACCTGGCTGGCCGGCGGCCTGGACGTGGACCGCGTGACGTTCTATCGCCAGTCCGACATTCCCGAGATCCCGGAACTGACCTGGCTGCTGACCTGCGTCGCTGCCAAGGGCCTGCTCAACCGCGCCCACGCCTACAAGGCCTCGGTGGACAAGAACGTCGAGGCCGGCGAAGACCCGGACGCCGGCGTCACCATGGGCCTCTACAGCTACCCGATCCTCATGGCCGCCGACATCCTGATGTTCAACGCCCACAAGGTGCCGGTCGGCCGCGACCAGATCCAGCACGTGGAGATGGCCCGGGACATCGGCCAGCGCTTCAATCATCTGTTCGGCCAGGGCAAGGAGTTCTTCACCATGCCCGAGGCGCTGATCGAAGAAAGCGTCGCCACATTGCCGGGCCTCGATGGCCGCAAGATGTCCAAGAGCTACGACAACACCATTCCGCTGTTCAGCAGCGCCAAGGACATGAAGGACGCGATCTCGCGGATCGTCACCGACTCCCGCGCCCCGGGCGAAGCCAAGGATCCGGACAATTCGCACCTGTTCACCCTGTTCCAGGCTTTCGCCACTGCCGAGCAGTCCGCCGAGTTCCGCAGCGAACTGTTGCAGGGCCTGGGTTGGGGCGAAGCGAAGAACCGCCTGTTCCAGTTGCTCGACAGCGAGCTGGGTGAGGCCCGCGAACGTTATCACCAGTTCATCGAGCGTCCATCGGACCTCGAAGACATCCTGCAACTGGGCGCGAGCAAGGCCCGGGCCGTGGCAACGCCGTTCCTCAATGAACTGCGCGAAGCCGTTGGCTTGCGGTCCTTCGTCAGCCAGGTCCAGGTGGCCACCCAGACCAAAAAGAAAGCGGCCAAAGCGGCACGTTTCGTCAGCTTCCGCGAGGATGACGGCAGTTTCCGTTTCCGCCTGCTTTCCGCCGAGGGTGAGCAACTGTTGCTATCGAACAATTTTGCCGACGGCAAGACCGCAGGGCAGGTGACCAAGCAATTGCAGGCTGGCCAACCCCTGGACGTACGCAGCGACGAGCTGAGTTTCAGCGTCTGGCTCGAAGGCGAATGCGTGGCGAATAGCCCAGCGTTCACCGACAGTGCCGCCCGGGACGCGGCCATTGATGCCTTGCGCATTGCCCTGACGCCTGCCCAGGACTGATCCGGCACGTCACCCGACCATCGGCCCGAATAAGGGCCGATTGCCATTCTTCCGGGCCATCGCTACAGTGACGGCCCGTTTTTGTTGCCTTGCTAACGAATATGACGCCCCTAGAACGATATCAAGCTGATCTGAAACGCCCGGAGTTCTTCCACGACGCAGCCCAGGAAACGGCGGTGCGGCATTTGCAGCGCCTGTACGACGACCTGGTCGCGGCATCGAAGAACAAGCCGGGCCTGTTGGGCAAACTGTTCGGCAAAAAAGACCAGGCGCCCGTCAAGGGCCTGTACTTCTGGGGCGGCGTTGGCCGTGGCAAGACCTACCTGGTGGATACCTTCTTCGAAGCGCTGCCGTTCAAGGAAAAGACACGGACGCACTTCCATCGCTTCATGAAGCGCGTGCACGAGGAAATGAAGACCCTGGGTGGCGAAAAGAACCCGCTGACCATCATCGCCAAGCGTTTTTCCGACGAGACCCGGGTGATCTGCTTCGATGAGTTTTTCGTTTCCGATATCACCGACGCGATGATCCTCGGCACCTTGATGGAAGAACTGTTCAAGAACGGCGTGACCCTGGTCGCCACCTCGAACATCGTGCCGGACGGCCTGTACAAGGATGGCCTGCAACGGGCGCGTTTCCTGCCGGCCATCGCGCTGATCAAGGAACACACCGAAATCGTCAACGTCGACAGCGGCGTCGACTACCGCCTGCGCCACCTCGAACAAGCGGAACTGTTCCACTTCCCGTTGGATGCCGCCGCCGAAGAAAGCCTGCGCAAGAGCTTCCGCGCCCTGACACCGGAATGCACCCAAGCGGTCGAAAACGACGAACTGATCATCGAAAATCGCAAGATCCGCGCCATTCGCACCTGCGACGACGTCGCCTGGTTCGACTTCCGCGAACTGTGCGACGGCCCGCGCAGCCAGAACGATTACATCGAACTGGGCAAGATCTTCCACGCCGTGTTGCTGAGTAATGTCGAGCAGATGAGCGTCACCACCGACGACATCGCCCGTCGCTTCATCAACATGGTCGACGAGTTCTACGACCGTAACGTGAAGCTGATCATTTCGGCTGAAGTCGAACTCAAGGATCTCTACACCGGCGGTCGCCTGACCTTCGAATTCCAGCGGACCCTGAGTCGCTTGTTGGAAATGCAATCCCACGAATTCCTGGCGCGGGCGCATAAGCCGTAGGGCGTTCGGAGCACAAAAAAAGGCCTGCGATTGCAGGCCTTTTTATTTGCTGATTCCCCACCGGACCCTGTGGGAGCGAGCTTGCTCGCGATAGCGTCCTGCTAGCCAACGTCCATGCTGCTGAACCACCTCCATCGCGAGCAAGCTCGCTCCCACAGTGGATTTTTGCCAGGTACTTGGTTCACGCCGCCTGCTGAAACTGCTGTCGATACTGGTTCGGCGACAGGTCGGTATGTTGCCGGAACAGTCGTGCGAAAAAGCTCGCGTCGTCGTAGCCGACTTCGTAGCTGATGGTCTTGATGCTCTTGCGGCTGCCGGAGAGCAGGCCCTTGGCGGTTTCGATCCGCAGCCGTTGCAGATAGTGCAGCGGTTTGTCGCCCGTGGCGGTCTGGAAGCGGCGCATGAAATTGCGGATGCTCATGCCATGTTCCCGGGCAACGTCCTCGAAGCGGAATTTATCGGCGAAGTGCTCTTCGAGCCATTGCTGGATCTGCAGGATGATCACGTCCTGGTGCAGTTTCTGCCCGCCGAAGCCGATCCGTCCTGGCGAATAGCTGCGTTGCACTTCATACAGGATGTCCCGCGCCACGGCCTGGGCCACGTTGGCGCCGCAGAAGCGTTCGATGAGGTAGATGTAGAGGTCGCAGGCTGAGGTCGTACCGCCAGCGCAGAACAGGTTGTCGGCGTCGGTCAGGTGTTTGTCCTGGTTCAGGTGCACCTGGGGGAAGCGCTCCTTGAAGGCATTGAAGAAGCGCCAGTAAGTGGTGGCTTCCTTGCCGTCGAGTAGCCCGGCCTCGGCCAGCCAGAACACCCCGGTGGCTTCGCCGCAGAGGACTGCGCCGCGAGCGTGTTGTTCGCGCAGCCAGGGCAAGACCTGGGGATAACGTTGGCAGAGGCCGGCGAAATCATCCCAGAAGGCTGGCAGGATGATGACGTCGGTATTTTCCAGGCCACCGTCCACCGGCATGATCACATCGCTGAAACTGTTCACCGGTTTGCCATCGGGGCTGACCAGCCGGGTTTCAAACGCCGGCGTCAGGCCGTGGCCCAGTTGTTTGCCATAGCGCAGGCTGGCCAGGTGGAAAAAATCCTTGGCTTGCATGAGGGTGGAGGCGAAGACCCGGTCGACTGCCAGGATGCTGACGCGCCGCAAGGGCGTGGAGGCGTGCATAGACATAATTCATCTTTATTTTTATAGGGGAAAGTGGTCAACAGACGGCTGGATCGTCTTATTTTTTGTCGGATGTGTCCAGTGTCCTGTCGTACGTCGCAGGCTTAGGCTCTGTCGGATAACCACGCCCAACAATAACCAAAGGTGCGCCATGATCCCAAGAACCCTGTTCAGTCCCGAGCACGAATTGTTTCGCGACAGCGTACGAACCTTCCTCGAAAAAGAAGCCGTGCCGTACCACAGTCAGTGGGAAAAACAGGGGCATGTCGATCGTCAACTCTGGAACAAAGCGGGGGAGGCGGGCATGTTGTGCTCGCACCTGCCAGAGGCCTATGGCGGGCTTGACGCGGATTTCCTCTACAGCACCGTGGTGATCGAGGAGATCGGCCGCCTGGGGCTGACGGGGATCGGCTTCTCGCTGCATTCCGACATCGTCGCGCCGTACATCCTGCATTACGGCAGCGAAGCGCTGAAACACAAGTACCTGCCGAAACTGGTGTCTGGCGAAATGGTCACGGCCATTGCCATGACCGAGCCGGGCGCCGGCTCCGACCTGCAAGGGGTGAAGACCACGGCGGTGCTCGACGGTGATGAATACGTCATCAACGGCTCGAAGACATTCATCACCAATGGCTTCCTGGCGGACCTGGTGATTGTGGTCGCCAAGACCGACCCCAAGGCCGGCGCCAAGGGCACCAGCCTGTTCCTGGTGGAGGCGGGCACCCCGGGCTTTGAAAAGGGCAAGCGCCTGGAGAAAGTCGGCATGAAGGCCCAGGACACGTCGGAACTGTTCTTCCAGGATGTCCGCGTGCCGAAGGAAAACCTGCTGGGGCAGGCCGGAATGGGCTTTGCCTACCTGATGCAAGAGCTGCCCCAGGAACGCCTGACCGTCGCCATCGGTGGCCTGGCTTCGGCCGAAGCGGCGCTGCAATGGACCCTGGACTACACCCGTGATCGCAAGGCGTTCGGCAAATCCATCGCCGACTTCCAGAACACCCGTTTCAAGCTCGCGGAAATGGCCACCGAAATCCAGATTGGCCGGGTCTTCGTCGACCGCTGCCTGGAGTTGCACCTGCAAGGCAAGCTGGACGTGCCGACGGCGGCGATGGCCAAGTACTGGGGCACCGACCTGCAATGCAAGGTGCTCGACGAGTGCGTGCAGTTGCATGGCGGCTACGGCTTCATGTGGGAATACCCAATTGCCCGGGCGTGGGCGGATGCGCGGGTGCAGCGGATCTATGCCGGGACCAATGAAATCATGAAGGAGATCATTGCGCGGTCGCTTTGATAAGGGGGTGGGTTTGAGTCGGCTATCGCGAGCAAGCTCGCTCCCACAGGGGATTTGTGCCTGATCGTAAATCGTGATCAGCACAGCCCCCTGTGGGAGCGAGCTTGCTCGCGATGAGGCCTATGGATCAGGGCGCCGGGTTCGGCTGATCCTTGTGAATCGCCTCGATCCCCGCCAGCACTTCATCCGACAGCTTCAGATCGAAGCTGGCGATGTTGCTGTCCAGTTGCTCCAGCGTGGTGGCGCCGATGATGTTGCTGGTCACGAACGGCTGCTGGGTGACGAACGCCAGGGCCATCTGCGCCGGGTCCAGGCCGTGCTCACGGGCCAGGGCGACATAACGGCTGCAGGCGGCCTCCGACTGCGGGTTGAAGTAACGCATGAAGCGGCTGTAAAGGGTCAGGCGGCCCTTGGCGGGCCGTGCGCCGTTTTCGTATTTGCCCGACAGGAAGCCGAACGCCAGTGGCGAATAAGCCAGCAGTCCACATTGTTCGCGAATGGCGATTTCCGACAGGCCGATCTCGAAGCTGCGGTTGAGCAGGTTGTACGGGTTCTGGATCGACACCGCCCGCGGCCAGCCACGGGCCTCGGCCAGGGCGAGGAATTTCATGGTGCCCCAAGGCGTTTCGTTGGACAGGCCGATGTGGCGGATCTTGCCGGCGCGGACCTGCTCGTCCAGGGCTTCGAGGGTTTCCTCCAGCGGGGTGAACGTTTCGTCGGCCTTGTGCTGGTAGCCCAGTTGACCAAAGAAGTTGGTGCTGCGCTCGGGCCAATGCAGCTGGTAGAGATCGATCCAGTCGGTCTGCAGGCGCTTGAGGCTGGCGTCCACCGCTTCGACGATGTGGCGGCGGTTGTGCTTGAGGTTCTTGTCGCGGATGTAGTCGATGGTGTTGCCGGGGCCGGCGATCTTGCTCGCCAGGATCCAGTCGGCACGGTCGCCACGGCTCTTGAAGTAATTGCCGATGTAGCGCTCGGTGGTGGCGTAGGTATCGGCCTTGGGGGGGACCGGGTACATCTCGGCGGTGTCGATGAAATTGATGCCGGCACCCTTGGCGCGTTCGATCTGGGCGAAGGCCTCTGCCTCGCTGTTCTGCTCACCCCAGGTCATGGTGCCGAGGCACAGGGCGCTGACATTCAGATCGGTACGGCCTAGCTGGCGATAGTCCATCGGGAACTCCTCGGGCAAAACAATCATAAAAGCAGGTTGAAATATTTTTCGCAATCTGCATAATTGCGCACCTCTTTCTGCAGTGGAAGTGATGCGCCGCCGCCGAAGAATCTTGCCGTTGAACGGACGCGCCGACCCGAGCCCCCGAAAGCGTCTGTATCCGGCTGCCTTTGACTTGTCAAAGTACGCACTATTCAGTAAGATCCGCCGTCTAATTTACAGGGCGGCCCCTGAGGCTATAAAGAATGAAAACTTTTACTGCTAAACCGGAAACAGTAAAGCGCGACTGGTTTGTCGTCGACGCTGCTGGTCAGACCCTGGGTCGTCTGGCCACCGAAATCGCGAGCCGTCTGCGTGGCAAGCACAAGCCTGAGTACACCCCTCACGTTGACACCGGTGACTACATCGTCGTGATCAACGCTGAGCAAGTACGTGTTACTGGCGCTAAAACCACTGACAAAATGTACTACTCCCACTCCGGTTTTCCTGGCGGCATCAAGTCGATCAACTTCGAAAAGCTGATCGCCAAAGCCCCTGAGCGCGTGATCGAGACCGCGGTTAAAGGCATGCTGCCTAAGAACCCACTGGGTCGCGACATGTATCGTAAGCTGAAGGTTTATGCGGGCGCTGCTCACCCTCATACTGCTCAGCAGCCCCAAGAACTGAAGTTTTAACGGAATAGTTCATTATGTCGGCGACTCAAAATTACGGCACTGGCCGTCGCAAGACTGCAACCGCACGCGTTTTCCTGCGTCCGGGCACTGGTAACATCTCCATCAACAACCGCTCCCTGGATAACTTCTTCGGCCGCGAAACTGCCCGCATGGTAGTTCGTCAGCCGCTGGAACTGACCGAGACCGTCGAAAAATTCGACATCTACGTCACTGTTATCGGTGGTGGTGTAAGTGGTCAAGCTGGCGCAATCCGCCACGGCATCACTCGCGCCCTGATGGATTACGACGAGACTCTGCGTGGTGCTCTGCGCAAAGCCGGCTTCGTAACTCGCGATGCTCGCGAAGTTGAACGTAAGAAAGTCGGTCTGCGTAAAGCGCGTAAGCGTCCGCAGTACTCGAAGCGTTAATTTCGCTTCCGCTTTCAAAAGGCGCCCAGTTCCTCACGGAGCTGGGCGTTTTTTTATGGGCAAAAGAATTGCTCTGTGACAACTTGCCACATTCGTAGAGCCCCTATACTACAAGGCTTGGCGGTTTGGCCGCTTGGTAATTACCTTGTCAGAATTGGGGCTTTTCATTACCATTCGGCAAAATTTTTATAAGTTCAGATTTTTACTTAGTAGACGCCTGATCTAACAGGCCACAAAGCTGATGGGAGAGGACTGAATGAGCAATGACGGCGTGAATGCAGGCCGGCGTCGCTTCCTGGTAGCAGCCACATCCGTGGTGGGTGCTGCAGGAGCGGTGGGGGCTGCGGTCCCGTTCGTGGGGTCATGGTTTCCCAGCGCCAAGGCGAAAGCCGCAGGTGCACCGGTGAAAGTGAATGTCAGCAAGATCGAGCCAGGCCAGCAGATGATTGCTGAGTGGCGCGGCCAGCCGGTGTTCATCGTCCGCCGTACAGAGGAAATCCTGGGGAATCTGAAAAAGATCGAGGGTCAGTTGTCCGACCCGTCCTCCAAGAACTCGGTCCAACCGGAATACGTCAACCCTGAAACGCGTTCGATCAAGCCAGAGGTTCTGCTGCTGATCGGTATCTGCACGCACCTGGGTTGCTCGCCAACGTTCCGTCCTGAAGTGGCCCCTGCCGATCTGGGCAAGGACTGGGTCGGTGGCTATTTCTGCCCTTGCCACGGCTCCCACTACGACCTGGCCGGTCGCGTCTACAAATCGCAGCCTGCACCTCTGAACCTGCCAGTTCCCCCGCATTCCTATGAGACCGATGACATCATTGTCGTTGGCGTCGATACGGAGAAAGCGTGATGAGCAAACTTATGGATTGGGTTGATGCGCGCTTTCCCGCGACCAAGATGTGGGAAGACCATCTCAGCAAGTACTACGCTCCGAAGAACTTCAACTTCTTCTACTTCTTTGGCTCCCTGGCGCTGCTCGTTCTGGTCAACCAGATCGTCACCGGTGTCTGGCTGACCATGAGCTACACGCCGTCGGCGGAAGAGGCGTTCGCCTCCGTCGAATACATCATGCGCGACGTCGAGTACGGCTCGATCCTGCGCCTGCTGCACTCCACCGGCGCTTCGGCGTTCTTCATCGTGGTCTACCTGCACATGTTCCGTGGCTTGCTCTACGGTTCGTACCAGAAGCCCCGTGAGCTGGTGTGGGTCTTTGGCATGCTGATCTACCTGGCGCTGATGGCCGAGGCCTTCATGGGTTACCTGCTGCCGTGGGGCCAGATGTCCTACTGGGGTGCCCAGGTGATCATCTCGCTGTTCGGTGCGATCCCGGTCATCGGCGACGACCTGACCCAATGGATCCGTGGTGACTACCTGATCTCGGGCATCACCTTGAACCGCTTTTTCGCCTTGCATGTCGTGGCCCTGCCGATCGTGATCCTCGGCCTGGTGGTGCTGCACATCCTCGCGCTGCACGAAGTCGGTTCGAACAACCCCGACGGCGTGGATATCAAGAAGCACAAGGACGAGAACGGCGTACCGCTGGATGGCATCGCCTTCCACCCGTACTACACCGTGAAAGACATCGTCGGCGTGGTGGTCTTCCTGTTCATCTTCTGCTCCATCGTGTTCTTCTTCCCGGAAATGGGCGGTTACTTCCTCGAGAAGCCGAACTTCGAGCAGGCGAACGCGTTCAAGACCCCTGAGCACATTGCCCCGGTCTGGTACTTCACGCCGTTCTACGCGATCCTGCGGGCGATCCCGGACAAGCTGCTGGGTGTTATCGCCATGGGCGCGGCCATCGCCGTGCTGTTCGTCCTGCCGTGGCTGGACCGCAGCCCCGTCAAGTCGATGCGCTACAAAGGCTGGCTGAGCAAGATATGGCTCGTGGTGTTCTGCGTCTCGTTCGTGATCCTGGGCGTGCTGGGCGTATTGGCACCGACACCGGGCCGGACGCTGCTGTCGCAGGTCTGCACCTTCCTGTATTTCGCCTACTTCATTTTGATGCCGTTCTACACCAGGCTCGAGAAGACCAAACCGGTTCCGGAAAGGGTGACTGGCTGATGAAAAAGCTATTTGCTGTACTGATTCTTGCTGCTATGCCTGTACTGTCCTTCGCGGCTGAACACGGTGGTCCGGAGCTCGAAAAAGTCGACATCGACGTTTCCGACAAAGCGGCCATGCAGGACGGCGCCCGTACGTTCGCCAACTACTGCATGGGTTGCCACAGTGCCAAGTTCCAGCGCTACGAGCGTGTTGCCGATGACCTGGGCATCCCTCATGAGCTGATGCTCGAGAAGCTGGTGTTCACCGGTGCCAAGCTGGGTGACCACATGAACATCGGCATGCAGCCGGCGGACGCCAAGACCTGGTTCGGCGCCGCGCCGCCGGACCTGACGCTGGTTGCCCGTGTGCGTGGCACCGACTGGCTTTACGGCTACCTGCGCTCGTTCTACGAAGATCCTTCGCGTCCATGGGGCGTGAACAACAAGGTCTTCCCGAACGTCGGCATGCCTAACGTTCTGGTCGGCCTCCAGGGTCGCCAGGTGGTAGGCTGCAAACAGGTCCAGATCGTTGAAGACGGTAAAAAGCAATTCGATCCGCTGACCGGCTCCGCGTTGACTCACGAAGCTTGCGACCAGCTGACCGTATTGCCGAACACCGGCAGCCTGACCCCGGAGCAGTTTGACGAGAAGGTCAAGAACCTGGTGACCTTCCTGGCCTACTCGGCCAACCCGGTGAAGCTGGAACATCAGCGCATTGGTACCTATGTATTGCTGTACCTGGCGTTCTTCTTCGTATTCGCTTACCTGCTCAAGCGTGAATACTGGAAAGACGTGCATTGATAAAGCTGTAAGCCATTGCTGTTAATCGTGCGCGCCCAAGGGCGTCTCTGAAAATGTAACGAGCCTGGCCAGCCAGGTGTTACGGGAGGCGCCCTCTGGGCGCGCTCGCTTTTCCGTTTTTCGATAATTTCAACAAGCGAGGAGGATCGCCATGGGCGTGACCAATCGGTTGGCCTGTTACTCCGACCCCGCCGACCACTATTCCCACCGGGTACGCATCGTACTGGCAGAGAAGGGTGTCAGCGCCGAGATCATTTACGTCGAAGCGGGCCGTCAGCCGCCGAAGCTGATCGAGGTGAACCCTTACGGCAGCCTGCCCACACTGGTCGATCGTGACCTGGCGTTGTGGGAGTCGACTGTGGTGATGGAATATCTGGATGAGCGTTATCCGCATCCACCTTTACTGCCGGTTTATCCTGTCGCGCGTGCCAACAGCCGTTTGCTGATCCATCGCATCCAGCGTGACTGGTGCGGGTTGGTGGACTTGATCCTGGATTCCCGGACCAAGGAGCCGGCGCGGGTCGTGGCACGCAAGGAATTGCGTGAAAGCCTGACAGGCGTATCGCCGCTGTTCGTCGACAAGCCGTTTTTCCTCAGTGAGGAACAAAGTCTGGTGGATTGCTGCCTATTGCCCATACTCTGGCGTTTGCCGATTCTGGGTATCGAACTGCCGCGGCCTGCCAAGCCGCTGCTTGATTATATGGAGCGCCAATTTGCGCGTGAGGCATTCCAGGCGAGTCTGTCTGGTGTCGAACGCGACATGCGCTAAGGCTTAGGGAGCCGCTATGAACTCCAGTCGACCTTATCTGGTCCGCGCGCTCTACGAGTGGATTGTGGACAACGATTGCACCCCGCACATGCTGGTCAACGCCGAGTTTCCGTCGGTGCAGGTGCCGCAGGGTTTTGCCAATGACGGGCAGATTGTCCTGAACGTGTCGCCAGCCGCCGTGCGTCACTTGCACATGGATAACGATGCTGTCAGTTTCGAAGGGCGCTTCGGTGGTGTGCCGCATACCCTGTACGTGCCTGTTGCTGCGATCCTGGGCATTTATGCCCGGGAGAATGGCCAGGGCATGGTGTTCGAGCTGGAAGCGCCGCTGGACGGTGAGGAAGAGTTCGAGCCGGATGATGATTTGCCGCCACCGGATGACGAGCCGCCGCGTCCTAGCGGGCGGCCGAGTTTGAAAGTGGTGAAGTAGGTTGCCGATAAGTGCCAGTCACTGGTTGGGCGAAAGCCTGCAACTTGGTTAAGAAAATGCCTGTGTCGTGAGATGCGGGCATTTTTTTGTGTCGTGGTTTTGTGTGCATATTCGTTTCTGCGGTAACGCGTGCTTATGGTTCCGCTCTTGCAACCATCCCTTTCAAGGTCCTGTGGGAGCGGGCTTGCTCGCGAAGAGGCCGGCAAGCCCAGCATCCATTTGACTGAACCACCGCCATCGCGAGCAAGCTCGCTCCCACATTCAATCTCCAGTGGGCACAAAATTCATATCCAACACAGAACCCCTGTGGGAGCGAGCCTGCTCGCGAAGAGGCCGGCAAGCCCAACATCCATTTGACTGAACCACCGCCATCGCGAGCAGGCTCGCTCCCACATTCAATCTCCAGTGGACACAAAATTCATATCCAATACAGAACCCCTGTGGGAGCGAGCTTGCTCGCGATGAGGCCAGTAAACCAACATCCATGTGACTGAGCCATCGCCTTCGCGGCGGCCCACGGAGCAATGCCTTCGTTCAGGCATGCCGAGCCCTGGCGAGGCACCGAGTGGTGAGGCAGAAGCGCTTTGGTTACTTTCGACTGGGCCGGCTTCCGGGCTTTTCGAAAGTGACCCGCCGCCAGGGCGGAACCCTAAGCGGCCGTTACCGCAGCAATGGATATACACACCGATCAACCAGCCCCAAAACGAAGCCATAAAAAAACGGCGCCTTCCTTTCCAGGAAAAGCGCCGTTCGTGTACCAGCATCTATATCAGTCAATATACTCAAACAACTTCACAATCTTCTGCACTCCAGACACACCCTGCACCAGATTAGTCGCCTGCGCCGCTTCCTGCTTGGTCAGCAACCCCAGCAAATACACGATGCCATTCTCAGTCACAACCTTGATGCGCGAACCAGGAATGCTGGCGTCGGTGAGCATCTGCGTCTTGATCTTGGTGGTCAGCCAGGCATCGTTCTGGCGCGCCAGCAGCGAAGAAGGCTGCAGAACCTGAAGCTCGTTATGCACGGTCTTGACCCGCTGCACGGCGCTGGCTTCTTGTTCGGCCTTGGCCTTGAGGTCGGCACGTGGGGTCTGGCCGGCCAGCAAGACAACGCCGTTGAAGCTGGTGACGACGATGTGCGAGTTGTTGTCCAGGTCCGGATCGGCCTTGGCGATGTTCACGCCGACCTTGGTTTCAATCAGGGAGTCGTCGATCTTGCTGCCGAAGGTGCGGGTGCCGCGGTCATCTTCAATCGGCTTTTCCCGGCTGGCGTTAACCACCGATGTGCAGCCGCTGATGCCGAGGCACAGGGTCAGGGCCAGAAGGCCTAGGCGATTAGGGGTCATTCTTCACTCCCGAACAGTTGGCTGTCGATCAAGTCGCAAAGGCAGTGGATCGCCAGCAGGTGGACTTCCTGGATACGTGCAGTGACATTGGCCGGTACGCGGATCTCGACGTCTTCGGGCAATAGCAGTGACGCCATGCCGCCGCCGTCACGACCGGTCAATGCTACGACAATCATTTCGCGATCATGTGCGGCCTGGATCGCTTGAATAATGTTGGCCGAGTTGCCGCTGGTGGAAATCGCCAGCAGGACATCGCCGGGTTGGCCCAGGGCGCGGATCTGTTTGGAGAAGACTTCGTTGTAGCTGTAGTCGTTGGCGATCGAGGTAATCGTCGAGCTGTCGGTGGTCAGGGCGATTGCCGGCAGGCTCGGGCGTTCGCGCTCGAAGCGGTTGAGCAATTCCGAGGAAAAATGCTGGGCGTCGCCGGCCGAGCCGCCGTTGCCGCACGAAAGCATCTTGCCCTCGTTGAGCAAGGCGTTGACCATCACTTGGCTGGCTTGCTCGATGTGCGGTGCAAGTACGTCCATCGCCTGTTGCTTGGTGTCGATACTGGCCTGAAAAAGCTGGCGAATTCGCGATTGCATGTCCATCTGTGTGACCTTAAGTAGCGCGACTTATCGGCACAAACATGTGCGGCGCGCAAAGCAAAGAGCAAAAAAGTTAGGTGAAGGTGTCCGGCTCGGCATGGGCGCTCAACTGTCGAAGGCGTTCTGCAGCCAGTTCAACTGGTCGGCGTTACTGTCGATGGCAACCACGTCGAAGCGGCAGGGATGATCGGCCCAGCGAGACTCGCGTTGCAGGAAGTACTGCGCGGCGAAAATCAGCTTTTGGCGCTTGCGCCCGTCAATGCTGTCGAGCGCGCCACCCCATTGGGTATTTTTTCTGTAGCGGACTTCGACGAATACTACTGTATCGCCGTCAAGCATGACCAGATCAAGCTCGCCGCGTTTGCACAACCAGTTCTGCGCCAGCAGCTGCAGGCCGTGTTGCTCGAGATGCGCGAGGGCCTGGCCCTCGGCATCCCGTCCGCTTTGCTGGCGTGATCGGTCAGGCATTAGCGCTGGGTGTCCGGCAGGCGCTGCACCTGGCCGTTGACGAACTCGGCCCAGGGCAGTTGACGCTGTACGCGCTGGGTGGGAGACACGGCCAGGCTGCCCGACAGGCCTTCGATGCGGCTGTCCGGCAACGTCTTGAGCTGGCCCAGGCGCGGCGCCAGGCGATAGGCGTCCGCCCCCATCGCGTACAACCGACCCAGGCTGCCACCCGCCTGGGGCCACTGCGCGGTGACCTGCTTGCGCAGCGGGTCATTGGCGTCGAGCAGCCAGGGGGTTTCACAGAAGCGGATGCCGCTCATGTCGTTGTACTGGTTCTGGTCGCCGCTGGCGCTGAACACCGAGGACGTTGCGTAGACCGGCACGTCGCCGGCGTACTGGAAGTTCAGGGTCGGCTTGATCTGCTGGGCCTGCTGCGGTGTCGAGGCGAGGAAGATGAACTCGATATCCTGGCGACGGGACGGCTGGGCCGCGACCGTGGTGCCGACGGTGTTTTGCAGGCTCTTGGCGCGACCTTCACTCTGGCGCAACTGGAACATGTCGGCGATCTGCTGGGCCAGCTGGACCGGCTGGTCGACACGTTCGATGGCGACGATGGTGCCGCCGTTGGCCTGCCAGTCCTGGCTGAAGGCCTTGAGCACGCGATCGCCCCATTCGCCCTTCGGCACCATGGCGGCGGCGCGGTGCAGGCCATCGGCACGGGCGCGACGGGATACTTCGCGGGCTTCATCCTCAGGTGCCAGGCCGAACTGGAACAGTTGCGGTGGCCCTTGTTCGCCTTCGCTGTAGTTCAGTGCCAGGGTGGTGATCGGCAATTGCGGGCGGGTGCTGATCTGCTTGACCAGCGGTTTTTCCAGCGGGCCGATGACCAGTTGCACGCCGTCGGCCTGGGCCTTGCGATAGAACTCGTCCATGGAGGTCAGGCTGGCGCTGTCATAGAACTGGATGCTTGGCGGCGTCTGCCCGGCCTGCTGGGCCTGGTAGTGGGCAGCCATGAAGCCCTCGCGCAAGGCCTTGGCAACCGCGGCCAACTGGCCACTCTGTGGCAGCAGCAGGGCGATCTTGCTCAATGGCTGGCTGGCCAGTTCCTTGAGCTTGACCAGGGGTGTCGGCAGTTGCAGGGCGGCAGGGTGCTTCGGGTTCTGTTCGCGCCAGTGGTCGATGGCCGCCTGCTGCTGTTCCAGGGTGCCAGCGGTCTTGACGACTTGGGCCAGGCTCAGCCAGCCGCCGAGATCGTCGTTGGAGGTTGGCTGCAACTGGTCGGTGGGCAGCGAGGCGATCAGCGACCAGATGGCTTCATGGTTTTTCGCTGCGGCGTCGTTCTCCAGCAGGGGCGCAAGGAAGATGCGCTCCTTGGCGGCGGCCAGGGTCTGGCCATCGGCTTCGAGGGCGCGGGCACGGACGGTGCCGGTGCGGACCTGCTGCTCCACCGGCATTTCGCTCAGGTGTTGCAGGCTTGGATGACTCAGGGCGGTCAGCGCAGCCTTGGGCTGGTTGCGGGTCATCGCCAGTTCAGCCGACAGCGTGCTGGCGAAAATCTGCTGGCCGGGCTTGAGTTGCTCCATCGGCACTTGTTGCAGGATCTGTGCGGACTGGCCGGCATTGCCCTGGCGGTAGGCCAGGTCCGCGGCGCTCAGGCGCAGCAGGGCGGCCTTTTCCGGGGTTTTGCTTTGGGTGGCCTGTTCGAGCAGTTGCTCGATACTGGCATCCGGGGTCCGTGGAAGTTCGCCAAGGCTGGACGAGGGCGAGCTGGCGCAAGCCGCCAGGAGGGCAGCGAGGCAAAGGGCGGAGAGCAGCCGCAGGCAAGCGATCATGTAAGTGTTCCTGATACGAGATCAAATTAGCGTCGAATTGTACCCAAGCACTGGCCGGGGCGCGATGTTAGTGGCGTGAATCGATCAATTTAGGTATTTCAAAGAGTGCGGCGCAGCACAAAAGACGCTGATCGCTCCGCAATATTGCATTTGTGGCGAGGGAGCTTGCTCCCGCTGGGCTGCGTAGCAGCCCTAAGCCATTCAATACGCTACATCAATGTGGCTGGCAGATTTTTACGACTGCTGCGCAGCCGAGCGGGAGCAAGCTCCCTCGCCACAAGGGCTTGTGCAACCTTCTAGTGAGAGGTGGCGCCTCGGGGTGCCAGGTACTGCGAACAGCCGAGACCGCCGCTACACGCTACAATGGCGGTTTTTACCGATCATGAGGTGCGCGTTTTGACTGCTCCAGGTGCTTTGAATTCCGCTGCCGGCTCGCTTTATGTGGTGGCGACGCCCATCGGCAACCTGGACGATATCAGTGCCCGGGCGCTGAAAATCCTGCAGGAGGTCGCGCTGATCGCGGCTGAAGACACGCGCCACTCCCAGCGCCTGCTGCAACATTTCGGCATTTCCACGCCGTTGGCGGCCTGTCATGAACACAATGAGCGGGACGAAGGCAGTCGTTTCATCACCCGGCTGTTGGCGGGTGATAACGTCGCGTTGATTTCCGATGCCGGTACGCCGCTGATTTCCGACCCCGGCTACCATCTGGTGCGCCAGGCCCGCGCGGCTGGCATCAATGTGGTGCCTGTGCCGGGGGCTTGCGCATTGATCGCGGCGCTGTCGGCGGCAGGCCTGCCGTCGGACCGTTTCATTTTCGAGGGTTTCCTGCCGGCCAAGGCGGTAGGGCGGCGGGCGCGCCTGGAAGCTATAAAGGAAGAACCGCGCACGCTGATCTTTTATGAGGCGCCGCACCGCATCCTCGAATGCCTGCAAGACATGGAGCTGGTGTTCGGCCCCGAGCGCCAGGCGCTGCTGGCCCGGGAGTTGACCAAGACCTTTGAAACCCTCAAGGGCCTGCCCTTGGCCGAGTTGCGCGCCTTCGTCGAAAGCGACAGCAACCAGCAGCGCGGTGAGTGCGTCGTGCTGGTGGCAGGCTGGACACCGCCGCAAAACGAGGACGCTGTCAGCAGCGAGGCGATGCGCGTCCTGAACCTGCTGCTCGAGGAAATGCCCCTCAAGCGCGCCGCGGCCCTTGCGGCGCAGATCACCGGCGAGCGCAAGAATGTGCTGTACCAGGTCGCACTGGAAAAACAGAAAGACCAGTGAAACCGGGACACGGTGCTGGCCCGGGGCTTTTAGCGCTTGTTCTTCAAGCGCTCTACCGTTAACCTTCGCGGCGGAGAGTCGATCGGACAGTCGCTGCCCTCTATGAAAATTAGAGGGGGGAGGAAAGTCCGGGCTCCATAGGGCGAAGTGCCAGGTAATGCCTGGGAGGCGTGAGCCTACGGAAAGTGCCACAGAAAATAACCGCCTAAGCGTTTCGGCGCCGGTAAGGGTGAAAAGGTGCGGTAAGAGCGCACCGCACGGCTGGCAACAGTTCGTGGCTAGGTAAACCCCACTTGGAGCAAGACCAAATAGGGTCCCAAGGCGTGGCCCGCGCTGGGACCGGGTAGGTTGCTAAAGATGTCCAGTGATGGCCATCGTAGACGAATGACTGTTCAAGACAGAACCCGGCTTACAGATCGACTCTCCACCTTTTCCCTTCCTGCCGGAATCACTGGCAGATGCAGTTCCTAATACCAAAAAAATCTTACTCTTAACAAATCACTTTAACTTGTGCGCGCAGTCCCCTGTGCAGCCTCAGGTTGAGGCGCCTTTTCCTACGTCAGATTCTTGTTACCCCTCCTGAAACGCTCCTAAATCTCCGATCTATAAGGCTTTTCCTTCATTCCGCGCCTTGACGGTGCGGTGGGCGCATTCCTATAGTGTGCGCAAGTGGCGGAAAGTGGCATGAAGTGGGTTTTTTTGAAGGTAAAACGCCAAAAAGTGGAGAAACGCAGACGTGTTTCGCGGAGCTAACGCTATCAGTCTCGATGCAAAAGGCCGGCTCGCCATGCCCAGCCGGTATCGTGACGAGCTCGTTTCGCGAAGTTCGGGGCAATTAATCGTCACAATCGACGCTGTTGACCCATGTTTGTGTGTCTACCCCTTGGATGAGTGGGAAATCATCGAAACCAAACTGCGCGCACTGCCTTCGCTGCGTGAAGAAAACCGCCGCCTGCAACGCTTGCTGATCGGTAATGCCGTCGACCTCGAGCTCGATGGCAGCGGTCGTTTCCTGGTGCCGCCGCGCCTGCGCGAGTACGCCAAGCTGGACAAGCGCGCGATGCTGGTGGGCCAACTGAACAAGTTCCAACTGTGGGACGAAGATGCCTGGAATGCGGTTTCTGCCGCTGACCTCGCTGCTATTCAACAACCGGGCGCCATGCCTGATGAACTGCGTGATTTGATCCTGTGACTATTGATAGCGGCTTTAACCACATCACCGTACTGCTTGACGAAGCCGTCGAGGCTCTCGCCGTACGTCCTGATGGCTGCTATCTGGACGGCACGTTCGGGCGTGGCGGGCACAGCCGGCTGATTCTCAGCCAGCTCGGTCCGGACGGTCGGTTGCTGGGGTTCGACAAGGATCCTCAAGCGATTGCCACCGGGCAAGCGCTGGCGGCCGAAGACGGCCGCTTTGTCGTTGTGCAGCGCAGCTTTGCCGAGTTGGGCGCGGAAGTCGCCGAGCGTGGCCTGGCGGGCAAGGTCAGTGGCGTGCTGCTCGACCTGGGCGTGTCGTCGCCGCAACTGGACGACCCGGAGCGCGGCTTCAGTTTCCTCAATGACGGTCCGTTGGACATGCGCATGGATCCGTCCCGTGGCATCAGCGCCGCCGAATTCGTCAACACCGCCCCGGTGGAAGAAATCGCCCGTGTCTTCAAGGAATACGGCGAAGAGCGTTTCTCCGGCCGCATGGCCCGTGCCGTGGTCGAACGCCGCGACGTCAAGCCCTTCGAGCGTACCGGCGACCTGGCCGAAGTGCTGAAAGTGGCCAACCCGGCCTGGGAGAAGGGCAAGAACCCGGCGACCCGTGCTTTCCAGGGCTTGCGCATCCACGTCAATAACGAGCTGGGCGATCTGGAAGTTGGTCTCGAAGCAGCGCTTGAGGCGCTGGAGATCGGCGGTCGGCTGGTGGTGATCAGCTTCCATTCCCTGGAAGACCGCATCGTCAAGCTGTTCATGCGCAAGCTCACCAAGGGCGAAGCCGATAACCTGCCGCGCAACCTGCCGGTGCGTTTCGAAGCCTTCGTACCGAAAATCAAGATCCATGGCAAAGCGCAGTTCGCCTCCGACGCCGAACTCAAGGCCAACCCACGTGCCCGTAGCGCCGTCATGCGTGTCGCGGAGAAGTTGCGGTGAGCAAGCTCTTCGCCAAGCCCCTGCCTGGCGGCAGCTTTTTCATGCTGCTGCTGTTTATCGGCGTGCTCGTGTCGGCCATCGCCGTGTCCTATAGCGCGCACTGGAACCGGCAGTTGCTCAACACCCTCTACAACGAACTGAGCGTGCGCGACAAGGCGCAGGCCGAGTGGGGCCGGTTGATCCTGGAGCAAAGCACCTGGACCGCCCATAGCCGTATCGAAGTACTGGCTACCGAACAGCTGAAAATGCGCATTCCCGGCGCCGCCGAAGTGCAAATGGTGGCGCCATGATGAAACTCGAAGGGGCGCTGTTCCCGTGGCGGTTTCGTCTGGTCCTGGGCTTGCTCGGGATCATGGTGGCGGCGATTTCGTGGCGCATCATCGACCTGCAGGTCATCGACCGTGACTTCCTCAAGGGGCAGGGCGACGCTCGCAGTGTGCGTCATATTCCGATTCCGGCGCACCGTGGCCTGATCACCGACCGCAACGGCGAACCCCTGGCCGTGAGTACCCCGGTGACCACCTTGTGGGCCAACGCCAAGGAAATGCAGCAAGCCAAGGAAAAATGGCCGGCCTTGGCCGCCGCCCTCGGGCAGGACCCCAAGGCCTTGGCCGAGCGTCTTGAAGCCCAAGCCAATAAGGAATTCATCTACCTGGTGCGCGGGTTGACGCCCGAGCAAGGCCAGGGCGTGCTCGACCTGAAAGTGCCCGGTGTCTACGGCATCGAAGAATTCCGGCGTTTCTACCCGGCCGGTGAAGTTACCGCCCACATGGTCGGGTTTACCGACATCGATGATCGAGGGCGCGAAGGGGTCGAGCTGGCCTATGACGAATGGCTCGCCGGGGTCGCCGGCAAGCGCCAGGTCATCAAGGATCGGCGCGGCAGGCTGATCAAGGATGTCCAAGTCACCAAAAACGCCAAGGCCGGCAAGCCCTTGGCGTTGTCCATTGACCTGCGCCTGCAATACCTGGCCAACCGCGAGCTGCGCAACGCCATCGTCGAGAACGGTGCCAAGGCCGGCAGCCTGGTGATCATGGACGTGAAGACCGGCGAGATCCTGGCGATGGTCAACCAGCCGACCTACAACCCGAACAACCGCCGCAACCTGCAACCGGCGATGATGCGCAACCGCGCGATGATCGACGTGTTCGAGCCGGGTTCGACCATGAAAGCCGTGTCCATGGCCGCCGCCCTGGAAACCGGGCGCTGGAAACCGAGCGACACCGTCGAGGTCTACCCGGGCACCTTGCAGATCGGCAAGTACACCATCCGTGACGTGTCCAAGACTGAAGGCCCGGTGCTCGACCTGACCGGCATCCTGATCAACTCCAGTAACGTCGGCATGAGCAAGATCGCCTTCGATATCGGCGGCGAGACGATTTATCGCCTGGCCCAGAAAATCGGCCTCGGCCAGGACACCGGCCTGGGCTTCCCGGGCGAGCGTGTCGGCAACCTGCCGAACTACCGTGACTGGCGCAAGGCTGAGACCGCCACGTTGTCCTATGGCTACGGCGTTTCCGTGACCGCGATCCAGTTGGTCCACGCGTTTTCCGCGCTGGCGAACAACGGGCGCATGGCACCGCTGACCCTGATCAAGACTGACAAGCCACCGCAAGCCACCCAGGTGATCCCGGAAAACGTCGCCAAGACCATGCAGGGCATGCTGCAACAGGTGATCGAGGCGCCGCGTGGTGTCTACCGCGCCCAGGTGCCGGCCTATCACGTGGCAGGCAAGTCGGGTACGGCCCGCAAAACCTCCGTGGGCACCAAAGGCTACGCCGAGAATTCCTACCGTTCGCTGTTTGCCGGCTTCGGGCCGATGAGCGACCCACGCTACGCCATCGTCGTGGTCATCGACGAACCGAGCAAGGCGGGCTACTTCGGTGGCCTGGTCTCGGCGCCGGTGTTCAGCAAAGTGATGTCCGGCACCCTGCGCCTGATGAACATTACCCCGGATAACCTTCCGCCGACCCAGCAGGCCAATACCGCACCGGTCATTCCCTTGAAAGCCGAAGGAGGGCGTGGCTGATGTCCCTGAGCCTGAACAAGATTTTTGCCCACGCCGGTCACGATCTGCTGATTCGTGAATTGGCCCTGGACAGCCGCAATGTACGTGCCGGGGACTTGTTCCTGGCGGTGCCGGGCGCCCGTGTCGATGGTCGCGACCATATCGCCGACGCCCTGAAGCGCGGCGCGGCTGCCGTGGCGTATGAAGTGCAAGGCGCGACCGTGCTGCCGATCACTGACGTGCCGCTGATTCCGGTCAAGGGCCTGGCGGCGCAGCTGTCGGACATCGCCGGACGGTTCTATGGCGACCCGAGCCGCCACCTGAACCTGGTGGGCGTGACCGGCACCAACGGCAAGACCAGCGTGACCCAACTGGTGGCCCAGGCCTTGGACCTGCTCGGCCAGCATTGCGGCATTGTCGGCACCTTGGGCAACGGTTTTCATGGCGCGCTGGAAAGCGGCCTGCACACCACGCCGAACCCGATTGCCGTGCAAGCGACCCTGGCGGACCTGAAGAAGGCCGGTGCCAAGGCCGTTGCGATGGAAGTCTCGTCCCATGGCCTGGACCAGGGTCGTGTGACGGCGCTGGCGTTCGACGTCGCGGTGTTGACCAACCTGTCCCGCGACCACCTGGACTACCACGGCACCATGCAGGCCTACGGCGAAGCCAAGGCCAAGCTGTTTGCCTGGAGTGACTTGAAATGCCGGGTCATCAATCTCGACGACGAGTTCGGCCGGCAACTGGCCGCCGACAAGCGCGAGTCCCGGTTGATCACCTATAGCCTGGAAGATACCAGCGCCTACCTTTATATACGCCAGGCGCAGTTCGACGATGAAGGCGTGCGCGCCACACTGGTCACGCCCCAGGGCGAGCACCATCTGCGCAGCACCTTGCTCGGCCGCTTCAACCTGAGCAACGTATTGGCGGCCATCGGCGCCTTGCTCGGCCTGGACTACGCGCTGGACGAAATCCTCAAGGTGTTGCCAAGACTTGAAGGGCCGGCCGGGCGCATGCAGCGCCTCGGCGGCGGGGCCCAACCGTTGGTGGTGGTCGATTACGCCCATACCCCCGACGCGTTGGAAAAAGTCCTCACGGCCTTGCGTCCTCACGCCAAGGGCCGGCTGCTGTGCCTGTTCGGCTGCGGCGGCGATCGCGATCGCGGCAAGCGCCCGTTGATGGCAGAAGTGGTGGAGCGTCTGGCGGACGGCGTGCTGGTCACCGACGACAACCCGCGCAGCGAAGACCCGCTGCGGATCTTCGACGACATCCGCGCCGGTTTTACCGCTGTGGATAACGTCACCTTCGTCGCTGGTCGCGGCCAGGCCATTGCCCAGTTGATCGCCAGCGCCTCGGCGGACGATGTCATCGTCCTGGCCGGCAAGGGTCACGAGGACTATCAGGAAATCAACGGCGAACGCCATGGGTTCTCCGATCTGGTGGAAGCCGATCACGCCCTGACCGCGTGGGAGGTGGCCCATGCTTAAGGCCCTGAAACTCAGCGAGCTGACCAACGCCCTGAATGCGCGCCTCATTTCTGCGGACGCCACCTTCAGCGGCGTGAGCATCGACAGCCGGGCGATCGCGCCGGGGCAATTGTTCGTCGCCCTGACCGGTCCGCGTTTCGACGGCCACGATTACTTGAACGAGGTCGCGGGCAAAGGTGCGGTCGCCGCATTGGTCGAGCGGGAAGTGAGCAACAGCACGTTGCCGCAATTGCTCGTCAGCGACACTCGCCAGGCCCTGGGCCAGCTCGGTGCGCTGAACCGCGCAGCGTATGGCAACCCGGTCGCGGCCATTACCGGTTCCAGCGGCAAGACCACGGTCAAGGAAATGCTTGCCAGCATCCTGCGCACTCGTGGTGCGGTGCTGGCGACCCGTGGCAACCTGAACAACGACCTCGGTGTGCCCCTGACCTTGCTGGAACTGGCACCGGAACACAGCGCCGCCGTCATTGAATTGGGGGCTTCGCGGCTCGGCGAGATCGCCTACACCGTGGCCATGACCAAGCCCCACGTGGCGGTGCTCAACAACGCCGGGACCGCCCACGTCGGCGAGTTCGGCGGCCCGGAAAAAATCGTCGAGGCCAAGGGCGAGATCATCGAAGGGCTGGATGCCAATGGCGTCGCCGTGCTGAATCTCGACGACAAGGCCTTCGAAATCTGGAAGACCCGGGCGGGGGAGCGCAAGGTGCTGAGCTTTGCCCTGAGCAACCTCGCCGCGAATTTCTACGCCAGCGACCTGGACCGTGATGCCCGCGGTTGCCCGGCCTTTAACCTGCACAGCCCCGACGGTGCCGAGCGGGTCCAATTGAACCTGCTGGGCACCCATAACGTCGCCAACGCCCTGGCCGCCGCAGCTGCCGCCCATGCCCTGGGCGTGTCGCTGCCGGGCATCGTTGCCGGGCTGAACGCCGTGCAGCCGGTCAAGGGGCGCTCTGTCGCGCAACTGGCCAGCAACGGCATGCGCGTGATCGACGACACCTATAACGCCAACCCGTCGTCCATGTGCGCGGCGGTGGATATCCTCGCCGGTTTCTCCGGCCGTACCGTGCTGGTGCTGGGGGATATCGGCGAGTTGGGCGAATGGGCGCAACAGGGACATCACGATGTCGGTGCCTATGCGCGCGGCAAGGTCGATGCGCTGTATGCGGTCGGTCCGATGATGGCCCATGCAGTCGCCGCGTTTGGCGAGCACGCACGGCATTTCACTACTCAAGCCGAATTGATCCAGGCCCTGGGCGCCGAGCAGGACCCGAACACCACCTTATTGATCAAGGGTTCACGCAGCGCAGCGATGGAAAACATCGTCGCGGCGCTGTGCGGCACCACCACGGAGAAACATTAATGCTGCTGCTGCTAGCGGAGTACCTGCAACAGTTCCACAAAGGCTTCGCGGTCTTCCAGTACCTGACCCTGCGCGGGATCCTGGGTGTGCTGACCGCGTTGTCGTTGTCGCTGTTCCTGGGCCCGTGGATGATCCGCACCCTGCAGAACCTGCAGATCGGCCAGTCGGTCCGTAACGACGGTCCGCAATCGCACCTGTCCAAATCCGGTACGCCGACCATGGGGGGCGCGCTGATC
The DNA here is from genome assembly GCF_046605385.1 of Pseudomonas sp. MPB03. Taxonomy (NCBI): domain Bacteria; kingdom Pseudomonadati; phylum Pseudomonadota; class Gammaproteobacteria; order Pseudomonadales; family Pseudomonadaceae; genus Pseudomonas; species Pseudomonas sp. MPB03. The sequence goes on along the minus strand of NZ_CP176770.1, from coordinate 5,546,044 downwards.
CTGTCGTCCATTGGCATCAGTACCGTGCTGTGGGCTGATTTGGCGAACCGTTATGTCTGGGTTGTGCTGTTGGTGACGTTGCTGTTCGGCGCCATCGGCTGGGTCGACGACTACCGCAAGGTCATCGAGAAGAACTCCCGTGGGCTGCCAAGCCGCTGGAAGTATTTCTGGCAATCGGTGTTCGGCCTTGGCGCGGCGATCTTCCTTTATATGACCGCCGCCTCGCCGGTGGAAACCACCCTGATCCTGCCGATGCTCAAGGACTACAGCATTCCGCTGGGCGCTGGTTTCATCGTATTGACCTACCTGGTGATCGTCGGTTCGAGCAACGCGGTCAATCTCACCGACGGCCTCGACGGCCTGGCGATCATGCCCACGGTCATGGTCGGCGGCGCCCTGGGGATCTTCTGCTACCTGTCGGGTAACGTGAAGTTCGCCGAATACCTGCTGATCCCGTATGTGCCGGGCGCGGGTGAATTGATTGTGTTCTGCGGTGCGCTGATCGGTGCCGGACTGGGCTTCCTGTGGTTCAACACCTACCCGGCGCAAGTCTTCATGGGCGACGTCGGCGCGCTGGCGCTGGGCGCGGCCCTGGGCACCATCGCCGTGATCGTTCGCCAGGAAATCGTCCTGTTCATTATGGGCGGTGTGTTCGTGATGGAGACCCTGTCAGTCGTCATTCAGGTTGCCTCCTTTAAATTGACCGGCCGCCGCGTATTCCGCATGGCGCCGATCCACCACCACTTTGAACTCAAGGGCTGGCCCGAGCCACGCGTGATCGTCCGTTTCTGGATCATCACCGTGATCCTGGTGCTGGTCGGCCTTGCCACCCTGAAGCTGAGGTAGAACGAGTGTCCCTGATTGCTTCTGACCACTTCCGCATCGTTGTCGGCCTCGGCAAGAGCGGCATGTCCCTGGTTCGCTTCCTGGCGAACCGGGGCGTGTCGTTTGCCGTGGCCGATACGCGGGAAAATCCGCCTGAGCTGGCCACGCTGCGCCGTGACTATCCACAGGTGGACGTGCGTTGTGGCGAGCTGGACGTCGAATTCCTGTGCCGTGCCGATGAACTCTACGTGAGTCCCGGCCTGGCCCTGGCGACCCCAGCCCTGCAGGCTGCCGCTGCCCGTGGCGTGAAGTTGTCCGGCGACATCGAGCTATTCGCGCGCAACGCCAAGGCGCCGATCGTTGCCATCAGCGGTTCCAATGCCAAGAGCACCGTCACCACCCTGGTGGGTGAGATGGCCGCGGCGGCCGGCAAGCGTGTCGCCGTGGGCGGCAACCTCGGTACCCCGGCACTGGACCTGCTCAGCGATGACGTCGAGTTGTACGTGATGGAACTGTCGAGCTTCCAGCTCGAGACCACCGACCACCTCGGTGCCGAAGTGGCCACCGTGCTCAACGTCAGCGAAGACCACATGGACCGCTACAGCGGCCTGCCGGCTTACCACCTGGCCAAGCACCGGATTTTCCGGGGTGCCCGGCAAGTGGTATTCAACCGCCAGGACGCCCTGACCCGGCCGTTGTTGGGCGAGGGCATGCCGTGCTGGTCCTTCGGCCTGGGCGTTCCGGATTTCAAAGGCTTCGGGTTGCGCGAAGAGAACGGCGAGAAATACCTGGCCTTCGAATTCCAGATCCTGATGCCGGTGCGCGAGTTGAAAATTCGCGGCGCCCACAACCAGGCCAATGCCCTGGCTGCGTTGGCCCTGGGGCATGCGGTCGGCCTGCCGTTCGACGCCATGCTCTCGGCCCTGCGCACCTTCGCCGGCCTTGAGCACCGCTGCCAGTGGGTACGCGACCTCGATGGCGTGGCCTGGTACAACGACTCCAAGGCCACCAACGTCGGTGCCGCGCTCGCGGCCATCGAAGGCCTTGGCGCGGACATCGACGGCAAGCTCGTGCTGATCGCCGGCGGCGACGGCAAGGGTGCCGACTTCAAGGACCTGCGCGACCCCGTTGCCGCCAACTGCCGCGCCGTGGTGCTGATGGGCCGTGATCGCGAATTGATCGCCCAGGCCCTCGGCGATGCCGTGCCGCTGGTACGCGTCGCTTCGCTGGACGAGGCGGTGCAGCAATGCCGCGCCCTTGCCCAGCCGGGCGATGCGGTCCTGCTGTCGCCGGCCTGCGCCAGTTTCGACATGTTCAAGAACTACGAAGAGCGTGGGCAGTTGTTCGCCCAGGCCGCGGAGGACTTGGCATGAACCTGATGAACATCATCAAGCCGTACCCGTCGCCGCTGATTACCGGTCGTGGCATCGATCTGGATTTCCCGATGCTCGCCGGTTGCCTGGCCTTGCTGGGCCTGGGCCTGGTGATGATCACCTCCGCGTCGTCGGAAGTGGCCGCCGTGCAGTCGGGCAACACCCTTTACCACATGATCCGCCACCTGATTTACCTGGTGATCGGCCTGGGCGCGTGCATCGTCACCATGATGGTGCCGATCGCCACTTGGCAACGCCTGGGCTGGATGATGTTGCTCGGTGCCTTCGGCCTGTTGGTGATGGTGCTCTTGCCGGGTATTGGTCGCGAGGTCAACGGCTCGATGCGCTGGATCGGCTTCAGCTTCTTCAACGTCCAGCCTTCGGAGATCGCCAAGGTCTTCGTGGTGATCTACCTCGCCGGTTACCTGGTGCGTCGCCAGAAGGAAGTGCGCGAGAGCTGGATGGGGTTCTTCAAGCCGTTCATCGTGTTGCTGCCGATGGCCGGCCTGCTGCTGATGGAACCGGACTTCGGTGCCACGGTGGTGATGATGGGCGCGGCGGCGGCGATGCTGTTCCTCGGCGGCGTCGGGCTGTTCCGTTTCACCTTGATGGTCGCGCTGGCGGTTGCGGCGGTGACGGTGCTGGTGCAGGCGCAACCGTATCGGATGGCGCGCCTGATCACCTTTACCGATCCGTGGGCGGACCAGTTTGGTTCCGGCTATCAATTGACCCAGGCGCTGATTGCCTTCGGTCGCGGCGAGTGGCTGGGCGTGGGCCTGGGCAACAGCGTGCAGAAGCAGTTCTACCTGCCGGAAGCCCACACCGACTTCGTGTTCTCGGTCCTGGCCGAAGAACTGGGGATGGTGGGTTCCCTGTGCACCGTCGCCCTGTTCGTGTTCGTCTGCGTGCGTGGCATGTACATCGGCTTGTGGGCGGAAAAGGCCAAACAGTTTTTCGCCGCCTATGTGGCGTATGGCTTGTCGTTCCTGTGGATCGGCCAGTTTTTGATCAACATCGGCGTGAACGTCGGCCTATTGCCGACCAAGGGCCTGACGCTGCCGTTCCTCAGTTATGGCGGCAGCTCCCTGGTGATCTGCTGTGCCTGTCTCGGCCTGTTGCTGCGTATCGAATGGGAGAGTCGAACCCACCTGGGCAGCGAAGAGATGGAATTCCAGGAGAGCGACTTCGCCGAGGAGCCGACTCATGGGCGCTAACGTGCTGATCATGGCGGGCGGTACCGGCGGGCACGTATTCCCGGCGCTGGCCTGTGCCCGGGAGTTCCAGGCACGCGGCTACACCGTGCATTGGTTGGGCACGCCACGGGGCATCGAGAACGAACTGGTGCCCGGCGCCGGCCTCGAACTGCACCGGATCGACGCCAGCGGCCTGCGGGGCAAGGGCAAGCTGTCGTTGCTCAAGGCACCGCTGATGCTGCTCAAGTCGGTCTGGCAAGCGCGGGCGATCATTCGTCGGCTGCGGCCGGTGTGCGTGGTCGGGTTCGGCGGTTATGTGACCGGGCCGGGCGGCGTTGCGGCAAAACTGGCCGGTGTGCCGGTGATCGTCCACGAGCAGAACGCCGTGGCCGGTACCGCCAATCGGTTACTGGTGCCGTTGGCCGCCCGGGTCTGTGAAGCCTTTCCCGACACCTTTACCCTGTCGGGCAGCCGCCGCACCACCGGCAATCCGGTGCGTACCGAGCTGTTCCTCGAAACACCGCGCCCGGCCCTGGCCGGACGCAAGGCGCGTTTGCTGGTCCTGGGTGGAAGCCTGGGGGCAGAACCGTTGAACAAATTGCTGCCCGAAGCCCTGTCGCAGGTCGCCCCCGAACTGCGCCCGGAAGTGTTTCACCAGGCCGGCAAAAACCACGATGAAGTGACCGCCGAGCGCTACCGCGCCGCCGGCGTCGAGGCGCAAGTGCAGCCTTTCATCAAAGACATGGCCCAAGCCTATGGCTGGGCCGACCTGGTGGTCTGCCGCGCAGGCGCGCTGACCATCAGTGAACTGGCTGCCGCCGGTCTGCCCTCGATGCTGGTGCCTTTGCCCCACGCCATCGACGATCACCAGACCCGTAACGCCGATTATTTGGCCCGTGAAGGCGCTGCCTTCCTGATGCCGCAAAGAACGACTGGCGCCGCGGATCTTGCCGCCCGCCTGACAGAGGTTTTGATGCAGCCGCAACGACTTGAAGACATGGCCCGCGCCGCCCGCCGCCTGGCCAAACCCGATGCCACAGCCCAAGTGGTCGATACCTGCCTGGAGGTGGCCCATGGTTGAGAATCGCAAAGCCATGCCGCAACCGGAAATGCGCCGTATCCGCCGCATCCACTTCGTCGGTATCGGCGGCGTGGGCATGTGCGGGATCGCCGAGGTGCTGCTGAACCTGGGTTACCAGGTCTCGGGTTCCGACCTGAAGGCTTCCCCGGTCACCGAGCGCCTGGAGTCCTTCGGCGCGCAGATTTTTATCGGCCACCGTGCCGAGAACGCCGCCAATGCCGACGTGCTGGTGGTGTCCAGCGCCGTGAACACGTCCAACCCGGAAGTCGCCACCGCCCTGGAACGCCGCATCCCGGTGGTGCCACGGGCTGAGATGCTCGCCGAGCTGATGCGCTATCGCCACGGCATCGCCGTCGCCGGTACCCACGGCAAGACCACCACCACCAGCCTGATCGCCTCGGTGTTCGCCGCTGGCGGCCTGGACCCGACGTTCGTGATCGGTGGCCGCCTGAATGCCGCGGGCACTAATGCCCAACTGGGTACCAGCCGCTACCTGATCGCCGAAGCCGACGAGAGCGATGCGAGTTTCCTGCACCTGCAACCACTGGTGGCCGTGGTGACCAACATCGACGCCGACCACATGGCGACCTACGACGGCGACTTCAACAAGCTGAAGAAAACCTTCGTGGAGTTTCTGCACAACCTGCCGTTCTACGGTCTGGCGGTGGTGTGCCTGGACGATCCGGTGGTGCGTGAGATCCTGCCGCTGATCAAGCGTCCGACCGTGACCTACGGTTTTGGCGAAGACGCCGACGTACGCGCCATCAACGTGCGCCAGCAGGGCATGCAGACATTCTTCACCGTCTTGCGCCCTGATCGCGAGCCGTTGGACGTGTCGGTGAACATGCCTGGCAACCACAACGTGCTCAACGCCTTGGCCACTATCTGCATCGCCACCGACGAAGGTGTCAGCGATGAAGCCATCGTCCAGGGCCTGTCCGGGTTCCAGGGTGTGGGTCGACGCTTCCAGGTCTACGGCGAATTGCCGGTGGACGGCGGCAACGTGATGCTGGTGGATGACTACGGCCACCACCCGACCGAAGTCGCGGCGGTGATCAAGGCCGTGCGCGGTGGCTGGCCGGAGCGGCGCCTGGTGATGGTCTACCAGCCGCACCGCTACAGCCGCACCCGCGACCTGTACGACGACTTCGTCCAGGTATTGGCCGACGCCAACGTGCTGCTGTTGATGGAAGTCTACCCGGCCGGTGAAGAGCCGATCCCCGGGGCCGACAGCCGCCAGCTGTGCCACAGCATTCGCCAGCGTGGCCAGTTGGACCCGATCTACATCGAACGCGGCGTGGACCTCGCGCCGCTGGTCAAGCCGCTGCTGCGCGCCGGCGACATCCTGCTGTGCCAGGGTGCCGGCGACATCGGTGGCCTGGCCCCGAAACTGTTGAACAGTCCGTTATTCGCCGGAGCCATCGTGGCCTCCAGCGAGGGGAAACTGAAATGACTGCTGCCTACGCCAACCTGGTCTCGACCCTCGATCCGAAAGCCTTCGGCCGCGTTGCCGTGCTGTTCGGTGGCAAGAGCGCCGAGCGCGAGGTCTCCCTCAAGTCCGGCAACGCCGTGCTGCAAGCCTTGCAAAGCGCCGGCGTCGACGCCTTCGGCATCGATGTGGGCGACGATTTCCTGCAGCGCCTGCTCAGCGAAAAGATCGACCGCGCGTTCATCATTCTCCACGGTCGCGGCGGTGAAGACGGCAGCATGCAAGGCCTGCTCGAATGCCTGGGCATTCCCTACACCGGCAGCGGCATCCTCGCGTCTGCCCTGGCGATGGACAAGCTGCGCACCAAGCAGGTCTGGCACAGCCTCGGCATTCCAACGCCGCGTCACGCCGTGCTGGCGTCCGAGGCCGATTGTATTTCGGCGGCCACGGAACTGGGCTTCCCTTTGATCGTCAAACCGGCCCATGAAGGTTCAAGTATCGGCATGGCGAAAGTGAATTCGCTGCCTGAGTTGACCGCAGCCTGGAAGGACGCCAGTTCCTACGATTCGCAAGTGTTGGTCGAACAGTGGATCACCGGTCCCGAGTTCACCATCGCCACCCTGCGTGACCAGGTGTTGCCCCCGATTGCGCTGGGCACGCCCCACACGTTCTACGACTACGACGCCAAGTACATCGCCAACGATACCCAGTACCGCATTCCCTGCGGGCTGGATGCGGCCAAGGAAAAACAACTGATGGACCTCACGGCCAAGGCCTGTGAGGCGCTGGGTATTGCCGGTTGGGGCCGGGCGGACGTGATGCAGGACGCCGATGGGCAGTTCTGGTTCCTGGAAGTCAACACCGCCCCTGGCATGACCGATCACAGCCTGGTGCCGATGGCGGCCCGCGCCGCCGGCCTGGATTTCCAGCAACTGGTGCTGTCGATCCTGGCCGCCAGTGTCGGCCAACAAGAGCCAAGAGGTTAAGCCATGCAAGGCGCATCGCTTCGTCATCAGCCATCCGCACCCGGTCGCAAGCCGGTGCCGCGGGGTGCCAGCCGAATGGTGGCCAAAGAGCCGATGTCGGCGCGCTTGCCGAAAGCCAATTTTGGCTTTCTCAAGAGCCTGTTCTGGCCAGTGATGCTGGTTGCGCTGGGGTTCGGTACGTATGAAGGCGCGCAACGGTTGTTGCCGTATGCCGACCGGCCAATCGCCCGGATCAACGTCCAGGGCGACCTGAGCTACATCAGCCAGCAGGCGGTGCAGCAGCGGATCGCCCCGTTCGTCGCGTCGAGCTTCTTCACCATCGACCTGGCGGGCATGCGCACGGAGCTGGAGCAGATGCCCTGGATCGCCCACGCCGAAGTCCGGCGGGTGTGGCCCGACCAGGTGTCGATTCGCCTGGAAGAACAGCTGCCGGTGGCCCGTTGGGGCGACGAGTCGCTGTTGAACAACCAGGGCCAGGCGTTTACGCCGCGGGAACTGGCCAACTATGAACATTTGCCACAACTGTTCGGCCCACAGCGGGCCCAGCAGCAAGTCATGCAGCAATACCAGGTGTTGAGTCAGATGTTGCGGCCGTTGGGCTTCTCCATCGCGCGCCTGGAGTTGCGTGAGCGCGGCAGTTGGTTCCTGACCACTGGCGCGGGCAGCTCGGGGCCGGGCATCGAGCTGTTGCTCGGTCGCGGCAACCTGGTGGAAAAGATGCGCCGCTTCATCGCCATCTATGACAAGACGCTCAAAGAACAGATTACGAACATTGCGCGCATCGATCTGCGCTACGCCAACGGCCTGGCTGTTGGCTGGCGGGAACCTGTAGCGCCGACGACGGCCGAACCCGCCGTCGCGAAGAATTAAGAAGAGGCAGGACCCATGGCAAACGTGCAAAGCGGGAAAATGATCGTCGGTCTCGATATCGGCACTTCCAAAGTGGTGGCGCTGGTAGGCGAAGTCGCGGACGACGGCACGCTGGTCATCGTCGGGATCGGTACACACCCGTCCCGCGGCTTGAAGAAAGGCGTGGTGGTGAACATCGAGTCCACCGTGCAATCGATCCAGCGCGCCATCGAAGAGGCGCAACTGATGGCCGGTTGCCGGATCCACTCGGCGTTCGTCGGCGTGGCGGGCAATCACATCCGCAGCCTGAACTCCCACGGCATCGTGGCGATTCGTGATCGCGAAGTCAGCTCCGCCGACCTCGAGCGCGTTCTCGACGCGGCCCAGGCCGTGGCAATCCCGGCCGACCAGCGGGTGCTGCACACCTTGCCGCAGGATTACGTGATCGATAACCAGGAAGGCGTGCGCGAGCCCCTGGGCATGTCCGGCGTGCGCCTGGAAGCCAAGGTCCACGTGGTGACCTGCGCGGTGAACGCCGCGCAGAACATCGAGAAGTGCGTGCGCCGCTGCGGCCTGGAAATCGACGACATCATCCTCGAGCAACTGGCCTCGGCCTACTCGGTGCTGACCGACGACGAGAAAGAGCTGGGCGTGTGCCTGGTGGACATCGGCGGCGGCACCACTGACATCGCGATCTTCACCGAAGGCGCGATCCGCCACACGGCCGTGATCCCGATTGCCGGCGACCAGGTGACCAACGACATCGCCATGGCGTTGCGCACCCCGACCCAGTACGCCGAGGAAATCAAGATCCGCTACGCCTGTGCCCTGGCGAAACTGGCCGGTGCCGGTGAAACCATCAAGGTGCCAAGCGTCGGCGACCGTCCACCGCGCGAACTGTCGCGCCAGGCCCTGGCCGAAGTGGTCGAGCCGCGTTACGACGAGCTGTTCACGCTGATCCAGGCCGAACTGCGTCGCAGTGGCTACGAAGACCTGATCCCGGCCGGCATCGTGCTGACCGGCGGTACGTCGAAGATGGAAGGCGCGGTCGAGCTGGCCGAGGAGATTTTCCACATGCCGGTGCGCCTGGGCGTGCCCCATGGCGTCAAGGGCCTGGATGACGTGGTCCGTAACCCGATCTATTCCACCGGCGTGGGCCTGTTGATGTACGGCCTGCAAAAACAGTCCGACGGGATCTCGTTCTCGGGCATTGGCAGTCGCGACAGCTACAGCAGCGACGAGCCTAAGGCACCGCTGTTCGAGCGTCTCCAGGCTTGGGTCAAGGGCAACTTCTAACAGTTTCAAAGCTTCACGCGGCAGGTTTCAGGCTTGGCGCTGGAAGACGCGGCAAACGCAGTAGGCGAAAAAACTAGAGAATGAAAGGAGAGGGAACATGTTCGAACTCGTAGACAACATCCCCGCTAGCCCGGTTATCAAAGTAATCGGTGTCGGCGGTGGCGGCGGCAACGCTGTCAACCACATGGTCAAGAGCAACATCGAAGGCGTCGAGTTCATCTGCGCCAACACTGATGCCCAGGCGCTGAAATCCATCGGCGCGCGGACCATCCTGCAATTGGGCACTGGCGTAACCAAAGGCCTCGGCGCCGGCGCCAACCCGGAAGTCGGTCGTCAGGCCGCGCTCGAAGACCGTGAGCGCATCGCTGAAGTCCTGCAAGGCACCAACATGGTGTTCATCACCACCGGCATGGGCGGCGGTACCGGTACTGGTGCTGCACCGATCATCGCCGAAGTGGCCAAGGAAATGGGGATCCTCACCGTTGCGGTGGTGACTCGTCCGTTCCCGTTCGAAGGCCGCAAGCGTATGCAGATCGCCGACGAAGGTATCCGTCTGCTGTCTGAAAGCGTTGACTCGTTGATCACCATTCCCAACGAGAAGCTGCTGACCATCCTGGGTAAAGATGCAAGCCTGCTGTCGGCTTTCGCCAAGGCTGACGACGTACTGGCCGGTGCCGTTCGCGGTATCTCCGACATCATCAAGCGTCCAGGCATGATCAACGTCGACTTTGCCGACGTACGGACAGTTATGAGCGAAATGGGCATGGCGATGATGGGCACTGGCTGCGCCAGCGGTCCGAACCGTGCACGCGAGGCCACCGAAGCGGCCATTCGCAACCCGTTGCTCGAAGACGTGAACCTGCAAGGTGCACGCGGCATCCTGGTGAACATCACCGCCGGTCCTGACCTGTCCCTGGGTGAGTACTCCGACGTGGGTAGCATCATCGAAGCCTTCGCTTCCGAGCACGCGATGGTCAAGGTCGGTACCGTTATCGATCCGGACATGCGCGACGAGTTGCACGTGACCGTGGTTGCCACGGGCCTGGGCGCGAAAATCGAGAAGCCCGTGAAGGTCATCGACAACACCGTTCACACTTCCATGGCTTCGCAACCGCAACAACAAGCGGCTTCGCGTCAGGAAGCGCCTGCGGTGAACTACCGTGACCTGGACCGTCCGACCGTCATGCGCAACCAGGCCCAGGCCGGTGCTGCGACTGCCGCGAAGATGAATCCGCAAGACGATCTGGATTACCTGGACATCCCGGCTTTCCTGCGTCGTCAGGCCGATTGATGAAATGTATCAGGGGGATACAGGTGATTGGTGTTCAGCAAAGGTCTGGTCTGCTATCATCGCCAGCCTTTGTTGATACCAGTTCGCAATTTGCGCTGAAGCGGCCCATGCCATGATTAAACAACGCACCCTGAAGAATATTATCCGTGCCACAGGTGTCGGTCTGCACTCCGGCGAGAAGGTCTACCTGACCCTCAAGCCCGCGCCTGTCGACACCGGCATCGTGTTTTGTCGTGCCGACCTCGACCCTGTGGTGCAGATTCCTGCTCGCGCGGAAAACGTTGGTGAAACCACTATGTCGACCACACTGGTCAACGGTGACGTCAAAGTGGACACGGTGGAGCATTTGCTCTCGGCCATGGCTGGCCTGGGCATCGATAACGCCTACGTCGAGCTCTCCGCGTCCGAAGTCCCGATCATGGATGGCAGCGCCGGACCCTTTGTATTCCTGATTCAATCGGCTGGCCTGGAAGAGCAGGACGCAGCCAAGAAGTTCATCCGCATCCTGCGGGAAGTGACAGTGGAAGACGGCGACAAGCGCGCCACTTTCGTCCCTTTCGAGGGTTTCAAGGTGAGCTTCGAGATCGATTTCGATCACCCGGTTTTCCGTGACCGCACCCAGAGTGCAAGCGTGGATTTTTCCAGCACTTCGTTCGTGAAAGAAGTCAGCCGCGCCCGTACCTTTGGTTTCATGAGTGATATCGAGTACCTGCGCAAGCACAACCTCGCACTCGGCGGCAGTGTTGAAAACGCGATCGTGGTCGATTCCGATGGTGTATTGAACGAAGACGGTCTTCGCTATGAAGACGAATTCGTCAAGCACAAGATCCTCGATGCAATCGGCGACCTCTACCTGCTGGGCAATAGCTTGATTGGTGAGTTCAAGGGCTTCAAGTCCGGCCACGCACTGAACAACCAGCTGCTGCGCAAGTTGATTGAGCAGAAAGATGCTTGGGAAGTCGTGACGTTCGAAGACGCCAGCACCGCACCAATCTCTTACATGCGTCCTGTCGCGGCCGTGTAAGCAAAAAAACCTCTCTAGTTTTTGAAGGCTGCCTTTGGGTGGCCTTTTTTTATGGTTGCTTTTGGGTGTGTATCTTTTTGGTGTGTGTTCCGTTGCTGTGGTAACTAACGGGGCGCCCGAGATCAACGTCCTCCCCGAGCTTGCTCGCGATGAGGCCGGCACATCCAACATGTTTGCCGACTGAAGCACCGCCTTCGCGAGCAAGCTCGCTCCCACATTCGGTCTTCAGTGGACACAAAATTCATATCCAACCCAGAACCCCTGTGGGAGCGAGCTTGCTCGCGATGAGGCCGGCACATCCAACATGTTTGCCGACTGAAGTACCGCCATCGCGAGCAAGCTCGCTCCCACACTCGGTTTTCAGCGGACACAAAATTCATATCCAACACAGCACCCATGTGGGAGCGAGCTTGCTCGCGATGAGGCCCGCACATCCAACATGTTTGCCGACTGAAGCACCGCCTTCGCGAGCAGGCTCGCTCCCACATTCAATCTTCAGTGGGCACAAAATTTATGCCCAACACAGAGCTCCCACAGGAGGAACGCGGTCCCCTCAAGAACCAGCCCCCAAAAAACGGCTTTACATCGCACAAACCACACGATTTCGCCCACTGGCCTTCGCCTGGTACAGCGCCTTATCCGCAGCGAACAAAAGTTGCGAAAGCTCACCATATGGCCCATTCAGCCAAGTAGCGATGCCAATACTTACCGTCATGGGTGCTCCCCCCTCGGACACCGGCGGTAATTGTTCAACCGCGTCGCGAATGTTCTGGGCCATGGTAAAGGCGCCCGCAGTGGTGGTCTCCGGCAGAATCACCGAGAACTCTTCACCGCCATAACGCGCCGCCAGGTCGGCGGGGCGTCGCACATGCTGGCCGATCAACTGCGCCAAGGCCCGCAGGGCCTCGTCACCCTGTTGATGACCATGGCGATCGTTGAACGCCTTGAAGTGATCGGCATCGATCATCAACACAGACAACGGTTGACCCGAACGTTGCGCACGCAACCACTCCTGCTGCAACGTTTCGTCCAGGGTTCGCCGGTTGGCCAGGCCTGTGAGGGCGTCGGTAGAGGCCAGTTGTGCCAGTTCCCGTTCGGCATTGTGGCGGCGGCGCAATTCCCGGCGCAGCAGCCAGGTGAGCCAGAGCAAACCGATGCACAGCGCACCGGTGGCGCCACTGACCAGCAATGCCGTGCGCTGCCAGGACGCGAAGACCTCTCGGGAGGAGAGCGCTACCACGACGATCAGTGGCAGGTTGCCTACCTGGGAAAAGGTGTATAGGCGCTGTGTCTGATCGACACTGGATATGCTGGTAAAACTGCCGTTGCCCTCGCGCAGGATACGTACGAAATTCGGTCGGTTGCTGAAGTCCTTGCCAATCATGTCGTCAGCCAGGGGCGGTTCCTGGGCCAGCAGGATTCCATCGCGGCTGACCAGGTTGACCGTCCCATGGCCGATGTTCAGGCTCTTGAACAACTGGCTGAAGTAGTTCAGGCGCATCGCGGCTTCGGCCACGCCCATGAACTCGCCCTGGTCATCGCTCAGTCGATAGCTGAAGCTGATGCGCCAATCCTTGGTGGCACTCCTGGAACGGAACGGGCGACTGATCATCATGTCCGGAGTCGGGTTCTGGACATGGGACTGGAAATACTCCCGGTCGGCGTAGTTGCCTTTGCGCGGTTCGACCGAGGCGGAATCGGCGATCACATCGCCCCGCTTGTCGAGCAGCAGGATGTCGCCTTTATAGGGAACGGTGGTGGCGCGGTCGAACAGGGCCAGGTGGCGGATCGTTGGCGAAACGTCTTTCAGGTCGTCGCGTTTTGCCGTGGCGATCAAGCCTTGTAGCGAAAGGTCGTAGAGTTCGACGTTGCGCAGCACGTCGGCATCGATCAGTTGCACGATATTGTTCGCCGCGCGTGTGGCCGCCTGCTGGGCCGTCGCGTGTTCGCGAATCAACAGGAACGTCACGATACTCAGGATGGCAATGACAACCAGCGAGCTGGCCAGTACGAGTACCCGTTCCGAACGTATCGAAGACGGGGTGTTGCCGGGTGTCGCACTGCGCGCGCTCATGGTTCCGAATGTCTGCATTGTCATAGGGTTGGGATCCGTCCCAAAGGATTGCAAACCGGCAAATGAACCAGATGCTGGCCTTTTGCTGATTGTGCTTGGATCGATGAGAGCGGGCAATCAGTGTTTGCGCAATATCTGGTACGCGCTGCCGAAGGTGGCGATCTGTTGATTTTGATTCAGTTGGCTTTCGCCCAGCATTCAACTGGAAAACACCGGACCTTGTGGCGGTGTCAGGCTGGCAAGCGGATCCCGAACGTGTTGGCGCCCTGGTCGCTGTGCACAAAAACATCGCCACCATGCATCAGTGCGATGGCCTTGACGATGGCCAGCCCCAGCCCATGGTTGGCGCCGCTGTTGCTGCGCGAGGCATCGACGCGATAGAAGCGTTCGAACAGGCGCGGCAGGTGTTCGCCGGCAATCGGGTCGCCGGGGTTGGTGACGGCGAGGCAGATCTGCTCGCCAAGGGCTTCGATGCGCACATCGATCACTTGACCGGGCGCCGTGTGCTGCACGGCGTTGCTCAGCAGGTTGATCAGCGCCCGGCGCAGGTGGGCGATCTCGATGTTGGCCTGGGCATCGCCGCTGACCCGGACCTGGACCTGGGCGTCCTCCAGAATGAAGTCCAGGTAATCTAGGGTGGTTGCCACTTCGCTGGCCAGGGAGGTGCTGGTCAACTTGGTGGCCTTGCTGCCCTGGTCGGCGCTGGCCAGGAACAGCATGTCGTTGATGATCGAGCGCAGCCGCTCCAACTCCTCGAGATTCGATTGCAGCACTTCGAAGTAATGTTCGGCCGAGCGTCCGCGGGTCAGCGCCACCTGGGTCTGGCCGATCAGGTTGGTCAATGGCGAGCGCAGTTCATGGGCGACGTCGGCGTTGAACGACTCCAACCGTGAGTAAGCCTGTTCGACCCGGTCCAGAGTGGCGTTGAAGGAACTGACGAACTGGTTCAGTTCCGGCGGCAAGGGCGACAGTTGCAAGCGCCCGGACAGGCGGGGCGGGGTCAGGCGTTGGGCTTCATCGGAAAGCTTGATCAGCGGCTTGAGGCCGATGCGCGCGACCCAATAGCCCAGCAACGAAGCCAGGAGCACGCCGACAATCGCCAGGCTCACCAGCGCCACCAACAGGCGATGCTGGGTCTGGTAGAAGGTCTCGGTGTCGATGCCAATCATGAAGCGCAGCGGCGGGCGTTGGTCCTTGGCCGGGAACTGGCTCACCAGGACTTTCATCGGATAGTGTCGATGGGGCAACGTCAGGTCGCGTTTACCCAGGGGACCTTGGGCAAAGGTGCGGATCTGCCCATCGGGATCGCCGTACTCAAAGCGCGGATCGTCACTGACGATCCAGAAATGGATGCGCTTGTCTTCCTCGCCGAGCAATCGCAGCTTGTTGTTGATCTTCACCCAGTGTTCAGGCGTGCCATAGCGACCGACAGTAGACTCCAGGACACTGTAGCGGGCATCGAGCTCGGCTTCGGGCAACAGGCCCAGGCCTTTGGCGACTTGTTGATACAAAGCGCCACCGATCAACAGGAACACCAATGCCGCCACCAGCGTGAACAGGCCGCTGAGGCGCAGGGCGATGCTGTCAGGCAATTTCATTGCCGCGATTCTCCAGCACATAACCCATGCCGCGAATGGTGTGCAGCAACTTCTGCTCGAATGGCCCGTCGAGCTTGGCCCGCAAGCGTTTGATCGCCACTTCCACCACGTTGGCGTCACTGTCGAAGTTGATGTCCCAGACCATTTCGGCAATGGCGGTCTTCGAAAGGATTTCGCCCTGGCGGCGGGCCAGGACACTGAGCAGGGAGAACTCCTTGGCGGTCAGGTCCAGGCGCTGGCCGGCGCGTGTGGCCTTGCGGCTGATCAGATCGATCCACAGGTCGGCGATGCTCACCTGCACTGGTTCATGGCCGCCACTGCGGCGGGTCAGGGCTTGCAGGCGGGCCACCAGTTCCAGGAAAGAAAAGGGCTTGCCCAGGTAGTCGTCGGCGCCGTCGCGCAGCCCCTTGATGCGGTCCTCGACCCGTTCCCGGGCGGTGAGCATGATCACCGGCGTCTGCTTGCGGGCGCGCAAGGCCCGGAGCACGCCGAAGCCGTCCAGGCCCGGCAGCATCACGTCGAGCACGATCACCGCATAGTCGGTTTCCAGGGCCAGGTGCAGCCCCTCGATGCCGTCCGGCGCCACGTCCACGGTATAGCCCTGTTCGGTCAGGCCGCGGTGCAGGTAGTCCGCGGTTTTTTCTTCGTCTTCGATGATCAGAACGCGCATGGCTCCGCCTCAGTGGTCTGTGCTTGCCAGCGCCGCCGTCGGCGCCGACCCTGGCTGATGGGCAGGCCGATGGAACAGGCGCTCGAGCCACAAGTATATGACCGGTGTGGTGAACAGCGTCAGCGCCTGGCTCACCAGCAGGCCGCCCACCACCGCGATGCCCAGGGGCTGGCGCAGTTCCGCGCCGGCGCCATAGCCGAGCATCAGCGGCAGCGCACCGAGCAGGGCGGCCAGGGTGGTCATCATGATCGGACGGAAGCGTGTCAGGCACGCCTGGAAAATCGCCTCCTGGGGCGCCAGCCCTCTGTTGCGTTGGGCGTCGAGGGCGAAGTCGATCATCAGGATGCCGTTCTTCTTGACGATCCCGATCAGCAGCACCAGCCCGATCAGCGCCATGATCGAAAAGTCCTGGCCCAGCAGCCAGAGCATGATCAGCGCGCCGAGGCCAGCCGAGGGCAGGGTAGAAATGATCGTCAACGGGTGTACGAAACTCTCGTAGAGCACGCCGAGGATGATGTAGACGGCCACCAGCGCGGCGAGGATCAGCCATGGCTGGCTTGCCAGCGAACTTTGGAAAGCCTGGGCCGCGCCCTGGAAATTACCGGTGATGGCGGCGGGCATGCCGATTTCGTTCTTCGCCTGGTCGAGCAGGCGCACCGCGTCTCCCAAGGCCACGCCGGGCGCCAGGTTGAACGACAGGTTGGCGGCCGGGAACATGCCGTCGTGGGCAATGGACAGCGGGCCGTTGCTCGGCGCATCGAAGCGGGCCAGGGCCGAGAGCGGCACCATTTCCCCGCTCAAGGGCGAACGCAGGTAGAAATATGCCAGGCTTTCGGCCTTGCCCCGCTGCGCGGTGTCGAGCTCCAGGATCACGTTGTACTGGTTGGTCTCGGTCTGGAATTCATTGATCTGCCGCTGGCCGAAGGCGTCGTACAGGGCTTGGTCGACATCGGTGGCGGTGAGGCCGAAACGCGCCGCCGCGCTGCGGTCGATGTTGATGTGGGTGATGCTGCCGCCCAGTTGCAGGTCGTTGGAGATGTCGCGGAACGCCGGGTTGCCGCGCAGCTTGTCGGTGAGTTTTTGCGTCCAGGCGTTGAGGCTCGGCCCGTCGTTGCTCTTGAGCACGTATTGGTACTGGGCGCGACTGGGGCCGGAGCTGAGGTTGATGTCCTGCCCGGCCCTGAGGTACAGCACCACGCCAGGGATTTTCAACAATTGCGGGCGGATCCGGTCGATGAAGCCACTGGCCGACACGTCACGCTCGCCCCGGGGCTTGAGGGCGATCCAGAAGCGGCCGTTGGCGATGGTCTGGTTGTTGCCCGAGACACCGACGGAGTGGGAGAAGGTCTGCACCGCCGGGTCGGCGGCGACGATCTCGGCCAGGGCCTTGTGCTTGGCCACCATGTCAGGGAACGACACATCGGCGGCGGCTTCGCTGGTGCCCAGCACCAGGCCGGTGTCCTGTACCGGGAAAAAACCCTTGGGAATGAACACATAGCCCACCACCGCCAGTGCCAGGGTCAGGCCGAACACGCCGATCATCAGTTTTTGATGGGCGAGGGCCCGACGCAGGCCGCGTTCATACCAGCCCAGCAAGCGTTCGCCGAACCCTGGCGAGCCATGGGCGTGGTGCACCGGGGCACGCATGAACAGCGCGGCCAGGGTCGGCGCCAATGTGAGGGACACCACCACCGAAATCAGGATGGTCGAGGTGGCGGTCAGGGCAAACTCCTTGAACAGACGCCCGACCACGCCGCCCATGAACAGCAGCGGAATGAACGCGGCGATCAGCGAGAAACTGATGGAGACCACGGTGAAGCCAATCTCGCCGGCCCCCTTGATCGCCGCCTCGCGCATGCCATCGCCGGCCTCCAGGTGCCGGTGGATGTTCTCCACCACCACGATTGCATCGTCCACCACGAACCCCACCGAGATGACAATCGCCACCAGGGTCAGGTTGTTCAAGCTGAACCCCATCACGTACATCAAGGCGAAACTGGCGATCAGCGACACCCCCAGCACCGCCGAGACGATCAACGTCGCCGAGAGCTGGCGTAGGAACAACGCCATTACCGCCACCACCAGCAGCACCGCGATCAGCAAGGTGATCTCCACTTCATGCAACGAGGCGCGGATGGTCTGGGTGCGGTCGATCAACACTTTGACCTGCACCGCGGCGGGCAACATCGCTTGCAAGGTGGGCAGGGCCGCCTGGATGCGGTCGACGGTCTCGACGATGTTCGCCCCCGGTTGCCGGAAGATCACCAGGTTGACCCCCGGCTCGTTGTCGGACCAGGCCTGGACGTAGGCGTTCTCCGAGCCGTTGACCACCTTGGCGATGTCCTTGAGGTGTACCGGTGCCCCGTCCCGGTAGGACACGATCAGCTCGCCATACTCGGCAGGTTGGAACAACTGGTCGTTGGTGGACAGGGTGGAAATGCTCGACTCGCCGTACAGCGCGCCCTTGGCCAGGTTGAGGCTGGCCTGTTGCAGCGCCAGGCGAATGTCCGCGAGGGTCAGGCCGATGGCCGCGAGCCGGTCGGCCGAGGCCTGGACGCGGATCGCCGGGCGTTGCTGGCCGGTGATGTAGATTTGTCCGACGCCGTCGATCTGGCTGATCTGGCGGGAGAGCAGGGTTTCGACGTAGTCGCTCAGTTCGGTGCCGGGCATCAGGCTGGAGCTGATGCTGAGGATCAGCACCGGGCTGTCCGCGGGGTTGACCTTGCGCCAGGTCGGCAGGTTCGGCATGTCGTTGGGCAGTTTGCCGGCGGCGGTGTTGATGGCGGCCTGCACTTCCTGGGCGGCGGTGTCGATGCTTTTATCGAGGCTGAATTGCAGGATCAGGTTGGTCGAGCCCAGGGCACTGCTGGACGTCATTTGGGTGATGCCGGGAATGGCGCTGAATTGCACTTCCAGCGGCGTCGCCACCGACGACGCCATGGTTTCGGGACTGGCCCCGGGCAACTGGGCGTTGACCTGGATGGTCGGGAACTCCGCCTCCGGCAACGGCGCGACGGGCAGGCGAGGAAACGCGATCACCCCCAGCAATACCAGGGCAAATGTCAGCAGTACCGTGGCGATGGGGTGGTCGATGCACCACGCCGAAACCGAGCCGCGGCCCTTCATGGTTGCGGCTCCACAGTCTTGGCCAGGGCGGGCGGATCACTGAGCACCTGGATGTGGCTGCCCGGCTTGAGCCGTGACTGGCCGTCGCTCACCAGTTGGTCGCCGGCGTTGACCCCCTTGATGATGTGCAGGTCGCTGTCCTGGTAAACCATCGTCACCGGCACGCTCTCGACCATGTCGCCCTTGATCCGGTACACGAAGTGTTGCTCCAGGCCGCGCTGGACCACGGTGGGCGGCACCACCAGGGCGTCCTTGTCGATGGCCGTCTGGATTTTCAGCGTCACCAGTTGCCCAGGCCACAGTCGTTGCGCGGCGTTGTTGAATTCGGCCTTGGCCCGCAGGGTTCCGGTGTTGGCGTTGATCTGGTTATCGATGAGGCTCAGGCGCCCCTCGCCGAGCAGCTCCCCGGTGGCGCCATCGGCACCGATGTAGGCCTTGACCAAGGCTTGCTCAGGGGCGGCGATCAACCGTTGCAAGGTCGGCAGCATTTGTTGGGGCAGGGAGAACTCCACCGCGATCGGGTCGATCTGGGTCACCGTGAACAGGCCTTCGGCATCGCTGGTGCGCAGGAAGTTGCCTTCGTCTACGTTGCGAATGCCGACGCGCCCGCTCACCGGGGAGCGGATCTGGGTGTAGGACAGTTGCACCTGTGCCGAGTCGATGGCCGCCTGGTTGCCCTGGGCGGTCGCCTTGAGCTGGTTGACCAGGGCCTGTTGCTGGTCATAGGTCTGCTTCGAGACGCCGTCATCGACGCTCAGCAACTTGTAGCGCTTGAGGTTGACCTGGGCCACCGCCAACTGCGCCTGGCTCTCGCCGAGCTGGGCCCGGGCCTGGTCGAGGCTGGCGCGGATCGAGCGGTCATCGATGGTCGCCAGCAGGTCACCCTTCTTGACCCGTTGCCCTTCCTTGACCAGAAGCCGGGTGAGGATGCCGTCGATCTGCGGCCGGATCACCACGCTGTGCAGCGACAGGACCGTACCGATGCCGCTGGCAAAGCGCGGCACATCCTTTTGCACCACGCTGACGGCCCGTACCGGAACGGCGGCGGGGGCGCCGGGCTTGGCGGCCACGGGCTTGAGCACATACCAGAGGGCCAGGGCCGCCAGGGCGACCAACAGCATGACAAGCAGGATAGTTTTCTTCTGGGTGCGCATGGATATGAAGGGCCGGTTCGGGACGCAGGAGTTTGAGCTTTCTTATATAGCGTTGCGAGCCGGTCAGGAAGGTGACGGCTAACTGACAGGCGTGTCAGTTTTGTCCTGGATTGCTGTCGGACGAATGGATGTTGGGCTTGCTGGCCCCATCGCGAGCAAGCTCGGCTCCCACAGTGGCTCTGTGTTGGATATCAGTTTTGTGCCCACTGAAGATTGAATGTGGGAGCGAGCCTGCTCGTGATGGCGGTGGTTCGTGTTGGATGAAACTGGCCTGCGCGCCGGGATATCGGGCAGGTATACTGCCGCCTTTCGCGGCTCGCCTACCGAGCCCGGCATACTGAATTGTGGCGAGGGAGCTTGCTCCCGCTGGGCTGCGAAGCGGCCCCATCCCTGTGAGCGCTTCGCACTCAAGCGGGAGCAAGCTCCCTCGCCACGGGTTTGTTGTCCTACTCAAGTGAATAATTCAAATGACTTCCTCAATACCATCGCCCGCGGACGAACGCTCGCAAGGCGAACCGTCCGGCCAGACGGACAGCGATGTTTCCAACAGCGAGGACGTGAAAGCGGCGATCCCCGCCTTCAAATTCCCGTTCAAACCCGGTGAACTGGCTGCGGCCAAGGGCGCCGGCCAGCAGCCGTGGTACAAGAATGGCGCAAAGAATGGCCACACCAAGACTCCGGGCGCCGCGCCTCCTGGAACGCGCCGTTCAATGGGCAAGCGCTGAAGTCATCCTTCGAGCACGGGGCACGACTTCAGTTCGCGACCCGTGTGCCCGCCAGGCTGCCACTCAATTCGTAAGCCGTCAGTTCAGCCTGGTGCGCCGCGAGGATTTCCGGCAACGAGCCGCGCAGGTATTCGACCCAGGTCTTGATCTTCGCGTCCAGGTATTGGCGCGACGGGTAGATGGCGTAGAGGTTCAGTTCCTGGGAGCGGTAGTTGGGCATGACCCGCACCAGCGTGCCGTTGCGCAAGCCTTCGATGGCGGCGTACACCGGCAGCACCCCCACGCCCATGCCACTGGTGATCGCGGTTTTCATCGCATCGGCGGAATTCACCAGGAACGGTGAGCTGTTGATGGTGACCATCTCTTGGCCTTCCGGGCCGTCGAACACCCATTTTTCCAGCGGAATGACCGGGCTGACCAGGCGCAGGCAGGCGTGGTTGAGCAGATCGCTGGGTTTTTGCGGGCAGCCGCTGGCTTTCACGTAGGCGGGCGACGCGCAGACGATGCTGTAGGTGATTCCCAGGCGTTGGGAAACGAAGCCCGAATCCGGCAGTTCGCTGGCGAGCACGATGGAGACGTCGTAGCCCTCGTCGAGGATGTCCGGCACGCGGTTGGCCAGGGTCAGGTCGAAGGTCACGTCCGGATGAGTCTTGCGGTAGCGGGCGATGGCGTCGATCACGAAATGCTGGCCGATGCCGGTCATGGTGTGGACCTTCAACTGCCCGGCCGGTCGCGCATGGGCGTCGCTGGCCTCGGCTTCCGCTTCTTCGACATACGCCAGGATCTGCTCGCAACGCAGCAAGTAGCGTTTACCCGCCTCGGTCAACGCAATGCGTCGGGTGGTGCGGTTGAGCAGACGGGTTTGCAGGTGGGCTTCCAGGTTGGAAACCGCACGCGAGACGTTGGCTGTGGTGGTATCCAATTGCGCGGCGGCGGCGGTGAAACTGCCGGCTTCGGCCACACAGCTGAACGCGCGCATGTTTTGCAAGGTGTCCATGGAGGGCTCTCTTGGGAGGTGGCAAATTGTGACATGAAGTTACAGAGATGCGGGACCCGACTAATGGATTATCGCGTTAACGGTAACAAAGATTCGCAGAAAGGTCGGCTTATCGCCGGGGAGGGCGATGCATAGAATTGCCGCCAAAGCAGGAGCCGGCCTTGGCGAACACCTGTGGGAGCGAGCTTGCTCGCGATGAGGCCATTACCTTCAACCTTTGAGGTGAATGTCCGGACGCCATCGCGAGCAAGCTCGCTCCCACAGATTTTGCGTTACAGCCACCCTCGTCGTTGTGCCCCTCTCAGGAATTTTGCGCCAGTGCCGCGTTGCATCAGCAGAGAGCTGAAGACTCTCAGTGTTTGGGTTCTGACATTAACCATCAGCGGTTGCATCGGCACAGGCGGCATTGCGCCACACGGCCAGGTAGTGCCGGCCAACCAACTGGTAACCGATGCCGCCATCCGCGAGGCCGCCCGCGATGCCCACTGGCCCGCCGGCCAATGGTGGCAAGCCTACGGTGATCGGCAATTGGATCGCTGGATCGACCTGGCGGTGCAGGGCAGCCCGAGCCTGGCCATGGCCGCCGCCCGGGTGCGCCAGGCCAAGGCCATGGCCGGTGTTGCCGAAGCCGCCGAGTCGCTGCAGATCAATGGCCAGGCGACCCTCAAGCGCCATGACTGGCCTACCGATCAGTTCTACGGCCCGGGCGAGTTGGCTGACACCACGACCTGGGACAACCAGGCTTCCCTGGGCTTGAGCTACGCCCTGGACCTGTGGGGCCGTGAGCGTAATGCCAGCGAACGGGCGGTTGATTTGGCCCACGTGAGCGTCGCTGAAGCACGACAGGCGCAACTGGAGTTGCAGAGCAACATCGTGCGCGCCTACATCCAGTTTTCACTGCACTATGCCCAGCGCGATATCGTCGCCGCGACGCTTCATCAACAAGAGCAGATTCTCGCTCTGGCGCAAAAGCGTCTGGACGGCGGCATCGGCACCCAGTTTGAAGTCAGCCAGGCCCAGGCGCCCCTGCCCGAGACCCATCGCCAACTCGACGCCCTCGACGAAGCCATCGCCTTGAGCCGCAATCAGTTGGCGGCGCTGGCAGGCAAAGGGCCGGGCGCAGGCGCGCCGTTGCAGCGCCCGACCCTGGTCCTCGGCGCGCCCTTGAA
Organism: Pseudomonas sp. MPB03; assembly: GCF_046605385.1. Taxonomy (NCBI): domain Bacteria; kingdom Pseudomonadati; phylum Pseudomonadota; class Gammaproteobacteria; order Pseudomonadales; family Pseudomonadaceae; genus Pseudomonas; species Pseudomonas sp. MPB03. The sequence goes on along the minus strand of NZ_CP176770.1, from coordinate 5,523,184 downwards.
GCTGCCGTCGGCTTTGCCCGCCGAACTGCTTGGCCAGCGGCCGGATGTGGTGGCCGGGCGTTGGCAAGTGGCGGCCCAGGCCCGGGGCATCGATGTGGCCCGGGCCGGTTTTTATCCCAACGTCGATCTGGTGGGGAGCCTCGGCTACATGGCCACCGGGGGTGGGGCGCTGGAGTTCCTGACCGGCAAGAAACTCACCTACAACGTCGGGCCGGCGATCACTTTGCCGATTTTCGACGGCGGGCGCCTGCGTTCGCAATTGGGCGAGGCGGCCGCCGGTTATGACATCGCCGTGGCGCACTACAACCAGACACTGGTGAATGCCCTCAAGGGCATTTCCGATCAGTTGATCCGCCGCCAGTCCCTGGACAAGCAACAGGTCTTCGCGGCTGAATCGGTGGCTGCCGCCCAGCGCACCTACGAGATCGCAAGGGTGGCGTTCCAGCGCGGGCTCACCGACTACCTCAACGTGCTCAACGCCCAAGGCCTGTTGTTCAAACAGCAACAGGTGCAACAGCAGGTGCAGGCGGCCCGGTTGAGTGCCCATGCCGATCTGGTGACGGCGCTGGGTGGCGGGCTTGAGGCCGGCAACGACAGTCCTGACTCGGGCCATACCCTGTGGCGAGGGAGCTTGCTCCCGCTGGGCTGCGCAGCAGCCCCTCCAATCGCGCCGCAAAGTGGGTGCTGCGCACCCAAGCGGGAGCAAGCTCCCTCGCCACAATGCTGAGTCGTTCTATTGTGATGTCTTTATTCGCCCCTGCCCGCTGGCTGTACCGTCTCGAATGGCGCCGTGGTTTTTTCGACTGGGCCCGTAGCGACGGGGTGACCTGGGTCTATATCTTCAAGGTCCTGTTGGCCGCGTTCCTGACCTTATGGCTGGCGATGCGCCTGGAATTGCCACAACCACGCACGGCCATGATTACCGTGTTCATTGTCATGCAACCCCAGAGTGGGCAGGTGTTCGCCAAGAGTTTCTATCGTTTCCTCGGCACCCTGGCCGGCTCGGCGGTGATGGTGGCGCTGATCGCCTTGTTTGCCCAGAACACTGGGCCATTCCTCGTTTGCCTGGCGATCTGGGTCGGCCTTTGTTCGGCGGGGGCGGCGCGTTATCGCAATTTCCGCGCCTATGGTTTCGTGCTGGCCGGTTATACCGCGGCGATGATCGGCCTGCCGGCCCTGGCCCATCCGGAAGGTGCATTCATGGCGGCGGTCTGGCGGGTGCTGGAGATTTCCCTGGGGATTCTTTGCGCCACCCTGGTCAGTGCCGCGATCCTGCCGCAAACCGCCAGTGCCGCCATGCGCAATGCCTTGTACCAGCGCTTCGGGGTGTTTGCCCTGTTTGTCACCGACGGCCTGCGTGGACGCAGCCAGCGAGAGGCGTTCGAGGCGCGCAACGTGAGCTTCATTGCCGAGGCCGTGGGCCTGGAAAGCCTGCGTAGCGTGACCGTGTTCGAAGACCCGCACATGCGCCGGCGCAACGGTCGGCTCAGTCGCTTGAACAGCGAGTTCATGGGCATCACCACTCGCTTCAACGCCTTGCACCAGTTGCTTGAGCGCTTGCGCAGCAGCGCGGCGGGTCATGTCGTCAATGCCATCAAGCCTGGTTTGCAAACCCTGGCCGAACGGTTGGACGGCTTCAGTGGCCGGGCCCTGACCGACGGCGATGCGGCCCGTCTATCTGCGGCGCTGGCTGAGTACAAGGCCGATTTGCCGGCCCAGGTGCGGCGGCTGCGGGCGGTTTTCCAGGACACCGCGCCGAGCGACGGGCAACGGCTGGATTTCCATACCGCCTATGAACTGCTGTATCGCTTCGTCGACGACCTGCATGGCTACGCTCAGACCCACGCGTCCCTGGCCGAGCATCGCCATGACCGTGAACGCTGGGACGAGCCGTTCGTGCCGCAGACCAACTGGCTGGCCGCCACGGCGTCGGGGGTTCGCGCTGCTTTCATCCTGTTGTTGCTGGGCGGCTACTGGGTCGCCACCGCCTGGCCGAGCGGCGCAACCATGACGATGATCGCTGCCGCCACGGTGGGCTTGTCGGCCGCGACGCCTAACCCCAAGCGCATGGCCTTCCAGATGGCCTGCGGCACGTTGGCCGGGGCGTTGATCGGCTTCGTCGAGATGTTCTTCGTCTTCCCGTTGATCGATGGTTTCCCGCTGCTCTGCATGATGCTGGCACCGGTGATCATGCTGGGCTCGTTCCTCAGTTCGCGCCCCCAATACGCCGGGGTCGGGCTGGGGCTACTGATCTTTTTCTGCACCGGCTCGGTGCCGGACAACCTGACGGTCTACAACCCCTACGCCTTCATCAACGATTACATCGCGATGATCCTCGGCATGCTGGTGTGCGCCGCGGCCGGGGCGATTATTCTGCCGCCCAACAGCCGCTGGCTATGGCGCCGACTGGAACAGGACCTGCGCGAGCAAGTGGTGTTTGCCATCAGTGGCAAGCTCAAGGGCCTGGCCTCGGGTTTCGAGAGCCGTAGCCGCGACTTGCTGCATCAGGCCTACGGGCTGGCGGCGGGGCAGCCTCGGGTGCAACGGGACTTGCTGCGCTGGATGTTCGTGGTGCTGGAAGTCGGCCACGCGATCATCGAACTGCGCAAGGAACAGGCGATCCTGCCGGTGCACCCGGCCTATGCACAAAGCCAGCCGTGGCGCCAGGCGATCCGGGTGATGGGGCGGGCGCTGGTGCGGCTGTTCCGCCAACCGAACCCGAGCAATCTGGAGCGTGCCCTGGTGGCGGTGGACCACGCCATTGGCCGTGTGCAGGCCACCGACGAACCCTTCGCCCCGCATTTCGACACCTCGGCCCTGCGTCGGGTGAAAAGCTACCTGCATTTCATCCGCACCTCGCTGCTGGACCCGCAATCGCCGTTGGCCGGCTATGTCATACCGCCTGCCACGCTTCCCCAGGAACCTGAACATGCCCCGTGAGATCGCCTTCCATGGCGTGTACATGCCCACCATGACCCTGATGTTTTTCATCGCCGCCGGCCTGGCCTGGGCCTTGGACCGTTTCCTGTCGGGGGTGGATTTGTACCGCTTCTTCTGGCACCCGGCGTTGTTGCGCCTGAGTCTGTTCACTTGTCTGTTCGGCGCGCTGGCGCTGACGGTCTACCGTTGAGATCGATGCGATGAAAAAGTTCTTCAGCCTGCTGGCGACGCTGCTGGTGCTGGGTCTGGCCTTGTGGATTGGCCGTACGCTGTGGGTCCATTACATGAACACGCCCTGGACCCGCGATGGCCGGGTGCGGGCCGACATCATCAACGTGGCCGCCGATGTCAGCGGCGAGGTGGTCGAGGTGCCGGTGGGCGACAACCAGTTGGTGAAAAAGGGCGACCTGCTGATGCGCATCGACCCCGAGCATTACCGCATCGCGGTGAAGCAGGCGCGCTCCCTGGTGGCGTCGCGCAAGGCCACTTGGGAAATGCGCAAGGTCAACGCCCATCGGCGTGCCGACCTGGACAGCCTGGTGATCTCCCGCGAAAATCGCGACGACGCCAGCAACATCGCCGACTCGGCCCTGGCCGATTACCAGCAGGCCCAGGCGCAATTGGAAGCCGCCGAATTGAACCTGTCCCGTACCGAGGTTCGCGCAGCGGTGGACGGCTACGTCACTAACCTCAACGTCCACCGTGGCGACTATGCGCGCATCGGTGAGGCGAAGATGGCCGTGGTGGACATGCATTCGTTCTGGGTCTATGGCTTCTTCGAAGAGACCAAGTTGCCCAAGGTGCGGGTCGGCGATTCGGCGCAGTTACAGTTGATGAGCGGAGAGGTGCTCAAGGGGCATGTGGACAGCATCTCCCGTGGTATCTACGACCGCGACAACCCCGAAAGCCGCGAGCTGATCGCCGATGTCAACCCGACCTTCAACTGGGTGCGCCTGGCCCAGCGGGTGCCGGTGCGCATTCATCTGGATGAGGTGCCGGACGGCGTGCTGCTGGCGGCGGGGATGACCTGCACGGTGGTGGTAGAACCACGCGACAAGCGTTGAGACCAGTGGCTTGCTTGTGGGTGATGGTGAGCCAAAAAAACCTGTGGGAGCGAGCTTGCTCGCGATAGCCGTGGTCCAGCTTGAACTGATGTTGGCTATGCCGCCGCCATCGCGAGCAAGCTCGCTCCCACATCCGATCTTCGCTGGGCATGAATGTTGTGTTCACCCCCAGGTCCCTGTGGGAGCGAGCTTGCTCGCGAAAGCGGTGGTCCAGCTTGCACTGATGTTGGCTATGCCACCGTCATCGCGAGCAAGCTCGCTCCCACTTTTTTCCGGTTGCCCCCGGAACTCTAGCCACAACAGCCAAGAAGCCAAGAAGCCAAGTTCGCGATGATTACAGCGATTTGCCCAACCCAAACCGCTTCATCAACCCCTTCTCCAGCAACCCTTTTGGCAACAAACCAGCCATCAACGGCAACGCCCGGCTGCCATTGCCCAGTCGCAGCAGGCGGGGCGGCTTGGGTTGTTGTACGGCCTTGAGCAGCGCGGCGGCGAATTCGTGGGCCGGGGTCGGGTTGTCCTGGGACGCCTTGGCCCGGGCGCGGATGCCCTCGCGCAGGGGCCACCAGGGCGATTGCTCGCTGATCAATTGTTCGGCTTCGTGGCCGGCATTCTTGGCGAAGCTGGAGGCGATCGCGCCAGGCTGGACCTCCATCACGCGGATGCCGAACGGCGCCAGTTCCATGCGCAAGGCATCGCTCAGGGCATGCACCGCCGCCTTCGAGGCGCAGTAGGCGCCGGCAAACGGCGTGACCAGCACCCCGGACACGCTGCCGATGTTCACCACCAGCCCCCGGGCCCGACGCAATACCGGAAACAGCGCCCGGGTGACCCCGACGATGGCGAACACGTTGGTTTCGAACTGACGTTGCATGGCCGGCACGCCACCATCCAGCAGCGGGCCCATGGCGCCGTAGCCGGCATTGTTGACCAGCACATCCAGGCCACCCTGCTGTTGGTTGATCCGTTCGCTCAACCGCTCCAGCGCCTGGCCGTCGTTGACGTCCAGTTGCACGGCGGTGAACCCGGCCGTGGCGAGTGTCGCCACGTCCTCAGCCTTGCGCGCCGTGGCCCAGACCTGATAACCCGCGGCCTTGAAGGCTTCTGCGAGGGCGCGGCCAATGCCGCTGGAACATCCGGTGATCAACGCAACAGGCATGGCGCGTTCCTTGTGCAAAAAAGGGGGGAGGCAATCAGTTGGAGAAGCTGCCGTGCAAGCGCTCGGCGCGAAACTCCAGGGTTTGCGGGCGATAACCCGGACGCAGGGGCGGCAGGGGCAGGCAGTCCTGCCAGTCGGCGCCGGCCTGCAAGTCGCCAGGGCCACGGTAGCGTGGTGCGTCGTAGGGGCTGTCGGCCAGGTTGATGGTGTCGCCAGGTGCATAGGCCGCGACCCGCCAGCGCAGTTCCAGCAGCGGCACGTCGTTGTTGTTCTTCAGGGTCAGGGACAGCGGCCGGTCGGCGGGGCACTGTCCGGGGGCATAGCTGAGGCGCAGTTCCAGGCGCTCCAGTTGCCGGGTCTCGCGACTCTCCTGCCAGAGCACCCACACAGCGACCAGTCCCAGCCCGATGAACGCCGCGAGGGAGACCGGCAAGGCCTTGGCCGGGTAGCGCAACAGCAGGATGAGCCAGGTGATGACCAGCAAGACGCCGATAAGCATGGTGGAAGCCTCCGTTACCGTAGGCACATCCTACCGAAGGGCGCGGGCAATGTTGAAGCAATGATGCCCGGCCATGACTTACTTGCAAAAAAAAAGCCCCCACCCAACCCACTGCGGATAGGGGACGCAGTGGGCTGGATGGGGGCTTCTTGTACGGCTGATCGTTGCTGCGGGTTACTGTGCGATGGTCTTCACCGACACGCCACGTTCGATTGGGGTGGAGCGACCATAGATGTCTTCGAAACGCTCGATGTCGTCTTCGCCCAGGTAGCTGCCGGACTGCACTTCGATGATTTCCAGCGGGATCTTGCCCGGGTTGCGCAGGCGGTGCACCGACGCGATCGGGATGTAGGTCGACTGGTTTTCGCAGAGCAGGAACACGTTCTCGTCGCAGGTCACCTCAGCGGTGCCGCTGACGACGATCCAGTGTTCGGCGCGGTGGTGGTGCATCTGCAACGACAGGCACGCACCCGGCTTGACCGAGATGTGCTTGACCTGGAAGCGCCCGCCCATGTCCACCGAGTCATAGGAACCCCACGGACGATAGACCTCGCAGTGGTTCTGGGTCTCGGTACGACCCTGTGCGTTGAGGGTGTTGACCATCTGTTTCACGCCTTGGACCTTGTCCTTGTGGGCGATCATCATGGCGTCCTTGGTTTCGACCACCACGATGTTTTCCAGGCCGATCACCGACACCAGCTTGCCGTTGCCGTGGATCATGCAGTTGCGGCTGTCCTGGATGACGACGTCGCCCTTGGTGACGTTGCCATTGGCGTCTTTCTCGTTGACTTCCCACAGCGACGCCCAGCAGCCGACATCGCTCCAGCCGGCCGACAGCGGAACGACGCAGGCACGCTGGGTCTTTTCCATCACGGCGTAGTCGATGGAGTTGTCCGGGCAGCAGGCGAAGGTGGCTTCGTCGAAGGTGATGGTGTCGGCCGTCTGCTCACTGCGCTCCAGGGTCAGCAGGCAGGTGTCGTAGATGTCTGGATCGTGCTTTTTCAGCTCTTCGAGGAAGCGGCTGGCGCGGAACAGGAACATGCCGCTGTTCCAGAAATAACCGCCGGCCTCGACGAACTCGGTGGCACGCTTGACGTCGGGTTTTTCGACGAAGTGCGAGACGCGGCTCACGCCCTCGGGCAGCAGCGCATCGTTGGTCGACTTGATGTAGCCGTAGCCGGTTTCCGGTTTGGTGGCCGGTACGCCGAACAGCACCATTTCGCCACGCTCGGCGGCCACGGTGGCCAGTGCCAGGGCGCGTTGCAGGGCTTTCTGGTCGTCGATCACGTGGTCGGCCGGCAGCACCAGCATCAGCTCGTCGCGGCCTTCGTTGACCAGCATCATCGCGGTCAGCGCGACGGCCGGTGCGGTGTTGCGCCCGAACGGTTCCATCAGGATGCGCTGGGCTTCGAGCTTACGGGTGCTCAGCTGTTCGTTGACGATGAAACGGTGGTCTTTGTTGCAGACCACGATCGGCGTGTCCATGCCTTCGAACACCAGGCGCTCGAGGGTCTGCTGGAACAGGGTGTGTTCACCGGTCAGGGCCAGGAACTGTTTAGGGAATTGCTTGCGCGAAAGCGGCCAAAGACGTGAGCCACTACCACCTGACAAGATCACCGGAATCATGTTTGTTACTCCTTGAAGCGAAATGGTTGTTAGAGCTACTGCGTTCTGTCGTTTCACTCTCTTGTTCTTGTTCCGTACCCGATTGACACCCCGATTCAGGGTGGGAGCGGGCTTGCTCGCGAAAGCGGTGGTTCAGCCAACATCAATGTTGAATGTGAGACCGTATTCGCGAGCAAGCCCGCTCCCACAGGGGTACAGCGTCAATCAGGTGAGTTCATCAGCGGGTCGACACTGGGCGTTTCACCCACACTGGCGACAGGCTGCTGCCCGAGCCGGTCACGTACAGCACGGCCGCTTCGCCGCGCTCCAGGGCCACGGGCTTGACGTCGCCGACTTTCTTGTCGCCTTCGTACAGGGCCAGGGATACTTTCACTGGGTTGATTTCACGTTCGCCACGGCCCTTGGCGGCCACGTTCGGCACCACTTCGGTCTTGCCGTCGGCGGTCTTGAGGGTCAGTGCCTTGTCGCTGAGGTTCTGTACGCGGACCAGGGACTTCTGCTTGTTCTTGAACGGTGGCTCTTCGATCAGTTGCGGCTGGCCGGTGGCGTTGTTGACCAGGGTGTAATAGTGATCGGAGGCCAGTTTCACCGGCACGGACTGGCTGCCGACCTTGGCGCTGTAGTCGCCACCGGGCATGAAGCTGAAGTCGCTGCTGGCCAGTGGGGCTACGTCGCTGATGTTGGTGCTGCCGACGGTGGCGCTGACTTCGGCGTTGCTGGCGTTGTACACCCGCACGAAGCTCGAGCCTTTTGGCGCGACCGGACCGTAGAGGGCCGAGTCACCGGCGAAGGCCGAGAAGGAAAGGGCGCTCATGCTGGCGACCAGGGCAACAGCCTTGAAGGAGCGAGCAGCGAGACGGCGAGGAGTAGTGTTGAAAGTCATGGTGGACCTCTCTTTCAGTTTTGCGCCCGGTCGGGCGTCTCGGATTGTGTGTTAGCAGCTACGTTCTGTTGGCGGGCGCCGGCCTGCTTGAGTTCGGCGACCCACTGCGGATCGGCGTCGCCGATCTCGTTGTTCACGGGCAGATAACGTTCAGGGAACTCCCAGATCAGCACCTGTGGCGGGCTGTTCTTGAAGGCGTCGCTCTTGAGGTAGCTGAGCATCGGCAGAATCGGGCCATGGCCGTCTTCGGCGTAGTTGACGACGTCGCTGTGCAGGGCTTGCTTGAGTGCACCGACGAAGTTCCAGTTCGGGTTGGCGCTGTAGCTGGTGCCGATCAGGGCCACGGGCACCTGGGCATCGGCGAACAGTGCGTCATCGCTGGCCGGCTGGTCGTCGGCTTCGCGGGTGTTGCGCTTGACGAGCGGCTCCTGGGCCGGCATCAGGTTTTCGAACAGCGGGTCCAGCGGCAGGAACTGACGCAGGTCGCCTTTATGAATGACTTTCTCCGCAGGCTCGGTGACGAAACGCTGTGGCTCGCCATTGAGTGGTGTGCGTTCGGCAATGGCTTTGGCCAGATGTTCCGCAGCAATTTGCGCGCCTTCCGGTGTCCAGTGGGTGTCGGTGCGCAGGAACACTTGCTGGCCGCTTTGCTTGGCCTGCTGCAGCGGGGCGAGCAGGTCAGGGGCGACGATCTTGTCCGCGGCCACGCGGGCATGGAAGTCCTGGTACAGGTTGGCGTGAATGCTTGAAGGCTTCACTTCACCCAGGTGCTCGGGGTACAGCCGCGCCTTGGCCGGCACGATCGCCATGACCAGGGTGATGCCTTGCTCCTTGAGCTTCTGGCGCACGCCTTCGATCAGCGCGTAGTTGCCTTGCAGGTTCTGGTCTTCGTTGACGATCGGGTTGAACTCTTCGTCGCTGTACAGCCACTGGTCGCGGCCCAGGACCACGCCTTTGCGGCCCTCATTGAACAGCTTGTAGTCCAGCGCGGCCCAGATGTTGGTGCCCAGGCGCTTGATCGGAAACTCTTCGTCGTAGTGCGTTTCCACGGCCTTGGCCCAGCGCCCGTTGAGCACGGTCGCGTCGGGGTTGGTGCTGAAGCCGAAGAAGCTGCGCATCGACCACAGGCCCAGCGCTGTCAAAATCAGCATGAACAGTGCGATGTAAAAGATGCGTAATGAGCGGGTCATGTTCAGATCCCTCAGAACTGGAAGTAAAGGAACGGCGAGAAGCTTTGCGCCGAGAGTTTGAGAATCGAGGCAATGAACAGCATCAGCACCAGGGCGCGCATCACGTAGCGTGACCAGTCCGCGGTCCAGTAGGCCGGTTGCACTTGGGCCTCGACGCCGACGGTGTAGCCTGGCTCGTGGATCGCCGCTGGGTTGTCACCCGGCACGGCCTTGATCATTCCCGGTTGCGCGGTGGCCGGGCCGTTGGCTTCGGTATTGACCTCAGGCTTGGTCTTGACCGGTGGACGGTTGGTGTAGAAGTCCCGCAGGCCGAAGAAGGCGAGGGTGGCATAGGCCACCACCAGCGTGGCGATCTGCAGGCCGGTGAGGTTGGCGCGGGTCAGTTCCGACAGCGACCAGTCGCCGAAGCTGAACATCGCGCTGTACATGCGACCGGCCACGTGCAGGTTTTCGGCACGGAAGATCACCCAGCCCATCACCACCAGCAGGAAGGTCAGCGCCCAACGAATCGGGTTGATGCTGCGTGGGTTGGTGTCGATGCCCACCGCTTTTTCGATGGCCAGCCACATGCCGTGCCAGGCACCCCAGATCACGTAGGTGATGTTCGCGCCATGCCACAGACCACCGAGCAGCATGGTCAGGAACAGGTTGCGATAGGTCATCAGCGTGCCTTTGCGGTTACCGCCCAGGGTGATGTAGAGGTAGTCGCGCAACCAGGTCGACAGGCTGATGTGCCAGCGGCGCCAGAACTCGGTGATCGACTGGCTGATGTAGGGCTGCTTGAAGTTTTCCATGAAACGGAAACCCATCATCAGGCCCAGGCCGATGGCCATGTCGCTGTAGCCGGAGAAGTCGAAGTACAGCTGCGCGGTGTAGGCCAGGGCGCCGAGCCAGGCATCGCCCGTGGTCGGGTTCTGCAAGGCGAAGCAATGGTCGGCCACCACCGCCAGGGTGTCGGCGATGAACACTTTCTTGATGAAGCCCTGCATGAAGCGGGTGCAGCCTTCGGAGAACTTGTCCAGTGTGTGGGTGCGGTTGTTGAACTGGTCGGCCAGGTCGCGGAAGCGCAACACGGGGCCGGCGATCAGGTGCGGGAAGATCGCCACGAATGCCGCGAAGTCGATCAGGTTGCGAGTCGCCGGTGTGTCACCGCGATAGACGTCGATGATGTAGCTGATGGACTCGAAGATGTAGAACGAGATCCCGATCGGCAACAGCACGTGGGTCAGGATGAACGGGTTCAGACCAAAGCCGGTGATGATCGCATTGAGGCTGTCCACGCCGAAGTTGGCGTATTTGAAATAGCCCAGGATGGCCAAGTCCACGCCCACGCCGAGCAACAGCCAGCGCTGGGCCGGTTTGGTGCGCACGCCGGCGGCGCCGACTTTCAGGCCGATCCAGTAGTTCCACAGGGTCACGCCGGCGAACAGCGCGAGGAAGTCCACGCGCCACCAGGCATAGAACACGTAGCTGGCGATCAGCAGCAGCAGGTTGCGATAGCGTTGCCCGCTCAAGTAGTACAAGCCGAGAAAGATCGGCAGGAACAGGAACAGGAACACGTTGGATGAAAATACCATCCCGATCTCTCCATGTTGAATCAACAGTCAAGGGCCAGAGCCCCCCCAAACCCCCCCGTGAAAACCGGGGGATTTATTACATTTGAAACAGACCACTTTCCCTTGTGGGAGCGAGCTTGCTCGCGATAGCAGTGGATCAGCTTGCATCGCAGTCGCATGTGCCGCCGTCATCGCGAGCAAGCTCGCTCCCACAGGGTTCCCTTTCAGGCAGGGAGAACGGTGTCAGCTTCCTTTTTCGCCTTTCTCCCGCGAAGGGTCATACACCCGGGTCAAGTCCCCGCCGAGGCGGAAGGTCTTGAACGGTTGCATTTCGTGCTTGCGTTCCAGCACGTCCTCCGAGCAGGTGTAGAGACTGCAGAACGGTTCGAGCCAGGCGAATTTCGAATCGACCTTCAGGTCCTTCATGTCCTGCTCTTCGCCGTTCTTCTCTTCGAAGATGTCCGGGTCTTTCACCCCGGCCAGCACCCGGTCACCCAGGCGCTTGAGCGCACCGTTGTTTTCCTGGCGCAGGTCGACACCGTTGACCTGGGCGAAACTGGCGATCATCGCCAATGGCGGCAGGGCATAGTTGTGGTAGGACAGGGCTCGTTGCTTGCGCTTGAGTTCGTTGGGCAAATAGCCCTCGGCGTCGACTTGATTGACGCCGACCTTGTATTCCTTGACGGCCCAATCGAACAGGTCGCGGCGGTTGGTTGCCACGGAGGTGGCCATCACCGACCAGGCAGCCCAGTAGGAATGGTTGTTGATCTTGTCCAGCGGCAGGTTGTCCCAGTCGCTGACCACCTGGTCGGCCATCCGGCTGAACCAGCCTTCGATCAGTTGCGCCTGCTCCGGGTGATTGGCCAGCGGACGGGACTCGGAGAACTTCAGGCGCACATAGGCCGAAGCCATGCTGCCCAACGCCCATTTGCGCATGGACTTGCCAGTGTGGTTGAAGTCCTTGGACATCAACGCATCGGCCTGGGCCCAGGCGGTCAGCCAGTTCAGCGTGCATTCCAGTTGCTCGGGGCGGCCGTCACGCATGAACTGCATCACTTGCTTGCTGACGCCACGCTCGATCTTGGTGATGTCGGCGGTGCTATCGCGGAAGGCTTTTTCCGATTGCACGTTCAGCGTCGCGCGGGCCTTGTCGGAGCCCTCGTACTTGCTGCGAAATTGCAGGGAACCGGTGTAGGGCGTCGGCGTGGCGTCGCAACCTTTGGCCGCTTCGCCGGCCTTGACCTTCTCGATCGGTGCGAAGTAACCCTGTGGCGGGCGCAGCGGGGCCGCCGCCTGCGTGGCCCCGGCGAACATCGCCAGGGTCAGCAGGGAGGGCGCCAGCAGCGTTTTCAACGTTCGGGTGCGCGTGGTACTGGTCATGAGACGAGACCTCATTGTCCGATTTGAGCCGTTTGTTGCCCGGCTTGCGGAGATGCGTTGCGTTTGCAGACTTTCGCTTCCACTTGCAGTGGCTCCTTGCCGGCTTCAGGCCCCTGGACCTCTAGAGCCAAGAGGTTCTGGGAGGCCCAGTCCTCGTCGGTACGCAATTGGAAGGCGAAACGTCCGTCGGTGTCGGAGGTATTCGGTTTTTCGATCTTGATGTCCTCGTGGCGCCCATTCATGTACCAGAGGGTGGCTTGCAAAGTTTTCACCGAGGTGTCGGCGAAGCGGATGTCGACCTGGTGGCTGCCGTTACGCAGATCCATGTTCTGGCTGTTGACCATCAATTCGTTCTTGCCCGGCTTGAGCTTGGCCTTGCTGCTCATCAGGGCCGGCTTGCCTTCGCAACCGTTGTTGTCCAGCAGCGCCATCATCTGGCGGTAGATGGTTTCCTGGTCCAGGCGATACAGCGGCGAGAATTCCCAGATGAGAATCTTCGGCGGGTTCTTCTGGAACTCTTCGCTGCCCAGGTACTGGATCATCGCGCCCTCGAAACCACCGCCGGGGAAGGCGACGTTGAGGATGTCGGCGCCGATGGCTTCTTCCAGGAAACCGGCAAAGTTGTAGTTCTTGCCGCTGTGACTGGTGCCCACGAGGGTGATCTGCGGGTTGCCGGAATCGCCGAACAGGTCGCCGTCGCCGGCCTCGCCCTTGGGTTCGGTGGTGAACTGGTCCATGTATTGGATCGCGTAGCTGGTGCCGCACAGCTGCCCGGCCATGTTGTGCAGGGTGCCGGTCTTGCCCATGCGGCCGGACTTCTTGGTCTCGAACTCACGCTTGGGGATGTCGGCGAAGGCCGGGATCTGCTTGACCTTCTCGGCCACGACCTTGGCGGTGCGCTGGGCGCCGTATGGGGTCCAGTGCTGGTCGCCACGGAAATAGAAATCGTGGGCCGGCAGGGTTTCGGGCAGGTTTTCGTTGGTCAGCGGCGACAGGTCCGGCACCACATAACCCATCTGGGCGAAACGGCCGAGCATCGATTTGTAGTTGGCCAGGGCTTTCTCGTAGTCGAAAGCGGCTTTTTCCTGCGGGTTGAGCTTGTTGCGGTTCACCAGGCCCCGGGTCGGCTGGTAGACGAGCACCAGCTCGACGCCTTTGGCCTTGAACGCATCGTGCAACTGCTGCAGGCGCTTGTAGCCGGCCGGGGTGGTGTTGAATTCGGTCCGCAGGTCTTCCTGGGTCCGGAACAGCCAATCGCCCTGGGCTTGTACCAGCGTGGTGAAGTTCTGCTGGTAGCGCGTGGTGTAGTTCTTCGCGTCATGGGCCGCCGGGCACAGGTTGCAGCACGGTTCGGCGGTGAAGCTCGGTGCCTTGACTTCATCGGCGCGCGCGCCACTTGCGGCGGCGAGAATGCCGGCAGTCAGGGCGGACAGGCCCAAAAGTTTGATCATCTGTGGGTTCATAAAGGTCATCCTCAGTCCCGCATTTCGGTCTGGCGTTCGACAGGGTCGATCAGCACGGCTTTCTGCTGGCGCACCAACAGGTCGAGAATTTCATCCTGGCGCTCGCCAAGGATCCCCGTGAAGCTGATGCCGCTGGATTTGGTCGGCGCGAGCATGGACACGCGGTACAGCTCGACGCTCAGGGGCGAGTCGATGGACAACGGGCCGCTGCCGTTGGCGGCCAATTCGCCACCCACCACGATCAGCGAGACCTGGGCGTCGAACGGGTCGAGCTTGATGTCCCGGTCGGTGTCCGACAGGTCTTTGATGTGGCCGTAGAGACCGGTCAGGCCGTTGGCCATGGACACGTTTTCGTAGAGGCGGATGTTCACGCTGTTACGAATCCGGATGCCGTGGCGGCGGTTGCTGATCACTTTGTTGCCCCACAGCAGGTTGTCACCACTCTCGTACAGCGTGATGCCGTCGGTGTGGTTCTTGTAGATCTCGTTGTAGGCGATCAGGTTGTTCACGCTGTTACGGTCGATCACCAGGCCCGAGAGTTTGTTGTCGTAGCTGCGGTTGTTGAAAATGAAGCTGTCGTTGACCTCACGGGAAATGATGATCCCGTGCTTCTTCTTGGTCCCGTAGACGGTGTTGTCGGCAATGATCAGCCGATGGGAACGGTCGTGGGGGTCGATGCCGTAGACGATGTTGTCCTTGTAGGTATTGCTCTTGACCACGAAGTCGTTGGTTTCGTAGCAGTAGAAGCCGTACCACATGTCCGAGAACTCGGAACCGATGATCCAGCCGGTCGGTTCCGGGCGCTTGAGGACCTTGGCCATGTTCGGCGTGTACTGGGAAATACTCACCCCGTACGACTTACTGTTGGCGTAGCCGAAACTGGCCATCTTGCTGTTGACGATGTAGGTCTCGGTGCCGCCCCAGGACAGCAGGAACGGACGGAATTCATTGGGCGAGCGGAACGTGGCAGGGCCGTTTTCCTTTTCGCGCCAGCCGGTGACCTTGGTGTCGCGGATGAACATCCGGCCATCGTTGACCAGGAACGCGCCGCCCTCCTGGGACAGGCGCAACTCCTGGGTCTGCTTGTCGATCTCAAGGATGCCTTTCTGGCCGACCACAATCGGAATCCTGGCCAGGAACACGCCTGGCGAGGTTTCGCTGAGGTACTGCTTGGGCACCTTCTTGACCAGGTCCTTGAGGTTCATGTAGCCATCGTCGATGAAGATGGCCTGTGGGATGCCGCGCTGGCGCACCACCCACTCGGCCATCTTGTTGTCGCCGCCGATGAAGTCCTTCAAGGCGTTTTCCTGCATCATCCGGCGCACGCTGATCTTGCCGGGCTTGCTGCGCACGATCTTGGCCGCGACCGCTTCGGGCGTATAGCCTTTGAGGTCGGGCAGGGTCGGCGCGGCCAGCTCCAGCGGTGCGGTCGGCGCGCTGCTGACGGTGTAGGTCTTGGCTTGTTGCAGTTCCTTGGCCACGTTGCCCGGCTTGACCACCGGTTCAACGTTGGCGAACGCCGGCGAGCCGGCCAGCAGCATCGCTGCGACCAACAGGCTGATCGAACCTTTCATCGCCTGGCTGTTCCTGAGGTAGCGGTTCATATCGGGCACTCCCATGGCCATTCGCATCAGAAGCGCCAGATCACGTCGACAAAGGCGCGATGCATGTACGAATCGACCTCTTTGCCGTAGGCGTCGCCTGGCTTGAACACGCCGCCACGAAAGCGCACCAGCGCCGACGGCTCATCAATGGACTGACTCAGCGCGGCCGGCAGCAGGCCTTGCTTGAAGTACTTGGTGACGACGAGGTCGACTTCCTGGCCCAGGTCCTTGTCGCCATCACGCAGCGGCAGGGTCGAGGTGGACAGGATCGCGCCGGTCACGTCGTCGGTGTTGTTTTCCACGGCATTGATGCCGTTGCTGCCCACCGGCTTGTTGCCGTCCACGCGCCAGAACTTGTGGTACACCAGGCTTGCGTCGTATTCGTCACGCAGTTGCCAGGAACCGAACAGGCTGGCGCTCTGGGTGTTGGCCATTTCGCCGCGGAACGCTTCGCCGAAACGGTGCACGCGCGAGCGGGTGCCGGTGAAGTTCGAGCGGTTGCTCTGCAGGCCATTCTGCTCGTAGTCCTCGCTGGCGCGGGCATAGGCCGCACCGACTTGCCATTGCGGGTCCAGACGCAGACGGATACCCAGGTCGGTGGCCCAGCCGTCGACGTCATCGCTGTGCTTGGCTTCTGTAGGGCGGGTGCCGTCGGCGTTGAGCGGGTTGACGGTGTCGCGGTCGCCGGTCATGCCGGTGAGGCTCGCCCAGTAGTTGACGGTGTTGGTGTTGCGCCAGTTGTAGGCGTCGCTGTTGGCTTCCAGGCCCAGCCAGGTCAAGTCACCGTTCTCGGTCTTGTCCAGGGTGTCGGTGGCTTCGCCCGGGGTCGGGTAATCGAGGCTGCCGCTGTCATGGGAGTGGTGGGCACGGATCCCGGCCCACTGGCCTGGCATCCACTGGTAGCCCACGTCGCCGTAGACGTGCATGCGGTCCTTGTCCTTGGGGGACAGTTCCTTGAGGTCGGTGCGGTATTCGCTGAACCGTTCGGCCACGCCGAGGTTGGCCCGCAGCAAGGTGGTGTCGAAGGTCCAGTTCAGGGCTTCGATGTTGGTGTCGCGCCATTGGCCGTCGTCGTTGCGCAGGCGCTGGCGACCGAACTTCAACTGCTCGCCCGGGTAAGGGGTCAGGCCACGGTAGCCGATCCAGAACTCGCGCATGGCCAGGTAGCTTTTCTTGGCTTCACGATCACCGCTGTCGGTTTGCTGGGTGTTGCCATCGGACTGCTGCAGGGTGTCGGTCTCGATGATGTCGCTGGACGTCACGGCCTGGGCCATGGCGTAGGCGCTCCAGGCGCCGCTTTCGCTTTCGCCGTAGACCCATGGACGCAGGTCCAGGCCGACACCGTTGACGTCGCCACCGCTCTGGGTGCCGAGGTCACGGTCGTCTTCGGACTGGCCGGTGATCTTCACTTCCAGGCCGAAGTTCTTGGTGTCAGTCAGGGCCGCCAGGGTCGGGCTGGACCACAACAGGGCAAACGACAGGCCAATACCAGCCTGCACAAAAGGATTGAGCTTCAAAAGCTTCATAGAGGTTCCTCGCCGTCATCTTCTTTTAGGGCTTGCAATTCCAGCGTATCGGGGCTCATTGCGCCGCGAATGGCCTGCTCTTGTTGTAGCAGGCGTTGCGCTTGTGCAAGTTGTTCCGGCGGTAATTGTGCTTCGAGGGTTTGGGCAAGCTCGGTGGCTTGCGGGGTGTTCTGCGCCTTGGCCAACTGGCTGAACACATACGCGTTGACCGGGTTGGGCTTGGTGCCCTTGCCCTGGGAGAACAGCTGGGCAATGGCGTAGTCGGCGCTGTTCTGGCCGTTGCGGGCGGCCTTGAGCAGGTGGTCCAAGGCTTTTTGCGAGTACACCTGGCCCAGGTAACCACGGCGATAAATCTGGCCGAGGTAATAGTCGGCGGCCACTTCACGGCCCACGGCTTTCTGGAAATGCGCCTCGGCGACCTTGGCATCGGCCGGGACCCACTTGCCTTCGTAGTACAGCTTGCCCAGCAACAGATCGGCGCGCGACTGGTCGGCGGCCCGGCCGTTTTCCAGGTACTGCATCATCTTGTCGACGTCACCCAGTTCCGGGAAGTCGTAGAGCAGTTGCGCCAGGCTGACCCAGGCAGCGGGGTAGCCAGGGGCGATGCCTTCGAGCAGCGATTGGGCGGTCTTTTCATCGGTCTTGCCCAGGCTGGCATCGGCCAGGACGCGGGCGACGCTGTCCACGCGCTGGGCGGAAACGACGCCACGGGCATGGCCATCCTGCATCTGCTTGAGCAGCGCGGCCTGCTGTTCCGGCTGGCCGCGTTTCTGATAGACCGTGGCCAGCTCGACGTAGCAGATGTCCGTGGTCGCCAGCGCGGCCTTGCAGACTTTCTCGACTTCATCCAAGTGCTGGTCGTAGGTGCCTTGGGTGCGGTAGAGCAGGATCTGCGCCAGGCCCGCTTCCGGATAACCGGCGCTGCGCCATTGACTGATCTGCTGCTGGGCGTTGACGTTCGGGAAGCTGTGGGGATATTGCAAGTACAGCATCGCCAGCGGGATCAGGGTGTTGCCTTCGCCGTTGGCGAAGGCTTTCTTCAACAGGCCTTCGGCTTCGTGTTTTTCCGCTTCGGTGGAACCGGGCTTGGCCACCAGCAGGCGACCCAGGCGCGCCTGGGCCCGCGGCGAGATGTCGGCCGCGGCGCGGTAAGTCGCCTCGGCTTTTTTCATCTGCTCGGGATCGCGGCTGTCCACTTGGATATCGGCCAGGCCTACTTGGGCTTCGCTGTAGCCCAGGTCGGCCAGTTGCTGGTAGTTCTGCTGCGCCAACGCCGTGTCGCCGCGCTTGAGGGCTTCGTTGGCCAGGCGTTGATCGGGCAGGCCGGCGCAACCGGCCAGGCTGACGGCCAGTGCCAAGGCACACAACGCATAGCCTGTGTGGGAGCGAGCTTGCTCGCGATGCAGGCCGCTCGGAGTACCAGACAGTCCGCGTCGATCCCATCGCGAGCAAGCTCGCTCCCACAGGGAACGCGGTGCATTGTTGTTTTGTGGAGTGGTCACGGGCATATCCTCGACTTAAATACCGACGGCCATGGCTTTGTCGATCAGCCAGTTCAGGTTTGGGCCACGGTCGCTGGTGACTTCTACCGGACGGCCGGCCAGCGCGCTGTCCAGGGGTTCGTCAGGCTGGATCAGCACACGGATATCGGAGGACAGGTCGGCACTTTTCAGGCTGGTGCTGCTGACGATCTTGCCGGTACGGGTGGTGTCTTCGCCGGCGACCTGGAAGCTGACCGGCGTGCCTGGGCGCACGTCGCCGAACTGGCGATAGGAGAAACGCGCTTCGACGTTGGCTTCAGTGCCCCGTGGGACCAGTTGGAAGATCACGTCGCCCTTGCTGGCGTACTGACCGTTGGCAACCAGTTGTTGGGCCACGATGCAGTCGCACGGCGACGTCAGGGTGCCGGTCATCTGCTTGCCGAACAGCTCTTCGACTTTGGACGGCTGCAACTGGTTGTCGTCCAGGTGACCCTTGAGCACATCGAGCATGCTGGTGCTGAAGGTTGCCAGTGGGGCGCCCTTGGCGGCTGCGCCGTCGGCCTTGACCAGGCTCTGCACGGTGCCGTCGCGCGGCATGGTGATCGCCATGCCCGGTACATTCACCAGGCCTGCCTGGGCGTGGCTGACGAAGTACATGCCATACACCGACTTGAAGATGAACCCGAACGCCGCCAGGCCAACGATGAAGATCCCGAGGCTGAAGGTCACGGCGCGCAGGCGACCGAAGGCGCTCATGCCGCCGTTGTCGTCTTTCTGCTTGCGAGCCTTGGTGAAGTTGTCGCGCTGCAGGGTCGCCAGCACGTCGCCGACGCCGACGATGTCGCCGGCCAGGTGCGAGGTGATGATGTGACGCAGTGTCGAGATGTCCCGCGGCTCCAGGTTCTGGAACTGGCAACCGGTACGGCCGGTCTCGCGGTCGTAGGAGCGGATCTGCAATTCCACGTCCATGGCCAGGCCGAGGTTGTCGATGACGAATTGCAGGCGAGCCTTGTAGGTCTCGCCAATCTTGAGCGGCAGCTGGCCGGCGTTGAAGCACAGCCCGCCGGCGGACAGGTCCAGGACCTTGACTTCCATGGGCGTGCGGTCGGGACCGAAGAAGCGCAGCTTGGCCGGGATTTTGACCCGGGCGTGTTGGCGCTGGGCTTCGGATTCATGCACTACGTTGACATTCACGGCGGTGTTCATAGGGGCGATTTCCTAGTTAATTCATTCAAGTCCGGTCAGACCATCGTCAGCAGCACGGCGACAAAAATGCTGCCGGCGGAGAAGGTCATGGTCCGAGACGACCAAGTGTTGAACCAACGTTGAAAGCTGGCGAGATCACGGGTCAGGTGGGTGGGCTGGCGAGTCCAGGACTGCTGGTCGAGGCGGAAGAACACATAGATCTTCACCAGGGCACCGACGATCTGGTTGTAATAGAGAATCGCCGGGTAGGCAGGGCCGATCTTGTGTCCGGAGCACGACAGCAGCAGAGTCAGCAGGAACCGGGTGATGCCGATCCACAGCAGGTACACCAGGATGAACGCGGTGCCGTACTTGAAGCTGGCGATCAAGGCCACGGTCAGGCCCAGCAGCGAGGTCCACATCGACACCCGCTGGTCGAACAGCACCACCGAGGTGAACAGGCCCAGACGCCGCATGCCCAGGCCCAAAGCCCGGGAGTTCTGCCGCAGGTTGTTGCCGTACCAGCGAAACATCAGCTTGCGGCTGGCCTTGATGAAGCTCTTCTCCGGCGGATGCTCGACGGTGTTGATCGCCGCATCGGGCACGTAGAAGGTGTCGTAGCCCAGGCGCATCAGGCTGAACCAGCTCGACTTGTCATCGCCGGTCAGGAACTTGAAGCGGCCCAGGCGCCAGTGTTGCAGCGAGTCGCTTTCCACATCGGCGATGAAGTCCGGGTTGGTGACCACGGTGGCGCGGAATACCGACATACGCCCGGTCATGGTCAGCACGCGCTTGGACAACGCCATGGAGCACATGTTGATGTGTCGCTGGGCGAAGCGCAGCTTGTGCCACTCGCTCATGATGTAGCCGCCGCGCACTTCGCAGAACTCGTTGGTGGTCAAGCCGCCGACATTGCCGAACAGCTGGAACCACGGCACGGTCTTGCGCACGACGCCTTCGGCGAGCACGGTGTCGCCGTCGATCACCGCCACCACGGCGCGGTCGTCCGGCAAGTGACGGGAGATGGCGCGGAAGCCGAAGGCCAGGCCGTCGCGCTTGCCGGTGCCGGGAATGCGCACGAAGTCCAGCTTGACCCGCGCTGGCGGGTTCATGCGGGCCCAGAGGCTCTTGACCAGCAGTTCGTCGGACATTTCCACGATGGAGCAGACCACGGTGGTGGGCAGCCCGCAGTCGATGGCCTCGCGGATGACCGAGCTATAGACCTGGGCCGTGGTCAGCGCGTCGATCCGGAAACTGGTGACCATCAGGTACACATGGGACGGATCCGCCGCCTTGCCCAGCTTGCGGACCTTGCGGCGCAGGTGCGGGTAGACGATGTACAGGAAGATCATGCCGCGCACGAAATGCGTCGCTCCCATGGAGTAACGCCAGATGCCCACGGCGCCGATCAGGAAGATGAAATCCTTGGATTCGGAGTCGAACGTGGACGTGGGCAGCGCCATGGCGATGCCCATCAATAAACTCATGTAAAACAGCCAACCGGCGGCCTGAAGCAGGCCGTGCTTTAGCCTGTGCATAATCTGCATCCGTCTCTATCTCGGGCGGGCCTTGTGGGCGGCCCGATGGGTTAAGGCAGGCGAAAGGCCGGCCAGGGCATGCCCTGGCCGGCAAACAGACTTACCAGCAGATGCCTTCGGTCCGGCCACTCGGGTTGGTGGCCTTGGACATGAAGCCGACCAGGTCGATGACCTGCTTGCCTTCCGGTACGTTTTCGGTCAGCGCGCGGAACTTCTCGTCGCGGTTGCCCAGGATGATGATGTCGGAGCTGTCGATCACCGAGTCGAAGTCGGCGTTGAGCAAGGACGAGACGTGAGGAATCTTCGACTCGATGTAATCCTTGTTCGCACCGTGGACGCGGGCGTATTCGACGTTGCTGTCGTAGATCTTCAGGTCGAAGCCCTTGCCGATCAGCATTTCCGCCAGTTCTACCAACGGGCTTTCACGCAGGTCGTCGGTGCCGGCCTTGAAGCTCAGGCCCAGCAGCGCGACTTTGCGCTTGTCGTGGCTGGAGACGATGTCGAAGGCGTTCTGCACTTGGGATTCGTTACTGCGCATCAACGAGTTGAGCAGCGGTGCTTCCACGTCCAGGGCGCCGGCGCGGTAGGTCAGGGCACGAACGTCCTTGGGCAGGCAGGAGCCGCCGAAGGCGAAGCCTGGGCGCATGTAGTACTGGGACAGGTTCAGGGTCTTGTCCTGGCAGACCACGTCCATCACTTCACGACCATCGACGCCGACGGCCTTGGCGATGTTGCCGATCTCGTTGGCGAAGGTCACCTTGGTGGCGTGCCACACGTTGCAGGTGTACTTGATCATCTCGGCAACGGCGATGTCCTTGCGGATGATCGGCGCGTCGAGTTCTTCGTACAGCGACTGCAGAACGTCACCGGAAGCGGTGTCGAACTCACCGATCACGGTCATTGGCGGCTGGTCGTAGTCCTTGATCGCGGTGCTTTCGCGCAGGAACTCTGGGTTGACCGCGACACCGAAATCGACGCCGGCTTTCTTGCCGGAGCAGTCTTCCAGGATCGGGATGACAACGTTTGCCACGGTGCCCGGCAATACGGTGCTGCGCACTACGATGGTGTGGCGGGTGGTCTTGTCACGCAGGACAAAACCGATCTCGCGGCACACGGCCTCGATGTAGTTCAGTTCCAGGTCACCGTTCTTTTTGCTGGGTGTACCGACGCAAATCATCGACAAGTCAGTATCACGAATGGCTTCGGCGAAGTTGGTTGTACCGCGCAGTCGGCCTGTTTGAATGCCTTGCGCCAATAGCTCGCCAAGACCAGGTTCAACGATTGGCGATTTGCCCGCGTTGATCATGTCGATTTTGTCTTTGGCGACATCTACGCCAACTACATCATGGCCCCGTGCAGACAGGCAACCGGCACATACTGCACCGACGTAACCCAAACCAAATATGCTAATGCGCATCGCATTTACCTCTGTTTTTCACGCCATTAAATGGCCGGAGTTAATAGTGTTCAGCGGTCATCGTGCACTCGGAAGTGTGGAATGCAGGCGCCACAGTGCCGTGTGCAGGCATACTAAGTTCCGAGTGTCTAAATAATTGCACTCAAGTTGTGCGCAAAGCGGCCTAGTTGTTATGACCTGCCCTGTTATGCAGCCAGTCCTCGTTGTCGGGAACGCTCGTGCAAAGGTCCTTCACTTCCAATCCCTGGCGAAAAGCCCACAAAATCAGAAGCTTGTGTGCTCGGGTGAGCACGTTATAGGGGCGCAGCCTTGGCCTTGTAGGGGATAGTAATGGTGCGTTATCTCCCATCCTTTAAGGGTGGATCCAATTAGACGACCGTTTCGCTAAGTTGTCGTGACAACTTGGTTAATCCGTTCGACGTCCTGTGTAAGTTATCTCCTACAGATCTGCGAAGAATCGTTACGGGTGGTATGAGCCGTGCAATTTCACATAGTTCCGATCCGCTCATCGCGATTTTCGAAATTTTTCGAAATATTATCGAAGATGGCACTGCTCTCAAGATGATGGCACTCGCCATTTTGGCCTTTATAAATGGGGAGTTAATGAGCTGAGATATTTTTGTGCCACTACCGATGAAAAAAATCGGTGCCACTACGCAAAAAACTGACGAGTGTCGAGTGAAAGAAAAGTTAGCGGGGGAGTGGGGCGATTTATTGACGTCATGAAACTGGCGAAACAGGTGGGGAACTAGGATGACAGATCGGGGCTTGATCGAAGCCCCCGATCAGAGAGCGATATAAGGTGATGCCTTATTCGGGGGCGTGATCGCGCAGGAACACCAATTTGTTCTGGCTCGATTGCTCGGAGTTGAAACGATAGCCTTGCACGTCGAATTGGCTGAGTGCCGCAGGGTCGTTGATCCGTTCCTCGATCACGAAACGACTCATCAGGCCCCGGGCTTTCTTGGCGTAGAAGCTGATGATTTTGTACTGGCCGTTTTTCAGGTCGCGGAATTCGGTATCGATGACGCGCGCTTTCAGTGCGCTGCGCTTGACCGCTGAGAAATATTCGTTGGACGCCAGGTTCAGCAGTATGTCGTCGCCCTGGTCGGCCAGGGCTTCGTTCAGCCATTCGCTGATGCGCGTGCCCCAGAAGGCATACAGGTCCTTGCCCCGGGAGTTGGCCAGCTTCGTGCCCATTTCCAGGCGATAGGGCTGCATCAGGTCCAGTGGTCGCAACAGGCCATAGAGGCCTGAGAGCATGCGCAAGTGTTGCTGGGCATAGTCGAAATCGGCTTCGCCAAGGCTTTGCGCATCGAGGCCGGTGTACACGTCCCCCTTGAAAGCCAGCAGCGCCTGCTTGGCGTTGGCCGGGGTGAACGCCGGTGTCCAGCTGCCGAATCGCGCGGCATTGAGGCCGCCGATCTTGTCGGAGACGTGCATCAGCTCGCTGATCTGTGCCGGCGAGAATTCGCGCAGCTGTTGGATCAGTTCCTGGGAGTGATCCAGGTACTGCGGCTGAGTGAAACGCGCGGTGGCCGGCGGTGTTTCGTAATCGAGGGTCTTGGCGGGGGAAATCACCATCAGCATGCGTTCGTCTCCTTGAAGGTGCGGCGATTCTAGGGGGTTGTCCGGGTGGACTCCAGCTATTGGGGTGATAGGTGATGGATGGGCGTGTTTGGATGGTTGCTCTCCTGGGCAGGCGCTTTTGTGGCGAGGGAGCTTGCTCCCGCTCGGTTGCGCAGCGACCGCAAAAATTCTGGGGCCGCTTCGCAGCCCAGCGGGAGCAAGCTCCCTCGCCACAAGGGCTTGTCCGCCAAGTTTGCGCAAGGGGGACGCGTCAGGATCAGCTATCATGCCGCGCGGGTTTCGTTATGGAGACATCCCTTTTGCGCATCGCCCTTCTGTTATCGGCCTGGTTGTTGAGCCTGGGTGCCAGTGCCGCGCCCAACGACGTCGCCACCCTGGACCGCAGCACCTGGCCGGAACAACTGACCAGCCCGACGCTGTTCGACGTGGCCTCGCGGGCCGAGATCCTGATGTTCGCCCGGGGCCTGCTGGATATCGATGCCATGGATGAAATCGCGCTCAAGCAGTACTTGGGGTTGCGCACGGTCAACATGGCCGCGGTCGACGCGCTTCGCGCACGGCTGTGGCAGCGGCTGCTGGCCAATTACAACTTTGCCCAGCGCAGTTGCGATCAGGATGCTTCTTTCTGTTATTTGGTCGAGGACATGGCCACCCTGCGCGAAGAGGCTCGCAGGTTCCATCTGGATGACAACTCCTACTACATCAAATGGGCGGCGCCGAGCCAGATTTTCCATACCCAATATCGCGATGAACTGCTGCGTAAAGCCGCACTTTTTCCGCAAACCAGCAGTGAAGTCGCGCGTTTCGGCGATTACGAACGCAATGGCGAGAACATGAACGATCGGCTGTTCCTGCTGACCTTCGACAGCGCCGCCAACGTGGTGCCGGACAACACCCCGTGGCTGACCGATTACCTGCGCAAGGCGAACATGAACGGCACTTTCTTCGTGCTGGGCAAGGACATCCAGGCGCGGCTGGAGGAACGCTCGGCCAACAGCCTCCAAATGTTGTATGCGGGGCAGTGCGTGGGTGTGCAGGGCTGGGAGTTTCGTTCCCACAGCCATTGGCAGGACTGGCAAGACTCGGTCCGGCGCAGTGTCGAGCTGGTCAAAGGCAAGTTGCCCGAGAATTACGTGCCGCTGTTCCGCCCGCCCCAAGGCCAGCGTCGAGGCGATGCCGAAGGGTTTTTCCGGCAGCAGGGCCTGCAAGTGGCGCTGTGGGACATCGATCCCCAGGACAGCGGCAATCGGCTCAAGCCTGAGCAAAGCGCCCAGCGTGTGCTGACCCTGATGCTGCTGTGGCGTCACGGGGTGATCAATTTCAACGCCAAGCAGGATGGGGTGAAAACGGCAATGCCCTGGCTCATGGCGCAGACGGCGCAGAGCGGGATCGGTTGGGCGGACTGCCAGGAAGCGTTTCGCTGAAACCGGAAAAAGCCCGGAAACATTGGGGAGGGAGGAAAACCCGGGACACATTCGTGACAACCGGACTTCCGACTTTAACGGCGCGACGGCGGTACGCCAAGGGTTATTCGTCACTCTGAAAAATAAACTTCAAAAAAACGTCAAAGTGCTTTTTCCTGTCATGGTTTTTGGAGTATCAAGAAGTCAGACCGCCGAAACCTGCAACACAGGTGGCGTCTTCCAAGACCCAATTGTGTGCAGTTCACCTGAATCCTCGCGGGTGAATTCGGTGGCTACCTCGAGGCGCAGCACTGTCACGGTATTGCGTCGAATGGCCCCCACATAGGTGACCGAGTATGGATGACCACGGACGTAGCCCTTCCTCCAACCAGCCAATCCTCTATGTACTCGATACCAACGTATTGATCCACGATCCAAACGCGCTCCTGAACTTCGAAGAACACCACGTTGCCCTCCCGATGACCGTGCTTGAAGAGCTGGACAAGCTCAAGAGCGGGCACCACAGCGTTGCGGCCGAATGCCGGCAGGCGATCCGCCTGATCGACAAGACCCTGGGCGATGCCTCCCCGGAAGATGTCGAACTCGGCGTGCCGATCCAGCGCGGCAAAAGTGGCCCCAAGGGCCTGCTCTCGATCCTGATGAGCAAGCGCACCGAACCCAACCTGGTGCTGCCTGAACACCTGAACGACAACATCATCATCAACCAGTTGATCGACCTGCACGCGCGCAACAAGGACCAGGCCGTGGTGTTGGTGACCAAAGACATCAACATGCGCCTCAAGGCCCGCGCCTGCGGGATCGCGGCGGAGGACTACAGCACCGACCAACTGGTCGACGACGTTTCGCTCTTGCCCAATGGCTACCACACCATGACCGGTTCCTTCTGGGACCGTGTGAGCAAGGTCGAGACCCGCCAGGACCATGGCCGCACCTGGCACCAGGTGCAACTGATCGACAACCTGCCGGCGGTGCACATCAACGAATTCATTATCGATGAACAAGGCTTCGTCGGCTGGATCAAGGAAATCCAGGTCGACAAATTGCTGATCCTCGATTTGCACCAGGAACCGCTGTTGCATCAAGAGGCGTGGGGCCTCAAGCCTCGTGACATCTACCAGAGCCTGGCGCTGTTCGCCTTGCTCGATCCGGATATCCACCTGGTCAACCTGTCCGGCGCCGCCGGTTCCGGCAAGACCATCCTGGCCCTGGCCGCCGCTATCGAGCAGACCATGGTCAGCAAACGCTACCGGCGCATCATCGCCACCCGCAGCGTGCAGGGCCTGGACCAGGAGATCGGTTTCCTGCCCGGTACCGAAGCGGAGAAAATGGAGCCGTGGCTGGGGGCGATCACCGATAACCTCGAAGCCTTGCACATGGATGACGAAAGCACCCATGGCAGCGTCGACTACATCCTCAGCAAAGTGCCGTTGCAGTTCAAATCCCTCAACTACATTCGCGGGCGCAGCTTCCAGCAGAGCCTGATCCTGATCGACGAATGCCAGAACCTGACGCCGCACCAGATGAAAACCATCATCACCCGTGCCGGTGCCGGTTCCAAAGTGGTGTGCCTGGGTAACCTGGCGCAGATCGACACCCCTTACCTGTCCGCGACCAGCTCCGGGCTGACCTACCTGACCGAACGCTTCAAGGACTTCCCCAACGGGGTCCACATCACCCTGCAGGGCGTACCGCGCTCGATCCTGGCCGAATACGCCGAATCCCATCTGTAACCCCAGCCAAGCCGGGCGACCACCAGGTCGCCCGGTTTTTTTATGGCGATACGAAACCTCCTGTGGGAGCGAGCTTGCTCGCGATAGCGGTGGATCAGATAAAAATAGGTACCTGACCCCCTGTCATCGCGAGCAAGCTCGCTCCCACAAGGGTTTTGCAGTGACTTCCGAATCCAGGATAAAAGCAGGTGCGACAATCAGCCCTGCCGGAATCTGACCCACGGGTTTACAATCGATGTTCCTGATCAGGAGTAACCCTGTGCTGACTCATCTCGATTCCCAAGGTCGCGCCAATATGGTTGATGTGACCGACAAGGCCGTGACCTTCCGTGAGGCCACGGCCGAAGCTTTTGTGCGCATGCTGCCCGACACGCTGCAGATGATCGTCAGCGGCGGTCATCCCAAGGGCGATGTATTCGCCGTTGCGCGCATTGCCGGCATCCAGGCCGCCAAGAAAACCAGTGACCTGATTCCGCTCTGCCACCCGTTGATGCTCACCAGCGTCAAGGTCGAGCTCAATGCCGAAGGCGAGGACCGGGTGCGCATCGTCGCCCGCTGCAAACTGTCGGGACAGACCGGCGTGGAAATGGAAGCGCTCACCGCCGCCAGCGTCGCTGCGCTGACGATCTATGACATGTGCAAGGCCGTCGACCGGGGCATGACCATCGAAGGCGTGCGGGTGCTGGAAAAGCTCGGCGGCAAGAGCGGCCATTTCCAGGCAGATGCATCATGAACATCACCGTGAAGTTCTTTGCTCGCTACCGCGAAGCGCTAGGCGTGGACTCGGTAAAGGTGGAAGGCGATTTCGCCACGGTCGACGACGTGCGCGCATTGCTTGCCCAGCGTGACGGTGCCGAGGTGCTGAGAGAGCAAAACCTGATGTGCGCGCGCAATGAAGAGCTGTGCCAGCTCGACGAGCCGCTGGCGGACGGTGACGAAGTCGCGTTCTTCCCCACCGTGACCGGAGGCTGAGCCATGGCGATTCGTGTGCAGGTCGAACCGTTCGACCCGGGTGTCGAAGTCAACGCGATGCATGCGGCCAATGTCGGCGTGGGGGCGGTGGTGAGCTTTGTCGGCTACGTGCGCGACTTCAATGACGGCCTCGATGTGTCGGGGATGTTCCTGGAGCATTACCCGGGCATGACCGAAAAAGCCCTGGGCAAGATCGCCGCCGAGGCCGAACAGCGCTGGCCGTTGCTCAAGCTGGAGGTGTTGCACCGTATCGGGGCGCTGGAGCCGGGCGAGCCGATTGTCTTCGTCGGGGCCGCCAGTGCCCATCGCCAGGCGGCGTTCGACGCCTGCGCCTTTGTCATGGACTACCTCAAGACCCGCGCGCCGTTCTGGAAGAAGGAAAACACCGTCGACGGGCCGCGCTGGGTGGAAGGGCGGGACAGTGATCATGCGGCGGCGGATCGCTGGAAGCAGTAACTCCCCTACAGGCTCTCATTGATTGTTAGTCCGTCATCGCGAGCAAGCTCGCTCCCACAGTGGATCTTCGTTGTACATGATGTTTGTGTCTTACACAGATCCCTGTGGGAGCGAGCTTGCTCGCGAAGGGGCCATCAGCCTCCCATCACATTCCCTGTTTCCCCCAATTGACGATATGTACATTAAAGTCCACTATGGATTTATAAGTACAAAACAGTCGCGCCCACCTTTCTCTGCCAAACCAACAACAACCGCGAGAGAACATCATGAGCAAACTCCCCCTTATCACCGGCCTGGCCTTGAGCCTGATGGCCTCCAGCGGCCTGTTCGCCGCTGAGAAAACCCTGCGCATCGGCATCGAGGCAGCTTATCCGCCGTTTGCTTCCAAGACTTCGGAAGGGAAAATCGAGGGGTTCGACTACGACATTGGCAACGCCTTGTGCACCCAGATGCAGGTCAAATGCGAGTGGATCGAGGGTGAGTTCGACGGGCTGATCCCGTCGCTCAAGGTGAAAAAAATCGACCTGGCGCTGTCGTCCATGACCATCACCGAAGAACGCAAGAAGTCGGTGGATTTCACCCACAAGTACTACTTCACCTCATCTCGCCTGGTCATGAAGGAAGGGGCGGTGGTCGATGACCAGTACGCCAGCCTAAAGGGCAAGACCGTGGGCGTGCAACGGGCGACCACCACGGATCGCTACGCCACTGAAGTACTCGAACCCAAGGGCGTGGTCGTCAAGCGCTACAGCAACAACGAAGAAATCTACATGGACCTGGCGTCCGGTCGCCTGGACGCGATTTTCGCCGACACCATCCCCCTGGAAGACTTCCTGTCGATGCCTCGTGGCAAGGGCTACGCGTTCGTCGGGCCGGAGCTCAAGGACCCGAAATACGTGGGTGAGGGCGCTGGTATTGCGGTGCGCAAAGGCAATACCCAGTTGGTGGCGGACTTGAACAAGGCCATTGATGGGATTCGGGCGAATGGGGAGTATCAGAAGATCCAGGCCAAGTATTTCAAGTCGGATATCTATGGTGACTGATTGACCGTCATCGCGAGCAAGCTCGCTCCCACAGGGACCTGGGTACAGAGATCCAATGTGGGAGCGAGCTTGCTCGCGATGGCGTCAGGCCAGGCAACACAAACCTTAGCCCTTCAACTCCTTCAAATGCTTGTACACCGTCGCCCGCCCCATGTTCAGCACATTGGCCACATAGTTGGACGCGCTCTTGCCTTTGAACGCGCCTTCGGCATGCAGCGCCAATACCAGCTCGCGTTTGTGGTCGCGGGTCAACAGGTTCAGGCTCAGTTGACGCTCGCGCATCCAGGCGTGCAGGAAAGTGTTGATCCGCTCCTGCCAGTCATCGCGAAACAATGAATCTGGCTGGGGGATCAGCTTGCCCGGCGACAGGAACAGATCCAACGCGGCCTTGGCATTCTCGAACAGCGAAATATTCAGGTTGATGCACAACACCGCCAACGGACGACCCTGGGCATCGCGCAGGACGCTGCTGAGGCTGCGAATCTTCTGTCCGTCCCAGTTCAGTTTTTCGTACGGCCCGATGTTACGTTCGCTGACGTCCTCGCTGAGCATGTCTTCCAGGGACGAGTCATCGCCGATTTCGCGCTTGGACAGGTTATTGGCGATGTAGTCGACTTTCTGGGTGCGCAGGTCGTGCAGCACCACTTCGGCGTGGGGGTAGAACAGCGTGGCGATGGCGTCGGCGATGGTGCGGAAGTTTTCCAGCGCCGTATCGGAGGGCGAAGCGGTCATGACAGGGCTCCAGGCAGCGTCAGCGCCCCGTGGAACAGGGGCGCGGGGGGAGTGTGCCGCAATCGTGGCGATGCGTCACCTGAGTGGGTTCATCCCAAGCGCTCGGGAGAGAGCATGGCGCTGCTCAGGCCGAAACGCGCCAGGGCTTCGGACAGCGGTTCGCCACGCACCAGCGCCGCACTGGCCTGGCCCATGGCCGGGGAGGTCTGGATGCCGTAGCCGCCCTGTGCCGCGACCCAGAACAGCCCGGGCACCTGCGGATCGAAACCGGACAGCAGATCACCGTCGTGGACGAAACTGCGCAACCCGGCCCAGGTGCGGGTTGGACGGCGAATGGTCAGGGTGGTGGCCTCTTCGATCTGGTAGATGCCCATGGCGATGTCCAGCTCTTCCGGCTGCACGTCGTGGGGTTCCACCGGGTCGGCGTTGGCCGGCGAGCCGAGGAACATGCCGGCGTCGGGCTTCATATAGAAGGATTCGTCGAGGCTCACCAGCATCGGCCAGTCGTGGATGTCCACGCCCTCGGGGCCGGCGAAGATGAACGCCGCACGGCGCTTGGGCTGCAGGCCCAGTTTGCGGGCGCCGGCCATTTCGGCCAGTTGATCGGCCCAGGCGCCGGCGGCATTGATCACGATGGGGGCGGTGAAGGTCTGGCTGGCGGTTTTCACCTGCCAAAGCCCGTGGTCATCGCGGCTCAGGTCCAACACTTCGCTGTCGGTGTGCACACTGCCGCCGCTGCGACGGATGCCACGCAGGTAGCCTTGGTGCAGGGCATCCGTATCGATGTCGCAGGCCGTGGGGTCATAGATCGCCCCGTGGACCTTTTCCCGCCGCAGGATCGGCAGCCTCACGCAAGCTTCGTCGGCGCTGAGCAGTTGCATCTGCGGCACCGTGGCCTTGGCGCTCAGGTATTGGTTGTTCAGCTCGGCGGGGTCGCCAGTGAAGTCCACGGTCATTTCGCCCCGTGGGCTCAGCAACGGGTGCTCACAGAAACCGGCCGGTGGCACGTCGAAAAAATCCCGGCTGGCCTGGGTCAGCGCCCGCACCTGAGGGGTGCCGTAGGCCGCGGTATACAGCGCCGCGGAGCGTCCGGTGGAATGGTAGGCCGGGTGCGATTCGCGTTCGAGTACAACGACCCGGCCGTGGGGTGCCAGCCAGTAACCGGTGGAAGCACCGGCAATGCCGCCGCCGATGATGATGAAGTCTGCTTGTATCATGAAACGCTCCTGTCGAACGCGGTGCCGGGAGTCTGGAGAAAATCCTGTGGGAGCGAGCTTGCTCGCGATGAGGCCAGTACATTCAATCTGGATGTCGACTGTCAGGCCGCCATCGCGAGCAAGCTCGCTCCCACAAGGGAAAATGGGCGTGTCAGTTGTGAAGCCGGTACAGCGCATTCGCCAGCGCAACATCCTCCAGCCCCAGGCCGATGGAGCGGAAGAATACGTGGCGGTGGTAGTCGGGACGCGCCACGTGTTCGCTGAGCAATTCAGGCAAGTCGCCGATGATGCTCGACGCTTGCCAGCCGTGCTGTTCGCCTGCGATCAGCATTTCGCCGGCCGAGCCCGGGGTGGTCTGACGGTAGTCGCAGTACACATCCATGTCATTGAGGCAGTGGGGCGGTACTTCGTGGGCGCGTGGGGCATTGGTGCTGATGGAGGTAATCAGCGCTGGTCTGCCCAAGGTCCGTGGGTCGAACACGGCGTTGGCGGAGGAGGTGCAGAGCATCACCACATCGGCATCGTGCAGCGCCGCTTCGAGGGTGTCGGCGATTTGCAGGCGCGGGTCCAGGCCGGTGAGCGAGGCAAGTTCCTGCGCCGACTTGGTTTTCAGGCCGGGCGAAAACAGGCTGATGCCTTGCCAGTCCCGCAGGTCCTTGACGTAGTGCACATGCGCCCGCGCCACCGCGCCGCTGCCAATGACCACCAAGCGCCGGGCGGTATGCGGGGCGAGGGCATCGACGGCGACGGCAGTGGTCGCGGCGGTGCGGGCGGTGGTCAGTTCGGCGGCGTCGCACAGCAGCAGCGGTTGGCCGGTCTGCATCGACATCAGCAAGGTCCAGGCGGTAACCAACGGGCCTTGCTCGCGCACGATGTAGGGCGAGGTCTTGATCCCGTAGACCTGCTCTTCAGCCAGCACGCCCAGGTAATTGATGAAGTCCCCGGCACCCTGGGGAAACACCACCAATTGCTGGGGGGGCTGCACCGCTTGCCCGGCCGCGAGATCACGAAACAGCTTGCGCAAGATGTGTGGCACATCGACCTGTCCGAGCAGTTCTCGGGCTGTCGCTTGGGTCATGACATAAGGCGTGCTGGACATAGGGACTCCGGGATGGGCTTGGAAACTAATTTGTCCATTATGGACTTTTAGTTTATTCGAGCAATATCCCGGGCAAAAAAAAGCGCAGCCTGTCGTGGCTGCGCTTTTTGTTCTGTAGGACGGTTAAGGACGCTTGCGCTCAACCGGCCGCAACAAATGCGTCGGTGGCATCTCACAACTGATCTTGCGCCCCAGCAACGCCTCGATCGACGGCAATTGGTAAGAATCATCTTCACCGGCGAAGCTGATCGAAACCCCAGCGGCCCCGGCACGACCGGTGCGGCCGATACGGTGCACGTAATCGTCCGGTACTTCCGGCAGGGTGAAATTGATCACATGACTGATACCGTCGATGTGGATACCACGACCGGCCACGTCGGTGGCAACCAGTACGCGGATCTTGCCTTCGCGGAAGCCTTCGAGGGTCTTGATACGCTTGTGCTGGGGCACGTCGCCGGAGAGTTGGGCGGCGTTGACGCCATCACGCACCAGGCGTTCTTCGATACGCCGCACTTCGTCCTTGCGGTTGGCGAACACCATCACCCGTTCCCAACCGTTGTCGTTGACCAGGTTGTAGAGCAGCTTGTATTTGTCGGCACCGGCGACGGCGTAGATATGTTGCTCGACGTTTTCGCTGGCGACGTTCTCGGCTTCGATCTCGACGATGGCCGGGTCGGTCGTCCACTGCTTGGCCAGGTTCATCACGTCTTCGGTGAAGGTGGCGGAGAACAGCAGGGTCTGGCGTTCGCTTTTCGGTGGGGTCTGGCGAATGATCTGGCGCACTTGTGGGATGAAACCCATGTCGAGCATGCGGTCGGCTTCGTCCAGCACCATCACTTCGACCATGTCCAGGTGCACGTCGCCGCGCTGGTTGAAGTCCAGCAGGCGGCCCGGGGTGGCCACCAGGATGTCGCAGTGGCGGGCTTCGAGGTGCTTGAGTTGCTTGTCGAAATCCATGCCGCCCACGAACGTCATCACGTTCAGGCCGGTGTACTTGGTCAGGTCGGCGGCGTCCTTGGCGATCTGCACCACCAGCTCACGGGTCGGCGCGATGATCAGTGCCCGCGGTTCGCCCATGTAGCGTTCCTTGGGCGGCGGGGTCTGGAGCAATTGGGTGATGATGGAGATCAGGAACGCGGCGGTCTTGCCGGTGCCGGTCTGGGCGCGACCGATCGCGTCTTTGCCGGCGAGGGTGTAACCGAGCACTTGCGCCTGGATCGGCGTGCAATAGGGGAAACCCAGGTCCTGGATGGCATGCATCAATTCAGGGGCGAGCTTGAAGTCGTGGAAGCGGGTCTTGCCTTCCTGGGGTTCTACGGCGAAGTCCTCGAGTTTCCAGGCGACGACCGGTGGTTTCGGTGCGCGTTCGCGGCGCGGCCTGGGGGCTTCGTTGCGAGGTTTCTCGGGCTCGGGGGCCGTGACAGGCTGGACGACGGGTTCTTTTGTTGCCTGTGCAACAGGTGCCGCCCGGCGCGGTTGTTGCGCATCGGTATGGCTCGGGCCGTGGGTCGGCGCTGTGGGGCCAGGCGCGAGTTGCTCGGCCTCGCTTTTACCGAACATCTTCTTGAGTGCTTTGAGCACGGTCATCTCATCGATTGGTTAAGGAATGTACGCCGGCCAGTGTAATGCAAGAAACGGGCGCGGCGTAGTGGGATCGTCAAAGGACCGGCGTGGCGATTGGCCGCTTAGCGCAACCGCTCGGCCAGCCAGGTGCCGATGTCGCGAATCTCCTCGGGTAACACTTCGTGGCCCATTGGGTATTCCTGCCATGTCACGGTGACACCATGCTGCTTTAAATACTCTTTAGCGGTCCGTCCCATGGGGTTGAGTACCACTTCGTCGTACTGACCATGCAGCGCCAGGACCGGAATGCGCTGCTGGCTGGCCGATAATTGCAGTTCTTCGCTGAAGGTCGGTGCATAAGTAGACAGTGCGACCACGCCGCCCAGCGGGCCCTGCCATTTCACGAAGGCGGTGTGATAGACCACCGCGCCACCTTGGGAAAAGCCGGCGAGGAAAATCCGCGAGGCGTCTATTCCGCTGGCTCGCTGGGTTTCGATCAGGTCAATGACCCGTTGCGCCGAGGCTTCGAGTTGCTGTTCGTCGATGGCCCGGGCCGGGCTCAAGGCACGGATGTCGTACCAACTGGGCATGGCATAGCCGCCGTTGATCGTTACTGCTTGGGTCGGGGCCTGGGGTAGAACGAAACGTGTGGTGAGCAGGCTTTGCTGCAACATTTCGGCGACCGGCAGGAAATCAAAACGATCGGCGCCCAGGCCGTGGAGCCAGATAACGCACGCGTCAACAGTGCCGCTGGGCTCGAGAATCAAGGGGTCGGTCATGGTTGTGCTCCAAATCTGTGCGGGTGCGCTCAATCAGTGCGTGATTACAGTGCGCTTCCGGTGTCTCAGTTAATTAGATGTCGCAAAGTTGAAAGTTTTTGTCTTGACGTGTTTTACATGGCCTAAGCGCAGCGGTCTGGTACGGGCTTTGCTATGGGGTAGCTGAGTGATGATTCTTACGCTGCGCGGTAACACTATCAGTTAGACGCGCCGCATGGGATATCAGAAATCCGGTGATGAATGTTCGCCAATAGCCGCTACGGGCTTCGCGAACGTGAAGGGCTACAGCCCGTTCGGCCGATTGGTGAGAGATGGGCATGACCACTGTTTACGGACATCCTCATTAGTAGACCCATAGCGAAAGTCCAGACGTCGGTTGACCCTAAAAAAAGCCAACAAGGGTCGGCAATGCCCCAAAAGGGTGCGACAGGGCTCGAGCTCCGACACAACAAGAGCAAAACTGGAGGTTTGAATGAAGTTACTGAAATCCACCCTGGCAGTCGTGACTGCAGCAGCAGTCCTCGGCGTCAGCGGGTTCGCTCAGGCGGGTGCAACCCTGGATGCCGTGCAGAAGAAAGGTTTTGTGCAATGTGGTGTAAGTGACGGCTTGCCGGGTTTCTCGGTACCTGATTCCACCGGCAAGATCGTTGGTATCGACGCTGACTTCTGCCGTGCCGTGGCCGCTGCGGTGTTTGGCGACGCGACCAAGGTCAAGTTCAGCCAGTTGAACGCCAAGGAGCGCTTCACCGCGCTGCAATCCGGCGAAATCGACATGCTGTCGCGCAACTCCACCATGACCAGCTCCCGTGATGCGGGCATGGGCCTGAAGTTTCCTGGCTTCATTACCTACTATGACGGCATCGGTTTCCTGGCCAACAGCAAACTGGGCGTCAAGAGCGCCAAGGAACTGGACGGTGCGACCATCTGCATCCAGGCCGGTACCACCACCGAGCTGAACGTGTCCGACTACTTCCGCGCCAACGGCCTGAAGTACACCCCGATCACTTTCGACACCTCCGATGAAAGCGCCAAGTCGCTGGAATCCGGTCGTTGCGACGTGCTGACCTCCGACAAGTCCCAACTGTTCGCCCAGCGCAGCAAGCTGGCTTCGCCGAAGGACTACGTGGTCCTGCCGGAAACCATCTCCAAGGAGCCACTGGGCCCGGTCGTGCGTAACGGCGACGACGAGTGGCTGGCCATCGTGCGTTGGACTGGCTTCGCCATGCTCAATGCCGAAGAAGCAGGCGTGACTTCGAAGAACGTCGAAGCTGAAGCCAAGTCCACCAAGAACCCGGACGTCGCTCGTATGCTGGGCGCTGACGGTGAATACGGTAAAGACCTGAAGCTGCCGAAGGACTGGGTCGTGCAGATCGTCAAGCAAGTCGGCAACTACGGTGAAATGTTCGAGCGCAACCTCGGCAAGGACACCCCGCTGCAGATCGATCGCGGTCTGAACGCTCTGTGGAACGCAGGCGGCATCCAATACGCACCACCAGTGCGCTGATGGTTCTATCACCCGGTGGGCCAACCACCGGGTGATGTTCTGTTCCATTCTTTGCGGGGCACTTCATGCAAAATTCAATCGGCGCACCTAAGCAGAGGCTCAGCCTCAGCGATCCACGAGTGCGTGCGTGGGTATTTCAGATCGTCACCATCGTGGCGGTTATTTCGCTGGGCTGGTTTCTGTTCGATAACACGCAGACCAACCTGGAACACCGGGGCATCACGTCCGGTTTCGGCTTTCTGGAGCGCAGTGCCGGGTTCGGCATCGCCCAACACCTGATCGACTACACCGAAGCGGACAGCTATGCCCGCGTCTTTGTCATCGGTTTGCTCAACACCCTCCTGGTGACCTTCATCGGCGTGATTCTGGCGACCATCCTGGGGTTCATCATCGGCGTCGCACGCTTGTCGAAGAACTGGATCATCTCCAAGCTGGCGACCGTCTATGTGGAGGTTTTCCGTAACATTCCACCGCTGTTGCAAATCCTGTTCTGGTACTTCGCCGTATTCCTGACGATGCCGGGACCACGGGCTGCCCACAATTTCGGTGACACCTTCTTCGTCAGCAGCCGCGGCCTCAACATGCCGGCGGCGCTGATGGCGGAAGGGTTCTGGCCGTTCGTGGCCAGTGTCGTGCTGGCGATCGTCGCCATCGTGCTGATGACCCGCTGGGCCAACAAGCGTTTCGAAGCGACCGGCGAACCGTTCCATAAATTCTGGGTGGGCCTGGCGCTGTTCCTGGTGATCCCGGCACTGTGCGCCGTGATCTTCGGTGCGCCCGTGCATTGGGAAATGCCGGAACTCAAGGGCTTCAACTTCGTCGGTGGCTGGGTATTGATCCCTGAGCTGCTGGCCTTGACCCTGGCCTTGACCGTGTACACCGCGGCGTTCATCGCCGAGATCGTGCGCTCGGGCATCAAGTCCGTGAGCCATGGCCAGACCGAGGCGGCCCACTCGCTGGGCCTGCGCAACGGTCCGACCCTGCGCAAGGTGATCATCCCGCAAGCCCTGCGCGTGATCATCCCGCCGCTGACCAGCCAATACCTGAACCTGGCGAAAAACTCTTCCCTGGCTGCCGGTATCGGTTACCCGGAAATGGTTTCGCTGTTTGCTGGCACGGTGTTGAACCAGACCGGTCAGGCCATCGAGGTGATCGCGATCACCATGAGTGTGTACCTGGCGATCAGTATCAGCATTTCCTTGCTGATGAACTGGTACAACAAGCGCATTGCGCTGATCGAGCGGTGAGGAAAAGCGCATGACATCCCATACTTTCAAACCTGATATGCCGCCACCGAGCAAAGTGTTCGGGCCGGTGGCATGGATGCGCGCGAACATGTTCTCCAGCTGGCTCAACACGCTGCTGACGTTGTTCGCGTTCTACCTGATCTAC
This sequence comes from Pseudomonas sp. MPB03, assembly GCF_046605385.1. NCBI lineage: Bacteria > Pseudomonadati > Pseudomonadota > Gammaproteobacteria > Pseudomonadales > Pseudomonadaceae > Pseudomonas > Pseudomonas sp. MPB03. Next base: position 5,485,172 of record NZ_CP176770.1, on the reverse strand, counting down.
CTGATAGTTCCACCGATCCTCGGTTGGGCTATCCTCGATGCCAACTGGGTCGGCACCACCCAGGCCGATTGCACCAAGGAGGGCGCCTGCTGGGTGTTCATCCAACAGCGTTTCGGCCAGTTCATGTACGGCTATTACCCGACGGGCCTGCGCTGGCGCGTAGACCTGACCGTGTGGGCGGCAGTGCTGGGTGTGGCGCCGCTGTTCATCTCGCGCTTCCCGCGCAAGGCGATCTACGGCCTCAGCTTCCTGGTGCTGTATCCGATCATTGCCTGGTGCCTGCTGCACGGTGGCGTTTTCGGTCTGGATACCGTGGCGACCAGCCAGTGGGGCGGCCTGATGCTGACGTTGGTGATCGCCACCGTCGGTATCGTCGGTGCTCTGCCGCTGGGCATCGTCCTGGCCCTGGGCCGGCGCTCGAACATGCCGGCGATCCGCGTGGTCTGCGTGACCTTCATCGAGTTCTGGCGCGGTGTGCCGTTGATCACGGTGCTGTTCATGTCGTCGGTGATGCTGCCGCTGTTCCTGCCCGAAGGCATGAACTTCGACAAGCTGCTGCGGGCATTGATCGGGGTGATCCTGTTCCAGTCGGCCTATGTGGCCGAAGTGGTGCGCGGCGGCCTGCAAGCCATTCCGAAGGGGCAATACGAAGCGGCCGCGGCGATGGGCCTGGGTTACTGGCGCAGCATGGGCCTGGTGATCCTTCCACAGGCACTGAAGATGGTGATCCCGGGGATCGTCAACACCTTCATTGCACTGTTCAAGGACACGAGCCTGGTGATCATCATCGGTCTGTTCGACCTGCTCAACAGCGTGAAACAAGCTGCCGCCGACCCGAAATGGCTGGGCATGGCCACTGAAGGCTATGTGTTTGCCGCCCTGGTGTTCTGGATTTTCTGTTTTGGTATGTCCCGCTATTCCATGCATTTGGAACGCAAGCTGGACACTGGCCACAAGCGTTAGGAGTTGACTCATGAGTGAAGCGATCAAACAGCCTGTGAGCCCTGAAGGCATTATTCAGATGCAGGGCGTGAACAAGTGGTACGGCCAGTTCCACGTGTTGAAAGACATCAACCTGAACGTCAAGCAGGGCGAGCGTATCGTGCTGTGCGGCCCGTCGGGTTCCGGCAAGTCCACGACTATCCGCTGCCTCAACCGCCTGGAAGAGCACCAGCAGGGTCGCATCGTGGTCGATGGCGTGGAACTGACCAACGACCTCAAGCAGATCGAAGCGATCCGCCGTGAAGTCGGCATGGTGTTCCAGCATTTCAACCTGTTCCCGCACCTGACCATCCTGCAGAACTGCACCCTGGCGCCGATGTGGGTGCGCAAGATGCCCAAGCGCAAGGCCGAGGAAATCGCCATGCATTACCTGGAGCGCGTACGCATTCCAGAGCAGGCGCACAAGTATCCGGGCCAGCTCTCGGGCGGTCAGCAACAGCGTGTGGCCATTGCCCGTGCCCTGTGCATGAAGCCGAAAATCATGCTGTTCGACGAACCGACCTCGGCACTCGACCCAGAGATGGTGAAAGAGGTGCTGGACACCATGATCGGCCTGGCCGAAGACGGCATGACCATGCTCTGTGTGACCCACGAGATGGGCTTCGCCCGCACCGTGGCCAACCGCGTGATCTTCATGGACAAGGGTGAAATCGTCGAACAGGCTGCGCCGAACGACTTCTTCGACAACCCGCAGAACGACCGCACCAAGCTGTTCCTGAGCCAGATCCTGCATTGATCTAGCCTTAGGTAATGAAAATAAACCCGGATTTGTCCGGGTTTATTTTTTTGCAGGCTCAATGAGTCGTGAGGGTTTCGTGCTCTTTATGCGCCGTAGTCTTGAATCCTCTCAAGTCTGCACCTTCAGCCAGGGTTCGTGCATCTACGAGCAAATGCGGGTAGCGATCAAGCAGGCGCATCAGCAGCATCAACGCTTTTGGTGGCAATACCTCACCGCGCTCATAGCGGGAAAACGCGTTGTGCCCGCCACCTGACAACAGCGCTACCGCTTCTTTTTGAGAGAGATTCAGTTTGCGCCGGACACGTTTGATCTCTTCGCCAATCATTCGCCTGGCCGCATTGACCAGCTCATCACCGGCGTGGTCATAGCGATCCGAGCAGCTTGAGTCGAGCTCGACTTCGCCGCACATCTGACATTCCCAGCCAGACAAGTCATCGACCCGGCGTTCCAGTCCCTTGACGCTGATGGTTTCGCCGCGACCTTCGAAATGCAACATGCCCTCCGGGGCACCGCAGCTGAAGCATTGCTGGTGTTTCATGAGTTGTTCTCCTTGAAGGAAATTACCGGTGGGCCTCCGCTGGGGCGGTACGTCACTTTCAGGTAAATCTGCAGACCGTGTGAATTGGCGTGGTAGACGTCATGCCAGACTCGATGATCGTCATAGGTGGTCATCGATTTATAGAACTGTTTTCGTTCAAGCCCATGGATGACCTGCTGCATATCCGAGACGTTTAAACCGAGCGTCCGAGCAGTGTTCTTCGCAGTGCTGGTGAAAGCTTTCCCTTTAAGCCGCCTGACATCCGCCTGTATCGCCACCAAGGCGTAATGGGGTGTGTTCTTCTCCATGGAACGGTGTTCCTCGTCCTTAAAATTACCCTTAAAGGGTAATTTTGACTAATCGAAAATTTCGCTCCTTTTCCGTCCCATTGACCCTAGGGCAGTTGCCGTCCTACACGAAGCTGACTAACATGTCAGAAAATTCATCCTATGATTGGATGAAAGGGCGGACTCTATGTCAGATATTTCTCCATTAATGAAACGCTCCCTGGTCGATCAGGCCCTGGAACAATTGCGTCGACGAATCAGCGAGGGCGTTTGGGCTGTCGGCCAGCGCTTGCCCACCGAGCCGGAGTTGGTGGCGGAGCTGGGTATCAGCCGCAACACGGTGCGCGAAGCCATGCGCGTGCTGGCGTTTTCCGGTTTGATCGAGATCCGCCAGGGCGACGGCAGCTACGTGCGGGCGGCGGTCGATCCGCTGGATACCCTCAAGGTGTTGTCGCGCTGTTCGCTGGAACAGGCCCGGGAAACCCGGCACATCCTGGAAGTAGAGGCCATTGGCCTGGCGGCGCTGCGGCGTACCGATGAGGATTTGCTTGCCTTGCGCCAGGCGCTGAAAACCAGCGGCGAGCATTACCACGGTGACCTGGAGCACTACATCAAGTGCGACCTGGTGTTCCATCGCCTGCTGGTGGACGCCGCGCATAACCCGGCCCTCAGCGAGTTGTATCGCTACTTCTCCAACGTGATCGGCGCGCAATTGCGCCAGAGCCTCAACATCATTCCCCGTCATCAGCATGTGTTCGATTTGCATATCGAGATTCTCGAAGCCGTCGAACGCCAGGATCCGGAGCGGGCCAAGGCCCTGTGCCGGCAGTTGATCAATGAACCCTGAACCAGAGCTTTCCATGTCCCGCGATCCGCTTGACCGCACCCCTTTGACGCCGCAAAAACGCGCCGCCGAACTCGAAGAACTGTTGATCGACGCCGAAGCCGACGATGAGCAGGCCCAGCAGAGCCACCCGTTGGTACGACGTCCCTGGCTGTTGCTGCTTGGGTTGATTCTGGTGGCGCTGAACTTGCGTCCGGCGCTGTCGAGCATGGCGCCGTTGCTCAGCGAGGTTTCCAAGAGCCTTGGCCTGTCGGCTGCGCAAGCAGGTTTGCTGACGACCCTGCCCGTGCTTTGCCTGGGGTTGTTCGCACCGCTGGCGCCTGTGCTGGCGCGACGTTTTGGCGCTGAGCGCGTCGTGCTGGGCATTTTGCTGACCTTAGCCTGCGGCATCGTCTTGCGCAGTTCGTTCGGCCAGTTCGGCTTGTTCGCTGGCAGCATCCTGGCGGGCGCCAGCATCGGCGTCATCGGGGTGCTGCTGCCCGGCATCGTCAAGCGCGACTTCGCCAAGCAGGCCGGCACCATGACCGGCGTCTATACCATGGCGCTGTGCCTGGGCGCGGCGATGGCGGCCGGTGCGACGGTGCCGTTGAGCGAGCACCTTGGCCACGACTGGGCCTTGGGCCTGGGGTTCTGGGCGGTCCCGGCGCTGCTGGCTGCGGTGTTCTGGTTGCCGCAAGTGGGCGAAAAACACGGTGCCCATCAGGTGGCGTACCGGGTTCGCGGTTTGCTGCGCGATCCCCTGGCCTGGCAAGTGACCTTGTACATGGGGCTGCAGTCGTCCCTGGCCTACATCGTCTTTGGTTGGCTGCCCTCGATCCTGATTGGGCGTGGCCTGACCCCGACCCAGGCCGGGCTCGTGCTGTCCGGTTCGGTCATCGTGCAGCTGATCAGTTCGCTGGCGGCGCCTTGGCTGGCCACGCGCGGCAAGGACCAGCGCCTGGCCATCGTGGTCGTCATGGTGATGACCCTGGGCGGGTTGTTCGGTTGCCTTTACGCACCCATCGATGGCTTGTGGGGCTGGGCGATCCTGCTGGGCTTGGGGCAGGGCGCGACGTTCAGCCTGGCGCTCACGTTGATCGTGTTGCGTTCGCGGGACGCCCACGTGGCCGCCAACCTGTCCGGCATGGCCCAGGGCTTTGGTTATACGCTGGCGTCGCTGGGGCCCTTCGCGGTGGGCGTGGTCCACGACTTGACCGGCGGCTGGAATGCCCTGGGCTGGATCTTCGGCCTGATTGGCCTGGGGGCGATCATTGCGGGCATCGGCGCAGGCCGGGCATTGTACGTCGGCGTCAGCAGCGAAAGGGTCACTGACCTTCGTTGATATCATTTTCATGGCGAATGACGATGGTCTTCCCCACGGCGGCAGATTATCGTGCAGGCCTACTGAACCGTTTTCCGGAGCCTGTCCATGAGTGATGCCCACAACGCCTTGATCACCCGTTTTTACCAGGCTTTCCAGCGCCTGGACGCCGACGCCATGAGCGCCTGCTACACCGATGATGTGGTGTTCAGCGATCCAGCGTTCGGCGAACTGCGCGGGCGTGATGCCGGTGACATGTGGCGCATGCTGACGACCCGCGCCAAGGACTTCTCCCTGACCTTCGATAACGTGCGCAGCGACGAACGTACCGGCGGTGCGCACTGGGTGGCGACGTACCTGTTCAGCCAGACCGGCAACATCGTGATCAACGACATCCAGGCACGCTTCGTGTTTCGCGATGACAAGATCTGCGAGCACCACGACAGCTTCGATCTGTGGCGCTGGTCTCGCCAGGCGCTGGGCACCAAGGGCCTGTTGCTGGGCTGGACGCCGCTGGTGCGCAACGCCGTCAGGGCCCAGGCGCTCAAGGGGCTGCGGGCGTTCCAGGCCAGTCGCTGATAAGATCGCGGTTTGTCCTGACTCACCTGTTGAACATTTTGTGACGACCGTCGACTTATCCTCCGATCTGCCTGCACAAGGCGCCGCCGAACCGGACAAACCCTGGTTCGTCTACCTGGTGCGGGCCGCCAACGGCTCGCTGTACTGCGGCATCAGTGATGACCCGGTGCGGCGCTTCGCCAAGCATCAAAGTGGCAAGGGCGCGCGTTTCTTCCTGTCCAGCCCGGCAGTGGCCCTGGTGTACACCGAGGCCTGCCGCGACAAGGGCGAGGCCTTGCGCCAGGAGCGGCTGATCAAAAAGCTCAGGAAAAGTGCCAAGGAATGTCTGGTGGCCAGTGCGCTGCCCCTTCATCAGCCTGGCTGATAGGTCTTTATCAGGCCGGTAGGCTGGCCCGGTCAGGCGCGCTAAGCTGAAAGACTTCATTCCTGCAGTGGCGAATCTCATGTCAGAGTTGATTCTTCATCATTACCCGACGTCTCCTTTCGCGGAAAAAGCCCGGCTGTTGCTGGGTTTCAAGGGCTTGTCCTGGCGTTCGGTGAGCATCCCGCCAATGATGCCCAAGCCTGACCTGACGGCGCTGACGGGTGGCTATCGCAAGACGCCGGTGTTGCAGGTCGGCGCGGATATCTATTGCGATACGTCGCTGATTGCTCGTCGACTGGAGCAGGAGAAAGCCTCGCCGGCGCTGTTTCCCGAAGGACGGGAAATGATTGCTGCCTCCTTTGCGGCCTGGGCCGATTCGGTGGTGTTCCAGCATGCCGTGAGCCTGGTGTTCCAGCCTGAATCGGTGGCGGTGCGGTTCGCCAAGCTATCGCCTGAAGCCATCAAGGCATTCATCAGCGACCGCTCCGGGTTGTTCAGCGGTGGCACGACCACGCGCTTGCCCGCCGACCAGGCCAAGCACCAGTGGCCGACGATCATGGCGCGCCTCGAACAACAGTTGCAGCGCGAAGAGGGCGATTTCCTGCTGGGCGATCCGTCGATTGCCGACTTCGCCATGGCTCATCCGCTGTGGTTCCTCAAGGGCACGCCCGTCACTTCGCCGTTGGTGGACGAATACCCGGCGGTATCGGCGTGGCTCGCGCGGGTGCTGGGTTTCGGCCATGGCGCGTCGAGCCAGATGAGTTCCGAAGAAGCCTTGGAAGTTGCCCGAAACGCAACACCGGCTGCGCTGCCAGATGAGTCGTTCGAAGAGCCTAACGGGTTCACGGCAGGGCAGCAGGTGAGCATCGCCGCGACGGACTATGGTGTCGATCCGGTGGCTGGGGAGTTGCTGTTTGCCGGTAGCGAGGAATTGATCTTGCGCCGGGAAGATGAGCGTGGCGGGGTGGTGCATGTGCACTTTCCGCGGTTTGGGTTTCGGGTCGAGGCCCGATGAACAACGAATGATCTTGTGGGAGCGAGCTTGCTCGCGATGGCGCCAGAGCAGTCAATATTGATGCTGAATGTCAGTCCGCTATCGCGAGCAAGCTCGCTCCCACAGGGGATGTGTTGTTCACAGGATCTGCGTTTGCCGCTACTCACTGTGTAGGGGCGAGCTTGCTCGCGATGAGGCTCTCAAGCCTATATCGCGGGCACTTCTTCAGCACCCTGCCTGCATCAGTTGCGGCGCTTGAGCTGATCGGTCAACGAAGTCGGCAACCCCTTGATGATCAACGTCCCAGCCTCTTCGTCATATTCGATCTTGGAACCCAGCAGGTGCGCTTCGAAGCTGATGGACAAGCCTTCGGCGCGGCCAGTGAAGCGGCGGAACTGGTTGAGGGTGCGTTTGTCGGCGGGAATTTCCGGCGATAGGCCGTAGTCCTTGTTGCGGATGTGATCGTAGAAGGCTTTCGGGCGCTCTTCGTCGATCAGCTCAGAGAGCTCTTCCAGGCCCATCGGCTCGCCGAGCTTGGCCTGGCTGCTGGCGTAGTCCACCAGGGTCTTGGTCTTTTCCCGGGCATCGTCTTCCGGCAGGTCTTCGCTTTCGACGAAGTCGCTGAAGGCCTTGAGCAGGGTGCGGGTCTCGCCGGGGCCGTCGACGCCTTCCTGGCAGCCGATGAAGTCACGGAAGTACTCCGAAACCTTCTTGCCGTTCTTGCCCTTGATGAACGAGATGTACTGTTTGGATTGCTTGTTGTTCTGCCATTCCGACACATTGATCCGCGCCGCCAGGTGCAACTGGCCCAGGTCCAAGTGACGGGACGGGGTCACGTCCAGCTCATCGGTCACCGCCACGCCTTCGCTGTGGTGTAGCAGGGCGATGGCCAGGTAATCCGTCATGCCCTGCTGGTAATGCGCGAACAACACGTGGCCACCCACCGACAGGTTGGACTCTTCCATCAGTTTTTGCAGGTGTTCCACCGCCACGCGACTGAACGCGGTGAAATCCTTGCCGCCCTCCAGGTATTCCTTCAACCAGCCGCTGAACGGATGCGCCCCGGACTCGGCGTGGAAAAAGCCCCAGGCCTTGCCTTGCTTGGCGTTATAGCTTTCGTTGAGGTCGGCGAGCATGTTCTCGATGGCCGTGGACTCTGCCAGTTCGGAGTCGCGGGCATGGAGCACAGCAGGGGTGCCGTCGGGTTTTTTGTCGATCAGGTGGACGATGCAATGACGGATCGGCATGGATTTCTCGGCTGATGAAAGAGAGGAGGGCACGCTCCCCGAAAAAGGGCCCAGTGTACCGCAATCACTGGTTTTGGAACCCGGCAAAGGCCCTTTCAGAGCCGTCCGACAGCCTATATGCAATTTTTTAACGTTTTAGCGCAAGAAAGCTGACCAAATGGGTAGCTAGAGGCGGATATTTCAGAGGCATTGTGCTAGTTTTGCCCGGTCTTACGCGATGTCACTGCGTTAAGCGTGCATTCAGCATCTGTCAGGTCGAACCAAACCCGGTTTTCGGCATCTATTACCCCGATCCGTCGTGGTGATTGCCGAGGGTGCCTGATCCACAGAGATCGGGCTCGATGGCTGACACTGCACTCTGCAATCCATATGAATTTGATAGGGAAGGAACACTACATGGCTCTTACTAAAGACCAACTGATCGCTGATTTGGCTGAATCTGTAGACGCACCAAAAGCTACCGTGCGTGCTCTGCTGGACCAACTGGGCCAAGTCGTTGCCGATCAGCTGGAAAATGGCGGCGAAATCACTCTGCCAGGCGTTGGCAAGCTGAAAGTCACCGAGCGTCCTGCCCGTACCGGCCGTAACCCTTCGACTGGCGCTGCCATCGAAATCGCTGCCAAGAAAGTGATCAAGCTGGTTGTGGCCAAAGGCCTGACCGACGCGGTCAACAAGTAAGACCGCTGTAAAAAAAACCGTGCCTCGGAGCGATCCGGGCACGGTTTTTTTGTGTCTGTGTTTTTTGTGTCGGCGGCGGACACCGTCATCATGGTAGGCGCTCGCTCCCACCTTGGATCAGCGTCGTATTAGCGAACCCAGCGCTCACGCCGCCAGATCTGCTGCTCGGACTTGGTCTGGAAAGTCCACGCCACAAAGCGACTCTGCTTCTGCCCCTGCGACATCTCCACCACCTGGCTCTCCAGTGCGCCAGCCTTCTTCAACGCGGTTTCGATCGCCGGCAGGTTCGAGGCTTTCGACACTAACGTACTGAACCACAAAACCTTGTGTTGGAAGTTCGCACTTTCGGCAATCAACTGCGTCACAAAGCGCGCTTCACCGCCTTCACACCATAACTCCGCCGATTGCCCGCCGAAGTTCAGCACCGGCAGCTTGCGCTTCGGATCAGCCTTGCCCAGGGCCCGCCACTTGCGCTCGCTGCCCTTGGTCGCTTCTTCCATCGAGGCGTGGAACGGCGGGTTGCACATGGTCAGGTCGAAACGCTCGCCCGGTTCCAGCAAGCCGATGAGGATGTGCTTGCGGTTTTGCTGCTGGCGCAGCTGGATGACCTTGTTCAGATCGTTGGACTGAACGATGGCCCGGGCGGCCGCCACGGCTGTCGGGTCGATCTCCGAGCCGAGGAAGTGCCAGCGGTATTCGCTGTTGCCGATCAGCGGATAAACGCAATTGGCGCCCATACCGATATCCAGCACATTGACGATTGCGCCACGCGGCACCTTGCCGTCGTTCATGCTCGCCAGCAGGTCAGCGAGGAAGTGCACGTAATCGGCGCGGCCTGGAACCGGAGGGCAGAGGTAATCCGCCGGGATGTCCCAATGCTGGATGCCATAGAACGCCTTGAGCAGCGCCCGGTTGAACACCCGCACCGCGTCGGGGCTGGCGAAGTCGATGCTTTCCTTGCCGTACGGGTTGGTGATCACAAACTTGGCCAGTTCGGGTGTGCTCTTGATCAGCGCCGGGAAGTCGTAACGACCCTGATGGCGGTTGCGCGGGTGCAGGCTGGCCTTCTCACGCGGCGCCACGGGTTTGGCCTCGGTGGCGGGCTTGGTCTTCTGACGGGCAGGTTTTGGAGCGCGAGGGGCAGTCATGGGCGGGTCGATTCGGGGAGGGTTCAGAAATTGGCGGACATTGTCCCACTATTCAAATGTGGGAGCGAGCTTATGTGGGAGCGAGCTTGCTCGCGATAGCGGTGGGTCAGCTTGCCCTCATGTTGAATGTACTGCCGTCATCGCGAGCAAGCTCGCTCCCACAAGGGTTTTTCATTGTCTGGTAGAAAGGGGCGGGCATAAAAAAGGAGGTCCAGCTGGACCTCCTTTTTCATTGCGAACCACCGTTACAGGCTGGAGATCCGTCCGTGCTGCTCAGCCAGCTTGCCCAGGGCCTGTTCGGCCTCGGCCAGCTTGGCCCGTTCCTTCTCGATGACCTCGGCTGGCGCCTTGTCGACGAAGCCAGCGTTGGACAGCTTGCCGCCGACCCGCTGTACTTCGCCTTTGAGGCGCAGGATTTCCTTGTCCAGGCGTGCCAGTTCGGCCGCCTTGTCGATCAGGCCTGCCATCGGCACCAGCACTTCCATCTCGCCGACCAATGCGGTGGCCGACAGAGGCGCTTCTTCACCCGCAGCCAGCACGGTCACTGATTCAAGCTTCGCCAGCTTCTTGAGCAATGCTTCGTTCTCATTGAGGCGGCGCAGGTCTTCGGCGCTGGCGTTCTTAAGGAACAGGGTCAGCGGCTTGCCCGGGCCGATGTTCATTTCGGCGCGGATGTTACGCAGGCCGAGCATGAAGGTCTTCAGCCACTCGATGTCGTCCTCGGCCGCCGGATCGATGCGGCTCTCGTTGGCCACCGGCCACGGTTGCAGCATGATCGTCTTGCCTTGGATACCCGCCAGCGGTGCAATGCGCTGCCAGATTTCCTCGGTGATGAATGGCATGAACGGATGCGCCAGGCGCAGGGCCACTTCCAGTACGCGCACCAGGGTGCGGCGGGTGCCGCGCTGGCGTTCGACCGGTGCGTTTTCGTCCCACAGCACCGGCTTGGACAGTTCCAGGTACCAATCGCAATACTGGTTCCAGATGAACTCGTACAGGGCTTGTGCGGCCAGGTCGAAACGGAACTGGTCCAGTTGGCGGGTCACTTCGGCTTCGGTGCGTTGCAACTGGGAAATGATCCAGCGGTCGGCCAGGCTCAGCTCGTAGGCTTCGCCGTTCTGGCCGCAGTCTTCACCTTTATCCAGCACGTAGCGTGCGGCGTTCCAGATTTTGTTGCAGAAGTTGCGATAGCCTTCGACGCGACCCATGTCGAACTTGATGTCGCGACCGGTGGACGCCAGCGAACAGAAGGTGAAGCGCAGGGCGTCGGTGCCGTAGCTGGCGATGCCTTCGGCGAATTCTTCGCGGGTGGCTTTCTCGATCTTCTTCGCCAGTTTTGGCTGCATCAGGCCGGAGGTGCGTTTCTGGACCAGGGTTTCCAGGTCGATACCGTCGATGATGTCCAGCGGGTCCAGGACGTTGCCCTTGGACTTGGACATCTTCTGGCCCTGGCCGTCGCGCACCAGGCCGTGGACGTAGACGGTCTTGAACGGTACTTGCGGGGTACCGTCTTCGTTTTTCATCAAGTGCATGGTCATCATGATCATCCGGGCGACCCAGAAGAAAATGATGTCGAAGCCGGTGACCAGCACGTCGGTGGAGTGGAATTTCTTCAGGAATTCGGTCTGCTGCGGCCAGCCCAGTGTCGAGAAGGTCCACAGGCCCGAGCTGAACCAGGTGTCGAGGACGTCATTGTCCTGCGCCAGGGCAATGTCCGGACCGAGGTTGTGCTTGGCGCGGACTTCGCCTTCATCGCGGCCGACATAGACCTTGCCCGATTCGTCGTACCAGGCCGGAATGCGGTGGCCCCACCACAGCTGACGGCTGATGCACCAATCCTGGATGTCGCGCATCCACGAGAAGTACATGTTCTCGTATTGCTTGGGCACGAACTGGATGCGGCCATCTTCCACGGCGGCAATCGCAGGCTCAGCCAACGGCTTGGTGGACACGTACCACTGGTCGGTCAGCCACGGCTCGATGATGGTGCCGGAGCGGTCGCCTTTCGGGACTTTCAGGGCGTGATCGTCGACGCTGACCAGCAGGCCGGCGGCCTCGAACGCCGCGACGATCTGCTTGCGCGCCTCGAAGCGGTCCAGGCCGGCGTATTCGGCCGGGATCTGGCCGTCGACGTTTTCGTTCAGGGTGCCGTCGAGGTTGAAGGCCTGGGCGGCCGGCAACACATGGGCGTTCTTGTCGAAGATATTCAGCAGCGGCAGGTTGTGGCGCTTGCCGACTTCGTAGTCGTTGAAATCGTGGGCCGGGGTGATTTTCACGCAGCCGGTGCCGAATTCGGGGTCGCAATAATCGTCGCCGATGATCGGGATCCGACGGCCAACCAACGGCAGCTCGACAAACTTGCCGATCAGGGCCTGGTAGCGCTCGTCGTTCGGGTTCACCGCCACGGCGGAGTCGCCCAGCATGGTTTCCGGACGCGTGGTGGCGACGATCAGGTAATCCTTGCCGTCAGCGGTCTTGGCGCCGTCGGCCAGCGGGTACTTCAGGTTCCACAGGAAACCTTTCTCGTCGTGGTTCTCCACTTCGAGGTCGGAAATGGCCGTGTGCAACTTGGTGTCCCAGTTGACCAGGCGCTTGCCGCGATAGATCAGCCCGTCCTCGTGCAGGCGCACGAAGGCTTCCTTCACCGCTTCCGAGAGGCCGTCATCCATGGTGAAGCGCTCGCGGCTCCAGTCCACGGACGAACCGAGGCGACGGATCTGGCGGCTGATGTTGCCACCGGATTCGTCTTTCCATTCCCAGACTTTCTCGAGGAACTTCTCGCGACCCAGGTCATGGCGATTCTGGCCCTGGGCTTCAAGGCGGCGCTCCACCAGCATCTGCGTGGCGATACCGGCGTGGTCGGTGCCCGGCTGCCACAAGGTGTTGCGACCCTGCATGCGGCGGAAACGGATCAGGGCGTCCATGATCGCATTGTTGAAGCCGTGGCCCATGTGCAGGCTGCCGGTGACGTTCGGCGGCGGGATCATGATGGTGTAGGAATCGCCCGCGCCTTGCGGGGCGAAATAATTCTCGGACTCCCAGGTGTTGTACCAGGAAGTTTCAATGGCGTGCGGCTGGTAGGTCTTATCCATGCGCGGCGGGACCCTATTGGCATTTATTCAGGAAAAGCCGGGAAGTATAGCGGGCGGGGCTGGTGCAAGCCACATGCAGCAAGCTGGAAGCTTGGCAGATGGCTTATGGGCGCAACCGAACAATGTGGGAGCGAGCTTGCTCGCGATAGCGGTAGATCAGCAATATTGATGTTGACTGACACACTGCTATCGCGAGCAAGCTCGCTCCCACAAGGTGTTCGGTGGTCAGTAAATCTCGGGGTTATTCGTACTGACTCAACAACCGCTCCATCCGCGCATCCAGCCGGCGCTTGATCTCGGTTTCGATGTGCGGGGCGAAGTCGTCGATGACGTCTTGCATGATCAACTGCGCGGCAGCGCGCAATTCGCGGTCCAGGTGCAGCAGGGCGTCGGGGCCCTTGGCTTCGGCCTTGGCGGCAGGCTCGGGTTCGGGCTGGCCGTTGATCGGATCGAACAACAGGGGAATCTGTTCGTCATGCACCGGCTCATGAGCAGGCTCATGCACGACCGTGTCGGTCAGCAGCGGTGGTTGCAGGTTGTCGTCGCCGAGCAGTTGGCGGATCGACTCAAGGTCATCCAGCAGGTGCGCGGGCTTTTGTGGCGATTTTGGAGTGTCCATCGTAGGGCTCAGAGTCGCTGTAAACGGTGGTCTTGCAGAGGATAGCCCTGTTCGCGGTAGAAACGGAAACTCTCCCGCGCGGCTTGTCGGATGGCCGGGTCTTCCACCACCACTTCCGCCACACGGGCGAAGCGCTGGGCAAAGGCCGGTACTTTCAGGTCGAGATTGACCAGCAGGTCCTGGTGCTGACCGCAGTCATCCCCCAATCCCAGCACGATCAGGCCCTCGGGTTCGCTTTCGGCCGGGCCGTGGGGCACGAAGCTCTCGCCCTTGAACGCCCACAGCCGTGCGTCCAGATCCTCGCGCTGGGTGGCATCGCTGCAATGCAGGTAGATGCGGTGTCCCATGCGCCAGGCCTTTTCGGTGAGCTTGCAGGCGAAATCCAGCCGCGCCGACGGATCGGCGCTGGGCAGGATATAAAAATCGACTTTGGTCATTGCGGTTCCTGATCCGTCGCTGGCGCCACCCGAGGGCGACGCCAACGATGGTCATTGGTGTCAGGCCTTGGCGCGGTCCAACAGGTACTGGGTCAGCAGGGGCACCGGACGACCGGTGGCGCCCTTGTCCTTGCCGCCGCTGGTCCAGGCCGTGCCGGCGATGTCCAGGTGAGCCCAGTTCAGGTTCTTGGTGAAGCGCGACAGGAAGCAGGCCGCGGTGATGGTCCCGGCTTTCGGGCCGCCGATGTTGGCGATGTCGGCGAACGGGCTGTCCAGTTGTTCCTGGTACTCGTCGAACAGTGGCAACTGCCAGGCGCGGTCGTCGGCTTGCTGGCCGGCGCTGAGCAGTTGGCCGATCAGCTCGTCGTTATTGCCCAGCAGGCCCGAGGTGTGGGCGCCGAGGGCGACGACGCAGGCGCCGGTCAGGGTCGCGATGTCGATCACCGCTTGCGGCTTGAAGCGTTCGGAGTAGGTGAGGGCGTCACACAGCACCAGGCGGCCTTCGGCGTCGGTGTTGAGGATTTCCACGGTCTGGCCGCTCATGGTCGTGACGATATCGCCCGGACGCGAAGCTGTGCCGCTGGGCATGTTCTCGGCGCAGGCCAGGATGCACACCAGGTTGATCGGCAGTTGCAGTTCGAGCACGGCGCGCAGGGTGCCGAACACGCTCGCGGCGCCGCCCATGTCGTACTTCATTTCATCCATGCCGGCGCCCGGCTTGAGGCTGATGCCGCCAGTGTCGAAGGTGATGCCCTTGCCGACCAGTGCGTACGGCTTCTCGGACTTCTTGCCGCCGTTGTATTGCATGACGATCAGGCGTGGCGGCTGGGCGCTGCCCTGGCCCACGGCATAGAACGAACCCATGCCCAGGTCCTTGATCTTCTTCTCGTCGAAGACTTCGACTTTCAGGCCCTTGAACGCTTTGCCCAGTGCCTTGGCCTGTTCGCCCATGAAGGTCGGGTGGCAGATGTTCGGCGGCAGGTTGCCCAGGTCGCGGGTGAACGCCATGCCATTGGCAATCGCGGTAGCGTGGCTCACGGCGCGCTGGACTTCAGCCTGGGCAGCCTTGATGGTCAGCAGGGTGATTTTCTTCAGGGCGCGAGGTTCGGCTTTCTGGCTCTTGAACTGGTCGAATTGATATTCGCCGTCCACCAGGGTTTCGGCCAACAGGCGGTTCTTGCCGTAGCTGTCGCGACCCTTGACCACCAACTCGTCCAGCGCCAGGACGGCATCACCGCCGCCGAGGCCTTTAAGGGTGGCCAACACGCCGGCGATGATTTTACGGAACGGACGGTCGCCCAGTTCGGCGTCCTTGCCCACGCCCACCAGCAGCACGCGCTCGGCCTTGAGGTTGGGCAGGCTGTGCAGCAGCAGGCTCTGGCCGACCTTGCCGGCCAGGTCGCCGCGCTTGAGCACGGCGCTGATGGCCCCGCCGCTCAGGCTGTCGAGCTGGGTGGCGACGACGCCGAGCTGGCGGTTTTCGCCGACGGCAACCACCAGCGTGGCGGTTTTCAACGTTTCTGGGCTGACGCTTTTTACAACCAGTTCCATGTCCGGATCCCTGAATGAATGGTCAAGAGGCCAGGCGCCGAAACAATGGCGCGCTGAACAGCTGTCTTCTATATAAAAGAAGCGCCGGTAACTTGCCGGCGACAAAGGCCGCAGTTTGAACCCCGGTGCCCGAGCCTGACAACCCTCGGCGCCCCTAACTTTTCGGCTTTGAGCAGCGGGTTAAAGCGTGCGAAGTGACAGGCGCCTTCAATCACAGGATAATGCGGCTCTTTTTTCGGCGGCTCGCAGTATGAGTCGGCTCGATACGTTTCTTGTTCGGCCGCCTAGCCTGACAATCGTGGAGTGTCTGGTTTGATCGTCTTTCGTTATCTGTCCCGCGAAGTCCTGCTGACCCTGAGCGCCGTCAGCGCCGTGCTGCTGGTCATCATCATGAGCGGGCGCTTCATCAAATACCTCGCCCAGGCAGCCTCCGGCGCCCTGGATCCGGGCTCACTGTTCCTGATCATGGGGTTCCGCCTGCCCGGCTTCCTGCAATTGATCCTGCCTCTGGGGTTGTTCCTCGGCATTTTGCTGGCCTACGGGCGCTTGTACCTGGACAGCGAAATGACCGTACTGTCGGCCACCGGCATGAGCCAGCAACGCCTGTTTCGCATGACGCTGTTCCCGGCCACCTTGGTGGCGCTGGTGGTGGCGTGGCTGAGCCTGAGCCTGTCGCCCCAGGGCGCCAACCAATTCCAACTGCTGATCAACCAGCAGGACGCCATGACCGAATTCGACACCCTGGTGCCAGGGCGCTTCCAGGCCCTGCGCGACGGCACCCGGGTGACCTACACCGAACAGCTCTCGGATGACCGGGTCGACCTGGGCGGCGTCTTCATCACGCAAAAAAATGTGTCTGCGGACACCAAGAAGGACCGTGGCATTTCCGTGCTGATGGCCGAGAAGGGCCGGCAGGAAATCAACGCCGACGGCAACCGCTACCTGATCCTGGAAAACGGCTATCGCTACGACGGCAAGCCAGGGCAGGCCGATTACCGGGCCATCAAGTACGACACCTATGGCGTGCTGCTGCCCAAGCCCGAGGTCAGCGACGAAGTCACCGACCGCGACGCGATGCCGACCGCCAGTCTGCTGGGCAACAAGGACATTCGCGCCCGCACCGAGCTGCAATGGCGCCTGTCGCTGCCGCTGCTGGTATTCATCGTGACCCTCATGGCGGTCCCGCTGTCGCGGGTCAACCCGCGCCAGGGCCGTTTCCTCAAGTTACTGCCGGCGATTCTCCTGTATATGGCTTACCTGACCATCCTGATTTCCGCCCGCGGCGCACTGGAGAAGGGCAAGATCCCGTCGGCGCTGGGCTTGTGGTGGGTGCATGGCATCTTCCTGGCCATCGGCCTGGGGCTGCTCTATTGGGAGCCGCTGCGCCTGAAGATGGCCAGCCGTCGCAGCGCGATGGAGGTGGCCCGTGGTTAAACTCGACCGCTACATCGGCAGCAGCGTGTTCATGGCGATCCTCGCGGTGCTGGGGATCATCCTTGGACTGGCGACCTTGTTTGCCTTCATCGATGAAATGAGCGACGTCAGCGATACCTACACCCTGATGGACGTGGCGAGCTATGTGCTGCTGACCGCGCCACGCCGTCTGTACGACATGCTGCCGATGGCCGCGCTGATCGGCTGCCTGATCGGCCTGGGCAGCCTGGCCAGCAACAGCGAACTGACCATCATGCGCGCCGCCGGCGTGTCCATTGGTCGGATCGTCTGGGCGGTGATGAAGCCCATGCTGGTGTTGATGCTTGTGGGCTTGCTGATCGGCGAATACATCGCCCCGGCCACCGAGAATACCGCCCAGGCCAACCGCTCCCTGGCCCAGGGCGGCGGTGATGCGCAAAGCGCCAAGCACGGCCTGTGGCACCGCCAGGGCGACGAGTTCATCCACATCAACTCGGTCCAGCCCAATGGCATCCTCTATGGCGTGACCCGCTATCGCTTTGATGAACAGCGGCACATGCTGTCGTCGAGCTTTGCCAAACGCGCGAATTTCTCCGAGGATCATTGGCAATTGAGTGATGTCACCACCACCCTGTTCCATGACAAGCGCACCGAAGTGGTCGCCGTGCCGAAGGAACGCTGGGATGTGGCGATCAGCCCGCAGTTGCTCAGCACCGTGGTGATGGCGCCGGAGTCGCTGTCGATTACCGGTTTGTGGGGGTACATCCACTACCTGGCGGACCAGGGCCTGAATAACGGCCGCTATTGGCTGGCTTTTTGGGTCAAGGTGTTGCAACCGCTGGTTACTGCCGCCCTGGTGTTGATGGCGATTTCCTTCATTTTCGGCCCGTTGCGTTCGGTGACCCTGGGGCAGCGGGTATTTACCGGCGTGCTGGTGGGCTTCACCTTCCGTATCGCCCAGGATCTGCTGGGGCCGTCGAGCCTGGTGTTCGGTTTCTCGCCGCTGTTTGCGGTGCTGGTGCCGGCCGGTATCTGCGCACTGGCCGGGCTCTGGCTGTTGCGTCGGGCGGGTTGACCCATTTTCTTGTGGCGAGGGAGCTTGCTCCCGCTGGACTGCGCAGCAGTCCCCTGCAGCCTGCCTGACACATCGCCGTGGCGCATAATCGAGGGGCCGCTTCGCAGCCCAGCGGGAGCAAGCTCCCTCGCCACACGTGACGCTTGCGCGGTGTATCAGGTACAATTCCCGGCTATTTTTCGGCGGGCCATGCCTGCAGCCTTTTTGAGTGTTGATCCGTGAGTGATTTGAGTCATATCCGCAATTTCTCCATCATCGCCCACATTGACCATGGCAAGTCGACGCTGGCTGATCGCTTCATCCAGATGTGCGGCGGCCTGGCCGAGCGTGAAATGGAAGCCCAGGTCCTGGACTCCATGGACCTCGAGCGTGAGCGCGGGATCACCATCAAGGCCCACAGCGTTACCCTCTACTACAAGGCTCGCGACGGCGTCACCTATCAGCTGAACTTCATCGATACCCCCGGCCACGTCGACTTCACCTATGAAGTCAGCCGGTCGCTGGCGGCCTGTGAAGGTGCATTGCTGGTGGTCGATGCTGGCCAAGGCGTTGAAGCCCAGTCGGTTGCCAACTGCTACACGGCCATCGAGCAGGGCCTGGAAGTGATGCCGGTGCTGAACAAGATCGACCTGCCCCAGGCCGATCCGGACCGCGTCAAGGAAGAAATCGAGAAAATCATCGGCATCGACGCCACTGACGCGGTCACCTGCAGCGCCAAGACCGGCCTGGGCGTCGACGAAGTGCTCGAGCGCCTGGTCGCCACTATTCCTGCACCGACCGGCAATATCGAAGATCCGCTGCAAGCGTTGATCATCGATTCCTGGTTCGACAACTACCTGGGCGTGGTCTCCCTGGTTCGCGTGCGCCATGGCCGCGTGAAGAAGGGCGACAAGATCCTGGTCAAGTCCACCGGCAAGATCCACCTGGTGGACAGCGTTGGTGTCTTCAACCCGAAACATACCGCCACCGTCGACCTGAAGGCCGGTGAAGTGGGCTTCATCATCGCCGGCATCAAGGACATCCACGGGGCGCCGGTGGGCGACACCCTGACCTTGAGCTCGACCCCCGACGTCGATGTGCTGCCAGGCTTCAAGCGCATCCAGCCGCAGGTCTACGCCGGCCTGTTCCCGGTCAGTTCCGACGACTTCGAGGATTTCCGCGAAGCGCTGCAAAAGCTGACCCTGAACGACTCGTCGCTGCAGTACACCCCGGAAAGCTCCGATGCCCTGGGCTTCGGTTTCCGTTGCGGGTTCCTTGGCATGCTGCACATGGAGATTATCCAGGAGCGCCTGGAGCGCGAGTACGACCTGGACCTGATCACCACGGCGCCGACGGTAATCTTCGAACTGCTGCTCAAGAACGGCGAAACCATCTACGTCGACAACCCGTCCAAGCTGCCGGACCTGTCGGCCATCGAGGACATGCGCGAGCCGATCGTGCGGGCCAACATCCTTGTGCCTCAGGAGCACCTGGGTAACGTCATTACCCTGTGCATCGAGAAGCGCGGCGTGCAACACGACATGCTGTTCCTCGGCACGCAGGTCCAGGTGACCTACGACCTGCCGATGAACGAAGTGGTGCTGGACTTCTTCGACCGTCTCAAATCCACCAGTCGCGGCTATGCTTCGCTGGACTATCATTTCGATCGTTACCAATCGGCTAATCTGGTGAAGCTGGATGTGCTGATCAACGGCGAGAAAGTCGATGCCCTGGCATTGATCGTGCACCGGGACAACGCGCACTACAAAGGTCGTGCATTGACCGAGAAGATGAAGGAACTGATTCCGCGGCAGATGTTCGATGTGGCAATCCAGGCCGCCATTGGCGGGCAGATTGTGGCGCGTACAACCGTCAAGGCGCTCAGAAAGAACGTATTGGCCAAATGCTACGGCGGCGACGTCAGCCGTAAGCGCAAGCTGTTGGAAAAGCAGAAGGCCGGTAAAAAACGCATGAAGCAGGTCGGTAACGTGGAAATTCCACAGGAAGCCTTCCTCGCGGTGCTCAGGTTGGATAGTTAGGTCCTATGTCGCTAAATTTCCCGCTGTTGCTGGTTATCGCCGTGTTTGTCTGCGGTCTGTTGGCGTTGCTTGATCTGTTGTTCCTGGCGCCTCGGCGCCGGGCGGCCATCGCCTCCTATCAGGGCAGCGTCAGCCAGCCTGATGGTGTGGTGATCGAGAAGCTCAACAAGGAACCGCTGCTGGTCGAATACGGCAAGTCGTTCTTCCCGGTGCTGTTCATCGTGCTGGTGCTGCGTTCGTTCCTGGTGGAACCGTTCCAGATCCCGTCCGGCTCGATGAAGCCGACCCTGGATGTGGGCGATTTCATCCTGGTGAACAAGTTTTCCTACGGGATCCGCCTGCCGGTGATCGACAAGAAAGTCATCGAGGTGGGTGACCCGCAACGCGGCGATGTCATGGTGTTCCGCTTCCCGAGCGACCCGAACGTCAATTACATCAAGCGCGTGGTCGGCCTGCCGGGCGACACGATCCGCTACACCGCTGACAAACGTTTGTTCGTCAATGGCGAATCGGTGGCCGAACAGTTGCTCGGCTCCGAGCCGGGGACGCTGGGCAGTGCCGAGCTCTACCGGGAAAAACTCGGTGAGGCCGAACACCTGATCCGCAAGGAAATGAGCCGCTACCGCGCCGCGCCGGACCGTTCCTGGACCGTGCCGGCGGGGCACTATTTCATGATGGGCGACAACCGCGACAACTCCAACGACAGCCGTTACTGGGATGATCCGAACATTCCCAAGAACCTGCTGGGCATGGTCCCCGACCGGAACATCGTCGGCAAGGCCTTCGCGGTCTGGATGAGCTGGCCGGAACCCAAACTCAGTCACCTGCCGAATTTCTCGCGGGTTGGCCTGATCAAGTAATCACCCACGGCGCTGTTGAACACAGCGCCGAATGCTTTTCTGGAGCCTGTACAAGGGTTGCCCGGAGGCATGAAGCCAACGATAGTCAGGACGTCATTTTTGAACACAGCGTTAATTGTCCCAAGCCAACGGCGCCTTGCCGCCGTGGCGGTGGAATCCAGCCACGAACTCAGCGTGGGTAAACCGTGAGCGTTTCTCTAAGCCGACTCGAGCGTCAGCTCGGCTACACCTTCAAGGACCCGGACCTGATGCTCCTGGCCCTCACTCACCGCAGTTTTGCCGGGCGCAACAACGAACGCCTGGAATTCCTCGGTGACGCCATCCTGAACTTCGTCGCTGGCGAGGCGTTGTTCGAGCGCTTCCCGCTGGCCCGCGAAGGCCAGTTGTCGCGTTTACGCGCGCGACTGGTAAAAGGTGAGACCCTGGCCGTATTGGCCCGGGGTTTCGACTTGGGCGATTACCTGCGCCTGGGCTCCGGTGAGTTGAAAAGCGGCGGTTTCCGGCGCGAGTCGATCCTGGCCGATGCCCTGGAAGCGTTGATTGGGGCGATCTACCTGGATTCAGGCATGGAAATGGCGCGCGAACGCGTGCTGGCCTGGCTGACCTCCGAAATCGACAGCCTGACGCTGGTGGACACCAACAAGGACCCGAAGACCCGCTTGCAGGAATTCCTGCAATCGCGCAGTTGCGAACTGCCGCGCTACGAAGTGGTGGACATCCAGGGTGAGCCGCATTGCCGAACCTTCTTCGTCGAATGCGAAGTTGTCCTATTGAATGAAAAAAGCCGGGGTCAGGGTGTGAGTCGTCGTATTGCCGAACAGGTAGCGGCCGCCGCAGCACTGATTGCCCTGGGCGTGGAGAATGGCAATGACTGATACAACCGTCACCCGCTGCGGCTATGTCGCCATTGTCGGTCGGCCGAACGTGGGCAAGTCCACGCTGCTGAACCACATCCTGGGCCAAAAGCTGGCAATCACCTCGCGCAAGCCCCAGACCACCCGCCACAACATGCTGGGCATCAAGACCGAAGGCGCCGTGCAGGCGATCTACGTCGACACCCCGGGCATGCACAAGGGTGGCGAAAAAGCCTTGAACCGCTACATGAACAAGACTGCCTCGGCGGCGTTGAAGGACGTCGACGTGGTGATCTTCGTGGTCGACCGCACCAAGTGGACCGAAGAAGACCAAATGGTCCTCGAACGCGTCCAGTACGTGACCGGCCCCTTGATCGTGGCGCTGAACAAGACCGACCGTATCGAAGACAAGGCTGAGCTGATGCCGCACCTGACCTGGTTGCAGGAACAGTTGCCGAACGCCCAGATCATCCCGATCTCTGCCCAGCACGGCCATAACCTCGATGCGCTGGAGCGGGTGATTGCCGAACACCTGCCGGAAAACGATCATTTCTTCCCTGAAGACCAGATCACCGACCGCAGCAGCCGTTTCCTCGCCGCCGAGCTGGTGCGCGAGAAAATCATGCGCCAGATGGGCGCCGAGCTGCCGTACCAGATCACCGTCGAGATCGAAGAGTTCAAGCAACAGGGGAAGACCCTGCATATTCATGCGTTGATCCTCGTCGAACGTGACGGCCAGAAGAAAATCATCATTGGCGACAAGGGCGAGCGCATCAAACGCATCGGCACCGAGGCGCGCAAGGACATGGAGCTGCTGTTCGACTCCAAGATCATGCTCAACCTGTGGGTCAAGGTGAAGGGTGGCTGGTCCGACGACGAGCGGGCGTTGCGTTCGTTGGGTTACGGCGACCTGTAATCATTACTTGAGTGCATGAATTCCACTGTGGGAGCGAGCTTCTGTGGCGAGGGAGCTTGCTCCCGCTGGGCTGCGAAGCAGCCCCAGGATTTGCGATCACATCTAGCCAAACCCACCGCATGGCCTGGTTTCACGACTGCTTCGCAGCCGAGCGGGAGCAAGCTCCCTCGCCACAGGATTTCTTCAACCATTGATGTCTTGTTGATATTCAGGCCCCCGATGTCCCCCAACCAACCCACCGCCCAACCCGCCTACGTCCTCCACAGCCGTGCCTACCGCGAAAGCAGCGCCCTGGTGGACTTCCTCACGCCCCAAGGACGGCTACGGGCGGTATTGCGCGGAGCACGGGGCAAGGCCGGGACGCTGGCGCGGCCGTTCGTGCCGCTGGAAGTCGAGTTCCGCGGCAGGGGCGAGCTGAAGAATGTCGGGCGCATGGAAAGCAACGGTGTCGCGGCCTGGCTCAACGGTGAGGCATTGTTCAGTGGTTTGTACCTCAATGAACTGCTGATCCGCCTGTTGCCCGCCGAAGATCCCCACCCGGCGGTCTTCGACCACTACACCGCCACACTGCTGGCCCTGGCCGAAGGCCGGCCACTGGAGCCGCTGCTGCGCTCGTTTGAGTGGCGGCTGCTGGATGACTTGGGTTATGGCTTTGCGCTGAATACCGACCTGCACGGCGAGCCCATTGCGGCTGATGGCCTGTACCGCTTGCAGGTGGACGCCGGCCTGGAGCGGGTCTACCTGCTGCAACCAGGGCTGTTCAACGGTGCCGAACTGCTGGCCATGGCCGACGCCGACTGGCGTGCGCCGGGTGCCTTGTCGGCGGCCAAGCGGCTGATGCGCCAGGCCCTGGCCGTGCATCTGGGTGGTCGGCCACTGGTCAGTCGCGAGCTGTTTCGCAAGCCCTGATCAACCCGTATGCTGTGGGCCGACTATTTGTCCTTTCAGGAGCCTTTTCGTGAGCACCAGCAATCGCATTCTTCTCGGCGTGAACATCGACCATGTCGCCACCCTGCGCCAGGCCCGTGGTACGCGCTACCCGGATCCGGTCAAGGCTGCACTGGACGCGGAAGAAGCGGGGGCCGACGGCATCACCGTGCACCTGCGTGAAGACCGTCGCCACATCCAGGAGCGCGACGTGCTGCTGCTCAAGGACGTACTGCAAACCCGCATGAACTTCGAAATGGGCGTGACCGAGGAAATGATGGCGTTCGCCGAGCGCATCCGCCCGGCGCACATCTGCCTGGTGCCGGAGACGCGCCAGGAACTGACCACCGAAGGCGGCCTCGATGTAGCGGGCCAGGAATCGCGGATCAGCCTGGCGGTGGAGCGCCTGTCGAAGATCGGTGCCGAGGTCTCGTTGTTCATCGATGCCGACGAACGGCAAATCGAGGCAGCCAAGCGTGTCGGCGCCCCCGCCATCGAACTGCACACCGGCCGGTACGCCGACGCCGAGACCCCCACGGACGTGGCCGATGAGCTGCAGCGGGTCGCCGATGGCGTCGCCTTTGGCCTGGCCCAAGGCTTGATCGTCAACGCCGGCCATGGCTTGCACTACCACAACGTCGAAGCCGTCGCGGCCATCAAGGGCATCAACGAGCTGAACATCGGCCATGCACTGGTGGCCCATGCCTTGTTCGTCGGGTTCAAGTCGGCTGTGGCGGAAATGAAAGCGCTGATCCTGGCGGCTGCCAGATCCTGATCCCGTCTCATAACGCTTACTTAAGGCTTACCTGATCCATTGTGGCGAGGGAGCTTGCTCCCGCTGGGCTGCGAAGCGGCCCCTAGATTTTGCGGTCGCTACGCAACCGAGCGGGAGCAAGCTCCCTCGCCACAGGTTCATCACAGCATCAGAAATTGGTTACAGCTTATAGCTGCGGGGATTCCTGGCTTGGCTTGCTCTTGTCCACGCCCGGCACATGCAGATTGCCCTCGGCCACTTGGTCGCCTTCAAGCTGCGGCTGTGTCACCCAGGTCAGGATGTCGTAGTAGCGACGGATGTTCGCCACGAAATGCACCGGTTCGCCGCCCCGGGCGTAGCCGTAGCGGGTCTTGCTGTACCACTGTTTCTGGGACAGGCGCGGCAGGATTTTCTTCACGTCCAGCCATTTGTTCGGGTTCAGCCCTTCCTTGGCCGCCAGTTTGCGGGCGTCGTCCAGGTGGCCGCTGCCCACGTTATAGGCGGCAAGGGCGAACCAGGTACGGTCCGGCTCCTCGATGCTCTCGTCCAGCTGTTCCTTCATGTAGGCCAGGTACTTGGCGCCGCCCATGATGCTTTGTTTCGGATCCAGGCGGTTGGACACGCCCATGGCCTGGGCGGTGTTCTGGGTCAGCATCATCAGGCCGCGCACGCCGGTCTTGGACGTGACCGTTGGTTGCCAGAGCGATTCCTGGTAGCCAATGGCAGCCAGCAGGCGCCAATCGACCTTCTCTTTCTTGGCGTAAGCCTTGAAGTGTTGCTCGTATTTGGGCAACCGTTGCTGCAAATGCTGGGCGAAGGTTGTTGCGCCCATGTAGCCGAGGACGTCGACGTGCCCGTAGTAGCGGTCCTTGAGCCGCTGCAGCGTGCCGTTTTTCTGCACCTTGTCCAGATAGGCGTTGATTTCGTTGAGCAGGCTAGTGTCTTCGCCGGGGCCCACCGCCCAGCTTTGGCTGCGGACGTCGCCAAGGTCGAAGGCGACGCGCACGTTGGGGAAGTACACCTGGTTCATCGCCACTTCGTTGGAGTCCACCAGCGTCAGGTCGATCTGGCCCTCGTCCACCATGCGCAGCAGGTCGACCACCTCAACCGCGTCGGACTCTTCGTATTCGATGCCCGGAAATTGCTGCTTCAACTGCGCCAGTTGTTCGGCATGGCTGCTGCCCTTGAGCACCATGATTTTCTTGCCCGCCAGGGCGGCCGCGTCGGTGGGGCGTGATTGGCCGTTGCGGTAGATGATTTGGGGGGTGACTTCCAGGTAGGAGCGGGAAAACCGCACCTGCTTCTTGCGCTGTTCGCTGCTGACCAGGCCCGCGGCGGCCAGGACCGGCCCGTTGGGCTTGCCCACCTGGCCGAACAGGT
Organism: Pseudomonas sp. MPB03; assembly: GCF_046605385.1. Taxonomy (NCBI): domain Bacteria; kingdom Pseudomonadati; phylum Pseudomonadota; class Gammaproteobacteria; order Pseudomonadales; family Pseudomonadaceae; genus Pseudomonas; species Pseudomonas sp. MPB03. Next base: position 5,459,556 of record NZ_CP176770.1, on the reverse strand, counting down.
CGTCGAGGTTGTCGGCGGTCTCGATTTTAAGCTCGACCCCCAAATCCTCGGCGAAACGCTTCACCAGCTCATATTCGAAGCCGGTCTCACCACTGCGATCCTGGAAGTAGGTGGCGGGGCTGTTTCGGGTAACCACCCGCAGCACGCCATCCTCCTTTACGCGCTCCAGTGTGTTGGGTTTCTCAACACAACCACTGAGCACCAGGAAGAGTCCGGTTGCGATCAGCCACTTGGCATATCGCGGACGCAAAGCCGTTGGGGAAAACATCTGCGCAGTATACGCAAACGGCCCCTACCGCCATATCTCGACAGCAAAAGGCCAGTCTGCTAGCCGTTGCAAAACATGTCCGCAACACCGGCCGGCCGGGCTGTGGCGGGCTTTGCGCCGCTGAAAAATATCTCTGCGCGAACCTTGGCACGGGTGTCCAATACCGCCGTGGGCGCAAAGACCGACATTCGGCCTGCACCGTGCGTGCCGTTTCGGGTGCCGTTGCCGGCGGTTTAGGCTAGAATGCACGGCCTCAAAGCACACCCCCTTCCCGAGGCTGTCCCGAAGATGTTGATCCTGCGCGGCGCTCCTGCCCTTTCTGCCTTTCGCCACAGCAAACTCCTTGAGCAACTGAGCCAGAAGGTTCCGGCTGTCAGTGGCTTGTATGCTGAATTCGCTCACTTCGCCGAAGTCACCGGCGGTTTGACCGGCGACGAACAGCAGGTGCTCGCGCGCCTTCTGAAGTACGGCCCCAGTGTTCCTGTCCAGGAGCCGGCCGGTCGCCTGTTCCTGGTGTTGCCACGTTTCGGCACCATTTCGCCGTGGTCGAGCAAGGCCAGCGACATCGCCCGCAACTGCGGCCTGGCGAAAGTCCAGCGCCTGGAGCGCGGCATTGCCTTTTATGTCGCTGGTGAGTTCAGCGAGGCCGAGGCCCAGTTGATCGCCGACGGCCTGCATGACCGCATGACCCAGGTCGTGCTCGGCAACCTGGAGCAGGCCGCCGGTCTGTTCAGCCACGCCGAACCCAAGCCCCTGACCGCCATCGACGTACTGGGCGGTGGCCGTGCCGCGCTGGAAAAAGCCAACGCCGAGCTGGGCCTGGCCCTGGCCGAAGACGAGATCGATTACCTGGTCAACGCCTTCCAGGGCTTGAAGCGCAACCCCCACGACATCGAACTGATGATGTTCGCCCAGGCCAACTCCGAGCACTGCCGCCACAAGATCTTCAACGCCAGTTGGGATATTGACGGCCAGGACCAGGAAAAAAGCCTGTTCGGCATGATCAAGAACACCTACCAGATGCACAACGAAGGTGTGCTGTCGGCCTACAAGGACAACGCGGCGGTGATCGTCGGCAACGTTGCCGGTCGCTTCTACCCGAACCCCGAGACCCGCCAGTACGGTGCGGTCCAGGAGCCGGTGCACATCCTGATGAAGGTCGAGACCCACAACCACCCGACAGCCATTGCCCCGTTCCCGGGCGCGTCCACCGGTTCCGGTGGCGAGATCCGCGACGAAGGCGCCACCGGTCGCGGTGCCAAGCCCAAGGCCGGCCTGACCGGCTTCACCGTGTCGAACCTGCAGATCCCGGGCTTCGAGCAGCCGTGGGAAAAGCCGTACGGCAAGCCTGAGCGCATCGTCAACGCCCTCGACATCATGATCGAAGGTCCCCTGGGCGGCGCGGCGTTCAACAACGAATTCGGCCGTCCGGCCCTGACCGGTTACTTCCGTACCTTCGAACAGTCCATCACCACCCCACGTGGTGAAGAAGTCCGTGGTTACCACAAGCCGATCATGCTCGCTGGCGGCATGGGCAACATCCGCGCCGAACACGTGCAGAAAGGCGAGATCCTGGTCGGCTCCAAGCTGATCGTCCTCGGCGGCCCGGCCATGTTGATCGGCCTGGGTGGCGGCGCGGCTTCCTCCATGGCCACCGGCACCAGCTCGGCCGACCTGGATTTCGCCTCGGTCCAGCGGGAAAACCCGGAAATGGAGCGCCGTTGCCAGGAAGTCATCGACCGTTGCTGGCAGTTGGGTGAGCAAAACCCCATCAGCTTCATCCACGACGTCGGCGCGGGCGGCCTGTCCAACGCTTTCCCGGAACTGGTCAACGACGGTGGCCGCGGTGGCCGCTTCGAACTGCGCAACATTCCAAACGACGAGCCGGGCATGGCCCCGCACGAAATCTGGAGCAACGAATCCCAGGAACGTTACGTCCTGGCGGTCGGCCCGGCTGACTTCGAGCGCTTCCAGGCCATTTGCGAGCGCGAGCGTTGCCCGTTCGCGGTGGTGGGTGAAGCCACCGCCGAGCCACAACTGACCGTCACCGACAGCCACTTCGGCAACAGCCCGGTGGACATGCCGTTGGAAGTGCTGCTGGGCAAGGCCCCGCGCATGCACCGTTCGGCGGTTCGCGAAGCGGAGCTGGGCGACGATTTCGATCCGTCCACCCTCGACATCGGCGACTCCATCGAGCGTGTGCTGCATCACCCGGCCGTGGCGAGCAAGAGCTTCCTGATCACCATCGGCGACCGCACCATCACCGGCCTTGTGGCCCGTGACCAGATGGTCGGCCCATGGCAAGTGCCGGTGGCTGACGTGGCCGTGACCGCCACCAGCTTCGACGTCTACACCGGCGAAGCCATGGCGATGGGCGAGCGCACGCCGCTGGCGCTGCTGGACGCCCCGGCCTCGGGCCGCATGGCGATCGGCGAAACCCTGACCAACATCGCAGCGTCGCGCATCGGCAAGATGTCCGACATCAAGCTGTCGGCCAACTGGATGTCCGCCGCCGGCCACCCGGGTGAAGACGCCCGCCTGTACGACACCGTCAAGGCGGTCGGCATGGAGCTGTGCCCTGAGCTGGGCATCACCATTCCAGTGGGCAAGGACTCCATGTCCATGGCCACGCGCTGGAACGATGAAGGCGTGGACAAGAGCGTAACCTCGCCGCTGTCGCTGATCGTGACCGGTTTCGCGCCTGTCACCGATATCCGCCAGACCCTGACCCCGCAACTGCGCATGGACAAAGGCACCACCGACCTGATCCTGATCGACCTGGGCCGTGGCCAGAACCGCATGGGCGCCTCGATCCTGGCCCAGGTGCATGGCAAGCTCGGCTCGCAAGCGCCGGACGTCGATGATGCCGAAGACCTGAAGGCCTTCTTCGCCGTGATCCAGGGCCTCAACGCCGACGGTCATCTGTTGGCCTACCACGACCGTTCCGACGGTGGTTTGCTGACCACCGTGGTGGAAATGGCCTTCGCCGGTCACTGCGGCCTGAGCCTGACCCTGGACAGCGTTGCCGAGTCCAAGGCCGAGATCCCAGCCATCCTGTTCAACGAAGAACTGGGTGCCGTGATCCAGGTTCGCCAGGACGCCACGCCAGACATCCTTGCCCAGTTCAGCGCGGCCGGCCTGGCCGATTGCGTCTCGGTGATCGGCCAGCCGATCAACAACGCGCACATCAACATTACCTTCAACGGCGACACCGTCTTCGAAGGCCAGCGTCGCCTGTTGCAGCGCCAGTGGGCGGAAACCAGCTACCAGATCCAGCGCCTGCGGGACAACGCCGAGTGTGCCGAGCAGGAATTCGACGCGCTGCTGGAAGAAGACAACCCGGGCCTGAGCGCCAAGCTCAGCTACGACGTTAACGACAACGTGGCCGCGCCTTACATCAAGAAAGGCATTCGCCCACAAGTGGCGGTCCTGCGCGAGCAGGGCGTCAACGGCCAGGTGGAAATGGCGGCAGCGTTCGACCGCGCCGGTTTCAACGCGATCGACGTGCACATGAGCGACATCCTGGCCGGTCGTGTCGACCTGAACGACTTCAAGGGCATGGTCGCTTGTGGCGGTTTCTCCTACGGCGACGTGCTGGGTGCCGGTGAAGGCTGGGCCAAGTCGGCGCTGTTCAACAGCCGTGCCCGCGATGCGTTCCAGGGCTTCTTCGAACGCACCGACAGCTTCACCCTCGGCGTGTGCAACGGTTGCCAGATGATGTCCAACCTGCACGAGCTGATCCCGGGCAGCGAGTTCTGGCCGCACTTCGTGCGTAACCGTTCCGAGCAGTTTGAAGCCCGCGTGGCGATGGTCCAGGTCCAGGAATCGAACTCGATCTTCCTGCAGGGCATGGCCGGTTCGCGCATGCCGATCGCCATCGCCCACGGCGAAGGCCACGCGGAATTCGAAAGCGAAGAAGCCTTGCTCGAAGCCGACCTGTCCGGTTGTGTGTCGCTGCGTTTTGTCGACAACCATGGCAAGGTCACCGAAACCTACCCGGCCAACCCGAACGGCTCGCCGCGCGGGATCACCGGCCTGACCAGCCGCGACGGCCGTGTCACGATCATGATGCCGCACCCGGAGCGGGTGTTCCGCGCGGTGCAGAACTCGTGGCGTTCGGACGACTGGAACGAAGACGCGCCATGGATGCGCATGTTCCGCAACGCGCGCGTCTGGGTGAACTAAGACGGTGTACAAGCTCTGCTTCTTCGTCCCGGACAGCCATGTGGACGAGGTCAAAAGCGCCGTATTCGCTGCCGGTGGCGGGCGAATCGGCGACTATGACCACTGCGCCTGGCAAGTGCTGGGCCTGGGCCAGTTTCGCCCTTTGGACGGCAGCCAGCCGTTCATTGGCGAGGCGGGGCAGGTCGAGCAGGTCGAGGAATGGAAGGTGGAGCTGGTGGTGGCCGATGCGTTGATCCGCCCCGTGGTGGAGGCCTTGAAGCAGAGCCATCCCTACGAGACACCGGCGTTTGAGGTATGGCGGTTGGAGGATTTCTGATTTTCCCTCCGCCCAAATAAAAAAAACCGCTGATCTAATCAGCGGTTTTTTTTGCGTGCGATTCTGTGTACACGAACCCTTGTGGCGAGGGAGCTTGCTCCCGCTGGGCTGCGTAGCGGCCCTAAGCTTTTTGGCGGTTGCTGCGCAACCGAGCGGGAGCAAGCTCCCTCGCCACGGGCTTGTTGTGTGTCAGATATAGGTGTTGGGTGTGTGCAGGCCCCTTCGTCGATCGCCGCCCGGAGCAAGCCCGCTCCCACAGTGGATTTGTATTGTCCACAGAACTTGTGAACGACATCAGACCTGTGGGAGCGGGCTTGCTCGCGAAGGGGCCAGACAGTCGGCGAAGGCCTAGGCTTTGACATCCGCCTTACCACTCAGCACCACCGCCTCCAACGCCCGCCACAACCCCGGCGCTTTCTCCCCTAACAACAAGTGCCAAACACCGCCTTCCAGCGAGCTGATCCCCTGACAACCCAGCGCCTTGAGCTGGCTTTCCGACAATCCCTTGCCATCAGCCAACCGCACCCGCAAACGGCTCGTCGCCACGCAATCGAGCTGCAACACGTTCCTGCCACCGCCCAGGGCATCGAGCCATTGCTGTGCTTCGGCCTCCGAGACAATTGTCGTTGAGGCCGGCTCGACCACGGCGTTCGCGGGCGCACTGGCTGGCCTATCGGAAGAAGGCAATGCCAAGCGGATCTCATCGGCGATGCTGTCGGCCATCGGCCCCACCACCACCTGCAAGCTGCCGCCATTGCCGGGGCGAACCACAGCCATGGCGCCGAGGGCCTTGAGTTGGGTGTCGGACGCCTTGTTGCGATCCACCAGGTCCAGCCGCAGGCGCGTGGTGCAGGCGCCGAGGGTGATCAGGTTGTCAGCGCCACCCAAGGCCTGGATGTAGGCGGCGGCCCGTTGGTTTTCGGCGATGACCGCTTTGTCGCCCGCCGGCACGTCTTCACGGCCTGGCGTCTTCAGGTCGAAGCGGCGGATGCAGAAGTCGAACACCAGGTAATAGATCGCCGCGTAGGCCAGGCCCACCGGGAAGACCAGCCAGCCGTTGGTGGATTTGCCCCAGCCCAGGACCATGTCGATGAAACCGCCGGAAAAGGTAAAGCCCAGGTGGATATTCAGTAAGTTAGTCACCGCCATCGACAGGCCAGTGAGCAACGCGTGGACCAGGTACAACAGCGGCGCAAGAAACATGAAGGCGAATTCGATGGGCTCGGTGACGCCGGTCAGGAACGACGTCAGCGCCATGGACAGCAAAATCCCGCCCATGACCTTGCGCCGCTGGGGCAGGGCGTTGCGGTACATCGCCAGGCACGCCGCGGGCAGGCCGAAGAGCATCACCGGGAACATGCCGGTCATGAACTGGCCGCCCTTGGGGTCGCCAGCGAAATAGCGGGTCAGGTCACCGGTGACCACCGCTCCGGTAGTCGGGTCGGTGAAGCTGCCGAAGATGAACCAGGCCATGTTGTTGAGGATGTGGTGCAGGCCGGTGACGATCAGCAACCGATTGAATACACCGAAGACGAACGCACCAAAGCTGCCGCTGGCCATCAACAGCTCGCCGAAGCTGTTGATGCCGTGCTGGATCGGTGGCCAGATCAAACCGAACACCACGCCAAGGCCCACCGCGCTGAAGCCGGTGACAATCGGCACGAAGCGCCGCCCGCCAAAGAACGCCAGGTATTCCGGCAGCTTGATGTCCTTGAAGCGGTTGTACAGCGCGCCGGCCAACAGACCACTGATGATCCCGGCCAGCATGCCCATGTTGATGGTCGCGTCGAGGACCTTCAGCGTCGCGATCATCACCAGGTAACCGATGGCCCCGGCCAGCCCGGCCGTGCCGTTATTGTCCCGGGCGAAACCCACGGCGATGCCGATGGCGAAGATCAGCGCGAGGTTGGCGAAGATCGCCTGGCCGGCATCGTGAATGATCGCGATGTTCAACAGGTCGGTGTCACCCAGGCGCAGCAGCAGGCCGGCGATCGGCAGGATCGCGATAGGCAGCATCAGCGCCCGGCCGAGGCGTTGCAGCCCTTCAATGAAATGCTGGTACATGGCGTCTCTCCTTTTATTGTTGTCCGACGTGGCTCAGCCCAGGGGCCAGTGTTGATGACAGGCCTGGCGCACGGCGGCGGCACTGGCCAGGTTCAGCAAATCGGTACTGACGCCGCGGCACTGGGCGGCATCGAGGTGACGCAAGCGGTCCTTGATTTCGCCGACCTGGGGCGGGCTGACCGACAGCTCCCGTACCCCAAGGCCGATCAGCACCGGCGTCGCCAAGGGATCGGAGGCCAGGGCCCCGCACACGCCGACCCAACGCCCATGTTTGGCGGCGCCAGCGCAGGTCTGGGCGATCAACCGCAACAGTGCCGGGTGCAGGGCATCGACCCGGGCGGCGAGACCCGCGTGGTCGCGGTCCATGGCGAGGGTGTACTGGGACAGGTCGTTGGTGCCGATGGACAGGAAGTCCGCGTGCTCGGCCAACTGTTCGGCCAGCAAGGCGGCGGCCGGCACTTCGATCATCACCCCCAGTTGCGGGCGTTCGCTCACGCCGAGCTCGGCACCCAAGGCGTCGAGGCGCTGGCGAATGTGCAGCAGTTCGTCGACCTCGGTGACCATCGGCAACAAAATCCGGCAGCGGTGCAGAGGGCGGGTTTGCAGTAGGGCGCGCAATTGCTGGTCCAGCAGTTCCGGGCGCGCCTGGGCCAGGCGGATGCCCCGCAGGCCGAGTACCGGGTTGGCTTCGGCCGGCAGGGGCAGGTAGTCCAATTGTTTGTCGCCACCAACGTCGATGGTGCGGATGATCACCGGCCTGTCGCCCATGGCATCGAGCACGGCTTGATAGGCCAGGCGCTGTTCTTCTTCATCGGGGGCGGTGTGGCGGTCGACGAAGAGAAATTCGGTGCGCAGCAGGCCAACGCCCTCGGCACCGTTGGCGAACGCCTGGCCGGCTTCGGCGCTGGAGGCGACGTTGGCGGCGACTTCAACCTCCACCCCATCGACCGTTCTGGCCGGCGTATGGGCGAGGGTCTGCTGCTCGGCGCGCCGGGCTGCGCGTCGGGTCTGTGCTTGCTGCACCTGGGTCAGGCGCTCGGCGGTTGGCGTGAGTTCGAGGCGGCCACCGTCCGCGTCCAGCACCACCGATTGCCCCGGCGCCTGTGCAAGCAGTGCCTCGCCCAGCGTCACCAGGCAGGGCAGGCCTTTGCCACGGGCCAGGATCGCCACGTGGGACGTCGCGCCGCCCTCGGCCATGCACACACCGGCCACGCCTTGGGCACTGAGCTGCAGCAGGTCCGACGGGGTCAGCTCCTGGGCGACGACAATGGCGCCCGCCGGCACGTCGAATTGCCAGGTTTCACCCAGCAGCGCCCGCAGGACCCGCTGGCGCAGGTCATGTAAATCATTGGCGCGCTCGGCCAGCAACGCGCTGTGCAATTGCCGCAGCACTTGGCACTGCGCGTCGATGGACCGGCTCCAGGCCTGAGCCGCCGCGCTCCCTTGCTCAATAGACAGGTAGGCGGCGTCCAGCAGGACCGGATCTTCCAGCAACGCCAGATGGGCGCTGAAGATCGCTTGCTCATCGACGTGATGCCGGGCCTTGGCGTTCTCCAACGTCAACTCGATGTCGCGACTGACGTGCGCCAAGGCATCGCGCAGCCGTTGCCGTTGTTCTGCGACGTTGTGGCCACCGACGTCCTCGGGCAACTGTGTGCCTTCCAGCCGAACCAGCGGTCCGCTGACCAGCCCGGGCGCGGCACAGACGCCGTGGAGCACACCGTCTTCGGCGGTGCGGCTCGGCGCCTTGGCCGGTGGTGCCTCGGCATGGGCTTCTTCGGCCAGGGCTGTGGATAACGTTTTCAGCAGCGCTTGCAACGCCGCTTCGGCATCGCTGCCGCGGCAACTGACGTGCACTTCGGCCTGTTCGGTGATCGCCAGCCCCATCATGCCCATCACACTGTCGCAGGACGCCGAGCGGCCACCGAAGTGCAGGTGTGAGCGACTCTTGAACCCTTGTGCGGCCTGGCGAACCAAGGCGGCCGGCCGCGCGTGCAGGCCGCCTCGATGGGCGATACGGATCTGGCCGAACACTTCGATGCCGACGTCCGGCTCATCGTCGCGTGTTTCGCTCGGTTTCTTGCTGACGATGTGCAGCAACGGCTCGCCGACCTTGACGCCCTTGAGGGTAATGGGCCGTGCCTGGAAGTGTTCGCCATTGGTGAGGATCAGCAGGCTGACCAGGCTTTTGCAGCGCCGGGCCACGCTGTCCACGTCATAACGCAGCAGTGCCTGGCCGTTGCTGACCCGCGCGCCTTCCTTGACCAGCATGGAAAAGCCGTCGCCCTGCAACTCGACGGTGTCCAACCCCAGGTGCAGCAGCAGTTCGGCGCCGTTGTCGGCCCGCAGGGTCACGGCGTGGCCGGTGCGTGCGACGTGGATAACTTCGCCATCGCAAGGGGCGTAGAGGGTGTCGTTCAGCGGATCGATGGCAATTCCGTCGCCCATGGCGCCGCTGGCGAACACCGCGTCCGGGACGTTGGCGAGGGTGAGCACCGGCCCGCTGAGCGGTGCGCTGAGGGTCAGCTCTTTATTGTTGTTGGGCATGGGCTCGCTCTCTGTGAAGTCTTATTGGCCTTGCGTTAAAGGGCCATCGGTTCAGTGGGTCCGGGTGACCTTGCTCAAGTGCCGTGGCTGGTCCGGGTCCAGGCCTCGAGCCACGGCCAGGTTGGCGGCCATCCGGTAAAAGCTCTGGATCGCCAGGATCGGGTCCAGGGCCGAGTGCTCGGCACGGGTCAGCGTCAGGTCACGCTCGGCGATGTCATCGGGCGCGGCCAGCAGCACCCGGGCGCCGCGCTGGCGCATGTCGGCGGCCAGGCTCAACACACCGGCCTGCTCGGCACCGCGGGGGGCGAACACCAGCAGCGGATAATGCTCATCGATCAGTGCCATCGGCCCGTGGCGAACCTCGGCGCTGCTGAAGGCTTCGGCCTGGATCGCCGAGGTCTCCTTGAATTTGAGTGCCGCTTCCTGGGCGATGGCGAACCCAGCGCCACGGCCGATGACCATCAAGCGCTGGCATTCACGCAGCGCCTCGACGGCAACGTTCCAATCCTGGTGCGCGGCTTCACGTAGGCCTTCGGGCAGCGCGGCGCCGGCGTCGAGCAACTCGGCATCGTCTTTCCAGTGGGCCACCAGGCGCGCGCTGGCGCTGAGGGTGGCGATGAAACTCTTGGTGGCGGCGACACTGCTTTCGATGCCGGCGCACAAGGGCACGCTGAATTCACAAGCCGCCTCCAGCGGAGAGTCTTCTGCGTTGACCATCGCCACGCTCAAGGCGCCGCGCTTGCGCAACAGGCGCAGGCTGTTCACCAGGTCCGGGCTCTGCCCCGATTGAGAAAACGCGAACGCCACCTGGCCACTGACCTTCAACGGCGCCTGCTGCATGGTCACCACCGACATCGGCAACGAGGCCACCGGAAAACCCAGTTGTTGCATGGTCAGGTAGGCAAAGTAGCTGGCGGCATGGTCGGAGCTGCCACGGGCCACGGTCATCGCCACCTGCGGCGGCTGGCGGCGCAGGCGTCCGGCAATCTCCTGCAGGGCGGGGTCCAATCGCTGCAATTGGCGCTCGACAGCGTCGGACGAGGCCAAGGCCTCTTCAAGCATCTTGGAAGTCAATGGCTTCTCCTTCGACCATCACGTCGATCAGGTTCAGGACACGGTCAAGGCGCACGCAGTCGGCCCAGGCGCCGGGTTGCAGGCGCCCGCGTTCGGGCAGGCCGAGGTAGTCGGCGGGGAATTGCGACAGGCGTCGGGAGGCTTCGGCGAGGGGCAGGCCGATTTTCACCAGGTTGCGCAGGGCCTGGTCCATGGTCAGGGTGCTGCCGGCCAGCGTGCCGTCGGCCAGGCGCACACCGCCCAGGCATTTGGTCACGGTGTGGCTGCCCAGCTTGTATTCACCGTCGGGCATGCCGGCGGCGGCGGTGGAATCCGTGACGCAATACAGGCACGGGATCGAACGCAAGGCCACGCGCATGGCGCCGGGGTGCACGTGGAGCAAGTCCGGGATCAGCTCGGCATATTGCGCATGGGCCAGCGCCGCGCCGACGATGCCGGGCTCACGGTGATGCAGCGGGCTCATGGCGTTGTACAAATGGGTAAAACTGCTGGCCCCGGCCGCCAGTGCCGCGACGCCTTCTTCGTAGCTGCCGAGGGTATGACCGATCTGCATGCGCACGCCCCGGGCGCTGAGGGCACGAATCAAGGCATCGTGGCCGGCGATTTCCGGCGCGATGGTGATCACCCGGATCGGCGCCAGGGCCAGGTACGTCTCCACTTCAGCCATCAACGCGGTATGGGCGAAATTCGGTTGGGCGCCGAGTTTGCCGGGGTTGATGTAAGGCCCTTCCAAATGCACGCCCAGGATGCGCGCGCTGCCGCTGGGCCGCTGTTCGCAGTATTCACCGAGGGCTCCGAGTACGCTGGCGATCTCTTCGCTTGGCGCGGTCATGGTGGTGGCGAGCAGCGCCGTGGTGCCGAAGCGCACATGGGTGCGGGCAATGGTGTCGAACGCCGGCGCGCCTTCCATGATGTCCTTGCCGCCACCGCCGTGCACATGCAGGTCGATGAATCCCGGCAGCAGGTAGGGCAGGTCGTTGCTCGTCGGGTCGCAGGGCTGGCCTTCGATGGACACGACCTTGCCCTGTTCATGGACCAGGCGGCCGCGTATCCAGCCGTTGGCGGTGAGGATGTTGTTTTCGGACATGGGGATTCTCTGATCGTCTAGCGCCGCAACTCGGCGACGAAGTCGTAGTAGTCGTTGCGGCAATAGGTGTCGGTGACTTCGATGGGCGTGTTGTCTTCCAGGTAGCCGACCCGGGTCATCAGCAGCATCGCGGTGCCGGGGGCGATGCCCACCAGGGCGGCGAATTCGTCCGAGGCGTTGATCGCCTGGATGTGTTGCAGGGCGCGCACCACGGGTTTGCCGATGCCGTCGAGGAATTCATAAAGCGAATCGCCCACTGCCTGCGGCTTGGGAATAATCGAGGCGGGCAGGGTGCTCATCTCAATGGCCATGACCGTATCGTCGGCCTTGCGCAGCCGTTTGAGCCGGGCGACTTTGTCAGTGGGCGACAGGCCCAGGCGGATCAGTTCTTCGTGGGTCGGCGGAGTGATTTCTCGCTCCAGCCACTGGGACCCGGGTACGAAGCCTTTGAGCCGGAGCATCTCGCTGAAGCCGCTGAGGCGTGACAGCGGTTGTTCCAGGCGCGGGGTGATGAACGTGCCCGAGCCTTGGTTGCGGCGGATCAGGCCTTGTTCGAACAGCACCTCCAACGCCTTGCGGGCGGTGACCCGGGAAATGCCCAGTTGCTCGCTCAAGCTGCGCTCGGAGGGCATTGCTTGCTCGGCTTTCCATTGGCCGGCGTGGATCGCGGCTTCGAGATTGCGGGCCAGTTGCAGGTAGAGCGGGGTGGGTTGGGTGTCGTCGGGGCGTAGGGTCTGGATGTTGTTCATTTGTTTGTCCGATGCGTTTTTTTTGGGCGTTGTCGCTCGGTGAGTGGGGTGGAAGCTAATACCACTTGAATACCATGTCAACGCTGCTTTTCTGGGGTTGGCCAGTGTTTTCTGGGTATTTATTCGGGTGTAGTTTAAGTGGTATTAGGGTGGTTTTTGTGGGGCGTGGAATTACAGCGTTGGGATGGGGTTTTTGAAGGTCAGTGGTATGCACGGAGGGCGGGTTGCGGAGTTTGATATTTATTTTTATGGCGACCGGTGGTAGTTCGTTTTGTGTGTATATCCGTTGCTAAGGTCACGGCGGCTTAGGGTTCCGCCCTGACGGTGGGTCACTTTTGAGAAGCCCGGAAGCCGCCCCAGTCAAAAGTAACCAAAACGCTTCTCCCCACCATTCGGTGCCTCGCCTAGGCATTGCTTTGCGGTGACGTTGAATATCCACAAAGGTTTTGGGAACGGCAGGGTCCTGTGGCGAGGGAGCTTGCTCCCGCTGGGGCGCGCAGCGGCCCCAAAAAAGCGATGAGCGCTACGCACTCAAGCGGGAGCAAGCTCCCTCGCCACAAAAGCCTTCCCAGCCATCACGGCACAGATTGATCCACGGTAAACACTGTGGGAGCGAGCCTGCTCGCGATAGCGGTGGCTCAGTTAATGAAGATGTTGGATGTGCCGGCCCCTTCGCGAGCAGGCTCGCTCCCACAGGGGACTGGGTGCACACATGAATTTGTGTCTGCTGAAGATCCAGTGTGGGAGCGAGCTTGCTCGCGATAGCGGTAGTTCAGTTACCCAGATTTGGATTGGCTACCGTCATCACGAGCAAGCTTTGCTCCCACAGGATAAACGCAGTCCGATCAGGAACCAGGTCGGCTATCAGGCCGCCTCGGGGAGGACGTTGATCTCGGGCGCCCCGTTAACCACGCTGGCCGCACGCAGGCATTGTGGAGTGGGCAACCCGGCATGGATGCCGGGTTAGCCGCGCTGGGCCATGGATGGCCCTTCGCGGCGGCCCACGGAGCAATGCCGGAGTGAGGGCACACCGAGCCTAGGCGAGGTGCCAAGTGGTGGGGCAGAAGCGTTTTGCTTACTTTTGCGCTTCTCAAAAGTGAGCCGCCGTCAGGGCGGAACCCTAAGTGGCCGTTACCGCAGCAATGGATATGTACCCAATTCAATCCAAAAAAGCCTATCTGGAATTTTGTCTGAAACATCCATGATCAAGTGGACGGTCTGTCAGACGCACCGAAGTTTCCGACATGTTTTTAAGGTTGTCCCTCGGAAGCGAGGACTCTAGCCTTTGGGTGTCGCTGCCAATTCAGCGACCGGATTTGACCGTCCGAGAAATCTAGACGCGCCAGCGTTCCAAGACCTAGTTCAGGCGCTTTTCTTCCGTCTGAGGTATCGTGTCGCGGCAGCTGTGCGTGGGACGTCTTCGGACGTGCCGGTTTTCTTGATTCCCGGTCGGTCAACCCGCGTACAGCTGCCCTTTTTTGTTTGACCGCGAAAAGTGGTGGCTCCATTGAATCAGGAGCTCTAAATGATCAAAGAAACCCCCAACCCTCCCAAACCCGCCTCCACCTTCCCCTACGGCGACTACGCCCCCGACAAGCTGAAAGAAGCCGCCGACCGCGCGATGGATCATTACCTCAAACCCGACGACAGCGAACCAGAACCCCAACCCTCGGTGCAGTTGTTCACCGTATCGGACAGCGTTGACACCGAAACCCTGCTAGCCAACCTCAGCGAAACCCTGGCCTCGGCCAATGCAGTACTTAGCGACCTCATGTTTGATTTGGACGGCTCACGGCGGCATGTGGCGTCGGGGGTGGCGCAAATGATCGAACTGGGGACGTTGCTGGCGAACAAGGCCTTGGACCGGGTTGAGCTTCGGACTTGATGCCAACGTAACTTGTGGCGAGGGGATGAAATCCCCTCGCCACAAGAGCTCCGTCGGCGCATGGAAAAATGAGTTAAGGCCGAATCTCGATCATCGTCCCATCCGGCACCAGGTTCCACACCTCACGCATGTCCACATTGCGCATGGCGATGCAGCCGTCGGTCCAGTCCAGGGTGTGGAACAACTGCTCGGGGTTCTCTTCCGAATCCGGGGTGCCATGAATCATGATCATGCCGCCCGGTTCAACGCCCTCGCGACGGGCGCGGGCGGCGTCGCTGATGTTGGGGTAGGAGATGTGCATCGACAAATAGAACCGGTCACTGATCTTGCGCCAGTCGATCCAATAGAAACCCTCGGGGGTACGCTTGTCGCCCTCGATCAGCTTGGGGCCTTTCTTGGCGCCCTTGCCCAGGGAGATGCGATAGGTCTTGAGGGGCTTGCCGTCGTTGATCAATTGCAATTGATGGGCGGACTTTAGCACCAGCACTTTTTCGATGACCTTGCCGTTGTAGGTGCCCACGGCAGCGGCTTGGGACACAGCGGTAAACGACAAGCAGAACAGGACAAGCAACCAGCGCATTGAAACGATATCCCTAGAGGTGTCGCGGCTATATTGGATTTTCAAGTATTGGCAGGCTGGGCCAGCGGCGGTATCGACTCGGATCGCACCGGATAGTCTTCGGCTCGCCGATCAGCGTAGAAGTATTCTAGGGTACGGCCCACTGTGCGGAAAGCCAGCTCGTCCCAGGGAATGTCGGCCTCTTCGAACAGCTTCACTTCCAGGCTTTCGGGCCCGGCGGCGAAATCCTCGTCCACCAGCTCGGCGCGGAAGAATACATGGACTTGGCTGATATGCGGGACGTCGATCAGCGTATAGATGCTCAGGTTACGCACCCGGGCGCAGGCTTCCTCGGCGGTTTCGCGCACCGCGGCCTGCTCGACAGTTTCGCCGTTCTCCATGAAGCCCGCTGGCAGTGTCCAATAACCGCGCCGTGGCTCGATGGCGCGTCGGCACAACAGGACCTTGCTGCCCCAAGTCGGTACACATCCGGCAACGATATTGGGGTTCTGATAATGGATGGTATGGCAAGTGTCACAGACAAAGCGCAGTCGCGAGTCGCCCTCGGGTATGCGCTGGGTCACCGGGTTACCGCACTGGCTGCAGAATTTCATGCTTGGATTCCTGGAGGCTGCGCCTATCTTGGCGTGTACGGGGCGGTATCGGCAAGTTGTCGTTTCGCGACATGACGCGGTCCGGGGCTTGGGCCGCTTGCGTGATTGGTGCATGATGCTAGGCAGCGAATAAATCGAGAAGTCTCATGCTGGACGAGCTACTGCATCGAGTAACCAACCACACGCCGCGCGATCTGGAGACCGATCGGCGTTTCCCTGAAGCGGCGGTGCTGGTGCCGATCACTCGCAGTGATGAGCCGGAGCTGGTACTGACCCTGCGCGCCAGCGGTCTGTCGACCCACGGCGGCGAAGTGGCGTTCCCCGGCGGACGTCGAGACCCGGAAGACCCCGACCTGATTTTCACCGCCCTGCGCGAAGCGGAAGAGGAAATCGGCCTGCCCCCCGGCCTGGTGGAGGTGATCGGTCCCCTCAGTCCACTGATTTCGTTGCATGGAATCAAGGTCACGCCTTACGTCGGCGTGATCCCGGATTACGTCGAATACCAAGCCAACGACGCCGAGATCGCCGCAGTGTTCAGCGTGCCGCTGGAGTTTTTCCGCAAGGATCCGCGCGAGCACACCCACCGCATCGACTACCAGGGCCGTAGCTGGTACGTGCCCAGCTATCGTTTCGAGGGTTACAAGATCTGGGGGCTGACAGCGATCATGATCGTCGAGTTGGTCAACCTGCTGTACGACGCCGATATCGACCTGCATACCCCGCCAAAGAGTTTCATCAATACCTGATGCCCCCGAGGATTCCCATGAAATACCGCCTGGGCGATGCCCGTGTCGAAACCCATCCACAGAGCTGGGTCGCGCCCAACGCCACGCTGGTGGGCAAGGTCCGCCTCGAAGAGGGCGCCAATGTCTGGTTCAACGCCGTGCTGCGCGGTGACAACGAACTGATCCTGATCGGCAAGGACAGCAATGTGCAGGACGGCACGGTGATGCACACCGACATGGGTTATCCACTGACCATCGGCACCGGCGTGACCATTGGCCACAACGCCATGCTCCATGGCTGTACGGTAGGCGACTACAGCCTTATCGGCATCAACGCGGTGATCCTCAACGGCGCGAAGATCGGCAAGCACTGCATCATCGGCGCCAACGCGCTGATCGGCGAGAACAAGGAGATTCCCGACGGCTCGCTGGTGATGGGCTCGCCCGGCAAAGTGGTGCGCGAATTGACCGAGGCCCAGAAGAACATGCTCGTGGCCAGCGCGGCGCACTATGTGCACAACGCCCAGCGCTACGCCCGCGACCTGGTCGAGCAGGAACCATGAGCGCCATTGAGCGCCCGGTGCCGTCGCCCTGCGTGAATATCTGCGCGCTGGACGATGACGACATCTGCACCGGCTGCCAGCGCACCGTGGCCGAGATTACCCGTTGGAGCCGGATGGACAACGAGGAGCGGCGCGCGGTTTTGGCGTTGTGTCATGAACGGGCCAAGGCCAGTGGGTTGGTGTGGATGTTGCCGGCGAGGCGGTGATATCCACTTGTGAACACAAACCCCTGTGGGAGCGAGCTTGCTCGCGATGGCGGCGGCACATTCAACAATGCCTCAAGCTGATCCACCGCTATCGCGAGCAAGCTCGCTCCCACAGGGGGTCAGGGTTTTTCCTTGATGCCTAACCACCGATCCACCCCCACCACCCCCAGCGCAATCCCGACAAACCCCGCCAATATCCCCCCGGCATTGATGAACACCTGTGGATAACCCAGGCTCGCCACGTCGATGAAAGGGTAGGGGTAGGCCGCCAGCAAATCCCCGCGCAGCAGGACATAAGCGAAATAGACCAGGGGGTAGATCATCCATAGCCCGATGTGGCCCAGGCGCAAGCTGCCTTTGGGCATGCACCGCCACCAATAGGCGATGTACAGCAACGGCACCACGTCATGCAGTAATTCATCGGCCACGAATTGCCAGCCTTCGGGTTGCCAGAGATGGCGCAGCAACAGGTTGTAGGCCAGGCTGACCAGGGCGATGCTCACGGCGATGCCGCTGCGTACGCTGGGCCTGAGGAACCAGCGTCGGGCCGGGGAGGGGCGCGGGGTCAGCTCCCAGGTCAGCACCACCGCCACCAACAGGTTGGTCAGCACCGTAAAGAAGCTGAAGAAACTCACCAACCCGCCCAGCAGGCTCGCGCCCAGTTCCCAGCGGCCCAGCAGAATCAGATACAGCTGGATGCTCAACCCCGCCCAGGCCAGCAGCGCCGCCACCGACACGAAGCGCTGTCGCAGGGTGAGGTGAGGACCTTTCACAAGCCCCACGGCTATTCAGACCGGCCGTTTGGTGCGCATCAACTTGATGTACAGGCGCTCGACTTTCTCCCGCGCCCAAGGCGTCTTGCGCAAGAAGGTCAGGCTAGACTTGATGCTCGGGTCGCTCTTGAAGCAGCGGATATCGATGCGTTCAGCCAGGCCGGACCATTCGTAATGCTGTACGAGGGCATTGAGGATCTGCTCCAGCGTCACGCCGTGCAGCGGGTTGTTGTTGGGTTCGGTCATCGGGGGCCTTCGCGGGAAAAAGGGTAAAGCCGCGCACCTTAGCCGAGGTGCCCTTGTGGTGGAAAGCATAGCCTTCATCGTGACCTCCCGAGCCCGGCGCACTGTTACTGAATCCGAGATGATTCATGTCAATAAAAGCGCTTTCTCTATTTGTAACTGGACATTATCCTTGCGCCGCCTGCTGAAACGCTTCTTCTGGGGTGCCAGAGCCTCTGCGTACAGCTCACTCCCTGCTGAAAGATCAAAAAATGCTCAATGTTCAGATCCTGAAAGACAGCGCTGTCTCAATGGGCTCCTGTGGGAGCGAGCTTGCTCGCGATAGCCATTGCACATTCAACCTGTCAGCCGACTGACCCGCCGTCATCGCGAGCAAGCTCGCTCCCACAGGGATCGCGGCAACCGAATTTGCCTTTTTCCAACTGAACCATGGCCCCTCAAGATCGTCATCTAAAGTGACTACTTGCGCGGGACTCTTCAAAACGACACGGAGAATCACACTATGAGCACTGAGGGTGCTTTGAGTCGAAGCCGTCTGCTACCGAGCTTGCTCGGCATTCTGTTTCTATTGATGGGCCTGGCCCTGCTGGCCGGAGGAATCAAGCTGAGCACGCTCGGCGGCTCGCTGTATTACCTGCTGGCCGGTATCGGCCTGGCGCTGACCGGCGTGTTGCTGATCATGGCCCGTCGCGCGGCCTTGGGCCTGTACGCGCTGGTGCTGTTCGCCAGCACCGTGTGGGCACTCTGGGAAGTAGGCCTGGACTGGTGGCAGCTGGTGCCGCGCCTGGCGATGCTGTTTGCCCTGGGCATCGTCATGTTGCTGCCGTGGTTCCGTCGCCCGCTGTTGGCCGCCGATGCCTCGGCCATGGGCACCCGCGCATTGGGTGCCGCCGTGGTCATCGCCGGTATCGCCGCGCTCGCCAGCCAGTTCACTAACCCGGGTGAGATCAAGGGCCAACTGGACCGCGACAGCGTGCCGGGCATGGCCAACACCGCACCGGCCATGCCGGAAGGCGACTGGAACTCCTACGGGCGCAGTGCCCATGGCGACCGCTATTCGCCGCTGGCGCAGATCACCCCTGAGAACGTCGGCAAGTTGAAGGAAGCCTGGTCCTATCGCACCGGCGACCTGCCAGGGCCGAACGACCCGGGTGAAACCACCGCCGAAAACACCCCGCTAAAGGTCAACGGCATGCTCTATGTGTGCACGCCTCACAGCCAGGTGATTGCCCTGGAGCCTGAGACCGGCAAGGAAATCTGGCGTTTCGATCCGAAGCTTTCCACGCAAAAAGCGGAAAATTTCAAGGGTTGGGCCCACATGACCTGCCGTGGCGTGACCTACCACGATGACGCCGTGTACGCCTCCGCCGAGCAGAGCCCGACCGGCACCGCCAGCACCACGCCGGCCAGCACCGTGTGCCCACGGCGGATCTTCCTGCCGACCGCCGACACCCGTCTGATCGCCCTCAATGCCGACACCGGCAAGATGTGTGAAGACTTCGGCGACAAGGGCCAGGTCGACCTGACCGCCAATATCGGTGGCTTCACTGCGGGTGGTTACTACTCCACGTCGCCACCGGCGGTCACCCAAAACCTGGTGGTGATCGGCGGTCACGTCACCGATAACGTTTCCACCGACGAGCCAAGCGGTGTCATCCGTGCCTACGACGTGCACACCGGCAAGCTGGTGTGGAACTGGGACAGCGGCAACCCCGACGACACGACGCCGATTGCCGAAGGCAAGACCTACACCCGCAACTCGCCGAATATGTGGTCCATGTTCAGCGTCGATGAAAAACTCGGCATGCTCTACCTGCCGATGGGCAACCAGACCCCCGACCAGTTCGGCGGATTCCGCACACCGGAATCGGAGAAATACGCCGCCGGCCTGACCGCCCTGGACATCGCCACCGGCAAGGTGCGCTGGTACTTCCAGTTCACCCACCACGACCTGTGGGACATGGACGTCGGCGGTCAACCGACCCTGATGGACCTGAAGACTGCCGATGGCGTTAAACCGGCCGTCTTGGCGTCGACCAAGCAGGGCAGCATTTACGTGCTGGACCGCAGCAACGGCCAGCCGATCGTGCCGATCAAGGAGATCCCGGTGCCGCAAGGCGCGGTGGAAGGCGACTTCACCTCGCCGACCCAGCCGATGTCCGACCTGAACTTCGTGCCGCCGGTCCTTCAGGAACGCGACATGTGGGGCGTGACCCCGTTCGACCAGATGCTGTGCCGGATCGACTTCAAGTCCTTGCGTTACGACGGCATGTTCACGCCGCCGTCGCTGCAAGGCTCGATTGTCTACCCGGGCAACTTCGGCGTGTTCGACTGGGGCGGCATTTCGGTTGATCCGGTGCGCCAGATCGCGTTCGTCAACCCGAGCTACATGGCGTTCAAGTCGAAACTGGTGCCGGCGGCGGAAGTGGCCGGTGGCCCGGGTCGCAAGAGCGAAACCGAAGGCGTGCAGCCGAACAAGGGCGCGCCCTATGGCGTGATCCTCGAAGCGCTGCTCTCGCCCATGGGCCTGCCGTGCCAGGCGCCTGCGTGGGGTTATGTCGCGGCCGTGGACCTGACCAACAACAAGACCCTGTGGAAGCACAAGAACGGCACCGTGCGCGACAGCTCGCCGGTTCCGATCCCGCTGAGCATGGGCGTCCCGAGCCTGGGTGGCACGTTCACCACGGGCAGCGGCCTGGCGTTCCTCAGCGGTACGCTGGACCAGTACCTGCGTGCCTACGACGTGAAAAACGGCAAGCAGTTGTGGGAAGGCCGCCTGCCCGCTGGCGCCCAGACCACGCCGATGACCTACACCGGCAAGGACGGCAAGCAATACGTGCTGGTCGTTGCCGGCGGCCACGGTTCCCTGGGCACCAAGCAGGGTGATCATGTAATTGCCTACAAGCTGCCGGATTAAGCCCAACCGGCGTTCATGAAAAAGGCGACACCCGCAAGGGTGTCGCCTTTTTTTAGCAGCGCGGAGTCTCTGTGAACCCAGGCCTCCGAGCTTCTGAGCTTCTGAGCTTTTGTGGCGAGGGAGCTTGCTCCCGCTGGGCTGCGAAGCGGCCCCCTGCTTTGCCAGCCATCCCACCGCAGGGGATGCTGACGCATCCAGCGGGAGCAAGCTCCCTCGCCACAGGGGATCGTGCTCAGCCTAGGACTTGAACTCAGCCCTGGGCTTTACAGTTCGATTTTCACGGCCTGGGAAGCCCGGGTCGCCTTGGCGCGGGCGGCTTCGATGGATTCATCGCGGGCCAGGGCCACGCCCAGGCGGCGCTGGCCGTTGACTTCCGGCTTGCCGAACAAGCGCAGGGCGGTGTCCGGTTCGCTCAGGGCCACGCCCAGGTTGGCGAAGGCGGTCTGGGTCGACTGGCCTTCCACCAGGATCACCGCCGAGGCCGAAGGGCCGAACTGGCGGATCAACGGGATCGGCAGGCCGAGGATCGCGCGGGCGTGCAAGGCGAATTGCGACAGGTCTTGGGAAATCAGCGTCACCAGGCCGGTGTCGTGCGGGCGTGGCGAGACTTCGCTGAACCACACCTGGTCACCCTTGATGAACAGCTCGACGCCAAACAGGCCGCGACCACCCAGGGCTTCGGTCACCGCCTTGGCGACGCGCTCGGATTCGGCCAGGGCCACCGGGCTCATGGCCTGGGGCTGCCAGGATTCCTGATAGTCGCCTTTTTCCTGACGGTGGCCGACCGGTGCACAGAACGTGGTACCGCCGACGTGACGCACGGTGAGCAAGGTGATTTCGTAGTCGAAGTCGATAAAACCTTCGATGATCACCCGGCCCTTGCCGGCACGGCCGCCTTCCTGGGCATAGTCCCAGGCTTTCTGCACGTCATCAGTGCTGCGCAGCAGGCTCTGGCCCTTGCCCGAGGAACTCATCACCGGCTTGACCACACACGGGAAACCCAGAGTCTCGACGGCCTTGCGGTAGTCCTCCACGGTGTCGGCGAAAAAATACGGCGAGGTGGGCAGGCCCAGCTCTTCGGCGGCCAGGCGACGGATGCCCTCGCGGTTCATGGTCAGTTGCGCGGCGCGGGCCGTAGGAATCACCGTGAAGCCTTCCGCTTCCAGCTCCACCAGGGTGGCGGTGGCGATGGCTTCGATTTCCGGCACGATGAAATGCGGCTTCTCGGCTTCGATGACCGCACGCAGGGCCGCGCCGTCGAGCATGTTGATTACATGGCTGCGGTGGGCCACTTGCATGGCCGGCGCGTTGGCGTAGCGATCCACGGCAATCACTTCGACGCCCAGGCGCTGCAGTTCGATCACCACTTCCTTACCCAGCTCACCGCTGCCACACAACAAAACGCGGGTCGCGGTGGGCGACAATGGGGTTCCGATACGGGTCATCTGAAGGTCCTCAAACAGGAGCGGATCATCGGGGGCGCGCGCCGGGCGAGCTTCCCATGGGAGAAAGCGCGGCATTTTACATGAACCGCGTCAGCCGGCGACGGCCTGTTTGCGCAGACGCCAGGCCATGATCAGCCAGACGGCGGTGACCCCGGCGAATTTCGAGAGCAGGGCGGTGATCACCACGGCGGGCGTCAGGGCGTCGATCAGGCCGAAGAAAATGAACGTGTCCAGGGGAATACTCAGGGCCGAACTGATCCACAACCGGTCATGGAGCGGGCGCTTGGTGATCGTGAACACCAGCCAGTCGATGCACTCGGACACCGCGAACGCCGTGGCGCTGGCCAGGGCGATGGTCGGGTCCGATGTCACATAGGACAACACCAGCGCCGCCAGCATCGCCACGATGGCGCCATGGCCGAAACGGGTCTGCACCATGTCCCGCAGGATAAACACCAGTCCGCCCCAGGCCGACCAGATGATGTCCAGGTGCGGCGCGGCGGAAAACGCGAAGTTGATCAGCACGACGCTGCTGATGTAGGCGAGCAGGAAAAGCATGGGGCGGGGTACCTGGTGGGGATGGATAAAATATTAAAGGACAGTGATAGCCCTGTGGCGAGGGAGCTTGCTCCCGCTGGGCTGCGAAGCAGACCAAAAACCTGACAACTCGGTGGATCAGATAGATCGAGGTGACTGCTTTGGGGGGCTGCTGCGCAGCCCAGCGGGAGCAAGCTCCCTCGCCACAGGTGTTGGCGGCGTCAGTGTAGGGAGGGTACTTCAGGTACCGCCAGTCCCTCAATCTTCCTCACTGTCATCCAGCTTCCAATACCCCACCGCCTTCACAAAATCCTGATCCAACCCTTTCTCTTCCAGCAACACCTTGCGAATCTGCCGCGACACCTTGCTCTCGGTCGCGACCCAGGCGTACAGCTTGCCGCCAGGCATGTCCAACTGTTGCACGGTGCGCAGCAGGTTGTCCTGGCGGCCCTCGCGCAGTACCCAGATCACGTGCACCTGCGCCGGGCTCTGGAGGATTTGCTGCTCGGCGCCGTTTTCCACCTCCACCACCACCAGCGCACGCCGGTTGGGCGCCAGCCCTTCGAGGCGGCGGGCAATGGCCGGCAGGGCAGTTTCGTCGCCGACCAGCAGGTAGCTGTCGAAAATGTCCGGCACGATCATCGATCCCCGTGGCCCGGCAATGTTGAGGTATTGACCGGGCGTGGCCTGGGCGGCCCAAGTCGAAGCAGGGCCGTCACCGTGGAGCACGAAATCGATGTCCAGCTCTAAGGTTTCCAGGTCATAGCGGCGCGGCGTGTAGTCGCGCATCTCGGGCATCGGGCCTTGGGCCTTGCCCGCGCTGGGGTTGAAATTATCCAGGGCGGCCTGTTCCTCGGCGTTCTGCGGGAACAGCAGTTTCACATGGTCGTCCGTGCCCAGGCTGGCGAACCCGGCCAGTTCCGGACCGCCGACGGTGATGCGGCGCATACGCGGTGTCAGGTCGACCACCCGCAGCACTTGCAGGCGGCGACGTTTGATCTCGTGGTTGACGCGGTGGATGGTGTTTGGATCGACTCCAGTCATGCTTCTACTCCGAAACGGTTGGACGGCCAGGGCCGTCGACAATGGCTTTGGCGGTGTCGTTGAGCAGGTCGCGCACCCGCAGGATTTCGTCAGGGCTCCAACGGCCATGGTGCATTTGCAATGCATGCCGCAGGTTATACACCGCTTCATGGATTTCCGGGGGGCGGTCATGGCCGCGCAATGTGCGCTTGCTGATTTCGATGCGCGAGTGCACTTCATCCAGCGCTTCGGCCTGGTTCTTCAGTGATAGACGTCCGGCATCGGTCACGCTGTAGCTTTTTTTTCCATTTTCGACGCTGCAGCTGACCAAGGCGTTCATTTCCAGAAACGTCAGGGTCGGGTAGATCACGCCCGGGCTGGGGCTGTAGGCGCCATCGAACAGGTTCTCGATCCGGCGGATCAGGTCATAGCCATGGCAGGGCTGTTCGGCAATCAGCGCGAGCAATAATACTTTTAAATCGCCAGGGGCGAACACCCGGGGGGCCTTGCTGCCTCGCGAACCAGTAGGGCGTCGTTCGAAACCGTCGTGTTCACGTTTGGAGCAAGAGTCGGGTTGGGAATAAAGGACGTTCATATGCTGTCTCCGTTCTGCATATAGAAAAAGCACCCAGATATATCTCCAATAAAAGATATATCTTTTTGCTTGAGGTTTTTGCGAGCTGAGATATATCTTGTTTTCGTCGGAGGTTAGTTGGGCGGCGGGAGCGGACCTTACATCAAAGCTCAATGTTTGCGGGGCGGCGGCATGGATTTCCAATGATGAAAATGGTGAAAACTTAAAATGTGGGCAGTTTCTGACAGCGGAACTTAAGTTTTATAAATAACGGCGTATTTTTCGCTCTTGCGTATGCTGGAGTTACTACAAGGCTATAGGAAGTTGCCTGCTTTTTTTTAGCGGAGGAAAGCCGATCATGCTCGGCGTTGGAGAGGCGGGCCAAGTTGCTCTTGGTCTGCAAGCCCAACCTTCTATTTACGCTAAGAACAGGTGTTAACAACATGCTTAAGCAATTCGTAACCGCTGCCTCCCTGACCGCCGCCGCGCTGAGTTCGTCGTGGGCATTCGCTGCTGATGATGCACGCTCGTCCATCCATATCACTGCGGACATCCCGACCGATTCGTTCCGCGTCCTGCCGCGCAACCCGGACTTCGGTAGGGACGAATACATGGGCTACAACCCGACTAGCAGCACCTTGACTCCGTTGCGACAGGTTTTCGACGTGAAGAACACCGACGGTTCGGTCAATGCCTACATCGACGGCGGTCCGAAGTCGCTCTCCAATGGCAGCGACAGCATTGGCCTGACCACCACCTTCAACGGCGTCACGTTGACCGCCACGTCTCAAGAAGTGGTGGACGACGCATCGTCGACCCCGGTACCACCGCTGACATGGTGATCACCGCGGCCAAGCCCTTGGCCAACCAGACTGGCCGGTATGTCGCTGACATGACGGTCATCTTCGACGCGGTACCTCGCCCGTGATGCCATCGATTGCCTGATGGAACTCATCCGTTCCATGGCATGACCGCAGGCCGGCCGGTCCTCCCCAACCGACCGGCCTGTACCTGAAACGCCCTGATCACTCGCTGATTATGAGAGTCCGTTGATGTTTTCGATGACACCCATCGCGGGTGCGCTCGCGCTATTGTTATGCGCGAACGCATTGGCCGCGCCGACTGCCCCCGGTACGACGCCGACAAGCCTGTTATCCCAGGCCAAGGGACTGCCGGCGGAGTTCGAATCGCACTTCTTTGACGTGCCCTTGGCGGTTCGTGTTGAACTCAATCAACGCTATCTCGGCGAGGCCATGGTGGTCTTGACCCGGGATGATCGGGTCACCTTGCTCGAGTTCACCGACACCCAGGACAGCCTGATAAAACCAGTCGAGCGTGATCAATGGGAGCAATTGCTCAAGCGAGGGCAGCCGCTGGGCGCATGCGAAGCCAACTGCGTGTCAGGGTTGCTCGCGATACATTACAGCCTTGAAAATTCCTTGGTCTCGATCCTCACCCGGGACGTGGAGCGAACCAGCGAAACCAAGCGTTATCATGATCAACCGCAAGACGGTAGCTTCGGCCTGATCTTCAATAACCAACTCAATATCAATGGCGGCCAGGAACAGGACACCGGCGGGCGTTATGGTCTCAACGCCAGTTCCAGCCTCGGAAACTGGAGCCAATCGCTCGACCTCCAGCTGTCTCGCCTTGGCGGCCCGGACGACAAGCTGTACCACGCCGTCCACGAGCTTTACACCCAGCGCGAGCTGGAAGGCAGTTTTTTTCGCCTGGGGTATTTCACCCCCGGCTCCGATGGCTTGAATCGCCAGATTCGCGCGTTCGGCGCCAACCCCGACACCGCGCTGGGCGTGATGTATGGCAGTTCCGACAGCTTGGCGATCGACAATCCGAAACCCAGCGTCTACCCCATTTATGTCACCGCCAGTCGTCAGGCGGCGGTGGAGATTTATCGCAACGGCCTGTTGATCAACACTCAAGCGGTCAGCGCCGGTTTGCAGAGCCTCGACACCCGGTCTTTGCCCGGTGGCATCTATGAAGTGGAAGTCCGGCTGCTCGAGGACGGGCAAACCACCGCCACCAGCCAGGAGCTGGTCTACAAGCCCAACAACTGGACCAACGTCGAGGACCGCTGGCGCTACAACCTGTTCGCCGGACGCGAAACCCGGTTGTGGAGCAACTGGGAAGAGCAGCCCTCGGGTTTCAACACGGCTGGGCTAGGGGTCAATTACCTGCTCCATCCCCGGGTGATCCTGGGCGCTTCCACGCGGCAGGTGCAGGACAAATTGCAAGTCGGCACGTCGGTGGACTGGACACTGGGCAATAGCACCAGCCTGTACGCCAACGTCTATCAGACCCAGCAGTACGGCACCGGGATGGATGTGCAGGGCTTGTACAGCTACGGCCATGGCAGCGTGGTAGCCAGCCACAACCGCAGTTGGCTGGACACCCGCAACACCTACGAGACCTTGCCCGACGGCACCCGCATCCGCCAGCGCAATGTGTTCATCGGCCAGACCAGCAATTCGTCGCTGTCGGTCAATCATCGCCTGAGCAACAAGACCTCCCTCAATGGCCGGCTCGCTTACAGCGAAGGCAATGTCCAGGGCACGGGGCTGGACTTGGGCTGGACCCAGCGCGGCAAGCTGCGCGGCAGCGACGCCAACTGGCGGTTGTCGATGTTTGACCGCCCCGGTACGTCGAGCACCGGCGACAAACGTAATCGTGGTCTGGACCTGAGTGTCAGCGTTGCGCTGGGTGGGCGGGGCGAGTACTGGTCGGGCAGCGTAGGCACCCGCACTTCGCGCGATGGCGAGCGGGACAACAATGCCTCGCTGTCCTATCGGCGCAGCCTGGAGGACCACGTCTTGCAGAGTGTCTCCGGCACGGTGCTGGCCGACACCTATGGCGTGGGCCTGTCCGGCCTCGCCAGTTTCCAGACCGACGCTCTCTATGGCGACGGTTTTGTCCAGCGCTCGTCCTATAACGACAACCTGGCCGGCGGCTTGAACCTGAGCAGCACGGTGGCCGTCGGCGGCAGCAAGGCCGCGTTCACTGGCGAGCCCCAGGGGCGCGGCGCGGGGATGATCGTCGACGTGGAAACCGACCTGGAGGATGTCGTCCTGCGCGCCGACGACTTGACCGGTGGCAGCACCGTGTTGCATCCGGGCCGTAACTTCGTGCCGATCACCGCCTATCAGAACAGCATGGTCACCTTCGACTTCGATGGCGTGCATCCACCGGCGGCGAACATCGCGCCGTCGCGCACCCGTTATCACCTGAACAAGGGCGGGGTGGACTACCGCCGGATCAGCGTGATGAAAACCGTGACCGTGCTAGGTCGCCTGCTGGACGAACAGGGGCAACCGCTCAAGGGCCATCACGTGATCAACCACGCCAGTCGCGGGGTCAGCGAGGTGGACGGGTTCTTCTCCATGGAAATGAATGCCGGCTCGCCAACGCTGGAAGTGCGTTACGGCAACCAGTTGCTCTGCCAGTTCCGTCTCGATCCGGACAGCGCCGGCCACGAGGAGGATGTGTTGTTGATCGGTGACTTGCGTTGTACGCCAGACACCTTGGCCGATACCACGATTACCGATGCCGGCGCGGCCAAACGGCCTTCATGAGCCGCTTGAATGCCGGGATTGCGCTTTTCCGGCGATGGCTCGCAACGATTCGCTTTGATGCATGAGGTTGTATAGATGAAGTTTTTAAGGAGACTGGCAAGCGGCGCGGCTGCGGTGGCCTGGTTGGCCGGCTTGCCGGCTGTCAATGCCGCCACGCTGGATATCACCGCGCGCTTCAAGGCCGATAGCTCGAAACCCCGCGAGAACACATTCGTCAATACCACGCGAAACAGCGGGTATTGCGCGCAATTTCCCGCCTACTGCGAGTCGGCGGGGATCGCCAGCCTGAGTTGGGCCGTGGGGGCGGCAGGCGGGCCTGTCCAAGCCAATCATGAAGACGTCCGGCAAGGTGTGATGCTTAAAGCCCCGGCCAGTTGGCGTAAGGTGCAGGTCACCCATACCGGTACGGGCCGTACCGAGACGCTTGAGTTTCGCGTGGTCGGGATCGGCGGGAGCATTGGGCTTACCCCTCGTGCGAGCGAAATCGTCGGTGGCGGCGTCGATGAGCCAGCCGCCAGGCCAATGATTTTTGGTTCTCCTTTTTGGCAAGCACCCTCGCCATGTACCGGTAGCAATAACAACCTGTCGCCCCAGGGATTTTTCTGGGGGACGCCAACAGAAGGCGTCTGTACCAAGCGGTCTCAGTATCAGATTTCTCGTCTGTCCTACGACGGCATGAGCTTTGCCTACGAGTTGCGCACGCCCAAACCCATCGGAATGGCCGGCGGCCGCTACCAGGGTTCGCTGACGCTTAGCGTAGGGCCGGGCCAGGATTTCGATTTCGGTGATGTTGTGATCCCCAATGATCCGGTGCTCACACTCAATTTCACGCTGGATGTCGAACATATTCTCAAGATTGAAGTGCCGCCGGGAGGAAACCGGATCGATCTGGCGCCTAGAGGGGGCTGGTCAACCTGGATTGGCGGATCTACGCCGAAGCTGTACCAGGATCAGCTGTTCTATATCTCGACGTCTTCGCCTTTCTCGATAACCCTTGAATGCACCGGCCTCCAAGGCGAGTGCGGTTTATCGAACACCGTGAACAACGCGTGGACTCAGTTGGATCTCTATGTGACGTTACCTGGCACTGTGTGGGTACACGATGGAGCTGAGTATCCGGCCAATCACGTCTGGCTTGCACCAGGGACAGCCTTCACCAACGATTTTCGCCCACTCAAATATATCGATCGCCAACCCGCAACCCTACATTTCGAGGCATCCCCCAATAGATCTTTGCGTTACGACGGCACCAATATCGGCACCGTCACGGTGATTTGGAATTCAGAGGTTTGAATGGCCCGCCAGCTGGCAGTGTCCGTGAGTTGCATTTAATACATAAGGTAAAGACGTGATGAAGCATTTATGGGTATGGATCGGGCTGTCTATGTTTAGCGGCATGGCTCTGGCCGGGCCGCAGATCAGTGTCGGAGTGGTGTATGACTACCTCCAAGGTGACAAGAGCACCTACATGAAGCGGGTGTTCAATGGCGGGACCTCTACCGCGTTCGTCAAGGTCAGTGTCTTGGAGATTATTTACAACGACGACGGCAGCTTTCAAGAAGTGCCCGTTGAGAATCAGGCCGGTGTCATCGCCCGCGATGGTCTGATGGCGAGCCCGGCGCGCCTGATCGTGCCGGCCAACGGCGTGCAGGGCACCCGCTTGCTGTTCATGGGCGATCGGAGCAAGGAACGCTACTTCAGGTTGCGCTTCGTGCCGGTGGTGCCCGAGGACGAGGACGAGTTCGCCGTCAGCGCCGAGGAGCGCGAGGCATACAAGAAAGAACGCATGGAGGCTGGTGTCAAGGTCTTGGCCGGCTACGGCACGGTGTTTTTCGTTCGCCCCAAGGACACCCGTTTCGAGACCGTCATCGATAGCACCGACAGTCGCTATTCGTTGCGTAATAACGGCAATAGTGTGGTGGTGATCGACGAGTTAAAGAACTGTTCGGTCCTGAAAGCGAACGACTGCGAGCCGAGCACCAAGCATCACGTCATGGCCGGGCGGACCTTTTCCATCGACAAGCAGCCGGGGCGTGAATACCGCTTCACCTTGGTCGAGGGTGAGCAAAAGAAAGAAATCGAGTTCAAGGGCTAATGGCTCGCCGTCGTTCGCTACAGGTAATCATTATGTCCAAGACATTGGCACGTCCGACCCTTTGCATTTTTTTGATGATCTCGAGTTTCATGGCTTGGGGCGCGGTTGAACGGGAAACCTTTGAAGTTTCCTTCGTCCCCCCGTCGGATCGATTCCATGTGTGGCCGGTCGATCCGAGCCTGACCTTCGTGGAACAGAGGCTACCCTACAATTCAAACACCGGAGCGTTAGGACCGTTGCGGGCTCCTTATCGTGTAAAGAATGCCAACGGTGCCATTGGCGCCCGCCTTGGGGAGCTGGCCTACCTGTCCGACGGTCGCGAGCGCATCGACCTACGGGTAAAGTTCAACAATGTGGAGTTGAACCTCGAGTCCAGGGAAGTGGTGTCAGCCGCCGACGCGGGTACTATTGGCAAGATCGTGGATCTGGAAATCGCCGCCATCAAGCCGGCCGGCGGTTATCCGTCCGGCCAGTACCACGGCACTGTGCACATGGTTTTCGATGCTATTGCGCCGTAGGCCGTGGCTCAATGGCGGAGGCCTGGCCTAACGGCTCGTCACCAACGGCTGGCACTGGGTATGCGTGCCCGGTTGCAGGTAGGGCGAGAGAAACGGCGCCATGCCCTTGAGCACCTGCACCGGCAAGGCCGAGGTGAACTTGAAGTTCTGCGCCGACACGCCGGGTACGTAAGCGGTGAGCGTGCCGAAATGGTTGTCGCCGATATAGAACACGAACGTCGCGGTGCGGTTGATGGATTTGGAACTGATCACCCGTCCACCGGAACCGATCGCTTCGATGCGGTTGTCCCCGGTGCCGGTCTTGCCGCCCATGGCCAGTGGCGTACCGTCGGCCAGCTTGAAGCTGCCGGCCACCCGTTTCGCGGTGCCGGCATCCACCACTTGCGACAATGCACCGCGTAATGCCCGCGCAACCTCCACCGGCATCACGCGCTTGCCGCTGTCCGGGTTGTTGACCAGTCGCGTTTCATAGGGCGTGTCGACGGCGAACTGCAAGCTGTCGACGCGCAGCGCCGGCTGGCGGACGCCGTCGTTGAGAATGGTGCCCACCAGCTCGGCGAGTGCGGCGGGGCGGTCGCCGCTGCTGCCGATCGCGGTGGCCAACGAAGGCACGAGGTGGTCAAAGGGGTAACCGACTTGCTGCCAGCGCTGGTGGATATCCAGGAAGGCTTCGATCTCCAGCATGGTACGGATGCGACTGTCCCGGGCGCTCTTGTGCCGGCTCTTGAACAGCCAGCTGTAGACTTCCTGACGCTCGAACTGGCTGGCCTTGACGATCTGGCTGAACTTGACCTCGGGGTTGTTCAACAAGTAGCCCATCAGCCACAGGTCCAAGGGATGGACCTTGGCGATGAAGCCTTGATCCGGCAGGTCATAGGCGCCGGGACCATAGCTTTGGTAGAGCCGTTCGAGACGCTCATCGGTGAGCTTTTCGGCGCTCTTGGCTGACTTCAAGTGCGCACGCACGAAGCGATTGAAGTTTTCCTGGCTGTCGTTGGGAAAGAAATAACGGTGCACGGCGGCCAGGCGGATGGCGGTAGGGCGCATGCCGTCGAGGAAGGTTTCGAGGCGCTGGCCGGTGTCCTTTTTCTGGTACTTCTTCCAGAACCTGAGCAGGAACGAAGTGCCTTCGCGATCGGCGAACTGGGCCAGGTATTCCTGGCGGCGCGGGTCCTTGTCGTCCTTGAGCAGTTCGGAGCTGTTGTTGG
This sequence comes from Pseudomonas sp. MPB03, assembly GCF_046605385.1. Taxonomy (NCBI): domain Bacteria; kingdom Pseudomonadati; phylum Pseudomonadota; class Gammaproteobacteria; order Pseudomonadales; family Pseudomonadaceae; genus Pseudomonas; species Pseudomonas sp. MPB03. Next base: position 5,427,794 of record NZ_CP176770.1, on the reverse strand, counting down.
GGCCGGCGTAGGTGGCGTAGCGCACCAGGTCGCGCATCAGGCGAATGAACGGCAGGTTGATGGATTCGCGCAAAGAGTCGCGCAGCGTGGGGATGCGGCCGTCGTCTTCCTTGCGGAAGTTATGAAAAGTGTGCAGCCCGCCGCCGGTAAAAAACGCCTCGCCGGGGCTGGCTGAATAGGTGCGGTCCAGTGCCGCTTCGAGCATCTTCGGCAGGCTGCGGTCGGTGTTTTCGATCAGGTAGTCCACGGCCCAGCGGGACAGGCGGTCCTGGTCGGCGATCTCGGTTTTCTTCAAGGCTGCCGGCGTCTGTTGGGCATAACGCTCATGCAGTTCGGCGATGATCTGCAAATAGGTGGTCAGCACCCGCAATTTGGCGGTGGAGCCCAGTTCCAGCTTGCTGCCTTCGTTGATGTCGAAGGGTTGGTCGGTACTGTCAGTCTGTACCCGCACGCGCGAGCCGTCCGGGGTCAGTTCCAGCAAGGTGAAGCTGTAGCGCACCTGCGTGGTGCTGGTGGGGGTCAGCAGGCGTTCTCCCATCAGGCCGATCTCGGTCGCGAAGGCCGGGTCGGCCAAACGCTTGAGGTACTCGGTGGCCTGGGCCTGCAGGTCGCTTTGCAGCGTGCTGGTGGCGGAGAGGTCGAGGCGATCGAGGTCGTACAACGGGCGGTTGAGCAGCGCGGCGATGCGACTGCGGGCGGCACTGATGCCCTTGTTGGTTTCGATGGGCTGGACGGTCGGGTCCTGGACCCAGTCGCGGTAGCTGACCTTGCTGGCCAGGGCCGCCTCGGACAACGCGGCGTCGATCACGCCGTTTTGGGCCAGCAGGCGGATGTGGCTGTCGGTGAGGCGCGCCAGTTCATCATGACCCTTCGAAAGATAATGCGACGGGCGCCGCTGGGCGATCATCAACGACAGCATTTCCCGCAGGGCCAGGCCTTTTTCCGCCAGGCTCTTGGGGTCGGTGGCGGTGCTGAACAAGCGTTCGTTGGCCCGTTTGAAATCCGCGCCATACCAGACCCGCAGCCCTTCCGCCATGCCATGGACCTCGCCATGCCCCGGCACGGCGGAGAGCGGCACGCTGTTGAGGTAGTCGCGGATGATCCGCTGCCGCGCCTCGAGGGTCTGCGGGCCGGCCTGGTAGGCGCGCACGCTGGCGGAAATCATCTGGCGGATCTTCTCCGCGCCGGACACGGTCAGGCCTTCGGGCGAGTGGCGGTACTTCTCCAGTTGTGTCGCCAAGGTGCTGCCGCCGGCGGACTGCCCTGGCAGGCTCAACAGCTTGGCGACTTGCGACCAGGCCGCCATGCCGAAGCGCGGCCAGTCCACGGCCGGGTTGGCCAAGGGTTGCTTGGGGTCGAGCAGAAAACGGTTCTCGATGAACAACAGGCTCTGCACCACCACGGGCGGGATCGCTTCGAAGCTTGCATACAATTGCTGCGGGTACTTGAACTGATAGACCGGCGCGGCGCGGCAATCGGTGATGGTCAGCCCGGCCTGGATTTTTTCCACATACGGCACGAACAGGCCTTTCTCGACGTAGCCCATCAAGGCCGGCGAGAACCTCGCCTGGGCCTGGATCACGTAGTCGCGCTTGAGCAGCCGCGGCAGGAACTCCCCCAGCGCGCTGTAGCCCAAGCGCCGGTCGAACGGGCCCGCACCCGGATAGGCGATGGCATCGCTGGGCCCCGGCTGCACCGAATAGTTCAGGGACTCGGCGTACTTGCTGATCTCCCGGGCCTGAAACCGCGACGTGCGCATTTCCTTGGCCGCCGCCAGGCCGACCACCACGACGATAATCAGCAACAACAACCAGAACGCCCGCCAGCCATGCCGTGCGCGGCGTTTTTCTTGAGGTAAAGGCGCTTCTTCCATACGTTCAGTCGGGACCACAGGTTCATTCGAATCGGTTTGCCACAAAGCGCCCATAGTCGACTGATCCATTAAGCAGATTGATCGGACTTGCTTGAAGCTTAGACGGTGGTTGGCGTGGGGGGAGGGGAAATTGTGGACAGCCGACATGCGAACGCTTGTCAGAGGTCATTGGCTGATGAGCTTTTGTGGCGAGGGAGCTTGCTCCCGCTCGGCTGCGCAGCAGACGCGACGGTGGCATGGCTTAAGCGTTTTCGGAGTTGAAAAAGCGGGGCGGCTGCGCCACCCAGCGGGAGCAAGCTCCCTCGCCACGGTAGGTGTTTTCAGGATAGGTGGTTGCCAGCCTTGGGCGAGGAATGCGCAGGTGCTTGTGGTTGTCATGGTCTGATGCGCATTTGTGGCGAGGGAGCTTGCTCCCGCTCGGCTGCGCAGCAGACGCGACGGTGGCATGGCTGAAGCGTTCTCCGGGTTGAAAGCGGGGGCGGCTGCGCCACCCAGCGGGAGCAAGCTCCCTCGCCACAGGTACTACGCCGTCTTCGGAAAAGTCGTTCAACTATAATCGCGTCGGATCGTCGCGGGTGAGGCTACCGTAAGTAGACACCCCAACCACAGGAAGCCAAGGAATGCATCCTGCACGCCCAAACTCTCATCGCTTACGTCGCGGACGCTCTTCGGAACCGGGGCGAGGTTATCTCATCACTACGGTCGTTCACCGACGCACACCGATTTTCAAGGACTGGCGACTGGGCCGCTTACTGATCGCAGAAATGCGCCTGGCTCATGAGCGAGGTCAGATCAATTCGCTGGCATGGGTTGTGATGCCGGACCATCTGCATTGGCTGGTACAGCTATAGCAAGCTCAGCTCACACAAGTGATGCAGACAGTAAAATCCCGCAGCACCCTAACAATCAATCGAGCAATGAACAGAAAGGGTGCCTTCTGGCAAAGCGGCTTCCATGACCGCGCGATCCGCGATAACGAGGACCTGCGACCTACCGCCCGCTACATCATTACCAATCCGCTTCGTGCAGGGTTAGTAGATCGAATCGGCGATTACCCACTGTGGGACACGGTGTGGCTTTAGTCGCTTTTTGTGACGAGGGAGCTTGCTCCCGCTGGGGGGCGAAGCCGCCCTCACTTTGCGGCTTTTGAATGCAGGCGGCTGCTGCGCAGCCGAGCGGGAGCAAGCTCCCTCGGCACGGGGGCGGTGGTATCCTGAAAACCTCGCGCTAGAGCCTTCGCCGCCTGCAAAGACATGACGCTGCACCCTCACTGTGCAATACTCGGCGCTGCTTCTAAAAGGCCATTAGCTCAGGCAATCCCTCTTCATAACGCCGTCCTCGGCTGGCGCATTCCCTGAATTAACCTGCTTTTATGGTGAAACTTTCTGTTCCCGGCTTTTTATACTGCACGGCCCGCTGATCTTGAGGAATTTTCCTACAGGACGGTCTGCCCACGAAGCAGGCCCGGTTTCGGCAATGCTCGCAGGCCCACCCGCCCGCAGCCTTGGACACTCGGCGGCTAATCCAATAACAAGACGAGGTTTATCCCTATGCCTGTCGGCAATCATCTGCCCCATGGCGAGACCGCCCAGGGTGGTCCGCTCAAACGTGAACTCGGTGAGCGGCATATCCGCCTGATGGCCCTTGGCGCCTGCATCGGTGTCGGGCTGTTCCTCGGTTCGGCCAAGGCCATCGAAATGGCCGGGCCGGCGATCATGCTGTCCTACATCATCGGTGGCCTGGCGATCCTGGTGATCATGCGCGCCCTCGGTGAAATGGCCGTGCACAACCCGGTGGCCGGTTCGTTCAGCCGCTATGCCCAGGATTACCTCGGCTCATTGGCAGGTTTCCTGACCGGTTGGAACTACTGGTTCCTGTGGCTGGTGACCTGCGTGGCGGAAATCACCGCGGTGGCGGTGTACATGGGCATCTGGTTCCCCGACGTGCCCCGCTGGATCTGGGCCCTGGCCGCGCTGGTCAGCATGGGCTCGATCAACCTGATCGCGGTCAAGGCCTTCGGCGAGTTCGAGTTCTGGTTTGCCCTGATCAAGATCGTCACCATCATCGCCATGGTCATCGGCGGCGTCGGCATCATCGCCTTCGGTTTTGGCAACGACGGCGTTGCCCTGGGCATTTCCAACCTCTGGACCCACGGCGGTTTCATGCCCAACGGGGTGTCGGGCGTGTTGATGTCCCTGCAAATGGTCATGTTCGCCTACCTGGGCGTGGAGATGATCGGCCTGACCGCCGGTGAAGCGAAGAACCCACAGAAAACCATCCCCAACGCCATCGGCTCGGTGTTCTGGCGGATCCTGCTGTTCTACGTCGGCGCGCTGTTCGTGATCCTGTCGATCTACCCATGGAACGAAATCGGCACCCAGGGCAGCCCGTTCGTGATGACCTTCGAGCGCCTGGGCATCAAGACCGCCGCCGGCATCATCAACTTCGTGGTGATCACCGCCGCGCTGTCCTCCTGCAACGGCGGGATCTTCAGCACCGGACGGATGCTCTACAGCCTGGCGCAGAACGGCCAGGCCCCGGCCGGCTTCGCCAAGACCTCCAGCAATGGCGTACCACGCCGCGCACTGCTGCTGTCCATCGCCGCGTTGCTGCTGGGCGTGCTGCTCAACTACCTGGTGCCGGAGAAAGTCTTCGTCTGGGTGACGTCTATTGCCACCTTCGGCGCGATCTGGACTTGGGTGATGATCCTGCTGGCCCAGCTCAAGTTCCGCAAAGGCTTGAGCGCTTCCGAGCGGGCGGCCTTGAAGTACCGCATGTGGCTGTACCCAATCAGCTCGTATCTGGCGCTGGCATTCCTGGTGCTGGTGGTAGGGCTGATGGCGTACTTCCCCGACACGCGCGTGGCGTTGTACATCGGCCCGGCGTTCCTGGTGTTGCTGACGGTGTTGTTTTATACCTTCAAGTTGCAGCCGACCGGTGATGCCGCAGGGGCGGTGCGTTCGATTTCGTAACAAGATAGCCCTGTAAAACAAGAGCTCTGGTCGGATTGACTGGGGCTTTTTGTTGGTGCGCCAGCATGGCGCGTAGCGTCGTGACTGGCGCTGTTCGGTTCACTGTGGTGGTGAGCTAAACGACTTAGCTGTACCGTCGAAAGAGCGTCCAGATTATTCGATCCGGGTTTCCAAGCCGCTGGTGCTATTAACGATTGGGATGACATTGACAGTTGGGCTGAGAAAGTCAATGTGAAAGCCGCTCGAGCCATCCCCAATAGCTAAATGGATACCGCTAATGCCTTCATTCATTTGAGAGTTCACGTTGTAATTTATGAGGGGCGCTATTTCTTCGTTAACCCCTATGGCGAACTCAGTCAACCCCAGCCCTCGAGCGCCGGCAGCTAGTTTCAAGGTTTCAATATGCTCGCCATCGCTGGTTGTCAGGGACGTGACCTCATTTCCCACGACAGTCAGCGAACCGCCCGTCTTGGCAACTGCATCTGATAGCCGCTGAAGCCTAACCCTAATATCTTTAGGGAGTTGCGGATTGGTTTTTCTTAATACAGTTAAAATCCCAGAGATTTTGAGTTTCCCATTCACGCAAAACGGACAAGGTTCTTGAGTGTTCATGTGCGCATAATGAACCTCGAAAAATTCTGCGACAGAGTGAATGAAATTTTCTGAAATGTCTTCCGCTATCAAAGCATAAGGCTGTGCCTGGCGGTTTAGCATAACGCTTCCATACGTGTCTTTGCCTGATATGGTAAATGAATCATAAGAGTTGAGCATGTTTAAAAAAAAGCGTTGTCTTTTTAATGCTTTTTTGAAGTCGCTGTTAAGTAATAAATGCAGGCTGTAGTCTGCGCTATCGAAAGACGGATCGAAAACCTGCGCTGCGCAGAAAACGCTTTTCTTAACTGGTGTGGCCTTGGCCATCTCTAATGTGAGCTTGGCCGCGTTGTTACTGAAGGAGAATACTATGCTGTTTCGAGGAAGCGTGCTGATTTCATGAATGTGCACTGTTTTTAATCCTTGAACGGCGCACTCATCAAGAAATTCCTGTGAGTCCGCAACAATCCAGAATTCTTCCGCCCCAAAAAGTGTATGTAGCTTGATCATAGATGACATGGAATTGTTTCCTTGAATAGGCGGGCGGTCTCTCCGTGCCGCCCGCCGGGTTAGCGGAAGTTAATCCTCCGTGTAGGCCCAAGCCAATGGAGCCCAACCGAAGTTTTCAGGGCCCGATGCCATGCGGCTCAGTTTTTCTGATGTATCAATTTCTTGTTTCATGATTGCTCCTTGTTGTTGGATTCCCTCTGGTGAGCGAGGGATTTGTATTAAGGCAAGCATTTTTAAGATTTGGAACGGCTTTTTCACTTGTTTTTAGAATTGTTTTTAAGGTTGCGTCTATTTTTTCTTCGAAGGGGTTATTTGTGTAGGAAGTGTCTGTAGCGGGTTTCTGAAATTTATGTAAATTGCTCTCCGACGTTGTTTGGTTGATCTAGTGTTGATAGGTTCGATTGCTGTTTTGTCGAGTTTTCAATGAAGAGGTCGGAATGAATGGTAGTTACAAAAAAATACCTGTCTGATGCGGCGCTACAGCAAGCGCTGTCTGTAACAGACCTGACGGAATCACGCTCACCCATCCATGCAGTTCGGCTGATGGTTGATGAAATTGTTGAGGGGCTGATTCGTAGCGGTTGGCCTCGAGCCCATATCCAGACCGGCCCACGCATCGTGTCTGCCGAGGAAAACTATGGGCTGCTAGGCTACGATCCGGCAGAGATCACCTTAGGCAGTGAACACACACGCTGGGTGAACGAACATTCGTTGTTACGCACGCAAACCACCAGTCAGATTCCCGCCGCGCTCCAACGTGCTGCTCAAGAGCGTAAGGCGGGAGAGATGATCCTGCTCGCTGCTCCTGGGATCACATTCCGCCGCGACAGTAGGGATAGATGGCATTGCGCCGAGCCACACCAAATGGATATCTGGGTACTGGGGGATCCAGATCTTTCGGACCGAGAGAACCTGTTGCGTCTGGTCGGCGACATTCTCAGGGCTGCCGTACCCGATAAGCCTTGGGTTTATAGCGACAGTCCCCATCATTACACCGAAGGCGGAATCGAAGTGAATGTATTGAATGACGGCGTCAATGTTGAAGTACTTGAATGTGGTCTTATCGCCACTTCGCTGCTTCGGCGATTAGGAATTGATCCTTTGCGTCATGGCGGCCTGGCGTTAGGAATGGGCCTGGATCGGCTGACTATGCTTCGAAAGGGCATTCCAGATATCCGCTTGTTGCGTGACTCTAACGAGCGGGTGCGGGCCCAAATGCACGATCTGCGACCTTGGAATGCCGTTTCGCGCTTGCCTTCGATTTCTCGGGATATTTCGGTGGCTGTGTCTCCCGGATTGAGTGAGGAAGTGCTGACTGAAAAGATGTTACAGGCGGCAGGGGACTGTGCTGGGTGGATCGAGGAAATGCAGATCAGAGGGCGCTGGGTTTCGTCTGAATTACCACCGCAGGCTATTGAACGACTCGGTCTTCTAGCCGATCAGGAGAATCTCCTACTGCGCGTCGTATTGCGTGATTGTTCTCGGTCAATAACGACTGCAGAGGCGAATGCGCTGTATGAAAAGATTCAGTCGTCGTTGCACGAGGGCGCTCCGGGAGCAGGATACCGAATGGACTTGACGGTGCCTTAGTACACTCGCCAATTGCATGGAGCCCTCTTTCCAGTTGTTTGGCTCACAGGGATGAGCCAAACAACTGGAAGATACAAGTCCTCTACACACCCGGCAAGGGGAACTGGCGCTGAATCGGGAAAAGAGCCGCGTGGCGCGGCCCTGGGTCTTTGGCTGCCTCCTACTCGATAGGTGAGGTTGACCGTCCGTCGGGATGGTCAATGGACTGGTCCATTGCCAGGTTTTTTTCTTGCTGTATGACGCCGTCGGTCTGACTCAGGCAACCAGGCCCTCGCTGGCTGCTCCATGGATATTGACGGTGGCGGTATTCTCACTGCTGGGTTTAGTGTTCGTTTTCTGCTCTCCCGGTTCGTGGTGTTTCGTGGACACCGGACATGAGGATTCTCGTTTATCGGACAGTTCTTTCGAGCGAGGGGTGAACCAAAATGCAGTTCCTGTCCGCAAGAACAGTTACGCCAAAAGAGGTACTGCTGTTTTTTCTAATGGCGAATTTTCTTTATATCTTCCCTTTGGTGCAGGCTGATTATTTCTACAACGATGATAATTGGCGTGTCCTCATGGCGGGAGAAGGATGGCGTGAGGAGGGGCGGGGCGCAGTCGATTTTTTCTACAATGCTATTTCGTTTAGCTCCAAGGCACCGGATCTCTTTCCATTGCCGCTGTTCGTCGCTACGGTCGGTGTATCACTCGCCTTGAAGGACCTGACTTTCTTTTACTTCGAGCGCCCGACCTTGGCCCATTGTCTGGTAGTCCTGCCCATTTGGTACAACCCCTTTTTCTTGCAGAGCCTGTCCTATCGCTACGACGGTGCAGCGATGGCGTTGGGGTTGGTGGCGCTTATTTACGCTGTTGCCTGGCAACGCGATAAGACCTGGCAACATATAGTGGTCCCCGTACTGTTGGTAGTCCTGGCACTTTCGATTTATCAGGTATTCATCGGCGTGTTTATTGCCCTGTGCTGCGTCGAGGTCATCCGATTGGTTTGGGAGCGAAAAACGTCGGACGTCATTTTCGCCTTCATCAGGCGTAAGTCGATGGTGATCGGAATTGGCTTGCTGGTTTATTACGCGACGGCTTATCAATGGATGACCGCTACTCGTCAGGACGTCTTACCGTTAGAGACAAGCAGTCTGTTGGAAATTGGAAACAGGCTGTTGTATGTGGGGCAGATGCTGAACGGATTGGGAACGGAGGGCATTCGGTTGCTTGTCTGGGGCGGTGCGGTGTTGGCCGTGACCGGGTATGTATGGGCAGGTTTCAATCTGTTTAACAGTCAGGAAAGCCTTTGGCGAAAAATGACGTTGGCGAGTCTCTACCTATTAGCCGTCCCGGTGCTGCTGTTTTGCATACCGGGTATCACCTTGGTCTTTACCTATTTCAATTACGGTGCCAGAACTCTGGTGGCTTTTTCCGCCCTGTTGGTATTGGTGTTTTTCCTTGGTTTCCAGGTAGTCACGCGCATACATGCGCATCTTGGGATAATCCTGTTCATTCCTTTGCTGGCGATCTTGTCATTTTCCTTTGGCTATGGCCGGGTCTTGTCGCTGCAAAAAGAGCAGGAAGCTGCGGTGCTGGCCTCGCTCATCTATGACATTAACCATTCGTCCTTGCGTGACAGGCCCAGTATTTACATGATCCCCGAGCTGAAAGCCAACTGGCTGCCGGCGGCCAGCGGCATGTATGCGGCGATGCCGGCCCTGAAGTATGTGCTGGGCGTGGATTATGTGTTGTTGCCCGAAACTTTGCCGCGTGGCGGAATAACCAATGTATACCTCGCCAGAAACCCTGCGGTGATTGCCTCGATTCGGCGCGGGGAGCAGTCGCCAGTAATTTCCACACGTTTTTATGACCTCTACGTTATCAACGACAGTGGTTATATCTTCATGAAAAAACCGCAGGGCGACCCCAATGTCTTGCCTAAGTTGTGTTTGATTACTGATATCGAGCGTTGCCGCTGAGCGTCCGGACTGTTGGTTAGGCAGCCACCACCTCCCGCGGCTCAAAACTGTCCGCCCGCGCCATCTGCCACATCCGCGAATAAAACGCCCCATTGACCTCACCCGTGAGCAATTCCCCCGGCTTCAAAAACACATGCAACTGTGAGAATAACTTCACCTCGGTGGCCGACATCCGCCGCACCAAATGCTTTGGCTGCAATTGCGACGGATGGTCGAGCCCGGCGGCGGCGAGCATTTCGGCCAGAGCCTTGAGGGTGTTGCGGTGGAAGTTGTAGACCCGCTGGGCCTTGTCCGGAACCACCAGGGCGCGTTGGCGCAGGGTGTCCTGGGTGGCGACGCCAGTGGGGCATTTGTTGGTGTGGCAGCTTTGCGACTGGATGCAGCCGATGGCGAACATGAAGCCGCGCGCGGCGTTGGCCCAGTCGGCGCCGATGGCCAGGACGCTGGCGATGTCGAAGGCGCTGACGATCTTGCCACTGGCGCCGAGCTTGATCTTGTCCCGCAGGTTCAGGCCCACCAGGGTGTTGTGCACGAACAGCAGGCCCTCGCGCAACGGCACGCCGATGTGGTCGGTGAACTCCACCGGCGCCGCGCCGGTGCCGCCTTCCTTGCCATCAACGACGATGAAGTCGGGCAGGATCCCGGTTTCCAGCATGGCCTTGGCGATGCCCATGAACTCCCACGGATGCCCCAGGCAGAACTTGAAACCCACCGGTTTGCCGCCGGACAGTTCACGCAGTTGCTGGACGAACTGCATCAGTTCGACCGGCGTGGAAAACGCGCTGTGGCATGACGGCGAAATACAATCCTCCCCCATCAGGATGCCGCGGGTCTCGGCGATTTCCCGAGTGACTTTGTGCTTGGGCAGGATCCCGCCATGGCCGGGCTTGGCGCCCTGGCTCATCTTGATTTCGATCATCCGCACCTGGGGGGTCCGGGCCTGGGCGGCGAAGCGTTCCGGGTCGAAGCGCCCGTCGCTGGTGCGACAGCCGAAATAGCCGCTGCCCAGTTCCCAGGTCAGGTCGCCACCGTGTTCGCGGTGGTAGGGGCTGATGCTGCCTTCGCCGGTGTCGTGGGCGAAGTTGCCCAGCTTGGCCCCCTGGTTCAACGCCCGGATGGCGTTGGCGCTCAGGGAGCCGAAGCTCATGGCCGAGATGTTGAACACCGAGGCCGAGTAGGGTTGGGTGCATTGCGGGCCGCCGACTGTCACACGAAAACCGCTGGGGTCGCTCAACGGCGCCGGGCGCATGGAGTGGCCGATGAATTCGAAACCGGTCTGGTAGACGTCGATCAAGGTGCCGAAGGGTTTGTCGGCGCTTTCGTTTTTGGCCCGGGAGTACACCAGCGAGCGCTGGGCGCGGGAGAAGGGCAGGGCATCGCTGTCGGATTCGAGCAGGTACTGGCGGATCTCTGGGCGGATGCCTTCGACCAGGTAGCGGATATTGCCCAGGATTGGATAGTTGCGCCGCACGGCGTGGCGGCTCTGCAGCAGATCGAACAGCCCCAGCAGGCTCAACAGCCCGGTCACCAGCGCAATGGGCCAGAGCCAGTCGTGTTGCAGGAACGGCAGGCTGGCGAGGGTGAAGATCACGCAGCCAGCAAAGAAGGCGTAACGGCTCAGCAGCGACAGGCTCATGCGGGTTCCTTGGGGTTGAGCGATTGGCGAGACATTAGCTTGGAATGAAGTCCGTGGCGAGGGAGCTTGCTCCCGCTGGGCTGCGCAGCGGCCCCAAGGGGTCATTGCGACCATTCAGACAGACCGCGTCAGCAGGTTTTACGACGGCTGCGCCGCCGAGCGGGAGCAAGCTCCCTCGCCACAGGTTGTGTGTGTTGGCTGGAATCGCCGATAACCCGTGGGAGCGAGCTTGCTCGCGATGGAGGTCGCACACTCAATACCTGCATTGACTGACCCACCGCTATCGCGAGCAAGCTCGCTCCCACAATTTGAACTGCCGAGGGGCTCAGCCTGCCTGCTTCATCTGCCGCACCGGCAATTCCACGCGGAAGGTGGTGCCGACGCCGACTTCGCTGCGGACGGTGATCTCGCCGTGGTGTTTTTTCACGATGCCGTAGGACAACGACAGCCCCAGCCCGGTGCCTTGACCGATGGGTTTGGTGGTGAAGAACGGGTCGAAGATTTTCTGCAGGGTCTCGGGGGGAATGCCCGAGCCGTTGTCCGCCACTTCGATCCACACGGTTTCGTCACCGACCCCGTTGCGCAGGGTGATGGTGCCGCGTTCTGGGCCGATGGCCTGGGCGGCATTGACGATCAGGTTCATGATCACCTGGTTGATCTGCGACGGCAGGCATTCCACCTCCGGTAACGGCGTGTACTCCTTGACCACGTCGGCCTTGTACTTGATCTCATTGGCGACGATGTTCAACGTCGAATCCATGCCTTGCTGCAAATTGGCCATCTGCCATTCCTGGCTGGAGTCGACGCGGGAGAAGTCCTTCAGGTCCTTGACGATCTGCCCGACCCGTCCAATGCCATCCTTGGATTCCTTGATCAGTAGGGGGATGTCCTCCACAAGGAAATCCAGCTCCACCTGTTCGCGCAGCTTCCTCAAGTTCACCACCAGCTCCGGCGAGGCGATGGCCTCCTCGGCGCTGCCGTAGGCGCTGAGCATTTCCTGGAGCTTGCCGAAGTAGCCGTCCAGCGCCCCCAGGTTCGAAGAAATGAAGCCGATCGGGTTGTTGATTTCGTGGGCCACGCCAGCTGCCAACTGCCCCAGCGAGGCGAGTTTTTCCGATTGCACCAACTGGGTCTCCAGCATCTTGCGTTCGTCGATCTCCATTTGCAGCAGCTCGCTGGCCTGTTTGAACGCCTGGGTACGTTGCTCCACCAGGTCTTCGAGCTTGTTCATTTTCAACTGCGCACGGGAGGTCATTTCCCATTTGGTGGTCAGGGTGTTGGCCATCTGCTGGACTTCGATGTTGTCGAACGGCTTCTTCAGGATCAACAAGCGGTCGTGGCCGTTCAGGCGATCGAGCAGTTCATCCCAGGAGTAATCCGAATAGGCGGTGCACACCACCACTTGCAGCTGCGGATCGCGCTTCCAGAGTTCTTCGATGGTCTTGGCGCCATCCCAGCCTTCGGGCATGCGCATGTCGACAAAGGCCAGGGCATAGGGTCGTTCCTTGGCCGCTGCCGCCAGCAATTTGTTCAGGCCCTCCTGCCCGCCATAGGCCGAGTCGAGTTCGAACACAGTGGCGGCAGGTTTTGGCGCATCGCCAAACAGCGCGCTTTCCATGTCCTGCAAGTCCGTGCTGCTGTCATCCTCAGGGGTGAGGATCTTACGGAAATCTTCATGAATGGCGGGTGTATCGTCGATCAACAGGATGCGGCGGTTACTCAGGCTGTTCATGGTTCACCTTCTGCAAGTTTCAGGGGCACCTGCAATTGGAACGTCGCCCCTTTGCCTGGCCCCTCACTGTGGGCGGTGAGGTGGCCGTTCATTTCAATGGCCGCCAATGCGCAGCTGTGCAGGCCGAAGCCGTGGCCTTCCTTACGCGTGGTAAAGCCATGGGCGAAGATGCGCGTCATGTTCTCCTCCGGGATGCCTTCGCCTTCGTCCTTGACGCTGATCTGCAGGGTCTCGCCATTGACGACGTCCGCCTTGAGCGTCATGTTCCGCGCATGGTTGGACACCCCGGCCATGGCGTATTTGGCGTTGCTGATCAGGTTGATCAGAATCAACAGTAGACGGTGCTTGTCGCCCATGATCCGCGGCACGTCGCCGTATTCCTTGATCACCGTAACATGGTGGCGGGTCAGGGCGCCGGAGTTCATGCGCAGGGCGTCTTCGAGCAGCTCGCTGACCACCAGGGGTTCCAGCAGGCTGCTGGCCCCGGCATAGGATTGCTGTGTGGCGACGATGTCCTTGATGTGGTCCACGCTCTTGCTCAACTGGGCCAGTTCGTCGGTCAGGCTCTGCTGCTCCGACGCGATGGCCTCCACCAGTTGGTTGAGGTAACCGGGCAGCAGCTTGCCCTTGGCGTCTTCGGTGAGGAAGTGGCCGAGGTCATCGGCGTGTTCGTTGAACAGTTGCATCGCCTTGCCCAGCCCCAGGGCCTTGCTGCTGCGTATCTTGCGGCTGACCAGATCGGCGGAGATGTTCACGCTGTTGAGGACGTTGCCGACGTTGTGCAGCACGTTGGTGGCGATTTCCGCCATGCCGGCTTGGCGGGCGGTGTCCATCAGCTCGCTCTGGGTGTCCTTGAGTTGGCGGGTACGCTCTTCGACCCGTTGTTCCAGCTCGTCGTTGGCGGTTTGCAGGGCGTTGTTGACCCGCTTGATCTCGGCGAAGCTGCGGATCAGCCGGATCCCCAGCCAGATCAGGATCAGCACCAGCAGCGTGGCGAACACCAGCAGGTAAACGTGGTTGCGCTCGTATTTGGCCGCGGCTTTTGCCTGGTCTTTCTCGAGTAGGTTGGTAATGGTGTCCAGGCGGCCGGCCAAGGGGACCATTTCGATGCCCATTAATAATTCATTGACCTTTGGCTGTTCCCGCAGGATCACCCCGATGTGTCTGCGCAGGACTTCGACGGAGTTGAGCAGTCCCTCAGGCAGGCGCTCCTTGTTGACCTCCAACTGGTTCAACCCCAGCAGGACCTCAGCCGCGATATCAGGGGAGCTGAGCTGGGCGAACTCCATGCTGCTGAGCAACAGGTCGTAGGTGTCGATGGCAACGTTCTGCAACTCCAGCCGATACGTGTCGGGCAGCCGGGCGAACTGGCCCTGGATATCGTCCTCGCCGGTGGGCAGGAAGGCCAGGGAGTTGCGCAACACCGCGTTATGGGATTTGAACTGCTCCACCAAGCGGGTCTTTTCCTTGACCAGCTTGAGGTATTCGTCGCGCTGGGCCTCCCAGAGTGACGGCCCATGCCGGCCCGGCTCCGCCTCGATGGCGTCCAGGCGCTGCCACAGGCGTGCCATCTCGTGCAACGGGGAGACCAGCGGGTCGTAGTTGTGGGTCAGGGCGATCCGCGACTTGAGGATTTCGTTGTCCCAGATGGCGTCCTGTTGCTTGAGCAGGCGAATCAGGTCCCGGGATTCAATGTACGAGGCGGCCTGTTGGGCGCCCGAGTTGACGTACATGAATAACAGGATGCCCGCCAGCAAGACGCCAATGAAGGCCAGGCCGAGGCGACGGAGGACTGTCATAGGGGCTTGCCCTCCCATTCACCGGTCAGGGTCTTGAGGAACTCGACGATCAACGTCGTATCGTTCTTGAGGGGCTCACGACCCAGTTGGTACTTGAACATGACCTCTACCGCGCGCTCCAGGGTTGGCGCCGACCCGTCATGGAAATAGGGCGCGGTAACGGCCACGTTGCGCAGGCTCGGTACTTTGAAAACCTGGTGATCATTTTCATCACCGGTGATGTTGAAGCGTCCTTCGTCGGCCCGGGTGGGGTTGCCGCGGTCAACGAAGTAGTCACCCATGATGCCGAATTTCTGGAACATGTTGCCCCCGATATTCACGCCCTGGTGACAAGCGATGCAGCCGTATTCCTTGAACCGCTGGTAACCGAATTTTTCCCGGGGCGTGAGGGCATCGGTATTGCCCAGCAGGTACTGGTCGAAGCGCGAATTGGGTGTCTGCAGGGTGCGTTCGTAATCGGCCAGGGCGCTTTGGATATTGGGCTTGGTCACGCCGTCGGGGTAGGCGTCCTTGAAGTCCTTGGCATAACCTGGGTCATCGGCGATGCGCTTGACCACGGTTTCCCAGGTGCTGCCCATTTCCGTGGGGCTGAGGACCACGATATGCACCTGTTCTTCCAGCGTATCGACGCGGCCATCCCAGAACTGGTGAAAGTTCAGGCCGGCGTTGAACACGGTCGGCGTATTGACCTCTACCGGCTTGCCGTCGAAGCCCAGGGAAAACGGTTTGTCGTCGGCACCGCCCTTTTCCAGGCGATGGCAACTGGCGCAGGACAGCGTGTTGTTGACCGACAGCCGCGGGTCATTGAACAGCCGCAGCCCCAGCTGGACGCGCTTGGGGTCCAGGGTCGGGATCGGTGGCAGGGGCTTGAGGGGTTCGTCCAGTGGGGCGGCGTGCGCGATCACGCTCATTCCCACGAGCAGGCCGAGCGCCAGAGTCAGTCCATGTAACGCCATGGGATGTTTTCCTTGAAACGTTGGTTGAGGACACTCCGGTGTTCACGAAAACGGGTTCTGGCGTTTTTCCCATTCGGTCATCCAGTCGGCAAAGGCCTGTGGTTCGACGGCCTTGCTGAAGTAATAACCTTGGACTTCCTCGCATTGGTGCTGCTTGAGAAATTCAAGCTGCTCAAGGGTTTCCACCCCTTCGGCGATGATGTGCAGATTCAGGCTCTTGCCCAGGCTGATGATGGTGCTCACCAGCTTGGCATCGTTGCTGTCGATGCTCAGGTCACCGACGAACGACTGGTCGATCTTCAGCACATCCACCGGAAATTTCTGCAAGTAGCTCAGGCTCGAATAGCCGGTGCCGAAGTCATCGATGGCCAGGCGTATCCCCAACTGCTTGATGGCCTTGAGGATGGCGACCGTGGTGTCGACGTTCTGCATCAGTACGCTTTCGGTGATCTCCAGTTCTAACTGTGTCGGTTCCAGGCCGGTTTCCTTGAGGGTGCGGGCGATGCCTTCGACGAAGCCGCGCTGGCGAAAGTCGATGGCCGAGACGTTCACCGACAGGTACAGCGGGCGCATGCCCTCGGCTTGCCAGCGACAGGCCTGCTGGCAGGCTTCCTGGAGCACCCATTGGCTCAGTGGGACGATCAGGCCGCTGTCCTCGGCCACCGGAATGAAATCCGACGGGTAGACCATGCCGTGCCCCGGCCTGTCCCAGCGCACCAGCGCCTCGACGCCGACCACCTTGCCGCTCTTGAGGTCGAGCTTGGGCTGGTAATGCAGCACGAATTCCTTGCGTTGCAGGCCCAGGCGCAGGCCCGATTCGATGGTCTGCTGCTGCCGTGCCCGGCGGTTCATATCCTCGGTGAAAAAGCGGTAGTCGTTGGGGCCGGTCTCCTTGACGTTGCGCATCGCCGTCTCGGCTTTCTTGATCAGCGCCACGGCGTCGAAACCGTCGCTCGGGTAGACGCTGATGCCCAGGCTCGCGGTGACGCTCAGGTCATGGCCGTCGATCGGTTGTGGGGAACTGATGGCCGCCAGCAGCTTGTCGGCCACGCCTTTGATCTGCTGCGGATCAACAATGTCCCCCAGCACCACGACGAATTCATCGGAGCCGTAGCGAAACACCGAGTCGGACTCGCGCACCACGGTTGCCAACGTCCGCGCCACGCGCTTGAGCATCTCATCGCCCACCGGATGGCCCAGCGCGTTATTGATGCGCTTGAAGCGGTCCAGGCCGAGGAACATCACCGCCAGTTGCCGGTCGTGCCGGCGGCACTGGGCCATGGCCTGGGTCAGGCGATCGCCGAGCAACATGCTGTTGGGCAATTCGGTGAGCACGTCGTATTGCAGCAGGTGGGAGACCTTGAGCAATTCCTGGACGCGCTCTTCGATCGTGCGTTCCAGGCTGCGCATTTTCCTCGCCGCATCCTGGGCCAGTTGCCATTTCCAGGTCATGGCGCTGGCCATCTGGCGGATTTCCAGGGTGTCGAAGGGCTTCTTGAGGATCAGCAACTGATCGTCGAACTCGATCCGTTCGGACATGGTTTCCCAGGAGTAATCCGAGAACGCCGTGCACAGGGCGATTTGCAGCCGTGGGTCGGCCTCCCACAGCCGCTCGATGGTTTGCAGGCCATCCCAGCCCGGCGGCATGCGCATGTCGGCGAACACCAGTGCATAGGGCTGGCCTTCGGCCTGGGCGCGCTTGACCAGTTCCAGCGCTTCCTCGCCCTGGTAGGCCGAGTCGATCTGGAATTGCAGCCGGCTGACCTGCGGGGTGCCGAACAGCAGGCTCTCGGTGTCGTCCAGCGAGTCATCGAGGCCGGCGCTGGGGCTGAGGATCTTGCGAAAGTCCTGGTGGATCGCCGGCGTATCGTCCACCACCAGGATTCGCCGGTTGGCAGGTACCGACATGGGGTTCATGGATTGCTCTCCGATAGCTGGCTCGCTGGTCGGGTCCAGTGGTCTGTCGCGGGAATGATGGTGCCGGCCTTGAGCAATTCGGCGGCCTGGCCGCTGTCGACCACGGTGCTGAAGTAATGCCCCTGGGCCTGCATCGCCCCGCCGCTGGACATCAGCGTGGTGCGTTGCTCCTGGGTCTCGACGCCCTCGGCAATGATCCCGATGCCCACGTCCCGGGCAAAGTTGATGATCGCCCGCAAGGTCGTGGCGTTTTCGGGATTGTCACTGGCACTGTCTAGGAACCGCTGCGCGAGCTTGAGGTGATTGACCCGGTAGGTCTTGAGGTAGTCGAAGGAGGAATATTCGGTGCCGAAGTCATCGATGGCGATCTGCACACCCAATTCGCAGAGGCGCGGCAGCACGTCGTTGTGGGTCCACTTGGTCTGGGCCAGGGTGGCTTCGGTAACGTCGAAACGCAGGTCCCAGGGCGCCAGTTCCCAGCGCGCGGTGGTGCGCAGCACGTCGTAGATCAGTTCCGGGCCGGTCTTGAGCTGGGTCAGGGACAGATCGATGGCGATCACCGGCGGCGCCATGTCCTGGTCGCGCCACTGGCGCATTTGCTGGCAGGCCTGGTCCAGCACCCAATGCCCCAGGCCAATGATGATCCCGGTCTTCTCGGCGGCGGGCATGAAGGCCGCCGGTTCCAGCCAGCCTCGTTCGGGGTGGTTCCAGCGCACCTGCACGCCCATGCCGAGGATCTTGCCGGTGCCGAGGTCGACTTCCGGCAGGTAGTGCAGGTGCAGCTCGTGGTTTTCGATGGCTTGGCGCAGGTCGTTGGCGAGGGCGACCCGGTCGGTGACTTCCTGGTTGATCTCCTCGTTGTGGAAGTGGTACTGGTTGCGGCCCTTTTCCTTGGAGCGGTACAGGGCCATGTCGGATTGCGCCATCAGGCTGTCGGCACTCAGGCTCTGCGGGGTGTACAGGGCGATGCCGATGCTCACCGAGATCCGCACGTCGTTGCCGTCCAGGGAGTACGGCGCCACGAGGGCGTCGCGGATCTTGCCCGCCAGCGCGGCGCAATGGGTCGCTTCATGCACGTCCAGTTGCAGCAGGGCGAACTCGTCGCCGCCCAGGCGCGCCACCACGTCGTTTTCCCGTGTACAGGCCTTGATGCGCGTGGCGACTTCCTGCAACAGCAAGTCGCCGATGGGATGGCCCAGGGTGTCGTTGATGCGTTTGAAGTGGTCCAGGTCCAGGTAGAACATGGCAAACGGCGCCGCCCCGCGACGCGCGGCGGCGAAGGCCTGGTGCAAGCGCTCGATCATGGTGGCGCGGTTGGCCAGCCCGGTCAGGCCGTCGGTGCGGGCGAGCAGGGCGATCTTTTCTTCGGCCAGCTTGCGTTCGGTGATGTCGAGGATGATGCCTTCCACTTCCAGCAACAGCCCCTGGTCGTTGCGCACCGGGATGTAGCGGTTCTCCACCCAGCGGAACGTGTCGTCGCCGGTGCGCATGCGAAACTCGATGGACGCCCCCACGGTGTCACGGTCGAGGACGCGCACCATGGCCTCCTGGACTTTGGCCTGGTCATCGGCATGGATCAGGGTTTCTGCCCAGTCCGGCGAGTTGATCAGTTGCGCCGCGGAATGACCGAACTTGGTGATGTTATGGGAGATGTACATCAACGCGAACGGCGGTTCGCCCCGCAGGCGATAGAGGATGGTCGGGCTGTTCTGCACGATGATATTGGCGTCGGCCAACTCACGGGTGCGTTCCTCGACCGCTCGTTCGAGCATGTCCATTTTCAGCGCCGCGTCTTCGGTCATCTGCCATTTGACGGTCAAGGCGCTGGCCATCTGGCGGATCTCGATGGCGTCGAAAGGTTTTTTCAGGATAAGCAGGCGGTCGCCCAGTTCGAGGCGCTCGGAAATATCTTCCCAGGAATAATCCGAGTATGCGGTGCACAACGCCACCTGCAGCTTGGGGTCGGCGCGCCATAGCCGTTCGATGGTTTCCAGGCCGTCCCAGCCCGGTGGCATGCGCATGTCGATGAACGCCATGGCGTAGGGTTGCCCTTGGGCCAGCGCCGCTTCGACCTTGTTCAAGGCCTCCATGCCCTGGAACGCCGAGTCGAGCACGAAACTCGTGCCGGCGACCGCCACCGGCGCGCCGAACAGGGCCTCTTCGGCGCTGCTCAGGTTGTCTTCGGCGCTCATCTGCGGGCTGAGGATCTTGCGGAAATCCTCATGGATGGTCGGGGTGTCGTCGACGATCAGGATCCGCCGATTGGTTTTATCCAAAGGCAGGCTCATGGCCGTGCACCGTTTTGATGCGGACTATAGAACCTTGGGAACATCTGCTATCCCTTTCGCTGGCATGAGTATTCGGCCTATACATGGCCCTTCATGGGGTACAGCATAGTCGTCTGATCGGGATGCGCTCGGCCACCGAGGGCAAATGTGTCTAAATCTTCGCAATCTACTAGCCTGTTTTTTGGGGCTAAGGTAGAACGGTTGTCGTGAATCAGGAGGGGGTTGCAAATGGAAGGTCAATCGCCGGATGTTCCGGTAAAGAAGCCGACGGTGCTGCTGGTCGATGACGAAGAGTCGATCCTCAACAGCTTGCGTCGGCTATTGCGCAGCCAGCCGTACGAGATCCTGCTGGCAGACAGTGGCGCCAAGGCGCTGGAAATTCTCAAGGAGCGCCCGGTCGACCTGGTCATGACTGACGCGCGCATGCCGAACATGGATGGCGCCACGCTGCTGGCCGAAATCCGCAAGTTGTATCCATCGACCTTGCGCATCCTGCTCACCGGTTATGCCGATGTGGACATGATGACCAAGGCCATCAACGAGGGGCAGCTTTATCGCTACCTCAGCAAGCCGTGGAACGATGAGGAGTTGGTGCAGGCCTTGCGCCAGGCCCTGGCCCACCAGCATTCCGAAAGCGAGCGCCAGCGCCTCGAAGCGCTGAACCGCGAGCAGAACCAGCAACTCAAGACCCTGAACGCCACCCTGGAAAAACGCGTGGCGTCGCGCACCTCCGAGCTGCAGCAGACCGCCGACATGCTTGACTTGGCTTATGACGAGCTCAAGCGCAGCTATGTGACCAGCACCGAGGTGTTTTCGCTGATCGCCAACCTGCGCCTGCCCAAGGCCAAGCAGACCAACCGGCAGATCATCGAGTTGATCCGGGTCTATAGCCGGCTCAATTTTCTCGATGAGTCCACCGACCGCGACCTGACCATGGCGGCGGCGCTCTACAACATCGGCAAGCTGAGCTGGACCGACAACATGATGGTCACGCCCGCCGACATGCTGCATCACACCGAACTGGAGCTGTACCGCGCCTATCCGAAGCAGAGCGAATCGCTGCTGATGACCCTGGACCCGATGAAGGACGCGGCGCGGATCATCCGCCATCACCAGGAGCGTTGGGACGGCAGCGGTTTCCCCGAGCATCTGAAAGGCGAAGCGATTCCGTTCGGTTCGCGGCTGTTGAAGCTGGCGGTGGATTTCATCGAGCTGCAGCGTGGGTTGATCCTGGAACGGCAGATGAACAGCGACGAAGCGCTGGTCTACATCCGCAAATACGCCGGCAAGCTGTACGACCCGGACATGATCGAGGATTTCATCAAGGCCTGTGCCGAATACCTGGAAGACGTGACCTTGTCGGATCCGACGGTGCAAGTCTCCACCACTCGCGAGTTGACTCCGGGGATGATCCTGGCGCGCAACCTCAATGCCGACAACGGCATGTTGCTGCTCAACGCCGGCAAGGTCCTGAGCGGCCCGTTGATCGAAAAACTCATTGCCTTCGAAGCGATGGAAGGCGCGCGGTACAGCGTATTCGTCAAGATTCCCGAAGAGGCGGCCGACCCTTCGGCGCCGAAGCCGATTTTGGGGTGAAGAAAACCTGACAGGCGACTGGGGTCCCCTGTGGGAGCGAGCTTGCTCGCGATAACGGAATAACAGTCAGATATTTTTCGACTGACACACCGCTATCGCGAGCAAGCTCGCTCCCACAGGAGATTGTGTTGGTTTAGAGGTTGGGCCAGGCTTTGCTCCCGCCGCTGCGGTCTGTAATCTCCCTGGCATTTTCTCGACCAAGGCTTTGACTCCTCATGACCACCCCCCTCATCCGCATCGCCGCCGCCCTGCTGCTCGGGCCGGACGGGCGAACCCTGCTGGTGCGCAAGCGCGGCACCCAAGCCTTCATGCAGCCGGGCGGCAAGATCGAAGCCCATGAACAACCGGTGCAAGCGCTGGCCCGTGAGCTGGAAGAAGAACTTGGCCTGCGGATCGACCCGGCCCAGGCCCGCCACCTGGGCGTGTTCAGCGCGCCGGCGGCCAACGAGCCGGGGTTTACCGTGCAGGCCGAGGTGTTTCTGCTGAGCATCGACGCTGCGGTTTCGCCAGCGGCCGAAATCGAAGAGGTGTGCTGGATCGATCCGGCCGGCGACAGCGATCTGGTGCTGGCACCGTTGACAGGCGAGGTGATCCTGCCGTTTTATCGAGCGACACTGCTCGCCACCTGCTGATTCACATTTCAAGGACGGATGCCCATGATTCCATTGCCGGATCTGCTTATTTTCGCCGCCGCCGCGTTGCTGATGGTGCTGACGCCCGGTCCGAACATGATCTACCTGATCTCCCGTTCGATCTGCCAGGGTCGCAAGGCCGGCGTCACGTCCTTGTTGGGCGTGGTGGCGGGTTTCTTCGTGCACATGTTCGCTGCCGCGGCGGGGCTGACGGCGGTGTTCCTGGCGGTGCCCATGGCCTACGAAGTATTGAAATGGGCCGGTGCGCTGTACCTGTTGTGGCTGGCCTGGCAGGCCGTGAAACCGGGGGCGCGTTCGCCTTTCGAGGCCCAGCAACTGCCGGCGGACTCGACGCGCAAGCTGATCACCATGGGCTTTCTCACCAGCGCGCTGAATCCCAAGATCGCGGTGTTCTATCTGTCGGTGTTCCCGCAGTTCATCAGCCCGGAACACGGTTCGCTGTTCACCCAGAGCCTCATCCTCGGGCTGACCCAGATCAGCGTCAGTTTCAGCGTCAACCTGCTGATCGCCCTGTTCGCCGCCGGCATCGCCTCGTGGTTCGTCCATAACCCGAGCTGGCTGGCGGTGCAGCGCTATTTCATGGGGTTTGTCCTCGGTGCCCTGGCCCTGCGCCTGATGCTTGAGCAGCGGCGTTCGGCGTGAGCATTCGACGCCTGCGGGCTGGCGATGCCGAGGCCTATCGCGAGCTGATGCTCCAGGCGTATGCCTTGCACCCCCAGGCCTTCACCTCCAGCGTCAGCGAGCGGGCGAAGTTGCCCATCAACTGGTGGGAGTCACGCCTGGGCAGTCGGCTCGATGTGCTGTTGGGGGCGTTTGTCGAACAAGATCTGGTCGGCATCGTCGGCCTGGCCCTGGAGCCCCGGGAAAAAGCCCGACACAAGGCGCTGCTGTTCGGCATGTACGTCGCCGACGAACATCGCCATCGCGGGCTCGGCTACCAACTGGTGCAGGCCGCCCTCGACGAAGCCCGGCGCCACACCTTCCTGCGCCTGGTGCAACTGACCGTCACCGCCGGCAACGACCCGGCGCTCAAGCTCTACCAACGCTGCGGTTTCGTCCTCTACGGCCTCGAACCGATGGCGATCCGGGTGGACGATGAGTACCTCGACAAAATCCATATGTGGCTAGAACTTTGAGCGAACCACTGATTTGAGTGATGGAGCTTTTGTGGCGAGGGAGCTTGCTCCCGCTTGGGCGCGAAGCGGCCATAAAACGGGTCTGCTGCGCCCGAAGCGTCGGACCGGCCCAGCGGGAGCAAGCTCCCTCGCCACAAAAAGCTGTCAGCGCACGGCACTGACACCGTCGAGTGTGGAAAACGACGTGTCCTTGGCCGTCAGCAAAAAATCGCGCATGTACGGCGCGTCGAGCATGTCGGTGCGCACCGCCGCGTACAGCGTGGCGAACAAGCCTTTCTCCCCCAGCCGCTTGGCTTTCACATAGCCCCGTGAGCTGTATTCATGCAGCGCCCAGTGCGGCATGCCACAGACGCCACGGCCGCTGGCCACCAGTTGCATCATCATCACCGTCAGCTCGGACGTGCGCACCTGAGCCGGTTCGATGTCGGCCGGTTCCAGGAAGCGGGTGAAGATGTCCAACCGGTCTCGCTCCACGGGATAAGTGATCAGGGTCTCGCTGACCAAGTCCTCAGGCACGATGTAGGGCTTGCCCGCCAACCGATGCTGGTTGGCGACGGCAAGCATCGCTTCATAGGTGAACAGCGGCACGTAGGTGATGCCGGCCAGTTCCAGCGGGTCGGAAGTCACCACCAGGTCAAGGTCGCCTCGGGCCAGGGCCGGCAACGGCGCGAAAGCGAAGCCCGAGGCCAGGTCCAGCTCGACTTCCGGCCAGGCATCGCGGAACTGGTCGATGGTCGGCATCAGCCACTGGAAGCAGCTGTGGCACTCGATAGCCATGTGCAGGCGCCCGGCGGTGCCGCCCGCCAGCCGCGCGATGTCCCGTTCAGCACTGCGCAGTAACGGCAGGGCGGCATCGGCCAGTTGCAACAGGCGCAGGCCAGCGCTGGTGAAGCGTACTGGCTTGGTCTTGCGCACGAACAATTGCATGCCCAGGCGCTCTTCCAATTCCTTGAACTGATGGGAGAGGGCGGATTGGGTCAGGTGCAGGCGTTCGGCGGCTTCGACCAGGCTGTCGGCTTCGCGCAGGGCGTGCAGGGTCTTGAGGTGACGGAGTTCAAGCACCGGAGTAGCTCCATGAGTAAAACTTGTGATCAACACGAAAAGGTTGAGTTTGTCTCATGCAGGTCGGGTTGTCGACAATGGCGCCATCTTTTACAGGAGGACGCACACCATGGCCCTGGCCCACACCCTCGGTTTCCCCCGCATCGGCGCCGACCGCGAATTGAAAAAAGCCCTCGAAGCCTACTGGAAGGGTGACCTGGCCCCGGTAGCGTTGCAGGCCGTAGGCCGTGAACTGCGGGCCCGGCACTGGCAACTGCAAAAAGACGCCGGCATCGACCTGCTGCCCGTCGGCGACTTCGCCTGGTACGACCAAGTGCTCAGCCACACGTTGACCCTGGGCGCCGTCCCACAGCGTTTTCACAGCACTTTGAATGCCCAGGGCCGACCGACCCTCGACACCTTATTCGCCATGGCCCGTGGCGCCACGGCCAGTTGCTGCGGTGCCGACCACGGCCAGGCGCAATACGCCCAGGAGCTGACCAAGTGGTTCGACACCAACTACCACTACCTGGTCCCGGAGTTTTCCGCCGACCAGGCCTTCGCCCTGAGCTGGGAACAGTTGTTCGACGAAGTGGACGAGGCCCATGCCTTGGGCCACCGGGTCAAACCGGTGATCATCGGCCCGTTGACCTACTTGTGGCTGGGCAAGGCCAAAGGCGCGGCGTTCGACAAGCTCGACCTGCTGGAGCGCCTGCTGCCGGTCTACGGTGAAATCCTCAACCGCCTCAAGGCCCAGGGCGTGGAATGGGTGCAGATCGACGAACCGATCCTCACCCTCGATCTGCCTCAGGCCTGGAAGAGCGCCTTCGAGCGCGCTTACCACATCCTTCAGTACTCGCCGTTGAAAAAACTCGTGGCCACCTATTTCAGTGGCCTGCAAGACAACCTCGGCCTGGCCGTGAGCCTGCCGGTGGACGGCTTGCATATCGACGCGGTACGTGACCCGGAACAACTGGGCCAGGTACTGGACCGCCTGCCGACGTACAAGATTCTCTCGGTGGGCCTGGTCAACGGTCGCAACGTCTGGCGCTGCGAACTGGAACAGGCGCTGGCGCACTTGCAACCGGCCCAGGAGCGCTTTGGCGACAACCTTTGGGTCAGCACTTCGTGCTCATTGCTGCACAGCCCGGTGGATCTGGAACGTGAAGACCGGCTCGATCCGGAACTCAAGAGCTGGCTCGCCTTTGCCGTGCAGAAGTGCGGTGAAGTCGCGGTGCTGCGCGATGCGCTGAACGATCCTCAGGCCCCCGCGGTGCGACAGGCCTTGAGCGACAGCCGCGCGGTGCAGGCCCGTCGCGCGGGCTCGGCGCGTATTCACAAAGCCGAGGTCCAGGCGCGCCTGGCGGCGGTCGGGCCACAGGACAGCCAGCGGCGTTCGCCGTTTGCCCAGCGCATCGAACGCCAGCGCGCACGCCTGGCGCTGCCGACCTTTCCCACCACCACTATCGGCTCCTTCCCGCAGACCCCGGCCATCCGCCTGGCACGCCAGGCCTACAAGCAAGGCAAATTGTCGGCCAACGACTATCAGGACGCCATGCACACGGAGATCCGTCATGCCGTGCAGATCCAGGAGCGCCTGGGCCTGGACGTGCTGGTGCACGGTGAAGCCGAACGCAACGACATGGTGGAATACTTCGCCGAGCAACTGGATGGCTATGCCTTCACCCGTTTCGGCTGGGTGCAGAGTTATGGCTCGCGGTGTGTGAAGCCGGCGATCATCTACGGCGACATCAGCCGCCCGAAAGCCATGACCGTCGACTGGATCCGTTACGCGCAAAGCCTGACCGACAAAGTCATGAAGGGCATGCTCACCGGCCCCGTGACCATGCTGATGTGGTCGTTTCCTCGTGAGGACGTGTCGCGCCAGGTCCAGGCCCGACAACTGGCTCTGGCCCTGCGGGACGAAGTGCTGGACCTGGAAAAAGCCGGGATCAAGATCGTGCAGATCGACGAAGCGGCGTTCCGCGAGGGATTGCCGTTGCGTCGCGGGGAATGGCAGGCCTACCTGGACTGGGCCGTGGAGGCGTTCCGCTT
This sequence comes from Pseudomonas sp. MPB03, assembly GCF_046605385.1. Lineage (NCBI taxonomy): Bacteria > Pseudomonadati > Pseudomonadota > Gammaproteobacteria > Pseudomonadales > Pseudomonadaceae > Pseudomonas > Pseudomonas sp. MPB03. The sequence continues at coordinate 5,401,491 of NZ_CP176770.1, read as the reverse complement.
GTGCGCCTCGGGCGTGGCGGATGACACCCAGATCCATACCCACATGTGCTACAGCGAGTTCAATGATGTGATCAAGGCCATCGCCGACATGGACGCCGATGTGATCACCATCGAGACCTCGCGCTCGGACATGGAGTTGCTGGATGCCTTCGAGGCGTTCGACTACCCGAACGACATCGGTCCGGGTGTCTACGACATTCACTCGCCACGGGTGCCGGACACCGCCGAGATGGTTGCGCTGATGAGCAAGGCAGTGAAACGAATCGCCGCCGAGCGGCTGTGGATCAACCCCGACTGCGGGCTGAAAACCCGGGGCTGGCCTGAGACGGAAGCGGCCTTGGTGAACATGGTGGCGGCGGCGCGGCAGTTGCGTGGCCAACTGGCCTGAAGCCTGGATGTTGTGGGCGAGCTCCCTGTCTTAGGCAACGACGCTTTTTTGTGGCGAGGGAGCTTGCTCCCGCTGGGCTGCGCAGCAGCCCCTACATTTCATGCCCTGTTCCTATTTTGAGGTTGAAGCCTTTTGGGACCGCTTCGCGCTCCAGCGGGAGCAAGCTCCCTCGCCACAGGGTGCGCACCTGGCTTCAGATCACCATTCGGCAATCTTCATCAAACTGTCACGCAACTGTGGCAGCGCGCTTGAACAAACTTCATCAGACTCGCGCTCTACTGGGGTTCTGCGTTTTGGTGTTTCTTCATGCGTGTATTCATTTTCCTGGCCGTGCTGTTTTTCGGCCTGCCGTCGATGGCGGCGTCTCGTTGTGATGTCAACGTTGCAACTCAACATGTCGACCTGGATCAGGTCAGCCTGGCTTACCAAAGCATTGGCCGTGCTTCGGATCCTGCCTTGCTGTTGGTGATGGGCCTGGGCGGGCAACTGATCCATTGGCCGGACGAAGTGGTGGTCGCCCTGTGTGAGCAGGGTTTCCGGGTGATTCGCTACGACAACCGCGATGTTGGCCTGTCCACCTGGCGCCAGGCGCCCGGCAGCGCCAACCTGACCTTTGAAGCCCTGCGCTACAAACTCGGCTTGCCCGTGGCCGCGCCGTATACCTTGACCGACATGGCCGACGACGGGCTGGGGCTGATGGACGCGCTGCATGTGCAAAGCTTTCACGTACTGGGCGCGAGCATGGGCGGGATGATCGCCCAGCACATGGCCGCCATGGCGCCTGAGCGGGTTGAAAGCCTGACCCTGATCATGACCAGTTCCAGTGCCGCCGGCTTGCCCGCGCCCAGCGAAAGACTGGTGCAACTGTTGTCCCGGCGCGGTGCGCCGAATCGCGAAATGGCCCTTGAACAGCAAGCCGATTTGCTGGCCGCGTTGGGCAGCCCGGTGGTGATGGACGATCGCCAGGCCTTGCTGCATCAGGCCGCCGTAGCTTATGACCGGGCCTTCAATCCTGAAGGCGTGAAGCGCCAGATCATGGCGATCATGGCCGAGCCGAGCCGGGTGGCCCTGCTCAATCAACTGCGGGTGCCGACCCTGGTCGTCCACGGCACCGCCGACCCTTTGCTGCCGGTGATGCACGGCGTGCACTTGGCCGCGCACATCCAAGGCAGCCAACTGAAACTGATCCCGGGCCTGGCCCATCGCTTCCAGGACGCGTTCAAGGCGCCCTTGCTGGGGGCGGTGTTGCCGTACCTGCAGCAGCACCGTGAAGACACTTCGCACTGGGCGCAGATCGAGCCGGCGCAGGCGCCCAACCTGCTCTGAAAAACCCGGTTGCTTGAGATCTGTCCTGCTTTTGTGGCGAGGGAGCTTGCTCCCGCTGGAGCGCGAAGCGGTCCCAAAAAGCTCGACTGTGGGATAGGATCAGACTGAAGTTTTTGGGGGCTGCTGCGCAGCCCAGCGGGAGCAAGCTCCCTCGCCACAAAAGCACCTTGCGAGCATTCAACGCGCCCGTGCCTGCTCCACCAACCACCCCATCAATGCCTGCAACGGCCCGGAGGCCTGGGGCTTGCGCGGGTGCACCAGGTGATAGCCCAGGCCGGTCTTGACCTTCAGCTCGAACGGCATCACCAGTCGGCCGGCGCTCAGGTCGTCGCCGATCAGCGACCAGTCGCCAATCGCCACGCCGGTGCCCTGGGAGGCCATGGACATCGCCAGGTCCAGGGTTTCGAAGTGCTGGCCCTTGCTGACATTGCTTAAATGCACATCGGCCGCCGCCAGCCAGGCGTTCCAGTCGCGCTGGTCAAGGGCCGGGTGCAACAGCAGGTGGTGTTGCAGGTCGGCGGGATCATGCAACGGCACCAGGCCTTCGAGGACCGGGCGCGAGCACACGGGCGTCAGTTGCTCATCGAACAGGTGCAGGCACGCCAGCGAGGTGTCCGGCGGCGGGCCATAGACCACCGCGGCGTCGAAGGCTTCGCGCTGAAAATCCACGCCGTGCCTGACGGTGGTGGTCAGTTCCACCGGCACGTCCGGTCGTTCCTTTTGCCACTGCAACAGACGCGGCAGTAACCAGCGCATCACGCAGGTCGGGGCCTTGAGTCGCAGGACCTGGCGCTTCTCGCCGATCTGCTCGACCGCTTCGTCGATCAGGCTGAACACCTGCTGCACCCGTGGCAGCCAGGCCTGGCCCTCGGCGGTCAGGCTCAGGCCGCGCGCCTGGCGCCGGAACAGCGCATAACCCAAATGATCTTCCAGCCCGGCGATCTGCCGGCTCACCGCGCCCTGGGTGATGTGCAGCTGTTCGGCGGCCCGGGTGAAGTTGCAGCATTGGGCCGTGATCAGAAAGGTGTGCAGCGCCGGCAGCGGGGGAAGTCGTTTCATTTCGATCCAAGCCATGACGTGGAGACATGGCGAGTATGACTTTTTATCGATTGTTGCCGCCATGCCCGGCCCGTTCCAATAACGCCATTCCCAAGACAAAAACGGGCCTGCCGCGTGCAGTGCGCGGCCCTTTACCCGACCAGAAAAAGGCAATGGCAATGGCAATGGCAATGGCGACGTGCGGCGAAGTATTGGTCAAGTTACTTGAAGGTTATGGCGTGGAGCAGGTGTTCGGCATTCCCGGCGTGCACACCGTCGAGTTGTACCGCGGGCTGGCCCGTTCGAGCATCCGCCATGTGACGCCGCGACATGAGCAGGGCGCAGGCTTCATGGCCGACGGTTACGCCCGCGTCAGCGGCAAGCCCGGCGTGTGTTTCATCATCACCGGCCCGGGCATGACCAATATCACCACCGCCATGGGCCAGGCTTATGCCGATTCGATCCCGATGCTGGTGATCTCCAGCGTGCAGTCGCGCAGCCAGTTGGGCGGCGGCCGCGGCAAGCTGCATGAACTGCCGAACCAGTCTGCGTTGGTGGGCGGTGTCGCGGCGTTTTCCCACACGCTGATGTCCGCTGCCGAGTTGCCCGGCGTGCTGGCCCGGGCGTTCGCGGTGTTCCAGGCCGGGCGCCCACGGCCAGTGCACATTGAAATCCCGCTGGACGTGCTGGTCGAAGACGCCGATGCCTGGCTGGCCAGCGTGCCAGTGAATATCAGCCGAGCCGGTGCCGCACCCCATGCGGTCAAACAAATGGCTGGCCTGCTGGCGACCGCTCGGCGGCCTTTGATCCTGGCCGGTGGCGGGGCCATTGACGCCGCGGCCGAATTGACCGAGTTGGCCGAACGCCTCGGCGCGCCCGTGGCGTTGACCATCAATGCCAAAGGCCTGCTGCCGGCGCGCCATCCGTTGTTGATCGGCTCCACCCAGAGCCTGGTGGCCACCCGTGCCTTGGTGGCCGAGGCGGACGTGGTGCTGGCCATCGGCACCGAATTGGCCGAGACCGACTACGACATTACCTTCGCCGGCGGCTTCGAAATTCCCGGTGCGCTGCTGCGTATCGACATCGACCCGGACCAGACCGTGCGCAACTACCCGCCGCACCTGGCCTTGGTGGCCGACGCCCGCATCGCGGCCCGGGCCGTGCTCGACGAATTGGGCCGGCAACCCTTGGCTGAACGCCACGCCGATTGGGGACCGGCGCGTGCCGCCCGGTTGCGCGCCGAGCTTCAAGGCACTTGGGACGCCGCGACCCGGGCCCAGACGGTGTTTCTCGACACGGTCTTGCAGACGCTACCGGAGGCGGTGTTCGTCGGCGATTCCACACAACCGGTGTACTCCGGCAACCTGACCTTCAACCTGGAACAACCGCGCCGCTGGTTCAACTCCTCCACCGGCTACGGCACCCTCGGCTACGCATTGCCGGCGGCCATCGGCGCCTGGCTCGGCGGCAAGGACCTGGGCCACGGCCGCCCGGCGGTGGTGTGCCTGATCGGCGACGGCGGGTTGCAGTTCACCTTGCCGGAACTGGCCAGCGCCGTGGAAGCGCTCACGCCCGTAATCGTGCTGTTGTGGAATAACCAGGGCTACGAAGAGATCAAGAAATACATGCTCAACCGCGCCATCGAACCGGTGGGCGTGGACATCCATACCCCGGACTTCATCGGCGTCGCCAAGGCCTTGGGCTGTTTTGCCGAGGCCATCGATGATGTGCCGTCGCTTCGGGCTGCGTTGCTGGCGGCGCGTGAGCGGCAGGGGCCGACGTTGATTGAGATCAATCAGGCGCGCTGGAAATTGGATTAACTGAGGTGTGACGACTGGCCCCATCGCGAGCAAGCTCGCTCCCACATTGGACTGCGGTGAACAAACAATTTGTGTTCACTGAACATCCCCTGTGGGAGCGAGCTTGCTCGCGATGAGGCCAGCCCTGCCAACACAACCCTCAGCTCAAACAGTCATCCGCAACCGCGCCAGATCCCTTAGCGGCGGCGCGCCGAACAACCGGCTGTACTCGCGGCTGAACTGCGAAGGGCTTTCGTAACCCACCCGATACCCCGCCGCCGAAGCTTCCAGCCCTTCGGCCAGCATCAGCCGGCGGGCTTCCTGCAAGCGCAGTTGCTTCTGGTATTGCAGCGGGCTCATGGCGGTCATGGCCTTGAAGCGGTGATGCAGGGTCGAGACGCTGAGGTTCACTTCCCGGGCCAGGTCATCGATGCGCAACGGCTGTTCGAAATGACCGTTGAGCCATTTGATCGCCTGGCTGATGCGGTGGCTCTGACTGTTGGCGATGGCAATTTCATACAGCCGATAGCCCTGCGGGCTGCGCAACAGGCGATAGAGGATTTCCCGGCGCACCAGGGGCGCGAGCATGGCGATGTCTTTTGGCGTGTCGAGCAGCCGTGCCAGGCGCAGGACGGCGTCGAGCATTGGCGTGTCCAGGCGTTCGACATACAGCCCGCGCCCGGCGGGGCGGGTCGGCACGCCCAAGGGGCCGGCGTCGGCGATCAACGCGGTGATTTCCGTCGGGTCGATGTCCAGGCGCAAGGCCAGGATCGGCTGCTCGGGCGACACGTCGGCGATGCAACCACTGAGCGGCATCGAGACCGAGACCACCAGGTAATGGAGTGGATCGTAGTTGAAGAACTCATCCGCCAGACGCACCTGCTTGCTGCCCTGGGCCATGATGCACAGCGCCGGTTGCGCCAGCACCGGGGCGAATTTGTGCGGCTGGCTGTGTCGCGACAGGTTCAGCGAGCCGATCGCCGTGGCATAGCTGCCGTCTTCGCTGGTGTTGCGGTCAATGATCGACGCCAGTTCGGCGCGCTGTTGTTCCAGGTACGTGTCCAGCGGGACGTGGGCGTGATCGAGTGGCGACATGCCGGAATCCTCAGGCAATAGAAAGCGATGAACAAAGCTTATGTTTGTGCAAGGCGCAACGGTAGTCACATCCTGTTGAAAGCTTGCCTGATCCTGCACGGCGCAATGGGCCATGACGGTGCAACGCTGCCAAAACTTGCTTGAAACCTTTTGTTTCAACTTCCCGGCTTGTAACCGGATCGATGGCGAAATTCGAGCGGCCGATGCGCAGGATTGTGCAATGGGTCGGCAGGAATCGACTAACGAAGCTGGCGGCGCGGCGCTTAACCTTTGATCCTGTCGCAGCCTGTCCCGGCTGCACAACGGATTACCTGGGAGGGTTGAACATGACTACACACATCCCCGTCAGCCACATGGCTTTTGTCCGGGCCCGCGGCGGTTGCTCCAAGCAATTGGGTGCGCGCCTGAGCACGCTGATCGCACCTTCGCGCCAGGCGCCCGGTTGCTTGCACTTTGCCTTGCAGCAATCGCAATGCGACGCTGATTTGTGGCTGGTGTCCGGGCTCTGGGTCAATCAGCCGTCGATGGACGCCTACTTCAATTCACCGGCCATGGCGATTTTTGCCGAGCTGGTGCAGGACCTGGTGGTGAGCAGCCTGGATTTCCACACCTTCCGCGAAGTCTCTGCCACCCAGGCGACCGAAGGGTGCCGGGCGCAGGTACACAAACTGGCCGGTTGAAGGTTTAATGAGCGTCATTTTTCATCGCCAGGATGCGCAATATGGCACGTAAAGCCTTTGAAACTTTTGAAGCTGTTTCTGCTGTTGTTCCCAAGGAGGGCGGTGGTTACCACGCCGCCATAGCCACCAAGGCCATCGGCGGCTCAGGTGCGCCGCGTTTCAACAAGGTGCTTGAAGAGCAGACGTTCGAAACCGCTACCACGGCCGATGAAGCCGCCGCCGTGCAGTTGACTCATCTCAAGGGCGTCGACGATGAGGGCGGGTTGGTCTGGTAATCAGTCTTTTGGTGATTGCTTTTGTGGCGAGGGAGCTTGCTCCCGCTGGGCTGCGCAGCGGCCCCTTTTTTGGTGGGCGCTGCGCACCCAAGCGGGAGCAAGCTCCCTCGCCACACAGACCTTCATTTCAAGTGAACGGTGTTGTTTGCAGGATTTTATCGCTTACTTCGGGCGATGCATCTTGAACAACGCCTCAGGCCCCAGCTGGAAATAATCCGCCGGCCCGCCACCGCGCAAGATCGGCTCGGCGGCGGCGGTGTCGTACACCCCATCCTTCAACAGCCACTGGGCGATATGCACGGCGACCACTTCACCGAGGATCAGCCAGCTCGGCACCAGCCCCTTGTCCGCCCGCTGCAGTTGAATGATCTGCGTGACCTTGCATTCGAAGGACACCGGGCTTTCGGCGACACGCGGTACCTGGATCACCCGTGACGGAGCCGCCGTCAGACCCGCCAGTTCGAACTCATTGACCTCGGGCGCGACCATCGCGCAGCTCTGGTTCATCTGCTCGGCCAGCGGGCGAGTGGCCAGGTTCCAGGCAAACTCACCAGTCTGTTCGATGTTGTTGAGGCTGTCTTTGCGCCCGACGCTGGAGAAGCCAATGATCGGCGGGACGTAGTTGAAGGCGTTGAAGAAGCTGTAGGGCGCCAGGTTCAGGCGGCCTTCGCCATCCTGGGAGGAAATCCAGCCAATGGGCCGCGGACCGACGATGGCATTGAACGGGTCGTGGGGCAGGCCATGGCCTTGGGCGGGTTCGTAGTAATGAGTATCGTCGGGCATGAGAGTGCGCAGATCCGGTGCTATTTGGAGGGATCCGACGATAGTGCAGCGATCAGCCCGTTTTGTCAGCACCGTAAGACCTTGTGGGAGCGGGCTTGCTCGCGAAGGCGCAGTGTCAGTCAGTATAGTATCGACTGACACCCTGCCTTCGCGAGCAAGCCCGCTCCCACAGGATTTAGTGATGGCTGAGGTTAGTTGGTAGACGCCGCATCCGCGCGGTCGGCGCCATCCGCGGCGACGGCAGGCTCGATGGCGTGGTTTTCATCTTTCTTGGCAACAACGGCGGAACCGGCGCGCTCGTGACCGCTGGCGATAAAAGCGGCGGTGCCGGTGCGGTCGAAGCCGTCGTCGGCGAAGGCGCTGCTGGCCAGTGCAGTGAGGGTCAGGGCGAAGATCAGTTTGGTTTTCATGGTCATACTCCAAGCATCGATAGTTGATGGGGGGGAGGATGGAGTGGGGCCATTAAGTGGAAATTAATGTAGGAAACGACGCCGGCCCGAAACGACGAAAGGGGCGAGCCTGTGCAGGTTCGCCCCTTTCGTTTGTACAAACGCAGCTATCAGTCCGTCAGGATCCGCGAGTGTTTACGGGTGTCCTTCATGGTGATGTACACCAGCAGCGAAACCGCGATGCACGCCGTCACGTACCAGTAGTAGCCGGTTTCCATGCCGATGCTCTTGAACCACAGTGCGATGTATTCAGCGGTGCCGCCAAAGATCGACACGGTCAATGCGTAAGGCAAGCCGACGCCCAGGGCGCGAATTTCGGTAGGGAACAGTTCGGCCTTCACCACGGCGTTGATCGAGGTGTAGCCGCTGACGATGATCAGCGCGGCCATGATCAGGAAGAACGCGCCCCACCAGGTCTCGATAGTGTGCAGGGTGGTGAGGATCGGCACGGTGAACAGCGTTCCCAGGATGCCGAAGGCAATCAGGATCGGCCGACGACCGATCTTGTCCGAGAGCCCGCCAATGACCGGTTGCAGGCACATGAACAGGAACAGCGTGGCGGCGGAAATGGTGGTGGAGTCGGAAATGCTCATGCCGACGGTGTTCACCAAATATTTCTGCATATAGGTGGTGTAGGTGTAGAAGGCCAGGGTGCCGCCCATGGTCAGGCCGACCACGGTCAACAGTTCCTTGGGATGACGCATCAAGGTGCGCATGGCGCTTTCCTTGGCTTTTTCCTTCTTGGTGAACGACTCGGTTTCTTCCATGCCGCGACGCAGGTACAGCGCCACCACCGCACACAGCGCGCCGATGGCGAACGGGATGCGCCAGCCCCAGGCGTACAGCTGCTCGGTGGTCAGCAATTGTTGCAACACGATCAGCACGCCGAGGGCGATGAGCTGGCCGGAAATCAGCGTTACGTACTGGAAGCTGGAGAAGAAACCGCGACGTTCCTTGGTCGCCATTTCGCTCAGGTAAGTCGCCGAGGTGCCGTATTCGCCACCCACCGACAGGCCTTGGAGCAAGCGGGCGAACACCAGCAGGATCGGCGCACCGACGCCGATGGTTTCGTAGCCGGGGCTCAGGGCGATGATCAGCGAGCCGAAGCACATCAGGTACACCGAGGCCATCAATGCGCGTTTGCGACCGGCGCGGTCAGCGTACAGGCCCATCAGCCAGCCACCGATCGGGCGCATCAGGAAGCCGACGGCGAAGATCGCGGCGGTGTTGAGCAATTGGGCGGTGGTGTCGCCCTTGGGGAAGAAGGCTTTGGCGAAGTACAAGGAGAACGCGGCGTAGACGTACCAGTCGTACCACTCGACCATGTTGCCGACCGAGCCACTGAAGATCGACTTGATCCGGCTGGCGGTGGTTCTTTCACGGGCGGGCACGGCAGCCGACCCGATGGGCAGGGCGTTTGAGTTATCCATTGAAGGATCCTTCGTTTAATTGTTTTTGTGGAGCGCGTGGGAACGCAGCCTGACAGGGCTATAGCAGGAGCTGTGCCAGGTGGGAGAAGGCCGGTTTAGAGGGGGTGTGGTGATTCGGTGAGCGGAAATCCGCTTATTGAAGCTGGGGGTGTGGGCGGGAATCCGCTTATGTGGCGGTGCGGGCCGGCCCTTTCGCGAGCGGGCGCCGACACATTGGATCTTTGAAATCCGACACATGTGCTCTGCTGTTATCGCTGTGGGGTTTCACGGACCCTAAAAACAACTAAGCCCGGCCGAAGCCGGGCTGTGAGGGAGGGTTATCGGATTAGCTGATGGCAGCGCCATTGGTGCGGTCGAAGCCATCTTCAGCGAGGGCGCCGTTGGTGCGGTCGAAGCCGTCTTCAGCGATGGCGCCGTTGGTACGGTCGAAGCCATCGGCGGCGATGGCGCCATTGGTGCGGTCGAAGCCATCGGCAGCGAGGGCGCCGTTGGTGTGGTCGAAGCCGTCTTCAGCGATGGCGCCGTTGGTGCGGTCGAAGCCGTCTTCAGCGAGGGCTCCGTTGGTACGGTCGAAGCCATCGGCAGCAACAGTGGCAGCGCCAGTGCGGTCGTAACCGTCAGCGGCGACGGTGCGGTCGAAGCCATCGGCGGCGAAGGTGTTGGCGGCCAGTACAGACAGGGTCAGGGCGATGATCAGTTTGGTTTTCATGGTGATTACTCCGGGTTCGTTGGCGATGTGTCTTGCATGGGTTGAATGCTACGCCAATAAAATTGATTGAAAAGCGCAAATAAATGCTAATAACAATCGATTAAATCGATGTTAAGGCGGGCGCATTCACTCGCTTTTGGCTTCTCAGCGAACCTTGCGCAGGACATCGATTCAGTGAACCCAGGGTGGGGCACGGGCATTAACGCGGGATTAATCGCAGTTGAATGACAGATTTTTCATACATGGCCGATCTGTTTTTCATCGCCGCGATGTCAACTTGGCCCCCACGGCTAAATGGGAGAATTCGGTGGCTCTAGTGCCCTCATCGCGAGCAGGCTCGCTCCCACATTTGGACCTGTGGACACATAATCCTTGTGGGAGCGAGCCTGCTCGCGATGAGGCCACTCCAGGCGCCCAAAAACCTCAGGGCGAAGACGTCGAAGGCGTGAACTCCAGCTTCAACTCGCCCCGGTACTGCCCGGAGTTCTTGTCGATCTGGTTGAAGTCCGGCGTGTCCAAGGTGATCGGCCACGGCGTGCACACCACCGGGAAAGGCACATTGGGCAGTTTCACGGCGCGGATCTCGGCGTTGTTGATGCCGGTGAAACTCACCGGTTGCCCGGACTGATGTTGCGTCTCCCCTAGATTGGCGGTGCGGGTGCGTACCTTGTACTCGATGCGGTTGTGCTCACCCGTGCCGCCTGAGACATGATGGGCAAAGAAGCGCCCGTCCATGCCCGGCACGGGATTCATGCCGGTCACGCGAATCTCGTAGCGCTGGCTGTTGGCGTTGTAGCCGTCGTAGAGGCAGGCATCCACCACCGCCTGGCCGGAGACGACGCCGCCAGGGGCGGTGCTCAACGGGCGGGTGCGCAGGTTGAGGTCTACCTGTGGAGTGCTGATGCCGTAGGCGGGCAGGTAGATTTGCATGTTGTTGTGGTCGGTGACGTCGAGCTTGAAGTCTACGGTGTAGGTGTTGGCCGCGCTGATCGGTTGCGAGTAATACCGCTTGAGTTTCAAGATCATCTTCGCCGTCCAGATGCCGCCGGTGGGCAGTTTGGCGAGTTCTGATTGGGGGAGCCAGACGGTTGAGCCTGTCCCCTCCGATCGCAGGGAAACTTCCTCATCTTCCTGGCCGCAATAAGCCGGTGCGTTGGTGGTCAAGACAAATATCTTGCCGTCCCAAGACCCGTTGCAAAGATTGAGCGGAAACCTGCGGTGGAGTTGGCCCTTGAGGACGAGTACATAGCTCAGACCGCTGCGCCGCTCGGTGAAGCGCAGCGGGATGTTGGTGGTGCCCAACCGTCCGGCAGTCGTCGTGGAACATTGGCCCGTGGCCGGATCCGTGCTGGACAGGCAGACAAAGTGCAGGTTCGTATATCCGGCGCCCGGTATGTGTTGTTCGCTCCAGCCATGCGTCATCCGGGTCCAAAGGTAATGATCGGCGGGTGGGGCCGAGCGGTCGAAATTGAGGACCACGGATTGGTAGTGGTCGCTGGGTACGACGCCTGCGAAGGCGGGTAATGCGGTGGCTGCAGCGATGAGCGCGCCTAATCGGCGAGCCCATCGGGGAAAGAGTCTGTTCATTGCGGGTTCTTATGACTGCATTTTTGGAAGGGGAAATTTGACGGCGCTGCTGGCCTCATCGCGAGCAGGCTCGCTCCCACATTTGGACCTGTGTACACATAATCCTTGTGGGAGCGAGCCTGCTCGCGATGGCGCCACCCTGGGCGCCAAAAAACTCAGGGCGAAGACGTCGAAGGCGTGAACTCCAGCTTCAACTCGCCCCGATACTGCCCGGTGTTCTTGTCGATCTGGTTGAAGGCCGGCGTGTCCAAGGTGATCGGCCACGGTGTGCATACCACCGGGAAAGGCACATTGGGCAGTTTCACGGCGCGGATCTCGGCGTTGTTGATGCCGCTGAAACTCACCGGTTGCCCGGACTGATGTTGCGTCTCCCCTAGATTGGCGGTGCGGGTGCGCACCTTGTATTCGATGCGGTTACGCTCGCCGGTGCCGCCGGAGACATGGTGGACGAAGAAGCGTCCGTCCATGCCCGGCACGGAGTTCATGCCGGTCACGCGAATCTCGTAGCGCTGGCTGTTGGCGTTGTAGCCGTCGTAGAGGCAGGCATCCACCACCGCCTGGCCGGAGACGATGCCACCGGGTGCGGTGCTCAACGGGCGGGTTCGCAGGTTGAGGTCTACCTGTGGAGTGCTGATGCCGTAGTCGGGGAGGTAGATTTGCATGCTGTTGTGGTCGGTGACGTCCAGCTTGAAATCCACGGTGAAGGTCTTGGCGTTTCCAATGGGTTGCGAGTGATACGTTTTGAGTTTCATGATCAGTTGCGCGGTCCAGACGCCACCGGAGGGTAGCTTGGCGAGCTCCGATTGAGGAATCCAAAGGGTAGAGGCCGTGCCCGTGGGCTCCTCCTCCCCGCAGGTACTGAGCCTTGCCGTTGAACTCAGTAAGAAGTCAAGCGGCACCCAGGTTCCGCAACCGTTGCCAAGATGGCGTTTGCGCGACAGATAGCCTCTGACCTGCAGTACCACGGACAGGCGGCTGCGTCTCTCGGTGAAACGCAGCGCTACGTTGGTGATACCGGTTTCCCCATAGCTGGATGTGCGGCACTGGCCGGTCGCGGGATCGGTATTGGAAAGGCAAACAAAATGCATGGTTCTATAGCCGGTTTGCGTTTGTGGGGCTTCGTGCCAGCCATGCAGCATCTTATTCCAGAGGTAATGATCCCCAGGTGGCGCCGCCCGGTCGTAATTGAGCGTCACCATCTGGTAGTGGTCGACGGGATGGACATCCGCGAGCGCCGGCAGCACGGCGCCCGAGTAAACGAGTACAACCAGGTGAAGGGCCCAATGGTTCAAGGTTCTGCTCATGGCTGATTCCTCTTGTCCGACGATAACGCGGCACTGCGCCGTGCGGTCCAGCGTCCCAGGCGATCCGGGTCGTTGAGGTCCTTGGGCAAAGCGTCCAGAGTGGTGCTTTCGCAGGTCAGTGTGCCGACCCGGCGCAGGCTGCTGCGGGCCGCGCGGGTTTGGATCGCGCAGGCGTGCACACCGTTGAGGTCCAGAGCGAACAAGGGCTCGGGGTGATGGTTGAGGTCGACGACGAAGCTGCCGTCCTCGCCGGTTTCGAGCATCGCCGCATTGAGAATGGCTGCCTGTGCCAGCGGTTCACCTTGCGGATTCACCAAGCGTCCGACGTAGGTGTAGCTGACGCTGGACTCGATCCGTTGCACCGCCAGTTTGCCCGGTGGCAGGAACCACTCGCGGCTGCCGTTGCCGACGTTCACCGAGCTGAGGTTCTGGCGCGAGGCATCGGCGTCGCTAATGCGGGTCTGGGTGGCTTCGAAGCCATTGACCGGAATCAGGCGTTTTTCACCAAAGCCGATGCTGGTCTGGGCGCCGTAGCCGCCGCTGATCTTGGCGGCCGCACCGGTGGCGTTTTCCAGCGGCGCGGCAACGATGCCCACGGCGGCCCCTGGTCCTGTACCGCCTTGGCCTTGGCCCCAGAAGAAACCTTCGCGCCCCAGCGCCAGGGAGGAAGAGTGATTGCCGCTCAGGCTTGGCCGCGAGTCTTGCTCGTCGCCGCCACGCTGGGCCACGGTCAGGCTGGTTTCGCCCCAGTTACGTTCGATCCGTCCGCCGACTTCCGCGTCCCAGCGGCCCTGGTCATCGTAGCCGACGCCGGTGTTCACTTCGTTCCTGCCCTGTTCGTTGTCCCAGGCGCGGGTATGGCCCAGGCCGGTGCGCAGGCTGTCACGGGCATGCTGCTCGCGGCGCATGTCCACGCCGAGGTTGCTTTGGCGGTAGCCGCCGGTGTTCGAACGCTCGTTGTGGGACAGGTTCAGGCTCAGGTACACGCCGTGGTCGGTGTCGCGGTTGCCGCTGGCATTGCGGAACGCGCCCACCCGATGAATGAGGTGGAAGGGTCCCAGGACATGGCTGCGGGAGAAGCCCAGTTGCAGGGTTCGGGCCCAGGTGGATGTGGTCAGGTCGCGGGTCGGATCGTCTTCGTCAGGTATATCGTTCCAATAGGAGAACGGGTTCACTTGGGCATAGCGATTGTAAGTGTAGCCGGCGCTGAAGGTACCGCCGGCCAGCGGCAGGGAGGCACTGGCCATCAAGGTTTCGTTGCAACCGCTCTGTTGGTAGGCGCGGGTGTTGTGTTCGCAGGAGGGGCTGCGCAGCGAGTAGCGATACAGGTTCCAGGAGATCCCGTGGGTGAAGGTCATTTGCTGACTGTTGCCGCTCGCGCCATCGTTGCCGGCCAGGACGGCGCCGGATAACGACCAACTGCTGGCCCCCAGCGTGCCGGCCCAATCCAGGCGGCTTTCGTTATAGAACGCCGAGTCCAGCCAGGTGACCGCGCTGGTGAGCGCCAGGTCATCGCGCAACGGAATGCGCAGGCCGGTCTGGGCCACGGCGGAGGGGTCCTGTTCGTACAGCGAATGTTCCGCCGTGCGCCCGCCTTGCAGGAACCATTGCACGGTGTCGTCCCCCAGGCCGTTGCCGTCGGTGCGGCTGAAAGGCACGGTTTCAGTACGGGTCACCTGGCCGTTTTCGATCACCCGCAGGGTCACCGGATAGCTGCCGTTGGGAAAGGTCCGGGTGTCGACGTTCTGCACCCCGGCGTCGAGGTAGGACGTGGACAGCAGTTCTTCGCCACGGAACGCATCGACCCGCGAGCGCTGGGTCAGGATCAGGGAAATCGGCGTACCTTGCCCAACGACTTCGCGGTTTAGGTAGGCCAGGGTGGTGCCGACGCGGGCGCCGTCGATCCGGCCCAGGGGCAACAAGCTGAAGCTGAAATTGCCGCCTTCGGCGCTGGACAGGTTGCTCATGTCCATGCGCCCGGCCTGGGCGTAGTGTTCGCGATCGAAGTCCTGCCGGTAGTAGGCGTTGTTGAACTCCAGGTTGCTCTCGCTGCCGCGCTTGTTCTGATAGGCCTGGTAGTTCCAGGTGAAGCCCAGGTGGCTGCTTTCTCCCAGGCCCAGGGCTCCGAGGCCGCTGGCACCCAGGGCGCGGTAGCTGTCGGCCTGGGCGATGTTGATGTTCTGCCGATGGACCAGGGCGTTCTGGGCCTCGGTGGGCGTATGCAGGCGCAGCGCCGCTGCATCGTTGGCCGGCAGCCAATCCTTGCGCATGAGGATTTGCAGGCGTGCGCCGGCCTCGTCGAGAATCACTGCCACCGCATCGGTTTCCAGGTAGCCGCAGCTCGCTTCGCTGGCCAGGCCATAGGAGCAGGCCAACTGGCTGTTGCTGGGCAACGGTTCGGACAGCAACGGCTGCAGTTCCTGGGCGGAGGCCGAGGCACCGGCCTCGACCAGCAGCGCCGCGATTCGCTCGGGCTGTTGGAATTCGATACGGCCGGGTCGCACCATTACCGGGTGCAGGCCGAGGTTGCGATTGAGCAATTGAAGTTCGAGTTGTTCCACCTGACCTTCAACCAGCGCCTCGAAACCGGCCGGCACCTGGGGCAGATCGGTGGACGCGGCCGATACGGCATCGGCCAGCGCCCAGGTCAGGGAGATGGAGAGTGCAGTGAAGTGGCGTTTCATACAGGGCCTTGACGAAGGAAAAGGGAAGTACGACGGTGCCGTACCTCCCTTCTGGGGATGAACCGGCGATACTTACGGCTGCTGGGTCAATACCAGGCTGACCATGCCTTCGTAACGACCGGCGTTGGCGATGGCGCCCGCGGTGCTCTGGCGGATCTCCAGCATTTGCTCGATCGAGCCGCTGGTAGGGTCGCCACCCGGGAACAGGTCGGCGGCGGGCAACGTGACACCGGTGGTGTTGAGCGCACGACCGCCGTAGCTCACGCTCAGGGGAACGGCGGCGGCGGCGGGGTTGGTCATGTTGGCCAGGACCGGACTGGTGATCAGTCGCAAGGTCATGTCTTTGTCGGTGTCATTGCTGTAGATCCGCGTACCCAGGCTGGTCGGCCGCAGGCCGGCACCCGGCAGGTAGGCCATCTCCATGGAAGGCGGCAACGGGCTGCCATCGGACTGGAGGATTTCCAGCGTCGGGTCGACATCGGCAAAGACCATAATGCTCTTCTCCACCGCCATGGCGGGCAGCGAGGTCAGGGCGACCAGGGCCAAGGGGGCGAATTTCATCAGTTTCATGGGTGTTCCTCTTTTGCTATGGGTGAACGGGGGCCTGACCACGTGCCAAGGCACGTGGCTTGGGTGAAAAATGGGAATCAGCTTTCCGGCAATACGGCGAGGGTGCGGGGACGTTTGTCGTCGCTGGTCACGAAACGCACGACCACGTTGCCACTTGAACCGGGTGAGACTGGCAGCGTGCTGCCGGGGTAAAGGCTGCGGTTGACGTCGTTCCAGATGCAGTCTTTCTCGCCCTGGACGTCGGCGCACTGGCCGACCTGCAGCACGCCGACGCGCAGGGTGCCGTCGTTGCGCAGTTCGTTGCTCTTGGGTTGCAGCTTGAGGCTGGTGCGGCGATCGTCGGGTAACACGCGCACCAAGGCGCCCCAGATCAGATTGACGCCGATCTTGGGTTGTACGCCGTCGGGCTCTGAATCGTCTTCGTCCGCCAGGCCCGGTGCCGCGACCGGCTCGAAATAGACCCGGTAGACGGTTTCTTCGCTGGGTATCGCCTGGGCGATGATCCGTATGGTGCGACTCGCGCCGGGCGCCAGCACCGTGCGCTGTGGCGACACGACAATGCCCAGGGCATCGGCCGGCGACAGCGGGCTTTCGTGTTCGTCGGGCGTGCCGGGGCGCTGGATCTGGGTCACGTTGACCTTGATGTATTGCACCTTGTCGGACTTGGAGTGCAGTTGGATCTGGCCAATGCCGTCCTGCTCGGTGCCGATGGTGCTGTTCATCGGGTAGACCACCATGTTCGCGGTGGCTGGCAACGACAGGCCGATGGCGAGCGTCATGAATGCCAGTTTGCCCAGGGCAGCCCAGGGACGGGTAAACACTTGATACAAATGCATTTAAAACCTCGAACAAGGAAGAGGGACGATCAACGTTTAATACATAGGGGACGTGTTTCGACCCAACCTGCGGTCATGCATGAGAAAAAAACGGCGCTTCGTTACGCCGCGCAAGACCCCGTGTCCTACCTCTTTTTTGCTTTCAGACTCTTCGCTATTTCCTGTAGGAAATTTCCGGAGTAAATTCATGCTCAATGCACCCTGCTTGCTGATTACCGCGAAATGGATGGGATTCCGAATGCGCGCAGTCTTTGCACGGCCGTGGTGCCGATTCTAGTGAGGCGATGATGGCCGTTTTTTGTGTTGGTGATTTTGGTGGGATATATCCACCATGTCAATAGTTTTGGTGGATTATATCCACGTTCGTCTGCGCGAAGAAATTACGCGTTGTGGTGTTTCGCTGGCCGCCGCGTCTCGTGCGGCAGGCGAGTCGAGCCCGCAACGCCTGAAAGAAGTGGTCTCCGGGCGGCAGAAATGCCCGGCCGATCTGGTGGCGAAACTGGTGGCGATCGGGGTGGATGCCCACTACGTCCTGACGGGCGAGCGTGCGCCAACCGCACCGGCCTTGGCGCCGGATGAAGAATTGCTATTGGATGGCTACCGCGCGCTGGATGTGGCAGGTCGGAAACGGCTGATTGCCAGTTTGCTGTCGGGTTTGACCCCAGGCCAGGGGTGATCGCGAGTCGCGTCGCGACAGCCCATCAGTTGTCCTGCAGGAACATCTCTCGACTCAACCCATGCCGCTGCATCTTTTCATTGAAGGTGCGGCGCGGCAGTTGCAGTTCCTCTAGCACCGCTTTCACATCGCCTTTATGTCGAGTCAGGGCGGCGCGCAGGCATTGGGCTTCGAAGGCTTCCTGCTGGGCCGCCAGGGACTGGCCCGGCTCCGCCTCCAGGACGGGCAGTTGATCGAGCCCCAATACCTGGCGTTCGGCGACGTTGGCCAGCTCGCGCACGTTGCCCGGCCAATCGTGGCTCAGCAGATGGCTCAGTTGCGGGCCACTCAAGGGCGTGGCGGGGCGGCCGAGGCGTTCGGCGGCGCTGTGGGTGAAATGCTCGAACAGCAACGGAATATCTTCGCGCCGTTCACGTAAGGGTGGCAGGCGCAGCTCGGCGATGTTCAAGCGATAAGCCAGGTCTTCGCGAAAACGCCCGGCCCGTGCTTCGTCCAACAAGTCCGGCTTGGTCGCGGCGACGATGCGCAAGTCCACATGGATGCTCTGGTTGGAGCCCAGGCGTTCGAGCTTCTTCTCCTGCAGAACTCGCAGCAACTTGGCCTGCTGGGCCAGCGGCATGCTTTCAATCTCATCGAGAAACAGCGTGCCGCCGTCGGCGTATTCGAGCTTGCCGATGC
Source organism: Pseudomonas sp. MPB03 (assembly GCF_046605385.1). NCBI lineage: Bacteria > Pseudomonadati > Pseudomonadota > Gammaproteobacteria > Pseudomonadales > Pseudomonadaceae > Pseudomonas > Pseudomonas sp. MPB03. The sequence continues at coordinate 5,383,184 of NZ_CP176770.1, read as the reverse complement.
GTTTGCCCTGGGCGCCGGTGAAGGCGCCGCTTTCATGGCCGAACAGTTCCGCTTCGAACAGTGGTTCGGGGATGGCCGCGCAATTCAGCGCCACGAAGGGTTTGCTCGCCCGTGGGCCGAAGTCGTGCAGGCAACGGGCGACCAATTCCTTGCCACTGCCGGTTTCACCACGGATCAACACGTTGACCGGCAATGTCGCCAGGTCCAGCACTTGGCGGCGCAGGTTTTGCAACGAGCGGGAGACGCCAAGCAAGGTGGCATCGAGCCTGGTCCTGGTATCGGCCTGCTCGTGCAATCGACGGTTTTCCAGCACCAGGAAACGCTTGTCCAGGGCCCTGCGCAAACTGCCAAGCAGGGCTTCCGGGCTGAAGGGTTTTTCCAGGAAGTCGTAGGCACCGTCGCGCATGGCCTCCACCGCCATGGGCACGTCGCCGTGGCCGGTCAACAGAATCACCGGCAGGTCCGGATCCCGGCGGCGCACTTCGGCCAGCAGCTCCAGGCCGCTGAGGCCGGGCATGCGCACGTCGCTGAGGATCACCCCGGGGAAATGCTCCGGCAACCGGGCCAGGCATTCGTCGGCGCGGCTGAACAGCTGCACCTGGAACCCCGACAGGCTCAACCATTGCTCGACGGCGCTGCGAATGCTGCCTTCGTCATCCACGACCATGACTGAATCAAGCATGCGGTTGAGCCTCCTGATCAATGGGCAAGGTCACGCAGAATACCGCGCCGTTCTCATGATTGTCCGCCGTCAGCCGTCCACCGGATTCATGGATGATTGCGAACGAAACCGCCAGCCCCAGGCCCAGGCCGTCGCCCACGGCCTTGGTGGTGAAGAACGGATCGAACACCTGGGCCAGGTGTTCCTCGGCGATGCCGGTGCCGCTGTCGCTGACGCTCAGGCGCCACAAGTGCTCATCGGCCTCCAGGCGCACTTCCAAGCGTTTGAGCGGTTGACCGACCATGGCGTCGAGGGCGTTGCGCAGCAGGTTGATCAACACCTGTTCGAGACGGATCGCATCGCCACGCACCCACGCCGGGCGGGTCAGGTGCAACACGGTACTGACCTGCTCATCACGCAGGCGTGTGTCGAGCAATTGCAGGGCCTGGTCCACCACCGCCGCCAGGTCCAGTCGTTCGCGCAGGCCGCTGGGGCTTTTGCGCGCGAACGTCTTCAAGTGGCCGGTGAGGGCGGCCATGCGGGTCAACATGTCATCCACCGGCTTGAGGGCCTTGTAGGCATCATCGACCCGACCGTGATCCAGCAGCAGGCGCAGGGTTGCCAATTGCATGCGCTGGGCGGTCAACGGTTGGTTGATTTCATGGGCCAGGGCCGCCGACATCTGCCCCAGCGCCGCCAGCTTGGCCGATTGCACCAGCCCGTCCTGGGCCGTGCGCAGATCCCGAGTGCGCTCCTCCACCAGCCGTTCCAGCTCTTCGCGGCTGCGCTGGCGCAACCTTGCCAGGCGCCAGCGCTGGTTGAGAAACAGCAACAGGAACACCAGCGCCAACCACAAACCCGCAGCGGCGAGCCCGGCGTTGCGCAAGTCCTCGAAGGTCATCTGCGGGCGGCGCAGCAAGTGCAGGGTCCAGCCCTCGGCGGTCAACGGCAAGGATTCCCACAGGTAATCCGCCGAGCCATCGGGGGCTTCGACCCGGGCCAGATGGCTGTTGTCATCGAAGCGGCGCAGCGGCTCATAGGCCAGGGCTTGCAACGGTTGTTTGTCGTATTGACGGGTGGCCTTGAGTTCGGCACGGTCGTTGTCGGTCAGTGGCTGCAAGTGGCGATAACGCCAGCCCGGGCGATTGGCGATGAAGATGATGCCCCGGGCATCGCTGACCAGCAGGGTATCGCTGCCCTGGCGCCATTCGCGCTCCAGCTCCGGAAACTCCAGTTTCACCACCATCGCGCCTAGGAACGTGCCGTCGTCGCCAGTCACGGCGCTGGAGAGGAAATAACCCGGGATGCCACTGGTCACGCCCACCGCATAAAACCGTCCGGTGCCCTGGGTGCGGGTCTGGATGAAGTAGGGGCGAAAACCATAGTTGTGCCCGACGTAGCTGCTGGGCAGGCGCCAGTTGCTGGCCGCGACGGCCAGGCCGCTGTGATCGAGCAGTTCCAATGTGGATGACTGGGCGGCGCCATTGATTTGTTCGAGCTTGCGGTTCAGCGCATCCTGTTGAGTCGCACTGACCGGCCCCTTGAGGGCCGAGCGCAACTCTGGGTCCAGCGCCAGCACGGCGGGCAGGGCGCGGTAGCGTTCGATCAGGGTATGCAACGAATTGGCATACAGCGCCAACTGCTGGCTGGCACGGCTGGCGTCTTCTTCCAAGGCCTCGCGCTCGGCGTGGCGCACGGCGAGGGTGGCGGCAACGGCCGCGCCGATGAGGATCAGCAAGGTGTACAACGACAGACGCAAGGTACGGGGAGTCGGCAGCATGCTGGCGTAAACCAGTGGAAAGTCGGGCGGGCACGATAGCATGGCGGTTGCGTCAAGCGATCATGTACTTCGAGCCTGCCGCAGATCCTGTGGGAGCGGGCTTGCTCGCGAAGAAGCCGGCACATTCAACATTGATGTCGGCTGGCCCACCGCTTTCGCGAGCAAGCCCGCTCCCACAGGGAATTGGCGGTGGGTCAGTTACTTGAATGCTGGATATAAACCATCGTGGCGAGGGAGCTTGCTCCCGCTCGGCTGCGCAGCAGTCGTAAAACCAGTCGGCCGATTTTTCCTGGAGTACTGGGTTGACTGGTTTGGGGCTGCTACGCAGCCCAGCGGGAGCAAGCTCCCTCGCCACAAGGTTGTGTAGGTATGGCTTTGGTGCCTGCATAAAAAAAGGCCGGTGGACTTGTCGCCCCACCGGCCTTTTTCACCGCGCCAAAATGCCTGTTACTGCACTTCGACCGCCAGGCTGTCGCTGATCTTTTTCTGCCAGATGGCAGGACCGGTGATATGCACCGACTCGCCCTTGCTGTCCACTGCGACCGTCACTGGCATGTCCTTGACCTCGAACTCGTAGATCGCTTCCATGCCCAGTTCGGCGAACGCCAGGACCTTGGATTTCTTGATCGCCTGGGCCACCAGGTAAGCGGCACCGCCGACGGCCATCAGGTAGACGGCTTTGTTGTCCTTGATCGCTTCGATGGCGGTCGGGCCGCGCTCGGATTTGCCGATCATGCCCAACAGGCCGGTCTGCTCGAGGATCTGGCGGGTGAACTTGTCCATCCGTGTAGCGGTGGTCGGACCGGCTGGGCCGACCACTTCGTCGCCGACCGGATCGACCGGGCCGACGTAGTAGATGAAGCGGCCCTTGAGGTCCACCGGCAAGGTTTCACCCTTGTTCAGCATCTCGACCATGCGTTTGTGCGCGGCGTCGCGACCGGTGAGCATCTTGCCGTTGAGCAGCACGGTTTCGCCCGGCTTCCAGCTCTGCACGTCTTCCGGGGTCAAGGTGTCGAGGTTGACGCGACGGGCCGACGGGCCGGCTTCCCAGACGATTTCCGGGTAGGCGTCCAACGGTGGCGCTTCCAGCGATGCCGGGCCGGTGCCGTCCAGCACGAAGTGAGCGTGACGGGTGGCGGCGCAGTTGGGGATCATGCACACCGGCAGGGAGGCGGCGTGGGTCGGGTAATCCATGATCTTCACGTCGAGCACGGTCGTCAGGCCGCCCAGGCCCTGGGCGCCGATGCCCAGTTGGTTGACCTTCTCGAACAGCTCCAGGCGCATCTCTTCGATACGGTTCTGCGGGCCGCGGGCCTTGAGCTCATGGATGTCGATGGATTCCATCAAGACTTCCTTGGCCATCACCGCGGCTTTCTCGGCAGTGCCGCCGATGCCGATGCCGAGCATGCCCGGTGGGCACCAGCCGGCGCCCATGGTCGGAACGGTCTTGAGCACCCAGTCGACGATGGAGTCGGACGGGTTGAGCATGGCCATCTTCGACTTGTTCTCGGAACCGCCGCCCTTGGCCGCCACGTCCACTTCCACGGTGTTGCCCGGGACGATGGAGTAGTGGATGACCGCCGGGGTGTTGTCCTTGGTGTTTTTGCGTGCGCCTGCCGGGTCGGCGAGGATGGAGGCACGCAGGACATTTTCCGGCAGGTTGTAGGCGCGACGCACGCCCTCGTTGATCATGTCGTCCAGGCCCATGGTCGCGCCATCCCAACGCACATCCATGCCCACACGCACGAACACGGTCACGATGCCGGTGTCCTGGCAGATCGGCCGATGGCCGGTGGCGCACATGCGCGAGTTGATCAGGATCTGCGCCATGGAGTCACGGGCCGCCGGCGATTCTTCGCGCAGGTAGGCTTCGTGCATCGCCTGGATGAAATCCACGGGGTGGTAGTAGGAAATGAACTGCAGGGCGTCGGCGACGCTCTGTATCAGGTCATCTTGCTTGATCACGGTCATGAGTCGCGCTCCTCTCTAAAGACGGGAACATTCAATAAGGTGCCGGCCGCTTGGGTGCATCGGTCGACGGGCGGCACCTCTATAAGGCACGCCGGGCATGCTGGCGCGACGCTAAAAAGGCGCGGCAGTATATCGCAGGCCAGCATCCTGTGGGAGCGAGCTTGCTCGCGATCGCGACGGACTGATGAGGATGGCGGTGAAAGCCTGTGGCGAGGGAGCTTGCTCCCGCTGGGCTGCGCAGCGGCCCCAGGATTTTGCGGTCGCTGCGCAACCGAGCGGGAGCAAGCTCCCTCGCCACAGGGATATCAGGGGCGCGAGCCACTGCGTCAATTGGGCCATTGCTTTGACGCCATTTTTCTGCTCCAGAATTGAATGGTCATTTGTCCTACACGCCACTAAAGTGGCGTCTGGCCTGTAGCGTAGGACGCCTCCTGTCAGTTTCCTTTCCCATGGTGAGTCAACGATTGACCCATAACGCCATTCAACGTCTTTTGCTGAAACGCTTCGCTTTGGCGGCCGCGACGTACGCGCTGGCACTGGTTTTGTTGTGGCTGGCATTTTTCAGTGGGCATTACCTGGACTCGTTGCGCGGTGTCATCATCGGCAGCGTGTTGGTCGTGCTGTGCCAGGCCGGGCTGTTCACCCTGTTCATCACCGACCGCAACCTGCGCTTTGCCGACCCCAGCCTCACCGAAGTCCAGGTGTTGATCGGCCTGGGCTGGCAGACCTGGATGATGGCGCACCTGGACCAGGCCCGGGGCGTGTTCCTGGTGTTTTATGTGCTGATTCTGTTGTTCGGGCTGTTCCACCTGTCACGCCGGGCGTTTGTGCGCTGCGCGTCGCTGGTGTTCATCAGTTTCACCGCGATTACCCTCTGGGATGGTTATTTCTTCAGGCTTCCCGATCCCACCCTGGCCGGGTTGCAGGTGGCCGTGCTGTTTCTCGTGCTGGTGTGGCTGGTGTTTTACGCCCGCTACGTCCAGACCTCACGCCAGCGCATGCGTCAGCGGCGGTTTGCCTTGCAGGCGCATCAGGACACCTTGCGCGGCATGATGCGCCAGCTCGAAGACCTGGTGGCCACCGATGAGCTGACCGGGCTGTTCAATCGCCGGCATTTCCTGCGCCTGGCCTCCCGCGAGCTCAACACCCTCCGGCCCGGCGTCGCCCATGGCCTGGCCCTGATCGACCTTGACCATTTCAAGCGCATCAACGACCTGCACGGCCATGCCGCCGGCGATCAAGTGTTGCAGGCGTTCGCCGCGGTCGCTACGGCGTGCCTGCGCGAAGGCGATGTATTGGCCCGTTACGGCGGCGAGGAATTTGTCATGCTGTTGCCCGCCTGCGATCCCCAGAGGCTGACGGCCTGTTGCGAGCGGCTGCGGCTGGCGTTCACCGAAGTCGAGCTGATCGGCCTGCAGGTCGGCGCCCTCAGCCTGTCGGCGGGCATGACGATGCTGGACATGGGTGATGACTTGGACAACGCGTTGCAGCGGGCCGACCAGGCCCTGTACCGTGCCAAGCGAGACGGCCGCAATCGGTGCGCCGCCGCTTGGGAGAACGTCGATGCCTGAACTGACAGTCGCCGGTCGGCACTGGACGGTGGCGGCGGGCAGTAACCTGCTGGACGCCTTGAACGGCGCTGGCGTGCCGGTGCCCTACAGTTGCCGCGCCGGGAGCTGCCACGCCTGCCTGGTGCAGTGCGTGGGTGGCGACGTGCGCGACAGCCGTCCCGATGCCCTGAGTCCGACGCAGCGCGACCAGGGTTGGCGGCTGGCCTGCCAATGCCAGGTGGTCGAGGATGTGCAGATCCACACCTTCGACCCGCAACGCGACGGCCAGGCCGCCCAGGTGATGGCGGTGGATTGGCTGGGCGGCGAGGTGCTGCGCTTGCGCGTCACCCCCGAGCGACCGCTGCGCTATCGGGCCGGGCAGCATCTGGTGCTGTGGGCGGGCGAGGTGGCCCGGCCGTATTCCCTGGCAAGCCTGCCCGAAGAAGACCGTTTCCTGGAGTTCCACCTCGATTGCCGTGAGCCCGGCCAGTTCATCGAGGCGGCCCGGCAGATGAACGCCGGCGACCCGATCCGCCTGGGCGAGCTGCGCGGTGGCGCCTTGCACTACGATCCCGACTGGCATGCCAGGCCGCTGTGGCTGCTCGCCGCCGGGACGGGGTTGGCGCCGCTGTTCGGCTTGCTGCGCGAGGCGTTGCGCCAGCATCACCAAGGCGCGATTCGCCTTATTCACGTGGCCCATGATGCGGCCGGGCATTACCTGGCCAAACCCCTGGAGGCGCTGGCGGCCAAGCATCAAAACCTCTCGGTGGAGCTGCTGACCGCGGCCGAGGCGCCGTCCGCCTTGGCGCAACTGCGGCTTGTTTCCCGGCAAACCCAAGCCTTACTCTGCGGCCATCCCGACCGGGTCGAGGCCTTTGCCAAGCGTTTGTACCTGGCCGGCTTGCCGCGCAATCAACTGCTGGCCGACGTCTTCCTGCCCCGTGGTTGAGCGCTGATTCCCAGACGCGAGACCGACCATGACCGAAACCCTGTTGCTCGACCGTGAACGCGGCCTGCTGACCGTGCGCTTGAACCGCCCGGACAAGAAAAACGCCCTCACCCGGGCGATGTACAGTCAATTGGCCCATGCCCTGACGATGGCCGACACCGACCCGCAGATTCGCGCGGTGCTGCTCACCGGCTCCAGCGATTGCTTCACCGCCGGTAACGACATCGTCGACTTCCTCGAACAGCCGCCGAACGACCTCGATAACCCGGTATTCCAGTTCATGCTCAGCCTGCTCGATTGCCGCAAACCGGTGATCGCCGCCGTGGCCGGGCCGGCGGTGGGCATCGGCACCACGTTGCTGCTGCATTGCGACCTGGTCTACGTCAGCCGGGATGCGCGGCTGCGCATGCCGTTCGTCAACCTGGGTTTGTGCCCGGAGTTCGGCTCCAGCCTGATCCTGCCGCGGCTGCTGGGCCAGGCCAAGGCTGCGCAATTGTTGCTGTTGGGCGAGGGCTTCAGTGGGGAACAGGCGGTCGCATGGGGCATCGCCACCGAGGCGCTGGACAATGGCGAAGCGGTGTTGGCCAAGGCCAGGGAAGTGGCATTGCGCTTCGAATCGCTGCCGCCGGAAGCGGTGCGCATCAGCAAGCAACTGATGAAAGCGCCGGACCGGGAAGCATTGCGCAAGGTGATCGAAGAGGAGGGCAAGTTGTTCACCCAACGCCTGCGCTCGCCCGAGGCGGTGGCGGCGTTGTCGGGGTTTATCAACAGGCGTTGAGTTTTTTGGTGCCTGGTCCGGCCCTATCGCGAGCAAGCTCGCTCCCACAGGGTTTTGTGTTGAACACATTATTGATGAACACCACAGACCTACTGTGGGAGCGAGCTTGCTCGCGATGGCGGCAGATCAGGCAGCACAGGCTTCAGCAGGCAAAAACCAAAAAGCCCCACCATTCACATGGCAGGGCTTTTATTTTTCAGCGCTCGGTCACTCAGACCATCGGGTCGCCAACGTGCAGGATCTTCATCCCGTTGGTGCCGCCGATGGTGTGGTAGCTGTCGCCCTTGGTCAGGATGACCCAGTCGCCGGTCTGCACCACGCCGCGCTTGACCAGTTCATCCACCGCCGCCTGGCTGACTTCGCCCGGTTGCAGGGCCGCCGGGTCGAACGGCACGGTGTAGACGCCACGGAACATCGATGCGCGGGCCTGGGTTTCGCGGTGTGGGGAGAACGCGTAGATCGGCACCGAGGAGCGGATGCGCGACATGATCAGCGGCGTGTAACCACTTTCGGTCAAGGCGATGATCGCCTTCACGCCCGGGAAGTGGTTGGCGGTGTACATCGTCGCCAGGGCGATGCTTTCGTCGCAGCGCTCGAAGGTCTTGCCGATGCGGTGGCTGGAGGTCTTGCTGGTCGGGTGCTTTTCAGCGCCGATGCAGATACGCGCCATGGCCTGCACCGCTTCGAGCGGGTAGAGGCCGGCGGCGCTTTCGGCCGAGAGCATCACGGCGTCGGTGTAGTCGAGCACGGCGTTGGCTACGTCGGACACTTCGGCGCGGGTCGGCATCGGGTTCTGGATCATCGACTCCATCATCTGGGTCGCAACGATCACCGCTTTGTTGTGGCGGCGTGCATGCAGAATGATCTTCTTCTGGATGCCCACCAGCTCGGCATCGCCGATTTCCACGCCCAGGTCGCCACGGGCCACCATCACGGCGTCGGACGCCTTGATCAGGCCGTCGAGGGTTTCGTCGTCGGCCACGGCTTCGGCGCGTTCGATCTTGGCCACCAGCCAGGCGGTGCCGCCGGCTTCGTCGCGCAGTTGACGGGCGTATTCCATGTCCGCCGCGTCACGGGGGAAGGACACGGCCAAGTAGTCGACTTCCATTTCCGCGGCCAGCTTGATGTCGGCCTTGTCTTTTTCGGTCAGGGCTGGGGCCGTCAGGCCACCGCCGCGACGGTTGATGCCTTTGTGGTCCGACAGCGGGCCGCCGATGGTCACGACGCAATTCAGTTCGGTGGCGGTAGCGGTCTCGACGCGCATCACCACACGACCGTCGTCAAGCAGCAGCTCGTCGCCGACGCCGCAATCCTTGACCAGGTCCGGGTAGTCGATGCCGACCACTTGCTGGTTGCCTTCGGTCAGCGGATGGCTGGTGGAGAAGGTGAAGGTGTCACCGATCTTCAGCTCGATGCGCTTGTTGGCGAATTTGGCGATACGGATCTTCGGGCCTTGCAGGTCACCCAGCAGGGCAACGAAGCGGCCGTGCTTGGCAGCGAGGTCGCGCACCAGCTTGGCACGAGCCTTGTGCTCGTCGGGGGTGCCGTGGGAGAAATTCAGACGGGCAACGTCCAGGCCAGCCAGAATCAGCTGTTCGAGAACTTCCGGCGAATTACTGGCCGGGCCAAGGGTAGCGACGATTTTGGTGCGACGGACGGACATGCAAGACTCCTCAAGTTCAAGCGCCAGCGAAGGCTACTATGCTCTTTGGGTGTAGTCATTGTTCATATGCACTACTTTTTCGTTTGTTTTTCGAAATGAACATTCCTGAAAATTTTTGCGCCTTTAACTACTTAAGCCGAACACTGCTCTTGTGGCGAGGGAGCTTGCTCCCGCTGGGCTGTGCAACAGCCCCAAGATTTTACGGTCGCTACGCAACCGAGCGGGAGCAAGCTCCCTCGCCACACAGGTGTTCACCATGGGAGTGTTTTCGGCTGAAGATTTTCCCCGCCAGGTCGATACAGAGCTCAAGACAGGAGAACCTCCCATGCGATTCGTGCTTTTTGTTGCCCTGGCCCTGAGCGTCACGGGCTGCACCCGTTGGTCGATGAACCACCACATGAACCTGGCCTACAAGGCCTATGACCGTGGCAATTGCGAGCAGGTCATGCTCGAACTGTCCAAGGTCGATCGCGCCAGCCGTGCCCGCCGCTATATGCAGCCGGAAGTCTCGATGCTGCGCGGCCAGTGCCTGGAGCGGCAGAAGCTGTTTATCGATGCAGCGCAGACCTACCAGTTCATCATCGCCCAATACCCTAACAGCGAATACGCGTTCCGCGCTCGTGCCCGGCTCGAAACCCTGCAGAGCCTGGGCCACTACCCGACCCGCAGCGCCTCGGCGATCCGTCCTGCTTCTTGACCCTCCCTCCCGTGGCCAGGAGTAATCCTGGCCATCCGTCCTCTGCCCGTCGTGTTTATGAAAATTAATACATGGGACTGGTTGCCATCTTAGCTTGGGCTATATTTGTACAAGTCATGGCTAGAGCAACATCTCTACTTTTTCAGAAGCACCTGAGACCGGCAGAAGTAGGCTCATAGACGGTTTTAGCGTCTGGCACCGGGATTGGGGAGAGCGGGCTCGCTTGGGTTCGTTCCGAAGTGATCGGTTGGCCCGGTATGTGGCCGCTAAGAAAGCGATACAGGACATGTACAAGGAACGCCGAATCGAACGGCACCAATTGCCGTATTTCTTGAGAGTATTCAACGCTGTCAACGACAGGCCCATCGGTTTCCTGGGCAATGTTTCCGAGAATGGATTGATGTTGATCAGCCATTTACCGTTGATGGTCGGTGCGGATTTTGACTTGCTCCTGAAAATCCCCGTCGAGGAAGGACCGCAGCAAAACATCCAGTTGAAAGCCAGGTGCCTGTGGTGCCATGAAGACGTGACGCCACAACATTTCGATGCCGGTTTCAGCCTGCTGGCGGCATCACCGGATTATGGGCAACTGGTGAGCGCGTTGCGGCAGTATTTCAGTTTCTATCCGTTGCCGGCGTCGGCCTGAGCATTCAGGGGTCAATTACTTTGTGGGAGCGAGCTTGCTCGCGATAGCGGTGGATCAGCTTGCAGCAATGTTGAATGTACCGCCGCCATCGCGAGCAAGCTCGCTCCCACAGGGCAGTCATCTATCCCTGTAGCTTTTACAGGTCATTCGGCCATTTTTAGCGCTGAACCCTTGTTTCGTTATCCAGCATCTTCTCCAGCAACAACACCCCCATCTCGCCCATTTGGTGAATCGCCAACGCCAGGTTGCGCGGGGCGCCTTCCAGGTCTTCCGATAGATCCAGGATCAACGTGCTTACCGAACAGAAGGTTTCGTAGGTGTGGGCGAGCATGCCTTCGGGGTCGGCGTCGGGGGCGACGATGAAGTAGTCCGGTTGTTTGTAAGGTTTTTTGTCGGGTTGGCCGTGGTTGGGCTTGAGGTAATAGTCCAGGGCTCTTTGGGCGGCTTCGTCGAGTTTTTCGGGATCGGGGGTTTCGTGAGGGGATAGCGGATCGGTGTGGGGTGGGTTAGGTGTGGCTTTGAACATGGTGATCTTCCTTAAAATAATGCCTTGACCACTTCGCGACTAAACGGAGGGGTGGCGGCTGTACGCAGGTTAGTCGACCGGGGAAGTGTCACCAAAAACCGGCGCGCCGAAGCGCCCTGCGCACAGCCACCATCAAGAGCAGGGATAGGGAGACCTGACTGATGGAGACGCAATGCATCTTGGTGATGTACCCCGGGCGACTAAACCCGATCGCTGGATATCAGCGACGCGAATCAAGTTACGGGGCGAGGCCAAGGTGCACAAGCCGGCGGATTCTGGCGGATCTGTAGTCCGTTGCGCAAGGCGCTGTAGTTAATCGGACTTTTGCTGTCTCGCTGTAGGACCAATGTGATCGGGCTGCTGTTTCAGTGCGAAGCGCTCCCCAAAAAAGGGGCTGCTACGCAGCCCAGCGGGAGCAAGCTCCCTCGCCACGGGTTCATCGTGTTACTTAAGTGATCAGCTTCAGGCGGTTCCGGCTTTTTTCCAGGCCAGGTATTGGGTCACCAGGGCCGCACCCAATTCGCTGGGGCGCGAATCCAGGGTTGGCACGCCGTGGGCGGCGAGCTGCTTGTGCAGCTCCGCCCGCGCATTCAAATAGTCCACCGTCCCGCAATAGGCCAAGGCCTCGGGCAAGGTTTGCACCGGTGCCTGGCGCAACCGGTCGAGGGCGTCTTCGCGCAGGCTGGCCACCAGCACCCTATGCTGTTGCCCCAGCCGTTTCACGGCCGCGAGCAATTGCGCATCGTCTTCATCCCGCAGGTTGGTCACCAGCACCACCAGGGCCCGGCGTTTTTGCCGGGCCAGCAGTTCGGTGACGGCGGCCTGGTAGTCGGCGGGACGTTGGCTGCTGTCGAGGTCGTACACGGTGTTAAGCAGGACGTTGAGTTGGCCGGTGCCTTTGACCGGGGCGAGGTAGCGGCTTTGCTCGCTGGCGAAGGTGCTCAGGCCCACGGCATCGCCCTGGCGCAGGGCGGTGTAGCTGAGCAGCAGGCACGCGTTGAGGGCGTGGTCGAAATGCGCCAGCTCGCCGTCCTGGCTGCGCATGCGTCGGCCGCAGTCGAGCATGAAGATGATCTGCTGGTCGCGCTCGTCTTCGTATTCCCGGGCGATCGGCGTGCGATGGCGGGCGGTGGCTTTCCAGTCGATCTGGCGCAGGCTGTCGCCCTCGCGGAATTCGCGCAATTGATGGAATTCCTGCCCCTGGCCGCGGCGTTGCCGCTGGCGAATGCCGAGCTGGCTGAGCCAATTGTCCACCGCCAGCAACTGGCCGTCGTAGAGCCTGGCGAAATCCGGGTAGACGCGGGTGTGGTCGACGGCGTCCAGCAGGCGCTTATCGGTCCACAAGCCCAGCGGGCTCGGCAGGTTGGTTTCGCACTGGACGAAGGTAAAGTGACCGCGCTTGAGCGGGCGCAGGCGGTAGCCGACCTGGCTGCGCTGGCCGGGTTGCAGTTCGACCGACTGCGGCAGGTTTTCGAAGTCCAGGCCATCGGGAACATGATCGAAAAGCTGCACGTGCAGCGGCTGGGCAAAGTCGTGGCTGACTTCCAGGCGGACATCACCCCAGCGGCCCAGGGCCAGGCTCCCGGGCATTTGCCGTTGCACCCGCGGCGAGGGCAGGCGCCGGACGCGCACCGCGTCGAGCAGCGCCAGGGCCAGCAAGGCCAGCAGCAACCCCCAGTTGATCGACAGCAGCGTCGATGGCACCGCGATGCCCAGCGCTCGCAGTGCGCCGAGCACGATACTCACGCCCAGCAGCACGGCGAGCCAGGTCAGCAGCAGGCGTGAGGGTTTCATCGGCGCATGCCCTTGCAGGGGATGTTTGCCTTGGCAAAGAAATTTGCTGCAGTGAGGTTTCCTGTGGCGAGGGAGCTTGCTCCCGCTGGACGCGCAGCGTCCCTTGGCGGTGTGTCAGATAGAACTTGGGGGCTGCTTCGCAGCCCAGCGGGAGCAAGCTCCCTCGCCACAAAAAGCATGCCTGCCACCAAGAATTTTCCTGGCACAAAAAGCATGCCTGCCACCAAGAATTTTCCTGGCACAAAAAGCATTCCTGGTACAGAAGACATTCCTGCCATAGAAGGTATTCCTGGCACAAAAAGCACGCTTGGCACAGACGCCCTCATCACAACCGCGGCGCCGGCACTTGATCAAGCAACTGCCCCAGCACCTGATCCACCGACAGCCCTTCGATGTCCAGCTCCGGCGCCAGCCGCACGCGATGGCGCAGTACGGCCAGGGCGCAGCCCTTGATGTCGTCCGGCACGACGAAGTCGCCGCCGCGCAACAACGCCCGGGCCCGGGCGCAACGCACCAGGGCAATCGACGCGCGAGGCCCGGCGCCGAGGGTCAGGCCTGGCCAGCTGCGGGTGGTGCGGGCCAGGCGCACGGCGTAGTCGAGCACCTGGTCGTCCATCGGCAGGTCGCTGGCGATGCGTTGCAACGCTTGCACGTCCTTGGCCTGCAACACCATGCGCAGCGGTTGCACATCGAGCATGTCGGCGCGGGTCGAACGGCTGACCTGGCGGACCATGTCCAGCTCCTGGTCGGCATCCGGGTAATCCATGCGCACCTTGAGCATGAAGCGGTCGAGCTCGGCTTCCGGCAGCGGGTAGGTGCCTTCCTGTTCGATGGGGTTCTGGGTGGCGAGGACCATGAACGGCTGGGCGATGGGCAGGGCACGGCCTTCCAGGGTGACCTGGCGCTCCTGCATGGCTTCGAGCAGCGCGGCCTGGGTCTTGGCTGGCGCACGGTTGATCTCGTCGGCCAGCAGCAGATGGGTGAACACCGGGCCCTTGCGCAGCTTGAACTGTTCGGTCTGCAAGTCGTACACCGCGTGCCCGGTGACGTCGCTGGGCATCAGGTCGGGGGTGAACTGGATGCGCGCAAACTCGCCGTTGAAACAGCGAGCCAGGGCCCGCACCAGCAAGGTCTTGCCCAATCCGGGAACGCCTTCGAGCAATACGTGGCCACCGGCGATCAATGCCGTGAGCACATCGTCGATCACACTGGCCTGACCCACCACCGCTTTGCGTAGCTCGGTGCGGATGGCCTGGGCCAACTGACTGGCGCGCTGGCGCTGTTGGGCGGCGTGGGCCTGGCCGTCGGCAGGTTCGTTCTGTTCAGTCGTCAATTCTGGCGTTCTCCTAACGGTTAAATCCTATTTACTCGTGATCTAACGCTTTCATCCTTCAGTGCCGGGCAGTGATAGCTGAGTCGCTGGCACACCTTAGCCCATCTGAAAATGCAGGTTTGGAAAGATTAATCCGGCGAAGCGTGCGGGCAACCCCGCTTCCACCGTTCGAGACCGGGGGGTACTGCTAACCACGATCCCCGCTTCGATCAAGCGGCCCAGCTCTTCGGTTGCCAGCCGATCCTTCAAGCCTGTGAATACCTTGAACTCCGCCCGCGGCATTACGCCCTGAGTGAGAAGCGCCAGTACGGCAGCAGCACTGGTGGGCCGGATGCCGGCACGGCGAAGCTCAGGATCCGTCGAGAACACATGAACAACCTGTTCGCGCAGCTTGGCCGGGTTTAGCGAGGTCGTCATGTACTCGATCTGGTCGTGGCAGACATCGAGCATGAACTCGATGAAGTTGAAGTAGTGACGCTGTGAGAGTTGGCCGCGCCCGTCATAGTCACCCTCACGCGGGTGATCAGCCAAGGCCAGGAAGCGATAGTACTCGTCTTGCCTGCGAGCCAGGCCGCGAGACAGTGACCAAAGAAAAGGTTTTAGCCCGAGGTGAACCAGTTGCAGGTGGGTGAGCATCCGAATCACTCGACCATTGCCGTCCAGGAAGGGGTGAACAAGCGCCACCCGGTGATGGCCTGCCAGGGCAGCGATCAATTGGCGCCGCGGATCCCTGATTCGTCCGTAGTGCAACTGCAGATGCTCAAGCATGGGCAATACAACAGCCGCCGAGGGAGCGACATGCGCGCCAACCTGGACCTGTTCATTCTCTTCGGCCCGCAGCCTGCCGGGTTCCATCAGGCGCCCATCGCCCAGGGTCAGTTCCTGCTTGGACGCGTCCTTGAACAGACGACGATGGATGGCCGCGATCAACTTGGGATCGAACAGCGCGGAGAAATTGTCCGCTGGCCGCATACGAAGTAGCCGCTCCATCACTTCCTGCTGCGTCATGTGGTGCACGGCCAGCTCTTTGAGTTCCTTTCTTTCCCGTTTTGGTGTCGTGCGAGCAACTTGGAGGTCGGCAATCTCGGTGCGATGCCCTTCGATCAGGTTCGAGTAGTAGGTGTTGGTGATGCGCAACAGGCCCGCCAGTTGCCTGGATGTCTCATCGGCCAGACGTCCGGCCAGAAAGGCTGCCTTGCGTGGCAACTGATCCGCGGCCTGAATGAGCGAGTCGGGCAGGTTTTCTGGCAGTACGGGATCCAGGTACGTTTTCGAGGTGATCATCGTTTGCTTCCAGCGAACATAACGGCTGTTTATTGGGCAATACCTGCGGAAATTTTTACGGAAAATAAAACGGCTTGTAACGCCTGTTATTACTAGCTGTAGCGACACCGTACGATAGGCGATTTCCAGTGATTTTGCGGATTTTTCTGCGGAAAAATCTATAAGGCATTCCTAAGGCTTTGCAAATGGGCGACCTGGCGGCAGAACTCGGCGCCGGACATCCGCTGTTTCGGCCGTGGGCTCAAGGCCTGGCTGATGGCCCGCGTCGGTTGTCGGGTCAGGCGGGCGAGTACCTGCCACTGTTCGGCGACGGCCAGTTGTTCGAAACCTGGGTGAAGGTGGCGTGCCCGGCGCAGCACGTCTTGCTGCAAGGCGTGCAACAGGTGCTGCTGGCCGTTGTGGCGCAGGTGGAAACCGGCGCTGGCCTGCACGTGTTCTTCCAACTGGCGCCGCGCCTTGGAGGCGGGGGGTTGCAGCGGGCCATGGCGCACCGCCGAATGCCAGAACCACAGGGCAACCAGGGCCAGCAGTGCCACCAGCGCTTGGGGGAAATAGCGCAGCAACAGGGTCAGCAGGTCGTCGTGGTCGGTATTGAACAGCAGCGTGACGTCCGTGTCGGCGCTCAAGTACCAGAGCAGCCAGGCGTTGTCGTACTGCTCGATCGCATCGTTCTTCCACAGCTCGGCATCGGTGAGCACGGTGATCGAGCCCAGGCCGAGGGTCAATTGCATCATGTGGGTCGACGACGCGCTGTTGGCCCAGGCCTGGGCCAGGTTATGCGGGTCTTCGAGGTGAAAGTCGGTGTCGAAGCCGATATAGGCCGGCGCCTCTTCGTCTTCCAGGTAGAGCTTGGTCAGTTCCGGATAACGGTCCTTGATCAGTTCGGGCGCGGGCTCCTTGAGGTCCTTGCTCAGGAATTGGCGCAGGCGCACGCGGTCGAGCAGCAGGTCGCCGCTGTTGCCGGCGCTGTCGTCCCACAAGGCTTCGGCCACGAAGAGCAAGCGCCCGCCGGCCCGGGTCCAGTTCATCAATCGGTCGACTTCCCGGGGCGTCATGTGGGTGCGCTCGCCCAGCAACAGCAGGCTGTGCTGGCGAGGCTCCAGGGTGGGCAATACATCCAGGCTGTTGGCGTGCTCGACGTTGATGCCCCGCTGGCGCAGGAAATGCTCGGCGGCCAGGTAAGGGTTGGCCTGGGCTTCGGGAGAAGGGCCGTGCTCGACGACCTCTTCATAGGGCACGGCTTTGGCGTAGAGATAGAAGCCGAATGCGCCCACCACGGCGGCCAGCACGGCGCCGATCAGCCACCCCGCATGCCGGCTCATCGAGACGCTCCCGGACCGAATAGCCCGCGCCAGCCGTCACACAGTTCCTGTTGCAGGTGGGTCGGCGGTGGGCGATGCCCGTAGGCAATGTTTTGCCAATGCAGCGTCAGGGCTTTGCTGAAGCCCAGCAGGTCGTCCTGCTTGAGCTGTTCGACGCGTTGCAGCACCTGGCCTTCGGTGTCGGACGGTTTCAAGGGGATCTTGAAGTCATGATGCAACCGGCTGAGCAGCGCCCGGTACAGCAGGCCCAGGGCTTCACGGGGTTGCGTGGCCCACAGTTGTTCGACGCTGGCGGCGATGTCGGTCGGCAGGCTTTCTTCACGGATATCCAGGCCGAACATGCGTGCCGGCGCCGCTCGTTCCACGGGCAGGCGTGGCGTCGGTCGGCGATTGACCAGGGCCTTGAGCCGTTCCCGATAGTGCCAGGCCAGCCAGACGATCGCGCCTATCAAGCAGGCCCACAGCGCGATCTGGATCAGCGCGGCGGCGATGTCGAAGCGTTGGCCGCCGAGCCATTTGAACAGGGCCTTGAGCCAGCTCGGTTTGGCCTCGGTCTCTTCGGTCTCCTCGGCGGGTTCAGCGGTGTCTTCGCCGAAACGATAACGGGTGATGGTCTCGGAGTTCTTGAAGGGCGGGGCGTCGAGGATCGCCTCGATGCCGTCCCGGGAGGCTTCGCTGGTGAGGGGCTGGTTGAGCAGCCGCGGGCTGTCGGGGCCGTTGGTGTCCTCTGCGGCAAACGCCGGGGGCGCCAATGGCAGCATCACCAGGGCCAGGAGCAACAACACCGGGGCTACGCCGCTCAGCCGTTGGCGAAGGCGCCGGAACACCAGTTCGATGTCCCACGCCTCGAGGATCGTACGCCGGTTCAGGTAGAGGCTGAAGCCGCAGGCGACGTACACCGGTTCCCACAAGATCAGCAGCAGCGGATACAGGAAGTTGACCAGGTGCTCGAACCACAACCAGTCGTGTTCGGCTGCGGACACCAGCGTCTCCCAATCCCATTGCAGTTCGACTTGTTGCGGCACGAACAGATAGAACAGCGCCATCAGGCCGAACCACAGGGCGGTTTCCAGGTGCATGCCGATGATGGTCAACCATTGCGAAGCGCCGCGATTACGTTGCAGCAAGACCCGTATGCGTTGCTCCCGTGCTTCACCTGCGAGCCCTTCGAGTTGCACCACCGGCAGCAGGAAACTGCGGCTCAGGCTCAGCCGGCGCCAGGTCAGGCTGGCCAGCAACTGGGGCTTGAGCAGCGCTGGCCATTGGCGCAAGGCCTGCCTCAAGGTCGGGGTTTCGCCAAACAGCGCCTTGGACAGAATGTACAAGGGCAGACGGTCAAAGGCCGGCTTCAGCCACCAGAACAGCATCACCACCAGGGACGGTGAATCCCACAGCAGCAGGGTCAGCAACAGGTACACCGGTAGCGTGATGATCGCCCAACTGGTCATCAGCAGGCGTCGATGCTGCTGGCTCATCAATACACCCAGGTCCATGGCTTCCCAGGTGGTGCGTGGGCGGATGACGACGGTGGCATCACTCAGGCGCATGGCGGACCCGTCCGGCAAACGACAGATAGCTGATCACCAACAGCCATAACAACGCGCCCACCGTGTATTTGGTGGCGGGCGTCACGGCGCTGGAGGACCAGTAGGCCTCGATGAACGCGGCGATGAGCAGGAACAGCATCACGCCGCCGATCATCAGCACGCTTTTGCCCGCCGCGAGCCGCAAGGCCTCGCCCCGGGTCAGGCGTCCCGGCGCGATCAAGGCCCAGCCCAATTGCAGGCCCGCGGCACCGGCCAAGGCGATGGCGGTGAGTTCGAAGGCGCCGTGGCCGATCACGAACGACCAGAACGTTCCCCCCGAGCCGATCTGGGTCAGGTGCCCGGCCACTGCGCCGATGGTCAGGCCATTGAAAAGCAGGAAGAACGCGCTCCCGAGACCAAACATCAAGCCACTGGCGAACGTCTGAAAGGCAATGCCGATGTTGTGCATGATGTAGTAGCCGAACATGACCCAGTCTTCGCTGGCGGCCCGTTCGACCGAGCGCCCCAGGTGCCCGGAGGCGGGGTCATACATGCTGCGGATCTGGCTGATTTCGTCGGCGCCCAGCACGCTGTAGACCAGTTCCGGAAACAGATAGACCAACAGCCCGATGCCCACCAGGCTGCCGAGGAACAGCAGGCTGGCGGCCAGCACAAAGCGCCATTGTTCACGTACCAGGCGAGGGAAACCGACCAGGATGAAGGCCGAGAGGCTGGCCGAGGGGCGGCTGCGATCCCGGTAGAGTTGCTGATGACCGCGTAGCGCCAGTTGTTGCAGGGTGTCGACCAGCAAGCTGCTGTAGCCCCGGGCCTGGGCCAGTGCCAGGTGATGGCAGAGCCGTCGATAGGCGGCGGGGAAATCACCGCTCTGGGGCACGTTGCGGCTGCGCTCCAGTTGATCGAGTTGTCGGGACAGATGCTCCCATTCGCCTTGGTGGCGGCTTTCGAACAGGCTTTGCTTCATGTCGGCCCCAACAGGCCACGGGCGATGCCATTGAGCTCGGCGGTGGCGTTCGGCCCCTGGACGTTCAGTGGCGCAGCCAGGATCGCCGCCAGTTCGTTGACCCGCGCCCGTGACAGTTCTGCCTGGCGTTCGGCGAAGCCCAGCACGGCGCGTTGTTCATGCAAGTTCAGGGTGAAAGGCGTGCGTATCGGCGGGGCCATGGGCAATGCGGGGCGTTTGACAGGTTGTTCGCGATACACCACCAGCGTGCCGGCCGCGAGATCGCCCAGGCGCTTGAACGCCGGATGCTGCAGGCAGCAAATGGCCCCGAAGGTGTAGCCAAAGGGCAGCATGTCGACGAAACGCAGCAGGTTGCGGATCAACGACGCCGACCAGCCGATGGGCCGGCCATCGTCCTGCACCACGCGCAGCCCCATGATCTGCTTGCCGGGAGAGCGCCCCTGGTTGAGCACCTCGAACAGCACCATGTACCACCAACTGACGACAAACAGCAGGATGGAACCCAGGCCGAGCCCCAGCTCACCGAAAAACGCCAGGACCAGGAAGAAAAACCCCAGGACCAGCCCGCGAATGCCCAGGTCGATGGCGAAGGCGATTGCACGCGGCATCAACCCCGCCGGGCGCAGCGGCAGGTCGATGCCTTCCGGCGTTTCAACCTGATAACGCGTGTCCAGGGGCGCGGGCAGCGTCGCGTTCCTTTGCAGTGCTGGTGTCTCGAGCATGGGCAACCTGTGATGGGCCAGACCGAATGTTCAATCTCGGCCCAGATGCTAGCAGTCTTCGCGCGGGCAAACGATAGAACTGTGTGGGTCATTTCATGGTTTGCAACAGGATTGGGAGGGCGAACACGGTCTGTACCTCCATGCCGGGATTGCACTCGCAGGCACCGCAGACCAACTGTGGGAGCGAGCTTGCTCGCGATGACGGCAGCCCATTCAACAGGGATGCAAGCTGACCCACCGCCATCGCGAGCAAGCTCGCTCCCACATGGGGCATGGGGTGGACCCGTGTGTTGGCATTCAAAAGTTACAGCACTGCTGGTCGCAGGCGGGTTCGAGCGCCTAGACTTCGCCAGTCTTCAGTTCAGGAACAGCCCGTGACTTCCATCTTCTGGTACGACTACGAAACCACCGGCATCAACCCGCGTTGCGACCGGCCCTTGCAGGTGGCGGGTATCCGTACCGATTTCGAGCTCAATGAAATCGACGAACCGGTGAACCTGTATTGCCGGCCCAGCGATGACATCCTGCCGCATCCGGCGGCCTGTGCGATTACCGGCATTACCCCGACTTGCCTGGCCGAAAAAGGCTTGAGCGAAGCCGATTTCATGACCCGTGTCCACGACCAACTGGCCGCGCCCGGTACCTGTGGCGCCGGCTACAACACCCTGCGCTTCGACGATGAAATGACCCGCTACAGCCTTTATCGAAACTTCTTCGACCCGTACGCGCGGGAATGGCAGGGCGGTAACAGTCGCTGGGATCTGATCGACCTGGTGCGCGCGGCCTATGCGCTGCGCCCACAGGGCATTGTCTGGCCGCAGGAAGACGGTCGCGTCAGCCTCAAGCTCGAACGCCTGACCGCCGCCAACGGCATCGACCATGGCCAGGCCCACGACGCGTTGTCGGACGTGCGCGCGACCATCGCCCTGGCTCGCCTGATCCGCCAGCAGCAGCCCCGGCTCTACGACTGGCTGTTCCAGTTGCGCAGCAAACAGAAGGTGATGGACCAGATCCGCCTGTTGCAGCCGATGGTGCATATTTCCGGTCGCTTCTCGGCGGCGCGCAACTACATCGGCGTGGTCCTGCCCCTGGCCTGGCATCCGAAAAACCGCAACGCCCTGATTGTCTGCGACCTGCACCTGGACCCCCAGGGCTTGTTGGACCACGACGCCGACAGCCTGCGCCAACGGTTGTATACCCGCCGTGAAGAACTGCTCGAAGGTGAGCTGCCAGTGCCGCTCAAGCTTATCCATATCAACAAATGCCCGGTGGTCGCGCCGTTGTCGGTGCTGCGCCTCGAGGACCAACAGCGGCTGGCGCTGGACATGGAGGGTTACCAACAGCGGGCATTGCGGCTAACTGACGCACAGAAAGTTTGGCAAGATAAACTTCAGGCTATTTATGGCCACGAAGATTTCACCGCCAGCGAGGATCCCGAGCAACAGTTATACGCAGGCTTCTTGGGCGACCGCGATCGGCGTTTATGTGAACAAGTGCGCATGGCGGACCCGGCGCAATTGGCTCAAGAGCGCTGGCCTTTCGATGATGAGCGTCTACCGGAACTATTGTTCCGATATCGCGCACGCAACTTTCCAGACACCTTGGATCCCGAAGAGCAGGGGCGTTGGAGACTTTTCTGTCAACAACGTCTGTCCGCCCCGGAATGGGGAGCGCCTAATACCTTGCAAAGTTTTGACGAGGCGATGGGAGAGTGGCTGGACCTGTCGACACCCATGCAGCGAGAAGTACTCATGCAATGGCAAGGCTACAGCCAGCAATTGCGCAAACGTTTAAGCCTTGAGTCGCTATGAATTGAAAAGATGACAGGCATAAAAAAACGCCAGCAATCGCTGGCGTTTTTTTGTTCGCAAAGAAGCATGCGACGCGGCGAGGCTTAGCCCAGCAGGGTTGCCCAGCCTTCTACCACGTCACCGCCCCACTTGGCTTTCCACTCTTTCAGCGTCTTGTGGTTGCCACCTTTGGTTTCGATGACTTCGCCGTTGTGCGGGTTCTTGTATTGCTTAACTTTGCGAGCGCGCTTGGTGCCAGTAGTTTTGACGGCGCCACGTGGCGCTTTGCTCGACTTGGCTTCTGGATCCAGCAGGGCAATGATGTCACGCAGCGACTTGGAGTATTCGCCCATCAGCGTGCGCAGTTTGCCTTCGAATTCCAGCTCGGTTTGCAGTTTGTCGTCTTGCGACAGATTTTTCAGGCGAGCTTGCAGTTCTTTGATGGCTTCTTCTGTGGCGCGGTATTCATTGATCAAGGACATGTGGACTACCTTATGTAGGACGCGGGTGACAAGGAGACAGTGCGGCAATAGTAATCAGACAGTTTCATCAAGTAAACATTTAACCGATGTTTTATTTAATTAATTAGTGCTGCGCCACAAAAAAGCCTGTTGCAGTTAAATACCGTGACAGTGTCTTCACATCTATTCACACATATAGCCGGCCTTGCCAGGCCTCGCCGGCCATGGCCTGGGGCGGTCGCCCAGGCTCCGGCGTGTCATCGATACTGCAGTTTTGCCGCGCAATGGCTAGAATGGCCGCCTTTGCGAAGTTCTGGAGTTTCCCTAATGCGCACTTTTCGTCTGGTGATTGCTTGCCCGGACCGCGTCGGCATCGTTGCTAAAGTCAGTAACTTTCTGGCGTCCCATAACGGCTGGATCACCGAAGCGAGCCATCACTCGGACAATCAAAGCGGTTGGTTTTTCATGCGTCACGAGATCCGTGCCGACTCGCTGCCCTTCGGTATCGAAGCCTTCCGTGAAGCGTTCGCACCCATTGCCCAAGAGTTCTCGATGGACTGGCGCATCACCGACACCGCGCAGAAAAAACGCGTGGTGCTGATGGCCAGTCGTGAGTCTCACTGCCTGGCTGACCTGTTGCACCGCTGGCACAGCGATGAGCTCGATTGCGACATCGCCTGTGTGATCTCCAACCATGATGACTTGCGCAGCATGGTGGAATGGCACGGCATCCCGTACTACCACGTGCCGGTCAACCCGCAAGACAAGCAGCCGGCATTCGCCGAAGTCTCGCGGCTGGTCAAGCAGCACGACGCCGAAGTGGTGGTGCTGGCCCGCTACATGCAAATCCTGCCGCCGGCGTTGTGCAGCGAGTACGCCCATAAAGTCATCAACATCCACCACAGTTTCCTGCCGTCGTTCGTCGGGGCCAAGCCGTACCACCAGGCCTCGATGCGTGGTGTGAAGCTGATTGGCGCCACCTGTCACTACGTGACCGAAGAGCTGGATGCCGGCCCGATCATCGAGCAGGACGTGGTGCGCGTCAGCCACAGCGACAGCATCGAAGACATGGTGCGTTTCGGCCGTGACGTCGAGAAAATGGTGTTGGCCCGCGGTCTGCGTTATCACCTGGAAGACCGGGTGCTGGTGCACGGCAACAAGACCGTGGTCTTCTGACAACACTTCGAAGGGCCTGGACGAGCGATCGCCAGGCCTTTTCATTGACTAAAGAACAACGATGCCCCGTGGCGAGGGAGCTTGCTCCCGCTGGGCTGCGAAGCAGACCCAAAACCATTCAACACCGTGCACCGGGAAAATAGAATAGGCAGGCTTTACGACTGCTGCGCAGCCGAGCGGGAGCAAGCTCCCTCGCCACAGTGATTCATACCGCTCAAGGAGCAACGCTGCGCCATGACCGATCCATTGGACAAAGCCACCTCCAAGGCCCCAGTCACCCTGGGCGAAGGCTGCCTCAGCCGCTACGACCCTGACGCATTGAGCCCGGAGGACGGCACCGAGTTTCCCGACGCCGCGCAATTGTGGGAGCAACTGCATCCCCAGGACGAGGCCGAACAAAAGCCGTGACCGGTCAGGCTTGCCTGAGCCTGATCAGCTTCTTGATCAACGGCCGCCCGACCATCAGGAAAAACACCGGCCCGCCGGCCACCAGGTAGAAGTAATAGGTCACCGCCCGCCAGATCAGGATCGCCGCCGCCGCGGTGGACTTGCCCACCATGGGCGCCAGCAGCGCCGCCGAGGTCAGTTCGGCCGCCCCGGCGCCACCCGGCAGCAGGCTGAACTGTCCCGCGCTCAAGGACAGCATCTGGATCAGGAAACTCCAGGCCCACTGCAAGTCCGCCCCGAGTCCCTTCAAGGCCAGGTACAACACGCTGTAGCGCAGCGCCCAATGCAGGCAGGTCAGGCCGAAGACCTGGAACAGGGTCCGTCGCGGCAATTTCAAGGTGTCGGTGAACGCCGCGAGGAAGTTCAGGATCTTGCGGCCCCAGCGTCGGCGGGTGGTGGTCTTTACCCGCAAGTGCCGCAGCACCCGAGCGCCCAGCAGGATCAATCGACGATGATAACGGGCCACCAGGACGCAGCCGAACAGCCCGCCAAACAATGAAATCGCGCTCAACGCCAGCATCCATTCCAGGCGCTGGCTGAGGTTCTGGAACAGCGCGTAGAACAGAATGCCCACCAAGGCACAGAGGAAGAACAGCAAGTCGCTCAGTTGATCCATGGCGAACACCGCGCTGCCATGGGCCGGGCGCACGCCGTTGCGCGCTAGCAGGGCCATCAACGTCAGCGGGCCGCCACTGCCGCCGGGCGTCGCGCACATGGCGAACTCGGTGGACATCACCACGCCCATGCTTTTCCACCGGCCGATGCGTCCACGGTATTCACCCAGCAACAGGCGCAAGCGTACGGAGTTCAAGCCCCAGCACAGCACGATCATGCCGAGCATGGCCAGCAGCAGCGACAAGGGAAAACGCTGCACCCGCGACCACATTTCCCCGCCGCCGACCAGCAGCGGCACCAATAGCGCCGTGAGCAGCGCGGCGCCCAGCCAGATCAGCCGTTTCATGCGGCGCTACGGGCCGGCAGCCCCTGGGTCGCCAGCCAGCCGACCTTGGTCATCGGCACGCGACCGTCGTTGAGCAGGCGTTCGAGGGTGCGCAGCCAATAGTCGCGGGAAAATCCGTGGCGCATGTCCACCGGGTGCAAGCCAAGGCGAATCACCGGGGCCTGGCGCCAGCGCTGTTCACGCTGGTCGCTGATGACTTTCGACAGGCCACGGCGCCAGGCGCTGCGGGCACTCCAGACCAGGCCCGGCGCGTCGATGGCGGTAAAGTCGGGCAAGCGATAGAGGTGTTGGGTATCGCTGGTGTAGCTCAGCGGCAACTGGCGCAACGCCCGACGCGTGCCTTCGCTCATCAGCCAGGCCGGGGCGACGAAACCTTCCAGCGGCCAGTGGTAACGCTCAAAGGTGTCGATCCCGGCGCGCAGGCGGGCGAGGGCGGCTTGCTCGGACAGGTTGTAGAACTCCCCTTCGTGGGTATAGACCCGGCGCATGAACCAATCCTTGGGGTGACGGGCAACAGGGCCGTCGTCGCAATGGTAGTAGCCATGCAACACCAGCTCATCGCCACGCTCCACCCGACTGTCGAGCAGGCGCCGAAAGCCGGGGTGAGCCTCCAAGGCATTGTTGCGATGAAAATCCGGCACCACCAGCCAGGTCATCGGCACCTGGCCGAGGGCATCGACGGCCTCGACGAAGGGCTGGTAATCGGGCCAGGTTTGCGGAGCCACGTCGTGCAGCACCAAAAGCACGCTGGGTGAGGAACTCATCGACACGGACCTCGCCTCAACCATTGGCCAGCAGCGGTAGCTGTTCGCCGAGCACGGCGTGGTAATGCCCCAGCAAACTGTTGACCACGGTATCCCAAGCGTAATGCCGTTCCACATGCCGGCGCGCCAGTGCACCACGGCGCTGGCAGCCTTCGGCAAACAGTTGCCGCACGGCATTGGCCATGGCCTGCGGGTTGTTGGGCGTGCACAGCAACCCGCAGTCCTCATTGACGATTTCGGTGAAGGCCCCGGCCGCCACGGCCACCACGGGAATACCGCTGGCCATGGCTTCGAGGATCACCAGGCCGAAAGTTTCCTGGTCACCGGCGTGCAACAGGGCATCGGCGCTGGCCATGAGCCGGGCGACTTGCGGCGCCGGGCAGAACTCATCGACCACCGTGACGTTGTCCGGCACCACGGCGGGCATCGACGAGCCCACCAGCAACAGGTGATAGCGCTCGCCCAGGCGTTTCATGCACTTGAGCAGCACCGGCAGGTTTTTTTCCTTGGAGCCGCGACCGGCGAAAATCAGCAGGCGCGTGTCTTCGGCAATGCCCAGCTCGGCCCGCAGTTCCGGGTCGCGGGCGGCGGGGGTGAAGGTTTGCAGGTCGACGCCCAAGGGTTGCACGAAGACGTTCTTGACCCCCAGCCCGGTCAGTTTGTCGGCCATGACCTGGCTTGGGGCCAGGACCCGGTCGAAATTGCCATATAACTTGCTGACGTAGGCTTCGATGTTGGGAGTGAACCAGTTGCCCATGCGGTTGCTCACCAACAATGGCAGGTCGGAGTGATAGAAGCCGATGACGGGCACATCGAGCTGACGACGGGCATCCAATGCGGCCCAGGCGGTGAGGTACGGGTCGCCGACCTCGATCAGGTCCGGCTGCAGATCGCGCAGGACATTGCGCCACGGCGCCAGGCGAAGGGGAAAACGATAGCCCTTGCCGAACGGCAGCGCAGGGGCCGGAACCTTGTAGATTCCGTCGTGCTCGCTCAAATGCGCGCCGGGAATCAACAGGCTGTGACGAATACCGGGCCGATCGCCCAGGCGCCGGTGCTTGGCATCCAGGTAAGTGCGCACGCCTCCGCTGGCAGGGGCGTAGAACATGGTTATGTCCGCGATATGCACGATGAACATCCCTCCGGTCTGTGTTCTCCTGTGTTGACCTTCATGAAGAATAGATGTTCGGTTGGGGTTGTGGTGACGGGGTGTCAGTGGCGTATTGCTGGGTTTGACAGGGCCTCATCGCGAGCAAGCTCGCTCCCACACGGGATCTGTGCATACCACAACCCCCTGTGGGAGCGAGCTTGCTCGCGATAGGGCCAGCCCGGGTTCCCAGCTATTATTCCTGCTGCCGAGGCCTTAATGCCCCAGGCATGCTTTTATATAAGCGTGCAAAATGGCGTCATATCGCAAACACCACGGGTGACCACATGCCTGACTCATCGCAACTCGTTATCGGCGCCGACCTCAGCGGCCAGCCCATCGGCCAGGCCATGCGCCTGGCGAACCGCCATGGCCTGGTGGCGGGCGCCACCGGTACCGGCAAGACCGTCACCTTGCAGCGCCTCGCGGAAATGTTCAGCGATGCCGGCGTGGCGGTGTTCGCGGCGGACATCAAGGGCGACCTGTGCGGCCTCGGCGCGGCGGGCAACCCTCAGGGCAAGATCGCCGAGCGTATCGCGGGCATGCCCTGGCTCGATCACAAACCCCAGGCTTATCCGGTGACCTTGTGGGATATCCACGGCCAGTCCGGTCATCCGCTGCGCACCACCCTGAGCGAGATGGGGCCGTTGTTGATCGGCAGCCTGTTGGAACTGACGGACAGCCAGCAATCGGCGCTCTATGCCGCGTTCAAGGTCGCCGATCGCGAGGGCCTGTTGCTGCTGGACCTCAAGGACCTGAAGGCGCTGCTCAATCACCTCAAGGACAATCCCGAGTTACTGGGGGATGATGCGGCGCTGATGACCACCGGCTCCAGCCAGGCGCTGCTGCGGCGCTTGTCCACCTTGGAGCAGCAGGGCGCGGACGCGTTGTTCGGCGAACCGGCCTTGCAGCTTGAAGACATCCTGCAACCGGCCAGCGATGGCCGCGGCCGCATCCACTTGCTCGACGCCAGCCGCCTGGTCCACGAAGCGCCGAAGGTCTACGCGACGTTCCTGCTGTGGCTGCTGGCCGAGCTGTTCGAGCAATTGCCCGAGCGCGGCGATGCGGACAAGCCGCTGCTGGCGCTGTTCTTCGACGAGGCGCACTTGCTTTTCGCCGGTACGCCCAAGGCGTTGCAGGAACGCCTGGAGCAAGTGGTGCGGCTGATCCGCTCCAAGGGCGTGGGGGTGTATTTTGTGACCCAGTCGCCCGGCGACTTGCCGGACGACGTGCTGGCGCAATTGGGTTTGCGCATCCAGCACGGGTTGCGAGCCTTCACGGCCAAGGAACAGAAATCCCTGCGGGCGGTGGCCGATGGTTTCCGGCCCAACCCGCAGTTCGATGCCCTGGCGGTGTTGACTGAACTGGGCATCGGTGAAGCCCTGGTGGGCACCTTGCAGGAAAAAGGCACGCCGGAAATGGTCCAGCGCGTGCTGGTGGCGCCGCCGCAATCGCGGATCGGGCCATTGAGCGAGGCCGAGCGCGCCGGGCTGATCGCCAGTTCAGCGTTGCAAGGGCGCTACGACAAGCCGATTGATCGCGAGTCGGCCTATGAGGTGCTGATGGGGCGCAAGGGGCTGGAGCCCCAGGCCGAAGCGGTACCGAGCAAGCCGGCGGCTGAAGCGCCCAGCTTCACCGAACAAGCCGGCGAGTTCCTCGGCACGGCGGCTGGCCAGGCACTTAAATCGGCGATGCGCCAGGCAGCCAATCAATTGGGCCGGCAGTTGGTGCGTGGGTTGATGGGGTCGTTGCTGGGGGGCAGCAAGCGCCGCCGGTAGTTGGGACCGAGTCGCCGCCCTTCGCGAGCAGGCTCGCTCCCACAGTGGAGCGATGTCGTACGCAAAATGTGCGTCCGCTGAAGATCCCCTGTGGGAGCGAGCCTGCTCGCGAAGGCGGTCTGGCAGGCGAAAATAGGCTGGCTGACCTGCCGCTATCGCGAGCAAGCTCGCTCCCACAGTGGAGCGATGTCGAACGCAAAATGTGCGTCCGCTGAAGATCCCCTGTGGGAGCGAGCTTGCTCGCGATAGCTATCTGACAACCGCCGAAAATTTCAATCCTTGGGCCTGGCATGGGCCGCCAACCGCTCCAGCGCCGCCCGCAGGTTGGGATCGCTGATGCCATCGGCGGTGGCCTGGATGGTCGCGGCGGCGTCGGTGGACAAATCCAGCGTATGCCCCTTGGCGCCGACCTGGACAGTAGGCGGTTGGACCTTGAACAGGATCCGCGTCAGGTTGGCGAATTCTTCGAACGCCTGGAGTTGGCGCAGCAAGCGTTTTTGCTGGTAGCGCAGGCGCGTGGCCCAGTGGCCGTCGGTGACGATCAACAACAAGCTGCCTTCGCGCCACGACGCTACGTGGCAATGTTCGCGCGCGGCCGGTTGCAACTGGCTGTCCAGCAGGCGCTGCAGGTGGCCCAGGCGCCGGGCGTGGCCGAAGATGGCTTTCAGCGGCTTGGCTTCGCGCAGCAGAACGGCGGGTGCCTTGGCTGGAAGAGGGCGAAAGGCCATGAATGAGTACCGCAAATGACAGAGGCGCCATGGTAGCAGAAAGCGCCGGATGCGCCTCGACCCTCTCGCCCAGCGGCTTTTAGCTACACAATCAATGAGTAACTTCTGCACCTTGCGGGTTGAAGTTCGCGCAAAAGCCCTTATTTTAGTGTGGCCCCGTCACAGCGCTGTGCCAGCATCGTGGAATAACGCCACTTTCCTCTCCATCGTTTCCGGGTAGAATGCTCGTTCGCATGCGGCCATGAGGGCTGCACGGGCGACTCATGGGGCCGCCCTCCATCCCTTTAGTGTGGAAGATCCTGCCGATATGTTTGCGCCTTTGTTAAAGAAACTTTTTGGAAGCAAGAACGAGCGTGAAGTCAAGCGCATGCTCAAGACGGTACAGACTGTCAATGCCTTCGAAGAGCAAATGGTGGCCCTTTCGGACGATCAGTTACGCGCCAAGACTGCCGAATTCAAGGACCGCATCGCCAAAGGGGAAACCCTTGACCAGCTCCTGCCCGAAGCCTTTGCGGTCGCCCGTGAAGCCGGCAAGCGGGTCATGGGCATGCGCCACTTCGACGTTCAGTTGATCGGCGGCATGACCTTGCACGAAGGCAAGATCGCTGAAATGCGTACCGGTGAGGGCAAGACCCTCGTGGCGACCCTGGGCGTGTACCTCAATGCATTGTCCGGCAAGGGCGTGCACGTGGTGACGGTCAACGACTACCTGGCCCGCCGCGACGCCAACTGGATGCGCCCGCTCTACGAATTCCTCGGCCTGACCGTCGGCGTCGTCACGCCGTTCCAGCCGCCGGAAGAGAAGCGCGCCGCCTATGCCGCCGACATCACCTACGGCACCAACAACGAATTCGGGTTCGACTACCTGCGCGACAACATGGCGTTCAGCATGGAAGAGAAATTCCAGCGTGAACTCAACTTTGCCGTGATCGACGAAGTCGACTCCATCCTCATCGACGAAGCCCGTACCCCACTGATCATTTCCGGTCAGGCGGAGGACAGCTCCAAGCTGTACATCGAGATCAACAAACTGATCCCGCAGCTCAAGCTGCACGTCGAGGAAGTCGAAGGCGAAGTG
The DNA here is from genome assembly GCF_046605385.1 of Pseudomonas sp. MPB03. NCBI lineage: Bacteria > Pseudomonadati > Pseudomonadota > Gammaproteobacteria > Pseudomonadales > Pseudomonadaceae > Pseudomonas > Pseudomonas sp. MPB03. Next base: position 5,352,670 of record NZ_CP176770.1, on the reverse strand, counting down.
ACCCAGGCCGGGCACTACACCGTTGACGAGAAGACCCGCCAGGTCGAACTCAACGAGGCCGGTCACCAGTTCATCGAGGAAATGCTCACCCGCGTCGGCTTGCTGGCTGAAGGCGAGAGCTTGTACTCGGCCCATAACCTGGGCCTGCTGACCCACGTCTATGCCGGCCTGCGTGCCCACAAGCTGTTCCATCGCAACGTCGAATACATCGTGCAGGACGGCCAGGTCGTGCTGGTGGACGAGCACACCGGCCGTACCATGCCGGGCCGTCGCCTGTCCGAAGGCCTGCACCAGGCCATCGAAGCCAAGGAAGGCCTGAACATCCAGGCCGAGAGCCAGACCCTGGCCTCGACCACCTTCCAGAACTACTTCCGCCTGTACAACAAGCTGTCCGGCATGACCGGTACCGCGGACACCGAAGCGTTCGAATTCCACCAGATCTATGGTCTGCAAGTGGTGGTGATTCCGCCGAACAAGCCGCTGGCTCGTAAAGACTACAACGACCTGGTGTTCCTGACCGCCGAAGAGAAGTACGCGGCGATCATCAACGACATCAAGGAAGGCATGGCCCAGGGCCGTCCGATCCTGGTGGGTACCGCCACCATCGAGACCTCCGAGCACATGTCCGCCTTGCTCGACAAGGAAGGCATCGAGCACAAGGTCCTCAACGCCAAGTTCCACGAGAAGGAAGCCGAGATCATCGCCCAGGCCGGTCGCCCGGGTGCGCTGACCATCGCCACCAACATGGCCGGTCGTGGTACCGACATCCTGTTGGGCGGCAACTGGGAAGTGGAAGTCGCCAGCCTGGAAAACCCGACGCCTGAGCAGATCGCGCAGATCAAGGCCGACTGGCAGAAGCGTCACCAGCAGGTGCTCGAGTCCGGCGGTTTGCAGGTGATCGCGTCCGAGCGTCACGAATCCCGTCGTATCGACAACCAGCTGCGTGGCCGTGCCGGTCGCCAGGGCGACGCCGGTTCCAGCCGTTTCTACTTGTCTTTGGAAGATAGCCTGATGCGCATCTTCGCCTCTGACCGGGTGAAGAACTTCATGAAGGCCCTGGGCATGCAGCCAGGCGAGGCGATCGAGCACCGCATGGTGACCAACGCCATCGAGAAGGCCCAGCGCAAGGTCGAAGGCCGCAACTTCGATATCCGCAAGCAATTGCTCGAGTTCGACGACGTCAACAACGAACAGCGTAAAGTGATCTATCACATGCGTAACAGTTTGTTGGCCGCCGACAACATTGGCGAAACCATCGCCGATTTCCGCCAGGACGTGCTCAACGCCACTGTCAGCGCCCACATCCCGCCGCAATCGCTGCCGGAACAGTGGGACGTCGCCGGCCTGGAAGCCGCCTTGCAGAGCGACTTCGGCGTGGCATTGCCGATCCAGCAATGGCTCGACGAAGACGATCACCTGTACGAAGAAACCCTGCGTGAAAAACTGCTGGCCGAACTGATCGCCGCCTATAACGAGAAGGAAGACCAGGCGGGCGCCGAGGCCCTGCGTTCCTTCGAGAAGCAGATCGTGCTGCGGGTGCTGGACGACTTGTGGAAAGATCACCTGTCGACCATGGACCATCTGCGCCACGGTATCCATTTGCGTGGTTACGCCCAGAAGAACCCGAAGCAGGAGTACAAGCGCGAGTCCTACACGCTGTTCTCCGAGTTGCTCGATTCGATCAAGCGCGACTCGATCCGTGTGTTGTCCCATGTTCAGGTTCGCCGCGAAGATCCGGCCGAAGAAGAAGCTCGCCTGCGCCAGGAAGCCGAAGCCCTGGCCGCGCGCATGCAGTTCGAACACGCCGAAGCCCCTGGCCTGGAAGTGGTCGCCGAAGAGGGCGTCGATGTGGATGTCGCCCTGGCGACCGCACCGGTGCGCAACGAGCAGAAGCTGGGCCGTAACGAACTGTGCTACTGCGGTTCGGGCAAGAAATACAAGCATTGCCACGGGCAGATCCAATAATCCCGTTTCAACGCTGAACGACCCGCGCCGCGACAAGAGTCTCTTGTCGCGGCGTTTTGCCATTTGATCAATCGTCTTGATAAGGACGATGCTGAATACATTTTATTAAGGAGCGCATTCATGGCTGTTGGTCTTGGTCCGTTGCCCACGTTGCACCCGGTTGCCGGTTTTGAACTCGGTATTGCCTCGGCCGGCATCAAGCGCCCCGGGCGCAAGGATGTGGTGGTCATGCGTTGCGCCGAAGGCTCGACCGTAGCGGGCGTGTTCACCCTCAACGCCTTCTGTGCCGCGCCGGTGATCCTGGCCAAGCAACGCGTGCAAGGGCCGGTGCGTTACCTGCTGACCAACACCGGCAACGCCAACGCCGGCACCGGCGCGCCAGGCCTGGCCGCCGCCGAGCGTACCTGCGCCAAGCTGGCTGAGCTGACCGGCGTCGACGCCAGCCAGGTGCTGCCGTATTCCACCGGTGTGATCGGCGAGCCGCTGCCGGTGGAGAAGATCGAAGGCGCGCTGCAAGCCGCCCTCGATGACCTGTCGGAAAACAACTGGGCCGCGGCCGCCACCGGCATCATGACCACCGACACGCTGCCCAAGGGCGCGAGTCGCCAGTTCCAGCATGACGGCGTGACCATCACCGTCACCGGCATCAGCAAGGGCGCCGGCATGATCCGCCCGAACATGGCGACCATGCTCGGCTACATCGCCACTGACGCCAAGGTCTCGCGACAAGTGCTGCAAGACCTGATGCTCGACGGCGCCAACAAGTCGTTCAACCGCATCACCATCGACGGCGACACGTCCACGAATGACTGCTGCATGCTGATCGCCACCGGCCAGGCCAACCTGCCGGAAATCACCGAGGCCAGCGGTTCGTTGTTCGCTGCCCTGAAGCAGGCAGTGTTCGAAGTGTGCATGGAAGTGGCCCAGGCCATCGTCCGTGACGGCGAAGGCGCGACCAAGTTCGTGACCGTGCAGGTCAACGGCGGTGGCAACCACCAGGAATGCCTGGATGTCGGCTACACCGTGGCGCACTCGCCGCTGATCAAGACCGCGCTGTTCGCCTCCGACCCGAACTGGGGCCGGATCCTTGCCGCCGTCGGCCGGGCCGGCGTGCCTGAGCTGGACGTGAGCAAGATCGACGTGTTCCTCGGTGAGGTCTGCATCGCCAGCCAAGGTGCGCGCGCTGCCACCTACACCGAAGCCCAGGGCGCGGCGGTGATGCAGCAGGAAGAAATCACCATCCGTATCGAGTTGGGACGGGGTGATTGCAGCGAAACGATCTGGACGACTGACCTGTCCCACGAGTACGTCAAGATCAACGCTGAGTACCGGACTTAATACGCTCGGGACCGAGCTGCTCCAATCGCGAGCAAGCTCGCTCCCACAGTGGATCTGTTGGGTGATATCGATAGTGTTCACACTACAAGCCCCCTGTGGGAGCGAGCTTGCTCGCGATGGCAACAGAACAGACACCTCAGAACCACAAGAAAGGAATCCACATGAGCCTGCACCTGATCATCGGCGACAAAGATCTCTCCTCCTGGTCCATGCGCGGCGCGCTCGCCCTGGCGCTGACCGGCGCGAAGTACACCGAAGAATTGGTCAGGCTCGGCCAGCCGGATACCCGTGAAAAGCTGCTCAAATATTCAGCCACGGCCAAGGTCCCGTTGCTCAAGACCGAATTCGGCGTGATCTCCGATTCCCTGGCGATTGCCGAATACCTGGCCGAACAATTTCCCGAGGCCAATCTCTGGCCCAGGGACGTGGCTGCCCGGGCCCAGGCGCGCTCGGCCTGTGCGCAGATGCACAGCGGCTTTTTCGCCCTGCGCAACCATATGCCCATGGATCTGCTGCACGATGCGCCGTTGTCACCGATGCCATCCGACGTGCAGGCGGACATCCAGCGGATGCTGGCGTTGTGGGCCGAATGCCGTGCGGCGGCGACCGAAACCGGTCCCTACCTGTTTGGCCGCGTAAGCCTGGCCGATGCATTTTTTGCCCCGGTTGCCGTACGCTTGCGCACTTATCAAGTGGCACTGCCGGAGGTCGATGAGGCCTACGTCCAAACCCTATATCAATGGCCGGCGTTCAAGGCGTGGCAACAAGCTGGCCTGGAGGAAACTACGCGGTGAAACGAGTCCATGTGGCGGCGGCGGTGATCCGCGACGCTGCCGGCAAAATCCTCATTGCCCGACGGGCCGACACCCAACACCAGGGTGGCCTGTGGGAATTTCCTGGCGGCAAGGTCGAGGCCGATGAGTCCGTCGAGACGGCCCTGGCCCGCGAGCTTCATGAGGAACTGGGCATTGTCGTCGACGCTGCCCGGCCGTTGATCAAGGTGCGTCACGATTACCCGGACAAACAGGTGTTGCTGGACGTCTGGGAAGTTTCGGCGTTCAGTGGCGAACCCCATGGCGCCGAAGGTCAACCGTTGGCTTGGGTGACGGCCCGAGACCTGACGAATCATGAGTTTCCAGCGGCCAACCAGCCGATCGTCGCGGCGGCCCGTTTGCCGGGTGAATACCTGATCACCCCGGAAGGCCTTGAGACGCCAGCCTTACTGCGCGGCCTGCAGAAGGCGATTGCCGGCGGGATCAAGTTGGTCCAGTTGCGTGCGCCCAACGGCTACGACCCGCAATACCGCGATCTGGCGGTGGATGCGGTGGGGTTGTGTGCCGGCAAGGCCCAACTGATGCTCAAGGGACCGTTCGAGTGGCTGGGGGATTTTCCTTCCGCTGGCTGGCACATTACCGCTGCGCAACTGCGCAAGCATGCCTCGGCCGGTCGACCATTCGGCAAGGACCGTTGGCTGGCGGCTTCTTGCCATAACGCCGAGGAACTGTCCCTGGCGCAGCAGATGGATGTGGACTTCGTCACCCTTTCGCCGGTGCAGCCGACCCAGACCCATCCCGATGCGCAGCCGTTGGGCTGGGCAGAGGCGGCGCGGTTGATCGAGGGCTTCAACCGGCCGGTCTATCTGTTGGGCGGGGTGGGGCTTGGCGAGCAGCAAAAAGCCTGGGAGGCCGGGGCGCAGGGTGTGGCGGGGATTCGGGCGTTTTGGCCTGAGGCTTGATTTTGTGGTGTAACCGCTGACGCCATCGCGAGCAGGCTCGCTCCCACACGGGATCTTCGGCCTTCACAGAACCCCTGTGGGAGCGAGCTTGCTCGCGATGGCGGCCTCAAGAACGATTCAGCCCTCAGGCTTGGCCGCCGCCACCCAAAGCACCTCCGCCACCCCTTGCCGCCGGGCAATGACCCGCGCGGTCACGAACAGCAGATCCGACAACCGATTGATATAGGCCAGCCCCGGCCCGGCCAACGGCTCCACCGCGTTCAGTTGCTGACAACGACGTTCGGCGCTGCGGGCCAGGGCTCGGCAGACGTGAGCTTGCGCGATCAAGGAAGAGCCGCCGGGCAGGATGAAGTTTTCCAGCGGCCCCAGTTCTTCATTCCACAGGTCAATCGCCGCTTCCAGCCGCTCGATTTCCGCCACGTTCAAGGCTTGGTACGCCGGCATCGCGAGCTCACCACCCAGGTCGAACAACCGGTGCTGACACGGCGCCAACACTGCGATGACTTCCTCCAGCGCCGAATGCCGGACGGACTCCTCGGCCAGCCCGGCGAGCAACAAGCCCAACTGGCTGTTCAGTGTGTCCACTTCGCCGATGGCCTCGACCCGTGGATGATCCTTTGCCACGCGGCGACCATCGCCCAACCCGGTTTCACCTTTGTCGCCGGTGCGGGTGTAAATCTTCGACAGGCGAAAGCCCATGCTCAGCGCTCCAGTTGTTTGTTTTCCTGGGCCACCATCGACGTGCCCGCCAGGGGCAGGCGCAGCGTGAAGCAGGTGCCTTGGCCCGGCGCCGACTGCACTTCCATCTGGCCCTTGTGGTTGTTGGTGATGATGAAATATGAGACCGACAGTCCAAGGCCGGTGCCCTGGCCGATCTCCTTGGTGGTAAAGAAGGGTTCGAAGGTGCGCTTGCGCACGTTCTCGCTCATGCCGATGCCGTTGTCCTCGACCTGGATTTCCGCCCACGGCGGATTCAACCGTGTGCGCAGGATAATACGCCCGGGCTCGCTGTCGTCCTGGCGCTGATGAATCGCCTGGGCGGCGTTTTTCAGCAGATTGAGCAGCACCTGTTCCAGTTCGTTGGCCGTGCCGGGCACCGGCCCCAGGTTCGGGTCGAACTGGCGGATGATCGCCTGGCCCTTGAAGTCGAAGCCGATCGCCAGGTCGAAGTCGTTACCGGCGATTTCCACCGCCTGGTCGATCAGTGCGGGCAGGTCGCAAGGCGCCATTTGCCGGGTGCTGCGCCGGCTGAAACTGAGCATGTGGGTGACGATTTTCGCCGCCCGGGCGCCGGCTTGCTGGATGCCGTCGAGCAACTGCGGAATCTCGCGGCTTTCCAGGTAGCGGTTGACCACCGGCAATTCGATGCCCAACTGCTCGGCCTGTTCGAGGTTCTTTGGCAATTCCGGTGACAGCCGCCGACGGATGTTCTGCACGTTGTGCAGGATGGCGCCCAAGGGGTTGTTGATTTCATGGGCCATGCCCGCCGCGAGGCCACCGACCGAGAGCATTTTTTCCGATTGCACCATCATTTCTTCCAGCGACAGGCGCTGGGTGATGTCATCGATGCGGATCACCACGCCACGCCCGGCGCCGCCCATCAACGGGTAGAAGGTCAGGGCGTAATGCCGGGCTTCGTCGTCCTTGGTCCAGGTGACGCGTTCGATCTTGGCCACCGTGTGTTGCTCGACGGTCTGCTTGAGTTGGGGCAGGTACGGCTTGAGTGGTTCGAAGGCGAGGAAGATCGGCTGGTTCAAGGCCTCGTCCAGGCGCGTGCCGGAGAGGGCGCTGGCTTCCTGGTTCCATTGGGTCACGTAGAGTTGTTCGTCGAGGGCGATCAGCGCCGACGGCATGGAGTCGATGATGCTGTTGAGATAATTCTGGAAGCCCGTGAGTTTTTTCTCGATCTTGCTGCGCACCTGGACTTCCAGCTCCAGCTTGCGATTGGTATGGCGGGTTTCTTCCGCCAGGCCCTGGGCCTGGTCGTAGGCGGCCTGGGAGTCGTCCCGCGCGCGCTTGAGTTGCTGTTCCCGGGCTTCGATCCGCGACAGCATGGTATTGAACGCCTCGGCCAGGCTGCCGATTTCATCATGGTTGCCCCGGGCGGCGCGCAGGGCATAGTTTTCCTCGCGGGTAACCTGGCGTGACAGCTCTTCGAGCTGATGGATCGGCTGGGTGATCAGGCGTTTGATCTGCTGGGCAATGACCAGCCACAGCAACACGCTGAAAATCAGGATGCCAAGGCTGGCGGTCAGGGTGCCGGTGTAGAACGCCGTGGGCAATTCGCTGCTGGCCACCAGCAACAGGTGGCCGGGCTCGGTGCCCGGACGGGGCAGGGTAATGACCTTGTTGCTGCGAAACTCACCCGCTTGCCAGGCTTGTATGTTGCGGTAATGGTCCGGCAGCTTGAGCTTTTCGCCCTGTTGCAGCTGTGCCAGGCGCTCGCCCTGGCCGTCGTACAGCGCCGCCGCCCGCAGCGGTGCATAACTGTTGAGCTCGTCGAGCAGGCGTTGGGCACTTTGGGGCGATTGCAGGGCGTCGGAGATCAGGCTCGGATTGGCGATCAGCCGGCCAATGGTCTGCAGGGCCTGGGGCGCCATGCTTTCCTGGGAAATGTAGTAGGCGGCGCTGATAAAGGTCAGGTTGGCCACCAGCAGGACAGTGGTCAACAACACCAACAGGGCGGCCAGCAGTTTCTGGCCGACCGGGAGGTTTTCAAGGCGCTGGCGCAATGGCATCAGACTCGTCGCTAAGAAGGAACACGAGGCCAGCGTAGCCGCTGCTCAGTCGCTGGGCAATCCGAGGTTGTCCAAGTGGGCAATCAGTCGCTGGCGCAGCTGTTCCAGATGCGGCACGCTCAGCTCATGGCGTTGGGCGACCTTGCAGGCGTAACCGAGCAAATAGCTGATTTCGGTGCGACGCCGATTGGCGACGTCCTGGTACATCGAGGAGTAATTGGCGGCCGTGGCCTGGATCACCCGTTCGACTTCCGGCTGCAAATCCTCAGCCGCCGCGGGCTGGCCGCAACGTTCGAGCAGGTCAGTGAGCTCCGCGCACAAGGTCGCGACTTCGCAGCGGTGTTCCTGCAAACCGCCGTTCTTGCAGTGATGCAGCACGGTCAGTGGGTTGATCGCGCAATTGAGCGCCAACTTGCGCCAGAGTCGGGTGAGGATGTCGGCGCTCCATTCGTGGGGAATGCCGGCGGCGGTCAGGTCGTCCAGCCAGAACGGCGCGACCGGGTGCGCCGGGTCGCCCAGCCAGGTATAGCCGTGGCCGGCGAACACCACGCGCCAGTCACCGTCGCGGAACGCGCCTTCGGTGCTGGAGGCGCTGATGCAACGGGCCTGGGGCACACAGTTGGCCACCGCATCCTGGCTGCCGAGGCCGTTTTGGAGCAGGATCAGTTCCGATTCGGCGCCCATGCGATGGGCCACCGAATTCACGGCTGCTTCTGCGTCGTAGGCTTTGCAGGCGAGCAGCAGGCGCTTGATTGGCGCCGGGCTGTCCGCCGTTTCGCCCGGCACCGGGTAACACTGCGCCTGGCCTTGTTCCACCAGGGTCAGGCCACCGGCGTTGCGGTAGGCCTGCAAGCGCGCTTCGCTGCGCAGCACCAGCCGCACCGGCAACCCGGCCCGGGCCAGGCGCGCCGCCCACAACGTGCCGAGGCTGCCGGCCCCGAGGACATGCCAAGTGGTCGACATCAGTTTTTTGCTCGGATTGATGCAGGCATCGGAGGGCTCGCAGTGTCGGCAGGAAAAGAGCCGTTATAATGAGCCCGATTTTAACCACAAGCCAAGCGCGCGCCGTTGATACTGGCGCGCCTTTTTATTTGGAGAACACTACATGCCGTCATTCGACGTGGTATCCGAACTGGACAAGCACGAAGTCACCAACGCGGTTGAAAACGCCGTCAAGGAACTCGACCGTCGTTATGACCTCAAGGGCAAGGGCAGTTTCGAGTTCAAGGAAAAAGACCTGACCGTGAACCTGACCGCCGAGGCCGACTTCCAGCTCGAGGCGATGATCGAGATCCTCAAGCTGGCGCTGGTCAAGCGCAAGATCGATGTGCAGTGCCTTGAAGTCAAGGACGCCTATGCCTCGGGCAAGTTGATGAAGCAGGAAGCCGTGCTCAAGGAAGGCATCGATAAGGAGCTGGCCAAGAAGATCGTCGCTCACATCAAGGACGCCAAGCTCAAGGTACAAGCCGCCATCCAGGGCGAGCAGGTGCGGGTCACCGGCAAGAAACGTGACGACTTGCAAGAAGCCATTGCGGCACTGCGCGCCAAAGCATTCGACATGCCCCTGCAATTCAATAATTTCCGCGACTGATTTCGGATTTTCGCGGTTACCGTGGCGAGGAAGCTTGCTCCCGCTTGGGTGCGCAGCACCCATCAATAGGGCCGCTACGCAGCCCAGCGGGAGCAAGCGCCCTCGCCACACAATGCCGCGTGCAACAGGAATAAGGAGAATTAGATGGACTTGAACGCTGAAGTGGACAACCTGGTCAAGGCTTCCCAGGCCTGGATTCCCATGATCATGGAATACGGCAGCCGCGTGCTGCTGGCCGTCATCACCCTGGCCATCGGCTGGTGGCTGATCAACAAAGTGACGCAGAAACTGGGTGCGTTGCTGGCCCTGCGTAACGCTGACCTGGCCCTGCAAGGGTTTATCAGCACCCTGGCCAACATCATCCTGAAGATATTGCTGATCGTTAGCGTCGCTTCGATGATCGGTGTGGAAACCACTTCGTTCGTCGCCGCCATCGGTGCCGCCGGCCTGGCGATTGGCCTGGCCTTGCAAGGCAGCCTGGCGAACTTCGCCGGTGGCGTGCTGATCCTGCTGTTCCGTCCGTTCCGCATCGGTGACTGGATTGAAGCCCAGGGCGTGGCTGGTACGGTCGACAGCATCCAGATTTTCCACACGGTGTTGCGCACCGGTGACAACAAGACCGTCATCGTGCCCAACGGTAATCTCTCCAACGGCATCATCACCAACACCAACCGCCAGCCGACCCGCAAGGTCGTGTTCGATGTCGGCGTGGATTACCAGGCCGACCTGCAAAAGGCCCGGGAAGTGTTGCTTGAGTTGGCCAAGGATGAACGCGTGCTGGCGGATCCGGCGCCTGAAGCAGTGATTTCCACCTTGGGCGACAGTGCGATCACGGTGTCGTTGCGTATCTGGGTCAAGACCGCGGACTATTGGAGCGTGATGTTCATGCTCAATGAGCTGGCACGGGATCGCTTGAAGGACGCGGGCATTGATATTCCGTTTCCACAACGAGTGATTCGGGTGGTTCAGGAAGGGCCGGCGCAATAACGACTTGAATATAACCTGGCACTGGAGTCAGGTTATGTTTAGTTAGCTTGCTATTTAAGAAGTTGTGCTAGAGCTGACATTGCAAAGGACATAAAAAAACCGCTCACCTGATCAGGTGAGCGGTTTTTTGTTTGTTGCGGGTGAAGCTATCGAACTAGCACTGAATTACAAGATGCTCAGTGGGTATTCGACGATTACGCGGAAGTCGTTGTTGTCTCGGTTGCCACTGGCGGTGGTGTAAGAGGTGTTGGTGCGGTAGAAAGCGCTACGAACACGGAACGACAGGTCTTTGGCTGGACCGCTTTGCAGAACGTACTTGGTTTCGAAGTCCCATTCGTGCTCTTTTGCTTCGCCATCAGCGGTGGAAATGTTGTCACCGGTAACGTAACGAGTCATGAAGCTCAGGCCAGGAACGCCGTAGGTTTTCATGTTCAGGTCGTAGCGAGCCTGCCAGGAACGCTCGTCCTGACCGTTGAAGTCGGAGTACTGGATGGAGTTGGCGAGGAAAATGGTACCGCCGCCGTCAACGCCGTACACGTAGCCGGTATCACCGGTGGAGCGCTGGTGAGCCAGGGTGAACTTGTGGGCACCGATGGCATAGGCTGCTGCGAGGGACCAGATGCGGTTGTCAACGTCGCCGCTGAGCTTCTGGCCTTGGTCCTGGCTGTCATAACCGTTGAAGTCGAAGTTCAGGGACTGATCTTCGTTGATCGGCAGGGTGTAGTTCAGGTTCAGGTATTTCTTTTTGTAGTGGTCTTCAACATCGGAAGCCGCTACGCCACCGACGAAATTGTCGGTGAACTGGTAGGTCGCGCCAACGATGTCAGCGGATTTCAGGCCAAGGCCGTCATCACCCATGCCAGTTTGCGAGCTGATGGCGTTGAAACGACCTGCGGTCAGCTCCAAGCCTTTGATTTCTTTACTGGTGATCAGGGTACCAGTGGCAACTTCCGGCAGCAGACGGCTGTCGTCAGTGGAGAAGACCGGGCTGGTAGTGAACTGGTTACCGTATTTCAGGACGGTGTCGGACAGGCGGAATTTAACCGCGCCACCCACTTTAGATTGTGTGTCTTCCAGGTTGCCGTCGCTGTCACTAGCGAACAGACCGTTACCGGCACGACCGCTGCCGCCATCGATGCGAACGGTGCCAAATGCGAAGCCGTCAACGCCTACACCAACGGTGCCTTGAGTGAAGCCCGACTCGTAAATGGCACGAGCGGCAACACCAGACTCTTCACGATAACTTTGACGAGTGTTTAGTTCGTTCTTGAAATCACGGTTCATGTACAGCGCACGGGTCAGAACAGTCAAGCTCTGATCTTCGATAAAACCCTTGGATTCCTCTTGGGAGGACGCCATTGCGAACTGCGAGGTACCGGCCGATACAGCCAGTGCGATCATGCTCCACTTCATCACGCGCATCGTGATTTGCTCCTTTGGTTTTTAGAAGAGTACTGCCGTCCCACCTGTTTTTTTATCTGGGCGGCTCTTTCTTTTTGTGTCGGCGCAAACTTATATCACGTCGACATTCTTTGGCGATACTTGCCCATTCAACCTTTCAGCTTCTTTACGACCCTGTCGCCAATGGCTCGATCCATGTCGCATTTCAGCTGTTCCGACGCAACCGTATTCACAACTTTTATGTTGTTTTTCTTTTCCGGCATCGGTGTAAAGAGTCCGTCGTTACCGCGTTTGAAGCTCCTGTGGGCAGCCTTGCCACTTTAATTTGTGTGTCGGCAGGTTCTCGCGTCCGGCGAGCCCCTTGGACAGTGCGAGTATGAATGCAACAAGCATGCACAAACCCGGATTTCGTTTACATTTTTTTCACATTTCACCGGTTGACGCGGTGAAACCTCATGAAACCGGGCTCCAAAGGCCTTGTTTTAAATAGGGTTGACTCGTGTGAGCTCCCGTGTTTGGCATCGGTAAATGCGGCAAGACAACCAAAAACGTTACCGGTTCACCCTACCCAGTGAGTAAATCACGGATGCTTTGTGCACTGAGCGTAGACGTACTGTGCTGTTTTGGTGCAAAAAAATTTCATGTTGTACGAAAATCTTACAGCGCCGAGGCTTTGCCTGGGCTCTGGCATGGTCCTTCCAGGGTATTGCCGTGCCGCTTGCGCTGTGTTGGTGCGTCACCTGGCACAGGATGATGCCGTATGTTGAAAAACACTCGAAAAAATGGGCGTCGGGACGCTACGCAGTGATCGATCCGGCATTCGCGGGTATGCTGCACCTCTGTGTCCGGCGCAGGCCTGCGGGCCGCTGAGCCGGGCAGAATCGATAACGAGGAGTACGCGCGGTGTTTGCCTTAGATCCACGACTGCAACAAGACACTTTGCCTATCGGCGATTTCCCGTTGTGCCGTTTACTCTTGTCCAACGACGCCAACTACCCGTGGTTCATCCTCGTGCCGCGGCGAGAAAATATCAGCGAATTGTTTCAGTTGGATGACATCGATCAAGTGCAGCTGTGGAAAGAAACCACGGCGCTCGCCGAAACCCTGAAGGATTCGTTCGATGCCGACAAGATGAACGTTGCAACCTTGGGTAACGTGGTCAGTCAATTGCACATGCATGTCATCGTGCGCAAGCGTGATGATGCCGCCTGGCCTGCGCCGGTCTGGGGCAAGCATCCGGCCCAGCCGTATAATGCGGGGCAGGTCGCGGCCATTCGCGAACGGTTGCGAGTGGCCCTGGCCGATGATTTCAAGTTTCTGGAGGGCTGAACCATGAACCTTGAAGAACGTGTAACCGATCTGGAAAGCCGTCTGGCTTTTCAGGATGACACCATCCAGGCATTGAATGATGTGCTGGTGGCGCAACAGCGCGTTGTCGAGCGTCTGCAGCTGCAGATGGCGGCGTTGCTCAAGCGCCAGGAAGAAATGGCCGGGCAATTCGAGTCGTTCGAGGAAGAAGCGCCGCCGCCTCACTACTGATGTGGCCTTGATTGCCAGGCAATAAAAAACCGCGAGCAGCCAGGCTGCATCGCGGTTTTTTTACGCTTGGATCAGCGGCGTGGTAGCGCAGCGATCACATCTTCGGCTTGCAGGCCCTTGTCGCGGTTCATCACGGAGAATTCCACGCGCTGGCCTTCCACCAGGACGCGATGGCCTTCGCCACGAATGGCCCGGAAATGCACGAAAATGTCATCGCCGGAGTCGCGGGAGATAAAGCCGAAGCCCTTGGACGTGTTGAACCACTTCACCGTGCCGGTATCGCGGTTGGACATGTCGTAGTTCTGCGCAGCGGCGGCTGGCGACGACTTCTTGTAGAAGCTGACGGCCAGGTGCAGTGCCACGGCGAACAGGGCCGCGCCCAGGCTGAACAGAATGGCCGGTTGACCGCCGATTTCCGGCATCGGTGCCAGCAGGGCCAGGGTTTGCAGGGCAACGGCCAGCACCAACAGGGCGCTGACCAGGTTTTGCAGCTGGTGACGTGGACCTTTGTTCCAGTAAGGGATAACAGGTGCAAGGGTCAGGTTGAGCAGGCCGAAAAAGGCCAGGTACAGTGCATCGGGATGTTGCAGGTAAGGTGTGGCTTCGGAACCCAGGCTAGGGATGAAGGACAGCAGCAGGGCAGCTGCGCCCATTAGCAAGTGGACGATTTTCAACATTTTGATTGGCTCACGGTTAAGACAGGTCACAAGGAAGAGCGGGTCGGGGACGGTTCGCTTCGAAACAATGAGAGGCGTTGGACACGTACCCGAATCAGCCTATGCGCTACGCCCGGGAAAATAAGCGTAGCGACACACTGCCTATTTAACAGCAAAGCTTGGGCCTTCTCAAACCCGTTACGGGCGCGCACCGCGCTGTTCGTCGGCCAGAAAAGCTGCGCCGATGCCTGGAGGTGCCAGGCAAGCGGCGTTGAATTGCCCAGGGTGTCGGAACCGTCGGCTGTCCTGGCTTGTCGGTTCTGGAGGGCTGGCGATCTGTCGCAGGCCATCGGCCGCCAAAACCACTAGAGTTTAGGGCGTCGTTGAATTCATCACCCTCAGGAGATCAACCCAATGGCAATTGATATCGGTATCAGTGAAGAAGATCGCAAGTCCATCGTCGACGGGCTTTCGCGACTGCTGTCGGACACCTACGTGCTGTACCTCAAGACCCACAATTTCCACTGGAACGTCACAGGGCCGATGTTTCGGACCCTGCACCTGATGTTCGAAGAGCAATACAACGAGTTGGCCTTGGCGGTGGACCTGATTGCCGAGCGAATCCGCGCCCTTGGCTTCCCTGCACCGGGCGCCTACTCGGTGTATGCGCGCCTGTCTTCTATTAAGGAAGAGGAAGGCGTGCCTGCCGCCGAAGACATGATCCGACAACTGGTCGAGGGTCAGGAGGCGGTGACGCGTACGGCCCGTGGCATCTTTCCTTTATTGGACAAGGTCAGCGACGAGCCCACCGCTGACCTGCTGACCCAGCGCATGCAGGTCCACGAAAAGACCGCGTGGATGCTGCGCGCGCTACTCGAAGGCCAATAAGCCCAGACGGGGATGACGTGGGGTGGGGCTTATTGCCTGCACGTGCCGTGTAGGACGACGTAATTCGTCGCCGGCCTGCTGTTGGCTTGTCCTACGCCCATGGTCATAAAGTCATCTGGAACTGGCGGTGCCGTTGAGCTTCCATAGAGCCACGGATGGGTTGTTCCAACCCAGAGGCTCGTATGGCAAAGGAGTGTCAACGGTATGATTCAAGGAAAAGAACCCGGAGAAGGGGGGCGAGGGCGGTTCCAGCCCATCAGCGTCGACCCGTTCGTCCGGGGGTTCGATATGCAGCTGGCCCGGCCCCTGGCCCGATCCATTCGCTTGAACGGGTTCGCCACCTGTCTGCGGCTGGAGCAGGTTTATTGGGATATCCTCGGCGACATGGCCGAGCTCAACCGCTGCTCCATCAGCACGTTGCTGTCCCATGTGGACAGGGAAGTGCACCTGCGTCACGGCGGGGTGCGCAATTTCAGCGGGTTGGTGCGCGTGGTCTGTGTGGTGCACAGCTTGAAAGAGGCGGGAATGGATCATCGTGTGGTCTAGCCCCGTCAATGGTTGCGAGCGCGGTGTCCCCCAGGGGAATGAGTTCATTCGTGGCGAGGGAGCTTGCTCCCGCTGGGCTGCGCAGCAGCCCTCCTTGTGAGCGCTTCGCACTCAAGCGGGAGCAAGCTCCCTCGCCACAATGAGTCGCGCAAGCCTTGAATGAACAAAAGGATCGGCAATGACTGTGCGGTCTTACGGCTGCACAGGCCGCATTTAATGGATATAATCCCGCTCTTTGCCGCAAAGCCTGCCTTTGCGCGTGTAACCTGATCGCCGAGACAACCCCATGCCGATGTACGACTACCAATGTGCTTCCTGTGGTCATCAGATGGAAGCCATTCAAAAGATCAGCGCTGCACCGCTGGTCGATTGCCCTGCCTGCCAGGCGCCGGAACTGAAAAAGATGCTCTCCATGCCTGGTTTTCGCCTCGGTGGCACGGGCTGGTATGAAACCGACTTCAAGACCGGCGCCAAGAAGAACCTGGCCGGTGGCGACAAAGCTGATTGAGTTGAATACGCGCGAGTTCTTGCACGGGCAGGGCCTCCAACCGAATGTCGAATTACGAGAAGTGAAACCACTACCATGATGCGCAGCCATTATTGCGGCCAACTGAACGAAAGCCTGGAAGGTCAGGAAGTTACTCTTTGCGGATGGGTCCATCGTCGCCGTGACCATGGCGGGGTGATTTTCCTCGATATCCGTGATCGTGAAGGCCTGGCCCAGGTGGTGTTCGATCCGGACCGCGCTGAAACCTTCGCCACCGCCGACCGCGTGCGCAGCGAATACGTCGTCAAGATCACCGGCAAGGTGCGCCTGCGCCCGGCCGGCGCCGGCAACGCCAACATGGCGTCGGGCATGATCGAAGTGCTGGGCTACGAGCTGGAAGTGCTCAACGAAGCGGAAACCCCGCCGTTCCCGCTCAACGAATACTCCGACGTGGGTGAGGAAACCCGCCTGCGCTACCGCTTCATCGACCTGCGTCGCCCGGAAATGGCCGAGAAGCTGCGCCTGCGTTCGCGCATGACCACCAGCATCCGTCGTTACCTGGACGAGAACGGCTTCCTCGACGTCGAGACGCCGATCCTGACCCGCGCCACGCCGGAAGGCGCCCGCGACTACCTGGTGCCGAGCCGTACCCACCCCGGCAGCTTCTTCGCCTTGCCGCAATCGCCACAGCTGTTCAAGCAACTGCTGATGGTGGCCGGGTTCGATCGCTACTACCAGATCGCCAAGTGCTTCCGCGACGAAGACCTGCGTGCCGACCGTCAGCCTGAGTTCACTCAGATCGACATCGAGACCAGCTTCCTCGACGAAAAAGACATCATGGGCCTGACCGAGGGCATGATCCGCAACCTGTTCAAGGAAGTGCTGGGCCTGGAGTTCGGCGAGTTCCCGCACATGACCTTCGAAGAGGCCATGCGTCGCTACGGTTCTGACAAGCCGGACCTGCGTAACCCGCTGGAACTGGTGGACGTGGCCGACCAGCTCAAGGAAGTCGAATTCAAGGTGTTCAGCGGCCCGGCCAACGACCCGAAATGCCGTATCGCGGCCCTGCGTGTTCCTGGCGGCGCCAGCATGCCGCGCAAGCAGATCGACGACTACACCAAGTTTGTCGGCATCTACGGTGCCAAGGGCCTGGCGTACATCAAGGTCAACGAGCGTGCCGCCGGTGTCGATGGCTTGCAATCGCCGATCGTGAAGAACATCCCGCAAGACAACCTCAACGTGATCCTCGATCGCGTCGGTGCGGTTGACGGCGACATCGTCTTCTTCGGCGCCGACAAGGCCAAGATCGTCAGCGAAGCCCTCGGCGCGCTGCGCATCAAGCTGGGCCACGACCTGAAGCTGCTGACTTGCGAATGGGCGCCAATGTGGGTCGTTGATTTCCCGATGTTCGAAGAAAACGACGATGGCAGCTTCTCCGCGCTGCACCACCCGTTCACGGCGCCGAAGTGCTCGCCGCAAGAGCTGGAAGCCAACCCGGCCACCGCGTTGTCGCGCGCCTACGACATGGTCCTGAACGGCACCGAGCTGGGTGGCGGTTCGATCCGTATCCATCGCAAGGAAATGCAGCAAGCGGTGTTCCGTCTGTTGGGTATCGATGAAGCTGAACAGGAAGAGAAGTTCGGCTTCCTGCTGGACGCCCTGAAGTTTGGTGCACCGCCCCACGGTGGCCTGGCCTTCGGCCTGGATCGCCTGGTGATGCTGATGACCGGCGCCCAGTCGATCCGTGAAGTGATCGCGTTCCCGAAAACCCAGAGCGCGGCCGATGTCATGACCCAGGCGCCGGGCGTGGTGGACGCCAAGGCGCTGCGCGAGTTGCACATCCGCCTGCGGGAACAGCCAAAGGCTGAGTAAGGCTGGCACCTGAGAGGGCGCATCTTCGGATGCGCCTTTTCATTGGCGTCGATATTTCTGATTGTCGGCCACTGCGCACGCGCAGGGCGGGCAATGTTCCAAAAAGAAACGGAGCGAGTTATGGCAGGTCATTCCAAGTGGGCGAACATCAAGCACCGCAAAGAACGTCAGGATGCCAAGAGAGGCAAGATCTTCACCAAGTGGATCCGTGAGCTGACGGTCGCGGCCCGCCAGGGTGGCGGCGACCCGGGTTCCAACCCGCGCCTGCGCCTGGCCCTGGACAAGGCCTTGGGTGCCAACATGAGTCGCGACATCATCGACCGGGCCATTGCCCGTGGCGCCGGTGCAACCGAGGCGGATAACGTTGAAGAGCTGACCTACGAAGGTTACGGCCCGGGCGGCGTGGCGGTGATGGTCGAATGCATGACCGACAACCGCAACCGTACCGCCGCCGCCGTGCGTCACGCCTTCAGCAAATGCGGTGGCAACCTCGGCACCGATGGCTCGGTGGCCTATCTGTTCGAGCGCAAGGGGCAGATCAGCTTCGCCCCGGGCCTCGATGAGGATGCCCTGACGGAGGCGGCCCTGGAGGCCGACGCCGATGACGTGGTCAGCCATGAAGACGGTTCGTTCGACGTGTTCACGTCGTTCGCCAGCTTCTATGCCGTGCGCAACGCCTTGGAGGCCGCCGGCTTTGCGCCTGCCGACGCGGAAATCGTCATGCAGCCGACCACCAGCGCCGAGCTGGACCTGGAAGGGGCCGAAAAGGTGCTCAAGCTGATCGACATGCTGGAAGACCTGGATGACGTGCAGAACGTTTATTCCAACGCTGATATTCCGGAGTCGGTGGCTGAACAGCTGGGTTGAGAAAACCTGTTCAAACATTGACGATTGCCATTGATCAATTTGTGGGAGCGAGCTTGCTCGCGATAGTGGTACATCAGTCAACACTGCGTTTGCTGATCCGACGCCATCGCGAGCAAGCTCGCTCCCACAGGGTCGCAAAGCTCCTCTTTAAGCCGCAGGCGTTATGACTTTAATCCTTGGTATCGACCCTGGTTCGCGCATCACCGGCTACGGTGTGGTTCGCGATACCGGGCGCGGCTGCGTGTATGTCGCCTCTGGTTGCATCCGCACCGGGGCGGGTGAGCTGCACGAGCGCTTGCAGATCGTTTATCGCGGCGTACGCGAAGTCATCCAGACCTACGGCCCGGTGACCATGGGCATCGAGCGGGTCTTCATGGCGCGCAACGCCGATTCGGCCCTGAAGCTGGGGCAGGCCCGGGGTGCGGCCATCGTGGCGGGCGCCGAGGAGAACCTGGAGATCGCCGAATACACCGCGACCCAGGTCAAGCAGGCGGTCGTCGGCACGGGAGCGGCGAACAAGGAGCAGGTGCAAATGATGGTGATGCACTTGTTGAAACTGGTCAGCAAGCCACAGATCGACGCCTCCGACGCCCTGGCCATCGCCATTTGCCATGCCCACACCCGCTCCAGTCTGTTGCCCCATGGCCTGGGAACCGCACGCAGTCGTGGCGGACGCCTGCGTCTCTGATAGCATCAGCGCTTCATTCATGAACCCGAGCCCGTTGCGCCTGTATCGTCGGCCTTAATGCTCGTGTTGTTACTCGCCAGCCTGGGGCTGGCCAACGCCCAAGGATCTGAAACGTGATTGGACGCTTGCGCGGCACCCTGGCTGAAAAACAGCCGCCGCACCTGATTCTGGATGTAAACGGCCTGGGCTATGAGCTGGAAGTGCCCATGACCACGCTGTATCGCTTGCCGTCGGTCGGCGAGCCGCTGACCCTGCACACCCATTTGGTCGTGCGCGAGGATGCGCAGTTACTCTATGGTTTCGTCGGCAAGCGCGAGCGGGACTTTTTCCGCGAGCTGATCCGTCTCAATGGCGTCGGTCCGAAACTGGCCCTGGCCTTGATGTCGAGCCTGGAAGTCGACGAACTGGTGCGTTGCGTGCAGTCCCAGGACACCTCGGCCCTGACCAAGGTGCCGGGGGTGGGCAAGAAAACCGCCGAGCGCCTGCTGGTCGAGCTCAAGGACCGCTTCAAGGCCTGGGAGGCGGTGCCGGCCATGTTCGCCCTGGTGCCGAACCAGCCGGATGCGCCGGTGCCAGCGGTCAGCGCCGAAAACGATGCGGTCACCGCGCTGATCTCCCTGGGCTACAAGCCTCAGGAAGCCAGCAAGGCGATTTCCGCCATCAAGGAAAAAGGCCTGAGCACTGAAGACATGATTCGCCGTGCCCTGAAGGGAATGATTTAAGTGATTGAAGCTGACCGTCTGATCGCCGCCACGGGCGCGCCCCGTGACCGCGAGGAAATCCAGGATCGCGCGATTCGTCCTGTCAGCCTGGCCGACTACATCGGCCAGCCGACCGTGCGCGAGCAGATGGAGCTGTTCATCCAGGCCGCCCGTGGGCGCAGCGAATCGCTGGACCACACCTTGATCTTCGGCCCGCCGGGCCTGGGCAAGACCACCCTGGCCAATATCATTGCCCAGGAAATGGGCGTCTCGATCAAGAGCACATCGGGGCCGGTGCTCGAACGGCCGGGCGACCTGGCGGCGCTGTTGACCAACCTTGAGCCTCATGACGTGTTGTTCATCGACGAAATCCATCGGCTGTCGCCGATCGTCGAAGAAGTGCTGTACCCGGCCATGGAAGACTTCCAGCTCGACATCATGATCGGCGAAGGGCCGGCGGCGCGCTCCATCAAGCTCGACCTGCCGCCGTTCACCCTGGTGGGCGCCACCACCCGCGCCGGCATGCTGACCAACCCGCTGCGGGACCGTTTCGGTATCGTCCAGCGCCTGGAGTTCTATAACAACGCCGACCTGGCGACGATCGTCAGCCGCTCGGCGGGCATCCTCGGGTTGCCACTGGACCCCGACGGGGCCTATGAAATTGCCCGGCGTGCCCGGGGTACGCCGCGCATCGCCAACCGCCTGCTGCGTCGGGTGCGGGATTTTGCCGAAGTCCGGGCCAAGGGCCACATCACCAAGCCGATTGCCGACCTGGCGTTGAACCTGCTGGACATCGACGAACGGGGTTTCGACCACCAGGACCGGCGCCTGCTGCTGACCATGATCGAGAAGTTTGACGGTGGCCCGGTGGGCGTGGACAGCCTGGCGGCGGCCATCAGCGAAGAACGCCACACCATTGAGGATGTGTTGGAGCCTTACCTGATCCAGCAGGGCTACATCATGCGCACCCCACGCGGGCGCGTGGTGACCCGCCATGCCTATCTGCATTTTGGCTTAAACATCCCGACACGAATGGGCGAGATGCCGGTGGTAGACGAATTCCTCGATGCCGTGGACGATTGAACGAGCTCCGAATGCCGACTTTTTTCCAGTTCGTGCTGTCCCAGACGACGCCTGGAGCGTCAATGCGTTCGAGAATGAAAAAACAGTTGCCTGGCCGATTGGCAACCTGAGGAGTAAGCACTAGAGTATGCGCGCGCAAAACGGGCTGGAGTCGTTCGCACATCGCTGTCGCGTTTATTACGAGGACACCGATGCTGGCGGCATCGTCTACTACGTCAATTACCTCAAGTTTATGGAACGGGCTCGAACCGAACGGCTGCGGGAACTGGGTTTTGCCCAATCCGCGCTGGCAGGGGAGGACCTGTTATTCGTCGTGCATTCCAGCGAAGCGCGCTACCACGCGCCGGCGCGACTGGACGACGAACTGGTGGTAAGTGCCGATGTCATCGAATTGAACCGTGTCAGCCTGCGCTTCAAGCAGCAGGTCAGGCGGGCTACGGATAACGTGCTGCTCTGCGAAGGGCAGTTTTTGGTGGCCTGTGTGCGCACCCATAGTTTGAAACCCCGGGCCATTCCCGAAGCTCTACGCGCGGCCTTTGCCGGCGTGAGCGGCGCGGGTACACACTCAGAGCAGGAGATAAAGCGTGGAAGCTAACGTCGTCGACCATTCCTCCATGTGGAGCCTGGTCAGCAATGCCAGCGTCGTGGTGCAACTGGTAATGCTGACCCTGGTAGCCGCATCGGTGACCTCATGGATCATGATCTTTCAGCGCAGCAACATGCTGCGCGCCGGTCGCCGTGCCCTGGAGAGCTTCGAAGAGCGCTTCTGGTCCGGCATCGACCTGTCCAAGCTGTATCGCCAGGCCGGCAGCAACCCGGACCCGGATTCGGGCGTCGAGCAGATCTTCCGTGCCGGCTTCAAGGAATTCTCCCGCCTGCGCCAGCAGCCCGGTGTGGATCCTGAAGCGGTCATGGAAGGCGTGGCCCGTGCCATGCGCGTCGCCATCTCCCGCGAAGAAGAGAAACTCGAACAGGGCCTGCCGTTCCTGGCGACCGTTGGTTCGGTCAGCCCGTACATCGGCCTGTTCGGTACCGTGTGGGGGATCATGAATTCCTTCCGTGGCCTGGCATCCGCCCAGCAAGCGACCCTGGCCACCGTGGCCCCAGGTATTGCCGAGGCACTGATCGCCACCGCCATCGGCCTGTTCGCGGCGATCCCGGCCGTTATCGCCTACAACCGCTTCGCTGCCCGCAGCGAAACGCTGACCAGCCGTTACTACACCTTCGCCGATGAGTTCCAGGCGATCCTGCACCGCAAAGTGCACACCAGCGAAGAATAAGCAGGTATTTCCCAATGGCTTTAATCGCTCGAGCCCGAAAAAAGCGCAAGCCGGTTGCCGAGATGAACGTGGTGCCCTACATCGACGTGATGTTGGTGCTGCTGGTCATCTTCATGGTGACCGCGCCCATGCTCAATCAGGGCGTGAAGGTCGATCTGCCCAAGGTTTCCAGCGAAGCCTTGCCGCAGGACAACAACACCCAGGTACTGACCATTTCGATCAAGGCTGACAAGACCTATTACTGGAACCTTGGCAGCGAAGTGGATACCGAGAAGCAGCAGGACCGGGCCATGACCTTGCCGCAGATGACCGACGCGGTGACCAAGATCATCAACGCCGGTAACGGCAACGGCAAGCGTACCCAGGTCTTCATTCGCGGCGACAAGACTGTCGACTACGGTGCCGTGATGGGCGCCATGGGCGGGCTGCAGAAAGCCGGGGTCGGTAATGTTGGCTTGATCACCGAGGCCCCCTGATGCAGCAACAGCGAGAGCCGTCCGCCTCGGAAAGCTACTTCTGGCCCAGTGTCCTGGCCATCGGCCTGCATGTGCTGGTGTTCGGCATGCTGTTCGTCAGTTTTGCCATGACCCCGGAGCTGCCGCCGGCCAAGCCGATCGTGCAGGCGACGTTGTACCAGCTCAAGTCGAAAAGCCAGGCCACTACGCAGACCAACCAGAAGCTTGCCGGTGAGGCGAAGAAATCCGCCGCGCGCCAGACCGAAGTCGAGCAGATGGAACAGAAGAAGGTCGAACAGGAAGCGATAAAGGCCGCGGAACAAAAGAAAGAGGAAGCGGCTCAAAAGGCCGAGGAAGCCAAGAAGGCCGATGAGGCGAAGAAAGCGGACGAGGCGAAAAAGGCTGACGAAGCCAAGAAAGCCGACGAAGCGAAGAAAACCGCCGAGGCCAAAAAGGCAGAAGAGAAACAATTGGCTGATATAGCCAAGAAGAAAGCCGAAGAAGAAGCCAAGAAAGCCGCTGAAGAAGAGGCCAAGAAAGCGGCCGCTGAAGAAGCGAAGAAAAAGATCGTCGAGGACGCCAAGAAAAAAGCGGCCGAAGACGCCAAGAAGAAAGCTGAAGCTGAAGAGGCGAAAAAGAAAGTCGCCGAAGACGCGAAGAAGAAAGCCGCCGCCGACGCCGCCAAGAAAAAGGCCCAGGACGCAGCGCGTAAATCCGCCGAAGACAAAAAGGCCCAGGCCTTGGCAGATTTGCTTTCCGACACGCCAGAGCGCCAGCAGGCCTTGGCCGATGAGCAGGGCGATGAAGTCGCCGGCAGCTACGATGATCTGATTCGCGCCCGAGCGGCGGAAGGCTGGGCTCGTCCACCTTCGGCGCGCAAAGGCATGACGGTAGTATTGCAAATCGGCATGTTGCCCGACGGTACGGTTACCTCGGTCAGCGTCGCCAAGTCCAGTGGTGACGGTCCGTTCGACGCTTCGGCGGTCGCAGCGGTCAAGAACATTGGGCGTTTGACGGAAATGCAAGGAATGAAGCCGAGCGACTTTGCTCCCTATCGTTCATTCAAGATGACATTCACACCTGAGGATCTAGCCTTGTGAGAAACCTTCTTCGATCAATGCTGGTCGTTATCTGCTGCCTGGCAGGGATAGCGGTAGCAGAGGAAAAGAACATCCTGGTCACCAGCGGCAGCGACCGGGCCACCCCGATCGCCGTCGTACCGTTCGGCTGGCAGGGCGGTAGCGTCCTGCCGGACGACATGGCGGAAATCATCGGCAACGACCTGCGCAACTCGGGTTACTACGCGCCGATTCCGAAGCAGAACATGATCAGCCTGCCAACCCAGGCCAGCGAAGTCATCTACCGTGACTGGAAGGCCCTGGGCGCCCAGTACATCATGGTCGGCAGCATCGTTCCGGCTGGCGGTCGCCTGCAGGTGCAGTACGCCCTGTTCAACGTCGCCACCGAGCAGCAAGTGCTGACCGGCAGCGTGTCGGGCAGCGTCGACCAGTTGCGCGACATGTCGCACTACATCGCCGACCAGTCGTTCGAAAAACTCACCGGCATCAAGGGCGCGTTCTCCACGCGCATGCTCTATGTGACGGCCGAGCGCTTCTCCGAGAACAACACCCGCTACACCCTGCAGCGTTCCGACTACGACGGCGCGCGTGCGGTGACCCTGCTGCAATCGCGCGAGCCGATCCTGTCGCCGCGCTTCGCCCCCGATGGCAAGCGCATCGCCTATGTCTCGTTCGAGCAGAAGCGTCCGCGCATTTTCGTGCAGCACATCGACACCGGTCGTCGTGAGCAGATCACCAACTTCGAAGGCCTGAACGGTGCGCCAGCCTGGTCGCCGGACGGTTCGCGCCTGGCGTTCGTGCTGTCCAAGGACGGTAACCCGGACGTCTACGTGATGAACCTGGCTTCGCGTTCGATCTCCCGCGTCACCAACGGCCCGGGCATCAACACCGAACCGTTCTGGGGCAAGGATGGCTCGACCATCTACTTCACCTCCGACCGCGGCGGCAAGCCACAGATCTACAAGACCAGTGCCGGTGGCGGCGGTGCCGAACGCGTAACCTTCGTCGGTAACTACAACGCCAACCCTAAACTGTCGGCTGACGAAAAGACCCTGGTGATGATCCATCGCCAGGATGGTTTCACCAATTTCAAGGTGGCGGCCCAGGATTTGCAGCGCGGTAGCGTAAAAATCCTCACTGATAGCACTCTGGACGAGTCACCTACTGTTGCGCCCAACGGCACCATGGTAATCTACGCCACCCGCCAGCAGGGCCGGGGAGTCTTGATGCTCGTGTCCATTAATGGACGCGTGAGGCTCCCGCTTCCTACCGCTCAAGGCGAAGTCAGAGAACCGTCCTGGTCCCCTTACCTGAACTGACGCGGCGCAATACGTTTTACTTAACACACTGGGGTTCATTAGGAGTTTCACGATGGAAATGCTGAAGTTTGGTAAATTTGCTGCGCTGGCTCTGGCCATGGCTGTAGCTGTAGGTTGCTCGTCCAAAGGCGGCGACAATGCCGGTGAAGGCGCTGTTGATCCAAACGCTGGTTACGGCGCTAACACCGGTGCAGTTGACGGCTCCCTGAGCGAAGAAGCTGCTCTGCGCGCAATCACCACCTTCTACTTCGAATACGACAGCTCGGACCTGAAGCCAGAAGCCATGCGCGCTCTGGACGTTCACGCCAAGGACCTGAAGTCGAACGGCGCTCGCGTTGTTCTGGAAGGCAACACCGACGAACGTGGTACTCGTGAGTACAACATGGCACTGGGCGAGCGTCGTGCGAAAGCCGTTCAACGCTACCTGGTACTGCAAGGTGTTTCCCCAGCTCAGCTGGAACTGGTTTCCTACGGCGAAGAGCGTCCAGTTGCTACCGGCAACGACGAGCAGTCCTGGGCTCAAAACCGTCGCGTCGAACTGCGTAAGTAATTCGTCATGCGAACGTGCCGTCGTGCTGTAACTGTTCTGGCTCTCAGCCTCGCGCCGCTTGCGGCGTGGGCTGCGGTTCCTGTGGTCGATAACGATGCCGGCTATAACAATAGCGGGAGCAGCTATCCGCCTGCAGGTTACGGTACGAACGGCGCCTATGCCGGGGGAGGGGTTTCGGCCCCTGTCTCGGCACAGGGCCAGCTGTTCAACCAACTGCAGCAAATGCAGGATCAGATCTCGCGCCAACAAGGTGTGATCGAAGAACTGCAAAATGATATCTCGCGCATGAAGCAGGAAAGCCTGGAGCGATACCAGGATCTTGATCGGCGCATAGGAACCGGCGTTGCACCTGCCGCGACTCCTGAGAATTCTCCTGCCGGTGGCGACTTGAACGCCCCCGGTGCAGCCGCAGGCGCGGGGGCAGCCGCTCCGGCAGCACCTGCCGCCGGTGGCGAACCGGCTGATCCGGCGAAGGAAAAGCTCTATTACGATGCTGCCTTCGACCTGATCAAGGCCAAGGATTTCGACAAGGCCAGCCAGGCCTTTGCCGCTTTCCTGCGCAAATACCCAAACAGCCAGTACGCGGGCAATGCCCAATACTGGCTGGGCGAAGTGAACCTGGCCAAGGGCGACCTGCAAGGTGCCGGCCAGGCGTTCGCCAAGGTGTCGCAACTGTATCCCAAGCACGCCAAGGTGCCGGATTCGCTGTACAAGCTGGCTGACGTAGAGCGCCGCCTCGGTCACACCGACAAGGTGAAAGGCATTCTGCAGCAGGTGGTGGCCCAGTACCCGGGGACATCCGCCGCCCAGTTGGCCCAGCGTGATCTGCAACGCATGTAAGCCGGCTTGAGCTGTTTTGAAGAAACCCGCGCCTGTCGCGGGTTTTTTCGTTAGAATTCACGCCCTTTTTCTGAAACACGCTTTTTGGGATCTGCGCGTTGGCGGGGTTCCTTGAAGTGCCTGACGGAGGCGGACAGCCTGTTTAGCTGTTACGCCCGTGGCGACTATGCAAGACACATTGAGAATCACCGAAGTTTTTTACTCGTTGCAGGGTGAAACGCGAACGGCTGGGCTGCCCACGGTATTCGTGCGCCTCACCGGTTGTCCGTTGCGTTGCCAGTACTGTGACAGCGCCTACGCCTTCAGTGGCGGCACCGTGCGATCCCTCGACGATATCCTGGAGCAAGTGGCCAGTTATCGTCCGCGTTATGTCTGTGTCACGGGCGGCGAGCCCTTGGCGCAACCCAACGCCATCCCCTTGCTCAAGCAATTGTGCGATGCCGGTTACGAGGTTTCGCTGGAAACCAGCGGCGCCCTGGATATCTCGGCCGTCGACCCGCGCGTCAGCCGCGTCGTGGACCTGAAAACCCCAGGCTCCAAGGAAGCGCATCGCAACCGTTACGAAAATATCGAACTGCTGACGCCCAACGACCAGGTCAAGTTCGTGATCTGTTCGCGAGAGGATTACGACTGGGCCGTGTCCAAGTTGATCCAGTACGGGCTCGATCAGCGGGCCGGCGAAGTGTTGCTATCGCCGAGTCATCACGATTTGAGCGCCCGGGATCTGGCGGATTGGGTGGTGGCGGATAACTTGCCGGTGCGCCTGCAATTGCAGCTGCATAAATATCTTTGGAACGACGAGCCGGGGCGCTGAGATGACTGAACATACGAATATGGCTGAAAAACGTGCGGTCATCCTGTTGTCTGGTGGCCTGGATTCGGCCACGGTCGTGGCCATGGCCCGTGCCGAAGGCTATCGCTGCTACACCATGAGTTTCGACTACGGCCAGCGCCACCGCGCCGAGCTGCACGCCGCCGAACGGGTGGCCCGGGACTTGGGCGTGGTGGAACACAAAGTCATCGGCTTGAACCTCAACGGTATCGGCGGTTCGGCCCTGACCGACAGCTCCATCGACGTGCCCGAGGCCCCAAGTGAAGGCATTCCGGTGACCTATGTGCCGGCGCGTAACACGGTGTTCCTGTCCTTGGCGCTGGGCTGGGCGGAAGTGCTGGGCGCCCGCGACATTTTCATTGGCGTCAATGCCGTGGATTACTCCGGCTACCCGGATTGCCGCCCGGAGTTCGTCGAAGCGTTCGAACGCATGGCCAACCTGGCGACCAAGGCCGGCGTGGAAGGGCAGGGTTTCCGCATCCAGGCGCCGTTGCAGAATCTCAGCAAGGCCGACATCGTCAAGGCGGGCGTGAAGCTTGGCGTGGACTATGGACTCACCGTTTCCTGCTATCAGGCCGACGATCAGGGCCGCGCTTGTGGCAAATGCGACAGCTGCCGCCTGCGTGCAGAAGGCTTTGCGGCGGCGGGTGTGAGCGATCCAACCCGTTATTTTTGATTTATTTCAAATTAAGTGTTGAATAGTCCTTAGAAATCAGTATTATACGCGCCACCACACAGCGGGTCGTTAGCTCAGTTGGTAGAGCAGTTGGCTTTTAACCAATTGGTCGTAGGTTCGAATCCCACACGACCCACCATTTTTAGCTGTTTTAAAAGTCTGGAAGGCCCACGAAAGTGAGGATTTCCGGATTTTTTTTTGCCCATGAAAAAGCCCACCCACCGAAGTGGGGCTCAGAGCAGGCCCTCCTCGGCGCATACTTGCATGATCTGCTCGCGAAGCCAGATGTTGGCGCTGTCCTGGCTCGCTTTCTCGCTCCAGACCATCTCCAAGGTAAAGTTCGGTAAGCCCGCGGGTGGCGGGTGTTCGCCGAATTGTGCTTGATCGCAAATCAATGCCTGGATACGCCGAGGCAATGTCAGGACGAAGTCGGTTCCAGCGATCAGGTTCAACGCTGCTACGTAGCTGTTGGCTCTTGCGACTATCTTGCGGCTATAACCCTGTCGGGCGAGCCAGCCATCGATCATGTTGGTGTCAGACGTCCACGGTGTTGGAAACACGTGCTGGCGCGCGGCGAACGCTTCCAGGCTGAAGTCTTCTTGCGGCCCTGGGAAATTGTTATCGAGCACGCACACCAACTCGTCTTCGAGCAGCACCTGGGAGCGCAGGCCTATGACGTCGCCATGGAAGTGTGGCCCGAAACAGACGACAAGATCGAAGCGATCGTCCCGCAGTGCATCAACCGGGATATCCCGATGAAATTTCGTCGTGTTGATGACCACCGCAAAGCGCTTGCCGATGAAGCGTTTGACCAATTTGGGCAGGATCAGCAGTTCGAAGTATTCCGGCGCACAGAGGTTGAAGGTGATTTCTTCCTGATTCGGATCGAATGTCTGGAGGCCGGAATGGCATTGATTGATTGCCTCTAGAACCCCCAGTATCTGGCCGTACATGGCGGTGGCTTTATGAGTGGGGCGCATGCCGGAGCGGGTATTGATGAACAACTCGTCCTGGAAACTGGTGCGCAGTTTCCTCAGGCAGTAGCTCACAGTTGACTGGCTGACGCATAAGGCCTCGGCGACCTGGGTGACGCTGCCTTGTTCGTACACCGCTACAAAAACCATCAGGTCTTGCATGTCCAGCTTTCTGAGCAGGTTACTGACCAGCATCAGCTATTCTCGGCGTCATCCCTGCGTCTCTCTTTGTCCTGGCGAAAGTCTTCCATTTATACAGGAGCCCGGGGCTTTTATCTTTGCTGGGCTTACGACAAGCGCTGTCTAGTCTATATGCCGTGCGTATTGCTTGGGATCGAAGCGCAGGACCATCATGAGCATCAACGCCATGACGGCAGTGAGTGACCACCAGGCCCATTCGAAGCTGCCCGATTGATCGCGAATCACCCCGGCAATCAATGGCGAGAGCCCGGCGATCAGGTAGCCGATGCCTTGCACGAATGCGGTCAGGCCACCAGCTCGTCGCGGGTTGTCCAAGTGGTCGAGGGAGACGATCAAACTCATTGGGAACAGGCCGCCGATGCCCAGGCCCAAAAGGCAAGGCCACAACAGGCTGAAGCGTTCCGGGCTTAGGATCAGGCCGCAGAAGCCGCCGATGATAAGGGCCAGCAGGGCGGTGAGGACCCAGCGTTTATCCCGGCTGCGGTTGGCAATCGCCGGAGTGACGAGGCCGGACAGCACCTCCATGGCCGTGAGGAACCCCAGCAGCAGGCCAGCGTGTTGTTCGCTCCAGCCCTTCTCCACATAGTACGGGGCCAGCCAGGCCAGTACACAGGTGTAGGAGGCGGTGCCCAGTCCGAAGAAAATCGCCAGCAGCCAAGCCCGGGAATTGCTGAAGAATGACGCTTGCTGCCGGACAGGCGCTCCGGGCAACGGGGGCACGGCTGCACGCTGGGCATACCAGCAACCCAGGGCAATCAACGCCAACAGTGCCCAGATCGCCAGGCCGATGCGCCAGCTGCCAGTTTGCGACAGGACAAGCGGCGAAAACGATGCGGCAAGTGCCGCCCCGCCCATGATCGACGTGACATACAAACCCATGAACAGCGAGACGTTGTCGGCGTAGCGCGACTTGATCAGGGCCGGCATCACCGCCTGGATCAACGCGATGCCGAGCCCGGCCAACACCGCGCTGACGATCAGCTCGGCGGCGCTGTCCAGGTACAAGCGCGATGCGGTGGCGATACCGATGATCAACAGCGACAGCACGATGGTGCGGTGCTCGCCGATGCGCTGGGCGATGCGCATGCCCAGGAACATCGCCAGGCCCATCGCCATCACCGGCAACATGGTCAACAGCGAGGCGGTGCTGAAGCTCAGCGGGACCTCCCCGCGAATGGCGGATAACAGGGGCCCGACGGCGGCCATCGAAGGCCGCAGGTTCAGCGCCACCAACACGATGCTGACCATCAGCCAGACGGCATGGGTGCTTGAGGTTCGAACGTTTTCCATGACAGGGCCTTGGCTGGATAAAGCCCCATTTAGGCCAGGGCACCGTGCGATGGGCAAACTGAAAACTGGCTGCTGGTATTGAAAAATTAAATACCGCGCCCGGCTGCCCTTTGTGGCGAGGGAGCTTGCTCCCGCTGGGCTGCGAAGCAGACCCGAAAGGTATGGGTACCCTTTGCCTGACACACCGGGTGCTCAGGTTTTGGGGGGCGCTTCGCACCCCAGCGGGAGCAAGCTCCCTCGCCACGAATTCAGTGCCGGTTATTCCATCCCGGGGCTTAACGTCCCCAACCAGGCCACCAACCCCAGGATGACCACCGCCACGGAGAACTCCAGGACCATGCTGCGCCGCAGAGCCTTCACCGCGACCCCATGCTCGCCGCTCTGTCGGGCACTTTCCAGGAGTGGGCTCAGGTGAAAGCGGTTCAGCGCGGCGAACGCCAACATGGCCGCGAACAAGATGAGTTTGAGCGCGAGCAACTGACCATAAAGGCTGTCGAGCAGCCCGACGATACTTGGGCCGACGATGAACAGATAGTTGATTACCCCCGTCACGCTGATGACCGCCACGATCACCGCCCCGGCGACTTCAAACCCGGTCAATGTCCGGGCCAGCACCGCCAACTGTGGTTCGGCCTGGCGAAGCAGCAGGGCAAACGCCGCCAGGGCTCCGACCCAGCCACCCGCCGCCCACAAGTGCAGGAAGTCAGTGATGAAGTGCCAGTTGCGGCGGGTGCCTTCGTCCATGGCGCCGTGGCCTGCCCAGGCCAGCGTCGCCAGTGCTACGGCTCCGCCCAGCGCGACCAGGCCGAGGCTGGCGGTCGGCCAGCGCTGATTGAGCGTCACGGCGACACCGGCCAGCAGCAACGCCGCCGTGCGTAGGGTCCAGGCCAAGCCGACGTCGGTCTCCACGACCGTCATTTCAATGTGCGGCCACAGCTCGGCCCACGTCGAAACACCGCTCATGGCCCAGGCCATGCACGCCATGGCGGCCAGGGAGAGCAACCCACCCAGCACCGCCGTGGCCAGCAGCAGTGGCGCGAAAGGCAACTGCGCATCCGACACCCGCTCCTGGCCTCGCAGGCTATACAGGCCAAACGCGGCCAGACCGAACAGCAACATCAAATCCAGGTACAGGGCAAAGCGCAGCGCGATGTTGATCGAGTCGCTCATCAACTCACTTCACCTTGAACGTGACGTTGCCGGTGATCGGGTGCGTGTCGGACGACACCGCGCGCCACTGGACCTGATAGGTGCCTGCGGTGAGAGGGGCATTCGGCGTGATGACCATGGTTTTCGGATCATCGCTGCCGGACACCTTGGCCGGCATCGGCATGGGCGAATGCGCCGCCATGCCCTGCATCGCGGTCATCATCAGCTTGGCGCCGGAAAACTTGGTCAGCAGGTTTTCGGAAAAGTGCAGCTCGATCTTTGCCGGTGCCGCCCCTTCGGCACCTTCGGCCGGGGTGGAGGACAGCAGTTTTGGATGAGCCTGGGCCAGTCCACTGAGCAACAGGCCAACGGACAATACGACAGCGGTTTTGATGACTGACATGCAAGGACTCCTACAACTTGGTTTTTAGTTTTTAGTGAAACAGATCAGAACCACAGGCGCAGGCCCAGTACCAGGCGGGCTTCGCTGCGGTCTTCACCCTCTTCTCGGACGTAGTCGGCGGTGTTGCCGTAGACCCGATTCCAGGTGACACCAATGTAGGGCGCGAATTCGCGGCGTATTTCGTAGCGCAGCCGCACGCCGAGTTCGGTGTCCGACAAGCCCGAACCGACGCCACGGGCGGGATCGTTCTTGCCATAGAAGTTGGCTTCGGCGGTGGGCTGCAGGATCAACCGATTGGTCAACAAGATGTCGTAGTCGCCTTCCAGGCGCGCCGCGCTCTGGCCACCTTCGCCGATGAACGCGGTGGCTTCGGCTTCGAAGTTGTAGAGCGCCATGCCTTGCACGCCGAAGGCGGCCCAGGTTTGCGAATCGCCCGGCTTGAAGTCCTGACGCACGCCGGCCACCACATCCCACCAAGGACTGATGGCGTGACCCCACAACGCCTGCAATTCGGCTTTTTCGGTCTTGCCATTGAGGCGTTCACCTTCGGAGCGCAGCCACAAACGGTCGATGTCGCCACCGATCCAGCCGGAGGCGTCCCAGTTCAGGGCGCTGCCGTCATCGGCGTCCTGCCATTCCAGTTGGTCGATGAGGAAAAATGAATGGATGGCGCTGTCGTGCACCGTATGTCCGCCATGATCCTCGTAGACGGCGGCGCGGTCGGCGGCGGTCAGTGCCGGGATCGGCGTGCGGCTGCTGGTCGGCGCCGGTTGCATGGGTTCCATGCCCTGCATCGAGTCCATGCCTTGCATCTGGCTGTGGTCCATGCCGGGCATGTCATTGCTCGCGGCCCAGGCCGAGAGGCTGCTGCCAAAAGCAAGAATGGCCAGGGGCAGGGCGGGGTATTTCACGATAGGGGTCATGGTCGCTTCCTCATTCCTGCACCCGAACTTCACGGAACATGCCCATCTCCATGTGATACAGCAGATGGCAGTGATACGCCCAGCGCCCGAGCGCATCGGCGGTGACCCGGTAGCTGCGCCGGGCGCCCGGTGGCACGTCGATGGTGTGCTTGCGGACCATGAACTGGCCGTTCTCATCCTCCAGGTCGCTCCACATGCCGTGCAGGTGGATGGGGTGGGTCATCATGGTGTCGTTGATCAGCACGATGCGCAGTCGCTCGCCGTACTTGAGCAGCAGCGGTGCGGCGTCGGAGAATTTCACGCCGTTGAACGACCAGGCGAACTTCTCCATGTGCCCGGTCAGGTGCAGCTCGATCGTGCGGCCCGGCTCGCGGCCGTCGGGGTCGGGGAAGGTGCTGCGCAGGTCGGCGTAGGTCAGCACTTTGCGGCCGTTATCGCGCAGCCCCATGCCCGGGTCATCGAGCTTGGGCTTGGCGTTCATGGCCTGCATGTCCACCAGGGGATTGTCTTTCTCGGTGTCGGGGTGCGCGAGCATGTTGTCCATGCCTTGCATGGCACTGTGATCCATACCGGCCATGTCACCCATGCCCTGCATCTGGCTGTGATCCATGCCTTGCATCGGGCTGTCGTCCATCCCCGCCATGCCCTGCATGGAGCCATGGTCCATGCCTTTCATTTCGCCCATGCCGCTGTGGTCCATGCCCGCCATGCCCATGTCGTCCATGGTCACCAAGGGGCGTGGGTCCAGGGGCGGCACCGGTGCCGACAACCCGGCCCTGGCCGCGAGGGTGCCGCGGGCATACCCCGTGCGGTCCATGGACTGGGCGAACAGGGTGTAGGCCTCTTGGGTCGGTTCGACGATGACGTCATAGGTTTCGGCCACGGCGATCCGCAATTCATCGACGCTCACCGGCTTGACGTATTGGCCGTCGGACGCCACCACGGTCATCTTCAAGCCGGGAATGCGCACATCGAAATAGCTCATGGACGAGCCGTTGATAAAGCGCAGGCGCAGACGTTCGCCAGGCTTGAACAGGCCGGTCCAGTTCATGTCCGGCGCCTGGCCGTTCATGAGGTAGGTGTAGGTGGCGCCGCTGACGTCGGCCAGGTCAGTGGGGTTCATCTTCATCTCGGCCCACATCTTGCGATCGGCCACGGTGCTGGCCCAGCCGTTCTTGCCCACATCGTCGATGAAGTCGCCAACGGTGCGTTTGTGGTAGTTGTAGTAGTCCGACTGTTTCTTGAGCTTGCGCAGGAGGGCGCCAGGGTCTTCGTCGGTCCAGTCGGTGAGCATCACCACGTAGTCCCGTTCGTACTGGAAGGGTTCGGGTTCCCTGGCATCAATCACCAGCGGGCCGTAGACCCCGGACTGTTCCTGGAAACCGGAATGGCTGTGGTACCAGTAGGTGCCGTTCTGCCGGACCTTGAACTGATACACGTACATGCCGCCAGGCTCGATGCCCTTGAAACTCAGCCCCGGAACGCCGTCCATGTTGGCCGGCAGCAGGATGCCGTGCCAATGGATGGAGGTGGTGTCCTCCAAGCGATTGCGTACCCGCAGGGTCACGGTGTCGCCTTCACGCCAGCGCAACAGCGGGCCGGGGATGCTACCGTTGATGGTCTGGGCGGTGCGGGGGCTGCCGGTGAAATTGACCGGGCTTTCGCCGATGAACAGGTCGAACTCGGTGCCTGTCAGTACGCTGGGCAGGCCCGAGCCGGTGACTGCCCAGACCGGCGCACGCCACAAGCCAAGGCCGCCGAGGATGCCGCCAGCA
The DNA here is from genome assembly GCF_046605385.1 of Pseudomonas sp. MPB03. Taxonomy (NCBI): domain Bacteria; kingdom Pseudomonadati; phylum Pseudomonadota; class Gammaproteobacteria; order Pseudomonadales; family Pseudomonadaceae; genus Pseudomonas; species Pseudomonas sp. MPB03. The sequence goes on along the minus strand of NZ_CP176770.1, from coordinate 5,317,842 downwards.
GTCAGGCCCTTTACGAAGGTTCGCCGGGAAGTTTTTGTTTGCATGGAATGAAAGTCCGTCCGTCGATTCGCAGCGAACACCGGTTCCCCTGTGTTGCGTTGAAAAGAAGATGACATAAGCCGGCGGCGCGGGTGATTACATTTCAGTCAGCTTGCCGGACGTGAATACCGGGGCGCTTTTGTGGCGAGGGAGCTTGCTCCCGCTGGGCCGCGAAGCGGCCCCGAGATCTGCCATCCTATCTGCCAGTCTGTTGTTCCCGGCCTTTTTGGGGCCGCTTCGCAGCCCAGCGGGAGCAAGCTCCCTCGCCACAGTGGAGCGCATCCGGCTCTGTGGCCGGGCACAGGTCAGAATGATCTTTTGCATCGACGGGATATTCTGTAGCCTTGCCGGCTTCACGCTGTCCCGTGCCTGATTGATACCCACTTTCCCGGCGGTACCCGAGTGGTCCGGAGCCGGGTGTATACTCGACTTTCGCGCTAAACGCGCTTGCAGGTCTTGCGAACATGACGCAAATTTCCGAACGCCTTCTGGTCCAGGCCCACCTCGACGCCAAGCAGCCCAAGCCGCTGACCGCCGAGCAAGAGGCCTGGTACCGCGCCGCCATCGCCGCTGAGCTCAAGGCTCAGGACGCGGTGCTGGTCGCGCACTTCTACTGTGACCCGATCATCCAGGCCCTGGCCGAGGAGACCGGGGGCTGTGTCTCCGATTCCCTGGAAATGGCCCGCTTCGGCAATGCCCATCCGGCCAAGACCGTGGTGGTGGCCGGGGTCAAGTTCATGGGCGAGACCGCCAAGATCCTCAACCCCGAAAAACGCGTGTTGATGCCGACCCTGGAGGCCACCTGCTCCCTGGACCTGGGTTGCCCGGTGGACGAATTCTCGGCGTTCTGCGACCAGCATCCGGAGCGCACCGTGGTGGTGTATGCCAACACCTCGGCGGCGGTCAAGGCCCGTGCCGACTGGGTGGTGACGTCCAGTTGCGCGCTGGAAATCGTCGAAAGCCTGATGGACAACGGCGAGACGATCATCTGGGGGCCGGACAAGCACCTGGGCACCTACATCCAGCGCAAGACCGGCGCCGATATGCTGCTCTGGGACGGCGCCTGTATCGTCCATGAAGAGTTCAAGTCCAAGCAGTTGGAGGACATGAAGGCGTTGTACCCGGACGCCGCGATCCTGGTGCACCCGGAGTCGCCGACCTCGGTGATCGAACTCGCGGATGCGGTGGGTTCCACCAGCCAGTTGATCGCCGCGGCCCAGACGCTGCCGAACAAGACGCTGATCGTCGCCACCGACCGCGGCATTTTCTACAAGATGCAGCAGTTGTGCCCGGACAAGGTCTTCATCGAGGCCCCTACAGCCGGTAACGGCGCGGCATGTCGCAGTTGCGCACACTGCCCATGGATGGCGATGAATACCCTGGAACGGACCCTCAAGAGCTTGCAGGAAGGCGCCAACGAGATCTTCGTCGACCCGGCGCTGATCCCCCAGGCGATTCGCCCGCTCAAGCGCATGCTGGACTTCACCCAGGCGGCGCGGATGAAGCTGGCGGGCAATGCCTGAAGCTGAAGAATATCTTCAGGCTTGCGGGGCTTCCTGTGGCGAGGGAGCTTGCTCCCGCTGGGCTGTAGGAGCTGCCGAAGGCTGCGATCTTTTGATCTTTTGATCTTTTGATCTCAAGACTCAATGGTCTGGAACAAGATCGCAGCCTCGTTGCACTCGACAGCTCCTACATGCAGCCGAGCGGGAGCAAGCTCCCTCGCCACGGGGGTGTAGTGCGTTCCTACTTGGTTTTCTTGGGAATCCGCACCAGCTGCGTATCCGAGTAGATGTCATGCCAGCTGCGCTGGCGCTTGTCGAACAGCGCCCAGATAAAGCCCAGCCCCACCAGCAGCACTGACGCAATCGACACCACGAACCGCAACAGCGCCTGCCACAGGCTGATGGCGGTGCCATCGGCATTCTGCACACGGATGCACCACACCTGCATGCCCAGGGTCTGGCCGTTGTGGGTCCAGAACTTGGCGAAGAAGCCGAACAGCACGAACAGCAGCACGGTGGACAGCAGCGGATCGCCGTCCAGGGCACCGGCTTCGGTCAGGGCGCGCATTTTTTCTTCGCCGATGATCGCCATCTGGATCATCTTGTAGGCACCGCTGGTCACGATCAGCAGCGCCGTGCACAGCAAGAAGTCATAAAACATCGCAGCCAGGCGACGGCCCAGGCCGGCGGGAGGAAAGTCGCCCTGGGGAGTGAGCAGGTGTTTCGGCATGACGGCCTCGGCTGAAAAAAGAAGCCATTTTACGGATTTACGCCCATAAAAAAGCCCCTGATATCAATCAGGGGCTTTTTAGTTCGCGAAAGCCTTAGGCTTCGGCTTGAACCTCGTCAGCCTGCATGCCTTTCTGGCCTTGCACGGCAACGAAAGTGACTTTCTGGCCTTCTTTCAGGCTCTTGAAGCCGTTGCCCTGGATGGCACGGAAATGCACGAACAGATCCGGACCGCTTTCAGGTGTGATAAAACCAAAACCCTTCTCGTCATTGAACCACTTGACGGTACCGCTCTGACGTTGAGACATTTTCTTATTTCCTTTGACGCTAAAATTGATGACAGCCTCTTTCACATGAAAGAGTACTGGGGCTGGGTTGCAGGAAAGTAAGAGACGTCGAACGGGATGTAGCGAACTTCATAAGCTACTGCCCAGGTCACGATTCCAAGCGACCCATGCAAACACAGTGACCAAACTCTACGCCAACTTCGAATGAAAAAACAACCCCCCGGAAGGCCCTGTATTTGCTCAGCTTGCCAGCATTTACGCCGCTTGCGGAGCGGGGCTTATTCGATAGGCTAGTTCAATTGTTTGCCCACGTTATAAAGATCCATCACCTCTAAAGATATGCACCTTTTTATGGCGATTGCGTTACACATTAGTGCACGTATAACGCAATCGCGTTACTTATAGAAACAACCAATCAGCCGCGGTAGTAGCGCTGTGGAACGAATGGCATTTTGCTTACAAGCAAAGGCACCTTTTTCCCACGCACGATGGCCCAGACCGGCGTATCCAACGCTACATAGGCGCTGTCCAGGTAACCCATCGCCAACGGCGCGCCCAAGGTCGGGCCGAAACCGCCGCTGCACACAGTGCCGATAATCTCGCCGGCTTCGTTGACAATCTCCGCACCTTCACGCACCGGTGTGCGTTCCTGGGGCAGCAGGCCGACGCGTTTGCGGCTCACGCCGCCCTGTTGTTGGGCGAACACGGTCTCGGCCCCGGGGAAACCACCGGCGCGGGCGCCGCCGGCACGACGCACTTTGGAAATCGCCCACAGCAGGCTGGCTTCGATTGGTGTCGTCTCGGTGTTCATGTCGTGGCCGTAGAGGCACAAGCCAGCTTCCAGGCGCAGGGAATCACGGGCGCCAAGGCCGATGGCCGCGACTTCCGGCTCGGCCAGCAGGGCGCGGGCGAGTTTTTCCGCGTCGGCGGCGGGTACCGAGATTTCGAAACCGTCTTCACCGGTGTAGCCCGAACGGCTGACAAGGCAGTCCACGCCCAACAGCGTGACGCGCTGGAACTGCATGAAAGTCATTTTCGCCACGTCCGGTGCCAGGCGACCGAGCACGGTGACGGCGGCCGGGCCTTGCAGGGCGAGCAGGGCACGGGTTTCGAACAGCGGCTCGATGCTGCACTGGTCGCCGATTTTCCCTTGCAGGTGAGCCAGGTCCTGATCCTTGCAGGCGGCGTTGACCACCAGGAACAGTTCGTCATTGCCCAGGTTGGCGACCATCAGGTCGTCGAGGATGCCGCCGTTGTCGTTGGTGAACATGGCGTAGCGCTGCATGCCCACCGGCAGTTCGATGATGTCCACCGGCACCAGGGTTTCCAGGGCCTTGGCAGCACCTGCGCCGGTCAAGCGGATCTGGCCCATGTGGGACACGTCGAACAACCCGGCCTGATCGCGGGTGTGCTGGTGTTCCTTCATCACGCCCAATGGGTACTGTACCGGCATGTCGTAGCCGGCGAACGGCACCATGCGGGCGCCGAGTTCGAGGTGCAGGGCGTGCAGCGGGGTTTTCAACAGTTGTTCGGTGGACATATCAACTCCTGGAAAATGAAAATGACGCGCGTCAGCATTCGATGATGTTGACCGCCAGACCGCCGCGGGCGGTCTCCTTGTATTTGCTTTTCATGTCGGCGCCGGTCTGGCGCATGGTGCGGATGACTTTGTCGAGGGAGACGAAGTGATGCCCGTCGCCGCGCATGGCCATGCGCACCGCGTTGATGGCCTTCACCGAACCCATGGCGTTGCGTTCGATGCACGGCACTTGCACCAGGCCGCCGATCGGGTCGCAGGTCAGGCCGAGGTTGTGTTCCATGCCGATCTCGGCGGCGTTTTCCACTTGCTGCACGGTGCCGCCGAGCACTTCGCACAAGGCACCGGCGGCCATGGAACAGGCCACGCCCACTTCACCCTGGCAACCGACTTCGGCGCCGGAGATGGAGGCGTTTTCCTTGTAGAGGATGCCGATGGCGGCGGCGGTCAGCAGGAAGCGCACCACGCCGTCCTCGCTGGCCCCGGGGATGAAGCGCATGTAGTAATGCAGTACGGCCGGAACGATGCCTGCCGCGCCATTGGTAGGCGCGGTGACAACGCGACCGCCATAGGCGTTTTCTTCGTTGACGGCCAAGGCGTACAGGTTGACCCAGTCCAACACCGACAGCGGATCGCGCAGGGCGGCTTCGGGGTTCTTGCATAACTGGCGGTGCAACGCCGCGGCCCGGCGCTTGACCTTCAGCCCGCCCGGCAGAATCCCTTCGTTGCGACAGCCCGCCGCCACGCAGTCCTGCATAACCTGCCAGATCTTCAGCAGGCCGGCGCGGGTCTCGGCTTCGGGGCGCCAGGCGCTTTCGTTGGTCAGCATCACCTGGCTGATGGACAGGCCATAGGTGCTGCAATGGCCCAGCAGGTCCTTGGCACTCTTGAACGGGAAGGTCAGGGGCGTGGCGTCTTCGACGATGCGGTCGGCACCGGCGGCGTCTTCATCCACGACAAAGCCGCCACCGACCGAGTAGTACTCGCGGCTGCGCACTTGCAGCCCGGCGGCATCGAAGGCGCGGAAGATCATGCCGTTGGGGTGAAAGGCCAGCGGCTTGCGGATCATCGCCAAGTGCAGCTTTTCATTGAATTCGATGGAGCGTTCGCCGAGCAGGTTCAGGCGACCGTTGCTGCGGATCTCCTGGAGCCGGGCGTTCACCGTCTCGGTGTCCACGGTGTCGGGGTGCTCGCCTTCCAGGCCCAGCAGCACGGCCTTGTCACTGCCGTGGCCCTTGCCGGTGGCCCCGAGCGAGCCATAGAGCTCGACCTTGACGCTGGTAATGCTTTCAAGCAGATCGTCACGGCGCAGCCCCTCGACAAAACGGGCAGCGGCACGCATCGGGCCGACGGTATGGGAGCTGGAAGGACCGATACCGATCTTGAACAGGTCGAACACGCTTAACGACATGGTGTTTCTCCGGTTTCTTTTTATGAGATCGACGGTTTACAAGGCTTGGCACATTCCCCTTGTGGGAGCGAGCTTGCTCGCGATTGCGGTGTGACAGTCACCTGAGTGCTGACTGACAACCCGCTATCGCGAGCAAGCTCGCTCCCACAGGGACTGTGGTTTCCTTGAGAAAATGCTTTCACAAGGGATGCGGTGTGTCTGATAGGGGCGAGTAACCCCGCCCCTTCACAGATCAAGCGTAGCTTTCGATCGACGGACAGGCGCAAACCAGGTTGCGGTCGCCAAACACGTTGTCGACCCGGCCCACGGGCGGCCAGTACTTGCCTTCGATCAACGACGCCACCGGGTACACCGCCTGTTCGCGGCTGTACGGGTGAGTCCAGTCGCCGACCAGTTCCGCCGCGGTGTGCGGGGCGTTCTTGAGCGGGTTGTCGTCTTTGTCCAGGCTGCCGTTTTCCACCGCGCGGATTTCTTCGCGGATGCAGATCATGGCGTCGCAGAAGCGGTCCAGCTCTTCCTTGGATTCGCTTTCGGTCGGCTCGATCATCAACGTGCCGGCCACCGGGAACGACATGGTCGGGGCGTGGAAACCGAAGTCGATCAGGCGCTTGGCCACATCATCGACGCTGATGCCGCTGCTGTCCTTGAGCGGACGCAGGTCGAGGATGCATTCGTGGGCCACCAGACCGTTGCTGCCGGAGTAGAGCACCGGGTAATGCTCTTCCAGGCGACGGGCGATGTAGTTGGCATTGAGGATCGCCAGTTGCGAGGCGCGCTTGAGGCCGGCGCCGCCCATCATGCGGATGTACATCCAGGTGATTGGCAGGATGCTCGCGCTGCCGAACGGCGCCGCGCACACCGCGCCTTCCTTGCGTTCCATGTTGGCATGGCCCGGCAGGAACGGCGCCAGGTGGGACTTGACGCCAATCGGGCCGACGCCCGGGCCGCCACCGCCGTGAGGGATGCAGAAGGTCTTGTGCAGGTTCAGGTGCGACACGTCGCCGCCGAACTTGCCCGGGGCGCAGAGGCCGACCATGGCGTTCATGTTGGCGCCGTCGATGTACACCTGGCCGCCGTTGTCATGAATGATGCCGCAGATTTCGCGGATGCCTTCTTCGAACACACCGTGGGTGGACGGGTAGGTGATCATCAGCGCGGCGAGGTGTTCGCGGTGCTCGATGGCCTTGGCGCGCAGGTCTTCGATGTCGACGTTGCCACGGGCATCGCAAGCGGTCACGACCACGCGCATGCCGGCCATGTTGGCGGTGGCCGGGTTGGTGCCGTGGGCCGAGGAGGGGATCAGGCAGATGTCGCGACGGCCTTCGCCACGGCTCTGGTGATAGGCGCGGATCGCCAGCAGGCCGGCGTATTCACCCTGGGAGCCGGCGTTGGGTTGCAGCGACACCGCGTCATAGCCGGTGGCGGCGCAGAGCATGGCTTCCAGCTCGTCGGTCAGTTGCTGGTAACCGGCGCTTTGCTCGGCCGGGGCGAACGGGTGCAGGGCGCCGAACTCGGCCCAGGTCACCGGGATCATTTCGCTGGCGGCGTTGAGTTTCATGGTGCAGGAACCCAGCGGGATCATGGTGCGATCCAGGGCCAGGTCCTTGTCGGCGAGCTTGCGCAGGTAACGCATCAGCTCGGTTTCGGAGTGGTAGCGGTTGAACACCGGGTGGCTGAGGATCGCCGATTGGCGCACCAGCTCGGTCGGGATGCGGCTTTGCACGTTGGCGGCCAGTGCGGCGAAGTCTGGCAGGGCCTTGCCGTCGGCCAATAGGTTCCACAGTGCTTCAATGTCAGCCTGGTTGGTGGTCTCGTCCAGGGACAGGCCCAGGCGTTGCGCGTCCACCACACGCAGGTTGATGCGCTGGGCACGGGCCTTGTCGTGCAGGACGGCGGTTTGCGCGCCGGTGTGCAGGGTCAGGGTGTCGAAGAAGCTTTCCTGCTCTACCTTCAGGCCCAGCGCGCCCAGGCCCTTGGCAAGGATTGCGGTCAGGTGATGGATGCGATTGGCAATCTGCACCAGGCCCTTGGGGCCATGATAAACGGCGTACATGCTGGCGATGTTGGCCAGCAACACTTGGGCGGTGCAGATGTTGCTGGTGGCTTTCTCGCGGCGGATGTGTTGTTCGCGGGTCTGCATCGCCAGGCGCAGGGCCGGCTTGCCGAAACGGTCCACGGAAACGCCGACCAGACGGCCCGGCATGTCGCGCTTGAACGCATCCTTGGTGGAGAAATAGGCCGCGTGTGGGCCGCCGAAGCCCAGCGGCACGCCGAAGCGCTGGGCGCTGCCGATGGCGACGTCGGCGCCGAATTCGCCCGGAGGCGTCAGCAGGGTCAGGGCCAGCAGGTCAGCGGCGACGGCCACCAGGGCGTTGGCGGCGTGGAAGCGTTCGGTCAGTTCGCGGTAGTCGAACAGGTCGCCGTTGCTGGCCGGGTATTGCAACAGCGCGCCAAAGAAGCCGCTGACGTCGCTCAGTTCGCGCTCATCGCCCACCACCACATCGATGCCCAGGGGCTCGGCACGGGTGCGAAGCACGTCGAGGGTTTGCGGGTGGCTGTGCACGGAGGCGAAGAACGCATTGCTGCCCTTGTTCTTGCTCAGACGCTTGCAGAAGGTCATGGCTTCGGCGGCGGCCGTGGCTTCGTCCAACAAGGAGGCGTTGGCGATCGGCAGACCAGTGAGGTCGCTGATCAGGGTCTGGAAGTTCAGCAGCGCTTCGAGACGGCCCTGGGAGATTTCTGGCTGGTACGGGGTGTAGGCGGTGTACCAGGCCGGGTTTTCCAGCAGGTTGCGCAGGATCGGCGCCGGCGTGTGGCAGTTGTAGTAGCCCTGGCCGATGTAAGTCTTGAACAGTTGGTTCTTGCCGGCGATGGCCTTGATCGAGGCCAGTGCATCGGCTTCGCTCTGGCCGTCGCCCATGTCCAGCACGCTGGTGCCCTTGATGCTTTCCGGGATGACGCTGGCGCTCAAGGCTTCCAGGGAGTCGTAGCCCAGGCGCTCGAGCATGGCTTGCTCGTCGCTGGCACGCGGGCCGATATGGCGGGCGATGAATTCGTTGGCGGTGCCGAGATTAACGGTCATGGTGCGCTCCTCAGGCTTCGGCGTTGGCTTTGATCAGGCGATCGTAGGCATCTTGATCCAACAGCTTAGCCACTGCGCTGGCGTCGGTCGGTTTAAAGCGGAAGAACCAGCCTTCGCCCAGCGGATCTTCGTTGACCAGTTCCGGGCTGGCGTCGAGTTTGTCGTTCACTTCGAGCACTTCACCGTCCAGGGGCATGTACACGCCGCTGGCGGCCTTGACCGACTCCACGGTGGAGGCTTCGGCGCCTTTTTCGTAGGCCTGCAATTCAGGCAGTTGCACAAAAACCACGTCGCCCAATGCGTTCTGCGCGAAAGCGGTGATGCCTACGGTGACGCTGCCGTCGACTTCGGCGCGCAGCCATTCGTGATCTTCAGTGAAACGCAACTCGCTCATGGAAACTCCTGGGGCCAGATTCGTCTGGTGGACGCGAAGAAAGGCGCGGGGCTTGGCCCGGCCGAATGGTTATACCCATAGCAAGAATGCGGCCAATATCATTAATAGCTGATATATCAATGGTTTGGGTGGATGTGTCGAGACGTGGATTAGCTTGGCTGTAGCGAAATCGCTACAGCTGCAAGCCTGGAAAAAATCGTTGTGGGATCAAAGCCTTGCACCATGCAGGTTAGCGCGGTGTGTAGCGATATCGTTCCGCTGTAGCGCTTTCAGTACAGTGGAGGTCGTTTTTGACCCTACTTTCGAATGCAACACAAGACACCTGTGGGAGCGAGCTTGCTCGCGATGACGCTAGCCCAGTCAACCATAGGGTGACTGACACACCGCTATCGCGAGCAAGCTCGCTCCCACAGGGGAACTGCGGCGGGTTTATGGCTTCCCGGAAATACCGTACTTGCGCAACCGATGGGCAATCGCGGTATGGGAGGTCTGCAGGCGGCTGGCCAACTGACGGGTGGACGGGTAGTTGGCATACAAACTTTCAAGCAGGTGCTTCTCGAAGCTTTCCACAGCCTGTTCCAGGCTCTCGACTTCCACATCACCCTGGCGCGCCACCGAGGTGCCGGCGATGTCGAGGTCGCCGATGTCCACCAGGCTGCTTTCGCAGATGGCGGCGGCGCGGAAGATCACGTTCTGCAATTGCCGCACGTTGCCCGGCCAGCGGTTGCCCAACAGTGCCGGATACGTGCCGGGAGCGAGGCGGCAGACCGGGCGCTGGATCTGCGCGCAGGCCTGCTGCATGAAATAACGCGCCAGCAGCAGGATGTCCTGGCCGCGCTCACGCAGCGGCGGCACTTCGACGTTGAGCACGTTCAGGCGATAAAACAGGTCTTCGCGGAACGAGCCTTCGCTGACCATTTTCTCCAGGTTGCGGTGGGTGGCGCTGAGGATCCGCACATTGACCTTGATTTCCCGGTCGCCGCCCACCCGGCGGAAGCTGCCATCGTTCAGGAAACGCAGTAGCTTGGCTTGCAGGTACGGCGACATCTCGCCGATTTCATCGAGGAACACCGTGCCCTGGTTCGCCAATTCCATCAGCCCTGGCTTGCCGCCCCGTTGTGCCCCGGTGAAGGCGCCGGGGGCGTAGCCGAACAATTCGCTTTCGGCCAGGTTCTCCGGCAGCGCGGCGCAGTTCAGGGCCAGGAACGGTGCGCTGTGTCGGGCGCTGATGGCGTGGCAAGCCCGGGCCACCAGTTCCTTGCCGGTGCCGGTTTCGCCCTGGATCAGCAACGGTGCATCCAGGGCCGCGACGCGCTGGGCCCGGGCCTTGAGGGTGCGGATCGCCGGGGATTCGCCCAGTAGCGCGTCGAAACCTTCGGCGTGGTCATGATGCAGTGCCGACAGGCGCTCGCCGATGCGGTTGGGCTGATACAACGTCAGCAGCGCGCCGGCATCGGTGATGGGCGTGGCGTCCAGCAGCAAGGTCTGGCCGTTGAGGGTGATTTCCCGCAGCGGCAAGCGGAAACCGTTCTCCAGCAGGGCGCCGAGCAATGCCTCGTCACCGAACAGCTCGGCCACGCTTTCCCCGGCCGGTTCACGCCCGTACAGGGCAATCAGCGCCGGGTTGGCCAGCAACACCTTGCCGGCGCTGTCCAGGGCCAGCACCGGGTCGGTCATGGCGGCGAGCAAGGCATCGAGCTGCAAGTGCCGGCGCTGGCCCGGCAGGATGTCCACCACGGTGACGGCCTGCACGCCGCGCACGCTGAACAGCGCCTCGCGCAACTCGTCGAGCACTTGCGGGCTGAGGGTCGGGGCGTCGATGTAGACGTTGGGCGGCACCATCTCCACGGCATCCAGATTGAGATTGCGCCCACCGAGCAAGGCCAGGACTTCCTGGGTGATGCCGACGCGGTCGATGAAACTGACGTGGATACGCATGGGGCGGTTTAGGGTTCTGGAGTGCGGAGGGTGGCCAGTATGCCTTGGGGCGGGCTGTTGGTGAAATCCCGGCGCAGCCTTGAGGCTGCACCGAGATCCCCTGTGGGAGCGAGCTTGCTCGCGATAGCGGTGTATCAGTCAATAAAGGTTGGCTGACACTCCGCTATCGCGAGCAAGCTCGCTCCCACAAAGGCTCCCACAAAGGCTTGCGCAGAGGGACGCTACAATCCCACATCCCACTCAGGTGTCTCAGGAAACTTCAGCACCAGAAAATCCAGCAGGCTGCGCAACGCCGACGGCATGTGCTTGCGTGAGGCGTACACCGCGTACATGTTCATCCGGCGCGGTTCGGCGTGGCCCAGCAGGCGCACCAGTTCACCGCTCTGGATGTGCGGGCCAGCCTGGTAGCTGGGCAGCATCGCCACGCCCGCGCCGGCTATCGTGGCCTGGAGCAAGGTGCTGGCTTCGTTGGCGCTGATATTGCCTTGCACCGGCACCGCGACCGGCTCGCCGTCCTGCTCGAAGTGCCACAGGCTCTTGCCGACGTAGGAATGGGTCAGGCAGTTGTGCCGGCTCAGGTCTTCCACGCGCAGCGGTGTCGAGTGCTCACGCAGATACCGCGGCGACGCGCAGATCACCGAGCGGCAGACGGTAAGGCGGCGTGCGATCAGGTTCGGGTCCAGGTCGTTGCTCATGCGGATCGCCAGGTCGATGCGTTCATCCACCAGGTTCACGGTGCGGTCGAGCATCTGTAGGTCGACGCTCACCCCAGGGTAGCGCTTGACGTATTCGGCCATGGCGCTCGCCAGTTGGGCCTGGCCGAACGAGGTGCTGGCACTGATGCGCAACATGCCCCGTGGCGCGTCGTCCGGGGTGCCAACGGCGGCTTGCATGTCGCCGGACAACTCCAGCATCTGCCGACAGCGCGGCAGGATTTCCGTGCCGGCGGCGGTCAGGCTCAGTTTGCGCGTGGTGCGGTGCATCAGCCGGGCACCGACCCAGTCTTCCAGCTCCGCCAGGTAGCGTGACACCACCGGCCGCGACAGGTCCAGGTGCTCGGCCGCCGCTGACTGGCTACCGAGGTCGACCACCGTGACGAACACGCGCATTGCTTGTAGACGATCCATGATTTGCCCGCTTTCAGAAACAAACTATGTCCCAGCATCGCATTTTTTGTAACGAGTCAGGCAACTAAGCTCAGTCTCATTCCCCCGACGGGTTTTTGGACAACGGAGCACACCATGACCGGATTTATCCCACTCAAGCGCCTGCTGCTGGCCACCGCCGCCCTGGCCTTCACTGCCCAGGGCTGGGCCGCCGATTTGACGCTCGACGTCTACAACCCCGGTGCGGCGGCGGTTTTTCCAGTGACGTCGGTGTTGGTCAGTGGTGAGAAGGAGGCGATTTTGGTGGACGCCCAGTTCGGCAAGACCCAGGCCGAGCAGGTGGTGGAGAAAATCCGCGCCAGTGGCAAACGGCTGACCACGATCTATATCAGCCATGGCGATCCTGACTACTATTTTGGCTTGGAAACCCTCACCGCCGCGTTCCCCGAGGCCAAGGTGCTGGCGTCGGCGCCGACCGTCGAACACATCAAGCACACCCTGGACGGCAAGCTGAAATATTGGGGGCCGATCCTGAAGACCGATGCACCCACCAAGGCCATCGTGCCCCAGGTGCTCAAGGGCGACAGCCTGACCCTGGAAGGCCAGCGCCTGCAGATCGTCGGCCTCGATGGTCCACAACCGGACCGCAGTTTCGTCTGGATTCCATCGATCAAGGCGGTGGTTGGCGGTGTCGTGGTGGCCGAGAATATTCATGTGTGGATGGCCGACACCCAGACGCCGAAGTCTCACAAGGATTGGTTGGCGACGCTGGATCACATTGAAAAGCTGCAACCGGCCACGGTCATTCCCGGCCATTACCTGGGCGAAAGCGCCCGTTCCCTGGCCCCGGTGACATTTACCGCCGGTTACATCAAGGCCTTCGATGAAGAAACCGCCAAGGCCAAGGATTCCGCCGCGCTGATCGCCGCCATGAAGCAACGCTACCCGAACCTGGGTGAAGACAGTTCCCTGGAACTGAGTGCCAAGGTGGCGAAAGGCGAGATGAAGTGGTGAGGTATTGAGACAGCGATGAGGCTGGGCTGATGCGCTTTGTGGCGAGGGAGCTTGCTCCCGCTGGGCTGCGCAGCGGCCCCAATACCAGCCAATGAGTCGTGACTGGCACACCGCATGAGCATTTTTGCGACTGCTGCGCAGCCGAGCGGGAGCAAGCTCCCTCGCCACAAGGGCTTCATTTCAAGCCATAAAGGCTCATGTCACTTGGAAATATTCAAGCAACTGCTTCAGTAGCATCTTGTGTAATCAACGGAGAACACCATGAGCAAAATCGCAATCATCGGCGCCACCGGGCGTGCGGGTAGCCAGCTGTTGGAAGAGGCCCTTCGCCGTGGTCACAGCGTGACGGCCATTGCCCGCAACACCGCGAAAATCGGCGAAAGGGCCGGGGTGGTCAGCAAACAGCTGGATGTATTGGACAGCGAGGCATTGACTGCGGCCATCGCTGGCCACGACGTGGTGATCAGTGCCGCGCACTTTGCCACCGTGCCGGCCGATAAAATCATCGCACCGCTGAAGGCCGCCGGGGTCAAGCGCCTGCTGGTGGTCGGCGGGGCTGGTTCGTTGCTGCTGCCGGATAACAGCCGGGTGATCGACAGTGACGGTTTTCCTGAGGAATACCTGGCCGAAGCCAGCGCCGGCGCCGTGTTCCTGGATGTGCTGCGCAAGGAACAGGACTTGGACTGGACCTTCCTCTCGCCTTCGGCGGAGTTCGTTGAAACCGAGCGCACCGGGCAGTTCCGAGTGGGTAAGGACCACCTGCTGTTTGATGACACCGGGCGCAGTTGGATCAGCTTCGCCGATTACGCCATCGCGATGATCGATGAAGTGGAAACGCCGCAGTTTTCGCAAAAGCGGTTTACCGTCGGTTATTGATCACAGGGATCAGCCGTGAAGCCGCACCCAGACGCTGACCAGCACCGTCGCCGCCATCAGCCAGGCGACGGCTGCCACGGCCAATGAGGCCTCGAGGCGCATGCGGTCGACCATCACGTACAGCGTTGCGAGATAGACGAAGTACGGAATGATCGACCACATGCCAAACACGATGGTGGTCTTCAGGTCGTCCACCGAGCGGCCCTTGCCGACGATGTAGTGGGCGATCAGGGCGAAGGTGGGGAACAGCGGCACCAACCCGGCGATGTAGTAATTCCTGGTCTTGGCGAGCATCGCCAGGATGACCACTACGGCGGCACCCAGCGCCGCCTTGAAAATCAGATCCACAGGTTCACATCCCAGGTCAGTGGCTCAGGCCATATTTTTTGACTTTGTCGAACAGCGTGGTCTTGGCCATGCCCAGTTCCTGGCTGGCCTGGGTCAGGTTGCCACCGCTGCGTTGCAGGGCGTCCACCAGCAGGTTGCGTTCGAAGGCTTCCACCGCTTCGGCGAAGGCCAGGCCCTGGCTGCCACCGTTGGCGCCGGAGCGCTTGAAGGCCGGTAGGCCCAAGGCGTAGCGCTCGGCGACGTTGCGCAGCTCGCGCACGTTGCCCGGCCAGTCATGGCTCATCAGGTTCGACAGGGTCTGGTTGTCCAGCTCCGGCACCGTGCGGTCGAAGCGCAGGGACGACTGCTGGAGGAAATGCTCGAACAGTTGCAGGATGTCTTCGCGCCGCTCGCGCAGGGGCGGCAGCTCCAGGGTCACCACGTTGAGGCGGTAATACAGATCGCTGCGGAACTGCCCGGAGCGGCCCATTTCGTCCAGGTCGGACTTGGTGGCGGCGATCACCCGGCAATCCACGGCCACGCTCTGGTTCGAACCCAGGCGTTCGAGGGTGCGTTCCTGCAACACGCGCAGCAACTTGATCTGCAAGGGCAGGGGCATGCTCTCCACTTCATCGAGGAACAGTGTGCCGCCATCGGCGTGTTCGATCTTGCCGATCCGGCGCTTGCCGGCACCGGTGAAGGCATTGGCCTCGTGGCCGAAAATCTCGCTTTCGAACAAGTTCTCCGGCAAGCCGCCGCAGTTCAGTGCGACGAATTGTTTGTCGTGGCGCCGACTGAAATCATGCAGGCAGCGGGCGACCAATTCCTTGCCGGTGCCGGTTTCGCCTTCGATCAGCACGTTGGCCGAGGTGTCGGCAACGTTGGCGATCAGCGCGCGCAGGTGCTGCATGGCCGGCGAGCGACCAATGATCCGGCCTTCCAGGGAATCGCGTTCGGCCAGTTGCCGCCGCAGCGATGACACTTCCCGGGCCAGGCTGCGCTGCTCCAGGGCGCGGCGGGCAACGTCCACCAAGCGTTCAGGAGAGAAGGGCTTTTCCATGAAGTCATAGGCGCCTTTTTGCATGGCGCCCACGGCCATGGAAATGTCGCCGTGACCGGTAATCAGCACCACCGGCAGGCTGCGGTCCCGCGCCTTTAGGCGGGTCAACAGTTCCAGGCCGTCGATGCCCGGCAGGCGAATGTCGCTGATGACGATGCCGGCAAAGTTATCGTCGACCCGCTCCAGCGCCTCTTCGGCGCTGCCCACGCCGACGCAGGGAATGTCTTCCAGGCTCAAGGCCTGCTGGCAGCCCAGCAGGACGTGGGGGTCGTCTTCGACGATCAGTACGCTCAGGTCGTGGTTCATAGCGGCTCGGCAGGTGAAGGGTTCACCAACGGTAGGTTGAGGACAAACGTGGTGCCACGCTCGAGCGGGTACTCGACGCCCAGGTGCCCACCCGCGGCGGCGGCCAGGCTTGCCGAGAGCGTCAGGCCCAGGCCCAGGCCTTGTTCGCCAGGCTTGGTGGTGAAGAACGGTTCGAACAAATGCTTGCGGGCCTCAGGATCGATGCCGTGGCCATTGTCGCGCACCCGCAAGCGATATTTACCGTCGGCGGCCTGGCCTTCGAGCCACAGTTTCGGCCCGGGTTGCGTCTGCATGGCGTCCAGGGCGTTGCCGATCAGGTTCACCAGGATCTGTTCCAGGCGGGTCTGGTCGATTTGCAATTGGACGTCATCGAAACCGCTGTGGATCTGGATGTCCAGGTTTTCCAGGCGTCCGCCCAGCAGTTGCAAGGCGGCTTCGACGGCCTTGCCCAGGCTCGCTCGGCCCTGGTCATCGCCGCGCCGGGCAAAGGCCCGCAGGCTGGCGGTGATCCGGCCCATGCGGTCGATCAATTCGTTGATGGTCTTGAGGTTGGTGCTGGCGATGTCCAGTTGGCCGCGCTCCAGGAAACGTACGGTGTTGCCGGACAAAGTGCGCAACGCCGCCAGCGGCTGGTTGAGTTCATGGGCAATACTGGTGGACATCTGGCCGATGGCCGCCAGTTTTCCGGCCTGGACCAGTTCGTCCTGGGCCCGGCGCAAGGTCTCTTCGGCCTGGCGTCGCTCGCGGATCTGGCCCTTGAGTCGTTCGTTGCTGGCACGCAGGTCGGTGGTGCGTTCGGTAATCCGACGCTCGAGCTGGTTGTTGGCTTCCTGCAAGGCTTCCCGGGCGGCGAGGCGGGTGGCGATGACCTTGCGCCGTTCGTTCCAGGCGATCAGCAGGAACGCCACCAGGGCGAAGGCCACGGCCACCAGGATGCCTTGGTTGATCGCCTGGCGACGCAGGTCTTCAAGGGGCGTCAGCAGGGTGAAATTCCACGGGGTATCGCTCAAGGGCCGGGTTTGCGACAAGTAGCTGATGGCGCGCTCGTCGGACACCAGTTCGGTGTTGGCCGGGAAGGTCAGCTTCTCCATGCCTTCGGCCAGGCGTTCCCGGGCCAGGGGCACCAGCTCGTTCAAAGGGAACCAATAATATTGCAGGCTGCGGGCCAGGCGTTCCTTGGTCTCGTCGCTCAGGGGGCGCACCGACTTGAGCCGTCGCGCCGGGTCGCTGGACAGGATGATGATGCCGTTTTCATCACTGACGAACGCCTCCAGCCGCGCCCGCTGCCAGCGCTCCTCCATGGCTTCGAGGCGTACCTTGACCACGGCGACGCCGATGATCTTGCCCTGTTGTTCCAGGCCGTGGGCGAGGTAGTAGCCGGGCTCGCCATTGGTGCTGCCGATGCCATAGAACCGTCCCGGCTGGCCGCGCACGGCGTTCTGGAAGTAGGCGCGGAAGGACAGGTCTTCGCCCAGGTAACTGTCGACATCACGCCAGTTGCTGGTGGCCATCACCCGGCCGGTGGTGTCCATCACGTAGATGGCCCGGCTGCGACTGCGGCGGTTCAGGCCTTCGAGGTATTCGTTGACGGTCTTGCGATGCTCGGGCGTCGGGTCGTCGAGCAGTTGCGAGACGCTCGACTCAAGCTCCAGCAGGCTGGGCAGGTAGGTGTACTTGCTGATCTCGCTCTCGACCGCACGGGCGTGCAGTTCCAACTGGCGCTCGCCATTCTCGGCGAGGCCACGTACGCCGTAGTGCTCGCTGATCCAGAAGCCGAGGTAACCCAGGCCGATCATCAACGCAATGACCAGCGGCGGCAGGAACAGATGGCGGATCAGGCGGGGTTTCACGGCGAGTGATGGCGGCGCGGCGCGATAAAGGGTGGGGTCGCATTTCATCACAGAAGCCTTGGGTCAACCAGTGTGGCGGCGGTCGTCCTTCGAACGCGGTCCTGTGGCGAGGGAGCTTGCTCCCGCTCGGCTGCGAAGCAGTCGCAAAACGGTTCATGCGGTATGCCAGATACATTGCATTTGCCGGTTTTGGGGCCGCTGCGCGACCCAGCGGGAGCAAGCTCCCTCGCCACAAGGATCAGCGCGCCTAAAGAAGGCGACGCTTTAGTGCTGCAGGATTTTCTCAAGGAAATGCTGCGCACGTTCGGAGCGGGCGCTGATGTCGCCGAAGAACTCTTCTTTCGGGCAGTCCTCGATGATCTGGCCCTGGTCCATGAAGATCACCCGGTTCGCCACTTTGCGGGCGAAGCCCATTTCGTGGGTCACGCACATCATGGTCATGCCTTCGTGGGCCAGTTGCACCATCACGTCGAGCACTTCGTTGACCATTTCCGGGTCAAGGGCCGAGGTCGGTTCGTCGAACAGCATCACCACCGGGTCCATCGCCAGCGCACGGGCAATCGCCACGCGCTGCTGCTGGCCGCCGGAGAGCTGGCCCGGGTGCTTGTGGGCGTGGGCCGAGAGACCCACGCGCTCAAGCAATTGCAGGCCTTTCTTGGTGGCTTCTTCCTTGCTGCGGCCCAGCACCTTGATCTGCGCGATGGTCAGGTTCTCGGTGATGGTCAGGTGCGGGAACAGTTCGAAGTGCTGGAACACCATGCCCACGCGCGAACGCAGTTTCGGCAGGTTGGTCTTCGGGTCGGCGATGGACGTGCCATCGACCACGATGTCGCCCTTCTGGAACGGCTCCAGGGCGTTCACGCACTTGATCAGCGTGGACTTGCCCGAACCCGACGGCCCGCACACCACCACAACCTCACCCTTGCTGACCTCGGTGCTGCAATTGGTCAGTACCTGGAAGTCCCCATACCACTTGTTGATGTTCTTGATAGAGATCATACGGCGAACCTTTTTTGCAGACGCTTGACCAGCAGCGAGGCGGCAAAGCTGATTGTGAAGTACACGAGACCTGCGATGATCAGGAACTCATTGGAGCGGCCGATGATGTCGCCATTGGCCCGCGAAGCATTGAGGAAGTCCACCAGGCCGACCGTGTAGACCAGCGAGGTGTCCTGAAACAGGATGATGCTCTGTTGCAGCAACAGCGGGGTCATCTTGCGGAACGCCTGGGGCAGGATGATCAGGCGCATGACCTGGCCATAGTTCATGCCCAGTGCCTGTGCCGCGCCCATCTGGCCCTTGGGGATCGACTGCACGCCGGCCCGCACGATTTCGCAGAAGTACGCCGCCTCGAACATCATGAACGCCACGACGCAGGAGCCGAACGCACCGATCGGCGTGTCTTCGCCGGTGATCCAGCGCAGCACGAACGGCACCGCCAGGTAGAACCAGGTGATGACCAGCAGCAGCGGGATCGAGCGGAAATAGTTGACGTAGGCGCCAGCGATATTGGAGACCAGCTTGTTGTGGGACAGGCGCATCAGCGCCAGGATCGTCCCCAGGATGATCCCGCCGACGACACCCAGGGCCATCAGCTTGAGGGTCATCACCATGCCGTTCCACAAGCCGGGAATGGCCGGGATGATGCCAGTGAAGTCGAATTCCATTATTTACCCCCCACGGAGATCAGGCCGGGCACCGCGACTTTCTTCTCGACCATGCGCATGAGCAGCATCAGGCTCATGTTCAGGGTGAAGTAGATCAGCGTCGCCAGGGTAAAGGCTTCGAACAGGTTGGCCGAGAACTCGGCGGTCTGCTTGGTCTGCGCGAGCAGTTCCATCAAGCCGATCAGCGAGGCCACGGAGGAGTTCTTGAAGACGTTGAGGAATTCCGAGGTAAGCGGCGGAATGATGATCCGGTAGGCCTGGGGCAGCAGCACGTTCCAGTAGATCTGCGGCAGCTTGAAACCCATGGCGCGGGCGGCGGATTCCTGGCCGCGCGGCAGCGCCTGGATGCCGGTGCGTACCTGTTCGCAGACCCGCGCGGCGGTGAACAGGCCCAGGCACACGACGACGCTCAGGTAGGCCGAGGTGGTCGGGTTCAGGTCCTGCTTGTACCACTCCTGCATATCGGCGGGCAGCAGGTCCGGTACCAGGAAGTACCAGATGAACAGCTGAACCAGCAGGGGCACGTTACGGAAAAGCTCTACGTAGCACGTGGCGATACCCGACACCAGCCGGTTCGGTACGGTACGCATTACACCCAGGATCGAACCCAGCAACAGGGCGATGATCCAGGCGACGACGGCGATGGCGATGGTCCAGCCCAGGCCGGCCACGTACCAGTCGAGATAAATCTCGCTGCCCACGCCGGTGGACTTGAAGAACACGCCCCAGTCCCAGTTGTAATTCATTAGGGTCTCCCCTCAGATCGTTCGATATACAAATGCCCGCCTGGGGAAGCTCCGTTCCCGCCCGGCTTGGAGGCCAGGCACACGCGATCGGCTCGACAGCCACCGGTTCGAGTGTTTCCAGATTTGCCAGCAGGGAGTGACCATCCCCTGAAAGGGCCGGGCCCCTTCAGGAGATAAGGTTAGTCAGAAATCAGGATTTCTTGTCGTCAGCCGCTTTATCGGTCGGCGTGGCGATCAGTGCCTTGAGTTCGTCGCTCATCGGGAAGTTGAGGTTCAGGCCTTTTGGCGGGATCGGTTGCATGAACCATTTTTCGTAGATCTTGTTGATCTCGCCCGAAGCGTAGGTGGCCTTGATGGCGTCATCGACAACCTTTTTGAACGGCTCGTCGCCCTTGCGCATCATGCAGCCGTAGATTTCGTAGGACTGTGGGGTGCCGGTGACGGCCCAGTCATCGGCCTTCTTGGCCTTGGCGGCTTCGCCAGCCAGCAGGGCGTCGTCCATCATGAACGCGACGGCACGACCCGATTCCAGCATCTGGAAGGATTCGCCGTGGTCCTTGGCGGAGATGACGTTCATGCCCATCTGCTTGTCGGCGTTCATGGCCTTGAGGATGCGCTCGGACGTGGTGCCGGCGGTGGTCACGACGTTCTTGCCCTTGAGGTCGTCGAAATCCTTGTACTTGGAGTCTTTCTTGGACAGCAGCTTGGTGCCGATCTCGAAGATGCCAACGGAGAAGGCGACTTGTTGCTGGCGCTCGACGTTGTTGGTGGTGGAGCCGCACTCCAGGTCCACGGTGCCGTTCTGCACCAGCGGGATACGAGTTTGCGAGGTGACCAGGTTGTACTTGACCTGCAGGTTCGGTACGTCGAGCTCTTTCTTCAGGGCTTCGACAACTTTCAGCTGGATGTCATGGGAGTAGCCGACCGGCTTGCCGGAAGCGTCTGCGATGTAGGAGAACGGAATGGAAGCGTCGCGATGCCCAAGCGTAACGACGCCGGACTCTTTGATCTTTTTCAGTGTGCCGGTCAGTTCGGCTGCGAAAACCGGCGTGCTGATCAGAGCGGCAGCAATGGCTGCGCCCAGGAGATGGGGAACGATACGCATCGATGTTTCCTCGACATTGTTTTTTTTATTTCGGCCGGTTCGTCGGCCCTGAGTACTTCGAGATGCCTGGCAGCTCCTGGTGTGTTGGCGTACAGGCATTCGTCTCGAGGAGTGTAGAGCATGAGTCGTGCCAGGCCAGTCTGGTCTGTATAACTATTTGTTTTTTAAACTAATTAATGTTTTGTTTCAGGTTTTGTGCGGCATGGTTTATCCGGTTAGCCGAACTGACTGGTAGGTCGTGTTCGGAAAACCGAATGCCCAGAGATCGCTTTTGATCCTTGTGGGAGCGAGCTTGCTCGCGATAGCGGTGTGTCAGTCACATAGATGTTGAAAGTGCTGGCCTCATCGCGAGCAAGCTCGCTCCCACAGGGTCTCTGTGGTGGATTCCAGAATGCGAAAAGCCCCTGAATCGCAGGATTCAGGGGCTCTTGGGTTTAGCCGGGTATCGCTCAGGCCGCTTCGATCTTGCGGCGATTGTGCTCGACCTTATCCAGGTACTGCTGCAGCTTCTGTTGCTCGGCGGGGGTGGTGAACAAACCCAGCTTGCTGCGGCGCCAGAGGATGTCCTGGGCATCGACGGCCCACTCGTCGCTGCACAGATAATCGATTTCGCGGGTGTAGAGGCCGGCACCGATGTGCTCGCCCAGATCGCCGAGGTCGTGCACGCCTTCGAGCATGCGCCAGGTACGGCTGCCATAGGTGGTGGCCCAGCGCCGGGCGATGTCGGTGGGCAGCCAGTCGAATTTGTCCCGCAGCGCCGAGCACAGTGCTTGCGGGGTGGTCATGTTTTCCCCGCCGGGGAGGGCTTCCACGGCGGTCCAGCTCCCGCGCATCTGTGTGAAGTAGGGGGCCAGTTGCGCCATGGCTGATTCGGCCAGTTTGCGATAGGTGGTCAGCTTGCCGCCGAATACCGACAGCAACGGGGCTTCTTGACCGCCGCCCGATAGCGCCAAGGTGTAGTCGCGGGTCACGGCCGATGGGTTGTCGGATTCGTCGTTGCACAGCGGACGCACACCGGAGTAGCTGTGCAGGATATCGTCGCGGCTGATTTGCTTCTTGAAGTGAGCGTTGACCACTTTCAGCAGGTAATCGGTTTCGCCTTCGGTAATCGCCACTTTGGCCGGATCGCCGGTGTATTCGCGATCCGTCGTACCGATCAGGGTGAACTGGTTCAGATACGGAATGGTGAAGACGATGCGCTGATCTTCGTTTTGCAGAATGTGCGCATGCTCGCCTTCGTAGAGTTTCGGCACGATCAGGTGGCTGCCCTGGATCAGGCGGATGCCGTAGGGCGATTCCAGCTTCAGGTCATCGCGAATGAACTTGGCCACCCACGGGCCCGCAGCGTTGACCAGCGCTTTGGCGTGGATCGAAAACAGGCTGCCGTCGGCGCGTTCCAGGTGCAAGTGCCACAGACCTTTGCTGCGACGGGCATTCACGCAACGGGTGCGGGTGTGGACGTGCGCGCCTTTCTCCCGGGCGGCCATGGCATTGAGCACCACCAGCCGCGCGTCGTCGACCCAACAGTCGGAGTATTCGAAGCCTTTGGTGATCTCGCTTTTCAGTGCGCTGTCGGCCCCGAACTTCAGGCTTCTGGAACCGGCGAGTTGCTCACGTTTGCCCAGGTGATCGTAGAGGAACAGGCCGGCGCGAATCATCCAGGCCGGGCGCAGGTGCGGGCGGTGGGGCAGCACGAAGCGCATTTGCTTGACGATGTGCGGGGCCTTGGTCAGCAGCACCTCACGCTCGGCCAAGGCTTCGCGTACGAGGCGGAATTCATAATGTTCAAGGTAGCGCAGGCCGCCGTGGATCAGCTTGCTGCTCGCCGACGAGGTATGGCTGGCCAGGTCGTCCTTTTCGCAAAGGAACACCGAAAGACCGCGACCGGCAGCGTCCGTGGCAATCCCCACGCCATTGATACCGCCACCAATGACGGCGACGTCATAGATCTCGGCGAGAGGGGGCGTAGGCAAGGTAGAAGTGGGCATCGGCTGGCCTCGGGTTCTTTTTCACAATATTTGAATTCGAACATAAATGTTCATTTGCGAAAATACTAGCCCATAAGCACAGCCACGACCAGTCGAATTCGATTGAAATTACTGATCGAATGCGGCTGAAAGGAAAATTTACGAACAAAAAGAGAATTGTGGAATGCTTCTGTGGCGAGGGAGCTTGCTCCCGCTGGATGGCGAAGCCATCCCAAGCAGGCTGGCGTTTTTCTTCAGGCTAACCGCACCAGGCCGATTTTACGACGGCTACGCCGCCGAGCGGGAGCAAGCTCCCTCGCCACAGGGGGGGCGGCGGGGGTGAAGTCAGACCACCTCCAGCCGAATCTTGTGCTGGGTCAATAGTTGCGCCAGGGCCGGAACCGGCTGCTGGTCGGTCACCAGGCAGTCGATCAGGCTGATAGGCCCCAGGCGGACCATGGCGTTGCGCCCGAATTTGCTGGAGTCCGCCGCCAACAGCACTTGCCGGGCGTTGGCGATGATGGCTTGGGAAACCCGCACTTCCTGATAGTCGAAGTCCAGCAGGCTGCCGTCTTCATCGATCCCGCTGATGCCCACCAGGGCGAAG
This sequence comes from Pseudomonas sp. MPB03, assembly GCF_046605385.1. NCBI lineage: Bacteria > Pseudomonadati > Pseudomonadota > Gammaproteobacteria > Pseudomonadales > Pseudomonadaceae > Pseudomonas > Pseudomonas sp. MPB03. The sequence continues at coordinate 5,294,292 of NZ_CP176770.1, read as the reverse complement.
TCGACCTTGAACTGATTGATGAAGTCGACGCTGGCCTGGCCCACCACGCCGCCGTCACGCCGTACGTTACCGCCAGCGACCAGGACTTCGAAATCGTCCTTGGCACTGAGGATCGAAGCGACGTGCAGGTTGTTGGTGATGACCTTCAAGTGGTTGTGATTGAGCAACGCCCGGGCGATGGATTCGGTGGTGGTGCCGATGTTGATGAACAGCGAGGCGTGATCGGGGATCTGGGCGGCGATGGCTTCGGCGATGCGTTGCTTCTCGTCGCGCATCTGGTCCGCGCGCATGGCGTAGGCGGTGTTTTCCACGCTTGAATCGTAGGCGGCGCCGCCGTGGTAGCGGCGCAGCAGGTTCACTTCCGCCAGTTGATTGATGTCGCGGCGGATGGTTTGCGGGGTGACGACAAATAGCTGCGCCATTTCCTCGATGCTGACATAGCCGCGCTCGCGGACCAGTTCGAGGATTTGTTGCTGGCGGGGAGGCAGATTCATGGGGCTTCCTTTGGGCTGCCGTACAAAATTTGCCCATGATGCCGCAGGAATCCACTCCCGGCCAGTTTCGGAATCTTGTCGGCCTTTATTCCGCGTCTTCGTGGGGCTCCCAATCGCGGGTGCGGCTGACCGCTTTCTGCCAGCCGGCGTAGAGTTTCTCTTTCGCCGGCTCGTCCAGTTGCGGTTCGAATTCGCGCTCGATCACCGCTTTGCCCCGCAGTTCTTCCAGGCTGCCCCAGAAACCGCACGCCAGGCCGGCCAGGTACGCCGCACCCAAGGCCGTGGTTTCACGCATTTTCGGCCGCTCGACCCGGGTGCCGAGGATGTCGGCCTGGAACTGCATCAGGAAATTGTTCGCCACCGCGCCACCGTCGACGCGCAGGGCCCGGAGGCGTTCGCCCGAATCCTGCTGCATGGCGTCGAGTACGTCGCGGGTCTGGTAGGCAATCGACTCCAGCGCTGCGCGAATAATGTGATCGACCCGTACGCCGCGGGTCAGGCCGAACAACGCGCCACGGGCATAGGGGTCCCAATACGGCGCGCCGAGGCCGGTGAAGGCGGGCACCAGGTACACGCCGTTGCTGTCCTTGACCTTGTTGGCGAAGTATTCGGTGTCCAGGGCGTCGTTGATGATCTTCAGTTCATCGCGCAGCCATTGGACCGTGGAGCCGCCATTGAATACCGCGCCTTCCAGGGCGTAGGCCACTTCGCCACGGGGGCCGCAGGCGATGGTGGTGAGCATGCCGTGATTGGATTTCACGGCCTTCTTGCCCGTGTTCATCAGCAGGAAGCAGCCGGTGCCGTAGGTGTTTTTCGCCTGGCCCGGCTCCACGCACATCTGCCCGAACAGGGCGGCCTGCTGATCGCCAGCGATGCCGCCAATGGCGATGCCGCTCTTGGTGCGGCCGTAGATTTGCGAAGACGACTTCACTTCAGGGAGCATTTCGCGAGGGATGTCGAGGATCTCGAGCATCTTCGCGTCCCATTCCAGCGAGTGGATATTGAAGAGCATCGTGCGCGAGGCGTTGGTGTAGTCGGTGACGTGGACCTTGCCGCCGGTGAATTTCCAGATGAGCCAGCTGTCGACGGTGCCGAACAGCAGCTCACCGTTGCGCGCGCGCTCGCGGCTGCCTTCGACGTTGTCCAGGATCCACTTGAGCTTGGTGCCGGAGAAGTACGGGTCGGTGACCAGGCCGGTGGTCTGGCTGATGTATTGCTCGTGGCCGTCGCGCTTGAGCTGTTGGCAGATCTCGGTACTGCGCCGGCACTGCCAGACGATGGCGTTGTAGATCGGCCGACCGGTGGTCTTGTCCCAGACCACGGTGGTTTCCCGCTGGTTGGTGATGCCGATGGCCGCCACTTGGTCATGGTGCAGGCCGGCCTGGGCCAGGGCCTCGACCATGACCGCGCTCTGGGTGGCGAAGATTTCCATCGGGTCGTGTTCGACCCAACCGGCTTGTGGGTAATGCTGGGCGAATTCGCGCTGGGCGGTGCAGACCACGTTGGCGTCACGGTCGAAGATGATCGCCCGCGAGCTGGTCGTACCCTGGTCGAGGGCAATGATGTAATTCTTGTTCTGGATATCGGTCATGTCGATTGCCTTGGGACGTAAAAGGAAGAAGCCACGGCGCAGGTTCGATGGGCAAGAGCCTGCGTCGACTGTTTCAGGATGTTCTGGGCTTGCCGTCAATGGCCGGTGTTGCATCCTTTGTAGCAGTTATGGCGCTGGGCAGGTGGCGGGCAATCAACCCGCGATAAGCCGCGGCACCGAGGCACGCACCGATGATCGGCGCAAAAACCGGAACCAGGAAGTACGGGATATCGCGTCCACCCGTGAGGGAAATTTCACCCCAGCCTGCGAAGAAAGTCATCAGTTTAGGACCGAAGTCCCGCGCCGGGTTCATCGCAAAGCCCGTCAGCGGTCCCATGGAGCTGCCAATCACGGCAATCAGCAGGCCGATCAGCAACGGCGCCAGTGGGCCACGGGGCAAGCCGTTGTTGTCATCGGTCAGGGACATGATGACCCCCATCAGAATGGCGGTGATGATCGCTTCCACGAGAAAGGCCTGGCCAGTGGACAATGCCGCGTGCGGGTAGGTGGAGAACACCGAGGCCAGTTCGAGGCTCGCTTCGGTGCCGCGAACCATGTGCCGGGATTGTTCGAAATCGAAGAATAGATTGCTGTACAGCGTGTAGACCAGAAGGGCGCCGCAGAAAGCGCCGGTCACTTGGGAAATGATGTAGAAGGGCAGTTTGCGTTTTTCAAAGTCGGTGAACAGGCACAGGGCGATGCTGACGGCGGGGTTGAGATGGGCGCCGGAAATGCCCGCGCTCAGATAGATTGCCATGCTGACACCGACGCCCCAAATGAGGCTGATTTCCCACAAGCCGAAACTCGCACCCGCGACCTTGAGCGCCGCGACGCAACCGGTGCCGAAAAAGATCAGCAGGCCCGTTCCCAGGAATTCGGCCAGGCATTGGCTGGACAGGGGCGGCTGTTGTAAAGCAGTTGTCATTCAAACCTCGGTTTTTTGTTGTTTTGCAGCGCGTTCGATACAGCACGATTGCGCGATTTCCACCGAGGCAGGATTCCCATCCTGATCTCGGGTTGCAGCTTGAGACATGCAATGTGGCTTTCAGTTTCGAAAAAATATAGACAAGAAACGCTGGTGTCAAAGGTCGAAAGTGAACCGTCGGTCATATTTCAACTATTCGCGCTGTGAATGACTCCCCTGTTGGCGCGGCGTCGCCGGTCGTTGCAGTGCAGTCCCGGAGCCTTTTCACAGGCGATGGCTTAGAATCCGCTCACTCGTTTTGGATTTCCTTTGTCAGGAGCGGTCATGACACCCGCGTTGGATCTGCTTAAGAAAGTGCGCGCCGAACATCGCATCCACAGCTATGAACACGACCCCAAGGCTGCTTCCTATGGCTTGGAGGCGGCGGAAAAGCTCGGGCTGGATCCGGCGCAAGTGTTCAAGACGCTGTTGGCGGCCAGTGAAAAAGGTGAGCTGTTGGTGGCGGTAGTGCCTGTGGCCGGGAGTTTGGATTTGAAAGGCCTGGCCCATGCCGCCGGCGTGAAGAAGGTCGAGATGGCCGACCCGGCCGCCGCGCAGCGTTCGACCGGTTATTTGCTCGGCGGGATCAGCCCGCTGGGGCAGAAGAAGCGTCTGCGCACGTTTATCGACAGTTCCGCACAGCCGCTCGCCAGCATGTTCGTCAGTGCGGGGCGGCGTGGGTTGGAAGTCGAGTTGGCGCCTTCGGTATTGAAGGAGCACACCGGGGCGGCGTTTGCCGATATTGGGCGGACTTGATAGCCGGGTGGCTGCTGCGCAGCCAAGCGGGAGCAAGCTCCCTCGCCACAGGGGCGTAAGGACTGGCCGATGTTTTTATCCGGCGCTGTAGGGTGAAAATTCTGCTGATCTGTCTCTGGATTAAGCCTTGCCGCTGCACCCATGCTGGCGCATCAGAAAAATAAGGAGAAGTGCCATGCAGCTTGCGTTTCATCAGGTCGATGCGTTCAGTGACCGGCCATTCGGCGGTAACCCGGCGATGGTCTATCGGCTCGACGGCTGGCTTGCCGATGACTTGATGCAGAAGATTGCCGCCGAACATAACCTGGCCGAAACCGCGTTTCTGGTGCGTGAAGGCCAGCATTGGCATATCCGCTGGTTCACCCCCACCACCGAAGTCCCGCTGTGTGGGCACGCCACGTTGGCCAGCGCTTACGTGCTGTTCGAGGTCTATCACGAACCCGTCGAGCGCCTGGATTTCATTTGCCGGTCCGGTTCGCTGAGCGTGACGCGCGAGGGGGATCGGCTGTGGCTGGATTTTCCGGCCGTCGTGCCTGCCGAATTGGGCGCCTCCCTGGCGGTGCAGAGTGCCTTGGGCGTCGAAGCGGTGGATGTGTTGAGTTCCAACGAACTGTTCGTGGTACTGGAATCGGAGCAAGCGGTGCTCGATTGCAAGCCGGACATGGCGGCCCTGGCGAAACTGCCCTGGCCCGGCGCTATCGTCACCGCACCGGGGAGCAAGCATGATTTTGTCTCGCGCTATTTTGCCCCGGCGATCGGCATCAACGAAGACCCGGTGACTGGCTCGACCCATTGCAGCCTGATTCCCTACTGGTCCAAACGCCTGGGTAAACACGGGCTGACGGCTTATCAATGCTCGGCCAGGGGCGGGGCGTTGTTTTGCCGGTTGGAGGGTGAGCGGGTGAAGATTGGCGGGCATGCGACGTTGGTGGCGAGTGGGACGTTGATGCTGGGGTGAGTCAGCACTCAAGCCAATGAGATCTGTGGGAGATCAACTGTGGGAGCGAGCTTGCTCGCGATAGCGGTGGTTCAGCTTGCATCAATGTTGAATGTGCCTACGCCATCGCGAGCAAGCTCGCTCCCACAGAGGTTCGTATTTCTTCGGATTTTAGCTGGCCGCGCTGTAGCGTCGCACACCGCTGTCCACCGGCGGGATCTGCGCCGCCGTACTGCCCGAGGCCTGGAACAGCACCAGGTGCTCAGCCGCCACGCGGATGCCGACGTCGGCGCCCACCTGATGGTCGGCATGGCTGGGGAAGATCGATTCCAATTGCGCGCCTGTGGGCAACTGCAGGCGATACAAGGTTGAGGCGCCCAGGAAGGTCTTGCCGATGATTCTGCCGATGAGCGGGCTGTCCGGCGCATAGACGATATCGTCTGGGCGCAGCAGCACATCCACCGCACCGCCGATGGGCCAGGTATAGGCCCGGTTGCCACGCAGGATGCCCAGTTCGGTCTGTACCGATTCCGGGCTGTCGAGCTGGCCACGAATGAAATAGCCCTGGCCAATGAAACTGGCGACGAATGGCGTCAGCGGTTCGTGGTACAGGTTGTAGGGCGTGTCCCACTGTTCCAGGCGACCTTCCTTGAATACGCCGACATGGTCACTGACGGCGAAGGCTTCTTCCTGGTCATGGGTGACCAGGATCGCGCTGGTGCCACGGGCCTTGAGAATGTCCCGAACTTCATGGCTGAGCTTGCGGCGCAGCTCGCCATCGAGGTTGGAGAACGGCTCGTCGAGCAACAGCAACTGCGGTTCCGGCGCCAGCGCACGGGCCAGGGCCACGCGTTGTTGCTGGCCGCCGGACAGTTCATGGGGAAAACGCTTGCCCAGGTGCTTCAGGTTGACCAGTTCCAGCAGCTCTTCGACGATGCGGTCCTTCTCCGGATGCTTGCGAATGCCAAAGGCAATGTTCTGTGCCACGCTCAGGTGGGGGAACAGGGCGTAATCCTGGAACACCATGCCGATGCGGCGCTTTTCCGGGGCGAGGGTGAAACCGGCGCGGGAGATGGTTTCCCCAGCCAGTTGGATTTCACCCTCATGCACCGGTTCGAAGCCGGCAATGGCACGCAACGTCGTGGTCTTGCCGCAGCCGGACGAACCGAGCAGGCAACCGATGTCACCGGCATTGAGGTGCAGGTTGAGGTTCTGGACGACCCGCTGGTCCTGGTAGCCGCAGGCCAGGTTGTGCAAGTTCAGCAGCAGGGCGTGGCTCATGCGTGGTGATACGCCGGCTCGACCAGGAACTCGAGCAGGGCCTTTTGCGCGTGCAGGCGATTTTCGGCCTGGTCCCAGGCTACCGAACGCGGATCATCCAGCAGGTCCATGCTGATTTCCTCGCCACGGTGGGCCGGCAGGCAGTGCATGAACAGCACGTCGGCATCCGCCAGGTCGAGCAGGGCCCGATTGACCTGCAGTGGCGCGAACAGCTCCAGGCGCCTGGCGGTTTCCTCTTCCTGGCCCATGGAGGTCCAGACATCGGTGCTCACCAGGTGTGCACCGGCCACGGCCTGTTTCGGATCGCGGACGATGGACACTCGGTCCCCGGCCTTGGCCAGCAGCTCGGCATTGGGGTCAAAGCCTTCAGGGCAGGCAATGCGCAGCTGGAAGTCGAATTGCATCGCCGCTTCTATATAGCTGTTGCACATGTTGTTGCCATCGCCGATCCAGGCCACGGTCTTGCCCTGGATCGAGCCACGGTGCTCGAGGAAGGTCTGCATGTCGGCCAGCAGTTGGCAAGGGTGCAGGTCGTCGGACAGGCCGTTGATCACCGGTACGCGGGAATGGGCCGCGAACTCGGTCAGGGTGCTGTGGGCAAAGGTACGGATCATCATCGCGTCCAACATGCTCGACATGACGATGGCGCAGTCGCTGATGGGTTCGCCACGGCCCAGTTGGGTGTCACGGGGCGACAGGAAGATCGCCTGGCCGCCCAGCTGGATCATGCCGGCTTCGAAAGAGATGCGGGTGCGGGTCGATGATTTCTCGAAGATCATCCCCAGCACACGGTTTTTCAAGGGCTCGAACAGTACGCCGCGGTTACGCAGGTCCTTGAGCTCCACGCCTCGACGGATCACGCCGAGCAACTCATCGGGCGTGAAATCCATCAGGGAGAGAAAGTGCCTTGCGCTCATGATTGACTACCTTTTTGTAACTGACCGCAGATGCTCAAAGCCTTGTCTAATGAAAAAACGGGCGAGACCTGCGGCAAAAGCCGCACGGGGCGACGAAATAGGGGAAGGCGCGATCTTATAATTAAATGTCGCGTCTTACCAATAGGGCTACGGTTTTTGGGGCGTTCAGCGAGGCCATCCCAGGACTGCGATGGCAAATTTGTGGCCGGTTTCCTGGCAGCAGCGACCCATTTGTACACTGGCGTTGCTCGGCTTGGCAATCAAGCGTGGCGGGCGCGTGATGGAGGATGGTCGGTTTTTGCCATGCCATTGTGTCCTTTCGCCTGTCTGCTGGTGCTTGTGAAACATTTCCTAATGCAAAGGCCTGGGTTATAAATGAGCCTCAGCGGCACAGGAGCCCGAAATGGATTCGAAAGAGCAACAACTGATGGAATTGCTGGGGCTGACCGCACGCTCGCTGACGCACCTGACGGCTTCGGTGACGTCCATGTCATTCGAATTGCTGCGCAGCGATGACGAAGTGACCAAGGCCGCCGGCCGGCGGATGATCGATCGCATGGCCACGATCAGCAGCGGCCTCGACGAGCATTGGCGGTTGATTGGCGAGCTGACCGGTGTACCCATCGCCCAGGAACAAGTGGAAACCATCGAGGAAATCCAACTCCTGGCGCCACCTCCCGAAGGCCCTTGATCGCAGCTCATCGGCGGGCCTGATGCCCGGCAATTCACAGGACGAACGTCGCTGGCGCTGCCGGGAATCACGCGCCATAGTTTTGTTCCCGCGGCCGAAAGTGCCCGCCACGAATAAAACAGAGACTGGCCATGACCAAGACTCTCCACCACCGTGCGTGCCATCTGTGTGAAGCCATCTGTGGCTTGACCCTCGAAACTACTGAAACCGACGGCCAGGGCCTGGCGATCACCTCGATCAAGGGCGATGCGCTGGACACGTTCAGCCGTGGTCACATCTGCCCCAAGGCCGTGGCCCTGCAAGACATCCAGAACGATCCAGACCGCCTGCGCCAACCCATGCAACGCGTCGGCAGCGAATGGCAACCCATCGCCTGGGACGATGCCTTCGCGCTGGTGGCCGAACGCCTGGCGGCTATCCAGGCGCGTCACGGCCAGAACGCGGTGGCCGTCTACCAGGGCAACCCCAGTGTGCATAACTATGGGCTGATGACCCACAGCAACTATTTCCTGGGGCTGTTGAAGACCCGCAGCCGTTTCTCGGCGACCTCGGTGGACCAACTGCCTCATCATTTGACCAGTCACCTGATGTACGGTCACGGCCTGCTCCTGCCGATTCCAGACATCGATCACACCGATTTCATGTTGATCCTCGGCGGCAACCCACTGGCTTCCAACGGCAGCATCATGACCGTGCCAGACGTGGAAAAGCGCCTCAAGGCGATCCAGGCCCGTGGCGGCAAAGTGGTTGTGGTCGATCCACGCCGCAGCGAAACGGCGGCCATAGCTGACCAGCACGTCTTCGTCCGCCCGGGTGGCGATGCCGCGCTGCTGTTTGGCTTGCTCAATACCTTGTTCGGCGAAGGCTTGACCCGTGACAGTCATCTGCCGGTGGACGGCCTGGACGAGGTGCGCGCGGCCGTCGCTTCCTTCACGGCTGAAGCGATGAGTCCGCTCTGTGCGGTGCCGGCCGCGCAGATCCGGCAATTGGCCCGGGACTTCGCCGCCGCGCCGTCAGCGGTGTGCTATGGACGGATGGGCGTGTCGACCCAGGCGTTCGGCACGCTGTGCCACTGGCTGATCCAGGTGATCAACCTGGTCACCGGCAATCTTGATCGGGTGGGCGGGGCGCTGTGCACCGAGCCGGCGGTGGACCTGGTGGCCACCACCTCGGGTGGGCATTTCAACCGTTGGCAGAGCCGGGTGTCCGGGCGTCCCGAATACGCCGGGGAGCTGCCGGTGTCAGCCCTGGCCGAGGAGATGCTGACCGAGGGCGAAGGCCAGATTCGCGCGTTGGTGACCGTGGCCGGCAATCCGGTGCTGTCGACGCCCAACGGGCGGCAACTGGAGCAGGCCCTGGATGGGCTGGAGTTCATGGTCAGTGTCGATTTGTACATCAACGAAACCACCCGTTACGCGGACCTGATCCTGCCCTCGACCTCGGCCCTGGAAAACGATCACTACGACACCACGTTCAACCTGTTCGCCGTGCGCAACGTGACCCGTTTCAACCGGGCGATCCTGCCCAAGCCCGAGGGGGCGCTGCATGACTGGGAAATCTTCGTCGGCCTGGCCAAGGCCTTCGCCGCCCGGACCGGCAAGGAGCTCAAGCCGACCATGCCGCCGGCACAGATGATCGATTTTGGCCTGCGCAACGGGGCGTATGGCGACGCCTCGCCGCACAAGCTGTCCCTGGTGACCCTGTTCGACCATCCCCATGGCATCGACCTCGGCGCGCTCAAACCCAACTTGGCTCCACGGCTGAAAACCGAAAACCAGCGGGTGCAGGCCGCGCCAGCGGTGATTCTCGCTGACCTGGCGCGCTTTGCCGCGTTGCAGGCGCCTGAGCCGGATGAGTTGCTGATGATTGGCCGCCGCCATGTGCGCAGCAACAACTCCTGGATGCATAACTTCCATCGATTGGTGAAGGGCAAGCCGCGTCATCAGTTGCTGATGCACCCGGATGACCTCGCTTCTCGCGGCCTTGTCGATGGGCAGCGCGTGACCGTCAGTTCGCGGGTGGGGGTCATCGAAGTCGAGGTGCTGGGCAGCCTGGACATGATGAAAGGCGTGGTCAGCCTGCCCCACGGCTGGGGCCATGCCCGGCCGGGCGTGCAGATGACCATTGCCAGCGCACAGCCAGGCTCCAGCGCCAACGACTTGACCGATCACTGTCAGCTCGATGAGTTATCCGGCAACGCGGCGCTCAACGGTGTTCCGGTGAAGGTGGCGGCTGCGTAAAATTGTCCCTGAGCAGCACGTTCTGCTTTCCGTTACAATGCGCCACCGTGTCGACATCTGAAGTCGCAAAGTTTAAGCCGAGGTGCTCCGTGGATATCATCGAAACGATTAAAGACCAGATTGCCAACAACACCATCCTGCTTTACATGAAAGGCTCGCCGAACGCGCCACAGTGCGGTTTCTCGGCCAAGGCCGCCCAGGCGGTGATGGCGTGTGGCGAGAAGTTTGCCTACGTGGACATCCTGCAGAACCCGGAAATCCGCGCCAACCTGCCCAAGTACGCCAACTGGCCAACCTTCCCGCAATTGTGGGTGGGTGGTGAGCTGATCGGCGGTAGCGACATCATGACCGAGATGGCCGCTGACGGCTCTCTGCAGACCACGATCAAGGCAGCTGTGGAAGCAGCAGCGGCGAACAAGACCGAAGCCTGATCCATGGAAGTCTGTTCACCACACTGGTTGTGGTGAACATTAGACCTTGTGGGAGCGAGCTTGCTCGCGATAGCGGTGTGTCAGTCTCTGTTGATGTTTCTGATACAACGCTTTCGCGAGCAAGCTCGCTCCCACAGTGGTTTCGGTGTGGCCTGGAGTCCAGGTAATAAAAAGCCCCGCCTCTCGAAAGAGGGCGGGGCTTTTTAGTGGCTTGCTACTGGGGAAACTTACTCTTCACCCATCTGCGATTGCAGGTAGTTCTCCAGACCGATCTTGTCGATCAGGCCCAGTTGGGTTTCCAGCCAGTCGATATGCTCTTCCTCGGATTCGAGGATGTCTTCCAGCAGTTCACGGCTACCGAAGTCGCCAACGCTTTCGCAATGGACGATGGCGGCCTTCAGGTCGATGTGGCCGGCTTTCTCGATACGCAGGTCGCACTCGAGCATTTCCTGGGTGTGTTCGCCGATGTGCAGCTTGCCCAGGTCCTGGACGTTCGGCAGGCCTTCGAGGAACAGGATGCGCTTGATCAGCTTGTCCGCGTGCTTCATCTCGTCGATGGACTCGTGGTACTCGTGCTTGCCCAGCTTGTTCAGGCCCCAGTCCTCGTACATGCGCGCATGCAGGAAGTATTGGTTGATCGCGACCAGCTCATTGGCAAGGATCTTGTTGAGATGCTGGATGACTGTAATGTCGCCTTTCATGATGAGGCCTGCCCTGTAATAGCTGTGTATAGGGCGGAGTTTGAGCCGCGTATTTACCAGTGTCAAACCTAAGTTATTGAATAATAAATGAAAATTAATCGGAATAAGAATGTTTGTGTTCCGCGTCTGGACGCTAACTATTTGATTTTCAGGCATAAAAAAACCGGACACTAAGTCCGGTTCCTTGAAAAGCTGTGTTTACGCGGCAGTAAATTCTACCGGGTAAGGGATCGAGGCCTGTGCCGTTTGCACCTTGGCGAGGGTTTCACGCACCACTTCCTTGGCCAGGCAGGCACATTTGCCGCATTGGCTGGCTACGCCGGTGGCCTGGCGGACTTCGCGATAGCTGCAGCAACCTTCATAAATCGCTTCGCGGATTTGCCCGTCGGTGACGCCAGTGCAGAGGCATACATACATAAGTGAGAACCGTCGCTGGTTGTGACTCAATTGAGACGGATCTTAATGTTAACGAGAATGATTGTCAAAGTGGTTTCTCAAGGACTTTCACCCAGGTGACGTCAGGCTGACGAACGGTTTTATCCAGCGCGACGAAAGCGGCCCGCAGCGGGGCGGCGATTTTTCGATACCACAAAAAACCGTTGAAGACAGTCCAAATGCGCGGTGTATGATGGTCGGCCCTTGTAAGCGGGTTCGTGTCACAGGGCTGTCGCCTGAGGGTGGCAGGCTGGCCCGGACCTTGTTTTCACGCTATTACATCAGGAGATATCCCATGAGCGTACTCGTAGGCAAACAAGCCCCGGACTTTACCGTTCCAGCCGTCCTCGGCAACGGCGAAATCGTCGACAGCTTCACCCTGTCCTCGGCCATCAAAGGCAAATACGGCCTGGTGTTCTTCTATCCGCTGGACTTCACTTTCGTCTGCCCATCCGAGCTGATCGCACTGGATCACCGCATGGACGATTTCAAGGCGCGCAACGTTGAAGTGGTCGCTGTTTCGATCGACTCGCACTTCACCCATAACGCCTGGCGCAACACCCCGATCAACAATGGCGGTATCGGCCAGGTGAAATACACCATGGCTGCCGACATGAAGCACGAAATCGCCAAGGCCTATGACGTTGAGTCCGAAGGCGGCGTGGCTTTCCGTGGTGCGTTCCTGATCGACGACAAGGGTGTCGTCCGTTCGCAGATCATCAACGACCTGCCGCTGGGCCGTAACATGGAAGAGCTGATCCGTCTGGTCGACGCGCTGCAATTCCACGAAGAGCACGGCGAAGTCTGCCCGGCCAACTGGAAAAAAGGCGACAAGGGCATGACCGCATCGCCTGAAGGCGTTGCCGCTTACCTGGGCGAGCACAGCGACAAGCTGTAAGCGCACCCAGGCATAAAAAAACCGGCCCTCGATGGGCCGGTTTTTTATGGGCAGTGCAAACCGAATGATCGGCAGAGACGCAGAATCTTTGGCTCTGGACCCTGTGGCGAGGGAGCTTGCTCCCGCTTGAGTGCGAAGCGCTCACAAAATATTTGGGGCGGCTACGCCACCCAGCGGGAGCAAGCTCCCTCGCCACAAGAGCCACAAGAGCCACAAGAGCTGGATCTGGCGCCGATGTCAGTCGTCGAAATCCTGCCAGCCACCCATCTCTTTCCACCGGTTGACGATGCCGCAGAACAGCTCGGCGGTCTTCTCGGTGTCGTAGCGGGCCGAGTGGGCCTCGCGGCCATCGAAGTCGATGTCGGCTGCCTGGCAGGCCTTGGCCAAGACAGTCTGGCCGTACGCCAGGCCCGCCAAGGTCGCGGTGTCGAAGCTGGAGAATGGGTGGAACGGGTTGCGCTTCATGTCCAGGCGCGCGACGGCGGCGTTGAGGAAGCCCAGGTCGAAGCTGCTGTTGTGGCCGACCAGGATCGCTCGCTTGCAACCGTTGGCTTTCAGCGCCTTGCGTACGCCACGGAAGATGTCGGTCAGGGCTGTTTCTTCGCTGACCGCCATGCGCAGCGGGTGATCGAGCTTGATCCCGGTGAACTCCAGGGCCGCCGCTTCGACGTTGGCGCCTTCGAACGGTTCGACGCGGAAGAAGTAGGTGTGATCAGGGAACACAAAGCCTTTTTCGTCCATGCCGATGGTGGTCGCGGCGATTTCCAGCAGGGCGTCGGTGGCGGAATTGAAACCACCGGTTTCGACATCGACGACGACCGGCAGATAACCACGGAACCGCGCGGCCATGGGGTGACGGGCGCCGCCCGAACCACCGTTGCCGTCCAGCTCGTCGTCGAAATGATCTTCACTCACGCGTTTTCCTCCAGCAGGCGCCAGCGCAGTTTTTCACCGGCGCGCAGCGGGATGACGGTCTGCTCGCCGAAGGGCAGGCTGACAGGGGCGGTCCATTCGTCACGGACCAGGGTAATACGATCGGTGTTCACCGGCAGGCCGTAGAACCGCGGACCGTGCAGGCTGGCAAAGCCTTCGAGCTTGTCCAGCGCGTTGCGCTGTTCGAACGCCTCGGCGTACATCTCGATGGCGGCATAGGCGGTGTAGCAGCCGGCGCAACCGCAGGCCGCTTCCTTGGCGTGCTGGGCGTGGGGGGCCGAGTCGGTGCCGAGGAAAAACTTGGCGCTGCCGCTGGTGGCGGCGTCCAGCAAGGCTTCCTGGTGGGTATTGCGCTTGAGGATCGGCAGGCAATAGAAGTGCGGCCGGATCCCGCCCACCAGCATGTGGTTGCGGTTGTACAGCAGGTGATGGGCAGTAATGGTCGCGCCGACGTTGGCCGGTGCCTCGTTGACGAACTGCACGGCATCGCCGGTGGTGATGTGTTCGAACACCACCTTTAGGGTCGGGAAACGCTCCACGACGCGACGCATGTGCTCGTCGATGAAGATCTTCTCGCGGTCGAACACGTCGACGTCGCCCCGGGTGACTTCACCATGGATCAACAGCGGCATGCCGACTTCGGCCATGGCCTCCAGCGCCGGGAAGATCTTGTCGATGCTGGTGACGCCGGAATCGGAGTTGGTGGTCGCGCCGGCGGGGTACAGCTTGGCGGCGTGGACAAAACCGCAGGCCTTGGCGTCGCGAATCTCTTCGGGCTGGGTGCGGTCGGTAAGGTAAAGCACCATCAGCGGTTCGAAGCGGCTGCCAACCGGGCGCGCGGCGAGGATACGCTGGCGATAGTCATCGGCCTCGGCGGCGTTGCGCACGGGCGGAACCAGGTTAGGCATGATGATTGCGCGCCCGAAGGTGCGCGCGACATCGGCGACGGTATGGGTCAACACAGCACCATCGCGAAGATGAATATGCCAGTCGTCGGGACGCAGCAGGGTCAGGCGGTCGGACATTGGGGGGCTTCCAGGCGGGTCAAACTCTGGGGAATGCTACCGGAAAAGACCGATTCAGGCACCCGCTATCAAGTTCTGCCACAACTTACCGATAGCTCCTACAGGTGTGCCACGAATCCGTGCAGTACCCCGGACAGGCGTCATGCCCTCAAGCAGGCGTCGATCTTTGTATAAAAGTCAGTGGAGCCTCCCGTGCGCCAGCGTTATCTAGCCTTGCTCAGTGTGTTTGCCAGCCTTCCCGCCATGGCGCTCACTTTCCAGACCCGTCTGGAGAGCATCGAGTGGACGGTCGAAGGCGACAAGTTCGAGTGCCGGCTGAGCCAGCCGATCACCGATTTTGGCAGCGGCGAATTCGTGCGCAAGGCGGGGGAGCAGGCCACGTTCCGCCTCAAGGCTTATAACCCGATGCTCGGTGGTGGCTCCGCAACGTTGCTCGCGGCCGCGGCGCCCTGGCAGCCAGGACGGGGCGATATCAACCTGGGCTCGGTCAGGATCGGCAGTGGCGATGTGCTGTTCGACAGTTCCCAGGTGCAGGCAGGCCGGCTGATCAGCGGATTGATGGAAGGTCGCAGCCCCGTGGTTCGACGCAACACCGAGGATGGGCGCGTTTCCGAAGTCCGGCTGCTGCCCGTGCGCTTCAACAAGGCGTTCAACGATTACCAGGGCTGCGTGGCGAAACTGTTGCCGAAGAACTTCGAACAGATCAAGCAAACCCAGATTGGTTTCCCCGGCGAGGGGGTTGAGCTGGACGCTCGGGCCAAGGCTCAGTTGCAGGTCATGCTCGACTTCATCAAGGCCGACCCGAGCGTCAATCATGTCGAGCTTGATGGCCATTCCGACAACAGTGGCAACCGCCTGACCAACCGTGAGCTTTCGCGCCGTCGGGCCCTGGCGGTTCAGGACTTCTTCAAGGCCAACGGCTTCCAGGAATCGCAGTTCACCGTGCGCTTCCACGGCGAGCGTTATCCGCTGGTCGCCAATACCAATGCCGCCAATCGGGCCAAGAACCGTCGTGTCGTCGTAAAACTGGAGCGGGTGGCAGCCACCCAGGCTCCGGCGCCACAACCGGCAACACCAGCGGCAACGCCTGCATCGCCTGCCGTGGCACCCGCTGCTGCGCCGGGCAAGACGCCGACGCCGGTTGTCCCGGCCAAGTCGGCTGCGCCTGCCGCGACGACTGCGCGCACTTCCTGATCCCGCGCGGATCGTCGCGCAGTCGACATAATCTGTCGCTTCGTCGTCATAAGCTGTCGCGCCTCTGTAAATTATCCGCGCTGGACGTTAGACTTCCCGGCTTTCCGTACAACCCGTGGAGTGATGGCATGGCGGACGTAAACAAGGTCGTTCTGGCGTATTCCGGCGGCCTGGACACTTCGGTGATCCTCAAGTGGCTGCAGGACACATATAACTGCGAAGTGGTGACCTTCACCGCTGACCTGGGGCAGGGCGAAGAAGTCGAGCCTGCACGCGCCAAGGCCCAGGCCATGGGCGTCAAAGAGATCTACATCGATGACCTGCGCGAAGAGTTCGTCCGCGACTTCGTGTTCCCGATGTTCCGCGCCAACACCGTTTACGAAGGCGAGTACCTGCTGGGTACGTCCATCGCCCGTCCGTTGATCGCCAAGCGCCTGATCGAAATCGCCAACGAAACCGGCGCCGACGCCATTTCCCACGGCGCCACCGGCAAAGGCAACGACCAGGTGCGTTTCGAACTGGGCGCCTATGCCCTCAAGCCGGGCGTGAAAGTCATTGCACCGTGGCGTGAATGGGACCTGCTGTCTCGCGAAAAACTGATGGACTACGCCGAGAAGCACGCGATCCCGATCGAGCGCCACGGTAAGAAAAAGTCTCCGTACTCGATGGACGCCAACCTGCTGCACATCTCCTATGAAGGCGGCGTGCTGGAAGACACCTGGACCGAGCACGAAGAAGACATGTGGCGTTGGACCGTCTCCCCGGAGAAGGCCCCAGATACCCCGCAGTACCTGGAACTGACCTATCGCAACGGCGATATCGTCGCACTGGACGGCGTGGAAATGAGCCCGGCCACCGTGCTGGCGACCCTGAACCGCATTGGCGGCGAACACGGCATCGGTCGCCTGGACATCGTCGAGAACCGTTATGTCGGCATGAAGTCCCGCGGCTGCTACGAAACCCCGGGCGGCACCATCATGCTGCGCGCCCACCGGGCGATCGAATCGATCACCCTGGACCGCGAAGTGGCCCACCTCAAGGATGAGTTGATGCCCAAGTACGCCAGCCTGATCTACACCGGCTACTGGTGGAGCCCTGAGCGTCTGATGCTGCAACAGATGATCGACGCTTCCCAGACCAACGTGAACGGCGTGGTACGCCTGAAGCTGTACAAGGGCAACGTGATCGTGACCGGGCGCAAGTCCGACGACTCGCTGTTCGATGCCAACATCGCGACCTTCGAAGAGGACGGTGGCGCCTACAACCAGGCCGACGCAGCCGGCTTCATCAAGCTCAACGCACTGCGCATGCGCATCGCAGCGAACAAGGGTCGCAAGCTGTTCTGACCTTGGTTATCCAAAAAACGGCCTGCCTTGAGCAGGCCGTTTTTTTTGTCCTCTTTTTTGTGCATGCCGCAGGTTCGTACCCGATGGCTCATTTATCCTGCCCGTGGGCTGCAAGATCTGTCTGGTTGTAGATGACGTACACGATGATGCCGGCGTGCCTTAAATGCTCCGATCGACAGGTCTCGATCAAGCGCTGGGATTGGCTGCATAAGGTACACAGGGTGTCCGGCGATTCACGGCTGTTTCGATGCAGGCCTATCAGCAGCAGTTGCTCCTTGCCCGTCTGGCGCAGCATTCGTTTACGCCGACCGGTCGTGTCATCCATGGTCTTTATAAAGTGTTTGCTCTTGCGAAAATCCGAAGGTGAATACAAGGAGCGGTAATTGAAGTTGAGCGTGATGAAAAAAAGCAACAATAGATAAAACGGGAAGCTGATCAGGAACCAGAGGTAATACTCGCGATCCTGATCATCCAGGAACGGCAGCGAAATCGCCGCGGAAGTTTCGGATAAAGTTGCGAATATGGCGATAAGGGTCATGGGGTTGGTGATGGTTTTCAAAGGTTTGTTCATGGTTAATGCTCATGGAATATTCATGCTCGGTGAGTAAAGTGAAAAAAGTGTTTTGTGATAATAAGGTGTCACGATAACAGTCAGGGGTGCTGGTATTTAATATCACGTGCCTGAGCGTCTTTTATATATGAATTCCTGTTGCTGAAGTGAGGCACGGCAGTTTTAACAGCAAACAATTCAGTTACTCTTTATGAATAAAGAGCTTTCAGGCGGTCGGTCCGTGGCGGGCATGGCGGTGAAAGAGCGCATTATTCGTGGGGGGGGGCCGGAGTCTTGGTGAGGTCGATCTTTCTCTGAAAAAAATTCAGGACACATTTTTCCTGCCAGGATTTGTAGGAATTTTCTGTATAGCTTGTAGGTTCTGTCTCTCGGTGCGAGCGGTCAGGGGGGGGCAGCATGCCAAGGTAGAAATGACTAGGCTATTGTGCGTGCTCTAAAAATTCGAACAGCGAAGTTGGATTTGCCCATGAATAAAGTGCTGATCGTGGATGATCATCCCGTCATTCGTCTTGCTGTACGTTTGCTGATGGAGCGTCATGGATATGAGGTCGTTGCCGAAACCGACAACGGCGTCGATGCGCTACAACTTGCTCGTGAACTTATGCCCGACATCGTCATTCTTGATATCGGCATTCCGAAGCTGGACGGGCTGGAGGTTATTGCCCGTTTGGCGGCCATTCCTTCATCAATGAAAGTGTTGGTGCTGACTTCCCAGGCGCCTGGACATTTTTCGATGCGCTGCATGCAAACGGGGGCGGCCGGGTATGTCTGCAAGCAACAGGACCTTACTGAGTTATTAAGTGCAATAAAGGCAGTGCTGTCAGGTTATAGTTACTTTCCCAACCAGGCACTGCACACGGTGCGATCGAGCCTGGGTAATGCCAGTGAGTCCGATATGGTTGATCGGTTATCGGGGCGGGAAATGATGGTCTTGCAGCAACTGGCGCGCGGCAAGACCAACAAGGAAATCGCCGATGGAATGTTCTTGAGCAACAAGACCGTCAGTACTTACAAGACTCGCCTGTTATTGAAACTCAATGCCCGTTCGCTGGTCGACCTGATCGAACTGGCGCAGCGCAATGGGTTGGTGTGAGGCTTCAGGTCACGCGTACTCAGTAAAAAGCCTCCATCAGGGAGGCTTTTACGTGTCAGAGATCAAAGTCGTATTCGGCCAGTTGCTTCTGTAAACGGCGCTCTTCCAACAGGTTATCGATGGTGCGACGCTTGCTCAGGTTGGTTTTTGCCACTTCCGGCACGGCCACAGGTTCGACGTCGTCGGCTTCAACGGCGGTGAATTCGTCTTCTACATCCAGTTGTTCTTTGCCAGCACTCATGGGTTCGACTCCAGGCTAAGACTGCCATTGGCGCTCCTTATATCGATAAACCACGAGCGGGTAAAAAAGATTTTTT
Source organism: Pseudomonas sp. MPB03 (assembly GCF_046605385.1). Lineage (NCBI taxonomy): Bacteria > Pseudomonadati > Pseudomonadota > Gammaproteobacteria > Pseudomonadales > Pseudomonadaceae > Pseudomonas > Pseudomonas sp. MPB03. Next base: position 5,275,477 of record NZ_CP176770.1, on the reverse strand, counting down.
CAATCGATGGATCGAGAAAAGCAATAGCGCCTCAATCGTCCGACGTCTTGTGCTTGTATTCGCATAAATCTTCGATCCGGCAACTGCCGCAGCGGGGCTTGCGGGCCAGGCAGACGTAGCGTCCGTGGAGGATGAGCCAGTGATGGGAGTCCAGCAGGTATTCCTTGGGGACAAATTTCATCAGCTTCTTCTCCACTTCCACCACGTTTTTGCCGGGGGCCAGCCCGGTACGGTTGCTGACGCGGAAAATGTGGGTGTCGACGGCCATGGTCAATTGCCGAAATGCGGTATTGAGCACGACGTTGGCGGTTTTGCGACCGACGCCCGGAAGGGCCTCCAGCGCTTCACGGGTCTGGGGGATTTCACTGCCGTGGCGCTCGATCAGCAGGCGGCAGGTTTCGATCACGTTTTTAGCCTTGCTGTTGAACAGGCCGATGGTCTTGATGTACTCGGACAACCCTTCGACGCCCAGGGCATGGATCGCCTCTGGGGTATTGGCGACCGGGAACAGTTTGGCGGTGGCCTTGTTGACGCCGACGTCGGTGGACTGCGCCGACAAGATGACCGCGATCAGCAACTCGAACGGAGAGGAATAGGCCAGTTCGGTTTTCGGCTCCGGGTTGTCTTCGTGAAAGCGACGGAATATTTCCAGGCGTTTTGCGGCGTTCATGGGCGCGGCGTTTCCTCGAGGGTTGAAGGGGGGTTGGCGGCCGTCCAGGCCTGTCGGGCCGCCAGCAGCAGCCCGAGCAGAATGAACCCGCCAGGAGCGAGCAAGGCCAGGGGCAGGCCGCTGCCGATCAGTTCACGGATGGCGCCCAGGCTGAGCATCAAGAGACCGAACCCCCCAACCAGCCGCAGGCGCACAAGCAGGCGAGACTCAACGAAGAACCCCCCATGCTCCAGCGCCACGCAGCTCAGGGCGATCCAGCCCATGTACAGGCTCAGCGGTTGATACAGTTCCAGCGCCCAGGCCTGAATGACCAAGCCTGTACAGGTGGTCAGGGTGGTGGCCAGCACAATCGCTGCGAGCAGCCTTTGCCCGGACGTCAGGCGCTGCCGGACAAGCCCCATTGCCAAGCCTTGGCAGGAGAGAATCAGCGCCCAGGCCAGCCATAGCGCCAGTGCGTCGACCAATGAATGGCTGGCGCCAACCAACGGGACGAGCAGCAGACCGCGTGTCAGGCCCCACGGCTTATTCATTCGCAGACACTCCCATTAACCGGGCCTTGTGCTCGTCGAAATAACGCAACGCGTCATGAACCGCCTGGAGCACCGCCCGGGACGTCACCGTTGCGCCGGCCAATTGATCGAACTGACCCTGGTCCTTTTTCAAGGCCCAGCCGCTGTCATCAGGCGCCTGGCGTGATTTGCCGGTGAAGGTCTGCAACCAGGCGTTCGGCCAGCCGGCAATCGCCGCGCCCAACCCGGGCGTCTCGGCTTGGCGCAGGGTCTTGACCCCCAGCAACCGGCCTTGTGGATCGATGGCGACCAGCAATTCGATGCTGCCTTCATAACCCAGCGCCTGGCTACGCAGCAGCACGGCGCTGGGCTGGCCGTTGCGGGTCGCCAGGTAACCGCCCAGCAGCGTGCTATGGGCCAAGGTAACCGAGGTTGTGAAAACGGGGTGCGCCAACGGCTGATTGTCATAGTGGTCAGTGGGCAGCACGTCGAGCAAGGTCTTGTTCGCCAGCGTTTGCCGCTGGGCCTCGATGCGCCCGGCCGTGCTGAGGAGCGTGAGGTAAGTGGCACCGCTACAGAGGCCGATCAACAGGATCAGGATTGCCACGCCGCCGGGATTTTTCATATCAGCGGTCGCCGTTGTCGCGCCTCGGCGAATCGGTCCAGTGCCGGCACGCCGAGGTTCATCAGCAACACGGCGAATGCCACGCCGTCCGGATAGCCGCCCCAGGTGCGGATCAGGTAGATCAGCAGTCCCATGCCCGCGCCAAACAGCAGCCGGGCAAGCGGGGCCTTGGCCCCCGAGACCGGTTCGGTCGCGATAAAAAAGGCGCCGAGCATGGTCGCGCCGCTGAACAGATGAAACAGCGGTGAACCATGGGAATCGGAACCCGACCCGTTCCAGCACAACAGGCTGATGATGAACAGGCTCGCCAGCAGGCCCACCGGCGCATGCCAACTGAACACCCGTTGCTGCAACAGGAACAGGCCGCCTGCCAGGAAGGCCAGATTGACCCATTCGGCACCTCGACCACCGAAACGCCCGAACGCCGGATCGGTGCCGAACAGTTCATCGATGGTCAGGCTCGTGTTGGTCCGCAGGCTGTCCAGGGCGGTCGCGCCGGCCCAGGCATCGGGCGCCGGATGAGTGCCGAACACTTGTTGCAAACCTTCCAGCAGGCCCGTGCCGTGGGGCGCGGGCCATTGACTCATCTGGGCGGGAAACGCCACCAGCACCAAGGCGTATCCGAGCATCGCCGGGTTGAACGGGTTGCTGCCGACGCCGCCCCACAGGTGCTTGCCGAACAGCAAGGCGCAGGCGGCCGCCGTGACGGTCAGCCACCAGGGGCAATACGCCGGCAAGGCCAGGGCCAGCAGCGTGGCACTGACCAGCGCGCTGCCATCGTGCAGTTCGGGCTTGAGCGGCCGCTGCCGCATACGCAGGACCAGCGCTTCGACCGTCAGTGCGGTGAGGCCGGATAACAGCAGGTTGATCGCCACGCCCCAGCCTTGGAACCACAGCAACGCCAGCCCGCCGGGCAGCGTCGCCAGCAACACTTGCATCATCGCGGGTCGCAGCCGTTCGTCCACCGGCTCAGGAAGCGGCATGGGCGTCCACCTGGCGTTCGGCATCCTTCACCGCTTGCTCCAGCGCCTGCAATTGTTCATCCGATGCCGCTGCCGTGCGGGCTTTGCTGAGTTCGGCGCGGCGCATCGCCAGTTGGATCTTGGCCCGCTTCAGCTCGGCGTTTTGCGCCGGAGCCGGGGGCGCAGTGGCCGCCGGTGCGGGGTTTTCCAGTTGGCTCAGGGCCTGCTCGGCGGCTTCGAACTGGCGTTGCAGCACGATCAGTTGCGACTGCTGCTCGAAGGTCGGCGGATGGCCGAACGCTTTCAAGGATTTGTTCAATTGCGCCCGGCTCATGGCCAGGTCGATCTTGGCTTTTTTCAAGGCGGCATCGGCGGTGGCGGCTTTTTGCGTGCGTACGCGTTCCAATGCGGCTTGTACGGGGTCGAGCGACTGCTCCTTGGCCTGCGCTGCCCTTTGGCTACGGGCCAAGCGCTCCGCCTGGCGCTGTTCTTCTTCGCGGCGCAGGCGCGCATTGCGTTGTTCGAAGCGACGTCGGGCGTGGTTACGCTTGGCGGTTCGCGCCTGCTGCTCTTCGGCACTGAAGGCCAGGCCGCCGACAATCGGCAGCACGGTCGCCATTGGCAGAGGGTGCATCTCGATGCAATCGACCGGGCAGGGCGCCACGCAAAGGTCGCAGCCGGTGCACTCATCGATGAGAACGGTGTGCATCAGCTTGGCCGCGCCAACAATCGCGTCCACCGGACAGGCCTGGATGCACTTGGTACAGCCGATGCATTCGGCTTCGCGGATAAAGGCGATTTGCGCCGGGGCCGCGCCGCGGCTGGTGTCCAGTTCCAGCACCGGTATTTTCATCAGCTCGGCCAGGGCCGCGATGGTTTCGCGCCCACCGGGCGGGCATTTGTTGATAGGCTCGCCTTGGGCGATGCCTTCGGCGTAGGGCTTGCAGCCGGGGTGGCCGCACTTGCCGCATTGGGTCTGCGGCAGCAGGGCATCGATACGTTGAATCAGGCTCATGTCTTGACCAGCCCGCGCAATCCGAGAAAGGCCACCGCCATCAGTCCGGCGCTGATCAACTGAATCGGCAGGCCCCGAAAGGGCAGGGCAATAGCGTTATTGGAGGTGCGCTGGCGCAGATCGTCGAACAGGCCCAGCACCAGCCAGAAACCCAGCCCGGCACCCAGGCTCAGGGCCATGGCATGGCCCAGGCCTAGGTCATCCTGGCTGTTGAGCAGCGTCACGCCCAATACGCCGGCATTGCCCATCAACAGCGGCCACAGCCCATCGAATGGCAGGGTCGGCAGCCAGCGCGCCAGGAGGCGCAGCAAGGGGACGATCAGCAAGATGCTCAAGGACAGCCACGCCAACAGGCGCAGCGACACCAGATTTGTCGGCGTCAACAGCCCATGATCGATCAGGTAGCCCAGGGTGCCGACGATCAGCATCAAGCACGTCGTCGCCAGGCCCAAGGCGTGCACCTGCTTTCTGCCGCTGGCCGCCAGCAGTGGATCGGCGCCCAGCGGCCAGTGCAACACCAGGTTGTTGATCAGGGCAGCGCTAAACAGCGTGAGGAGGATTTCGTTCATGGGCGTGTTGGTGACGAGGGGCCTGTTACAAGATTAGGCATTATCCGGCACGCCGGGCGCGTGGGCCAGATATGAAAATCCCACAGCCACCTGCGCGGCGACTGTGGGATCGGTACAGCGGGCGTAGTATTACTTGATCCGCTGGCCCGGCTTGGCGCCGCTGTCAGGGCTCAACAGGTAGATTTCCTCGCCGCCGGGGCCCGCCGCCATCACCATGCCTTCGGAGATGCCGAAGCGCATTTTGCGCGGCTTGAGGTTGGCGATCATCATCGTCAACCGACCTTCAAGCTTGGCCGGGTCCGGGTAGGCGCTCTTGATGCCGGAGAACACGTTGCGTTGCTCGTCGCCGATGTCCAGGGTCAGGCGCAACAGCTTGTCGGCCCCTTCGACGGCTTCGGCCTTGACGATCAGCGCCACGCGCAGGTCAACGGCGGCGAAGGCATCGAAATCGATTTCCGGCGACAGCGGGTCCTTGGCCAGTTCGCCGTTGCCGGCAGGGGCGCCGGTGTCGGTCTGGCTGGCGGCCAGGTCTTCCTTGGAGGCGTCGATCATGGCTTGGACCTTGGCGGAATCGATACGGGTCATCAACGGCTTGAACTCGTTCAACTGATGGTTGCTCAGCAGGGTCTGGTGGTCGTTCCAGGTCAGCGGCGCAACGTTCAGGAACGCTTCGGCATCGGCGGCCAGCAGCGGCAGCACAGGCTTGAGGAAGATCACCAACTGGCGGAACAGGTTGATGCCCAGGGCGCAGATGGCCTGGACTTCGTCCTGCTTGCCTTCCTGCTTGGCCAGCGACCATGGGGCCTTGTCGGCGATCCAGGCGTTGGCGCGGTCGGCCAGGGCCATGACTTCGCGCATGGCGCGGGCAAAATCGCGGCTCTCGTAGGCTTCGGCGATGCTGGGCGCGGCCGCCAGGAAGGCGTCGGTCAGTTCCGGCGCGGCGTTACCGGCGACCAGGACGCCGGCGTTGCCCTTGTGGATGAAGCCGGCGCAACGGCTGGCAATGTTGACGACCTTGCCCACCAGGTCGGAGTTGACCTTTTGCACGAAGTCTTCGAGGTTCAGGTCCAGGTCATCGACGCCACGGCCGAGCTTGGCGGCGTAGTAGTAGCGCAGGTATTCCGGCGACAAGTGGTCCAGGTAGGTCCGGGCCTTGATGAAGGTACCGCGGGACTTGGACATTTTCTGCCCGTTGACGGTCAGGTAGCCGTGGACATTGATGGCGGTCGGCTTGCGGAAACCGGCACCTTCGAGCATTGCTGGCCAGAACAGCGCATGGAAATTGACGATGTCCTTGCCGATGAAGTGATACACCTCGGCGGTGGAGTCCTTGCCCCAGAACGCGTCGAAGTCCAGCTCCGGCGTGCGGTCGCACAGGTTCTTGAAGCTCGCCATGTAGCCGATGGGCGCATCCAGCCACACGTAGAAATACTTGCCAGGCTCGCCGGGGATTTCGAAGCCGAAGTACGGTGCATCGCGGGAAATGTCCCACTCTTGCAGGCCGGAGTCGAGCCATTCGGCGAGCTTGTTGGCCACCGCGTCGTGCAACGTGCCACTGCGGGTCCAGGTTTGCAGCATCGCCTGGAAATCCGGCAGCTTGAAGAAGAAATGCTGGGAATCCCGGAGCACCGGGGTGGCGCCGGAAATCGCCGACTTCGGGTCTTTCAGGTCGGTCGGTGCGTAGGTGGCGCCGCATTTCTCGCAGTTGTCGCCGTACTGGTCTTCGGTGCCGCATTTCGGGCAGGTGCCCTTGATGAAGCGGTCGGCCAGGAACATGTTCTTTTCCGGGTCGAAATATTGGGTGACAGAACGGGTGGCGATATGCCCGGCGTCACGCAGCTTCAGATAGATCTGGCTCGACAGCTCACGGTTTTCTTCGGCGTGAGTGGAGTGGAAGTTGTCGAAGTCCACCAGGAACTCGGCAAAGTCGGCGCTGTGTTCAGCCTGGACGTTGGCGATCAGCTGTTCCGGGGTGATGCCTTCCTTTTCCGCACGCAGCATGATGGCCGAACCGTGGGCGTCGTCGGCGCAGACATAGATGCACTGGTTGCCGCGATGTTTCTGGAAGCGCGTCCACATATCGGTCTGGATGTATTCCAGCATATGGCCGAGGTGAATCGAACCATTGGCATAGGGCAGGGCGCTGGTGACGAGGATCTTGCGTGGCTCGGACATGGGGCTCGGCTACTTGATGAAACGGAGGTCGGCCACTATAAAGCGCCGGCGGCTTTTTTTCACCCTTCGGGGCTGTTTCGGCGTGCTGCTTGGTTGTGTGGCGAGGGAGCTTGCTCCCGCTGGGTCGGGCCGACGCTTCGGGCGAAGCCGCCCCAAAGCTGTCAGCCGCAGGCATGCAGGCAAACCACGTCTGCCCCATTGCGACTGCTGCGCAGCCGAGCGGGAGCAAGCTCCCTCGCCACAATAGGTGTTCGCCTTGCTGTAATCGGGTCGCCACAAAAGCACGCGCGGCGTAGGATAGCGGCCTGTTTTTCAAGTCTTGCTATTGGAGTTGCCCATGAGCGCCGTCAACCGCGCAGCGGTGGAAACCGTCCTTCGCCAGTACACCGACCCCTACCTGAACCAGGACCCGGTCAGCGCCGGATGCGTGCGCGCCATCGACATCCAGGGCGATCGCGTCAGCGTCCAGCTGGAAATCGGCTACGCCGCCGACCTGTTCAAGAGCGGCTGGGCGCAGATGCTGCAAATGGCGATCGAAGGCCTGGACGGCGTGACTGCCGCGACCGTCCAAGTCACCAGCGTCATCGCTGCGCACAAGGCCCAGGCCCAGGTTCCGGGGTTGGCGAACGTCAAGAACGTGATCGCCGTGGCCTCGGGCAAGGGCGGCGTGGGCAAGTCCACCACCGCCGCCAACCTGGCCCTGGCCCTGGCCCGTGAAGGGGCGAAGGTCGGGATTCTCGACGCGGACATCTACGGTCCGAGCCAGGGCATCATGTTCGGGATCGCCGAGGGCACCCGGCCCCAGGTCAAGGATCAGAAGTGGTTCGTGCCGCTGCAGTCCCATGGCGTGGAAGTCATGTCCATGGCCTTCCTGACCGACGACAACACGCCGATGGTCTGGCGCGGGCCGATGGTGTCCGGTGCCTTGCTGCAACTGGTTACGCAAACCGCGTGGGGCGACCTGGATTACCTGGTGATCGACATGCCGCCGGGCACTGGCGATATCCAACTGACCCTGGCGCAGAAAGTCCCGGTGGCCGGTGCGGTGATCGTCACCACCCCCCAGGACCTGGCCCTGCTGGACGCGCGCAAGGGCGTGGAGATGTTCCGCAAGGTGAACATCCCGGTGCTGGGCGTGGTAGAGAACATGGCCGTGCACATCTGCTCCAACTGCGGCCATGCCGAGCACCTGTTCGGCGAAGGTGGCGGGGAAAAACTGGCGACCCAGTACGGCGTCGAATTGCTGGCTTCGCTGCCGCTGTCGATGGTGATCCGTGAACAGGCCGACGGCGGCAAACCGACGGTCATCGCCGAGCCGGACAGCCAGATCGCCATGGTCTATCAGGAACTGGCCCGCCACGTGGGCGCGCGGATCGTGTTGCAGGAAGCGGCATCGCCGGCGATGCCGAATATCACCGTCAGTGACGATTGAATAGGCCGTAATACAATCCATTGTGGGAGCGGGCTTGCTCGCGAATGCAGTGTGTCATTCAACGGATAAGTTGACTGATCCAGCGCATTCGCGAGCAAGCCCGCTCCCACATTGTGTTATGCGGTGGGTTTAGATCCGCATCCCGCCATCCATCTCCAGGATCCGACCGGTGTAGTAGTCGTTCTCAAAGATATAGGCGGCCGAATGGGCAATTTCCTCGGGTTTTCCCATGCGCTTGAGCGGGATCGCGGAGGTCATTCTTTCCAAGGCTTCGGGCTTCATACCCAGGGTCATCTCGGTTTCGATGAAACCCGGTGCAATGCCCGCCACACGGATGCCGTAGCGTGCCAGCTCCTTGGCCCAGGTCACGGTCGCTGCGGCCACACCGGCCTTGGCAGCCGAGTAGTTGGTCTGGCCGACATTGCCGGCGCGGGAGATCGACGAGATATTGATGATGGCGCCGCTGTTCTTCAGCTCGACCATTTTCGCCGCCACTTCACGGGTGCACAGGAACACACCGGTGAGGTTGACATCGATCACCGCCTGCCACTGGGCCAGGCTCATCTTGGTCATTTCGCCGTCCTTGACCTTGAGCAGCAGGCCGTCGCGCAGGATCCCGGCGTTGTTGATCAAGCCGTGGATCGCGCCGAAGTCCTCGGCCACCCGGGCGACCATGTCGATCACCTGATCTTCATTGGCGACGTTGCACAGGTAGGCACGGGCCTCGACGCCCTTGGCCGCGCAGGCGGCCACCGCCTGGTCGAGTTTTTCCTGGTTGAGGTCCACCAGGGCCAGCTTCGCGCCTTTACCCGCGAAATACTCTGCCATGGAGCGACCCAAGCCCTGGCAACCGCCGGTGATAATGATTACTTTGTCAGTGAGTTGCATTCTCATGTCCAGATGGGGCAGCGGTGGAGGGGACCCTCTGGGCAGCCTCTCGATTCGCGACGGTGTAGCCCGACTGCACACGAGAATCGTCCCCTAGGTGTATCGGAACATTACTCCAGTCGCCTGACCGTTTTCTAGACGGATTTTATAAAAGGAGTCATAAATTGAGCGTTGAAGCTGCCAAGCATGCCCGGGAACTGCTGCTCAAGGAATACCGTGGAATGCTCTCCACGCATTCCAAATCCATGCCCGGTTTTCCGTTCGGCTCCGTCGTGCCCTATTGCCTGGACGCAGAAGGCCGGCCGCTGATCCTGATCAGCCGCATTGCCCAGCACACGCACAACCTGCAAAAAGACCCCAAGTGTTCGATGCTGGTGGGCGAGCGCGGTGCCGAGGATGTGCAGGCCGTCGGGCGCCTGACTTACCTGGCAGAGGCCCGGAAGCTTGAAGACAGTGCCGCCATCGAGGCGGCCGCCGAGCGTTATTACCGCTATTTCCCTGACTCGCAGAACTACCACAAGGCCCACGATTTCGATTTCTGGGTACTCGACCCGGTGCGCCATCGCTACATCGGCGGCTTCGGCGCCATTCACTGGATCGACTCTCTCACCCTGGCCAATCCCTTCGCCGGCAAGGCCGAAGCCAGCATGATCGAGCACATGAACGCCGATCACGCCAAGGCCATTGCCCATTACGTGGAGCTGGCCGGCCTGCCGAAAAGCGAACCGGCGCAACTGGTGGGCATCGACAGCGAAGGCATGCACCTGCGTATCGGGCAGGGCTTGCACTGGCTGGCGTTTCCAACACCTTGCAACACGCCGACACAAGTACGCGAAGCCTTGGTTTACCTGGCTCACGCCGAGCAATGGCCAAAAAATGCCGAGGCCGACGCTTGAATTCACGAAAGGTCGACGTCATTTAGGTTTTCATAGCAAGGCATTCTTGCGTAGAGGAACCCTTTGATGCGCCCTTTTTTGTTGCTCTTTCTGCTGTTCCCGGTGTTGGAGCTGTTCGTATTCGTCAAGGTCAGCGGTGCGATCGGGTTTTTCCCGGCGCTGCTGCTGGTCATTCTCGGCTCGATGCTCGGCGTGTTCGTGCTGCGCATTGCCGGTCTCGCCACGGCGCTGCGTGCCCGTGAAAGCCTGAACCGTGGCGAGCTGCCCGCCCAGACCATGCTCGAAGGCCTGATGCTGGCCCTGGGCGGGGGCCTGTTGATCCTGCCAGGCTTCATCAGCGACGTGCTGGGCCTGGTCATGCTGTTGCCGTTCACCCGTCGGTTGCTGGCCAATAAGATGCGTCAGCGCGCCGAGGAGCAGGCGATGCGCCAACGGGCCTTCGCCGATGACCTCCAGCCCCGCGGCGGGCCGGCTCCGCGCGAGCCCGTGGGCCGTGAGCCCAACGTGATCGAAGGCGAATTCGAACACCGGGATTCCAAGTAAAACTTTCTCCACGGCGCCTTCGGGCGCCGTGTTCGTTTTGGCTGCGTAAGTAAAAAATTTTCTGCTTGCGCCCTTGTAATCCACTTGTACGCCCTTATGTAACGGTCACCGCAAGGTTTCCGGTGGCGACACCGGACAGACTTCCGCGGTTCGACTGACGAACCGCAACCGGCTCTGCCGGCTTTGTTAAACCCGCCGGGACTACACCGGCCGATGAAAACCAAAAATTAGGAGAGATCGACAATGAAGCTTCGTCCTCTGCATGACCGCGTCGTCATCCGTCGCAGCGAAGAAGAGAAGAAAACCGCTGGCGGTATCGTCCTGCCAGGTTCGGCTGCTGAAAAAGCCAACCACGGTGAAGTTCTCGCTGTAGGTCCAGGCAAGGCACTGGAAAACGGTGAAGTACGTGCGCTGGCCGTGAAAGTGGGTGACAAGGTTGTGTTCGGCCCTTACTCCGGCAGCAACACAGTGAAAGTCGACGGCGAAGACCTGCTGGTAATGAGCGAGAACGAAATCCTCGCTGTTCTCGAAGGCTGATTCCCCCGCCCATTTTCCCGTTACTACAAAGTATTTAAGGAATATCGATCATGGCTGCTAAAGAAGTTAAATTCGGCGATTCCGCCCGCAAGAAAATGCTCGCCGGTGTCAACGTCCTGGCTGACGCAGTAAAAGCGACCCTGGGCCCGAAAGGCCGTAACGTGATCATCGAGAAGAGCTTCGGCGCTCCGACCATCACCAAGGACGGCGTTTCCGTAGCCAAAGAAATCGAACTGAAAGACCGTTTCGAAAACATGGGCGCGCAACTGGTCAAGGACGTTGCCTCCCGTGCCAACGACGACGCCGGTGACGGCACCACCACCGCGACCGTACTGGCTCAGTCGATCGTCAACGAAGGCCTGAAAGCCGTCGCTGCCGGCATGAACCCGATGGACCTCAAGCGCGGCATCGACAAGGCGACCATCGCCATTGTCAAAGAGCTCAAAGCCCTGTCCAAGCCATGCGCTGACACCAAGGCGATCGCTCAGGTCGGCACCATCTCCGCCAACTCCGACAACTCCATCGGCGACATCATTGCCGAAGCCATGGAAAAAGTCGGCAAGGAAGGCGTGATCACCGTTGAAGAAGGCTCGGGCCTGGAAAACGAACTGTCGGTCGTAGAAGGCATGCAGTTCGACCGTGGCTACCTGTCCCCGTACTTCGTCAACAAGCCGGACACCATGACCGCCGAGCTCGACGGCCCGCTGATCCTGCTGGTGGACAAGAAGATCTCCAACATCCGCGAAATGCTGCCAGTGCTGGAAGCCGTTGCCAAAGCCGGCCGCCCACTGCTGATCGTGGCTGAAGACGTCGAAGGCGAAGCCCTGGCGACCCTGGTCGTGAACAACATGCGCGGTATCGTTAAAGTCGCAGCCGTCAAGGCGCCAGGCTTCGGCGATCGTCGCAAAGCCATGCTGCAGGACATCGCCGTACTGACCGGCGGTACCGTTATCTCCGAAGAGATCGGCCTGAGCCTGGAAAGCACCACCCTGGAGCACCTGGGTAACGCCAAGCGCGTGATCCTGTCCAAGGAAAACACCACCGTGATCGACGGTGCCGGCGTCGAGGCTGACATCCAGGCTCGCGTGACCCAGATCCGCGCCCAAGTGGCCGAGACTTCGTCCGACTACGACCGTGAAAAACTGCAAGAGCGTCTGGCCAAGCTGTCCGGCGGCGTTGCGGTCATCAAGGTTGGTGCCGGTTCCGAAGTTGAAATGAAAGAGAAGAAAGCCCGCGTTGAAGACGCCCTGCACGCGACCCGCGCAGCCGTCGAAGAAGGCGTGGTACCTGGCGGTGGCGTGGCACTGGTTCGCGCTCTGCAGGCTATCTCCGAGCTCAAAGGCGACAACGACGACCAGAACGTGGGCATCCAGTTGCTGCGTCGCGCTGTAGAAGCGCCGCTGCGCCAGATCGTTGCCAACTCCGGCGACGAGCCAAGCGTTGTGGTCGACAAGGTCAAGCAGGGTTCGGGTAACTACGGTTACAACGCTGCCACCGGCGAATACGGCGACATGATCGAAATGGGTATCCTGGACCCAGCCAAAGTGACTCGTTCGGCTCTGCAAGCGGCTTCGTCGATTGCCAGCCTGATGATCACCACCGAGGCGATGATCGCTGAAATCAAGGAAGACGCTCCAGCTGGCGGCGGTATGCCAGACATGGGCGGCATGGGTGGCATGGGCGGCATGATGTAAGCCAGCCTTACTCCTGTAGCGAAAAACCCCGCCTGCGAAAGCCGGCGGGGTTTTTTATTGCCTTGGATTCATGAAGCAACAGACCATTCCCTGTGGGAGCAAGCTTGCTCGCGATAGCGGAGTATCAGTCGATACTTGATTGACTGACCCACCGCCATCGCGAGCAAGCTCGCTCCCACAGGGTTACTCGATGCTCAGGCGTTGGCGGGTTGGCTCAGCGCGACGCGATCAGCCATGGCAGCCGGTCGGTACAGGATGTAGTAGTAACACCCCAGGCAAATCAGCCAACAGAACACCGCTGTCCACACGTTGTGGGAAAAGAAATGCGCCCCTTGCATCATCCGCCCCAGGGAGAACACCGTGCCCAGGGTGAAGGTGAGCACCAAGGCCTGGCGGGCCAGGCGCGGGCGGCGATCGCGCAGGACGAAGAACAGCGCAAACAACGTGAACCCGGTGGCGGCGTGACCGCCGGGCCAGCATCGACCGGGTTTGTCCGTGGCCGGGCGTGGGCTGAGCAGCTCACTGTAGGTCTCCTTGCCGCCGAACTCTTTCAGGCTCCAGGGGCATTGCACCGCCGTCACCGCTTTCATCGGCGTGACGAAGGACGTCGCCAGTGCCAGGGACAGCACCAGGCAGCCCAGTTCCCGCTTGAAGGGTTTGAGCCGGGTGATGAAAAACGTACCGATGAACCCCAGGACCGCCAGCAGGGAGAACGCGATCACTACCTCCTTGGCTCGATCGTGCAGGATATCCTCGAGGAAAAAACTGTGCCGACCGATAAACCCACCCGCCATCGGGTCGTAAAACAACTTGGCGAGGTCCATGTCCAGGGTGGTCAGTTCCAGCAACACCAGGATGGCTGCGACGACGGCAGGCAGGCCCAGGGCGACCCATAAATTCAACGGCCTGGATGCGGGGCGGATGGCGGTGGGAACCATGGCAGTACCTTTGGGAGTTTTCGTTTTCAGCGTGTCGCGCAGTCTGGTCCGTGTTGCGTTCGGGCGGTGTGAAGGTTGGGTGAAAAACTCGTCAATGACCGCTCAGTCTTGCTCTTGGGTGCACTTGATCTTTGTGGGAGCGAGCTCGCTCGCGATAGCGGTGGGTCAGCCCCATCAATATTGGATGTTCCGACGCTATCGCGAGCAAGCTCGCTCCCACAGGGAGGCGTGACAACCCTAGCCGTGAGCCACGCTTGGCCGTAAGCTGCGCGGGCCAAGCCAGCCGTTAACCGTGCACGCAGAGGTGCCCATGCGAATTCTATTGGTCGAAGACAACCGCGACATCCTGGCCAACCTGGCCGATTACCTGGGGCTCAAGGGCTACACCGTCGATTGTGCCCAGGACGGTTTGTCGGGGTTGCACCTGGCGGCGACCGAACACTACGACCTGATCGTGCTCGACATCATGCTGCCGGGCATCGATGGCTACACCTTGTGCAAGCGCCTGCGCGAGGACGCCCGGCGCGATACGCCGGTGATCATGCTCACTGCCCGGGATCAGTTGGACGATCGCCTGCAGGGCTTCAAGTCCGGCGCCGATGACTACCTGATCAAACCGTTCGCCTTGTCGGAACTGGCGGCGCGGATCGAAGCCGTCATGCGTCGCGCCCAGGGTGGTGGCCGGCGGGCCTTGCAGGTCGGCGACCTGAGCTACGACCTCGATACCCTTGAAGTGACGCGCGAAGGCAAGCTACTCAAGCTCAACCCCGTGGGCCTGAAACTCTTGGCAGTGCTTATGCAAAAAAGCCCCCACGTGTTGCGCCGCGAAATCCTCGAAGAAGCGTTGTGGGGCGACGATTGCCCAGACAGCGACAGCTTGCGCAGCCACGTCCATCAACTGCGCCAAGTGATCGACAAACCGTTCGAAAAACCGCTGCTGCACACCGTGCACGGCGTCGGCTATCGCCTGGCCGAGGGCCGCGATGGAGTTTAAGCAGAGCCTTGCCCAACGGATCATCATAGCGTTTGCGCTGATGAGCGCATTGGTAGCCGGCGCGTTCGCCATGGGCATCGTGGCGACGGTTCACTTGGTCGAAGAAAAGCTAATTTCCGCCGGGCTGGGTGGCGACCTGCAACGCCTGTTGCTGATGGACAGCGTCTCGGACTGGAACCATCGGCCGGAACCCGACCAACTGTTCTATTTCAGCGGCGGTCCAGGGGACTTCGAATTACCCAGGGACCTGCGCCATCTGGAGCGTGGTTTCCACGAAGTGTTTCGCGAGCAATTGTCCTATCACGCCATGGTCGAGATCGTGGATGGTCGGCACTACGTATTGCTGCAAGACCAGAGCGATTTCGAGGAACGCGAGCGGGTGCTGTTTGCCGTGGTCCTGGTGGGTTTCGTGCTCAGCCTGGCGCTGGCGGTATTTTTGGGGTGGGTCCTGGCACGCCGGGTGATGGCACCTGTGGTTCGCCTGGCCCGGCAAGTGCGCCATCGCGACCAACTCCTCGGTCTCGCTCCGCCGCTGGCCCCGGATTATGCCGCCGATGAGGTGGGTGAGCTGGCCGTGGCGTTCGATGCCACACTGGGACGCTTGCGCCAGGCCCTGACCCGCGAGCGCTTGTTTACCAGCGACGTCAGCCACGAATTGCGTACGCCGCTGATGGTTTTGGCGACGTCCTGTGAACTGCTGCTGGAAAACCCGGCGCTGGACCCGCGCGGTCGTACCCAGGTCGAGCGCATCAGCCGGGCCAGCGAAGAGATGCGCGAACTGGTGCAAACCTTCCTGATGCTCGCCAGGTCCGAACGCGAAGACAACGGCATGTCGCCTCGTCTGACCCTGGGGCAGGTGGCCGAGAACCTCCTCGGCGTATGGCGCGCGCCCATCGAATCCAAGGGCCTGACGCTGATCTTCGAACCCGGGCAAACCGTCGACACCCTGTATAACGCCACGTTCCTGACGGCGGTGATGGGCAACCTGCTGCGTAATGCCCTGCACTACACCGACCAGGGGTTCATCCGTCTTTCGCTGACCAGCACCGGATTCATGGTCGAGGACAGCGGTGTGGGTATTCCCGAGGAAAAACGCGAGGCGATGTTCGAGCCTTTCGTGCGTGGTAACGAAAAGCGCGGCGAAGGCCTGGGGCTGGGGTTATCCCTGGTGCAGCGCATTTGCGAGAACCGAGGCTGGACAGTCAGTCTCAGTACGATGGAACCCAACGGTTGCCATTTCGAAGTGGAATTGAATCCAAAGGGCTAAGCGACTGTGTTGAAAAGTCTTGTAAACATTGGAAGCTTTACCTGACTTTATTTTCACAAGGACATGACATCCCGATTCATAAGGTGGGGCCGATCAGTCATCGAGGCCCCGCCAATGTCCAAGCCCATCAAGTTGGCTTTTTCCGAAAAGTACAACGAGCAGCACGCCAGGGAATATTTTCATAAACATCGCACAGGTTTGAGTCGTCGTCTTTCCAATCAGCGAGACCAGCAATTGGCCCGGCGCGCTTTGACACTTGTCGGCGACCCCGGTCTCATCCTCGACTTGCCGTGCGGTGCCGGGCGTTTCTGGCCCTTGTTGGCGGAAAAACCGAACCGGATCATCATCGGCGCGGACAATTCCGAAGCCATGCTCAATACCGCATTGGACGCTCAACCGAGCGACGTCGTAAAACGGGTACGACCTTTGCACACTTCTGCGTTCGACATCGCCTTGCCTGATAACGCCGTCGATAGCATTTTTTGCATGCGCTTGCTGCACCACATCGGTGAACCCGCGCATCGATTGGCAATCCTGAAGGAATTCGAGCGTGTCAGCCGTGACAGCGTGATCGTTTCATTGTGGGTCGATGGCAATTTCAAGGCCTGGAAACGCAAGCGCCTGGAACGCACCCGTGGGCAGAAAGACTACCAGAATCGATTTGTGTTACCGACGGATACAGCAGAGAAGGAGTTTCGGCAGGCTGCGTTTCGCATTCAGGAACGGCTGGATTTCCTACCGCTTTATGCCATGTGGCGAGTCTATGTATTACGCAAGGGGTAACAGCATGGTTGTGCAGGCCGTAGAGACACCTGGCATTTCCCGCAGCAGCTTCGAACACTTCTGGAACCAGCAAGGCGAGTGGGTGGAAGAACCCAATGTGCGGCGTGGTGGTGAAAGCGGCGTGCAGCGGATCAGCAGCAACGATGGCGAGCTGTTGTATGCCAAGCGTCAAATCGGCCATATTTATCGCAGTTGGTTGTACCCGCTCGGTCGTCCGACCGTGCTGCGAGAGCAGGACGCGTTGCTGGCCTTGAGCCGCCTGGATGTCCGTGTGCCCGAGCTGATTTTTTGCGGCGCCCAGCGCGACCCGGCCTGCAAGTGGCGGGCGCTGCTGGTGACCCATGCCTTGGAAGGTTTCGAGCAGATCATGCACTGGTACGCCGGAGGCGGACGTGAGCGCCATGGCGAAGCGGTGCATGACCAGATCCTCCAGGGCCTGGCTGAGAACCTGGCCCGTATGCACAAGGGCCGCTGGCAACATGGCTGCCTCTACATCAAGCATGTCTTTGTACGTGTGACAGGCGAGGGCGAAGCGGCGAAGGCTGAAGTCGCCCTGCTGGATCTGGAAAAATCTCGCCAGCGCCTGACCGCCCGGCAGGCGGCCTTCCATGACCTGAGGCAACTGCGGCGCCATTCGTCGTTCAGCGATGCTGACTGGAAAAAAGTCGTCTATTTTTATGAGGCGGCGTTTGGCAGCGCTATCAAAGGTTTATGGCAATGAAACTCGAAATTGCTAGAGGTTTGTTTTTAGTAGGAGCCTTGGGAGTTGCATCGATGGCGGTGGCGGTATGGGAACAGCCACGCTCGCAGGTCCTCAGCGTTTCGAATGCTGGTACACATTGTCCTTTGCCACGGGTGGCAAAGGCCAGCGAGGCGATCCAACCGGACAATGACCTGCTGCTGTTCATGTTCAGCCTGTCCCAAGGGATGAGGCCGCAGAGTTGAAAGCCCCGAAACCAGGATAAAGGCCTCCCTTGTGTGAGGCCTTTATTTTTTTGTTTTTCCAATGCCACCACAAACCTTCAGCCAAACACACAACCCGTGGCGAGGGAGCTTGCTCCCGCTGGACCGCGAAGCGGTCCCCATCGGTTTTCATGACCAGGCAGGCGTTCGTGCATGACGACTGCTTCGCAGCCGAGCGGGAGCAAGCTCCCTCGCCACAAAAACATCCCGTATCCGCGTGAGTTTGCTTGAACAGTCCTCAGGCTTTGTCTGGCTTGGCCAGCAGCGTGTAGATGCAAGGCAAGACGAACAGCGTGAACAAGGTCCCAATCGACATGCCGGTGGCGATTACCATGCCGATGTCGAAGCGGCTTACTGCCCCGGCGCCTGTGGCGAAAATGAGCGGTACCATGCCGAACACCATCGCCGCAGTGGTCATTAGCACCGGCCGCAGGCGAATCGACGCGGCTTGTTCTATGGCTTCTCGCGGCGTCAGATGTTGTTCCCTGCGCAGTTGGTTGGCGAACTCGACGATCAGGATCCCGTGTTTGCTGATCAGCCCGATCAGCGTCACCAGGCCTACCTGGGTGTAGATATTCATGCTCGACCAACCGAGGAACAGCGGAATCAGGGCACCGCAAATGGACAACGGTACAGTCACCAGGATCACCAGTGGGTCGCGGAAGCTTTCGAACTGCGCGGCCAACACCAGGAAGATAATCGCCAGGGCCAGGGCAAAGGTTACCCACAACGCGCTGCCTTCCTGTACGAATTGGCGCGAAGCCCCTGCGTAATCAAAGGCGAACCCCACCGGCGCTTCTTCTCGGGCGATCTGGCGGATGGTCTCGATGGCCTCGCCCATGCTCACGATGGGGAAGCCTGAAATCGTCACCGCATTGAGCTGCTGGAACTGGTTCAGCTGTCGCGGTCGCGCCCGGTCGCTGACCTTGATCAGGGTCGACAGCGGTAGCGATTCACCCTGGGCATTTTTCACGTAATAGCTGTTCAACCAGTCCGGGTTGTCCCGGAACGGCCGTTCGACTTGGGCAATGACTTTGTAGCTGCGGCCCTCGAGGGTGAAGCGGTTGATCTCGGATTCGCCCAGCAGTGTCGCCAAGGTGCCGCCCAAGTCCTCCATGGATACGCCCATCTGGGCAGCCTTGGCGCGATCGATATCCACCACGACTTCTGGCTTGTCGAACGCCAGGTCAATGTCCATGAAAGCGAACTTGCCGGATTCCAATGCGCGCTTTTTGACCCGGTCGGCAACCTCCAGCAACGTTGCATAGTCTTTCGGGGAGTTGATGACGAACGCGAACGGCAAGCCTTCGCCAGTGCCCGGCAGCGAGGGCAGGTTGAAACCGAAGATCTGCAGGCCAGGCACGCTTTCCAGCCTGGCCTGGACCTCTGGCAGGATTTCCATCTGGGTGCGGCTGCGTTCGTTCCAAGGCTTGAGCAGGAAGCCGCCGATGCCCGACTGCACACCGTCATAACCATTGATCTGGAACGAGGAGTAATACTCCGGGAACTCCTTGAAGAGGGTGATGAAGTGATCGGTATACGTGTTCAGGTAGTCGAGGTTGGTGGGCTGCGGGGCGTTGGCCATCATGAAGATAATGCCCTGGTCCTCGTCGGGGGCCAGTTCGGACTTGCTGAACATGATCAGCACCGGGATCAGCAACAGCACGATCGCCGCGAACACCAGCACCACCGGCCGGGTATTGAGCGTGCCATGGAGCATGCGCTGGTAACGGCTCTTCAAGCGTTCGAAAACCATGTCCAGCCGATGGGCGAGCCCCGAGGGGTTCTCGTCGTGGCGCAGGAGCAGGGCGCACATCATCGGCGACAGGGTCAGGGCGACGATCCCGGAGATCACCACCGCCCCGGCCAGGGTCAAGGCAAATTCCTTGAACAAGGCGCCCGTCAGGCCCTCGAGCAGGCCGATCGGTGCATACACCGCCGCCAGGGTGATGGTCATCGAGACCACCGGCATGGCGATTTCCCGGGCACCTTCTATCGCAGCGTCGAACGGGGTCTTGCCTTCCTCGATGTGCCGGTGGATGTTCTCCACCACCACGATGGCATCGTCCACCACCAGGCCGATGGCGAGTACCATGGCCAGCAGCGTCAGGAGGTTCATCGAATAGCCCATCAACTGCATGAAGAACATCACGCCGATCATCGATAAGGGGATGGTTACCACCGGGATGACCACCGAGCGCAAGGCGCCGAGGAACAGGAACACCACGACGATGACGATCAGTACTGCCTCGAACAGGGTTTTCACCACCTCGTCGATGGACGCCTGGATGAACAGGGTGGCGTCGTAGGCGATCTCGGCCTTGAGATTGGTCGGGAGCTGGGCCTCCATCTCCGGCATGATCTTGCGCACTTCCTTGATCACATCCAGCGGGTTCGCACCCGGCGTGGCCTTGATCCCGATGTACACCGAGGGCGTGCCGCCAAAGGAACTGATGCTGTCGTAGTTCTCTGCGCCCATTTCCACACGGGCGACGTCCCGCAACAATACGCGGCTGTCGCCCTCGGTCTTGAGCGGGATCGCGGCGAAGTCCTCGGCGGACTTGAGTTCGGTGTTGGCGTTGATGCTGGTGACGACGTATTCGCCTTTCACTTCACCGGCGGCGGAGAGGAAGTTGTGCTGGCGCACGGCATTGGTCACGTCGGCGGCGGTCAAGCCGAAGCCTGCGAGCTTGATCGGGTCCAGCCACAGGCGCATGGCGAAGACCTGGTTGCCGAGGATCTCCGCCTCGGCCATGCCGGGCAGTGTCGCCAGCTTGGGCTGGATCACCCGGGACAGGTAGTCGGTGATCTGCGGGTTGTTCAGTTCCTTGCTGAAAAAGCTGATGTACATCAGTGCCGAGGCATCGGCGGCCTCGCGGCTAAGGACCGGGTCCTCGGCGTCCTGGGGCAGTTGGTTCTTGACCTCGTTGGCCTTGGCCAGCAGTTCGGTGAAGAGCCGGTCGCTGTTGGAACCGATGCGGGCATAGACCGAGATCACCGAGAAATTCTGGCGACTGACCGAGGTCATGTAGTCGATGCCCTCGGCACTGGCCAGGCTCTGTTGCATCGGTTGGGTGATGTAGCCCTGGATGGTCTCGGCGTTGGCCCCGGGGTAGGCGGTGGTCACCGTGATCAGGGCGTTTTCCATTTGTGGATACTGACGCAGGGGCAGCTTGCTCCAGGCCTGGAAGCCCAGCAGCACGATCAACAGGCTGACCACGGTGGCAAGCACCGGGCGGCGGATGAACGGATCGGTAAAAGCCATGGGGGTTCCTTGATCAGTCCGCGCGCGGCGGGCTGTTCTGTTCGGTCAGGGTCTTGTCGTCGCTGATGGCGATCGGCGTACCGTTATCGAGCTTGAGCTGGCCGGCGATCACGACTTGTTCGCCGCTCTGCACGCCTTTGGACACCAGTACCTGCCCGTCGCGTCGCTCACCGGTTTCAACGAAACGCCGTTCGGCGATCAGGACCGGCTGGCCCTTGTCGTCTTTCTCGACGGTGCCGTCGGCGGCTTTCTTTTGCGTCACCACGTACATGGAATTGCCGTAGAGGGTGTAGGTCACGGCACTTTCCGGGACGACGATCCCGGCGGAGACATCCGGCAGGATCACCTGCAGGTTGGCGAACATGCCGGGCAGCAATTTGCCGTCGGGGTTGGCCAGGGTGGCGCGCACCAGGACGTTGCGGGTGCTGTCCTCGACCTTGGGGTTGATCGCGCTGATGGTGCCGACGAAGGTCTGCCCGGGGTAGGCCGAGACGCTGACATTGACCGGCTGTGCCACGGCGAGCCGGGGCACGCTTTGCTCAGGGACGTAGAAGTCCACGTACAGGCTGCTGAGGTCCTGCAGGGTGGCGATCACCGTGCCACTGGCCAGGTAGTCGCCGACATCCACCTGGCGAATGCCGATGGTGCCGCTGAACGGCGCCAGGATGTGTTTCTTGGCCAGCGAAGCCTTGAGCTGGTTGACCGTGGCCTGGTTCTTCTTCAGTTGCGCCGAAAGCCGGTCGAATTCGCCCTTGGAGATCGCCTGGCTGCCCACCAACTGTCGGCCACGACCAAAATCCAGTTGCGACAGGCCAAGATCGGCCTCGGCGGTTTCCAGCAGGGCGCTTTCGACTTCGCTGTCCAGTTGCAGGAGCGGCTGGCCGGCCTTGACCTTCTGCCCGGACTGGAATTGAACCTTCTGCACGGTCCCGGCGATTTCCAGGCTCAGGTCCACGCCTTGCAGCGCCTTGAGACTGCCAACGGTGGGTAGGCGGGCCTGCCAGGGTTGCTGGGCCGCTGTGGCCACTGCGACACTGACCGGTGGTTTGGGGGCAGAAAACGTCTGGATCTGCTGGTAAACGGAGAAGGCCTTGTAGCCGGCGAGCAACAGCACCACCAGCAGCACAACACCCAACATGATCAGCATGCGGCGTCGCAGCATGTTCCACTTCCTTGGAAAGAGCCGAGAGAAAATACAGATAGGCCGGCACATTACTCTGAGTGTGCGGGCTATTCCAGATGCTGGCGGGACGGTGGAGCGTGGGACTTTTCCGAAAAACCGAGGCGCTCGGCGCCGATCGGCTTCGCTCCCCGGCGTCAGACCAGATGCAAATGGTTGTCCCAGAGCCCCGCCGGCAGATCCAGTGGTTTTGCAACCAGTTGTGTCTGCCGACAATCGTAATAGCGACAACGGCCTTGGCCCGACGTCACGACAAAACCGTCGGCCACCGCGCCCACGCCAGCACAGTCCGGCAGGGGCGCATCCAGGCGGACTTCGCCGCTGTCCAGGTCCCAGATGAAAAAGCGGTTGCCGCGGGGGGCGGTCAGGGCCACCAGGCGCAAGTCGCTGTGTACGGCAACGCTGGCGGTGTAGTGCCCCATGGCCTGCAATTGCTCTGCGGGGACCGGGAATGCCTGGAACGGTTGTCCTGGCCGTTTGATCGCCACCAGTTCCGACGATTCGTGGGCTGCGCCCATGAACTGCTGGCCGGAGACGATGGTGCCGTCGCTGGCGATGCCCAGGTGGCGCACGCTGTTCATCGATTGGGCGAGGGTTTCCTTGCTCAGCAGGGTGCCATCGCGTTGCATCAGCACCAGGCTCGGCTCCATGGCGTCGAGGTTCATTTCGACCCGGCTTTCGGCCTCGGTGCGAATGCCGCCGTTGGCGACCACCAGCGTCTCGCCATCGGGCATCCACGACACCTGGTGAGGACCGATGCCATGGGTGGGAATCTCGCCGCTGTGCACCAGTCGCTCGCCGTCGAAACGGTACACGCCCAACAGGCCGCGTCCCGGATCGGTGGTGTCGTTCTCGGTGGCATACAGCCATTCGCCGCTTTTATGGATGACCGCGTGGCCGTAGAAGTGCCGGTTCGGCAACGAGGCGATGGTTTGCAGCAGCGCCCCGTCGCGCAGGTCGATCAGGTAGCTTTCGGTGCCCGGGCGACGGGCGACGAACAGCGCAATCGGCTGCGTCGGATGGTTGATGATGTCATGGCAGCGCTGGCCGACCTGGGTGGCAAACACCCGCGTGCCGTCCAGTCGATAGCCGACGGCATAGTGCTTGCCGTCGCCATCGTCCCGTGCCGAAAGCAAGAGTGGGTGCTTGTCCTTTTGCTTGAACAGCGTCCAGCCGCCCAGGGTGACGGCGCCGAGCAGCAAGCTGCCCAGTGCCAGGACCTGACGTCGAAACATGATCAGTCACCGTCGTTGGCATTGAAGCCCAGTTGAATGCCCAGCGCCTTGGCCAGTTCGCCTTCATGCAGGCGATGGACGACGTTGAGGCTGTCGTACAAATCGTTGAGTTGCTGGCGCCCGGCATCGTCGCCGAGCATTTCGGTCAGCGAGCGCTGGCTGCTGGCGAACAGTTTCAACGAGGCATCGTAGGCGGCGTCGATCTTGTCCGCCAATGGCTTCTGGTCGCTCGGCAGCAGGCCGCGCAGGCCCTTGTTGTCCACGCCGACCCAGACGGTCCTGGCCGCGCCCAGGCTGGCTTCCAACCCTTGCAGCGACGACTGGCTGCGCCAGGCATCGGCCTGGAATGGCTGAGGTACGCCTTTGCTCTGGCGGCCCATCGGCGTGCCGAGTTTTTTCTTCAAAGTATCCAGGGCAGTGACCTGCACACGGAGCAGGTCGGCGATGGCCTCGTGGGAATCGGCGTAGCGCTGGTTGGGAAACTTGCTCATCTGGGCGAGCATGCCGTCGTTGCTGTTCCAGCCCGACAGGATCTCTTCGGCCAGCTGTTTCTGGCGTTCGCCAATGGCGATGAGCAGCGGGCAGTACTTGGCTTTCTGTGCGCTGTCGGCCATGTCGATTTTCGCGTCGAACAGCAGGTATTCGTAGGCCGACAGCCCTTGCACGACCACGCTGGACTTGGCCAGGCCGGCGGCGTCGATCTGTGGCTGGCTGTTGACCAATTGCTCGACCTGACGACCCACCAGGTTTTTCTTGTCCGGCCAGAATTGCACCTGCCAGGCGCGGTTGCCCTCGGCCAGCGGCCCGATCAGCAGCGGTTGC
Source organism: Pseudomonas sp. MPB03 (assembly GCF_046605385.1). Taxonomy (NCBI): domain Bacteria; kingdom Pseudomonadati; phylum Pseudomonadota; class Gammaproteobacteria; order Pseudomonadales; family Pseudomonadaceae; genus Pseudomonas; species Pseudomonas sp. MPB03. The sequence continues at coordinate 5,251,515 of NZ_CP176770.1, read as the reverse complement.
AACTCGGCCCAGGCTTTTTGCGCCTTGAGGAAGTCGGCGCGGGCGGTCTCCAGGTTTTCTTTACCTTGGCAGAACGCCAGGGCGCTGGTCGCCAGTTGCCGGTCGGCCTCGACCCAGCGGCTGTAGGTCGGCAGGATCACTTGCTTGGCGATGGCGGCCGAAGTGACGGCTTGCGGATCCTGGGGCGAGCAGGCGCCGAGGGCGAGGGCGGCGAGGCTGGTGAACAACAATTTGGGACGGAACATGTCAGGCTCCCATTTCTGGAAAAGGCATTTAAAGGGAATTCAGAAAGGCCAGCAACGCAGCGCGCTGCTCGGCATCGAACGCTAAAACCTGTCGCTGCGCCGCTTGTGCTTCGCCGCCATGCCACAGCACGGCTTCGAGCAGGTTGCGGGCACGGCCGTCATGCAGGAACTGGGTGTGGCCGTTGACGGTTTCGGTCAGGCCGATGCCCCACAGCGGCGGGGTTCGCCAGTCGCGGCCACTGGCCTTGAATTCGCTGCGGTTGTCGGCCAGGCCTTCGCCCATGTCGTGCAGCAGCAGGTCGGTGTAGGGGCGGATGACTTGGTTCGCCAGTTCCGGCTCGGCGGCGTTGGCGGCGGTGGTGTATTTCGGTGTGTGGCAGGACTGGCAACCGGCCTGGAAAAATAGATTCTTGCCTGCCAGCACTTGGGGGGAATTCACGTCGCGACGGGCCGGCACCGCGAGGTTGCGGCTGTAGAACAGCACCAGGCGCAGGATGTTGTCGCTGACTTCCGGTTCGCCGTCCGGGCTATTGCCGCTGGGCGCACGCTTGCAGTCGACTTGGGTCTCGGTGCAGTCGTCGAACGGCCGCAGGCTGGTTGTCAGGCCCATGTCGCCGGAAAACGCGTGGACGTTCTGTTGGTTGAGGTTGGGCTGTCCGGCTTTCCAGCCGAAACGTCCCAGCACGGTCTTCTGCTGCACATCGTCCCATACCTGGTTGGGGCGACCGGCGATGCCATCGTTCTCCCGCGCCTGGGCTTCGGCGTTCGCCAGCAGCGCCTCGTCGGGGATGGCTTCCAGCAGGCCCAGGCCGATCATCGGCGGTGCCACGCGGGCCGAAAAACGCGTGTCGGGGTGCATCGGGCCATATCCCAACTGAGTGATCTGCAGGATTGGCTTGCGCAATTCGACGACGGTGCCGTCCTTGAAACGCACCGGGACCGGGGTGTAATCGACCCGCACCTTGCCTTCGGGGGCGACGCCGGGCACTGACATGTCCTGCAACTGCCCACCATAGACCGGCTCTGGCACTACGCCCAGTTGCTCAATGACCTTGGCGTAGGCGGGTGCGTCGGGAATCGACAGGCGCACCAGCATCGACACCGCGCTGGTCGCATCCGGCGCCGGCGGATGGCCGCGACCGTCCTTGACGTGGCAGTTCTGGCAGGCGTTGGTGTTGAACAAGGGCCCGAGGCCGTCCCGGGCGGTGGTGGTCGAGGGGGCGATCACCCAGGGGCTGCGGAAGAAACTGTTGCCGACACTGAAATCCACGCGCCGCGAGGGTGGCAGGTTGGCCGAGGGCAGGGAAAAGGCGTTCTGATCACTCTTGCGGACCGTCACGGCGCCACCGGAACGGGCTTCACCCGGTTCGGCCTGGGTAAAACGCGGGGCATCATCGCAGGCACTCAGGCCCAGGGCCATGAACAGTGCACATAAACGAAGAGGCAACGACAGCATCGGGCGTCCCGGGGATGAGTGAAAACGAGGGCGCAAAGTCTAACAGGGCGGGGCTGTTTGAATAAGAGGAATTATCGTTTGGTTTGAGGGGGCGCGCTTGCCGTTGGGTTTGGCCACGCCGCTCAACTCGCCTTGTTTGATTTCCCGTGGCGAGGGAGCTTGCTCCCGCTGGGCTACGAAGTAGCCCCAAGATTTTACGGTTGCTGCGCAACCGAGCGGGAGCAAGCTCCCTCGCCACAGGGGGTATTTGCAATGCTTACGGCTGGACGACAGCCCCCGGCACCAACGGCAGTTCCAGTGTCGCAATGAAACCACCTTCGGGATGATTGCCCAGCACCAGCGCACCGCCATGGCGTTCAGCGGCACGGCGTGCGATGGCCAGGCCCAGGCCATGGCCGGCGGCGGTCTGGCCGGGGGCGCGGTAGAACGGCTCGGCCAATTGCCCGAGGTGTTCGGCCTCAACGCCGGGCCCGTGGTCACGTACGCTGACCAGGATCCGTTCGCCTTGGCGCCGCGCGTGCATCTCGATCGATTGCCCGGCCGGATTGAAGCGCTGGGCGTTGCGCAGCAGGTTGTCCACTGCTCGCTCGATCATGGTCGGCCAACCCTTGAGAGTCAGGTCCGCCTCGGCTTCAAGCTGCACGGTTTGCTCCGGTGAAGCCAGCTGCGCATCTTTTTGCAGGGTGACCAGCAGCGCGTTGAGGTCGACTTCTTCGGCGCTGGCGTTGTCGGCATCGACCCGGGCGAGGACCAGGATTTCGCTGATCAGCGCCTCCAGGCGATCGCATTCACGGGTCAGGCGCGGCCAGAGCTTTTCACGCTCCTCGGGGCTGGCCCGTTCCGCCAATGCCAGGGCAATGCGCAGCCGGGCCAGGGGCGAGCGCAGTTCGTGGGACACGTCCCGCAGCAGTTGCCGCTGGCTGGCGATCAGGCTTTGTAAACGCGCGCCCATGCGGTTGAAGTCGGTGGCCAATACGCCGAACTCGTCCCGCCGGTTGGCCAGTTTGGCGAGGCTGTTCTGCTGGTAGGTGGCTTGGCCCAGGTCATGCACCGCACCGCGCAGTCGACTCAGCGGACGAGTGATGGAGAGCGTCACCAACAAGCTGAACAGAGTTAGCACCACCAACGCGATCCCCAGGGCACTGAGGGGCCAGAGCAGACTGCCGCGGTGCCAGGCGTCCAGTTCGGGATGGGGGATGCGGTAGATGAATAGGTAGGTGTCGCCGCTTTTGGCGCTGGTGAACTCGTCGGTGAGCCGGCGCCAGGGCAGGCGGCGGTCGTCGTTGTTCTGCCGAGCCTCGAAGGCGGCGGCGCGATGGGGAAAAGTGCCACGTACCACCGGGTCGCCGCTTTCGTTGAACACCTGGACGTCAATGTGATACTGGCGCTTGCGCTGTTTCAGAATTTCCTGGGCGGCGTCCTCGCCTTGGGTTTCGTAGGTCTGCGTCCACTCTTCGGGCAGGGTATTGAGCCCCGGGTGGCGGCTGAGGATCCAGGCGTCCTGGTTCAGCATGTGGCCCATCAGGATCGAAAGGCCTGCAACCAGAGTGATGGCCAGCCAGAAACTGGCCAGGATGCGCCAGAACAATGAACGCACGATAAATCCTCGAAAACAAAGAAAGCCCAACGGCGCTTGACCGTTGGGCTGGGGGAACTTCAGCGCATTATTGCGCTTTTTGCGGCTGTTGCGCTTTCCAGGCCTTGAATTCGGCCCACTCGGCGCGACGCTCGGCCTGTTTCTTCTGGATCGCGTCGAATTCTTTTTGCTGCTCAGGCTTCAACAATCCACGAATCTGGGCGTCGACCTTCTGGTGCCGGGCTTGCATTTCGTCCTGCATGGCTTTCTGGTCGGCTGGGGACAGCTTGGCCAGGTACTTGTCGACCAGTTCCCGTTGTTCGTGGCGCTGTTCGCCCATGATGTGGCGAATCTGCTGGCGTTGTTCGCGGCTCAGGTCCAGTTGGCTGTACGGGCCTTTGTCGTGCATCTGGCCGCCGTGACGCGGGCCGTCCATCGGCCCCATCGGGCCAGGGCCTTCAGGCATGGCCATGGCCACGGTCGGCAGGGCAGCAGCGAACAGCAGAGCGATAAGGGTCTTGCGCATGGTGTGTCTCCTTGTCTCATTCCCGGTCAGTTCCGGATGTGTGCAGATTACGGAGATCAAGGTCAGCGGCGGTCAGGGGTGGGTAAAGCTTGGGTAAAGACGGTTTGGTGCAGGCCTGACAAATCTGCAGGACAACACAAGATCCAGGGGGGCGGCTCTTGTGGCGAGGGAGCTTGCTCCCGCTGGGCTGCGAAGCGGCCCCAGGATTTTGCGGTTGCTGCGCAACCGAGCGGGAGCAAGCTCCCTCGCCACAAAAGTCTCCAGAGGCTGTGATAGCCGCCGCCACCTCTGGCTGTAATCGCAGCGACAACCTCTAGAGGCTGTAGTAGTAACCGCGGCTACGCAGCGCCACGATGCGCGGGCGGCCGTCGGGGTGGGGGCCGATTTTCTTGCGCAGGTTGCTCACGTGCATGTCGAGGCTGCGGTCGTACAGGGTCAGCTTGCGGCCCAGGGCGATCTGCGCCAGTTCCTGCTTGTCCAGCGGCTCGCCCGGCTGCTTGAGCAGCGCTTCGAGCAGGCGGCTTTCGGACACGGTGAGGGTTTGTTCCTGTTCGTCGATGCTGACCACGCCACGCACCGGGCTGAAGGTCAGGTCACCCAGTTCGATCTGGCTGGACACGGCCGTCGGATGGCTGCGGCGCAGCACGGCGCGCAGGCGGGCGGTCAGTTCCCGTGGGTCACAGGGCTTGGCCAGGTAGTCGTCGGCCCCCAGTTCCAGGCCCAGGATACGGTCCAGCGGTTCACCCCGGGCCGACAGCATCAGCACCGGCAGCTCCGCGTGATCGCTGCGCAATTGCTTGAGCAGTTCCAGGCCACTGCCGTCGGGCAGCATCACGTCCAGGACCACGGCAGCCGGGGCGGTTTCGGCCAAGGCCTTGCGGGCACTCTGGCCATCGTGACAGGCGCGGACCTGAAACCCTTCCTGGCTCAGCCAACTTACGAGGAGCTCACACAGCTCCTGGTCATCATCTATCAGTAACAGCTCGCTCATGACTCACTCAATTTAGCCATTGCCGACGTTGTCTACGTCCACCGCTGGCAAAGATACCGCAGAGCAAGGCCAATAGCGCTACCCCGGCACCAATGACGAACCACTGCTGTTGATCGGTCAACAGGCGCGGCAGGGGGCTGGCCTGGGCTTCCTTGAGTTGCAGTTTCAGGCGCTGGTTCTCCTGGCGCAGCCGGCCCACCAGCGCGCTTTCCCGTTCGCCGTTGGTGTTTTGGAGTTGCTGGGTGAGTGCTTCACGCATGCGCTCGCTGTCTTTCAAGCGTTGCTGCAATTCGGCGATCTGGCCGCCAGCGCTCAGGGACAAGGGCGCCGAATGACTGCCCTCGGTGCTTTCCTCGCCATGGGCAGGCGCCCCGATCGCCAACGAGACCAACAACAGGCACAACGGACCTTTGCGCATTGCAACTCCTGAATTCCAATCGAGATTAGACAGGTTGTCGGCAGGCGAACGAGAAAGATGAGCAACAGGGCAATGAGCCGCGCAGGCTCATTGCCCTGGGATTTACGGCAGGACTTGCTTGAACGGCTTGACCACGACCTCGGCGTAGACGCCGGCCTCCACGAACGGATCGGCCTTGGCCCAGGCTTGCGCGGCGGCCAGGGAGTCGAATTCGGCCACGATCAGGCTGCCGGTGAAACCCGCGGCGCCCGGGTCATTGCTGTCCACCGCCGGGTGCGGGCCGGCCAGCACGATGCGACCTTCGGCCTTGAGCTGTTGCAGTCGCTCCAGGTGGGCTGGGCGCACGGCCAGGCGTTTTTCCAGGGAGTCGGCGACGTCGGTGGCAATGATTGCGTAGAGCATGTCAGTCCTCGGTTTTGGGCGTGGTGGGGTCGGCTTCGTGCAGGTGACGGGACAGGTAGATACCCTGGCCAATCAGGAACAGCAGCGTCATGCCCAGGCTGCCGAAGACCTTGAAGTCGACCCAGTACTCCTGGAACGTGAACGCAACGAACAGGTTGGCGGCGCCGCAGAACAGGAAAAACACGATCCAGGCGATGTTCAACCGGGTCCAGATCAGGTCTGGCAGGTTGATGGCATGGCCCATGATGCGCTTGATCAGCAGGCGGTCACCGATGAAATGGCTGCCAATGAACGCGAGGGCGAACAGCCAGTTGACCACCGGGGCCTTCCATTTGAGGAAGGTTTCGCTGTGGAACGCCAGGGTCAGGCTGCCGAACACCAGGCAGGCGATCAGGGTCAGCCACTGGCTCTTCTCCAGCTTGCGCTGGGACACGAACAGCGCGCCGTAGACCACCAGGGAACTGATGATCAGGACTGCGGTGGCGCTGTAGATACCGCCTACAGTCAAGGAGTGACCGGCGAAGTCGACGGTGCGGGGATCAAGTTTGTAGACGATGAAGAACAGCAGGAGCGGGATGAAATCGATGAATTGTTTCACAGTGGCAGCCAGAAGCAGGATGTGGCGGCATAATAACAAACATCCTTGGCCGCGATAGGGCCAGCTGATTTGAGGTAACAAACTCTCGTGAATGTTGATTTGCACTGCCATAGCACGGCCTCCGATGGTGCCCTGGCGCCTGCGGTTCTGGTGGCGCGGGCGTTCGAGCACGGCGTGCGAGTCCTGGCCCTGACCGATCACGACACCCTCGAAGGCCTCGACGAGGCCCGCGGCGCCGCCACGGCGCTGGGCATGCAGCTGGTCAACGGGGTGGAGTTGTCCTGTACCTGGGGCGGGGCGACCATCCATGTGCTGGGCTACGGTTTCGATGTGAATGCGCCGGCGCTGGTCCAGGCCATCGCACAACTGCACGACGGGCGCTGGCTGCGGTCCGAAGAGATCAGCCGCAAGCTGGCCCTCAAGGGCATGCCTGGTGCGCTGGACGGCGCCCGACAGATCCAGCAGGAACTGGGCGACAGCGGCAACGCACCGGCCCGGCCACACTTTGCCGACTGGATGGTGCGCGAAGGGTTCGTCAAGGACCGCGCCGAAGCGTTCCGCAAATGGTTGGGGGCCGGCAAGCTGGGGGACGTCAAGCAGCATTGGCCGACCCTGGAAGACACCGTCCAGACCCTGCGGGCAGCGGGTGCCTGGGTCAGCCTGGCGCATCCATGGCACTATGATTTCACCCGCAGCAAGCGCCGACGCCTGGTCACCGACTATATTCAAGCGGGGGGCCATGCCATCGAGGTGGTCAACGGCCATCAGCCTGCCGAGCAGGTCGGCAGCCTGGCGATCCTGGCCCGTGAGTTCGGCCTGCTGGTCACCGCCGGCAGTGATTTCCATGGCCCTGGGGGCTGGTCCGAGATCGGCGAATACCGCCCGTTGCCGGAAGATCTGCCACCACTCTGGTGTAGATTCAAACATGATCCCGTTATCGCCGCCGTCTGAACAGGTAGAACACGTGAGTCAATTTTTCCAGATTCATCCGGAAAACCCGCAAGCGCGCCTGATCAAACAGGCCGTGGAAATCATTCGTGGCGGTGGCGTGGTGGTCTATCCCACCGACTCGTCCTACGCCATCGGTTGCCAGATCGGCGACAAGAATGCCGTGGAGCGTGTCAGACGCCTGCGTCAACTGGACGACAAGCACAATTTCGCGCTCATCTGCAGCGACCTGTCGCAGTTGGGCCTGTTCGCCAAGATCGACACCGGCACCTTCCGCCTGCTCAAGGCGCATTTGCCGGGGCCGTACACCTTCATCCTCAATGCCACGCGGGAAGTCCCGCGGCTGTTGCTGCACCCGAAAAAGCGCACCATCGGCCTGCGGGTGCCGAGCCATCCCATCGCCCTGGCGCTGCTGGCGGAACTGGGTGAGCCGCTGATGAGCGTGACGCTGATCATGCCTGGCGAGACCGAGCCGTTGAACGATCCCTATGAGATGCGCCAGATACTCGAACATCAGGTGGACCTGATCATCGACGGTGGTTTCGGCGGCATGTCGGCGTCCACGGTGATCAACCTGGCCGATGGCGAGCCCCAGGTGGTGCGTGTCGGTTGCGGCGATCCGACGCCGTTCATGGTCGAGGCCTGAATGTCCGTCGTGGAAACCGCCGTGGACAATGTCGACAGCCAGGCCGGCGCGCAGCAGGAGTTGCCGTTCGCCATGGTCTATGGCCAGGCGGTCATGGAAATGCCCCTGGACCTGTACATTCCACCGGATGCGCTGGAGGTGTTCCTCGAAGCCTTCGAGGGCCCGCTTGACCTGCTGCTGTACCTGATCCGCAAACAGAACATCAACATCCTCGACATTCCCGTGGCGGAAATCACCCGCCAGTACATGGGCTACGTCGAGTTGATGCAGTCGGTGCGCCTGGAACTCGCCGCCGAATACCTGGTGATGGCGGCCATGCTCGCCGAGATCAAGTCGCGGATGCTGCTGCCGCGCTCGGCAGAGGTCGAAGAGGAAGAAGACGACCCGCGAGCCGAGCTGATCCGCCGCTTGCAGGAATACGAACGCTTCAAGGCCGCCGCCGAAGGCATCGACGGCTTGAGCCGGGTGGGGCGCGATGTGGTGGTGCCCAAGCTCGATGCGCCCGAAGCGCGGGCGCGCAAGTTGCTGCCAGACGTGAGCCTGGAAGAGTTGCTGATGTCCATGGCCGAGGTCCTGCGCCGGGGCGATATGTTTGAAAGTCATCAGGTCAGCCGCGAAGCGCTGTCCACCCGCGAGCGCATGAGTGATGTGCTGGAGCGACTCAAGGGCGGCGGCTTCGTGCCGTTCGTCGAGCTGTTCACCGCCGAGGAAGGGCGGTTGGGGGTGGTGGTGACGTTTATGGCGGTCCTGGAATTGGTCAAGGAATCCTTGGTCGAGCTGGTGCAGAATGAGCCGTTCGCAGCGATCCACGTGCGGGCACGAGCCGAATAACGAGCAAATCAATGAATCTGACTGAACCCCGCGAGCTGGCCCCCTTGCTTGAAGCTTTCCTGTTGGCCTCGGGAAAGCCGCAATCGATGGAGCGCCTGTTCGAACTCTTCGAAGAAGGCGAGCGGCCCGAGCCGGCCGTGTTCAAGAAAGCCCTGACATTGTTGGGCAAGTCCTGCGAGGGGCGGGCTTTCGAACTCAAGGAAGTGGCGTCCGGGTACCGCCTGCAAATCCGCGAGAAGTTCGCGCCGTGGGTGGGGCGCCTGTGGGAGGAACGGCCGCAGCGCTATTCCCGGGCGCTGCTCGAAACCATGGCGCTCATCGCCTATCGCCAGCCGATCACCCGGGGCGAGATCGAAGATGTGCGGGGCGTGGCGGTCAATAGCAACATCGTCAAGACGCTGCTGGAGCGCGAGTGGATCCGCGTCGTCGGTTATCGCGATGTGCCTGGCAAACCGGCGATGTTTGCGACCACCAAGGCCTTCCTCGATCACTTCAACCTGAAGAACCTGGACGACCTGCCGCCGCTGGCCGAATTGCGGGAACTGGAACCCGAACCGATGCTGGAGTTCGACGACGCCCCGGTGCCCCAGGGCTTGCAGGAACTGGCGGACGCCAGCGCCGAGCCTGAGGAACCGAAGGAAGAGACCAGTTTCCACTCGTTGTTGCTGGAGCTGGACACCATGGAGGAGGGCTTGAAGACTGATTTCGACGACTTGCTGCGGGAAGGTCCTGGTCCTGAGGGCGACTCGGATGAGCTGGCGGAGCCCGATAGCGCGGTGGCACCAGAGCCAGAAGCGGAGCCGGAACCGGAACCGGAAGAAGATATCCTCGGCGTTGCCCAAGCCCGGGAAAAACTCCTGGCCGCCGTCGCCGCCCTCCAGCCGCCGGAACCCGAACTGAGCGACGAAGAAGCCGAAGCCCGCGCCTTGGCCGAAGCGATCGAGAACGAACGGCGCCAGTTCGACGATTGATCCAACTGATTTGGAAACGCTGGCTGATCCTGTGGGAGCCGAGCTTGCTCGCGATGACGGAGGAGCATTCGGCATCAATGCAGGCTGACCCACCGCCATCGCGAGCAAGCTCGGCTCCCACAGGGGGGACTCATTAATTCCCCGCCAGGCCGGGCATCACCGGTCGGCGGAAAAAGCGCCGGGCGCTGGTTGATCAGCTAGTCTCTGATGCGCAATCGCTTCAACGCGCGTATGATTCGCGACCCCTTGGCGATCCCTTCGCCAAAGACCCGTATTCAAAGCGTCAGGCCAAGCCTGACCCGACCACACCGGGAGGTGCCCAGAATGAAAGACCAAGACCAGAACGACAGCCAGGAAATCGGCCCAGCAGGCGAGAAGCTGCAAAAAGTCCTCGCCCGTATCGGCGTCGGTTCGCGCCGTGACGTGGAAGCCTGGATCACCCAGGGCCGGATCAAGGTCAACGGCAAAGATGCCACCTTGGGCCTGCGGGTTGACATGCACGATGCCATCACCATCGATGGCAAGGTGATCAAGCGCGAAGAGGCCGCCGAAACGGTGCGCCGCGTGATCATGTACAACAAGCCCGACGGCGAGATCTGCACCCGTGACGACCCGGAAGGTCGCCCGACCGTGTTCGACAAGATGCCGCGTCCGAAAGAAGGCCGCTGGATCAACATCGGCCGCCTGGACATCAACACCACCGGTTTGCTGATGTTCACCACCGACGGTGAACTGGCCAACCGCTTGATGCACCCGTCCTACGAGATGGACCGCGAATACGCCGTGCGTGTGCGTGGTGAGGTCGACGACGAGATGATCGAGCGCCTCAAGGCCGGCGTTGTGCTGGAAGACGGCCCGGCGCGTTTCACCGACATCAAGCAAGCGCCCGGCGGTGAAGGCTTCAACCATTGGTACCACTGCGTGGTGATGGAAGGCCGTAACCGTGAAGTGCGACGTTTGTGGGAATCCCAGGGGTTGGTGGTCAGCCGCCTGAAGCGCGTGCGTTTCGGTCCGGTGTTCCTCAATTCCGACCTGCCGATGGGCCGCTGGCGCGAAATGAGCCAGTACGAAGTCGACATCCTGGCCGCCGAAGTGGGCCTCAAGCCGGTGGCTATGCCGCAGATGACCGCCAAGAGCAAGGACAAGCTGGAGCGGATGCAGCGTAAATCCTCGCGTCCGATGGGCAAGACCGAGCGCGTGCGTACGCTGCGCCCGGCTGCTGATGGCGTGGCGACCGGCCCGCGTCCTTCGCGCGAGCCGCAGATCGAAGGCGAACGCCCGGCCCGCAAGCCTGCACCGCGTCAGGACGGCGAGCGTGGCCCACGCACGCCGCGTCCGGCCAATGGTCGCACTGAGCGCGGCGAAGGTCGCGGTGCACCGGCGGGTCGCGGTACGCCCGTCGCCGATCGCCCGGCCGACACCAAGCGTCCGGCCAAGCCGGCACCGAAAAAGCGCCCGGGCATCATCCTGGCCGACCGCGACACGCCATCGGGCAAGCGCCGTGGTGCCCCGGCAGGTTCGGGACAGCGTCCGGGGTTCGGGCGTCGTAAGCCGGAGTGAGGCAGCGGTGAGTTTCTAGCTGCAAACTGCAAGAAAAAACGCCAACCGTTGGGTTGGCGTTTTTTTTGTCTGACTTTTAGTCAGGCAGTGCTTTTGAGGCCGCCTTCGCGAGCAAGCTCGCTCCCACAATGGAGCGGCGCCGAACACACATCCCCCAGTCACCAAGATCAACTGTGGGAGCGAGCTTGCTCGCGATGGCGTCAGCAGCCCCACAACCGATCCCAGCCTAAAGCACAAACCGCCCATCAAACATCGGCTCTTTGTCCAGCGCCAGCACACCGCTTTCGAAAATCAGATCCAAATGGTGGCTGCCCTTGGCCCCGCCACCCAGTCCCAGGTGCAGGCCGCAGTGGCGCTCTTCGAAACCGGCGTTGCGGGCGTACAGGCTCTTGACCCCTTCGTTGGTGCCGATCCCCAGTTCTTCGATGCGGCGGTTGGACGGGTTGGCGTCCAGGTATTTGTTGAAGTCGTGTTCCAGGCCCGGCACGTCGGTGGCGATTTTCTGGATGGTGGAGTCTTCGATCCACAGCTCGAGGGGCGATTGCAGCACGCCGTACTTGCGTGCGAACGGGATGGTGCTCAGGAACGTGCCGACGAATTTCACCTGGCCGTTGATGGTGTCGCTGTGGGTGGCGATTTCGCCGGGGGCCAGGTCGTAGTTGCCGAGGCCGTTGATGTCGGTCCACTTCTTCACGCTGCCCAGGGCGGTGTCGAAATACGAACCGTGGTCATCCTGGAAGCTCAGGGTTGTCGCTTGGGACATGCGCCGGATCAGGTGACTGTTGAGTCCGGCGATACGCTGGGGAATCACGCTGAAGGTGTCGTAGAAATAATCGCCGTAATCCTTGAACAGCAGCGATTTCTTCCAGTTATCGGCCATCACGCCTTGCAATGCCCGAACAAAGTCCGGGCCGTCGGGGCGTGGATTGGGCAGGGTGGAAGAGTCGTAGAAGAAAATATACAGATCGCTGTCGGCAATGGCCTTGGACAGGCGCTCCGTGGATTCGAGGTCCAGGCGCATGGCGCTGAACCGGAACGGCGAGCCGCTGCCCGCCTGTTCGGCAATGGCGCCGGTCAGTGCTTCGTAGTCAGCGGTATGGCCGAGCAACACCTTGGCGGGCTGGATGCCGGCCAGGGCGGGATGGTGTTCGAGGTAGTAAAGGAAATGTGAGATGGCTCGTTGTGTGTCCATGCTTATTCTTCCCTGACACGTTCATTTAATGTCCCTGACAACCGACAAGAGTGGCGGAGTCGACCGGCCGGATCGCCTCCGCCGGGCAGTGCCTACAGAGGCCACATCGCCGTGCCGAACGGAACCACGGCGTCGGCTTGCATCATTTCAACGGCGGCCTCATGGGTCGGCGCTTCAAACCATTCGTCCAGTTGCAGTTCGGTTTCCAAGTCTTTGTCCAGTGCTTGCATAGTGAATCTCCTAGATGACTTTTGCGGAAAACGCGGGCCGATTCGGCGAGTCATACCCGACAGAACCGGCACCGCAGAACTTGTCGGCACGATGCCTTGGCAAGTCGCTGAAAACCTAGTCGAGGGTTTTTTGGATTGCAAAAAATAATTTTATTTTTTTCTTTTGAACTTTTTGTTCCATTTTTCGCGTTGAAATTACTCATTCAAAAACAGCTGCCTGGGTGATTTATTTAATAGGTAGCTACCTACCGTCAATTTGCAGTCAGCCTACAGAATATTCCTACGTGGAAAGTCTGCGTTACGCGCTGTAAAGGAATGCTGACGATTTTGGCCGTTCGAACTGACCGGTGTCGGCGTTTGGGAGGGCTGTAAGAAAAAGCTGCCGAGTGGGCCGGCTTGGCGGGTTTTTTGAGACTTCGCAGCGCTTGTTTCAAGCCAGCGGGAAAGGTCAGATGCGCGCCAGACCTCAAGTGCGGGGGCAGACGCTGATCCGGTGGTGTCTGGTAGCAGGGGAACTGCAGTGTACAATGCGCCGCGTTTTACTGTGACCCTTCGCGTACCCACGCACTTTCAAGGTTATCCGCCTTGTTCACTCCGCCATGCCATAAGCGTGTCGGGTTCGATTTCGTCACAGATAAAAACAAATAGGTGACGCATGACCGTTGTAGAAAATACGCATTCGGGCGAGCTGAAACGCGGCCTGAAAAATCGCCATATTCAACTGATCGCCCTCGGTGGCGCGATCGGCACCGGCCTGTTCCTCGGCTCGGCGGGGGTGCTGAAATCCGCCGGCCCGTCGATGATCCTCGGCTACGCCATCTGCGGCTTCATCGCCTTCATGATCATGCGCCAGTTGGGCGAAATGATTGTCGAAGAGCCGGTGGCCGGGTCCTTCAGCCACTTCGCCCACAAGTACTGGGGCGGTTTCGCCGGGTTCCTGTCGGGTTGGAACTGCTGGATCCTCTACATCCTGGTGGGCATGTCGGAGCTGACCGCGGTCGGCAAGTACATCCATTACTGGGCGCCCGAGATTCCGACCTGGGTGTCGGCGGCGGCGTTTTTCGTCCTGATCAATGCGATCAACCTGGCCAACGTCAAAGTCTTTGGCGAGGCCGAGTTCTGGTTTGCGATCATCAAGGTCGTGGCGATTGTCGGCATGATTGCCCTGGGCAGCTATTTGCTGGTCAGCGGCCATGGTGGCCCGCAGGCGTCGGTGACCAACCTGTGGTCCCACGGTGGGTTCTTCCCCAACGGCGTGAGCGGGCTGGTGATGGCCATGGCGATCATCATGTTCTCCTTCGGTGGCCTGGAAATGCTCGGTTTCACCGCCGCTGAGGCCGACAAACCGAAAACCGTGATCCCCAAGGCCATCAACCAGGTGATCTACCGGATCCTGATTTTCTACATCGGCGCGCTCGTGGTGCTGTTGTCCCTGACCCCTTGGGACAGCCTGTTGAGCACCCTCAACGCGTCCGGCGATGCCTACAGCGGCAGCCCGTTCGTGCAGGTGTTCTCGATGCTGGGCAGCAACACCGCTGCGCATATCCTCAACTTCGTCGTGCTGACCGCCGCGCTGTCGGTGTACAACAGCGGCACCTACTGCAACAGCCGCATGTTGCTGGGCATGGCCGAGCAGGGCGATGCGCCCAAGGCCTTGTCGAAGATCGACAAGCGGGGCGTGCCGGTGCGTTCGATCCTCGCGTCGGCGGCGGTCACGCTGGTGGCGGTGCTGTTGAACTACCTGGTTCCGCAGCATGCGCTGGAGTTGTTGATGTCGTTGGTGGTCGCGACCCTGGTGATCAACTGGGCGATGATCAGCTACTCGCACTTCAAGTTCCGCCAGCACATGAACCAGACCCGCCAGACGCCGCTGTTCAAGGCGCTGTGGTACCCGTACGGCAACTACATCTGCCTGGCGTTCGTGGTGTTCATCCTGGGCGTGATGTTGCTGATCCCCGGCATCCAGATCTCGGTCTATGCGATTCCGGTGTGGGTGGTGTTCATGGCCGTGTGCTATTGGATCAAGAACAAGCGCAGTGCCCGGCATGAACTGGCGGTGGCGGCTGCCGCCAAGTAAGCATCGCTGAAACAAGACAAACCCGGCCGAGTGCCGGGTTTGTCATTTCAGGCAAGACAACACCTGCCCCTGTGGGAGCGAGCTTGCTCGCGATAGCGGTGTGTCAGTCGACATCAAGGTTGCTGATCCACCGCTATCGCGAGCAAGCTCGCTCCCACATTGTTCGGCAGTGTTCATAGCGTTCATTCCCACAGGATCGGTGTTGTCGGGGGGATTCGCGGTATCCTGTGGGGCCTGACACCGGACACTTTCCATGCTGGTCATTTCCAACACCGTGCACATTCCGGACGCCGAGATCGAGCTGACGGCCATCCGCGCCCAAGGGGCCGGCGGGCAGAACGTCAACAAGGTTTCCAGCGCCGTGCATTTGCGCTTCGACATTCCGGCTTCGTCGCTGCCCGAGTTCTACAAGGAGCGGCTGCTGGCGCTGCGCGACAGTCGCATTACCAGCGACGGTGTGTTGATCATCAAGGCCCAGCAATACCGCACGCAGGAACAGAACCGGGCCGACGCGCTGGAGCGCCTGACCGAACTGATCCTCAGCGCCACCAAGGTCGAAAAGAAGCGCCGTCCGACCAAGCCGACCCTGGGGTCGAAAAAGCGTCGCCTGGAATCCAAGACCAAGCGCGGCTCGATCAAGGCCGGGCGCGGCAAGGTGGACTTCTAGTTCTTCTCCCGCGCTTCACGGTACCGAGGCGCCTGACGGTACAAGTAGACGCTCAAGGCCAACCCTCCCAGGGCCGCCAGGGCAGCGAACAGAAAGATCGAGGCAAAGCCGAAGCCAGCGGCAATCGCACCGGCCAGCGGCCCGGTGATCCCCAGCGACAGATCAATGAACAGTGAATAAGCGCCCACCGCGGCCCCACGGCTGGAGGCCGGCACCAGGTTGACCGCTTCCACGCCCAGCGCCGGAAACACCAGGGAAAAGCCGAAACCGCTCAACGCCGCGCCCGCCAGGGCCCAATGGGCATCCGGTGCGAGCCACAACAGCAAGAGCCCCAGGGTTTCCACCGACAGGCAGGCAATCGCCACGCGAAAGCCGCCCAGGCGGTTGATCAGGTTGCCGAACAGCAGGCGCGCGCCGATGAAGCTGGCGCCGAACAGGCTCAGGCACAGCACCGCGTTATCCCAATGCTGAGTGGCGTAATACAGGGTGATGAAGGTCGCGATGGTGCCAAACCCGATGGAACCCAGGGCCAAACCGCAGCCGTGTGGCAGCACACGCCCCAGCACGTGCATGAACGGCAGGCGTTCGCCAGAGACAATGGGCGCAGCAGTCTTGCGCCAGGCCAATGCCAGTCCCAGCAGGCCCAGCAAGATGATGCTGGCGCCCATGCTCCACAGCCCCAACACGTTGACCAGCCACACCCCCAACGGCGCACCGATCGCCAGCGCGCCGTAACTGGCGATACCGTTCCAGGAAATCACCTTGGCGGTATTTGCCGCGCCAACCCGGCCGATGCCCCAGCCAATCGAACCCGACCCCACCAGGCTTTCGGCACTGCCCAGCACCAGGCGACCGATCAGCAGGCTGATCAGGCTGAACGTTGGCAGGTGGGGCGTCCAGGCGGACACCAGCATGAACACACCGCTCAGCCCGCAGCCGGCGAGGCCGAACATCACCGCGCGCTTGCTCCCCAGGTTATCGATGATTCGTCCTGCGTAAGGACGACTGAGCAGGGTGGCCAGGTATTGCACGCTGATCACCAGCCCGGCGATCACCGCGCCGAAACCCAGCTCGCCGTGGACGAAACCGGGCAGCACGGCCAGGGGAATGCCGATATTCAGGTAGCCGATGAACGTGAACAGGACGATGGAAACGACTTGCAGCGTGACCGCCAGGGGGCGCTGGGAATCTGACATGGGAAAGAGGTCCACGGAGCAGCTGGATAGATAGGCTGCTTATGATAACGGCGACCGTGGCGTCCGGGCGGGGAAAAGTAAAACTATTTGCCCAATGGTGGCTCAGCGGTCGTTCTGTTCGCTGACCAGGCGCGTGGTCACCAGCGCGGCGATGGCGTTTTCTTCGCTGCCAAACCGGGCCAGCAGGGCCGCTTGTTTCTCGGTGGGAAGGCGGGTCCAGATCTCGACCATTTTCTCAGCGGTGCCGATCAGGACGCTGGCCTGGGCTTCGCTGAAGGGAGGGGTGTCATCGGTCATGGGGGGCTCGGGATTCAGGCAGTGTGGAAAGCGCATCTTAGCGCTTTCCACACGGTCTGGTGGTACGGGTCAATCAGTCTTCGCTGTCGGCCTGGCGGCGTTCAGTGGCTTCCTTGGGCTCGGGTTGCTGGGCGTCAGGTTGCCCTCCGGCTTGTAGCGTGGTCGTCTGCTCAGTGTCGTGCAGGCTTGGGAAGGGGAGATTAGGGATCTCGTGCATTTCGCGCTCCTCGCAAAGTCTGTGGATAGATCTGGTAGATCCGCGCTTTTACAAAGCCTGGGCAGGATACAGCAGGAGAAATGACAAAAAGACTTTTAAATCCCATCGCGCCGACAAAAGGGATTGTCTGGACAGGTCATGTCCAGTCAGCAAAAAACGATCCCGCTACCGGTGGTCGCCACCGCTCAAGAACACCCCGTACAGGCCGATGATTTGCACATATCCTCCCCATTCCGTTGCAACTGTGGACCCCGGACATGGAGGTTCTTCATTTGAAGAGATCGACTCCATGTTTCTACAAAAATCCCTGAGAGCACAGATTCTCGCCCTGCTCAGCGGCAGCCTGCTGGCCATGTTGCTGATTGCCCTGGCGTCCTTTCACTTCCTTTCCGATGGCATCCAGAATTATCGTCAACTGCTCGACGGTCCGTTGCGTGCGTCGCAATTGATCGACGAGGCCAACCTGCAATTCAAGGTGCAGGTCCAGGAGTGGAAAAACGTCCTGTTGCGCGGCAAGCAGCCAGCGGACCTGGATAAATACTGGAAGCAATTCGAGGCACGCCAGAGCGATGTCCAGGGCATCCTTGGCCAGTTGACGACCCACGAAGGTGTCCCGGCGCAAATCAAGACACGTATCGAGCGTCTGCGGGGCGAACATGCCCAGTTGGGCGCGGCCTACCAGAAGGGCCGTGATGCGTTTGTGGCGGCGGGCGGCGACGCGGCGGCGGGCGATGCCGCGGTCAAGGGCGTGGACCGCGCGGCCAGTGAGCAGATGAGCGAGTTGGTGGTTGAGCTGCATAAGCTGGGCGACGAGCAATCGGCGCTGATCAGTGCGGGTGCCGACCGCACGATCATGCTGGGTACGGTGATCATGCTCGCCTCAGGGCTGCTGGTCGGGTTGTTGAGTGTGTGGCTGGTCAACCGCAACCTGGTGCAGCCTATCCGTAACCTGATCGCGTACGTGACTCAACTGAGCCGCGGGCGTTTCGCCGAGCGTGTGACGAGCACGCGCCAGGATGAATTGGGCGACCTGGCCCTGGCGGCCAATACGCTGCGCGATTTCCTTGCTGAAACCTTCACGCGCTTGCAACGCAGTGCCACGGAGCTGGACAGCGCCAGCGGTGAGCTCAATGCGATTGCCAGCCTGATGAGCCAAGGCACCAGCGAGCAATTCGAACGCACCGATCAAGTCGCGACCGCGATGAACGAGATGTCCGCCACCGCCCAGGAAGTTGCCCGTCATGCCGCCGATGCGGCGCAGGCTGCCGATGATGCCGATCATTCGGCGCAGCAGGGCGAGAAAGTGATGCAGGGCACGATCCACACCATCACCCAAATGCGTGGCGAAATTGCCAACACCGCCACGGTGATCCGGCGCCTGGAAGCCGACAGCGGACGCATCGGCAAGGTGCTGGAAGTGATCCGCAGGATCGCCGAGCAGACCAACCTGCTGGCCCTCAACGCTGCCATCGAAGCAGCACGGGCGGGTGAGGCCGGGCGTGGTTTTGCGGTGGTCGCCGATGAAGTCCGCAGCCTGGCCCAGCGCACGGCGTCGTCCATCATCGAGATCAACCAGATCATCCAGACGGTTCAAACAGGTGCGGTGGACGCGGCCCAGGCCATCGAAAGCGGCCAGTCGCGCAGTGAGGAAAGTGTCGAGCAGGTGACCCAGGCCGGCGCGATGCTGGAACGCATCACCCAGGCGGTGGAAGCGATCCGCGACATGAACCGTCAGATCGCCACCGCTGCGGAAGAGCAGACCTCGGTGGCCGAGGATATTTCGCGCAACCTGACTGAAATCACCTGCATTGCCAGTACCAACCTCGACAACGTAAAACGCACCGAAGCGGCCAGTCGGGATTTGCACGGGTTGTCGGGGCAGTTGAATGAAGTGACGGCGCGGTTGAGTGCCTGACGGTATGTTCCTGATGCAGTAGCCCACCTGTGGCGAGGGAGCTTGCTCCCGCTGGGCTGCATAGCAGCCCCAAAGCCATTCAGCGCGGTGCATCAGGAATAAGATGGTTGGCAGATTTTGCGACTGCTGCGCAGCCGAGCGGGAGCAAGCTCCCTCGCCACAAAAGCTCATACGGGCGTGAAGTGAGTAGGGGGGCAGAGGATCACTCTCAATAATCGCGACGCTTGCGAAAGGCCCATCGGCCTGCAATCACGGTGAAGGTCGCCACCAGCGCTACCAGGATCCAGAAGCCCTCGGGATCTTCGGCCAGTGGCACGCCGCCGACGTTCATGCCGAAGAAACCGGCAATGATGTTGATAGGCAACGCCAGCACCGTGACCACCGTCAAGGTGAACAGCGTGCGGTTGCTTTGTTCGTTGAGGTTGGCGGCGATCTCTTCCTGCAGCAATTTGATCCGTTCGCCCAGGGCGGTGAGGTCGTTGATGATCAGGGCGAACTCCTCGGTGGACTTGCGCAGCTCCTTGACGTCTTCCTTCTGCAACCATTGCGGCGGGCGGTTGAGCAGGCGCAGCAACGAGCCCGGCTCCAGGGCCAGCAGGCGTTGCAGGCGTACCAGCACGCGGCGCTGGCTGCCCAGCTCGGCGCGGTTGTTGGACACGCGCGAAGACAGCAATTGGTCTTCGATCTGGTCAACGCTGAGGCTGGTCTTGCGCACGATCTGGGTCAGCACTTCGCCTTGGTCGCGCAGCAGATGCACCAGCAATTCCAGCGGCGAGCGAAAGCTCTCGCCGGCCTTGACCGATGAGCGCAGCTTGTCGACCGAGTGCAAGGGTTGCAGGCGCGCACTGATGATCAATCGACTGTGTACGCACACCCACAAGGTGGAGACATCCGAGGACACCAGGTTGCTGAGGTTGAACACCACATCGTTCACCACCGCCAGCAGTGCCGAGTCCACATGTTCGATACGGGTCGATCGCGAGCCTTCGTGCAGGGCTTCGAAGAATTCCTCGGGCAAGGCCAGGTGGCTTTTCATCCAGCGCTCGCAGGCGGCGTGGGCTAGGTTCAGGTGCAGCCAGAGAAACTCGTCGGCATCCTGCGGTTGTTGCAGGCTTTGCAGGGCTTGGGCCGAATCGATTTCCCGGCCGCGCTCGCCGGGGCGAAAACGAAACCCGTAAAGCAGGCCGAACAGGTCCGGATCGCGATGGCTTTGGTCGATGCTGTGGTTCATGAGGGCTCGCTGGCGGGAAGTGCCTGTCGCAGCGGCCACAGGTTCACTTGAGCGGCATCATTGCAGGGTTTTTTGATGGTTGTGTGACAGTTGTGCGGCGTCGTCAGATCGGCGGCGGTTTACAGACGGTCTACGCAAAAAAGCCGCGCAACTCGAAAGTTGCGCGGCTCTTCTTTAACCGATGGATCAAGTGTCTTGCTTGTCGGACAGGACTTTGCCGGTAGTTGCGTCGAAGTCCACGTCAAACTCTTTGCCGTCGGCCGTCTTCAGTTCCACTTCATATTCATAGCCGTCGAAGTGGTTATCCAAGTCGGTGTCGGTGATGGTCGCGCCTGGGTGCAACTTCAGGGCTTCCGCATTCATCGACTCAAGGGATTTGATCTTGCCGTCCTTGACCAGTTGAGGAATCTGGTCGATTCGTACGTCCGCCTGGGCCAGGCCAGCGGTGAGGGTCAGGGCAGCAGCGGTAAACAGGGCAGTCAACGTTTTCATGAGTGCTTTCCTTGGTGTCGTTATTAAGGGTGAGTCGTTTAAGTGGGTTCAGATTATCTGTGGCAACTTAATTCACCCTTAATTCGAAAAATCTTGAAGCAAGTTTCCTGGAAAGGTCTTTCGACTCAGTAGCCGTTCTTTTCCAATAGCTGCGCCACGCTGCCTGTCTCGGGACGCTTGAAGTACTTGAGCAGCTCACTGGCCCGGTTGGTGAAGATGCCATCAACGCCGGCCTCCATCACTTTCTTGAAGTCCACCGGCTCATCCACGGTGTAAACGTGCACCAGCAAACCCTGGTCGTGGGTGTACTGGTTCATCCACGGCTGCACCAGGTCCGAATAGCTCTGGCTGCCGCCATGGGTCAATGCCGCCGAAGGACCGGTGCCGATGGCGCCATGGGCCTTGGCGTACTGGACCCATTGTTCGAACTCGGCCTTGTCCTTGGGCTCCTGCTTGGCGTAATAGGCGGCCTTGTCCGTTTCGCCGGACTCGGCAAACGTTACCTTGGACTTGGGTTCGATGTTGCCTTCGCCCACCCACAGCAGCAGGATCTTCGGCACCTTCGGCATCTCTTTGTGCAACAGTTCGAGACTGCTCTTTTCAAAGGTCTGCAGCACCACTTTGCCCTTGCCCTGGCCGACGCCGGTGGCGCTTTTGGCCAATTTCGACCCAGCGGGGCTCAGCCAACCACGGTCCTGCAGTTTGTCCTTCAGGTCGCGCTCGATGCCGGGGAACAGCTTCGGCTCCTTGGTTTCGATGTACAGCCCCGGTTTATGCAACGGGTTGCCCTCGGCGATGTTGATCACTTCATCGAGGGTGAGGATTTTCTGGCCGACGAACGAAGGGCGGGCGCGGTCCGGGTAGGCGGTGTTGAACCAGCTGCCGGCATCGAGGGTTTTGAGTTCCGCCATGGTGAATTCATTGGCGGTGCTGTCCTTGCGTTCGGGAAACTGGGTCGCGACATCCGTGGTGCGCAGCAGGCTGTCGTCATGCAGGACGAACAACACGCCGTCCTTGCTGCGCTGCAGGTCCAGCTCCAGGTAATCGGCGCCCAGGTCACGGGCCAGCTTGTAGGCGGCGGCGGTGGATTCCGGCGCGTCGAACGAGGCACCACGGTGGGCGATGACTGCCGGGTGTGGAATGCCTTGAAGGGTGGCCAGGGCCTTGGGACTCGGGGCCTCGGAGGCTTGTGTCTGGCTGAAGCCGAGCAACAGGCTCAGCATCAAGGCGCTGCGGGTGAAGGTGACAGGCATGCTCGAGATCCTTTCGTAGAGGAGGCAAAACCTATCTTTTAACAATTGAACGCTGTCGGCGCTATCGCCATACCGACATAAACCTGTGTGAAGCAGATTTTTCCCACCCATTTTTCGGCCGCTTTGCAGTACCCTTGACCGCACCAGTTTCCCCGGCAGAGGGAAACCTTAAAATCTGTTCACTTGCCCTGCGTGTAAACCATCGATCAGACGTCCCGAGGGACGCATCCATGAGGTTTACCATGCGCACCACTTCGACACTCATCTGCCAGGCCGCCGACCAGCTCAAGGGTTTTGTCGGCCTGAACCGCAAGACCGGCCAATACATCGTGCGGTTCAGCGAAGACGCCTTCGGCATGGACGTGGCTGATGACGGCATCATCCCCACCAGCGAATTTGTCTGGGCCCCCGGGGCGGATGGCACCGTGACCCTCAGTCGCGAGCGAATCCAACTGTTGCTGGACCAGAACATCGACGACCGCATCAACCTGACCGAACCTTTGCGGGTGTACATGGCCCGCGGCGACCTGCCGGAAATCAAGGCGGTGCGGCAGTTGGTGGAAGGCTGAAGCCCCCGATCCTGAAGTGAACGGAAACCCTGTGGGGTTCACAAGAATTGTTGGAACGACACGGTCCTGTGGCCAGAGATTGCTCCCGCTGGGGCGCGCAGCGGCCCCAAAAATTGATGAGCGCTGCGCACTGGAGCGCCAGCCCGGTCAAGCGGGAGCGAGCTCCCTCGCCACAAAAACTTCCCAGCTATAACGCTATAGATTGATCAACGGTGAACACTGTGGGAGCGAGCTTGCTCGCGATGGCGATAGGTCAGTCACAGTGATGTTGGCTGATCTACAGCTATCGCGAGCAAGCTCGCTCCCACAGGGACTTTTGTCCTGGCATCAGGTTGGGCGTTGGAAGGCATAGTCCCGTTCAACCTTGCACACCCTCGTCTGGCATTGGGTATACCAGGTGGAGCGGCCTCGCTCACGAATCGCGCTGTGTTCGGGATGTTGCTTCCAGGCCAGGATCGCCGCTTCATCACGCCAATAGGACACGGTAATCCCCAGACCATCGTCGCCACGGGCCGATTCAACGCCTAAAAATCCAGGTTGTTCCCGAGCAAGGGCCAGCATGCGCTCGGCGGCTTCGGCGTAGCCTTGGTCCCCCTCGGTACGCAGGGAGGTAAAAATCACTGCGTAATAATGAGCGCTCATGACATTTGCCTGGCGCAGGCTTCGACAAACGCGCTGACCAGCGGTGGCACGCGGCCTTCCAGTGCGGCACGTTCAGGCTGGAACAGCGTGGCGACAAAGAACGGATGGTCTTGCAGTTCCACCGCTCGCAAGTCACCGGCCGAATCCCGGGCAACGGCGTGCAGGCGCTGGCTCAGCAAGTCTCTTTCAAAGTCTGGATTGACCCCGAAGCGGCAATGGTAGCCCTCGAACGCGGTCTGTCGGCCGTAGGCCTTGGCAATCAACGAGCCCGCATCGAACTGGAGGCTGTCGATGGTTTCGACCAAGGCACAGTTCAGCGGTGTCAGCAGCGCCCGTTCAGCCTCTGGAGAGGTTTCACCATGGACGGCATCGACCCAACCCATCACGTGACGGGCATATTCCAGCACGGCGTGCTGAAAACCGCCGCAAGTGCCCAGGAAAGGGCGACGCTGTTCGCGGGCAAAACGAATGGCCAGCACGGCACCGGCTTCGTTTTGGTAGGGGCTGCCGGGCACGCACCAGACACCGTCGAAATCTTCCAGCACGGCGGTGTCGGCGATGAGTGACGTTGCCAGCCATTGGAAGCGAATGGCCTGGCCGGTTTGTGTGCCCGCCAGCTCAAGTGCGAGGGGAATTGCCCGGTGAGCGGTGATTTGAGGGTCGTGGTCGCCGATCAGGGCGATGTTTAAAGGACGTTGATTTTCCATGGGAGGCTCGCCGCTTGTTGATTCCTGGTGGCCACTATAGATTGGCGTTCACGCAATCAATATTGGCGTTTACCCAAGTGATCAATGCAGCGACGCACTATCGTCTGGACTATCCCGACCTGTCCCTGATCCTCGCGCTGGTCCGTGGTGGCTCGCTGGCCAGGGCCGCTCGGCTGCTGCAGGTGGACGTGTCGACGGTGTTTCGTTCGGTACGTCGATTGGAAGCGGCCCTGGGTCAGCCCTTGTTCGAGAAAAGCCGTTCCGGGTATTTGCCCACGAGCCTGGCCCAGGCGTTGGCTGAACAAGCCGAGCGCGCCGAGCAGGCGTTGGAGGCGGCGCGGGTGGGGGTGGAGCAGGGCGGCGAAGTCATCAGCGGGACGGTACGCCTGACGTGCAGTGATTCAGTCTTGCAAGCGTTGCTGCTGCCGGCTTTAGCGCGTTTCATGCCTGCCTATCCGGCGTTGACCCTTGAGTTGAGCACCTCGAACGACTTCGCCAACCTGAACCGCCGCGACGCCGACATTGCGTTGCGACTGACCCGTACGCCGCCAGAACACCTGGTCGGTCGCAACCTGGGCAAGGTGACTTACCGGGTATGCGCCAGCGCCACGTATCTGCGCTCGGTAGAGGCGGGTGACCTGGCTTCCATGATCTGGATCGCGCCAGACGATTTCCTTCCGGATCACCCCACCGTGGCCTGGCGGCGCCAGCATCTACCCGGCGTGATGCCTGCCTATCGCTGCAACAGCATGCTCTCGGTCACCGAACTGGTGCGGGCTGGTTTAGGCGTTGCGGCGCTGCCGGACTTTCTGATCGACGAACGCCAAGGCCTGATGCCCCTTGGCGAATCGCTGGAAGGATACGATACGGCGCTGTGGCTCCTGACCCGCCCGGACTGTCGGGCCTTGCGCTCGGTGGTGACCTTGTTCGATGAGCTGGGGCGCAACCTGCGCTGGGGTTGAGATTCAGGCCTGGTAACGACTCAGGAACATGTCGAGGGCCGATTCGATGACTTGGGTTTGCTCCTCCTGGGTCAGGCTCGGCTGCCCCATCGAAACCTGCGGCCAGAAAGCGAATGTCTTGAGCAGCCCATGCATTTGTTGGGCGGCAAAGGCCGGCTCCACGGGTTTCAATCGGCCATCGGCCTGGGCCTGGCGAATCCAGGCGGTCAGGCCTTCCTCACGCTGGCCCATGCGCGAGACCATGTCCTGGGCGCGCTCCGGGGAGTGAATGGTTGCGGCGATGGCGATGCGCGCCAGGTCGAGGAAATTTTCGTCCGCCAGCAGATGCAGTTTGGCTTGCAGCAACGTTTGCAGTTGCTCCCGTAGCGGCGTTTGCGGGCTGTAGGGCATGTCCTGTTCTGCGGTGATGCTGTTCCATAACCGATTCAGGATTTCGGCGAACAACGCTTCCTTGCTCGGGAAATGGTTATACACCGTGCGCTTCGATACGCCGGCGGTCGCCGCGATCCTGTCCATGCTGGTGATCTCGAAACCGCTGCTACGGAATTCAGCAATCGCGGCCTGGAGGATGGCTTCGCGTTTTCGCTCGGTAAGGCGCTGCGGTACGGTCATGGGCATTCGTCGGTTGAGAGGAGAGAACTTACACTCGGCAGTTTACTTGCTCCCGGGATTCATGCAATCTGGAAACTACACCGAGTGGTGTAGGTTTTCGTCTGACGGCTATGCGTGCATGCAACGGCCATCCAGCGTCCCACAACGACGAAGCGCAATGGCGACGACGTCCTTGGAGTTATCGCACCATGACCATTTCCTCTCATTCGACCGACAGCCCGCCTGCCCACGATTCATCCCGGCAAGAGCAGGGCAAGTATCGCAATCATGCCTACACGCCGCGGGAAGGCTTTGGCACCACCCTGCGCATCATCTGGAACATGATCTTTCACAAGCCGCATTCCACTCGCCCTGCAGGTGCCATCGACGTTCGACCGCTGACGCGCGCCGCGCTGCTGGCCGCGCCGAACCACAGCGTCTTCCGTCTTGGCCATTCCACCGTGCTGCTCAAGCTGCGGGATAAATTCTGGCTGACAGACCCGGTGTTCTCCGAACGTGCCTCACCCGTGCAATGGGCCGGACCGAAGCGTTTCCATCAGCCGCCCATCAGCCTGGACGAGTTGCCGCCCATCGAAGCGGTGATCCTTTCCCACGATCATTACGACCACCTCGATCATCAGGCCATTCTCAAGCTAGCGACCAAGACCCGCCACTTCCTGGCGCCCCTGGGCGTGGGCGACACCCTGGTCAAATGGGGCGTCGACGCCAGCAAGGTGCGTCAGCTGGACTGGTGGCAAGGCACCGAGGTGGACGGCATCGAGTTCATCGCCACGCCCTCCCAGCACTTTTCCGGACGCGGCCTGTTCGACAGCAACAGCACTTTGTGGGCGTCGTGGGTGATGATCGACGGCGCCACGCGAATTTTCTTCAGTGGCGACACCGGTTACTTCGAGGGTTTCAAACGCATCGGCGAACAATACGGCCCCTTCGACCTGACGCTGATGGAAACCGGCGCCTATAACGTTGACTGGCCCCATGTCCACATGCAGCCGGAGCAGACCTTGCAGGCCCATATCGACCTCAAGGGCCGTTGGCTACTGCCGATCCACAACGGCACGTTCGACCTGGCGATGCATGCCTGGTATGAACCCTTCGACCGCATCCTGGCCTTGGCCTGGGAACGCAACGTTTGCATCACCACACCGCAAATGGGCGAAGCTTTCACCCTGACGCAGCCGCAACGTGGCCGCGCCTGGTGGCTGGATGTGGACCCCTCGACCTATCAGGACCAGGCCGGTATCGCCTAGAACCTGCTCCGCGGGGGTCATTCGATCATCGCGTAATCGGAACGCCCCATGGGGTCCGGCGTCGCGCCCTTGATGTTCATGCCGCGCCCCGGTGCGAAGCCGGGGAAGAACACCAGGCCTTCCGCCTCCAGGCGAAATGCCAGGGCCAGGCGGGTGACATCGAGCAATTCGCCACCGGCCTCAAAGCGGCGGATGGCCCGAACCGAGACGCCGGATTGCCGGGACAGCTCCTCGACACTCCAGCCCAACATGGCTCGCGCCTGTGCACAGTGGGCGGGGGTGAACTGATAGACAGCGATGCGTTCCAGGGTGGTTTTGATTGCGAGAGAGGCCATGGGGGGTGCTCCAAAGCTGTGGGATTAAAAAATACTGTGTTTTTGTACAGTTGTTTTGAATCCCGATCAATCTCATTTTTTTGATCAATGACCGGCGGTCTTCGCCAACCAAGCGCTCGGCGCGTGACCCAATACGCGACGGAACATGGTGGAGAACGCAGCGGGACTGTCGTAGCCCAGGTCCAAGGCTATGCGTGTCACCGAATCCCCTTCAGCCAGGCGGGCCAACGCCGACATCACACACGCCTGCTGCCGCCACTGGCTGAAACTCAGCGCGGTCTGCCGGCTGAACAGGCGATTGAATGAGCGCAGGCTGATGTGCAATTGCGCCGCCCATTCCACGGGCGAGGCATGGGCGTCGGGGTGTTCCAGGAGCGCCTGGCACAGGCTGAGCAGGCGAGGATCCTTGGGCAGCGGAAGGTGCAGTGGCAGGTGGGTGCTGCGCAGCAACTCGTGTAGTAGCAGATGAATCAACGCCCCGTCCCGACCCGCCTCGTCGTAGTCCGGCGCAAGCTCGACGGCCTCCATCAGCAACTGGCGCATCAGGGGCGACACACTGATGACCTGGCACTGCGTGTCCATGGCCATAACCGCGTCCGGTTCGATGTACAGGCTGCGCGTACTCACGCCCAGCATCAGCACTTCATGATCGACCCCCGGCGGAATCCACACCGCCCGTTGCGGCGGCACCACCCAATTGCCGTCCGCCGTGCTGACCTGCATGACCCCGGTGGCACCGTAGAGCAACTGCGCGCGGCGATGGCGATGCAACGGCAGTACTTGCCCGTGAGCGTAATCGGTGCCGATGGCAACGACGGCCCTGGGTGTCGCATCCAATAAATCGATCGAAATGTTGCGCATCGACGGGCCGCTCACGATTGGCGTAAATGCGAACATTATTGGCCTGTTTGCTGCTGCAGGCCAAGCTTCGCCTCCCTATCGTAGACGCCTCCCCTTCCACGGATGCACCTCGATGCTCTATGTATTGCTTGCCTGTTTCGGCTGCCTGAGTGGCATCACCGCCGTGCTGTTCGGCTTCGGCGGCGGCTTCGTCGTGGTGCCCTTGCTGTACCGCATGCTCACCGCCAGCCACGGTGCCGACGACCCTGTCGGCCAATCGGCGATGCACATTGCCGTGGCCACTTCGACCTGCGTGATGATCGTCAACGCACTGATCGCCACGGTGAAGCATCACCGCGCCCGCAACCTCATTCGCCATTATGTATGGCCGTTGGGCGGCTTCATCGGCCTGGGCGCTGTCGTCGGCGCCATTGCCGCGATGTGGGCGAGCAGCGAAGTCATTCGCTATGGGTTCATCGTTTATCTGGGCGTGACCATTCTGGACTGCTTGTTCAGACGCGGTTTTCTGACACAGTCTGACGCTGTGATCCCACGGCGATTGGGCAGGGCAGAGGTCTCGGCGGGCGGGATCAGCATCGGTGCCATCGCTACTTTCCTGGGCGTGGGCGGCAGCGTCATGACGGTCCCGCTGTTGCGCCGTTGCGGGCTGAACATGTCGCGCGCGACGTCCATGGCTAACCCGTTGAGTTTGCCGGTTGCGGTGGCCGGGACGCTGACTTACATGGCCATGGCCGGGTTTGCCGAGTTTGATTTGGGGCCGTGGTTTGTGGGTTACATCGACTTGATGGCCTTCGCTGTGCTCACACTTGGCGCGCTACTGGGTATTCGTCTGGCAACGCCATGGATCGGACGGATACCGGATGGGGTTCATGCCTGGGTCTATATTGGATTGTTGGTCGTTGTGATGCTGAGCATATCGATACAATAAAATTTCCATGCAGCGTTGCCGATGTCTTGTAGAAGGAGGATGGCATGTCGGTATCCGATAGTGATTGGAAGCTTTACAACGGACTCCGCGATCTGGCGCTGGAGCGCTTCTGCCAAGGCGTTCTTTCGGATGCGCAGGCGGTGGTCCAGAACGAAGCGTTATCAGCTCACGCTCGATATCGCACGCTCTACGACCTCATGCGAGAGCGGGACAAGAGCTTGGCGATGGCGTTCAACGTAGGTCGACGTCGAGACATTTCTTTATCTTTGAGATTGCTGATTGCGTACGATCTGCTGAGCGATGAGGAATTGGCGATTCTGAGCGAGGAGCTTCGTGAAAGGGTTTCCGACGCTGTCCGTCAACCCTTTGAAATCGAATGGGCCGAAGACGCCTGATATTTTCCGAGAGTTTAAATGCTGATATTCAACTGCACCGAAGCGGCCAGCAATTTTTTCAGCCGCGTGAGCAAAGGTAAGAAAGTCACCCCGGTAGGAAAACCGCCATCCCCTGTTATCGAGGACGATGAGCTGGGTGAGCTCGACGAGCAATGGCTGGTTCATGTGATCACTGTGCAGCGCAAACACGTGTTGTTCGTCATCCACGTGCAAACCCGTTACTGCATGATTTTCGCCGGTGCTAAAAAAGCGGACGTTGAAGGTTTTGTCCAGCGGTTTTCCGAACGTTGGATCAATGGCCTGATGCGTCACGCGGGGCAGCATGATCTTCTTCGCTGGGTCGATGATGAAGCGATGATGGAGCGCTTCCAGGAAAGTTGTCGTGATTACATCTTTTATAAACGTGGCCATCGTGGTGCGCAAAAGCACCTCAACGAGATTTCTTGGATTTTTGAGGACTGCGCTGCCGAATGGGGCACGTTACCCTCTGATGAGTTCTCTGCAGGTCGCTTCGACGGCAATATGAATGACACCCCGAGAAGCAGTAAGGGACATAAGGACTATTACTACCCGGACGAAGAAATGATCGTCCATTGGTTGCGGCGTTATGGTGGCTTGGATGAGCCTGCCGCCCAGGCAGCACGTGAGCGGTACATCGAAGTGAAACGAGAGATGCGGTCGTTTGAACGGCAACTTGCCCAAGAAGCGCAATGAAGGAGGCGTAGCGCTACGGCTAGCCAAGGCGAAATCAGTTATCGGTTAGCCCCGGCGCCTCCCGAATAATGAAGTGATCCAGGTTCTCGATATTGGCACTGAACACCCCGAACGTTTCTTCGGGGTTCTTCTTGCTCGGCACCTGTTTCAACTCCGGCGTGACGCCATAAAAGAAGCAATACAACGGCGCGTCACTGTCGATGGCATGCTTGATCTCTGCCAGGAACGCCTTGCGCTTGCGGTAGTTATCGATCAGCCTTTTGCTCAGGTAAACGTTGACCGAGTAAGGCTTCTTCTTCGCCTCGTCCGGCTGCTTGAACCAGACCTTTGCTTCGAAGTCGATGCGAAAGCTCAGGGTGTAATCCTTGATCTCCTTGATCTTGCCCCAGTAAATCAAGCCCTTGTTGTCCTGCAAATACTCGATCTTCTTGAAGAACGATCCATAGGGCGCCGTGTGCTCGCCAATCTTCAGCGGCTTGCGCTTGAGCAGATCCTTGTTATCGAAATTCGAAACGAAACACTCCACCGGATGGGCGAAGATGCTGGTCTTGTCCGGTGTTGAATCCAGCGCGGAATGAGCGCTATCACCGTGGGAAGATACGGAGGGAGGCGTAGGCCGAGTCGCGTCAACATCCTTCGATGGATCGGACGGCTTACGCAGGTACTGACGCCGGGCCAGCAACAGCTCCGACGGAAAATGTTCCTCGCGATCATCCTCCGCCTCAATACTATCCGCATCCAGCCCCGGCGTTTTCGGACTGACATAAGGACAGCCCTCGATATGCTGGGTCGTCGGCTGATTCTTGAAATGTGGCGTGCGGATGTAGTTAACGTTCTTGGCGTTGAACGTCGTCAGCCGATTACTCTCATCAAACGCCGCCCGACAGGCCTCGTTGGGGCACTGAAAGCGCTCCTTGGCCGAGTCGAAGGCCATGGTCTCGTCGAAATTCAGATCCCGAACGTCATAGATCGAAAGCTTGGCATCGAGGCTGAGGCAATAGGCAGTGTCGAATTTCATCGGGGCTCGGGTCCGTGAGAGGAAGTGTATTAATACCGAAGGACGCGACGGGCTGCACCCAAAGTTTCAACCCACCACGCGCCCCCTGTGGGAGCGAGCTTGCTCGCGATTCCCAAACCCAACCCAACCATCAAGCCTGCCATCCGTGGCGAGGGAGCTTGCTCCCGCTGGGCTGCGAAGCGGCCCTCGTTCCGCATTTCCCTGCTCTGAGAAATCGATATCATGATGCTGGTTTTTGCTCGACAACGTGGCCTCTAGTTATTTCGAACAGAAATAGGGAGAGATCGATTTTCCATTTTTGGGTATGTCATCAACATGGATTGGGATGATCTGAAGGTTTTTATCTTCGTGGCTAAATCGAACAACGTGACCGAGGCAGGAATCTCGCTCAAGGTTTCGGCCTCGACGGTGTCGCGCAAGATCGCAGCGCTTGAGGAATCGCTCGGTACGGTATTGTTTTCGAAGAAAACCAACGGCTACTTCCTGACTGAAGCGGGAAGGGCGTTGCTGCCATTGGCACTGGAAACGGAAGAGCGTTTCAAACTGATCGAGCGGCAGATGTCGCAACCCGGTGATCGGATGGCGGGACAGGTGCGCATTGATTGTCCGGAGCTCATGGGCACGCACTTGATCATTCCGCAACTCGCGGTATTTCACGATCAGCACCCCGAGATCAGCTTCGACTTCATTAACTCGGCGGTGTCGTCGAAACTTACACAAAGCCACAGCGACATCATTATCCGCTTGCGCAGGCCGGAGAACGGTAACTTCACCATGCGCCGGGTCGGCACATTGATGCAGGGGCTTTTCTGCTCCCAGGCGTATGCCGATGCCAACGGCCTGCCGGCCGAACCCGCCGACCTCAAGCACCACAGCCTGATCGGCTGGACCGAAGAAATGTCGTACATGCCGCTCGCCCAATGGTTGAGCGAAATGGCCGGAAACCATAGGCTGTGGATGCGCGTTTCAAACCTGAATGCGCAGCTCAAGGCGGTCGAAGCCAATCTGGGGATTGCCGCGTTACCCGTTTATGTCGGACATCAGTCTGGTCTGTGCCAGGTGTTGGCCGATCGCCCTACGCGCAGCTCGGAAATCTGGCTGCTGCGCAATCAGGCTACCCAGGGTGTGAGCCGCGTTGATCGAGTGGTGGAGTATCTGACGGAGCTGTTTCACGGCGATATTGCATGAACAGTGGGTCTGGCCATAGAAACCTCCTTAAAGCGGACCGATGCGCAGGAAAATCCATACAGCCACCGCTATCAGCATCAGGCCGAACGCAGCGTTCTGGAACATCAGCAATTTAGGGCGCGATTGGATCAGTTTCTGCACGGTCGACCCCATCGACACCCAGATGACGTGCGAGAAGAAGTTCAGCGAAATCAGCGCCGCACTGAGGATCAACACGACCGTGCTGCTGGTCTCGCCGGAAGGCATGAACGTGGAAAACATCACCAGCAACATCACGATCCCTTGCACGTTGCCCAGTTGTACAACAATGCCGTCCCGAAATTGCAGGTGCATGGCCTTGTCGGTGGGCTCCTTCAGTGGCCGACGCAGCATGCACACACCTAGCCACAAGATGTAGAAGCTGCCCACCACTTGCAGCGTCCACACCAGCGTCGGATTGTTCGTCAGTGTGTGATAAAGGCCTAAGCCGACCAGTACGGCGATCAGGAAGTAAGTCATGTCGAGCCCAACGATAAACCGCACCGAACGACGCACACCGCTTTGCGCACCCGACGTCGCCACCATCAAGTTGCCAGGGCCTGCACTCAGGGTCAGCGGCACCATGGTCGATAGCCAAAGCAACCAGTTGATGCTGAAAATTTCTTGCATGTTGTCTTCCTTAATCACAACGCGGACTGAACTCCGGCAAGTCTAATTCGCGGTTGCTTCTAAGGTTATGGCGAGGAGCGCAAGGCGGTTTTTCATAAATGGGGGAAGGGTGGTGGGGAGGGGGGCGCTCGCGACTACAACAAACAATTCAGCCATCAAGCCTGCCACCTGCCTGCGCCCTGAC
The DNA here is from genome assembly GCF_046605385.1 of Pseudomonas sp. MPB03. NCBI lineage: Bacteria > Pseudomonadati > Pseudomonadota > Gammaproteobacteria > Pseudomonadales > Pseudomonadaceae > Pseudomonas > Pseudomonas sp. MPB03. The sequence continues at coordinate 5,218,570 of NZ_CP176770.1, read as the reverse complement.
ACCAACCCGTGGCGAGGAGATTTAGCGAAACGTCGCACCGCCCCGCTGGGCTGCGAAGCGGCCCCTTTTCCAGTCTCAGATTGACGTAATCGGTATCATAATGCCGGTTATGGCCTGACCTTCCAGGTAACCGGCAATATATTGCCGAAACAACAAATAGAATTTCGATGAAAGAGAATACGGGTGAACGACGCAGGGCGATCATTGACGACATCGTCATGCAACATGTGACAGGGGCCCAAACCCTGGGAACCTCTATCCGCCGGCTGAGACTTGAGGTTACTGGGCTCGACCAAGAGACCTTCGCAGTTATGTGCAAGATGTCGACAAAGGCTCTCTACCAGATCGAAAAGGACAAGGGTAATCCGACCATCAGCACCCTCGACGCGATCCTGAGAAAGTTTGGACTGCGCTTGGGGTTGATGGCTGCTGTACCTCTTTACACGCCGCCACCCCGACCGCAAAAAATCGACCCCAAAGCGCCCACTCGGGGCGCCAACCCTAAACGAAAGCCCACAGAACAGCCCGGTAGAGTTACTACTCCCAGAGCCACTAAAGAGGTAAAGGATGGCGACAATGGCCCAGGCGAATGAGCGGAGACGGTGTATGAGCGAACAGGTTCAAGTAACCCTGCACGAAGCGAGGTCTCAGCTCTTACAACTGGGTGCGCGCGCATGGCAGGGCGACAGGGTGGTGATCACCAAGGCCGGCAAGCCTTATCTGGATCTGCTGCCTCATGTCGATACACCGCACGCGCGCAAGCCTGGGCGGTTGAAGGGGAAGATTCGGATGTCGGCGGATTTCGACCGCACACCTGAGGGCATCCTCAAGGGTTTTGAGTGCCGGCCCTGAGTGTAGGTGAATTCTCTTAAACTGAGATTTCAGCAGATACCTCAGCCATGCACGCCTCGTCGAACTCTCTCATGGTGACCTCGTTGATAGCGCCGATTTTCAGCAGCGCTTCGGCCGAGTTGTGAATCGACTCGAAGACCTCACTTCTTATTTTTTTCGTCATCACTTATCCCCATATGTCCTTTTTCGTCCAACAGAAACTGGACGCTTCCCGAAACCATTATTCCAAAGCCGTGGGAACCTGCCCGCGATTCTCAAAAACCGCAGCAATCACGCCTTACACCAACCTATGACCTGACACCCGTGGCGAGGGAGCTTGCTCCCGCTGGGCTGCGCAGCAGCCCCAACCCAACGGAGAGTTTTCACTCAACGACCAGCCGACCAATCTTCTGATACAGCGACAAGGTAAAGGCCTCTCTGTCACTGGCAAGATGACAACGTCGATGGCAGTTCGGGCAAAGCGCAACAGCGTTAGTAATGCTGTCCGACGCATCAACCGAAGCCTCAAGCTCTTCGTCGCTCCAGCCGCTTTTTTCCTTTTGGGTATCCATACAATCGCCGAGGGTTTAGACCCTCGGACGATACTGACTGGCCATTACGACTGTCTACGAAAACTCCTACAGAAAAAGCAGAGTCTTCCGCTCGGAGCGTCCTACGACACTGAATGCCCTGAAACATGAAACACCTCTAGCAACCTACGCCACCAAGGCTTAGTCGCTGCCGCCCGACCTCGAGTTCGATTGAGCAACAGATAGGGCATGTCCCGAAGTCGAATCCAGCCGTCGTTTTGCCAATGCAACAGGCTTAAGGACATCTCCGGCCAATCCAGCACGCTCAGCATCGGCCGCTCGGTATCGGTTGATGCCTGTGCGTCCCGCAAGGCCGGTACAACCTGATGCGTGAGCCATTCACGCAGCAAGCGATTCCCTGGCGCGTAGTGATAAACCAACAAGGCATACACGCCAGACTCGCTGAGCATCAGCCGCGTTTCAGGCTGGCCGTGGTATCGAATCAGCAGAGCGTGTCGCTGGTCCTCATCCAGTTTGCTGACCATGCGGTCGTTCAGATGCACACCCATTAAGCGTCCGAGGTCGCGGGCGCAAAACCAAGGTTGGTTTTCCAGAAGCAGGGCGTGAAGGTGGAGGTTATGACGGATGAAAACCGCCGGAATGTAAGCATCAGACATGATGGATCTCCGAGGTATACGGAGAGCAGAGCTGCGTTCTTGTGGGCATAACCACCTCTACGTTCGAAGGTTAACGGCGCGAGCCCGACGTAGAGGATGTAAGAAAATCCCAACTAGCTATTTCTCCCACACAAAACCGCAAATGTCCTTGGACAGTACGCGGCTCTATGTTTGGCGATTAGCTACTACGTTGGGCGTTTCTTAGGCACCTGCGATTAAGATAGGTAACGAGGCGATGTAGCGTCAATACGGAACAATTCTGAGTTTTGCGTAGGGGAACGGTAGGGTGCCGGCCTCAGAGTTAAACGCGGTTTTTGGTTCTGTAGAACAAAAAAACCCCGTTTTCACGGGGTTTCTGTTACGCGTGCAGCCTAGGATTTTTCTGTCGAATCAATCCCAGCTCAAAGCCCCACCCGTCTGATACTCAATCACGCGCGTCTCAAAGAAATTCTTCTCTTTCTTCAAGTCCATGATCTCGCTCATCCAAGGGAACGGGTTAGTCGTCCCCGGATACTCTTCTTTCAACCCAATCTGCGACAAACGACGGTTAGCGATGAACTTGAGGTAGTCCTCCATCATCGCCGCGTTCATCCCCAGCACCCCACGAGGCATGGTGTCGCGGGCGTATTCGATTTCCAGTTGGGTCCCTTGCAGGATCATCTGGGTCGCTTCTTCCTTCATCTCGGCATCCCACAGGTGTGGGTTTTCGATCTTGATCTGGTTGATCACGTCGATGCCGAAGTTCAGGTGCATGGATTCGTCGCGCAGGATGTACTGGAACTGCTCGGCGACGCCGGTCATTTTGTTGCGGCGGCCCATGGAGAGGATCTGGGTGAAGCCGCAATAGAAGAAGATGCCTTCCAGGACGCAGTAGTAGGCGATCAGGTTGCGCAGCAGCTCTTTGTCGGTGTCCGGGGTGCCGGTTTCGAACTTCGGATCGGAGATCGAACGGGTGTATTTCAGGCCCCAGGCAGCTTTTTTCGCGACCGATGGAATCTCGTGGTACATGTTGAAGATTTCGCCTTCATCCATGGCCAGCGATTCGATGCAGTACTGGTAGGCGTGGGTGTGGATCGCCTCTTCGAAGGCCTGGCGCAGGATGTACTGGCGGCACTCCGGGTTGGTGATCAGGCGGTACACGGCCAAGACCAGGTTGTTGGCAACCAGGGAGTCGGCGGTGGAGAAGAAGCCCAGGTTGCGCATCACGATGCGGCGTTCGTCGTCGGTCAGGCCTTCCGGGTTTTTCCAGAGGGCGATGTCGGCGGTCATGTTGACTTCTTGCGGCATCCAGTGGTTTGCGCAGCCGTCCAGGTACTTCTGCCAGGCCCAGTCGTATTTGAATGGCACGAGCTGGTTGAGGTCGGCGCGGCAGTTGATCATGCGCTTTTCATCGACGGCGACACGGGCGGAGGCGCCTTCGAGTTCGGCGAGGCCTTCGGCGACGTCGAGTTTGTCGAGGGCGGCCTTGGCGCGAATGATCGCGGCCGAGTCGCTGGCCGTCACGGCCCGGGCTTCGAGGGCGGCGGCACCGCCGGCGCTGTCGAGGCGGTCCATGTTGGCTTCAGAAGCGTGGCCGGCGTTGGCGCCTTTTACAGCGACTTCGCCACTGTCTTCTTTGTCGAATTCGTCCCAGCTCAGCATGACTTGTCGTCTCCTGCGTGAGGGCCAGATGCCCAATGAAGGCCTACTGGCCGCGGTGGATCTTGAAAAATCGTTTGTTGCAGCAGCTGACGCAGGCAATAAACAGAAAAATGTACGGGTCATTCCGGAGCGGCGGTGAACGCGAGGAGGCGATGGGCCTCTGCGTGGGCTCCAGGCTGGCGTGATCCCCTGTAAGGGAATATTGCAGGCCCGTTTAAGGCGGCATTATAAGGACTTTTTTGCCTACGTGCTGCGGCGAAATAGCTCACAGAAGGGGCGGCGGGGGGCATATCCGCGTGGGAGCGAGGGTTTACAAGGCTTTGGCCGCTCAAGATTTTTTTTGCATGAAGCGGATCGCGGATTTTTTTGATCAAAAAAACAGCGTTTTTTGCGGTTTTGCACTACATGTTGTGTTTGTGGAGGGTTTTCGGCGGTTCTAGACACAACCTGGCCCGATCGAAATCGGGCCATGGAAATTGCCAGTTGTGATCAGCCGTTGGAGCAACCGTTGCCCATGATGCTGTAGCGCAGGATGTGGCGTTGGCCTTTGGAGTCGTCGTATTCCATCTTCGCCGGAACCACTTCGCAGACGTTCGGGATGTCGCTCATGGAGATGACTTTGGCGATGTCCAGGTGGGTGGAGTAGGTGTACTCCTCGATGGCCGGTTTTTGCTGTGCTGCGTCGGTCGGGGCCTCATCCGCCATCGCGGTGGCGCATAGGCTGCCGAGGACCAGGACCCATAAAGCTTTCATCTGTATTTCACCTTTTTTGAGGTCGAGTGGGGTCACGCAACCTTTTTGGGGTTGCGTGTGGAGCAAGTGTTGGAAGTTGGATTAACGGCCTTCGTGGGGGCTGTGTTGCGCTAATCGTGTTTGCCGGTTGGCGAGGTGGATTTTAGAAGGTGAGGGTGGGGGTAAACAGACTCGGTTTTGATAAACACTGTTGGTTGATCTGGTAATAATCGACTGGGAGTCGGTGGCTGTCTGGTGAATTGCTATTGGATGGGCAGGCGCCATCGCGAGCAAGCTCGCTCCCACAGGGGGAGCGGCGTTGGACGTAAAGTGAGCGTTCAATGGAGATCAACTGTGGGAGCGAGCTTGCTCGCGATAGCGGTGGATCAGTTTGCATGGATATTGACTGACCCACCGCCATCGCGAGCAAGCTCGGCTCCCACTAGTACCGACATTTTGTAGGGACTTGTTACTACCATCGTCGAATGGTTCTATAGGCCCGCCCCGGGCTACAACGGGATCATACAAAAACAACTATTCACCGAGGTAAGAAAGATGAGTGCGGCTTCTGTGTATCCCGTTCGTCCCGAGGTAGCGGCCAATACGCTGACTGACGAGGCGACCTACAAGGCCATGTACCAGCAGTCGGTCGTCAACCCCGATGGCTTCTGGCGCGAGCAGGCCAAGCGCCTCGATTGGATCAAGCCTTTCACCACGGTGAAGCAGACTTCTTTCGACGATCACCATGTCGACATCAAGTGGTTCGCCGACGGCACCTTGAACGTGTCCTACAACTGCCTCGACCGTCACCTGGCCGAGCGCGGCGATCAAATTGCGATTATCTGGGAGGGCGATGACCCGTCCGAGAGCCGCAACATCACTTATCGCGAGCTGCACGAAGAAGTCTGCAAGTTCGCCAACGCCCTGCGCGGCCAGGACGTGCACCGCGGCGACGTGGTGACCATCTACATGCCGATGATCCCTGAAGCCGTGGTCGCGATGCTGGCCTGTACCCGGATCGGTGCGATTCACTCGGTGGTGTTCGGTGGTTTCTCCCCCGAAGCCCTGGCGGGCCGGATCATCGACTGCAAATCCAAAGTGGTGATCACCGCCGACGAAGGCATTCGCGCCGGCAAGAAGATCCCGCTCAAGGCCAACGTCGATGACGCGCTGACCAACCCGGAAACCAGCAGCATCCAGAAAGTCATCGTGTGCAAGCGCACGGCGGGCAACATCAAGTGGAACCAGCACCGTGACATCTGGTACGAAGACCTGATGAAGGTCGCCGGTACCGTTTGCGCGCCGAAAGAGATGGGCGCCGAAGAAGCGCTGTTCATCCTCTACACCTCCGGCTCCACCGGCAAGCCGAAGGGCGTGCAGCACACCACGGCTGGCTACTTGCTGTACGCGGCGCTGACCCATGAGCGCGTGTTCGACTACAAACCGGGCGAGGTCTACTGGTGCACCGCCGACGTGGGTTGGGTCACCGGCCACAGTTATATCGTCTACGGCCCGCTGGCCAATGGCGCGACCACGCTGCTGTTCGAGGGCGTGCCGAACTACCCGGACATCACCCGGGTGGCCAAGGTTGTCGACAAGCATAAGGTCAGCATCCTCTACACCGCGCCGACCGCGATCCGCGCGATGATGGCCTCGGGCACCGCCGCAGTCGAAGGTGCCGATGGCAGCAGCCTGCGCCTGTTGGGGTCGGTGGGCGAGCCGATCAACCCGGAAGCCTGGGACTGGTACTACAAGAATGTCGGCAAGGAGCGTTGCCCGATCGTCGACACCTGGTGGCAGACCGAAACCGGTGGCGTGCTGATCAGCCCGCTGCCAGGCGCCACGGCGTTGAAGCCAGGTTCGGCCACGCGTCCGTTCTTCGGCGTGGTGCCGGCACTGGTGGACAACCTCGGCAACCTGGTCGAGGGCGCCGCTGAAGGCAACCTGGTGATCCTCGATTCGTGGCCAGGCCAGGCGCGTACGCTGTACGGCGACCATGACCGTTTTGTCGACACCTACTTCAAGACCTTCAGTGGCATGTACTTTACCGGTGACGGCGCTCGTCGCGACGAGGACGGCTACTACTGGATCACCGGTCGGGTGGATGACGTGCTCAACGTCTCCGGCCACCGCATGGGCACCGCCGAGATCGAAAGCGCCATGGTCGCCCACCCGAAAGTCGCCGAAGCGGCGGTGGTGGGTGTGCCGCACGACATCAAGGGCCAGGGCATTTATGTCTACGTCACTCTCAATGCCGGCGAAGAAACCAGCGAGGCCCTGCGCCTGGAGCTGAAGAACTGGGTGCGCAAGGAGATCGGTCCGATTGCTTCGCCAGACGTGATCCAGTGGGCACCGGGGCTGCCGAAGACCCGCTCCGGCAAGATCATGCGCCGCATCCTGCGCAAGATCGCCACGGCGGAATACGACGGGTTGGGTGATATCTCCACCCTGGCCGACCCGGGTGTGGTGGCGCACCTGATCGAGACACACAAGACCATGAACGTGGCCTGACGGTCGCGTGTAGCACCTAAGAGCCCCGCCCGGCGTTTGCCGGGCGGGGCTTTTTTATGGGCGCGCTGGGAGGGCCTGAAGTGTGGTGCCTTTGTGGCGAGGGAGCTTGCTCCCGCTCGGCTGCGCAGCAGTCGTAAACCGGTCAATGCGGTATGCCTGAACAAGCGCGGTGCCTGGCTATTGGGGCTGCTGCGCAGCCCAGCGGGAGCAAGCTCCCTCGCCACAGGGTTTGGTGTTTGGCTGATAGGTGTTCGAATAAATATCGGCGTTTAAAGTAGGAGGCGTCTGAACGTTACCGACGTTTCGAAATGTGTAACCAAAGGCGCCATAACGGGGCGATGTGAAACGCTAAGCCCCGCCATAGGGCGGTTCCAGGCGTCTGTGAAAATAAGCCGACACGCTGTGCTTGCCGGATTAGAAGGGTTTGCGAATAATGGGCCCGCTATTTGCAGCATAGATCGGTTTCCCTTCTTTTGCTCTTGCATGAATTTGCGGGGCTGTCAATGTGCTCAAACAGCTTTCTTGGTGCTTCTGTAATTTGTTGTCGCATTGAAGAAATATCGGCTTCGGGCCTGTCGTTAGAATGCCGATCACTCGCTCGTCGTGGCTCGCGTTGGATAAATCGTGAGCCTCCTAGGACGCAGCACCAAAGTTCGTTTCACCCATTCGCATATTGGGCTGTTGCTCACTCTGCCGTTTTTGCCCTTTACCGATGGAGTCCCAAGATGAAGAAACTTGTGCTGCTTGGCGCCCTGGCACTGTCCGTGCTGTCCCTGCCGACCTTCGCTGATGAGAAGCCCCTGAAGATTGGTATCGAAGCGGCTTACCCTCCGTTCGCCTCGAAAGCCCCGGATGGCAGCATCGTCGGTTTCGACTACGACATCGGCAATGCGCTGTGCGAAGAGATGAAGGTCAAGTGCGTGTGGGTCGAGCAAGAGTTCGACGGCCTGATCCCGGCGCTGAAGGTGCGCAAGATCGACGCGATCCTGTCGTCCATGTCGATCACTGAAGATCGCAAGAAGTCGGTTGATTTCACCAACAAGTACTACAACACCCCGGCCCGCCTGGTGATGAAGGCCGGTACCCAGGTCAGCGACGGCCTGGCCGAGCTCAAGGGCAAGAACATCGGCGTGCAGCGCGGTTCGATCCACGAGCGTTTCGCCCGTGAAGTCCTGGCCCCGCTGGGTGCCGAGATCAAGCCGTACGGTTCGCAGAACGAGATCTACCTGGACGTGTCCGCTGGCCGCCTCGACGGCACCGTGGCAGACGCTACCCTGTTGGATGACGGCTTCCTCAAGACCGATGCCGGCAAGGGCTACGCATTTGTAGGTCCAGCCTTTACCGACGAGAAATACTTCGGCGACGGTATCGGTATCGCGGTTCGCAAGGGCGATGCGCTGAAAGGCAAGATCAACAACGCGATCACCGCCATTCGCGAGAACGGCAAGTACAAGCAAATCCAGGACAAATACTTCGCTTTCGACATCTACGGCAAGTAACGACGTCCCGCCACTCGTGCGAAATGGCGCAAGCAACAGGATCTCTGCGGTTTGCGCCATTTTTTCATCCCACTTTCGAGGACCTGAATCATGTTGAAAGGCTACGGGGCTGTCATCCTCGATGGCGCATGGTTGACGCTTGAGCTCGCCTTGTCGTCCATGGCCCTGGCCATCGTCCTGGGGTTGATTGGTGTCGCGTTGCGCCTCTCGCCGGTGCGCTGGCTGGCGTGGCTGGGCGACCTGTATTCCACGGTCATCCGTGGTATCCCGGACCTGGTGCTGATCCTGCTGATTTTCTACGGCGGCCAGGACCTGCTCAACCGCGTCTCGCCGATGCTTGGCTATGACGACTACATCGACCTGAACCCGCTGGCGGCCGGTATCGGCACGCTGGGTTTCATCTTCGGTGCGTACCTGTCGGAAACCTTTCGCGGTGCCTTCATGGCGATCCCCAAGGGGCAGGCCGAGGCGGGCATGGCGTATGGCATGAACAGCTTCCAGGTGTTCTTCCGGGTGCTGGTGCCACAGATGGTTCGCCTGGCGATTCCGGGTTTCACCAACAATTGGTTGGTGTTGACCAAGGCCACTGCGCTGATTTCCGTGGTGGGCCTGCAAGACATGATGTTCAAGGCCAAGCAGGCGGCGGATGCCACTCGCGAGCCTTTCACCTTCTTCCTCGCAGTGGCGGCGATGTACCTGGTGATCACCAGTGTCTCGTTGCTGGCGTTGCGTCACCTTGAGAAGCGCTACTCGGTAGGCGTAAGGGCGGCTGATCTATGATCTTCGACTACAACGTCATCTACGAAGCTTTGCCGCTGTATTTCAGCGGCTTGCTGACCACTCTGAAGCTGTTGGCCCTGTCGCTGTTCTTCGGCCTGCTGGCGGCGCTGCCCCTGGGGTTGATGCGGGTGTCCAAGCAGCCGGTCGTCAACATGACGGCCTGGCTCTACACCTACGTGATCCGCGGCACGCCGATGCTGGTGCAGCTGTTCCTGATCTACTACGGGTTGGCGCAGTTCGCGGTCGTGCGCGAGAGCTTCCTCTGGCCATGGCTGTCCAGCGCAACGTTCTGTGCGTGCCTGGCGTTCGCCATCAACACCAGTGCCTACACCGCCGAAATCATCGCCGGCAGCCTGCGGGCCACGCCCAACGGTGAGATCGAAGCGGCCAAGGCCATGGGCATGTCGCGCTACAAGCTGTATCGCCGGATCCTGCTGCCGTCGGCCCTGCGCCGGGCGCTGCCGCAATACAGCAACGAAGTGATCATGATGTTGCAGACCACCAGCCTGGCCTCCATCGTGACCCTGATCGACATCACCGGTGCCGCGCGCACGGTGAACGCGCAGTATTACTTGCCGTTCGAGGCCTACATCACCGCCGGTGTGTTCTACCTGTGCCTGACCTTCATCCTGGTGCGCCTGTTCAAACTGGCCGAGCGCCGCTGGCTGGGTTACCTGGCCCCGCGCAAGCACTGATAACGCATCGATCCGATCGACTGCTCAACGACTGACGTTTTGTGAGAACCGACCGCATGTACAAGCTTGAAGTCCAAGACCTGCATAAACGCTATGGCAGTCACGAAGTGCTCAAGGGCGTGTCCCTGAAAGCCGCCGCTGGCGATGTGATCAGCATCATCGGCTCCAGTGGCTCCGGCAAGAGTACTTTCCTGCGTTGCATCAACCTGCTTGAGCAACCCCATGCCGGCAAGATCCTGCTCAACAACGAAGAGTTGAAGCTGGTGGCGGGCAAGGACGGCGCCATGAAGGCTTCGGACCCCAAGCAACTGCAGCGCATGCGTTCGCGGCTGTCGATGGTGTTCCAGCATTTCAACCTGTGGTCCCACATGACCGCGCTGGAAAACATCATGGAGGCGCCGGTGCATGTACTGGGCGTGGCCAAGGCCGAAGCACGGGAGAAGGCCGAGCACTATCTGAACAAGGTTGGCGTGGCTCATCGCAAGGATGCCTACCCGGGCCACATGTCCGGCGGCGAGCAGCAGCGCGTGGCGATTGCCCGTGCGCTGGCGATGGAGCCTGAGGTGATGCTGTTCGACGAGCCGACCTCGGCGCTGGACCCGGAACTGGTGGGCGACGTGCTCAAGGTGATGCAGGCCCTGGCCTTGGAAGGCCGGACCATGGTGGTGGTGACCCACGAAATGGGCTTTGCCCGTGAAGTGTCGAACCAGCTGGTGTTCTTGCACAAAGGCATCGTCGAAGAAAGCGGCAACCCGCGCGAAGTGCTGGTGAATCCGCAATCCGAGCGCCTGCAACAATTTCTGTCGGGCAGCCTCAAGTAATCGCTCCCGTTACGCACCTGATTTGGGTCATGCTGCGCACCGCGCGCCAGATGGTCTAATTTGGTTGCAGCCGCTTTTGGCTTTAACACTGTTTTCGCTTCGGATCGCCCGCCATGACTGCCCATCGAATAGGTTTCCTGATTTGGCCCAGCACTAAAGCCTTGACGCTGGCGCTGGCCGAGGACGCCTTGCGTGTCGCCCAGCGGGTGCATCCGGATGTGGTCTACGAGTTGTCGTTCTTGCAGGCCGAGCCACCGGCCGACGGCGCCTGGCAATTGCCGGGCGAACCCTGGGCCGGCAAGCTCGAGGGTTTCCAGAAGCTGTTCCTGCTGGCCGATGAGCCGCCGACCGCGCTGGCCTCGCCCCTGGGCAGCGCCCTCAAGCAACTGGTGCGTGCCGGTTGTGTGATCGGCGGTTTGTCTGCCGGTGTCTATCCCCTGGCGCAATTGGGGTTGCTCGACGGTTACCGTGCCGCTGTGCATTGGCGTTGGCAGGACGATTTCTCCGAACGCTTCCCCAAGGTCATTGCCACCAGCCATCTGTTCGACTGGGATCGCGATCGCCTGAGCGCTTGCGGCGGCATGTCGGTGCTGGACCTGCTGCTGGCGGTGCTGGCCCGGGATCACGGCGCGGAACTGGCCGGCGCGGTGTCGGAAGAGCTGGTGGTCGAGCGCATTCGCGAGGGTGGCGAGCGCCAGCGCATTCCGTTGCAGAATCGCCTCGGCTCCAGCCATCCAAAGCTCACCCAGGCGGTGTTGCTGATGGAGGCCAACATCGAGGAGCCGCTGACCACCGACGAAATCGCCCAGCATGTGTGCGTATCCCGTCGGCAACTGGAGCGGATCTTCAAGCAATACCTCAACCGCGTGCCCAGCCAGTATTACCTGGAGCTGCGCCTGAACAAGGCCCGGCAGATGCTGATGCAGACCAGCAAGTCCATCATCCAGATCGGCTTGTCCTGCGGTTTCTCCTCGGGGCCCCACTTCTCCAGCGCCTACCGCAACTTCTTCGGCGCCACGCCGCGGGAAGACCGCAACCAGCGACGCAGCAGCAGCCCGTTCGAATTGTCCTCGGTGCCCTCCGAACGGGGCTAAGCGGCAAGACTGCGGATAGGCGGTCAACACAAGAACTGTGGGAGCGAGCTTGCTCGCGATGGCGGTATTTCAGTGAAATGAATGTTGGCTGACACTCCGCCATCGCGAGCAAGCTCGCTCCCACAGGTGTTTTGTGTCTGGCAGCGCAAATGTGAATGCGGGCACCTCAAATACACCGGCAACGTTTAAACTGCGCCTTTGCGACGCTATTTGTCGCATTGCCGTAAACCCGCGCAAAACGTGGGTTGGCGCTATAAGAAGTTGTCGCTTGGCGGCAAGGCCGGGCTGAAAACTGTCCTTACAATCCTTACCAAGCTCGCCAGTTCCAGGCGGGTGTTCCTCATCAGGAGACTCCGATGTCCGTTGAGCAAGCCGCGGTACAACGCGCCGATTTCGACCAGGTTATGGTTCCCAACTATGCACCTGCTGCCTTCATTCCTGTGCGTGGTGCCGGTTCCCGCGTATGGGATCAATCCGGTCGCGAGCTGATCGACTTTGCTGGCGGTATCGCAGTCAACGTACTGGGCCATGCCCACCCGGCGCTGGTCGGTGCACTGACCGAACAGGCCAACAAGCTGTGGCACGTCTCCAACGTTTTCACCAACGAACCGGCCCTGCGCCTGGCTCACAAACTGGTCAACGCGACCTTCGCCGAGCGCGCGTTCTTCTGCAACTCCGGCGCCGAAGCCAACGAGGCCGCCTTCAAGCTGGCCCGTCGCGTCGCCTTCGATCGTTTCGGCAGTGAAAATTACGAAATCATCGCCGCGCTCAATAGCTTCCACGGTCGTACCCTGTTCACCGTCAACGTCGGCGGGCAATCGAAGTACTCCGACGGTTTCGGGCCTAAAATTACCGGCATTACCCACGTTCCTTATAACGACCTGGCTGCTTTGAAAGCCGCCATTTCCGATAAGACCTGCGCCGTTGTGCTGGAACCGATCCAGGGCGAGGGCGGTGTGTTGCCGGCCGAGCAGGCCTACCTGCAAGGCGCCCGCGACCTGTGCGATGCCCACGATGCGCTGCTGGTCTTTGACGAAGTGCAGACCGGCATGGGCCGCAGCGGCCATCTGTTCGCCTACATGCATTACGGCGTGGTCCCGGACATCCTCACCAGCGCCAAGAGCCTGGGCGGTGGTTTCCCGATCGCGGCGATGCTCACCACCGAAGCGCTGGCCAAGCACCTGGTCGTCGGCACCCACGGCACCACCTACGGCGGCAACCCGCTGGCGTGTGCGGTGGCCGAGGCGGTAATCGACGTGATCAATACCCCTGAAGTGCTCGGTGGCGTCAAGACCAAGCACAACAAATTCAAGGCACGCCTGGAACAGATCGGCGAGAAGTACGGCCTGTTCACCCAGGTGCGTGGCCTGGGCCTGCTGATCGGTTGCGTGCTGAACGACGCCTGGAAAGGCAAGGCCAAGGACATCTTCAATGCCGCCGAACAGGAAGGCCTGATGATCCTCCAAGCCGGCCCGGACGTGATTCGCTTCGCCCCGAGCCTGGTGGTGGAAGACGCCGACATCGACGCCGGCCTGGACCGCTTCGAGCAGGCGGCGGCGAAGCTGACGCAAGCCTGAGGCTGACCCGGACCTCCCTTGTGGGAGCGAGCTTGCTCGCGATGGCGGTGCTTCAGTGAAATGAATGTTGACTGACACACCGCTATCGCGAGCAAGCTCGCTCCCACAGGAGTCTTGCAGCGGCTGAAAAATCGAAGACCGCCGCAGATGCAATGCGGGCCAGGGTGTTTGTTTAGTTTTTTTCTGTGTATCGACCCTTTGGTCGAACCGTTTATTTCAAGTTAAGGAGTGACACCATGCTGGTGATGCGCCCCGCGCAAATGGCTGATCTGGGCGAGGTACAGCGTCTGGCTGCGGACAGTCCGATCGGTGTCACCTCCTTGCCGGATGACGTTGAACGCCTGAGCGACAAGATCGCCGCCAGCGAAGCCTCGTTTGCCGCCGAAGTCAGTTTCAACGGCGAAGAGAGCTATTTCTTCGTCCTCGAAGACACCGCGACCGGCAAGCTGGCCGGCTGCTCGGCCATTGTCGCTTCGGCCGGTTATTCCGAACCGTTCTACAGCTTTCGCAACGAGACCTTCGTTCACGCGTCCCGTGAGCTGAAGATCCACAACAAGATCCACGTACTCTCCCAATGCCACGACCTGACCGGCAACAGCCTGTTGACCAGTTTCTACGTGGTGCCGGAATTGGTGGGTTCGCCGTGGTCGGAACTCAATTCCCGCGGGCGGCTGTTGTTCGTCGCCAGTCATCCGGAGCGGTTCGCCGATTCGGTGGTGACCGAGATCGTCGGCTACAGCGATGAGAATGGCGACTCGCCGTTCTGGGACGCCATCGGCCGCAATTTCTTCGACCTCAACTACGCCGCCGCCGAGCGTTTGTGCGGGCTGAAAAGCCGTACGTTCCTCGCCGAGCTGATGCCCCATTACCCGATCTACGTGCCGCTGTTGCCGGACGCCGCCCAGGAAGCCATGGGCCAGGTTCATCCGCGGGCGCAGATCACCTTCGACATCCTGATGCGCGAGGGTTTCGAGACCGATCACTACATCGACATCTTCGACGGTGGCCCGACCCTGCATGCCCGTGTCTCGGGCATCCGTTCGATTGCCCAGAGCCGCGTGGTGCCGGTCAAGATCGGCGAACCGGTCAAGGGGGCCGGCCGCCAATACCTGGTGGCCAATGCCCAATTGCAGGATTACCGCGCCGTGCTGCTCGAGCTCGACTACGCGCCAGGCAAGCCTGTAACGCTGGACATGGAAGCGGCCGAAGCCTTGGGCGTTGGCGAAGGCGCCAGCGTGCGTTTGGTAGCGGTATAACGCTTTACAGCTGAGTTTCGCGGGTGGCGAGAGCGGCCCGTCTGAGGAGATAGCATGATCGTTCGTCCCGTACGCAGCAGCGACTTACCCGCTCTGATCGCCCTGGCCCGCAGCACGGGCACCGGCCTGACTACCTTGCCGGCCAACGAAGAGCGCCTGGCCCATCGGGTCGGCTGGGCCGAGAAGACCTTTCGCGGCGAAGCCGGGCGTGGTGACGCGGACTACCTGTTCGTGCTCGAAGACGATGACGGTCGCGTGGTGGGCATTTCCGCCATCGCCGGCGCGGTGGGATTGCGTGAGCCCTGGTACAACTTCCGGGTCGGCCTGACGGTCAGCGCGTCCCAGGAGTTGAACATTTATCGGGAAATCCCGACGTTGTTCCTGGCCAACGACCTGACCGGCAATTCGGAGCTGTGCTCGCTGTTCCTCCACGCCGACTTCCGCAATGGCCTCAACGGCCGGATGCTGGCCAAGGCGCGGCTGTTGTTCATCGCCGAATTCCCGCAGTTGTTCGGCAACAAGATCATCGCCGAGATGCGCGGCATGTCCGACGACAACGGGCGTTCGCCGTTCTGGGAAAGCCTGGGCCGGCATTTCTTCAAGATGGAATTCAGCCAGGCCGATTACCTGACCGGCGTTGGTAACAAGGCGTTCATCGCCGAGCTGATGCCCAAGTTCCCGCTGTACACCTGCTTCTTGTCCGAAGATGCCCGGGCCGTGATTGGCCAGGTTCATCCAGATACCGAACCGGCGCTGTCGATGCTCAAGAGCGAAGGGTTCAGCTACCAGGGTTACGTCGACATCTTCGACGCCGGCCCGGCGGTGGAATGCGAAACCGGCAAGATCCGCGCGATTCGCGACAGCCAGGCGCTGGTGCTGGCCATCGGCACGCCGGGCGATGACGCCACGCCGTTCCTCATCCATAACCGCAAGCGCGAAGACTGCCGCATCACCGCGGCACCGGCGCGCTTTGCCGCAGGCACACTGGTGGTCGATCCGCTGACCGCCAAACGTCTTCAACTCAACGCCGGCGACCAGGTGCGTGCCGTGGCGTTGTCTGCTGCCCGGGAGTCAAAATGATGAAGTCGTTGTACATCGCAGGTAGCTGGCTGGAAGGCCAGGGCGACCTCTTCGAGTCGTTGAATCCAGTGACCCAGCAGGTGTTGTGGTCGGGCAACGGCGCCACCGCGGCGCAGGTGGAATCGGCGGTGCAGGCCGCGCGCCAAGCGTTCCCGGACTGGGCCCGCCGCTCGCTGGATGAACGCATCCAGGTGCTGGAGGCCTTTGCCGCGTCCCTGAAAAGCCATGCTGACGAACTGGCCCGGTGCATCGGTGAAGAAACCGGCAAGCCGTTGTGGGAAGCGGCGACCGAGGTGACCAGCATGGTCAACAAAATCGCCATTTCGGTGCAGAGCTACCGCGAGCGGACCGGCGAGAAGAGCGGCCCCCTGGGCGACGCCACCGCCGTGCTGCGCCACAAACCCCACGGTGTGGTGGCGGTGTTCGGCCCTTACAACTTCCCTGGCCATTTGCCCAATGGCCACATCGTGCCTGCGCTGCTCGCCGGCAACTGCGTGTTGTTCAAGCCGAGCGAGCTGACGCCGAAAGTCGCCGAGCTGACGGTCAAGTGCTGGGTCGAGGCGGGTTTGCCGGCGGGCGTGCTGAACCTGCTGCAAGGCGCGCGGGAAACCGGTATCGCCCTGGCGGCGAACCCGGGCATCGACGGGCTGTTCTTCACCGGCTCCAGCCGCACCGGAAACTTGCTGCACCAACAGTTTTCCGGTCGCCCGGACAAGATCCTCGCGCTGGAAATGGGCGGTAACAACCCACTGGTGGTGGATGAGGTGGCGGACGTCGATGCGGCGGTCTACACCATTATCCAATCCGCCTTCATTTCCGCCGGGCAGCGCTGCACGTGTGCGCGCCGCCTGCTGGTGCCGGTAAGTGCCTGGGGCGATGCCTTGCTGGCGCGCCTGGTGGCGGTCAGTTCTACCCTTGAAGTGGGTGCCTTCGACCAGCAACCGGCACCGTTCATGGGCTCGGTGATTTCCCTGGGCGCGGCCAAGGCGCTGATGGATGCGCAAAACCACTTGCTGGGCAAAGGCGCAGTGCCGCTGTTGGCCATGACTCAGCCGCAGGCCCAGGCTGCATTGCTGACGCCGGGTATCCTGGACGTGACGGCCGTGGCCGAGCGTCCCGACGAGGAGTTGTTCGGGCCGTTGCTGCAAGTGATCCGCTACAAGGATTTCCCCGCAGCGATTACCGAAGCCAACAACACGCAATATGGCCTGGCCGCCGGCTTGCTGTCCGATTCCCAGGACCGTTACCAAGAGTTCTGGCTGCAAAGCCGCGCCGGTATCGTCAACTGGAACAAACAGCTGACCGGCGCCGCCAGCAGCGCGCCGTTCGGCGGTGTCGGTGCCTCGGGCAACCATCGCGCCAGCGCTTATTACGCGGCGGATTATTGCGCGTACCCGGTGGCTTCCCTGGAGACGCCGAGCCTTGTCATGCCGGCGAGCCTGACGCCTGGCGTAAAAATGGTTTAAGCCCCAATCGCGAGCAAGCTCGCTCCCACAAGGACGGTGCAAGACCCTGTGGGAGCGAGCTTGCTCGCGAAGGCCGCGCCTCGGTATTCGATCAAAACCGTTACCTGATGCCTATAAAAAACAGATTCTCGTGGAGCCTCGCTGATGAAATCCTATGAAGTCAACTTTGACGGTCTAGTGGGGCCGACCCATAACTACGGCGGGCTCTCGTACGGCAACGTCGCGTCCCAGAGCAACAGCCAGCAGTCCTCGAACCCCAAGGAAGCGGCGTTGCAGGGCCTGGCGAAAATGAAAGCGCTGATGGACATGGGTTTCCAGCAAGGCGTGCTGGCACCGCAGGAGCGCCCGGACGTGGCGGCTTTGCGTCGGCTGGGCTTTGCCGGCAGCGATGCCCAGGTCATCCAGCAGGCCGCGAAAGAAGCGATGCCACTGTTGGTCGCCAGTTGCTCGGCCTCCAGCATGTGGGTGGCCAACGCCGCCACGGTCAGCCCGAGCGCCGACACGGCCGATGGCCGCGTGCACTTCACCGCCGCCAACCTGAACTGCAAATACCACCGCAGCATCGAGCATCCGACCACCAGCCGTGTGCTGGGGGCGATGTTCGCCAACCCGCAACACTTCGCCCATCACGCCGCGTTGCCGGCGGTGGCGCAGTTCGGCGATGAAGGCGCGGCCAACCACACCCGTTTCTGCCGCGCCTACGGCGAGGCCGGTGTCGAATTCTTCGTCTTCGGTCGCAGTGCCTTCGACACCCGTTACCCCGCACCGCAGAAATATCCGGCACGCCAAACCCTCGAAGCCTCCCAGGCGGTTGCGCGCCTGCATGGTCTGCGGGAGGAGGGCGTGGTCTACGCGCAACAGAATCCGTCGGTGATCGACCAAGGCGTGTTCCACAACGACGTGATCGCGGTGGGTAATGGCGAAGTGCTGTTCTATCACGAGGACGCGTTTCTCGAGACCGACAAGATGCTGGCCGAATTGAGCAGCAAACTCGCCAAGGTCGGTGGGAAATTTCAATCGGTGTGCGTACCGCGTTCGGCGGTCACCGTCGATGATGCGGTTCGTTCCTACCTGTTCAATAGCCAGTTGCTGTCGCGTCCCGACGGCTCGATGCTATTGATCGTGCCGGAAGAATGCCGCGGCAACGAACGCGTCTGGCAATACTTGCAAGGCCTGACGGGCGCTGGCGGCGTTATCCGCGAAGTGAAGGTCTTCGACCTCAAGCAAAGCATGCAGAACGGCGGCGGCCCTGCTTGCCTGAGGTTGCGCGTAGCGCTGAATGAAACCGAACTGGCGGCCGTCAACCCAGGGGTTATCATGACCGCGCCGCTGTACGATTCGCTGACCCAATGGGTCGAGCGTCACTACCGCGACCGCATGACCGAGAATGACCTGGCAGACCCGCAGTTGCTGCTCGAATGCCGCGGGGCACTGGATGAACTGACACAAATCCTTAAACTTGGCGCGGTTTATCCTTTCCAGATCAATTGAAAGCGCGCGCGACCTGACTACAGTCAAAGCAGGGCGCGTTGCCTTATCCCCAGACGAGAATGTAAAGACATGAGCGATACCCTGCAGCTGATCCTCGAAGACACCGACGGCACCCAACTGGAAACCTCCTGCACCCGCGTCGCGGTGATGTGGCAAGGCAAGGAATTGTGGATCCAGCAGGATGGCCGCGGTCAGCTGCTGATCGGCGTTGACGTCGAGGAAGGGGACGAGGAATACGCCAACCTGTTGTTGCGTCCATTGGCGACCAACCTGGTCAGCCTGCAACTGGAAATGGAACCGGCGGACGTCGGCGACGATGACCATGTCCATGGCCCGGATTGCGGCCACGACCACTAAGGAAACCGCGCTATGCTCGCCCTCGGCAAACTGCTTGAACTGACCCTCGCCGGCCGTGAACCGGCGGAGAAGACTCAACTGACTGTCGAAGGCGTACGGATGCGCTGGTTGAGCGAGGGCGCGCTGGAGGTCAAGCCGCCCGAAGCCTGGGACAACGGCCTGGACCTGCTGCTGTCGGCCGGCATCCACGGCAACGAAACCGCGCCGATCGAATTGCTCGACCGCCTGCTGCATGACATCGCCCGTGGTGACCTGAAACCCCGGGCACGCATTCTGTTCCTGTTCGGCAACCCCGAGGCCATCCGGCGCGGTGAGCGTTTCGTCGAACAGGACGTCAACCGGCTGTTCAATGGTCGCCATGAGTTGAGCGGTGGTCCTGAGGCGCTGCGGGCCTGCGAGCTGGAGCGGCTGGCCGCCAGTTTTTTCAGCCGGCCGGAGCGCAGTCGCTTGCACTACGACCTGCACACTGCCATTCGTGGCTCGAAGATCGAGCAGTTCGCCCTCTATCCATGGAAAGAAGGTCGCCAGCATTCACGCCGGGAACTGGCGCGCCTGCGTGCCGCGGGCATGGAAGCGGTGCTGCTGCAGAACAAGCCGTCCATCGTGTTCAGTGCCTATACCTACGATCAGCTCGGTGCCGAATCCTTCACCTTGGAGCTGGGCAAGGCCCGGCCGTTCGGGCAGAACGACGGAGTCAACGTCAGCCTGCTGGAAACTGGCCTGCACCAGATCATCGAAGGCAACGAGCCGGAGTTGGACGAGGGCCTCGATGGCCTCCAGCTGTTCAGCGTGGCCCGGGAAATCATCAAGCACAGCGACAGTTTCCGCCTTAACCTGCCGGCGGATGTCGAGAACTTCTCCGAGCTTGAAAAAGGCTATGTGCTGGCCGAAGACATCGCCCAGACCCGCTGGGTGATCGAAGAGGAGGGCGCGCGGATCATCTTCCCGAACCCCAAGGTCAAGAATGGCTTGCGGGCTGGCATCCTGATCGTGCCGGCGACTGATGAAAGCCTGGTCTAAAACCTCCACAAAACCAATGTGGGAGCGAGCTTGCTCGCGATAGCGGAGTGTCAGTCGCCTTCAATATAGACTGGAACACCGCTATCGCGAGCAAGCTCGCTCCCACAGGTTTTTTTTGCAGCTTTAGACCGCTACCGCCCGCTGTTCACTGCGACGCAACGTCCGGGTCTTGTGCAAGGTATCGGCGCAGGTCTTCGCCGCCTCCTGGCCCTTGTGCACGAAATGCTCGAAGAAGAACTTCTGATGTTCTTCCCCGGCATGGAAGTGATGCGGCGTGAGCACGACCGAGAACACCGGCACTTCGGTTTCCAATTGCACCTGCATCAGGCCACTGATGACCGATTGGGCGACAAACTCGTGGCGGTAGATACCACCGTCCACCACCAGGCCGGCGGCGACGATGCCGGCGTAGCGGCCTGACTTGGCCAGCAGCTTGGCGTGCAGCGGAATTTCGAAGGCGCCGCCGACTTCGAAGAAGTCGATATCACTTTCCTGGTAACCCTGGAGGATCATTTCGGCGACGAAGCCTTTCCGGCTCTGGTCGACGATTTCCTTGTGCCAGCAGGCCTGGATGAACGCGACGCGCTCGCCCGGATGACTTTTGCTTTTGCTGTCGATTGCAGTGGGTTGCATGTTCTGGTTCCTGTTTGTGTGAAAAACAGGGCGTCATGAATCGAAGGGGATTCGAGGGTACGCCGCGCACGGAGTCGCAGTCGGCCCTTGGGTGTCGATCCCGTTCTCTCTTCATCCGGACTATGACCGTCGGCCCCGGAATCACACCGGGTCTGCTGACCTTGTCGCTACACCCCAAAAAGCGATGTAGCGCCAAGCGCTCGCGGGCTATGCGCATTGCGCGCAATTACCGCCGGTGGGGAGTTGCACCCCGCCCTGAGAACGTTTTGCCGCCACGGCATGTGACGGCGGAGATTTTTTAACACATAAACCACTGTGGGAGCGAGCTTGCTCGCGATAGCGGTGGTTCAGCTTGCATCGATGCAGGGTTTACTGCCGCCATCGCGAGCAAGCTCGCTCCCACAGGGGATTTGGATAATCTGTTGGGTTAGTGTGGTCCTGGGCTTGATTATTCCGCGCCATGCCCGCAGTAATTGTCCTTCGAAAGGGAATTCCCCAAACAGCACCCGAGGCCAGATTCATGAGTGTTATCGATCTTCGCAGCGACACGGTCACCCAACCTTCCGCCGGCATGCTCGATGCCATGGCCAGTGCGCCGACCGGCGACGATGTGTATGGCGAAGACCCGACCGTCAATCGCCTCGAAGCTGAACTGGCCGCGCGCCTGGGCTTTGCCGCAGCGCTGTTCGTGCCGACGGGCACCATGAGCAACCTGTTGGGGTTGATGGCCCACTGCGAGCGCGGCGATGAGTACATCGTCGGCCAGCAGGCCCACACCTATAAATACGAAGGCGGCGGAGCGGCGGTGCTCGGTTCGATCCAGCCCCAGCCTCTGGAGGTGCAGGCGGACGGTTCCCTGGACCTGGCGCACGTCGCCGCGGCGATCAAGCCCGATGACTTCCACTTTGCCCGCACCCGCCTGCTGGCCTTGGAAAACACCATGCAGGGCAAGGTGCTGCCGCTGGAATACCTGGCTCGGGCCCGGCGTTTCACCCAGGAACATGGCCTGGCGCTGCACCTGGACGGGGCGCGGTTGTACAACGCTGCGGTCAAGCTGAATGTCGATGCCCGGCAGATCACACAACATTTCGATTCGGTGTCGGTGTGCCTGTCCAAGGGCCTTGGCGCGCCAGTGGGCTCGGTCCTGTGCGGCAGCGTCGAGCTGATCGGCAAGGCGCGTCGGTTGCGCAAGATGGTCGGTGGCGGCATGCGCCAGGCCGGCATTCTCGCGGCGGCGGGGCTGTATGCCCTGGAACATCACGTGCAGCGCCTGGCCGATGACCACGCCAATGCCCAGCGGCTCGCCGAGGGCTTGCGTGCGGCGGGCTACAAGGTCGAGCCGGTGCAGACCAACATGGTCTACGTACAAATGGGCGAGCGGGCCGAGGTGATCAAGGCGTTTGCCGATGAACGGGGCATCAAGCTCAGCGCGGCGCCACGCTTGCGAATGGTGACGCACATGGACGTGAGCGCGGCGCAAATCGACCAGGTGATCGCCGCTTTCGTCGATTTTTCCCGCCAATGACCCGTTAACCTGGGCAATTGACAGTTTCTATCACATAAACACGCTGTACCCCACGCGCAGGGCCGATATAATGCGGCCCTTTGCCGTTGCTTCGTCTGTTGACGTTTTGCACAGGCCTTTGGCCGCAGCCTCCGTGGAAGAACCTAATGAAAAGCGCAGAAATCCGTGAAGCCTTCCTTCGCTTCTTCGAAGAGCAAGGCCACACCCGAGTAGCCTCCAGCTCTTTGATTCCGGGCAACGACCCGACCCTGCTGTTCACCAACGCGGGGATGAACCAGTTCAAGGACTGCTTCCTGGGCCAGGAAAAACGTGCCTACACCCGTGCAGTGAGCAGCCAGAAGTGCGTGCGTGCCGGCGGCAAGCACAACGACCTGGAAAACGTCGGCTATACCGCACGTCACCACACGTTCTTCGAAATGCTGGGTAACTTCAGCTTCGGTGATTATTTCAAGCGCGACGCTATCACTTTCGCCTGGACCTTCCTGACCTCCGACAAGTGGCTGAACCTGCCCAAGGAGAAGCTCTGGGTAACGGTCTACGCCACCGATGACGAAGCCTATGACATCTGGACCAAGGAGGTCGGTGTCCCGGCAGAGCGCATGGTGCGCATCGGCGACAACAAAGGCGCGCCTTACGCCTCCGATAACTTCTGGACCATGGGCGACACCGGCCCATGCGGTCCTTGCACCGAGATTTTCTACGATCACGGCGCCGACATCTGGGGCGGCCCACCCGGCTCGCCGGAAGAAGACGGCGACCGCTACATCGAGATCTGGAACAACGTGTTCATGCAATTCAACCGCACCGCCGATGGCGTGTTGCATCCGCTGCCAGCGCCGTCGGTGGACACCGGCATGGGCCTGGAGCGGATCAGTGCGGTGCTGCAGCACGTTCATTCCAACTACGAGATCGACCTGTTCCAGAGCCTGCTGAGCGCGTCGGCCAAGGCCATCGGTTGCACCAACGACAACCAGGCTTCGCTGAAAGTCGTCGCTGACCACATCCGTTCCTGCGGTTTCCTGATTGCCGACGGTGTGCTGCCTTCCAACGAAGGTCGCGGTTATGTGCTGCGCCGGATCATCCGTCGCGCCTGCCGTCACGGCAACAAGCTGGGCGCCAAGGGCAGCTTCTTCTATCAGATCGTCGGAGCGTTGGTGGCCGAGATGGGCGAAGCCTTCCCGGAACTCAAGTCCCAGCAGGCGCACATCGAGCGCGTGCTCAAGGCGGAAGAAGAGCAATTCGCCAAGACCCTGGAGCAAGGCCTGAAGATCCTCGAGCAGGACCTGGCCGAACTCAAGGGCAGCGTGGTCCCGGGCGACGTGGTGTTCAAGCTGTACGACACCTACGGTTTCCCGATGGACCTGACCGGCGACATCGCCCGCGAACGCAACCTGACCCTCGACGAGGACGGTTTCGAGCGCGAGATGGAAGCCCAGCGGGTGCGCGCGCGTTCCGCCAGCTCCTTCGGCATGGACTACAACAGCCTGGTCAAGGTTGACGTGGCCACCGAATTCACCGGCTATGCCGGCACCACCGGTTCGGCCAAGATCGTTGCCATCTATAAGGATGGGCAGTCGGTGGACATCCTGAGCGAAGGCCAGGAAGGCGTGATCGTGTTGGACAAGACGCCGTTCTACGCCGAGTCCGGCGGCCAGATCGGCGACAGCGGTTACCTGCAAGCGGGCAGCTCGCGTTTCGACGTGCGTGACACCACCAAGACCGGTGGTGCTTTCCTGCACCATGGCGTGCTGGCGTCGGGCAGCTTGATGATCGCCGCTCCCGTGGCGGCCCATGTCGATGCCGAGGTTCGCCACGCGACATCGCTGAACCACTCCGCCACGCACTTGCTGCACGCAGCGTTGCGCCAGGTGCTGGGCGAGCATGTCCAGCAGAAGGGCTCGTTGGTGGACAGCCAGCGCCTGCGCTTTGACTTCAGCCATTTTGAAGCCATCAAGCCTGAGCAGATCAAGGCGCTGGAAGACATCGTCAACGCCGAGATTCGCAAGAACTCTCCGGTAGAGACTGAGGAAACCGACATCGAGACC
Organism: Pseudomonas sp. MPB03; assembly: GCF_046605385.1. NCBI lineage: Bacteria > Pseudomonadati > Pseudomonadota > Gammaproteobacteria > Pseudomonadales > Pseudomonadaceae > Pseudomonas > Pseudomonas sp. MPB03. The sequence continues at coordinate 5,194,309 of NZ_CP176770.1, read as the reverse complement.
GCCAAGCGCAAGGGCGCGATGGCGTTGTTCGGTGAGAAATATGGCGACAATGTGCGCGTGCTGAGCATGGGCGGTGATTTCTCCGTGGAGCTGTGCGGTGGTATCCACGCCAATCGCACCGGCGACATCGGCCTGCTCAAGATCATCAGCGAAGGCGGCGTCGCCTCCGGCGTGCGGCGTATCGAGGCGGTCACTGGCGCAGCGGCGCTGGCGTACCTCAACGCGGCGGAAGAACAACTCAAGGAAGCGGCAAGCCTGATCAGGGGCAGCCGCGACAACCTGATCGACAAGCTGTCGGCTGTGCTGGAACGCAACCGCCTGCTGGAAAAGCAACTCGAGCAGTTGCAGGCCAAGGCCGCCAGCGCCGCGGGCGACGATCTGTCGGCCCAGGCCGTGGACGTCAAGGGCGTGAAGGTGCTGGCCGTGCGTCTGGATGGCCAGGATGGCAAGGCGCTGTTGGCGCTGGTCGATCAACTGAAAAACAAACTCGGCCGCGCAGTGATCCTGCTCGGCAGTGTCCATGAGGAAAAGGTCGTTCTTGTCGCAGGCGTGACCAAAGACCTGACTGGCCAACTCAAAGCCGGTGATTTGATGAAGCAGGCCGCTGCGGCAGTGGGCGGCAAGGGCGGTGGTCGTCCGGACATGGCGCAAGGCGGTGGTACCGACGTCGGCGCACTGGACGCGGCACTGGCCCAGACCGTTGCATTTGTAGAGCAGGGTATTTAAGGCAGCGTCGCGGGCTCGTGGTCTAGTGACGAGCCCGCGCGCTGCTGATTGAATTATTGGGCGCCCTTCATGGGCAGAGGCGGCTTTGAAATGGCTTTGATCGTACAGAAATTTGGAGGCACCTCGGTCGGCACTGTCGAGAGAATCGAACAAGTCGCCGACAAGGTTAAGAAATTCCGTGAAGCGGGCGATGACCTGGTGGTTGTGCTGTCGGCCATGAGCGGCGAGACCAACCGTCTGATCGATCTGGCCAAGCAAATCAGCGGAGACCAGCAACCGGTTCCCCGCGAGCTGGACGTGATCGTTTCCACTGGCGAGCAGGTGACCATCGCCTTGCTGGCCATGGCGCTGATCAAGCGTGGTGTGCCGGCGGTGTCCTACACCGGCAACCAGGTGCGCATCCTGACGGACAGCGCGCACAACAAAGCGCGTATCCTGCAGATCGACGACCAGAAGATCCGCGGTGACCTGAAGGCTGGCCGTGTCGTGGTCGTCGCTGGTTTCCAGGGCGTGGACGAGCAGGGCAACATCACCACCCTCGGCCGTGGCGGTTCCGACACCACCGGCGTGGCGCTGGCAGCGGCTCTCAAGGCTGACGAATGCCAGATCTACACCGATGTGGACGGCGTCTACACCACCGACCCACGGGTCGTGCCTGTGGCCCAGCGCCTGGACAAGATCACGTTCGAAGAAATGCTGGAAATGGCCAGTCTAGGCTCGAAGGTGTTGCAGATCCGGGCGGTTGAGTTCGCCGGCAAGTACAACGTTCCGCTGCGCGTTCTGCACAGCTTCAAAGAGGGTCCGGGCACCCTCATTACTATCGATGAAGAGGAATCCATGGAACAGCCGATCATTTCCGGCATCGCTTTCAACCGCGATGAAGCCAAGCTGACCATCCGTGGCGTGCCAGACACCCCCGGCGTGGCGTTCAAGATTCTCGGCCCGATCAGCGCCGCGAACATCGAAGTCGACATGATCGTGCAGAACGTTTCGCACGATAACACCACCGACTTCACCTTCACCGTGCACCGCAACGACTACCAGTCTGCCGAAGCGATCCTGAAAAAGACCGCTGGCGAGATCGGTGCCCGGGAAGTGGTGGGCGATACCAAGATCGCCAAGGTCTCGATCGTTGGTGTCGGCATGCGTTCCCACGCGGGCGTGGCCAGCCGCATGTTCGAATCCCTGGCCAAGGAAAGCATCAACATCCAGATGATCTCTACCTCGGAAATCAAGGTTTCCGTGGTCATCGAAGAGAAGTACCTGGAACTGGCCGTGCGCGCCCTGCACACGGCTTTCGAACTCGACGCTGCTGTCCAACAGGGCGAGTAAAGCGTTGTCTTGAGGGCGCGGCTGGACCGCGCCCTTTGTTTTTCTGAATGGCGCGTCTCAAAACTGTTCTTTTGCCCGCGCTGGTCAATACTAGGCCTGTAGGCTTCGACCGTTTCGGTTGTAGGTCCAATGCCTTTTTTTTGCAGACTGTTGTCCCTTAAGTGAATTGCGTGAGGAGAAAGGTATGCTGATTCTGACCCGTCGGTGTGCAGAAAGCCTGATTATTGGCGATGGCGAAATCACCGTGACCGTGCTCGGCGTCAAAGGAAACCAAGTGCGTATCGGCGTCAATGCCCCGAAAGAGGTCGCTGTACACCGGGAGGAAATCTACCTGCGTATCAAGAAAGAGAAGGACGACGAACCAAGCCATTAATTTTTATCGATTTTTATGTTTGCAAACGGGGATGAAGGTGGTTAATATACGCCCCGTGTTGCGGAGAGCTGGCCGAGTGGCCGAAGGCGCTCCCCTGCTAAGGGAGTACACCTCAAAAGGGTGTCGGGGGTTCGAATCCCCCGTTCTCCGCCATTATTCGTTTAGTGCGTCAGAACCTGGCTTTATCAGTAAGTGGTTGAAATTGCTGAAAAAAGCGCTTTACAAAAGGAATTGACGACCTATAATGCGCGGCAACAAATGCACTCGTAGCTCAGCTGGATAGAGTACTCGGCTACGAACCGAGCGGTCACAGGTTCGAATCCTGTCGAGTGCACCATTTAAGAGTCGTTTGCAGCAATGCAAATAACTTGGCTTCAACCAGTTGTGATCTGGTATAAAACCACAACTTGCACTCGTAGCTCAGCTGGATAGAGTACTCGGCTACGAACCGAGCGGTCACAGGTTCGAATCCTGTCGAGTGCACCAAACACCAAAAAGCCCGCGTTTAACGCGGGCTTTTTGCTGTCTACGATTTGCCTTTCACGCACCCCTTCTCATCGAACACAACCTCGGCGCTGCGACCTTTCTTCGCCTTGTAGGTATAGCGTGTGCTCGAATTCCTGACTTTGATCGAGTCTGGCTTGCCCAAGGCGCTTTCTACATCTTGTTGGCTCATGCCGGCGACGATGCGTCGTTCCAGGATGGCATTGCGCCGTTGCCTGGCATCGATGAGGTTTCCGCAGCGGTCCTGGAACTGGCCAACCACGGTCGGTTCCTTGCGGGCGGTTGTGTTGCCGGATGTTTGTCGGTGCTCCGCTTCGGGCAGCATCGCTTCGGTCGTCGGCTCACTCGTGCCAGGGCTGTACGGGTGGATCTGCTGCAGCGACAGGGCTTCTCCCGGGCCGCAGCTCAAGGTGGTGAACGTCACGTGCCCCGCAAGACTTTCGCAGCGGTGCACAGTCTGCCCGGCTGCCCACAACGGCAGGCAGGGCAGGGCGGCGAGCAGGAACAGGTAGTGGCTGACAGGCATCCGGTCGTCCTCCTTGACGGTGCAGGAGAAAAGGGTAGTCGCTGCATTCCTGCCGGCGCGTGTGTTTTCTTTTCTGGATAAGTCGTCGTAAGGGGATGGTTCAGCCTGTGTTCAGGTTTGTCTCGCAAGCGCTTGTTCTTGCCATGATTTTTTAGCGTTTTAAAGCGTCAAGCGGTGTATGATTGCGCCCGTCAGCCCCGCCGGGGCTTTGGAATATCTCCATGGACTTACCCAGTAGTTACTCAATATCTAGTTTTGCCAATCATGAATTAACTGATTGATCCTTCCGGCGTGCTCCACTGCTGGGAGTGGAGTTCGCCTATGACCCAAGTAGAAGTAAAAAAAACGCAGGAAAGCCTTCAGGATCGCCTCGCTCAAGTCGTTGAGCTGCTGCAGCGCCAGCGGGTCGTCGAAGACCTGACGCATCGCCAGGAAGGCCCGAATCATGACCGGGTCGAGAACCTGGTCCACCGGCAGAACCTTGTTGAGCTGCAACGCAAGCTCGATGACCTGCACTCCGCCGACGTCGCCTACATTCTTGAAGCCCTGCCACTGGAAGAGCGCCTGACGGTCTGGCAGTTGGTCAAGGCTGACCGCGACGGTGACATCCTGCTCGAAGTGTCGGACTCGGTTCGGGAAACCCTGATCGCCGACATGGATGATCACGAGTTGCTGGCGGCGGCCAAGGAGATGGACGCCGACGAACTCGCCGACCTGGCGCCCGAACTGCCGCGGGACGTTGTCCACGAACTGATGGAAGCCCTCGACGGCCAGCAGCGTGAGCGTGTGCGCTCGGCGCTGTCCTATGACGAGGAGCAGGTCGGTGCGTTGATGGACTTCGAGATGGTGACGATCCGCGAGGACGTCAGCCTTGAAGTGGTCTTGCGTTACCTGCGCCGTCTCAAGGAGCTGCCCGGCCATACCGACAAGCTATTCGTGGTCGACTATGACGGCGTGCTCAAGGGCGTGCTGCCCATCAAGCGTCTGCTCGTCAACGACCCGGAAAAGCAGGTCGCCGAGGTCATGGCCAGCGACCCGGTGAGCTTTCACCCGGACGAAGACGCCTATGATGCGGCCCAGGCATTCGAACGTTACGACTTGATTTCCGCACCGGTGGTCGACAAGAACGGCAAGCTGATCGGCCGTTTGACCATCGATGAAATGGTCGACTTGATTCGTGAGGAAAGCGAAAGCGAAGTCCTCAACATGGCCGGTCTGCGCGAAGAGGAAGACATCTTCGCCTCGGTCTGGAAGTCCCTGCGTAACCGCTGGGCCTGGCTGGCGATCAATCTGATCACGGCGTTTGTCGCTTCCCGGGTCATCGGCCTGTTCGAAGGCTCCATCGAGAAGCTGGTGGCGCTTGCGGCGCTGATGCCCATCGTCGCCGGTATCGGTGGCAACTCCGGTAACCAGACCATCACCATGATTGTCCGTGCCATGGCGCTGGACCAGGTCAGCACCGGCAATACCTCGCGGTTGATGCGCAAGGAACTGGCTGTCTCCTTGATCAACGGCGTGATTTGGGGTGGCGTGATCGGTGTGGTGGCTTACCTGCTTTATGGTAGCTGGTCGCTGGGTGTGGTCATGACGGCCGCGATGACACTCAATCTGCTGCTGGCAGCATTGATGGGAGTCTTGATTCCCATGACCCTGGCCCGTATGGGGCGTGATCCAGCCATGGGTGCCAGTGTCATGATTACCGCGGTGACCGACAGTGGCGGGTTCTTCATTTTCCTGGGGTTGGCGACGATTTTCCTGCTTTGATCATTTATCGGGAAAGCCGCCTGTTGGCGTAATACTGTTCACTTGGAAAAACGGCGCTTGTTTCAGAAATGAAAAGCGCCGTTTTTTTGAAAAGTCCAATCGCCTTTTTCCAGGCGGGTGGTGTGCATATCCGTTGCTGCGGTAACGGCTGCTTAGGGTTCTCCGACGCGGCCTGGTAGCCGACCTGGCTCTTGATGGAGACCGCTCCCACATTCAATTTCCAGTGAACACAAAATTTATATCCAACACAAAACCCCTGTGGGAGCGAGCTTGCTCGCGATGGGGCCGGCAAGCCCAACATCCATGTGACTGAACCACCGCTATCGCGAGCAAGCTCGCTCCCACAGGTTGGCGGGCTTTTTTGTGAGCACGAGAAAAATGGAGCAGGAGGGCCAAACGCCAGGCATAAAAAAGCCAGCACGAGGCTGGCTTGAGTGTTTTGCGTGTGATCAGCTCGGCTCTGCGGCCATCTCTACGTCATGAGCAATCAGCGAAACGAGGGCGTTCTGCTGGCGGTGGGAAAGTTGTCGGAAGCGTTGAAGCAACTCGCGCTCATGCAAAGACAGCTCTGGGCTGTCCAGGCGCATGCTCAACTCTTCACCCAGTGCACCTTCCTGAATCAGGCTTTGCTCCAGGCGCGCAATGATTTCAGAGTTCATGCTGCGATGATGATTACGAGCCACCTCGGCAATGCGTTCCCGCATTCCGTCTGGCAGACGTACGACGAACTTGTCAGCCGTACGGCTGGAATAAATTGCCTGTTTCATTGGGCGCATATTTATTTAACCGGTTAGTTCAGGGGAGCGGTTCTTGGGATTGGCCGCAGGATGTCGATAAGACAAGCCCCATTGCCAAATGTTCAACCTGAATTGTTAAGAGGCCCGCATCATGCCTCAAAATTGCCAGATCATTGGCGCCAATTCTGTGACAAATTCTGATCCGGGTAAAGGCGTTATGCCAGCACCTTTCATCAAAAAAATGCGGACTGATTGGAAAAAACAACAGGTTCGCATTTTGTGACCGTCAGATTGTGTCGTTGTGCCATACCGTCTGGCGGATAACGGAAATGGACAAAAACGCCTGCCGTCCCTGTCTTGTACAGGATAGTGGCAAATGGCCGATTTACTAGGATGAGCAAGCCAGGGGCAGATGAATGGTGGCCGAGGCATGGCCGTCTGGCCTATCCAGCCTTCCGGGCAGTACCAATTACCTACACTTAAAAAAAGGGACGACATGACAAACGCAGGGCAGGTCGTTAACATGCACGCCGTTCCGCGCACCGCATTCCTCGTGGTCGACTCGTGTCTCAGTAGCTCAATTGGATAGAGCATCCCCCTCCTAAGGGGAAGGTTGGCAGTTCGAACCTGCCCTGGGACACCATTATAAACAGTGGGTTAGCGTGTTTTCCGCTCACTTTCCCCTGCTTGCATTCCCCATCTGCGCACGATCATCTTCGCCTTCAGCGCGCCATGCGTGCCTTGCACCGCTCTTCATTCCCCCAGGCTGTGATCGACTGCCCATTTTTGCTCTTTTTTACCGAGCCTGTTTCGGTAACGCGAAACTTTCTCCCCCCTCTGCTATCTGACCGTCTCGGTACGTTGTAGGACTTTTCCTTCGTAGCCGATGGAATACGTACCTCTTTTTTACCGATGTCGGTGCCGCATTTCGCAGGCCTGACCCACCGTGTCTTTGATTCAGGCCACAAGGATGTGACATGCAGCCAGCCGCACCCTGCCGACCGCGTAAACCGAGCAGCCCTCGCCGTTGTGCTGACGGAACCTGCTCATCTGCACAAAACGCCAAACGCCTCGCCCTGCTGCTGATAGCGGCCTGGATGACGGGCGCGTGGAGCGTTGCGCAGGCGGCTGGGCCTGAAGAAGAACTGCTGCGCCAGCAAGAGCGCGAACGGGTGTTGCGCGATCAGTTGGAGTCCCGGCCCGACGTGCGCCTGCAGGCGACACCCGTGGATGAAGGTGTCGAGCGCTTGCCCGCCAAGGAGAGTCCCTGCTTCGCCATCAATGACATTCGCCTGATCGGCGAAGCGTCGGAACAATTCCAGTGGGCGTTGCGCGCCGCCAACCCCAAGGATGATCCGGCCATTGGCCGTTGCCTCGGTGGCGGCGGGATCAACCTGACGATGAAGCGCATGCAAAATGCGATCATCGAGGCCGGCTACGTCACCACGCGCGTACTCGCCGAAGCCCAGGATCTGAACAGTGGGGTCCTGGTGTTGACCCTCGTGCCGGGGCGCATCCGTGAGATTCGTTTCGAAGAGGGCACCAGCTCCCGAGCCAATGCCTGGAACGCGATGCCGGCCAGTCCTGGCGATCTGCTCAACTTGCGCGACATCGAGCAGGCGCTGGAGAACTTCAAGCGCGTGCCGACCGCCGAGGCCGACATCAAGATCGCGCCAGCCCGTGCCGCCGACGCCAAACCCGGTGAGAGCGACGTGGTAATCGCCTGGAGCCAGCGGTTCCCCGCTCGGGTGAGCCTGTCGGTGGACAATTCGGGCAGCAAGACCACGGGCAAATACCAGGGCAACGTGTCGCTGTCCTTGGACAACCTGCTGTCGCTCAACGATTTGTTCTACGCCAGCGTCAACCATGACCTGGGCGGTGGCGAGTCCGGCCATCGCGGCTCCGATGGCAGCACGCTGCATTATTCGCTGCCGTTCGGTTATTGGCAGTTGGGGTTCACCAGCAGCGAATACAACTACGAACAGTCGGTCGCCGGCGCCAACCAGACCTATCTGTACCGGGGCGAGAGTCGCAACAACGAGGTGCGCCTGTCACGCCTGCTGTACCGCGACGCCGTTCGCAAGACCACGGCCTGGGGCAGCCTGTGGACGCGTTCCTCTGAGAACTTCATCGACGACACCGAAGTCGGCAACCAGAAACGCCGCATGGCCGGTTGGCAGTTGGGGTTGGATCATCGGGAGTTTATTGGCGCTTCGATTCTTGACCTGGGCGTCGCCTATCGTCGCGGCACTGGTGCCCATGATGCGCTCAGGGCGCCTGAAGAAGACTTTGACGCCGGCACGTCGCGCTCGCAGATCATCACTGCCGATGCCCAATTGCAGGTGCCGTTCCAGGTTGGCGATCAGCGCCTGCGCTACATCGGCGGCTGGCGCGCGCAATGGAACCGCACGCCGCTGGTGCCTCAGGATCGTTTCTCCATCGGCGGGCGCTACAGCGTGCGCGGTTTCGATGGCGAAAACATTCTGTCCGCCGACCGTGGCTGGACCCTGCGCAACGAAATCGGCCTGTCCCTGGGGCAGACCGGCCAGGAACTCTACACCGGTATCGACTATGGCGAAGTCAGTGGTCAATCCAGCGAATTCCTGATCGGCCAGCGCCTGGCGGGGGCCGTGGTGGGTATACGCGGCGGTTACAAGAGCCTGTCCTATGACTGGTCGGTGGGTACGCCGTTGAAGAAGCCCGATGGTTTCGAGACAGCCAACGTGACCAGCGCGTTCACCGTCATCTGGTCATTCTGAGGTGATCCCATGCAGTTCGAGACGCTAGACATTATCGCCCCCGGCCTGATCGACGAACCCTGGAGCGAAGCCGCGGTGTTCGGCTCCGCCACCTGGTTGTGGATGCACTCCAAGGCCCATCGCGATGCGCCGTTGCACACCTTGCCAACGCTGCTGCTGCCGGCCCTCAAGCATCGCCAGTTCGTGCTCGGCTCCGAACACGGCAAGCCGGTGTTCTACCTGTCCTGGCTCAACCTCGACGAGGCGGCGGAGCAACGTTATCTGCGCCAGTCGCCGTTGGCGCTGACCCAGGACGACTGGAACAGCGGCGAGCGCCTCTGGCTCAACGACTGGGTCGCTCCCTTTGGCCACACGGCGATATTGAGCCGCTTGTTGCAACGTCATCTTTTTATCGATCGCTGTGCCCGTGCCCTCTATCACCGAGGCGACGAGCGCGGCCTGCGGGTCAAGACATTCCAAGGCATCGGGGTCATTCCCGAACAGGCCCAGGCCTGGTTTGCCGCCCATCCGCTGGCAATCGAAGCGTAACTCCAACCACTGCTCGTGCGGGCTGGCTCCGCAAATGGAATTGCTATGAACAAGCATCTGTACCGAATCGTTTTCAACAAGGCCCGCGGACTGCTGATGGTCGTGGCCGAGAACGTCACCAGCCAGGTCAAGGCGCCGGGGACCCGTTCCGGGCCGGCGGCGGGCGCAGCGGCTTGCACGGCGACACTCGGAGCGTTGCGCTTTGCCCTGATGACAGCGATTGGCCTGGTGTCCTTGAACGTGGCGCCGAGCTGGGCTGGCACCATCGTCGCTGACCCAGGCGCCCCGGCTGGGCAACGACCGACGGTGATACAAAGCGCCAACGGCACGCCGCAGGTGAATATCCGCGCGCCTAGCGCTGGCGGTGTCTCGCGCAACACCTACAACCAGTTCGACGTCGATGGCCGGGGGGTAATCCTCAACAACGGTGCGGGCAATAGCCAGACGAAACTGGGCGGTTGGATCGAAGGCAACCCGATGTTGGGCAATGGCAGCGCGCGGGTCATCCTCAACGAAGTCAATTCCAGCAATCCCAGCCAATTGCGCGGTTACGTCGAAGTCGCCGGCCAGCGCGCCGAAGTGGTGATCGCCAACCCGTCGGGTATCACCTGCAACGGTTGCGGCTTCATCAACGCTGACCGGGCCACCCTCAGCACCGGTCGGGCGCAGTTGGAGAACGGTCGCATCACCGGCTACACGGTGCAGGGCGGGACCCTCAACATCGAAGGCAAAGGCCTGGACGCCCGCGAGGCCGACTATACGGATCTGATTGCCCGTTCGGTACAGGTCAACGCCGGGGTGTGGGCCAACGACTTGAAGGTTACGGCCGGACGTAATCAGGTCAATGCCGACAACACCCAGGCCACGCCGCTACCAGGCGCCGAGGGAGAAAAACCCACCGTTGCCATCGACGTGGCCAAGCTCGGCGGCATGTATGCCGGGAAGATCATGCTGGTGGGCACGGAGTCCGGCGTGGGTGTGCGCAACGCCGGGCAGATTGGCGCCATGGCGGGCGAGGTGGTCATCAGCGCCGACGGCAAGTTGCAAAACCAGGGCGCCATCAGCAGCGCAACGGAGACCCGGGTTGCTGCCACCAGCGTTGAAAACAGCGGCACGCTCTACGCCAAGGGCGACCTGAGGCTCGACAGCACCGGTGACATCGACAACAGCGGCACCGTTGCCAGCCAGACCAACACCACGCTGACCGCCAAGACCCTTCGCAGCACCACGGCCTCGAGCCTGGCGGCGGGCGTCGGCGCGGACGGCAAGCTGGGCAGCAGTGGCAACCTCGCGCTACGGGCCACCACGGTCAAGGCGCAGGGCCAGAATCTGGCTGGCGGCGATGTCAGCGTCGAGGCGGCTGACCTGGACCTGAGCGGCAGCCAGACCCTGGGCCGCAACGTGACCCTGACGGCCAGTACCGGCGATGCCAACCTCACTGGCAGTCAAGTCGATGCGACCCAAGTGCTGAATACCAAAGCGGCCAAAACCTTGCGCACCGATACGGCCAAGGTCACTGCGGGGAACCTGCAGATGGGCGCGCGGGATATTTCCAATGCCGACGGCGAGCTGGTGCAGACCGGCACCGCCGACACGTCGATCAAGGCCGCCGCCACGCTCGACAACAGCGACGGCCGGATTGCCTCCAATGCCACCAATGTGAAACTTGGCGCCGACCGGTTCGACAACAGCACGGGCAAGGTCGAGCACGCCGGCAAAGGCACCCTGGATATCCAGGCCACCCAGTTGGCCGGCAGCAAAGGCACCTTGGCCAGCAATGGCATATTGAACGTCAAGGCTGGCGAGGTGGTGGTCGATGATGGCCTGACCCAAGGCCAACAGATCACGCTCGACACCACGACGTTGTCCAACCAGCGTGGACGGATTCTCCAGACCGGCGCGCAACCGCTACAGGTCACCGCCCGTGAACGCTTCGACAATCAGGCTGGGCAAGTCAGCGGTCCCGGTGCCGTGGCGCTGAAGGTCGGCACGCTGAACAACCAGGGCGGCAAAGTCCTCGCCACCGACAACGGTGCCTTGACCGTCACGGCCGACGAAGCGGTCAATAACGGCGGCGGGACGCTGGCCGCCAGCGGTACGACAAAGGTCAGCGGCAAGGCGCTGGATAACACCCAGGGCACCGTGAGTGCCGGCGGTGAGCTGCATGCGACGTTCGACCGCTTGGACAATATCGGCGGCACGCTCGCCGCCACCCAGCGCATGGAGATCATCGCCGGGCAGTTGAACAACACCAATGGCGTGCTGGGTTCGGTGAAGTCCGGGCTCAAGGTCAGCGTCTCGGCGGATGCGCTGAACAACAGCGGCGGACGCCTTGAAGCGCTGGGCGATATCACCCTGTCGGCCCAGGGCTTGAATAACCAGGGCGGGGTGATCAGTGGCCAGGCTTTGGACCTGAATAGCCACGGCCTGCTGATGGACAACAGCCAAGGCACGCTGAATGCCGGCGCGACCCTGGACCTGCGCAGCGGTGAATTGCGCAACGCCGCGGGCCTGATCCAGGCCAAGGGCAAGCTGTTCATCGACACCGGCAGCCAGGCGCTGAACAACCTCCAGTCCGGCACCACCCAAGGCATCAGCGGCCAGGATGCGGTGGAAATCCGCAGCGCCCACCTCAACAACAGCACCGGTTTCCTCGGCGCCAAAGGTGCGCTGGTGCTCAAGGCCACCGACCTGACCAACGGCAGCGGCGGCCAGATCGTTGGCCAGAAGAGCGTACAGGTCGAAGGCGCCCGGGTGGATAACCGCGGCGGTCAATTGCAGGGCCTCGGCGATGTCCAGTTGGTGCTGGGCGAGACGCTCAACAACCAGGGCGGACTGGTGCGCAGTGGGGGAATCCTGGGCGTGACTGCCAACGTGCTCGACAACAGCGCCACCCAAGGCGCCAATCAGGGCCTCGAAGGCCGCGCCATGAGCCTGGCGCTCGACACCTTCGGCAACCAGGCCGGTGCCGTGCGCACCGACGAAGGATTGTCCATCGGCGTCAGCCAAGCGCTGGATAACCAGGGCGGCCTGATTTCCTCGGGGGCCGGCCTGACCATCACTGACCGCGATCCGGCGCAACGTCGCCAGGCGGTGCACAACCTCAATGGGACCTTGCTCGCCGGCAGCTTGTTGTCGCTCAACGCCGCCTATTACGGGGGCAGCGGCCGAGCCCTGAGCCTGGGCGACCTGACGTTCAGCCTGCAAAGTGGCCTGGACCTGAGTGGACAGATCCAGGCCAATGGCAAGGTTGACCTGAGCACCGAAGGGGCTTTCAACAACAGCGGGAAACTGCTGGCGGGCAATCTTCTGCTGGTTCACTCGCAGACCCTGGACAACGCCGCCAACGGCGAGATCAGCGCCGGCCAGGTTCGCCTGACCGTCAACGACAGCTTGACCAACCGTGGCCTGATCGACGGCCAGCAAGTGCGTGTGCAAGCGCTGTCGCTCAATAACCTGGGCACGGGACGTCTATACGGCGACCGATTGGCGATTGCCACTTCGGCCCTGAGCAACCGCGATGAGAATGGCGTCGCCGCGACCATCGCCGCCCGCGAGTCGCTGGACATTGGCACCGGCACCCTGGACAACCGCGAGCAGGCAATGATCTTCAGTGCCGGGGACCTCGCCATTGGCGGTGCGCTGAGCGCCACTGACAAAGCCCAGGACCGGGCCCAACTGTTGACCAACGCCAGTGCGACCATCGAGGCCCTCGGCAACCTGTCGCTCGATGTGCAAAGCGTGCGCAACACCAACGAACACTTCAGCACCCAACAGGTGGAAGTCAGCCGCACCGCCTTGCAGGAATTCCAGCTCAGCGGTTCGCCGAACCGCTACCAGGGCAACCAGATTTCCGTGAGCCACGACGAGGTCAATTACCTCAACACGCCCGAGGGAAGCAAAGATAGCTGGAACCGCTACGACTACACTCGCGTGGTCCAGGAAACCCAGATCGCCACCTCGGCACCGGCGCAGATCCTCTCGGGCGGGACGATGCAGATCAATGCAGGGGATGTGCTCAACGACAAGAGCCGCATCATTGCCGGTGGGTTGTTGCAGGCCAACATTACCAGCCTGACCAACACCGAACTGACCGGCCAGCGCACCACCACCGACAGCGGCACGGCAACGAGCTTCTATCGCATCCAACGCAAGGGTCGGGACCGTCAAGGAACAGCCGTCACGGCCTACACGCCTGCGCCCTTGATCCAGGACATCAGCCTGCAACCGACCGTGTTCGCCCAGAACGCCGCCGGCAACGGTACCGGCACCCAGATCAGCGCCCGCGCCACACAGGGCGTCGGCGAACAGATCACCGCCACGGGCGCGGTCAGCGCTCCGGTCGACAGGACCTTTCAAGTGGCGCCCATCGTTCAGGTCGCGGCCCAGACCACCCTCAACAGCAAGGGCGTGGCCGAGCAGATCCGCAGCGGCGGGCCCTCCCTGGCATTGCCGAGCAACAGCCTGTTCACCACTAATCCCCAGAACACCAGCAGCTACCTGATCGAAACCGATCCGCGTTTTGCCAGCTACCGCACCTGGCTGTCATCGGACTACATGCTGCAGCGCCTGCAAGTCGACCCGGCACTGACGCAACAACGCCTGGGCGACGGCTTCTACGAGCAGAAATTGATTCGTGAACAGATCGCGCAACTCACCGGCCGCCGTTTCCTCGACGGCTACGCCAATGACGAAGCGCAGTACCGTGCCCTGATCGACAACGCCGTGACCGTCGCCAGCCAATGGCAACTGGTGCCCGGCGTGGCCCTGACCTCCGCGCAGATGGCCCAGTTGACCAGTGACATCGTCTGGCTGGTTCAGAAGCAGGTCACCCTGGCCAACGGCGACACCCGCAACGTGCTGGTGCCGCAAGTGTACGTACGGGTCCAGGAGGGCGACCTCAACGGCTCCGGTGCCCTGATTGCCGGGCAGCAGTTGAACCTGAACATCGCTGGCGACCTGGTCAACAGTGGCAGCCTGGCCGGGCGCAGTGTCATGGCGATCACCGCGCAGAACATCGAGAACCTCGGCGGGCGCATCCAGGCCGACAAGGCATCGTTCACCGCGCGGGAAAACCTCAACAACCTTGGCGGCCTGATCGGTGCCGTGGACAGCCTGTCGCTCAAGGCCGGGCAGGACATCAACGTCGTCTCCAGCAGCCGGGACAGCAGCAGCGCCCAAGGCACCCGCACCAACCTGTCGCGGGTGGCCGGGCTGTTCGTCAGCGGCGCCCAAGGCACGATGGGCGTGAGTGCCGGCAACGACCTCAACCTCACCGGGGCCCAGGTGGTCAATGCCGGCAAGGGCGGCAGTACCTTGCTGGAGGCGGGCAAGAACATCAACCTGGCCACCGTCGGCGAAGCCCACGAGCAAGCGCTGGCCTGGAACAGCAGCAACTGGCGCAAGGATGCCAGCCAGACCGAAGTCGGCTCCCAGATCCAAGGGCAGGGCGACGTGCGCTTGAGCGCCGGCCAAGACCTCAACGCCCGCGCGGCCCAGGTCACCAGCGAGCAAGGGGCGGTGTTTGCCGAGGCCAAGCGCGACGTCAACCTGACCGCCGGCCAGAACTACCAGTTCGCCGATGAAGCCCACAAGGTCAAGGGCAGCAACGGGATGTTTTCCAGCAAGACCACCACCACCCGCGACACCATCAGCCAGACCTCGGTCGAAGGCTCCACCCTCAGCGGCGAGCAGACCTATGTGCAGGCCGGTCGCGACATCAACCTGAAGGGTAGCAACGTGGTGTCCACGACCCAGACGGTGCTGGTGGCGGACAACAACGTCAACATCGAAGCCGACACCGCCAGCAGCAGCGAACGCCATGACAAGTCCGTGAAGAAAAGCGGCCTGTTCAGCGGCGGCGGCATCGCCGTGACCATGGGGACCCAGCAACAGAGCGTCAAGGACCTCACCACCGAGCACACGGCCGTGGCGAGCACGGTCGGCTCGACCACCGGTGATGTGCTGATCGAAGCGGGCAAGGGCTATCGTCAAGTGGGCAGCCAGGTGTCGGCGCCACAAGGCAACATCGACGTCACGGCGCAGACCATCGACGTCGTCGAGGCGCGCAACACCCGCGAGCGCGAACGTGAAACCCTGTTCAAGCAGACCGGGTTCACCCTCACCGTGACCAACCCGGTGATCAGCGCGATCCAGACGTCCCAGCAAATGAAACGGGCATCGGAGAAAACCGACGACGGGCGCATGAAAGCCCTGGCCGCCGCCACCGCGGTACTGGCGACCAACAATGCCGCCACCGCCGTGGCGATGGACCCGGGCGCGGCGGGCGGGATCAACATCAGCCTGTCCCTGGGCACCAAGAAGAACGAAAGCACCACCACGTACACCAGCGACAGCGCGGCCGGCTCGACCATGACCGCCGGCAACGACGTTCGCCTGCGCGCCACGGGCGCGGGTGCCGCGAGCAACATCACCGTACAAGGCAGCGATATCAAGGCCGGCCGCAACGCCAGCCTGCTGGCGGACGGCGACATCAACCTGCTCGCCGCCCGCAATATCGACAAACAGGAAACCGACAGCAAAGGCAGCAGCGCGAGCATCGGCATCGGCTTCTCCCTCGGTGCTCGCAACGGTTTCACCTTGGACCTGGGGGCATCCGGCACTCGCGGCCAGGCGGATGGCGATGGGCTCACCCACACCAACACCCATGTCCAGGCGGGCAACCAGTTGCTGCTGTCCTCGGGCGGTGACACCAACCTCAAGGGCGCGGTGGCCAGCGGCAAGCAGGTATTGGCCGATATCGGTGGCGACCTGAATATCGAAAGCCTGCAAGACACCAACACCTACGTGGTCGACGAGAAGAGCCTGGGCGTTGGCATTAGCCTGTGCATTCCGCCGTTCTGCTACGGCATGAGTTCGGTCAACGGCGTCAGCGGCAGCTTCGGTGCCACGGATATCGATTCCAACTACGCCAGCGTGACCGAGCAATCGGGCATCAAGGCCGGGGACGACGGCTTTGACATTCGCGTGGGGGGCAACACCGACCTGGTCGGCGCGGTCATCGCCAGCAGCGACAAGGCTGTGCAGGACGGCAAGAATCGCCTGGTCACCGCCAGCCTCACCAGCCGCGACATCAAGAACAAGGCCGAGTACGACGCCAGCACCGTCAGCGTCGGTGGCGGCTATCGCGAAGTCGGCAAAGACCAGCAAGGCAACGCCACCAGCGGCGGCACGCAAACCCCGGGCACCGACCTGCCGAAGAACGACAACGACCTCAGCGCCACCATGCCGATCGCCATCAGTGCCAGCGACGACGCCAGCAGCGTCACCCGCAGCGGCATCAGTGGCGGCACCATCGTCATCAGCAACGACGCCGAGCAACAGAAACGCACCGGCCAGAATGGCGAGCAAACCGTCGCCAGCCTCAACCGCGATGTCTCCAGCGATCGCGACACCACCAACACCCTCAAGCCGATCTTCGACGAAGACGAAATCCGTGCCGGTTTCGAGATCGTCGGGGCGTTCTCCAACGAAGCCAGCACCTTGCTCGCCAACAAGGCCAAGGAAGTCGACCTCAAGCGCAAACAGGCCGAGAAAGCGCAGGCAGCGGCCCTGGACCCCAACGCCCAACTCACCGACAGTGAACGCTTGGCGCTGCTCGGCAGCGCTCAGCGCCTGAATGCCGAAGCCAGCGGCATTGCCGACAAGTGGGGCGCGGGCGGCACCTACCGGCAGATCACCACCGCCCTGGTGGGCGCGGCCAGCGGCAATATCAGTGGCGGCAACAGTGCGTTCGTCCAAGGGTTGGTGGTCAACTACCTGCAACAGCAGGGCGCCGGCTACATCGGCGACCTGGTGGCGGACGGCAAACTCACCGAAGGCTCGCCACTGCACGCCGCCCTGCACGGCATCGTCGCCTGTGCGGGTGCCGCCGCCAGCAGCCAGAGCTGTGGCAGCGGTGCCGCAGGCGCGGCGGCGTCGAGCCTGCTCACCGGCCTGTTCTCCGAAGCCAGCCCCGATGAAAGCGAAGCCCAGCGTGAGGCCAAGCGCAACCTGATCGTCAGCATTGTCACCGGGTTGGCCGCCACCAGCTCCTCGCTCGACCCGGCTACCGCCAACAGTGCGGCGGGCGCTGCGGTAGACAACAACTGGCTGGCGACTCAGCAGTGGGTTCAGGCGGAGAAGGAGTACAGCGCGGCTGACGGTCTCGGGGCCAAAGCGCAGGTGATCGCCAAGTGGGCGTACATCCACAAGAAACAAGACGTCCTGACCCGCTTCGGCGTGGGCAAAGGTTTGGCGCAGGCGGGTTGGAGCGATGTCGAAGGCTTGGCGCAATTCCTCCTCAATCCGGTTGAAGGGATCAAAGGTATCAAAGCCTTGATCGACGATCCCGAGGCGCGCCAGAGATTAGGCGATGAAATGGTCGGTGACGCCAAAGCCAAAATCGCACGTATCGAAGACGCCCTGGAACACGGCGGCGACGAACGTGCCGTGCAACTGGGCCAGGATATTGGCGAACTGGTCTGGCAAGTCGGCACCATCGCCACGGGCGTGGGCACGGCGGCCAAGGGCGGCGTGGCGCTGGCGAAAGCCGGGATCAAGGTAGGGGCCAAAGAGCTTGAAAAAATGGCCGATATGGCCAACATTGCCAAAGCTGAAGTGTCGGCCGGTAAGCCGATGAACTGGAGCAGCGTGGAGGGGGCGTATAGCAAGAAGCTTGAGGGGGGGTATGGTCCTGGCACGACGACCGTTAATGGGAAGGTTGTTGAGAATCCTGGGGACTATAGTGCTGGGATAAAAAAACCTAGTAAAGTGCTACGCGAAGTAGAAATTAACTCTGGTGGTAAGGGGGCGTGGTCCAAAGAGCTGAATAAACCTGAGCCCAATACAATTTATAAAGTGGATGGCAACAAGATTTATCAAACCGATAGTTTGGGTCGCGTTGAAAAGGTTGAATCTGAGCTTTCGCTTGTGAAAAATGACAGGAATACATACCAGCAGTGTGTCGCTGGAAAGTGCGGAGTTGCTGGTGATGAAGGGGGGCATCTAATTGCAAGCATTTTTAACGGCCCTGGTGAAAAGTTAAATTTGCTTCCCATGAATGGGAATCTAAACAAAGGTGAGTGGAAGGTGATGGAGAATGCATGGGCTTCCGCACTCAAGGAGGGTAAGAGCGTCAGCGTGAAAATCGAGCCTGTCTATACAGATGCTGGCCTCAGGCCGGATAGATTCAATGTTAGATACTCGATTGATGGTGGACGTCCTGTGATTGTTGATTTTAAAAATGCACCTAAAGGTGGAAACTGATGAGCGAGCAGGGGCTGTATCAAAAAATTGGCCAGCTTTTATTGGATGCTGGTCCTTCGGGGGCTCAAAAAATAGTTGTTAGAGCTAGGCTTTTTGCCGAGGGCGATGGAGGAAGTTATGAGTTTGATTATTTCGATAAAACAAACCGCTCAAGCTGGTTTGATCCAGACAGCAGAGCTGTGGGAGATTTGACAGAGTTGTTGGTTGAGCTCCGGCGCTACTATGTTGAAAATGGGTTGTGCCAAAATGGGAAACCTTGGTCTTCGTGTGCAGTTACTTTGGATGTAGAGAAAATGAAAATTAGTATTAACTACAGTTATGATGGTTAAGTTTTTTGCGGAGGTAGGGGGTGAAAATGTTGCGTTGTAGGAAACGGTGGGTATCTAATTGCTCTGTTCTTAAATAAACTCCCCCTTTTTTCATGATGAGATTTTCAAGGTCTATAAGGTAATTGGCTATGTACCCCATTGGGAATATCCGGATGGTGACGAGTATGCATTGTATGGTGTTGCCGTCCGTCGAGGTTTTGAGCCTTACGACATGCCTTTAACTCCGCCCTTTGTCAGCGTGCTCTAGGCTATGGCCCGGATGAAGTCATTGCATGACTGCAAGGAAAGTATCGTATGGCGGTTCGGCTGATGGATGGGGTTTATTGGGTTCTCAATGATGACCCGGACATGTCCTATGAAGCCTTTGTGGAAATGAATGAGCAGATCAAGCCGATCTTGGGGCTGGTCTCGCGGGCATATCTGGGAAAAGCGGGAAAGGGGAGGGATTTATTTAATGGCTCGGTGCTTAAATGAATTTGTCCCCTTTTTTTGCTTGGTGGTTGTCCTGAAGAAGTTTATTTAATGATTCGCCAAGAGGTGTTCGGTGCGTGGCGACAATGATATTTACAATGATATTGGTGCGATTTTATTCGATGTCGCTCCAAAGGGGGCGTGTAAGGTTGTGATGCGCGCACAGTTGGCGCCGGAATTGGACAGCTGCGAGTATGAATATGATTTCGTAGATGAACAAGGTAATGTGTCCTGGTTTGCCGCTGGAGGGCGTGCAAATACGGATATGCTGAAGCTGTTGGTGGAGCTCCGACATTGGTATTTTGAGAATAAGCTAACGGCAGGTATGTCTGTTTGGAATGGTTGCGAAGTAACGATTGACTTGGTTGAAGGAAAAATCGGGGTTGAATTTATATATTCGCAATGAATGGGGGGTGGAAAGTTGTGAGTCCTAAGTCTTTTTGGGGAATGGGGCGGAGGTCACAATAGAAAAAAGAGATTTGTTGTTTAGGCAAAGAGAAGTGGTGGTGTTGATTTGGTTTCTAAATAAATCTTTCCTCTGTTTTATGAAGTTTTCTGAGGCGAGGTAATGGGAAGGGAAAATGTTGTATTGATCTTGAGCGAGCAGGGCTGGGTTTGTAGCAAGGATGAAGTTGGTGATTATTTTTGTGTCACTGATGTCGGAGGAGTCCAACTGCAGATTATCCCATCTGTGGGTAAGCGCTCGGACCATTTTCGGGTTTCGCTTATTGCCTCCATCTCATCCAAAGAGTTTTCGGAGGCTGTTTCTATCATATTGGGCGATGGCGGTGGTAATGCTCCGGTTATAGTTAGAAATGAAGCTCCGGAAAAACTGTTCAGTTTTTCTAGTGATGATGTTATTAGGCTGTCTGAGAAGGCTATCTCTTGGGCTCGCTCTCAGAGTATTGACGAAGGGCTGGCGGTTTATAGGAGGCTGCCAACTGAAGCTAAAGGTGCAATGCCTATCCGACATTTGGCGGCTCTAGCAATAACAGGTGATACTGGGCGCTTAGAAGAATATAAAAAAAGTTTTGAGAAAGGCGACAGGCTCGGATTTGTGCCTTACATTACTTCCGAAATGATCGAGCGGGCACTTATGATAGCTAAAGAAAGTAAATAATCAAAACTCCATGAATGCAGCAGATATAGAACTATGGTTTTATG
The DNA here is from genome assembly GCF_046605385.1 of Pseudomonas sp. MPB03. Classification (NCBI taxonomy): domain Bacteria; kingdom Pseudomonadati; phylum Pseudomonadota; class Gammaproteobacteria; order Pseudomonadales; family Pseudomonadaceae; genus Pseudomonas; species Pseudomonas sp. MPB03. The sequence goes on along the minus strand of NZ_CP176770.1, from coordinate 5,173,829 downwards.
CGCGTCCTGACAGAGCTTTATCTATAGATCAGCGGCATGCTGAAGTCATGGATAGGATGTCTCGGATTGGTGCTCTTTTAGGATTCGCAGGTCTTGAGCTACCGTCCACCCCGAGTTGTGGCGACGGGTTGATTGCTACCTATACTGTTAAGCTTCCTATCAGAGGGCTTCGGTTTGTGGGGGACTATGCGTATCGTTGTGATAGATACATATATGAGGATAGGGCCTCCTATGACGAGCACTTGCGTTTTGGATTTAAAGTATCAAACAAGGCTATTGATTATAAGCTTGTTGTGAATGAGCAGTTGCCAAAAGTGATTGAGGCGTTTAAGGGGTGTACTTCAAAGCAGGTGGAAAATAGATCCTGGTTTACTGCTGCCTCTACCAAAAGCTGGAGGGAAGTAGGTATGAAGTCTTTATTGTCCGACTGGTGTGCCTTCTGTGAAGGCAGGGCGGTCTTCGATAAATCTCACTTTTTGGGATTGTTGAAAGCGCAAAGTGGTTCCGAGGAGCTTCGACGGATATTCAGCTATTTTCCGTTTTCGGAAGAGTTGGCTGATAGAACGGAGCGCGTTCTAGCCTCTGGAGATATAGAGAAGTCTCTGTATCTCTTGCCAAGACTTAAAGTTGGAAAGGACGAATTAATTCAGCTAGGCTGGGAGTGGTTCAAGGAGCAAGAAAGAGTGTGCGGGGTGCTCGGTGATTCCGAGGTTCTAAAAATTTGTGAAAGTGCCCAGGTGCTTTTTGTTGATGGTCACGATATAGATCACTGGCTTCAGCAAGATATTCCTCATTATTGGTTGTTTGATGAAATTGGGGATGCAATCAGGGAGAGCAGAGTTTCTGATACCGAGCAGACTTATGCGCTGTTTGAGGCGTTCTATGGATTGGCTGCGGACTACTATCTCGCTTGGTATATTGGGCAGCCGTTGTTTAAATTTGATATTGATTTGGCGTCCTATTTTAAATTCTGGGGGGCTGGCGGAAGGTGTGCTCTCACCGAAAGCGGCTTCTTAGTGGCTAACCAGGAATAAGGCGGCCAGGCCAGTAAATAAAATTTGGCGTTGAGTTACGGGAGGCACAGGGTGCGAGACGAAGATTTTGAGTGCTTCATTGGTGTAATGGGTGAGGCTACATCACATCGACCGGTGCTTGATTCCCAGGTTGCGAAATATAGGGGGGTACTGCCGGACGCGTTGCTCACCTATTGGCAGAAAGAAGGTTGGTGTGGGTATGCCAATGGACTTTTCTGGACGGTGGATCCGGACGATTACAAACACCTGCTCGATACGTGGTTAGCCGATACTGAACTTCCGCAAATAGATAATTACCACGTTATTGCCCGGAGTGCTTTTGGAGCGTTGTATGCTTGGGGCGAGAAATACAATCAGAAAATTGTTGTTTCATGCTCGACGGGATCTATCGTCGCGTTGATGAATAAGTTGAAAGTACCTAATAAAAATCCGGATCTAGCCATCCAGACATTTTTCGCTATGTCTGATAAGGAACGTTATGATCTGGAGGATGGTCGAGGTGATTTTTTATTTGATCGAGCGCTAGATAAGTTAGGGACACTTGACGAGAGTGAGATCTACGGCTTTGAGCCGGCATTGTTTGTTGGAGGGACGGCTTCGCTGGATCAGTTGGTTAAGTGCAATTTGGAGGTTCACTTAACGAACCTTCGACAGATGCGTTCCTGAGTGAGCACGGTAAGCGGAACGACGTTGTACTGGCGTAAAGGAGTATATCGAAATGGATGCAATCAACGTCCGGCTTCATCAGCACCGGCGCTGGCTGTCACAGTCGGAAGGCCTGATGGCTCAAGAGCTTGATTTTATTGATGAGGACCTTGCCAGCGACTCATTAAACGGATTGGACAATGTGGCTGACTCGTTGGGAATGCTGGCGACTTATTGCGGCATTCGGGGCGAAGTTGCGATCAGTGATGGAGAGGCTTCTGGCTGGGAGCAGGTCTCGCGCTCGATGATGTACCGTTATTGGGCGCTGATGCTCAAGGCCAAGGCTTTCTCCAAAACGAGTTTTCTTCAAGGCATCCAAACCGTCCCCAATCTGACTAACCAGTTGAGCATTGCGGGGTGCTTGCTGGCCGGGTTGATAGCGGTTGATCGTCGTGATCTGGCTGCATCCGTGGCCGATGTGCTTGCCGGAATGTTGTCCGTCAAAGGCGCCGTCGATTCGAGCTATCTTGAACGGCGTCGATTTGAACCTTTCATGCTCTGGCTTTATTCAGTCTATTCGCAAGGTGCTGCGCTTCCGGACATCAAGTCGATGGATCTGGGCATTTATCAAAACGTGATAGACGAATGGACAAATGAGCAAGGGCTAGCTGATGCGTTGGAAGCGCTTTGTCGATATCACTTATCCAACGCTGAAGACAACGGTGGGGCCTGGGATCCTGAGTTCAAGCATGCGCCTTTCGATCTGTTGCCTTTAGAGATCCACGCGATTTTCCAGGTCCGACAGCAACTGGGTTTGACTGCTCCAGCGGTGTCGAGTCCGTTGTTGTCCGCAAAGACAGCTGCGCTAGAAAATCTGGTCACCGTTCCTGATCAGCTTGCTGTTCGGGTGGAGGCGGCCTACGAGCGTTTCTTCGGGCTTTAGACGCAGGCGCGACCCTTTTTTCAGTTAAGCAATGACATGCGGTGAGCTGAAATGAATTATTACTTATTGCGAGAAGACGTGCGGTTTCCTGAGCGCTGGTATCTGGGCGATATCAAACATTGCAACAACTGGCTCTTCATCGACCCCCCTTCTGAGTACATGGAGCCGTGTACCTACGCCCTTGAGGTTCGTAAGTAGGGTGTGAGTCTGGATTTTTCCTTGGCTGGTTATGCCTCTGTGCCGATCCTGAGCGAAAAAGCCAGGACTGTATTGCATTGATCGTTAGCGAGGAGGTGAAGCTTCGGCTGGAGCGAGCGGGGCTCACAGGAATGCTATTCGAGGGAGTGAATGGCGAAGGCAAAGTTATTTGCTGATTCGCGAGAGCCAGTAGGCACCCGGCGAGGCAAGAGGCTGAATCGCCTGCTACGGTGGTTGTAAAGAATAGGACTGAGCCGAGGGGGGAGGGCCTTACATCATCCGCTGTGGCGAGGGGATTTATCGTGGCGAGGGGATTTATCCCCGCTGGGCTGCGGAGCAGCCCCCTGAGTTTGTGCTCGCGTTGTATCAGTACGCTCGGGTGTCTGCTTACTGGGGCCGCTTCGCGACCCAGCGGGGATAAATCCCCTCGCCACAGATTCTTTGTTTGCCATGGTTCTACGGTTGGAGGTCGTCTGCGCTCGGTTTCTCCCACACCTTCCTCTTAACGGAACGCCATCGCCTGCCGATAACCTGATGAGCCCGGTTGTTTCCTGCGTTTCGGCTCGCAATGTGCGTCACGACACAGCCAGGCCAAGCGGGTGCTGAAATCCCTTGAACGTTGCTGGCTGGTGACTATCATCTGCGCGCCTCGGGGTTGTGACACGGCGTTTCGTTGTTATGCCATTGGGTTATTTTTTTACTTGCCTGGACATCCTCGATGCTGGCGTACCACCAAAAAAGCTTTTTGATCGTCGATGATTTCTCGGATTTCCGCAGTTCGATCCGCTCCATGCTGCGTGAGCTGGGCGTCAAGGACGTGGACACCGCCGACACCGGTGAAGTGGCGCTGCGCATGTGCTCGCAGAAGCGCTATGACTTCATCCTGCAGGACTATCACCTGGGCGACGGGCGCAAGAATGGCCAGCAGGTGCTGGAAGACCTGATGGTCGAGAAGTTGATCAGTCATGAAAGTGTCTTCCTCATGGTGACCGCCGAGACCAGTCAGGCGATGGTGCTCAGTGCCCTGGAGCACGAGCCGGATGCGTACCTGACCAAGCCATTCAACCGCTCTGGCCTGGCCCAGCGGCTGGAGCGGCTCGAGCAGCGCAAGACCCTGCTCAAGCCGATCCTGCAAGCCCTCGACCGTGGCAAGCCGATGGAAGTGCTCAATGCCTGCATCGCCCTGTGCAAGCAGGACCCGCGCTACGGGCCGTTGTGCCTGCGTTATCGCGCCGATGCGTTGCGCGACCTGAATCAGAACGAGGCTCTGGAGCGGCTGTACAACTCGATCATCGCCGATCGCCCGTTGCCCTGGGCTTACGCGGGGTTGGGCAAGTTGATGTTCAAGCGCGGCCAGGTGACGCAGGCCAAGGCCGTTTATGAAAAAGCCCTGAAAGTCTTTCCGATGATGCCGGCGTTGTACGACGGCATGGCCGAAGTGTTGATGGCCGAAGGCGACACCAAGCAGGCGCAGCACGTGCTGGAAGAGGCAGTGCGCCTGTCGCCGCTGGCGGTGCGCCGCCAATCGTTGCTGGGCAAGCTGGCGATGACCAACGAAGACTTCGACACGGCGTCCCGGGCCTATCGCCAAGCGGTGGGGCAGGGCGCGCAGTCGCGCTTCAAGGACCCGGAAAGCAACCTCGGCCTGGCCCATGCGCTGATCAGCAAGGGCAGCGAAAAAGGCCTCGACACCCGGACGCGGCTGGAGATCAACACGACCCTCAGCGCCGTGGCGAAGGAGAACCTCAACGACCCCGGATTGCAGGTCCGGGCGCGGTTGATGAAGGCCACGAGCCTGTTGCTCAACGATGCCGAAACCGCCGAAAAGCTCACCGAACAGGCCTTGCAGCGCCTCGATGGCATGGAGCAGTTCATGAGCGCCGAGGCCGCGTTGCTGGTGGCCAAGCAGTTGCAAATGCTCGGCCAGACCAGCGCCGGCGAGTCGATGCTCAAGAACTGCGCGGAGATCTACGGTGATGACCCGACGGTGATGCAAGGCATCGCCAAGCTCACCGACGACCCGAACATCCTCAACCAGGGCAATGCCGCCGCCGAGTTGAATCGCGAGGGCGTGCGGGTCTACAAGACTGGTGCATTGCCGGAGGCGCGAGAGCTGTTCCGCCGCGCCCTGAAGATGCAACCGAAGAACATCAGTATTGCCCTGAACATGGCGCAATCGCTGCTGCATGGCACCGACACCACTGTGGAGTCGGAACTGCTGCAGGAGTGCCGTGCCTGCCTGAAACTGGTGGGCATGATGCCCGATACCGATGCGCGTTTTGCGCGCTATCAAAAACTGCGAAGCAAGGCATTTGGCGATGAATGACAGCGAACAGGCACTCGATTTTTCCACGGTGATCGCGTCGACCGTGCATGACATGAAAAACTCCCTGACCTTGCTCATGCAGGCGCATGGGCAATGGCTCGAGCGCTTGCCCGAATCCGAGCGACAGACCTCGGAGCAGGGCGTCATCGAGTTCGAGTTCGCCCATCTCAACGGTCTCATGGTGCAGTTGCTGGGGTTGTACAAGCTCGGCGTCAACCAGTTGCCACTGCACCCGGCCTACCATGAGCTGGATGACTTCATCGAGGCGCAACTGGCCGGCCATCAGGATGTGTTTCGCAGCCGTGGGATCATGGCCACCTACGACGTCGATCCGCTCAGCCCGCTGGGTTTTTTCGACCGCGAGTTGGTCGCCTCGGTGCTCGACAACTGCATCAACAACGCCATTCGCCATGCGCGCCAGGCATTGTTGATCAGTGTGAGTGATGAAGCCGGGCAACTGGTGCTGACCATCAACGACGACGGCGAGGGTTACCCGCCAGAGATGATCGAGCGTCAGGCCGAGTATGTGCAGGGCATCAACCACAGCAGCGGCAGCACCGGGCTGGGCCTGTATTTCGCCGCGCGGATCGCCGGGTTGCACCAGCGCGGCGGCGTGAGCGGGCGGACCGAGATTGCCAATGGCGGTGTGTTGGGCGGTGGGGTGTTCCGGCTTTATCTGCCCTGAATAATCGTCCTGACAATACAAATCCCCTGTGGGAGCGAGCTTGCTCGCGATAGCGATGTATCAGCCGACTCAATATTGGCTGAGCTGACGCCATCGCGAGCAAGCTCGCTCCCACACTCGTATTGCATAAGATTTTAATTGCCTCCGGGTGCTTGATATTCCGAACAGCCGGAGCCTATTTTGTACGGGTTGCCGTTCGCGGCTCGCACATAACAAGGATTGCGTCATGACGACCGATGGCCAGCGTTCACTCGCGCAGCGACTGACGGGCATTGATGAGATTGAATGTGTCACGCCGGATTTGAATGGCGTGCCGCGGGGCAAGGTGATGACCGCCGAGGGGTTCCTCGAAGGCCGGCGGTTGCAGTTGGCGCGGGGCGTGCTGCTGCAATGCATCATGGGCGGTTATCCGCCGTCGCGTTTCTACGGCAGCGACGACGGCGACCTGGCGCTGGTGGCCGATCCGAAACAGATCCACCGCCTGCCCTGGAGCCAACAGCCCCGTGCCCTGGCGATCTGCGACGCCGACGAACTGACCGGTGAAAGCTCCCGGCTCTCGACACGCGGCCAGCTCAAGGCAGTTGTCGCGCGTTATGCGGCCCTTGGCCTGGCGCCGGTGGTGGCGACCGAGCTGGAGTTCTTCGTATTCGCCCCCAACCCGGACCCGACCCAGCCGTTCCAGCCGCCGATGGGCCTGGATGGACGGCGCGAAGACGGCCAATCGGCGTTCAGCATCAGTTCCAACAATGGCCTGCGCCCGTTCTTCAGCGAAGTCTATGCCTGCATGGCGGCGCTCGGCTTGCCTCGCGACACCTTCATGCACGAAATGGGCGTGAGCCAGTTCGAGATCAATCTGCTGCACGGCGACCCTTTGTTGCTGGCGGACCAGACCTTCCTGTTCAAGCACCTGCTCAAGGAAGTCGCCCTCAAGCACGGCCTGACCGTGGTCTGCATGGCCAAGCCCCTGGCCCACACGCCGGGCAGCTCGATGCATATCCACCAGAGCGTCGTCGAGGCGGCCAGCGGCCGCAACGTGTTCAGCGACGACGCGGGCGAACCGACGGCCACGTTCCGGCATTTCATCGGCGGGCAACAGGCGTGCCTGGCGGACTTCACCGCGTTGTTCGCGCCGAACGTGAATTCCTACCAACGCCTGTGCAATCCGTTCGCTTCGCCGAACAATGCGTGTTGGTCCCATGACAACCGTTCGGCCGGGTTGCGGATTCCCGCCAGTTCGCCGGTGGCCCGACGGGTCGAGAACCGCTTGCCCGGGGCCGATGCCAACCCCTACCTGGCGATTGCCGCCAGCCTGGCCGCCGGGCTGTACGGGATCGAACATCGCCTGGAGCCGAGCGCGGCGATCCAGGGCGAATTCGAAGTACCGGATAATCTGTCGCTGCCATGTACCTTGCATGCCGCCCTGGAGCGTCTGAAGCGTAGTCATCTGGCGAAGGAACTGTTCGGAGCGGAGTTCATCGAAGGCTACATCGCCTCCAAGACCCTGGAGCTAACCAGTTTCTTTGACGAAATCACGCCCTGGGAGCGGCGTGTCCTCGCGGCCCAGGCCTAACGAACCGTCGCATTCGGGCTATCTTCAACGGATAGCCTTTACTTACCTCAAGGAGCCGCTCGGAACGCCGATGCGCCAAATCTGGAAACCTTTTCGAGCGCTTTATTTCGCCTCGCTGATGATGTTGATCGGCTCGGGCCTCTTGAGTACTTACCTGGCCTTGCGCCTGGCCGCCGACCATGTGGACAGCCTCTGGGTCGGTGCGCTGATGGCCGCCAACTATTTCGGCCTAGTGCTGGGCGGCAAGATCGGTCACCGGCTGATCGCCCGCGTCGGGCACATTCGCGCCTACTCGGCCTGTGCCGGGATCGTCGGGGCGGCGGTGCTGGGCCATGGTCTGGTGAACTGGCTGCCGGCCTGGATCGTGCTGCGGATGATCGTTGGCCTCGGCATGATGTGCCAGTACATGGTCATCGAGAGTTGGCTCAACGAACAGGCCGACGCCAAGCAGCGCGGTGTGGTGTTCAGCGGCTACATGATCGCCTCGTACCTGGGGTTGGTGCTGGGGCAGTTGATCCTGGTCATGCACCCGGCCCTGGGCCTGGAACTGCTGATGCTGGTGGCGCTGTGTTTCGCCCTGTGCCTGGTGCCGGTGGCGCTGACCCGGCGGATTCACCCGGCACCGCTGCATCCGGCACCGATGGAGCCGCGTTTCTTTATAAAACGCGTGCCACAGTCTTTGACCACGGTGTTGGGCTCGGGGCTGATCGTCGGTTCCTTCTACGGTCTGGCGCCGCTCTACGCCTCCCAGCAGGGCCTGAGCACCGAACAGGTCGGCCTGTTCATGGGTAGCTGCATCTTTGCCGGCCTGTTGGTGCAGTGGCCGCTGGGCTGGCTATCGGATCGTTATGACCGGGCACTGTTGATCCGCTGCTTCGCTCTGGCCCTGGCGGTGTGTGCGTTGCCGCTGGCCATCTTGTCGAAGGTGCCGCTGGAAATATTGTTCGTCGCGGGGTTCTGCTGTTCGTTGGTGCAGTTTTGCCTGTACCCGCTGGCGGTGGCGTTTTCCAACGACCATGTCGAGGGCGATCGCCGGGTGTCGCTCACGGCGATGCTGTTAGTGACCTACGGCGTGGGCGCCAGTATCGGCCCATTGGTGGCCGGCGTGCTGATGAAGCTGTACGGCAGCCAGATGCTGTATGGCTTCTTCGCTTTGTTTGCGTTGGTGCTCGTGTGGCGGATTCGGCCGAAAGCGGTCACCAATCTGCATCAGGTCGATGATGCACCGCTGCACCATGTGGCCATGCCGGACAACATGACCAGCTCGCCCTTGGTGGCGTGCCTTGATCCAAGGGTCGACGAGCAGGTCGTTCAGGAGCAGATGCAGACATCGCCCAATCCGGACGCGGAGCCTGAGCCAGCCGCCGAAGCCGCTGCGGAAACCGAGGAGCCCGAGGGGCCCAGTTTTACCCAGGCCAGGCCTTGAAACAGGCATAAAAAAACGGGCAGTCACCGCAAGGGACTGCCCGTTTTTCATGCCTTGAGGATCAGAGGTCGTCTTTGTCGAAGCGGCGGGCTTCGCGCTGGAGCTGGTAGACGAACCGCTCGACTTGCCGTTGCACCAGGCCGCTGATGTTGTGGAAGCGTACGCCGGCGAACGTAGTGTTGAATCGTTCTTCGAAGTGCAGGTAGCGCAGCTCGACGGGGGCGGTCATGTTGCCAAACGGCAGGGCTGCGACGAAGCGCTCGTACACTTGGCCCAATTGCAGTCGCTCGGTGATATCGCCGTCGAAACGCAACTTGCAACCGGTGGCGGAAATGTCCAGCAGCTTGCCTTCTACGGGGGACTTCATCTTGTCGCCGCCCAGTTCAACGCTCACCAGTTGCGCCAGTTTCAGGGCGGCGCGGAAGGCGTTGCGACGTTGGTGGTAGACCACCTCGTCGGGCAGGGCGCCGCGGTAGCAGCGACCGTCGCTGGATTCATCGATGGTCAGCGGGCCCTTGCCATCCCACGCGATGCGCACGCCGTCATGGAAGCCCTCGACGCGAAACGGCTCGCCGGCCAGTAGGAAGCGCTCGCCGTCCCGGGGAATCATTTCATCCAGGGCGATGGAATTGGTCTCGCGATCGACATTGACCAGATAACTCTGAAAGCGCTGGGTACGTTCATGGAACGTAATGATCAGCGGGTCGTGGCTATCTTGCAGCATCCGCAGGTTGCCGGAGATTTCCAGGGGCGTGGTAAGGACCTTGGGTGGCTGCGGAGCATCATCCGCGTTTGAGGCATTGAACACGGTGGGTCAATCTCCAGGCAAAATACGACTACGAATGGCTAGCATTTTGCCAGCATGTTTCGCGCGTTGATAGAGCGAAGGCATAGTTCGTTTCATGCCTGGCTGAGCGGACGGTGCTTGACCATTCTGGCCGTCGAACCGCTGGCGTCATACAGTGTCGGGATCTCGCCGCCGTTGAGAATGCGCAATTGGTTGGCGGTGGCGGCCTGCTGCATCTGGATCGACTGGCCGTTACGGGCGTTGGTCGCCTGGCATTGGGCGAGCAGGTCGTTGAGCACCTTGCTCTGGGACAGCAACTGATCGCCGATCGTCGATTGGCTGGCCAATTGCTCGAGGCCGTCATGATTGGCGGGCAGGTTGAGGCTGGCGAGGATCTCGCTGCGCTTGCGGCCATGCTGGTCGAGCAAGATGATCAGTGCCTGTTTCTGCGCCAGGATGTTTTCCAGCAAAGGCATGTCACGACCGTGCAGGGCCACGGATTCGGCCTGCAATAACTCCAGCAATTGTTGCGCTGGTACGAAGTCGTCGATGATCAGTTGCAATAATTGAGTGTCGTGCATGGCTGGCCTTGGGTCTTAGCGTCCAAAAGCCTGGCGCAGGCGGCGGCCTAGCGCTGGGCTTCGAAGTTGAGCAGTTTGCTGGCTACGCGGTTGCTGTCGACTTTGTAGCTGCCATCGGCGATGGCTGCTTTCAACTCGGCCACGCGGGCGTTGTTGACGACAGGTTGATCGCGCAGCTTGTCAGTGAGCTTCTGCAACTGCTGAGCCTCATTGCTGAGGTGTACAGACTCCCCGTTGCTGACTTCGGCTGGCGTGGACAGCGGCGCGGATTTGTCGGTTTCGACGGTTTCCTTGGTGGCGCTGGTACGCGTAGTGCCTGTCAGCGGTGAAGAGCTGTTTAAACGATTGAAATCGATGACCATGGTAAAAAACCTCTGGGTATTTGGACGCTTGCCATGTTTTCGGCCATTCCCAAAAAAACTTTAGGCTCATTTATTCAATGAACGTGCGCACGTCTGCGCTTGCCTTTGCATAAGGCACAGTCTAGGGAACACCGGGATCAAGCGCCAGCTTTCTACCTCCTTTACCAGGTTATTACATCGCCACTTCCACTTGGCCGGGGGCCATCACCTGCGCCTTGATGACGCGCTGGGAGTTAAGGTTTTTTACTCGTATCTGTTCACGCATGCCGCCATTGGACAGGGCCTCGCCGGGCATCCGCACGGCCAGGGAACCGCTGCGGGCGGTGATGACCACCTGGTCGCCCTTGCGGACCACCTCGGCCTGCTCCAGGTGCACCAGTGTCACGACCTGGTCGGCGACCATTGGTCGGACAAGTTTCTGCCCGATGGCCTGATCGACCGAGGTCAGGAAACCCTGGGTGATCTGGCTGATGTCGCGTTCGCGCAACATGACGTCCTGTGGCTCGACGATCCCGGCCCGCTTGAGCGGACGGGTGGTGGTGACAATTTCCCGGAACAGGCGCACTTGAGCGGGCACGAACACCGTCCAGGGCGCGGCGCTGTCGCAACGGACCTTCACCGTGACGCGCCCCAGGGGCCGGGCCGGGCTCTCCAGGGAAGCAGTCAATTCCTTGTCACACATGGGCATGCGCAGGCGCGGGTCGAGCTGGTTGACTTCGATTTCGTAACGACCTTCGGTTTGACTGGTTGCCAGATAGTCTTCTACGGTGAATTCAAGAAAGCCCTGAGTGACGCCGATAAGGAGATCAGGCAAGGTAACCGGAACCGCCGCAAGGGCAGGACCGCCCGAGGTGAACAGGCAGGCAGCCAACAGTGCACCGAGCCAGTGGCGGCAGTGAGTGGTCAGGCGTCGAGAAAATGTCGTTTGTGCGTTCATGCCGGTTCAATAGCAAGCCCCGTGCCGTTTAGTGATGAATGCGCGTCGGACACATTAGCGTTAGGTAGGAGTCAGGGCATGGCGGGAGTAATGGATTCGGTAAACCAGCGCACTCAGCTGGTCGGTCAGAATCGCCTGGAGCTGTTGTTGTTCCGTCTCGACGGCCAACAAATGTATGGGATCAACGTATTCAAGGTCCGCGAGGTGCTGCAATGCCCCAAGCTAACCCTGATGCCCAAGTCCAGCCCCGTCGTGTGCGGTGTGGCCAATATCCGGGGTGCGACCATCCCGATTCTCGACCTGGCGATGGCGACCGGTTCCGGTCGGCTGCTGGACCAGAGCAATCCGTTTGTGATCATCACCGAGTACAACACCAAGACCCAGGGTTTCCTGGTGCGCTCGGTGGAGCGCATCGTCAACATGAACTGGGAAGAGATCCATCCGCCGCCCAAGGGCACCGGTCGCGATCACTACCTGACGGCGGTGACGCGGGTCGATAACCAGTTGGTGGAAATCATCGACGTGGAGAAAATCCTCGCCGAAGTGGCACCCACGCCGGAAGCGATCTCCGCGGGCGTGGTGGACGCCGAGACCCAGCACAAGGCGATTTCGCTGCGGGTGCTGACCGTCGACGATTCTTCGGTGGCCCGCAAGCAGGTCACTCGTTGCCTGCAAACGGTCGGCGTCGATGTGGTGGCGTTGAACGACGGGCGACAGGCGCTGGATTACCTGCGCAAGCTGGTCGATGAGGGCAAGAAGCCCGAGGAAGAGTTCCTGATGATGATCTCCGACATCGAGATGCCGGAGATGGACGGGTACACCCTGACCTCGGAAATCCGCAGCGACCCGCGTATGCAAAAGCTGCACATCATCTTGCATACTTCGTTGTCCGGTGTTTTCAACCAGGCGATGGTCAAGAAGGTCGGTGCCGACGATTTCCTGGCGAAATTCCGCCCCGATGACCTGGCTTCCCGGGTCGTCGATCGGATCAAGGCAGCAGAATAAAGTAGAGGTCGGGCGCGTTGTGCGTCCGGCAAGTCAACACGAATGAAAGAGGCGGTATCTTGTCTACGGGTAATTTGGATTTCGAACAGTTCCGGGTCTTCCTGGAAAAAGCCTGTGGCATCCTGCTTGGTGAAAACAAGCAGTACCTGGTGTCGAGCCGTCTCAATAAATTGATGGAGCAACAGGGCCTCAAGTCATTGGGCGAGCTGGTGCAGCGTATCCAGACCCAACCGCGCAGCGGCTTGCGCGAGATGGTGGTGGACGCGATGACCACCAACGAAACCCTGTGGTTTCGTGACACCTATCCATTCGAGGTACTGAAGAACAAAGTGCTGCCGGCGGCCATCAAGGCCAGCCCGGGCCAGCGCCTGCGGATCTGGTCGGCGGCCTGTTCGTCGGGGCAGGAGCCCTATTCGTTGTCGATGTCCATCGATGAGTTCGAGCGGACCAACCTGGGCCAGTTGAAAGGTGGCGTGCAGATCGTTGCCACCGACCTGTCCGGCACCATGCTCAATAACTGCAAGACCGGCGAGTACGACAGCCTGGCCATCGGCCGTGGCCTGTCGCCGGACCGCCTGCAACGCTACTTCGACCCGAAAGGGCCGGGCAAGTGGGTGGTCAAGGCGCCGATCAAGAGCCGGGTCGAGTTCCGTTCGTTCAACCTGCTGGACAGCTACGCCAGCCTGGGCAAGTTCGACATCGTGTTCTGCCGCAACGTGTTGATCTACTTCTCCGCCGAAGTGAAGAAAGACATCCTGCTGCGTATCCATAGCACGCTCAAGCCGGGTGGCTACCTGTTCCTTGGCGCCTCCGAGGCGTTGAACGGTTTGCCGGATCATTACCAGATGGTCCAGTGCAGCCCGGGGATCATCTACCAGGCGAAGTGATTGGCTTGGTTTCAGAAAAAACGGGAGTCCCATGGGGCTCCCTTTTTTTTGCCCGCTGTTTTTCATTCACCCGCGTCCCCTGTGGAAGCGAGCTTGCTCGCGATAGCGGTATTGCAGACGACATCAATCTTGACTGACACACCGCCATCGCGAGCAAGCTCGCTCCCACATTTGCTCCCCATTGCCTGGCGAAAGCGGCAGAAAAGCGGCAGCCAGCGGAAGCCGATTGCCGCTTTTCTGGCATTGCCGCTTTGCCGATCCCCGCAAAGCCCCGGTTTACGGGGCTTCTGAAAGTGGCACGACGCTTGCTAAAGCCATCGTACGTACATTCTGGTCACCCAAAGGTTTCCGACATGAGCATCAGCTTCGATAAAGCGCTCGGTATCCACGAACAGGCCCTGAGCTTCCGCGCCCAACGTGCCGAAGTCCTGGCCAACAACATTGCCAACGCCGATACCCCGAACTACAAGGCGCGTGACCTGGACTTCTCCAAGGTGCTCGCCGAGCAGAACGAGAAGACCAAGAACGGCCACTTCGCCTTGAACATGACCAACAACCGTCATATCGAAGCCGAAGGCGTGGGCAGCGGCGACGAATCGCTGATGTATCGCACGCCGATGCAGCCGTCGATCGACCAGAACACCGTGGACGCTCAACTGGAACAGTCCAACTACGCGGAAAACTCCGTGAACTTCCAGGCCAGCTTCACCCTGCTCAACAGCAAGTTCAAAGGGCTGGTATCGGCCCTGCGCGGAGAATAAGCCATGTCGATCGCTAGCGTATTCAACATTGCCGGCAGTGCCATGAGTGCCCAGACCACTCGCCTGAACACCGTCGCCAGTAACATCGCCAACGCCGAGACCGTTTCGTCGAGCATCGACCAGACCTACCGCGCCCGCCACCCGGTATTCGCCACCATGTTCCAGGGCGGCCAGTCCGGCGGCAGCGACTCGCTGTTCCAGGACCAGGACCAGGACGCGGCGGGGCAGGGCGTGCAAGTGCTTGGCGTGGTCGAAGACCAGAGCAACCTCGAAGCACGTTATGAGCCAAACCATCCGGCCGCGGACGCCAAGGGTTACGTCTACTACCCGAACGTCAACGTCGTCGAAGAAATGGCCGACATGATTTCCGCCAGTCGTTCGTTCCAGACCAACGCCGAAATGATGAACACCGCCAAAGCCATGATGCAGAAGGTCCTGACCCTCGGTCAGTGATAAGGGGCGAGTCACATGAGCGTTACCAACACTACCAGCGGTTTGAGCCTCAACGAGATTCTGGCCAACTCCTCGGTCAAGACCAACACCACGACCGATGGCCTGGGCGCAGCGACCACCGCTGCCACCGGCAAGAAGGAATTGGGCAAGGATGCGTTCCTGCAACTGCTCGTGACCCAGCTGAAAAACCAGAACCCGCTGGAGCCACAGGATAACGGCGAGTTCGTTGCCCAGTTGGCGCAATTCAGCAGCCTGGAAGGCATCACCACGCTCAACGATACCGTGAGCGGCATCGCCGGCAACTACAACTCGTCCCAGGCGCTGCAGGCTTCGTCCCTGGTCGGTCGCTCGGTGATCGCGCCCGGTGACAAGGCCGTGGTCGACACCTCCAAGAGCCTCAACGGCACGGTGGTGGTACCAGCATCGGTGTCCTCCGTCGCCGTCAAGATCGTGGACAAGGACGGCAAGACCGTTCGCACCATCGACCTGGGCAGTCAGAACGCCGGCAATTCCGCCTTCATCTGGGATGGCAAGAACGATGCGGGCACGGTCGTTGAATCGGGCACTTACACCTTCGCGGCCTCGACCACCATCGATGGCAAGGCCACGTCGCTGATCACCAACCTGCCGGCCACGGTCAGCAGCGTGACGATCAGCCAGACGGGCGGTGAGCTGATGCTCAACCTGGCCGGGCTGGGCAGCATTGCCCTGTCCAAAGTACAAACTATTGGTATGTAGAGCCGACTAACCGGCAAAAGGAGTCAACATGTCTTTCAACATCGGCCTTAGCGGTCTCTATGCAGCCAACAAACAGCTGGACGTGACCGGCAACAACATCGCCAACGTGGCGACCACCGGTTTCAAATCGTCCCGCGCGGAATTCGAAGACGTCTACTCGGCCACCAAGCTGGGTTCGGGCAGCAAGACCGTCGGCAACGGCGTGCGCCTGGCCAACGTTTCCCAGCAGTTCGGCCAGGGTGACGTGAACAACACCGGCAACGTGCTGGACATGGGCATCCAGGGCCAGGGCTTCTTTGTCCTGAGCAACGACGGTTCCCTGAGCTACACCCGTGCCGGTACGTTCAAGACCGACAAGGAAGGCTTCATCACCAACAGCGATGGCACCTCGCGCCTGCAGGGCTATGGCGTGGATGCCAACGGCAAGATCCAGAACGGCATCCTGACCGACCTGCGCATCGACACCTCGAACCTGCCGCCAACCGCCACCAGCCTGGTATCGTCGACCATCAACCTGAACTCGACAGCGACGCCGATCACTGCCGCGTTCAATCCGGCCGACACCGCTACCTTCACCAAGCAGTTCACCACCCCGGTCTATGACACCCAGGGCAACCAGCACTCAATGGACCAGTACATGGTCAAGACTTCCGGCAACACCTGGAATGTCTACACCTTGATCGACGGTCGTAACCTCAATGGCAGCGCGCCGACCACGACCGGTGCGAACGCGCCGATCCCTTCGACCATGTCCTTTGATTCCAGTGGCCGGTTGACGCAGGTCAGCACGCCGCCAGTGCCACCTGCCACTACGCCGACTATCAACAGCGATCTGGTATTGACTGGCTGGGTTCCTGGCACCGTAACCAACGGAACATGGACCGCCAACGGTGCCGCCAGTGCGCCGACCATTACGATTTCCATGGGCAACACCACCCAGTTCAACGCCGACACCGCGCGCTCGATCCCAACCCAGAACGGCTACGCCACCGGCCAGATCACCAACCTGACCATCGACGGCAGCGGCGTCTTGCTGGCCAACTTCAGCAACAACCAGACCAAGCCGATCGGCCAGCTCGCCCTCGCCAGCTTCACCAATGAGCAGGGCCTGCAGCCTGTAGGCGGCACCAGCTGGAAAGAAACCTTCGCCTCGGGCATCCCGGGCTACGATGCGCCACAGACCGGTACCCTGGGTTCGATCGTCTCCAACTCCTTGGAAGAGTCCAACGTCAACCTGACCAACGAACTGGTCGAGCTGATCAAGGCGCAAAGCAACTACCAGGCGAACGCCAAGACCATCTCCACCCAGAGCACCATCATGCAGACCATCATTCAGATGGCTTGATGTCGATGGCTGTTTGAAGGCTGCACAAGGAGCCCCCTCGCAAGAGGGGCTTTTTTGTGGGCGGCTATTTTGTGTTGCCTGTCCCGGCCTCTTCGCGAGCAGGCTCGCTCCCACATTGGGACCTGTGTACACATATCCCTGTGGGAGCGAGCCTGCTCGCGAAAGCGGTAGGTCAATCAGCACCTTATCCCAGGCAAAAGAAAACCCCCGATAAACCAGCGGTCTATCGGGGGCTTCTTCAGCGGGCGCTTTTACACGCCCACCCGCTCAGCTTATTGGCAAGCTTCGCAATCCGGCTCGTCGATCGCGCAGGCCTTCGGCACTGGCGCAGGTCCGGCTGGAGCAGCCAGGACCGAATCGTCACCGTGGTTGCCGCCGCTGGAAACCGCGTTCAGCTTACCGGTGTTGATGGTCGACTTCTCGGTGCTGGTGGCGGCCAGGGCACGGAGGTAGTAGGTGGTTTTCAGGCCACGGTACCAGGCCATGCGGTAGGTCACGTCCAGCTTCTTGCCCGAAGCGCCGGCGATGTACAGGTTCAGCGACTGAGCCTGGTCGATCCACTTCTGGCGACGGCTGGCGGCGTCGACGATCCACTTGGTGTCCACTTCGAACGCGGTCGCGTAGAGCGCCTTGAGCTCTTGCGGGATGCGTTCGATCTGCTGCACCGAACCGTCGTAGTACTTCAGGTCGTTGATCATGACCGAGTCCCACAGGCCGCGAGCCTTGAGGTCGCGAACCAGGTACGGGTTGATCACGGTGAATTCGCCCGACAGGTTCGATTTCACATACAGGTTCTGGTAGGTCGGTTCGATCGACTGCGACACGCCAGTGATGTTGGCGATGGTGGCGGTCGGTGCGATGGCCATGATGTTGGAGTTACGGATGCCTTTCTGCACACGGGCGCGAACCGGTGCCCAGTCCAGGGATTCGTTCAGGTCGACGTCGATGTACTTCTGGCCGCGCTGGGCGATCAGGATCTGTTGCGAGTCCAGCGGCAGGATGCCCTGGGACCACAGCGAACCCTGGAACGTCTCATAGGCGCCACGCTCGTCGGCCAGGTCGCAGGAAGCCTGGATCGCGTAGTAGCTGACCGCTTCCATGGACTTGTCGGCGAACTCGACCGCAGCGTCCGAACCATACGGGATGTGCTGCAGGTACAGCGCGTCCTGGAAGCCCATGATGCCCAGGCCCACCGGCCGGTGCTTGAAGTTGGAGTTCTTCGCTTGCGGCACCGAGTAGTAGTTGATGTCGATCACGTTGTCGAGCATGCGCACGGCGGTGTTCACGGTGCGTTGCAGCTTGGCGGTGTCCAGCTTGCCGTCGACGATGTGGTTCGGCAGGTTGATCGAGCCCAGGTTGCAGACCGCGATCTCGTCCTTGTTGGTGTTCAGGGTGATCTCGGTGCACAGGTTCGAGCTGTGGACCACGCCCACGTGCTGCTGCGGGCTGCGCAGGTTGCACGGGTCCTTGAAGGTCAGCCATGGGTGGCCGGTTTCGAACAGCATCGACAGCATCTTGCGCCACAGGTCTTTGGCCTGGACGACTTTGAACAGCTTGATCTTGTTGTACTCGGTCAGGGCTTCGTAGTACTCGTAGCGCTCTTCGAAAGCCTTGCCGGTCAGGTCGTGCAGGTCCGGCACTTCGGATGGCGAGAACAGGGTCCACTTGCCGTCATCGAAGACGCGCTTCATGAACAGGTCCGGGATCCAGTTGGCGGTGTTCATGTCGTGGGTACGACGACGGTCATCACCGGTGTTCTTGCGCAGCTCGATGAACTCTTCGATGTCCATGTGCCAGGTTTCCAGGTAGGCACAGACCGCGCCCTTGCGCTTGCCGCCCTGGTTGACCGCAACGGCGGTGTCGTTGACCACTTTGAGGAACGGCACGACGCCCTGGGATTTGCCGTTGGTGCCCTTGATGTACGAGCCCAATGCGCGAACCGGGGTCCAGTCGTTACCCAGGCCACCGGCGAATTTCGACAGCATGGCGTTGTCGTGGATCGCGCCGTAGATGCCCGACAGGTCGTCCGGAACGGTGGTCAGGTAGCAGCTCGACAGCTGCGGACGCAGGGTGCCGGCGTTGAACAGGGTCGGGGTCGAGGCCATGTAGTCGAAGGACGACAACAGGTTGTAGAACTCGATCGCACGGTCTTCACGCTGCTTCTCTTCGATGGCCAGGCCCATGGCCACGCGCATGAAGAAGATCTGCGGCAGTTCGAAACGCACGCCATCCTTGTGGATGAAGTAACGGTCGTACAGGGTTTGCAGGCCCAGGTAGGTGAACTGCTGGTCGCGCTCGTGGTTGATCGCCTTGCCGAGTTTTTCCAGGTCGAATTCGGCCAGGACCGGGTTCAGCAATTCGAATTCGATACCCTTGGCGACGTAGGCTGGCAGGGCCTTGGCATACAGGTCGACCATTTCGTGGTGGGTCGCGCTCTCGGCGACTTCCAGGAAGCTCAGGCCTTCGGCACGCAGGGTGTCCATCAGCAGGCGGGCGGTCACGAAGGAGTAGTTCGGCTCGCGTTCCACCAGGGTCCGCGCGGTCATCACCAACGCGGTGTTGACGTCCTTGAGGGCGACGCCGTCATAGAGGTTCTTCAGGGTTTCGCGCTGGATCAGGTCGCCATCGACTTCTTCCAGGCCTTCGCAGGCCTCGGTGACGATGGTGTTCAGGCGGCCCATGTCCAGCGGCGCCAGGCTGCCGTCGGCGCGTGCGATGCGGATCGAAGGGTGGGCCTGGACCGGGGCGTCGGCAGGGGAGCGGGTAGCACGCTCCTTGGCGCGGGAGTCACGGTAGATCACGTAGTCGCGGGCCACTTTCTGCTCGCCGGCACGCATCAGGGCCAGTTCGACCTGGTCCTGGATTTCTTCGATGTGGATGGTGCCGCCCGACGGCATGCGACGCTTGAAGGTCGCGGTGACCTGTTCGGTCAGGCGGGCCACGGTGTCGTGGATTCGCGACGAAGCGGCAGCGGTGCCGCCCTCAACTGCGAGGAACGCTTTGGTGATGGCGACGGTGATCTTGTCATCGGTGTAAGGAACGACAGTGCCGTTACGCTTGATCACACGCAGTTGGCCCGGCGCGGTGGCGGACAGATCCGGGCTCGAATCGGCGGCCAGCGGCGCGGTGCCCTGCGGGTTCTCGCGAGTTGTGTCGGTGTGCATGGGTGTCTCCACGTTCTCTATGTTTGTTTGGGCACCATCACGGTGCCCACCGTTCCGTCCTGAAGCACTACAACCGACTGGCGCCGGGCATAACAACTTCGGGACAGTAGGAAGCAGGCGTTTAATGCCGCTTCCATCCGAAGTTCTCAGGTTGCGAGCGGGGCTCGAAACCGGGTTGCCGGGGTGGCAGCAATTGACTGCAACACCCGTACCGTTTCGGTCGTTTCGGACCTTGAAACAGTTGCCATCCGCAGGGGCGGTCTGGGCTTGGGGAAATGCGATGTTTCAGTTGGACAGAAGCAAGAAAAGCGCTTGAATTCTCTGCCCGACTTGTGTTTGGTTTTTGGCCTGAAACCCTACATGTAGGGTTTTTTGCGCGGCGGGCTACAAGATAATGCGTTTTGGGGGGGTATGCAACGTACTACCTGTGGATAAGCCTGTGCGTAATTTGTGTGCGAAACGCGGAACAGCTCTGTAGGCCGCGACCTAGCTGGAGTGGACCTTTTTTCATTGGTTTTCGACGATTCGAAAACAGCTTGAAGGTTTTTGCGGGCGCGGACGTTACCACAGAAAACCCACCCGATCGAAACGCATTTGTCTGCTTGTTTTCTGCGCAGGCGACGTTTATACAATCGGCCCATGCATGGGTGTGTTTATCCTCCTTTAACATGACAAAAAGATGGGTGGGAGGCACAGGACCCAACCTGTGGGAGCGAGCTTGCTCGCGATAGCGGCCGACCAGTTGCAGGGAGGCTGGCAGACACATCGCCATCGCGAGCAAGCTCGCTCCCACGGGGTTCGTGCCTTGTCAGTGATATTGGCAACATGCCTCTCTTTATTTAGCTAATCAGCCAAAAGGTCCCCCAGTGGAACAAGAAGCCTGGCAGGTATTGATCGTCGAGGATGACCAGCGTCTGGCCGAGCTGACCCGGGAATACCTCGAAAGCAACGGATTGCGTGTCGCCATCGAAGGCGACGGCGCGGTGGCGGCGGCGCGGATCATTGCCGAGCAGCCGGACCTGGTGGTCCTCGACCTGATGCTGCCCGGCGAAGACGGCCTGAGCATTTGCCGTAAAGTGCGCCAGCAGTATGACGGGCCGATCCTGATGCTCACCGCTCGCACCGACGACACCGATCAGATCCAAGGCCTGGACCTGGGCGCCGATGACTACGTCTGCAAGCCGGTTCGCCCGCGTCTGCTCTTGGCGCGCATCCAGGCCCTGCTGCGGCGCAGCGAGCCGGAGCCGAGTACGGCGCAGAAGCCGCGGCGCCTGCAATTCGGCCCGCTGGTGGTCGACGATGCCCTGCGCGAAGCCTGGTTGCAGGGCAACGGTATCGAGCTGACCAGCGCCGAATTCGACCTGTTGTGGCTGCTGGTGTCCAATGCCGGGCGCATCCTGTCCCGGGAAGAAATCTTCACCGCCCTGCGCGGCATTGGTTATGACGGCCAGGACCGTTCCATCGACGTGCGCATTTCGCGCATCCGCCCCAAGATCGGCGACGACCCGGACCATCCACGGCTGATCAAGACCATCCGCAGCAAGGGCTACCTGTTCGTTCCTGAAGCTTGCGTAGACCTGGCGCCGTGAATTCGATCTTCCTGCGTATTTACGGCGGCATGTGCGCCGCGCTGGTGTTGGTGGCGGTCCTCGGTGTGCTGGCCCTGCACCTGCTCAACCAGACCCGCGGCGAGCAATACCGCGAGCGCCTGGCCCACGGCACGTTTTCGTTGATGGCCGACAACCTGCGGCCGATGAACGACACCGAGCGCCGCCGGGCGCTGGCAGTGTGGGAGCGCCTGCTGGGCATTCCCCTGGCGTTGCAGACCTTCACCCAGACCGACCTTGACCTCGGCCAGCGCACCCGTGTGCTGCGCGGCCAGGCGCTGGTCGAGCAGACCGGGCCGCACGCGGCAAAAGTCTACCGGTTGGTCAATGATGCCGAGCAATTGATGTTGGTGGGGGAGGTCCAGCAGATCAGCGAGCAACTGGCCCGCGCGACCATTTACCTGTTGGCCGACGAACTGGTGCGTTACCCGGTGGCCGAGCAACCCAAGCGGTTGGCGCAACTGGAGCAGGAAAAAGGCTTTGGTTTCGACCTGCGACTCATGACCGCCGAGCAGGCTGACATGGACGAAGACCAGCGCCGTCGGGTGTCCGAGGGCGATACGGTGATGGCCCTGGGCAAGGGCGGCGACTCCATCCGGGTCTTCGCTGGCATGGTCGGTACGCCGTGGGTACTGGAGATCGGCCCGCTGTACCAGATGAACCCTTATCCGCCGCAATGGCTGGTGTTGATCGCGGCGCTGGGCTTGAGTCTGATCGGCTTGATCGTCTATCTGTTGGTGCGTCAGTTGGAGCGACGGTTGCGTGGCCTGGAATCGGCCGCCACCCAGATCGCCCAGGGCAGCCTGGAAACCCGGGTGCCCGCCCGAGGCGCCGACTCGGTCGGGCGACTGGCTGCGGCGTTCAACGGCATGGCCGAACACCTGCAGCAACTGTTGGCGATCCAGCGCGAGCTGGTGCGGGCGGTGTCCCACGAATTGCGCACCCCGGTGGCGCGCCTGCGCTTCGGCCTGGAAATGCTCGGCAGCGCCACCACGCCCCAGGCCCGGGACAAATACCTGGCGGGCATGGACCACGACATCGAAGACCTGGATCGGCTTGTGGACGAAATGCTCACCTACGCGCGACTGGAACAAGGTTCACCGGCCTTGAATTTCCAGCGGGTGGATCTGGATGCGCTGGTCAATCAGGTGATCGATGAACTGGGACCGTTGCGGGCCGGGATCACCGTTGAACGCGGTCTCTGCCTGTCGGCCGCTGATTGCGACGGCGCCTGGGTCGAGGCCGAGCCACGCTTCCTGCATCGCGCGTTGCAGAATCTGGTGGGCAATGCCATGCG
Organism: Pseudomonas sp. MPB03; assembly: GCF_046605385.1. Lineage (NCBI taxonomy): Bacteria > Pseudomonadati > Pseudomonadota > Gammaproteobacteria > Pseudomonadales > Pseudomonadaceae > Pseudomonas > Pseudomonas sp. MPB03. The sequence continues at coordinate 5,151,078 of NZ_CP176770.1, read as the reverse complement.
CCACGCCCATTCCAAGGTCACGGTCAGTTACCAGGTGGGCCAGTTGCGCTGCCGGGTGGATGTGGAAGACGACGGGCCCGGCGTGCCGGAAGCGGCGTGGGAGCGAATTTTCAAGCCGTTCCTGCGCCTGGACGACAGTCGCGCCCGTGCGTCGGGCGGCCATGGGCTGGGGTTGTCGATCGTGCGGCGGATCATCCACTGGCACGACGGCAGGGCGCTGATCGGCAAGAGCAAGAGCCTGGGTGGGGCGTGTTTCAGCTTGAGTTGGCCGAGGCATCAGGACAGGTCTTGATATATGCGGCGCCTGTGCTGGCCTCATCGCGAGCAAGCTCGCTCCCACAGTGGATTTATGTTGTGGCCAAAACTTGAGGCCATCCCAAATAATCCTGTGGGAGCGAGCTTGCTCGCGATGAGGCCCTCCCAGACACCAAAAAATCTCAGGCCCTGATCCCCACCAGGCTCAACAGCTGCCCATCCTTCACCCCAAACTGCGCCTGCAATTCACTGCCATGGTGCCATTCGGTCGACAGGTCCGTCAGCAAGCGCAGCCGCACCTGGCCGTCATGTGTCCAGTCCAGCACCTCGGCATGCTCGAAATAAAAACGCTGCCTGACAATGGGGTACAGCGCCTTGAACAGACTTTCCTTCACTGAAAAGGTCAGGGTCACCAACAAGGCCTGGTCATCACGGGCGAGCCGGGTCATGCGTTGCAGCTCTGGCGAGGTCAGGATTTCACCGGCCAGGCGTTCGGCGCGTTCGGGGTCGAGCAGGTTCTCCACGTCCATGCCCAAGCCTTGCCAGTGTTCTTTTTTCGCGACGATGGCCGCTGCCCGGCCCGTGCTGTGGGTGATCGAGCCGCTGATATGCGCCGGCCACACCGGGGCGCGGTCTTCGCCAATGGCCGGTACGCAAATCTGGCCGTCGAGTCGCTGCAACGCCGCCCGAGCGCAGATCCGCCCGGCCAGGAACTCTGCCTGACGCTTGGCCACTGAACGCTGGATGCTCGCCGGCGGCTCGATGACGCTGTTGGTGAAGTCGGCGCCCACCAGCAACAACGGGTCGAAGCGGGTGCTCAGCAGCACCGTATCGGGCAGGGCGTCGGGCAATAGCCAGTGCTCATCCAGGGGCGAGCAACAGGCGGGGAGGGTGGGGAGTGTCTTCATGCCGGGCATTTTGCCGGGTTGGTGGAAGGCTGGGTAGTGGGGGGCGCGTGTATGGGGCAGAGGCTGGCTTTTGTGGCGAGGGAGCTTGCTCCCGCTGGGCTGCGAAGCGGCCCCAAAAGATCTGTGAGCGCTACGCACTCAAGCGGGAGCAAGCTCCCTCGCCACAAAAACATCATTTTTTCATCTGAAAGAAGTGTGCTCAGCCAAAGATTTTCTTGAAGAATTTCTGCATATCCGCCCACGATTTCTCATCGGCTTCCTTGTTGTAGGCGATGTCCGGTCCGCCATGGTCGCCGTGGCTCAAGCGGTCGGCGTCGGGGTTGCTGAAACCGTGCTTGGCGCCTTCGAGGTTGACGAATTTATAGTCGGCACCGGCCTTGTCCATCTCGCTCTTGAACGCGGTCACGTTGTCCTGGGTAACCATGCTGTCCAGGGCACCATGCTCCACCAGCACCTTGGCCTTGACGCTGCCTGGCGTGGCCGGGGTGTTGGTCACCAGCGCACCGTGGAAGCTCACCACGCCGGCCAGCGGCACACCCTGGCGCGCCGCGTCGAGCACGACTTTGCCGCCGAAGCAGTAGCCAATGGCGGCGAGTTTGTCCGGATCGGTCTGGGGCTGTTTCTTCAGCAGGTCGAGACCGGCCTGGAAGCGGGCGCTGGCCGCCTTGCCGTCCTTGAGCGCCGCCTGCATGAAGGCCATGGCGTCCTTGGGGTGCTCGGTGTTCTTGCCGTCGCCGTACATGTCGATGGCCAGGGCGCTGTAGCCCAGGCCCGCGAGATCACGGGCGCGGCGCTTGGCGTAATCGTTCAGCCCCCACCATTCATGCACCACCACCACGCCTGGGCGCGGGCCTTTGACGGCGTCGTCATAAGCGTAATAACCGATCAGCTGGGTGCCGTCGGCACTGGTGTAGGGGATCTCCTGGGTCTGGATGGCGGCGTGGCTCACACCGCTCATGGCCAGAAGTACAACAGCTAGCAGCCTGCGCATGACGGATCTCCTTATAAAAAGTGGTCCGCACAGATTAGCCGATTCATTCAGCGCCGGTTCAGAGAACGTTCAACGGGTGTTCAGGGACCGCTGGTTAAGGTGACGGCGACTCCACAACACATCCACGCTGCAAAGGAACTTGATCATGACTGCTATGAAAAAACTGCTGCTGGCTTTCACCGTGCTGGGCGCCAGCGCCATGGCCCACGCCGATGACAATTTCGCCAGCCTGACCCTGGGCCAGACCAGCGACAAGGTGAAGAAGTCCGACGCCTTGGACAGCGCCCTGAACAACCCGAACGCCGACGGCATCATCGGCAAGGACACCACTTATGGCCTGCGACTGGGCAAGCAGAACGACCAGGGCCGCTACTACGCCACCTACGACAACGTCTCTGGCACCCACAACGGCATCAAGTTGCGCCAGGAAAACCTGTTGGGCAGCTACGATGTGTTCTATCCGGTCACCGGCAGCACCAAACTGTTCGGTGGCGGCACGGCGGGCCTGACCAAGCTGACCCAGGATTCGCCTGGCTTCAGTCGCGACAGCGACATCGGCTACGCGGTGGGCTTGCAGGGCGGCGTGCTGCAACAAATTTCGCAAAACACCTCGATTGAACTGGGTTACCGTTACCTGCGCAGCAACGCCAGCACCGAGATGAGCCCGCACGGTGGCGCCAAGGTTGGCTCGCTGGACCTGACCAGCAGCGCCCAGACCTACCTGTCCGCCAACTACACGTTCTAAGCAGGCGAGGGCACGGTGAGGAAATCCAGCCGGATCGGTCGAAGACGATCCGGCGCCTTTCGTTGAGGTGCGCCGCGCCGGATTGTTTGATTTGCCTGGGGAGAGGCTCCATGAAATTACTGGTCGTCGAAGACGAAGCGCTGTTGCGTCATCACCTGCAAACCCGGCTCACCGACAGCGGCCATGTGGTGCAGGCCGTGGCCAATGCCGAAGAGGCCTTGTACCAGGCCCGGGAGTTCAACCATGACCTGGCGGTGATCGACCTGGGCCTGCCCGGCATCAGCGGGCTGGAGCTGATCCGCCGGCTGCGCGCCCAGGACAAGACGTTTCCGATCCTGATCCTGACCGCCCGCGGCAACTGGCAGGACAAGGTCGAAGGCCTGGCCGCCGGTGCCGACGACTACGTGGTCAAGCCGTTCCAGTTCGAAGAGCTGGAGGCTCGGTTGAACGCCCTGTTGCGCCGCTCCAGCGGCTTCACCCAGTCGACCATCGTCGCCGGGCCGTTGCTGCTGGACCTCAACCGCAAGCAGGCGTCCCTCGACGAGGAGCCGCTGGCGTTGACCGCCTACGAATACCGCATCCTCGAGTACCTGATGCGTCACCACCAGCAGGTGGTGGCCAAGGACCGCTTGATGGAGCAGCTTTACCCCGACGACGGCGAGCGCGATCCCAATGTCATCGAAGTGCTGGTAGGACGCCTTCGCCGTAAGCTGGAGGCCCCGGCCGGCTTCAAGCCAATCGACACCGTGCGGGGCCTGGGTTATCTGTTCAACGAGCGCTGCCAGTGATTCGTTCGCTTCGGCTGCGGCTGATGCTGGCCGCCATGACCCTGGCGGTGCTGTTCATGCTAGCCTTGTTGCCGGCCATGCAAGGGGCGTTCAGCCTGGCCTTGCAAGAATCCATCGAGCAACGCCTGGCCTCGGACGTGACCACGCTGATTTCCGCCGCCCGGGTGGAAAACAACCGCTTGAAGATGCCGGCGCAGTTGCCCGATGAACGCTTCAACCTCGCCGACGCCCGCCTGCTGGGCTACATCTATGATCGCGAGGGGCGGCTGGTCTGGCGGTCGAAAGCGACCCAGGAAGAAAACATCAACTACACGCCGCGTTATGACGGCCAGGGCAACCAGTTCGCCCGCATTCGCGAGAGCAATGGCCAGGAGTTTTTTGTTTATGACGTCGAGATCAAGCTGCTCGGCGGCCAGAGCGCGGCGTTCAGCATCGTCACCCTGCAACCGGTGCGCGACTACGAGGTGACCTTGCAGGGACTGCGGGACAATCTCTACCTGGGCTTTGGCGCGGCCCTGGCGGTGTTGCTGGCGCTGTTGTGGATCGGCCTGACCTGGGGCCTGCGGGCGTTGCGGCGCCTGAGCCAGGAGCTGGACGAAATCGAAAGCGGGGCCCGGGAAAGCCTCAGCACCGAGCACCCCCGGGAACTGTTGCGCCTGACCGGCTCCCTCAACCGCTTGCTTTATAGCGAGCGGGAACAGCGCAGCCGTTATCGCGACTCCCTCGATGACTTGGCCCACAGCCTGAAAACCCCGCTGGCGGTGTTGCAGGGCGTCAGCGAAGACATGGCCCGGCGCCCCGAGGACCGTGGCCAGGCCTGGGTGCTGCAAACCCAGATCGAGCGCATGAGCCAGCAGATCGGCTACCAATTGCAGCGCGCCAGCTTGCGTAAGAGCGGGCTGGTGCGTCATCAGGTGCGCTTGCGCCCGGTGCTGCAAAGCCTGTGCGACACCTTGGACAAGGTCTATCGCGACAAGCGGGTCACCGTCAGCTTCGATCTGCCGGAGCACTGCCAGGTGCCGATCGAACAGGGTGCCTTGCTGGAAATGCTCGGTAACCTGCTGGAGAACGCCTATCGGCTGTGCCTGGGCGAGGTGCGCGTGAGCATGCACCAGACCCTCGGCGGCACCGAGTTGAGTGTCGAGGACGACGGGCCGGGCGTGCCGCCGGATCAACGGGCGCGGATTCTCCAGCGTGGCGAGCGGCTGGATCGCCAGCATCCGGGGCAGGGCATTGGCCTGGCGGTGGTCAAGGACATCATCGACAGCTACGGCGCCCGCTTGACCCTGGGGGATTCAGAGCTGGGCGGGGCGGCGTTCCGGATTCACTTTCCGGTGGTTTGACTGGAATATTTTCGGTGTGTTTGCTGGCCTCATCGCGAGCAAGCTCGCTCCCACACTGGATTTTCGGCGCACACAAATCCCCTGTGGGAGCGAGCTTGCTCGCGATGAGGCCAGCCAGCACACCACAAAAAACCAATCCAGAAAATCAGCTCTCCAACTCCCGATAAGCCCCCGGCGTCACACCCGTCCACTTCTTGAACGCCCGGTGAAACGCCGAAGGTTCGGAGAAACCCAACTCCTCGGCAATCTGCTGCAACGACAGCTCGGCACGCCCCAGATGGTAGATGGCGATATCCCGCCGCAGTTGATCCTTGAGTTCCTGGAAGCTGGTGCCTTCCTCTCGCAGATGCCGGCGCAAAGTCTGCGGGCTGATGTGCAAATGGGCGGCGACGGTGTCCAGGTCGGGCCAGCGCGCCGTGTCGCGGCTGAGCAGGCGGCGCAGCTGGCTGCTGAGGCTGTGGCCATCGTCCGGGCGCGACAGCAGGTCGGCGGGGGAGTGTTCGAGGAAATGCTTGAGGGTGCGTTCGTCCTGCAACAGCGGCATGTCCAGGTAGCGGCTGTGGAACAACAGGCTGCTGCCGGGTGCGTCGAACGCCAATGGGTAGGGGAACAACAAGTCGTACTCAGCCGCGTGGGCGGGCTTGGTGTAGCCGAACGTCACCTGCTCCAGGCCGATCCGCTGGCCGATCAGCCAACTGGCGAGGCGATGCCAGACCACCAGCAGGCTTTCGGTCAGGAAGTGATCCGGGTCCCACAGCGTCGAATCGTCCAGTACCAGCCGCACGCGTTCGCCTTCGGTTTCCAGCGTCAGGCGCGGGGCGTCGGGGAATAACCCATAGAACAACAAGCCGCGCTGCAGGGCCTTGCCCAGGGTCCGACAGTGGATCAACGCGTGACACATCATCGCAAACGTCCCGGGTTTACTCGGTGCCCGGCCGAACCCCAAATATTCGTCCTCCATTGCCAGCCACAGGGCCTGCAACAGGCGGGCGAACTGCTCCGGCGCAATCCGCGCGCGCGGCTCATCCAAGAGTTCGGGGCTGATGCCCAGCTGTTGCAGCAAAGGCAAATAGTCGAAGCCTTGCCGACGCGCACCGCCCAAGGCGGCGCGGGCGAAGTGGCTGGCGATCGTGCGTTGGCGCATGGCAGAAATCCGTCCGTTAAGCGGGCGATGGTAGCAGGGGGCCGAGGTTGGACAAGGCGGATATCCGCCAAATCCCGGAGTGATAAACACCCTGTTGGCGGAAATCCGCCATGTTCTGCCGCCGTGTTTAACCGCTGAGGAATCCACAACGCCTTCTGTAATAACGGTTGTAGGGCATTTCCAGAAAATGGCACGGGCTTTGCGATAGAGCCTGCAGGTCTGCCGCGTGCAGCCGAACAAAACAAATCCCTCCAGTGCAGGAGGGTTCGCAATTGAGGTGCCGTGGACGACAGGTGGAAGTCGTCATGCGGGACTCTTGAGGAAGGTTTGCCATGACGACTCGTCAGCCACTGTACAAATCCCTGTATTTCCAGGTGATCGTAGCCATTGCCATCGGCATTTTGCTCGGCCACTTCTACCCGCAGACCGGTGTTGCCCTCAAGCCATTCGGCGACGGGTTCATCAAACTGATCAAAATGGTCATCGCTCCCATCATCTTCTGTACCGTCGTCAGTGGTATCGGCGGCATGCAGAACATGAAATCGGTGGGCAAGACCGGCGGCTACGCGCTGCTGTACTTTGAAATCGTCTCCACCATTGCCCTGCTGATCGGCCTGGTCGTGGTCAACGTCGTGCAACCAGGCGCCGGCATGCACATCGACGTGTCGACCCTGGACACCAGCAAGATCGCTGGTTTCATCAATGCCAGTAAAGACCAGAGCATCATCGCCTTCATCCTCAACGTGATCCCGAACACCATCGTGGGCGCGTTCGCCAACGGCGACATCCTGCAAGTGCTGATGTTCTCGGTGCTCTTCGGTTTTGCCCTGCATCGCCTGGGTGCCTACGGCAAGCCGGTCCTGGACTTCATCGATCGCTTCGCCCACGTCATGTTCATCATCATCAACATGATCATGAAGCTGGCGCCTATCGGTGCGTTCGGTGCCATGGCCTTCACCATCGGCGCCTACGGTGTCGGTTCGCTGGTGCAACTGGGCCAGCTGATGATCTGCTTCTACATCACCTGCGTGGTGTTCGTGCTGGTAGTACTGGGCGCCATCTGCCGCGCCCACGGCTTCAGCGTCGTCAAGCTGATCCGCTACATCCGTGAAGAACTGCTGATCGTGCTGGGTACTTCCTCCTCGGAATCGGCCCTGCCGCGCATGCTGATCAAGATGGAACGCCTGGGTGCCAAGAAGTCGGTCGTAGGCCTGGTCATCCCGACGGGCTACTCGTTCAACCTCGACGGTACGTCGATCTACCTGACCATGGCTGCGGTGTTCATCGCCCAGGCCACCGACACCCCGATGGACCTGACTCACCAGATCACCCTGCTGCTGGTGCTGTTGCTGTCGTCCAAAGGTGCGGCTGGCGTGACCGGTAGCGGCTTCATCGTACTGGCGGCGACCCTGTCGGCCGTAGGCACCTTGCCGGTGGCTGGCCTGGCACTGATCCTGGGTATCGACCGCTTCATGTCCGAAGCCCGCGCCCTGACCAACCTGGTGGGCAACGCCGTTGCCACTATCGTGGTTGCCAAGTGGGTCAAGGAGCTGGACGAAGACCAGTTGCAGACCGAGCTGGCTTCCGGTGGTCGTGGTATCTCCGACGTCCGTGAAGATGACGAGCAGATCGCGGCGGCGCAGATTGCAGCGGCTGAAACCTCTGCTCCAGGCGCTATGAAGTAATCTTCAGGCTGCAATGAAAAACCCGCTTCGGCGGGTTTTTTATTGGTTCTCGATTTTGAAGCTGGCGCGCTTCTGTGGCCAGAGATTGCTCCCGCTGGGCTGCGCAGCGGCCCCCTGCGAATTACCTGAAGCTACGCGGTGGCAGATACATATTGGGGTTGCTTCGCAACCCAGCGGGAGCAAGCTCCCTCGCCACAATGGTCCCGGACTGAGCGGATTGGTCAGCCCGAACGATGCCCCCGGTGATTGCCCCACCCTCCATCCCTGCCTAGTCTTTCACCATCACCCTCTCGGAGATCGCCCATGCAAGGTCCACTGGCATCGCTCAAGGTTCTGGACTTCTCGACGCTGTTGCCCGGCCCGTTCGCCTCGCTGTTGTTGGCGGACTTGGGGGCCGAGGTGTTGCGCGTCGAGTCGCCGACCCGCCAAGACCTGCTGCGGGTGCTGCCGCCCCATGACCAAGGCGTATCGGCCAGCCATGCCTACCTCAACCGCAACAAGCGCAGCCTGGCCCTGGACCTCAAGCAGCCGGAAGCGTTGGAGGTGGTCACGCAGTTGCTGGGGGACTACGACATCCTGCTGGAACAGTTTCGCCCCGGCGTGATGGAGCGGCTGGGCCTGGGCTACGAGACCTTGAAGGCCATTAATCCGCGGCTGATCTACGTGTCGATCACCGGCTACGGCCAGACCGGCCCCTATAAGGACCGTGCCGGTCACGACATCAACTACCTGGCCCTGGCGGGGCTGGCCAGCCACACCGGCCGTGCCGGCAGCGGGCCGTTGCCGCTGGGGATCCAGGCGGCGGACATCGCCGGTGGTTCATTGCACGGCGTGATCGGGCTGCTAGCGGCAGTCATCGCCCGTCAGCAGACCGGGCAGGGCCAGCACCTGGACGTGAGCATGACCGACTGCGTGTTCAGCCTCAACGCCATGGCCGGCGCCGGTTACCTGGCCTGTGGCGTGGAACCGGGTTGGGAGAACCAGATGCTCAACGGCGGCAGCTTCTATGATTATTACCGCACCCGTGATGGTCGCTGGATGTCGGTGGGCAGCCTGGAGCCGGCCTTTATGCAGGCGTTGTGCGAGGCTTTGGGGCGGCCGGAATTGGCGGCCACGGGGTTGTCGCCCAAGCCTGAACAGCAACACATCCTCAAGCAGGCGTTGCAGGCCGAGTTCGAGAAACGCGATTTCGCCGAGCTGTGCAGTTTGTTTGCCGGGATCGATGCGTGTGTCGAGCCGGTGTTGAGCCTGGAAGAAGCCGTGCGGCATCCGCAGCTACAGGCTCGGGAACTGGTGACACAGGTGCCCCGTGGGGAGGGTTCAAGTCAGGCGCAGATGGCCTGTCCATTGAAGTTTTCCCAAGGGCTGCCCGAGCCTCGGCATATAGGGGCGAGGCTGGGGGCGCATACGGATCAGGTGTTGGGGGCGTTGGGGTTCAGTGTTGAGCGGATCGAAGCGTTGCGTAAGCGAGGGGTGGTTTTGTAGCGTCTATCAGGCCGCCATCGCGAGCAAGCTCGCTCCCACATTGGATCTTCGGCGTTCACAAAACCCCTGTGGGAGCGAGCTTGCTCGCGAAGGGGCCAGTCCAAGCACTACAAAAAATCGCTATTCGACTCGAGTCTCCCCACTGAACACCAAGGTACCGCGACAGCTGCGGCACAAATACCGCCGCCCCTGGCGCACCAGGCTGTGGCGCTGGGCCGTGAACGGAAAGTCGCTGCCGTCGCAAGGGCATTTATAGATATAGCGGGTCACGCTGCGGCGTTTGATTTCGTAGGTGTGGCAACGGTTGGGCGGCAGCTCGTACACCCCGCGCATGATCAGCTGCCATTCCTCGCCATGGGCTTGGATACGGTCGCCAAACAGTTGGTGGGCGATCAGGTGCGCGACTTCGTGGGCGACGGTCTGCTTGAGGAAGTCCTCGGCATTTTCCCGGTACAACTGAGGATTGAAGCGCAGCAGATTTTCATGCAGGTGCGCGACACCGGCCTTCTGGCCGCGCAATTTGAAGCTGACCACCGGGCGTTTGAAAGGACGTTTGAAAAAGGCTTCGGCTTGTTGGTAACACTCTTCGACGCGGGTATTGAGTTGCTCGAGCATGCTTTACGGGTCTCCAGAAGCCCGAGTATGCCGCAAGCGCCGGCCGTTGCGAATCGTCCAGGTGCCCAATGGTCGTTTCGCACACAGGAAGGCCGCCTTGCGGCGGCCTGTGTCGGCAGATCCTGCTTTTTTATGGGAGGGCGCTACGTCAGTTGGTATAGACCGGGCCGACGCCCAGCCCCCAGACGATCACTGTGAACGCCATGATGGCCACCAGCACCACCAGGCCGACGGCGAGCACCGAGCTGGAAAACAGAAAACCTTCGTCCTGGGGAATGTTCATGAACGTCGGCAAGCCGACGTACAACAGGTAGACCGTGTAGCAGATTGCTGCCGTGCCAACGATCATCCCCAGCCACATGTGCGGGTAGAGCGCCGCGAGGCCGCCGATGAACAAAGGGGTCGCGGTGTAGGTGGCGAACGCAACGCAACGGGCCAGGCTCGGATTGGCGTCATAGGTGCGCGCCATCCAGTGGATGAAGGCCCCCATGACCGCCACGCCGCCCAACATGGCCAGGTACGACATGATGGTCATCCACAGCGCGCTTTCCTGCGTGAGCATGACCGGTGGACGATTGCCGATGACCCATCCCACCTGCGTGGTGCCAATGAACGCCGAAACCGCGGGAATGGCCGCCAGGATCAGCGTGTGGGTGAGGTACATGTGGCTGATGCTTTCCTCCTGATCGCCACGGATTTCTTTCCATTCTTGATCAGGGTGGGTAAAGAGCCCCACGACATGATGGATCATAGTCAGTCACTCCTTTGTTATTGCCATCGCCCCCCAACGGAGCGCCTACGGGCCAAGTGGCCGGGTAAGTGAAGGTCTGTAAGTGTGTGCGACCTTATGCCGCAGTATAGAAAGGAGTTACCCCGAGGGGGATGGGGGGCTTAGAGCAAATCGCGCTGTAGCGGGACCGGTTAATCGCGGCTTGATCTGTATGCACAATTTCGCTGGCGAACAGATTCCCCTGTGGCGAGGGAGCTTGCTCCCGCTGGGTTGCGAAGCGACCCTCTGGGGCCGTCCTGTTGACGTCTGCTTCGCAGCCGAGCGGGAGCAAGCTCCCTCGCCACAAGGGCCGTGCCACAGCGGGGATTTTTTGCGTAAAATGCCGGCCTTTCGTCACACCTCACGGATTTCGCGTCATGGGCACTCTTACGGTCAACCAGAACAAACTGCAAAAGCGCCTGCGCCGCCTGGCCGGTGAGGCGGTCGCCGATTTCAACATGATCGAGGACGGCGACAAGGTCATGGTCTGCCTGTCCGGCGGCAAGGACAGCTACACCTTGCTCGACGTGCTGATGCATTTGCAGAAGGTGGCGCCGATCAAGTTCGACATCGTCGCGGTGAACATGGATCAGAAGCAGCCCGGGTTCCCCGAGCACGTGTTGCCGGCCTACCTTGAGTCGCTGGGCGTGGAATACCACATCGTCGAGAAAGACACCTATTCGGTGGTCAAGGAACTGATCCCCGAAGGCAAGACCACCTGTTCGCTGTGCTCACGCCTGCGCCGCGGCACGCTCTACACCTTCGCCGACGAGATTGGTGCGACCAAGATGGCGCTGGGGCACCACCGCGACGACATTGTCGAGACTTTCTTCCTGAACATGTTCTACAACGGTTCGCTCAAGGCCATGCCGCCCAAGCTGCGTGCCGATGACGGGCGCAACGTGGTCATTCGCCCGCTGGCCTATTGCAACGAGAAAGACATCCAGGCCTATTCGGATTTCAAGCAGTTCCCGATCATCCCCTGCAACCTGTGCGGCTCCCAGGAAAACCTGCAACGCCAGGTGGTCAAGGAAATGCTCCAGGAATGGGAACGCAAGACCCCGGGCCGCACCGAGAGCATTTTCCGCGGCTTGCAGAACGTCATTCCGTCGCAACTGGCGGACCGCAACCTGTTCGATTTCACCAACCTGCGCATCGACGAAAACGCCACGCCGCGGTTCGTCAATGTGGTGAACCTCTGACGGTCGCAGCGACGTCTATTCACGGCGCTTGCGAGCGCCGTTTTCATTTTTTAACCCAGGAGAGGGCATGCGCGATTACAAGTGGCTGCACGAGTACTGTCTGAACCGCTTCGGTTCGGCGGCTGAACTGGAAGCCCACCTGCCTGTTCCCAAGACCCCGGCGCAACTGCGCAAGATCAGCGACGACCGCTACCTCTCGACCATGGCGCTGCGAGTGTTCCGCGCCGGGCTCAAGCACAGCCTGGTGGACGCCAAGTGGCCGGCCTTCGAAGAAGTGTTCTTCAAGTTCGACCCGGAAAAAGTCGTGCTGATGAGCGCCGAACACCTGGAGCGGCTGATGCAGGACGCGCGGATCATCCGCCACCTGGGCAAGCTCAAGAGCGTACCGCGCAACGCGCAGTTGATCTTGGACGTGGCCCATGAAAAGGGCAGCTTCGGCGCGCTGGTCGCCGACTGGCCGGTGACCGATATCGTTGGCCTGTGGACCTACCTGAAGAAGCACGGCCATCAATTGGGCGGCCTGTCGGCGCCGCGCTTCTTGCGGATGATGGGCAAGGACACCTTCGTGCCCAGTTATGACGTGGTGGCGGCGCTCAACGCCCAGGACATCATCGAAAAAGTCCCCACCAGCCTGCGGGACCTGGCGACGGTGCAGAATGCCTTCAACCAGTGGCATGAAGAAAGCGGTGGGCGGCCGATGTCGCAGATATCGATGATGCTGGCTTACACAGTGAATCATTGAGACCGCGTCGCGCCAATCGTCGGATCGCCGCCCGGAGCAAGCTCGCTCCCACAGGGGATTTTCAGCGTTCAAAAATCCAGTGTGGGAGCGAGCTTGCTTGCGATGGCGGCCTATCAGGCAACGGAGGGTTCGCCTTCGCCAGCCAACCGCCGATTCAACTGAAACCGCCAGCGCACATACAGCAAGGCCGAGCAGAACACGGCCACGCTCGCCGCCATTTCCAGCACGCCGAACAGCTGCCGGTTCGGGTCATAGGCCGCCAATGCGCCCTTGATGAAATACAGGTTCACCACGAAGCACATCCACGAATGTCCACGGGCACTGCCGCTGAGCATGCCGGGTGCAAGTATCAGCAGCGGCACCAGTTCGATCAGCAGAATCACCCAGGGCCGGGCGCCGTGCAGGTCGGCGATCAGCAGGTAATACGCGCTGAGCAACCCCACCAGGCCGAAGAAGCACAGCAGGCTGAGGACGCGGGCCAGGCGTACGCGCGGTTCCAGCCATTGGATCGCAGGCAATATCTTCGGCTTCTTAGCCACGGCCGTTCTCCAGCAACAGGGCGGTTTTCGCCAGGCGCGAACCCAAGGCGCGGCAGAGGGCGACTTCATGCTCGTTCAAGCCACTTTTCCCGTCGGCCCCGGCGTGATGGCTCGGGCCGTAGGGCGTACCACCGCCCTGGGTGTCGATCAGGGCCGACTCGCTGTAGGGCAGGCCGGTGATCAGCATGCCGTGGTGCAGCAGTGGCAACATCATCGACAGCAGGGTGGTTTCCTGGCCGCCATGCAGGCTTGCCGTGGAGGTGAAAACCCCGGCCGGCTTGCCCACCAGCGCGCCGGTCAGCCACAGGTTGCTGGTGCCGTCGAGAAAGTACTTGAGCGGCGCGGCCATGTTGCCGAACCGGGTCGGGCTGCCCAGGGCCAGGCCGGCGCAGTTCTTCAGGTCATCGAGGCTGGCGTAGAGCGGGCCTTGCTCCGGAATGTCCGGGGACACCGCTTCGCACTCGGTGGAAATCGCCGGCACCGTACGCAGCCTGGCCTCCAGCCCGGCCTGCTCGACACCACGGGCGATCTGCCGGGCCATTTCGTTGGTGGAGCCGCTGCGGCTGTAATACAACACCAGGATATACGGCGTGGTCACGGCAGGATCTCCAGGATCTTTTCCGGCGGACGGCCGATCACGGCCTTATCACCGGCTTCCAGGATCGGCCGTTCCATGAGTTTCGGGTGGGCGGCGATGGCGGCGATCAACTGGTCCTGGCTCAGGCTTTCGTCGGCCAGGTTCAAGTCTTTGTATTCGTCCTCGCCGGTGCGCAGCAACTGCCGGGCGCTGATGCCGAGCTTGGCCAGCAGGCGTTCCAGTTGCGCGGCGTCGAGCGGAGTTTCCAGGTAGCGGACCACGGTCGGGTTCAGGCCGCGGGCCTGCAACAGTTCCAGCGCACCGCGGGATTTCGAGCAGCGCGGGTTGTGATAAAGCGTCAGATCGGTCATGAGCGGGTCGCATCTTGCGTAAGGTGGCGGCTATTCTACTGTGCCGCGAAGTCCCTAGCACCTTAGAGAGGCGAAGGGTCGCAGCAGCGTTCACATTCAGACAAGGATTGGCAGATGACAAGGCGATTGACGGCGGCACTGACATTCATGGGCATCCTGTTGCTCGCCGGTTGCGGAAACGACTACGGGGTGGACCAGAACGGCCAGGCTATCGCCTCCCAGCGGCTGGACAAACAATGGCTGGTGCTCAACTACTGGGCGGAGTGGTGCGCGCCGTGCCGCACCGAGATCCCTGAGTTCAATGCCCTCGCCGAACAGCTCAAGGGGCGCAACATCGGTGTGTTCGGGGTCAACTTCGACCAGGTGCAGGGCGAAGAACTCAAGAGTGCCAGCGACAAGATGGGGATTCGCTTCACGGTGCTGGCGCGAGACCCGGCCGAGATCTTCGACCTGCCTCGCAGCGAAGGGTTGCCGGTGACCTACATCATCGACAACCAGGGCAAGGTGCGCGAACAGTTGCTGGGAGAGCAGACGGCGGCGGGGGTGATGGCCAAGCTTGAGGCGTTGCAGGCACTCAAGTGATCCCCAACTGACATAGGGCGTTTGGTTATATAGGTTCTTTGTGACAGGGAGCTTTTGTGGCGAGGGAGCTTGCTCCCGCTGGGCCGCGAAGCGGCCCCAGATGTACCTGTCACGTTGATGTGTCAGACAGAATGGAGGGGGCCGCTGCGCAGCCCAGCGGGAGCAAGCTCCCTCGCCACAGGGTCAACCATGTCCCTGCGCAGGCTCAGGCCTCAGCCTTCCTCCAGCCACCACCGCAACGGCTTGCCCTGGGCCGGCCAGAAGCGCATTTGCTCGATGGGCGAGACGTCCCAGCGTTCGACCTTTTCCAAGGCCTGCAAGAAGCGCGTCTCCTGCTCCATCACCGCCGGGGCGCAGAGTTTGCGGGTGCTGCCGATCTTGCCGAAGCTCAAGCGGTGGCCTTCCAGGGTGTAGGGCGCGAACCAGTGGTTGCAGCCGCCGTTGCCGTAGGCGCGGCCGTCATCCCCAAGGGTGATGGTCAGGTGGCTGTAGTCCATCAATGGCCGCTCGCCGATCCACTCCAGGATGTAGCTGCGGTTAGGCTGCAACTGCACAGGTTCAGCGGCACACCCCATCAGGCTCATGCCGATCGACGCGGAGAGGGCCAAACGTTTCATCAGGCGGCTTCCTGGCATTTCGGGCACAGGTGTTTTTCACCCACGGTGGTCCAGCCCAGCTCGGCGATTCGTGCGGTGGCGGCCGGCTTCTCGGCCTTGACGCCAAGCTTGGCATCGACGGCGAATTCGAAGCTCAATTCTTTGGCGCAGCTATCGCAGTTGACCTGCCAGGTATGGATCGCCAGTTCGCCGAACACCGGGCCGGTGGTCATGGCGGTCCATTGGCCCATGGGCTTGAGCAGGTGCCGCACGGTGTCCACGGTCAGTCGCATGGACAAGTCCTTGCTGCCCTTGAGCGTGACGAGCAACACATCGTTGGCCTGGATCGAACCGCCATTGCCGGTGACCTGGTAGCGGCCCGGCGCCAGGGCGCGGACTTCGGTCAAGGTATGCTGCGGGTTCATCAGGGTGTAGCGGAAATCGTGTTCGGCCATGGGTCCTCCAAATAGGCGCGACATGCTAGCACGGGGCATGGGTTGGGATGGTCTCGATGGCGGCATCGGGAGATCGGGCCGACGAAACTCCATCCCCTGTGGGAGCGAGCTCGCTCGCGATAGCGGTGGGCCAGTCAACATGAATACTGACTGATCCGCCGCCATCGCGAGCAAGCTCGCTCCCACAGGGGGTGTGTTGGCTCGGGTTAGCTGTCTACCAGGTTTTGTGGCGTGCCAGCCGCCCAGGCGGCGATGTTGTCCAGGGTGGTCATGGCAATGGCGGCCAACGCCTCGTGGGTCAGGAACGCCTGGTGTGCGGTGACGATCACGTTGGGAAAAGTCAGCAGCCGTGCCAGCACGTCATCCTGCAAAGGCAGGTCTGAGCGGTCCTTGAAAAACAACTGGGCCTCCTCCTCGTACACATCCAGGCCCAGGTAGCCCAACTGGCCGCTTTTCAAGGCCGCGATCAGGGCCGGTGTGTCCACCAGGCCGCCGCGCCCGGTGTTGATCAGCATGGCGCCGCGTTGCATCGCGGCCAGCGTTCGGGCGTTGATCAGGTGTCGGCTCTGTTCGTTCAGTGGGCAGTGCAGGCTGATGATCTGTGCTTGCGCCAGCAATTCGTCCAAGGGCAAATAGCGGGCGCCCAAGGCTTCGACCTGCGGGTTGGGGTAGGGGTCGTAGGCCAGCAACTGGCAGCCGAAACCGGCCATGATCCGTGCGAACGTAGCGCCAATCTGCCCAGTGCCGATCACCCCGACGGTCTTGCCCACCAGGTCGAAGCCGGTCAGCCCATGGAGACTGAAATTGCCGTCCCGGGTGCGGTTGTAGGCGCGGTGCAGGCAACGATTGAGGGCCATGATCAACGCCACGGCATGTTCGGCCACGGCGTGAGGCGAATAGGCCGGGACCCGGACGATGCTCAAGCCCAGGCGCTTGGCGGCGAGCAGGTCGACGTGGTTGTAGCCGGCCGAGCGCAGGGCGATCAGTCGCGTGCCGCCTGCGGCCAGCCGCTCCAGCACCGGGGCGCTGAGGTCATCGTTGATGAAGGCGCACACCACGTCATGCCGTTCGGCCAGGGCCACGGTGTCCAGGTTCAGGCGGGCGGGCTGGAACTGCAACTGAAGGCCGGCGGGTGTCGGGGCCTGGGTGAAACTGTCGCGGTCGTAGGTCTGGCTGCTGAAAAAAATCACGCGCATGGCGGCCTCCTGGCAGAAAAAACAAGCCCGTAGGAGCTGTCGAGTGCAACGAGGCTGCGATCTTTGCGCTGACCATTGAATTGCAAGTGAAAGATCAAAAGATCGCAGCCTCGCTTCGCTCGGCAGCTCCTACAGTCCGGGGTAGGAGCATGGATTTTCAGCGATTCCGGTTCCAAGGATATTGCCCTGGATCAGGCACTGATACGCGCCTCGCTGGCCAGGCGATTGATGGCCCGCTCCAACTCTTCCAAGGCGACGGCGGCCTTGGGGTCCTGTTGCTTGAGCAGGGTTTCGCTGCGCTGGCAGGCCGCACGCAATTGCGGCACGCCGCAGTAGCGGGTGGCGCCGTGCAGGCGGTGGACCCGTTCGATCAAGGCGTTGTGATCGTTGGCCTCGCTGGCCTGGCGGATGGCTTCGCGGTCGGCTTCCAGGGACGCCAGCAGCATCGCCAGCATGTCCGCCGCCAGGTCGGCCTTGCCGGCGGCCAGGCGCAAGCCTTCTTCATGATCGAGCACCAGCAGCTCGCTGGCACCCTGGGCATCGTTGCTGCGCTCCGGCGACTGGTTGCGCAGGGCCAGGCCGGTCCACTTGAGCACCACCTGGGCCAGTTGCCGTTCGCTGATGGGTTTGGTCAGGTAGTCGTCCATACCGCTTTGCAGCAGGGCGCGCTTTTCGTTGGCCATGGCATGGGCGGTGAGGGCGACGATCGGCAGCGGCGTGCAGTGCCGCTCGCTTTCCCACTGGCGGATCGCCTCGGTGCTCTGGCGACCGTCCATGCCAGGCATCTGCACGTCCATCAACACTAGGTCGAAAGTTTCCTTCTGCACGGCCTTGACCGCCGCGTAGCCGCTTTCCACCGCCAGCACCTTGGCGCCCATGTCTTCGAGCAGGGTCTGCACCAGCAACAGGTTGGCCGGGTTGTCGTCCACGCACAGCACTTTCGGGGCGCGGCTGGAAACCGGCTCGCTGGGTTCGCTGCGGGTCGGGCGCGGGTTGACCAGGTCGGACAGCGAACGACGCAACTTGCGGGTGCAGGCCGGCTTGGCCTGCAACTGACTGTGAGGGTTGGGCACCGAGAGGTGGTACAGGGTCTGTTCGGTGGTGGGGCACAGCACGAGCACTTTGCAGCCCAGGTGCTCAAGGTCCCAGATGTGCTGGTTGAGGCGCTCCGGCGGCATGTCGTTGCTGGTGATGCCCAGCACGGCCAGATCGATCGCCTGGTCGGTCTGGTGGGCGACGGTGATGCCGTTGGTCAGGCTCTCCAGGGTGTTGAACGGCGTCACTTGCAGGCCGCAGTCTTCGAGCTGGTGCTGCAGGGCCTGGCGGGCCAGTTCATGATTCTCCAACACCGCCACGCGCCGGCCCAGCAATGGCGGGCCCGGCAGGTCCTCGGCATCGTCACGGGTCTTGGGCAGGCGCAGGCTGATCCAGAACTCCGAACCTTCGCCCGGTGTGCTGTCAACGCCGATCTCGCCACCCATTTGTTCCACCAGGCGCTTGGAAATCACCAGCCCCAGCCCGGTGCCACCCGGTTGCCGCGACAGTGAGTTGTCTGCCTGGCTGAACGCTTGGAACAGTGCCCGCACGTCCTGGCTGGACAGGCCGATGCCGGTGTCCTGGATGCTGATGCGCAACTGCACGCTGTCTTCGTGCTCGTCCTCGAGCATGGCCCGGGCGACGATGGTGCCCTCGCGGGTGAACTTGATGGCGTTGCTCACCAGGTTGGTGAGGATCTGCTTGAGGCGCAGCGGATCGCCCACCAACGACAGTGGCGTGTCCCGGTAGACCAGGCTCACCAGTTCCAACTGCTTGGCGTGAGCTGCGGGGGCGAGGATGGTCAGGGTGTCCTGCAGCAGGTCCCGCAGGTTGAACGGAATGTTGTCGAGCACCAGCTTGCCGGCCTCAATCTTCGAGAAGTCGAGGATCTCGTTAATGATCCCCAGCAGGCTGTCGGCGGATTTCTCGATGGTGCCCAGGTAGTCGAGCTGGCGCGGGGTCAGTTCGCTTTTCTGCAACAGGTGGGTAAAACCAAGGATGCCGTTGAGCGGTGTGCGGATTTCATGGCTCATGTTCGCCAGGAACTCGGATTTGATCCGGCTCGCTTCCAGCGCTTCCTTACGGGCCAGGTCCAGCTCGATGTTTTGGATCTCGATGGTTTCCAGGTTCTGGCGCACGTCTTCGGTGGCCTGGTCGATGCTGTGCTGCAATTCTTCCTGGGCGTTCTGCAAGGTGCTGGCCATGCGGTTGATGCCCGAGGCCAACTCATCCAGCTCCTGGCTGCCCAGTGGTGGCAGGCGCGTTTCCAGGTGGCCGTCCTTGAGTTGCGCCACGGCTTGCTTGATCTGGCTCAGCGGACGGTTGATCGTGCGGCCCATGCGCAAGGCCAGCAGCGCGGTCAGGCACAGGCCGGCGCCGATCAGCAACAGGCTGGCGAACAGGCTGCGATAACCGCGCAGCAACATGCCGCTGTGGGACAACTCCAGCTCGACCCAGCCCAGCAGGCGGTCGGCCTCTTCGGGGATCAGCTCGCCCGCCAGGTTGCGGTGCTTGCCGAATACCGGCAGCAGGTAGCGCGTGGCGTCATTGCCGGTGCGTTGCAGCAACTGCGCACCGTTGCCCTCCGGCGCCCGGTTGAGCATGGTCGGGCCGGCATGGGCCAGCGGCGCGCGGTCAGGGGCGAGGAAGGTCACGGCGCGCACGTCCGCCTGCTCGAGGGACTGGGTGGCGACGCGCTCCAGCAGATCGATGTCCTGGCGGCTCATGGCCGGAGCGACCAGCGGGGCCAACTGTTCGGCGATCATCTCGCCCCGTTGCAGCAACTGGGCATGCAGGTCCGCTTGCTGCATCCAAGTGAAATAGCCGCCCAGGACCAGCGCCATCAGGCTGGTCGGCAACAGGGTCAGCAACAGCACACGGCCTTTGATTCCCAGTTTCTTGAGCACACTTGTCTCCTGCATCCAGCGGTCTGATTGAACTGTGCGCGCATCCGGCGCGCACCACCTGCGCAGTGTAGCGATTTGCGGGCGGGTGATCTTTGGAAAATTCGTGTCCGCTGTGCATCGCCAGGCTCAACCCTGGAAACCCGTTTGATTCTGTTCTACCTCCCGACGCCTGTCTCCTGCCCGCTCACCCTCCCCAGTCACCAGCCACACTTCACTGACACTCAGCAACCGTGCCAATGGCTCCACCCGCTGTCGAGGTATACCCCGCGTGCTCCAGTTCGTCAGGCATTGCGGGCTGATACCGAGCACCTTGGCAAACCCTGAGGGAGAGATGCCGTACTCTTCCAATAGGTTGCGCAAGCGTTGCCCGCAAGCGCGCCGGGTGCTGGGTTGTGGATCCTTTTGTTTCGCGTCGACCATCGTTATTGCTCACATCTACTAATACGTTTAGCGGTACAACTTAGAGAACACGGAGCAAAGCCAGATACTCCTGACTGCTTGGTCATCAATACAAAAGGAAAGAGCCCACAAACAGGCAGGAGGAGTGCTTACAGACGATGCTTACAACAGAATGCATCGGCGATTTGAGCGCTAGGGTCTGTAGGAAAAGGACTGCGTGGTGTACCGAATCGACGCCACGAGCCTGAGCATTCCGCGCGCGCGAGGATCCGGTGGCGAGTGATCAAGCTCCCCCGCAAAGCAGCACACGCCTCGCTTATTCCCATAAGCCATAACCCCCTTACTTTGCGTGATATGGCCTTGCCGGGTTTGCCGGTATGATAGGCGCCCCCGCAGCCCGGATTGCGAATACGCCATGACTTTGCAGTACCCCACCATCGCCGATTGCGTCGGCAACACTCCGCTGGTCCGCTTGCAGCGCTTGCCCGGCGAGACCACCAATACGCTTTTGCTCAAGCTCGAAGGGAACAACCCGGCGGGCTCGGTCAAGGACCGGCCGGCGTTGTCGATGATCACCCGTGGTGAATTGCGCGGGCAGATCCGGCCTGGCGATACGCTGATCGAGGCGACTTCCGGCAATACCGGGATTGCCTTGGCGATGGCGGCGGCGATCAAGGGTTACAAGATGATCCTGATCATGCCCGATAACTCCAGCGCCGAGCGCAAGGCGGCGATGACGGCCTATGGCGCCGAGTTGATCCTGGTGACTCAGGAGGAGGGCATGGAAGGCGCCCGGGACCTGGCCGAGCGCATGCAGGCCGAGGGGCGTGGCAAGGTGTTGGATCAGTTCGCCAACGGCGACAATCCCGAGGCCCACTACACCACCACTGGCCCTGAGATCTGGCGCCAGACCGACGGCACGATCACCCATTTCGTCAGCTCGATGGGCACCACCGGCACCATCATGGGCACCTCGCGCTACCTGAAAGAACAGAATCCGAACGTGCAGATCATCGGCCTGCAGCCGATGGAAGGCTCGGCCATACCGGGCATTCGTCGCTGGCCCGAAGAGTATCTGCCGAAGATCTACCAGGCCGACCGCGTGGACCGCATCATCGACATGGCCCAGAGCGAAGCCGAGGACGTGACCCGTCGCCTGGCGCGTGAAGAAGGCATCTTCTGCGGCGTGTCTTCGGGCGGTGCCGTGGCGGGGATGCTGCGCCTGTCCAAGGAAGTGGAGCATGCGGTGATCGTCGCGATTATCTGTGACCGTGGCGACCGTTACCTGTCGACCGGCATTTTCGACGCGCCTAACTGATGGCCAAGCAAGAGAGAGGCCTGCGCTTCCAGCCCAGCGGCGGAAGCCGGGCCCCGCAAGTGCCCACCGGTAAAAAGCAGCGCTTGACCATTGAACGCCTGGCCAACGATGGCCGGGGCATTGCGTTTGTCGACGGGCGGACCTGGTTCGTCATCGGTGCCCTGGCCGGTGAAGAGGTCGAGGCGCGGGTGCTCGGTGCCCATGGCAAAGTGGTCGAGGCGCGCACCGAGCGTGTGTTCCTGCCCAGTGAACTGCGCCGACCAGCGCCGTGTGTCCATGCCGGTCGTTGCGGCGGATGCAGCGTCCAGCATTTGCCCCATGACGAACAACTCGCCCTGAAACAGCGCATGCTCGCCGAGCAGTTGTCGCGCGTGGCTGGGGTTGAGCCGCAAGAATGGGCCGCGCCGTTGAGCGGGCCTGAATTCGGTTACCGACGTCGCGCCCGGGTGGCGGTGCGTTGGGACCAGAAAGCGAAAAAGCTCGAAGTGGGTTTCCGCGCCGTCGCAAGCCAGGACATTGTCGCCATCGGTGATTGCCCGGTGCTGGTACAGCCCTTGCAGCCGATCATGAGCCGCCTGCCGGAGATGCTGCGACGCTTGAGCAAACCCCAGGCGCTGGGGCATGTGGAATTGTTCGCCGGTTCGTCCCTCGCGGTATTGCTGCGCCATATGGCGCCGCTGTCGGAGGCCGACCTGACGATCCTCAAGGATTTCTGCGCGTTTCATGAGGCCCAGTTGTGGCTGCACGGTGAAGGTGAGCCGCAACCGGTCGAACCCGGACAGGCGCTGGGGTTTCGCCTGGATGCCTGGGACCTTGAGCTGGCGTACCGGCCCGGGGATTTCATCCAGGTGAACGCCGGCGTCAACGAGGCGATGATCGCCCAAGCGTTGCAATGGTTGGCGCCCCGCCCCGAAGAGCGGGTGCTGGATCTGTTTTGCGGCTTGGGCAACTTTGCCTTGCCGCTGGCCAAGAACGTGCGCCAGGTGGTGGCTGTCGAAGGCGTGCAAACCATGGTGGACCGCGCGGCGGCCAATGCCGTCAGCAACAATTTGAATAACACTGCCTTTTTTCAGGCCGATTTATCCCAGCCTCTGGCGGATGCCGAATGGATCGGCGAAGGCTTTTCTGCGGTACTCTTGGACCCACCCCGTGACGGTGCTTTCGAGGTGGTGCGCAAGCTGTCGTCCCTGGGGGCCAAACGGTTGGTTTATGTATCGTGCAACCCGGCAACTTTGGCCCGGGATACGGTCGAACTGATCAAGCAGGGCTACCGGTTAAAACGTGCCGGGATTCTCGATATGTTTCCTCAAACGGCGCATGTCGAGGCCATGGCGTTATTTGAAGCGAGCCAGGATGGCTTGTCCGACTGACCCGTTCGTGCCAACCCGCCACAGCCCTGGGCGGAAACACGGACAGCGAAGGTCAGCGAAGTTGACGCATTGAATCTGCGTCGTAGGGAAGGTAAGTAAAGATGGTACAGGTGAGAGCACACCAGCCGATCAACACCGACGGCAGTATCAATCTCGAGGCTTGGCTCGATCATGCGGTCAGCGTCGACATGGCACTGGATCGCGAAGCCTTGAAGGCCGCCTGCGAGTTTGCGCGCGAGGCGGAACAGCAACACAACGCGGCGAAGAACCTCTGGTCCGAAGGCACCTCGAGTTTCCAGACGGGCCTGGAGATCGCCGAAATTCTCGCTGACCTCAAGCTCGACCAGGACTCCCTGGTAGCGGCGGTGCTGTACCGCGGCGTGCGCGAAGGGCAGATCCAGCTACCGGTGGTCAGCCAGCGCTTCGGCACCGTGGTGGCCAAGTTGATCGACGGCGTGCTGCGCATGGCGGCCATCAGTGCCAGCCTCAGCCCGCGCCAGTCCATGGTGCTGGGCACCCAGGGCCAGGTGGAAAACCTGCGCAAGATGCTGGTGGCGATGGTCGACGACGTGCGCGTCGCGCTGATCAAGCTGGCCGAACGCACCTGTGCGATCCGCGCGGTGAAGTCCGCCGATGACGAAAAGCGCAATCGCGTCGCCCGGGAGGTGTTCGACATCTATGCGCCCCTGGCCCACCGTCTCGGCATCGGTCACATCAAGTGGGAGCTGGAGGACCTGTCCTTCCGCTACCTGGAACCCGATCAATACAAACAGATCGCCAAGCTGTTGCATGAGCGGCGGCTGGATCGCGAGCGCTTCATCACCGACGTGATGACCCAGTTGCGCGAAGAATTGCAGGCCACCGGCGTCGAAGCCGACATCAGTGGCCGGGCCAAGCACATTTACTCGATCTGGCGAAAAATGCAGCGCAAGGGCCTGGAATTCAGCCAGATCTATGACGTTCGCGCCGTTCGCGTACTGGTCCCGGAAATGCGCGACTGCTACACCGCGCTGGGGATCGTCCACACCTTGTGGCGGCACATTCCGAAGGAGTTCGACGACTACATCGCCAACCCCAAGGAAAACGGCTATCGCTCGCTGCACACCGCGGTGATCGGTCCCGAGGGCAAGGTCCTGGAAGTGCAGATCCGCACCCACGCCATGCACGAGGAAGCCGAGCTGGGCGTCTGCGCCCACTGGAAATACAAGGGCACCGACGTCAAGTCCGGGTCCAACCACTACGAAGAGAAAATCTCCTGGCTGCGCCAGGTGCTCGAATGGCATGAGGAACTGGGCGACATCGGTGGCCTGGCTGAACAGCTGCGCGTCGACATCGAGCCGGACCGGGTCTACATCTTCACCCCCGACGGCCACGCCATCGACCTGCCCAAGGGCGCGACACCGCTGGACTTCGCCTACCGCGTCCACACCGAGATCGGCCACAACTGCCGTGGCGCCAAGATCAACGGGCGGATCGTGCCGCTCAACTACAGTCTGCAGACCGGTGAACAGGTCGAGATCATCACCAGCAAGCACGGTACGCCGAGCCGCGACTGGCTGAACCCGAACCTGGGGTACATCACTACATCCCGGGCGCGGGCGAAAATCGTCCACTGGTTCAAATTGCAGGCCCGCGACCAGAACGTCGCCGCCGGCAAGACCCTGCTCGAGCGTGAACTCGGTCGCCTGGGCCTGCCGCAGGTGGATTTCGACAAGCTGGCCGAAAAAGCCAACATGAAGACCGCCGAGGACATGTTTGCCGCGCTGGGTGCTGGCGATCTGCGCCTGGCGCAGTTGGTCAACCTGGCCCAGCAACTGGTGGAGCCGGAGCGGGGCAACGAGCAATTGGAGCTGATCCCGCGCAAGGCCACCGGCTACAAGCCGGGCAAGCGCGGCGATATCCAGATCCAGGGCGTGGGCAACCTGATGACCCAGATGGCCGGTTGCTGCCAGCCATTGCCGGGGGATGCGATTGTCGGCTACATCACCCAGGGGCGCGGCGTGAGCATTCACCGCCAGGACTGCGCTTCGGTGCTGCAACTGGCCGGTCGCGAGCCGGAGCGAATCATCCAGGTCAGCTGGGGCCCGGTGCCGGTGCTCACCTACCCGGTGGACATCGTCATCCGCGCCTACGACCGATCCGGTCTGCTGCGTGACGTGTCCCAGGTGTTGCTGAACGAGCGGATCAACGTGCTGGCGGTGAACACGCGTTCGAACAAGGAAGACAACACCGCGCTGATGTCCCTGACCATCGAGATTCCGGGGCTGGATGCGCTGGGACGGTTGCTGGGGCGGATCTCCCAGTTGCCGAACATCATCGAGACCCGGCGTAACCGGACGCCGGGCTAAAGGTCAGGCACAGTCCAACAATGTGGGAGCAAGCTTGCTCGCGATTGCGGTTTATCAGGCGCATCAAGGTGATCTGACACACTGCAATCGCGAGCAAGCTCGCTCCCACAGGGTTTTTTGTCATGGGATGAATTGATGTACAGCCTCGAAGACCTGCTCCATCTGATGAATCGCCTGCGGGACCCGCAGTACGGCTGCCCGTGGGACATCAAGCAAACCTACGCCACCATCGTCCCCCATACCCTGGAAGAAGCCTACGAAGTGGCCGACGCGATCGAGCGCGGCGATTTCGATCACTTGCAGGGGGAGTTGGGCGACCTGTTGTTCCAGGTGGTGTACTACAGCCAGTTGGCCCGGGAAGAAAACCGCTTCGAATTCGCCGGCGTGGTCGACAGCATCACCCGCAAGTTGATTCGCCGTCATCCCCATGTGTTTCCTACCGGTGACCTGTATGCGCCCGTGGACATCCCGCGCCTGAACGAAGACCAGGTCAAGCAGCGCTGGGAGGAAATCAAGGCAGAGGAACGGGCTGAGAAGGCCACGGCGCCCGAGCAATTGTCGCTGCTCGACGATGTACCGTCGGCGTTGCCGGCGCTGTCCCGTTCGGCGAAGTTGCAAAAGCGTGCCGGCCAGGTCGGTTTCGATTGGCCGGGGCCCTTGCCGGTGCTCGACAAAGTCCGGGAGGAACTGGATGAAGTGCTCGAAGCCATGGCTGACAACGATCCGGTGGCCATCAGCGACGAGATCGGCGATCTGCTGTTCAGCGTGGTGAACCTGGCGCGCCACCTCAAGGTCGACCCGGAAACCGCGCTGCGCGACGCCAACGGGAAATTCGAGCGACGCTTCCGATTTATCGAACAGGCATTGCGCGACACCCATCGCCCAATGGAAGATTGCACCCTCGAAGAGTTGGACGCCTTGTGGGGCGAAGCCAAACGTCAGGAAAAGAATTTGCCCAGCTGTGGCTGAGGCCGTTGCCTAAGTGAGTAAGCACCATGAGCCTTTCCCTTCGCGACCAGTTGCTCAAAGCAGGGCTGGTCAACCAAAAGCAGGCCAAGCAGGTCGGCAAAGAGAAACAGAAGCAGCAACGCCTGGCCCATAAAGGCCAGATCGAACTGGATGATTCCCAGCAGCGCGCAGCGCAGGAAGCCATGGCCGAAAAGGTCAAGCGCGACCAGGAACTCAACCGGCAGCAGCAGGAAAAGGTCGAGCAGAAGGCCCGGGCCGCGCAGATCAAGCAATTGATCGAAGTCTCGCGCCTGCCGAAGCTGACTACCGAGGACTACTACAACTTCGTCGACGACAAGAAGGTCAAGCGCATCTCGGTCAATACGTTGATGCGCAACAAGTTGAGCAGTGGCTCCCTGGCGATCGTCCACCACGCCGGTGGCTACGAAGTGATCCCGCGCGAGGCCGCCCTGAAAATCCAGGAGCGCGACCCCAAGCGCATTGTCCAGCTCAACACCCAGACCGAAGAAGTGGATGCCGATGATCCGTACGCGGCGTATCAGATTCCTGATGATTTGATGTGGTAAGCAGGGCGCAATGCCGTTGAGTTGAAGCACAAAACCTGTGGGCGCGAGCTTGCTCGCGATGGCGGTCTATCAGTGACAGAGATGTTGGCTGATGCCCCGCTATCGCGAGCAAGCTCGCTCCCACAGGTGTTTTGTGTGGTTCAGGATTGCGCGGTCTCCCGCGAACGCTGCCGCTCCTCGCGCTCCAGCTCAGCCCTGTAGCTATGGGCGTCCGTCTCGGAATGGAACATCCCTACCAGCAAATCCTGTTGATGCACGTCCCAGATCCGGATACCGGCGGCAATGCCTTCGTGGGACATGTGGGCGTCGTCGCGTTCAGTTACTTTCACAGTCATCTTGCAAGCTCCAATCTCTGTTATCTGCAGCAAGGCGTGTGCAGGACTTTGTTATAGGTTTGGATAGCGTGCTAAGTAAATGCCCCGGTTCGTTAAGAAGATTTCATGGGAAGTGCAACAATCCTGCAGGCCTGGCGGTGCGCGGCATTCGGTCGCAGGTGGCGTTCATGAAGAAGGTTTCATGTTGCCAGGCGTGAGCGCAAATAAAACCTGTGGGAGCGAGCTTGCTCGCGATAGCAGTGTGTCAGTTGATAGTGGAGTTGGCTGATCCGGCGCTATCGCGAGCAAGCTCGCTCCCACAGGGTCATTGGGTGGTCATGAAGTCTTGGCAAATAAAAAGCCCCGCATCGGCGGGGCTTGTTGTTATTGTCGTCGATCAGCTGCCCTTCACAGCCTTGCCGTTGACCGTACCGTCCTGGAGCATGATGTTGTACTCCTTGCCGTCGGTCTCGACCTGTTGCAGGCGCACCAGCAGGTAGTCCCAGTCCTTGGCGAACCAGAGCACGGTGATGCGCTTGCTTTGTGTCGGGTCGCGCACGCGCTCGACCTTGATCGCATCGATCTGGCCGGCCTTGGTGTCGACCTTCTCCGAGCCCAGGACGCGGAAGTCATAGGTATCGATCTCGCCATCGTCCACGACCTGGTAGCTCATGCTTTTCTTGCCGGCGGCCACGTCATGCTGCAGGGCCAACTGGTAAGTGGATTTGTCGACCATGCCACGGTTGAGCGGCAGCTTGACTGCGTCACCGCGATCGGTGCCGGTGACCATCTTGGTGTTCCAGTCGAAGTCCAGGTCGGCCTTCTTGGCCTTGCCCAGGCCACCGCGTTCGAAGTGGTAGGACTGTGGCAGCAGGGTGTCCTTGTCCAGGGTCAGGGTACTTTCTTCGGTCAGGCTGGCGATCATCATCGAAGCCTTGAAGCTCAGCTTCCAGGTGCCGTTGGCTTCCTTGGTCAGGCTGCGCTCGGCAGTGCCGCTCATGGGCAGCTGCTTCCAGTCGGCGGTGTAGCTGGCGGAGAACGGTTGAAGGTCTGCGGCCTGTGCCAGGGGCAAGGCAAGCAGAGCGCAAGCGAAGAGCAGGGCGCGACGCATAAAATCTCCTAGTATCGAATCAAATGGCCGCTGGCGGCGAGCAACTGGCCGTCCAGTGAGGCACCGCGATCGTCGAGGGTCAGCCTTCCTTCGGCAAACCAACGCACGGCCATCGGGTAGATCTGGTGCTCGCGGGCGTGAACCCGTTGCGCCAGGCTTTGCGGCGTGTCGTGCAACTCTACCGGTATTACTGCCTGTACGACCAGTGGTCCGCCATCGAGTTCCTCGGTGACGAAGTGCACAGAGCAGCCGTGCTCAGTGTCTCCGGCCTCCAGTGCGCGCTGGTGAGTGTGTAACCCTTTGTATTTGGGCAGCAGCGACGGGTGGATATTGAACAGGCGGCCCTGGTAGTGACGCACGAAGCCAGCGCTGAGGATGCGCATGAAACCAGCGAGTACGACCAGTTGCGGATTGAAGGTGTCGATCTGTTCGATCAGCGCGGCGTCGAAGGCTTCGCGGCCCTCGAACGCCTTGTGATCCAGGACGCGGGTGTCGATGCCTGCGTCCTTGGCACGTTGCAGGCCGTAGGCATCGGCGCGGTTGGAAATCACCGCGCGGATCCGGACCGGGCTTTCGCCGACCCGCGTGCTGTCGATCAAGGCCTGCAAGTTACTGCCGGTGCCGGACAGCAGCACCACCACGTCACAGGTTGCGGACATCAGTGCGCCTTAAGGTTTTGCAGCTCGACTTGTGCAGCGCCTTCCGCCGCGGTGGCGATCTGGCCGATGACCCAAGGCTGCTCGCCGGCTTCACGCAGGACGTTCAGGGCGGTCTCGACGTGCTCCTGAGCCACGCAGATGACCATGCCCACGCCGCAGTTCAGCACGCGGTGCATTTCGGTTTCATCGACGTTGCCTTTCTCTTGCAGCCAGTCGAACACGGCCGGGCGGGTCCAGCTCGCCACGTCGACCACGGCCTGGGCGCCTTTTGGCAGCACGCGCGGGATGTTGTCCAGCAGGCCACCGCCGGTGATGTGGGCCATGGCCTTGACGGCGCCGGTGTCTTTGATCAGCTTGAGCAGCGGCTTGACGTAGATACGGGTCGGGGCCATCAGCAGGTCGGCCAGCGGCTTGCCGTCGAGCTGGGTGTTTTCAATGTCGGCACCCGAGACTTCGATGATCTTGCGGATCAGCGAGTAGCCGTTGGAGTGCGGGCCGGAGGACGGCAGGGCGAGCAAGGCATCGCCGGCGGCGACTTTCGAGCCGTCGATGATCTCGGCTTTCTCCACGACGCCGACGCAGAAGCCGGCCAGGTCGTAGTCTTCGCCTTCGTACATGCCGGGCATTTCAGCGGTTTCGCCGCCGACCAGGGAGCAGCCGGACAGTTCGCAGCCGGCGCCGATGCCGGTCACGACCTGGGCGGCGGTGTCGACGTTCAGTTTGCCGGTGGCGTAGTAGTCAAGGAAGAACAGCGGCTCGGCGCCGCAGACCACCAGGTCGTTCACGCACATGGCCACCAGGTCGATGCCGATGCTGTCGTGCTTGTTCAGGTTCAGAGCCAGGCGCAGCTTGGTGCCGACGCCATCGGTGCCGGAGACCAGGACCGGTTGCTTGTAGCCGGCCGGGATCTCGCAGAGGGCGCCGAAACCGCCCAGGCCGCCCATGACTTCCGGACGCGCAGTGCGCTTGGCGACGCTCTTGATGCGTTCGACCAATGCTTCACCGGCGTCGATGTCTACACCGGCGTCCTTGTAGCTCAGGGAGGGTTGCTTGCTCATGATCCAGGCCTTTAGGGGGGATTTCTGGGTAACGACCGACGCCGGGGCCATTGAATAACCGTTGTACGAATTATTCCGGGAGCCCAGCCATTGCCGGTCTGCGAAGGCGCGCGATTTTATCAGGCTTGAGGGGCAGCGGCCATCCTCGCGCCGACGGGCAGGGACATAATCCACGGAAAAAAACCGATATTTCTTATATTGGTACTGCGCAACGCCTCTGTATAAGGTGTAGCGGTAACCGGTTATGGTGACGATCGTGCGAAACTTCCACCGGGCGTGTGAATGTTTTGCCGGGTGCTGTGGTCACAGCCATGCTCAATCTTCTTCACACGGCCTGTTCCAGCCGTTATGTCCGGGAATCTTCCATGCGTTTGTTCAAATTCTTGTCCGTGGGCTGCTTGTCGCTGATCAGCCTGGCGAGCCATGCCGAAACCGTCAATGGCCTTTATCAAGTGCTCGAACCGGTCGCCAGCCAGACGCCGGAGGAGCGCAACCAGGCGACGCTGCGCGCCCTGGATACGTTGGTGCTGCGCCTGACCGGCGACGCCAAGGCGGCCCAGAATCCCGGGTTGGCGGCCATCCGCCAGGACCCGCAACAGATCATTCTTCAATATGGCTACGACGCCGGCCCGCCGGAAAGCCTCAAGGTGGACTTCGACCCGGCGAGCACCGACCGGGCACTGCGCTCGGCAGGCTTGTCGCTGTGGAGCGCGAACCGACCGTCGATCCTCGGTTGGTGGCTGAACGACTCGGCCGAAGGCTCCAGCCTGGTGGGCGATGGCCAGGCCAGCGCCACGCCGCTGCGGCGTGCTGCGCAGCATCGGGGCCTGGCACTGCACCTGCCGCTGGCGGATTTGAGCGAGCAGATTGTTGCCACCGCGCCGAACCTGGAAGGCAGCGACCCGGCACCTTTGCGTGATGCTTCGGAGCGCTACGCGACGGACGCCTTGCTGGCGGTCCATGCCAAGGAGGAGGGCGGACAGTGGCAAGGCACCTGGCGCCTGTGGCTGGGAGACCAGCGCGAACAGGGTACCGCCCAGGGCGCAAATCCTGCGGCCCTGGCCGATGCGGTCATGCTCGCGGTGAGCCAGCGCCTGGCGCCGCGTTTCGTCGCCAAGCCGGGCGTGGCCACCGAGCAACTGCTGGAAGTGCAGGGCATGAACCTGGAGCGTTATGCGGCGCTGGGGCGTTTGCTCGAACCGTTCGGTGGGCAGTTGCAGCGGGTCGAAGGGGATCGGATCGTCTATAAGGTCAACGGCAGCGCCGAGCAACTGAAGGCGCAATTGGCCCTGGCAAAATTGCAGGAAATTCCAGCAGGCGAGGCTGTAGCGCCGGTGCCTGAAGCGCCGCCCGCAGCCGATGGCTCGGTTCCGGTTGCAACACCTGCGCCTGCACCGGCCGCCAACTTGCGGTTCCGCTGGTAGGTTGTCTTTCTTTATATAGCTAGGAGTGGTTCATGGGCGATACGCGGCGTTGGTTCTGGTTGGGTGGGGTCGCCCTGCTGTTCGCGTTTATCTATCTGCTGCACCCGATCCTCACGCCGTTCCTGGTTGCGTTGCTGTTGGCCTACCTGTTCGACCCGGTGGTGGATCGCCTGGAAAAACTCGGCCTGTCGCGGACATGGGGCGTGGTGACGGTCTTTGCATTGTTCACCTTGATCGTGGTCGCTTTGTTGCTGGTGCTGATCCCGATGCTCGCCAAGCAACTGCTGCGCTTGTACGAATTGGCGCCGCAGATGCTCGACTGGTTGCAGCACAGCGCGGTGCCGTGGGTGCAATCGAAACTGGGGTTGGCCGACGGCTTCTGGAAGTTCGACAAGGTCAAGGCCGCTATCAGCGAGCACATGGGCCAGACCACCGACATTGTCGGCGTGGTGTTGAGCCAGGCCACGGCTTCGAGCCTGGCGCTGATCGGCTGGCTGGCGAACCTGGTGCTGATTCCCGTAGTGGCCTTCTATCTGCTGCGGGACTGGGACTTGATGATGGCGAAGATTCGCAGCCTGCTGCCGCGTCATCGCGAAGAACGCATCATGACCCTGACCGGCGAATGCCATGAAGTGCTGGGGGCGTTCGTGCGCGGGCAACTGCTGGTGATGGTGGCCCTGGGTTTCATCTATGCGGCAGGGCTGATGCTGGTCGGACTGGAACTGGGACTGTTGATTGGCTTGATCGCCGGACTGGCGGCCATCGTCCCGTACATGGGCTTTGTGATCGGTATTGGCGCGGCATTGGTCGCCGGGTTGTTCCAGTTCGGCGGCGACTTGTACCCGATGGTTGGCATCGTGGCGGTGTTCATGGTCGGGCAGGCCTTGGAGGGCATGGTACTGACGCCGCTGTTGGTGGGCGACCGCATTGGCCTGCATCCGGTGGCGGTGATCTTTGCGATCCTGGCGGGGGGCGAGTTGTTCGGCTTCACCGGGGTCCTGCTGGCGCTACCGGTGGCGGCGGTGATCATGGTGCTGGTGCGGCATATGCATGATCTGTACAAGGATTCAGATATCTACAGTGGCGTCGAAGACCCCGACCTATAGGGCAAATCACGGGGCGGAGCGTCAGGGAAACTGACGCTCCGCGCCCTTGTCGCTGCAAACCTTTGATTTTGCTCGTGGTCCGGCGCATTGTGCGGTCCGCGTCACGGGTATAAACTTTGCGCACTTTACACAGAGGCCACTAACGGTTCCCGAGGAACTGTTCAGTCAGCATGAAACCGATTCAGCTGCCCCTAGGTGTGCGTCTGCGTGATGACGCCACCTTTATCAATTACTACCCAGGCGCCAATGCCGCTGCACTCGGCTATGTCGAGCGGCTTTGCGAAGCCGACGCCGGCTGGACCGAAAGCCTGATCTATCTATGGGGCAAGGACGGGGTAGGGCGCACGCACCTGTTGCAGGCCGCGTGCCTGCGGTTCGAGCAACTGGGCGAACCGGCGGTGTACCTGCCATTGGCCGAGTTGCTTGATCGCGGCGTTGAAATCCTCGACAACCTTGAACAGTACGAACTGGTGTGCCTGGACGATCTCCAGGCCGTGGCCGGCAAGGCTGACTGGGAAGAGGCGCTGTTCCATCTGTTCAATCGACTGCGCGACAGCGGTCGACGCTTGCTGATCGCCGCCTCGACCTCGCCTCGGGAGCTGCCGGTGAAGCTGGCGGACCTCAAGTCACGTCTGACCCTGGCGCTGATTTTCCAGATGCGCCCGCTGTCCGACGAAGACAAACTCCGTGCCCTGCAGCTGCGCGCTTCCCGTCGCGGCCTGCACCTGACCGACGAAGTCGGGCATTTCATCCTCACCCGCGGCACCCGTAGCATGAGCGCATTGTTCGAGCTGCTCGAACGCCTCGACCAGGCTTCGCTCCAGGCCCAGCGCAAGCTGACTATTCCTTTTTTGAAAGAAACCCTGGGCTGGTAGAATCGGTCCGAATGGTGGCTCTTGGCCTGCTTTGGGCATGGCGAAACCCGCGGTCCTGCTGGGCGGCAGGCCACATGACGTTCAAAATGGGCTTAAGCGCTTAGATGTAAACGTAAAACCGAGAAGTCACATTTGCATCGATTGAATTTGCAAATGAGGTTGATAGAAGGCATAGTCTCGCCATCTTTACTACTTCAGCCACGGTCGTGCCCATGCTAAATCGCTTCGCACCCCTCGTGCCTCTCGCACTCGTTACCCTGTTGTTCGGTTGCGCTGCCCACACTCCGGTGTCCCAGCAAGCGCCCCAGCCACAGGTCCAGAACTCTGTTACTGCCCAGTCTTCCTCCGTTGCGTTCCAGGAAGAAATGGCGTCCGACAAAGAACTCGCAGCCTTCGCCGGCAGCAAGCCTTACCAGCTTCCAGTACTGGCTGACAGTATCCTGGAACGCGGCATGTCGTTGATCGGTACCCGCTACCGTTTTGGCGGTACCTCTGAAGCCGGCTTCGATTGCAGCGGTTTCATCGGTTACCTGTTCCGGGAGGAGGCCGGCATGAACCTGCCGCGTTCCACTCGCGAAATGATCAACGTGAACGCCCCCCTGGTAGCACGCAACCAGCTGGAGCCCGGTGACCTGCTGTTCTTCAGCACCAACGGTCGTCGTGGTCGCGTCAGCCATGCCGGTATCTACCTGGGCGACAACCAGTTCATCCATTCCAGCAGCCGCCGCAGCGGTGGCGTGCGGATCGACAGCCTGGGCGACAGCTACTGGAACAAGACCTTCATAGAAGCCAAGCGAGCCCTCGCCATGGCACCGACTGTGGTCACTGCTCGCAAGTAAGCACACAGTTTGTAAGGCAAACTTAAAGTCTTACTTGAAGTTTGCCATATAGCCGCTAGAATCCTTGATCATTGATTGATGGCAATCCGCCTGCGTACTCCGCAGGCGGATTTGTTTTCATGCCCACGGCAGAAAAGCCGCATCCAGATCAGGATTGTTCTGCATATGTCGACGTCGGCCCGCCTCGCGCTCATTTTCCTCGCCGCACTGCTCAGTGCATGTGCCAGCCGTACCCCGCCGCCAGCACCCGTGCGGGCACCGGTGGTTTTTGCTCCCGCGCAAACCTTTTCCCCAGCGGCTGAAGATGTATTGTTTCGGGCCCTGGGCCTGGTGGGCACGCCTTATCGTTGGGGCGGCAACACGCCGGATTCGGGCTTCGATTGCAGTGGCTTGATCGGTTATGTATACCGCGACGCCGCCGGCATTGCCTTGCCACGGTCCACGCGGGAAATGATCAGCATGCGGGCGCCAGAAGTGGGTAAGGACGCGTTGCAGAGCGGTGACCTGGTGTTCTTCGCCACCAATGGCGGTTCCCAGGTCAGCCACGCCGGGATCTATGTCGGCGAAGGGCGTTTTGTCCACGCGCCGGCGACGGGTGGCACGGTCAAGCTCGACAGCCTGTCCAAGGCTTATTGGCAGAGGGCCTATCTGGGCGCCAAGCGTGTGCTGCAACCGGAGCACCTGGCGCGCAATCCCTGACGATTGAGTTTTTGCGCCGCAGGAGCGCTCTTGTGGTGAGGGAGCTTGCTCCCGCTGGGTTGCGCAGCAGCCCCAAGCTTTTAGCGGTTGCTACGCAACCGAGCGGGAGCAAGCTCCCTCGCCACGGGGATCGGTTTCAGCCCTGTTTTTTCGACACCCGCCAAATCTTGTTCCCCACATCATCAGCCACCAACAACCCCCCCTGCTTGTCGATCACCACGCCCACTGGCCGGCCTTGGGCTTTTTCGTCGGCGTCCAAGAAACCAGTCAGCACATCCACCGGTTGTCCCACCGGTTTGCCGTCGTTGAACGGTACGAAAATCACTTTATAGCCACTGTGGGGCTTACGGTTCCAGGAACCGTGCTGGCCGATGAAAGCCCCTTCGGTAAACGGGGCGGGCAGGGTGCTGCCCTCGGCGAAGGTCAGGCCCAATGAGGCCGTGTGCGGTCCGACGGCGTAGTCCGGGGCGATGGCCTTCGCCACCAGGGCAGGGTTCTGCGGTTCGACCCGGGCATCGACGTTTTGCCCGTAATAGCTATAAGGCCAGCCATAAAAGGCGCCGTCCTTGACCGAGGTGATGTAGTCCGGCACCAGATCGCTGCCGATCTCGTCCCGCTCGTTCACCGCCGTCCAGAGCGCACCACTGCGCGGTTCCCAAGCCAGGCCGTTGGGGTTGCGCAGGCCTGAGGCGAAAATCCGGTGCTTGCCGCTGGCACGGTCCACTTCCCAAATGGCGGCGCGACCTTCCTCGGCCTCCATGCCATTTTCCCCGACGTTGCTGTTTGAGCCAGTGGTGACGTACAGCTTGCTGCCGTCGCGGCTGGCAATCACATTTTTAGTCCAATGGTGGTTGAGGGTGCCGCCGGGTAGATCGACGACCTTGGTTGGCTGTGCATTGATTTGCGTGTCACCCTCTTTGTAGGGGAAGCGAATCAACCGGTCGGTATCGGCCACATACAGGTCATTGCCCACCAGGGTCATGCCGAACGGTGAGTTGAGGTTTTCCAGGAACACCGTACGGGTTTCGGCGATGCCGTCGTGGTTGGCGTCGCGTAACAGCGTGATGCGATTGGGGCTGGGCACCCCGGCACCGGCGCGGCCCATGACTTTTTTCATCACCCACCCACGGATGCCCTTGGAATCGTCCGGCTTGGGCGGGGCATTGGTTTCGGCCACCAGCACATCGCCATTGGGCAACACATAGAGCCAGCGCGGATGGTCCAGCCCTTCCGCGAAGGCGCCGACTTGCAGGCCTTGGGCCGGGGTTGGCTTGGCGCCTTGCGGCCAGCCGATGGCTTCGGCGATGTTGACGGTGGGGATCAGGGTCTTGTTCGGTTCGGGCAGTTTCGGCGCAGGGCCAGTGCCGTCGGAGACTTGCAAAGTGGACGATTCGCCACAAGCGACAAGCCCGGCGGCAAGGGCGACGATCAGAAGGTGAGGTGGCTTGAGCATGCTGGCGTCCCTATGAATGCATGTGGTTATTCATAGAGGAGCGTAGACGCGCGATGGTTCAACTGTGGGTAGGCCATCCCGCCAGCCAGGTCCCTGTGATTTTGTGATTGCTGAAAATCCACTGTGGGAGCGAGCTTGCTCGCGATGGCGGTGCATCAGCCTGTGTTGATGTTGACTGGCACACCGCTATCGCGAGCAAGCTCGCTCCCACATGAGGTCACCTCGCGGTTTCTTGCTGAACGAATCAACCATGGGCCTGCTTGAACAGCACCGCGATACCAGGATGGTACTGCCCGGCTTCGTTGCGCAATTTGCGATAGGCGTAAGGGAAGTACCAGGCCACGGCGCAGGTATTTTCTTTCTGCAGGTCGTCGATCATGTCCTGCAGCTCTTCGGGCGTGGCGCTTTGCTGGGCTTTTTGCGGCGAGACGAACAGGCAGCCCAGCTTCAGGTCGCTGGCGTAGCTGATGCGCTTGGCATCGCTGGTGGCTTCGAGCAGCGGTTGGGTCAGGTTCAGGTTGTTGACCTTGGGCCAGCGTTGGGTGGCCTGGATGAAGGCGCGTTCCTCCGTGCTGGCGATGAACAGGTCGGCGCTGACGTTACGTTCGCCTTCTTCGTTCTGCTTGCGGGTCGGGGCGTTCTGCAGCGTGACCATTTCGGCCATCCAGGCAGCGGCCGACAGCAAGCCAAGGTTGGCCCGTTCATCGAACCAGTAGGGCGTGTCGTTATCGCCGCGCACGGCGTTGTAGCGGTCGATACAATCAAACCAGCGTTCCAGCAGCGGGCGCAGGAATTCCAGCTTTGGATTGCTGATGAGCATGCCTTGCATGTTTTTGCCCTCTTGTTCTTGTGATATCGGGTCGTGATGCCTATTTGATATCACTTGCCGTAGCGTGGCACAAGATTGACGTCACTTTATTGATCGTGGCCAATGTTCCGTGCACGAGCCATGGCGGCTTTAATTGACGCTCCACCCCCAACCCTCTAACCTTCGCCGCTTGTTTCAGGTGCTCTGTGACCGCGTTCGACAGAGTGAAACAGGGAAGCCGGTGAGTGCACACGAACCCGGCGCTGCCCCCGCAACGGTAAATGAGTCAACGCTGCGTACAGGCCACTGTGTCGGATGACATGGGAAGGCGCGCAGCCAGGCACCACGCCGCTCATGAGCCCGGAGACCGGCCTGATCCATCCAACGGCATCACGGTGGGCGATGCCAGGCTTGTTGCCGTCTTTTTTGTGCCCGCCCGCCGTTATCCAATCCCCTGCGGAGGCTTCCCCATGACCGACTCCCTCATCACCGATACGTCTGATCGCGACGAACGCCACCTGGCGCGCATGCTGCGCAAGAAAGCCGTGATCGACGAGCGCATCGCCAACTCGCCGAACGAATGCGGCTTGCTGCTGGTGCTGACCGGTAACGGCAAGGGCAAGAGCAGTTCTGCGTTTGGCATGCTGGCCAGGGCCATGGGCCACGGCATGCAGTGCGGCGTGGTGCAATTCATCAAGGGCCGCAACAGCACCGGTGAAGAGCTGTTTTTCCGTCGCTTCCCGGAGCAGGTGCGCTTTCACGTCATGGGCGAAGGTTTCACCTGGGAAACCCAGGACCGCCAGCGCGACATCGCCGCCGCTGAAGCCGCCTGGGCCGTATCCCGCCAATTACTCAATGACCCGTCCATTGGCCTGGTAGTGCTCGACGAGTTGAACATTGCCCTCAAGCACGGCTACCTCGACCTCGACCAGGTGCTGAGCGATCTACAGGCTCGTCCGCCGATGCAGCATGTGGTCGTGACCGGTCGCGGCGCCAAGCCCGAGATGATCGAGCTGGCCGACACCGTGACCGAAATGGGCATGATCAAGCACGCGTTCCAGGCGGGCATCAAGGCGCAAAAAGGCGTCGAACTGTGAGCGATGCGGCCATGACCCGCCACTGTCCGGCGGTGCTGATCGCAGCGCCAGCCTCGGGCCAAGGCAAGACCACCGTCACCGCAGCGCTCGCCCGGTTGCATCGTAACCAGGGCCGCAAGGTGCGCGTGTTCAAATGCGGCCCGGACTTTCTCGACCCGATGATCCTGGAGCGGGCCAGCGGCGCGCCGGTCTATCAATTGGACATGTGGATGGTGGGCGAGCAGGAAAGTCGCCGGTTGCTATGGGAAGCCGCTGCTGAAGCGGACCTGATCCTCATCGAAGGGGTGATGGGGCTGTTTGACGGCACCCCGTCCAGCGCCGACCTGGCGCGGCATTTTGGCGTGCCGGTGCTGGCGGTGATCGACGGCACGGCCATGGCCCAGACCTTCGGTGCCCTGGCCTTGGGCCTGGCCCGTTATCAACCGGACCTGCCATTCGCCGGGGTCTTGGCCAACCGGGTCGGCACCTTGCGCCACGCGCAATTGCTCGAAGGCAGCCTGACCGAAGGCCTGCGTTGGTACGGCGCGCTGTCCCGGGAAACCGGCATCGAATTGCCCAGCCGTCATCTCGGCTTGGTCCAGGCCAGCGAGTTGAACGACTTGGACGCGCGCCTCGACGCGGCCGCCGATGCCCTGGCCGGCAGTTGCGAAGTGACACTGCCGCCCGCCGTAGCGTTCGCCGCGCCCGAGGTGGTCGCCGTTGAGCCGTGGCTCGATGGGGTGCGCATCGCCGTGGCCCGTGACGAAGCGTTCGCCTTCACCTATGGCGCCAGCCTTGATCTGCTGCGGGCCATGGGCGCGCAGTTGCGCTTCTTTTCGCCGATCCATGACGGCGAACTGCCCGAGGCGGACAGCCTTTATTTGCCCGGCGGTTATCCGGAGCTGCACCACGTTGCGCTGGCCCGGAATGCGCCGATGCTGGCCGCGATCCGTGCGCACCATGCCGCCAATAAGCCGCTGCTCGCCGAATGCGGCGGTATGTTGTATCTGCTCGATTCACTGACCCACGTCGACGGCGTGCGCGCCGAACTCCTGGGGTTGCTGTCCGGCGATGCGCAGATGCAAAAGCGCTTGGCGGCCCTGGCGTTGCAATCGGTGGATTTGCCGGAAGGCAACCTGCGTGGGCATACCTACCATCACTCCCTGACCAGCACCGAGCTCGAGCCGATTGCCCGTGGCCACAGCCCGAA
The DNA here is from genome assembly GCF_046605385.1 of Pseudomonas sp. MPB03. NCBI lineage: Bacteria > Pseudomonadati > Pseudomonadota > Gammaproteobacteria > Pseudomonadales > Pseudomonadaceae > Pseudomonas > Pseudomonas sp. MPB03. Next base: position 5,111,546 of record NZ_CP176770.1, on the reverse strand, counting down.
TGGTGGGCGAGGGGCGGAGGCGGTGTTCCGACAGGGGCGGATGACGGCTTCCTATGTGCATTTTTATTTTCCGTCCAATCCGCGGGCGATTGCGGCGTTGTTTGCGCCTGACCTTGAGGCCGCTATCGCGAGCAAGCTCGCTCCCACAGGGGACCCAGTGAGCTCAAGTGCATCGCTAGCCCAAGGGGACCAAGTGATCTCAAGTGCACCGCTAGCCCAAGGGGACCCAGTGAGCTCAAGTGCATCGCTAGCCCAAGGGGACCCAGTGATCTCAAGTGCATCGCTAGCCCAAGGGGACCCAGTGATCTCAAGTGCATCGCTAGCCCAAGGGGACCCAGTGATCTCAAGTGCACCGCTAGCCCAAGGGGACCCAGTGATCTCAAGTGCAACGCTAGCCAATGTGGGAGCGAGCTTGCTCGCGAAGAGGCCATGACTGACAACGCCTTTACCCAGGCCGAACGCGACGCCGTCTACCGCGCCATCGCCGAGCGCCGCGACATGCGCCATTTCAGCGGTGGCACGGTGGAGCCGGCCTTGCTGCGCCGTCTGCTGGAAGCCGCGCACCAGGCCCCCAGCGTCGGCCTGATGCAGCCATGGCGATTCATCCGCATCAGCGATCGCGCCTTGCGTGGGCAGATCCGCCAACGGGTGGAAGAAGAACGCATCCGTACCGCCGAGGCCCTCGGCGAGCGCAGCGACGAGTTCATGAAGCTCAAGGTCGAAGGCATCGACGACTGCGCCGAAGTGCTGGTGGCGGCCTTGATGGAGGATCGCGAGCGGCACATCTTCGGTCGCCGGACCTTGCCGGAAATGGACCTGGCCTCGCTGTCCTGCGCGATCCAGAACCTGTGGCTGGCCTCCCGTGCCGAAGGGTTGGGGATGGGCTGGGTGTCGTTGTTCGAGCCCCAGGCCCTGGCCGACCTGCTGGGGTTGCCCGCCGGGGCCAAGCCGCTGGCGATTCTTTGCCTGGGCCCGGTCGAGGGTTTCTACCCGGCGCCGATGCTCGCCCTGGAAGGGTGGGCGCAACCCCGTCCGCTCCATGAACTGCTGTATGAAAACCGTTGGGGAACGCGCCCATGAGTGTGGCCTTGCTCAGTGCCGCCGCGGTGGCGCTGGATGCGCTGCTGGGCGAGCCCCGGCGCTGGCACCCGCTGGTGGCGTTCGGCGGTTTTGCCGATCGCATCGAACAACGCTTCAACGCCGGCGGACGCGGCTGGCGCAGCCACGGCGTGACGGCGTGGGTCATCGCGGTGGTGCCGTTGACCCTGCTCGCCACGGCCTTGTCGTGGGCGCCGATGGTGGGCTGGTTGGTGGAAATCCTGGCGTTGTACTGTGCCCTCGGCCTGCGCAGCCTCGGTGAACATGTCGAGCCGGTGGCGCGGGCGCTGCGCAGCGGTGATCTGGACGAGGCACGCAAGCGTGTCGGTTACCTGGTCAGTCGCGAGACGGCTGAACTGGATGAAACCGCCGTGGCCCGCGCCGCCACCGAATCGGTGCTGGAAAACGGCAGCGACGCGGTGTTCGCCGCGTTGTTCTGGTTCGCCGTGGCCGGCGCGCCGGGTGTGGTTTTGTACCGCCTGAGCAATACCCTCGACGCCATGTGGGGCTATCGCAACGAACGCTTCGAGCGCTTCGGCTGGGCGGCGGCCAAGATCGACGATGGGCTCAACTACATTCCGGCGCGCCTGGTGGCATTGACCTACGCGCTGCTTGGTAAAACTCGCCTGGCGCTCAGATGCTGGCGCACCCAGGGCCCGACCTGGGACAGCCCCAACGCCGGGCCGGTGATGGCCGCCGGGGCTGGAGCGCTGGGGGTCGAGTTGGGCGGGGCGGCGGTTTACCACGGTGAGCTGCACCAACGTCCGCCTTTGGGCGAAGGCGTGCCGGCGAGTGCCGATTCCATTGATCGCGGCTGGCAATTGGTCCAGCGCGGGGTATGGTTGTGGTTGCTGATTCTCTGCCTGGGAGCTGAGTTCTATGCTTGAGCACGGCGGGCGCTTGCGCAACGTAGCCCGGCAATACGGCATTGCCGAGGCCGATTGGCTCGACTTGTCCAGCGGCCTCGCGCCTTGGCCGTTCGATGTCCCGGCGATTCCCTTGCGGGCCTGGGCGCGCCTGCCGGAAACCGATGACGGCTTGGAACAGGCCGCCTGCGATTACTACGGTGCGTTGGACGTGCTGCCGGTGGCCGGTTCGCAGATGGCCATCCAGCTGTTGCCGCGCCTGCGCCGCAGCGGCAAGGTCGGCGTCCTGTCGCCCTGTTACGCCGAGCACGCCGAAGCCTGGCGCCGTAGCGGCTATATCGTGCGCGAGGTGCTGGAGGCGGAAGTGGATTTCTTCCTCGACAGCCTCGACGTGCTGGTGGTGGTCAATCCGAACAACCCCACGGGCCTGAGCCTGGCCCCGGAGCGCTTGCTGGACTGGCATGCCCGCCTGGCCCAGCGCGGTGGCTGGCTGGTAGTAGATGAAGCGTTCATGGACGTCACCCCGGCGCTGAGCCTGGCGGCGCATACCCAGTTGGTCGGGTTGATCGTGCTGCGTTCGTTCGGCAAGTTCTTTGGCCTGGCCGGGGTGCGCCTGGGGTTTGTCTTGGCTGAGCGGCGCTTGCTCAAGTTGCTCGCCGAACAAGTCGGGCCGTGGGTCGTCAGCGGGCCGACCCGGGTGCTGGGCCAGGCGTGCTTGCTGGACACCGACGCCCATGCGCGCCAGCGTCAACGCTGCGAAGCCACCAGCCAACGCCTGGCGCTGTTGCTCGAACGTCACGGCTTCAAGCCTCAGGGCGGTTGCGGATTGTTCCAATGGCTGGTCACCGAACAGGCCCAAGGGCTCCACGATTTCATGGCCCAGCGCGGCATTCTCCTGCGTCTGTTTGTGAATACCAGTAGCCTGCGCTTTGGGCTGCCGGCCGATGACAGCGAATTCCTGCGCCTCGAACAGGCTTTCGAGGCCTACGCCAAGGACAACCGATGACCACAGTGATGGTGCAGGGCACCACGTCCGATGCCGGAAAAAGTACCTTGGTCACGGCTTTGTGCCGCTGGGTCAGGCGCCAGGGTGTCGGTGTGGTGCCGTTCAAGCCACAGAACATGGCCCTCAACAGTGCCGTGACCGCCGACGGCGGCGAAATCGGCCGGGCCCAGGCGGTGCAGGCCCAAGCTGCCGGTCTCGAACCGCACACCGACATGAACCCGGTGCTGCTCAAGCCCAACAGCGATACTGGCGCCCAGGTCATCATTCATGGCCGCGCCGTCACGACCATGAACGCCGTGGCTTATCACGACTACAAAGCCATCGCAATGCAAGCGGTGCTGGCCTCTCATGCGCGCTTGAGCACGGCCTATCCGGTGGTGATGGTGGAAGGCGCCGGCTCGCCGGCGGAGATCAACCTGCGCGCTGGTGACATTGCCAACATGGGCTTTGCCGAGGCGGTGGATTGCCCGGTGCTGCTGATCGCCGATATCAATCGTGGCGGGGTGTTCGCTCATCTGGTGGGCACGCTGGAGCTGCTTTCCCCCAGCGAGCAGGCACGGGTCAAGGGTTTCATCATCAACCGTTTTCGCGGCGACATCGCCTTGCTGCAACCGGGCCTGGACTGGTTGGAAGCGCGCACTGGCAAGCCGGTGATCGGCGTGTTGCCCTACGTGATGGATCTGCACCTGGAAGCCGAGGACGGCCTCGACCGGCGCCAGATCGACAAGGCCGAGCAGGTGCTGAAAGTGGTGGTGCCGGTCTTGCCGCGCATCAGTAACCACACCGATTTCGATCCGCTGCGCTTGCACCCGCAGGTTGACTTGCAATTCATCGGCCCCGGCCAGCCGATCCCGCCGGCTGACCTGATCATCCTGCCCGGTTCGAAAAGCGTGCGCAGCGACCTGGCCTACCTGCGTACCAACGGTTGGGCGACGGCGATCCATCGTCACCTGCGCTACGGCGGCAAGCTGCTGGGCATCTGCGGCGGTTTGCAGATGCTCGGCCAGCAGGTCCACGACCCGCTGGGGCTGGAAGGCGCGGCCGGGTCCAGTGCCGGGTTGGGCCTGTTGGATTTTGAAACGACCCTGGAACACGAGAAGCAGTTGCGCAATGTGCGCGGGCGGCTGGCGTTGGAAGCGGCTGAGGTCAGCGGCTACGAAATCCACGCGGGCGTGACCAGCGGCCCGGCCTTGGAAAATCCGGCGGTGCATCTGGAGGACGGCCGTTGTGACGGTGCCCAGAGCCTCGACGGACAGGTGTTCGGCACCTACCTGCATGGGGTGTTCGAGTCGCCGGCGGCCAGTTGCGCGTTGTTGCGTTGGGCGGGGTTGCAGGATGTGCAGGCGGTGGACTACCACGGGTTGCGCGAGCGAGACATTGAGCGGCTGGCGGATCTGGTGGAGCGGTATCTGGATACCGGGATGTTGCGTGAACTCTGTGGGATCTAGGGGGGTGTACTTGCCTCATCGCGAGCAAGCTCGCTCCCACATTGGATCTCTGATAACCACAGCATTCATGTACACCCTGGATCAACTGTGGGAGCGAGCCTGCTCGCGAAGAGGCCGGCCGCAACACCGCCAATAAAAGATACCCAATGTTCCAGCATCGGATCTGCGGGTATACATAAGTCCCCTGTGGGAGCGAGCTTGCTCGCGATGGCGCCAGTCGCCACACCGCCAATAAAAGGAATAACCCATGCTGCAACTGATTCTCGGCGGCGCCCGCTCCGGCAAGAGTCGTCTGGCTGAAAAACTCGCCACAGACTCCCAATTGCCCGTGACCTACATCGCCACCAGCCAACCCCTGGACGGCGAGATGAACGAGCGTATCGCCCAGCACCGCACCCGACGTCCGGCCGAATGGGCGCTGGTGGAGCAACCGTTGGCGCTGGCGCGGGTACTGCAGGAAAACGCCACCAGCGATCGATGTTTGCTGGTGGATTGCCTGACCTTGTGGCTGACCAACCTGCTGATGCTCAACGATCCCGACCGGCTGGTCGCCGAGCGTGAAGCGCTGCTGGACAGCCTGCCCGCGTTGCCCGGGGAGATCATTTTTGTCAGCAACGAAACCGGCCTGGGCGTGGTGCCGCTGGGCGAGCTGACGCGCCGTTACGTCGATGAAGCCGGTTGGCTGCATCAAGCCTTGGCCGAACGTTGTCAGCGCGTCGTGCTGACCGTCGCCGGCCTGCCCCTGACTCTCAAAGGTACTGCGTTATGAATCATCGCTGGTGGCTGGACCCGTGCAAGCCCGTCGATACCCAAGCGCTGGAATTGGCCACGGCCCGTCAGCAACAGTTGACCAAACCGGCCGGATCCCTGGGGCGGCTGGAATCGGTGGCGGTGCAGTTGGCGGGCCTGCAAGGGCAGGTCAAACCGAACCTCGACCGGTTGTGGATTGCGATTTTCGCCGGCGACCACGGCGTGGTAGCCGAAGGCGTATCGGCCTATCCCCAAGAAGTCACCGGGCAAATGTTGTTCAACTTCGTCAGCGGCGGCGCGGCCATCAGCGTCCTGGCGCGGCAACTGGGCGCGTCCCTGGAAGTGGTCGACCTGGGCACCGTCACGTCATCGCTGGACCTGCCCGGTGTGCGGCACCTGAACCTCGGGCCGGGCACGGCGAATTTCTCCCAGGGCCCGGCCATGACGGTGAGCCAGGGCGAGCAAGCCTTGCACGCCGGCCGCGACAGTGTGTTGCGTGCCGTCGCGGCCGGGGCGCAATTGTTCATCGGCGGCGAAATGGGCATCGGCAACACCACCGCCGCCAGCGCCCTGGCCTGCGCCTTGCTCGACTGCCCGGTGGCGCACTTGGTGGGGCCAGGCACGGGCTTGGACGCCGCAGGTGTCAGCCGCAAGGCCCAGGTGATCGAACGGGCCCTGGCGTTGCACGCTGCCCAAGGCAACGACCCGTTGCAGACCCTGTTCAACCTCGGCGGCTTTGAAATCGCCGCGTTGGTTGGTGCGTACCTGGCCTGCGCCCAGCAAGGGGTGGCCGTGCTGGTGGACGGCTTCATCTGCAGCGTCGCGGCCCTGGTGGCGGTGCGCCTCAATCCGGCGTGCCGGTCATGGTTGCTGTTCGGCCATCGCGGCGCCGAACCGGGCCATCGCCACGTGCTGGAAACCCTCGGCGCCGAACCGCTGCTCGACTTGGGCTTGCGCCTGGGCGAGGGCAGTGGCGCGGCGTTGGCGGTACCGCTGTTGCGCCTGGCCTGTGACCTCCACGGGCAGATGGCGACGTTTGCCGAAGCGGCTGTGGCGGATCGCCCGGCATGACCTTGCGCCTGGACCTGCTGCGTCACGGCGAAACCGAATTGGGCGGCGGCTTGCGTGGCAGCCTCGACGACGCCTTGACGGCCAGGGGCTGGGAACAGATGCACGCGGCGGTCGAGCTAGGCGGGCCCTGGGATCGCCTGGTGAGTTCGCCCTTGCAGCGCTGCGCCCGTTTCGCCGAACAACTCGGCGCCCGGCTCAACGTGCCGGTGCACGTGGACAAAGACCTGCAAGAGCTGCATTTCGGCGCCTGGGAAGGGCGTAGCGCGGCGGCGTTGATGGACACCGATGCCGAGGCGCTGGGCCGGTTTTGGGCCGACCCTTATGCCTTCACGCCGCCTGAAGGCGAGCCGGTGCTGGCGTTTTCCAGTCGCGTCCTGGCGGCGATCGAACGCCTGCACGCGACCTACGCCGGCCAACGGGTCTTGCTGGTCAGCCACGGCGGCGTGATGCGCCTGCTGCTGGCCCAGGCCCGAGGCCTGCCTCGGGAGCAGTTGCTCAACGTCGAAGTGGCCCATGGCGCGCTGTTTTCCCTGACCGTGGCGGCAGGTTCAGTGCTCGAAGAGGTGGTTTGAACATGTTGCCGTTCTGGATCGCCCTGCAATTTCTCAGCAGCCTGCCGGTGCGCCTGCCGGGCATGCCCGAGCCCGAACAACTGGGCCGTTCGCTGCTGTTCTATCCCGTGGTGGGGCTGTTGTTCGGTGGCCTGCTGTGGCTACTCGATGCGCTGCTGCTGGGTACACCGTCGCTGCTCCATGCCGCACTGTTACTGACAGCGTGGGTGTTGCTCAGCGGCGGCCTGCACCTCGACGGCCTGGCCGACAGCGCCGACGCCTGGCTCGGTGGTTTCGGTGATCGCGAACGCACGCTGTTGATCATGAAAGATCCGCGCAGCGGTCCCATTGCGGTGGTCACCCTGGTGTTGGTGCTACTGCTCAAGTTTGCCGCGCTGGTGGCGTTGATCGAACAGGGGCAGACGTTGGCCTTGATCATCGTGCCAGTGCTGGGGCGTGCGGCGTTGCTGGGCCTGTTCCTCACCACACCTTACGTGCGGGCTGGCGGCCTGGGTCAGGCGCTGGCCGATCATTTGCCTCGACGCGCGGGAGGGTGGGTGTTGGTGACGTGTGCGTTGGGCTGTGTGCTGGTGGCGGGGTGGGCTGCCGCTAGTGCGTTGGCGGTCGCCTTCGCGGTGTTCGTCGGCTTGCGGCGGATGATGCTGCGCAGGCTCGGGGGCTGCACCGGGGATACGGCTGGGGCGTTGGTGGAGGTGCTTGAGGTGGTGGTGTTGGTGGGGGCGGGGTTCTGGTGAGGAACAAAACCCTGGCGCCCCTGTGTAGATAACCACCTGTCAACTCTGACAGTTTCGCCCTATCCAAAAAAAGCGCTTACTTCTCGCCAGCGCAGAACGACGGGAAGCGTCTGGGTAGTACCCGCTAATAATCGGTCTGCTTTCTCAAGCTGAAGCATCATGGGCGTCCATGGCTTCACGTTAAGAAGACGGAGAGCGACAACATGGCAGGTTCATATGACAAAGAGCAGTCTACCTCGAATGCAAGCGGATCCGGCGGAGCGGGCCCGCGTGACGTCCAGGCGCCGGTTGTACACCCGGCTCCGCTACCAGGGTTGCCGGTGGGGCTTATTAGCAGGTCAAACCTTGATACGGGTCTGACCACAACAATCACCACCTGGGACGGTGATGACCCGGAAGGTGAGGAGGAGCAAATTCGACTGCAGTGGACCCGGGCGCAGAGTGATGAATGGACGACGTTGGAAGAACTTACTTTTACAAGTGTCGATCCATGGGAGCCGTTGGTTTTTAACATTCCCCCCGATTTCTTGTTGGATCCGGAGCATGAAGGACCTATCGACCTCCGATACCAGCATATGAACCACCTTGGTACCCCAGACGAATCGCCGCGAACGCTCATCCACATCGACAAGACTCCGCCCAATTCTGGCTCCATTCCGGGGAAAATGATATTCGATGTCGAACCGCCGATCACCGATGCAACGTTTGGTACGGATGATTATCTGGAAGCGACAATTCCGCCGTGGACGGGCGACAGAACCGATGTGCGAGTCGCGTACGGCTGGATAAAGGGTGTGCTGCCTGAGGATCCAGCGGATATTGATCTGATCGGTCCGGTGCCCATCGATCTGACTGGCAACAGAGTCGTGCGCATTCCCAAGGAAAAGTTCGTGAACGCTGGAGATGGCCTATGCTGCGGCGGTTACGTCTTGCTCGACAAGGCCGGCAATATGAGCTACCTGTCTGAATATGAGCTTATGTCGGTTGCGCTCGGCCCCTTGCCTCCTAAACCCTTGAACGCACCCACGGTGGCGGATGCGACGGGTGGGGAGCTGTTGCGTTCGGATGTTATCGGCGGGCAGGTGCTCGTCAATGTCCCCCGTGTCCCCAATGGCAAGTCAACCGATAGAGTTGTCGTTAAATGGGGCACCAAGGACGTCACGCCGGGAACGCCTCTAGGCGGCAACCCAACGGGCGGGGTCAACATCCCCGTACCTTGGGCGATTCTCTGGGCCGAATATGGCAGCACCACGACGGGTGGGAAGGATACGCCAGTTTCCTACACGGTGCTGCGGGGTGCAGAACCTTTTGGCTCAAATGAAGCCACCGTTCGATGCAACTTTTCCGGCACCGGGCCAATCAACCCAGACCCGGATCCCGGCAACGACCTGCTGGAAGCGGTCACGGTTGTGGGCAAGTCGGGTGTCGACAATGAACTGGAGGCCGGCGACGAAAACGAGCCTGTCAAGGCCAAGATCGAACTGGTCGCGCCCTTGACCGATGGCGACACGTATCAAGTCATGTGGAATGGCAACACCATTGGCGATCCCTATGTGATTGACGTCGCTGATGACACGGCGGGGGATATCATCGAGATTGACCTCGATTGGGACACCATCCGTTACGAAGGCCCTAGCGATGCCATGCCGGTCTGGTACGTGTTGACCAACGTGGCCCATGAAAACCCGCAAGAGCCTAAAGAACGCACCGCGGTCAAGATCGATTTCCTGGTGCAAGCCTTGCCCCCAGCCGAACCGCTACACACCGTCAACAACAACCTGACCTGTCTGTCATTGCGTTATGAGGGGGACAAATATGGCTTCCAGTACAGGGTCCCGCCGAGCCGTTTTTTGCAGGTAGGCGACGATGTCGAGGTGGTGTGGAAGGCCTATACGAACTACAGCAACCCGGTGGAGGTACCCAGCGCCGGCAAAACTGTGACGTTCCAGAATGTCACGCAAGAGCAAGTCACCAACGGAATTACGTGGCTCATCGAACCCTACGCGGATCATATCCTGCCCACCTGGTCGAGATCTTTCCCGTTAGGCAAAGGCGAAGTGAGCTACAGGATAATCGGAAAAGGTTATCGGCCTACACCCAGCGATAACCGGGTGGGACTATCCCAGGGCGAGACCAGCTGCAACGTGCCGCCGCCTAAGAATTCGTGAGCGGGGGGCACTCAGGGATGCCAGACGGAAAATGGAAGTGCCAAATACGGGTCATGTAGGCTGCAATGCATAGGGAAACTGTGGTGAGGGAGCACGCTCCCTCGCCATTTGCAGCTGCTTGACGGATCGGCGTGAGACCGGCCGGCGAGCGTACCTTTTGGCTTGTTCATCGTTTGTGCCGGTGGGTTTCGGAATAATCCTACATATCCCGGTGTCGGCGTTCTGTAGTCTGCGCGCCTTTCTACATCCGATCACAGGTGGCTGTATGTCCTTGCCTAAATCCTTTTCGCTGCACCCGTTGTTCCGAGCGTTGACGCTGCTGTCCATATCACCTTTATTGCTAGTCGCTGAGGTGGCGTACGCAAGGGTTCTCAACCCTGGGGAGGTAGTAAACATCGACAGTGCCACCGCGCCCGATGAATATGTGTTGAATGGCGAATCGACATTAAATGCCGATGGTGCCCAGACCCGGGATATCACCGTTAACCATTCAACCTTGAATCTCACGGGTACCAATGTCCAGGCAACGGGCAACCATGGCGTTCTGTTGAACGCCGGTCGGGCGAACATTGGCAACAGTCACATTACGAGCGACCGGATAGGGCTGGTGGTCAGTCGTGACGCTGCGGGTAACCAAGGTTCTACCGCGACTGTGAGCGACAGCACCATTATCGGGGCAACCACTGGCGTTTCGGTCACGGCTTTAAGTGACGTGACGTTGCTGCGAACCACCGTCATGGGCACCGGCGCCAATGCTAAAGGCCTGCGCTTGTTTGGCGGTGCCGCCACCGCCATCGACAGTACGATTATCGGTGCCAAGGATGGGATCGAAATCGGTACTGATCCAGGCATGGTTACTCCCTCGACTCTGAACCTGGACGGCACTCATGTCGAAGGCCTCGACGGCTCGGCAATCGTGGTCGGGGGAGCAAGCATCGCCAGTATCTCCGTGGCCAACGGCTCCACGTTGTCGGCCAGCAATGGCATCCTGATGGACGTGCGCAATGGTGCCGAGGGCAATTTGAATGTCAGCGGCAGCGCACTGGTTGGCGATATCGTCGCGGACGGCAGCAGCACCGCCAATGTGTTGCTCGAAAACGCCGCGACCCTGACCGGGAATCTGCGAAATGTGCGGGACCTGGGTATCAGCAGTAACGCTCGTTGGGTGATGGTCGGTGACGGCGAGGTCGAGAACCTGGTCATGAATGGCGGCTCTGTCCAGTTTGGTAATCCGGGCGAGTTCTTCAAATTGAACGTAGGCACGTTGTCGGGCGATGGCGGTACGTTCTACATGCACACCGATTTCAAGACCGGACAGGTCGATACCCTGACGGTAACCGGCACGGCCACCGGCAACCACACCATTGCCATTGACGCCAGTGGTTCAGAACCCGTAGGTGCCGGCTCCACCGCGGTGGTGAAGATTGGCGGCGGCGATGCGACGTTTGCTTTGGCCGGTGGGGAAGTCGACCTGGGGGCTTATTCATACGATTTGATCAAACAAGGCAATGACGCCTGGTACCTCAATACCCTCACGCGCACGATCAGCCCGGGCACCCGTTCGGTGATCGCGCTGTTCAACGCTGCCCCTACCGTCTGGTATGGCGAACTCAGCACCTTGCGCAGCCGCATGGGTGAAGTGCGCATGAACCCTGGCCAGAGCGGTGGCTGGATTCGCGCCTACGGCAACAAGTTCAATGTCAGCGCAAATTCCGGTGTCGCTTACCAGCAAGTGCAGCAAGGTTTGTCGTTTGGTGCGGATGCGCCGTTGCCAGTGGGCGACGGCCAATGGTTGGTCGGTGTGTTGGGTGGCTTCAGCAAGTCGGACCTTGACCTGAGCCGTGGCACCAGCGCAACGATCAACAGTTACTATTTGGGTGCCTATACCACATGGCTGGATGAGCAGAGCGGCTATTACTTCGACGGCGTGCTCAAGTTCAACCGCTTCCAGAATGAGTCCGATGTGCAGTTGAGCGATGGCAAGAAAACCAAGGGGAATTACGACAGTCATGGCGTCGGTGGCTCCCTGGAATTCGGCCGGCACATCAAGTTGGCGGACGACTATTTCGTTGAGCCGTTCACTCAGTTGTCGGGTGTGGTCATCGAGGGCAAAGACTACAAGCTGGACAATGGTCTCTCTGCCGAAGGCAGTCAGTCCCACTCTCTGCTGGCCAAGGCCGGTGCGACCGTCGGACGGGATTTCACCTGGGGTGACAAAGTTGTGCAGCCCTACATTCGTGCTGCTTTCGTGCACGAATTTGCCAACAACAATGACGTGCAGGTCAACAACAATCGATTCAACAACGACCTTTCGGGTTCCCGGGGTGAGTTGGGTACCGGTGTCGCGATGACCCTGACCGACAAGGTCTCGATTCATGCCGATTTCGATTACAGCAATGGTAATAAGATCGAACAACCGTGGGGTGCCAATGTGGGCGTGCGCTATCTCTGGTAGGTAGTGGTGACTGAGGCGCCCAGGCATGCCGGGATTTGATCGCCGGGTGCTACGCCACTGGCGGCATTTGCGTGTTCATTAGCGTTCCGCCCCCCAGCCTTGCTGGGGGGTTAATGTTCAGCGACGGAGAACATGAACAATGTCATCGACCAAGTCCACCAAGCTCCCGCCCACTATGACTGCGCCCTGGACCGAGCCCGAACCGTTGGCGGATGTTCCTGGCGGCGAGCCGAATCTACTGCACCGTTCGGCCTGGAGCGATCCGGCCAACCCGCTGAAGGTCATGCTTGAGCCCTGGTACGATGAGGATCCGCCGGGCGGTCCCTACACCGAGCGGGTCGATGTTTTCCTGGGTGACAACGAGAGCAATATCATTGGGTTCCAAGAATGGAGCCTGCCCATGGATCCGGATGATTACTACGTACCGATCAGTGCCGACCGGTTGCCTTCCGGGACGCATGCGCTCAGTTTCATCATGACCAACTTTCTGGGTACGCCGGCGCGATCACATCCATTTACTGTCACTGTCGATAAAGCCCCTCCCGTACTGGCCACCACCAGCGAACTGGAATTCCCACGCGAAGTCCTCCCCCCTAACAAACTCACTGCTCACTACCTTGAGCAAAACAATGATGAATTAAAGGCAAATCTCCCGGGATACACCGACCCCCGACCCTGGGATCGGATCACCTGGTACTGGGGACGTTCGCCGGGCAATCAGGATCAGGGTGGTGTCATCGAGCTGGATGACCAGAACTATGCCAATCCCATCGTCGTTACGATCTCGGCTGATTTGATACAGGACCGGGGTGATGGCTTACGGTATGTGTGGTATCAGGTAGAGGATCGGGCGGGTAATCCGAGCCGGACTTCGGCGTCGGTTGAGCTGGATGTTGCCGCCACGCCGATCCCCCGTGTTTTGCCTTGGCCTTCCGTTGAGAGGGCCACGGGAACCGGGGAGCAGCAAACCTTGGATCCTGTGCTATTTGAGTCCGGAGCGGTGGTGGTCATACCCGCTGATGCGGTCATTTATCCTGGGGAGAAGGTCTGGGTACAGTGGGGGGAGCCTGGCTCCGTGGGGGCCTGTCGGACAGATCAGGAAATATCGGCAGGTTCGCGTCGTTATGCAGTCCCCATGTGCTCGATTGCTGCGAATATCGGTAAGCGCTTGCCGTTGTCTTATAGCGTCACTGTCAGCGAGGACGAGGTATTACCCTCTCAAACGCGGACGCTGAATGTACTGGACGTAGACAGTACCCACTTTCCAACCGTCCAATGCCAAGAGGCTTTCGGTGGGCAATTGAGCTTTAGAGATGTTCCGTCCAATGGAGCGCAATTGAGGCTGGATCCATGGAAATTGGCGACGACGGACCAGAGAATCTGGATCAGCATGGCGGGGAATATCTCGTCGGGGCCGATTGAGCATTTTGCGATCAACGGGAGCAAGGTGACTCAGGCGCAAGTCGACCATGGGGTGCGGAGCGTGATCGTACCGAAAACTTTTCTGGAGAGGCTGACACGCAATAGGCCGTTAACGGGAAAGGTCTACGTCAGTTTCGATGGCGGGGAAAAGCCGATCTTTCCCAATTTTCCGCCGTTGAATTTGACACTGGTTGACTGAGCGTCGGGGTTCGAGGGCTAGGCTATAAATGAAAAACTCCCGCAGGGTGAGCTGCGGGAGTTTTAGGGTTATTTGAAATTGTTATCTGATTGTTCTCGTCATGCTATGCGAATCTCTCAATTGTCACTGGGGAAACGTAGGAGAACGAGGGGGAGTTATAGAGCCTGTGGGGGTTTTGGGATCAATACGCGGGATGTTCCATAAACTAATCAGTTCGGGAAGAGATTTTCTACCGTCAGCACTATTACTACGGATATTGTTCCCTCTCGACCCAGCCGCACCACTGGTACTGGTACTAGTACTGGTCCTACTTAGTCTAGCTGTGCCAGTCGCACCACTGGCACTGGTGCTACCTCGCCCAGTTATGCCAGTCGCAGCACTGATACTATTTTTATTTAGCCCAGCCGTACTGCCTCTTTTGGTCACGCTTATTAAAACAGGCTCAAAACCTGCACTCGCCTCAGCCGCAGCCTTAGCAGCCACAGCCGCCCTCGCCATAGCAATCCCAACCCCTGCCAGCAATCCGCCAACTGTGCCCACGGCGGTGCCAACAGCAGATAAGGTTTCGTTTTCCGTGACTGTGCCATAAACCTGCAGTCCCAAGCCCGCCGCCTGAAGACCTATCCCGGCCCATCCGGCTACGAATGCTGTTACACCGATGGTAGCCGGTGCGCTCCAGGGCATCGCCACGACAGAGACAACCAGGAACAATGCCGCCAGGCCTACGCCGATCCATTGAGCGATACCAGTACCAGGCTTTTTCGGTTGTGGGATCGGATCTTGATACCCAGGATAAGGATCTCGATAAGGCGTAACACCCTGGGAGCGATGGCCGCTGGGGTCTCGCCAGGCAATCGGGTTACCCAGGCAATAGCCGTAAGGGTTCAAGCCCCCGGCCCCGAATGGGCTGAATGAATCGGGGCTGTGGAAACGCATCAGCCCTGGGTCGTAGGCGCGGTAGCCGCGGCCCAGCAAATACCAACCGATCAAGGCTTCGCGCACTTCCCCGGCAAAGGCCAGCAACCCCTTCAGGCCGTTATCTTCACGGCGCTCGCCGTAAGCGCTGTAAGCGGTTTCATGCAACCCGTCAACACGATTTTCACCCAAGACGTTGTGGGCGGTGTCGGTCAGCAGCAGTAGGGTTTGATCGGTGCTATGGGCTGTTTGTTGAGCCAAGGGGCGATCACCCTCATATAAAAACTGGGTCAGCACATCGTTTTGCAAGGTGTAGCTGAGTTGAAACCCCTCGTAGAAACGCAAGGTCTCCGGTTCGCCGTCATGGCGTACCCCAACCAGTTGGTCATGGGCGTCATAGCGGTAATTGATCAACGAGGCTGCGTCGTCGGCGCTGCGCACTTCCAGCAGGCGACCCAAGGGGTCATAGCGCAGCCGCCGACCTTGGCCATCATTGAGTTGATGGCCGTCGGCATCATAATCAAAGGCTTGTGACGATGGATAAGCGGGGTGGCTGTGGCTGACCTCCCTGAGCTGGCATTTGTCATCTTCGTCATAGGTGAAGCGCGCGCTGTCGGTGCTACCGTCGGCAAAATAGGTGGTTCGACGTTCGATGTTGTCCAGGGCGTCAAAGCGAAACACCTGCTCGGTCATGGCATTGCCGTACTGATCGGTCGGCAGCGCTTCGCCGACGCAGCGGTGTCGAGTCAGGCGGTTACGTGTGTCGTATTCAAACGCTTCTTCCAGCAGCACCAGGCCGGCTTTTTCCAGGCGACGGCTGCGTAATTGATCATCGTCCTGCCAAACCAGGGACAAAACCCGGTCTGCCTCGCCGTCCACTTTCAGGGTGCGCTGGATTTCGCGGCCGTGTTCATCGTACGCCAGCTCGGTGACCAGGCGCTGGTCGCTGGCCCGGTTGATCGTGGTGCTGCGTTCGAGCAGGCCGTCGAAATTGTAAGTGAATTCGGCTTCGAGGCCGTCGGCTCCACCCTGGCTGACATGCCGCAGTCTGCCTGCTGTGTCGTATTGGTACTGGGTGGGGGCGGCGCCGTCATCTTCACGACGCAGTTGCCTACCCTGCAACGAGGTGGCGTGAAAGGTTTTCTTATCCACGCCGTTGCTGCGCCAGCGCTCCGAGGCCAGGGCGCCTTCGAGCGTGTACTCATAGTCACGTTGACCCTGGTCGTTGATCGCCTGGGTGATGGCGGCGCTCAACGGGTCATATTCATAGGTGGACTCGGGGCCCTCGGCCAGTCTGATAACCGACGGCTGTTGGCTCAGGGCCAGATTGTAGCCGTAGGTCAGCGTCTGGTTGCCGGGCGTGATCCGTTGATGAATCTGTACGTGCCCGCCTTCGTAGCGGTAGCGTTCAGTGCGCGGACCCACCGTGCGCTCGGTCAGGCGTTCAAGATCGTCAAATTGTTGTGTGCCGGCAACCAGGGAAGGGTGCGCGCTATTGGCGGGTGTGACCTGCAGGCGCGTGGGCAACTCACTGATGCTGTGCTCGGCGAAGGTACGTTCGACACTGTCGCCGTTCGGTAGCACGGTGCGCAGTACGCGGCCCCAGGCGTCGTATACGTATTCGGTGGTCCGTTGTAGAGACTCCAATGCTTCGCGCTGCGGATTTCTCAGCGTTTCGATCTCGCGAATGCACTGTCCATAGCCGTCGTAGACGTAGTCGCGGCTGCCCGCCGTGTTGTCTTGGGCGTCCAGGCGCCGGACCTTGTCGGGGCTGTCGAACAGGTTGTAGTGGGTCTCGCTTCTTTGTACGTGCACGTCGGGTCGTTCGGCATGTTCCTGCCACGTGCAAATGACCAGCCGGTTGTTGTCGAATCGGCGCTCGCTGACCTGGGCGACGCCGTCGGGGCCGGTGGTTCTGCAGACTTCGCCCCAATCGTCATAGGCCAGTTGGCTGGTCAAGGGCAGGGGCGTGTCGTCGAGCCAGTCGTAGACTGTTTCGCTGATCTGGCGTCCGAGAGCGTCGTGCACGGCGGTATAGGTTTGGCGCCAGACCAGGCTGCCGCTGGGGCCTTGCCGTTGACGTTGTTCTTCGACCACCCGGTTGCCGCCATCGAACAATGTCCGAGTCTTGACGCCCTTGACGTTGGTGAGCACCTGTTCGGCTTGCTGGCCGTCCGTTGACGCCAAGCTGTAGCTGAATTGTCGGCCAGCCTCGACGGGAGTATCCAATGCCACGCGTTCTTCCAATAACCGGCCAAGGACGTCGTACCGATAGGACGACTTGACGCCATCGAAATCCTCTCTCCAGACGATTTCGCCATTGAATCGGGAGGCCCGTGTGGTGGTGACCTGGTGGCTGCCATTGTATCCGGTCAGGGTTTCTATCGTTTGGTGCAGAGTCCTGGCGCCAAGTTCTCCGTCGGCCTGGCTGTATCGCCAACTGACGGTGGCGGTTTTGCCCTTGCCTTCATTGTCGTAGAGCGTTTCTTCCTGGCGATCCGGGCGGCCGTGCAGCAAAGGCTTGTCGGTCATATCGAGATAGAAGCGACGGGTACTTTGCAGCGTTGTTTCAGCAGTGGCCTCGACTTGGCTTAGCGCTTCGTGGCTTACCACCAGGAAGTCTTCCGCCAGGCTATTGTCCAGCGGCGACAGTTCCATATAGCGATACCGGGTGCGCAAGACCGGCGCCTGACCCTCGTGCCCTTCGGCCGGGTGCACCGTTTGGCAACGCAGATTGCGCACGAAACCGTGCGGGTCGGCGGGGCAATGCACGTCACCGTCGTCATCGACGTAGCCGTCGACCGGGTAGTATTCGTAGTCCGTGGTCATACCGTTGGGCTGGCGCTCTTGCAGCAGGTTGCCGAAATTGTCATAGGTGGTGGCCAATGTTTCGCTGCGGACCTGGGTGACATCGCTGGTGAGTTCCCAGCGCTTTTCCACGGTTTTAGGCAGCTGGAAATAGGCCGGCTGCTGTTCGAAGGGGCCGTCGACGGTGTGGAAGGTGGTGCGCACCCGCTGGACGCAATCGCCCTGGGTCGTACTTTCCTCGGTGAGCAGGTGAAAGCTGTTGAAGGTGCGCTGCACCGTGCGCGCCACCACGCCGGCCATTTTATGCTTGGCGGTGGAACCGTAGGAGTAGGTGCGCGAGGCCTTGTACAGTTGATCCAGGCCGTTGCTTTCCCACTGGATGTTCGCGCCGTTACCGATGAAATTTTCCAAGGTGTATTCGTAGCTCACCTCCATCTCCGGCTGCTGGAAGCCGGGAAAGAGCTGATGGCGGGTGACCCTCGGCAGGTTCGGCCGTCCGGTGTTGCCCGGATAGGCATGGCCCGCGTCGAGATATTCGATGACTTCGCGCCCGCCCACCGGGGTCTTGACTTCCCTGATGCAGCCAATGCCGCGCACGTCCTGATAATCGAAGCGCCAACTGGCGCGCTCATCCGTGGGCAGGACTATCTCGATGACCTGGTGCCTGGCGTTGAGCTTGAGTTCGAAGCGCGCCAACGGTGTGCCACCCGGTCCGGCATCCGGATACAGAAGCATCTCGACCAGCGCGCGGTCATCGAAGCGGTTGATCTGCAGCAGGCGCCCGAGGGCATCGCTGATCGATGCCAGGCGTTGGCCACCATTGAACCCCACGTAGGCCAGGTCGACCTTGTGCCCGGACGGGGCATGGATCTGCTCGGGCAAGGCCACTCGTTGCTCACCGCTGCCGCCCACCTTCAAGGTTTCGACCAGCCCGGCCTTGTGCACGACCCGATAGAGCTCGTTGCCCTCGTTGAAGAAATGGAAACTGTCGAGTTTCTTTTCCTTGATCTCCGGCGTGGCACCGCTGCCGGTGACCTTGAAGGTTTCGCCAGTGGACAAGGCCAGGATGCTGTCATGGGGGGTGAACTGGGACAGGTTGAAGTTCCAGCCGACGCCGAAGCCCGAATCCAGGGTATTGAGCGGGTTGAACACCAGCTTCAGCGGTACGGCGGGGCCGCAAAGGTCGTTGGACTTGAGTTCCGGCAAGTCGATGGCGAGGGTGTATTGACCGGTGCGTGGATCAACACTGGCCGACAGGAAACTCATGAAGTTGAAGGCATTGGAGTGTGCCACATTGGACGTTGTCATGGCGCCTTACCCAGGTCGAGAAAAAGAAGGCCGACTGGCTGCCCGGCAGTCGGCCGCCGAAATTCATTTCAGGATGGCGCAGCGATACTTGGTGGGGCCGAATTCGTTGTCTTTGTGCCACCTGCCAACGAGAAACTGACCGGCGGGGCAGTTGTACACCGAGTTGGCCTCACCGATCTCATCGCTCCAGGCTTGAAGCGTGACCGTCAGGTCCCTGCCGCCCTGGGAGGCCGTTGCGCACTCATAACGGGTCTGGCCATTTCCGCCGCCGTCGTGGGTGCGTCCGGTCATGATTTTGTTCATAGGGCAGACGAAGTAAATACCATCGGACTCTTTCAACTGAGGAGACCATACTCTGTCCCCTACGCTGACGTTCGTCCCGGACTGAACTGCTGTGGCACATTCATAACGAGTTAGGCCGTTTAAAAATCCTGTGTGTCGGCGGCCGGTCAGGATCATGGGAAAGGTGCAGGTGTAATAGGACGACTGTTCAGGAATAGCGTCGGACCATGTACGACCCGAGTCTGTCGCGGCCGGTGGCCAAGTGGTACCGAATGCTTCGGAGGCCACCAACTCGATGCAGGACAGTTTGTCGCGAACTTCGCCATTCACTTTTTCATATTTGCTTTCCAGCAGAAGGCCGGGAGCAATGATGCTATTAGAGGGGTACGTAAATAGATAAGTGATTTCATTAACGCCGACAGTTGTTGATTTTCGGGTGGTTTTAAGTTTGAGCCAGAAATTCTGGCCTGCGTTGGTGTTGTCGGAGCACCAGGGGTCATCCGTCAAGAAAACTCTAAGCGCCGAAGGTAATTGGACAAGCTCGATGGAACGCGTTTCGAATCCCTTGCATTTTGTGACGAAGGTCGACAGTTCGTAGCGATAAGTCAAACCGCTGCCTTGCGCAGGCACATCCAGGGAACAAGTGTCTTTGTCTTTATTATAGAGAATGATCTGCGCGGCGTTTTCGGGAGAGTTCGAAGTGGCCATCACTGTACTCACTGCAACCAGGCTGGAAAATAAAGCAATGACATGACGGGAAAGCGAAATAAGATTCATGTTTTAGGCTCGATTGACAGGTGAAAGAAAGGGCCCGGTTGCAAGCTGTCAAGCACTATGTACTTATTAATAGAGTGTCGCGCATTGATAAATGGTCCACCCGTTTTCATCGCCTCGGTGACCCCGTCCGGTCATGACCTGACCTGTGGGGCAGGTGTAATCACTGCCCGATTCCTTAATATCGCCTGTCCATACACGATTGGCAGGTTCTAGTTCGTCATCGTCAAAGGCGCCGCCTTTGGCGATTCCGCACATATACCATGTCGGGCCGTTTTCATCATGGTAGTGGCCACGACCGGTCATGATTGTAGGGTGGGGGCACTCATATCTATGGTTTGCGGACTCAACCTCAATCTTTCCAGTAAAACTATCCCCTGCCGGTGGCGTCACTTCTACTGGCTTTCCATTTTGTACAAGGCTGGCGCACAAATGTTTGGTGGAGCCGTTTTCGTCGCCTGCGTGCTGGCGTCCAATCATGACGGTATTGGTCGGACACTGGATGAAACCCAATCCGTTGCTCCCTATCGAGAGTGGATATGTCCGGCTCTCTGTTTTTCCTTCCGACCAGGAACCAGGGATTACGGTGACCAGCGCTTTAGTTTCGGCAGGTGTTTTATCAGTGTTCATACAGCCACTGCTAAGTAATAGTGTTGTGACCCCTAAGGCAAGATGAAAGCGGCTATTGATTAGTGATGGCATGGGTACGGGTAAGCTCTTCATGATACTTGCTCCCAACGAGTATTGTGAGGCGGTTAAACAAGTAAGGTTGAGAGAACAGTAGACACGAATGCTCACTTTGGCTACCTAGCAGAACTGCTAGGTTGTTGCGTGCAGAAAAAATAAATACCCAGCCTAGCTGGTTTTAGCGATCACCGGAACCTATCTGTTCTGTTACTGGTCATGCGTGCGTGGTGAGGGTACAACAACCTCAATTGTACTTGGCTGGGAATGAGCCAACGGACGTTAGCTTGTTTCAGCCAATCGGCCCATGGTCGCTTTGACGTAATATGGCGAGGATGCGTTATGTCTAGAGAATCTGTAGCCGACTTCGTGGCTTGGCTGGAACAGAGGCCCAGGACCCTGGGCTGGGACGCTATCGTGGCGTACGACCAGAGTAAAGCCAATACGCTGTTGCGTCAGGAATATATCCAACGATTTGACAGTGGCCGCTATTTTGACCCGTTGACGTTTAACGTTCAGTATTCACCCACGCATTGGGACTATTTATATGACTATATTCTGGATGCGCCGCGATTGTCGTTCGAAACTTCCGACATATCGAATTCTAAAGCGACCCTGACCATGCGGATTGTCGGAGGAAAGCAGGTCACCGTTAAACAAGCCGTGGGCGAACGAGTTACATCCGTGACTCGTATCGGATTGGCGGACGCTCTGAACGGTCCTTTATTGCACATGCTCGTTCCGTTGGAAAGAACGCCAGGTACCGAGGACAGCCTTGGCCGCGTCACACTGGACCTCTCGAAGGGCGGGGGAGTATATGGGGAATTCTACCTCACGGTCGGCGACGGCATGGAGCAAGACTGGGTCGCAGCCGAAAAATTCCGGCAGCTATTCGAGGCCTTGGACGACGATCAGAAAGTTTTCGAATTGAATAGTTTGGCGCGCGACCCCTCGGAACTGCTTCGACCTGAGAAATTCTACATTCGCACCCATCCGGCACCGGGAGGGAACGTGCGTGGCGCGCCCAACTTCGGCGAGGGCGAGGTGTTGGTGTTCATTCAGATGAGAGGAGGTGCGTCGGACGACGAAGTCGGTTTTCCGCCTTCTAACGCGGGGATGCACTATCTGATCCCTCAGGATGGGGGCAGCGAGCCGCTGTCGGCGACGATCCTGTTGGGCAACCGTTTTTTGCTCAAGAACGTCGTTGCCGACGGATTCAAACGCATCAATGCCGCACCTGTCCAAGTGGCTTCGGAAGGTGTGGTGGGTGAACATATTCGTTCCTTGACCCCACAGAATGGAGCCCGAACGGCGCAAGTACCTGTGCAAACCGATGTTCCCAGCATCAGGAGCCTGGCCTTGCCTTCCGGAATTACCTTGCCGTTCAAGGCCGGAACAGGGGGGGAGCTCTTCGCAAGAATAAACAAGGACATCCTGATATTACGTTGGGAAGGGCAACGCGCGACCGATGCGCGTGTAGAGCTCAGCAATAGTCAGGTAGTTTCCTCGGCTGTGACGATGAAGTGGCACCGGCAGCAGAGTTTCAGATTTTCGACGTCGGCAAATGGTCAACTGTCATTGGCTCCCGTGCAGGCGGGGGACAATGTGGCACAGTATAAAGTATCCCCCAACGGTTTAATTGGAACACCGGCCGAACCGCACCTGGGTCCGATTATTGAACGTCTCGAGTCGCTACTTCGGCAGCAGTTGGACGATAGCTTCCAGCTCTTCACCAGTTCGATTTCCCAAATAGATGCTTTTCGACTCGATGGGTTGTTGTTCCGTACGCAGAATTCGATACAGCCGAGTTCAGGATACTTTGTCGGCGATCTGGCATTGCTCGGTAAAGTTGCCCCGAGCCTCACCAACTTTCTCATTGCTCCGATCGAACCGGTCGTCGGGCCTGGAGGACGGATTACATTTTCCACCCAGCCTGCGGTGACCGGGCTGACCTGGAGTGTCAAGAGTTTGCCGGGCGAATCCGGCGACTCAGGTGAGATCAACCGCGACACCGGTGTTTACGTGGCGCCCGGCGGCACCGACATCACCGGTTACCAGAAGCGGGTACTAGTGACGGCTCGGGCAGCCAATGGCAATTCCAGCAAGGCGTTGGTGAGCATCGTCAAGAGCGACATCAACATCGATCCGTTGGTATTCGTGGTGACGGCAAGGTCCGAGGGGGAGCAAGTCTCGGGCTACAAGATGTCTGCGGCTGCGTTGGATGGCACCGAACTTGTCTGGAAACTGGCCAGCGGGTCGACTGCCAGCATCGAAAATGAACCTGAACCGATCATCGGGCTTCCCAACCAGAAACGATTTATACCACCTGTTCGTCAGGGGGATGCAGCCGTTACGCTCGAATACATTGAAGTGTCACGTATTTCTGGCGGCCGGGCACAGCAGGCTGTGGCGGTAGTCATACAACATGCCTCTAGTCATTTCTTCAGAACGGTATTCGACCCGTTGCGAGGGATGCAGTTGAAGTTGGTTTATGTGAACAGGAACGGTGACGAAATCCAAGAGCCCATCGAACAAACGACCTTCACGCAATTATATGGCGACGGTAGCATTACAGAGGCTGGTTGGTATGTCCCGTCCCCAAACTCAACGATGAAGTTCGCCGTGTGTATGGCAGAAAGAGCGAGTGATGAAGATTGGAAGTTTGCTTGCATTATTTTGCCGCTCCCGCTTTTGTAGGTGGATTAATTCACCTGTCTTGAATTAACGGTCTCGCCGTTAACAAGTACAGTCAGAAATATTGTATAGCAGTTAGCTACCGTTCAAAGGAGTTAATCAAATGCCCTCCTCAGAGACGCAGTTGCCTGTCCCACAGATCAAGGAATCCCATGATCTGCACATCTATCCGCGCCCGAGTGGACCAACGATTACCGCGGTCATTGCACCGTATCGGGCCATGCAGGTAGGTGACGTCGTCACCCTCAAGTTTGAAGGTTACGACGACACAGGTGAATTGGACGAGGTTTGGCGACAGCCGAAGACTTTGGAAAAAAGTGATATTGACAAACCCCTGCTGATGAATATTCCCAGAGACCAAATTGACTTTATCGGCGGCGGTCACGCATTGATCAGCTACACCGTGGACTATGTCGGTACCGGTATCTGCGGGCCTTCCATGGTGCAATCGCTGGGAGTTACGGAGCCGACCACACCGTTGGCACCGCTCATTGAGATAGAAGGGTTGTCTGGCGATACGCTGGATCCCACACAATTCCCTGACGGTATTACGCTGCGAGTCGCGCCCTATGGGGAGGCCAATATCGGCGACGGGATAGCCTTGTATTGGTGGACCTCCAGCCTTGATAAGCGTGTGGTTCAGGCCTTCTTGCTCGATCCGTCGAATATTCAGAGCGAGGTCCTGCTGTTTCGGCTGTCTGCCCCAGTGCTGCAAGCCAGCATGGGGGAAGCGGTCCAAGTGTTCTATCAGTATGCTCGGGCCGGTGTGGCTCAGACTTCGCAAGTACTGGAGCTGAGAGTGCGGGCACCGCTGGATCTGAAGCCCCCATCCGTCGAGGGCGCCACTGCCGAAGGCATGCCTGGCGACAATCTGGCCTTTCTAACCGCTGAGTCCACCACGCAAAACGGTGCGTTCGTCACGCTGCCGGCGTCGCTGGCAATCGGCGCTGGCGATCGAGTCGCTGTGCATTGGCAGGGGGATCGGGCGGGAGGCATGCATGTTGCGACCCAACCCTTTGAGCCTGGAAATCCTCGGCGCTTCCAAGTGCCGGTCAGTGCCATCGCCGCCAATATGGAAGCGAGCGACAACGGTGACGCCAAACGCTTTCCAGTGTTCTACCGATTTACTCCGGCCGGGGAGGGTTATCAAGATTCCGATTTATTACACCTACGAATTAAACCGTTACCGATAGAAGTTTATCCCACTGTTCAATGTACCGAGGTGGTAGGCAATCGACTCTCATTGCGTGATGTACATGAAACAGGGGCAAACGTTACCTTGGCAAGATGGTCTTTTATTGCACCTGGACAACAATTAACTATTCGTGCCCATGGCATCAGTACGACGAGTAATCCGATTTCTTTTGATATTCGTAGACCTTCTGTACTTGTCACGACCCAAGAGGCTTTGAACGGTATAAGGGATCAAAAATTATCGAAAGCGTTTTTGCAGCAGTTGAAGTTGAATTCGCACCTCAGATTCGCGGTGACAGTCAGTTTCGATGGAGGGAAAACGAATTTCAATTTTCCTTCGCTTGACAATATTCAAGTAATGGAATGAAAAGGGGGCGTTTTGGCGCCTAGGAACGGCTGGTAAACAGTATCCAATCATTAATTGCGGGAGAACTATCATGGCGCGCGAAACAGTGGCACAGTTCATCGAGTGGCTGGGAGAGAAACCGCGCACTTACGGTTTTGATGCAATCCTGGCTTATGATCAATACAAAACCAATGTGTTGTTGATACAGGAGTATATCGGGCGATTTACCAGTGAACATTATTTTGATCCCGTCAGTTTTGATGCTGAGTTCAGCTCGGGTACTAACTGGGAATATATCTACGACTATCTTCTCGACGCGCCGCGTCTGTCGTTCGAAACCGCGGAAATCACTAAATCTGAAGCAACGCTGACGATGCGAATTATTGGCGGGACGCAGCTTTCCGTGAATAAAGGCGTGGGAGAAAAGGTCAGGTGGGTTTCACGGGTACGATTGGCCGATGCCCTGAACGGTCCTTTATTGCGTATGAGCGTCGATTTGCTGAAAAGCGGCGGCTCGGTGGGTGATGATGGACGTGTGTTGTTGGATATTTCAAAGGGCTCGCGGCTGTTTGTCACTATCGGCGACAGCATGGAGCAGGACCTGATCGCCGGTGAGAAATTTCAGAAAAAATTCGACGAGTGGCCGGAGGAAGAGAAAGTATTCGAATTGAATACCCTGCCCGCCGACCCTACCAACCTTCTTCAACCCGAAAAATTCACGATTCGCACCCATCCGGCGGAGGGAGGTGATGACCGTAATTCGCCCAGCTTTGGCGAGGGCGAGGTATTGTTGTTCATCCAGATGCAAGGGGGCGCGCCGGACGAAGACGTCGCTATTCCAGCTAATAATGCAGGGATGCATTATTTGATCCCCTTGGGCGGGGGTGACGATCCGCTGTCCGCGACAGTGTTGTTGGGCAACCATTTCATGCTCAAGAACATTGTTGCCACTGGGTTCAAGCGCCTCACCGAGCAATCTATCGAGGTCATTCCAGAAGGGGTGGAAGGGCAACATATCTATAAACTGACCCCGGGGAGTGGAGCACGGGCGGTGTCGGTGGGCACACTAACCGGTATTCCCGGCATCAAGAACCTTACATTGCCATCCAAACTCACCTTGCCGTTCCAGGCTGGGACTGGCGGGAAGTTCTTCGCAGAAATAGTCAATAAGGACGTTTTGACATTAATCTGGGACGGGCAACACTCGAACCCAGTGGTTGTGGTGACCGATGACAATCAGACGGTCTCTAAATCGGTGACGATGAAGTGGAGCTGGCAGCAACGCTTCAAGTTCGAGACAGACCCAGAGGGCAATTTGTCGTTGAAGCTACATGGGACGGACCATTTTACTACTTGTAAAGTATCGCCTGACGGTCTTATTGGTACACCTGCAGAGCCGCACTTGGGCGCGATCATTGAACGCCTTGAGTCGTTGCTCGGGGAGCAACTGACGGAAAGCTTCAGGGTCTTTACCGGCACGGTACTCGAGATCAACACCTATCGGCTCCATGGCTTGTTGTTCCGTACGAAGAATGCGGTGGTGCCGAGTGAAGGATACTTCACCGGTGACCTGGCGTTGCTCGGCAGGATTGCTCCAAGCATGACCAACTTTGTCATCGATCCAATCGAACCGGTTGTCGGGCCTGAAGGGACGGTCGAGTTCAAAATCGAGCCAGGAGCGGTCGGCGTTGAGTGGACCGTCATGAATTTGCCTGATGAGGACGGGGATCCTGGCGTGATCGATCGCCAAACCGGCGCTTACCAGGCCCCCCGCGAAATCGACATTCCGGGTTACCAGAAACGTGTACTGGTGAACGCCCGGGCAGCCAATGGCAATACCAGCTTGGCGTTGGTGAGCATCGTCAAGCGCGATATTGGTATCGACCCGTTGGTGTTCGTGGTGACGGCAAGGTCCGAGGGCGACCAGGTATCGGGCCACAAAATGTCCGCCGCAGCGTTGGATGGGGCTCCTCTTACCTGGTCGCTGGCTAGCGGATCCACCGCCGAGATCCGGGATGAGCACGAGCCGACACCGGGTCTGCCCAACCAGAAACGCTTCATACCTCCTCTTTTCCAAGGTAACGACGAGACGCCCATTACCCTTGAAGAAATAACGGTGGCCCGTGTAGCGGGCGGCCCGCAACAAAAGGCTATTGCAGTCGTGGTGCATCAGGCCTCCACCTATTACATCAAACCCGAGATCAGTGACGATAAGCGGAAGGTGACGGTCAAGTTGTACTACACGGACCGGAGTGGGAATGAACAATGGGTACCGACTGATCAAGTCGAGTTCACCAAACTCTACGGCGACGGTACTTTCTCAACGACGGGGGAGTATGAGTTACCGGCCGTCCCGGACGCCAAGTTTGCTGTGCTCATGGCCATAAGGCCGGACGATGAAGTCTGGAAGTACAGTTTTCTAATCGTGCCCAATCCCATTGTGGATGTGCAGTCTTTTACTGATGCAACAGGGTCGTGAGGAGAGTCGTCATGGCTTCGAATAGTGCGGCAGATACATTGATGATCGGCCATTCCAAAACTGAACTGCTTCGGAAACTTACGGGCAAGGGCGTCACTTTAGGTTGGGGGGCGATCGTGGCTTTCGACCGTGCCCATATCAATCAGATATTGCAAAAGCAATACCTGTCTCATATGAACGACTTGAGTTTCCTGATGCCTTTCAATCGTCGGTTCTTTACTCATGAGGAGGAGTTCGAGGAAATCCAACTGGAACGTATGGTATTGGGAGAGCCGCGACTGTCTTTCGAGTCCGCGAGCTTGGTCAACTCCGAGGTGACGCTGACGATGAATATTATCAGCGGCAGTTATACCACGACCGACCATTCGCCGATCTTCCCGAGCATGGTCCGGGAAAGCTTCAACATTCTTGAAGACATGGGTTATCAGGTGCGAATGACCGTCAGCCTGGCAGTGGCGCAAGGGACGGTCGATGAGCGAGGCCGGGTCATACTCGACTTGTCCAAAGGGCTCGATGTCATGTGTAACCTGGGTTCCAGTGACTTTGCCCAGCGTCGTATCGGTGATGCGGTCAAGGCTTACCTTGAACAACACCCTGTTTATCGCAAGATTTTCGTGCTCGGCATCATCGATTACAACGACTACAGCCCATTGGCGCCTCGTTCGTTTGCGCTGCGTACCCAAGCGGCGCCCGGGGCGGCGGATGCCCGGTCGGCGAACTATGGGGAAGGCGCGTTGGTAATGTTCGTTCAACTGACCTCCAATCCTGAACCAGGGAGCCTGCCCGCAAACGATCGAGGCCTTCCTTACTTGATCCCCAATGACTTGGAGAACGGCAAGCCCAAATACTCCGCCACGGTGCTGGTGGAAAAACGCCTGATTCCGTTTGTGGATGGGGCGGAGCTGGAGTTGCTCAAGCATTTGCTGTTTCCCAACAGCTATGTCTTTACGGACAGCGAGCCTCCCCACAAGCCCCATGATTTGGTGGTGTTCGGTAATATTTCGCTGGCATCTGACGGGAGGGTTGTCGAGCCTGCACGTGTCGCGGTGAAAGGCGGTGTGCCGACTCGCTTCAGCGTTGTCAGCGGCACGGGGCGCGCGTCGGCACCGGACGGATGGAGTGCCAGCAGCCTCGATAGCCCTTGGGTGGTCGGCGACATGCAAGGCGACACCTACACACCGAAGGCCTCGGAATTGATGGGATTCAACCAGCAGGTCTCGGTAGTGACGGCCCATTACCAAGACAGTCTCGGAGAGCGAAGCTACTCGGGACTGGTGGTGGAGTCTTACCAGAGCATCGCGGTTTCTCCGCGTATCTGCACATGGGGTGAAGGGATGGACCCTGTCCACCTTAAAGCCTCGAGCCTGGGGAACAATCGATTGGAATGGCGGTTGGTAGGCGATCCGAAGGGGCAGTTGGAGGTGGAGGACGACAGTTACAACGCTGTTTTTACGCCACGATGGGAAACAGGCCAACCGGTATGGATTCAAACCATTGAAGTGAAAGACACCAGCACGGCGGAAACTACCCGTGCAGCGGTCATCATTATCGTGGCGCCGCAGTCTCTCAAGATCGTGCCTTATCATGTGCCCTCCCTCACGGCATCCAGTCGTATACGGTTCAGTGTGGACAATTCGGCTAGGCCGGCCAATTGGGAGGTGTTTGGCGAGGGAACGATTACCTCGGATGGGGTATTTACTCCGCCCATCAGTAACGAGACACCGGTCAGCGTCGTGCTCGGTGAGACCAGTGAGAGTGACTGGGGCTATGCCATTGTGCAGTTGGTCGAGCGGCAGCGGGAAGCGCCGCGTTGGACAGAGCTGAGTGTATTTTCAATCGAGGCGCTGGACACGACGCAGTGCTACATCAATGGTCTGCAGCAAATTCCGCTGCGGATCAAAATCGAAACCAAGGCAGTCGACTATGAAGGGTATTCGATTGATATTCCACTGAGCGACGTCGAGTTGTCGACCTTGAAGCTGGTCGATCTTATCAGCGGTGCTGAAGTACCTTTTATCGAGGCGCATCGGGAGGGGATAGAGGACGGTGAACTGCCTTGGGCGGTCAACGTCCAGCGCAACCGTTTCAAGCTTTACTCTCCGGGCGCCGTCAAGGAGGTAGATCCCAACCGTCCCATGGAACCCCACAACGACCGGACACGCTATCGTGAGTTTTATGTGCAGTCGACATCCGAAGGTACCCGTGAGTTTTATGCCAAGTTCCAGGCTGCCGATAACCGGACATGGTCTTCAAATATGCGTGAGTGGGCGAATGGCACTATTCGGCTGCAGGGCGTTGTACCGCCCACCCCATTGAGAGAAGTCGGGCCCAATGGCCACTATGACTTCGTTCGGACGCGCGTTTTCAATGGGGTAGGTGAGGAGAAACCCGATGATCCGTTTTCTTATCTGCTGGACTCGATCGATTACTGGAAGTTTGCTTACCGAAAGTCGGGGATATACCCCGTCCGCATGGCCACGCTCAAGGTCGCCGGTAACGCTTCGACCTTGCAATACGAGTCGGAGCAGTTGGATGAAGTGTTCGCCAGTTACACCGGGTATGGTTTTTATCCCCAACCCTTTGGCCGGGAAGATAACCCACCGACTAAATTGGTGTTCGATGCTTATTTTAGAGTCTTATGCCACGACCTGAATTATGACGGGCCTTCATCGGACTTTATTGAGCAACATCGCCCTTCCCCGGGCGAACTTATCGTCAGCCTTCATCGAGTCGCGGATATGCCCTACTGGAATGACGGCATGACCGAGGAACCGCTCATGAAGTATCGCGAACGGCTGGATACGCCTGTGGATTTTACACTGACGGATGTGGAAGGTAACCGCCATCGAATGAGTGTGAGTTTTGAGATACCGAGCAAAGCAGACAGCCGCAATCAACTGCTGATCAATTTTAGATAGCGCCGAAGGCGAATCATGGATGATTCGCTGGGTTGCTTCATATCTTGTCCAAGGCGGTGACACATTATGACGTCTTCAACGGTTGTTCATTCCAATGCCTTCAACTTCATGAGTTTCCTGTCGGCCAGTGTTGATCCACGCACCGGTCAATACACCCTCGCCATCGACTTGCCGGAACTCAAGTCCAATGACCTTTGCGGCCCCGCCGTACCGCTGAAGCTGGTGTTCAACCCGCTCAATACCCTGGATTCGGGCTTCGGCGTCGGCTGGAACTTCAACCTGTCCCAGTTCACCCCCCATGACAGCATCCTGGCCTTGTCCACTGGCGAAACCTTCAAGGTCACCGGCAGCGGTGCCACGCCGGAGATCAAGGAAAAGAAACTCGACAGTTTCCATTTCTTCAACGAGGGCAACGAGCTCTATCGGGTCGTGCACAAGGCCGGGCTGGTCGAAACCTTGAAGGTGGGCGGCAGCGGTGAGCAACGAGTGGCCTTGCCCGAGCAGATCCATGCCCCGTCCGGGCACAAGGTCGACCTGGCCTACGTGGGGTTCAATGGTGGCCAACGCCTGGCATCGATCAGCGATGCCCTCGGGCGCCTGCTGCAGATCAACCGCTTCGATGACCGCGCGCTGGTCGAGATGCTTCTGTATCCGGATGCCGGACCGGGTGGCACACCGTTGGCGCGCTTCGAACTCAAGCTCAACGCCAGGCACCAGGTCATCGAGATAGTCCTGCCCACGGATGAGCGCGCCAGTTGGCGCTTCGATTATCAGGACGTGCGCGGCATTGGCTGCATCAGGGAAGTCAAGACCCCGGTGGGCGGGCGCGAAGTCATCGAATATCTCGACGCGGGCCATGCCTATCCGGGCAACACCGGACGGCCGAACCTGCCGAGGGTCACCCGCCATCAGCTCTTTCCCGGCTTCCAGCAGCCGGAGATGGAGGTGAGCTACGAATACACCTTGGAAAATTTCATCGGTAACGGCGCGAACATCCAGTGGGAAAGCAACGGCCTGGATCAACTGTACAAGGCCTCGCGCACCTACTCCTACGGTTCCACCGCCAAGCATAAAATGGCCGGCGTGGTGGCGCGCACGGTGCAGCGCACCTTCAACAGCTTTCACCTGCTCACCGAGGAAAGTACGACCCAGGGCGATTGCGTCCAGCGGGTGCGCACCACCTTCCACACCGTCGACGGCCCCTTCGAACAGCAGCCGGCCTATTTCCAACTGCCTAAAACCGTGGAAAAGCGCTGGGAACTCACCAGCGATGTCACCCAGGTCCGCAGCGAAACATTGGCCACCACCTATGACAATTTCGGCAACCTGCTGCAAGAGCGCCAGCCCAACGGTATAACCACGGACTACGAATACTACCCGGTCGACGGCTACGTCGATGACGACGGAGACGTGCATTGCCCCGCCGACCCGCACGGTTTCGTGCGCAATCTGCGTTGCCAAACGGTGCACCCGGCCGAAGGGCACGAGGGTCAGGCGCCGGTCTTGCGCACCCGGTATCGCTATGTGGAACTGTCGCCGCTGGACAATAGCCTGCCTGAGGGCAGTTTGCTCATGGCCAGTGAAGTGCTGCTTGAGGTTCGGGGGGATGTGGAAACAGAACAGCACAGGAGTCTCTTCGAGTACATCGACCACCCCACCGATGCCTTTCGGCACGGCAGGCCCCTGCAACACGTTGAATTGAAGAATGGCAACGCCACGACCACGGATTTTTGCTATGAAAAGATAGACGGGGAGGCGGGTGCCGAGACCGTGTTGCAGACCCTGGAAACCCTGACGGGCTTCGACCATGGCGAGCCGGATCGAAATGGCAAAGCCCGAAATGTGCAAAAAATAATCACCCGGCAGCATTCAGTGCTTCATGGCCAGGTGCTGCTCAGCCAGGACGACAATGATGTCGTGATCCGCACCACCTACGATGCGCTCCAGCGAGTGACCAGTGAAACCGTGGCGCCGGAAACCGAGTTCGAAGCCACGCGCCACTACACCTATGTCTTGACGTCCCTGGATGGGCAACAAGCGATGCAACAGCTTATCGACGTCAAGGGGGTGCGGACGCGCAGTTTCTTCGATGGACTAAACCGGGTGGTCCTGGAAGATCGCCAAGACGTGGACGACGACCCGGTAGGCAAGCCATGGCGGCCTGTATATTCGGCTCGATACGATGTGTTTGAGAACCTGGTCGAAGAAACCGAATTTGATTGGTTGGAAACACAATTACTGCCATTGGCCAGCGTCTACGAATTTGATGATTGGGGCCAGCAGTCCTGCGTGACCGGTCCGGACGGTGTCAAAACGTTCGAAATCACCGACCCGATCGGTGACAGGGTTGTGCCGATCGTACGTGCCTGGCGTCAGAGCTCCAGTGATGAGCTCTTGCACACGGGCGTGGAGACAACGTGGTTAGGTAAGTTCGAAAAACCGGAACGCATCGAACGTCATGATCTGGCAGGACAACTGATCAGTGTGCACCGTTATGTTTACGATGGTCTCGGGCGTACGGTACGAGAGACTGACGCGCGCGATGCGATCACCGAGTATCGCTACGATGCCTATGACCGCATGACAGTGACCGTGCTGCCCGATAACGCACAGATCGTACGTGCATATGCTGAACACAGCAGCGAGGATCTGCCAACGAAGATCAGTGTCGATGGCGTGGTATTGGGTGAGCAGCGTTTCGATGGGCTCGACCGTATGACGCTGTCCAATACCGGTGGCCGTGTACGTCACATGATTTATGAGCCTGGCCAGGCCCAACCCGCTTCGGTACTCACTGCCTCGGGGCAGGAAGTAGTTTACGAATATGTGCCGTCATTAGGTGAGGAGCCCACACGGCGGCGTTTGCCGGGCGGTGACTCCAGCTACAGCTATGACAAGCTTACCGCTCGTTTACTCGATTGCCAGGAAGGCGATCAGCAACTGGTTCGGGAGTACTACAGCACCGGAGAGCTGAGAAGCGAGACGCGCCGCGAAAACGACCGTCAATACCAGATGGGATATGTCTACAGTTTTCGCGGGCGGCTGTTGCGCTATACCGATGTCCTGGGTCAGACCCAAAGCTATGACTATGACAACGCTGGACGCCTGAGATCGACCCGACTTGGCACTACCGTGTCGCAATTTACTTACGATGATCTGGGGCAGACCTGCGTCATTGAAACCCATGATGGGGTACAGATGTTGTGGTTGCGTATTGGCCTGACATATGACGCGCTTGGCCGCGAGATCTTGCGCACGTTCGACCGGGCGGGCTGGCAGCAGCAATTGATGCAGGCGTACAACGCCGTGGATGCCCTGGAACATAAATGTCTGAGCGAGGGTGGCGAGATTTTGCGTGACGAGCGTTATGAATACGATCTACGGGGGCGTTTGACGAACTACTTCTGCACAGGGCCCCTGTCTCCAATCGACCCTTATGGTAAGGCGATCAGAGCGCAGACATTCAGATTCGACGCACTGGATAACCTGACGCGTGTGCTGACCGACTTCCCAGAGGGGCGCAACGACGCTCACTATTTTTTCGAGGGCGAGGATCCGACACAGCTGAGCAGGGTGACCAACACGCATGCTGACTATCCTCGGCAAATCCAACTTGAATACGATGCCGATGGCAACATGACGCAGGATGAGTTGGCGCGCACGCTGGATTACGACGCGCTGGGGAGACTGATGACGGTTAGTGAGGGCGTCAGCGTTCGGGCCGGTGCCTAAGGTTGAGCGACCCTCTGCTCGTTCGGCACACCGCTGGATTGGGCATGACCGCCATGCTGGGTCAACGATGGCGGTCTCTTGAAGCTTGAGGGATTGCGAGGAGGAGGGTTACTTAATGAGTGGCTTATTGATCAAACCCAGTTCCAGCGCCTTGAACGCCGCCGTCCAGCGCGAATTCACACCAAACTTTCGCCGGATATTGCCAAAGTGATAGTTCACGCCGGCTTCGCTGCAGTTGATGATTTGGCTGATCTCCCAGGAAGACTTTCCGGCGGCGCTCCACTGTAGAACCTCTGTTTCCTTGCGGGTGAGTTTGACCGCTGTCGGTTGTTGCGAATCTTCGGACTGGAAATTGCCTTGGGCAGGTGCGGGATGGGTGCTGATTGGGTCGGTGCGATACATGATGAACACTCCCATTTAACGAAAATGGCATGGGGCGGCGAAGTCTCCCTACTTCTTGACGTGGCTCGCACGACCCTGATTCAGACCTTGGGGGCTGTAGGAACGGTTTCGTTATAGCTCGATTCAAACCACTTGAAACCTGTCAGACATGACAGGTGGTGGATGCGAAATGATGAATGGTTGAAAGGCTGTCATACCGAAACTATTGATATCTTTGGTATTTTTTAAAATTTGGTTGATTCACTGTGGTAAGGGGATTCGCTAGATCCTTCAGCCCAGGTTTAATATTTCTCCATTTAAATTTGCATTCAATCAATCCCGGGTATATACACGCACCATGCTTCCTTCCCAATGTCTGTGCATCAACCTGCGTCGCGCCGCCCGTGGCGTCAGCAGGTACTACGACGGCGCTCTCGATGGCTTCGGGATCAACGTTGCCCAGTATTCCTTGCTCAATAACCTGGCGCGCCTGGACCAGCCGAGCATCTCATCCCTGGCCGAGGCCATGGGGTTGGACCGCAGCACCCTCGGACGCAACCTGAGGGTGCTGGAAGGCGAGGGGCTGGTGAAGCTGGCTGAGGGCGACGATTTGCGTAATCGCATCGTTGTGCTCACCGAGGCGGGGCAGGCCCGGTTGACGGCGGCATTGCCGGCCTGGGAAGCGGCGCAACAGAAACTGAT
Source organism: Pseudomonas sp. MPB03 (assembly GCF_046605385.1). NCBI lineage: Bacteria > Pseudomonadati > Pseudomonadota > Gammaproteobacteria > Pseudomonadales > Pseudomonadaceae > Pseudomonas > Pseudomonas sp. MPB03. Next base: position 5,076,540 of record NZ_CP176770.1, on the reverse strand, counting down.
CGATAAGCTGGGTGCCGAAAAACGTGCGACCTTGCTGGCCTTGCTGGATGAACTGGCGTGAAGCCGGTTCGTCCGATGATAAGTGGGTATATACCCGCGACCGGAGAATAAGAATGACATCGATGTGGCGTACCTGTGGTTGGGTCCTGGTGGGCAGCGCGCTGATCCTGGCGTTGTCACTGGGGGTGCGGCATGGCTTCGGGCTGTTCCTGGCGCCCATGAGTGCCGAGTTCGGCTGGGGCCGTGAGGTGTTCGCCTTCGCCATTGCCTTGCAGAACCTGATCTGGGGCCTGGCGCAGCCTTTCACCGGCGCCTTGGCCGACCGCTTCGGCGCGGCGAAAGTGGTGCTCATCGGCGGGGTTCTTTATGCCGTCGGCTTGGCGTTCATGGGCATGGCCGACTCGCCATGGTCCTTGTCGCTGAGTGCGGGGCTGTTGATTGGCATCGGCCTGTCGGGCACGTCTTTCTCGGTGATCCTGGGCGTGGTCGGACGGGCCGTGCCGCCGGAAAAACGCAGCATGGGCATGGGCATCGCCAGTGCTGCCGGTTCCTTCGGCCAGTTCGCCATGCTGCCGGGTACGTTGGGGTTGATCGGCTGGCTCGGTTGGTCGGCGGCGCTGCTGGCGCTGGGGTTGCTGGTGGCGTTGATCGTGCCACTGGTGAGCATGCTCAAGGATTCGCCGTTGCCGGTGGCCGGCCATGAACAAACCCTGGCCGAAGCCTTGCGCGAAGCGTGCAGCCATTCCGGGTTCTGGCTGCTGGCGGTGGGCTTCTTTGTCTGCGGTTTCCAGGTGGTGTTCATCGGCGTGCATCTGCCGGCGTACCTGGTGGACCAACACCTGCCCGCCAGCGTCGGTACCACCGTGTTGGCCCTGGTCGGTTTGTTCAATATTTTCGGCACCTATACCGCCGGCTGGCTGGGCGGGCGCATGTCCAAGCCGCGCCTGCTGACCGGGTTGTACCTGATGCGGGCGGTGGTGATCGGTTTGTTCCTGTGGCTGCCGGTAACGACCACCACGGCGTACCTGTTCGGCATGGCGATGGGCTTTCTGTGGCTGTCGACGGTGCCGTTGACCAATGGCACGGTGGCGACGTTGTTTGGTGTACGAAATCTCTCGATGTTGGGTGGGATCGTGTTCCTGTTCCACCAGTTGGGCTCGTTCCTCGGTGGTTGGCTGGGCGGGGTGGTGTATGACCGCACCGGCAGCTACGACTTGATCTGGCAGGTGTCGATCCTGCTCAGCCTGTTGGCGGCGGCGTTGAACTGGCCGGTGCGTGAGCGGCCAGTGGCGCGCTTGCAAGTCCAGGTCGGTGCGGCATGAGTCGCGTCGGCCCGTGGTTGATCGCTGTCGGTGCCGGCCTGCTGCTGGCGTTTGCCTGGTGGGGTTGGCATCAGGGCGGCTTGGCGTTGATGCAACTGGGCATGGGCACGTGCTGAACAATGGACGGCATCGGACGCGGCGAGTAACGTCGTGGTCTGACACGTTTTTAAGGACATACCGACATGTTGATGCGCTGGTTTGCTGTTCCCGCCCTGTTGCTGGCTGTGACCGGGCAAGTCTGGGCCGCCGACTGCCCGCCGTTGCTGGAGGGTTCGTTGCCCAAGCTGCGGGCCAAGGAAACCGTCGACTTATGCCAGCGCTTCGCCGGCAAGCCCCTGGTGGTGGTCAACACTGCCAGCTTCTGTGGGTTCGCCCCGCAATTCAAAGGCCTTGAGGCGCTCAACCAGCGCTACAAGGACCAAGGCTTGCAAGTGCTGGGCGTGCCGTCCAATGATTTCAAGCAGGAAGCCAAGGACGGGGCAGAAACCGCCAAGGTCTGCTACGTCAATTACGGCGTGACCTTTACCATGACCGAACCACAACCGGTGCGTGGTGCGGATGCGATACCGCTGTTCAAGCACCTGGCTGAACAATCCGCCGCGCCGAAGTGGAATTTCTACAAGTACGTGGTGGACCGCCAGGGTAAAGTCGTTGGCAGTTTTTCCAGTCGGATCAAGCCTGACGATCCGGATTTCATCAAGGCTGTGGAGACGGCCATCGCCTCAAAACCCTGATTGCCCGTCACGAAAAAGCCCCGCTTCCTTGCAGAGAGCGGGGCTTTTTTTGCTTCAGGTGGCGAGAGGTTCAGTTTCGCCGTGAAACATTAGAAGCGGTAGGTTGCACCCACACCGAAACCGTTGGCGCTGTTTTCGTATTTGGCGTTGTAGGACTGGCCGAGGGCGTTGTCGCCGCTGACGTTGACTTTTTCTTCCTTGAGGTAGGAATAAGCGACGTCGATGGTCAGGTCATCGGTCGGGCTCCAACCGGCGCCCAGGCTGAAGATGGTCCGGTCGCCGGTCGGGATGCGTGGCGAGCGGTCGGTGTTGTTGGTCGGCGCCTGGTCGAAGGTCAGGCCGGTACGCAGTACCCACTGCTTGTTCAACTGGTAGGAGGTCCCGATGGCGTAGGCCCAGGTGTCGTGCCAGTTCTGTTCTTCAGTAATGGAGCTGAAGAACCCCGGCGCGAAAGCGCCACCCGTCGCTGGCGTCACACCGTCATTGTTCACGGTGATTTCTTTCAGGCGGCTCCAACGCGTCCAGGTGCTGCCCGCGTAGACGGTCCAGGCATCGTTGATTTGCTGCGTGACCGAAAAGTCCACCGATTCAGGCGTCGTGATGTCCAGCGAAGCATCGTAGCGCGCGCCGTTCAGCAGGCTGGGAGGCGTGCCCGCCCCAGGGCTGATTTCGGTGTGGCCTTCGAGCTTGTACTTGACCTTGGAGTGGTAGGTCAGGCCAACACGGGTGGTATCGGTCGCCTGGACCAGCAAGCCGATGTTGTAGCCATAGCCGATGTCGTCACCCTTGATCTTCACACTACCGTCATTCGGCGACAGCGGCGAGGTCAAATCCGATTCCAGGGAGCCGGAAATACGGTTGATGGTCGGGCCGAAACCGATCGAGACCTTGTCGTTGAAGGCATAGCTGACGGTTGGCTGGAAAGTGACGACCTTCACTTCGCTCTTGCTGCCGAAGTTACGGCCTTGGAAGCCATTTTCATAATCGGTGATCAAGCCGAACGGTGCATAGACACCCAAGCCGAAAGCCCACTGATCATCGATAGGCTTGACGTAGTAACCCATCGGAACGCCAGTGAGCGGAACCATGTCGCCCTTGTTGGTACCGGACTGGGTGCCGCTGGCATCGTCGATGTCGGTCGAGGCATCAATGGCGGCGAAACCACCAGTGACTTGCTGGCGCTTGAGGCGCGACATGCCGGCAGGGTTGCCGAACACGGTGCTGGCGTCATCGGCAGAAGAAGAACGTCCTGCGAAACCAGTGCCCATGCCACTGATGCTTTGTTCGTTCAAGGCAAAGCCACTGGCGAAAAGTTGCGTGGATGCCAAGGTAACGGCAAGGCCAAGTGTGGTTTTGAGCATCATTTTTTTCATTGTTAGAACTCCTGGTGATCACCGGGGCGAAAATTACCAACATTTTCGTTCAAGCGCTATAGCCTGGATGGCTTGATTTAGAGCGGTTTTGTAGGACAATCCGACCAGATTCGCGACCGTTGTGGGAAGTTTCCAAATTTCCCGTCAGCAAGCGACCTGATTCAGCGGTGAAATACAGCTTCGCCAAGCGCAGGTGAAATCTCGCAGGCGCCCTTGGGGATGAAAGGTCTGGCGCCAGATGCGAGCCATGCCCAGCAGGTCATCGGCGTCGGGAAGCGCGGTGTTCTGTTCCTCCACCAACAGCCAGGCGATGGCGGTGGCGTAGCGCAGGTTGACGGTCAATTCCAGGTGCGGGCCGCTGAGAAAGGCGTGCTGGCTGGCCAGGCCGCGCACCAGGCTGGCCCGTTCCGGATCCCGCGCCAGGTAATGGTCCCAAAGGGCTTGGTGTCGGGGCTCTGTGATGCGATACAGGCCATGTCCGCGGCGATCATGCAGGGCTGAACCCAGGGCAGATTGGCTGGCGGCAATACCCAGCAACAAGGATTCCGCGGTTGCGCTGTGACACTCCAGGTAGAGGAGCGTCGGGCGGATCACATATCGACACAGTTCGCTGGCAGCGATACCCATAAAACCCTCGTGATGTGAGGTGGGCGGAGCCTGAGGAGTGTGGGCTTGGCAGCAGTGGATCGGTCCAGGCTCCGCCAGAAGCGGATCATGCCGCTTGACTTGAAGTGTAGTGTCATATTCCCGCTGTAAAGGACTGTTTTTAAAACATCTTCGGCGAACGGTTATAACTGTTATATCCCTTGGTGCTTACGCCGTTTCGCTTTATCGAGAAATTTCGGGCAATAAAAAGCCCCGCTTCATGGGCGGGGCCTTGGGGGTTTCAGCCTTTCTGCGTCTCAGGCAACCAGTGCCTGACGGGTACGCTCGATCACGGCCTGCAGCGGTTCGGCGCTGGAGTACTGGTCGGGGTACAGGCGTTCGCTGTGACGGGCGATGCCGTGTTCGTTGACCAGCGTGAAGCTGAAGCAGCCTTTGCGAGCGGCCATGATCAGGCAGTTCATTGGAGCAAAAGCGTTGGTTAGGGTGCGGATGGCATCCTGTGTCTGGATTTGAGTAGACATGTTATGGGTGTTCCTACAAATGACACGGTTAAGAACCGTGCAACGTTAAAACGTTCCAGTAACGTCGACCACCATTGGTCGAACGAAGAACCCGACTGGAACAAAGCAGCCAGTTTGAGCGCTATATAAAGTGCGCGCTTGGGCTGGCAGGTAGGTACTTAGGAGGGCAGGCAACACATCGAGGGCAAAGGTTCTGGGCCCGGGGTGAAGATCCTGATCAATTTTGCAGGTTGGTTCGGTCAGAGTAATGAGCCTGGCAACACCCTTCGCATTCGATCGAAGGCTGTGTTGGCGCAAGGTTTACCTGGAAACCATCGAGGGGGTCGGTCTCCTTTTTTCGGTGAGCGTCCTTTGGAGGATGGCTGACCGCGGAGATGTGTTCGACCCGGAATTGACTTTCAGCTTGGTACTAACGCCGCGGATACTAACGGATTGAATCTGTGAAGGGAAGGGTGTTGATTAAAAAATATTCAAACGAGCCCTGGCAATGAGTCGAGCCATGACCCGTGGCGAGGGAGCTTGCTCCCGCTGGGCTGCGCAGCAGTCCTAAAGATAGGGCCGCTTCGCGCTGGAGCGCCAGCCCGGCCCAGCGGGAGCAAGCTCCCTCGCCACGGGGTCGGTTTTCAATCTGATCCAAGGATGAACGGCTTAGCACAGGATTCTAACGTCTGCTGGTGTGGTCAGGTTACCCAAGCGTCGCGCATGGCCTCAGGTTATCCCCAGCTTCATACCGCCAGATGCGCCAAAAAATCGCAGCGTTATAACCCGTTCAGCTGTTACTTGTGCACACTCGCCGCACTACTTGTCACCTTACTGTCATGTCGAAACAATCCGGGGTGGGTGCCTGTATCCAAAATTTAAGTCAATGAAAAACATCGCTTTTTTTTACTGGTGAAAAAATCGTCAGTTTGAGCCCAGGCCCCGTTCCACAGGGCTTTGCGCGAGTTCAGGGTGGGTTGTCCACTGACTTATCCACAGCTTCTGTGGATTGTCCCAAGCGCTTGCTCTAGCACGGGCGTGCCGGTTTTTTTTCGGCTTTACCCGTACGAAAAAAGGAGTAAAGTGGCGCGCCTTCCGATCTGTCCCACAGTGTTTATGAAGTTTCGCTCAGTATCAAATCCTGTTACTTCCGCACCCTCTGGTGTTACCCCACCCAAGCGTATGTCGATGCGGGTGGCTGAGTGGCTGCTCGACAGCCCGCGGCTCGGGGACAGCCCCAGCGTCAAGCACCTCGCCGGTCGTTTGCTCAAGCAACCGGCCCGTGAAGGCGTGGTGGCTGCGCAAAGTCGTCTCGGGCAGTTGATGTGCCGTGAATGCGGCAACGCTCGGGATCGACGCATCGGCCACGACCTGCTGCGCCAGGCCGCCCGGGCCGGCGATGATCGTGCCCGCCGGGCCCTCGGTGAAATCGAAGACTGAAATCGCAGACTGCGCTGGGCAACCCCCAGCCGCTTGGTTAACCTTCGGGCTTTATTTGATCGGCAGGAATTGTCATGGCTATGGATTTGACCAGCCTGTTGTTTGGCCTGGCAGGCGCCGCGGTGCCGTTGCTGGCACTGGCCTGGCACCTGCAACGCCAAGCCGCCACTGCCCAGACCGAATTGGCTCTGCTGGAAGAGCGCCTGGCCACGGCCCACATGGCCCACGATGGCCTCAACGCCCAGCTCGATGCCTGCCGCGACGAGATCAGCGACCTGAGCCAGGCCAACGCCGCCAAGCAAGCCGAGCTTGCCGCGGCCTGTCGCGAAGTCGATTTGCTGCAGATCGAGCGCGACAATGCGCGGGATGCGGCCCACGCCTGGAACCTTGAACGCGCCAACAAGGAAGCCGAGCTGCGTCGGCTCGATGCCCAGGCGGCGTCGTTGCAGGCCGAACTGCGCGAGCAACAGGAAAGTCATCAGCAACGCCTGGATGACCTGCAAGGTTCGCGAGATGAGCTGCGGGCACAGTTCGCCGAGCTTGCTGGAAAGATCTTCGATGAACGTGAGCAACGCTTCGCCGAAACCAGCCAGCAACGCCTGGGCCAGTTGCTCGATCCGCTGAAAGAGCGCATCCAGTCCTTCGAAAAACGCGTTGAAGAAAGTTATCAGGCCGAGGCCCGGGAGCGTTTCTCCCTGGGCAAGGAACTGGAACGCCTGCAACAACTCAACCTGCGCCTGAGCGACGAGGCCACCAACCTCACCCGCGCGCTCAAGGGCCAGAAAACCCAGGGCAACTGGGGCGAGCTGATCCTGGAGCGGGTGCTTGAACATGCCGGCCTGGAGAAGGGCCGCGAATATCAGACCCAAGTCAGCCTCAAGGGTCCGGACGGTGAGCGTTTCCAGCCGGACGTGTTGATTTACCTGCCGGGCGACAAGCAAGTGGTGGTCGATTCCAAGGTCAGCCTCACGGCCTACCAGCAGTACGTGGCGGCCGAAGATGACGCCATCGGCCAACTCGCCCTCAAGCAACATGTGCTGTCGTTGCGAACTCACGTCAAAGGCTTGGCCGGCAAGGACTACAAGCGCCTGGACGGTTTGCACAGCCTGGATTTCGTGTTGCTGTTCGTGCCGATCGAAGCGGCGTTTTCCGCCGCCCTGCAAGCCGAGCCGAACCTGTTCCAGGAAGCCTTCGACCGCAACATCGTGATCGTCAGCCCGACCACGCTGCTGGCGACACTACGGGTGATCGACAGCTTGTGGAAGCAGGAACGCCAGAGCCAGAACGCCCGGGAAATCGCCGAGCGGGCCGGGTGGCTGTATGACAAATTCGTTTTGTTTATCCAGGATCTGGACGAGATCGGCAGTCGCTTGCAGCAGTTGGACAAAGCCTACAGCGCAGCGCGCAACAAACTGACGGAAGGGCGCGGCAACCTGGTCAGCCGCAGCGAACAACTCAAGCTGCTTGGCGCCCGGGCCAGCAAGAGCTTGCCCAGCGAACTGCTCGAACGGGCGATGACCGATGCGGATGGGCTGCCGGAGTTGCCGGAAGAAGCCAGCGAGAAAACCCAGGGCTGAAGCGAACCCAAAGCTGAAGCCGCCCTCGGGCTGAATCAGATCTCAAGGCAAAAACAGCACCCTGTGGCGAGGGAGCTTGCTCCCGCTGGGCTGCGCAGCGGCCCTCTTTCTTGTGAGTGCTGCGCACTCAAGCGGGAGCAAGCTCCCTCGCCATAGGAGCTATCATTTGCCGAAGTTACAACGGCAAATGCCGACTCAACAACGCCCGCAACGCCGCCGGCTTCACCGGCTTGGCCAGGTAATCCAGGCCTGCCGCATGCACCAGTGCCACCGTCTCGGGCCGACCATCGGCGCTGATCACCACGCCCGGCACCGGTTCTCCCATGCGCCTGCGCAACCAGGCCATCAGTTCGGTGCCGGTCTCGCCGTCGTCCAGATGAAAGTCCACCAGCGCCAGTTGCGGTCGGCCGCCCTGGGCCAGCCAACGCTCGCATTCCTCGCGGTTGCGCGCCGTCCACACCTGGCAACCCCAGCGCGTCAGCAGGCTATTCATGCCGATCAGGATGCTGTCTTCGTTATCGACGCACAGCACCTGCGCGCCGCTTGGCAAATGACCGTTGGGCTCGGTCACGGCGCTCGGTGCGACAGTTTGCGTCTGGGCCAAGGGAACGCTGACACTAAACACGCTGCCACGCCCCGGCCAGGAGCGCACCTGCAGGCTATGGTCCAGCACGCGACAGAGCCCGTCGGCGATGGCCAGGCCCAGCCCCAGGCCTTTTTCGGCGCGGGTCTGGTGGCTGTCCAGGCGCTTGAACTCTTCGAATATGACCTGCAGCTTGTCCTCGGCGATGCCCGGCCCGCGATCCCAGACCTCCAGGCACAACTCGCCGTTGCGCCGGCGCACGCCCAGCAACACCGGCCCCTTGGCGTAGCGGAACGCGTTGGTCAAGAAGTTCTGCAAAATACGTCGCAGCAGCTTGATATCGCTGTCCACGCGCAGGGATGAGCCGCGAACCCGGAACTTCAAGCCTTGCTCCTGGGCCAGCGCCGTGAACTCTGCACCGAGGGTGTCGAACAGGTCGTTGAGGGCGAAGGGCTTGCGGTCGGGGTTGATCTTGCCGTTTTCCAGGCGGGAGATATCCAGCAGGTCGGTGATCAGGTCTTCCGCCGAGCGCAGCGAACTGTCCAAGTGGTGCACCAGTTGCCGGGCCTCGCTCGGCAACGCGTTGTGCTGATGGGACAACGCTGCGGAGAACAGGCGCGCGGCGTTGAGCGGTTGCATCAGGTCGTGGCTGACCGCGGCCAGGAACCGGGTCTTGGACTGGTAAGCCGCTTCGGCGGTGCCCTTGGCGTCGGTCAGGGCCAGGTTCAGTTGGGACAATTCCCGCGTGCGTTCGGCCACCCGTTGCTCCAGCCCCTCGTTGGCTTCCGTCAACGCCTGCGCGGCCTCGCGGAAGGCGGTGATGTCGGTGAAGCTCATGACGAAACCACCACCGGGCATGGGGTTGCCGATCAGCTCGATGACCCGGCCGTTGGGGAACAGTCGCTCGGAGGTATGGGCGCGGCCCTGGCGCATCCAGTGCAGGCGCCTGGCGACGTGGACTTCCGCCTCGCCCGGCCCACAGAGGCCACGTTCGGCGTTGTAGCGGATGATGTCGGCAATGGGCCGGCCGACACTGATCAAGCCATCCGGGTAGTTGAACAGTTCCAGGTAGCGACGATTCCACGCCACCAGCCTAAGGGATTGGTCGACCACGCTGATGCCCTGGCTGATGTTTTCGATGGCGCCTTGCAGCAGTGCGCGGTTGAACTGCAGCACTTCCGACGCTTCGTCCGCGATCCGGACCACGTCTTCAAGCTGCATTTCCCGACCTTCGATAGCGGCTTTTACCACGGCGCGTGTCGAAGAGGCGCCGAGTACACCGGCCAGCAGGCGTTCGGTGTGGGCGATCCATTCGCTGTCGGCGTTCTGGTTCGGGTTGAAGCCTTTGCCTTGGCGGTAGGCAAAGCGGATGAAGCTCTGCCGCGCCCGTTCTTCACCGACGAAACGCGCGGCCAGTTGCAACAGGTCTTCGATGTGCACCGCCAGCATCGAGCGGGGGTTGGGACGGGCGCTGATTTCCTGGCCGATGAAGCGTCCGGCCTGCCAGTGCTCCGAGACCCGGGTGCGCGACAGCACGGACACCCAGGCAAACAGCGTGAAGTTGCCGGCCAGGGAAAGGACCACCCCTTGGGTCAGCGGGGTAATCGGCAGGTTCAGCGGATTGCCGTGCAACCAGGCCAGGCCCGGGAAGGTGCTGAGCGACCAGCCGAGGCTGTGGGCGGCGATCGGCAGGACCAAGGTGTAGAACCACAGGAAGATCCCCGTGGCGAGGCCAGCGAATACGCCGCGGCGGTTGGCCTGTTTCCAGTACAGCGCACCGAGCATGGCTGGGGCCAGCTGGGTCACGGCGGCGAAGGCGATCTGGCCGATGGTCGCTAGGCTCGCCGTCGAACCCAGCAGACGGTAACTGACGTAGGCCAGCAACAGGATCACCACGATGCTCACTCGGCGCACCGAGAGCATCCACTGGCGGAACACCTCGAAAGGGCGTTCGGCGGCGTTGCGGCGCAGCAGCCACGGCAACAACATGTCGTTGGAAACCATGGTCGACAGCGCCACGCTGGCGACGATCACCATGCCGGTGGCCGCCGAGGCGCCGCCGATGAACGCCAGCACGGCCAGGGCCGGGTGGGCCTGGGCCAGCGGCAGGCTGATGACGAACGAGTCCGGCAGCACCGAGCTGGGCAGCATCATTTGCCCGGCGAGAGCGATGGGCACCACGAACAGCGCGGCCAGGGCCAGGTAGGCGGGAAACACCCATTTGGCCAGGCGCAGGTCCTGGGGCTCGATGTTTTCCACCACGGTCACGTGGAACTGCCGTGGCAAGCAGATGATCGCCATCATCGCCACCCCGGTCTGCACCACCATGGACGGCCAGTTGATGGTTTCTTTCCAGTATTGCTCCAGGCGTGGGGCGAGCATCGCCTGATTGAAAAGGTCGTCGAAGCCGTCATACAGGCCGTACGTGACGAACGCACCGACGGCCAGGAAGGCGAACAGCTTGACCAGGGATTCGAAGGCGATCGCCAGCACCATGCCGCGGTGGTGTTCGGTGGCGTCCAGGTTGCGGGTACCGAACACGATGGTGAACAGCGCCAGGATCAGCGAGACGATCAGCGCGGTGTCCTGGGCGCGCGTGCCCATGGCATCGGCGCCGGCGCCGATCAACAGGTTCACCCCGAGCACGATGCCCTTGAGCTGCAAGGCGATGTACGGCAGCACGCCGACCAGGCAGATCAACGCGACCACCACCGCCAGGGATTGGGATTTGCCGTAGCGGGCGGCAATGAAGTCGGCGATGGAGGTGATGTTCTCCTGCTTGCTGATCATCACCATTTTCTGCAGCACCCACGGCGCGAACACCAGCAGCAGGATCGGCCCGAGGTAGATCGGCAGGAATGACCAGAGCTGTTCGGCGGCCTGGCCCACGGCGCCAAAGAACGTCCAACTGGTGCAATAGACCGCCAGCGACAGGCTGTAGACCCAGGCCCGCACCCGTGGCGGCAGCGGCGTGCTGCGCCGGTCGCCGTAGAAGGCGATGGCGAACATGATGGCCATATAGGCCAGGGCGACAACGGCGATCAGCCCGCTGGACAACGACATGGAAACTCCCCGACAAAGACACCGGGGCTTGAGCCCGGCAGGACAGTCTCGCATGCCCGCTCGGGTTCGTCAGTGTCGACCAAGGTCGAGGCGTGGTGGGGTGTCGCAGGTGGGGGAGTACTCGGGTTATTGGGTGTTCTTTCGGGCCTCTTCGCGAGCAGGCTCGCTCCCACATTGGATCTGTGGTGGATACAAATCTTGTGTCCACTGGAGAACCCATGTGGGAGCGAGCCTGCTCGCGAAAGCGCTGGGTCAGCTTGCATCGATGTTGAATGTGCACCCCGCCTTCGCGAGCAAGCTCGCTCCCACAGGGATCTGGGGTGGACACTCGCTCTATGGGCACCCATGGAACCCATGTGGGAGCGAGCTTGCTCGCGATGGCGGCCTTACTGACCCAACGCAATATCCACCAACCGATGCAGCTCTTCTACCGCCAACGGCGCGGTGGCAAAGAGTATGCGGAACACCGTCGGCGCCACCACCACATTGATCAGCCGCTCGATTGCGTCAGTCGGTGAAACCAGTCAGCGATGGCGTTCGGCCTTGAAACCCGGCATGCAGGAGCCGCCGGCAGTGGGTTAGTCTTGGCACCTCAACCTTCTTACGGCCGGATCCCTTGAAAATCATTCGCAGCAAGTCCTTCACCGGTGACCGTGCCTGGGCGGCGCTCGATATCGCCAACATGAACGGCATCACCACGCGCCTGCACTGGACCGACCAGCCGTACAATTGGCACGTCAACGACGGCCAGGAAGTCTTCGTGGTGCTCGATGGGCAAATGCGGATGTGCTATCGGGAAGAGGGTGTCGAAAAGGCGACCCTGCTGGGCGTTGGGGACATTTTCTACGCCTCGGTGGGCACCGAACATGTCGCCAAGCCTTTGGGCGAAGCGAGAATCCTGGTGATCGAAACCGAGGGCAGCGTCTGACGCTTATCTGTAAAACAGATTACATATAGAGAAATTACCCGTTATATGGATATTCGATCCAGCCCTAGCATGGCTCCACCTCATCCGGGGACAGGAGTTCGCCATGACATGCTATGCCGCCAAAAACCGCTTGCGCCCGTTGAGCCATTTGCCCAGGCCGCTGGAAGCCATTCGCCAATTCACACCTAACTGGTTCGCCGTGACCATGGGCACCGGTGTGCTGGCGCTGGCCTTGGCGCAATGGCCGGCGCAGATGCCGGGCCTGCGCGCCTTGGGCGAAGGGTTGTGGTTGTTCAACACGCTGTTGTTCGTGGTGTTCGCCCTCATGTACACGGCCCGTTGGGTGCTGTTCTTCGACGAAGCGCGACGGATTTTCGGCCATTCGACGGTCTCGATGTTTTTCGGCACCATTCCCATGGGGCTGGCGACCCTCATCAACGGCTTTCTGGTCTTTGGGCTGCCGCGCTGGGGGGAGGGCGTGGTGGCGGTGGCCGAGACGTTATGGTGGATCGACGTGGCCATGTCGCTGGCCTGTGGCGTGCTGATCCCCTTCTTGATGTTCACCCGCCAGGAACACCGGATCGACCAGATGACCGCCGTGTGGTTGTTGCCGGTGGTGGCCGCCGAAGTCGCGGCGGCCAGCGGCGGGCTGTTGGCGCCGCATCTGGCCGACGTCCATGGGCAACTGGTCATGCTGGTGACCAGTTACGTGCTCTGGGCCTTTTCCCTGCCCGTGGCGTTCAGCATCCTGACGATTCTGCTGTTGCGCATGGCCCTGCACAAACTGCCTCACGAGAACATGGCCGCCTCGAGCTGGCTGGCCCTCGGCCCGATTGGCACCGGTGCCTTGGGCATGTTGCTGCTGGGCAACGATGCCCCGCTGATTTTTGCCGCCAATGGCCTGCCCGGCGTGGGCGACATCGCCGCCGGCTTGGGCCTGGTGGCTGGCATCACGCTGTGGGGCCTGGGCTTGTGGTGGATGTTGATGGCGCTGCTGATCACCGCGCGCTATTTGCGCGAAGGCATTCCCTTCAACCTAGGCTGGTGGGGCTTTACCTTTCCCCTGGGCGTGTACGCGCTAACGACACTGAAGCTTTCCGAGCTGCTGGGCCTGGGTTTCTTCGGCGTGTTCGGTGCTGTGCTGGTGGCCATGCTGGTGGTGATGTGGCTGATCGTTGGGCGGCGCACGGTGCTGGGCGCCTGGCACGGTGAGCTGTTTGTGTCGCCCTGCATCGCAGGGCTGGCGAAATAATCGCTAAAGACAGGTAATGTGTGGCCTGGATCGAAAAACGTTCATTCCAATAAGCGTCCACGCCACTCAGGAACATGGAAGATGAGTCACCCTTCGCAGTTCACCTTGCTTCGCACGCGGCGTTTTCTGCCGTTCTTCATCACGCAGTCCTTGGGCGCGTTCAACGACAACATTTTCAAGCAGTCGCTGATCCTCGCCATCCTCTACAAATTGACCATCGAAGGCGACCGCTCGATCTGGGTCAACCTCTGCGCGCTGCTGTTCATCCTGCCATTCTTTCTGTTCTCGGCATTGGCGGGGCAGTTCGGGGAAAAATTCGCCAAGGACGCGTTGATTCGTCTGATCAAGCTTGGCGAAATCGCCATCATGGCGGTGGGCGCGGTGGGTTTCCTGTTCGATCACTTGTGGCTGATGCTGGTGGCGCTGTTCGCCATGGGCACGCATTCGGCGTTGTTCGGTCCGGTGAAGTATTCGATCTTGCCGCAGGCCTTGCGTGAAGATGAGTTGGTCGGCGGCAACGGCTTGGTGGAGATGGGCACGTTCCTGGCGATCCTGGCAGGCACCATTGGCGCCGGAATCATGATGTCCTCGGCGCATTACGCCCCGGTGGTGGCTAGCGCGATCATCGGCATCGCCGTGCTTGGTTACCTGGCCAGTCGCAGCATTCCGCGCGCGGCGGCGGCCTCGCCGCAAATGCGTCTGAACTGGAACATCTTCAGTCAATCCTGGGCCACCCTGAAATTGGGGTTGGGGCAAACCCCGGCGGTGTCCCGGTCGATTGTCGGCAACTCCTGGTTCTGGTTCGTCGGGGCGATTTACCTGACGCAGATTCCCGCCTATGCCAAGGAGTGGATGCACGGCGACGAGACCGTGGTGACCTTGATCCTCACAGTGTTCTCGGTGGGGATCGCGTTGGGTTCCATGCTTTGTGAAAAGCTTTCCGGGCGCAAAGTCGAGATCGGCCTGGTGCCGTTCGGTTCGTTCGGTTTGACCGTGTTTGGCCTGCTGTTGTGGTGGCATTCCGGTGGAATTCCCGCCAGCGTCGAGGGCCACGGTTGGCTTGCAGTGCTCGGTTTTGGCCATGCCTGGCTGGTGTTGATCGACATCCTCGGATTGGGCGTCTTTGGCGGTTTCTACATCGTGCCGCTGTATGCGCTGATCCAGTCGCGCACCGTGGAGAACGAGCGGGCGCGGGTGATTGCCGCCAACAATATTCTTAATGCGTTGTTCATGGTGGTCTCGGCGATCGTCTCCATCATGTTGCTGAGCCTGGCCAAGCTGTCGATCCCGCAGCTGTTCCTGGTGGTGTCGTTGCTCAACATCGGCGTCAACGCCTACATCTTCAAGATCGTCCCCGAGTTCAGCATGCGTTTCATGATCTGGCTGCTGAGCCATTCCATGTACCGCGTGGAGCATCGCAACTTGGAGGCGATACCGGATGAAGGCGCAGCGCTGCTGGTCTGCAATCACGTGTCCTTCGTCGATGCCTTGCTGATTGGCGGCGCGGTGCGTCGGCCGATTCGCTTCGTGATGTACTACAAGATCTACAACCTGCCGGTGCTGAATTTCATCTTCCGCACCGCCGGCACCATCCCGATTGCCGGGCGCCAGGAAGATATCCATATCTATGAAAAAGCCTTCAAGCGAATTGCCCAATACTTGAAGGACGGCGAGCTGGTGTGCATTTTCCCCGAAGGAAAACTGACCGCCGACGGTGAGATCAATGAGTTCAAGAGTGGACTGACGCGCATCCTCCAGGAAACCCCGGTGCCAGTGATTCCCCTGGCGCTGCAGGGCTTGTGGGGCAGTTTCTTCAGTCGCGACCCGGCCAAGGGGCTGTTTCGCCGGTTCTGGTCGCGGGTGACATTGGTGGCGGGTTCGGCGGTGGACGTCGAGGCGGCAACGCCTTCGAGTTTGCAGGCGTTGGTGGGGGAACTGCGTGGGGCTGTCAGGTAACTGCTGACTGTGAGGGCCCCTTCGCGAGCAAGCTCGCTCCCACATTGGACCGAATCGCCTAGGCTGCATGCGGTCAAAGTGTGGGAGCGAGCTTGCTCGCGATAGCGGCAGTGGCTAGGCGCTGACCTTGAGGCCGATCAATCCGACGACAATCAACGCCACGCTGGCCAGGCGAACCAGCGCCATCGACTCACCAAACAAAATGATCCCGGCGATCACCGTGCCCACGGCACCGACCCCGGTCCAGATCGCATAGGCCGTCCCCAGCGGAAGTTCCTTCATCGCCAGGCCGAGCAGGCCGAGGCTGATCGCCATGGCGGCGATGGTCAGTGCGGTGGGAAGAGGGCGGCTGAAACCGTCGGTATATTTCAGGCCGACAGCCCAGCCGACTTCGAACAGGCCGGCAAAAAACAGAATGATCCAGGACATCACGCACCTCATCGATGGGTGGGGTCGTCCCCGGATAGTGAACTCTTTGGAGTTGCGGGGTCGTCCCCGCATTGGGCGCAAGAGTGCCCAATGCTGACTGTTTGGTCAAGTCGCTCGGTCAGTCTGCCGCTTGACGGTCAAGTAGCTCGCGGTCCTGTTTTTCGCTCATGCGCCGGAAGTACGTCGAGAGCAGGGCTCCGGAAATATTGTGCCAGACGCTGAACAGCGCACTGGGCACCGCCGCCAGCGGCGAAAAGTGCGCGCTCGCCAGCGCCGCGCCGAGGCCGGAGTTCTGCATGCCGACTTCCAATGAAAGGGTTTTGCGCTGGGCCAACGGCAAGCCGAACAAACGCCCGGTGAAGTACCCCAGCAGATAACCGAAGCTGTTGTGCAGCATCACAATGGCCATGATCAGCAGGCCGGATTCGGCGATCTTCGCCTGACTGGCCGCGACCACCGCCGCCACAATGATCACGATGCTCACCACGGATATCAGTGGCAGCACGTCTATGGCATGACGAACCCGGGCACCCAACAGGCGTTGGGCGACGATGCCCAGGGCGATCGGCACCAGCACGATTTGCAGGATCGACCAGAACAACGCCGAGAACGACACCGGCAACCAGGCCGAGGCCAGCAGCCAGATCAGCGCAGGGGTCAGCAGCGGAGCAAGCAGGGTGGTGATGGCGGAAATCGCCACGGCCAAGGCCAAATCACCGCGCGCCAGCCAGGTCATGACGTTGGACGATGTACCGCTCGGGCAGCAACCCACCAGAATGACGCCGACGGCGATCTCCGGCGGCAGGCTGAATATTTGGCAAAGCAACCACGCCGTACCGGGCATGATCACGAATTGGGCAACCACCCCCAGGGCTACGCGTCCTGGATGGCGGGCGACTTCGGCAAAATCCTCCAGCTTCAATGCCAGGCCCATGCCGAACATCACCAGGCCCAGTAGCGGCACGATGGCGACTTTCAGGCCAACGAACCATTGCGGTTGCAGGAAAGCCAGTACCGCGAAAAACAGTACCCAGTAAGCGAAGGTGTTGCCGACGAAGCGGCTTAATGCAGCCAATGCGCGCATGACCTGATCCTTATTATTAAGAACACCGAATACTAATGTGGGAGCGAGCTTGCTCGCGATAGCGGAGTGTCAGTCAACATCTTGGTGGCTGTCATACCGCTATCGCGAGCAAGCTCGCTCCCACAAGGGTAACCCGTTGCTTTTTTAGATCCCCTGGGGAATCTCTTCACCACCCAACGCTTCCACCAGCGCCGGCAAGAACTCGCCGAACGTCAGCATCATCAGCGTGAAGCTGGCGTCCAGTTGGCCGAGCGCTTCGTCGCCGCCGTCCTGCTCTGCCTGGTCCTGCAACAGGTCTTCGAACTTCAGGCGCTTGACCACCATCTTGTCGTCGAGCACGAAGGACAACTTGTCCTGCCAGGCCAGCGACAATTGCGTCACCACCTTGCCGGTGTTCAGGTGCAGCTGGATTTCGTCGCTGGTCAGATCCTGGCGCTTGCAACGCACGATGCCGCCGTCTTCATGGGTGTCGCGCAGTTCGCATTCATCCAGAACGAAGAAGTCGTCCGCGGCCTTTTGGGTTTTGACCCAGTCGGTCATGGTTGCGGTCGGGGCCATCTTGACCGTCAGCGGGCGTACCGGCAGCGAGCCGATGACTTCGCGCAGGGTCGACAGCAGGTCTTCGGCGCGTTTCGGGCTGGCCGAGTTCACCAGGATCAGGCCCTGTTTCGGCGCGATTGCGGCAAAGGTGGACGAGCGACGGATGAACGCACGGGGCAGGAACGCCTGGATGATTTCATCCTTGAGCTGGTCCCGTTCCTTTTTATAGACCTTGCGCATTTGCTCGGCTTCGATCTCTTCGACCTTTTCCTTCAGGGCATCGCGCACGACGCTGCCCGGCAAGATGCGTTCTTCCTTGCGCGCGGCGATCAGCAGGAAGTCCTGGCTGACGTGTACCAGCGGCGCGTCTTCGCCTTTGCCAAACGGCGCGACGAAACCGTAAGTGGTCAACTCCTGGCTTGCACATGGACGCGCCAGTTTGCTGGCCAGTGCAGTTTCCAACGCCTCGGCATCAAAAGGCAGATCTTGGGTCAGGCGATAGATAAGCAGGTTTTTGAACCACATGGGGTGAGTCTCTCCTTTATACAAAGGGGGGCATTATTCTCTTCGCGGCGCCATAGGCCAACCCTTCGCTAAGCCTTTGGAAGGCCTGAAAAAATTAATTTAAAAAGTGCTTGCCAGCTTAAAGAGTGCTCCGTAGAATGCGCGCCACACCGAAAGCGAAGGGTGATTAGCTCAGCTGGGAGAGCGTCTGCCTTACAAGCAGAATGTCGGCGGTTCGATCCCGTCATCACCCACCATTCGCTCAACGTGTTACGCGCAGCGGTAGTTCAGTCGGTTAGAATACCGGCCTGTCACGCCGGGGGTCGCGGGTTCGAGTCCCGTCCGCTGCGCCATATTCGGTAACCTGGAACACTGAACGCCAGGTCACCACGGAAAGCCCGCTCACGCGGGCTTTTTGCTGTTTGCAGTTCCCGCGGTGTGTGTTGCTCATGTTTTTTGCTAAATTTGCTAATTAAATCAGCACGTTACAAAAAACTGTGAGAGAATGCGCCCCGCATCGAAAGTGAAGGGTGATTAGCTCAGCTGGGAGAGCGTCTGCCTTACAAGCAGAATGTCGGCGGTTCGATCCCGTCATCACCCACCAAACTTTCAATGTTACGCGCAGCGGTAGTTCAGTCGGTTAGAATACCGGCCTGTCACGCCGGGGGTCGCGGGTTCGAGTCCCGTCCGCTGCGCCATATTCGGTTACCTGGAATGCTGAACGCCAGGTGGCTACTAGAAACGACGCTTTTCCTTTACGAGGGGAGAGCGTCGTTTTTTTTGTTCTCTTTTTTTGTGTGTGTTTCTGTTGCTGCAGTAACGGCGACTTAGGGTTCCGCCCTGGCGGCGGGTCACTTTGAAGAGCCCGGAAGCCGGCCCAGTCGAAAGTAACCAAAGCGCTCAAGCCCACCACGGTTTCATAGTCGATGAAGGTGCTGGATGGTCTGGCCTCATCGCGAGCAAGCTCGCTCCCACAGGTGATCTCGGGCGTCCATGAGTCTTGGGTTCATCGCAGACCCATTGTGGGAGCGAGCCTGCTCGCGATAGCGGAACGGATATACACCCAACCCCCCCCGTCTACTGCTCAGCATTCCGCCGATGCCGATAATCGCTGACCGCCTCATACACCGCCTTACGCAACCGATTAATCCCCCCGATCGGCCGATGCGCCTCAATCCCAAACCAAGGATTGAACGACTGATTATCACAAGCCAGATTCAACTTGGGCGTATCAAAATCCTGAGCCGGCACCTTAATGCGCGCCACGGTTTCGAACGGCGCATCACTTTCCTGCCATTCAATACTGGTGTCTTCGATCGGCATGTACTTGCTCGGATCCTGACGCTGGACCTGCAAGACAAAACACGCCGGCATCCGGTCTGTGGATAACTGCTGGTTCAGCGCGCTGCGCAAGAAATTCGGCAAATCCTGATTCTGCGGTGGCAGGGTATAGCTTGGACAGCTGTCCGGATCCGGCGCGACGCGAAACTTGGCGTTGGCCTCGCCAAACTTATAAGGCGATACCGAGAAATAAGTGGTCTGGGTCGGACTGGCCGGAGCCGGCGAGAGGGTCGCCAAAGCGATGAACAGATGCCGAATCTGCCAAGTGCGCGGGTCCAGGCTCGGAAAAAAAGCCATCGCCTTCTTCCCGTCAGCCTGAGCGGCCACATTCTGACGGTACTCGGCGACATCGCTGACAAAGAAGTTCGGATGATTGAACATCACGAAATCCTGCTCGCCGAATGATTGCCGGTCCGCCAGCAATTGCTTACCGGGCACGTTCAGCAGCTTGATCGCCATCCCCCGGGCATCGCGCAGGCTGTCGAATTGCGGATAAGCGTTGCCGTTGGACAGGCGGATTGTGGCCTGCCAGGTCTTGCCCGGTTCGGCGAACACCCCCTGGCGCAACGGGCTAGGCAGGTCGCTCTGCACCTGGACCTCGGCCATGACGCAACCGTGCGCCTTGGCATGGGCATCCCGCAGATAGCGTGTGCCTTCGCGGTGCTGATCGACGATGCGGATCGCAGTCTGGATGATGTCCTGGGTCATGGCGGCTTCGCCGGGTGCCACCTGTTCCTTGTCCGGGACAGGCCCCCTGTGTTGCCAGGCAAACCAGGCCGAGGACAGTGCCCAGCCGAGCAACCCGATGCCCAGCAGCCATAGGAGCGTCTTGCCCAAAAAGGCGCCGAGGCGCAGCCAGAGCGTGATCAACATGCCAACATCCTTTTACCGGTGGGGTTCATCATTACAGTTGCGACTCCAGTGGCCCGCCCAGCACTTTTAAATACTCCAGCAAGGCCCAGCGTTCCTGCGGTTGCAGCAGGCGGCCAATGACGCCGTTGCCGCGTTCGCCCGCGCGGAATTCATGGCCGCTGTTGTGATTGCCGGTAATCCGGGTATCGAAGTTAAAGCCGTTAGTGAAGGCTTCGGTGCGATAGCCCAAATGGCGTGGGTCGTATTCGAAGTTGCCTTTATAGAAGGTGGTCGCCCGCTCAGCCTGGGGGGACAACAGTTGGTAGATCGTCGGCACCGAGCCGTTGTGCAGGAACGGTGGCGTGGCCCAGACACCCGCCAACGGCCGGGCCTTGTAGGCGCGCAATTCACGTACGCCGATGGGCAGGCCGAAACCGTCCAGGGCCGGGCGTTCGGCGGGGGTGACCCCGGCGTCACGGTAAGCGCGGTTTTCGACGAAGGCAGTGACGTAGGCCAAGCCTTTGGCGACCGAGAGTTGGCTCAGGTCCAGCGGCTCCGTCGGGGTCGGGTGCAGTTGCACTTCCAGCTTCGCCAGTTCAGCCGGGTCCCATTGCAGGCTGGTCAGGTCGTAACGGTGATCAGCAATATTATTGGCAGTGCCCGGGTCGGTGCCGATCACTTTCACCGGCAGCATGTGCAACTGCTGTACCGGCCTGTCGGGCCCCTGGACCACTTTGGGCACATGGCAGCCGGCGCAGTTTTCGACGAACAGGGCCCGGCCCTTGGCGGCCAGCGGTTTATCGACCGCGCCCAGCAACGCTTCCGGCCACACGGGCGCCTTGAGCAGTTGCAGGGTCTCTTCGATCTTGTTCAAGTCCCGCACGCGCACGCTGGAGGGGTATCGCGCGTCGCCCTGCAGCGGTTTGCCCTGGGCGTCGAAAAAATTCAGTGTGGCGCCGACTCCCAGCGCTTCACCGACGTTTCGGGCCATCGGTTGCTGGGCCGATCCGTTCCACTGCACCCAGTCGAAGGTCCACATTTCCCACAACTGTGGGTAGTCCACCGGCGCGTTGGCGACCCGGTAGTTTTCCGCCGAGATGGCGTCGCCGAAGCTGGCGTTGGCGATACGGCCGAAGGCGTCGGTACGGCCAGGGCCTTCTTCGGTGGGGTAGAGGCCGCGATGGGTATCGTTCCAGGCCACCCGCAGGAAAGTATCCAGGGAGTCCTTGAACGCCTTGCGCAGGTCCTCGTGGCGGGCGTCGTAGTCCTTGCCCAGGACTTGGCGGGCGAAGCGTTCGAATTTCCAAGGGTTGTAGTACGTAGATGCCAGACTGGCGACTAATGCCTGTCCGAAACTGCCACCGCGTAGCGTAGGAACGCTGGAAGGCAGCACGTGCTGTGCCGAGCCGCCGTCGATTCGTATCGCCTGGCCCTTGAAGCGCAATTCGCCGGTGTGGCACGCAGCGCAGGTGATATCGAGGAATTGGTCGGCGCTGCCGGCGTTCTGGTGCCGGGTGAAACCCACCGGCAGATTGCCGGGATTCTCAGGCGTGGCTTTCTGGGCCGGATCGATCAGGAAGCCAAAGCGCGCCAAGTACTCCGGCGATGCGAAGCGTTGTTGCGAAAACGGCAGTTCGAGGGCCGTGAACCAGTCGTAGCGCAGGCCTTTGACCTGGGTGCCCTGGGGCGTGAAGTAATAGGTCTGGCGTTCGGCGGCGCTCCATTGATCCAGGTAATGCACCTGTTGGATGGGCTCATAGAACGGCAGCCGGGGATTGGCGACGTAATAAAGCACCACGGCCACGACGACGATCAGCAGCGCGAGGAGCAGCAAGAGAATGCGAGAGAGGAGGCGCACGGTAACGTCCTTGTTTTTTTTGATATGCCCTTATGCCTCAGCGCTGCGCGGCGGGCAAGTGGCCAGTAGCCCCGGCCTGTGGGGGAGCGGCGAGGTGTCCCTGTGCGTAACGGATGACAGATGCTTCATTTGCCTGGGATTAAAAAGCGTTTGCGGACCTGAACTTATCATCACTTTGCGGCTCACATGCCGGTAGCCATTGGTCGTGGCCGCCTGATAAGCTCGCGGCTTTACTCGATTGCCCTTTAGGCGCATGAACAAGGAAATAGCATGAAACAGCATCGGTTGGCGGCGGCGGTAGCCCTGGTTGGCCTGGTACTCGCGGGTTGCGACTCGCAGACCAGCGTAGAGCTGAAAACCCCGGCGCAGAAAGCTTCCTACGGTATCGGCCTGAACATGGGCAAAAGCCTGGCTCAGGAAGGTATGGATGACCTGGACTCCAAAGCGGTTGCCCAGGGCATCGAAGATGCCGTCGGCAAGAAAGAACAGAAGCTGAAAGACGAAGAACTGGTCGAAGCCTTTGCCGCGCTGCAAAAGCGTGCCGAAGAGCGCATGGCCAAGATGAGCGAAGAGTCGGCAGCCGCCGGCAAGAAATTCCTCGAAGAAAATGGCAAGAAAGCCGGTGTCACCACCACCGCTTCCGGCCTGCAGTACGAAGTGGTCAAGAAAGCCGATGGCGCGCAGCCTAAGCCGACCGACGTAGTGACCGTTCACTACACCGGCAAGCTGACCAATGGCACCGTGTTCGACAGCTCCGTCGAGCGTGGCAGCCCGATTGACCTGCCGGTCAGCGGCGTGATCCCAGGTTGGGTCGAAGGCCTGCAACTGATGCACGTCGGCGAGAAGTACAAGCTGTACATCCCGAGCGACCTGGCCTACGGCGCCCAGAGCCCGAGCCCGGCCATCCCGGCCAACTCGGTCCTGGTGTTCGACCTGGAGCTGCTGGCGATCAAGGATCCGGCAAAAGAAGACGCAGCCAAGTAACCGCGTCTGTTATAACGACAACGCCTCGCTTATGCGGGGCGTTGTTGCATCTGGGCGGCGGCAAGATGGCAAAAAAACGAACGCCCGGCGCACGCTATAGTCATAGGCATTACAGGCGCTGTGCTAGACGCAGTCGGCTGGTCAAGTCAATGAAATATTGGGTTTTTTTATGTGAGTAAAAAACGCCCGATCTAAGCCGGGCCCTTATGGAACGGGGGCTTCAGCGGTGAAATGCAGCTCTGTTCACAAGGTTATCCACAATTTGTGTGGATAACATTTCAGTGGGAGAAAAAATGAAGGCCCCGTGGAATTTTGCGCGATTTCTGCCCTTGGCAGGCCGCCTGTTGGCCCGCGGTCGATTGCCGACATTGCTCTTCGCCGTCGCCAGCAAAGGTGCCCGAGAGGGTGGGCGGCTGGGCAAGCTCAAGGAGGACCTGCGCCTGTTGCAGGCCTTGTGCCTGGCCTACTGGCGCGGCGAATACCGCGCGGTCAGCGCCAAGTCGATGCTGTCGATAGTGGCGGGGCTCATGTACTTCCTCAGCCCCTTGGACGCCATTCCAGACCTCTTGCCCATGTTTGGCATGTTCGATGACATCGCGGTGCTGGCCTGGATCATGAAAACCCTCGACGTTGAGCTCGAGGCATTCCGCGCCTGGCGTTATCGACAGTCACCCGAGACGCTGGCCAAAGTCGAAAGGCTTCCCGACACTCCGGAACAACTCCAGCTCCAAGGTCAGAAAAAGCCCTGATCCCCTGAGAATGCATCACCCCGCGACCTTAGCCGGCATTTAGGATTACACTTCCAAGGAAAAAGGCTGACTCGCTAAGTGTTGTTGTCCTACGGGGTAGACATGGATATTCAAATAATCACACGTGACGGAGAGCCCGAGTACGCGGTTTTGCCGTGGGATCAGTACCAAGCGTTGTTGAAAGCAGCAGGTGTCAATCAAGCTCCGCCGCGCGAAGCGACAGTCCGGCACGCGGCGGCACCCGACCAGGTTCTCCCTGGCCTGGATCAGTTACGCAGTTTGCGCGAAGGAAAGGGCATCGCCATTGAGGCGTTGGCTCGCACGGTAGGTATCAGCCCGTCTTATCTGGCCTTGATCGAGAGCGGCGAGCGACAGCCCGATGCCGCGATTCGGCGCAGTCTGGCCTGGGAGTTGACGGTGCCGGGTTGGAGGGAAGAATCGTGAGCGTACGTATCAGTCGGCAGCATTGGGATGGGTTGTTGGGTGAATTGGACCAGGCGCGGCGCCAGCGCCATTTATTGACTTACCGCGCCTTGCTGGAGCGCTTGCAACTCCCCAGCCCGGCCATGCAGACCTTGACCGCGGCCCTTGAGCATCTGGCGGCGCTGGACGCCCGGGCAGAACAGCCGCTGCGCAGTTCCCTGGTGATCAGCCAGGGCGCGAGCCGGTTGCCGCGTACGGGGTTCTTCGAGTGCGTAGAACGCCTGGGCCGCTTTTCCGGGCCTTCCGATGGGGTGGCCGCCGCTTCCTGGCACGCTTCGGAAGTGGTCCGGGTGTTTGAATACGAATACCCCGAGTCGGCGGAGGCCTGAGTGCTCTGGCGACTCAAGGCGCGGCTCGGTTATTGGCTGGCGCGTCGGTTGTTTCACTGGTCGTGGTTCGTTCGCCAGGCGCGTGGCTGGGCCTGGCTCGAGGGCCAGTTCTCGCGCATGGCCAACCTGGGCGATGTCGGTGCGCAAAGTTTCTACGGGCACATCCTCACCTTTCGCGGCCAAGGGCTGGGCGCCCGTGAAGAAGGGGTTCGCCTGCTGCGCCTGGCGGCACTGGCCGGTGATGGCAAGGCCGCCTACCAAGTCGGCGTGATCAGCCTGGCCGGTACCACCAACAAGGCGCCGGACCCGCTCGAAGCGGCACGCTGGTGGACCTTGGCGGCGAAAGCCGGGCATCCGTTGGCCGAGATCAAGCTCAAGGCCCTCGAAGCCCGCGACCCTTAGCGTTATCCACAGGCTATTCGTGGTGCAGTCGGGCGAATTTAGCGAATCGCCCTACATCCTTTGTCCCGTTCCCCTGACTTAATTCCTCCGCCATCCCCGGCACAGTCTCGCGCTCCTTGAGTGCTGCGAGACATTGCCCATGTTCGACCGTTTTTTCCTGCCGGCCCTTGAGCGAGCCCTGTCCTGATGGAGCAGGTTAGCCGTATCGAGCAGGAACTCGACAGCTTCAAAGACACCTTGTCGGTCTACCGCGAGCAGCTTGAGCGCTGGTACAGCCGGGCGGCGGACCGGGCCAGCCACGCGGCCGACTTGCCCTCGCTGATGGGCATGGAACGGCTGATCCGCTTCGGCGACAGCACCACTGCCGTCGGCACCCGTGACGATGATTTTCTCTCCACGGTCGTCCAGTGCCCCCAGGGCGGCGTGATGACGATCGAGAGCAAGTTCGAGTCGGTGTACGACATCCCCTTGGGCGACATCGTGGTGGATGTGGTGGCGGTGGAGGGCGGCGAGGTTACGCCGGTCACTCTGGACGCCCAGGGCCTGGGGACCTTCACAGGGGAGGCGGGCCAGTCCTATCGGGTTCACGTTCAGGGCGAGGTGTCTGCCAAGCAAATAGAGAACTTGTTTTCTTCCTACGATGGCTTGGCCGGTGATCTGACGGACTGGCTACGCGGCGAGTGGCAAGGTTTCAAGCCGCGATGGGCGCAGCAGTCCTTGGCGACGTCGGCGGCTGCGGTGGGGAACGGGTTGCTCGCTGGCAGTTGGGCAGCGATTGAAAGTGTGTGGGACAGCATCAGCTTGCTCTCGGACATCCTCAAGGATCCCGGTCAGTTTGTTGATCGGTTGGGCGAAAGCGCTGATCAGTTGAAAAAGCTGGCTCAGGACACGCCGCAAGTGATGGCCAGGCTGCAGCTGCTGACCAGCGACGAAGCGGCACTGTGCCTGTTGGTGCGCACCGCCAGTCTCTGGCTGGACATGCTGCCGCCCAGTGAGATTGCTGGTGACACGGCCGAAGCCTTGTCGAGGGTGACGGTGCAGTTGTTGATCGATCTGTTGATCGGTGTCGTCCTGACCTTCACCGGGGCGGGGGCCGGTATCGCTTATCTGTCGATGCGCCTGGGGAATGTAGGTGTGCACCTGCTGGGTGCCCTGCAACGTTTCATCCGTGCGATCTTCGCGATGGTCAACGGCTTCATGACCTACGTGGACCGCTACAAAACCGTGGCGGCACGCGGCATCGCGGCGGGAATAAAAAAAGGTCGGATGCAACTGCGCTGGGATGCGCAGCGCCATACCACGCTGAAAAAACACGAACATCACGACGACGCCCCCGCCCAATCGAAAAACCCCAACGGCGACAGCGCCGACACCGCCGCCCAGACCCAGACCAGCGGCTGCCCGGTGTCGATGGTCACCGGTGAAGAGCTGCTGACCCTCGACGATGGCACCCTCGACGGCCGTTTGCCGTTCGTTTTTACCCGTTTGTACCGCACCAGCGCCGCCGACCTGGACGTCGGCCTCGGACGCGGCTGGCGCCATGCCCTGGCCCATCGCCTGGAACTCGACGGCGAACAGGTCACCTGGGTCGACCAGGAAAACCGCCGCACGCTCTTTCCATTGCCCACCACCCAGCGCCCGGCAATCCACAACAGCCTGGCCCGCGCAGCAATCTACCTGGGAACCGAGCCGGACGAACTGATCGTCGCACAGCCTGGGGAAAACGCCCCGTTCCTGCATTTTCGCGACGGCCACCTGATCGCCCTCAGCGACCGCTACGACAACCGCCTGACCCTCCAGCGCAACATCCACGGCGACATCTGCCGTTTGGACAACGGCGCCGGGCGTTCCCTGCGCCTGCGCTACGAACAGCGCCACCTGATCGCCGTCGACTACCAGAGCTTCCACCCGGCCATCACCCTCGACGAGGCCTGGCGGACCGAGCAGACGCTGGTGTCCTACCGCTACGACGGACGTTTCCGACTGATCGAAGCGACCAATGCCGCCGGAGAAAGCGAACGCTACGACTACGACGACCAGCACGTCATCCTCCAGCGGCAATTGGCCGGCGGGGCGAGTTTTTATTGGGAGTGGCAAGGCGTCGGGCCGGCGTCCCGTTGCGTACGGCATTGGGCCTCGTTTGCGCAGATGGACAGCCGCTACACCTGGGGCGAGGACGGCAGTGTCACGGTCCGGCACCTGGATGGCAGCCAGGAGGTGTATGTCCACGACGACCGGGCGCGGCTGGTGCGCAAGGTCGAGCCCGACGGCGGCGAACACCTCAAGGCCTATGACGAGCAGGGCCGGCTGATCGCCGAACAGGACCCGCTGGGGGCGGTCCGCGAATACCGCTACGACGACGTCGGACGGCTGCTGGCGTTGATTCCACCGGACGAGGCACCAACCTCCTACGAATACCGCAACGGTTTCCTGCACACCCGTTCCCGTGGCAAGGCAGTGTGGACTTACCGGCGCAATGACCACGGTGATGTGATCGCCAGCATCGACCCGGACGGCCAGCGTACGGAATATGCCTACGACGCCCATGGGCAACTGCTGGCAAGGTACGACCCGGACGGCGGCGAACATCGCTTCACCTGGAGTCGCCTGGGCCAACTGACTGAAGAAGTCCTGCCCGACGGCAATCGCCGGTGTTTTTCCTACGATGCCCTGGGACGTTTGCTCAGCCGCCGGGACGAACACGGCGCCCTCACGCACTACCAATGGGACGCCGTCGGCCGACTGCTGCAAG
The DNA here is from genome assembly GCF_046605385.1 of Pseudomonas sp. MPB03. NCBI lineage: Bacteria > Pseudomonadati > Pseudomonadota > Gammaproteobacteria > Pseudomonadales > Pseudomonadaceae > Pseudomonas > Pseudomonas sp. MPB03. The sequence goes on along the minus strand of NZ_CP176770.1, from coordinate 5,048,899 downwards.
TGACCCTGCCCACCGGCGCCATCCGGGCCTGGAGCTACAACGCCTACGGCAAGGTCATCGCCGAACGCGACGAGCAGGGCCGGACCACCCGCTACGAATACGCCGATGACCTGCACCTGGTCAGTCGTCGCCTGAACCCCGACGGCAGCGAGCTGAAGTATCGCTACGACTCGGCGCGGCTGTTGCTGACCGAGATCGAGAACGAATCCGGCGAACAATATCAGCTGGACTACACGCCCAACGGCTTGATCCGACAGCAAGTCGGCTTCGACGGCCAACGCACTGCCTACGCCTACGACCTCAACGGTCACCTGCTGGAAAAAATTGAACACGGCGAGGACGGTTCGCAATGGGTCACCCGCTACCAGCGCGACGCGGCCGGACGGCTGCAACTCAAGACCTTGCCCGACGGCCAGGCCATCGAATACCGCTACGACGAACTGGGCCGGCTGGTCTACGTCGATGATGGCAGCGACCATCCGCTGGCCTTCGAATACGACGCCCAGGATCGGCTGATCACTGAGCACCAGGGCTGGGGCACCCTGCGTTATCGCTACGATGCCTGCGGGCGCCTCAACCACCTGCGCCTGCCGGACGACAGCCAACTCGACTACCACCACGCCCCAGGCGGTGTACTGACCGCCATCGACCTCAACGGCGCGCGCCTGACCGAACACCGCTTTGACGGCAGCCGCGAACGACAGCGCCAGCAAGGCCAGTTGCTCAGTGACTACAGGTACGACGAACAGGGCCGCCTCAAGGCCCAGACCGTGTGGCAGAACCCACAGCAGCAACTGCTCTGGCGCGACTATACCTACAGCCCCAAGGGCAACCTGCAAACCCTTTCCGACCACCGAAGCCGCCGCAGCTACCAGTACGATTCTCTAGATCGCCTGACCCGCATCGACTTTTCCCACAGCGAACCGCCGGAACACTTCAGCCACGACCCGGCCGGCAACCTGCTGATGCAGGACCGCCCCGGCCCGACCACCCTCAAGGGCAACCGCCTGCTGAAGGAGGGCGACCGCCACTACGACTACGACGCCTTCGGCAACCTGATCCGCGAACGCCGCGGCGAGGCCCTGGTCAGCGCTTATCGCTACGACAGCCAACACCGCCTGGTCGGCATCACCACGGCCGACGGCTGCGAAACCTCCTACCGCTACGACGCCTTCGGCCGACGCATCAGCAAGACCGTGGACGGCCTGACCACGGAATTTTTCTGGCAGGGCGACCAGCTCGTCGCCGAAAACAGCCCGCGCCACCACCGCAGCTACGTCTATGAACCCGGCACCTTCCGTCCACTGGCGATGCTCGACGGTGAAGGCCCGGAAAAAGCCGCGCCGTTCTACTACCACCTCGACCACCTGGGCACGCCCCAGGAACTGACTAACCCCGCCGGCCAGATCGTCTGGTCGGCGCGCTACAACGGCTACGGCAAAGTCACCGCACTCACGCACGGTGACGGTGAACAGCTTGAGCAACCGCTGCGCTTCCAAGGCCAATACTTCGACCCCGAAAGCGGCCTGCACTACAACCGCCACCGCTACTACAATCCCGAGACTGGCCGCTATTTGACGCCTGATCCGAGCAAGTTGGTGGGTGGGCTCAATGGGTACCGGTACACCCTGAACCCGACGGGGTGGGTGGATCCGTTGGGGTTGGAAGGTTGCCCGGGCGACGGATGTAGAAAGCCCGCCGTCGGTAAGCAAGACCCGACGGCCAAGCTTGGGGTGGATGAGGGTGCGCCGGCGCTGCCGATGACGGCGGAGCAGCGGCGGGCGCGAATTGATGAGTTGGGGGAGGCGAATGCCTACCGGCGCTTGGATGAGATGGAGCGATCGATTGAGGGAGCGCATTTTTTACAGAAACATGGTGCTCAGACTACGGCGGATGCTCAGCTGGAACGCGTTACGACAGGGCGAAACCCTGGGACCGGGGAGATTGAGATTCATACCAGGGGCCGTAGGGAAGGTCAGCCAAAAATTCCTTCAGCGGCGACACGCTTCGTAAGTCATAGAGATCAATTGAACGCTATATATAGGGCGAAACTCGTTTTCAAGCGCAATGATTTGTTTGAAAGTACTAAGCCGATAGATTTTGGGCGAACGATTGGAGAGGGATATAAGCGAGACGGTTTGCAATACAATACATACAACCATGCGATAGTTATATTGAATGAAAATGGTGATCCAATAACAGCTTATACAGGGCCAAAAAAATGAAACCCAAACCAAGCATGATGCCGTTGATCGGGTTGTTGTTTGTATTTAATATTGAGAATGTTCGCGACGAGAAACGGGAGGAAGTGATAGTTTCAAAAAACATAAATATCGATTCTGAACTCTCTGAGTTGTTTGATATTTTGCTTAAGCCGGAGTTTTTGCGTTATCCGCCCGGTGCGCAGCATAAATATATTGAAGCAATCAGCTATTATCTGGAGGTTGGCGACAGCTTTGATGATTTGTTTGAAGATATGGATACATATTTTGATCAAGAAATTCACGATCAGCGACACTTTATGGAAGTATTGCTGAGCTGCCTCAAGCGCTATCAGTCATAGAATGCTCCAGAATCCTGAACTCATAGAGAAATTGCATTTGAGAAAGTCCAGAAGATACGGCTCGTATACACCTAATGGAAGTTCAACAGAAAGCCGTGCCGAAAACGTAAAATCCCCCAAGCCGAGGCAGTGGTACGCTAACTGTAGTACCAAATTCAATAGTTTTCGAATACAGCATCAAGCCATAAATGAAGCACTGACCCGTGAAGCAAGAGGTCTCCCTCGTTTTACTGGCGAAGACAAAAGAGGGAATCCAGTCGTGCGTATGTATTTGCCAAAGGTTGGGCAAGGATACATACCAAACGTACATGACAGGGAAAATCCAATATTTCAAAGCGAAATTAATGTATTCGAAGTCAGATTCGATTACGAAACGCTACGTCCGGTCACCGCTTATCCCGTAGGAGGTTTTGATGTTGATGCATCCGTTTCTTGATCGTCCCTATGATCCTCAGATCGGACATTTTCTCGGCGGCTTCGAAATATATGATTGCGAAGAGACTCTGGGTGAGGAATTATCGCAGTATGATCTCGAATGTGCCGAAGATCGAAAAAAGCTGATTTATAAGTACGTGGTTCATCGTTTTAGAAATCTAAGCTATCGTCACAAATTTTTATTTTTTTGTGTGCTCGCAATTGCACTCGACGATCCGGAGTATGATTTTGGTGAGGTGTTCGAACACGAAGTGGTTTCACATTCAGCCCTTCCGCCGGGATGGGATGAAATGGAGGATTGCAGAGTTTTCTTTGAGGATATCTATAAGTATCTAGCAGAAGAGTGGAGCGAGGAGCTTGATAAGGCTAGCCAAGAAGATCCAGCGACCTGGTAGTTCAGATAAGGCGAATTTTAATCACCCTCCACCGCACCGTTTTTCGTGCCGAGGGAGCCTTCTCCTACTGGGCCTGTAGGAGCTGCCGAGCGAAGCGAGGCTGCGATCTTTTCCCTGACAGTTGAATCTCAAGCGAAAGAGCAAGATCAAAAGATCGCAGGCTTCGCCAGCTCCTACAAAGCCCAGCGGGAGCAAGCTCCCTCGCCACGGGGGCGGCAGATAGTCACACCGACAACTCCACCACAACCTCCCGCTCAGCCAAACCCTCCACCAAATACACACTCCCTCCCAAAATCTCCTTGGCATGGTGCTTGGCCTGCGAAGCCAATTCCGCCAACTGGCTGGCATCCAATTCCCCACAAGCCTCGGCACGCAAGTGCACCACGCCAATCGACAATGACAACAACGCGAACTCCTGCCTAATCCCCTGCCGATTCAACGCCGTAAAGCATCCCGCCTCCAAATGCTCGGGGCGGTAGAAGCGGCGGCAGTGGGTCTGGAAGTCGCTGAGCAGCTGGTCCAGACGCTTGCGCCAGTCGTCCGGGCCGAGGACCAGCAGGAAGTCGTCGCCGCCGATGTGGCCGACGAAGTCGCGGCTGGGGTCGATGCGTTCGTTCAGGCATTGGGCCAGGCACAGCAGGACTTCGTCGCCGCGACCGTAGCCGTAGATGTCGTTGAAGGGTTTGAAGCTGTCGATGTCGACGTAGCAGATCACCGATTCCTGCCGTTGTTGCAACAGGCGCGTGAGGCATTGCTGGATCGGCACGTTGCCCGGCAGCAGGGTCAGGGGGTTGGCGTAGCGGGCCTGTTGGATTTTCAGTTCGGTGATGAGTTTGAGCACGTCGATCACCCGGCCCAGGCCCAGGTAGCCGCCGTTGAGGGTGATGATGAAATCTTCTTCGATGCGTTGCCGGGCGCGGCTGGTGATCAGGCGGCTGACTTGTTGCAGCGACTGGTTCAACTCCACCGCCAGGAAGTCATCGCTCATCAGCCGACTGATGGGCTTGCGGGCGAACAGGTCGGTGGCAAAGGGCTTGAGCAAGGCGTCCGAGAGTGAATGGCGATGGACGATGCCACAGGGCTGATTCTGATTGTCCAGCACCGCCAGGGAGTTGAGATTGGCCTGGCGCCGGAACGCTTCCAGCACGGAGGCTGTCGGCGTGTCGTGAGCCACCGCCGGCTGTTCGTTGAGCAGCGCACCGAGGTCGTTGACCTCATCATTCATTGCCACCACGCCGCTGTCCTGCCGGGGCATCAGCGCCCTGGCATCGCGGGACGGTTGTTCCTGGGGCCGGGCCAGCAGATAGCCCTGGACCAGGTCGACGCCCATTTCGATCAGCACCGCCAGTTCTTCCGGCAGTTCGATGCCCTCGGCAATCACCTGGGCGCGGGAAGCCCGGGCGATTTTCAGGATCGAGCCGACGAACTCGCGCTTGAGGGCGTCTTGATGAATGCCGTCGATGAAGTGCCGGTCGATCTTCACATAGTCGGGTCGCAATTCGGACCACAGCCGCAGGCTCGAATAACCGGCACCGAGGTCGTCCAAGGCAATCGAGAAACCCATTGCCCGGTAATGATGCAGGGCGGTTTGCAGAAGCTGGAAGTCATCGATGGGGGTCTGTTCGGTCAGTTCGATCACCACCTGGCTGGGGGCGATGCCGAAGTCTTGCAGCAATTGCAGTGTGCGTCCTGTCTGGTGCGCGGATTCCAGCAGGGATTCGGGCGAAACGTTGAGAAACAGCTTGCCCGGCAGCTTTTGCTCATTGAAGCGTTGGCAGGCGCTGCGGCGGCAGGCCAGTTCCAGCTCGCTAAGGCGTCCGGCTTGGCGCGCTACCGAAAGCAATGCGATAGGGGAGTGCAGCGGGCTGTTGGAAGGGCCGCGGGTCAAGGCTTCATAGCCCACGATGCGCCGTTCGGAAAGGCAGATGATCGGTTGGAACAGGCTGTGCAAACCGCTTTGAGCCAGGATCGAACTCAAGGCACCCAGCTGTTCTGTCGTGGTCATGGCAATCTCTGGCGATAAAAAAAGGACCGGGTGCGGGGCACCCAGTCCTGTATTTCACGACAGACTGATGTCAGTTTGATGACACTCCGACGAGCATCACCATTAAATGGCCATCATCTTAGTGCTTAGCGATCGCCGTGTTGAGTTTCAGGTAATCCAGCAGGATCCGCCCGGTCTCGCTCAGGTAGGCGTCGTCTTCCGGCTTGGTCTTCTCCGGCTCGGTGATCAGGTCTTCGTCCTCTTTCTTCAGCTCTTTGAGCGGTTCTTCGCCCTTGGCCTTGCGACGCAGGTTTTCCATGGCCAGTTGCTTGGCCTCGATGTCGGCATGCTGCGCGCGACGGTCGGCTTCGTTGAGGGTGACGGTTTTTTCCATCATCAACTTCTGCGCCAGGGCCAGCTTGTCGCGGATGAACACGAATTCCGCGTCCTGGGATGAGCGCGCATCATGGTCGGACTTGAGTTGGGCCAGGTACGGCTTGAACGGGTCCACGGCCGGTTTGATCGCCGGCCGGATGGTGTCCCATGGCATGGCTTCGGGCAGGGCGCTTTCACCGATTTCCTTGGTGTCGATGATCGACGGGTAATCGATGTCAGGCAGCACGCCTTGGTGCTGGGTGCTCTGGCCGGACACTCGGTAGAACTTCGCCAGGGTCAGCTTCAGTTCGCCGTGGTTGAGCGGCTGGATGGTCTGCACGGTGCCTTTGCCGAAGGTCTGGCCACCGATGATCAACGCACGGTGATAGTCCTGCATGGCGCCGGCGAAAATCTCCGAGGCCGACGCCGACAGGCGGTTGACCAGCAAGGCCATCGGCCCCTTGTAGAGCGCGCCCGGATTTTCGTCTTCCAGCACATCCACTCGGCCATCGGCGTTGCGCACGAGCACGGTCGGGCCCTTGTCGATGAACAGGCTGGTCAGTTCGGTGGCTTCCTGCAGGGAGCCGCCGCCGTTGTTGCGCAAGTCGATGACCACGCCGTCGACTTTTTCCTTTTGCAGTTCGGTCAGCAGTTTCTTGACGTCGCGGGTGGTGCTCTTGTAGTTCGGATCCCCGGCGCGGAAGGCCTTGAAGTTCAGGTAGAAGGTCGGGATCTCGATGATGCCGATCTTGTAGTCCTTGCCATCCTGCTTGAGGTTGAGGACCGATTTCTTCGCTGCCTGGTCATCCAGATTCACCGCTTCACGGGTGATGGACACGATCTTGCTGGTCTGGTCGTTCGGCGCATTGCTGGACGGAATGACCTCCAGGCGCACCACCGAGCCTTTCGGGCCGCGGATCAGCTTGACCACTTCCTCCAGGCGCCAGCCGACCACATCGACCATTTCCTTGTTGCCCTGGGCGACGCCGATGATCTTGTCCGCCGGGCTGACCTGCTTGGTCTTGTCCGCCGGGCCTGCCGGGACAAGGCGCACGATTTTCACCTGGTCGTTGTCGCTCTGCAGCACCGCACCGATGCCTTCCAGGGACAGGCTCATGTTGATGTCGAAGTTTTCCGCGTTATCCGGCGACAGGTAATTGGTGTGTGGGTCGTAGGACATGGCGAAGGTATTGATGTACGCCTGGAAAATATCCTCGGCGCGGGTCTGGTCCAGGCGCGCCAACTGGTTTTTGTAGCGCTTGGTCAGGGTTTCCTGGATCTGCTTGGAGTCCTTGCCGGCGATCTTCATGCGCAGCACTTCGTCCTTGACGCGCTTGCGCCACAGGTCATCGAGTTCGGCTGTGCTTTTGAGCCAAGGGGCGTCCTTGCGGTCGACTTGCAAGGTTTCCTTGGCATTGAAGTCGATTTTGTCGACGCCTTTGTTCAGTTCGGCCAGGGTGTAGTCCAGGCGCGCCTTCACGCGGTCCAGGTAACGCTTGTAGATGGTGAACCCGGCGTTCAGGTCGCCGCTCTTGAGGAAGTCGTCGAACTGGGTTTTCCACTTGTCGAATTCGGCGATGTCACTGGCCAGGAAGTAACTGCGCGATGGATCGAGCAGCTTCAAGTAGCTGTCGTAGATGATGACCGAGCGCGCGTCATCGAGCGGTGGCTTGCTGTAGTGATGGCGCTTGAGCAATTCGACGACGTTAAGGCTGGCAATCACTTCGTCGCGATCGGGCTGAAGCTTGTCCCAGCTGTTGGCCGCGAACGTATCGTTCGACAACGGTAACAGGCCGAGGCCAATGACGAGCGCGAGGGCGGTGCTGGGGAACAGGTGCTTCATGCTGATTCGACGCAGGGACAATTGATAACGCATATTAGGCCGTCTTTGAAGTCGCCGGTTCCATGTGGCCCGGGCGCATAATGCAAGAAAGCCCGGCGTTGAAGCAGCGGGCCCAGTCGAGACTCACTATGGAGGCACCGTGAAAGCATTGCAAGGCGTTGAAGGCCAAGTGGTATGGGCTGATGAGCCAAGTCCGGCATGTGATGTCGGGCAAGTTCGCATCCGTGTGGCGGCCGCCGGCCTGAATCGGGCCGATTTGTTGCAAAAAGCCGGGCTTTACCCGCCGCCACCCGGCGCCAGCCAAGTGTTGGGGCTGGAATGTTCGGGGGTGATCAGCGAGGTGGGGCCGGGCTCGTCCTGGCAGGTGGGCGACCGCGTTTGCGCGTTGCTGGCCGGCGGCGGGATGGCCGAGGAAGTGGTGGTCGATGGCCGGCATGTGTTGCCAGTGCCGGAGGGCTTGTCATTGGCTGAAGCGGCCGCGCTGCCTGAGGTCTACAGCACCGCGTGGCTGAATCTGTTCCAGTTGGCGGCGCTCAAACCGGGCGAGAAAGTGCTGCTGCACGCCGGCGCCAGCGGTGTCGGTTCGGCCGCGATCCAGTTGTGCAAGGCCTTTGGCAACCCCTGCTGGGTCAGTGTCGGTTCGGCCGAACGGCTCGCCTATTGCGAGGCCCTGGGCGCCCAAGGCGGTGTAATCCGCACCGATGACCTGGAGAGTCTGAACGACCTTGGCCCCTTCGACGTGATCCTCGATCCGGTGGGCGGCAGCTACGCCAAACTCAACGTGAAACTTTTGTCAGTTGACGGCCGCTGGGTGTTGATCGGCCTGATGGGCGGGCGCACGACCGAACTCGATCTGGCACAGGTATTGGGCAAGCGTATCCAACTGCTCGGCTCGACCTTGCGCAGTCGCGACGAGCAGTTCAAGGCCGACCTGATCAGCGAACTGGGGCAACAAGTGTGGCCGCTGTTTGCCGACAAACGCCTGAGCCCGCAACTGGCCCGGACCTTCGCGATCAAGGATGCTGAAGCGGCGTTTGCCGAGCTGGCGACCAACCAGGTGTCCGGGAAGTTGGTGCTGCTGATCGATGAAAGCCTGAGCTGATACAGATCCTGTGGGAGCGAGCTTGCTCGCGATAGCGGTGTGACAGTCAATGACGTTGTTGAATGATCGACCGCCATCGCGAGCAAGCTCGCTCCCACAGGTTTGTTTATTTGCAGGGCCGGCTGTAGGTCGGGTGCCTACTTTGCACCTTCGGTCGGCCGCCCGTATCCGATGCGCGCGTCCTGCTAGCGTTAACTAATGGGGATGGGGTAACCGCAGCTTTCATTTCACCAGCAGGTGAAGAGGTTGATCATGGCCATCGCCGAATGGCGCATGCAGGGCGTCGAATTCATTGCCTGCAACTGCAATTGGGGCTGCCCCTGCCAATTCAATGCGCCACCGACCCACGGCCACTGCCAGGCGGTGGCGTCGATGCGAGTGGAACACGGGTATTTCAATCAGGTGGCGCTGGACGGCTTGTGCTGGGCCGCCACCTTCGCTTGGCCGGGCGCCATCCACGAGGGCAACGGCAGTTGTCAGGTGTTCATCGATGAACGTGCCGACGAGGCGCAACGCCAGGCCCTGTTGACGATCCTTTCCGGGCTGGAGAGCGACCCTGGGGCCAACGTGTTCCAGGTGTTCAGCAGCACCATGACTGAAGCGTTCGATCCGCTGTTCGTGCCCATCACCCTATCCATCGATGTCGACCAGCGCTTGGCGCACCTGGACATTCCAGGCGTGTTGCAGGCCAGCGGCGAGCCGATCCGCAGCCCGATCGACGGCTCACCGCATCGCGTCCGCCTGTCCCTGCCCGAGGGCTTCGAGTTCCATGAGGCCGAAGTCGCCAGCGGCAGCTACCAGACGCATTCAGCCCTCAAGCTGCAGTCCCAGGGCAGTCATAGCCACCTCGCCCACGTGCACTTCACTGGCCACGGCATAGAGCCGTAGCGATGGCAGAACCTCAGGCGGCGACCCCGAGCAAGCGGCTGACAGGCGAGCAGTGGCTCCTGCTGCTCTGTCTGCTCGGGCTGACCACCCTGGCCTGGCTGACACTGCTGCGCATGGCCCACGACCTGAGTGCGCCGGGCGGCATGGCGGATGCGGCAATGGCCGGCATGATCATGCCTTGGAGCCCGGCCGATGCGCTGCTGATGTTCGCCATGTGGACGGTGATGATGATCGGCATGATGCTGCCCAGCGCGCTGCCCATGTTGCTGATCTACCAGCAGATGCTGCGCAAGCGCATGCCGACACCGCAGCGACACCTGGCCCTGCTGCTGTTCTGCAGTGCCTATGGCGTGGTCTGGGCCGGCTTCGCCCTCGGCGCCACGGCGCTGCAATGGGCGCTCGAGCAGCTCGCCTTGCTCAGCCCGGGGATGCGCACCACCAGTACCGCGCTGGGCGCCGGCCTGTTGCTGGTCGCTGGGGTCTATCAGTGGCTGCCAAGCAAGGCGGCCTGCCTTGAGCATTGTCGCGGGCCGCTGCATTTTCTTCTCGCCTACTGGCGCCCCGACGTGCTCGGCGGCTGGCGCATGGGCCTGGCCCATGGCGCTTACTGCCTGGGCTGCTGCTGGGCCCTGATGGGCCTGCTGTTCGTGGTCGGTGTGATGAACCTGCTTTGGGTGGCAGTGATCGGTGCCTTCATCTTGCTGGAAAAAAACCTGCCCCAGGGACTCTGGCTCAGTCGTCTCTGCGGTGTGTTGTTGCTCGGCTGGAGTTTTTGGCTGCTGCTAGGTTGAACCTGTGGGCGAGCAAGCTCGCTCCCACAGGTCTTGTATTCGCAGGCATGGATCGCCCCCGTGGCGAGGGAGCTTGCTCCCGCTGGGTGGCGCAGCCGCCCCAATCGGGACGACGCAAGTATCCGGGTAGACCGCGTCAGCCGGTTTACGACTGCTTCGCAGCCGAGCGGGAGCAAGCTCCCTCGCCACAGGGACCGGAGTTTTGTTCCCGTCCGGTATTTATTTCCAGGTATGAATCGGCCAGCCGGCCGATTCGGCATGGGCCTTCAATACCGGGTCGGGGTTCACCACGTGCGGGTGATCGACCTTGAGCAACAGCGGCAAGTCATTGCGCGAGTCGGAATAAAAACTCGCGCCTTCCAGGTTCTCTTCCTCGGCATCCAGCCAGTCCAGCAGCCGGGCGATCTTGCCTTCGCGGTAGGTCAGGGTGCCGACGGTCTGGCCGCTGTACACCCCATGGGCCACTTCCAGTTCGATGGCCAGGATTTCGTCGATGCCCAGGCGTTCGGCAATCGGCTTGACCAGGTGTGTGCCCGAGGCGGAAATCACCAGGATCCGGTCACCCGCCTTGCGGTGTTCGGCGATGGCCTTGGTGGCGTCGCTGAAGATGATCGGTTCGATGAAATCTTCCACCCAGGGCGCCACCAGATGCTCGATTTCCTCGGGCGTACGGCCGATCATCGGCTCCAGGCTGAAGTCCATGTACGTTTCCATGCTCAACTTGCCGTGGCTGTAGGCGTCCATCAGCTCGTTGTTGCGCCGCATGAACGACTCGGGATCGACCCAGCCCAGGCGGCCCATTTGCTCACTCCAGAGGGTGGCGCAGTCGCCGTGGATCAGGGTTTCGTCCAAATCAAAAATTGCCAGGGCCATCAGCAGGTTTTCCTTCTTAAGATCAGCTTCAAAATCAACAAGGCCGTCAGGCTACCTCACACAGGGCCGACGGATCGATGGAAAGTGCCAGCCGTGTGCCGTCAGCATGCAGGTCGGCGGCCGAACGATTGAGCACATCCACCACCAATTCCACGCCGCGGGCCTCGACCCGGTAGCGGATGACGTTGCCCAACAGGCTGTGGCTGCGGATCAGCGCGTCGGCCTCGCCGCTACGGCTCAGCTCGATGGCTTCCGGGCGGATGGCAATGCGACCGCTCACCGGCCGCTGCAGCAGTTTGCTCGCGCTGTCGGCGTCCAGCAGGTTGTAGTTGCCGATGAAGCCGGCGGCAAAGACATCGACTGGCGCCGTGTAAAGGGTTTCGGCATCGCCGCTTTGTACGATCTTTCCCTGGTTCATCAGGAAAATCCGGTCAGACATGGTCAGGGCTTCTTCCTGATCGTGTGTGACGAAGATCGTGGTCAGGCCCAACTCACGCTGGATCTGTCGGATCTGTTCGCGCAAGTGCTTGCGAATCCGCGCATCCAGGGCCGACAGCGGCTCGTCCAGCAGCAACAGGCGCGGCCGTGTGACCAGGGAGCGGGCCAGTGCGACGCGCTGGCATTGGCCGCCGGAGAGTTGATGGGGATAGCGGCCGGCAAACTCATGCAGCTCCACCAGGCGCAGGATCTCCAGTACGCGCTGGCGGCTGTCGCCAGCATCGACCTTCTGCATGCGCAGGCCGAAGGCGACGTTCTGCTCAACGGTCATGTTGGGAAACAAGGCGTAGCTCTGGAAAACCATGCCGATGCCGCGTTTCTGCGGGCTCAGCGGGACGATGTCTTGTCCGTCGAGGATGATCTGGCCGGCATCCACCGCAGTCAGGCCGGCGATGCAGCGCAACAGCGTGGATTTGCCACAACCGGAAGGGCCGAGGAGGGTGACGAATTCGCCCTTGCCGATCTCGCAGTTGATGTCGCTGAACACCGGCGTGCCGGCGTAGCTTTTTTGCAGGTGTTGGACGCTGACGTAGCTCATTGGCTTTTGTCCTTGCTCAAGATGTTGGCCGCCCAGGTCAGGACCAGTACGAAGAAGAAGTAGGAGATCACCAAGGCACTGGTGAAGTGACCGCTGCTGTTGCGCATGTTGTTCAGGTAGACCTGCAGGGTTTCATAGCGGGTGCCGACGAGAATGTTGGCAAACACGAACTCGCCGAACAGGAACGAAAAGGACAGTAGCAGCGCCACCATCAGGCCCTTGCGCAGGTTCGGCAGCACCACCAGGAACGCGGCCTGGAAGGTACTGGCGCCGAGCAGTTGGGCGGCGTCCATCAAGTCGCGCAGGTTGATCGCTTGCAGGTTGTTGGTAATCGCCCGGTACATGAAGGGCAGGGCGACGGTGAAGTAGCAACCGATCAGGATCCACGGCGTACCGACCATCGCCAGCGGCCCGGAGCCGTAGAGTTGTAACAGCCCCACCGACGACACCACCGGCGGCACCGCGAAGGGCAGCAGGATGAGGATGTTCATCAGCGCGTCGAGCTTGGGAAAGTGGTAATGCACCACGAACAACAACGGCAGGATCAACACCACCGAGAGCACCAGCGCACCGACGCAGACCAGCAGCGATTGACCGAAGGCGTGGAGAAAACGCGGGTCGCTCCACAACTGCACATACCATTTGAAGGTGAAGCCGCTGGGCAGCACGGTGGCCGACCAACTGCTTGCGATGGAGTAGACGAGTGTGCCGGCCAGGGGCAGCAGCAGGATGGCGAACAGCAGGTATACCACTATCCGATGATAGAGCCCGACGGAGCCCGGTTCAGCGCGAGACATGGTAGCTCCTCTTGAGCAGCAACTGATGGACGACGGTCACCACGGTCATCAACGCCACCAGTATCACGGCCAGGGCACTGGCCATGTTCGGGTCGAGGGAAATGTCGCCGGAGACCATGGCGGCGATGCGGATCGGCAGCACGTTGAAGTTGCCGGTGGTCAACGCGTAGACCGTGGCGTAGGCGCCGAGGGCGTTGGCCAGCAGGATCACGAAAGTGCCCAGCAGCGCCGGGGTCAGCACCGGCAAGCCGATGTGCCGCCAGAACTGCCAGCCGTTGGCGCCGAGCAACTCGGCGGACTCGCGCCAGTCTTCGCGCAGGGCGTCGAAGGCCGGGTAGAGCAGCAGCACGCCCAGGGGAATCTGGAAGTAGGTGTAGAGAATGATCAGCCCGGTTTTCGAATACAGGTTGAAATCCTCGATGATCCCCGCCTGCTTGAGCATGAGCGTGATGCTGCCGTTGAACCCCAGCAAGATGATGAAGGCGAAGGCCAGGGGCACGCCGGCGAAGTTGCTGGTCATGTTGGCGAACGCATTGACGAAATTGCGCAGCCGCGAATCCACCCGGCGCAGCGAATAGCTGCCGAGCACGGCAATGACGATGCCGAACACGCTGGACCAGAAGCTGATCTCCAGGCTGTGCTGGATTGCCTGCCGATAAAACTTCGAACTGAAGATTTTGCTGAAGTTGGCCAGGCCCCAGCCGAACTCCTCCGATTCCAGGCTGTTGACCAGCACCCAGAGCAGCGGGGCGATCTGGAACACGATGAAGAAAATCGCGAAGGGCACCAGGCACAACGCTGCCAGCCATTTGCCGCGCGTCATGGCGTTCACTTGAGTAGCTCCTGGCAATAAGGTTTGTCGTGGTCGACGCCGAGCAATTGGCAAATCGTGCCGCACAGTTCGGTCTGCTTGGGCGCGGCAGCGGGATCGAGGCTGAAGCTGTCACCCAGCACGAACAGCGGCACTTCCCGTTCTTCAGCCAGCAGGCCGTTGTGGGAACGGTCGTTGTTCATGCCATGGTCGGCGGTCACCAGCACCTGGTAACCGGCGTCGAGCCACGCTTGCAGATAGACCGCCAGGTTGATATCGGCCGAGCGGGCGCTGTTGCGGTATTGCGGGGTGTCGAGGCCGTGCTTGTGGCCGGCGTCGTCGATATTCATCGGGTGCACCAGCAGGAAGTTCGGCAAGTAGCGCAGGCGCAGGTGTTCGGCGTCGGCGAACAGATGGGAATCGGGGTAGTGGTCATTCCAATAGAAATGCCCGTATTGGATCGGCAGGCCGGGGTTGTCGGTGTGCCGGTCGCGACCGGCGACGAAGGGGGACGCGTTGTAGAGTTCGCTGACCCAGTGATACGCCGCAGCCGCCGTGCTCAGGCCGGCCTGGGTGGCGTAGTGGAAAATGCTGCGCTGGTTCGACAGGCGCGAGACGTTGTTGTGCACGATCCCGCTGTCGATGGGCACGACGCCGGTGAGGATGCATTCGTAGAGCGGGCGGGACAGGGCGGGCAACTCACATTCCAGTTTGTAGAGGGCCGCGCGTCCTGCGCCGACGTAAGCCTGCAAATGCCCCATGGCATGCCGGGCGACCTCATGGTTGAGACCGTCGAGCACCACCAGGATGACGTTGTGCTTCATGGGTACCGGGACTCCGGGCAGATACCAGAAAACTCGGATCCTCCAGGAACCTGATGTGAGAACCAGCTTCTGTGGGAGCGAGCTTGCTCGCGATGAGGGCGACACGGTTCAACTGCGGGACCGTGTCATCGTTCATCGCGAGCAAGCTCGCTCCCACGGGGCTTGCTCTCACAGTTGGATTTCCAGTGGATCTCCGAGCGGGAGCGACCGCCTTATTGCATGTTGATGATCACTTCTTCCTGCCACTTCTGCGGCAGTGCCTTGGAAGTCTTCTCCCACGCATCCGCATCCTTGATCGGGGTCACGCCTTTGTACTGCTCGTTCGGCAGCAGTTTGGCCTGGACCTCTTCCGGCAGTTTCAGGTGCTCGGCGCGGATTGGACGGGCATTGCCCTTGGCCAGGTTGATCTGGCCGGCGTCGCTGAAGATGTACTCACGGGCCAACTTGGCGGCGTTCGGGTGCTTGGCGTATTTGTTGATGATGGTGGTGTAGCCGGAGATCACCGAGCCGTCGGACGGAATCAGTACGACGTAGTCATCGGGGTTGGCCATCTTGGCCTTGTAGCTCAGGCCGTTGAAATCCCAGACCACGCCGACTTCGACTTCACCTTTCTCCATCGTGGCGATGGTCGGGTTGGCCATGGACAGGCGTCCTTGCTTGGCGATATCGGCAAACATCAACAGCGCCGGCTGGACGTTCTTCTCGTCGCCGCCGTTGGCCAGGGCCGCGGCCAGCACGCCGTTGGCGGCCTGGGCGGCGGTGCTCACGTCACCGATGGAGACTTTGTACTTGCCTGTCTTCAGGTCGGCCCATTTGGTCGGCACTTCGGAACCGTGCAGCAGCTTCTTGTTGACGATGAAGGCGATGGTGCCGGTGTAGGCCAATGCCCAGTTGCCGTCCTTGTCCTTGGCCCAGGCCGGTACTTGTTCCCAGGTGCTTGGCTTGTAGGGCTGGACCACGCCCTGCTTGACCGCGATCGGGCCGAAGGCCGCACCGACGTCGCCGATGTCGGCGCTGGCGTTGTCTTTTTCGGCGGCGAACTTGGCGATTTCCTGGGCCGAGCTCATGTCGGTGTCGATGTGTTTCAAGCCGTAGAGCTTGGCCAAGTCCTCCCAGGTGCCTTTCCAGTTTGCCCAGTCATCGGGCATGCCGACGCTGTTGACGGCGCCTTCCGCTTTCGCAGCGGCTTCCAACGTTTTCAGATCGGTGTCAGCGGCCATGGCGGCGGTGCACATGGCAATGGTCGAGCCTAACAGTGATGCCAGGAAAAGCTGTTTCATCCGAAGCTCCTATGGGCGTTTTCAACGCTGCGATTGCGGTTGTGTTGGTCTAGGTCAGCAATACCTGAGCCAATGTAGGCGAGCCCTGTGACATTTTGATGTCGGTGCCGCAGGCGGCGGGAAATGCCCGGCTCGTGGGGGTTGGCTGCGAATTAAGCGTAGACCATGGTTAAACGGCTGATCTGCAAGGACTTGGCCGTTAATTTGCACGCTGGCAAAACGACCGTTCGGCGGCTCTGTCATCTACCAGTCATGTGCAGTGCCTAGGCTTGCTGGACTCAGAAGCGGATCGATGAGCCGTCGATCCTGCCCCGAAACAGTGCTGGTCTAGTCCAGATAGGTAACGTTGATGCGCATCGATGCAACCAAAGCGGTGACAGCCATTGGGCAGGTGCTGCAAGAGCAACTCGACCACGGGTTGCTGGCGCCCGGCAGCAAGTTGCCGGCCGAGCGCAAGCTCAGTGAATTGTTCGGGACCACGCGGATCACCGTGCGCGAAGCGTTGTTGCAGCTCGAAGCCCAGGGGCAGATCTATCGGGAGGAGCGCCGGGGCTGGTTCGTCTCGCCGCCGCGCCTGGCCTACAACCTGATGCAGCGCAGCCATTTCCACGCCATGGTCGCGGCCCAGGGGCGGGTGCCTTCTACCCAAGTGATTTCTGCACGCCTGCAACCGGCTTCGGCGGCCGTGTGTGCGTGGTTGCAGTTGCCGGCGCTGTCCAGCGTGATCCAGATCTGCCGTGTGCGGCGTATCGATGAGCGGCTGGTGCTGTACGTCGAGCACTACCTGAACCCGCAGTATTTCCCGGATATCCTCGGGTTCGACCTCAACCAGTCCATCACCGAGCTGTACGCCCGCCATTACGACCTGCACTACGGCCGGGTGAAGTTCGAAATCGTGCCCACCTCGTTACAGCCGGAAGCGGCAGCGGCGTTGAGGGTCTCGGTGGGCAGCCCCGGGCTGCGCATCGCACGGGTCAACTATGACCAGCACCAGCGGCTGATCGACTGTGACCTGGAGTTCTGGCGCCACGATGCGATCCATGTCGGGGTGGATGTGCCGGAGCAACCTGTGCCGGAATAATCGCCGGTGGCCGGCGCCAGGCTCAGAGCGATTCGTTGAGCTTGCTCAGGATCTTGATCACCACCGTGGCGAGGATCAACAGCATGCCGATCCACATGGCGAAGACACCGACGTTCTTGTCACGGAAGTTGAAACCGATGGCCAGCAGGATCATGCCGGCGATGATGGGCACCAGCATGGCGTTGAGCGCAGACATCGAGGTCATGACGACGGCCTTGTCGAGGGGGATAAGGACAGTCTAGTTGGGGTTTGGTTGGGGTGGGCTGATGTGTGTCACAGCCTCCCCAAATCTTGAGGTGGACATCATTGTGGCGAGGGAGCTTGCTCCCGCTCCAGTGCGCAGCACTGGCCGATCTGCATTCAGTTACAGATTAGGGGCGGCTGCGCCACCCAGCGGGAGCAAGCTCCCTCGCCACAGGGGGCAGCTACAACTATGGCAACTCGCGAGACGCGTAGAACGCGCTCAGCACCTTCACCAAATGCGCCAGGTCATGGCTGCCGCACAGTTCGCGGATCGAATGCATGGCGAAGGTCGGCAGGCCGATGTCCACGGTGCGCACGCCCAGCTGACTGGCGGTGATCGGGCCGATGGTCGAGCCGCAGCCCATGTCGCTGCGCACCACGAAGCTCTGCACCGGCACTTCTTCGGCCATGCACAAATGGCGGAAGAACCCGGCGGTTTCGCTGTTGGTGGCGTAGCGCTGGTTGCTGTTGACCTTGATCACCGGACCGGCGTTGAGCTTGGGGCCGTGGTTGGCGTCGTGCTTGTCGGCATAGTTGGGGTGCACGCCGTGGGCGTTGTCCGCCGAAACCAGCAGGGATTTCTGAATGGTCCGTACGAATTCTTCACCTTCGGGCAGCAGGCGACGCAGGGTCTGTTCCAGCATCGGACCGTCGGCGCCACAGGCCGAGCATGAGCCGACCTCTTCGTGATCGTTGCACACCAGCACGCAGGTTTCTTCAGTGTCGGCGTTCAGCAAGGCTTGCAGGCCGGCGTAGCATGACAGCAGGTTGTCCAGGCGCGCGCCGGCAATGAAATCACCATGCAGGCCAATGACCGCGGCGCTTTGGGTGTCGTAGAAGCTCAACTCGTAATCGAGCACCACGTCGGCGTTCAGGCCGTGTTCCCGGGCCAGTTGATCGGTGAGCACGGCACGGAAGTCGACGCGCTCGTCACCGGCGAACTGCGCGAGGATCGGCGGCAGCTCGTTCTGCGGGTTGATGGCCCAGCCTTGGTTGGCTTCGCGATTGAGGTGGATGGCCAGGTTGGGAATCGTGGCGATCGGCGCCTTGAAATCGATCAGTTGGCTCTCGACCTTGCCATCGCGGCGGAAAGTCACGCGCCCGGCCAGGGACAGGTCACGGTCGAACCATGGCGCCAGCAGCGCGCCGCCATAGACTT
The DNA here is from genome assembly GCF_046605385.1 of Pseudomonas sp. MPB03. Classification (NCBI taxonomy): domain Bacteria; kingdom Pseudomonadati; phylum Pseudomonadota; class Gammaproteobacteria; order Pseudomonadales; family Pseudomonadaceae; genus Pseudomonas; species Pseudomonas sp. MPB03. The sequence goes on along the minus strand of NZ_CP176770.1, from coordinate 5,030,419 downwards.
CCACCCCCAGTTGCCAGAACCCGTGGCGTTGCAGCTCCGGCTGCGGCTTGACCCGCAGGCAGGGGCTGTCGGTGTGGGCGCCGACCAGGCGGATGCCGTCGTGCAGCGGTGAGTGGCGGCCGAGCTTGAAGGCAATGATCGAAGAGTCGTTGCGCGTGACGTAATAACGACCGTTGGCCTCGGTGGCCCAAGTCTCGCGTTCGTCAAGACGCTGGTAACCGGCCGCCTCCAGGCGCTTGGCCAGGCTGGCGGTGGCATGAAACGGGGTAGGGGAGGCCTTGAGGAAGTCGATCAGGCCTTGGTTCAACTCTGCGCGCATAAATCACTCCAGACAGCGATGGGCGGGAGTTTACCGTATTGGTGACGGATGGGGAGGCATCTGTTCGTTGTGCAGACTGTGGGAGCGAGCTTGCTCGCGATAGCGTCAGATCAGCCAACAGGGTTGTCGTCTGACACAACGCATCGCGAGCAAGCTCGCTCCCACATTGGTTTGCGTGTCGGATCCGGTTTCAGCGTCCGCCCCAAATCCCTGTGGGAGTGAGCTCCCACAGGAGGTCATGCGAACTTCAGAACGGTGCCGGGCACTCGAAGCGCAGGCGCTCGCCGCTTTGCGGGTGGGTGAAGCTCAACATGCTCGCGTGCAGGCACAGGCGCGGCCACGCGGCGAGGGCCTGGGGGTGGGCGTAGAGCCCGTCGCCCAGCAGCGGGTGACCGATGGAGAGCATGTGCACGCGCAGTTGGTGCGAGCGTCCGGTGATCGGTGTCAGCTCGACCCGGCACCAGTCGCCGCAACGTTCCAGCACGCGCCAGAAGGTCAGGGCGTGTTTGCCCTGTTCATGGTCCACCACATGCCGGGGTTTGGTCGGCGGGTCGTAGCGCAGGGGCAGGTCGATGCTGCCGCTGTCCAGCTCCGGTTGGCCCCAGCACAATGCCGTGTAGGCTTTTTCGGTTTCGCGGTCATGAAATTGCCGGGACAGTTCGCGATGAGTGTCCGGGTCACGGGCCAGCAGGATAATGCCAGAGGTTTCCCAGTCCAGTCGGTGTACGATTCGCGCTTCCGGATAGCCGTTTTCCTGCAGGCGGGTGATCAGGCAGTCCTTGTTGTCGTCGGCCCGGCCGGGCACGGAAAGCAACAGGGTCGGCTTGTCGACCACCAGGACAGCGGCGTCCTGATGAATGATGCGGATGTTGGACAGGGGCATTAAAAACAGTCTCGCTACAAACGCCAACGGCGGCTCGGGCCCGGCCCTTGTGGGAGCGGGCTTGCTCGCGAAAGCGGTGTCTCAGACACATTGATATCGAATGCGTCACCGTCTTCGCGAGCAAGCCCGCTCCCACAAAAAAGGCTGTGGGGACCCGAGCCGCCGTGGCTCCCGCCGGTGCGATCAGCGATCCGGCAGGGTGATATTGAGTTCCAGGATCGAGCAGCTGCCCTGGCTTTCCAGCGCCACATGCACGTCATCGCTACCGATGTTGACGTATTTGCGGATCACTTCCACCAGTTCCTTCTGCAAGGCTGGCAGGTAGTCAGGGGTACTGCGTTGGCCGCGTTCGTGCGCCACGATGATCTGTAGACGCTCTTTCGCGACCGAGGCGGTACTGGGCTTTTTGTTGGCACGAAAGAAGTCAAAAAGGTTCATTACCTACCTCCAAACAGGCGCTCGAAGAAACCTTTCTTCGTTACATCGAGGAAACGATGCTCCACGGTTTTGCCCAGCAGGCGATCGACGGCATCGCTGTATGCCTGGCCGGCATCGCTCTGGTCGTCGAGGATCACTGGCACGCCGGAGTTGGAAGCCTTGAGGACCGCTTGGGATTCCGGAATGACACCCAGCAGGGTAACGGCGAGGATTTCCTTGACGTCTTCGACGCCCAGCATTTCGCCATCGCTGACCCGTTGCGGGTTGTAGCGGGTCAGCAGCAAGTGTTCCTTGATCGGCTCTTCGCCCTTCTCGGCGCGCCGGGATTTGCTCGCCAGCAGGCCCAGCATGCGGTCGGAGTCACGGACCGACGACACTTCCGGGTTGGTCACGACAATCGCTTCGTCGGCGAAGTACATGGCCAGGTGGGCACCTTTCTCGATACCGGCCGGGGAGTCGCAGACCACGAACTCAAAGTCTTCCTTGAGCTGCATCAGCACTTTTTCCACGCCTTCCTGGGTCAGCGCGTCTTTGTCGCGGGTCTGGCTGGCGGCCAGCACGTAGAGGTTTTCAAGGCGCTTGTCCTTGATCAGGGCCTGCTGCAGGTTCGCTTCGCCGTTGACCACGTTGACGAAGTCGTAGACCACGCGACGCTCGCAACCCATGATCAGGTCGAGGTTACGCAGGCCGACGTCGAAGTCGACGATGACTGTCTTGTGGCCGCGCAGAGCGAGGCCGGTACCGATAGCGGCGCTGGTGGTGGTCTTACCCACACCACCCTTGCCGGATGTAACCACGAGAATCTTGGCCAAGGTGTTTCACCCCTAAGGAAAAAGGACTTTGTCAGCCCCTGAAAAACATCTCTGGAAAACCGCTGCAATTGGACAGGCTTGGCTGGAATCGGCTGTCGGGCGGGGTCTACCTCCGGTAAACACTGCCTGATCCTTTTTCCTACGTCGTTTAAGCCGTTTTCGCTCGTTTTAGAGATGCTTGGAAAATGCGGCAGTATCCGTTAAAGCCGAATGATGTTCAACACGTCGCCTGACAGGCTGATCTGGACGCCGGCCCCCCACAACGGGTCGCGGCGCAAATCTTCGGAGACCTTGTACTGCCCGGCGATGGAAACCAGCTCGGCGCTCAATTGCTGGCAGAATATCCTGGCCTTGGTATCACCCTTGACGCCGGCCAGTGCTCGACCGCGCATCGGGCCGTATACATGGATGTTGCCATCGGCCAGAAGTTCCGCCCCCGGGCTGACCGAGGAGACGATGACCAGATCGCCACCCTGGGCATAAATCTGTTGCCCGCCGCGCACGGGCGAGGTGATCACGCGCGTCGGCTTGACGCTGGGCTCCGGTGGTTTTTCCGGAATTTTCTTCGCTTCGACCGGATTCAGTTCCAGCACGCGCTCCCGGGCGCCGGACGGCGGCAGCACCGGAATGTCCACGGCGATGGCGGCGGCGATGTCTTCGATGCGGCTGGCGCGGATCGCCAGGGTGCGCAGGCCGTGCTGGCGGCAGACGCGCATCAGGCCCGGCAGGTCCACTGAGCCGTCGCCGGCCGGCAGCTTGTCCAGGGCCAGCACCAGGGGGGCATTGCTGAAGAAATTCGGGGCCTGGGCGACTTTCGCCGCCAGTTGCCGGTCAAGGCTCTCCAGGTCGTTGCGGGCCAGTTCCAGCACCGTAATGGCGAGCATGCTGCCCTTCAGCTGGAACACGGGATCTTGGTCTAGCGGTTCGGTTTGGCTCATGGTCGGCGTACAACGGCTTGTCACTAAAAGTGCCGAGACTTATAACGAGATCGTCCGCCAGCCGCAACCCGGGTCGAACAATGTAGAATGCGCGGCCCATGTCTTAATGGAAGCTGTAATGGATCGCCCGCGTTTTCGAGCTGCATTTTTTCATCCGCGTTTCTGGCTGCTGTGGTGCGGCCTGGGGCTGTTGTGGCTGATCGTTCAACTGCCTTATCCGTTATTGCTGCGGGTCGGTCGCGCATTGGGCGCGCTGATGTATCGGATGGCCGGCGACCGACGGCGCATCGCCCGTCGCAACCTGGAGCTGTGCTTCCCGGAAAAATCCGCCGCCGAGCGCAAGCGTCTGCTCAAGGACAACTTCGCCTCCACCGGCATCGCCTTTTTCGAGATGGCCATGAGTTGGTGGTGGTCGCGTTCGCGTTTGGCGAAACTGGCCCATGTCGAAGGGCTGGAGCACCTCAAGCAGGCCCAGCGCGAGGGCAAGGGCGTGATTTTGATGGCGTTGCATTTCACCACGCTGGAAATCGGCGCGGCCTTGCTTGGCCAGCAGCACACCATCGATGGCATGTACCGCGAGCACAAGAACCCGCTGTTCGACTACATCCAGCGTCGGGGCCGCGAGCGGCACAACCTCGATTCCCTGGCGGTGGAGCGTGACGACGTGCGTGGCATGCTCAAGCTGCTGCGGGCCGGACGGGCGATCTGGTATGCGCCGGACCAGGACTACGGCGCCAAGCAAAGCGTGTTCGTGCCGCTGTTCGGCGTCCAGGCCGCGACGGTCACCGCCACCAGCAAGTTCGCCCGCCTGGGCAAGGCGCTGGTGGTGCCTTTCACCCAGGAGCGGCTGGCCGATGGCAGCGGTTATCGCCTGGTGATCCAGGCGCCGCTGACGGATTTTCCGGGCGAGACCGAGGAAGCCGATTGCATCCGCATCAACCAGTGGGTAGAGCGGTCGGTGAGCGATTGTCCCGAGCAGTACCTTTGGGCCCACCGGCGCTTCAAGAGCCGTCCGCCAGGCGAGCCCAAGCTGTACGACAAACGCGGCTGAGTTTTTTTGATATCACCTTGAGCACGGAGCATTGCGATGACCCCAGCTGAACCGGTTACAGGTTTGATTCTTTCCGGCGGCGGGGCTCGAGCGGCGTATCAGGTAGGTGTACTGGCGGCCATCGCCGAATTGCTGCCGGATGGGGCGGATAACCCGTTTCCGGTGATCGTCGGCACCTCGGCCGGGGCGATCAACGCGGTCAGCCTGGCGAGCGGGGCGATGGACTTCAAGACGGCCATCGAGCGGCTGACCGCGTTCTGGCAAGCGGTGCGCAGCCATCAAGTCATGCGCAGCGACTGGCGAGGCGTGTTGGCCCAGTCGATGCGTTTCTTCATCCACAGCCTGCTGGGCCTGGGGGCCAAGTTGCCAGTGGCGCTGATCGACAGTTCGCCGTTGCGCGAACTGCTCCAGGCCCAATTCCACGCCTCGGGCATCGAGCAGTCCATCGCCGAGCAGCAGCTGCGGGCGGTGGCGGTGACGGCGTTCGGTTATGAATCCGGCCAGGCCGTTACGTTTTACCAAGGGCGGGGGACCATCGATGCCTGGTTGCGCCATCGGCGTATCGGTGTGCCGACGCAGTTGTCGGTGGAGCATTTGCTGGCCAGTTCGGCGATTCCATTGTTGTTCGCGCCGGTCAGGATCGGCCCGCAATATTTCGGCGACGGCGCGGTGCGGCAATCGGCGCCCATCAGCCCAGCCCTGCACCTGGGGGCCAATCGTGTGCTGGTGATCGGTGTCAGCGGCAATCCTCGGGGCGCCGGCGGGCAAGATCCGCGCGAGCGCAGCTACACCGGCCTGCAACCGACCCTGGCGCAGATCGGCGGTCATATGCTCAACAGCACGTTCATCGACAGCCTGGAAAGCGACATCGAGTTGCTTGAGCGCCTGAACGGGTTCAGCCACTTGCTGCCCGATGACGTCCCGGCCCACGCCCTCGGCGCCGCACCGGTGGACGTGCTGGTGATCTCACCCAGCCAACCGATCGACGAAATCGCCGCCCGCCATCGCCAGGAATTGCCCCGTGCGTTGCGCGTCTTCTTGCGTGGGCCGGGCGCGACCAAGACCAGCGGCGCAGGGGTGCTGAGCTACCTGTTGTTCGAGGCGGGGTATTGCAGCGAGCTGATCGAGCTGGGGCGCCAGGATGCGTTGGCGCAGCGTGAGGCGTTGAGTCGGTTTCTGGGGTTGGCTTAGGAGTGATGTCAGTAGGTTCACCCCAATCGCGAGCAGGCTCGCTCCCACAGTAGATCTTCAGTGGACACAAAATCTGTGTATGACATAAATCCTCTGTGGGAGCGAGCTTGCTCGCGATGACGGCGGCACATCCAGCATCGACTCAGGCTGACCCACCGCAATCGCGAGCAAGCTCGCTCCCACACTAGATCTTCAGTGGATACAAAATCTGTGTACGACATAAATCCACTGTGGGAGCGAGCCTGCTCGCGATAACGGCGGCACATCCAGCATCGACTCAGGCTGACCCACCGCAATCGCGAGCAAGCTAGCTCCCACAGGGTATTGCTGCGGATGTAGATCCTGGGATCAGAAATGGTACTTCAGCAAAAAGCTGGTCGTGCTCTGGTTGGTCTTGAACCCGTCGCTGTCTTCGATCGCGTACTTGTTCTTCCAGTAGTCGTATTCCACCCCGACGTATAGCTGCTTGGCGCCGAGCTTCAAGGCCTTGCCCAAGTCATATTTGACCTGCGGGACGATGTGCAGGTTGGCGTGGTAGGTGCCCTTGGAATTGGTGTCGTTGTCCACCACCCAGTCGATGAACCCGTCGAACAGGATATCGGATGAACCCACCGGCAGGGTATAGGCCCAGACCGGGGTGATCTGCCAGACGTTGTCGCCGGCGCGTGGGCCTTCGGTCTGGCGGTTGTAGAAGTTCAGCTGGAAGTAGTCGAAGCCGGGAATCGCCAGGTCGAAACCCGGGCCGATCAGGTACGACTCGTTGTCGCCTTCCCCGAACTCATAGGTCATGGCCAGCAGCACGTCCTTGATCGGCCCCAGTGCCAGCTTCTGGTCGAAGATCTTGCCGAACGACAGGCGCGGGCTGAATTCACCGTAGTAGGTGTTCGGGCCGGACTGGCTGTCGTCCTGGCCGTTGTAGAAGATCCGATCGAGGAAGAAGAAGTTGTCCCCGTATTTCCAGGCATCGGCGTGTTCGAAGGTCACGGTCTGCTGGATACGCGGGTTGATCTGGAAATCCTTGCCATACAGGTAGCTCAGGCTGTTGTTCTGCCACTGGAACAGGTCGTCGGCCATCGCCTGGCCTGCGGCCAGCAAGGATCCTGCGAGTATCAGGCTGGTGCACGTACGTTTCATTCGGTTTGCTCCCAAAGGTAAGTGGTACCGCTTTTTTTCGAGTCAGCGCTCTGGTGTGGCGCCTTTTTTCCATGGATGAAAAACATCCGTTCGGTCAGCTTTTTGAGCGTGGCGAATGCTGATAGCAAGAGCTGAGCCAAGGCAGGTGGGAAACCCGCAGAAGACTCATCCAGCTGTTTGGAACAGTCGAAAAGAGGATGCTTATTCTATTCACCGGTGCCGGGCTAAGTTGGCGGACCAGTCAGGATCTGAGGGGGTTTTTGTGTCGGCCGGTTTCGAGCGGCCGCGCAGGATACGGGCTTGTCCTGAAGGGCTCAAGTGCCCTGTAACGGCGCGTGTGCGGCGAATTTGGGGCGTGATGGCAGGGCTTGGTCATCAGGTGCTTTCCTCTTGTTTTTATTGTTGAGGCGCAGGCAGTCGCTGACGGGCGACCGGTCATTGCCGGTCGGCCTGTCAGCGGTGGGACATTGAAAGCAGTGGCTCAGTTGGTGCGCGCGCCCTGATTGATCCAGGCGCCGATCAGGTCGCGTTCCTGCTGGGTCATCTGGGTGATGTTGCCCAACGGCATGATCTGGGTGGTCACGGCCTGGGCCTGGATGCGCGCGGCTTCTTGCTGAATCTGCTGCGGCGTATCGAACATCACCCCGCCCGGCGCGGCGCTGAACAACGGGCTGGTGGGCTTGGCCGAGTGGCAGACCGAGCAGCGTTCCTGGATCACGCTGTGGACCTTCTCGAACGAAGGGCCCTGGGGGCTGGCGGCCTGGGCCGGTTTTTCCGCTGGCGCTGCCGGGGCAGTTGCGGGCTTGGCGCCACCGCCCACGGCGGTTTCCGGCAGGGGCTGGTACTCGATGGCGGCCGGCGCCTTTGCTACTTCCGGTGCGCTGGAGATGGGTTTGGGCCCGGTGACATAGGCCAGGCAAATCATCGCCAGGGCGCCGACCGGCAGCGTCCAGGCAAACCGGTTGCTGTCATGGCGCGTGTTGAAGTAATGCCGCACCAACACCGCCGCCACGGCGATCCCGGCCAGGATCAGCCAGTTGTATTGGCTGCCGTAGGTGCTCGGGAAGTGGTTGCTGATCATGATGAACAGCACCGGCAGGGTGAAGTAATTGTTGTGACGCGAACGCAGCAAGCCCTTGGCCGGCAGCGCCGGGTCGGGGGTACGGTTCTCGGCGATGGCCGCGACCAGGGCCCGTTGTGCCGGCATGATGATGCGAAACACGTTGCCCACCATGATCGTGCCGATGACCGCCCCGACATGCAGGTAGGCCCCGCGACCGCTGAACACCTTGCTGAACCCGTAGGCCGCGGCGATCAGCAGCACGAACAGGATCAGGCCGAGCAGGGCGGGGCGCTTGCCCAGAGCCGAGTCGCAGAGAAAGGAATAGACGAACCAGCCGACGAGCAACGAACCGATGCCCAGGGCCACGCCTTCAGCACCGCTCAGGCTGCTGCCGGGGGCCAGCAGGTAGACGGTCGGGTTCCAATAGAACACCACGCACAGCAGGGCGATGCCCGACATCCACGTGAAATAGGCTTCCCATTTGAACCAGTGCAGGTTGTCCGGCATGGACGGTGGCGCGAGTTTGTATTTTTCCAGGTGGTAGATGCCACCTCCGTGGATGGCCCACAGGTCGCCGGCCAGGCCGCTCTTGGGGTTGACGCGATTGAGGTTGTTTTCCAGCCAGACGAAGTAGAACGACGCGCCGATCCAGGCCACGCCAGTGATCATGTGAACCCAGCGAATGCTCAGGTTCAGCCATTCCAGCATATGTGCTTCCACAGTCTTTACCTCTCGCCCGTCACGCTTGTTTTCGCGTGATCGGACCTTCTCTTATTGGTGGGGGGCGAGGATCAAGTACTCATCCTCTTTGAAAAAATGCTCATCGCAGTTATTGCCTGTGCCACTGCGATCAACCACCAGGAAGTCATCCCGCTTTTCGATCGTCAGCACCGGGTGGTGCCAGACGCCGCGATGGTAATTAATGCCCTGCCTGCCGTTGGTGACGAAGGCGCGGACCAAGCCTGATACAGGTGCATCGCCAAGTGGCGCGACCACGATCAGAAAGGGGTTGCCGAGCAGCGGAATGAAGGCCTGGCTGCCCAGCGGATGGCGCTCCAGCATGCGCACGGTCAGCGGCATGTCCAGCGCGTCGGCGCGGAAGATGCTGATGATCGCCTTGTCATCCGGCGTGGCGGTTTCCACCGTCGCCAGGCGATGGAAGCGCATGGTCGAACCGTTGTTGATCATGAAGTGATCGCTGCCGTCGGTTTCGATCACGTCACCGAACGGGGCGAAGGCTTCTTTGGTCAACGGTTCGATCTTGAGAGTGCGCATGCTGGTCTTCTTATCCAAAAATTCTGTGTTGTGGTTCAGCTTTTGTGGCGAGGGAGCTTGCTCCCGCTGGGTTGCGAAGCGACCCCGCTTTTCAAAAAATGGGACTGCTGCGCAGTCCAGCGGGAGCAAGCTCCCTCGCCACAGGTGCGTCGTTTACTTCGATACCTTGCCCAGCACCCGCAGGCGACTCACGCCACCGTCCGGGAACACGTTCAGGCGGATGTGGGTGATCGGTCCCAGGGCCTTGATCTGCTCGGCGAAGGTGTGTTCGGCGTGCATTTCCAGCTTCTGGCTCGACAACAGTTCGCGCCAGAACAACGACTGGGTTTCGATCTGGCTGTCGGTGCCGCCCTTGACGAACGCGCCCTGGATCGAGCAGCTGTCGGGGTAGTTACCCTTGAAGTGCAGGGTGTCGACGACGACCTGTTCAACGATGCCGGCATGGCCCAGGGCGACGATCACCCAGTCATTGCCCGGGGTACGACGACGGGCGGTTTCCCAGCCATCGCCCATGTTCACGCCACGGCCCGGGTTGAGGATGTTGCTCATGCGCCCGAAGTGTTCGTCGGAGCAGGCCAGGGCGCGGCCACCGTTGAGGGCGGCAGCCAGGTCGATCTGTTCGTTGTCGCCGACGGCCGACCAGTCGCGGTACGGAATGCCGTAGACCCGCAGGCGAGCCACGCCGCCGTCTGGATAGATGTTGAAGCGCAGGTGGCTGAAGGCCTGGTCATTGCTGATTTCGTGGTAGTGGTGGCTGTTGCCTTGCAATTCGACGGCCGACAGTACTTCAGTCCACTGGGTGTTTTCGTCCGGTTCGCCTTCGCTCAGGAAGCAGGCTTCCAAGGAGGCCGACGGTGGGTAGTTGCCGGTGAAGAATGAGGTGTCGATGTCCACGCCCTTGATCGAGCCCGCCACGCCCAGGCGGATCACCGCGCTGTCGTAGCCTTCGAAGCGCTTGCGCCGCGATTCCCAGCCGTCCATCCACTTGCCATTGTCATCGAACACGCCCTCCTTCCACACGGCCGGGGTCGGCTGGAACAGGCGGTTAGCGTCGGCGAACCAATCATCGGTAACCGAGATGATCTTGGTGCCCAGGCGGGCGTCGGCCAGGTTGACGAACTTCTCGAAAGGTACGGCGTAAGCTTTCATTCTTCTTGTCTGCCTTTAAATAGGTTGGCTGGGGATGCTTGCAGGGCCTCAAGTCGCAGGGCTGCTCGCTAAAGGGTCAGTAATCGGAACAACGCGATTTTGTTGATCTCTGCCAGCGCGCATTTGAATTCGGCGTCGGCCGAGTGATGGATGCGTGTTTCGAATGCCGCAAGGATCTGGTGCCGGTTGCTGCCTTTTACCGCCATGATGAAGGGAAACTTGAACTTGGCCTTGTAGGCGTCGTTCAGCTCGGTGAAGCGCTGGAACTCTTCGGCCGTGCATTGGTGAATACCGGCGCCCGCCTGTTCATTCGTGCTGGCTTCGGTCAGTTGGCCCTGGACGGCGGCTTTGCCGGCCAGGTCCGGGTGAGCGTTGATCAGCGCCAGTTGGCTGGCGTGATCGGCACTCAACAGGATGTCGCTCATGCGCTGGTGCAGGGTTTCGATCTCGTCGATCGAGGGATCCTGGCCCAGGTCAAAGGCTTTTTCGGCGACCCATGGCGAATGTTCGTAAATGTCAGCGAAGGCTTTGACGAACGCTTCGCGGCTCAAGGTGGAAGGCTTGAGGGTTTGGAAGGCGGTCATTTGGACGCTCCCTGATACGGATGGGTTTGCTGCCAGTGGCGAGCAATGTCGACACGACGGCTGAACCAGACGTGATCATGGCCTTTGACGTATTCGAGAAAGCGCTTGAGGGAGGCCAGTCGCGCAGGGCGGCCGATCAGCCGGCAATGCAGGCCGATGGAAAGCATCTTCGGCGCCTCGGCCCCTTCGGCGTACAACACGTCGAAAGCATCCTTGAGGTATTGGAAGAAATCATCGCCCTTGTTAAAACCCTGCACCTGGGTGAAGCGCATGTCATTGGTGTCGAGGGTGTAGGGGATCACCAGGTGCGGCTTGCCGGTGGGGTTGTTCGGCTCCCAGTAGGGCAGGTCGTCGTCGTAGGTGTCGCTGTCATAGAGGAAACCGCCTTCTTCCATCACCAGGCGGCGGGTGTTCGGGCCGGTGCGGCCGGTGTACCAGCCCAGCGGACGTTCGCCGGCGATTTCGGTGAGGATGCGGATCGCTTCGAGCATGTGCTCGCGTTCCTGGGCCTCATCCATGTACTGGTAGTCGATCCAGCGATAGCCGTGGCTGCAGATCTCGTGGCCGGCGGCGACCATGGCGCGAATCACGTCTGGATGGCGCTGGGCGGCCATGGCCACGGCGAAAACGGTCAGCGGGATATCGAATTCCTTGAACAGCTTGAGGACACGCCAGACGCCGGCACGGCTGCCATACTCGTACAGCGATTCCATGCTCATGTTGCGTTCGCCCTGCAGCGGTTGCGCCGCGACCATCTCCGAAAGGAACGCTTCGGATTCCTTGTCGCCATGGAGGACGTTGCGCTCGCCGCCTTCTTCGTAATTGAGCACGAAGGACAGGGCGATGCGGGCATTGCCCGGCCAATGGGGGTGGGGAGGGTTACTGCTGTAACCGATCAGGTCGCGTGGGTAGTCAGCGCTCACTGCAGTTTTCCTTCTTGTTCGAACCATGTAGGTGGCGCCCCGGTGATGAGTTTCAGGCTGGCGTCACGACGATGGAATGATTGTATACAACTTTATGTGCGATTTGTAAGCCTGATTTTTGCATTTTTCACAAGGCCCTCTCCCGGTGTCTACACTGCAAGAAACCTGCCCAGTTGGTCAATGAATCGTCGGGAGGGTCTTGTATTCATTGGTTTGTCTTAAACCTGGGGTTGACGTGCCGTCGCGCAGTCGAAGGGCTAAAATATCTGTTTTTATTGTGTACAATTTTCTTTTAAAGTGTCTTAATTCGCTCATCGCCGTGGCGTTTCGTGCTCCGAAACGGTGCGGCCTGTCTTTCAACTGAATCAGGAGGCGTCGGGCCGGACTGCACTGCAGCGAGGCGCGCACAAGCAATGGGACGTTTGACTACGCACGTTTTGGATGCCGCACATGGCTGCCCGGGCAGCTCGATCAAGATCGAACTGTACCGCGTGGAAGATTCGCAACTACAGTGGGTCGCCAGCGCACTGACCAACAGCGACGGCCGTTGCGATGCGCCCCTGTTGCAAGGGGATGACTACCGTTCGGGCGTTTATCAATTGCAATTCCACGCCGGTGATTACTACCGCGCCCGTGGCGTGCAAATGCCCGACCCAGCGTTCCTGGATGTGGTGGTGCTGCGCTTCGGTATTTCGGCCGAGCAAGAGCACTACCACGTGCCCTTGTTGATTTCGCCCTACGCCTATTCAACGTATCGAGGCAGTTGATCCCCCAAGCAACTGCCTTGTCCTGGAAGCGACTGCGCATAAGCTTCTTTGGTTTTTAGCCCGCTCACACTGCGGGCTTTTTTTCGTCCATGAAAAATAGGGTGCCTGGGAAGGTGCCTTCGCGAGCAAGCCCCACACTGGATTTTTGTCGTCACAAAAACCTGTGGGAGCAAGCTTGCTCGCGATGCTTTTGCTTTCTCAGCGACTCAACAAGGAGGCCGCCCCCGCGCCACCAAACAACCCGGCGCTGACCCGGTTGAACCAGCCCTGGCCTTTACCCGTACGCAGATACCGCGCCGCGCCGTGGGCACCGAGGCCATAAGCCAGCTTGCACAGCAGGTCGAGTACGGTCCAAGTGGCGATCATGATCAGCAGTTGCGGCAGGAATGGCTGTTCGGCGCTCAGGAATTGCGGCAGGAACGCAGCGAAGAACAGGATGTCTTTCGGGTTGCTTGCTCCCAGCACGAACGCGCGGCCGAAGAGCGTGCGAAAGCGCGGGACGGCGACAGCCTGGGGCACTTCGGCGCCTTGGGACGGTTGGCGCGATTGCTGCCAGCTCTGCCAGGCCAGGTAAAACAGGTACAGGGCGCCGACGATCTTCAGGGCGCTGAACAACTGCTCCGAGGCCATCAACAATGCACCGAGCCCCAGCGCCGAAGCACTCAGCAGGCAGATCGACGCGATCACGCCCCCCAGGAATGCCGGATAGGAGCGGCGCAGGCCGTAGTTCAGGCTATTGCCGATCATCAACAACGACAACGGGCCGGGGATGAGGATCACCACCAATGCGGCGCCACTGAACAACAGCCAGGTTTCCAGATTCATTACTTTGCTCCTGATGTACAAAAGCCTCACCCAGGGGGTGAGGCGGGTGAATACGGTTGCGCTTACAAGAAGATGAACTTGGCGATGAAGATCGCGCAAAGCACCCACAGGCTGACGGAAATTTCCTTGTGTTTACCGGTACCGGCCTTGAGCACCACATAGGTGATGAAACCCAGGGCGATGCCGTCGGCGACCGAGAACGTCAGGGGCATCATGATGGCCGTGACGATGGCCGGAATGCTGTCGGTTGCTTCGTCCCATTCGATGTGGGCCATGCCGCCCATCATCAGCATGGCGACGTAGATCAAGGCCCCGGCCGTGGCGTAGGCCGGAATCATCCCGGCCAGCGGTGCGAAGAACATGGCGGCAATAAATAGCACACCGACGGTCACGGCGGTAAGCCCCGTGCGGCCACCGGCGGCCACACCGGCGGCGCTTTCCACGTAGCTGGTCACTGGCGGTACACCGACCATGGCGCCGAATACGCTTGAAGCGCTGTCGGCCTTCAAGGCGCGGGACAGGTTCTCGATCTTGCCATCGGCTTTCACCAGGCCGGCGCGCTGGGCAACGCCCATCAGGGTGCCGGCGGTGTCGAACATGTGCACGAAAAGGAAGGCCAGCACCACGCTGATCATGCTGATGTTGAACACGCCGGCCACGTCCATCGCCATCCAGGTCGGAGCCAGGCTCGGCGGTGTCGACATGACGCCGTTGTACTGCACTAACCCCAGGCCCCAACCGGACAGGGTCACGGCGATGATGCTGATCAGGATCGCGCCGAACACACGGTGATAACTGAGCACGGCGATCATCAGGAAGCACACCGCGGCCAGCAACGGACCGGGTTCGCGCAACGAGCCGAGCTTGATCAGGGTGGCAGGGCTGTCCACGACGATCCCGGCGGTTTTCAGGCCGATCAGCCCGAGGAACAACCCGACCCCCGCGCCCATGGCGAAGCGCAGGCTCACCGGAATGCTGTTGAGCAGCCACTCGCGCACCCGCGACAAGGTCAGGAACATGAACAGCACACCGGAGATGAACACCGCGCCCAATGCGGTCTCCCAGTTGTAGCCCATGGTGCCGACCACGGTGTAGGTGAAGAAGGCGTTCAGGCCCATGCCCGGTGCCAGGCCCACCGGCCAGTTGGCGTAAAGGCCCATCAACAGGCAACCCAGGGCGGCGGCGATGCAGGTGGCGACGAAGGCGGCGCCGTGATCGATGCCGGCGTCGGCCATGATGTTGGGGTTGACGAAAATGATGTAGGCCATGGTGATGAAGGTTGTCAGGCCAGCAATCAGCTCGGTCTTCACCGTGGTGCCATGCAAGCTGAGTTTGAAGAGGCGTTCCAGCCAGCCACTGCGTAGTGGCGGCGAGAGGTCCAGCGTCCGGGCTTCGGGTTTGCGGCTTTCCACAGCGAGTACTCCTCAAGAGTCTTATTGTTATTTCCAGCACCGCAAACGCCCTGGGGGTGGCCGCGATGCGCTGAGGCAGGTAAGGCTGGCGAGGGTATGTTGACCTGTTGGTCAGGAACTCGCACGAAGCGAATTATGCTTTTGTATACAAATAATGCAAATAATGTTTTCTGTGTTGTCGACGAAATGTTTGGCGATAGGGGTATATCGACCTTTAGGACGCTATCGCGAGCAAGCTCGCTCCCACAGGTTCATGGGTGAACACAGACCTCGCATTCACCACAGTCCCACTGTGGGAGCGAGCTTGCTCGCGATGGCGTCGGATCAGACGCCTTCATTCACTGGATTTCGCCAGTGCCAGATTCACCGCCAGCCACCCATCCACCGCCGCTTCCCCGGCTTCGGCAAACACCCGCTCCAGCAATTTCACCTGTTCACGCCGTAACGCCTGCTCAAAGCGCTCACCCTCGGCGGTCAGTTCCAGCAGCCGTTTGCGTTTGTCGGTCTCGGACGCAACGCTGTTCACCAAGTGCATTTCCATCAACTGCCGCAACGGCATGTTCAACGCCTGCTTGCTCACCCCAAGCAGGGCCAGCAATTCCTTCACGCTCAATGACGGATAGCGGGCGATGAAAAAGACGATGCGCTGGTGGACCCGGCTCAACCCACGGCGCTCGAGCATTTCATCGGCCTTGGCGGTGAACGCCTGGTAACCGAAGAAAAACGCTTCCATGGCCATTTGTTGGGAGGCAGGGTTTTTAAGGTCAAGCATATTGACGTATCCACAGAAGTCGGCGTAATTTCGGTCAACCAGTTTGACTCATTATTCCAGCGACCGGCTACAGGTGACCCATGGCTTTTTCCGAACGTGTCTCGCGCCTCAAAAGTTCTTTGATTCGAGAAATCCTCGCGGCGGCGCAGCGTCCTGAGGTGATGTCGTTCGCCGGCGGCCTGCCGGCCGAAGCCATGCTGCCGAAAGTGGAATGGGCGGCCATGCCATTGTCCATGGGCCAGTACGGCATGAGCGAAGGCGAACCGGCCCTGCGCGAAGCCCTGGCAGCCCAGGCGCGGGCGTTGGGCGTGGCCTGTGAGGCGAGCCAGGTGCTGGTGGTCAGCGGCTCCCAGCAAACCCTCGATTTGGCGGCCAAGCTGCACATCGACGTGGGCACCGAAGTGATGCTCGAAGCGCCGACCTATCTGGCGGCGTTGCAGATTTTCCAGCTGTTCGGCGCCGACTGCATCACCGTTCCCCTGGAGGCCGACGGCCCTGACTTGCAACAATTGCGGGCCCGGCTGGAGCAGCATCGCCCAGCGTTTATCTACCTGATCCCGACCTTCCAGAACCCTTCGGCGGTGCGCTACAGCGAGGCCAAGCGCGATGCGGTGGCGGCGCTGCTGGACGAGTTTGGCGTCACCCTGATCGAGGACGAGCCCTACCGCGAGCTGACCTTCGATGGCGGCAGTGCCACGCCGATTGTCAGTCGCTTGAAGAAGGCCAGTTGGATCTACACCGGCACCGTGTCGAAAACCCTGTTGCCGGGGCTAAGGGTGGGCTACCTGATCGCCAGTCCGGATCTGTTCCCGCATCTGCTGCGGCTCAAGCAATCGGCGGACCTGCACACCAATCGCATCGGCCAGTGGCAGGCGCTGCAATGGATCGGCACCGAGCAGTACCGCAGCCATTTGAGTGAGTTGAGGGATTTCTACCGGGACCGTCGCGATCGGTTCCAGGCGGCGTTGCAAACGCATTTCGCTGATATCGCGGATTGGAACGTGCCCCAGGGCGGGTTGTTTTTCTGGCTGACCCTCAGGCAACCGCTGGACACCCGCACTTTGCTCGCCGCCGCCCTGGCGGCCGACGTGGCATTCATGCCGGGGGAGCCGTTCTTTCCTGAGCCGGACCAGCATCCGGGGCACTTGCGCTTGAACTTCAGTCACATCGACCCGGCGCGGTTGGATGAAGGACTCAAGCGGTTGGCGGGGGTGGTGCGGGAGGCGTTGGCTGCAAAAGCAGCCTGATTTAGGCGGTGGCTGGGCTGGCCCCATCGCGAGCAAGCTCGGCTCCCACAGGGGACTTGGTGAACACTGGATTTGTATTCACCACTGTCCTCTGTGGGAGCCGAGCTTGCTCGCGATGAGGCCAGTCGCCACACCATAAAACTATCAGGCCGCAGAAAACCGCTTATCCAAATAATCAATGATCACCTTGGACTCATACATCCAGGTGGTCTCGCCATTCTCTTCAATGCGCAGGCACGGCACTTTGATCCTGCCCCCTTGCTCCAGCAGCGTCTGGCGATCCTGCTCGTTGTTTTTCGCATCGCGCAGGGCCACCGGTACGTTGAGGCGACGCAGGGTACGGCGAGTCTTCACGCAGAACGGGCAGGCATGGAATTGATACAGCGTCAGGCTGCGAGCGGCCTGGTCGACCTGCGCCTGGGCCTCGGCCGGGCGCTGTTTCTTGCCAGGGCGGGTAATGAAGTCGATGAAAATGATGAGCTGGCCCAAGCCAACTCGAAGCGCTTTGACGATCACGGTATTCAGCCTCGCGGCAGGGAAGAAGAGGGCGCGCAGCTTACCTGATTTTTCACGGGCGAAAAAAAACCGGCGATCAATGCCGGTTTTCTTCTTGCGACGCGTTACTTGATGAGGCTGAGGAATTCGCTGCGAGTGGCAGCGTTTTCCCGGAACTCGCCGAGCATCACCGAAGTGATCATCGAGGAGTTCTGCTTTTCCACACCGCGCATCATCATGCACATGTGCTTGGCCTCGATCACCACCGCCACGCCCAGGGCGCCGGTCACTTGCTGGACCGCGTCGGCGATCTGGCGGCTGAGGTTTTCCTGGATCTGCAGGCGACGGGCGTACATGTCGACGATACGCGCGACCTTTGACAGCCCCAGTACCTTGCCGCTCGGGATATAGGCCACGTGGGCCTTGCCGATGAAAGGCAACAAGTGATGCTCGCACAACGAGTACAACTCGATGTCCTTGACCAGCACCATCTCGCTGTTATCGGAGCTGAACAAGGCACCGTTGGTGACTTCTTCCAGGGTCTGTTCATAACCGCGGCAGAGGTACTGCATGGCCTTGGCAGCGCGCTTGGGCGTGTCGAGCAGGCCCTCGCGGGAAACGTCCTCGCCCAGTTGGCCGAGAATCGCGGTGTAATTCTGTTCCAGTGTCACAGAGGCTGATTCCATAAGGGTTTCAGGAGGGTACTTGTTCTGTCTGTACCCATTTTGTACCAATCGAGCGTTTCGATTCTGCCCAGGCCATCCAGTCGATCCGGGAGATCCAGTGGGCATAGGTCGACAGCAATTGACGCTTTGACCGAGCTGAGAGGCAGTGATTGCAGGGTTTCATGCCCGCCGTGCTGCACATGGTAGCCTAAGTGTGACGGCAGTTGTATGGCCGGCGGGCGCGAACCTCCAATCCGATCAGTGTTGTCCTGAGGTCTCGGTTGACCGTACCGGCCTGCTTGGGTTGAAGAGACAAATCTGCTTCAGGACTGGTAGCATTACGCTATCTCTTGCCCTCTCTCTCAGGAACGGAATCCATGTCTAAAAGAATCTGTGCGCTGGCCCTGTCCATGGTAGCCACTCTCTCGGGAACGCAGGATGCAGTTGCAGCTGACTACCTGTTCAAGAACTTCGCTTATGACTCCCCTATCGCCAACTACACCGAGGCTGCCGGTTACTATGATTGTTCGACGCAAGTGGGTGCTACCGTAAAATGCACCGAATTGGTCTTTATTGAACAGAAGTTCACGGCGTCGTTGGTTTTCAAGAATGACAAGCTTTCAATGGTTTCGTTACTTTCGCCCGTTGATCATGAACTGTTCCAGCGCGCGATGGGCGCCTTGGAGAAGAACTTCGATATGGTCGCGGTTAGCGACGGCAAATCTATTCTGGATTTACTCGTCCTTGCGGGCAAATCCAAAAGCATCGAGGAAGTAACTGCCGAGTTTTCAAGTTTTGAAAATACGGCCTTGAATGCGGGTAATATTACTTACACGTTCGTTGAAAATGGAATGTCGATTAAAGGCGCTAGAAATTTTCGTGGCTTAGTAGAGCTGGCACCTGACAATATGAGGAGCGTGGATTTAAGCATCAACGGCATAGGTAACGATGCTTATTTGATTATAAAGTTTACTTTCTCAAAGCTTGACCAAATCAAGCTGGCGCATCAGGCCAATAAGCCGGCCGAGTCGTTTTAACAACAAAACATCATTCATCAAGCCCCGCCATTGCGGGGCTTTTTTTATCTCGGTACTTCCATGCATGCGCTGGCGGGTAGGACAACAGGTCTATTCGTCGCGGCCTTCCATCATGGTGCGCTTGAGCATCACGTAGACCGCCCCGGCGCCGCCGTGTTTTGCCTGGCAGGAGGTGAAGCCCAGCACTTGCGGGTGCTGGCGCAGCCAGGTGTTGACGTGGCTCTTGATCATCGGCCGCTTGCCGTCCAGGCGCACGGCTTTGCCATGGGTGACGCGCACGCAGCGGATCTCGAACTTGGTGGCTTCGGCCAGGAACGCCCAAAGGGTTTCCCGGGCCTTTTCGACGGTCATGCCGTGCAGGTCGAGGCTGCCTTCGAAGGGGATCTGGCCGACCTTCAGCTTGCGCATCTGGCTTTCCTGGACACCGTCGCGGGCCCACATCAACTCGTCTTCCGGCCCGACGTCGATCACGAACTGATCGGACAAGCCGTCCACGGTGGTGGCGTCGGTGCGCACGGTGGCGGCTTGGCGCAGCTTGGCGATCTGCGCGCGATCGGCCTTGGGCTTGCCGGTCTCGGCACGGTCGTGTTTGATCGGTTTTACGCCCTGGATCGCACTTTTGAACAAGGAAAAGTCGTCGTCTTGCATGTCAGCCTCCGCGAAGCCGGCCAGTTTACCCAACTCTGGCGGGATCAGGCGCGACAAAACGTCGAGTGGCGGATCAGTCGTGCTTTTTCATCAGGTGCGGAGCCATGGCCAGCTCCAGGGATTGGCGGGCGCGACGGCGGCAGCGGCGCCAGAGCCAGACGCCCAGCAACAGTACGAAAAGACCGACTGCCAGGATGATCGCCGAACCCATTGGGGTGGCATTCAACTCGCCCAGTGCGGGAGGGCGGCCCAGCAGGCTGGCGGCACCGGCCATGGCCAGCAGTACACCGAGTGTTGCCAGCAGCGCGGCGATCGCCGCGCCGAAACGAAACCGCCAGTTGCTCGGGCCCTTGGGCCGCAAGCGACGTGCGTCAAAACCATCGGATAACTTCATTCCGACCTTCCTCAATGGGTATCGGCCCTTCGACCGGAAGATATTCGGGTTGTTCCTGAAGGTAGGGCAATTGCAGCAAATGAGAGGCTTTTGCGGATGAGCGGCGGGAGTGGCCGCTCATCAAGGCGCATCAGATGAAGTCGCGGGTCAGGGCCAGGGTGGCGAAGTTGTCGGCCATGATCGCCATTTCGGTCTGCTGCACGTGCTCGGCGCTGAGGACGCCGCCCTTGTATGGCAGGTCGCGCGTGGCGCAGGCGTCTTCCACCAGGGTACAGCGGAAGCCCAGGTTCTTGGCGGCGCGCACGGTGGTGCTGACACTGGAATGGCTCATGAACCCACACACGATCAGGTCCAGGGGGCCGAAGTCTTCCAGGCGTTTTTTCAGCTCGGTGCCGTGGAAGGCGCTGGGCAGCAGCTTTTCGACCACGGTTTCGTCGCCCTGGGGTTCGAGGCCGGGGATGAACTCCCCGCGTTCACCTTGTGGATCGAACAGCCCGCCATGGGTGCCCAGGTGGCGCACATGCACGATCGGGCGACCGGCTGCGCGGGCCGCGCCGAGCAGTTGCTTGATGTTCGCGACGGCTGCATCCATGCCGCTCAGGGCCAGGGGCCCGGCGAGGTATTCTTTCTGGGCATCGATGATGATCAAGGTCGCTTGACTCAGGTTGGCCGCTGCATAACCACGGCCGCTGAGTTGAAACATCGTTTTTGGAACGGACATTCTGGGGCTCCTTCGAGTGGGGCTTTTGCGACATTCTCCTCTGGCTGAGCGGTTCTGTGAATCGCTTCCATCGCAAGGGCCGCCGTTGCTGGCCTACAGCCTTGTCAAGATGCTCGTCTCGTTCAATAGGCGGTGCAAAAAAACGATAAATCCTACGGTTGGTCCGGCGCTTTTCGTTCGTCATCGAGGCGCGTTTGGGTGGCGCCGCGTTTGACTGGTAGACTCGCCCGTCGATTTTTCTGGAGTTTGCCGCCGTGATCACTTCCCGTCTCCGTACCCTGCGCGACCATATCCGTTGGGCCGTCAGCCGTTTCCATGGAGAGGATCTGTTTTTCGGCCATGGCACCGACAACGCGTGGGACGAAGCCAGGCAACTGGTGTTGGGCGCATTGCATCTGCCGTGGGAAATTGCCGACAGCTACCTGGACTGCCGTCTTGAAGACGAAGAACTGGTCCATGTGCAGCGCCTGCTGCGCCGACGCATTGCCGAGCGCATTCCGACGGCCTACCTGTTGGGTGAAGCCTGGTTTTGCGGGATGTCGTTCATTGTTGATGAGCGCGTGCTCATTCCACGCTCGCCCATCGGTGAGCTGATCGAAAAGCGTTTCGAGCCTTGGTTGGGCCAGGCGCCGGCACGGATTCTCGATCTGTGCACCGGTTCCGGCTGCATCGGCATCGCCTGTGCCTATGAATTCCCGGAAGCCGAAGTGGTGCTGGCCGACCTGTCGTTCGAAGCGCTGGAAGTGGCCAACCAGAACATCGAGCGCCACGGTGTCGATGAGCGCGTATTCACCGTCCAGGGTGATGGCTTCGAAGGTTTGCCGGGGCAACGTTTCGACCTGATCGTGTCGAACCCACCCTACGTCGATGCGGAAGATTTCGCCGATATGCCCCAGGAATACCAGCACGAGCCGGAATTGGGTCTGGCCTGTGGCGATGACGGCCTGGACCTGGTTCGGCGGATGCTGGCCGAGGCGGCCGATCATCTGACCGAGAAGGGGCTGTTGATTGTCGAGGTGGGCAACAGCCAGGTGCACGTCGAGGCGCTGTACCCGGAAGTCGATTTTGCCTGGCTGGACTTCGAGCGCGGCGGGCATGGCGTGTTCATGCTCAGCGCCGAGCAGTGCCGCGAGCACCAGGCGTTGTTTGCTTCGCGGGTTTGACCACTGTGACCGCTTTTGTGGCGAGGGAGCTTGCTCCCGCTGGGCCCTGTAGGAGCTGGCGAAGCCTGCGATCTTTTGATCTTTCGCTTGAGATTCAAGTGGCTGGGGAAGATCGCAGCCTCGTTGCACTCGACAGCTCCTACAGACGCAGCCGAGCGGGAGCAAGCTCCCTCGCCACGGGATTGTCTGTATTGCGCGGCAACCCCACTGTGGGAGCGAGCTTGCTCGCGATGGCGTCGGGTCAGTGGCATTGAATTGACTGACCCACCGCTATCGCGAGCAAGCTCGCTCCCACAGGGGGTGTTCATGCGCGGTTGGAGTCAGTGCCGCGTCGCAATCCAGATCAGCAACCCCGCCTGAAACATGGCGAAGGCCACCAGGCAGGTGATGGTGAAGCGCAAACCGGTGTCTTCGCGCTTGAACTTGGTGACCTTCTCTTCCTGCTGCTTGAGTTTGACTTCCTGTTCCGCCAGGTTCTGCTCGGCTTGTTGCAGCATCTGCGCGGCTTCGAGGATGGTCACGAACTGCAGCTTCTCGGTGTTCCAGTCGCCGACCAAATCGCCAACCTGGGCTGACTTGATACTACCCTTGAGGTGCTGGGCGTCGGCGTAGGCCACCTCGAAACCCTGGGCCTTGAGGAAGCGATCACGGCGCAGGCGCGTGTCTTCGTTCAGGGCGTCCTTGTTATCCAGGTCGGTGCCGTCTACCTGATAGGCCGACCAGCGCTTCTTGGCCCAGGTAATACCCTGGGCCGCGAGGAAACGGCCGATGCCACGGTTCAACGGCTCGACTTGGAGGTTGTCCGGGGAAAAAGTCAGGCGTTTCTCGACGTGATCGGCCCAGACGTCCAGATGATTCTGTTCCTTGCGCACCCGCTGGTTCGGCAGTTGGAGGGTCATGCGCAGCAGGCTGCGTTCCTTGCTGTGGCGCTCGACATAGCTGAACTCGACAAACCGCAACGGCCGCACGCCGGTGGCGCGGTCGGTCTTGAGCGGCGCCAGCCGGAGCATCTTGTGATGCTCGGTCTGTACGTCGGCCCACGGCAGCTCAGCCACGGACGAGGCGGGGGCTTCGGCAGCGGTGTCGGGGGAAGCTTGAGTTTCAGTCATAACGGCAAAATCCTGTCCAGGCCGGCGGGTCGGTAGCCATTGCGCTATCCGACACCGGGTTATCGGCCATTTTTGCCAGTACTGAAGCTAAATCGACTAAAACCGCCTAACGCGCGGCTAACGCGTCAATAAAACGCAGAACCCGCGTGCCGAGCTCGGCCGCCAGGGGCAGGTTGGGGTCTTTGTAGGAAGCCAGTTGTTGTTTGACGTCGTTGGGCACGATGCGCATCACGTGGTTCATGCCCTGGATCAGCGCCAACTCGGCGTCGGGCTTGGCGGCTTTCAACTGCCGGGCATCATCGATGCTGACCTGGATGTCGTTGCTGCCCTGGATGATCAAGGCCGGCATCTTCAACGCGGCGAAAGCCCGAGCCGGGTCCTGGCGGAACAACGAGATCAGGTAGGGTTGTACGCTGGGGCGGAAAATCACCTGCAGTTGCGTCGGCACGTTGTCGTCGAGTCGCCCGGCCTTGAGGCTGTCGAGCAGCTCATTGCTGCGCAACATCAGCGGCGGTGGCAGGCGGTTGCTCAATTGTTGGCGCAGTACCTGGTCGATTGGCCGGGCACTGCCGGACAGGGAAATGACCGCCGCCGCGTTGGCCTGGGGCGCGGCGAGGCTGGCGATCAACGCGCCTTCGCTGTGGCCCAGCAGGATCAACGGGCCCAGGCGTGGGTCGGCGGCGAGTTTGCGGCTCCAGGCCACGGTATCGGCGACATAGGTCTCGACGCTCAGGTTGCGCTCGTCCGGTGTCGCTGCGAGGCTGGCGGCCACGCCGCGTTTGTCATAGCGCACGCTGGCAATGTTGTGCCTGGCCAAGACCCAGGCCAGGCGCTTGAGGCTGTCGTTGCGCCCGCCCTCGGGGTTGTTACCGTCGCGGTCTGTAGGACCGGACCCGGAAATGATCAGGACAACCGGCACGGGCGTGTCGGACTTGGGCAGCAACAATGAGCCGAATAGTTCGCCATTGCCGGTGTCGAGGCTGATCGGGCGTTGCAGCACCGTGGCCTGGGCCAGGCAGGAAAACAGGCCGGTGAACAAGGTAAGGCTTAGGGCTAGCAGCTTTAACATCATCACGCCATTAGTTGCGAAGGTGCCGGTTGGACTGGTGGGCGCCGATAAGGTTCGAGGATGAACTACGCGGGGAGCCTGCGTATACTGGCGCCCACTACGAATCCAAGGTTGAGTCTCTCAGCGTTTTTCACGGAGCACCCTGCATGTCCGGCAATACCTACGGCAAGCTGTTCACTGTCACCACCGCGGGCGAAAGCCATGGCCCGGCGTTGGTCGCCATTGTCGACGGCTGCCCGCCGGGCCTGGAGATTTCCCTGGACGACCTGCAACGTGACCTGGACCGCCGCAAGCCCGGCACCAGCCGCCATACCACCCAGCGGCAGGAAGCCGATGAAGTCGAAATCCTGTCCGGCGTGTTCGAAGGACGCACCACCGGCTGTGCCATCGGCCTGCTGATCCGCAACACCGACCAGAAGTCCAAGGACTACTCGGCCATCAAGGACCTGTTCCGCCCGGCCCACGCCGACTACACCTACCACCACAAATACGGTGAACGCGACTACCGTGGCGGCGGTCGCAGCTCGGCCCGGGAAACCGCCATGCGCGTGGCGGCCGGGGCGATTGCCAAGAAGTACCTGGCCAGCCAGGGCATCGTCATCCGTGGCTACATGAGCCAGTTGGGCCCCATCGAAATCCCGTTCAAGACCTGGGACTCGGTAGAGCAGAACGCCTTTTTCTGCCCCGATCCAGACAAGGTGCCAGAACTCGAGGCCTACATGGACCAACTGCGCCGGGACCAGGACTCGGTCGGCGCAAAGATCACCGTCGTCGCCGAAGGCGTGATGCCGGGCCTTGGCGAGCCGATCTTCGACCGCCTCGACGCCGAGCTGGCTCATGCGCTGATGAGCATCAACGCGGTGAAAGGCGTGGAAATCGGCGCCGGTTTTGCCTGCGTCGCCCAGCGTGGTACCGAACACCGTGACGAACTGACGCCTGAGGGTTTCCTCAGCAATAATGCCGGCGGCATCCTCGGCGGCATTTCCTCGGGCCAGCCGATCGTGGCGCACCTGGCCTTGAAGCCGACGTCCAGCATCACCACGCCGGGGCGCTCCATCGATGTCCATGGCAACCCGGTGGAGGTCATCACCAAGGGCCGTCACGACCCCTGCGTCGGCATTCGTGCTACGCCCATCGCCGAGGCGATGATGGCCATCGTGCTGATGGATCACCTGCTGCGTCATCGCGGCCAGAACGCCGACGTGCGCGTCAGCACCCCGGTGCTGGGGCAGCTTTGATGGTCGGCCTGCCAGCCGCCGTGGCCTGACGACCGTGGCGGCACTGCCGTACTGGCGGCTTTCCAGCTTCTATCTGTTCTATTTCGCGCTGCTCGGTTCGACGGCGCCGTTCCTGGCGCTGTATTTCGATCACCTGGGGTTCAACGCGGCGCGCATCGGCGAGCTGGTGGCCATCCCCATGCTGATGCGTTGCGTGGCGCCGAACATCTGGGGTTGGCTGGGGGATTACACCGGCCGACGCCTGGCAATCGTGCGCTTTGGCGCGATCTGCACGCTGTTGGCCTTCTCGCTGATCTTCATCGACAAAAGCTACGCCTGGCTGGCGATGGTCATGGCGTTACACGCATTTTTCTGGCACGCGGTGTTGCCGCAGTTCGAAGTCATCACCTTGGCCCATCTGAGCGGGCAGGCCTCGCGCTACAGCCAGATCCGCCTGTGGGGCTCCATCGGTTTCATCATCACTGTGGTCGTGCTTGGCCGCTTGTTCGAATGGCTGAGCCTGGACATCTACCCGGTAGCCCTGGTGTTGATCATGGCCGGCATCGTCCTCGCCAGTTTCTGGGTGCCCAATGCCCAGCCATTGCAGGGGCCGCGAGTCGCGGGGGAGGGCTTCCTGCGGCAACTGCGCAACCCTGGCGTACTGGCGTTCTACACTTGCGTGGGCCTGATGCAGGTGAGTCACGGGCCGTATTACACCTTTCTGACGTTGCACCTCGAACGCCTGGGCTACAGTCGCGGTTTGATCGGCCTGCTCTGGGCGGTCGGCGTGGTGGCAGAGGTGTTGGTCTTCCTGCTGATGAGCCGGATCCTGGCGCGATTTTCCGTGCGCCGGGTACTGCTGGTGAGTTTCCTGCTGGCGGCGTTGCGCTGGTTGCTGCTGGGTTCGCTGGCCGAATTTCTCTGGGTGCTGCTGTTTGCCCAAGTGCTGCACGCGGCGACCTTCGGCAGCTTTCACGCCGCCGCCATCCATTTCGTGCAACGCAGCTTCGGCCCTCGCCAGCAAGGCCAGGGGCAGGCGCTGTATGCGGCGCTGGCCGGCACGGGCGGGGCCTTGGGCGCGTTGTATTCCGGCTACAGTTGGAACGCCCTGGGCGCCACTTGGACCTTCAGCCTCGCCAGCCTCGCGGCCTTTGCGGCAGCCGTTATCATTGCGACACGTATGCAAGAGGACCGGCCATGAGCCTTCGAACCGTTAATTTGCTGGAGCCATTTTCATGAGCAGCCTGTCCGTCTATCACGTTTCGAGCCCTGAGATTCCGAACAAGGTGTTGACCCACTTCGAGGACATTGTCGCGACGTTGGCTGAGCAAGGTGTTCGCTTTGCCCGTTGGGAAGCGGCGGTGAAAATTCAGCCGGGTGCCAGTGAGGAGGAGATCATTGCGGCTTACCAGGTTCAGATCGATGGGGTGATGACTGAGCGGGGGTATGTTGCGGTCGATGTGGTTAGCGTTAGAAGCGATCATCCGGAACCGGCTGGAGGGCTTGATGAATACTGTCATAGCCAGGAAGAGGTACGATTCTTCGTTAGTGGTCGGGGGTTGTTTAGTCTGCACATCGGCGATTATGTCTACGCCGTGTTGTGTGAAAGGAACGACTTGATCACGGTGCCTGCTGGTATGCCGCATTGGTTTGATGGGGGGGAGCGGCCGTATTTCGTTTCGATTCGGTTGTCTGGTGATTTGCAGGGGTTGGTTGCCGAGGTTACTGGGGATGATATTGCTCGGCGGTTTCCTCGTTTGGAGGATTGACCTGTATCTGGTGTGAGATTTTTGTGTATATCCGTTGCTGCGGTAACGGCTGCTTATGGTTCCGCTCTTACAGCGGGTCACTTTTGGAAGAGCGCCAAAAGTAACCAAAAGCGCTTTGCCCCACCACTCGGCACCTCGCCTAGGCTCGGTGTGCCCTCACTCCGGCATTGCTCCGTGGGCCGCCGCGAAGGGCCATCCATGGCCCAGCGCGGCTACCTCGGCATCCATGCCGAGGTGCCCACTGCGCAATGCCTGCGTTCGGCCAGCGTGGTTTAACGGGGCGTTCAGATCAAGATCAAGATCCAAAGCAAGAGCAAGAGCAAGAGCAAGAGCAAGAGTGGGGCAAAGGCCGACATCTATGTGGCTGAGCCACCGCTATCGCGAGCAAGCTCGCTCCCACAATGGATCTGCGGTGAACACAAACTCATGAACACCCAAGATCCCCTGTGGGAGCGAGCTTGCTCGCGAAGAGGCCGGCCCACCAACATCACCGTCAACTGACACACCGCTTTCGCGAGCAAGCTCGCTCCCACAATGGATCTGCGGTGAACACAAGACTCATGAACACCCAAGATCCCCTGTGGGAGCGAGCTTGCTCGCGATGAGGCCGGCACATCCAACATCACTGCAAACGGGCCCACCGCCTTCGCGAGCAAGCCCGCTCCCACAGGAGGAACGCGGTCCCCATCAGTCATAAGTGGCCGTTACCGCAGAAACGGATATACACACCGATCAATTGCCCTCAAAAGAAGGCGCAAAAAAACGACGCTTCCCATCTCTGAAAAGCGCCGTTTCCAAGTAAACAGCAAATCAAATTGACCAGCAGACTCAAGCGCTATGGTAAGTCGGCAGCGCAAACCGATGCTGGCTCTGCAACAGCGTGATCTGTGGCAACTCGCTGGCCTGTTCAGCCAGGTCGCGACGGATCGCGCTGATCGCCCAGGACAACTGGTCCCCCGCATGCAATTGAGCATAGGAAATCGTGCGCTTGAACAGCTTGCCGTCGCTATTGCGCAAGGTCAGCAAAATGCCGCCATCCGGGCGGGGCTGAGTGGTCACTTCGTAGTTGGAAAACAGGGACGCAAACTTTTCTTGAATCATGTTCATAGTTGACTGCTCCATGGTGTGGCAAACCGTGGAGGGGTGGTTGCACTGTCTGTGCCAGCATCTAAGTTTTCAATAAATACTTTAAAAACAATAGGTTATGTTTTGTGTGGGATTTTGCTTTCGTGCATCTTGCATGAATGGCCACCGTGCATCCTGCATTTTGCGTGGTCCGGCAATGATTTTTGGAACCAAATCGTTTTCCGGCGCTCACGCTTCGCCTGTCTCGGGCAGCGGATACAAAACATTGCAAAAACCGCGTGTACAGCCTCGCAAGTGCGAGCGTACTTTCGAGCCAAAATCACCGCCAGCCCGATAACAAGAACCGAGACCCACGAGGTCGAACGGGGAAATCACCATGAGTCGTACACCCAACGACACCATTACCTGGGGCATGATGCTGCGCAAGTTGCCTGCCATCGCCAGGGCCGTCCCGCGCATCGTCAAAGGCATGAAGCTGGCCAATGTCCAGGACCCGACCCAGCCTTGTGGCCTGGGCTGGTGTTTCGAACAGGCCACGCAACGCAATCCCCAGGGCCCGGCATTGCTGTGTGGCGACACGGTGTTGAGTTATGCACAGGTCAACGCGCAGGCCAATCGCATCGCCCATTACCTGTTGGCCCAGGGCATCGGCAAGGGCGATTGCGTGGCGATCTTCATCGAGAACCGGCCGCAGCTGTTGATCAGCGTGCTGGCGATGGCCAAGGTTGGCGCGGTCAGTGCCATGCTCAACACCTCGCAAACCGGCGATGCGCTGGTGCACAGCCTGGCCCTGGTCAACCCGGTCGCGGTGGTGGTCGGGGACGAGCGGGTCGCGGCCTTCAACGACGTGCGAGCGCGCACCGCGCTGTCGAGCGGCAGGACCTGGTGGGTAGCGGATCAGGACAGTGGCGATGTTCCGTCCGGCTTCGTCGACCTGATGGCTGATTGTGCGGATTACCCCGGCGATAACCCGGCGTGCAGCCAGCAGGTTTTTTGCAACGATCCATGTTTTTATCTCTACACCTCGGGCACTACCGGGCTGCCCAAGGCCGGAGTCTTTCGCCATGGTCGCTGGATGCGCACGTCCACCAGCTTCGGCCTGATCGCCTTGGACATGCAGCCCGACGATGTCGTCTATTGCACCTTGCCGCTGTACCACGCCACTGGCCTGTGCGTGTGTTGGGGCGCGGCGATCTGTGGCGCATCGGGGTTCGCGATTCGCCGCAAGTTCAGCGCCAGCCAGTTCTGGAGCGACGTTCGCCGTTACCGGGCGACCACCCTGGGGTATGTCGGCGAGTTGTGCCGCTACCTGATCGACCAGCCTGTCGCTGCCGATGACCGCCACCACAGTGTGAGGAAAATGATCGGCAACGGCCTGCGCCCCGGGGCCTGGTCGACCTTCAAGACGCGTTTCGGCGTTGACCACATCTGCGAGCTGTATGCGGCCAGCGACGGCAATATCGGGTTCACCAATATCCTGAATTTCGACAACACCGTCGGGTTTTCCCTGATGGGCTGGGAGCTGGTGCAGTACGACCAAGCCAGCGGCTTGCCGTTGCGCAACCTGCAAGGGCGCATGCAAAAAGTCCCCAGGGGCCAACCGGGCCTGCTGCTGGCGCGGATCGACGAGAAGGCGCCACTGGATGGCTACACGGATCCCGCCAAGACCGAAAAAACCATCTGCCGGGATGTCTTCGTGCCGGGCGACCGTTATTTCAACACCGGGGACCTGTTGCGCAACATCGGCTTCGGGCATGGGCAGTTCGTCGATCGCCTCGGCGACACCTATCGCTGGAAAGGCGAAAACGTCTCCACCACGGAAGTCGAAAACGTCTTGCTGCAACACCCGCAGGTGGCCGAGGCGGTGGCTTACGGTGTGGAGATCAATGGCACCAACGGCCGCGCCGGCATGGCGGCGATCACCCCGTCTGAATCCCTGGCGACCTTGGATTTCAGCGAGCTGCTGCAATTTTTGCACTGCAAGTTGCCCGTATATGCCGTGCCGCTGTTCCTGCGCATCAAGGTGAAAATGGACACTACCGGCACCTTCAAGTACCAGAAGACGCGCCTCAAGACCGAAGGGTTCGATCCGTGTGGCACTGGGGATGAGCCGGTCTATGCCTGGCTTCCCGGCACCGACACCTACGTGCGGGTCGACCGGCAACTGGCGACCCGGATCCAGGGCGGCCAACTGCGTTATTGATTCTGGCTATGACGGGCGCAGTGAAAAAAGGGATGACAGCGCCCAGGTCCCTCGGGAAACTAGCCGCTTTGCGAAGACCCGAGTGGAGTTCCCGATGTCCGATACAAGCCGCCAGATGACCCCGGAAGAGGCTGCCGAGTTTGCCGAGCAGGTGTTCAACGTCGCGCGCCAGGGCGACGCCGCCATGATGGCCGCGCTGTTGAGCAAGGGCCTGCCGCCCAATCTGCGCAACCACAAGGGTGACACCCTGTTGATGCTGGCCGCTTACCACGGGCATGTGGAAACGGTGAAAGTGCTGCTGGAGCACAAGGCCGATCCGGAAATCCGCAACGACAACGGCCAGAGCCCGATTGCCGGCGCGGCGTTCAAGGGCGACCTGCCCGTGGTCGCGACGCTGGTGGACGGCGGCGCGCAGGTGGAAGGCGCTTCCTTCGATGGCCGTACCGCCTTGATGATGGCGGCGATGTTCAACCGGGTGGAAATCGTCGACTACCTGATCGGCAAAGGCGCCGACCCGAAAGCCAAGGACGCCAACGGCGTCTCGGCCCTCGATGCCGCGCGGACCATGGGCGCGGTGGACACCACGGCGCAGTTGGAAAAATTGTTGGGTTGAAGGCCCAAAGCAGATCCCGACCGCTTTTGTGGCGAGGGAGCTTGCTCCCGCTGGGCTGCGTAGCAGCCCCAAATCCAGCCACCGCAACCTGTCAGGTTTACCCTGCCCAGCGGATTTACGACTGCTTCGCAGCCGAGCGGGAGCAAGCTCCCTCGCCACAGGTTCCTGACTCGACCGGTGCGATGCGCTATCCTGCCCGCCCTCAAAACTCCATTCGCCACAGGATTCACCCCCATGAAAGCCGCCCTCATCGAACTCATCGGTAAAATCAGCTCCGGCTGCCTCGGCGAGGCGGACATCGAGAAAATCGCTGATGAAGCGGCCCAGGCCTACGCGGACCCGACGGCTTTCCTGGCGGCCAATCCCGATATCAATTACGACGACACGTTCCCGATTCCGTTGGGGGAATGGGTGGTGGTGGGCAGCCTGCCGGACACCGTGCTGTTCCAGGCCGACACCTACGTGGACCTGTTCGAGCAGATCGTCGCCTCGTTCGGCCCCGGCGTGGCGTTCAACCTCAAGCCCAAGCAATTGGCGAAGACCGAAGCCCTGACCGCGCTCAACCGCATCCAGATCCAGATGGGTAGCCTGAACAAGGAAAATGGCGGCTACGTGTTGATGAACTTCAGCCAGTTGCTCGACGATGAATTGCAGATGGTGCTGGTGTACGGCAACGACGTGCCACGGGTGCTGGAGCTGTGTGCCGAAGTCGGCATCGCTGCCGCGCCGGCCCTGGAAGCCCTCAAGGTCGCGGTCCACGTCTGAAGCAATAAAACGGAACCCTTGCCGGGGGCCCGCTATCCTAAGGGTGCACACCACCATTTGGGAGCGACACCATGGGTTCCACCTTCAACGGCCTGGTCGGCCTGATTATCCTGGCGCTCGATATCTGGGCGATCATCAATGTCCTCAAGAGTGGCGCGGAAACCGGGATGAAAATCCTCTGGGTGCTGCTGATCCTGCTGCTGCCGGTCCTGGGCCTGATCATCTGGGCGATTGCCGGGCCGCGTGGCAACGTGCGGATTTGAATGCTCCATGAAAAATGCCCGGGCGCCTTGAGCGACCGGGCATTTTTTGTGCCTGGGTAATCAGGCCGTGGCCAGGGAAGCTTTTTGCGAGGCACTCAGGAAGCGCAGCAAGGCCAACAGCGGGAAGGCGCTGCCGACGATGACCACCCACAACCAGCCGCCGTGCTCGTACACCGCGCTGGCAATCGATGAGCCGAAGGCGCCGCCGACGAAGATGCTGGTCATGTACAACGCATTCAACCGGCTGCGGCTCTTGGCATCGAGGGCGTAAATGGTGCGCTGGCCCAGGACCATGTTCATTTGCACACAGAAATCCAGGACCACACCGGTCACCGCCAGGCCGATCACGCTGTAGAGCGGATGGATGAACGCCGGCAGGAAACTCACGCTGGCGAACAGCATCGCCAGCAGCGAGGCATTGCGGGTATGGCCGGCATCGGCCAGGCGGCCGGCGATGGGCGCGGCGATGGCACCGATGGCGCCAACCAGGGCAAACAGGGCGATTTCAGTCTGGGACAGGCCGTGGTTGCGGGACAACTCCAGCGGAACGGCGGTCCAGAACAGGCTGAACGTGGCGAACATGCAGGCTTGGTAGAACGCCCGTTGCCGCAACAGCGGCTGTTGGCGCAGCAAGGTGCCGAGCGAACCCAGCAGTTGGCCATAGGAGGCGCTATGGTCGGGCTGGCGCTTGGGCACGGTCAGCGCCAGGACGATGCTGATCGCGGCCATCAACGCGGCGGCGATGATGAACATGGCGCGCCAGCCGAAGTGATCGGCCACGACACTGGAGATGGGCCGCGCCAGCAGGATGCCCAGCAGCAGGCCGCCCATGATCCCACCGACAACCCGTCCCCGGGATTCTTCTGGCGCCAGGTGCGCGGCCAGCGGAATCAGGACTTGCACCGACACCGAACTGAAACCCACCAGCAGCGAGACCAGCAGGAACACGTTCGGCTGGTCAGTGAAGGCAGCCCCCAGCAGGCTGGCAATCGCCACCAGCGTGGTGAGGATCATCAGCCGGCGGTTCTCCAGCAAGTCCCCCAGCGGCACCAGGAAAAACAGGCCCAGGGCATAACCGATCTGGGTCAGCGAAACGATCAGGCTGGCCAGGGTGCTGCTCAGGCCGACGTCAGGGGCGATCAGTTCGATGATGGGTTGGGCGTAATAGATGTTGGCGACGATGGCGCCGCAGCAGAAGGCGAAGAGCAGGACCATGCCGCGGGTCAGGGTGCTGCCGGGCGTGGTGGGGGGATGAGCACTCATGGCAATCTCGTCAGTGAACAGGAAAGATGGCGCGAGGCTAAAGCGTTACAGGGCTCTGGAACAGGGCTTGTGGTTGATAGCTGTCATGCCCGCGGTTAATGGTAGGCACAGCCCAGCAGATTAGACACAGCACAGCAGATAAGGGAGTGCTTTTGTGGCGAGGGAGCTTGCTCCCGCTGGGCTGCGTAGCGGCCCCATTCCGGCGGTCGCTGCGCAACCGAGCGGGAGCAAGCTCCCTCGCCACAAAAGCTTGCATGCAATCCTGGTTGAATCAGTGTCTTACTGCCCGCTATAGATCTGGTCGAAAACCCCACCATCATTGAAGTGAGTCTTCTGCACCGTGCGCCAGTCACCAAAGGTTTTTTCCACCGACAGGAAGTCTACTTTCGGGAAGCGGTCGGTGTATTTGGCCAGTACCGCCGGGTCCCGTGGGCGCAGGTAGTTGGCGGCGGCGATTTCCTGGCCTTCGGGCGACCACAGGTATTTGAGGTACGCCTCGGCGGCTGCGCGGGAGCCTTTTTTCTCGACCACTTTGTCGACCACGCTGACCGGTGGCTCGGCCTCGGCGGAAACGCTTGGGTAGACCACTTCGAACTGATCGCGACCGAACTCGCGGGCGATCATTTCCGCTTCGTTTTCAAACGTCACCAGCACGTCGCCGATCTGGTTGGTCATGAAGGTGGTTGTCGCGGCGCGACCACCGGTGTCCAGTACCGGCGCCTGCTTGAACAGCTTGCCGACGAAGTCCTTGGCCTTGTTCTCGTCGCCGCCATTCTTCAGTACATAGCCCCAGGCCGACAGGTAGGTGTAGCGACCGTTGCCGGAGGTTTTCGGGTTGGGCACGATCACCTGCACGCCGTCCTTGAGCAGGTCGGGCCAGTCTTTCAAGGCTTTCGGGTTGCCTTTGCGCACGATGAACACCGTGGCGGAGGTGAACGGCGCGCTGTTGTTCGGCAGGCGGGTGACCCAGTTATCAGGCACCAGTTTGCCGTTGTCGGCCAAGGCGTTGATGTCAGTGGCCATGTTCATGGTGATGACATCCGCCGGCAGCCCGTCGATCACTGAGCGCGCCTGCTTGCTGGAGCCGCCGAAGGACATCTGCACGGTGATGTTTTCGTTGTGCTCGGCCTGCCA
The DNA here is from genome assembly GCF_046605385.1 of Pseudomonas sp. MPB03. Taxonomy (NCBI): domain Bacteria; kingdom Pseudomonadati; phylum Pseudomonadota; class Gammaproteobacteria; order Pseudomonadales; family Pseudomonadaceae; genus Pseudomonas; species Pseudomonas sp. MPB03. The sequence goes on along the minus strand of NZ_CP176770.1, from coordinate 4,996,022 downwards.
GTGTTTCTGGAAGGCGGCGTTGTAGTCCTTGTAGAAATCGCGCATCACGTCGTAGGAAACGTTGAGCAGGGTCGGGGCGGCGTGGGCCAGGCCGCCAAAGGTCAGGCCGGCGGCGAGAAGGGAGGCGCCAAAGAAGTTCTTCACTGCGAATTCCTTTTTATTAACGGGGTTCCGGGCAATTAGCCAGCAACACTAGCGGCAAGCCAATAGGCCATCAAGCATTAAAAAGTGCTTTGCTTATTCCAATTTCCTAAACAACGCATTGCCACAACGGGAGCAGAAAGCGGCGCCGTGTTCATGGTTGTTTTTGCTGCACACCGGGCAATCGTGCTTGAGCTGGTCGCCGCGCATGGCCGTGGCCAGTTCCGCCGTGAAAATGCCCGTCGGCACGGCGATGATCGAGTAACCGGTGATCATCACCAGGGACGACACCACTTGGCCGAGTGGGGTCTTGGGCACGATGTCGCCGAAGCCTACGGTGGTCAATGTCACGATAGCCCAATAGATGCCCTTGGGGATGCTGGTGAACCCGTGCTCGGGGCCTTCGATGACGTACATCAGCGTGCCGAAGACGGTCACCAGGGTCGAGACGCTGACGAGGAACACGATGATTTTCTGCTTGCTCCCGCGCAGCGCCGCCATCAGGTAGTTGGCTTGCTTGAGGTAAGGGCTGAGCTTGAGCACACGGAAAATCCGCAACATGCGGATGATCCGAATGATCAGCAGGTATTGGGCATCGCTGTAGTACAGCGCCAGGATCCCCGGCACGATCGCCAGCAGATCCACCAACCCATAAAAACTGAAGGCATAGCGCAGCGGCTTGGGTGAGCAATACAGGCGCAGGCCGTACTCGACGATGAAGATGAAGGTGAAACCCCACTCGATACCGGCCAGCAGGGCGGCGTAGTGCTTGTGCACGCTGTCGATGCTGTCGAGCATCACGATCACCAGGCTGGCGAGGATGATCAGCAGCAGGGTGCTGTCGAAGCGCCGGCCGGCCACGGTGTCGGTCTGGAAAATGATCACGTAGAGGCGTTCACGCCAGTTGTTGCTGCTGTCCATACTCTTCGCCTGAACCCGGAATCAGCGAAGCCTAGGGTGATTACCCCGCAGAGTGCAAGGCGCGCTGTCGAGGCTGGCCTGGTGCCACGCCCGGCCGCCGGCCTGGATCAGCCAGCAGGCGAGGATGAACGGTGCCGTCAGGGGCGGCAGGCCGAGGGCGGTAAACCCTGGTGTGAGCATGACCGCCAGGAGGATGCCCGTCAGCGGCAGCCACGGGCGACGCTGTTGGCTGAAGGCCAGCGCCACCAACACAGGGTTGTAGCCGTCCAGTCCGGAAAGGGCGGTTGCGTTCCCCTGTTGCGACAAAGCGAAGGCCAGGCCGACGGCGGAAGCGAACAAGGCCCATACCGCGGCGCGACGGTTGGCCAGCAACAAGCCCAGCGCAATCAGTGCACCGGCCGCAGGGTGACCGAGAAACATGACCTGGCCCAGTCCGCTCAAATGCGCGGCCACCAGGTTGGGCATCGTCATTTCGATCGAAGTGGCTGGGGACGTCGGCGCGGTGACACTCATCAGCAGCCACGCCAACCCTACAAACGGCGCGGTGTAGGCGGGCAGGCAACGAGGGCTGCGGGTGCGTTTGAGCCATTGCTGGGTCAGCATCGCACTGAGGCCGCCAGCGGCGAGGATCAACGGCGGTAACAGCACCGACCAGGGCAACGCCTGGCTCAGCAGCAAGCCCAGCAGGATGCCGTTGTAGCTAAACAGCCCGGCTTGCCGATCGGCCTTGGCGTAACCACGTCGCTGGGCCGTCAGCAACCCGGCCACCCCGCCCAGCAGCGCGCCGCCGAACAGGGCCGGCGCCGTGAGCAGAATCGCCAGCAGGCACAGCAGGCCGCACAGCGGATGGCGCTGGAGGAAGATTTGGCTGAAGCCGTTGAGCAGGGCGGTGGCCCAGTCGGGGCAGTGGGGGGTGGAGGAATGGTTGGGCATGATGGGTCAGGAATAAGAGAACTGTGGCGAGGGAGCTTGCTCCCGCTGGGTCGCGCAGCGGCCCCTCTTTTTGCGGTTGCTACGCAACCGAGCGGGAGCAAGCTCCCTCGCCACAGAAAAGCTCAGAGCAGCGTCTCAATGCGCAGCGAATTGGTCGACCCCGGCTGCCCGAACGGCACGCCCGCGGTAATCAGCAGGGTATCGCCACGCTGGGCCATGCCTTGGGCCTGGGCGATTTCCAGGGCGGTGGAACAGACTTCATCCACCTGTTTCAACCGGTCATTGACCACCGAGTGCACGCCCCAGGCCACCGTCAGGCGGCGGGCGGCCTGTAGGTTCGGCGTGAGGTTGAGGATCGGCACCGTCGGCCGTTCCCGCGCCGCGCGCAGGCTGGAACTGCCCGATTCGCTGTAGTTCACCAGCACCGCCACCGGCAGGATGCTGCTGATGCGCCGGATCGCGCAGCTGATGGCGTCCGACACCGTGGCCTCGGCCTTCGGCCGGCTGACGTCCAGTTGCGCCTGGTAGTCGGGGCCGTTTTCCACCTGACGGATGATCTTGCTCATCATCTGCACGGCTTCGAGGGGGTAATCGCCGGACGCGGTTTCCGCCGAGAGCATGACCGCATCGGCCCCCTCGGCCACGGCGTTGGCGACGTCAGTGACTTCGGCACGAGTGGGGGCCGGGGAGAAGCGCATCGACTCGAGCATCTGAGTCGCCACCACCACCGGTTTGCCGAGGGCACGGCAGGTGCCGATGATGTTTTTCTGGATCTGCGGCACGCTTTCGGCCGGGACTTCGACCCCCAGGTCACCACGGGCGACCATGATTGCGTCGCTCAATTCGGCGATCTCGCGCAGTTGGGTCACCGCCGACGGCTTCTCGATCTTCGCCATCAGGAACGCCTTGTTGCCGATCAGCCCACGCGCCTCGCGAATGTCCTCGGGACGCTGCACGAACGACAGCGCCACCCAGTCCACGCCCAGCTCAAGGCCGAAACTCAAGTCGCGCCGGTCCTTGGCGGTCAACGGGCTCAGGTCGAGCACGGCCTGGGGCACGTTCACGCCCTTGCGGTCCGACAGTTCGCCGCCGTTGAGCACCTCGGTGTCGATGGCGTCGCTGTGCCTGGCGATCACGCGCAGGCGCAACTTGCCGTCGTCCAGCAGCAGGTCCATGCCGGGCTCCAGGGCCGCGATGATTTCCGGGTGGGGCAGGTTCACCCGGCGTTGATCGCCCGGTGTCGGGTCCAGGTCCAAGCGCAGGGCCTGGCCTCGTTGCAGCAGGACCTTGCCATCGGCGAACCGGCCGACCCGCAGCTTCGGGCCTTGCAGGTCCATCAGGATGCCCAGCGGGTAGTTGAGTTGCTGCTCGACCTCACGAATCCACTGGTAGCGCTGGGCGTGGTCGGCGTGCTCGCCGTGGCTGAAGTTCAGGCGGAAGATGTTCACCCCGGCCTGTACCAGCTCGCGGATGTCATCGATGCCGCGCGTCGCGGGGCCGAGGGTCGCGAGGATCTTGACCTTTTTATCAGGCGTCATGTTTGGGGTTCTCGAGGATCAGGATGGCGCGAAAGTCGTTGACGTTGGTGCGGGTCGGTTCGGTGACGATCAGCGCGTCAAGGGCGGCGAAGTAGCCGTAGCCATTGTTGTTGTCCAACTCGTCGCTGGCGCACAGGCCCAGCTCGGCGGCGCGGCGATAGCTGTCCGGGGTCATGAGGGCGCCGGCGTTGTCTTCGGAGCCGTCGATGCCGTCCGTGTCGCCGGCCAGCGCATAGATGCCGGGATGGCCCTTGAGGTTGTCGGTCAGGCTCAGCAGGAATTCGGCATTGCGCCCGCCACGGCCATCGCCGCGCACGGTGACGGTGGTTTCACCGCCGGAGAGAATCACGCACGGTGCTGCCAACGGCTGGCCGTGCAGGGCGATTTGCCGGGCGATGCCGGCGTGGACTTTGGCCACCTCCCGGGATTCGCCTTCCAGGTCGCCGAGGATCAGTGGGCTGAAACCGGCCTGCCGGGCCTTCACCGCCGCGGCTTCCAATGACTGCTGGGGGCGGGCGATCAACTGGAAGTGGCTGCGGGCCAGGCTCGGGTCACCGGGCTTGACGGTTTCCGACGCCGGGCTTTGCAGCCAGGTGCGCACCGAGGCCGGCACCTCGATGTGGTAGCGCTGGAGAATCGCCAGGGCTTCGGCCGACGTGCTGGGGTCGGCCACGGTGGGTCCGGACGCGATGACCGTGGCCAGGTCGCCGGGCACATCGGAAATCGCATAGGTGTACACCGTCGCCGGCCAGCAGGCCTTGCCCAGGCGCCCGCCCTTGATCGCCGAGAGGTGCTTGCGCACGCAATTCATCTCGCCGATGGTCGCGCCGGATTTGAGCAAGGCTTTGTTGATCGATTGCTTGTCGGCCAGGGTGATGCCTTCGGCCGGCAAGGCGAGCAGGGCCGAACCGCCGCCGGACAACAGGAAGATCACCCGGTCGTCTTCGCTGAGATTGCTCACCAGCTCCAGCACCCGTTGGGCCACGGCCAGGCCAGCGGCGTCAGGCACCGGGTGGGCGGCTTCCACCACTTCGATTTTCTGACAGGGTGCGCCATGACCGTAGCGGGTCACCACCAGGCCGGACACGTCGCCCTGCCAGCAGCGCTCGACCACTTGCGCCATGGCTGCCGCGGCCTTGCCGGCACCGATGACGATCACCCGGCCGCTGCGGTCGCTGGGCAGGTAGTGTTCGAGGACTTGCTGCGGATGGGCCGCGTCGATGGCTGTGGCAAACAGCTCGCGCAGCAGTTGTTGCGGATCGACCGACATGGCGGGCTCCCGGTTTTTATTATGAGTATCGATGCGACTCCTGTGGGAGCGAGCTTGCTCGCGATAGCGGTTTTACATTCAACAACGATGTTGGCTGGGCTACCGCTATCGCGAGCAAGCTCGCTCCCACATGGGATAGTGCAGGGCTTATTTGTCGCGAATCGAGAAATTGGCCATATGCTCCAACCCCTTGATCAGCGCCGAGTGATCCCAATTGCTGCCGCCGATGGCCGCGCAGGTGCTGAACACTTGTTGGGCGTTGGCGGTGTTGGGCAGGTTGATGTTCAGCTCCCTGGCGCCTTGCAGGGCCAGGTTAAGGTCCTTCTGGTGCAGGCTGATGCGGAAGCCCGGATCGAAGGTGCCCTTGATCATGCGTTCGCCGTGGACCTCAAGGATCTTCGACGAAGCGAAACCGCCCATCAGCGCTTCACGGACCTTGGCCGGGTCGGCACCGTTTTTCGAGGCGAACAACAGCGCTTCGGCCACCGCCTGGATGTTCAGGGCGACGATGATCTGGTTCGCCACTTTGGCAGTCTGGCCGTCACCGTTGCCGCCCACCAGGGTGATGTTCTTGCCCATGGCCTGGAACAGCGGCAGCGCGCGTTCGAAGGCGGCGCTGTCGCCACCGACCATGATGCTCAGGGTGGCGGCCTTGGCACCGACTTCACCACCGGAGACCGGGGCATCGAGGTACTGCGCGCCTTTTTCATTGATCTTCGCCGCGAACGCCTTGGTGGCGGTGGGGGAGATCGAACTCATGTCGATCACCACCTTGCCCGCGCCCACGCCCGCCGCGACGCCGTCGGCGCGGAACAGCACGTCGTCGACCTGCGGCGTGTCCGGGACCATGACGATGATGAACTCGGCTTCCTGGGCCACTTCCTTCGGGTTGGCCAAGGCCACCGCGCCGCCGGCCAGCAGGTCGGCCGGGGCCGGGTCGTGGTGCTGGGACAGGAACAGGCTGTGACCGGCCTTTTGCAGGTTCATTGCCATGGGGTGGCCCATGATGCCGGTGCCGATGAATCCAATTTTAGCCATGGGGAAATCCTCTCTTATTGAAATGTCCCGGGGTTCTGTGGCGAGGGAGCTTGCTCCCGCTGGGCCGCGAAGCGGCCCCAGAAATCCATGTAGGGTGAAAAATCATGCGTCTGCTTCGCAGCCGAGCGGGAGCAAGCTCCCTCGCCACAAAAGCCCGCGCCAGTCAGACCGCGTTATGGGTTTTCAGCCAGCCCAAGCCAGCTTCGGTGGTGGTCAGCGGCTTGTATTCACAGCCGATCCAACCCTGGTAGCCGATGCGGTCCAGGTGTTCGAACAGGAAGCGGTAGTTGATTTCGCCCGTGCCCGGCTCGTTACGGCCCGGGTTGTCCGCCAGTTGCACATGGTTGATCTCGCCCAGGTGCGCCGACAGGGTCCGGGCCAGGTCACCTTCCATGATCTGCATGTGGTAGATGTCGTATTGCAGGAACAGGTTGGCGCTGCCCACCTGCTCGCGGATCGACAGGGCCTGGGCAGTGTTGTTCAAGTAGAAGCCGGGAATGTCGCGAGTGTTGATGGCTTCCATCACCAGCTTGATGCCTTTGGCCTGCAGCTTCTCGGCGGCGTATTTCAGGTTGGCGACAAAGGTTTTTTCCACCAGGGTTTCACTGCAGTTCTGCGGGCGAATCCCCGACAGGCAATTGACCTGCGTGTTGCCCAATACTTGGGCGTAGGCGATTGCCAGGTCGACCCCGGCGCGGAACTCTTCGACCCGGTCCGGCAGGCAGGCAATCCCGCGCTCGCCCTTGGCCCAGTCGCCGGCTGGCAGGTTGAACAGCACCTGGGTCAGGCCGTTGGCGTCGAGCAAGGCCTTGAGTTCGGCGGAGCTGTAGTCGTAGGGGAACAGGTATTCGACACCACTGAAACCGGCCTTGGCGGCGGCTTCGAAACGGGCGAGGAAATCCTGCTCGGTAAACAGCATGGACAGGTTGGCGGCGAAACGCGGCATGGTGGTCTCCTGTAAATAATGTGAACGCACCCCTGTGGGAGCGAGCTTGCTCGCGATGAAGGCAGTACAGCCAACATCACCGGCACTGACTCACCGCTATCGCGAGCAAGCTCGCTCCCACAGGAGGGCGTCAGCAGTCAATCGAGCAACGAAATGGCGGTCGGTGCATCGTTGCCCACCAGCGCCAGGTCTTCAAACTCATTGACGGCGTTGATCTCGGTACCCATGGAGATGTTGGTCACCCGCTCCAGGATGATCTCGACGATCACCGGCACCTTGAACTCCTCGATCATTGCCTGGGCCTGGCGCAGCGCCGGTTGGATACCGGCCGGTTCGAACACCCGCAGCGCCTTGCACCCCAGGCCTTCGGCCACGGCAACGTGGTCCACGCCATAACCGTTGAGTTCCGGGGCGTTGAGGTTGTCGAACGACAGCTGCACGCAGTAATCCATGTCGAAGCCGCGCTGGGCCTGGCGAATCAAGCCCAAGTAGGAGTTGTTCACTACAACGTGGATGTACGGCAATTTGAACTGTGCACCCACCGCCAGCTCTTCGATCATGAACTGGAAATCATAGTCGCCCGACAGCGCCACGACCTTGCGGCTCGGATCGGCCTTGACCACCCCCAGCGCCGCCGGAATGGTCCAGCCCAAAGGCCCGGCCTGGCCGCAGTTGATCCAATGGCGTGGCTTGTAGACGTGGAGGAACTGCGCGCCGGCGATCTGCGACAGGCCGATGGTGCTGACATAGCAGGTGTCCTTGCCGAACACCTGGTTCATTTCTTCGTACACCCGTTGTGGCTTGACCGGCACGTTGTCGAAGTGGGTCTTGCGTTGCAGGCTGGCCTTGCGTTGCTGGCAATCCTGCAACCAGGCGCTGCGGTTCTTCAGCTTGCCGGCGGCTTGCCACTCGCGGGCCACTTCAATGAACACCGTCAGGGCGGAGGCGGCATCGGAGACGATACCCAGGTCGGGAGTGAACACCCGGCCGATCTGGGTTGGCTCGATGTCCACGTGAATGAACGTGCGGCCTTCGGTGTAGACGTCCACCGAACCGGTGTGACGGTTGGCCCAGCGGTTGCCGACGCCCAGCACCACGTCCGACTTGAGCAAGGTGGCGTTGCCGTAGCGGTGGGAGGTTTGCAGACCAACCATGCCGACCATCAACGGATGGTCATCCGGGATCGTGCCCCAGCCCATCAAGGTCGGAATGACCGGGATGCCAGCCAGCTCGGCGAACTCCACCAGCAGATCGCTGGCATCGGCATTGATGATGCCGCCGCCGGCCACCAGCAAGGGGCGTTCAGCCTGATTGAGCATTGCCAGGGCTTTCTCGATCTGCACGCGGTTGGCCGCGGGTTTGGCCAGGGGCAGCGGTTGGTAGGCGTCGATGTCGAACTCGATCTCTGCCATCTGCACGTCGAACGGCAGGTCGATCAGCACCGGGCCCGGCCGGCCGGAGCGCATCTCGAAGAACGCCTTCTGGAAGGCATACGGCACCTGGCCAGGCTCCAGCACGGTGGTCGCCCACTTGGTCACGGGCTTGACGATGCTGGTGATATCCACAGCCTGGAAGTCTTCCTTGTGCATACGGGCGCGGGGCGCTTGCCCGGTGATGCACAGAATCGGGATCGAGTCGGCCGATGCGCTGTAGAGCCCGGTCACCATGTCGGTGCCGGCCGGGCCCGAGGTGCCGATGCACACGCCGATGTTGCCGGCCTTGGTCCGGGTGTAGCCCTCGGCCATGTGCGAGGCGCCTTCAACGTGGCGAGCGAGGACATGATCGATGCCACCCACCTTCTGCAGGGCGGAGTACAGCGGGTTGATCGCAGCACCCGGGATGCCGAAGGCGGTGTCCACGCCTTCACGGCGCATCACCAGAACGGCGGCTTCGATTGCTCTCATTTTGCTCATGGTTTTGTGCCTCTTACGTTTTGTAATTGTATACAAGTGGCTTTGCGCAGAGTGTATTCATGGCGAACGACGCAGGTCAATCCATTTCCTCAAGCACCTGTTTCATTCGTCGGAACGCCAGGTTTTGCTGCGGCCTTTTGTCGTTAACGATTGTTTGTGAAAATTATTGTATACAAAAATTGTCGTTGTTGTGTTCTATTTGTTGGGTTCGGTTTTGCTGAAAGTGAAGCCCGCAAGGCGTTCCCATAACAAAAGAAGGACAGCACCCATGAGCGTTCTAACCTTGAAAATCGCCATCAACCTGGCCGGGCAAGTGCTTGCCGCAGGTCGTGAAATCAGCGCCGCACCCTTGACCGTCGCGGTCCTGGACAGCGGCGGACACCTGGTCGCCTTGCAGCGCGAAGACGGCGCCAGCCTGCTACGCCCGCAGATCGCCATCGGCAAGGCCTGGGGCGCCATCGCCCTGGGCAAAGGCTCGCGCCTGCTCGCCCAGGACGCCCAACAACGCCCGGCGTTCTTCGCCGCGTTGAATGGATTGGGCCAAGGCAACGTCGTACCGGCCCCGGGTGGGGTGTTGATCAGGGATCAGGAGGGGAGAGTGCTGGGAGCGATTGGGGTGAGTGGGGATGTTTCGGATGTGGATGAGCAGGTGGCGGTGAGGGCGGTGGAGGCGCTGCGGTTGAGGGCGGATGCTGGGGTTACTGTTTGATTTTGTGGTGAGTTGACTGGCGCATTCGCGAGCAAGCTCGCTCCCACAGGTTTGATATTGGACACATCATGTCTAAACACCGCAAACCCAGTGTGGGAGCGAGCTTGCTCGCGATGACGATCTACCAGACACATCCAGCCAAGAGTCTGTCCGGCATTCAAACATCTACAGGCCTAGCCTTTGATGACTTGAACATTGGAAAGGCGAAGGAATGCCTGATCTACCTGCTTCACATCGCTTGCGCACCGGTCGTTACGGTGAGTTGAATCGAACCTACTTATTGACCACTAACACGGCTGAGCGAAAGCCGATTTTCAAGGATTTCGCTCTCGGTCGATTGGTCGTTGAGCAATTTAGGTGTGCGCAGGATGAGAGATGGGCGAAGTCATTGGCTTGGGTGATCATGCCTGACCATTTCCATTGGTTGATTGAGTTGCAGCAAGGCTCGCTGAATGAGTTGATGCAGAAAACCAAGTCCTTGAGTGCTCGCGCGGTAAACATGTCCACAGGACACAGAGGCAGTCTTTGGCAACCGGGTTACCACGATCGAGCGCTGCGGCGGGAAGAGGATTTGGTAAAGCTGGCTCGCTATGTTGTGGCAAATCCACTGCGGGCAGGCCTGGTAGAGCGGCTTGGCGACTATCCGCTGTGGGATGCCATTTGGCTTTGACTTGAAATCGAGTTGTCTTCAATCGCGAGCAAGCTCGCTCCCACAGGGTTCTGCGGTGAATTTAGATTCTGCGAACAACCCAAATCCCTTGTGGGAGCGAGCTTGCTCGCGATGAAGGCCACTCGGTCTGTCAGCCGGGCTCACACCCCTTCAAAACCAACCGAATAATCGTCTGCGCCGCCGCTTCGTAATCCGCTTCATCCAGCTTGGCCTTGCCGGTCACGGCGCTGATTTGCCAGTCGAAATCGGCATAGGTCTGGGTGGCGGCCCAGATGCTGAACATCAGGTGGTTGGGGTCGATGGGGGCGATCTGGCCGCGGTCGATCCAGGTCTGGATGCAGTCGATGTTGTGCCGGGCCTGGGCGTTGAGTTGCTCCACCAGGTCGGGGCTCAGGTGCGGGGCGCCGTGCATGATTTCGCTGGCGAAGACTTTCGAGGCGAAGGGCAGGTCGCGGGAAATGCGGATCTTGGAGCGGATGTAGTGGCTCAGCACCTCACCGGGTACGCCGTCGGCATTGAACGGTGTCGAAGCCTGGAGAATCGGCTCGATGATGCTTTCCAACACCTCGCGGTAGAGGTTTTCCTTGGATTTGAAGTAGTAGTAGACGTTCGGCTTGGGCAGGCCAGCCTTGGCCGCGATGTCGCTGGTCTTGGTCGCGGCGAAGCCCTTGTCGGCAAATTCTTCGCTGGCGGCACGCAGGATCAATTCTTTGTTGCGCTCGCGGATTGTGCTCATAAACCCAGGGGTTCCTTGCCTGTTCTGGCGGTGGCGCATGGTAGCACCGGCCTCGCGCGGCGCTCAAGAATGCCCCTGGTGGCCTGTGTGGCTAATTCGTGCACTCAACTTCGGCGCCAGTGCTTGCCAAGCTGCGTTACCATTCCTCGCCGTAGCGGGCTACGACTCGTCATGGCGCCTTGCCTGGCAAGCACTGGCACTCGAATTTGAGTACTCGAATTAACCGTACAGGCCACAAGGCCCGCGGCTCGCGGTATGCTGCGCAGCATTATTGTTCAAGGAGTCCCTCCATGGCTGGAAGCAGTTTGCTGGTACTGATCGACGATATCGCTACCGTACTCGACGATGTTGCGCTGATGACCAAGATGGCCGCCAAGAAAACCGCCGGCGTGCTCGGCGATGACCTGGCGCTCAACGCCCAGCAAGTGTCAGGTGTGCGCGCCGAGCGCGAGCTGCCGGTGGTGTGGGCGGTGGCCAAGGGGTCGTTCATCAACAAATTGATCCTGGTGCCGTCGGCGCTGGCGATCAGTGCCTTCGTCCCTTGGCTGGTGACGCCGCTGTTGATGATCGGCGGCGCCTACCTGTGCTTCGAAGGGTTCGAGAAACTGGCCCACAAGTTCCTTCACAGCAAGGCCGAGGACCAGGCTGAACATGCGCAACTGGTCGAGGCGGTGGCGGATCCGGCGGTGGATCTGGTGGCCTTCGAAAAAGACAAGATCAAGGGCGCCGTGCGCACTGACTTTATCCTTTCGGCGGAAATCATTGCCATCACCCTCGGCACCGTCGCCGAAGCGCCGCTGACTCAGCAGGTGATCGTGCTGTCGGGCATTGCGATTGTCATGACCGTTGGTGTGTACGGCCTGGTGGCGGGCATCGTCAAGCTCGATGACCTGGGGCTCTGGTTGACGCAGAAGCCAGGACAGGTCGCCAAAAGCATCGGCGGGGCCATCCTGCGCGCAGCACCCTACATGATGAAAAGCCTGTCGGTGATCGGCACCGCAGCGATGTTCCTGGTGGGCGGTGGCATCCTTACCCACGGCGTGCCGGCGGTGCATCACTGGATCGAAGGCGTGACGGCCAGCGCCGGTGGCGCCGGGTTTATCGTGCCGATGCTGCTCAATGCGGTGGCGGGGATCGTGGCGGGGGCGGTGGTGCTGGCGGGTGTGCTGGCAGTGGGCAAGGTTTGGAAAGCGCTGAAAGGCTGAACCTGGCAACACAAAACAACTGTGGGAGCGAGCTTGCTCGCGATAGCGGTGTATCAGCCAATGCAAATGTAGCTGAACCGACGCCATCGCGAGCAAGCTCGCTCCCACCGAGGATTTTGGGTGGCCGAAAGTTACTCGGCAATCTGCAATTTGCGCGACTCGGTGTACACGTAGCGCACCTTTTCATATTCGAACGGCGTGTTCAGTTGGCCGTAGCGGAAACTGGTCTGGTAGCGCTTGTCCACACCGCGCAGGAGCAAGAGCTCCGGGTGGTTGGAGCTGACTTCCGAGACGTTCAGGAAGTTGATTGCCGATTCGGCGGTGTAGTCCACCAGCAAGCCCGAGGTGTCGCGCAGGTTCGAGGGGCCGAAGATTGGCAACACGAAATACGCGCCGCCCGGCACGCCGTAGAAGCCCAGGGTCTGGCCGAAGTCTTCGCTCTGGCGCGGCAGGCCCATGGCGGTGGCCGGGTCCCACAGGCCGGCGATGCCAACGGTGGTGTTGAGCAGCAGGCGCGCCGTGGTTTCCATCGAACGCTTGCCCTTGAATTGCAGCAGGCTGTTCATCAGGTTCGGCACGTCTCCCAGGTTATTGAAGAAGTTACTGACCCCGGTGCGCACGAAGCCGGGGGTGATGTAGCGATAGCCGTCGACCACGGGCAGGAAGACCCATTGGTCGAAGCGGTAGTTGAAGTGATAGACCCGGCGGTTCCAGGATTCCAGCGGGTCATAGACGTTCAATGCGTTAAGGGTCGAACGCTCGAACTCGCGTTGGTCCAGCCCCGGGTTGAACTTGAGCTTGGTCAGCGGTTCCTTGAAACCGTCCGAATCCACCACCACAGGTGCATCGGCCTTGCTGTTGTCGGCCTGGACCATGCCCGCACTGATTAAAGCAGCGATAAGCAGCAGATATTTAGCCACGGAAAAACTCCAGCATGGCGTCGCTGTTGACGCGGTAATTAAGGTTGCCGCAGTGGCCGCCCAGTGGATAAACCGTCAGGCGATCGCCAAAGGTCTTGCGCAGGAAGCCCAGGTCGCCCGGGCCGAGAATCACGTCGTCGGCGTTGTGCATGACCGAAATCTTCGTGCTGGCCTGCAAATAATCCTTCAGTGCGTACAGGCTCACCTGGTCGACCAGTTGCAGCAGGCTGCCGCCGTCGGTGCGCGCGCGCCACATCGGGATCACCTGCTCGGTGAGGTAGCAGTCGAAATCGCATTGCAGCGCGCGCTTGAGAAATGGCGTGAGGCTGGTGCTTTCGGTGATCGGGAATTTCGGCGGGATGATCAGGCCGCGGCGGTTGATCAGGTCCGAGGTGAAGGCGATGTCGGCCGCCGAGAAGCGGAACGAGGTGCCGATCAACATCGCCATTTGCTCGTTGCTCAGGTGTTGCTTGGACTGCTGGAAGTCATACAGCAACGCATCGTTGAGGTCGATGTAGCCTTTTTGCTGGAAGTAGCGGGTCAGCTTGTTCAACACCAGTTCATAAAAAGTCGTGGTGCTGTTGATGCCCTTGACCTCGGTCTGGACCAGTTTGTCCAGGTTGGTGATCGAGGTGTAGAGGTTCACCGGCGGGTTCAGCAGCAGCACCTTCTTGAAATTGAAGCTGCGCCGGGTTTCGTCCAGGTGGGCGACGAAGGCCGCGTCCAGGGCACCGAGGCTGTAGCCGGTGAGGTAGTACTCGGTGACGGGTACTTTCGGGTTCTGGGCGCGTACCGCCTGCATCACCCGGTACATGTCTTCGGCGTCTTCCTTGGTGATGCCCGGCGTGGCGAAGCGCGAAGCGGCACTCATGAAGTCGAAGCTGGTGGGCGAGGACAACTGCACCACGTGGTAGCCGGCCTTGTAGTAGAGGCGCTTGAGGTACTCGTTGAGGGTGCTGTCGTAGCGTGCACCGGTGCCGGCGATCAGAAAAATCAGCGGCGCGGGCTTGTCCTGGGTGGCCATGCGGTAGGTGAGGCTTTTTACCGGCCAGAAGTTGTCCGGCAGGATGAACTCGCGTTCCGGGCGCAGGGTCAGGCTGTGGTCCGCCTGATTGATGTCTTCGATCAGTGGCAGCTCCGGACGCAGGTCCGGCGGCGTGGTGGCGATGGTCGCCTCGAACGGGTTGGTCAAGGGGTAGCCATAGCTGGCGGCGTCAATATCTGCCGCCAGCGCGGACGCACTCAGGATAAGGCCGCCGAGGAGGGCAGCGAAGCGCAAGGAACGGAGCATGACTAGATCCCTTAGAGGAAGGTGCCGAATGAGGTTCGCAGCCTATGACCACCGAAGCGGAGCCAAGTGCCATGACGGGCACAAAACAGGCACGGACGGGGCGCGATAGTAGCGGGACGATACACGGTCATGCGCAGTAGCGGCTAGTTATCTGGTATTTACCGTATTTCGCCTGCGAACCTCACTGTGAGGGGGCGCCAATTGCGCGAAATCATTAGCTGGCGTTCTGATGTCGTTTCTCGTTGCTTCGACGTCGCAGGCAGAGCAGGTTCCAGAACGGCACAGGTTGATGATCGATCCTGTCAGTACTCCACTGGCATTCAGACCGGTTTGAGGGCGAGCGTGATGGGGGCGCTGAGCATCATAACTATACGTTGACGCCGCCCGGCATCCGTCGGGCGCAGCACTTTCGGGGAAGTAACGATGAAGATGCGACGACTCTTGGGCGCAGGTGCCGCACTGGTACTGGCCATCAGTTCCACCTTGGCCAGCGCCGAAACCAAAACCCTGAGCATCGGTTACGTTGACGGCTGGTCCGACAGCGTCGCGACCACCCACGTGGCCGCCGAAGTGATCAAGCAGAAACTCGGTTATGACGTGAAGCTGCAAGCGGTCGCGACCGGGATCATGTGGCAAGGCGTGGCCACCGGCAAACTCGACGCGATGCTCTCGGCCTGGCTGCCGGTGACGCACGGCGACTATTGGACCAAGAACAAGGACAACGTGGTCGATTACGGCCCCAACTTCAAGGACGCCAAGATCGGCCTGATCGTGCCGGAGTACGTCAAGGCCAAGTCGCTCGAGGATCTCAAGACCGACGACTCGTTCAAGAAGCGCATCGTCGGCATCGACGCCGGTTCAGGCGTGATGCTCAAGACCGAACAGGCGATCAAGGATTACGACCTGACCGGTTATCAACTCAAGGCCAGTTCCGGCGCCGGCATGATCGCCGAGCTGACCCGTGCCGAGAAGAAAAACGAATCCATCGCCGTCACCGGTTGGGTGCCGCACTGGATGTTCGCCAAGTGGAAACTGCGTTTCCTGGAAGACCCGAAAGGCGTCTACGGCGCGGCTGAGACTGTAAACAGCATCGGCAGCAAGGAACTGGGGACCAAGGCGCCAGAAGTGGTGGAGTTCCTGAAGAAGTTCCAGTGGGCTTCGAAGGACGAGATCGGCGAAGTCATGCTGGCGATCCAGGAAGGCGCCAAGCCTGACGCTGCTGCCAAGGATTGGGTCGCCAAGCACCCGGACCGCGTGAAGGAGTGGACCGGCAAGTAATCGGCCTGGTTTGACTGTTCCGAAAACCGCATGACGTTGTGTCATGCGGTTTTTTTGTGCGTGCAATTCCTGGCTCCAACGCAGATCCCCCTTGTGGGAGATTCTATGGTTGAGGGGAAGCCCTCAAGCCGCTTTTGGTTGGTATTCGCTTTGCCCTTTCAGCAGAGCGAATACGATCCGAGCAAGCTTGCGTGCCAGTATCACTAGCGCCTGGGTGGTAGCGAAGCCTTGAGCTCTTAGTTTTTCATAAAAGCCTTTCCAGGCAGGCGTACGGCTAGCCGACATGGCTGCGTTGTGCAAAAGCCGACGAACTTCCGGATCGCCTCGTTTGCTCAAGCTTCGGCGGTCGTCTTTTTGTCCTGATTGGGACACTCGCAAATCCATCCCCAAGAAGGCAATGAAGGCGTCTGCGTTTTTGAAGTCGCCCCGCTGAAACGCCGTAAGTAAGCGGGCTCCGGTCAGAAATCCGATGCCCTCGACCTTCAGGCAATGGTTCAGTTGACCTAGCAAACCAGCATTTTTCAGATGATCCTTGATCGTCTTCTCGATCAATGTCTCAAGCCTCTGCATGGCGGCGATTTGCTCGGCGAAAGCGGTCTTGAGCAGCGGCTCATTGGCCCAGCTTTGTACCAGGGCGACTCGAGCCTGAACCAACGCAGCGCGACGGCGGAAAAGGCTTAGAAGCTGGCGATACAACGGAGATGGCGGCGCCCATGGATGAAGCTCATGCCCTTCGTTCTTCAGGTAACGAGCCAGCAGCTTGGCGTCCAGCGCGTCGGTTTTGGCGCGTACTTTTACGCCTTTGCGGTAATGGTGAAGTTCATAACCGCCCACCATATAGATCGTGCAACCGGCCTCATAGGCCAGATCAGCAAAATCCAAGTGATAGATATTGGTCGACTCAATGGCGACATCGACGGGCCCCGGCAGTACTTTCAACCACCTTTTGATGGCCGCCTTGTCGTTGGGAATCGCTTCCAACACATCAAGCTCTGCGTGATAGATCACCAGCTCGTTCTTGGCGACATCCACGCCCACGATCGGCTTTGTGACAGAAACCGGCATTGCCATTGAAAATCCTCCGGGCTAAGGTTTGAACACTTGAAGGGGTCACCCAGAGGCGCAGGCTTGTCTCTATCGTCGATCCAGGCCGAAGCATTCTTTATCGGCGCTTGGGTGAAAGGAGGAGGGGCGAAATCTCCCACGGTCTGTACTGCGCGAACAGTCAGAATCGAGCCTTGTCCCTCCTCCTCCCTTCAAGTCCTACCATACAAGCGAGCCTGCTCGCGAAAGCGGTGTGCCAGCCAATTACAGGGTTAACTGACAGATCGCCTTCGCGAGCAGGCTCGCTCCCACAAAGGGAACTGAGAAAATGTGCGGAAAACCGGCAGAGCCGTCATGTCGTTCTAATACTAAGGTCGTCTGGAACCTGGCCTTGAGCCGCATAGAGTAGGGCTGTTCCAATTAAATCTGTGCTGCGAGGATAAAAACAATGAACGACAGCATTTACCTCTCGATTCAAAACAGCCCGCGCTTCAAGGAGCTGGTGAGAAAAAGGGAAAAGTTCGCCTGGATTCTCTCGGCGATCATGCTTGGGCTGTATTCCGGCTTCATTCTTCTGATCGCCTACGGGCCACACATTCTCGGGGCAAAGATCACGCCTGAGTCCACCATCACCTGGGGCATTCCCATCGGGGTCGGCCTGATTCTCTCGGCCTTCGTCCTGACCGGTATCTACGTGCGACGCGCCAACGGCGAGTTCGACGACCTGAACAATGCGATTCTCAAGGAGGCTCAGCAATGATCCGGCGTCTACTGGCTCTATTGAGCGTCGCAGCGTTCGCACCGGGCGCCTGGGCGGCTGATGCCGTGGCGGGGGCCGTGCAGAAACAACCCCTCAACGTCGCCGCTATCCTGATGTTCGTGGCCTTCGTCGGCGCGACGCTGTACATCACCTACTGGGCGTCCAAGAAAAACAATTCGGCGGCCGACTACTATGCGGCCGGCGGCAAGATCACCGGCTTCCAGAACGGCCTGGCAATCGCGGGCGACTACATGTCGGCGGCGTCCTTCCTGGGCATTTCCGCGCTGGTGTTCACCTCCGGCTACGATGGCCTGATCTACTCCATCGGCTTCCTGGTGGGCTGGCCGATCATTCTGTTCCTGATCGCCGAACGCCTGCGCAACCTGGGTAAATACACCTTTGCCGACGTGGCGTCCTATCGCCTCGGGCAAACCCAGATCCGCAGTCTGTCCGCCTGCGGCTCGCTGGTGGTGGTGGCGTTCTATCTGATCGCGCAAATGGTCGGTGCCGGCAAGCTGATCCAGCTGCTGTTCGGCCTGGACTACCACGTTGCGGTGATCCTGGTGGGTATCCTGATGTGCCTCTACGTGTTGTTCGGCGGCATGCTGGCCACCACCTGGGTGCAGATCATCAAGGCAGTGCTGTTGCTGTCGGGTGCTTCGTTCATGGCCTTGATGGTCATGAAGCACGTCAACTTCGACTTCAACATGCTGTTTGCCGAAGCGGTCAAGGTTCACCCTAAAGGTGAGGCAATCATGAGCCCTGGCGGCCTGGTGAAGGATCCGATCTCGGCCTTCTCCCTCGGCCTGGCGCTGATGTTCGGCACCGCTGGCCTGCCGCACATCCTGATGCGCTTCTTCACCGTGAGCGACGCCAAGGAAGCGCGCAAGAGCGTGCTGTATGCCACTGGCTTCATCGGCTACTTCTACATCCTGACCTTCATCATCGGCTTCGGCGCGATCCTGCTGGTCAGCACCAACCCGGCCTTCAAGGACGCGGCAGGTGCCTTGCTGGGCGGTAACAACATGGCGGCGGTGCACCTGTCCAACGCAGTTGGCGGCAGCATCTTCCTGGGCTTCATCTCGGCGGTGGCGTTCGCGACCATCCTGGCGGTAGTAGCAGGCTTGACCCTGGCCGGTGCCTCGGCGGTGTCCCACGACCTGTATGCCAGCGTGATCAAGAAAGGCAAGGCCAACGAGAAGGATGAGATTCGGGTTTCGAAAATCACCACCATCTGTCTGGCGGTGCTGGCGATCGGCCTGGGCATCCTGTTCGAGAAGCAGAACATCGCATTCATGGTGGGCCTGGCGTTCTCCATCGCGGCGAGCTGCAACTTCCCGGTACTGCTGCTTTCGATGTACTGGAAGAAGCTGACCACCCGTGGCGCGATGATCGGTGGCTGGCTGGGCCTGGTCAGTGCCGTGGGCCTGATGGTGCTCGGTCCGACCATCTGGGTGCAGATCATGGGGCACGAGAAGGCGATCTTCCCGTACGAATACCCAGCGCTGTTCTCGATGGTCATCGCCTTTATCGGCATCTGGTTCTTCTCCATCACCGACAAGTCGGTTGAAGGTGCAAACGAGCGGGCGCTGTTCTTCCCGCAGTTCGTGCGTTCGCAGACGGGTCTGGGGGCGAGTGGGGCGGTGAATCACTGAGGCAACTGCAAGCTTCAAGTTGAAGCGTTGTGTTTGAAGAAATACCCCGGTCGAGAGGCCGGGGTATTTTTTTGCAGGCGATATTTGTGGTCGTTTGTGAGGATGTCTTCGCGAGCAGGCTCGCTCCCACAGGGGAGGGGGCATGGATTCCAGATGTGGGAGCGAGCCTGCTCGCGAAGGCGCCGGTCCAGACACTGAGTCTTTGGAGATATAAACAAAACAGCCCCTGCTCTTTATAAGAAGCAGGGGCTGTTTCAGTGCCGCTTGGGACCTAGCGCAAGGCAGGCCTTACTTGCGGTCTTCCAGCTGGGTAATGTCACGCGACTCGTAGCCGGTGTACAACTGGCGCGGGCGGCCGATCTTGTACGGGCTGGAGAGCATTTCCTTCCAGTGGGAGATCCAGCCGACGGTCCGCGCCAGGGCGAAGATCACGGTGAACATGCTGGTTGGAATGCCGATCGCCTTGAGGATGATCCCCGAGTAGAAGTCGACGTTCGGGTACAGCGAGCGCTCGATGAAGTACGGGTCGGTCAGGGCGATCTCTTCCAGGCGCATGGCCAGTTCGAGTTGCGGATCGTTCTTGATCCCCAGTTCCTTGAGCACTTCGTCGCAGGTCTGCTTCATCACCGTGGCGCGTGGGTCGCGGTTCTTGTAGACCCGGTGACCGAAGCCCATCAGCTTGAACGGATCGTTCTTGTCCTTGGCCTTGGCGATGAACTTGTCGATGTTCGAGACATCGCCGATTTCATCGAGCATGGTCAGTACCGCTTCGTTGGCACCGCCGTGGGCAGGGCCCCAGAGCGCGGCGATACCGGCGGCGATACAGGCGAACGGGTTGGCGCCCGACGAGCCGGCCAGGCGCACGGTGGACGTGGAGGCGTTCTGCTCGTGGTCGGCATGGAGGATGAAGATCCGGTCCATGGCCTTGGCGAGCACCGGGCTGATCGGTTTGATCTCGCACGGGGTGTTGAACATCATATGCAGGAAGTTCTCTGCATAGGTCAGGTCGTTGCGCGGGTACATCATGGGCTGGCCCATGGAGTACTTGTAGACCATGGCTGCCAGGGTCGGCATCTTCGCCACCAGGCGAATCGCGGAAATCTCGCGATGCTGGGGGTTATTGATGTCCAGGGAGTCGTGGTAGAAGGCCGAAAGGGCGCCGACAACGCCGCACATGACGGCCATCGGGTGGGCATCGCGACGGAAACCGTTGAAGAAGGTCTTCAACTGCTCGTGAACCATGGTGTGGTTCTTCACCGTGCTGACGAACTGGGCCTTTTGCTCTGCGGTTGGCAGCTCGCCGTTGAGCAGCAGGTAGCAGGTTTCCAGGTAGTCCGATTTCTCAGCCAGTTGCTCGATCGGGTAGCCGCGGTGCAGCAGGATGCCGTTGTCGCCGTCGATGTAGGTGATTTTCGACTCGCACGAGGCGGTCGACATGAAACCTGGGTCAAAGGTGAAACGGCCCGTGGCCGTCAGGCCCCGTACGTCGATTACATCGGGACCAACGGTGCCGGTTAAAATGGGCAGCTCGACGGGGGCTGCGCCCTCGATGATCAACTGCGCTTTTTTGTCAGCCATGTGGCCTCCTATTAATGCTTGGAATCATCAGACAGACCCCCCACGCAGGGCCCGCACCACTATAGTGAGATAAATCCGAATGTCAATTTGCCTAAAGTCTTGCTCCAGAAGGCTTTAACCGGACTTTTTCCGCGAAATTGCCTGCCGTTTACGCCTTTTGCGCCATATGTGCAATGCGCTATTAGGGGAAGGTGAACGCGTTGTCATTAGTAGCCTAACTGTCTATACTCGGCCACCGACCGCCAGGGGCTTTTGGGCCTGCTTTCTTGGGGGTCGTCACTCCCTGGGTGGTGAGTACCTGACCAGTGCGCGCCCCAACAACTTTGCCCTGATTGTTAGGGGCTCTTCAGTGTGAAAAAAAAGCCGTGAAAAGCCAACGACCTGTAAACCTAGACCTAAGGACCATCAAACTCCCAGTCACTGCTTACACGTCCATTCTTCACCGTATTTCCGGTGTCATCCTCTTCGTCAGCCTGGCCATCATGCTTTATGCATTGGACAAGTCGCTCGATTCGGAAGAAGGCTTCGGTCAGGTGAAAGCGTGTCTGACCAGTCCGCTAGCCAAGCTAGTGATTTGGGGCATCCTGTCCGCCTTGCTGTATCACTTGGTTGCCGGTGTGCGCCACTTGATCATGGACATGGGCATCGGTGAGACGCTGGAAGGCGGCAAGCTGGGCTCGAAAATCATTATCGCCGTGTCTGCGGTGCTGATCGTTCTGGCAGGAGTCTGGATATGGTAACCAACGTCACGAACCTTTCGCGTTCGGGCCTCTACGACTGGATGGCCCAGCGTGTGTCTGCGGTCGTTCTCGCGGCTTACTTCATTTTCCTGATCGGATATGTCGTGGCAAACCCTGGCATTGGCTATGCCCAATGGCATGAACTGTTCGCAAACAACTGGATGCGTATCTTCAGTCTGCTGGCACTTGTCGCACTGGGCGCCCACGCCTGGGTCGGCATGTGGACCATCGCGACCGACTACCTGACGCAAATGGCGTTCGGCAAGTCGGCGACTGCCGTACGTTTCCTCTTCCAGGCAGTATGCGGCGTTGCGATGTTCGCTTACTTCGTCTGGGGTGTGCAGATTCTCTGGGGTATCTGATTCATGGCTAACATTCCAACGATTTCTTTCGACGCCATCATCATTGGTGGTGGCGGTGCCGGCATGCGCGCGGCGCTGCAACTGGCACAGGGCGGTCACAAGACTGCCGTGATCACCAAGGTTTTCCCGACGCGCTCGCACACCGTTTCCGCCCAGGGTGGCATCACCTGCGCCATCGCTTCGGCCGACCCGAACGATGACTGGCGCTGGCACATGTACGATACCGTCAAGGGTTCCGACTACATCGGTGACCAGGACGCTATCGAATACATGTGTCAGGAAGGCCCGGCCGCGGTGTTCGAGCTGGACCACATGGGCATGCCGTTCTCCCGTACCGAGCAAGGTCGTATCTACCAGCGTCCGTTCGGCGGGCAGTCCAAGGACTACGGCAAGGGCGGCCAGGCTGCGCGTACTTGCGCGGCGTCCGACCGTACCGGTCACGCACTGCTGCACACCCTGTACCAGGGCAACCTGAAGGCCGGTACTACGTTCCTGAACGAGTACTACGCGGTCGACCTGGTGAAGAACCAGGACGGCGCCTTCGTCGGTGTGATCGCGATCTGCATCGAAACCGGCGAAACCACCTACATCCGCGCCAAGGCCACCGTACTGGCGACCGGCGGTGCAGGCCGTATCTACGCATCCACCACCAATGCCCTGATCAACACCGGTGACGGCGTCGGCATGGCCCTGCGTGCTGGCGTGCCGGTACAAGACATCGAAATGTGGCAGTTCCACCCGACCGGCATCGCCGGCGCCGGTGTACTGGTGACCGAAGGTTGCCGTGGTGAAGGTGGTTACCTGATCAACAAGCACGGCGAGCGTTTCATGGAACGTTATGCGCCGAACGCCAAGGACCTTGCCGGTCGTGACGTCGTGGCTCGTTCGATGGTTAAAGAGATCATCGCCGGCAACGGCTGTGGCCCGAACGGCGACCACGTGATGCTCAAGCTCGATCACCTGGGCGAGGAAGTGCTGCACAGCCGCCTGCCAGGGATCTGCGAACTGTCCAAGACCTTCGCTCACGTCGATCCGGTCGTCGCGCCGGTTCCAGTGGTTCCAACCTGCCACTATATGATGGGCGGCGTTGCCACCAACATCCACGGCCAGGCGATCACCCAGAACGGCGAAGGCGTGGACGAAATCATCCCTGGCCTGTTCGCAGTGGGTGAAGTGGCTTGCGTATCGGTCCACGGTGCCAACCGCCTGGGCGGCAACTCGCTGCTCGACCTGGTGGTCTTCGGTCGTGCTGCCGGCCTGCACCTGGAGAAGGCGCTGTCCGACGGTATCGAGTATGACGATGCCACCGACGCCAACATCGAAGCCGCCCTGGCGCGTCTGTCCGCTCTGAACGAGCGTACCGAAGGCGAAGACGTGGCAACCCTGCGTCGCGAGTTGCAAAACTGCATGCAGAACTACTTCGGCGTGTTCCGTACCGGCGAATACATGCAGAAGGGTATCGCCCAGCTGGCGCAATTGCGTGAACGAATCGCCAACGTGAAGATCAACGATAAGTCGCAGGCGTTCAACACTGCCCGTATCGAAGCGCTGGAATTGCAGAACCTGCTGGAAGTGGCCGAAGCCACCGCCATCGCCGCAGAAGTGCGTAAAGAGTCCCGTGGCGCCCACGCCCGCGAAGACTTCGAAGACCGTGACGACGAAAACTGGCTGTGCCACACCTTGTACTTCCCGGGTGAAAAACGCGTCGCCAAGCGTGCCGTGAACTTCTCGCCGAAGACTGTTCCGACTTTCGAACCAAAAGTCCGGACTTATTAAGGGTGACCGCTATGTTGCAAGTCAGTGTTTATCGCTACAACCCTGATCAGGACGCTGCGCCGTTCATGCAGGACTTCCAGGTCGACACCGGTGGTAAAGACCTGATGGTGCTGGACGTGCTGGCCCTGATCAAAGAGCAGGACGAGGGTTTCTCCTATCGTCGCTCTTGCCGCGAGGGCGTTTGCGGCTCCGACGGCATGAACATCAACGGCAAGAACGGCCTGGCCTGCATCACGCCGTTGTCGGCCGTGGTCAAGGGCAACAAGCTGGTGGTGCGTCCGTTGCCAGGTTTGCCGGTTATCCGTGACCTGGTCGTCGATATGAGCATCTTCTACAAGCAATACGAGAAGGTGAAGCCATTCCTGCAGAACGACACGCCGGCTCCGGCCATCGAACGTCTGCAGTCTCCGGAAGAGCGTGAGAAGCTCGACGGTCTGTACGAGTGCATCCTGTGCGCTTGCTGCTCGACCTCATGCCCATCGTTCTGGTGGAACCCGGACAAGTTCCTGGGCCCGGCCGCCCTGCTGCAAGCGTACCGCTTCCTGGCAGACAGCCGTGACACCAAGACGTCCGAGCGTCTGGCTGCACTGGATGACCCGTTCAGCGTATTCCGCTGCCGCGGGATCATGAACTGCGTCAACGTCTGTCCGAAAGGCCTGAACCCGACTAAGGCCATCGGTCACGTACGTAACATGCTGCTGCAAAACGGCGTGTGATTCAGCTGCTGTACCCGTAGAACCGCTGTACCCGTAAAGGCCAGGGCGCGGGCTTCAACCCGCGTCATGGCTATAACCAGAACAGCCGCTTACAAAGCGGCGGTTCTTATTTTGAAGAAATGAGACAAGCAGGGGCATCCGGGCTGGTACCCGGACTATCAGCGTGATCCTAAGTGGCTTGTTTTAGTCGCTGCACTCGGACTTCTGCAAGTTTGCTCGGTGTTTTCGCCGGTGGTGTTCCCCTAATCGAGGGTGACCAAGCATGCAAGAAAGCGTGATGCAGCGCATGTGGAACAGTGCCCACCTCTCCGGTGGTAACGCTGCCTATGTGGAAGAGCTCTACGAGCTCTACCTGCACGACCCTAACGCTGTGCCAGAAGAATGGCGCACCTACTTTCAGAAGTTGCCCGCTGACGGTAACTCTGCCACCGATGTTTCGCACTCGACGATTCGCGATCATTTCGTGCTGCTGGCAAAGAACCAGCGCCGCGCTCAACCGGTGTCTGCCGGCAGCGTGAGCTCCGAGCACGAGAAGAAGCAAGTTGAAGTGCTGCGACTGATCCAGGCCTACCGGATGCGTGGCCACCAGGCAGCCCAGCTTGACCCGCTGGGGCTGTGGCAGCGTCCTGCACCTGCAGACCTGTCGATCACTCACTACGGCTTGACCAATGCCGACCTTGATACGACCTTCCGTGCCGGCGACCTGTTCATCGGCAAAGAGGAAGCGAGCCTACGCGAAATTCACGAAGCGTTGCAGCAGACATATTGCCGCACCATCGGCGCTGAATTTACGCACATCACCGATTCCGAGCAGCGCCAGTGGTTCCAGCAGCGTCTGGAAAGCGTTCGTGGCCGTCCGACGTACTCCGCCGACATCAAGAGCCACTTGCTCGAGCGCGTCACCGCCGGTGAAGGCCTGGAAAAATACCTGGGTACCAAATACCCGGGCACCAAGCGTTTCGGCCTGGAAGGCGGCGAAAGCCTGATTCCGATGCTCGACGAGCTGATCCAGCGTTCCGGTTCCTACGGCACCAAGGAAGTCGTCATCGGCATGGCCCACCGTGGCCGCCTGAACGTTCTGGTCAACACCTTCGGCAAGAACCCGCGCGAGCTGTTCGACGAGTTCGAAGGCAAGAAGAAGGTCGAGCTGGGCTCCGGTGACGTGAAATACCACCAGGGCTTCTCGTCCAACGTGATGACCACCGGTGGCGAAGTCCACCTGGCCATGGCTTTCAACCCGTCCCACCTGGAAATCGTTTCCCCGGTGGTCGAGGGATCGGTCCGTGCCCGCCAGGATCGTCGCAACGATCCGACCGGCGAGAAGGTGCTGCCGATCTCCATCCACGGTGACGCGGCATTCGCCGGTCAAGGCGTTGTCATGGAAACCTTCCAGATGTCGCAGACCCGCGGTTTCAAGACCGGCGGCACCGTGCACATCGTGATCAACAACCAGGTCGGTTTCACCATCAGCAACCCGCTGGACTCGCGTTCCACCGAGTACGCAACCGACGTCGCGAAAATGATCCAGGCGCCGATTCTCCATGTGAATGGCGATGACCCGGAAGCCGTGCTGTTCGTGACCCAGTTGGCCATCGACTATCGCATGCAGTACAAGCGTGACGTGGTGATCGACCTGGTCTGCTACCGTCGTCGCGGCCACAACGAGGCCGACGAGCCAAGCGGCACCCAGCCGCTGATGTACCAGCAGATCGCCAAGCAGCGCACCACCCGTGAGCTGTATGCCGAGCGCCTGACCCAGAGCGGCGTGCTGGATGCCGGCCGCGTCCAGGAAAAAGTCGATGAATATCGCAACGCCCTGGACAACGGCCTGCACGTTGTAAAAAGCCTGGTCAAGGAGCCGAACAAAGAGCTGTTCGTGGACTGGCGTCCGTATCTGGGCCACGCCTGGACCGCTCGTCACGACACGCGTTTCGACCTCAAGACCCTGCAGGAATTGTCCGCCAAGCTGCTGGACATCCCGGAAGGCTTCGTGGTCCAGCGCCAGGTTGCGAAAATCTACGAAGACCGGCAGAAGATGCAAGCCGGTGGCCTGCCGATCAACTGGGGTTACGCCGAAACCATGGCGTACGCGACCCTGGCGTTCGAAGGTCACCCGATTCGCATCACCGGCCAGGACGTAGGCCGCGGCACTTTCTCGCACCGCCACGCGGCGCTGCACAACCAGAAAGACGCCAGCACCTATATCCCGTTGCAACACCTGTACAAGGGCCAGCCACGTTTCGACCTGTACGATTCGCTGCTGTCCGAGGAAGCCGTCCTGGCGTTCGAATATGGCTATTCCACCACCGAGCCAAATGCCCTGGTGATCTGGGAAGCGCAGTTCGGCGACTTCGCCAACGGTGCCCAGGTGGTTGTCGACCAGTTCATCACCAGCGGCGAGCACAAGTGGGGCCGTCTCTGCGGTCTGACCATGCTGTTGCCACACGGTTATGAAGGGCAGGGGCCGGAGCACTCGTCGGCACGTCTGGAACGCTACCTGCAGCTGTGCGCCGAGCACAACGTCCAGGTTTGCGTACCGACGACTCCAGCGCAGATCTACCACCTGCTGCGTCGCCAGGTCATCCGTCCGCTGCGCAAGCCGCTGATCGTGCTGACACCGAAGTCCCTGCTGCGTCACAAGCTGGCGATTTCCACGCTCGAGGACCTGGCCGAAGGCTCGTTCCAGACGGTCATTTCGGAAATCGACACCCTGGACGCGGCGAAAGTGACTCGCCTGGTCCTGTGCAGCGGCAAGGTCTACTACGACCTGCTGGAAAAACGTCGTGCCGAAGGCCGCGAAGACATCGCCATCGTGCGTATCGAGCAGCTTTACCCGTTCCCGGAAGAAGACCTGATGGAGGCCATCGCGCCTTACACCAACCTCACCCATGTGGTGTGGTGCCAGGAAGAACCGATGAACCAAGGCGCGTGGTACAGCAGCCAGCATCACCTGCGTCGCAGCATCGGCAACCATAACAAGGCCCTGGGCCTGGAATATGCCGGCCGTGATGCTTCCGCTGCACCTGCGTGTGGTTATGCGTCGATGCACGCCGAGCAGCAGGAAAAACTGCTGCAAGATGCCTTCACTGTTTAACGCCTTCGCGCTGACTGAAACCGAATTTTAAGGACCCACAGATAATGGCTATCGAAATCAAAGCCCCGTCATTCCCGGAATCGGTTGCCGATGGCACCGTTGCCACCTGGCACAAGAAACCAGGCGAGGCCGTCAAGCGTGACGACCTGATCGTCGACATCGAGACCGACAAGGTCGTGCTGGAAGTATTGGCCGAAGCTGACGGCGTGCTGGGCGCAATCGTTGCCGAAGAGGGCGCTACCGTTCTGTCGAACCAGGTCCTGGGCTCGATCGAAGAGGGCGGCGCTGCTGCCGCCGCTCCAGCCGCCGCTGCTGCACCGGCTGCCGCTCAGGCCGCTGCGCCTGCTGCTTCGGGCGAAGACGATCCAGTCGCCGCTCCGGCTGCTCGCAAGCTGGCTGAAGAGAACGGCATCAACATCGCCTCCGTTGCCGGCACCGGCAAGGGCGGTCGTGTGACCAAGGAAGACGTGGTGGCTGCTGTTGCCGCCAAGAAAGCCGCGCCAGCCGCCGCACCGGCCAAGCCAGCCGCGCCTGCCGCTTCCGCGCCAGTGTTCGCTGCCGGTGACCGCGTTGAAAAACGCGTTCCGATGACCCGCCTGCGTGCCAAGGTTGCCGAGCGTCTGGTTGAAGCCCAGTCGAACATGGCGATGCTGACCACCTTCAACGAAGTCGACATGACCGAAGTCATGGCGCTGCGTTCGAAGTACAAGGATCTGTTCGAGAAGTCCCACAACGGCGTACGCCTGGGCTTCATGTCGTTCTTCGTCAAGGCTGCCACCGAAGCGCTGAAACGCTTCCCTGCCGTCAACGCCTCGATCGACGGTTCCGACATCGTCTACCACGGCTACGCCGACATCGGTGTCGCGGTCTCCAGCGACCGTGGCCTGGTGGTTCCGGTACTGCGCAACGCCGAACTGATGAGCCTGGCCGAAATCGAAGGCGGCATCGCCACCTTCGGCAAGAAAGCCCGTGACGGCAAGCTGTCCATCGAAGAGATGACCGGCGGTACGTTCACCATCACCAACGGTGGTACATTCGGTTCGATGATGTCGACCCCGATCGTCAACCCGCCGCAAGCGGCTATCCTGGGCATGCACAACATCCTGCAGCGTCCGATGGCGATCAACGGTCAGGTCGTGATTCGTCCGATGATGTACCTGGCTCTGTCCTACGATCACCGCCTGATCGACGGCAAAGAAGCCGTGACGTTCCTGGTCACCATCAAGAACCTGCTTGAAGATCCGGCTCGTCTGCTGCTGGATATCTGATTTTCGCCGCGAGGGCCGGTCTGTCGACCGGCCTCTTGCTGAAACAACCGGTTTCGTCCCTCGACGGTCACCCCAAGTGATCGTCCGGTTTGATTCGAAAAGGAATGACTCATGACTCAGAAATTCGACGTGGTAGTGATTGGTGCGGGCCCTGGCGGCTACGTAGCGGCCATCAAGGCTGCGCAACTGGGCCTCTCCACTGCCTGCATCGAGAAATACACCGACAAGGAAGGCAAACAGGCCTTGGGCGGTACTTGCCTGAACGTCGGTTGCATTCCGTCCAAGGCGCTGCTGGACAGCTCCTGGAAATACAAGGAAGCGAAAGAAAGCTTCAACGTTCACGGTATCTCTACCGGTGAAGTGAAGATGGACGTCGCCGCGATGGTTGGCCGCAAGGCCGGCATCGTCAAGAACCTGACCAGCGGTGTCGCCACCCTGTTCAAGGCCAACGGCGTGACCTCCATCGAAGGCCACGGCAAGCTGCTGCTGGGCAAGAAAGTCGAAGTGACCAAGCCAGACGGCTCGGTTGAAGTGATCGAAGCCGAAAACGTCATCCTGGCACCCGGCTCGCGTCCAATCGACATTCCACCGGCTCCGGTCGACCAGAATGTGATCGTCGACTCCACCGGCGCCCTGGAATTCCAGACTGTGCCAAAGCGCCTGGGTGTGATCGGCGCTGGCGTGATCGGCCTCGAACTGGGTTCGGTATGGTCGCGCCTGGGCGCTGAAGTGACCGTGCTCGAAGCCCTCGACACCTTCCTGATGGCCGCTGACACCGCGGTATCCAAGGAAGCGCTGAAAACCCTGACCAAACAGGGCCTGGACATCAAGCTGGGCGCTCGCGTGACCGGTTCGAAGGTCAACGGCGAAGAAGTCGTGGTGACCTACACCGACGCCAAGGGCGAACAGACCATCACCTTCGACAAACTGATCGTTGCGGTCGGCCGTCGTCCGGTGACCACCGACCTGCTGGCTGCCGACAGCGGCGTGGAAATCGACGAGCGCGGCTTCATCGCGGTCGATGACCATTGCGCTACCGCCGTACCGGGCGTGTTCGCCATCGGTGACGTGGTTCGCGGCATGATGCTGGCCCACAAGGCATCCGAAGAAGGCATCATGGTTGTCGAGCGCATCAAGGGCCACAAAGCCCAGATGAACTACGACCTGATCCCATCGGTTATCTACACCCACCCGGAAATCGCATGGGTTGGCAAGACCGAGCAGGCCTTGAAAGCCGAAGGCGTTGAAGTTAACGTCGGCACCTTCCCGTTCGCCGCCAGTGGCCGTGCCATGGCAGCCAACGATACCGGTGGTTTCGTGAAAGTCATCGCCGACGCCAAGACGGATCGCGTATTGGGCGTTCACGTCATTGGCCCAAGCGCTGCCGAGCTGGTACAGCAAGGCGCGATCGGTATGGAATTCGGCACCAGCGCTGAGGATCTGGGCATGATGGTCTTCTCCCATCCGACCCTGTCCGAAGCCTTGCACGAAGCGGCCCTGGCCGTAAATGGCGGCGCCATCCACGTGGCCAACCGCAAGAAGCGTTAATAGACAATAAGAAACCACGGCGGTATGGCCCGTCGTGAGCCTTGCGAGCAAGACTCACCGCGGAATATCCGCTGGACGCAGCCTTGCGTAGCGACACCGGTTCACCGGAACGCTACGCAAGCAGCAGTCACAGGTGGTGCGGCACCACAACGGTGCAGCACCGAATGCGCAGTACCTAACGAAGACGGTAATAAGCATGAATCTTCACGAGTATCAGGGTAAGCAGCTGTTCGCTGAGTACGGCCTGCCAGTATCCACCGGCTACGCGGTAGACACCCCGGAAGCGGCAGCAGAAGCTTGCGACAAAATCGGCGGCAGCGAATGGGTTGTCAAAGCCCAGGTTCACGCCGGTGGTCGCGGTAAAGCGGGCGGCGTCAAGCTGGTTCGCAGCAAAGAAGACGCCAAAGCCTTCGCACAGCAGTGGCTGGGCAAGCGTCTGGTGACTTACCAGACTGACGCCAACGGCCAGCCAGTCACCAAGATCCTGGTTGAATCGTGCACTGATATCGCTAAAGAGCTGTACCTGGGCGCTGTCGTTGACCGTTCGAGCCGCCGCATCGTGTTCATGGCTTCCACCGAAGGTGGCGTGGACATCGAGAAAATCGCTCACGATACCCCTGAGAAAATCCTCAAGGCCACCATCGATCCACTGGTTGGCGCACAGCCATTCCAGGGTCGCGAGCTGGCATTCCAGCTGGGTCTGGAAGGCAAGCAGGTCACTCAGTTCGCCAAGATCTTCGTAGGCCTGGCCAAGCTGTTCCAGGACCACGACCTGGCCCTGCTGGAAGTGAACCCGCTGGTGATCAAGGCCGACGGCGACCTGCACTGCCTCGATGCCAAGATCAACATCGACGCCAACGCCATGTACCGTCAGCCTAAGCTGAAGACTTTCCACGATCCGTCGCAAGACGATCCGCGCGAAGCGCACGCTGCCAAGTTCGAACTGAACTACGTAGCCCTGGAAGGCAACATCGGCTGCATGGTCAACGGTGCCGGCCTGGCCATGGGTACCATGGACATCGTCAACCTGCATGGCGGCAAGCCAGCCAACTTCCTCGACGTGGGCGGCGGTGCTACCAAGGAACGTGTTACCGAAGCGTTCAAGATCATCCTGTCCGACACCAACGTCGCTGCAGTACTGGTCAACATCTTCGGCGGCATCGTTCGCTGCGACATGATTGCCGAAGGCATCATCGGCGCCGTGAAAGAAGTCGGCGTGAAAATCCCGGTTGTTGTTCGCCTTGAAGGCAACAACGCTGAGCTGGGCGCTAAAGTACTGGCAGAAAGCGGTTTGAACATCATCGCTGCTACCAGCCTGACCGACGCTGCTCAACAAGTCGTTAAAGCTGCGGAGGGCAAATAATGAGCGTCCTGATCAACAAAGACACCAAGGTTATCTGCCAGGGCATTACCGGTTCGCAAGGTAGTTTCCACACCCAGCAAGCCCTGGAATACGGCACCAAGATGGTTGGCGGCGTAACTCCGGGCAAAGGCGGCACCGAGCACCTGGGCCTGCCCGTGTTCAACACCGTGAAAGACGCTGTAGCCGCCACTGGCGCCACCGCCAGCGTGATCTACGTTCCAGCACCTTTCTGCAAGGACTCCATCCTTGAAGCAGCGTTCGGTGGCATCAAGCTGATCGTCTGCATCACCGAAGGCATCCCGACCATCGACATGCTGGAAGCCAAGGTCAAGTGCGACGAGCTGGGTATCACCCTGATCGGCCCTAACTGCCCAGGCGTGATCACTCCAGGCGAATGCAAGATCGGCATCATGCCAGGTCACATTCACTTGCCAGGCAAGGTCGGTATCGTGTCCCGTTCCGGCACCCTGACCTACGAAGCCGTCAAGCAGACCACTGACGCCGGTTTCGGTCAGTCGACTTGCGTCGGCATCGGCGGTGACCCGATCCCAGGCTCGAACTTCATCGACATCCTGAAGCTGTTCCAGGAAGACCCAAAGACCGAAGCGATCGTCATGATCGGTGAGATCGGCGGTTCGGCTGAAGAAGAAGCGGCTGCCTACATCAAGGCCAACGTGACCAAGCCGGTTGTTTCCTACATTGCTGGTGTGACTGCTCCTCCGGGCAAGCGCATGGGCCATGCTGGCGCAATCATCTCTGGCGGCAAAGGCACTGCAGACGAGAAGTTCGCTGCGCTGCAAGACGCAGGCGTAAAAACCGTGCGTTCGCTGGCAGACATCGGCAAGGCCCTGGCCGAGCTGACTGGCTGGGAAATGAAGAAGTAAGCTTCGGCTGACCTTTTCGTTCCAGCAACAAAGGCCACCTCCGGGTGGCCTTTGTCGTTTCTGGCCTTGGGAACTGCTGACCTGCCTTTGTGGCGAGGGAGCTTGCTCCCGCTCGGCTGCGAAGCAGTCGTAAACCAGGCTGCGCCGTTTTACCTGAATAGATCCGGTTTGCCTGTATTGGGGCTGCTGCGCAGCCCAGCGGGAGCAAGCTCCCTCGCCACAAAGGCCTGAGCGCATTGCATTGTGGGAGCGAGCTTGCTCGCGATGACGGAATTACAGTCGTCAACCATTTAGATGCAAAAACGCGACACGGGAGCGTCGTGCATCGGATAGTTTGCCCCTTTACAGTGCGTTTTATCGCCAAATTCGTTAGGCTAGCAGCCATTTTTGCGATCGCTGCCCAAAAGGAAGCGCCGCGCTAAACGGGTCGGTCCCATACGGATCGGCAGCATTTCCCTCTACCCTCGGGGAAATCCCTCTCTAAATTCCGATTCAGTAGTGTGGTTTCCTTAATGAAAGTGTTGAAAGGCCAGGACATCCTGGCGCTTGGTTTCATGACATTTGCCCTGTTCGTCGGGGCTGGCAACATCATCTTCCCGCCTATCGTCGGTTTGCAGTCCGGGCCCCATGTCTGGATGGCGGCGCTGGGCTTCTTGATCACCGCGGTCGGGCTGCCGGTCATCACGGTCGTTGCGTTGGCCAAGGTCGGTGGCGCGATGGATGCCCTGAGCAGCCCCATCGGTAAAATCGCCGGTGGGTTGCTGGCGGCGGTGTGCTACCTGGCAGTCGGCCCGCTGTTCGCCACGCCACGTACCGCCACCGTTTCGTTCGAAGTCGGCTTGGCGCCTCTGACTGGCGAAAGCCCGCTGGCGCTGTTCCTCTACAGCGCGGTGTATTTCCTGCTGGTGTTTTTCATCTCGCTCTACCCGGGCCGCCTGCTGGACACCGTCGGACGCTTCCTTGCTCCCCTGAAGATCATCGCCCTGGCCGTGCTCGGCATCGCTGCGTTTGCCTTGCCGGCCGGCGATATCGGCGTGGCCACGCCCGAATATGTGGCGGCGCCGTTTTCCCAAGGCTTCATCAATGGCTACCTGACCATGGATACCCTGGGCGCCTTAGTGTTCGGCATTGTCATCGTCAATGCGATCCGCTCCCGGGGCGTCGAGTCGCCGGCCCTGATCACCCGCTACGCGATCATCGCCGGGTTGATTGCCGGGGTGGGCCTGGCGCTGGTCTACGTCAGCCTGTTCCGCCTGGGTTCGGGCAGCCATGAAGTGGCCGCGGGCGCAACCAACGGCGCCGCCGTGCTGCACGCCTATGTGCAACACACCTTCGGCAGCCTGGGCAGCGGTTTCCTGGCGGTGCTGATCTCCCTTGCATGCCTGGTGACCGCGGTCGGCTTGACCTGCGCCTGCGCCGAGTACTTCAGCCGGGTGTTGCCGCTGTCCTACAAGACCTTGGTGGTGATCCTGGCGGCCTTTTCGCTGTTGGTGTCCAACCTGGGCCTGACCAAGCTGATCGCGTTCTCGATTCCTGTCCTCACCGCGATCTACCCACCGTGCATCGCCCTGGTGGCCCTGAGTTTCTGCAAGGATTTCTGGCACGAGCAGGGGCGCATCGTTGGCCCGGTGATGCTGGTGTCGTTCCTGTTTGGCTTGATCGATGCGCTCAAGGGCGCGGGGCTGGCGGACTGGATGCCGACGCAACTGGCTCACTTGCCGCTGAGCGAGCAAGGCCTGGCCTGGCTGGTGCCTTCGGTGATGACCCTGGCGGTCGCGGTGGTGTGTGATCGCCTGCTGGGCAAGCGCAGCGAAGCGTTGGCGTAAGCGACAACAGGCAGATCCACCGGCAAGAACCGAAATGCCCCGTATCAATCGATACGGGGCATTTTTTTTGAGTGTGGTGTCTTTTTTCGTGGACTAACGTCGAAGCAGTGTCTTGAAAAACCTGCACAGAACCCTGTGGGAGCGAGCTTGCTCGCGATAGCGTCGGATCAGTCAGCGATGAGGTGGCTGATAAACTGCTATCGCGAGCAAGCTCGCTCCCACAGGTCTGCATTTCAAGACAAGTCTGGCTTTAGACGTCATGTTTTTAGACACACAGGAAATCGAATGTCATTCATCCAAGCCAACCTGATCCATCTGCTTGCCGCCGCCTGGTTCATCATCTGCTGGGCGGGCTATACCCGTTATGCCA
This sequence comes from Pseudomonas sp. MPB03, assembly GCF_046605385.1. Lineage (NCBI taxonomy): Bacteria > Pseudomonadati > Pseudomonadota > Gammaproteobacteria > Pseudomonadales > Pseudomonadaceae > Pseudomonas > Pseudomonas sp. MPB03. Next base: position 4,961,529 of record NZ_CP176770.1, on the reverse strand, counting down.
CCTGGAAGGCCCGCGACACGGCCTGCCTGGCCAGTGTCATGCACCTGTACCGCGAAGACTGGATGCGCCGCATGCTGTTGCGCGAGAACCGCATCGCCGATGCCAGCGTGATCGGCAACCTGGAGCGCAACGCGTCATTCTTCGCTTCCAGCACGCTGATCATCCTGGCGGGCATCCTGACAGTGCTCGGGGCCTCGGATCGGGCGGTGTCGTTGCTGGCGGACATCCCCTTGGTGCAACAGGCTTCCCAGGGCATGGCGGAGGTCAAGTTGCTGTGCCTGGCACTGGTGTTCGTGTATGCGTTCTTCACGTTCAGCTGGTGCATGCGCCAATACAACTTCGCCGCGGTGCTGATTGGCTCGGCACCGATGATCGGCGAGCGCCATGTCTCGGAGCAAGAGCGCAAAGCCTTCGCACTAAGGGCGGCGCGGGTGATTTCCATGGCGGCCAACCAGTTCAACTTCGGCCTGCGTGCCTATTACTTCGGCATGACCATGTTGGCGTGGTTTGTCAGCCCCTGGTTATTCATGTTGATGAGTGCTGGCGTGGTGTTCGTGTTGTATCAGCGCGAGTTTCACTCCGATGTGCTGGATGTGATGGTCTATACCCCCACCGAAGCGCCAGCGCCCGAGGTTGGCAAGGAAGCGGCCTGACAGGCGCCGCCTCCAAATCACAGGCAAAAGAAAACCCGCGCCAGGCGGGTTTTCTTTTACTGCTAAAACCGTATCAGTTGGTTTTAGGCGCTTCAGTAGCAGGAGCTTGTTCCTGCTGCGCGGCACTGTTCGATTCAGACTGAGCTTTGGCGGCTTCGGCGTTTTCTTTCGCCGCGTCGTTCACTTTATCCTGTGCTTTGTTCATGTCTTGCTGAGCTTGCTCAGCGTGTTGTTGGGCATCTTGAGCTTTGTCCTCGGATTTTTTATCGCAGGCAGCGAGACCGAGGGAGGCGGCCAACATCAAGGCAATAGCAAAAGTCTTACGCATGGGGTGTTTCTCCTTATGGAAATAACTACTGGCCTTTTGAGCGCGCCCCTTCAGGTTAAGTTCCTCTTTTGCTACAGATATATAACTTTGCGCAGCAGCGGAACTTTATGACACGCACCTGCTGTAGAGCCTCCCACCTATGAAAGGCGTTGATGAAGTGGTTGAAGATCCCGTTTTTGAGCGTGCGACGCGCTTCCTGTCCGCGCTGCGGCATTGCCAGGTGCTAGGTGTGAAGTTGCACAGTGCCAGCCGTGATGGACTAACGGTTATCCTGCCGTTCAGCCCGCAAATCGTTGGTAATCCCCTGACGGGCATCATCCACGGCGGGGCGTTGACCTCATTGATGGACACCGCGTGCGGCATGTCGACCTTATGCGTGCTGCCGCAATTCGAAGTCTGCCCCACCCTCGACCTGCGCATCGACTACATGCACGCCGCCGAGCCCCACAAGGACGTCTACGGCTTCGCTCAATGCTATCGGGTGACCCCGGACGTGATTTTCACCCGGGGGTTCGCCTATCAGGACGATCCAGAACAACCCATCGCCCATGTGGTGGGCACGTTCATGCGCCTGGGCCAGCATGCCAGGGGAATGGGCAAGGCCAGTCCGATAACCAGCGTGGGCCAACCATGACCGATACCACCCAGGAACAACTGCGCCGCGCCTGCGAGCAGGGTGACTACGCGCTGCTGCTCGCCTCGATCCCCTATGCCCAACTCATCGGTGTCGAATGCACGCGCCAGGGCGGCGACTTGTTGTTTCGCCTGCCGGCCAACAAAGACAACATTGGAAACCCTTTGCTGCCGGCCATCCACGGCGGGGTCATCGCCGGATTCATGGAGCTGGCCGCTGCGGTGCATCTATTGATTGCCACCGGCACGCCGGGCATACCGAAAATCATCGACTTTTCCCTGGATTACCTGCGCGCCGGGCACTTTCGCGACACCTACGCCAAATGCCAGGTCTGGCGTCAGGGCCGACGGGTCGCCAACGTCGCGATCACCGCTTGGCAAGACGTCGAGGCCGAACCCATCGCCACCGCCCGGGCGCATTTCAAGATCCAGGAGCCCTCAAAACCCGATCGCCCTTGAAATCATCCGCGTCGCCCCCACCTTGAGGACATCCCGCCGCCAATCTCAGCGAGGCGGACACCACCATCCACTTGGAGTTTGATGACCATGAGCGTGGAAACTCAAAAGGAAACCCTGGGCTTCCAGACCGAGGTGAAGCAACTGCTGCACCTGATGATTCACTCGCTGTATTCGAATAAGGAAATTTTCCTTCGCGAGCTGATTTCGAACGCCTCTGACGCTGTCGACAAATTACGTTTCGAAGCCCTTTCCAAGCCTGAACTGCTGGAAGGCGGCGCCGAGCTGAAAATCCGTGTGAGCTTCGACAAGGACGCGAAAACCGTCACCCTCGAAGACAACGGTATTGGCATGAGCCGCGAAGAGGTGATCACGCACCTGGGCACCATCGCCAAGTCCGGCACCGCCGACTTCATGAAGAACCTGTCCGGCGACCAGAAGAAAGATTCCCACTTGATCGGTCAATTCGGCGTCGGCTTCTATTCGGCGTTCATCGTGGCCGACCAGGTCGAAGTGTTCAGCCGCCGTGCCGGCCTCGCTGCGAGCGAAGGCGTGCATTGGTCGTCCAAGGGCGAAGGCGAGTTTGAAGTCGCCACCGTCGACAAGGCTGATCGCGGCACCCGCATCGTGCTGCACCTCAAGTCCGGCGAAGACGAGTTCGCCGATGGTTGGCGCCTGCGCAATATCATCAAGAAGTACTCCGACCATATCGCGCTGCCCATCGAGCTGCCGAAGGAAGTCACCGCCGCCGAAGGCGAAGAAAAGCCTGAAGTGGAGTGGGAAACCGTCAACCGCGCCAGTGCCCTGTGGACCCGTCCACGCACTGAAGTGAAAGACGAGGAATACCAGGAGTTCTACAAGCACATCGCCCACGACTACGAGAACCCGCTGAGCTGGAGCCATAACAAGGTCGAAGGCAAGCTGGAATACAACTCGCTGCTGTACGTGCCGGCCCGCGCACCGTTCGACCTGTACCAGCGCGAAGCGCCACGGGGCTTGAAGTTGTACGTGCAGCGCGTGTTCGTGATGGACCAGGCCGAATCGTTCCTGCCGCTGTACCTGCGCTTCATCAAGGGCGTGGTGGATTCCAACGATTTGTCGCTGAACGTTTCGCGGGAAATCCTGCAGAAAGATCCGATCATCGACTCCATGAAGTCGGCACTGACCAAGCGCGTGCTGGACATGCTGGAAAAACTGGCGAAGAACGAGCCCGAGCAGTACAAGAGCTTCTGGAAAAACTTCGGCCAAGTGATGAAGGAAGGTCCGGCCGAGGACTTCGCCAACAAAGAGAAAATCGCCGGCCTGCTGCGCTTTGCGTCGACCCAGGGTGACGATGGCGAGCAGATTGTTGGCCTGGCCGATTACCTGGCCCGCGCCAAGGAAGGCCAGGACAAGATCTACTACCTGACCGGTGAAACCTATGCGCAGGTCAAGAACAGCCCGCACCTGGAAGTCTTCCGCAAGAAAGGCATCGAAGTGCTGCTGCTGACCGACCGCATCGACGAGTGGCTGATGAGCTACCTCAACGAGTTCGACGGCAAGAGCTTCGTCGATGTGGCCCGTGGTGACCTGGACCTTGGCAACCTGGATTCGGAAGAAGACAAGAAAGCCGCCGAAGAAGTCGCCAAGAGCAAGGAAGGCCTGGTCGAGCGGATCAAGACCGCCCTGGGCGACGCTGTCAGCGAAGTGCGTGTCTCGCACCGCCTGACCGACTCCCCGGCGATCCTGGCCATCGGTGAGCAGGACCTGGGCCTGCAAATGCGCCAGATTCTCGAAGCCAGCGGCCAGAAAGTCCCTGACTCCAAGCCGATCTTCGAATTCAACCCGGCCCACCCGCTGGTGGAAAAACTCGACAACGAGCAGAGCGAAGAGCGTTTCGGCGATCTGTCGCACATCCTGTTCGACCAGGCGGCCCTGGCGGCCGGTGACAGCCTGAAGGACCCGGCGGCGTATGTGCGTCGCCTGAACAAGCTGTTGGTTGAACTGTCAGCTTAATCTGACGCAGGAAAGTCCCTTGTAGGAGCGAGCTTGCTCGCGATGACGGTAGAGCAGTCAACGCATCTGTTGAATGTTGGACCGAAATCGCGAGCAAGCTCGCTCCCACAAGGGCTTCTTGAATGTTTCATCGAGAGGAGTCCGTCATGAGTCAGGTTACGGTTCGTTCGCTGGTCTATCAGATCGATGGTCAAAGTTATGAAGGGCGCCTGGCCTTCGACATTAACCAGCAGGGCCCGCGCCCGGGTTTGTTGATGGCGCCGAACTGGATGGGGGTCGGGGCGGGTGCCGAGGACATTGCCAAGTCAGTGGCGGCCAACGGTTATGTGGTGCTGATCGCCGACTTGTATGGGCAAACGGTGCGCCCGACCAATGCCGATGAGGCGGGGGCGGCGATGATGCCTCTCAAGAACGACCGGGCGTTGTTGCGCAAGCGTATGCAGGCCGCGTTCGAGCAGTTGCAAAGCCAGCGCGAAGCCGAGGTCGATACAGCGAAACTGGCCACGTTCGGCTTCTGCTTCGGTGGTTGCTGTTCATTGGAACTGGCTCGCACCGGCGCACCGCTCAAGGCCGCGATTTCCTTCCACGGCACCCTGGATACACCGAACCCGGCCGATGCGCAGAACATCAAGGGCGCGGTGCTGGTGATGCATGGCGCTTCCGACCCGCTGGTGCCGAAAGAGCAGCTACCGGCCTTTGAAGAGGAAATGAACGCCGCCGGGGTGGATTGGCAGTTGCTGAGCTACGGCGGTGCGGTGCACTCGTTCACCGATCCGCAGGCCAATGTGCCGGGCAAGATGATGTACGACGCCAAGGTTGCCGGACGGGCGTTCCGCTCGATGCATAACTTGTTGGATGAAGTGTTCAAGGGCTGAATGCTTCAAGTAGGACCTGTGGCGAGGGAGCTTGCTCCCGCTGGGCTGCGCAGCGGCCCCTCTGTTTCTGCGGTTGCTGCGCAACCGAGCGGGAGCAAGCTCCCTCGCCACAGGGTGTCATGAAGCTAGGGCTGCTCGATCCGCTCGCTTTCCCCCGGCACTTTCGGCCAGTCCCCAGCCGCCCAGCGCCGGCGGGCTTCATCGATCCGGGCCGGGTCGCTGGAAACGAAATTCCAGTTCATCCGCCGCGGCCCGTCCAGGGGCGCGCCGCCGAACAGCACGGCATGGCAATCGCTGTCGGCAAACAGTGTCATTTCTTCCCCGGCTGGCAATATCACCAGGGAATGGGCTTCTACCGGCTCACCCTCCAATAACGCCTCGCCACTGAGCACATACAGCGCCCGTTCTTCATGCTCGGTGGGAATCAGCAAGGTCGTTGCGGTCTGCAGGTTCAACTCGGCGTACAGCGTTGGCGACAGCACCGGTACCGGGGATTCCAGGCAAAAGCCTGCCCCGGCGATCATGCGGATGCTGATCCCCAGGTTCTCACTGACCGGCAGGCTCTGGGCGGGGTGATGGCTGTAGTGCCCCGGGCCCTGTTCGTGGGACTTGGGCGAGGCCAGCCAGACTTGCAACCCGTGCATGGCGAAAGGGCTGCCCAGCAATGACTCCGGGGTGCGCTCGACGTGGGCGATGGCGCTGCCGGCGGTCATCCAGCTGACATCGCCAGCGTCCACCACCTGGTCGGAGCCCAGGCTGTCCTTGTGCTGGAGTTTGCCTTCGAACAGGTAGGTGAGGGTGGACAGGCCAATGTGTGGATGCTGGCGGATGTTCATGCCTTTGCCGGCCGGGTAGGTGGTTGGCAGCATATGATCGAAAAACACGAAAGGCCCGACGCTGCGGCATTTGGCGGACGGCAGCGGACGAAGAATCGGCTGGCCTTCGACGTCTTCGGCGCGGGGACGAACGGTCAGGAGGGTGCTCATGTTGTCTTCCAGGTTGAACAACGGTTGGCCGAAGCATAACCCGCCGCCGGCAGACACTGCACATGCGCCTTGAACCCAGGCGGGACGGCGAGGGTCTACGCTGTTCATGGCTTCTGGAGACTGCCCGTGCCTTTGACCCGTTTGATCCTTGCCTGGCTGTTGGTCGTTTCGAGCGCCGCCGCCATGGCCCGCGAATATGCCTACAGCGATGCGCACCTGCATTACGTCGATTTCTTCCAGGAAAGCGCCGGCATGCCCAGCTTGCTCCAGGCGATGGCGGACAATCGCATTGAGCATGTGATGATTTCCGGCGTGCCGGTGGCCAAGAAATGGCATGAGGACGAGCCCAAGCGTCCGCGTTATTACGCCGGTGATGACGCGGACGCCTATTGGTACAGTGCCACCGATGTGATTGTCGCCGCGGCAGTGAGCAAGCTGACCGACGAACAGCGCCAGCACTTCCATCCGTTCTTGTCGGGCTTCAATCCCAACGACAAGAACTCCGCCGCCCACATCCAGCGCATGCTCGATCTCTATCCGGGTTTGTGGCAAGGCATCGGTGAAGTCTTCACCCGCCATGACGACCTGACGGCGCTGACCTCGGGCGACACGCCACGGGCCAACAACGAAGCCATGACGCGGATCTATCACCTGGCGGCGGAGAACGACCTGCCGGTGATGCTGCATTCCAACATCACGTCCAAGCGTGAGAAAAATCCGCTGTACCTGGCGGAAATCGAGGAACCGTTGCGCAATCACCCGCATACGCGCTTCATCTGGGCCCATGCCGGCACCAGCATGGAAATCCATCGTCACCAGACCCGCTTGGATTTTCTGCTGCCGACCCTGACCCGCCTGCTCGAGGCCTACCCCAATCTCTACGTCGACCTGTCCTGGAGCGTACTCACGCCGTACTTGCTGGATGAGGCGGGCAAGCCTCGGGTTGAGTGGGTAAAGCTGGTGGAGCGCTTTCCTGAGCGTTTCATGGTGGGGTCGGATGTGGTTGGGCGTTTCAACAAGTTGGGTGAGGAACTGCGCAGCTTCGATCCGTTCCTCGATGCCTTGCCGCAAGACGTGGCGAGGAGAGTGGCGCGGGATAACTTCCTGGCGGTGCTGCCCCGCTCAGTGGCCCGCTAAGCCCGCTGTTGTGGCGAGGGAGCTTGCTCCCGCTGGGCCTGTAGGAGCTGTCGAGCGGAGCGAGGCTGCGATCTTTTCCCGGTCACTTGAGTCTTCTCAAGTGAAAGATCAAAAGATCGCAGGCTTCGCCAGCTCCTACAGAGTCGAGCGGGAGCAAGCTCCCTCGCCACAGGGGCAACCCTATCTCCGGGCCATAGCTGGCCTGGCCAACATCGCTTTGTCATCAGCCTGTCACTCCCGCGTCATACCCTCGCGCTCATCTCAATCAAGGAGCGCATTATGCACCTCACCCGTTCAAGCGCACTGGTCGCGCTGTTGTTGACCTGCGGCCTGGCCCAGGCGGAAGTTCGTGTCGAAGGCCCGGTGGAGTACGGTGTCTTTGAAGGGCCCCAGGCTGAGTTGCAATCGGGCGAGCGGGTCCTGCGGCGCAGCAACGAGCAGATCCGCCAGACCGAGAGCGTACCGGCGAAGCTGGGCACCAAATTCGGCATGCGCTATCAGTTGGCTGGCAAGGTTGCTGACGACCAGCCGTTGACCCTGTTGTACTTCACTCCCGGCATCCGCACCCCCGATGGCGTACGTCACGACAAGTTCGAGGTCATCCAGAAACTGGTACCCGGCGCGCCCCAGGATGTCATGGCCTACGAATTCACCGAAAGCCACGAAGTGGTGCCGGGAGAGTGGCGGTTCATGGTGTTCCAGGGTGATCGGCTGCTGACGCAGCAGCGGTTTGTCGTGCGCTGAATGGCGTCAACTGTGGGAGCCGGCTTGTGTAGGAGTGAGGTCAGAAAAACCTGTGGGAGCGAGCTTGCTCGCGAAGGCGGAGTGACATTCAACACTGTCATTGACTGTCGAACCGCTATCGCGAGCAAGCTCGCTCCCACAAGGGCATACCCACAGAACTTTTTTATGTGAGCAGGCAAAAAAACGCCCCGAACCAGTCGGGGCGTTTTTTGTTGGCTCCTGTAGGAGCTGGCGAAGCCTGCGATCTTTCGCTTTAAAAGATCGCAGCCTGCGGCAGCTCCTACGCGCCCTGCCAGCGCTTCATCACCAGGGTGGCGTTGGTGCCACCGAAGCCGAAGCTGTTGCTCATCACGGTATTGATGGTGGCGTTTTCGCGAGTCTTGGTCAGGATGGGCAGGTCGGCCACTTCCGGGTCCAGTTCGTCGATGTTGGCCGAACCGGCCATGAAGTTGCCTTCCATCATCAGCATGCAGTAGATCGCTTCGTGAACGCCGGCGGCGCCCAGGGAGTGACCCGACAGGCTCTTGGTGGAGCTGATGGCCGGGGCCTTGTCGCCGAACACTTCGCGCACACCCTTCATTTCCGCGACGTCGCCGACCGGGGTCGAGGTGCCGTGGGTGTTCAGGTAGTCGATCGGTGCGTCGACGGTGGACATGGCCATTTGCATGCAGCGCACCGCACCTTCGCCGCTTGGCGCGACCATGTCGTAGCCATCGGACGTGGCGCCGTAGCCGACGATTTCCGCGTAGATCTTCGCACCACGGGCCAGAGCGTGTTCCAGCTCCTCGACCACGACCATGCCGCCGCCGCCAGCGATGACGAAGCCGTCACGGTCGGCATCGTAGGCACGGGAAGCTTTTTCTGGCGTGTCGTTGCGCTTGCTGGACAGGGCGCCCATGGCGTCGAACAGGAACGACTGGCTCCAATGTTCTTCTTCACCGCCGCCGGCGAACACGATGTCCTGCTTGCCCATCTGGATCTGCTCGACAGCGGTACCAATGCAGTGGGCACTGGTGGCGCAAGCGGAGGAGATCGAGTAGTTCAGGCCCTTGATCTTGAATGGCGTGGCCAGGCAGGCCGAAACGGTGCTGCCCATGGTCCGGGTGACGCGGTACGGGCCGACACGCTTGACGCCTTTTTCGCGCAGGATGTCCAGCGCTTCCATCTGGTTCAAGGTGGAGGCACCGCCGGAGCCGGCGACCAGGCCGGTCCGCACGTTGGACACCTGCTCGTCGGTCAGGCCGGAGTCAGCGATGGCGTCCTTCATGGCCAGGTAGGCGTAGGCCGCCGCATGGCCGACGAAACGGTAGATCTTGCGATCGATCAGTTCTTCGAGGTTGAGGTCAATGGAGCCGGAAACCTGGCTACGCAGACCCATTTCGGCATATTCCGGGTTGAACCGGATGCCAGGGCGACTTGCACGCAGGTTAGCGGAGACGGTCTCTTTGTCATTGCCCAGGCACGAAACGATGCCCAGACCAGTGATAACGACGCGGCGCATGCGGATAACCCTTAGAAGTTGTCAGTGGAGGTGAAAACGCCGACCCGGAGGCCTTCGGCGGTGTAGATCTCGCGACCGTCCACGGCAACCGAACCATCGGCAATGGCCATGTTCAGCTTGCCCTTGAGGACGCGTTTGATATGAATGTTATAGGTGATTTTCTTGGCGGTCGGCAGGACCTGACCAAAGAACTTCACTTCGCCCGAACCCAGGGCGCGACCGCGACCTGGCAGGCCTTGCCAGCCGAGGAAAAAACCGACCAGTTGCCACATGGCGTCCAGGCCCAGGCAGCCCGGCATTACCGGATCGCCTTCGAAGTGGCAGGCGAAGAACCACAGGTCCGGAGTGATATCCAGCTCGGCGACCAATTCACCTTTGCCGTACTTGCCACCCTCTTCGCTGATATGGGTGATGCGATCCACCATCAGCATGTTCGGGGCGGGCAGTTGCGCGTTACCTGGGCCGAACAGCTCACCGCGACTGCAGCGCAGCAGATCTTCCCGGGTAAAGGCGTTTTGTTTGGTCATGCGAGCTCCTCAATAGTCCCATGCGGCAGGGTGGGGCAAATCTTCCCGGCCGATCGAAGCGTTCATGCCTCGAATCGACAGCCTACTCATAGACTATTGCGTTGTAGTGAAAGTCACAGCACACGGGAAATGAATGTACACCTGTGCACTGAAATTTTTATTCAAGCCCCAATCGAGGCTCGTTCGGGTGCCTAAGACTGCCGCACTTTCGCCTTTCACGCCAGTCACAGATGGTCTGGCGAGCTGTTCTAATTCACCCAGCGCTGCAGAATCTGTTGCAGTTCGTTCCTTTTGAACGGCTTGGCCAGGTAATCGTTCATGCCCGCCGCGAGGCAGGCTTCGCGGTCGCCCTGCAAGGCGTTGGCCGTCAGGGCGATGATCGGCACCTGGTCGCAACCCGGCAACTGGCGGATCTGCCGCGTGGCTTCGTAGCCATCGATGATGGGCAACCGGCAATCCATGAGGATCGCTTCGAAAATCAGGCTCTCGGCGCTGCGTACGGCCTGGGCGCCATCGGTGGCGATGCTGACGGTGAAGCCCAGGCTGCGCAGCATGGCTTCGACCACCGTCTGGTTGACCGGATTGTCTTCCACCAGCAACACGTTGCGGCCTTCGCCATCGCCGCTGCCGCTGCCGATAGGCAGGCGCGGCACCAGGGTCGCTGGTGTCTGGCGCGACAGGGCCAGCGGAATCTCGAGAGTGAACACCGAGCCTTGGCCTTCTTCGCTCTGGGCCCGCAGCGTCCCGCCCATGCGTTCGGCCAGGGTGCGGGCGATCGGCAGGCCCAGGCCTGTGCCGCCGTAGCGCCGGGAAATCGAATTGTCGGCCTGCTGGAAGGCATCGAACATGCGCTCCAGGCTCTCGGCGGGGATGCCGATGCCACTGTCGCGCACCGTGCAGGTGAACCACAGCAGTTCGTGGTCCAGGGCCTGCCATTGGCATTGCACGGTGACACGGCCTTGCTCGGTGAATTTCAGCGCGTTGCCGATCAGGTTCACCAGGATCTGCCGGATCCGCGTCGGATCGCCCTGGACCTGCAAGGCCTGCATGTCGTCCGGGACCAGCAGGTCCAGGCCCAGCTTGCGCTGCGCGGCGCTGTGCTGGAAAGACTGCGCGCAACTGCCCACCAGTTCGGCCAGGTTGAACGGGATGTGCTCCAGTTCCAGGGCCGAGCGCTCGATGCGCGAGAAGTCGAGGATGTCGTTGATCACCTTCAACAGGTGTTCGGTGGATTCCGAAGCCAACGCCGTGTACTCGTGCTGCTCGTCGGTCATGCGGGTGGTTTCCAGCAACTGCAACATGCCCAGTACGCCGTTCATGGGCGTGCGCAGTTCATGGCTCATCATCGCCAGGAACTCGGACTTGGCGCTGTTGGCTTTTTCCGCCTCTTCGCGGGTCTTGATCAACTGCGCCATGGCCTGCTGCTGTTCGCGGCTGGCTTGTTCCAGGCCGTCGGCCAGGTTGTTGATGTGCCGCGACAGGGCACCCAGTTCGGTGTCATCGACGATGGGCAGCGGGGTGCTGTAGTCGCCTTGCTGGATAGCCTTGACCGCGTTGCCGATGTCGCGGATCGGCCGGGACAGGCTGGTCGCCAGCCGGCGCGCCACCAGGAAGGTGAACAGCAGGGCGAACAACGCCAGGATCGCGGCCTTGAACAGGATTTCCTGTTGCCGCTGGCTGAAGGCGTCGCTGGACATACCGACGATCACGCGGCCCAGGTAATCCTCGCCGGACGCCTCCATGGCGGTGCTGTTGCCTTGCAGGAAATCATTGTTCAGGGCAATGCGCTGCAGGCGCACCGGGGCCTGGAAGACGTCGATCTGCTGGGCACGGCTGTGGACCTGCTCGGGTTGTTCGACATACACCAGGACCTTGTCGGCGCTGTCCTGGACTTCCAGGAAGCGCACGTGTGGGGTCGCCAGGGTTGCGGTGAGCAGGCTTTCGAGCACCTCTTTGTTGCCGGAAATCACTCCGTATTCCGTGGCGGGGGCCAGTTGGTTGGCGATCAGTTGCCCAGTGTGATTGAGCTCCTGGCGCAAGTCCTGGATCCGCACGAAGGTAAAGAAAGTGATCAGCAACAAGGTCAGCAGCAACGCCGGGCCGAGGGCGATGAGCTGGGTGCGGGTGTTGATGTCCCAACGGCGACGCAAGGTCATGGGCGGTGTTCTCCTTCGGCCAACGTTGCCGCGACGGATTCGGCGTCAATCGGTTCGATCCCCAGCGAGCGGGAGACCTGCCGGTTGCCCAGGACTTTGAAGCGGTCCGGATACAATGTGCGCGGCCAGGTCGTGGCGGGGCGGTCAAGCAGGTCGTCGAGAATCGCCAGCCAGTCTTGTTGGTCGCTGTAGGTGCTGGCCAGGCTGCCGGCCTTGACGAATGCGGCACTGGGCCCGATCAGCGCGCGTTGCCGGGCATAGCTGCTGAGCAACAGGTTCTTCACGGTCTTGGGGTTGTACAAGTCGGGGTCATCCAGGCCCAGCAGCACATCGCTTTGGCCCAGCAGGTTTTGCAGGGGACGGCTGTCGCTGGTGTCGTCCCAACGTTCGCTGACGATGACCAGGCCCAGCGGTGTCGCGGCTTGTTGGAGGTCCTTGAGCAGGAACTCACTGTGGGCGTCGTACAACACGCCGACCCGTCGCACTTGCGGCAGGATGGTGCGGATCAGCCGCAGTTGCCGCGCCATCGGTGGATCGCTCCACAGCAGGCTGAGGTGCGCGGGCGTTGCATCGCCCAGGCGGTCGCGGGCTTGCTGGCGGCTGATGCGCAGGACCAGGGTGGCCGGGCCCCGTGCGTCTTGCAGGCGCCACTCCAGGCTGGGCAGGTCAAGCAGGACCAGGCGCACAGTGTCCGGCAACCTGTCCGGCGTCGGCAGGTTGGCCAGTGGCGTAAAACGTACGCTGTCTTCGGGGCGCAAGGTTTTCAGGGCCTGGGTGAAAGACTGTACGCCGGGGCTGTCCTCGGCGCCGGTCAACAGGATCTCGGCGGCCCGGGCCTGGAGGGTTGCCAGCCAGCCGGCAAACACCAGGCACAGGGCCAGCGTCAGGCGGCCATGAAATGGCGTCTTGCGGGGGCGGCGCCGGGACATCTAGAACGATAGCTCCGCGCTGAAGTACACCACATGGCGGGAGTCGTAGCGGTTGTCGACGAAGGTCATGGGCTGGTTGTCCAGGCGCTGTTGCAGCACGCCCGCCAGTTCCAGGCTGGCCTTGCCCAGGGGAATGCGCCGGGCGAGGCGGGTGTCGACCCGTTCGAAGCGATAACCGTTGAGGTCGTCGGCGGCGTAGTAGAACAGCGCACTGTTCCAGCCCTGGCCCCAGTCCCGTAGCCAGCCGGCCGAACCGCTGTTGCGGGCGGTCAGTTGTTCGTCGAGGGGGTTGCTGGCCTGGGCGTCGACATAGGCATAGGTCAGGCGCAGACGGTCGGCGCTGGTCATGCGCCAGTCGAACTGGGTCTCGATCCCGGAGAACTGTGATTCGTTGGCATTGCTGGCGATGTACTGATTGTTGCGCAGCGGCTCGCTGATCATGCCGGTGATTTCGTCATGGAACAGCTTCACGTCGACCGCCAGGCCCACGTCCACGAAATAACCGTTGTAGCCCAGTTCCCGAGAGCGCATGTGCTCTTGCTCCAGGTTGCCCGGGCCGCGGGTCCGGACGAAATAACGGGCACTGTTCTGGCCGAAGGCGGCAGGCTGCAGGTTGGTGACCTGGTAGCTCCAGTTGACGTTGTTCTCGAACATGTCCGGCGAGCGCACGGCTTCGGAGTACACCGCCCGCAGGCCGTGGCGCGGCGTGATCAGGTAGTTGACCGCGACCCGCGGGGTCAGCGAGTTGCCGGTCAGGCGGGTGTCCTCGAACATCGCGCCACCCTGCAACAGCCAATGCTCGGTAGCCCGCCATTCGAGCTGGCCGAACAGGCGCCAGGTGGTGTCGTCCAGGGTGCCGTTGAAGTACGTCTCCGAGTCGGCCCGGTCGTAGCGATAATTGGCGCCGGTGACCAGTCGCAGGCTGTCGGACAGGCTCAGGGTGTCCTGGATCTCCAGGTCGTAGCGCGATTCCCGGGCGCTCTGGTCGATATCGCCGCACAGGGTCCGCGAGGCGCCGTTGCGCCACTGATCGAGCACCTGGTTGGCCAACGCCTGTTCCCGTGGCGTGCCGGGTGGCGCGCCGATGCTGGTATAGCTGGGGATATTGCGCGCCAGCTTCTCGGCATAGTTGGGGTTGAGCTGCCACAGGTCGGTCAGTTGCGGGCTGAAAGACACCTCGGCGTCACAGGCGCGCCAGGTCTGTTGGCGATCCCAGTGCTGGATCGAGCCCTGTACATAAAGGCTGTGATCGGGATTCAGGTCCAGGTTCCAGCGCAGTGAGCCGGCATAGTCCTTGGCGATGACGTCGGAATTATCCCCAGCGGCGGTAATCCCGGCGAACACAGGACGGTAGGTATAAGGTCGCTGGTTGGTCCCGTCCTTGGCGTTCAATTGCCAGTCGATGCTCTGCCGTTCGTCCAGGGTCTGGCTGACGGACAGATTGAAGCGATTCAGGCGGCGACTGTCGCGGTAGTCGGCACCGTTGCGGTCGCTGTCAAAGCCATCGTCCTCCTGGCCGGACAGCGACAACCGCAGGTCGCCGCCTTCCCAGCCGCTGCCCTGGCTGGCGTACCAGTCACTGATGCCACGCTGGCCCCGGGTGATTTTCAACCGGGTGCCATGGCTGTCGGCCGGGGCGCGGGTGATGATGTTGACCACCGCCATCAGCGCGTTGGCGCCATAGCTGACGGTGTTGGGGCCGCGGAAGACTTCGATCCGCTCGATGTCTTCCATGGCCACCGGAATATCGCTCCAGTCCACGGTGGCCAGGCCGGCGCGGTACACCGAGCGGCCGTCGATCAGCACTTGCATGCGCCGCGCTTCGCTGGCGTTGGTGCCGTGGTAGTTCACGGCGGCCTGGTTGCCGGTGATGTTGCCGACCATCATGCCCGGTACCAGGCGCAGCAATTCGCTGATGTCCCGGGCGCCGCTGGCCTTGATCAGCTCGCTGTCGAGCACGGTCATGCTGCCTGGCACCGCCGCCGGCGATTGCTTCAGGCGCGTGGCCGTCAGTACCTGGGGCAGGGGCTGGCTGTCGACGAACAAGTCGTCGGCCAGCACTGGCGGGCTGATGATCAGTGCCAAGAGCAGGGACGAACCTGAGCGGGAAGGGCCAACGGACACGGCACAGCCTATGAGAATGGACGGATGACGGGCATGTTAACTGAGCTGAACGACTTTTCCATTCACGTTGACAGCATTTTCCTAGGAATTGGTGGTCAGCTTCCTACAGCTGGCGGTAATTGTTGCCGGGGCTGGTCGCCATCCGGCCGCTCCGTATAATGCCCCGCATTGCCACTTGGTATGGATGAACGGATTGCATATGACTGAACAGCGCCCGATTGCGGTCCTGGGGGGCGGGAGTTTCGGTACCGCCGTGGCTAACCTGCTGGCCGAGAATGGCCACCCGGTGCGCCAGTGGATGCGTGACCCGGAACAGGCCGAGGCCATCCGGGTCAACCGCGAGAACCCACGTTACCTCAAGGGCATCAAGATCCGCCCGGAAGTGGTGCCGGTGACTGACTTGCAGGCCACGCTGGAGGGTAGCGACCTGTTCTTCGTCGCCTTGCCGTCCAGCGCCTTGCGTTCGGTGTTGGCACCCCATGCCGAGCGCCTGAGCGGCAAACTGTTGGTGAGCCTGACCAAGGGCATCGAAGCCCAGACCTTCAAGCTGATGAGCGAAATTCTCGAAGAAATCGCCCCCAAGGCGCGGATCGGTGTGATTTCCGGCCCGAACCTGGCGCGGGAAATCGCCGAGCACGCGCTGACCGCCACGGTGGTCGCCAGTGAGGATGAGCAACTGTGCCAACAGGTCCAGGCCGCGCTCCATGGTCGCACCTTTCGGGTCTACGCCAGTGCTGACCGTTATGGAGTGGAGTTGGGCGGTGCACTGAAGAACGTCTATGCCATCATCGCCGGCATGGCGGTGGCGCTGGACATGGGCGAGAACACCAAGAGCATGCTGATCACCCGCGCGCTGGCGGAAATGACCCGCTTCGCCGTCAGCCAGGGCGCCAACCCGATGACCTTCCTGGGGTTGGCCGGGGTGGGCGACCTGATCGTCACCTGTTCCTCGCCCAAGAGTCGCAACTATCAGGTCGGCTTTGCCCTTGGCCAAGGCTTGAGCCTTGATGAGGCTGTGTCGCGCCTGGGTGAAGTGGCCGAAGGGGTCAATACCCTCAAGGTACTCAAGGCCAAGTCCCAGGAGGCGGGGGTGTACATGCCGCTGGTCGCCGGGCTGCACGCGATCCTGTTCGAAGGGCGCACGCTTGAACAGGTGATCGAGCTGTTGATGCGTGGTGAACCGAAGACCGACGTTGATTTCATTTCCACCAGCGGTTTCAACTGAACCGCTATTGACGCAAGCAGGAGCGAGCCATGAACGATCCGCAAGGGCAACCCCAATACGAATCCATCCTGCTGCGTGTGCTGTGGATGGTGATTTACCTGCTGGTCTGGCAGGTGGCGCAATTCATCCTCGGCGCCGTGGTGCTGGTGCAATTGATCTATCGGCTGATCTACGGCGCGCCCAGCGCGAGCCTGATGAATTTCGGTGACAGCCTGAGCCAGTTCCTGGCGCAGATCGGCCGTTTTGGCACCTTTCACAGCGACCAGAAGCCCTGGCCGTTCGCGGACTGGCCGACTCCACGCACGCCGGAAGGTGAAGCGCCTCACGCCGTGGCGCCGGCGCCGCACCCAGTCCGGGACGAGGAGCCGAAGCTATGAAATTGTGGGTATTGCGTCACGGAGAGGCAGAGCCTCATGGTGTGCGTCCCGATCCGGAGCGGGTCTTGACGGTGCATGGCCGCGAGGAAGTGTTGCTCAGTGCCGGCCGGTTGATGGGTGAGCCATTGCGGGCCATCTATGCCAGCCCTTATGTGCGTGCCCAGCAGACCGCGCAACTGGTGCGCGAAGCACTGGGTTTCGAACCTGAACTGATTACCGTCGATTGGCTCACGCCGGAGACCCGGCCGACGGAGGTGCTAAGGCATCTGGAGGACCAGGACGATGTGCTGCTGGTCAGCCACAACCCGTTGGTGGGCAGCCTGCTGGGCCTCCTGCAGCACGGCCACCTGCAACAGCCCGCGCAAGTGCAAACGGCTGGGCTGGCCGAGCTGGAAGGCGATATGCCGCTGGCCGGGGCGATGAGCCTCAAGCGCCTGTAATACCTGATCCACCCCAGCTCTGCGTCGCGGGCAAGCCTTGCTCCTTCAGTGCTGTGCAGGATTGAATGTAATAAAAACCAAAAAGGAAGGGCAGCGATGAGTCTATGGCGCACCACCCCCAACATCGAGCAACTGAACGCCGCCGGTAAAAACACCATCAGCGAAGTGCTGGATATCCGTTTCGAATCGTTCGACGACGAGTCCCTGACCGCCAGCATGGTGGTCGATCAGCGTACCCACCAGCCGTTCGGCCTGTTGCATGGCGGTGCTTCGGTGGTCCTGGCCGAAACGGTCGGGTCCATGGCCGCCTACCTGTGTGTGGATGCCAGCAAGTTCTATTGCGTCGGCCTGGAGATCAATGCCAACCACCTGCGCGGCGTGCGCAGCGGACGGGTAACGGCCACGGCCCGGATGGTTCACCTGGGCCGTACCACCCAGGTCTGGGACATTCGCCTGGTCAATGACGAGGGCAAGCTCAATTGCGTGTCGCGCCTGACCATGGCCGTGGTGCCGCTGGGTGAGCAACCACCGGCGCGTTGAACCCCTTATGGCGGGTGAAAGGCCCTTGTGGCGAGGGAGCTTGCTCCCGCTGGACTGCGCAGCAGGCCCAAGACCAGGCGCTGCGGTTTATCAGGCAGATGTTTTGGGGGCCTCTTCGCGGCCCAGCGGGAGCAAGCTCCCTCGCCACAGGTTTCATCGCTCATACAACCCCATAGCCCAAGCCCGACTGTCATCATTCCTGTCAGTTACGGTCATTGCCGCGCCGTCGGGTTCTGCGGACAATCTGCCGCAGTTCCCCAATGGATCGGCTGTCATGTCGCAACAGATTTTTTTCGCCCACGCCAATGGTTTTCCCTCGGCCACCTACGGCAAGTTGTTCGCCGCGCTGGCGCCGCAGTACCAGGTCGCGCACTTGGAATTGCACGGCCATGACCCGCGCTTTCCGGTAGACGACAACTGGCACAACCTGGTGGACGAACTGATCCATCACCTGGAACAGCAACCGGCGCCAGTGTGGGGCGTCGGCCACTCCCTGGGCGGCGTGCTGCACCTGCACGCGGCGTTGCGCTGCCCCGAGCTGTATCGCGGCGTGGTCATGCTCGATTCGCCAGTGCTGACCCGTACCGACCAGTGGGTCATCCTGGCGGCCAAGCGCCTGGGGTTCATCGATCGCCTGACCCCGGCCGGCCGGACCCTGGGGCGGCGCGAGGAATTTGCCGACCTGGCGTCGGCCCGGCAGTATTTTGCCGGCAAGACACTGTTTCGCGGTTTTGACCCGGATTGCTTCGACGCCTACCTGCAACACGGCCTGCAACAAGTCGGCGACCGGCTGCGGCTGCGCTTCGACCCGGCCACGGAAATCAGCATTTACCGCGGCGTGCCGCACACCAGCCCGGGTCGGCCCCGTAAGCTCAAGGTGCCATTGGCCGTGGTGCGCGGCCGGCAGAGTCGCGTGGTGATGCGCCATCACACCCGTTCGGTGGGACGCATGCTCCATGGCGAATCCCTGAGCATGCCCGGCGGTCACATGTTCCCCCTCGAACGTCCACAAGACACGGCGAACCTGCTCAAGAACCTCTTCCAGCGTTGGGAAGGGCGCAGCGCATGAGTGTGGTCGAAGAGGTCCGCCTGAGCCTGCCTCACATCGAACTGGCGGCTCACTTGTTCGGCCCGGAAGACGGGCTGCCGGTGATTGCCCTGCACGGTTGGCTGGACAACGCCAACAGCTTCGCCCGTCTGGCGCCCAGGCTCGAAGGGCTGCGGGTGATCGCCCTGGACATGGCCGGCCACGGTCATTCGGGGCACCGGCCGCCGGGTGCCGGCTATGCCTTGTGGGACTACGCCCACGATGTGCTGCAAGTGGCCGAACAACTGGGCTTGAAGCGCTTCGCCCTGTTGGGGCATTCCATGGGCGCTATCGTGTCGCTGGTGCTGGCCGGTTCCCTGCCGGAACGGGTGACGCACCTGGGGCTGATCGACGGGGTGATTCCTCCGACCGCCAAAGGCGATAACGCGGCCGAACGCATGGGCATGGCCCTGCAAGCCCAGTTGGATTTGCAGCAAAAACGCAAGCCGGTCTACAAAACCCTCGACCGGGCCATCGAAGCGCGCATGAAGGGGCTGGTGGCGGTCAGCCGTGAGGCTGCCGAGTTGCTGGCCCAGCGCGGCCTGATGCCGGTGCCGGGGGGGTACACCTGGCGCACCGACAACCGCCTGACCCTGCCATCGCCCCTGCGCCTGACCGAAGAGCAGGCCATGGCGTTCGTTGCCCGGGTCGCTTGTCCGGCGCATCTGGTGGTGGCGGCCGACGGCATGCTTGGCCAACACCCGGAGCTGCTGGAGCGTCTACCCTTCAGTCATGAGCAGTTGCCCGGTGGCCATCATTTGCACCTGAACGACGAGGTCGGTGCCGGGCTTGTAGCAGACTGTTTCAATCGGTTCTTCACCGTTCCTTGACTTGCGCCGGGCAACTGTCGAGGCTGGGCGGGTTGAAAAGGAGACAACCATGACAGACCTCTGTTTGCCAGCTTCGCAGTGCATCGACGACGCCCGTTGCGTTCACGCGTCCCAGGCCAAGCCGATCCGATGAAATTATCCGTTCACTCACTCGTCCTGCTGGCGCTGGCCTGCCTCAGCCCGGCGTCGTTCGCCGTCGATGTGCCGGGCAGTCGCGACCTGGAACGCGTGCCGCGCATGCCCGATGCCCAGATCGTCGATTACCGGCAAGGCAGCGACCTGGAACGCGTCTACCCCATGGGGTCGATTCGCAAGATCAGCGGCCAGTTGCGCTTTGACGGCCAGGTCGATGCCCGTGGGAATGTCACGTCGGTCACTTATGAACTGCCGCCGGAACATTCCGCCACCCAAGCCTTTACCGCGGCTCGCGAAGCGTTGCAGAAACAGGGCGCCGAGCTGTTGTTCTGGTGCCAGGCCCGCGATTGTGGCGAAAGCAGCCTGTGGGCCAACGACGTCTTTGGCAACGCCAAGCTCTACGGCGCCGACAACGGCCAGGCTTTCCTGCTGCTGCGCCTGGCGCCGCCGGCGGACAACACGCTGATCGCGCTTTATTCCATCACTCGCGGCAATCGCAAGGCCTACCTGCATGTCGAGCAGTTCGAGGCGAACGCAGCGCTGGGGGACTTGCTGCCGACATCGGCCACGCTGTTGCGCCAGCTCAAGGACACCGGGGTCCTGGACTTGCCGCGTCTTGCCGGTGAGCCGGACGACACCTGGTTGCGCCTGTTGTCCCGGGCGCTGAACCTGGACACGGGCCTGCGGGTCAGTATCGCCGGTCCCCGGGCCGAGGACTGGCGTGAGGCACTGGCGGGCCAGGGGGTCCGGGCGGCGCGCATGGAGGCCGCCAGCGGCGAGGCGGCGGGCTTGCGCCTGGAACTGCTGCGCTAAGCTGTGTCGGGGCAGCGGGTTTCACGCCGCTGTCTCGGTCCTGTTCATTTTTTCGAGACCCTACATGCTCAATAACGATCGGCTGTTGGTGCAGATCCTGCTCCTGGTGTTGTTCGGCGCAAGCCTCTGGGTCATGGCGCCGTTCTGGTCGGCGCTGTTCTGGGGCGCGGTGCTGGCGTTCGCCAGTTGGCCGTTGATGCGCCTGCTGACCCGCTGGGTCAATGGCCGCGAATCCCTGGCGGCGGCGTTGCTGACGGTGGGTTGGATGCTGTTGGTGGCGGTGCCGCTGGTGTGGCTGGGTTTCAACCTCGCCGACCACGTGCGCGATGCCACTGCGTTCATCAAGGACGCACAAGTCGATGGCTTGCCGGAAGCGCCCGACTGGCTGGCCGGCGTGCCGTTGGTGGGCGGGCGGCTGGTTGGCATCTGGAACAGCATCGACCAGCAGGGCGCGGCCATGATGGTGTCCATCAGGCCGTACCTGGGACAAGTCGGTAACTGGCTGCTGGCGCGCAGTGCGCAGATTGGCGGCGGCATACTCGAGCTGACCCTGAGCATCGTGTTCGTGTTCTTTTTCTATCGCGATGGCCCACGGCTGGCGGTGTTCGTCCATGGGCTGCTGGAGCGTCTGATCGGCGACCGTGCCGGTTACTACATCGAATTGGTGGCCGGTACGGTGCAACGGGTGGTCAACGGCGTGATCGGCACTGCGGCGGCCCAGGCCGTGCTGGCGCTGATCGGCTTCCTGATCGCCGGGGTGCCAGGGGCACTGGTATTGGGGATCGTCACGTTCCTGCTGAGCCTGATTCCCATGGGCCCACCCCTGGTCTGGATCCCCGCCACGGCGTGGCTGGCGTGGAAGGGCGAATACGGCATGGCGGTGTTCCTCGGCATCTGGGGCACGTTCATCATCAGTGGCGTGGACAACGTGCTCAAACCCTACCTGATCAGCCGTGGCGGCAACTTGCCCCTGGTCATTGTGTTGCTGGGGGTGTTTGGCGGGTTGATCGCCTTCGGTTTCATCGGCCTGTTCATCGGCCCGACCCTGCTGGCGGTGGCGTACAGCCTGTTGACGGACTGGAGCAAAAGCCAGGCGCGGTAGTTTGGGTGTCGAGTACCTTGTGGCGAGGGAGCTTGCTCCCGCTGGGTTGCGAAGCGACCCCAAACCATTACCTCGGTCAGCCTGACACTCCGCAGTGCCTGGTTTCAGGGCTGCTGCGCGGCCCAGCGGGAGCAAGCTCCCTCGCCACAGGGTGATCGCCGACCCATCAGGCTTTACAAAGCCTCCAGATCAATGCCGACCCATCGGGCTCCACAAAGCCTCCAGATCAACCCCAACCCCTGTGGGAGCGAGCTTGCTCGCGATAGCGATATGTCAGTCAATATCGATGTTGGCTGACAGGGCCTCATCGCGAGCAAGCTCGCTCCCACAGGGAAGATAAACGGGCTTAGGGGCGAGGCAAGCTGATCACCGCTGTCAACCCACCCCCGGGCGTCTCCTCCAGGCTCAACTGCCCACCCAGGCGTTCAGTGGCTTCCCGGGCGATGGTCATACCCAGGCCAACCCCGCCGGAGTTGCGATTGCGCGAACCTTCCAGGCGGAAAAAGGGTTCGAACACCGCCTCGCGCTTGTCTGCGGCAATACCGGGGCCGTGGTCGATGACTCGGATCAGCAGCAGATGTTTCTGGTCCTGCAAGGTAATCAAGGCATGGCCGGCGTAGCGCAGGGCATTGTCGATGAGGTTGTTGAGGCACGAGCGCAGTGCCATCGGTTGTACCTGCAGTGGTGCGCAGGTCCCGCTGACCTGCACATCCGAGCCCTGGTCCTGGGCGTTTTCGCTCAATGATTCGGCCAAGGCCTGCACGTCCATCCATTGCAGCGCTTCACTGGTGCGCTGTTCGTGCAAGTAGGTCAGGGTGGCATCGAGCATGCCGATCATGTCGTCCAGATCCTGGCGCATCTGGCCTTGCAGCTTGACGTCATCGATCTGCTCCAGACGCAGCTTGAGCCGCGAAAGCGGTGTGCGCAGGTCATGGGACACCGCGCCGAGCATGCGGGAACGCTGCTGCACCTGCTCGCGGATCCGTTGCTGCATCAGGTTGAACGTATGGGCCGCCTGCCGTGCCTCACGAGGGCCGTTTTCCTCCAGTGGCGGGCTGTCGAGGTCCTCGCTCAGGCGCTCGGCGGCATCGCTCAGGCGCTGGATCGGTCGGGTCAGAAGCTTGGCGCCGTACCAGGCCGCGATGATCAGGCACACGAATTGAAACGTCAGCGGCACCACCGGGCCACCGAACCAGGGGCGTGGACGGCGATTGGGGGGCGGGCCGAAGCGCGGGGGACCGTCGCCTTGCTGGCTCATTCCAGGCGGCGGCCCGGGAGGTGGCGGTTGGTCGTAATGGAAAAACCAGGCAAAGGCCAGCAGATGCGCCAGGACAATCGCCAGCAGCAACACGCCGAACAGGCGACCGAACAAGGAGTCCAGGCGCAATCGCATCAACCGATGTCCCGGGCGTCGAATAAATAACCCTCACCGCGCACCGTCTTGATCAGTTGCGGGGCCTTGGGGTCGTCGCCCAGCTTTTGGCGCAGGCGTGACACGAGCAAGTCGATGCTGCGGTCGAACGCTTCGATGGAGCGACCACGCGCCGCGTCCAGCAGTTGTTCGCGGCTGAGCACCCGGCGCGGTCGTTCGATGAAGACCCACAACAGGCGGAACTCGGCATTGGACAGTGGCACCACCAACCCGTCGCCCGAGATCAGTTGGCGCAATACGCTGTTGAGCCGCCAGTTGTCGAAACGGATATTGGCCCGCTGCTCGGTGCGGTCGTCGCGCACCCTGCGCAGGATGGTCTGGATACGTGCCACCAGTTCCCTGGGTTCGAACGGCTTGGCCATGTAGTCATCGGCGCCCAGTTCCAGGCCGATGATGCGGTCGGTGGGCTCGCAACGGGCGGTGAGCATCAGGATCGGGATGTCCGATTCGGCGCGCAACCAGCGGCACAACTGCAAGCCGTCCTCACCCGGGAGCATCAGGTCGAGCACGACCACGTCGAAGTGCTCAGCCTTCATCGCCTGGCGCATGGCCGCGCCATCGGTCACGCCGCTGGCCCGAATGCTGAAGCGGGCCAGGTAATCGATCAGCAGTTCGCGGATCGGCACGTCATCATCGACGATCAGCGCGCGAGTGCTCCAGCGCTTGTCATCTTGAGTGTCAGAATTTGCAACAGGGTGGGTCTGCATAGATGCATCATCTGCCAGGTTGGCTGCCAACCGCAAAGAAGGCGGCGAGGTTGAGGCTTCAGCATAGGCGTCGTGCCGCGAGGCGTGAAGCGGTGAAAAGGGCGGGTTGTGGCGGCGGACGGTAGCGTGTCGACGTGTTGTATGCATGTCATGAATGTATCGGCTTCGACACAAAGGCCGGTATCGTCCATGCTGCGGCGAGGGACGATGAGATTTACCGATCATCGGGTCCCGCACGGGCGCTCCTTCCGCTACAATGCGCGCCGATTTCGACTTGCCTGAGAGCCCGCTCATGTCCGCCTGCCAGACGCCCATCATCGTCGCCCTGGATTTCCCCACCCGTGACGCCGCCCTGAAGCTGGCCGACCAGTTGGACCCCACGCTTTGCCGGGTCAAAGTCGGCAAGGAACTGTTCACCAGTTGCGCTGCGGAAATTGTCGGGACCCTGCGTGACAAGGGTTTCGAAGTGTTCCTGGACCTGAAATTCCACGATATCCCCAACACCACCGCCATGGCCGTCAAGGCGGCTGCGGAGATGGGCGTGTGGATGGTCAACGTGCATTGCTCCGGTGGCCTGCGCATGATGGCGGCCTGCCGTGAAGTGCTGGATCAGCGCAGCGGCCCGAAACCGTTGCTGATCGGCGTGACCGTGTTGACCAGCATGGAGCGCGAGGACCTGGCCGGGATCGGCCTGGACATCGAGCCCCAGGAGCAGGTGCTGCGCTTGGCGGCGTTGGCGCAGAAGGCCGGCCTGGACGGTCTGGTCTGTTCAGCCCTGGAGGCCGGCGCTTTGAAAGCAGCCCATCCGGCGCTGCAACTGGTGACCCCGGGGATTCGTCCGGCGGGCAGCGCCCAGGACGACCAACGTCGCATCCTGACCCCGCGCCAGGCGCTGGATGCCGGCTCCGACTACCTGGTGATCGGTCGCCCGATCAGCCAGGCCGCCGATCCGGCCAAGGCCTTGGCGGCGGTCGTGGCCGAACTGGCCTGAGCAAACACTGAGGATCCCTACTGTGGGAGCGAGCTTGCTCGCGATAGCGGTAGGTCAGTCAATATCAATGTTGACTGACAGGGCCCCATCGCGGGCAAGCTCGCTCTCACAGTTGTTTTGTGTCAGGCCTTAACCTGCATCCACAGCTGATGCGTATCAGACCTTGAGGACGAGCTTCCCGAAGTTCTCCCCGCTGAACAACTTGGTCAGCGTCTCGGGAAACGTCTCCAGTCCTTCGACGATATCTTCCTTGCTCTTGAGCTGACCCTTGGCCATCCAGCCGGCCATTTCCTGCCCGGCGGCAGCGAACTGCGAGGCGTAGTCCATGACCACGAAGCCTTCCATGCGTGCCCGGTTGACCAGCAGTGACAGGTAATTGGCGGGGCCTTTCACCGCTTCCTTGTTGTTGTACTGGCTGATGGCGCCGCAGATCACCACGCGGGCCTTGAGGTTCAGGCGGCTGAGTACGGCATCGAGGATGTCGCCCCCGACATTGTCGAAATACACGTCCACGCCTTTGGGGCACTCGCGCTTGAGGCCGGCATGGACGTCTTCGTTCTTGTAGTCGATGGCGCCGTCGAAGCCCAGTTCATCCACCAGGAATTTGCATTTGTCGGCGCCGCCGGCAATGCCCACCACGCGACAGCCCTTGAGCTTGGCAATCTGCCCGGCGATGCTGCCCACCGCACCGGCGGCCCCCGACAGTACCACGGTCTCGCCGGCCTTGGGCGCGCCGACGTCCAGCAGGGCGAAGTAGGCGGTCATGCCGGTCATGCCCAGGGCGGACAGGTAGCGGGGCAGCGGTGCCAGTTTCGGATCGACTTTGTAGAAACCTCTTGGCTCGCCGAGGAAGTAATCCTGCACACCCAAGGCCCCGTTGACGTAGTCCCCGACCGCGAACCCCGGGTTGTTCGAGGCGATCACCTGGCCGACGCCCAATGCCCGCATCACTTCACCGATGCCGACCGGCGGGATGTAGGATTTGCCCTCGTTCATCCACCCGCGCATGGCCGGGTCCAGGGACAGGTATTCATTCTTCACCAGGATCTGGCCGGCTGCCGGTTCGCCCACCGGGACTTGCTGATAGGTGAACGTCTCGCGGGTCGCGGCGCCTACCGGGCGTTTGGCGAGCAGGAACTGGCGATTGGTCTGGGCGGTCATGGTTGGCACTCAAGATGAATGAAGTCTTGTTGATAGACCTTCGAAGCATTTGCCGCAAGCTTTGCCGATACAGCGAATGCAGTTCGATCCAACACAGTGATAGTTCGCCCAGGGGCCTTATCACTGGCACCCATGAATGCTCAACCGGCAGTTGGATAGTGCTGCCGTGCTCTCGGGACCTGTGGCTAGACTGGCGTCATCTCCCGCATTCTTCGAGGAACTGACAATGAGCATGACGTTTTCCGGACAGGTTGCCGTGGTCACGGGCGCCGCCGCTGGCATTGGCCGCGCTACCGCTCAGGCATTTGCGGCAGAGGGCCTGAAAGTCGTGGTGGCCGACCTGGACGCGGCGGGCGGCGAGGGTACGGTGCAGGCGATTCGTGATGCGGGCGGCGACGCAGTGTTCGTGCGCTGCAATGTCACGCTGGAAAGCGATGTGCAGCAACTGATGGACGAGGTGATCAAGACCTACGGTCGCCTTGACTACGCCTTCAACAACGCCGGGATCGAGATCGAGAAGGGCAAGCTGGCCGACGGCACCCTCGATGAGTTCGACGCGATCATGGGGGTCAATGTAAAAGGCGTCTGGTTGTGCATGAAGTACCAGTTGCCTTTGCTGCTGGCCCAGGGCGGCGGCGCTATCGTCAATACGGCCTCGGTGGCCGGCCTGGGCGCAGCGCCGAAAATGAGCATCTATGCCGCCTCCAAGCACGCCGTGATCGGCTTGACCAAATCGGCCGCCATCGAATACGCCAAGAAGAAGATCCGCGTGAACGCGGTCTGTCCGGCGGTGATCGACACCGACATGTTCCGTCGGGCCTACGAGGCAGACCCGAAAAAAGGCGAGTTCGCCAATGCCATGCACCCGGTGGGGCGTATCGGCAAGGTCGAGGAAATCGCCAGCGCCGTGCTGTACCTGTGCAGCGACGGCGCGGCGTTCACCACCGGCCATTCCCTGGCGGTGGACGGTGGGGTCACGGCGTTCTGAGGACGCTTCCCTTGGCTTGTAGGACGAAGCCCGCACTGGTTGCGGGCTTTTTCTTTGGGGGGTGGAAACGGTCTATCAATGTGTTTCAAAGGGTGAGAATCAGCGGTTTTGGCGGCTTTGTCGTACATCGCTGGGGGATGGCCTGTGCTTAACTGTTTCCGGAAATAAAACAAACGCTTAGGAGCTTGGTTACTCATGGAGTTGAGAATCGACCGACAGGCCTTGGTGCCTGTCGTGCAGCAAATCGTCGACGCGCTGACTGGATGGATCCGACAGGATGCGGTGCAACCAGGGACTCGCCTGCCGTCCGTCCGCCAACTGGCGCGGCAGAACCTGCTCAGCCAGTCCAGCGTCAATGAAGCGTGTGAGCGCCTGGTTGCCCAAGGCCTGCTGGCGTCCCGGCATGGTTCCAGCTTTTTTGTCGCACCATCCCCGGCGCCCGGGGTCGTGTCCACCGACCCGAGTCGCCAGCAGGACACGTTCGCTGAAGGCGGTGAAATCCCGCAATGGGCGTTGCCGCTGGGGTGTGGCGGGTTGCCCGAGAGCTGGCGTGAAAGCGATGACCTGGGCTATGCGATCCGTCAGGTCACCCGCACCGATATGGCGGGGTTGTTCAACTACAGCACGCCGTTGGGGCTGCCCGCCTTGCGCGAGCAACTGTCCAGGCGCCTGAAGCAATTCAATATCGAGGCTGATAAAGACTCGATCCTGACCACCGCTGGGGCTACCCAGGGGCTGGACCTGATCGTGCGGACACTGTTGCAGCCAGGCGCTTGCGTGATAGTGGAGAGCCCAGGCTATTCAAACCTGTTCGACCTGCTCCGGTTGCACAAGATCGAGATGCTCGAACTGCCCAGGACCCCGCGCGGCCCGGACGTCGATGTGCTGCAAGACTTGTTGGCGAAACACCGGCCCAGTGCGCTGTTCGTCAACAGCGCCTGCCACAATCCGACCGGCACCAGCCTGGCCCCGGCCGTGGCCCAACGGTTGCTGCAATTGACGAAGCAACACGCCGTGCTGGTGATCGAAGACGATGCCTATGGCGACTTCCAGAGCTCGGCGCGGACCCGGCTGGCGGCGCTGGATGCCGACGTGGTCTACGTGGGCAGTTTCTCGAAGACCCTGAGCAGTTCGTTACGCGTCGGTTTTGTGGTGGCCGGGCCGTCCACCATTGCGCGTCTGAGCGAGGTCAAGGGCATTACAAGCATGGGCGTGTCGCGGTTCTGTGAGTCGGTGCTTGCCAATCTCCTGGCCAACGGGGCCTATCGCAAGCTGGTCCAGCGCCAGCGGCAACGCCTGGGCGTCGATACGGCGGCGCTGTTGCAGGTATTGGAGGACGCCGACTGGGAGGTGTTTGGCAAACCCACCGGAGGGCTTTTCATCTGGGCGAAACCGCCAATCAACGACTACGCTGGATTACAGCGTCTGGCCAGGCGCTTCGGTGTGCTGTTGTCTTCGTCTACGGCCTTCAGTCCTTCGGGCGCTGACAGCGACTGGCTACGGATCAACGTGGCCTATGCCCGTGATCCCCGGGCGCTGGTTTTTTTTCGGGCCGCAACGCTGGATCGACCTCAAGTGTCCTGAAAACGACGAAGCTGTAGCTTTTTGCCATTATTCCGACGCCAGCATCTTGTGTTGCAGGGCGTCTCGTTGCGAATCTGCAATCAACACACACTGGCAGAGGACTGGGCGCAATGATTTCGGCCGTGCAAGGACGTTTTGCCAACCTGGGTATGGCAAAAAAACTGGGTATCGGATTTGTCCTGGTGCTGCTGTTGACCGCTGTGGTCGCGGCCATCGGCGTCTGGTCCCTGCAGACCATCAGCCATCGTTTCGGTGGCCTGAAACAGATGTCGTCCCTCAACAGCGGGTTGCTCAAGGTCCGGCTGCTGGAGCAGGAGTACGCCTCGCGTTCCGACCCCAAGACGGCCGATGCCCTGCGCCAAGGGGTCGACGGGCTTGTGGCCCTGGCGAACGAGCTCAAGGCACAGTCGGCTGCCAATGTGCCGGTGATGAATGATGTCGAGCAGGCGCTGGGCGCGTACCGCAAGGCGTTCGATGAGTTTGTCGGGTTGAGCCAGAGCAAGGACCTGGCACTGGAAATGGCCAGTTGGTCGGTGTCCAGCGTGGCCAACAACCTTGATGTGTTGCAGGCCGGGCTGGCGGATGACGGTACCTATACCTTGAAAGACTCCGAAGGCAAGGAGGGTGCCGAATTCATCGAGCAGGCCAACCAGATCAGCGAAGTGTCGCGGTTGATGTTGCAGGCCATGAATGAAGCGCGGGTCCGCCTGGACCAGAGCCGCAAAGGCAATGTCGAGGGCGCCGGAGAAGGCAGCATTGAACAGGCCGAGCAGGCGATGAAACAGGCCGAAGCGCTCAAGACCACGGTCAAGGACCCGGGTTACCAGACCGTGCTGAACGAAGTGGCCGGCCACATCGCCGGTTTCAACCAGCAACTGGCCGAATACACCGGACTGCTGGCGAAGGAAAAAATCGTCTACCAGCAACTGCACGAGCGGGCCGACCAAGTGGTGGCGCGGGTCGACCAGGCCTTCAGTGCCGAAGACCAGGCCATGCAGGCAGAATTGAAGAAGAACTCGCTGCTGATCGTCGGTTCGTCGGCCTTGGCGTTGCTGGTGGGGTTGATCGCGGCGTGGGTTATCACGCGGCTGATCGTGACGCCGCTGCGCAGCGTCATTCGCGTTGCCCAGCGGATCGCGGCGGGTGACTTGAGCGCCACGGTCGAAGTGACGCGCCGGGACGAGATTGGCCAGTTGATGCTGGCCATGCAACAGATGGGCGCAGGGCTGAGCAGTATCGTCAGCGGCTTGCAGGCCGGGATCGAGCAATTGGCCAATTCGGCGCAGTCGCTGTCGGCGGTGACCGAGCAGACCAACCTGGAAGTCAGCAGCCAGAAAGAGGAAACCGAGCAGGTCGCCACGGCCATGAACCAGATGACCGCCACCGTGCACGATGTGGCGCGCAATGCCGAAGAAGCGGCACAAGCGGCCCAGACGGCCGACGACAAGGTCGAAAGCGGCCAGCAGGTGGTGCGCCAGAGCATGGTGCGCATCGAACAACTGGCCGATTCGGCGACGTCGGCCAGTTCCAGCATCGAAAGCCTCAGCGCCGAGATCCAGAACATCGGCACGGTGCTGGAAGTCATCAAGAGCGTGGCCGAGCAAACCAACCTGCTGGCGCTCAATGCCGCTATCGAGGCGGCCCGCGCCGGGGAACAGGGCAGGGGCTTCGCAGTCGTTGCCGATGAAGTGCGGGCCCTGGCCAGGCGCACGCAACAGTCCACCGAGGAGATCGAACGGCTGGTGAGCGCCTTGCGTTCAGCGGCCCAGGCCTCCGTTCAGCAGATCCAGAGCAGCGGCGAGCTGGTGAAGATGGCGGTCAGCGACGCACTGCAGACCGAGAGCGCCTTGGGCAGCATTGCGGCGGCGGTGTCGTTGATCCAGCAGATGAACCAACAGATCGCCGCGGCGGCCGAGCAACAGAGCTCGGTGGCCGAAGAGATCAATCGCAGCGTGACCAGTATTCGCGCCAGCGCCGATCAATCCTCCCTGGCGATGCGCGGCAATGCCGCATCCAGCATCGAGCTGGCACAGTTGGGGGTTGAGTTGAAAGGAATGGTGGGGCATTTCAGGTTGTAAGCCGGTGGCGGCTCGACACCTATACCTGTGGCGAGGGAGCTTGCTCCCGTTTGGGTGCGAAGCACCCACCGCTCAAGGACCGTTGCGCCCGAAGTGTTGGGCCGGCCCAGCGGGAGCAAGCTCCCTCGCCACAAGGGAACTCGCTTCGGCCCTTAATCTCAGTCGTAGACCTTCTTCTTTTTCCACTCGTCGTTTATTTCGTCGTCCTTCAAGCCCTCAGTCAACTGGTTGACCTCGCCCTCGACCGGCTGGGTGCTGGCCAGGACCTGGGCATTGGCGCGGGCCAGGAGTTTTTCCAGGTAGGCCAGTTGTTCGGCGTAGACCTGGGGTTCCTGTTGCTTGCGCAAGTACTGCACGCCGCGCTCGAAGGCCAGGCGGGCCTGCCCGGGTTGTTCCTGCTGCAACGCCTGTTGGCCGAGATTGTTGAAGAACTCGATGTGCAGTAGCACCAGGATATGCCGCACTTCACGGATCCAGCGCTTGGCTTCGTTGGGCGGCAGGAAACCGTCCTGGGCGGCGCGGGTGATCTGGCCGTGCAAAGCCTCGAGCAGAAAACGTACGTCCTTGGCCTTGGCTTCGGTCTGGATCGGTGCCGGCGGATTGTTCACCGGGATCGATTCACCTTGGGCGGCCAGTGCGCTCAATTCGTCCAGGCGTGCCTTGACCGTGGAATTGGTTTTTTCCAGGTTCAGCAAGCGCTGGCAGACGTTCATCTCGAGGCGGGTCATCAACAACTTCAGGGCAGGGGTCATCAACTGCCCGGGAAAGGTTTCGGTGAGCTCGCCACAGCGACGCATGCGGTCGTTGAGTTCTACCTTGGTGCGGGCCTTTTCCAGCTTGTTGTTTTCCACCACGTGGTTCATGTAGCCAATGGCGATCAACAGGGCGATCCCGGCTACGACGAGCAGGGTGATCATGAGTGGTGTCACCGGTAAGACCTCTTTATTAGGGTACGCATGTCATGAGTGTAGTGGCTTGGCTTTTAAGCGCATAGGCCCGAGCGACGCGATTAGACGGGCGTCGTGCTGTTTATAGGAAGCATAACCGGGTAGGAGCACATTGCCATCATTTGCCGGGCGCGACTATAGCGTCTCGGCGGGCGACAGAATATAGGCGTCAGAGACCGGACGAGGGAAATCTGTGGATCGCCCCCTCAAACCGGGCGAAGTCATTGATTTAAATAAATTTATATCTGGGGGTTGACGACCCTTCAATCCATCCATAGAATGCGCGCCACTTACAGCGTAAAGCACTCAGCCAAACGCTCTAAGCAGTGAATGTTGTACGTGTGTCCCCTTCGTCTAGTGGCCTAGGACACCGCCCTTTCACGGCGGTAACAGGGGTTCGAGTCCCCTAGGGGACGCCAATGCGGGAATAGCTCAGTTGGTAGAGCACGACCTTGCCAAGGTCGGGGTCGCGAGTTCGAGTCTCGTTTCCCGCTCCAATTTAAACAGCGTTGCTTTCGGGCAGGGCTGAGTGAAGCCAGAGCCGACATCTTCGGATGCGGATTTGGGCACTGAAATACACACCATGTGTTTCAGTTAGTGTGTCCCCTTCGTCTAGTGGCCTAGGACACCGCCCTTTCACGGCGGTAACAGGGGTTCGAGTCCCCTAGGGGACGCCATTTGCGGGAATAGCTCAGTTGGTAGAGCACGACCTTGCCAAGGTCGGGGTCGCGAGTTCGAGTCTCGTTTCCCGCTCCAAATTCAAAAAAACGCTGCTCATATGAGCGGCGTTTTTTTATGCCCATGAAAAGACCGTCCAGCGCTCTTGTGCCTACAACGAGCGATTTTCGGTGTCTGAGGAGACTGGCGGCGCTTTACCTTAAAAATGAAGGTGAAGCGAAATTACTTCATGCAAAACTTAAGGGAAAACCTTTAGGAAGATTAATAGTTCATTCCTAAAAAAAAGCACTTCTCCTAACCTTCCAGTACCCATTCTGGAGGTGCGCTTATGCTGGTTTTTATTAAATCGATGGTCATTGGGCTGTGTATTGCAGCCCCGGTGGGACCCATTGGGCTGTTGTGCATACAAAGAAGCCTGATGCAGGGATGGAGGGCAGGTTTCGCGACGGGATTGGGGGCGGCCACCGCCGATTCGATCTATGGATTCATCGGGGCCCTGGGGGTCACGGCCATCATCGCGACGCTCATCAGCTTTAAACCTTGGTTGTGCATCTTCGGCGGGCTATTCCTCGCCTATATCGGCTATCAGACAATACGGTCGAAAGGCGGCGCGACCGCGATGGCGGGTGAGCGGGCCGATATGTTCAAAGCCTACTCGACCACGCTGTTCCTGACCCTGTCGAACCCCATGACCATCTTGTCGTTTATCGCGATATTTGCCGCGTTGAGCGATGGCATGGCCAGTGATCAAGGCGGCCAGCACGCCTTGTTGCCGATGGTGACCGGTATATTCCTGGGCTCGGCGGCCTGGTGGCTGGGGTTAAGCGGGTTCTCCTCCATTTTCAAGGCCCGGATTGCCGAATCCAAGCTAAGGCTGATCAACTATTTTTCAGGGGCGATCATCGCCGTTCTGGGGGCGTATCAGGTCGCCACGGGTGTCATGCTGGCGACGGCAACCTGATTGAAAATGATGCACAAAAAGAGGTCCTACTGCAGCCTGGACTCAACATACGCCCTGAATCGGCCTATTGCCTGGGTGACGTCTGAGGCGGTGGCATTGCTGAATGAAAGCCTGACTTGGTTAGCCGCCTCATTCGTCAGCGAAAATAAAGTGGTCGGAAAGACGATCACTTTGAACTGCTGGGCGCATTCGCGCATTTCAGCTTCGCCAAAGACGAAAGGCAGCTGCACATTGATGAAGAAGCCGCCTGTTGGGTGATTCCAACTGACCGATCCATGAACGCCAGACTTGAGCGGAAATTCACGTTCAAGGCATTCAAGCATGTGGTTCCTTTTGTTCGTATAGGACAACACCCTGGGCTGGTTCAGCCCCTTCAGCGAGTAGTCGTTCTCGATCAGCACGCCGGCGACGACCGCTTGGCACAGGGCTGGAGTGTTAACGGTGATCAGGCTTTTGGCCTTGCACAACCTCGTGTTGAACGACATGACGCCGGCACCCTGCGGAGCGACCACATAACCCATGCGCAAGCCCGGGAAAATCGATTTGGCAAAAGAACCGAGCAAGAACACCCGACTGCTGTCGATGGACTTCATGGACGCAATGGCAGCGCCTTCGTACCTGAAGTAGCGGTAGGCCGTGTCTTCAAGGATGAAAAAGTTCTTTTCCCTGGCCAAGGCAAGCATGGCTGTCCTGGCGTGATAGGAAAGGCTGTCGGCGGTCGGATTGCTGAAGTCTGGAACGGCATAAAGTGCTTTGATTTTTTCTCCTCTGGATTCAAGTGCTTCAACGATCTTGCGCAGGGCGATCGGGTCTAGAAAAGCCGCCATGGGAACCGGGACGATCTTTATGCCCAGCAGTTTTGCGATGCCGGTAATCCCGGAAAACACCGGGTCAGGCACCAACAACACCCCACCGCCTTCAAAGATGGACAGGAGCGTCAAGGTGCAGGCTTCCTGAAACCCCAGGCACACCACGATGCTTTCAGGATTGGAGACGGTTATCCCTTCATCCACCTGCAAATAGGTGGCGATCGTTTCATTGATGATCCCGGAGGTTTTTCCATATTGGCAAAGCAGCGTCGCCAGCGATTGCTCGGTGCCGGCGACATGATGTTTGTAGTGGGCCAGGCCCTTGTCGATGAGCGCCGGGTCGCACTGCTGATCATCGGGTCGACCGGAAGCCAGTGAAATGGCCTGCGGGTTTTCTTGGGCGATGGAATTTAGAAGGTGGATAACGTTCAGGATGGGGTCGTCGAATATCGTGTTTTCGAATGCGCCGGACACTTTCTTTGCTCCATAAAAAAGCAACGAGCCATTGAAGGCTCGTTGCTCTTGATGACACCGCTACGCAGGATCTTTCTGATCGACCTTGCTTTCCATGGTTTCGAATGCCTGGAGCAGATCCTCCTTGAGATCGTCGAGATCCTCCAGGCCAAAGCACAATCGAACCAGGCCCTTCTCGATGCCCATGTCGGCTTTTTCCTGGTCCGTCATCGAGGCGTGGCTGCCACTGAAGGGCTGGGCGACCATTGACGTGACGCAGGCCATTCCAGTGCCCGTGCCAAACCATTTGAGCGCGCTGGTGAACGTTTTGTAAAAGGGCACCAGGTCCGGCCGAATATCGACAAACACAATGCCGCCATAGCCGGTCAACTGCTTGCCATCGATGCGTGGGTAATGGACATGCTCGATGAAAGGCAACTCACGCAGATAATTGAGCATGCTTGCGGTCGTCTGGCTGTGTTTTTCCATGCGCAGGTTGAACGTCTGCATGCTCCTGCGCAGCAACCAGGCGCTATTGGGGGTCAGTATCGTGCCTGAATAAAAGCGGCCCTCAAGGAGGCGGTTATAGATCGTCTCATTGTTGACCAACACCAGGCCGCCCATGACATCACTGTGTCCAGAGAAGTATTTGGTTGCGCTGTACAGGGAAATGTCGGCGCCAAAATTCAACGGCTTCTGGAATATCGGCGTGGCCCAGGTATTGTCAACGACCACCAGGGCCTGCGGGTTGTTTTGCTTGACGGCCCTGCTGACCGCATGGATATCAATGTCTTTCAGGAACGGGTTGGTCGGTGTTTCGAATATCACCATGTCGACGTCCGCCGGCAAGGCCTTCAAACCCTCGGCCGTGGTGAGATCCAGAATCGTCAGGTGTGCGCCGATACGTGCCGCATAGCGCTGGAACAATTTATAAGAGCAGCCATAGATGTATTTGTTGATGACCAGTGAAGCCCCCGGTTTCAACAGTTCCAACACCATATAGATCGCGCTCATCCCGGTGCTGTAGGCCAAGGCATATTCGCTGCCCTCCAGGGACGCGACGACCTGTTCCAATTCAGTCACATTGGGGTTGGCTTTCCTTGAGTAGAAGAAGGCCGAGTCCGCATTGAACGCGCTGCACTGATAAATAGGCGTTACCGAAGGGTGAGCGTCCCGGTCATCCACCTTGATATGAAGTATTTCAGTAGACACTTTCATGCTTGGCTGACCAGTTTGATGACCTGTTCATACATGTTCTGCTTGCCCTCGTAACCAACGGTCGGGGTGATGTCATTTTGCGAGATGCCGATCTCTTCAATCGACTCAGTAGGGAAGTGAGCCCGGTCGAAGACTTCATGAAGGTTCGAGTTCACGCCGTTGGGGAGCCAGACCTCAGGACCGGTTTCATCGATGCGCGCCTTGGCAATGATGAATCGATAGCTTTCATGGGCCCGCAAGGTCAGCGATTTCCACTCGCTGTTATGCCCGTCCGTATAGTTGCGTCGCAGGTAGACAGTCTGTTCGAAGTCCTCGGTATTCAGCACTTGGGCGTGCAGCGACACAATGTCTCCGTGCCATTCGAACTTGCGCTTCTCATAAGCGCTCAGCGCGTCCTCGCACAGCTCGACAGGGGCGTACGCCTGGTGCTCGCCGAGTAATTTGAAGTGCGCATCATGCCCGCATTGGGAGCAGCACCCCTTGCTGTCCAGTCCGATGATGTCCGCGTTCAGGCCATACCGGGTGACGAGCAGGGCGTTACAGTGGTTGCAACTGGTATTGGTCCCTTCGACATCATTCACGTTACCCAGGTAGACGTGCTCGACGCCCATGCTCCGAGCGACGTCCCGAGCCTTCAGCAGCCTGTCCACAGGTGTACGGATGCTGTTGCTCATTTTGTAATCGGGGTGAAACCGGACGAAGTGCAGCGGTACGTTCGGACCCAGTTCATCCAATACCCACTGGCTGATTTTCCGGGCCGTTTCCTCGTCGTCGCTGATGTCGGTCACCATCAAGGTGCTGACTTCGACATATTTACCAGCGTCATAGACTTTCTTGATACCGGCCAGGACGGGCTCTACCCAGCCCGTGGTGACCTTGCGGTAGTACTCCGGAGAGATGGATTTCAGCGAAATCGAGAAGATATCGATGACCGGCAACAACTCGTCGATGGCTTCTTCACTGATGAAAAACGCCGATTTATAAAGATTGATCAGGCCGGCTTCCTTGGCCAGCTTTGCTGTATCGAGGATGAATTCATGCCAGACAACCGGATCGTTATAGGTCCAGGAAATGACGCGTATACCGTGTTTGAGCGCGGTCTCCACCACCTGCTCGGGGGTGTAGTAGTAAACGTCTTTGTCGGTGACGTATTTGGCCTGTGATGTCTTCCAGTTGTGGCAGTAGCCGCAGTTGAGCATGCAGCCGATATTGCCCAGGGACAGGATCCGCTCACCGGGGGCAAAGTGGAAAACGGCTTCGGTTTCGATTGTTTCTTCGGTGCTGTGGACGCCCTTGCCATAGTTCAATGTAACGAGCCTGCCCCCGCGGTTTCCGCGCACCTTGCAAAACCCTACCTTGCCTTCCTGAATGACACAGTTGCGTGGGGAAAGATGACACTTCACGGCTCCCCCGGGGAGTATTTCTTCCAATTTTGCCGGGCTGCTTTCCAAGGTCCAGTTTTTATTTTTTGTAGTGTCCATCTTTCACTCCTCATCACGGAAGTTGCCATCAATAGCATCGGTTTAAAAAGTCGAGGCGAAGCCATCCTGCCGCCCTATAGGGCAGTCATGTTTCTTATTAGTAAGCGGATGAAGCGCTCATCAATCCATAGTTCTTAAGTGCAAAGCGCTTGGCATTCATGTTCATGAACGGTTGAATAAGCGGACCAATTACCAGCAGGAATGCAATCGTTCCTATACCGAACGGCCCGCCTAAAAGCCAACCGCTGGAAAAGATGCCGATTTCAATGATCATTTTGGCTTTGGTGAATGACCAGTTCCATTTGGATACCATGGTCAATACCACGAGATCCATGATTCTGATGCCAATACCGCTCATGATGATCAATGCAGATGAATAGGCACATAGCATCAGCCCCGAGGCCAATAACGCATACTCGTTCATCCTGACGATCAAGTACTCTCCGAGCCCCAGCCACGACCAGAGATCAATCAGCAGTCCGGTCAGCGTCGTGGTAATGAAGGGGCTTATCGGCGGGTATTTTTTGTTCCAGAGCATCCACCAGGTCAGGAAGAACAGCGACACGATAGCCGAACAAACACCCATGCCGAGCATAAGCATTTTATCGATCGAGATGATCAAGACGTCTAGAGGATCGGTACCCAGTTGACTGATGATGAAACACTTGGCACCCAGCGAAAAGAAGCTGACGCCCATCAGGTACATCAGTATCTGGTCTTTCTTGAAGTGGCGGAGATTTAGGACTTGCGTGCCAATGTGCTGAATCAACGGGTGGGGCTTTTCTCCACACTTTTTCTTTTCATCTTCCATGCGAACACCATCCCTGGAGAGAATATTTTATTATGAGTGCGTCACGCTAAAGAGCAGGGCTATTGATTACCCGGATTCTTTTTCAGGTTTTTCAGGCTGGGAATAGACTAGCGCGCTGCTTTATTTTGGTGCATGCTTTTTTTAATGAAAAATGCGGGGTTTTCATTAAAATTTATACTTTGAACCGGGGAAAACGCACATGGATCGTATAGACGTCAAAATCCTGGGTAAGGTACAGGACTGTGGTCGTATTTCCATCACAGAGCTTTCCAAGCATGCAGGGCTTTCTATTCCTGCCACCAATGACAGGTTGCGCAAACTTGAAGACTCCGGGGTCATCAAGGGCTATTGCGCCCAGTTGGATCCTACCAAACTGGGCTACGGCATATCGGCCGTCGTCGGCATCACCACCCTCAAGCCGGCAAAAGCCAAATTGATCGCGACGCTCACCGACATACCCGAGGTCGTCGAGTGCCTGCACATCACGGGGAATGACTCCTATCTGATCCGGATCTACGCCAGGTCCATGGCTGAGATCGAGGACATCATCGCGAAAATCAACGCGTACGGAGAGACGCGGACCAGCATCGTGCTGTCCATTCCAATCGAGAGAAGAAAGCTCGCCCCGTGAGCCTGAATATCAACCCTCAAGGCTGTGCACCAGGTTTTCAATCGCTTCCAGGGCCGCCTCATCCGGAGGCTCCGGTGCAGGACTCGCGCTGCGCATCTGGTACGCGAGACGGTACTCGCTGGGCGTGCAACTGGCGTATTGCTTGAAGGCGCGGGCGAAGTAGGAGGGGTCCTTGAAGCCGGCCTCATAGCCGATGCTGGTGATGGGCATCTGGCTGTTGTCGAGCAGTTCCTTGGCGAAGCTCATGCGTTTGTTCAGTACGTAGTCGGTGAAGCCGAGCCCATTGGCTTCCTTGAACACCCGGCTGAAGCGAAACGTCGTCATGCCACAGCGCTTGGCCAGGTCGCGCTGATCGATGCTGTCGCGAAAATGCTGGTCGATGTACAGCATGATGTGGCTGAGGGCCTGGTGCTTCTGGTGCCCGGAAGTCAGGCGAATGCTGTCCGGCAGGGTCGGGGAGTGGTCGATCTGCGAGGTTCTTCCCCGGCCACCGGTATTGCGGCGCAGCTCACACAGCTGGACCACGGCGGTGAGGTAGCGCTTTCGCTCGGCGACGGACAAAGGCAGCACCATGTATTCCCAGACGCTGGAGCGCATCGCCCACACCGCCAGTTCCTCGGAGTGCTGCACGGTGAACATGGTGATGGGGGTGCCGGGAACGGTCCGCTTGATCTCCAACAGGCGTCGCAGGCCCGGCGTGTCCGGGCGGTCGAAATGGATGCAGATCATGTCCACCTGTTCCGCGCTGGGCAGCATGGCGTTTTTTGCCAGCGTGCAGTCGCAGGTGTCCCGGAACTGGGAGACGAGTTCCTGGGTGGACCGATCATGGGTCAGATCGAACCATAACAGCTTTGGCTTTCCAGTCGGATTGGGTGCCATAGGACGACCACTCACAGGTTCTTTCTGCCCTTTAGCTAGCAGTATTGTCACTGTGCTATCACTTCGCCGGATTATTTTTTATAAAAATCCAATTTCTTCCCGTCATCCTCTCGCGGGACGCCTGCTCAGGACTGTCCCAGGGGCGAATTCCCCGCCGCGGCCTCTTTCCCAGCCCGCGCAAAAAAATCCTAGCGATGTGCAAAATCCTCCTAACGGCAATGACCACCCGCTGACTAGGGTTGCATCAGGCAGTTCGCAATGTACTGCCTCTTGAGAAAACAACCCCAATGAGGTGTGCGAAATGACTCTTCAAACAATCAAGGCTTCGGTAGTGAAGTTCGCCAAAGATGAAGATGGCCTGACCATTGTGGAATACGCCGTGGCCGGTGGGTTGATCACCGTATTGGTGGCCGCCGCGTTTGTGCTTCTGGGCGGTGCGGTGAATACCAAGATCCGTGCACTGTGCCAGGCGGTCAACGGCAACGTTGCCTGCGCGTAAGCCAGTCATTGCCCGGGGACACGGTAACGCTCAAGGAATAACGCTTGCGACTCTTTTGCAGTGAGTACAACGCATCAATCAAATGGACTTCACGCTGTCCCCTCCCATCAACTTCGTAGCCGTGACTTCTTCTCAGCGTGAGGTATACGAAATGACTCTCCAGACAATCAGAACTTCGATCCGCAAGTTCGCCAAAGATGAAGCTGGCCTGACCATCGTTGAATACGCGGTGGCGGGTGGCTTGATCACGGTGTTGGTCGCCGCGGCATTCGTCCTCCTGGGCGGCGTCGTGGATACCAGGATCCGGGCGCTGTGCCAAGCCGCCAATGGCAACGTCGCCTGCTAACGATAACCACACCCTAGGGAGACGCATCATGTCCATGGAACTGCTGGTGTCGACGGTATTGCTGCTGGGATTGCTGGGTGTGGCGGTGGTGAGCGACCTGCGTCGCCATCGCATCCCCAACACGCTGGTCCTGGTGGGGATTGCCCTGGGATTGGCTGGCCAGGTCTATACCGGCGGGATCGGTGGCCTGGGCGACAGCCTGCTGGGCATGCTGATCTGTTTCGGGTTGTTCCTGCCCATGTACGCAGTGGGTGGCATGGCCGCCGGCGACGTCAAGCTGATGACCATGGTCGGCAGCTTCCTGCCTTTTCATTACGCACTGTGGGCGGCGCTGTTCAGCCTGATCGCCGGCGGTGTGTGCGGTTTCCTGATCGTCCTGGCCCGCGGCCAACTGCTCCAGACCCTGGGACGCTACTGGTTGATGGTGCGAGCCCAGTCCTACCTGGCGCCGACGTCGGATGAAGTGGCCGGCAAACCCTTTCCTTATTCGATTGCGATCCTGATCGGTACTTTGAACAGCGTCTACTGGCAACTGGTTGCCGGCGGCTGGGGAGTCTAGTCATGCACGTCATCAACGATAGCGATGCCTACCCCAGCGAACGGGAAGCGGTGCAACGCCTGGCACCCCAGCCATGCACCATTCGCGACACCGGCCTGAGCGACAGCTTCCTCGGCGAACTGGTATGCAAGCACCTGCACGACGCCGGTGTGTTGGACATGACGCGGCTGGTGGAGCGCCTGGCCCTGACCGGCGCGGTACTGGAAGAAGTCCTGGCGTTCCTGCGCAAGGACGGTCGCGTCGAAGTGCTGGGTCAGTTGGGCCAGACCGGTGGGCAGACGTTGCGTTATGGCCTGACCGAGCGCGGCCGCAGCTCCGCCCGTGATGCCCTGGCCCGCAGTGGCTACATCGGCGCTGCGCCGTTTCCGGTGAGCACCTATCGCTCGCTGATCAAG
This sequence comes from Pseudomonas sp. MPB03, assembly GCF_046605385.1. NCBI lineage: Bacteria > Pseudomonadati > Pseudomonadota > Gammaproteobacteria > Pseudomonadales > Pseudomonadaceae > Pseudomonas > Pseudomonas sp. MPB03. The sequence goes on along the minus strand of NZ_CP176770.1, from coordinate 4,920,328 downwards.
ATCCAGACCATTCACCACGGCCGCATCACCGCCAAGGACATGAACCAGGCCTTGGCGGGGATGGTGCTGAGCCAAGGCATGCTCGACCAGTTGGGCGTCGCCCTGAATTCCGGGCGGGCAATCATGATCTACGGCCCGGCGGGCACCGGCAAAACCTACGTCAGCAGCCGGTTGATCCGGTTGTTCGCCGAAGCCATCTGGGTGCCCCACGCGATTGTCATCAACGAGTCGGTGATCGAAATCTACGACCCACAGGTGCACCAGCGCCTGGATGACAACAGCCAAACCAACAACCTGATGCTCAACGAAGGCATTGACCGCCGGCTGCTGTGCTGCAAACGCCCGATCGTCATCACCGGCGGCGAGTTGAGCATGGAGCAGTTGGACGTGCGCTACGACCCGTTCACCCGGCAATACCAGGCGGCGTTGCAGCTCAAGGCCAGCAACGGCCTGTTCATCATTGACGACATGGGTCGCCAGCGCATGGCCCCGGCCGAGTTGCTCAATCGCTGGATCGTGCCCATGGAGGAGAAGCGCGACTTCATCAACCTGGGCGGCGGTCGGCATTGCGAGTTGCCGTTCGACCTGGTGCTGGTGTTTTCCACCAACCTCAATCCCCTCGAATTGGCCGACGAGGCCTTCCTGCGGCGCATTGGCTACAAGGTCCAGTTCGGCTACCTCAAGCCCGAGGAGTACGAACGCATCTGGCGCCAGGAATGCGAACGCCTGGGCATCCCCTATGACCCGTTGTTGGTGCGTTATGTCCTGCAGCGGTTGTATGGCGGCGAAGGCATGCCGCTGGTGCCTTGCCATCCCCGTGACCTGTTGAACATGGCGCTCGACCGCCAGCGTTACCTGGGCGGTTCCGGACCCCTGTCGCCGCAAGAGCTGGATTGGGCCTGGCACAACTACTTCGTTCAGCTCGACTTCCTTTGATCTGGAGATACCGACATGAGCTCTCGTACGCTTCCGCTGATAGGCGTTTCCCTGGTGCTGGGCCTTGGTGCCGCATGGATGGCTGACTCCTGGCTGAGCGCGCGACTCAACGCGACCCCCGATGATCACTTGCGAAGCGTGGTGGTCGCGACGGTGGAAATTCCCTTCGGGCAAATGGTCGAGGCCCAGCAGGTCACGACCGTGCGCATGCCCATGGACACGATCCCGGACGATGCCTTCGATGCCAGCGAACAGGCCGTGGGCAAGATCGCCACCTTCGACATCCTGCGCGGCGACATTGTGCGGGGCGCGCGCCTGAGCGAGCACCTGGGCGGCAGCACCCTGGCTTCGTTGATCGCCCCGGACAAACGCGCCATTTCGGTACGTGTGGACGATGTGGTTGGCGTGGGGGGCTTCCTCTTGCCAGGTAACCGGGTCGATGTCTTGGCGACCAAGACCACCAACGCCGGCAGCAACAGCGCCACGTCGCGGACCATCCTGGAAAACCTGCGGGTGCTGGCGGTGGACCAGACGGCGGGCACTGACAAGACCCAGCCGGTGGTGGTGCGGGCCGTGACCCTGGAAATGTCGGTCACCGAAGCGGAAGCGCTGGTCACCGCGCAGACCGAAGGCAAGCTGCAATTGGCCCTGCGCAACCCGTTGAACCTGGAGAAAAAACCTGTCGCCGTTGCGCCGCCAGCCCTTGCGCCGGTCATCGCCATGGCGGCCGCCCCGTTGCCCAAACCTGTGGTGCAGCGCAGTGCCAAGCCGCAAGGCGGGGCTGTCACGTTGATCCGCGGGGTTGAAAGCAGCGTGATCAATGTTCGCTGAGTGACCCCTCCATGCCAGGCCTTTGCGGGCCGTGGCGATGCCGATCCTCAAACGTTGTAGGCGAGGGCTCGATGATGAATGCCAATATCCGGCGCCAGGGAGGGGCGGTGAGTGTACTGATGGTGATCGCGTTGGTGGCGATTTCCATGATGGCCGCGCTGGCCCTCGATGGCGGGCACATGCTGCTGAACAAGACGCGCCTGCAAAATGCGGTGGATGCCGCGGCCTTGGGCGGCGCCAAGACCCTGAGCCAGGTGAGTGGCGGCATCAACATGGCCAGCACCACCCGCGCGGCTGCCCTGGATACGCTGAACAGAAATGCCAGCGCCGTGGGCAACACCGAGCTGGCCACCGCAGTTGCCGGCAACCCGGGCGCGTTCGCCGTGGTGGAACTGGCCAGCAGCGTCTATGGCCCGTTCTCCTACCCTGGGCCTAGCGATGCCAAATACGTGCGGGTGTCGGTGGCCAGCTATCAATTGGACGGCTTTTTCTGGAGCTTCGTGCAAACCATGGGCAGCGCCGGGCTCGGCAACAAGCGCGTGGCGGCGATTGCCACGGCGGGTCCCAGCCCGACCTCGCCGTGTGACCTGGCGCCGTTGATGGTCTGTGGCGAGCCCACTGAGTACAACCCGGCCGCCGGCAACTTCTGGGGGTATCAATTTGGCGATCTGGAAGTCCTGAAGACGGCGGCGGGGAACACCTCGCCCATCGGCCCGGGCAACTTCCAATTGCTGGATTTCGGCTCCGGCGGCAGTGCGGTCCGCGAGGACCTGGCCGGCGGGGGCTCGGTCTGCCGCAGCGTTGGCGACAACGTCCAGACGGCGCCGGGCAATAAAGCCGGCCCGACTTCCCAAGGCTTGAACACCCGTTTCGGTGTCTATAACGGTCCGGTCAGTGCTTCGGACTATCCACCGGACCTGGTCACGTCTTCAGGCAGCCCGGCGATCACCTACAACGATTCGGTCCCCCGGCCGGAATACAAAGGCCAGGCGATCACCTCGAGCAACGGCGATCTCTCGGCGGGCGGCGAGGCGATACAGGACTACAACGACTGGCGGGCCCAAGTCGCCGCCTGTGTGGCGGGGGGCGCCAGCGGCTGTGAAAGCAATGGCGTCTTCGAGCGCCGGATGCTGAAGATCGTGATTGGCGATTGTGCCGGGAAACTGAGCGGCTCGACGTCGATTCCGGTCCTGGGGTTTGGCTGCTATTTCGTCCTGCAGCCGGTGAACGGTGGTGGTTCGGAGTCGATCATCTTCGGCCAGTTCGTCCAGGAGTGCGAGGGCGACAACGTGCCCGGCCCGACGCCATCTTCCGACTCCGGCCCACAGATCATCCAGCTCTACAAAACCTATCTCAACGGCAGCGGCACGCCGAGCACCGACTCGTAGGAGGCGTCATGGGACTTTCTCATTTCAAACCCGCAAGAGCCCAAAAAGGCGTGGCGCTGGTGGAGTTCACCCTGGTGCTGCCGTTGCTGCTGTTGCTGCTGCTGGCCTTCGGCGAGTTCGGCCGGATGCTCTACCAGTACAACGTGCTGTTGCAGGCCAGCCGCGATGCCGATCGCTTCGTCGCCAGCCAGGCGTGGAACACCACCCTGGGCGGCATCACGCTGAACAACACCCTATTGACCCAGACGAAAAACGTGGCGGTGTATGGCGTGCCCAGCGCTGCCGGCGACGCCGTGGTGTCCGGGTTGACCACGGCCGACGTGGAGGTCGTCACCGAGGGCATCGATCATGTGCGCGTCACCATCAAGCACACCTTCTCACCGGTGATCGGCACGGTGATCCCTGGTTTTTTCGGTGCGTCCACCGTCTTGGGCATCGAACTGGTGGCGACCACCGTCATGAGGGCGCTGTGATGAATCGCAAACACATGGGCGGCACCTACATCGTGGAGTTCTCCTTCGTCGGCTTGCTGGTGTTCATCCTGCTGTTCGGCGTGGTGGAAATGGGCCGGCTGTACTTCACGGTCAATGCCCTGGATGAAGCGGCGCGCCGTGGCGCGAGGCTGGCGGCGGTGTGCAATGTCAGCGACCCGGTGGTCCTGCGCCGGGCCATTTTCAACGCCGCGACGGACGCTGGCACCAGTCAGTTGATCAGCAACCTGGCGACCTCGAACCTGGCGCTGACCTACCTGGACGTCAATGGCGCCGTGGTGGCGAACCCCACCAACACGTCCGGCACCACCGGCTTTCGTGCCATCCGCTATGTACGGCTGAGCGTGCAGAACTTCGTTTTCAACCTGTTCATTCCCGGCTTGGGCGTGCCCATTACCTTGCCGACGTTCCGGGCAACCTTGCCACGCGAAAGCCTTGGGCGTCATTCCGATTCCGCGGAGATCACACCATGCTGAACACCAGGGAAAATCCGCTTTCGACCACCACTGGCAGAGCCGGGCTGCGGATACTGATCAGCAGTCGCGATGCCACGGCACTGCGCGACCTGCAATGCGTCTGCCAGCGCATGCCGGGCCTTGAGGTCAGCACGCGCCTGGTCAGCAACGGGCATGTCGACCCGCTCTATGGGCTGGATCGCATGCCCGATCTGTTGCTGCTGCGGGTCAGCCATTTGTGGCGAGAGGAACTGTCGGCGTTGCTGCAACGTCCGGCCCATGAACGGCCGCCGATGCTGGTGTGCGGTCCATTGGGCGAGCAGGAAGGCATGCGCCTGGCGATGCAGGCCGGTGCCCGGGATGTGTTGCCCGAACCCATCGCCGATACGGAGCTGGTGGCGGCGCTCAATCGCCTGGTGGCGGACGTTCGTCTCGGCAACGGCAACGAAGGGAAGTTGGTCGCGGTGATCAGCGCCAAGGGCGGCTCCGGCGGCACCTTGGTGGCCTGCAACCTGGCCCAGCAGCTCAGCGCCCGGGCAGGCAATACCCTGCTGCTGGACATGGACCTGCAATTTGGCAGCGTGACCCATTACCTGGACGTGGCGCAGTCCCACAGTCACTTGGAAGTGCTGCAGCAGGTCGATGAGATGGACAGCGTCGCGCTGCGAGGCTTTTGCAGTCACTTCAGCCCGACCCTGCACGTATTGGGTGGTCGGGCCGGTGAGTTGTGCCTGCCCCAGGACGCCCAGCCTGAACAGCTCGATGCCCTGCTGCAACTGGCCCGCGCCAGCTATGACTGGGTGGTGGTGGACCTGCCGCGGCAGATCGATCACCTCACCGGCTCGGTGCTGGAACAGGTGGACCGGGTGTACGTGGTGGTGCAACAGAGCGTCAGCCACCTGCGTGATGCCAGCGCCCTGGTGCGGATTCTTCGCGAAGACCTCGGTGTGCGCGGGGACCAGTTGCAGATCGTGATCAACCGCTATGACAAAAACGCCGCCGTCAGCCTCAAGGACATCGGCGAGGCCCTGCGTTGCGCGAACCTGTCGAAATTGCCCAATGACTTCAACCTGGTCAGCCAGAGTCAGAACACTGGCGTGCCGTTGGGGCTGCATGCGCCGAAGGCGGCCATCACCGCCGCCCTGCGCGATTTGACCGAAGACCTGGTCGGTCACCAGATGGCCACGAACAAGGGCCTGCTTAAACGCGCCTTCAACCGTTTCTTCGGGGGATGACCCATGATCAGCGACTTTCGTAACCGCTTGCGCAAACAGCCCGCCAAACCTGGCACCTCGGCGGGTGCCCAGCCCGGCGACAGCCTGCCGGACCCGACGGACGCCTTGATGGCCTGGGAACAGGCCATTCCCGACGTGCTCTATGAAACCCGCAGCCAGGTCACGCCGGTGGAGGCCGAGTGGCGGGAGAAGATCTACCAGCAATTGCTCAAGGTCATGGACCTGTCGTTGCTCGATGCCCTCGAACAAGCCGAGGCCGCGCGGCAGATTCGCGATATCTGCCAGCGCTTGCTGGAAGAACATTCCGCGCCGGTGAGTACCGTCAGCCGACAGTTGATCATCAAGCAGATCACCGACGAAGTGCTCGGCCTGGGGCCGCTGGAACCGTTGTTGGCTGACCATAGCGTGTCCGACATCCTGGTCAACGGCTTTGCTTCGGTCTACGTCGAACGCTTCGGCAAGCTGCAACGCACCGACGTGCGTTTTCGCGACGACCAGCATCTGTTGAACATCATCGACCGCATCGTCTCCAGCCTGGGGCGGCGCATCGACGAGTCCTCGCCGTTGGTGGACGCTCGGCTCAAGGACGGTTCGCGGGTCAACGCGATCATTCCGCCGCTGGCCATCGACGGTCCGAGCATGTCGATCCGGCGCTTCGCCGTGGACCTGCTCAATACCGACAGCTTGATCCAGGTCGGCACCATGACACCGGCCATTGCCTTGCTGCTCAAGGCCATTGTTCGCGGGCGCTTGAACGTGCTGATTTCCGGCGGGACCGGCAGCGGCAAGACCACCATGCTCAACGTGCTCTCCAGTTTCATCCCCCACAACGAGCGCATCGTCACCATCGAGGATTCGGCCGAGCTGCAACTGCAGCAGCCCCACGTGGTACGCCTGGAAACCCGGCCGTCGAACATCGAGGGGCGTGGCGAGGTGAGCCAGCGGGAATTGGTGCGCAACAGCCTGCGCATGCGCCCGGACCGCATTGTCATCGGCGAGGTGCGCGGCGCCGAGGCGATGGACATGCTCACGGCGATGAACACCGGCCACGACGGTTCGCTGACCACCGTTCACGCCAATACCGCACGGGATGCCCTGGGGCGAATCGAGAACATGGTGTCGATGACCGGGGCGACGTTTCCGATCAAGGCCATGCGTCAACAAATTGCCTCGGCCATCGATGTGGTCATCCAGCTGGAGCGTCAAGAAGACGGCAAGCGCCGCGTGGTGAGCATGCAAGAGATCAACGGCATGGAAGGCGAGATCATCACCATGACCGAAATTTTCTCCTTCGCGCGCCAGGGCATCGGTGAACATGGCGAGGTGCTTGGGGAGTATCGGCCCAGTGGCATGATCCCGGCCTTCCGCGATGTGCTGGCCAAGCGCGGCATCGAGTTGCCGCTGACCTTGTTTCGCCCTGAGTGGATGGAGGGCCGGACGTCATGAGCAATATCCCCAGCGAGTTCATCCTGATGTTCCTGGGCATGGTGTTCATCGCCGTGTTCCTGCTGTCCCAGGGCGTGGTGGTGCCGGTGTTCGGTGAGGCCGGCAGGATGCGCAAACGTATTCGTGGGCGCCTGCATGTGCTGGAGAAGGCCAACCACTTGCCCAACATGCAGACGGTGTTGCGGCAGAAATACCTGACGCGCCTGTCACCCTTGGAAGCGCGGCTGGAGCAGCTGCCATTCATGGCCAACCTGACGCAACTGATCGAGCAGTCCGGCCATGAATACCGGGCCTATCGGGTCATGCTGCTCGGTCTGGTCCTGGGGGCGGCGGCCGGGGCCTTGGTGCTGATGGTTTCGCCAGTATGGTGGATGGCGCTGCTGGCGGCCTTTGCCGTGACCTGGGTGCCGGTGCTGAAAATCCTGCGGGACCGCAACAAGCGTTTCGCCGCGTTCGAGGAAGGTCTGCCGGATGCGCTGGACGCCATGTGCCGAGCCTTGCGCGCCGGGCACCCGTTCAACGAAACCCTGCGTCTGGTCGCCGAGGAGCACAAGGGGCCGGTCGCCCAGGAATTCGGCATGACCTTTTCCGACATCAACTATGGCAACGATGTGCGCCGGGCCATGCTCGGCTTGCTGGAGCGGATGCCGAGCATGACGGTGATGATGCTGGTGACCTCGATCCTCATTCACCGCGAGACCGGTGGCAACCTGACCGAAGTGCTGGAGCGCCTGAGCCGTTTGATCCGCGGGCGTTTCCGGTTCCAGCGCAAGATCAGGACGCTGTCGGCGGAAGGGCGCATGTCGGCCTGGGTGCTGGTGGCGATCCCGTTCGTGCTGGCGATCGCCATCGTGCTCACCAGCCCCAGCTACATGCCGGTGCTGATCAATGACCCCATAGGGCACAAGCTGATCATCGGCGCGTTCTGCGCCATGTTGATCGGGATTTTCTGGATCAGGAAAATCATCCGGATCCAGGTTTAAGCGCTGTTGCGTCGAGAGGTTTCAGCCATGGACTTTCTGCTCGGATTGTTGAGTCGGTTCACCGGTAACGAAGAACTGGCCCGCCTGTTGTTCATCGCCGCGATTGGCCTCAGCACGGTGCTGACGGCCGTTGCGCTCCTGCTGCTGGTGTTGGGCTTGCAGGATCCGGTGCAGCGGCGCCTGGCGCTGATCAAGCGCGGTTACGCCGGCAACAGCGCCGGGCAAGAGGCACCGGGTAACCTGCAGCTCTTGCTGGAGCGGATCGGCCAGCGCTTTGCCTCGACCGACCAGGCCCACACGTCCGCCACCCAGACTTTGCTGACCCACGCCGGTTACCGGTCTGCCTCGGCGGTGCAGATGTACTGGGCCGTGCGCCTGATGTTGCCGCTGTTGCTGGTTGGCGTTGCGTTGTTGCTGCTGCCGATGGTCAAGGTTTCATTGGCCATTGGCTTGCTGGGGGTGACCCTCGTGGCGGGCATTGGCTGGTTGATCCCGGCGATCTACGTCGGCAAACGCAAGCAGGCCCGCCAAGGCCGGCTGCGCGCCGCGTTCCCGGATGCGCTGGACCTGATGGTGGTGTGCGTCGAGTCGGGCCTGGCCCTGCCGACGACGATTGAGCGGGTGGCTGAGGAAATGTCGGTCAGCCAGGTGGAACTGGCCGAGGAACTGGCGTTGGTCAATGCGCAGATCCGGGCGGGCATCACCAGCACCGAGGCGCTCAAGCAACTGGCCGTGCGCACCGGCCTGGAGGATATCCAGGGCCTGGTCAGCCTGCTGGCGCAAAGTATCCGTTTCGGCACCAGCGTGGCCGATACCCTGCGGATCTACGCCGACGAGTTTCGCGACCGGCGGACCCAGGCCGCGGAAGAAATGGGCGCCAAGATTGGCACCAAGCTGATCTTCCCGCTGATCTTCTGCCTGTGGCCGAGCTTCTTCCTGGTCGCCATTGGGCCGGCCATGATTGGGGTGTTCAGGGCTTTCGGGAATATGTAAAGCACCGGGGTTCTTGTGGGCGCGAGCTTGCTCGCGATAGCGGTTCGACAGTCAATGACAGTGTTGAATGTCAGTCCGCCTTCGCGAGCAGGCTCGCTCCCACAGGTGATCTTGGGTGTTCATGAGGCTTGTGTTCACCACAGGTTTTTCTGACACCCGCCTGCTGATCATTCCAATCGAAACCCCGCACCTGTGGCGGGGGAGCTTGCTCCCGCTGGGCTGCGCAGCGGCCCCGGCTTCTTGCGGCGGCTCCGCACCATTGTGGGAGCGAGCTTGCTCGCGATAGCGGTGGGTCAGTCGGTGAAGTGTTGAATGTAAGTCGGCCATCGCGAGCAAGCTCGCTTGTATGGTAGGACTTGAAGGGAGGAGGAGGGACAAGGCTCGATTCTGACTGTTCGCGCAGTACAGACCGTGGGAGATTTCGCCCCTCCTCCTTTCACCCAAGCGCCGATAAAGAATGCTTCGGCCTGGATCGACGATAGAGACAAGCCTGCGCCTCTGGGTGACCCCTTCAAGTGTTCAAACCTTAGCCCGGAGGATTTTCAATGGCAATGCCGGTTTCTGTCACAAAGCCGATCGTGGGCGTGGATGTCGCCAAGAACGAGCTGGTGATCTATCACGCAGAGCTTGATGTGTTGGAAGCGATTCCCAACGACAAGGCGGCCATCAAAAGGTGGTTGAAAGTACTGCCGGGGCCCGTCGATGTCGCCATTGAGTCGACCAATATCTATCACTTGGATTTTGCTGATCTGGCCTATGAGGCCGGTTGCACGATCTATATGGTGGGCGGTTATGAACTTCACCATTACCGCAAAGGCGTAAAAGTACGCGCCAAAACCGACGCGCTGGACGCCAAGCTGCTGGCTCGTTACCTGAAGAACGAAGGGCATGAGCTTCATCCATGGGCGCCGCCATCTCCGTTGTATCGCCAGCTTCTAAGCCTTTTCCGCCGTCGCGCTGCGTTGGTTCAGGCTCGAGTCGCCCTGGTACAAAGCTGGGCCAATGAGCCGCTGCTCAAGACCGCTTTCGCCGAGCAAATCGCCGCCATGCAGAGGCTTGAGACATTGATCGAGAAGACGATCAAGGATCATCTGAAAAATGCTGGTTTGCTAGGTCAACTGAACCATTGCCTGAAGGTCGAGGGCATCGGATTTCTGACCGGAGCCCGCTTACTTACGGCGTTTCAGCGGGGCGACTTCAAAAACGCAGACGCCTTCATTGCCTTCTTGGGGATGGATTTGCGAGTGTCCCAATCAGGACAAAAAGACGACCGCCGAAGCTTGAGCAAACGAGGCGATCCGGAAGTTCGTCGGCTTTTGCACAACGCAGCCATGTCGGCTAGCCGTACGCCTGCCTGGAAAGGCTTTTATGAAAAACTAAGAGCTCAAGGCTTCGCTACCACCCAGGCGCTAGTGATACTGGCACGCAAGCTTGCTCGGATCGTATTCGCTCTGCTGAAAGGGCAAAGCGAATACCAACCAAAAGCGGCTTGAGGGCTTCCCCTCAACCATAGAATCTCCCACAGGTGATCTTGGGTGTTCATGAGGCTTGTGTTCACCACCGGTTTTCTGACACCCGCCTGCTGATCATTCCAATCGAAACCCCCGCACCTGTGGCGAGGGAGCTTGCTCCCGCTGGGCTGTGCAGCGGCCCCGGTTTTTGAGGCGGCTCTGCACCATTGTGGGAGCGAGCTTGCTCGCGATAGCGGTGGGTCAGTCAGTGAAGTGTTGAATGGCAGTCCGCCTTCGCGAGCAAGCTCGCTCCCACAGGTGATCTTGGGTGTTCATGAGGCTTGTGTTCACCACCGGTTTTTCTGACACCCGCCTGCTGATCATTCCAATCGAAACCCCGCACCTGTGGCGAGGGAGCTTGCTCCCGCTGGGCTGCGCAGCGGCCCCGGCTTCTTGCGGCGGTTCTGCACCATTGTAGGAGCGGGCCTGTGGTCTGCCGGCCGCTCAAGCTAAAAGACCGCAGCCCTCGGCAGTCCCTGCATCGGATCAAATGCAGGAACTGTCGAAGGCTGCGGTGTTCGTTTCCAGCGTGTTTCATTTGCCGCTGGTAATTTCTCCTGCCGAGTCCTGGTCAAAGAACTCCGGGATCGGATAGTTGAAGCTGTTGAGCCAACGCTGCATGGCCATCTCACGTTCGGCGGCCGAGGCGGTTTGCAGGTGGGTGGACGCCGCCACGCCGCGAATCTGCAGTTGCATCCAGCTCTCGGTGCCTTGCTGAGCGGCCGAGGAGGGGCCTGGCTCAATGGCCCAGGCGGCGGTGGACAGGCCCACCATGCACACGATCATCAATTGTTTGGTCATCATTTCTTGAACTCCTCGTAACGCTCTACTTGACCGCGCCGGTTGAAGCATCGACAACTTCGGTCAGGCGGTTGGCGGGTGACGTCACTGCCTGAGGGGCCGAGCCCCTGATTTTTTCCGCACGGGCCTGGGCATCTGCCACTTGCCGGGGACTGAGCTTGGCCATGTTGGCGAGCTCGGCAGCCTGCTTCCAGTTGTCCTGGTAAATCAGCAGGGTCACCATGTTGATCGCGGCCAGCGTGTCGGACTGCTGGAGCTCCATGGCGGTCATGAACTCGAAGCGGGCTTCTGAAATGCGCCGCTGGTTGAGGTAGACCACCCCCAGGTCATTGCGGATCTTGCCCTCGGTCGGGGCCATTTTCGCGGCGCGTTCGAGGTATTGTGTCGCGGCCGCATTGTCCTGTTTGGCCGCCGCCAGCTGACCCAGGCCATGTTCACCGTCAGCGGCCAGGCACGTCCCCTGCAGGCTTTTATACAGCGGTTCGGCCTCGTTGCGGCCCATCAGCCGCAGCACCCGAGCCTTGCGCAGGCGGACCTGGACCAAGTCTTCGGGCAAGCGTTCGAGGTTTGCCAGGCTGGCGTATAGACGGCCCTCGTTGGCCATGTCTTCCGCCATGTTCAGGGCCAACTCCTGGTCGGCCCCGGGCTTGGCACAATCGGCCGAGCGTGAAGCCACCACACCGTTGCTGGCGCAGCCGGCAAGCATCAAGGCCGCCGTTAAAGCGATCACTGTTTTCATGGAATACCCCTTGGCGAGCCGTTGGACATCGAACGCCTTGCACATCAGGCGCCGGCTCATTGGGAAAGCCCGCTGCGGTTGTCAAACTCGCCACTTTCAAGGAAGTACATGCGATAGAAGTTCGGGTCGTAATTGCGCAATTGCTCGCCGGGCAAGCTCGGCAGTTGCGCGTTGGCTGCCAAGGGTTGGACCAGGTGTGGGGTGACGATCATCAGCAGTTCGCGTTCTTCGCGGTTGATGGAATTGTCACGAAAGAACGCGCCGAGAATCGGCACGTCGCCCAGCCCTGGAAACTTGTTCACCTGGGAGCTGTTACGGGTGCTGATCAGGCCGCTGATGACAAAACTTTCGCCATCGGCCAGGGCGATGCTGGTATCGGTGCGGCGTACCGTGAGGGCGGGTACCAATGTCCCGGCGATGTTCACGGCGTTGGTGAAGTCCAGCTCACTGACCTCCGGCGCCACCTTCAAGACGATGCGATTCTTGCCGATGACGGTGGGGGTCAGGGTCAGGCGGATGCCGAACTCCTTGTACTCGATGGACACGTTGTCGCTGCCGGCACTGGGCACCGGGATCGGCACTTCGCCGCCGGCCAGGAAACTCGCACTCTGCCCGCTGAGGGCCACCAGGCTGGGCCGCGCCAGTGTGTAGGCGAAACCGCTGCCTTCCAGGGCGTTGATCATCAACAGGGTCTTACCGGTGGCGAACGACAGGTTGAACATGTCGTTATTGACCGGCAATGAAGGCCGGACCACACCGCCGATGGTGGGCAAGGTCCTTGGCGAACCGAACAGGAAATTGCCGCGGGTGCCGAAAATCGAGGTCGAGGCTTCCTTGAGCTTGGTCCGGCTGACTTCCACGAAACGGATGTCGGTCTGTACCTGGGCGAGCAGCATCGGGTCTTCGGAAGGCATGCTCGCAGCGCTCGTCAGCGCCTCAGTGGCCCGGCCTCTGACAAAGACCATGCTCTGGCGCGGTATTTTCGAACAGTCGGTCCAGACCATCAGGCTGGTGGCGCCGGGCGCCAGGCCCGTGAGAATGAAGGCATCGCTGCCACTGGGTTGCACATCGGCGATTTTCGGGTCGCCGACGGCCAGTTTCGTCACGGGGGCAAGGATGCGCAGTTCGCTCTGGAGCCCTTGGCCAACCTCGAAGGTCGCCGGCAAGCTGTCCAGTTGCGAACAGTTTGCCGTTGCGGCCTGAGCCGCCTCCAGGCCAAGACTCATCCAGAACAGGCCGTGAATGAAATGTTTTAAAACGGGTGCGGTGCGCTGGGTCATGAAGTGATCCTCGATGGAGAGGCCTTCCCTAGGCTTGCCTGATGCCTCGGATCACTTAAGAGGCCCGGGCTGCCCCTTTTCATCTCGCCAGCTTATTTAGTCAATGCCGGCGTCAGACCTCGTCGCTACCAGCAACGGGCGCATTACACCGGCCCGACTGAACGACAGGCAGCTTGCGAACAACCTTTCTGAGCCCCGGGATCTCCGGGATTGTCGAGGGCAGTGACGGTATCGATCAGGGCGTTTGAGGCACTTTTTACCGACCCCGTCCTCGCTTGTGTTTGACGGTAGTTCAAGCATGGCAAAGCGCCACGCCTCGGGACAAAAAAATGACTAAAAGCTGACGGGTGGGAAAGGCAGACAAAATTCGCGTCAATAATCTGTCTTTTCTTGCGGTTTTCGGTTGACGTATTCACATGGAAAGGATCAGCCGGCCGGCAAACAGAATCAGTACGACTCCCATGGTCCGCTCGAACCAATGGCCCATGCGCAGGAATACCTCCCGCACCTTTGCGCTGGAAAAAAACAGCGCCACGACGACGAACCACAGTGCGTTCACCAAGCACATCCAGACCCCATACAATGCCTGGATTTGCAGCGGCGTCGTCGCGCTGATCAACGTGGTGAAAATCGCCAGGAAGAACAGCGTGGCCTTGGGGTTGGTGGCGTTGGTCAGGAAGCCGGTGACAAAAGCTTTAAAGGGCGTTTGTCGGGCGATGGCCTGTTCGTTGTCCTGCTGGTTTTCAAGGGAGGACTTGGGTTGGCTGCGCAGCAGGCTGATGCCCAAGTAGATAATGTATGCTCCGCCCACGATCTTGGCCGCCGTCAGCAACCACGCGGTGGTATGCATCAGCGCACCGACGCCGAGCAAGGTGTAGAGGACATGCACCGAAATGCCAGCACCTATGCCCAGTGCCGTGCAGATCCCGACCCAGCGACCGAAGCGAACGCTCTGGCGAATCGTCACGGCGAAATCCGGACCGGGCGCGACCACCGCGAGAAAGTGGAGGGTAGCCAGGGTCAGAAATTCGCCAAGGTAGTTGGATAGCATTTCAACTCCAAAAGGTCAGGGGCGAGGAATCGCCGCGATAACCGACAAAAAACGAAAGGCTCAGGCGTGGGGCGGCCACACCGGGGCTGACCGAATGCATGTATCGCGAGTTGAACATGATGAAGTCGCCGGGTTGCGGTCGTACTTCCAGGGTCGGGCGGCCGAGCAGGGCGGGGTCTATGCCGTAGCTGTCGCCGCGCATTTCATCGAACAGCTCTGGGGAGACGTGCTTATCCCATATCTGCAGTGCGCCGCCTTCGGAGGGCATGTTGAGATAGAGGTTGCAGGCGAACTGGGCTTGCAGGCTGTGGGCCTGGAAACTGTCGGGCGCGTCCTTGGCGAAAATATCGTGATGGGCCAGGAAACACACGCCGGGTTTCACTACACGAGACAGGCCTACGTACATCTTTCGGCCGTAAAGGCTTTCCAGGTGCGCCCCTGCTGGCCAGGTTTCGTCGAGCATGCAGCGCAAGGTGTCGACTGGCGAGGAATACGGTGCACAACGGTTGCGCAGCTCGACGATATTGCGACCGGCCTGGCGGAAGTAGTCTTCCATCAGTGGTGGCTGATTCTCGGCCTCATAGAAAGCCATGCCGATGCGCCCGATGCTGGGGGCGTTGATATAACCTTCGAAACCGGGGGCAAGGATCTTGTTACCAATTTCAATGGCCAATGATTCCGACAGAAAGTTTTTCAAGCGCACAGCGAGCACTTCGCCATCTATCAATTTCTTGATACACCACTGATCGAGGTGCTCAACATCAAGCATCATGAGACAGGTCCGTCTGAATAGGGGGAGGGGCTTGCGAGCAATTCCTGGCCGCAAGGCTGAATATCAGGCCACGTGGTAGTGAACTGACAACATTCCTTTCTTTTGTGAAAGCGAGGCGATGGTGACGGCTCCCAGCTCTTGCAGCCGCCTGACATGGGTGCCGCCGCAGCCATAAGCCGCCAGCTCACCGAAGCCGACTTCCCGGGTGCCTTGGCGAAGTGCGATCAGGCGCGGCAGGTCCGCGGCGATCCATACATCGATGCCCTGTTGGATGATCGATACATCCAGCTCCTCAAAGTGTTCGCCGGGCTGGAACTGTACGCGGCTTTCTCCGGGCCAGTGGTGGGCCTTGATCGGCTTCCAGCCACGGCTTTCGGCGAAATGCCCGATCAGATGCCCGGCCGAGTGCAGGCGTGAATTGAGCAACCGCCGCTGTTCATCCACGCGGATCGCGACCATGCCCGGGGCTATCGGACGGTCGACGTAATGAATGATCTGCTGCCCGTCCTGAATGACGCGCATGACCTGGCTTTCACCTATCCAGCCAGTGTCGCAAGGCTGGCCGCCGCCCTGGGGGTGGAACAGGGTGGCGCGCAGCACCACGGCATATTCATTCTCCTGGGGGCTGCATTCCAGGACTTCCACGTTGGCCTTGAGGTCATCGCTGTGGAAAAAGAGGCGAAGCGTCATGGTCCATACCCACATCCAGAAATTGTGACGGGATTATAGGTAGCGTGTAAAAGGGTGATAATTCGTTCGAATTTCAAAGGACTGTTGCGCCATGAGCACAAATCTACCGTTGCCGTTGCTTGCCGAAATGGCCATCTTCGTCAAGGTCGTGGAGACCGGCAGTTTTTCCGAAGCGGCCCGTCAATCAGGCTCATCGCCGTCGGCCATCAGCCGCAGCATTTCCCGCCTGGAGAAAGCCCTGGCGACCCGATTGTTGCAGCGCACCACCCGCAAGTTGCGTTTGAGCGATGGCGGGGAAGAGGTGTTCAAGCGCTGCCAGGAAATGGTCGCCGCCGCTCGGTCGGTGATGGAAATCAGCGGCCAGTTCACCCAGGAAGCGCAAGGACGTATCCGCGTCAGTGTGCCCAAGGCAGTGGGGCGTTTCGTGATTCATCCGCACATGCCTGAATTCTTGCGCCGTTATCCCAAGGTCGATGTGGAGCTGTTCCTGGAAGATCGACAGGTCGACTTGATCGATGATCATGTCGACCTGGCCATCCGGATTACCGATCAACCGCCGGCCGGCCTGGTGGGGCGCCAATTGCTGACCATTGACCACTTGCTCTGCGCCACGCCGCAATACCTGGCGGAACACGGTGTTCCCATGCATCCCCACGATCTGCTGGAGCACAGCTGCGTTTACCTGGGAGAAACCCCGAACGATGCGCGCTGGAAATTCAAGAAGGGCAGCAAGGCCGTCACCGTAGCCGTGCGCGGACGCTATGCGGCCAATCACACGGGCGTGCGGTTGGGGGCGGTTTTGCAGCACATCGGCATCGGTAGCCTGCCGTATTTTACCGCCCGACATGCCTTGGAACAGGGGTTGATCGTGCAGGTGCTGGCTGACTGGACGTTCCTGGCTTCCTACCACGGTGGCTTGTGGTTGCTGCATTCGCCGACCCGCTACCTGCCGCCGAAGCTGCGGGTGTTCATTGATTATCTGGTGGAGTGCCTGGCGAAGGAGCCGACCTTGAACAAAGTGGGCACAGGGAGTCGGTCCGGCAAGGTCGCGGCGCACTATGAGTTGCCGGAGAGTGATGGGTTGTTCTGACGGGCGCCATCGCGAGCAAGCTCGCTCCTACACTGGTTGCGTTGATCATAGGAGTTCATGTCCGCTACAGCCCCCTGTGGGAGCGAGCTTGCTCGCGATGAGGCCCATCCAGGCAACACACTTTGCCCAGACAAAAAAAGGCCCGCAGGGTAACCGTGCGGGCCTTTTGCATGACGGGTCGTTATCAGTGCTTGCTGTCCTGGTCCGACATCGCCAGCAATTGCTTTTCCTGGTTCCAGTCGAAAGGCTCGTCGTTCTGCTCGGCTTCGAAACGACGCTCTTCCAGGGCTTGGTACAGGGCGATTTCTTCGTCGGGCATGTAGTGCAGGCAGTCACCGGCGAAGTACCAGAGCAGGTCGCGAGGCACCAGGTGGGCGATCTGTGGATAACGGACGATTACCTGGCACAGCAGGTCCTGACCCAGGTACTGGCTTTCGATCGGGTCGACGGGCAGTTGCGCGCGCAATTCGTCGAAGCGCTCCAGGAACAAGGCGTGGCTTTCTTCGGGCACCTGTTCGGCCTCACCCACGGCGACCAGGATGCTGCGCAAGTGGTCAAGCAAGATAAGGTGATCGGCAACGATGTTGGACACGAGATAAGTCCTCAAGAGCAAAACGGGCGCAGGAGTATAAAGCCCTTGCGCCCGCTTTTATAGGTGATGCACGTACCTGGTCGTCAGGTCACCGGACTTTGTCCTGCGCCAGTGTCAGCTCATCCTTATCGAAATCATCCACATCGATGACCTTGCGCCGCGCCGCCTCGGCCGCGCGCAAGGTCTGCGCTTCGCCGGCTTGCAGCACACCGGCTTCCAGCGCCGCATCGATGAGGGGTTCGCCTGGTGCGGGGTTGAGCTGGCCCTGCTTGAGCGCTCCGTGCAGTTTCTTGTGCAGCGGATGGGCGGCCGCCAGCAGATCGGCGGCGTGTTGCAGGGCGCCCACCGGGTCGTCGGTCGATTGCGGACGATAGCAACCTCGCAACAACTCTTCGAGGGTCGGGTCACCCTTGGGTCGGCCAATGACCGCGGCCACCTCGGCGTCGAGCCTGTCGCTCGGGCCTTTGTGACGACGACCGAAGGGGAACACCACCAGGCGCAACAGGCAACCCAGTACCCGGTTCGGAAAGTTGCCCAGCAGCTCATCCAGCGCGTGTTCCGCCTGGCCGAGGCTTTCCTCCATGGCCCAGTTGAACAGCGGCGCCATGTGCTCCGGCGAATCGAGGTCGTGATAACGCTTGAGCGCGGCGGACGCCAGGTACAGGTTGCTCAAGACATCGCCCAAGCGGGCCGACAGGCGTTCGCGGCGTTTGAGCTCGCCGCCCAGCAGCATCATGCTCAGGTCTGCCAGAAGGGCGAATGCCGCTGCCTGGCGGTTGAGGGCGCGAAAATAACCCTGGCTCAAGGCATTGCCGGGTGCTCTCTCGAAATGCCCCAGGCCCAAGTTGAGCACCAGGGTGCTGGCGGCGTTGCTGACTGCGAAACCGATGTGCTTGAGCAACAAGGCATCGAACTCGACCAGTGCCTGGTCCTTGTCTTCACGGGTCGCCAAGGCCATTTCCTTGAGCACGAACGGATGGCAGCGAATGGCGCCCTGGCCGAAGATCATCAGGTTGCGCGACAGAATGTTCGCGCCTTCGACCGTGATGAAGATCGGCGCACCTTGCCAACTGCGACCCAGGTAATTGTTCGGGCCCATGATGATGCCCTTGCCACCATGCACGTCCATGGCGTGGCTGATGCACTCGCGACCGCGTTCGGTCAGGTGGTACTTGAGAATGGCCGACAGCACCGAGGGTTTTTCCCCCAGGTCCACCGCGTTGGCGGTCAGCATGCGTGCCGCATCCATCATCCAGGCATTGCCGCCGATGCGCGCCATGGCTTCCTGGATGCCTTCGAATGCCGACAACGGTACGTTGAACTGCTCGCGCACCTGGGCGTACTGGCCCGTTACCAGGCTGGTGAACTTCGCTGCACCGGTGCCCACCGCCGGCAGGGAAATCGAGCGTCCGACCGACAGGCAGTTCATCAGCATCATCCAGCCCTTGCCGAGCATGGCCTGGCCACCAATCAGGAAGTCCAGCGGGATGAACACGTCCTTGCCCCAGTTCGGCCCGTTCATGAACGCGGCGCCGAGGGGCAGGTGACGGCGGCCGATGTGCACACCAGGGGTGTCGGTGGGAATCAAGGCGAGGCTGATGCCCAGGTCCTCTTCGTCACCCAGCAGGTGGTCGGGGTCATACGCCTTGAATGCCAGGCCCAAGAGGGTGGCCACCGGGCCGAGGGTGATGTAGCGCTTTTCCCAGTTCAGGCGCAGGCCGAGGGTTTCCTGGCCCTCCCATTCACCCTTGCAGATGATGCCGGTGTCGGGCATGGCTCCGGCGTCGGAGCCGGCCAGCGGCCCGGTCAGGGCGAAGCAGGGAATATCGTCGCCACGGGCCAGTCGCGGCAGGTAGTGGTCGCGTTGTTCGTCGGTGCCGTAGTGCAGCAGCAGTTCCGCCGGGCCGAGGGAGTTGGGGACCATGACGGTGGAGGCCAGGTCGCCGCTGCGGGTGGCCAGTTTCATCGCCACCTGGGAGTGGGCATAGGCGGAGAAACCCTTGCCACCATATTCCTTGGGGATGATTAGCGCGAAGAACCCGTGCTCCTTGATATGGGCCCAGGCTTCAGGTGGCAGGTCCATGGCTTGGCCGATCTGCCAGTCGCTGACCATCGCGCAGAGTGCTTCGGTGGGGCCGTCGAGGAACGCCTGCTCTTCCTCGGTCAGTCGCACCTTGGGGTAAGACAGCAACAAGTCCCAGTCCGGGCGGCCGCTGAACAGTTCGCCGTCCCACCACACCGTACCGGCATCGATGGCGTCGCGCTCGGTCTCGGACATGGGCGGCAGGGTTTTCTGGAACCAGTCGAACATCGGCGCACTGAAATATTTGCGGCGCAGGTCCGGTAGCAGCAGCGGGGCCGCGACAGCCGCGAGCGCCACCCAGAGGATCAGCAGCAGCCAGCCGGGCGCATGGCTGAAAATGCCCATGGCCAACAGGTAGACCGCGACGATACCCAGCGCGGGCAGCGGGTCGGTGCGCCGATGCGCCAGCCAGGCGATCCCGACGACCAAGACCAGTATCCACAACAACAGCATATGTAATCCTCCGTGAACCAAGGCAAAACCGACCTTCAGAGCTTAGACGGCATCTGCAAAACCGGCGGTCAGCGCGATGTGATTGATTTCGTGGGAAACCCTGGGTTCATTGCGCCAGTCTGGTTGGCAACAGCCGTGGGAAATCGTTCGTTATCAAAGTGAGAAAACGCCATTGTTTGGCCGGAATGCCGTTATCGCTGGGCTGGGGCTGTGGATAGACTCGTGTTTTCCCGGTGCCAATACACCAACCCTTGTGGTGAAGACACTTACTGTGGCGAGGGAGCTTGCTCCCGCTCGGTTGCGCAGCAACCGTAAAAGCTGGGGGCCGCTACGCATCCCAGCGGGAGCAAGCTCCCTCGCCACAAGGATCGGGTTCGGCATACCAGCGGTGATTTTCCCAAGAGGTCTTCCTTTTATGCAGCAATACCTGAACCCCAGCCGCTTCACCGACAGCGACCACCCCGCGGTCATCGACTTCGCCGAAACCCACCGCGGCGCCGATCGCGACCCGCTGGCCCAGGCGGTCAGCCTGTATTACGCCGTGCGCGAGGCGGTGCGCTACAACCCCTACACCTTCAGCCGTGACCCGGAGACCCTGCGGGGCAGTTACGCGTTGATGGCCGGCGAAAGCTATTGCGTGCCCAAGGCCACCTTGCTGGCCGGCTGTGCCCGGCATTGCGGCATCCCGGCGCGTATTGGCCTGGCGGACGTCCGTAATCACCTGTCTACGCCGCGCCTGCTGGAATTGCTCAGGAGCGACGTGTTTGCCATGCACGGTTATACCGAGCTGTACCTGAACGACCGCTGGGTCAAGGCCACGCCGGCTTTCAACCAGGGGTTGTGCGAGTTGTTCGATGTGGCCCCGCTGGAGTTCGACGGTCGCCACGACAGCGTCTTCCACCCGTTCAATCGGCAAGGGGCGAAGCTGATGGAGTACGTCACCGAGCACGGCCAGTTCGCCGATGTGCCCGAGGCCTTCTTCTTCGAACACCTGGAAAAATGCTATCCGCACCTGTTCGGCGAGCAGGTGCCGCTCTTGCTCGGCGACATGCAGGGCGATTTGAGTCGCGCCTGATCCGGCGTATGCTGCTGCGGCATTTATCCATCGAGGACGCCGTGATGCTGAAGATATGGGGCCGGAAAAATTCATCGAATGTGCGCAAGGCGTTGTGGTGCGCAGAAGAGTTGGGGCTGGCCTACGAGGCCATCGATGCCGGCGGGGCATTCGGTGTGGTGGACACGCCCGAGTACCGTGCGAAAAACCCCAACGGCCGCGTGCCGATGATCGAAGACGACGGCTTCGTACTTTGGGAATCCAACACCATCGTGCGCTACCTGGCGGCGCGCCATGCGTCGGGCTCGGCCTGGTATCCGGCTGACGTGCAGGCACGGGCCCAGGCTGAGAAGTGGATGGACTGGACCACATCCAGCTTTGCCGCACCGTTTCGCACGGTGTTCTGGGGCGTCTTGCGTACCCCGGCCGAACAACAGGACTGGGCGGCCATCGATGCGGCGATCCAGGAATGTGACGACTTGCTGGCGATGGTCGAGCAGCCCTTGAGCGAGCAACCTTACCTGTCGGGTGATGAAATCGGCATGGGCGACATTCCCCTGGGCAGTTTCATTTATGCCTGGTTCGAGATGCCCATCCAGCGCGCCGAGCGGCCTGGTGTGCAGGCCTGGTACGCGCGGTTGCAGGAGCGTACGGCCTACCGCAAGGCCGTCATGACCGCGTTGACTTAATACTTACTATCGACACACTTGACTGTACTTGTGCGGCGACGCCAAGCACCATTGCCTTCGTGCGCCGTGGTTGTATTGCTCGCCGCCCGCCCTTATCTATTCTTTTCTTCCCTCCCTTCTTGGTGCGTAATCCGATATGAGTTCCGCTCTGTCCATCCGGCAGTTAACCAAAACCTACGGCAACGGTTTCCAGGCCCTGAGTGGTATCGATCTGGATGTCGCCGAAGGTGATTTCTTCGCCTTGCTCGGCCCTAACGGTGCCGGCAAATCCACCACCATCGGCATTCTTTCCACCCTGGTGAACAAGACCAGCGGCACGGTGAATGTCTTTGGTCACGACCTGGATCGCGAGCCCGCCGCCCTCAAGCGTTGCATCGGCGTGGTGCCCCAGGAGTTCAATTTCAACCAGTTCGAAAAGACCTTCGACATCGTCGTGACCCAGGCCGGTTACTACGGCATCCCGCCGAAGATCGCCAACGAGCGCGCCGAGCAGTACCTGACCCAACTGGGCCTGTGGGACAAGCGTGACGTGCCGTCCCGCTCGCTGTCCGGCGGCATGAAACGTCGACTGATGATCGCCCGCGCGTTGGTGCATGAGCCGCGCCTGCTGATCCTCGACGAGCCGACCGCTGGCGTGGACATCGAGCTGCGTCGTTCGATGTGGAGCTTCCTGACCGAGCTGAACCAGAAAGGCATCACCATCATCCTCACCACCCACTATCTGGAAGAGGCTGAGCAGTTGTGCCGCAACATCGGCATCATCGACCACGGCACCATTGTCGAGAACACCAGCATGCGCCAGTTGCTCAGCCAACTGCATGTGGAGACCTTCCTGCTGGACCTGAAAGGCGACCTGGCGACCGCGCCCCAGCTCATCGGTTATCCGGCTCGCCTGGTGGACAGCCACACCCTGGAAGTGCAAGTGGACAAAGCCGCGGGCATCACAGGCTTGTTCACCCAACTGGCCCTGCAAAACATTGAAGTGCTGAGCTTGCGCAACAAAACCAATCGCCTCGAGGAGTTGTTCGTGTCCCTGGTAGAGAAAAATCTGGCGAAGGTGGCGGTATGAGCATGAGTTCCGAACTGCGCCCCAACCTCATCGCCCTCAATACCATCGTCTACCGTGAAGTCCGCCGCTTCATGCGGATCTGGCCGCAGACGCTGCTGCCGCCGGCCATCACCATGGTCCTGTACTTCGTGATCTTCGGTAACCTGATCGGCCGGCAGATCGGCGACATGGGTGGCTTCACGTACATGGACTACATCGTGCCGGGGCTGATCATGATGTCGGTGATCACCAACTCCTACGGCAACGTCGTATCGAGCTTCTTCGGCAGCAAGTTCCAGCGCTCGATCGAAGAGTTGATGGTGTCGCCGGTGTCGCCCCATACGATCCTCGTTGGCTACACCTTGGGCGGCGTGCTGCGCGGCCTGGCGGTGGGCCTGATCGTGACGCTGCTGTCGTTGTTCTTCACCGATCTGCAGGTGCATCACTTGGGGGTGACGGTCTTGGTGGTGGTGCTCACGGCCACGATCTTTTCGCTGCTGGGTTTCATCAATGCCGTGTTTGCGCGCAACTTCGATGACATCTCCATCATCCCGACGTTCGTGCTCACGCCGCTGACCTACCTGGGCGGGGTGTTCTACTCGATCTCCCTGCTGCCGCCGTTCTGGCAGACCGTGTCCCTGGCCAACCCGGTGCTGCACATGGTCAACGCCTTTCGCTACGGCATCCTCGGTGTGTCGGACATCAAGATCAGCATCGCCATCACCTTCATGCTGGTGGCGACCGTGGTGCTCTACATCGGTTGCGCGCGGTTGCTGGTCAGCGGGCGCGGGATGCGGACCTGACCCCGAACTCCCCTGTGGGAGGGCACAAGATTTGTGTTCACTAGAGATCCAGTGTGGGAGCGAGCTTGCTCGCGATGGCGGCGGTACATCCAACACCGATGCAAGCTGACCCACCGCTTTCGCGAGCAAGCTCGCTCCCACAGGGGGGCAGTCAATGCACCACAAAAAAGGCCTCCATTCCCAGGAGGCCTTTGTGCATCTCACATCCGGCTTTTCTTGCGCCGCCGCCACTGCCGCGCCACCCACCAGCGCCAATAACTCATGGTGACGAAGTAGGCCAGGGCGCCGAGCACCAGGCCGGTCACCACCGAGCCCAGCAGGAACGGTTGCCACAAGGTGGACAACTGGCCGCTGATCCATTCCCAGGTCAGTTCTTCGGGCAGCGTCCGGGCGGGTACGTCCATCAGCCAGGCGCCGGTCTGGTAGGTGCAGAAAAACACCGCCGGCATGGTGATCGGGTTGGTCAGCCACACCAGGCTCACCGCAATCGGCATATTGCCGCGCACCGTAACGGCCAGCGCCGCGGCCAGCAACATCTGCAACGGGATCGGCAGGAACGCGGCGAACAGGCCAACGGCCATCGCCCGGGCCACTGAGTGCCGATTGAGGTGCCAAAGATTGGGATCGTGCAGCAGGGTACCGAGAAAACGTAAGGACTTATGTTCCCGAATGCTTTCTGGGTCTGGCATGTAACGTTTGAATAGGCGCCGGGGCATAAGGCTTCTCGGTCGGTTCAACGCAATTAAAGCCGCAAGTATGTCTGGATTCTACGGCTGGCAGATTCAGACTTTGTGACAATTGATAACGCCAGCGGTGCCGCGAACCGTCTATGCCTGAAGGGGGCACTCTCAAGGACGGGTTATGCGCACAGGATTAGTCGCGCTTGCACTGGGGCTGGTGGCCCCGATTTTTTTACCGGCACTGCCGCCGTTGTGGCTGGTTGCAGCCATGCCGCTGCTGGCGTTGATGGTGTTGCCGTTTCGAACCTACCCGCTGGGTTTTTTCCTGTTCGGGCTGGCCTGGGCCTGCCTGTCGGCGCAGTGGGCGCTGGACGACCGGTTACCCGCTACCCTGGACGGAGAAACCCGCTGGGTCGAAGGGCGCGTCGTCGGTTTGCCGCAACAGGGCGACGGCGTGGTGCGCTTCGGACTGGCCGATGTCCAATCACGTCGTACCCGGTTACCGAAAACGCTGCGCCTCGCCTGGTTTGGTGGCCCGCCCATCAACAGCGGCGAACGCTGGCGATTGGCAGTGAAGCTCAAGCGACCCGCCGGGTTGCTGAACCCGCACGGCTTCGATTATGCCGCCTGGTTGTTGAGCCGGGGTATCGGCGCGACCGGGACGATCAAGCAAGGGCGTCTCCTGCAAGCGGCCCGGGGCGCCTGGCGTGACGAGGTGCGCCAGGCGCTGGCACAGGTCGATGCCTACGGCCGCTCCGGTGCGCTGGCGGCATTGGTCCTGGGTGACGGTGGCGGGCTGAGTCGCGAGGATTGGCAGGTGTTGCAGGACACCGGCACCGTTCATTTGCTGGTAATTTCCGGGCAACACATCGGCCTGCTTGCCGGCCTGGTGTACCTGCTGGTGGCCGGCGCGGCGCGTTATGGCCTTTGGCCGGCGGGGCTCGCGTGGTTGCCTTGGGCCTGTGCGCTGGCCTTTTGCGCCGCCCTGGGCTACGGCTTGCTCGCCGGGTTCGAGGTGCCGGTGCGACGGGCCTGCGCGATGATCGGCCTGGTGTTGTTGTGGCGCTTGCGCTTCAAGCAGCCTGATCCCTGGTGGGCTTGGCTACTGGCCTTCGCCGGGGTGCTGGTGTTCGACCCGCTCGCCAGCCTGCGGCCGGGATTTTGGTTGTCGTTCGCGGCCGTCGCCATCTTGATGTTCACCTTTGGTGCTCGCCTGGGGCCCTGGCGCTGGTGGCAAACCTGGACCCGAGCCCAGTGGCTGGTTGCGCTCGGCCTGTGTCCGCTGCTGTTGATCGTGGGCTTGCCGGTCAGCCTCAGCGGACCGCTGGTGAACTTGATCGCGGTGCCGTGGATCAGCCTGCTGGTCTTGCCGCCGGCGCTGCTCGGCACGGCGTTGTTGCCGGTGCCGCTCATCGGTGAAGGGCTGCTGTGGATCGCCGGCGGTTTACTCGATCTGCTGTTCAGGGGGCTGGCGTTGGTGGCCGGGCGATTGCCCGCCTGGGTGCCGGTTGCGGTCCCGTCCTGGGCCTTGGGTATCGCCGCCCTGGGGGCTTTTTTGCTGCTATTGCCCAAAGGGGTGCCGCTGCGCTTGCTGGGGTGGCCGATGGTCTTGCTGATGGTGTTCCCGCCGCGAGAGAACCTGCCGCCAGGGCACGCCGAGGTCTGGCAACTGGACGTCGGCCAAGGACTGGCGGTGCTGGTACGCACCCGGCATCACACCTTGCTTTACGACGCCGGGCCGCGTTTTGGCGAGGCCGACGTGGGCGAACGTGTCGTGCTGCCGACCTTGCGTAAACTCGGCGTGCACGGCTTGGACCTGATGCTTCTCAGCCATGCCGACGCCGATCATGCCGGCGGCGCCCGCGCCGTGCGCAAGGGACTGCCGACGATGGAAGTGATCAGTGGCGATCCCGACGCGCTGCCTGAGCAATTGCAGGCTGGGCCTTGCGACAGCGGCAGGCGTTGGGAGTGGGATGGCGTCGGGTTCGAGCTGTGGCGGTGGGCCTCTGCCGTCGAAAGCAACCAGAAGTCCTGCGTGCTGCTGGTGGAGGCCGGCGGCGAACGCCTGCTGCTGACCGGCGATATCGACACCCACGCCGAGCGCGCCCTGCTCGACGAAGCCTTGGCGCTGCCGATCCAGTGGCTGGCCGCGCCTCATCACGGCAGCCGCAGCTCGTCGTCGATGGCCTTGCTGTCGCGCCTCAAGCCGCATTCGGTGCTGATCTCCCGAGGGCAGGGCAACGCGTTCGGTCATCCCCATCCCCAAGTGATGGCCCGGTACCGCCGCTCGGGCCTGGCGATTTACGACAGCGCCGAGCAGGGTGCCATTCGTCTGCAACTGGGCGCGTTCGAGTTGCCGCGCACCGAGGCCGGGCACCGACGCTACTGGCGCGATCCGCCCGGCGTCGGGCCACCGCGGCAACATTGATCCAGGGCAATCGGCGGATGCGCTTATCGGCGGAGCGGGTCTGCAAGGCGAGTCTGTGTGATAAAGTGGCGCACTTTTTCGAGGGGGCAGTCACTGTGTGGGAATTGGTCAAATCCGGCGGCTGGATGATGTTGCCGATCATTCTGAGTTCCATCGCGGCACTGGGTATCGTTGCCGAACGCCTGTGGACCCTGCGGGCCAGCCGCGTGACGCCGGAGCATCTGCTCGGGCAGGTCTGGGTCTGGATCAAGGACAAGCAGCTGAACAAGGACAAGCTCAAGGAGCTGCGGGCCAGTTCGCCGCTGGGGGAAGTCCTCGCGGCTGGCCTGGCGAACTCCAAGCATGGTCGCGAGATCATGAAGGAGTGCATCGAGGAGGCCGCCGCCCGGGTCATCCATGAACTGGAGCGCTACATCAATACCCTGGGCACCATCGCCGCCATGTCCCCGCTGCTGGGCCTGCTGGGTACGGTGTTGGGCATGATCGACATCTTCAGCGCATTTACCGGTTCCGGCATGACCACCAACGCCGCAGTACTGGCGGGGGGGATTTCCAAGGCCCTGATCACCACCGCCGCTGGCCTGATGGTCGGTATTCCGGCGGTGTTCTTCCATCGATTCCTGCAACGCCGCGTCGACGAGTTGGTGGTGGGCATGGAGCAGGAAGCCATCAAGCTGGTCGAGGTGGTGCAGGGTGATCGTGACGTGGACCTGGCTGGGGGCAAGAAGTGAAATTCCGCCGCAAGCCCCGGGAAAACATCGAGATCAACCTTGCGTCGCTGATCGACGTGGTGTTCATCCTGCTGCTGTTTTTCGTCGTGACCACCACGTTCACCCGGGAAACCCAGCTCAAGGTTGAATTGCCGGAAGCCGTCAGCGGCTCGCCGGCCGAAGACCAGCAACTCAAGAACCTGGAAGTCACTATCAGCGCCGAAGGGGCGTTTTCGGTGAACAACCAATTGCTGCCCAAGAGCGACCTGGCGAGCCTGATCGAGGCCTTGCAGAAAGAGTCTGGCGGCGACACCAGCCTGCCGCTGTCCATCAGCGCCGACGGCAAGACCCCTCATCAATCGGTGATCACCGCCATGGACGCGGCCGGCAAGCTTGGTTTCAGCCATCTGCGCATGACCACGGTCGAGGCGGCTCCGGCACCCTGATGGCCATGTCCGATCGATTGCTTGCCGCGTGGTATGATGGTCACCCGGCCCTGACCCTGCTGCGCCCACTGGAGTGGTTGTACCGGCGGGTGGTGGTGGGCAAGCGCGAGCGTTTCCTGGCAGGTGAAGGCCTGATCTACCAGCCGCCCGTGCCGTTGGTGGTGGTGGGCAATATCACTGTTGGGGGCACCGGCAAGACGCCGTTGATCCTGTGGCTGATCCAGCACTGCCAGCGCAGTGGCCTGCGGGTCGGGGTGGTCAGCCGGGGCTATGGTGCCAAGCCGCCGCAACTGCCGTGGCGGGTCGCGGCCGAGCAGGGCGCCGATGTCGCGGGGGACGAGCCGCTGTTGATCGTCCAGCGCACGGGCGTGCCGCTGATGATCGACCCCGATCGCAGTCGCGCGGTCCAGGCGCTGCTGGAGAGCGAACCGCTGGACCTGATCCTGTCCGACGATGGCATGCAGCATTATCGATTGGCCCGGGACCTTGAGCTGGTGCTGATCGACAGCGCCCGCGGCCTCGGCAACCGACGTTGCCTGCCCGCCGGGCCATTGCGCGAGCCAGTGGAGCGCCTGCAATCGGTCGACGCCGTGCTGTACAACGGTGCCAGTGCCGACCGCGAAGACGGCTTCGCCTTCCAACTGCGTCCCACCGAACTGGTGAACCTGGCGAGCGGCGAGCGCCGTCCCCTCGACCATTTTCCATCCGGCCAGGCCTTGCACGCCGTGGCCGGCATCGGCAATCCCCAGCGTTTCTTCAAGACCCTCGAAACGCTACACTGGCGGCCCATACCGCACGGGTTTGCCGACCATGCGGAATACAGCGCCCAGGCCTTGAATTTCACGCCATCCCTGCCGGTGGTCATGACGGAAAAAGACGCGGTCAAATGCCGTGCCTTCGCCGCGCCCGACTGGTGGTACCTGGCGGTGGATGCCGTGCCGTCGCCGGCCTTCGCGGCCTGGTTCGATACGCAGTTGATGCGCCTGTTGCCGGATCGGCTCTTGCCTTAACACCTTTTACCCAAGGGAATTCCATGGACACCAAACTGCTCGATATTCTGGCCTGCCCGGTCTGCAAAGGCCCGCTCAAGCTCAGCGCCGACAAGACCGAACTGATCAGCAAGGGCGCCGGCCTGGCTTACCCGATTCGCGACGGCATCCCGGTGATGCTCGAAAGCGAAGCCCGTACCCTGACCACCGACGAGCGCCTGGATAAATGACTACCGCCTTTACCGTTGTCATTCCGTCGCGCTTTGCCTCGACGCGCCTGCCCGGCAAGCCGCTGCTGTCGATTGCCGGCAAGCCGATGATCCAGCATGTCTGGGAACAGGCCTGCAAAAGCAACGCCCAGCGCGTCGTGGTGGCGACTGACGATGCGCGCATCGTCGAGGCCTGCAAGGGCTTTGGCGCCGAGGTCGTACTGACGCGCGAAGACCATAATTCCGGCACCGATCGCCTGGCGGAAGTCGCGGCGAAGCTTGGTCTGGCCGCCGACGCGATCGTCGTCAATGTGCAAGGTGACGAGCCGTTGATCCCGCCGAGCGTGATCGATCAGGTCGCCGCCAACCTCGCGGCCCACACCGAAGCGCGCATGGCCACCCTGGCCGAGCCGATCGAGGATGTGCAGACCTTGTTCAACCCCAACGTGGTCAAGGTGGTCAGCGACCTCAATGGCCTGGCATTGACCTTCAGCCGTGCGACGTTGCCCTGGGCGCGGGATGCCTTCGCCCAAGACCGCGACGTGCTGCCAGAAGGCGTGCCGTACCGCCGTCACATCGGCATTTACGCCTACCGCGCCGGTTTCCTCCAGGACTTCGTCACCTGGGGCCCGTGCTGGCTGGAAAACACTGAAGCGCTGGAACAACTGCGGGCCTTGTGGCATGGCGTGCGGATCCATGTCGCCGATGCGTTGATCGCCCCGCCGACCGGTGTCGACACCGCCGAAGACCTCGAGCGCGTTCGTCGCCTGCTGGAGGCCTGATGCGGGTCCTGTTCGTCTGCCTCGGCAATATCTGCCGCTCGCCCACCGCCGAAGGCATCTTGCGCCACAAGCTGCGCGAGGCCGGGCTGGCCGGGCAGGTGGAAGTCGCTTCCGCCGGCACCGGTGACTGGCATGTCGGCAAGGCCCCGGACAAGCGCAGCCAGGCCGCCGCCCTGCGGCGTGGCTACGACTTGTCGGCCCAGCGCGCGCAACAAGTGACGCGCGCCGACTTTGCCGCCTACGACCTGATCCTGGCGATGGACAGCAGCAACCTGCGCAACCTCCAGGCCCTGCAACCGGCGAAGGGCAGGGCCGAGCTGGATCTGTTCCTGCGGCGCTACGAAGCCGAACTCGACGATGTGCCGGACCCGTACTACGACGGCGAGCAGGGCTTCGAGCAGGTGCTGGACTTGATCGAGCGCGCCACGGATCGCCTGGTGATCGAATTGAAGGGGCGGTTATGACCTTGCAGGTGCGGGCGGGCGTCAGCCTCAAGCCCTTCAACAGTTTTGGCGTGGACGTCAGCGCCCGCTTGTTCGCCGAAGCCCACAGCGACGCCGATGTACGCCAGGCGCTGGACTACGCCAGCGAGCATGTCGTACCGTTGCTGGTGATCGGCGGCGGCAGCAACCTGCTGCTGACCGGCGACATCGACGCCTTGGTGGTGCGCATGGCCAGCCAGGGGATCCGCCTGCTCAGCGATGACGGCGAGCGGGTGGTGGTCGAGGCCGAAGCCGGGGAACCCTGGCATCCCTTCGTCCAGCACACGCTGGCGCAAGGCTGGTCGGGCCTGGAAAACCTCAGCCTGATTCCCGGTACTGTAGGCGCGGCACCGATGCAAAACATCGGCGCCTACGGTGTGGAGATCAAGGATGTCTTCGCTGGCCTCACCGCGCTGGATCGCCAGACCGGCGAATTGCACGAGTTCACCCTCGAAGAATGCCGTTTCGCCTACCGTGACAGCCTGTTCAAGCAACAGGCCGGGCGCTGGTTGATCCTGCGGGTGCGTTTCGCCCTCAGTCGCGCTGCGCACTTGCACTTGGAGTATGGCCCGGTCCGCCAGCGATTGACCGAGCAGGGCATCGATCAGCCGACGCCGACGGATGTGAGCCGGGCCATTTGCAGCATCCGCAGCGAAAAACTCCCCGACCCGGCCGTGCTGGGCAATGCCGGCAGCTTCTTCAAGAACCCGCTGGTGCCGGCCGCGCACGTGACGCATCTCAAGCAGCAATACCCCGACCTGGTGGCTTATCCACAGCCTGGCGGGCAGATGAAAATCGCTGCTGGCTGGCTGATCGAACGGGCCGGCTGGAAGGGTTTTCGCGAGGGCGATGCCGGGGTGCACAAGTTGCAGGCGTTGGTGCTGGTCAACTACGGCAACGCTACCGGCCCGCAATTGTTGGACCTGGCCCTGCGCATCCAGAAAGACATTGCCGAATGTTTCCAGGTCGAGCTGGAAATGGAACCCAATCGGTACTGAGCGGCCTTCTCGCAATCGCCTGAAAAAACGCCCTGCACACCCTGCGCACGATCATTTGTGCAGGATTGTGCAGGGCGTTTTGCTTGATCCTGGGTTAATTTAGCCTCCTGACGATGCGACCATCGCATCCAAAAGGCCCGATGCAGACGCCTGCGTGCGCTTGCATAAGAGAGCCTGATCAGCCTGAGCCAGTCTGCGCGAACCGAACCGCTAACCCAGCGGCAGATTGCTCGACCCCATCATTCGATCACTGTGCGGGCGTGCCCATGATTACCCTGAAACTCAATGGAAAAGACCATCAACTGGATGTGACCGAGGACATGCCGCTGCTCTGGGCTATCCGGGATGTGGCCGGTTACAACGGCACCAAATTCGGCTGCGGCATGGGCCTGTGCGGCGCCTGCACCATCCACATCGACGGTGCCCCGGCGCGCAGCTGCATCACGCCGATCGGCTCGGTGAAAGGGCAGCCCATCAGCACCATCGACGGGCTTCACGCCGATCCGGTCGGGCAAGTCGTCCAGAAGGCCTGGCTCGATACCGCTGTGGCCCAATGTGGTTACTGCCAGGGCGGGCAGATCATGTCCGCCACGGCGCTGCTCAAGACCAACCCCAACCCGAGCGATGAGCAGATCGAGGAAGCCATGGTCGGCAACCTCTGCCGTTGCGGCACCTACAACCGGATCAAGACCGCGATCCGCCAAGCCTCCACTCACCTGAAGGAGGCCAAGGCATGAGCCGCTTGCCCGATGATTTCGTGCTGAGCAACCTCAGCCGTCGTGGTTTCCTCAAGGGCGCGAGCGCCACCGGTGTGCTGGTGCTGGCGGCCACGTGGGGCCTGCCGGATGCCTTTGCCGAAGAGAAGAAATTCGGCGCCGAGGGCATGCCCCATGGCGCGGTCGACGATCCCAAGGTCTATGTGAGCATTGCCGCCGATGGCAGCGTGACCGTGATCTGCAACCGTTCGGAAATGGGCCAGGGCGTGCGCACCAGCCTGAGCATGGTCGTGGCCGATGAGCTGGAGGCCGACTGGGCACTCATCAAGGTCAAGCAGGCGCCGGCCGATGAGGCGCGTTTCGGCAACCAGGATACCGACGGCTCGCGCAGCATGCGTCACTGGTTCGAGCCGATGCGCCGTTGCGGGGCCGCCGCCCGGACCATGCTGGAACTGGCCGCCGCTGCGCAGTGGAAGGTGCCAGTAGGCGAATGCCGTGCCCAGCTGCATAAGGTGGTGCACCAGCCTTCGGGGCGCGAATTGGGCTATGGCGAGTTGGCCGCTGCCGCGAGCGCCTTGCCAGTACCCGCCCGTGACAGCCTGCGCCTCAAGCAGCCGTCCGAGTTCCGCTATATCGGCCAGGAAGCGAGCCGGGCCATCGATGGCGCGGACATCGTCAACGGTCGCGCAGTCTTCGGGGCTGACGTGCATTTCGACGGCATGCTCTACGCCGTCATCGCGCGTCCGCCGGTCTATGGTGGCAAGGTCAAGAGCGTGGACAGCAGCGCGGCGTTGAAGGTGCCGGGCGTAGTCAAGGTGGTGTCGATTGAAGGGCGGCCGCTGCCCTCGGAGTTCCAGCCGTTGGGCGGCGTGGCGGTGGTGGCGAAGAACACCTGGGCGGCGATCAAGGGCCGCGAGGCCCTGAAGATCCAGTGGGACGACGGCCCGAATGCCGGCTACGACTCCATTGCCTATCGCAAGGAGTTGGAAGCGGCGGCCCTCAAGCCTGGAAAAGTCGTGCGCAGCAGCGGCGACCTCGACGATGCGCTGGCCAAGGCTGATTCGACATGGGAGGCATCGTATTACTTGCCGCACCTGTCGCAATCGCCTATGGAACCGATGGTTGCCGTCGCCCGGTTCAAGGACGGCCAATGCGAGGCCTGGGCACCGAGCCAGGCGCCGCAGGTCACTCGTGAACGCGTCGCTGAACGCCTGGGCATTCCTTTCGAGAAGGTCACGGTGAATATCACCTTGTTGGGCGGCGGTTTCGGACGCAAGTCGAAACCCGATTTTGTCGTCGAAGCGGCGGTGCTCGCCAAGGAGTTTCCTGGCCAGGCCGTACGCGTGCAGTGGACCCGTGAGGACGATATTCACCACTCGTATTTCCACACCGTGTCGGCCGAATACCTGAAGGCTGGCTTGAACAAGGACGGCATGCCTTCCGGTTGGCTGCATCGCACGGTGGCCCCGACCATCACCGCATTGTTTGCACCGGGCATGACCCACGAGGCGCCGTTCGAAGTGGGCATGGGCGTGACCAACATGGCTTACGCCATTCCCAATCTGCGCCTGGAAAACCCCGAGGCGGTGGCCCATACCCGGGTGGGCTGGTACCGCTCGGTGTCGAACATTCCCCATGGTTTTGCAATCCAGAGCTTCATTGACGAGTTGGCCCACAAGGCCGGCCAGGATCCGCTGAAGTACCACCTCAAGCTGCTGGGCCCGGACCGCAAGATCGATCCGAATAGCCTCAATGACAGTTGGAACTACGGCGAATCCCCCGAGCGTTATCCGATCGATACGGCGCGGATCCGCACGGTGCTGGAAACCGCTGCGAAGGCGGCCGGTTGGGGGCGCGAGTTGCCCAAGGGCCGAGGGTTGGGGCTGGCGGTGCATTACAGCTTCGTCACCTACGTGGCGGCGGCGATTGAAGTCGAGGTCAAGGATGACGGCACGGTGATCGTGCACAAGGCGGACATCACCGTGGACTGCGGTCCGCAGATCAACCCCGAACGCATCCGCTCACAGTTCGAAGGCGCCTGTGTCATGGGCCTGGGCAATGCGATGGTGGGCGAGATCAGCTTCAAGGACGGCAAGGTGCAGCAGGACAACTTCCATATGTATGAAATCGCGCGCATGTCCCTGGCGCCCAAGGAAGTGGCGGTGCATCTGGTCACGCCGCCGGGCGAGGTGCCGTTGGGCGGTGTCGGCGAGCCGGGCGTGCCGCCGATTGCGCCAGCCTTGTGCAACGCGATCTTCGCCGCCACGGGCAAGCGTATCCGTAACCTGCCTGTGCGCTATCAGCTGCAAGGCTGGCAACAGGCCAAGGCCTGATGGACAGCGTCGATCTGAATGTCTTGCGCAGCGTGCTTGAATGGCGTCGCGCCGGGCAGCGGGTGGTGTTGTTCACCGTGGTCCAGACCTGGGGCACCGCGCCCAGGCCGCCGGGGGCGATGCTGGCCCTGCGTGAAGATGGCGTGGTGATTGGTTCGGTGTCGGGCGGTTGTGTCGAGGATGACCTGATCGCCCGGTTGCACGACGGCCGCATTCCGGCGGACGGTCCGCCGGTGCAACTGATCACCTATGGCGTTACTCGCGAAGAGGCGGCGCGCTTCGGCCTGCCGTGCGGTGGCACCCTGCGCCTGACCGAAGAGCGGGTGGGCGATCCGCATTGGGTCGCCCAGTTGCTGGAGCGTTGCGAGGCCCATGAAATCGTTGCCCGTGAGCTGACCGTCGCCAGCGGCAACGTGGTCTTGACCCCGGCCAGCAAGACCGACGCTTTGATGTTCGATGGGCAGGTGTTGCGGGCCATTTACGGCCCGCGTTGGCGGCTGCTGCTGATCGGGGCCGGACAACTGTCGCGCTACGTGGCGGAAATGGCCCGGCTGCTGGATTTCGAGGTGCTGATCTGCGATCCGCGCAAGGAGTTCGTCTACGGTTGGGAGGAGCAGCATGGGCGCTTCGTCTCCGGCATGCCTGACGAAGCGGTGCTGAGCATCCAGACGGACGAGCGCACGGCCATTGTGGCCCTCACCCATGACCCACGTCTGGACGACATGGCGCTGCTCACGGCGCTGGACTCCAAGGCTTTTTATGTCGGCGCCCTGGGTTCGCGGGTCAACAGCCAGAAGCGCCGGGACAACCTGGCTCAGCTAGGCTTGTCAGCAGAGGCCATTGAACGCTTGCATGGACCGATTGGCTTGCACATCGGCAGTCACACCCCGGCGGAAATCGCCTTGTCGTTGCTGGCGGAAATCGTGGCCATCAAGAATGGCGTGGAGCTGCGGCAGAAAAAGCCGCTGTAAGCCATGGGCAAGGAGGACGTATGGGCGAGTCGATTGGCGTGATCATCCTGGCAGCGGGAGCGGGTAGCCGTTTCCGCCGGATTGCAGGTCCCGACAAGGATAAATTGCTCGCCGATTGCACCGGGCGTGACGGCGCCGTGCGGTCGGTGATCGAGCAGGTGCTGGTGAATCTGCCGGCCTCCCTGGAAAAGCGTGTGTTGGTGACGAGCAAGGACCGGCCACAAGCCATACGCATGGCCCAGGCCTATGGCTGCGATTTCGTGGAGCTGGACTCCCCCGGCCTGGGTGACAGCATCGCCGCGGGTGTCCAGGCCTGCCCTGATCTTGATGGCTGGCTGATAGTGCTGGGCGATATGCCCTTCATCTTGCCGTCGAGCATCGAGCAGGTGGCGGCGGGGATTCATGAGGATGGGATCAGCGTGCCGGTCCTGGCAGGGGAGTACGGGCATCCGGTGGGATTTGGTCGTGGGTTTGGGCCGAAATTGATGGCGTTGACTGGAGATCGTGGCGCCAAGGCATTGTTTGCCGGGGCGCAGGTGGTCGAAGTACCGGTGGACGATCCAGGCGTGACGTGGGATGTCGATGTGCCAGAGGCCCTGACCTTCAAATGACAGGCGACGCAAAACCCTTTGGGAGCAAGCTCGCGATGGCTGAGGGTCAATTTGCAGTGATGGTGGATACCCACAAGGTCTCTGGGAGCAGCACGGTCCTGTGGCGAGGGAGCTTGCTCCCGCTGGGTCGCGCAGCGGCCCCCAGAAAGCGATGAGCGCTGCGCACTGGAGCGCCAGCCCGGTCAAGCGGGAGCAAGCTCCCTCGCCACAAAAGCGTCCCAGCCATCACGGCACCGATTGATCAACAATAAACATTGCGGGAGCGAGCTTGCTCGCGAAAGCGGTTTGGCATTCAACATTGATGCAGGCTGAGCCGACGCTATCGCGAGCAAGCTCGGCTCCCACATTGGATCTCAGTGGATATAAGCCTTGTGCCGGGCCCCGGCCTCCTGTGGGAGCGAGCCTGCTCGCGATAGCGGCCTGGCATTTACCATTGATGCAAGCTGAGCCGGCGCCTTCGCGAGCAGGCTCGCTCCCACATTTTTTCCGAGTTGCTCTCAGGTATCGTGCTCGCCACGAGTCCATTGTGGGAGCGAGCTTGCTCGCGAAAGCGGTTTGGCATTCAACATTGATGCAGGCTGAGACGACGCTATCGCGAGCAAGCTCGCTCCCACATTGGAGCTTCGGCGGATATAAGTCTTGTGTCCGGCCCAGTTCCCCTGTGGATAAGTCTGCAGGCATAAAAAAGCCCCGCCTGGCGTTACCAGGCGGGGCTTTTTACTGGGCGGTGGAATCAGGCGTGAGGTTTAGGCTCGTGCTCTTTTTCCAGGGCTTCAGTGTGACGCGGTGCGATTTCTTCAGCGACGTGCTGAGGTTCGTCGAACGTCGGAGTCGATTCAACCGGGGCCTCTGCGACCGGGGCAGGGGCTGCCTCGGCGACTTCTTCCACGACTGGAGCTGGCTCGGCGGCAGGCGCTTGAGCGGCGGCAGCGGCAGCTTGTTCGGCTTCCTTCTGCAGACGCTCGGCTTCACGCTTGCGACGACGCACTTCACGTGGATCGTTCGGCGCGCGGCCATTCGCGGTCAGGGCACTGGCCGGTGCAGGCTCTTCCAGCGGGGCAGGGGCTTCGGCAACCACGGGCGCTTCGACCACTGGAGCAGGCTCGACCACTTCTGGCTCGACCGCTTTCACGGGCTCTGGTGCCGGCTCAGGCTCGACAACCGGTGCCGGTGCGGCTGGCTCGGCGGTCCAGTTGAACGCCGTCTGCTCTTCGCGGACAGGCTCGGGTGCCTTTTCCTCGGCCGGTGCTTCGACGACCGGTTCGGCAGCCACCACTGGCGTCTCGACGACCGGTGCAGGCTCGGCGGCGACTTCAGCTTCAGCTTCAGGCTGGGCTTCAGACGTCGGTGCGAGTTCCACTTCTGGCGAAGCGGTGGCTTCTACCGGGGTGGTGGCTTCGACCGCAGGCGCTTCAACCGGCGCGCTTTCCACCGCAGCGGTGGCACGTTCGGCTTGTTCGTGCGCCTGGGCTTCGGCCGGAGCGCTGATCGCGCTGCTGGCAACGGCCGCCGTCACGGCCAGGCCGGCGGCCAGGTCCGCAGCGCTTGGCGCTTCGGCGTTTTCGCTGGACTCGGACTCTTCCGAACCTTCGATCACGTTGCCGTTGGCGTCGCGTTGACGCTCACGACGGTTGCTGCGACGACGCTGGCCACGGGAGCGGCGGCGTGGACGATCACCTTCGGCGGTGTCCTGGCCGTCTTCCTGCAACTGCTCTTCGGCGTTCAGCACTTCTTCTTCGCTGGCAGCGGCGGCTGCCTGCTCAGCGCGAGGCTGGCGCTCCTCACGTGGCGGACGCGGCGCGCGTTCTTCACGAGGCGGGCGAGCCGGACGCTCTTCAGCAGTGGCAGCAGCCACGGCCGGGGCGGCATCCAGTGGCTCGCGCAGTTCGCGAACACGCTCTTCACGCTCGCCACGTGGCTTGCGATCTTCACGCGGTGCGCGCGGCTGGCGTTCTTCACGCGGCGGACGCGGTGCGCGTTCTTCGCGGGCTACGGCTGGCGCTTCCTCACGGGCTTCGCGCGGTTGGCGTTCTTCACGCGGCTCACGTGGCGCGCGCTCTTCACGCGGTGCACGTTCTTCGCGAGGCTTGCGCTCTTCGTCGCGACGACCGTTGCGGTTGCGGGTTTGCTGGCGACCGTTGCGGCGTTCTTCGTTGCGGGCCGGACGCTCGGTAGCGGCAGGCTTGGCGACGGCGGCCGGGGCAGCAGGCTCTTCCTTGATTGCAAACAGGCTGACCAGCGACTTCACCAGGCCTTTGAACAGGCTGGGCTCCGGGGCTGCGGCCGGGGCGGCAACCGGGGCAACCACTTCGGTCGGAACCGGAGCGTTGGCGCGGGCCGGTGCGGTCTTGACCGCGGCTTCCTGGCGAACCAGGGTGCGAGTGGCGGCGGCCGGCTGGACTTCTTCCACTTCGGCAGCGGCAGCAGCGATTTCATAGCTGGACTGGTTGGTGTGGGCTTCCGGGCTGTCATCGCGCAGGCGCTGCACTTCGAAGTGCGGCGTCTCGAGGTGATCGTTCGGCAGGATGACGATACGGGCGCGGGTGCGCAGTTCGATCTTGGTGATCGAGTTGCGTTTTTCGTTGAGCAGGAACGCGGCCACCGGGATCGGCACTTGGGCGCGAACTTCGGCGGTGCGGTCTTTCAGGGCTTCTTCTTCGATCAGGCGCAGGATCGCCAGGGACAGCGACTCGACGTCGCGGATGATGCCGGTGCCGTTGCAACGCGGGCAAACGATGCCGCTGCTTTCGCCCAAGGATGGACGCAGGCGCTGACGGGACATTTCCAGCAGGCCGAAGCGCGAGATACGACCGACCTGTACGCGGGCGCGGTCGGCTTCCAGGCATTCACGGACCTTTTCTTCCACGGCGCGCTGGTTCTTGGCCGGGGTCATGTCGATGAAGTCGATGACAATCAGGCCGCCAATGTCGCGCAGGCGCAACTGACGGGCGATTTCCTCGGCCGCTTCAAGGTTGGTCTGCAGGGCGGTTTCTTCGATGTCGCTGCCTTTGGTGGCGCGCGCCGAGTTGATGTCGATGGACACCAGGGCTTCGGTCGGGTCGATGACGATGGAGCCGCCGGACGGCAGTTCGACGACGCGCTGGAAGGCGGTCTCGATCTGGCTTTCGATCTGGAAACGGTTGAACAGCGGAACGCTGTCTTCGTAGAGCTTGATCTTGCTGGCGTACTGCGGCATCACCTGGCGAATGAAGGTCAGGGCTTCGTCCTGGGCTTCGACGCTGTCGATCAGCACTTCGCCGATGTCCTGGCGCAGGTAATCGCGGATGGCACGGATGATCACGTTGCTTTCCTGGTAGATCAGGAACGGCGCGGAGCGATCCAGCGAGGCTTCTTTGATGGCGGTCCACAGTTGCAGCAGGTAATCGAGGTCCCACTGCATTTCTTCGCTGCTGCGACCCAGGCCTGCAGTGCGCACGATCAGGCCCATGTCGGCCGGTGCGACCAAGCCATTGAGGGCTTCACGCAGTTCGTTGCGCTCTTCGCCTTCGATGCGACGGGAGATGCCGCCGGCACGCGGGTTGTTCGGCATCAGGACCAGGTAACGGCCGGCCAGGCTGATGAAGGTGGTCAGGGCGGCGCCCTTGTTGCCACGTTCTTCTTTTTCGACCTGGACGATGACTTCCTGGCCTTCGCTCAGGACGTCCTTGATGTTGACGCGGCCTTCAGGGGCCTTCTTGAAGTATTCGCGGGAGATTTCTTTGAGGGGCAGGAAGCCGTGGCGCTCGGAGCCGAAATCGACAAAGGCAGCCTCAAGGCTTGGTTCGATGCGAGTAATCCGGCCTTTATAGATGTTGGCCTTCTTCTGCTCGCGTGCACCGGATTCGATATCCAGGTCGTAGAGGCGCTGGCCGTCTACCAGTGCAACACGCAACTCTTCGGGTTGAGTTGCGTTAATCAGCATTCTTTTCATGTAGTACCGTCGGTTTCCGGGCTGCCGGAAACGGCGTTCGGCACACACGACTTCTCACGGTCGGTGTCAGGTGCGTCCTGGAGGTGGCAAGGCCATTCCAGTGTCCAGCGAGTTCGGCCCAATGATGGCGAAGTCGCGACGGACGCGTCCTGCTTGCTGGTACTCAAGCACTCAGTCAGGAGGAGGAATCAACCGGCGTCTGTGGACGAGATGAAGCGTCTAAATATAAGCCTAGTGCTACACAGTCCGACGGTTGTACGTCTCCACCCTACACGTATCCCTGATAATTCGGGTGCTGCCGCGCGCAGAATCCGCAGCGGGTTGGCATTTACCGTGAGCTCCGGAAGGGGAGGTCACGCATCATGGCTAATTTAGGCGTTGTTTCCGAAGCTCTCGCTCGGGGTCGTTCGCAGCTGACTGCACTTTGTGAACTGGCCGTGAATGTGGCGCGCAAAGCGAGTCAAAACTCTGCTTTGCGGCGTATCTCAGGCCTCATGTCACCTGCGCTCGTTACACCTGAAAACTCTACCGTTACGTAGCGAAAGCCCCGTAGGACGGCCTCTCGTCCTCGTGAATTGCGTTGGTCAGGGCCGGTTTTTGACCGCTGGTCCACTGTCCAGCCACTTTTGGCGGCGTTCGCGACTATAGCAGCAATGATTAAGTGCTTCAATTCCATAAAAAATTGTTATGATCGCCGCCATGACAACTACTGCCCCTTCGACCCCTGGCGTTCAACTGCTCGAGGTCTCGCCGGAATATGCCGGCCAACGAATCGATAATTTCCTGCTGGCCCGGCTCAAAGGCGTGCCCAAGACCTTGATCTACCGCATTTTGCGCAAAGGCGAAGTGCGAGTGAACAAAGGTCGGATCAAGCCTGAATACAAGCTCCAGGCCGGCGACATCGTGCGCGTGCCCCCGGTTCGCGTGCCCGAACGCGATGAGCCGGTGCCCCTGGCCCAGGGATTGTTGCAACGCCTTGAAGCCTCGATCGTCTATGAAGACAAGGCCCTGATCGTAATCAACAAGCCCGCGGGCATTGCGGTCCACGGCGGCAGCGGCCTGAATTTCGGCGTGATCGAAGCCTTTCGTCAGTTGCGTCCGGACGCCAAGGAACTGGAACTGGTCCATCGCCTCGACCGCGACACCTCCGGCCTGCTGATGATTGCCAAGAAACGCAGCATGTTGCGCCACCTGCACGAGCAGTTGCGCGGCGATGGTGTCGACAAGCGCTACATGGCGCTGGTGCGTGGGCGCTGGGAGACCTCCATCAAGCAGGTCCGTGCGCCGCTGCTCAAGAGCAACCTGCGTTCCGGCGAGCGCATGGTGGAAGTCAACGAGGAGGGCAAGGAGGCGCTGACGGTGTTCAAGGTATTGCGCCGTTTCGACGACTTCGCCACCTTGGTCGAGGCCAAGCCGGTGACTGGGCGTACGCACCAGATCCGCGTCCATACCCTGCACGCCGGCCACTGCATTGCCGGTGACAGCAAATATGGCGACGACGATTTCACCAAGGAAATCCGCGACCTGGGCGGCAAGCGCCTGTTTCTCCATGCCTATATGCTCACCGTGCCGCTGCCCGATGGTGGCGAGCTGAAGTTGCAGGCCCCGGTGGATGACATGTGGGCCAAGACCGTGGAGCGGTTGAGTGCATCCTGACTACAAATTGCTGATCTTCGATTGGGACGGCACTCTGGCGAACTCTGTTGGTCGGATTGTCGAAGCGATGCATGTCGCATCGGATCGTTCCGGTTTGGCCCGGTGCGACGATTTTGCAGTGAAGGGCATCATCGGCCTGGGATTGCCGGAAGCGATTCGCAGCTTGTATCCGGATATCGATGACGATGCGCTGGTGGTTTTTCGCCAGCACTATGCCGATCACTACATTGCGCTGGAGGCTGAGCCTTCGCCGTTGTTCGAGGGCGTGGTTCATACCCTTGAAACCTTGAAAGGCGAGGGTTATCGCTTGGCGGTCGCGACCGGCAAGGCTCGTCGGGGGCTGGATCGGGTATTGAAGGCCCATGGTTGGGATGATTATTTCGATATCACTCGTGCCGCCGATGAGACGGCCAGCAAACCGCATCCGTTGATGCTCGAACAGATACTGGCCCATTGCGGGGTGGAGCCTGCGCAAGCGTTGATGGTGGGGGATTCCTCGTTCGACCTGCAGATGGCGCGTAACGCCGGCATGGGTTCGGTGGCTGTCAGCTATGGTGCGCAGTCCATCGAGGCGCTCAAGGCGTTCGAGCCGCGACTGGCGATCGACCATTTTCCTGAATTGCACGCCTGGCTGAGCCGGCGCGCTGATTAAAGTCTGTTGAGGATGCATGTATGACCGATGAATGGAAGGCACCGGCCAAAGCGAGCGCTGACAACGGTGACGAAAAAAGCTGGAAGCTGTTGGAGAAGACCCTGCTGGCCGGGGTGGAAGAGCAGCGTCGTGCGCGCCGGTGGGGGATCTTCTTCAAGTGCCTGGTCTTTATCTATCTGTTTTTCGGCTTGGCGCTGATCTACCAGGCGGTTGACGGGAAAACGAGTCCGGGAGGTGGTGCAGCCTATACGGCGGTCATCGATATTGAAGGCATGATCGCCGACAAGGAAGCGGCCAGCGCGGACAACATCATCGGTAGCCTGCGAGCTGCGTTCGAAGACTCGAAAGTCAAAGGGGTGGTGCTGCGCATCAATAGCCCGGGCGGCAGTCCGGTACAGGCCGGCTACGTCTATGACGAAATCGTTCGTTTGCGTGCGGCGCACCCGGACATCAAGCTCTACGCGGTGATTGCCGATCTCGGCGCCTCCGGTGCTTATTACATCGCCAGTGCCGCGGACCAGATCTATGCCGACAAGGCCAGCCTGGTGGGTTCCATTGGCGTGACGGCGGCCGGTTATGGCTTCGTCGAGACGCTGGGCAAGCTTGGGGTGGAGCGTCGGGTCTATACCGCGGGCGAGCACAAATCCTTCCTGGATCCGTTCCAGCCGCAAAAGCCTGAGGAGACGGCGTTCTGGCAGGGCGTGCTCGACACCACCCATAAACAGTTCATCGCCAGCGTCAAGAAAGGGCGGGGCGAGCGCCTGAAAGACAAAGAGCATCCAGAGTTGTTCTCCGGGCTGGTCTGGTCGGGCGA
This sequence comes from Pseudomonas sp. MPB03, assembly GCF_046605385.1. NCBI lineage: Bacteria > Pseudomonadati > Pseudomonadota > Gammaproteobacteria > Pseudomonadales > Pseudomonadaceae > Pseudomonas > Pseudomonas sp. MPB03. The sequence goes on along the minus strand of NZ_CP176770.1, from coordinate 4,877,506 downwards.
GCAGGCTTTGCCGCTGGGCTTGATCGATGGCCTGGGCAGCGCCAGTTCCGTGGCTCGGGATGTGATTGGTGAGAAAGAGTTGGTGGATTTCACCGTCGAAGAGTCCCCGATCGACCGCTTCTCGAAGAAGTTGGGTGCCAGTGTCGCCCAGCACCTGGCGATGTGGATGGGGTTCCAGGGGCCTGCGTTGCGCTGATTGCCTTGAAGTTTTCGCTACAGGGGAAGGTTGACACTACCCCTGTGGCGAGGGAGCTTGCTCCCGCTGGGCTGCGAAGCGGCCCCAGATTTTGCGGTCGCTGCGCAACCGAACGGGAGCAAGCTCCCTCGTCACGGATTTTAGCGTTAGGGAACCTGCACGCCCTCGGCCAGCAACATATCCACAAGACGAATCAACGGCAGCCCGATCAGGCTGGTGGCGTCCGGCCCTTCGGTGCTCTGGAACAGGCTTACGCCAAGCCCCTCGGCCTTGAAGCTGCCGGCGCAGTCGTAGGGTTGTTCGGTGCGCAGGTAGCGTTCGACGCGCCCAGGATCCAGGGTGCGCATGTTGACGGTAAATGGAACGCAATCGACCTGGCAGGCGCCGGTCTGGCTGTTGAACAGCGCCAGGCCGGTCAGGAACGTGACCCTGGTGCCGCTGGCGGCCAGCAGTTGCTCGCGAGCATTGTCGAAGGTGTGGGGTTTGCCCAGGATGCGCTCGCCGAGCACGGCGACCTGGTCTGAACCGATGATCAGGTGTGCCGGATGGCTGTCGGCCAGCGCCAGGGCTTTTTCCCGGGCCAGGCGCTTGACCAGCTCGACGGCGGGCTCGCCGGGGCGATGGCTTTCGTCGATATCGGGTGAGCTGCAGACGAACGGCAGTCCCAGGCGGGCAAGCAATTCCCGGCGATAGACCGAGCTCGAGGCAAGTAATAAAGGCAGCATGGACGTCTCCAGGAGGCAGGGGTGAATTCTAGCGAGGCACGCAAGTGACGGACAGGGCTGAATTTCCTTTGACATGGCTGGGGGCATCCCTATAATGCTGCGCCTATGTTGAATGACCCGATTCCACCTCACGTTGACCCGCGCAAATTGGCTGACCGTGGCACCACCCTTCAAGGTGAACTGCTGCTGGCCGATTTGAAGAGACTCTGCGACCCGCTTTCCGACGATGTCGGTACGGTCCAGGCCAAATTCGTTTTTGAACGAGATGAACGTAAATCTGTGGTTATCCACAGCTTTATCGACACCGAAGTCAAAATGGTTTGCCAGCGTTGTCTTGAGCTGGTCACCCTGCCGATCCACAGCGAATGCAGTTACGCCGTGGTGAAGGAGGGTGCGAATACCCAGTCGTTGCCGAAAGGTTATGACGTGCTGGAACTGGGCGAAGATCCATTGGATCTGCAGTCACTGATCGAGGAGGAGCTTCTGCTCGCCTTGCCCATTGTGCCTGCTCATCATCCGGAAGAATGCCAGCAGCCGGCGGGAGCAGATGAGCCCGAACCGAGCGAGGACGAGGTAACGCGGTCCAACCCGTTCAGTGTATTGGCGCAGTTAAAGCGTGACCCAAACGTTTAGGAGTTAATCAATTATGGCTGTTCAGCAGAACAAAAAATCCCGCTCTGCCCGTGACATGCGCCGTTCGCACGACGCTCTCGAGGCTAGCACCCTGTCCGTAGAAAAGACCACCGGTGAAGTTCACCTGCGTCACCACGTATCGCCAGAAGGCGTATACCGTGGCCGTAAAGTGATCGACAAGGGCGCCGACGAGTAATCACTTGTCCGCTCAAGTCATCGCGATTGACGCAATGGGCGGGGACTTCGGTCCCCGCAGCATTGTTCAGGCCAGCCTTGCTTGCCTGAATGCTACTCCCTCGCTGCACCTGACCCTCGTCGGTCAATCCCCTCTCCTGGAAGACATGCTCAGCGGCCAATCGGCTGTGGATCGCGCGCGCCTGACGATTGTCCCGGCGTCTGAAATCATCGCCATGGACGAAAAGCCAGCCCAGGCCCTGCGCGGCAAGCCTGACGCCTCGATGCGGGTGGCCCTTGAGCTGCTGCGCGATGGCAAGGTCCAGGCCTGTGTCAGCGCCGGCAATACCGGTGCGCTGATGGCACTGTCGCGCTACGTGCTCAAGACCTTGCCGGGTATCGACCGGCCCGCGATGGTGGCGGCGATCCCGACCCAGCGTGGGTTCTGTCAGTTGCTCGACCTGGGGGCGAACGTCGACTGCAGTGCCGAGCATTTGCTGCAATTTGCGGTGATGGGCTCGGTCGCGGCTGAAACCCTGGGCATCGTGCGTCCTCGCGTGGCGCTGTTGAATATCGGCACCGAAGACATCAAGGGCAATCAGCAGGTAAAACTGGCGGCCACATTGTTGCAGGCTGCGCGGGGTATCAACTACATCGGTTTCGTCGAGGGCGATGGCTTGTACCGTGGCGAGGCCGATGTGGTGGTCTGTGATGGCTTCGTGGGCAATATCCTGCTCAAATCCAGCGAGGGGCTGGCCACCATGATCGGCCAGCGCATCGAAACCTTGTTCAGGCAAAGCCTCGCCTCGCGGGTGGTCGGCGCCTTGGCGCTGCCGTTGATGCGCCGGTTGCAGGCGGACCTGGCGCCGGCGCGGCACAACGGAGCGAGTTTCCTCGGGCTGCAAGGTATCGTGATCAAGAGTCACGGATCGGCGGGCGTGCAGGGTTTCCAAAGTGCGATCAACCGAGCGGTGATCGAGATCCAGGAGAACCTGCCGGAGCGTTTGCACGGTCGCCTCGAGGATTTGTTAACTTAGGCGTTTTCGTCCGACAATGCTTAAATGTGACCGGTCGGTTCAACCCGCCATCCAATGTGCAGTTTGCTAGCGCCCCCAGGGGCGTCAATTTTTGACGACAAGATCATTAGGGGCTTTGTTTTCATGTCTGCTTCCCTCGCATTCGTCTTTCCAGGGCAGGGCTCGCAGTCCCTCGGCATGCTGGCCGAGCTGGGCGCGCAATACCCGCTGGTCCTCGAAACATTCAAAGAAGCTTCCGATGCGCTCGGCTATGACCTGTGGGCATTGACCCAGCAAGGGCCGGAAGAGCAGCTCAATCAAACCGATAAAACCCAGCCAGCCATCCTCACCGCCTCGATCGCCTTGTGGCGCTTGTGGCTGGCTGAAGGCGGCGCGCGCCCGGCGTTCGTCGCCGGTCACAGCCTGGGCGAATACAGCGCCCTGGTGGCCGCGGGCAGCCTGAGCCTGGGCGCTGCGGTGAAACTGGTGGAGCGTCGTGGCCAGTTGATGCAGGAGGCCGTTCCGGCCGGGCAGGGCGGCATGGCCGCGATCCTGGGTCTGGAAGACGCTGATGTGCTCGCTGCCTGTGCCGAAGCGGCGCAAGGCGATGTGGTCAGCGCGGTGAACTTCAACTCCCCGGGCCAGGTAGTCATCGCCGGTGCCAAGGCGGCCGTCGAGCGTGCCATCGAAGGCTGCAAGGCTCGTGGTGCCAAGCGTGCCATGCCGCTGCCGGTCAGCGTGCCGTCGCACTGTGAACTGATGCGTCCGGCCGCCGAGCGCTTTGCCGAATCCATCGCTGCCATCGACTGGCAGGCTCCGCAGATTCCCGTGGTGCAGAATGTCAGCGCCAACGTGGCGCCAGATCTCGAGACCCTCAAGCGTGATCTGCTGGAACAACTCTACAAGCCGGTTCGCTGGGTCGAATCGGTACAGGCCCTGGCAGCCAAGGGCGCGACCGAACTGGTCGAATGCGGTCCTGGCAAAGTGCTGGCAGGCCTGAACAAACGCTGCGCCGAAGGCGTGTCGACTTCCAATCTCAATACCCCAGATGCCTTCGCTGCCACCCGTGCAGCGCAGGCCTGAACAGGAGAAGCTTGCATGAGTCTGCAAGGTAAAGTTGCACTGGTGACCGGTGCAAGCCGTGGCATCGGCCAGGCCATCGCCCTGGAACTGGGTCGTCAAGGCGCCATCGTCATCGGCACCGCGACTTCCGCTTCGGGCGCCGAGCGCATCGCCGCGACCCTGAAGGAAAACGACATCCAAGGCACCGGCCTTGAGCTGAATGTCACCAGCGACGAATCCGTTGCGGCGGTGCTGGCGAGCATTCAGGCGCAGTTCGGTGCGCCGGCGATCCTGGTCAATAATGCCGGTATCACCCGCGATAACCTGATGATGCGCATGAAAGATGACGAATGGTTCGACGTGGTCGACACCAACCTGAACAGTCTGTACCGGCTGTCCAAGGGCGTTCTGCGTGGCATGACCAAGGCGCGCTGGGGTCGAATTATCAGTATCGGCTCGGTTGTGGGTGCCATGGGCAACGCAGGCCAAGTAAACTATGCTGCGGCGAAGGCCGGTCTGGAAGGTTTCAGCCGTGCGCTGGCGCGTGAAGTGGGTTCGCGCTCGATTACGGTAAACTCGGTTGCACCGGGTTTCATCGACACCGACATGACCCGTGAACTGCCGGAAGCACAGCGTGAAGCCTTGTTGACGCAGATTCCGCTGGGTCGTCTGGGGCAAGCTCAAGAAATCGCGTCCGTGGTCGCTTTTCTTGCTTCGGACGGTGCGGCATACGTGACCGGGGCTACAATCCCGGTGAACGGCGGGATGTACATGAGTTAAATGTGACGGATTGCTTCAAAAAAATGTCATACGAGCTGTCTAAAATCCGTTATAAAGCTGCAATCAATTTATAGACGGCGGGCCGCTGGGTTTGAGGAGTGAAGCTTTCGGTTGAAAAACCGAAAAGTTCTTCTATACACTTACCCACCGGCCAGCTGCCTGAATTTGTCCATTAGGAGTGAAAACAAGGTATGAGCACCATCGAAGAGCGCGTCAAGAAAATCGTTGCCGAGCAACTGGGCGTTAAAGAAGAAGAAGTTGTGAACACCGCTTCCTTCGTAGAAGACCTGGGTGCCGACTCCCTTGACACCGTTGAGCTGGTGATGGCTCTGGAAGAGGAATTCGAGACCGAGATTCCTGACGAAGAAGCTGAGAAGATCACTACTGTACAAGCTGCTATCGACTACGTTACCAGCCACCAGGCGTAATCGTATTTAGTCGTCGCTAGCTGTCATGGAAAAACCGCACTGCCGTCACGGCGTGCGGTTTTTTCTTTAGGCCTGATGCAAAGTCGTCATTAGAAAAAGGAGAGTGCTGTGTCGCGTAGACGCGTCGTAGTCACCGGTATGGGTATGTTGTCGCCACTGGGCACGGATGTGCCGAGCAGTTGGCAGGGCATTCTGGCCGGCCGCAGTGGCATTGGTCTGATCGAACACACCGACCTTTCTGCCTATTCCACCCGTTTTGGCGGCTCGGTAAAGGGCTTCAATGTCGAGGAATACCTGTCGGTCAAGGAAGCCCGCAAGCTTGACCTGTTTATTCAATACGGCCTGGCAGCCGGTTTTCAGGCGGTGCGTAACGCCGGCCTGGAAGTCACCGACGCCAACCGTGAACGCATCGGCGTGGCCATGGGCTCGGGTATTGGCGGCTTGACCAATATCGAAGAAACCAGCCGCACGCTGCACGAATCGGGGCCGCGACGGATTTCTCCGTTCTTCGTGCCGGGCTCGATCATCAACATGATTTCCGGTTTCCTGTCCATCCACCTGGGTGCCCAGGGACCCAACTACGCCATCGCCACGGCGTGCACCACCGGTACCCACTGCATCGGCATGGCCGCGCGCAACATCATGTACGACGAAGCCGACGTGATGATTGCCGGTGGCGCCGAGATGGCCGCTTGCGGCCTCGGCATGGGCGGTTTCGGCGCGTCCCGTGCACTGTCGACCCGCAACGACGAGCCCGCCCGTGCGAGCCGGCCGTGGGACAAGGGCCGTGATGGCTTCGTGTTGTCCGACGGTGCCGGTGCGTTGGTGCTCGAGGAACTGGAGCACGCCAAGGCGCGCGGCGCGACCATCTATGCCGAGCTGATCGGCTTTGGCACCAGTGGCGATGCGTACCACATGACCTCGCCACCGGCCGATGGCGCCGGTGCGGCCCGTTGCATCGCCAACGCTTTGCGTGACGCGAAGCTCAACGGCGAGCAGGTGCAGTACATCAACGCCCACGGCACGTCGACCCCGGCCGGCGACCTGGCCGAAGCCCAGGCGATCAAGACCGTGTTCGGCGAGCACGCCTACAAGCTGGCGGTCAGTTCGACCAAGTCCATGACCGGTCACCTGCTGGGTGCGGCAGGGGCGGTGGAAGCGATCTTCAGCGTCCTGGCGATCAACAGCCAGACCGCGCCGCCGACCATCAACCTCGATGAGCCGGACGAAGGTTGCGACCTGGACTTCGTGCCGCACACGGCCCGCAGCATGGATATCGATGTGGTGCTGTCCAACTCCTTCGGCTTTGGCGGGACCAACGGTTCGCTGGTGTTCCGCCGGTTCGCCGGGTGATGGAAAGCTGGGTCGACGGTCAGCCGGCCGACGTCCTGTCGCTGAAAGATCGCGGCCTGGCTTATGGCGATGGGTTGTTCGAAACCATTGCCGTGCACGATGGCAACCCGGTGCTGTTGGAGCGCCACCTGCAACGCCTGGAAGCAGGTTGCCAGCGGCTGGCGCTCAACGTCGACATGGGCGCATTGAGTACAGAATTGAGCACCTACGCCGGTTGCCTGGGTGATGGTGTGCTGAAACTGATCGTGACCCGTGGCGACAGCCTGCGCGGTTATGCCGCTGATCCTTCGGTGCCGGCCAGGCGCATCTTGCAAGGGAACCCGCCGGCCACTTATCCCACCGCCCATGCCGAACAAGGCGTCCACCTGTTTCCCTGCGCCGTGCGTTTGTCCGAGCAGCCCTTGCTCGCCGGCCTCAAGCACCTCAACCGCCTGGAACAAGTACTCGCCCGTGCCGAATGGCGCGATGCGCAGTACGCCGAAGGCTTGATGTTGGACGCGTCCGGGCGGGTAATCGAAGGCGTATTCAGCAACCTGTTCCTGGTGCGCGATGGCGTTTTGTTCACGGCGGACCTGAGCCGTTGCGGTGTGGCCGGCGTGATGCGCGCGGAATTATTGTTTCAAGCAAAGTCCCAGGGCATCGCCACGCAAATCACCGACATCGGCCTCCAGCAACTGCACCAGGCCGATGAAGTCTTCGTCTGCAACAGCGTATATGGCGTGTGGCCGGTACGCGGATGCGGTTCGGCGTGCTGGTCGGTTGGCCCGCTCACCCGTAAACTGCAGACCCTTGCCCGTGCGCTATTGGATGCTTGATTCGTGAGACGTAAATTCTTGCTGCTGCTGGAGACCGGACTGGTCCTGGCAGGGCTGTTGTTGGGCGCTTCGGCCTGGAAAATTCAATCGGCGCTGCAACAGCCGCTGAACATTACCCAGGAAGAGTTGCTGGACGTGCCCAACGGAACCACCCCGACCGGAACCCTCAAGCGCCTCGAGGCCGATGGCCTGATCAAGGACGCCTTCTGGCTGCGTGTCTATTGGCGCTTCAATCTTGCCGGCCAGCCATTGCACTCCGGTGAATACCGGATGGTGCCAGGCATGACCATGGAGGGGCTGATCGGTGTCTGGAAACGCGGTGAAGTGGTGCAGTACAGCGTGACGCTGGTGGAGGGCTGGAATTTTCGCCAGGTGCGCGCCGCACTGGCCAAGGATGAAAAACTCCAGCAGACCCTTGCCAACCTGAGCGACAGCGAGGTCATGGACCGTCTGGGTCATTCGGGGGTATTTCCCGAAGGCCGGTTCTTTCCGGACACCTACCGCTTCGTGCGCGGCACATCGGATGTCGATTTGCTGAAGAAAGCCTACGACCGTCTGGAAGACGTGCTCGCCAAGGAATGGGCACAGCGTGCCGCCGATGTGCCTTACACCCTGCCGTACCAGGCGCTGATCATGGCGTCCCTGGTGGAGAAGGAAACCGGCGTACCCCAGGAGCGTGGGCAAATTGCCGGCGTCTTTGTCCGGCGCATGCGCCTGGGCATGCTGCTGCAGACCGATCCCACAGTGATCTACGGCTTGGGTGAGCGCTACACCGGCAAGCTCACCCGCGCCCATCTGAAAGAAGAAAACCCCTATAACACCTACCTGATCCCGGGCTTGCCGCCGACGCCGATTGCGATGGTGGGGCGCGAAGCGATTCATGCCGCGTTGAACCCGGCACCGGGCAACAGTCTTTATTTTGTCGCCCGTGGCGATGGCAGCCATGTGTTTTCCGATGACTTGGAATCGCACAACAACGCGGTGCGCGAGTTCCAGCTCAAGCGCCGTGCCGATTACCGCTCCAGCCCGGCGCCGGTAACGCCGGACGAGCAGGCGCCGATCCCGGCGGCATCGCCCGACACGGCACCTGAAGCGGTGCCCCATGTACCACCTCAGGTACCGGCCCCCGAGCCGGACGCCAGCGAGCCACCGAGCCCGCAATGACTTTGATTAAGGATCGCCCCGTGACTGGCTTGTTTATAACGCTGGAAGGCCCGGAAGGCGCCGGCAAGAGCACCAACCGCGAATACCTGGCCGAACGCCTGCGGGCCGCCGGCATCGAGGTGGTGTTGACCCGTGAACCGGGCGGTACGCCACTGGCCGAGCGAATTCGCGAGGTGCTGCTGGCGCCCCTCGAAGAAGTCATGAACCCTGACACTGAGCTGCTGCTGGTGTTCGCCGCCAGGGCGCAGCATCTGGCCGAGGTGATCCGCCCGGCGCTGGCCCGTGGCGCCGTGGTGCTCTGCGATCGTTTTACCGATTCGACCTATGCCTACCAGGGCGGCGGCCGGGGCTTGTCCGTGGAACGCATCGCCGCGTTGGAAAGCTTCGTCCAAGGTGAGCTGCGCCCAGACCTGACCCTGGTGTTCGACCTGCCGGTGGAAATCGGCCTGGCCCGCGCCAGTGCCCGTGGCCGGCTGGATCGTTTCGAGCTTGAAGGCCAGGCTTTCTTCAATGCCGTGCGCAATGCCTTCCTGGGGCGCGCCAAGGCCGATCCGGCGCGTTACCTGCTGATCGATGCCGCACAGCCGCTGGCCCAGGTCCAGCAGTCCCTGGATAGCTTGTTGCCACGTTTGCTGGAGCGTGTCCGTGGCTGAAGCCTATCCCTGGCAAGACGGTCTCTGGCAGCAACTGGCCGGTCGTGCCCAGCATGCCCATGCCTATCTGCTGCACGGCCCGGTCGGCATCGGCAAGCGGGCGCTGGCCGAGCGGCTGATGGCCAGCCTGTTGTGCCAACGCCCGGGTGTCTCCAACGCTTGCGGCGAATGCAAGTCCTGCCTGCTGCTCAAGGCCGGCAGCCATCCCGACAATTACGTGCTGGAGCCGGAAGAGGCGGACAAGGCGATCAAAGTCGACCAGGTTCGCGACCTGGTCAGCTTCGTGGTCCAGACTTCGCAGATGGGCGGGCGCAAAGTGGTGCTGATCGAGCCGGTCGAGTCGATGAACATCAACGCTGCCAACGCCTTGCTCAAGAGCCTCGAAGAGCCTTCTGGCGATACCGTGTTGCTGCTGGTCAGCCACCAGCCGAGTCGCTTGCTGCCGACCATCAAGAGTCGTTGCGTGCAACAGGCCTGCCCGCTGCCGAGCGAGGCGATGAGCTTGCAATGGTTGGCCCAGGCCCTGCCCGACAGCAGCGACGAAGAGCGTGTCGAGCTGCTGACCCTCGCGGCTGGCTCGCCCCTGGCGGCCGTCAGCCTTCAGGCCCAGGGCGTGCGTGAACAGCGGGCCTTGGTGGTGGACGGGGTCAAGAAGCTGCTCAAGCAGCAGCAATCCCCCACGCAACTGGCCGAGGGCTGGAACGCCATCCCGCTACTGCTGCTGTTTGACTGGTTCTGCGACTGGTCGAGCCTGATCCTGCGTTACCAGTTGACCGAAGACGAGACCGGCCTGGGGCTGGCCGACATGCGCAAGGTGATCCAGTACCTGGCGCAGAAAAGCAGCCAGGATAAAATCTTGAACATCCAGGACTGGATTCTTGCCCAACGTCAGAAGGTGCTGAGCAAGGCGAACCTCAATCGAGTGCTGTTGCTCGAGGCGCTGTTGGTGCAGTGGGCGAGTTTGCCTGGTCGAAGTTGACAGGTACCGCCTAGACTCAGCTCAATCGCAGCGGAGATCAGCATGAACGAACCTGTCAGTCCCGGTCCACGCAACGGCATCTTGTCCCTGACCATCAAGGACAAGTCGGTGCTTTATGCCGCCTACATGCCCTTCATCAAGAACGGCGGCCTGTTCATTCCGACCAACAAGAATTATCGCTTGGGCGACGAGGTGTTCATGCTCTTGAGCCTGATGGATGAGTCGGAGAAAATTCCGGTCGCCGGCAAGGTGATCTGGCTGACCCCCAAGGGCGCCCAGGGCAATCGGGCCGCCGGCGTGGGCGTGCAGTTCAGCGACGGCGACAATTCGGCCCGCAATCAGATCGAAACCCACTTGGCCGGCTCCCTGAAGTCCGACCGTCCCACCCATACGATGTAGCCTGGCCTTTTATGCTTGTAGATTCCCATTGTCACCTTGATCGTCTCGACCTCGCTGCCCATGGCGGTTCCCTGGATGCCGCGCTGGACGCGGCCCGGGAGCGGGGCGTCGGTCACTTCCTGTGCATCGGCGTCAGCGCCGACAACGCCGCCGATGTGAAGGCGCTGGCAGAGCGTTATGCCGACGTCGATTGTTCGGTCGGCATCCACCCATTGGACGTCCAGCCCGGCGCCGCGCCGGCGCTCGACTGGCTGTTGCGTGAGCTCGATCATCCACGGGTGGTCGCCATTGGCGAAACCGGCCTGGACTATCACTACGAGCCAGAAGCCGCCGACGTGCAGCAGGCGTCATTCCGGCTGCACCTGGAGGCCGCCCGGCAGACCGGCAAGCCGGTGATCATCCACACCCGCGGCGCCCGGGCCGACACCCTGGCCTTGCTGCGTGACGCCGCGCTGCCCCAGGCCGGTGTGCTGCATTGCTTCACCGAAGACTGGGACATGGCCAAGGCTGCCCTGGACATGGGCTATTACATTTCCTTGTCCGGGATTGTCACGTTCCGCAATGCCGATGCCCTGCGCGACGTTGCCAGCAAAGTGCCGGCTGATCGGCTGCTGGTGGAAACCGACTCGCCTTACCTGGCGCCGATCCCCTATCGCGGCAAGCCGAACCTTCCGCAATACGTACGGGAAGTGGCAGAGTTCCTGGCGATGTTGCGTGGCGAGTCCTACGAGGGATTTGCCGAGCAGACGACGGAAAATTTTAAGCAATTGTTTCCGTTGGCTCACGTTCGATCGGCGCACGCCTGAATTTCATGCAAAAAAAACCCGGGTTCTGGGGGGTGAATCCGGGTTAAGACCATTAGGAGTAAAACAAAGGCACGCGGTCCGTTGGCACCTTTATCAGCGCGTCACTTGGGGGAGATGTCGCGCCGACAGTTCAAGTATTGATCAGTATGCCCGCCCGTCCAGTCTGGCCGGGGCGGTTTTTAAACAAATTTGGAATACGCTCGCTTCGGATAAGTTCTCACTGTCGTCAAAGCTCGCCAGTACGGCCCGTTGGCAAGGGAAACGGCGAGCCGGGTGTGCACGGTTTTGTGAAGAACGGTGGCCGAGAATGGATGATCCGTGCATTTTTGCGTAAGTTAGGCATAATACCCGGCTTCGAATTTTGACCCTTCAGACCTTTTTCTTATGCACAAAGAACCCCGTAAGGTCCGTGAGTTTCGCCGCCGCGAGCAGGAAATTCTCGACACCGCGCTCAAGTTGTTCCTCGACCAGGGTGAAGACAGTGTCACCGTCGAGATGATTGCGGATGCCGTGGGTATCGGCAAAGGCACGATTTATAAACATTTCAAATCCAAGGCGGAGATCTACCTGCGCCTGATGCTCGACTACGAGCGCGATTTGAACGAGCTGCTGCATTCGGCCGATGTGGACAAGGACAAGGAGGCCCTGTCCCGGGCCTACTTCGAGTTCCGCATGCGCGACCCGCAGCGCTACCGCTTGTTCGACCGCTTGGAAGAGAAGGTGGTCAAGGGCAACCAGGTGCCGGAGATGGTCGAGGAGCTGCACAAGATCCGCGCCTCCAACTTCGAACGCCTGACCCTGTTGATCAAGGGCCGGATCAGCGAAGGCAAGCTTGAGGACGTGCCGCCTTATTTCCATTACTGCGCCGCCTGGGCGTTGGTGCACGGCGCGGTGGCGCTGTATCACTCGCCGTTCTGGAGCAACGTGCTGGAAGACCAGGAAGGTTTCTTCCAGTTCCTGATGGACATTGGCGTGCGCATGGGCAACAAGCGCAAGCGCGATACCGACCACCCGAGCACCTGACTGGCCGCACGAGCCAAGACATTCAGCTGCCTTATTGCGCCATGTCCGCTTACATGGCGCAGTGCCCCAGTAATATACTCAGGCTTGGGCCTTGCGAAATCTTGATTTCTAGGTCAATTTTTGCGAGTCCGATTTTTCTCGTGCCGGAGTGATCCATGATCGTTGACCGTCAAGGCAGGCGTTTCCGTAATCTGCGGATCAGCCTGACCTCAGCCTGCAACTACGCCTGTACCTACTGCGTGCCTGACGGCAAGCGGTTGGTGGCTGCGCAGGATGAACTGTCAGCCGAAGCCATGGCGCGCGGCGTGGCCTATTTGATCGAGGCCGCCGGTATCGAGCGGCTGCGCATCACGGGCGGCGAGCCGCTGGTCAGCCCCAAGCTCGAGCGTTTCATGACGGCGGTGGGGCAGATGGGGCTGGAGGACATCAGCCTGACCACCAATGGCCAGTTGCTCGCGAAAAAACTGCCGTTGCTGGTGGATGCCGGTATCCGTCGCATCAACGTTTCCCTCGACACCCTGGACCCCGCCGCGTTTCGCAGTATCGCCCGTGGCGGCGACCTGGCGACCGTGCTCGATGGCATGGAACAGGCCCGGGCCGCCGGGATGAAGATCAAGGTCAACATGGTGCCGTTGCGCGGGCAAAACCTCGACCAGGTGATGCCGTTGCTCGAGTACTGCCTGGAACGTGGTTATGAGTTGCGTTTCATCGAGTTGATGCGCATGGGCCACCTGGCCAGCGATTCCAACGCCTTCCTGCAGCAATTCGTCAGCCTTCAACAACTGCTCAGCCTGATCGGCGACCAGTACGAATACCTGCAGGCCGACGCGCCGGTGGACGCCACGGCGGTGCGTTATGAGATACCGGGGCTGGGGCACTTTGGCGTGATCGCCAACGAAAGCGTGCCTTTTTGCCGTACCTGTTCGCGACTGCGGCTGTCCTCCACGGGCTGGCTGCACGGCTGCCTGTCGTCGAGTAACCGTCACTTCGTCGGCGATCTTCTGGACAAGCCACGCCATCAGGCCTTGCCGGCGCTTCAGCGCTTGTTGGTCAAGGCGCTGGGGGACAAGCAGGAAGTGGCGTTCTCCGGCGGTGCGACCATCATGAAAATCATTGGCGGCTGATCGGACCTTTCCTGGCTTGAGTCTGTAGGAGCTGGCGAAACCTGCGATCTTTTGACTTTTGATCTTTCGCTTGGGATTCAAGTGTCTGGGGAAAGATCGCAGCCTCGTTGCACTCGACAGCTCCTACGGGCGCAGCCCAGCGGGAGCAAGCTCCCTCGCCACAGGTATTCCAAGGCGCAACCCTAACCATCCTGCGAGCTGGCGCAAAAGCTGCATCCTACGACCATTCGCCGGTTTTCCGACACCGGTCTTTGGAGGGATAGGATGCGTAGCCTGGTTTTGCTGCTGGCCGTTTTGGTGCTTGGCGGTTGCATGAATGTCAGCGACATGGGGGAGGGTGTTCGTTATCACATGAGTGATGCCGGCCTGCTGGACCATAGCGAAAGCCGTCGTGTGAACAACCTGCGAATTCAGCCCGACTCGTTCATCTACATCGCCCAGGGCGCCTTCGCTCCGCCGGGCAGTGCCTATCCACGTCCCAATGTCGTGGCCGAAGAAGCCTTCAATGGCTTCATCGAATATTTCCCCATGGTCCGTCGTGCCCGTGTTCCCGAAGGCCTTGATCAGGCGATGGGCGAAGCCCGTGCCGCCGGTGCCCATTACCTGTTGTACACCCGGTTCGCCAAGGCCGATAACCGCATCGGCAACTCCGACGAATGGCTGGATGAGGAAGCCGTGGATCGCCTGGGTGTCGATACCGGCGTGATTCAAATCATGTTGATCGAGACCAGCACGCAGTATTTGATTGATACTGCACGGATCAAGAGTCGTGGCGGTTTACTGACGTTCCACGACAAGCAGCCCCAAGACCTCATCGCCGCGCCTCTGCGTGAATATGCCCGCAGCCTGTTGGGGATGAGCGACCAGTAACTACGAGGAGTCACCATGAGCGGACCGCAAAAAGCCAATGACTTGCTGGGGCAGATCCCCAAGACCAAAGGCCTGCCGCCGGTCCACTTGTGGAACCCCGACTTCTGCGGCGACATCGACATGCGCATCGCCCGGGACGGCACCTGGTACTACTTGGGTACGCCCATCGGACGAAAACCGATGGTCAAGCTGTTCTCCACCATCATCCGCCGCGACGGCGATGATTATTTCCTGATCACCCCTGTGGAAAAAGTCGGCATCAAGGTCGATGACGCGCCGTTCGTGGCCGTGACCCTGGAGGTGGAAGGGCAGGGGGAAGGACAATTGTTGCGCTTCACCACCAATGTCGAGGAAACCACCGAGGCCGGCGCCGCGCACCCGCTGCGGGTGGAGATCGATCCCCAGACCCAGGAACCGACGCCTTACGTGCATGTGCGCAGCAACCTCGAAGCGCTGATCCATCGCAATGTGTTCTATCAACTGGTGGAACTGGCAGTCAGTCGCGAGATCGATGGGCAGCGCTGGCTGGGTGTGTGGAGCGGCGGCGAGTTTTTCCCCATCGGCCTGGAACCCTGATCCTCGGAGCACCGAGGCGTCGCTTTCGCGAGCAGGCTCGCTCCCACAGGGTTTACCGTTGATCAATCTGTGGCGTAATGGCTGGGTAGCTTTTGTGGCGAGGGAGCTTGCTCCCGCTTGAGTGCGCAGCGCTCATCGCTTTTTTTGGGGCCGCTGTGCGACCCAGCGGGAGCAAGCTCCCTCGCCACAGGGTCGTGCAGTACCCAAAAAACCTTGTGGGTATCCAACATCACCGCAAACTGACCCTCCGCCATCGCGAGCAAGCCCGCTCCCACAGGGGTTATGCAAAATTCAAATTGACACCCAATCGTATGATGATTAGCGTGGGCCACCAATAAGAGTGGCCCGCGGGGTTTTCATGTCCAGCAGTTTTCACGCATCGACCGTCGATTGGCTGGGGGGCTGGATCGCCGCTGGCCAGGTCAAGCCTGGGCAAACCATCAAGGTCGAAGCGGACTTGGGCGAGCAACTGGGCGTCAGTCGCACAGTGATTCGCGAGGCGATCAAGACCCTGGTGGCCAAAGGCATGCTGGAAGTCGGGCCGAAAGTCGGCACGCGGGTATTGCCGGTGCGCCGCTGGAACCTGTTCGACCCTCAAGTGGTGGGCTGGCTGTCACGCAGCGGCCTGCCGGAAAACTTCGTCGACGACTTGCTGGACCTGCGCCGTACCATCGAGCCGATGGCGGTGCGCTGGGCCTGTGAGCGGGCCACGGCCGATCAGGTGCAGGCGATCCGCCTGGCCTACCATGCCTTGGAACGGGCAGTGGACAGCGGCGCAGACTACAACCGCGCCGACCAGTTTTTTCATGAGTGCATCCTGGCCGCCAGCCATAATCAATTCATCGAACAGATGGTCCCGGCCCTGGGGGCGTTGCTGGCGGTGTCGTTCGAGGTGTCGGCGGCCGACCCGGATGAGTTGCGCCGCACCTTGCCCATCCACAAGGACATCGCCGACGCCATCGCCGCCCGTGACGCGGCCCGGGGTGTCTGGGCCTGCATGACCCTGATCGATAACGCTGACCTGGCGATCAAACGCTTTTACCCCAATGTCATGGCCGGTCGAACAGACGCCGCCGGGCAAGTCGGGAACGGGAGGTTTCAATGAAGTGGACGGCTGTGACGGAACACCGGGCGAAGTTGGGCGAGGGGCCCTTCTGGGATGCGCCGACCCAAGCGTTGTATTGGGTCGATATCGCTGGTAAGCAGGCACTGCGGCTGATCGGCGCCAACGTGGAGATCTGGCAGATGCCCGAGCATGTGTCCGCCTTCATACCGACCCAAAGTGGCGACGCACTGGTGACCCTGAGCAGTGGCGTCTATCGCCTCGATCTTGATTCGCCGGGCCTGGAGCCGCGCCTGACGCTGCTGTGCATGGCCGACCCCCAACTGGGTAATCGCGCCAACGAAGCCCGTTGCGATGCCCTGGGCCAACTCTGGCTCGGCACCATGCAGAACAACATCGGTGCCGACGGCGAGGACTTGCCGATCGAACAACGGTCCGGTGGCCTGTTTCGCGTCGGTGGCGACGGTCGGGTCATGCCCTTGTTGCGCGGGCTGGGCATCCCCAACACCCTGCTCTGGAGCCCCGATGGCACCACGGTGTATTTCGGCGACAGCCTGGACGGCACGGTGTATCGGCACTTTATCTATCCGGAAGGCAATCTCGCGCCGGCCGAGGTCTGGTTCGGCCCACACCCGCGTGGCGGCCCGGATGGCTCGGCGATGGATGCCAGGGGCTATATCTGGAACGCCCGCTGGGACGGCAGTTGCCTGTTGCGGCTGACGCCGGACGGGCAGGTCGACCGGGTGATCGAATTGCCCGTCAGCCGACCGACCAGTTGTGTGTTCGGCGGCGAAGACCTCAAGACGTTGTACATCACCAGCGCGGCGAGCCCCTTGGGTCATCCGCTGGACGGTGCGGTGCTGTCGATGCGTGTCGATGTGCCTGGCGTGGCCTGTACAAGGTTTGCGGGGTAATCCCAAAATATGGGATGTAAATATATATATTGAGATTATTTGGCGGCCGGGTTTATAGTCGGCTCCATCGGCAATACGCACTCACACTAAAAAAACAAAACAGGTGAAGTGATGCAACGATCTTTCCCCGTACGCCCCGGCGGCGTACGCCGGCCACTGTTCTTCCAAGCGCCTTTGCGCCGGTCATCCGTGGATGCCCGGTTTTCGTCGTGCCCGCACGCAGGAGCCTTGAGCCATGGCTGAGCCCTTGGTCTTGCCGCCCGTGCCGGAGCCACCGAAGGGCGAACGCCTGAAAGACAAGGTCGTGCTGTTGACCGGCGCCGCCCAAGGCATTGGCGAAGCCATCGTCGCGGCGTTCGCCTCGCAGCAGGCCCGACTGGTGATCAGTGACATCCAGGCGCAGAAAGTCGAGGCGGTGGCCGCCCACTGGCGTGAACGCGGTGCCGATGTGCAAGCGTTGCAGGCCGATGTGTCGAAGCAGCAAGACTTGCAGGCCATGGCCCGTCGCGCCGTCGAGCTGCACGGTCGCATCGATGTGCTGGTCAACTGCGCCGGCGTCAACGTCTTCCGCGACCCGCTGGAAATGACCGAAGAGGACTGGCGCCGCTGCTTCGCCATCGACCTGGATGGCGCCTGGTACGGTTGCAAGGCGGTGCTGCCACAAATGATCGAACAGGGCGTGGGCAGCATTATCAACATTGCCTCCGTCCATTCGTCCCACATCATTCCCGGCTGTTTCCCTTACCCGGTGGCCAAGCACGGCCTGCTCGGCCTGACTCGCGCCCTGGGCATCGAATACGCGCCCAAAGGGGTACGCGTCAATGCCATCGCTCCGGGGTACATCGAGACCCAGCTGAACGTCGACTACTGGAACGGCTTTGCCGATCCCCACGCCGAACGCCAACGTGCGCTGGATATGCACCCGCCACGGCGTGTCGGGCAACCGATCGAAGTGGCAATGACGGCCGTGTTCCTGGCCAGTGACGAAGCACCGTTTATCAATGCCTCATGCATCACCATCGATGGAGGACGTTCAGTCATGTACCACGACTGAATATTCCTGGATTGCAGTGGGAAACTTCGCCTGTAATCCAATCATCATACGATATGACTATTTAGGCCTATGCTGTGTAGCAACTTGATGTAACCGCCCAGCCTGCGCATTTCCACCGACGGTGGAGCAGACCCTGGACGTTTGGCTTTCAATAAAAAAAACAAGGAGTCAACTATGAAACATCGTCGTGGGATCCGTTCCCTGTGTCGCGCCGCCCTGGCGGTTACCGCGGTCAGCCTCAGCAGCCACTTGCTGGCGGCCGATGCGGTAAAAATTGGTTTCCTGGTCAAGCAGGCCGAGGAGCCTTGGTTCCAGACCGAGTGGGCGTTTGCCGAGAAGGCGGCCAAGGATAAAGGATTCCAATTGATCAAGATCGCCGTGCCCGACGGCGAGAAAACCCTCTCGGCCATCGACAGCCTGGCCGCCAACGGTGCCAAGGGCTTCGTGATCTGCCCGCCGGACGTGTCCCTCGGCCCAGCCATCATGGCCAAGGCCAAGCTCAACGATCTCAAGGTAATTGCCGTGGACGACCGTTTCGTCGACGCCAACGGCAAGTTCATGGAAGACGTGCCATACCTGGGCATGGCCGCTTTTGAAGTGGGCCAGAAGCAGGGCGCTGCCATGGCCGCTGAAGCGAAGAAGCGTAATTGGGAGTGGAAAGATACCTACGCGGTGATCAACACCTTCAACGAGCTGGACACCGGCAAGAAGCGCACCGACGGTTCGGTCGATGCCCTGAAGAAAGCCGGGATGCCGGAAGACCATATCCTGTTTACGGCGCTCAAGACCCTCGACGTACCCGGCAGCATGGACTCCACCAACTCGGCGTTGGTGAAGCTGCCTAGCGCCGCGAAAAACCTGATCATTGGTGGCATGAACGACAACACCGTGCTGGGCGGCGTGCGCGCCACTGAAGCGGCCGGGTTCAAGGCAGCCAATGTGATTGGTATCGGCATCAACGGCACCGACGCCATCGGCGAGCTCAAGAAACCCAATAGTGGCTTCTTCGGTTCGATGCTGCCAAGCCCGCACATCGAAGGCTACAAGACCGCCGAAATGATGTACGAGTGGATCACCACCGGCAAGGAACCGCCGAAGTACACCGCCATGGACGAGGTGACGCTGATCACCCGGGAGAACTTCAAGCAGGAGCTGGAAAAGATCGGCCTGTGGAACTGACGGTCGGTTGATTCAAAAGCGGCCCTGGCCACATGAGTGGCGGGGTCGCTTGATCTTTGTAAGTTCGAGGTGGTTATGCAAGCGCAAACAGCGACACGGCAACACAACATCGGCGGCAGCTTGCGGTTCAACGGGATCGGCAAATCCTTTCCCGGCGTGCAGGCGCTGGCCAATATCAGTTTCGTCGCGCATCCGGGGCAGGTGCATGCCTTGATGGGCGAGAACGGCGCGGGCAAGTCCACGTTGCTGAAGATCCTCGGTGGCGCCTACATCCCAAGCAGTGGCGACCTGCAGATCGGCGAACAGACGATGGCCTTCAAAGGCACCGCCGACAGCATCGCCAGCGGGGTGGCGGTGATTCACCAGGAGCTGCACCTGGTGCCGGAAATGACCGTCGCGGAAAACCTGTTTCTCGGCCATTTGCCGGCGCGTTTCGGCCTGGTCAACCGTGGTGTGCTGCGCCAACAGGCGCTGGCGCTGCTCAAAGGCCTGGCCGACGAAATCGACCCGCAGGAAAAAGTCGGTCGCCTGTCCCTCGGCCAACGGCAATTGGTGGAAATCGCCAAGGCCTTGTCCCGTGGCGCCCATGTCATTGCCTTCGACGAACCCACCAGTAGCCTGTCGGCCCGGGAAATCGACCGTTTGATGGCGATCATCGCCCGCTTGCGAGACGAGGGCAAAGTGGTGCTGTACGTCAGCCACCGCATGGAAGAGGTGTTCCGTATCTGTAATGCGGTGACCGTGTTCAAGGACGGTCGTTATGTCCGGACCTTCGAGAACATGAGCGAGCTGACCCACGATCAGTTGGTCACCTGCATGGTCGGCCGCGATATCCAGGACATCTACGATTACCGTCCTCGGGAACGCGGCGATGTGGCGCTGCAAGTGAAGGGCCTGCTGGGGCCGGGCTTGCGCGAACCGGTGAGTTTCCAGGTGCACAAGGGCGAGATCCTCGGCTTGTTCGGGTTGGTCGGCGCCGGCCGCACCGAGCTGTTTCGCTTGCTCAGTGGCCTGGAGCGCCAGAGCGAGGGCAGCCTGGTCCTGCACGGCCAGGAACTGAAACTGCGTTCGCCACGGGATGCCATTGCCGCTGGCGTGCTGCTGTGCCCGGAAGATCGCAAGAAGGAAGGCATCATCCCGTTGGGCAGCGTGGGCGAGAACATCAACATCAGCGCCCGACCGTCCCACTCGACCCTCGGCTGCCTGTTGCGCGGTGATTGGGAACGGGGCAATGCCGACAAGCAGATCAAGTCGCTGAAGGTGAAGACGCCGGCGGCCAGCCAGAAAATCATGTACCTGTCTGGCGGCAATCAGCAGAAGGCGATTCTCGGTCGCTGGCTGTCGATGCCGATGAAAGTCCTGCTGCTGGACGAACCGACCCGTGGCATCGACATCGGTGCCAAGGCGGAGATCTATCAGATTATCCACAACCTGGCGGCCGACGGCATCGCGGTGATTGTGGTGTCCAGCGACCTGATGGAAGTGATGGGCATTTCCGACCGAATCCTGGTGCTCTGCGAAGGGGCCATGCGTGGCGAACTGCCGCGCGACCAGGCCAACGAATCCAACCTGCTGCAACTGGCGCTGCCGCGCCAACGCGTTGCCGACGCGGCGAACTGAGAGGTAAATCATGACCATTCAAAACAATGCACTGCCAACGGCACGCAAACCCCTGGACCTGCGTCGTTTCCTCGACGACTGGGTCATGCTGCTGGCGGCCATCGGGATCTTCGTGCTTTGCACCCTGATGATCGACAACTTCCTGTCGCCGCTGAACATGCGCGGCCTGGGCCTGGCGATTTCCACCACTGGCATCGCGGCCTGCACCATGTTGTATTGCCTGGCGTCCGGGCACTTCGACTTGTCGGTCGGTTCGGTGATTGCCTGTGCCGGCGTCGTCGCGGCGGTGGTGATGCGCGACACCAACAGCGTGTTCCTCGGCGTCAGCGCGGCGCTGGCGATGGGGCTGATCGTCGGCCTGATCAACGGCATCGTGATCGCCAAGCTGCGGGTCAACGCCTTGATCACCACCTTGGCGACGATGCAGATCGTCCGCGGCCTGGCCTACATCTTTGCCAACGGCAAGGCGGTGGGTGTGTCCCAGGAATCGTTCTTCGTGTTCGGCAATGGCCAATTGTTCGGCGTGCCGGTGCCGATCCTGATCACCATCGTCTGCTTCCTGTTTTTCGGCTGGCTGTTGAACTACACCACTTACGGGCGCAACACCATGGCCATCGGTGGCAACCAGGAAGCGGCGTTGCTGGCGGGGGTGAACGTTGATCGCACCAAGATCATCATCTTCGCCGTGCATGGTTTGATCGGCGCCTTGGCCGGGGTGATCCTGGCGTCGCGCATGACCTCGGGCCAGCCGATGATCGGCCAGGGCTTCGAGTTGACGGTGATCTCGGCCTGCGTGCTGGGCGGGGTGTCGTTGAGCGGCGGCATCGGCATGATTCGCCACGTCATCGCCGGCGTGCTGATTTTGGCGATCATTGAAAACGCGATGAACCTGAAGAACATCGACACCTTCTACCAATACGTCATCCGCGGCTCGATCCTGTTGCTGGCGGTGGTGATTGACCGGTTGAAGCAGCGCTAGACGGTGGGATTACTGGCGGCTGATCTGCCGCCATCGCGAGCAAGCTCGCTCCCACAGGGTTTTAGTGTCAGGCGCAGGACCTCGGCACAGCACAGACCCCATGTGGGAGCGAGCTTGCTCGCGAAGGCGTCGACACATCCAACACTTCCTTAGCTGACCCACCGCTTTCGCGAGCAAGCCCGCTTCCACAGGGTTTTAGTGTCAGGCGCAGGACCTCGGCACAACACAGACCCCATGTGGGAACGAGCTTGCTCGCGAAGGCGCCCTCCCTGACGCCAACCATCACCCGGCCTTGCGCAACGCTTCGACCAGCTCCTGCTTGCGCATCTTCGAACGTCCGGGAATGTTTTTCGCCCGGGCTTCCTTCATCAAGCTGTCCACGGTCTGGGTCCCATGGGAGGCTTTGCTGGTGCGTGGGTGACCCTCGCGGGTCTTGGCGGCGCGGCGGGCTGATTCCTTGCGGTCGGTTTTCTTGGCCGCCGCCGGTTTTTCCTTGCCTGAACCACCGGAGCGTTCGCCGCCACCGGACTGCTTGTTCACCGTCGCCCAGGCCCGAGCTTCGGCCTCGCCCTCCGACACACCTTTTTGCTCATAACTTTCTTCGATGTGCTCGGCCTTGCGTTTTTGCTTGTCGGTGTATTTGTCTTTGCTTCCACGAGGCATGGGATGTTCCTCCTCAAATGTCCGGGCAAAGGCTACTGGCTGGCGGCGCCACCTTCGGAACCCGAGCCACCGGTCGTGGTTTTCGAGCCCACTCCGGTCTCGGCGTTATCCGGTGCGGTGGAGTCCGGCGTATTCATGCCGCCCTGGCGCCCGGTGTCATTCCCCTGCACGCGTGGATCGGTGCCGGTGGCCGGTGGCTGGCCATTGTTCAGGCTACCGCCACCGGTGCCGTCGGTGTTCAACTTGGGCAGGCCTTGCGTGGCAGGGGAGTTTGGCGCTTGTACGGGATCGGTCGGCCCAGTGCCGTCGGTAGAGGCCGCGAAGGCCGCCGAGGACAGCAGCGCGGCGAAGGTGAATACGGTCAGCCTTGAAGTGATCATGGGTGTCGCCTCCATTTTTCAGAATGCTTACCTGATCTTGGGCCTTGGTGGCTTGGCGTTGGTGCCTTGGGCGCGACGAATGGCAGTTTTGGGAAGAGGCGTGCGTCCGAGATCAAATAGTTGGATCGGTATGTGACGAGCGCCGCGCAGCGGCTTAGTATGGCGCTTTCAATTGGCTACAAGGCCTGTTCATGTCGATCGAGATCCGTCCTGCGCAACCCAGCGATGCGCCTCAAATCCTTGCCTTCATTACCGAGTTGGCCGATTACGAAAAAGCCCGCCACGAAGTCATCGCCAGTGTGGCCGACATCGAGCGCAGCCTGTTCAGCGAAGGCGCAACCGCCCACGGGCTGATCTGCCTGCGTGACGGCGTGCCGATCGGTTTCGCGGTGTTTTTCTTCAGCTATTCCACCTGGCTGGGCAGCAACTGCCTGTACCTCGAAGACCTGTACATCACGCCGGAGCAGCGCGGTGGCGGGGCGGGGAAGACGCTGTTGCGCCACCTGGCGAAGATCGCCTGCGACAACGATTGCGGCCGCTTCGAATGGAGCGTGCTGGACTGGAACACGCCGGCCATCGATTTCTACAAATCCCTCGGCGCGCAACCCCAGGAAGAATGGGTGCGCTACCGAATGGACGGCAAGGTGCTACGGGATTTCGCTAACGGCAATTGATGCTCATGAATATGCGTTGGACGCGTATTCGGCAAATCCGGGGCGTTGTTCGAGCCGCTTGCAATAGGCGGCCACCGCCGGATAGTCCGGGCGTTCCATCGGTGTCTGGCGCCAGCGGTGTGCGGACAGACCGATAAGTACGTCCGCAAGGGAAAACGCCGTACCGGCCACGTAGGCGCCGGTGCGGTTCAACTGCTGTTCCAGCAAACCCATCTTCTCGTTCCAGCCTTTGACGCCCGCGGCGATGAGCTGTGGGTCTTGGAAGTCCGGGTGTTTGCGCACCAATCCGTAAAACGCATCGCCCCAGGAAGGATTGAGTTCCGTGGCCTGCCAGTCCATCCACTGCTCGATGCGTGCCCGTGCGGCAGGTTCGACGGGCAGCAGATCGCTGCGCCCCTGCTTGCCCACCAGATAGCGACAAATAGTGTTCGACTCCCAGAGCACACCGTTCTCATCAATGATCACCGGCACTTGGGCATTCGGGTTCAAGGCCAGGAACGCCGGGTCATGGGTCGAGGCAAAGCCGATACCCCAGTCTTCGCGTTCGTAGGCGATGTCCAGTTCCTGGCAGGTCCACAGCACTTTTCTGACATTGATCGAGGAAGTGCGGCCGAGGATTTTCAGCAATTGTTCCATCACTTTTTCCCTGAGTTGTTTAGCATCCGACCAGAAAACTAGCAGGGTCTTGGACGGATGGCGATTGGCTTTGTGGTTGGCTTATCAGATCCCAATATATGGGAGTGATATTTATATATTGAGATTTTATCGTCCCCAGGTTTATAGTCCGTTCCACTCACTGCCAAAAAACAAAACAGGTGAAGCGGATGCAGGCGCAATTGATCGCGCTCGATTGGGGGACCACCTCATTACGGGCTTACAAACTCGCAGCCGGTGGCGAGGTGCTCGAGCAGCGTTCGCTGTCGTCGGGGATCATGCAGTTGCCCTCCGGGCCACGAACCGTGGCCGGCCGGGTCTGCATCGACGGTTTCGAGCTGGCCTTCGACGAGGCCTGCGGCGACTGGCTCGATGCTCAACCGGGCTTGCCTGTGATTGCCTGCGGCATGGTGGGCAGCGCCCAGGGCTGGCGCGAAGCGCCTTACTGCGACACACCCGCCAACGTCGCCAATCTCGGACATTCCCTACAAACCGTTCGCAGCCTTCGCGGCGTCGATGTGCACATCGTGCCCGGCGTGATCCAGCGTTCACGTTTACCCAATGTCATGCGCGGCGAAGAAACCCAAGTGCTCGGTGCCTTGCACAGCCTGCCAGACGAAGCGGTGCTGATCGGCCTGCCTGGCAGTCATTCGAAATGGGTGGAAGTGGCCGATGGCTGCATTGTGCATTTCGATACCTTCATGACTGGCGAGATCTTCGCCGTGCTCAGTGACCACAGCATTCTCGGCCGCACCCAGCAACGGGGGACGACCTTCGATGGCGTGGCGTTTGACCGTGGCGTGCAGGTGGCGCTGTCGGTGGACGGCCAGATCGGCCCGTTGTCCACCGTGTTCAGCGCCCGCAGCCTGGGCTTGACCGGCGAGCTGGCGGCCAGTGCCCAGGCGGATTACCTCTCGGGCCTGTTGATCGGCCATGAGCTGGCGGCGCTGGCCGAGGTGCAGCGCCGTCGCCGCGACAGCCTGCACCTGCCGACGGTGGTGCTGATCGGCAACTCCCAACTCTGTGTCCGCTATCAACGGGCCCTCGACGCCTGCGGCTTCGCCCGGGTGGTCCTGGCCGAACAGGCCACCGAACGCGGTTTGTGGCAACTGGCCGTGGCGGCCGGGTTGCTCGATTCCACCGTCCCCTGAACCTGACTGGAGGTCTGACATGCTCACACAAGCACTGGCGCACAACGGGTTGATCGCGATCCTGCGTGGCTTGCGTCCCGAAGAGGCGGCGGCCATCGGCGAGGTCCTGTACAGCGCCGGATTTCGTGTCATCGAAGTGCCGCTCAATTCCCCCGAACCGTACGAAAGTATCCGCATCCTGCGCAGTACCTTGCCGGCCGATTGCCTGATCGGTGCCGGCACCGTGCTCACGCCGGAACAGGTCGGGCAGGTGAAAGCCGCTGGCGGCCAAGTGATCGTCATGCCCCACAGCGACCCGAAGGTGCTGCGTGCGGCGAAAGCGGCGGGATTGTACCTGTCGCCCGGCGTCGCCACGCCCACCGAAGCCTTTGCCGCGCTGGCCGAAGGCGCTCATGTACTGAAGATGTTTCCCGCCGAGCAAATGGGCCCGGCGGTGGTCAAGGCCTGGCTCGCGGTGTTGCCGGCCGGGACCGTGCTGGTGCCGGTGGGCGGGATTACGCCGGACAACATGGCGGTGTTCGTCGAAGCCGGCGTCAAGGGTTTCGGCCTCGGATCCGGGCTGTTCAAGCCGGGCCTGACAGCGGATGAAGTGGCGGTACGCGCCAAGGCCTACGTAGCCGCATGGAATGCCTTGAACTGAAGACTTTTCCAGCGCCCCGCGCGCTGCATCTGACAAGAGAGACAACAAGATGAAAATTACCAAGCTGACCACGTTTATCGTTCCGCCGCGCTGGTGCTTCCTCAAGGTCGAGACCGACGAGGGCGTGACCGGTTGGGGCGAGCCCGTGGTCGAGGGCCGTGCCCACACGGTGGCGGCGGCTGTCGAGGAATTGTCCGACTACCTGATCGGCAAAGACCCACGCAACATCGAAGACATCTGGACCGTGCTCTATCGCGGCGGCTTCTACCGCGGCGGCGCCATTCACATGAGCGCCCTGGCCGGCATCGACCAGGCGTTGTGGGACATCAAGGGCAAGGCCCTGGGCGTGTCGGTCAGCGATTTGCTGGGCGGCCAGGTGCGGGACAAGATCCGTGTGTATTCGTGGATCGGCGGCGACCGGCCAGCGGACACCGCCCGCGCGGCGAAAGAGGCCGTAGGGCGGGGCTTCACCGCGGTGAAAATGAATGGCACCGAAGAGTTGCAGTTTCTCGATACCTTCGAAAAAGTCGACCTGGCCCTGGCCAACGTGGCGGCGGTACGCGATGCGGTCGGGCCGAACGTCGGCATTGGCGTGGACTTCCACGGCCGCGTGCACAAGCCGATGGCCAAGGTGCTGATGAAGGAACTCGACCCTTACAAACTGATGTTCATCGAAGAGCCGGTACTCAGCGAAAACTACGAAGCCCTCAAGGAATTGGCGCCGCTGACCAGCACCCCGATTGCCCTCGGCGAGCGGTTGTTCTCGCGCTGGGACTTCAAGCGCGTACTCAGCGAAGGCTACGTGGACATCATCCAGCCGGATGCGTCCCACGCCGGCGGCATCACCGAAACCCGCAAGATCGCCAACATGGCCGAGGCCTACGACGTGGCGCTGGCGCTGCACTGCCCGCTGGGTCCCATCGCCCTGGCGGCGTGCCTGCAACTGGACGCGGTCTGCTACAACGCGTTCATCCAGGAGCAGAGCCTGGGCATCCACTACAACGAGAGCAACGACCTGCTGGATTACATCAAGGATCCGCAGGTGTTCGACTACGACAAGGGCTTCGTGAAGATCCCGAATGGCCCGGGCCTGGGCATCGAGATCAACGAGGAATACGTCATCGAACGCGCAGCCATCGGCCACCGCTGGCGCAACCCGATCTGGCGCCATGCCGATGGCAGTTTTGCCGAGTGGTGAGTCACGCCTGACCCAAGATCCCTGTGGGCCTGTGGTGAATGCAAAAGCCCATGAGCGCCCCAGAGCCCCTGTGGGAGCGAGCTTGCTCGCGATGGCAATGTATCAGTCACACATGCGCCAACTGACACACCGTCATCGCGAGCAAGCTCGCTCCCACAGTTTGATCTTCGCAGGCAGGGAGATCTTCTTCGGTACGCCCGTTCCTCAATAAACATAAAAAGAGGCACCTCACATGCAAGCGCACACCCTGAGCGCGCAGGCGTCGTTGGTGACGCCTAGCCGCAAGCGTTTTTTCATCATGGTCCTGCTGTTCATCACCGTGGTGATCAATTACCTGGACCGCAGTAACCTCTCGATTGCCGCCCCCGCGCTGACCAGTGACCTGGGCATCGACCCGATCCACGTCGGGCTGATTTTCTCCGCGTTCGGCTGGACCTACGCCGCCATGCAGATTCCCGGCGGCTGGCTGGTGGACCGGGTGCCGCCGCGCATCCTCTACAGCGTGGCGTTGCTGCTGTGGTCGGTGGCGACGGTGATGCTGGGGTTCGTCTCCAGCTTCATCGCGTTGTTCGTGCTGCGCATGGCAGTCGGAGCCCTGGAAGCGCCGGCCTATCCAATCAACAGCCGCGTGGTGACGACCTGGTTTCCCGAGCGCGAGCGGGCCACGGCCATCGGTTTCTACACGTCCGGGCAATTCGTCGGGCTGGCTTTCCTGACCCCGGTATTGGCCTGGCTGCAGCACGCCTTCGGTTGGCACATGGTGTTTGTCGCCACAGGCGCGGTGGGCATTCTCTGGGCAGTGATCTGGTACGCGGTGTATCGCGAGCCGCGGGATTTCAAAGGCGCCAACGCCGCCGAAATCGAGCTGATCCGCGAAGGCGGCGGGCTGGTGGACATCCAGGCCGAGGCTGCCAAGGTCAAGGCCAAGTTCAGCTGGGCCGACCTGCGGATCGTCCTGACCCAACGCAAGTTGTGGGGCATTTACCTGGGGCAGTTCTGCCTCAACTCCACGCTGTGGTTTTTCCTGACGTGGTTTCCAACCTACCTGGTGAAATATCGCGGCATGGACTTCATCAAGTCTGGCTTGCTGGCGTCGTTGCCGTTCCTCGCGGCGTTTGTCGGCGTGCTGTGCTCCGGGTTCTTCTCCGATTGGCTGATTCGCCGCGGCGCCACGGTGGGCTTTGCCCGCAAACTGCCGATCATTGGTGGGCTTTTGATTTCCACGGCGATCATTGGTGCCAACTATGTCGAATCGACGCCGCTGGTGATCGCCTTCCTGGCCCTGGCGTTCTTCGGCAATGGCCTGGCGTCGATCACTTGGTCGCTGGTTTCCACCTTGGCACCGGCGCGATTGCTCGGGTTGACCGGCGGGGTGTTCAACTTCATCGGTAACCTGGCGGCCATCGCCACGCCGATTGTCATTGGCTTCCTCGCCAGCGGCGATTCGTTTGCCCCGGCCATTACCTATATCGCTGTCCTGGCATTGGCTGGCGCGCTGTCCTACATCCTGCTGGTCGGGAAGGTCGAGCGCATCGAGTTGTAGTCCGACGGGGCGGGCGACCATAATGCCGCCCGTTCCCCGCTCACTGTTGAAGGTCGGCTATGCAGCAAGACGATCCAAAAATCACCAAGGACGCCGCGCCTACCGGCACGCAGACATTGCTGCGTGGCCTGGGCGTGGTCCAGGCGGTCGCCAGTGGCGCCCGCGACTTGAAGGAAATCGCCCGGCTGATCGGCACCACCCGCAGCACCACCCATCGCCTGGCCAGTTGCCTGGTGGACGAACGTTACCTGCGCGTGGTGCCGCAAGTGGGTTACCTGCTGGGTCCGAAGTTGATCGAACTGGGTTTCCAGGCCCGGGAAGAGCTGCCCCTGGTGAGCCTGGCGGGGCCGTACCTGGACGAGCTGTCGGCGCTGACCGGGGACACCGTTCACTTGGCGATTCGCGAGGGCGACGAAGTCTTGTACCTGCTGAAGAATCCGGGGCGCAACGGCCCGGAAATGCGCTCGCGCGTAGGCCATCGCATGCCGTTGGCGCGCACCGGGATCGGCAAGGCGCTGATGCTCGATGATTCGCAGGAACAATGGAAGCGGCTGTATGAAATCAGCCTGCCGGCGGGAGGGAAAAATCAGTTCTGGCCCCAGCATCAGGAGCAATCCTGGGAACAGTTCCAGCAACGGATGGTGGAATACGTGGCGGGGGGCTATGCCTTCGACCTGGAAGACAACGAGCCGTCGATTCGTTGTGTGGCGGCGCCGATTCGAGACGCTGGCAAGCGCATCGTCGCCGGTATCAGCATCGCCAGCACCGTGCCGTACATGCCGCTGGAAAAGATGGCCGAGCTGATTCCCCTGGTCAAAGGGGTCACAGCCCGGCTGTCGGCGGAGCTGGGCGCCAAGGTCTGACGAGCGTCAGGCCTTGAGCGTCGCCATGTCGATGACGAAGCGGTACTTCACATCCCCGGCGATCATGCGGCTGTAGGCCTCGTTGATCTGGCGGATGTCGAGCATTTCAATGTCGCAACTGATGTCGTGCTCGGCGCAGAAATCCAGCATTTCCTGGGTTTCTGCGATACCGCCGATCAGCGAGCCGGCCAGCACTCGGCGACCCATGATCAGTTTTGCCGCGTGTACCGGTGGGTCGACCGGCTCGACCAGGCCCACGATGATGTGTACACCGTCGAAATGCAGCGTGTCGAGGTAGGGATTGAGGTCGTGCTGCACCGGAATGGTGTCCAGCAGGAAATTGAAACGTCCGGCAGCCGCCGCCATCTGTTCGGCGTCGGTGGATACGATCACATGGTCCGCGCCCTGACGACGGGCTTCTTCAGCCTTGCTCGCCGAGCGGGTGAACAGCGTCACTTCTGCGCCCATGGCCTTGGCGAACTTGATGCCCATGTGGCCCAGGCCGCCCATGCCCAGCACGCCGACCTTGTCGCCAGCCTTCACGCCGTAGTGTTTGAGGGGCGAATAAGTGGTGATGCCGGCGCACAGCAGCGGTGCGGCGCTGGCCGGGTCGAGTGTTTGCGGGATGCGCAGCACAAAGTGCTCGCTGACCACGATGCTGTCGGAATAACCGCCCATGGTGTGGCCACCACTGACGCGGTCCGGGCTGGCGTAGGTCTGGGTCATGCCTTCGAAGCAGTATTGCTCCAAGTCAGCCCGGCACGCTTCGCACTCGCGGCAGGAGTCGACCATGCAGCCCACACCGACCAAGTCGCCGACTTTGTGAGCGGTAACATTCGCACCGACGGCGGTGACTTTTCCGCTGATTTCGTGGCCGGGCATCAGCGGGTAGACGGCAATGCCCCATTCATTGCGGGCCTGGTGGATGTCGGAGTGGCAGACCCCGCAGTAGAGAATATCGATCGCCACATCGTCGGCTCGCGGGCTGCGACGTTCGAACTTCATGGGGGCGAGGGGAGTGGTGGCTGATTGGGCGGCATAGCCGATGGCTGTGTACATGATGGACCTCGCTAAGCAGTGAACGGTGAGGGAATCCATTCTGGGAGTCATGGCGGCAGGCGGCGATGGCGATTCCTCCGCCTGTCATGCCTAATCCTCCGGCATTGGCCAGGATTTGATTCCATGTGACGCCAGACCTGCGATGATGGTTTCATCCCATTTTCCGTGAAGTTTTCGACCATGTTGTTGACCCGCCATCTTGATGCCAACGCCACGCTGGTTTCACTGATCGAACCCTTGGCGACCCGCGACGGTTTTGTCCCTACACCGCTGCCCGGCGTGCATGCTTTGCGCGCCAGCCAGGACGTCGCTCGTGGCCCACAGCTCTACGAACCGAGCCTGGTGATCATTGCCCAGGGCAGCAAACTGGCCTACCTGGGGCCACGCACAATGGAATATGGCGCCGGGCATTATCTGATCCAGGCCTTGCCGGTGCCGTTCGAATGCGAAACCTATGCCATGCCCAATGCTCCGCTGTATGGCGTTTCCGTTGCGATCGACCGGGCGATGTTGGGGGAGTTGGTGCTTTCCATGGGATTGATGCCAGGGCGGAATCTACCGCCCCAGACACCGGAATCCATGACCTGCGCAGTGCTCGATGACGCCATGCGTGGGTGTGTCGAGCGCTTGTTGCGCTGCCTGCACGATCCGCTGGAATGCCAGGTCATGGGCCAGGCACGATTGCGGGAGTTGCTGTTCGTCGCGTTGCGCGGTCCCCAGGCTGATGTGCTGCGGGCGCTGGTGGAGCAGCAAGGCCAGTTTGCCCGGATTGCCGCGGCCCTGAGCCATCTGCATGCGCATTTCACCGAGCCACTGAACGTCGAGACCTTGGCCAGTTGCGCGAACATGAGCGCTTCGACCTTCCATGAGCATTTCAAGCGCAGCACCTTGCTGTCGCCGGTGCAGTACCTCAAGCGGTTGCGCCTGCTCAAGGCTCAGCGCCTGCTGATGTGCGAGGGCATGAGTGTGGCCCACGTCGCGCACCAGGTGGGGTATCAGAGCCCGTCGCAATTCAGTCGCGAATACAAGCGCTACTTCGAGCGCAATCCCGGGGAAGAGCGCGCGGCCTGACCTTTTGAATGTCCCTTGTGGGAGCGAGCTTGCTCGCGATAGCGGTGTATCAGTCGACATCTTTGTTGAATGAACAATAGCTATCGCGAGCAAGCTCGCTCCCACATGGGGTTGCGGTGTTTTTTGAATCGGGGGCAACAAAAAGGCCCCCATTGCGGGAGCCTCGATGTTCGGCGTGTCGGCTTACATGTTCGGGTAAGTCGGCCCGCCAGCGCCTTCCGGCGATACCCAGGTGATGTTCTGCGCAGGGTCCTTGATGTCGCAGGTCTTGCAGTGGACGCAGTTCTGGGCGTTGATCTGGAAGCGCTTCTCGCCGTCTTCCTTGGTCACCACTTCGTACACGCCAGCCGGGCAGTAGCGCTGGGCCGGTTCGTCGTACAGCGGCAGGTTCTTGCTGATCGGGATGCTCGGGTCGGTCAGCTTCAGGTGGCAGGGTTGTTCTTCTTCGTGGTTGGTACCGGAGATGAACACCGAGCTGAGTTTGTCGAAGCTGATCTTGCCGTCCGGTTTCGGGTAGTCGATCTTCTTGCAATCGGCTGCCAGTTTCAGGCACGCATAGTCGGGCTTGTTGTCATGCAGGGTGAACGGAATCTTGCCACCGAAAATGTTCTGGTCGAGCCAGTTGAAACCGCCACCGATGATTGCGCCGTATTTGTGGATCGCCGCACCGAAGTTGCGGCTGGCGAACAGTTCTTCGTACAGCCAGCTGTTCTTGAAGCTGTCGACGTAGGCGGTCAGTTCATCGCCGCCTTCGGATTCGACGAACAGGCGATCGGCCACGGCCTCGGCGGCGAGCATGCCGGATTTCATGGCGGTGTGGCTGCCCTTGATCTTGGCGAAGTTCAGGGTGCCGAGGTCGCAACCGATCAGTGCGCCGCCCTTGAAGACCATTTTCGGCAGCGAGTTCAGGCCGCCCTTGCAGATGGCACGGGCGCCGTAGCTGACGCGTTTGCCGCCTTCCAGGTACTGCTTGAGCACCGGGTGGTGCTTGAGGCGCTGGAACTCGTCGAACGGCGACAGGAAGGTGTTGCTGTAGGACAGGTCGATAATCAGGCCGACCACCACCTGGTTGTTTTCCAGGTGATAGAGGAAGGATCCGCCGGTGTTCTCGGTGCCCATGATGTCCAGCGGCCAGCCAGCAGTGTGCACCACCAGGCCGGGTTGATGCTTGGCCGGGTCGATTTCCCAGATTTCCTTCAAGCCGATGCCGTAGTGCTGGGCGTCGGCCTCGCTGTCCAGGTTGAAGCGCTTGATCAGTTGCTTGCCGATGTGACCACGGCAGCCTTCGGCGAATAGCGTGTATTTGCCACGCAATTCCATGCCGGGGGTGTAGAGGCCTTCCTTTGGATTGCCTTCGCGGTCGACACCCAAGTCGCCGGTGATGATTCCGCGAACCACGCCGTTTTCGTCGAACAGCGCTTCCTGGGCGGCGAAGCCCGGGTAGATTTCCACGCCCAGGTTCTCGGCTTGCTGGGCCAGCCAGCGGCACAGGTTGCCCAGGGAAATAATATAGTTGCCTTCGTTGTGCATGGTCTTGGGCACAAAGAAGTCAGGGATTTTGCTCGCGGCCTCGGCGTTTCTCAGGACATAAATGTCATCGCGTACGACGGGCGTGTTCAACGGTGCGCCGAGTTCTTTCCAGTCCGGGAACAGCTCATTCAAGGCGCGGGGCTCGAACACCGCGCCGGAGAGGATGTGCGCGCCGACTTCGGAACCTTTTTCGACCACGCAGACGCTGATTTCCTTACCGGCTTCGGCGGCCTTCTGTTTCAGTCGGCAAGCGGCAGACAGGCCAGCGGGGCCGGCACCGACGATGACCACGTCGAATTCCATGTATTCGCGTTCCACAGGCTATCTCCTACTCAAGGCTCACAGTTTTTCTAATTGGAGGTTTGGCGTTGCATCCGTTGTTTCCTTCGCGAAAAGCGACGAAAGCGGCAATGGATGAAACGCGGGTCTCTCTTAAGCGGCGCATTATATCTACACCACTCTCAGGGTCCAATACAAACGTTTGTTTGAAATTGCCGCAGCCCAGATAAATCACTGACGTACGGCTTATGACTGACCATTTTGCCGTATTGACCGGAATAGGCGTTCCGGTCAAGATACGGGCGGTTTTGCGCTCGCCGTAGGCTGACTGTTGGTTCCAAGAGCACCTCTAAAGACAGGGCGAAGGCAGCACAAAGTGACGTATTGCGCGGTTCCCAGGCGCAGTTTACACGCCGCGATAATGAATGACTCATCGGTCATCACTGACGAATGGTCTTCACTCCCGTGAGCTGGGTCATGTGTGGTTCATGCCGGCGTTTTTAGAGGTGCCCTTGCGCCCATGAGCATCAACCGCCAGGTTCGCCTAGGCGACTTTTTTTCACCGGAGAGTAACGAGGAATCCATGAAGGTTCTTGTAGCTGTCAAACGAGTGGTCGACTATAACGTCAAGGTTCGCGTCAAGGCGGACAACTCCGGCGTCGACCTCGCCAACGTCAAGATGTCGATGAACCCCTTCTGCGAAATCGCCGTGGAAGAAGCCGTCCGCCTGAAAGAGAAAGGCGTGGCAACGGAAATCGTCGTCGTCTCCATCGGCCCGACCACCGCCCAGGAACAACTGCGCACCGCGCTGGCCCTGGGTGCCGATCGCGCCATCCTCGTCGAATCCGCCGAAGACCTGACCTCCCTGGCCGTGGCCAAGCTGCTCAAGGCCGTCGTTGACAAGGAACAGCCATCGCTGGTGATCCTCGGCAAACAGGCCATCGACAGCGACAACAACCAGACCGGCCAGATGCTCGCGGCATTGAGCGGCTACGGTCAGGGCACCTTCGCTTCGAAAGTCGAAGTGTCCGGCGACAGCGTTGCCGTGACCCGCGAGATCGACGGCGGCGCGCAGACCGTTTCCCTGAAACTGCCGGCCATCGTCACCACCGACCTGCGTTTGAACGAGCCGCGTTATGCGTCGTTGCCAAACATCATGAAAGCCAAGAAGAAGCCGCTTGAAGTGCTGACTCCGGATGCTTTGGGTGTTTCCACCGCCTCCACCAACAAGACCGTCAAAGTCGAAGCGCCGGCTGCACGCAGCGCGGGCATCAAGGTCAAGTCGGTGGCTGAACTGGTCGAGAAACTGAAAAACGAAGCGAAGGTAATCTGACTATGACTATCTTGGTAATCGCCGAACACGATAACAAGGCGCTGGCTCCGGCCACGCTGAACACCGTTGCAGCCGCTGCCAAAATTGGTGGTGACGTGCACGTCCTGGTGGCCGGGCAGGGCGCAAGCGCCGTTGCCGAAGCCGCTGCGAAAATCGCTGGCGTGGCAAAAGTGCTGTCGGCCGACAACGCCGCCTACGCTCACCAGTTGCCGGAAAACGTTGCTCCATTGGTTGCCGAGCTGGGCAAGGGCTACAGCCACATCCTGGCTGCCGCCACCTCGAACGGCAAGAACATCCTGCCGCGCGTTGCTGCCGCGCTGGACGTCGACCAGATCTCCGAGATCATCTCGGTAGAAAGCGCTGACACCTTCAAGCGTCCGATCTACGCCGGCAACGCCATTGCCACCGTGCAATCGACCGCTGCGATCAAGGTCATCACCGTCCGTGCCACCGGTTTCGACCCGGTTGCCGCCGAAGGTGGCTCGGCTGCGGTTGAAGCCGTAGGCGCTGCTCACGACGCCGGCATCTCCAGCTTCGTCAACGAAGAACTGGCCAAGTCCGACCGTCCTGAACTGACCGCTGCCAAGATCGTCGTTTCCGGCGGTCGCGGCATGCAGAACGGTGACAACTTCAAGCACCTGTACGCCCTGGCCGACAAGCTGGGCGCCGCCGTCGGTGCTTCCCGCGCCGCGGTCGACGCCGGTTTCGTGCCGAACGACATGCAGGTCGGCCAGACCGGCAAGATCGTTGCGCCACAGCTGTACATCGCCGTCGGTATCTCTGGCGCGATCCAGCACCTGGCCGGCATGAAAGATTCCAAGGTGATCGTTGCGATCAACAAGGATGAAGAAGCGCCGATCTTCCAGGTGGCTGACTACGGCTTGGTAGCGGACTTGTTCGAAGCCATCCCCGAGCTGGAGAAGCTGGTCTAATCCGGCGTCTTCACTTATAAAGAGCCCGGCCCTTTGGCCGGGCTTTTTATTTTCCGCATCAGAGGAGCTTATCGCCATGGATCTGCGCCGCTTGACCGGCTGGTGGTTGCTGTGGGCGTTGGCGTTCGTGCCGGGCCTGTCTTTCGCCGCCGGCAAATGTGAACGACTGATCGCCACCGGCAGCCCGGACGCACCGCCTTACCTCTGGCAAGACCCTCAAGACCCCAAGCACCTGATCGGTGCCGGTGCCGATCTGCTGGCGCACGTCGGGGCGGAGCTGGGGATCAAAATCGAACTGCTGTATGCCGGCAAGCGCGCCCAGGCGCTGGACGAAGTGCGCAGTGGGCGCATGGACCTGCTCACCGACGCTCCGCTGACCGCCACCGGGCTTGATGCGCTGGATTACGTTCATCCGCCCTTGCTGGAAAACGATTACCTGGTCTGGACACGCAAGGACTCGAGCCTGGACATCAACCAGCCCGAAGATCTTCACGGTCACTCCGGCGCCTTGTCGGAAAAGTCTCGCATGACCCAGGAATTTGGCGTCTTTGCCGAGCAGAAACTATCCCTGGTGCGCACGCCCAACCTGACCCAGGCCTTTCAGAAATTGCTGTTGGGAGAGGTGGAATATGTCCTGGCAGGGCGCTATTCGGGCCTGGCGATGGCGCAGACACTGGGGATGGCCAGCGACCTGCAAGCCGCATCGCAACCGGTGGATAAGCCCGGGCTGTTCCTCGCGGTTTCCCATAACTCCGCCTGCAATGACCCATGGTTACGCGGACAGCTGGCGCAAAAGATGACAGAATTGGCCGCGTCCGGTCTGACGGAGGCTGTGTTGCAGCGCAATCTCGAGCGTTGGAACACACAGTTGCAGCCACCTGTCAGTGCCCCCAAACAGTAGGGAACATTAGTGACTATTCGACCTCTTTTCGCTGCCCTGGCCGTTCTGGCTCTGGCGGGCTGCGCAGCCGATCCGGCGCCGAATGAACAGATCCGCCTGACCGAACAGGCATTGAAGCAAGCCCGGGCCGTTGGCGCCACCGTCGACGAAGTGCCCGAATTGAAACTGGCTGAAGAAAAATTCGCCCGCGCCAAATCCAACATGGCAGACGAATCCTACAAGAAGGCGCGCATGCGGGCCGAACAGGCTGAACTCGACGCCCGACTGGCCGAAGCTAAGGTGCTGACCCTCAAGAGCCAGGAGCAACTGAACGTGCTCGACACCCGCATCAAGCGCTTGCGCAAACAATTGAGGGAGGATGCCCAATGAAGCACTCCCACGTATTGGGCGGCCTGGTCCTCGCCAGCCTTGCCAGCTTGTATGGCTGCGCCGGCCAGCGCAGCGAAGCGGCGCTCGAACAGGCCAGCACCGATTTCCAGAAGGTCAAGGAAGACGCCAACGTATTGCGTGCCGCGCCCCGGGATGTGATCCGCGCTGGCGAGTCCCTGGCCCGTGCCGATCGCCTGTCCAGCTACTGGGGCAGCGGTGAGGATGTGCAGCATTACGCCTACCTGAGCCAGCGCTACAGTGCGATCGCCCGAGAGCACAGCAACCAGGTGCTCAACGAAGAGCGTGCGGCGAAGCTCGAACTGGAGCGCCAGCGCCTGCAATTGGCCTTGCGTGAGTCCAAATTGTTGAGCGTGCAGCAGCAGGGCAAATGGCTCGAAGAACAGATCATGGCGATGGCGACCACCCAGACTGATCGCGGCTTGGTGATGACCTTGGGTGACGTGCTGTTCGACACCGGCGAAGCGGAACTGAAAAACTCGGCCAACCGGGTCGTGCTCAAGATCGTGCAGTTCTTGCAGCTCAATCCCAAGCGCGTGGTGCGTATCGAGGGGTACACCGACAGCACCGGCGGCAAGCAGGAAAACCTCAAGCTGTCCCGCGACCGCGCACAGTCGGTGGCAGATGTGCTGGTGGACTTGGGGATTGATGAAAAGCGCATCCAGGTCGAAGGCTACGGTGATGAGTATCCGGTAGACGTCAACGCTTCCGAGCGTGGCCGGGCACAGAACCGTCGCGTTGAAATTGTGTTCTCCGACGAAAAAGGCCAGCTCGGCGCCGCCCGCTAAGGGCTGCGTCACTGGAAAACCCGGCCCCTGTAAAAGGCGCCGGGTTTTTTTGGCCCTGCAATCGATGCAGGATGAGTACAGTTAGAGCTGTCACTCCACTGTACTGTCGAGTAATCTGGCAACTGTCCCAGTACACTTCTAAACTGTTCCGGTATCGTTTCCGACAAGAATAAAATGCCCGTGAAATCGAGTGCTGCGTCATGACCAACCTCCTGCTCTATCAACGTATTGCTCAACAGCTGGCTGAAGACATCCGGCGCGGTGTGTATCAGCCTGGTGAACGTGTGCCTTCGGTGCGCAAGATGAGCTCGCAGCTCAACGTCAGCCACGCCACGGTGCTGCAGGCCTATGCGAACCTTGAAGACCAGGGGCTGATTCGCGCACGGCCGCAATCGGGCTACTACGTTCACCAGACGCCGGCCCTGACTGCACCGACGCCGGACATTGCCCGGGTTGAGCGTCCGGGGCTGGTGACGCGCAGCAGCATCATCCAGCAGGTATTGGTCGAGTCGCGCCGCGAAGGGGTATTCCCCCTGGGCGCGGCGGTGCCGAGCGTCGACTATCTGCCGGTTCGGGCCCTGCATCAGCAATTGGCCAAGGTCACGCGTTTCCACAGCCCGCGGGCGTTCAGCTACATGTTCAGCCCGGGCTTCGAGCCGTTGCGGCGTCAAGTGGCGATTCGCATGCGCGATGCCGGTGTCGTGGTGGACCCTTCCGAAGTCGTGATTACCCATGGCTGTGTCGATGCGTTGCAGATGTCCTTGCGGGTGCTGACGCGGCCGGGGGACTTGATCGCCGCCGAGTCGCCGACCTACTACGGCTTGCTGCAACTGGCGGATCTGTTGGGGCTCAAGGTCATCGAGATTCCCAGCGACCCGGTTACCGGTATGAGCCTGGAGGCCTTGCAGTTGGCGGCCAACCAGTGGTCGATCAAGGCCTTGGTGCTGACCACGCGCCTGAGCAATCCCCTCGGCGGCACCATGCCCGAAGAGCGACAAAAGCAGTTGCTGCGCCTGGCGTCGGACTTCGATATCCAGATCGTCGAGGACGATATCTATGGCGAGCTGATGTTCGAGCAGGGCCGCACCAAGGCCCTCAAGGCCTACGACCGGCTGGATCGGGTCATCTATTGTTCGAGTTTTTCCAAGACATTGTCACCGGGCGTGCGCATCGGCTGGATGATCGCGGGGAAATTCCAGCAGGAAATACAGCGGCTCCAGACCTTCAGCACTCACTCGGCGTGCAGCGTCACGCAAATGGGCATTGCCGCGTACCTGGAAAACGGCGGCTATGACCGACATTTGCGCTATATCCGCCAGGAGTACCGCAAGAACCTCAGCGCTTTCCAGCTGGCGGTGCAACAGTATTTCCCCGAAGGCACGCAAATGAGCCGTCCCACTGGCGGGTTCATCCTGTGGGTCAGTCTACCGGGGCGGGTCAATACCCAGGAATTGCATGTGCGGGCGTTGCAACAAGGCATCAGCATCGCCCCAGGGCTTATTTTCAGCAACACCGAGCAGTTCAACCACTGCATTCGCTTGAACTGCGGCACACCCTGGAACCGCGAGGCAGAGCGGGCCCTGATGACGCTGGGGTTGTTGGCGACGCAATTGTGCCAAGAGACGGCCAACGGGTTCCTATAGAAATCAGCGGCTTAGCTTGATGTGCTTGTCAGCGCCTGATTATCAGGCGAGCATGGGGATCTCTGCCGTCAGTGCCGTTGTGTCTATGAAAGCCATTGTTCCTGTTGCCTGGGTTTTGATCGGCCTGTTGAGTGCCTTCCAAATGGGAGGCATTGCCGTGGCGGCTTCGACGCAGGAAAAACCGGCCGCCAGTGCCACGAAAGACGGGCCGAAAAAAAACACAGCGGCCAAGAAGCCTTCCCCTAAAAAGGCGACTGCGGCGAAGAAAAAGCGCGCGCCCATCGCCTCCAAGAGCAAATCCGCCCGTGAAGTCGCCAAGACCCCATTGCCGCCGGCCAAGCTGGACTTGAGCCTGCCCCATGACATGGTCGAGGAACTGCAGCCACCGGGTAAAGTGCAGCCGCCCAAGCGTGAACCGCTCTTGCCGTCAATGTTTGGAGATAAGCCCGGACCGTTCCAGCTCAATGGCCGGCTGTTGAGCAATGAAATGCAACTGCCGCTGCGCAATCAGGAGCGTAATGAGGTGGAAGGTGCGGCGCTGGAGTTTGAATTCAAGCAGTAGGCCTCTCACAGGCGTGCCGCTCGTCACTGACCGTTCGGTCATCTCGCCAAGGGCAAAAAAACACGCAGGCGGGAATTTAAAACGGGTGTTTTAGCCGTTACTCTGTGTTCTGTTACTCATCATTACTGTCGCGAGGATGTGGTTGTCGTGAAATGCCGTGAAGGCTGTGGTGCCTGTTGCATCGCCCCCTCTATCAGTTCGCCTATCCCTGGGATGCCCCTAGGCAAGCCTGCGGGAGAACGGTGCGTGCAATTGTCCGTCGATAACCTGTGCCAGATCTTCGGCCAGTCGGAGCGTCCGGCGGTATGCTCGGCGTTCGAAGCCGACATCGAGGTGTGCGGCGACAGCAGTGAAGAGGCCATCCGCTTGATCGGTTGGTGGGAGCAAGTCACGGCAGCGTGATGGGTCAATGAACGGATCCGAAATAAACGAACTTGGACAATAAGGAAAACACTATGGGTTCGCTGCATCGTATGGCTGTGTTGTGTGGGTTGACCGTATTGCTGGCAACGGCCACCGCTCAGGCAGAAGACTGGCAGGTTGCCAAGGAGAAGGACGGCATCAAGGTTTCCCTCAGTGAAGTAGCGGGCTCCGAGTACAAGGCTTATCGTGGCGTGACAGTGATGAAAACCTCCATGGCCAAGCTGCGCAGCTTGCAAGAGGACGTAGCGGGCGCCTGCGCCTGGATTCATGAGTGCAAGAGCCAGAAACTGCTCAAGCACGAAGGCAATCAGAGCTGGACCTACACCCAGTTCAACACGCCATGGCCGGTGACGCCCCGGGACTCGGTGCTGGAAGTCACGACCGAGGAGGGCACCGATGGCAGCCTGACCCGCAAGCTCAAGGGCTTACCTGAGTACTTGCCTGAGGAGAAGGGTTTTGTGCGTGTGACCAAGGTCGACGGTTTCTGGAAGTTCACCCCCAAGGGCGCAGACCAGGTCGAAGTGATCTATCAGGTCCATACCGAGCCGGGTGGTAGCGTACCGTCCATGGTGGCCAACAAGTTCGTGGTGGATGCGCCGTTTAATACATTGAAAGCGTTGAAAGAGCGCGCTGAAAAATAAACAGTATTCGCTGATGAAGAGACCGCCCCCGAGGCGGTCTTTTCATGTGTGCCGTCCGAACTTCCAGCGGAACGATTGTCCCGCCGCCAATGTCGAGATAGAGGTAAGCCAGGTCCTGAATTGATCAAGGAGACACTGATGCAAAAGTGGGAAATCACTTTCATTGACGATCACGGTGAAACCACCGTCGAGCAGTTCGACTATGACCAGAAGCCCACCATGGAGCAGGCTGCCCAACTGATTCGCGAAAGGTTGCTTCCAGTGCTCAACAAGCTGGATATGAACGACTTGGAGAACCGCACCGAAGACCCGACGGTCAAGAATCTCAAGTCCCAGAACAGTATCGAAATCGTCAGCATTACACCAATTTCATGAAACCTTGCCTGGTCTCGCTTGGCAGTGGCCATCACTTGCGGCTACTCTGCAATTGAGATCAGCGAAAGGATCGCCAAGGTCCGGTCTTGTCAGCTACATGCTTGTGTCCCGACGGTCATTTGATGCCGTATCGCTTGCAGCCTGCGGGCTTCACGCACGAGAAGACGGAAAGTCTATCCATCGGTTTTAGGAGGACGTTTCATGAGCACAGCCTATCAAGAAGACATCAGCGCCAGCGTATTGCGCCGCATGAAAGAAGGCGGTTTCGATTTTTCCCGATTCCATCCCATTGAGTTCTACGCCATTTTCCCGGACGAGGAGCGGGCGCGCAGGGCGGCAGGTCAATTTCGGGGAGAATCGTTGAACGCGCAGATCAGTGCACGGGACGACGGGGCTTGGTCATTGGAACTGAGCCGGGTGATGTACGCCACTTACGATGATATTGGCGACTTCGAGCAAGACTTCGAGGCCGTCGTCGAACCTTTGGGTGGCGTGATCGAAGGGTGGGGCGTCAAGCAAGAGATCCGGCGCCTGCAGGCCTGACAATCAGTTACCGCAACCACAGCAACGGCTGACCTTTGTGTCGGCCGTTTTCATGTCTGCGACTAGCCGGGACCTTTGTGGGAGCCGAGCTTGCTCGCGATGACGGTGGGCCAGCTTGCATCAATGTTGAATGTGCCGACGCCATCGCGAGCAAGCTCGGCTCCCACAGGGGAGCTCACCGATAATCCATTGTGGGAGCGAGCTTGCTCGCGATGGCGGCCGCAAACCAACATCACTTTCCCGCTGACTCACCACCATCCTCTCCTCCAGGTTTTGTACCTAACTGTATCGAGACCAAGCCGCGTCGTTTTTCCGTGACTATGCTCATGAAAGCGACGCCCCTGCGTCGCAATGAAGCGGGGGGCAGCGGGTTGGGGGGATTTGCCGCACCATAAAAGTGCGCGGCCTGAGAATGGAGAATCCAACCCGTTGATCATAAAGCGTTTATGCCGATGGCACGGGGCTTGCGAAGCTTGCTGCCAGGGTGACAAGGAGTACGGCATGATCCGCAGCGGTTTTGATGAAATGTACGACGCCGACGGCCAGGTCCGGCCGCACTACCAGGCGTTTGCCCGCTGGTTGGCCGACACGCCTGACGAACTGCTGGCGCAACGCAGGCGCGAAGCCGACCTGTTGTTTCATCGTGCCGGCATTACGTTCACGCTCTACGGTGACGAACAGGGGACCGAGCGCCTGATTCCGTTCGACACGATCCCGCGCAGCATTCCGGCCAGCGAATGGCGGGAGGTGGAGCGCGGCTGCATCCAGCGGGTCAAGGCGCTGAACATGTTCCTGGCCGACCTCTACCACGAACAACGGATCATCCGCGCCGGCATCATTCCCGCCGAGCAGGTGCTGGCCAACGAGCAATATCAACTGGCGATGCAGGGGCTGGACCTGCACCGTGACATCTATGCGCACATTTGCGGTGTCGATCTGGTGCGCGACGGTGACGGTACGTACTACGTGCTCGAAGACAATCTTCGTACGCCCAGCGGTGTCAGCTACATGCTCGAAGACCGCAAGATGATGATGCGCCTGTTTCCCGAACTGTTCGCCGCCCAGCGCATCGCTCCCATTGACCATTATCCGAACCTGCTGCTCGACACCCTGAAAAGCTCCAGCCCACTGGACGACCCCAGCGTCGTGGTGCTGACGCCGGGGCGTTTCAACAGCGCGTTCTTCGAGCACGCGTTCCTCGCCCGGGAAATGGGCGTGGAATTGGTGGAAGGCGCCGACCTGTTCGTCCGGGATGACAAAGTGTTCATGCGCACCACCGACGGCCCGAAAGCGGTGGATGTAATCTACCGTCGCCTCGACGATGCGTTCCTCGATCCCCTGGCCTTCAATCCAGATTCAATGCTCGGCGTGCCGGGGCTGTTGTCCTCCTATCGCTCCGGCAATGTGGTGCTGGCCAATGCCATCGGCACAGGTGTAGCGGATGACAAATCGGTGTACCCGTTCGTCACCGACATGATCCGTTTTTACCTGGACGAAGAGCCGATCCTGAAGAACGTTCCTACCTGGCAGTGCCGTAATCCCGCTGAGCTTTCCCACGTACTGGCGAATCTTCCCGACCTGGTGGTCAAGGAAACCCAGGGTTCCGGCGGTTATGGAATGCTGGTGGGGCCAGCCGCGACCACGGCGCAGATCGATGCCTTTCGCGAGCGGATCAAGGCCAAGCCGCACGCCTACATCGCCCAGCCGACGTTGTCGCTCTCGACCTGCCCGACCTTTGTCGAAAACGGCATCGCCCCGCGCCACATCGACTTGCGTCCGTTCGTGCTGGCCGGCCGCGAGACCCGCGTGGTCCCTGGCGGGCTGACACGGGTGGCGCTGCGCGAGGGCTCCCTGGTGGTGAATTCATCCCAGGGCGGTGGTACCAAGGACACTTGGGTGGTCGAGGATTGAGGAACTGCCATGCTGAGTAGAACCGCCTCGGACCTGTACTGGATGTCGCGCTACCTGGAGCGGGCGGAGAACCTCGCGCGGATGCTC
Organism: Pseudomonas sp. MPB03; assembly: GCF_046605385.1. NCBI lineage: Bacteria > Pseudomonadati > Pseudomonadota > Gammaproteobacteria > Pseudomonadales > Pseudomonadaceae > Pseudomonas > Pseudomonas sp. MPB03. The sequence continues at coordinate 4,833,690 of NZ_CP176770.1, read as the reverse complement.
GACGTGAGCTATTCATTGTCGTTGATGCCCCAGGACGGGCGTGGCGACGGCCTGCACGAGCTGGCCATGCCATTGCTGATCACCGGCACGCTGGACGATTACCGGGAGCGACACGGCGATCTGCACGCCGAGCGCCTGCTGCATTTCTTTGCCCTGGAAGCGGCCAATCCAGCCAGCATCTACAGTTGCCTGGGCTCCGCGCGAGCCAGTGCCCACGCGGTACGTGGGCGAATCACCGCCGACATGTGGGAAAACATCAATGCCACCTGGTTGGAAATTCGCGGTATCGCCGAGCAAGGTTTGAATCGCTACGGCATGAGCCGTTTCTGCGAGTGGATCAAGGAGCGCTCGCACCTGTTTCGCGGCGCAACCTACGGCACCATCATGCGTAACGACGCGTTCCGGTTCATTCGCCTGGGGACCTTTATCGAAAGGGCCGACAACACCCTGCGTTTGCTCGATGCCCGTTACGAAATGGCCGGTGACCAAGCCGACGCGGTCAGCGACGGCACGGCCCATGCGTACTACCAATGGAGCGCCTTGTTGCGGGCCTTGTCGTCCTTCGAGGCCTACACCGAGATCTACCGTGAAGCCCCGGGCGCTCGCCATGTGGCGGAGTTGCTGCTGTTGCGCGCCGACGTGCCGCGCTCGCTGCGCGCCTGCACTGAAGAAATCAACCAGATCCTCGCCAGCCTGCCGGGCACTAACGGCCGGCAGGCACAACGGCTGGCGGCGGAAATGGACGCACGCCTGCGCTACACCGGTATCAACGAAATCCTCGACGGGGGCCTGCATGCCTGGCTCACCGAATTCATTCCACTGGTCCGTGAACTGGGCAATGCCATTCACAGTTCCTACCTGGAGGTCATATGAGACTCTCGATCAGCCACGAAACGGCCTACCACTATGAAGACCAGGTTCGCGCCAGCATCCAATATCTGCGCCTGACGCCCCACGACAGCGAACGCCAGCACGTGCTGAGCTGGCAGCTTGATTTGCCACGGCCTGTGCGGGCGCAACTGGATCCGTTCGGAAACATCCTGCACGTACTGACCCTGGATGAGCCCCACGAAACGGTGATCATCGGCGCCCGCGGGCAGGTGGATATCGATCCGTCGCGCGAAGCCGAACATGAAAGCCAGTCGGCGCTGCCGTTCCTGCGCTTCACCCGGCTGACCGAGGCGGACGAGGCTCTTCGAACCTTCGCCGCGCAGCAATGCCAGCAGCGTCGCGATCGTACGGCGCTGATCGACCTGATGCAGGGGCTGAACCAGCACATGATCTATACCCCTGGCACGACGGCGATCGAGACCAGTGCGGCCCAGGCTTTTGCCGGTCGTAGCGGGGTGTGCCAGGACCATACCCACGCCTTCCTGGCGTGCGCCCGTAGCCTGGGCGTGCCGGCGCGTTATGTGTCGGGGTATCTGTTCAACGAAGAAAGCGAACACCTGGCGAGTCATGCCTGGGCAGAAGCCTGGTTGGACGACGCCTGGTACAGCTTTGACGTGACCAACCAACTGGCCCGTCCGGAGCGGCACCTGAAACTGGCCGTGGGCCTGGATTACCTGGACGCCTGCCCGGTGCGAGGCATGCGCCGCGGCGGCGGTTGCGAGCAGATGCACGCCAAGCTGGTCGTGACAGCGGCGCCGGTGATCACGGTGCAACAACAATGATCATTTAGTGAGCGAGCTTTTGTGGCGAGGGAGCTTGCTCCCGCTCGAGTGCGAAGCGCTCGCAAGCCTTATAAGGGGCTGCTACGCTGCCCAGCGGGAGCAAGCTCCCTCGCCACAAAAAAGCGATCTCACGGGGCCAATGGCTGCTTGCGTCCCGCCATATGCTTCAAATAACCCACCAGCAACTCCAGCTCTGGGTCCGGCAGAACTGTTGTGGAGAACCCGGGCATTTTTCCCTGTGGCCAGCGTCGCAGGCCTTGCGGGTCGCGGATGTAGCGCTTGAGGAAATCCCCGGAGAAGTATTCGGTGGGATTGAACGGAATGTTCAAGTCAGGACCGAACTGCGCATCGCCGGCGCCATTGAGCCGATGACACGCCAGGCAGTTTTTCTGGAACAGTGCGAAACCCTTGTTGATCGGGTCATCCTTGGCCAGCCCGGACGCCGGCAGCAGGGCCGGGAAGCGCTCAGCCACGGCCGACAGACGCTTGATGCTCGCCACCGCGTAGGGCCATTGTTCCGGGCTGATCCGACCCGCCTGCGGGTCGGTCCAGACCAGATAAAAAGGCCCGGCACTGGACTTGCCTTCTCCCAGCGACGGCCAAGGCTTGGCCGGGTCCTCGATCGCCAGCCAGGCCCGGGCTCCGCTCTTGTCGAGGAGTGGCGCCGCGGGCATTTCGGCAGCGAATCCGTCCAGGGCAACGGCTTGCAGATGGTCGTCCGGCTGGATACCCGTCAGGAGTGAAGTCAGCGGCACGGCTCGATAACTCATGGGTTTCTTGTAGGAAACGTCCTCGGCAATCTGGACCGTTCGCACATCCGGGTGCTTGAGCAGTTCTTCGGTTTGCCAGGTGCGCGTGCTCGCGCCCAACTCCAGCACCAGTTGCGCGGCATAAAGGGGCGTGCTGAGCAGCAACGCCCCGAACACAATGAGAGCTTTCAAGTCGATCGCCTTCCATGTCGAGGGGAGCCGCAAAGGTTGGCACAGCCATCGCAGCCCGAACAGTGAACCCATCACATTTTTTGGCGATACAACGCATTGGATGATGCAGGTGCCCACGCGCAGGGTTTAGCCAATCACCTTGGTGATATTCGGCAAAATCAACAGCAGCGTCGTGGCAAAGAGAATGAGTCCGGCTTGGCGAACTTTCGATTGTTTGAACATGGCTGACCCGCCTTTTTGTTATTTCCTAAAAACCAGCCTGCATATCCATGATGGCTGGCGGTGCACTTCCTGTTCCGACAAGCGCCTCGGCAAAACCCGACGACTTACTTGTACAAGGATTACATTAGGGGCCGCGGCCGCCTTGGCTTAGATCCAATTCGTATCAGCTTTGAGCAAGTAGCGATAAAAATGATATGAGGCGTATTGCCACCTTCCTGCTGGCCCTTTTGCTAGACAGCTTGCCCTCCTGAAACGGTTAACCCGATAGCTCGCTACCGTTCGTCTGAGCGTGGTCGTCAACGTCATTGAGCGCTGTGGTCATTGAATCCAGCGCCGCTGGGCTTATGGTTGAGGCATCGCATTACGCCCGTGGTTTCGAGGATGGTCATGACCCAAGCTTTGATTTTCGACGCATTACGCACGCCTCGCGGCAAGGGCAAGGCCGATGGTGCCTTGCACAGCGTCAAGCCGGTGAACCTGATGGGCGGCCTGCTCAGTGCCTTGCAGCAGCGTATGGACCTGGACACCAGCCAGGTCGACGACATCGTGCTCGGGTGCGTGACGCCGGTGGGCGAGCAGGGCGCCGATATCGCCAAGACGGCTGCGCTGGTGGCCGATTGGGATGTCAGCGTGGCCGGCGTGCAACTCAATCGGTTTTGCGCCTCGGGCCTGGAAGCGGTGAACCTGGCGGCCATGAAAGTGCGTTCCGGGTTCGAAGACCTGGTGGTGGCCGGCGGTGTCGAATCCATGTCCCGGGTGCCCATGGGCAGCGATGGCGGTGCGTGGGCGCTGGACCCACAGTCAAACCTGCACGGCCACTTCATTCCCCAGGGTATCGGCGCCGACCTGATCGCCACCCTGGAAGGCTTCAGCCGCGAGGATGTCGACGGTTACGCACTGCATTCCCAGCAAAAAGCCGCGCGCGCCCGGGCCGATGGTTCGTTCGATAAATCCCTGGTCGCCGTGCGGGACCAGAATGGCATCGTGCTGCTGGACCACGACGAATTCATCCGCGCCGACTCCACGCTCGACGGCCTGGGCAAGCTCAAGCCGAGTTTCGAAGCCATGGGCCAGATGGGTTTCGATGGCACGGCGCTGCGGGTGTATAGCCATGTCGAGCGAATCAATCATGTGCACACGCCGGGCAACAGTTCCGGCATCGTCGACGGTGCGGCGCTGATGTTGATCGGTTCCGAAGCCAAGGGGCGCGCCATGGGCCTGCAACCCAGGGCGCGAATCGTCGCCACGGCCGTCACCAGCACCGACCCGACCATCATGCTCACCGGCCCGGCACCGGCCACCCGCAAGGCCCTGGCCAAGGCCGGGCTGCGGGTGGAGGACATCGACCTGTTCGAAGTCAACGAAGCCTTCGCCTCGGTGGTGCTCAAATTCATCCGGGACATGGCCATCGATCCCGCCAAGGTCAACGTCAATGGTGGTTCCATCGCCCTGGGACATCCCTTGGGAGCCACCGGCTGCGCAATCCTGGGCACGTTGCTCGACGAGTTGGAAGCGCGTCGCCTGCGCTATGGCCTGGCGACCCTCTGTGTCGGCGGCGGCATGGGCATTGCCACCGTCATCGAGCGCCTCTGAGCCCGACTTCAAGGAACACCTTTCATGACCGATGCCATCCGTTACGAAACCGGCCAGGACCGGATCGTCGTCCTGACCCTGGACATGCCGGGCCAGAGCGCCAACACTATGAATGCGCGTTACCGCGAGGCCATGGCCGCTTGCGTCGCCCGTTTGAAGGCTGAAAAGGACTCGATTGCCGGTGTGATCATCACCTCGGCCAAGCACACGTTTTTTGCCGGTGGTGACCTCAACGAGCTGGTCAAGGTCGGCAAGCCCGAGGCCAAGGCTTTTTATGACAGGGTCCTGCTGCTCAAGGCGCAACTGCGTGCCTTGGAAACCCTGGGCAAGCCCGTGGTGGCGGCCATCAATGGCGCAGCCCTTGGCGGGGGTTGGGAGATCTGCCTGGCCTGCCATCATCGTGTGGCGCTGGACCTGCCATCAGTGCAGCTCGGCTTGCCGGAAGTTACCCTCGGCCTGTTGCCGGGCGGCGGTGGGGTGGTGCGGATGGTGCGCCTGCTCGGCTTGGAAAAGGCCTTGCCCTACCTGCTCGAGGGCAAGAAGGTCAATGCGCAACAAGCACTGCAGGCGGGTTTGATCGATGAGCTGGCGAAGGATCGTGACGAACTGCTGGCCAAGGCCCGGGCCTGGATTCTCGCCAACCCCAGCGTCGTGCAACCCTGGGACGCAAAGGGCTATCGACTGCCGGGCGGCACGCCGTCCGACCCGAAGGTCGCGCAAATGTTGGCAATCGCCCCCTCGATCCTGCGCAACAAGACCCAGGGCTGCTTGCCGGCACCGGAGAAGATCCTCTGCGCGGCCGTAGAGGGCGCCCAGGTGGATTTCGACACTGCCCACCTGATCGAAACCCGCTACTTCACCGAACTGACCACCGGCCAGGTGGCGAAGAACCTGATCGGCACCTTCTGGTTCCAGCTCAACGAGATCAAGGCTGGCGGCTCTCGCCCACAAGGTTTGGCGCCGTATCTGACGAAAAAAGTCGGCGTGCTCGGTGCGGGCATGATGGGGGCTGGTATTGCTTACGCTGGCGCCGTGGCCGGCATTGCGGTGGTGCTGAAGGATGTCGATCTAGCGGCAGCCGAGAAGGGCAAGGCCCGTTCGGCGGCGTTGCTGGATAAAAAGGTCGCCCGCGGACAACTCACTGCCGAGCAGCGCGAAGCCACGCTGGCGCGGATTCACCCCACCGACAGCCACGCGGACCTGGCCGGTTGCGACCTGATCATCGAAGCGGTATTTGAAGATCGAGCCCTGAAAGCCAGCGTGTCGGCCGCCGCCCAGGCAGTGGCGGGAGATGATGCGGTGATCGCCTCCAACACCTCGACCTTGCCTATCACCGGCCTGGCCATGGCCGTGCCGGACCCGACGAAGTTCATTGGCCTGCACTTCTTCAGCCCAGTGGAAAAAATGCCCCTGGTGGAGATCATCAGGGGCGCGCGTACCAGTGACACGACCCTGGCCCGGGGGTTCGATTTTGTCCTGCAGATCAACAAGACGCCGATTGTGGTCAACGACAGTCGCGGTTTCTTCACGTCGCGGGTATTCGGCACCTTTACCAGTGAAGGCATCGCCATGCTCGGCGAGGGCGTGGGCGCGCCGATGATCGAGACCGAAGCGCGCAAGGCCGGGATGCCGGTCGGGCCTCTGGCGATCTCTGACGAAGTTTCCCTCGGCCTGATGAGCCATATCCGCACGCAAACCGCCAAGGACCTGCGTGCAGAAGGGAAAACGCCGACTGAGCACCCTGCGTTCGCCGTGATTGATTTGCTGCTCAACGAATACAAGCGTCCGGGCAAGGCCGCTGGCGCCGGCTTCTACGAATACCCGGCCACTGGACAAAAGTATCTTTGGCCACAGCTAAAGAGCCACTTCGAGAAAGTCGACGGGCAGATTTCCCCGCAGGATATCCGGGATCGCCTGCTGTTCATCCAGGCCCTGGAAACCGTGCGCTGCGTGGAGGAGGGCGTACTGACCTCGACGGCCGACGCCAACGTCGGCTCGATTCTTGGCATCGGCTTTGCGGCCTGGACCGGTGGCGCGCTGCAATTCATCAACCAATACGGCCTGCAGGACTTTATCGGTCGTGCCCAGTACCTGGCCGAGCAATACGGCGAACGCTTCTCACCACCGGCCTTGTTGTTGGAGAAAGCCGCCCGGCACGAACTGTTCTGACAAACCAGGGAAGGGGCTTGCCTTGGGACCGTGTTTCAGGGCAGGCTCTGGGTGTGCAATATTCCCATCACGTGTCAGGTATTTTTTATGTCGCTACGCATCTGCATTCTGGAAACCGATATCCTGCGTCCGGAACTGGTCGACCAATATCAGGGTTACGGGCAGATGTTCCAGCGCCTTTTTTCACAGCAGCCCATCGCGGCCGAATTCATCGTGTACAACGTGATGGAGGGGCATTACCCCAGCGATGACGAGGCGTTCGACGCTTACTTGGTAACCGGCAGCAAAGCGGACTCCTTTGGCACCGACCCTTGGATTCAAACCCTCAAGACCTACCTGCTGGAGCGCTACCAGCGCGGCGACAAATTGCTCGGTGTGTGCTTCGGTCATCAACTGTTGGCGTTGTTGCTGGGCGGTAAGACCGAACGCGCTACCCAAGGCTGGGGCGTTGGCACCCATCGCTACAAACTCGCCGCCAAGGCGCCGTGGATGAGCCCGGTGATGGAAGAACTGACCTTGCTGATCAGCCATCAGGACCAGGTCACCGAACTGCCCGAAAGCGCGACCGTCATCGCCTCCAGCGATTTCTGCCCGTTCGCCGCCTACCACATCAACGACCAGGTGCTGTGCTTCCAGGGCCACCCGGAGTTTATCCACGATTACTCCCGGGCCTTGCTGGAGATTCGCCAGCAACACCTCGGCGAGCAAATCTACAGCCAGGGCGTGGCAAGCCTGGCCCATGAGCACCACGGCACCACAGTGGCGGAGTGGATGATGCGTTTTGTGGCGCACAAGCCGCAGGTTGAAACCAGCCAAGCCTAAAGGTCACACCCGGTCTAATGTGGGAGCGAGCTTGCTCGCGATGGACGCCACACAAATCCCACTGAATGATGTTTGCCTACAACCACCCCGACCGCTTGAAACTCGCCCACAAAGCGGTGCACCCCACTCCGATGAATCCAAGCACCAGAAAATACCCATAGTGCCAGGCCAACTCCGGCATATTTTCGAAGTTCATCCCATAGATCCCGGCCACGGCTGTGGGAAACGCCAGGATTGCCGCCCAAGCGGCGAACTTGCGTTGCACCACGCTCTGGCGCGACGCTTCGAGCAGCACGCCGACTTCGATAGTCTGGCTGGCGATGTCGGCCAGGGTCGCCAGGTCTTCCATTTGCCGCGTTACATGAATCTGCACATCGCGAAAGTACGGGCCCATGTTCTTGTCGATGAAGGGGAAGTCGAGTCGCTGCAGCTCTTCGCTGATTTCCACCATGGGTGCTGCATAGCGACGCAGGCGCAACACGTCGCGGCGCAAGCTGTGCAGGTTCTGGATATCCCGCTCGTTCAGGGAGCTGCACAACACGTTACGTTCCAGCTCGTCGATTTCGGCGTGAATGGCTTCACCTACCGGCTGGTAGTTTTCAATCACGAAATCAAGGATGGCGTAGAGGACGAAATCTTCCCCATGCTTCAGCAAGAGGGGACGTGCCTCACAACGCTGTCGGACGTGGGCGTAGGACGCTGAATGGCCGTTGCGAGCGGTGATGACGTAGCCCTTGCCGGCAAAGATATGGGTCTCGATGAACTCCAGCTTGCCGTCCTTGCGTATCGGCGAATACGTGACGATGAACAGCGCATCACCAAAGGTCTCCAGCTTGGGGCGGCTGTGTTTCTCCATGGCGTCTTCGATCGCCAGTTCGTGCAGGTTGAATTGACGCTGCAGGTTGGTCAGCTCCAGCGTGCTGGGCTCTTCGAGACCGATCCATACAAAGTGACCCGGTTTGGCAGCCCAGGCGCTGCCTTCGTCGAGGGTGATATTGGTGACTTTCTTACCGGCGCTGTAAACCGCAGCGGCAACGACTCTACCCATAATGGTGGTTCACTTCTTATTGGAAAATGGCAGTGGCAGGCAGCGTTCAGCTTAACGCGCCCTGTTGCTTGAGAGTCAGTGAAATCTGCGGAGTTCGGCGGTAAAAGAAAACCCGCCGTAGGGCGGGTTTTCCATTCACGCGGCTTGCAACTGCCGGTCCATGGTCGCGATGCATTCGCGCATCTGCTCGCGGCATTCGGCGATGAGCCGGGGCATGTCATCCATGCTCAGTCCGGCCGTAGGAATTGCCGGCAACGAGCGTATGAGAATGTCGCCACTGCGCCAGCGATTGAGGCGCATGTGCTTGATGTAGCTGCTGACGCACACCGGAATAATCGGGACCCCGGCGGCGATGGCCATCTGGAATGCGCCTTTCTTGAAGGGCAGCAGGTCCTCGCCCAGGTTGCGCGTGCCTTCCGGGAAGACCCAGATCGAGGTGTCCTCATGCTGCAACGTATGAGTGGTGGTCAGCATCGATTGTCGCGCCTTGATCGCGTTGCCGCGGTCGATCAACACATTGCCCGCCAGCCAGAACAACTGCCCGAACAGCGGCACCCATTTCAGGCTCTTCTTGCCAATGCACACGGTACGGCGCGGCACCACGTTGCCGAACATGAATAGGTCATAGTTGGATTGGTGATTGGCGATGATCACGCAGCCGTTGGGCTTATTCACCAGCGTGTCGACCTGCGTCCGGACCCGCAGGCGCAAAATGCACATGGCCGGCAACGCGTAGAGCCTGGCGCACAAACGACTGTTGTCCGGATTGAAGGGGCGGCACAGGCCCAGAATCACCCCAAGCACACCCGCCAGGACAAAGTGCAGGCCCATCAACAACATACGCAATACAAACAGCATCTACAGGGCCCCGTCGGGACAAAAGGTGGCGCAGTGTACGGACGTGCACTGTTTTCAGCAATTGCCCCTATAGAGGTAGAAAATGGACGATGTTTAAGCACATGTTTCTAAATAGTGCGCCAGAAGCGTCCTAGAGCGGTTGCGGATTTTTAAACGGCCCATGTAGGAAAAAGCCCAGCACCAAGGAAAGGCTCATCTGTGGCGAGGGAGCTTGCTCCCGCTGGGCTGCGCAGCAGCCCCAAAACCATTCAACACGGAGCATCAGAAAAACGGCTGGCAGTGTTTACGACTGCTGCGCAGCCGAGCGGGAGCAAGCTCCCTCGCCACAATGATGTTTGGGTGATTTGTGAGCGTCAGCCCATATGCTCCTGATCCAGCAGAATCGCACTGTCCAGCGTTTCCAGCAGCGCCTTGCGAACTTTCAGCTTGGTGTTCTTGTGGGCCGACATGTTGATTTTTTTCAGCAGACGCGCAGCTTCCAGGGCTGCGCCCTGCAGTTCTTCGGCCGACACCACCTTGTCGAGGAAACCGGCATCCACGGCGCCCTGGGGATTGAACATCTCGGCATTGATCACCGAGCGATGAAAGGCCGACTTGCGCAGGCGATCACGGGCCAGCTCAATACCGGCATGGTGCATGGTCATGCCAATCTGCACTTCGTTCAGGCCAATGCTGAACGGGCCTTCAACACCAATGCGGTAATCAGCCGACAGCAGCAGGAACGCGCCTTTGGCTACCGCATGCCCAGGGCAAGCGACAACGACAGGGAAGGGGTGCGACAGCAGGCGACGGGCCAGTGTCGAGCCAGCCGTGACCAGGCTCACCGCTTCCTTGGGACCGGCAGTCATCACCTTCAAATCGTAACCACCCGACAAAATCCCCGGCTGCCCGGTAATGATCACCACCGCCCGATCCGCCGTCGCCTGGTCCAGCGCTGCGTTGAACGCGGCAATCACATCCGGCGAGATGGCATTGACCTTGCCGTTGTTCAAGGTCAGGGTCGCGATACCGTCTTCGAGATGGTAGGCAATCAAGTCGCTCATGACGCTATTCCTTGTAAGAGAAGTGTCGCAGACGTTACCCACCGCCGCAGGCCAGGTAAAGCGCCGTGACTGACTCACCGGTCAGCCCCAAGCTCGACAAACAGCCTGGCCCGCCCATCCCGCCACGCCTTCCTCTATAGGGCAGTACCCATTCAACCCCGAAGATTGGCCGGTTTGCCCTGTCCAGGCGCGTTTGAATGCCCGACGAAGCTTAACCGCATGAAAATTCTGAAAAAAACCTTTGCCATCGGAAAAGCTTTCGACTACATTAGCGCGCCTCGACAGACTGAACAGTTTGGCGAGATACGGTGAAGTGTCCGAGTGGCTTAAGGAGCACGCCTGGAAAGTGTGTATACAGGAAACTGTATCGAGAGTTCGAATCTCTCCTTCACCGCCACATTCTACAAACACAAACCCCTGATTTTCCTAGAGAAAGTCGGGGGTTTGTGGTTTTTGGTGTCCAAGAAACGCTGCCATGGGACCACGGTGGGACTGGATCTATGGAAACTGGTACGCGGTGGACGAACCTGGTTGCGCCGTCGATCTGCAATGGATCTCGGAACTGGGCGAGTCGACGGTTTCAGGAGCCCATCAAAAGGCTATCGGAGTGGCAACATCAACGTAATAGGCGAAAGCTCAGGACACGGAATAAATCCTGCGTGTTTGGCATAAAAGTCTGACAGCCGCTGGTTAAGCGGGTGAACAATCATTGCAGTAGAACCGATGGTTTCAGACGCGATAATTGCTCGTTCAACCGCATCCTGAAGCAAGCCGATAGCGAAGCCCTGGCCCTGTGCTGTTTCAGTGATGCCCATGCGTCCCAACAAGGTCACTGGGTGCACACTCGGAGAATTGCGCTGACGGCTTTTCCGAACGACATTCTCTCGAGCGATCGATCCACTCGACAGGGTGTAATAACCCATGACGACCGATGTGTCCTTGCGACAGACAACGTACACAACGGCTTGCTTGGCGGCTTGAGCTTTACGTGCTGTTTTTTGAAGATAATCGTTGATCGACGCCACGCCTGAATCGAATTCGTCCAGGATGTGTTCGTCGTTCAGCTTTTCTGGAGCCCTCAACTCCACGGTTTGGGCCTTTCGAGAAGTTGAAGTAGGCATTTATTATCTCGGATCGGATTGGCTTCCATGGCCTGTTCAAATGCGTCAAATGCAACGTCGTCGAGAAGGAACAACCGCTTGGCAAGGATGACTTCCTCTGCTTTCTGACAAGCAGCTTCCAAGATAAAGCTGGTTCGATCACGACCGGACATGGCAGCTGCCAGATCGATCAGGTTCCGTTTTTTTTCATCCGCCCTCATGTTGATGGGAACGGGCTTGGATTTTTCGATGCTTACGGTCATGTTGATTCCCGCCTTGGAGATGCCTCAGTGCTTCGCTTATGTGATCAGTCGTTGGAAAGATCTATCGATTGAGATTCGATGCCGTTGAGTCGGCTTCGTGATTAACGCTATATCAATGTGTAGCTGTTGTATATACGAGTGTATCGATTGGCTATACGGTCGCGTCCCCATCGACCCCTAGCCCCATCGCCAAATTCGGTACACACAAGCCCCTGGTTTTCCAAGAAAACCAGGGGCTTGTGGTTTCTGCCGTCTTAAAAAAATGACGATGGGGGCAATGGCCCAGGTGATACGCCGTCAGCGCAAAGGTGCAAACTTCCTAACCTTGACTCCGCCACCCAAACCACTATCCCCGCCTGTAGCCGTGCTACAAAAAGGCCTGTTCAGCGCGTGGAAAACACCGATGTCACCGCTCTCCAACGGCAAGCCCTCCAATCGCTTCGGCCTGTTTTGCGTAGCCAGTTTTCTACTGTCCATTTCTTATGGCGCCACTTTCCTGGTCTCGCTGCTGGTGTCCTCCCTGGGGGGAACTGAGCGCGATGCGGGGCAAGTCTTTGCCGTTGCCATGACGAGTACCCTGGTCGCGGTGGTCGCCTCGGGGCATTTGATGCAGCGCATAGGTGCAGCACTGTGCATGGCCCTTGGCGCTGTATTTCTGGTCATTGCGTCCATGGGGTTTGCGCTGATATCGGGCCTTGGCATCGGTTTGTTGGCCTGCGGTTTGATGCTGGGGATCGGGTGGGGGCTGTTTTACACGGTTGGGCCCATTATGGTCGCAGCGATGGTCGAGCCAGCCAGGCGGACTCATTGCTTCGCGCTTTTGTCGGGCAGCATGTTGACGGGGATCGGTAGCGGCCCTCTTTCAGGCAAGCTGGCCAGTTCCGTCGGGCTACCCATCCAGACGGCTTTCTTCTCTGCCGCCGCCGCGGCATTGCTGGGTGGGGTGTATTTTTGGTGGCTGAGAACGGGATTTTCCGAAGTGGAGCGTCGGTCTGGCGATAAGGCGCGGATGGGGCTGAGATCGGCGACGGATGTGCTGCGCTCACGTTCAGCGTTGTCCATTTTGATGGTGGGGCTGGGGGGCGCGATCTTCGGCGGCCTGGGCAGTTTCCAGACCAGTTATGCCGCCAGTCAGGGGTTTGACTACTCCCTGTTTTTCGTCGGTTTCATGGGGGCGGCTATCGCTTGTCGGTTGTTGATTGCCGGGTGGGTGGTCCGCCGTGATCCCTTTGCGACTTCTTGCCTGTTGACCACGCTGATGTTGGTCGCCGTGACGGGGTTCGGTGTGTGGGTTCATGACAGTCTTAGTTACGGGTTGACGGCGGCCTTGCTTGGGGTCGGTTATGGTCTCAACTATTCGGTCATTAATGGCTTGGCTGCCAACGAGGCGCCACCTGGACTGACCGCCCAGGCACTGCTGCTTTTCAGCCTGTCCTACTTCATTGGCGTATTCGGGTTTCCCTTTATCGCCGGCAAGCTCATCAGCAGCACGGGCGTGAATGGGATGCTGCTTAGTGTCGGATTGATCGCTATGTTGGCCTGGGCCTTGAGTGTCGGTCGCTGGCTGGCCGGGCGATTCTGGAAACCAGCCTCTCTCATGGAATGAAACATTTTCTTCTAGGGTGCAATGGTTTTCCGGTGACGGAGAAGTCTGAGCATAAGGGCATGAAGGTAGTTAAGGCTGAAGGCACAAAGGCGCGGCAAATTGCTTGATGAACGGCTGCTCATGAAATCTATCCACTGAACAGCATCGGGCAACCTCACAGCAGTATCGGGCAAAGGTTTCTGAGCACACGCCGTTAAGGTTCTCCTGGAGGAGCGTCTTATCAACTGCATTGCTGTGAGAGAACATCATGACCCTATGGATGAATTTGGCTTTGCGTGTCCAGGCTCTTGCACTGTCTTTAGTGTTTTTCACGAGTAACGCCTGGGCTTCGGAACCTATTCAAAACGCCAATACGGATCTGGTCCGTCAGGCCTTCGCGAATTGGCAACAAGGCAAAGGCACGGTATTCGATCTGCTGGCGCCCAATGCGAAATGGACCGTGGCCGGGACGAGCCCTGTTTCCGGTGTCTATAACAACAAGGCTGAGCTGGCCCACGTCGTGCGGTCGATTACCGCTCGGCTGGCAACACCGATTGTCCCCACGGTGCAGCACATCGTTGCTCAGGATGATGTCGTGATTGTGATGTGGGACGGCACAGCCACGGCGCTTGATCACAAGCCCTACAACAACACCTACCTGTGGCACATGACTTTCAAGAATGGTCAGATCATTGAAGTCACAGCCTTTCTGGACACCTACGTGCTGGACGACCTTATCCGGCGTGTAAAACCTGAACAGTAGCGGTTCGGCCGAAACAATTGCGTTGGGCTATATTGTTGGCTGTGAAACAGTTCGCTTTTCCGTCGCGTGCTTTTCAAAAGGTTCACTCGACTCAGAACAAAAACCGGAAAGGCATGGTCTTTGTCAGTACCCCAAGTTCGTCTCTTCCTGAGGTCACGCAATGAGTCTGATCGATTGTCCTGAATGCGCATCCCGAATTTCCGACAAGGCCTACGCCTGTCCACATTGCGGCAATCCGTTCCGGGAGCCGAGTTTCCGTCTGACCGAGAAGAACGTGGGGCAGATTGCCGGGGTGACCGGCGTCTGGCTCACCGCGCCGTGGGTCGCGCGGATGGTCTTTGGCGTGGTGGCCGTGATTGCGGTAGCGGCGGTGTTGATTCTGCGGTGACTGTGTCGATTGGCTAGCTAGCCGGACCCGTCGTGCAAGCGCTCTGCCGGACATAATAATTGTCGAACTCGCTGCTTTCGACGAATTGGAAACCATGGCGGATGTAAAAGCGATTCGAGGTGCTTTCCTTAAGGGCACCCACCCTGAGCGGGAGCGCGGCTGCATCCGCTTCGTTGAAAATATGATCGAGAACAGCCGCGCCTATTCCTGATCCTTGCGCGCAGGGCCTTATATACAAGTGGTCAAGCAAGAGTTCATGGCTGAAAGGCTTGACCACAACGAACCCGGCCCTCTTTCCCGACACCTCGATGTGGCGCGTATAGCAGGGTTGGAAACCACCAAGAAACCGCTCGCGCGCCCGCACCGGATCAAATCGCCCCACACGCTCCAGGCTTTCGCGCATGGCCTCGATTCGGATGCCTGCCAGATCTTCCGAGTCGCTTTGTTGAGCGGGGACGAGAATGACGGGAGGGTTTTGCTTGGGGGAGAGGGGCATTCTTCACGCGCTGCTTTTCATCCGGGAAGCCAGTATAGATAACCAACCGAAGAAATCAGGTGATCCAGAATGCAAACCGACTCGCCGTTATGGCGAGAAAAAGTTCGCGCTCACAGGCCATATGGATGACTTAAGCGAAGCGATGAACCCGTGACGAGGGAGCTTGCTCCCGCTTGAGTGCGAAGCGCTCACAAAAGAGGGCCGCTGCGCGACCCAGCGGGAGCAAGCTCCCTCGCCACGGGTTTTCCAGAGCCGACAGATTCATCACGTATTCAACGGCAACTGCGGACTGTCCGGATTCAACTGCTGACGCCTGAACTGCCCCGGCGGCTGTCCATGTATCTGGCGAAAACGCCTGGAAAAATAGGCTTCGTCGGCAAACCCGCACAACCTCGCCACTTCGCCCACTGGCCGTGTGCCATTGAGCAAGTAATTGCGTGCCGCATGCATTCGACGTTCGAGCACCAGCTCGGTAAAGGTCTTGCCGATTTCCTTGCGCAGCCAGTGGGTCAGGTACGTCGGCGACAAGTAAGTCGCCGCAGCCACTTTGATCAGGTTGAGGTCCGGGTCGGCGATGTTCTTGCGCAGGTATTCGGACATCCGGCCCAGCGCATCGCGTCGGCTGACTTCGGCGGCATTTTCTTCGGCCAAGCGCTTGAGTGGCTCCGCGTACAAGGCGCAGACGCTGCCGATCAGTTGCAGCAACAAGCCCTTGAGCATCTCGCGGGTGCCGAACTGGCGGTTCTGGTCCAGGGCGCGCATCTGCTCGATCAAGGCGCAGGCCTTGGTGAAATCCTCGCCCCCCAGGATGAAGTCCAGGTGTTCCTGGAAACGGAACGGCGACAGTTCCGGCGCCAGCAGAATCGAGACTTCTTCCAGGTCCATCGGGTCGCACTGCAGATGCGGCAGCAGGAACGTCTGGGAAAAATTGATCACCATGAAGTTGCTCTCGACCGGGTGCGGAATCACGTGCACGCGGTGGGGCAGGATGAAGGCCAGGGTGTTGCGTGGAAACGGACGCTCGACGTTGCCAATGTGCTGCACGGTGTCGCCGCCGAGGTTGATCTGGATCTGGAAGTACTCGTGGCGATGCGGGCTGGTTTCCGCGCGTCGGCCCTTTTTGTCGCGGATGTAGAAGTCGGTCAATTCGCTGCGTTGCTGCATGACGTAGGTGGGGACTCGGCTCGGTGATGACATCTCCTGGGAATCCTTTGCGGTGCATGGCGGTGATGAAGATTGTGACGGTGCATCTGGATAATGTTCAAGAGGTCATACGATGACGATGCTGGCGTTGTGAGTTTTCTATCGCTCGAAAATGAAGGGCGCTTGTCCAAAAACAATAAATTCGCATGATTAAATTTATCTTTTAAAAACAAATGGTTAATAAAAGTATGAAAAAAATCGCCGATCTGATTTTTTTGGACAGGTTCCTTTGGCGCGCTTTTAAACGGAAAAAAAGATCTAACACCTCAGTTGATTTCGAATGGTTGTACGACCACTGTTGGAGCCACGCAACCCGACCTCCCATCCAAAAACAATCAAAGGTGCGCACATCATGAACCTGTTCCTGTTTCACGCTGACCCGCCCGACTGCTTCTGCGACAAATCCTGTTGCAAGGCCTCTTTGAACACCTGACACCGGCTGTTCACGCCTCTCATTCCTGTAGCGATTGTTCTGCCCCGGCATCGAGGGCATTGATTTCGGCTGCTCGTAAATATTTCGACGCTTCTAACAATAACGAGGTCCACCATGTCGAACTCCCACACCACCCAAATCGCCAGCGCCCGGGACGCCGTGGTGCCTGAGCGCCTGCCGTCGCGGCGGCGTTGGTTCATGCTGTCGTTGCTGCTGATTGCGACGATCATCAACTACATCGACCGGGTGAATATTTCGATTGCCGCGCCGTTCCTCGCCAAGGACCTGGGCTTGGACAAGATCGAAATGGGCCTGATTTTTTCTGCGTTTGCCTGGACCTACGCCATTGCGCTGGTGCCGGCCGGCTTCATCGCCGATCGTTTCGGTTCCCGGTTCACCTACGGGGTGTCGCTGATCAGTTGGTCGACCGTCACCGTGTGCCAGGGCTTTGCCACGGGCTTCGCTTCATTGTTCGGTCTGCGCTTGGCCGTCGGTGCGATGGAAGCGCCGGCGTTCCCGGCCAATAGCCGGGCGGTCACGGTGTGGTTCCCAGCGCGTGAACGGGGCCTGGCCAGCAGCATCTACGTCTGCGGCCAGTACCTCGGCACGGCGCTGTTTACCGGCGCGCTGCTGTGGTTGGCGACCACTTATGACTGGCGCCATGTGTTCTACAGCACCGGTGCGCTTGGTATCGTTTTCGGTGTGGCCTGGCTGTTCCTGTACCGCGATCCAATGAACTGCAAGAAAGTCAGCCAGGAAGAACTCAAGTACATCGAGGCAGGGGGTGGGCTGGTCAAGAGCAGCAAGGAGCGTACCCGGTTCAACTGGCGACAGATCGCCGAGCTGTTCAGCTATCGGCAGGTCTGGGCGATTTGTATCGGTAAATTTGCCAGCACCTCGGCGCTGTACTTCTTTCTCACCTGGTTCCCCACGTACCTGATCGAAGAGCGTCAACTGACCATGATCAAGGCCGGGATCTTCGCTGTGCTGCCGTTCGTGGGCGCGACGGTGGGCATCCTGCTCGCCGGGATCGTCTCCGACCTGCTGATCCGTCGCGGCTATTCGCTGTCTTTTGCCCGCAAGTTACCGTTGGTGGTCGGGTCGATGCTGGGCATGTCCATCGTGCTGGTGAATTTCACGGATTCGAACGTGATCTGCATCGCCGTGCTGACGATTGCCTTCTTCGCCCAGGGCATCGCTTCGTCCTCGTGGGCGGCGGTGTCGGAAGTGGCGCCCAAGGAACTGATCGGACTGACCGGCGGGATCACCAGCCTGGCGGCTAACATCGGCGGTATCGTCACTCCCATCGTGGTCGGCGCGATCGTCCACAAGACCGGCTCATTCGCCTTGGCCTTCTGGTTCATCGGCGGCGTGGCGCTGATCGGCACCTTGTCCTATTCGTTGCTGCTTGGCCGTTTGTATCGCATTGAACTCAAGGCGCGCTGAGCCCGGAAAAAAGCTTTTTTTCTCCAACACGAGGCGGCATTCCTCCAACTTAGCCAGGGATTGCCGCCGTACGCTGACCCTTCCAACAGGACTTTTATCAGGATGAACATGCCCGAGTATGTCTTTACCCCGGACTTGCCAGTGACCCTGCCGGTTGTTGGCTTCCCGCAGCGTTTTCCCGTTGGCCGGGTCTTTTGCGTTGGTCGCAACTACCCTTGGCCCGATACCCACGGTGAATCCCGCGTGCCACCGGTGTTTTTCATGAAACCAGCCAGTTGTGTGGTGGACGCGGTCGGTGGCGTGACGTTTCCACCGATGACCGAGGAGTTCGCACACGAAATCGAATTGGTTGTGGCCATCGGCGAGGGCGGCGCGAATATTCCTGAGAGCCAGGCGCTGGCCTATGTGTGGGGCTACGCGGCGGGTTTGGATCTGACTCGACGTGATGTCCAGCGCCTGGCCAAGCGCAACGGCCTGCCGTGGGAGGGCGCCAAGGTGTTCGATGGTGCCGCGCCGATGACGGCCATCGTGCCGGTCTCGCGGGCGGGGCACCCCGAAGGCGAGCTGTGGTTGAACGTGAACGGCCAGGAGCGCCAGCGCGACAGCCTCGACAGCCAGATCTGGTCGGTCAGTGAAGTGATCGCCCGCATCTCCCAAACGGTGACGCTGCGCGCCGGCGACTTGATCATGACCGGCAGTCCGGCAGGCGTGGATGTGTTGCAGCCGGGAGATGTCATCACGGCCGGCATCGATGGCATAGGCGAACTGGAAATGCGCGTTGGCCCGCGTTTGTCTGACTGATCTAGAAAAGGAGAACTTACGTGTCCAACACATTGAAAGTGGCTTTGGTGACGGGTGCCGGCAGTGGGATTGGCCGTGCGGTGGCCCTGGGATTGATGGAAGACGGCTACACGCTGGTGTTGGCCGGGCGCCGGCCCGAGCCCTTGCAGGCATTGGTCGAGTTGGCCGCCTGCGAGGGGCGCGAAGCCCTGGCGGTGCCCACTGATGTACGCGATCCGGCCAGTGTCGATGCGCTGTTTGCCGCCATCGCCGAGACCTACGGACGCCTGGACGTCGTGTTCAACAACGCCGGGGTCAATGCGCCCGCCGTGCCGCTGGATGAGCTGACGTTCGAACAGTGGCGAAACGTGATCGACACCAACCTCAACGGCGTTTTTCTGTGCGCCCGTGGTGCCTTCGGCCTGATGCGCCGGCAACAGCCCCAAGGTGGACGGATCATCAACAACGGTTCGATTTCGGCCCACACCCCGCGACCGTTCAGCAGCGCCTACACCGCCAGCAAACACGCGGTGCTGGGGTTGACCAAATCCCTGGCCTTGGACGGGCGCGACTACAACATTGCCTGCAGCCAGATCGACATCGGCAACGCCCTCACTGAAATGTCCGTGCGCATGACCCAGGGCGTGCGCCAGGCCAACGGCAGCATCGCGGTGGAGCCGATGGTGGACGTCAAGCACGTGGCCGACGCGGTGCGTTACATCGCCGGCCTGCCATTATCGGCCAACGTCTTGAACATGACCGTCATGGCCACGGCCATGCCGTTTGCCGGTCGCGGTTGAGCCAGCTTTTTTATTCGCCATACGAGGTGTACATGAAGCCAGAAGTCTTGCAACTCAGCCCGATCCTGATCCCTGAAATCAATACCCGGCTCAACGAACTGTTCACGGTGCGGCGCTATTTCGAACAGGCTGATAAACAAGCCTATCTACAAGAACACGGCGCCAACATTCGCGGTGTGATCACCGGTGGGCATACCGGCATCAGCCAGGCGCTCATGGCACAACTGCCCAAGCTGGAAGTGGTCGCTGTCAACGGCGTGGGCACCGATGCGGTGGACCTGGCCTATGCCCGGGATCGCGGAATCCGCGTGACGGCGACCGTTGGCGCGCTGACCGAAGATGTCGCCGACCTGGCGATCGGCCTATTGATAGCCGTGTGTCGCGGCTTATGCACCGGTGATCGCTACGTGCGCTCCGGCCAATGGCCCCAGAGCCCGACGCCGCTGTCTCCGCTGCCATTGGCCCGGCAGGTGTCCGGCATGCGCATCGGCATCGTCGGCATGGGCCGGGTCGGTCGCGCCGTGGCAACCCGCGCCGCCGCGTTCGGTTGTCCGATCAGCTACACCGACCTGCAACCGATGAGCGACGTAAACCACACCTTTGTCGCCGACCTCAAGCAACTGGCCCGCGACAGCGACGCCCTGATCCTCGCGGCGGCCGCCGACAAGGCTGAAGCCCTCGTCGATGCCGAGGTGCTGCAAGCGCTGGGCAAGGGCGGCTACTTGATCAACGTGGCCCGCGGCAAACTGGTAAACGAGCCCGACCTGGTGGCGGCGCTGGCCGACGGGGAAATCGCCGGTGCGGCGCTGGATGTGTTTGTCGATGAGCCCCATGTGCCCGAGGCGTTGTTTGGCAATGAACAGGTGGTGCTGCAACCCCACCGAGCGAGTGCGACGTTGCAGACCCGCACGCGGATGGGGGAGATGGTGGTGGCGAGTCTGGTGGATAGTTTTGCTGGGAAGGTGCCGCAGGGGTGTGTGACGGGGTGAGGCGCAAGCGTTGCGGCGTTGCGGAGCAAATCGATGAGTGTGCTGTGTTGAGCTAGGGGGAGGCGGCAGGTAGGTCTCAGGTATGCAATGGCTGTGCTTGCTCGATCAGCCAATAAGGCGGGAGCCGCCTCCATGCAAATCGTTTTGGCTGATGTGGCCGTCAGCGTATCCGAACTCAAAAAAATCCGTCATCCGTCCTGAACGCTGGCAACGGCGCGCCAGTGGCGGTGTTGAACCACAACCGCGTCATGGGCTATATGGTCCCGGCAAGTGTTTACGAGGCCATGGTTGAGCGCCTGGATGAACTGGAGCTGGCACAGGTGGTAAAGGCACGGATCGAGGCCAATGAGACGCCTGTCCGGGTGTCTCTTGACGAGCTCATTGGCGAAGCTGAGGCTGATATCGCCAACGAGCATTGATTACACCGCGAGGTAGTACCGATAGAACAAGGCCAGAAATGATGTCCACTTTAATTGATCTGACCCCGAAAGCCAGCGGCCTCTGCAAAGGTGGCCGCTCATATCGAAACTGTCCCTCTTCCTGTCAGTAAAACTTCCACCCATTACGTTTTGCACGAGGACTCCCTGACCGCATATTCAGTGGAAGAGGCCGGTGCCGTTGAATACAAAGTGGTGACTTCGAAGGGTCGCAGAAAGACAGCCAAAAGGCTGGACAAGGGGTAGGGCAATCATCTGTTGATCAAGGGGCAGCGTTGGTTGTCGATCCACGCGAGTTGAGGATGATCCGCACCCCCATGACCACCCCAACCAGCACAGCCACAAGACCTGACATCTCCAGGAGTGTCGGCAGCCGATGATGAAACCACAAGCCCAGTAGCGTTGCGAACAGCGACTCCAAGGCGATCAGTTGCCCGGAAAGCACCATGGGCAAACGCCGGGACGCGGCGTTCCAGGCCCAGGCCCCGACAACGGATGACATCAGCGCAATCACGAACTCCCAGAGATATAAAGGCCCTGCGACGGAAACAGCAAAACCCAGGCGCGGCAGTTTGAGCAGGTCGAGTGCTTGTACTGCCGGTAACAAACACAAAGTGCCGATGCCGGCGCCAGTCATCATCAGGCCAGTCCAGGCGCCGGACGCCTGGGGTGGCAGTGTTAGCAGGGCGCGCTGGTTCACCCAACTGAATGCGAGCCACAAGATCACGGCACCGATTGAAAACAACAAGCCCATCAGCCAGGAACCGTCGCTTGCAACGGGTTGATGGACCGCGCCGAGATTCGACAGCAGAAGCCCAACCGTCAAGAACATCAGTGGGATCGTCAGTTTGCGCCACTGGAGGATTTTGGTCGTGGCGTTGCCCAGCAATGCCAGCAAGACCGGCACCATGCCAATAAAGGCCGGTGTCAGCACCGGCCCGCCGAAGATGATGCCGGCGGCGATGCAGGCGCTATAGCCGAGGTAGCCAATCACGCCCAGGCCTGCGGCCAGAAGCACCTGATTGCGACGCAGCCGCCGAAGCTCGGCCCGATAGAGCAGCACGACAGCCAGGCCCAGGGCACCGGCGATCAGGAACCGTACGATCATCAAGTCATAGATCGTGTAGGCGCCGGTGACGTAGGGCGCAATGAAGTTCAACGCCCAGCTCAGCGTCGCGACCACCGCGAGGGCCAATCCGATGAAGAGGCTTGAGTGGGCCTGGATCATCAGGCGTGCGCCCCGGTACGTCGGCTATTGCAGCCAATCCCTGAACCCTCTATAAAATCTCGCGCTGACATCGCGTTCCTCTTGACCGTCGTTGGCCCTGGATATCTGACCCGCATGGAGCATCATCGTGAGCCAATCGCCACACCCCCTCATTTCCCAGACTGATATTTGCCCGGGCACTACCTACCGCGTCCTGCGACATGCCTTGAACTTCACCTTATTGACGCTGCTCACCGGCTGCGGAGCGCTGTCGGATGTCCGCTCTTTCTCCACCCCTTATTCAACGCCTGACGGTGGCGAGACCGCACGCTTGCGGGTGATCAGCGATGGCATGGTCAGGGCCGTACCCAAGTCCGATTGTGTGGATTTCCGCCTGCCGGGCGCGGGCGTCATGGTGGCGTTCCGGGATGGCTACGCCAATCGCAACGGCGAACGACTGGGCATGCCAGACGACGACAAACATTCATCTTCCACGGTAATGACGGAGCTGCTGGTGCCTGCCGGACAGCCCATCGCTTTTCATTACATCGGTGCTCAATGCTACAACATGTTCCGCTTTGTCCCTAAAGCAGGGGCGGATTACCAACTGGAGGCCGCGGGGCGCTTCAAGTGCACGGTCACCCTCAAGCAACTGTCCGTGAAAACGACCGAGCTTCCCCCTTTATCCTTGGAGGACAGCAAGCTGTGCAGGATCATGGATAACTTGTAGCGTGAAAACTTTTCAAGGACGCCATAACGTTTGAAAAGGAATCTTCATCATGGACCCCATCCCCACCTTCCAAACCCGCCGCCTAATCCTCACGCCCCTTGAACTGGCGGATGCACCGGCGATTCAACGATTATTCCCACACTGGGAAGTGGTTCGTTACCTGGACAGCCGCGTGCCCTGGCCGTACCCGGATGACGGCGCGCTGACCTACGTGCGCGACCATGCGCTCCCCGCTGTCGCCGCCGGGCGCGAGTGGCACTGGATGATCGGTATTGCCGAGGACTCGGCACAGAGCATCGGCAGCATCAGCCTCTACGATCAGCCAGGCAACAACCGCGGTTTCTGGCTGGCACCGCAGTGGCAGGGGAAAGGCTATATGCGCGAGGCGTGCGAGGCGATCAATGCCTATTGGTTTGAAACCCTGGAACGCCCCGTCATGCAGGTGCCCAAGGCCGTGGGCAACCTGGCTTCGCGCAGGGTGTCGGAGCGCGAAGGCATGCGCATGATCGGGACGCAGCAGGGGGAATTTGTCTGTGGGCCGTTGCTTAAAGACGTCTGGGAAATGACGCGTGAGGCGTGGCTTAAAGCGAAAGCTACATCGAGCACCTGATTCCCACGCCGGCCAGAGCCACCCATCGAGACAGTTACTGACTCGCCAACGGACGCCACGGGGTGGTCTGCAGATAAGGCCACTGTTTAAACAGTAGACCCCGCGTTGTTTCCACGCCCTGCAAGGTTTCGGTGCAATTGACCATCGCGGTAAAGCTGCGCTCGGTCAGCATGAAACTCTCCGACCCCAGCGCCTGGCACTGTTCGCTGGTACCGATTGGCTGGCAGAACATCGGTTGCATTTTTACGTCGTAGCCTTGGGACCGAGTGAATGCCTGGAACTCCGGCATGGCGAGGCGAGCCGGTGTGCCGCTCAGTGCCGGGCCTTGCCAGACGGCGGTGATGAGGCCCCTTGATGGATAGTCGCTCAGCCCCTGGACTTGCCTGGCCTCGAACAGGGCAAAACAGAACGAAGTATTGGCCGCGCTATTGCTTGCTGGCGATGTCACGGGAGCGGCCAGGGGGCGCGTCGGCGCGGCGGCTGCCGCAGGTGCAAGCGCTACCAAGGGTGCCAAGCCCGATGAGTCGCCCATTTCCACCAACGCGTCGATGGGGGCCCGGTTGCGCCACACCTTCAACGGCGCCGCGAAGCCAGGTCGAATACGACTGGCGACAGCGGTCAGCTCGGCCGGGCTGTTGACCGGGGTCCCGGCAATTTGCAATACGATATCGCCGGCCAACATGCCCGCTTTTTCCGCGCCACTTCCTGGCACTGGCCTCACGACCAATACGCCGCTGGTAGCGGCTAAGCCAAATTGCTGAGCCACCGCCGGTGTAACGCTGGTGATGTGCAGGCCCAAGCCCCCAGACTGATTAGGTTCCGATGCGGGCATTGCCGCGGACATCCCGGGCGTCGGTGACACCGCAGCGGCAACTGGTGCTGGAGCGCTACCGGCTGAACAATCGCGTTGTCTGGCGACTTGTTGGATCACCAGGTTAACGGGATCGCCCGCCATGCTCGGATGCTTTTCCCAGCCCTGTTTGGTCGCCAGGAACGTTTCACAATCCATGGCGTAGTAGGTCGCCGGATCCTTGACCTTGCGCAGGTATTCCGCCGTTTCGGCTCGCTCGGCGGAGCTGTACATCGGGTTGACGCAAGACGCCAGGAGAGGGGAGAGCACCAGTATTGCGGCAAGGCATTTTGTCGACATGGGCTTCTCTGAGGTCGTGGCGTTCAGGCAGGTCCAGGCAAGGTACTATTTGGCCATCATCCTGTCCAACCTCAACCAGGCACTTCGCTGCCGTGGTGATTGAGACGGGTGGCATCCGGGCAAATGTGCATTCGATATACAACTGAAAGGCACTTTGCCATGATGCGGCACGATCCACTCGAATCAATCACTGAGTAGCGAAATGTCCGCATCTGCCTTCAAATCAAGCGCCAGGCTTGTCGTTGCACTTTCGCTCACTGCCTTGGCTGGCTGTGCCTCTGATGGCGGTCTCGGTGAGGCGGCGGTAGTCGGTGCGATGCTGCTGCCCATGGGAGGCGTCGACACCAGCATGATGACCAGTGCAGCAGGCCTTGCGGCCGGTGCCTACGTGGTCTCATCGGTCGCCAGTGCGGACTCTGCCAGCGTCTCCCCCGCAACCTCCACCGTTGCCGCCCCCCAAGGCTTGCCACCCATTGACCTGCAGCAGTTGGTGACCCGGGAAACGCCTGACCGGTATCGCTCCAAATCTTGTGAATACATCGAAATGTCCCTCAGCGAAGTGCCGATGTACCAGGCGAGCGCTGAGCCCATCCTGAAGCAGGTCGCCACGGCTCGAAAAGAAGCGGCCAGCCAGGTCTGGCTTGAAAAAGGCTGCCAGCCGGCCAATTTACCTCGCGGCAGGATCGGCGCCAGTATCGAGACCATCGATCCGAAGCGGGCGATGGCGCTGTCAGCGCCTCCCGCCGGGGTTGTGGTACAGGCGACCGTTCCGGGCAGCGGTGCGCAACAGGCGGGGATCTTGCCTCAAGACGTGATCGTGGCCGTGGATAACGGGCTTATCGCCGATTCAATCGATTTCAGGGTGGCCGTTGCCAAAGCGCCAATCGGCTCGCGGGTGAACCTGAAGGTCTGGCGAAACAACGCGTTTAGCATCGTTCCGGTTCTGGTGGGGCCTGGTGGGACGCAAGTCGCGATGACGCCTACGGTGATGGCCAACGGTGCCACGGCTGTGGTCCCGGCTGCAGCCATGTATTGCACCGCCGTACTGTCCACTCAGCATACGTACGGCGCTGCGGTCAGCCCGGTCAAATTGATCGCCGGTGCCGCGAGCGACATGCAACCCTCGCTCAAAAGCTACATCGCCAAGGTGAAGCAGGAACAGCCCGGCGTTTGGGGTGATTTCAAACTCAACAGCGCCGTTTGCACACCGGGCGCCGTGGTGTGCATGGCCGAAGCCAAGGGGCCGACCGGCAAGACCCAGAACGCCTTCGAGTTCTGCCACGCGACGCAAGCCAAGGCGGATGCTGAACTGGCCCAGATGCGCCAGGGGGATCCGAAAGCGGTGCTTGTTGATTGGCCGTGAGCTGTGATTGTCCGTTGCGGTGCATGACTTGAGGAACTGGCTAATCATGAGTACCTGTCAGCGACGATTGGCGTCCAAACCCGTTGACGACGATGTACAACAGCGGACCGATTGATACGAAGATGGCCGTGATCAGGAAGTAAGGCAGCAGCGATGTGAGCGACCGGCCTTTCGAGCGTGCGTCCCGGTACATCCAGACGCACGCCATGCAAGCGAGCAGATAAAGGTCGATGACAACCTGCGCGGTGTCTGGGCACGACATGAGCCCGAGGCCGAACGCCAGGAGCGATTGCTCGGCGAGAAACAAAGTACTCGCTGTGTACACGGAAAAAAGCAGCAGTGTCACCAGTGCGATGTAAGGTTTCTTCAAGTTGCCTCCCCGGACAAGTTCGTTGATCAGGGAGGTAGGCTAGTGACTAGACCGTCACGGCTTCAATGACCTCTGAGGTCATCGACGCCATTCACCCGCAATGCCAGAGTCAACGGATGACCAGTCGACCTTTCTCTCGAACAACGCCGCCAACCTCGGCCGGTGCCCAACTGCGTCACTTGCGCCAACAGGCCGGACTCAGTCAGTTGGACTGCGCGCTGATAACAGGGCTATCTCAGCGTCACCTTAGTTGCATCGAAACGGGACGTGCGAAGCCAAGTCCCGGCACCCTGCACAACTTATTGACTGCCCTGGATGTGCCTTTGGAACGATGCAATGACATCTTCCTCGCCAGCGGCTACGCCCCTCGCTACGAAACGACGCCGCTCACATCATCGACAATGGAGGTGGTGCGTGCTGCCATTGATCACATCCTTCACGCCAATAACCCCGCCCCAGCAATTGTCTTGGATGCTCAATGGGACATCCTTGCCGCCAACGCCAGCGCGGGAGTCTTGTTCGATCTGGTGGGGCTTGCCAGAGAGGCGGCAGAGGGACTGAACCTGTTGGTGACACTGCTGCAACCCGGTGGCTTGGGTGATCATCTGAGTAACGCCGAGGAAATAAGATTAGTGGCTTGGCAACGCGCATCCAGGGAAGCCTTGAGTCATCCGGCGCTGGCTGAGATCCTGAAGAGCCTGCCGGCCCCACACAGCGCTGCGCTGGCTAACGAACTGCCTCCGCTGCTGCTGACGCGAGTCGACTCTTCCCAGGGTGAGCTTAAGTTCATGTCGACATTCACCACCTTCGGTATGCCCCTCGACATCACGATGAGCTCATTGCGTATCGAGCATCTGATTCCTGCCGACACTGGAACCTGGGAGGTCATGACGACGGCATATAAGAAGACGCAACACTCACACTGATCACGGATGAATACATGCAACCGTCACTCAATCGAATCATGTTGTATGTCCGGAACGCTCAGGCAACCTGCAATTTTTATTACGGTAATTCCATCTCCAGCAGAGCGTTTGCATGTCACTGAGCTTCTATAAGATGCATGCCAATGGCGACGACTTCATTATTGTCGACTCGCGCAATGCAGCCAGCCCAGTGACAAGTGCCATGGCCCGGCGTATGGGCGATAGGAACCGGGGCGTGGGCTTCAACCAACTCGCGGTGTTGCTCGATTGCGACGATGCCGATGCGCGGGTGATGTTCTGGAACGCAGATGGCTCCCCGCTGGATGTTTGCGGCAGCGCGACGCGAGGAGCGGCGGATCTGCTGATGCGCGAAGCAAATGCTACTTCGCTGGTGCTGCGCACTAACCGTGGTCTGCTGACTTGCGAGCGTACTCCAACCGGCGACATTTCCGTCGCCATGGGCGTGCCGCTTTTCGGCTGGTCGGACATTCCTTTAGCGCAAGAACTGGACACTGTTGCTTTACCACTTGCTGGCAGTCCCGCCGCGTGCAGCATGGGTAATCCGCACTGCACTTATTTTGTCGATGATCTGGCCAGCGTTGATATCGCGACGATCGGTCCGGCCATCGAAACCCACGCGCTGTTCCCGCTCAAGACCAACGTTCATTTCGTCCAGATCATTGATCGCAACCATATACGGCTGCGGATCTGGGAACGTGGGGCGGGTATTGCGCTAGGTTCGGGATCCTGCTCGTGCGGTGCGGTTGTTAACGGCATTCGTCGTGGTTTGTTGGACAGCACCGTCGAGGTTGAATGTGATGGCGGAGGCGTGACGGTTCAGTGGGATGGCGTGGGTGCGGTCGTTCTTGTCGGGCCGGTGGAGGCCAGTTTTTCGGGAACGATGAGTCAAGGTTGAGTGGGTGGTGTTTAAACCCTGATACTGATATTCGCAGGACGTTGTGCATCATTAAATCAAAAGGAAGTTTTATTCATGTCGGAGCAACGCATTAGGCCCCTCGCTCTTTGTATCTTTCATCATCACGGAAAAATACTGGTCAACCAGTTTTACGATGCCAATAAAAAACAGGTGTTTTTTCGTCCCGTTGGCGGTGGTATTGAGTTCGGCGAAAGAAGCCATGAGGCCATCGTCCGAGAAGTGCAAGAGGAGCTGGGTGCCTCGATCAGCGACCTTCGATTGATTGGCACCTTGGAAAGCATTTTCACCTACGCCGGCAAGCCTGGGCACGAGATCGTCCAAGTCTACGATGCAAGGTTTGACGACGCCGATCTCTACAAACAACCCTGGCTGGAAGGCTTTGAAAGCGACGGTGCATCGTTCAAGGCCACGTGGTGCTCCAGTGACAGCTTCACGGCTCTGTCACCGCTGGTGCCTGAAGGACTTTACGATTTGCTCAAGTCGGCTTCGCTCCTGGAATAAGTAGAATCAGCGAAAGGCATCCACAATCCTGAGCCACGGCCAGCGAGCCTGATAACTCTTCGCCTTCTCATCGAACAAATCCGGCTGCGGATTATTTGGATTGATACGCAGAAAGCCTTGCTCGATATCGTCCAGGCCAAAGGGCGCATAGACCTCACCGGTTTCAACATCCAGCCCAATGCACGTGCCCGCAATCAAGTAACGATCAATGCCATCCTTGGCCGACTGAAGCTGAGGATAAGGCTTGCCAAACCGCTGACCGTACCAGAGGTGGACGCGAGCCTGATTCTTGACCTCGAT
Organism: Pseudomonas sp. MPB03; assembly: GCF_046605385.1. NCBI lineage: Bacteria > Pseudomonadati > Pseudomonadota > Gammaproteobacteria > Pseudomonadales > Pseudomonadaceae > Pseudomonas > Pseudomonas sp. MPB03. The sequence continues at coordinate 4,804,544 of NZ_CP176770.1, read as the reverse complement.
GTTGACGTCGAGGTCCTGGAAGAGTCGCTGGGCGGCGTTGATCACTTCGTTCTCGGCTTCCCAAGACAGGTCCGGGTCAAAGTAAAAAACATCGTAATCCTTAACGCCCCAAGAGGACTGTTGCTTCGATTGATGATTCCAGACGGCTTGGAACAGGCAGCCTGCCGTGAGCATGCATTGATTTAAACCGAGTGCAGGCAAGCGCGAAGTGATTTGTGCGTTGATTGGATTGGTCATTGCTATCCTGACCAAACTTTCGACCGTCAATGTCATGTTCATCCTGTGGAAATCGCTCCAGGCGCAGTAACTGAACGATACATCAACTGCAGTTTTCGAATAGGAACGCCCATGAATTTCTTCAAGAAGCTCTTCGGTTCATCAAAAGCCCCTGAAACCCAACACGACCAGCCCGCGCCGCAATCCCCTGAGCTTGTCGACCTGACTGAGGCTGAAGCCGCCAATCTGGCCGTCCGGGAAGCCGGCGCAGCGTGCCTGGATCGTCATTGGAGTGCTGTCGGCACGGTCGAGCGGGATGTCCTTGCCTACTTGATCAGCCCGACCTTTTCCGGCGGCCCGTACTGGCCTTCGACCCGCCAGGCCTACCGCGTGGTTCGCCGTGGCGAGACGATCATCCTCGCCACCGAAGGCCTGTCCGATCCATTCGATGATACGGAAGGCATGGGCAACGGTTTCGAAATGGAGTTGTTCGTCGAAACCGCGGACATCCCCGAACACGTCCATGGCCCCGTGGGCGAGGTCGATCCTTTCAAGGGCAGTTGGGCATTCGAATTGGTGGAACACGTCGCCAAGACGGTGGCCGACGCGGGCGGCATCACCCACCAACTCGACCAGTATGGGGCGCTGTCCCTTGAACTTCCCGGGCTCAGCCAATCGCACCACATGAGCGACCAATTGCCCAAACACTTCGTGACCGATGACGACTCCACCGGCGTTCTGCTCGGTGCCCCGGCGCCGGATTTCCCGACCCAACTGGAGGATATGCCATTGTCCCCCGTCAGATTGGTGCCGGTGGTGTTGATCACCGCGGCGGAGCTGGAGTACGTGCGTTCGGGTGGGCGAGCGGCGCGGGAGGATTTGGTGAGTCGTTTGCAGGCGGCGGGGGTTGGGCATTTGAGCAGTCTGCATCGGGCAAGCGTGGTGTGATGGCGCAGGGATACCTTCTTGGACGCTGCAGTGCTACAGGTCCAAGGTTTTCGTCATGATGATCGTGCGCTCTGATTTGTGGAACTCATCCCGGACTTTTTCAAAGCCAAGCGAAGCATAAAAGCCTTCTGCGGTGATTGAAGAGGGAACCCGCAGCAGCTTCAGGCCTGCGTTGATGGCGATCGATTGAATCCTCGTCATCAGGTGTCTTCCGAGACCCTTCCCTTGATAGCTCGGGTCGACAAACACGCTTCGGACCACGTCCTGATCAAGACTCGCCGTTGCAACGATATGATTGTCGACTGTGGCTACGAGTATCTGGCGTTGAGCCAACAATTGAAGAATTGCCGGCGGGGAAAAATTTTGCACCACTTGATCGATAATTTCGGGTGAGTAGTCTTGGGCATTGGACTGGCGCAAGGCATTGATGATTGTTTGACTGATGGCCGGGGCATCGGTATCCATAGCGTTTCGAATCAGGTAGTCCATTAAAGTTGCTCCTTGCGCATAGTCGCTTGAGCATAGAAGGATTCGGCCTCACTGACCAAAACGGAAGGCGCAATGACTGATTACCGCGGACTCATTCTCGAAGACACCCGTGAAGGCGCCACCGACCGTGCCATCTCACAATTGGAAGCCAGCCTGGGTGCCCGCCTGCCGGACGACTATCGCCAGTTCCTCAAGACCTGCAACGGCGCCTACGTGGAATACGATGTGTTGGCCACGCTCGCCAATGGCGATGAGGAATTGCTCAGCTTTTCACTGTACGGGCTGGATCTGGACGAAAAGTATGAATCCAACCCCTTTGAACTGGAGCAACTGCGGGCCCAGCCCGGTTTCCCCGAGACGGGATTGTTGCCGATAGGTCGCGACGGCGGCGCGAGTATCTTGCTGCTGGATGTGCGGGAAGAGCGCCAGGACGTGGCGGCGATGGTGGCGGGTTTACCGGCCTGGACTGGGCGCCGCCAGCAGGGCGATGAGTACGTGGTGTTGGCGGATTCTTTCAATGGTTATCTGGATTCGCTGCATTTATCGGAAGAGCGGATCGAGGAGCACATCAATCACTTCATGATCAGCCCTGAGAGTGTTGAGGCGACGTTGGAGTGGTTGGATAAGGGGAGCCCGGGGTGGCGGGAGCGGTATCGGGAGTTGTGGAATGCGCGGGTTTTGGATCGGTTGATTTGAGGGTCATAGGTGGAGGGATCCCGTTTGATGCATACAGCAAGCTTCTTTTGAATCGAAACGATGCGTCGCTGATATATCGCAGAATAAAAAAATGAGAGCAGTGCGTCTGCTGCTTGGCCATACGAATCTTGAGAGCACCGTTAGGTATTTATATCGAGGTGCGTCCCCGCTCTTAAACCTCGAAATTCGCAAAGAGAAGGTTTTACCGGTGGATTTTAACCACATCGTGCATGCCTTGACGGAAATAGAGGCAGATGCCAATTTAACATCAAAGCGAGAGGTCAAGGAGTGACGTGTGAAGATCACCATCAACGTATTCCTGCTCAAGAACGGGCGAAGCGTCCAGGACGCACTTTCCGATGAGGTCAACTTGCGACCTATCGCTTTTTCATTGGGCGATGTTGAGTGCCTCTTTTACCATCAGAAAACCCCTTCCCATCCTAAATGGACGCAACTATTCGGTGCCATCCCAGAGGTGGCTGGCCTCGACCTTACCGGCAGATCGCTCAAAGCCCTCCTCGTCCTGGCAGTCCACGGTAGGGTTTTTTGCTTCACTTTTGGCCACGCCAGGCACCTGATCGATCAGCTAGCCATTGAGCGTTATTTCGGGCTGCGCACGGCGCTTAGCCTGACTGATCCACTACTGATCAAGTCCGTGGAAAAGTCCAATATTGATCGCACGCCGCTGCGCTCAAAGGCGCAGTCATCGAGACTGCTGTCGATTTCGGAGTTCGATTTCAAGTTCGACTCGGAGATCCTGAAATCGCTAACCGGCATCGTGGAGAACGATCAGGATGAGGGCGAGTACGTTAGCGGTTCGGACTCATTGGCGTTGCATTCCGATGTAAAGCTCGAAGAATTCCCGGATATCGCGCTTCGACTGTTGGCGGCGTACGAAGACGAGCACTGCAAGGAAAAATACCCTTGGATAGACTTCATCGTCCCAGTACGCGATTCCACACTCATGGGCCAACTGGATGGGCTTCTAGTGGCTGCGATAAATATAGAGCAGTTCGACCGCGTCCGCGTGGCGCCACCCGAGCTACTTGGCAATGACATCAGCGGCTTCGGCTATGTGAAACACAGCGCCCGATCTCGCAACGGCCCGACGATCGCATTCGACCTCGATCTGCGGCAGGCGCTGCTCGCCAAGCACCTTCTGCGGGGCATCACCCGCCAAGCGCTGGCCTCCGAACGTATCTACCTTTACGGTGCAGATGAGCAGCGACTTGCTGCGTGGCCTCTGTATACGTGTCTTGAGGCGGAGATCGAACACGAAGGAAAAATCTATCTGCTCAGCGAGGGTGATTGGTACCAGATTGACCGCGATTACACCGAGCAAGTGAACCGCTTCTTTGACGCTGCAGTTCCATGCAACCTAGTGTTTCCTCCGTATGGCACCGACCACGAGGGCGCTTACCTTAGACGCATCGCAGACAACATGAATTTCTATCTACTAGACCAGAAATTAGTGAGGTTGACGGGAGCTGGTGGCCCATTCGAATTTTGTGACCTGCTCACGCCGGATCACCACATCATCCACGTCAAAAAGTACTCATCGTCGAGCGTGCTGAGCCATCTCTTTTCTCAGGCCTATGTGTCCGCTGAGGCTCTGATCAACACCCCCGATGTCGTTACTCAGGTGAACGGCTATCTAGCGGAGTTGGGTAATTTTCAGTTCTCCTTCAACCCTGTCACGCAACCGCGCAACAGAATCGTGTTCGCTATCATGCAACCCAACGATACGTTGCACATGCCGTTTTTCTCGAAGGTGAACTTCCGACAGTTCGCCCAGCGGCTCGGTGCAATGGGCTACCAGATTGAGGTTTGTAGAATCGGTAATTGACCCATCTGGCCATGGTCAATCAGACCGGCCAGCACATTTTAATGGGCGAACAGTGACGCCCTAAGCCGAAAAATCAGAGGATTTTGACGTCATATGTAGGGTCAGTAGCACGTCGCCGGGCGAGGTGCCGGTCAGTTCCTGAAGGCGCTTGCAGGAGGCCGAGCGCTACCGGTCACGGAATGCGTGACAGGACGGACTGCTGCTTGGGGGAGCGGAAAAGGGGAAGTGTGTGGAGAGGACTACTTTAGACCAATGGTGAGATGAGCCATTGCCGTTTAGTTTCGGATTACTCGGAAGCAAGGGGGCGACATGATCAAGATCTTCGAAGACGATGACTTCGCATGGAAAATCCTCGTCCATGTTCTGGAACACGGAATTGCCGGTATTGCGGGCGGCAGAATGAGCACCCGCAACAAGTTGGAAGAAGTGAAGGAGAAGGCCCGGTCAGATCGGCATGACAATGTTACTGCCCTTTCCACGGTTCATCATTTCTGGGGTGAGCTGGCATTCATCTACGATGAGAAAATCTATCGATTTCAAGAGGCCAGGCAACTGGTGGTCGATGCCTACGAAAAGCAGCTAGCCGCCCAGGGCATTTTCCCTGATACCTATCCCCGCAGTTGAATAGTGCAGCCTATGTGCATTGCGTGTGCAGTATCGTCAGTCGCTTGAAACTAAAGGGAGTAGCCGTAGACATGGCGCGTTTTTTTCAGATCATTTCCGACGATGGAAGTCCAATTGACGCGCACTTCGGAATCGAGTCGGACGAGATTGTATTCCACAGCCGTGGCGGTACTAAAGGTAAGGGCGCGATTAACTCCGAATATGCTCTGGGGCTTTCTGTTTTGCTGGCCAGGCTGAAGCGGGCTTCGTTTGCAGTAGAACACGTCTGGGTTGATAGCAGTCGCGTTCAAGGCATTCCCATTTCTCAGCGAACGATACTGACCTCGGAGGAGAGTCAGGCGCCTGTTGATCAGATTGTGAAAGTCCTTTCCACTCGAATGAAGGCCGTTGGCCGATCGTCCTCTGAGTCCTCGGGAGGCAACTCCACTCGACGCATTCGGATGACGATATCTGGGGGCGACAAGCACGCATTGAGTCTTGCGCTGGGCGGTATCCCCGTAGATAAAAATCTACGAAGTCTCGATCGACTTCCCGCTGAGGTGCTTCGTGGAGTCACCGCCGAGCATATATGGCGTGCTGTTCAAGATTTGATCAACGGGATTGATTCACCTGGCTTTGCTGAGTCAACCGATTACGACCTGATTGTTGATGAACATCTCCGACTGCCACCGAAGGCGGTATTTGGCTTAGCTGCTACACGCGCTCTGGAATTTCAGATACTGCCAAAACACTTCATTGCCGGCGTTAACAGCGTCTGTTTTCAGCTACTAGAGAATGCTGGCTTCCGTATAGTGCCCAAAGGGGCCTTGATGTCTGATCCCGCTCTGCCAACACTGCATGAAGATCGGGTATGGACTGAGGGGCAGCCCAGGCTCGTAGCTCATCTACGGAAGGAGCGCGCTCCAGGGTTGTCGATTGCCAAGAAAGCTGAATTCAAGAGGAACCACGGACGACTCTATTGCGAGCGTTGCAAAATGGATCCGGTTGAAACTTATGGCGCAGAAAACGGAGAGGCCTGCATCGAGGTGCACCATCGAACCGTGCAGGTTGCGCTGATGGCGGAAGGACATCTGACAAGCTTGGAGGATTTGCAATGTCTCTGCGCGAGTTGCCACCGGGTTGTACATCGTGAACTGAGTAGCGAGTAGGGGGGATTAAATTTTTGGGTTGGGAAGGCGCTAATGATCACGGGATGATATCAGCCGATTGTGTTGAAAAAATAAGTCATCTCAGACTGCACGCATACTCATTGCTGAAAACGTCTTTTCTGCGCAGATATGCGAAATCCGAGCTTGGCCCCCCTCTGCACAAGGCAAAGATTTCAATCTCGAGCGCGTACTTTTTTCCTGCGGAAACCATGGCGACTTTTACAACAAAATCCGCCAAAAGCGGTCATCCAATCTCGTTTTTAGCTATGGCCATGCGAAATGACCAACCTTCGATTTCTTTCAAAAGTCCGCTCATGAGTTCGAGTCTTACAGTCTCAAATCTTCTAGGTCCGTGGCGTGGGGATTCACCTACAGGCCTGATGCAGAGGTGCAGGGAGGTCTGGGACACCCCTTTAGAAAATTTGAGCGACCTGATGGTTGCTACTTTTTTGAATCAGAACATCGCTGTCACGCAGATGCTTATCGAAGCAAAGCGCCGCATAAAAGAGCCGGAAAGAGACGGGAGCGAGTACTTCGAGGGGCAGCTTCTCGAAGCTATGAAGCGTGTGCAGTCACGGGCGTAAGTTATCCCTTCGCCGCTTGAATCCAGTCTTCAGTCAAGACGGTCAATGGCACGTGCAAGATTTGCCCGCGCCTGCTGCTCAAATGCATCGAAGTACGCTGCGGTCGTATAGATCCGTCCACGCGCCAGGAAGCCTTCAAGGACCTGGCGCCGCTTTTGGCGGTACACAGGCAGAGGCACAAACTGATACTCGCGGCGAATTTGTTGGTCGTATTCCTCGAACCGCTCGAACGATGCTCCAAGGATCGCCAGATCCGTGTCCACCAACACCGCTTCGTCTGCCGACGCTGGAGCACCGTCGTGTCGCGTCACCATTACCAGGTCGTAAAGCCTGCGTCGCGTTTCATCGTCCAGGCCGCTATCGCGTGCCACGTCGTCCAACCATTGCGCACTGCGCAACTCGTTGTCGCTGCGAAGGGGGGTCGTAGATCGCGTCATGGAACCATAACGCGAGGTCGACTTCTGCGGGGGCCTGGCAGGCCGCGTTGATGTATCGGCGCATATGAAGGCATTCCTTCAGATGCTGCAGGTTGTGGTACGCGCGGTGCGGCTCGCCGTAGTGTCGAATGAGCTCTTCGTACGTTTCGCGTGACGCGTCTCTGATGCCAAGCGCCTTCCAGACGCGAGCCCAGGCGGCGAAACCGATGCCATCAGCCATATTGTCGTTCGTACTGGCCAGGAGTAGACCGTTCCCGTCTGGTGGACTCGTCATTGTTTCTTCTCCACTTTATTGAGCATCACCCGCCGGCGCGTCGTCGGTATCGTCTGCTGGCGCTCCGTAAGGTGCGCCAATCTCGACCCGATCAGCCTTTACCCAACCGGTATAGTCGTCGCCGCTCTTGGCGATGAAGTTCACTTCCAGCCATGATTCGTCTTCAAGGTTGGAGTAAACGGTGAGGGAGTCGCCGGGTATGACGAAAATCTTCTTATTGGCACAGGCTTCATCGGGCGCTTCGTGGAAATGCAGGCGTCCGGTGCCAATGACTTTGCCTTGCACCGACGGATGAAACTCCGGCACCGTCCCGGAGATCTTTTCCGCCAGGGCCGAACAGTTAACAGCGGCCTGGCTCAGGCTGCTGAAAAGGCACAGGCACAACAAGAAGCTTGAGCGCAGATACATCGTGGCGAATCCGTTTAGGGTGGAGGCGTAGGATAGTTAAGTCAGAAACTATTGGGAAAGAGACATGAACAAGGGGATTGGAAAAAGTGCAGAAGGGGGCCCACTTGCCAACACCCCACTATCCAAACCACCCACTCAGCACCGCCGCGCCCAACGCGACTAACACGGTATTGAGACAGACCAGCGTGAAGCCAAACCTTACCAGTTCGCCTTCTTCCTTGGCCTGGGTCTTGGCAAGTCCCAGGATCAGCATGACAACCGACAGCGAGCCCAGCGCAGCATGCCCTGCCGAGCTGTTCTGGACGGCAGCCAACAACAGGCGAGAGGATTCCGGCAACATCGCGATGGCCGGCATGAAGATCGCGTTGCCGCCAACATTCGACCCGGTCATGTAGCCTGACAGCGCGCCAAACAGGGCCACCAGCGACGTCGCGGCGGCGGGTGACAGGCCCGCTAGCAGTTGCATCAAACCCGCGAGGAAGCCGGCCTTCACCATCATCTGCGACATCGCCAGGAAGAAGAAAATGGTCAACAGTGGCCGCTTCGCCCGCGCCACCAGTGCAGCAGGCAGGTTGACGTCGAGTGCTGTCTGGCGTTGTGTGTGGCGCGTGTGAAACCCTATCCCGATCAGCACCAAAACCAGTGCCAGGCCGGGTGAGGCGAGTGGTTTCCAGGTGACCTGGGCGCCCTGTACAACCCAGTGATCTGGCCAAGCGGTGATCGTCCACACCGTCTTCAACGCGACAATGCAGACAATCAGGGCCAGATATGGCCATGCCTGACGCGGCCATTGCACCGCACCGCGCTCGCTATCGTTGCGGCGCAGGCGCCACAGCCCAGCAGAGAGTACCGCAGCAGCCGTCACCAGGCCTGCTGCCACGCCGGCCACTTCCGGCCCCAGCCACCGACTTGCACTGTAAAGCACGCCCACAAACAGCAACCAGAAAGCGCCCAACGCCCTCCATTCCCGCGAATCACGAACGCCTGCAAGCGATAGCGCGATTGCACTGAGGACCAAAAAAACCGGTGCGCTGGTCAATGCCGAGGTCGCTGCCAGCGCGGTTGCGTCCAGGTGAACCAACGAAGCACCAATGACCGATGCCAGGCCCAGCGTTCCCCAAGGCATGATTGCCATGCCGGTCAGTGCTATCCGTAGCGCGACCCGACGTTCGAACAGACTGAGCAGCAGGGGCACCGTGGCGATCAACGACACGCCGAAGCCGGTCATCGCTTCGAGCAACGGTGCCAGTCCAAGAACGATAAACACGACTTGATCGCCGCGCCCAAGCCCCAGTGACCGCACCCATTGGCTAAGCGCCAGGTTGACACTCATGCGCTCGATAAAAATCACAAAAACCAGGCCTGGAACGATCACGAAAGCCGTACTTGCAAACAGCACGGCCGTATCTTGAGCAGCGGCCACCATGCTGCCCAGGTGCCACGCGTCGGCAGCGCCGGCGAGCCAGAGCACCATGACCCATACAGTGCCTGCGATGGCGGCATGCACGGGTGGCCGGCGCAGCACGACGAGCATGGCTGTCACCAACAGGACAGGGGAGAGATGGAACAGTGCGAGCATGCCGATAATATCCTGTGTGTGTTGCGACCAAGGCTGCGTACGCAGACTGCTGGCAAGATAATATTTCTCCAGGCTAGATAAAGGGGTGCAGTTTTCTGTTAGTTTTCGAGAAAATTTCTCACAGGTTTACCATGGCAAAAAGCGACGCCGCACTTGAATCGTTGGACAAATTCGACCGTGCCATCCTGGACCTCGTCCAGCGCGACAACACAATGCCGCTGCGCCTCATGGCCGAGCAGGTCAATCTTTCCACGGCCGCCGTTCAGCGCCGTATCAAGCGGATGGAAGCGGGGGGCGTCATCACGGGCAACGTCGCCATCGTGGATCCCACTGCCGTAGGACGGCCGATCACGATCATTGTGGAAGTGATGGCAGAGCGCACCAGCATCGAGGCACTGGAGGCGATGAAGGCACACTTCGCGGTGCCCGAAGTTCAGCAGTGTTATTACGTCACCGGTGAAGTGGATTTCGTTCTGGTGTTAACCGTGGCCAGCATGAACGAATACCAGGCGTTGGCGCGGCGATTGTTTGCCGAAAATTCCAACGTGACCTGGTTCAAGACAATCGTGGCGCTGGACCGGGTGAAAGTCGGGCTTGATGTGCCGAGCATGCCGGTGGGAAAAGGGATGGAATAGGGGGATTTATTCTTGCTTCCATAAAACGACGTTGTCGTTTTTTTCGACTTTTTACGGCGGTTCTACGCTAGGTGCCTCCTCTCCGACGTTCGACAGAAACAGTTGGATCTGGCGGTTGGACCGCAGACAGATAACGCGACATGTCGATGGGGCCGTTGCTACAAGTTGCTTCATCTTTGCACGCGCCGATTTACGGGTCGCCCACATAAATTTGAAAAACTCCGGAAGGTTCCCTAGCTGCTCTGGGCAATTCTCTGGAAGATCGGGGCGTGGGCGGCCTCGCTGGGTTAACGTTCTGAGAAGCACACGCCAGAACCGAAGTACCGATGAGCGATCAATCCATATCAAAAGATCGGCTCGCGCAATTCGGTTGCCCCAAGTGGCAGAATGACCGCCTTCAAAAATCCATTGATCGCGAGCCTCGACCTCGCGACAAAGCCGCGTCTTTTCGTCCGGGTTTCGCTCGATCCAACCGGGCCGCCAATAAATAGTGTCAATATGAATGACTGGCAATCCGGTATGTTTGCCCATTTCCCGAGCCAGCGTGCTTTTTCCTGAGCCAGGCTGACCGATAATCATGACGCGCTGCATTAGGCGCCCCTACTCGTTAAATATCCCGATAATCCTGGACGTGTGATCTTCATCTAGCCTCCTTCTCAAGCTCTCCAGGGGATTGCGCCAGAAACTCCGCGATCAGCGACACAACCTGCTGCTGAATCACCCCCCGAGCACGGCCGCCATCACCATCCTGACAAATGACCCCATCCCCTGGCACTTCCTCTTCAAGCATTTCTTCCGCGCCAGGTTTGCACATCGACATGAAGCTGAAATGGCTCGCGTCTTTGATCTCGACGTAACGGCTTGTCGCCGATGAAAGTCGCTTGGCCAAATTGGCAGACTCCAACTCGGCGGGAAGCTCTTGCGACGGTACACCGGCAGCGATCACCAGGGCGGGGACAGGCAACGTGGCCAAGCTCTCATCGGTCATCCCCCGTGACAGGCCCAAGTCCAATGTCACCACCGCAGTGACGCGTTTATCGCGCCAATCAGCGGCCAGCTCGGCCTTTGCTTCCGAGGTGCTGGCGGGGTTCATCTGTTGGTAAACGGTGCAACTGGATAACTGCGAATGGGCTTTGCAGTCTTGGGCGAAGCGCTCTGGGTCGAAGCGAGCGCCGGCGATTTCCAGGGCAGTCCAGCCGCCGAGTGAATGGCCCACGGCTGCAATTCGGCCATTGGCGACGCGGCCAAATTTTTCCGGTTGAGTTGTGACCGCATCGATGGCTCGGCGCAGGTCAACGGGCCGCTGCCATAGCTGCGCCGCTGCTTGCGGGCTGCGGTCATGGGTGGTGCTGCCGGGGTGGTTGATGGCGGCGACGATGTAACCCTTCCGGGCCAAGGCGCTGGCCAGCCAGATCTGGTTGCTCCAGTTACCCCTGTAGCCGTGGGAGAGCACCACCAGTGGATGTTCGCCGGCAGTGGGCGGCGCGTTACGCACGGCCGCCGCGCCGACGAACACCGCGTTATCGGCAATCAGTTGCGGGGTTGCGGTGGTTGCGCTGGGGTACCAGACGACCATCTCCAGGGCGCGGCCATTGTTTGGATCCGGCAGGGTGGAGGATTGGAAACCGATGGGGTTTTCGTCAGCGAATGCGGTCGTTGTCAGGCAGGCCAACAGCAGAGCGCCGAGAGCTGTTTTCAATGTCGTTTCTTCCTTGATTAGACGAATGGGCTGTCGATAAGCCCCGGCATTAAAGCTCAGATTCGAACCGCAGTGCATAACTTTCATCGACCCGAGAAACTAGCGCGAAGGCACACTCCGAGAGGGAGAAGTTATCACCGGTGTCCATACGAATATTGCGCAACGCCACTACATTTCTTGGCGCGTCTTTTTCATTGTCGGTAGCGGTTTGCGTCATTGGGGAGTTCTCTACCACAGCCAGACCCTGGCATGGAGCTGTTTTCTTTTGTGGCGAGGGAGCTTGCTCCCGCTTGAGTGCGAAGCGCTCACAAAAGGGGCCGCTGCGCAGCCCAGCGGGAGCAAGCTCCCTCGCCACGGGGTTATCGATTGGCTGGCTTATAGAGTGGAACCGGCCGGTGCTGCATCCAATCTTCGGGCAATCACATCCATCACGTCACACCCATCACGCAGCGGGATGCAGCAAAGTTGTGCCAAATCTTGCAAGGTCGCGGGATCGATGGTCAGTTCATCGCGCATCGCCAAATTCTCCAGGAATTGGGTGGCAGCACGGATTCGGTAGGCTGCTGAGTCGAGCAGGATGTGTAGCGGGGCGGTGGTGTCGACATAGAGGGGTTGGTCGTCGGCGTTGCTGGTAAGGCCCATGTATTGATTCATAAGTAAGCTCCACTGGATAGTTTTGCCCACTGCGGGTCGCCAAACCCGGCCACCATTTGGGCGACGCCAAGACTATAGTCGCCCCCGCAAAAAATACGCAAGGGATTGATAGGGAAGGGGATTCCCAATCATATGTAGGACGTTGCCATAGCGCTGAGTATCTGAGCTGTATGTCTTACAACCAGGCAAGCCCCTCACGTACATCCGGCCAAAACACAACGATTTGTAGGATATTTCTGTAGCCTCATCGCCAATATCTGCCCGTTACCCCCCATTTACCCCCCGACGCATCCCACATTCCAATCGCGCATTCCCACCCCGCGCGGGATAATACGGCCCTGCCTGGGGTCACAAGCTTCCCCCTCGTTGGTATTGGCGTCTCAGAAGGATCGAACGCATGACAGATTGGCTCCAGAGCTACGGAGAAATGGCTGAACGGGTCCGCCGCCATCCTTGGGAGGAGACGTCGCTGGGGCCGCCACTGCAGTGGCCCGATGTGTTGAAAACCACCGTGGCGCTGAGCCTGGCCTCGCATTTTCCCCAGGCCATCGTCTGGGGCCCGGACCTGATCACGGTGTACAACGATGCGTTCCTGCCGATCCTCGGCAGCAAACCCGAGGCGCTGGGGCGAGGGTTCGATGAGGTGTGGCAGGAGGTCTGGCGCGATATCGGGCCGATCGTGCAGGCCGCCTTCGAGGGGCAAGCCACTTATATAGAGAACTTCCCCCTGATCATCGAGCGCGGCGAGGGGCCTGAGCAGGCCTATTTCACGTTCTGCTACAGCCCCATCCGTGACCAGTTCGGCACGGTGGTGGGCATGCTGGACACGGTCACCGAGACCACTTCCACGGTGTTCATGACCCAGCGGCTGGCGGTGCTGGACGCCATCGGCACCGCCGTGGCGAATGCCACCGACCCGCAGGCCATCATGGCGACCACCACGCGGATCCTGGCGGCACACTTGAACCTGTCCAATTGTGCCTACGCCGACATGGATGAGGACGAGGACGGTTTCACCATTCGCGGCGATTGGGCCCGGGTGGGCTCGCCGCATATTCTCGGGCACTATCGGCTGGCTGATTTTGGCCGACTGGCGGTCACGAATCTGCGGGCCGGCAAGCCGCTGGTGCTCAACGATAATCTCAAGGAGCTGCCGCCGGAGGAAGCGGCGGCGTTCCAGGCCCTTGGCATCGCGGCGACTATTTGCGTGCCGTTGATCAAGGGCGGGCGATTGACCGCGCTGATGGCGATTCACGACAAAACGCCGCGGATCTGGTCGTCCAACGATCTGGCGCTGCTGATGGAAGTCACCGAGCGCTCCTGGGCCCACATTGAGCGCGCCCGTGCCGACGCCGCTGTGCGCGAAGGCCTGGCGGCCCTGGCCGAGTTGAACGCGACGTTGGAGGAGCGGGTCGAGGAACGCACCACCCGGTTACAGCAGACCGAAGCGGCGCTGCGCCAGTCGCAAAAGCTCGAAGCCATCGGCCAGCTCACCGGCGGCGTGGCCCATGACTTCAACAATTTGCTGACAATCATCCGTTCTTCGGTCGACTTCCTGCGCATGCCCAACCTGTCCGACGATCGCCGGCAACGCTACATGACGGCGGTGTCCGAAACGGTGGAGCGTGCTTCCAAGTTGACCAGCCAGTTGCTCGCGTTTGCGCGGCGCCAACCCTTGAAGCCGCAAGTCATTGACGTGGGCAAGCTAGTGCAGAGCCTGGGGGACATGCTGCAAACCGTCACGGGGGCGCGGATCCAGGTCAACGTCGAGTTGTGCGATCGGCCCTGTTACATCCGTGCGGATTTGAGCCAGTTCGAGACGGCGCTGATCAACATGGCCCTCAACGCCCGGGATGCCATGAATGGCCAGGGCACGCTGTGGCTGCGGCTCAGTTGTGGCGGTGGCATGCCGCCGATCCGTGGTCATGCCGGGGCCGGGCAATCCTTTGCCGCCATTGCCTTGGCTGATACGGGTACCGGTATAGACGCGCAAGTGCTCGAGCACATCTTCGAACCCTTCTTCACCACCAAGGAAGTGGGCAAGGGCACGGGGTTGGGCTTGTCCCAGGTGTTTGGCTTTGCCAAGCAGTCCGGTGGCAACGTCGATGTTTCCACCGTGGTGGGCGAAGGGACGGTGTTCACGTTGTACCTCCCGGAGGTAGAGCCCGAGAAAAACCACGAGCCGGTCAAGGAAGAACACACGCACCTGGTGCTGGAAAAGGGCAAGCGTCGGGTGTTGGTCGTGGAAGACAATTTGGAGGTGGGACGTTTTGCCAACCAGATCCTCCAGGACCTGGGCTACGAAACCGCCTGGGCGACCAACGCCGAAGAAGCGCTGGAGATGGTCGGCCAGGATGCGATGGCGTTCGACGCGATATTTTCTGACGTGGTGATGCCCGGCATCAGTGGGATTGCCCTCGCGAGAGAACTGCGCCAGCGTCGCCCGGACCTGCCGGTGGTGCTGACTTCTGGTTACAGCGAAGAGTTGGCCCACAGCGGTCATGAGGGCTTCGAGTTCTTGTCCAAACCCTATTCCGCCGATCAGGTTTCCCGGATTTTGAACCGGACGATGCTGGGCGCTGAATGAGTGTTTCCTTTCTGAAACAGTGGGTTCCATTCGTCGGCGAAGGGTGTTGTTGAATCAACAGTCTGTTGATGACCGACTAGTCTCACTCGTGAAGGTCGATATTGTCAGGCAACCGGTTGTTGCCGGTATGGACCTCAATGAAAGGGGAAAGGCAATGGGAACACCGTACAGCGAGGAGCACGGAGCCACATATCCGATCAATGAAGGGTTGCAGTGTGGCCAGTCGACTTACCATGCAGACTTTGGCGATGAACCGATCAAGTCCATCAGGACGAAGGTGGCCAAAGTGCAGCGAGGGGAGAAGTCCAAGTTTTTGCCCAGGGTTCCGGTCAAGAAGTGACGACAAGTCGTGGCCAGAGATCGTTCCCGCCGGGCCGCATAGGAGCTGTGTGGGAGCTGCGTAGGAGCTGTCGAGTGCAACGAGGCTGCGATCTTTCCCCAGACAATTGAGTCTCAAGCGATAGATCAAAGATCAAAAGATCGCAGCCTTCGGCAGCTCCTACAAGGATATCCCGGTCTTTACATAAATATTTTTCATCTTTTCTCAAACCGCGGTTCCTTTCACGTTTCTTTCACAAGCAGGTACGTACTCTGAGCTCATCCGTTAGAAAGCAGTACCTGCCCGTTTCCCCAGCGGGCTTTTTTTTGCCTGTCATAAAATAATCCGCCGTTTCGTTGTCCAACCGTCATGGCTGACGTGGTGTGGCGTAAACTCGCGCCCGCACGCATCGGCCATTTCTCCCCGAAGCGGCATTCTTGAGGTCTCTATCATGCGTTTGACTTTGTCCACCTTGTTACTGGGGTTAGTGGTTGCCCAGGGCGCGATGGCTGCCGGCGACGGTACCGCCGCGGTCGGCGGTGGTCTGGGCGGTGTGTTGGGCAACGTGGTCGGCCAGCAGATGGGCGGCAGCACAGGCGCCGCGATTGGCGCCGGTGTCGGCGGCGCAGCCGGTAGCGCCGTGGGCGCGCGCAAAGGCAGCCGCACGGAAGCCGCCATCGGCGGTGGCCTGGGCTCGGCCGGTGGCTCGATTGTCGGTAACCGCCTGGGCGGCTCCACCGGCTCCACCGTCGGCGCAGGTATCGGCGGCGCGGCGGGCGGCGCGTTGGGCAGCAACCTGTCCAATGACAACGACGGTCACTCTGGTGGCAAGAAGCACAAGCACAAGAGAAAGCATCGCTAAGCGGATGCTTGGATGAATGGACCCGGCCTCATGCCGTGATGCTGTTCAACTAGAAAAAACGGCGCTTCTTTCAGAAATGAGAAGCGCCGTTTTTTTGGGCTTCTTTTGATGCCTGAAGCAAGGGCAACAGACAGCGCCAGCCGCTGTGTAACAGCACCACCGCCATCGCGAGCAAGCTCGCTCCCACAGGGGATTTGGGGTGTTCGTAACATTTGCGTACGACACAAAAACCTGTGGGAGCGAGCTTGCTCGCGAAGAGGCCAGCACATCCGACATCGTCATCGACTGTGACACCGCCTTCGCGCGCAAGCCCGCTCCCACACAGGGGAACGATTGCCGCCCCCCCGCCTCAAATTCATACATCCATCAGCAATCGCGAGGTGTGTCATGACGCCGGAAACTGAAGGCAAGGAAGAAAAAGGCCCGACGGGCGTTCCCTTCATCAATGATCCAGGCCTCAACGACCCAGGCAACGAAGACCCCGGTTCCCTGATGGACGACGCCCAAGTGCCCTTGCTCGACGATGAGGACGCTGAACTTGAGGACGAATCCTACAAATGAAAGCCCTCAAACGGATCGCCCGCGTTCTTTAAGCTGCAGAACAGGTGCGCTCACCTGCCAGGAGGTTGTATGACTGCCGATTCCCACGCCCCCAACGACGAAACCCCGGAATACCCGCTGCCGTCGCCGACCAACCCGCTGAGCCGCGACCAGTTGCCGCCCGATGACGAAGCGGGCGTCGAGCAGGTGCCCAGCGACGATGAAGATGTCGAGGCGACCCCGGATGATCCGGACATCGCCGGTGATGACGCCTCCGGCAAGCCGAGCTGATCGACAGCCCCGCCCGTCGATCCAGTGGCACCATCGACCCTTCACGCATGCCACACATCAGGTAAGTACCTTGAAAAGGAGACTCACCATGATGAAGTCCAACATGACAGCGCTGACACTCGCCGGGATTCTTTCCGTCAGTTCGTTGGCCGCTTTCGCACAATCTTCCAGCGGCACGCCTCCCGTGGACAAGGGCGGGATGCCACCTTCTTCGGAAATGGAGGCTGGCTCAACGTCCGGTGCCAGTGGTAACGCCTTGCCCCCAGGCTCCGTCGGTGGTGGCAATGGCGGCGATGCCAGCGGCAGCAGTACCAGCCCCGGCACGGGCAGCGGTTCGACGAGTGGCGGCAGCACGATGGGCGGTGCCGACGCCGGTGGTGGCACCAGCGGAGGAACCGGTACCAGCGACAGCGGTGGCAGCTCGGGCGGCAGCGGCTCGGGATCGGGCGGCTCCGGCAGCTCGGGTCAATAACCGCTGCATCCTCATCCAAACCGATCCGCTTTTTTGTGGCGAGGGAGCTTGCTCCCGCTGGGGTGCGAAGCAGCCCCACGATCTTACGGTCGCTGCGCAACCGAGCGGGAGCAAGCTCCCTCGCCACAAAACCCGTCCATGGATTTCCCATTGCCGGTTCCAAGCCCCCTTCGTTATTCTGCTGAATCCTTTAAGGCAAACACGCTACCCTGGCCGCACCTGAGCCATCCCTGGAATGTTGTGTTGATAACGGATCAGATGCGATGAATGCACCGCTGAAAGAGTTTGGCCCGATCAAGGCTGTGATTTTCGACATGGACGGGCTGTTGTTGGACACCGAGGGGATCTACACCGAGGTGACTTCCATCATCGCCGAGCGCTACGGGCGCACGTTCGATTGGAGCGTCAAACAGAACATCATCGGACGCGGGGCCGTGGACCTGGCCAATTACGTCGTCCAGGCGCTGGAATTACCGATCACGCCCCAGGAATTCCTGGTCATCCGCGAGCCCTTGATGCGCGAGCGTTTTCCTCACGCCCTGGGCATGCCCGGCGCCGAGGAGCTGGTGCGGCATCTGAAGGCCCACAACATTCCGATAGCGGTGGGGACCAGTTCGTCGAGCCCTACGTTCGAGCTGAAAACCACCTTGCACCGGGACTGGTTCGCGCTGTTCGATTGCATCGTGACGGCGGACGACCCCGAGGTCGGCGCGGCAAAACCGGCACCGGATATCTTCCTCACCGCCGCCCGGCGCCTGGGTGTCGAGCCGCGCGATTGCCTGGTGTTCGAGGATTCCCCGTTCGGCGTGACGGCCGCGAAAGCGGCCGGCATGACCGCCATTGCCATTCCGGATTCGGCCATGGCAGACGAAAAATATGCCCATGCCGACGGGATCATCCGCTCCTTGAGGATGTTCCAGCCAAGCCTTTGCGGTTTGCCGGAACTGGAGTGGGCCTGAAAAAAAGGGGCCGCTGCGCGGCCCAGCGGGAGCAAGCTCCCTCGCCACATGGGATGAAGCCATGACCGGCGTTTTTTCATGCCTGGATCAGGCGCCGAAACCACCGTCGATGGTCAGGCTGGCACCGGTGATGTAACCGGCTTCCGGCCCGGCCAGGTAGGCGACGAAACTGGCGATTTCATCGACGTTGCCGTAGCGGCCGACGGCCATCAGCGACATCAGGCTGGAGGCGAAGTCGCTGTCGGCCGGGTTCATGTCGGTGTCCACCGGGCCGGGCTGCACGTTGTTGACGGTGATGCCGCGCGGGCCGAGGTCACGGGCCAGGCCTTTGGTCAGGCCGACCAGCGCCGATTTACTCATGGCGTACGTGGCGCCGCCAGCGAAGGGCATGCGGTCGGCATTGGTGCTGCCGATGTTGATGATTCGACCGCCTTCGGTCATGTGCCGCGCTGCCGCCTGAGTGGCGACGAACACGCTGCGCACGTTGACGGCCAGGGTCTGGTCGAAATCTTCGAGTTTGAATTCATCCAGCGGCCCCATGGCCAGCACGCCCGCATTGTTGACCAGGATGTCCAGTCGGCCAAACGACTCGACGGTGGCGGCGACGGCGTTACGCACGGCGTCGGCATCGGCGCTGTCCGCCTTGATCGCCAGGGCCTTGCCGCCCGCTGCGGTGATGCTGTTCTGCAGTTCTTCAGATTTCGCGCCGGAGCTGACATAGGTGAAGGCCACGGCGGCGCCTTCTGCCGCGAGGCGTTTGACGATGGCGGCGCCGATGCCACGCGAACCGCCTTGGACCAAGGCGACTTTACCGTTCAGTGCTGGGTTACTCATGATGTTCTCCAAAGTGTGCCGGGGCGAGATGCCGCGGTGATGGAGCGAGTATCAAGAAGCGGTCATGGGCTGTGTAGACCGTCATTGCTATAGTCTGTCTAAACCAAAAGTTTAGAGTGGCGCCCATGGAGACCTTCAACAGTATCGAATGCTTTGTGCGCAGCGCCGAAGTCGGCAGCTTTGCCGAGGCGGCGCGACGCTTGAGCGTGACCCCGGCGGCGGTGGGTAAAAGCGTCGCCAAGCTGGAGGCGCGAATGGGCGTACGCCTGTTCCAGCGCAGCACCCGCAGCCTGCGGCTGACCGAAGCCGGCCAGTTGTTCTTGACGGAGGTCGGCAGCAGCTTCAACACCATCCAGAACGCTGTCGCCAACCTGGCCAGCGCTGGTGGGCAACCGGCGGGGACGCTGAAGGTGAGCATGGGCACGGCGTTCGGTCGATTGTATGTCGTGCCATTGCTGGGGAAGTTTCTGCGGCGCTACCCAGCGATCAACCCGGATTGGCATTTCGATAATCGCCAGGTGGACCTGATCGGCCAAGGCTTCGATGCCGCCATCGGCGGCGGTTTCGAGCTGCCCCAGGGCGTGGTGGCGCGCAAGTTGACGGTGGCCCATCGGGTGCTGGTGGCTTCCACGGACTACCTGCAAACCCATGCCGCGGTGAAAGAGCCGGAAGATCTGTCACAGCACCAGGGCATCCTGATTCGCTCGCCACAAACCGGGCGCGTGCGTTCCTGGCAGTTGACCAGCCGCAGCCGCGAACATAGTCCGTTGACGCTCAAGACGCGCATGACCATGAGTGATTCGGAAGCCGACTGCGCGGCCGCGGCCCAAGGCCTTGGCATCGGTCTGGTGAGCATGCCGATCGCCGTTCCCTTTCTGGAAAACGGGGCGCTGCAGCGGGTATTGCCGGACTGGTACGTCGACGACGGCAACATCTCCATCTACTACGCCGAGCACAAGTTGCTGCCGGGCAAGACCCGGGCGTTCGTGGATTTCATCATCGAGCAGTTTGCCGAGCAGGGGTTGGCGCGGCGGTTTAGTGCGGTTTGAGCCAGGCTCGGGACCGCGTTGGCCCGAATCGCGAGCAAGCTCGCTCCCACAGGGGTGGTGGTGTTCACAAAACTGCTGATCACCACCGATCAACTGTGGGAGCGAGCTTGCTCGCGATTGAGGGCAGCTCGGTCTAACGCCGTGCACTCACCGCCCAAACCGCCCCGGCCAGCCAATGATGGTCTTGGGCCGCGGCGTCGCATAGGTGCGCACTTTCGACGTCGACAACCCCAACCGCACCAGCGATTCGGCAATGGTCACCGCCGCCGTCACCCCATCGACCACCGGCACCCCGGTGCGCTGGCGAATCTGTTCATCGAGTCCGGCCATGCCGCCACAGCCCAGGCAGATCACTTCGGCCTTGTCCTGGCTGACTGCCAGCTCGGCCTGCCGGACGATGGCTTCAACCGCCCGCTGCGGATCCTGCTCAAGCTCCAGCACCGCCAGGCCACTGGCCCGTACCGAGGCGCAGCGGTCGAACAGGCCGGACAGCTTGAGCCGGTCTTCGATCAGCGGCACGGTGCGGTCCAGGGTGGTAACCACCGAATAGGCATGGCCGAGGAACATGGCCGTGCTGGCGCCCGCATCGGTGATGTCCACCACCGGCACGTTCAGCAGTTCCTGCAGGCCTTCGCGGCCATGTTCGCCATAGCCGGCCTGGATCACCGCGTCGAACGGCTGGTCGTAGGACATCACCCGGTCCATCACCGCGATGGCCGCCAGGTAACTTTCAAAATTGCCCTCGATGGAATCAGCGCCGAAATGCGGCGTGAGCCCGACGATCTCGGTGCCCGGCGCGGCGACGGCCTGGGCCTGGCGGGCGATGGCTTGGGTGATGGATTCGGTGGTGTTGACGTTGACCACGAGAATTCGCATGAGCTGTCCTCCTTAACACACAAAAGTAAGCGGCCCGAACCTGGTGGGCCGTTCGGGCGATCAATGATGAACGTTATCCACAGCGATGGACTCACCGCTGACGTCCTCGTAACACGGCTGGCGCTTGGCGATGATCAGGTACAACAACCCTGCAATCGAAGCGCCAATCAGCCAGGAAAACGGTGAGACGGCGTCAAAACCGGGCACCAGGGCCAGGATAATCGCGATCAGCGCGGCCGGAATGAATGCCGCCACGGCACGCAGGTTGACCCCGTTACTGTAGAAGTACGCACCGTTTGGGTCCTCGCTGTACAGTTGCGGCACGTTGATGCGGCCTTTTCGCAGCAGCCAGTAGTCGACCATGATCACCCCGTACAGCGGCCCGAGCAGGGCGCCGAGGCCGGACAGGAAGTACACGATCACCAGCGGGCTGTTGTAGAGGTTCCACGGCAGGATCAGCACGGCGATGGCGGCGCTGATCAGCCCGGCGCGGCGGAAGGTCAGGTACTTGGGCGCCAGGTTGCTGAGGACAAAGGCCGGGGCGACGAAGTTGGCCATGATGTTCACCGCCACGGTGACGATCAGGAAGGCCAGGCAGCCGAGCACGAGGAAGAACGTGTTGGGGATCGAGGCAATGACCTGGGTCGGGCTTTCAATGATCTGCCCGTTGATCTGGAATTGGGCGCCGCAGAGCAGGATGGTGATCCCGGCAAACACCAGGATGTTCACCGGCAGGCCCCAGAAATTGCCGACGATGATGGTCCGACGGCACGGCGAGGAGCGGGCGAAGTCACAGAAATTGAGAATCAAGGTGCCGTAGATCGACAGCCACAGCGCGCCACCGGCAAAAATATTGCGCCACATTTCGCCTCCGGTCAGCGGCTCGCGAATTGACCAGGCAATGGTGGCGTCGGCCTGGGTGTACATCCAGCCAGCGAGGGCCGCGACGGTCACCAGGATCACCGGGCCGGCAAAGCCTTCATAGCGGCGCACCATCTCCATGCCGTAGGCCAAAATCACCAGTTGCACGAACCAGATCGCCACGAAACACACCCAGCCCAGGCTCGACAGGCCGAGGATCGAGTCGCGGTCGTAGTCGGCGAATCCCGGGTGGATCGCCACCAGCAACACGCGGAACACCACCGACGCCAGGTAGGTCTGGATCCCGAACCAGGCAATGGCAATAACCGCCCTGATTAACGCAGGAATCTGCGCGCCGTGGATGCCGAAGCTGATCCGGCTGATCACCGGGAACGGCACCCCGGTTTTCTGGCCCATGTAGCCGGACAGGTTCATGAAGCCATACACCAGCGCCGCGCCGATCCCCAGGGACAGCAAGATCTGCCAGCCGCCCAGGCCCAAGGCATAGAGGCCGATGGCGAAGGAATAATTGGCGATGTTGTGCACGTCGTTGGTCCACAAGGCAAAGATGCTGTAGCGGCCCCAGCGGCGGCCTTCAGCCTTGGTCGGCGCCAGGTCCTTGTTGTGCAGCCTCGGGCTCAGTGCCAGGGACGCGGTGTGGTCTTCGAGGGCGGGGGTGGAGGAGGGCAGATCCAGCGCGATGTTATTGGAGAGACTTGTACGCATTCCGGCAGGCTCCTGATTCTCGGCGCAGCGATGACTGTGCATGAGCGCGAGGCTCGACAAATCTTCGTCGCGGCGGGCGAGCATCATTGGTTACGGGGCATCTGCAGCCTGTACGGGATAGGGCGCTTCAGGCTTGCCGATCTAAAGTGTGTGTATGTTTTATAAATGTTGTATACAAAACACTTGTCGACTCAAGCCAGATTTATGCCACTTACGGATCTATCCGTTGCAGCACTAATTTCGTTTTGTTATGGGTTTTAAATAAGTAACTGAAATGCCGTGATTTAAAACTGACCGTTTAAACAGGTATTTATTTTTTGGCGAACGCCAGTGAAGAAGGGAGAGCAGATAACGCGGGAAGGAAGGTGTAACCTTTCGGGGCAGTTTAGGATTAAGTGCACACAAAAATGGCACTTGTGGTGACATTTTTGTGTACAGGGTCCGGCGCTTGCTTAGACGGCCTTGGATTTGGCGATGATGTTGCCGGCGTGCAGCCCGCATTCTTTCTGCGTGGCTTCTTCCCACCACCAGCGACCTTCGCGCTCGTGTTGGTTCGGCAGCACCGGGCGGGTGCAAGGTTCGCAGCCAATGCTGATGAAGCCGCGTTCATGCAGGCTGTTGTAAGGCAGCTCGAGCATGCGGATGTAGCCCCAGACTTCTTCGCTGGTCATCTGCGACAGGGGGTTGAACTTGTACAGGGTGCGCTCGGGGGTAGAGAACGCCGTGTCGATTTCCAGCACCGCCACCTGGCTGCGGGTGCCGGGGCTCTGGTCGCGGCGCTGGCCGGTAGCCCAGGCGCGGACATCGGTCAGTTTGCGCCGCAGCGGCTCGATCTTGCGGATGCCGCAGCACTCGCCATGACCGTCCTTGTAGAAACTGAACAGGCCTTTTTCCTTCACGAAGGGTTCAAGTTTCGTGTGGTCCGGCGACACCAGTTCGATGTCGATCTTGTAATGCTCGCGCACCTGGTCGATGAACCGATAGGTCTCCGGGTGCAGGCGGCCGGTGTCGAGGCTGAACACCTTGACGTTCTTGTTCAGTTTCCAGGCCATGTCCACCAGCACCACGTCTTCGGCGCCGCTGAAGGATAACCACAAGTCATCGCCGAATTCGGCGAAAGCCAGCTTGAGGATGTCCTGCGGGGACTTGTTGGCATAGGTCGTGGCGAGTTCCACGACGTCAAACGATGGGCTCATCAGGGCGGTTTCCTACAGGTCGGTGGCGCTGGGCGCTCTATATGGGGCTGATGGTAACAAAAGCTGTCGGGGCTGGCGCGTCCCTGTGCGTTGCGCGGGCTTCGACGAATGGCTAGAGTCGGCAGGCCTTTTGTTCGCTCAACCGATAAACATCAAAAAAATGGGAGTGTCTTGTGGAAATTGCCTGTCTCGATTTGGAAGGTGTGCTGGTCCCGGAGATCTGGATCGCCTTCGCTGAAAAAACCGGGATTGAATCCCTCAGGGCAACCACTCGGGACATTCCCGACTACGATGTGCTGATGAAGCAACGGTTGCGCATCCTCGACGAGCATGGCCTCAAGCTCTCCGATATCCAGGAAGTCATCGCCACCCTCAAGCCGCTGGACGGTGCCATCGAGTTCGTCGACTGGCTGCGCGAGCGCTTCCAGGTGGTGATTCTGTCCGACACGTTCTACGAGTTTTCCCAACCGCTGATGCGCCAGCTGGGCTTCCCCACCTTGCTCTGCCATCGCCTGATCACCGATGACGGCGGGCGGGTGACCGGCTACCAGTTGCGTCAGAAAGATCCCAAGCGCCAGTCGGTCCTGGCCTTCAAGAGCCTGTACTACCGGGTGATTGCGGCAGGGGATTCCTACAACGACACCACGATGCTGGGCGAAGCCGACGCCGGGATTCTGTTCCATGCGCCTGAGAATGTGATCCGTGAATTCCCGCAATTCCCGGCGGTGCACACGTTTGCCGAGTTGAAGCAGGAATTCATCAAGGCTTCGAACCGCAATCTCAACCTGTAAGCCAGTTAGACCTGGACAGGCACAGGACCTGTGGGAGCGAGCCTGCTCGCGATAGCGGTGGTTCAGCCAGCATTGATGCTGACTGACACGACGTCATCGCGAGCAGGCTCGCTCCCACAGGGGGTATAGCGTGAACCTGTGGGAGCAAGGCTTGCCCGCGATGCTTTAGAGGTTCTGCAAGGTTTCCAGCAGCACTTTCACCTTGGTAATCGACTCCTGATACTCCGCCTCCCAATCCGAGTCCGCGACAATCCCGCCACCGCCCCAACAGCACACCTGCCCATCCTTGACCAGCAAACTGCGGATGGCGATGGAACTGTCCATTTCCCCGCGCACATCCAGGTACAGCAACGAGCCGCAATACAGCCCGCGCCGGGTCGGTTCGAGTTCGTCAATGATTTGCATGGCGCGGATTTTCGGCGCGCCGGTGATCGAACCTCCGGGGAAGCTGCCAGCGATCAGGTCCAGGGCGTCCTTATCCACAGCCAGTTCGCCCGTCACGCTGCTGACCAGGTGATGCACGTTGGGGTAGCTTTCCAGGCTGAACAACTCCGGCACCCGCACCGAGCCGATGCGGCAGGTGCGGCCCAGGTCGTTGCGCAGCAGGTCGACGATCATCAGGTTTTCCGCCCGGTCCTTGGGGCTGGCCAGCAGCTCGGCGGCGTGGGCCGCGTCGTCCTCGGGCGTTGTGCCACGAGGGCGGGTGCCCTTGATCGGACGGGTTTCGACGTGGCTTTCGCTGACCTTGACGAAGCGCTCCGGGGACAGGCTCAGCACCGCACCGCCCTCCGGCAGGCTCTGGAAACCGGAAAATGGCGTCGGGCACGCCGCCCGCAGCGCCTGGTAAGCGGCCCAGGCATCACCCTGGCAAGGGGCGCGAAAGCGTTGGGCAAAGTTGACCTGGTAGCAGTCGCCGGCCTGGATATACGCCTGGATGCGTTCGAACGCCTGTCGATAGGCGTCGGCGCTGAGGTCCGGCGTCATCGGTCCTTCAAGGCTGAACGGCGGAACGGGCGCCGGGGTCGGCTGGCTGAACAATGTGATCAGTCGCTGGCGTTCGTCTTCGCCGCAATGGGGGTGGAACACCAGTTGGCTGGTACCCGCCTGATGGTCGCTGACCAACGCCCAGTCGTACACGCCGAAACGTGCGTCGGGCAGTTGCAAGTCATCCTGGGCGTGGGACGGCAGGGTTTCGAGGTGTCGGCCGAAGTCGTAGCTCAAGTAGCCGATCAGGCCGCCGGCGAAGGGCAATTGCACCGTGGCCGGCAGTACCGCGTCGCCCAGTTGCGTCAGATGAGTACGCAGGCGTTGTAGGAAATCGCTGCCGCTCTCGTCTGGCAGCACCGTCAGTTGCGTAAGCGGCCAGGCGCTGAGCAGGTCGTAACGCCCACGTTCGGCGCTTGGCCGGCCACTGTCGAGCAGCACGCTGCCGGGGGCAAGACGAATCGCCGCGAAGTATTCGGCGGGGTTGGCGCGGTAGGGCAACGGGTGTACGGAGCAGGTTGGCATGGGCGGGGTGGGTCGGCCGTTCAGGCGGGGGAGCGATTGTAATCCCTCTGTAGGATTTGCTCCTAGAGGGATGTCGGTATTGAACAGGTCTGAAGCTTCAATGAGACCCGTGGCGAGGGAGCTTGCTCCCGCTGGGCTGCGAAGCGGCCCCCTGGGCAGTTGAGCGCGATCATTCTGATACACCGAGGTGCTGGGCTTTGGGGTTGCTGCGCAACCCAGCGGGAGCAAGCTCCCTCGCCACAGGTTTTAACCCTTAACCTCATTCAGCCTTCAAATCTCAGCATTAGCCATCAAGCCTCAGGCTCAAGTATCAGCTTCAACCCTCAACCGGCGGAATATGCCCAAACAACTCCTGGGCAAACGCCACGCGCTCTTGCGCGGTTTCGATAACGCCGCGGGCCTGGAGTTCTTCCAGGCGGGCTTCCACCGCGTGGGTGCGCAAGGTCAGGCCGCAATCGTTGGCGATCTGGATGTTCAGGCCCGGGCGGGCGTTCAGCTCCAGGATCAACGGCCCTTTCTCCTGGTCCAGCACCATGTCGACGCCGATGTAGCCCAGCCCGCACAATTCATAGCAACCGGCGGCCAGTTTCATGAAGCCGTCCCAGTAGGGCAGTTGCACGCCGTCCACCGCGTTGGTGGTGTCTGGGTGTTTGGTGATGATGTTGTTCAGCCAGGTGCCGCGCAGGGTCAGGCCGGTGGCGAGGTCGACGCCGACGCCGATGGCGCCCTGGTGCAGGTTGGCCTTGCCGCCGGACTGACGGGTCGGCAAGCGCAGCATGGCCATCACCGGATAGCCCATCAGCACGATGATGCGGATGTCCGGCACGCCTTCGTAGCTGATGCTCTTGAAGATCTGGTCCGGCGTCACGCGGTACTCGATCAGCGCTCGGTCACGGTGCCCGCCCAAGGAATACAGGCCAGTGAGGATGCTGGAGACATGGTGCTCGATCTCCTCATGGCTGATGATCTTGCCGGACACCGTGCGGTAGCGACCTTCGAAGCGGTCGGCGATGACGATGATGCCGTCGCCGCCCGCGCCCTGGGCTGGCTTGATGACGAAGTCGGTGCGCCCGCCGATGATCTCGTCGAGCTTGTCGATTTCCTTCTCGGTGGAGATCACCCCGTACAGCTCTGGCACATGGATGCCGGCGGCGATGGCCCGTTCCTTGGTGATGATCTTGTCATCGACGATGGGGTACAGGCTGCGCTTGTTGTACTTGAGCACGTAGTCGGCATTGCGCCGGTTGATGCCCATGATGCCCCGGGCTTCCAGGGCCTTCCAGGTCTTCCAGAAGCCGAACATCAGGAGTCTGCCTTGAGGAAGGCCTTGAACCGCACCAACTCGGTCAGGCGGTAGCCGCGATAACGACCCATGGCCAGCATGAAGCCCACCAGGATCAGCAGGATCGCCGGGAAGGTGAACACGAAGTAGACCAGTTCCGGCACGCTCATGATCAGGTGCGCCAGGGACGCGGCGAACAGGGTGCCGATGGCGACTTTCATCGCGTGGCCGGCGCCGCGCTCTTCCCAGGTGATGGACAGGCGTTCGATGGTCATGGTCAGGATCACCATTGGGAACAGCGCCACCGACAAGCCGCGCTCCAGGCCCAGCTTATGGCTGAACAGGCTGATGGCGGCGATCAGCACCACCACGAACGTCAGCACCACCGAGAGCCTCGGCAGCATCTGCAGCTTGAGGTGCTCCAGGTACGAACGCAGCGACAGGCCCAGCGTGGTGATCACCGTGAACAGGATGATGCCGAAGCCCAGTTGGGTTTCGCGGAAGGCGAGGGCGATCAGCACCGGGGTGAAGGTCCCCAGGGTTTGCAGGCCGATCAGGTTGCGCAGCACCAGGATCACCAGCACGCCAATCGGGATCATCACCATGATCATGAAGGTTTGCTGGGTCTGCAGCGGCAGGCCGTAGAGGGAATATTCGAGGAAGTTGGCGTCGGTGTTCTCGTCCGTCAGCTTGGCCAGGCGAATGGCGTTCATTTCGCTGTTGTTCATGCTGAAGGTGACGGTGGCTTTCTTGCCGCCATCGACGGTGATCAGGTTTTCATCGCCGGTCCACCACAGCAGGCGGTCGGTGGGCAGGCCCTGTTCGCCGGAGTCCGGGTTGAAATACAGCCAGTCGGTGCCGTTGAAACTGCGCAGCCACAACTCAGGTGTCTGCGGCTGGTCGGCCACCAGGCGGATGGTGTGGACCTTTTCCACCGGCACGTGGGCGATGGACAGTACCAATTCGACGATGCGCGCCTTGTTGGCTGAGGAAGGATCACCGGCCAGCAACAGCTTGACGTTGTCGTCGTTGAGGTTGTTGACCCGCTTGATCGCTTCGCTGATGAACGTCTCGACGTCGGCCGAGTGCTGGCGGATCGGTGCGAGCAGGGCTTCGGCTGCGAGTTTTTCCGGGCCTTCGACGGCGATGCTGTCGCGGAAGGTCGGACCCTTGACCTTGGTTTTCTCGGCGCTGTAGCGCTTGGTCAGCACCAGGCGGTAATAAAGGGTCTGGTTGCCCTTGGCGCGACGGGCCGACCAGGTCACCTTGCGGTTGCCGTCGACCCGGTTCACCGCCACACCGTAGTTATTGGAAATGAAACTCTCGTTGAGGCTCACGTAGTCGCGGCTCAGGGGCGGCACGAACATCTGGATCTTCACCGGATCCTTGGCGTTGGGCACGAATTCGACCTTGGCGTCGATGTTCCACAAGTCGTCGGTGGCGTCTTCGGTGACCGGGATGCCGAGCACGAAAATCTGATAGGCCGTTACCGACAGGCCCAGCACCACCAGGATGGCGATCAGCATTTTCAAATGGAGGGTAAGGGAGCGCATTGGAATTACTCTGCGGTTTGAGCGGCATTGGCGCAGGCGGGTTTGCCGGCAGCGTATTTAAGACTGGGGTCGACCAGCGCGTCGAAGCGCTTGAGCGCCTCGGAACCGATCAGCAACGGGTATTGGAAGGCGCTGCGGTCGGTCAGGTTCACTTCGATGCTGCGCAGGGCCGAGCCCATGCAGATGTCCAGTTCGATGACCGGCCGGGCCGTGTATTTCTTGCCTTCTTCCGGGTCGTAGTCACCGGCGCGGCGCTTGATCTTGCTGACTCGGGCCAGCGGACGTTCGATGGGGTGCGAGTGGGCCGCGTCGATGGCCAGGTAAAAGCGCACCCAGGATTCGCCATTGCGCTTGAAGCGCTTGATGTCCCGGGCACTGAGTGAGGCGGTCTTGGCGCCGGTGTCCAGCTTGGCGGCGACCTCCAGGTCGATGCCCTGCAGGGCGGCATATTCGTTAAGGCCGTACACGGTTTTTTCACCCGCCACGGCAAGCCCCGGCAGGCACATGAAATAGAAAGCAGCAGATAAGGGCTTGAGTGTCATAGATCCTGGTGCGCAGCGTTCCGTTTATCGGTTCAGGCCCTGGCATTACTGCACAAGCTCCCTAGGCAGCCTTTCTCTATAAAAGGAGAGCGGCGAATAACCGCGGCATTCTAGCACGGTGGTTTTCTGGCGCCACCGCTGGCCGGACGCTACGAGTCTCTTCATATAGCAGGGTTATCGGCAAAGCGTTTATTAGACGATTGTCGACAATATTGATTTTTGTTTTGACGTTAAGGGCACTATTGGTTAGTTTTTGCCATATTGATTTTCAAGGTGTCGACAATATGCTCGATCAGCTCGAAACCCCGGTGGTCGCCCAGGATGACTCGGAGACCCTGTCCGAGAACGTCTTCCGGCGTATTCAGGCCGCTATCGTCAAGGGCGAGATCGCGCCTGGCAGCAAGATCTCCGAGCCCGAGCTGGCGCGCACCTACGGCATTAGCCGCGGGCCGCTGCGCGAGGCGATCCACCGCCTGGAAGGCCAGCGCCTGCTGGTGCGGGTGCCCCACGTCGGTGCCCGGGTGGTGTCGCTGAGTCATGCCGAGCTGTTGGAACTCTATGAAATCCGTGAGTCCCTCGAAGGCATGGCCTGCCGCCTGGCGGCCGAACGCATGACCTTGGAAGAAATCGACGAACTGCGCCGGGTCCTCGAGACCCACGAGCGCGATGCGGCGTTCCAGGCCGGGGTCGGTTACTACCAGCAGGAAGGCGATTTCGACTTTCATTACCGGATCATCCAGGGCAGCGGCAACCGCACCCTGACGCAGATGCTCTGCGGCGAGCTATACCAATTGGTGCGCATGTACCGCATCCAGTTCTCCACCACGCCCAACCGTCCGCGCCAGGCCTTTGCCGAGCACCATCGGATTCTCGACGCCATCGCCGACCGTGACGGCGAACTGGCTGAATTATTGATGCGCCGGCACATCGGCGCGTCCAAACGCAACATTGCGCGTCATTTCCAGGACAGCGCCGCCACTGAACGAGGTGAGTCATGAGCAACAGCACTCCAGGCCAGCGTTTCCGCGATGCGGTCGCCAGCGAGCATCCGCTGCAAGTGGTCGGCACGATCAACGCCAACCACGCGCTGCTGGCCAAGCGCGCCGGTTTCAAGGCGATCTACCTGTCGGGTGGCGGCGTCGCGGCCGGTTCCCTCGGCGTGCCGGACCTGGGCATCACCGGCCTGGATGACGTGCTGACCGATGTGCGTCGCATCACCGATGTCTGCGACCTGCCGCTGCTGGTAGACGTGGACACCGGTTTCGGCTCCTCGGCGTTCAACGTGGCGCGCACGGTCAAGTCGATGATCAAGTTCGGCGCCGCGGCGATCCATATCGAGGACCAGGTCGGCGCCAAGCGTTGCGGCCACCGTCCGAACAAGGAAATCGTCTCCCAGCAGGAGATGGTCGACCGCATCAAGGCCGCCGTCGATGCCCGTACCGATGACAGTTTCGTGATCATGGCCCGTACCGATGCCCTGGCGGTGGAAGGCTTGGAGTCGGCCCTGGACCGCGCCGCCGCGTGCATCGAGGCCGGTGCCGACATGATTTTCCCCGAAGCCATCACCGAACTTGAAATGTACAAGCTGTTTGCCAGCCGCGTGAAAGCGCCGATCCTGGCCAACATCACCGAATTCGGCGCGACCCCGCTGTACACCACCGAACAGCTGGGCGGTGCCGACGTGTCCCTGGTGCTGTATCCGTTGTCGGCCTTCCGGGCCATGAACAAAGCGGCCGAAAACGTCTACACCGCGATTCGCCGCGACGGCACGCAACAGAATGTCATCGACACCATGCAGACCCGCATGGAGCTTTACGATCGCATCGACTACCACACCTTCGAGCAGAAGCTCGATGCGTTATTCGCGGCGAAGAAGTAAGGCGCGACTCCCCTACAAATTCAAGAAAATGGAGACAGCAAATGGCCGAAGCAAAAGTACTCAGTGGCGCCGGGCTCCGTGGCCAGGTGGCCGGGCAAACCGCCTTGTCCACCGTGGGCCAATCGGGCGCCGGCCTGACCTATCGCGGCTACGATGTTCGCGACCTGGCGGCAGATGCGCAATTTGAAGAAGTCGCCTACCTGCTGCTGTACGGCGAGCTGCCGACCCAGGCCCAGCTGGACGCCTACACCGGTAAACTGCGCCAGTTGCGCGATTTGCCCCAAGCCTTGAAAGAAGTGCTGGAGCGCATTCCCGCCGACGCCCACCCGATGGACGTGATGCGCACCGGTTGCTCGTTCCTGGGCAACCTGGAACCTGAGCAGGATTTCTCCCAGCAGCACGACAAGACCGATCGCCTGCTGGCCGCGTTCCCGGCGATCATGTGCTATTGGTATCGCTTCAGCCACCAAGGCCAGCGCATCGACTGCGTGACCGACGAAGTGTCCATCGGCGGGCATTTCCTGCACCTGCTGCACGGCAAGAAGCCGAGCGAGCTGCACGTCAAGGTGATGAACGTCTCGCTGATCCTCTACGCCGAGCACGAATTCAACGCTTCGACCTTCACCGCCCGGGTCTGCGCTTCCACGCTGTCGGACCTGTTCTCCTGCATCACTGCCGCCATCGGTTCGCTGCGGGGCCCGCTGCATGGCGGTGCCAACGAGGCGGCGATGGAAATGATCGAGCGCTTCAGCTCACCCCAGGATGCCGTCGAAGGCACCCTCGGCATGCTGGCGCGCAAGGACAAGATCATGGGCTTCGGCCACGCGATCTATAAGGACAACGACCCGCGCAACGAGGTGATCAAGGGCTGGTCGAAAAAACTCGCTGACGAAGTGGGCGACACGGTGCTGTTCCCGGTCTCCGAAGCCATCGACAAGACCATGTGGGAGCAGAAAAAACTGTTCCCCAACGCCGATTTCTACCATGCCTCGGCGTACCACTTCATGGGCATCCCGACCAAGCTGTTCACGCCGATCTTCGTTTGCTCGCGCCTGACCGGCTGGGCCGCCCACGTGTTCGAACAACGCGCCAACAACCGCATCATCCGACCGAGCGCCGAGTACACCGGCGTCGAACAGCGCAAGTTCGTGCCAATCGAACAACGCTGAGCTGGAGGGTTCTAGCCGCAGGCACTGGATACCCCCGAAACCCTGTGGGAGCGAGCTTGCTCGCGATTGCGCACTGACATTCAACATTAATGTCGACTGATGCACCGCTATCGCGAGCAAGCTCGCTCCCACAGGGGCCGGGGGTATCCAAGACCGGCCAACCCCTCTGAAACCACCGTGACCCGAGTCCTGACGATGAACACAGAATTTCGCAAACCGCTGCCCGGCACTTCGCTGGATTATTTCGACGTTCGCGGGGCAGTGGAGGCCATTCGCCCCGGCGCCTATGACGGCCTGCCGTATACCTCCCGCGTGCTGGCGGAAAACCTGGTGCGGCGCTGCGACCCGGCCACGCTGCGCGAGTCGCTGCTGCAACTGATCGAGCGCAAGCGCGACCTGGACTTCCCGTGGTTCCCGGCGCGCGTGGTGTGCCATGACATCCTCGGCCAGACTGCCCTGGTGGACCTCGCCGGCTTGCGTGACGCCATCGCCTTGCAGGGTGGCGACCCGGCGCAGGTCAACCCGGTGGTGCCGACGCAACTGATCGTCGACCATTCCCTGGCGGTGGAAAGCGGTGGTTCCGACCCGCAAGCCTTCGCCAAGAACCGCGCCATTGAAGACCGCCGCAACGAAGACCGCTTCCACTTCATCAACTGGACCAAGAAAGCCTTCAAGAACGTCGATGTGATTCCGCCGGGCAACGGGATCATGCACCAGATCAACCTGGAAAAAATGTCGCCGGTGATCCAGCAGCGTGACGGCGTGGCCTTCCCCGACACCTGCGTCGGCACCGACAGCCACACGCCTCACGTCGATGCCCTGGGCGTGATCGCCATCGGCGTCGGTGGCCTGGAAGCCGAAAGCGTCATGCTCGGTCGCGCCTCGTGGATGCGCCTGCCGGAAATCGTCGGCGTCGAGCTGACCGGCAAGCTGCAACCGGGCATTACCGCCACCGACATGGTGCTGGCGCTGACCGAGTTCCTGCGCAAGCAGAAAGTCGTCGGGGCGTGGCTGGAGTTCTTCGGCGAAGGCGCCAGCGCCCTGACCCTGGGCGACCGCGCGACCATCTCCAACATGGCCCCGGAATACGGCGCCACGGCGGCGATGTTCCATATCGATCAACAGACGATCGATTACCTGAAGCTCACCGGCCGCGAAGACACCCAGGTGCAGTTGGTGGAAACCTATGCCAAGCACGTGGGCCTGTGGGCCGATAGCCTCAAGGGCGCGCAATACGAGCGTGGCCTGACCTTCGACCTGTCGTCGGTGGTGCGCAACATGGCAGGTCCCAGCAATCCCCACTCCCGTGTCGCGGTGTCGGACCTGGCCGCCAAAGGCATTTCCGGCCAGTGGGACGATGTGCCCGGACAAATGCCCGACGGCGCGGTGATCATCGCCGCGATCACCAGTTGCACCAACACCAGCAACCCGCGCAACGTGATCGCCGCCGGCCTGCTGGCGCGCAACGCCAACCGCCTGGGCCTGGCCCGCAAGCCGTGGGTCAAGTCGTCCTTGGCGCCGGGTTCGAAAACCGTGGCGTTGTACCTGGATGAAGCCGGCCTGACGTCCGAACTCGAGAAGCTGGGCTTCGGCGTGGTGGCGTTCGCCTGCACCACCTGTAACGGCATGTCGGGTGCGTTGGACCCGGTGATCCAGCAGGAAATCATCGATCGCGACCTGTACGCCACCGCCGTGTTGTCGGGCAACCGCAACTTTGACGGGCGTATCCATCCGTACGCCAAGCAGGCGTTCCTGGCCTCGCCGCCGCTGGTGGTCGCGTATGCCATCGCCGGGACCATTCGTTTCGACATCGAGAAGGATGTGCTGGGCGTGGTGGACGGTCGGGAAATCCGCCTCAAGGACATCTGGCCGAGCGATGAAGAAATCGACGCCGTGGTCAAGGCGTCAGTGAAACCCGAGCAGTTCCGCCAGGTGTACATCCCGATGTTCGCTATCCAGGAAGACACCGGGCCGAAAGTGACGCCGCTGTACGACTGGCGCCCACAAAGCACCTACATCCGTCGCCCACCGTATTGGGAAGGCGCACTGGCCGGTGCGCGGCCGCTCAAGGGCATGCGCCCGCTGGCGGTGCTGCCAGACAACATCACCACTGATCACCTGTCGCCGTCCAACGCCATCATGCTGGACAGCGCCGCCGGTGAATACTTGGCGAAAATGGGCTTGCCGGAAGAGGACTTCAACTCCTACGCGACCCACCGCGGCGACCACCTGACCGCGCAGCGCGCCACTTTCGCCAACCCGAAACTGTTCAACGAAATGGTCGTTGAGGACGGTAAGGTCAAGCAGGGTTCCCTGGCGCGGGTCGAGCCGGAAGGCAAAGTCATGCGCATGTGGGAAGCCATCGAGACCTACATGGAGCGCAAGCAGCCGCTGATCATCATTGCCGGTGCCGACTATGGCCAGGGTTCGTCTCGGGACTGGGCGGCCAAGGGCGTGCGCCTGGCAGGTGTCGAGGCGATCGCGGCCGAAGGGTTCGAGCGCATCCACCGCACCAACCTGGTGGGCATGGGCGTGTTGCCGTTGGAGTTCAAGCCCGGTACCGATCGCAAGACCCTGGGCATCGACGGCAGCGAAATCTATGACGTGATCGGCGAGCGCACCCCGCGGGCGACACTGACCCTGGTCATCACTCGCAAGAATGGCGAGCGCGTCGAGGTGCCGGTGACCTGCCGCCTCGATACCGCCGAAGAAGTGTCGATCTACGAAGCCGGGGGCGTGTTGCAACGCTTCGCCCAGGATTTCCTGGAGTCGGCGGTCGCCGTTTAAATCGCTTGGGTGGCCGGTGTTCTGGCCACCCATTTTTTCAGGAGTTAGAGCATGGCTCACTCGCCTCAAATCAAGATTCCCGCGACCTACATGCGTGGCGGCACCAGCAAAGGCGTGTTCTTCAGCCTGCAAGACCTGCCCGAAGCGGCCCGCGTCCCTGGCCCGGTCCGGGACGCCCTGTTGCTGCGGGTGATTGGCAGCCCTGACCCGTACGAGAAGCAGATCGATGGCATGGGCGGCGCGACCTCCAGCACCAGCAAGACGGTGATCCTGTCCAAGAGCACCCGGGCCGACCACGATGTCGATTACCTGTTCGGCCAGGTGTCCATTGATAAACCGTTCGTGGACTGGAGTGGCAACTGCGGCAACCTGTCGGCGGCGGTGGGGTCGTTTGCCATCAGCAGTGGCTTGGTGGAGCCCGGCCGTATTCCGCACAACGGCGTGGCCGTGGTGCGGATCTGGCAGGCCAACATCGGCAAGACCATCATCGCCCATGTGCCGATCACCGACGGCGCGGTGCAGGAAACCGGTGACTTCGAACTCGACGGCGTGACCTTTCCGGCGGCCGAAGTGCAGTTGGAGTTCATGGACCCGGCGGCCGAGGAAGAGGGCGGTGGCGGCTCGATGTTCCCGACCGGCCATTTGGTGGATGACTTGGAGGTGCCCGGTGTCGGTACTTTGAAGGCGACGCTGATCAACGCCGGGATCCCGACGATTTTCATCAATGCTCGCGATGTGGGCTACACCGGCACCGAGTTGCAAGGTGCTATCAATGGCGACCCCAAGGCGTTGGCGATGTTCGAAACCATTCGCGCCCACGGCGCCTTGCGCATGGGCTTGATCAAGCACCTGGACGAAGCCGCCCAGCGCCAGCACACGCCGAAAGTGGCATTCGTGGCACCGCCGGCGGACTACGTTTCATCCAGCGGGAAAGCCGTGGTGGCTGGTGACGTTGATCTGTTGGTACGGGCGCTGTCCATGGGCAAGCTGCACCACGCCATGATGGGTACGGCAGCAGTGGCCATCGGCACGGCCGCGGCGATTTCCGGCACCCTGGTGAATCTCGCGGCGGGCGGCATCGAGCGCAACGCCGTGCGCTTCGGCCACCCGTCCGGCACCTTGCGCGTCGGCGCCGAGGCCAGCCAGGTCAACGGCGAATGGACCGTAAAAAAAGCCATCATGAGCCGCAGTGCGCGGGTTTTGATGGAAGGGTTCGTGCGGGTGCCAGGGGATGCTTTCTAACTCAATACTTCAGGAATAACCAAAACCTGTGGGAGCGAGCCTGCTCGCGATGGCGGTGGATCAGTCGACGCCAATGTCGAATGTGCCGACCCCTTCGCGAGCAAGCCCGCTCCCACAGTGGATTTGTGGTGAACACAGAATCTTCGAACATCCACGACAAACCTGTGGGAGCGGGCTTGCTCGCGAAAGCGGTGTGTCAGTCCACATCAATGTTGAATGCGCCGACCCCATCGCGAGCAGGCTCGCTCCCACAGGTTGATCGTATTTCTTCCGTCAGTCCGCCGTCAGTGCGGTGACCACCAGCCCAACATTACTTTCCAGCTCGGCCACCGGATCGGGCCCGTCGGTGCTCAACACAAGCAGTTGGCTACCTCCTTCGGTAATGGCGGCCTTCAGCGCATCCGAGGGTTGGCGGTGATGCAGCACCAGCGCTACGTCGTTGTCTTTCAATATCGCACTCAACTGCTTGAGGGCTTCGGCTGACCACTCGGCATCGGGCCGGGTGTCGGTGCTGATGGCGTCCAGGTTGAGCCCGCTGATCAGGTAGCCGAAATGCTCGCTCAGGCTGACCACGCTCAAGTTATCGGCGCTGGCGAGGCGTTTTTCGCTGTCGGCGCTGAGTTTGAGCAGGCGCTGCTTGAGGGCCGCCAGGTTGGCGTCGATTTTCGATTTGTCCGCCGGGGCCAGGCGCACCAGGTCGGCGGCGATCACGTCGGCCATGCGCCCCAGGTTATGGCTGGCCATCCATGGTTGACTTGCCAAGCCGTCAGTCATGCCCGGTTGCACGGCGATACCGGGCAGGGCGCCGTCCACCGGGCGCGCGGCATCGACTTCGACGATGCGGATATTGCTGCGTCGGGCCATGGGGTACAGCGGATCGTCCGGCCAGAGCGAGCGCAGGCCGACCACCCCATCGGCATTGCTGGCCAGTTTGCTCAAGGCCGGTGCGCCCCGGCCGCTGAAGTAGGCGCTCTGGCGGGTGCCGGGCAGATTGTCGGGCGCGGCCCGCTCCAGGCTGACCTCGGTGCCCTTGAGCAAGGCCTCGCTCAACCCATAGGTGACCGGCAGCGATGCCAGCAGACGGACCTTTTCGTCGGCGAATGACGAGGTGACGGCCACGCCGCACAACGCGACGGCCAGGGTCAGTTGTCGCAATGAAAAAACCATTTATCCAAGATTCCCTTTGAGGCTGGGGACGACACCACGGGCGATGGCGCTCAGGGCGAAGGCGATGCCGGCCACCAGGATGATCGCGGCACCGGACGGGATCGGCAGGTCGAACACAATCGGCGCGAGGATCCCGCACAAGGTACTGACGGTGGCGATCAGCACCGAACACCAGAAAAAGCCTTTCAATGATTGGCTGAGCAAGCGCGCCGCCGCAGCGGGAATCACGAGCAACGCGCCCACCAGAATGGCACCGATGACTTTCACCGCCGCCACGGTGATCAGCGTTACCAGGACCACGAACAGGTAGTCCAGGGTCTTGACCGCCACCCCGCGCACCGCCGCCAGTTGCGGGTTGAAGCTGGCGAGCATGATGCGGTTGTACAGCGGCAAGGCCAGGGCCATCACCAGCGAGCCGACCACCGCCAGCACCAGCAGGTCATTGCCATTGACCGTCAGTACCGAGCCGAAC
Organism: Pseudomonas sp. MPB03; assembly: GCF_046605385.1. Classification (NCBI taxonomy): domain Bacteria; kingdom Pseudomonadati; phylum Pseudomonadota; class Gammaproteobacteria; order Pseudomonadales; family Pseudomonadaceae; genus Pseudomonas; species Pseudomonas sp. MPB03. Next base: position 4,766,342 of record NZ_CP176770.1, on the reverse strand, counting down.
AGTACGTTTTCCAGGATGTGTACATTGATCTTGCCCGCCAGGATCAGCAGCAGGCTGGCGCCCAGGGCCAGGGACACCGACAGGAAGACGCCGATCAGCGTATCGGGCGCCAGGCCGGTGCGGTTGCGCAGGTAATTGAGCAGGATGCCGAACAGCAAGCAGTAGCCGAACAGGCTGCCGTAAGGCCCGGTGTAGGGCTCGCCGAGCAGGATGCCGATGGCCACGCCGGTCAGCGCCGCGTGGCCCACCGCTTCGGAGAAAAACGCGAAGCGCTTGACCACCACCAGCGTGCCGAGGCCGCCCAGCACCGGACCGATCAATAGCCCGGCCAGTAGTGCATTGACGACGAACCCATAGGCCAGCGCCTCGGGCAGGTAACCGGCCGAAGCCCACCCCTGGACCATCAAACGAAAGGCTTCATAACTCATCAAGCCGCGCTCCCGTTCGTGCGTGGATGGGTGGAAAACAGCGTCAGCAGCCGCTCAGGGGTCAGGGTCTGGCGTGGCGGGCCGTCGAACAGCACTCGACGATTCAGGCCGGTGACACGGTCGGCCAAGCGTCCGACGGCTTCCAGGTCATGTTCGATCCACAGCACGGTGATCCCGGCCTGGCGCCAGTCCTGCAGCAACCGTTCGAACACCTGGATACCGGCCTCGTCCAGGGCCGACATCGGTTCATCCAGCACCAGCAATTGCGGCGAGGGAATCAACCCCTGGGCCAGCAACACCCGCTGGCGCTCGCCGCCGGACAGCGCGCCCATGCGTCGCTTGCGCTTGTCCTGCATGCCGACCCGCTCCAGGGCCTGGCCAATGGCGCCGGCGTAATGCTTGCTCACGCCGAGAAAGGCCGGCCGCCGCTGACACATTGCCGCCATGAAATCATCCACCGTCATGGGCAGGCCCCGGTCGAATTCCAGCGCCTGGGGCACGTAGCCGATCACCCCCGGTTCGCCCGGCCATTGCAGGCTCAAGCGGCCCTGGTGCGGCATCTGCCCCAACAAGGTCTTGATCAGCGAGCTCTTGCCGCCGCCATTAGGGCCGACCAAGGCATGAATGCTGCCGGGCTCCACCTGGAAGGCGACGTTGTCGAGAATGCTGGTGCGGCCCAGGTTCAGGCTGACCTCGGCGAACGCAATCAAGGGACCCGCGGGGTGCAGGGTGAGGGGTTCCTGGACAGTCATGCGCCGGACTCCTGGATCGCCCGGACCACGGTGTCGAGGTTGCCGGCCATTTCTTTTTCGTACTTCTCGGCACTGTAGTCGCCGTAGGAAATGTGCGAGAGCGGGTACAACTTCACGCCCGATTCACGCTGGATGGTGTCGACGTAGGTGGAAGGGAAATCCATCTCCGAAAAGATCACCTTCACGTCCAGCTCGCGCAATTGATCGATGGTTTTCTTCAATTGGCTGGGGCTCGGCTCGATGCCATGGGCCGGCTCGACCACGGCGGTCACTTCCAGGCCGAATTCGCGCAGCAGATAGTCGTAGGCGGCATGCACCGTGGCGACCCGCAATTCGGCATTGGGGGCCTGGGTCAGTTTCGCCAGGGCGGCGGCGCGCATCTGCCGCAGGCGCTTGCCGTAGGCGCGGGCGTTCTGGGTGTACGCCTTGGCATTGTCCGGGTCGAGCTTGCCCAACTCCCGGGCAATGTTATTGACCTGGGCGATAGAGGCGCTGATGGACAGGAAGGTGTGCGGGTTTACCACTTTGCCCGCGCCTCGGGCGGCGGTGCCGGTGGCGGCCAGCAGGGGCACGTTCTCGTTGGCCTCGATGACCTTCACGTTCGGGGTTTCGCTGGCTGCGATCATGCGGTCGGCAAAATCGTCGTGACCGACGCCGTTCAGCACGATCACGTCGAGGCCGCCGATACGCTTGATGTCTTCGGCCCGGGGCTCATAGGCGTGGGGGTTGAAACCGGCCGGGATCAGCGGCACGACCTCGGCCTTGTCGCCGACGATGTTGGACACGTAGCTGTAATACGGGTGCAAGGTGATACCGATGCGCAGGCGCTTGGCTGTTTCGGCGCTCACCGGCGAGGTGAACAGGCAGGCCAGCAGGCCGATCAACAGAAGGCGCAGCAAGGGTCGGCGTTGGGATGCAATAGGCATGGGCAAACGGTCTTCTCTCGAATGAAGGCGTGGGGTCAGTGCCGGTGCTGGCGGGTTACGCCGGCATCGTATTGCGCGACGATCTGCCGCCAGCCAGCGGCGGACAAAGCCGCGTCGTCCAGGGTGGTGGGCGTCGCGAGGCCCTTGCCGCGGTTGAGCCAGATGTCCGGGGCGGCGTTGGACGCTTCGCCGATGCGCATCAGAAACGAACCAGCCACGGACGAATTGGCACTGGCGCCGAAGTAGGCCTGGTCCTGCAGCTGTTGCCAGGCATGGCCGCCGCGGCTGACGGAACTGGCGTCCTGGGCGAATGGCGCAAAGCCTTCCTCGGCCAGGGTCTGCGGGGCGGGCAGGGTGTGTTGGTCTTCGCGCAGCAAGCGGATTTCATCCAGGGTCACCCGCAGGTCGGCATAGATACCTTGCTCGGCGGCGCTGAGGTCGCGGCGGGCGTCGAGTTGGTTCGAGGCCAGGTGAGGGGCCTCTTCGGCTTTGCCATGCCACGCCACCACGGACCCGGCCACCAGCGCGATGACCAGGCACAGCAACAACACATACAGGGTTTCATGACCCGCGCCGGCGGGACGGATGACTTGAGTCGTGGCGTTGCTCATGGGGCCTCGATGTCGGCTTGGTCGATTTCCACCACGTGGCCGGGGCCGGCGTCGAAGAGTACGTAGAATTCAGCGTTCGGTTTCTTGAAGGTCAGCTTCGAGTCGGCGCCGAGCTTGCCCGGGACGAGGATGGTTTCGTCATAACCGATCACGTCGAGGGTCACCCCCGGCGCACCGCTGCCGTCGGAAAAACCACCGGTGCATTGGATCTGCTCGGCGTCGATGGCCTTGCACTCGCACATCGGGTTGTGGGCCAGGACGCTGGTGCTTGCGCCCGCGCATAACAGCAGCGCCAGGCCCTTGGATAAGGCGCGAAGGGTCATGGTTTGGCTCCTTGATTCTTCAGCCAGGCAACAGTGGCCGGGGAGGCCTGGCTCAGGGGGATGGAAGCCTGATGCATCGAACCGTCCCAACCCTCCAGGGTTATCCACAGTTCGGCGTCGGGCTGGGTCTTTGCCGGGACGGGCAACAAGGCACCCATACGGTAGGGCGAGCCGAAGAAAATCACCCCGGCGGCCCTAAGGCTGCGAGGTTTGCCGATGCGCAGGTAGGTGGCCTTGACCTGGCCGATACAGCTTTGGCACAGAGCCGCGTTGAAGTGTTTCATGGGGCCGGCAGGCCCTTGGATGCGTGGGGCTTCGTTGCGAAATTCCGCCAGGCGCAGGCTCCAGGGTCCGACCTGGACTTCGCCGACTTCCCGCTCGCCCAGCCCGGCATCACCGCGGAACAGCGCGGCTTCGGAGAGGTATTTAGGCATGAACCCCAGGGGGATCAGCAGCAACAGCACGTTGAGGTGGAAGCGCCATTTATGCCAGAACAGGCTCAGGCGCGACGGTGATGAAGCGGCATTGGATGGGGTCACAGGCTGCCCTCCGACGATTCGCGGTGGACGGACGGTTGCAATGCCTGCGTGAGGCGGGCGCCACGGGTAGGTTTCTGGCTACGCTTGAAGGCATTGGCGGTGGCCAGGGCCGTGCGTTTGGTCCAGATCAGCAGCCCGCTGAGGACCATCATGCTCATGATCAAACCGAAGAAAAACCAGATGAGCTTGATCCAGAGGCCGCCGAAATCCCCGGTGTGCAAGGGCCGCATGGATTCGGTGACGAACTCCAGGGTCGTGCGATCGGACAGCAGCCGCGAGGCGGCCACGTCACCGTTGTAGGGGTTGATGGTGGCAGTCTGGAACATCAGTGGATACCAGCCGCGGCCGCCGATTTCCAGATGGCTATAGGCATTGGCGGGCAGGCTGATGAAACTTGCTTCCAGTCCCGGGATGCGTTGCTGGGCGATTTCAATGGCTCGGTCCAGGTTCAACAGCGGGGGAGGCAGGCCGTCGACGGACAACGGCACGTTTTCACGGGCCACCACCGGGATGACCGGTTCGCTGGAAATGGAAATCTGGTTGTCGCCCAGCAAGGCCTGGATCAGGAACCAGGTGCCGGTGACGGAGATGACCGCGATGAACCAGATCGACCAGATCCCGCTGAGCCGGTGGAAATCACCCCAGAAAATCCGCGCGCCATGGCGGATTCGCAGGGTCGGACGCAAGAAGCCTTTCCAGAAACGCTTGTAGACCACCAGCCCCGTCACCAGTGACGCGAGCAACGGCAGGCCCAGGAACGACACCAGGTACCAGCCCCAGCTGTAGCCGTTGGTGAACGGCACCAGCCACCAGCCATGCAGGGCGCGGGTGAAGGCCTGGAAGTTGAACGTCGGCGCCGAGCCCTGGATGGCGCCGCTGTACGGGTTGACGTAGACCGTGTCGGGACGTCCGTCAGGGTAGGTCACGCCGACTTCCAGGGCAAAATGCGACTCGTCCGGGCGAATGATGTTTTGCACCTGGGTTTGCGGCTGGGCCTGCTTGATCGCGCTGATGATCTGGTCGTAGCTGAGCAGCGCGGCATCGTCCGAGGGCTTGCTGGCGCGCATCTCAGGGTTGACGAGCCAGACGATCTCCTGGCTGACCACCGCCAGGGTGCCGGTGACACAGACAATGAGCACGAAGAACCAGATGGGCAATGCCAGCCAGCTATGGACCAGGAACCAGAGTTTGGAGCGGGATTTCTTCGACATGATTGAACGTCTTGATTCGATGAAAGGTTCCGTATTACGGGCTTCGTAATACCCGTGAACCCAAAAAGCAGGCCGTGGCTTTTGCCGACGCGGCCTGCTGCATCTAATTAAGACGAACGAGCGATCCCAATCCTGAAGGGAAAGATGAAAGAAAATGTTTCGCGTGGTAGGAACTGCCGAAGGCTGCGATCTTTCGCTTGAGACTCAAGTGTCTGGGGAAAGATCGCAGCCTCGTTGCACTCGGCAGCTCCTACAGGGGGGCGAACCAGTGGATACCAGTCAAGTCAGCCTTGTTGAAACATCTCCCTGGCCCGTTGCTCGATCTGTTCCTGGCTCAGATCCTCTTTGTGTGTCGCCAGGAACCATAGATGCCCATAGGGATCCTTCAAGGTGCCGGTGCGATCCCCATAGAACTGGTCCTTGACCTCGGAAATCACCGTGCCGCCCGCGGCAATGGCCTGGGCGAATGCGCTGTCCACATCTTCGACATAGAGATGCAGGCCGACCGATGGCGATGTGTCCGGGTTACTCAGCGGGCCTTGATCGCAAGGGGTGCCGAGCATGATCGGATATCCGTTGATCCGCAGTTCGGCATGCCCGATGCCGCCATCAGGCATGGCCAGGCGCATGACCTCGGTGGCATTGAAGGCTTTTTTATAGAAGTCGATGGCTTCGGCGGCTTTTTGAATGCCCAGGTAGGGGGTGATGTTATGGAAACCTTCGGGAATAGCGTTGACGCCCATGACGTTTCTCCTTTTGTTATGGGAGGCGAAGAGAGTCTTCGTCGATTTGCGCCCCTCCACTATAGGCCAGCGAGCCTGGGTGGGCGTGGAGCCCGACGAACGCTTCAGGGCTGTTCCAGCAGATGGGCTCCCGGCCCGTGCTGGCCCAGCACATCGCCCTGATTGCGCAGCGGACACGCTTCCATCGACAGGCATCCGCAGCCAATGCAGCCGTTGAGTCGATCACGCAGCGCCATCAATTGGCTGATGCGCTCGTCCAGGTCCCGGCTCCACTGCGCCGACAAGGTCTGCCAGTCGGCGGCCGTTGGGGCACGGTTGTCCGGCAGTTTTTTCAACGCCTCGCCGATCTCCGCCAAGGGAATGCCCAGGCGCTGGGCGACCTTGATCAGTGCCACGCGGCGCAATACCGCCCGTGGATAACGACGTTGGTTGCCCTGATTGCGCGTGCTTTTGATCAGCCCCTTGGATTCGTAGAAGTGCAGGGCAGTCACCGCCACGCCGCTGCGGGCGGCCACTTGGCCGACGGTGAGTTCCTTGTGGACATCGATTTGCGCCATCGCCTCAATTCACTGCTTGACCTTGACTTAACTAGAGGTTTTACCCTGCACGCCTTCGGATCGCAAGATCCGCCTGACCTGCATAGGGGACCTTTCATGCAATCGCCAAGGAACAATCGCAGTTTCACCCAACTGATGGAATTCGACATCGAACCTCAATGGCAGCAGGCGCTGGTCACGGCCTTGTCGGAACAGACCGAGCGCCTGGCCCGGGACCACCAGGGTTTCCTGAGTGCGAGTATCCAGGCCAGCGAGGATGGTCGGCGCGTGCTCAACTATTTGCAGTGGCAAACCCGCGAGGCCGGCGAGGCGGCGCTTCGAAGCTTCGAAAGTGGCGACTCGGGTTTCTGGCGGCTGATCCAGGTTCATCGAGCCAAAGCCGTCACATTCGGCTCGTTCCAGGTGCTACGCAACATTGAGCGCAGCCTGGACAACGCGCTGCATTGCCAGTTGGTCGATTAAGCGCAACGGCTGATCCAAGTAGGCAATACCCACTATCGAGAGGGTTGATTTCTGCAGCGCAAGGCCGGCGGGTAGCCTTTGTTCATCGCCCAACTCCAGAACACCGGACACCTGCCATGAACCGTACCTTAGCTGTTTTGCTGCTGTTGGCCGCCACCCTCTTGGGCGGCTGCGCCAGCTCCTCCCCGGAGCTGCGCCCCTACACCGCCGACGAGACTCGCGAGCTGGCCCTTGAAGCCTTGAATCGCCGAGGCCTTTCGTTCGAGGAGTACCACGCAAAGAAAGCCGAGCTGCTCGGCTCGTCACCGAAAAACGTGGGGTTCGACGATCAAGGCCAGATGAGCGCCGAGCAGGTCGTGCAACAGCCAGGCCGGTCAAGCTAAGGACTGTACCGCTCAAAGTTTTGCCTAACTGTCCGTGGGTTTGGGCCAGGACGTGGGGTAGGGTCGTGACTTGACTGACCGCCCCTGATGGACTGACCTGACATGACCCTTTCGCTTGACCTGCTGCTGGGCTTCGCCCTGTTTGCCCTGGTGACTTCGATCACGCCCGGCCCTAACAACACCATGTTGTTGGCCTCGGGTGTCAATTTCGGTTTCAACCGCACCATTCCGCACATGCTGGGCATTACCTGCGGCTTCTTTTCCCTGGTGCTGGCGGTAGGCCTTGGCCTGGGTGCGGTGTTCCAGACATATCCACTGCTCTATACCGCGCTGCGCTACATCGGCGCCGCATACCTGTTGTACCTGGCGTGGAAAATTGCCCACTCCGGTCCGGTTTCGGACAGCCAGCCGGGGAACAATACGCCGATCAGCTACTGGGGCGCCGCGGCGTTCCAATGGGTCAATCCCAAGGCCTGGATCATGGCCATCGGTGCCATCAGCACCTACACGCCACTTCAAGGCTACTTCTTCAATGTGCTGGTGATTGCGGCGGTGTTTGCCTTGATCAACCTGCCAAGCGTGAGCCTGTGGGTGGTGTGCGGCAGCCTGTTGCGCAACCTGTTGCGGGACCGTCGCTGGTTGCGCGTGTTCAACTGGGGCATGGCGCTGTTGTTGGTCGCTTCGATGTATCCGTTGCTGCTCGAAAGCATCAGTTGAGGGCTGAGCTTCGACGCGATGCCTGCTAAGCTCGCTGTTCAGGAGCGTTCCTACGCACTTTTAAACGAAGTCCGACTTCTTTAAGGTCTTTGATCAGGTATTGCTAGTCTCGAACCCAACGAGGGCGCCTGATCCCGGAGCAGGCTCTGCGAGTTTCCTATGAATAAACGTCCTTTGTATTTCGATTATGCCGCCACCACGCCGGTGGATGAGCGGGTCATCCGAGTCATGGTCGAGTGCCTGGGTTTTGACGGCAACTTTGGCAACCCGGCTTCCAGTTCCCACGCCTTCGGCCAGGAGGCCCGGCGCTCGGTGGAGCGTGCCCGCCAGCAGGTGGCGCAATTGGTGGGGGCCCAGCCCGAACAGATCGTCTGGACGTCCGGCGCCACCGAATCCAACAACCTGGCCCTCAAGGGTGTGGCCCAGTCACGCGGTGCTTGCGCCGGCCACATCATCACCAGCCTGATCGAGCACAAGGCGATTCTCGATACGGCGCGCCAACTCGAAGAGAGCGGCGTCGCGGTCACCTGGTTGGCGCCGGACGCCGAGGGGCTGGTCAGCCCACAGGCGGTTCGCGAGGCGTTGCGTGAAGACACGTTCCTGGTGTCGCTGATGCTGGTGAACAACGAGCTGGGCACCGTCAACGACGTCATCGCCATCGGCGAGATCGTTCGCCAGCACGGTGCGTTGTTTCATGTGGACGCCGCCCAAGGCGCCGGCAAGGTACAGATCGACCTGTCCCACTGGCCGGTGGACCTGATGTCTTTTTCCGCGCATAAAATCTACGGCCCCAAGGGCATCGGTGCGCTCTACGTCGGCGACCGTGCCCGGCCACGGCTGTCGGCGCAGATTCATGGCGGTGGCCATGAGGGCGGTTTGCGTTCCGGAACCCTGGCGACCCACCAGATTGCCGCCATGGGCGCCGCATTCGAATTGGCAGCCACGGCATTTGACGAAGAACTCGCTAAAGTCGCCCGATTGCGCAATCGTTTGCTCGAGCCGCTGCTGGCCTTGCCCGGAGTGTGTATAAACGGCAGTGCAAGCTGCCGGATTCCCCACACACTGAGCCTGACGTTCAACGAAGGTGAGTTCAATCCGGCGACATTGGGCGCATCGATTGCGTTTTCCGCGACCTCGGCCTGCAATTCGGCGCAGAACACGCCGTCCCACGTGCTGCTGGCCCTGGGTCACGATGCCCGGGCGGCCGGGCGGACCATTCGCTTGAGCTTGGGGCGCTTTACCACCGAGCAGGATATCGATGAGGCGGTGCGGTTGATCAAGGCCGCGTGCGCGACTGCGCCGGCATTCTGGGTCACCACTCAATAAGCCGTCTTCGGCATCGAACAACAATTTCAATGAGCAGGAGAAACAATGAGCACCGAGCCTTTGCCCCATGGACTGGTTCCCCAGCGTCTGGCCCGAATCCGCCAACTGATGAGCCGAGAGGGCGTTCACGCATTGCTGGTGCCATCGGCCGACCCGCATCTGTCTGAATACCTGCCGGGTTATTGGCAGGGACGACAATGGTTGTCGGGGTTCCATGGCTCGGTGGGTACCTTGATCGTAACCGGCAGTTTCGCCGGTGTCTGGGCTGACAGCCGTTATTGGGAGCAGGCGACCAAGGAGCTGGAGGGCAGCGGTATCGAGTTGGTCAAGCTCATTCCGGGCCAGTCCGGTCCGCTGGACTGGCTGGCCGAACAAACGCCCGAGGGCGGGGTGGTCGCGGTCGATGGTGCAGTCATGGCCGTGGCCTCGGCCCGCACCCTGGGCGGCAAGCTCGCCGAACGCGGCGCGCGGTTGCGCACCGACATAGACCTGCTCAAGGAAGTCTGGACCGATCGCCCGAGTTTGCCGGATCAACCGGTCTACGCCCATTTGCCGCCCCAGGCGACCGTCAGCCGCGTCGAAAAGCTCGCCAAGTTGCGCGAATCCCTCCAGGAGCGTGGTGCCGACTGGCATTTCATCGCCACGCTGGACGACATCGCCTGGTTGTTCAACCTGCGCGGTGCGGATGTGTCGTTCAACCCGGTGTTCGTCTCCTTTGCCTTGATTAGCCAGCAGCAGGCAACGCTGTTCGTGGCCCTGGACAAGGTTGACGCACCGTTGCGGGCCGTTCTGGCGCAGGACGGCGTGACCCTGCGTGATTACAGCGAAGCCGCCGCCGCGTTGCGTGAAGTGCCGGACGGCGCGAGCCTGCAGATCGATCCGGCGAGGGTGACGGTCGGCTTGCTGGATAACCTGGGCAGCGGCGTGAAGCTGGTCGAAGGCCTGAATCCAACGACGCTGGCTAAATCGCGCAAAAGCCTGGCCGACGCCGAGCACATCCGTCGCGCCATGGAGCAGGACGGCGCGGCGCTCTGTGAGTTTTTCGCCTGGCTGGAAGGGGCCTGGGGCCGCGAGCGCATCACCGAGCTGACCATCGACGAGCACCTGACCGCCGCCCGCACGCGTCGGCCAGACTTCGTCTCCCTGAGTTTCAACACCATCGCTGCCTTTAACGCCAACGGCGCGATGCCTCATTACCACGCGACGGAAGAAGCCCATGCGGTCATCGAAGGTGATGGCCTGTTGCTGATCGATTCCGGCGGCCAGTACTTGGGAGGCACCACGGACATCACCCGTATGGTGCCGGTCGGAACACCCACCGCTGAGCAGAAACGTGATTGCACGCGCGTGCTCAAGGGGGTGATTGCCCTGTCCCGGGCCAAATTTCCGCGGGGTATTCTTTCGCCCTTGCTCGATGCCATTGCTCGGGCGCCGATCTGGGCGGAGCAGGTCGATTACGGCCACGGCACCGGCCATGGCGTAGGCTATTTCCTCAATGTCCACGAAGGCCCGCAGGTGATTGCCTATCAAGCCGCTGCCGCGCCGCAAACGGCGATGCAGGCCGGGATGATCACCTCGATCGAACCGGGCACTTATCGTCCCGGCCGCTGGGGTGTGCGCATCGAGAACCTGGTGTTGAACCGCGAAGCCGGAAGCAGCGAGTTCGGTGAGTTCCTTAAGTTCGAAACCCTCACCCTGTGCCCGATCGACACCCGCTGCCTGGAACCTTCGCTGCTGACCCAGGATGAAAAAGACTGGTTCAACGCCTACCATGCCGAGGTTCAGCGTCGATTGAGCCCATTGCTGGACGGTGACGCACTGCAATGGCTCAACACCCGGACGATGGCGATCTGATCTATAGGATCAGGCGAGGGCTTCACGGACGAAGTCCAGCCGATCCTGGCCGAAAAACAGCTCGTCGCCGACAAACATGCTCGGGGCGCCAAATATGCCCCGGCCGATGGCTGCTTCGGTGGCGCTCTTGAGTGCTTGTTTAACCTGCTCGTCGTTCGTCAGGGCCAGCACGTAGTCGGCGTCGAAACCGCCTTCGTTCAGGACCGATGCGACCGTCGCCGGGTCATTGAGGTTGCGGGCGTCCACCCAAAAGGCGCGGAACAGGCAATCGACGAATGCCTCGAAGCGTTCGGGGTGGCGCAGTTGCATGCCGGTCACTGCGCGCATCAGCAACAGTGTGTTGACGGGAAAGTGTGGATTGAACTGGAACGCGACGCCGTAGCGTTTGGCGAAGCGATTCAGATCCTTGAATAGGTAAGGGTTCTTGGCCGGCACTGTTGCCGGCGATGCGTTGCCGGTCGCCTTGAAGACGCCCCCCAATAACATCGGACGGTAGATCAACTGGCTGTTTGTCTGTGCACACAGCGTTGGCAGCTGGGTGTAGGCCAGGTACGTCGTCGGACTGCCCAGATCGAAGTAAAACTCCACGGATTTGCTCATGGTAACTGTGCTCTTGTTGTTATGAGGGGAGGGGTTACCAGCGTTCGCTCCAGGGGCGCAGGTCCAGCTCGAAGGTCCAGGCGTCGCGGGGTTGGCTGTGCAGGTACCAATAATTGTCGGCAATGTGTTCGGGGTTCAGGATGCCGTCCTGATCCTTGGTGGCATACTTTTCCGGGAAGTTATCGCGGATGAAGTCGGTGTCGATAGCGCCGTCCACCACCACATGAGCCACATGGATATTCAGCGGCCCCAGTTCACGGGCCATGCTTTGGGCCAGCGCCCGAATGCCATGCTTGGCCCCCGCGAATGCGGCGAACCCCGAAGCGCCGCGTAATCCCGCTGTTGCCCCGGTAAACAGGATTGTCCCGCGCTGGCGCTTGACCATGCGCTTGGCCACTTCCCGTGCATTGAGAAAGCCTGAGAAGCAGGCCATTTCCCAGATCTTGAAATACTTGCGCGCGGTTTCTTCAAGGATGCTGCAGGGGACGTTGGCGCCGATGTTGAACACAAAGGCTTCGATCGGGCCGATCTGGTTCTCGATTTGCTCGATGAGTGCGATCACGTCGTCTTCTTTGCGTGCATCACAGGCGAACCCGTGGGCTTCGCCGCCTTCGGCGCGGATGCCGTTGACCAGCGGCTCGAGTTTATCGGCGCTGCGACGGGTCACACAGGCCACGTAACCTTCCTCGGCGAAGCGTCTGGCGATCGCTCCGCCAGTGGCATCGCCTGCGCCAACAACCAGTACGACCTTCTTGTTATTCATGGTTAGCCTCATTGGTAAACGATCGTTAACTAAACGGACGTTATGCTAAGATCCGGCAAGCGTCAAGGTGAGCGATCAGGGGCAGGACCATGCGATATTCAGCCAATCACAAAATGGAAACCCGCGAGAAACTGCTCGCCAGCAGTGCCGTATCCGCCAAGAAATCAGGTTTCTCCACGGTCGGTGTCGATGGCCTGATGAAAGCGATCGGGTTGAGCGGCGGCGCGTTCTACAGCCACTTCTCATCCAAGGATGAGCTGTTCAAGGCCATTGTTGAGCGGGAACTGGCCCAAAGCCTCGACCGCTTGAGCGGCGACGGCGCCATGGACTCGATGAAACTGGAGCGCTGCCTCAAGCAATACTTGAGCATGAGCCATGTCGAGCAGCCCGAGGCAGGGTGTGCGTTGCCGGTACTGGGCGCTGAGATCGCACGATCAGATGCCCAAGTGAGGGAGGCGGCGCAAACGTGGATCTGCCGTTTGCATGAAAGTTGGGCGCGGATATTGGGAAGCGACAGCCTGGCCTGGGCCATTCTGTCTCAATGCGTGGGGGCATTGGTGGTTGCGCGGATGTTGGTCTCGCCGCAGGTCCAGCGTGACGTCCTCAGGTCCAGCCATGAGGAAATCAGTCGTCGAATGGCCGAACAAGGGCTCGACTAAGGTCGCTTATTTGCAGATGACAATCATGCTGCGGCTGGTATAGCCGGCGGGGTTGAGGCCGAAGGGATAATCCCCGGGTTCTTCGACGGCGTCGCCGGACTTGGCAATGACCTTGTAACCCTTGGGAGCGCATGAGTTGGCGGCGCTGGCGGCGCACTGGTTCCAGGATGAGGACAGGCCGGAGCAGTTGATGTGCAGGCCTTTTTTGCCGCGCTTGACTTCTGTTTTCGATGTCGCCGCACAGCCCGCTACTGCAAGTACGGCGATCAGTATCAAAATTCGTTTCATTCCCGTCCTTATAATCGCCGCGGATCTTGTGTCCGCGTACGATCGTGTTCGCTCTTGCGTAAAGCGTTCATGACGTCCTGTATGAAAAAATCCATGTCTGACATTAGGTTACGGACCTAAACATGGCCTAAATGCGCGGCAAATACCAGAGCTTCGTTAAATCCTGCTTCAATCTGCCGCGACGGCAGGCTTTGCCGTATTAGCCATGGTCAGCGTTGCACCCACCGACGCGAGGATGATGCAGGTGATGGCCATCCACTGGGCCAGGGACAAGTACTCCTGGAGAAAGACGAGCCCCGACAAGGCTGCGATTGCCGGTTCGATGCTCATCAGGGTGCCGAAGGTACGGGCAGGCATTCGAGTCAGGGAAATCATTTCCAATGTATAGGGCAGGGCTGTGGACAGGATGGCGACGCCGATGGCGATTGGAATCAGGCTCGGTGTGAGCAGTGCGGCGCCCGCGTGGACAATGCCGATGGGCGCGACGAACAGGGCCGCGATCATGACCCCCAGTGCAGCGGTCTGCACACCATTGTCCGCACCGGCTTTCTGGCCAAACAGGATGTACAACGCCCAGCAGAAACCGGCACCGAGTGCGTAGCCGGCACCCACCAGGTCGATACTGGCGCTGGTCGCGCCGGTCGGTATGAGCAGCAACAGACCCACCACTGCCAGGGCAATCCAGAGAAAGTCGATGGCCCGGCGCGAGGCGTAAATGGCGACTGCCAGAGGCCCGGTGAATTCCAATGCAACGGCGATGCCCAGCGGAACGGTACGAACTGACATATAGAAGAGGAAATTCATGCCGCCCAGTGCCATCCCATAGACGATCACCGTGCGCAGGGACTGGGCGGTGAGCTTGGCGCGCCAGGGGCGTAGCATCAACAGCATGATGAGGCTGGCAAAGATGAGTCGCAGCGTCGTCGTGCCTTGTGCGCCCACTACCGGGAACATGCTTTTGGCGAGGGAAGCCCCCGCTTGAATGGAAGCCATGGCTATTAATAGCAAGGCAACCGGGTACAGGGTGGAAGCCAGGTTGCGATGTGAGAGGGGGGTCATTGCGAAGTGTCGTCCAGAGTAAGTGCGGAGAAGCTGAGTTGAGCAGTATATTGCGCATATGCAGCGATTCCGTCTATATAGCGGCCCTATTTAAGTGCCGTCTCGACGCGTTAGATAGAAAAATCAAATTAAGGGTTGACGGCAGATTCTGGAAGTCTATAATTCGCCCCACTTCCGGCGCAGTCGAAACGGAAAACTCCTTGAGTTTCAATGAGTTAAGTAGGTTTCGAGAGTGTTGGGCTTCAGTTCATCGAGGCCCGGAAGGAGCAGGTAGAGCGGTGATGTTTGGCTCTATCGGCGGTTCGATCTTCTCGGTCGAAAGCGGTGAAAAAGAGGTGTTGACAGCAGCGAGTAACGCTGTAGAATTCGCCTCCCGCTAACGAGAGATCGGAAGCGCAAGTGGTTGAAGTTGTTGATGTTTCCGAAGCGAAACTTTGAAAACTTCTTAAAATAACCGCTTGACAGATACACGGGGCGCTGTAGAATGCGCGCCTCGGTTGAGACGAAAGACTCAGCCAACCGCTCTTTAACAACTGAATCAAGCAATTCGTGTGGGTGCTTGTGGAGTCAGACTGCTAGTCAACAGATTATCAGCATCACAAGTTACTCCGCGAGAAATCAAAGATGTAACCAACGATTGCTGAGCCAAGTTTAGGGTTTTCTCAAAACCCAAAGATGTTTGAACTGAAGAGTTTGATCATGGCTCAGATTGAACGCTGGCGGCAGGCCTAACACATGCAAGTCGAGCGGTAGAGAGGTGCTTGCACCTCTTGAGAGCGGCGGACGGGTGAGTAATGCCTAGGAATCTGCCTGGTAGTGGGGGATAACGCTCGGAAACGGACGCTAATACCGCATACGTCCTACGGGAGAAAGCAGGGGACCTTCGGGCCTTGCGCTATCAGATGAGCCTAGGTCGGATTAGCTAGTTGGTGGGGTAATGGCTCACCAAGGCGACGATCCGTAACTGGTCTGAGAGGATGATCAGTCACACTGGAACTGAGACACGGTCCAGACTCCTACGGGAGGCAGCAGTGGGGAATATTGGACAATGGGCGAAAGCCTGATCCAGCCATGCCGCGTGTGTGAAGAAGGTCTTCGGATTGTAAAGCACTTTAAGTTGGGAGGAAGGGCATTAACCTAATACGTTAGTGTTTTGACGTTACCGACAGAATAAGCACCGGCTAACTCTGTGCCAGCAGCCGCGGTAATACAGAGGGTGCAAGCGTTAATCGGAATTACTGGGCGTAAAGCGCGCGTAGGTGGTTCGTTAAGTTGGATGTGAAAGCCCCGGGCTCAACCTGGGAACTGCATTCAAAACTGTCGAGCTAGAGTATGGTAGAGGGTGGTGGAATTTCCTGTGTAGCGGTGAAATGCGTAGATATAGGAAGGAACACCAGTGGCGAAGGCGACCACCTGGACTGATACTGACACTGAGGTGCGAAAGCGTGGGGAGCAAACAGGATTAGATACCCTGGTAGTCCACGCCGTAAACGATGTCAACTAGCCGTTGGGAGCCTTGAGCTCTTAGTGGCGCAGCTAACGCATTAAGTTGACCGCCTGGGGAGTACGGCCGCAAGGTTAAAACTCAAATGAATTGACGGGGGCCCGCACAAGCGGTGGAGCATGTGGTTTAATTCGAAGCAACGCGAAGAACCTTACCAGGCCTTGACATCCAATGAACTTTCCAGAGATGGATTGGTGCCTTCGGGAACATTGAGACAGGTGCTGCATGGCTGTCGTCAGCTCGTGTCGTGAGATGTTGGGTTAAGTCCCGTAACGAGCGCAACCCTTGTCCTTAGTTACCAGCACGTAATGGTGGGCACTCTAAGGAGACTGCCGGTGACAAACCGGAGGAAGGTGGGGATGACGTCAAGTCATCATGGCCCTTACGGCCTGGGCTACACACGTGCTACAATGGTCGGTACAGAGGGTTGCCAAGCCGCGAGGTGGAGCTAATCCCACAAAACCGATCGTAGTCCGGATCGCAGTCTGCAACTCGACTGCGTGAAGTCGGAATCGCTAGTAATCGCGAATCAGAATGTCGCGGTGAATACGTTCCCGGGCCTTGTACACACCGCCCGTCACACCATGGGAGTGGGTTGCACCAGAAGTAGCTAGTCTAACCTTCGGGAGGACGGTTACCACGGTGTGATTCATGACTGGGGTGAAGTCGTAACAAGGTAGCCGTAGGGGAACCTGCGGCTGGATCACCTCCTTAATCGACGACCGCAGCTGCTTCATGAGCTCCCACACGAATTGCTTGATTCATTGAAGAAGACGAAAGAAGCAGCCCGAAATTGGGTCTGTAGCTCAGTTGGTTAGAGCGCACCCCTGATAAGGGTGAGGTCGGCAGTTCGAATCTGCCCAGACCCACCAATTTTGTGTGGGAAACGCCTGTAGAAATACGGGGCCATAGCTCAGCTGGGAGAGCGCCTGCCTTGCACGCAGGAGGTCAGCGGTTCGATCCCGCTTGGCTCCACCACTACTGCTTCGATTGTATAAAGCTTAGAAATGAGCATTCCATCGGTTCGATGGTGAATGTTGATTTCTAGTCTTTGACTAGTTCGTTCTTTAAAAATTTGGGTATGTGATAGAAAGATAGACTGAACGTTACTTTCACTGGTAACGGATCAGGCTAAGGTAAAATTTGTGAGTTCTCTTAGTTGAGAAATTCGAATTTTCGGCGAATGTCGTCTTCACAGTATAACCAGATTGCTTGGGGTTATATGGTCAAGTGAAGAAGCGCATACGGTGGATGCCTTGGCAGTCAGAGGCGATGAAAGACGTGGTAGCCTGCGAAAAGCTTCGGGGAGTCGGCAAACAGACTTTGATCCGGAGATGTCTGAATGGGGGAACCCAGCCATCATAAGATGGTTATCTTGTACTGAATACATAGGTGCAAGAGGCGAACCAGGGGAACTGAAACATCTAAGTACCCTGAGGAAAAGAAATCAACCGAGATTCCCTTAGTAGTGGCGAGCGAACGGGGACTAGCCCTTAAGCTTCTTTGATTTTAGCGGAACGCTCTGGAAAGTGCGGCCATAGTGGGTGATAGCCCTGTACGCGAAAGGATCTTAGAAGTGAAATCGAGTAGGACGGAGCACGAGAAACTTTGTCTGAATATGGGGGGACCATCCTCCAAGGCTAAATACTACTGACTGACCGATAGTGAACTAGTACCGTGAGGGAAAGGCGAAAAGAACCCCGGAGAGGGGAGTGAAATAGATCCTGAAACCGTATGCGTACAAGCAGTGGGAGCCCACTTTGTTGGGTGACTGCGTACCTTTTGTATAATGGGTCAGCGACTTATTTTCAGTGGCGAGCTTAACCGAATAGGGGAGGCGTAGCGAAAGCGAGTCTTAATAGGGCGTCTAGTCGCTGGGAATAGACCCGAAACCGGGCGATCTATCCATGGGCAGGTTGAAGGTTGGGTAACACTAACTGGAGGACCGAACCGACTACCGTTGAAAAGTTAGCGGATGACCTGTGGATCGGAGTGAAAGGCTAATCAAGCTCGGAGATAGCTGGTTCTCCTCGAAAGCTATTTAGGTAGCGCCTCATGTATCACTGTAGGGGGTAGAGCACTGTTTCGGCTAGGGGGTCATCCCGACTTACCAAACCGATGCAAACTCCGAATACCTACAAGTGCCGAGCATGGGAGACACACGGCGGGTGCTAACGTCCGTCGTGAAAAGGGAAACAACCCAGACCGTCAGCTAAGGTCCCAAAGTTATGGTTAAGTGGGAAACGATGTGGGAAGGCTTAGACAGCTAGGAGGTTGGCTTAGAAGCAGCCACCCTTTAAAGAAAGCGTAATAGCTCACTAGTCGAGTCGGCCTGCGCGGAAGATGTAACGGGGCTCAAACCATACACCGAAGCTACGGGTATCACGTAAGTGATGCGGTAGAGGAGCGTTCTGTAAGCCTGTGAAGGTGAGTTGAGAAGCTTGCTGGAGGTATCAGAAGTGCGAATGCTGACATGAGTAACGACAATGGGTGTGAAAAACACCCACGCCGAAAGACCAAGGTTTCCTGCGCAACGTTAATCGACGCAGGGTTAGTCGGTCCCTAAGGCGAGGCTGAAAAGCGTAGTCGATGGAAAACAGGTTAATATTCCTGTACTTCTGGTTATTGCGATGGAGGGACGGAGAAGGCTAGGCCAGCTTGGCGTTGGTTGTCCAAGTTTAAGGTGGTAGGCTGGAATCTTAGGTAAATCCGGGATTCTAAGGCCGAGAGCTGATGACGAGTTACCCTTTGGGTGACGAAGTGGTTGATGCCATGCTTCCAAGAAAAGCTTCTAAGCTTCAGGTAACCAGGAACCGTACCCCAAACCGACACAGGTGGTTGGGTAGAGAATACCAAGGCGCTTGAGAGAACTCGGGTGAAGGAACTAGGCAAAATGGCACCGTAACTTCGGGAGAAGGTGCGCCGGTGAGGGTGAAGCACTTGCTGCGTAAGCCCACGCCGGTCGAAGATACCAGGCCGCTGCGACTGTTTATTAAAAACACAGCACTCTGCAAACACGAAAGTGGACGTATAGGGTGTGACGCCTGCCCGGTGCCGGAAGGTTAATTGATGGGGTTAGCTAACGCGAAGCTCTTGATCGAAGCCCCGGTAAACGGCGGCCGTAACTATAACGGTCCTAAGGTAGCGAAATTCCTTGTCGGGTAAGTTCCGACCTGCACGAATGGCGTAACGATGGCGGCGCTGTCTCCACCCGAGACTCAGTGAAATTGAAATCGCTGTGAAGATGCAGTGTATCCGCGGCTAGACGGAAAGACCCCGTGAACCTTTACTATAGCTTTGCACTGGACTTTGAATTTGCTTGTGTAGGATAGGTGGGAGGCTTTGAAGCGTGGACGCCAGTCTGCGTGGAGCCATCCTTGAAATACCACCCTGGCAACTTTGAGGTTCTAACTCAGGTCCGTTATCCGGATCGAGGACAGTGTATGGTGGGTAGTTTGACTGGGGCGGTCTCCTCCTAAAGAGTAACGGAGGAGTACGAAGGTGCGCTCAGACCGGTCGGAAATCGGTCGTAGAGTATAAAGGCAAAAGCGCGCTTGACTGCGAGACAGACACGTCGAGCAGGTACGAAAGTAGGTCTTAGTGATCCGGTGGTTCTGTATGGAAGGGCCATCGCTCAACGGATAAAAGGTACTCCGGGGATAACAGGCTGATACCGCCCAAGAGTTCATATCGACGGCGGTGTTTGGCACCTCGATGTCGGCTCATCACATCCTGGGGCTGAAGCCGGTCCCAAGGGTATGGCTGTTCGCCATTTAAAGTGGTACGCGAGCTGGGTTTAGAACGTCGTGAGACAGTTCGGTCCCTATCTGCCGTGGACGTTTGAGATTTGAGAGGGGCTGCTCCTAGTACGAGAGGACCGGAGTGGACGAACCTCTGGTGTTCCGGTTGTCACGCCAGTGGCATTGCCGGGTAGCTATGTTCGGGAAAGATAACCGCTGAAAGCATCTAAGCGGGAAACTTGCCTCAAGATGAGATCTCACTGGGACCTTGAGTCCCCTGAAGGGCCGTCGAAGACTACGACGTTGATAGGCAGGGTGTGTAAGCGCTGTGAGGCGTTGAGCTAACCTGTACTAATTGCCCGTGAGGCTTGACCATATAACACCCAAGCAATTTGCTGACTCGAAAGAGCACCAGATTGCGGTGTGTGAAGACGAAACGAACCGAAAGTTCGAATCTCACAAAACACCGAAAGCTGTCACATACCCAATTTGCTGAAGCGAGGCCACCAGGCCACGATTCGGTACCCGAATTTCTTGACGACCATAGAGCATTGGAACCACCTGATCCCATCCCGAACTCAGCAGTGAAACGATGCATCGCCGATGGTAGTGTGGGGTTTCCCCATGTGAGAGTAGGTCATCGTCAAGATTAAATTCCGAAACCCCTATCTGCTGATGCAGGTAGGGGTTTTGTTTTGCCCGCGATAAAAACGCTGACCAAAAAAAGGATGACCTGCAGAGGTCATCCTTTTTTACTTCCTGGCTATCAAGCCTCGGGTACGGGGCAGCTCAGATCCCCCTCCTTGCACTTGAGATAGGTCTTGAATGCCTCGACCCGGGCTTTAGTCTGGGTGGTGATGCAATTGTCATAGATCAGCGGATATACGCTGCCGCCCTCGACGCCAGAGGCGGAGAATTCACATTCTGCGTCACGGAAGCCTATCCAGGCACGCTGTGCCTTGACCAGCATGTTCTTGGCGTCGGGATTGTCCTTCAGGCGTGCGGTGATCTGCTTGTACAAGCTGTTCAGCTCGTGGTCGGCGGCCTTGCTTTCCTTGGCTGCGCACTGGTTCATTTCGCCTTGGGTGATGGCGTTGGCGCAGTCGTCGGCCTTGGCAACAGCGACAAAAAGCAACGGTGTCAGGGCCAGAAGCCAGCGTGGGGACATGTCGGGTCTCTCCTTGAGGGGTGGAAAACGCCGGGGGAGTTTACAACGCTCCATACAGTTTTAACGCCGGCAGCGCTAAACAACTCTCTGATACAACTTTCCGGTTGGCCTTGTGGTCTTACAAGCCTACTGTTGAAACACAGGAGGTGACACATGCATTCATCCGACCGCATTGAACGAAAGATCCTGCTCAAGGCCCCGCGCTCCCAAGTCTGGCGCGCCCTGGCCAATGCCGAAGCCTTCGGCCAGTGGTTTGGTGTCGCCCTTGAGGGGAAACGGTTTGTAGCAGGTGAGCGTACCCAGGGGCAAATCACTTACCCAGGTTACGAGCACCTTATCTGGGACGTCGCGGTGGAGCGGGTGGAACCCGAGCGAGTGTTCTCGTTTCGCTGGCATCCTTACGCAGTCGAACCCCAGGTGGATTATTCCCAGGAGTCTGAGACCCGTGTGTTATTCGAACTTGAGGACATGGATGGCGGTACCTTGCTCAAAGTCGTGGAGTCAGGTTTCAACAACATCCCAGAGGCTCGCCGACTCAAGGCTTTTCGCATGGACAGCCGTGGCTGGGATGAGCAAATGGCCAATATTGAAACCTTCCTGAACAAGGCTTGAGATCGAACGGCTGGTGGAGCTAAGGGTTTTCGGAAGGGCAGGTATAGCGAATGTCTTACACGAGATGGTAGCTATGTCGTCTATTTCGTTTTGGATCCGAGGCGTAATCTGGACTCATCCACTGAAGCACAGGAAGTGCTCAGGATCAGGGACGATCGACCATGCAAGGATTAGCTATCGACAGGGAGTCGTAATGGTCTTGGAAAAACCCGCTTCGGCGGGTTTTTTTTCGTCTGCTGGAACGTGTCAAAGGGTTCTATAGCGAAACGCTTACACGGCGTTGCTGCTTTCTCGTCTTTTCCCAGGACACCGGCAGGCCTAATCTATGTTCATCCACTGGGTACAGGGAGTGCTCAGGGTCATGGATGATTGGACCAGGCATGGAATGCCGGACAGGGAGTCAAATTGGTCCTCAAAAAACCCGCTTAGGCGGGTTTTTTTTCGTCTGTGAAAAAGTAGCCTGATGTGCCAAACGCAGGGTCAAGCGCCACTGGCTTGCAGCGCCTGGGCACGCAAACGAGCGATGTCCTTGCTCGGCGAGGCGCCAAATAGACGGCTGTATTCGCGGCTGAACTGCGAAGGACTTTCATACCCCATCTTGTAGCCGATTGACGAAACATCGCTGCTCTCCGCCAACAACAACCGGCGGGCCTCTTGCAGGCGCAGCTGTTTCTGATATTGCAGGGGGCTCATGGCGGTCACGGCCTTGAAGCGGTGATGCAGGGCCGAAGGGCTGAGGTTGATCATTTGTGCCAGGCTGTCGATGCTCAGCGGCTCGGCGTAATGACTATTGAGCCACTCGATGGCGCGACTGATGCGATGGGTCTGGGTGTCGGGAATGGCGATATCGTGCAAGCGCCGGCCTTGGGCGCCACGCAGCAGCCGGTAGAAAATCTCCTGTTGGGCCAGCGGCGCGAGCGTGGCGATATCGTCCGGGCTGTCCAGCAGCCGCAGCAAGCGCAACACCGCGTCCAGCAATGGCGCATCGATGCGATCCAGGAACAGCCCACGTCCGGTTCTTTCGGTCGGCACGCCGATGGGACTGGCGTCGGCAATCAGGCGACAGATCTGTGCCGGATCGATGTCGAGGCGGATGCACAGGTAGGGGCGCTCGGGACTGGCTTCAATCACCTGGCCGGCCAACGGCAGGGTCACCGAGACGACGAGGTAATTGAGCGGGTCATACACGTAGCACTCGTCCGCCAGGCGCACTTCCTTGCGCCCTTCGACAATCACGCACAAACCAGGTTTGTGCACGGTGTGCAGGGCTTCGGTTGGTTCGTCGCTGCGGATCAGGTGCAAGGCCTCGATGGCCGTGGGATGGACGCCGAAGTCCGGAGCGAAGCGCATCATCAGGCTCGCCAGTTCGGCGCGACGCTGACTAACGCCGTCGTCTGACGCCATATGGATGGACGTGGATACCGACATGCCGATCAATCTCCCAGGCCAAATGAGTGGACCGCGCTAGTAAAACCGATTGCGCGGTTGCCGGCCAGAGTCGGATTTATCGCTACAGGATCGTGCAAGTGCGCAGGAGGATCCGACTAACCCAGGCAAAGGTCGGTTGCCTAATCTGGACCTGTCAAAACGCTCCCACCCCGGGGGCCAACACGTCCAGACGAGGAAACCATCATGTCCGATATTCAAAACAAAGTCGTGGTCATCACCGGCGCCAGCAGCGGGATTGGTGAAGCGGCGGCGCGGTTGCTCGCGGCTCGCGGTGCTCGTGTCGTACTCGGCGCCCGGCGTATCGATCGTTTGCAAGCGCTGGTGCAGGAACTCGAAGCCGCCGGCCAGCAGGCGGCCTGCAAATCCGTGGACGTGAGCCGCCGCGATGACGTCCAGAGCCTGATTGACTTCGCTGTCGAACGGTTCGGTCGGGTCGACGTGATCATCAACAACGCCGGGGTCATGCCGCTCTCCAAACTCGAGGCGCTGAAAGTCGAGGAGTGGGACCGTATGATCGACGTCAATATCCGCGGCGTGCTTCACGGCATCGCCGCCGGCCTGCCGCTGATGCAGCGCCAACGTAGCGGGCAGTTCATCAATATCGCATCCATCGGTGCCTACGCCGTCAGCCCGACGGCCGCTGTGTATTGCGCCACCAAATACGCCGTGCGGGCGATTTCCGAGGGCTTGCGCCAGGAAGTCGGAGGTGATGTGCGCGTGACGGTGATTTCCCCCGGCGTGACCGAGTCGGAACTGGCCGAGAGCATTTCCGATGAAGGGGGGCGTGCCGAAATGCGTGAGTTTCGCCGGATCGCCATTCCGGCCGAAGCCATCGCCCGGGCGATCGCCTATGCCATCGAACAGCCGGCGGATGTGGACGTCAGCGAACTGATTGTGCGACCCACTGCCAGTCCGTTCTGAGTCGAGTTGAACCGACAAGGAAACCCTTTGTGGCGAGGGAGCTTGCTCCCGCTGGGTTGCGAAGCGACCCCAGGATTTTGCGACTGCTGCGCAGTCGAGCGGGAGCAAGCTCCCTCGCCACAATGGGACTGCCTCAAGGTTGTGTCCAACCCGACATAGTCTGTGCGCCGGCTTTGGTGCTTATCGTTACGCCAGTTCCAACCGCGCCGCAGCACGCTGGGTGATCTGCGAGCGCACCCGGAACGACTCGGCCGCACGCCGTTGGGCTTCTTCCAGGACGCGCGTCGGCGCGGTGTCCGGGCTGCCGGCGGTAAACGGCGGGGCAGGGGCGTATTCGAGCTGCAGTTGGACCAGCTCGGCGGTGTCCTGGTCGAACAGTTCGGCCGCCAGGGTCAGGGCAAAATCGATCCCGGCCGTGATGCCACCCCCGGTGAGCAGGTTGCCGTCGCGGACCACGCGGTCCTTGACCGGCGTCGCGCCCAGGGTTAGCAACAGGCTGTGATAGGCCCAGTGAGTGGTGGCGCGCTTGCCTTGCAACAGGCCTGCCGCACCGAGCACCAACGCACCGGTGCACACCGAGGTGATGTATTTCGCGTCGGCGGCTTGCCGCCTGACGAAGGCCAGCGTCTGCTCGTCTTCCATCAGCGGCCCGACGCCGGTCCCGCCGGGGACGCAGATCACATCGAGCTTCGGGCAGTCCTCGAACGTGGTGGTGGGCAGCAGCACCAGCCCGGTACTCGCGGTGACCGGGGCCAGGTCCTTCCAGATCAGGTGGACCTTCACATCTGGCAACGAGGCCAATACGTCATAAGGGCCGGTCAGGTCCAACTGCTGGACTTGGGGAAATAACAGCAAACCGATCTGCAACGTCATGTCGCGTTCTCCTTTGGATGATGCCCGAGGGGTGGACGGTTTTACTTTAGATCCGTAGGCTCTGGCGTATACGCCAATAAGCCCACGAATCACGCCAATATGCCCAACCCACCGAAAACCGTTCATGTCCTGGCCTTCGCCAACGTGCAAGTGCTGGATGTCACCGGGCCCTTGCAGGTGTTTGCCTCGGCCAACGATTTGGCTCGCCAGCAAGGCCTGCCGCTGCCTTATACGCCGACGGTCATCGCGGTGGGTGGCGGGGCGGTGATGTCCTCCGCGGGGTTGGCGCTGATGGCCGAGCCGCTGCCGAGCGAGGGCAGCGACACGTTGCTGATTGCTGGTGGCTGGGGCGTGTACGAAGCGGCGAAAGATCCGGCGCTGGTGGCCTGGATCAAGGCGCACGGCCTGCGTTCGCGAAGGGTGGCGTCGGTGTGCACCGGAGCGTTCCTGCTGGCCGCCAGCGGTTGGCTGGACGGACGGCGCGTGGTGACGCACTGGACTCGCTGCGAGCAATTGGCCGAGCAACATCCGCAATTGCGGGTCGAGCCCAACCCGATTTTTATCAACGACGGTCCGGTCTGGACCTCGGCCGGGGTGACGGCCGGCATCGACCTGGCCCTGGCGCTGGTCGAGGAGGACTTGGGCCGCGCGGTGGCGCTGGAGGTCGCCCGCCAACTGGTGGTGTTCCTCAAGCGTCCTGGCGGGCAATCGCAGTTCAGCGTGACGTTGTCGCTGCAAAAACAGGGCAGTCGGTTCGATGACCTGCACGCCTGGATCGCCGAAAACCTCACCCGTGACCTTGGCCTGTCGAGCCTGGCCGCCGAGGTGGGCATGAGCGAGCGCAGCTTTGTGCGTCACTACCGCGCCGACACCGGCCAGACCCCGGCGCGGGCCGTCGAGTTGATTCGCGTGGAAACCGCGCGCCGTTTGTTGTCCGACACCGCGGTGTCAATCAAACGGGTGGCGGTGCAATGTGGTTTTGGCAGCGAGGAAACCTTGCGCCGAAGTTTCCTACGGGCCATGGGCGTGACGCCCCAGGCCTATCGCGAGCGGTTCGCCGTCAGCCCTCAAGCAGATCCAACAACGCCTTGAGCGTGGCCTCGGGAGCTTCCTGGGGAATGTTGTGGCCGACACCGGCGAGCACTCGGCGCTCATAAAAACCCGTGAAATGCGCAATGTCTTCATCGTGTTCCGCAGCAGGCCCCACGCCATCATCGGCGCCGCACAGGGAAATGCTCGGCACGCTGATGGCCGGTTGCGCCGTCAGTTTTTCCTCCATCCACTCCAGCGTCGGATCGCCCGGTGCGTACATGAAGCGATGGCGGTAGGAGTGGATCACCACATCGACGAAGTCCGGGTTGTCGAACGACGCGGCGCTGAGGGGGTACAGTTCGGCGCCACGTTTCCAGGTCGGCGACCACAGGCGCCAAAGCAAGCCACACAGCTCGCGCCGGTTCTGGGTCAGGCCCTCGACACCCCGGGCCGTGTGGAAGTAGTACTGATACCACAGCCGATGTTCGGTTTCCGGGCCCAGCGGTTGCCTGGAGCGCGGAATATCCTGCAGGTTGTAGCCATCGCCGGTCACCAGGCAGCGCACGCGCTCGGGCCACAGTGCCGCGACGATACACGCCGCCCGACCGCCCCAGTCGTAGCCACACAGCGCCGCTTGGGGGATGGAGAGTGCGTCCATCAGGTCCAGCAGGTCCTGGGCCAGGGCGGCTTGCTGGCCGGAGCGCAGGATGGCCGGATTGTTGAAACGGGTCGGGCCGTAGCCGCGCAGGTAGGGCACGATGACCCGGTAGCCACGCTGGGCCAGGGCCGGCGCGACTTCATCGAACGCCCTGGGATCGTAAGGAAAACCGTGCAGCAGGATGATCGGGTCGCCGCTGGCGGGGCCGTGTTCTTCGTAGGCAATGCGCAGTAACGGCGTGACGGCGAAGTTGATCCTGGGCTCAAGGTTCATGTCGGCCTCCGGCAGTGTGCGGTTGTGTTCAGGCAGGTTCCTGGTTGACGTATTTGGCCCGATCCGGCGTGAACGTCACAATCATGTTCGTGCTGGAACAGGGCAGGGTGCGCTCCTGGGTCAGGTCGATGTCCAGGTCTTCACCGCGCAGGCCCTGCCATTGGGCGAGGTATTTGAGGCAACCGAATTTTTCGTTTTTCTTCAGGCTGCGGCTGACGCCACCTTTCCACCCCAGCACCGGCAACTCCCCGGCCAGACAGCGTTGCGCCAGTTCGGGAAACTTCACCGAACGATCGCGGCCGATTTCCCAGCACTTGATCAAGCCCCGGTCGTGGCCTTCCCAGAGGTCTTCGCGGGTCAGGCCTGTTCGGGGTGGGGTGGTGATGGGGCGTTTGATATGGGTCATGTCAGGTCCTTGAGTCGGGTTTTTATCGGGCAGCTCCGCTGCACCCGTGAGAGCGTCGATCTTAGGAGGGGTTGGCGGGGCTGGCAACTCGAAACGGGGTGTAACGCTAAATGGGTGACTTGCGGTGATTGCTTCTGTGGCGAGGGAGCTTGCTCCCGCTAGGTTGCGAAGCGACCCCATACCGGACGCTGTTTTTTGGAGGCTGGAAGATTTTTGCGCCTGCTGCGCAGTCGAGCGGGAGCAAGCTCCCTCGCCACGGGGTTGTGTTCCTACAAAAAAATAGGTGAACCGGAATTTTCTGGCGACTCACGTCGGTTGCCGGTTCGGAAGGGGTGGGGATAGGCTTTGCCCGTCGCTGCAAAATCAGCGACCGGGTTTGGTCACCCGTCCAATGTCAGGCGCATACGCGCCAACCTCAGCCTTTTTCGTAGCGAGGTCGGTGAACTCATTTTTCAAGCTAGGAGTTTCACAATGGACAAGATCAATCGTCATGGAGCCGAAAACCTCTCTGCCTACACCACCTTCGATACACAAAAACTCCGTGAAGCCGCCGACCGGGCGCTGAACGTTCACTTGTCTCCTCCCGCCCCACCCAAGCCCGACACCCAGGACGGCCAGGTTTTCACCGTGGTTCCCGGCCTCAACACCGAATCGGTGCTGACCACCCTCAGCGAAACCCTGGCTTCGGCCGATGCGCTGGTCAGTGACCTGGGGTTCGAGTTGGAAGGTTCCCGGCGTCATGTAGCGCTGGGGATTCAACAATTGATCGAACTGGCCAGGTTGCTGGCCAACCGAGCGTTGGATGACCTCGAATTGGCCGACTCAATACAATAGTCAGCCCACCACTTTCCCTGTGGCGAGGGAGCTTGCTCCCGCTCGACTGCGCAGCAGGCGCAAAATCTTGGGGTCGCTTCGCAACCCAGCGGGAGCAAGCTCCCTCGCCACAGGGACTGTGCCCAGTCTGAAGGGCCATTCAGCTCACGGCTGCCAATGATTCTTCTCGCCGCTCAACTTGCGGTCCAGGAAGCTCGCCGCACTGATCAGCGCCAGGTGGGTCAGGGCCTGGGGAGTATTGCCCAGGTGGTAGCCGTGGCTGTCGAATTCTTCGGCGTACAACCCCAGCGGGTTGGCGTAGCGCAGCAGTTGTTCGAACTCCAGCTGGGCTTTTTCCACGCGGCCGGCGCGGGCCAGGCATTCGACGTACCAGAACGAGCAGGCTGCGAAGGAGCCTTCGGTGCCGCTGAGGCCGTCGATGGGGCTGTCGTCGTTGCGGTAGCGGTAGACCATGCCGTCGCGCACCAGGCTTTTTTCGATGGCGTCGAGTGTCGACAGCCAGCGCGGGTCGCGGGCGCTGACGAAACGCACCAAAGGCATCAACAGCATCGAGCCGTCAAGGGCGGTGCTGCCCAGGCGTTGGATGAAGTGCTGGTGTTCGTCGTTCCAGAAGTGGGTCCAGATGTCTTGGTAAATGGCCTGGCGCGTCTCGTCCCAGCGAGCGAACGGGGCGGGCAGGGAGCGTTTTTCCGCCAGGCGGATGGCGCGGTCGACGGCGACCCAACACATCAGCCGCGAGTGCAGGAGATGCTGTTTGTCGCCGCGCATTTCCCAGATGCCCACGTCCTTGTCCTGCCAGACAGTGCATACCTGGTCGATCACCTCGACGGTGTGTTTCCAACCTTGATGGGAAATGGCTTCGCCGTATTTGTTGACCAGGTACACGGCGTCCATCAGCTCGCCGAAAATATCCAATTGCACCTGCTGGTAAGCCAGGTTGCCGATGCGCACCGGTTGCGCATTGCCGAAGCCGCTCAAGTGCGGCAGCTCGGTTTCCGGCAGTTCCTGCCTGCCGTCCAGGCCATAAAGGATGTTGAGTTTGGTCGGCTGCTCGCAGCAGTCGCTGACCCGGCCCCGCAGCCAGCGCATGTAGGCATTGGCTTCGTCGACGAAACCCAGGCGCATGAACGCGTAGACCGTGAACGAAGCGTCGCGGATCCAGGTGTAGCGGTAATCCCAGTTGCGCTCGCCCCCGCGGGTTTCCGGCAGGCCGAAGGTGGCGGCGGCGAGGATGGCGCCGTGTTTGCGCGAGGTCAGCAGTTTCAGCGCCAGGGCCGAGCGGTTGACCACTTCGCGCCAGCGCCCGCGATAGTTGGATTGGCCGATCCAGCCGCGCCAGAACGCCAGGGTCCGTTCCAGGCACATCGCGCTGGCATCGTCCTGCAGGCGCGGGTCGTCGATGCCGCCCAGCAGGAATTCGGCGCGCTGGCCCTGTTCCAGGGTGAACTCGGCCACGGCGACGTTGCCGTCCAGCGTCATGGGCTGATCGCCGCATAAACGCAGGCTCGGATGCCCCGGCGCGCTGAAGCAAATGTGGCTGCCGTCCTGGCTCGCGGTCGTCGCGGCCCGGGCGTAGTCATGCCGCACCGCGCAGCGCAGGCGAAACGTCGCACTGCCGACGGTCATGTGGACCTTGCGCATCAGCACCGGCAAATCGTCTTCGCTGTCGCCGATGGGCAGCAGGTCGGTGATTTCCACCACAGCGCCGTCGCTCAGCCAACGGGTTTGCAACACGTTGGTGTCGGGCAGGTAGATCTGTTGCCGACGGGCGTTCGGCAGGTCAGGCGCGAGTTGGAAAATGCCCGCTTCCGGAGTATCGAGCAGGGAACAGAAGATCGACGGGCTGTCGAATTCCGGCCAGCAGAAGAAATCGACGCTGCCCCGGTCGTTGACCAGCGCGGCGCTGCGCATGTCGCCGATGATGCCGTGGTTCTCGATGGGGCTTTGCGGTTCGTCATGGTCAGCCATTGCCGCGAAACCCCGGATAAAGGCTCATCCCGCCATCGATGAACAGCGTGGTGCCCACCACATAATCGGACCAGTCCGAGGCCAGCCAGACCACCGCATTGGCGACGTCCTCGACATCGCCGACGCGACCGTATGGAATCAGCTCCAGCAGTTTCTGCTCCTGCTTGCCCTCGGTGGCTTCGCGGTTGATGGCCGTGCGGATGGCGCCGGGAGCGATGCTGTTGATGCGGATGCGCTGGTGGCTGGTTTCCTGGGCCAGGCTCTGCATCAGCAGATCGACACCGCCCTTGGACGCGGCGTAATTGACGTGGCCGGCCCAGGGAATGCGCTGGTGCACCGAGCTCATGTGGATGATCTTGCCGGCGGCCCGGGACACGCCCTGGCGAATGCCCTGGCGATTGAAGATTCGCAGGGCGGCGCGGGCGCAAAGGAACTGGCCGGTGAGGTTGGTGCCGATCACGGTGTTCCAGTCTTCCAGGCTCATATCGACGGCGGCGGCGTCTTTTTGCAAACCGGAATTGGCCACCAGGATGTCCAGTGTGCCAAAGGCATCGAGGGCTTGGGCGAACAGGTGCTCGACCTCCTGTTCCTTCGATACGTCGGCCCCCACGGCGATGGCGCGGCCGCCGTTGGCGTTGATTTCACGGGCCAGTTCTTGCGCCGGCTCGGCGTTGGAATGGTAGTTGAGCACCACGGCGGCACCCGCATCTGCCAACGCCTTGGCCGCGCCTGCGCCAATGCCGGAGCTGGCGCCGGTGACCAGGGCAACCTGTCGGGCGAGGGATATCTGCATGGTCTAGCACCTTGAGTTGAGGGCCTTACCTGCTGACTGGTTTGAGGTGGGTGGAGTTCAGTTGGGTGAGGCGGTCATTCACAATGAACGGAACACATCAACAGATGTACAACACAAGACATGTGGCGAGGGAGCTTGCTCCCGCTGGGCTGCGCAGCAGCCCCAAAAGGCAATGAGCTCAATCTACCTGAATGTTCGAGGCGTCAGGTTTTGGGGCCGCTTCGCAGCCCAGCGGGAGCAAGCTCCCTCGCCACAAAAGGCCGCCTGCCGCAGGGCCGCTGTTACCACCCCCGTCCCGAATTCACCCAGAAATTCACCGACAACGACGTCGACACCGACTCCACCTGGTGAAACCAGCCCTCCGGCAAAAACAGCAAATCCCCAGCCTCCAGCGTCACGCGCAGGAAGGTCACGTCACGGGCCTGGGGGAAGCGTTGGTAGTCCGGCGCGTCCGGGTTGAAATCGCAGCCGTCCAGCCCGCCTTGGGGCGCCGTGGACCAGGTGCCCAAGGCTTCGCGATGATGAGGCGCGGCGAGGGTGAAGGTTTTCTGGCCCCAGACCTGGGCGAACAGATTGTCGGTGTCGTCGCGATGCAGGGGCGTCAGGGTGCCCTTGGGGCCGATCCAGATACGCGGTGGGATGAACAACGACGGGTCGAAGTAGGGCGGGTACTTGATCTGCTCCATTAGCTGCGCCGGCAGGATGTTGTTGCCCATGTAGGCCGGTGGTTCACCGTCGGCACCCTTGGCCGCCGGGCTGTCGAGGGAAGCGATAAAGTCGGCCATGGACGTGGAGCGAAAATCCCGCTCGGTGGAGAAGGTCTTCTTCACGTAGTCGCCGTGACGGGTGATGCCTTGCAGCTCGGCGAAATGCACTAGGGATTCTTCGCGGCTGAGCTTGAACAATGGCCAGTCCTGCAGGGCATCGCTGATGACCAGCGGAATGCCGTGGGGCAGGTACTGGGCGCGGAACTGCTGCACCGACAGCCCGCTGCGCGGCCGCCGTTCCACGCTGCGTTGGGTCGGCAGGCTGGCGGTGAGTTTTTCACTGAAGCGTGGCGGGGTCGGGTAGCGCTTGTTCATGTCGACCTTTTCCACCACGCCACCGCCATGCCGGGCATGGTCGATGATCTGCGGCAGCAACGTCGCCAGGCCCATGTTGCCGCCGATTTTCAGGCGACCGCTGGCGAACAGTTCCTCGACATTGGCCATGCCGGCCATGATCCCGAGGAAGTCCTTCTCCGCCACCTCGATGGTCACGTCGGGGCTGGTGTGGCGGCCCGCCTCCGTGCGGCTGTTGGCCTTGACCTCGGACCAGTACGCCTGGTGCGGGCCGAACACGAATTGGAAGACGCCTTCGATACCAACGGCGCCGGCATTGGCGAACAGCTTGCCCAGGATGGTTTGCAGGTCCACGGTGGTCACTCTTGCGGGTTTTTGGTCTTAGCAGGTAACGAGGGCCCGGATCAGAAATTTAGGCCTTGTCGCTGCGTCATCGACCCTTGCCCTAGCGCGTTGCGACCATGAACAGCCGGGGAAACGGCAGCAGCACCGTTCCATCGTCCTGGGCTGGGTAAGCCTGTTCGATCGCCTTGAGATACTGTGCCAGGTATTGCTCGCGCTGTGTCTCGTCCAGCGGCTCGAGAAACGGCCGCAAGGCGCTGCCCTTGAACCATTCCACCACGCCTGCGGCACCGCCGGCCAAGGGGTGATGGTAGGTGGTGCGCCACACATCGACGCGGCTGCAGTGGGGCTTGAGGATCGCGTAATAGGCGCTGGCATCCGCCATCTCGGTACGCGAATCAGCCGCCGCGGCCAGTTGGCTGGCCCAAGGCCCGTTGGCGGCGATTTCCCGCATCAAGCGGTGGGAGGGCTGGTGCAGGTTGTCGGGCATCTGGATCGCCAGGCTGCCGCCGGGGGCGAGTTTGCCCATCAGCGAGGGCAGCAGGGTGGCGTGGTCGGGCAGCCATTGCAGCACCGCGTTGGCGAAGATCACGTCGAACGGCCCGGGTTCATCCCATTGGCCAATGTCGGCCGTATCGAATGTTACGGCGGGCAAGCGCTTGCGTGCGGCGTCGACCATGTCGCTGGAACTGTCCAGGCCGCGTACCGTGGCGCCGCTGAAATGTTCCACCAACAGTTCGGTGGAGTTGCCCGGGCCGCATCCCAGGTCGATCACCGTGCGCGCCTCCACGGGAGGAATGGCGGCGAGCAGGTCCCGGGACGGACGGGTGCGTTCCTGTTCGAAGGTGACATATTGCTTGGCGGACCAACCCATGGCGTTCTCCTGTGCGGTGCAGTGATCGAGATGTCGCCAGTATAAGGTCGTGTGGGAAGATGAGCCGCGTTATCGTTCATCGCGGGCAAGCCTTGCTCCCACATGCCTCGCTCTCACATGCCTTACACCCAGAAGGGGCAGGCATCTCGTGGCGAACGTCACGGTTTTGACTAATTCCATGGGTTAGGATTTCGTTATCTTCCCTACACGACCGATCGGAGAAAACCGCAGTGACCCAACTGACCCTGCTGTGCCTGCCTTATTCCGGCGCCAGCGCGATGGTGTATAGCCGCTGGCGGCGCACGTTGCCGCAATGGCTGCACGTGCAACCGGTGGAATTGCCGGGGCGCGGTGCGCGCTTCGACGAGCCGCTGCACACCGACATGGGCCCGTTGGCGATGCAACTGGCGCGGGAGCTGCACCCGACGCTCCAGGCCCCGTACGCCTTGTTCGGCCACAGCCTGGGCGCGCTGCTGGCCTGCGAAATCGCCCATGCCCTGCGTGAGCTTGGCAGCCCGGAACCGGTGGCGCTGTTTGCCTCCGGCACCGCGGCGCCGACGATGCGCGCCGACTATGACCGCGGTTTCGCCAAGGCGAAAACCGACGCTGAGTTGATCGAGCAACTGCGCACCCTCAATGGTACGAGCGAGGAGATACTGGCCAATGAAGAGCTGATGGACCTGACCCTGCCGATCCTGCGGGCCGACTTTTTGCTGTGCGGCCGTTTCCAGCCACGGCAACGTCCGCTGCTCAAGTGCCCGGTGCATGTATTCGGCGGCACGGCCGACAAGGCCACCACGGAGCAACTGATGGGCTGGCGCCAGGAAACCACGGGCAGCTTCTCGGTCGACATGCTGGCGGGCGGGCACTTCTTCATTCATGAGCACGAGGCCAAGGTGCTGCGGCTGATCAAGGATCAATTGAGCGTGCATCATCGGCGGCATGGGTTGGCCATCAGCGCCTAGCCCGTTCAAGACCCGCTTCTGTGGCGAGGGAGCTTGCTCCCGCTGGGCGGCGAAGCCGCCCCAAAGAAACTTGCAGTAGTCCAGACAGACCGCATCAGCCGGTTTACGACTGCTGCGCAGCCGAGCGGGAGCAAGCTCCCTCGCCACGGGTTTCTTCCTTTCTGACACTTGTTCTCAAGCGCTAATTTTTCCGGTTTGCATTCGTTTCATAGGGACGACTTGCCTTTGTGCCTTGTGCCCACTGATTCCGGATACCCCAGAAATGAATGCTGAAGACGCCTTGAAACTTGCTCGCCGGTTTATCGGGTTGCCCCTGGAAAAGCGCCGGATGTTCCTGGCCGCGTTGGCCAAGGAGGGCGTGGAGTTCAGCGGTTTCCCCATTCCCCAAGGCGTCGAGGCCGAGGATCGCCAGGCGTTGTCCTATGCCCAGCAGCGCATGTGGTTTCTCTGGCAACTGGAGCCGGGCAGCGGCGCCTACAACCTGCCGGGAGCGGTGCGGCTCAAGGGCGCGTTGAGCCTGTCGGCGCTGGAGCAAGCCTTCGCCAGCCTGGTGGCCCGTCATGAAACCCTGCGCACGGTGTTCCAGCGCCAGGCCGACGACAGCCTCCTGCAAGTGCCCTCCAGCGCCGCACTGGTGATAGGCCGCAAGGACTTCAGCGCCTTGCCGGTTGCCGAGCGCGAGCAGGCGGTGCGCCAGGCCGCCGAAGCCCAATCGCTGCAGCCCTTCGACCTGTCCAGCGGCCCGTTGCTGCGGGTCGAACTGCTCAAGCTCGATGATCAAGAGCACGTGCTGCTGCTGACCTTGCACCACATCGTCTCAGACGGCTGGTCGATGAACGTGCTGATCGACGAATTCATTCGCTGCTATGACGCCCATGAGGCGGGGGTGGAACCACAACTGGCCGACTTGCCGATCCAGTACAGCGACTATGCCTTGTGGCAGCGCCGCTGGCTGGAAGCCGGCGAGCAGGCGCGTCAACTCGACTATTGGCAGGCGCAACTGGGCGATGAGCATCCCGTGCTGGAACTGCCTATCGATCACCCGCGCCCGGCGATGCCCAGCTATCGCGGCACGCGCTTTGAATTCGCCGTGGAGCCGGCACTGGCCGAGCAACTGCGCACCACCGCCCAGCAGCATGGCGTCACCCTGTTCATGCTCCTGCTCGGCGCGTTCAACGTGCTGCTGCATCGCTACACCGGCCACACCGATATCCGCGTTGGTGTGCCCATCGCCAACCGCAATCGCGCCGAAACCGAAGGGCTGATCGGCTTTTTCGTCAACACCCAGGTGTTGCGTACCGAGCTCGGCGGCCAGACCCGGGTCGATGAGTTGCTGCGCACGGTCAAGGAAGCCGCCCTCGGCGCCCAGGCCCATCAGGACTTGCCCTTCGAACGGTTGGTGGAAGCCCTGAAACTGGAACGCAGCCTCAGCCATACCCCGCTGTTCCAAGTGATGTATAACCACCAGCCGCAAGTGGCCGACATCGCCAGTATCCGCACGGCTTCGGGGCTGGAGTTGTCGATGTTGGAATGGCAGGGCCGCACCACGCAATTCGACTTGACCCTCGACACCTGGGAAAAGGCCGGCAAGCTGCATGCGGCACTGACCTACGCCAACGATCTGTTCGACGCCGCGACGGTCGAGCGCATGGCCCGGCACTGGACGCGGCTGCTGCAAGGCATGGTCGACGACAATCGCGCGCTCGTCGGCGAGTTGCCGCTGCTGGAAGCCGATGAATATCAGCGCCTGATCCATGATTGGAACCCGGTGGACGCGCCGTTCGACCAGGCGCTGTGCATCCACCAGATGATCACCCGCCAGGCCGAGGCCACGCCGGATGCCTTGGCCGTCACCTTCGCCAACACGCGCCTGACCTACAGTGAACTCGACGGCCGCGCCAATCGGCTGGCCCACAAGCTCATCGAGCTGGGCGTGGGCCCGGAAGTCCGTGTCGGCGTGGCGATGCCGCGCTCCGAACACCTGCTGATCGCCTTGCTGGCAGTGCTCAAGGCCGGTGGCGCCTACGTGCCGCTGGACCCGGACTACCCGGCCGAGCGCGTGGCCTACATGCTTGACGACAGTCGCGCCCGGGTCTTGCTGACAGAACAGGCGGTGGCGGCGACGCTCAGCGTGCCGGCCGAAACCGCCGTGCTGATGCTGGATCGGATCGAGTTGGGGCAGTACTCACTCAGCGCGCCGACCACTCAAGTCACGCCAGACAACCTCGCGTACGTGATCTACACCTCCGGTTCCACCGGCCAGCCCAAGGGCGTGGCGATTGCCCATCGCAACGTGCTGGCGCTGATCGACTGGTCCCGATCGGTCTACAGCCGCGACGACATCCAGGGCGTACTCGCCTCCACGTCGGTGTGCTTCGATTTGTCGGTATGGGAACTGTTCGTGACCCTGGCCAACGGTGGCTCGCTGATCATCGCCCGCAATGCCCTGGAGTTGCCGCAACTGCCGGCCCGGGACCAGGTGCGCCTGATCAACACCGTGCCCTCGGCGATTGCCGCGTTGCAGCGCGGCGGTGAGATCCCGGCCAGTGTGCGGATCATCAACCTGGCCGGTGAGCCCTTGAAACAAAGTTTGGTAGACGCCCTGTACTGTGGGAGCGAGCTTGCTCGCGATAGCGGTGTGCCAATCACTGATGGGTCAACTGACAGAGCGCCATCGCGAGCAAGCTCGCTCCCACAGTTGGGTGGCGTTGAGCATGTGTACGATCTTTATGGCCCCTCGGAAGACACCACCTATTCCACCTGGACCCGCCGCACCGCCGGCGGCACGGCGAACATCGGCCGGCCCCTCAAGCACACCGCCAGCTACCTGCTCGACGCTGACCTGCAACCGGTGCCCCAAGGCGTTTCGGCGGAGTTGTACCTGAGCGGCGCGGGCATCACCCGGGGTTACCTCGGCCAGGCCGCGATGACCGCTGAAAAGTATGTGCCCAACCCGTTCTCCACCCACGGCGAACGCTTGTACCGCACCGGTGACCTGACCCGTTACCAGGCCGACGGCGCCTTGCAGTACGTTGGCCGTATCGATCATCAGGTCAAGGTCCGCGGCTTCCGTATCGAACTGGGGGAAATCGAGGCGCGCCTGCTGCAACAACCCCAGGTGCGCGAACTGGCGGTGCTGGCCCAGGACGGCGAGCATGGCCAACAACTGGTGGCCTTCATCGTCCCGAGCGAGGCCGCGGTGCTGAGGGAGGCCGATGCCCAGGTACGGTTGCGCGAAACCCTCAAGGCTGCTTTGCGTGAACACCTGCCGGACTACATGGTCCCGGCCTACCTGGTGTTCCTCGCAGAACTGCCGCTGACCCCCAACGGCAAACTCGACCGCAAGGCGTTGCCGGCCATCGATGGCAGTGAGCAGCAACGTGAATTCGTCGCGCCCCATAGCCCGATGGAAAAAGCCCTGGCGGCGATCTGGCAGGACGTGCTGAACCTCGACAGCATCGGCCTGGAAGACAACTTCTTCGAACTGGGCGGCGATTCCATCGTCTCCATGCAAGTGGTCAGCCGGGCGCGGCAGGCCGGGATCATGCTCAATCCCAAGGCGCTGTTCCAGCACCAGACCCTGCGCAGCCTGGCGCTGGTCGCGCGCCAGGGCGACAGTCATACGATCGATCAGGGCTTGGCGCGCGGCGCGGTGCCGTTGACGCCGGTGCAGCAGTGGTTCTTCGAGCGTGACATCCCCGAGCGCCAGCACTGGAACCAGTCGCTGTTGCTGGTGCCTGGCGAACACCTCGACGCCGTGGCATTGGCGTCGGCCCTGGCCCGTCTGGCTGAGCACCATGACAGCCTGCGCCTGCGCTTTACCCAAGTGAACGGCCACTGGCAGCAAGCCTATGCCGAGCCGTCGACGGCCAGCCTGTTGTGGCAGCGCTCGGCGACGTCGGTCGAGCAGCTCAACGCCCTGTGCGATGACGCCCAGCGCAGCCTCGACCTGGAAGACGGACCGCTGCTGCGGGCCTTGCTGGTGGACATGGCCGATGGCAGCCAGCGCTTGTTGCTGGCGATCCATCACTTGGTGGTAGACGGTGTTTCCTGGCGCGTGCTGCTGGACGATCTGCAACAGTTCTACCGCCAATTGCGGGCCGGCCAGCCGATCCAGGTACCGGCCAAGACCAGCGCTTATGGACAATGGGCCGAGCAACTGCACGGGCATCTCGATGGCTTCATGGGCAGTCTCGATTACTGGCGCGCCCAGGGTCATGCACCGGCCGGCAACGGCTTGCCGTGCGACTACCCCGAGCGGCTGCTGGAGGTCCGTGACGAGCGCAAGGTGCAAGTGCGGCTGGACGCCGAACAGACCCGCCAACTGCTGCAACAGGCGCCCAAGGCCTACCGCACCCAGGTCAATGACCTGCTGCTGACGGCCCTGGCCCTTACGGTGTGCCGTTGGACCGGCCAGGACAGCACGCTGATCCAGCTCGAAGGCCATGGCCGTGAAGAGCTGTTCGAGGGCGTTGACCTGACCCGCACCGTCGGTTGGTTCACCAGCCTGTTCCCGATCAGCCTCAGCCCGGCGCCGGCGTTGAGTGCATCGGTCAAGGCCATCAAGGAACAACTGCGCGCCGTGCCGGACAAGGGCCTGGGCTACGGCGTGCTGCGCTATTGGGGCGAACCTGATGTGCGTGCCGAACTGGCGGCCTTGCCGGTGCCGCGCATCACCTTCAACTACCTGGGCCAGTTCGACCGGCAGTTCGATGACGGCGCGCTGTTCGTGCCGTCCAGCGAAGGCAGTGGCGCGGCGCAGCATGCCCGGGCGCCGCTGGCAAACTGGTTGACGGTGGAAGGCCAGGTCTACGGCGGCGAGCTGTCCCTGAACTGGGGTTTCAGCGAGCGGATGTTCAAGCAGCAGACCATCGAGGCCCTGGCCGCTGACTACCTCGCCGAACTGAGGGCGTTGATCGAACATTGCTGCGCGCTGGAAGCGCCCCAGGCCACGCCCTCGGACTTCCCCCTGGCGCGCATCAGCCAGGCGCAACTCGACAGCCTGCCGGTGGCCGCCGGGCAGCTCGACGATCTCTATCCGTTGTCACCGATGCAGCAGGGCTTGCTGTTCCACACCTTGTACGAGCAGGCAGCGGGGGAATACATCAACCAGTTGCGGGTGAACGTCCAAGGCATCGATGCTCAGCGCTTTGCCGAGGCCTGGCAGGCCACCCTCGATGCTCACGATAGCTTGCGCAGCGGCTTTGTCTGGCAGGGCGACCTCGAGCAGCCGTTGCAGATCGTCCGTCGCCAGGTCGAATTGCCATTCACGCTCCTCGATTGGCGCGGACGCGATCACCTCGCCGAGGCCCTGAATGAGCGTGCCGACGCCGAGCGCCGCGCGGGTTTCGACCTGGCCCAGGCGCCGTTGCTGCGCCTGGTGCTGGTGCAGACCGAGGCCGAGGGCTGGCACCTGATCTACACCCATCACCACATCCTGATGGACGGCTGGAGCAACGCTCAACTGCTCGGTGAAGTATTGCAGCGCTACAGCGGTCGCTTGCCCAAGGCCAATGTCGGGCGTTATCGCGACTACATCGCCTGGCTGCAACGCCAGGACGCGCAACTGGGCGAGACGTTCTGGACCGGCCAGTTGGCCACCCTGCAAGAACCAACCCGATTGGCGCGCGTCATGTCTGCCAGTGAAATCCACAGCGGCCATGGCGATCACTTCCAGACCCTGGACGCGACCCGTACCCAGGCCCTGGAACAGTTCGCCCGCCAACAGAAAGTCACCCTCAACACCTTGGTGCAAGCGGCGTGGCTGTTGCTGCTGCAACGCTACACCGGTCATGACAGCGTCGCCTTTGGTGCCACCGTGGCCGGGCGTCCGGCGGATCTGCCGGGCATCGAGCAACAGGTCGGCCTGTTCATCAACACCTTGCCGGTGATCGCCGCGCCGCGTCCGGACCAAACGGTCGGTGCCTGGCTGCAAGCCGTGCAGGCGCAGAACCTCAGCCTGCGGGAGTTCGAGCACACACCGTTGGCGGATATCCAGCGCTGGGCCGGGCAGGGCGGCGAGGCGCTGTTCGACAACATCCTGGTCTTCGAGAACTACCCGATTGCCCAGGCCCTGGCAGAAGGTGCCGGACAGGGCGCGGTGTTTGGCGACGTCAGCCACCTGGAGCAAACCCATTACCCATTGAGTGTGGCCGTGACGCTCGGCCAGACCTTAGCGCTGCATTACAGTTTCGACCGGGCGCATTTCAGCCAAGCGGCCATCGAAGGCATCGGCGCGCATCTGTTGCAGCTGTTGCAGCGCTTCGCCGAATCCCCCGTGCGCCATCTTGGACAAATCGCCCTGGTCAGCGCCGAGGAACAGGCCCGGCAACAGGCCGCCAATCATCCGCAGCCGTACCCGACCGACATCCCCGTACATCAACGCATTGCCGATCTGGCGGCGCACAAGCCCCACGCCACGGCAGTGATCTTCGACGGCCAGCGTTTCAGCTATGGCGACATCGACCGTCGCGCCAACCGCCTGGCCCACAAGCTCATCGAACTGGGCGTG
Source organism: Pseudomonas sp. MPB03 (assembly GCF_046605385.1). Lineage (NCBI taxonomy): Bacteria > Pseudomonadati > Pseudomonadota > Gammaproteobacteria > Pseudomonadales > Pseudomonadaceae > Pseudomonas > Pseudomonas sp. MPB03. The sequence continues at coordinate 4,726,157 of NZ_CP176770.1, read as the reverse complement.
GGGCCGGAAACCCGCGTTGGCGTGGCCCTGCCGCGCAGCGAAGGGGTGATCGTCGCGCTGCTGGCGGTGCTCAAGGCCGGCGGCGCCTATGTGCCGCTGGACACCAGCTACCCACGGGAACGCCTGACGTACCTGATCGAGGATTCCGGGCTGGCGCTGTTGCTCACCGACTCCCGGGTGTCGGCGCAGTTGCCGCTGGAGGGTGCCGACCAGGTGCTGGAGCTCGATCGCCTGGACGTGAGCCTGCAATCGGCGGATGCACCTTCGGTCAGCGTCGATCCGCAGAACCTCGCCTACGTGATCTACACCTCCGGCTCCACCGGCAACCCCAAAGGCGTGAGCGTGGCCCACGGTCCGCTGGCGATGCACTGCCAGGCCATCGGCGAGCGCTACGAGATGCGCGACAGTGATTGCGAATTCCATTTCATGTCCTTCGCCTTCGACGGTGCCCACGAGCGCTGGCTCACCAGCCTGACCCACGGCGCCTCGCTGCTGATTCGCGACGACAGCCTGTGGACCCCGGAACAGACTTATAGCGCGATGGGCGAGCACGGCGTGACCGTGGTGGCGTTCCCGCCGGTGTACCTGCAGCAACTGGCCGAACACGCCGAACGCGAAGGCAACCCGCCGAAGGTGCGCATCTACTGCTTTGGCGGCGATGCGGTGCCCAATGCCAGCTTCGAACGGGTCAAGCGTGCCCTCGATCCGGACTTCATCATCAACGGCTACGGCCCTACCGAAACCGTGGTCACCCCGCTGATCTGGAAGGCTGGCCGCGAGGTGGCGTGTGGCGCCGCGTATGCGCCCATCGGCAGCCGCATCGGTGACCGCAGCGCCTACGTGCTCGACGCCGACTTGAACCTGCTGCCCCAAGGCATGGCGGGTGAGCTGTACCTGGGCGGCACCGGCCTGGCGCGGGGTTACCTGAACCGTCCGGGCCTGACGGCCGAGCGCTTTGTTGCCGACCCGTTCAGCACGGGCGGCGGCTTGCTCTACCGCACCGGCGACCTGGTGCGCCAACGCGCCGATGGCACTTTCGATTACCTGGACCGCATCGACAACCAGGTGAAGATCCGCGGCTTCCGCATTGAACTGGGTGAAGTCGAAGCCAGCCTGCAAGCCCTCGATGGGGTGCGCGAAGCGGTGGTCGTGGCACAGGAAGGGGCTGCTGGCAGCGGCAAGCGCCTGGTGGCCTATGTGGTTGCCAATGAAACTGTGCAAAAGGATTTCGCCGAGCACTTGCGTGACCAACTCAAGGCGACCCTGCCGGCACACATGGTCCCGGCCTATCTGCTGCTGCTCGACCGCCTACCGCTGACCCCCAATGGCAAGCTCGACCGCAAGAACCTGCCCAAGCCCGACGTCAGTCAGTTGCAGCAATCCTACGTGGCCCCGCGCAGCGCGCTGGAGCAGCAACTGGTGTCGATCTGGCAGGACGTGCTCAAACTTGAACGCGTGGGCCTGGGGGACAACTTCTTCGAACTGGGCGGCGATTCCATCGTCTCGATCCAGGTGGTCAGTCGCGCGCGGCTGGTCGGTATCCACTTCACGCCGAAGGACCTGTTCCAGCACCAGACCATCGAGGCGCTGGCCGCCGTGGCACAGACGGGCGCGCCGCTGCAATTGATCGACCAGCAACCCGCGACCGGCGAAACCGCACTGCTGCCGATTCATCAATGGTTCTTCGCCCAGCCGATTCCCGACCGTCATCACTGGAACCAGTCGGTGATGCTCAAGCCGACCGAGGCACTCGATCCCCAGGCATTGGAGCGGGCCTTGGGTGCGCTGGTGGTGCACCACGACAGCCTGCGCCTGGCCTTCACCGAGCAGGCTGACGGCTGGACGGCGCGCTACCGTGACGGGGTTGCTGACGGCATTGTCTGGCACGCCGAAGTCGTCGATCTTGTCGCACTGCAAGCCTTGGGCGACCAGGCCCAGCGCAGCCTGCAACTGGACGGCGGCACGCTGATCCGTGCGGTGCTGGCGAACCTCGCCGATGGCACCCAGCGTCTGTTGCTGATCGTGCATCACCTAGTGATCGACGGGGTGTCCTGGCGGATCCTCGTCGAAGACCTGCAAACGGCTTATCGGCAGGTGCTTGTAGGAATAATCGTGCAACTGCCAGCCAAGACCAGCGCGATCAAGGCCTGGACCGAAGCGTTGCAGGGCTACGCCAGCAGCGCAGCCCTGCAGGCCGAGATGGGCTTCTGGCAGCAGCAATTGCAAGGCACCTCCACGGCGTTGCCATGGGACAACCCCCAGGGCGGACGGCAGCATCGCCAAGCCTTGACCATTCGCTCTTCACTGGACAAGACCCTCACTCGACAACTGTTGCAGGAGGCGCCGGCGGCCTATCGCACCCAGGTCAATGACCTGCTGCTCACCGCCCTGGCGCGGGTGATGGTGCGCTGGACCGGCGCTGACAGTGTGCTGCTGCAACTTGAAGGCCATGGCCGTGAAGAGCTGTTCGAGCACATCGACCTGACCCGCACGGTCGGCTGGTTCACCAGCCTGTTCCCGGCCCGATTGACGCCGGTAGCGGATGACCTTGGCGCTTCGCTCAAACAGATCAAGGAACAACTGCGGGCCATCCCCAACAAGGGCATTGGCTTCGGGGCCTTGGCGCACCTGGGCGATGATGCCGCACGTCAAACCCTGCAAGCCTTGCCGAAACCGCAACTGACGTTCAACTACCTCGGCCAGTTCGACGGCAGTTTCGCCGCGGCTGACGACGCCTTGTTCGTGCCCACCGACGAGCATGGCGGTGAAGAGCTGAACATGCAGGGCCCGCTGGGCAGTCCGCTGGCGCTGGACGGCAAAGTCTTCGGCGGCGAGCTGGACTTGAGCTGGACCTTCAGCGGCGAGCTGTTCAATACCGCGACCATCCAGCGCCTGGCGGATGACTACCTGCAAGAGCTCACGGCGCTCATCGCCCATTGCTGCGACAGTCACCGCCGGGGCGTGACGCCGTCGGATTTCCCGTTGGCGCGGCTGACCCAGGCGCAACTGGACACGCTGGTCCCAGTCCCCCAGGCCATCGACGACCTCTACCCGTTGTCGCCGATGCAGCAAGGCATGCTGTTTCATTCCTTGCTTGGGCAGGGCAGCGGCGACTACATCAACCAGATGCGCCTCGACGTCGACGGTCTCGATCCGCAGCGTTTTCGCGCCGCCTGGCAAGCGGTGGTCGATGCCCATGACATCCTGCGTACCGGGTTCTTCTGGCAGGGCGACCTGGAGCAGCCGGTGCAAATCGTCCAGCGTCAGGTCGAGGTGCCGTTTCGTGTGCTCGACTGGAACGGGCGGACGGAGATTGAGGGTGCCTTGCAAACCCTCGCCGATGAAGAGCGCGCCCAAGGCGTGGACCTGACCCAGGCGCCGCTGATGCGCCTGGTGCTGGTGCGCACGGCGACTGATCGGCATCACCTGATCTACACCAACCATCACATCCTGATGGATGGCTGGAGCAGCGCGCAGTTGTTCGGCGAAGTGTTGCAGCACTACCGCGGCGACAGCGTGGCCCGCCTGGCTGGCCGTTATCGCGACTACATCGCCTGGCTGCAACGCCAGGACGCGAGCCTCGGCGAAGGGTTCTGGACGCAACAATTGCGCACGCTGGATGAACCGGTGCGCCTGGCCCAGGTGTTTGCGCGCCCGGCCCAGGACGTCTCGGCGAACCTGTACGGTCATCATCATGTGCAACTGGATGCGCAGCAGACCCAACGCCTGGCCGAATTCGCCCGCGAATCCAAAGTGACCGTCAATACCCTGGTGCAAGCGGCCTGGCTGTTGCTCTTGCAGCGCTACACCGGCAAAGCCAGCGTGGCGTTCGGCGCGACGGTGGCGGGGCGGCCGGCGGACCTGGTGGGCGTCGAGGGGCAGATCGGCCTGTTCATCAACACCTTGCCGGTCATCGCCAGCCCGCGTCCCGAACAGGCGCTGGGCGACTGGCTGCACAGCGTCCAGGCGCAGAACCTGGCCTTGCGCGAGTTCGAGCATACGGCGTTGTTCGATATCCAGCGCTGGGCCGGCCTGGGCGGCGAAGCGTTGTTCGACAACATCCTGGTGTTCGAGAACTACCCGATTTCCGAAGCCCTGGAGCACGGTGCGCCTGACGGCTTGCGTTTCGGTGCCGTGGACAACCTGGAACAGACCAATTACCCGCTGACCCTGCTGGTCAGCCTCGGTGCCGAGCTGGCGGTGCAGTTCAGCTACCAGTGCGCCAGTTTCGCCCCGGCCTCGGTCGAGCAGATCGGCGTGCATCTGCGGCGCTTGCTGCTGCAAATGACCGACGGCACGCAACGGCCCCTGGGGGAACTGAGCTTGCTCGACAGCGGTGAAACCCACCAGCAGGTGCAAGGCTGGAACGCCACCGCCGCCGCTTATCCGGATGAGCATTGCGTCCATCGCCTGTTCGAGGCCCAGGCCCGCCGAACGCCGGATGCCACCGCGCTGGTGTTCGCTGAACAGGCGCTGAGCTACGCCGAACTCAACGTCCGGGCCAACCGCCTGGCCCATCGCTTGATCGAGCAAGGCGTGGGGCCCGATCAATTGGTCGGCGTCGCCCTGGAGCGTGGCGTGGAGATGATTGTCGCCTTGCTGGCCATCCTGAAGGCCGGTGGTGCCTATGTGCCGCTCGACCCGCAATACCCGGCCGACCGCCTGGCGCACATGATCGAAGACAGCGGCATCGAATTGCTGTTGACCCAACGTTCGCAACTCAACCAGCTACCGCTGACCTGTGGGAGCGAGCTTGCTCGCGATGGCGGTGGTTCAGTCAATATTGATGGTGAAGGTGAGGGCCTCATCGCGAGCAAGCTCGCTCCCACAGGGGTTGGGGTTGAGACATTGGTGTTGGACCAGGAGGGCGGCTGGCTCGACGGTTATACCGGCGAGGCGCCAGCGATGCGCCTGGATGCGGAGCACTTGGCCTACGCCATCTACACCTCGGGTTCCACTGGCAAACCCAAGGGCGTGATGGTGCGGCATGGGGCGCTGGTGAATTTCGTCGCGAGCATGGTCCGCGAACCGGGTATCGCCGCCAGTGATCGGGTGCTGTCACTGACCACGTTCTCGTTCGACATCTTCGGCCTGGAACTTTATGGCGCGCTGTTGAGCGGTGCCTGCGTGGTGCTGGTGGACAAGCAGAGCGCCCACGACCCAGAAGCGCTGCTCAAGACCATCGACCAGCAGCACGTCAGCGTGGTCCAGGCCACGCCATCGACCTGGCGCATGCTGCTCGACCACCCGGCGTCCGCCTTGCTGGCCGGGCGCAAATGCCTGTGCGGTGGCGAGGCGTTGGCCGAGGACCTGGCCGAGCGGCTGCTGGATGTCGCGGGCGAAGTCTGGAACCTGTATGGCCCGACCGAAACCACCATCTGGTCGGCGGCCTACCGCTTGACCGCCGAGCAGCGCCTGCCGTACCTCGGCCGGCCGATTGCCAACACGTCGCTGCATATCGTCGGCGATCACTTCGCGCCGAACCCGGTCGGGCTCATCGGCGAACTGTTGATTGGCGGCGACGGCCTGGCCCGGGGTTACCACGACCGTGCGGCGCTCACCGCCGAGCGCTTCCTGCCGGACCCGTTCGGCACCGGCGCGCGGGTGTACCGCACCGGTGACCTGGCGCGCCAGCGGGGCGACGGCGTGATCGAGTACATCGGCCGGGTCGATCACCAGGTGAAGATCCGCGGCTTTCGCATCGAACTGGGGGAAATCGAAGCCTGCCTGCTGGCCCAGGCGTCGATCCGCGAAGCGGTGGTGGTGCCGCAACAAGGGCCGGGCGGCCTGCAGTTGGTGGCATACCTGATCGCCGCGCATCCAGAAACGGCGGAACCGGCGGCTCTGCGCGACGCCCTCAAGGCCCGGCTCGCGCCTTTACTGCCCGACTACATGATGCCGGCGCACTGGCTGTTGCTCGAACGCTTCCCGCTGACCCCCAACGGCAAGCTCGACCGCAAGGCCTTGCCGCTGCCGGACGCCCAGCAACTGCTACGAGCCTACGTGGCGCCCGAGGGCGCGCTGGAGCAGGGCATCGCTGATATCTGGCAAGACGTGCTCAAGCTCGAACGGGTAGGGCGTGACGACAACTTCTTTGAACTGGGCGGGCATTCCCTGCTGGCGACGCAAGCGACGGCGCGCCTGCAAATGCAGCAAGGCGCCGCGGTGCCCCTGGACTTGCTGTTCAGCACCACGTCCCTGGCCGACTACGCCGCCCAACTGGCGGCCCACCTGAGCCCTCACTCCAGCGACGACCTGAGTGAGATGCATGATTTCCTGGCAGACCTGGAGACCCTTTGAATGACTCAGCTCGATAACCTGTCTCTGGTTCAGCGATTCATCCGTTTACCGCTCGCCCAACGGCAAGCGTTCCTGCACAAGCTGCACAGCAAGCACATGAGCCTGGCGACGTTGCCGATCCCGGCGATGCGCGACGAGTTCGCGACGCTCGACCTGTCCTACGCCCAGGAGCGCCAGTGGTTCCTCTGGCAACTGGACCGCCACAGCGCCGCCTATCACGTGCCCACGGCGCTGCGCTTGCGCGGCGCTCTCGAACTGCCGGCGCTGCAACGCAGTTTCGACGCCTTGCTGGCCCGTCACGACGTGCTGCGCACCGTGTTCGTCGACAGCCCGGAAGGGCCCCAACAAGTGGTGCAGGCGTGCTTGAGCCTGGCGATCGAGCCCCAGATGGTATCGGGGCCAGTGGACGACGCCGTGCTCAAAGCCCTGATCGATGACGAGATCGCTGGATTGTTCGACCTGCAACAAGGGCCGCTGCTGCGGGTCAAGCTGCTGCAACTCGCCGCGGACGATCATGTGCTGGTGCTGACCCAGCACCACATCATCTGCGACGGTGCGTCGGCGCGGATCATGGTCAACGACCTGGTCCAGCTCTACGCCGCTCACCGCAGCGGTCAGGCGCCGACCCTGGCGACCTTGCCGATCCAATACGCCGACTATGCGATCTGGCAGCGCAAATGGATGGAGGCCGGCGAGCTGGAGCGGCAACTGGCCTATTGGACCGAACGGCTGGGTGACGGCGGCGAAGTCCTGCCGTTGCCGACGGACCGCCCGCGTCCGGCGGTGCAGAGCCATCGCGGCGCACGCCTGGACCTGACTGTCGATGCCGCGCTGACCCAGGGCCTGAAGCAACTGGCCCAGCGCCAGGCCTCGACGTTGTTCATGGTCTTGCTGGCCTCGTTCCAGGCCTTGTTGCACCGTTACAGCGGCCAGTCGGACATCCGTGTCGGCGTGCCGGTCGCCAACCGCAATCGCCCGGAAACCGAGGGCCTGATCGGCTTTTTCGTCAACACCCAGGTGCTCAATGCCCAGGTGCGAGGTGACTTGTCTTTCGAGCAATTGCTGGCGCAGGTCAAGCAGGCCTCGCTGGGGGCGCAGGCCCATCAGGACCTGCCGTTCGAGCAATTGGTGCAGGCACTGGCACCGCAGCGGCAGGCGAGCCATAGCCCGCTGTTCCAGGTGATGTTCAACCACCAGAGCAACGGCGCAGCCCAGGCCCTGCAATTGCCGGGGCTGGAGGTCGAGAGCCTGGATTGGAGTTCCCACACCGCCCAGTTCGACTTGACCCTCGACACCCACGAGACCCACGGTGAACTGGCCGCATCCCTGAGCTACGCCACCGACCTGTTCGACGCCAGCACCGTGCAACGCATGGCCGAGCACTGGCTGAATCTGCTGCGCGGCATCGTCGCCGATGCCCATCAACGTGTGGGTGAACTGCCGCTGCTGAGCGCCACCGAGCAACAGCAGCACATCGGCCAATGGAACCCGGCCCCGCGCAGCTTCCCGGGCGCGGCCTGCCTGCATCAGCGCATCGCCGAGCAGGCGCGCTTGCGTCCCGACGCCATCGCGTTGCGTTTCAACACCCAAACCCTGACCTACGGCGAACTCAACGCCCAGGCCAACCGCCGCGCCCATCAGTTGATCGCCCACGGCGTCGGCCCGGATGTGCTGGTGGGATTGGCCGCCGAGCGGGGCTTCGACATGCTGGTGGGCCTGCTGGCGATCCTCAAGGCCGGCGGCGCCTACGTGCCGCTGGACCCGACGTATCCCCAGGATCGTCTGGCCTACATGATGCAGGACAGCGGCATTCAATTGCTGCTGACCCAAGCGGCCCAGGTCGATCAGTTGCCAGTGCCGGAGGGCGTGCAGACGCTGCTGCTGGACGCCGAAGTCAGCGCTTTCGCCGACAGCGATCCGCAGGTGGCAATGGACGCCGCGAACCTCGCCTACGTGATCTACACCTCCGGTTCCACCGGTAATCCAAAAGGCACCTTGCTGCCGCACTACAACGTGCTGCGCCTGTTCGAGGCCACCGAGCCCTGGTTCAACTTCGGCGCGCAGGATGTCTGGAGCCTGTTCCATTCCTACGCGTTCGACTTCTCGGTCTGGGAAATCTTTGGCGCACTGCTGCACGGTGGCGAGTTGTTGATCGTGCCGTATGACATCAGCCGCTCACCGCAGCAGTTCCATGAACTGCTCTGCGACGCCGGGGTGACGGTGCTCAACCAGACACCGTCGGCGTTCAAGCAACTGATGCACGAAGCTTGCGCCGATGACCGGGCCAACGCCTTGCGCTACGTGGTGTTCGGCGGCGAGGCGCTGGACGTCAAGTCCTTGCGCCCGTGGTTCGAGCGCTTCGGCGATGCCGCGCCGCAACTGATCAACATGTACGGCATCACCGAAACCACCGTGCACGTGACCTACCGTCCGCTGTCGATAGCGGACCTGGAACAGGACGCCAGCAGCCCGATTGGCGAACCGATTGCCGACCTGTCCTGGTATCTGCTGGACGGCGATTTGAACCCGGTGCCAAAAGGTTGCATCGGTGAACTGTACGTCGGTCGCGCCGGCCTGGCCCGGGGCTACCTGAATCGTGGCGACCTTACCGCATTGCGGTTCATCCCCGATCCGTTCGGCGAAAGCGGCGCACGTTTGTACCGCACCGGCGACCTGGCGCAGTACCGCAGCGACGGCGTGATCGAGTACGTCGGTCGTGTCGACCATCAAGTGAAGATCCGCGGTTTCCGCATCGAACTGGGCGAGATCGAAGCGCGCCTGAACGCCTTGGCTTCGGTGCGCGAAGCGTTGGTGTTGGCCCTGGAAGGGCCGAGCGGCCAGCAACTGGTGGCTTACGTGATCCCGGCCCACGCCACCGAAGCCCCAGCCGATCTACGCGAGCAGATCAAGACCCAGCTCAAGGCCGAGCTGCCGGACTACATGGTGCCGACGCACCTGTTGTTCCTTGAACAATGGCCGCTGACCGCCAACGGCAAGCTCGACCGCAAGGCCTTGCCCACCGCCGACGCCAGCCAGGTCCAGCAGGCCTACGTGGCGCCGCGAAGCGAGCTGGAACAACAGATCGCGGCGATCTGGCAAGACGTGCTCAAGGTCGAGCGGGTCGGCTTGAGCGATAGCTTCTTCGAGTTGGGCGGCCACTCGCTGCTGGCGACGCAGATGGTGTCGCGCATTCACCAGGCCCTCGGCCTGAACCTGCAACTGCGCCAGTTGTTCGAGAACGCCAGCCTTGAGGCCTGTGTGGCGGCGCTGATAGACGGCGACGTGGCACGGCCGGCGAGCATCCCGCGTCTTTCCCGGGACCAGGCGCCGCTGCCGCTGTCCTACGCCCAGCAGCGCCAGTGGTTCCTCTGGCAGATGGAGCCCGACAGCGCGGCGTACCACATTCCGGCGGCGCTGCGGATTCAGGGCGACCTGGACCTGGAGGCTTTGCAACAGAGTTTCGCCGCCCTGGTGCGGCGCCACGAAAGCCTGCGTACCACCTTCGTCCAGGTCGATGAGCGAGCGTTCCAGGTCATTCACCCACAGATGAACCCGGTGGTCATCCCGCAGATACTCGACGGCGGCAATGAACAGATCCAGGCCTTCGTCCGCCAGCAGATCGCCCAGCCCTTCGACCTGCAAAACGGCCCGCTGCTGCGGGTCGGCCTGTTGCGGGTGGCGGCCGACGAGCATGTGCTGGTGCTGACCCAGCACCACATCGTCTCCGATGGCTGGTCGATGCAATTGCTGGTGCAGGAACTGATGCAAGGTTATGCGGCGTGCCGCCAGGGTGAGTCCCTGGCATTGGCCGGACTGCCGATCCAGTACGCCGATTACGCAGTATGGCAACGTCAATGGATGGACGCCGGCGAGCGGGAACGGCAATTGGCGTATTGGACCGATGTGCTGGGGGGCGAGCAACCGTTGCTGGCGCTGCCGACCGACCGACCGCGCCCGACCCGGCAGAGCTTTGCCGGGGCACGCCTGGCCATCGACTTGCCGCCGGTTTTGGGCCAACAACTGCGACAACTGGCCCAGCGCGAAGGCAGCACGCTGTTCATGGTCTTGCTGGCCTCGTTCCAAGCCTTGCTGCACCGCTACAGCGGCCAGTCGGACATCCGTGTCGGCGTGCCCATCGCCAACCGCAACCGGGTGGAAACCGAAGGCTTGATCGGCTTTTTCGTCAACACCCAGGTGCTCAAGGCCGAGGTCGATCCGCAGCGGCGTTTCAGTGAGTTGCTGGCGCAGGTCAAACAGGCGGCCATCGGCGCCGAGGCCCATCAGGACCTGCCGTTCGAACAACTGGTCGAAGCCCTGCGGCCTGAACGCAACCTGAGCCACAGCCCGTTGTTCCAGGTGTTGTACAACCACCAGAGTGTGGCTCGCCAGGCACTGCCGGCGCTGCCCGGTCTGCTGATCAAGGCCCAGGAATGGGAAAGCCAGACTGCCCAGTTCGACCTGACCCTCGACACCCTGGAAGCCGAGGGTGAACTGGGTGCGGCGCTGACTTATGCCACTGACTTGTTCGACGCCAGCACCGTGCAGCGCCTGGCCGAACACTGGCTGAACTTGCTGCACGGCATCGTCGCCAATCCCGGCCAACGTATCAGTGAATTGCCGTTGCTGACGGCCACCGAGCAACAGCAACACATCGCCCAATGGAACCCGACACCGCGCAGCTTCCCGGGCGAGGCCTGCCTGCATCAGCGCATCGCCGAACAGGCGCGCTTGCGTCCCGACGCCATCGCGTTGCGTTTCAACGCCCAAGTCCTGACCTACGGCGAACTCAACGCCCAGGCCAACCGCCGCGCCCATCAGTTGATCGCCCACGGCGTCGGCCCGGATGTGCTGGTGGGATTGGCCGCCGAGCGGGGCTTCGACATGCTGCTGGGCTTGCTGGCGATCCTCAAGGCCGGCGGCGCCTACGTGCCGCTGGACCCGACGTATCCCCAGGATCGTCTGGCCTACATGATGCAGGACAGCGGCATTCGCTTGCTGCTGACCCAAGCGGCCCTGGTCGATCAGTTGCCAGTGCCGGAGGGCGTGCAGACGCTGCTGCTGGATGCCGATGTCAGTGCTTTCACCGACAGCGATCCGCAGGTGGCGATGGACGCCGCGAACCTCGCCTACGTGATCTACACCTCCGGCTCCACCGGTAATCCAAAAGGCACCTTGCTGCCGCACCACAACGTGCTGCGCCTGTTCGAGGCCACCGAACCCTGGTTCAACTTCGGCGCGCAGGATGTCTGGAGCCTGTTCCATTCCTACGCGTTCGACTTCTCGGTCTGGGAAATCTTTGGCGCACTGCTCCACGGTGGCGAGTTGCTGATCGTGCCGTATGACATCAGCCGCTCACCGCAGCAGTTCCATGAACTGCTGTGCGACGCCGGGGTGACTGTGCTCAACCAGACACCGTCGGCGTTCAAGCAACTGATGCACGAAGCTTGCGCCGATGACCGGGCCAACGCCTTGCGCTACGTGGTGTTCGGCGGCGAGGCGCTGGACGTCAAGTCCTTGCGCCCCTGGTTCGAGCGCTTCGGCGATGCCGCGCCGCAACTGATCAACATGTACGGCATCACCGAAACCACCGTGCACGTGACCTACCGTCCGCTATCGATAGCGGACCTGGAACAGGACGCCAGCAGCCCGATTGGCGAGCCGATTGCCGACCTGTCCTGGTATCTATTGGACGGCGATTTGAACCCGGTGCCAAAAGGTTGCATCGGTGAGTTGTACGTCGGTCGCGCAGGCCTGGCCCGGGGCTACCTGAATCGTGGCGACCTTACCGCGTTGCGGTTCATCCCCGACCCGTTCGGCGAAAGCGGCGCACGTTTGTACCGCACCGGCGATCTGGCGCAGTACCGCAGCGACGGCGTGATCGAGTACGTCGGTCGCATCGACCATCAAGTGAAGATCCGCGGTTTCCGCATCGAACTGGGCGAGATCGAAGCGCGCCTGAACGCCTTGGCTTCCGTGCGTGAAGCGTTGGTGCTGGCCCAGGAAGGACCGAGCGGCCAGCAACTGGTGGCTTACGTGATCCCGGCCCACGCCAGCGAAGCCCCAGCCGACCTGCGCGAGCAGATCAAGACTCAACTCAAAGCCGACCTGCCGGACTACATGGTGCCGACGCACCTGTTGTTCCTCGAACAATGGCCACTGACCGCCAACGGCAAGCTCGACCGCAAGGCCTTGCCCACCGCCGACGCCAGCCAGATCCAGCAGGACTACGTGGCGCCGCGAAGCGAGCTGGAACAACAGATCGCGGCGATCTGGCAAGACGTGCTCAAGGTCGGGCGGGTCGGCTTGAGCGATAACTTCTTCGAGTTGGGCGGCGACTCGATTGTCTCCATCCAGGTGGTCAGTCGCGCCCGCCAAGCGGGTATTCGCTTTACGCCCAAGGACCTTTTCCAGCACCAGACCGTGCAGGCGCTGGCAGGTGTCGCCCAGACCGGTAGGGAAGCGTCGGCAATCGATCAGGCGCCGGCCGAAGGGTCGACGCCGCTGCTGCCGATTCAACAGGCGTTTTTCGCCGAGGCGATTCCCCTGCGTCATCACTACAACCAGTCGGTGCTGTTGCAACCGGCCAGTGCGCTGCAAGCATCTTTGGTGGAGCAGGCTTTGCAGGCGTTGGTGCTGCACCACGACGCCTTGCGTTTGTCCTTCAGTGAAACCGCCGAAGGTTGGCGCGCCGAGCACCGTGAGGTGGCGGCGCAACAGCAAGCTTGGGCGAACGACGGTTTGCTGTGGCAGCGTGACGTGGCTGATGCCAGCGCGCTGGAAACCCTCGCCAACCAGGCCCAGCGCAGCCTCGACCTGCACGCCGGGCCGCTGTTGCGCGGCGTCCTGGCGACCTTGGCCGATGGCAGCCAGCGCCTGTTGCTGGTGGTCCATCACCTGGCGGTGGACGGTGTGTCGTGGCGAATTCTGTTCGACGACCTGCAAACCGCCTACCAGCAGTTGCTCGCCGGTCAAAGGCTGCAACTGCCGGCCAAGACCAGCTCGGTCAAGGTGTTTGCCGAGCACTTGCAGGCCCACGCCCGCAGCGCGGAACTGCAGCTGCAATTGGCCTACTGGCAAGGGCAACTGCACGACGCCCCGACCGACCTGCCGTGCCTCGACCCCGAGGCGATCGGGCAAAACCATGAGGCCGTCACCGTTCATACACGGCTCGACGCGCACTTGACCCGGCAGTTGCTGCAAGAGGCGCCGGCGGCCTATCGCACCCAGGTCAACGACCTGTTGCTCACGGCCCTGGCCCGGGTGATCTGCCGCTGGACCGGTCATGACAGCCTGTTGCTGCAGCTCGAAGGCCATGGCCGCGAAGAGCTGTTCGCCAATGTCGACCTGACCCGCACGGTGGGGTGGTTCACCAGCCTGTTCCCGGTGCGGTTGTCGCCGGCCGTCGAACTGGCGGACTCGATCAAGTCGATCAAGCAAGGACTGCGGACGATTCCCGACAAAGGCGTGGGTTTCGGTGCGCTGCGTTACCTGGGCGACGACGCCAGCCGGGCAGCTCTGGAAGCACTGCCGGTGCCGCGCATCACGTTCAACTACCTCGGTCAGTTCGACGGCAGTTTCGATCAGGACCAAGGCGCGCTGTTCAGCCCGGCCAGCGAAAGCGCCGGTGACGAGCAAAGCCCGCTGACCACCTTGGGCAACTGGCTGACGCTCAACGGCCAGGTGTTCGATGGCGCGCTGCGGTTGGGCTGGACGTTCAGCCAGCGACAGTTCGAGCCGGCGACCATCCAGCAATTGGCCGATGACTACGCCAGCGAGCTGGCGCTGTTGATCGCCCATTGCTGCGACCCGACGAACCAGGGCATGACGCCGACGGATTTCCCCCTGGCCGGCCTGACCCAGGCGCAACTCGATGGCCTGGCGCTGTCGGCGCGCGGCGTGGAAGACCTTTACCCGCTGGCACCGATGCAGCAGGGCATGTTGTTCCACAGCCTCTACGAGGCGGGCAGCGGCCAGTACATCAACCAGATGCGCCTGGACATCGAAGGCCTCGACCCCCGGCGTTTCGAGGCCGCCTGGCAAGCGGCGGTCGATGCCCATGACATTCTGCGCAGCAGTTTTATCTGGCAGGGCAGCGAGCGCCCGGTGCAGGTGGTGCACAAGCAGGTGCGCGTGCCGTTCGCTTCGCTGGACTGGAGCGCCCGCACTGATGCCAGCCAGGCCCTGGACGCGCTGGCGGATGCCGAGCGCGAGCAGGGCTTCGACCTGGCCTGCGCGCCGTTACTGCGCCTGGTGCTGGTGCGCACCGCCGAGCGGCGTTATCACCTGATCTACACCCATCACCACATCCTGATGGACGGCTGGAGCAACTCGCAGTTGCTCGGCGAGGTGCTGCAACGCTATGACGGCCAGGCCCCGCCGCGCCCGGCCGGGCGCTATCGGGACTACATCGCCTGGCTGCAAGGCCGCGACGCCCAGGCCAGCGAAACCTTCTGGCTGGCGCAACTGCAACCCCTGGAGGCGCCGACCCGTCTGGCCGAGACCCGTTTCGCGCCGCTGCAATCGGTGCTGGAAAGCAGCCACGCCAGTCACTATCACCACCTGACGCCGGAGCAGACCCAGCGCCTGAGCGAGTTCGCCCGCCAGCAGAAGGTCACCCTCAATACCGTCGTCCAGGCGACCTGGCTGTTGCTGCTGCAGCACTACACCGGCCACGCCACCGTGGCCTTCGGCGCCACCGTGTCGGGGCGTCCGAGCGAGCTCAAGGGCGTCGAGCAGCAGATCGGCCTGTTCATCAACACCTTGCCGGTCATCGCCAGCCCGCGTCCGGAGCAAGCGCTGAGCGGGCTGCTGCTACAGATCCAAGGCCAGAACGTGGCCTTGCGCGAGCACGAACATACGCCGCTGTTCGAGATCCAGCGCTGGGCCGGGCAGGGCGGCGACGGTTTGTTCGACACCTTGCTGGTGTTCGAAAACTACCCCGTGTCCCAGGCCCTGCAAGAGCAGGCGCCCTCGGGCTTGAGCTTCGGCAGCGTGGCCAGCCAGGAACAGACTAATTTCCCGTTGACCCTGGCCGTCAATCTAACTGACATCCTGAGCCTGCACTTCACCTATGCCCATGCTGCTTTCCCTACACACACCGTCGAGCGCCTGGCTGAGCAGGTGGCACACGTGCTCGCGCAGATGGTGAGCCTGCCGGCTGGCGGTTGCGTGGGAGACATCCAACTGCTGGATGCGACGACCCGCGACAGGCTGCTGGGCGACTGGAACGCCACGTCGGTGGTGGAGCCACCTCGGCGCCTGGTCCATCAATGGATCGAGGCCCAGGCCCAAAGCAGCCCCGACGCGGTCGCCCTGGTCAGCGAGCAGGAAACGCTCACTTACGCCGAGCTCAATGCCTGGGCCAATCGCCTGGCCCATGGCTTGATCGAACGCGGCATTGGCCCCGATGTATTAGTGGGCCTGGCGTTGTCGCGCAGCGTGCAGATGGTGGTCGGCTTGCTGGCGGTGCTCAAGGCCGGTGGCGCCTACGTGCCGCTGGACCCGGCCTATCCCCGGGATCGCCTGGCGTACATGGTCGAGGACAGCGGCATCGCCTTGCTGCTCACCGAAACCGAGGTGCTGCCGCTGTTCGGCAACGCTGCCGTGGCCGCGCTGCTGTTGGATCAACCCGGGCAATGGCTGGCCGGCTACAGCGAGCGCGACCCTGGCGTGGTCATCGACGGCGAAAACCTCGCTTATGTGATCTACACCTCCGGCTCCACCGGCAAGCCCAAGGGCGTGACCTTGCGCCATGCCGCCCTGAGCAACCACATGGCGTGGATGCAAGGTTGCTTGAAACTGACGGCCGCCGACCGCGTCCTGCAAAAAACCGCGATCAGTTTCGATGCCTCGGTCTGGGAGTTCTGGCTGCCGTTGATGAGCGGCGCGCAACTGGTGCTCGCCAACCCGCACCTGAACCTCGACCTGACCACCCTCTGGGCCGACGTGGCGCGGTGGCGCATCAGCGTGCTGCAAATGGCGCCGTCGCTGTTGCAGGCGTTGCTGCCAGTGGCGACCCGCGAACAGCTGGCCTCCCTGCGCCTGCTGCTGTGCGGTGGCGAAGCCCTCAGCGCGCACCTGTCGCGCCAGGTCATGGCGCTGTTCGAGGGTGAACTGCGCAACCTGTATGGCCCGACCGAAGCGACCATCGACACCAGCAGCCATGCCGTGGTGCGCGACAGCGAGGACGACGCCGAGCGAATCATCGCCATTGGTCGTCCCATCGATAACGTGCGCACCTACGTGCTGGATGCGGCATTGCAGCCTTGCGCCGTGGGCGCCGTCGGCGAGTTGCACATCGCCGGTGATTCCCTGGCCCGTGGTTACCACCAGCGACCGGCCCTGAGCGCCGAGCGCTTCATTCCCGATCCGTTCGCCCCCGTTGCGGGCGGTCGCCTGTATCGCACCGGTGACCTGGCGCGTTATGGCGCGGACGGGGTGATCGAGTACCTCGGCCGGATCGACCATCAAGTGAAGATCCGTGGCCTGCGCATCGAACTGGGGGAAATCGAAGCGCGCCTGCAGGCCGATGCCGAGGTGCGCGATGCGGTGGTGCTGGCGCGGGACGACGTGAGCGGACCGAACCTGGTGGCCTATCTGGTCGGCCAGGACGGCTCCCTGGATTCGGCCAGCCTGGGCGACCGACTCAAGGCGCGACTGGCGGCCCAGGTGCCGGACTTCATGGTGCCGACCCATTGGGTCTTCCTCGACCGCTTGCCACTGACCCCCAACGGCAAGCTCGATCGCAAGGCCTTGCCGGCACCGGACACCCGTGCCCTGCAACCGGCTTACCTGGCGCCCCGGAGCGACCTGGAATGCCGGGTCGCGGCGATCTGGCAAGACGTGCTCAAGGTCGAGCAGGTCGGGCTGGGCGACGACTTCTTCGAGCTGGGCGGGCATTCGCTGCTGGTGGTGAGCGTGGTCTCGCGCCTGCAACTGGAACTGGGCCTGGCCTTGACCCCGCAACTGATTTTCCAATTCCCGGTACTCGGCGCGTTCGTGGCGCAACTCGAGCCTGCCGGCGAACCCATGAGTACGTCGAAATTGAGCAAGCTTGAAGCGCTGCTCGATGAATTTGAGGAGGTTTGATGGACACCGCTGTCGCACAACGTATTGCCAGGCGCTTCATAACGCTGCCGCTGGAAAAACGTCGCTTGTACTTGCAGAAAATGCTCGAAGAGAACGTTTCCCCGGCGAACCTGCCCATTGCGCCTGTCAGTGCCGAGTTCGACACGTTGTCGCTGTCGTTTGCCCAGGAACGCCAATGGTTCCTCTGGCAGTTGGACCCCGACAGCGCGGCCTATCACATGCCCACGGCCCTGCGCTTGCGCGGGCCGCTGGACATCGCTGCCCTGGAGCAGAGTTTCACGGCGTTGGTGGCGCGTCACGAGAGCCTGCGCACCACCTTCCAGATCCATGGCGAGCAGGTCGTGCAGCAAGTGCACGCGGCGGCGCCGGTGCGTTTGCAGGCCGACACCCTGGAACCATTGCCGGACGAGACGCAGCTGCGCCGGTTGATCGAAGCAGAAACCCGCCAGCTCTTCGACCTGCAACAGGGGCCGCTGCTGCGCACGCGCCTGCTGCGGTTGGCGGCGGATGACCACGTGCTGATCGTGACCTTGCACCACATCGTTGCCGATGGCTGGTCGATGCAGGTGATGGTCGAGGAATTGGTCAACGGCTACGCCGCCTTCAGCCAGGGCCGCGCGCTGGAACTGCCGGCGCTGCCGATCCAGTACGCCGACTACGCCATCTGGCAGCGGCACTGGATGGAAGCGGGCGAGCGCGAACGCCAGTTGGAATACTGGACCGCACGCTTGGGGGGCCAGCAACCGGTGCTGGAGCTGCCGACCGACTTCCCCCGTCCGGCGGTGATGAGCTATCGCGGCGCGCGGCTGCAGCTCGCCATCGACGCGGTGCTGGCCGGCGACCTCAAGCACATGGCCCAGCGTGAGGGCGTCAGCCTGTTCATGATTTTGCTGGCCTCGTTCCAGGCGCTGCTGCATCGCTACAGCGGCCAGAACGACATCCGCGTCGGCGTGCCGACGGCCAACCGCAACCGGGTCGAGACCGAGCGCCTGATCGGCTTTTTCGTCAATACCCAGGTGCTCGACAGCGATGTGCAGAGCGAGGATGCGTTTGGCGCCTTGTTGCAACAAGTGAAACAGACAGCCCTGGGCGCCCAGGCTCACCAGGAGCTGCCGTTCGAGCAATTGGTGGAAGCGTTACAGCCTGAGCGCAACCTGAGCCACAGCCCGCTGTTCCAAGTGATGTTCAACCACCGGACCCAAGGCCCGGCGGGCGAGGGGCCGGTCGGTGCGTTGCAAGTCGAGGGGCTGAGCTGGGACTCGCACACGGCACAATTCGACCTGACCCTGGAAACCGTCGAGCATGGCGAAGGCCTTTCGGCTGCACTGATCTATGCCACCGACCTGTTTGGCGCCGAGACGATTGCGCGCATGGCCGGGCATTGGCAGAACCTGTTGCGCGCCATCGTGGCCGACCCGGCACAGCGCATCGGTGAATTGCCGTTGCTCCACGCGGCCGAGCGCCAGGCCTTGCTCGACGACAGCCAGCGCACCGCGGTGCCGGCGCCCGAGGCGGGTTTTGTCCACCAACTATTCGAAAGACAAGCGGCGCGCACCCCGGACGCTCCGGCGCTGGTGATCGACGGCGAGCGCTGGAGCTACGGCCAACTCAATGCCCGGGCCAATCAACTGGCGGGGAAACTGCAGAGCCTCGGCGTGACTTCCGACGTCTTGGTGGGCATTGCCGTGGAGCGCAGCGCGCACATGCTGGTGGGCCTGCTGGCGATCCTCAAGGCCGGCGGCGCCTACTTGCCGCTGGACCCGGCGTTCCCCCAGGATCGCCTGGCGTACATGATCGAAGACAGCGGCATCGAGCTGCTGCTGACCCAACGCTCGTTGCTCGACCAGCTACCGCTGTCCTGTGGGAGCGAGCTTGCTCGCGATGGCGGTGGTTCAGTGAATGACGATGTTGGGTGTGCCGACGCTATCGCGAGCAAGCTCGCTCCCACAGGGGGCGGGGTTGGCGTTAAGACATTGGTATTGGACCAGGAGAGTGACTGGCTCGACGGCTATAGCGGCGAGGCGCCGGCGACGCGCCTGGATGCGGAACACCTGGCCTACGCGATCTACACCTCCGGCTCCACTGGCAAGCCCAAGGGCGTGATGGTGCGCCACGGCGCGCTGACCAACTTCGTCGCGAGCATGGCCAAGGCACCGGGCATGACGGCCCAGGATCGGGCATTGTCGCTGACCACGTTCTCGTTCGATATTTTCGGCCTGGAAATCTACGTGCCGCTGATGGTCGGCGCATGCATCGTGCTGACCGGCCAACAGATCGCCCAGGACCCATACGCGGTGTTGGCATTGATCGCGGCCGAGCAGGTCAATGTGCTGCAGGCCACGCCGTCGACCTGGCGCATGTTGCTGGACAATGAACACGCCCAGGGGCTGCGCGGCTGCAAATGCCTGTGCGGGGGCGAGGCGTTGCCCCGGGAACTGGCCGTGCGCATGCTCGCCCTCGGCGGTGAAGTGTGGAACCTCTACGGCCCGACGGAAACCACCATCTGGTCGGCCTTGCACCCGTTGCAAACCCAGGCCGCGCAACCGTGGCTCGGCGGGCCCATCGACAACACCACGCTGTACATCGTCGGTGCCGACCTGATGCCGGTGCCTTATGGCGTGGCCGGGGAATTGCTGATCGGCGGCCAAGGCCTGGCCCGTGGTTATTTCCAGCGCCCGGCGCTGACCGCCGAACGCTTCGTGCCCCATCCGTTTGTCGCCGGCGAGCGTCTGTATCGCACCGGTGACCTGGCGCGCCAGCGTGCCGACGGTGTCCTCGAATACCTCGGGCGCATCGACCATCAAGTGAAGATCCGCGGCTTTCGCATCGAGCTGGGAGAGATCGAGGCGCGCCTGCTGGAACAGGACAGTGTCCGCGAAGCGGCGGTGCTGGCCCAGGACGCGCCAGGCGGCCAGGCGTTGGTGGCGTACATCGTTCCAACCGCCGAGCTGAATGACCTGGACGCCACCGCCCAGAGCGGCCTGCGCGACAGCCTCACCACACGGCTCAAGGCCAACCTGCCCGACTACATGGTGCCGTCCCATGTGGTGCTGTTGCCGCGCTTCCCGCTGACGCCCAACGGCAAGCTGGATCGCAAGCAATTGCCCAAGCCCGATGCCAGCCAATGGCAGAAAACCTATGTCGCGCCGCAGACGCCCACGCAGCAGGCGGTGGCGACGATCTGGGCCGATATCCTCAAGGTCCGGCGGGTCGGCCTGGAGGACAGTTTCTTTGAACTGGGTGGCCACTCCTTGCTGGCGACCCAGGTGATGTCACGGATCCGCCAGCAACTGAATATCCAGGTGCCGTTGCGCCTGTTGTTTGCCCATCACAGCCTGCGGGCGTTTGTCGAGGCCATGGGCACGGCATCGGCGCACGATGAAGCGAGCATTCCACGCATCCCTCGCGATCAGCCGCTGGCGCTCTCGTTCGCCCAGCAACGGCAGTGGTTCCTCTGGCAACTGGAGCCCACCAGCAGCGCCTATCACATTCCGGCAGCGCTGCGTTTGCGCGGCGCCCTCGACCGTGTCGCGCTGCAACAGAGCTTCGATGCCCTGGTGGCGCGTCACGAGAGCCTGCGCACCCGCTTCGTGCTCGACAACGAGCGCCCCCTGCAAGTGATCGACGAACCGGCGCCGCTGGCCCTGGCGGTCGAATCAATCGACGCCACTGTCGATGACCAGGCCTTGCGCGGCTTGATCGAAGCCGAAACCCGGCAGTTGTTCGATTTGCAGCGCGGCCCGTTGCTGCGGGTCAAGTGGCTGCAACTGGGCGCTGATGACCATGTGCTGATCCTGACCCAGCACCACATCGTCTCCGACGCCTGGTCGATGCAGATCATGGTCGACGACCTGCTGCAGTTGTACGCAGGTTTCAGCCAGGGCCAGGCCGTGGAACTGGCGCCGCTGCCGATCCAGTACGCCGACTACGCGCACTGGCAGCGGCAATGGCTGGCGGCGGGGGAGCAGCAGCGTCAACTCGATTACTGGATCGAGCAGTTGGGCGGCGAGCAACCGATTCTCGAACTGCCGACCGACCATCCGCGCCCGGCCCAGCAAAGTTATCGCGGCGCACGGCTGCCCATCGTCATCGAACCGGCGTTGGCCGAAGGCCTCAAGCGCCTGGCCCAGCAGCACAACAGCACGCTGTTCATGCTCTTGCTCGCGGGCTTGCAGACCTTGTTGCACCGCTACAGCGGCCAGGACGACATCCGCGTCGGCGTGCCGATTGCCAACCGTAACCGGGTGGAAACCGAGCGCCTGCTGGGCTTCTTCGTCAACACCCAGGTGCTCAAGGCCGACATCGACGGCAACCTGCGATTCGACCAGTTGCTCGATCAGGTCAAGCAACGCGCATTGGGTGCCCAGGCCCACCAGGACCTGCCATTCGAACAACTGGTGGAACGGCTGGAGCCAGCGCGCAACCTGAGCCACACGCCGTTGTTCCAAGTGATGTTCAACCATGCCAGCGATGCCCGCCGGGACCTGTCGGCGTTGCCGGGCCTGAACCTGGAGCAACTGACCTGGGATGCAGGCACCGCCCAGTTCGACCTGACCCTGGACACCTTCGAATACGCCGATGGCCTCAGCGCCGCGCTGACCTACGCCAGCGACCTGTTCGAGCCGAGCACCATCGCCCGCCTCGGCGAGCACTGGCTGAACCTGTTGCGCGCCATCGTCGCCAATCCGACCCAGCGCATCGCCGAACTGCCGATGCTGGACGGGGCGCAGCGGCGCCTGATCGTCGAGGACTGGAACCGCACCTTCGCCGATTACCCGAACCATCTCCCGGTGCATCAGTTGATCGAAGCCCAGGTCGAGCGTGACCCCCACGCCGAGGCGCTGGTGTTCGAAGGGCAGTCGCTGAGCTATGCCCAGCTCAACGCCCGCGCCAACCAGTTGGCCCACGCCTTGATTGCCCGCGGTGTCGGCCCGGATGTGCTGGTGGGCATCTCGGTGCAGCGCAGCGTGGAAATGGTCGTTGGCCTGCTGGCGATCCTCAAGGCCGGCGGCGCCTACGTGCCGCTGGACCCGGACTACCCGCCGGAGCGCCTGGCCTACATGATCGAGGACAGTGGCATCGGGCTGTTGCTGACCCAGAGTTCATTGCTCAACCCGCTCCCCCTGTCCTGTGGGAGCGAGCTTGCTCGCGATAGCGGTGGTTCAGCCAATGGCGATGTTGAAAATGAAGGCCTCATCGCGAGCAAGCTCGCTCCCACAGGGAGAGGTGGCGTCAAGACGCTGGTGTTGGATGGGGACGACGACTGGCTGCGAGACAATGCCACCGACAACCCACCACGCCGGGCCGGCGCCGAGAACCTCGCCTACGTGATCTACACCTCCGGCTCCACCGGCAAGCCCAAGGGCGCTGGCAACAGCCATGGCGCGCTGACCAACCGCTTGTGCTGGATGCAACAGGCCTATGGCCTGGGGGCCGGTGACAGCGTCCTGCAGAAGACGCCGTTCAGTTTCGACGTGTCGGTCTGGGAGTTCTTCTGGCCGTTGATGACCGGCGTGCGCCTGGTCGTCGCGGCACCGGGCGATCATCGCGATCCGCAAAAACTGGTCCGCCTGATCGAACGGGAAACCATCACCACCCTGCATTTCGTGCCGTCGATGCTGCAAGCGTTCGTGCTCGACGCCAACGTCAGCCGTTGCACCAGCCTGGCTCGCATCGTCTGCAGCGGCGAAGCCCTGCCGGTGGATGCCCAGCAGCAGGTGTTCGCCAAGTTGCCCAATGCCCGGTTGTATAACCTCTACGGTCCGACTGAAGCGGCCATCGACGTGACCCATTGGACCTGCCGCGACGAAGGGCGCGATGCGGTGCCCATTGGCGAGCCGATTGCCAACCTGATGACCTACATCCTCGACGATGAGCTGAACCCGGTGCCGAGCGGCGTCAACGGCGAGCTGTACCTCAGCGGCCAGGGCCTGGCCCGCGGTTATCACCGCCGTCCCGAACTGACGGCCGAGCGTTTCGTCGCCAGCCCGTTCGTGGCCGGCGAGCGGCTGTACCGCACCGGCGACCTGGCGCGCTATCGCCCGGACGGGGTGATCGACTACATCGGTCGGATCGACCATCAGGTGAAAATCCGTGGGTTCCGTATCGAGTTGGGGGAAATCGAAGCACGTCTGCTCGAACACGGTGCGGTGCGCGAAGCGGTGGTAGTGGCCCAGGACAGCCGCAGCGGCAAGGTGCTGAGCGGCTACGTGGTCGCCCAGGCCGAGGCAACCGGCGCTTGGTCCCAATTGCGTGAAGCGCTGCTGGCCCATTTGCGCCTGAGCCTGCCGGAACACATGGTGCCGACGCACCTGACCCGCCTGGAACACATGCCACTGAGCCCGAACGGCAAGCTCGACCGCAAGGCGTTGCCGGCGCCGGACCTGGCCGAGCGCCAAGAGGTGTTCACCGCACCGGTCAACGCCATCGAGCGGGCGCTGGTGGAGATCTGGCAAAGGGTGCTCGGCGCCGAGCGGGTGGGCACCGCCGACAACTTCTTCGCCCTGGGCGGCGACTCGATCAACTCGATCCAGGTGGTCAGCCGGGCGCGTGCCCAAGGCATCGGCCTGACCCCCAAGGACCTGTTCCTGCACCAGAACATCCAGGCCCTGGCGCGGGTCGCCACCGCCACCGACGAAGGGCTGATCGACCAGGGGCCGGTCACCGGCGACAGCCTGCTGGTGCCGATGCAGCACTGGTTCTTCGCCAGTGATATCCCGCACCGCGATCACTGGAACCAATCGGTCCTGCTGACCCCGCGCGAACCGCTGGACATCGCGCACCTGCAACAGGCCCTCGCTCACGTGGTGGCCCATCACGATGCCTTGCGCCTGCGGTTCACCCAGGCCGACGATGGCCGTTGGCGCGCCAGCCACCAGGCCATGGATGAGCAGCCCCTGGAGATCTGGCAGCGCACTGCGCAGGATGCCACCGAAATCGTCGCCATCGCCGACCGGGCGCAACGTAGCCTCGACCTGCAACACGGCCCGTTGCTGCGTTGCAGCCTGATCGCGGTGCAGGACGGCAGTGCGCGTCTGCACTTGGCGATTCATCACCTGGTCATGGACGGCGTGTCGTGGCGGGTGCTGCTGGAAGACCTGCAAAACGTCTATCGCCAATTGCGGACGAACCAGGCGCCGGCCTTGCCGGGCAAGTCCACGGCGTTCAAGGCCTGGGCCGCCCGGTTGCAGGACTACGCCCGCAGCGAAACCCTGAACAAGGAACTGGATTACTGGGTCGGGCAACTGGACCAGCCTCTGCCGCCATTGCCACGGGCCCGTCCCGAGGGCAGCCAGGCTGCGGCCCATGGCCGTTCGGTGAGCACGCGCCTGGATGCCAACCAGACCCAGCGTTTGCTCAAGCAAGCGCCGACGGCCTATCGCACCCAGGTCAACGATTTGCTGCTCAGCGCATTGGCGCAAGTGGTCTGCCAATGGACCGGGCAACCGGCCTGCCTGGTGCAGCTCGAAGGCCATGGCCGCGAAGAGCTGTTCGAGGGCGTCGACCTGAGTCGCACCGTCGGTTGGTTCACCAGCCTGTTCCCGGTGTTGCTGACGCCGGCGAGCGACCCGGCCGAGTCGATCAAGCGGATCAAGGAACAACTGCGCGCAGTGCCGAACAAGGGCCTCGGGTATGGCGTGCTGCGTTACCTCGGTGCCGAAGCGGTCCAGCAACGGCTGGCAAAACTGCCGCCAGCGCGCATCACCTTCAACTACCTGGGGCAGTTCGACCAGAGCTTCGATGAACAGGCGCTGTTCGTGCCGAGTGAGGAGGGCAGTGGCGCAGGGCATGGCGACGATGTGGCGCTGGGCAACTGGCTGACCATCGACGGGCGGATTTTCAACGGCCAGTTGTCCCTCGATTGGACCTTCAGTGGCGATGTCTTCGACGAGGCCACGCTCCAGCAATTGGCCGATGCCTACGCGGTGGCGTTGCAGCAACTGATCGACCACTGCTGCACCGACGGGCACCTGGGCCTGACACCTTCCGACTTCCCGCTGGCGCGCCTGAGCCAGGCGCAACTCAACGGCCTGCCGGTGCCGGTGGCGCAGGTGGAGGACATCTATCCGCTGTCACCGATGCAGGACGGCATGTTGTTCCACACCCTGGCCGACGACAGCTCCGGC
The DNA here is from genome assembly GCF_046605385.1 of Pseudomonas sp. MPB03. NCBI lineage: Bacteria > Pseudomonadati > Pseudomonadota > Gammaproteobacteria > Pseudomonadales > Pseudomonadaceae > Pseudomonas > Pseudomonas sp. MPB03. The sequence continues at coordinate 4,700,643 of NZ_CP176770.1, read as the reverse complement.
TTGTACATCAACCAGATCTGCCTGCCGGTGCATGGCCTGGACACGGAGCGTTTCGCCCGGGCCTGGACCTCGGTGATCGAGCGCGAGGACATCCTGCGCACCAGTTTCCACTGGCAGGATGGCTTGAGCGCGCCGGTGCAAATCGTCCATCGCCACGTTGAATTGCCGCTGCAGGTCGAAGACTGGCGTGGACAGGACATCAGCGAGCAGGCGATCAGCGCCCGGGCGACCGCCGACTACCTGGCCGGTTTCGACTTGAGCCGCGCGCCCCTGCAACGGGTGCTGTTGCTGCGCCTGGAAGATGATCGCTACCAGATGATCTGGACCTGCCACCACATCCTCATGGATGGCTGGAGCAGTTCGCGGTTGTTCGGTGAAGTGCTGCAATTCTACGCCCACGGGCAGGTGCCCAACCGCAATGGTCGCTATCGCGAGTTCATCGAATGGCTGCAACGCCAGGACCAGGGTGCGCTGGAGCGCTTCTGGCGCAGCCGACTCGATACCCTGGAGCAGGCGACCTCCCTCAACCAGGCGATGTTCCCCCGGCATGTCGAGGCACTGCCGGGGCATGAGGCGTTGTATTCGCGCTGGGACGTGACGCAGACCGCTCGCCTGCAACAGGCCTGCCGCGCCTTGCAGATCACCCCCAATACCTTGATCCAAGGGGCGTGGCTGCTGTTGCTGCAACGCTTTACCGGGCAGGACACCGTGGTCTTCGGCGCCACCGTCGCCGGGCGTCCGGCGGGGCTGGTCAACGCCGATAACATTCTCGGCCTGTTCATCAACACCTTGCCGGTGATCCAGACCCTGGATCCCGAGCAACCACTGGATCAATGGCTGCAACAGTTGCAGGCCTACAACCTGGACCTGCGTGAGCATTCCCATGCGCCACTGGCGGACATCCAGCGTTGGTCGGGCCTCGGCGGGCAGGGCTTGTTCGACAGCATCATCGTGTTCGAGAACTACCCCATCGACGAACGCCTGGGCGAGCAGCAGGACACCGGCCTGAGCTTCGGCGAGTCGCGCAATCATGACGTGACCAACTTCCCGATGGACCTGGCGGTCAACCTGGGCGAAACGCTGTCCATCGAGTACCTGTTCCTGCGCAACGCCTTCAGTGTCGAAGCGGTGGAACGCATCCGCCGGACGATGGAAGACACCCTGGAAGCGATGATCCATGCACCCCACGCGTGCCTGGGCAATTTGCAGCGCTTGTCGGTGGAACAGTGGCAGGCCTTCGAACAATGGAGCGCGGCGCCGAATGGCTGCCATCAGCCGCAGTTGTTGCCAGAGCTGATTGACCGGCATGCCCAGTCGCGACCGCAGGCCACGGCGCTGGTGTGTGGCGACGATTCGTTGAGTTACGGCGAACTGGAGCGCCGGGCCAACCGCCTGGCCCACCGCTTGATCGAACTCGGCGCCGGTCCGGAAGTGGTGGTCGGCGTGGCCCTGGAGCGTTCGGTGGACATGGTCGTGGCGCTGCTGGCGGTGATGAAAAGCGGCTCGGCGTATGTGCCGCTGGACATCGATTATCCACCCGAGCGCCTGGCGTTCATGATCGAAGATTCGGCCATGGCGCTGTTGCTGACCCACAGCCGGGTACAGGGGCGCTTGCCGGATCTCGACGGTTTGCCGCGCCTGGCCATCGACGGTTTCGACAGCCGTGGCTACAGCGACTTGCCGCCGCGCAGCGGTTTGCTCGGCGGCAACCTGGCCTACCTGATCTACACCTCGGGTTCCACCGGTCGACCCAAGGGTGTCGCCGTGGCGCACGGGCCGATGAGCATGCACTGCCAGGCCATCGCCGGGCTGTATGACATGGACGAGGACACTCGTGAACTGCACTTCATGTCGTTCGCTTTCGACGGTGCCCATGAACGCTGGCTAAGCACGTTGTTCAGCGGCGGCACCCTGGTGATTCGCGACGGCGCGCTGTGGACACCGGAGCAGACCTTCGACGCCTTGCACCGCCATGGCATTACCATCGCCTGCTTCCCGCCGGCCTACCTCAAGCAACTGGCCGAATACGCCGCCCACAGCCAACTGGCGCCACCGCCGGTGCGGGTGTACTGCTTCGGCGGCGATGCGGTGCCGGACCAGACCTTCGAGCAAGTGAAGGCGGCGCTGCGCCCACGATTCTTCACCAACGGCTACGGCCCGACGGAAACCGTGGTCACACCCATGTTGTGGAAGGTGCCGGCCAGCGAACGTTGCGAGGCCGCCTACGCGCCGATCGGGCGTGCGGTGGGCGAGCGCGCCTTGTATGTGCTCGACGACCACCTCAACCCGTTGCCGCCGGGCATTGCCGGCGAGTTGTACATCGGTGGCGCGGGCATCGCCCGTGGTTATCACCGTCGCCCGGACCTGAGTGCCGAGCGCTTCGTGCCGGACCCGTTCGGCCAGCCGGGCGATCGCCTGTATCGCAGCGGCGACCTGGTGCGCCAGCGCGCCGACGGCGTGCTCGATTACGTCGGGCGTATCGACCACCAGATCAAGGTGCGGGGCTTCCGCATCGAACTGGGGGAAGTCGAGGCCAGCCTGCGGCAACTGGACGACGTCAGCGATGCGTTGGTGATCGCCCGGGACAGCGCCTCGGGCAAGCAACTGATCGGCTACGTGGTTACCCCCGATGGCGTGGCCATCGGCGATCGGCTCAAGGCCGAGCTGCGGGCGCAATTGCCGGACTACATGGTGCCGGCCCAGGTGATCTGCCTGGAGGCGTTGCCGGTCACGCCAAACGGCAAGCTCGATCGCCAGGCCCTGCCGGAGCCGGAGTTCAAGGGCAGCGAGTATGTGCCGGGGCGCAACCGCGATGAGCAACTGTTGGCCGAGGTCTGGGCTGATGTGTTGCAAGTCGAGCGGGTGGGTATCACCGACAATTTCTTCGAATTGGGCGGTGACTCGATCCTCAGCCTGCAAGTGGTCTCGCGGGTACGCAACCATTCGGAACTGAAGATGGAGCTCAAGTTGCGGGACCTGATGCGTGGCCAGACCATCGAGGCGATTTTCGACCAGCGTTCGAACACGCGCGCCGTGACGGCCGAGGATGTGACCCAGGTGGCCGCCGAAGGGCAGTTCAACCTGATTCCGATCCAGCAGTGGTGGTTTGACCAGCGCATGAGCGAACCCCATCACTACAACCAGGCACTGATGCTGCGGGCCCGCCAAGGGTTGAACCTGACGGCGTTGGAATTGGCGTTGCGCGGCATGATGCAGCAGCACGACGCCTTGCGCCTGCGCTTCAGCGAAGCCGGCGGACGTCACCTGCAGCATTACCAGGCGCTGGAAGACATGCAGGCGCAGTGGGCCAGCGAACCCTTGCTGTGGCAGCACAGCGTGGCCGATGAGGCTGAGCTGGAGTTGTACGCCGAACAGGTGCAACGCAGCCTCGATCTGCACAACGGCCCGGTGTGGCGCACAGCGCACGTGACCTTGGGCAACGGTGAAACCCGCGTGTTGATGGTCATTCATCACCTGGTCATCGACACGGTGTCGTGGCGTTTGCTGCTGCAGGATTTGCAGACTGCTTATACGGCCTACAGTGAGGGCCAGGCGCCGAACCTGCCGATTCGCACCAGCAGCTACCGGGCCTGGGCCGAGGGCCTGCAAGCCTATGCGCTGGATTATCCGGCGCAGGAAAAAGCCTGGTGGCTGGAACAGATCGACCAGCCGGGCAGCGAGTTGCCGTGTGACAACCAGCGGGGCAAGAACCAGGTGCAGTACCAGTCGGTGGCGCATTTGAGCTTGTCGGAGCAGCACACCCAGCAGTTGCTCAAACAAGTGCCGGCGGTCTACCAGACGCAGATCAACGACGTGTTGCTGGCGGCGCTGAGCCGGGTGTTGTGCCGTTGGAGCCAGCAGCCTTCGGTGCTGATCCAGTTGGAGGGGCATGGTCGCGAGGACTTGGTCAAGGACATCGACCTGAGCCGCAGCCTGGGCTGGTTCACCAGCATGTTCCCGGTGCGACTGGCCCCGAACCCTGAAGCCGATATCGGCACGTCGGTGCGGGCGGTGCAGCGGCAGTTGGCCGCGGTGCCGAACAAGGGCTTGGGCTACGGCGTGTTGCGCTACATGAGCGGCGAGCCGATGGCCGCCACCTTGGGGCGTGCGCCCCAGGCCCGGGTGACCTTCAACTACCTGGGGCAGTTTGACCAGAGCTTCGACGACAAGGCATTGCTGGTGCCGGCGGCGGAAAGCTACGGCAGCTGCTACAGCCCCCATGCCGCGCTCGGTAACTGGCTGGAAGTGGTGGGGCAGGTGTACGACGGGCGCCTGGCGCTGCGTTGCATCTTCAGCACCCGCCGCTACCGTGCCGAGACTGTCGAGGGTTTGATGCGTGCGTACCAGGAGGAACTGGAAGCGTTGATCGAGCACTGCGTGGCGCAGGCGGCTTAAGCCTTGGGGTGGGGCTGTGGGAGTGTCAGTGGTGTTTACACATTCGAAGCCCCACCACCATTCCCTTGTGGGAGCGAGCTTGCTCGCGATGGCGGTGCATCAGTCAGCCTCGATGTTGGCTGGAGCAAAGCTATCGCGAGCAAGCTCGCTCCCACAGGGGTCTGTGTCGTTTCACAGATTCCACCGTTTTTTTCTCCAAGATTTTCATAAGGAACCCCTGCGATGTCCCTGCATCCGGAACTCAATGCCTTCCTCGACCTGGCCGAAGAAAGCCAGGCCGAGGGCCCCGGGCCGTTTCACCTGTCGACACCGGCCCAGGCCCGCGAGGCGTTCGAGCGCACCACGGTGCAATTGCGCTGGAGCGCTCCGGCGAATGTGCAGTGCGCCGCTCACTCATTCACGACCCGTGACGGCGTGACGCTGGCGCTGCGCCTGTACCGTCCCGCCACGGCTTCGGCCCAGGCGCTGCCGGTGCTGGTGTACTTTCACGGCGGTGGTTATGTGGTCGGCAGCCTGGACTCCCACGACGGCGTCTGCCGCGAATTCTGCGCGCGGACACCCTGCGCGGTGTTGTCGGTGGGCTATCGCCTGGCCCCGGAACACACTTTCCCGACCCCGCTGAACGACGGCGCCGATGCCCTCGACTGGCTGGCCCGGCGGGCCCACACCGAGGGTTTGGATATCAGCCGCGTGGCGTTCGGCGGCGACAGTGTCGGCGCGACCCTGGCGACGGTGCTGGCGCTGCAATCGGCCTTGGAACCCGCCTCCCTGGCGGTCAAGCCGTGCTTTCAATTGCTCTGCTACCCGGTGACCGATGCGTCCACCAGCAGCCCGTCCACCGAGTTGTTCGGCGAAGGTTATCTGCTGGAGAGCGACACCCTCGAGTGGTTCTACCGGCACTACGCCAATGAGCCCACCGATCGCCTGGACTGGCGGTTCTCGCCGTTGCTGGCGCCCGGTTGCCCAGGCCTGGCCCCGGCCCTGATCGCCCTGGCCGGCCATGACCCGCTGCTGGACGAAGGCCGCGCCTACGCGCGGCGTTTGCAGGAGCAGGGGGTGAGCGTGGAACTGATCGAATACACCGGCCTGATCCACGACTACCTGCGCTTGCAGAGCGTGGTGCCGGAGATTGACGAGGTGTATGGGCAACTGAGCCAGGCGCTGCGGGTTGCACTGACTGCCTGAAGGCCCACCGTTCCCTGTGGGGTGGCCTCAGGATTTGCACACGCCACAAATCCCTTGTGGGAGCGAGCTTGCTCGCGATAGCGGTAGGTCAGCCGGCATTTGAAGTGACTGATACACCGCCATCGCGAGCAAGCTCGCTCCCACAGTTGTGTTTGGGTGGTCTGAGGATTTGCATACGCCACAAATCCCTTGTGGGAGCGGGCTTGCTCGCGAAAGCGGTGGGTCAAACGACATCGATGTTGACTGTACTGCCGTCTTCGCGAGCAAGCCCGCTCCCACAGTGTTTTTGGGATGACTTCAAGATTTGCAGGCACAAAAAAACCGGGCCAGGCCTAATGCCTGTCAGTTAAGTGGATAGCACGGGCAAACACACAAACCGTGGCGAGGGAGCTTGCTCCCGCTGGGCTGCGTAGCAGCCCCAAAAACAGGGCCGCTTCGCGACCCAGCGGGAGCAAGCTCCCTCGCCACAGGGTTACTGCCGGGCTTTATTTCGCTTAACTGATCGGCATTAGGACCAGGCCCGGTTTTTTTGTGTGCGGTGTTGCTTAGAAGTCGTAGGTCACGTCCAGCGAGGCCACGCGTTCCTGACCGTAGTAGCAGCCGAACGAGTAGTTGCAGTGGGACACGTACTCGCGGTCGAAGATGTTCTGCACGTTCAGGCTGGTGGTGACGCCACGCAGGCTCGAAGTGGCCTTGCCCATGTCATAGCTGATGGTGGTGTCGAACACGGTGAAGGCCGGTACGTCGAACGAGTTGGCCGCGTCGCCCGGCTTGCGGCCGGTGTGACGGGCGCCTGCGCCGAAGGTCAGGCCATTGAGGGTGGCCTGGGTGAAGTGATAGTCAACCCACAGCGTGGCGGAGAACGGTGCCTGTTGCTCGCTGCGGTTGTCCTCGTTGCCGTAGTTGTCCTTGGTGTAGAACGAGTCGAGGTAGGTGGCGGCGGCCATCACGTCGATGTTGTCGAGGGTGGATTTGACTTCCAGTTCAACGCCCCGTGAACGCACCTGGCCCGACTGGATCGAGTTCTGCGGATCGGAGGGATCGGCGGTGACCAGGTTCTTCTGTTTGATCTGGAACACCGAGGCGGTAATCATCGTCTTGTCGAACGGCTGGTACTTCACACCCACTTCGTACTGCTCGCCTTCGGTCGGCTTGAACGACTCGCCAGCGGCGTCGGTGCCCACGGTTGGCAGGAAGGATTCGGAGTAGCTGATGTAGGGCGCCAGGCCGAAATCGGTGACATAGGTCAGGCCGATCCGACCGGTGAACTTGTTGTCACGCAATGAGGAGACGGTGCCCGCCAGCAAGTCCTTGTTGTCCACTTCGGCCCAGTCCTGGCGGCCACCCACGGTCAGGATCCACTGGTCCAGCTTGATCTGGTCCTGCACGTAGACGCCGGTCTGGCGCACGGTGTTGTCCCATTGGGTGTCCAGCGTCGGCGTTACGCTGCCGGTGTCGTAGTTGTTGTTATTGCCGTACAGGTCGATCGGCACCACGTTGTAGGCGTTGTAACCGTCGTACTTGCGGTTGAAATGACGATAGTCCACGCCCGCCAGGGTGGTGTGCTCCAGGGCGCCGGTGTTGAATTTGTATTCCACGTTGTTATCGACGGTGTAGGCGGTGTTGTGCTGTTGCCAGTCGAGTTTTACGCGGTTGGCCCGGGTCTGGTCAGTCACGCCACCGGTGGTGACGAAGCTGCGCAGGTAGAAACCCCGGTACTGGTCACGCACATCGGTGTAGCGGGCAGTGGAGCGGAATTTCAGGTCATCGGTGAGGTTGTGGCTGAAGTCGTAGCCGAGGATGAACTGGTCACGCTTGTAGTCGTTCCACCGCGTGTCGCCGGAGAAAAAGTCCCGGTCGATCCGCTGGCCGTTGGGGCCGCGCTCCAGGGAGCCGATCCGCGGCAGCGCCTGGTAGTCTTCCAGGCCGTCGTCCTTCTGGATCTGTGCCAGCACTGTCAGCGAGGTGTCTTCGTTGGGTGCCCAGGTCAGGCTCGGTGCCAGCAGCATGCGCTCGCTGTGGGTGTGATCGACCTGCTGGTTGCCTTTTTTCGCCACGCCGATGACGCGGTAGCTGAATTCCTTCTGGTCGTCGATCGGGCCGCTGGTGTCGAACGCGCCGTTGACCCGGTCATAGCTGCCCGCGCCCAGTTTGATCTGGCTGCGCTGTTCAGTGGTCGGGCGCTTGGAAACCATGTTGATCAGGCCGCCCGGCTGGTTCTGCCCGTACAGCACCGACGAGGGGCCCTTGAGCACTTCGATACGCTCCAGGGTATACGGATCGATTTGCGGCGCCCCCCCCAGGCTGCCGGCATAAGGCAGGTAGGCACCGTCGAGGTACAACGGGGTTGGCGAGAAACCACGGCTGGTGATTTCGTCGGCGATGGCGTTGCGGTCGGTGAAGCCGCCGGTGTTCAGGCCCGGCGTGTAGCGCAGGGCCTGGGTCAGGTTGCGCGCGCCCTGGACGGCGATCTGGTCGGCGGTGACCACGTTGATGGTCTGCGGGATTTCCAGGATCGGCGTGTCGGTCTTGGTGCCGGTGGCGCTGCGGGTGGCGACGTAGCCGTCCACCGGGCCGTAGGCCGATTCCGCGGTTTTACCGGTGATGGTCGTGGCGCCCAGTTCCAGCGAATCCCCCGACGTCCTGGCGCGCACGCTGGCCGTGTTGCCCTGGAGGGTGAACATGACGCCGGTCCCCACCAGCATCTGCGACAGCGCTTGCGCCGGCGACAATCGGCCACTGACCGGCTGGCTGCGCAGGCCCTGGACATCATCGGCGCTGTAGAGCACTTGCATGTTCGTTTGATTGCTCAACGCCTGCAGGGCACTCGCCAGCGACTGCGCCGCAATGTTGAGGTCGACTTCCTGTGCCTGGACCTGTGCGCTGAACGGCATGGCCAGTGCCAGGCTGAACGCGGTGGCGCTGAAGCCTGGTTGCAGCAGGCGCCGCATGATCAGTGCCTTGGTAAAACGTGGAATCCCCGGAGTTGCTGGCATGTGTTTCACTCTTGCAGGTTTTAGTTTTAATAGGGTGTAGTTGTGATCAATTCTTAATTAGGACGCACCACCCCAGAAAAACCAGAATGAGAATCGTGATTATTTACGCGGGTTGCAGTTCGGTGATGACGCGGCCGGCTTCCATGCGCACCAATTGGTCGGCCACGTCGAAGTAACGATCGTCGTGGGAAATCACGATGATGGTCTTGCCCAGGCGCTTGAGATCCGGCAGCAGCTCGGTGTAGAAAATTCGCCGGAAGGTCGGGTCCTGGTCGGCCGCCCACTCGTCGAAGACCAGCACCGGACGCTCTTCCAGCCACGCATTGACCAGCGCCAGGCGCTTGCGCTGGCCGGTGGACAGGTCGGTGGTGGTGAAGGCGCCGTCGCGCACGCTGACCTTGTGGGCGATCTCCAGGCGTTGCAGGTATTGGTTGGCGTCGTCCGGGATATGGGTGTCGCCCTGGACGATGTCGTCGAACAGGTAGTAGTCGGCAAAAATCGTCGTGAACAACTGGCGATAGTCATCGCGGGTCACGGCCGTCACGGCGTGGTCGTTGAGACGGATTTCCCCTTGCTGCGGCGCGTAGAGGCCCAACAGCAGCTTGATCAGCGTGGTCTTGCCACAGCCGTTTTCACCCACGATGAACACGATGTCGCCCTGGTCGATCTTCAGGTTCACCGGCCCCAGGCGGAACGGCGCGGCGCCTTCCACCGCCGGGAAGCTGTAGGCCACATTGCTCAGTTCCAGTGTCTGCACCGGCGTTTTCGGCTGGCCTTGGTCGTTGAGTAGCAAGTGGGGTTCAGGGGATGAAAACTGTTCCGACAATTCGGCGATGCGGCGGAAGGCGATTTGCGCACGGCTGACGATGGGCAGGGTGCCGATCAGGTGTTCCAGCGGGCCTTTCATGTACAGCAACACCAGCACGAAACCGCTCATCACCGCTTTGTCGGCGCTCGGCCACAGCGACTGCAGGGCCAGGGCCAGGCCGATCACCACGAAGAACAGCATCGAGCCGAAGGTCTTGGCGATCACGAAAATGTTCACCGAGCGGATCTGCGTGTCGCAGATCTTGTCGGCGGTGTGCTCGATGCCCGAGACGAACATGCGTTGCCGACGAGGGCGATGGATGCGCAGCTCCTTGGCGCCTTCGGCGATGGCGTTGTAGTGCTTCTGCAACTCGTCCTCGGAGTCGCGCGCCTCCATGAAGCCCTTGATCCCCCGACCGCGGGCGATGTACTGCACCACGGTGCCGATGATGATCGCCACGACCATCATCAGGAACATCGGCCACGACAGCATTGCCAGGTACCCCATGCACCCAAGGGTGACGGTCAGGGAAATGGCCAGGGGGGCGAAGGCGAAGGCGAAATCGCTGATAGTGTCGACGTCGTGGGTCAACACCGGGATCAGGCGATGGCTGCGGTAGCGTTCGATCTGCTGGATCGGCGCCGACAGGACTTTTTCCCCCAGTTCCTTGCGCAGCTTGGCGATGATCTTCTGGCCAACGTAGTTGGTGCCGATGTCGGAACAGATGGAGCTGATCAGGGCCAGCAGGCACAACCCGGCGAACACGCCCACCACGGTGTGGCTCAGCCCGCCTTCGGCGTGCAGCACCTGGTTGATGGTGGCCAGCAGCACGGTGACGCTCAGGCCACCGACCATGCCCAGCAGGATGGCGCCGATGACAATCAGCCGGAAGGGTTTGAGCAGGGTGAACAATTCATTGATCACCCCGCGTTTTGGTTGGCTCATGGAGGTTTCCCTGCAAGATGAAAAGGACGAACGCCATCGCGGGGACATTCACCGCATGGGCTGGAGGACGGCGGCACGCCGGGTTGGGTCGCGCCCATCTGTAGAACGATTGGATGGGAGGGGGATTTAGCGAGGAGCCGGCTGACACACAATTGTGGTGAGGGAGCTTGCTCCCACTCGGTTGCGCAGCGACCGTAAAAACTTGGGGCAGCTTCGCCCGAAGCGTCGGACCGGCCCAGCGGGAGCAAGCTCCCTCGCCACAGGTGTGTTCGCAGCCCTGGTATGGGCTGTGTTCATGGAATTCAGGATTAAAAGGCCGGCGCCCAACAGAGCCGGCCTTTTTTTTGATCGTTTTCGCGAATGATAAGTAAAGTCATTCCGGTTTTGGCAGATGCTGCGTCTTATTTAGGTATGTGGGCACATCGGGTCGGCCACGCCCTGACACATTGCCCTGGGGCAATCGACGGTGCGGGTTCACGTGTGCCGGCGAGCGGCGGGCCCTTCGGCCCCATGGACTTTTACTTCGACCAATAATAGAGAGCACGATGTCATCCATTCATGAGTTGAAACCTCTGTTCAAGGCACTCGTCATGTCCCGCGGCCTGCGTTCGTGGCGGGTGTTGGCAGGTTTGGGGTGGGTCTGTGTACTGCCCCTCAGCACTCAGGTAATGGCGCAAGACGTCAGTATCGACAGCCCTGCCACGGGAGGCCTTGAGCTGGGTGCGACCACCATCAGTGCACAAGCGTTGGACGCGACAACCGAAGGCAGTCATTCCTACACCAGCAAGGCCGTGACCCTCGGCAAGGGCACCCACACCCTCAAGGAAATTCCCCAGTCGATCACCGTGATGACGCGCAAGCAGATGGATGACCAGAACCTGGTCAGCCTCAAGGACGCCGTCAACCAGACCACCGGCATCGTCGGCCTGCAGGGCGTCGGCCAAGGCATGATCCTGTCGTCACGGGGTTTCCAGATCGACGATTGGCAATACGATGGCGTGCCGATCCTGCGCAATAACTATTCGCTGGGCAACTGGGCGACCCAGGACCTGATCTTCTTCGACCGCCTGGAAATCATGCGCGGCGCGGCCGGCTTGCTGCAAGGTACTGGCAGCCCCGGCGGTGCCGTCAACCTGGTGCGCAAGCGTGGCCAGCATGCCCCGACCGTAACCCTGACCGGCAAGGCCGGCTCCTGGGATCACTACGGCCTGCAACTGGACGCTGGCGGCCCGCTGAACCAGGCCGGCAATATCCGCGGCCGTGTCGTCATCGACGAAGACCAGAGCAATTCGTTCGTCGATCATGCGTGGAGCAAGACCCATTCGCTGTACGGTGCGTTGGATGTCGACCTGAGCGAAGACACCACCCTGGGCCTTGCAGTCAGCCAATCCAACGGCGAATCGCGCGGCAACATCCGTGGCCTGCCACGCTACGCCGACGGGTCGATGCCGGACGTGTCGCGTTCGACCTATACGGGGGCGCGGTGGAACCGTTCGGAAATCGATGTCACCACCTACTACACCGACCTGGAGCATCGGTTTAACGATGACTGGGCGTTCAAGGTGGGTGCCGTGTACATGACTGAAGACAACCAGGCGAAAAACCAGCGAGTGCAAAGGGGCGGTGGTCTATTGCCTGATGGCAGTGGCGTGCAATATGCCGATTTCGTGACTGATTTCCAGTCCACGAAGTCTGGTCTGGACATGAACCTGATCGGCAAGTTCGAAGCCTTGTCGATGGAGCAGGAAGTCATGCTCGGCGGCAACTTCTCGCAGTTGGAGACGGATGATCGCTACGCCCGTACATTCAACAGCACCAGCGACTCTATCTTCGACCTGAACAATAACCGTCCGGACATCAGCTATGAGAGTCTGATCAACAGCCCGGGCGGGCGGGGCGTCCTCAGTAAGTACGATATCCGCCAGAAGGGTGTGTATGGCACTTGGCGCGTCAAGCCGATCGATGATCTGACGCTGGTGCTGGGTTCCCGGGTCAGCTGGTATGACTTCAGCTACAAGTCGAGAACCGAAGACTCAGCCGGTATTACCCCCTACACGACAAACACCGGAACTGAAACCGGGGTGGTCACGCCCTACGGCGGTATCATCTATGACCTGAGCCGTGAGTGGGCGGTGTACGCCAGCTACACCGATGTATTCCAGCCCCAGACCGAGGTCGATAGCAGCGGTTCGGTGCTCAAGCCCATCGTTGGCACCAACTACGAAGTCGGCCTCAAGGGTGAACTGATGGACGGTCGGGTCAATACCTCCCTGGCTGTCTTCCGTTACGATCACGAGAACCGCGCCATCCAAGACATCGCCGGCGGGATGGTATGTGAGGGCGGGTATTGCTCGGCAGCCTCGGGGAAAGTGCGCAGCCAGGGTTTCGATGCGGAAATCAGTGGTGAAGTGGTAGACAATCTGCAGTTGTTCGCGGGCTACACCTACAACACCACCAAGTACCTGGAGGAGCCGGGGAAGGACGGTGTTGTCTTCAGTAGCTGGACGCCGAAACACATGCTGCGCGTATGGGGCAACTACCAACTGACCGGCGACTGGAGTCGTGTCAGCACTGGCCTGGGCTTCACCACCCAAAGCCACACACTGGTTTACCAGGAAAAGACCGACGTACCGGGTTATACCGTGTGGAATGCCCGTGTCGGCTACCAGCTGACGCCGGAAATCGCTTTGGCGCTCAATGCCAACAACCTGTTCGACAAGACGTACATAACGCCCGCTTACAACCAGCTTGATGGCAACAACAACTTCGGTGATCCGCGCAACCTGATGTTCAGCGTGAAGTACACCCCGGAGTTCTGATTCTTGCGGGAATGAAATAGACCTGCCTTGTGCGTGATGCTGTTCACTTAGACAAAACGGCGCTTCTTCAGAAATGGGAAGCGTCGTTTTTTTTGTCTTCGTTTTTTTGGGGTTACAGTCGATGAAGAGGGTGGATGTGCCGGCCTCATCGCGAGCAAGCTCGCTCCCACAGAAGGCCTGCCGGGTGCACACGGATAGTGTGGCTGCTGAAGATCCAATGTGGGAGCGAGCTTGCTCGCGAAGGCGGGGTTACAGCCAATGAAGTTGTTGAATGTGCTGGCCTCTTCGCGAGCAAGCTCGCTCCCACAAGGGACTTTTGATGCTCACCGGTCTTGTGTTCACCGCAGGCATATTGTGGGAGCAAGCTTGCTCCCACAGGGGTTGAGCCCGGCCTACATATCCCGCGCCACCCGAAAACCGATCCAGTCGCCGCGGTCGCCTGGCACCAGTGCGTTGCGGTTGCCGGAGCGGGAGAACACCGGCGCCTCGCCCCAGTCGTTGCCGCGGATGCGTTTGAATTCGCATTTGCCGGTCAGCCAGGCGCTGCCGTCGCTCGGGGCGCCCACGTAGTTTTCGTTGTAGCAATCGGCGGTCCATTCGTAGATGTTGCCGTGCATGTCATACACGCCGAAGGCATTGGGTGCGAAGCTGCCGGCCGGGGCGGTGAAGTTGTAGCCGTCGGCCGCGCCGTAGGTGTTGGCATGCTGGGCGATGCTGTAGTCCTTGCCCTCGTCGAACGGGAAGGGGAACGGCCCGGTGCTGCCGCCACGAGCCGCATACTCGCGCAGGGATTCGCTGACCAGCCGGTATTGCTTGCCGGTCTTTTTCGACAACCAGGCCACGTAGGCATTGGCCTCGGCGAAGTCCATGCACACCGCTGGGTGCCGGTCGGTGTACTGCTTGCGCGGGTCGCTGCCCTGGTAGTCCGGGATGCCGGCCTTGCATGCCCGGCCGGGGCGCTCGTCGCCGTCGGGCATCGTGTAGCCGGTGTCGCGCAGGTAGGCGAACCATTCGCCCTTGAGCACCTGGAAGCGACTGATCGCCAGCGGTTTGGCGAACGTCACCGGGTGCATCGGGCCTTCGTCGGGCTCGCGGCCCACTTCGTCTTCCGGGGTGCCCATCTGGAAAGTGCCGGTGGGCAGCACGACCATTTCCGGGCAGTCCTTGCAATCACGAAAGACCTGGCCCGCTTGAGACGCCTGGGCGCCGGAGGGCAGCAGGGACGCGAGGGCCAGTACCGGGAATAACTTCAACGAAAAACTGTTCATCCATCTCTCTCGATAAGTCAGGTTCAGAGTGTCTTGCCCAGCAACCCCATGAAGCGATCGATCTCGACTTCGGTGTTGAGCAGCCCCGGTGCGGTGCGGACCACCGGCCCCGCGTCGCGATGCACGGCGTCGGCGATCACGCGGTTTTTCATCAGGTAGGAGGCGACCTCGTCGCTGTCGCGGCCCTTGACCCGGAAGAAGGTGAAGCCGGCGGACAGCTCCGGGCTCAGCGGGGTGACCAGTTCGATCTGCGGCTGTGCCAGCAGCTGTTTTTTCAGGTAGCTGTTGAGGGAGTGGATGCGCGCCTGCACTTCGGCCTTGCCCAGTTGCAGGTGCAACTTGAACGCTTCGTCGGCCGCCCAGCGATGCTCGAAGGCGTGGTAGCCGCCCGGGGTCATGGTGGTGGAAAACGCCGTGGCTTCAGAGAACGTTGGGATGATCGGCGTGACGTACTTGAGCTCTTCGCTGCGGCTGCACACCAGGCCCGTACCGCGCGGGCCGAACATCCACTTGTGGGTGCCGGCGATGAAAAAGTCGCAATTCATGGCAGGGAAACTGAGGTCTTCGACGCCGAAACCGTGCACGCCGTCCACTACATAAATGATCCGCTGCTCGTCGCTGCGGCCTTGGTTGTGCTTGTCCACCAGGGCGCCGATCTTGTCGATCGGCAGCTTCACGCCGCTGCCCGAGTGCACCCAGGTCATGCCCAATACCCGGGTCTCGGGGCGGATGTTGCGGTCGATGGCCGTGAGAATCTGTTCGTGGCTGGCGTCGCGGGCGTTGTCGAACAGCTTGATCTTGCGCACCTGTGTGCCCGTCCGTTGGGTGCGCAGGTCGAGAATGGTGTGGGTGGCGTAATGCTCATGCGCGGTGGTGAGGATTTCCTGGTCGGCCGCCACCTGGACACCGCCGTAGATGATCGACAGGCCTTCGGTGGTGCTGCCGGTGAGGGCGATCTGCGCAGGATTCGCTTGCAGGTAGCGGCCGGCCCAGGTGCGGACGTTTTCCTCGCGTTCTTCGGTGACGCCCAGGTCCCAATCCATCAACAGCCCAGGGTTGTTATCCAGGGCCGCGCGGTGTTTTTCGATGGCCTCGCGCACGGGGCGCGGGTGGGTGGTGACCAGGAAGTTGGAGAAGTGCAGGTAGTCCGGGTCCTGGTTGAACAGCGAGCGCAACTGCGCCCATTTGTCCTTGGGCAGCGGTGGCAGTGGAGCGGCGCTGGCTGTGGCGGGCAGGCCGGCGGCAAGGGGCAGGCCGGCGGCGAGAATCCCGGCCTGCTTCAGGAAGGTGCGACGCTCGTTCATGGCTGGGCCGCCTTCTGGGTCGAGGCGATGGCGGGGCGGGCGGCTTTCTGGACCTGATCCCAGACCCGCAGGAAATTGCCGCCCCACAGTTTGGCGATGTCGGCTTCCGAGTAACCGCGGGTCAGCAGTTCGGCGGTGACATTGCGAATGTCGCCGACGTTCTCCCAGCCTTCCACACCGCCGCCTTCGTTGAAGTCCGAGCTGATGCCGACGTGGTCTATGCCGATCTTGCGCACGGTGTAGTCGATGGCGTCCCCCAGGTCCTTGAGGCTGGCCTTGGGTTCTTCTTCGAGAATGCCGTAGAGCTGGCCGGCGTATTCGCCGAACTTTTGTTCCGGCCACGCGGCGATGATCGGGTCGCCGGGCATCAGCGCCATCGCCAGGTTGGGCAGTGGCGGCAGGTCGAAGCGTTCGCGCAGGGCGTTGAGTTTGGCCTGGGTCTTTTGCGTCAGCGGCCGCAGGTACTGGGAGAAACCGACGACCTGCACCACGCCGCCGCTGGCCTTGATCAATTGCATTTCCTTGTCGCTGAGGTTGCGTGGGATGTCCACCATCGCCCGCGGCGCCGAATGGGAGGCCACCAGCGGCGTGCGGCTCAGTTGCGCGACTTGCTCCAGGGCCTGGGTCGACATCTGTGACACGTCGATGATCACGCCCAGGTCGTTCAAGCGCGTCACCGCCTGCTTGCCGATGTCCGACAGGCCGCCGAGGGCGTCGGGCGAGTCGTTGAAGAACGGCAGCGGACGGGAGGAGTCGGCCCAGTCGTTGTTGCCGATGTAGCTGAAGCCGAACATGCGCATGCCCCGCGCGGTCCACAGGTCCAGCAGGCTCAGGTCGTGGCCGAGGGGATAGGCGTTGAGCATGCTGATGAAGATCGCGAACTTGCCTTCGCCGTGCAGGCGACGGAAATCATCCGGGGTGTAGGCAATGGCGACCTGGTTGGG
The DNA here is from genome assembly GCF_046605385.1 of Pseudomonas sp. MPB03. Taxonomy (NCBI): domain Bacteria; kingdom Pseudomonadati; phylum Pseudomonadota; class Gammaproteobacteria; order Pseudomonadales; family Pseudomonadaceae; genus Pseudomonas; species Pseudomonas sp. MPB03. The sequence continues at coordinate 4,683,979 of NZ_CP176770.1, read as the reverse complement.
GAAGTCGCGGACCAGGCCGGTGATGATCTTGTAGCGCACTTCCTGCTGGTTGCGCGCTTCCTCGACGAAGCCGGCGGTGGGCTTGTGTGGCGCGTTGGGCCCGTTCCACATTTCGGGCCAGCCGAACACCGTCAGGGCCGCACCGGACAGTTGCCCGCGGTTGGCTTTCACCAAGTCGAACTGGCCGCTGCCGTCCTTGTCCGCTTCATTGCCGGCGGTGCCGAAATCCAGCGGCACGGTGATATGGCTGTCGAAGGAAAGCAGGCGTTCGTGTAGCTCCCTGGCCTCTTTCATCACTTTGACCGGATAGCCGGGATTGTCCCGCCACCAATGGTCCCAAGCCGCGACGCCAGCACCGACGGCCAACGCCAGGGCCAGGGGCAGGCCGATGAAAAGAGCCTTTTTCGAACGAGGTGTTGTCATTGCCGATCTCAGTCAGGTTCGCCTTGGAAGGACAGGCGCGGGGGCCTTTGCTATCTGGGGAGAACGAGTGGTCGGGCGGGAAATTTAGGTGTTCTCGGGGCTGCCATCGCGAGCAAGCTCGCTCCCACAGGTGACCGCATTCCAATTTCATTGTGGGAGCAAAGCTTGCCCGCGAGGCGACCTGTTTCTGCTGGATGTACTCAGATCCCCTGTGGGAGCGAGCTTGCTCGCGAAGGCGGCCTCACACCTCCCTATAAATTTGTCAGCCCACCCAACGTTCTAGCTTGGATAAAGCCCACCCCAGGGCGAACACAGGTAAGGCAATGACGATTTCTCGACGATGGTTCATGGCAGGCCTGGCGCTGACCGGTGCCGCCGTGCCTGCGGTGTATTACGGGCATCGCGAACTGACCCGGCCGGACCCGACCATCACCCCCGGCGAGGCCTCGTTCGACGTGGCCGACGTGGCGGGCCAGCGCCGTGCCGATACGTTGCGGGGCATCTGGACGATCCGTTTCACCGGCCGTGACGCCGGCCTCGAAGGCTTGCCCCAGGACGATCTGCAGGTCTTCCTCGACATCGGCCAGAGGGGCCGTGGCCTGGTGGGTTACCTCGACAGCGCCGTTCGCTTGCGTGGCGCCGATGAACCGCGTTACCGGGTGTTGGGCGATTTGGCCGGCGCCGACCCGAAGCAACTGAGCTGGCGGCTGACAGGGGCTCAGCACGACGCGCCGGACTATGAATTCATCATGACCCTGGACGAAGTCTGGGCCGGTTTCGGCAATGCCGGCAGCGCCACCCTCAGCGGCCGCGTGTTGCGCCTGGACCGTCCCCTGGCGCTGCCTGAACAGGACAATCATTTCATCGCCATCAAGCAACGCTTCCCCGAGGCCCGGGAGCGCACGCCGCTGAGCCCGGCGCTGCTGGCCTGGCTGGTGTCGCCCGAGCATCGGCTGTTCCACCAACTCTGGCACGCCTCGCGGGACAAATGGCACACCCTGGACGAGGACAAGCGCAATGCCCTGCGCGGCATCGGCTGGCAGCCCGGCCCACGGGACCAGGAGCGTGATGCCCGTGGCCCGCGCAAGGATCGCAACGGTTCCGGCGTGGATTTCTTTTTCATGCACCGGCACATGCTTGGCACGGCCCGTTCGTTCCAGCCGCTGCCGTCGTGGCCGCGCTTCCCCTTGCCGCAACCGGAGCTTGCGCGCGATCGCCTTGGGTTCGCCCGCTACCTCGACAACCACGATGGCACGGCCTTGCCGCCGACCTGGCTGGCCGATGGCGACGAGCAGTACGCCCAGTGGGTCAGCGACATCAAGACCGCCGAGACCTATCACAGCAATTTCCAGGTCTGGGAATCGCGCTACCGCGACCCGCGCTACTTGTCGAAACTGACCCTCGGCCAGTTTGGCTCGGAAGTGGAGCTGGGCCTGCACGACTGGCTGCACATGCGCTGGGCCTCGGTGCCCCGTGACCCTTCCAACGGCCACCCGGTGCCGTTCGCTCGCGCCCCGGACGACTTCGCCGCGCGCTGGTACGCCCCGGAAAACGACTTTCTCGGGGACCCGTTTTCCTCCCACGTGAGCCCGGTGTTCTGGGCCTTCCACGGCTGGATCGACGACCGCCTCGAAGACTGGTTCCGTGCCCACGAACGTTTTCATCCGGGGGAAGTGAGCCGACTCGACGTCAACGGCGTGCCCTGGTTCGCCCCGGGCCGCTGGGTCGAAATCGCCGACCCCTGGCTCGGCCCGGACACCCACGGTTGCAGCACCACGCCGGGGTTGCAGGTTGGACGTTCGGTGGAGATGGACCCGGAAACCATGAAGCTGGCCCTGCGCATCACCTTCGGCAGCGATGACAAAAAGCTCTCTGAACTGTTCCGCCGCGTGCCGCAGCGGCCTTGGTATGCGCGTAATCTCAAGTCCAAGCCGGTGTGAACCCTGGCCCGAACTGACCGAACACGGCTGTGTGAATGGCTGCTTTTGTGGCGAGGGAGCTTGCTCCCGCTGGGCTGCGAAGCGGCCCCAAAACCAGCCACCTCAAAAACATCTGACCCACCGAGGTGCTTGCCATTGGGGGCTGCTGCGCAGCCCAGCGGGAGCAAGCTCCCTCGCCACAGGTGTCACTTGGCTTGAGATTTGTTGTGAAGGTTTTATCGCGGCGCGGCGATGTCCAGGGCACGGTTCGCCAGCAGCTCACTCAGCTCGACCATCTGCTGGATCGCCAAGGCAAAACTTCGCCGTGCGCCTTCCAGATCAAACGCCAGTTCGTTGGCCATGACGTTGACCGAGGCGAGGGTTTCGCTGAGGTTGGCCAGCAGGCATTCCAGGTCTGCACTCTCTGCAACGGTGAACAATTGGCCCGGTGGTGGCTTGGGTGTTTCAGGTTTGGGGTCGAGGTAGTAGGCGAGGGCGCGGTCGGCGGCTTCGTCGAGTTTTTTGGAATCGTCTGCGGGAGGGTTGGGGGTGGTCTTGAACATGGTGCAGCTCCTGGTTATTTACAAGGCGTTGCCAGACATCACTTGCAGATGATGGGTGGCAGCTATGCGCGGGTCTGCAAGACCGGGAAACCAGGAACCCGGCAGACCCGAAGGTCTCCCGCACACAGCCGCCATTGAGCGACACGGATGTGTCGATTGGCTTGTGGCTATGCGCCTGGTATTTCGTCGGGCTTGCAGACCCGATCACTGATGGGCAGTGACAGGGAACAAGTTATCGATGGGAGGTTAGGCGCACAAGCCGGCGGATTCTGGCGTAGTTGTAGGCAATGACGCAAGGCAGCGTAGCCTCGCTCGGGAGTCCTACATGGCCCGATAAACAGAACCAAAGCCGAACACCGTTTATGAGAAGTGGAGAGTTATCTGTGGCGAGGGAGCAAGCTCCCTCGCCACAGGTGTCACTTGGCTTCGAGGGGAGGCGCAAGGCCTACATCACCCGCCAACCCCCACCCAACGCCCTGTACAACGCCACGCTCGCCTGCACCCGCGCCAATCGCAATTGCACGTTCATGTCCTGGGCGGCGTACAGCGTGCGTTGGGTCTCCAGTACCGTGAGCAAATCTTCGGCGCCGGCCTGGTAGCGGCGTTGGGCGATGTCGAAGGCGGTCTGGGCCTGGTGCAGTTCTTCGCTTTGCCATTGCCGTTGGCGGTCGAGGCCGTTGATGCCGTTCAGGGCTTTTTCGACGTCGGCGAAGCCGTTGATGATGGCGGCGCGATAGAGCTCCAGCAGTTCCTCCTGGCGGGCGCTGGCTTTGTCCCGTTCGGCCTTCAGGCGGCCGTTGTTGAAGATCGGCGCGGCCAGGCCTGCGCTGAGGTTGTAGACGTTGTTGCGCAGCAACTGGTCGGCGATGTCGGCGCCGGTGGCGAAGCTCAGGCCCAGGGTCAGGGTGGGCAGCATGGCGGCGCGGGCGACGGCAATGTCGGCCTGGGCGGCGGCGAGGCGGGCTTCGGCGGCGGCGATGTCGGGGCGGCGGCGCAGCAGTTCGCTGGGCACGCCGGCGTCGATGGCGGGCCAATGCAGGCGGTCGAAACTGTCGTCGTCGAGCCTGACCGACTGCACCGATTGCCCCAGCAGCGTCGCCAGGGTGATCAACGCTTCGCGGGCTTGTTGTTGCACTTGCGGCACGCGGCGTTGTTGGGCCGCTACCAGGCTTTTTTGCTGGGACAGTTCCAGGGCCGTGGCGCTGCCGGCGTCGTAGCGGGTCTGGACCAGATCGAGTACACGCTGGGCGTTGTCCAGGTTCTGTTCGGCGATGCGCTGTTGCTCGCGCAGGGACAACGCCTGGGTGTAGCTGTTGGCGACGCCGCTGAGCAGGGTCAACTCAACGGTCGCGCGGTCGAACTGGCTGGCCGACAACGTCTTTAATGCACTGTCCCGGGCCGCCCGTTTGCCGCCCCAGAAGTCCAGCTCATAGGTGGCGCTGAGATTGGCGTCGTAGTAATCGATGGTCCGGTTGTCTCGATCCACATCCAGTTGGCTATAGCCCTTGCCGCGCATCAATTCCTGGCGATTGCCGTTGAGCCCCGCCGTGACCGCTGGCAGCAATGGCGCGCCGGCGATCACGGCGCTGGCCTCGGCCTGGCGCACCCGGGCCATGGCGGCGGCCAGGTCGTGGCTATCCAGGCGCGCCTGCTCGATCAAGCGATTCAATTGCGGGCTGCCGAAGTGCGTCCACCATTGCAGGTTTACCGCTTGGGCGCTGGGTGTATCGAGGCTCTGCCAAGCCTGGGGCGGTTGAATGCCGCTGTCGGGCGTCGACAATGGAGTGGCGCAGGCCGCCAGCAACAGGCTGGCGGCCAGGAGGGTCAGGTGCGCTTTCATAAAGTGGGGTTCATTCACTGGTGAGGGCCGCCACCGGGTCGAGGCGGGCGGCCTTGCGGGCAGGCATGAAGCCGAAGACGACGCCGGTGACCAGGGCGCAGCCAAAGGCGCCGAACACCGCCAGCCATTCGAAGGCCACGGCGATCTTGCCCAGCAACAGGGCGCCACCCACCAGCAGGGCCAGGCCGATGCCGGCGAGCCCGCCGACCACCGAGAGCATCACCGCTTCGGTGAGGAATTGGCGCAGGATGTCCCGTTGGCGGGCACCGGTGGCCATGCGGATACCGATCTCGCGAGTGCGTTCGCGCACGGTCATGAGCATGATGTTCATCACGCCGATGCCGCCCACCAACAGCGAAATAGCCGCGATAGCGCCGAGCATCAGCGACAGCGTGCCTTGGGTGCGGGCTTCGGCCTGGATCATCGCGGCGTTGTTGGTCAGCTCGAAATCCTGCTTGCCGTCGTGCAGGCGCAACAGCGTTCGGGAGACCGCCTGCTCGGCCTCCTGGACCTTGCCGGCGTCCCGGGCGGCGATCACCACGTATTCGGGATGGCGGGTGCCGAACAGCCGCACGCTGGCGGCGGAGTATGGGATGGCGACGCGATTGTCGGCGTCCGAATCCCCGGAGCTGGCGCCTTTTTCCGCCAGTACGCCGACTACCTGGAATGGCATGTTCTCGATCAGGATGTAACGGCCGATGGGGTCGGCGACGTCCTTGAGCAGTTTCTCCCGGACCTTGTGGCCGATCACCGCCACCGCCGCGGCGCCGCGTTCGTCGGCATCGGTAAAGTAGCTGCCCTCGGCCACTGGCCAATTGAAGATGATCGGGAAGTTGGTGTCGTTGCCGCCGACGTAGCTGGTGTGGTCGAGGTTGCCGAAACGCACGCTGGCTTCGGCGCCGTTGACCGGCATGATGCGCTGCACCTCGGGCAGGGCGGCGAGGGCGGCCAGGTCGTATTCGCTGATGATGCCCTTGGTGGCGCGCGGCGAGGGCGCGCTACCGTTGAGGTAGATGATGTTCGAGCCGAAGGCGCCCATCTGCGCCATGACCTGGCGCTTGCTGCCTTCGCCCACGGCCAGCATCACCACCACCGAGGCCACGCCGATGACAATGCCAAGCAAGGTCAGGGCGGTGCGAAAGCGGTTGATCCACATCACCCGCCACGCCGCTTGCACCGCGTCCACCAATTCGCCTTTCCAGGCGCCGTTGTGTTCGCTGCCGGCACTCAGGCGCTGGCGCAGGTCCACGGCTTGCAATGCCTTTGGGTTGGCGTGCACCTCGTGCGGCAAAGCGGTGGCGCTGTCGCTGATGATCAGCCCATCGCGGATTTCGATGATGCGCTTGGCCCGGGCCGCCACTTCGCGGTCGTGGGTGATCAGGATCACCACGTGGCCCTGGCTCGCCAGTTCGTCGAGCAAGGCCATGACCTCGATGCCGCTCTGGCTGTCGAGGGCGCCGGTGGGCTCGTCGGCGAGGATGATGTGGCCACCGTTCATCAAGGCCCGGGCAATCGACACCCGTTGCTGCTGCCCGCCGGAGAGTTGATGGGGACGGTTGCCGGTGCGGCTGGCCAGGCCGAGGCGGTCAAGCAGGGCGCTGGCCCGGGCGTGGCGCTCGGCGGCGGAAGTGCCGGCATAGATCGCCGGCATCTCGACATTTTCCTGGGCGGTGCCGGAGGGAATCAGGTGATAGCCCTGGAACACGAAACCGAACGCTTCGCGCCGCAGCCAGGCCAGTTCATCGCTGCCCAGATTGGCGACGTCTTCGCCCGCGAAACGGTACTCGCCGCGGGTGGGGCGGTCGAGGCAGCCAAGGATGTTCATCAAGGTGGATTTACCGGAGCCGGACGCCCCGACAATCGCCAGGAACTCCCCGGCGTGAATGGCCAAGTCGATGCCGCGCAGCACCTCCACCCGAGGGCTGTCGCCGCCGCCGTAGGCCTTGCGAATGTCCCGCAGTTCGATCAGGGGCGTGTTCATTCAGCCTCCGCTGCCGCTGGCCGAGCCGATCAGCACCCGGTCGCCTTCGCTCAGGCCGTCGAGTATCTGCGTGCGCAGGCGATCGCTGACGCCCGTGCGAACGGTGCGCGCCTGGACATCGCCATTGTCGGCCAGCACCTGCACCTGATTGGCGTCTTGCAGGGCAGCGATGGGCACGGTCAGCACGTCCTTGGCTTGGGCAGCAACGAAAAATACCTGGGCGGTCATGTCGGTCATCAAGGCGCGGTCGGCGTTGTCCACGTCCAGCAACACGGTGTAGAGCACCACCCGTTCGCTGCCACTGCGGCCACCGGCGGGGCTGCCGCCCTGGCTGGCTTCCAGCGGGCGCGGCGGCACCGGGAGGATCTGGCGAACGGTGCTGCTCCAGCGCCGGTTGCCGCCGGCAAGGGTGGTGAAGTAGGCGGTCATGCCCGGCTTGACGTGGCCGATATCGGCTTCCGACACTTCGGCCCAGACCGTCATCGGCGACAGCCGGGCGATGCGCAGGATCAGCGGGGTTTGCTGCTGGGCGTTGAGGGTCTGGCCTTCCCGGGCGCCGACGGCGACCACGGTGCCGCTCATCGGCGCATAGATGCGTGTGTAGCCCAACTCGGCCTCGTCGCTGCGCAGGCTGGCCTGGGCCTGGCGGATCTGGGCCTGGAACATGTCGATTCGCGCCTGGGTCGCGCGCACTTCGGCCTGGGCGGTCTGCACGTCCTCCTCGCGGGTGGCGCCGCCGGCCTTGAGTTGCTGCTGGCGACGGAATTTCTGCTGCGCCAGGTCGTGCTGGGCGCGTTGCTCCTGAAGCTGGGCCTTGAGGTTTTCGATGGAAAAGCGCCCGGCATCGAGCTTGGCTTTTTGCGTGGACGGGTCGATTTCCACCAGCAACTGGCCTTCACGGACCTCGTCGCCGGCTTCCACGTGAATCTTCTGGATCTGCCCGGACGCCTGGGCGCCGACGTCGACATAACGCCGCGGTTGCAAGGTGCCCAGGGCGGTGACGCTGTTTTCGATATCGCCCCGGGTGACGGGGGCAGTGACCAGGGGCGCACGACTTGGCGCGACCGCTTGCCACGCGGCGAAGGCCACGGCCGGGAGCAGGGCGAAGGTGAGAAGCCAGGCGCGTCGGGTAGGGCGGGGACGTTTCATGCAGGGTTCCGGCCGGTGATATCGGGCCCGTCGCGCGGAGGGCCGGGACGGGAGGCTGTTCTGGTAGACGAGCGTTCCGGGCGGGAATTTACTGGTGTGAAACACTTGGTAGCAGGTTGGAAAAAGTCAATTGCAGCGCCACAGCCCCTGTGGCGAGGGAGCTTGCTCCCGCTGGGGCGCGAAGCGGCCCTAAAACCTGAATCCCGGTTATGTCAGATTCAAGGGTGTTACCTGCCTTGGGCCTGCTGCGCAGGCCAGCGGGAGCAAGCTCCCTCGCCACAAAAGCAATACCTGGCGGCAGTTGAGGTAAACGAATCAGCCTTGATACAAACCAACGCTTTAAATCTATATGAGAATTACTATAAATTACGCGATTGAATCTGCCACTATCGTGCCATGCCCTTTTCAGGCATGCCGGGTGGCCCAGGGATAGCTGTCGCAGTCATTGCGCACGGGAGTCATGTTGGAAAACTACTATCGCGAGCTGGTGTGTTTCCTGAACGCCAGGCTAGGCAACCGCCAGGCGGCCGAGGATGTGGTGCATGACGCTTATGTGCGGGTGCTGGAGCGTGCCAGCGACACGCCCATCGAACAGCCGCGGGCGTTCCTCTACCGCACGGCGTTGAACCTGGTGATCGACGGGCATCGGCGCAATACCCTGCGTCAGGTTGAATCCCTGGATGTGCTGGACAGCGAAGAACGCTTCTTCACCCCATCGCCCCATATCAGCTTCGACCATGGCCAGCGCCTGGACATGCTGCAACGTGCCCTGGCCGAGCTGCCGCCGCTGTGCCGCGAGAGTTTCCTGCTGCGCAAGCTCGAAGGCCTGTCCCACCCGCAGATCGCCGAGCGCCTGGGCATTTCCCGGGCGCTGGTGGAAAAACACATCGTCAACGCCATGAAGCACTGCCGCGTTCGCGTGCGACAGTGGGACGCGCCCTGATTCGATCGTCACCGGTCACCCGGCGGTAAATTTTTTTTCATTGTCCTCGTTCCTCTCAACAGACGACTTGCCGGCGCCTCGAACGCCGGTCAGGTTCCCCAGGCTTTTCGTGCCCTGTTGAGGGGCTTTTCCAGAGGACACTGGACATGACACAGGCAATTGCATCGCCCACCGTTCACGACTTGATCGGCATCGGCTTCGGCCCTTCGAACCTGGCGCTGGCCATCGCGCTGCAGGAGCGGGGGCCGGCCCAGGGTGAACTGGACGTGTTGTTCCTCGACAAGCAGACCGACTACCGCTGGCACGGCAACACCCTGGTGACCCAGAGCGAGTTGCAGATTTCCTTCCTCAAGGACCTGGTGACCCTGCGCAACCCCACCAGCCCGTATTCGTTCGTCAATTACCTCAAGCACCACGGCCGCCTGGTGGATTTCATCAACCTCGGCACGTTCTACCCGTGCCGCATGGAGTTCAATGACTACCTGCGCTGGGTGGCCGGACACTTCACCGAGCAGAGCCGTTATGGCGAGGAAGTGCTGCGCATCGAACCGGTGCTGCATAACCAGCAGGTCGAAGCACTGCGGGTGATTTCCCGCGATGCCCAGGGCGAAGAGTTGATCCGCACCACCCGCTCTTTGGTGGTCAGTGCCGGCGGTACCGCGCGCATCCCCGAGGCGTTCAAGGCGTTCAGGGATGATGCGCGGGTGTTCCACCACTCCCAGTACCTGGAGCGCATGGCGAGCCAGCCGTGCGTGAAGGGCCAGTCGATGAACATCGCCATTATCGGCGGCGGGCAGAGCGCGGCGGAGGCCTTTATCGACCTTAACGACAGCTTCCCTTCGGTACAGGTCGACATGATCCTGCGCGGCTCGGCCCTCAAACCGGCGGATGACAGCCCGTTCGTCAACGAAGTGTTCTCTCCGGAATTCACCGACCTGGTGTTCCAACAACCCCACAGCGAGCGCGAGCGGTTGGTCAACGAGTACCACAACACCAACTATTCGGTGGTGGACATCGACCTGATCGAACGCATCTACGGGATTTTTTACCGCCAGAAAGTCTCCGGCATCGCCCGTCATGCGTTCCGCACCCTCACCACGATTGAGAAAGCCACGGCCACCGACGCGGGCGTGGAACTGGCGGTGCGCAACAACGCCACTGGCGAGCTGACGGTGCGCCGTTATGACGCCGTGGTCTTGGCCACCGGTTACGAGCGGCAGATGCACCGCACCCTGCTGGAGCCGCTGGCGCAGTACCTGGGGGATTTCGAGGTGGATCGCAACTACAAGCTGATCACCGACGAGCGCTGCAAGGCGGCGATCTACATGCAGGGCTTCTGCCAGGCCAGCCATGGCCTGAGCGACACCCTGTTATCGATCCTGCCGGTGCGTGCCGATGAAATTGCCGGCTCGCTGTATGAACATGGGAACAATCGTGGGCAGGCGCGTCCGGTGCGCGATCGATTGCTCGCCGCTGTGTAGGCCCACAGGTATCAAGTCATTGCAGTAAATCTACAGCCAACCCCACCCTTTTGTGGGAGCGAGCTTGCTCGCGATGGCGTCGGTTCAGTCAGTATTGATGTGACTGACACGACGCCATCGCGAGCAAGCTCGCTCCCACAGGTCTGGGTCTTGGTAATTGCCTCAAGGCACTCGCAGGAAATTCTTCAGAAACTTCCTACACTCATGTCATGCGTCTGTTCGACAGGCGCATCGACGGTTCGCTGTTCCCTCGTATTGGCAGTCTGAACCCCCAACCGGTCACCCTGACTGAAGTCGGTGGTTTCCGGGCCGACTACGCCACGCGAAACACCTCGAACAGATGAAGCTCCTTCTACGCACGGGCCTGGTGGCGCTGCTGCTGGGCTCATTGGGTATGGCGCCACAGGTGGGCGCGGCGCCTGAGTCGTTGCAGGTGCTCGGGCGCTCCCATGTGGATGATTATTCGGTGTCCCTCGACGCCGCCGACTGGGGCTGGTTGCGCCAGAAGGGCACGTTGCTGCTGGGCGCCTCGGCGCCGGACTATGCGCCTTTCAGCATCACCGGCAATGGCCTCGACTACGAAGGCCTGACCGCGGACTACGCACAATTGCTGGGGCAGCTCCTGCACATCAAGGTGCAGGTCCAGCGCTACCCGTCCCGTGCCGAATCGCTCCAGGCCCTGCGTGGCGGTGAGATCGACCTGCTCGGCACCGCCAATGGCTTCGAAGCCGCCGATCCGGACCTGGCAATGTCCCAGGCCTATGCCGATGACTTGCCCACCCTCGTGGCCCGCATCGACGACAGCCAGGATTTGCCCACGGACCTGGCCGGCAAGCGCGTGGCGATGCTCTATCACTACTTGCCGCCGGAGACGGTCGAGGCGTTTTATCCCGACGCTGCCTTTCAATTGTTTCCCTCGACCTTGAGCGCCATCGGTGCCGTGGCGTTCGGTCAGGCCGACGTCTACCTGGGAGACTCGATCAGTTCCAACTACCTCATCAGCAAGAATTACCTGAACAACGTCCAACTGGCCGATTTCTCGCGCCTGGAGGTGCAGCCGTTCGCCTTTGCGGTCAGCCGCGACAACGCGCGGATGCTGCGCATCGTCAACGCCGCGCTGCAAGCCATTCCTGCCAGCGAACGCATGATCATCCTGCGGCGCTGGAGCGCCGGCGGGGCGAGCATGCCGGGGCAGCAGGCCTTGCATTTCAGCGTCAAGGAACAGCGTTGGCTGGACGCCCATCCGCGGATCAAGGTGGCGGTCAACGAAAACTTCCTGCCGCTGACGTTCTTCGACGAGCAAGGCCATTTGCGCGGCATCGGCGCTGATGTGCTGGCCCGGATCAGCTTGCGCACCGGTTTGAAATTCGATGTGCAGCGGGGCGATTCGGTTGACGATTTGATCGGCCAGATCAAGAGCGGCAAGGCCGACGTCTTGGCCACCGCCATCCCCAGCGCCGAACTCGAAGACGAGCTGCGTTTTACCCGACCCTACCTGGCGAACCCGTTCGTACTGGTGGTGCCGCTCAGGGCCAAGGTGCTGACCCTGGACCACATGGCCGGCAAGCGCCTGGCGCTGGTGCGTGGCAACGTGCTGCGCGAATTCCTGCTGGAGCAGTTCCCCCGGGTGCAGTTGGTGGCGGCGCAGAACGCGGCCGACGCCATGGCCATGGTCGCCGCCGGCACGGCGGACGCGGCGATCAATCCGCTGATCAGCGCCCGCTACATGATTTCCCGCCAGTACCGCGACACCCTGCAAGTCACCAGCACCGTGGGCACTTTGCCCGCGTACGTTGCCCTGGCGACGAACCCGGACGCCTTGGCGCTTCATTCGATCCTGGACAAGGCGTTGTTGAGCATTTCTCCCGAGGAAATGGACGAGCTGACCAACCGCTGGCGCAGTGAGGTGGTGATCGACAACAGTTATTGGCTGCGCAACCGCACCACGATTCTCCGAGGGTTTACCGTTGCTGCGCTGCTGTTGCTGGTGGCCTTTGGCTGGGGCGTTTATCTGCGGCGGCTGCTGGAACAGTTGCGCGTGGCCAAGGAAAGCGCCGACGAGGCCAATCGGGCCAAGACCACCTTCGTGGCGACCATGAGCCATGAGATCCGCACGCCGATGAATGCGGTGATCGGGCTGCTGGAGCTGGCCCTGAAAAAAGCCGACCAGGGCGTCGTGGACCGCTTCGCCATCGAAGTCGCGTCGGGCGCCGCCCATGGCATGCTGGACTTGATCGGCGACATCCTCGACATCGCCCGCATCGAGTCGGGCAAGCTGTCGCTGGCGCCGCAACGGGCCAATTTACGCGGGTTGATCGAGTCGGTGGCGCGGATCTTCGAGGGCCTGGCCTGGCAGAAACACCTGCGCTTGCATTGGGTACTGGATGCTACGGTCGATTGCGACGTGTTGGTCGATCCGTTGCGTTTCAAGCAGGTCGTCTCGAACCTGCTGAGCAACGCCATCAAGTTCACCGACCAGGGCGAAGTGCGCCTGAGTGTGCGCGGCGAGTTGAACCCTGAGCACAAACACTTGGGCATTTGCCTGCGGGTCGAGGACACCGGTTGCGGTATTTCCCCCGAGGACCAGCGCCGCCTGTTCAGCCCCTTTACCCAGGCCGGCCATCACCCCCAGTCGGCCCGCAGCGGCTCCGGGTTGGGGTTGGTCATCAGCCGCACGTTATGCGAAATGATGGGCGGCACCCTGGCATTACACAGCGTGCCAGGGGAGGGCACGCAGGTCGAAGTCTTGCTGGACTTGCCCATACTCGACACGCTGTCGACGCTGGCGCCCAGCCAGGACGAGGCGCCGCTGCCGGTCCGGGCGCTGAGTATCCTGGTGGTCGACGACTACCCGGCCAACCGCTTGCTGCTGTCTCAGCAACTGGGCTACCTGGGCCATCGTGTCCAGGAGGCACAGAACGGTATCGACGGCCTGCAAGCCTGGCGCAGCGAACATTTCGATGTAGTCATCACCGACTGCAACATGCCCTTGATGAGCGGCTACGAACTGGCCCGGGCCATTCGCGACGAAGAGCGCGAGCGCAACCTGTCGCCGGTGGTGATCCTGGGGTTCACGGCCAACGCCCAGCCTGAGGAAAAGCAGCGCTGCGCCGAAGCCGGGATGGACGATTGCCTGTTCAAGCCCATCGGCCTCAAGGCACTCAATGCGCACCTGGCCTCGGTCACGCCGGATGTGCGGGCGCCCCAGTCCAGCGATGGCATCGACTTGGCCGGCCTGGAACAACTGACCGGCAGCGACGCGGCGGCCATCAAGGCATTGCTGGAAGAACTGGTCAGCAGCAATGCCGAAGATCAAGTCCGACTGCTGCACTTGGCCACCCGACAAGACTTGCCGGGCCTGGCGGACCTGGCGCACCGGATCAAGGGCGGGGCGCGGATCATCCAGGCGCAACGCCTGATTGCTGCCTGCGAGGCGCTGGAAGAGGCTTGCCGAGAAGGCAACGTGTCGCTACTCACCGAAGCCGTGGAAGACCTACGCCAAGCCATCGACCACCTGGCGGAACAACTGAAAACCTGCATGGAAGGGGTAAAAACTGAGTAGGAACTGTAGGAGCCGTAGGAGCCGTAGGAGCTGACGAGTGCAACGAGGCTGCGATCTTCCCCCTGACACCCGAATCCCAAGCGAAAGATCAAAAGATCGCAGGCTTCGCCAGCTCCTACAGAATCCGAGTAAAGGATCGGTTTCCTCACCGCAGGGGCTGTGTCTGGCTTCATTTTAGGAATAGTCCTACATCGCCCTTCAAACACTTCCTCTAGCCTGAGCGCTCTTAATGTTCTTGAGCCGGTGCCTACCTGGCGCGTTGCTATTGGAAAGCTTGCCATGCCGAACAAAGCACTTCGTATCCTGCTTGCCGACACTCAACATACCCATCGAATCGTGCTGGAGCGTCTGTTCAATCAACAAGGCTACTTCCGGATTGTCCCCGTGAGCCATTTGCAAGAGTTGCTGACGCTGGTGGAGTACGGCAGCGAGCCGTTCGACCTGATTGTCGTCAACGCGCAGTTGGCAGGCGAGGCGCTGGATTTGCACGATTTTGTTGTCTATAACCCACAGGTTCGCCACGGGATGCTTTACAACGCGCAACCGGCCAGTCAGTCGCCGGTGCCTGTCGCACGTCGATCGAACCTGCATTTGAGCCCGGCGCCCCTGCCGGACCTCGCTTCGCTGCGGCGTTTGATGGAGCGGGTTGATCCTCAGGTCCCTGAGCCGTTGCAGGCGTGGGCGCGTCCCCTCAGGCAGGGTCATGGACACTGAACCGGACCGTTGGTCCGCACTGTCAGGTCTGACAGGTGGCAAGGCCAGGTACTTGTGCAAAAAGAGTCCTGTGCGGTCATGGCGCCGGTGCCGTTTGTATTGTTTTGGGGAGTTGCCTTGAAAGACGTGTTGATCGTGGATGACCACCCTGTCATACGAGGGGCGCTGCGGCTCATATGCCAGAATGAGGCGTTCACCCACATCCGGGACGCCAGCAGCGCGGCCGATGCCAGGGGCCTCATCAAGGAACGCGCGCCAGACCTGGTGATCCTGGACCTGGTGATGAACGGTTTCGATGGCCTGGACCTACTGGGCTGGATCATGGCCCAGTTTCCTGAATGCAGCGTGTTGGTGTTCACCTCCCAGGATGCACAGCACTTCTGCAACCGCTGCATCTCGGCCGGGGCCCGGGGTTTTGTGACCAAGAAAAGCGACCTGAAGGAGCTGGCCAAGGCCATCCAGGCGCTGAAATCCGGGTATGCCTATTTCCCGCAGATGCCCGTCCGGCTGGATTTCCTGCAACGCAGCGAGCAGCAGGCCTTGGAAAGCCTCTCCACCCGCGAGCTGTCGATCTTGCGCATGCTGTCCATGGGCATGCGTGGCAAGGACATCGCGCAAAGCCTGTTCCTGAGCCCGAAAACCGTCAGCACCTACAAGAGCCGCCTGTTGGAAAAACTCGGCTTGCAATCCCTGGTGGGGCTGTCGGAGTTTGCCAAGCGCAATCACCTCTAAATGGACTGACCCCAAACCTTGTGGGAGCGAGCTTGCTCGCGATAGCGTCCTATCCGTCAATGCATCATTGACTGACAGACCGCTATCGCGAGCAAGCTCGCTCCCACAGGGTTTTTTATTGGTCGTTCTCTAGATGGAACGCTAAAGCCGGTTTTTGCCGTCTAGTGCTTCAAGGGTGTCGGTTTTAAGCTATCTCCATCGAGTTGCAACACCTGATTTGGAGACACGGCATGAAAAACATCATCGGCCTCTACACCAGCCCGCGGCCCCATTGGGTCGGCGATGGCTTCCAGGTGCGCACGCTGTTTTCCTATGACAACCTGGGCAAGCACATCAGCCCGTTCCTGCTGCTGGACCACGCCGCCCCCACCGAATTCATGCCCACCACCGAGCGGCGTGGTGTCGGCCAGCACCCGCATCGTGGATTCGAAACCGTGACCATCGTCTACCAGGGCGAACTGGAGCACCGAGATTCCACCGGCAGCGGTGGCAAGATCGGCCCCGGCGACGTGCAATGGATGACTGCCGCTTCCGGCATCATCCACGAAGAGTTCCACTCCGAAGCCTTTGCGCGGCAGGGCGGCTTCATGGAAATGGTCCAGCTATGGGTCAACCTGCCCGCCAAGGACAAGATGGCCCCCGCCGGCTACCAGACGATCCTCAAGGGCGACATTCCGAACATTGCCCTGAAGGACAACGCCGGCAGCCTGCGCCTGATCGCTGGGCGCTTCGAAGGGCATCACGGCCCGGCGCGGACCTTCACGCCCATCGACGTTTGGGACATTCGCTTGAATGCCGATAAAAACCTCACCCTTGACCTGCACGAAGGGCACAACACCGCCCTGGTGGTGCTGCGGGGCTCGGTCCAGGCCAATGGCCGTGAACGGATCGAGGCCGGGCAGATGGCCCTGTTCGACCGGGCCGGCGACCAATTAAGCCTGCAAGCCAATAACGACGCGGTGGTGCTGCTGCTCAGTGGCGAGCCGATCGACGAGCCCATCGTCGGCCATGGTCCGTTCGTGATGAACAGTGAACAGGAGATTCACCAGGCCTTCGAGGATTTCCATTCCGGACGCTTTGGCCGGATGCAAGACTGAACGCAAAAACCACAGCCACCCTGACTCCATTGTGAGAGCGAGCTCGCTCCCACAGGACTTGAGTGTGATCTCTACAGCGTCTTCAATCTGTGCCAATCTTCGCCAATCGCCCTCCTGGAGCTGTTCCGATGCTGTTTCTGATCTCTGAGCACCCGTTGCTCTGTGCCCTGGCGCTGTTGGTGTTCGACCTGTTGATGTGGCACTTGGTCAGTGCGGATCGGATCTATTGGAAAGTCGGCGCAAGGCTGGTGATTTTTTCGCTGTTCAGCGTGCTGCTGTTCAACGAAGGCCTCAACCCCATGGTACCGGCGCAGTGGGTCGACGATGTGCCTCGGCACCTGGCGGCGACCGGTTTGCAGATCACCTGGTGGCTGTTCGCCGCGCGAACCCTGACGGTGCTGATCGTGGCGGCGTTGATGCAACGGGTCGGCCACACCGGGCGCTTGTTGCAGGATTTGCTCGGCGCGGTGATTTTCCTCATCGCCGTCATCGCGGCACTTGCCTATGTGCTGGATCTGCCGGTCAAGGGCGTGCTGGCGACGTCGGGCGCAATGGCGATCATCGTTGGCCTGGCCTTGCAGAGCACACTCAGCGACGTGTTTTCCGGGATAGTGCTCAATACCACCAAGCCCTACCAAGTCGATGACTGGATTTCCATCGATGGCACCGAAGGCCGGGTCACCGACATCGACTGGCGTGCCACGCGATTGCAGACCTCCCAGGGCAGCATGGCGGTGATCCCCAATTCGCTGGCGGCGAAAGCCAAGATCGTCAATTTCAGCCGACCCAGCGACATGCATGGCTTGGCCATCAGTCTCCAGGTCAGCCCCCATGCGCGTCCGCAAAAGGTGATCGACGCGTTGGAGCGGGCAATGATCGGTTGCCGTGCGCTGCTCGCGACTCCGGCGCCCTGTGTCACGCTCAAAAGCACCGGTAGCGGCGGGGCGGAATACGAGATCAGCGGATTCGTGGCGTCGATGGGGCAGAAGCGGGAGGTGCGCAATCAACTGTTCGACCTGGCGTTCCGGCATTTGCAAGCGTCGGGCGTGAGTCTGTTGTCCTCCAGCGAAAGCACTGCCTCCATCGGCGTGTCGCGCCCTCGGGCGCTGCTGGAAAGCTCGAGCATTTTTTCGACGCTACGCCCGGACGAAAAAGATGTTTTCAGCCAGAACATGACATTACAAAGCTTCCGTGCCGGCGATGTGATCCTGGCGGCGGGAGAGGTCAGCGATCATCTGTTCATCATTGAGTCCGGGGTGGTCAGCGTGACCCTCATGCGCAACGGCCAGCCACTCGAGGGCGGGCGCATGGGGCCGGGGGAAGTGATCGGTGAAGCCGGGATCGTCGCCGAGCAGGCGGCGCTGGCTAATTTTAACGCCAAGACCTTCTGCACCCTTTACCGCATCGAGAACAGCTACCTCAAGCCGTGCCTCGAAGCCCGTCGCGACATCAACGACGCGATGAAAAACCTGCTGGACGTACGCATGCACCTGGCCCAGAACCTGACCCGCGAAGCCCCCAAGCCGATCGCCAAGAAGCGCTTTTTGCAATGGTTGCGCAGCCGGGCCTAGCAATATTCGGAATGCTCATAACTAAGGCAGCAGAAGATTGTATTCTGTTGCTATTGATTTTATCCTTTTCGTGTGTTTTTCCGGTGTTTCGCCTAAAGAAATATTCCCCGGGTGTACCCGGTGAAGATGAGAAATGAAGTTGGCGAATTTTGGCATGGAGTTCTGTAGTAAAAATCTAATATATAAATCCAAGTCTTCAGCCATTCTTAAGTTTTCGTTGAAACCTCCGACTTTTTCGAAAAGCGCTTTCCTAAACAAGACGTTCCCTTGAAGGAAGTGTTTGCCTTTGACGATGGCATCAAGCATTTCATTTGGCGTATTAAAGTTCCATCCGTAGTAGTCTTCACCGCTTCGATATTTTCCATTTTCTTCGATGCGAAGAAAATCCGCAATGAACCAGTCGGTCTGTAAGTGGCTGTTTGTCATTACGAGGAAATTGTATATTGTTCTCTGGAGCGCTATGTCATCACTGTCCAAGATGAATATATATTCGCCTTTTGCTTTGGTGATGGCTTGGTTTTTTGAAAATGACTGCCCTTTGTTTTTTTTGCCGTAGACATAGCTAAGGTTATCCCATTTCGAATTTTCAAATATTGTCTCTGTTTTGTCGGTTGAATGGTCGTCATAAATGATATGTTCGAAGCTTGCGTTGGAGAGGGGCGTTGTAATATTTTTTTGAATGCTTTCTATAGCCTCCTTAAGGTATTCTTTTCGATTATAGGTCGCTGTTATGACGGATATGTTCATCGGTGTGGTCCGTTTCCAGATGTAATTGCATACGTTGCCTTTCTTGCTTTTTACTTTTTTTGGTTGAATGTCCGAGCTTATTTGAGAGTCTGAAACTCGGAAAGCATCATTTCGTCGTGGCCCCTATCAAATCTCGCGTGCTCTCATCGATAATTAAAGATGATACCTTGGGGTGGTAGTCGTGCTGAGTTAAAATTTTTCTGGTTTTGTCGTGTAAGCATTTTTATCGTGGTGTTTCATTTTGAGATGAGGATAGTTTTTGTTGTTCAGTATCGGCTACTGTAATAACTGACAGTTTCGATGAGCGGCAGGGGGGTGGGTTCGCAACGTTGCCTAAGCCTTAAAAACTGCCCCCTCGATCATGGATCGTGTTTGACTGAAGCCTGAAGCGTAATCCACCTCGACCTGTTCGAAAAAAGTCTGGCAAGGTGAAAGCTACGTCACGATGTGTCTCGCTCGCTTGTCTCGTGAGATGGGTGGGCGCAGCTGTCATGAAAAAACACCATCTTCGGCCGAACACTCGTTTGCTGAGCGACAACGCAGCGTCGAAGACGCCGCGGGCACTTCCTCGCCACAAAGGCTTGCGTCCATTTCCAGGTTGAGCCTCGGTCTTCATTGGCCACCCGAACTTCCCAACAATTGGCTATTTGTACCGCGCCCCTGCACCGCTAACGTAGCGCTACACCCAATTGCTGTCCTGGAGTTCACCATGCAACCGCGCATCGATTTCTACACCGCTTCCCCCGACGCTTTCAAAGCCATGCTGGCCCTGGAAAACGCCGCCTCGAACCTGGGCCTGGAGAAGTCCCTGCTGGAGCTGGTCAAGCTGCGTTCCTCACAGATCAACGGCTGCGCCTTCTGCATCGACATGCACACCGCCGATGCCCGCAAGGACGGCGAGACCGAACGTCGCCTGTACGCCGTGACCGCCTGGCGTGAAGCGCCATTCTTCACCGGCCGCGAGCGCGCCGCACTGGCCTGGACCGAAGCCTTGACGCGCCTGAGCGACACCCACGCGCCGGACGCCGACTATGCCTTGCTGAGCGAACATTTCAGCCCCAAGGAAATGGTCGACCTGACCGTGGCGATCAACGCCATCAATGGTTGGAACCGCTTGGCGGTGGGCTTTCGCAAGATGCCTGAGGCCTGAGACGCCTCGATCCAGAAAGAATAAGCTGTGGGAGCCTCTGTGGGAGCGAGCTTGCTCGCGATAGCGGTCTGACAGTTCATGCGCCATTGATTGATACACCGCCATCGCGAGCAAGCTCGCTCCCACAGTTGATCATCGAAACGCTTCCTCCCAGCCGCTCAGGCTCCAGTCATCCCGCGCTGGGAACTTCGCCCGTTTGATCTTCTTCTACCTACAACAGGCGGCGTCAGCCGTCTTTTGCAAAGGAGTCGATCATGCAAGTTCAAGTCAATAGCAACGATATCGAAGGCAGCGCCCGCCTGCAGGAGTGGGTGGGCGGTACGGTGGTGGACACGCTGCAGCGTTTCGAGGGTCAACTGGCCCGGATTGAAGTTCATGTCAGCGATGAGAATGCCCAAAAGGGCGGCGCTGCCGACAAGCGCTGCCAGATCGAGGCACGCTTGCAAGGCCTATCGCCGATGTCGGTCTCCCACAAGGCCGCAAGCCTTGAACTGGCCGTGGAGGGCGCCGCCGAAAAAATGCTGCACGCGCTCGATCATCAGATCGGCAAACTCAACCCCGCCGTCGAACCGATGGGACGCGTGACTGCGCCCACTGATGAAGCGCCACCCGAGGTGGTGGACGCGATGCTGGAGGAAGATTTCCTCGAAAACCAAGAGGCGCGTGGCAAAGAATAAGGAGGCGATCATGACCGCTCATCAACCTTTCAGCCGGCAGGTATTGGCCGAACTCCTGGCGTTCGACGAACAGCCGAGCCTTTCGTTGTACATGCCCACGCACCGTACATTCCCTGAACGCAGCCAGGACCCGATCCGCTACAAGAACCTGGTGCGTGATCTGCAGACGCAACTGGAGCAACAGCACCCGGACCTTGACGGTGCGCCGTTGCTCCAGTCTTTTCACGCGTTGGTGGACGACCAGGACTTCTGGAATTCCAATCGGGACGGCATTGCGGTGTTCGGCGCCCGCGACTACTTCAAAGTCATTGCGGTGAATCAGCGCTTGCCGCAACGCGCCGTCGCCAACAGTCACCCTTATCTCAAGCCGTTGTTGCGGCTGGTCCAATCCACCGACCGTTATCAAGCGCTGTGCCTGACCCGCAACGAAGTCTGGCTGTATGAAGGCTCCTCGGAGCAGTTGGAGAAAATCGAGCTGGCCGAACAGGTGCCGCGCAACCAGAACGAGGCCCTGGGCGACGAGCTGACACCGGGCAACCAACAGGGTTTTCCTAACGGTTTCAGCCGCAGTGGCGAGCGTGGCGATGGGATGATGCATGAGGCCGCTGGCGGCGGTAAGCAGGACGAAATCAACCTCGACCGCGAGCGCTTTTTCCGCGTCGTGGATAAAACGATCCTGCAATACCATTCGCAACCTTCAGGGTTGCCGATGATCCTGGTGGCCCTGCCGGAAAACCAGGCCGTGTTCCGTGCCGTCAGCCACAACTCGCAACTGCTGGCCCAGGGGATCGAGATTGACCCGTCCAGGCTTGGCGTCGAGGCGTTGCGTGTCCACTGCTCGAAGCTCATGGCCCACAACTATGCCGATCACGTTGTCGACAGCTTGAATCGCTACGGCATCGCGGTGGGGCAGGGACGGGCACTGGATAACCTGGCCGACATCGCCAAGGCCGCCTGGGAAGGCCGCGTCGCGCTGCTGCTGGTGGAGGCCGAGCGCCAGGTTCCTGGCCAGCTCGACTTGGACAAGGGGCGGTTGCTGATTGACGAGAGTGGTGACGAACTGGCTCCGGATGTACTGGATGAGCTGATCCTGGCCGTGACCCGGCAGGGGGGCGAAGTGGTGGTGATTCCACCCGAGCATGTGATGCCGACCGACACGGGCGCGGCGGCGGTGTGCCGGTTCTGACCGAGCCCCACTTGTGGGAGCGAGCTTGCTCGCGATAGCGGTGTGTCAGTCAATGCTGCACGAACTGTCGGACCGCCATCGCGAGCAAGCTCGCTCCCACAGGATCTATGTTCGACTTCAAGCTTCGGACGACAGGCACCGGAATAGGTTTGCGTTACTTGAATAGTAACAATTACTATTCACGCCCCGTTTCCACAGCGCGCCGTGATGATCCCCAAGCTGCCCCGCAGACCCGGCTTTTTCGAGCATTACGAAGAGTTGATCGGCACCTGGACCCGTCGCCTGCGCAATCGCCAGCAGGCCGAGGATCTGGCCCACGACACCTTCGTACGGGTGCTTGAGGCCGATTCGAGCGAGGTCGAGCAGCCGCGGGCCTATTTGCATCAGACGGCGCGCAACATTGCAGTGGATGGCTATCGGCGCGAAGATCGACGGGGGGCCATGGAAGAGGCAGTCATCGACCCTGGTCTGTCGTTTTCGGGCGACCCGGAGCATTTCATGCACGCGATCCAACTGGCGGACTCCATCGAGCGGGCGCTTGCCGAGTTGCCTGCCAACTGCCGCACGGTGTTCGTCTGGCAGAAGATCGAAGGCCTGACCCAGGCGGAAATCGCCGAGCGCCTGGGCCTGTCAAAAAACATGGTGGAAAAGTATATGATCCGCACCCTGCGGCATCTGCGCGATCGCCTGGACGGGCCAGGCCAATGATCCGTCGCCCTCTTTCACCTGAGCCACAGGACCTTCCATGATGGATAGCCGTGAATGCCCGTGCGGGCAGGACAGGGTTCGCGACGCGGCGGCGCATTGGTTCGTGCGTTTGCAAGCGCCCGCCATGAGTATCGAGGAGCGCCAGGCTTTCAACGCCTGGCTGGACGAACATCCCAATCACCGCGACGAAATCCAGTTGCTCCAGGGCATCTGGAGCGCCACCGACCTGCTGCCCAAGGAACGCCTGCAAGCGTTGTGCGAACCACCTGCCGAACGTCCCAAGCGTCGGCCGCTGTTGCGCTACGCCGTCGCCGCCGGGGTGTTCGCGGTGGCGCTGGGGTTGGGGCTGTTCAGCGGCCTGAGTTCTTCCACCGACTACAGCGGCGAATACGCCACCGCCTTCGGCGAGCGTCGGCATATTGCCCTGCCGGACGGCTCGGTGATCGACCTCAACAGCCGCAGCCGCGTGCGGATTGAATTCGCACACCGTCAACGCCGGGTGGAACTGGCCGAAGGCGAGGCCTTGTTCACGGTCGAGCATGATGCGGGCCGACCCTTCACCGTCGAGACGGGCAACGGCCAGGTGACGGTGACCGGAACGCGCTTCGATGTGCGCCGTGACGTCGATAAGACTCGGATTGCGGTGGCCCAGGGCCGCGTCAAGGTCCAGGGACGCGCCGCGCCGCCGGCTCAGTTCGTCAGCCTGACGGCGGGTCTCGGCACCCAGATCGATGCCCAGGGCCAAGTCACCGCGCCTTACGCGGTCAACGCCGAGACGCTCACCGCCTGGCGCAGCGGCAAGCTGGTGTTCGACAACGCGCCGCTCAAGGATGTGGTTGAAGAAGTCTCCCGCTATCGCACCCAGCCCCTGCGGGTCGGCAGCGCGATGGTGGGTAACCTGCGCCTGACCAGCGTGTTCCGTGCCGACGATCCCGAGGCACTGCTCAAGGCGCTGCCGAACATCCTGCCGGTGGCCGTGCGCACCCTGGATGACGGCAGCCAGGAAATAATTGCGAAATAGATTCAGGTTTTTTCCGAGTTCATCGTCTTCTTGTCCAACTGCAACTGGTTTGCATTAACAGACGCGTATTCTTGCGATCAACAGGACAAGGTTCGACGTGAACAAAACCGCCAAACACCACAACCGTACCCCGGCACGCTGGCTGCCGCTGGCCCTGACCCTGGCGGTCAGCGCCGCAGTGCCCCAGGCGTTCGCCGACCAGGCCGCCACCGCCATTCACATCCAGGCGCAGCCGTTGGGCCAAGCCTTGAGCCAGCTCGGCCAGCAAACCGCGTTGCAGGTGTTCTTCAACCCCGAGCTGGTAGCGGGCAAGCAAGCGCCGGCGGTGGACGGCAACCTGTCCCCGGAAGCGGCCTTGCGCCAATTGCTCCAGGGCAGCGGCCTGCAATACCAGATCGATAAGGGTTCGGCGACCGTGTTGCCGGCGCCCTCAGCCTCCAGCGCTGGCCCGCTGGAGCTGGGCGCCACTGAGATCCAGGTGGTCGGTGACTGGCTCGGCGACGCCAATGCCGAGGTGGTGCAGAACCACCCCGGTGCGCGTACGGTGATCCGCCGCGAAGCGATGGTGGAGCAGGGCGCCATGAACCTCGGCGATGTGCTGCGGCGCGTACCCGGTGTGCAGGTCCAGGACGCCAACGGCACCGGCGGCAGCGATATTTCCCTGAACGTCGGCGTGCGCGGCCTGACCTCGCGCTTGTCGCCACGCTCCACGGTGTTGATCGACGGCGTACCGGCGGCATTCGCGCCCTACGGCCAGCCGCAACTGTCCATGGCGCCGATTTCCTTGGGCAACCTGGAGAGCATCGACGTGGTGCGCGGTGCCGGGTCCGTGCGCTATGGGCCGCAGAACGTCGGCGGGGTGATCAACTTCGTGACCCGTGCCATTCCGGAAAAAGCCACTGGTGAAATCGGCACCACCCTGGAAACCTCCCAGCGCGGCGGTTGGAAGCACATCGACACGGCCTTCCTCGGTGGCACCGCCGACAACGGCCTGGGCGTGGCGCTGTTGTATTCGGGCGTCAACGGTAACGGCTATCGCCAGAGCAACAACGGCAACGACATCGACGACGTGATCCTCAAGACCCATTGGGCACCGACCGACGTCGACGATTTTTCGCTGAATTTCCACTACTACGACGCCAAGGCCGACATGCCCGGTGGCCTGACCCAGGCCCAATATGACGCCGACCCGTACCAGTCCGACCGCGACTGGGACAACTTCAGCGGCCGGCGCAAGGACGTGTCGTTCAAGTGGATCCGCGAGATCAACGAGCGCACCCAGGCCGAGGTGCTGACCTATTACTCCGACAGCTACCGTGGCAGCACCATTGCCTCCCGGGACCAGCGCAACCTGGTGTCCTACCCGCGCACCTATTACACCTTCGGCATCGAGCCTCGGGTCTCCCACGTGTTCGACATGGGGCCCACCACCCAGGAAGCGAGCGTCGGTTATCGCTACTTGAAGGAAGGCATGCACGAAGAAGCCAGCCGCCTGGCGTTGCGTAATAACGAACCGGTGGTGCGCCCGGGTTCCGACGGCCACGTCTACCAGGACCGTACCGGCGGCACTGAAGCCCACGCGGTGTATATCGATGACAAGATCGATGTCGGCAACTGGACCATCACCCCGGGCATCCGCTTCGAAAGCATCAGCACCGAATGGCACGACCGTCCGGTGCTCGACACCGCCGGCCGTCCCGTGCAGGAAAAACGCCGCAGCATCGACAGCAACGAGCCGCTGCCGGCCCTGAGCGTGATGTATCACTTGTCGGACGCCTGGAAGCTGTTCGCCAACTACGAAACCTCGTTCGGCAGCCTGCAATACTTCCAGCTCGGCCAGGGCGGCGACGGCAACAACACTGCCAACGGCTTGAGCCCGGAAAAGGCCAAGACCTACGAGATCGGAACGCGTTACAACGATGACGTGTGGGGCGGGGAAGTGACGCTGTTCTACATCGATTTCGACGACGAACTGCAATACATCAGCAACGACGTGGGCTGGACCAACATGGGCGCGACCAAGCACCAGGGCCTGGAAGCTTCCGTGCACTACGACATGGCCGCGCTCGACCCGCGCCTTGAAGGCCTCACCGCCACCGCCGGTTTCACCTACACCCGGGCGACGTACGAAGGTGAGATCCCCAGCTTCAAGGGCCGTGACCTGCCGTTCTATTCCCGCCAGGTGGCCAACATGGGCCTGCGGTACGAGGTCAATCGCTGGACCTATAATCTCGACGCCTTCGCCCAGTCCAAGCAACGCTCACCCGGCAACAGCGTGAACGCCGATGGCAGCTTCAGCGGCGACTACATCACCGATGGCACCGCCGATGGGCAATACGGCGACATGCCGGGCTATGTGCTCTGGAACGTGCGCGCCGGCTATGACTTCGGCGAGCAACTGTCGAACCTGAAAGTCGGCGCCGGGGTGAAAAACCTGTTCGACCACCAGTACTACACCCGCTCCAGCGACAACAACTCGGGCATCTACGTCGGCGCACCGCGCACGTTCTTTGTGCAGGCGAGTGTGGGGTTCTGATCGAGGATCAGGCTCCTCTGGACTCAATTTCCAGGGGCTGAAATACAGTTCTTGGGGCTGAGTACCATCCTGTGGCGAGGGAGCTTGCTCCCGCTGGGCCGCGAAGCGGCCCCAAAACCTACTGAACACCGCATCCACAGGTTTACGACTGCTTCGCAGCCGAGCGGGAGCAAGCTCCCTCGCCACAGGGAATGGGATGAGGCCTCGACAAGCGGTGCCAGGCCTCAGACCTTCAACACTTTCCCACTGGCCGCCACCGCCACCAGCGATAGCGCAATCAGCCCGAAGGCAATGCTCAAGCTGCTGCCATGGGCGACGAAGCCGATCAGCGCCGGGCCGGCGAGGATGCCGGCGTAGCCGATGGTGGTGATGGCCGGCACGGCGATCGCTTCCGGCATCAGGGTCTGTTTGCCGACAGCGGTGTACAACACCGGCACGATGTTCGAACAGCCCGCGCCCACCAACGCATACCCCAGCAACGCTGCTTGCCACATGGGTGCGAGGGTTGCCAGCAGGAACCCCGCCGCAGCGATCGACCCGCCATAGATGATCACGCGCTTGGCGCCCAGGCGATGCACCACCGCGTCGCCGGTCAGGCGGCCGACGGTCATGGTCAGGGCGAACGCGGCATAACCCAACCCGGCATAGGCGGTATCCACCGCTCGCTCGGTGGTCAGGAACACCGCGCTCCAGTCCAGCACCGCGCCTTCAGCCAGGAACACGATGAAACACAGGATGCCGATAAACAGCACCACGCCATGGGGAATGGCAAACGCCGGTCCCGAGCTTTCACTGCCATACGGCAACAGGTGCGGCGCCGCCTTGAACAACGCCACCAACAGCACCCCATTGACCACCAACGTCGCCCCCAGCGGCGAAAGTCCCAGGCCGAGCAGGGCGCTCACCCCGGCTGCGCCAATGATCCCGCCCAGGCTGAACATGCCGTGGAAACCCGACATCATGGTCTTGCCGCTGGCTCGCTCGACGATCACCGCTTGCAGGTTCACGGTCGAGTCCACGGTGCCGAGCCCGGCGCCAAACAGGAACAGCGCAGCCACCAGCCAGGGCAGGGAGGTCATCGTCGCCAACAACGGCAACGCCAGGCAGATCAGGATCGTGCCGCCGCTGAGCACCCGACGGCAGCCGAACCGCGTCGCCAGCGCACCGGAAATCGGCATTGCCAGGATCGACCCGACCCCAAGGCAAAGCAGCAGCAAGCCGAGGGTGCCTTCATCCAGGTTCGCCCGGACCTTGGCGTAAGGCACCAGCGGCGCCCAGGCGGCGATGCCGATGCCGGCGATGAGATAGGCGATGCGGGTGGACATCTGTTCCAGGCGTCCGGGAATAAAGGTGGGCGGGGGCGTAATGGCAGTCATGAAACGTCCTTGGCTTTCGTGCGGTGCGGTGATGCAGGCAGGGGGCCTATGCTTGCATATCCACTGACCGCACCGCGACCCCAAGGTGCCGACGGCCTGACGTACTCTCCTTGAACACAGTGGGTCACTGCTCCTTGAACAGCCTGATGCTCACCACGTGTTCCGCCTCCACCTCAAAGTAAATAAGCGCGATGGGGATTGCCTGCTGGTCATCGAAACATTCAACAATTACGTTTCGGGCCGACGTTGCCTGGGCCGACAAGCGTTCGGCCTGGCGCAACAATCGCTTGATCTGGAGGGAGACCCGGATGGGGGGCCGGCCCTTGCGCACGCTTTCGCAAAACGCCAGCGTCACTTCTCGCGGCGTTGGCGGCGGTGGCGAGACAAGACCGGCTTCTTCGAATAACCGATTGAGTTGATCGGCCGTTGCGACCGCCCTGGGGAACCCGGTGAACGCCGAAGCCTGCGTCACCAGTTCGACCATTTCTCCCGAAGCCAGACCCGAGGCCATGCCGGTCTTGAAGTGCACGCTCAAGGGCGGGCCTGTCATGCCGGCCGCGACGATGGCGGCCAGTGTCGCGGCCTCTCGTAGGCGCGGGTCCAGGCCTGGGCGACTCTGCAAGTGACCGTACACAACGCCGACCGCCAACTCGCCGAGCCCCGGCGCGGTATGGAACAACGCGTCGAGTCGTGCGGCGCCGTCCGGCACCCGCTCGATGAAATGTTTTCGGCCTTCGCGGTAGAGCTCGGCCATGGGACGGGAAGGGATGTTGTTCATGGCGCCTCCTTGTACCGGTAGCTTGCGTATCTAAAGTACGGGTTCACCCGGCAGGTCCGCACCTGTCAACCCTGACAGGTTACGACGCGATAGTTTGCGAGTATGAAGAAGGCTTCTGGAACAAAGGCCCGGACGAATTCGGTTCAGGGGCGTGCTGGAGGTGATGATGGATCATCCAACTCAACTCAGACTGGCGAACCAGCTTCTGGACTTGATCGACCGTAACGGCACCAGCCTGGCGGCGTCGTGCTCTGTCAACCCGGTATCGAGTTACACCTGTCCAGAGCATCTCGGCCGTGAGCAGGCCCGGCTCTTTCGTTCCGGCCCACTGATGGTGGGCTTGTCCTGTGAACTGTCCGGTCCGGGTGATTACCTGACCGACGACCTGAGCGGCGTGCCCATTGCCATCATCCGCCTGCCAGATGGGGGGCTCAACGCGTTCATCAATGTCTGCCGTCATCGCGGCGCACGGTTACTGGAAGGTAACGGTACGCTGGCAAGGTCGATGACGTGTCCTTACCACGGTTGGCGCTATGACCTGCACGGTCGGCTGAAGAAGCTGGTGCCCGCCGACGGTTTCCAGGGGGTGGGTTGTGCCGAACGCGACCTGATGCGCCTGGCGGTGTTTGAGCAGCATGGGTTGATCTGGGTCAGCCCAAGCCCCGGTCACGCCATAGAACCACTGGCGTTGGCAGGAGGCTTGAACCAGGAAATAGCCGCCTATCGTTTCGAGACGTTCGTGCTTTATCGACGCCTTCAGCTCCACAAGTCGTTCAACTGGAAGATGGTCATAGAGACCTTTCTGGAGAACTGGCATTTCCCGTTCGTGCACCGCAGGACAGTCCTCCCGATCTTCCTACCCTCCGTCAGCCTGTTCGAAGCCTTCGACCGCCATGGGCGCCTGGTCATGCCACGCCGTTCGATCCTGCAGATGCGCGACCAGCCCATCGAGCAATGGAGCCTGCTCAAACACTCACTGATCATGTATTGGCTGTTTCCCAATACCCTCCTGCTCTGGCAGGCCGACCACCTGGAGACTTGGCAGGTTTACCCCAGCCAGGGGCGTCCCGACCGATGCACGGCCCAGGTGTCGCTCTATACACCGCATGCCGCCACGTCCGTTCGCGAGCGTGAGTACTGGGACAAGAACCTGGCGTTATTGATCGAGACCGTGGACGGGGAGGACTTTGCAATCAGTGAGCGTATCCAGCCAGGCCTGCGTTCCGGCGCCCAAGAATGCCTGACGTTCGGCCGTCACGAACCGGCGTTGCAGCATTTTCATCGACAGATTCAGCTCGCGCTGGAGGAGGCGCCGGTGTCCGTGGATTGAGATGAAGCGTGTGAGCGCTTGTTCCTCTGTGTTATTCGCTGGCCAGGCCTATAAAGTAGCGGCTCTTGCTGGTTGATATTGGGTCTGGTCCATGACTAAGTTTTATGACGCGCGCGGCAATATCTATGGAGTCGCTTCACCGCAGCAGGTCCGAGACCTCGGCATCGAGCTGCCCCAGTCAGCCGCCCACGCCGCGAAAGCTCGCGAAAAATGGGCGGTCGCGGCGGTGCATGCCGTTTGCAGTTGGGCGCCGGGCGAAGCGCCGCCGGATGCCAAGGCCCATCGCAGTGATGGTTTGCTGATTGGCCCGTTCCAGAATGAGCCACCCTTTGATCTGTTGATCGTCAATACCGACGGGACATTGGCCGAGCGCAGTGGCAATGGCTTGACGATTTTCTCCCAGGCCCTGCAAGAACAAGGCTTGATGGCGGCGCCTGGTGATTGCGTGCTGCAGGTTCATCACGATAAACCCGACGGCTTGTCACCGTTGCAAACCTCGGTTCGCGCCGCTGGATTCGAAGGGGTGCAAGGTTTCTGGCTGGACCTGGGCAAACCGCTGTTCGGGCCTCAGGCCGTTGCTGCCCAAGAGGTCGAGGGGGTGATGTTCAACCAGCGTGATGTCAGCCGTGTGGCGGCGCTTGAACGGTTGGACCCGGCGTGGGGCAACAGTCAGTTCGTGAGCATGGGCAATCCGCATTGCGTGACGCTGGTGGAGAAGGGCGAGGCGTTGCCAAGCAATGCGCAGATGCGTGCTGCGGCGCTGTCACGGGGCTTGACCCGCATCGCTTATGCGGCGCCCGGTGGGGCTGGTGTTCCATGCCTCAGGGGGGTGAATCTGCAATGGGCTCGGCTCGAAGCCGAAGGGCAAATCGCCGCCCGGGTGTTTGAGCGGGGCGAAGGCCCTACCGCGTCCTCGGGCACCAGCGCCAGCGCCGTGGCCAGTGCCGCGTGGCGGGTGGGT
The DNA here is from genome assembly GCF_046605385.1 of Pseudomonas sp. MPB03. Classification (NCBI taxonomy): domain Bacteria; kingdom Pseudomonadati; phylum Pseudomonadota; class Gammaproteobacteria; order Pseudomonadales; family Pseudomonadaceae; genus Pseudomonas; species Pseudomonas sp. MPB03. Next base: position 4,653,534 of record NZ_CP176770.1, on the reverse strand, counting down.
TGGGTGAAGGCGGGGGCGGTGAGGGTGGTGATGCCCGGCGGTACTGCGCCGATCTTGTTGGAGGAAGAGGCGGGGGAGCTGGTGCGGGTCAGGTTGTTTGGTGCGGCGCGGCCAACGACGTCATCGCGAGCAAGCTCGCTCCCACAGTAGATGTTCGGCGGGCACGAAATGAATGTACGACACAGATCCCCTGTGGGAGCGAGCTTGCTCGCGATAGCGGCAGTACATCGAACATCAATGCAGCTGACCCACCGCCATCGCGAGCAGGCTCGCTCCCACAGTAGATATTCGGCGGGCACAAAATGAATGTATCCCTTGTGGCAGTCAGCCAGGCTGCTGGGCAAACTCCACCACCGGCATTTGCCGCTTCATCAGCACTTCGCCATTGCGAATCGAGTAGAGCGGCAACCCTTGGCTGCGAATCACTTCGTAATCGCTATCCGCTGAAAGGATCAGCAAGTTCGCCGGGCGGCCCGGTTCCAGTCCGTAGCGCTCGCCCAGGTTCATGGCCTTGGCGCTGTTGTCGGTGACCAGGTCGAGGGCGCTTTGCAGGTTGCGATAGCCGAGCATGTGGCAGATATGCAGCCCCGCTTCCAGCACCCGCAGGATGTTGCCGTTGCCCAATGGATACCACGGGTCGACGATGGAGTCCTGGCCGAAACACACATTCATCCCGGCTTCGAGCAGCTCATTGACCCGGGTGACGCCGCGGCGTTTTGGGAAGGTGTCGAAGCGGCCTTGCAGGTGGATGCTTTCGGTCGGGCAAGAGACAAAACTGATGCCCGAGTGCCCGAGCAGGCGGAACAGCTTGGCGCAATAGGCGTTGTCGTAGGAGCCCATCGCCGTGGTATGGCTGGCGGTGACGCGGGCGCCCATGTCGCGGCTGCGGGCTTCTTCGGCGAGCACTTCGAGAAAACGCGAATGCGGGTCGTCGGTTTCGTCGCAATGCACATCCACCAGGCACCCGGTACGTTCGGCCAGGTCCATCAGGAACTTCACCGAGCTGACGCCCTGGTCGCGGGTGTATTCGAAGTGGGGAATGCCGCCCACCACGTCGGCACCCATGCGGATCGCTTCTTCCATCAGCTCGCGGCCGTTGCGGTAGGACTCGATGCCTTCCTGGGGGAACGCGACGATCTGCATGTCGATCAGGTGACGGCTTTGCTCGCGCACCTCCAGCATTGCCTTGAGGGCGGTGAGTTCGGGGTCGGTCACATCGACGTGGGTGCGCACATGCTGGATGCCATGGGCGGCGAGGGCCTGGATGGTTTTCTTGGCGCGGGTGCTGGTGTCTTCCTGGGTGATGGTGGCCTTGCGTTCGCCCCAGCACTCGATGCCTTCGAACAGCGTGCCGCTCATGTTCCAGCGCGGCTCGCCGGCGGTTAGGGTGGCGTCCAGGTGGATGTGCGGTTCGACGAAGGGCGGGACCACCAGGTTGCCGCCGGCATCGAGGTCTTCCGGGCCGAGGCTGGGGGCCTCGGTCTGGCGGGCGATGCTGGCGATCAGGCCGTTTTCCAGGTGCAGTTCATGCAAGCCTTCGCGGTTGCGCAGGCGGGCGTTGATGATGTGCATCGGGCGAATCCTTTATAGGTCTTGTAGGGGCGCGTCAGCGGTGCGGGCACCCATTACGCCGATCAATAGCACATACGTTAGCGCGCCGGTGGCGATTCCTACCAGTGGCGCGACCCACGGCGAATTGAACGCGGCGAGCGTGCCGAGCCCATAGGCCGCCAGCCCCGGCCAGTTGAACGCCGGCAACCGGGCTTCGGCCAGGCGCGGATAACGGCCGCGCCAACGGAAGAAGAAATCGGCCATGATCACCCCGCCAATGGGCGGGATCACGGTGCCCAGCAGAATCAGGTACGGCACCAGCAGGTCATACATGCCCAGCAGCGCCAGCAACGTGCCGATCACCGCGCCGCCGAGGGTCACGGCTCTGCGCCGGCGGGTGCGCAACAGGTTGCAGCCGGCCACGGCGAAGTTGTAGATGGTGTTGTCCTGGGTGCTCCAGATGTTGAGCAGCAGCATCGCCATCGCCGCCATGGCGAAGCCCTGCAGCAGCAACACTTCGACCACGTCCGGTTGTTGATAGACGATGGCCCCGTAGGCGCCGATCAGCACCATCAAACCGTTGCCCAGGAAAAAACCGATCAGGCTCGCCAGCACCGCGACCTTCGCCGAGCGGGAGAACCGCGTCCAGTTGGTGGCCTGGGTCGCGCCGCTGACGAAGGTGCCGAACACCAGGGTGATGGCCGTGGACCAATCGAGGCTGCCGGTGGGCACCACCGCCAACAAGCCCTCGAAGCCACCGACCTTCACCGTGGCGACCCACATCGACAGCATCAGCAGCAACATCATGGCCGGCACGGCGAGGTACGAGAGAATTTCCAGGCCACGATAACCGACATAGGCCGTGGCACAGAACCCCAGGCCGAACAGCACCATCAGCCACAACACCGTGCCCTGGCCCAATTCGAAATACTTGCCCAGCACCACCGCGGCCGTCGCCGTGCCCCAGGCGTACCAGCCGATCTGGGTGAACCCGAGGATCAAGTCACTGAGCTTGCTGCCCACCTCGCCGAAACAGAAACGGCCCATCAATACCGAATTGAGCCCGCTCTTGAAGGCGATGTAACCCAGGCCGGCGGCATAGAGGCCCAGCAGCAGATTACCGATGACGATGACCGTGAGCATCTCGGCAAAACCGAACGCCACGCCGAGCTTGCCACCGGCAAACATCGTGGCGGTGAAAAAGGTGAAACCCAGCAGCACCATGGCCGTGGAGGCTAGGCCCTTGCGCGCGTGCAGCGGTACTTCGCTCAGGGGATAGTCATTGCCCGGATCGTTCTGAGTCATGTGGCGGTCCTTGCGGATGAGGGGATGTCGCAAGCGTGCAGCGGCCGTGCCAAACGGGTGAGCGTGAGATTATTTATAGACAATCCTGGGGATTGGGTGGGCGAAGGGGGCGAAAGCGGTGCGGTGGTGATTCAAGTTGGAACACAATTCGCATTACCCATGAAGACCCCCTGTGGGAGCGAGCTTGCTCGCGATGGCGTCAGGTCAGCCACATAACTATCAACTGACACACCGCCATCGCGAGCAAGCTCGCTCCCACAGTGGAATGCCGGGGGCTTCAGGTTGGGGGCAACGCCAGGAACCGCAACACCGCCGCGACGACGGCTTCCGGCGCGTCTTCCTGGACCAGATGCCCGGCATTCGGCACCGGGTGCAGTTGCGCCCCTGGAATCAGCCGGTGCAGGGCCCGGCCGCGCTCGATGGGGATCCACTGGTCCTCCTCGCCCCAGAGGATCTGGGTCGGGCAGCGCACGGTCGGGTACAGGCCTTCGACCTCGCGGGTATAGCGCTCGTCCATCTGGGCGATCTGCCGGTAGAGCGCCGCCTGGCCCGGTTCGCCAAGCCATGGTTGCACGTAGGGCGCCAGTTCGGCGTCCGGGATGTCCCGTTTGATCGCGCCGCGAATATAGGTCGGCACGATGGCCCGCTGGATGTAGTCGGGCAGGCCGCTGAAGGCCGCTTCGTGCTGGCGGACATGCTGCACGAAGGGCGAACCCCAGGGCGACAACGCCACAGGATCGATCAGGGTCAGGCTGCGATAGTCCTTGCCGTTGAGCAAGTGCGTACGCAGGACTGTGGCGCCGCCGAAGTCATGGGCCACCACGTCGGGGCAATCCAGGCGCCAATGTTCCAGCAATTGTGCGAGCAGATGGTTTTGCACACCGAGGGACACGTCGGCATCGGGCTGTGCGGACTGGCCATACCCCAGCAGGTCGAAGTAATGCACCCGGTGGGTGGCGAAGAACAGCGGGGCGATGCGGTGCCACACGTAGGAAGAGAAGGGCGTGCCGTGGACGAACACCAGCGGCGGGCCGTCGCCGTGGATGGCGTAGCGGATGGGGTGTCCGTTGAAGTCGTAGGTTTGATCCAGCGGCCAGTGGGTCATGCTCGATACTCCCCGGAAAATGGCTCAGGGGGTAGAGCATAGGCCAATGCGATTCAGCAGGGGAGACACCTTTGTGGCGAGGGAGCTTGCTCCCGCTGGGGCGCGAAGCGGCCCTCAAGCCTGAGATTGCGGCGTATCAGGTTGATTGAGGTCGCTGTTTTTGGGACTGCTGCGCAGCCCAGCGGGAGCAAGCTCCCTCGCCACAGAAGCATCCATGCTACAGAAGCTTCTGTGTTCTAGGAGATGTCCAGGCCAGGTAGCTGAGCCGGTTTTTATTCGCCGTGGTAGATGCAACCGCTGGTGCAGGTCTCGTGGATGCGGATGGCGCTGAGTTCCGGCAGCAACGGCTTCAACTCATTCCAGATCCACTTGGCCAAGACTTCGCTGGTGGGGTTTTCCAGGCCAGGAATGTCGTTGAGGTAGTTGTGGTCCAGGCGCTCGTAGAGCGGTTTGAAGATCGCCTTGATCTCCGAGAAGTCGCGAATCCAGCCGGTGTGCGGATCAATATCGCCGCTCAGGTGGATCGCCACCTTGAACGAGTGACCGTGAAGGCGGCCGCACTTGTGGCCGTCCGGCACGTGGGGCAGGCGGTGGGCGGATTCGAAGGTAAACTCTTTGAAGATTTCCACAGGTTCGGGCTCTTTAGATATCGGTCGCGAGGCAGGCGGCGGAGTTTATCAGTTTGATCACGGCGTTGCGCGACCGTGCTGACTAAAGGGTCAGCAAACGCTCGCCCAAGCCACCGTTGGCCGTCAGCTCCAAAAACTCATCACCGAGCCGCCGGCTCTCATCCATCGCCGTGCGCCAATACTTGCGACGGCTCGGGTCATCGCCCATGAAACGCTTGAAATCGTTACGGTCCGGCAGCTTGCCGTAGGGCAGGCGCGCCAGGTATTCCCGGGATGGAGCCAGCAGCAACACGTCCTGCAGGCGCTCGACGTTGCCCCGGCGCCACGGCAGGCCCTTGTCGAACCAGCCGGGAATGACCCGGTCGGTGAAGTGCGGGTACAGTACGATATCCTCGCCGCTGTACGGCAAGTCCAGGTGATAGTCCAGCAAACCGCCGTCGCGGAAGGTGCCGGCACCGGCACCCGGCAGGTCGCGCACGCCTTCCATGACCATCGGGATCGAGCCCGAAGCCAGCAGGGCCTGGCGCAGGTTGCCGGCCGCAAGGGGCACGAAGCGCGACGGAAAGTCATTCAGCGGATGCAGGGGCGGGGCCAGGCGCGGGTCATGGATGATCAACCGTTCGAAATGCCGCGACAACCGCCCACGGCCCCGCAGGTTGTCGGCGATCACCGACGACAATCCCAGGCCCAGCCGGCCGCGATGATCCTGGGCGAGCAGACCGTGGCTCTTGACGACCATGATGTTGAGCCGGTATCGCGGGTTGTCGAGGATCGAAGTGTCGCGGCCGTCGAGCAAGTCATCGAGCATGCGCTGCGAACTCTGGCTGACCCCGGCCATGGTCACGCCTTTGGCGAAGCTTTGTTCGTTGTACAAAGTGCCCAGGCGTCGGATCCCTTCGGCGGCATCCGGCAGGCAGGCGCTGGCGAAGCGCCACGCCCCCACCGAGGCCCCGATCAGCGAGCGCTCCCGGGGCGCGGCGGGCAGCCATTCGCCGAACAGCGCAAGATCGAGCCCCTGGATGCCCAGGGCCTTGGGGCCACCGGCGGCGCCCGGCAGGATGCCGACGTCGACGGCGTTCAAGCCGGCCTGGCGAATCCGTCCGAACGCACGGGGGCCGGCCTTGAGGGTGAGGGCGGGAAACTTGATATGGATAGCGGTCATACCGGTCTCGAATACGGGTAGGCGGCTGATTATAACGACACAAAACCCTGTGGGAGCGAGCTTGCTAGCGAAGGCGATGGGTCAGTCTGTAAAGATGTTGGATGTGCTGCCGCTATCGCGAGCAAGCTCGCTCCCACACTGTTGATGTGGGTTCCATGATGGCCATTCAGTTTCAGTTAAGTTCACCCCGATACAGTCCCCCGGCAAAGATTATAAAAAGGAGACAACCCATGAACCGCCTGACTGCCTTTTTCATCGCGATCCTCATGGCCCTTGGTACGAGCCTGGCTCATGCACGAGACCTGGGCGTGGACGAAGCCCGTGAGCTGCAAGACGCTGGTACCATCCTGTCCGTCGAAGAACTCAACGCCGCCGCCCTGGTCAAGCACCCTGGCGCCACCTTCACCGAGACCGAGTTGGAGGAAGCGTACGGCAAGTACATTTACCAGGTGGACCTGCGCGATACGAAGGGCATCGAGTGGGACCTGGAATTGGACGCCACCAACGGCACGGTACTCAAGAATCATCAGGATCTGTAATGAAGCTTAATTTATGCGCCCGCAGCCGATGGGCGCTGGCGTTGCTGGCGTTTTGTTCGCTGGCCGTGGCCCGTGACCTGGACCAGGACGAGGCCCTGCAACTGCGCCAGCAGGGCGTTATCCTGCCGCTGGAGCATCTGTTGCAACAGGCGCTGGACCGCCACCCGGGCGCCAAACTGCTGGAAGCCGAGTTGGAGGAGAAACACGGCGTCTATATTTACGAAGTCGAGCTGCTGGACACCGACGGCGTCGTGCGCGAACTGGACCTGGAGGCCAAGACCGGCCGTTTACTCAAAGATAAGGAAGACTGATGCGCCTGCTTCTGGTGGAAGATCACGTGCCCCTGGCGGACGAATTGATGGCCGGGCTGGCACGGCAAGGGTACGCCGTCGATTGGCTCGCCGACGGTCGCGACGCGGTGTACCAAGGCAGCAGCGAGCCCTACGACTTGATCATTCTCGACCTCGGCCTGCCGGGTGTGCCGGGGCTCGACGTGTTGGCCCAGTGGCGCGCTGGTGGCCTGGCGACGCCGGTGTTGATCCTCACCGCCCGTGGGTCCTGGGCCGAGCGCATCGAAGGCCTCAAGGCCGGTGCCGACGACTACCTGACCAAGCCGTTTCATCCTGAAGAACTGCACTTGCGGATCCAGGCACTGTTGCGACGCTCCCATGGCCAAGTCAACCAACCGACGCTCAAGGCCGCCGGGTTGCACCTGGATGAGAGTCGCCAGTGCGTGGTCCGCGACGGCACCGACATCCAGCTCACGGCGGCCGAGTTTCGCCTGTTGCGCTATTTCATGCTGCATCCCGAACAGATCCTTTCCAAAAGCCATCTCGCTGAACACCTGTACGACGGTGAGACCGAGCGCGATTCCAACGTGCTGGAAGTTCATGTCAATCACCTGCGGCGCAAGCTGGGACGCAGCGTGATCGAAACCCGTCGCGGCCAGGGTTACCTGTTCGGCGGGCAGGCGCAGTGAGATCCATCCAGCGGCGCCTGAGCCTGGGCCTGATCGGTGTGATGGTGGTGGTCGGCCTGATCCTGGCGCAAACCAGCCTGTGGCTGTTCGAGCTGGGCTTGCAGCGTTACCTGGAAGCCGGACTGCGCAACGACAGTGAAAATCTGCTGGTGGCCCTGGTGCGCGGCCCGCGGGGCTTGCAACTGGATGAACGGCGCCTGTCACCGGCCTATCAGCGACCGTTCTCCGGGCATTATTTCCGCATCGATTTTGCCGATGTGCACTGGCGTTCCCGCTCGCTGTGGGACCAGGAGTTGCCCCGGCTCGACCACCCGGGCTTGCACAGCAATCTGCAACTGGGCCCGGAGGGCCAGAAGCTGCTGGTGCTGCGTACCGACTATCGGCGGCTGGGCCAGGCGATTTCCATCAGCGTGGCCCAGGACTATACGCCGGTGCGTGACAGCTTTCGCCGGATGCAACAGGTCGGCCTCGGGCTCGGGTTGGCGGGGCTGTTGCTGATCCTGTTGCTGCAACGCATCACCGTGCGCCGGGCCTTGCGTCCGCTGGACCGGGCTCGGGAGCAGATCGCCCAATTGCAGCGCGGGCAGCGCACGCAACTGGACGAACAGGTGCCACGGGAGCTTGAACCGTTGGTCGCGCAGATCAACCATCTGCTGGCCCACACCGAAGACAGTCTCAAGCGTTCGCGCAACGCCCTGGGCAACCTCGGCCATGCCTTGAAAACCCCATTGGCGGTGCTGCAAAGCCTGGCATCGAACGAGAAGCTTGACCCCTATCCCGAGCTGCGCAAACTGTTGCTCGACCAATTGGAGCAGGTCCGCCAGCGCCTGAACCGCGAGCTCAACCGTGCCCGGCTGTCCGGCGATGCCTTGCCCGGCGCGCACCTGGACTGCGACGCCGAACTGCCAGGGCTGCTGGCCACGCTGAACATGATCCATGGCGAGCACCTGCACCTGAGCTACGTCGCCCCACCGGGCCTGCACCTGCCCTGGGACCGTGAAGACTTGCTGGAACTGCTGGGCAACCTGCTGGACAACGCCTGCAAATGGGCCGATGCCGAGGTGCGCCTGACCCTGACCGAAACCGCCGAAGGGTTCAGCCTGGCGGTGGAGGACGATGGGCCGGGCATTCCCGCGGACCGCCGCGAGCAGGTGTTCAGCCGCGGCACGCGACTGGACGAACAGACCGATGGCCACGGCCTGGGCCTGGGCATCGTGCGGGACATCGTCGACACCTGGGGCGGGCTGTTGGCGTTGGATGACAGCGAGTGGGGTGGGTTGAAGGTTGTGATCGAGTTGCCTAAGCGTTGAGGTCTGCACAGACCCCCTGTGGCTGCAGGCTCAAGGTATCGGATGAACCCCAATCCCCTGTGGGAGCGAGCTTGCTCGCGATGGCGCCGTGCCAGGCAATGATGCATGGACTGTCAGACCGCCATCGCGAGCAAGCTCGCTCCCACAGAGGGCCGTGGTGGATTCAAACAGGGTAAGTCATTGAAAACCCGCCCCACGGCCCTTGCAGCTTGCCGCTGCTTGCTGCAAAGTCGCGACCTTTTTGTCCGGTGGCTTTCCATCGCTGTGCTTTGAGGTAACGATGATAAATGCAGTAATTGCCGCGGTTGGCGTCATGCTCGTGCTCAGCCTGTCCCGTGTGCATGTGGTGATCGCGCTGATTATCGGCGCGTTGGTGGGCGGCCTGACGGGCGGCCTGGGGATCGAGGCGACGCTCAAGGCGTTCAATGCCGGCCTGGGTGGCGGTGCGACGGTGGCATTGTCCTATGCCTTGCTCGGCGCCTTCGCCGTGGCGATTGCCAAGTCCGGCATGGCTCACGCCCTGGCGGACAAAGCCCTGGCCCTGGTGGATCGCCAGGACGTCGCCGGTGGCTCGGGCGTCAAATGGGTGCTGATCGGTCTGCTGGGCACGGTCGCGGTCGCTTCCCAGAACATCCTGCCGATCCACATCGCTTTCATCCCGCTGCTGGTGCCGCCGCTGCTCTACGTGCTGACCAAGCTGCAGCTGGACCGTCGCTTGATCGCCTGCGTCATGACCTTCGGCCTGATCACCCCCTATATGTTCCTGCCGGTGGGCTTCGGCAACATCTTCCTCAATGAAATCCTGCTGGCCAATGTCGCCCGCAGCGGCGTCGATATCAGTGGCATCAATATCACCCACGCCATGGGCATCCCGGCGCTGGGCATGGTGTTTGGCCTGGCGCTGTCGTTCATCACGTACCGCAAGAAACGCGTCTATGACCTGAAGAAGATCGCCAAGGCCGAGCAAGTGGCCGTGCGCTACAACCCGCTGAGCCTGATCGTGGCCGGGGTTGCGGTGGCGGCGGCGTTCGCGATCCAGCTGCTGGTGGACTCGATGATCATCGGCGCCCTGGCCGGGTTCCTGATTTTCTCGCTGTCGGGGGTGGTGCGTTGGCGTGAGACGGACGACCTGTTCACCGAAGGCATGAAGATGATGGCGATGATCGGCTTCATCATGATCGCCGCCTCAGGGTTCGCCGAAGTGATGAAGGCTACCGGTGAAGTCCAAAGCCTGGTGGAAACCTCGGCGGCCTGGATCGGCCACAACAAGGGCATCGGCGCGCTGATGATGTTGCTGGTGGGGCTGCTGGTGACCATGGGCATCGGCTCGTCGTTTTCCACGGTGCCGATCCTGGCGACGATTTTCGTGCCGCTGTGCCTGCAGCTGGGCTTCAGCCCGCTGGCAATCGTCTGCATCGTCGGCACCGCCGGCGCCCTGGGCGATGCCGGCTCGCCTGCCTCGGACTCGACCCTGGGCCCGACCTCCGGCCTGAACATCGACGGCCAGCACCATCACATCTGGGACACCGTGGTCCCGACCTTCATCCACTACAACCTGCCACTGCTGGCGTTTGGTTGGGTGGCGGCGATGGTCCTGTAACTCGGGACCGAGTCGCCTTCATCGCGAGCAAGCTCGCTCTCACAGTGGATCGGTGTGAACACCACCGGGCCCTGTGGGAGCGAGCTTGCTCGCGATAGGGCCCTTAAATTCAATCCTTCCCTTATGCCCTGTTCACCTTGTCCTACAGTTTTGCCGTGCGCTGCCGTTAATACAGCTAACCACGCCAATAACACCAACAAGAGTGAACAGCATGCGCCTGAGCCTGAAGGCTAAAGTCCTGTCCCTTGCGATACTGCCGGTATTGCTGTCCGCCGTGATCATCAGCCTGACCACGGCTTTCATCTTGAAGGAACAAGCGGGTAAAGAAGTCCAGCAAACCCGCGAGCGCCTGCTCAGCGAGGCCAAGGCCACGCTGCAGAACTACGTGGCGGTGGGCCTGACCGCGATCAAGCCGCTCTACGATGCCGCCGCGCCGGGTGATAACGAGGCGCGAGCCCAGGCTATCAAGCTGCTGTCCAATATCAGCTACGGCAAGGACGGCTATTTCTTCGGCTACGACTCCGAGACCATTCGTCTGTTCAAGGCCAACAGCCCCGATGGCGTGGGCAAGAGCTTCAAGGACAACCGCGACCCGAACGGTGTCTACGTCAACCGTGACCTGGTGAAAGTCGCCAAGGACGGCACGCATTACCTGGAATACAGCTCGCCGCTGCCCGGCAGCAAGGACCTGGTGCCCAAGCTCGGCTACACCGAATACCTGCCCAAGTGGGACCTGGCGGTCGGTAGTTCAGTCAACCTGGACGGTATCGAAGCCCAGGTGGCGCTGGTGGAAGCCAAGGTCCACGATCGCCTGCAAGGCGTGGTACTGAGCATTGTCGGGATCGCCGCCGTGGTGTTGCTGGTGATTGCGGTGGTGGGCCTGGTGCTCGCCAACACGATCCTGCGCCCCCTGCACCTGATGAAAGACAACCTCGATGACATCGCGGCGGGCGAGGGTGACCTGACCCGGCGCCTGGCGATTACCAGCCAGGATGAACTGGGCCAACTGGCCGGTTCGTTCAACCGCTTCGTCGACAAGATCCACGGCCTGGTGCGACAGATCACCGACATGACCTCGCAACTGACCGGCCTGGTGACCCAAGTCTCCGAGCAGGCCCAGCGCTCCGAGCAGGCGATGGAGCGTCAACGCCACGAAACCGATCAGGTTGCCACGGCGATCAACGAGATGTCCTCGGCGGCCCAGGAAGTTGCTCGCAGTGCCCAGGGCGCTGCCGTCGCGGCCCAGCAGACCGACGAAGAAGGCCAATCGGCCAAGCGCGTGGTGGCCGGCAGCATCCAGCAGATTCATGCGCTGGTGAACGATATCCGCAGCAGCGGCGTGTCCTTGGACAGCCTGCAGCAAGACGTGGCCTCGATTGTCAGTGTTCTCGGGGTGATTCGTTCGATCGCCGAGCAGACCAACCTGCTGGCCCTCAACGCCGCCATCGAGGCCGCGCGTGCCGGCGAGGCGGGGCGTGGGTTCGCGGTGGTGGCCGATGAAGTGCGGGCCCTGGCCAGCCGGACCCAGCAAAGTACCCAGGAAATCCAGGGCATGATCGACCGGCTGCAATCGGGCACCCACGCGGCAGTGGAAGCGATGCGTCGTTCCAGCGAGGCCGGCGATGGCACCTCGGAACGGGCCAACGAGGCGGGCGCCTCCCTGGACACCATGGCGCAGCTGATCGGCACCATCAACTCGATGAACGCCCAGATCGCCAGCGCCGCCGAAGAACAGACCGCCGTGGCCGAAGAAATCAACCGCAGCGTGCATCAGATCGCCGTGGCCGTGGACAGCGTCGCCGACGAAACCCAACTCGGCGCCCAGACGTCCCGCAGCCTGGCCGACCTGGGGCAGCGCCTGGGTCAACTGGTGGGGCAGTTCCGGATCTGACCCGGAGCAGCAGGAGCTGCCGAAGGCTGCGATCTTTCGCTCTCGATCCAGATGTTTTCGCCTGGGCTACCAGGCCCTATCGGAAGCGGAGGATCGCAGCCTTCGGCAGTTTCTTCCGGGCAAGTCGTTCCGCTAATTCAAGTCATACACCATTGTGGCGAGGGAGCTTGCTCCCGCTGGGCCGCGCAGCGGCCCCATTCAACAGGCAGCTCAGTGGTCCTGCTTACCTGGGGTTATAGGGGCTGCTGCGCAGCCCAGCGGGAGCAAGCTCCCTCGCCACGAATCGATCTCATGTGGGCACCGATCTGACATCCCGCATCAACAACCCAAACCGCAGATCCACCGCATCCGGGATCGGCACGTACACCACATGCCCGTCCCCCGGTGCCACATCGATGGCCTGGCCCTTGATGTCCTGCAATTGATGCAGGTCGAAGTGGAAGTTGCCCTTGGGGGTCATCAGTTCCATGTGATCACCCAGGCCAAAACGGTTCTTCACCCGCACTTCGGCCAGGCGCTCGCGCCGTTCGCCGGTCAGTTCGCCGACGAACTGCTGGCGCTCCGACACTGAGCTGCCGTTCTGGTAGTTCTGGTATTCGTCGTGCACGTGGCGTCTCAGGAAGCCTTCGGTGTAGCCACGCTGGGCCAGGGACTCCAGGTCGGTCATCAGGCCGCGATCGAATTCCCGGCCGGCCACCGCATCATCGATGGCCCGGCGATACACCTGGGTGGTGCGCGCGCAATAGAAGTGCGACTTGGTGCGGCCTTCGATTTTCAAGGAATGCACGCCCATGCGCGCCAGGCGCTCGACGTGTTGCACGGCCCGCAGGTCCTTGGCGTTCATGATGTAGGTGCCGTGCTCGTCCTCGAAGGCCGGCATGGACTCGTCCGGGCGATTGGCTTCCTGGAGCAGAAACACCTGGTCGGTGGGCGCGCCGAGGCCCAGGGTCGGTTCGGGCTGATAGCTCTGCACAATGTCGCCCACGGCGTTTTCCACCGCCGGCTGCGCCGAATACTTCCAGCGGCAGGCGTTGGTGCAGCTGCCCTGGTTGGCGTCGCGCTTGTTCAAGTAACCGGACAGCAGGCAGCGCCCCGAATAGGCCATGCACAGCGCCCCATGGACGAACACTTCCAGCTCCATGGCCGGGACTTGCTCGCGAATCTCGGCGATTTCCTCCAGGGACAGTTCCCGGGACAGGATGATCCGCCTCAAGCCTTGCTGCTGCCAGAACTCGACGCTCGCCCAGTTCACCGTGTTGGCTTGCACCGACAGGTGAATTGGCATCTGCGGAAAATGCCGGCGAACCAGCATGATCAATCCCGGGTCGGACATGATCAGCGCGTCCGGCGCCATGGCAATCACCGGTTCGAGGTCTTTGAGGAAGGTCCGCAACTTGGCGTTGTGCGGGGCAATGTTCACCACCACGTAGAAACGCTTGCCCATGGCCTGGGCCTCGGCAATGCCCAAGGCCAGGTTCCCGTGGTCGAATTCATTGTTGCGCACCCGCAGGCTGTAGCGCGGCTGGCCGGCGTACACCGCGTCGGCACCGTAGGCGAAGGCATAACGCATGTTTTTCAGGGTGCCGGCGGGTGCCAGCAGTTCGGGGGCGGCGAGGGTCATGGTGGGGTCGGATCGCAAAAAGCGCGGAGGGTACGCCAGGGTCGGCCAGGCCTTATTGACTTGGATCAAGGGCACAGTGCAAGTGTGACGGCACTCCGGCGAGTCCTGGCTGACTAATGTGTATCTCGCCTTTGGACATGGAAAGCTGATGAATCGAAAGATGCTGCAAAACAAAGCCCAGATGTTGCTGCTGGTGCTGGTCACGGTCGCCTTTATCTGGATTCTGCTGCCGTTCTACGGGGCGGTATTCTGGGCGGTGATCCTGGGTATCGTCTTTGCGCCGATGCAGCGCCGCCTGCAGTTCAAGTTCGGTTGGCACCGCAATTTCACGTCGTTGTTCACCTTGAGCATCTGTGTGGTCATCGCGATCCTGCCGGTGATCGTCATCAGCATGTTGCTGGTCCAGGAGGGAGCCGCGCTTTACAAAAGCCTGGAAAGCGGAGAGCTGGACATTGCCGATTACCTGGCCCGCTTCAAGGATGCCTTGCCGCCGTACTTCCAGCACCTGCTGGACCGCTTTGGCCTGGGCAACCTGAACGGCTTGCGTGACAAGATCGTCAAGAGCGCGATGCAGGGCAGCGAATTCTTCGCCACCCAGGCCTTCAGTTTCGGCCAGGGTACCTTTCAGTTCCTGGTCAGCTTCTTCGTGATGCTCTATCTGCTGTTCTTCTTTCTGCGCGACGGTGCGGAGCTGGTGCGCAAGGTGCGCACGGCCATTCCCTTGGCGGAACATCAAAAACGCCGCTTGCAGTTGAAATTCAATCGGGTGGTGCGGGCTACCGTGAAAGGCAACCTGTTGGTCGCCATTACCCAAGGTGCGCTGGGTGGGCTGATCTTCTGGGTCCTGGGGATCCCGACGGTATTGCCCTGGGCGGTGCTGATGGCGTTCCTGTCATTGTTGCCTGCGGTGGGGGCAGGTCTTGTCTGGGCGCCGGTGGCGGTGTATTTCCTGCTCTCGGGAGCGATTTGGCAGGGTGTGGTGCTGACGTTGTTCGGGGTGTTCGTGATTGGCCTGGTGGACAATTTCCTGCGGCCGATCTTGGTGGGCAAGGACACCAAGATGCCCGACTACCTGGTGCTGGTCTCGACACTGGGTGGGCTGGCGGTGTTCGGACTGAACGGCTTCGTGATCGGGCCGCTGATCGCCGCGCTGTTCATGTCGTGCTGGGCCTTGTTTGTCGAAGGCTCGCCGCGGGTGCAACTGCCCTAGGCGCTCAACAAATAGGGCCCGATACGTTGCGACAGCGCCTGTGCGGCGGGCAGTGAAGTCAGCGGGCCGCTGATGGTCACGCCGTCCTGCACCAGATACCAGCAGGCCAGCAACCCGAGCTCCCGGAGTGGGGCGGGGACGGCGCTGCCAATGACAGACATGATTTGAACCTTGGGCATGGGAAACCTCCATCAATCGATGGGGTTACCTTACGGCTCAGGGGGAAGGACGGAAAATCAACTGGCTCAATAGTAGGAATCGATGCCGCTCAATCGACGACCAGATCGAGCATGTGCACCACTTCCTGCTCATTGAGCAGGCCCTTGCGCACCAGGTTTTCCGCCAGCAGGGAAAGGAATTTGGCGCTGCGGTGGCCTTCCAGTTGCTTGAGTTCGGTCAGTACGTTGTACACCTTGCTGGAGGTGCACAGGCCGACAATGCGATGGGGGTTTTGTGTGGGCATACCTTCGTCCTTGTTTTTATGAAGCTGTTGTTGGCGGACAGAGCCAGTTTGCGGCCCTGTCATGACGCTCACGTGACAGCTTGGGTTGTCGGAAAAAGAAAGCAGGATCCGGACCATATTGCCTTTTTGGTGCCGGATTGTTGTTCCGGCAGCGACCTCGGCCAGGCTTATATGGCCATCCACCTGTTTTTTGCCCACAAAAAAGCCCCTGGATCTTTCGATCCAGGGGCTTTTTGTGTGTTGCTGTCTGGCTCCACGACCTGGACTCGAACCAGGGACCCAGTGATTAACAGTCACTTGCTCTACCAACTGAGCTATCGCGGAATGGCGCGTATGTTACTGATTGGAAAAGAGAAGTCAAGCGTCTATTGCCGGGCGGCGCATTCCTGCTGCCCATTGAGGGACAATCAACGATTGGCAGTTACCGCAACGGCGGGAGAGGGCTACCATGGTTGCCCGGAAGTGGCAGGACGCGCTGCCGGCCATTCGCCGACATTGAGGTACGCGCCATGAACCATCTGTTACCCCTTCACACAGCCCGTTGCGCCGAGGTGTGCCTGTGAGTACCGCCCAGATCAGTTTGCCCAAGGGCGTGGGGCCTCATGCCGAGAAACTGTACGACGCCATTACCCAGGCCAGCACCGCCGAGGCGCTGAATCGCGCCGGTGGCAAGGCCGAGGGGTTTGTCCTGGGGCTGGAAAGCACCAAGGCGATCAAGAGCCAAGTGGCTGAGTCGTTGTATGTCATCTATGACGATGCGGCGAGCCAGCGGGCGACGGAGCTGTAGCTTCAGCGAGAGTGCCGTGCCCGGTGCTTTTGTGGCCTTGTTTTTGTGGTTTGCTTTTGTGGCGAGGGAGCTTGCTCCCGCTGGGCTGCGAAGCAGCCCCAAAATGCTTGGTTAAATCAGTCTGAAATACCGAGGTGGTTGGTTTTAGGGCTGCTGCGCAGCCCAGCGGGAGCAAGCTCCCTCGCCACAGAAACAAAACCACAGAAACAGACCACAGAAGCAAGCCACAAAACATCAGGTCAAAAAAAGGGAAGCCAATGGCTTCCCGTTTTTTCATCCAGCGTCGAGGCGTCAGATCACCTGGACGATGGCCTTGGTCACGGCATCGATGTTGTTCTGGTTCAGCGCGGCCACGCAGATGCGGCCGGTGTCCAGGGCATAGATACCAAACTCGTTGCGCAGGCGCGTCACTTGTTCAACGGTCAGGCCGGAGTAGGAGAACATCCCGCTCTGGCGGGCGACGAAGCTGAAGTCGTGGTGCGGCGCGGCCTTGGCCAGCATGTCGACCATCTGGTCGCGCATGCCGCGAATCCGCAGGCGCATTTCGGCCAGTTCGGCTTCCCACTGCGCGCGCAGCTCGGGGCTGTTGAGCACGGCAGCAACGATGCTGGCGCCATGGGTTGGCGGGTTGGAGTAGTTGGTGCGGATCACGCGCTTGACCTGGGACAGCACGCGGGCACTTTCTTCCTTCGATTCGCTGACGATCGACAGGGCGCCAACGCGCTCGCCGTACAACGAGAACGATTTGGAGAACGAGCTGGAGGCAAAGAAGGTCAGCCCCGACTCGGCGAACAGGCGCACGGCCGCCGCGTCTTCGTCGATGCCTTCGCCAAAGCCCTGGTAGGCCATGTCCAGGAACGGTACGTGGTTCTTGGCCTTGACCACGGCCAGCACGTTTTTCCAGTCTTCCGGGCTCAGGTCCACGCCGGTCGGGTTATGGCAGCAAGCGTGCAGCACAACGATCGAACGGTCGGGCAGGGCGTTGAGGTCTTCCAGCAGGCCGCTGCGGTTCACGTCGTGGGTGGCGGCGTCGTAGTAGCGGTAGTTCTGCACCGGGAAGCCGGCGGTTTCGAACAGGGCGCGGTGGTTTTCCCAGCTCGGGTCGCTGATGGCGACGACGGCGTCAGGCAGCAGTTGCTTGAGGAAGTCGGCACCGATCTTCAGTGCGCCGGTGCCGCCGACGGCCTGGGTGGTGATGACGCGGCCGGAAGCGATCAGCGCCGAGTCCTTGCCAAACAGCAAGGTCTGCACGGCCTGGTCGTAGGCGGCAATGCCGTCGATCGGCAGGTAACCACGGGAAACGTGCTGAGCCACGCGAATCGTCTCGGCTTCGACAACGGCGCGCAGCAATGGAATGCGCCCTTCCTCGTTGCAGTAAACACCCACCCCCAGGTTCACCTTATTGGTACGGGTGTCGGCGTTGAAAGCTTCGTTGAGGCCCAGGATGGGGTCGCGGGGTGCCAATTCGACAGCGGAAAACAGGCTCATTAGTGCGCGGCTCTGAATGGAGAGTGAGGGGACGTGTGGCGCTCCAGCCGAATGCACTAGAGCGGTGCACAAACGGGGAGCTAGTATAGAGGCCATCACCCGGCACGGCGACAGGCGATTCGGCTTTTACGGTAAGTTTTTTCGATTTTTTTCGACCGTTAGTCCTCTCGCCGCGTCAAAGTCTTCAAGGCGTGTAGGACGTTCGTCTTGAAAGCGAAGGCATTCACCTCCACATTGTGTGCATCCCAGCTTTTTCCTCGGACGACATCAGTCGTTTCGGTCTTTCTCGTTCCTGTCGGCTGGCCGACAGGGGTGAATCCAGAGGTTATGTCATGTCTGAATTCCAGCTAGTCACCCGCTTCCAGCCCGCCGGCGATCAGCCGGAAGCCATCCGCCTGATGGTCGAGGGTATCGAGGCCGGGCTGGCGCACCAGACGTTGCTCGGTGTGACCGGTTCGGGCAAGACCTTCAGCATCGCCAATGTGATCGCCCAGGTGCAGCGCCCGACCCTGGTGCTGGCGCCGAACAAGACCCTGGCGGCGCAGCTCTATGGAGAGTTCAAGGCGTTTTTCCCGAACAACGCCGTGGAGTACTTCGTTTCCTACTACGACTACTACCAGCCCGAGGCCTACGTGCCGTCCTCGGACACCTTCATCGAGAAGGATGCCTCGATCAACGATCACATCGAACAGATGCGACTGTCGGCGACCAAGGCGTTGCTCGAGCGCAAGGACGCGATCATCGTCACCACGGTGTCGTGCATCTACGGTCTGGGCAGCCCGGAAACCTACCTGAAGATGGTGCTGCACGTGGACCGTGGCGACAAACTCGACCAGCGTGCCTTGCTGCGGCGCCTGGCGGACTTGCAGTACACCCGCAACGACATGGATTTCGCCCGGGCGACGTTCCGGGTGCGCGGCGATGTGATCGACATCTACCCGGCGGAATCGGACCTGGAAGCGATCCGCATCGAGTTGTTCGACGACGAAGTGGAGAGCATCTCGGCGTTCGACCCGCTGACCGGCGAAGTGATCCGCAAGTTGCCCCGCTTCACCTTCTACCCCAAGAGCCACTACGTGACGCCCCGGGAAACCCTGCTGGACGCCATCGAAGGGATCAAGGTCGAGTTGCAGGAGCGCCTGGAGTACCTGCGTTCGAACAACAAGTTGGTAGAAGCCCAGCGCCTGGAGCAACGCACCCGCTTCGACCTGGAGATGATCCTGGAGCTTGGCTACTGCAACGGCATCGAAAACTACTCGCGCTACTTGTCGGGTCGCCCGGCGGGTGCGCCGCCGCCGACGTTGTATGACTACTTGCCCGCCGATGCCTTGCTGGTGATCGACGAGTCCCACGTCAGCGTGCCCCAAGTCGGCGCCATGTACAAAGGCGACCGTTCGCGCAAGGAAACACTGGTGGAGTACGGTTTCCGCCTGCCCTCGGCCCTGGACAACCGCCCGATGCGTTTTGACGAATGGGAGAGCGTGAGCCCGCAGACGATTTTCGTCTCGGCCACCCCCGGCAACTACGAAGCCGAGCATGCCGGCCGCGTCATCGAGCAATTGGTCCGGCCGACCGGGCTGGTCGACCCGCAGATTGAAGTGCGCCCGGCGCTGACCCAGGTCGACGACCTGCTCTCGGAAATTACCAAGCGCGTGGCACTGGAAGAGCGAGTGCTTGTTACTACGCTGACCAAGCGCATGTCCGAGGATCTCACCGACTACCTGGCCGACCATGGCGTGCGGGTGCGTTACCTGCACTCGGACATCGACACCGTGGAACGGGTCGAAATCATCCGCGACCTGCGCCTGGGCACCTTCGATGTACTGGTGGGCATCAACCTGCTGCGCGAAGGCCTGGACATGCCGGAAGTGTCGCTGGTGGCGATTCTCGATGCGGACAAGGAAGGTTTCCTGCGTTCCGAGCGTTCGTTGATCCAGACCATTGGTCGCGCGGCACGTAACCTCAATGGCCGGGCGATCCTGTATGCCGACCGCATCACCGGTTCCATGGAGCGGGCCATCGGCGAGACCGAGCGCCGCCGCGACAAGCAGATCGCCTTCAACCTGGCCAACGGCATCACCCCCAAGGGTGTGTTCAAGGACGTCGCCGACATCATGGAAGGCGCCACCGTGCCCGGCTCGCGCAGCAAGAAGCGCAAGGGCATGGCCAAGGCCGCCGAAGAGAGCGCCCGCTACGAGGCCGAACTGCGCTCGCCGAGCGAAATCACCAAGCGGATCCGGCAGCTGGAAGAGAAAATGTACCAACTGGCCCGGGACCTGGAGTTCGAGGCGGCGGCGCAATTGCGCGATGAGATTGGCAAGTTGCGGGAGCGGTTGCTGACTGTCTGAGGTTTTGTGGCGCACTTAAGGGCCTCATCGTCGGAACGCCGCCCGGAGCAAGCTCGCTCCCACAGGAAACCAAGTCATCTGGACTGGATGCGGTCCAGTGTGGGAGCGAGCTTGCTCGCGATGGGCGCGACTCGGTCTAACGACTGGCCACACAAATCCCGCTCTCACTGGAGCCCGCCCGCCATCGCCTGTTACCATTCGCCCCCTGTTCGATCTTCGCTTTTATCTTCTTTCCGAGACATGCCATGACCACCGTCCGCACCCGCATCGCGCCTTCGCCTACTGGCGATCCCCATGTCGGCACCGCCTATATCGCTTTGTTCAACTATTGCTTTGCCAAGCAGCATGGCGGCGAGTTCATCCTGCGGATCGAGGACACCGACCAGTTGCGTTCGACCCGCGAGTCCGAACAGCAGATCTTCGATGCCCTGCGCTGGTTGGGGATCGACTGGAGCGAAGGCCCGGACGTCGGCGGCCCGCACGGCCCGTATCGCCAGAGCGAGCGCGGCGAGATCTACAAGCAGTACTGCCAGCAGCTGGTGGACATGGGGCATGCGTTCCCTTGCTTCTGCACCGCCGAAGAACTGGACCAAATGCGCGCCGAGCAAATGGCCCGTGGCGAAACCCCGCGCTACGACGGCCGGGCGCTGCTGCTGTCCAAGGAAGAAGTCGCCCGTCGCCTGGCCGCTGGCGAGCCCCATGTGATTCGCATGAAAGTACCGACCGAAGGCGTCTGCGTCGTGCCGGACATGCTGCGTGGCGATGTCGAGATCCCGTGGGATCGCATGGACATGCAAGTGCTGATGAAGACCGATGGCCTGCCGACGTACTTCCTGGCCAACGTAGTCGACGATCACCTGATGGGCATCACTCACGTACTGCGCGGTGAAGAATGGCTGCCGTCCGCGCCGAAACTGATCCTGCTCTACGAATACTTCGGCTGGGAACAGCCGCAGCTGTGCTACATGCCGCTGCTGCGTAACCCGGACAAGAGCAAGCTGTCCAAGCGCAAGAACCCGACCTCGGTGACCTTCTACGAGCGCATGGGCTTCATGCCCGAGGCCATGCTCAACTACCTGGGCCGCATGGGCTGGTCGATGCCGGACGAACGCGAGAAGTTCTCGCTGCAGGAAATGGTCGAGCACTTCGACCTGTCGCGCGTCTCCCTGGGCGGGCCGATCTTCGACGTCGAGAAGCTGTCGTGGCTCAACGGCCAGTGGCTGCGGGACCTGCCGGTGGAAGAGTTTGCCGCTCGCGTGCAGAAGTGGGCATTGAACCCCGAGTACATGATGAAGATCGCTCCCCATGTGCAGGGCAGGGTAGAGACCTTCAGCCAGATCGCCCCGCTGGCCGGCTTCTTCTTCGCCGGTGGCGTGACGCCGGACGCGAAGTTGTTCGAATCCAAGAAGCTCTCCGGCGACCAGGTGCGCCAGTTGATGCAACTGATCCTGTGGAAGCTGGAAAGCCTGCGTCAGTGGGAGAAGGACAGCATCACCGCGACCATCCAGGCCGTGGTTGAGTCGCTGGAGTTGAAATTGCGCGATGCCATGCCGTTGATGTTCGCCGCCATTACCGGCCAGGCCAGCTCGGTGTCGGTGCTCGATGCGATGGAAATTCTCGGGCCGGACCTGACCCGTTTCCGTCTGCGCCAGGCCATCGATCTGCTCGGCGGCGTGTCGAAGAAGGAAAACAAGGAGTGGGAAAAACTGCTGGGCGCGATCGCCTAAGCGCTCCATGAGGCAGGACATACCCCGGTTTTCCGGGGTTTGTCGGTAAGTGATTGTTATCCCGGCAAAAAATTTTCAAATTTGTTGAAAATAAATTTGACAGCCCTCCGATACGCCCTTAAGATTCGCCCCGTCCTCAGCGATGAGGGGCTATAGCTCAGCTGGGAGAGCGCTTGCATGGCATGCAAGAGGTCGACGGTTCGATCCCGTCTAGCTCCACCAATTTACACTTCAAGGCCTGGCCACACCGGCCTTGAAGCGATCAACACTCAGCGTTGATCAGTTGTATAGAAGGGTTTGCGTCCCCTTCGTCTAGTGGCCTAGGACACCGCCCTTTCACGGCGGTAACAGGGGTTCGAGTCCCCTAGGGGACGCCAGTTTTACAGAAGCGATGTTGCAAGATGTCGCTCCGCCGCGAGGCGAAAAATCCGGGGCTATAGCTCAGCTGGGAGAGCGCTTGCATGGCATGCAAGAGGTCGACGGTTCGATCCCGTCTAGCTCCACCAATTTACACTTCGAGGTCTGGCCACATCGGCCTTGAAGCGATCAGTTCTCAGCACTGATCACGTTAGAAGGTTTGTGTCCCCTTCGTCTAGTGGCCTAGGACACCGCCCTTTCACGGCGGTAACAGGGGTTCGAGTCCCCTAGGGGACGCCACGATTACCCGCTCTGCGGGATTTTATAAGGGTCATTCAATTCTTGAATGGCCCTTTTGTTTGTCTGGCGTTTGGCCAATTTCCTATCCTTGAAAAACACTTCTCTGACCGGCGGTCAAAATTTCCGCTTGCGGAAAATTATTACATGGATAATATTTCAATCGTAATATTCGGAGGCGACGATGAGCGATAAAAAGGCACAAACCCGTGAACGCATTCTCAAGGCCGCCAGCGATGCGCTGATCCAGCGTGGGCCGGCAGAGCCGAGCGTGGGCGAGGTGATGGGCGCAGCCGGACTGACGGTGGGCGGTTTTTACGCCCATTTCGAAAGCAAGGATGCCTTGATGCTGGAGGCTTTCAAGCAACTGCTCAATCGCCGCCGCGGCTTGATCGCCGATATGGACGGCGAGCTGACAGGCGAAGAGCGGCGCGCCCTGGTCGCCGCGTTCTATCTGTCACGCAAGCACCGCGATTCCACCGAGCAAGCCTGCCCGATCCCGGCGTCGGTCGGTGAGCTCGGGCGGCTGCCGGATGCGTTTCGTGAGGTGCTCAATGAGCACATCGAGTTGATGGTCGCGCAATTGGCGGCCAGCCCGGAGGACGCCGACAAGGCTTTGGCCGATATCGCGTTGATGGTCGGTGGCCTGGCCCTGGCACGGGCGTTGGGCCCGGGAGAGTTATCGGATCGTTTGCTGCGCGCCGCCAAGTCGGCGGTGCGTTGAACTGAGGCGCAAGCCCTGGAGATGAGCGATGGACAGGTTGAGCTGGATTCGTGGCGTCAATGGCACGCTGGGTTGGGTAGCTCCGGGCTTGGTGGCAAAACAGATGCGCTCGCTGTTCATGCGCCCTCGAAACTTGCCGCCACGGGATTGGGAGCTGCCGTTGCTGGCGACGTCCCAGCGAGTCACCTTGCGCTTCGGTCTCTCGGCCTTGCGCTGGGGCAAAGGTCCGGCAGTCCTGCTGATGCATGGCTGGGAAGGGCGGCCCACCCAGTTCGCGGCGCTGATCACGGCCCTGGTGGATGCCGGTTACACGGTCGTGGCGCTGGACGGTCCGGCCCATGGTCGCTCACCGGGTCGCGAGGCGAATGTCCTGTTGTTCGCCCGGGCCATGCTCGAAGCCGCCGCCGAGCTGCCGCCGTTGCAGGCGGTGATCGGGCATTCCATGGGCGGCGCCAGTGCCATGTTGGCCGTCCAGCTGGGGTTGCGTACCGAGACGCTGGTCAGCATCGCCGCGCCTGCGCGCATTCTTGGGGTGCTGCGCGGTTTCTCCCGGATGATGGGCCTGCCGCCCAAGGCGCGTTCGGCCTTCATTCGCCAGGTGGAAAACGATGTGGGCATGTCGGCCTCGAAGATGGATGTAGCGCATTATCAGCTGGACGTGCCGGGGTTGATCGTCCATGCCGAGGACGACACGTCGGTTTCGGTCAAGGAGTCGCAGTTGATTCATGAGGCCTGGTTCGACAGTCGCTTGCTGCGACTGCCGCAGGGCGGGCATCAGCGGGTGCTGGCCGATCCACGTGTCATTGATGGCGTGTTATCACTGCTGGCCGGTCGCAGCCTGCAAGCGCGGCAATCGGCTTGAGCATCCGGTACACTGCCCCGATCCAAATTCGACCGGGAGAGGGGCATGGGCTGGGATCGGGCAACGCCATTCATCATTGATCTTCAGGTCAATGCCGAAGACATCGACGGGCTGGGCCACGCCAACAACGCGGTGTACGTCACCTGGCTCGAGCGCTGCGCCTGGCGCCATTCCCAGCGCCTGGGCCTGGATCTGGTGGAGTACCGGCGCCTGGATCGGGCCATGGCCGTGGTGCGGCATGAAATCGATTACCTGGCGGCCGCCTATGAGGGCGACGAGCTGCAATTGGCGACCTGGATCGTCGACTGGGACCAGCGCCTGAAAATGACCCGGCATTTCCAACTGGTCCGTCCCAGCGACAACACCACGCTGCTGCGGGCCCAGACCACTTTTGTCTGCATCGAATTGTCCAGCGGCCGGCCCAAGCGCATGCCACCGGAATTCATCGAAGGTTATGGCGTGGCGCTGAATTCAACTGGCCTCTTCATAGACTGACCCACCGCCATCGCGAGCAAGCCCGGCTCCCACAGGGATTGGTGGTGGATTTCGATTTTGTGGGCGTCTTGGAACCGGTGTGGGAGCGAGCTTGCTCGCGATGACGGCGGTACATCCAGCATCTTCGCAAGCTGACCCACCGCCATCGCGAGCAAGCTCGCTCCCACAGGGTTTGGTGGTGAATTCCGATGTCTGGGGCAAAATCCGGTAAACTGCCGCACGTTTTTTCGTTCGAGTATGTGTTTCCATGCAAATTGCCCTGGCGCCCATGGAAGGGTTGGTCGACAACATCCTGCGGGACGTCCTGACCCGTGTTGGCGGTATCGACTGGTGTGTCACCGAGTTCATCCGTGTCAACGACCGTCTGCTCACGCCGGCCTATTTCCATAAGCTTGCTCCTGAGCTGCTGACCGGTGCCCAGACCGCTGCCGGCGTGCCGTTGCGGGTGCAGTTGCTCGGCTCCGATCCGGTATGCCTGGCGGAAAACGCTGCGTTGGCGTGTGAGTTGGGCTCGGAGGTGATCGACCTGAACTTCGGTTGCCCGGCCAAGACCGTGAACAAATCCCGGGGCGGGGCGGTATTGCTCAAGGAACCGGAACTGCTTAACGAAATCGTCGAACATGTGCGCCGCGCCGTGCCGAAACACATCCCGGTGACGGCCAAGATGCGCCTGGGTTTCGATAGTCCGGACGGTGCATTGGTCTGTGCCACGGCGTTGGCTGAAGGCGGCGCTGCGCATATCGTGGTGCATGCGCGAACCAAGGTCGACGGCTACAAGCCCCCGGCCCATTGGGAGTGGATCCCCCGCGTCCAGGAAGTGGTCAAGGTGCCGGTGTTCGCCAATGGCGATATCTGGAGTGTCGAGGATTGGCGCCGTTGCCGCGAAATCAGCGGTGTCGAGGACATCATGCTCGGTCGCGGCCTCGTTTCCCGCCCTGACCTGGCCCGGCAGATCGCCGCCGCCCGGGCTGGCGAAGAGGTGGTCGAGATGTCCTGGGCCGAGCTGCAACCGATGCTTCACGACTTCTGGGGGCAAGTGGTCGAGCAACTGACACCGCGCCAGGCGCCGGGCCGTCTGAAGCAGTGGCTGGCGATGTTGACCCGCAATTACCCCGAAGCGGTGGCGCTGTTTACCGCCCTGCGCCGGGAAACCGACCTCGACGCGGTGGGGCATTTGCTGGGTGTTCAGCGCACCGAAGCGGCCTGAAAAAAATTTCAAAAAAACCTCTTGAAAAGTATTTGGCGGACCCTAGATAGGGGTTACGCGATGCCGAATTCGGGTCGCGGAGACAAAAAACCTTGCTGAATTTTTCAGGAGATTTGAATCATGAGTACTGCATTTTCGCTGGCCCCCCTGTTCCGTTCCTCGGTAGGCTTCGACCGTTTCAACGATTTGTTCGAAACCGCCCTGCGCAACGAACCAGGCAGCAGCTATCCACCCTACAATGTGGAAAAACATGGTGATGACGAGTACCGCATCGTGGTCGCCGCCGCCGGCTTCCAGGAAGAAGACCTGGACCTGCAAGTGGAAAAAGGTGTGCTGACCATCAGTGGCGGCAAGCGTGAAGCCAGCAACGACAGCGTCACTTTCCTGCACCAGGGCATTGCCCAGCGTGCGTTCAAGCTGTCCTTCCGGTTGGCGGACCATATCGAGATCAAGTCCGCTGGCCTGCGCAACGGTCTGTTGAGCATCGACCTGTTGCGAGTGGTTCCGGAAGAGGCGAAAGCCAAGCGCATCCCGATCAACGGGGCGCAGCAGCAACCCGCGCTGCAAAACTGATGCATCGCAACTGAAGAAGGGCGCCATATGGCGCCCTTTTTCATTTATTGGTGGGGGGGGTATGGAAGATCAATTGTGGCGAGGGAGCTTGCTCCCGCTGGGCGCGAAGCGACCCTGAAACCAGTCAACTCGGTGCGTCATGCTGGTCTGAGGCGAATCTTCTATTTTTGGGGCCGCTGCGCAGCCCAGCGGGAGCAAGCTCCCTCGCCACAAAAGCTCCCTATCCCGAACACCTAGGGCAACAACCGCTCAAACGCCTCCAGCGGCAACGGCCGACTGTGCAGGTAACCCTGGTACAAATGGCAATCGAGCCCTTGCAGGAAGTGCAATTGCTCCAGGGTCTCCACGCCTTCGGCAATCATTACCAGGTTGAGGCTGCGGGCCATGGCGACGATGGCGCGGATGATTTCGGCGTCGTTGGGGTCGGTGGTGGCGTCGCGCACGAATGACTGGTCGATTTTCAGCGTGTCCACCGGCAGGCGCTTGAGGTAGGTCAGCGACGAATAACCGGTGCCGAAATCGTCCATGGCGAAGCTCACCCCCAGTTTCTTGAGTCGGCGCATCTTGGCGATGGTGTCGTCGAGGTTCTGGATCACGATGCCTTCGGTGATCTCCAGTTTCAGCAGCGAGCAAGGCAGGCCGTGGTGGGCCAGGCTGTTTTCGATGCGTTCGACGAAGTCACTCTGGCGGAACTGCCGTGGGCTGATGTTCACGCACAGGCTGAATCGCTGCGGGTCGATCTTGCCCTTGGCAATCAGTTGCTTGAAGCCGTCGCAGGCTTCATCGAGGATCCAGGTCCCGACTTCGAGGATCAGGCCGCTGTCTTCCAGCACTTTGATGAATTCATTGGGCGATTGGGCGCCGAGCTCCGGGTGGTGCCAGCGCACCAGGGCTTCGGCGCCGACGATGCGGTTGTCCCGGGCGTCGACCTGAGGCTGGAAATGCAGGCTGAACTCGCCGCGGGCCAGGGCCTGACGCAGATCGGTTTCCATGCGCAGCCGTTCGCTGGCAGCTTTTTGCATGGTGTTGTGGAACATCTGCGAGGTGTTGCGTCCCGAATCCTTGGCGCGGTACAGCGCGATGTCCGCGCGCTTGAGCAAATCGGTGGGCGTGGAACCGTGGTCGGGGATCAGCGCGATACCGATGCTAGGCGTGACCTGCAGGCGTTGGCCATCGAGGAACATTGGTTCCGAGAGCAGTTCACGCAGGGTGTCGGCCAGGGTCTGCACTTGCTTGCTGACCTGGCTGCGCGAGCCTTCCAGGCCGCTGAGCAAAACCACGAACTCGTCGCCGCCCAGTCGTGCAACGGTGTCTTCCAGGCGCACGCTGGCTTCCAGGCGGGCAGTGATGATTTTAAGCACGGTATCGCCCACCGGGTGACCGAGGGAGTCGTTGATGTGCTTGAAGTGGTCCAGGTCGAGAAACAGCAGGGCACCCCGCAAGTTGTGACGCTTGAGCAGGGCGATCTGCTGGCTCAGGCGGTCCAACAGCAAGGCCCGGTTGGGCAGGTTGGTCAGCGAGTCGTGATAGGCCAGGTGGCGGATCTGGGCTTCGGCATTGCGCAGCAGGCTGACGTCCCGGGCGGTCAACAGCAGGCAGGCGGTTTCATTGAGGATGATGGGCTCGACCGAGACCTCTACCGTAAGGATTTCCCCCCGTTTATTGCGCCCGAGCATTTCCTGGTGGACTACACGACCCTTGAGTTGCAGTTCGGCCAGCAGGGCGGCGCGCTGTTTTTCTTCGGCCCAGATGCCCACTTCGTAGACCGTACGCCCGATCACTTCGTCGGCGCGGTAGCCGGTCAGCCGGCAGAAGCCGTCGTTGACTTCCAGGTAGCGACCGCTTTCGAGTTCGGTAATGGTGATGGCGTCGGGGCTGGAATGAAACGCCTTGGCGAATTTCTCCTCGCTGGCCTTGAGAGCGGCTTCGGAGCGTTGCTGCTGCGTGATGTCGCGCAAGGTCGTGACGATGCACGGCTGGTTGCCAACGTTGATTTGCCGGCTGGAAATCACGCAGGTCAGCGGCTGGCCGTTCTTATGGTGAACGACGATGGCGACATTGTTCAGCGATTGTTCGCGGATCACCCGTTCGATGCGTTGCAGGCTGCTGCCCGAGGCATCCCAGAGGCCAATTTGGTCGGCACTGAGGCCGATCACGTCGCGGGTGGTCCAGCCAAAAGTCTGGGTGAAGCTGGAGTTGATCTCGAGGAACCGACCACTGTCTTGGTGAGTGACGCAGATCGGGTCGGGACTGACCTGGAACAGCGTGGCGAATTTCTCTTCCGAAGCGGCCAGGCTCTGTTCGCGTTCCACCTGGTCGGTGATGTCCAGCAAGGTCCCGGCCATGCGCAAGGGGCTGCCGTCGTTGTTGCGGTGGAGCCGGGCGCGGCTTTCCAGGTAGCGCGAGCTGCCGTCCGGCAGTTGTACGCGGTAGGTCAGCTGGTAATTGCCCGCCGGGCCTTCCCGCAGGCTGCGGTAGGCGTTGCGCATGTTGTTGCGTTCCTCGGTGGGGACCCCCTCGAAAAACGCATCGAACGATTCGTGGAACGGCTTGGGTTCCAGGCCATGGAGCTGCGCGGCCCGGGCCGAGCCGTAGAGCATGCCGCTGGGAATGTGCCAGTCCCAGGTGCCCAGTTGCGCCGAGTCGAGGGCCAGGTCCAGGCGTTCCTGGCTGTCCTTGAGCGCCTGCTCGGCGAGTTTGCGCTCAGTGGTGTCGAGGAACGTGCTCAGCAGGTACGGCTGGCCTTCGAGTTCGACTTTCTGCGCACTGAGAATGCCGTTATGGATCTGACCGTTGCTGGCCCGGAATTCCACCTCCATGCTGATCAGTTCGCCCTTGGCCTTGGTCGCCTCCACCAGTTTCGCCCGCTGCTTGGGGTCAACCCACAAGCCCAGCTCCAGCGTGGTGCGGCCGATCACGTCATGCACCGGCCAACCGAACAGGCTTTCGAAATACTGGTTGGCCTCGCTGATCAGGCCGTCTTCCTGGCGGGTCAGCAGGACCATGTTCGGGCACAGATGAAAGAGCGTGGCGAAGCGTTTTTCCGAGCTGCGCAGCGCCTGTTCCCGCTCGCGCTGATGGGTGATTTCGCGAATCACCCCGATCATGCGCGGACGACCGTGTTTGTCGGGCAGCACGCTGCCACTGATCTCCAGCCAGTGCAGGCTGCCGTCGGGCCAGACGATGCGATGGTGCATGGCCTGTTCCAGCGGCGCCCCGGCCACCGCCGCATGAAAGGCGCGCACGGCCCTGGCCCGGTCTTCGGGCAACAGCAGGTCGAGGTAGTCCACGTCGGCTGGCAACGGCTGGCGCGGATCGAAGCCGAACAGCGCCTGGGTGCCGCGGGACCAACTGATCCGTCCGCTCTCGATGTCCCACGACCAGGCGCCCAGCCGCGCGCCGTTCAGGGCGGCCAGCAACTGTGGCGCGCTGTCCCAGCTTTGCTCGGACCGCTTCGGGTCGAGCGCCTGGATGCGCGGCAGGGGCGGGAGATGGTCAGCGGGTTTGGGCATTTTTCTAGCGAGCCTTGAGCGGGTGTGGGTATTAAGCACAGGCATTCAAGGCCCTACAGGCGTGGCACAACCTATGCCTTTTTCCTTGGCAAATCGATTTGTGCGTCCAGTAAGGCCATGAAAGCCCGTGCGGCGTTCGATAGCGTCCGTTCGGTGTGCAAGATATAGCCTAGCTGGCGACTGAGCTGTATGCCCGGTAAAGGAATGCGCGCCACTTGTTCGTCGAGCATGGTGCGCGGCAGAACGCTCCAGGCCAGGCCTATGGAAACCATCATTTTTATGGTTTCCAGATAATTCGTGCTCATGGCGATGTTCGGCGTCAGGCCCTGGGCCTCGAACAGCCGTTGAACGATGTGGTGGGTAAAGGTGTTGCCCCCGGGGAACACCGCCGGATGCAAGGCGATGTCCGCCAGGCTCACCGCGCCCTTCTCCAGCAAGGCATGCTCCGGGGCGACCACGAAATCCAGGGGGTCGTCCCACACCGGCGTAGCCCGTACCAGCGTGTGGGGTTCGGGGGCGAGGGTGATGACGGCCAGTTCCGCCCGGCCATGAAGGATTTCTTCGTAGGCCACTTCCGAATCCAGGAACTGGATATCCAGCGCCACCTGGGGATAGCGCCGGGTGAACTCCCTCAATAAAGGCGGCAGGCGATGCAGGCCGATGTGGTGGCTGGTGGCGAGGGTCAGGCGCCCGGTCACTTCGCCGGTCAGGTTGGTCAGGGCGCGGCGGGTGTCGTCGAGTACGTTGAGGATCTGATAAGCGCGTGGCAACAGGGCTCGGCCGGCCTCGGTCAGGCCCACCTCACGGCCCAGGCGGTCGAACAGGCGCACCTTGAGCTGCTGCTCAAGACCGGCAATGCGCTTGCTGATGGCCGGCTGGGTCAGGTGCAGGCGTTCGCCGGCGCCGGAGAAACTGCCCGTCTCGGCGATGGCAATAAAAGCATTGAGGTTGGCGAGGTCCATGGCGGTTCCGGTCAGATTCCAGTTGGTTATGCAAAGCATGAAAAATATGAATTTGAGTTATTTAATGTAACCCCATAGGATCAGCCTCACAAGCCAAGGGGTTATTGATTCGTTCAAGGCCCGGGGCATAGAAACAAGCTGATGAGGAAACCGTCTGATGGCCGGCAAAACGCTCTACGACAAGCTCTGGGATTCGCATTTGGTCAAGCAGCGCGACGATGGCTCGGCGCTGATCTACATCGATCGCCACATCATTCACGAAGTGACGTCGCCGCAGGCCTTCGAAGGCCTGCGCCTGGCCGGACGCAAGCCGTGGCGCATCGATGCCAACATCGCGACCCCGGACCACAACGTACCGACCACGCCGGAGCGCAAGGGCGGCATCGAAGCGATTGCCGACCAGGTCTCGCGCCTGCAAGTCCAGACCCTCGACGATAACTGTGACGAATACGGCATCGTCGAATTCAAGATGAACGATGTGCGCCAGGGCATCGTCCACGTCATCGGCCCGGAGCAGGGCGCGACCTTGCCCGGCATGACCGTGGTCTGCGGCGACTCGCACACCTCGACCCACGGTGCTTTTGGCGCCCTGGCCCATGGCATCGGCACGTCCGAGGTGGAGCATGTGCTCGCCACCCAGTGCCTGGTCGCCAAGAAAATGAAAAACATGCTGGTGCGCGTCGAAGGCAAGTTGCCGTTCGGGGTGACCGCCAAGGACATCGTCCTGGCCGTGATCGGCAAGATCGGCACCGCCGGCGGTAACGGCCATGCCATCGAGTTCGCTGGCAGCGCGATCCGCGACTTGTCCGTCGAAGGCCGCATGACGATCTGCAACATGTCCATCGAGGCTGGCGCCCGCGTCGGCCTGGTGGCCGCCGATGAAAAAACCGTGGAATACGTCAAGGGCCGTCCGTTCTCGCCAAAAGGCGCGGAATGGGACATGGCGGTCGAGGCCTGGAAAGACCTGGTCTCCGATGCCGATGCCAAGTTCGACACGGTGGTCGAGCTCGACGCGACGCAGATCAAGCCGCAAGTGAGCTGGGGCACTTCGCCGGAGATGGTTTTGGCCGTGGACCAGAACGTACCGGATCCGGCCAAGGAAATGGACCTGGTCAAGCGCGATTCCATTGTCCGCGCCTTGAAATACATGGGCTTGAGCGCCAACCAGGCGATCACCGACATTCAGCTCGATCGCGTGTTCATCGGTTCTTGCACCAACTCGCGGATTGAAGACTTGCGCGCCGCAGCGGTGATCGCCAAGGGCCGCAAGGTGGCCTCGACCATCAAGCAGGCCATCGTGGTGCCGGGCTCGGGCCTGGTGAAAGCCCAGGCCGAAGCGGAAGGGCTGGACAAGATTTTCCTCGAAGCCGGTTTCGAGTGGCGTGAGCCAGGGTGCTCGATGTGCCTGGCGATGAACCCCGATCGCCTGGAGTCGGGCGAGCATTGCGCCTCCACCTCCAACCGTAACTTCGAAGGCCGTCAAGGCGCCGGTGGCCGTACGCACCTGGTGAGCCCGGCCATGGCCGCCGCGGCCGCCGTCAACGGCCGTTTCGTCGACGTCCGCGAATTGATCTGAAGGAGCGCAGCATGAAAGCTTTTACCCAGCACACCGGTCTTGTCGCGCCTTTGGATCGTGCCAACGTCGACACCGACCAGATCATTCCCAAGCAGTTCTTGAAGTCCATCAAGCGCACCGGTTTTGGCCCGAACCTGTTCGACGAATGGCGCTACCTGGACGTCGGCCAGCCGTACCAGGACAACTCCAAGCGGCCGCTGAACAAGGATTTCGTGCTCAACGCCGAGCGTTACCAGAGCGCCAGCGTGTTGCTGGCCCGGGAGAACTTCGGCTGCGGTTCGAGCCGCGAGCACGCGCCATGGGCCCTGGAAGAATACGGTTTCCGCAGCATCATCGCGCCGAGCTACGCCGACATCTTCTTCAATAACAGCTTCAAGAACGGCTTGCTGCCGATCATCCTCAGCGATGCTGACGTGGATGAACTGTTCCAGCAGGTCGAGGCCAACCCCGGCTATCAATTGCAGATCGACTTGGCCGCCCAGACCGTGACCCGTCCCGACGGTAAGGTGCTGGGTTTCGAGATCGATGCGTTCCGCAAGCATTGCCTGCTCAACGGCCTGGATGACATCGGCCTGACCTTGCAGGACGGCGAGGCGATTGCCGCGTTCGAGGCCAAGCATCGGGCGAGCCAGCCTTGGTTGTTTCGCGATGCTTGATTGACCTGAGATTGATGTCGTCAGTGCGGGCCCCTTCGCGAGCAAGCTCGCTCCCACATTGGATTTGCGGTGTTCACAAAACTCCTGTGGGAGCGAGCTTGCTCGCGATGAGGCCATAACAGACATACCCAAAAGGAAGCTACCCATGACCAGCACCGCCCACAGCCAAGTCGTCCAAAAGCAATTCGGTGAACAGGCCTCGGCCTACCTGAGCAGTGCCGTGCACGCCCAGGGTGCTGAATTCGCGCTGCTACAGGCTGCGTTGGCCGGGCGTGGCGATGCCCGTGTGCTGGACCTGGGGTGCGGCGCTGGCCATGTGAGTTTCCATGTGGCGCCACTGGCTGGTGAAGTGGTGGCTTATGATTTGTCCCAGCAGATGCTTGACGTGGTCGCCACGGCGGCTGCCGAGCGTGGCTTGGGCAATATCAGCACGGTTCGTGGCGCCGCCGAGCGCCTGCCGTTCGCCGACGCTGAGTTCGACTTCGTGTTCAGCCGTTATTCGGCGCATCATTGGAGCGACCTCGGCCTGGCGCTGCGGGAAGTCCGGCGGGTGCTCAAGCCGGGCGGGGTGATGGCGTTCATTGACATCCTGTCGCCGGGCATGCCGTTGCTGGACACGTACCTGCAAAGCATCGAAGTGCTGCGCGACACCAGCCATGTGCGCGATTATTCGGCCGACGAATGGTTGCGCCAGGTCAGCGAAGCGGGGCTGCACACCCGCAGCACCTCGCGCCAGCGCCTGCGCCTGGAGTACCGCTCCTGGGTCGAGCGCATGCGCACGCCCGAGGTGATGCGTGCGGCCATTCTCCAGCTGCAGCGTTCGATGGGCGACGAAGTGTGTGAATATTTTGAGATTGAGGCCGATGGTTCGTTCAGTACAGATGTACTGGTGCTGTGGGCCGAGCGATAGCATTTTTCCCGGCCCGGCCTTGGGTACGAAGCCCGGGCCCGTGTCGACAGAGCAAATGAGGAAAGCATGAGCAAGCAGATTCTGATTCTCCCAGGTGATGGCATTGGTCCGGAAATCATGGCCGAGGCGGTCAAGGTCCTGGAACTGGCGAACGACAAGTACGGCCTGGGCTTCGAGCTCAGCCACGACGTGATCGGCGGCGCGGCCATCGACAAGCACGGCGTGCCCCTGGCCGATGAAACCCTGGATCGTGCCCGTGCCGCCGATGCCGTGCTGCTGGGCGCCGTGGGCGGCCCGAAATGGGACAAGATCGAACGCGACATCCGCCCCGAGCGCGGCCTGCTGAAGATTCGCGCGCAACTGGGCCTGTTCGGCAACCTGCGTCCAGCGATCCTTTACCCGCAACTGGCCGATGCCTCCAGCCTGAAGCCGGAAATCGTCTCGGGCCTGGACATCCTCATCGTCCGTGAGCTGACCGGCGGTATCTACTTCGGCGCCCCGCGTGGCACCCGTGAGCTGGAAAACGGCGAGCGCCAGGCCTACGACACCCTGCCGTACAGCGAAAGCGAAATTCGCCGTATCGCCCGGGTCGGCTTCGACATGGCCCGCGTGCGTGGCAAGAAGCTGTGCTCGGTGGACAAGGCCAACGTGCTGGCTTCCAGCCAGCTTTGGCGTGAAGTGGTCGAGCAGGTGGCCCAGGATTACCCGGACATCGAGCTGAGCCACATGTACGTCGACAACGCCGCCATGCAACTGGTGCGTGCGCCGAAGCAATTCGACGTGATCGTCACCGACAATATGTTCGGCGACATCCTGTCCGACGAAGCGTCGATGCTCACCGGTTCCATCGGCATGCTGCCGTCGGCCTCCCTGGATGCCAACAACAAGGGCATGTATGAGCCGTGCCACGGCTCGGCGCCTGACATCGCCGGGCAAGGCATTGCCAACCCATTGGCGACCATCCTGTCGGTGTCGATGATGCTGCGCTACAGCTTCAACTTGAACGACGCCGCCGACGCGATCGAAAAAGCCGTCAGTGTGGTCTTGGACCAAGGCTTGCGCACCGGTGATATCTGGTCGCAAGGTTGTACCAAAGTCGGTACGCAGCAAATGGGCGATGCAGTAGTCGCGGCGCTGCGGAATCTGTAATCTTTCGGGCCCACCGCTTCGACGGTGGCCCACTTTTGTATAGGTGTAGTTGCGATGAAACGTGTAGGTCTGATCGGTTGGCGCGGCATGGTCGGTTCCGTGCTCATGCAGCGAATGCTGGAAGAGCAGGATTTCGATCTCATTGAGCCGGTGTTTTTCACCACGTCCAATGTCGGTGGCCAGGGCCCGTCCGTGGGCAAGGACACCGGTGTGCTCAAGGATGCCTACAGCATCGAAGAGCTCAAGACCCTTGACGTGATCCTGACCTGCCAGGGCGGCGACTACACCAGCGAAGTATTCCCCAAGCTGCGTGAAGCCGGCTGGCAGGGTTACTGGATCGACGCCGCTTCCAGCCTGCGCATGCAGGACGATGCGGTGATCATCCTCGACCCGGTGAACCGCAAGGTCATCGACCAGCAGTTGGACGCGGGCACCAAGAACTACATCGGCGGCAACTGCACCGTCAGCCTGATGCTGATGGGCCTGGGTGGCCTGTTCGAAGCCGGTCTGGTGGAGTGGATGAGCGCCATGACCTACCAGGCGGCGTCCGGTGCCGGCGCGCAGAACATGCGTGAGCTGATCAAGCAGATGGGCGCGACCCACGCCGCCGTCGCCGATGACCTGGCCAATCCGGCCAGCGCCATCCTCGACATCGACCGCAAGGTCGCCGAGGCGATGCGCAGCGATGCCTATCCGACCGAGAACTTCGGCGTGCCGCTGGCCGGCAGCCTGATTCCCTGGATCGACAAGGAACTGCCTAACGGTCAGAGCCGTGAAGAATGGAAGGCCCAGGCCGAAACCAACAAGATCCTGGGTCGCTTCAAGAGCCCGATCCCGGTGGACGGCATCTGCGTGCGCATCGGCGCCATGCGCTGCCACAGCCAGGCGCTGACCATCAAGCTGAACAAAGACGTGCCGATCGCCGACATCGAAGGCCTGATCAGCCAGCACAACCCTTGGGTCAAGCTGGTGCCGAACAATCGCGAGACCAGCATGCAGGAGCTGAGCCCGACCAAGGTCACCGGCACCCTGAATGTACCGGTGGGCCGTCTGCGCAAACTGAACATGGGTTCGCAATTCGTCGGTGCCTTCACCGTCGGCGACCAACTGCTGTGGGGCGCGGCCGAACCGCTGCGCCGCATGCTGCGGATCCTGCTCGAGCGTTGATCGACTGTCGCTGTGAAAGAACCCGTGCCTTGTGAGAGGCGCGGGTTTTTTATTGGAAGAGCCGCTTGAGGCATGTGGTGTCAGGGGCGGCCTCATCGCGAGCAAGCTCGCTCCCACAAATCTTGCGGCCACTGAAGATCCCATGTGGGAGCGAGCTTGCTCGCGATGGGGCCAACCCAGGCACCGCAAATCCCCCTGCCCAATTGCCTGCCCACCCACCACCCGGTAAAGTGCCGCTCCCCACGTTTTACCTGAGGTAGACCCATGAGCCAGTCCTTTGATATTGCCGTGATCGGCGCCACCGGTACTGTCGGCGAAACCCTTGTCCAGATTCTCGAAGAGCGGGACTTCCCGGTCGGCAACCTGCACCTGCTGGCCAGCAGCGAATCGGCAGGCAGCTCGGTGATGTTTCGCAATAAAAACGTGCGGGTACGCGAGGTCGACGAATTCGATTTCAGCAAAGTCCAACTGGTGTTCTTCGCCGCCGGCCCGGCGGTGACCCTGAGTTTCGCCCCGCGAGCCACGGCGGCCGGCTGTGCACTGATCGATTTGTCCGGCGCGTTGCCGCCCGAGCAGGCGCCGCAGATCGTGCCGGAAGCCAACGCCCAGGTCCTGGCTGGCCTGGGCAAGCCGCTGCAGGTCAGCAGCCCCAGCGCATCGGCCACGGCCTTGGCGGTGGTGCTCGCGCCGCTGCGCGAATGCCTGGATCTGCAGCGCATCAGCCTGACCGCCAGCCTCGCGGTATCGGCCCAGGGCCGCGCGGCCGTGAGCGAGCTGGCGCGCCAGACCGCCGAGCTGCTCAACGCCCGTCCGCTGGAGCCAACGTTCTTTGACCGGCAAATGGCGTTCAATCTGTTGGCCCAGGTCGGTGCGCCGGACGAGCAGGGCCATACGTCGCTGGAAAAGCGCCTGGTCCGTGAGCTGCGCCAGGTGCTGAATCAACCTTTGTTAAAGATTTCCGTCACTTGCATTCAAGCCCCGGTGTTTTTTGGCGATAGCTTTAGCGTGACCGTGCAGTCTGCCAATGCCATCGACCTGGCCAAGGTGAACGCGGCCTTGGAGGCGGCGCCCGGTATCGAGCTGGTGGAGGCGGGCGATTACCCGACCGCGGTGGGTGATGCAGTGGGGCAGGATGTGGTCTACGTTGGTCGGGTGCGCGGTGGGATCGACGATCCGGCTGAACTAAATATGTGGCTGACGTCAGATAACGTGCGCAAGGGTGCGGCGCTCAATGCCGTGCAGGTGGCTGAGTTGTTGATAAAAGAGTTGCTGTAAAAGATACTTGGCGTCAATTTGTCGAATGATTCTAGCTGGGCGCTATGCTTGGTCGGAATGCTGAAGGCGAACATCCCTCTGGGGGACTTCCCGGGGCATGAGTGAAATGATCGCGCGCACCGTCGCTTCGGGGCTGCGCGCAATGCCTTACGGCAGCGGCATCAATACCTTCTCGCTGGCCGAGGAATGTTCAAACAAAGGAAGAGGCTATGGTTCAAGTTCGCAAACTGGTGTTAGCAATAGCGGCCGCCTCGGCGCTGTCCTCCGGTATGGCGCAAGCGCTCGGGCTCGGGGAATTGACC
Organism: Pseudomonas sp. MPB03; assembly: GCF_046605385.1. Lineage (NCBI taxonomy): Bacteria > Pseudomonadati > Pseudomonadota > Gammaproteobacteria > Pseudomonadales > Pseudomonadaceae > Pseudomonas > Pseudomonas sp. MPB03. Next base: position 4,615,795 of record NZ_CP176770.1, on the reverse strand, counting down.
CTCAAGTCGCCGCCGAACCAGCCCCTGGTCGCCGAAATCGAACTGCTCGATGTCCAGCAACTGACTGCCGCCGAAGTGGTGCCAAGCCTGGCTCCACCCGAAGAATTCGCCAAGGCGGGCATCGATCGCCAAGCCTTTCTTAGCGACCTGAGCTTCACCCCGGTGATCAACGCCAACGGCAAGAGTGTCCTGCGGGTCACGTCCAGCCGGCCGTTGTCCGAACCGATGGTCAAGTTCCTGGTGCAAGTGATGTGGCCCAACGGCCGCCTCTTGCGCGACTACAGCGTACTGCTCGATCCATCCAAATTCTCGCCACAGGCCGCCGATGCCGCCCGGGCGAAACCGCCCCAGGTCGTGTCCACGCCGGTCACCGGGGCCACCAAGCCTTCCCAGTACACCACCACGCCGCGCGATACCCTGTGGGAAATCGCCGCGAAGGTGCGCAACGGTGGGTCGGTCCAGCAAACCATGCTGGCGATCCAGGCGTTGAACCCGAACGCGTTCATCAACGGCAACATCAACCTGCTCAAGACCGGCCAGGTGTTGCGCCTGCCTGACCCGGTACAAAGCACAGCGTTGCCGCAACCCCAGGCCATCGCCGAAGTGGCGGCGCAGAACGCCGCCTGGCGCTCGGGACGGCGTGGCGTGGCGGGTGCCGGCAAGCAGCAGTTGGACGCCACCAAGCGTGGCCGTGGCGAAGGCGCGCCGGCCCAGGCGGCCGGTCGCGACAACTTGAGCCTGGTGTCGGCCGATGCGGCGAAGGCGGGCGGCAAGGGCGCTGCCGGCGATGCCCAGGCGCTTTCCAACAAGCTGGCGGTTACCCAGGAAAGCCTCGATTCGGCGCGCCGGGATAACGAAGAACTGAAAAGCCGCATGGCGGATCTGCAGAGCCAACTGGACAAGCTGCAGCGCCTGATCGAGCTGAAGAACAATCAACTGGCGAAGATGCAGGCCGAAGGCGCCGCCATTCCTCCGGCTGGCGAGGCACCCGCTGGCGAGGCGCCTCCGGCGATGTCCGCCGAGTTGACCCCTGCGCCAGCGCCACAGACCCCGGCGGCTGCACCCACGCCGGCCCCGGAAGCGACCCCGCCAGCCACGGCGGTCGAGCCGACGCCTGCCGCGTCCAATGAGCAAAAATACAACGACCTCCTGACCAATCCGATCCTGTTGGGTTTGATTGGCGGCGGCGCGTTGCTCCTGCTGTTGCTGCTGTTGTTGCTCGCCCGTCGCCGCAAGGCCCAACAGGAAGCGGAAAAACACTTGCGCATGGCCCGAGCCCTTGAGGAGGAGGCGGACTTCTCCCCGGAGCTCGATCTGCCCCCGAGCAGCTTCGAGGGCATTGATGTTCCACCGCCTAGCGTAAAACTCGAGCCAAAACCCGCGCCGGCTCCTGCACCCGTGCCCAAGCCGGCCCCGGTGGTCGCGCCCGTGGTGGTCACGCCGCCTATCGCCGCGCCTTTGGTGGCGCCGGCCGCCGAGCGCTCCGACGACGTACTGCCCCAGGCCCAGTCCCATATCGACCGCGGCCGCTTGAACCAGGCCGCCGACCTGCTTGAGCAAGGCATCAAGGCCGAGCCCCAGCGCAGCGACCTGCGCCTGAAGTTGATGGAAGTCTACGGTCAGCAGGGCGACCGCGACGCCTTTGTCGCCCAGGAACGCCAGTTGGTGGCCAATGGCGACAACTTCGCCCAGGTCGAACAGCTGAAAAGCCGTTTCCCGGCCATGGTGGTCGCGACCGCCGCTGGCCTGGCCGCTGCGGCCGTTGCGGCAGAACTGGACGCGCAGTACGTCAAGGACTTGCTGGAAGACAAATCGCCGACCGATGAGGAGCTGGACAGCGCCTTCGACCTGAGCCTGGATGACCTGGAGACGGCCCCGATCGCGCCAGCACAGGAGCCTGTCGCCGAACTGGACGCGTTCCCGGAAGACGACGACTTGAGCTTCGAATCGGTGCTCAAGCAGCAGACCGAGGCCAACGAAAGCCTGGACGACTTGTCGGAATTCGACCTGGACCTGGGCGCCGATGCGCCGACCCCGATCCCTGCGCTCGACGATGAAGACTTCCTGCTGGACCTGGACGACGACCTCAAGGGCCTGGATGTGCCTGCGCCTGAAACGCCGGCCTTGGCCGATACGCCGGCCGACGATCTTGAGCTGCCGGCGGATTTCGATCTGTCCCTGTCGGACGAAATGGATGCGCACGATGCGCCCAAGGATGCCTTCGAGTCCGAGCTGGACGATGTCAACGCCGAGCTGGATCGCCTGTCCGACAGCCTGGGCCAGCCGACGTTCACCGCCGAAGATGCCCTGGTTGGCGCTGAAGACGAACCGGACTTCGACTTCCTCAGCGGCACCGATGAGGTGGCGACCAAGCTCGATCTGGCCCAGGCCTACATCGACATGGGCGACAACGACGGCGCCCGCGACATCCTCGGCGAAGTCCTCAGCGAAGGCGACGCCACCCAGAAGAGCGAAGCGCAGGAGATGTTGTCGCGCCTCGCTTGAGTCAGTGGTTATACAAGAACGGCAGCCGGTGAGGCTGCCGTTTTTGTTTGCGGCGGGATTTATAGTGTCTGGGCTGGCCTCATCGCGAGCAAGCTCGCTCCCACAGGGTTCTCGGGTGCCCAGACGTTCAACACTCACCGCAGATCCTTGTGGGAGCGAGCTTGCTCCGGGCGGCGATCCGACGATGGCGTGAGTCCATTCACCACAGGGCTATCTATTGCACTGGCATCCCGCCCAGCCGGCCTTATAATGCCCGCCTTTGCGTACCTCAGCAGGCTGTAATTCCTTGGCAAACATAGACAACCCGGCCGCCGAAATGGCGGCCGACGGCTTTTTCCGGATCGCCTTGGGCGTTGAATACAAAGGCTCGCGCTACCGTGGCTGGCAGCGCCAGGCGTCCGGTGTATTGACGGTGCAGGAAACCCTCGAAAACGCACTGTCCAAAGTCGCCGATTCGCCCGTGTCGCTGCATTGCGCTGGTCGTACCGATGCCGGTGTGCATGCCTGTGGCCAGGTGGTGCATTTCGACACCCAGGTCGAGCGCTCGATGAAGGCCTGGGTCATGGGCGCGAACATCAACTTGCCCCACGACGTCAGCGTCAGTTGGGCCAAGGTGATGCCGGCGCATTTTCACGCGCGCTTCAAGGCCATCGCCCGGCGTTACCGCTACGTGATCTACAACGACCAGATTCGCCCGGCGCACCTGAACGAAGAGATCACCTGGAACCACCGCCCGCTGGATGTCGAGCGCATGGCCGAGGCCGCGCAATACCTGGTCGGCGTCCATGACTTCAGCGCCTTCCGTGCCGGCCAGTGCCAGGCCAAGTCGCCGATCAAGGAGTTGCACCACCTGCGGGTGACCCGTCACGGCAAGATGATCGTGCTCGACATCCGCGCCAGTGCCTTCTTGCATCACATGGTGCGCAACATTGCCGGCGTGCTGATGACCATTGGTGCCGGCGAGCGGCCGGTGGAATGGATCAAGGAAGTGCTCGACAGTCGCATCCGCCGTTCCGGTGGCGTCACGGCGCACCCGTTTGGCTTGTACCTGGTGCAGGTCGAATATCGCGATGAATTCGAGCTGCCAGAGCGTTACATCGGGCCGCATTTCCTCACGGGCTTCTCGGAACTTGACGGCTGACGCCCTCCGCAGCATTTGTTACCATCCGGGACTTTCAAGGATTTGCCCGAGGTTTTACCCACCATGCCGGTCGTTCGCAGCAAGATTTGCGGGATCACTCGCGTCGAGGACGCGTTGGCGGCGGTCGAGGCCGGGGCCGATGCCATCGGGCTGGTGTTCTACGCCAAGAGCCCGCGGGCGGTGACGGTGCAGCAGGCGCGGGCGATCATCCAGGCCCTGCCACCGTTCGTGACCCCGGTAGGGTTGTTCGTCAATGCCAGTCGTTGCGAGCTGGGTGAGATCCTCGATGCGGTGCCGCTGGGCCTGTTGCAGTTCCATGGCGATGAAACCCCGGCCGATTGCGAAGGCTGGCATCGCCCGTACATCAAGGCGTTGCGAGTCAAGGCCGGCGACGACATCGCCGCCGCTTGCGAAGCCTTTGCCAGTGCCAGCGGCATCTTGCTGGACACCTATGTGGAAGGCGTGCCCGGCGGTACCGGCGAAGCATTTGATTGGTCGCTGGTGCCACAAGGGCTGAGCAAGCCGATCATCCTGGCCGGTGGCTTGACGGCGGAAAACGTCGCCTCGGCCATTCGCCAGGTTCGTCCGTATGCGGTGGATGTGAGTGGCGGGGTGGAGCAGGGCAAGGGCATCAAGGATCCGGCAAAGATTCGTGCATTCCTGGCTGCTGTTCGCAACAGCCAGTAGTCAATGTGACGGCTGGCAGACTGCCGCCGTCCATACCTGCACTGTACAAAGCAGGCAGGCACCGCCTTCGGGTGGGCCGATAGCGTAGGGGCAACCGCGGTGCAGCGGTTGCCGGGATGGCAGAGGAGGTTGGGCTGCACGCAGGTCATGTTTCGCGCTGACCGTGGTGGCCGTTCGATCCTCGCCGCACAATGAATTTAGCTCAAGGGCATACGCGGGGCCGCGAACCAGAGCGTTCGGGCCGCCGGTACTGGAGAAAGAAAGCATGAGCAACTGGTTGGTAGACAAACTGATCCCTTCGATCATGCGTTCCGAGGTGAAGAAAAGCTCGGTGCCTGAAGGTCTGTGGCACAAATGTCCATCCTGCGAGGCGGTGCTGTACCGTCCCGAGCTGGAAAAGACCCTGGACGTTTGCCCCAAGTGCAACCACCACATGCGCATCGGCGCGCGTGCCCGTATCGATATCTTCCTGGACGCGGAAGGCCGCGTGGAGCTGGGCGCCGACCTGGAGCCGGTGGATCGCCTGAAATTCCGCGACGGCAAGAAGTACAAGGATCGCCTGACCGCTGCCCAGAAGCAGACCGGTGAAAAAGACGCCCTGGTGTCCATGAGCGGCACCTTGCTGGGCATGCCGGTGGTGGTCTCGGCTTTCGAATTCTCCTTCATGGGCGGTTCCATGGGCGCCATCGTCGGCGAGCGTTTCGTTCGTGCCGCCAACCATGCCCTGGAAAACCGTTGCCCGATGATCTGCTTCGCCGCTTCCGGCGGTGCGCGGATGCAGGAAGCACTGATCTCCCTGATGCAAATGGCCAAGACCTCCGCGGTGCTGGCGCGTCTGCGTGAAGAAGGCATTCCGTTCATCTCGGTGCTGACCGACCCCGTCTACGGTGGTGTTTCCGCCAGTCTGGCGATGCTGGGCGACGTGATCGTCGGCGAGCCGAAAGCCCTGATCGGTTTTGCCGGGCCGCGTGTGATCGAGCAGACCGTGCGTGAAAAACTGCCGGAAGGCTTCCAGCGCAGTGAATTCCTGTTGGAGCACGGCGCCATCGACATGATCATTCATCGTCAGGAGTTGCGTCCGCGCCTGGGCAACCTGCTGGCGCAACTGATGGGGCTGCCGACGCCGAAGTTCGTCGCTGCACCGATCGAGCCGATCGTCGTTCCGCCAGTGCCTGCCGGGCTATGACCCAACGCACCCTGGGCGACTGGCTTGCCTACCTCGAGCAGTTGCATCCAACAGCCATCGACATGGGGCTGGAGCGCTCGCGAACGGTAGCGTCCCGCATGGGACTGGCCAAGCCGGCGCCCCGGGTGATCACCGTCACCGGCACCAATGGCAAAGGTTCGACCTGCGCCTTCGTGGCCTCGCTGCTGCGGGCCCAGGGGCTGAGCGTCGGTGTCTACAGCTCGCCGCATCTGCTGCGCTACAACGAGCGGGTGCAGGTGAATGGCGTCGAAGCCACGGACGCCCAGCTGTGCGAAGCCTTTGCCGCGGTGGAAGCCGGGCGAGGCGATACAACCCTGACCTATTTCGAGATGGGCACCCTGGCGGCGTTCTGGTTGTTTGCCCGTGCCGGTCTCGACGCGGTGGTGCTGGAAGTCGGCCTGGGCGGGCGCCTGGACACGGTCAACCTGGTGGACGCCGACATCGCACTGGTCACCAGCATTGGCGTGGACCATGCCGATTACCTGGGCGATACCCGCGAATCCGTGGCCTTCGAGAAGGCCGGCATCTTTCGCCAGGGGGCGCCTGCACTCTGTGGCGATCTCAATCCTCCCCAGCCATTGTTGGACAAGGTCCGCGAGCTCAGTTGCCCGTTCTTTTTGCGTGGGCGGGATTTCGACCTGGCGATGACCGAGCAGCATTGGCAGTGGCGCGGTACTGACCTGCGTGGCAATCCGGTGGAGTTGCGTGATCTGCCACTGCTGGATTTACCGATGGAAAACGCCGCGCTGGCGCTCCAGGCCTACCTGTTGCTGGGCTTGCCCTGGGAAGCCGGGCAAATTGTCCAGGCGTTGCAGGCGACCCGTGTGGTCGGGCGCCTTGATCGCCGTCAGTTCGATTGGCAAGGCAAGCGCCTGAACCTGTTGCTGGACGTCGGCCATAATCCCCATGCGGCGCAGTACCTGGCCGAGCGCCTCGCACGACGGCCCGTGGCAGGGCGGCGCCTGGCGGTGTTCGGACTGCTGTCCGACAAGGATCTGGATGGCGTTGTCGAGGCGTTGAATGCTAGTGTCCAGCACTGGGCGGTGACGCCGCTGGATTCGCCGCGCACGCGTACGGCCGCTGAGTTGCACGGCGCTTTGCAGCGTCACGGCGCTCCAGTGCAAGCCTACGCCAGCGTGGCCGCCGCCCTGGAAGGGCAGTGTGCCCTGGCGACGGCCGATGATGAAATCCTGCTGTTCGGATCATTTTTTTGTGTTGCCGAGGCCCTTCAATGGTTGGCCCGGCGCTCCACGGAGGAAGCTGCAGATGGCATTGCTGGATAAGGCGTACAAGCAGCGCATGGTCGGGGCCCTGGTGTTGGTGGCCCTGGCGGTGATTTTCCTGCCGATGCTGTTTTCCCGTCAGGACGAGCAGCGCCAGGTCACGGTCGACGCGCCGGCCGCGCCCCAGGCGCCTTCGGTGCCGCCCGTGCAGGTCGAGCCCGTGGTCGTGCCTGAGCCCCAGGCGTTGCCTCAAGAGCCTGTGCCAAGCGACGAGGAACTGGCTGAGCAACCTGTTGTGCCTTCCACGCCGATTGCACCTGCACCTGCCACGCCGGCTCCCGCCGCGCCAAGCAAGCCGGCTGTCGCACCCGTGCCTGTTCCGGCGACGCCGGCGGTCAAGCCGGCCCCGAGCCAGCCGATCACCGCTGCTCCGACCAAGCCGGACACGACCCAGAGCCGTGTGGATGCCAATGGCCTGTCGGTCAGTTGGTCGGTACAACTGGCCAGCCTGACCAGTCGTGAAAGTGCCGAGAACCTGCAGAAAACCTTGCGCAGCCAGGGCTACAACGCCTATATCCGTTCCGCCGATGGCAAGAACCGGGTGTTTGTCGGTCCGCTGATCGAGCGCGCCGAGGCCGACCGCCTGCGTGACCTGCTCAGCCGCCAGCAGAACCTCAAGGGTTTCGTGGTGCGCTTCCAGCCAGAGCGCGGCTGACAGCGTTTTAGCTGATTTGAATCACGCAGCTTACCGACAGCCCTGCGCTCTGCTAAAATGCGCCGCCTTATCCGTCTGTAGGCTGCACCGTGCCATTTACCTGGGTTGACTGGGCGATCGTTGCGATCGTCGCCATCTCCGCATTGATCAGTCTGAGCCGCGGCTTCGTCAAGGAAGCCCTCTCGCTGCTGACCTGGATCATCGCGGGAGTCGTCGCCTGGATGTTTGGTGGTTCGCTGTCCCAGTACCTCGCCGGATACATCGAAACTCCCTCGGCCCGCGTGATCGCGGGCTGTGCCATCTTGTTTATCGCCACCTTGCTGGTGGGCGCAATGATCAATTATCTGATCGGCGAACTGATTCGCGTCACCGGGCTTTCCGGGACGGACCGGTTCCTGGGCATGGCCTTCGGCGCGGCGCGTGGCGCGTTGCTGGTGGTCGTGGCCGTCGGGCTCTTGAGCCTGGGGCCGGTACAGCAGGATACGTGGTGGCAGGAGTCCCGGCTCGTGCCACAATTTCTATTGGTCGCAGACTGGTCCAAAAACCTGATCCTGGGTTGGAGCAGTCAGTGGCTTGCCAGCGGTATCAGCGTACCCGCTGAAATACCGTTCAAGGAACACCTCTTGCCGACGGCCAAAACGCCGCAGTAAGTGTGTTCAGTTCAGATCCATTAAGTAGGGGTTGCGTCGCATGTGTGGCATCGTCGGTATCGTCGGTAAGTCGAACGTCAATCAGGCGCTGTATGACGCGCTAACCGTGCTCCAGCACCGCGGCCAGGACGCTGCCGGTATCGTGACCAGCCATGACGGCCGGTTATTCCTGCGCAAGGACAACGGCCTGGTGCGTGACGTGTTCCACCAGCGTCACATGCAGCGCCTGGTCGGCCACATGGGTATCGGCCACGTGCGCTACCCCACCGCGGGCAGCTCGACGTCGGCTGAAGCCCAGCCGTTCTACGTCAACTCGCCTTACGGCATCACCCTGGCGCATAACGGCAACCTGACCAACGTCGAGCAACTGGCCAAGGAGATCTACGAGTCTGACTTGCGCCACGTCAACACCAGTTCCGACTCGGAAGTGATGCTCAACGTGTTCGCCCATGAGCTGGCCCAGCGCGGCAAGCTGCAGCCGACCGAAGAAGACGTGTTCGCCGCCGTGACCGACGTGCACAACCGTTGCGTGGGCGGCTACGCAGTCGTGGCGATGATCACCGGCTACGGCATCGTCGGTTTCCGCGATCCCCACGGCATCCGTCCGATCGTGTTCGGCCAGCGTCACACCGACGAAGGCGTCGAGTACATGATCGCCTCGGAAAGCGTGTCCCTGGACGTGCTGGGTTTCACCCTGATCCGCGACCTGGCCCCGGGCGAAGCGGTCTACATCACTGAAGATGGCAAGCTGCACACCCGTCAGTGCGCGACCAACCCGTCCCTGACCCCGTGCATCTTCGAACACGTCTACCTGGCGCGTCCGGACTCGATCATCGACGGCATCTCGGTCTACAAGGCGCGCCTGCGCATGGGCGAGAAGCTGGCCGACAAGATCCTGCGCGAGCGTCCGGAACACGACATCGACGTGGTCATCCCGATCCCGGACACCAGCCGCACCGCGGCCCTGGAACTGGCGAACCACCTGGGCGTCAAGTTCCGCGAAGGCTTTGTGAAGAACCGCTATATCGGCCGGACCTTCATCATGCCGGGCCAGGCCGCACGGAAAAAATCCGTACGCCAGAAGCTCAACGCCATCGAACTGGAATTCCGCGGCAAGAACGTGATGCTGGTGGATGACTCCATCGTCCGTGGCACCACCTGCAAGCAGATCATCCAGATGGCCCGTGAAGCCGGCGCCAAGAACGTGTATTTCTGCTCCGCGGCCCCGGCCGTGCGCTACCCGAACGTCTACGGCATCGACATGCCGAGTGCCCACGAGCTGATCGCGCATAACCGCACGACCCAGGACGTGGCCGACCTGATCGGCGCCGACTGGCTGATCTACCAGGACCTGCCGGACCTGATCGAAGCGGTGGGCGGCGGCAAGATCAAGATCGAGCAGTTCGATTGCGCGGTATTCGACGGCAAGTACGTCACCGGCGACATCGACGAGGTCTACCTGAACAGGATCGAGAACGCGCGTAACGACGCGTCCAAGGCCAAGACCCAGGCGGTCAGTGCGATCATCGATCTGTACAACAACTGAGTCACCAACCGGCCCCGAGGGGCCGGTTTGCGTTTAACCGATTACAGGAGTGGCAGCATGAGTCAGGATTGGGATGCCGGTCGGCTGGACAGCGACCTTGAAGGCGTAGCGTTCGATACCCTGGCGGTTCGCGCGGGTCAGCACCGTACACCGGAAGCCGAACATGGCGACCCGATGTTCTTTACCTCCAGCTACGTGTTCCGCACCGCCGCCGACGCCGCGGCGCGGTTTGCTGGCGAGGTACCGGGCAACGTCTACTCGCGCTACACCAACCCGACCGTGCGTGCGTTCGAAGAACGCATCGCCGCCCTGGAAGGCGCCGAGCAAGCCGTGGCGACCGCCACCGGCATGGCTGCGATCATGGCCGTGGTGATGAGCCTGTGCAGTGCCGGCGATCATGTGCTGGTATCGCGCAGCGTCTTCGGTTCGACCATTAGCCTGTTCGAAAAGTACTTCAAGCGTTTCGGTGTGGAAGTCGACTACGTGCCCCTGGCGGACCTGTCTGCTTGGGATGCTGCCATCAAGGCCAATACCAAGCTGCTTTTCGTCGAGTCGCCTTCCAACCCCCTGGCCGAACTGGTGGACATCGCCGCACTGGCGCAAATCGCCCACGCCAAGGGCGCCATGCTGGTGGTCGATAACTGCTTCTGCACCCCGGCGCTGCAGCAACCGCTGAAGCTGGGCGCGGACGTGGTGGTGCATTCGGCAACCAAGTTCATCGACGGCCAGGGCCGTTGCATGGGCGGCGTCGTGGCCGGTCGTGGCGAGCAGATGAAAGAAGTGGTGGGTTTCCTGCGCACCGCTGGGCCGACCCTCAGCCCGTTCAACGCCTGGATTTTCCTCAAGGGCCTGGAAACCCTCGGCCTGCGCATGAAAGCCCATTGCGCCAACGCCCAGGCCCTGGCCGAGTGGCTGGAGCAGCAGGACGGCATCGAGAAAGTGCACTACGCCGGCCTCAAGAGCCATCCGCAACATGACCTGGCCCTGCGTCAGCAGCGCGGTTTCGGTGCGGTGGTGAGCTTCGAGGTCAAGGGCGGCAAGGAAGGCGCCTGGCGCTTCATCGACGCGACCCGGTTGATTTCCATCACCGCCAACCTGGGCGACAGCAAGACCACGATTACCCACCCGAGCACCACTTCCCACGGTCGCCTGTCGCCCCAGGAACGTGAATCGGCGGGTATTCGTGACAGCCTGATCCGCGTTGCGGTCGGCCTGGAAGACGTGGCGGACCTGCAAGTCGACCTGGCCCGCGGGTTGGCGGCCTTGTGATCGAGCTGGCTACGCCGCCGAGCGGCACTCATGGCCGGGTTGCACTGGTTACGGGCGCCGCACGGGGCATTGGCCTGGGCATTGCCGCCTGGCTTATTTGTGAAGGCTGGCAGGTGGTGCTGACCGATCTGGATCGCGAACGCGGGTCCAAGGTGGCGAAGAGCCTGGGTGACAATGCCTGGTTCATCGCCATGGACGTGGCGGATGAGGGGCAGGTTGCCACCGGTATCGCCGAGGTGCTTGGACAGTTCGGACGGCTAGACGCGCTGGTGTGCAACGCGGCCATCGCCGATCCGCACAACATCACCCTCGAAAGCCTGGACCTGGCTTATTGGAATCGGGTCCTGGCGGTGAACCTGGGTGGGCCGATGCTGCTGGCCAAGCACTGCGCGCCGTATCTGCGCGCCCACAACGGCGCCATCGTCAACCTGGCCTCGACCCGCGCTGCGCAGTCAGAACCGGACACAGAAGCCTATGCGGCGAGCAAGGGCGGCCTGCTGGCCCTGACTCATGCCCTGGCAATCAGCCTTGGGCCGGAGATCCGGGTCAACGCTGTCAGCCCCGGCTGGATCGATGCACGGGATCCGTCCCAGCGTCGCGCGCAACCCCTGACCGACGCCGATCACGCCCAGCATCCGGCGGGCAGGGTAGGGACGGTAGAGGACGTGGCGGCCATGGTGGCGTGGCTGTTGTCGCGCAATGCCGGTTTTGTCACGGGGCAGGAGTTCGTGGTGGACGGCGGCATGACCAAGAAAATGATTTATGAGTGAGGATGGTTGCGGGTACCGTTTGAAACTGTTTTGAAAAAACTTCAACCCTGCTATTGACTTAGCTTCGGTACCTGCGTAAATTTCGCGGCCTCAACGAAGCAAAGGGTGATTAGCTCAGCTGGGAGAGCGTCTGCCTTACAAGCAGAATGTCGGCGGTTCGATCCCGTCATCACCCACCATGTTTTACGAGAGTTTTGCGAAAGCAAGACGGAAGCTGTCAGAAGCCTCCACCGACGCGCAGCGGTAGTTCAGTCGGTTAGAATACCGGCCTGTCACGCCGGGGGTCGCGGGTTCGAGTCCCGTCCGCTGCGCCATATTTTCCGAAGCAGGTTCGCCTGGTTCGAGATCCAGACCCAAGGGTTTTGATCAGACGAGTTAACTGGACGCAAGTCCATAGCGATACGCAGCGGTAGTTCAGTCGGTTAGAATACCGGCCTGTCACGCCGGGGGTCGCGGGTTCGAGTCCCGTCCGCTGCGCCATATCTGCTTCGAGGCCCACTGAACGCCTTGAAGCTAGGAAGAAAGCTGCAAAGCTCCTTCTAGTCGATAGCAAAGACCCTGGTCGAAAGACCGGGGTTTTTTGTTTTCGGCGTACTGCGATCTATGGGTTGGATTCTGTGGCGAGGGAGCTTGCTCCCGCTGGGCTGCGAAGCAGCCCTTGGTGTAGGTGGCTTCAGAACCCCAATTTATCCCGCAACCCGTAATACCAAGCCCCCAACGCCGCAAAAGGCGTACGCAACAACTGACCGCCGGGGAAGGGGTAGTGGGGCAGGTCCGCAAACGCATCAAAACGCTCAGCCTGCCCACGCAGCGCCTCGGCCAGCACCTTGCCCGCCAAGTGCGTATACGTCACGCCATGACCGCTGCAGCCCTGGGAATAATAAATGTTATCTCCCAGTCGCCCGACCTGCGGAAGACGCGACAGCGTCAGCAGGAAATTGCCGGTCCAGGCGTAATCGATCTTCACATCCTTGAGTTGCGGGAACGCCTTGAGCATCTTCGGCCGAATGATCGCCTCAATGTTCGCCGGATCCCTCGCGCCATATACCACGCCGCCACCGAAGATCAGACGCTTGTCGCCTGTCAGCCGGTAGTAGTCGAGCAAGTAGTTGCAGTCTTCGACGCAATAATCCTGTGGCAGCAGGCTACGGGCCAGCTCTTCTCCCAGCGGCTCGGTGGCAATCACCTGGGTACCGCAAGGCATCGACTTGGCCGCCAGCTCCGGCACCAGGTTGCCCAGGTAGGCATTGCCGGCGACGATAATGAACTTGGCCCTGACCTTGCCCTGCGGCGTATGCACAACCGGGCTTGCTCCACGCTCGATGCGCACCGCGGGCGATTGCTCGTAAATCACTCCACCCAGCGACTCCACTGCCGCCGCTTCGCCCAGCGCCAGGTTGAGCGGATGAATATGCCCGCCGCTCATATCGAGCATGCCGCCCACGTAAGCGTCGCAAGCCACCACCTCGCGAATGCGTCGCTGGTCCAACAGTTCCAGCTGGGTATGACCGAAACGCTCCCATAAACGCTTCTGCGACTCCAGATGGCCCATTTGTTTAGCGGTGAGGGCGGCGAATACACCGCCGTCCTTCAAATCACACTGGATCTGATACTTCGCCACCCGCTCGCGAATGATCCGTCCACCCTCGAACGCCATGTTGCCCAGCAACTGCGCCTGCTGAGGGCCGACGCTGCGCTCGATCACGTCAATGTCGCGGCTATAACTGTTAACGATCTGCCCACCGTTGCGACCCGAAGCCCCAAAGCCGACCTTGGCCGCCTCAAGCACAGTGACCTTGAAACCGTTCTCCAGCAAAAACAGCGCAGAAGACAACCCCGTATACCCCGCACCGATCACGCATACATCGGTTTCCACATCGTCCTGCAGGGCTGGGCGCGACGGCGCCGGGTTGGCCGATGCGGCGTAATAGGACGCTGGGTAGGTTGTGTTCGTCATTCTGGAACCTCTGTTTTATATTTTTTACGAATGCGACGATCCTACCCGAGATAAAAATCGGCCGCCAGCCACCCCCGATTCTTCGTTGCGGCGGCGAAATTAAATATTTTGCATATTCATAGGGTTAGGTGAAAAAAAGGTGTTGACACCCCTCCGGAATTCCGTAGAATGCCGCCTCACAGCAGGCACGTAGCTCAGTTGGTTAGAGCACCACCTTGACATGGTGGGGGTCGTTGGTTCGAGTCCAATCGCGCCTACCAAACAAAATCCGCTCTGCTGGGCGGTCTAGAAGGGCCCACCGAAAGGTGGGCCCTTTTTTGTTGGCGCACACATAAGGACATGGTCATGCGGGTTGTCACTTCCCTAACTTTTCTTGCTGTAGCACTTGCTGGTTGCTCTGGAATACCTTCAGTTCCATATGAAGAGCCTACTCAATCAGAGGGCGTGGCGCGTGTTCGCGTTATCACGAACTCCGATGTGTACGGAGATAGCGTCGTCGGTAGTTGTGCTCCTGCTACCCGGCATAAAATGGCTGAAGCCGGACGTTTCGGGCGGGACGGGACAGCGAACATCAACTATCCGCAGTATCCCCTGAAATCGGCGAGCGTTGGCGTACCGAAAAGAGTTTGGCCCAGTCTTATCCAGTACATCCCTGCGATTCGGAGGGGGGAAGGGGCTTACCAAGAGGTCGTAACCGAGTATCGCGTCAGAACGGATCTGCCATTCCAGATTGCAACCTGGGGCGCGACCATTGCGGGCAATGGCAACACTTATCGGACCTGTGGTGGCCAGGCGCTCGTCTACAAGCTGGAACCAGGGAAAGATTACGAAGCGGTGGTAGGGGTGGATGGCAGTCTAAACAAAGATGGCGAGCAAGCGCTTATTTGCATGTTGGCGGTTCTCGAACTGAGCGCGGTGCCTGGCACTTCCATTGTGGTCCCACAAAAGCTAACGCCTGCTGCGGCTCCGCAGGTGGTCTGCAAAAACTAGCAAGTACAGCCCGCCATCGAGCGGGGTTTGCGTCTAGCAGAAGCGAGAAAGCCCCGACTTAGGTCGGGGCTTTTGCGTTGCGGCGAATAAAGAGAGGGCGGTTTCAGGTTGCGCGCGAACACGTCCTGACGCAAATCAGGGGCTGTCCTCAGTTTTTACGTCCCCCAGTTTTTACGTCGGTTGGCGAGATTCGAGTTTGTGGGCTATTCCTTGGTGTTCCGACATTGGGTCAGGTCAAGGCGCGAGCCATGAGCAATCAAGCGCAAGTTGATGCCTTGGAGCACTTGCTCTCGATCGTCAAATCGAGCGAAGTAAGCACTGCGGCATACAAGACTTTCGAGAATGCACAGGCCATCACTGATGGCTAGCGCAGCCACGTGTTGCTAAGCGGCCAAGCGATCCACCCGCCAGTTTTTTCTCTCAAGGACGAGCCATGTTAACGGTCAACGAGATCCTTGTTTTCGATTGCGCCGATGAGGGCGTGGAGCAACTGGTGCGGGAGGAAAAGATCCGACGTTTCAGCAGCAAACTGCCCAGGGCGGCATTCTGGAGCACGTACGTGGCGCCACGGCTCGCCGCCGACGAATCGGCGCTGCTTCTGCCAACGTTCAATGATTGGGTAGCAGCACCCATTGCGAGCGGCAGGTCCCGCGGGCAATTCGTCTCCGTGTCTTCGAGCAGTCCGTTCGCGCCTGCCGGGCGCTTGGACGGTGCACCTACCGGTCTGGCATTGCAAAGCACACAGGAAAAAATATTCACCTCGATCGACGCGCTGATCACCGCGCTACGAGGGCATGTCGCAGCCACGGATAACAGGCAAAAAGAAGAGCGCCTGGCGCTCGATGTCCTCGCCAACGTCAAGATGTTCGAACGTTATGTGCTGGACCGATTGATAGGGAATATCCAGCGGGCTATCACCAACAGAGAACGCAACTGCCCTGAGGGCGAGTCGTACTACGGCCGCGGCGCCACACTGGATTGGACTCGGGACATTGTCGTCGCCCTCGCAAACGAGCTGCCGCTGACCCGGCTGTATAAAAAGGTCGCCGCTATCCACGACTTCTGCCGTTGCAACAGATTCAAGACGCCAAATCGAGGCACTACCCAAGGTATGCGCATCGAGAACGAGAAATACAGCCTTGCGGAGGATAACCTCTGGATCGCTAACCAGCGCAGCCTGAACAACTCCATCTGGGCAGGTAAATCCGGCTCGGCGATGGATATGGTTTACGCCGCCAAGCAAATGGGTATCGATGACGATGATAGCCTTGCCGCACTGGCGTTCTGTATTGTCGCCTTCTTTCATTTCATGCCGACCAGCCAGAGTTCGACCCACACGTACCACGAGGTCATGACCGGCGCGACGAGCGTGCATAAAGGAATCGAAACGTTCTACAAGGCTGCGGAAGTTCCCGGTGGGCAGGACGTGTTTCGCCAATTGCAAAGCCGACCCAGTCTTTGGAAACCAGACGACAGCGTCCAGCGCTGCCCCGGCTGCAATACCTCCTTTGGCGTCTTTACCCGTAAGCACCACTGTCGAGCGTGCGGCGGCATTTTTTGTGATAACTGCAGCAAAGAGACGAAGGTGGTACCAATGCCGGCTATCCGGCCGGGGAAAGCGCCCGAGACAGGGAATCTGCGCGTCTGTAAATCCTGTGCTAGCGGCTGATTGCTGCCGGAAAACGGGGCAGACCACGATAGCCCGGCCTGCGCTGGGCTTCTTGTATCTGCCTATCTGCTCTTGGCCGAATCGTAGACGCTGCTTCGTTCCCGCTTGCCGACGGTCAGCACCAGGATGACAATTCGTCCATCCTCAACGGTCATTGGCGATATCTGCCTCGGCCTCGCTGATGAGATCGTCGAGAGATACTCGAACGGGTGTTTCGTTGGCATCGAGCCGTGCCTTGACCAAGTGAACCAGTTCCAGTTCGTCCAGACGCTCAACCATCGCCTCGTACACGTTGGCAGGAACCATGTAACCCATAACGCGGTTGTGATTCAGCACGGCCACGGGCAAGCCGTTGGCGCCGCTCAGGACGGCAGAGGGGTTCTTCTTGAGTTCGGATACGCTGACGGCCACATCGGCCAGAATATTCTGCATAGATAAGACTCCGATTTAGGTCGTTAATCTGGTCTTTTGGTGCTGTGTAGGCAAGCGTTCAGCGTTCCAACCGCTCGTTCAAAGGTTGGATGGAGCTTGGCTGCGCCGGACGTTTTTATTTCGGGGAAAAGGGTGGCGGAAAGGGAAAAGGGGACGGATTTTTTTGCCGCTGCTGTAAAACTGCGACGTAGGAGGTTTCTGAAAATGTTTTCAAGGGCGCTAATCAGGTCCTGAGCCCCTCGCCGGAGGTTTTCCATCGCGTTACGCTCTGGATATTTTCAGGAAAAAGATTTGGTAAAACGGTGGATAGGCGTATCGCTGGCTTGACTACCGGCTGCTCGCTGCCATGCATCGAGCCTTGATTTCACTGTATAGTATTTGAGCAATTCGATAGATTTGGTGACGTTATGACAGTAGCAGCTCAAAGCAAAGGCCCTTGGTCGGGGCCGACCATCGCCATGACTATGGTTGCGGCATGCTTGGTCATGACTGATCAAATGGCGCATGCGGAAGTAGTGCCAGCCAAACAATCAACTGCAGCAGCGAAGCGGACCCAGGCGAATGTGCAGGATCTAGTGAAAAGTGTTGTTGGCGAACTGCGCAGGCTCGAAACCGACATGAGTAAATACACCAGGATTTTGTGCGAGGCAGACGTTCCAGAATGCCATCTGGAAGACCATCCTTTTGGCTTGATCGCAGACAACCTGAGGTTTGTAGAGAAGAGGCTCCGTGAAGCAGGTACTCCGGTCGGGCGCGAAAAAGAATTCAATACGCTGCTTCGAGCTGTAGCGAAGGCGCGCTCGGTCGCGGCGATGAATGATTCCCTGATACGTCAACGCACGATCGTCCCGAATGTCATCGAGAGTGATATCGACTTGGAAGGGCTGAAAACCCTGACGACCCGCAACACGCAGCGTCTGATCGATCAAATCGGATAGTGGTTATTCGAGTCGAAATCCATCCTGAATTGCAGGCTGATATCGAGTTGGCACTCGCAGCCCATCCTTTTGCACTAGACCAGATAATTAAAGATTTTACCGTCTGCATGGTTAGCAAAGGTCAGACACTTCCCAGTTATATGGGGTGTGATCAGCCATATCACGAGCCGGCAGCGGCTCGATCCGGCCAACTTCGCCATATTCATATCGCTCTACCACCCCAAACGTTCAGGGCTTCCGATCGGCAAGCCTACAGAAAATGCGACATAAAGCGGCCGCAGCTGGATGCCGCTTTAGTCTACGTACAGGGCGAGCTTTACGAAGACCGATACATGATCCTGGCATTCTTCGCGCCGTATGCGCACGACAAGGCGAAGGTCAATGCCGTGATGACTAGGCTTGGGATACTGGCAAAAAAATTCCGAAACGAAAACTGAATTATGATGAAAAACTGTTTGAGGACGCTTGGAGCTAGCCTTGCTAACAGTATAGTGATCCCCGTTGCTTGGGTATCGGGGCTTGCGACGATAGGATTCGTGTGGGGCATGATAGAGTTTTCGTCCGGTAAGCTTACCGTCGAAGGACGTCAGCTCTTCCTGGCTTCTATTTCTATTTTTTGCCTCGCTATATGGCACTTGATACGGCGCAAGAGACGAGCAAAAGCACTTGTAGCGTCCATCAACCTAAAAGAAGGCCTGAGCCTTGACGATACTCAGTTGCTCGGCTTTCCAAGCCCCCTATTTTTTGCCTTTGACCCTTCCAACAAAAAACTCACTCAATGCCAAAGCGCCACCGGCGATTATCAAGTTCGAGACTTCACGTGGGTAACAGGCTGGCAGTTTGAGTGGCAACAGATTGACAGCAAGGTATCGGGCGGCGTGCTTCAAATAGTCGATGGGGCGGGCATGGGCGTTCCAGTCGACGAGATTCGGCGTAGATTCATAAGATTCACATTGGTTCTGATGGTTGCCGATACAAGTCATCCTCCGCTCCGTTTTCCAATGAGCCGGAGCGCAGCTGAAGGGTGGTGTGCTCGGTGCAATATGCTTTTCAAGTGCTGAACCCGGGAAAGCGGGGGACAGACCGATTATGAGACTGGTCGATTTTAGACGGACCAAAATTGTGGTCTGTCCCCCTCGGTTCCCCTGAGCCCAAAAGCGTTACCGGCGTTAGCTTCCTTCCGGGAACCTTCAGTTGGTTCCGCATCAACCCGAGGTGGTGTCGAGTCCGATCGTAAGAAGCACAGCAGTGTGAGGAGCAGGATGAAGCGAAAAATGAAGCGGGATAGCTTGGACATTGTCGACACCTGAAGTTGAAGTCGACTCCTATTGTCTATATCCGCTCTCGCAGTTCCACTCAACTCGGTGTAATTACGCTGTGCCAGCTTTTGACGGTCAACAATCGAAGAAACGAGGACAGACCACAACTATGGGGAGGTTGAGTACAGGTGAGCTCTAATCGTGGTCTGCCCCTAATTCACTCAGCGCCGGGCTTCTTTTATCTGCCTACCGATTCTTGGCCGAATCGTAGACGCTGCTTCGTTCCCGCTTGCCGACGGCCAGCACTAGGATGACAATCCGTCCATCCTCAACGCGGTACACGAGTCGGTAGCCGGCGCCGCGCAATTTGATCTTGTAGCAGTCCTTCATGCCGTGAAGCGCATCTCCTGGCACTCGTGGCCCGGCCTGCCGTTCTTGGAGCTTTCGCAAGAACTGGAGGCGGATGGTGCCGTCGAGTTTGCGCAGTTCCTTCAGCGCTTTCGGATCCCACTCGACTCCGTACTCAACGGCCATTGGCGATATCTGCCTCGGCCTCGCTGATGAGATCGTCGAGAGATACTTGAACGGGTGTTTCGTTGGCGTCGAGCCGTGCCTTGACCAAGTGAACCAGTTCCAGTTCGTCCAAGCGCTCAACCATCGCCTCGTACACGTTGGCAGGGACCATGTAACCCATAACGCGGTTGTGATTCAGCACGGCCACGGGCAAGCCGTTGGCGCCGCTCAGGACCGCAGAGGGATTCTTCTTGAGTTCGGATACGCTGACGGCCACATCGGCCAGGATATTCTGCATAGATAAGACTCCGATTTAGGTCGTTATTCTGGTCTTTTGATGCTGTGTAGGCAAGCGTTCAGCGTTCCAATCCCTCGTTCTAAGGTTGGATGGAGCTTGACCGCGCCGGACATTTTTGTTTCGGGAGAAAGGAGGGCGGGAAAAGGGAAAAGGAGAGGGTTTTTTGCCGCTGCGACTTATGAAGGCTCAAACGAGAGCCGCGAAAGGTATTGACGCAAATTCCTACACAAACCTCGGAAACCAGCGCATTGCAGCATCTGGATAGGCAACTTATTGTCTCTATATCGCTCAGATGGCGATCCGGGTTTGGCGACTCGATTGAATGAAGCGCAGAAGCTCCTGCTCCTAAAATCAATTGAATGAAGGTACTGCTCATGACCCGATACATGCCCATCACCGGCATCGACTGCATCCCCGCAACCCTGCTCATCGACACCGAAGCGCCTCTAGACGTCCTTTTCGAAACCGCCGATTACCGCATCCGCACGGTGACCCAAGTCCTGGAAAATATCGCGTTTCGCTCGGACATCAGCTCAGACACCGTGGTGCTCACTGATTTTTGTAAATTGCTGACCACGTCATTGCGCGATGGCTGTGATGTCATGGATGTGATCGGAAGACGATTGCGGGCGCAGGTGGCGGAATAATGAAAACGGGCGACTAATCAGTCGCCCGTTTTCATAAAGCTTGGGAGAAAATTCAAGAGGGCAGGGCATGTGTCCCCATTGACTGCAGGATGGGTAAAGAAGAGGCGAAGCCAAAGAACAAGGAAACCCATACTCAGGCAGGCGAATGTTCAGCTCCATGCCCAGGCTGCGCATGAAGATCAATGCCTAGCGCATGAATGACCTTGAGTACGGTATCGAATCTCGGCTTTGATCCAGGTGCGAACGCCTTCTACAAGCTTTCTCGGCCCCTGCCAGAGTCTTTAGCAATCTGCGCCATGCCTTGGGCCTTGGCGACATAACCGATCGCTCGGAGAAACTCCTCGCTATCACCATCAATCAGCACTTGAGAAAAGTACTCACTGATTGCTTCGTCGCTATCGAGCAGTGCCGCCATGTCAAATGTCGTCAAGTGTTGGCTCATGTTCAAATTTCCTTTGCCAATTTCTTAGCTCAAAACCCTGGTCTGTCCCTAGTCTTTCGCCATCCCTTTTTTGGGGCGGCTTCGCCACCCAGCGGGAGCAAGCTCCCTCGCCACGGGATTTGTGGTGTCGCGCCTCAGGCAGCCAAAGGCCAACCAATACGCGCTGCACGGCGCAGGCTCGCCTTAACAACCAAACGATGGAACGGGGCAATAACGAAAATGTAGGCCCGGCCCAGACGGTTGTGGCACTGCACCACGGTTGAAAAAACCAGCTGGCGACTACCTTCCTGCTCTACCTCTCCAGAACACAGGATCGATATGCGGAAGTCGAGGTGCTTGTCGTCCTCTCCCAACACGATTTCAGTCTGGTCGGTGCTGTAGACCTTGAAGATTTGAATCCGATGGGCAAGTGTCGCCAAATGCCTGGCTGTCTTGAGACCAAAACAGGCAACGACAGTGTCTCGGACTTTCATGAGCCATCCGATCCAGGATGGCTGGTGGGAAAGGATGAATCGAGCGAGCACCTCTGGATCGCTGGATGTGCCCGCAGGGAGTCGAATCGCAAAGGCGTCCGCCAAGTTCGTCGACTTGTAAAGGTGGGTGACGCCGGACCTCGAGGGGACCGGCACAGACATAATGAGCTCAAATTCTCGGGGCATCGGGGATCTCTTCCTGAGTGCTAACTACCAATTAGATGACATGCCATGTCGCGTTTCTTGTTGGGAGGCGGCCACTTCTCCTTGTCGGATACTGAGCCCGATCAGCGCATCATACAGCGCCTGCTGCCCCGCGGGCAGGACAGGGAGCAACGTCGCGCGGCGCTTGTCGGCATCGAACCAGGATTCAACCAACCATCCCACCAGATAGAGCGCCGAAAGGCATCCGCCAGCGGTTGCGACGTTGCCCCGGCATACAAGAGGCTGGTCCACGGGCTCAAGTCCCAGGGCTTGCAAGCCCGATCGTGCATCCGGGTGTGTCGTTGCTCGGCCGCTGAGCAGCCCAAGCCGTTGGAGAATGAAAGCGCCGGCGCAGATGGAGCCGATTCGCTGGCGTTTGGGGTCAAGTTCAAACGACGGCAGGAAATCCGGGGAGGCCAGTGCGGCGGGTATTCCTTCCTTGCCGCTGGCGAACAATACCGCGTCGGCACTATTGGCCTCGGAAAGCGGACCGTGCACCGAAACAGGCAGGCCATGCGCCGATCGTACGACAGGGCTGGAACCCAATATTCGGACGTGCCAGTCCTCGGTGTTGCGGCCTAAGATGTCCCACATCAGGAATAGGTCGATATCGGTGAATTGGTCGAAAGCAACCAGGACGATTTTCTTCAAGGCGAGCTCCATGAAAAGTGCTGGCGTGCAAAACGCAACGGCCATCTTTGCTGGTGTTCGCAGGGTATCGATCGGTTGCGCGCCATACACAGCCTGTATGGCGATAAATAAGGAGCGAAATAACGGATGGAAAAACTAACGCGTCACCATTGGATCGCGGCTGGTTTCGAGGCCCTCGACCAGACAGGGCATATTGGCGTGTCAGCCGAGAGTCTATCGCGCCGATTGAATGTGACCCGCGGATCGTTCTATCACCATTTCCGCAATCGCGAAGACTTTGTCCGCACCTTGCTGGCCGCTTGGGAAGAAGACTACACGGAGCGCATGCTCGCTTTTGCGGACCAGGGTCATAGTGCGGGCGAAATCTTGAAGCGCTACTTGAGTATTGCCGCTGAGAAACAACCTGGGCGAGAAGTTTCCATCCGAGCCTGGTCGCTGCACGATCCGTTGGTAGGCGAGTTTCAGCAGCGGGTTGACACACGACGATTGGACTTCGCGATACGGACGTGTCGTCGCTTGTCCCATAGGCCAGGCGAAGCAGAAGTGATGGGGCAGGTGGCCCACCTGTGCCTGATTGGGGGGCAACAGGCAGGGCTGCGGCGTGATGCCGCTCGTTTCAACCGTTTCGTGCATCGAGCCTTTTCGCTTTTCGAAGGGGTTCTTCCACCGTGGCGGTCCAGGTCGTAAGAAGAAATGAGCAGGGGAGTGCCTGACTTGATAGCGTCGTGGAAAAGGGCCATGAATGGGCCGCGAATGGGCAAACCGTGTGTTCCGATGTCTATTCGGGATGAGGACCGATAATGCCGTACAACTACACGAACGGCCGGTACTTGGTCTTCAAAGGCCGGGGCAGCGATGGGGCGCCCTTGGGTCGGATTCACCAGGACGGAATAGTTCGAAATCTTCAGGGTGAGCCGCTGTATTACGTAAACACGGACGAACATGCGTTCGTTTCGGTCGATTTTATCTTTCAAGGCGGTATACAAAAATGTAGCGGCACGTTTTATGTGCTCGGCGACAAAGTTCTTTTCACATTTTCCGAGATGACGGTCAAGCCACAGGGAAACGAGACCGAGGAGGAGGCGCTTCACAGGGAATTCAAAAAAAGGGCGTTAAGTTTGGCAGGGCAGATCGTCCAGGCGAAAAATGAGATGGTGCAGGCACGCTTGGATATGGCCTGGTCCAATTTAAATCTTTTCCGCCGTTTTCGTACCTTCTTGACGAGCCGAGCCCGTAGGGAGCGCACATCACCAGGGTGGCGTTACAGTGGGTTGGAAAGTGGTCATGAGCTCAAATCGAATGTCTCTTCATCGTCACTCGCGACAATGGTTTTGTGCGCTGCGGACGCAAGGAAAACGCGGGCAGACCACGATTATGAGGCGGTCCGATTACACATAAACTCAAATCGCGGTCTGTCCTCAGCCTTCTGGTGTCCGCCGTTTGAGGTGGGTTCTATAGCTGCACTTGCAGGACGTCCTCGTCGTAACTCGCGCTGGGAAAACATCCAGTCAATCTATACTCCGCGTTTTGTCCGGACACTCGTCAAATTGATTGGGAATTAAATGAAACAGGTAGTGTTGGCACTTTCGCTGGTCACATTGGCAGCCTGTATGCCTTATCAATCAGTGAGCTCGCCAGATCCAAATTGGATGCGTCTGGGTGGATATGAACCTGAAGGCTATCCGAGGACGTTTGTCGAGAACCTAAGCGGCGATTGCTCTTTGGTTACCGAGTCATGGTCTGACAGTAGAATCAACGGTCGTATTCTGTGGAAGAAGCGGCAGTCTCGAGAGCCTGTTGCCTGTCCATAGGCGCCTGTGTAAGGGCCGACTTCGCGTCGGGAAGAGGGACAACCCACGATTTGAGACCGCCAGATTAATGTACGCAATATCGAGGGCTGTCCCAGTTGTTCTGACTCCCGCCCTTGGCTCGTAGCAGCGAAGCAATGGTGCTAAATTCTGCGCATCCAGCGTGTGGGCCCATCTGGCTCGGCGGGGATATTTAACGCCTCTCTCAACCGATTTTGTGGATATGGAAATTCAATGAACACACCTAAGCTTTCGATTGCGCTGTCCTGTGCTGTTGCAGTTTTGATGTTGAGCGGATGCGCTGCCTCTGTAAAAAGCGGCGGAACTGAAACGCTCGTCATTCAGGAGTCAGCCAAGCAGAACCTGGTCGTAAACTTCGAGGGGAATAGCAAGGTTCAACAAAACGAGGACTGGCCTCGCTTGAAGCGGGAGTGGAATGACGCCCTGCAAGTCGAAGCGACTCGCGCCGGCTACAGGCTTACAGGGGCTCAGGCATCAAGCCAGGAGGCCAAGGACGGTGTCGGTATCAAGATCAACGTGACCAATTTCCGTTACCTGACCCCAGGCGCTCGCTACGGAGCAGGGGTCATGGTGGGGAATGCGTGGGTCAATTCCAGTGCAGATTACTCGGACTTGAAATCAGGCCGCCTGATTGGAACTCGGACATACGACACGTCATCGTCTGCTTGGGAAGGTGTCATGTCGGCCATGACTCAAGAGCAGGTTCAGGCTATTTCTCAGAAAATCATAAGTGACATCAAGAGCGCAAAAGCCAAGTAATGCGATCTGGTTAACCGGCGTCATGAGTCGATGAATAAAGCGGGTTTCGGAAGAGCACGGATGAGTCAATGGAAAACACAGGGATTCTGGAGCAGGGCGTGGACCTTTGCGCTGCTGGTATTTCTCGCAGTGTTTACCTTTTACTCCGATGCGACCTGGTTGGGCGACGGCTCATCCAAGCCCAAGCAGGTCTTCAGCCCTGGCTTCATAGCATTCTGTGCGTGGTGGCTGTGTTTGAACTGATCGTGCTAAATCACTTCTATGGTGCGAGTAGATGAGGCATAGCGATTCCTTTGCCGCTATAGCGGTTGAGTTTTAATGAGCGGTAGTGGCCAGTGGCTATTCTTTGATATGAGTTTTTTGTTATCTTTTTGGTTTGTCTAAAATTAAGGGCTTTCAGATGTCTGAAAAATTCATATCGGCTTGGTTCTATGCTTCGATGGAAAGTACAACCAGGCCGACCGGTTTGCCTGGAAGCAAAACCGAAACGGTTTATGACAAAAAAACTGTGGACTTGGATAATTATGCGGATTTGCTTCTGGAGACGTATGAGACATTCGATGAGCAGGGGTATGACGTTGTGAACGTAGTTCCGATTTCCGTGGCTCTATCAGAGGAATGTACTCAGAGAGGCGGGGCCTACGTTGGAGATGTTGCGTTCTCGGTTACGCGAGGAGCTGTGGTAATCGGAAAGAAGAAACTTCCTTAAGCTGCGGATGCTTTATTTTTTGGTCTTTCTGGATTATCCCGGATTAGGGCCATCCTCGGCAGCGCACTGGCCGCTGAGGTAGATGCGCGTCATGTGGCCACTTTCGGGTGTAGGTCAGCGTGCCATCGAGCCCGGGCCGGAGAGGGACCGGGGAAACCACGGTTATCAGAGTCGCGGTCAGTTCCCAGTTTCCCATCTCATGCCCGGCTGCATCCCTCCAGCTTCACACAATCCTGCCTCGGAACTTTTCCTTAAAATGATGTCAATTTGATAGCGTGTCGCGATGCTCAATAAAACAGGATCAACCAGTGCCAGGCTGTTTCCTGGCAGGCCCAGGAACGTATGAAATGAAAGTGATTCTTGCGATGGTATTGATGTTCAGCGGTTACGCCTTTGCCGGTTGTGGCAACATTGATGACCGTGACCAGCGCGCCTACTGCAATGCCAGGGTAAGCGGCAGCAGTTGCGGAAGCATCGATAATCGCGACTTGCGTGCGGCATGTAACGCAGAGCTGGGAGGCAGTTCTTGCGGCAACATCGATGATCGTGACCAGCGTGCCTATTGCAATGCCAAGCAGAGCGGCAGCAGTTGCGGCAGCATCGATAATCGTGACTTGCGTGCGCGATGCAACGCGGAGATGGGTAACAGTTCCTGCGGCAACATTGATGACCGTGACCAGCGCGCCTACTGCAATGCCACGACCGGCGGCAGTAGTTGCGGGAGTATCGACAATCGTGATCTGCGTGCTCAGTGTGAGTCCATGAAGCGCTGATTGGGGGCATCGGCGGCGGAATGGGTATGGAACCCTCCATAGCGTCTGCCGTGCGATGTATTCGCGTCGAAGCTGATGAAGCAAGGCGTCCGAGGACGATTGATCAATGTCCAAGAAACTTCAGGAAAGCAAAACAGCGACAGCTGCTGACATTGAGCGCTCTATCCAGGCACTGAACAAAATGGCTGAACGCCTCTGGGGGGATGGTCGGGAGACTGAGGCGAAAGCTCTGCTTGATGCCTTGGATGCCTTAAACAGGGCGCTCGACAGGATCAGGATTGGGGAGAGCCGCAGGGTTCTTCATTAATGCTTGAGGGAAATGGGGACGCTCACGATATGAGTCGGGCCGATTACACGGGGCCCAAATCGTGGTCTGTCCCTGGCTCCACTGACCTGATGCTTGTTGGTCATTCAATGACCGTCGCGATTGCGCTGCAGCCACTCGTCAACGACCTCTCCAAGCGTCTTAGGCACGCCATCACGTATCCAGGCCATGAAGTCTCGGTCAAATTTAAAGTTGTCGCCGCAGTGCTCCACCATGAATCGGCGGACGTTCTGTGTGTTTCGATAATCCTTGCAAACTGGCGTATCTCTTGTGAGCTGATCACTGTGCCAATTAAAACTCATGGGGCGGGCTCCGTATTGGATGGTCAGACCTATAAATCCATGACATCGGATGCTTGGCGTCTTGCAAGCGGTATCCACACGTCCACGTAACCCCTCCCTCGGGAGGGTTCGAAATCCGCGCTGTACTGCTCGAACTCAGGCGCGTCGGCTATCTCATATTCAGACTCAGGCAACCAGTGATTGAAAATGGTGAAGAACGTCTGATGGATCGTCGAGATATGGCCTTGGTGTCGAAACACGCCATAGTTTTGCTGCGGCACCCTGAAATAACGAAAAGGCGGAGGAAGACTGTCGATGCAGGACACCTCTGTGCCGGCAATGTACTCAAAACTACCGTCCAGTCCAGGGTTACAGCACAGGCCATAGCTCCAGTTGTTCACCTGATCGGGGACCCGTCCCAGGTAGGGGGAGAACGCTTGCCACAAACCGACGATGCCTTCGTTCTTATCGAAGGTATAACGATCCCCCATACCTGCGATGAAAAACGCTGCCCTGGTTTCAAAGCGAGGTTCGGAGAGTGTTATGAGCTTCCTTTCTTTCATACGTAAAGGCTCCACTAGCGAGAGATGTTCATCCTCGTGCCCACGCACTTGCTTCGGTGTGACTCCAAACAGATCGCAGAAGGCGCGAGTAAAGGCTTCATGGGAACCGTAGCCGGCATCCAGCGCTACTTGCAGAATGTCCGGCGCACCTCGACGCAAGGCCAGTGCTGCTTGGCTCAACCGCCGAGCACGGATGTATCGCATCACCGACCAGCCCGTCGACAGTGCAAACAAACGGGCCAAGGCAAAGGGGGACAGGTTGCAATGGCGCGCGACACGTCCCAGGTCGAGTTGGGATCCCAGCTCCAACTCGATGTACCACAGGGCCCTTTCGATATTCAGCATGACGGTCTCCATGAATGCTGAAAGCGACGTTATCAAATGCATGGGGAGAACATTTGATCGTTCTTGCGGTTTTTGCTTTCTACTGCCGTATAACGGGCTGCTGCCTACACTGGATTAACTCACTCATTCAAGGACATGGAATGCTCATTGTTTTCAGCGGCCTGCCCGGCACCGGGAAAACGACTATCGCCCATGATCTCGCCGCTGCGACAGGTGCCGTGTACCTACGGATCGACACGATTGAGCAGGCGATTCGAAACTCGGGGGCGCTTGCGCAAGATGTGGGGCGCAGTGGTTACATGGTTGCCAACGAGCTGGCCCTGAGTAATCTTCGTTTGGGCCATGCGGTCGTCGTTGATTGTGTCAATCCAGTCCTCGACAGCCGAACCGCGTGGAGCGCAGTTGCCTCACGGGCGGGTAGTCGGTTGGTAAATATCCAAGTGATTTGCTCCGATAAACATGAACACCAGCGCCGGGTAGAAACAAGGGAAGGTGACATTCCCGGGCTGACGCCACCCACCTGGCAGTCTGTACTGGATCATGAATATGAGCCATGGGACGAAGCTCCGTTTTGCATAGACACAGCCATGGCCTCTGCGGCGCAAGCGATCTCGATGATCATCAATCGATTTCTGTCCAGGGAGTAGGATTGGGACCGGTAGAAGGTTGGCTTCGAAATGAATTGACCGGCGGTCCGACCGTTTGGAATTACCGCCGCCGGGTGAACTCCATTCATCGAGGAATATGTATTCCTCAATGGCGGTGAACACCGCCCGAGGCAAATGGAATGACGTCGTTCGAAGAATTCAGGGCCACATCCCATGAGCTTCTCAAAGAGCTGGATGCCGCGACGATTAAGATGATGATGTTGGTTTCTGCGAAAGAGGTATCCGGTCCTTTTTGGGAAGATGCCGCCCAGCGGCATCATGACGCTGTAGACGCCTGGCATTCCTTTCTCAATATCCCTACGGATTTCGCGGCGCGTCCACCTCTTCCCTGAGGGCGAGGAAAGAAGGGGCGCGAGTCGCGCTCCGCTGTTCTACTGCGTTGAAGGCGCTACAGTGATCCGTTGTGCTCGGACGGCTACAGATTCAGAAGATGGATTTTCCTTCTTGGCCTGGGGTGGGCTGGCAGGAACATCCGGTTTATCGTCAGGCGTGTGCTGCGCGCTCAAACAAATCTGTCCACATCCTACGATCTGATGCGGCTTCCTATGCAGGGATCCAAAAAGCCGCTCTTTAATCGGACAGCAAACGATCTTTCATGCTGATCCAATTCAACCAATACTCCACCCCAATAACCACTCACTAAAAGCCCTCACCTCCACCTGCCGCTCCCGCCCCGGCACGCACACCACCGTATATCGCGCGCCCGCCAAACGAACCTCAGGCCGGTAATCAATCAACTCCCCCCGCGCAACCGCGTCGGCAACCAGCACATTGCTGGCGAGCACCAGCCCATGCCCGGCGATCGCCGCTTGCAGGGCGTGCTGTTCCTCGTCATAACGCCGAAAACGTGCATTTTCCAGCCAGCCCTGGGTGCCGGCCTTGGCGCACCATGCCGGCCAGTCGACCGCCACCTTGGCGCTGCTCAGCCATGGCACGTCGATCAGTTCAACAGGCGAGCCCGCTGCGGGTGGTTGCCAGCCGGGGCGGCAATACACACCGAAATACTCGTCCAGCAAAGACTGTTCGAACAGTTGTGGATCCGGCGTGAACAGGGCGCGGATCGCCAGGTCGATGCTGGCGTCACGTCGCAGGTCCACTACGTCGTTGCTGCTGTGCAGGCTGACGTCGATCTCCGGGTGCAACCGATGGAAATCCCCGAGCCGAGGGATCAGCCACAGGCTGGCGAACGCCGGCGTAGTGCTCACCACCAGCGACTGGGCGGCACACAAGGGCGACAGTATTTGCAGGCCCTGTTGGATATCGAGCAGGGCGCGGTGCATGTAAGGGTGAAGGCGCTCGCCGTCGGCGCTCAGGCGCACGTTTTGGCTGGAGCGTTCGAACAGGCGCACACCCAGGAAGGCTTCAAGGCTTTTGACTTGATGGGAGATCGCCGCCGGGCTGACGTTCAGTTCCTGGGCCGCGGCCTTGAAGCTGCCCAGCCGTGCGGCGGACTCGAAGCCGCGCAAGGCGGCGAGGGGCAGTTTGGCAAACATGCGGGTGGGTTACTCAGGTTGAGCGTGGCTCAATTTAGCTCAATTGTGCGCGGGGGCTCAACTTGCCAGGCTGTGGTCTTCCAACCCAGCCAAGGAGCCCTGCAATGCAAGGCACACCCCGTAAAATTCTCCAGGCCATCCTCTATGAAGCTGGTGGTGTGCTGTTCGTGGCACCGGCGCTGGCGCTGACGTACAAACAAGGGATGGGCTATTCAACCCTGCTGTCCCTGGTGATTTCCGCCGTTGCGCTGGCTTGGAACATGGTTTTCAACGGCCTTTTCGAAGGGTGGGAGCGTCGCCAACCCAGCCGCCATCGCAACTGGCAGCGGCGGTTGCTGCATTCCCTGGGATTTGAGGGCGGCTTGACGTTGATCCTCACGCCGGTGATTAGCGCATGGTTGGGCATCAGCCTGTGGTTGGCGCTGGTGACCAACCTGGGGTTGTTCGTGTTCTTCTTTTTTTACTCGCTGGTTTTTCAGTGGGTGTTTGATCGAGTGTTTGATGTTCCGCTTTCGGCGCAGGCCGATCAGGGTTCCGTCTCCAACGCCCGTTGAGAGAAGTAGGAGGACGGATTGGACAGATGCATGGCAAAACAGTAGCGTTCAATCCCCAACTCAAAAACTCCAGGGACGGCTATGTCACTCAGACTCGTTTCGTTAATGGCAGTAGCCTCCCCATTGCTCGTGGGCTGTATTTTTCTGCCCATGGGCGCAGAGGAAAAGGCGAAGTACGCCGAGTACCATCGCACTACCGAGTCTCCTGCAACCTATGAGGCCATGGACTGCAATACGTTATTGATTACTCGGGACAGCTATGACCAGTACCCCACGCCTCGGACTGAAAGAATCCGGCAAGCGATTCATCAAGTGGTCGCTCAGCGGGACTGTTCCCGCAGCAGCGCAACCCAGCCAAGTGTCGCCGCCAATCCTGTTCCCACTGCGACGGCCGCGCCAGCCCCGATACCTGCCAACAGCATTGCTGCTCCCATGCCCGTGGCGGCTGGACACCTAGGGGCGCATCTCGGCGTGGTCACGCCTGCTGTTGTAAAGAGCTTCGGTTTGCCTTCCGAGAAAGGGGTGCTGGTGTTTGGTCCGGAGGCAGGCGCCGATTCCGCGAAAATGGGGCTTTTGGCGGGGGACATCATTTTGGAAATCGCCGGGGCGGTGGTGAACAGTCCTTCCGAGGTCACGGCCATCATCGGTCGCATGACGCCGGGTGACAGCGCCTCGATAAAGGTCTGGCGTTATCGGGCGGTGACGGATGTTCGGGTTGTTGTTTCTGACGGAAGTGCGGCACTCTGATGCAAGACACGTAACCTTATGTCGCCCGCGTCACAAGGCTTGGAGTAGAGTGCGGATTGCTCTTCTTCCGGCCCGTATTCTTGAGTAATCGCATGAAATTCTTCCTGGGCATATTCGCCGTTGCTCTGCTGGCAGGTTGTTCGACGCTCTCTGAAACCTTCGATGATCGTCCACGCTGTGGCCCCCATCCGTATTGCGGAACCTCTACCGATGTTGAAGTGATCAAGGCCGCCACGGACGAAAACGCCGGGGTATTTCGCGTCTTGGCACCACTGGCATTGATTGACCTGCCGTTCAGCCTGGTCGCCGATACGTTATTTTTGCCGTATACCCTGTTTGCTAAAGAACCGGCTCGGAATTAGTTGGACCGGCCCCGAAATTCGGGGCTGCGGAGGTCTATAGGCTGGGCCATTCACATTCCCACGACCCGGAAACAAAGAGCCCGCACACTCATGACGAGGTGCGGGCTCTTGATGATTCAAGGGTGCAATCAGAGACGCATGCCTTTGAACGGGTTCCAGCCTTGCTCGCCTTTCACTTCCTTGAGGTAGTACGCGTAGTTGGCCATCAGCGTGTACATCATCGACATGGCAATGCTCAGCCCCGTGCTCAACGGCCGCGGAAACTCCATGCCAATGATGGCGAAAATGACGCTCAAGGCGATGTTGATCGCCAGGAAAATACCCAGCAGGGCCAGGTTCTTCTTCCAGAGCCCCAGGACGAACAGGTAGATAGGGCCAAAGAAAAATGCGATCACGTTTGCATTGATGAGTATTTTTTTCTTGAAGCCAGGCAGCGCCTTGAAGGCTTCCTTGTAGCGCGGGTCGCTTGGCGCACCGTAGGTGTCAAAGAAGTCGAAGCGTTCCTGCCACTTGGCGCTGTATTTACCGGTGCTTTGTACTTGTTCAGTCGTGCTCATTTTCAAGGCTCCTGTTTTCCATAATTAACTTTTTCTTTCTTCCAAGAAATCCTGTGCTCTGGTTCAGAGCATTGGCTGCTTTGGTTTTTGTCGCAGAACGCGCGTGAATCTTCAGGGCGCCCATTTTGCCGCTTTATGGCTGGAGGTGTGGAACATTCCGCACTGGCCGCTTGCACGGTCGCCTGGTCTGTGACGGGCTTCACTCTATTGATTGGCTGGATTGCCCGCTAAAAAGTTTTCGGCATACAGAATCAGCCTCATACTCCCAGTCTTACACCGTGGATAACCAGAAGAGGCGATGTTTTGTCGAGCGATCAACCCCATTTGCGTGAGCTAACACTGAAGCACATTTACGACGGTTTCAAGCAACTGATCCCCATCTCTCTTTTCGTCGTCGTGTTCGGCGTTGCTTTCGGCCTGGCGGCTGCACAAACGGGCTTGAGCGATGCGTCAGCTGTGCTCATGAGCACCCTGGTTTTTGCTGGCGCTTCTCAATTTGCCGCGCTGGATCTGTGGGGGCAGCAAGTGCCGGTGGTTCCGCTGATGATCACCGTTTTCGCAATCAACGCCCGGCACTTATTGATGGGGGCGACACTTTACCCGTGGTTGCGGGAGCTGCCCGTCGCCAAACGCTACGGTGTCATGCTGGTTGTTTCGGACGCCAACTGGGCGATGGCGATGCAGGCGTTCAGTCGGGACAAGCCGGGGCTGGGGATTCTATTCGGCGGCGGCATTGCGCTCTGGGTCACTTGGATCCTGGGCAGTTGGCTGGGGCTTCACTTTGGCAGCGCGATCGAGAACCCGGTCAGTTTCGGGCTCGATATGGTGATGGGTTGTTTCTTGTTGGCGATGGTCGTGGGCGGGAAAAAGAACCTGCGCATGTTCATCATCTGGACGGTGGCGGCCTGCTCATCGCTGTTGGCCTTCTGGTATTTGCCGGCTAACAGCCATGTCGTGGTGGGCGCTTTGGCAGGAGGCGTTCTGGGCGCCGTGTGGATGGAGAAACAACGATGAACATTGAAACGGCGGGTTATGGCACCTTGCTTGTCATCTTGATCATGGCCGTAGTGACCTTGGCCACTCGGTGGGGCGGTGTTTTCGTGATGTCGTTCGTGCCGATCAACTATCGGGTGCAGCAGTTCATCACGGCCATGTCCGGCTCGGTGTTGGTGGCGGTGCTGGCTCCGCTGGCGGTTAAAGGTGACAACGGCGCACGCCTGGCTTTGCTGACCACCGCAATCGTCATGCTGACCCTTAAAAAGCCGCTGCCGGCAATTGCGGCCGGCATACTTGCAGCGGCTTTAGCCAGACAGTTTTGAACGGCCGAGTCGCCCGCTTACTAACGGGCGACGGAGGCTCATCAATGCCCAGGTCAAAAACTCAGCGCAGCCGCTTCCCCGAACGAGTGATCTTGTACACCTGTCATAAAATGCAGCGACATCTCTTGGGGCGCCTCGATGGGGGGAATTTCAAAACTTCCCACCACCTGTCCCTGAAGCGCACTCAACCGCATCGACTCTTCTTCCTTTAACTTTGCCATTCTCGCGTGGTTCGCTGCGATTTCGTTGAGAGTTGACACGGTACATCTCCGTTTGCTGACCAAGCATTGATTAATTTGCCGCCGCGTCAGAATTATGTCGTTCTTGGCTGCTGAGACAGGCCAGTGCAAACCCTGAGCCAGACATGGCCGCCTGTAGATTCCAACATTTAACAGGTGACGAATGGTGGGAAGATGCGCATCGACGCTAGCAACGATGCAACCATGCCTCAAGAATAAGTCACTGATAATACAAACCGAGGGTCAATTTGAATCGGTACGGTAGACCCTTGTCCCCTGTGTTGATTGCCTGTTCATCACGACCACACCGACTCCGATCAGGCTGGTGACCACCGCCAGCAGCAGAATCACCTCCTGCGTCCCAACAGGCGCTGCCAACACCGCGACGAGCAAGCCCGCGAACGGTTGCGACAGGTTGTTGAGCAGCGTGATCACGCCGACGGTCTTGCCAAAGTCCTGTGGGGGAATGACCTGCTGACGGATGCTGCGCATGTACACGTTGAACATCTTGTCGAAGCCGACGATCAGCAGGAAACCGACGACGTAGCCCCAGAGGGTCGGGCTGAGCGCGGTGATGAAAGCGCCGACGGCAATCAGCGTGTAGGAGAGGGCGCCGAGAAGTTTCAAGGGCAAGGTGACCCGGGCCAGGAGAAACAGGATGACGATGGTGGTCACGGCACCGGCCGCCTGCAACCCGGCGTAATCATCTTTTCCGGCGCCGTAGTGGCCGATGACCATGGCCGCCGACGTGGCGAGGGTAACGCCGATGATCAGGTTGACGCCCACCGCCAGGCTGATGACTTTTTTCAGTTCCGCCAGGTTGCGGATGTGGCCCAGGGCAATGCGCAGCGGGTTCAACCAGAGGTCATGGTGTTGCTCGAAGGACTCAAGGGTGACCGAGCTGCTGCGCTGCCAGTACAACATGGCCAGGTCTGCCAGCAGGAACAGCCCGGCGATCGCCAGCACCACCCAGTGCCACGCCCACACCTCGAGCAGCAGCGCAGCGATTAGTGGTCCCAGTACCAAGCCGGTCTGGTCGGCGATTTGCGAATAAGACAGCGTCTTGGTGTAGGTGTAGTGCTTGAAGATGTAAGGCAGGACCACTTCGCGGGCCATGATGCCTTGGGTGGTCAGCACGCCACAGAGGGCCGACAGCGCCACGATCCAATAGACACCGCCGAAGACGCCATAGAGCACGACTGCGACGGCGCAGGCTGCGGCGCGATAGACCTGGCTGATGTGCAGGATGCGAATCGGCGGGAACTTGTCGCACAGCGCGCCGCAGATCGGGAACGCCAGGTAGCGTGGCAGGGATTCGACAAAGAACGCCAGGCCCGCCCAGGAGACGCTGTTGGTGGTCTGGAAAACAATCAGCGGGACGATGAACAGCAAGATCTGATCGGCCAACCGCGAGAGGAACATCGAGACGAAAAAAGCCAGGTAATCCTTGCGCATGGAGCTCCTTGATTGCGGTGTTCAGGTGTTATCCGGTCCAGGCAAACGACGCGAAGCGTGATATGGAACTAATATCACCGTTAGTCTCTATATCTTTACAGGGGATGTCCCCTTTTCGAGAGAACTGCCATGTTCAAATCGCGCTCGTTGATTGCTGCTGTTACCTGTTTCGCCTTGGCGGCGGGCCCTGGCATTGTTGTCGCGGACCCGGGAAACGGCAAGGGAAACGCTCAATTTGATCAAGGTCCCGGTCAAGGGCAAGGAGGCAAGGGCGGGCAGGGCAACAAGGGGGGGCAAGGGAATCCTGGTGACAAGGGTGGCCAGGGCGGCAAAGGCAACCAAGGCGGCAAGGGAAACCAAGGCGGTGGCAGTGATTGGCATAACGGCCCCAGCATCGACCGTGGCGGCATCCTGGGTGTGATTGGCGGTTATCGCGATTATTGGAGCCCCGGCCCGGCATTGCCGCCGGGCATCCAGAAAAACCTGGCCCGAGGCAAGCCGTTGCCACCCGGCATCGCCAAGAAGCTCGATGGCCGGCTGTTGGGACGCTTGCCGCACTATGACGGTTATGAATGGCAGCAGGTCGGCACGGACCTGATCCTGGTGGCGATTGCCACTGGCATCATTTATGAAGTGCTCAACGGTGCGTTCGACTGAGCCGGCACCATTCTCGGTTGAACTGACGCTATCGCGAGCAAGCTCGCTCCCACAGGTTTCGTGGGTGTTCAAGCAATCGGCGTTCACACAAATTCCTTGTGGGAGCGAGCCTGCTCGCGAAAGCGGTGTGTCATTCAGCATTGAGGTTGGCTGACCCGACGCCTTCGCGAGCAGGCTCGCTCCCACATTTTTTTCCAGGTGTTCTCGGGTAGCGCATTTCCCCCTGTGGGAGTGGGCTTGCTCCCACAGGTTTTGTATCAGCTTTCCAGCTGCCGCAGGCGTTTGTACAAGGTATTGCGGCTGACCCCCAGTCGGCGCGCCAGGTGCGAGATATTCCCGCCCACGGCCTGAAGCTGGCGGTTCAGGTCTTCGGCATCGTTGAGGTCCACCGTCAGTGGTTCAGGGGTTTCCACCGGTTCCATTTCCAGGTCGACAAAAAAGTCGTCGGGCAAATGCTCCGGACGGATCGGCTGTTCCTCGGCCATCGCCAGGGCCACTTGCAGCACGCTGCTGACCTGTCGCAGGTTGCCCGGCCAGGGGTGGCGTTCAAACAGGTCCAATACCTCACGGCTCAGGCCGGCCCATTGGGTTGGTTCGCGGTGGTGTTCCCACAGGCGCTTGAACAGGGCCTGCTTGTCGCTGCGTTCGCGCAAGGGCGGCAGTTCCAGGGTCAGGCCGCCGATGCGGTAGTACAAGTCTTCGCGAAACCGCCCCAGTTGCACCTGTTCGCGCAGTGAGCGGTTGGTGGCGGAGATGATGCGGATGTCCACCGGGAACAGCTCGGCGCTGCCCACCGGTTGCACGCAACGTTCCTGCAAGACCCGCAGCAGCCGGGCCTGGGTCGGCAGGGGCATGTCGCCAATCTCGTCGAGAAACAGCGTGCCGCGGTCGGCCTTGCGGATCAGGCCGATGCTGCCTTTCTGGTTGGCGCCGGTGAACGCGCCTTTCTCATAACCGAACAATTCCGACTCCACCAACTCGGCGGGGATCGCGGCGCAGTTCACGGCAATGAATGGCTGCTTGGCGCGCGAACTGGCCTGGTGCAGGGCCTTGACGAACACTTCCTTGCCGACGCCGGTCTCGCCATGGATCAACAGTGGAATGTCCTTCTCCAGCAAGCGCTCGGCCTGGCGCACGGCTTTCTCCACGCGGCTGTCACCGAAGTGCAGGGTGTTGAGGCCGATGGTGTTGCTGGCGGGGGCCGGCGCAGGCGTTGCTTCGGTGAACACGCGTGCCCTGATCGACACCTGACTCGGGCGCCTGAGCAGACATTGGAATCGATTGCTGCCAGACGCTTGCAGGGCGAATGGCAGGCCGTCGGGTTGGTTCAGCAGTTCCAGCAGCGACACCTTGAACAGGCTTTCGATGCTGACCCGCGACAAGCTCAGGCCCAGCAGGTTATCCGCGCGTCGATTCGCCGAGAGCACCTGGCCGCTTTCATCGAAAATCAACAGCCCGGCCCACTGGCTGTCGAGGTTGTTCAAACCGGTGTTGAACGTCAGTTGGAAGTGTTCACCGCGAAACAGGTTGAGGATCAACCGGTTCTCCACGGTCTGGCTCATCATCTTGACCATGCCCAGGGTGTGGGACGGCGGCAGGTAGCTGTCGCTGGAGACGTCCAGCACGGCGATGACCTTGCGCTCGGCATCGAAGATCGGCGCGGCGGAGCCGGTCATGAAGCGGTTGGCCTTGAGGAAGTGTTCATCGTGCTCGATGTGCACCGCCTGTTCGCAGGCCAGCGCGGTGCCGATGGCGTTGGTGCCGGTGCAGCGCTCCATCCAGCTCGCCCCGGCGCTGAAGCCATGGGCCAGTTTCGGCTCGATGAAGCGCTGGGTGCCCCAGGAGGTCAGCACTTGGCCCTGGTTGTCGGCCAGCATGATCAGGCAATTGGAGTTGCTGAGGATGTTCTCGTAATACGGCAAGACCTCCTGATGGGTGGTCTGCACCAGCGAATGCTGGCTTTCCAGCAAGTGGGCGATGCCTTGGGCGGGCAACTGATCGAAGGCCGGCACGCTCTGGTGATTCAGGCCGAAGGCGCGGCAACGGGACCAGGAAGCCTGGATGATGGCCTCGTGGGACAAGGCAGGAGCAGGTGCGGCCATGGGGCACTCTCGCAGGAGCTGTTTTTATTGTTGTGGCAAGTCTCGCACAGACTCCTTGTGCTGGGGCAGGCCTGAATACCACTTCATACATCAACCCTGTGGGAGCGAGCTTGCTCGCGATAGCGGTATGTCAGCCACATCAATGCCGCTGAAACACCGCTATCGCGAGCAAGCTCGCTCCCACAGGGGGCATGGCCAGGCTAGCCGAAAACGTTCTTTCAGTGTTGTTCAAAATTGTTCATTGTCAACCCGTCCATTGTTCAGTTGTTCATTCCTGATTGTTCACTTCTGTTCATCAAC
The DNA here is from genome assembly GCF_046605385.1 of Pseudomonas sp. MPB03. Taxonomy (NCBI): domain Bacteria; kingdom Pseudomonadati; phylum Pseudomonadota; class Gammaproteobacteria; order Pseudomonadales; family Pseudomonadaceae; genus Pseudomonas; species Pseudomonas sp. MPB03. The sequence goes on along the minus strand of NZ_CP176770.1, from coordinate 4,577,572 downwards.
GAACGCCTTTTGCCTGCCAATCCAGTAAAAAATCAACCTGATCAAGGGTTTGTGATTTCTGGCACGGCTTTCGCTTTGAAGCTCGGGTCGCTTGACTCCAAATAATAAAAAGGCCGAGCCATGTCATTAAAGCTTGAGCACATCTGTCGCACCGTCGAAGGCCAGACCTGGATCGACGATGCCAATCTGAGTTTCGAACCCGGATCCTTCAACGTCCTGTTGGGCCGCACGCTGTCCGGCAAGACCAGCCTCATGCGCCTGATGGCGGGTCTGGACAAGCCCGACAGCGGCCGCATCCTGATGAACGGCGTCGACGTCACCCACCGTCCGGTGCGGTTGCGCAACGTGTCGATGGTTTACCAGCAGTTCATCAACTACCCGACCATGACCGTTTTCGAAAATATCGCCTCGCCGTTGCGCCAGGCCGGTGTGTCCGAAGAAATCATCCAAAGCAAGGTCCTGGAAACCGCAAAGATGTTGCGGATCGAGAAGTTTCTCAAGCGCCATCCACTGGAATTGTCCGGCGGCCAGCAGCAGCGCACGGCCATGGCCCGGGCCCTGGTCAAGGACGCCGAGCTGATCCTGTTCGACGAGCCTTTGGTGAACCTCGACTACAAGCTGCGCGAAGAGCTGCGCCAGGAAATGCGCGAGCTGTTCCAGGCCCGCCACACCATCGCCGTCTACGCCACCACCGAGCCTAACGAGGCGCTGGCCTTGGGCGGCACCACCACGATCCTCCACGAGGGCCGGGTGATTCAGAGCGGCAAGTCGTCTTCCGTCTACCACCAGCCGCAAACCGTGCTGGCCGCCGAGCTGTTTTCCGAACCACCGATCAACCTCATGCCGGGTCGTATTGCCGGTAATGAAGTCAGCTTCGCCAATTTCGTGCACTTCCCGCTGAACGTCGACCTGCGCCCGGTGGGCGAGGGCGAGTTCCGCTTCGGCGTGCGCCCCAGCCATATTTCCCTGGTGCCAAGCAACGACGATGACCTCGAACTGGCGGTGACCGTCGAGGTGGCCGAGATCAGCGGCTCGGAGACGTTCCTGCATGTGCGCAACGAACATTTCCTGCTGGTGCTGCACTTGCCAGGGGTGCATGAGTACGACGTGGACGCGCCGATCCGCATCTACATTCCGACCCATAAACTGTTTGTCTTCGATGCCCAAGGCAAGCTGGTCCAGGCCCCCGGCCTGCGTATTGCGAGGGTTGCCTGATGGCTGAAATTCGTTTGCAGAACCTTGCCCACAGCTACACCAGCACCCCGGCGGGCCCCGAGGACTACGCGATCCGCGAGATGAACCATATCTGGGAGCAGGGCGGTGCCTATGCGCTGCTCGGCCCTTCGGGCTGCGGCAAGTCCACTTTGCTCAACATCATTTCCGGCTTGCTCAGCCCTTCCGAAGGGCAAGTGATGTTCGACAGCAAAGTTGTCAACGACCTGACCCCGGAACGCCGCAACATCGCCCAGGTGTTCCAGTTCCCGGTGGTCTACGACACCATGACGGTGTTTGACAACCTGGCGTTCCCGCTGCGCAACCAGGGCATGGCCGAGGCGAAGGTCCACACCAAGGTGCAGGAAATCGCCGAGGTCCTGGACCTGCAGAACCTGCTGGACAAAAAGGCCCGCAACCTCACCGCCGATGAGAAACAGAAAGTCTCCATGGGCCGCGGGTTGGTGCGCGACGATGTGTCGGCGATCCTGTTCGACGAACCGCTGACGGTGATCGACCCGCACCTGAAATGGAAGTTGCGGCGCAAGCTCAAGCAGATCCACGAGCAGTTCAACATCACCATGGTCTACGTCACCCACGACCAGTTGGAAGCCTCGACGTTCGCCGACAAGATCGCGGTGATGTACGGCGGCCAGATCGTGCAGTTCGGCACGCCTCGGGATTTGTTCGAGCGCCCCAGCCACACCTTTGTCGGCTACTTCATCGGCAGCCCGGGGATGAACCTGATCGAAGTCACGGCGCAGCCCGGTGGCGTCGGCTTCGCCTCGACCCATTTGCCCCTGTCGGACACCTTGCAACGGCGTATCGCCGAAGCCGAGGGCAAAAGCCTGAAGGTCGGTATCCGCCCCGAGTTCGTGCATGTCTGGGATGGGCCTTACGACGACGCGATGCGGGCCGACGTGGTCCACGTCGAAGACCTGGGCACCTACAAGATCCTGACCCTCAACCTCGATGGCGCACCGCTGAAGGTCCGCCTGGCCGAAGACAAGCCCGTACCGGAAGGTACGGCGTACATCAGTTTCCCGGCCCAATGGCTGATGGTCTATGCCGATGAGTATTTGCTGGAACCGTTGAGCGAGGTGCAGCCATGAACAAGGTGCAGAACAACAAGGCCTGGTGGTTGGTGTTGCCAGTGTTCCTGCTGGTGGCCTTCAGCGCCGTGATCCCGATGATGACCGTGGTCAACTATTCGGTGCAGGACATCTTCGATCAATCCAGCCGCTATTTCGTCGGCGCCGATTGGTACAAGCAGGTGCTGCTCGATCCACGGCTGCACGATTCGCTGCTGCGCCAGTTCATCTACTCGGCGTGCGTGCTGCTGATTGAAATCCCCCTGGGCATCGCTATCGCCCTGACCATGCCGACCAAGGGCAAATGGTCATCCCTGGTACTGATCATCCTGGCGATTCCGCTGCTGATCCCGTGGAACGTGGTGGGCACCATCTGGCAGATTTTCGGCCGCGCCGACATCGGTTTGCTGGGCTCCACCCTTAACGGCCTGGGCATCAACTACAACTATGCGGCCAACACCATGGACGCCTGGGTCACCGTATTGGTGATGGACGTCTGGCACTGGACGTCGTTGGTGGCGCTGCTGTGTTATTCGGGGCTGCGGGCGATTCCCGACGTCTATTATCAAGCGGCGCGGATCGACCGGGCGTCCAACTGGGCGGTGTTCCGGCACATCCAGTTGCCGAAGATGAAGAGTGTGCTGCTGATCGCCGTGATGCTGCGCTTCATGGACAGCTTCATGATCTACACCGAGCCGTTCGTGCTCACCGGCGGCGGGCCGGGCAACGCCACCACGTTCCTCAGTCAGACCCTGACGCAGATGGCCATCGGCCAATTCGACCTGGGCCCGGCGGCGGCGTTTTCCCTGGTGTACTTCCTGATCATTCTGTTGGTGTCCTGGCTGTTCTACACCGCCATGACGCACTCCGACGCCAACCGTTGAGGCCCGCACAATGAGCAAGAGAAAGCTGATTCCGCTGTTGATCTACATCCTGTTCCTGCTGGTGCCCATCTACTGGCTGCTGAACATGTCGTTCAAGAGCAACACCGAGATCCTTGGCGGCCTGACCCTGTGGCCCCACGATTTCACCTTCCACAACTACAAGGTGATCTTCACCGACCCGAGTTGGTACACCGGTTACCTCAACTCGCTGTACTACGTGAGCCTGAACACGGTGATTTCCCTGGGCGTTGCGTTGCCGGCGGCCTATGCGTTTTCCCGTTATCGGTTCCTGGGGGACAAGCATCTGTTCTTCTGGCTGCTGACCAACCGGATGGCGCCACCGGCAGTGTTCCTGTTGCCGTTTTTCCAGCTGTATTCGTCCATCGGCTTGTTCGACACCCATATCGCCGTGGCCCTGGCTCACTGCCTGTTCAACGTGCCGTTGGCGGTGTGGATCCTCGAGGGGTTCATGTCCGGGGTGCCGAAAGAAATTGACGAGACTGCCTACATTGACGGCTACAGTTTCCCCAAGTTCTTCGCCAAGATCTTCATTCCGTTGATCGGCTCCGGCATCGGCGTCACGGCATTTTTCTGCTTCATGTTTTCCTGGGTCGAGCTGTTGCTGGCCCGTACGCTCACCTCGGTGAATGCCAAGCCGATCGCGGCGGTCATGACCCGTACGGTGTCGGCGTCGGGTATCGACTGGGGGGTGCTGGCGGCGGCGGGGGTGTTGACCATCCTGCCGGGCATGCTGGTGATCTGGTTCGTTCGCAACCACGTGGCCAAGGGCTTTGCCCTGGGCCGGGTCTGAGGAGTCGATGATGGAATGGATGAACTGGACCGTCCCGACGGCGGCTTTTTTTGGTGTCATCGCCTTGCTGCTGGTGGGCATGACGACGTGGGAATTGCGTTCGCCGAGTATCCCTCGGCGTGGTTTCCTGCCGATTGCCACGACCCGTGGCGATCGGTTGTTTATCGGTCTTCTCGGTAGCGCCTACCTGCACCTGCTGGTGATTGGCGTGACCGACTGGAGCATCTGGATAGCGTTCGCGTTGTCTTTGGTGTGGCTGTTGGCAGTGATGCGGTGGGGCTAATCGCGACAACGCGACGATCAGGCTCTTAAACCCAAACAGGAGAGGTCTCTATGTTCGATAAAAACAATAAGCTGCGACATAGCGTTTCATTGGCAGCCATGCTGGCACTCAGCGGGCTGAGCGCTACGGCCTGGGCCGACGCCTATGAAGACGCCGCTAAAAAATGGATCGGCAGTGAATTCAAGCCGTCGACCCTGACAGCCGAGCAGCAGCTTGAAGAATTGAAGTGGTTCATCAAGGCCGCCGAACCGTTTCGCGGGATGAAAATCAACGTGGTGTCGGAAACCATCGCCACCCACGAGTATGAATCCAAGGTATTGGCCAAGGCCTTTAACGAAATCACCGGGATCCAGCTGACTCACGACCTGCTGCAGGAAGGCGACGTGGTGGAGAAGCTGCAGACCCAGATGCAGTCGGACAAGAATATCTATGACGGCTGGGTCAACGACTCGGACCTGATCGGTACGCACTTTCGCTACGGCAAGACCGAGTCGATCACCGACCTGATGGCCAACGAAGGCAAGAATTTCACTTCGCCGACCCTGGACCTCAAGGACTTCATCGGTATTTCCTTCACCACCGCGCCGGATGGCAAGGTCTATCAACTGCCCGACCAGCAGTTCGCCAACCTGTACTGGTTCCGCGCCGACTGGTTCGAGCGTGCGGACCTGAAGGCCAAGTTCAAGGAGAAGTACGGCTACGAGTTGGGCGTACCGGTGAACTGGTCGGCCTATGAGGACATCGCCAAGTTCTTCTCCGAAGATGTCAAGGAGATCGACGGCAAGCGTGTCTATGGCCACATGGACTATGGCAAGAAAGACCCATCCCTGGGCTGGCGCTTCACCGATGCCTGGTTCTCCATGGCCGGTGGCGGCGACAAGGGCCTGCCCAACGGTTTGCCCGTGGACGAGTGGGGCATTCGTGTCGAGGACTGCCATCCGGTCGGTTCCAGCGTGACCCGTGGCGGCGACACCAACGGTCCTGCGGCCGTGTTCGCCACCACCAAATACGTGGATTGGATGAAGAAGTACGCGCCACCGGAAGCGGCGGGCATGACCTTCTCCGAATCCGGCCCGGTGCCGTCCCAAGGCAACATCGCCCAGCAGATTTTCTGGTACACCGCTTTCACCGCCGACATGACCAAGCCGGGCCTGCCGGTGGTGAATGCCGACGGCACGCCGAAATGGCGCATGGCGCCGTCGCCACGCGGTCCGTATTGGGAAGAGGGCATGAAGCTGGGGTATCAGGACGTTGGTTCCTGGACGTTCATGAAGTCCACGCCTGAGAAGCAGAAACTCGCGGCCTGGCTCTATGCGCAGTTCGTGACGTCCAAGACGGTATCGTTGAAGAAGACCATCGTCGGCCTGACGCCGATTCGTGAGTCGGACATCAACTCCCAGGCCCTGACCGACCTGGCGCCGAAGCTCGGTGGCCTGGTGGAGTTCTACCGCAGCCCGGCCCGCGTGCAATGGACCCCGACCGGGACCAACGTGCCGGACTACCCACGCCTGGCTCAACTGTGGTGGAGCCACATCGCCGAAGCCGCCAGCGGCGAGAAAACCCCTCAGCAGGCCCTCGACGGGTTGGCCAAGGACCAGGACGCGATCATGACGCGTCTGGAACGCTCCAAGGCCCAAGCCACCTGCGCACCTAAGATGAACCCTGAGCGCGACGCGCAATACTGGTTCGACCAGCCGGGTGCTCCGAAGCCGAAACTGGCGAACGAGAAGCCGAAAGGCGAAACCGTGAGCTACACCGAGCTGCTGAAGTCGTGGGAGGCGGCCCGCAAGTAACTCCCCCTGTGAGCGTGAAAACGGCACCGAAAGGTGCCGTTTTTTTTTGCCTGGGCTTACGGCGACAGACAGGACCACCGCCTTCGCGAGCAGGCTCGCTCCCACAGGGTTTTGTGGTGAACGCAGACATTGCGTACAGCTCAAGTCCACTGTGGGAGCGAGCTTGCTCGCGAAAGCGGTGTACCTGTCACGGTAATGCTGAATGTACCGCCGCCATCGCGAGCAAGCTCGGCTCCCACAGGGTTTTGGGGTGAACGCAGATATGGCTAACACCACAAGTCCACTGTGGGAGCGAGCTTGCTCGCGAAAGCGGTATGCCTGTCACCGGAATGCTGAGTGTACTGCCGCCATCGCGAGCAAGCTCGGCTCCCACAGGGTTTTGTGGTGAACACAGATTGCTGGCACCACACGTCCACTGTGGGAGCGAGCTTGCTCGCGAAAGCGGCGGTAGCCATACAGATTAAAATCAGGCAAAAAAAACCGGCGCAACCGAGGTCGCGCCGGGGGTGGTGCCAGGGGCTGCGCGGATATTCGTGGGTCCGCACAACCCCTGTTGAACCCGTGTCGGTTAAGCCCGTTCCAGCGCCAGGGCCACGCCTTGGCCGCCGCCGATGCACAGGGTCGCGAGGCCTTTCTTGGCGTCGCGCTTGATCATTTCATGCAGCAGCGACACCAGGACCCGGCACCCCGAGGCGCCGATAGGGTGGCCCAAGGCGATGGCGCCGCCGTTGACGTTGACCTTGTCCATGTCCCATTTCAGTTCTCGGGCCACGGCCAGCGATTGAGCGGCAAAGGCTTCGTTGGCTTCGATCAGGTCCAACTGCTCCAGGGACCAGCCGGCCTTGTCCAGGCAGCGACGGGTGGCCGAGACCGGGCCAATGCCCATGATGGCCGGGTCGACGCCGGCATTGGCGTAGGCACTGATTTTCGCCAGCACCGGCAAGCCCAGGGCCTTGGCTTTTTCCGCGCTCATCAGGATCACCGCGGCGGCGCCATCGTTGAGCGAGGACGCATTGCCCGCCGTAACGCTGCCGTCCTTCTTGAAGGCTGGCTTGAGTTTGCCCAGGGACTCGGCGGTGGTACCGGCGCGCGGTTGTTCATCCGCGGCGAACGCCACGGGATCGCCTTTGCGCTGGGGAATCAGGATCGGCGTGATCTCGTCGGCGAATCGCCCACCTTCGATGGCGGCGACGGCCTTCTGCTGGGACGCGGCGGCGAAGGCGTCCTGCTCCTCGCGGCTGATGCCGTACTTGTCCACCAGGTTCTCGGCGGTGATGCCCATGTGGTAATCGTTGAAGGCATCCCACAAACCGTCGGTGATCATGCTGTCGATCATCTTCGCGTGGCCCATGCGCAGGCCGGTGCGAGCGGCCGGCAGGACGTAGGGGGCCAGGCTCATGTTTTCCATGCCGCCGGCGATGATCACCTCGGCGTCGCCACAGCGAATCGCCTGGGCGCCCAGGTGCAACGCCTTGAGGCCCGAACCGCAGACTTTGTTCAGGGTCAGCGCCGGCACCGCATGGGGCAGGCCGGCGAGGATCGACGCCTGGCGCGCCGGGTTCTGTCCGGAACCTGCGGTCAGCACCTGCCCAAGAATCACTTCATCGACCTGTTCGCCGGACAAACCGGTCTGTTCCAGCAGGCGACGAATCACCGCGGCACCGAGTTCCGGTGCGGGAATGGCAGCCAGCGAACCCTGGAAGCTGCCGATGGCGGTACGGGTGGCGGCGACAATCACGACTTCTTGCATCGAATCTCTCCTCACTGGGCAGCGAACTGCATTTCAGGGACGTGGTCCGGCACGATCAATTTGCCGGCGGTCTTGGCGACGATTTCCTCGACGCTGACGCCCGGGGCACGCTCTTTCAGGATGAAGGCGCCGTCCTGGATTTCCAGGTAGGCGAGGTCGGTCAGCACGCGCTTGATGCAACCGGCACCGGTCAACGGCAGGCTGCAACGGGGCAGCAGTTTCGACTCGCCGTCCTTGGACGCATGGGTCATGGTGACGATGATGTTCTCGGCACCGGCCACCAGGTCCATCGCGCCGCCCATGCCCTTGACCAGTTTGCCGGGGATCATCCACGAGGCGATGTTGCCTTCGACATCCACCTCGAACGCACCCAGCACGGTCAGGTCGATGTGGCCGCCACGGATCATGGCAAACGATTCGGCCGAAGAGAAGATCGACGCGCCAATGCGCGCAGTGACCGTCTGCTTGCCGGCGTTGATCATGTCGGCATCGACTTCGGCTTCGGTGGGAAACGCGCCCATGCCGAGCAGGCCGTTTTCCGATTGCAGCATGACTTCCATGCCTTCGGGAATGTAATTGGCGACCAGGGTCGGAATGCCGATGCCCAGGTTCACGTAGTAGCCGTCCTGCATCTCGCGGGCGACGCGTTGAGCCATTTGTTCGCGGGAAAGTGCCATGGTGTTATTCCTTCATTCGGGCCGGGGAGGGGATCACTTACGCACGGTGCGCTGTTCGATGCGCTTTTCGAACGTGCCGCAAATGACCCGGTCGACGTAGATGCCAGGGGTGTGGATCTGCGTCGGGTCCAGCTCGCCGGGTTCGACGATTTCTTCGACTTCCACCACGGTGATCTTGCCCGCCGTCGCGGCCAGCGGGTTGAAGTTCTGTGCGGTGTGGCGATAGATCACATTGCCGAAATGGTCGGCCTTCCAGCCTTTGACGATGGCGAAGTCGCCCGTGATGGATTCTTCCATCAGGTACTGGCGGCCGTGGAATTCACGCACTTCCTTGCCTTCGGCCACGGGCGTGCCGACGCCGGTGGCGGTGAAGAACGCCGGGATGCCTGCGCCACCGGCGCGCATTTTTTCCGCGAGAGTGCCTTGGGGGGTGAGCACGACTTCGATTTCGCCGCTCAGCAGCTGCTTCTCGAACAGGGCGTTTTCGCCGACGTAGGAAGCGACTACTTTGCGAATCTGCCGGTCCTCCAGCAGCACGCCGAGGCCGAAACCGTCGACGCCGCAGTTGTTGGACACCACGGTGAGGTCGCGGATGCCCTTGCGTTTGATCTCGGCGATCAGGTTTTCCGGGATACCGCACAGGCCGAAGCCGCCGGCGATGACAGTCATGCCATCCTTCAAGCCTTCCAGCGCTTCCTCATAAGAGCTCACGCGTTTGTCGAAACCTGCCATAGACACCTCTTTTATTCTTGATGGGGTCGCAATGGGATGCAGTGTTGCGCCAAGTCATATATTTGTTAAGTTGATTTTTAGATTGGATTGATTGATAAAACTCAATAGTGCTTACCCCGTAGGAGCTGCCGAGTGCAACGAGGCTGCGATCTTTCCCCAGACACTTAAGTTTCAAGCGAAAGATAAAGATCAAAAGATCGCAGCCTTCGGCAGCTCCTACGTAACCGGACATAGAACGACCATGACCCTCAAGCAAATCCGCGCCTTCCTCGCCGTGGCCCAGAGCCTGAGCTTCGCCGTGGCCTGCGAGCGGCTGCACCTGTCCCAGTCGGCCCTGAGCCTGACCATCAAGGCCCTGGAAGAAGGCCTCGGTGGCCGCCTGTTCAGCCGCAACACCCGTAACGTGGCGCTGACCCCCGAAGGTGAGTCCTTGCTACCCCTGGCCCGCCGGCTGGTGGCCGACTGGGACAACGCCGAGGATGAAATGCGCCAGCGCTTCACCTTGCAGCGCGGTCGCGTGACGTTGGCGGCGATGCCGTCGTTTGCCGGCAACCTGCTGCCGCCGATCCTCAAGACCTTCCGCGCCCGCTATCCGAATGTCAACGTCACGGTCAACGACGTGATCAACGAACAGGTGCTGGAAATGGTCCGTGATCGTCATGTGGAACTGGGCGTGGCGTTCGAACCGATGCAGGGTTCATCGTTGGCGTTCACGCCCTTGTATCTCGATCGCTTCGTCGCGGTGGTGCCGCTGGACTCGCCGCTTGCCCAGCGCGACGAAGTCCACTGGGAAACCTTGCTGGAGCAGCCATTCATCACCTTGCAGCGACCCTCCACCGTTCGGGTGATGCTGGAGGAACATCTGCAGGCCCGAGGTATGAAACTGCCCGTTGAGTTCGAGAGCCATCAACTGGCAACCGTCGGGCGGATGGTCGCCAGCGGCCTGGGCGTCAGTGCCGTGCCGGCCCTGTGTGTCGGGCAGATGCATGAGCTGGGGGCTCGCTGCATCACGTTGAGCGATCCGGTGATCGAACGGGCCATCGGGGTGCTGACCAAGCCGGGGCATGAGCTGTCGGCGGCGGCGCAGGCGCTGTTCGATACGCTGAGGGATCAGGATTTACCCGTACGTTAACCACCCAATCCCTGTGGGGGCATTGTGATCGTCAAATCAGCAAGGGCAGCAGTTCTTCGCACGGTACTTCAACCTTCAAGTCCAGCAACTCATCAGCCCGGGTCTTGCCTCGGTTAATCGCCAGCAGCGGCTTGCCCTGGTCCTTGATCGCCCGGCACAGGCGGAACGCCGAATACGCCATCAACGATGAGCCCACCACCAACAGCCCATCCGCCTGTTCCACCGCCTGGGTGGCGCGGGTCGCGGTGGCGGCGGCGACATTTTCACCGAAGAAAACCACATCGGGTTTCAAGCGTTCGCCCTCGCAATGGGGGCAATGGGGCACCTGGAAGCGCGCCTCGAACGCCGGGTCGAGCAGGGTGTCGCCATCGGGTGCCTGCACCGCATCGACGCCGGCCAGGTAAGGGTTTTCAGCTTCCATCAAGTGTTGAATCTGCTGTCGCTCGCTGCGCTGGCCGCAGTCCAGGCACAGCACACGGTGCAGGCTGCCGTGCAGTTCGATGACGCCTTGGCTGCCGGCCTGGTCGTGCAAGGCGTCGACATTCTGGGTAATCAGGCCACTGATGCGGGCCTGTCCCTGCAACGCCGCCAAGGCCTCGTGGGCCTGGTTCGGCCGGGCTTGACGCAGGCGTGTCCAGCCCAGCATCGCTCGCGCCCAATAGCGCCGTCGCGCCTCGGGTTTGGCGAGGAACTCCTGGTACATCATAGGTTGCTTGCCCCGCCGCACGCCGTCGCTGTCGCGGTAGTCGGGAATGCCGGACGGGGTACTGATGCCCGCGCCGGTCAGCACCAGGAAACGGCGCCCGGCCATGTAGAGCTGCAGTTGTTCGACGGGGTCACGCTGAAGATCGTCGGGCATGTGGGTTCTCCGCTGGCCTGGAATCGTTGAGGTTAGCAGCGGGCTAGCCGCACGCCTTTCGTCGCCCTGCGCAGGTGTTTCTTCAAACTTTCCCCGGGCGTGGGACATCCACCTTATGTGCGCTATCTCAAAGCTCTCGCACTGCAGTGCGCCAATGACACTGATAAGGAGAACGCAATGGCAACCCCTAAAGAGAACCTGCTGGATTGGCTCAACGATGCCCATGCCATGGAACAGCAAGCGGAGAAAATGCTCAAGGCCCAGGCCGAGCGCCTGGAACATTACCCGGTCCTCAAGGCCCGGATCGAACAGCACATCGAGGAGACGCTCGGGCAGCAGAAGCTGGTGGAACAGTGCATCCAGCGGCTGGGCGGCAGCCCGTCGATGCTCAAGGACATGGCCGGCAAGCTGATGGCGTTCGGTCAAGCCATGGGCGGCATGGCGATGAGTGACGAAGTGGTCAAGGGTGCCATGAGTGGCTACGTCTTCGAGAACCTGGAGATCGCGTCCTACACCGTGTTGATCGAGGCGGCGAAAGTGGCCGGCGATGTGGAAACCCAAAGGGCTTGCGAGCAGATTCTGCCCCAGGAAATCGCCATGGCTGAATGGCTGCGCGATCACCTGCCGCAGATTACCGCAGCGTTTCTGGAGCGTTCGGCCAATCCGCATACCGAAGCCAAGCGCTGAGGTGAAAAGTGTGGCGCGGCCCGACCGCGCCAAACCTGCCGTCAAAAGAAAAGAGGACAGGTATGAAGCAGACCACCGGTGAGGTAAGAGCCATCAATCGACAGAGCGCCAGGGTGGGTGTCTACGTATCGGAAGAGGAGGGCCACACAGTGCTTGAACTGGGGCCCGCCAATGACGTCGACATTGGCGATGTCATGGAATGGGACACAACGGCCCTTGGCACCCAGACGTATCGCAACCGGACCAAAGGTTGGACCGATGAGGTGTATGTAGCGAAGCACGGCGTCGCGGCGGCCAACCTGGAGGTTCAATTACTGGTGGGATCGTGACGACACCCGGTCCCCAGGAGGACGACATGAGCGAACTGCGTTGTGGCTGCCCCGGCTGCCATTGCGAGGTAGATCCCGAGCGGGTGTTCAATCATGACGGCGAGGCCTATTGCAGCCAGGCCTGCGCAGAACAACACCCCAATGGCGAGCCGTGTCCGGCGGCGGATTGTCATTGCGAACGAAGTGGCAAGGTCGGCGAGCGGGACATTACCAACAACCAACTGGATGAAGCACTGGAAGAAACGTTCCCGGCCAGTGACCCGATTTCACCCTGACATTGCTCTATCCGGGCATCGGCGACAGGGTGCCCGGACACCGCAAGCCGGTCAGTGCGGTGGTGCAAGACAACACCGGCAGCCCGCGAGTTTTGGCTTCCTGGAACGGCGCGAGGCTTGGGTGACGAGACCGGTGCAATGGGGTGCCGGCGCCACCGGGCCCTTGGCGGACGGCGTGGAAAGACACGCACTGTTTTTTAATGTTGAAGGCGGGGCAATTGTGGGAGCGAGCTTGCTCGCGATAGCGGTGTGTCAATCAACATCAATGCAGGCTGATCCGACGCCATCGCGAGCAAGCTCGCTCCCACAGGTTTTTTCGCTGGACAAAGTTCGGTATTTAACACTGCCAATCAATCGCCGCTTGTTTAATAGGCTAGCGCAATAAATACCCGGGCAATGGGAAGATAAATAAAGCTGTTGACCGTTCGTCGCCGTTTGCAGCTCTTTTTTAAAACCTTAACGGCGTCAAATTTTCCGAATAGGACGAGCCAACAGGTTCGTTGACATCAACTAACGAGGTGAATGAAATGGCTAACACAGGTAATAACAACCCTGGCAATTTCGCTAACGATCGTGAGAAGGCATCGGAAGCCGGGAAAAAAGGCGGCCAGGCATCGGGCGGCAACTTTGCCAACGATCCGGAACGCGCATCCGAGGCTGGACGCAAGGGTGGCCAGGCGTCGGGCGGTAACTTCGCCAACGATCCGGAACGTGCTGCAGAGGCCGGCCGTAAAGGCGGGCAAGCCTCGGGTGGTAATTTTGCCAACGACCCTGAGCGGGCTTCGGAAGCCGGCCGCAAAGGTGGCCAGGCCTCGGGTGGCAACTTTGCCAACGACCGGGAAAAAGCCTCCGAAGCTGGCAAGAAAGGCGGTGAAAATAGCCACGGTGGCGGTCGTAAATCGTAATGTCCCGTGGTCTCGCAGGTCCCGTGCCGTTGGTATGGGACCTGTTCCGATCTTGATATTAAAAGTCGGGTATTTCATGCCCGGCTTCGCTGCGCTATTGATTGTTCAAGAGATGGGTGAGGGGTTTGAGTTGCAATTAACCATTCGTCTTCCGTCTTGAATAAAAACTAAATTTTATTCATTTAACTTCTTCAGATTTTCATGAGCTTGCCGGTCGGCAGTGTTCTCATGATGTGTGCCTGAGCGAGGAGTTCAATCATGTTTCTACATAACAAACGATTGCAGTATACCGTGCGTGTCGCTGAGCCTAATCCTGGACTCGCCAACCTGCTGCTCGAGCAGTTCGGTGGCGCCCAGGGGGAATTGGCGGCGGCATCGCGTTATTTCACCCAGGCCTTGTCCGAGGACGATCCAGGACGCAAGGATCTGCTGATGGACATTGCCACCGAAGAACTCAGCCATCTGGAAGTGATTGGCTCGATCATCGTGATGTTGAACAAGGGTGCCAAGGGCAAGATGGCTGAAGGGGTGGAGAAGGAGGGCCAACTGTACCGGGACATCAACGGTGCCGGTAACGACTCTCATATCACCAGCCTCCTGTACGGTGCCGGTTCGCCATTGACCAATTCCGCCGGGGTGCCGTGGACTGCCGCTTATGTGGACACGATCGGTGAGCCGACGGCGGACATGCGTTCCAACATCGCCGCTGAAGCCCGGGCAAAAATTGTCTATGAGCGATTGATGAACGTCACTGACGACCCGGGGGTAAAGGAAGCGTTGGGCTTTTTGATGACCCGTGAAATCGCCCATCAGTTGTCGTTCGAAAAAGCCTTGCATGCCATCCAGCCCAACTTCCCACAAGGCAAGCTGCCCGGCATGCCGGAGTTCACTAACGTGTACTTCAACATGTCCCAAGGTGAACCTACCGTACGTGGCCCATGGAACCAGGGCGAGGACTGGGAGTTCGTCGAGAACCCGGTTCCGGCGGTCGACGGTGGCGATGGCCTGGCCAGCGTGCAGTTGAGTGAAAAGGACGAAGCACTGTTGATGGACATGAAGGCGCGGACGATGTCCAACCCTGAAAGCAACCCCACCACGGGCGCCGACTTGGGTTCGGGGATACAAGGTGACAAACTGTAAACGAATGGCGAGGGAGGCGACTCCCTCGCCTGATATTTCGAGCCAAGACCCGTAAGGACATTCGATGGACCAGCCCACTTCCCGGATTCGATCGCCCTGGCGCACTTGGCTGAACCCCGTGCAAGAGAATCTCTTGTTGGGGGTGACGTTCTGGCTCGGGCTGGCATTGGTGGCCGGGTTGTTGCTCTACAGCGGCTACAACGCCTTGGTTGGCGCCAATCGTCAAAACCTCGGCTACGCCGTGCTGGGCGGGACATCGGGTTTTGCCGCCACCGCCCTGGGGGCGATGATGGCGGTGGTGCTGCGGGATATCTCCTCCCGTACCCAGGACATCATGCTGGGGTTTGCCGCCGGCATGATGCTCGCCGCCAGTTCGTTCTCATTGATCCTGCCGGGCATCGAGGCGGCACAGATAATCTGTGGCAATCAGTTGCTCGCCGCGCTTGTCGTCGTGGTGGGCCTGGGGCTGGGCGTCGCCCTGATGATCGGCCTGGACCGTTTCGTGCCGCACGAACATGAACTCAGTGGCCGGCGTGGTCCGCAGGCCGAGCGGATCAATCGTGTCTGGTTGTTTGTACTTGCCATCACCTTGCACAACCTGCCAGAAGGCATGGCCATCGGCGTCAGTTTTGCCGACGGCGATTTCAAGGTCGGCTTACCCCTGACCACCGCTATTGCCATCCAGGACATTCCCGAGGGCCTGGCCATTGCCATGGCGCTGCGCGTCACCGGTATCAGCACCTTGCGTGCCGCGCTCATCGCGGTCGGTTCAGGGCTGATGGAGCCACTGGGGGCGGTGATCGGCCTGGGCATGTCGTCGGGCGTAGCCGTCGCGTACCCCATCAGCCTGGGGCTGGCGGCGGGGGCGATGATCTTCGTGGTCTCCCACGAGGTGATTCCCGAGACCCATCGCAACGGCCATGAAACCCCGGCCACCCTCGGCTTGATGATGGGCTTTGCGGTGATGATGTTTCTCGACACGGCGTTGGGTTGAGCGCGTCACCGATACCCTCTGTCAACGTTTCGGCAAATTTCTGGAACATCCGAAATTTCCCCTGGGTCAGTGTTGATGACAGGTGAAGCCGCCTCTGCCGGCTTCACCCCATCAACCTTTCGAGGCTCGCCTTCTGAACAGAGGAAGATTGAAATGGCCAGAAAAACCGTGACAGACCTGTTCATCCACGAACTGTCCGATGTCTACAGTGCTGAAAAACAGATCACCCGTGCCTTGCCGCGCATGGCTCGGGCCACCACCAACCCTTTGCTCGCACAAGCCTTTCACGATCACCTTGAGGAAACCCAAGGCCAGATTGAGCGCATCGATACCCTCGTCGAAGTGGCGGGGATCAAGCTCAAGCGCATGAAATGCATCGCCATGGAAGGACTGGTGGAAGAGTCCAAGGAGCTGATCGAGGAAATCGAAAAAGGCGCGGTGCTCGACGCGGGGCTGATCGGCGCGGCGCAGAAAGTCGAGCACTACGAAATCGCCAGTTACGGCACCTTGATCGCCATGGCCAAGCATTTGAACCTGGGCGATGAAGTGGTCGGCCTGCTGTTGGCGACCCTCAAGGAAGAAAAAGCCACCGACGAGAAACTCTCGAAGATTGCCGAGCAGGGCGGCAACCAGGCGGCGACGATGGCGTCCTGATGGTTGTATACCTGTGGGAGCGAGCTTGCTCGCGATGGCGGTGTGTCAGTCACTATCAATGCTGGCTGATCCGGCGCCATCGCGAGCAAGCTCGCTCCCACAGGGGCACATGAGCAGCCCTCATCACAGCTCTGCATTGGGCATCCGTGTTCACAACCAATGCCCATTTTTTTTGCCGTAAAAACCCATCAAGCGGCTTCAACGACCACACAGCGTCCAGCCTTGAAACTCGTTGGAACTAGCCCGCATCGCGTCCCGTCATTTGTTCTGAGAGGCACTTATCCAGGCGTCGCTAAGCGACTGCCTGTCGTTGAGTTTTTCATCACGGAGGCGATGGACAGACATGACTATCCCGGACAACAACCCCGAGCGACAAAGCGGCACTTCAAGCCAAGGTCGGCCTGAGGAATCCCTGAACCACATCAAGGAGGACGTGAACGAAGCGATCGGCAGCGCCCGCGAGAAGGCCGATGCGCATTTCGGCCAGTACCGCGATACCGCGGCGGACCAGATCGATGCCTTGGCCCGTGGCGCCAAATCCGCCATGTCGGAACTCGAAGCCAACGACACCCTCGGCTTATCCCATTATCTGGCGGACATGGCCGACTGCATGAGCGGCCTGGCCGGCAAATTGCGCAACAAGAGTGCCGAACAGTTGCTGCATGACGGTTCTCGCCTGGCGCGGGATAACCCCGGTCTGTTCCTCGCCGGCAGCATCGCGGTGGGCTTTGGGCTGTCGCGATTCCTCAAGGCCGGTGCCTCGCCGGTCGCCACCGAGGCCGACGAACCCGCCGCCGGGCATTCAAACCCTCCCGCCGGAGGATTCGGCGCCCAGCGGCCTTTTGAATCGACCCCTGATCCCATCGGCCCCGGTGCCGCTACCCGCAGCGGCCTGGCCACCGGTGTCACCCCGACCTCACCGAGTGTCCAGGACCATCCCAGTGATTCAGCCACCGGCTCGCTGCCGGGTTCGGCCAATACCAGAGGAGAGTTGTGATGAATCGACCAGACCCAGATATGCAGCGTACCGCCAGCGCCTCGACGCCCGAAAGCGATGCCTCGGTCATGGGGTTGCTCAGGCAATTGACCCACGAAGTCCCCTCGCTCTTCACCAAGGAGTTGGCGCTGGCCAAGGCTGAATTCCAGGCGAGCCTCAACACGCTCAAGGCGGGCATTGCTGCGGTGGCCGGTGGCGCCATGGTACTCATGGCCGGCTTCATCATCCTGTTGATGGCGGCGGTGTATGGCCTGAGTACGATGATGGCGCCCTGGCTGGCGGCGCTGATCGTCGGCGTCGTGGTCATGATCATTGGTTTTGTCATGGTCCAGTCGGGCAAGAAACAATTCGAACCGTCCCACTTCAAGCCTGACCGAACGCTCGATGCCTTGAACAAAGACCAGGAAGCCCTGCGGAGGAAAGCCTCATGAAGGATGAATTCAAAACCGAATCCGAAAAGAGCCCAGAGGCCATCGAGCGTGAAATCGACGAGCAGCGCGCCCATATCAGCCATATCGTCGACGCCTTGGGCAGCAAGTTCACGCCAGGGCAAATGCTGGATCAGGCCCTGGGGCTCGTGAAGGGAAATGGCGCCGAGTTTTTCGGCAACCTGGGCACTACGGTGCGCAACAACCCGGTACCCACCGTGTTGACCACGGTTGGCTTGTGCTGGCTGATGCTTGGGCAGAACCATCCGCCGCGGGTCGGTTATCGCGTCGGGCCGGACCAGGATTCCAGCGGTTGGAGCGAAGGGCTTGCCGGTGGCCTGGACAATGCGCGAGAGCACCTGCACAGCGGCAGTGAGTCATTGCGCGAAGGCTTTCACCATATCAAGGACAAAGCTGCGCACCTGGCGGACGACGTGGGCGCCAGCGCCCGGCATGCCCGGCACAGCGCTCATCAGGCGGGCGAGCGCATGGCCCAAGGGTCGCAGCAGCTGGGCGATGAGTTCAGCCGTCTGCTCAAGGAGCAGCCGTTGATGATGGCGGCGGCGGGTATCGCCCTCGGGGCAATGCTGGGCGCAGCGTTACCCAGCACCTCTACCGAACAGCGAACGATGGGCAAGACCAGCGCCGACCTGGCCGACAAGGTCAAGCGCACGGCGCGGGAGGGTTATGAAACGGTGCGTGATACGGTGAGCAAGACCACCGAACACCGTGACGAGCCCGCCGTCACGCCGGCCAACGGGCGGGCCCACTCCGGCACGGATCTGTCTGGCGGGCTGGGCACTTCGTAGGCGCACGCGAGGTGCGGCGCAGGGCGATCTGCGCCGCACCTGTCAACCTTGACAGTAGCCTCGATCACCGTTCGGTTATTTCATGGGCCGTACACCCTTCTCAAGGAGGCAGCACATGAAACGTCAGGTCCCGTTCACCGGCCGTCTGATCTTCATCGGCTTCGGCTCCATCGCCCGGGCCACGTTGCCCTTGCTGCTGGCGCAGGATCACGTCGAGATCAAGCAGATCACCGTCATCGCACCGGTGATCGACCACAACATCTGGTTCAAGGAACGGGGAATCCGATTTATCCCCAAGGCCTTGACCCGAAAAACCTATGCACAAATCCTCGATCGCTTCGTCAAGCGTGGTGATTTCATCGTCAACCTGTCCGTCGAGGTCAGCTCCCTGGACCTCATGGCGTACGCGTTCGAGAAGGGCGCGCTGTACCTCGACACCTGCGTCGAGCCGTGGGCGGGAGGCTACGAGGATCCGCACCTGGACCTTTCCCATCGGACCAACTACGCGTTGCGCTATCAAGTGCTGGGCCTGCGCAAAAAACTGGGCAGAGGCCCGACGGCAGTGGTGGCCCATGGTGCCAATCCCGGTTTGATCACCCATTTGCTCAAGGCCGGGCTGGTTGAACTGGCGACGCAATTGAAGCAGCCGCTACCGCAAGAACCGGACGGTGTGGACTGGGCCAGGCTGAGCATGGCGTTGGGGATCAAGGTCATTCATTTTGCCGAACGCGACAGCCAACGCTCCCAGCGTCCCAAGGCAGACGACGAGTTCGTCAACACCTGGTCGGTGGAGGGGTTCATCAGCGAGGGCCGTCAGCCGGCCGAGTTGGGGTGGGGGTCCCATGAACGGACTTGGCCAACGGCTGCCCGGCGTCATGGTTTCGGGAGCCGCAACGCGATCTATCTGGAACGCCCGAGCGCCAGCGTCTTGATCAAGACCTGGACGCCGGTGGGCGGGCCCTGCCTGGGGCTGATGATCACTCACCACGAAACCGCTTCGACGGCCGATTTGCTGACCGTGAAAGACCAGCGCAAGTTGGTGTATCGACCGACCCTGCATTACGCCTATCACCCCTGCAACGACGCCTGGCTGTCAGTCCATGAGCTGATCGGTCGTGGCTGGGAAACCCAGGCCCGGCAGCGGATCCTCAACGGCGAAATCGACCCCGGTGGGGTGGACGCCCTGGGGGTCTTGTTGATGGGGCATGAAATGAACGCCTACTGGTTCGGTTCGGTGTTGAGCGTTGACGAGGCGAGGGCTCTGGTGCCCTTCAATAACGCCACCAGCCTGCAAGTGGCGGCCGGTGTCATGGCGGGAATCGTCTGGGCCATTGAACATCCGGATCGTGGCATCGTCGAGCCGGAACAAATGGACTATGAGCGCGTGCTGGAAGTCGCCCGGCCTTACCTGGGGACGTTGGTGGGCAAACGCACCGATTGGACGCCGACCGGTGCCCTTCACAAGGCTCGCGGGGATGGTGCGGCCGATGATTGGCAATTCGAGCATTTCACCCGGTTCTGAGAGATACACAATCCCTGTGGGAGCGAGCTTGCTCGCGATAGCGCCAGTTCAGTCGATGATGAAGTGACTGACAGGACGCCATCGCGAGCAAGCTCGCTCCCACAGGGAATCGCGGTGTTTTGGCGTGTTTGGGCCGGATCCCTGTTCATCGCGACCTATACTCACCCCCATGGATGACAGGAATCCGGGGTGGCGCGACTGTGCGGCGTTCGCTGATATTGGCCGTTGTGCTCGTTCTGGCGGGGTGCGCCACGCCACAGCGCGGTCCACCGGTTGCCACGGTGATGATTGCCCAGGACACCTGGCGACAGGTAGACCAGCAAATCATCGCGGCATCGAAGAGGGCCCTCGAACAGGCAGCCGTCTATGCACGCGGGTCGATGGAGCATTGGCGCGTGTTGGTGTATGAACGCACCGAGGCTGAATTCATCCCTTGGTTCAGCAGCTACTGGACCCAGGAATGGCTGGCGGTGAAGGTCAGTTGGTACGCGGCCAGTGCCGAGGGCGAGGCGGATTCTTCGGCCAAGCGCCTGGCGGTTTACCTGCAGGAGCAATATCGCGAGCAGGTGCTGGCGCCGGTGGCGGTGGAAATCGATCCCGAGGCGATCAGGGCCAACGCGACGGGCTACTACATCCGTCAGCTCAATCAACAGGCCCAGGTCATCGCCCAGCGGCATCGAATCCCGAACGAGCTGATGAACCGACGCCTGCATGGCATCCCTGCCATCCGCCTGGGTCCGCCGGCGGCGCGTGATGCTTCGTTGTACGAGATGGTTCACGCCGAGCCGCTGAACACCTTGCCGGCCTATGCGGCCCTGATCGATCACGTCAACAAGGCTGCAAGCACGGGGGCCGGGCCATCGGAGGCGGTGATTGCAACGGTGGCGCAACGCACCAGCGAAAAAATCGAGGCCCAGTTCGCCACGCGTGGGGCGACCGGTGCGGCGGCGGCCGTGGCCGGGAAGGCGGCCGGGGCGTTGATTTCGGTGGGCGTGGCGGGTATTCGCGCGATCATCCACGAGGGTGAGCGGCCGGAAATGGAGACGCAGATCCGCAAGAGCCTGAGCGCGGCGTTCGACGAAGCCTGGTTCAAGTCACTCAAGCATCCCCTCAGCGGGGTGATGGCACCGGTGTATTACCTGGACGAGGAAATCAAAGGCAACCTGGTGGAGGCGGACCTGGCCAATCGAGCGGTGGTCTTGCCGGACCTCAAGCCATGACAGGCCGACTCATTCCGAGCCGAGGGTGACGCGACAACCCTTGCGATGGCGGATCTGTTCGTCCGATGGACGCTCCTTGATGAACTCGAAGCGCGGTTCGCCTTCGCTGTAGATCACCAGCCAGCCCCATTCCAGTTCGCTTTCATCCTGCCCGGGCTGGGGCGGCGAGGCCCACCAGGGTTCTTTTTGCATGATCTGACGCATCGTCTACCCCTGCCGATTGATCCTTTGAACTATAGACCGCTCGATTCGACCACCAGCGCCACTGAAAATGCTTGCATTCATTGCGGCGAACACGGCTGTTGTGGCGAGGGAGCTTGCTCCCGCTGGGGCGCGTTGTAGGAGCTGTGTAGAAGCTGTGTAGGAGCTGACGAGTGCAACGAGGCTGCGATCTTTTTCCGGACACTTGAATCTCAAGCGAAAGATCAAGATCAAGATCAAAAGATCGCAGCCTTCGGCAGCTCCTACCATAGCCCAGCGGGAGCAAGCTCCCTCGCCACGTTTTTTCCTCGCAACTCAGTGTGCTCTGACCCCGCCCACCAGCGTCTAGCGTCTGTATCCCCGCACTCGAACGGGGAATGACTGGACCCCGCGCATATGCAAGCACTGTTGAACGAGATCCTCGATGCGGTTCGCCCCCTGATCGGTCAGGGCAAGGTAGCCGACTACATTCCTGCCCTGGGCACCGTGGTGCCCAATCAGTTGGGCATTGCCGTGTACGGCAATGATGGCGAGTTGTATTACGCCGGCGACGCTGAAACAGCGTTTTCAGTGCAGAGTATTTCCAAGGTGTTCAGCCTGGTGCAGGCCATCGGGCATTCCGGCGAAGCGATCTGGGAGCGCCTGGGCCATGAGCCCTCCGGCCAGCCTTTCAACTCCCTGGTGCAATTGGAATTCGAGCGCGGCCGCCCGCGTAACCCGTTCATCAATGCCGGTGCGTTGGTGATCTGCGATATCAACCAGTCCCGTTTCGCCGCGCCAGCGCTGTCGATGCGCGATTTCGTGCGCCGCCTGTCGGGTAACCCCCAGGTGATGGTGGACGGCAAGGTCGCCGAGTCGGAGTACCAGCACCGCGCCCGCAACGCGGCGATGGCGTACCTGATGCAATCATTCGGCAACTTCCACAATGACGTGGAAGCGGTGCTGCGCAGTTATTTCAGCCACTGCGCCCTGCGGATGAGCTGCATCGACCTGGCGCGGGCGTTCTGCTTCCTGGCCAACGACGGGTTCTGCAAACACAGCGGCGAACAGATCCTCAGCGCCCGGCAGACCCAGCAGGTCAATTCCATCATGGCCACCAGCGGTCTGTACGATGAGGCCGGCAATTTCGCTTATCGCGTCGGCCTGCCGGGCAAGAGTGGTGTCGGTGGCGGGATTGTCGCCGTGGTGCCGGGCCGGTTCACCGTCTGCGTCTGGTCGCCGGAACTCAACGCCGCCGGCAACTCCCTGGCCGGCATGGCGGCGCTGGAGATGATGAGCCAGCGCATTGGCTGGTCGGTGTTCTAGTGGCCTGTGTGGCTAATTCGTGCACTCAACTTCGGCGCCAGAACTTGCCAGCCTGCGTTGCCATTCCTCGCCGTAGCGGGCTACGACTCGTCATGGCGCCTTGCCTGGCAAGCCCTGGCACTCGAATTTGAGTACTCGAATTAACCGTACAGGCCACTAGTCTCACAAAAAAAGGGCCCGCTCCTGGTTCAGGCGCGGGCCCTTTTGTTAGGGGATTTCAGCAGAGGCGGTCGATAACCCGGACCTCGGACGTGTTCTGCATCGACTGCCAGGCCTGGGTCAGCGTTTGCAGCACGCGGCCCATGAAGTCTTTGTCAGCCGCGGCCTTCTTGCCCACGTAGCCCTGGCCACGGCGGTACATCTTCAGCCGGGCGCACAGCTCTTGCGTGTTCTTTTCGAACTCGTCTTCTTGGGTGTAGGGCGACAGGCAGTCCATACGCACCTGGCCAGTCTTGCTGATCCACAGGATATGGCTGTCGAGTGTGTCCTTGTGTGCGGCGAACATGCGAGCCAGTTCATCAATAGATGGTTGATTGTTCAGATTCATGTGTAAGCCCCTTGACCATTTGGTTGATCTGTCTGGTGGTTCGCAAAAAACTTCGCTACTCGGTAAGTGCCTGCCTGCTACCGAAACCAGGCCGTCAGCGTTCGTCCGTCTGACTTCGACGGTGTCGTGCATCGGTTGTGTAGTGTTATCGAAGGGCTGCTACGCAAATGCGCTACAACGAAGAGAAACAGCGAAGAATCTCAGGCAGTGTCAACTTTCGAGGGTCGACCACGCGCGTCATGAGGATCTTCGCTGGCGTTTCTCGTCCTCGTTACCGGACGGTCATGCCAGGTCAGCACCTTCAATCTGCCTTGTGGGCAGTCCCTTATCCAAAAAACAGCTCGGCGGTCAGACGAGCTTGCTCAAACAGTTGCCTGTACTCCCGATCGGGGAGACGTCTGCATCATGCAAGGGCAAATCGGAGGCGTCAACGGTTTTGTAGTGATTATTTTTGGTCACTACATATTGTCGGACAAAACGGTTTGGGTATGAGAATTTCCAGCCATCCCCCATTTAATGTGGGAGCGAGCTTGCTCGCGATGGCGGTGTTGCAATCAATTATCTGGAGGTTGATGCGCCGCTATCGCGAGCAAGCTCGCTCCCACAAGGGGATTCGGTGTGGGCCTGATTTTGTTCAAGTGGCCTTGGCCTTGCTCGCCTTGCGCGGTGCACCGCTAGCCTTGCGCTTGGCCGGCTTGCGCTTGTTTTTCCACGGTGTTGCGCCACGCCCGGCGGGGCTGGCCGGGCCGCTGATGGTCAGGCTCATGCCCTGGCAGCGGGCGACGTGCTTGCTCATCCAGGCGGCTTGCCGGGTGACGAATTCTTCCAGGCTCATTTCTCCGCTTTGCACCATGTCCAGGGCTTGTTCCCAGATAGCGGTGGTGCCTGGGTCGGCGATGGCCCGGGGCACGGCGTCGATGAGGCTGAAGGCCGCCGGGGTGGCGGACAGGGCCTTGCCGTTTTTCACCAGGTAACCGCGGTCGAGCAGCCCTTGGATGATCGAGGCCCGGGTCGCTTCGGTGCCGATGCCGGTGGTGTCCTTGAGCTTCTGCTTGAGCAACGGGTCCTCCACCAGCTTGGCGACGTTCTTCATCGCCTTGATCAGGTCGCCTTCGGTGAAGGGCTTGGGTGGCTGGGTCCAGAGGTCCTTGGGTTTCACTTCGTCCACCGCGCAATCGCGACCTTCGGCCAATGCCGGCAGGACCTGCGGCGCCGGTGCTTCACGTCCCCTGGCCGGCGCCAGTGCTTCGGGCAGGGCGCGTTTCCAGCCGGGCTCGACGATCTGCTTGCCCACGGCACGCAGCGCCTGGCCGGCACAGTCGAAGTCGGCCTGGGTCCGGTCGTACTCGTGGTTGGGCAGGAACTGCGCCAGGTAGCGCGCGCGAATCAGCGTATAGACCGCGCGCTGCTTGCCGGCGAGTTTGTCCAGGTTCCTGGCGGCGGCGGTGGGAATGATGCCGTGGTGGGCGCTGACCTTGGCGTCGTTCCAGGCCCGGGACTTACGCTGCGCCTGCAAATGCTCGCGCAGTGGCGCGAGGCTGGGGTCGGCCGTGGCGAGGGCGGCCAGGATGGCTGGTGCTTCGCTGTGCTGGCTCAAGGGCAGGAAACCGCAATCGCTGCGCGGATAGGTGATGAGCTTGTAGGTCTCGTAGAGCGACTGGGCGATGTCCAGGGTTTCCTGGGCGCCGAGGCCGAGCTTCTTCGAGCAGACTTCCTGCAGGGTGCCCAGGTCGAAGGGCAACGGCGCCGCTTCGCGCAGGCGCTCGGTACGCACTTTCAGCGTCCGGGCGGTGGTGGCGTTGCCCATGGCCTGGGCGGCGTCCCGGGCCAGGGCCTGGTTCAGGCAGCGCTCCTGGTCGTCGCAGGCATCCGGGTCGGCGCGCCACTGGGCGGTAAACGCCGTGCCGTCGTGGCTGAGCTGCACGTCGATGGCCCAATAGGCGACGGGCACGAAGTGGGCGATGCTGCGGTCGCGGTCCACCACCAGTCGCAGCGTCGGTGTCTGCACGCGACCGACCGGCAACACGCCCTGGTAGCCGGACTGGCGCCCCAGCAACGTGAACAGGCGACTCATGTTCATGCCGATCAACCAGTCGGCCCGGGAGCGACCCAGGGCCGAGTGATACAGGTTGAAGGTTTCGACCCCCGGTTTGAGGGCGGCCAGGGCCTTGCGGATCGACGCTTCGTCCAGGGCCGACAACCATAACCGCTGGATCGGCCCGCGATAACGGCAATGTTCTACCAGCTCCCGGGCGATCATTTCGCCCTCACGGTCGGCGTCGGTGGCGATCACCAGTTCTTTCGCTTCTCCCAACAGGCGCTTGACCGCCTTGTACTGGCTGGCGGTTTTCGGCTTGACGGTCATTTTCCATTGCGCCGGCACGATGGGCAGGTCGGCCAGGACCCAGCGCTTGTAGCGCGCGTCGTAGGCATCGGGTGGAGCGGTTTCCAGCAGGTGGCCGATGCACCAGGTGACCGTGATGCCCGGGCCCAGCCAGCAACCGTCGCCACGGCGCGTGGCACCGAGTACGGCGGCGATGTCCTTGGCCTGGGACGGTTTTTCACACAGGTACAGCTGCATAGCGCCCTTTTCCTGAAGCAGATTTCATGGGCTTGTAGCATGGTCACGGATGCGCGCCAGAGCAAGTTTTATCTGTATGGATATACAGATATAAGCGTTGCGCTGCGTTGCCAAGGTGGCTGGCGTGACATTCGGCGGTCGGTTGGCACGCAGAATGAATTTCTCTAAAGGGTATCGCTCATAACTTCAAGGCGGTTGAAACCGCAAAGAAGGTTTATGAGGTCAAGGAGAGTCACTTTCATGAATTCGATGCCAAATGGCGACGGCCAGGCGACTACACGTTTGATTCTCGTTGTGGAAGATGATCCAACCATTCTGGAGTTCCTCTGTGAAATCCTCGAGGAAGAAGGGTTCGTCGTGGAGCCTCGGGAAAGCGCCGATGCGGCGTTGACGTTCCTCGAAGAAAGCGCCCACTACGTCGACCTGCTGCTCACGGATATCACCATGCCCGGCAAGATCGACGGTGCGGACCTGGCCAACCTCACGGGGGATCGCTGGCCGCAGATCCCGCTGCTGATCATGTCCGGTTTCGAGACGCCGGAAAGCGCCGGAATCAAGCACCACGCCTCGTTCATTGCCAAGCCTTGGGCGTTGGGACAGATGTTGGACCTGGTGGAGAGCACGGTGAAAAATCACTCGATCAACTGAGTGATTCCAGCGAGGGGGAGTGTCCGTGCACGTTTGGGTTGCAAGCGACGATGGTGTCTATGACAATGCGAGTCATTATCAGTCGCGAATTATTCCATTGCCATGCCCGCCAACGATCTGTCCCTACGCAGTGCTGTCGACGTTCTGTACAGTGATCATCACAGTTGGCTCCAGGGCTGGCTGCGCAAGCGCTTGGGCAATGCCTTCGATGCGGCTGACCTGACCCAGGATACGTTTGTGCGGGTCATCAAGGCGCGCACGGCGCTGGATATCCGCGAGCCGCGCCCGTACCTGTCGATGATCGCCAAAGGGCTGTTGATCGACCTGTTTCGCCGCCGCTCGCTGGAACAATCCTACCTCGAAGCATTGGCCGCCATGCCGCAAGAGCAGCACCCCTCGCTGGAAGAGCAGGCGATCCTGCTCCAGGCCCTGATGGAGATCGATCGTCTGCTCCTGGGATTGGGGCCGCGTGTCAGGCAGGCGTTCATCCTGTCGCAGTTCGATGGGCTGACCTATCCGCAAATTGCCGAGCGCCTGGGCGTCAGCGTCCGCACGGTCAACAATCACATGGCCAAGGCCATGGAGCATTGCTGCCTCATGCAAATTCAATTGCAGCTTTCATGAACCTGCCGCCCGAAGAATTGCAAGCCATCCGTGTGGCGGCACGGTGGTACGCCCGGCTGAATTCCGGGATTGCCACCGACGCGGACCGGGCCGATTGGCGCGCCTGGCTGGCTGCCGATCCGTTGCACGGCCAGGCCTGGCAGCGCATGGCCGTGGTGGCCGAGCAAATGGCGAGTGTGCCGGGCGCCCTGGCGGCACCGACCTTGAGCGACACCCACCAGCGCTCCCGCCGCCAAGTGTTGCGCAGCGCCTTGCTGCTGACATCCGCTGGCGGCCTGGGTTGGTTGAGCTGGCGCAGCCAGGCCACGCAGAACCTGCTTTGCGATTACCGCACGGCGGTGAGCGAGCGTCGCGAGGTCCAGTTGGCCGATGGCAGCACGCTCATGCTCAACACCGACACCTCGATCAATGTTCGTTTCGATGGACAGCAGCGGCGCCTGGAACTGTTGCGGGGTGAGGTGCTCGTGACGACGGCGGTCGATCCCCAGCGCCGTCCGTTCAAGG
Source organism: Pseudomonas sp. MPB03 (assembly GCF_046605385.1). Classification (NCBI taxonomy): domain Bacteria; kingdom Pseudomonadati; phylum Pseudomonadota; class Gammaproteobacteria; order Pseudomonadales; family Pseudomonadaceae; genus Pseudomonas; species Pseudomonas sp. MPB03. The sequence continues at coordinate 4,549,978 of NZ_CP176770.1, read as the reverse complement.
TGGTCACGGGGCCGGCCGAGGTGCTGGCCCTGGGCACGCGTTTCATTGTCCGTAGCCAGGCGCGGGGCGGTGAAGTGGCGGTGTTGGAGAAAGCGGTCGAGGTGAGCCTGCCAGCACGTGGAGCCAGGATGCGCGTCGAGGCAGGCCAGCGCCTGGATTTCAATGAGCATTCGTTAGGGACGCTGCGCGGCAACGATGTGTCGGTGGGGGCCTGGCAGAAGGGAAGCATTATCGCCATTGACCGTCCCCTGGCGGCGCTGTTGGATGAACTGTCGCGTTACCGTCCCGGCGTGCTGCGTTGGGATCCGGCGATTGGCGACTTGAAAGTGTCCGGTGTATTTCCCGTGGATAACACTGATCTCGCCCTGGCCGCGCTGGAAAGTGGCTTTTCGTTGCGGGTGACCCGCTACAGCCGATTCTGGGTCCAGGTCGCCGGTGGCGATCGGCGCTGATGCTGCGTAATAAAAAAACCAACCCTTGCACTTTTCATCCTCATCGTTCGGCTCTTCCTCAGTGAGTTTTTATTGACCGTTTGGGGGAGGGGAAATATGACGTGGGTGAGTGCGCCAGGCCGTCTGGTGTTTGCAGTGAAAATCGGCTTGCTGGCGGTCACGACCGCTGGCGCCACGGCCATGAATGCCAGCCCGGTTGCAGCGGCTGCGGCGCAGCAGAGTGCGGTGCAGGCCTACGATATCGGCGCCGGCCGCCTGGTGGATGTGCTGACCCGTTTTTCCAGCGCCGCCGGTATTGCCCTTTCGTTTGATGCTCGGCAACTCGAAGGTTTGCAATCGCCCGGCCTGAAAGGTTCTTTCGGCGTGGGCGAGGGCTTTGCCCGCATTCTTGGCGGTAGTGGCCTGCAAGCCGAGCCCCAGGCCAACGGCACGTACGTGCTGCGCCGGCTGCCTGCCAACGGTTCGGCCATGGAACTGGGCGCCACCCGCATCGAGGCGCAGCGGCTCGGGGCGACCACCGAGCAGAGCAATTCCTACACGACGGGGGCGGTCACCATCAGCAAGGGCGAGCACTCCCTGCGCGAAACGCCGCAGTCGGTGACGGTGATCACCCGCAAGATGCTCGATGACCAGAACCTCAATACCATCGAACAAGTCATGGAGAAGACGCCTGGCATCACCGTCTACGACTCGACCATGGGCGGCAAGTATTTCTACTCCCGCGGGTTCCGCATGTCTGGCCAGTATCAATACGACGGCGTTCCGCTGGACATGGGCAACAGCTATGTCCAGGCCGACAGTTTCAGCAGCGACATGGCTTATTACGACCGTGTCGAAGTCCTGCGTGGCGCCGCCGGGATGATGAAGGGGGCAGGCGGCACGTCCGGCGGCGTCAACTTCGTGCGTAAACGCGGCCAGACCACGGCGCAGACCGAACTCAGCCTGTCCGGTGGCACCTGGGACAACTACCGTGGGCAAGTCGATACCGGTGGCCCGTTGAATGATTCCGGCACCGTGCGGGGCAGGGCGGTGATCGCCGAGCAGAGCCGGCATTATTTCTACGACGATGCCCGGCGCAAGGACCAGATCTACTACGGCGCCCTGGACTTCGACCTGTCGCCCGACACGACGCTCGGCCTGGGTGTTGCCTATGAAGACGTCGATGCAAGCCCCTGCTGGGGCGGGCTGCCGCGCTACCGGGACGGCAGCGACCTGAAACTCAGCCGCTCCACCTGCCTGGACCCGTCGTGGAACACCTGGCGTAGCCAGCGGACCACGGTGTTCGGTGATATCGCCCATCACCTCAATGACGATTGGGCCGTGAAGGTCGCCGGGGTCTATACCAAAAATACCCAGGACATCAAATACGCCTTTGCATCGGGCTCGGTGGCGCCCGGTACCTCGACCACCAACATGCTGGGCAGCATGTACGACTATGACCAGGTCGATTACGGCCTCGACGCCTACCTGGACGGCAAGTTCGACGCCCTGGGGCAACAACATGAGTTGATCGTCGGTTTCAACGCCAGCCGCTCGGACAAGGATGACTTCTTCTCGGTGGCACTGCTGCCCCAGAAGCAGAATGTGTTCGAGCCAGATCGGCATATTCCCGAACCGGACGACAGTTACTTCATCGAAAACTCGACGCGCGGTGGACCGGTCAAGACCCTGACCGAGCAGCACGGCATGTATTCGACCCTGCGGCTGAAACTGGCGGACCCGTTGACGTTTGTCGTCGGCAGCCGGGTGAGCTGGTACAGCTCCAAGACCGATTCGGAGTTCCTCACCGGCGGTTCGGAGCACGCCAAGAGCACGGAGACGGGCCAAGTCACGCCGTTTACCGCCGTGTTGCTGGACCTCAACGAGCACCTGACGGCCTATGCCAGCTATTCGGATATCTTCACGCCCCAGGGCAACTACCGCTCCGAAAGCGGCTCGGCACTCAAGCCCCTGGTGGGCGAGAGTTATGAGCTGGGGATCAAGGGCGAGTGGTTCGAGGGACGCCTGAACAGTGCCTTCAACCTGTTCCGCACAGTGCAGAAAGACCAGGCCCAGACGGACTACGCCTCCAGCTGTGCGTCCTCGGACGGTTACTGCTATGAGAACGCCGGCAAGGTGCGCGCCCAGGGTTTCGAAGCCGAGATCAGCGGTGAAGTCATCGAGCGCCTGCAATTGCTGGCCGGCTACACCTACACCCAGACCAAGACCCTCGACGACATTGATACCAGCCTCAACGGCGGCTCGTTCAACAGCTACGTGCCGCGCCATGTGCTGCGCCTGTGGGGCGATTATGCCCTCGGCGGGGCATTGGAACGGTTCAGTGTCGGCGCCGGGGTCAATGCCCAAAGCGACAACTTCCGTGTATCGCCGGTCAGCGGCGAGAAGATCACCCAGGCCGGTTATGCGGTGTGGAACGGTCGCGTTGGCTACCGCATCGATGACACCTGGTCGGTGGCCCTCAATGGCAACAACCTGTTCGACAAGCGCTACTACACCACCATCGGCACCGAGGGTTTCGGCAACTATTACGGTGAGCCGCGCAACTTCACCATGACGATGAAGGCGCGCTTCTGAGGCGGTGGCGAGGGCGCCAGTGCCCTCGCCACGGTTCTGCCCCTCAGTTGGTATCCAGGTCCACGTTCTTGGTTTCCCGCAGGCAGATCATGCCCACCACCAGGCTCACCCCGGTGATCACCACCGGGTACCACAGCCCATAGAAGATATCCCCGGTGTAGACCACCAGGGCAAACGACACGGTGGGCAGGAAACCGCCGAACCAGCCGTTGCCGATGTGGTAGGGCAGGGACATGGAGGTGTAGCGAATGCGGGTCGGGAACAGTTCGACCATCAACGCCGCCAGCGGTCCGTAGCACATCGCCGAGATGATGATCAGCGCCACGATCAAGGCCACGATCATCGGGCGGTTGATCTGCTGCGCATCGGCCTGTTGCGGGTAGCCGGCCAGGGTCACCGCACCGCGCAGGGCCGCCTCGTCGTAGCCTTCGAGTTTCACGTCACCGACGCTGATCTGCACCGTGCTGCCGACCGGGGCCGCGACGCTGCTGTAGGGCAGGCCTTGCTTGACCAGGAAGGTCTTGACCTTGTCGCAAGGGCTGTCGAAACGCGCCTTGCCCACCGGGTCGAACTGGAAGGTGCAGGTGGCCGGATCGGCGATCACGGTGATGGGTGCCTGGCGGCTCGCCAGGTCGATGGCCGGGTTGGCATAGTGGGCCAAGGTCTTGAAGATCGGGAAGTACAGGGCAGTCGCCAGCAGCAGGCCGATCATCAGCACCGGTTTGCGCCCGACCTTGTCCGACAGCCAGCCGAAAAAGATGAAGAACGGTGCGCCGATCACCACGCTGACAATCAGCAGGCTATTGGCGAGGGCCGGGTCCATCTTGAGGAATTGGGTGAGGAAAAACAGCACATAGAATTGCGCGGCGTAGAAGGTCACCGCTTGCCCGGCGTTGATGCTGAACAGGGCGATCAGCACCACTTTGAGGTTTTCCCATTTGCCGAAGGATTCGCGAATCGGCGCCTTGCAGCACTTGCCTTCCTCTTTCATTTTCAGGAAGGCCGGCGACTCATGCAGGCTCAGGCGAATCCAGGTGGAAATGCCCAGCAGGAGGATCGACAGCAGGAAAGGAATGCGCCAGCCCCAGACTTCGAACTGATCGCCGGTGAAGTAGCGGCAGCCCAAAACCACCAGCAGCGACAGCAGCAGCCCGAGGGTGGCCGTGGACTGAATCCAACTGGTATGAAAACCGCGCTTGCCCATTGGCGCGTGCTCGGCGACATAAGTCGCCGCGCCACCGTACTCACCGCCCAGGGCCAGGCCCTGGAGCATGCGCAACACCACCAGGATGATCGGCGCGGCGATGCCGATGCTGGCGTAGTTGGGCAGCAGGCCGACGCAGAACGTCGCCAGGCCCATGAGCACGATGGTGGCCAGGAACGTGTACTTGCGCCCGATCATGTCCCCCAACCGACCGAACACCAGGGCCCCGAACGGCCGCACGATGAAACCGGCGGCGAAGGCCATCAGGGCGAAGATGAACGCGGTGGTGTCGTTGACCCCGGCAAAGAACTGCTTGCTGATCACCGCCGCCAGGGCGCCGTAGAGGAAAAAGTCGTACCACTCGAACACCGTCCCCAGGGACGAGGCGAAGATGACTTTCTGGGTTTCCTGGCTGGTGCCAGCGCTGCGCGTGGCTTCCAGGGGCTGAACATGCTCGGACATAGCGGTATCCCTCACAGTGATTGTTTTTGTTGTTCCACTGCGACGCCGGGGTGGCGTCTCCTGATTTGACACACTTTCCTTGAATCGACTCATCCCCCTGTGGGAGCGAGCTTGCTCGCGATAGCGGTCTGTCTGGCACCTAGGTGTTGAATGTGACGCCGTCATCGCGAGCAAGCTCGCTCCCACAGGGGGCTTACTTGTTTTTCAGACCGTGGCAGGCTCCTTTTGCGGCGTGCTGATTCGGGTGTCTGCCTCGAGCATCATCTGCGCCGCCTTCTCGGCAATCATCAGCGTCGGCGAGCAGGTATTGCCCGAGGTGATGCGCGGCATGATCGAGGCATCGGCGATGCGCAAGCCCTTGATGCCATGCACGCGCAGTTGCGCATCCACCACGGCGTGGCCGTCCTGGCCCATGCGGCATGTGCCGACCGGGTGGAAGATCGTCGTGCCGATGCGGGCGGCGGCCTGGTGCAGTTCCTCTTCGGTCTGCAGGCTGGGGCCCGGCAGGTATTCCACCGGTTTGAACGCGCTCAGGGCCGGTGCCGCGACGATGCGTCGGGTCAGGCGGATGGCGTCGGCGGCGATTCGCAAGTCTTCGGGGTGACCCAGGTAATTGGGCTGGATCAGCGGCGCCTCGTGTGGGTCGGCCGAACGAATGTCCACCCGGCCACGGCTTTGCGGGCGCAGGTCGCAGACCGACGCGGTGAACGCCGGGAAGCTGTGCAGCGGTTCGCCGAAGCGTTCCAGGGACAACGGCTGTACGTGGTATTCGAGGTTGGCCGAGGCCTGCTCCGGGCCCGAGCGGGCGAATGCGCCGAGTTGGCTGGGGGCCATGGACAGCGGGCCGCTGCGGTCGTACAGGTAGCGCAGGCCCATGCCCATCTTGCCCCACAGGCTGCCGGCGATCTGGTTCAGGGTGCGGGCATTTTCCAACTGATAGATCAGCCGCAGTTGCAGGTGGTCCTGCAAGTTGCCGCCGACACCGGGCAACTCATGGGTCACGCCGATGCCCAGGCGTTGCAGCAAGCTGCGCGGGCCGATCCCGGAGCGTTGCAGGATCCCCGGCGAACCCACGGCGCCGGCGCACAGGACGATTTCCTTGCGGGCCTTGAAGGTCATGCCCTTGCCTTGCCAGCGAGCGCTGACGGCATGGGCGCGGTCGTCACGCAGCAACACCCGGTCGACCTCGACGTCGGTCAATACGGTGAGGTTGGCGCGCTGGCGAATCGGCTTGAGAAACGCCTTGGCCGCGTTCCAGCGCACCCCGGCTTTCTGATTGACCTGGAAATAGCCGCAGCCTTCATTGTCGCCGCTGTTGAAATCGTCGACGTTGGGGATGCCGCTCTGCTCGGCGGCGCTGCGGAAGGCATCGAGAATCGGCCATGACAGGCGCTGGCGTTCGACCCGCCACTCGCCGCCGGCACCGTGGAATTCAGACGCGCCGGCGAAGTGGTTTTCGCTCTGGCGGAACAGCGGCAGGACGTCTTTCCAGGCCCAGCCGGGATTGCCTTCGGCGGCCCAGTCGTCGTAATCGGCAGCCTGGCCGCGCATGTAGATCATGCCGTTGATGGAGGAACAACCGCCCAGGACCTTGCCGCGCGGGTAGCTCAGGGCGCGGCCTTGCAGGCCCGGTTGCGCTTCGGTCTTGAAGCACCAGTCGGTGCGCGGGTTGCCGATGCAGAACAGGTAGCCGACCGGAATGTGAATCCACGGATAATTGTCGCGCCCACCGGCTTCGAGCAGCAGGACCCGGTGTTGCGGGTTGGCCGAAAGCCGATTGGCCAGCAAGCACCCGGCAGGGCCGGCGCCCACGATCACGTAATCGTATTCATCGACGACAGGTTGCATTCGCGACCTCATTCTTGTTGTTGTGGGAGCCATCCTAGTTGTTAGTTTTCGTCAAAAGAATGTTAGTTTTTGCGCAGCCGCTGTGCGTTTATAAACAGCCCTGCCTTCAGGCGCGTTCAAGGATCGCCCCATGTTCGACTGGAATGACCTGCGCTATTTCCTGGAACTGCAACGCAGCGGGCGTTTGTTGACGGCTGCCCGACGGCTGAACACCACCCACGCCACGGTGGCCCGGCACATCGAGGCCATCGAGAAAAGCCTCGGCACCGCGCTGTTCGTCCAGCATGCCCAGGGCTATGAACTGACCCCGGCCGGCGAGACCTTGCTCAAACACGCCGAAGCCATGGAGAACGTGGCGTTGCTGGCCCAGGAGGACATCACCCAGTCCAGCGCACCCCTGGGCAAGATCCGCCTGGGAGTGACCGAAGGTCTGGGCATCATGTTCCTGGCTAGCCGCATGGACGGGCTGTTCCAGCGCTACCCGGGGCTGGAGGTGGAACTGGTGGCGGTGCCGCGCTTTGTCAGCATCCTCAACCGTGAGGCGGAAATCAGCATCCACCTCGAACGCCCTGCGGCCGACCTGTTGGTGACCCGCAAACTCACCGACTACAGCCTGGCGCTGTACGCCAGCCAGGCCTACCTGGATCGCTCGCCAGCACTGCGCAGCCGCGAGGACCTGGGCCGCCATGCCTGGATCGGTTATGTCGACGACCTGTTGTTCAGCCAGGAACTGATGTTTCTCAACAGCTTTTGCCGCAACCCTCGAGTGGTGTTTCACAGCACCAGCGTCATCGCCCAGCAACAGGCCGCGCGCTCGGGCCTGGGGATCGCGGTGCTGCCGTGCTACATGGCCAGCGGCGACCCGACGCTGGTGCCGCTGCTGCCGGACGAAACCATCCGCCGCAGCTACTGGATCAGCACCCGTCGCGAACTGCACAAGTCCGTCCGCCTGCGGGTGTTGTGGGATTACGTGGTGCAGTTGTGCGAGCGGGAGCAGGGGTTGTTGTTGCCCTGAGCTTTATGCGACAGCCCCAAAACAAAAACTGTGGGAGCGAGCTTGCTCGCGATGATGTCGGCGCATTCAACACATAGGGTGACAGACAGACCGCTATCGCGAGCAAGCTCGCTCCCACAGAGGGCAGTGCTGGTTGCTCAATCTCGACCCGCCGTTTTCCGAGGCGACAGGCTCAGGGCTGCTTCGCACCCCAGCGGGAGCAATCTCTGGCCACAGGGGGCTCAGTGAATGCCCTGGCCGCCCAAGCCCCCTTTTCTGGCCCCCAATGACCTCAGCCGACGCGCTGGCGTGCCTTAGTGTTGAGCCACAACAAGAAAAGCGCAGCCAAGAGGGGCCCTATGTTGGCAATCTCGCCTTCAACCTTGCTTCACTCCGCCGTCATCGTGCTGCTCGGCAGCCTGCTCGCCGGCTGCGGCGAAGAGCCCAAGCCCCCCGCGCCCACGGTGTTCACAGCCATGCCCAGCGATGCGGCGCTGGCCCAGGTCTACGACAGCAGTTGCAAACTCTGCCACGCCAACCCCGGCGCCGGGGCGCCGTTGACCGGCGATACGAACGCCTGGGCCCCGCGGGTCGCCCAGGGCGCCGAGACCCTGCTGGACCACGCGATCAACGGCTACAACGGCATGCCGCCGATGGGCCTGTGCATGCACTGTTCCGAAGAGCAGTTCCTGGCCCTGATCGCCTTCATGTCCGGCCAACACTTCCAACAATAAATACGGGTACTTTCGGCATGACGATGGACTACTCACGGCGTCGGTTGCTGCAACAGGCCGGCGTTGTCGCCGCCTTTACCGCACTGGGCAGCCAGGGCGCCCTGGCCGAGCTGATGCGCGCGCCTCGCTTGATCCCGTGGCGCAACTGGTCCGGTGCGCAGAGTTGCCTGCCGGCGGCGCGCCTGGCCCCCAAGGACCTCGACGAACTGGTGCAGGTGATGCGCCGCGCCGAAGGACGGATTCGGCCGGTGGGTTCCGGGCACTCCTTCAGCGCCCTGGTGCCCACCGACGGCACCTTGTTGTCACTGAGTTTTTTCAGTGGCCTGTTGGACCACGACGGCGCCAGCCTGCAAGCCGAGTTCGGCGGCGGCACGCCCATGTCCCGCATGGGCCCGGCGCTCAAGGCCATCGGCCAGGCACTGCCGAACATGGCCGACGTCGATTACCAGACCTTGGCCGGTGCCATCGCCACCTCGACCCATGGCACTGGCAAGGCCTTTGGCTCATACGCCTCCCAAGTGGTCGGCCTGCAACTGGTGACGGCCAATGGCGAGGTCCTCGATTGCGATGCCCAGCGTCATCCCGAGGTGTTCCAGGCCGGCCGGGTGTCCCTTGGTGCGCTGGGGCTTGTGACCCGCGTGCGTTTACAAAACCGCGCGGCCTATCGCTTGCGCGAGCACCAGTGGGTGGCGAAAACCGAGGAGTTGCTTGAGGACGTGCACACCAACACTCGGGACAACCAGCACTGGGAAATGCAAGTCGTCACCCATTCCGACTATGCGCTGTCGATCACCCTGAACGAGACCACCGATCCGGCCACGCCGCCGATCAGTCCCGAGGAGGAGGGCGGCAACGAGTTCGTCTCCCTGATCGAAAACCTCGACAAGTACGGCAGCGATTTTCCAGCGATCCGGCGCGCGCTGCTCAACAGCCTGCGGCTGGTGGCCGAGTTCGATGACCGCGTCGGTGATTCCCATGACATCTACGCCAACGCCCGCACCGTGCGTTTCAACGAGATGGAATATTCAGTCCCGGCCGAACACGGCCCGGCGTGCCTGCGGGAAATCCTCGCGCTGATCCGCGACAAGGACCTGCGCACCTGGTTTCCCATCGAATACCGCTACGTGAAGGCCGACGACATCGCCTTGAGCATGTTCGAAGGCCGGGACAGTTGCTCAATTTCCGTGCACCAGCATTACCAGATGGACCACCACAATTTCTTCGCCGCCATCGAGCCGATCTTCTGGAAATACCAGGGCCGTCCGCATTGGGGAAAGCTGCATTCGCTGAACGCCAAGGCACTCCAGGCGTTGTACCCGCGCTGGACCGAATTCACCCAGGTGCGCCAGGCATTGGACCCTGGCGGCAAGTTTCTCAATGGGCACCTTGCATCGATTCTGGGGGTGAGCTGAGGTTTCAAATGGCTGGTTGGCTGATTCTGTCCTGCCAGGTACAACCCTTGTGGCGAGGGAGCTTGCTCCCGCTGGGCTGCGCAGCAGCCCCAAATCGGATAACGCAGTTTTCCAGACAGATCACCTCAGCCGGCTTACGACGGCTACGCCGCCGAGCGGGAGCAAGCTCCCTCGCCACAAAAGCCACAAAGGCCCTCTAGAACGCAAACGGAATACTGATCTTGGCCCAGAGCATTTCGCCTTCGGTGCGGTTCTCCACTTCGAACTCCTTGGCCCAGCGGATCTCGGCGCTGGCGTACTTGAGGAAGGTCAGGTGCAGCGCCGGGCCGATGGCGAAGACCTGGCCGCGGACCCCGTCGTCCACATCCTGCCCGGCGAATTGCACGGTGCGGCCGTACTGTTTGTCGTCGGTGGTCTGCTTGAGGTAGTAGCCGTTGAGCCCCAGCCTCAGGTTGTCGGTCACGCGGTAGCTGGCGGAATAGTCGAAGTGGAAAATCTGCCCGGAACGGTAGTCGGTGTCCTTGTTCTTGCGGTTGAAGCTGTAGGTGGTCTTCATCGACACCTCGGTGTCTTCCGTGGGCAACCAGGTGAAGGAAAACAGCGGCTTGTAGGTGTAGAAATTGTTGCTGGTGTTGGCCAGTCGATCGGTGCTGTATTCGCCGGTGGGTACAGTGATTTCCACCGCCGCGGCCAGGGTCAGGTGCTTGCCCATGTCCCAGAGCACAATGGGTGAAATGGTCGTGTCGCCCATGCCTTCACGGGTGTCATGCAGGCCGAACACCGAGACTTCCTGCTTGAGCCAGGGTTGGGCGATGTAGATCCCTGCGCGTCCACCGGCCACTCGCAACGGACTCAGGTAATCGATACGCGGGACCACTGCCGTGGATTCGATTTCGACATCCGGCACTTCGCCGCCCAACGAACTGATGTTGAATTTCCGGGCCTTGTAATGGTTGTAGTAGAGGTTGAACGCGACCATGTGGTCGGGAAGGCTGTCGACTTCCAGCGGCAGCACGAAAAAGCCATCGGTGCCTGGGCCGATGTTGTCGACCCCCGATTCGGTGGCCAAGGCGGGCAGGGCTGCGCCGCAGGCCAGGCCGAGGGTCAATTGCAAGGCGAATGTCGTGCGGATCGGGTTCATGTGGGGGGCTCATTATTATTGTTGGAAATGCACCGGAGGTCCGAGTCATACAAATAAGCCGTTCGCCGCCGACAGGGCAGGGTATTGGCGGCCAGACAGGGGACTTGGGCGGCCAGATTTTTCTACCCCTCTATCCAGCGGCTCATGCTAACTTTATGAAATAACCGGTTACAAAAACGCCACCTAACGTGCTCCGGAACCCGCCCCATGCAGATGAAAGTCATCGACCCCACCTATGAATTGGCGCTGGTATCGCCATTTTTGCTGCAAACGTTGGCCGAGGTGGTGGCGGACAAAGGCTTCGATGCCGCCAGCCTGTGTCGCGGCCTGGGGTTCGACCTCGATGACCTGCAAGATCCCGCCCAGCGTATTTCCTATCGCCAGGCCGTGGTCATGATCCAACGTGCACTGAAGCTGTTGCCTGACCAGGGGCTGGGGTTATGGGTGGGCGATCGCAACGTGCTCGGCACCCTCGGCCTGCTGGGTCACGTCTTGTCGCTGTGCGAAACCCTGCGCGATGCCTTCGCCCTCGGGGTTCGTTACCAGCACACCACCGGCGGCATCGCCGTGACCCGTGTCGAAGAGGCCACTGACCTGATCATGGTCGAGGCCACATGTCGCCTGCCTTTCGCCGAGATCCAGGTGTTTTCCGTGGAAGAGTTCTTCGCCAGCCTGATGGTCTACGGCCGGGCGCTGGCGGGGCCCGATTTCAAGCCCCAGGCCGTGGAATTCATGCACGCCGCGCCGTCCTATGCCCAGGCGTACCAGCGGATCCTGGGGCCGGAGGTGCGTTTCGGTTGCCGGCACAACCGCATGCTGATCGACGTGCGCTGGCTGGATGTGCGTTTGCCCAATCATCACCCGCTGGCGCTGCGCCAGGCATTGGCCTTGCTCGAGCAGGAGGCCTGCGAGGTCTATCAGAAGATCGACCTGATCCAGACCGTGGAACGGGCGATTGCCCGGGACCTGGCCCGGGGCAGCCACATCGAGAAAATCGCCAGCGACCTCAACATGAGCAGCCGCACCCTGCGTCGGCGCCTGACCGAACACAGCCTGACCTTCGAGGCCTTGCTCGAACAAGTGCGCCGCGGCCGCACCTTGAACCTGCTGGCTAACCCCGAGCTGTCCATCGAGCGCATTACCGAAGAGGTCGGCTACAGCGATGTGCGCAGCTTCCGCCGGGCGTTCCGGCGCTGGACCGGCATGAGCCCCAGCGCGTTTCGCAATGAGAGTACTGACGCTCGGCTCTAAGGATATGTCCAAACAATATTTCTCAAGCCGTGTGAGCTTTCCTAAGATCACGTCATAACTCGTTATGACAAGTGATGAAGGCCATGTCCGACAACGTTCTTTCCCTCAATAGCGTACCGCTGCACACGCAACTGCGAGACGTGCTGCGTGCGCGGATTCTCGACGGTGAATACCCCCAAGGCAGCCAGATGCCCTCGGAAAGCGAGCTTGGCGCGTTGTTCAGGGTCAGTCGCATCACCGTGCGCCAGGCCTTGGGCGATCTGCAAAAGGAAGGCCTGATTTTCAAGATCCACGGCAAAGGCACATTCGTGGCCAAGCCCAAGACCTTCCAGAACGTCAGCACCCTCCAAGGCTTGGCCGAGTCCATGACCGGGCGTGGGTTCGAGGTGATCAACCGCTTGATCAGTTTCAAGTTCATCGCGGCCGACAAACTCGTGGCCGAGCGCCTGAAGTTGGTCGAAGGGGAAGTGGTGGCGCAGATCAAACGGGTGCGCTTGATCAACCGCGAGCCGGTTTCCCTGGAGATCACCTACCTGCCGAAGGTCCTCGGTGAACGACTGGAAAAGGCTGACCTGGTCACCCGGGACATTTTCCTGATCCTGGAAAACGACTGCGCCTTGACCTTGGGACATGCCGATCTGGCCATCGATGCGGTACTGGCCGACAGCGACCTGACCCAGGCGCTGGAGGTCGAACCAGGCTCGCCGATCATGCGCATCGAGCGCCTGACCCATGACGCCCACGGCCAGCCGTTGGACTTCGAACACCTCTACTACCGTGGCGATGCCTTCCAGTACCGCTTGCGGATCGACCGGCAAAAAGGAACGCAGGCATGACTCGGAACACCCTGGAACAGGAATACGACATCGTCGTCATCGGCGGTGGTACGGCTGGTCCCATGGCGGCGATCAAGGCCAAGGAGCGCAACCGTGATCTGCGCGTGCTGCTGGTGGACAAGGCCAACGTCAAGCGCAGCGGCGCCATCAGCATGGGCATGGACGGCTTGAACAACGCGATCATCCCCGGTCATTCCACCCCTGAGCAGTACACCAAGGAAATCACCATCGCCAACGACGGCATCGTCAATCAGGCGGCGGTTTACGCCTACGCGACCCACAGTTTCGAAACGATCGAGCAACTGGACCGCTGGGGGGTGAAGTTCGAGAAGGACGAAACCGGCGACTATGCGGTGAAAAAAGGTTCATCACATGGGCGCCTACGTGCTGCCGATGCCGGAAGGGCACGACATCAAGAAGGTGCTTTATCGCCAACTGAAACGGGCGCGGGTGAGTATTACCAATCGGCTGGTCTGCACGCGGCTGCTGACCGACGAGGAGGGTGCGGTGAACGGTGTGATGGGCTTCGATTGCCGCACCGCCGACTTTCATGTGATCAAGGCCAAGGCGGTCATTCTCTGCTGCGGCGCGGCGGGGCGCCTGGGATTGCCGGCCTCGGGCTATCTGATGGGCACTTATGAGAATCCGACCAATGCTGGTGATGGTTATGCGATGGCTTATCACGCCGGTGCCGAACTGGCGAACCTGGAGTGCTTCCAGATCAACCCGCTGATCAAGGATTACAACGGCCCGGCGTGCGCCTATGTCACCGGCCCCCTGGGCGGCTACACCGCCAACAACAAGGGCGAGCGCTTCATCGAGTGTGACTACTGGAGCGGGCAGATGATGTGGGAGTTCCACCAGGAACTCGAAGGCGGCAATGGTCCGGTGTTCCTCAAGCTCGATCACCTCGCCGAGGAAACCATCCAGAACATCGAAGAGATCCTGCACAGCAACGAACGACCCAGTCGCGGTCAATTCCATGCCAACCGTGGCACTGACTACCGCACGCAGATGGTGGAGATGCACATCTCCGAGATTGGTTTTTGCAGCGGTCATTCGGCGTCGGGGGTATGGGTCAACGAACGGGCCGAGACCTCGGTCAAGGGCCTGTACTCGGCCGGCGACATGGCGGCGGTGCCGCACAACTACATGCTCGGTGCGTTCACCTACGGCTGGTTTGCCGGCAACAATGCCGCGGACTTTGTGGCAGGCAAGGAATTCTCGACGTTGGATGCCGGGCAGATCGAACGGGAGAGAACACGTGTCTACGCGCCGCTGGAGCGCGAGCATGGCCTGCCGCCGGCCCAGGTGGAATACAAGCTGCGCCGCTTCGTCAACGATTACCTGCAACCGCCCAAAGTCACCAAGAAAATGCAGATCGGCCTGCAACGCTTCAGCGATATCCAGCGTGACCTGGATCAGATCAAGGCCCACAACGCCCATGAACTGATGCGGGCCATGGAAGTCAGCATGATCCGCGACTGCGCCGAAATGGCCGCCCGCGCCTCGCTGTTTCGCGCCGAAAGTCGTTGGGGCTTGTACCACTATCGGGTTGATCATCCGCAACGCAACGACAGCGACTGGTTTTGCCATTGCCATTTGAAGAAGGGTGATGACGGCGCGATGACCTCATTCAAGAAAGCTGTCGAACCCTACATCATCGCCCTCGATGCCGACGAACTGCAGGCCTACGACCGGCTGCGGGTCGGTGCCGACGCGGCGTGACCCCTTCACCCAGAGAAAACGCCCATGGCCTATCAACCCCAGGAAATCTTTTTTCGCTCCAATGCCCCCGTCACCGTGGACGAGGACAAATGCATCGCCCACAAGGGCTGTACCGTCTGCGTGGATGTCTGCCCCATGGACCTGCTGGCGATCAACCCGGCGACCCAGAAGGCCTACATGGCGTTCGACGAATGCTGGTACTGCATGCCCTGTGAAAAGGACTGCCCGACCGGGGCGGTGAAAGTGGAAATTCCGTATCTGTTGCGCTGACTGACAGGACGCTATCGCGAGCAAGCTCGCTCCCACAGGGGATCGAAGCCAGCCGCGATTGTTCTGCACGCCTATAAACCTGTGGGAGCCGAGCTTGCTCGCGATGAGGCCACCACAGACACCACAAAAGGCCATCCGGCCACCCCCGGACGCCAAACCCAGAACACCCCTCGTTTCCCACCGCGCCCTGATCGCGGCGGAGACGAAAAACCAATAAATGATTCGAGGGGACATACCCATGCTATTGCGTGCAGCACTCGCCGGTCTGGTACTGGCTTCATTGACCTTGCCTGCCCAGGCAGAAACCATCCGTATCGCCATCGGCACCCAGGACACCACCATCAACTGCGCCGCCGGCGGGTTGCTGATCCGGGAACTGGGCCTGCTGGATAAATACCTGCCCCATGAGGGCGCCTACAAGGACGCCCAATACGATATCCAGTGGAAGAATTTCACCAGCGGTGCGCCACTGACCAACGAGATGGTCGCCGGCAAACTCGACTTCGGCGCCATGGCCGATTTCCCCGGTGCGTTCAACGGCGTGGCGTTCGAAACCGCCGGCAAGCACAGCCTGTTCATCAGCGTGCTGTCGGGCAGCACCCAGGGCAGCGGCAACGGCATCGTCGTGCCCAGCGCGTCTGGCGTGCAGTCACTGGCCGAGCTCAAGGGCAAGACCATTTCCGTGCCGTTCGCCTCCACCGCCCACGGCATGTTGTTGCGCGCCGTCGCGGCCCAAGGCTGGGACCCGCTCAAGGACGTCAACATCATTGCCCAGCCGCCGGAGGTGGCCGGTTCCGCGCTGCAAGCCGGCAAGATCGACGCCCACGCCGACTTCGTGCCATTCGCCGAACTGTTCCCCAGCCGGGGTTTCGCCCGCAAGATCTACGACGGTGCCCAGGCTAACACCCCGACGTTCCATGGCGCGTTGGTGGACCAGGCCTATGCCAGGAAATACCCGGAAATCGTCGTCGCCTATCTGCGCGCGACCATCGAAGCCAATCAACTGCTGGCCGCCGAGCCGGAGAAGTACAGCGAGCTGATCGCCAAGGTCACCGGGGTGGATGCCGAGGTCAATTACCTGTTCCACGGACCCCTGGGCGTGCAGACCCGCGACCTGACCTGGAAACCGGAATACCGCCAGGCCGTCGGCACGGCCATCGATACCCTCAAGCTGCTGAAAAAGGCTGATCGCGGCCTGGACCTCAACACCTTCATCGATGACCAGTACATCCGCGCCGCCTTCAAGGCGTCGAACCTCGATTACACCGCGCAACTGGCCAACTACGCCCAGACGCCGCTGGGCAACGGCGATGCGTCGACCGGCCAGGCGATCGCCGATGCCCGCCATGTGGCCGAGATATGGGTGCGCGGCGAGGCGAAAGTGCGCCATTACGCCTCGGCACAATCGGCCTTCGCCGCGCTGGCGAGCCTCAAGCAGGAAGGCAAGGGCATTCGCGCCGTCTATGCCCAGGCCAGCGACAGCGGGATCAAGCTGCTGGCCGAGCAAGCGTGGTTCGCCAGTGATGCCAAGGGCCAACTCAGCGCGTTCCTGCTCAAGGGCCAGGCCCAGCAATTTGCCACGGCCCAGGGCGGCAAGGTGTTCGACTTCAGCGAGGCCACCACCCAGGCGGTCGCTGCCCGCTGACTTGCAAATAACTTGTGGGAGCGAGCTTGCTCGCGATGGCGGTGTGTCAGTCACATCAACTTCAACTGATCTGACGCCATCGCGAGCAAGCTCGCTCCCACAAGGATTCCACTCCGGAGGAAGATTTGTGTACCCACCATCCAAACGCTGGCTCCTGCGAGCCGCTTCACTGCTGCTCTGCCTGTTGTTCTGGCAGCTCGCCGCCAACGGCCACTGGGACCTCGGCCTGGTGACCTTCGCCAACGTCCCGACCCCGTTGGCGGTGGTCCAGGCGGCGCTCGGCCTGGGTGAATCGGGCAATCTCGCCCGGCACCTGGGCAGCAGCCTGGGCCGGGTCTTTGCCGGTTATGGCGCGGCGCTGTTGATCGGCGTGGCGCTGGGCCTGGCCATCGGCCGTTCGAAATGGGCCGAAGACCTGTTGCTGCCGCCATTGGAAGTGCTGCGGCCGATCCCGGCGGTGGCCTGGATTCCCCTGGCAATCCTGATGTTTCCCTCGTCGGAATTGTCGATGGTGTTCATCACCTTCACTGGCGCGCTGTTCCCGATCCTGCTCAACACTGTTCACGGCGTCGAAGGCGTGGACCGCCGGCTGATCGCCTCGGCGAAAAGCCTCGGGGCCGGACGCCGGGCGATCCTGCTGGAAGTGATTCTGCCGGGCGCCGCGCCGAGCATCATCACCGGCTTGGCCATCGGCATGGGTACGTCCTGGTTCTGCCTGGTGACCGCGGAAATGATCGCCGGCCAATACGGCATCGGCTACTACACCTGGGCCTCCTACACCGTGCAGAACTACGCCGACATCGTGGTCGGCATGTTACTGATCGGTGTGTTGGGCATGGGCAGCAGCCTGTTGATCAAACGCCTGGGCGGGTTGTTCACGCCTTGGCATCGACCACGAGGGAAAGCCTGATGAGCGTGATGCAAACACCCGAAGGGCGGATCGATATCCGTCAACTGTCCATTGTCCTTGGCCAGGGGAACCAGGCGTTCGAAGCGGTCCAGGGCCTCGATTGCCGGATCGAGGCGGGCCAGTTCGTCTGTGTCCTTGGCCCGTCCGGTTGCGGCAAGTCCACCTTGCTCGGGGCCTTGGCCGGGCATCTGCAACCGCATTCCGGCAGTTTGAATGTCGACGGCTTGAGCGTTTCCGGCCCGTCGCCACAACGCGGCATGGTATTCCAGCAACACACGTTGTTCCCCTGGCGCAGCGTGCGTGACAACGTCGCGTTCGGCTTGAAGATGCGCGGCTTGGGCAGGGTCGAACGGCACCGGGCCGCCGATGAAATCCTCGCGCTGGTGGGCCTGGAAGGCTTCGCCGGGCACTGGCCGGACCAGCTCTCCGGGGGCATGCAGCAGCGGGTGGAGATCGCCCGGGTGCTGGTCAACCGTCCACGGTTGCTGCTGATGGACGAACCCTTCGGTGCGCTGGATGCCCTGACCCGCTTGAACATGCAGGCGCTGCTGCTGGACATCTGGACCCGCATCCGTACCACGGTGGTGTTCGTGACCCACGACATCGACGAGGCGTTGTTCCTGGCCGATCGCTTGCTGGTGATGAGCCCGCGTCCGGGACGGATCATCGAAGACCTGCGCCTGGACTTTCCACGGCCACGCACGACTGAACTGGTGACCCGTCCTGAATTTTCCCGTTTGAAGCGCCACTGCCTCGACCTGCTGCGTCATGAAGACGGCCGGCAGTTGCCGCGCCTCAATCCCCTCGGGCTTCCCCCTGAAACCTCCTTGCCGCGATTTGCCCTATGACCTCTCTATTCGAAAACACCGACAACGACGACATCCTCGCCCTGCAACCACGCCTGACCGACGAAGACCCGGGCGTGCGCCGTATCGCCCTGATCGAACTGGCCGACCTTGAGGAACCTGAAGGCCTGCTGTGGCTGGTGGACCGCCTCGCCGGGGACCCCAGTGCCGACGTGCGTGCCGAAGCCGCGCGCTTGCTCGAAGCCTGGGAGGACGCGCCGGTGGTGGCGGCCCTGTGCGAGGCCCTGACCGATCCATCGCCGAGCGTTCAGGTCGCTGCCGCCCAGAGCCTGAGCCTGCTCAAGAGCGAGGCGGCGGGAAGGGTGATCCTGCCCTGGACGGCACATGCCGAGGCCGGTGTGCGCGTCGCGGCCTTCAGGGCCTTGCGTGAATTGCGCCTGGCCGACGCTGCGCCGGCGGCCCTCGCCGCTTTGGTCGACAGCGAGGCCAGCGTGCGCCGCGAAGCGGTCGGCGTGCTGGGCTGGCTCAAGCACCTCGACGCCTTGCCGGCCCTGGCCCGGCTGGCCAGTGATGACCCAGACACCGATGTGCGCCGTGCCGCCACCGGGGCCCTTGGCCTGGCTTCGGATGCGCAAGTCTTGCCGGCGCTGCGCCAGGCCCTTCGGGATCCGGCCTGGGCGGTGCGCGAAGAGGCCGCCACGACCCTGGGCAAGGTCGGTCACGCCGATGCCGGCCCGGCCCTGGTCGAGGCGCTGGCCGATGATTACTGGCAAGTGCGCTTGCGGGCGACCCGCAGCCTGGGGCGTTTGCGCTATGTCCCGGCGTTGGCGGCCTTGATCGAAACCCTGGGCCATCGCATCAGCAACCTGCGCAAGGAGGCGGCCCTGGCCTTGGGAGAACTGAACGATCGCAGCGCTATTGCTGCCTTGCAAGCGGCACGGGACGATGGTGACCCGGAAGTGCGCAAAGCCGTGCGCATTGCCTTGGGTCAGTTGCAATGAGCCCGCTGGCGATGGGCAATTCCCGGGACAAAGGGCAACTGAAGCTCAACTGGCCTGACGGCCGTGAACAATACCTGGACCATGCCCTTCTGCGCCGGCAATGTCCCTGTTCCCAGTGCCGGGCGTTTCGTTTGCAGGGGCTGACGGTTCAGGTTGATCCGCGGGTCCGGGTGGTTGGAATCAATGCCCAGGGCTATGGGGTTCAGTTGGTGTTCAGTGACGGGCATGAGCGGGGGATTTTCCCCTGGGTTTATCTGGCGGGTTTGTGACAATCAAAGTCCCCGCTAACCGTTCAAGTGAACAGCACTGGGCCAAAACACCGGTTTTTTGTGTCTGTTTGTTGCCTGAAGCGGGTGTTCGTCGATCTACCGGATTGACATCTTTTTCCTGCAAACAACCCCCAGTAAACTCGCACCCCCCATGAAACAAGATTAGCCACGCTGCCTGGTCGCGTTCTGTTGCACAATACGCCCCGGACCGTTTCTCTCAGGATGTTCAATGTTCAAATCATTTCCCATGCGCACCGTAGGGCTTGCATTGGTGCTGGCCGCCGCAGCCGGTTGCTCGTCGAAGAAAACCGCCATCTATGAGCACGAGAACTTCGATGATTCCGGCACGTTCTCGCGCACGTATCCGGTGAGTGACGCGGCCACCTGCGAAGCCGGGCGCCGGGCGTTGCTCAGCCAGGGCTATATCATCACCAGCAGCGATCCGAAGCTGGTCAGCGGTCACAAGAGTTTCCAGCAGACCGGCGAAACCCATATGGAGATCAGTTTCAACCTGGTCTGTGCCGAAGATGGCGGTACCGGACACCGGGCGACCATGTTCGCCAACGCCTTGCAGGACCGTTATGCCCTGAAGAAAACCAACAACTCCGCCAGCCTGGGCGTGGGCGTGCTGGGTTCGGTGTCGATGCCGATCGGCTCCTCGGATGATTCGATGGTCAAGGTCGCCAGCGAAACCGTGTCGGCGGCCAAGTTCTATGAGCGTTTCTTTGCCTTGGTAGAGCTGTTCCTGCCTCCCGAAGCGAAGAAAGCCGCCGAGAATGCCGACAAACCGAAGGCTGAGCTGGGTGTACCGGAAACCAAGGCCGAGTCGGCTGCCTTGATGCCTGCACCGACTCCAGATCCGGCTCCAGCTCCAGCTCCAGCGGCCGAGCCTGTTGCGCCTGCGCCTGCAGCGGCCACACCCGTCGAGGAGGCTGCGCCGGCCCCTGTCGAAACCGCTCCTGCGGTGTCGGAGCCTGTCGCACCGCCGAGCGAGCCCGCGCCGATTGCGCCTGAATCGTTCGAGTCTGCGCCGACGACAGAAACCGTGACACCGCCACCACCACCGTCCAGCTCGTTGCCGGCCCCGACCGAGCCGATCCAGCCGCTTCCGGCCTCCTGAGATCCAGCGGCAGGGAGTGACTTCCTGCCACACTTCACGCAGTAATTTCCCGACCCTGTGCTACGTTTAATTCATGAAGCCTTTGCTTCATGTTTTGTTCATAAAGCAGCTTTATGCTGATGCCAGCGCCATCAGGCATTGGTTCAACGACAGGGGAAGGACGCGTAATGGATGATTATCAGGAAGAGCTGCTGGAATACCAGGCCTACGAACTGGACCCGCTGGAACCCGCCGAAGATGCAACGGAGTTGTAAGCGAGTTGCAAGCAGCAAGGTTTGAGCAACAAGCCCAACGCTTGAAATTCAACGCCCTCTGTGGCTACGGCGAAACTCCCCAGGCGTCTGGTCATTCCAACGCTTGAAGGCCCGTTGAAAGGCTTCGGCTGAGGCAAACCCCAACAGGTAGGCGATTTCGCCGAACGCCAGTTCGGTATCGCGTATGTAGGTCATGGCCAAGTCGCGACGGGTGTCGTTGAGGATGGCGCGAAACTGCGTGCCTTCCTCGGCCAGCTTGCGACGCAGGGTCCAGGTCGGCAGCTTCAGGCGAGCCGCCACTTCTTCCAGGTCGGGTTCCCGGCCGCCGCTGAGCAACGGCCCCAGCAGTTGGATGATGCGCTCGCGCAGGCTGCGGGTGCGGGTCAGCTGTTCCAGTTCCCGTTCACATAACTGAACCAGGTGATGCCAGGTACTGGGGCAATGCTGCGGGTTGCGCTGGGCGAGGCTGTCCAGGCCCAGGCGCAGTTGATTCTGTTCGGCGCCAAACTGGATCGGGCAGTCACCGAGTGTGCGGTAGGCCTCCAGATACGCCGGTTCCTCGAATTCGATGTCTATGCGTTCGGGCCGCAGCGCGACGCCGCTGACGCTGGATAATTGCGCCAGCCAGCCGGCAATGATCGAGTCCACGACGAAGCGGTTGTAGGCGTTATACGGGCTGATGGAATAGAACCGCAGCCAGGCGCCGCGGGCATCCTCATGGAAACTCGATTGGCCGCGATAGTTGGAGCCGTACAGCGGCTCGAAGCGGATCATGCAGCGGGCCGCCTCGCGTACCGTCGGCGCCTGGGCAGCGGTGACGCCGGCCAGCCCGGCCTGGCTCAAACGGCCGAGCTGACCCATGCGCAGGCCCAGGGCCGGGTCCTGGGTCTGCTGAATCGCGGCGTGGCCCAGGCGCATGTACCGTGGAATCGACAGGCGTGCCCCGGGCTCGGCCAGGCGCGCGGCGTCGAGGCCGTACTGTTCAAGCAGGGGCTTGGGGTCCTGCCCATGGCTGGCGACCGCGTCAGCCAGGCTATGGACGAAGCCTACCGACAGGTCCCCCAGGCGCATCGGCTGCGGTTTCATGTTTACAACCACAAGTTCAACAGGCGGGCGCCACGGGCTTCGCTGTCGGGGAAGTGCTGGCCGTTGTGGCTGATAAAGCTCTGGCCGGCACTGCCGCTGTCCCAGAACTGCCCGCGCAGGAACACGCTGACGCCGCCCCGGGCCTGGCTGATAGGCAACTGGCTGGTCAGTGTCAGGCGATGCCAGGCTTGCCCCTCACTCACTTCGCCAGGCCTGAGGCTCACTTCGCTCGGCGTGGACAGGCCTTTATAACCGCTCCAGGGCTTGTCCCAGGCGCCGCGACCGATGACAAAGGCGGGTACCGCGATCAGTTGCGCACCCTGTTCATTGAGCTGGCGGTAGTGGAGCGGGTACCAACTGTCGCTGCCGATGAGCACGCCCAGGCGCCCGGCAGGCGTGTCGATGACCAGGGGGGCGGCCGGATGTTCGGCGCCCAGCACATCCTGTTGCTCGAACACCGGATGTCGTTGGCGTTGCGGCTGGCCGATCGGCCGGCCATCGCTGCCGAACACCAGGCTGCTGTTGTACAACGCGCCACGGCCAATCTTCAGCTCGCCTTCGTTGACGCTGGGTTCGGGCAGCACGATGGAGCCAGCCACCAGGGTGATGCCGAACTCCTTGGCGAGCCCGCCGAACAGTGTTTGATAATCACGGGCCATGCGCTCGGCTTTCATGCGCAGGTAGGCATCGTCCAACCGGTTACTGCCCTCGGCGCTGACCAGCGCCTGGACGAACGCCAGCGGATTGCTCACCGCCAGCCAGTTCATGGCTTCCTTCAAGGAGGTGGCCTGGTACAACTCGTCTTTTTCGCCACCGACCATCAGCCAGGTGCCGATGTGCTCGGGCAGGACCACGACGGTCTTGGCACTGAGAAAACCCTGGTCGCGGGCCGCCTGCAGATAGGCCGCCAGTTTGCGATGCAGGCGCTCGGGGCTCTGGTAGTCGGTGGGGAACAGTTCGGGTTGGATGCCCAGCAGATTGCCACGGTCGGCCGGCGTGCCCTGGTCGACCGCCAGGGTGATACGCAGGTCTGACAGGTAATGGCCGGCCGGCCGATCCGTCGTCCACAGTGCGTAGGTGACCAGGGCGGCAATCAAGGCCAGTGAAAACAGCAAGTACAGAAATTTGCGCATGGGGGAACAGTCAGCGGCCGTGTTCAGGTTCGTGATTTTTCATCAAGAGTCACGGGGCAGGGTACGGTAAAACAAGGGATTAGCGAAGGGCGGGTGAGGATTTGTACGCACGGCAAGCGTACGCAAAGGCGTCCATGGAACCCGTGGACGCCCTTGGCGCTGGGCAGGGCGGCTAGTGACTCTTGGCCTTCCTGATCCGGATCAGAATCAGCAACATGATCAACAGCACCGGTGGCGTCATGCCCAGCAGCGCGTCACGGGCCGAGAGGTGTGCGCCCAAGGTGTGCAACCCGCTGTAGACCAACTTGAACAGGTTGATCAGGTAGTAAGTGATGGCGATGATCGACAGGCCTTCCACGGCGCGCTGGATCTTGATCTGGGCATCGGCGCGGGCATTGAGGCTGCGCAGGATCTCGGCGTTCTGGTCTTCCATCTCGACTTGCACGCGGGCTTGCAGCAGGTCGCCCAGGTTGGCGACGCTCATGGCCAGTTGTTCGAGGCGCTGTTCAGTGGCGGCGCAATAACGCACCGTGGGCTTGAAACGGCGTTCGATGAACACGCCCAAACGCTGGCAATCTCCCAAATGGCTTTCGCGCAACTCCCCCAGGCGCTCGAACACCAGTTGCGCGTAGGCGCGGGTCGCGCTGAAGCGGTGGCGAGTCCTGACCGAGCTGCTGACGACCTGGCGCGACAGCAGGGCGATATCCTCCAACAGGGCCTTGGCATGCACGCCACTGGCGTTGGCGTTGCGCTCGGAGAGGCTCACCAGGGTGCGATCGAATTCGTTCAGTTGCGGGTCCAGTGCCTTGGCGATACTGAGGGACAAGGACGCCATCATGCGATAGGTTTCGATTTCCAACAGGCGCCGGATCATGCGCCCCTGGCGATAGGCGTTGAGCCGTCGGTTGATGAACAAGAGGCGATTGGTGCCGTCCTCGGTCAGGCGAAAATCGCTCCAGACCACCGCATCGCCACCGCCCACGCATGAGCCGCAAGGGTCCTTGAACCCGTAGCTGGGCAGGTCGAGGCCGGCTTCGGCACGCACCACCACCTGAACGGCATTGATGAGGTGCTGGGTGTGGCCTTCGATGCCCCGGGCAAGGCTTTCGGGCAGTGTCGTCCATTGCAGCTCGTTGCTGCTGGCAGGCACGACCAGGGTCAGGGTAAAGAATTCGGCGTGGCGCTCCCACTTCAGCGGATGGCCTTCCAGGCGGGTGATGCCTTGTGCGGCGTCTGCTGCGACGGTATCGGGGCACAGTCTCTCGAGCAGTGCGTTGCACTGGGCGTTGTCGCCCAGGAATGCCAAGTGGAAGACGTGGGCCGGTTCGTCGAAATACAACGACGGGCGGGCGTGCAACTCGTTGTGCAGCATTTTTCGTTGGGGATGCATGCGAGGGCGACCGTGTAATTGGCGTTATTTTGGAGGTGAGCACCTGAGCCAGCGTTCATAGGACTGGCCCATCCCGTCGAGAGTCACGCACAGCTGATCGGCGTCCTGCACATTTGGATCATTAAGTTGTCAGTTACGGTCATTGAGCAGCCGCAGCCGGACTCTTACGCTGTGGGCCATGACAGACGCAAGCCGCAGAACTTGCGCTTTATTCCGTGATCGCCCGTTGTGGAGTTACCGATGACCGCCTCTCATTACCCGCACCTGCTGGCCCCGCTGGACTTGGGCTTCACCACGTTGCGCAACCGCACCCTGATGGGTTCGATGCACACCGGCCTGGAAGAGAAACCCGGCGGCTTCGAACGCATGGCGGCGTATTTCGCCGAGCGCGCCCGGGGCGGCGTGGGCCTGATGGTCACCGGTGGGATCGGGCCGAACGACGAAGGCGGTGTCTACTCCGGCGCGGCCAAGCTGACCACCGAAGAAGAGGCGCTCAAGCACCAGATCGTAACCCGGGCCGTGCATGAGGCCGGCGGCAAGATCTGCATGCAGATTCTGCACGCCGGGCGCTACGCCTACAGCCCCAAGCAAGTGGCACCGAGTGCGATCCAGGCGCCGATCAACCCGTTCAAGCCCAAGGAGCTGGATGAGGAAGGCATCGAGAAGCAGATCAGCGATTTCGTCACGTGCTCGGTCCTGGCCCGGAAGGCCGAATACGACGGCGTCGAAATCATGGGCTCGGAAGGTTATTTCATTAACCAGTTCCTGGCGGCCCATACCAACCACCGTACCGACCGTTGGGGCGGCAGCTATGAAAACCGCATGCGCCTGCCGGTGGAAATCGTCCGTCGGGTGCGCGAGGCGGTAGGCCCGAACTTCATCATCATCTTTCGCCTGTCGATGCTCGACCTGGTGGAAGGCGGCAGCACCTGGGACGAAATCGTCCAGTTGGCCAAGGCCATCGAGCAGGCGGGCGCGACGATCATCAACACCGGTATCGGCTGGCACGAAGCACGGATTCCCACCATCGCCACCAAGGTTCCACGGGCGGCGTTCAGCAAAGTCACGGCCAAGCTGCGCGGTTCGGTGAACATCCCTTTGATCACCACCAACCGCATCAACACCCCGGAAGTGGCCGAGCAGATCCTGGCCGAAGGCGATGCCGACATGGTTTCCATGGCGCGGCCGTTCCTGGCCGATCCGGAGTTCGTCAACAAGGCTGCCGCCGGTCGCAGCGATGAAATCAACACCTGCATCGGCTGCAACCAGGCGTGCCTGGACCACACCTTTGGCGGCAAGCTCACCAGTTGCCTGGTCAACCCGCGGGCCTGCCACGAAACCGAGCTGAACTACCTGCCGGTGACCCAGGTGAAGAAAATCGCCGTGGTTGGCGCTGGTCCGGCCGGGTTGTCCGCGGCCACGGTGGCGGCCGAGCGCGGGCACCAGGTGACGCTGTTCGATTCGGCCAGCGAAATCGGTGGCCAGTTCAACGTCGCCAAGCGCGTGCCGGGCAAGGAAGAGTTCTTCGAAACCCTGCGCTACTTCAAGCGCAAATTGCAGACCAGTCATGTCGAGCTGTGCCTCGACACCCGGGTGGATGTGGCGCAATTGGTGGCCGGCGGTTACGACGAGATCATCCTCGCCACCGGCATCGCCCCCCGGGTGCCGGCGATTCCCGGGGTGGAGCATGCCAAGGTCTTGAGCTACCTGGACGTGATCCTCGAACGCAAGCCGGTGGGGCGCAGTGTCGCGGTGATCGGTGCCGGCGGTATTGGCTTCGACGTGTCGGAATTCCTGGTTCACCAGGGCGTCGCCACCAGCCAGGACCGTGAGGCGTTCTGGAAGGAGTGGGGGATCGACACCCATCTCCAAGCGCGCGGCGGCGTCGCCGGGATCAAGGCCGAACCCCATGCACCGGCGCGCCAGGTGTTCCTGCTGCAACGCAAGGCGTCCAAGGTCGGTGACGGCCTGGGCAAGACCACCGGCTGGATTCACCGCACGGGCCTGAAGAACAAGCAGGTGCAGATGCTCAACAGCGTCGAATACTTGAAGATCGACGACGACGGCCTGCACATTCGCATCGGCGAAACCGGCGAGCCGCAAGTGCTGGCGGTGGACAACATCGTGATCTGCGCCGGCCAGGATCCGTTGCGTGAGTTGCAGGAAGGCCTGGAAGCGGCAGGGCAGACCGTTCACCTCATCGGCGGTGCCGATGTGGCGGCTGAGCTGGATGCCAAGCGGGCGATCAACCAGGGCTCGCGGTTGGCGGCGCAGTTGTAAGGCACAACAACTGTGGACGCGACCTTGCTTCGCAAATATGGAAGTCAAGGTCGCCGCTGATTCCAGGTGGGAGCGGGCTTGCTCGCGAAGGCGGTGTGTCAGTCAATGAAAATATTGGATGTGCCTGCCTCTTCGCGAGCAAGCCCGCTCCCACAGGTTTTGGTGGTGTCGGATCGTCCGTGACCAACTGGTAAGATGCCAGCCTATTTCCTCCGACCTGCCGCCATGCTGCTTCCCGCCCTCGACTGGCATCCCCAACCCCGACTCGAACCCCTTCACCTGGACTGGCTCGCCCATGCAGGTGTTGAAGTGGCGGTGTTGCGCCTGGACCGGATCGATCCACTGATCAGCGGCAACAAATGGTTCAAACTGGTCCACCCTCTGCGCGCCGCCCATGAAGCCGGTGCCGAGGGGATCATCAGCCTGGGCGGGGCCTATTCCAATCATTTGCATGCGCTGGCGGCGGCCGGCAAGCGCTTCGGGTTTCCCACGGCCGGGCTGCTGCGCGGTCACCCCCAGGACACGCCGACGGTGCGCGACCTGACAGCATTCGGCATGGAATTGCATTGGTTGGGTTATGGCGGGTACCGAGAGCGACATGCCCCAGGTTTCTGGGGGCCGTGGCAGGCCCGCTATCCACATTTGCACCCGGTGCCCGAGGGCGGTTCGGGATTGCCTGGGGCACAAGGCTGCATGGCCTGGGCGGCCAGTGTCGATCAACAATTGGGGGCGTTGGGGTGGGCGGATTATCACGGCTGGTGGCTGGCCTGCGGCACGGGAACATCATTGGCCGGGCTGGTGCTGGCCGAAGCGGGCAAGCGTGCGGTCTACGGTGTGCTGGCGGTGCCCCCGGACCATGGCGTGGCCCAGCAGGTCGAGCGCATCGTGGGGGAGGCGGGGCTTTGTGATCCGCGTTATGAATTGCTCGACGGCAGCCGTGGTGGTTTCGCCCGGGTCGATGCCGAGCTGACTGCCTTCATCGAAACCACGGCGGCCATCGAACTGGAACCGTTGTACACCGGCAAGGCCTTGATGGCGCTCAAGACGCACGTCGAGGCCGGAAGGTTTGCCCCTGGCACCCGTTTGATCTTTGTCCACACCGGCGGTCTGCAAGGCCGCCGAGGGTTTGACTGATGGCGATCAGCCGCGTTTGGGCATCATCCGCAACAGCGTGTTGTCGCGTACCACGTAGTGGTGATACAGCCCCGCCAAGGCATGCAGGCCAATCAACCAATAGCCGATGGTGCCGCCGAGCACATGCCAGCCTTCCAATTGCTTGGCAAAATCCTTGTCTTGATCGATGAGCAACGGCAAGTCGAAACCGTAGAACATCACCTGGTGTCCTTCGGCGCTGGTGATCAGCCAGCCCAGCAGCGGCATGGCGATCATGAATACATACAGCGCCCAGTGCATCAGGCGGGCGAGGAGGGTTTGCCAGGCGGGGGAGGCCGGGAAAATTGCCGGTGCCTTGCCCCTGGTGCGGGCGAACAGGCGCAGCCAGGCCAGCAGGAACACGGTCAGGCCAAGCATGAAATGCGCTTCCTTGATCAGGGTCCGGCCACCACTGCCCTTGGGGAAAATTCCCCGCAACTCAATGCAGGCATAAACCACGGCCAGCAGCACCAGCATTAGCCAATGCAAGGTTACCGTGACGGTACTGTAGCGGTTTTCCGAATTTTTCCAGGGCATCGCGGTATCTCCAACAATCAGGGCAAAGCGCCGTCTAGAGCGGCGTTGTGCATTAACTGTATGCCCGTTTCGCTGGGTTTGCATGAGCCAGATCAGGTTTGCGGCAAGAAGCCACGTTCAGGCTCAGGGCGTGAAGTCTGGCGGGTTCAGCAGCCAGTCCAACAGCAGTCCGGCATCAGGGTTGCCACGGGACGGTTTCGGTGGGGCGGCGGCGTGTCCTGCGCCGGTATCGACAGCCCCTGGGCACAGCACCGGCCGATCGGGGTCGCCATCGAGAAAACTGACCAGCACTTCGCTGCCGGCCACCAGC
The DNA here is from genome assembly GCF_046605385.1 of Pseudomonas sp. MPB03. NCBI lineage: Bacteria > Pseudomonadati > Pseudomonadota > Gammaproteobacteria > Pseudomonadales > Pseudomonadaceae > Pseudomonas > Pseudomonas sp. MPB03. The sequence continues at coordinate 4,521,179 of NZ_CP176770.1, read as the reverse complement.
GAGGGGCTGTTGTTCAGCGTCAGTCGTGACACGGGCAGCGTGATGCCCTCCTGGTCCGGCGCCCATAGGCTGACGCTGACTTGCCCGCGCTCATCGGACTGGGCCGGTTGGCCGGGATGGCCGAGTACATGGGCCAGGTGATACCCGGGGATGCAGGGCTTAGGGTGCTTGAGGGCCGGCCTGAACACGGTGGCCCAGGGAATGGCGGTGAAGCGATTGTGGTAGTCACGGGCCGACGATGTGGCGGGCAGGTCCGGTTCAAGGATCGAAAACTGCCGTCCGCGGTGCTGGACCTCGGTGATCAGCCATTGATCGTTGAACGTGGAAACCGGGTGCTCGCAGATCTGCACGATGTCGCCGCCGTGCAGGGCGGGTTGGTCACTGTGGCCATGGATTTCCCGCTGCCGACAGCGCAACCGTTCCAGGTGGCGGCGACCGGCCTGGTACCGGTGAGTCAAGGCCGGATCGCCGTGCATGACCTCATGGTCGATCTGCTCAATGGGTTGATTCGCCGCCCAGGCCTCGGTGTCAGTCGTGGCCCGATCGCTGAACCCGACGGGCAAGCCAGGCAGCACCCCGTGGTGACGCAAATACAAGCGCTTGATGGCCGGTATCGAGTTGTCGTTCGGGCGCAGGGACAGTTCGACGGGCCGTGTGGGAAAACTCTTCGGGTCTTCGGCAAACACCAGGACGTGGCCCTGAGGGGTGTGTTCGAAGTGGTAATGAATGCCTTCTTCCTCGCACAGCCGTTGCAGGAGGGTCAGGTCGCTTTCGTCGTACTGGATGCAGAACGGGCGGCATGGATACTGCCCGTGGGGCAGCTCGAAACGGTAGCTGTCGGCGGGCAGGCCGTTGTCTTCCAGCAGGCGTCGCAGCACCTGCACCACGCTGAGCCGATGGAAAACCCGGCGCCGTGGGCCTTGTTCCAATTGCTGCAGGTAGGGAACCAAGGTCAAGCGATAACCGATGCGCCGCGGTGCCGGGGCGCTCAGGCAAACGCTGTGGATAATCCCATGGATACCCGAGTCGCGGTCCAGGCGCAGGAAGGCCGGGTGCCCCAATAGCAGGTCGGGGTCTATCGGTGGGGCCAGGCCGATCAATTCGAGGTCGAAACGGTACGGCTGGTTGAGGGCTTCGCGGCCATTGAAGCGCAAGACTTGCAGCTGCAAGTCGCTTTGCGTGAGCGTCAGGCTGAAGGGACTTTCCGTGTCGTTGCGCATCGCGCCTCCTACTGGCGGGGAGAGAGGCACAGAGGGTACGAAACCACGGGAGGAAATGGTGCTTGTGAGCCGCTATTTCAGAAACGCCCTACAACACACTGTGAAAATGTCGATCCGGCACGGTGATTTTTTGGTCGATCAGCCGGTTTAGGCCGTATAAACTTGCGCCACAGCGCCGGCCGACAGATGTCTCGGCGCGTCAGACAAGAGAGTGAGTAATGGGCGCACAGTGGAAGGTTAAACACAAAGAAGCGGCTGCCAACGCCAAGGGCAAGATCTTCGGCAAGCTGGTGAAGGAAATCACCATTGCCGCGCGCAACGGCGCTGATACCGCGACCAACGCGCACCTGCGGCTGGTGGTCGAGCAGGCGAAAAAGGCCTCGATGCCCCGCGAGACCCTGGAGCGCGCGATCAAGAAAGGTTCTGGCCAGCTCGGTGAAACCGTGCAATACCACCGTGTCACCTACGAAGGGTTCGCGCCGCACCAGGTGCCGCTGATCGTTGAATGCGTGACCGATAACATCAACCGTACCGTAGCCGAAATTCGCGTCGCCTTCCGCAAGGGCCAACTGGGTGCCTCGGGTTCGGTGGCGTGGGACTTCAATCATGTCGGCATGATCGAAGCCGCGCCGGACAGCCCGGATGCCGATCCGGAAATGGCCGCCATCGAGGCCGGTGCCCAGGATTTCGAGCCGGGTGAAGAAGGCGCGACGTTGTTTATCACCGACCCTGCCGACCTCGATGCGGTACAGAAGGCCTTGCCGGAGCAGGGCTTCACCGTGTTGTCGGCCAAGCTGGGCTACCAGCCGAAGAACCCGGTCAGCGGCTTGACCGATGAGCAGATGGCCGAAGTCGAAGCCTTCCTCGAAGGCCTCGACAATCACGATGACGTGCAGGACATGTTTGTCGGGTTGGCGGGGTAAGCGAATACGCGCAACCCCTGTGGCGAGGGAGCTTGCTCCCGCTCGGCGGCGAAGCCGTCGCAAATGGGCCGACGCGGTCTTACTGACAGACCGCGGTGCCGGATCAGGGCTGCTTCGCAGCCCAGCGGGAGCAAGCTCCCTCGCCACGGTCACGGAGCAAACCTTCAATCTCATCGAACCCCGGCCGCGCCAGCACCTCCGGCTGACAGCAGCGCGCCTGCAAATCCTGCAGCCATGCAAGATCCTGTGCCGCGAGCGCCGGTTCGATCCGCGCCAGCAATTCCCCCAGCAGAATCCCGAAGGCCCGCACCTCGATGCGTTGCAGTGCGCGGGTTTGCAGGTTATCCGTGATGGCGTGGAACGACGCCGCGCCAAAATCGCCCAGCAGGCAATCACCCTGGTCATTGCACAGGATGTTGTGCCCGTAGAGATCGCCGTGGGTGATGCCTTGGCGGTGCAGGTGCGCCGCCGCCGAGGCGATGCCGTAAGCGATGCGCAAGGCCGCCGGGGCGTTCAGGCGCAGATCATCGGCATACACGTCGCGGCTGCATGACGCCAGGCTCGGCAGCCCGGCGAGGTTGCGGTAGCTGGGGTCGATCAGCGCCATCACCAGCCCGGCCTGTTGCTCGGGGTGCCCGGTGACTTGGCCCAACACGTCGATCAGGTTCGGGTGTCGACCGGCCGTGATGCAGGCATGCATTTCATGCAGGGGCGAGCCGTCGCTGGTCATCTGGCCTTTGTACAGCTTCACGGCGACGTTTCGCGCCACCTGGCCGGGGGCTTGCCAGAGCGCCTGGTGAATCACCCCGGATGCCCCTTCACCCAGTGGTTGTTGCAGCGCCAGTTGCGACCAGTCGATAGGCACAGTGGTATTCAGTGCCGCCGCTTCTGCCTTGGCTTCCAGCGGGTTGCCGGCGTAGGCCAGCCAACTGAGGCTCGGTAGCTCCAACAACCATTGCGGCAGTTCGGTCAGTTGATTGGCGGCGATGCGCAGCAGCTCCAGGCGATGACACTGGCCCAGGCTCGCCGGCAACTGCTGCAAACGGTTACCGGCCAGCATCAGTTTTTGCAGGTGTGGGCGTTGGCCCAGCTCGTCGGGCAACTCTTCGACGTCGTTATCGGTCAGGATCAACCAGCGCAGCCTTGGCGGCAGCGCGGCGCCCGTGACACGGGCGATGCGGTTGGCCTTGAAACCAACCATGGTCAACGCGCTGCAACGGCCCAGGCATTCGGGCAGTTCGGTGAAGCGGTTATCCGAGCAGAACAGCACACGCAGGTGGGGCAGCCGATGCAGGTCGTCGGGCAGCGTGTCCAGCTGATTGCCGCTGAGGTTGAGGATCTCGAGGGAATCGGCCAGCTCGAAGATTTCCCGGGGAAACTCCGTCAAGCCGCAGGCCAAGTCCAGCCGGGTAATCCCCGAGAGCTGGCCGGCGCGTAGTTGGGCGAGGGTGTGCATGGGAGGGTTCGCTGTTGATCAAGGGACGGGCACAAATACTGAAACCAGCACAGAACCTGTGGCGAGGGAGCTTGCTCCCGCTGGGCTGCATGGCAGCCCCAAAAGCGGCCCTGCAATCAGTCTGACACACCTTGGTGTCTGGTTTGGGGGCTGCTTTGCAGCCCAGCGGGAGCAAGCTCCCTCGCCACAGGTTATCTGTTCAATTCGGTGTGAATTGGCCGCATGATAACTGCAAAGCGCGTTCTAGCGCTCGATGCTGCGGTTCCAGCGGGCGTTCCAGGCCGGGCGTTGTTCGTTGACCTGGTCCCAATCCACGGCAATCGCTGTCTCCAGGTATTGCTTCATCGCCTCTACCTGGCCACGGGTCTTGTCGGTGGTCGGGGTGTTGGGGTTGGACGGAATCTGGTCGCCTTCTTCCAGGGCGATGGCCTGGGCTTGCGGGGTCAGCAGGAACTCTGCAAGTTTTTGCGCCAGTTCCGGTTGGGTGTTCTGCGCAATGGCGCATTCGGCGACGTTGAGGACCACGGCGCCTTCCTTCGGCTGGGCATATTCCACCGGCATGCCCTTGAGTTTCAACGCGGTTACCTGGGTCGGCGTCAGCGGAAACAGCGCGGCTTCGTCGGTCTGCAGCATTTCGGATATCTTCGCCGAGCTCGGGATGTACTCCAGTACGTTGCGGCCCACCGTGTTCGGCCACGCCTTGAAGCCGGGCTCGACGTCGGTTTCGCTGCCGCCCTGGATCCGGTTGAACATCAAGAAGCCGTGCAGGCCGAAGGTAGACGAGGCCATCGACTGGAACACCACTTTGTCCTTGAAGCGCGGATCGGCCAGGTCCATCCAGGAGGTGGGCGTATTCCAGCCTTTTTCCTTGAACAGCCGGGTGTTGTAGGCCAGCCCCGTCACGCCGAGGCTGACCGCCACGGCCTGATCCTTGATGCGTCCCTTGGCCGGGATCTGCGCCAGGGTCGGGCTGTCCTCGAGTTTGTCGCACAGCCCCATCGCGATGGCGCGGTACATGATGCCGTCATCGAGGAACATCACGTGCATCTGCGGGTTGCCCTTGCTGGCCTGGACTTTCGCCAGGATGTCGGCGGAGGTGCCGGGCACGATGACCACTTTGACGTTGTTGGCTTTCTCGAAAGCCGGCAAGACCTTGTCGGCGTAGAGCCGCTCCATGGTGCCGCCGTTCATGCCCAGGTAAAGCGTCGGCTCGGCCAACGCCTGGGTGACCGGGAGCAGGGCGCCCAGGCAAGCGGAACCCAGCGAGCAGAAACCGAACAGTGCACTGCGTTTGACGTTATTCATTGGCGCGACCTTCCTCTATCAAGCAACGGAGATGGAGTGAAACCGGGTGATGGAAAACGCATCCAGCGGCGTGGACGAAGCCCCGCTGCAGATGATCTCGGTGAGCGCCTGGCCCACCGCCGGGCCGATCTGGAAGCCCGCGCCGGCAAAGCCGAACGCGTGCAACAGACCGGGCTGGGTGCTGCTGTGGCCGATCACCGGTTGGCGATCGGGCAGGTAGCCTTCGGTGCCGCTCCAGGTACGAATCGCCTGGGCGCCTTGCAAAAACGGGTAGAGCTCGACGGCCTGGCGCAGGATGTCCAGCACGGCGTTCTGGCCGGGCCGGGCGCGAGCGGCATCCAGCGCAAAACCTTGGCCGCCTCCCAGCACGCAATTTCCGCGCGAGACCTGGCGGGCGTAGATGCCACCGCCCTCGACGCCCGTGCTGGCATCCATGACCAAGGGCAAGGGTTCGGTGACCAGCATCGCCGGGTGCCCGGCGTGCATCGGCACCGCTTCGCCAAATTGCGCGGCGAACTGGCTGGCCCAGGCACCGGCGCAGTTCAGCAGCCAGGGCGCGTGGAACGTCAGGCCCGTTGCGGTGGGTACGACAAAGCGCCGGCCGTCGTGCTCAACATGGCTGACGGCGCATTGTTCGTGGATTTGCGCACCCTGTCGGCGCGCGGCTTGGGCGAAGGCTGGCGACACCAGGCGCGGATTGGCATGGCCGTCTTCCGGGCACAGCGACGCCCCGACCGCGACGGTGCCGACCCACGGAAAGCGCGCGCGCAGGGCCGTGCGATCAAGCAGTTGCAGATCCAGGCCAAAGCCTTGGCTGGCGGCCGCATAGTCGTGCAGCGCTTGCAGGTCTGCGGCACTGCGAGCCAGCTTCAAGTGGCCGCTACGCTGGTACTCGCCGTCGATGCCGATCAACTGGGGCAACTGGTGCCAGATTTCATGGGCCCGTTGCGACAAGGGCAATTGCGACAGCGGTCGACCCTGGCGACGTACGCCACCGTAGTTCACGCCGCTGGAGTGCGAGCCGCAGAAGTCGCGTTCCAGCAGCGCCACCCGGCGTCCGGCCTGGCTCAGGAACAGCGCCGCCGAGGCGCCGACGATGCCGCCGCCAATGATCACCACATCCACTTCGATCATGGCTCGACCTCCAGGCCGAACGGCACGGGTTTGATCGGCGCCTGGGCCCGCAAGCGGCCGATGGTGGCGATGGCGCGGCCACTTTCGCAGGCAATGATTTCCGCAGCCGCGCTGCCGCACATCCGTCCCTGGCAACGGCCCATGCCGACCCGGCAATGGGCCTTGACCCGATTGATTTCCCAATGGCCTTCGTTCACCACGCGGCGGATGTCGCCAACGCTGACTTCTTCGCAGCGGCAGATCATCAGTTGATCGGCGGCGTCGGCAGCCCACTGTTCAGGAAAGGCAAATGCGCGCTCCAGCCCTTCGCGAAACCGGCCGATGCGTTCAAGGGCTTGTTCCAGCTGCGTGCAACGCTGCGGGTCGGTGGCGTAGCCGAGGTCTTCAAGCAAGGCCAGGGCCGCCCGTTCACCGGCCAGCTCTGCCGCGTCGGCGCCCATGATGCCGGCACCGTCACCGGCCAGATAAACCCCCGGCACGCTGCTGCGTCCGGCGCGGTCCCGTTGGGGCAGCCACGCGCGGTTGAGGATATTCCAGGCAAACTCGCAGCCCAACAGGTCGGCCAGTTGGGTTTCGCTGCGCAAGCCGTGGGCGAAGGCCACCGCGTCACAATCGAGCGTGTGTTCGCCGCTTGCGTTGCGCCATGCCAGCGACTGCACCCGGCGTTCTCCTTCGACTCGCGCCAGGCTCGCCCCTTGATGCACGGCGATGCCATGGGAGGTCAGCCAGGCACGGTAATACAGGCCTTTGGCGAGGGTGGTCGGTTGTACCAGCAGGTCGGGCAGGGCGCGGACCTGGGCGCTAAAAGGTGAGCTGTCGAGGACTGCGACCACGTTGGCGCCGGCTCGGGCGTATTGATAGGCCACCAGGTACAACAAGGGGCCGCTGCCGGCGAACACCACCCGTTCGCCGATGGCGCACCCCTGGAACTTCAGGGCGATCTGCGCCGCGCCCAGACTGTACACCCCGGGCAGGGTCCATCCTGGCACGGGCAGGACCCGGTCGGTGGCACCGGTTGCGACAATCACGCTGGAGTATTCGAGGCGATCGGCGCGGCCTTCATGCAAGGTATCGAGCAGGCCGGCCTCGGCATTCCACACCAGCGTATCGGGACGGTAATCGAGCTGTCCGCGCAATTGGTCGAGGGTCTGGTGGATGGCGTTGGCCTTGTGTGCTTCGAAGCCATAGAGCTTGTTCGACGGGCGCTTGAAATTGGCCGGTTGGCGTCGATAGATCTGCCCGCCACCGCGGGCGGCTTCGTCCAGCAGCACGGGGTACAGGCCATGGGCGACCAGGGCCTGCGCGGCACGGATACCCGCCGGGCCGGCGCCGATGATGGTTATCGGTTTCATCGCCACCTCACGGGCAGGGCCGGGGGATTTGTGTTGTTGTCGAAGCCGTCATCGCGAGCAAGCTCGCTCCCACATTGAATCGGTTGTGGATGCTGGTTTTGTGAGCGCCGCAGTTCCCCTGCGGGAGCGAGCTTGCTCGCGATGAGGCCGTGCCAGTCGATACTTTTCATACCTGGCGCCCCGGTTCGCGGCTGATGTGTTGTCCGGCTTCGAGCAAGGTCGAGCAGGCGCGTACGCGACGGCCGTCGCCCAGGCGCACCCAGCAATCCTGGCAGGCACCCATCAGGCAGAAGCCGGCGCGGGGTTCGGCACTGAAGTCACTGCCGCGCAAGTGTTCGCTGCAGGTCAGCACGGCGGTCAGCAGGGTATCGCCCAGCAGGCCGGTGGCAGGTTGGCCGTCGAGGGTAAAGTCCAGGGCCGGGCGGTCGCCTTCGGCCAGTCGTTTCAGCAGTGCCATGACACCCTCATTGTTTGCCTACCAGGACTCGATCCAGGCCATAGACCCGATCGAGCAGAATCATGGTCAGCGCGGTGAGCCCGATGACCAGCGCCGACACTGCCGCCATCATCGGATCGATGGATTCGGTGGCGTACACGTACATGCGCACCGGCAAGGTTTGCGTGGCCGGCGAGGTGACGAAGATCGACAGCGTGACCTCATCGAAACTGTTGATGAACGCCAGCAGCCAGCCTCCGGCCACCCCCGGCAGGATCATCGGCAAGGTGATTTGCCGGAACAGCGTGAAGCGTCCGGCGCCCAGCGATTGCGCGGCCTGCTCGGCGCTGCGGTCCAGGCCGATGGCCGAGGCCAGCACCAGGCGCAGCACATACGGCGTGATCACCAGCACATGGGCGAAGATCAGCCAGGCGAAGCTGCCGTTCACGCCCATCAATGCAAACAGGCGCAGCAACGCCACCCCGAGCACCAGGTGCGGAATGATGATCGGCGACAGGAACAGGCCGTTGAAGAAGTCCCGGCCCGGGAACTCGAGCCGGGTGATCGCCAGGGCCGCCGGCACCGCGATCAAGGTCGCCAGCGAGGCCGCGCAGAACGCCAGGACCAGGCTGTTGTAGAACGCGTCGACAAAATCCGCCCGCTCGAACACCGCGCGGAACCAGCGCAGGGAAAACTCGGTGGTCGGCAGGCTCAGGGTGTTTTCCGGGGTGAAGGCGACGAGGCAGACCACCACCAGCGGCGCGAGCATGAAGATCACCACCAAGGCGTGGAACAACAGCGCGAAAGGACCGTTTCTAGACATGACCCATTACCCCAATGACTTCTTGTAGCGGCCTTCGATCATCCGGTTCCACGACAGCATGATCAGCAGGTTGAGCAGCAGCAGCGCGACGGCAATGGCCGCGCCCATCGGCCAGTTCAGCTCCGACAGGTACTGGTCGTAGATCAACGTGGCGACCATCTTCAAGCGCCGTCCGCCGAGCAGGCCGGGAATCGCGAAGGAGCTGGCGGCGAGACCGAACACAATCAGCGTGCCGGACAGAACGCCGGGCATGATCTGCGGCAGTACCACCTTGCGGATCACCGTGAACTGGCTCGCCCCAAGGGATAGCGCGGCCTGCTCGGCGGCCGGGTCGAGTTTCTGCAGCGAGGTCCAGACCGGAATGATCATGAACGGCAACATCACGTGGACCAGGGCGATGACCACGGCGAACGGCGTATAGAGCAGCTTCACCGGCGCGCCGCCGAGGGCTTGCAGGGCCTGGTTGACCAAGCCGTCGGCACCGAGCAAGAGGCTCCAGCCGAACGCCCGCACCACCACCGAAATCAGCAGCGGCGTGAGGATCAGGATCAGGAAAATCGAGCGCCACGGTGCGCCCATGCGGCTGAGAATGTACGCCTCGGGCACGCCGATCAGCACGCACAGGAGGGTGGTCAGGGCGCTGATCCAGAACGTGCGCAAAAAGATCTCGTAGAAGTACGGATCGCCCAACAGGCTGGTGTAGTGCTCGAAGGTGTAGGCATCGCCGTTGATGCCCGAGCTGTAGTCGAATACGTTGAATGACAAGACCAAGGTCAAGCCCAAGGGAATGACCAGCAAGCCCAGGTACAGGGCCAGGGCCGGCGCGGACATCAGGTAGCCTTGCCGGCCGCGGCGCATCGCATCGATCAGCTTCATGCCGGTACCTCGTCCGCGCTCAATACCCGCAGCAGGGCCGGATCCCAATCCAGGCCCACCGCCGTGCCTTCGGCCAGGGGCGCCGAGCCATCGTTGCGGCGCACCACGCAGAGTTCACCCAGGCGGGTGGAGACGCCGTACAGCCATTGGCTGCCGAGAAAGAAGCGGCTGGTGAGGGTGCCTTGCAGTCGCCCTGAACCGACCTCGCACAGGTCGATCTTTTCCGGACGCAAACTCAGTGTCAGCTCACCCTCGGCCGGGCTACAGGCTTGAACCATACCCGCGCTGTCGCGTCTGCCGGCCAGCAGGTTGGCTTTGCCGACGAAACCTGAAATGAACTCGGTGCGCGGGTGCTCGTAAAGGGTGTACGGCGCGTCGATCTGGGTGATGCGCCCGGCCTGCATCACCACGACCCGGTCGCTGATCGACAGGGCTTCGGATTGGTCATGGGTCACCATCAGCGTGGTGATGCCGACTTCGCGCTGGATGCGGCGTATTTCGAACTGCATCTCTTCGCGCAAATTGGCGTCGAGGTTGGACAGCGGCTCGTCGAGCAACAGCACCGGCGGTTCGATCACCAGCGCCCGGGCCAGTGCCACGCGTTGGCGCTGGCCACCCGAGAGTTCGCGTGGATAACGGTCGGCGTGACGGTCCAGGCGGACCAGTTTCAACACCCGGTCCACCCGTTGTTGCAACTCGGCGTTGGCCACTTTGCGCATGCGCAGGCCGAAGGCGACGTTGTCCTTGACGGTCATGTGGGGGAACAGCGCGTAGCTCTGGAACACCACCCCCAGGCCGCGGCTTGCGGGCTTGGCGTGGGTGATGTCGCGGCCGTCCAGCAGGATGCGCCCGCTGCTGACGTCGACGAAGCCGGCGATCATCTGCAAGGTCGTGGTCTTGCCGCAGCCGGAAGGCCCCAGTAGCGAGACGAACTCGCCTTTTTCCACCGACAGATAGGTGGCGACCACGGCGTCGATATCGCCGTAACGTTTGCCAAGCCCTTCAAGTTGCAAAAAAGCCATCGCTGCGCTCCACCTGGGATTGTTATGCGTCGCCGCAAGGCGCGCTTTTTTGTATGGGCAGATACGAAAGGGTGCTGCTGGGGTGCGTTGGCGCTCGACCTCAAGTCGGCTGCCGCTGTTGTTCGAATCGCCCCTGTATGGACGAAGAGTAGGACGAAGAATAGGATGGGCTCAATGGACTATTTCACTGAAGCGAAGACTATTTTCAGTTTCATTCAGTGGGTAAATTGATCAATGAGAAACCAGATGAATAATTCCACTGATCGGAATAATGAGAGAGGCGAAGTCGGTGTCGGCGCAGTCTCCAGGCTGTTTGCCGTGTTGCGCAGCTTGGGCGACACGGTGGAGGGCGGTGAACGGGTGACGCAACTGGCCCAGCGCATCGGCCTGTCCCAGCCCACCACGCATCGCCTGCTGCGCAGCCTGATGGACGAGGGCATGGTCGAGCAGGACGCGCGCAGCAAACGCTATCGCCTGAGCTTGGATTTTTTCGCCCTGGCGGCCCGGGCCGGGAACACCGGCAACCTGCGCGAGCTGGTGCGCCCGGCCATGCTGCGGTTGTCGGCGTCCTTGGGGGACTCGCTGTTTTTGCTCGCCCGCAGTGGTTTCGATGCCATCTGCCTGGACCGCAGCGAGGGGCCGTTTCCGATCCGCACATTCACCGGCGACATCGGTGGCCGCGTGGCGTTGGGCGTGGGGCAGGGCAGCCTGGCGATCCTGGCGTTCCTTCCGGAAGAAGAGCGCGACACGGTGATTCAATACAACCTGCCGCGGCTCAAGGATTTCCATCTCTACGATGAAGTCTTCCTGCGCACGGAAGTGGAGAACGTGCGCGCGCTGGGCTACGCCGGACGCAACACCGGCGTATTGCAGGGCATGGCCGGGGTGGCCGTGCCGATTCTCGATCGCGAAGGTCGGGCTGTGGCGGCCTTGAGCGTGGCCACCGTGAGCGACCGGTTGGGCCCCGATCGCCTGCCGACGGTGGTGGATATGCTAAAGCGCGAAGCGGCGCTGATCGGGCCGCGGATCAACCCGTTCGATCCGTTGCTGCGAAGGCCTTCGCAGGTGTTTGGGCAGGGGTGAATACACTCTCAAGAGCAGCCTGTATCCCCTGTGGGAGCGAGCTTGCTCGCGATGGCGGTGGTTCAGTTAGAAATGATGTCGACTGATACACCGCTATCGCGAGCAAGCTCGCTCCCACAGAGATTCCCACAGGGCAGGGGGTTCAGAAGTTCAGGGTCTGCTTGAGCCGCTGCGTCGTCGGCGTATCACTCGGTATGACCATCGCATAGTTGTAGCCCGGCCCGGACCAGTACTCGGCCTGCAGCTCGCCATCGCGGCGACTGCCCCGGGGCAGCAGGAAATTCTTCGGGCCGGGAGGGCGCACGTAGAAGCTGATCTTCTGGCCGCTCGGATCCTGATAGACCACCATCGCCGCCGCGCCTTGCTCGGTGCTGAGCAAGCGCCCGCTGACCGGCTTGAACCCGGCGCTGGACAGGTCGGGCAACCGGTCGGCCTGGGTGAAGTAACGGTCGAGCCAATCTTGCATGTGTTGTTCGTCGCCGCTCTGGTAGTCGGCTGGGAGGATGCCCTGTTGAGCAATCAACCGGTACGCCTGCAGGGCATCGGCCATGGGAGCGGCGGCGCTGAGCAGGGTCATCTGCCGCGCCTGCCAGCCACTGAAGCCACCCACGCTGACGGCCAGCAGCAACACCGCGGCGTTGGCCAGGTGGCGGCGGGAGCGATGTTTCAGGCGCTGGCGAATCATGGCCGGGTCGAGGTCCGGGTTGGGTGGCTGTTGCAAGGCGCCGCTTAGGGCCGTGCGCAAGTGCTGCGCGTCCTGTTGCCAGGCGCGCACCTGGGCGGCGACGTCAGGCTGGTTGGCCAGGTAGGTCTCGACCAGGCGCTGGTCGGCTTCGCTCAGTTGACGATCGACGTAGGCGTGCAGGTCGCTGTCGCTGGGGGGCATGCTGATCATTTGAGTATCCGCAGGGTGGGGCGGGTGATTTCGCCATCGCTGAGTTGGCGCAGGGCCTGGCGGGCGCGGGACAGGCGCGACATCACCGTGCCGGTCGGTACGCCGAGGATGTCGGCGACTTGCTGGTAACTCAAGCCTTCCACCGACACCCAGAGCAACAGCGCGCGCTGTTCCGTCGTGAGCTGATCGAAGGCTTGCAGGGACGATTGCGCGATCACGCTGCGCTCGGCCGAAGGGTGGGCGTCGTCGCGGCCGGTGAAGAACGCCAGCATGCGCGCATAGCGCCGGGAGCGGCGATGGCCGTCGAGAAACTGTCGATACAGGATCGAAAACAGCCAGGCCCGCAGATCGCCGTCCGGGCGCTTGTCGTTCCATTTGGACAACGCCCGTTCCAGGCACATCTGCACCAGGTCGTCGGCGTTGCTCGGGTTGCGCGTCAGCGACACGGCAAAACGCCGTAGCCTGGGGATGAGTTCGCGCAACTGTTCGTCAAGTGCGTTCATGAAAGTGTGGTTTCTGTAGGCAGTCACTGCGCCGGGACTGGAAAGACGCCCCGCGAACGAGATTATTCCAGTGCAGGAAAAATAAATACGAGGCGTGGGAATAAACCTGGCGGGCCTTCGTCTGACGGGTCCTTTCCAACGAACGACCTCACGCCCTGGAGCTTTCTCATGGTTGATCCTTCACCCTCATCGAGCCGGCCGCCCTTGAGTGCCGCCGCCCTGACCCTGCGTCTGAGCGGTATCGCGGTGATTGTTGCCGCGCTGGCCGGGGCGTTTGCCTACGTCAATGGCAGCCTCGACCCGCAGCGCTTGACGCCGGACGCGCTGGTCAATGTCCTGGAAAAAAACAATGGCACGCATCCGGGCTTTCGACGCAACCACTCCAAAGGTGTCTGTGTCGCGGGCTATTTCCAAAGCACGGGCGAGGCCAGCGCCTATTCCAGTGCCCAGGTGTTCACGCAGCCGCAGACGCCGGTAATCGGGCGTTTTGCCTTGCCCAGTGGCAACCCCTATGCACCGGACGGCAGTGTGCCGATTCGCAGCCTGGCGCTGCGTTTTACCCAGGCCAACGGCCAACAATGGCGCACCGGCATGAACAGCATGCCGGTGTTTCCGGTGGGCACGGTCGAAGCGTTCTACCAATTCCAGCAAGCCCAGTCGCCGGACCCTGCCACTGGAAAACCGAACCCTGCGGCCGTGCCGGCGTTTTTTGCCGCGCACCCCGAAGCGGTGCCGTTCCTGCAATGGATCAAGACCGCCAAGCCGTCGGCCAGCTATGCCACCGAAACCTACAACGGCATTAACGCGTTCTATCTGGTCAACTCCGCCGGCCAGCGCCAGGCCGTGCGCTGGGGCGTGGTGCCGCTGAGCCAGGACGCAGCGGATGCGACGCCGCCCCAGGGTGCTGATTTCCTCGAACAAGACTTGGCGAAGCGTCTTGCCGCCGGGCCGTTGCGTTGGCAGTTGAACATCACCCTGGCCAACCCGGGGGATCCGGTGAACGACGCCAGCAAGGCCTGGCCCGCTGACCGCAAGGTGGTCAATGCCGGCACGCTGGTGCTGGAGCGCACCCAGGCCCAGGACAACGGCGAATGCCGCGACATCAACTATGACCCGCTGATCCTGCCCCAAGGGATCGAAGGTTCTGACGATCCGCTGCTGGTCGCGCGCTCCGCCGCCTATGCCAGTTCCTATCTGCGCCGTACCAGCGAAGTGAGCCAATTGCCCGCCACCCAGGAGTCCCGCCCATGAGCGCCCCTCGTCACTTTGTTCCGCTGGCCCGACTGCTCCACTGGTTGATGGCTCTGATGATCATCGCCATGCTGTTTATCGGCGCGGGCATGGTCGCCTCGGTGTCCGAACGCCATGAATGGCTGCTGCAATTGCACAAGCCATTGGGGATCGCGATTTTGCTGCTGGTGATCGTCCGTCTGCTGGTGCGCTTTACCACTCGTCAACCGCCGCTGCCGGCGGATCTGCCGGGCTGGCAAGTGCTGGCGGCAAACGCCTCCCATGTGTTGTTGTACGCCTTGATGCTGATCCTGCCGCTGTTGGGCTGGGGCATGATTTCGGCGGCGGGGGACCCGGTGATGCTCAGCGACTCGTTGCAACTGCCTTCAATCCTGCCTGCCCACGCCCAGACGTTCGCGCTGCTGCGCAAGGCCCATGGGTACCTGGCTTATTTGTTGTTCGTGACCGTGGTGGTGCATCTGGCGGCGGCGCTGTTTCACGCGTGGGTGCGCCGGGATGAGGTGTTGGACAGTATGTTGCGCGGCAAGGGTTGATGAACCCTGTGGCGAGGGAGCTTGCTCCCGCTGGGTGGCGCAGCCGCCCCAAATGGGCTGACGCAATCTTTCAGGCAGATTGCGTCAGCCGGTTTACGACGGCTGCGCCGCCGAGCGGGAGCAAGCTCCCTCGCCACAGGTGTTCACCTTAGACTAGGGAGATGATCAGGTCGTTGGCTCAGCGCAATTCGTCCACCATGGCCTCGATGGTGCTCAACACATCCTTGCCCAGTTGCATCGAGCGTTTGCCGGACCAACCGGTGATCGGGTTCGGGTGATCGTTGTGGTCCTTGAATGGCATTTCCAGGGTCAGGGACAGGCAGTCATATTTTTGCCCGATTGCGTTGCAGGCCAGGGTCATGTTGGCCTGGCCCGGTTCGTCGCGGGTGTAGCCGTGAGCGGTCTGGAAGTCTTTGGTCTGGTGCTTGAGTTGGCTGCGAAAGCGCTCTTCGAGCTCAGCGATGCGTGGCGTGTAGCCCGGGTTACCTTCACAACCGGCGGTGAAGACGTGGGGAATTTCCTCATCGCCGTGCGCATCGAGAAACAGATCGACGCCATACTTTTCCATTTGCTGCTGGACGAAAAAGACCTCAGGGCTGATTTCCGGACTGGCGTTCTGCCAGGCACGGTTGAGGTCCTGGCCCATTGCGTTGGTCCGCAGATGACCATGGAAGGCGCCGTCCGGATTCATGTTCGGCACCAGGTACAAATCGGCCTTGGCGAGCAACCGGTTCAGTTGCGCATCGTCATGCTGTTGGAGGCGTTCGATCACGCCTTCCATGAACCATTCGGCCATGTGCTCGCCGGGGTGCTGCTGGGCGATGATCCAGACTTTGCGCCGGCCTTCGGCGCCGCTGCCCTTGCGCAGCAGTTGAATGTCCCGGCCTTCCACGCTTTTACCGACGGCCAACAGCTCGGTGCCGGACTTGTGCTGCGCCTGCTCGATCAGCCAGTCATGGCGGCCACGGCTGTAGGGTTCGAAGTAGGCGAACCAGGCGTGGGGTTGTTCGGCCTCCAGGTGAAAGCGCAGGGCGTCGCCTTCAAACTGGGTCGGAATGCGGAACCAATTGACGTGATCGTAGGAGGCAACGGTCTGGTAGCCCGTCCAGGCCTTGTTATAGGACGATTGACTGGCGTTGAGCAGGCGGAAGGAATATTCCTGGCCGACGTGCAAGCCGCTGGCCTTGAAATGGAACCACTGGAAATGGGCGCTGCGGGTGTCGGGCCTGATCTTGAGCAACGACTGCAACGGGTTGCTGATGTCGACGACCTCGATGTTGCCGCTGTCGAAATTGGCACTGATATCAAAGGAAGATTTAGCCACGGTCACGGTTCCTGGAAAGGATTTACATGTCCGTTACTTTACACGCAAGAAAGGCGAAACCGGGACGATTTGCATCAGGTAAAGGAGGGGGCGTCCTCCCTGGACGCGAGGCCAGCTTAGAGAGTCTGCAATTGATTCTCAAGTGCTGGTTGTCGATAGTTTTCGCCGGTGTAACGAGGGGACTCTTGTAAACAGATATTCATTTGTTATGATCGCCGCCATCGAATTGGCAGCACCCTGAAAGACTTCATTAGCCTGAAGACATAAGCCGAAAAATCGGCAAAAAAAGACCCGGCAAAAAGCCGGGTCAAAAACCGTGATTAGCCTGATGAGGAGATATTCCAGAAGTCCGACCTAAGGTCTTCTGGTCTATCGACTGATCTCGCGACCAGCTGATGCAATAATAATCATTATCATTTGGAAGTCAAATGATTTGATCGCATCGATTGGAAATTTTTCTCTTCGTCCGCATTCGCGACGACATTCCAAAGGGTTACCGCTAGCGAGTAGGGTAGCCATCCAGGGATCGGTCAAGCATCACCTTGACCAGATCGATCATGTGCACCACCGAAAACGCCAGGTCACGACTCGAACCCTCCAACTGGCTGGCCGACTCATGGGCGGTCGCCGCTGCGCAGCGCAACAGGTCGCAGGCGTGGACAAGGGCTTCTTCCGCGCTGACGCTGCGGCTGACCTCGAAGAAGCGATGTTCTGTCTGGGCTGGTGAAACACCTGGTTTCAAGTAGTAGTCGAGGGCGCGTTTGGCCGCCGGGCAATCCTGCAGCGAAGGGAATGTACCGTCGAAAGGGCTGCTGGGCTGGTCTGTATTGGGTGTGTCCATGGTGATGAAAATTTCCGTGTGTGGGGCTGAACTCCTGAATCCAGAATAGTACTTACCGTAATTGTGACGACAATTTAAATACTACAATTTGTGTTTTGAGGGTCGGGGTCACCCACGTATCGTGCCGCACATGGATAAATGGATAGAGTTGGTCAAGGCCAAGATGAAGGAGCTGCACATCACGCAAGTGGTGCTCGCAGAGCGGTTGGGCATGTCCCAGGGCGGCGTCGGCCATTGGCTGACCAAGCGCCGGCAGCCCAGTGTCGCAGACATGAACCGGGTCCTGCGGGAGCTGGGGCTGGAGTTTCTGGAAGTGGCGATGGTGATCCGCGAGCCGGACACCTCCACCGAAGAAGGCATGGCCCTGGCGCAGAAGTACAACCCGTACTTCCGCTACCCGGTCAGTGAGTGGCACGAGGTGGGCGAAGTTCGTGAAGGTGATCCTGGCGCTTACAGCCAGGCGCGCTACGAACTGACGGACTACCACGCCCTGGGCGATGCATTCTGGCTGGTGGTGATGGGCGATGCGATGACCGCACCCAGCGGGTTGAGCATTCCCGAGGGCATGTCGATCCTGGTGGATCCGGCCATCGAGGCGGTGCCCGGCAAATTGGTGGTCGCCTGCCTACCCGGCAGCAGTGACGCGACCTTTCGCAAATTGATCGAAGAGAGCGGGCAGCGTTACCTGGTTCCACTCAATCCGACTTACCCGAAAAACCTGTACACCGAGCAATGCCGCATCATCGGTGTGGTGGTACAGGCCACCATCAGGTTCTGACTGGATCGGCCCGGGGAGCGGGCCGATGCCTATTCTTCGAACGCCACCAAGGCACTGCCCTCGTTGACCATTTCGCCTTCCTGGCAGTACAGCGCCTTGATCACGCCAGCCTGGGGCGCACGAATGCTGTGCTCCATTTTCATGGCTTCCAGCACCACCAGTTGAGCCCCGGCCTCCACAGCCTGGCCGACATTCACCAATACCCGCACGATACTGCCGTTCATGGGCGCCACCAGGCCGCCTTGATGGCTGTGGCTGGCTTCGGCGACGGCCAGCGGGTCGTACAGGTCGATCCGGTGCAGGTCACCTTCCCATTGCAGGTACAAGCTGTCGCCCTGGCGAATGGCCCGATGGTTGCGGCGCAGGCCGTGGTGCTCGACCGTCAGTTGCTCACCCTTGAGTTCCGCGCAACAGACGGTGCTGTCCAGCGTCAGTGCGCGATCCTGGCCTTCGCAGTTCAGGTGCAAGCTGGTTTCCCTGGGCAGCCCCAGACGCAACCCGGTGGTGCTGGCCCAGGGTGAGCCGGCATCATCGCCGCGTACACGTGGGGTCAGGCTCAAGGCGAACCCTTGGGCGGCGGCGAACCAGAACGCGTCATCCAATTCGCCGGGCTCTGGCAGTAATTGCGTCTGGTAACGTGGGATAAATCCGGTGTCCAGTTCCGCCGTTGCGAAGGCGGGGTGGGCGATGATCCGTCGCAGGAAGCCGATGTTGGTCTTCAGCCCGCCAATGGCAAATTCGTCGAGCATGCTCAACAGCCGCAAGCGCGCCTGCTCGCGGTCTTCACCCCAGGCGATCAGCTTGCCGAGCATCGGGTCGTAGAACGGCGAGATTTCATCGCCTTCTTCAACCCCGCCGTCGACTCGCCGCCCCGGCCCCTCGGCCGACTCGCGATACAACGCCAGCCGCCCGGTGGCGGGCAGGAAATCGTTGGCCGGGTCTTCGGCATACAACCGCACTTCGATGGCGTGGCCGCGCAGCGGTACTTGCGCCTGAGTGAGCGGCAATGGCTCGCCTTGGGCGACGCGAATCTGCCAGGCCACCAGGTCCAGCCCAGTGATCGCTTCGGTGACCGGGTGCTCGACCTGCAACCGGGTGTTCATCTCCATGAAGAAAAATTCGCCCCGGGCATCCAGCAGGAACTCCACCGTACCGGCCCCGACATAACCGATCGCCTGGGCCGCGCGCACCGCGGCTTCACCCATGGCCCGGCGCAGTTGCGGGGTCAGGCCGGGCGCGGGGGCTTCTTCCACGACTTTCTGGTGGCGGCGCTGGATCGAGCAATCGCGCTCGTTGAGGTACAGGCAGTTGTCGTGTTGGTCGGCAAATACCTGGATTTCCACATGGCGCGGCTTGAGCAGGTATTTTTCCACCAGCATCCGTGAATCGCCGAACGAGGACAGCGCTTCACGCTGGGCCGAGGCCAGGGCTTCGGCCAGTTGGCTGACGTCTTCGACGACTTTCATACCCTTGCCGCCACCGCCGGCGGTGGCCTTGAGCAATACGGGGTAGCCGATGCGCTCGGCGGCGTCGCGAAAGGTCTCCAGGTCCTGGGCTTCGCCGTGATAGCCAGGCACCAGCGGCACGCCGGCGGTCTCCATCAAGGCCTTGGCCGCCGATTTGCTGCCCATGGCGTCGATGGCCGAGGCCGGTGGGCCGAGGAAAATCAGCCCGGCGTTTTCAATCGCCCGGGCGAATCCGGCGTTCTCGGACAGAAAGCCATAACCGGGATGGATGGCTTGGGCACCGCTGGCTTTCGCTGCAGCGATCAATTTGTCGATTTGCAGGTAACTGTCGGCAGCCTTGCTGCCGCCCAGGTCCACGCGAATGTCGGCTTCACGGCTGTGGCGGGCATCACGGTCGGTGGCGCTGTGGACGGCAACGGTGGCCAGGCCCATGGCCTTGGCGGTGCGCATCACGCGGCAGGCGATTTCGCCGCGATTGGCCACCAGCAACGTGGTGAGGGCAGGGGCGCTCATCGACGCGACTCCTTGTTATTCGATTCGGCTTGCCAGTTCGGCGCACGCTTTTGCAAAAAGGCCCGCAGGCCTTCCTGGCCCTCCGGGCTGACGCGGATGCGGGCGATGGCGTTTTCGGTATAGCGTCGCAGCGCCGGGGTCAGGGCGCCGCTGCCGACTTCACGCAGCAGTTCCTTGCTGGCGCGCATGGCCGCCGGGCTATTGAGCAACAGGTTGTCGATCCACTGTTCGACCTGCTGGTCCAGGGTCTCGGCAGGGTAACTGTCCGACAGCAAACCGATCTCTTTCGCACGTTGCCCGTCGAAGCGTTCTGCTGTCAGGGCATACCGACGCGCCGCCCGCTCGCCGATGGCTTGCACCACGAACGGGCTGATTACCGCCGGCGCCAGGCCAATGCGCACTTCCGACAGGCAAAACTGTGCTTCATTGGCGCCAATGGCCATGTCACAGGCACTGATAAGCCCCAGCGCGCCACCGAACGCCGCACCCTGGACGACGGCCAGCGTTGGGATCTTCAGCTTGGCCAGGTTGTACATGAGCTCAGCCAGTTCCCGGGCGTCGTCGAGATTGGTGTGGTAGTCGAGCTCGGCCGATTGCTGCATCCAGGCCAGGTCGGCGCCAGCGCTGAAATGCTTGCCGCGACCGCGGATCAGCAGGAAACGCAGGTTTGGATCGCTGCCGACGTGATCGAGGGCGAGGATCAGTTCGCGGATCATTTCCGCGTTGAACGCGTTGTTCTTCGACTCGCGACTGAGCCACAGGGTGGCGACGCCCCGTGGGTCGGTGTGCAGTTCGAGGGTGTTGAAGTTTTCCATGGTCATTCCCCGTTTACATCCGGAACACGCCGAAGCGGCTCGGTTCGATAGGCGCGTTCAGTGACGCGGACAAGGCCAGGCCCAGTACATCGCGGGTCTGGGCCGGGTCGATGACGCCGTCGTCCCACAGCCGTGCGCTGGAGTAATAGGGGTGACCCTGTTCTTCGTACTGATCGAGGATCGGTTGCTTGATCTCCGCTTCCTGCTCGGCGCTGAAGGGCTGGCCACTGCGTTCGGCTTGTTCACGCTTGACTTGCACCAGCACGCCGGCCGCCTGCTCGGCCCCCATCACGCCAATTCGCGCGTTCGGCCACATCCACAGGAACCGTGGATCATAGGCGCGGCCGCACATGCCGTAGTTGCCCGCGCCGAAACTGCCGCCGATGATCACGGTGAATTTCGGCACCTTGGCGCAGGCCACCGCGGTCACCAGTTTTGCGCCGTGCTTGGCGATGCCACCGGCTTCGTATTTCTGCCCGACCATGAAACCGGTGATGTTCTGCAAGAACAGCAGCGGGATCCCGCGCTGACAGGCCAGTTCGATGAAGTGCGCGCCTTTCTGCGCGGCCTCGGCGAAGAGGATGCCATTGTTGGCCAGGATTGCGATCGGGTAGCCGTGCAAATGAGCGAAACCGCACACCAGGGTCGTGCCGAACAGCGCCTTGAACTCATCGAACACCGAACCGTCCACCAGGCGCGCGATCACTTCCCGCACATCGAACGGCTGCTTGGCATCGGCCGACACCACGCCGTACAGCTCATCGCTGCAATACAGCGGGGCGATGGGCTGGCGACGCTGCAACTCACCGAGTTTGCGCCAATTGAGGTTGGCCACGCTGCGCCGGGCCAGGGCCAGGGCATGTTCGTCGCTGTCGGCATAGTGATCCGCCACGCCGGAAATCTTGCAGTGCACATCGGCGCCGCCCAAGTCTTCGGCGCTGACCACTTCACCGGTGGCGGCTTTTACCAGTGGCGGGCCGGCAAGAAAAATCGTCGCTTGCTGGCGGACCATGATCGCCTCGTCCGCCATGGCCGGCACATAAGCGCCGCCAGCGGTGCAGGAACCCATGACCACGGCAATCTGCGGAATACCCAGGGCGCTCATGTTGGCCTGGTTGAAGAAGATCCGGCCAAAGTGCTCGCGGTCCGGGAACACTTCATCCTGGCGCGGCAGGTTGGCGCCGCCTGAATCCACCAGGTAAATGCACGGCAGGCGATTCTGCTGGGCGATGGTCTGGGCGCGCAGATGTTTTTTCACCGTCAACGGATAGTAGGAGCCACCTTTGACCGTCGCGTCATTGGCGACAATCATGCATTCGACGCCTTCCACTCGGCCAATGCCGGCAATCACGCCGGCCGCCGGCACGTCTTCGCCATAGACTTCATGGGCCGCCAATGGACTGATCTCCAGGAACGGCGAGCCCGGATCCAGCAATCGGTTGATGCGCTCACGGGGCAGCAATTTGCCTCGCGAAGCATGCCGTTCCTGAGCCTTGGGTCCGCCGCCCTGGCGAATGTGCGCGAGCAGGGTGCGCAGGGCTTCGACGTGTCCGAGCATCGCATCGCGGTTGGCGATGAACTCCGGGGAACGTGGGTTGAGCTGAGTGTGCAGCGTGGCCATGGTCAGCTCCGTTAGCGGGTTTCGTTGAACAGTTCGCGGCCGATCAACATCCGACGAATCTCACTGGTACCAGCGCCAATTTCATACAGCTTGGCGTCCCGCAGCAGGCGACCGGCGGGGAATTCATTGATGTAGCCATTGCCCCCCAGGATCTGGATCGCGTCGAGGGCCATTTGCGTGGCGCGCTCGGCGCTGTAGAGGATCACCCCGGCGGCGTCCTTGCGGGTGGTTTCGCCGCGCTCGCAAGCCTGGGCCACCGCATACAGGTAGGCGCGGCTGGCGTTGAGCTGGGTGTACATGTCGGCGACCTTGCCTTGGATCAGCTGGAATTCGCCGATGCTTTGGCCGAACTGTTTGCGGTCGTGGATGTAGGGCACGATCAGGTCCATGCAGGCTTGCATGATCCCGGTCGGTCCGCCGGACAGCACCACGCGCTCGTAGTCGAGGCCGCTCATCAGGACTTTCACGCCACCGTTGAGGGCGCCGAGGATGTTTTCTTCCGGCACTTCGACGTCATCGAAAAATAGCTCGCACGTATTGGAGCCGCGCATGCCGAGCTTGTCGAACTTGTTGCTGCGGCTGAAGCCTTTCCAGTCGCGCTCGACGATGAAAGCAGTGATGCCGTGGGCGCTTTTTTCCAGGTCGGTCTTGGCGTAGATCACGTAGGTGTTGGCATCGGGACCATTGGTGATCCAGGTCTTGCTGCCGTTGAGGACGTATTTGTCACCGCGCTTGTCGGCCCGCAGTTTCATGGAGACCACGTCGGAGCCGGCGTTCGGTTCGCTCATCGCCAGGGCGCCGATGTGTTCGCCGCTGATCAGCTTGGGCAGGTACTTGGTTTTCTGTTCGTGAGTGCCGTTGCGGTTGATCTGGTTCACGCAGAGGTTGGAATGGGCGCCATAGGAGAGGGCGACCGAGGCCGAGCCGCGGCTGATTTCTTCCATCGCCACCACGTGGGCCAGGTAGCCCAGGCCGGCGCCGCCATATTCTTCCGGTACGGTGATGCCCAGCAGGCCCATGTCACCGAATTTGCGCCACATGTCAGCGGGAAACAGATTGTCGATATCGATCTGCGCTGCGCGAGGCGCCAGTTCGGCCTTGACGAAGGCCTGCACCTGGTCGCGCAACATGTCGATGGTTTCGCCGAGGGCAAAATTCAGGGATGGGTAGCTCATGGGACACCTTTGGCTTTTTTATCGGGTGCGGAGAGCGGAAAATGCTCTACCTTTACGTTAACGTAAGCCTGCGACGAGAGGCTGTCAATCGCCCTTTACGTTAACGTCAACTTAAGCCAGAGTACGGGTGTTTTGGATCAGCTTTTGTGGCGAGGGAGCTTGCTCCCGCTCGAGCGCGTGTAGGAGCTGCCGAAGGCTGCGATCTTTTGATCTTTCGCTTGGGATTCAAGTGTCTTTGGAAAAGATCGCAGCCTCGTTGCACTCGACAGCTCCTACACAGCTCCTACCAGCCACAACGGCATTTGTGCATGAGGTTCCACCGCTACACCCACTAATAAAGACAAGAGGGGGCGTCATGGATCAACCCGGTTCGCATTCGCAGCTCAGCTACACCCGCGGCTCGCAGGACAAGGCCTTGCTGGCACAAACCATTGGCGAGGTTTTCGACCAGACCGTGGCCCGTTATCCAGAGGGCGAGGCGTTGGTGGTTCGTCATCAATCGTTGCGTTACACCTGGCGGCAACTGGCTGAGGCCGTCGATCTGCACGCCCGGGCCTTGTTGGCGCTGGGCTTGAAAACCGGCGACCGTCTCGGCGTGTGGGCGCCCAATTGCGCCCAGTGGTGCATCAGCCAGTTCGCCAGTGCGAAGATCGGCGTCATTCTGGTCAATATCAATCCGGCCTATCGAGTCTCCGAACTCGAATACGTGCTCAAACAGTCCGGGTGCCAATGGCTGGTGTGTGCCGGGGCGTTCAAGACCTCGGATTACCACGCCATGTTGCAAGCGCTGGCACCGGAGCTGGCGGAACAATCCATCGGCCAGTTGCAGAGCGAACGCCTGCCGGATTTACGCGGTGTAGTCAGCCTCGATCCCCAACCCCCGTCAGGCTTTCTGCCTTGGTCACAACTGGCCGCCCTGGGGGCGGCGGTGGCGCCTGGACAACTGGCCGAGCGCCAATCCAGCCTGCACTTCGATCAGCCAGTGAATATCCAATACACCTCCGGCACCACCGGCTTTCCCAAGGGCGCGACCCTCAGCCACCACAACATTCTCAACAACGGTTACATGGTCGGCGAAAGCCTGGGCCTGACGGCTGGCGACCGGCTGGTGATCCCGGTGCCGCTTTACCATTGCTTCGGCATGGTCATGGGCAACCTGGGCTGCATGACCCATGGCAGCACCATGATCTACCCCAACGATGCCTTCGACCCGTTGCTGACGCTAAAGGCCGTGGCCGAGGAGAAAGCCACCGCGCTGTATGGCGTGCCGACCATGTTCATCGCCCTGCTGGACCAGCCGCAGCGGGGCGACTTCGACCTGTCCAGCCTACGCACGGGCATCATGGCTGGGGCTACATGTCCGATCGAAGTGATGCGGCGGGTCATCAACGAGATGCACATGGCTGAGGTGCAGATTGCCTACGGCATGACGGAAACCAGTCCGGTGTCGTTGCAGACCGGTCCTTCAGACGAACTGGAGCTGCGGGTGACCACCGTCGGCCGCACCCAGCCACACCTGGAAAGCAAGATTATCGATGAGGCAGGCCAGGTCGTCCCGCATGGCGCGGTCGGCGAATTGTGTACCCGTGGCTACAGTGTGATGCTCGGCTACTGGAACAACCCCAAGGGCACCGCCGATGCCATCGACGCCCAGGGCTGGATGCACACCGGCGACCTGGCGACCATGGACGAGCAGGGTTACGTCTGCATCGTCGGGCGCAACAAGGACATGATCATTCGTGGCGGGGAGAATATTTACCCGCGCGAGCTGGAGGAGTTCTTCTTCACCCATCCGGCGGTGGCGGATGTGCAAGTGATCGGCATTCCGTGTTCGCGCTATGGCGAAGAAATCGTGGCGTGGATCAAGTTCCACCCCGGCCACAGCGCCTCCGAGCAAGCGCTGCAAGCCTGGTGCAAGGAACGCATCGCCCATTTCAAGACGCCGCGTCATTTCAAGTTCGTCGAAGAATTCCCGATGACGGTCACCGGCAAGATCCAGAAATTCCGCATGCGCGAAATCAGCATCGAAGAACTGCGTGATAGAGAAGGCTGAGCAAAATCTCCTGTGGGAGCGAGCTTGCTCGCGAAAGCGGTGTGTCAGTCGACATTGATATTGACTGTCCGGGCCCCTTCGCGAGCAAGCTCGCTCCCACACGAAAAACCCAAACGCCAGACAGCACAAAGGGGAGCCGAAGCTCCCCTTTAATTTTGTCGTCGCGTGCTCTTTTTTATTATTGAGGGGCGGCCTGTTGTTGTTATTGGCAGCCGTGGCCCTTTACTGCTGTTTTTGGCGATCCCCATCCGGGATCAAGAGCAAACGTATTTTTTTGAGCGCTGATTTGCTTTTTCGCTTTGCGATCCAACCGATTCGGGAGCTACCTGAAGGTAGTTTTATTGTTCTCTGCCCGGTTGCGGGTTGCTCCTGAAAGCACCCTGAAAAGCCCATCTTCTCCAAAAAAATCTGTTAGCTGCGTCTCTGCCGTGTTGTTTTTGTTATGTCAGAGTCGTTTCGTCTTGTTTTTATTGGGTTTGCTGCGTTTTTTTATTCTTGTTATGCCAGAGATATAGCAGGTGGCGTGCCAACTTTTAAAACTCTATATAAATCAATATGTTGTGATTTTCAGCTGAAAAACCTGTCGGACCAAACCTGACAAATTGTTTCCGTGTTACTCGTTTCGCCGCTGTTACAAAGCCAGCGGTAACACCTCAGTGTGCGCTGCGGGCCTTGGCCACGCGCGAACCGCTGGGGCGGCCGAGCACGTCACAGATTTGCCGCCCCGCGGCGATCAATGCGTCCAGGTCGACACCGGTTTCGATACCCAACCCATTGAGCAGGTACAGCACGTCTTCGGTGGCGACGTTACCGCTGGCACCCTTGGCGTACGGGCAACCGCCCAGGCCGGCGATGGAACTGTCGAACACCGCGATGCCTTCCTGCAGGCTGGCGTACACATTGGCCATGGCTTGGCCGTAGGTGTCGTGGAAATGTCCGGCGAGTTTGTCCCGCGGCACTTCGGCGCCCACCACCTCGAACATCCTGCGGGTGGCGCCAGCGGTGCCCGTGCCGATGGTGTCACCCAGGGAGACTTCGTAGCAGCCCATCGCATACAACTCCCGAGCGACCCACGCGACCTGCTCAGGCTTGACCGCCCCTTCATAAGGGCAGCCCAGCACGCAAGAAACGTAGCCGCGCACACTGACGCCGTGCTGTCTGGCGGCGTCCATGATCGGCGCGAAGCGCTCCAGGCTTTCCTTGATGGAGCAATTGATGTTGCGCTGGGAAAACGCTTCGGACGCGGCGGCGAACACCGCCACTTCTTTTACGCCGGCCGCCAGTGCATCCTCAAAACCCCGCAGGTTCGGCGCCAGGGCGCCATAGGTCACACCGGGCTTGCGCTGGATCTGCGCGAATACCTCGGCGGACCCGGCCATTTGCGGCACCCACTTGGGCGAGACGAAACTGCCGACTTCGATGTAACCCAGGCCGGCTGCACTCAGGGCATCCACCAGGCGCACCTTGTCGGCGACGCTGATGGGCTGGGCTTCATTCTGCAGCCCGTCGCGGGGGCCGACTTCGATCAAGCGTACAAAGGAGGGGAGGGGCATGGGGAGTGACCTGTAATGAATTGCCAAAATATCGAGAGCGATGATGTCCCCCTGTGGGAGCGAGCTTGCTCGCGATAGCGTCGGATCAGTCGCCATTGATATTGGCCGGTCTACCGCTATCGCGAGCAAGCTCGCTCCCACAAGGGGCATGAAGTGTTACTGGGCGATTTCCTCGCCCTTGAGCGTCTGCTCCAGCGCCTGGATACAGCGTTCTTCGGCGGTGTCGAGTTCCAGCTTCATCTGTTCGATGTCCAGCAATTGCTGTTCGAGCTGTTCCCGGCGCTCGGCGATTTTTGCCAGCATGCTGTGCAGTTGTTTCTGGTTGCCGCTGGTGGGGTCGTAGAGTTCGATCAGCTCGCGGCACTCAGCGAGGGAAAAACCAATGCGCTTGCCACGCAGGATCAGCTTCAGGCTGACCTTGTCCCGCGGCGAGTAAATGCGCTCCTGACCCCGTCGCTCCGGGCTCAACAGGCCTTGTTCTTCGTAGAAACGGATGGCCCGTGTCGTGATATCCAATTCGCGGGCGAGGTCGGAGATGCTGTAGGTCTGGCTGCTCATGGAAGCGCTCGAAACGAAAGGGTTGGCGCTAAGCTAAAGGCAGGTTGACGTGCGCGTCAAGCAGTGCGGTTCTTGCACATAAAACCTGTGGGAGCGAGCTTGCTCGCGATAGCGGTAGACCAGTCAATATCAATGGCGACTGATCTGACGCTATCGCGAGCAAGCTCGCTCCCACAATGGGATCAGGCTAAACCTGATCGAGCTTCTTCTCATGGGCTGTCACCTGCTGGCACAGCTCGATCATCTGCTCGCGCATCCAGCGGTTGGCCGGGTCCTGGTCGGTGCTTTCGTGCCAGTAGAGATGGGTTTCCACCGGTGGCACGTCATTCACCGGGAGCAGGAAGGCGTGCAAATCGTGACGCCGGGCAAAGCGCTCGGGGACGGTCATGACCATGTCGGTCTGCTGCAGCACTTGGGAGGCCATCAAGTAATGCTGGGAGCGCAAGGCGATCTTGCGTTGGATGCCCATCTTGCCGAGGGCCAGGTCAACGTAACCCAGGCCGTTACGGCGGCTGGAAATGTGCACGTGGGTCTGGGCCAGGTAATCGTCGAGGCTGATCTTTTCCTTGCCCGCCAGGGGATGGCCCTTGCGCATGGCGCATACGTAGCGATCTTCCATTAACTTGACGTGGCGCACCTGCGGGTCGGTGTTGAGCGGTGCGTCCACGGCGAAATCGAGGCGGCCGGCGGCCAGTTCCTTGGTGGTTTCACGGCGCTTGGACAGGAAACTCTCGATCGCCACGGTCGGCGCCAGGCGGCGAAGGCGCTGGAACAGTAGCGGCAGGATCACGCCTTCGGTGAGGTCGGTCATGCTGATGCGATAGGTCTTGACGGCCTGCAGCGGGTTGAAGATCCGGCTTTCCTGCACTGACACCCGCAGCAATGACAAGGCGTTGCGCACCGGGCCGATGATGTTCTGGGCCATGGGCGTCGGCACCATGCCTTGGGCGGTGCGCACGAAGAGAGGGTCGTTGAAGGTCTCGCGCAGACGGGCCAGGGCATTGGACACGGCTGGCTGAGTGATGCCGACGATCTGCCCGGCGCGGGTCAGGTTGGCTTCGGTGTAGATCGCATCGAAGACAATGAAAAGGTTGAGGTCGACCTTGCTCAGATTCATGGCGCTGCACTCTTGTTCTTGGGCTTGTTGTGAGGTGCCGGGTGGCGATGAGAATCAGTGAAACATATATCGGTGATGAATGTTAATACACGCTGAGAATAGGTTAGGTAAATTTTCGTAGCTGAACTAGCATCGATTTCATGACCTAAAACAACCTCTGCCAAGAAGGTGCTGCCCATGGATTTTGCCTATTCCCCCAAGGTTCAGGAACTGCGTGAACGCGTCACAGCGTTCATGGACGCCTACGTCTACCCGGCCGAAGCGGTGTTCGAACGACAAGTGGCCGAAGGCGACCGCTGGCAACCCACGGCCATCATGGAAGAGCTCAAGGCCAAGGCCAAGGCAGAAGGCCTGTGGAACCTGTTCCTGCCAGAGTCCGAGCTGGGCGCCGGCCTGACCAACCTGGAATACGCGCCGCTGGCAGAGATCATGGGGCGCTCGTTGTTGGGGCCGGAGCCGTTCAACTGTTCGGCACCGGACACCGGCAACATGGAAGTGCTGGTGCGCTACGCCAATGAAGAACAAAAGCAGCGCTGGCTCGAACCCCTGCTGCGCGGCGAGATTCGTTCGGCCTTTGCCATGACCGAGCCGGACGTGGCTTCTTCGGACGCCACCAATATGGCGGCCCGCGCCGAGCGTGACGGCGACCAGTGGGTGATCAATGGCAAGAAATGGTGGACCTCAGGCGCCTGCGATCCGCGCTGCAAGATCTTGATCTTCATGGGCTTGAGCAACCCCGATGCACCACGGCATGCCCAGCATTCGATGATTCTGGTTCCGGTGGACACCCCCGGGGTCAAGATCGTCCGGCCGCTGCCGGTGTTCGGCTACGACGATGCGCCTCACGGCCATGCCGAGGTGCTGTTCGATAACGTGCGGGTGCCGTACGAAAACGTCCTGCTGGGTGAAGGCCGTGGCTTCGAGATTGCCCAGGGCCGCCTCGGCCCGGGCCGGATCCACCACTGCATGCGCTCCATCGGCATGGCCGAGCGCGCCTTGGAGTTGATGTGCAAGCGGGCCGTCAGCCGCACCGCTTTCGGCCAGCCGTTGGCGCGCCTGGGCGGTAACATCGACAAGATCGCCGACTCGCGGATGGAAATCGACATGGCGCGCCTGCTGACGTTGAAGGCGGCGTACATGATGGACACCGTGGGCAATAAAGTGGCGAAAAGCGAAATCGCCCAGATCAAGGTCGTCGCGCCGAACGTGGCTTTGAAGGTCATCGACCGGGCGATCCAGATCCACGGTGGCGCTGGGGTTTCCAACGATTTCCCGCTGGCCTACATGTACGCCATGCAACGCACCCTGCGCCTGGCCGACGGCCCGGATGAAGTCCACCGCGCCGCGATTGGCAAGTTCGAGATCGGCAAGTACGTGCCCAAGGAAATGCTGCGCAGCGGGCGCTGAAGGTTCGTCATGCTTGCACCGCTATCGCGAGCAAGCTCGCTCCCACACAGTTTGTTGGACGAACGCAGCATTGGCGTTCACCGCAAGCTTCTGTGGGAGCGAGCTTGCTCGCGATGACGGCCTCCAGGACAGCTGAATCAGCTTACTCCTTGACGCTCATGTACTCCTCGGCCCAGCGGATGTAGTCCTCGGGCTGGGTGTAGGTGTGCGTCAGCTCGGTGGCGCTGAGGTCCGAGGCCTGGGTGAAGATCTGCCGTTGTTCGCGAAGGCTGTCGTAAGTCGCCTTGATCGCGGCGAAGTAGGCGCCGTGGCCGTCGATGGTCACGCGCACGCCCAGTTCGGCCAGGCGCTTGTCGTCGCGCAGCAATGGGTTGCCATAGGTGACGAGCATCAGCGGCACCGTCAGGTTTTCGCTGATTTTCTCCAGATGATCGAAGTCTTGCACGCCCACCATGCAAATCCCGTCCGCCCCGGCACGTTCATATTGCTGGGTCCGGCTGATGATTTCCTGCACCGGCAGGATCCCCGCATTAGTCCGGGCGATGATCGCCATTTCCGGGTCGACTCGCGCTTCCAGCGCCGCCCGAATCTTGCCGACGCCCTCGGCCACGCCGATCAAGTCGGTGGATTTACGCCCGAACTGGGCCGGCAGCAAGGTGTCCTCGATGGTCAACGCCGCAACGCCGGCCCGCTCCAGTTCGATGATGGTGCGCATCACGTTCAGGGCATTGCCATAGCCATGATCGGCGTCGGCAATGAATGGCAGTTGGGCCACGCGACCGATACGGGTGGCCTGTTCGGCGAATTCGCTGAGGGTGATCAGGGCGAAGTCCGGCGCGCCCAATACTTGCAACGACGCCACCGAGCCTCCGAGGATGCCGACTTCAAAACCCAGGTCAGCGGCAATGCGCGCCGACATCGGGTCAAACACCGAGGCGGTGTGGTAGCAGGTCTTGGAAGCCAGTAGTTGACGAAAGTTACGACGCAAATCTTGATGGGAAAGCCTGGACATATGAGTTCCACCAATGGAATGGAAAGGCTTGAGCAAAAGTGTCAACGCCGAAAGATCCAAAGGCTATCACGTGGCAAGCGCAAAGATGATGACGAATGCGTATGGACGATGCCGTTATGGCATCAGCGCAACGGTCCCAAGTCCCGAAGGCCGGTAGCCGACGGATACGCGGGCTATGCGGCCACCGCCTGTTGTCCCTGCCTGGGCAATGCCACGGCGCGCACGGTGTCACCCGGTTGCACTTGCAGGCGTTTGGCGATGAGGCGATCGACCACCAAGGTGTGGCCATGCAAGTGCGCGCGGGCGCTGGTCACACGGCAGTTTTCCAGGCGCCGGTTGTGAATCAGCCAGACCGGTGCGCGTTCATCCGGGGTGCCAATGGCCAGGGTCAGCGCCTGGCTGTCGCGTACACTGCGAATCTTCGACACCGGCGCCTCGATCACCGGGCCACCGTCAAAAATGTCGATGTAGCCCTTATGGCTGAAACCCTCGGCACTGAGGATCTTCAGGGCCGGCTCGGTGTTCGGATGAGCCTTGCCGATCACCGCCTGGGCCTGTTCGGTGAGCAGGCAGGTGTACAGCGGCTGGCGTGGCATCAGCTCGGCGATGAACGACTTGTTGCCCATGCCGGACAACTGGTCGGCGTAGCTGAAGTCCTTCTTGAAAAAGTGCCGTCCCAGGCTGTCCCAGAACGGCGAACAGCCCTGTTCGTCGGCGTGGCCCCGCAGTTCGGCGATCAGTTTTTCGCCGAACAGATGGGGAAACTCGGCCACGAACAGCAGGCGTGCCAGGGACAGCAAGCGGCCGTTGTGGCCGTGGCGTTGCTCGGGGTGCAGGAACAATGAGCAGATTTCCGATTGCCCGGACATCTCGTTGTTGAGAAACAGCGTCGGGAGCTGTCGTTGGATGCCCAGCTCCGGCGCCGAGCTGACCGTGACCCCGACCCGATAGTTGTACCAGGGCTCACGCAGTCCCACCGCCCCGGTCAAGGCGCTGATGCCCACCACCTGCCGGTCGTCGTCTTCGAGCACGAACAGGTAGTCGGCGTCGGCGCGTTCGACTTGCCCGGCAAAGGTCCGCTGGGCCCAGCGAACACGATGGGCGAGGCGCTCTTCGTTGGCCGGCAGGCTGGTGAACCCGGGCCCCGCGCAACGGGCCAGGTCCAGCAAGGCAGGCAGATCGGTGATGGCCACCGGACGAACAATCATGCTGCAGCTCCTTTGTCGTGTCGGTCCAAACGTCGGTGCAAGCCATGGGTTCGAATGAGGCTCATAGGGCAACCACCCGGATCCGTGCGCCGTCCTGGATGTCCAGGGCGGTCAGCATGGCGGGTGACAGGGCCACCGGGCCGTCGGCGTTGACGTCCAGCTCGGCAATAATGGCCCGGTAGCTGCCCAAGTGCTCGTTGCTCACCAGGTACAAGCCGCGGGCGTCAATCTGCAGGCTCTGCCTGGCGGTGGTGAGGCGACTTTGCGTGATGGAACGGATATGGGCGATACGGGCATGCAAGGTCGGCCCGCCGTCGAAGATATCGACGTAGCTGTTGGTTTCGAAACCCTCGCGTTCGAGGATATCGAAGGCTTCCTGGCCGTCGGGATGCACCCGGCCGATGCAGGCCTGGGCCGCTGGCGGGAGCATGGGCACGTAGATCGGGTACTGCGGCATCAGTTCGGCGAGAAAGGTCCGGCTCTGCAAGCCACACAATCGTTCGGCTTCGACATAGGGCAGGTCGAAGAAGTGCTGGCCAATGGCGTCCCAGAAGGGCGACTGGCCGTCTTCGCTGCTGAAACCGACGATTTCAGTGATGACCGATTCGGCAAAGCGCAGGGGGTGGGCGGCGATGAACATCAGCCGGGCTCGGGACAGCAGCTCCGATGCCGGCGTGCGCACCCGCTCGGCGTCAATGTGGAAGCCACGCAGCAGCGTCTGCCCGTTGAGGTCCTGGCACAACGACAGCGCGGGCACGCCATGCTGGATGTTCAGCTCCCGGGACTCGCTGGAAAACGGCCGGTTGCGCAGGCTGTAGAACGGCTCGTTGCAACCGGTGCTGGAGAGGATCTCCGAACAACCCACCAGGCGCCCGGATTCCAAGTCCTGCAGGACGAAAAAATAATTCTCCGCCCCCGGCCCCTGCACATCGGCTGCGAACGAAGCACACGAGTCGAGGATTTTTTCCTCAAGACGCCCGGTATCGTCCGGCAGCGACGTGACGCCCACCAGGCTGTCACGGGCCAATTGTTGCAGCTGCGGCAGATCGGCTAATTGAACTGGACGTAAGGCCAGCATGGATTGCACTCCTGTTCCAGGGAGCCCGTGACTGGCACCGGGCTTGACGATCACTGTCGATGTCCACGCGTTTTAACCACGGCTGGCCGAACCCTTTCGACCGCCGCTCCTCATTGACCTGCCGGATCGGGCAGGGCGGTACGACTGCCGAATTTGTTGAGCAGGCACAGATAGACCACACCCGCGGCAATCCAGATCAGGCCGAGCTTCTGCGCAGCCACGCCCATGTTGTACATGATGGCCGCGACGATCACGAAGCCGACCAGCGGGCAGATCACGTGGCGAATCAGTTGGCCGGACTGTTGGCGGCGCCAGTAATGGTTGATGACCGTGATGTGCAGCAACATGAAGCCGCTCAGGGCGCCGAAATTGACCAGGGAGGTGAGGGTGTCCACGGCGTTGATGAACAGGTAGCAGATCAGCAACGACAGCACCGCCACCAGGTAGATGCTCATGTAGGGGGTGTTGTGTTTCGGATGGACCTTGGCCAACACCTTGGGTAACTGGCCGTCCCGGGCCATGCCGAACAACAGTCTCGACACCGCTGCCTGGGAGGTGATCGCCACCGCCACGCCCCAGGCCAGGGCCGTGGCCACCGCGGTCAACGTGGCCAGCCAACTGCCGGCCGCCAGCTCGGCGATTTCATAGAACGCGGTGTCGGCGGATTTGAAGCCCATGCCGGCCGCCAGGTCGGTGGCGATCCAGGTCTGCACCACGAAAATCGCCCCCATCACCAGCAAGGTCACCAGTGCCGCCTTGCCGACGCTGCGCCCCGGGTCACCCTTGACCTCTTCAGCCAGGGTGGAAATGGCGTCGAAACCCAGGAACGACAGCACCGCGATGGACACGGCTTGCATCAGCAGGGCGAAGTTGAAGTGTTCCGGGCTGTACAGCGGCGCCAGGGTCAGTTGGCCGTGACCGGCCCCACCCTGCAGGGCGTTCCAGGCGTAGAACAGGAAAATCCCCAGCACCACCAGCTGTGCCAGCAGGAAGATGATATTCATCCGCGCGGTGAAGGTGATGCCCCGCAGGTTGACGAAGGTCGCGCTCACCAGGAAGGCCAGGATGAAACCGACCTTGGGAATGTCCGGGTACAAATGGTTCAGCGCCATGGCGGCGTAGACATAGAGCAGTGGCGGGATCAGCAGGTAGTCCAGCAGCATCAGCCAGCCGGCAATGAACCCAACGTGTGGGTTAAGGCCCCGTTGTGCGTAGGAATAGACCGAACCTGCCACCGGAAAGGCCCGGGCCATGCTGCCGTAGCTCAACGCGGTAAACAGCATCGCCACCATGCCGATGATGTAGGCCAGCGGCACCATCCCCGGTGCTTCGGCGTTGACGTAGCCATACACGCCGAACGGTGCGATGGGGATCATGAAGATCATCCCGTAGACCACCAGGTCTGTCAGTGACAGGCCGCGTTTCAATTCCTGTTTGTAGCCAAATGCCTCGATGCTCATGAGCCGTTTTCCTTTTCAGCTGTGTGGATTGCGCTTGCTTGCTGTCTGTCGCTGGAAGCCTGCCGCTACAGCAGGGGCGCCAGGTAGGCGCTCCAGGTCCGTACCGATTCTGGGCTGCGCAGTTGGTCGTTGCGCACTTCGATCAGCACCGAATCCAGGCCACGGCCATCGCCGTGCACCGGGACTGTCATGTCGGTCAGGGGGTTGATCTTGTAGGGCTGGTTGCCCGCTGCCCGCAGCGAATGCCGGCTCAGCCCGTCGACGATGTGCTGGGCGTATTCCTTGGCTTCGCCGAACAGCACGCCGGCTTCCAGTGCGCGTGGCTGGCCATAGAACACCGGGGTGAAACTGTGGATGCCTACCACGCGCACCGGCCGGTTGGCCGTCAGGCGCTGGTCGATCAACGCTCGCAACCGATCATGGAAGGGATGGAACAGGCACTGCTGGCGATATTCGCGGGTGGCCTCGTCCAGATCGTGGTTGCCCGGGACCTGGTAGATCTCGCTCTGGGCCGGAATGCTGTCGGGCACGTGCAGCGGGCGGTTGAGGTCGATCAACAGCCGTGAGTAATTGGCCGACAGCAAGGTCGCGCCCAGGGTTTCGGACAGGCGTTCGGCCAGCAGCAGGGCGCCGATGTCCCAGGCGATGTGTTCCTGGGACGCGGTTTCATCCAGGCCCAGGTCGTTCAGCGCCACGGGAATGAAACGGCTGGCGTGTTCGCACACCAGCAGCACCGGGTGGTCGGAGTCTTCCCGGGTCAATCGATAGGCTGGCCTGGTGTAGAGGCCCGTTTCAGCACATTCAATAGATTCGTGCATAGTGCTCGCAACGCTCGACAGGTGAGAGCGCCTGGGTCAAGGCCAATTCCTGGGCCTTCAAGGCGAAATAGGTTTCGACCAGCGGGCCGGGCAGGGTCTCGAGCAATGCCCCGCTGTGGCGCAGGCAGTCCAGTGCCTGTGCCAGGGTTGTCGGCAGGGCGATAATGCCACGGGCGCGGCGTTGTGTTTCATCCAGCTCATCGGGTATTTCATCGGTGACCGCCTGCAATGGCAGCCGTTGCTGGATGCCCAGCCGTCCGGCAATCAACAGCGCGGCCATCGCCAGGTGCGGCGAGGCGGTGGCGTCCATGGCGCGGAACTCCAGGTTGTACTGGTTCGCCAGTGGTTTCCCGCCCAGGCTCACGGTGGGGCAGATGCGCAGCGCCGCTTCGCGGTTGCGCTGTCCCAGGCACGCATAAGAGGCGCTCCAGTGATGAGGTTGCAGGCGCTCGTAGGACAGCGGCGTCGGCGCGGTCAGCGCACACAGCGCCGGCAGATAATGCAACATACCCGCGGCCCAATGCTGGCCGAGGCTGGACAAGCCATTGCTGCTGGCGGCGTCATGCAGCACCGGATCCGCGCTCAGGTTCTGCAGGCTCAGGTGCAGATGCACGCCGTTGCACACGGCATGTTCCGAGGTCTTGGGGGCGAAACTCACGTCCAGGCCCATCTGCCGGGCGATCTCGCGGGTGATTTCCCGGACGTTCACCGCCCGGTCGGCAGCGGCCACGCCCAGGGTCGGGCGGCAGGTGATTTCGTATTGTTGCTTGCCGTATTCGGGCAGGAACATTTCCGGCTCGACGCCGCCGGCCCGCAGGGCGCTGAGCAACCACCCGGCGAACCCGGCTTGCTGGCGCTGGGCCTGGAGGCTGAAGGCCAGGCGATCAGGCTGCGCAGGGGTGGCAGCCAGGTTGAACTCATGCTCGAAGGCGGCGAAAACTTGCAGGCCCAGTTCGCTGCGATAACGCTCCACTTCATCCTGCAGCAGCGTGCGCGGACAGGCGCTCCAGGGCCGGCCGTCGGTCTCTCGAATGTCGCAATGGATGAAGTCCAGGGCCGGTGCCTGGGCGTCTGGGCCATTATTGACAGTCACCCGGCTGGACAGGTCCGGTACCAGCCGCAGGTCGCCATAGGCGCCCCAGGGGTTGGTCGAGGCGATGATGTCCTGGGGCGTCAACGCGCTGTTGGCCGGCACCCAGC
The DNA here is from genome assembly GCF_046605385.1 of Pseudomonas sp. MPB03. Taxonomy (NCBI): domain Bacteria; kingdom Pseudomonadati; phylum Pseudomonadota; class Gammaproteobacteria; order Pseudomonadales; family Pseudomonadaceae; genus Pseudomonas; species Pseudomonas sp. MPB03. The sequence continues at coordinate 4,484,370 of NZ_CP176770.1, read as the reverse complement.
CACAGCCGGCAGCGACGTAGTGGGGCAATTCATCGCTGGGAAACGAGCGCCCACGGGTCACGCCGATCAGGTCGGTGGTCACCAGGGTCGTGACCGGCAGCGGCGCGAGGAGGGCGGCGGCGTCGGGGCGGCTCATGGCTGCATCTCCTGCAGGCGAGCGAGTACCGTGTCGGTATCGGTGATCCAGCAGTAGCCCTTGATCGCGTTCAGGCACGCCAGGTGCCGTTGTTCGGTGTAAGTGGCGCAGGCATCTTCCACCAGCGTGACCAGGTAGCCGCGGTCGGCGGCGTCGCGCACGGCCATGTCGACGCACTGGTCGGTGACGATTCCGGCGACGATCAAGTGCCGGGTCTCCAGGTTGCGCAGCACGTAGTCGATGTTGGTGGAATTGAACACCCCGGAGGAGGTCTTGGGCAGCACGATGTCGTTTTCCTGCGGCGTCAGCTCGGCAATGATCTGCGCTTCAGGGCTGCCCTTGGGCAGGTGCATGTCCGACAGCTTGTGATCCAGGGAGCGGTCGCGGCCATCGGCGGTGAGGCTTTCGATGTGGGTGTGCAATACGTTTTGCCGCGCCTCTCGCATAGCGTTGAGCAAGCGCTGCTGGTTGGGAATGACCTGCTGGCGGGCCCGCTGGAGGAAGTACGCGGCCTCGGGGCTGTTCAGGTGGGCATCGAATTGCGGTTCCAGCCAGGCGCGCTGCATGTCCACCAACAGCAATGCCGTGTGTTGGCGGGTGAATGGCAGATCCCGAGGCGAGCGGTGGGGGAGCGAGAACATCCTTATTTTTCCTCCAACAGGTGCGTGTTGAATTCCGTGCGCAAGGCGTCGATGCCTTCCAGGCGTTCGGCCAGCTCTGGGCATTGCAGGGTCAGGCAGGCGATCAGGGCCTCGACCTGGGCCAGCGCCGGCACCAGGCTGTCAAAGGCCGAGACCGATTCCACCGGGGCGCTGATGATCAGGTCCGCCAGCTCGCGCAACGGCGAAGCATAGACGTCGCTGAACAGCACGACCCGGGCGTGCCGCGCCTTGGCCGCGCTGGCCACGCGCAGGGCCTGGGCCTGGTAGCGACGGTAATCGAAAATCAGCACCACGTCCTGGCGCTGCACGTCGAACAGCCGGTCAGGCAGTTGGGCGTTGTCTTCCAGGGCAAAACAGCCGGCACGCAGCAGCCGCAAATGGTTGAGCAAGTAATGGGCTAGAAAGCTGCTGAAGCGGCCGCCGAAACAATGCACCTGATGGCGGCTGTCGAGCAACCACTGCACGAGAATGCGCACGTCTTCGGGTTGGGTCAGCGCCTGGGTGTCGTTGAGGTTGCGTTGGCTGGCGGCCAGGTATTGGCTCCAGGTATCGCCTTGCTGCAATTTGGCCCGTGGTTGCAACAGGGTGCGGGGGGAGCGCAGGCGATGGTCCATGTCGCTGAGCAGCGCATCTTGGAATTCGGCATAACCGCCAAACCCGAGTTTTTTCACCAGCCGCACGATGGTCGGGTCGCTGACACCGGCATGGTCTGCCAGGCGTGACATCGGACCGAGGCCGTTGCGTGGGTAATGATCGAGCAGGGCACGTACGACCTTGCGTTCCGACGGCGTCAATACCAGGCCGGGATCGGTGATCAGGTCTCTGAGGGGCGGCATCCGTGCTCCTTGCCTGGATGAATGTTGGTTTTCTTTCATAACTCCTGAAAACAGTATTTATGTAGCTAGTGCTACATGTCCAGTGGTTTTTACGTTCCGTTTAAAATGCTCCAAAGTTGTGCGAAAGCCCTGTAGGAATTGGTCTTGGTCAGCTGGGCCTGGTATGTCAGTCGTTGCTCATGGAGTCGTCGGAAATAACGCCTTTTTGTCTCAGTTATTTGATTTCGTATAAGGTGCTGTACAACTAAACCCGTGAATATTCAGCCCATGGGCCCCGTCCGATTACCTGAGAATCTAGTGTGCAAACCACTCGCCTGACGTTGATCTGCCACGCCCGCACCGTTGCCCAGAAGCAGGCGCGCTTCGGTCTGGACGAAGCACTGGACGCCGGCTGGCTGGGGCGCCGTGGGCAGATCGAGCATGGCTATGGAAACGTCAGGCAACTGCTCTGCGGGCCGGAGCTGCGCACTCGCCAGACCGCCGCGCTGTTCGGCGACGAGCCTCAGGTGGACCCGGCCCTGGCCGATTGTGACCTTGGACGCTGGCGCGGATTGTCCATCGATGAATTGCTCAAGGTTGAACCGCAGGCCCTGCAAACCTGGCTCGACGATGCCGAGGCGGCTCCCCATGGCGGTGAATCCGTCGCCCGGTTGTGTCGCCGTGTCGCAGACTGGCTGGCCAGCCTGGAAGCCCGACCGGGGCATCTGCTGGCCGTCACCCACCCCTTCGTGATTCGTGCCGCGCTGATGACCGTCTTGGGTTGCCCGGCCGCCACGTTCAACCGGATCGACATCGAACCGTTGTCCACCCTGGAGTTGCGTTTCAACGGCGTATGGCGATTGCGCGCCCAGGAACCTGGCCAGGAGTCGCCGCGATGAAGCAGTTATCCGTCATTGGTATCGGGGCCGGCGATCCGGACCACTTGACGATGCAGGCAGTGAAAGCCTTGAACCGCTTGGACGTGGTCTTCCTCATGGACAAGGGCCCGGCCAAGGACAAACTGTTGGACCTGCGGCGTGAAATCTGTCGACGCTACATCGTTGATCGCCCCTACCGTTTCGTCGAAGCCTACAGCCCGGAACGCCAACGCGGCGACGTGGACTACAAGGACAGCGTCGAAGCGCTGAATCGCGCCAAACAGGCCACCTTCGAACGGCTGATCAATGAAGAACTGTCCTGCGGCCAGCAGGGCGGTTTTCTGGTGTGGGGCGATCCGGCGTTATACGACAGTACCGTGCGCATCCTGCAGGCGATTCTCGAGGCGGGCCGCTGCGCCTTCGAATTCGAGGTGATCCCCGGCATCACCAGTGCCCAGGCCTTGGCCGCCCGGCACAAAGTGCCGTTGAACACTATTGGCGGTTCGCTGGAAATCACCACCGGACGCCGTTTGGTGGCGGGGCAGGTGGGCGACGCGGCCAGTGTGGTGGTGATGCTCGATGCCGAGGATGGCTATCGCCACGTCAGCGATCCCGATACGCAGATTTATTGGGGCGCCTATGTGGGAATGCCGGACGAAATCCTGATCGCCGGCCGGCTGGGAGACGTGGCCGATGATATCGAACGCACCCGCAAGGCCGCGCGAGAGGCCAATGGGTGGATCATGGATACGTATTTGTTGCGTAAGCCACGATGACGCTTGCACCTCACCCTGTGGCGAGGGAGCTTGCTCCCGCTGGGCCTGTAGGAGCTGTCGAGTGCAACGAGGCTGCGATCTTTCCCTAGGCACTTGAGTCCCAAGGGAAAGATAAAAGATCGCAGCCTTCGGCAGCTCCTACAGCGCCTGCTGCGCAGTCGAGCGGGAGCAAGCTCCCTCGCCACGGAGGGGCATGATTTCCCGGCATCTTTATCCCCGCCCAAACCGTTCCCGATACACCGACGGCGCCAACCCCACCACGCTGCGAAACGCCACGCGAAAGCTTTCCACCGAGCGATAACCACACAGTTGCGCAATGTTGTCGGTGTTGTCGCCGGTGCTTTCCAGCAGCTCCCGGGCCCGGGCCAGGCGCTCGTGTTGCAGCCAGGCCTTGGGCGACACACCGCAGGCCTGGGTGAAGTGACGCAGGAAAGTGCGTTCGCTCATGGCCGCCTGGCTGGCCAGCTCGCGCACGCCGAGGGGTTCGTGCAGGCGCTCGCGGGCCCATTGCATGACGCTCGACAGGTCGCTGCGTGGCGTACGGCTGACCGGCGAGGGGATGAACTGCGCCTGGCCGCCCGTCCGTTGCGGTGTCATCACCAACCGGCGCGCCACGGTGTTGGCGACCTGAAGGCCATAGTCCCGTGCCACCAGGTGCAGGCAGGCATCGATGCCGGCGGCGCTGCCCGCCGAGGTAATGACCTGCCCCGAGTCGACGTACAACACATCCGGGTCGACCCGCACGGCGGGAAAGCTCTTGGCCAGTTCGTCGGTGTAGCGCCAGTGAGTCGTGGCGCCGAGGCCATCGAGCAGGCCGGCGGCGGCCAGCACGAAGGCACCGGAGCAGATCGACAACAGACGCGCCCCACGGGCATGGGCCCTGCGCAATGCGTCGAGCAGCGCCTGGGACGGTGGCTCGCTGCGGCTGCGCCAGCCTGGTATGACAATGGTCCGGGCGGTTTCGAGCAGTTCCATGCCGCCATCGGCCAATACCTGGAAGCCGCCCATGGCGCGCATCGGGCCATCATCGATCGCGACGATCCGATGCTCGTACCAAGGGAAATTGAATTCCGGCCGTTCCAATCCGAAAATCTCGACGGCGACACCGAATTCGAAGGTGCACAGGCCGTCGTAGGCGAGGATCGCGACCAAACCCGGAATAGGCTGCATTTGTCGGAAAGTTCCCACAGAGTGTCTTGTACGCCACTGTAGCGGCAAGCATCGGGGGGATAAAGTCTCTCCACGCCTTTATCTACCCTTGGAGTACACACCCATGACCAGCCTGGTTCGCGAAGTGCCTGCCGCCCCTTCCGATATTGCCCTGGAGCATTTCAGCCGTCGCTTGTCGTTCGAAACGGATTGTTCCGACGTTCACGCCAGTCAACAGGCCGGTCATATCGATTTTGTGCTGGTGGATGTTCGCGGACCGCTGGCCTATGAGCGCGGCCATGTCCCCGGGGCGATCAACCTGCCGACCCGCACGCTCACCGCCCAGGCACTGGCGGCCTATGCCAGGACCACCTTGTTCGTGGTGTATTGCGCCGGCCCCCATTGCAATGGCGCGAACAAGGCGGCGGTGCGCCTGGCAACCTTGGGCTACCCGGTCAAGGAAATGATCGGCGGCATCATGGGCTGGCTCGACGAAGGCTTTCGCCTGACCGGCTCGGTGGAGCGCGTGGCGGACGAGGCGATCAGCTGCGATTGCTGATGCCTCCTGCAACCAGGCTTTTGTGGCGAGGGAGCTTGCTCCCGCTGGGCTGCGCAGCAGCCCCTTGGTGCCTCGCCTTTATTGGGGCCGCTGCGCGCCCCAGCGGGAGCAAGCTCCCTCGCCACAGGGGGTATCTGCCACAGGGTGTTTACCTGCCTTTGGAGTGTTTCCCTGTCAGGCTTTTCGCAAATCCCTTGACCGCCAGCCGCACCTGGCTGTTTTTATAACTATTTGTCGCCTCAACATAATTCCCCTCCTGAGTGCCCCTCTAGACTCCCGGCCACTTCGGTTTTTGCTGACCGAATGCTGCTATGAATCTGCCTATAACGATCCAATAAAATACCTGCGCACTCAGGAGCGAAAATGAAGAAGCTAGCCATGTTCGGTGCTTTGGCACTGTCCGTATTGTCCCTGTCGGCCGTGGCCGAAGACGCCAAGCCGATCCGCCTCGGGATCGAAGCCGGTTACCCACCTTTTTCGATGAAAACCCCCGACGGCAAGCTGGCCGGCTTCGACGTCGATATCGGCGATGCCTTGTGTGAACAGATGAAGGTCAAGTGCGTCTGGGTCGAGCAGGAGTTCGATGGCCTGATCCCCGCGCTGAAAGTGAAGAAAATCGACGCGGTCCTGTCGTCCATGACCATCACCGACGATCGCAAGAAAAACGTTGATTTCACCATCAAGTACTACCACACCCCGGCCCGCTTCGTGATGAAGGAGGGCACCGCGGTCAAGGATCCGCTGACCGAACTCAAGGGCAAGAAAGTCGGTGTGCTGCGCGCCAGCACCCACGACCGTTTCGCTACCGAAGTGCTGGTACCCGCCGGGATCGACCTGGTGCGCTACGGCTCCCAGCAGGAAGCCAACCTGGACATGGTCTCCGGTCGCCTCGACGCCATGCTGGCCGACTCGGTCAACCTCGACGAAGGCTTCCTGAAAACCGACGCCGGCAAAGGCTTCGCCTTCGTCGGCCCGACCTATGAAGACGCGAAATACTTCGGCGGCGGCGCCGGCATAGCGGTGCGCAAGGGCGATAAGGCCCTGGCCGACAAATTCAACACCGCCATCAGCGAGATCCGCGCCAACGGCACGTACAAGAAGGTGCAGGACAAATACTTCGCCTTTGACGTCTACGGGCATTAATCGCTGAACCCCAAGGTGGCCCGCCGTTGACCCGGCCGGCCACCTTTTTCATGGGCGATTGTTTACCCTGCGCCTATCGTCATGCCGCCATTCGGAGTTCCTCATGCAACGCATCGACCATACCCTGCCATGGAGTCACCTGGGCACCGAACGCCGGCTCAGTGTGTTTCGTTACGGCCATGGCCCGCGCAAGGCCTACATCCAGGCCAGCCTGCACGCCGATGAACTGCCGGGCATGCGCACCGCCTGGGAGCTGAAGCAGCGGCTCAACGACCTGGAGGCCCAGGGCATGCTCAAGGGCGTGATCGAACTGGTGCCGGTGGCCAACCCCATCGGTCTGGATCAGCATCTGCAAAGTGCCCACATGGGGCGTTTCGAACTGGGCAGCGGCAAGAATTTCAACCGTTCCTTCGTGGAGCTCAGCGCACCGGTGGCGAAGCGTATCGGTGAGCGCCTGGGCGACGATCCGGCTGCCAATATCACCTTGATCCGCCAGGCCATGACCGAGGTCCTCGACGACCTGGCGCCACCTCCTTCGCAACTCGAAGCGCTGCATCGCCTGCTGCTGCGCCACGCCTGCGACGCCGACATTACCTTGGATCTGCATTGCGATTTCGAGGCCGCTATCCACTTGTACGCCTTGCCGCAACAGTGGCCGCAATGGCGTTCCCTGGCCGCACGCTTGAAAGCGGGTGTGGCGTTGCTGTGCGAGGATTCGGGCGGCAGTTCGTTCGATGAATCCTGCTCCTCGCCCTGGTTGCGCCTGGCCAAGGCCTTTCCCGCGGCGGCAATCCCACCGGCGAACCTGGCGACAACGCTGGAGCTGGGCAGCATGGGTGATACCCGGGTGGAGCAGGCCCAGGCCAATTGTGAAGCCATCCTCGGGTTCCTGGCCGAGCAAGGTTTCATCGCCGGGGAATGGCCGCCCGCGCCAGAGCAGTGCTGTGAAGGCTTTCCGTTCGAAGGCACGCAATACCTGTTCGCGCCGCACCATGGCGTGGTGAGTTTTCTGCGGGAGGCCGGTGAATGGGTGGAGCGGGGCGATCCGCTGTTTGAAGTGGTCGACCCTTTGGGCGATCTGGTCACCACCGTGCGGGCCGGCACCAGCGGTGTGTTGTTCGCCCTGGACCGTGGACGTTATACGCAGCCGGGTATCTGGCAGGCGAAAGTCGCCGGGCGTGAACCGATTCGTACGGGGAAATTGATCAACGACTGATAACTGCTGTCTATCTCACCGCACGCGCCTTGCCGTGCGGCTGTCGAAACGATGGAGGAAGATCGATGTTCAAAGCGCTCGCCCTGTTTCTGTTGCTGGTCTCATCCGGGTTGCAGGCCCAACCCTCGTTGCACACGGACTTGCCGCTCAACTACCTGGCCCAAGTCGATGAGCACGCCCGGAACCGACCGCTGGTGATCTTCCTGCACGGTTCCGGCAGTAACGAGCAGGACCTGTTCGAACTCAAGGATGAGCTACCCCGGGACTACAACTACCTCTCGGTGCGGGCGCCGAAGAGCATGGAGCAGGACCGTTACCAGTGGTTCGCGAAAAAGGGCGACGGCGCTTATGACGGTGACACTTCGGACCTGAAGGCCAGCGGCCAGATGCTGCTGGACTTCATCGACAAGGCCCGGGCCAAATATTCGACCGATGCAAGCAAGGTCTACCTGGTGGGGTTCAGCCAGGGGGCGATGATGAGCTATGAAGTGGCCTTGCGACACCCTGAAGCCGTCGGCGGCATTGCCGCGATGGGCGGGCGGGTCCTGTCGGTGCTGCGGGCGGAGCTGACCCCCGACGAGTCACGCCGGACGCTGGCGGTGTTCATCGGTCATGGCACGGCAGACCCGATCATCCCGTATCACGATGGCACCGAGGCCAACAGTTTCCTGAAAACGCTGGCGCTGGAACCGGAATTCCATGCCTACCCGGGCGTCGGCCACAGCATCACTGCCTTGGAGGTCCAAGACCTGCGGGCCTGGCTGGAACGGCTCAATCCCTGACTGCAAGAAGGTCCACTGTGGGAGCTGAGCTTGCTCGCGATAGCGGTGGGTCAGCTTGTATCGATGCCATGTGGGCCGACGCCATCGCGAGCAAGCTCGGCTCCCACCGGGTTCAGCGACGGACTTAGATATTGCGTACACCCAAGTCCACTGTGGGAGCGAGCTTGCTCGCGATAGCGGTGTGTCTGTCACTAAGATGCTGACTGTTGAGGCCCATCGCGGGCAAGTCCGGCTCCCACAAGGTTCAGCGACCGACTTAGATGTTGCGTACACCCAAGTCCACTGTGGGAGCGAGCCTGCTCGCGATAGTGGTGTGTCACCTTGCATCGATGCCATGTGGGCCGCCGCCATCGCGAGCAAGCCCGGCTCCCACAGGTTCCGGGGCGCTTATTGACCGCTGGCGATCTGTTTCACCAACGCTTCATGACCTGCCTTGTCGCTGGCCCGGGAGATGATTTGCACCGCCGCCATGCGAGTGCCGGAGGCAGCCAGCAAGGTGCTGTCGAGGGTCGGCCCACCGCCCTGGGTCGCCTGGGTGTCGAGCTGTCGCAGGCCCAGGCCGGTGCCTTTTTGCTTCAGGCTTTTTTCGCTGAGGATCTTGGCGTCCGGCAGGGACTTGAGGCGCTGAACGGCGAAGTCGGCCATGGTGGTGTCGAGGAACGCACCATCGTCATCCTTCACATTCGCGCCGTTGATGATGACGTTTTCCGCTGCGATCACCACGGTCCTGCTGGTGGCATTGCTGTACATCGTCCCCGTCGCCCCGGCGGTGCCCTGGGCAGCCTCGCCGGCGGGCAATGGCATTGCCGTGAAGCCCTTGGGCAAGGTGAAGATGAACTTGCCGCCGAGCATCGATACCTTCTGCGCCGGCGCATCACTGGCAGGTTTGGCCGGGGCCGCCTGGGCGGATGCCACGACCAGGCTGGCGATGGCCCCCAGCAACAGGGCGGCGGCTTGTTTACTCAGCAATGACATTGAAACTCTCCACGGATGGTCGCGCTTGAAGGCCGATCATCCCATGGGCGTCGCACCGGACTCCAGCGCCAGCGCCGAAGAGGCGTCATTTCGGCGAAAGGAGTGTGGTAACGCCGGAGGGTGCCCGCGCCAGCAGGCGTCGGGTCACCAGCAACATGGCCACCGACACCGCGACGCCCAAGGCAAAAGCCGGCATGCCCATCACAGGCAGGGCGAGGGCCAGGGTCAGGCAGAAGGCGGCGAAGCAATACATGCCGGTGGCCGTCGCTCGCAGCAGCGTGACGGTGAAGGCCGGCCCGCGGGTGTGTTGGGAGAACACCGCCATGACGCTGCCCAGCACCGGGAACACCGCGAGCAGCCCGCTCCAGCGTTCGCCCACGGTGCTGGCCAGCAGCGTCACCGCCAGGGTCAACAGTGCGCCGGCGATCATGCGCAGCAGCAACTTGTCGGATTTTACCGCCGGCCCGTTCATCGCCGGTCGGACCGTCGGAAACAGATACGGCGCCGCCAACAGCGCGACCAAGGCGATCAGGCTCGACAACGGCAGTGAAGCCGGTAGCCAGGACAGGATCAACGCCACCACGGCCCAGACGCCCAACGCGGTGCCCAGCGCCCACGGCCAGTTACGGCGCTGGGCGACTTGGGCGTACACCACGCAGAAGGCAATCATCGCAAACATGGCCGCCAATGCCGCGGTCGCCGACTGCGCGGCAAACAGCTCGCCCTGTTCCACGGCCAGGAACAACAGAATCGGCCCCACTACCACTGGCAACCCCGACAGCCAGCCGGCCACGCTCGGCCCCCAGCGCCTGCCAGCCCGGGAAATCAGCAGCAGGAACATGGGAATCACCAGCAATTTGAGCAGCAGCACGCGGTCCTCCTTGTCTGTGGTAGAAGCGCCACGTTAGCACCGTCTGGCTCAATGCCCTATACAGCGCACTCCCACAGGATTGGGGCGTCTGGGCTAACGTCATCGCGAGCAAGCTCGCTCCCACAGTGAGGCGGTGTGGATCTCGCCATTGCCCCTGTGGGAGCGAGCTTGCTCGCGATAGCGGCGGGACGGCCATGACGCTTATCAGGCCGCGGTGCCTGGGAAACCTCAGTCGGGTTCCACGTCCAGTAGCAGGCTGTCATCAGCCAGGCGTTCGGCTCGCCGGACAATGCCGCTGATGCGTTTGCCTTCGGCGCTGAATACCACGATCTGGGCCTTTTCCAGATCCGTCGGCAATGGCGGGCGCAGGTGCAGCGCGAACCAGGGCGGTTCGCCGTCGTCGAGGCGTTTGACATCGAACTGGCAGTGGACGCTTTTGGTTTCGCGACCAAATAGCGTGTCGAGGCCGTAATCGATATGAGTGCTGTCGGCAGCAGCGGGTGCGAGGCGCATCGGCAGTCTCCTGGGTGGATAAGCGGGGGTGATGTTCAAGTGATCCCTTCAGAAATGGAAAATTCCATCTGATGGGCTGAGGGGGGAATCGCCCCAACCTGTTGTATGGGTGAATGCTCGGCGCGGCACTGAGTCGGTGGCGTTGCTGCTAGAATCGGCCAATTGACTGAATAGAGGGATGCCCATGAGCGAGCCGATTCGCCTGACCCAGTACAGCCACGGCGCCGGTTGCGGCTGCAAGATTTCGCCCCAAGTGCTGGAAGTGATCCTCGCCGGCAGTGGTGCGCAGAACCTCGATCCGAAGCTGTGGGTCGGCAATGCTTCTCGCGACGACGCGGCGGTGTACGCCATCGACGAGGAGCGTGGAGTGGTTTCGACCACCGATTTTTTCATGCCGATTGTCGATGATCCCTTCGATTTCGGCCGCATCGCTGCCACCAATGCCATCAGCGACATCTATGCCATGGGCGGTGACCCGCTGATGGCCATCGCGATTCTCGGCTGGCCAGTCAACGTGTTGGCCCCGGAAATCGCCCGGGAAGTGATTCGCGGCGGTCGTTCCGTGTGCGACGAGGCCGGTATCCCCCTGGCGGGCGGGCACTCGATCGATGCGCCTGAGCCGATGTTCGGCCTGGCGGTGACAGGCCTGGTGCAAAAGCGCCACATGAAGCGCAACGACACAGCCACCGCTGGTTGCCGCTTGTACCTGACCAAGCCCCTGGGCATCGGTATCCTCACCACGGCGGAAAAGAAGGGCAAGCTGCGCGCCGCCGATGTTGGCCTGGCCCGTGACTGGATGTGCACCCTCAACAAGCCTGGCAGCCGCTTCGGCAAGCTCGACGGCGTGACCGCGATGACCGATGTCACCGGTTTCGGCCTGCTCGGGCACTTAGTGGAAATGGCCGACGGCAGCCAACTGACCGCGCGCATCCGCTACGACGCGGTGCCGCGTTTGCCAGGCGTCGAGTACTACCTCGACCTGGGCTGCGTGCCGGGCGGAACGCTGCGCAACTACGACAGCTACGCCAGCAAGGTCGGTCGGGTCCAGGAACTGCACAAGCGCGTGCTGTGCGACCCGCAGACCAGCGGTGGTTTGTTGGTTGCCGTCACCCCCGAAGGCGAGGGCGAGTTCCTGCGGGTGGCCGCTGAACTCGGTCTGGCGCTGGAACCCATCGGCGAGTTGGTCGAGCGACAGAGTCACGCGGTCGAGGTGTCTTGATGAGCCATGACATCACCGATTACCGCGACATCTTCCTCAACGATTTACCGATGATGGACACGCGCGCCCCGGTGGAATTCATCAAGGGTGCCTTTCCCGGCGTGGTCAATTTGCCGTTGATGACCGACAACGAGCGGCAACGCGTCGGTACCTGTTACAAGCAGCAGGGGCAGCAGGCCGCCATCGTCCTGGGCCATCAACTGGTGTCCGGCGAGACCAAGGCCCAGCGCATCCAGGCTTGGGCCGCGTTCGCCAAGGCCCATCCCGAAGGCTTGCTGTATTGCTTTCGCGGCGGCTTGCGTTCGCAGATCGTCAAACAGTGGCTCAAGGACGAAGCGGGCATCGATTACCCTCGGGTTGGCGGTGGCTACAAGGCGATGCGCACGTTCTTGCTGGACACCATCGAGCAGGCAGTCGCCCAGTGCGACCTGGTGCTGTTGGGCGGCATGACCGGTACCGGCAAGACCCAAGTGCTGGGCCAACTGGGCAACAGCCTGGACCTGGAAGGGTATGCCAACCATCGCGGTTCGAGCTTTGGCAAACGCGCCACGGGCCAGCCGTCCAACATCGATTTCGAGAATCGCCTGGCCGTGGACGTGCTGAAAAAGCGCGCCGCCGGTATCGGGCAATTTGTGCTGGAAGATGAGAGCCGTGCGGTCGGCAGTTGCGCCTTGCCGCTGTCCTTGTATCAGCGCATGCAACAGGTTCCGATGGTCTGGCTGGAGGACAGCGTGGAGCGTCGGGTCGAACGGATCCTGCAGGATTACGTCATCGACCTTTGCGCGGAATTTGTCGCGGTGCACGGCGACGAAGGCTTCTCGCTGTTTGCCGAGCGACTGCTGGCAAGCCTGGACAACATCCACAAACGCCTGGGCGGCGACCGCCACCGACGCCTGAAGGACATCCTGGAAGCCGCCTTGGCCGAGCAGGCCAACAGCGGCGCCGTCGATTTGCATCGCGGGTGGATCGAAGGTCTTTTGCGTGAGTATTACGACCCGATGTACGTGTTCCAGCGGGAAAAGAAAGGGCTGCGGATCGAGTTCTCGGGGGAGCAGGCGGCGGTGCTGGCGTACTTGCGCGAGCGGGCGCTGAGGGGCGGGTGACCACCGAAAATCCCCTGTGGGAGCGAGCTTGCTCCGGGCGGCGATCCGACGATAGCGGTGGATCAGTGGCGGTGATGTTGGCTGATACACCGCTATCGCGAGCAAGCTCGCTCCCACACTGTTCTGTGGTGCTGCCAGATATTGATGCCTTGCCCAATTCCCCTGTGGGAGAGGCTCGCTGATCAGGTCGGGCAGGTCTCCTGGCCATTATCCAACCCCTGCTTATAGCTCTGGCTGGTGAGGCTGGCCTTGCCGTTGTGCCAGGTCAGGGTCAGCACATACAGCGAATCGAAGTCTCCCGAGGCCCAGTCATCGGTAATGGTCTGCTTCTTGCCCAAGGCCTCCCCGGCGACTTCGTTGATCAGCTCCGGCAGGTAACCATGGGACCAGGCGGTGTAGATGGTGGCGTTGTGGTACTTGTCGTCCAGCAGTTCATCAGCCAGGTCGCTGGTGTCGTTGGCCGAATAATTGATGTTCACCGGCAACCCGAGCTTGATGGCGCTGGGGCTGATGGTCATCAGCGGGCGAATGTAGCTGTAGGAGTTGTCCAGCTCGCCCTCCTCGACATTGCGGGTAGGGTTGGCCGCGAACACGTAATCGGCCTTGCCGAATTTTTCCGGCAACAGGGTGGCCAGGTCGATGGCGCGGTTGAGGCCCTGGCAGTTGAGCTGGCCCAGGCCGCCGGCGGGTTTCTCCGCGTGGCGCAGGAACACCAGGGTCTGTACACCGTCGGCTGGCTGGGCACGACTGACGCTGGACTCCAGCGACAACACCAGGCCACAGACCACAAGCAGCGTCGGCAGCATCAGCCACGAACGGTGTTTGAAACGTCTGGCGAAATTCAGTGGGTTCATCATCGAATAAATAGTCTTCGGCACGCGTGAGTCAGGCTGACAAACCCTGGCACCGCGAGGCGCCTGGCTTCGGGTGTTTTCCCTGTCGTTACGCCTCGTCGAATTCTCGGGGGCATTGCTCAGAGTCCCTTTGAGCGCTTTGGTTCGATTTTGGCTGCACTGTAAGGCCTCCTGCGAGGAGGTAGGGCGAATGTTAGCGACAGGATGTTGCGGATTTAAGAAGGGGTGGTGTGAATTCTGTGACGGGGCCATGGAAATTTGAATTTAGCGAATCGTCTGCGTTCACCGCTTCTTTCCCTGACTCATCTCCTCAGCCTCGACAGAAGTCTCATGTTCGTCCGGCACTGCAAGGTTCTGCATCTCAGCTACTGACTGCTCTTTTGTTTAATTAGGTGTCGTACTTATCTGACAGGTGTCTTACCTAGGCCTGCAAAATATTGGTGCTGTATTTTTTTGATGATGCTTACTTTCGATATATCTTTTGCATGGAGTGTGGCGACTCCTAAGTAGTTTGCGAAGGTGCTGTTACATTTTGTGGCTTTTGCGAATAACTTTGAAACGCCCACTGCGTATGGTTAGTTCGCCTAAACAAACAGTTGAGGGTTGACAGGGGGATCAACAGTCGCTAAACATTGAGTTCAGATGACAGCCAAGGAAGGCGGAAAATGATTAGGATAACGCCTGGGTTTCGTCTCGCGTATGTTTGTTGTCTTAACAAACTCTCTCCCTGATTATTTACATCGATGTGTGTCTACGGAACACCACTCTCAGTGGTGGATAATTTGCTGCGGCCTTCGGAATCTTATGTTTTTCACGAAATATATGATTCAGATATGCCTTTAGTAAAATCAAGCCTGGCATTGGTGCGCCTTGTTTCCAATTTCTAGATCATGGTGTTCTTTGGTTGACGGCGTCACGCTTAAAGCTTGATGCGCCAAATTATAAATATAAGGGTTTATTTATGTCTCAGGCAGTTCCTCATGATTCGATACTTGATCTTGTACTGGATCACTGCTACTCCTCACCTGGTGCGACAGCTATTGTGGTAGGTGATGATGTTGTCACATATCAAGAGCTCAGAAATAAAATATATAAGGTGTCGGCTTATATTCAAGGCAGAGGTGTAGCGATCGGTAGTGTCATTGCGATTATACAAAATAATATTGGTGATGCGCTTGCCTCTATGTTGGGGTGTCTCCACGCGGGATGCATTTACTGCCCAATAGACCCCTTTATGCCTTCTGCAAAAATACAACGTACCTTGGCCGTAGCCAATGTCGAGTTCGTTCTATCCGAACAAGGCCTTCCTTATATTTGGAAAATCAATGATCCTGAGTTTGTCCACTATAAGGAACTGCCTACACCTGCATCCTGTGCTGCCCTCACGCAACGCTACCATCCCTTGGCCTACATTATGTTCACCTCTGGATCAACTGGAGACCCCAAGGGAGTAGCTATTGGGCATGCCAATCTGATTGAGATATTCAAGGGGTGGGACGCGGTCTATCAATTAAAAAAACTCAAAAGGCATCTTCAATCGCCAGCCTCTCCTTTGACGTGTTTGCTGGTGACTGGCTTCGTGGGCTTTGTTCCGGAGCCATAATCTACGTGCCTTCTTCAACCGAGAAACATGTTGTTGAAAGTCTAGCTGACTTTATTGTTGCCCACCAAATAGAGTGCGCCGAGTTTACTCCAATAATTCTTAGGGAGCTCTGCGGTTATGCATTGAGAAATGACGTAAAACTGAGTAGTTTCAAACTGCTGATTGCTGGGTCTGATGTTATGCGTGTTAGGGAGTTTAAGGATGTTCGTAAAATAATTTCTGATGACTGTCGCTTGGTGTTTTCATATGGGACGACCGAAACAACTATAGATAGCACCTATTTTGAGGCTACCCATGAAGCGCTGAGTAAGCTCCAAAATGATGCTCCTCTTCCTATTGGTGTGCCCTTTCCGTGTACTTTAATTACGATTCTAAAAGATGACGGTACGCATACTGATCTCCATGAGGTGGGAGAACTCTATATTGGCGGAGGTGGTGTTGGTCAGGGGTATTTGCACAATGACGTCAGAACATCAGGTCGATATCTGCGTCGTCTACCGCTTGGTCGCCATGCTCGATGGTACCGGACGGGCGACCTGGCTTCATATGATGGGCAAAATTTCAATCTTCATGGCCGCGCCGATGCTCGGATTAAAGTACACGGAAAACTCATAGACCTCACAGAGTTAGAGGCGCACTTGCGCGCCCATGAAGATATTTTGGAGTGCGTTGCTACCACAACACCACACGATTTAAATAAAAAAATACTTTTGCTGGTAAAACTAAAGCCGACGAGTGCCAAACTAAAGCGCGAAGCAATCGCCCAGCATGTTTCCAGTCTTGAGGATTATCCTGTCAGCAGTAATGATATTTACTTTGCTAAGGATTTGCCGGTGACCATGAGTGGCAAGATAGATCGAGTTGAAGCGAATAGGATAGCTATCACGTTGCAAGCAGGAGCGGCCAAATGAGAATTCTTCAAGTGGGTGCGGGGCCTACCGGAGTTAGTCTGTTTATTCAGCTATGCTCTCACCTCGAAACACAATATTCTGTACTTGAGTACGTTATAGCCGATGGGCGAAAACCGGGCTCGGGTCTGGCTTTTGGTACCGGCTATAGCAGTCATCTGATCAATCTGCCTGCTTCAGTCATGAGCATTAATCCTGATAATTCTTTAGAGTTTGTCGAGTGGCGCGCAAAAAATCAATCGTTATGGCAAGAAGCGTTCTCGGATAAAGAACAGGCATGGTCAGAGTTTCCATCGCGGCGTTTATTTGGATTGTATGTAGGTCACCAGTTACAAAGCGCGCTGAACGGCGCCTCTTTTGCGGAACTTATTAATACGTCGGTTTCCTGTGTAACACCTATTCAGTCTGTTGGAAAGTTTTCCGTGGAGTTTAGCAACGGCACCAAAGAAATTTTTGACAAGGTTATTATTTGTATCGGGCATGCGCCTAGGTTTCCGTTGCTACCCAATGCCCCCCAAAAGCTATTCTGCTCTCCCTACCAAACTATGGATATACCGACCCACGCCACGGTGGGGATTATTGGTTCTCGGTTAACGGCGATTGATGCAGCGCTGGCACTACAAGAAAAAGGTCATACTGGAAAAATAACCATGGTATCCAGAACCGGCAAACTACCCAAGGTTATTGCTGAGCACTCTGGCTATGATCCAAGCACGTTTATCACAGCTCTGCTGAATGAAAAAGACCAAACACTTGAGTCCATTCTTGCGCACCATAAAAAAGAACTCGATAGGGTCACAAATGGTCTCATTGACTGGGATACCCTAGCAAAACCCGGAGCGACACGGATGGAGGAGCTTGAGCGAGAAATAAGCAGTTGCTCGCAGGGTAATCATCTGTGGCAAAGCGTTTTGTTGGCCTCTTATTCGATCATAGATAAGTTGTGGGCGAAGCTAAGTGATCCAGAGAAAGCTGCGTTCATGGAAAAATACTATGGACCTTGGATGACGTATTTAGCGGCGTTTCCTGCCTCTAGTGCTGTACGTATACTGCAATTGATGCAGAGTGCGCAGTTAGAGAATCACGCTGACTTACAGGGAATCGAAACAACTGAGCAGGGTTTTGATATCTATCATGGTCGAAACGAATGCTTGAATGTTCAGTACTTGATCGATGGGCGTGGTGTTGGTTATGGAGATAAGGACTTAAAAGAGGTGCCCTTGTTGAGGAGTATGTTAGCCAATGGCTCGATCACGATCAACCCATTGGGTGGTCTCTCCATCAATCCACTAACTTATCAAGCACTTTCCAATCGTAATAATGAGGTTCCAGGGCTCTTTGTCGTGGGTGATTTGACGAAGGGAGAGTTTCTGGCAACCACCGATGTAGTACGCAACGTCATGCACAGCGTCGCTGCCAGTTCCGCTATTCTTTCTTGAGACCGCTGACATGAAGATATCGACTCAAAACGCGTGTCACGCTCAAAAGTCCGGATTGTCTCAACTGTCACATGCCATTTTGGCGAGTCTGGGTGTTTCCTCATTTGATTCTGGATTCGGTCTCCAACCTACAAATGGACTGGTCATTTTTATCGTTGACGGTTTGGGTCAGCTATTGCTCGACGAGTATCAGTCCCATGCACCATTCCTGAAAACACTGCTTCGCACAGGTCAGTCTTTTGGAGTCGGATTCCCTGCCACTACCGCGGCCAGTTTGGCTTCTTTTGCTCTCGGTCAAGGAAGCGGTCAGCATGGCATAGTTGGGAGTCGCTTTGCGTTGGATAATCAGACCGCATTTTCCCCGTTGTCATGGCAAACGGGCAGCATTTGTCGTAGTCAGACAAACGGTGCTCATTCCGTTGACCTTCCAATTTTTACAGTCGAAAAGACAGCTTGGGAAAGTGCCAGTGAGCTGGGGCTGAAAATAGAATGCATACTCCCGTTAAAAATTGCTAACTCCTATTACAGTAAAGCCATTTATAAAGGGGCCACAATCACTCCCTATATGGACTATTGGCATTGTGGTTTTAAAATTAGAGGGGCGTTAAAAAAATCATCGCGACGGTTGATTTACGTTTATTTGGGTGAGTTGGATTACGTGGGTCATGTCTATGGTACGAACTCAGAAGCTTGGCTCGACAGCCTGCGACAGGTGGATACTCTGATCTCCTCAACGGCCAGCGCGCTTGTTCGAGGAACAAAGCTACTTGTCGCTGCCGACCACGGCATGACAACTCTTTCTTCTGAAGCCATTTTCGACTTCGATACCGACCCCGGTCTTCAAGAGGACGTGTCGTGGATTGCGGGTGATATTCGTGCCCGGCACATTTACGCGGAGGCTGGAAAAACGTCGGCCGTATTAGAGCGCTGGAAGAACAAGCTCGGCGACGATTTCATGGTGCTTTCTCGCAGCCAAGCGGTTGATGAGGGTTTGTTCGGAGGGCCTGTGAGAGCCTCCTTCGAACAGCGCTTGGGAGATCTGATTGTATATCCGACAGGACGCGGTGGCATCGTACAGAGCCTTACGGAGAAAAAACAAACGTCATGGAAAGGGCATCACGGGGCCTTGACTGAGGAGGATCAGCTTTCTCCGCTTCTGATTTACTCCAAAGGATAACTCCATAGGCCCGTGGCTCGGCTCAGAGCCACGGGCCTACCAATTCATCCAACGAAAAATTCCGGATCCAAAAGCTGAGCCTTCTGATTTAAGCTCCAGTTCTTTAGATAAACACCTGGAGCCGACCCCATGCCCGACTTGACCCCGTTCCCCATCACCGAAAAATGGCCCGCCCAATACCCGGAGTGGCTCCAGCTCTACTCGCTGCCTACCCCCAACGGCCTGAAGGTCTCGATCATGCTGGAGGAGATCGGCCTGCCGTACGAGCCTCACAAAGTGGACTTCGCCAGCAACGACCAGTTGTCGCCTGAGTTCCTTTCCCTGAATCCCAACAACAAGATCCCGGCGATTCTCGATCCCCATGGGCCGGGAGACCAGCCGTTGGCGCTGTTCGAGTCGGGGGCGATCCTGATTTATCTGGCGGACAAGAGCGGGCAGTTGCTGGCCCAGGAATCGGCGGCGCGCTACGAGACGATCCAGTGGCTGATGTTCCAGATGGGTGGGGTCGGGCCGATGTTCGGGCAGTTGGGGTTCTTCAACAAGTTCGCCGGCAAGGACTACGAGGACAAGCGGCCGCGGGATCGGTATGTCGAGGAGAGCAAGCGCCTGCTCAAGGTCCTCGATGGCCGTCTGCAAGGCCGGGACTGGATCATGGGCGAGCGCTACACCATCGCCGATATCGCCACGTTTCCCTGGGTGCGCAACTTGATCGGTTTTTATGAGGCCGGTGATCTGGTAGGTATCCAGAACTTCCCCAATGTGACGCGGGTATTGGAGCGCTTCCTGGCGCGACCGGCTGTGGCGCGCGGGTTGAAAATTCCGGAATGAGTGGCCCGACGTCCCGCCGTTTCGATTACAAGCAACTGGATGTGTTCAGCGACGTGCCGCTCAAAGGCAATCCACTGGCGGTGGTGCTGGGGGCCGATGGGCTCGGTGACGGGCACATGGCGGCTTTTGCCAATTGGACCAACCTCAGCGAAACCACGTTCCTGTTGGCGCCGCGGCACCCGGAAGCCGATTACCGGGTGCGTATCTTCACCACCTCGACCGAGTTGCCGTTTGCCGGGCATCCGACCTTGGGCAGTTGTCACGCCTGGCTGGAAGCCGGCGGCGTGCCAAAAGGGCAGGAGATCGTGCAGGAGTGCGGCGTCGGCCTGGTCAGGATTCGCCGCAGCGATCATGGGTTGGCGTTCCTCGCGCCGCCCTTGCTCAAGTCCGGTCCGCTGGACGCCGAGCTGCTGGAGCGGGTGCGCAAGGGGCTGGGGCTTGCCGCGGAGGCGATTGTCGAGGCGCAATGGGTCGACAACGGTGCCGGCTGGCTGGCGGTGATGCTCAAGGATCGCCAGCAGGTGCTGACGCTTGAGCCTGATTATCAACGGTTGTTGGATCTGGCCGTGGGCGTGATTGCCCCCTGGGATCGGGCCGTGGACGGCGCTGAGGCCCACTTTGAAGTGCGCGGCTTCATCGCCGGTGATGGCATGCCCGAGGATCCGGCCACCGGAAGCCTGAACGCCGGGCTCGCGCAATGGATGCTGGACAAAGGCCTGGCGCCGGCGTCCTACGTGGTCAGTCAGGGACTGACGATGGGCCGGGCCGGGCGCATTCATGTCGAGCAGGTGGGGGAGGAGGTCTGGATTGGCGGCGCAGTCGTGACGTGCATCAATGGCTCGTTGACCTTGTGAGGCGATTATTGCTCGGCTGGTAACACTCTGTTTTCCAGCAGGCGTTTGTGCCCTGGCTGGCCAGGGCATAAGCTTTGCGCTTTGTGATCGAGCACCCTTTTTTGCCCAGGAGTCCCATGTCCAGCCAGTTCCCCGAAGCACGTCCACGCCGCCTGCGTCGCAATGCAAGCTTGCGCAGCCTGTTCCAGGAAACCGAGTTCACCTTGAACGACCTGGTGCTGCCGATTTTCGTCGAAGAAGAAATCGATGATTTTGTGCCGATCAAGAGCATGCCCGGCGTGGTGCGCATCCCTGAGTCGAAGCTGGCCAGTGAGATCGAGCGCTATGCCCGTGCCGGCATCAGGTCGGTAATGACTTTTGGTGTGTCCCATCACTTGGACAACGACGGCAGCGACACTTGGAGCGAGCGCGGCCTGGTGTCGCGCATGGCCGGGATCTGCAAGGACGCGGTGCCGGAAATGATCGTGATGTCCGACACCTGCTTCTGTGAATACACCGATCATGGTCATTGCGGTGTCCTCCACGGCGATGAAGTGGACAACGACCGGACCTTGGTCAACCTGGGTAAGCAAGCCGTGGCGGCGGCCCGCGCCGGTGCCGATGTGATCGCGCCGTCGGCAGCCATGGACGGGCAGGTGCAGGCGATTCGCAAGGCCCTGGATGACGCCGGTTTCAGCCAGACGGCAATCATGGCCTATTCCACCAAATTCGCTTCGGCGCTCTATGGCCCGTTCCGCGAGGCCGGCGGTAGCGCGCTCAAAGGCGACCGCAAGAGCTATCAGATGAACCCGATGAACCGCCGCGAAGCCTTGCGCGAATCCCTGCTCGACGAGCAGGAAGGTGCCGATGCGCTGATGGTCAAGCCGGCCGGTGCCTACCTCGATATCATCCGCGACATTCGCCAGGCGTCGAACCTGCCGCTGTCGGCGTATCAGGTCAGTGGCGAATACGCGATGATCAAATTCGCCGCCCAGGCCGGCGCCATCGACGAAGCCCGCGTGGTCCGCGAGAGCCTTGGCGCAATCAAGCGGGCAGGGGCGGATCTGATCTTCACTTACTTCGCCATGGACCTGGCGCTGAGCGGGATCTGATCCGCCTGCATCAATGTTGCCAATGCCGCCGCCTTCGCGAGCAAGCTCGCTCCCACAGTGGTTTTGGGCTGGATGGGAAATCCAGGTCCACCGCCATTCCCCTGTGGGAGCGAGCTTGCTCGCGATAGCGGTGGGTCAGCTTGTATCAATGTTGCCAGTGCCGCCGCCTTCGCGAGCAGGCTCGCTCCCACAGTGGGCTGTAGCTCGCATTCACTTTTGATCGTATGGTTGCTCCGGAATAACAAACCCGATGGAGCCCCATGCAATTCAACCGATTGATGATCAGCCTCGCGGCGTTGCTGGCCCTGGCCGGTTGTGGCAGTCGTCAGGCCCAGGAGCCCGAGCGCCAGCCTGCTGAGGTCAAGAAGCAGATCGTGCAATTGTTGCCGGCCAAGACGACGGATCGCCAAGGTTGGGCGACTGACATCTACGTGGCCTTTGCGGCCCAGCAGATTCCGTCCACGACGCAGAATATCTGTGCGGTCCTGGCGGTGACCGAACAGGAGTCGACGTTCCAGGCCGACCCGCCAGTGCCAGGGCTGGGCAAGATCGCTCGTCAAGAGATCAACCGCCGTGCGGCGAAGGTGCACATTCCGGAGCTGTTGGTCAGCGGCGCGCTCCAGGTGCGTTCGCCCAACGGCAAAAGCTACAGCGATCGACTCAATGCGGCGCGTAGCGAGAAAGAGCTGAGCGGGATTTTCGATGATTTCATCGGCATGGTGCCGCTGGGCAAGACGCTGTTCGGCGGTTTCAATCCGGTGCACACCGGTGGCCCGATGCAGGTCAGCATCGCGTTTGCCCAAGCCAATGCGCGGGATTACCCCTATACGGTGGATGGTTCGATTCGTCGCGAAGTGTTCAGTCGCCGTGGCGGGATGTACTTCGGTATCGCGCATCTGCTGGGTTATGCGGTGAGCTATACCGAGCCGTTGTATCGTTTCGCCGATTTCAATGCTGGGTGGTACGCCAGTCGCAATGCGGCTTTCCAGCATGCGGTGAGTGTGGCGTCGGGCATTCCCCTGGCGCTGGATGGCGATCTGGTTGCCCATGACTCGATCATGCCGGGCAGCACGGAGCTGGCGGTTCGCACGCTGGGCAAGTCGTTGGGGATGCGCAACCCGACCATTCGTGATCAGTTGGAGCAGGGCGACAGCCTGGCGTTCGAGGACAGCAAGCTCTACAAGCGGGTGTTCGAACTGGCTGAGCGCGCCGAGGGCAAGCCGTTGCCGCGGGCGATATTGCCGGGGATCGTGCTCAAGAGCCCGAAGATAACGCGCAAGCTGACCACGGCGTGGTTTGCCAAGCGGGTGGATGAGCGTTATCAGCGCTGCATGGCGCGGGCGGCGGGGCGTTAGCAGATGTCGGGGCAAAAAAAAGCCCGGTGGATGAGGCCGGGCTTTTAGGGGGGAGTCGTCTTGATTGGTGTGTCGGGCGGGCTACGCAGCGGCTTGTCGATCGTTGCGGCCGCTGCGCGCCCGAGCGGGAGCAAGCTCCCTCGCCACGGGGTGTGTTGCCTATGACTTGCGTTGTTTTCAGGCATTACGGTCAAGCAACTCATGCGTGGTTTTCGATCAGGCGATCAGAGCCACCCTCGGCAACGCGGCGTTCCAGCAGGCGATCAGAACCACCTTCAGCTACGCGGTTTTCGATCAGGCGGTCGGAACCACCTTCAGCTACGCGGTTTTCGATCAGGCGGTCGGAACCACCTTCAGCTACGCGGTTTTCGATCAGGCGGTCGGAACCACCTTCGGCAACGCGGTTTTCGATCAGGCGATCAGAGCCACCTTCAGCGACGCGGCGATCCAGCAGACGATCAGCGCCACCTTCAGCTACGCGGTTTTCGATCAGGCGGTCGGAGCCACCTTCGGCAACGCGGCGATCCAGCAGGCGATCAGCGCCACCTTCAGCGACGCGGTTTTCGATCAGGCGATCAGAACCGCCTTCGGCGACGACGGGTTGCGAGGAGGCGGCGAATACGTTGGCGGCCAGTACGGAGAAAGCGAGGCTGAGGATGACTTGGCGTTTCATGATGGTGTGCTCCGGGGGTGCAGTGGTTTGTGTGGGGCCATTGTTGTCCCGGGCGATCATCAAGAGAACTTCATTGGCATGATGGTGAACATCGACGGCAGTGATAGCTCGATGTCGGTTGATCCAGTGAGGGTGTTCCCTGGCGTGCGCGTCGTCCTTCGGGTGGAACACTGCCAGGTTTGTAGGCTCTACCGGGTAACCCACAGGCAGGAGGCAAGCTCATGTATCAGTTATTCGGTCACAGGCAATCCGGCTCGTCGGCAGTGGAGGTGGCCCTGGACCTTTGTGATGTGGCTTATCGGCGGGTCGATGCCTATTCGACGGAAGAAAGTGAAGCAGCGAAAGAGCTCGAGGCCCTCAACCCCCTGAAGCAGGTTCCGACGCTGCAACTGCCGGATGGCTCGGTGCTGACCGAGGCATCGGCGATTCTGATTCACCTCGGGCTGACCTTTCCCGCCTCGAAGCTGCTCCCTGACGACGCAGCCCAACGTGCGCAAGCCATACGAGGCCTGGTTTACATCGCGGCCAACTGCTACACCCCCATCGGCATCATCGATTTTCCGGAGCGCTGGCTGGACGATGCAGACGAAGAGACTCGGCAGCGCTTGGTATCAGGTACCCAGCAACGGCTCTACCGCAACTGGGCGCTGTT
Organism: Pseudomonas sp. MPB03; assembly: GCF_046605385.1. Taxonomy (NCBI): domain Bacteria; kingdom Pseudomonadati; phylum Pseudomonadota; class Gammaproteobacteria; order Pseudomonadales; family Pseudomonadaceae; genus Pseudomonas; species Pseudomonas sp. MPB03. The sequence continues at coordinate 4,460,139 of NZ_CP176770.1, read as the reverse complement.
TGCCGACCAATTCCCGGCCCAGCCGTTTCTCGGCGGTGCCGAGCCGGGGGCGTTGGATATCCTGGCGGCTGTGATCACCAAGTGGAGAAATACGCGAGAGGCGATGCTCAACGCCCGCCCGCAATTCCACGGATTGTTGGAGCGCATCGACCGCCATCCACGCGTGGCGCCGATACTGTCGCTGCATTGGCCGTTGTAGGAGCTGCCGAGCGAAGCGAGGCTGCGATCTTTCCCCTGACGCTTGAATCTCAAGCGAAAGATCAAAAGATCGCAGCCTCGCTTCGCTCGACAGCTCCTACAGGTCAAGGACAGACCTTGCGCGCAGCCGCCTGCTCGACAAGGTCGACAAATTGCCGGACGTTCCGCTGATGGGCTGTCACCAGGTCGTCGATACTGGCGCCCGACGGTGTCTGCAGGCTGCTGCGACAAACGAGGGGGCGGGTATCGCCGCCCAGGCTTCGCAGCCGCCATTGCACGTCCATGCGGACGTAGCGGCCCGGGATCGAGTCAAAGCGCTGCACATCCACCCGCAGCGATGATTTCGGCGCGCCAGGGTTGCTCAGTTGTTCGTCCAGGCTGCTGTGCAGCTCATCCGCCAGGCTGGCGCCCCACCATTCGGTTTCGAGGATCGCCAACCCGCTGCTGCCTTGGCGAATGACCATCTGGGTGCGATCCACCTGGGGAGGAACGCTCACCTGTTCGATCTGGATGTCCATGCCAGAGCGTGACTGGCCTTCCGGCTGGACCGGGCTCAGGGTGTGGTAATGGATCGGATCGCTGCGACAGGCACCGAGCAGCAGGGCCACGGCAACCAGGGAGAGTTTCAGCGTCAGTGGCATGGGGCGGGCTCCTGTGATCATTCTTTCACCGGCAAGGTCAGGTTCTGTGCCGGTGCGTCCTTGGGACGACCGCGAAGCAGCGATTCGGGATGGCGACTCAGGTAGTCCGACAGCTCGCGCAACGAGCGCGACATGCGGCCCAGGTCGTCCAAGGTCTGGGTCAGTTGTTCACGCTGCGGCGAGTCTTCGGCCAGGGTCGAGTTGGCCGATTGCAGGGTCTTGCTGACGTCCTGCAAGGTGCTTTGCACGCCGGGCAGGGTCTTGCTGTTGAACTGGGCCAGGCCTTTGCGCAACTCCACCAGGTTGCCATCCAGGTTGCCGGCGATGCTCTCCAATGGCAGCTTGTTGATCCGCTCGACCATCGTCTGCAGTTGTTCCTGCAATTGCTGCAGGCTGCCCGGGAGGGTTGGAATCCGCACGGGGCGGGCGCTGGGGTCGAAGGCCACTTTTTCCGCCTTGGGGTAAAAGTCCAGCGAGATGTACAACTGCCCGGTCAGCAGGTTGCCGCTGCGGGCTTGGGCCCGCAGGCCGCGCTCGACAAAGCTGCCGATCAGGCGGGCACCGGCGGCTTCGTCTTCCGGATCGTGGTTGAGCGACTTGAGCAGTTTTTCATGAGCCTTGCCCAGGCGCTGAGGGTAGATCACCACGCCGACGTTGACCGGAAAGCTGCGTTGTTTCTCATCGAAATCCAGGTTGATGGCCACCACCCGGCCGACTTCAACGCCTAGGAACTCCACCGGTGCCCCGACTCGCAACCCGCGCAGTGCCTGGTCAAAACGCAGGGCCAGGTATTGTCCCTTGCCGTCGGGTGGAGCGAGGGCGCTCTGCTGGTCGGCAAACAATTCGAAGGTCTTGTCTTCGCTGGCAATGGTGTCGTTTGGACTGTATTCCGGTGCCCTGAACGCGATGCCGCCTAGCAGCAAGGCCGAGAGCGACTCGGTCTTGACGGCGAACCCGTTGGCGCCGACGTTCACGTCCACGCCGCTGACGTTCCAGAACCGGGTGTTTTCGGTGACGTACCGGTCGTTGGGCGCGTTGACGAACACGTCGATGTTGACGCCTTTGCCCTCGGCGTCCAGCGCATAGGACACGACCTGGCCCACAGGGATCTTGCGCAGGTACACCGGTGAGCCAATGTCCAGCGAACCGAGGTCCTGGGAGTGCAGGGTGAAGCGTTTGCCCGGTTCGCCATAGGTGATCGGCGGCGGGGCTTCCAGGCCGGTGAAGGATTTGGCGCGCACTTTCGACTGGCCAGCGTCGGCACCGATGAAATCGCCGGACAGCAGCGTGTCGATTCCCGAGATCCCACCGGCCCCGATACGTGGCCGCACGACCCAGAACACCGAGTCTTCGTGGGTGAAGGTGTCGGCGGTCTTGGCGAGCTTGACCGTGGCGGTGACGTTCTTCTGGTCTTCACTCAATTGCACGTCGGTGACCTGGCCGATGACCACGTTGCGGTATTTCACCTGGGTCTTGTTGGCGGTCAGGCCCTGGCCGGTCTTGAAGGTGATGGTGATGGTCGGGCCTTCCTGCAGCCAGTTGTTGACCACCAGGGAAATGCCCACCAGCACCGCGATGATCGGCACGATCCACACCAGCGACACCGTCCAGCGACGGGTGCTGACGTGAGCCCGACCGGGTGCGGGTTGTTGCCCGTCAGTGACTTGCGACTTCATCCATGGTCTCCTCGGAAGGTTGGGTGTCCCAGATCAGCCGGGGGTCGAAACTCATGGCCGACAGCATGGTGAACAACACCACGAGGCCGAAAAACAGGATACCCGGTCGCGGTTCGATATCGCTCAGTGCCTGGAACTTGACCAGGGCCGCCACCAGGGCCACCACCAGCACGTCGAGCATCGACCAGTAGCCGATGACTTCCACCAGTCGGTACAGCTTCGCCCGTTGGACCTGGGCCCAGGTGCTGCGCCGCTGTGCGGTCACCAGCAGCAGGGTCAGCACGACGAACTTGATGCCGGGCACCGCGATGCTGGCGATGAAAATGATCAGGGCGATATCCCAGGCGCCGCCTTGCCAGAACTCGATGACGCCGCTGATGATCGTGCTGTCGGCGCCTTCGCCGAGCATCTGGGTGTTCATGACCGGAAGCAGGTTGGCTGGGATGTAGAACACCAGCGCGGCGAGCATGTAGGCCCAGGTGCGGGTGATGGCATTGGGTTTGCGTCGGTGCAGGGCGGCGTCGCAACGGGGGCAGGTATCGGGTTCGTCGGTCATGTCGCAGGCCAGGCCGCAACTGTGGCACAGGCACAGGTTCAGGTCGCGGGCCTCGGGCGGGGTGTCCAGCGGCTGGCCGCTCATAGGCTGTCCCACAGGTCGCGGACATCACGTCCGGCAATGCGGATCATCAACAGGCTCAAGGCCGCGAGGGCGAACAGGCCGATGCCTGGGAGTACATCCAGCAGGCCGGCGAGCTTGATCACCGCCACCAGTGCGCCCAGCAGGCACACCTCCAGCATGCTCCAGGGCCGCAGGGTTTCCAGGCTGCGCATGCACAGGGCGAACCCCGGTGCCCGCCGCTGGAGGTAGGCATGGCCCAGGACCCAGAGCAGCAGCGCCAGTTGGAAGGCCGGTGCAATGATGATTGCCACCGCTGTCACCAGGGCGATGAAAGTGATGGGGCCCTGGCTCAGCGCCACGATGGAGTCCCACAACGTCGCGCTGTTGCTCAGGCCCTGGAGGCGGATGCTCATCACCGGATAAATGTTGGCGAAAGCCCACAACACCGCGGCCGTCACGCTCAAGGCCAGGCGCTGTTCGATGGTCAGGCCGTTGTAGCGCTGGATCACCGCGTGACAGCGCACGCACGCGGCTTTCTGGTGCGGAGCGAGCACAACCGGCTCGTACACCGCATCGCAATGTTCACAAATGATCAGTCGGTCGGTGGCGGCCATCGGGATGCTCGCAGGAACAACCCCTTCAATATAGAAGTGCGTTGAGAATGAGCAACCCGTTGGACAAGATCATTCGCCGCGAATGTATTGCTCCAGTTGTCGGATCAGGTCGGCCTGTTCGGCGATGGCTTCCTTGACCAGGTCACCGATGGACAGCAGCCCGACGAGTTTGCCGTCTTCTACCACCGGCAAATGGCGCAAGTGCTTCTCGGTCATGATGCTCAGGCAGGTCTCGACATTCTGGTGCGGGTCGATGGTGATCACCGGGGAGACCATGATGTCACTGACCTTCGTGCCCACCGACGAGCGCCCGTGCAGGACCATTTTGCGCGCATAGTCGCGCTCGCTGATGATCCCCAGCACCTCATCGTTCTTCACCACCAGCAAGGCACCGACGTTCTTCTCGGCCATGCGCATCAGGGCCTGCAATACCATGTCGTCCGGTGAGATGGTGTGCACTTGCTGGTTCTTCTCGTCTTTTATCCGGAGCAACTGCGCGACGGTTTTCATGGGGAGCCTCGGGTGTTGTTTTTGCAGGTGGTTAAAGCATCGTAGACCCAACGGCGCAGAGCAAGCGGTAAAGCGGCGGCCAATCGTCCAAAAACGTCATTGCCGGTGAATTCACCACCGAAGTGACGCCATGCACCCTGTGGCGAGGGAGCTTGCTCCCGCTGGGCTGCGCAGCAGCCCCTGGTTGTTGGCATTCGCCCGATATACCGAGGTGGTCGGTTTTGGGGCTGCTGCGCACCCCAGCGGGAGCAAGCTCCCTCGCCACAAAAAGCAGGTGGGTGTCAGTTAAGCAGGTGGGTGGTGTGTCAGTTGGGCAGGTGAAGTTCCCCCGCCACAGGTAGAATCATCGCCTACGCAAAATTCGAGGTTGCAGCGGTGGATCTACAGCAGGGCTTCGTCCTGACCCGGCATTGGCGCGACACCCCGGCCGGCACCGAAGTCGAGTTCTGGCTGGCGACCGACGCCGGTCCCCGGCGCGTGCGCCTGCCCGTGCAAACGTCGGTGGCCTTTGTGCCGCAGGTCCAGCGCGGCCAGCTCGAAGCCTTGCTGCAAGGGGAGAAGGACATAGAACTGCGCCCCCTTGACCTGCTGGATTTCGAGCATCGCCCGGTGCTGGGCCTGTATTGCCAGCAACATGCCCAGCTGATGCGCCTGGACACCACCTTGCGCCGCGCCGGTGTGGAGGTGTTCGAAGCGGACATCCGGCCGCCGGAGCGCTACCTGATGGAGCGTTTCATCACCGCCCCGGTCTGGTTCGGCGGTACCCCGGCCGCGGATGGCCTGCTGGCAGATGCCCAGATGAAACCGGCGCCCGATTACCGTCCACCGTTGCGCCTGGTGTCCCTGGACATCGAAACCACCGCCCAGGGCGAGTTGTATTCCATTGCCCTGGAAGGCTGCGGCGAGCGCCAGGTCTACATGCTCGGGCCACCTAACGGCGACGAGACCGGCGTGGATTTCCAGCTGGAATATTGCGAATCGCGAACGCTGCTGCTGAAGAAACTCAACGACTGGTTCGCCCGTTTCGACCCCGACGCGATCATTGGCTGGAACCTGGTGCAGTTCGACCTGCGGGTGTTGCATGAACATGCCCGGCGGCTGGCGGTACCGTTGCGCCTGGGGCGTGGTGGCGAAGAAATGCAATGGCGTGAGCACGGTGCGCGCAACAACCACTTCTTCGCCTCGGCGGCCGGTCGGCTGATCATCGACGGCATCGAGTCCCTGCGCTCGGCCACCTGGAGTTTTCCGTCGTTCAGCCTTGAAAACGTCGCCCAGACGCTACTGGGGGAGGGCAAGTCCATCGACAACCCGTACCAGCGCATGGACGAGATCAATCGCATGTTCGCCGAGGACAAGCCGGCCCTGGCCCGCTACAACCTCAAGGACTGCGAGCTGGTAACGCGGATCTTCGCCAAGACCGAACTGCTCAAGTTCCTCTTGGAGCGGGCCAGCGTCACCGGCCTGCCAGCGGACCGCAGCGGTGGTTCGGTGGCAGCCTTCACGCACCTGTACATGCCGCTGATGCACCGCCAGGGCTTCGTTGCCCCCAATCTTGGCCAGCGCCCGCCCGAGGCCAGCCCGGGCGGGTTTGTCATGGACTCTCAACCGGGGCTCTACGAGTCGGTGCTGGTGCTGGACTACAAAAGCCTGTATCCGTCGATCATCCGCACTTTCCTGATCGACCCGGTGGGCTTGATCGAAGGGCTGCGCCACCCGGATGACGACGAGTCGGTACCCGGCTTTCGCGGGGCGCGCTTCTCCCGTACTCGACACTGCCTGCCGGCCATCGTCGCGCGGGTCGCCGAAGGCCGGGAAACCGCCAAGCGTGAACACAATGCACCGCTGTCCCAGGCGTTGAAAATCATCATGAACGCATTCTATGGCGTGCTCGGTTCCAGTGGCTGTCGCTTCTTCGACACACGCCTGGCTTCGTCCATCACCCTGCGTGGCCACCAGATCATGCAGCACACCCGCCAGTTGATCGAAGCCCAGGGGCATTCGGTGATCTACGGCGATACCGATTCCACTTTCGTCTGGCTGCGCCGCGCCCACGGCCAGGAGGAGGCGGCCAAGATTGGTCGCGAGCTGGTGGCGCACGTCAACCAATGGTGGCGTGAACAGGTGCGTGCCGAGTTCGGGCTGGAAAGCGCGCTGGAGCTGCAGTTCGAAACGCATTTCAAGCGCTTCCTGATGCCGACCATCCGAGGTGCCGAGGAGGGCAGCAAGAAACGCTACGCCGGGCTGGTGACCCGCGCCGACGGCAGCGATGAAATCGTCTACAAGGGTTTGGAAACCGTGCGGACCGATTGGTCGCCGCTGGCCCGGCAGTTCCAGCAGGAGTTGTACGGGCGGATCTTCCACCGCAAACCCTACCAGGACTATGTGCGCGATTATGTGCAGCAGACCCTGTCCGGTGCCTTCGATGAGCGGCTGGTCTACCGCAAGCGCCTGCGTCGACCGCTGGACGACTATGAACGCAACGTCCCGCCCCATGTACGGGCCGCGCGGTTGGCCGATGAGTTCAACCAGCGCCAGGGCCGTCCGCGGCAATACCAGAATGGCGGCTGGATCAGCTATGTCATCACTGTCGCCGGTCCCGAACCGCTGGAAACCCGCAGCGCACCAATCGATTACGACCACTACGTGACCAAACAGCTGCAGCCGGTGGCGGACGCGATCCTGCCGTTTGTGGACGATGACTTTTCGACGTTGGTGGGGGGGCAGATGGGGTTGTTCTAACGGCTGTCGTTTGCGAGGCGCTGGACTGCTTTTGTGGCGAGGGAGCTTGCTCCCGCTCGATTGCGCAGCGATCGCAAGGATAATGGGGCCGCTACGCGACCCAGCGGGAGCAAGCTCCCTCGCCACAAAAAGCTTCTGATCGCGAGGGTCAGACCATCGCCAACCGCTGCTTGCCCTGGGGCTGGGGAAAGATCAGGTCGAGGGCGGCCAGGTCCTGGGGATCGAGCCTGAGGTTGGCCGCTTCGGCATTCAGGCGCACATGCTCAGGCTTCACAGCCTTGGGAATGGCAATCACGTTGTCCTGGCGCAGCAACCAGGCCAGTGCTATCTGGGCCGACGTTGCGCGATGGCGCTCGGCAATTTGCCCCAGGGTGTGATCCTTGAGCAAGTGCCCGCCCTGGCCGACCGGGCAATAAGCCATGATCGGCATGCGTCGTTGCTGGCACCAAGGCAGCAGGTCGAATTCGATGCCGCGTTCCTGCAGGTTGTACAGCACTTGATTGGTGGCGCAGGCCGGAGACGCCAGCTCCTCAAGGTCATCGACGTCAAGGTTCGACACCCCCCAACGGCCGATCTTGCCTTCTTCGCGCAGACGCTCGAACGCTTCGACGGTTTCTTCCAAGGGGTACTGGCCGCGCCAGTGCAGCAGGTAAAGATCAATGTAATCGGTGTCGAGCCGGCGCAAGCTGCGTTCGCAGGCGAGGGGAATGCCTTTACGGCTGGCGTTGTGGGGATAGACCTTGCTCACCAGGAACACCTGCTCGCGCAGGCCGGTGATCGCTTCGCCGACGACGGTCTCGGCGCCGCCTTCGGCATACATCTCTGCAGTGTCGATCAGGGTCATGCCCAGTTCGATCCCTAACCGCAGGGCGGCCACTTCTTTTTTGTGATGGGACGGTTCTTCACCCATGCGCCAGGTGCCCTGGCCAATGACCGGTACGGACACACCCGCCAATTCCAGCGTCCTCATGGCTCTCTCCTGTTGTGCTGATCCATCATCCAATGGACAGCAGGATAGTAGGAGCTGGCGAAGCCTGCGATCTTTTGATGTTTCGCTCCAGACTCAATTGTCTGGGGAAAGATCGCAGCCTCGCTTCGCTCGACAGCTCCTACGGGTGTTGCGCAGCTTTTCTATTTCGTGGAGAACTTCAATACCATCGTCTGGGTGTAGGTCTGGCCCGGATCAAGCCGCGTCGAAGGGAAGTCCGGCTGGTTTGGCGAGTCGGGGTAATGCTGGGTTTCCAGGGTGAACGCGCCCCAATGCGGATACACCTTGCCTTGCTTGCCCTTGACGGTGCCGTCGAGGAAGTTGCTGGTGTAGAACTGCACGCCAGGTTCGCTGGTGTAGAGCTGCAGGAGTCGTCCGGACTGTGGGTCATGCACCTCGGCGGCCAGTTTGTCCACATCGCCCTTGGCATCCAGCACCCAGTTGAAATCGAAGCCGCCCTGTTTCGGTTCGGCGAACTTGAGTTGTGGGTGATCAGCCTTGATGTGCGTGCCGATGGCGGTGGGCTTGGTGAAATCCATCGGTGTGCCGGCCACGGGGGCTAGCTCGCCGGTGGGAATGAGTTTGCCGGTGACCGGGGTGTAACGGGCCGCGTGCAGGGTCGCGACTTGTTTGAGGATGTCACCGTTGCCTGCACCCGCCAGGTTGAAATAGCTGTGGTTGGTCAGGTTCAACACGGTCGGCTTGTCGGTGGTGGCCTTGTAGTCGATGCGCAGCTCGTTCTTGTCGTTGAGGCTGTAGGTGACATCCGTCTTCAGGTTGCCGGGAAAGCCCATTTCGCCATCCGCCGACAGGTACGTCAGGGTCACGCCCACCGAATCCTTGTCATTGCTCGGTTCGGCTTTCCAAACACGTTTGTCGAACCCTTGTGGCCCACCGTGCAAGGAATTGTCCTTGTCGTTCTGCGGCACCTGGTAACGCTTGCCATCCAGCTCGAACGCCCCACCGGCCAGGCGATTGCCAAAGCGGCCGATGGTCGCGCCGAAATACACGCTGCCGTTCTTCTGGTAGCCCTGCACATCGTCGAAGCCGAGCACGACATCAGCGGTCATGCCGTTTTTGTCCGGCACGATCAGCGACTGGAGGATCCCGCCATAGGTGATGACGGTCGCCTCGATGCCGTGGCTGTTGCGCAGGACGAATTTCTCAACCGCGGTGCCGTCGTCGGTCTTGCCGAAGGCAACGCGTTCATTGGTCAGGCCGGCGGCCTGGGAGGAGGTGGCAATCATCAGAGAGACTCCGAGGGCCGTGAGCAGATGTCTGGATTCAAGCATGGTGTGACCTTCCTTCCTGTTGTTTTGTTGTTGTTTTAACGCGGTCGAGTCCGTTACTTGGTCGGACAGCGATGAAGGTTTTTCTGTTCAGTAGTCTTTCTATTTGAGGGCTGGAAAGGGATTTATAGCTATAAATCGGGATTTATCAATTAAAAAGTAAGACTAATTGAGCGAGGCGAGGCTTGCCCAAGCGAACGCTTTCACCTCGGGCGTCGCACTTTTGCGGTTTTTACAGCTCTATCCTTGGCCTGGAAGCGGCGACCCCCATCGCTTCCCCATGCCTAGATTGAGACTCGATGGCCGGTGTTTTTTCTTCTGTGACGAGGTTGCGCCAGGCCTGCATGGCCGGATTGGTTGGTGTGTCGATGCTGTTCAGCGGCGGCTGCAGCCATCAACAGGGGCAGGACATGGTCACGCAGTTCAGCGAAGCCAGGCCCCAGGAGTTCTTGCAGACCAGCGTCGACCGCATGGCGACGTTGTCGATGCACGACAATTTGCAAAGCCTTTACCTGCTGATGAGCAAGCTGTACCTGCGCAACCCCGAGGAACTGCGCAAGTCCGGCTTTCTCGACGCCCGCACCGCGGAAAAACAGGTGCGCATGGCCATCGAGCAGCAACAACCCTTGCCGACGTTGGGGGGCAAGAAGGACTTGGCCGCCCTCAGCTATGCCATGAGCCCGGAATTTCTCGGTGATCGGGTCGGGGCGTTCATCTATGCCATCGGCAGCATGTTGGTCACGGCTCACGGCAATCGCCTCGAGTTCTACATGACCGATACCATCGACCCGCGTTTTGTCAGCAATGCGGCGCGCAACATCGAAAAAGCCACTTGGCTGCTCAGTCAGCGGCAGAACAAGGACGGCACGCCGTTGCTGTTTTCCAACGAGATTTCGGAGGAGGGCAGCAACCTGAGTTTCGCCGTGGAGTTCGGCAAAATCGTCGCCCGATTGGACCTGCTGACCCAGATGCTCGATGAGCGTTACCGGCGCATCGGCTTGAATTACGCCCAGAGCCTGCTGTTCCTCAACTTCCTGCCTGTCCAGTGAGCTGAGAAAAAGGAATAAAGATAGATCACATCGATATAGGGGGTTATAAGAAAAATCGCTATGCTCGCGGCCAGATTTTTCACGCGGTCGTGTCGAGACGGGTTCAATGGATTTCGGTAATGTCGGTTTAGTCGTTGCGGGCCTGGTGGTCGGCTTCATCGTTGGAATGACCGGCGTTGGCGGTGGTTCACTGATGACCCCGATCCTGTTGTGGTTTGGTATCAACCCCGCGACAGCGGTGGGCACCGACCTGCTGTACGCGGCCATTACCAAGTCTGGCGGTGTCCTGGTTCACGCAAAAAACCGCAATATCGATTGGGCAATCACCGGCTGGTTGACCCTGGGCAGCGTGCCGGCGGTCGGCTTGACGCTGTGGTTTCTCAGCAGCCTGCACAGCTCGCCCGACGCTATGAACGCGGTGATCAAACAAGCCTTGGGCTTTGTGTTGTTCGCCACCGCCCTGGCGATCCTGTTCAAGAAGCGCCTGCTGCAATTCGCCCATGATCGTGCCGGCGGTCATTACAACCCCTCCGGTTCACGACTCAATGTGCTGACGGTCATCACCGGCCTCGTGCTGGGCACGATGGTCGCGTTGACCTCCATCGGTGCTGGTGCCCTGGGCACTGTGGCGCTGTTCATTCTTTATCCGTTCCTGGTCACCAAGCGCCTGGTGGGCACCGAGATCGCCCACGCCGTGCCGCTGACCCTGGTGGCTGGCCTGGGCCATGCGAGCATGGGCAACATGGATTGGCATATCCTGGGTTTCCTGCTGATCGGTTCGTTGCCGGGGATCTACCTGGGCAGCCATTTGTCGGGACGCATCTCCGATGAGGTCCTACGGCCTTGCCTGGCGGTGATGCTGGCGATGATCGGCTTCAAACTCGCGTTCTGATTTGATCGGAGTCATGGGTCCATAGCCACAGTCATACCTGTAAACCAGGTACTGATGAGGCCAAGACCCATGAGCAGCCCAGCCAGAGATCTGCTGCAACGACTACGCCGGCGTGGCGCCGAGCCTCGCACCGACATTGCCGATATCCTGCGTCACCACGCCGAGCCATTGCCTGCCGAGGACAGCCCGGCCTTTGGTGAGATGTTCGATCGCTTCGCTGATGCCAAGGTCGTGTTGATTGGCGAGGCCAGCCACGGCACCCATGAATTCTATCGGACCCGTGCCGCCATTACCCGACACCTGATAGAGCGTCACGGCTTCAATATCGTTGCCGTCGAAGCGGACTGGCCCGATGCCGGGCAAATCGACCGCTGTGTACGCGACTTGGGGCCGTCGGCGTGGAAGCAGCAGGCATTCGCCCGATTCCCAACCTGGATGTGGCGCAATTGCGAAGTCCAAGGCTTCGTCCGTTGGTTGCGAGATTACAATCTGGAGCAGCCCATGGGGCAGAGGGTGGAGTTTCGCGGCTTGGACGTCTACAGCCTGCGTCACTCCATCGATGAGGTGCTGAACTACCTGGATACCAGCCATCCGGACATGGCCCGTGATGCCCGTCACCGTTATGGCTGCCTCACGCCCTGGCACGACGACCCGGCGCTGTATGGTCATTTCACCGAGCGCGGCAACCTGGCGACGTGTGAAGACGCCGTGGTCGAGCAGCTCAACAGCTTGTTGGCCAAACGCCTGGATCCGATGATCAGTGATGATGAGGCCTTCTTCAGCGCCACCCAGAACGCCCGGGTCGTGCGCTCCGCCGAACAGTACTACCGGGCCATGTACCGCGGCGGCAAGTCATCGTGGAACCTGCGGGACCGGCACATGTTCGACACCCTTCAAACCTTGTTGGAGCATCGGGGCACTGATGCGAAGGCGTTGGTCTGGGCGCATAACTCCCACATCGGCAATGCCGCCGCGACACGCATGGGCTGGGAAGGGGAGTTTAATATTGGTCAGCTATGCCGCATGGCTTATGGCCGCAGTGCGGTGTTGCTGGGCATGGGCACCGACCGTGGCAGTGTCGCGGCGGCGGACGATTGGGATGCGCCGATGAAGATCAAACAGGTTCGGCCAGCGCTGCCCGGCAGTTGGGAGCACCAATTCCTCCAGGCCGGAGTTCATGCCTCGTTGACGCAATGGCGCACCCATCCTGACGAGGCACTCCTGGACGCGCTGTCCGAACCCCTGCTCGAACGCGCGATTGGTGTGATCTACCGCCCTGAAACCGAGCGTCAGAGCCATTATTTCGAAGCGGTGCTGGCGGAACAGTTCGACGCCTGGCTCTGGTTCGAACAGAGCGAAGCCGTTACGCCATTGCCGGCGCCGCAGGTCCTGGAGCACGAGGAGGATACGTTCCCGTTTGGCCTCTGAACGCTGTGCAGGGCGGTTGCGCAATGAACGTGCTCGCCTAAGCTTCAAGGCAGGCAGGCGCAGTATCGGGCGACGCTCGCGGAACAATCGCCGCCCTGTGCAATCAGTACAGCGTAACTATCAAAAGGAGAGGCGCATGCTCATTCGGTCGTTGACCTTCGCTACCTTGCTGGCCATCGCCGGCCCCCTGTTCGCTGCCGATGGCGACTCCCCTCTGGTGGCGGAAGTCGGCAAGTCACGTTCCCTGATCGTCATTGCGCCCAGCACGGTCGATCCGGCCTGGATCAACCTGAAAAAGGCCTTGGATGAACCGGCGGGCAAGCAGGGTTTTTCCGAGCGCAACATGGTGCTCTACACCGTGCTCAATACCATCGGCCAGCGCGATGGCAAGGACCTGGACCCGCAAAGCACCATGGCACTGATTCGCTCCCTCAAGCTGGGCGCCGGTGCCCAGACCAAGATCATCCTGGTCGGCAAGGACGGGGAAAAGAAACTCGAGCATTCCGGCGCGATTGAATTGGAGGACCTCTTCGCCACTGTCGATAAACTCCCCGTCGCGGAAAAAGAAGCAACGCCACCAGCGCCCCCTCCCACGCCCGAGCCTGCACCGGCCAAGGATGCGAAAGGCACCAAGCCTGGCAAGGCCGCCAAGCCGGCGGCGGCGCCGAAGCCATTGGAGGATTGACTCCCGCTAGCGCCGAGGCCGCTTTGTGGCAAGGGAGCTTGCTCCCGCTGGGCTGCGCAGCAGCCCTTTGCTTTTTTTCAATGGATTATCGAATGACTGGTTTGGGGCCGCTGCGCGACCCAGCGGGAGCAAGCTCCCTCGCCACAGAGAAACTCATCACCCCGAGGCGTCATGAGTTATTGGTGTTCCAACGCCATCAGGATCCGATGCGCCGCCTTCACCCGTTCCTCGATCGGGTAGTTCTTGTTGGCAAGCATGACGATCCCCATGTCCTTTCCAGGCACGAACGCCGCGTACGCGCCAAAACCGTTGGTGGAGCCGGTCTTGTTGATCCAGGCGCCGTCTGGCGCTGGGAGGGGCGGGGCCAGGGGTTCGACTTTTTGAGGCGTCAGGGCCATCTGCGGTGTGTTGCCGGCGAGCAGGTCATCCAAGCTGAACGGCGCGGGGTAGAACTCCCAGCCCAGTCCCTGGTTCATCCCGCCAACGCTGTAGAAACCGGTATGGGTCGTGGCGATGGCCTGCTTCAAATCCGCGTCCAGTTTTTCAGGTCGCAGGTTGGCCTCGATGAAACGAAGCAGGTCCGACGAGCTGGTTTTCACCCCGTAAGCCTCGGCGTCCAGGGCGCCAGGGCCGACCCGCACGGGCTTGCCGTCTTTTGCATAGCCTTGGGCGTATCGGTCCATCTGATCCTGCGGTACCCGGACATAGCTGTGCTTGAGGCCCAACCCTGGCATCAGCGTGCGCTCCATCACTTCGTCAAAAGGTTGCCCCAGGCTGCGGGCCGCCAGATAACCGAACAGGCCGATGCTCGGGTTTGAATAAAGTCGCTGGGTGCCGGCCGGGTAGAGCGGCTTCCAGGTCTTGAAATAACTGAACATCCGGTCCGGATGATCCGCCTCGTCGGGAAACTGCAAGGGCAGGCCGCCAGCGGTGTAGGTAACGAGATCGAGCAGGCGGCTGCCCTCCAAGGCGCTGCCGCGCAGCTCGGGCGCAAAGCGACTGGCCGGATCCGTCAGGGACAGTTTGCCCCGGGCCTGGGCATAGGCACCGAGGGTGGCGGTGAAGGTCTTGCTGACCGAGCCGATTTCGAAAAGGGTCTGGTCGGTGACCGGCTTTTTCGTGTCCTTGGCGGCCACGCCGTAGTTGAAATAATGCCGTTGGCCGTTGTAGGTGATCGCCACGGCCATGCCGGCGATGTCCTGTTGTTTCATCAGTGGCTGGATGACGGCATTGACCGTGTCTTCAATGGGCTCCTGGGCAAAGCCTGTGGACGTCCCGCAGGCCAGGAGAAGAGTCCCGGCGAGTATCGATCTGGCAATGTGCATGGTGCAGCGCTCTCGTTGGTCTTCCTGAAGGAGGGCAATCTAGGGCGTTTTGGGCTGTCCGGCAATCCGAGGCTATCGGGCTGCGGCATGTTTCTGAGCAATCTGACGGAGCCGCGGGAACCTTCCCACAAACGGCCCGGTTGCCCCCGTGACCGGACCTCAAGCCAAACCACACAAAGCGGCGGCTGCCGGGTAAACTTGCGCTCTTTCTAAAGGAGTTCACATGAGTTACTACCAGCCCGGCATTCTCGCCACCCCTGTTCCGCCTCAGGCCCGTCATTTGTTTTTTGCCTTGGAATCGGTCGAGGCACTGCCGGCTGCGCTAGACAAGCTCCTGTTGCTGCTCGATGGCCGGGCCGTGGTTGGCTTCGGCGAATCGCTGGTCCAGGCGCTAGGCGCCGAGGTCGATGGCCTGCGGGCTTTTCCTGCGTTGGCCGGCGTCGGCGTGGACAACCCCTCGACCCAGCATGCCCTGTGGTGCTGGTTGCACGGTGAAGACCGCGGCGAGCTGATGCACCGCAGTCGCGCCATCGAAGCGGTGCTGGCCCCGGCACTGCGCCTGGTGCAGATGAACGAAACCTTCCGCCACATGACCGGCCACGACTTGACCGGCTATGAAGACGGCACCGAAAACCCCCACGACGAAGCGGCCGTCGCCGCCGCCCTGGCCCCGGGTGCCGATGGGCTGCGCGGAGGCAGTTTCGCCGCGATCCAGCAGTGGCAGCACGACCTGGACGGTTTCGCGGCGATGCAGCCCCATGAGCGCGACAACATCATGGGCCGGCGCCTGAGCGACAACGAAGAACTCGACGACGCGCCGGAATCGGCCCACGTCAAGCGCACCGCCCAGGAGAGCTTCGCCCCGGAGGCCTTCGTGGTCCGGCGTTCCATGCCTTGGATCGAAGGCGACCGTGCCGGGCTGATGTTCCTGGCGTTCGGTTTCTCCCTTGACGCCTTCGAGGCGCAATTGCGGCGCATGAGTGGCCTGGAAGATGGCATTACCGACGGTCTGTATCGCATGAGCCGCCCGATCACCGGCGGCTATTACTGGTGCCCGCCGCTGTTGGAAGGACGCCTGGATCTGCGCGCCCTGGCCCGGTAGACGCAGCGGTATGTGCAAAGCGTGACGCGAACGCTATTCTTGGGCCGCACGTCTATCCGTGGAAGGGAGAAGCAAGCGTGGATAAAGTCATCGTCATCACCGGTGGCGGCCGCGGAATTGGGGCGGCCACGGCGCTGTTGGCTGCCGAAGCGGGCTATCGGATCTGCATCAATTACCAGTCTGATGAAAGTGCCGCGCAAGAGGTGCTCGAACAGGTTCGGGCCAAGGGCGCACAGGCAATTGCCGTGCGGGCCGACGTGAGCATTGAAGATGAAGTCATCGGCCTGTTCAATCGGGTGGATGCCGAACTGGGACGTGTCACCGCCCTGGTGAATAACGCCGGTACGGTTGCCCATAAGTCCCGACTCGATGAAATGTCCGAATTCCGCATCCTCAAGATACTGAAGACCAACGTGCTGGGGCCGATCCTGTGCGCCAAGCACGCGGTGCTGCGCATGTCGCCCAAACATGGCGGGCAGGGCGGCAGCATCGTCAACGTCTCGTCGGTGGCCGCCCGCCTGGGCTCGCCGGGAGAATACGTCGACTATGCGGCCTCCAAGGGCGCGCTGGACACCTTCACCGTCGGCCTGTCCAAGGAAGTGGCCGGAGAAGGCATTCGCGTCAACGCGGTGCGTCCCGGCTATATCTATACCGATTTCCACGCCCTGAGCGGCGACCCGGATCGGGTCAGCAAGCTGGAGTCGGCGATTCCCATGGCCCGTGGCGGGCGTCCGGATGAAGTGGCCGAGGCGATTATCTGGCTGCTGTCGGACAAGGCTTCGTATGCGACCGGGACGTTTGTGGATCTGGGGGGCGGGCGCTGAGTCCTGGGGTGTCTGTTCCGGCCTCATCGCGAGCAAGCTCGCTCCCACAGTTTGATAGGTGGTGAGCCAGATATCTTGGACACAGCAGAACCAATGTGGGAGCGAGCTTGCTCGCGATGGCGGCCTGACAGGCACCCCAATCTCAAAACGACCGAATAATCCGCCCCAACGTCTCCATGGCCTTTTCCGAGGCTTCGGTCCACGGGCTGCCGTAGTTCAAGCGGATGCAATTCCTGAAGCGCCGGGTCGGTGAAAAGATCGGGCCCGGTGCGATGCTGATGCCTTGGGCCAGGGCCATCTGGAACAGCTTCAGCGAATCCATCTGCTCGGGCAGCTCCAGCCACAGGAAGTAGCCGCCCGCGGGCTGGCTGACCCGGGTCTGGGCCGGGAAATAGCGGGCGATGGCGGCAAGCATCGCGTTTTGCTGTTCTTCCAGGGCGTAGCGCAGTTTGCGCAGGTGACGGTCGTAGCCACCGTGTTGCAGGTAGTCGGCAATGGCGGCCTGGGCCGGCATCGAGGCGCACAGCGAGGTCATGAGCTTGAGCCGTTCGATCTTCTGCGCGTAGCGCCCGGCGGCGACCCAGCCGATGCGATAACCCGGGGCCAGGCTCTTGGCGAACGAACCGCAATGCATCACCCATCCTTCAGTGTCGAACGCCTTGGCGGGCTTGGGCGCCTGCTGGCCGTAATAAAGTTCGGCGTAGACGTCGTCCTCGATCAGCGGCACCTGATGGCGACGCAGCAACGCCACCAGCGCCTGTTTCCGTTCCTCGGGCATGGTCGCGCCCATGGGGTTCTGAAAACTGGTCATGCACCAGCAGGCCTTGATCGGGTGACGCTCCAGCGTCTGCTCCAGCACGTCCAGGTCGATGCCGTCGCGCGGGTGGACCGGAATCTCCACCGCCTTGAGCTTGAGCCGTTCCAGTACCTGCAGGCTGGCATAAAATGCCGGCGCCTCGATCGCCACCAGGTCGCCGGGCTCGGTCACGGCTTGGAGGCACAGGTTCAAGGCTTCCAGGGCACCGTTGGTGACCAGCAGTTCTTCCATGGGCAGCATCAGCCCGCCAACCATGTAGCGCAGGGCGATCTGGCGACGCAGTTGCGGATTGCCCGGTGACATGTCCGTGACCACCACCCGCGGGTCCATGTCCCGTGTTGCACTGGACAGCGAGCGGGACAGCCGTTGCAACGGGAACAGCGTCGGGCTGGGGAATGCCGAGCCGAACGGTACGGTGTTCGGGTCCTTGATCGAATCCAGGACTGAAAACACCAGCTCGCTGACGTCGACTTCGGTGGACTCGTGCACTTGGCTGCTGATCGCCGGCTCGGAAAACGGGCTCGGTGCATGGGTGTTGACGAAGTAGCCGGAGCGCGGCCGGGCCCGGATCATGCCGCGTCGCTCCAACAGGTAATAGGCCTGGAACACCGTGGACGGGCTGACGCCGTAGGTCTGGCTGGCGTAGCGCACCGACGGCACGCGCTGGCCCGGCCCCAGCATGCCCGAGCGGATCAGTTCAGCGATGTCGTCGGCGAATTTCTCGTAGCGTTTCATGGTGGGCCCAGTGACATTTGTGAACTTGACTGTGGGAGCGAGCTTGCTCGCGATCGCGGTGGCATATCCAACATTGATGCAAACTGACCCACTGCTATCGTCGGAACGCCGCCCGGAGCAAGCTCGCTCCCACAGTTACCCTGCATCTTAAAGCTTCACCGATTCATCGGTGCGACAAAACGGCTCTTGGCCACGCTGTAGTTGTCGGGCTCGTCACTGTCGGCGACCTTGAAGGTCATTTCCAGGGAACCTTTGCCGGGCCGTTCGCTGAGCATCGCCACCGACACCGGGACATCGACGATTTCCCCCGGGGCCAGGCTCAACCGGGTCTTGCCCTGCAGGACGAAGCCGTCGCCGTCCACCAGGGACAGCTGATAGGCCTGGCGCTGCTGGGTCTTGTTGATGATTTTCAGGCTGTAGATATTCTCGATCTGGCCGGCGCTGTTTTCGCGGAACAGGCCGCGGTCCTTGCTGACGTCCAGCGACACCATGGGCCGTTGCACCAGCGCCACGGCCAGCGCGCCGATCATCACCAGGAGCACGGCGGTATAGCCGATCAGTCGCGGGCGCAGCAGGTGAGTCTTGCCCCCCTGCAATTGATGTTCGGAGGTGTATTTGATCAGGCCACGGGCGTAACCCATCTTGTCCATGATCGAGTCGCAGGCATCGATGCAGGCCGCGCAGCCAATGCATTCCATCTGCAAGCCGTCGCGGATGTCGATGCCGGTGGGGCAGACCTGCACGCACATCTGGCAGTCGATGCAATCGCCCAGGCCAATATTGGCCGGATTCACCTCGCGTTTGCGCGGGCCGCGGATTTCGCCGCGGGCCGTGTCGTAGGAAATGGTCAAGGTGTCCTTGTCGAACATCACGCTCTGAAAGCGTGCATAAGGGCACATGTGCATGCACACCGCCTCACGCAGCCAACCGGCGTTGAGGTAGGTGGCGGCAGTAAAGAACAGCACCCAGAACAAGCTCACGCCCGCCATTTGCAGGGTCAGCAGTTCCTCGGCCAAGGGGCGGATCGGCGTGAAGTAGCCCACGAACGTCAGGCCGGTGAGCAGGCTGATGGCCAGCCACAAGGTGTGCTTGGCGCTACGGCGCAACAGTTTGTTCAGGCCCCACGGCGCCGCTTGCAGTTTGATCCGCTGGTTGCGTTCGCCTTCGGTGATTTTCTCGCACCACATGAACAGCCAGGTCCAGGAGCTCTGTGGGCAGGTGTAGCCGCACCACACGCGACCGGCAAACACGGTGATCGCGAACAGGCCGAAGGCAGCGATGATCAACAGCGCCGACAGCAGGATGAAATCCTGGGGCCAGAAGGTCGCGCCGAAGATATGGAATTTGCTTTCGGAAAGGTCCCAGAGCACTGCCTGGCGGCCGCCCCAGTTCAACCACACCGTGCCGAAGAACAGCAGGAACAGAATCCCCGCACCGCTGATGCGCAAGGTGCGGAACAAGCCGGTGAAGCTGCGGGTGTGGATCAGGGCGTCGGTGGTCCTGGCCTTGATCTTGGTTGGCGCAGGTTCGAACGTCTGTATCAACTGGACGGGGATTCTATCGCTCATGGTCGGTCGCTCATCAGCCTCTATCTGGCCGGCGCACTATGACCATGGAACTGTTTGCATAACAGACTCAGGTGTTTCGATAAAAACCGGATCAGATGCCGCGAAACCCAGGCGCTGCGACACTTTGATGCACCCATGGATGGACAAACAACGCCTTTTGGCTGACGCACCGACGGTTGGGCGTTCAACACTTTGTGGCAAGGGAGCTTGCTCCCGCTGGGTTGTAGGTGCTGTCGAGTGCAACGAGGCTGCGATCTTTCCACTGACAATTGAGTCGAGAGCGAAAGATCAAAAGATCGCAGGCTTCGCCAGCTCCTACAGAGCCCAGCGGGAGCAAGCTCCCTCGCCACAAGGGATACATTGCTCTGAGCACTGGGATTTTATTGCTCTGGCAGGTGGGCTCAGATCGCCGAGCCGCTGTCCGTGGCCTTGAGGTGCTTGCGCTCATCGACCGCACCGGCCACGGTCAGGGCATCGGCTTCAGCCTCGGTGATGTAGACCCGGTCGCCATTGAGTTCCACGACCGACATGGCTTTGTCCGGGTCGGTGATGATGGTCAGCTCGCTGGCGGGGCGCTGTTCGGTGCCGTTGGGGGTTTCGAAATGGCAGGTCTGGTTGTCGTCGATACGGACAGTCATGGCGTTGCTCCTTCTGGGATCATGAATGTTAGGTCCCTCGGCCAAGCCAGGGTTCGTCGCGGCTGATCAGCGGTCGGGTGCACCTCTGGCTTCGCTTGCGGTCCATCGTTTATCCAACGCAAAAGAGGACTGTCAATGAACGCCTGGTGGCATGAAGTCTGGATAACCCTGCAGGCGGAATTCGCCGACATCACCGATGCCCAGCAGATGACCCGGGTCACGGTGCGGCTGGTCATGGCCGCGCTGCTGGGCGGCATCCTGGGTTTCGAGCGCGAACACAAGGGCAAGGCGGCCGGTGTGCGGACCCACATGCTCGTGGCTCTGGGGGCGGCGTTGTTCGTCCTGGTGCCGCAGATGTCCGGGTCCCAGGCCGATGCCATGAGCCGGGTGATTCAGGGTGTGGTCGCCGGCATCGGTTTTCTCGGTGCTGGCACCATCCTGAAAAACAACGACGGCGACGAAAGTCACGTCAAGGGCCTGACCACGGCGGCCGGCCTCTGGATGACAGCCGCCATCGGCGTTGCGGCTGGGCTGGGGCGGGAAGCCACGGCAGTCCTCAGCACAGTGCTGGCCCTGGCGATCTTCAGTGTGATGCCGATGATCGTCCGGGCGCTGGAGAAGGACGACAAGCTGTGACACGAGGATCAGCCTGAACACGCAACCCTGTGGGAGCGAGCTCGCTCGCGATGGCGGAGCCTCAGCCAGCCACTATGCTGATTGACACTCCGCCATCGCGAGCAAGCTCGCTCCCACAGGGTACTGCCGCCATGAATCAAACCCGCTCCGGCGGCTTCTCGCTGGGCGGGTCACCCTTGGGCGGCTGCGGGTCCAGCGGCGGGTCTTTCTCGGGAATCGGCTCGGGATCAGGGCTGGGCGGGGGCAAGTTGGGGTCGTCGATGTTCGGATCGGGTGTTTCGGCCGGGATGGGAATATTCATCGGGACGGGTCTCCGTAACGCACATGGCTTGAGTCGTGCTTATGGTTGTTGACCATCCAGCGCCGGGTTTGATCCCGGATGCATCCCGGGGCAAATCCCGCTGAACTTTTAACCGTCGTTCCGGTTCGGAGTTTAAGTGAGTTTTTTCAGGGACCCGTTGGGCCTTTACCGCCACAAGCGCGTCCATGGGGCGTAAAAGGAGCGATGCTCGATGACTGCCGAACACCCGTCTGACCTGGCCTACAACCCGCATTTGCCGTTGTCTCAGGCCTTGTTGTTGCCGCGTATCGCGATTGAAAACACCATGCCGGTGATCGACGGCGGGCAATTCGCCGCCAAGGCCGTGGCTGGGCAGGACGTGACGGTGACCAGCAAAGTGTTCGCCGACGGTCACGACAAGCTGGCGGTGCGCATTCGCTGGCGCTCGCTTCAGGATGACGTATGGAACAGCGAGGTCATGAGCGACCTGGGCAATAACGGCTGGCGCGGCCAGTTCACCGTGCCTGAGCAAGGCCGCTATGTGTTCTGCATCGAGGCCTGGATCGACCAGTTCGCCAGTTTTCGCTACGAGCTGGAGAAGAAGTTCGCTGCCGGGGTGCCCATCAGCCTGGAATTGCAGGAGGGGCGCAATCACGTGCACATGGCGGCCGAGCGCAGCAGCGGTGAACTGAGCGAGCAACTGGCGGCCTTGCACCACGAACTCTCCGGCCTGTTGCCGAACGAACAGGTGGCGCTGTTCCTGGCTCCACGCAGTGCCGACCTGATGTCCCTGGCCGATCATCGACCCTACTTGAGCATCAGCCCCGAATACCCGTTGGATGTGGAGCGAAAACTGGCCGAGTTTGCCAGTTGGTATGAACTGTTTCCCCGCTCGATCACCGACGATCCCCAGCGCCACGGCACCTTCAACGACGTGCATTCACGCTTGGCGGTGATCCAGGACATGGGCTTCGATGTGCTGTATTTCCCGCCAATCCACCCCATCGGCCGCAGTTTCCGCAAAGGCCCGAACAATTCCCTCACCGCCGGCCCCGACGATCCAGGCAGCCCCTATGCCATCGGCAGCGAGGAGGGCGGGCACGAGGCCATCCACCCGCAATTGGGCAGCCGCGAGGACTTCCGGCGCCTGGTGGCGGCGGCCGCTGAGCACGGCCTTGAGATCGCCCTCGACTTCGCCATCCAGTGTTCCCAGGACCACCCCTGGCTCAAGCAGCATCCCGGCTGGTTCAGCTGGCGGCCGGACGGCACGATCAAATATGCGGAAAACCCGCCGAAGAAATACCAGGACATCGTCAACGTCGATTTCTACGCGGCCGATGCGATCCCCAGCCTGTGGGAAGAACTGCGGGACATTGTGGTGGGCTGGGTCGAGGAAGGCGTGAAGATTTTCCGGGTCGACAACCCGCACACCAAGCCTCTGCCGTTCTGGCAATGGCTGATCGCCGATGTCCGGGCCCAATACCCTGAAGTGATCTTCCTGGCTGAAGCGTTCACCACGCCGGCGATGATGGCGCGGCTGGGCAAGGTCGGGTATTCCCAGAGCTACACCTATTTCACCTGGCGCAATACCAAGGCCGAACTGGCGACCTATTTGAGCGAGCTCAACGAGTCGCCGTTACGCGAGTGCTACCGACCGAATTTCTTCGTGAATACGCCAGACATCAACCCGGCCTTTCTCCATGAGTCGGGGCGCCCGGGTTTCTTGATCCGCGCGGCGCTGGCGACCATGGGCTCAGGCCTGTGGGGCATGTATTCGGGCTTCGAACTGTGCGAGTCGGCCCCGGTACCGGGCAAGGAGGAATACCTCGACTCGGAGAAGTATGAGATCCGTCCCCGGGACTTCACCGCCCCGGGCAACATCATTGCGGAGATCGCCCAGCTCAACCGCATTCGTCGGCAGAACCCGGCGCTGCATACCCATCTGGGCCTGAGGATCTACAACGCCTGGAACGACAACATTCTCTATTTCGGCAAGCGCACGGCCGATGGCAGCAATTTCATCCTGGTGGCGGTGAGCCTCGACCCGCACAACCCGCAGGAAGCCAATTTCGAATTGCCGCTGTGGGAAATGGGCCTGCCCGACGACGCCCAGACCCAGGGCGAGGACCTGATGAACGGACACCGCTGGACCTGGTACGGCAAGTACCAGTTCATGCGGATCGACCCGGCGTACCAGCCGTTCGGGATTTGGCGGATCAGCGTGGCGTGATGCCGCGCGATGTCGAGTGAGGGCTGTTGTGGCGAGGGAGCTTGCTCCCGCTCGGCTGCGAAGCAGTCGTGATTTCAAGGGGGCCGCTTCGCGCCCAGCGGGAGCAAGCTCCCTCGCCACATAGACCTCATCACAGAACAAGGCCTCGCCGCATAACAAGACCCCACAAGCCTGTATCCCGCGGCTTTAATGAATTATCAGGAGTTGCACATGGCGAAGAAACCCCGGTCTGCCACCTTTATCAAGGATCCGCTCTGGTACAAGGATGCGGTGATTTATCAGGTTCACGTTAAATCCTATTACGACTCCAATAACGACGGGATCGGCGACTTTCCCGGCCTGATCGAAAAACTCGACTACATCGCCGACTTGGGCGTCAACACCATCTGGCTGCTGCCGTTCTATCCTTCCCCCCGGCGCGACGACGGTTATGACATCGCCGAATACCGCGGCGTCAGCCCCGACTACGGCACAATGGCCGATGCCCGGCGGTTCATTGCCGAAGCCCACAAGCGCAACCTGCGGGTGATCACCGAGTTGGTCATCAACCACACCTCCGACCAACACCCCTGGTTCCAGCGCGCGCGCAAAGCCAAGAAAGGTTCGAAGGCGCGGGACTTCTACGTCTGGTCCGATGACGACCATAAGTACGACGGCACGCGCATCATCTTCCTCGACACCGAGAAGTCCAACTGGACCTGGGACCCGGTGGCGGGCCAGTACTTCTGGCACCGTTTCTACTCCCACCAACCCGACCTCAATTTCGACAACCCGCAGGTCATCAAGGCCGTGTTGTCGGTGATGCGCTACTGGCTGGACATGGGCATCGACGGCCTGCGCCTGGATGCCATCCCGTACCTGATCGAGCGCGACGGCACCAATAACGAAAACCTGCCCGAGACCCATGACGTCCTGAAGCTGATCCGCGCCGAGATCGACGCCAACTACCCCGACCGCATGTTGCTGGCCGAGGCCAACCAATGGCCGGAAGACACCCAGTTGTACTTCGGCGATGTCGACGCCCAAGGGCTGAACGGTGACGAATGCCACATGGCCTTCCACTTCCCGCTGATGCCACGCATGTACATGGCCCTGGCCCAGGAAGATCGTTTCCCCATCACCGACATTTTGCGCCAGACCCCGGAGATTCCCGCCAATTGCCAGTGGGCAATTTTCCTGCGCAACCACGATGAGCTGACCCTGGAGATGGTCACCGACAAGGAGCGCGACTACCTGTGGAATTACTATGCGGCCGACCGTCGGGCGCGTATCAACCTGGGCATTCGCCGGCGCCTGGCGCCGCTGCTGGAGCGCGATCGTCGTCGCGTCGAGCTGCTCAACAGCTTGCTGCTGTCGATGCCCGGTACGCCGACGTTGTACTACGGCGATGAAATCGGCATGGGCGACAACATCTACCTGGGCGACCGCGATGGGGTGCGTACGCCGATGCAGTGGTCCATCGACCGCAACGGTGGTTTCTCCCGCGCCGACCCGGCCAGCCTGGTGCTGCCGCCGATCATGGACCCGCTGTACGGCTACCAGTCGGTCAACGTCGAGACCCAGGCCGGCGACCCGCACTCGCTGCTCAACTGGAACCGGCGCATGCTGGCGGTGCGCAAGCAGTCCAAGGCCTTCGGCCGTGGCACGTTGAAGATGCTCTCGCCGAGCAACCGCCGGATCCTGGCCTATACCCGCGAATACACCGGGCCCGACGGCAAGCACGAAATCATCCTGTGCGTGGCCAACGTGTCCCGCAGCGCCCAGGCCGCCGAGCTGGACCTGTCGGCCTACGCCGGCATGGTCCCGGTGGAGATGCTCGGCGGTAATGCCTTCCCGCCCATCGGCCAGTTGAACTTTCTGTTGACCCTGGCGCCGTACGGCTTCTATTGGTTCGCCCTGGCGGCGGAAAACCAGATGCCGAGCTGGCACGTGGAGCCGGCCCAGAGCCTGCCGGACTTCACCACGTTGGTGCTGAAAAAACGCCTGGAAGAATTGCTCGAAGCGCCATCGCGCACCACGTTGGAGCAAACCATCCTGCCGACCTGGTTGCAGAACCGGCGCTGGTTCGCCGGCAAGGACAGCGCGATCGAGAAGGTCGATATTGTCTATGGGGTGCGCTTCGGCGATCCACAGCATCCGGTGTTGCTCAGTGAAATCGATGTCACCAGTGGCGGCCAGACCCTGCGTTACCAATTGCCGTTCGGCTTGCTTGCCGAGGACCAAGTCGGCGCCGCGTTGCCGCAGCAACTGGCCTTGTCCCGGGTACGCCGGGTGCGCCAGGTGGGCTTGATCACCGATGCCTTCAGCCTGGAAAGCTTCGTGCGCGCGGTGCTGCACAGCATGCAGGCCGCCACGGTGCTGCCGTTCGCCGAAGGTGAGTTGCGTTTCGAGCCGACCGAAGGCCTGGCCGCGTTGAACCTGGGAGACGAGCCGGAGGTGCGCTACCTGTCCGCCGAACAATCCAACAGTTCGGTGGTGGTAGGGGGCAGCCTCGTCCTCAAGCTGATCCGCAAGGTCGCCTCGGGTGTGCACCCGGAACTGGAAATGAGTGCCTACCTGACCGCTGCCGGCTTCAGCAATATTTCACCGCTGCTGGGCTCGGTGATTCGCCGCGACGCCCAAGGCCAAGATGCGTTGCTGATGATCGCCCAAGGCTACCTGAGCAACCAGGGCGACGCCTGGGAATGGACTCAGAACAACCTCGAACGCGCCTTGCGCGATGAGCTGGCGGACGCTGTGTCCGAGCAGGAGCAGCATTACAACGCCTTGGGCGAGCTGAAGGATTTCGCCGGCATGCTCGGCCAACGCCTGGGGGAAATGCACCAGGTATTGGCCCAGGCCACCGACGACCCGGACTTCGCACCGCAAACCACCAACGTCAAGGAAGCCCAGGCCATCGGCAAGGACGTGGCCGCCCAGGTGGAAAACGCCTTGCGCCTGCTCAAGCAGAACCAAGGCCAATTGAACCCCGCCGACCAGGCCATGGTCGCACGCTTGCTGGAGCACAAGAAAACCGTCCTGGCCCATGTCCAGGAACTGGCCGGCAAGGCCGCGGGTGGCTTGCGCATTCGCGTCCATGGCGACCTGCACCTGGGCCAAGTCCTGGTGATCAAGGGCGATGCTTACCTGATCGACTTCGAAGGTGAGCCGGCGCGGCCATTGCATGAGCGACGGGGCAAGCACAGCCCGTACAAGGATGTCAGTGGCGTGTTGCGTTCCTTCGATTATGCGGCGGCCATGGCGATTCATTTGCACACCGTCGACAGCACGGCCGATGCCGATGCGGCGCGGCAACGGGTCGCCGATCGTTATTTGAAAGAGGCTCGCCAGGCATTTGTCGAGGCATATCGGCTGGCGGCAGCTAGTCTTGCCCATGAGTGGAAGGATGCTGAAGGCGAAGACGCCGCGCTGGCGTTGTTCGGCCTGGAGAAGGCGGCCTATGAAGTGGCCTATGAAGCCGAGAATCGCCCCACCTGGCTGCCCGTGCCGCTGCACGGCCTGGTCGGGTTGTTGAAGGGGCTGCAACCCTTTTCCGACGTAGCCGGACCGATTTAGTGGAGAGAATCATGAGTGTCTCGAATAAAGAACCCCAGGGGCAGGCCAAGGAGTCCTTGTTGCCGGCGCCCCATGACATCGACGCGCTGGTGCGTGCCGAACATCACGACCCGTTTTCCATCCTTGGGCCCCATGGCGACGGCGCCGGCGGCCAGTTCATCCGTGCCTACCTGCCCGGTGCCCTGAGCGTACATGTGTTGGCCCGGGACAGCGGCGAAGAACTGGGTGAGCTGCAAGTCACCGAAACCCCGGGGCTGTTCGTCGGCCATTTCCCTCGCGCCCAGGCGTACTTGCTGCGCACCCGTTGGGCTGGCGGCGAGCAGGTTGCCGAAGACCCCTACAGCTTCGGCCCGTTGCTGGGGGAGATGGACCTTTACCTGTTCGCCGAGGGTAACCATCGTGATCTCAGCGCCTGCCTGGGGGCGCAGTTGAAGACCGTCGATGGCGTCGACGGCGTGCGCTTCGCGGTCTGGGCACCGAACGCGCGACGGGTGTCGGTGGTGGGGGACTTCAACGTCTGGGACGGACGGCGGCATCCGATGCGCATCCGTTATCCATCCGGCGTGTGGGAGATCTTCATCCCGAGGCTCGGTGCTGGCGAAGGCTACAAGTATGAAATCCTCGGCGCCCACGGCATCCTGCCCCTCAAGGCCGACCCGGTGGCGCTGGCCACGCAGATGCCGCCGGACACCGCTTCCAAGGTCGCCTCGCCGCTGAACATCGAATGGCACGACGATGAGTGGATGCAAAGCCGGCGCGAACGCCAGCTACCGGGCGCGCCGTTGTCGATCTATGAATTGCACGCCGGCTCCTGGCAGTGCGAAATCGACGAGGCGGGGGAGGTGGCCCGGCAATACAACTGGCATGAAATGGCCGAGCGGTTGATTCCGTATGTCAAGGACCTGGGCTTCACCCACATCGAGCTGATGCCGATCATGGAGCACCCGTTCGGCGGTTCCTGGGGCTATCAGCCGCTGTCACAGTTCGCGCCGACGGCTCGCTTCGGCTCGCCGGACGATTTCGCCGCGTTCATCAACGCCTGCCACCAGGCCAATATCGGGGTCATCCTCGACTGGGTACCGGCGCATTTCCCCACCGATACCCACGGCCTGGCCCAGTTCGACGGCACCGCTCTGTACGAATACGGCAACCCGCTGGAAGGCTTCCACCAGGATTGGGACACGCTGATCTACAACCTGGGCCGCACCGAAGTGCACGGCTTCATGCTGGCGTCGGCGTTGCACTGGCTCAAGCATTTCCACGTCGACGGCCTGCGGGTGGATGCCGTGGCCTCGATGTTGTACCGCGACTATTCGCGCAAGGCCGGTGAGTGGGTGCCCAACCGTCACGGCGGGCGGGAAAATCTCGAAGCCATCGATTTCCTGCGGCACCTCAACGATGTGGTGGCGCTGGAAACCCCCGGTGCCTTGGTCATCGCCGAAGAGTCCACCGCGTGGCCGGGCGTCAGCCAGAGCACCCAGCAGGGCGGCCTGGGTTTCGCCTACAAGTGGAACATGGGCTGGATGCACGACTCACTGCACTACATCCAGCAAGACCCGGTATACCGCGCCCATCACCACAACGAACTGAGCTTTGGCCTGGTGTATGCCTGGTCCGAGCGTTTCGTGCTACCGATTTCCCACGACGAAGTGGTCCATGGCAAACGCTCGCTGATCGACAAGATGCCCGGTGACCGCTGGCAGAAGTTCGCCAACCTCAGGGCCTACCTGAGTTTCATGTGGGGCCATCCCGGCAAGAAATTGTTGTTCATGGGCTGTGAGTTCGGCCAATGGCGCGAGTGGAACCACGACCAGCAGTTGGATTGGTACCTGCTGCAATACCCGGAGCACCGGGGCGTGCAGAAGTTGGTGAGCGATCTGAACCGGCTGTACCGCGAAGAACCGGCGCTGCATGACCAGGATGACGCGCCCCAGGGTTTCCAATGGCTGATCGGTGACGATGCCCTCAACAGCGTCTACGCCTGGCTGCGCTGGAGCAAGGATGGCCGGCCGGTGTTGGTGGTCGCCAACTTCACCCCGGTGCCACGCGAGGCCTACCGGGTCGGCGTGCCGTTCGGCGGGCGTTGGGTCGAATTGCTCAATAGCGATGCCGACACCTACGCCGGTTCCAACTACGGCAACGGCGGCGGTGCCTCCACCGAAGAAGTGCCCAGCCATGGCCAGGCCTTGTCGCTGGAGCTCAACCTGCCGCCGTTGGCGGTGTTGATCCTGCGGCCGGAGGGTTGATCACACAATCTCCTGTGGGAGCGAGCCTGCTCGCGATGCGGTCCGCCTGAGAGGGCGATATTGGATGTGCCGCCGTCATCGCGAGCAGGCTCGCTCCCACAAGGTGTCATGGGTGACTCCAGGCTCATGAGCTCCTGAACCAATGTGGGAGCGAGCTTGCTCGCGATGGCGGTGGATCAGTCAACTTGATAGAGGCTGACACTGCGCAATCGCGAGCAAGCTCGCTCCCACAGGGGAGTTGATCGACTCAGCGCACCAGGCACGGTTGCTTGTTGTTGAACGTCCAGCCCGGGATCAGGAACTGCATCGCCACCGCATCGTCCCGCGCACCCAGCCCCATGCCTTTGTACAGCTCATGGGCCTTGGCCAGTTGGTCGGTGTCCAACTCGATCCCCAACCCCGGTTTTTTCGGCACTTGCACGCAACCGCCCTGGATCTGCAGCGGCGCCTTGGTCAACCGCTGGCCGTCCTGCCAGATCCAGTGGGTGTCGATGGCCGTGATGTCGCCCGGTGCCGCGGCGGCTACATGCGTGAACATCGCCAGGGAAATATCGAAGTGGTTGTTGGAATGGGAACCCCAGGTCAGGCCCCACTCGTTGCACATCTGCGCCACGCGCACGGAGCCCTGCATCGTCCAGAAATGCGGGTCGGCCAGGGGAATGTCCACGGACTGCAAGGTGATGGCGTGACCCATTTCGCGCCAATCGGTGGCGATCATGTTGGTGGCGGTCTTCAGGCCCGTGGCGCGGCGGAATTCGGCCATGACCTCGCGCCCGGAATAGCCGTTCTCGGCACCGCAAGGGTCTTCGGCATAGGCCAGCACTTTGTGCTGGTCGCGGCACAAACGGATCGCCTCCTTGAGTGACCAGGCGCCGTTCGGATCCAGGGTGATGCGCGCCTGTGGAAAGCGCTCGGCCAGGGCCGTGACCGCTTCGATTTCTGCGTCGCCTTGGAGCACGCCGCCCTTGAGCTTGAAGTCCTGGAAGCCATAACGAGCCTGGGCCGCTTCGGCCAGGCGCACCACGGCGTCGGCGTCCAGGGCTTTTTCGTGGCGCACGCGGAACCAGTCGTTGTCGGCGTCCGGTTCGTTGCGATAGGGCAGGTCGGTCTGCTGGCGATCGCCGACGTAAAACAGATAGCCGAGCATCTTCACTTCATCACGCTGCTGGCCTTCGCCGAGCAGCGCGGCGACCGGTACGTCCAGGTGTTGGCCGAGCAGGTCCAGCAAGGCCGCTTCCAGGCCAGTGACCGCATGGATAGTGATGCGCAGGTCGAAGGTCTGCAGGCCACGGCCGCCGGCATCGCGGTCGGCAAAGGCTTGGCGCACGGTGTTGAGGATCTTCTGGTACGTCCCGATAGGGCTGCCGACCACCAGCGAACGGGCGTCTTCGAGGGTCTGGCGAATGCGCTCGCCGCCGGGTACTTCGCCCACGCCGGTGTGACCGGCGTTGTCCTTGAGAATGACGATGTTGCGGGTGAAGAACGGACCGTGGGCGCCGCTGAGGTTCAGCAGCATGCCGTCGTGGCCGGCCACGGGTACGACCTGCATGCTGGTGATGATCGGGGCTTTGCTGGTTTCTGGAAGGCTCATTTGTACTTAATCCTTGGACAATCGAATGATCAGACGTGGCTGGTGGCCGGGTCGACCGGCGTTGTCACCGCTTTGGGCTTGGGCGTGTTGCGTGCGGCAAACACGATGATCGCGGCAATGATCGAGGTGGCCGCCAAGCCGTAGAGGCCACCCTGGATCGAGCCGGTGTGCTCTTCCAGCAGGCCGAACGTGGTTGGGGCGACGAACCCGCCGAGGTTGCCCACCGAGTTGATCAGGGCAATCACCCCGGCGGCGATGCGGGCGTCCAGGTAGGCCTGGGGAATCGGCCAGAACAGCGACGACGCCGACTTGAAGCCCAGGGCCGCGAAGCAGATGGCGACGAAGGCAAAGATCGGGCCGCCGGTGGTGGACATGAACATCCCCGCCGCGGCGATCAACAGGGCCGTGGCGACCCAAGCCTGCTGGAACTTCCATTTGGCCGACAGCGAGGCGAAGGCGTACATGCCGACGATCGACAGCAGCCACGGGATCGAGTTGAACAGCCCGACCTGAATGTCGCTCAGTTCGCCCATTTTCTTGATGATGCTCGGCAGCCAGAACGTGGCGGCATAGATCGTCAATTGGATGAAGAAGTAGATCAGGCAAAACAGGATGATCTGGCGGTCCTTGAGCAACTGGCCGATGGACAGTTTGATCGGCGAGGCGGCTTCCCGTGCGCGCTGTTCATCGTCGATGGTCTTGACCAGCACGTCTTGTTCTTCACGGCTCAGCCATTTGGCGTCGTGGGGCTTGGAGTCCAGCCAGAACCAGACGAACACGCAGAGGCAGACGGAAAACATCCCTTCGATGAAGTACATCCACTGCCAGCCGTGCATGCCCAGGCCATTGATTTGCAGCAGCAGGCCCGACAGCGGGCCGGAGATCAGCGAGGCAATGGCCGAACCGCTGAGGAAGATGGCGATGGCTTTGCCGCGCTCGACGCCGGGCAGCCAGCGAGTGAAGTAGTAGATGACCCCGGGGAAGAATCCGGCTTCGGCCACGCCCAGCAAGAAGCGCAGGATGTAGAAATGGGTTTCGTTCTGGATGAAGGCCATACCCGCAGCCACCAGGCCCCAGGTGAGCATGATGCGGGTCAGCCAGATGCGTGCACCGATGCGTTGCAAGAGGATGTTGGACGGCACTTCGAACAGCGCATAGCCGATGAAGAACAGGCCGGCGCCAAAACCATAGGCCGCCGCACCGATGCCCAGGTCGTGCTCCATGTGGGCACGCACGAAGCCGATGTTCACGCGGTCGATGTAGTTGACGATAAACATGATGACGAACAGCGGCAGGATATGGCGCTTGACCTTGGCGATGGCCGACAGCAGCACCGGATCCGCTCCGGCATTCGCCTTGGGGCTGGATGTGTTCACTGGTTTCTCTCCCACTCGTTATTTTTATGCGGGGCATCGTCTATGTGTCGATGTTGATAGACATCATACAACTTGATTTTTTTGGATGACAAGCAGTTTTTCAGCATGATTGGATTGGGTGGGAAAGGTTTTTATTGCGTGTTTGTTGGCTTTTGCCGAAGTCGTCGATTTTATTCAGGG
This sequence comes from Pseudomonas sp. MPB03, assembly GCF_046605385.1. Taxonomy (NCBI): domain Bacteria; kingdom Pseudomonadati; phylum Pseudomonadota; class Gammaproteobacteria; order Pseudomonadales; family Pseudomonadaceae; genus Pseudomonas; species Pseudomonas sp. MPB03. The sequence continues at coordinate 4,427,708 of NZ_CP176770.1, read as the reverse complement.
TTTTTGAAGGTATCGGTAGCACTATCTAATGAGTGCGGATTTCAATGAAAATCGATTGATCTTGAGTGTTGTCATACAAGTTGAGGGTTCGCCGAGGAGATTTCCCGCGCCCGCTGGTGATACGATCAGCCAGCCTGTTTTCAAGGAACCCCGGCGATGCCGCAAGATACCGAAGCGCCCCTGCGCAAGCGCACCCACAACCTGGCCCATGACCTGGTGGCGAAGCTGAGCCAGAGCATCCTGCTGGGGCAGTTGAAACCGGGCGAGAAGTTGCCGTCGGAAGGTGCCATCGTGCAGGCCCATGGCGTCAGTCGTACGGTGGTCCGTGAGGCGATTTCCAAATTGCAGGCCTCGGGGCTGGTGGAGACTCGCCACGGCATCGGCACCTTTGTGCTGGCGCAAACTGGCGAGCAGGGGCTGCGGCTGAATGTCGACACCGCTGCGGGGGTGCGGGCGATGCTGGAACTGCGTCTGGGCCTGGAAACCCAGGCCGTCGCCTTGGCGGCCCAGCGTCGCAGCGAACACCAACTGCAGCAGATGCGCCAGGCGTTGGAGGATTACCAGCGGTTGTCCAGCAACAACGACAGCTGTGTCGAAGCTGACCGGCGTTTCCATCTGCTCATCGCCGAAGCCACGGACAACGCCTGTTTTGTCGAGATCATGCAGCACCTGGGCAGCGCGATGATTCCCAGGACCCGTGTGAACGTGGCCGAGCGCGGCCAGGCGGATCTGAGCAAGCTGGCGCAGTTTGCCAGCCTTGAGCACGAGGCGATCTTCAACGCCATCAAGCGCCAGGACCCGGACGCCGCCCGCGCCGCCATGTGGCTGCACCTGACCAACAGCCGTGACCGGTTTGGCGCCGGATCCTGACAGCTCATCGTCGCCTGGCCCACCGCCATCTCGAGCAAGCTCGCTCCCACAAGGGAATCAGCGGTGCAGCGATACCTGAAACCCCTCATAACCACTGTGGGAGCGAGCTTGCTCGCGAAGGCTGCGGCACAGCCCGACATCTCCATCAACTGACCCACCGCCTTCGCAAGCAAGCTCGCTCCCACAAGGGAATCAGCGGTGCAGCGATACCTGAGAACCCCTCAAAACCACTGTGGGAGCGAGCTTGCTCGCGATGGCGCCGGCACAGCCAACATCGCTACTAACTGACCCACCGTTTCCCACAGGAGGCATGGGGATTCAGTGGCTCAACCCGCTTTGGCCGGAGCAGTGGGGGTGTTTCCGGCCACAGGCGATGGTGAGCTTTTCATCAGTGCATCCAAGGCCTGCCGGTAGTTTTTGCCCGCCAGGCTCATGCTGTTGTTATGCGTCGCCCCAGGCACCAGCAGCAGGCGCTTGGGTTCCCGGGCGGCATTGAACAGTTGTTCACTGAACCGTGGCGGCACGTAGCGGTCAGCGGCGCCATGGACAACCAGCAGCGGCATGTTGATCTCGCCGATCTTGTCGATAGAGTCGAACTTCTGCGACAGCAGCCAACGCACCGGCAGGGAGGTATTCGCCATCGCGGTGGCGACATCGCCCAGGGAGGTAAAGGTGGATTCGATGACCAAGCCCCGGACCCGGGCTTTGCCATCCTTCTCCACCTGCTGGCCGAGTTGCGCAGCGAGGTCCACCGCGACGGCGCCCCCCAGGGAATGGCCATAGATCAGCCGCAGGCTTGGGTCCGGTTGCAAGACTTCGAGACGCTCCCAGGCAATGCGTGCATCTTCATAGACGCTGGCCTCCGACGGCAGCTCCCCATGGCTTTTCCCAAAGCCACGGTAGTCGATGGCCAGTACCGAATAGCCCAACGCCCTCAATTGCTGGATACGAAACAATTGGCCAGTCAAATTCCAGCGTACGCCGTGCAAATACAAAATGGCCGGCGCGTTCTTGCGTTCGGCCGGCCACCACCAGCCGTGGATATTTTCCCCGGCCTTGAAGCTTTTGGGCTTGAGGTCAAATTCCTGCACACCACTGGGCAACCCACTGAACCAGCTCGCCGTTCCCGGCTCGATGCGAAAGACCAGTTCTCGTTCCTTGTGCTGCAACACCCCGCAGCCCACCGGCAGGCCGATCACCAATGCGCTCATGCACAGCCAAGCCAACCAGCGGCGTTTCAGGCCAGAAAGTAAGAGTGAAGACATCGATGCCATTCGCTACTCGAAACCGAAGATGCCTTGTAGCAGATTCTTCGAAATCGACGCAGGGATTTCGGGCTGTCATTCGTCTGAAGCGCGCTTGTCGGCGCTGGAAAATCCCCCAACCCTGTGTCTTACTCCCTGTTCCTTAGGGGGAGGGCAACGCGATGCGACGTAGAAGCGCACAGTATTGGCTTTGGGTGAACAGCCGGTTGCCGGCGCGTAACCACGAAGAGACCCTGGAAGACGGTACCCAGGTCGAGGTTCAAGCAAGAATCAATCAGCAGGGCATGACGCAAGTCTTCGTCTGTGTTTATCGTCCGAATGGATCCGTTTGGGTCGAAGAGTTCTACGACCGCACCTTGCATGAACCACTGGCCCAGGCGTTGGAATGGGGCCTGGACCGGGCGCGGGATATCGTCGCCGGTACGGCGTGTTTCAAGGCACCCCACAAGATCCAGGCGACCCTCGGCCCGTTGATTCAGGACGAGTGTGCCCTGGCCCTGCGGCGCATGGACATGAGCGAGGAAGAGCGGCGCAGTCTCAAGGCGCGGGATGCGTGGGCCGAATACCTCAACGCCAAGGAAGCGATGTTGGCGCTGATGCGTTCACCCCGGGTGGATGCCAATGTCTGGGAGGCGCAGAAGCGCCGGTTGCGTGAGGCCATCGATCGCCGTGCCTCGCTGGCGCGGCTGAGCCTCGGTGCTTGAACACGGTAGTTGAAACAACGAATGAGCTGTAGCGAGGGCCCTCGCCACAGGTATACGCGTCCCTGTCAGTGCCTATCCCCATGCTCAACCAGCTTCAACACCCGCGTGGTCCGGCCATGCGCGACCTTGGGCACGCCCGCCAGGCGCTTGTGCAGTACGTGGGTCAACGAGTCTCCTGGCATCAGGCTGGCATCGCCAAAATCTCCGTCCAATTGCAGCGGATGAACAATGACCTCGAGCGAGCCGTGTTCCGGCGGCGCGGCGTGGTCCAGGTCGGCTGGCGTGCAGACGTAATCCGCTGTCGCCCCGCACAGGCTGCGCAAGCGCCGGTTGAGCAGGGTCTTGAAAATGCGCTTGGGCAGGTTCAAGTTCACCCCCAGGTTGCGCGCCAGGCGCATGGGCACGCCTTGCCGGGCGGCGAAGCGGGCCACCAGTTCGCCGATGGGCCAGATATTGTGCACGTGCTGATGAGAGTCGAGGTGGCTGGGGCTCAGGCCATGATCCAGACAACGTTGCCATTGCGCATGGAGCTCATCTTCTACCGCCGCCAGGTCCTTTGTACCCAGGCGCAGGCAATACCGCGACAGGTTCAGGTCGAACTGGCCATTGGCGTCGCAAAAAAGCCGGCGCGATGCGATTGCCTGGCCCAGCGACGGGCCGTAGCTGAGATTGAAGTGCAGGCCGACGTGGCCGTTGAGCAGCGGTTGCCGGGCCCATTCACAGGCTTGCTCGAAACCCGGCATGTTGGCCATGGCCGAGGCGGAACTGATCACGCCGGTCTCGAAGGCCCGCAGGATCAATGCGTTTGCGCTGAGGCTGAGCCCGAAGTCGTCAGCGTTGATGATCGCTCGGCGAGGCATGGGTGTGCTCCTGGGGCTTGGTGGAAGACGATGACGTCGCCGCGGTTGGTTTAGTCTTGCGCTTGCCAAGCCATGGTTTCAGGCTCTTCCAAAGCCGCAAGGCGAAACCCAGGAGCAAACCATCAGGCTGCCAGGAATAAAAACTCCAACGCCAGTGTTCCAGCAGGCCGGTCATGCGCTCGTGCAATTGATGGTTGGAGTTATTGAGACTGACCCGCGACGCATCGATCCAGCGCCAGTTTTCGTCCAGCCCCCAGCGAATCCACTCTTCAAGCAATACCCGGCCGCTGCCCAGGTCGGCATGCTGCGGCAGGAACGCCAGGTTGTAATCGTACAGCCGGCCCTGGTCCAGCAGGCCGAGGCGATAGCTGATGCACTCGCCGTTCAGCTCCAGCAGCACCACCCGCACCAGGCCTTGGGCGGCGAGGGCGGTGAAGGCGTGGTTCATCCATTGCTGGCGCCTGGGGTCGGCGAAAATGCCGACACCTTCCTCGCCTTTCCAGCTGACCGCCTCGACGTCGGCGAGGGTTCGCAGCAATTGCCCCATGCTGATGGCATCCGGTGTCACCCGGCGGATCTCGGCGCCACAGGCGGCGATCCGCTTGCGCGCCCGGCGCAATTTGTAGCGTGGATCGCCGGATATCTCTTGACGGTCACTGTCATTGATCAAATGCACCGGAACCCGGCAACTGAGCCGCCGTTCTCCGGTTGAACTCAGCGCCATCCAGGCGCTGAGGACGCTTTGCTCACCGATCGGCTCGATCACTTCATTCAATTGCAGCAACGCGTGAGGCAAGTGCTGACGGATCTGCATCAGCGCCTGCCCCATGTCTTCGGCGTCCAGGCGCGCCAGCAGGGCGATGCGGTCGGTCATTGGAAAACCCAAGTGATGCAACACTCGGAACCGCAACCCGCCGATACGTTCACGTCCTGATATCAAGGGCAGGCAAAGGCACAAGGCCTGGTCTTGCCAGCCCAGCAGGACATGCAACTGCTGCTCGGGCAACAGGGCGAATTCCGCCGCTTGCAGCCAGGCCAGGCTATTGAACGGTGTTGCGTCGGCCACCTGGGTCAGCAGCTGTTCATAAGCTGATACAGGAAAATCCGCTGCGCCCAGGGAGCGACACCATTGGAACCGGATCGCCATGGGGATCAGGCCGCCGACGTCGAGGCAGCCGGCTGCGCCGGTTTACGGAACGCGTCCAGTGCCGTGCCGGCGTAAGACGTATTGCGCAGGAACCGCCAAAGACCGAACAAACGGTAGAGGTGGGTGATCTGCCCGCGCTCCTGGAAGCCCATGCGGATGTGCATCTTGATCGCCTGGATGTTTTGCAGATCGCAGACATCGACCATCGTGCTGCAACCCTGGTCCGCCATGACTTTCCACACCTCCAACTGCATGTCCGCCGAGATACTGGTCCCCCAGTATTGACGAATCGCCTCGCCACCGAACTGAAAGTATTCGCCAGGCTTGATCGGAAAGTTGCAGCGGTAGAAATGGCGGTCGAAATAGTCCCGTGTACTGGCCCAGGCGAAGCCCACGCTGTCGCCCTGATCATCCAGGTACATCAAGCCGGTGTAGCCTTCGGCCGCCAACTCGCGCATGGTTTCGACGCGGTCGCCGAAGTGTCGGGCAAACGCATCGGCGTTGCTGACCGTGATGAACTCCAGGCGCATCGGTGGGTAGGGCTTGAGGTTATGGGGGGGGAGCGGGGTCCGTATGTCATGCTCCAGCCATACCAGTCGGGTGTGGGCAAATACGTAGCGTCTGCACAGCTGCTTTAGAACGGCGCGCAGACCTTTTTTCTGGATGCGATCACGCAATGTTTGCAGAGCGTTCATGGTGCCTCCTGACGGGTGGCAGGGTTGGGGGGAAGGGGAGCTGTCCAACTGAGGGCGAACACGGTTTCCCCTGGCAGGAGGAACCCGACCTGGCCGGCCTTGCACTCAAGCGCAGCGCTGTGGCTGCGGTTGTCCGGGCCGAAATACATCAAGGTCATGCCTGGCTGAGGGCAGGCCGTGCCGTCGAGGCTGACCTGATGGGCTCGCGTGCTTTTGTTCACGCCCAGCAGATTGCGTTGTTTTCCGGTGGCCATGGCCAGTACGTCGACTTCAAACGCGTCGTTGTCCAGGCGCAGCACCTGGTCGAGCCAGTGCTGTTGGATGAACTGCTGGGCCAGGCCCACGGGCTTGAGCTCGAAGCGCTGGTCGTCCAGCACCCGCACCATGCCTTTGGGGTATTCGGGTTCGTCGGCGAGCATGAACCAGTTGAGCATGTCGAGCCAACCATCCGCGGAGGCGTTGATTGCCACCGATGTCCACCACAAGGCGGCGTAGTGGGTTTCCTGGTCGTAAGGGCTGAGGCTCGAGCCGCTGGACATATTGGTCTGGTCCAACAGCAACGCCTTGCGGGGCCGGCCCTGGCTGTCCAGCCCCACCAGGTTGGCGGCCTGACGGACGCTGTCGCGGTAGACCCGGGTCGCCAGCAGGTCGCGGATCATCCATTCGTGCCAGGCCAAGGCGTCGATCTGGTCGTCGGACGTCGCGAGCAGGCGCCGTGCCCAGTCGATCCCGCGCTTGTCAGCCGCATTATCGGTGAAGGGGCCGTTGGTGAACCGGGAGCTGGCGGGTATGGCGATGCGGACACCGGCGCGTGCGTTGGCAGGGTTGGCGCGGACCTGGGCCGCCATGCTCTGGAACAGTTGCTGGAAACTGGCGAAGTCTGGGTAGTTCAGGTTTGGCTCATCGGCAAAACTGAGGTAATGGATACCGTTGCCGCCCGAAGCCCGGGTCGACATGAGCCAGGCTTGCAAACCGCTGAGACTGGTCCGGTCGGCCTGCAGATCCGCCCGGCGCTGGGTAGCGGCCAGCAGGGTGATGTCCTGGCTGATGCCGAAGCGGCCCTGATACAAACGTCGGAAGGCGTCTTCATGATTGACCTTGGCCGCCATGACATCGACAAAACTGTAGAGGCTTGCCGCCTGGGGTTTGAGCGCATCGAGCATCGCGTAGCTGGAGGGCGGCAGTAATTCGTAGGGCAGGTATATGCCCAGCTTGGGGGTCGTGCCGAGCGTCTCGTCGTGTAGCGTCAGGTGGGTCTGCCCCGGATCCTGGCGCACCGGTTGCAAGTGCGCCGGGTCCTGGGCGAACAGGTTGGCCGTGCCGTCCAGCCAGAACGCCAGCTTGCCATTGCCCTGTACATGCAGGCGCCAGACTTGTTCAACATCCGTCACCGGCAGGGCCACTTGGTCGAACTGCCAATAGGCGCGGTACGGCTTGAGGTTCAGTTGCAGCTGTTTGCCATCGGCGACGCGCCGGGCTTGCAATGCCCGCGCGCCGCCGTGGAACTTGCCTGCCAGCACCGCCTGTTCGCCGGCTGCCACTTTGAAATACAGTTCGTCGCCATCGTGGGCTTCAGCACTGAAATGCACCTTGGCCGGAGCAAACAGTGCGCGGGTGCGGGCGTCGTGTTCGACGCTATAGCGCCGGAAACTGTAGCCGGGAATCTCCAACCGATAACTGGCGGCGCCGGGCAGCAAGGGCCATTGTTGCTCTCCGCGCACCTGGTCGGCCTTGACCAGGCGTTCGCCCGCCAACCGCCCGTGGCCGTCGAGCAGATACACGTGTTCGGCATTGGCCTCGGCCTGCCAGGCGGGCACCCAGCGTACGGTGACAGCATCCGGACGGTCGGTTTGCAGGTACAGGCTGCCGTCACGGATACCGGTCCACTGCATGGACGCGGCTTGGGCCGAGGTGGCCAAAAGCAGGAAACACAGGCAACCGCTCATTTTGAGCATGCGCTGCACGGGCCTCATCGCGAGCAAGCTCGCTCCCACAGTTGATTTGTGGTGGTCATGAAAATTGTGCTCGGCGCCAGGCTTTTGTGGGAGCGAGCCTGCTCGCGATGGCGCCGTCACACGCAACATCAGCGCCAACTGATCCACCGATTTCGCGAGCAGGCTCGCTCCCACAAGGGATTTGTGGTGCTTACACATACCGGACCCTGTGGGAGCGAGCTTGCTCGCGATGGCGGTTTTGCTGGCAACGGTGTTCACGCGGATTTCCCCAACAGCATCTGGCGCATCGGCAGCAAATCGCTGGGCAGGATAATCAGTGTCTGCCACGGCGCCACGCCGCTCAGGCGGCAATACATCACCAGCATGGCAACGGTCACGCCCAAGTAAGCGATGGACGAAGCGGCGGCGGCGCCGACGATGCCGTAGCTCGGAATCAGGATCAGGTTCAGCGCCAGGTTCAATAGCGCCCCCACGCCCATCAGCAACGAAACGCTGCCGGGGCGGCCCTTGCCCAGCAGGTCCAGGCGCAGGATGCTCGCGTAGCACAACCCGAACACCCCAGGCAGCAGCGCCAGCAGGGCCGGGTACGCCGGTTGATAGGCGATGCCGAACATGGTGACGATCAGCCATTCGCCGACCAGTACCATGCCCAGGCAGGCAGCGAGCATGGCCGTGGCGGTCAGGCGCAAGGCCAGCGGGGTCAGGCGCTTCATGTCTGTGTCTTGCTGCAGCAGGCGTTTCATCAGTGGCGTGGTGACCGCTTCCGGCACGATATGCAGCAGTTCAGCCGCGGCGCTGGCCATGGCGTAGTGCCCCAGCGCCGTGCTGCCCAGCAGTGCACCGATGAACAGGTAATCCGAGCGCATCATCAGTTGCTGGAACAAAAGGTCCGGATGACTGCGGACACCGTAACGCAGCAGTTCGTTCTGGCCGGTGCGATCCCAGCGCAGCGTGAACGCATGATCTCGGCGCAACCACATCCAGCCTGCCAGTACGACCAGGCTCAGGCCCGCCAGCCAGCTGATCAGCGCCGCTTCCAGCGCCGTGTCTTTCCACATCCAGAACAGCGCCACGAACAGCAACAGCGGGACCAGGGATTCCATCAGCCGCAAGGCATTGAACACACCGACGCCACCGGAGGCGTTGTGCAGTGTCAGCAGGCCGCTCTTGAGTACCGCCAGCGGCACGGCCAGCAACAGCAGCCAGGCCAGCAGCCCCAGTTGCAGGGTGATGTCCAGTTCGGCGCCGAACCCGCGCACCAGCGCCACCACCAGCAGCGTCAGCAACCCCGCCAGCAGGCAGCCGAAGACCAGCACGTGGCTGAGCAACAGGCTCATCGAGCGATGCTGCGCCGCCTGATAACCCACGGCAGAATTCAGGCCTCCACTGGTGGTGGCGCTGATCAGGTCCGGCAGGGTGCTCAGCAGTGCCAACAGCCCGCGTTCACTGGGCCCCAGGATCCGTGCCAGCAACACGTTGCGCAGCAGGCGCAGGCCGATCATTGCCAGGCTCGTGCCCATGCTCAACACCAAAAGCCTGATGTAATGTGCGCGATTCATGAACGGGCTCCTTGGCGAATGCGCCAGGCCAACAATTCAGGGTGGCAGGCGTTGCGCTGGCTGACGCCGAAACGCGGCAGGTTCAAAGGGTCGCCATCGTTGCGATACAGCCCGGCCTCGGTGCCCAGGGCGAAGGCAAAACCGTGGGCCGCCACCTGTTGGCGCACGCGAGCGTCGTTATCGCCGTTGGGGTAGCAATACACCGGCAAAGGTTGGGCGCAGCCGTTTTCCAGGGCTGTCCAACTGCGGGTCAGTTCTTCATGCAGGCGCTGGTCGTCCAGCCCGGTCAGGATCGCGTGGCTGGCGCCATGGGGGCCGAAGCGGACCAGGCCGGAATCTTCGAGCAGGCGCACCTGGGGCCAATCCAGCGCTTGGGGTTGCGAGCCGTGCGGGCAGGCCTGCGTGAGGTCGCTCAAGGTGCGCGGGTCGAGACTCTTGAGGCTTTGCAGATAATGCAGCAGCGCCAGGCTGCGGCGCTCATCGTCGATATCATCGAGCAGCACCGGCAACGGCCGCCCGACGTGTTGCAGCTGCTCGATCAGCGAATGCCGTGCCACCTGTCCGTGGCTGCCCCACAGGGTTTCGCCGATGCTTTCCCACCAGAAGTGCTGGCGACTGCCGACGAAGTCGGTGGACAGGAAAATACTCGCCGGCACCTGGTATTGGCGCAGCAACGGAAAGGCATTCATGGCGTTGTCGCGCCAGCCATCGTCGAAGGTCAGGGCCACTCGCGGCCGGTTGGGGACGCTTTCAGGGTCGGCGAGCAAGAGGGTCATCAGCGGCACACATTCGAAATGCCGTTGCAGCCAGATCAGCAAATGTTCAAACGCATCGGGCCCCACGCACAGCTCGTTGCGATGGGGCAATTCGGCGGCGCGGTCGTTGTTCAACACGCGATGCAACATCAGGATCACGCCGGCGCCACGCAGGGGGTGGCGGCCCAGGGACGTGTTCAGGTACAACCAGCCGCCGGTGCGCTTGAAGACGTGTTTGATCGACATCGGCCCTTCTCCTTAGCGATTCTGCTCGGGGTTCCATTGGCTGTAGCGCTGGCCCCGCAGGAACTGCCAGAGCCCGATACTCATGCCCGCCAGTGTCACCAGTACGAACGCTGCCAGGCGAAAGGGCCGGGGCAACCGGTGGCCGGCGTCCATCAAGCCGACCAGTGCCATGGCGTAGCCGAGCAACTGCGCCACCAGGCTCAGGCGATAGAACGGATGGTCGTCCCACAGCCAGGCGTTGCTCAGCAACAGCGGCAAGAGCAACACCGGCGCCAGGCGGCGGATCAATTTGTGGCTGATCAACCCGATGGCGTAAAGGCCGTGACGCAGCGGGTTAAGTAGCTCCCGGCGCTGGGCCAGGCTCTGCAACCCACCGACGGTGACTCGCTGGCGGCGGCGAAACTGCTTGTCGGCTTCGTCCACGCCCTGGTCGGTCACCCGGGCTTGGGGTACGTAGACGATGGATTTGCCGGCGGCCGGCGCGCAGGTGCTGAGGAAAAAGTCATCGTTGACCTGGGCTGGGATCGGCTGGAACAGAACCCTGCGTAAAGCCAACAGGGCACCGTCGGCCGAGACCATGCAGTCGGTGCGACTCTCCACCCGCCGCAACCAGCCTTCGTAGTGCCGATACAGGCTATCGCCCAGGCTCAGGCCCTTGCCCGGCACGGGAATCTCCATATGGCCGGCACAGGCGCCAACCTCAGGATCCCCTAGCGGTACCAGCAGATGGCCGAGGGTGTCGGGAAACCATTGATTGTCGGCATCGGTGAACACCAGGATGTCGCCGCTGCTGTGGGCCACGCCGGTATTGAGGGCGGCCGCCTTGCCCTGGCGTGGCAGGTCGAGCACGGTAATCCGCGGGTCGATGACGTTGCGCGCGCAGGCCACCGTGTCGTCCGTGGAACCGTCGCTGGCAAGGATGATTTGCAGCGAGCGCGCCGGGTAATCCTGGGCCAGCAGCGTGCGCAATTTCGCTTCGATGTGCCGCGCCTCGTTATGGGCAGCAATGATGATGCTGACGTCCATGGGCACTGCCGTGATGTAGCGGCGTACCGGAAACAGCGGGGCGAGCAAGGTCAACAGCACGGGGTAGCCGAGGTAGGCGTATACCGGCAGCAACAGGCAAGACCAATACAGATATTCAGCCACGGGCAGGTCTCCTGACGTTCCGTTGGAAAAGATTGAGCAGCAGCGCGGCACCGGTCAGGTGCAGGCGCACCCCGTGCAAGGTCCACAGTTGCAAGGCCAGGCGCGGGTCGCGTTGGCTCTGGCGCAGGCTCAGCACCAAGGCCGGCAATGTGCTGATGAACAACAGCATCAGCCCCAGGCGCGCCTGGCCTTGAAGCAAGGCGATCAGTGCCAGCAAATCCATGCCCCAGGTGCCAATGGACAGCGCGGGAAACCGCAGCAGGCGCAGGCTCGGCCCGTGGCTGCGCAACAACTGCCAGTGACTGCCCTGGCGCCACAGCTCCTTGCTCATCCATTCGCGCCAGCTGCCTTCATAGCCCCAGTGCAGGGCCACGCTTTCGTTGACCAGCAACAACTGCGCACCGGCTTGGCGCAGGCGCAGGGAGAAATCCTTGTCTTCACCCGTGCGCAGGGTCTCGTCGAAACCGTCGACCCGTTCGAACCAGGCGCGACGCATCAACAGATTGGCGCTGGGTAACCATTGCACGCGATGCAAGGGGCGGGAGCCCGGACGCTGACTGCGGCGCTGCCAAGCCTGTGCAAACCACGGCGCTTGGCCGGGCGTATCCAGGTCAAGCGCCAGCACATCGCCCTGGCGGCCTTCCATTTCGAGCAGTGACTTGAGCCAGTCGGCCGGCATTTCCATGTCGGCGTCGATGAACGCCAGCCATTCCCCACTGGCGACCGCCGCGCCACGGTTGCGCAGGGCACCGATGTGCACGCCAGGTACGATCAACACCCGCGCGCCCAGCTCATTGGCGATGCGCGGACCGTGGTCGTCGGAGCCGTTGTCCACCACGATCAACTCGCAATCCAGCCGCGCCTGGCGAGCCGCTTCCAGCGCCGCCAGCAGTGTACGGCCGATGTGCCGGGCCTCGTTGTACATCGGGATAATGATGCTTACGCGGCTCATGAACGGGCCTCCTGCGGCTCGGCCTGTTCGGCGTCGTAGCGCAAAATGCTGGTCAAGGCGAGCATGATCCACAGCAACTTGTGGTTCGGCGCGCTGAGGAACATCAGGAACAACGCCAGCGACAGGAAACTCATGCCCAAGTGCGTCAGCAGGTCCGCCTGGGCCCAGTCCCGGCGCTGGAGCCAGAGTTGGCGCGCGCGCATCAGGTTATAGAGGCCCAGCCCAATCGTAGCGACAAACATCAAGCCGCCTGGTACGCCGATTTCGCTGAAGATTTCCAGGTAGGTGTTATGGGCCTGGCGGTACAGATCGCCCATTTTGCGATTGGCCGAGAATGCCTTCGCGTAGCCGGTGGGGGCGTAGTGCTGCGGAAACGTCCCGGGGCCGGAACCGAGAATCGGATTTTCTCGGATCATCTGGCTGCCCACCACAATGTAGGAGGCGCGACGACCCAAGGAACCGTCCTTGTGGGCATTGGTGCCGGAACTGAGGATGCTCAACGACTGGATGCGTGCCACGTAGCCAGCCGGCATCACGGCGACTGTCACCGGAACCATGAGTGCCAGGCCGAGCATCGCGAACCCCAGGTGCCGAGGACGTATGCGAGGTAGCTGCGCCCGATAGTGATACAAGCCGATCATCAGACTGAGCAACAGCACAACCAGCCCTGAACGCGATTCGGTCTTGGTCATCCCGCCCAACAACAGGATGAAAGCGCCACCCCAGAACAACCGGTGCAACAGGTTCTGGCTGCGTAGGGTCAGCAGCAATGCCAGCGGTACGGTAAAGGCAATCAACAGTGCAAAGGCGTTCGGGTCTTCCAGCAACCCCGAGGCGCGGCCCTGATCCTGGTACCGGGCTGAAAACATCGCGAGCACGCAGGCCGTGGCGACGCTCACCGTCATCAGCCGGGCGAACATATCCAGGTTCAGCTCGCGGCCGATCAGCAGCGCGATCACAAACAGAATCAGCCCTACGGCGAGTTCACGCAGATGCGTCAGGGACACGCCGATGTTTTCCGAGATCAACAGGCTCAGGCCATACAACGCCATGAAGCCGAGTAACGGCTTCCAGATATTGCTGCGCAAGCGCGTCCCTGGGATCTGGTGCAAGGCCAACTGCAGCATCAGGATCAGGATCAGCGCTATGCCGAGGAATTTGCTGCCGGAAAACGCGTTGTCCTTGAACAGGCCTTCGAACGGCAGCAGCGCGGCAATGCCTAGCAAACCCCAGCTGGGCTTGCGGTACAGCATGGCGACGCCCACCAGGCCGAACACTGCGCCTGGTGCCAGGAACGGATAAGGACTGGCCAGCAATGCCAGGCAGACCAGCCCCAGCAGACTGACGATCGAGAGCGGGACGATCATGGTCGAGCCTCCCGTGCCGTGCGGATATAGAGTTGTGACCAGCGTTCGGCCAGCGTGCGCAGGTCGTAGCGGTCGCGTTGGGTGCACCGCGCGTTGTCGGCGAGGATCCGCGCCAGGGGCGGTTCGCTGAACAGCGTTTCGATCTGGCGGGCCAGCGCCTCGCTGTCGGCCGGTGTAGCGAGCAGGCCGTTGTGCCGGTCTTGCAGGATATCGGGAATGCCGCCGACGCCGAACGCCACCACCGGCACGCCGGCCTGCATGGCTTCGAGCAGGATCATCGGCGTGCCTTCGGTGCGTGAACTGATCACCAGCGCATCGAGGCGGCTCCACCAGCCGTCCATGTCTGTCTGATAACCAGGCAGTTCGATGCGTGTGGGCAGCCCGGCATCGGTGATGCGTTTGAGCAAGGACTGGCGTTCCGGGCCGTCGCCAAGCATCACCGCGTGCAGCGACGCATGGCGCTGGCACAGCGGGATCATCGCGTCGAGGAACAGGTCCGGGCCCTTCTCGCTGCTCAACCGACCGACGTAGCCGACCCGCCAGCGCTGCCTGTCGGCGTGGTGGGGCAGCGGCGTCGTGACGGCGGGCAGGCCGTTGGGGATCACATCGAGTTTTTCCGCTTTCACGCTGGCCTGGCGGTGCAGCGCCGCGATGCTTTCGGCCACGCAAACCACCCGCTTGACCGGTGCGGTACGGCACAGTTGCAGGCTCAGCCACGTATAGAACCGCTGCTTTGGACTGCGCGGCGTGAAGCCGTGCTGGGTAATCACCAGCGGCAGGCGCAGCATCGTGGCCGCCGACCAGCCGAACAACAGACCCTTGAAGTTGTGGGTATTGATCAGTGGTCGCTCGGCGCGCCGTTGCCGCAAATGTTGCAACAACTCGGCCCAACTGGCGCAGTGGTGGCAATCGACTCCGGCCTGGCGGAACCGCGTGATCAAGGTTGGCGGCGCCGCCAGAAACACCACCTGATGTTGGCCGGGTGTCGCCAGGCAATGATCGAGCAGCATCCGCTCGGCCCCATAGAAGCCGCCGCTGTCGAGCAAATGAATGATCGACAAGGGGCTGTCATGGCGGGACGGGCCGAACGGCGCGTTCAATTTCTCACCCAATGGACAAGGCTGGGCAGGCTCCAGTTGCGGTGTGGATTGATCTGCTCGGGTGACTGCTCGTTGATCACCAGCAAGACCGGCAGATCCAGTTGCTGGCTGATTTGCGCTGGGTGCTTGAAGCGATGGTCGAAGAACTCACGCACATAGACCAGGGCGATCGCCAGCAGCAGGCCACTGAACATGCCGAAGACAATGATCAGCATCGGCTTGGGAAAGGCCGCGGCGGTGGGTTCGAACGGCGGGCTCAGGACCCGGGCGTTGGACAGGTCGTTGTCCAGCGAACGCGCGGTGCTGGCCTCGGCAAAGCGTTGGGCATAAGTCGAGAAGGCCGCATGCAGGGCGTTGATCTCGGTGTCCATCTGCCGCAGCTTGCTCTGGGTTTCCTGCAACTGGTGGATGCGTTCCTTGAAGGCTGCGATGCGTTCGACTTTCTGATTGATCACCGAGCTGACCACCGCCAGGTCGGTGGTGCGTTCCTGGATGCGGTTGTTCACCACTTTGAGGAACTGCTGGCGCGTGCGCACGATCTGCTCCCGGGCCAGCAGCATGGGTTCGCTGCTGGGCTGGAAGATCGCCAGGTCGTTCATGTAGCGGCTCACCTGGCTGGTCAATTGCTCGCCCATTTGCCGGATTTCCCGGTCTTCGAAGGCGATGTTGTCCACGGTGGTGGTGAAGGTGAACGGGAAGGTGTAGTCGTTGAACCGCGAGCTGTTCGCCGCCGCCAGGCTGGTCTTGAGGTAATCGAGCCAGCGTTGGCTTTGCAGCAGGCGATCCCGGTACAGGTTCAGGGCCTGCTCCTCGGTGTTGATCGCATTCAAGCGGAACGTGATTTCTTCCTTGGGATCGGAAGAGCCGACGCCTTCAAGCAGCGTCAGGCGGTTGCCTTCCAAGCCGTCAAGGCGCGTCTGGTATTGGGCTTTCTTCTGCTCGTAGAAGGTCTGCGGCAGTTCGATCGACTGCAGGTCCTGGCGGTTGCTGAGGTAGTTCTGCAGCAGTTGCGCCACGAACCGGGTGCCTTGGGCCGGGTCGCCGAAACTGTAGACAATGGAGATAACGTTCGAGCCGGGCAGCGTCTCGATCTTCAGGTTTTCGATGGCCTCGTCGGTCAGGGTATCGAGCACGGTGTCGCGCACCGGATCGACCTCAAGCCCCAGGCCATCGCGCAGCGGATTGACGACGTACTCGCGCAGGGGCTGGGTGATGTAGCGCTTGAGCGGTTCGCTCACCCATTTGTTGAGAATGCCGGGGCTTGGGGTGTATTCACCCTGTTCGCGCAGGACACTGATGGTCTGCCGGATCAGCGCCGGCGAGCGCAGGATATTGCTCTCGGTTTCCATGTCCGCCAGGGACGGCGGGATGAAGGTGGCGTTTTCCTGGTTCAGCGACGTGGTGGCGTCGCCCTGGGAGAGCTTTTTCGACTGGACGATCACCTGGGCGGTGATGTCGAAGCTCTGCTTGAGCATCAACGGCAGCACCAGGGCGATCATGGCGAAAATCAGGAAGACGCGCTTCACCCACTGCTTGTTGGCAAAGAAGATCCTGAAGAACTCGTGCAGATAGTTTTCCTTGGGGTTCATGATCATTCACCTGGGTCAGTTGCCGCTGCTGTCGTTGTCGAGGTCGTAGCCGAAGCTGACGCCAACGCCCTGGAACAGCACCACATCGGCCAGTTGCCTGGCCATTTCACCGGCTTTGGCCAAGCCGGTCTTGGGCACATACAGCATGTCTTCCGGTTGCAGGTAGGCGATCTGCGAGGCGTCACCGCTCAGGGCCTTCTCCACGTCGTAGTGGCGGGCTTCAACCTGATTGCCGTTGCGACGCATGATCACCACCGAGTCGAGCCTGGCCTTGACGTTGGTGCCACGAGCCAGGGTCAGGGCCTCGAGGACCGAGATCGGCCGGCGGATCGGGTAGGAACCGGGTTGCGCCACTTCGCCGAGGACATAGATCTCGTTGCCGGCGGTGGACTTGAGCAGCACATCCACCGTCATGTGGCCGGGCAGTTGCGCGTAGCGCTCGTTGAGGAAGGTTTCCAGTTGGGTGACGGTCATGCCTTGCAACGGCACCGAGCCGATTTCCGGGAAGCTGGCGTAGCCATCCCGGCCCACGATGATTTCCCGGCTCATGCCCGTGGCCGGGTGGGTCAGGGTGTTGCGCAAGTTCGTCTCGCCGGACAGCGGGCTCGTCACCAGAACGGTCAATTGGTTGCGGTTGGGTTGGAACAGCATCTTCTGGTTGTAGGCACGCTGCACCGCCAGGCGGGCTTCGTCGGTGGTCAGGCCGGCGACTTTCACCGAGGTGTTGGCGCCCGGCAGTTCGATGCTGCCGTCGGGCATCACCTGTTGCGTGCCGTTGAGCTGGCTGGCGGCGGTGAAGTTCAAGGCAACCTGATCGCCAGGTTGCACTCGATAAGCCTGGGACGAGGTCGTGTCGATGTGAAAAATCACATCCAGCACATCCTGGGGCCTCAGGGTTTGTTCGACCCTGGGCATGTCCGTGGCCTGGGCGTTGGCCGGCGCGGCCGTGAGGATCTGCACCGGCATCGAGCGGGTATCGGTGGTGCTGGAGCAACCGGCAAGCGGCAGCAACAGCAGGACAAGCATCTTGGCGTTCATCTCGTCATCCTTTTGCAGGCTTACAGGTTGTTGTAGAGCCACTTGGGCATGTAGTACTTGCGGCGGTTGAACACGCTGCCGACCACTTTCGCGCCGGCTTGGGAAAGGCGCTGACGGGCGGCCTGGGCCACTTCCCAGCGGGTGTCTTCACCGCGCACCACCAGCACCACGCCATCCACCTGGGTGCTGAGCACCAGGGTGTCGCTGGCCGAATACACCGCGTCGCCGTCGATCACCACAAAGCGGTATTGCGCCGCCAGTTGCCTGAACAACGGGCGCAGGCGCTCGGGGCTCAGGTGGTCAGCATTACGGCCGAGGCGACCGTGGGGCAGCACGTCGAAGGGCAGGCTGGACGCCTGCACCACGCAATCCTGCAACAGGGGCGGGGCAAGGCTGTTGAACAGCAGGTCGGTGAAGCCGCGCTCCTTGTGCAACGACAGCTGTTGGCTGAGGTTGCGCGGTGACTGGCTGGCATCCACCAGCAGGACGCGACCGTTGCTCATCTGAGCCAGTTGCGCGGCCAGCGCCATGGCGCTGGTGCTGGTGCCGGTACCGGTGTTGGCGGACGTCAAGAGCAGGATCCGCAGGGAAGGGTCGAGCACGGTCGAGGTCAGGTTGGTCTCGCTCGGGCTGGCTATGGTCAGGATATTCGTTGAACCGTCCATTTAACTCGCTCCGTGGCCGCTGAAAACTTTGAAGGGGGTTAGCATCAGGATCTTCAAATCCAGCCACAGGCTTTGTTCAGCGATATAGCTGAGGTCCAATTCCACGCGCTGGTCGAAGTCGATATTGCTGCGCCCGGAGATCTGCCACAGGCCGGTCATGCCGGGGTAGATGCTCAGGCGCACAAGATGGTTGTCCTTGTAGCGATAGGCGTTGAACGAGGTCGGCCGCGGGCCCACCAGGCGCATGTCGCCGGTCACTACGTTGATCAGGTTCGGCAGTTCGTCGAGGCTGCTGCGCCGCAGGAACCGGCCGATGGGCGTGATGCGCGGGTCGTTGTCGATCTTGAAATCGATGGCATCGGCGCCGTGTTTGTTGAGGTGGCGCAGCGACTCCTTGAGGGCCTCGGCGTCGGCGACCATGGTGCGGAACTTGTACATGCCGAACACCCGCCCGCGATAACCGGTGCGCTTCTGTATGAACAGCACCGGGCCCGGGCTGGAAAACTTGACCAGCAGTGCCAGGCCCAGCAACAGCGGGCAGAACACCACCAGGATCGCCAGTGCGCCGAGGCAGGCCACGACACGGTTGGTGCGCGAGACCGTCCAGGGCCGGCCGCCGTCGCGACCGGTCAACCATCCACGGCCCTGGCGGTGGATGGCCGCGTCCAGGCGCCTGCGGTGGTCGGGATCGACACGTTTGTCGCGCCCGGGGGCGTTGATCTCGATGGCTTGTTCATGTCGGGTCATAGACTCCTCCGCTGAGGTTGGGCCGCGAGCGGCGCGTGGGCAGGCAGTGGGTAGTAATCGAGGAACCACTGGATGAAACGACCCAGGCCGTCGTCCAGTGCGATGCACGGCCGGAAGCCGGTGGCCCGTGCCAGGTCGCTGGCATCGGCGCAGGTGTTGAGCACATCGCCGGCTTGCAGGGGCAGCAGCTCGATGCGGGCGGTTCGTCCCAGGTGTTTTTCCAGCAGCGCGACATAGGTGCGCAGCGCCACCGGGTGCTGGCCGCCGATGTTGTAGATCCGCCAGGGCGCGCGGCTGGTGGCCGGGTCTGGTTGTTCGTGGTCCAGCAAAGGCGTGACCTGGGGCGCACGGTCGATCAGGCGGGCGATGCTTTCGACGATGTCGTCGATGTAGGTGAAATCCCGCTGGTGCTCGCCGTGGTTGAACAGTTGCAGCACCCGGTCTTCGGCGATGGCGCGGGCAAACTGGATCGGCGACATGTCCGGCCGGCCCCAAGGGCCGTACACCGTAAAGAAGCGCAGGCCGGTGCAGGGAATGCCAAACAGGTGGCTATAGCTGTGGGCCATCAGTTCGTTGGCTTTTTTACTCGCCGCATACAGCGATAACGGGTGGTCGACGTTGTCCTGGACTGAATAAGGAATGCGCGTGTTGGCGCCGTACACCGAGCTCGAGGAGGCGTAGATCAAGTGCTTGACCGGGTACCGACGGCAGTTTTCCAGGATGTTCAGGAACCCGGTGATGTTGCTGTCGACATAGGCCTGGGGGTTTTCCAGGGAGTAGCGCACGCCGGCCTGGGCCGCGAGGTGAATCACCACGTCCGGGCGTCGGGTTTGGAACAGTTCATCAATGGCCGGCGCGTCGGCCAGGTCGAGCCGCGCCAAGGGGAAGCTGCCGACCTGGCCGTTCACCCAGGCCACGCGGTCGTGCTTGAGCTGCGGGTCGTAGTAGTCGTTGAAGTTATCCAGCCCGCACACCCGATGGCCGTCGCGCAGCAGCCGCAGCACGACGTGGGCCCCGATGAAACCGGCTGCGCCGGTGACCAGGATGTTCATGCTTGTGGCCCTGGCGCCGGGGTGCCGGGCACGGTGTGCCGCAGCCCGATACCGCGATACAACAGCCCGGCGGCGGCCAGGTGTTCGGGGTTGTACAGGTTGCGGCCATCGATGATCACCCGGGCGCGCAACTTGCTGGCCAGCAGGTCGAAATCCACCACGCGAAAGTTCTTCCACTCAGTGCAAATCACCAGGGCATCGGCGTCTTCCAGGGTGTCATCACGGGTCGCGCAGAGGTTGAGGTCTTTGCGATAGCCGTAGAGGCGACGGCATTCGGACATGGCTTCCGGATCGTAGGCCTGGACCCGTGCGCCTTCGCGCCACAAGGCTTCCATCAGGTAGCGGCTGGGGGCTTCGCGCATGTCATCGGTGTTGGGCTTGAACGCCAGGCCCCAGATGGCAATCGACTTGCCGGCCAGGCCATCCTGGAACTGCTTGGCCAGTTTTTCGAAGAGGATGTGCCGCTGGCTGTCGTTGACGTCGGTGACGCTGCGCAGCAGGCGCAGTGGCATGCCGCTTTGTTCGGCGGTGTGCAGCAGGGCCCGCAGGTCCTTGGGAAAGCACGAACCGCCGAAACCGCAGCCGGGGTAGATGAAGTGATAACCGATGCGCGGGTCCGAGCCGATGCCTTTGCGCACCGCTTCGATGTCGGCGCCCAACCGTTCGGTGAGGTTGGCCAGTTCGTTCATGAAACTGATGCGGGTGGCGAGCATGGCGTTGGCGGCGTACTTGGTCAGTTCGGCGCTGCGGTTGTCCATGAACATCAGTTTTTCGTGGTTGCGGCAGAAGGGCGCGTAGAGCTCGGTCATCTGGTCGCGGGCCACTGGATCGGCGGTGCCGACAATGATCCGGTCCGGACGCATGCAATCGGCCAGGGCGCTGCCTTCCTTGAGAAACTCGGGATTGGACACGACGCGTACGTTCAGCTGTTTCAGGCCGCGCCGGGCCAATGCCTGGCGGGCGCATTCGGCCACCTTGTCGGCGGTGCCCACCGGCACCGTGGACTTGATGACCAGGGTGCGGTCGCTGTCCATGAAATCGGCGATCTGCCGGGTGACCGCCAGCACATGGCTCAGGTCGGCCGAGCCGTCTTCATCGGCGGGCGTGCCGACGGCGATGAAGATCAGCTCGCCATGATTGACCGCGTCGCTGGCCTGGGAGCTGAACGACAAGCGTCCGGCCTTGATGTTGTCTTCGAGCAGATTGGACAGTCCCGGCTCGCTGATGGTTGGCACAGCCTGTTGCAGTTGCCGGATCTTGTTCGGGTCGATATCGATGCATAAAACGCGGTGTCCGACGTCGGCCATTGCAGCCGCCTGGATCAGCCCGACATACCCCGTACCAAATACGCTCACGTCCATTTTTGGCGCGCCTCGCAAACCGAATGATGTAACTCGGATGAAACTGTTTAGAGGGGTATAGCGCAGCTTCAGAAAAGCGTGTCAGCAAAATGACAGTTGTCAGTGTTGGCAATTCATGTGAAATCGGGCCTTTTGATATCAAGTCATTGACTGTTCTAGCAAAGTGGCTGTTTTACTGGGGATGTCCGGCATTTAACAAAGCGATAAACGGTCGTTATCCATAGATTTTTATATTTTGTTACCTATTTTCGTGTCGTTTTTGGGGTAACTTTTTTTTGACGCGTGTTGTGGGTGGACGTTTCTTGCGCTTTGAAAACCGGCTGCTAACGTGCAGGAACGAAGTGCTTTTGACACCGCGATCCGGTCGAGGAAAACATGGCCCGCTACCTCAAGGAATTGCTCCTGCTTTTGTACCTGCTCAAGGGGTACGACGCTTACCTCGACCGTCTCGACGCGTTGGGCCTGGGCTTGGCGACCGTGCTGTTCGGCGCCATGTTCGTGGTGCTGGTGCTGGCGCTGTGGTTGAGCGCCTACATCCGCCAGACGTTAGTGAGGCATGTGTTTGCCTTGGCGTTGTTTGTTTCGGCGGTGTTTTTCGAGGTGTACACCCAGGTCACGGACAGCTACCTGACCTACAGCCAGTTCGTTTCGCTGGTGTACTCGGGAGGTTTTATCCAGGAGGCTGCCTATCAATACCGCGAGGTGATCATCAACGCGGTGATCGGTGGCTTGTTGCTGTTGTTCGGCATCGCTCTCAAGCCTCGACGAACGCTGCGAGTGCCCGGTTATCTGCCTGTGGTCGCGCCCGTGCTGGGGGTGATGTTGCTCAGTGGCGTGTTGTTCGTGCGGGCGGGCGAAGGTGCGCGCGGCCTGCCGGTGATGTACACGCCGTTGGCCTATTTGAATCTCTTGGCCTACGAGTCCTTGCACAGCACGATCGGTCCCCGGGAGCCGGTCACCCTAACGCGGCGATCATCCTTGATCGAGCAGGACATAGTGCTGATCATCGACGAAAGCGTCGGCGGCAATTACCTGGATATCAACACCCCGTTTGGCGTGCGCAGCGGCCTGAAGACACCGCCCGAGGGCGTGGATATGTTCAATTTCGGCTACGCGGCGTCCATTGCCAATTGCAGCGCCGACACCAATGTCACCTTGCGCTACGGGGGGACGCGGACCGACTACATACGCATCAACAGCACTCGGCCGTCGATCTGGCAGTACGCCAAAAAGGCCGGCTTGCGTACCGTCTACATCGACGCCCAGCGCACCGGTGGCAACTTGCAGAACCTGATGACCGAGTTGGAAAAGCAGGACATCGATGAATTCGTCCAATTCGACCAGACCCGCGTGCGCGACCGCGACATGGCGGCGGCGGCGAAGTTGATCGAACTGCTGGACGATCACCAGGCTGAACTGGTGGTGATCAACAAGGTGGGGGCGCATTTCCCGGTACACGACAAATACCCCGACGACTTCATGAATTACCGCCCGGCCTTGCCGCGCGGGCAGTACCAGGAAGTGGCCGATACCGGCAGCCGCGACGGCTTCGATGGGCAGAAAGATGACTGGTTGCTGTACCGCAACGCGTACCAGAACACCTTGCTGTGGAACGTTGGCGAGTTCTTCAAGCGAGTCTTCCAGCAGGCCGATTTGAGCCGAGCGGTGCTGATCTACACCTCCGACCATGGCCAGGATCTGCACGAGCGTGGCAATCCTGGGCTCAACACTCATTGCGGTGGCGACCCGATGCCTGAAGAGGGGTTGGTGCCGTTGGTGGTGATCCAGGGTCGCCAATTCAATAGTCTTGATTGGCGTGGCGCCTGGGCGCGGAACAAGGATCGTTCGAGCCACTACAACATCTTTCCGACGCTGTTGCAGTTGATGGGGTATGACCCGGTTGGGGTTGAATCGGTTTATGGCAGGTCGTTGAGCCAGCCGACGGAGGATGAGTTTACGTTCAACTATCGTTTCAATGCGCGGTTGGGGGCGAAACCGGAGTGGAAGCATATTGACCTGGACCATATCGTGACGCCGCCTGCCGGCCAGGCCGAAATGGCGGCGGGGCATTGATTGAAGGCCCCTATGCGCTGGGCTCTTTGTGGGAGCGAGCTTGCTCGCGATGTCGGAGGGTCAGTTTGCGATGATGTTGGATACCCACAAGGTCTTGCACGACCCTGTGGCGAGGGAGCTTGCTCCCGCTGGGTCGCGCAGCGGCCCCAAAAAAAGCGATGAGCGCTGCGCACTCAAGCGGGAGCAAGCTCCCTCGCCACAAAAGCTACCCAGCCATCACGCCACGGATTGATCAACGGTAAACCCTGTGGGAGCGAGCCTGCTCGCGATGGCGGTGGGTGAGTGGGTGGAGGTGTTGAGTGTGCCCAACCTCCGCTATCCTGAGCCTCACGCCCACCCGTCGAGGCTGTCCATGCTTGAAGTCCGCGATGTCTTTAAAAGCTACCCCACGCCCCAAGGCCCGTTGCCGGTGCTGCAGGGCGTCGACCTGACCCTGATGCCCGGCAGCAGCCTGGCGCTGATGGGGGAGTCTGGCAGCGGCAAGAGTACCTTGCTGCATTTGGTTGCCGGGCTGGACAAGGTCGATCGCGGGAGCATTCGCAGTGGCGAATATCGACTCGACGGCATGAGTGAAAGCCAGCTGGCGAATTGGCGGCGCACGGAAATTGGCTTGGTTTTCCAGCAGTTCAACCTCATCAGCAGCTTGTCGGTGGAGGACAACCTGGCGTTCCAGGCCCGCTTGTGCGGTCGCTATGACGCGGCCTGGCAAGCCCATCTGGTGCAGCGGCTCGGGCTTTCAGGGTTGCTGCGGCGTTACCCCGAGCAGCTTTCCGGCGGCCAGCAGCAACGGGTGGCGCTGGGGCGGGCGCTGGCTTCTCGACCGCCCTTGTTGCTGGCTGACGAACCCACCGGCAGCCTCGACGAAGCCACCAGTGACGAAGTGCTGCAACTGTTGCTGGAACTGCTGGAGGGCAGCCCCACCAGCCTGTTGATGGTGACCCACAGTCCCCGGGTAGCGGCTCGCCTGGCCCAACGCGTGGTATTGCATGGCGGACGGTTGGCGCAGGTGGCCCAGGGGTGATGATTTTTCGCCAGGCCCTCAAGGCCCTGCTCAGCCATTGGCGCCAGCACCCGGTGCAGTTCTTCAGCGTGTTGACTGGCCTCTGGCTCGCCACCAGTCTGCTCACCGGCGTGCAAGCGCTGAACAGTCAGGCCCGGGACAGCTACGCCCGGGCCAGCCAACTGATCGGCGGCGAACCCCAGTCCAGCCTCACTGCACCCGGCGGCGGCACCTTCCCTCAGCAATGGTTTGTCGATTTGCGGCGCCAGGGCTGGCCGGTGTCGCCGGTGTTGCAGGCCCGGGTGGTGCTCAAGGGTCACGAGGACCAGCGTCTGCAACTGATGGGCATCGACCCGGTGTCGCTGCCGCCCGGTGCGGCGTTGGCGGGACAGGCGCGGGAGATGAGCGAGGTGGTGGAGTTCTTTACCAGTCCCGGTCGTACCTGGATCGCCCCGCAGACTTTGCAGGCCCTGGGGCTGGGTGAGGGCGACCAGCCCCAAACCGTCGATGGACGACCCCTGCCGCCGCTGCATGTCCAAGTGGACATGGCGCCGGGCGTGCTGTTGATGGACATCGGGTTTGCCCAAGCGGTGCTCGGAATGCCGGACCAGCTGTCGCGGCTGCTGTTGCCCGCGACGTTCAGCGCCGCGCTGCCGGAGGCGTTCGGCGATCGACTGCAATTCAAGCGCGCCGATGAAGAAAACAACCTCTCGCGCCTGACCGAAAGTTTCCACCTGAACCTCGACGCCCTGGGCTTTTTATCCTTTGTGGTGGGGCTGTTCATCGTTCACGCGGCCATCGGCCTGGCTCTGGAACAGCGCCGCAGCCTGTTGCGAACCCTGCGGGCCTGTGGCGTCAGTGCGCGGGTACTGGTCACCAGCCTGGCGATGGAACTGGGCGGGTTGGCCTTGCTCGGTGGAATCGCCGGGGTGCTCAGCGGCTATTGGCTGGCGAGCCTGTTATTGCCCGATGTCGCGGCGAGCCTGCGGGGCTTGTACGGTGCTGAAGTGGCCGGGCACTTGAACCTCAGCCCGGCGTGGTGGCTCAGCGGGGTCGGCCTGAGCTTGCTTGGCGCGCTGCTGGCCGGCGCCGACAGCCTGTTGCGGGCGGCGCGCCTGCCCTTGCTGGCGCTGGCCAATCCCCAAGCCTGGCATCAAGCCCATGGGCGCTGGCTGCGACGCCAGGGTTGGGTGGCGACGGTGGCGGCGTTGATTGCCGCATCGGCGTTGGTCTGGGGCGACAGCCTGGCCAGCGGTTTTGTCCTGATGACCGCCTTGTTGCTGGGCGCGGCACTGGCCTTGCCGGTGTTGCTCAGCGGCGTGCTGACGTGGTTGTTGCGCCGCAGCCGCTCGGTGCTCGGGCAATGGTTTCTCGCCGATTGCCGCCAACAATTGCCGACCCTGAGCCTGGCGCTGATGGCCCTGCTGTTGGCATTGGCGGCGAACATCGGCGCCGGCAGCATGACCGCCGGCTTTCGCCAGACGTTCAGCAACTGGCTCGAACAACGGCTGAGCGCCGAGTTGTACATCAACCCGCAAACCCCGGCCCAGGCCGAAGAGCTGCATACCTGGCTCAAGCAGCAACCGGCGATTATTGCCGTTGTGCCCCTCTGGCAAGTCTCGCTCCCGTTGCAGGGCTGGCCGACGGATATCCATGGCATCCTCGACCACCCTCACTATCGCCAGCATTGGCCGCTGCTGGAATCGTCCGGCGACAAGCCGTGGGAGCAGTTGGCCGCCGCCGACACCCTCATGCTCAGCGAACAACTGGCCCGACGCCTCAAGGTGAGGATCGGCGATCAGTTGGCCTTGCCGACGCCGCAGGGACCTTGGGCACTGCGCATCGTCGGTGTCTACGCCGATTACGGCAATCCCAAGGGCCATGTGCTTGTCAACGTCGAGCACTTGCTGGCGCACTGGCCGAACCTGACGCCGAACCGTTTCAACCTGCGCATCGAGCCGTCCGCGATCCCGGCGCTAGTGACGGCATTGCAGGGCCGGTTCGGCCTGGATGACAGCCGCATCGTCGACCAGGCCCGGCTCAAGGGCTGGTCGACCCAGGTGTTCGAACGCACCTTCGCCGCCACCGCCGCCCTCAACAGCCTGACCCTGGCGGTAGCCGGGGTGGCGTTGTTCATCAGCCTGCTGACCCAGAGCCAGAGTCGTCTCGGCCAGTTGGCGCCGCTGTGGGCGCTGGGGGTGACGCGTCGGCAATTGATGTTGCTCAACCTCGGCCAGACCTGGCTACTGGCGCTGTTGACCCTGGTCCTGGCCTTGCCGCTGGGCATTGCCCTGGCCTGGTGCCTGGACGCGGTGATCAATGTGCAGGCTTTCGGCTGGCGCCTGCCGTTGCGGGTGTTTCCATTGCAGTTGGCGCAGTTGCTGGCCCTGGCGATGCTCGCCACGCTCCTGGCATCGGCCTGGCCGCTGTATGCGTTGTACCGCACGCAGCCGGCGGATTTGCTGAGGACCTTTGCCCATGAAAATTAAAGCCGGCCTGTTGCTGCTGGCGTTGCTCAGCGGTTGTGAGGACTCGGCGCCGGCGCAAAAGGGCTTCGCCGGCCTCGGTGACCAGGCTGTCGCGTTCACGCCGGTCGTGCCTGGGCGGGTGTTCAGTTTCCCGGCCGACCACGGTATTCATGAAGGTTTTCGCATCGAGTGGTGGTACGTCACCGCCAACCTCAAGGATGCCCAAGGCCGGGAATTCGGCGTGCAATGGACGCTGTTTCGCAGCGCGTTGAATGCCGCACCCCAAGCCAGCGGCTGGCGCAACCAGACGATCTGGCTCGGTCATGCGGCGGTCACTTCCGACAGCGTGCACCATGCCGCCGAGCGTTATGCGCGAGGTGGGGTGGGGCAGGCCGGGGTAAAGGTGGCCCCCTTCGAGGCCTGGATCGACGACTGGCAATTCGGCACCCAGGCTTCAGCGGCCGAGCCGTTGGCAGACATGCAATTGAAGGCTCGGGACCGACGCTTCAGCTATGCCTTGCGGCTGACGTCGAACCGTCCGTTGGTGTTGCAGGGCGATCAAGGTTTCAGCCAGAAATCCGAACAGGGCCAGGCGTCGTACTACTACAGCCAGCCGTTTTTCCAGGCCAATGGTGAACTGGAAATCGACGGCCAGCGCTACACGGTCAGCGGCCCGGCCTGGCTCGATCGCGAATGGAGCAGCCAGCCCCTGACCGCCAACCAGACCGGCTGGGACTGGTTCTCCCTGCACCTGGACAATGGCGAGCACCTGATGCTCTATCGCATGCGCCACAAGCACGGCGCGCCTTACCTCACGGGCACCTGGATCGATGCCCAGGGCCGGGCGCAAACCCTGCGCGCCGAGGAGATCAGTCTCGTGCCATTGGACACGGCCAAGGTCTCCGGGCGCTCGATGCCGGTACGCTGGGCCATCAAGATCCCCGGCAAACAACTCGACATCATCACCCAGGCACTCAATCCCAAGGCCTGGATGGACTTGCGCATTCCCTATTGGGAAGGCCCGGTACGGCTGAGTGGCAACCAGGGCGGCACGGGTTACCTGGAAATGACCGGCTACTGAAAATCACTGGAACTCCCCGCGAACACCGACCCTCATAACCTATGAATGTCTCGCAGGAGTCCGTCATGGGCGATGACCTCAAGCTTCCGTCGCTGGCCGATTGGCAGCGACTGTTCGACGACCAGGCCTACCGGCAGCAGTCCCCCGATGCTCATTTCACTGAGTTGAGGCAGGTGGCCGATGACCTGTTCGGCCGCGGCGCCATCGATCTGGCACGCTGGCAGGATTTGCAGACCCAGGCCAAGCAACTGCACCTTCGCTCTCCGGATGCCAATGTCGCCGAAGAAGTCGCCGACCCCGATGCCTGAATCCCGAACGACCCCAGGAGTTCACCATGAACCACAGCCCCGATCAAACCCGGCCCAACCCGGACGCGCCAGCATTGCCCGGCGAAGTGGAACGCGATAACGATGCCTTGCGGCCCAATGACCCGGCCAAGCGCAAACAGCAACACGGTGACCCTGATGCGGGGGACACTGATGCGCAAAAAACCGGACGGCGTGGATGAAGTGCGTCATGCCGGCGGGTATTAAAAAAGAGTTTTTAATGGCTGTTTAAATTTTTGCCGATAACTTTTTTGTACTTGTCCATGTTTTGTATAACTGTTTGTGCAGCCAGCGCATAAGCCGCCTCTAAACACCGTGGCGAGGGAGCTTGCTCCCGCCGGGATACGCAGAAGCTTTGCGTACACTGTGTAGGAGCTGTCGAGTGCAACGAGGCTGCGATCTTTCCCCAGACACTTGAGTCTTGAGCGAAAGGTCAAAAGATCGCAGGCTTCGCCAGCTCCTACAGAAATATGCAAGCTTCAACATTAAAGAATTATTTAAACAGTCTCCCGGACATAGTCTGAAAGTTCCATTATTATTGTCCCCGTTCGCCCAGTGTCAGGCTCTTTACCAGTGCATGGATTGCCGAGGCCGTCGCACTGGGCGAACACCGTCCTGAATTAATGACTTTCAATTATTTGTTTGCCAACTGGCCAACAGCGTTGGCCGATGCGTGAGCGGCTATCTCTGATTCAACCGACGGTGGGTGCACGCCAGTCATCCGACCCCGAGGTACCGCTGACTTCATGGGTCCAGGTGATCTTGCGATACGTGAAGTGCACGTCTTCCAGATGGGTGAAATGTGCGTTCTCTGGGGCCTGGCAGTTGAGCATGTAGTCCTTGATATCGACGATGATCGCGTCCTCCAACTTAGTGGTGTAGTAATGCTCCTGAGTGCCGGCGGCCGAAGTGCGGTACCACTGGATCGTGACGTCGGTCAGGCGTTCGCCGCTCGTCAGGGCTGCCAGCAGCAGTGGTGATGCTTTGTCGAAGACCTTGGTGATGATCAGCGGTTTGTGTATGCGCTGACCGGTTGGCTGACCGGACTGAGGGTCGCGAGGAATTGTCACTTGGTGCTCGAAAGCCTGCACCATGACCTGGTCTTCATGGCCCTCTTGATAGGTGTTGCCCACTGAGTCGGCGGTAAACGCACCGGCAGTGATCAGACCTTGTTTGGTGCCTGTAACGGACATGTACGCGGGGGTAGCCAAGGGATGCTCTCCTTCCTGGATAACGATAGAGCCTGGGACGGAAATCGCCCCGAGGTGGCCTGACGGTTATCAAGAGCTGTGCCATCTTCAAAAAAACCATAGATATCAATAGGTTGATTTGGATCTTGGTGCTTGTTTCCTCCCGGACGGCCACAAAGCGCACAAACCCTTGCCCGGCGCATGACAGATCCTCGCGGCCCACCCGGACACCGCGCCACTCGGGCAGAACCACCCAGGATGGCGCGCCACGCTGCACGCCCCCCAGGCAACTTTTTGCCGTTTTATCCTTCGGCGTATTCCTACACGCCCAATGCAGCCCTGCACTCATCGATAGAGCGCTGTTGCGTCTGGGCATACAGCCCCAACTCGTCGATGGTCCCTCGCCCCAGCGCCGCCTCGAAGGCCTGGCGGTTGGATTGCCCGGCGTAATGGCTCTGGGCGGCGTCGCCGAGGTTCGACTGGAAGATGCCGGCGGCGCTGACGGGCAGGAAGTCTTCGTACACCAAGGGCTCGGCCCGCAGGTATTGCTGTTCGAGCAAGTGTTCCAGGGAGGTCGCTGCCTCGAGGGTGCCCTTGGCGGCGAGGCCCTTGGGCGTCAAGACATAACGGAAATACGCCAATGCCTGTCGGCGCAGCTCATCGTGGTTGTCCGGGAATGCGACGAAATGTTCGGCCATCAGCACGTTGTAGCGTTCGGCGTTGGCTTCGTTGGGAAACGCCCCTAGCGCATCGCGTGCGGCGTTGAGCAATTGGTCATAGAGCGCACGGCCCTTGGGTGTGAGCGCGGCGCCCCGTTGTTCGATTTCGCCGAAGCGGGCGCTATGACTGCCTTGGGGCTGGGTCCGGGTCTGGGGCTGGTCGGTGAAGGCAACGGGCTCATCGAGCGCCTTGAAACTGGTCTGGCGCAGCAGGATCGGGCATTGGCGACGGGGCGGGCCTTCGATCACGGCCTTGGGGGTGATGCCATGCACGGGCATCCGCGCCTGGACGATGTCGATGTCCAGGGTGCGCGGCGTCAGGTGATTGATGTGCGGGCCCTTGAACGCCACCACGTCGGCGATCAGGCGATGCTGGGCGCTCAGTTGCCGATATTGTTCGGCAGTGACGGTGGCGCTGTGGTGCCAGCGAAAGGTTTCCAGGGCCTGTAGGACAAAGTCCTCGGCTTGGGTTTCGCTCAGGCCGCCCTGGCGTTCGGCCAGGTCAATGAGCTCAAGAGCGCCAGCGGTGAAGATTTGCCGTTTGGCCAACACCGATTCGGCAAAGGCCCGAAGCTCGGCGTTCTCGATCAGTTCCAGGCGCAGCAGCGAGGTAAACACCCGGAACGGGCTGACCTGCAAGGCGCTTTCATGCACGGCGCGAAACGCGGTGGAATGCACCGGTACACCGGCTGGCGTGAGGTCGTAGTAGCCCACCGGCTGCATGCCCATGACCGCGAACAGTCGCCCCAGGGTCGCCAGCTCGGCGGCGGTGCCGACGCGGATCGCGCCGTGGCGTTCCAGGTCCAGGCGCTCGAGTTCGCCAGTGTTGCGCAGGTGGGCGGCCAGTTCCGGCTGTTCGGTCAGGACCTGGGCGTTGGTGTCTTCCACCAGCTCCATCAGTGCGCCATACAACGGCACCTCGTCGCGGTACATGTCGGACATCGCTCTGGAGAAGCGTTGACGGATCAGGTCGGGGCTGACGAAGCTCATCGTGAGAATTCCTGGCGAGGGCTGTGGGAAAGTTGGACGAAAGATCGCAGTCTTCGCCGGTCCCGGCAAACGAAGAATCTTCAGGACTTCATTCTGCCAGGGACTGACCCACCGGTTCACCACGGGGCGTTGCTTGCATCATGATCACTGCCCCAATCCCTTGAGAAAGTCACGGTACAGCGCCGCGGTTTTCCCCGGTTGTTCGATCATGGGCAGGTGGCCGATCCCGTCCCAGATTTCCACACGCAAGTCCGCGATGCCCTTGCTCCATACGGGCACGCTGCTGACGTCGATCACCCGGTCCTGGCGACCCCAGAGCAGCAGCGAAGGGGCACGAATGGCGGCCAAGTGGGGCTCCATTGGCGGGCTGGCGCGAAAGTCGGTGTAGATCTCCGCCAGTTCTTCGCGCTGCTGTACATAACGCTCGGCCACGGCCGCCATGACCATGCCGGGCACCCAGGGCGGCGAGGCCATGGTCATTGCGTAGAACGGCATGAATTCCTCCCGCGAATGCACGAGGGACGGGTTACGACCGGCGGCCAGTTGGCGGTCCATGTCACTGGGTTGGGGGGAGGTGACGCCGGCCGGATTGAGCAGCGCCAGGGTCAGCACGCGGTCAGGCGAAGTGGCCGCCAGCCACGCGGCGAGATGCCCACCCATGGAACTGCCGATCACGTGGACCTTGTCCAGGCCGCAGGCGTCGAGCAACTCGATCACTCGCCGGGCCTGGGTCGGGATGTCGTAACCGCCGCCGGCCTTGAAGCCGGTTTCGCCATGGCCGGGGAGGTCGGGGATCACCACTCGGTAATCACCGACAAACTGTCGGGCAACCCGCAGCCAGAGGTTCTTGTCGCCGCTGTAGCCGTGCAGCATCAGGATGCTCGCCGATGCTTCATAAGGCCCGCCCTGCCAGGTCGACACGGTCATTTCACTGATGGGCACGGTGATTTTGCGCAACCGGTAAAGGCGTGCTTCCAAGGCCATGCTCATGTCGTAGATCACATGGCCGATGCCGGGATAGGTCAACCAACTCCAGGCGATAAGTACAGCAATAACCACGAACAACACCAGCATGTTTTGCCCTCCATGGGCTGCGACAGAATGTAATCAAACGGATCAGGCGGTGTTCAGTGAAGCTTAACCCAGGAACATCGTTGCCCAGGAACCCTGCTTTGCGAGGCGTCACGGATTTCCTTGTCATATATAGCCAAAATCCGAGCAGAGCCCCCGCATTTTGCCGAAGAAAAATACCCCTGCATTCAGTGGTGGCTATTTGATGCCGCCCTGATAGACTCCAGGCAAGCCCATCCCGATGATTCGGGAAACCCGCGGTGCAGAGGCGTCTATGCAAAAGACGGGAAAAAAGGGAC
Source organism: Pseudomonas sp. MPB03 (assembly GCF_046605385.1). Lineage (NCBI taxonomy): Bacteria > Pseudomonadati > Pseudomonadota > Gammaproteobacteria > Pseudomonadales > Pseudomonadaceae > Pseudomonas > Pseudomonas sp. MPB03. Next base: position 4,395,415 of record NZ_CP176770.1, on the reverse strand, counting down.
TGTCGTTGGCCAGGAGGCTCTACGTATCGCGCATCCTGGGCCTGACGCTGGGGTTGCTGCTGGTCAGCGCCGCGCTCTATCCCCTCGATCCGCCGCCCTGGGTCTGGGGCTTCATGCTGTTCAACGGCCTGCTCTGGCCGCACCTGTCCTATGGGTGGGCTCGCCGATGCGCGGTGCCGTACCACGCCGAACACCGCAACTTGTTGATCGATGCCTTTCTCGGCGGCTTCTGGGTCGTGGCGATGCAATTCAACCCGCTGCCCACGGCCGTCACGCTGGCGATGATGGCGATGAACAACGTCGCCATCGGTGGTCTGCGTTTCCTGCTCGTCGGGGTTGTGGCCCAAGTGGCGGGCATCGCCGTGGGCACGGTGATCTTCCCGCTGACCGGCGTGCCCATGACCAGTCCGGCACAGATCTACGCTTGTCTGCCGCTGCTGTGCCTGTATCCGATGGCACTGGGCTGGATCTGTTTTCGCCAGGCCTACACCCTGGGGCGACAGAAGCGTGAATTGCTGGCCCTGAGCCGTACCGACAGCCTGACCGGGTTGCTCAACCATGGCGCCTGGAAAGACCGCCTCAACGAGGAGTTCCAGCGTTGCGGGCGCCATCCAGCGGACGGGACCACCCATGGCGCGATTGCGCTGATCGACATCGACCATTTCAAAGCCATCAATGACACCTACGGCCACGGCGCCGGCGACGTCGTGCTGCGCCGGCTCGGCAAGCTGCTCAGGCAGAACCTGCGCGCCGCCGACATTGTCGGGCGTTATGGTGGCGACGAGTTTTGCGTGGTCTTGCCGGACCTGACCCTGCATAACGCTGTGCAGGCGATGGATGGTTTGCGTGAGCGCTTCGCGACCCTCAGCTACGAGCAGGATCCGACGCTTAAAGTGAGCCTGAGTATCGGCCTGGCGGTGTTCAACCCGGCGTATGGCGACGCAACGCTTTGGCTCAACGATGCAGACCAGGCGTTGTACGAAGCCAAGACCAGCGGGCGCAACCGGGTCACTTGCCACCGACATCGGCAGGTGCTGGAAGCATCGGTTGTTTCCCTTTGAGATGGCCACCTGCTGTCTAGAGCCTTGCCCCGTTGTCAGGTAGGGTGCCCATGGCACTCTCTCGATACGGAACAAGGATGAAATCATGACGATGACCGCTGTTCGCTCCCGTCTGGCCGTCAGCCTCGGCCTGAGCCTGGCCCTTGGCGCCTTCACCCCCATGGCCTTCGCGCAACCCCATCAACAAATCCTGACCGATGCGCAGCAGTACCAGGGCGAGGCCCTGAAGCTGCTGGAGCGGCTGGTGAATATCGACTCCGGCTCCGGCTATGTGCCGGGGCTGACCCAGGTCGGTGACATTGCCATCGACGAACTGGAAAAGTTGGGCGCCACCATCGAGAAGGTGCCGAATTCGGACGGTAGCCAGCACATCCTGGCGACCCTCAAGGGCACCGGTAAAGCAAAAATCCTGCTGATGGCCCATATGGACACGGTGTTCAAGGAGGGCTCGGCCGCCGAACGCCCGTTCCACATCAAGGATGGCCGCGCCTACGGGCCGGGGGTGATGGATGACAAGGGCGGCATCGTCGCCGGGATCTACGCCTTGAAAGTGCTCAAGAACCTCGATTTCAAGAATTACGCGCAAATCACCTTCCTGCTCGACGCCAGCGAGGAGACCGGCTCGGACGTGGCCACCGACCTGATCAAGAAAACCGCCAAGGCCCACGACGTGACCCTCAACCTCGAGCCGGGTCGCCCGGCCGACGGCCTGGTGGTGTGGCGCAAGGGCAGTGCCACGGCGCTGGTGGAGGTCAAGGGCAAGGCATCCCACGCCGGTGTCGCGCCGGAACTGGGGCGCAATGCGGCGATGGAAGCTGCGCACCAGATTCTGCAACTGGGCAAGCTCGGCGACGCGGAAAAGAAAACCACCATCAACTTCACGGTGCTCAAGGCCGGTGACCGGACCAACGTGATCCCCGACCAGGCGAGCGCCAAGGCCGATGTGCGGGCGGCGGTGCCGGAAGAATTCGACCGTATCGAAAAAGACCTGGCCCGTGTTTCACAGGACAAGTTGATCGCCGATACCGAAGTCACCACCAGCCTCAAGCGCGGCCTGCCACCGATGCCGCAGACGGCGGAGTCGGACCGATTGATGGCCATGGCCCAGGGCATCTATGGCGAACTGGGGCGCAAACTGACCGAAGAAGGCAGCGGCGGCGCGGCGGACGCCAGTCTGTCAGCCGGGGTCGGTACGCCGACGCTGGATGGGTTCGGCATCGTGGGTGGCAATATCCACACGCCGGAGGAATACGCCGAAGTCGAGAGCGTGGTGCCAAGGATTTATCTGTTGTCGCGGATGATCATGGAGTTGGCGGGGCGGTAACAGGCCGCTCGTTCAGTCATGACACACATGCCCTTGTGGCGAGGGAGCTTGCTCCCGCTGGACTGCGCAGCAGGCCCAAGCTTTTGGTTAGACACAAAATGCTTGGGGCCGCTTCGCGACCCAGCGGGAGCAAGCTCCCTCGCCACGGGGTGATGCGCTATGTCGACGGGCGCGCTTCGACGTTGTCCAGCGCTCGGTTTGCCAGCTGTCCACTCAATTCGATCAATTGCTGGATGCCCAGGGCAATGTGGCGCCTTGAGCCTTCCAGGTCGAAGGCCAGGTCGCTGAGCATGGCGTTGGCCGAGGCCAGGTTTTCGCTGAGGTTGGCGAGCAGGGTTTCGGTGTCGATGCCGTTGATAAGGGTGAAGAGCTGGCTTGGGTCGGTTTGCGGTTTGCTGGATTTGGGTTTGAGGTAGTAATCGAGGGCGCGGTCTGCCGCCGCTTTGTCGAGTGCTTCCGAGTCGGCTGGATGTTTGTCCGGCGGGTTTGGGGTTGCTTTGAACATGGATGAAACTCCTTGGTAATGGGAGCCGCAACCTTTTGCTACCAAACATTGGGTGGCGGCTATACGCAGGTTGGTAGACCGGGTACCAAGGCAAACCCAGCGCGCCACAAGGGCGCCCCGCGCACAGCCGCCATAATGAATATGCCGGAGCTGTGCGCCTTAGTTTTACCCGGGCTACCAAACCCGATCGCTGATTTTCAGCGACCCGGAAACAGTAAAGCCCGCCCTCAAGGCGCACAAGCCGGCGGATTCTGGCGTAGTTGTAGGCAATGGCGCAAGGTGAGGTCGTTCGGTCTTACGCCGAGATTAATGCGATAAACATAAAGCTTTTGTGGCGAGGGAGCTTGCTCCCGCTGGACTGCGTAGCAGGCCCAAGTTTTTTGGTTTGATACAAAATGCTTGGGGCCGCTTCGCGACCCAGCGGGAGCAAGCTCCCTCGCCACAAGAGCGGGTAGGCGTTTGATGGCGTCGTTGCTAGTAAACCCAAACCTCCACCCGCCGATTCCTGACCCGTCCTTCATCCTCGCTGTTGGCGGCCACCGGCATCAACGCCCCGAACCCTCGCACTTCCCGTAGCGCCACGCCGTATTTGACCAATTCCCGTCGCACCGCCATGGCGCGCAGTTTGGACAACAGATCGGCCCGCGCCGGGTCGTCCTTGGCGTCGCCAAAGCCCACCAGGGTCACGCGTCGGTCGGCTTTGCCATGCTGCTTTATATAGTCGAGCACGCGCCCCAGGTCCTGGTGGGCCTTGTTGTCCAGGCTGGCGCTGCCTTCTTCGAAGCGAAAATTCACGGTCAAGCGTTGGGCATGGCGGCTCAGGGCCTGGTAACCCTCGGGCATCAGTGCATTCGGTGCGACGGCCATGGCTTGGACGGTCTGGGCGATGAAACCGTTGGCCGCGACGATGGCCTGGCCTTTGTCGCTTTGGGTAAACGCCACCAATGCTTCGGCCCAGGGGTTGGTGCCCCAGGGTGGCAGATAGAAGAACAGGCGCCGGGAAAGCGGGTAGTCCTCGGTGGCGATCAGGTGGTTGAGCGGCAGCATGGGCTGGGATGCGCCGTCGACAATGGCCAGCGCCTTGGCCTGGCGCACGTAGGGCAAACCGATGAAACCGATGCCTTGCGGGTCCTGGCTGACCGCGTCGGACAGCTGTTCGCTGGACTCGAAGCGTCGCGCTGTAGGATCCAGCCGTTTTCCCTGTCGGCTAAGGACCAGTTCCTTGAAGGTGTCGTAGGTGCCGGACTGCTCATCCCGGGCGTACAGATGAATCGGCCCGCCCGTGCCGCCGACGGCGTCCCAGGTTTTTGCCTCGCCGCTGAATATTCGTGCCAGCTGTACGGTATCGAGTTGGCGCAGTGGGTTGTGGGGATGAAGGATGATCGCCAGGCCATCGATGGCGATGACTTGTTCGGCGGCAGGACTTTTCAGGTCGCCCAGGGACGACAAGTCCTTCAGTTCACTGTCCTTGATCGGCCGGGAGGATGCCGCCAGGTCGGTGCTGGCCTGTTTGATGGCAGCAAAGCCGGTGCTGGAGCCGTGGGCTGCGATATCTACCTGCACCCGTCGGCCATCGGCGGTCTGGCCGACGATGCGCTGCTCATTGTCGCGCCCCGTGATTTCGCCGCTGACCCTGAGCAGCCCCTGGTCTTCCATCAATCCCCTGACCAGCGCCGGTCCCAGCGCCGCGCCGATGGTATTGGAACCCTGCAGGCGCAAGGCTGGGCCGTGTTCGGGAATGGGCAAATTGCCGGCCCATGCCACGAACGGCAGCCAGAGGCCCATGAAAAAGACAACACACAGCCGCATGCCGGCACCTGCTGAACCCGAGGAAGTGCCGGAAGATTAAGTCGGTCAGGTTACTGAAAGGTGACAGGGGTGCGACGGGGCACCGAAGTCCAATGTGGGAGCGAGCTTGCTCGCGATGACGGCGGCACATTCAGGATCTATGTGACAGTTAGACCGCTATCGCGAGCAAGCTCGCTCCCACAGGGGGTATTTGGATGCTTCGGACTTAGCCCAACTGCAACCAGATCGGCGCATGGTCCGACGGTTTTTCCATGCCCCGCAACTCATAGTCCACGCCGGCATCCTTGACCCGTGGCAGCAGGCCGTGGGAGGTGAGGATCAGGTCGATGCGCAGGCCACGCTTGGGTTCGTCCTCGAAACCGCGGCTGCGGTAGTCGAACCAGCTGAAGCGGTCGGTGACGTCCGGGTTCAGGTGGCGGAAGCTGTCCACCAGGCCCCAGTTCTTCAGGCGGGCCATCCATTCGCGCTCTTCCGGCAGGAAGCTGCATTTGCCGGTCTTCAGCCAGCGCTTCATGTTGTCCGGGCCGATGCCGATGTCGCAGTCTTCCGGGGAAATGTTCACGTCACCCATTACCACCACCGGCTGGTCGTTGCTGAAGCGGCTTTCCAGCAGATGCTGCAGATCGCTGTAGAAACGTTCCTTGGCCGGGAATTTGGTCGGGTGGTCGCGGCTTTCACCCTGTGGGAAATAACCGTTCATGATGGTCACCGGCACGCCGTTGGCATCGGCGAAGGTGCCCCAGATGAAGCGCCGTTGGGCGTCTTCGTCGTCACCTTCGAAGCCTTTGTACAGGCTCAGCGGTGCCTGGCGGGAGAGCAGGGCGACGCCGTAGTGGCCTTTTTGCCCGTGGTAATGCACGTGGTAGCCCAGGGCCTGCACTTCGGCCAGGGGGAACTGTTCGTCGTGGACCTTGGTTTCCTGCAGCCCGATCACATCCGGCTGGTGCTTCTCGATCAGCGCCGCCAGCTGATGGGGGCGGGCGCGCAGCCCGTTGATGTTGAAGGAGACGATCTTCATGGTCGGCTGTCCTGGCAAAACTGCGATGCTAGCTGACATGTGGGAAGGGAGCCAGCGTGGCAGTAGGACAAATGCGCTGCTAATGTCCTTTGCATGTAGGAACGATCACGACCCTATCGAGTTCGTACTCAATAAGAGCAGGGCCTTACCGAGCCTCGCCCCAGGAGATCCAACGCCATGCCTGAAACCGCCATCGCCGACGTCCATATGCTCGACAGTGGTTATTCCCGTGAAGCCCGTTCGTTGCTGTACCAGGCCTATCGCCATGAGCCGACCTTCAGCTACCTGTTCGAATCCGAGCGTCCCGGTTATGAACAGCGGGTACGGGCCACGGTGCGTGAGCTGGTCAAGCAGCATTTTCTCCAGGACCTGCCGGCCGTCGGCCTGCTGGTCAACGACCGCCTGATCGGCATTGCCCTGATCGCCCCGCCGCAGCGGCGCCTGGGCATCACTGAAAGCTGGGCCTGGCGCCTGCGCATGGTCTTGAGCACTGGTTTTCGTTGCACAAGGCGCTACTTGGACTATCACGCAGCGGTGCTGGCCTGCCTGCCGTCCGATGCGGTCCATGTACTGCCGCTGCTGGGGGTGCACCCACAGTTCCAGGGCAAGCATTTCGGCGAACAATTGCTCACGGCGGTGCATAACTGGTGTGCGGTGGACGAACATTCCCGGGGCGTGGTGCTGGACACCGGCAACCCGCGTTACCTGGAGTTTTATAAACGCCAAGGTTACGAGGAAATCGGGGAAGTGGCGGTAGGACCGATCCGCGAGCATGTGTTCTTCCACGCCAACCCGCAGGTTCTGCAAAGCGCAACGGCATAGTCGGGCGAACTTTTAGGAAATGTCCGGCTCTATCAGGCACCTACGCTCGTGATAGCATCCGCGCCATGAACCGCTCAGGAAGAATGATCAGTGGCGCGCTCTTGCTGTCCCTCAGCTGCGCGGCCCTGGCAAAAAGTGAATTGGAAGTACGCGTCCAGCCGTCCAACGACGAACTCAAGGCCAACGTAGAAGGTTACATCGGTGGCTTGGGTGATCGTGACGAGGAGGCCTTGCTGCGCTTCAGTCGCGGCGCCGAGGAACAGGCGCGCAAGGCCGCCCAGGCGCTGGGCTACTACCAGCCGCAGATCGACAGTGAGGTCAAGGGCGGTAAGGATCCGCGCCTGGTGCTGACCATCGACCCCGGCGAGCCGGTGCACTTGCGCAATGTCACTGTGCGCATCGATGGCCCGGCGGCTTCGCTCAAGGCTTTTCGCGTACCCGGCAACGCCGGCCTGAAACCCGGCGCGGTGCTCAATCATGGTCGTTACGAAGACGCCAAGCGGGTCATCCAGAACCAGGCCTCGCGCTATGGCTATTTCAATGGGCGCTTTACCCAGCAGAAACTCCTGGTAGACCCTCAGGCAGGCCTCGCCGATATCGAGCTGGTCTATGACAGCGGCCCGCGTTATGCCTTGGGTCCGGTCAGCTTCAAGGGCGACACGCCGTTCGACGAAGACTTGCTGCAACGCATGGTGCCGTTCAAGGCCGGCACGGCGTACGATTCCGAACTCATCGCAGAACTCAACCAGGCCCTGCAATCGAGCGGTTATTTCGAAGGCGTGCGCGTCGATGCCGCGCCCACCGCTGCCACCGATAACGTGATTCCGGTGGCGGTCAAGCTCGACACGCGCAAGCCGCGCACCATGGGCCTGGGCCTGGGCTTTTCCACCGACGTCGGTCCCCGGGCCAAAGCCAACTGGACGCGTCACTGGGTCAACCCCCAGGGCCACAGTTATGGCTGGGAAGCGGAAGTGTCGGCGCCCCGGCAGAACGTCGGCCTGTGGTACGACGTGCCGCTGGACCCGCCGCTGACCGACAAGATGCGCTACGCCGGCGGTTATCAATATGAAGAACTGGCCGGCACCGACAGCCTCAGCAAACTGCTCACCGTGGGCCCCGAATGGCACAGCAAGTTGCCCAGCGGCTGGCAGCGGGTGGTGTCGCTCAAGTGGCAGCGCGAGGAGTACCGCCTCGGCGACGATGCGGGCCTGAGCACGTTGCTGATGCCCGGCGTGAGTTATTCCTACCTGCGCAGCGACAACCGCATCGACCCGCACAACGGCTACCGTTTGCAGTTCGACACCAAGGTCGCCAAGGAAGGCCTGGGTTCGGACAACAACCTGTTGTACGGCACCGCCATGGTCAAGGGCCTGACCACCGTGTTCGACAAGCATCGGCTGCTGGCTCGGGCGCAGATCGGCGGGAGCGCCACCAATGGCTATAAATCCATTCCGCCATCCCTGCGCTTCTTCGCCGGTGGCGACCAGAGCGTGCGTGGTTACGACTACCAGAGCCTGTCTCCGGAGAACTCCGAGGGCGACCGTATCGGTGGTCGCTACATGGTCGCCGGCAGCCTGGAGTATCAATATTCCATCGCGGAAAAATGGCGGGTGGCGACGTTCATCGACCAGGGCAACTCTTTCAACAGCCTGGAGCTGCCGAGCCTGAAGACCGGCGTGGGTGTTGGCGTGCGTTGGGTGTCGCCGGTGGGGCCGATCCGCCTCGACCTGGCCCATGCGATGGACGACGAGGGCGGCATTCGATTGCACTTTTCCATGGGGCCTGAGCTGTGACGCGTGGTTTGAAGACAACGCTGCTGGCGCTCGCCGGGGTATTGCTGGCGGTCGTGCTGGCCTTGAGCGTGGCGCTGGGCACGGCCTTTGGCAGCCGCTGGGCCCTTGGCCTGGTGCCTGGGCTGAGTGTGGAAAATTTCCAGGGCCGGCTGGGCGGGCAGTGGAGCGCCGATCGGCTGCTGTGGCAGCAGGGCGACAGTCGGGTGGAGGTGGATCGGCTGATATTCGCCTGGTCGCCGCTGTGCCTGGCGCGCATGACCCTGTGCATCGAACAGCTCAAGGCCGACCAGATCGCGTTGCAATTGCCAGCCTCGGCCGATGAGCCAAGCAGCGGCCCGATCAGCTTGCCGGACCTGGACTTGCCGCTCGCGATCGAACTGGGCGATGTGCAAGTCGGCAGCCTGTCGTTCAACGGGAGCGAGCAGCTCAAGGGCTTGCAATTGGTTGCCCATTGGACCGCCGAGGGCCTGCAGATCGATTCGGTGCAATTACAGCGCGACGCGCTGGGTCTGCAGCTGTCCGGCTTGTTGAAGCCGGGCGGCGACTGGCCATTGAACGCCGAAGGCCGATTGACCTTGCCGGCGCCAGGTGCGGCGCCCTGGGCACTGGACCTGAAAGTCGAGGGCAACCTGCTCAAGACCCTCAACCTCAAGGCCGACAGCAGCGGCTACCTGCAAGGCCAGTTGACCGGTGAGCTGCAACCGTTGGCGGACAACCTGCCGGCCAAGGTGCGCATCACCGCCGACGGCTTCAAGGCCAGCGCCGACCTGCCCGACACCTTGTTGCTCAACCAGCTGGAATTGACCGGCGCAGGCGATCTGAAAAACGGCTACCAACTGCTCGGCAAGGCGACCCTGCCGGCCGAGAAAGGACCGGTGGCGTTGCTGCTACAAGGCACCGTGGACGCCAATGGCGCACACATCGCCGGTTTGGACCTGGACGCCGGCGATCAGCAAAGCCTGAAACTCAACGGGCGGCTGGACTGGCGCGAAGGCCTGGACGCCGAGGCGAAAGTCGCCTGGCTGGATTTCCCCTGGCATCGCCTTTATCCGCTGATCGACGAGCCGCAGGTGACCTTGCGCAGCTTCAACGGCGAAGTCTCATACACCGATGGTCAATACCTGGGCAACTTCCAAGCCGCCCTGGACGGACCGGCTGGAGCCTTCAGCCTGGACAGCCCCTTCAGCGGCGACCTGACGCAAATTCATCTGCCACAGCTCAAGCTCGCCGCGGGGCAGGGCAAGGCCGAAGGGCACCTGAGCCTGCAGTTTGCCGACGGCATTGCCTGGGACACGGCGCTGCAACTGTCGGCCATCAACCCGGCGTACTGGCTGGGCGAACTGCCCGGGACCCTGGCCGGGCCGTTGCGCAGCAAAGGGGCGATGAAGAACGACCGCCTCGACCTCGACGCGGACCTGGACCTCAAGGGCAAGCTGCGCGGCCAACCGGCGCAATTCCAGGCCAAGGCCAGCGGTGCCGGCGAGCAGTGGAACCTCAGCGCGCTGGATATCCGCCTGGGGGACAACCGCATCAACGGCAGCGCGAGCCTGCAACAGAAAATCACCGGCCAGATCGACATCAAGCTCTCGCGCCTGGCCCAGCTCTGGCCGCAACTGCGCGGCCAAGTGGTCGGCCGGGTCGACATGGCCGGCACGCTCAAGGCGCCCCAGGGCAAGCTCGGCCTGCAAGGCTCGCAGTTGGCGTTGCAGGACAATCGCCTGCAAAGCCTGAACCTGGATGCGACCCTCGACAGCGCCCAGCGCGGCAAGCTCGACCTCAAGGCCAGTGGCATCCGCGCCGGCGAAACGTCGTTAGGCGTGCTGACCGTCAGCGGGCAGGGCGACATCAAGCGGCAATCACTGAGCTTGGATTTGCAGGGGCCGCAGCTCGACACGGCCCTGGCACTCGACGGCGCCCTCGACCAGGGGAGTTGGCGCGGGCGCCTGGCCAGCGGCGAGGTGCAGGCCGGCGGTCAAGCCTGGCGCCTGCAAGCCCCGGCGAAACTCGAGCGCCTGGCCGATGGCACGCTCAACGTCGGCGCCCATTGCTGGCGTTCCGGTGAGGCCAGCCTGTGCGGTGAAGACCAACGGCTGATGCCGGAGCCAAAGCTGCGTTATCACCTCAAGCAATTCCCCATCGAAAGCCTGGCCCAGTGGATGCCCAAGGATTTTGCCTGGCAGGGCCGGCTCAACGCGGACCTGCAATTGGACCTGCCGGCCAGCGGCCCGAATGGCCGTATCCTGGTGGATGCCAGTGGCGGCACCTTGCGGATTCGGGATAAGGCGAGTGATAAGCCGCGATGGCTGGACTTCCCGTACCAGACCCTGACGCTCAACAGCCGCCTGACCCCCAAGCGCATCGACACCGACCTGAATTTCGTCGGTGCCAGGCTCGGCGAACTGATGCTCCAGGCGCAAATCAACCCGCTGCCGGCGAGCAAGCCCTTGAGCGGCTCATTCCGCCTGACCGGCCTGGACTTGTCCGTGGCCCGGCCGTTCGTGCCGATGGTGGAAACCCTCACCGGTCACCTGAACGGCAGCGGGACGTTGTCCGGTGGTTTGCTCGCGCCTCAGGTCAACGGCAGCCTGGTGCTCAGCGACGGCGAAGTCTCCGGGCCGGAGCTGCCGGTCAGCCTCGAAGCCTTGCAAGTGCGGGCGATGATCGCCGGCGAAACGGTACGGCTCGACGGCGACTGGAAAAGTGGCAAGCGTGGGCAGGGCAGCCTGACCGGGAACATCGGCTGGGGCGATGCCCTGTCCATGAACCTGGCCCTCAAGGGCTCGCAACTGCCGGTCACCGTTGAGCCTTATGCGGTGCTCGACGTGGCACCGGACCTGAACATCACAATGCAGGGCGAGCAGCTTTCCATTGCCGGCAAGGTCCTGGTGCCCAAAGGCGAGATCACTGTTCGCGAACTGCCACCGTCCACCGTCAAGGTCTCGGATGATACGGTGATCGTCGGCCACCAGACCGAAGAGGGCAAGGCGCCGCTGGCCATGGCGATGAACATCGACGTGATCGTCGGCCAGGACAAACTCGCATTCTCGGGTTTCGGCCTGACGGCCAACGTCCAGGGCCAGGTGCACATCGGCGACAACATGGACACTCGCGGTGAACTGTGGCTCAACGACGGCCGCTATCGTGCCTACGGGCAACGGCTGACGGTGCGCCGGGCACGGCTGCTGTTCGCCGGCCCCATCGACCAGCCCTACCTGGACATCGAAGCGATCCGCCAGACCGACGATGTGGTCGCCGGCATCCGCTTGAGCGGCAGCGCCGAGCAACCGACCACGCAAATCTTTTCCGAACCGGCCATGAGCCAGGAGCAGGCATTGTCCTACCTGGTGCTGGGCCGACCGCTGAGCACCACGGGCGAGGACAACAACATGCTCGCCCAGGCCGCCTTGGGCCTGGGGTTGATGGGCAGTTCGGGGGTGACCAGCAGCCTGGCCAATAACCTGGGCATCGATGATTTCCAGCTCGACACCCAGGGCAGCGGCAACACCACCAGCGTGGTCGCCAGCGGCAACCTCTCGGAAAAGCTCAGCCTGCGCTACGGCGTCGGTGTGTTCGAACCGGCCAACACCATCGCCCTGCGCTACAAGCTCAGCAAGAAGGTCTACCTCGAAGCCGCCAGCGGCGTCGCCAGCTCGCTGGATATCTTCTACAAGCGCGATTTCTAACTTCATCCCCAAGTCCCCCTGTGGGAGCGAGCTTGCTCGCGATAGCGGCATGACATTCAACCTCGTCGTTGATTGACACACCGCTATCGCGAGCGAGCTCGCTCCCACATTTGTTCGCCTACAGGTTTGTCTGCGTTTCGTCTGTTGGTGAATAGCACGCTAACGATTTGTTTGACATTTGCTGCCTAAGCAGTAATATTTCGACATACATTCACTGCCTAGGCAGCAAACGGTGCCCGGATGAAGCATTTCACCCCTGACGAATTTCACAATTGCCACCTCGGCATGCTGCTCGGCCGCGCCGCGCTGCTCAAGGATCGGATCATCGACACCCACATGGAACCCGTCGGCATCACCGCCGCGCAGTTCAAGGTGTTGATCATCATGGCCCAGCACGGCATCGACACGCCGGTCGAGCTGTGTCGCTACCTGTCCCTGGACAGCGGCTCGATGACGCGCATGCTCGATCGCCTGGAGCAGAAAGGTTTCCTGGTCCGCCAGCGCTCGGCAGAGGATCGGCGCCAGGTGCAATTGGTGTTGACCGAAGCTGGCCAGGCCCTCGCCGATCGCCTGCCGTTCATTGGTGCCGACGCCATGAATCAGTTGGCCGGAGCCATTAGCCGCGAGGAGCTGCAAACCCTCGAAGACATCCTCAAGAAAATACTGCTCGCCGCCGGTGATCCCATCACCGTGTTGCGATTGGGGGAGAAATGAAACGTCAAACCTTGCGTACCCGCTTGAGCCTGGTGCTGTTGGCCATGAGCCTCGCCGGTTGTGCCAGCTACAGTGGCTTGAAGACCGAAGGCGTCAGCCTCGAGGCCAAGAGTCTCCAGGCTGGTCAATCGTTGAATGGGGTCGCGCTGTCGCCGGCCGCGTGGCCGAAAAACGACTGGTGGAAAAGCCTCGGCGACCCGCAACTCGACGGCCTGATCCGTGAAGCCTTGCGCGACAGCCCGGACATGCAGGTCGCCAGCGCCCGGGTCCACCAGGCCAGTGCCGCGGCCTATGCCGCCAACGCGGCACGCCTGCCGACCCTGGATGCCAGCGGCAGCGTCAGCCGTTCGCGACTGGCCCGTGACCAGGACCCGCAAGGGCAGGGCGGGGCCTACAGCACCCTGCGTTCGCTGAGTGTGGACTTCAACTACAATTTCGACCTCTGGGGTGGCCAGCGTGCCGCCTGGGAAGCCGCCCTGGGCCAGGCCCGCGCCGCCGAGATCGATCGCCAGGCCGCGCAACTGACCCTGGCTGCCGACGTGGCCCGGGCCTACAGCGACCTGGGCCAGGCCCACATCATTCATGACCTGGCCGCCGAGGACCTCAAGCGCACCCGGCAAATGCTCGATCTGGGCAAGCGCCGTCTCAGCGCCGGGATCGACAGCGAATATCAGTTCCAGCAGACCGAAAGCCTGGAAGCCAGCGCCGATGCGACCCTGATCGACGCCGAGAAACGCCTGCAGAGCGCCAGGATCGCCCTGGCCGTGCTGCTGGGCAAGGGGCCGGATCGCGGCAACGAAATCGCCCGGCCGAACGTGCTGCAAGCCAGCGCGGTCGCCTTGCCGTCGAACCTGCCGGCCGAGCTGCTGGGCCGCCGTCCCGACCTGGTCGCGGCGCGCTGGCGGGTGGAGGCGGCGAGCAAGAACATCGAGGCTGGCAAGACCCAGTTCTATCCCAACCTCAACCTGAGCGCGGCGGCGGGAGTGCAGTCGTTGCTGGGCGATGCGATGTTCGGTTCGCCCAGCCGTTTCTTCAACGTGGCGCCCACCGTGTCGCTGCCGATCTTCGACGGCGGCCGTTTGCGGGCGGACCTGGATGCCCGGGACGCCGATTACGACCTGGCGGTGGCGCAGTACAACAAGAGCCTGGTCACGGCCCTTGGCGATGTCAGCGACACCATCAACCAGTTGCGTGACATCGCTCGCCAGATCGGTGCCCAGCAACATGCCACCGACATCGCGCAGAACTCCTACGACACCGTGGTCCAGCGCTACGGCTCGGGCATCGGCAATTACCTGGACGTGCTGAGCATCGAGCAGCAATTGCTTCAGGCCCAGCGCCAACTGGCGAACCTGAATGCCGAGCAGATCGATTTGTCGATCCAACTGATGCAGGCCCTGGGCGGTGGTTTCGAAGCCCAGACCCTGGCGGCGGCCACGCCGACCCCTGCCACGCCGACCCACTGATTCGAGGTACTTGTCATGGCGACTGCCGAAACGACTCAATCCGCACAAACCCAAGACAGCGGCAACCCACGCAAGCGCAAGGTCATGCTGTTGGCACTCACGCTGATCGTCATCCTCGCGGGCCTGGGGGTGTGGGGCTGGCATGAACTGTATGGTCGCTGGAGCGAAAGCACCGACGACGCCTATGTGAATGGCAACGTGGTGGAAATCACTCCGCAAGTCACCGGGACCGTGGTGAGCATCGGTGCCGATGACGGCGACCTGGTGCGTGAAGGCCAGGTGCTGGTGCAATTCGATCCGAACGATGCCGAAGTCGGGCTGCAAAGTGCCCAGGCCAACCTGGCCCGGACCGTGCGCCAGGTCCGTGGCTTGTACAGCAACGTCGACGGCATGCGGGCGCAGGTCAATGCCCAAGAGGCCGAAGTGCAGAAGGCCCAGGAAAACTACAGCCGACGCAAGAACCTGGCGGCCGGCGGGGCGATTTCCCAGGAAGAACTGTCCCACGCCCGGGATGACCTGACCTCGGCGCAGAACGCCCTGGCCAATGCCCGGCAACAGCTCAAGACGACCAGCGCGTTGGTGGACGATACCGTGGTGTCATCCCATCCCGATGTGCAAGCCGCGGCCGCGCAACTGCGCCAGGCCTTCCTGACCAATGCCCGCAGCACCTTGATCGCGCCAGTCACCGGCTATGTCGCCAAGCGCACCGTGCAGTTGGGGCAACGGGTGCAGCCGGGCACGGCGCTGATGGCGGTGATCCCGCTGGATCAACTGTGGATCGATGCCAACTTCAAGGAAACCCAACTGCGTGACATGCGCATCGGCCAGCCAGTGGACATCGAAACCGACTTGTACGGCAGCGATGTGAAGTACAGCGGCACCATCGACAGCCTGGGCGCCGGGACCGGCAGCGCGTTTGCCTTGCTACCGGCGCAAAACGCCACCGGTAACTGGATCAAGATCGTCCAGCGGGTGCCGGTGCGTATTCACATCAATGCCCAGGAGCTGGCCAAGCATCCGCTGCGGGTCGGCCTGTCGACCCAGGTCAGCGTCAACCTGCACGACCAGAGCGGCCCGGTGCTGGCCCAGCAGCCACCGCAGAAAGCTTCGTTCAGCACCCAGGTCTATGACCGACAACTGGCCGATGCCGACGCGATGATCACCCGCCTGATCCACGACAACAGTGCCGCGGCGAGCAAGACCGCGCAGCGCTGAACTAGCTTCGTCGAACGCCTGTGGCGAGGGAGCTTGCTCCCGCTCGGCTGCGAAGCAGTCGTAAAGCCGGCGGGTGCGGTGTGACTGATGCTCCGCATTCGGCGGGTTTTGGGGCCGCTTCGCGGCCCAGCGGGAGCAAGCTCCCTCGCCACAGGGCGTAATTCCATTTCATCGGGGCGCCAGTAATTCGCCACCTTCGCTTCATAGGATTCTCGCAATGAGCAATAACGCGTCCTTCACGCCGCCCAGCCTGTTGCTCAGCACCATCGGGCTGTCGCTGGCGACGTTCATGCAAGTGCTCGACACCACCATCGCCAACGTCGCCTTGCCGACCATTTCCGGCAACTTGGGCGTCAGCTCGGAGCAGGGCACCTGGGTGATCACCTCGTTCGCGGTGAGCAACGCCATCGCCCTGCCGCTCACCGGCTGGCTGAGCCGACGCTTTGGCGAGGTGAAGCTGTTTTTGTGGGCAACGATGCTGTTCGTGCTCGCTTCGTTCCTGTGTGGCATTTCCACTTCGATGCCGGAGCTGATTGGCTTTCGTGTGGTCCAGGGGCTGGTGGCCGGGCCGTTGTACCCGATGACCCAGACGCTGCTGATTGCCGTATACCCGCCGGCCAGGCGGGGCATGGCCCTGGCGCTGCTGGCGATGGTCACGGTGGTGGCGCCGATTGCCGGGCCGATCCTCGGTGGCTGGATCACCGACAGCTACAGTTGGCCGTGGATCTTCTTCATCAACGTGCCGATTGGGATCTTTGCGGTGATGGTGGTGCGCCAGCAGCTCAAGGCCCGGCCTGTGGTCACCAGTCATCAACCGATGGACTACGTCGGGTTGATCACGTTGATCATCGGCGTCGGTGCACTCCAGGTGATCCTCGACAAGGGCAACGACCTGGACTGGTTCGAGTCGAACTTCATCGTCATCGGAGCCTTGATTTCAGTCATTGCCCTGGCGGTGTTCGTGATCTGGGAAATGACCGATCGTCATCCGGTGGTCAACCTGCGGCTGTTCGCTTATCGCAACTTCCGCATCGGCACCATTGTGCTAGTGGGCGGCTATGCCGGGTTCTTCGGCATCAACCTGATCCTGCCGCAATGGTTGCAGACGCAGATGGGCTACACCGCGACGTGGGCCGGGCTGGCGGTGGCGCCCATCGGCATCCTGCCGGTGCTGATGTCGCCTTTCGTCGGCAAGTACGCCCACAAGTTCGACCTGCGCTTGCTGGCCGGGCTGGCGTTCCTGGCCATCGGCCTGAGCTGCTTCATGCGCGCCGGCTTCAGCAATGAAGTGGATTTCCAGCACATTGCGCTGGTGCAGTTGTTCATGGGGATTGGCGTGGCGCTGTTCTTCATGCCGACCTTGAGCATCCTGATGTCGGACCTGCCGCCGCACCAGATTGCCGACGGCGCGGGGCTGGCGACGTTCCTGCGGACCCTGGGCGGCAGCTTTGCCGCGTCGTTGACCACCTGGATCTGGATCCGCCGGGCCGACCAGCATCACGCCTACCTGAGCGAAAGCATCAGCACCTTCGAGCCCACCACCCGCGAAGCCCTCAACCAGCTCGGCGGCGCGGGTGCGCCGGCCTATGCCCAGCTCGACCAGATCCTCAACAGCCAGGCGTACATGCTCTCCACCGTGGATTACTTCACGTTGCTGGGGTGGGCGTTCATGGGGTTGATCGTGCTGGTGTGGCTGGCCAAACCGCCGTTCGCGGCGAAGGCGGGGCCTGCTGCCAGCGGTCATTGATTCAAGCACAATCGCTGTGGGAGCAAGCTTTTGTGGGAGCCGAGCTTGCTCGCGATAGCGGCGTGACAGACAGCAGAGATATTGACTGGACGGGCCCCATCGCGAGCAAGCTCGGCTCCCACAAGCTCGCCTCCACAAGGGTCATGGGTGGCTGGGGATTGCCTCGGGTGCCGGCAGTTGTGGCGGCGGCGCAAACCCGAACGGCGCCAACGCAAACCCCTGTTCATCCACCTGCAACGCCCAGCCTTGCTTGTCCCAATCCCCCAGCACGATGCGTCGGGCGGCGTGTTCGCCCAGTTGCAACTTGTGGATGGCGGGGCGGTGGGTGTGGCCGTGGACCAGGGTCTTCACGCCGTATTGCTGCATGATCCGCGGGATCTCTTCGGGCGTGACGTCGACAATGTCATTGGCTTTCATGCGTGTCTGCGCGCGGCTTTCGCTGCGCAGCTTGCGCGCCAGTTTCTGGCGGCTGCCCAGCGGCAGGTGACGCAGGATGAACAGCGTGACCGGGTTGCGCAGCCAGCGCCGCAGCTTCATGTAGCCTTCGTCGCGGGTGCAGAGGCTATCACCGTGCATCAGCAGCACCGGCTCACCATTGAACTGCACGACGCTCGGGTCCTTGAGCAGGGTGCAGCCGGCCGCTTTGCAGAAGGCCTGCCCCAGCATGAAATCGCGATTGCCGTGCATCAGGAAAATGGCCGTGCCGCTGTCGCTCAATTCGCGCAGGGCCTGGCAGATGGAACGCTGGAACGGCGTCATGGCATCGTCGCCGATCCAGGCTTCGAAAAAGTCGCCCAGAATGTACAACGCTTGCGCCGAACGGGCGCGTGTGGCCAGTAAATCCAGAAACGCCCGGGTGATGTCCGGGCGCTCCTCTTCCAGATGCAAGTCTGAAATCAGCAGTATCACTCAATGATCTCGGCTTTCTCGATGATCACGTCTTCTGCCGGGACGTCCTGGTGGCCAGCCTTGGAAGTGGTGGCGACGCCTTTGATCTTGTCGACCACGTCGGTGCCGGCGGTGACTTTACCGAATACCGCGTAGCCCCAGCCCTGGACGTTCTTGCCACTGTGGTTCAGGAACGCGTTGTCGGCGACGTTGATGAAGAATTGCGCGGAGGCCGAATGCGGTTCCATGGTGCGGGCCATGGCGACGGTGTACTTGTCGTTGGAGAGACCGTTGTCGGCTTCGTTCTGGATGCTTGGGCGCTTGTCTTTCTTTTCCTTCATGCCCGGCTCGAAACCACCGCCTTGAATCATGAAGTTACCGATCACGCGGTGGAAAACGGTGTTCTCGTAATGGCCTGCCTTGACGTATTCAACGAAGTTGGCAACGGTAATCGGAGCCTTCTCGGCGTTCAGTTCCAGGACGATGTCGCCATGGTTGGTGGTCAGTTTGACTTGGGTCATGATTACTACTCTTTCAAGAAATTCGTGGGTTTCGGGGCGCGAACGCCCGCAACCGGTCCGGCTGCAATCGCCAGGTTGGGCAGTTTAGCGCGCCAGGCACGAAATTCGAGGCTGTTTTT
The DNA here is from genome assembly GCF_046605385.1 of Pseudomonas sp. MPB03. Taxonomy (NCBI): domain Bacteria; kingdom Pseudomonadati; phylum Pseudomonadota; class Gammaproteobacteria; order Pseudomonadales; family Pseudomonadaceae; genus Pseudomonas; species Pseudomonas sp. MPB03. Next base: position 4,376,730 of record NZ_CP176770.1, on the reverse strand, counting down.
CATCTGGCCGTCGATTAAATTCAATCGTTTGCCGGCCTGGCCTGTCAGGTGCTTGACAGCATCGGCTATGATACGGGCTTTGATTTATCAGGCCGCACCCGGCCGCGCACTTGTCTGTTCAAGGATCCTATGAGCAAGCCCACTGTCGACCCTACCTCGAATTCCAAGACCGGCCCGGCCGTGCCGGTCAATTTCCTGCGCCCGATCATCCAGGCGGACCTGGACTCGGGTAAGCACACACAGATCGTCACGCGTTTTCCTCCGGAGCCCAACGGCTACCTGCACATCGGCCACGCCAAGTCGATCTGCGTGAATTTCGGCCTGGCCCAGGAGTTCGGCGGCGTCACGCACCTGCGTTTCGACGACACCAACCCGGCCAAGGAAGACCAGGAATACATCGACGCAATCGAAAGCGACGTCAAGTGGCTGGGTTTCGAATGGTCCGGTGAGGTGCGCTACGCCTCGCAATATTTCGACCAGTTGCACGACTGGGCAGTGGAGCTGATCAAGTCCGGCAACGCCTACGTGTGCGACCTGACCCCCGAGCAAGCCAAGGAATACCGTGGCAGCCTGACCGAGCCGGGCAAGAACAGCCCTTTCCGTGAACGCAGCGTGGAAGAGAACCTGGACCTGTTCGCTCGCATGCGCGCCGGTGAGTTCCCGGACGGTGCCCGGGTGTTGCGCGCCAAGATCGACATGGCCTCGCCGAACATGAACCTGCGCGACCCGATCATGTACCGCATCCGTCACGCCCATCACCACCAGACCGGCGACAAATGGTGCATCTACCCCAACTATGACTTCACCCATGGCCAGTCGGATGCCATCGAAGGCATTACTCACTCGATCTGCACCCTGGAATTCGAAAGCCACCGTCCGTTGTACGAGTGGTTCCTCGAGCACCTGCCGGTGCCGGCCACCCCGCGCCAGTACGAATTCAGTCGCCTGAACCTGAACTACACCATCACCAGCAAGCGCAAGCTCAAGCAACTGGTGGACGAGAAGCACGTCATTGGCTGGGACGACCCGCGCATGTCGACGCTGTCGGGCTTCCGTCGTCGCGGCTACACACCCAAATCGATCCGCAATTTCTGCGAGATGGTCGGCACCAACCGTTCCGACGGCGTGGTGGACTTCGGCATGCTGGAATTCAGCATCCGTGACGACCTGGACCACAGCGCCCCCCGCGCCATGTGCGTGCTGCGTCCGCTGAAAGTCGTCATTACCAACTACCCGGAAGGCCAGGTCGAGAACCTCGAGCTGCCGCGCCACCCGAAAGAAGACATGGGCGTGCGCGTCCTGCCATTTGCCCGGGAAATCTACATCGACCGTGACGATTTCATGGAAGAGCCGCCAAAAGGCTACAAGCGCCTGGAGCCTGCCGGTGAAGTGCGCCTGCGTGGCAGCTACGTGATCCGCGCCGACGAAGCCATCAAGGACGCCGACGGCAACATCGTCGAACTGCGTTGCTCCTACGATCCCGACACCCTGGGCAAGAACCCGGAAGGTCGCAAGGTCAAGGGCGTGATCCACTGGGTGCCGGCCACCGCCAGCGTCGAGTGCGAAGTGCGCCTGTACGATCGCCTGTTCCGTTCGCCGAACCCGGAGAAGGCCGAAGACAGCGCCAGCTTCCTGGACAACATCAACCCTGACTCCCTGCAAGTACTTACGGGTTGTCGTGCCGAGCCTTCGCTGGGCAACGCACAGCCGGAAGACCGTTTCCAGTTCGAGCGCGAAGGCTACTTCTGCGCGGATATCAAGGACTCGAAACCCGGTGCTCCGGTATTCAACCGTACCGTGACCTTGCGCGATTCCTGGGGTCAGTGATCAAGTCTTAAGGGAAACCCTGTGCTTACGATCTACAACACGCTCACCAAGAGCAAAGAAGTCTTCAAGCCGCTGGATGGCAACAAGGTCCGCATGTATGTCTGCGGCATGACCGTGTACGACTACTGCCACATCGGCCATGGTCGCAGCATGGTCGCCTTCGACCTGGTGACCCGCTGGTTGCGTTTCAGTGGCTACGACCTGACTTACGTGCGCAACATCACCGACATCGAAGACAAGATCATCAACCGTGCCCGTGAAAACGGCGAGCCGTACGATGCGCTGACCGAGCGCATGATCAAGGCCATGCACGAGGACGAGGCGCGCCTCAATATCCTCAAGCCGGACCTGGAGCCCCGTGCCACGGACCACATCCCGGGCATGCTGGCGATGATCCAGACCTTGATCGACAAAGGTTATGCCTACGCCCCGGGCAATGGCGACGTGTACTACCGTGTCGCCAAGTTCATGGGCTACGGCAAGCTGTCGCGCAAGAAGATCGAAGACCTGCGCATCGGCGCACGCATCGAAGTCGACGAGTCGAAGCAAGACCCGCTGGACTTCGTGCTGTGGAAGGCTGCCAAGCCGGGCGAGCCGAGCTGGGAGTCGCCATGGGGCGCCGGGCGTCCGGGCTGGCACATCGAGTGCTCGGTGATGTCCACCTGCTGCCTGGGCGAGACCTTCGACATTCATGGTGGCGGCAGCGACCTGGAATTCCCGCATCACGAAAACGAAATCGCCCAGAGCGAAGCGGCCACCGGCAAGACCTACGCCAACGCGTGGATGCATTGCGGCATGATTCGCATCAATGGCGAGAAGATGTCCAAGTCCTTGAACAACTTCTTCACCATCCGCGACGTGCTCGACAAGTACCACCCGGAAGTCGTGCGTTACCTGCTGGTGTCCAGCCACTATCGCAGCGCCATCAACTACTCGGAAGACAACCTCAAGGACGCCAAGGGTGCCCTGGAGCGTTTCTACCATGCGTTGAAGGGCCTGCCTGCCGTGGCGCCCGCTGGTGGCGAAGGGTTCGTGGCGCGTTTTACCGAAGTGATGAACGACGACTTCGGCACGCCGGAAGCCTGCGCGGTGCTGTTCGAGATGGTGCGCGAAATCAACCGTCTGCGTGAGAGCGATCTCAATGCCGCGGCCGGTCTCGCGGCCCGCCTGAAAGAACTGGCCAGCGTGCTGGGTGTGTTGCAGCTCGAAGCCGATGACTTCCTGCAGGCCGGCGCCGAAGGCCGGGTGGACGCCGCCGAGGTCGAAGCCTTGATCCAGGCGCGCCTGACCGCCCGGACCAACAAGGACTGGGCCGAATCCGACCGCATCCGCGACCAGCTCACCTCCATGGGCGTGGTGCTGGAAGACGGGAAGGGCGGGACGACCTGGCGACTGGCGGACTAATATCTTCAAAGCCTGCAATACCCCCTGTGGGAGCGAGCTTGCTCGCGATAGCGTCAGATCAGTCCGCAATGATGTTGACTGAAAGACCGCCATCGCGAGCAAGCTCGCTCCCACAGTTTTTTGCGGAGTTCACAGGCATCCCATCCCTCACAAATCCCCTGTGGGAGCGAGCCTGCTCGCGAATGCGGTGTGTCAGGCAGCACTTTTGTCACTGATACCCCCCGCAGTTTTTTGCATGCCAACCCTGGCAATCATTGCTTTATGAGCTAGTACTGTCAGGTCGATTCGACGTTCTCTCTGTCAGGAGTCTTCCATGTTGGCTCATTGGTCGCTTGCGGCAATCCATCTGCTGGCGTTCGCCCTCGGGTTCTGGGCGGTGCTGACGCGCGGCACGGCGCTACGACGCCTGGCGGGCGGCGTGGATGCGGTGCGGGGTGTCTTGGTCGCCGACAACGTGTGGGGCTTGTCGGCGCTGGTGCTGTTGGTGACCGGTGGGATGCGAGCGTTCGGCGGGTTCGAAAAAGGCACGGACTATTACCTGCACCAACCGCTGTTTCATCTGAAGATGACGTTGCTGCTGCTGATCCTGCTGCTGGAGATCGTGCCGATGATCGCCCTGATCAAATGGCGGATGGCGCTGGGCAAAGGGACGGCGATCGATCCTTCGAAAGCAGGCCGACTTGCGCGGATCAGCCACATCGAAGCCTTGTTGCTGATCTTGATGGTGGTCGCCGCCACAGGCATGGCGCGCGGCGTGGGCCTGGGCTGACCGGCCGCGAACGCCTGCTTCGTCATCATTAAAACGAAACGTCTGACAGCCATGCTAGAGGTCATGCCATTAGTATCGGTTCACGGGCGGGACGAAAGAAGGCGAGGAGGGCAGGGTACGGCGCGGTCGACCAGAATCTTTAGCCAGCCATTGCGACGATGCAAACGGGCTGGCTGCGGACTGCTTGCAAGGCTCAGGGAGTTTGCGGCTTGTCGGGCGCGGTGAGGCCGGCCTGAATACGCTGATAAATCTCTTCGCGATGCACCGCAACGTTCTTCGGGGCGTTGATGCCGATCCGGACCTGTTGGCCGCTAACGCCCAGAATGGTGATCGTGATGTCGTCACCAATGTTTATGCTTTCACCGACTTTGCGGGTGAGTATCAGCATGGTGTTCTCCTTGATTGCTTTATAGGGCACCTGATTCAGACAGTGCAGATGTCGGTACTGCTTATAGATTAGTGCTAAGTGTCACAATGTGGGTGCCTCTTTCTGACGTGCAGATGCTGCATTAATTCCCAGGGTGCGACTATACAGAGACGCCGGGCAGGATTCTCGTGTTTTGAGCATTGTTTGCGGCGATCTTGATGGGCTCGGGTGCTAAAATCCGTGCCTCATGTCTTCCAGGGGAAACGTTGTGCGCAAATTGGCTTGGGTAATTGCGGTATTGGCACTGGCAGGATGCGGGGAAGGGCGTGACGTCGAAGCACCGAAACCGAAACCCGCCGTGACCTCCGCACCGGCCGCCGCTGCCGCACCGCAGTGGGCCGTCGAGGTTCGCGGGCAGACACCGCAGGCTGTCAGCGACCTGACCGGTTGGCTCATCGAGCACAGCTTCATGTCGACCGTGGTGCGGGAAAACGGCAAGGAGCGCGTCCTGGTCGGCCCTTTGAGCTCCGAGGCTGAAGCCAAAGCCAAGCAGGAACAGGTCACGGCCGCGTTGGTCCGGGCGAAGAAACGCAACATCGAGGCGTTGGTGGTGGATTACCCGACGGCTCAATAACCGGGCAGCCCAAAAACTCAGTTACGCCACAAAACCTGTGGGAGCGAGCTTGCTCGCGATAGCGATGGATCAGCCAATATAGATGTTGACTGACATGCCCCTATCGCGAGCAAGCTCGCTCCCACAGTGGGTTTGTGGTGTTTACAAAGGGCAGGTCAACCGCAGGCCTTCATGTCCACCGGCCCCACGAACTCGTTCCCACGCCCCATGACGCACGCCACGCTCTGGTTGCGCTGGCGTTCCCAGCTTTCGACCGGGTAGGTCTTGTCCCAGGCTTCATACAGGCGCCGGTCCTGTTTCGACAGGCGCAGGCCATATTGCTTGCTCATGTAGAAATAGGTCCGGGCGATCATCCCTCGAATGGAAGGGCGGGGCATGACCTTCTTGGCCTTGAAATCCACTTGGGTCAGGCATGAGCCGTATTGGCCCTTTTGCTCCGGCAGCCAGCCGAAACTGAAATTGCTGCGGTCGCCATTCACTTCCCCGATGCTCGGCACCAGGTTGTGCAGGTCGGCCTCGGCCCGTTGATAGACCGGATCATAGCGGGTGCAGTTCTTGCGACCGCCTGCTTGCCAGCATTGACGCTGATGGCCGATCTGCCACGCCGGAACGATATGCTCCCACTCGATACGAGCGGCGCGGCTGGCATTCTTGCGCGGTACATAACCGCAGGCGGCCAGGTTCACGCGGTTGCCGGTGTATTTGCAGCCACAATAGAACTCCGTGGATTGCGGGGCGTAGAGTTTCCAGGCGATTTTCTTGGCTTCGTTGAAGGTGCGCGGGGCACCGGCCTGCGCCCCCGTGGCGATAAACACAAGCAGTAAAGCTAAGCAGCGAACACTCATCACGCTCAATCTTCCTTCGGCACAACCCAGAAAACCTGCACGCCACCGTCGTCGCGATAGGCGAGGGTCACGTTGTCGTTCTCGTCGATTTCTTCCAGGAGGCGCTCCCACTCATCCACAGGCTCGTCGGGAAGGCGGAAGATCAGTGCGGCCTTGGCTTTTTGTGCGGTGGGGGCATTGATGATTTTCGAGACCCGCAGGCCGAGTCGCGTATAGGAATCTAAGGGGGTGGTTGCAGCGGAGGGAGTGGCCACAGGATTATCCTTATTAAGCTGTACGTGCATACAGTATTTAACCGTAGGCATTTACGCAACTACTTAAAATTCAAGAGGATCGTCTGACAGCACTTTTTTCGTTTTGGTGTAGGAGAAAGGATTTTTTTCTCCGTTAAATAAACAGGTGTCACTCGTTCAGGGTGGCGAAGCGATCGGCTGATCTCAGCGAGCGCTAAAGAAAGTGCTTCGGCGGACGATGTCCTTCGTAGGAATCCCCCTTCATGGAGTTTTGACATGGCCTTTTCCATCGGCTTTCCCAGTGCGGCAGCCGTGACCATCGGCGGCAAATCCGCAGCCACCCTGAAGGCGCTGAGCGAGGCAGAAGCCCAGGCCGCCGATGAGGCCTTGGGTACGACGCAAACCTCGGGCAAGGTCCGCACGGGCCTGGGTGCCAGCGCCGAAGCAACCGACCAGGCGCAGGAGGGTGGCAGCACCCAGAGCGTGGCCGTCCAGGTGCTGCTCAAGCGGATGCAAGAGCTGCAGCAACAGCTCCGTGAGCAGCAACAGCAACTGGCCGCCGCCGAGGCACGCAACTATTCGACGGAGGAAGCCAAGACCTCGGCGGTCATGGCGGTTCAGGGCCAGATCGCCGATACCAGTGGCGCGTTGCTGGAAGTCACCGGCCGCCTGGTCACGGAGCTGGCCAAGGGCGCCGGTTCGGGTACGGTGGTCAACACGACGGCCTGAGCTTCTCCGTTCAACTGCAACGTTGCGGATCAAATCGCAACGTTGACAAATTCCCGAAGCCTTACCATAGTTCACTTCACGCAAACGTTTGCGCGGCGTTCCGTGCACTGATTTGCTCACAATAATCATAAGATCGGAGTGAACCCATGAAGTTGCCATTCGCTGGACGCCTTCTCGCTGTTGCCATGCTCGCGGCTGCCTCCGCTGCGCTGCCTCTCTCCTCGGCACTCGCCCAGACCGCAGAAAAACCCAAGGTCGCCCTGGTCATGAAATCCCTGGCCAACGAATTCTTCCTGACCATGGAAGACGGCGCCAAGGCTTATCAGAAGGAACACTCCGCCGATTTCGACCTGATCTCCAACGGGATCAAGGATGAAACCGACACCGCCAACCAGATTCGCATCGTCGAGCAGATGATCGTGTCCAAGGTCGATGCCCTGATCATCGCGCCCGCGGATTCCAAGGCGATGGTGCCGGTGATCAAGAAAGCCGTGGATGCCGGTATCACGGTCATCAACATCGATAACCAGCTCGATCCGGCCGTGGTCAAGAGCAAGAACATCACCGTGCCGTTCGTAGGCCCTGACAACCGCAAGGGCGCGCGTCTGGTGGGCGAATACCTGGCCAAGCAACTCAAGGCCGGTGACGAAGTCGGCATCATCGAAGGCGTGTCCACCACCACTAACGCCCAGGCCCGCACCGCGGGCTTCAAGGATGCGATGGAAGCGGCGCAGGTCAAGGTCGTGTCCCTGCAATCCGGCGATTGGGAAATCAACAAGGGCAATCAGGTGGCCGCGTCGATGCTCAGCGAATACCCGAACATCAAGGCACTGCTGGCCGGTAACGACAGCATGGCGGTCGGTGCCGTATCGGCCGTGCGCGCGGCGGGCAAGGCCGGCAAGGTGCAGGTGGTGGGCTACGACAACATCAACGCCATCAAGCCGATGCTCAAGGACGGACGTGTCCTGGCGACTGCCGACCAGTTCGCTGCCAAGCAGGCGGTGTTCGGCATCGAAACAGCGCTGAAGATGCTCAAGGGCGAAAAAGTCGACAGCGGCACCAACGGCGTTATCGAAACTCCGGTCGAACTGGTGACCAAGCCGTAATCCTGGCGACACAACGGTGCTCGCCCATCCGGGCGAGCGCATTGGAGAGTTTGTTATGTCCGTTCGCGACCCGAACGCTGTCCTGTGCGTCAGCGGTATCGGCAAGACCTATGCCCAGCCGGTACTGACCGATATCACGTTGACGTTGATGCGCGGTGAAGTGCTGGCGCTGACCGGCGAAAATGGCGCCGGCAAAAGCACCTTGTCCAAGATCATCGGTGGGCTGGTGACGCCGACGACCGGGCAGATGCAATTTCAGGGGCAGGATTATCGTCCTGGCAGCCGGACCCAGGCTGAAGAGCTGGGCGTGCGCATGGTGATGCAGGAACTCAACCTGCTGCCGACCCTGTCCGTGGCTGAAAACCTGTTTCTCGACAACCTGCCCAGCCACGGTGGCTGGATCAGCCGCAAGCAGTTGCGCAAGGCGGCGATCGAGGCCATGGCCCAGGTGGGCCTCGATGCCATCGATCCCGACACGCTGGTCGGCGAGTTGGGGATCGGTCACCAGCAGATGGTCGAGATCGCCCGCAACCTGATCGGCGACTGCCATGTGCTGATTCTCGATGAGCCGACCGCCATGCTCACGGCCCGCGAGGTCGAGATGCTGTTTGAGCAGATCACGCGCCTGCAGGCGCGCGGCGTGTCGATCATCTACATTTCCCATCGCCTCGAAGAACTGGCGCGAGTTGCCCAGCGCATTGCCGTGCTGCGCGATGGCAACCTGGTCTGCGTCGAGCCGATGGCCAACTACGACAGCGAGCAACTGGTAACCCTGATGGTCGGTCGGGAGCTGGGCGAGCATATCGACCTTGGCCCACGCCAGATCGGTGCGCCGGCGTTGACGGTTAAAGGCCTGACCCGTTCCGACAAGGTCCGCGACGTGTCCTTCGAAGTGCGCAGTGGCGAAATATTCGGCATCTCCGGCCTGATCGGGGCAGGGCGCACCGAGCTGTTGCGGCTGATCTTCGGTGCCGACCCGGCCGACAGTGGTACGGTGGCGCTGGGTTCGCCGGCTCAGGTCGTGAGCATTCGCTCGCCGGCCGATGCGGTGGCCCATGGCATTGCGTTGATCACCGAAGACCGCAAGGGCGAAGGCCTGCTGCTGACCCAATCGATCGCCGCCAACATTGCCCTGGGCAACATGCCGGAGATTTCCAGCGCCGGCCTGGTCAATGGCGATGCCGAATTGGCCTTGGCCCAGCGGCAGGTCGATGCCATGCGCATCCGCAGTTCAAGCCCGACCCAATTGGTGTCCGAATTGTCGGGCGGCAACCAGCAGAAAGTCGTGATCGGTCGTTGGCTCGAACGCGACTGTGCGGTCATGCTCTTCGACGAGCCGACCCGTGGCATCGACGTCGGTGCCAAATTCGACATTTATGCACTGCTCGGCGAGCTGACTCGCCAGGGCAAGGCGCTGGTGGTGGTGTCCAGTGACCTGCGGGAGTTGATGTTGATCTGTGACCGGATCGGCGTGCTGTCCGCCGGACGCTTGATCGACACCTTCGAGCGCGACAGCTGGACCCAGGATGACTTGCTTGCCGCCGCATTCGCCGGCTACCAGAAACGTGATGCGTTGCTCAACGAAGCAGCGCCTAGGGATTTTTCATGAAAACCGCATCTGCCGTCGGCAAATCGAGTGGCAACTTCTATGGCCTCGGAACCTACCTGGGCCTGGCTGGCGCGCTGCTGGCCATGGTCGCGCTGTTCTCGGTCCTGAGCAGCCATTTCCTGTCCTATGACACGTTCAGCACCTTGGCCAACCAGATTCCCGACCTCATGGTACTGGCGGTCGGCATGACCTTCATCCTGATCATCGGCGGCATCGACCTGTCGGTGGGCTCGGTGCTCGCACTGGCAGCCTCGACGGTCAGCGTGGCCGTGCTCGGCTGGGGCTGGAGCGTCTGGCCATCGGCCTTGCTCGGCATGGCCGTGGCGGCGCTGGCGGGCACGGTCACCGGTTCGATCACCGTGGCATGGCGGATTCCATCGTTCATCGTCTCCCTCGGCGTGCTGGAAATGGCCCGGGGCCTGGCGTACCAGATGACCGGTTCCCGGACTGCCTACATCGGCGACTCGTTCGCCTGGCTGTCCAACCCCATCGCCTTTGGCATCTCGCCTTCGTTCATCATCGCCTTGCTGGTGATCTTCGTTGCCCAAGCGGTGCTGACCCGCACGGTGTTCGGTCGCTACCTGATCGGCATCGGCACCAATGAAGAAGCCGTGCGCCTGGCCGGCATCAACCCAAAGCCTTACAAGATCCTGGTGTTCAGCCTGATGGGGCTGCTGGCCGGTGTGGCGGCGCTGTTCCAGATTTCTCGCCTGGAGGCCGCGGATCCGAACGCCGGTTCTGGGCTCGAACTGCAGGTGATCGCTGCAGTCGTCATTGGCGGCACCAGCCTGATGGGTGGGCGCGGCTCGGTCATCAGCACCTTCTTTGGCGTGCTGATCATCTCCGTGCTCGCGGCGGGCCTGGCGCAGATTGGCGCCACCGAGCCGACCAAACGCATCATTACCGGCGCGGTGATCGTGGTGGCGGTCGTGCTCGATACCTACCGCAGCCAGCGCGCCAGTCGGCGGGCTTGAACCATGGCGACGATCAAGGATGTAGCGGCGCTCGCGGGTATTTCCTACACCACCGTGTCCCACGTGGTGAACAAGACGCGACCGGTCAGCGAGGAGGTACGGCTCAAGGTCGAGGCGGCCATCGAGCGCCTGGACTACGTGCCCAGCGCCGTGGCCCGGTCGCTCAAGGCCAAGACCACGGCGACCATCGGCCTGCTGGTGCCCAACAGCCTCAACCCTTACTTTGCCGAACTGGCCCGGGGCATCGAGGATTACTGTGAGCGCAACGGCTATTGCGTGATCCTGTGCAACTCCGACGACAACCCGGACAAGCAGCGCAGCTACCTGCGGGTATTGCTGGAAAAACGTATCGATGGGCTGATCTTCGCGTCCACCGGCGGTGATGTCGGCCTGGCCGAGGGGCTGGCCAACGTGCGCACGCCCATGGTGATCGTCGACCGCGGGCTTGATGGTGTCGATGCGGACCTGGTGCGCATCGATCATGAATACGGTGCCTACCTGGCGACCCGGCATCTGCTGGAGCTGGGGCACCGCGATATTGCCTTCATCGGCGGCCCGGCCAATACCAGCGTGGCGCAAATGCGCTTGGCCGGTTACTGCCGGGCGCTGAAAGAGGCGGGGATCGAGTTGCCCGTCGAGCGCATGCTCGAGAGCGATTTCACCAGTACCGGTGGCTACCGCGCCGCTGCGCAACTGCTTGAGCGGCAACCGCCCAGTGCGATCTTTGCGGCCAACGACATGATCGGCATCGGTGTGCTGCGTGCCGCTGCCGAACGCAACGTGCGCGTGCCCAGCGAACTGTCGGTCATCGGTTTCGACGACATCCAGATGAGCCGTTATGTCTATCCGGCGTTGACCACGGTGGGGCAGTCGATCCTGCAGCTTGGCGAGATGGCGGCCGAAGTGCTGCTGCTGCGTATCGCGACGCCGAGCCTTGCCACCGACCAGCGTATCGTGACGCCGAGTATTGTCCTGCGAGAGTCGACTGCACCGCTGTCCGGTACATTCGCCCAATACCGCTGAACCGAATTGATGAGTAGTGATGTATGCCAGCAAAAGTAGTGGTAATAGGCAGCCTGAACATGGACCTGGTGACCCGGGCGCCGCGCCTGCCCCGTGGCGGTGAAACGCTGATCGGTCAATCGTTCGCTACCATCCCGGGCGGCAAGGGCGCCAACCAGGCGGTCGCTGCCGCGCGCCTGGGGGCGCAGGTGTCGATGGTGGGTTGCGTGGGCAGCGATGCCTACGGCGAGCAATTGCGCGGCGCGCTGCTGGTCGAGGGTATCGACTGCCAGGCGGTGCGCGTGGTGGAGGACTCAAGTGGCGTGGCGCTGATTGTCGTCGATGACAACAGCCAGAATGCCATCGTCATCGTCGCCGGGGCCAATGGAGCACTTACCGCCGAGGTCTTGGACAGTGTCGATGCAGTGCTGCAAAGCGCCGATGTCATTGTCTGCCAGCTCGAAGTGCCGGACGCCACCGTCGGCCATGCCCTCAAGCGCGGCCGTGAGTTGGGCAAAATCATCATTCTCAACCCCGCGCCGGCTTCCCATGCGTTGCCGGCCGACTGGTATGCCTGCGTCGATTATCTGATTCCCAATGAAAGCGAAGCCGCGGTGCTGAGCGGGCTGGCGGTGGAATCGTTGGAAACCGCCGAAGCCGCCGCAGCGCATCTGATAGCCGCCGGTGCCGGCAAGGTGATCGTGACCCTGGGGGCCCAGGGCTTGATGTTCGCCAACGGTACCAGCTTCGAACATTTCCCGGCCCCGCGGGTCAAGGCAGTGGACACCACGGCGGCCGGAGACACCTTTGTCGGCGGCTTCGCGGCAGCCCTGGCCGGCGGCAAGAACGAAGTCGAAGCGATTCGTTTCGGTCAGGCCGCCGCCGCGCTGTCGGTCACCCGATCCGGCGCGCAACCTTCAATTCCCACATTGCTGGACGTAAAGGCTTTCAAATCATGAAAAAGACGCCGTTGTTGAATGTGGCACTGTCCCGACTGATCGCTTCCCTCGGCCATGGCGACAAGGTGGTCATCGGCGATGCCGGCCTGCCTGTGCCGCCCCAGGTCGAGTTGATCGACCTGGCCCTGACCCATGGCATTCCTGACTTTGTCAGCACCTTGAAGGTGGTGCTCAGCGAAATGCAGGTGGAAAGCCATGTTTTGGCCGAGGAAATCCTCGACAAGCAACCGTCGGCCCTGACGACCCTGCAAGCGCTGAATGCAGAGGGTGCGCTGGGTGAGCGGGCGTTGGTCAGTCATGAGCAATTCAAGGTCATCAGCCGACAGGCGCGGGCGATCATTCGCACCGGCGAGTGTTCGCCGTACTGCAATATCGTGCTGGTCGCGGGTGTGACGTTCTAATCCTGTTCAACCCTGCACAAGGAGTGCGCCATGCACCGCTATGCTCAGAAAATGCATCAACTGATCCGGAGTCTGCTGCTTTTGTCACTGATCACCGCAACGAGCGCCCAGGCGGCGGAAAAAATTGACTTGATCATCGACACCGATCCGGGCGCTGACGACGTGGTGGCGCTGCTGTTCGCCCTGGCATCGCCCGAGGAACTGCATATCCGTGCGCTGACCACCGTTGCCGGCAATGTGCGCCTGGACAAGACCTCGCGCAACGCTCGCCTGGCCCGTGAATGGGCGGGGCGCGAAGACGTGCCGGTCTACGCCGGTGCGCCGAAACCGTTGATGCGCACGCCCATCTACGCCGAAAACATCCATGGCAAGGAAGGCCTGTCGGGTGTCACGGTACATGAGCCGAAGAAGGGGTTGGCCGAGGGCAATGCCGTCAACTACCTGATCGACACGCTAAAGGCTGCCAAGCCCCACAGCATCACCATTGCGATGCTGGGTCCGCAGACCAACCTGGCGCTGGCCTTGGTCCAGGAGCCCGATATCGTCCAGGGCATCAAGGAAGTGGTGATCATGGGCGGCGCGCACTTCAACGGCGGCAATATCACGCCGGTGGCCGAGTTCAATCTGTTCGCCGACCCGCAGGCGGCCGAGGTGGTGGCCAAGAGCGGCGTGAAGCTGACCTACCTGCCATTGGACGTGACCCACAAGATCCTCACCAGCGAAGCGCGCCTGAAGCAGATCGCGGCGTTGAACAATAACGCCAGCAAGCTGGTGGGCGATATCCTCAACGAATACGTCAAGGGCGACATGGAGCACTACGGCATGACGGGCGGGCCGGTGCATGACGCGACGGTGATTGCCTACCTGCTCAAGCCGCAATTGTTCACCGGCCGTTCGGTCAATGTCGTCGTGGACAGCCGCGAGGGGCCGACGTTCGGGCAGACCATCGTCGACTGGTACGACGGCTTGAAGGCACCGAAGAACGCGTTCTGGGTGGAAAACGGCGATGCCCAAGGCTTCTTCGACCTGCTGACCGAGCGCCTGGCGCGCCTGAAGTAACTAGCTTGTCATGTGCCCGCAGGCCGGAGCTGCGGGTGCATGAGCCTCAATCCACGGCGTCGACGATGCTCGGGTAACGCTCGAAGGCCTGCTGGATGAAATCGCGGGCGACTTCCGTTCCCAGCGCCTTCACCAACAATTCTATACCGATGAGCGCCAGTTCCTCCGGGCTGCCCGGGCTATAGGAGCTGTGGCCCTGCGACCATTTGGCATTGATGGTGGCTTCGATGCTGACGGTGCTCATGGTCGGGCTCGCGAGTTGGAGGTCTGTAGGCTGAGTTAACCATTTTTGCCGAGAATTTGGCACTGCGACTTAGGCATTGGGGGAGGGCTGTGCGACACTTGGTCTTTTATTTTTAAGGAGCCCCACCGTGCAGATCGACTTGAACGCTCCTGATGGCCTGACCGTCGAGGCGGTTCGTCAGTTGCTGGCCTCGGCCAGTGATGACGAGCATACCCAGCTGCGCGTGACCAAAGGCGGCATCGCCTATTTGTCCTCGGGGGTGGTCGGCGGCACCGACATTGACGGTTTACGGTTTCGCCTCGAGACCTGGGCCAAGGGTTCGGGCTACGTCGGGCGCGTCGCTGCCAGTGACGAGGTTTGGGTCATGCAGATCTACAACGCGCTGAAGGACAACTGGCCCAATCCACCCTTCGATTACATCGACGTTTATTGAGTCGCGTTCATATCCAGTCACGATTCAAGCCTGAACAGCGGGAACAGGCTCAGGCAAACTGCCAGCTTTCCCAGTCTGATGGCTGCGGTGTTGCAACCAAGCGCTGTTTAGGTTGTCGCACGCTCACTGTTTATTCATCGAAAAAAGGAGGCTTCATGCCTTGGAAGCTCGCGTCATTGAGTACTTTGCTGGCCGCCATGATCTTGAGCGGTTGCAGCAACACCTCTGGATCGACCCCTGAACCTGTGGCGGCCGAGACCGGTCACAGCCGCTGCGAAGCAAAGGCCGCTGAGTTCGCCATTGGAAAGAAAGCTTCGCCAGAGCTGCTGGAGCAGGCCCGTACCCGTGCCGGCGCGCAGAATGCGCGGATCCTCAAGCCCAACGACATGGTGACGCTTGAATATCGCTCCGATCGCCTGAACCTCAATACCGATGCCAGCCTGGTGATCAATCGAGTGAACTGCGGCTGATCGACGCTTTTCAATCGCCCATAAAAAACCCCGTCACATGGACGGGGTTTTTTTAGTGCGCCGAGAAATTACTCTGGGCGAACCTGTGCAGCTTGCATACCCTTTTGGCCTTTCTCAGCCACGAAGGAAACGGTCTGGCCTTCTTTCAGGCTTTTGAAACCGTCGCTTTCGATAGCTTTGAAGTGTACGAACAGGTCGTCACCGCCACCTTGAGGAGTGATGAAGCCGAAGCCTTTTTCATCGTTGAACCATTTAACGGTGCCGGTTTGGCGATTAGACATGGTGTATCTCCAAGAAACATATATTTTCAGTGTACTGTGCTGCTCAGGCCAACTGGGCACACCCGGGTATCATAGTCGAAATGTTCGATTTGGGAGCCCCCCGCAGGCGCTGTTTGCCAATCAGTCGTGTTTACTTTATCGCCTTTACCCGCTGAAAGGCCCGGTTTTAAAGGCTTTCAGCCGAAAGTAAAGACAATAAAAAAAGCTGTAAAACCTGAATAAATCGTTCAAAAAAGCCTGAAATCAGGGTTTTTCCACCCTGCCAAGCCTGTTCGGGAAGCCTGTTTTCTTACTTTTTCGGCTTGTTGTCGGCCTTGCATTTTGCGATCTGCCCCAGTGCCTTTTGCTGCAGCTCCGGGGTGGCCTTGTTGTCCATCAAGGCCTGGATGTCCGAGGCAGGGTAGGACTTGATCGCATCGGCGCCACAGGCACAATGGGACTTGGCCGCGGCCGCGCCGATCTGGGGTGTTGCCGCCTCCGTGCATTGGGCCATGTATTTTTCGCGCTCGCCCTTTGGCCAGTCGGCATGGGCGGTCAGTGGAAGCAGCAGGGCGAGGGGGGCGACTACTGCGAACAATGTATTCAGACGCATGCGAAGATGCTCCTTTCGGGTCGATGTCTTGTTATCTGAGGCGTTGCGCTCGCTTCAGTTCAGCACTCTGGCATAAAAACCCTGGATTTACGTCTGCTTCAATTCCCACGCGGCGATGACCGTTCATCTGTGCTAGCATGCCGGGCTCGGCTATTTCCAGGCTGCGGATGATCGTTCGTCCCGGTGGCAAAGAACCCGAATAACCCTGATTTGAATCCCAGTCACTCTGGTTCGGTTTCCCGGTTGGCCGCAAGGCTCCTGCCGCTGTAAGGCAGGCGTTCGTCATTGAATGGCCTGGACTGGATCTTGTACTGGCTCATCCCAACCCACGTGACCTTTGGTAGGGGTCACCACTAGGAGAGGAGGCGCCATGCCAACTATTACTCTTCCCGACGGCAGTCAACGTTCGTTCGATCACCCGGTTTCCGTAGCCGAGGTCGCCGCATCCATCGGTGCTGGCCTGGCCAAGGCCACCCTGGCCGGCAAGGTCAACGGCAAGCTGGTCGACGCCAGTGACGTCATCGACAGCGACGCCACGCTGCAAATCATCACGCCCAAGGATGAAGAGGGGCTGGAGATCATTCGCCACTCTTGCGCGCACCTGGTCGGCCATGCGGTCAAGCAGCTGTACCCGAGCGCGAAGATGGTCATCGGGCCGGTCATCGATGAAGGCTTCTATTACGACATCGCCTTCGAACGTCCTTTCACCCCGGACGACATGGCCGCCATCGAACAGCGCATGCAACAGCTGATCGAGAAAGACTACGACGTCATCAAGAAAGTCACCCCGCGCGCCGAAGTCATCGAAGTCTTCAAGGCCCGTGGCGAGGACTACAAGCTGCGTCTGGTGGAAGACATGCCGGACGAGCAGGCAATGGGCCTGTATTACCACGAAGAATATGTCGACATGTGCCGTGGCCCGCACGTGCCGAACACGCGCTTCCTGAAATCCTTCAAGCTGACCAAGCTGTCCGGCGCCTACTGGCGTGGCGACGCGAAGAACGAGCAGTTGCAGCGCGTCTACGGCACCGCCTGGGCGGACAAGAAGCAACTGGCGGCCTACATCCAGCGCATCGAAGAAGCCGAGAAGCGCGATCACCGCAAGATCGGCAAGCGCCTGGGCCTGTTCCATACCCAGGAAGAATCCCCGGGCATGGTGTTCTGGCACCCGAACGGCTGGACCCTGTACCAGGTGCTTGAGCAGTACATGCGCCAGGTCCAGCGTGAGAACGGCTACCTGGAGATCAAGACGCCGCAAGTGGTCGACCGCAGCCTGTGGGAAAAATCCGGGCATTGGGCCAACTACGCCGACAACATGTTCACCACCCAGTCGGAAAACCGCGACTACGCCATCAAGCCGATGAACTGCCCGTGCCACGTGCAGGTGTTCAACCAGGGCTTGAAGAGCTACCGCGAACTGCCAATGCGCCTGGCCGAGTTCGGTGCTTGCCACCGCAACGAGCCATCGGGTGCGCTGCACGGCATCATGCGCGTGCGGGCGTTCACCCAGGACGATGCGCACATTTTCTGCACCGAAGAGCAGATGCAGGCCGAATCCGCCGCGTTCATCAAGCTGACCATGGACGTCTATCGCGACTTCGGGTTCACCGAGGTCGAGATGAAGCTGTCCACTCGTCCGGAAAAACGCGTCGGCTCCGACGAGCTGTGGGATCGCGCCGAAGCGGCCCTGGCCGCCGCCCTTGATAGCGCGGGGCTTGCGTACGACCTGCAGCCGGGTGAGGGCGCCTTCTACGGTCCGAAGATCGAATTTTCGCTCAAAGATTGCCTCGGTCGCGTGTGGCAGTGTGGTACCTTGCAGCTCGATTTCAACCTGCCGATCCGTCTGGGCGCTGAATATGTGTCCGAAGACAACAGCCGCAAGCACCCGGTCATGCTTCACCGCGCGATCCTCGGTTCGTTCGAGCGTTTCGTCGGGATTCTGATCGAACACTACGAGGGCGCGTTCCCTGCGTGGCTGGCGCCGACCCAGGCAGTGATCATGAATATCACTGATAAACAGGCAGATTTTGCCGCTGAAGTCGAAAAAACTCTCAATCAAAGCGGATTTCGTGCCAAGTCCGACTTGAGAAATGAAAAGATCGGCTTTAAAATCCGCGAGCATACTTTGCTCAAGGTTCCCTTTCTCTTGGTTATTGGAGATCGGGAGGTCGAGATGCAGACTGTCGCTGTGCGTACTCGTGAAGGTGCTGACCTGGGCTCGATGCCCGTCGCCGAATTCGCTGAGTTCCTCGCGCAAGCGGTTTCCCGGCGTGGTCGCCCAGATTTGGAGTAATTATTATTAAGCGTGAAATGAGACAAGATAAACGAGCTGCACCGAAAGCCCCGATCAACGAGAATATCTCGGCACGCGAGGTTCGGTTAATTGGCGCTGACGGCGAGCAGATTGGCATCGTCTCGATTGATGAAGCGCTTCGTATTGCTGAAGAAGCCAAGCTTGATCTGGTAGAAATCTCCGCGGACGCAGTCCCACCGGTTTGCCGGGTGATGGACTACGGCAAGTCGATCTTCGAAAAGAAGAAGCAGATTGCCGCGGCGAAGAAAAACCAGAAGCAGATTCAGGTAAAAGAAATCAAGTTTCGTCCAGGGACGGAGGAAGGGGATTACCAGGTAAAACTGCGCAACCTGGTACGTTTCCTGAGTGATGGGGACAGGGCCAAGGTATCCTTGCGATTCCGCGGCCGTGAGATGGCCCACCAGGAGCTGGGGATGGAACTCCTCAAGCGGGTTGAACAAGACCTGCTCGAGTACGGTTCGGTCGAACAGCATCCTAAGATGGAAGGACGCCAGCTGATCATGGTCATCGCCCCGAAAAAGAAGAAGTAATCACCAGGGCACGGCAGGCCTTGCGATTATGTTTATCAACTGAATGCGGAGTATCCGAACATGCCAAAGATGAAGACCAAAAGTGGTGCTGCTAAGCGGTTTCTGAAAACTGCTAACGGTATCAAGCACAAGCACGCTTTCAAGAGCCACATCCTGACCAAAATGTCGACCAAGCGTAAGCGTCAACTGCGCGGTAGCAGCTTGCTGCATCCGTCTGACGTGGCAAAAGTCGAGCGCATGCTGCGCCTTCGTTAATTTTTGGATCAAGAATAGAGGAAGTAACTCATGGCTCGTGTAAAGCGTGGCGTCATTGCCCGTAAACGTCACAAAAAAATTCTGAAACTTGCTAAAGGCTACTACGGCGCGCGTTCCCGCGTATTCCGTGTTGCCAAGCAAGCGGTAATCAAGGCAGGCCAATACGCCTACCGTGACCGTCGTCAGAAAAAACGTCAGTTCCGCGCTCTGTGGATCGCTCGTATCAACGCTGGTGCTCGTGTTAACGGTCTGTCCTACAGCCGTTTCATCGCTGGCCTGAAAAAAGCGTCCATCGAGATCGACCGTAAGGTTCTGGCTGATCTGGCAGTGAACGAAAAAGCGGCGTTTGCTGCGATTGTCGAGAAAGCTAAAGCCACCTTGGCTTAAGTACCCCCGGCAGTCACCGGGGTCCACCTCTGTGGGCCCAGGTGTCAAACGTCATAAATAGGGGAAGAGCCTTAAAGCTCTTCCCCTATTTTGTATCTGGAGTCTGTACATGGAAAACCTGGACGCGCTGGTCGCTCAAGCACTAGAGGCTGTGCAAAGCGCTGAAGATATCAATGCCCTGGAGCAAATCCGGGTTCACTACCTTGGCAAGAAGGGCGAGTTGACTCAGGTGATGAAGACCCTGGGGAACCTGCCAGCCGAAGAGCGTCCGCAGGTCGGTGCGCTGATCAACGTTGCCAAGGAGCGTGTCACAGAGGTCCTCAATGCGCGCAAGGCGTTGTTCGAGGAGGCGGACCTGGCCGCCAAGCTCGCCGCCGAGTCCATCGACGTGACCCTGCCTGGCCGTGGCCAGACTTCTGGTGGCCTGCATCCGGTCACCCGGACCCTGGAACGCATCGAGCAGTTCTTCACCCACATCGGCTACGGCATTGCCGAAGGCCCCGAGGTCGAAGACGACTATCACAACTTCGAGGCGCTCAACATCCCAGGCCATCACCCGGCCCGGTCGATGCACGACACCTTCTATTTCAACGCGAACATGCTGTTGCGCACCCATACCTCGCCGGTACAGGTCCGCACCATGGAATCGCAGCGGCCGCCGATCCGCATCGTCTGCCCAGGCCGTGTGTATCGCAGCGACTCCGATATCACCCACTCGCCGATGTTCCATCAGGTCGAAGGCTTGCTGGTTGATCGCGACATCAATTTCGCCGACCTCAAAGGCACCATCGAAGAATTCCTGCGGGTGTTCTTCGAAAAAGAGCTGGCCGTGCGTTTCCGCCCTTCGTACTTCCCATTCACCGAGCCCTCGGCGGAAGTCGACATGGAATGCGTGATGTGCAGCGGCAAAGGCTGCCGCGTCTGTAAGCAGACGGGCTGGCTGGAAGTCATGGGCTGCGGCATGGTTCACCCGAACGTGCTGCGCATGTCCGGAATCGATCCGGAAGAATTCTCGGGCTTTGCCTTCGGCATGGGCGTGGAACGCCTGGCCATGCTGCGTTACGGCGTGAACGACTTGCGTCTGTTCTTCGACAACGACTTGCGGTTCCTCGCGCAATTTCGCTAGTCGTAACGAACCTTTAGGAGAGCAGGATGAAATTCAGTGAACAATGGCTGCGCGGCTGGGTAAGCCCGCAGGTAAGCCAGGACGAGCTGGTTGCTCGCCTGTCGATGGCCGGCCTCGAGGTCGATAGCGTGACACCGGCCGCCGGTGCATTCAGTGGTGTGGTGGTGGGCGAGGTGCTGGGCACCGAGCAGCACCCTGACGCTGACAAGCTGCGGATTTGCCAGGTCAGCAATGGCGCGGAAACCTTCCAGGTCGTCTGCGGCGCGCCCAACGTGCGCCCGGGCCTGAAGATCCCATTCGCCATGATCGGCGCCGAACTGCCGGGCGACTTCAAGATCAAGAAAGCCAAGCTGCGCGGCGTCGAGTCCAACGGCATGTTGTGCTCCCAGGCCGAACTGCAGATTGGCGAAGGCAACGATGGCCTGATGGAACTCCCGGCCGATGCGCCGGTGGGCCAGGACATTCGTGAATACCTGGGCCTGGACGACGCGAGCATCGAGGTCGACCTGACGCCGAACCGTGGCGACTGCCTGTCCCTGGCGGGTCTGGCCCGTGAAGTCGGCGCGCTGTATGCCGCTCCTGTGACGCGTCCGACGGTCGCGACCGTGCCGGCCGTGCATGACGAAGTGCGTTCGATTGAAGTCCTGGCGCCGGCGGCGTGCCCGCGGTACCTGGGCCGGGTGATCCGTAACGTCGACCTGTCCAAGCCAACGCCGCTGTGGATGGTCGAGCGCCTGCGTCGCGCCGACGTGCGCAGCATCGACGCCGCCGTCGACATCACCAACTATGTCATGCTGGAGCTGGGCCAGCCGCTGCATGCGTTCGATCTCGCCGAAATCAACGGTGGCATCCGCGTACGCATGGCCGAAGAGGGCGAGAAGCTGGTGCTGCTCGACGGCCAGGAAGTGACTCTGCGCAGCGACACCCTGGTGATTGCCGACCACGCCCGCGCCCTGGCGATTGCCGGCGTGATGGGTGGCGAGCACAGCGGCGTATCCGCCACCACCCGCGATGTATTCCTGGAAAGCGCGTTCTTCGACCAGATCGCCGTCGCTGGCAAGGCTCGTTCCTATGGCCTGCACACCGACGCCTCGCACCGCTACGAGCGAGGCGTGGATTGGCAGCTGGCCCGTGAAGCCATGGAGCGCGCCACCGGCCTGCTGCTGGATATCACCGGTGGCGAAGCCGGGCCGGTCATCGAGACTGTCAGCGAACAGCACCTGCCCAAGATTGCACCGATCACCCTGCGTGCCCAGCGCATCACCCAGATGCTGGGCATGGAAATGGATTCGGCCGAAGTCGAACGCCTGCTCAGCGCCCTGGGCCTGAACATCAGCGCCGCTGGGGCAGGGCAGTGGCGCGTCGAAGTGCCAAGCCATCGCTTCGATATCAGCTTGGAAGTTGACCTGATCGAAGAATTGGCCCGCCTGTACGGCTACAACCGCCTGCCGGTTCGCTACCCGCAAGCCCGCCTGGCCCCACAAGCCAAGGCTGAAGCCCGCAGCGACCTGCCGGAACTGCGCCGCCTGCTGGTGGCCCGTGGGTATCAGGAAGCGATCACCTACAGTTTCATCGATCCACGCCAGTTCGAGCTGTTCAGCCCGGGCGTCGAGCCGCTGTTGCTGGCCAACCCGATCTCCAACGACATGGCCGCCATGCGTTCGTCCCTGTGGCCGGGCCTGGTCAAGTCGCTCCAGCACAACCTGAACCGCCAGCAGGATCGCGTGCGCCTGTTCGAAAGCGGCCTGCGTTTTGTCGGTCAATTGGAAGGCTTGAAGCAAGAGCCGATGTTGGCCGGTGTCGTCTGTGGCAGTCGCTTGCCGGAAGGCTGGGCGCAAGGTCGCGATGTCGTCGACTTCTTCGACGTCAAGGCTGACGTGGAAGCGGTGCTGGGCTTCGCCGGCGCGCTCGACGCATTCACTTTCGTACCGGGCAAGCACCCGGCGCTGCATCCGGGGCAGACTGCACGGATCGAGCGAGACGGGCGTGAAGTCGGCTATGTCGGTGCCATTCACCCAGAGCTGTCGAAAACCCTGGGCCTCGATCGTCCCGTCTTCGTTTTCGAGCTGGTCCTGGCCGAAGTGGCACAGGGGAAAATGCCGAAATTCCAGGAGTTATCGCGCTTTCCTGAAGTGCGTCGTGACCTGGCGTTGCTGGCCGACCGTGAGGTCGCTTCCAGTGCTGTACTGGAGGTAATTCGTGAAAATGCAGGCGAATGGCTAACGGACCTCAGGCTATTTGACGTGTATCAGGGTAAAGGTATTGATCCGCATAGAAAAAGCCTTGCAGTCGGCTTGACCTGGCAGCATCCATCGCGCACTCTTAATGACGATGAGGTGAATACCGCAACGCAAAATATCCTCACCTCGCTCGAAACCAGGTTGAACGCCACGTTAAGGAAGTGACGTATGGGGGCTCTGACGAAAGCTGAGATGGCGGAACGTCTGTATGAGGAGCTGGGCCTGAATAAACGGGAGGCCAAAGAATTGGTCGAACTGTTTTTCGAAGAAATCAGGCACGCTCTGGAAGACAACGAACAGGTCAAGTTGTCCGGTTTCGGCAATTTCGACCTTCGGGACAAACGCCAGCGGCCTGGCCGCAATCCGAAAACGGGAGAAGAAATCCCGATCACGGCTCGCCGTGTGGTCACCTTTCGTCCAGGGCAGAAGTTGAAGGCCCGAGTTGAGGCTTATGCTGGAACCAAGTCATAACGACGAACTACCCGTCATCCCGGGCAAACGCTACTTCACCATTGGTGAAGTCAGCGAGCTGTGTGCGGTAAAACCACACGTGCTGCGCTATTGGGAGCAGGAGTTTCCTCAACTCAACCCGGTCAAGCGCCGCGGAAACCGCCGGTATTATCAGCGACAAGACGTGCTGATGATCCGGCAGATCCGCGCGCTGCTGTACGACCAGGGGTTCACCATCGGCGGCGCACGCCTGCGCCTCTCCGGTGATGAGGCCAAGGACGATACAACCCAGTACAAACAGATGATCCGCCAGATGATCGCCGAGCTTGAAGATGTGCTGGTGGTGCTCAAGAAATAATTTCTGCTTTTAAATACTTCCAGTTTTCAAAAGCTTGCGTTATATTCCTGAGCGTTCCGCTGAGAAGCGGAACAAGATTCACGCCTAGTCGGGGCGTAGCGCAGTCCGGTAGCGCACTAGCATGGGGTGCTAGGGGTCGAGTGTTCGAATCACTCCGTCCCGACCATATTTACTGAGTAAAATCAGGCAGTTAAGCCGATCAGATAGATCGGCTTTTTTGTGCCTGCGCAAAATTTGTGGCCATGTTCCTTCGCATCCGGCGCTGAAGATCCGACTAAGCCTACCTGCGCAGCCGGGCAAAAGCATAATAAGGACACTACGTGCTACGGAAAGCGGTTCTACTGGTGCTGATCACCAGCCTAAGCGGCTGTATGGCCACCGCGATGCGAATGGACTACGACAAACACCGATGCCCCTACATCGGCCTTCGCTTTGACTGGTGGCTGGTGGGCACGTCCAAAGGAAAGCTGATTCCTTTCCTGCTGATCGACGCACCGTTCTCCTTGGTGGTCGATACCGTATTCTTCCCCTTCGAATATCAATACAGCTGCAATCTCTAAGCGACAGAGGCTCTTACGTGCAGGGGCGTTTGTGGCTACTGTTGACGTTTGTTTGTGCCCAGGCCAGTCCGCGAGCCAGGGTTCAGGCATAGCGCTTTTCCAAAGTAGAGGGATCCTGCATGAAAGCCGTCGTTTACGAAGCCTTTTCCCAACCCCCACGTGTGATGACCGTCGAAGATCCAACCCCCGAGCGTCACGGTGTGGTTGTCCAGGTCCTCGGCACGGGCGTATGCCGAAGCGACTGGCATGGCTGGAAAGGTCATGATCCTGATATTCAGCTGCCCCATGTGCCCGGCCACGAATTGGCAGGGATCGTGGCGGAGGTGGGCAAGGACGTCACCCGATGGAAGGTGGGCGATCGCATTACCGTGCCTTTTGTCGGTGGCTGTGGCGCGTGCCCGGAATGCAATAGCGGCAACCAGCAGGTGTGCCACAGCCAGTTTCAGCCGGGTTTCACCCATTGGGGCTCTTTCGCCGAGTATGTTGGGATTCACCAGGCGGATTTGAACCTGGTTGCGCTGCCGGACAACATGGACTTCGCCACGGCGGCGAGCCTGGGTTGTCGGTTCGTCACGTCGTTCCGTGCGGTGGTCGATCAAGGCAAGGTCACGGCGGGCCAGTGGGTGGCGGTTCATGGTTGTGGTGGTGTGGGGCTGTCAGCGGTGATGATCGCCCACGCTGTCGGGGCGAACGTTATCGCGATTGATATCTCCGACGATAAGCTCAAGCTTGCCCAGTCGCTTGGTGCCGTTGCGACGGTCAATGCAAGCCGTGTGGCGGATGTGACCGAGGCGGTGCTTGAGATGACGAAGGGCGGCGCTCATGTTTCGTTGGATGCGCTCGGTCATCCAACGACCTGCTTCAACTCCATCAACAATCTGAGACGGCGTGGCCGGCATGTCCAGGTCGGTTTGATGCTGGCCGATCACAGCACGCCGGCGATCCCGATGAGCAAAGTCATTGCCTATGAGCTGGAGATCTGCGGCAGCCATGGCATGCAGGCACACCGTTACGGCGCAATGATGGACATGATCACCTCCGGCAAGCTGGCACCTGAAAAACTGGTGGGCAAGACCATCAGCCTCGAACAATCCATTGATGCGCTTATGAACATGGACCGGTTCGACACGGCAGGGGTGACGGTGGTGACGCAGTTCTAGACGCTTGCCACCGGCTGGCCGAGGGATTCCTGATACTGTGCTTCATCGACCTCGGTCAGGGTTGCATAACCGTCGTAGTAGTACATTCGGTTCCTGTCTCGGGCATAGCGCTCACTCAGGAATTCCAGGGTGGCCAGGTCGATACGCTTGGCGCTGACGGGCCGTCGGTGACAGAACAACTTGCGCGTGCCCAGTTGCAGGAAATCAGGGTGGGGCACGCGGACTTCGTCGGGGTCGAACGGTACATCCAGCGGTTTGCCTTCCGAGAGGATCAGGGTAGGGCTGACGGCATAGGTGCCGAGAATGCGGGTATCCGAGGGATGTAGGCGTTTTTTCGCCTCGCCGTAGTAATACACCGCATTTTGATCCTGGGCCCAGCCATGATCGCAGGACTCGAAGGTAGCCACATGGGCCTTACGAATCGGTTCGGGAGAATGGTAGAAAATCCGGTGGCAGAACACGATTTTTCCGTCGGTCAGGTAGGGCCCACCGAGCGCGCGGAAGTGCTCCGCGGGTTCTTGGGAAAACCGTTCAGGCACTTGCGTTTCGGCGTTATGAAACGGGATCAGATACAAGCCCTGGGCATCGCCGCACAGGTGCGTGTCGAGCAATTTGAAACTCGCTGCGTCCAACCCGCTGATCGCGCGGCCATGGAAATACACTTGGTTGCCTAGTTCGAATCCGAGACCTATGGCCTGTAGCGGCTGCGTTTGCGCGTGTGTTTGGGCGGCCTCGGTTGTTGCCCGCAAACGGTGCCACCAGTAACCCTCCAACTGCGGATGGGCCTCGAAATAAGGTGCCCAGGCCTCTTGCATGGCCGCATCGATGATCCCGTCTGAGCCCAGCGGGCCGTGCTTGTCGCCTGCCAGCACGGGAGAGTAATCCTGGTCATTGCGACAGAGCTGGGTCACGACGAAGCTTTGCGCGTCGACATCGAGGCGTTTCTGGCGCCTGTAGACGTGCAGGTGATCACGGTAATAGTCGAACCCCAAATGGCGAAAGCTTGGGCCATGGGCGTCACGCATGCGGGTCCCGGCGGCATAGACGAAACTGTCGTCCACGGCAAAATAATCATCCTCGTATTCGCTGGCGCTGGCCACGCGCCCGCATTCATCGAACGTCGGCTGCCAGCACTTGAGCAGGTGGAAATCGCCAACGTAGCGGATGTTCTTTCCGGTCAGGTAATAGGCGCGTTGCTTGTCCTTGGCGTAGCGTTCATTCAGCATGGTGAAGGTTGCCAGGTCGGCATTGTCGATGCGGTAGAAGTATTCGTAGGAAATGCTTGAACCTTGCTGCGCCTGCACGATGATCGACTGTCCGTCGGTGCCCCAGCGTTGGGCGAGCATCTGGAAGTCGTCCGGGTTTGCCACCGGCAGCGGCGTGCCGTCCTTTTGGTGCAGGGGCTTGAAGCCCTTGTAGACCTGATCGTCGATCACTCGATAGGACGGGTGATTGCAATACCGCACCCGCGCCGTGGCGCTGGCGAGACGTTGCCCCTGCAAAAAGATATTCATCCCGTCGCTGAACAGGGCGGACGCTGAAGTCACTGAGGCGGGCGACTCTGGCAACAGGGCCAGGCTGTCGGGTCGGGCCTCGGGAATCTGGCTGATCGCGTACTCGCCGAACCAATAGGCGCCGGCTGCGTCATGCCAGTACTGGTGGCCGAGGCTTTCCAGGCCACTGTCGAACCGAAACGGCAAGGCTTGGAGCGCGTGGTAGCCGTGGCGCGCCCGGTAGGCTGGAAGCAGGTAGTAATCGCGCCGGACGTCGCGCAAGACCCAAGGGCTGCGTCGATGCCGCCAAACCGGCTGACCGGCCAGCAAGGGCGAGGGCGGATAGTGCCCGGCGTTGGCAGCTTGTGCCAACTCGCCGGGGCGTGCGCCTTCAGGGCTGAGCATGATGTACACATCAGGCACTTGCCCGTCGCCCAGCAGCACGCCGTCCATGAACGCGAAGCCTTGATGCCATTCAAGGTTAAGCGGCTCCCAGTCAGCAATAGCCGTGTCTATGTCTGTCATGTCGATGCGACCTGAACGTCTGATGGTTGGCCCCCCGCGAGCTCGCCCCTGGCGAGGCAGGCCCAAGGGTGTATACTTTGGCAAATTTTGTCAAAAAACAGGCAAAGTCATGAGTACCATGAACATCTCGCTGCCAGACGCTCTTAAATCTTTTATAGATGATCAGGTTAGTCAGAGAGGCTACAGCACCAGTAGCGAATATGTGCGGGAACTGATTCGCAAGGATCAGGATCGGCAGCACCTTCGTGGCCTGGTACTGGCCGGGGCTGAGTCGGATCCCACTGCTCCTGTGAATGGCGACTACTTCGAATCTCTACGGGCTAAGGTGCGCAAAGGGTGAGGATGAAGGCGAAACCCGTCATTCCGCGAGCTCTTGCCAGCCAGGATGTAGAGGACGCCATCAACTATTACCTAGGTGAGCAGGCCGAGCAGGCGGCACTCAATTTCATCGACGCCCTGGAAAATGCCTATACGCATATCAGCCGCCATCCGGCATCGGGTATGTCCAGGTACGCCCATGAGCTGGATATTTCCGGATTACTCTGCTGGCCGCTGAAGCGTTATCCCTATCTGGTGTTCTACGTAGAGCGCGATGAGCACATTGACGTATGGCGAGTTTTACACGCCATGCGGGATATCCCTGAATGGATGTCGTCATGAAGCAAGCGAAACGTTTGGCGGCAATGACGTAGCCCAATCTGCAAAGATTGGGCTTTTTCACGTCTGAAAAAAATGAACACCAAACCAAAGACCGCCGCCACGCTCAAAAAATGAACTTGAACAGCGCAATCACCACGATCAGGCCAATCAGGAAAATGATGCCTACGGTGCCGCCAAGGAATTTCAACATAAGAACGCTCTCATCGGATGGGCTTAATCGTCTAGACCGCCACCGATCACGCGCGTTTCGTCGAATATTCAGTCGTGATGATCAATGGACCGCAAAAGATCTCGGCACTGGCACATGCTCGAATTTCGAGATGGTCTTGATCCAGTAGCGACGATAGTCCGTCTGGTCCGGTGCCAGCGGTGTGTGGCTAGACCACGGGTGTTTCTCCTTCAGGCTGGCGCGGTACGCTTCCCATTCTTTCTGTTCGGCCACTTCCCGGGCTTTGCTCCGGTCGTCGAACCAGCCCAGCACGTAAGCTTCGCCCTGATCCGTGCCGTGCGCTATCAGCAAATAAATTTCTGTCATGACTGACCTACCGTTCCGTCCTGCGCCCCAGTGGTGGGGTCTTATCCGGGGTATCGGCCGTTATGGCGCGTGTTTGAGGTTGATCGCAGAAAAACGCTGGGCCCAACGATGGGCGTCACGAAACTGCTGAACAGCCGAACAATCGCTTTGACTGGCGAGCGCTTCGACGACGGTTTTGCGCAAATCGGTGCCTTCCTCCACGATCCAGACGCTCGGCTCCCGGTCGCGCAGGGCCATTTCACCGAAGCGAGTGGCAATGACAGGCAGGCCGAGGGCGCGGTACTCGTAGTATTTGATCGGGTCGACCGAGGCCGTCAGGCGGTTGCGCTTGAACGGGATCAGACCCACCGAAAACCTTGCCATGGCCGCGATTGCACTGGCATGGGAGCATTCCGGAAGCAGTTCGATGTTGGCCGGCAATGCGCAAGGCGGGGGGTTGAAGACAGGGCCAATCAGCCGGACGAGATTGCCAGGATTGGCCCGTGCCAGCGCGATGACCAGGTCCCAGTCGAACCAACGACCCAGCGTGCCGACATAACCCAGCACCTGCTGCTTGGCACCCAGGTCCAGGCGCTCGACCGGCATCAGTCCATGCAGGTCACAAGCGTTAAGGGCCAGAGCTACCTGATCGGTCATGCCCAGGAGTTTGTCGCGAAGCGGGTTGGACGACGCCAGTACCGTGCCCACCCCTCGAATGAGCTGCGCCTGGCGACGTTCCATGGACCTGCGTGACAGGCCCTCATAAAAGGCTGGGAAATCGTCCATGGCATCGTAGACGGCGGGGCTTTGCGGGATCAGCGCCAGCAACTGCAGGGCCAGTTCGGAAGGTTTCCCCACACAGATCATGCAGGGCCCTTGGGCGGCAAATGCCACGGCCTCGTTGAACAGGTCACGCCACAGTCGCTTGAGCAGCATGGCTGAGCCTGGCAGGGGCTCGATGGGTAAGCTACGGGGTTTGCGGACCTGCAACCAGGGTGGAACGCTGGCGCTTTGCTGATCGGTCACGGGCGGCTTGCCCCTGAAGTCGTTCAGCGTGGGTAACCGTGTCGGGTACGGATCGATCCAGAGCACCGGCGCCCCGGTCTGGTGGTGATACCAATCGACGAAGTGATGGGGGCGCTGGCTGAAGCTGGCCCATGGCAGCGGCGACAGGTAAATCATGCGCATGGCTGGAAGTACTGCCTTAACACGTTGACGATGCGTGCCGCGGCCTTGCCGTCGCCATAGGGGGAAACCCCACGTGCCATGCCCTGGTAAGCCTCGGGGTCATCGAGCAGGCGCTGTGCCTGTTCGACGATGAGGTCCCGGTTGGCGCCCACCAGCTTGACCACGCCGAGGTCGACCGCCTCCGGGCGTTCGGTTTCCTCCCGCAGCACCAGCACGGGTTTGCCCAGGGCCGGGGCTTCTTCCTGCACCCCCCCGGAGTCACTGATGATCAGGTACGAGCGCTTCATTGCCGCGATAAACGGCGCGTAATCCAGTGGTGCGCAGAGGAAGATGTTCGGGGTCTGGCCGAGCAGTTGGTGTGCGACCTCCTTGACGTTCGGGTTGGGATGGACGGGATAGAGGATCTGGATGCCCGGGTTCCGTTCGGCCAGGTGCTTGAGGGCCTGGCAGATATTCTGGAACGGTTCACCGAAATTCTCCCGCCGATGGGAGGTGACCAGCACCAGGCGTTTGCTCGCGTCCAATGGGACAGTCAAGGCGCAGTCCTGTGCCGCGGTCATCAGCAGGGCATCGATCACGGTATTGCCGGTCAGGGTGATATCGCTGGCGCTGACGCCTTCGCGCAGCAGGTTGTCCACGGCGCCCT
This sequence comes from Pseudomonas sp. MPB03, assembly GCF_046605385.1. Lineage (NCBI taxonomy): Bacteria > Pseudomonadati > Pseudomonadota > Gammaproteobacteria > Pseudomonadales > Pseudomonadaceae > Pseudomonas > Pseudomonas sp. MPB03. The sequence goes on along the minus strand of NZ_CP176770.1, from coordinate 4,346,386 downwards.
GGGTGGGCGCGAAATGCCAGCGAGTGAGCTTGCCGGCGATGACCCGGTTGGCTTCCTCGGGGAACGGATTGCAGAGGTCCCCGGTACGCAGGCCCGCTTCGACATGGCCGAAGGGAATCTGCCGGTAGAAACACGCCAGGGCGGCACTCATGACCGTGGTCGTGTCGCCTTGAGCCAGGACGACATCGGGTTGCTCGGCTTGCAAGACGTTGTCGAGTTCGAGCAGCAGGCGAGAGGTCAGGGCCGCCAATGACTGGTTGGGACGCATGATGTCCAGGTCCAGGTCGGCCGTGATTGCGAAGCCGTCCAGGATCTGGTCCAGCAGGCCTCGGTGCTGGGCGGTGGCGAGCACCCGGCAAGCGATATTCCTTTCGGCCTGGAGCGCCTTGATCACGGGCGCCATCTTGATGGCTTCCGGACGCGTACCAACGATGCAAAGTACCTTGTGGGTCATGCCTTTTGATGTCCTATCGTGGTGGCAAGTGAGCGGGCTATCCGGTCCGCATTGGCCATGAGGGTCAGCGTGTGGGACTTTTCGGTGAGTCTGGGCAAACAGGCACCGTCGACAACATGCACACCGGGCAAGCCGGCGACTTCGCCAAGGCGATCGGTCTGCCCGATCCGGGGCGTCGCGTGCATGGGCAGCGTGCCGGCATAGTGGATATCTGCCCCCGGCCTGCCGACGGTGAAGCTCATGGGCATCAACAGCGCGCCCATTTTCCAATAGATCCGGCGAAGCTTTGTCTCGGCAGTCTTCATGAGTCCGGGGAGTTCGGGATGCACGTGGCCGTTGATGCTCAACGAGCCATCGGGGCGCAACGCCGCCGTGTTGTGGGACAGGTGCCCGGGCAGGAAGAGGTTCCCGACGACGCAGGCACTGAGCAGGTTTTTCAGCAACTCGATGCTGTAGCGTTTGCTCAGGGGGATCCGGTTGACAAACTCGGTCATGGGCAAGCCTGTGGTGTTGAATGTCGAGCCGAAAGCCGTCGCACCGGCCGTCAGCGCCAGGGTGAAGGATAGCTGGCCCAAGCCAAATGCCGGTGCCCTCGGGGTGCCGAGCATTTTTGGCAGCCACAACAGGAAGGCCGCTGTCGGCGATGACAGCAGCGGTATCGGGGCCGAATGATTCAGGCCCTTGAGGGCGAGTCGGGTCGAGGCCAGGGTGCCCGCCGCCAGCAGCAGGCGTGTACCGCAGAAGCGCCGGGAGGAGCGATGATGGGTGACCGCCCATGAACCGTCCTGTTTCTGCAGATCCTCCACGAGGAAATCCTGGACGTGCTGGAATCCCGGGTACTGCTTGAGTTTTTGCAGCTCTTGCGACGCGCTGTACAAGGCTTGGTTGTGACAGCCCCACAAGCAGTTTCCCGACAGGTCGCAGGCCTTGCGCGCGTCCAGGGGCTGGCTCAAGACGGCGACCCTGGAGCGGCCAAGGCGAAACCCCTGCTCGGGATACGCCGAACGACGCCGGGCGTACTGATCGAGCAGACGTTGGTGCAGGGCATCCAGCGGCAGCGGCGGTTGCGACCACTCATCGAGGCCGAAATAGCTTGAAAGATCATCGTCGATCCGGCCACTGATGCCGATCCGGCGGGCGACGGTTTCGTAGGACGCTTGCATCTCGGCATGATCGATGGGCAGCCCGGCTAAGTCGCTGGCACCCAGCGTTGCCACGCCGCAGCCCCAGGCATTGGACAAGCCGCCGGTGGCCAGGGAGCCGACGCCGATAAAGTTGTCGGTCTCGATGCGATTGCCGGCGCTGAATCCTTCGAAGACATGGGCGTGGGTCGGTGTCTTCAGCTTGGGCGATACCGCGTCCAGTTGGTTCAAGGCGTGGAAGTTATCGCCAATCATCCATTTCCACTGATGCGCGTCGTTGGCCCTGGCGCTGAGGAACGGGCGGGTTGGCAGCACCGATGAACCGATGCTGGCCTGGGCATCGATCATGAGGACTTTCAGGCCCGCCTTGACCAACGGATAGGCCGCCGACGTCCCGGCCGGGCCACTGCCGACGATGATCACATCGAAGTCAGGCTTCACGGTGGGTTTCACTTTCACGTAACAGCTGGCGAGCAAAGGGCCGGCCTGACAACGCCGCTAGCTTCCACGTCAACGCCTTGGTCGCGGTGAGCCCCAGCGCAACCAGCGTGGCGACAGGGCTGCGCGATTGTTGGATACCGAGAAACACCTGGGCGCCCTGGGGGCTGGCTTCGGCGATAGCGAGTGCAACCTGCAGGCGCCAGGCCAGCGCCTGGCCGTCGGGCTTGCCCAGGACGCCGGGGGTGTCCAGCAGCGTCAGGAGTATCGGCCAGCTCATCAGCAAGCGTGAGCTAATGACGGGGCGGGTTTTCCCCCCACGCTCCAGTGCCCTGACATAGCGACTGACCAGGCTTCTTTGCGGCGGGCGCTTGAGCAGATAGTTCAAGAGAACCGTGGCTTCCTGGAGAAGCCCGCGACGTTGCCCCCGGCCGGAGCGATGCATGCCGTGGGCGAGCGGGCGCAGTTGAACGCCGAGTTTTTGCAGGGAACGCTCACTGTCCATGGGCGGCAGGTGGATGAGGGAAAAAATCCGCTCCAGGCCCAGCTTCGCGCCCAAGGAGTGCCCCAGCAACCGACGCAACAGCCTGAGCAGTACCACCGGCAGGGGAATTGGCAGGCGAACGGCACGGACCCGGTGCGCTGCAATCGCCGCCAGGAAGCGGTCGAAGGCAATCGGCTGCACGGCGCCCAGGTTGAGGATTTCGGCACGAATGTCGTCCCGCTCGACGACGGCCAATATCGAGGCCGCGAGGTCATCGACATGGATGGGTTGTATGCAAGGCGCTGGCCAGAGAATCGGAATGAACGGATTTCGGCGAACCAGCCCCGACAATAGGCCAAAGAGGCCGCGTTCGGGACCACCGTAGACTTGCCCGGGGCGGATCACGGTGCCCCCGGCGGCCAGCACATGCTGTTCGATGCGCCACTTGGTCCGGCCATAAACGCTCGGGGCCGTGGGCTCGGCGGTTTGGCTGGAGATGAAGATGAACCTGGCCGAGCCTTGTTGGGCGCATCGGATCAGCGCCAGGGCCGCGTTGACTTCATCGTCCGCGTCGTTGTCGGCACCGGTCGAGGTGTCGGCCGCCAAATGGATCAGCGCCTGAGTGCCGGCCGGGCATTCGGGCGCCGGGCCCCGCAGGTCATAAGGAAGCCAGGCATAGGGGGCAGGGCCCGGCTGGCGGGTGGCGCAAATGACCTCGTATCCCCTTGCCGTCGCGAGGGCGGACAAACGTTGCCCGATGTAGCCTGTCGCGCCGGTTATCAATAGCTTCATGGTCATGCGCCTTCGGCTCGGTCAGTGGGGACCGGCGGGGGCGTAGTGGAATGAAACACGAACAGTTTGCTGATCCAGTAGGTCAGGGCCACGCAGATCACGTCGCAGACAAATTTCACCGGGGCAGGGCTGTCGACGACATACAGCCCCACGCTGAACAGCGCCGAAGCGACCGGGATATTGATGGCGAGCAACGAGAAATAACGCAGCGCTTGCGCCTTGCTGCTGCCATGGGTCGACTGGAACGTGAAGTGTCGATGCAAAAAGAACGCGAACACCCCGGCCACGCCTTTGCCGGCAATGTTGGCCAGGATGGGGTGACCCCCGAATAGCGCGATCAACAGCAAAAAGGCACCCATGTCCAATGCATAGGCCATGACCTGGATGGCGCCATAGCGGATAAAGGTCAAGACGTCCTCCGGATCACCACGATGTGATGCAGTGCCAACAGTCGCCTCATCGGATGCAGCAGTTTTTCCACGACCTTGAGCACGGGGATCAGCGCGTCAGGCAACAACTGGCGAAAGTTCAGGCCGCCGGAAACCAGGTAGCGCAGATAGTTGCCGCAGATTTCCTGGTGGACGATTTCCAGGCTTGGGTGCTTGCGCTCGAACGCCTGTCTGTCGCGCACGAAGACGATGTAGCTGAGGGCCTGGTTGGCGCCGTTCATGGGGCCGGTCGAGGGTGTCTCCCAAGACGGGAAGTGCATGTCGAAGCCTTCGGACTTGAACAGGCGTTTATAGAGAAAAGCGGCAAAGGGTCCGTGAAAGGGCTCGATCAAAATGGCGCCGCCGCCGACCTTGAGCGTTCTTTCCAGCTCCGTGAAAAATTGCTCGGGGTGAGGAAAGTGATGAAAACAGTTCTGGCCATAAAAGGCCCTGACCGAATGATCGTCCAGGCTCATTGCTTCGGCATTGAGCGCCATGTCCAGTTGCTCGGTGGCGACAATGTCCGTGGCCAATACTTCTGGGTACGAATCGCGCATGGGCGCGATGCCCGCCCCCAACTCCACCTCAAGGCCTTCGACCTTGAAGTAGCGGTCTGCCAGGCGATGAAACCCGTGGTGAAACTCCACGAAGACTTCCCGCAGCATTCGCTTGCGTTCAAGCACTTTGCCGTGAAGTGCGAGGCGTTCAAGGCCATCGACATCCAATGCCTTGAGCGACGGGTCCGATAAAAAATCCCTTAGCGCTTTGATGAGTTTTCTTCCCGCAATGACGTTGCTTTACCGCGCCTGGATTGCCGTGGCCTGCTGGGTACCGAGGCGATGTCGTAACCGAGGAACGCCATGATCAACTGCAACCCCATGAGCATGGGCAGGGCGCTGAGCATCACGGTACCGGCGGGCGTCGCGACGCTATTCTGCGCCGACTCATACCAGTGATAGCTGCCGAAGAAGACGCCGAACAACAACATCAGAATGCCGATCGGCAGCTCGATCGACGCCAGGGACATGTCGCGTAAATAGTAGTTGTAGAGCACGCGCTTGGTGAAATTGCGCAGGTGCTTGAAAAGGAATTCGCCCACGATCTTCGAAATCTTGAGGTGGCTGACTTCGTCGCCGTAGCGGGCCTCCATGGGAATGTCCACCACGACGGCGCGCACCGTGTTCAGGCGGAACAGAATGTCGGTCTCGAAAAAATAGCGCTGGCTGACCTTGTCCAGGGGTAGCAGCCGGGCGACGTCACGGTGGATCGCCGTGTAGCCATTGGTAGGGTCGAACAGATCCCAGTAACCCGTCGACAGTTTGGCCATCAGCGATAACACGGCGTTGCCGAACAGGCGCAGCCGCGGCATCGATTGCACTTCTTCCAGATTGAAAAATCGATTGCCCTTGGTGTAGTCGGCTTCACCCGCCAGGATCGGCTCGATGAACAGCGGGATCAGCGTCGGATCCATCTGACCATCCCCGTCGACTTTGACGATGATACTGGCCCCGTCGGCGAGGGCTGCCCGATAGCCGGTCATGACCGCACCACCGACGCCTTTGTTGACGTCATGGGGCAGCACTTTGACCCGGGAGTCGTTACAGGAGGCCTGGACGTGCCCGCCTGATCCGTCCGGGCAGGCATCGTCGATGACATAGATGCGCCAGACCTCCGGCCCTATGGCGTCGATGACGCCGACAATGTGCGCGGTGACCCGATAGCTGGGGATGACGACGGCGACTCGCTGTTCATCCGTGAAAAGCTCGGTTTTTGAGTTCATCGATATCGCCCACTATTGCCTGAATGAAAGTGACCTGAATGCCACGGGAGTGTCGGTATGCCCGGACGCATAGATGATCGCGGACGTGGCATTTGCAGGGGCAACGACGCTCATTTCATGGGTCTCCCATTGCGTGGTGCAGTCAAATGTCTCGATGCTGGCGGTGATGAAATCGCCTTGGTCGTCCATCCAATTGGCCTGGATTCTGCCGGTGGTGGCCGTTGTTGCGCAGCGTGCGGACACGCTGTTGATGTACGTCAGTCCCGGTGTCACTTCGACCCGCTGCGTGGCCGGTGTGTTGACGTTGACGGTCAGGATCTTGCGCTCCGCGTCATACGCCGAGGGTGACGTCAGGCTCCAGCCTTCGAGGCTGGACAGCTCCGGGTTGAGCAGGCGTTCATCGTGCGTGACGTTGAGTTTGCGCAGGTCCAGGTCACCCAATCTGGCATACGACGTGGACACAGCGAGCAGCCGATCGAGAGGCGCCTGGGGAAGGGATTTGAGGTCGATCACCAGCCAGCTCACCTGACGCTGGCGCAAGCGCTGGGTGAGCGCCGAGGGTGAGGCCGCCGCATCGAATTCGTTTTTCCACTTCAGGTTGTACCAGGATGCGTAAAGGGCATCGCCGTGCAAACCGGCCATCAGCGGCGACGCAAAGACCGCCACGGGCTGATCACCGCTATTCAAGGCGTTGGCAGTGTCGACCATTTTCCGGATAGGCAGGCGTTGCAATAGATAGGCCTCCCGACCTGCCTGGCTCAACAGTGCCGAGGGGCTGATGTCGCCGTAATAAGTCGCGGCCTGAATGAAACGGGTATTGGCCAGGACCAGCAGGGCACCGGCGACGATGGCGAGGCTGCGGGGGAAAACCCTGGCGTCGGAGAAGGGCAGGGCCAGGATCACCGAAAACAGCGCGAAGGACGGGAACACATAACGCAGGTAGGCCGTTGAGTGGAACGTCGTGAACATCGCGCCGGCGCCAACCAGGAGAATGCACAGGGCTTTTTTGTTGCCGCTCAACAGCACGGCGACGGCGGCCGTGGGCAGCAACAGCCACTGGAAGCCGGCCGCACCGACGCGCCCTTCGATGAACTGGGGCGACTTGAAGACCATTCGATAGAGGGTATCCCAGGTCATCCCGGTACCGAACGAGGCCGGCGGTTCGAAATTGATGTCGGGCCAGAGCGGCGAATGGAAGATGGCGTTGAAAAACGGGAACACCGGGTTGCCGGTCAAGAACCCGGCGCAGAGGTAGGGAGTGGCACCGGCCAGTATCAGGCCGGCACTGCCCAGCAGGAGCGTCTTGACGATGCCTGGCACAACCCAGGCCTTGAATTGCACCAGCAGGATCACCAGCAGGACCGGCAGGACGCTCAGCGTCACGGCCTTGGTCGCCAGGGCGAAGCCCAGCAGGACGCCGGCCAGGAGCAGTTGCGACAGGCGTTCCCTGGGATCCGGCGTGAAGCTTGCGACCTTCAGGATCGCCAGGGTGCCGGCCAGCATGAAGGCGGTCCACGCCGACTCGATATGCAGGCTGCTGCTTTCGGCGAAGGCGAGGGGTGTCGACAAAAAGATCAGGCTTGCCCAGCGGGCACTGGTGGCAGAGCCTCCGGCCCAGAGGGTCATGTTGCGGATCTGCCACGCCAGCAGCAAGGTGAAGGCGCTGTTGCTCAGGCGCGCGGCCGTTTCGCCAGCCAGCATATAGACAATGCTGTAGATCCAGTCGGCCAGCATGGGCATGACAGCCCACACATAGGTGCTGGCATCGAACGACCATTGATGTCGCTGGGCCAGGTGTGAGGGGACGAACAGGTGCATGGCCAACGCGTCATGCCCGACCTCCGGCATGAAGGCGACCAGCACGTAAAGGCAGGCAAAGCCTCCGATCAGGACGTCAAGCCCGGTCTGGAGGGGTGTTTGTGCTGAGCGGGTGGCCTGGATGTGCCGCGGCAGTTCACGCCATAACCCGGTGACGTGCTTGTGCCCCAGTAGCAGCGGCAGCGACAGCATCGCGCCATATAGCCAGGGGTAGTTGATCGGCCAATACGCGGCCAGGCCCGTTAGCGTACCGAACGTACCGGCACCTACCAGCAGATGGACACTCCAATCGGCAGAGGCTGCTTGCCCGAGCATCCACCTGCCGAGCACCGTGGCAGACAGGGCGAAGACTACGACCACTATCACCGGCCAAGCTTGCGCGCAGGCAACGGCCAGGCACGCCAGTAAACCCAGGCAAAGCATGAGCGGTGGCTTGCGAGTGAAGACGGTGAGGACGGCGAGAACTGCCACTGACAGCAATATCGTCCGGCTACTGCTGTTCATGGACGCCAGTTCAAGCGTCGAAAAACCGTATACACCGACCACCGCACTTACCAGCAGAACCAACAGCACTACTGCATATTTGAGGCTGAATCTGGGCAAAATATCGTCTCGGCTAAAGGGACAACACTGTCCATTAAGGCAAACCAAAGATTCGTGGCGAGGGAGCTTGCTCCCGCTGGGCTCTGTAGGAGCTGGCGAAGCCTGCGATCTTTTGATCTTTCACTTGGGATTCAAGTGTCCGGGGAAAGATCGCAGCCTCGCTTCGCTCGACAGCTCCTACAGGCCCAGCGGGAGCAAGCTCCCTCGCCACACATTCATCTGTTCCCTTGAGTAAATAGCGTTGCATGCGAAGGACGTTCAGGCGTCTCGGTACGTGTGCGGGACCCAGGATCCCCACTTGCTTTCGTAGATCGCCCGGTTCTTTTCGAAAAGTGCCTGTTTTTTCCTGGCGCCCAAGGTGTTGAACGAGGCGGACAGGTGGTGATGAACGAAAACATCTTCGGCACAGGCCGCGCGCATGCCACGACGCTGTATGCGGCGGCAATAGTCGTCATCCTCGAAAAACCCGAGGCCGTACTCTTCGCACAGGCCACCGATCTGCTCGTAGGTCGAGCGCGGGAACATCACGCAGAAAAACGCCAGGGTGTTGATCTCGAACCATTCGCCCATGCGGGCGCGGGTCATTTGCGCGGCTTCGGCGGGCATGTCTTCTATCCGTTCATAGCGGGTGCTGACTTTGGCCTCATTGCCGATGTTGTTGGTGATCGGGCCAATGATGCCGATCTCCTTGTGGTCTTGCAGGTGGCGGATCAAGCCTTTGATCCAGCCGGCGGTGACGACCGTGTCGTTGTTCAGGATAACCAGGTAGTCGCCGCTGGCCGCGGCGAGGCCCAGGTTGTTGCCGGCGGCGAATCCTTTGTTGTCCTGGTTGAGGATCACGATCCGGTCTGGATGGCCGTCGGCCCAGGCAGTGAGGAACGCCGGGGTCTGGTCGCTGGAGTGGTTATCGACGACGATGATTTCAAGGTTCGGGTACTGGCTCTGGGTCAACAGGCTGTCGAGGCAGGCCTTGGTCAGTTCGAGGTTGTTGTAGGTCAACACCACGACGCTGACTTTGGGCACGGGCAAGGTTGCAATGGCCTCGCGCAGGCTGGCGGCCCGATGCTGCCAGGTCTGGCCCCGGGCGAACGATTGACGGGCCGCCAGCGTGGCGCTGTCCTCCGGCAGTGCGCCCAGGACGCTGCGCAGGGTCGAGATGAACTCAGTCGGCTCTTCAACCGCCCAGACCAGTTTGCCAAACTGGCTCAACTCCGGCAGTTTCACCGACACCACCGGTTTCCCCGCGCTCAGGTATTCATAGACCTTGACCGGGTTGGTGGCGAGGGTCAACGGCATGACCTTGAACGGAAGCAGGCAAACGTCCATGGCGTGAAGGTAGTAAGGCAGGGAGGCATACGGGACTTCACCCTCCAGGACCACATTCGGGAAGGCCTTGAAGTGTCTTTTTGCCTGGACGATATCACTGCCGATCAACAGGATCAGGTGCTGCGGGAAGGACTGGGCGACCCGCTTGACCAAGTCCAGGTCGAACCATTCGGCAATGACGCCGTAGTAACCGATGATCTTTCTGTTGCCGGGGGCCCGGTAGACCTTGTCGGGACGTCGGCTGAAGAAACTGAACTCGCAGGCGTTGCGGATCACCTCAACGTTGCGGTTTTCCCGCTTGCCGTGTTGTTCGATCCAGTCGGATGTCGCCACCAGCAGATCAGCCCGGCGCATCAGGGCGATTTCCAGGTCGAGCAGTTCCTGGGCCACGTTGCCGAAGCCTTCGTGGTGATCCATGCAGTCATAGACCAGCGTGGCGTTTGGCACTCGCCTGGCCAGCGGGAACCAGTAGGCGTGCTGGACAATGCAATCCGCCGCGTTGACGTTCGCCGATTGCAGGAGCATGGCCAGGCCTTCGCACAACTGGCGGATCGCGGCCGCTGACGGCGGGGCATGATAAATGGCCGGTGCACCGAGCACCTTGAAACGGATCTGGAACAGCCGGTTGGAGCCTTCCAAGGGCTCTGCTTCGAAGCCGGGGGCCTCGTCGTCGATGAAATTGTTCGAGATATAAAAAGTCGTTTGTCCGGCCCGGGCCAGTTCCTTTGCCAGGTTTTGTGGGCGTTGGATGCGAAAGTGCCAATCGATCACGCCGAACATCAGGATCGTGGGCTGCCCGAGGCTGGACGGTACTGCAAGGTTTACCGGCGGTGGCAGAGATTGCAGCGCAGAACTGGCGTCTGCCGATGATTCGCCCGGTGTTGCCTTGCCGGGTTTCAACCAACTTCGAAGCCGACGCGCCAGCTTGCTTTTCTGCTGTGCGGTGAGTGGCAACCAGGCGTAGACCTGGCGCGATAATTTATACAACTGCTTGCGTATCGAATAACGCAGCGGTGCACGTTCGATGGCGTTGCCCCAGTCGGAAAGCTTGAACAGCTCGGCTTGCTTGGCCGCCAGTTGGGCACGCAGATCCACCGCCCAATCGGAAAGCACGACAGCCTCTTTTTCCTTGGCCTGGATTAATGCCTCGGCGTCCTTGAGGCGCTGTTCGGCCACCCGCAGTTGCTCGCGCAGTCGCCCGGTCTTGCCTTCTTGGAGCGACAGACGGGTGCGAAGCGCTTTCGAACCAAGGTTCAATTGTTCGATAAGCCGATCTCGATTCTCGATTTCCTTGACCAACTGCAAGGTTTCAATGGTTCTGGATTGTGTTGAGCGAGTCAGTTGGTCAATGCAATCAACAAGACGGTTGATCTGGTCCATGCAGTTTTCTGGTCCTTTGGTCAATACGGCAACGCACACTCGGTCTTTCAGGATCTGTGTGCGTCAGTCACCAGCCAGGCTCCAGCCGTGGCATGAATCAGCATAGCGGGTGCTGAGCGGGGCGCCACGCAACAATGTCATATAACGTCGGCAAAGCCTTTGCGGGTCCTCTGGAACCAGGCAAACCCGGCGCAGGCAATCAGCACGGAAATGGCCGAATAAGCCGCCAGATAGGCCCATTGCGGCGGCCGGCCCCAGAACAGCACATCGCGAACCATTTCCACCGGCAGCGTCAGCGGGTTTGCCTGCAACGCGGCCTGATAGCTCTGCGGAAGCGTCGAGAGCGGATAGAAAATCGGCGAGAGAAACAGCATCGCCGTGATGATGATACCGATGAACTGGCCGATATCACGCAGGTAGACGCTGATCGAGGCGAGAAACCAGGAGAGACCCAGCGTCATCAGCACCAAGGGGAAAAGCACCAATGGCAATAGAAGGGCCGTTACCGGTGGCGTTCCGAACAGGACGATATAAAAGATCAGCCAGGCGAGGACGCTGACCGCCATGTGGAACAGCGCTGCGCCGAGCGACACCAGGGGCAGGGTTTCCAGTGGGAACACGATCTTCTTGACGTAGTTGGTATTGGCCAGCACCAGGCCCGGCGCACGGCTCACGCATTCGGAAAACAGGTTGAAGACCAACAGGCCCGCGAACAGCACCAGGGCGAATTCGCTCTTGGATTCACCGCCGCCCGACCAGCGGGCCTTGAAGACGACACTGAACACGAATGTGTAGACCACCAGCATGAAAACCGGAGTGAAGAACGACCACAAGACGCCGAGCATCGAACCCTTGTAGCGCCCGATGACTTCTCTGCGGATCAATACGTAGATCAGGATTCGATTGACCAGGACACTCTTGATCATGGCGGTGGGGGACGTGCTGAACGACTGCATTGGTGCTTGATCCTTAAGGCAATATTCGGATGCTCCCTGTGTCGCGTCCTCATTGGAGGGTAGACCACGTGCAGGTTCATTCGAAGTTTTTTTCCCCATCTGTGCTTAACTCATCCGCAGTTCCCAGCGAAGGACTGATTGAGTAGCGCCGCAATAATGGCCGTGATTCATGGAAGGGTTTTGTCGATGTCGTTTGAAGTGGCCATTCGTGCCGAAAACCTGAGCAAGTGTTACCAGATTTATGATGCGCCCAAGGACCGTCTATTGCAGATGCTGGTGCGCGGCAGGAAGCGTTTCTATCGCGAGTTCTGGGCCTTGGACGATGTTTCGCTGACCATCGCAAGGGGGGAGACCGTCGGTATCATCGGCCGTAACGGCAGCGGCAAATCCACCTTGTTGCAACTGATCTGCGGGACGTTGATGCCGACCCGGGGCAGCGTCCAGGGCAATGGTCGGATTGCGGCGTTGCTCGAGCTGGGGTCCGGTTTCAACCCGGAGTTCACCGGTCGCGAAAACGTCTATGTGAATGCGGCGGTGCTGGGCTTGGATCGCTCGGAAATCGACGCTCGTTTCGATGACATCATCGCCTTCGCCAATATCGGCGACTTCATCGACCAGCCCACCAAGATCTATTCCAGCGGGATGCTGGTACGGTTGGCCTTCGCCGTTTCGGTCTGTGTCGAGCCGGAGATCCTGATCGTCGACGAGGCCCTATCCGTTGGCGATGCCTCTTTTCAATTCAAATGCCTGAACCGGCTGGAAGAACTGGCTGCCAAAGGCACGACGCTGCTGTTCGTCTCCCATGACATGAGCATGGTCAAGCGCTTCTGCCACCGGGTCATCTACCTGCGCGCAGGCCGGGTCGTGGCCAGCGGCTCGCCCGATGAAATGGCCGAGCTGCACTTGCTCGACATGCGGGACGAGCAACGTCGCTGGGCCAGTGGTGGCGTGATACCGGTGACGCGCAAGTCATTCATGGGCGGGCAGGAGGGTATGGCCTTCGGGACCGAAGAGGGGCACATCAGTGCTGCCTGCTTCACCAATACCCAGCAACTTTCGTCCAGCTACCTGTATGGCGACGATATCGAGATTCGCGTCGAGGCGTTGCTGCATGAATCGATCACGCAACCGAACATCAGCTTCACTATCCAGGAGGCCAGGCTGCTGGTGATCGGCGGGGGCAACTTCACACTGCAACCCAGCCCGCCCGAAAACGGCTGGCGGCGTGCGGCGATCACGGTGCGCTTCCCGGCCAACCTCGCCGAGGGGCGCTATCATGTCACCCTCAAGCTGTTGCACGGCGCGACGGAAGACACCTCGCAACTGATCGAAAAGCAGGTCGCGCCCTTGGCGTTCGACATGTTGCCGAACCACAAGAACTTCTTGGGCATGGTTGACCTGGGGTTGCAGCGGATCGACCCTCGACCGGTTGAACCGCCTCCCAAGGTCTGCGCCGCTCAAGGAGAACAGGTTTTGACGGAGCACCCGGACACGCGCACGTGGCAGGTCGCCATATTCGGCACCTTTGACGTGGAGAACTACGGTGATCTGCTGTTTCCGATCATCGCCGAGGCGGAGCTGACCCGGCGCTTGGGTTCTGTCAACCTGCATCGGTTTTCCTACCACGGGAAAACCCCACCGCAATGGCCTTATGCGGTGACATCGCTGACGGAGTTGCCCCATGTCGCGGCGAGCCTGGATGGGGTCTTGATTGGCGGTGGTTTCCTGATCCGCTTCGATAAAGTCGTTGCCCACGGCTATGGTCCGACAACCGCCGATATCCACCACCCCACCGGTTATTGGCTGACCCCTGCGCTCATCGCGCTGCAACACGCGGTCCCGGTCATGTGGAATGCCCCCGGGATGCATTGCAACGATATTCCCGACTGGGCCAGGCCGCTATTGAAAATGACCCTTGAGCAGAGCCAGTACGTGCGCGTGCGAGATGCACTGTCGCGCGATACCCTCGCCGCGCTGGCTCAACAGGCCGAGATCGAAGTGCTGCCCGATACCGCGTTTGGCTTGCCCCGCCTGATCGATGAGCAGCAACCCTCGGCCGAGTTCATTGGCCTGCGCGAACAGGCCGGGCTGACCGGGCCCTACATCGTGATCCACGCCATTCACGTGGTGGAATCCTTTATAAAACTGTTCGAAGACCACGCCGAGGCATTCCAGGGCTATCAGTTCCTGGTGGTGCCGATTGGCCCCGTCCTTGGGGACGATCCGTCGGTCATTGCCGGGCGCCTGCCGGGGGCCGTTACCTTGTCGTTCTGGCCAGAGCCATTGCTGATGGCGGAAATTCTCAGCCAGGCCCAAGCGGTCATCGGCCATAGCTACCACCTGGCGATCACCGCTTTGGCGTTTGGCGTCCCGGTGTTTTGCTCGGCGGACCTGACCACGGGCAAATACACGGCGCTGGCGGGGTTCGACTCGCTCCACGCCTTGCCGGACGTGGCGACGATCGATCCGCAATGGTTGCTCGCCCGCGTGGGCAAGACCTGTCCATCGCCCGCGGCGCGTGCGGCGGCGGATCAGTTGGTCGAACATTGGGACCGGGTCGCGGCGATCATTCGCCAGGGTAAAACAGCGTCCCAGCCGGTGTTGGGAGCGTTTCTACAGCATCTGCCCAATCTGCTTGAAGCCGCAGCCGAGGGCCGTGACCCCGTGTCGACTGAACGGCCGGCAAGCCCTGTCGTGCCAGAGCCGGCCAGCATCGAACCGGCACAAAGCCTTGCGGCGCAGGAGCTCGTCCAGCAGCAACGGATTGTCCAGCTCAGCCAGCAACTGGCCCTCAGTGACGCCAGGATGCTTGAGTTGCAGAACTCCAATTCATTCCGAATGACCGCACCACTGCGTTCCATCGCCCGTGGTATCCGAAACCTGACAGCGAACAAGAACCGACAATGCTAGATCTCTCTCGTCTCACGCCAGCGGCGCTAAAGGCCCATCCGTTCTCATGGGCTGAAATCGGCAATCTGTATTCGACCGAGGATGCCGCCGCGTTGGCGGCAACCTTTCCTCACGATCACTTCAAGACGGTGAGTGGTTACGGTGGCGAGAAAAACTATGACTATGAGGCGCGGGCCCTGGTAAGCATGGGCACCCCTACCATCGCGTTTCCCGAAGAACTGAGCGAGGCGTGGTTGCGACTGGCACAGGACCTCGGCTCGGCCGCCTATCGAGAGGCCATGTCGGAGCTGAGCGGGATCGATCTGCGCAGTGTGCCGATGGAGGTCAACGTCTTTCATTACGGCCCCGGTGCGAGCCTGGGAGCCCATCCGGACCTGCCCGACAAACTGGTCACCCATATCCTGTATTTCAATGAGTCCTGGGACCGCAACGACGGCGGCTGCCTGACCATCCTGCACCGCAACGATCCCACCGCCGTGGCGGCCGAGATCGAGCCGTTGGTGGGCAATTCGGCGATCCTGGTGCGCTCGGACCATTCCTGGCATGCCGTCACTCCCGTGGTGAGTGGCTGCCAATCTTCCCGCCGCAGCCTGACGGCGACGTTCTACCGGCCGGGCTCCGTTAGTTCCCTGTGGCCGCCGGGTGACAGCACGCCGCTGCATGGGTACCCACGTGCTTAAACTCGACAGCGCCTTGATCGACCGCGATGCCGCCTTGGCTCAACGGGATGCGGCCATCAACGAGCGCGATATCGCCCTGGCGAAAGTCGACTTCCTGCAAAACACCCGTTCGTGGCGTTTCACCCGTCCCCTGCGTTCACTGTTCCGGGTGATGCGTTATGGTTTTGCCGCCACCCGGGAATTTCCCGAAACGGCTGCGGCAATCGTCTACCCGGCAGCACCGGAGCCGTTGCCAAACGTTACGGTGGAGCCTGATTTTGCGACGAAAGGACGCCTGGATATTCTCTGCTTCGCCAACATCGAGTGGGCCGCGCGCTTTCAGCGACCGCAGCAGTTGATGAGCCAGTTTGCGAACAATGGTTATCGGGTGTTTTACATCGTCCCCTCCGTTGTGCCGGAGCAGGGGCAGCTTTATCGATTGGCGTCGGTGGCGCCCAATGTCTTTGAAGTGGCCTTGCAGCGCGACGCGCAAGAGGCGTATTACGAAAAGACCGTGACGCCTCAGAATCATCAAGCCTTGCTGCGAGCCTTGGCTGCGTTGGTTGCCGACATGCAGATCAGGACCGCCCTCTCGGTGGTGCATATCGCCTACTGGAGCCCGGTGGCACTCAGCCTGCGCGCCATGCACGGCTGGCGCATTCACTACGACTGCATGGATGACTGGGATGGCTTTCCGAACATCGGCGAACAGTTGCTGAGCGAGGAAAAGACCCTGATTGCCCAGGCCGACCTGGTGACCGTTTCCGCCGCGTTGCTTTACGAAAAATGGTGTGCCTACAACCCACGCTGTGTGTTGGTCCGAAACGCGGTGGATTTCGCTTTTTTCCGGCAGCACTGTTTTACCAATGATGTGTTGAGCGGGCTTGTCGGGCCTGTCATTGGTTACTACGGTGCCCTGGCCCAGTGGCTTGATTATCCCTTGCTGGCGGCGCTGGCGGACCGGCGGCCAGCGTGGAACTTCGTCCTGGTGGGGGACATTTTCGTCGAGGATCTGACGGGTCTCGAGCACAAGCCCAATGTGCAGCTGTTGGGCCACAAGCCGTACTCGCAAATGCCGCTTTACCTGGATCATTTCGATGCCTGCCTGATTCCCTTCAGGCTCTACAACGTGACGCATGCGGTTGATCCGGTGAAGTTCTACGAGTACATCAGCGCAGGCAAGCCGGTGATCTCTACGCCACTGACGGAGATGAGCATCTATAAAGACCTGCTGTACTTCGCCACCGGGGTCGATGAGTTCCTCGAGCAGATCGAGCGTGCCTTGGCCGAACGCGACCTGGTCCTGTACAAACGGCGCGTGGAGCTGGCCCGGGCCAATGATTGGAAGGATCGCTTCAATAGCATGCACCTGGCTATCGTCGGCCTGTACGAAAAAGTCTCCATCGTGCTCGTGACGTACAACAACCTCAACCTGACCATTCAATGCGTCAACAGCATTCTGCGTAACACCACCTGGCCCCATTACGAGCTCATTGTTGTCGACAATGGCTCGGACGATGGGACAGGTGATTATCTTGAACGCCTGCGCCAAGCGGTGCCGAGCGCGAAGATCATCCTGAACCCGGACAACCGGGGCTTTGCCGCGGCGAACAACCAGGGTTTGCGCGAAGCCGATGGTGACGTCCTGCTGCTGCTCAACAACGACACGGTCGTGCCTGGCGGCTGGCTGGACCCGCTGGTCAGGCATGTGCGGGATCCGAGTATCGGCTTGGTCGGGCCGGTCACGAATGCGGTCGGCAACGAAGCGAAAATCGAGGTTTCCTATACCGACATTCAACAGATGCAAGACTTTGCAGACCGCTACACCGAAACCCGCAAGGGACGCTCATTCGATATCTCGATGCTGGCGATGTTTTGTGTTGCCTTTCGCCGCAGCGTCCTCGAAGAGGTGGGGTATCTGGATGAGGCATTCGGGATCGGGATGTTCGAGGACGACGACTACAGCCGTCGCGTGCAGGCGGCCGGATATCGGACGGTCTGCGCCGAAGATGCGTTTATCCATCACTACGGGCAGGCCTCGTTCAGGAAGCTGATCGCCAGTGGCGAGTACCAGGCCCTCTGGGACAAGAACCAGGCGTACTTCGAAAGCAAATGGGGCGCTTGGCAAGCCCATGTTCACCGCAGCGAGCTGGGGGAGAAGGGTTAGGCCGCCACAGGGCCATCACCTTCAACATCCTCGTCGACGGTCACGCCGCCATCGCGAGCAAGCTCGCTCCCACAGGGTTTACCGTTGATCAATCTGTGGCGTGATGGCTGGATAGTTTTTATGGCGAGGGAGCTTGCTCCCGCTTGAGTGCGCAGCGCTCATCGTTTTTTTGGGGCCGCTACGCGACCCAGCGGGAGCAAGCTCCCTCGCCACAGGGTCGTGCAGTACCCAAAAAACCTTGTGGGTATTCAATATCACCGC
The DNA here is from genome assembly GCF_046605385.1 of Pseudomonas sp. MPB03. Taxonomy (NCBI): domain Bacteria; kingdom Pseudomonadati; phylum Pseudomonadota; class Gammaproteobacteria; order Pseudomonadales; family Pseudomonadaceae; genus Pseudomonas; species Pseudomonas sp. MPB03. The sequence goes on along the minus strand of NZ_CP176770.1, from coordinate 4,328,788 downwards.
AAACTGACCCTCCGCCATCGCGAGCAAGCTCGCTCCCACCGTTTTTTGAGGTGTTCCAGGTATTGCATGCACCACAGATACCCTTGTGGGAGCGAGCTTGCTCGCGATGGGGCCCGTCAACTCAACATCCCTGCAGCTGACCCACCGCCGTCAGCAGCCTCAGCGCCCAGGCAAGTCCTCTTCCATCAGTTGAAACGCCCTGGGCGCAAAGCCAAGTCGATCACTGGCGTGGGAATGATCGAACACCAGATCCTCATTCATCCGCGCCACCAGCGCGCTGGAAAGATGTCGGTAGCGTGGCAGGCAGCGCATGATCGAAACGGCCCGGCTCAATACCGGGGCAGGGAGGGGCAGTGTTCGCTCCGGGCGTCCCATGGCCTGGAAAATACGCCTGACCATGGTGTGATAAGACAGGACCTCTCCCCCCGAGAGGTTGTAGGCGCCACTGGGCAGGTCAGGCGTGCTCACGGCGGAAAGGCACGCCCGGATGACGTCATCCCCATGCACCGGCTGGCGCAACCCGGTGCCGCCTCCGATCAGTGGGAAAAATCCGAAGCGTTGAATGAACCGCGCGATTTCCGAAATATTCTTGTCGCGGCCAAAACCATAGATCAGGGTCGGTCGCAGGATTACCCATTCGATTTGCCGTTCGACCGCCCACTGCTCAAGCTGTTCTTCTGCACGTATCAAGCGTTGCGCCACGTCCCGTTCCCGAGCGTCGGGCGATGCGTGCTTTCCGAAACGGCTGGTGGATGAGAGGGCGACAACACGTTTGACCTGGGTGCCGGCAAGGCGCTCCAGGTAGTCGGGTAGCACCCAGAGGGGCGCGAATGACAGGAAGGTGTCCAGCGCCAGTCCGTGCCAGTCGTCAGCCTTTCGCCAGGTGACCCCGGGGCAGGACACGCTGGGCAGGCTTCGGGCAAAGGCGCTCGTCGAGTGACCGGCATGGGCCAGCAATGGCAGGGCGCGCTCGCCCAGGAGGCTGGTGCCGCCCAATACGCCTAGCCGCAATTATCGAAGGTTCCATGCATGCTTAAGCCGGGTGGTGGCGTGGCGAAGGACCACCAGGCTGAATCGAAACCAGACCCCGATCACCACGCTGATCCACAGGACGGCAGGGTATTTACGACGGAAAAACTTGCGATAGAAACGCAGGAACCCCAAGTGTTTGTGCCATTCGACGAAATAAGGTCGATCACGACTGCAACCGCCGAACACATGCATCACCCGGGCATCCGGCACGAACAGTACGCGCCAGCCGGCCTGATGGAAGCGCATGCACCAGTCCAGGTCCTCGCAATGAAGGAAATAGTCTTCGTCCCACAGCCCGACGCTCTCGATCGCTTCACGCTTGACCAGCATGCAAGCTCCGGAGATGGCTTCAACGACAGTGGGGGCGCTGGGTAGCGGTTCCTTATGCAATAAAAAATCGGATAACAGCGATGGGAAAAGCGTCGAGAGTCGCGAAAGCCCGAAAGCTCGCATGAAGGCGCGTCTGGGCGTTGGAAACACCCGGCGTCCACCGGCTTGCTCGCTGCCGTCCGGATTGCACAGGAAACCTCCGACCATGCCGATTTCGGGCGAGCTGCGCAGTGCCTGCAGCATGCGGTCCATGGCATTGGCGGCCAGTTCGGTGTCCGGGTTCAAGAAAAAAACGTTGGGGGCCGCAGACAGGCGAGCACCTTGATTGCACGCCACGGCAAAGCCGAGGTTGGCGGTATTGCGGACGATCTGAAGCGAGTCGCCGGCAGGGTGGATTCGCTCCAACTGCACCAGGCTGTCATCGTGGGAGTTGTTATCCACCACGATCACGCGGGAGGCCCCGGCGGCAAACGCCGACCCTACACTCGCCAGCAAAAGCTCACCGGCGTTGTAGTTGACGATGATCACATCACAATCGCCACGTAGACATGATGGTGCCCATTCATCAACAGCGAGCAGTTCCACTGCTTCCAAACTTCGTTACTCCCTGTACAAACCTGGATACGTATGGGATCGCAACTACTCAGGTTTGTTTCAAAGATAGCAGGTTCGCGGCCATCGACCAGTTTCGGCCATCGCGCCATGCCGACGGCGCGCAACTAGTGGCCTGTACGGTTAATTCGAGTGCACGAATTAGCCACACAGGCCACTAGGGCTGGGCCGCTATGCAATGAATCTGTTCGGGGGGCTCAGAACCTTCAGGACGAGGTGCCGGCGTGCATGCCAACGGCACGCCAAGCGGCCTCGGCCAACTGCTGCCGGTAGCCTTCAGGGCTGCGTTTGACGCGGCCAGAGAGCCAGGCGCGACAGTAGCTTTCCGCCGAGCCGATGATCAGTGACGGGATCAGCTCGAAAGGCAGGTCCTGCAGATCCTGCCGGTGGGCCGGGTCACTGAACCATTTCTTCAGTTCGGCGTTCCTGGCCAGATTCGCCTCGGCGAGCCGCTCGTTGAAGCTGCTGCGCGCGACCGCAAAGCGCGCCTGGTACTGGAACCGTGCCCAATCGGGTTGGCTGACCACCCAATCCACGTAGCTGAACACCAGGGCATGCACCCACTCCCGGGTCGACGCGACAGCACCAAGGTAGCTGTCCCTGAGCCGTGCCTGATCGTCCAGGGCGGTCATGTACAACGCCGCGACCAAACCTTCCTTGTTCTCGAAATGGTGATAAATGGCCCCCACGCTCATCTCGCTTTCGCCACGGATGATATCGATGGTGGTCGCTTCTATGCCCTGTTGATTGAACAGTGCCAAGGCACATCGAAGGATATGCCGCTTGGACTCGGCACGACGCCCTGGGTAACAGCGCTCGAGGAGATCGACAGGTTCCATTTTTCGGCCCGGGCAAAAAGGGGCCATGTTAATTGAAACGAAGGCTTGGCACGAGCGATTGACAGCGTGGCAGATTACAGAATATTGTTCTGTAACAGAGCATAATTCTGTAATCGAGTAATGTTCTGTTCATGACTCCAGCCCACCTGACCAGAGATACCCCATGAGCCAGACTCTCAGCATGTACCAAAGCGTCGGTCCGTCCGCGTTCAGCAATATGGCCTGCCAGATGGCCCCGTACTTCGGCACCATCAACCCGGAAATTTCGGTGTTGGCCCCCGGTCGCGGCGAAGTGAAGGTGCCGTTTCGCAAGGAAATCACCAATCACCTGGCGTCCGTTCACGCCATCGCACTGTGTAACGCGGCAGAGCTGGCCGGCGGCATGATGACCGAGGTGTCCATCCCCAGCGGCGCTCGCTGGATTCCCAAAGGCATGACTGTCGAATACCTGGCCAAGGCCAAGACCTCCATCCACGCGATTGCCGACGGCAGCGACATCGACTGGCAGACTTCGGGCGACAAGATTGTCCCGGTCGAGATCTTCGACGAGGCGGGGGTAAAGGTCTTCACGGCGCGCATCACCATGAACGTGAAAATCGGCTAGATCGCCCGGCCCATCAAGCGTCGACCGTTTCTGCCAGATGGGCCATCAGCCACTGGCGGAAGCGGTTGACGCTTTGTCTGTTCGGGGCCCGGCCTTGGGGTTCCAGCAGGCAGAACTGCGCGTCGGTGCGCAGGATGGCGTGCGTTGGCCGCACCAGGTTGCCGGTTTGCAGGTGATTGCTGAGCAGGCCCGACCACGCCAGGGCGATCCCTTGCCCGGCCAGGGCTGATTGGATCAGCATGGCGTAGCTGTTGATATTGATGCGCCGTCGAGGTTCTGGCGCTGGGTAGCCAAGACGCTGGAACCATTCTTTCCAGCCAATCCAGTCGCTGTGCTGGTCTTCCAGCCACAACCAGGTGCATCCACCCAATTGCTCCAGTGTCTCGATTTCCGGGTGTTGCGCCAGATAAGCGGGGCTGCACACCGGGAAAATCTCCTCGTTGAACAGCGGCGTGACTTTCATGTTTTTTGGCGGCGTGCTGCAGTAATACAGCGCCAGGTCACAGTCGAGCCGGGAAAAATCACTGACTTGATCCGTCGCGATGATGCGCAGGTCAATCTCCTCGTTCTGGCGCTGGAACTGCGACACCAGCGGCAGCAGCCATAGCGACGCCATCGCCGTGCTGGTGACCACCGTGACTTGCTGCGCACCTTGCCAATGGCGTATGCCCGCGGTGGCCTGGGCGATGTGCTGCAGCGTGTCGCGCACGCTTTCATAATACTGGCTGCCGGTGGCGGTGAGGTTGATTTCCCGGGTCGTGCGGGTGAACAGTGCCGTGCCCAGATAATCTTCGAGCAAGCGTACCTGGCGGCTGATGGCGCCTTGGGTGACGTTCAGTTCCCGTGCCGCCATGGTGAAGCTCAAGTGGCGGGCGGCGGCCTCGAACGCCACCAGGCTGTTGAGTGGCGGCAAGGGTTGCAGTTTCATCAGGCTTCAGTCTTATTAATGTTAGGCGCACAGAGATTGTGCAGAAGCCGGCGTGCAGTGACTACCTAATTAGCGAGGAACGGCTAAAGATCAAGCACCAGGTCGGAAGTGGGCTTGCTGCAGCACAGCAAACGCAGGCCCTTGTCGATTTCCCGCTGCCGGATGCCGCCGTTGTGATTCATGTCCACCGTGCCTTGGAGCAGGGCGGTCTTGCAGGTACCACACACGCCCTGGCTGCAGGAGGAGGGCACGATGGCGCCGGCTTTCTTGGCGGCGGACAGCACGGTCTGATTGGCCGCCATGCTGAATGTCTTGCCGGAGCGCGACAGGGTCACGGTGAACTCGGCTGGCCGATCGAGCGAAGCGGCCTGCTCGATCAACGGTTGCTCATTCAGTGCGGCAATGTCGAAGCTTTCCTGATGGTAGTGGGCGAAATCGAACGCTGCTTCCCTGAGCAGCGACTTGACCGCTTCCATGTACCCCTGGGGACCGCAGGTGAAGATCTCCCGCTCCTTGTAGTCCGGCACTTGCTGGCTCAGCAACGACAAGTCGAGCCGGCCTATCGGTTGCTGCCATTGAGGGGCGTCGCCAAGCCCTTCGCAAATACTGATGACCCGCAGCCCCGTCATGGCCGCCTGCATGCGCGTCAATTCCCCGTGGAAGATGATGTCGGTGGGCGTGCGGGCGCTGTGCACGAATACGATGTCGAGGTTGCCAGCCATGTCGCATGCGGCCCGGGTCATCGACATCAACGGCGTCACGCCGGAGCCGGCGGACAGGTACAACAACTTGTTGGCCGGATGGCCGACCGGCGTAAAGCTGCCTGCTGGGCCGGACGCCTTCAGGCTATCGCCGGCCTTGAGGTGGTCATGCAGCCAGTTCGAAACCACGCCCCCCGGTACGCGCTTGACGGTGATGGAAAATGCAAAGGGCCGGGTCGGGGAAGACGACAGGGTGTAGCAGCGGGCAATGGTTTGCCCGCCAATGACCGGCGAGATCGTGATGAATTGACCGGGCTCGAAACTAAGGGCGCTGAAGTCCGCACAGCGAAAAATGAACGTCCTGACATCGTGGGTCTCCTGGCGTACGGCGCAGCATTGCAGGATTTTCTGCTCGCCGCTGTGCCACTGCGCACCGAACGTGCCCCAGGTGGTCGGGTCGGTGAAACGCTGGACCGCGCTGGCGTTTCCAGGGCGCGTCAGGTGTTCGTAAGTCGTCATGTTCATTCCTCACACGCCGTGGGCGGCGAGGCGCGCCGCGTACCAGCGCGAGAACTGGTCGACATAGGTTTCGGTAAAGGCCGAGAACGGCCCGGGGGTGTAGGCCGGATCCTGGGTGCCGCTGTGGGTGATGCCGACGAGGCTGGCGTCCTGCAGGTTGGTCGCGACCCAGACTTCGGTCAGCTTATCCAGGTGGTAATCGACGCCTTCGACGGCATCGGCATGGACCAGCCATTTGCTGCGCACCAGAGTCTTGTCGGGCGCCAACGGAATGATGTAGGAAACCACGGCGTGGTCGCTCATGACATGGGTCCACGAGTTGTGGGTCCATAAATGCATGTCGCCCAAGTCGCGGCGGGTGAGGTCGCCGAACAGCCGGGTGCACGCCACACGGGTGTCCAGGGTCTGGGATTCGCCGTTGCCGGCAATGGCCAGCCGCTGCGAGCGGAACTGGGTCACGACGTCTTCACCTAGATGTTCGACGGCGTCGCAGATATAACCTTCGCGCTCCCAGTTGGCCTTGGTCTCGGCATTGCGGCGGTGATACTCCGCCAGCGCCTGGAGTGAGTCCTCCCCCAGGCCATCGGTGCAGAAACCGAAATCTTCGGGCAGGAACGAGGCGGTCAATTCCGGGTGGGTGGCTGCGCAGTGATAACACTCGCGGTTATTCTCGATCACCAGTTTCCAATTGCCGTTCTCGATGATTTCCGATTCGAAGGCGATTTTTGAACGGGCGATGTCATATTGAGCGAAACGCGGTGTCATGACCTGATCAAGGTACTGGATGTCTTCTGGTGGTTCGTCGCCCAGGCAAACGAAGACATGGGTGCCGACAACCCGAGTGTGCACGGGAATCAGGCTTTTGCATTTAGGGTCGAAGGCCTGCCCCATGTGCGCTGCATGTTTCAGGCTGCCGTCGAGGTCATACGTCCACTGGTGGTAGGGGCAGACCAGCATGCCCACCGTCGACTTGCCGGCCTGCTTCAAGCGAGCCCCGCGGTGCCGGCAGACATTGCGAAAGGCCTGCACCTGCTCGTCATCGTCGCGCACCAGGAGGATGGATGACTTGCCGATATCGAGGGTGGAGACATCACCGGGTTCGGGGACGTCGCTGGTGACCCCCACCAGAATCCAATGCTGGGTGAAAAAGATCTCGACGTCGGTTTCAAAAACATCCTGGCGACCAAACAAACCACCCGGCATGCCATGGCCGGGAGTGCGGTCGGTCAGCAGTGCACGATGGGTTTTCACGGCATTGATAGTCATTATGGGTCTCGCTCAAACTCAAGGTTGATCAGGCGGCAAGTACAGTTTGGGAAGGTGCAATAAGACCGTCAACGCGCTTTATTTTCACGTTCGCATAACTTTGCGTTATGCCTGGAAGTGGTCTTTAACGTCTTGATAATCAGTGGTTTAGGTAGCTGTCATCGCTCAGCCAGTCGATCAGTGCCTGGGTGATGGACTCACGTTTTCGACCGCTTGGAATGACCAGGTAATAAGCGTCTTTTGGCTTGACCCCATAGGGCGTGATTCTGATCAGCTCACCGCTGTTGAGTCGGTGCGCGATCAGCCGGCTCCAGCCCAGTGCAATGCCGTGGCCCTGCATGGCCGCCTGGATCGCATCGTTGTAGGAACTGCAGCGAAATGAATAACTGAGCTTGGGGCGCATATCCCCGAGTTCCCGGCACCAACGGTTCCAGGTCATCCAGCCTTCCAGGGTGGAATCGGAGTCAATCAGCGCCGTGTCCAGGAAATCGGCAATGGAGGAAGGGGCCGGATTGGCGGCCAGCCAGGCCGGCGAACACACGGGAAAGACTTCTTCATCAAAGAGGAAAATCGAGCTTCCGTCCTCCCATTTTCCATTGCCGAAACGGATGGCCAGGTCGACGTCATCGCGATATGAACTGGGCGAGACCTGCTGCGTCAGCAAGCGCAATTTCAGCTTGGGTTGCAGGGTGCGTAGCGCGGTCAACCTGGGGAGTATTCGCAAGTGCGAAAACGCCTCGGTGCAGGCGATGGTGATCTCCTGCTCACCAATACCCTCGGCAATCTTGTCGAAGACACTGGCCATGCGGTGTATGGACTCCGCGACGACCAGGTGCAGGACATAACCTTCATGAGTCAGCTTGATCGCTCGATGAAGCCGATGGAACAGCTTGGTCTCCAGGGTCTCTTCCAACAAACGGATCTGTTTGCTGACGGCCGCCTGGGTCACGCCCAGTTCCTGGGCCGCCAGGGTGAAGCTCGCCAGCCGCGCCACCGCCTCGAACTCCAGCAGCGCCGTCATCGACGGTATCAGCCGCCGATAGCCCTTGACCTTTTTATCGATATCGCTGGGTTGCATAGAAGTGTTCCAACGCCGTGCCGTGACTTACGCCACCGAAGATTCTGCTGCGGGTTCAGCAAGCACCGGGTGTGACAGGTTATGCCCCAGCAGTGCCCGATACAGTTCACCGTCGCCCACGATGCCCAGGACGGCACCGGCCTCGTCCTGCACGATGAGGGGGTGGCCGGTTTCGTAGCGAATCTGCAGGGCGTCGCGCATGGTCGTGGTCGGCGGCACGCACGTCGGTTGCCGAGCCAAGGTCCCGATGGCCTGGGTCGGATTCCAGGATTGGACGTGTGCGGTCGTGGCGCCTTTTCGCACGCTGCTCAAATGACGCTGCGCAGTGACCACCATCCACAGGTTTTGAGCCATATCCAGGCAATATTCGTCGCGGGCGAAAACGCACTGGCCCAGCGGGGTCATCAAGCTTTTCGCGCACAGCACATTCAACGGGTTGGTGTGGGCGACGAAGTTGCGCACGTAGTCGTCGGCCGGGTTCAGTACGATCTCTTCAGGCTTGCTGTACTGGATGATCTTGCCGTCTTTCATGATGGCGATGCGCGTGCCCAGCTTCAGGGCTTCGTCCAGGTCATGGCTGACGAACACGATAGTCTTGTGCAGCTTGCGCTGCAGGTCGAGCAACTCATCCTGCAAGCCTTGGCGGATCAGTGGGTCGAGGGCGGAGAAGGGTTCGTCCATCAGCAGGATGTCGGCGTCCATCGCCAGGGCGCGGGCCAAGCCCACCCGTTGCTGCATGCCGCCGGACAGCTCATGGGGTTTTTTATTGCGCCATTGGGTCAGGCCCACCAGCTCGAGTTTTTCATCCACCAGCTTGCGCCGTTCCTTTTCCGGGCGGCCCTGCATTTCCAGGCCGAAGCTGATGTTCTCGCGCACTGTCAGCCAGGGCATCAGGGCGAACTTCTGGAACACCATGGCGATGCGTTGGGTGCGCATCATTTTCAGCTCGGCGGGGGTGCAAGCGGCGATGTCGATCTGCCGGCCTTCGTGTTCGACGAACAGTTTGCCGCGACTGACGGTGTTCAGCCCGTTGATGCAGCGCAGCAGGCTGGACTTGCCGGAGCCGGACAGGCCCATCAACACGCAGATCTCACCTTTGTTGATCTCCAGGTTGGCTTTCTCCACGCCGACGATCAAACCGGTTTTCTGAAGAATCTCCGGACGGGAAAAGCCTTGGTCGAGCAGATCCAGGGCAGGCTTCGGGCGGGCGGCGAAGATGACGTCGACGTCTTCAAAACGAATGATGCTCATACGTCACCTCTTTTCAGGGTTTCACGTTGCTTGCAGATGCGGTCGAGCGTGATCGCCAGCAGCACGATGGCAAGGCCCGCTTCGAAACCCATCGAGATATCGGCGGTGTTCAGCGCGTTGACCACCGGCTTGCCAAGCCCGTCGGCGCCCACGAGGGCGGCAATCACCACCATGGACAGTGACAGCATGATGCATTGGGTGATGCCGGCGGCGATGCTGGGCATGGCGTGGGGCAGTTCGATGCGCGCCAATAATTGGCGGCGCGAACAGCCGAAGGCCTTGCCGGCATCCATCAGTTCTTCCGGGACATCACGGATGCCCAGGTAGGTAAGGCGAATGGGGGCGGCGATGGCGAATACCACGGTTGAGATCAGGCCCGGGACCACACCCAGACCGAAGAGTGTCAGCGTAGGAATGAGGTAAACGAAGGTCGGTACGGTCTGCATCAGATCGAGTACCGGGCGCATCAGTGTGTAGAACATCGGTTTGTGCGCGGCAACAATGCCCAGCGGTACACCGATGACCACGCAAACGAGTGTGGCGAAGGTCACTTGGGCAAGGGTTTCCATGGTCTCTTGCCAGTAACCGAGGTTGAAGATCAGCAGGAAGGCGAAGGTGACGAAGAGGGTGAGGCTCACCTTGCGTTGGATGTAGTAGGCGAGCAGGGCGAAAACAGCGATCAACGCCAAGGGGTTGAACCACAGGAGTGCGGTGGTAAACGCGGTGATCACACCCGACAGCGACAGCGAGATGGCGTCGAAAATACCGGCGCCATGTTGAGTCAACCATTCGACATACCGAGCGATGTGTTCGCCCAGGGGAAGCTTCTCTTGTGTCATCCACATATCACTGATCCGGCTGATGGAAAGAAACCGCATGCCAGCAACCGCCCGGGCGCCGCTTCGCGTGCCAGGTTCGCAGGCAACGCAAAACGACTGTGCGAGGCGTCGCGTCAGCAGTTATCGAAGTTTGGGCAGGGAATGGGTAACAGAAGAAGCGTGTGACAACGCCAGTCGCCCCGGCTTTCTTTGGCCGGATGTCGAGGGTTTTCCAGAAGAGTGCACTGCAAGATTCATAATGGCGGCTCGTTGTTGTTTTGGTTTGGAGTCCGTTGCCTGTGGGAGATAGTTATCCAGGTGCCTTTGGCTGACAAACCATTTTAAGTCAGTGCCTCATGAGTTTTTATCATCAATGATTCGCCACTTCTGGGTCAAAAAAGTCGATTAAATGTACTTGGGTGTACATTCAGCGGTCATCCAAGTACATTCGCGCTACGCATGATTGAAGAAGGTAAGCAGGATGCCCCAGGTAGGAAAGGCACGTGGCAAGGCCCAGGACGCAGGCTGGCGGGGCTCGCCGGAGGGTTGGCTGGAAGCGGCCTATGAGGCCCTGAAGGAGTCGGGCATCGATGCGGTTCGGGTCATGCCGCTGGCCAAGCGCCTGGGCTTGTCACGCACCAGCTTCTACTGGTTTTTCGAGGATCGCGAGCAACTGCTGGCGGCATTGCTGTCGCGTTGGCGGGAGACCAATACAGGGGGGCTCATACGGCAAAGTGAAAGCTATGCCGAAAGCATTTCCGAGGCGATCCTGAATGTGTTCGAGTGCTGGCTCAATCCGCAATTGTTCGACTCGCAATTTGAATTCGCCGTGCGCAGTTGGGCGCTTCAGTCCGCTGAAGTGGCCCAGGAGGTGGCGGTCGTGGATGAGCAGCGCATGAATGCCCTGGCGAGCATGTTCAAGCGCTTCGGCTACGACACCCAAGGCGCTGATGCACGGGCCCGAACGATCTACCTGACGCAGATCGGCTACATCACCATGAACACCACAGAGTTGATCACCGTGCGCTTCCAGCGCATTCCGCAGTACGTGAGCATCTTCACCGGCAAAGTCCCCAAGCCACGTGAGCTGGATCGTTTCTACGGGAAGTTCGGCTATGCCGAAAAAGAGCCCGGGGTCTTCGTTCCGTTGACGGACACTTTCGAAGGCAATGCCGATGATCAATAAAACCTTGGGGATCATTGGCGGCACCGGGTGGTTGGGCGGCGCGATTGCCAGAGCGGTCCTGGCCAAGGGACTGGTGCCGGCGGGGAACCTGATCATTTCCAATCGCTCGGGCAACCATCCGTTGGCTGAACAAGGCGCTCGCCTGGTCACGGACAACCAAGGGTTGGTGGATCGCAGCGACGTAGTGATCATCGCGGTGCGCCCCGAGCATTTCGCCAGCCTGGGCATCGATGCGACGGGCAAAACCGTGATTTCATTGATGGCCGGGATTACGGCCCAGATGATTGCCGCGCAGACGTCAGCTTCAGCGATCGTGCGGGCGATGCCCAACGCGGCGGTGGAAATCGGGCAGTCCTTTACGCCTTGGCATTGTTCGGCTGGGGTAGGAGCGGCAACGAAAAACCTGGTGCAGCGTGTGTTCGAATGCGTAGGCGCCGCGGCAGAAGTCCAGCAAGAAGACTTCATCGATTACCTCTCTGCGCTCTCGGGCACCGGCCCGGCCTTTGCGGCCTTGCTGATGACGGCCCTGGCCCGTCAAGCGATGCTGGCCGGCATACCCGACGACATCGCGCAGATGGCCGCAAAAAATGTCGTGGTCAACAGCAGTCAACTGTTGGCCAATCGCGACCCCCAGCAGATGATCGACGCCTTGGTGGCTTATCGGGGCGTCACGGCCGCAGCCTTGCAGGTGATGAGCCAGGGGGATTTCGAAGAGCAGGTGGGCAGGGCGTTGCAGGCCGGTGCCGCAGTGGCTCGCAAGGGGCTTCAGGCCTGATAAGCATTCGAGATACAAAAACGGCGCCTTCCTCTATCGGAAGAAGCGCCGTTTTTTCTTGAGCGAGCCCTATGGCGGCTCAAGGGACGGGCTTGCCGTTACTTGCTTGGGTGAGCAGCCTGAAGTTTCTTGGCTTCATCCAGGTGATGTTGCAGGTCCGGCAGCATCTTCTGGGCGAACGCCTTGAGTTCGGTGTTGCCAGCCTTCTTGTCGTCGGTAACGGTGTTGGCTTCTTTCTTGAACAGCTCGATGGTTTCTTCGTGGGCCTTGACCTGATTGTTGGCGTAGGCCGCATCAAAGGACTCATCGCGCACCTCAAGGATTTTCCCCTTGGCTTTTTTCATCAGCGTGGTGTCGTCGGGCACTTCGATGTCATGTTTTTTCGCCAGCGCCTTCAGCTCTTCGTTGGCCTTGGTGTGGTCGGTGATCATCTTGTTGGCGAAGGTCTTGATGTCCGCCGATTGGCTTTTTTCCAGGGCCAGTTTGCTGGTTTCGATTTCCGCAATGCCACCGACCGCCGCGTTGTCGACAAAGTCATTTGAAGTCGCGGCCCATGCCATGCCCATGCTGGTACTCAGGGCAACTGCCAGGCCGAGTTGACGCAGGGTAAATCTGTCCATAGGTAAGTCTCCACACAGGTTGAACGAGCGATTCTTGTCGTCTCTGATCAATGGAGGGTTGTGCCCGGGCAAAGGTTTGATCGCCAAGCGATCCGGTACGACGAACGGTCGCCGCTGGTCGGATTGGCGGTCGACAGAACCCGACCGGCAAGGCCATGCTGGTGACAGGCAGTGCCATGAAAAACACTTGCCACCGAACCAACAAAGGAGGTGCTCCATGCCGGTGTCCCATGATCTTTGTCAGGATCTGAAGTGCACAGAAGAAGACATCCTGAAAAAACGCCGCGAGGATGAAAGTCTCGATGCGTTGATCAAGCAATATTCCAAACTTGATGCCAAGGTCGTGAAGGCCGAGAGCCCCCCGGCCGTAATGCCCGACGATGCACTGGAGACACTCAAGAAGGAACGGCTTCAGATCAAGGACCAGATCGCCGCGCGGATGCAGAGGTAGCCCAGACAGCAATGTGCCGAGGGCTTTCTTGTGGCGAGGAAGCTTGCTCCCGCTGGGCTGCGACTGTAGGCGCTGTGCAGGAGCTGTGTAGGAGCTGTCGAGTGCAACGAGGCTGCGATCTTTCTCCTGACATTTGAGTTTCTAGTGAAGGATCAAAATCAAGATCAAAAGATCGCAGGCTTCGCCAGCTCCTACAAAGCGGGACCACGCCAGATCCCAGGCCTTGCCTCATAACCGGTCAGGTCAACGGATCCCAGCGCTGGGACCAGTCGCTACCGGTCCTGACGATCTCCCGCAGCACTTCGAACGCCTGCTGCAACGCCGCCGAGTCCCGGTCCCTGGAATACACCAGGTAGGTCGGGTAGTTGAACTCCGGCGCCTTGGGCACCCGCTCCAGGATGCCGCTGTCCAGGTAACTCTGCACGACCCGTGTGCGGAAGTAGCCGCTGCCACCATTCTCGAGGATATATTGCAGGGCCAGGGGACCGAGGTTGAAGGTCACCGCGGCCTTGGCCTTTTCCGGTAGCGCGGTGTCGTGTTGGCGCCGGAAATCCGCGCTCCAATCGATGTACACGTAGGGCTCGGGACGGGCGGCCAGGCGCACCAGGATGAGTTTTTCTTCCAGCAATTGTTCCACTTGCAGGCGCGGCCAGTATTCGGGCTGATAGACCACCGCTGCATCCAGCAGGCCCAGTTCCAATTGCTGCAGCAGCTTTTCGCCGTCGCGGATGTCCATGCGCAAGGCATGGCCGGGAATTTTCTCGCGCAGTGCTCCGGCCCAGGCCAGCATCAACGGGTTGCACAGGCTGACCTCGCCACCCAGGTGCAAGACGTTGCGATAGCCCTCGGGCAATGGCAGGTCCCGGCGGGCCGCTTCCCAGGTTTGCACGAGCTGGTTGGCGTAGACCACGAAGGCCTCGCCGTCGGTGGTCAAGCGCGCGCCGGCACGGTTGCGCACGAACAGCGCGCAGCCGAGCTGGCTTTCGAGCTTCTGGACCCGGGCGGTGATCGCCGTCTGGGTCACGTGCAGCTTCTCGGCCGCTGCGGCGAGACTGCCGTGGCGGACGATTTCCAGGAAGGTGCGGGCGAGGTCGATGTCCATGGTCAGGCCGATGCGGGGGAAGCGGGCATTGTAAGAGCTGCTGCGCCTCTCTGATACCGTCGTGGGGCCGCTTCGCGGCCCAGCGGGAGCAAGCTCCCTCGCCACGGGGGCATCGTTGTTCTTGAGTGAGCAGTATGGTCTCGATGCTGGCTGTTATTCGACGGCTTGGGGCTGTGCCGCCCGTGCCCAAGGCGCAACCAGGCGATCGGGTGTACGGCAGGCCTTGTGCTTGAAGACGAAGCGACGGCACTTGTCGGCGAAGCCGTGGCGATCGTCCACCATGTCGCGGCGCATCTGTGTGAGTTCGTCATTGCGACAGGCCTGGATCGCCGCCAGGCTTCGTTCGGCCTTGCGCACCCGGATGCTTTCGTAGGCCGGATCGAGCAGTGCGCGGTTGGCCCGTTGCAGCAGCCACAGGCCGAACTCGTCGGGGCAACGCGGGCCGATCTCCTGGATCATGCCGCAGCGCAATGCTTCCAGGGCGCTGATGGGCAGGCAGTCCTGGGTGAGTTTCCAGGCCATGTCCGGACCCACCGCGCGGGGCAGGCTGTAGGTCCAGTATTCGGAGCCGTACAAGCCCATGGTCGCGTAGTGGGGATTGAGCACGATGTCGTGGCGCGCCAGCACGATATCGGCAGCCAGGGCCAGCATCACGCCACCGGCCCCGGCGTTCCCCGTCAGGCCGCTGACCACCAATTGCCGGGCGCTGAACAACTCCAGGCAGACGTCGTCGATGGCCTGGATGTTGGCCCAGGCTTCCAGGCCGGGTTCGGCGGCGGCCTGGATCACGTTCAGGTGCACGCCGTTGGAAAAGCTGCCGCGTCCACCCCGGATTAACAGCACCTGGGTGTCCCGGGATTTTGCCCAGCGCAGTGCCGCCACCAGGCGCTGGCATTGCTCCGTGCTCATCGCCCCGTTATAGAACTCGAACGTCAGCTCCCCGACATGGCCGCATTCGCGGTAGCGAATAGGTTGATAAGGCTCGTCGCTGAACGGCTGCCGGGCCAGGGAACGGTCGAGCACCGGGACGCCTTCGAGGCGGTTCGACAGGACATGGCGCGCCGGGCGTTTGAAAGTCTGTTCGCCGGGTTGCGGTTTGCGGCGCAGGGCGCCGATCCACAGGCTTGCATCCCCTGTTGCCACCAGCACCGCATCGTCACGCACGGCCAACAGTTCGCCGGGCAGGCCATGGCGAACATCCGGATGGGCGTCGTACAGGTAGAATTGTTCGCCGGCCAGGCTGGCGAGCACACCGGGTTGACCGTCTGCGGCGTCGATGCAGCGCTGGATGAAAACGCTGCTGTCGTGCCAGCTGAAGCTGCGATCGTCCTGGGTCATGTTCGGTTGCAAGCGCCCGACCACGTCAGGGCGGCCATAGTCCAGCGGCACCGGGACGAAACCGTCGCGGTGTTTTTCCACCACCTCGCGGATGCAATGAATGGCCGCGTCGCTGACCGGGCCGTTATACAGCTCGGATTTGCGCAGGCCCTTGGGCAGGTCGAATTCGCAGGTGGCCCAGATGGGGCCTGCGTCCATTTCCTCCACCGCCTGCAAGGCGGTGACGCCCCAGCGATCAGGCTGCCGGGTGATCGCCCAGTCCAGGGCACTGGCACCGCGATCACCAACAATGCCCGGATGGATGATCACCACCGGGCGCCGTGGGTTGCGCCACAATTGCTTGGGTACACGATCCTTGAGAAACGGGCAGATCACCAGGTCGGCGCCGCTTTCTTCGATTTGCCGGCAGACCGAGGCCGCATCGGTAAACAGCACCACGCTGGGGCGATAGCCAGCCTCGCGCAGGTCCAGCCAGGCGCGTTGGGTCAGGCCGTTGAAGGCGCTGGACAGCAGAACGATCTTCAGTGGGGGCATGAATCTCTCTTCCTTGAGATGCGCAGGCGCAGGCTCCCGATGAGCCGTCCCTGGCCTTGATGGAAGCGTTACGTTAGCGGTTGCAGGTGAAGCGGGAACTGACAGGGATCAAGGTTGTGTGCGGTGGGAATCAGGGAGGGCAGAAACACGAATCCCGCCACGGGGGCGGGATTCGTTTGCAATCGAAAGGTTCGTGAAGAGGGCGAACTCAATCTCAGGCCGGGAACAGCTCGGACAGTTTCATGGCCAGCATCATATCGCCTTCGGTGCGCAGCTTGCCGCCCATGAACGCTTGCATGCCGTCGGTGCTGCCGTCGACGATGCCTTCCAGGGTTTCGGCGTCCATCACCAGGGTCACCTGGGCGTCCGGGTTTTCACCTTCCAACAGTTCGCAGGTGCTGTCCTTGACGACCAGCGAGAAATGCTTGGATTCATCGATGCGGAAACCGAATACCAGGTCCAGGCCGGCAGCGGCGGCTGGGTTGAACTTGGCTTTCATGGCTTGTACGGCGTCGGCTACGGAGGTCATGGTTTCGATCCTTATTTGGGTGGTACAGCAAGGGTCTACAGTAATCCGGACTCAGCGAAAGGTGATGAGGTCCGGGGCCTTCAACAGTTGCAGGTGGGCATGGCTGTTGAAGGAAGCCAGGGCCACCTCGCGGCCCCTGAATTTCAGGTGGCTGAGCGAGGTGTTGACGATTTGCCAATTCAGTTCGAAGGCCTGTCGGGCCGGTATCCGGGTGATCAGGTGGAGCAGGGCGGTGATGGTGCCGCCGGAGGTGAACACGGCGATCTTGTGGGTGTTGTCGGCTTGTTCCAGGATGCGCTGCAGGCCCGCCTGGACCCGTTCGACGAAACCCAGCCAGCTTTCCAGGCCTGGCGGGTCATACCGGCCGCTGAGCCAGCGCTCGACGATCAGCACGAAGATGCGCTGGAACTCGGCGCGGTTCTGCGCAGCGTTGCGCAGGATATGCAGCGCCTCGGGCTCCTCGGGGAGCATGTCGGGCAGCAGGGCACGAATGACCGCGTCGGCATCGAACTCGTTGAACGCGGCGTCGATTTCCAGCTCGGGGACTGGCATGCCGGCGGCAGACATCTGGCCCAGCGCGCCGACGGCGGTATCCTGTTGGCGACGCAGGTCACCCGAGAGGCAGCGATCGAATACGACACCAAGCTCGGCGAGGTGGCCGCCGAGCACTTGCGCCTGGCGTACGCCATTGGGCGAGAGGACATCGTAGTCGTCCGCACCAAAGGAGGCCTGGCCATGTCGAATCAGATAGATACTGCCCACGTCCGCGTCATCCCGGTACGTTGAAGGTTTGGCGAGGTTATGGGGATGGCGGTGAGCTGTCAATGAAAAAACATACGCTTGTTTGAAATGCCCGTTGCAGCCTTGCCCTGTCGCGCTCGCGTCAAGGTAACCATAGGTTTCTTGGCTGGCCGCGACGCAGGCGCATGGGTATGCTGGGGCCGTTACGCGCCTGCGTTCAGTGGCGCATTGCATTTAAGGAGTTGCTGTGGAGTTTTTCATCGAATACGCCGGTTTCCTGGCCAAGACCGTGACGCTGGTGATCGCCATCCTGGTGGTGCTGGCCAGTTTTGCTGCGCTGCGCAGCAAGGGGCGGCGCAAGTCGGCCGGCCAGTTGCAGGTGAGCAAACTCAACGATTTCTACAAGGGGCTGCGCGAGCGCCTGGAACAGACGCTGCTGGACAAGGATCAGCTCAAGACGCTGCGCAAGGCCGAAGGCAAGGCCGAAGGCAAGGCTGAAAAGGCCGGGAAGAAAAACAAGGACAAGCCGGCGACCAAGCCCCGGGTGTTCGTGCTGGACTTCGACGGTGACATCAAGGCCTCGGCCACCGAGAGCCTGCGTCATGAAATCACCGCGCTGCTGACCCTGGCGACGCCGAAGGATGAAGTGGTGCTGCGCCTGGAAAGCGGCGGCGGCATGGTCCACAGCTACGGCCTGGCTTCGTCGCAACTGGCGCGGATCCGTCAGGCCGGCGTGCCGCTGACCGTCTGCATCGACAAGGTCGCGGCCAGCGGCGGCTACATGATGGCGTGCATCGGCGAGAAGATCATCAGCGCGCCCTTCGCGATCCTGGGTTCCATCGGCGTCGTCGCGCAATTGCCCAACGTCAATCGTCTGCTGAAGAAACACGACATCGATTTCGAAGTGTTGACGGCCGGCGAATACAAACGCACGTTGACGGTGTTTGGCGAAAATACCGAGAAGGGCCGGGAGAAGTTCCAGGAAGACCTGGACATCACCCACGAGCTGTTCAAGAACTTCGTGTCCAACTATCGTCCGCAATTGGCCATCGATGAAGTGGCGACAGGTGAAGTCTGGCTGGGTGTCGCGGCGCTGGACAAGCGCTTGGTGGACGAGCTGAAAACCAGCGACGAATACCTGGCCGAACGGGCCAAGGGTGCCGAGGTGTACCACCTGCACTACGCCGAACGCAAAAGCCTGCAGGAACGCATCGGCATGGCCGCCAGCGGTTCGGTGGATCGGATGCTGCTCAATTGGTGGAGCCGCCTGACCCAGCAGCGGTTCTGGTAATCCGGGAGAAGATGCTCACACTAAACTCTGTGGGAGCGAGCTTGCTCGCGATGACGGCGGCACATTCAACATCACCTGCCCAGGCAAACCGCTATCGCGAGCAAGCTCGCTCCCACAGGGGGCCCTTGGTGGGCTGTAGATCAGGTTCTGCTCCCCATCATCCATCGACAAAAAAGCCCTGAACCGGCACACCCGGATCAGGGCTTTTTTGTGTATCAGGTTTCAGCGCCGACGGAACAGCGGCAGCGGCTCGTCAGTGGCGGCCTGGTAGGTCACCGAGAAGTCCTTGAGGCTTTCGAGGGCTTCATAGGGGTCTTTGTCGGCGCGCAAGGCGAAGGCGTCGAAACCGCAACGGCGCATGTAGAACAACTGGTCGCGCAGTACGTCGCCAATGGCTCGCAATTCACCCTTGAAACCATAGCGGTCACGCAACAGGCGTGCGTTGGAGTAGCTGCGCCCGTCGGTGAAGGCCGGGAAGTTCAGGGCGATGACCTGCAACTGGTTGGCATCATCACCGATTTCCTCGGCTTCCTCGTCGGCGTCCAGCCACACACCCAGGCCGCCGTCGCGGGCCTTGAGGGCGTGGGCATGATCGCGCCACAGGGCCAGGGGCACGATCAGGTCGTCACAGTTGGAGATGCCATCGAAACTCGCGTCCTTGGGCAGCAGGTGCCAGGTTTCGTCGATGACCTCGTTGTTCTTAATGATTCGCTGCATAGACGCGTTCCTTGAAGAGGTCGATGCCAATACGTTGGTAAGTGTCGATGAAGCGCTCGTCCGGGGTACGTTGTTCGATGTACACGTCGATCAGCTTCTCGATCACGTCAGGCATGTCGTCCTGGGCAAACGACGGGCCGAGGATCTTGCCCAGGCTGGCGTCGCGGCTACCGCTGCCGCCCAGGGAGACCTGGTAGAACTCTTCGCCTTTCTTGTCCACGCCCAGGATGCCGATGTGGCCCACGTGGTGGTGACCACAGGCGTTCATGCAACCGGAAATGTTCAGGTCCAGCTCGCCGATGTCGAACAGGTAGTCCAGGTCGTCGAAACGGCGCTGGATCGATTCGGCGATAGGGATCGACTTGGCGTTGGCCAGGGAGCAGAAATCGCCGCCCGGGCAGCAGATCATGTCGGTCAGCAGGCCGATGTTCGGCGTGGCGAAACCTTGCTCGCGCAGCTCGCCCCACAAGGTGAACAACTGGCTCTGTTCAACGTCCGCCAGGATGATGTTCTGCTCGTGGGACGTGCGCAGTTGGCCGAAGCTGTAGCGCTCGGCCAGGTCGGCGACGGCGTCCAGTTGCTTGTCGGTGATGTCGCCCGGCGCGACGCCGGTCGGTTTCAGGGACAGGGTCACCGCGACATAACCCGGCTTCTTGTGGGCCAGGGTGTTGCGGGTGCGCCAGCGGGCGAAACCCGGGTGTTCCTTGTCGAGGGCAGCCAGTTCGGCGTCCTGATTGGCCAGCGCCTTGTACTGCGGGTCGACGAAGTGCTTGGCGACGCGATGCACTTCGGCTTCGGTCAGGGTGGTCTGGCCGCCACGCAGGTGAGCCATCTCGGCTTCGACCTTCTCGGCGAACACTTCCGGCGTCAGGGCCTTGACCAGGATCTTGATCCGCGCCTTGTACTTGTTGTCGCGACGGCCATAGCGGTTGTACACCCGCAGGATGGCGTCGAGGTAGCTCAGCAGGTCCTGCCACGGCAGGAACTCGTTGATGAACGCGCCGACCACCGGGGTACGCCCCAGGCCGCCGCCCACCAGCACACGGAAGCCCAGCTCGCCGGCGGCGTTGTAGACCGTCTCCAGGCCGATGTCATGGACTTCGATGGCCGCACGGTCCGAGGTCGAGCCGTTGATTGCGATCTTGAACTTGCGCGGCAGGTAGGCGAATTCCGGGTGGAACGTCGTCCACTGGCGAACGATTTCGCACCACGGCCGCGGGTCGATCAACTCGTCGGCCGCGACACCGGCGAACTGGTCGGTGGTGACGTTGCGCAGGCAGTTGCCGCTGGTCTGGATCGCGTGCATCTGCACGGTGGCCAGTTCGGCCAGGATCTCAGGCACGTCTTCCAGGGCCGGCCAGTTGTACTGGACGTTCTGCCGGGTACTGATGTGTGCATAGCCCTTGTCATAGTCGCGGGCAATCTGCGCCAGCTTGCGCACCTGGCGCGAGGTCAACTGGCCATAAGGCACGGCCACGCGCAGCATCGGGGCGAAGCGCTGGATATACAGGCCATTCTGCAGGCGCAGAGGGCGGAATTCTTCTTCGCTCAGCTCGCCTGCCAGATAGCGTCGGGTCTGATCACGGAACTGCTTGACGCGGTCCTCGATGATTCGCTGATCGTACTCGTCATATACGTACATATAAGTCTCGGTCTCAGGCTTGGGCCGATCAGAAACAGCTGCATGTTGGCTCGCTGGAATCGGGTTCTGCCTCGGCAATTCTGCGCGCACGGCCGCGCACTCCTAGAGGAGCCGGTGCAAGATACCTGTTTTGAGTTATGCGCAAAAGTGATGTTTGAGTATATGTAAAGAACCAAATCGACTAATGAGACTGATTATTGCCTAACCCACATTTGTCGTACGGGCAATCATCGTCTTAACTGTGGTCGAGTCCCTATGCAATCACCTACAAAACCGACAAGAGGCGATGCAATGAGCAATCCGACCAAAGCAAGGAAAAGCGACAGTACTGTTGATGCCTGGGCCATTTTGTTCCTGATTATCCTGGTGGTGGGTACCGCAGTGTTCTGGGTCAGTCACCAATAATTTGTCGTCAACGCCGTAGCCAATGTGGGAGCGAGCTTGCTCGCGATAGCGGTGTATCAGTCGCATCATGCCTGACTGAACAATCGCTATCGCGAGCAAGCTCGCTCCCACAGGATTTTGTGTGGCGTTGAAGAGCTACAACCCCGCCAGATGCACCACCAGCTTGACGATGCCAAACAACGTCAAGGCGAAGATCGCCGTGAAAGCGATCCCCAATATCACGAAGTGACTCGGTTTGCCGTGGGTGAAATCCCGGGCGCGGTTCTTGCCGCTCTGCACGCCGAAAGCGGCGGCCAGCACGCTGTGCATCATCTGCAACAGCGTTGGCGGCTTGTTGTCGACTGGATCGTCCATAAATCCCTCGTCTGCCATGGGTTTGGAACAAGCATAGACAAAAGATCGCAGCCTGCGGCAGCACCTACAGGAATCCACAAACCCTGTAGGAGCTGCCGCAGGCTGCGATCTTTGTGAAGCGAAGGGGTCCTAGTTGTCGTAACCCAGATTCGGCGCCAACCAACGTTCAGTCACGCTCAAATCCTGGCCCTTGCGCGCCGTATAGCTCTGCACCTGGTCCTTATCGATCTTGCCCACGGCAAAGTACTGCGCCTGGGGATGGGCGAAGTACCAGCCGCTGACCGCCGCCGCCGGGAACATGGCGTAGTGTTCGGTGAGGAACACGCCGCTGCGTCCGGCTTTCATTTCACTGGCCTCAGGATCGAGCAGGCGGAACAGCGTGGCCTTCTCGGTGTGATCCGGGCAGGCCGGGTAGCCGGGGGCAGGGCGGATGCCGGTGTATTGCTCCTTGATCAGCGCCTCGTTGTCCAGGCTTTCGTCCTTGGCGTAACCCCAGTGTTCCTTGCGCACCTGCTGGTGCAGCCATTCGGCGCAGGCTTCGGCCAGACGGTCGGCCAGGGCCTTGACCATGATCGAGTTGTAGTCGTCGCCGGCCTCTTGATAAGCCTTGGCGACTTCTTCGGCGCCGATGCCGGCGGTGGTGATGAAGCCGCCGACGTAATCGGTGACGCCGCTGTCCTTCGGCGCGACGAAGTCGGCCAGGGAGAAGTTCGGCTTGCCGTCGGTCTTGATGATCTGCTGGCGCAGGTGATGCAGGCGCGCCAGTGGCTTGCCGTCGTCGCCATAGACTTCCAGGTCATCGTCGTGCACCTGGTTGGCGGGCCAGAAGCCGAACACGGCGCGGGCGCTGATGAGTTTCTCGTCGATCAGCTTGCGCAGCATCGCCCGGGCATCGGCGTACAACGCCGTGGCCGCTTCGCCGACCACTTCGTCGGTGAGGATGCGTGGGTACTTGCCGGCCAGGTCCCAGGAGATGAAGAACGGTGTCCAGTCGATGTATTCGGCCAAGACGTTCAGGTCGATATTGTCCAGCACCTTGGCACCGGTGAAGGTCGGCTTGACCGGCTGGTAGCTGCTCCAGTCGAACTGCGGCTTCTTCGCCACGGCCGCCGGGTAGCTCAGGCGTTCGGTGCGGGCGCTGCGGTTCGAGGTGCGCTCGCGCACGTCGATGTAGTCCTGGCGGGTTTTCTCGACGAACGCCGGCTTGAGTTCCTTGGACAGCAACTGGGTCGCCACGCCCACGGCGCGGGAAGCGTCGGTGACATAGATCACCGCATCGTTGCTGTACTTGGGCTCGATCTTCACCGCCGTGTGAGCCTTGGAGGTCGTAGCACCGCCAATCATCAACGGCAGATGGAAATCCTGGCGCTGCATCTCCCGCGCCACGTGCACCATCTCATCCAGGGACGGGGTGATCAGGCCGGACAGGCCGATGATGTCGCACTTCTGTTCCTTGGCCACCTGCAGGATCTTCTCCGCCGGCACCATCACGCCCAGGTCGACGATGTCATAGCCGTTGCAACCCAACACGACGCCGACGATGTTCTTGCCGATGTCGTGGACGTCGCCCTTGACCGTCGCCATGAGGATCTTGCCCTTCGCCTCCGGCTTGTCGCCTTTTTCCGCCTCGATGAACGGGATCAGGTGCGCCACGGCCTGCTTCATGACACGGGCAGACTTGACCACTTGGGGCAGGAACATTTTGCCAGCGCCAAACAGGTCGCCGACGATGTTCATGCCGGCCATCAGCGGGCCTTCGATCACCTCGATCGGCCGGGCGAACGACAGCCGCGATTCCTCGGTGTCTTCGACGATGTGGGTGGTGATGCCCTTGACCAGCGCGTGCTTCAGGCGCTTGTTCACTTCCCAGCCGCGCCATTCTTCGGTTTCCGCTTCCTTGACGCTGCCGTCACCCTTGTACTTGTCGGCGATGGCGAGCAGGGCGTCGGTGCCCTCGGGTGTACGGTTGAGGATCACGTCTTCCACGGCGTCGCGCAGCTCCACCGGGATCTGGTCGTAGATCTCCAGTTGGCCGGCGTTGACGATGCCCATGGTCAGGCCCGCACGGATCGCATACAGCAAGAATACCGAGTGAATCGCCTCGCGCACCGGGTTGTTGCCGCGGAACGAGAACGACACGTTGGACACGCCGCCGGAGGTCAGTGCGTAGGGCAGTTCGTCGCGGATGTAGGCGCAGGCGTTGATGAAGTCCACGGCATAGTTGTTGTGCTCTTCGATACCGGTGGCAACGGCGAAGATGTTCGGGTCGAAGATGATGTCTTCCGGCGGGAAGCCGACTTCATTGACCAGGATGTCGTAGGAGCGCTTGCAGATTTCCTTCTTGCGCGCCTCGGTATCGGCCTGGCCGGCTTCGTCGAAGGCCATCACCACCACCGCGGCGCCGTAGCGCTTGCACAGCTTGGCGTGGTGGATGAACTGCTCGACGCCTTCCTTCATGCTGATGGAATTGACGATGCCCTTGCCCTGGATGCACTTGAGGCCCGCTTCGATCACTTCCCACTTGGAGGAGTCGATCATGATCGGCACCCGGGAAATGTCCGGTTCGCCGGCAATCAGATTGAGGAAGGTCACCATGGCCTTCTTCGAATCGAGCATGCCCTCGTCCATGTTGATGTCGATCACCTGGGCGCCGGCCTCGACCTGTTGCAGGGCCACTTCCAGGGCTTCGGTGTAGTTGTCCTCGCGGATCAGCCGGGCGAACTTGGCGGAACCGGTGATGTTGGTCCGCTCGCCGACGTTGACGAATAGCGAGCTGCGGTCGATGGTGAACGGCTCCAGGCCCGACAGGCGGCAGGCCCGGGGAATCTCCGGAATCTGTCGCGGCGCATAGCCGGCCACGGCCTTGGCGATGGCTTCGATGTGCGCCGGGGTGGTGCCGCAGCAGCCGCCGACGATGTTCAGGAAACCGCTCTGGGCAAACTCTTCGATGACCTTGGCCGTCTCGGCTGGCAGTTCGTCGTATTCCCCGAATTCGTTGGGCAGGCCTGCGTTGGGGTGGGCCGATACGTGGGTGCTGGCCTTGTTCGACAGCTCTTCCAGGTACGGGCGCAGTTCGCTGGCGCCGAGGGCGCAGTTCAGGCCGACGGAAATGGGCTTGGCGTGGGCCACCGAGTTCCAGAAGGCTTCGGTGGTCTGGCCGGAGAGGGTGCGGCCGGAGGCGTCGG
The DNA here is from genome assembly GCF_046605385.1 of Pseudomonas sp. MPB03. Lineage (NCBI taxonomy): Bacteria > Pseudomonadati > Pseudomonadota > Gammaproteobacteria > Pseudomonadales > Pseudomonadaceae > Pseudomonas > Pseudomonas sp. MPB03. The sequence goes on along the minus strand of NZ_CP176770.1, from coordinate 4,303,940 downwards.
TGATGGTGCCGGAGATCATGATCGGCAGTTCGACGTCCAGTTCTTCGTAGACGCCTTGCACGGCAAAGATCGCCGCTTTCGCGTTCAGCGTGTCGAAGATGGTTTCGATGAGGATCAGGTCGGCGCCGCCTTCGATCAGGCCCTTGGTGGCCTCGGTGTAGTTTTCCACCAGTTCATCGAAGGTCACGTTGCGGTAGCCAGGGTTGTTCACGTCTGGCGACAGCGAGCAGGTGCGGCTGGTCGGGCCGAGCACGCCGGCGACGAAGCGCGGCTTGTCCGGGGTTTCCAGGGTCTTGGCGTCGGCCACCTTACGGGCCAGGCGCGCGCCTTCCAGGTTCAGCTCGTAGGCCAGGCCCTGCATGCCGTAGTCGGCCTGGGACACCTGGGTGGCGTTGAAGGTGTTGGTTTCGAGGATGTCGGCGCCGGCATCCAGGTAGGCTTTTTCAATGGCGCCGATCACGTCGGGGCGGCTGAGCACGAGCAAATCGTTGTTGCCCTTGACGTCGCTCGGCCAGTCGGCAAAACGCTTGCCGCGGTAGTCCTGTTCTTCCAGCTTGTAGCTCTGGATCATCGTGCCCATGCCGCCGTCGAGGATCAGGATGCGTTCCTTGAGGGCTTGCTGGAGAAGATAAAGGCGAGCGCTGCGATCAGACATAGGACTACCTGGAAAAAAGACCATTACGAAGGCCGGGATGATAGCAAACCTGTGCAGGATTTGATCATGACGGCTTTTGCATGAATATCGCTCATGTTTGCAAGGCGATGCTGGCCCGGTAGAATCGCCGGATTATCTCTTAGGGACCCGAGACATGCCGTACCGCGTCTTATTCGGCAGTCTGCTGCTGTTGTCTTTTACCGCAGCCGCCGGGAATCCCGCTTCCGCGATCTCCTACACTCGTGATATCCAGCCGATCTTCACGGAAAAATGCGTGGCCTGCCATGCCTGCTACGACTCCGCCTGCCAGTTGAACCTGGGCAGCGGCGAGGGCGCGGCGCGGGGGGCGAGCAAGCTGTCGGTGTATGACGGCGAGCGGCGCCAGGCGGCCGACCCGACCCGCTTGTTCTATGACGCCTCCGGCCCGCGCGCCTGGCAACGCAAGGGTTTCTATTCAGTGCTCGACGCCCAGGGCAGCCAGGCTGCGTTGATGGCGCGCATGCTGGAGTTGGGCCATCGCACGCCGTTGCAGCCTAACGCCAAGCTGCCGGAAGAGATCATCCTGGGCCTCAACCGCGACAACAGTTGCGCGATGCCGGGTCAATTCGACGAATACGCCGGTGCCCATCCCAAGGAAGGCATGCCCCTGGCCGTCACCGGCCTGACTGACCAGCAATACCAGACCCTGCAGCGCTGGTTGGCCGCAGGCGCGCCCATCGATCAGCAGGCCCTGGCCCCAAGCGCCGCCGAAGCCTTGCAAGTGGTGCAATGGGAAAACCTGCTCAATGCCCCGGGCGCCCGGGAAAGCCTGGTGGGCCGCTGGTTGTTCGAACACTGGTTCCTGGCGCACATCTATTTCAAGGGCGGCGAGCCGGGGCATTTCTTCCAGTGGGTGCGTTCGCGCACGCCCACGGGCCAGCCGATCGACCTGATCAACACCCGCCGTCCCAACGACGACCCTGGTACCCGCATTTATTACCGGCTCTGGCCGGTACAGGGGGTGATCGTGCACAAGACCCACATCACCTACGGCTTGAGCGCGGCGAAAATGGCGCGCATCAAGAGCCTGTTCTACAGCGGCAACTGGCAGGTCAGCGCGCTGCCGGGTTATGGGCCGGAGCGCCGGGCCAATCCGTTTTCCACCTTCGAAGCGATCCCGGCCCAGGCCCGCTACCAGTTCATGCTCGATAACGCCGAGTACTTCGTGCGCACGTTCATTCGCGGGCCGGTGTGCCGTGGCCAGATCGCCACGGATGTGATCCGCGACAATTTCTGGGCGCTGTTCCAGGCCCCCGAGCACGACCTGTACATCACCGACCCGAACTATCGCGGCCAGGCCACGCCGCTATTGGCGATGCCGGGGCAGAACGATGACGTGGGCAGTGTCGTCAGCCTGTGGCTCGACTATCGGGACAAACGTAACGAATACGAAGCCTTGCGCCGCGACAACTATGCCGAGCTGCCGGCACCGAGCTGGTCGACGCTGTGGGCCGGCAACGACAACGCGCTGCTGAGCATTTTCCGGCATTTCGACAGTGCTTCGGTCACCAAGGGGCTGATCGGCGAGGTACCGCAGACAATGTGGCTGTTCGACTTCCCGTTGCTGGAGCGTACCTACTATCAGTTGGCGGTGAATTTCGACGTGTTCGGCAACGTGTCCCACCAGGCCCAGACCCGGTTGTATTTCGACTTGATCCGCAATGGCGCGGAACAGAACTTCCTGCGCCTGATGCCCGCTGACTCCCGCGAAGAGTACTTGGACGACTGGTACCAGGACGGTGGCAAAGTCAAGATGTGGCTCGATTACGAGGCCATCGACAATGACAAGCCGACGGCCCTCAAGCTTGACGAGCACGACCCCAAGCGCGATTTCGCCCAGCAATTGCTAGCCCGCTATGGCGAGCTGAACGCGCGCCCCGATCCGCTCAACCGCTGCGACGGGGCCTACTGCTCGCGCCCGAACATCGACCCGACGCTGCAAAACGCCGAGCAGGCCCTCAGTCGGCTGGTGTCGCGCCCGGCGGCGGGGCTCAAGGTGATCGACCAACTGCCGGAAGCGACGATGCTGCGCGTCGAAACCGTTGGCGGTCGGCGTGAGGTCTACAGCCTGCTGCGCAACCGCGCCCACAGCAACGTGGCGTTCCTGCTGGGGGAGGAACGGCGCTACCAACCGGGGCTGGACACGCTGACGGTCTACCCGGGCGTGCTCAGCAGCTATCCGAACTTCCTGTTCAACATTCCGGCCGGGCAAGTGCCGGCGTTCGTCGAAGCCATGCAAGGCGTCCAAGACGCGCCGGCGTTCGAGCGGATTGTCGAGCGCTGGGGGATTCGCCGCAGCCACCCGCAGTTCTGGTACTACTTCCATGACCTGAGCCAGTCCATCCAGGAGACGGAGCCCGTGGAAAGCGGTGTGCTGGACATGAATCGCTACCAGAACCTCTGATCGACAGGTCCGGTGGCAAACCCCGTGCCGCCGGATGCTTTCCTGACAAAAATACTAGGACTTTGTCCGGCGCGATGATTGGCGTAAACTGCCGGCAAGCCTGCGAGGAGTTTCCATGACCGCCATAACCATTACCGATGCCGCCCACGATTACCTGGCCGACCTGCTGTCCAAGCAGAACACGCCGGGTATCGGGATCCGCATCTTCATCACCCAGCCCGGCACCCAGTACGCAGAGACGTGCATCGCCTACTGCAAGCCGGGGGAAGAAAAACCCGAAGACACCGCGTTGGGGCTCAAGAGCTTCACCGCGTACATCGACTCGTTCAGCGAAGCTTTCCTGGACGATGCGGTCGTCGACTACGCCACCGACCGCATGGGCGGCCAGCTGACCATCAAGGCGCCGAACGCCAAGGTGCCGATGGTCAATGCCGACAGCCCGGTCAACGAGCGCATCAATTATTACCTGCAAACCGAAATCAACCCGGGGCTGGCCAGCCACGGCGGCCAGGTGTCGCTGATCGACGTGGTGGAGGACGGCATCGCCGTGCTCCAGTTCGGCGGCGGCTGCCAGGGCTGCGGCCAGGCCGACGTGACCTTGAAGGAAGGCATCGAGCGCACCTTGCTCGAGCGCATCCCGGAGCTCAAGGGCGTACGCGACGTGACCGACCATACGCAGAAAGAAAACGCCTACTACTGATAGGTGTTCGCTGCGCGCAAAACGCTGTGGCGAGGGAGCTTGCTCCCGCTCGATTGCGAAGCAATCGCCAGGCAATCGATGCATTCTCGTGATGATGCAGGGGTTGCCAGGGGACCGCTTCGCGGTCCAGCGGGAGCAAGCTCCCTCGCCACAAAAGCTTCGGTGATCGGCGCGTAACCTGTGGGTGTTCGGCGAACCCTGTGGGAGCGAGCTTGCTCGCGAAGGCATTGGTACATTCAACACCACTGCTGGCTGACCCGCCGCTATCGCGAGCAAGCTCGCTCCCACAGGGAATCTGGGTTAGCTCTTGCTGAGGGAGTCAGGGCCGGTAGAGATGCGCATGCCCGGCGCGGTACAGCGAAGATTCGCTGAACACATCGTTGCCCAACACCCGTCCCACCAGAATCAGCGCCGTGCGGCGAAAGCCCTTGGCTTGTACCTTTGTCGCGATATCGTCCAACGTCCCCATCACCCAGTCCTGATCTGGCCAGGTCGCCCGGTGGATCACCGCGATCGGGCAATCGGCGCCGTAGTGGGGCCGCAGTTCGTCGACGATTTTTTCCAGATGATTGACCCCCAGGTGAATCGCCATGGTTGCCCCGTGCTGGGCCAGGCTGCCCAGTTCCTCCCCGGCGGGCATCGGGGACTTGTCGGCGTAACGGGTGAGGATCAGGCTCTGGGAGATGTCCGGCAAGGTCAATTCGGCGCCCAGCAGGGCGGCGCAGGCTGAGGTCGCGGTTACTCCCGGGATGATTTCGAACGGGATGCCCAGTTCCCGCAAGCAGCGAATCTGCTCGCCGATGGCGCCGTACAAGCTCGGATCGCCGGAGTGTACCCGGGCCACGTCCTGGCCCTTGAGATGGGCGCTCTTGATCAATTCGATGATTTGTTCCAGATGCAGCTCGGCGCTGTTGATCACCTGTTCGGCACAATGGCCTTCGAGGACGGCGGTCGGCACCAGCGAGCCGGCGTAGATGATCACCGCACACTGGCGGATCAGTCGTTGGCCTTTGACCGTGATGAGGTCCGGGTCGCCGGGGCCGGCGCCGATGAAGTACACGGTCATTGACCGGCTCCTGAGAAAGGTGGGTGAGCGTCGCCCAGATGAATATCGCTCATGATCCTGGACGCCGATTATCGGGTTTTACCCCACGACCGCCAATGCCAACGTGCATTGGGGGCCTTTCTGTCGGGGAATCTGCAGTGTTGACGACGTCGTGGTGCCCAACTGGTCGGCCAAGGCCAGGGCAGCGCTTTCGGCGATACCGTGGCAACCGGTTCGCTCGAAAGCGATCTCGGAACGGTGACTGAGCCGCGGCTCGTAGTCGGCCAGTTGTTCGGCACTGAAGCAGGTCAGCGGCAAGCCCAATTGCCCGGCCAGTTCCAACAACCCGGGCTCGTCACGCTTGAGGTCGATACTGGCCAGGGCCCGCACCTGGTGAAGCTCGATGCCGTGGGCCATCAATGTCTGTTCGAGCAAGGCCCGCAGTGTGCTGGCCGGGCAACCGCGCTGGCAGCCCAGGCCGATCACCAGGATCGGCGCGGCGTTCATGCGTCGTGGTGGGCCTGGTCGCCGCGGCGAAACAGCCAGGCGCTGATCAGGCCCAGGGCCAGCCAGAACGCGACGTTGGTCACCTGCGAGGCGATCTTGAACTGGCTCTCAAGCGCTTCGGGCGCCAGCATCGAGTGGACTTCCGGTTGCGGTGCGCCGATGACGTGGGGCACCAGCAACGTCGCCGCGCCCAGTATCTTGAGCAGCCAATGCTGGCCGAAGGCGATCAAGGCAATGCCCACCGCCGTGGACGCCGCGGTGCCAATCCACCACATTTGCCGCTGGGCCAGGTCGGCCGCCGCGGTGCCGGGCAGCTCCGGGGGCAGGCCGAGGGTCGGTGCCAGGACGAAGGTGGCATAACCGGCCAAGCCCCAGAGCAGGCCTTGGGAGGTGCGAGTCGGTGCGCGCAAGGTGTACAGGCCCGCCAGCATCAGGGCAAAACCCACGGCGACCACCAGGTTACCGCCGGTGGTGGACAGTACCCGCTGCCAACCGTCTTCCGGCTCCCAGGCTTCGGCGTCATGGGTATGGGTGGCCCCGTCGGCGTGTTCGTGAACCTCGGTCGTCGGAGCCTTCTCGAAGGTTTCCGCCTGGAGAATCAGCGGCGATACCCAGAAACTCTGCAACAGGGTCAACAGCAGGGCGGCCAGCAAACCGCTGAAACCGGCGGTCTGGGCGATACGCTTGATCATGTCGTCGGTTCTCAATGGCAGGGGAAGGCGGCGCTGTGGCGGGTATCGTGGGCGGCGTTGTGTACCGCTTCGATGTGGGAGAAACCGGCGAAATAGACCAACCCCGCCCCCAGGATCGAAGCCAGGATCGCGGCGCTCAGGCGTTGGCTCAGGGTGGTGGTGCTGCTGGCGGAGCGGGCGGTGCTGCTGATGGTCGACATGGCGCTTCCCTCTGTTTTTGTTCCGTGGGGGATGCGAGCGCGATGAGACCCCGGGCGAAAACCCGCCAAGGTTCGAACAGCGCCCGCCCACCGCGGGTTTGTTGATGCTTGAGTCATGGGCCGGTCTCCGGGCTCACGAGGGGCTGGGCTTGTGCCTGGCCTGCAAGCGTCACCCTTCCCATGTCCGTGGACACAGTGGTTCAGACGCTTCGCTCGCTTACCGTTGCGGGGGCAGCACCGGACTGACGTGGCTTTGGAGTAAAGCACACGATTCACCGGTTTCCCGTTTCACCCTGTGAAGGGCACCCGTAACTAGGCGCACAGGAGAGCATGGGTGGGGTCCAGGCGTCAATTCTCGCAGCGAGTCGCACCCATCGCGAGCAAGCTCGCTCCCACACAGGATCGTCGCCGGGCCCTAAATTTGAGGGCGATGCAGAACCAATGTGGGAGCGAGCTTGCTCGCGATGGCGGTAGCCTGTTCACCGCAGAACACTCTGGAGATTGACCCGCCCCCACACCCTGCGTAGCCTTGCGCCTTCGAGGTTCTTCGGCATGCGCCGGAGCTAAGAAGGGAACGCGGTCCAAGCCGCGGCTGCCCCCGCAACTGTGAACGGTGAGGTTTCTGCAAGGCCACTGTGCATGCCTTTTTACCAAAGGCGCACGGGAAGGCGCAGCAATTGCCAGTCGAAAGACCGGCCCGCCGTCAGCCAGGAGACCTGCCTCGAAACAGATTCTCACTACAACCGGGCGGGGTGATCCGGTGGCGAAATCTTCCGCACGCCTGTGCCAGCGGTTGTCGTCCCGTTTGCCCGCCACCTTGCCAAAGGGCATCCGATGAAAACACTGGCCAAACTCCCCGTCACCATCGTCACCGGCTTCCTCGGCTCGGGTAAGACCACCTTGCTGCGGCACATGCTCGACAACGCCCAGGGCCGGCGCATCGCCGTGATCGTCAACGAGTTCGGCGAGCTGGGCATCGACGGCGAGATCCTCAAGCAGTGCACCATCGGTTGCACCGAAGAAGAAGCCAACGGCCGCGTCTACGAACTGGCCAACGGTTGCCTGTGCTGCACGGTGCAGGAAGAATTTTTCCCGGTGATGCGTGAGCTGGTGGCCCGGCGTGGCGACCTCGACCACATCCTCATCGAAACCTCTGGCTTGGCCCTGCCCAAGCCGCTGGTCCAGGCCTTCCAGTGGCCGGAAATCCGCAGCGCCTGCACCGTCGATGCGGTGATCACCGTCGTGGACAGCCCGGCCGTGGCCGCGGGTACCTTCGCCGCCTTCCCCGACCAGGTCGACGCCATGCGCAAACTCGACCCGAACCTGGATCACGAATCGCCGCTGCACGAATTGTTCGCCGACCAACTGGCCAGCGCCGACCTGGTGATCCTCAACAAGGCCGACCTGATCAGCCCTGAAGACCTGGCCAGGGTGCGCCTGGAAGTCGCCGAAGAACTGCCGCCAGCGGTCAAGGTCATCGAAGCCAGCAGCGGTCGGCTGCCACTGGACGTGCTGATCGGCCTGGGCGCCGGTTCCGAAGAACACATCGACGGTCGCCACAGCCATCACGACCATCACCATGACGGCGACGATGACGACCACGATCATGACGCCTTCGATTCCATTTCCATCGAACTGCCCCAGGCCGACGAAAGCCTGCTGCTGGATGCACTGACGCAACTGGTGGTCCAGCACGGCGTACTGCGGATCAAGGGTTTTGCGGCGATCCCGAACAAGCCGATGCGCCTGTTGATCCAGGGCGTCGGTACGCGCTTCGACAAGCATTTCGACCGTCAGTGGGGCGCCGAGGAAGCGCGGGTCACCCGTCTGGTGCTGATCGGCCAGGCGCTGGATGCCGCGCTGCTCGAAGCGCAATTGCGCGCCGCCCTCAGCGCCTAAGCCATGCACCTGCTCAGGACTCAGCCCGGCGGTTTCGTGTCGGATGACAACATTGCCGACCTGGGGCAAACCCCCGCCGAACTGGTGATCCTGTGCAGCGGCGACTCCAGCCTGGCGCTATTGGCCGAAGCGGCGCGGCAGTTGCCGGACGACTACCCGCAGTTTCGCCTCGCCAACCCGATGCAGGTGCAGAACCACGCCTCGGTGGACCTGTATTTCGAAGACGTGCTGCAACACGCCAAGGTGATCCTGCTGTCGCTGCACGGCGGCATCGGCTATTGGCGCTACGGCATCGAGCGCCTGATGGAACTGGCCGGGCGCGGGGTGAAGCTGATCCTGGTGCCGGGGGATGACCGTCCGGACCCGGAGCTCAGTGACCTGAGCAACGTGGCCGTCGAGGACCGCGACCGGCTCTGGCAGTTCTTGCGCCAGGGCGGGTTGGGCAATGCCCTGGACCTGTTTCACAACCTCGGCAGCCAATGGTTCGGCCGCGATTACCCCTGGGCCGAGCCGCAGGCCCTGCCACGCACGGCGATCTATCACCCGCTAAAAACCAGCGCCAGCCTCGGCGATTGGCAAGCCGACTGGCAGGCCGGGCAACCGGTGGCGGCGGTGCTGTTTTATCGCTCCCACCTGCAAGCGGCGAACACCGCGTTCATCGACGTGTTCTGCCAGCGCCTGCAAGCGGCGGGGCTCAATCCGCTGCCGATTGCCGTGGCCAGCCTCAAGGAGCCGGCTTGCCTTGCGCGGGTCGAGGACTGGCTGGACGAGGTGGAAGCGGGGGTGATCCTCAACACCACCGGCTTCGCTCAATCCAGCCCCGAAGCGCCGCATTTGCGACCGTTTCGCCGCAATATCCCGGTGATCCAGGCCATTTGCGCCCAGGACAACGAACCCGGCTGGCGTGCCAACGAGCAGGGCTTGGGACCACGGGACCTGGCGATGCACATTGCCTTGCCGGAACTGGACGGACGAATCATCAGCCGTCCCATCAGTTTCAAGGACTTGGCCTGGCGCAGCGAACGCAGCCAGAGCGACGTGGTCTGCTACCGCGCCGTGCCCGAGCGCATGGATTTTGTCGCCGCACTGGCCCAGCGCTGGACCACCCTGGCGTGCCTGCCCAACGGGCAAAAGCGAGTGGCGCTGATCCTCGCCAACTACCCGACCCGGGATGGGCGCATCGGCAACGGTGTCGGCCTGGACACCCCGGCGGCGGCCTTGAACATCCTGCGGGCCTTGCAGGCCGAGGGCTATCCACTGCCGGCCGAACTGCCGGCGAGCGGCACTGCGTTGATCCAGCAATTGCTCGGCGGGGTCAGTAACGACCTGGACAGCCTCGACTTGCGTCCCTGTCACCAGAGCCTGGCCCTCGATGCCTACCAATCCCTGTTCGACGCGCTGCCCGAGGCCAATCGCCAAGCGGTGTTGGCACGCTGGGGCTCGCCCGACCAGGACCCGATGTTCCGCGACGGGCGCCTGATGGTCGCCGGCCTGCGCCTGGGCCTGACGTTTGTCGGCATCCAGCCGGCGCGGGGTTATCAGGTCGATCCGAGCGCGGTGTACCACGACCCGGACCTGGTGCCGCCCCACGGGTACCTGGCGTTTTATTTCTGGTTGCGCCACACCTACGGCGTCCACGCAACGATCCACGTCGGCAAGCACGGCAACCTCGAATGGCTGCCGGGCAAGGGCGTCGGGCTCTCGGAAAACTGCTGGCCGGACGTGCTGCTGGGGCCGCTGCCGAATATCTATCCATTCATCGTCAACGACCCGGGCGAGGGCGCCCAGGCCAAGCGACGGACCCAGGCGGTGATCATCGACCACTTGATGCCGCCGCTGACCCGGGCCGAAACCTATGGGCCGCTGCGTAACCTCGAGTTGTTGGCGGACGAGTACTACGAGGCGCAATTGCTCGATCCGCGCCGCGCCCGGGAACTGCAACGGGACATCCTCAACCTGGTGCGCGAGACGCACATCGACCGTGAGCTGCAACTGGATGCCGCCCTGGACAGCGATGCCGATGCGGCGATCTGGCTGCCCCGCCTGGACACGTACCTGTGCGACTTGAAGGAGTCGCAGATCCGCGACGGCCTGCACGTTTTTGGCGAGTCGCCCAGCGGGCGGCTGCGCATCGATACGTTGCTGGCGTTGCTGCGCATTCCCCGGGGCGATGGCAAAGGCGCCCAGTCGAGTCTGTTGCGGGCGCTGGCCAAGGCGTTCGGGCTGGGTTTCGATCCGCTGGATTGTGCCTTGGCCGAGCCCTGGACGGGGGAGCGCCCCGAGGCGTTGCGTCAGGTCAGTACCGAGCCTTGGCGCACCGCCGGTGATACCCGCGAGCGCCTGGAGCTGTTCGCGGCGCAGTTGATCGAGCGGGCGCTGGACGGTGTCGTCGAGCCACTGGAGGGGGTGGGCTGGGAGACGGTTTTCGACATTATTGAAAACCTGCGGTCCGTCGTAGCCCCGCGCCTGGCTGCCTGCGGCCCGGCGGAAATGCGTGGCCTGCTCGATGCCCTGGGCGGGCGCTTCGTGCCGGCCGGCCCCAGCGGCGCGCCGAGCCGCGGGCGTCTGGACGTATTGCCCACCGGGCGAAACTTTTTCTCAGTGGACGTGCGCAACCTGCCCACCACCACGGCGTGGCGCATCGGTTTCCAGTCGGCGAACCTGATCCTTGAACGGCACTTGCAGGACCACGGCGATCACCTGCGCCAGCTCGGCCTGTCGGTGTGGGGCACCGCCACGATGCGCACCGGCGGTGACGACATCGCCCAGGCCATGGCGTTGATGGGCGTGCGTCCGGTGTGGGCCACCGGCAGCCAGCGGGTCGATGACTTCGAGATCCTGCCGTTGAGCCTGCTGGACCGGCCCCGGGTCGATGTCACGTTGCGGGTGTCCGGGTTCTTCCGGGATGCCTTTGCCAACCTGATCCGCTTGTTCGACGCCGCCGTGCAGGCCGTCGCCGCCCTCGATGAGCCGGACGACATGAACCCCTTGGCGGCCAAGGTGCGCAGCGAGCGCGAAGCCTTGCAGGCGTCGGGTCTTGAGCCGGAAGCCGCGGCGCGCCAGGCCGGCTGGCGGATTTTCGGGGCCAAGCCCGGTGCCTATGGCGCGGGCGTGCAGGGTGCGATTGACGGTCGTTTGTGGCAGAGCCGCGAGGACCTGGCCGAGGTGTACCTGAACTGGGGCGGCTACGCCTACGGTGCCAGCGATGAAGGCACCGCCGCCCGGGAGCAGTTCTCCCGGCGCTTGAGCCAGGTGCAGGCGGTGTTGCAGAACCAGGACAACCGCGAGCACGACCTGCTCGATTCCAACGATTACTACCAGTTCCAGGGCGGCATGCTGGCGGCGGTCGAGACCCTCAGTGGCGATGCGGCGGCCAGTTACCATGGCGATCACAGCCAGCCGGACTTGCCCAGGATTCGTACCCTCAAGGAAGAGCTCAACCGGGTCATCCGCTCCCGCGCGGCCAATCCGAAGTGGATCGACGGCGTGAAGCGGCACGGCTACAAAGGCGCGTTCGAACTGGCGGCGACGGTGGACAACCTGTTTGCCTTCGATGCCACCACCCAATTGATCGACGATCACCAGTACGCCTTGCTGGCCGATGCCTACCTGCTCGATCCGGACACCCGAGAGTTCGTCCGCCGGCACAACCCCGACGCCCTGCGGGACATGACCGAGCGGATGCTCGAAGCGCAGCAGCGAGGGATGTGGCAGGCGCCGGGGGAGTATCGCGAGGCGCTGGAGAACTTGTTGTTGGACATAGAAGAAGATGGCTGAAATGAGGACCACAGACCAGCCCTTGTGGCGAGGGAGCTTGCTCCCGCTGGGCTGCGCAGCAGCCCCCGGAACCTGAGGTCCCAGTGCCCTTTCAGAATGACGACTGCTGCGCAGCCGAGCGGGAGCAAGCTCCCTCGCCACAGGGACTCTCTCACATGCATGAGACTTTCAACATGACCCACACCCCCCATTTTCCACTCTCCGCCGTGGTCGGCGCCGATGACCTGAAACTGGCCCTGTGCCTGGCCGCCATCGACCCGAAAATCGGCGGTGTGCTGATCGAAGGTCCGCGGGGCATGGCCAAGTCCACATTGGCCCGGGGCCTGGCGGACCTGCTGGCCAGCGGTCAGTTCGTCACCTTGCCCCTCGGTGCGACCGAAGAGCGGCTGGTGGGCACCCTGGACCTGGACGCGGCGTTGGGGGAAGGGCGCGCGCAGTTTTCTCCCGGCGTGCTGGCCAAGGCCGACGGTGGCGTGCTGTACGTCGATGAGGTGAACCTGCTGCCCGATCACCTGGTGGATCTGCTGCTTGACGTGGCCGCCAGCGGCACCAACCTGATCGAGCGTGACGGCATTTCCCATCGGCACTCGGCGCGCTTTGTCCTGATCGGCACCATGAACCCGGAAGAGGGCGAGCTGCGTCCGCAGTTGCTCGACCGTTTCGGCCTGAACGTCGCCCTCGATGGTCACACCGCACCGGCCGAGCGCGGCCAGATCATCCGGCGGCGGTTGGATTTCGACAGCGATCCGTTGGCGTTCTGCGCAGAGTGGGAGACGGCTCAACAGCAGTTGCGCGAACGCTGCCAACAGGCCCGCGAGCGCTTGGCCGGGATCGCCCTCGATGATGCGGCGCTGGCGCAGATCACCGAGCGTTGTTTTGCCGCTGGGGTCGATGGCTTGCGCGCCGACCTGGTCTGGCTGCGGGCGGCCCGGGCCCATGCCGCCTGGCGCGGCGCCGCGGCGATTGCCGGCGAAGACATCGATGCGGTCGCCGAGTTTGCCTTGCGGCACCGGCGGCGCGGGCATTCGGCACCGGTGCCGTCCCAGGCACCGACGGGGGCGGAAAAAGCCACTGAACCCAACGAAGGCCAGGGCCAGTGGGGCGACCTGCCAGCTCGGGCATTGCCGACCGGGGCCCGGCGCGATGTGCCGAGCTGGCCAAAAAAGCCCTAGGCATTCGCCCCCGTTCGCCGGCGGGGGCGAATGCCAGACCCCGCGCCGGACGCCTCGACCAGGGCCGTCAGGGCCGGAGCAAAGCGGCGGCCAGCGGCGCGGTGAACTGGCCGGGGACGTTGCTCAACGGCCGACCACGCCGACATGAAGATTTGCGTTGGCACGATCGCCATCGGTCTCCCCATGAGCTGTGGCTGGTCATCGTCGATGCGTCGGCCTCGACCCGGCGTCATCGCGCCTTGAGTGACGGCAAAGGCCTGTTGGCGCAATTGTTCGACGACGCCTACCGACAACGCGCCCGCTTGGCGCTGCTGACAGCCTGCGGCACGCAACCGAACTGGCAAGTGCAGGGGCTAAAGGCCTCGGCCGGTCTGCGGGACTGGCTCGATGGCTTGGGTGCAGGGGGCGGAACGCCGTTGCTGGCGGCGTTGAACGAGGCCGGTCGCTGGTTGGTGGCGCGGCGCAAGCGCTACCCGGCGGAGCAGCAACGGGTGCTGGTAATGACCGATGGACGCGTCAAGGAAGGGCTTTTACCGCCGGTCCTCGATTGCCCGTGCCTGTTGATCGACATCGAAAGAGGCCCGATTCGCCTGGGCCGGGCCCGGCAGTTGGCGGGGCTGTTGGGAGCTGAGTATCGGCATATCGATGAGGCTGATTGAAATGTGCTGTGACTGTCAGGGCCCTATCGCGAGCAAGCTCGCTCCCACAGGGGGCCGAGGTGTTCATCATTCATGTGTTCATGGCGAAACCCATGTGGGAGCGAGCTTGCTCGCGATGGCATCCCCTTGGTTCCAATGACCTGCCCAGCGAACCCGCATCACTGCACTATGCTCAGCCAGCCCCTCACAGGAGTGAACCATGCGCGTACTCGTCACCAATCCCCAAGACGATTTTCGGGTCAAGGCCTATGCCGGCACCAACGGCGTGCTGCTTGCCATGGACCTGGCTGAACATCGGCGCCAGGGCTTGCTGGGCTTTGCCATCGAGAAGCAGCAGGGCGACAAGCCCTGGCTGTTCCTGTTCAACAGCCTGACCTTCCCCGACAAGGCCCATACTTTTCCCCAGTTCCATGCCACCCCCAGCGACAAGGCGCCCCTGCAGAAATTTCGCTGGGCCGACTACGCCGTCAACCCCGGTGTGACGATCCACTACCGTGTGCACCTGGCCTATGGCAGCCCCGAGGCACCGCAGTTGGGCGAATCCCTGGAAGTCACCGTCACCAGCGACGACGGGCAACCGACCAACCAGCGCGTGATCTTCAACCGTGCCGTGGCCGCCAGCCAGGCGTTCCAGCGCAAGTTTCCCGAGCTGGACGCGCTGATCGACGCCAACAAGCACCTGTCCATCGACGACTGGCCCGACGCCCCGCGTCGCTGGCTGGAAAACGGTTTGCTGGGGCGCTTGATCGGTTTCATCGACCGGGCGCTGGATGCCAGCTGGGCCTTGGACGTCGCTATCTATGAATACGAACTGCCAGTGATCGTCGACGCGGTGACCGCCGCTCACGCTCGCGGCGCCCGGGTGCGAGTGCTGTACCACGCCGAGCCGGAAGACGACACCACGGCACGCAACGAAGCCAGTCTCGAGAGCATGCCGGCTGCCAACAAACGTGGGCGGGTCACCCACAACATTTTCCACAACAAGTTCATTGTGCTGAGCAAGGTGCAGGGCAGCGGTTCATTGCAACCCGAGGCCGTGCTGTGCGGCAGCACCAATTTCACCGCCAACGGTGTCTACCGCCAGGCCAACGTCGTGCATGTGCTGGACGATCCCCGGATCAGCAGCAGCTACCTCAAGGTGTTCGAGCAAATCTGGGCGACCCCCAAAGATGTCGATGCCACTCGCCAATGGTTGAACCTGAACAACGCCATGGCGCCGCAAGAGGCGTTGTTCGCCGGGTTCTCGCCGCGCACCGGGGAGGGCGACCTGGATCGTTTCGTCGACATCATCAAGGGGGCGCGAAAGGACCTGTTGTTCGTCACCGCCTTCGTGTTGCCCGACCGCATCCTCGACGCCTTGCTCGGCGCACCCAATGACGATGTGCTGCGCTACGGCCTGCAAAACACCCGGAGCCGCATCACCGGCTTCCATGCCGACCGCACCGCCGAGTTCGCCGCCACCGCGTTGCTCAACACCGGCCTGGAAGGCTGGCTGCGGGAGAATATGAAAGGCCAGAAGGGCAACCTGCTGGTGCACACCAAAGCCATCGTCACCGACTTCACCAGCGACACGCCGACCATTCTCAGCGGCAGCCACAACCTGAGCGCCGCGGCCAGCAGCGGCAACGACGAGAATTACCTGATCATCCAAGGCGACACCGACCTGGCCGACCGCTATGGCCTGGAACTGCTGCGTTTCTATGAGCATTACCGCTTTCGCTACTTTGCGAAAAAACTCGCCCTCAAGCAGGTCAAGCCGCTGGCGGTGAATGACAGCTGGAGCGATGACTATTACCGCGAGGGGGATTTGCGGATGTTGTCCCGGGTGAGGTTTTGCGGACGTTAGGTGTAGTAGTTGATCAGGTGATAGCATAGGGCCATCTATCGGCCTGGAAGCTGCCATGAAACCCTGTCACGGAACGTCCACTCTACTTCGTACCAGTGTAGCGATCCTGTTGTTGGCCCTGGGGGCTTCGGCCCTTGCCGCCAATCAGCCGTGTTCCGGGCGCAAGGGCGGTATTGCCGGGTGTGACGGCGATACCTTCTTGTGCAACGACGGTTCCATCAGCGCTTCGAAGAAGTCCTGTTCCGCGGTGCTGGGGCTTCGCAACGACGCCCGGCCGCAATCGTTGCTCAAATCAACCGACGGTTGCCAGTGCGGCAGTGGCAATTACTGCGTCGGGCCCCGGGGCGGGGTCTATTGCCTTACGCCTGGCGGCAGCAAGAGCTACAAGCGCAAATAAACCAGGCACACCACCGAACCCCTGTGGGAGCGAGCTTGCTCGCGATGGCGTCAGGTCAGTTGGCATCAACTTTGGCTGATCCACCGCTATCGCGAGCAAGCTCGCTCCCACAGGGTAATCATTCACACATTCCAGAGTGGTTCCGTTTCGGTGCGCCGGGGGCGCCGAGGACCCGGCTTGGGGCCTTGTTACCCGTGCGTCGTGGCTAACGGTAGCAACAGTATTCGCACGCAGACATCACCGTCCGGTCTCCCGTTTTCCCATCTCCCTGATTTCCCTCAATTTCTATTTTTCTCTCCCGGGGCCGTCGGGCCTGTGGCACACTTTCTGCTGTCTATTCCGTTGTTACATACCATGTTCCGGTATAGCGGAATAAACTCACTCTGGAGTGCTTGCCATGCAACGCCGACCTTCCTTGTTCAAAGCGTGTGTTTTTCTCTTCGTGGCCACGACGGCTGCCATGGGGGTCGCTCAGGCGGCCGACAGCAAGCTGGACAGCGTGCTGCAACGGGGGAAATTGATCGTGGGCACGGGCAGTACCAATGCGCCGTGGCACTTCCAGGGAGCGGATGGCAAGTTGCAGGGTTTTGATATCGACATCGCGCGGATGGTCGCCAAGGGCCTGTTCAATGACCCGGAGAAAGTCGAGTTCGTGGTGCAGTCGTCCGATGCGCGTATTCCCAACCTGCTGACCGACAAGGTCGACATGAGCTGCCAGTTCATCACCGTCACCGCCAGTCGCGCCCAGCAAGTGGCGTTCACCCTGCCGTACTACCGCGAAGGCGTGGGCCTGCTGCTGCCGGCCAACAGCAAGTACAAGGAAATCGAAGACCTCAAGGCGGCGGATGACGACGTTACCGTGGCGGTGCTGCAGAACGTCTACGCCGAAGAGCTGGTGCACCAGGCATTGCCCAAGGCCAAGGTCGACCAGTACGACAGCGTCGACCTGATGTACCAGGCCGTGAACTCCGGCCGCGCCGATGCCGCCGCCACCGACCAGTCCTCGGTCAAATACCTGATGGTGCAGAACCCAGGGCGCTATCGCAGCCCGGCCTACGCCTGGAGCCCACAAACCTACGCCTGCGCGGTCAAGCGCGGCGACCAGGACTGGCTGAACTTCGTCAACACCACCTTGCATGAGGCCATGACCGGTGTGGAATTCCCCACCTACGCGGCGTCGTTCAAGCAGTGGTTCGGCGTCGAGCTGCCGTCGCCGGCGATCGGTTTCCCCGTTGAATTCAAATGACCCTGTGAGCCCGGGGCGCCCTTTGTGGGCGCACCGTCGAAGGTACTGCCGACCATGAATTATCAGTTGAACTTTGCCGCCGTCTGGCGCGATTTCGACACCTTGCTGGCGGGGCTCGGCCTGGGGCTTTCCCTGGCGCTGGTGTCGATCGCCATCGGCTGCGTGATCGGCCTGGCGATGGCGTTCGCGCTGCTCAGCAAGCATCGCGTGTTGCGGGTGCTGGCGTCGGTGTATGTCACGGTGATCCGCAATACGCCGATCCTGGTGCTGATCCTGTTGATCTACTTCGCCTTGCCGAGCCTGGGCATTCGCCTGGACAAGCTGCCGTCGTTCGTCATCACCCTCTCGTTGTACGCCGGGGCCTACCTGACCGAAGTGTTTCGCGGCGGGCTGTTGAGCATTCACAAGGGACAGCGTGAAGCGGGATTGGCCATCGGCCTGGGCGAGTGGCAGGTGAAGGCCTACGTCACCGTGCCGGTGATGCTGCGCAACGTATTGCCGGCCTTGTCGAACAACTTCATTTCGCTGTTCAAGGACACCTCCCTGGCGGCGGCGATTGCCGTGCCAGAGCTGACTTACTACGCCCGCAAGATCAACGTGGAGAGCTACCGGGTGATCGAAACCTGGCTGGTGACCACGGCCTTGTATGTCGCGGCCTGTTACCTGATTGCCATGCTGCTGCGGTATTTCGAGCAGCGCCTGGCGATCCGCCGTTAGGAGTCTCCCATGTACGAATCCCCCAGTTGGTTGCATGAGTTGTGGGTCGCCCGGGACACCCTGTGGGCCGGTTTCCTGACCAGCGTGCAGTGTTCGCTGCTGGCGATTGTGTTGGGCACCTTGATCGGTGTCGTCGCCGGATTGGCGTTGACGTACGGCCGTGTCTGGATGCGTGCGCCGTTTCGTTTCTACGTCGACCTGATTCGCGGCACGCCAGTCTTCGTGCTGGTGCTGGCCTGCTTCTACATGGCCCCGGCCCTGGGCTGGCAGATCGGCGCGTTCCAGGCCGGCGTGCTGGGCTTGACGCTGTTCTGCGGCTCCCACGTGGCCGAGATCGTGCGCGGCGCCTTGCAGGCATTGCCCCGTGGGCAGATGGAAGCGAGCCAGGCCATCGGCCTGACGTTCTACCAGGCGCTGGGTTACGTGCTGTTGCCCCAGGCGTTGCGGCAGATCCTGCCAACCTGGGTCAATTCCTCCACGGAGATCGTCAAGGCCTCGACCTTGCTGTCGGTGATCGGCGTCGCCGAATTGCTGCTCAGCACCCAGCAGATCATCGCCCGGACCTTCATGACGTTGGAATTTTACCTGTTCGCCGGGTTTCTCTTTTTCATCATCAACTACGCCATCGAATTGCTCGGACGGCACATTGAAAAGCGGGTGGCGTTGCCATGACTGACGTTTCGAAACTCTCCAGTACAAAGCTCTCAAACGCCCAGCCGCTGCTGGACATTCGCGGCCTGCGCAAACAATACGGCCCGCTGGAAGTGCTCAAGGGCGTGGACCTGAGCATGCAGCGCGGCAATGTGGTCACGCTGATCGGCTCCAGCGGTTCGGGCAAGACCACATTGCTGCGTTGCGTGAACATGCTGGAAGAATTCCAGGGCGGCCGGATCGTGCTCGACGGCGAGTCCATCGGCTATGACGAGGTGGCTGGCAAGCGCGTGCGCCACGCCGAGAAAGTCATCGCCCGCCATCGAGCCATGACCGGCATGGCCTTCCAGCAGTTCAACCTGTTCCCGCATCTGACCGCGTTGCAGAACGTCACCCTGGGCCTGCTCAAGGTGAAAAAACTGCACAAGGACGAAGCGGTGGCCCTGGCCGAAAAATGGCTGGAGCGGGTCGGCCTGTTGGAGCGGCGCGACCACTTTCCCGGCCAGTTGTCCGGCGGCCAGCAGCAACGCGTGGCGATTGCCCGGGCGATTGCGATGAACCCCAGCCTGATGCTGTTCGACGAAGTCACCTCGGCCCTGGACCCGGAGCTGGTCGGTGAGGTGCTGAACGTGATCAAGGGCCTGGCCGAAGACGGCATGACCATGCTGCTGGTGACCCACGAAATGCGCTTCGCCTTCGAGGTCTCCGACAAGATCGTGTTCATGAACCAGGGCCGCATCGAAGAACAAGGGCCACCCAAGGAGCTGTTCGAGCGGCCGCAATCGCCGCGTCTGGCGGAATTCCTCAAGAACACCCGTTTTTAATCCATTCAGCTATCAATCAGTTCAACAAGGAGATACCCATGAGCATTACGCGTTACGGCACCGGCAGCACCGCAGGCGGCGGCCAGCCACGGCCCTTCGCCCGCGCCGTGGAGGCCGATGGCTGGCTGCACGTGTCTGGCCAGGTGCCGGCGGTGAACGGCGAGATCATTGTCGGCGGGATCGTCGAGCAGACCCACCAGACCATGAAGAACCTGGTGGCCATTCTCGAAGAGGCCGGCTACGGCCTGGAAGATGTGGTGCGCTGCGGCGTATGGCTGGAGGACCCGCGGGACTTCTGGAGTTTCAACAAAGTGTTCGGCGAATACTTCAACCCGGAACACGCCCCGGCCAGGGCCTGCGTGCAGGCGAGCATGATGGTCGATTGCAAGGTCGAGATCGATTGCATTGCCTACAAGAAAAAAAGCTGAACACGGTACTCTGGAAAATTAGCTTCTGTGGCGAGGGAGCTTGCTCCCGCTCGGCTGCGCAGCAGTCGCAAGAAATTGGGCCTGCTGCGCAGGCCAGCGGGAGCAAGCTCCCTCGCCACAGTAAAGATACATGCGACTATGGGTGAAATTTCAGGAACCGAAAACATGACCGAAGACACCATCAAACGCCGGGCCCGGGGATTGGATCGGGCGTTCGATATCCTCGATTTTCTCAAGGAAATCGGCCAACCGCTGCGCCCGAACGATATTGCCAGCGGCATCGGCAGTCCCAAGTCCACGGTCTATGAACTGGTGGCGTCGCTGTTGGAGCGACGCATCCTCGAGCCGGTGGGCAAGGACGGTCACGTCTACCTGGGCCGCCAGTTGTATTTCCTCGGCCAGGCGCACTTGCGGCATTTCGATTTGAGTCGCGAGGCCGACCAGGCCTTGCAGGAGATCGTGCGCCAGACCCGGGAAACGGCGCAGATGTGCCTGCTCAACGGGCGTAAATACACCGTCGCGCTGATGAAAGAAGGCGAGCGGCATTTCCGCATCTCCTCGGACATCGGTGAAAACGCGCCGATCCCATGGACCGCGTCCGGGCGCCTGCTACTGGCGCATCTGAGTGACCAGCAGATCGTCGACCTGATCGACCCCGACGATTTCATCCTGCCGGACGGCGAGCGCCTGCCCCTGGAGCAATTTCTCAAGGAAATCCGCCAGGCTGGCCTCGATGGTTTTTTCTCCTTCGACAGCGTCGCCGACACCTTCACCCATTGCTTCGCCGCACCGGTCAAAGACCCTGGCGGCGTGGCCATCGCCACCCTGTGCATCGTCGCCCCACGGGCCGACGCCAAGAACAATTACGCCGACTACCGCCGGGTGCTGATCGAAAGCGCCAACAACCTGGCCCGTCGCATCAATGAATAGACAGCAACGGCACTAGCGGCCGTGCGCGAGGAGTTCGAACATGTCATCTGCCATCCTTAATGCCGGCGTCGAGAAGGGCGCTGCCACCGTCGGCGCCCACCTGCTGCGGGACGTCAGCCTGCCAGCGCTGGTGCTGCACCGCACGGCCCTGGAGCACAACATCCGCTGGATGCAGGATTTTGTCACCCGCAGCGGTGCCGAACTGGCGCCCCACGGCAAGACCAGCATGACCCCCGCGTTGTTTCGCCGTCAGTTGGAGGCCGGCGCCTGGGGCCTGACCCTTGCCACCGCCGTACAGACCCGTGCCGCCTACGCCCATGGCGTGCGCCGAGTGTTGATGGCCAACCAATTGGTGGGCACGCCCAACATGGCGCTGATTGCCGATCTGCTCGCCGACCCGGCGTTCGAATTCCATTGCCTGGTGGATCATCCGGACAACGTCGCTGACCTGGGCGCTTACTTCGCTTCTCGCGGCGTGCGGCTCAATGTGATGATCGAGTACGGCGTGGTCGGTGGTCGGTGTGGCTGCCGGACCGAAGCCGAGGTGCTGGCCCTGGCCGAGGCGATTCGCAGTCAACCGGCGCTGGCGTTGACCGGTATCGAAGGCTACGAAGGGGTGATCCACGGCGACCATGCCATCAGCGGCATCCGCGCGTTCGCAGCCTCCTTGGTACGGCTGGCGGTGCAGTTGCAGGACGGCGGTGCCTTCGCCATCGACAAACCGATCATCACCGCCTCGGGTTCGGCCTGGTACGACCTGATCGCCGAATCCTTCGAAGCCCAGAATGCCCACGGGCGTTTCCTCAGCGTGCTGCGGCCCGGCAGCTACGTGGCCCATGACCATGGCATCTACAAAGAGGCCCAGTGCTGTGTACTGGAGCGCCGCAGCGACCTGCACGAAGGCCTGCACCCGGCCCTGGAGGTCTGGGCCCATGTGCAATCGCTGCCGGAGCCGGGCTTCGCGGTGATCGCGCTGGGCAAGCGCGACGTCGCCTACGACGCCGGATTACCGGTGCCGCTCAAGCGCTACACGCCCGGATCGGACGCGGTGGTGGCGGATGATGTCAGCGCTTGCAAGGTGACGGCGGTGATGGACCAGCATGCGTTCATGAGCGTGGCGGCGGGGGTTGAGCTGCGTGTGGGCGACATCATTTCGTTTGGGACTTCCCACCCGTGCCTGACGTTCGACAAGTGGCGAGTGGGGTGCCTGGTGGATGAGCAACTGAGGGTGGTCGAGTCTATGGAGACTTGTTTCTGAGACTTGAGACCGAGTCGCGCCCTTCGCGAGCAAGCCCGCTCCCACAGTTGGGCCGCTGTGAACGCATGATTTGCGTTCACCAAAGACCCCCTGTGGGAGCGGGCTTGCTCGCGAAGACGGCCTGTAGAACACCACCGAACCATCAGGAACATCCATGAGCAACCCCACACCCCGCATCGCCCTGATCGGCGAATGCATGATCGAACTGCAACAACGCGCCGACGGCAGCTTGCTGCAAAGCTTCGGCGGCGACACCCTGAACACCGCCGTGTACCTGTCCCGCGCCTTGGGCGACAGGGGCTCGGTGGATTACGTCACCGCCCTGGGCGACGACAGTTTCAGCGATGCCATGTGTGAGCGCTGGGCCGAAGAAAACATCGGGTTGCAAAGGGTCCAACGCTTGCCTGGACGCCTGCCGGGTCTGTATTGCATCCAGACCGATGCGGCGGGCGAGCGGCGATTCCTCTACTGGCGCAACGAAGCGGCGGTGCGCGAGTGTTTTACCACCCCGGCCGCCGCACCGATCCTGGCCGCATTGCCGGATTACGATGTGCTGTATTTCAGCGGCGTCACCCTGGCGGTACTCGGCGAGCAGGGGCGGCGCAAACTCATTGAGGCCCTGATCGAGGCACGGCGCCGCGGCGCCCAGGTGGTGTTCGATAACAACTACCGACCACGGCTCTGGGCCTCGGTCGAGGCGGCGCGCCTGGCGTATCGCAGCGTACTGCCTTACGTGGAGCTGGCGCTGTTGACCGTGGATGACGAACAGGCGCTGTTCGGCCATGTCGATGACGAGGCGGTATTCGCTGCGTATGCGCAGTTGGGCACGCCGGAAGTGGTGCTCAAGCGCGGTGCCGAGGCCTGTTTGATTCGTTGCGATGGGCAGTCTTATGAAGTGCCTGCCGTGCGGGTAGAGCGTGTAGTCGACACCACGGCGGCGGGAGATTCCTTCAGCGCCGCGTACCTGGCGAGCCGCTTGCTGGGCGGCAGCCCGGTGGAAGCGGCCGAGGCGGGACACCGGTTGGCGAGCCGGGTGATCCAGGTGCCGGGGGCGTTGATTCCCAAGGACTGACATCTCCATGGAAATCAGGCTATGCCTTTGTGGCGAGGGAGCTTGCTCCCGCTCGGCTGCGCAGCAGCCGCAAAAATGGGCCTGCTGCGCAGGCCAGCGGGAGCAAGCTCCCTCGCCACAGGGTCGGGTCGTCAGGGCAATGTCACTTCAATCCCGGTAGAACACCTGCACCAGGTGATAGCCAAACTTGCTCTTGATCGGCCCATGTACCACCCGCAGTGGCTTCTTGAAAATCACCGCATCGATCACCCCGACCATCTGCCCCGGCCGTACTTCGCCCAGGTCACCGCCGCGCTTGCCCGAGGGACAGGTGGAGTATTTCTTGGCCAGCACATCGAACGCTTCGCCCTTGGCGATGCGTTGCTTGAGCTGTTCGGCTTCTTCGGCGGTTTTCACCAGGATATGGCGGGCTTGGGCTTTCATTGCAGCGGTGACCTGAAGGGTGCGACGGGGCGGCGATTATGCCTCAAGTCAGCCGCCATGGTTGATCATCGTCCGAATCTTGTTGGCCAACAGATCGAGGGTGAAAGGCTTGGCGACCATGTCCATGCCCTGTTCGAGGAATCCTTGGCGTTCGGCGGCTTTCTGCGCGTAGCCCGTCATGAACAGCACTTTGAGCCCCGGGCGGTGCTGGCGGGCGATTTCCGCCAGTTGCCGGCCATTCATGCCCGGCAGCCCGACGTCGGTCACCAACAGGTCGATGCGTTGCTCCGATTCCAGCAGGGGCAATGCCATCATGGCGTCCTGGGCCTCGAGTGCGGTGTAGCCCAAGGTCTTCAACAGGTCGAGCACCAGCATGCGCACGGCGGGTTCGTCTTCCACCAGCAGTACGGTTTCCCCGGCGATGGCCGGTGGTGCCTCGACCGTCTCCGGCGTGGCGGGTTGCTGGGCCGGCGCAACGTGCAAGCGCGGCAGGTACAGTTGCACACGCGTGCCCTGGCCCGGCACGCTGTCCAGGTTGAGGTGACCACCGGACTGTTGGGCAAACCCGTAGATCATCGACAAGCCCAGGCCGGTGCCCTGGCCGATGGGCTTGGTGGTGAAGAACGGGTCGAAGGCCTTGGCCAGCACGGCGGGGGTCATGCCGCTACCGTTGTCGCTGACGGCGATCATCACGTAGTCGCCGGCCTTGACCGGCTCCAGGGTATTGATGTCCGTGCCGTCGAGGTAGACGTTGGCGGTTTCGACGATCAATTCGCCGCCCTCGGGCATCGCATCTCGGGCGTTGATCACCAGGTTGAGCAGGGCGTTTTCCAGCTGGCTGGCATCGGTGCTGACTGGCCACAGCTCATTGGCCAGTTGCAGGCGCAGCACGATGTGATCGCCGGTGGTCCGGCTCAGCAGGTCTTCGAGCGAGCGAACCAGCTCGTTGGCGTCCAGCGGCTTGCGGTCCAGGGATTGGCGACGGGAAAACGCCAGTAACCGATGGGTCAGGGCCGCGGCGCGGTTGGCCGAGGACACCGCCGCTTCGGTGAAGCGGCCGATCTCGGCGGCACGACCAGCGGCGATGTAGCGTTGCATCAGGTCGAGGCTGCCGAGAATGCCGGTCAGCATGTTGTTGAAGTCATGGGCAATGCCGCCGGTGAGCTGGCCCACGGCTTCCATTTTCTGCGCATGGCGCAGGGCTTCTTCGGCGCGCTCGCGCTCGAACATCTCGCTTTGCAGCCGATGGTTGGCCTCGGCCAGTTGCTGGGTTCGAGCGATGACCCGTTCCTCCAGCGTTTCGTTGAGGTTGCGCAGGGCTTCCTCGGTTTTCCGGCTCTCGGTTTCGTCGATCACAAAGATGTAGAAGCCGTTCACCGCACCGTCCGCGCCGTGGCGCGGCAGGTAGTTGATCAAGGAATGGCGCGGGCGACCGTCGCGATGGTCCGACTGCACGGCAAAGCTGCACGGCTTGCCGGCCAGGGCGTCGGCGATCTGCTGGGCGCGGGCGGCATAGGCCTCATCGCCGAGCACTTCGCGGATGGTCTTGCCGTAGAGCTCCTGCGGAGTCATGCCGTACCAGTCCAGGTAGGCGCTGTTGTTCAGCCGGAAACGCTCCTCGCGGTCCACGTAGCTGATGAGGATCGGCATGGCGTTGATGATCAGTTGCAACTCGGTCTGGCTCTGGCGCAGGGCCTGCTCGGTGCGCTTGCGTTCGGTCAGGTCCAGGGCCGCGCCCAGGAAACGCTTGGGCCGGCCGTGGCGGTCCTTGTAGCAGCGGCCGCGCACATATACCCAGCGCAACTCATTATCGGGCTGCAGCAGCCGGTACTCCTCGGCGTATTCGGTGCCGTGGGTGATGCAGTGCTTGATGCTGCGGGCAACCATCGCCCGGTCTTCGGGATGCACGCCTTCAAGATAGGCGCTGATGGGCAATTGTCGCGACAGCTCCGGATCGACGCCATGCAGCAGGGCGAAATGCGCGTCGGCAATAAAGCGGTCCTCGCTGATGTCCCAATCCCAGGTGCCCAGCGCGTCGGCGGCGGCCAAGGCCAGTTGCAGGCGTTCTTCGCTTTCGTGCTGGGCCTTGAGGCTGGCCTCGGAACGCCGCTCGAACTCCATGGCCAGGCGGCGTCGCTCGCTGGTCTCGATGGCGGTGACCAGAATGCCGGCGACGCTGCCGCTTTCGTCACGCACCGGGCTGTAGGTCAGGTCCAGCCAGACATCGCAGAGACGGCCGGCGAAGGGCACGCGCCATCGCTGATCGCGGCAAGTGTGGGTCTGGCCTTGTAACACCCGCTGATAAATCCCTTCGGTCGTGCCTTTGAGTTCGGGCCATGCTGCATGGGTCGGCTGGCCAAACGCTCGAGGGTGCTTGTCACCAGCCAGTCGGCCGAAGGCGTCGTTGTAGAGGTGGGACAGCTGCGCGCCCCACAGCAAGGCCATGGGCATGGGCGAATGGAGCACGATGTCCACGGCGGTGCGCAGGCTCTGGGGCCAGTCCCGGGCGGTGCCCAACGGGGTCTGGGCCCAGTCCACCTGGCTGACCAGGCGTTGTGTATCGCTGCCGGCGGGTGTCGCGTTCATCACGCACTCCCTGCCTGTCGTGTCTGTACCACGGCGTCTACTATCCTTTGAGGAAGGTAAGTGCGAGTGGGGCTGAAAGATTTCATGTTCGGCTCAGCTTGTTTCATTGATGTCTCGCGGAAGTTTCAGTCCATGGAAATCGATCCGTTGTTGCGAATCCTGGCGAGCCAGAATGGTTCCGACCTTTACATGTCCACGGGCGCGCCGCCATGCGCGCGTTTCGAAGGGGTGATCAAGCCCTTGGCTAACGAGGCCTTCAAGGTCGGCGACATTGCCCGTCTCGCCGAGTCTTTGATGGACGCCGAACAGCGCCTTGAGTTCGATCGGGAATTGGAAATGAACCTGGCGATTTCCCTGGCGGGCGTCGGGCGGTTCCGGGTCAATATCTTCAAGCAGCGCAACGACGTGTCCATGGTGATTCGCAACGTCAAGCTGGATATCCCGCGCTTCGAAGACCTGAAACTGCCCCGGGTGTTGTTGGACACCATCATGCAGAAACAGGGCTTGATGCTGTTCGTCGGTGCGACAGGCTCGGGCAAGTCGACCTCCCTGGCGGCGCTGATCGATTACCGCAATCGCAACAGCAGCGGTCACATCATCACCATCGAGGATCCGGTGGAGTACATCCATCGGCATAAGAAATCCATCATCAACCAACGGGAAGTCGGTGTCGACACCCGCAGTTTTCATGCCGCCCTGAAGAACACGTTGCGCCAGGCACCGGATGTGGTGCTGATCGGCGAGATCCGCGATCGGGAAACCATGGAGCATGCCCTGGCTTTTGCCGACACCGGGCACCTGGTGATTTCCACCTTGCATGCCCATAACGCCAACCAGGCCTTGGACCGGGTGATCAATTTCTTCCCGGAGGAACGCCGGCCGCAGTTATTGAACGACCTGGGCAACAACCTCAAGGCGTTCGTCTCCCAGCGTCTGGTACGCACCCGCACTGGCCAGCGGCGGGCTGCGGTGGAAGTGATGCTGGGTTCACCGACGGTGGCCGACCTGATCCGGCGCAACGAACTTGGCGAGCTCAAGTCCATCATGGAAAAGTCGGAGGAACTGGGCATGCAGACTTTTGACCAGGCGCTGTTCAACCTGGTAGTCGAAGGGGCCATCGACGAGGAAGAAGCGCTGAAAAATGCCGACTCGGCGAACAACCTGCGGTTGCGTTTGAAGCTGCATACCGAGTCGGGCGCGGCGGCGCCACCGGCTGATCCAGCGGCGGGTGAGTGGGGGTTGATGGATTGATTGTTTTAAAGGGAGACCGCGTTATCGTTCATCGCGAGCAAGCTCGCTCCCACGGTGGATTGCTGTGAATACAAAACTTTTGATCACCGCGATCCCCCTGTGGGAGCGAGCTTGCTCGCGATGAGGCCCTGACGGTCAGCTCGCCAGCTCAGGCCGATCGCGAAACTGCTCCAGCGCCCCGGG
Source organism: Pseudomonas sp. MPB03 (assembly GCF_046605385.1). NCBI lineage: Bacteria > Pseudomonadati > Pseudomonadota > Gammaproteobacteria > Pseudomonadales > Pseudomonadaceae > Pseudomonas > Pseudomonas sp. MPB03. The sequence goes on along the minus strand of NZ_CP176770.1, from coordinate 4,276,379 downwards.
ATTGGCCAGGGCATCGGTATTCTTCACCGCTTCGCCATGCACAACGTTGCGCACCGCCAACTCCACCACCTTGCCACTGATGGTCCGCGGGATATCAGTGACGGCGAGGATCTTCGCCGGCACATGCCGTGGTGTGGTGTTGGCCCGGATGACCTGGCGAATCCGTTGTTCCAAGGCCTCATCCAGCATCACGCCATCACGCAGGCGCACGAACAGCACCACCCGGACATCACCCTGCCATTGCTGGCCGATGGCGACGCTGTCCAGCACCTGCTCGACCTTTTCCACCTGCCGGTAGATTTCCGCGGTGCCAATGCGCACACCGCCCGGGTTGAGCACGGCATCGGAGCGTCCATGGATCAACAGGCCGCCGTGGGGCAGTTCCTCGGCGTAGTCACCCTGGGCCCATACCCCGGGGAATTGGGCGAAGTAGGACGCGCGAAGTTTTTCCTGCCGAGGGTCGTTCCACAAACCAATGGGCATCGCCGGGAAATGCCGGGTGCACACTAGCTCACCCTTTTCGCCGATGACCGGCGTGCCAGCCTCGTTCCAGACTTGCACGGCCATGCCCAGGCTCTTGCCCTGCATTTCGCCCCGGTGGACCGCTGACAGCGGGTTACCGTTGACGAAGCACGACACAATGTCGGTGCCGCCGGACATCGAGGCCAGGCAGACGTCGGGCTTGAAATCCCGGTACACGTAGTCGTAGCTATGGGGCGCCAGTGCCGAGCCGGTGGACAGGAGGGTTTTCAGGCTGTCCAAGCGATGCGTTTGCCGTGGCTTGAGGCCCTCGCTTTCCAGGGCCGCGAGGAATTTGGGGCTGGTGCCGAACACGCTGATGCGCTGCTGATCGATCAGGTCCAGCAAGCGCGCGGGACCGGGGTGGAACGGCGAGCCATCGTAGAGCACCACCGCGCTGCCCACGGCGAGGGCCGACACCAGCCAGTTCCACATCATCCAGCCGCAGGTCGTGTAGTAGAACAACCGATCCTCGGGACCGAGGTCGACGTGCAGGCCATGTTCCTTGACGTGTTGCAGCAGCACGCCGCCAGTGCCATGGACGATGCACTTCGGCACGCCGGTGGTGCCACTGGAGTACAGGATGTACAGCGGGTGGTCGAACGGGACGCTGACGAATTCCGGTTCGCCACCGCTTCGGTAAAAGTCGTTCCACAACGCGACGGCGGCCGAGGTCTTGAAGTCCTCGACGCGGGCCTCAGGCTGGGCATAAGGCAGCACGATCAATTGCTGCAATGATGGCAACCGTTCAAGGATCTCGTTGATCTTGGGCCGCTGGTCGATGGTTTTCCCGGCATAGCGATAACCCGCGCACGTGATCAACACCTTGGGCTCGATCTGGCCGAAGCGGTCGATGACGCCCTGGGTACCAAAATCCGGCGATGAGCACGACCAGATGGCGCCCAGGCTGGTGCTGGCGAGCATTCCCACCAACGTCTGCCAGGTGTTGGGCATGCAGGCGGCGACCCTGTCGCCCCGGGTCACGCCGGCCGCTTGCAGGCTTTTTTGCAGGCCGGCGACCTGGGCGGCGAGTTCGGCCCAGGTCAGGTGTTCCTCGTCGCCGTTTTCGGCCAGCGCTACCACGGCGAGGGCGTCATCGCGGCGGCGCAGCAGGTGTTCGGCGAAGTTCAGCGTGGCGCCCGGGAACCACTGGGCGCTGGGCATTTGCGCACCCTCCAGCAGTACCGCGTCGGGGGCTTGGTGAAAGCGAATCTCGAAGAAATCGACGATGGCCTGCCAGAAGGCCTCGCGCTGGTCGATGCTCCAGGCGTGCAGGGCAGGGTAGTCGTTCAGTTGCAACTGATGCCGCGCGTTGGCGAACCGGCGAAAGGCGTCCATGCGTGACTGGGCGATGCGTTCGGGGCTGGGTTGCCAGAGGATGTCGGACATGGGGTGCCTCTTGTTTTTTCGGGCTTATAAACATTGCAGCACAAGGCGCACTTTGTGGCGAGGGAGCAAGCGGTGAAACGGTGCTTCCTGTAGCCAGGTCGCTTCTGTGGCGAGGGAGCTTGCTCCCGCTGGGCTGCGAAGCAGACCCAATAGGCGGCCGCTACGCAGCCGAGCGGGAGCAAGCTCCCTCGCCACAAAGAGCGCTTTCACCACACAAGGTTGCGTATCTATTGAGCCAACCACCCCCCATCGATATTCCACGCCGCGCCCCGCACCTGGCTCCCGGCCTCACTGCACAGGAACAGCACCAGTTCCCCCAGTTGCGGCGGGGTGACGAATTCCAGGGACGGCTGTTTCTCGGCCAACAGGTCGTGCTGTGCCTGTTGCGGGTCGACGCCCGTGGCAATGCGATCATCGATCTGTTTTTGCACCAGCGGCGTCAGCACCCAGCCCGGGCAAATGGCGTTGCAGGTCACATTGCTGGTGGCGGTTTCCAGGCCGACCACCTTGGTCAAGCCGATCACCCCATGCTTGGCCGCGACATACGCCGCCTTGCCCACCGAACCGACTTGGCCATGCACCGAAGCGATATTGACGATCCGTCCCCAGCCCTTGGCCCGCATGGCCGGCAGGCTCAGGCGGGTGGCGTGGAACACCGATGACAGGTTGATGGCGATGATCGAATCCCAGCGCTCCACCGGGAAATCCTCCACGGCGGCCACGTGCTGGATCCCGGCGTTGTTCACCAGGATGTCCACGCCACCGAACTCACGCTCGGCGTAGGCGAGCATGTCGGCGATCTGTGCCGGGTCACTGACGTCGGCCGGGTGATGGCCGACCTTGCCGCCGAACTGTTTCACCTCGGCGATCACCGTCGAGGCATCGCCGAAGCCGTTGAGGATCAGGTTGGCGCCGGCCTTGGCCAGGCTCAGGGCGATGCCCAGGCCGATGCCGCTGGTGGAGCCGGTGACCAGGGCGGTCTTGCCCGAAAGAGGGGTTGTCATGGGGAACCTCACACAATGCCAGTGGCGTAGAACACACCGATCACGAAGAACACCGCGAGGGTCTTGATCAGCGTAATGCAGAAAATGTCTTTATAGGCTTCGCGATGGGTCAGCCCGGTCACCGCCAGCAAGGTAATCACCGCGCCGTTGTGGGGCAGGGTGTCCATGCCGCCGCTGGCCATGGCGGCCACCCGGTGCAGCACTTCCAAAGGGATGTTGGCGGCATGTGCGGCGCTGATGAAGGTTTCCGACATCGCCGCCAAGGCGATGCTCATGCCGCCCGAGGCGGAGCCGGTGATGCCCGCCAGCAGCGTGACGGTCACCGCTTCGTTGACCAGCGGGTTGGGAATGCTCTTGAGCCAGTCGGCCAGGACCAGGAAGCCCGGCAAGGACGCGATGACGGCGCCGAAGCCGTATTCCGACGCGGTGTTCATCGCCGCCAGCAACGCACCGCCCACCGCGCTCTTGCTGCCTTCGGCCAGTTTGCTGCGAATGGCCCGGAAGCCGAACAGCAGGACCATGATGATGCCCACCAGCAAGGCCGCCTGCACCGCCCAGATCGCGGTGAGCTTGGCGATGTCGCTGGTGACCGGGGCGCTCATGCCCGGCAGCGCCAGGCTGTGGGTCTTGCCATACCATTGGGGAATCCATTGGGTGAACAGCAGGTTCATGACCCCCACCGCCAGCAGCGGTGAAACGGCAATCCACGGGTTCGGCAGCTGGATGTCTTCGGCGGTTTCCGGCTCGTTGCGCAGCTCGGTGCCGTAGCCTTCGCCCTCGCGTTGGGCCTTGTTGCGCTGGCGTTGCAAGAACAGCATGCCAAGGCTGAACACGAAGATCGTACCGATCACCCCCAGCCACGGTGCGGCCCAGGCGGTGGTGTTGAAGAACGTGCTGGGGATGATGTTCTGGATCTGCGGCGTGCCGGGCAGGGCGTCCATGGTGAACGAGAACGCGCCGAGGGCGATGGTGGCCGGGATGAGCCGCTTGGGAATGTTGCTCTGGCGGAACATCTCGGCGGCGAACGGGTACACCGCGAACACCACGACGAACAGCGACACGCCGCCATACGTCAGCACGGCGCAGACCAGCACGATCACCAGCATGGCTTGGCGCGTCCCCAGCAAGCGAATCGCCGCGGCGACGATGGAACGGGAGAACCCCGACAACTCAATCAGCTTGCCGAACACCGCACCGAGCAGAAACACCGGGAAGTAGAGCTTGATGAAGCCGACCATTTTCTCCATGAACACCCCGGTGAAGGCAGGGGCGACGGCGGACGGGTCGGTGAGCAGGACAGCACCGAGGGCGGCGATGGGGGCGAAGAGGATAACGCTGTAGCCACGGTAGGCGGCGACCATCAGCAGCGTGAGAGCTGCCAAGGCAATGATCACACTCATGGTGTGTCTCCTGGATTGTTATTGTTGTGGTGAAGCGGTGGCGGGGCTATAGCGAGTTTTGTGCCAGGTGTGTAACTGGCTGAAATATAAGGGTTTTATTTGTGTTTATAGGAGTGGGTTGAAAGATTTGTCTCTAATCGGAGATTTTTAGGGGCTGGGCTGGCCTCATCGCGAGCAAGCTCGCTCCCACAGGTTGACCGGGTATTCCAGGAAAACCCCGGCCCCCTGTGGGAGCGAGCTTGCTCGCGATGAGCGCAAAGCGCTCCCCCATCAGCAGTCTACCAATAGAGAAATAAAGTCTCTTTATTGAGACTCTGCAATCCCCAACGCCACCATCTTCTTGTACAGCGTCGACCTCCCCAGCCCCAACCGCTCGGCCGCTTCGACCACCTTGCCCCCGCATTGCGCGAGGGTGGTTTCGATCAATTGCCGGTCGAAGCGCGCCCGGGCCTGGCTGAAGGTTTCGTGGGGCAGGGGATCGACGCTCACGTCCGCTGGCCGCGCTACCGGCGTGAACGTCCCGATGGCCGCGCGGATGTCCGTTGCCGTGAGTACCAGGTCATCGCTGAGCAGCGCGGCCCGTTCCAGCACATTGCGCAGCTCGCGGATGTTGCCCGGCCAGGCGTGTTGTCGCAGCAGGTCGAGGGCGGCGGGGTTCAGTTCGTGCTGGCTGCGCAGCTCTTCCAGGATCGCTTCGCTCAAGGCCGGCAAGTCATCCAGGCGCTCGCGTAACGGCGGCACCTGGATCGGCAGCACGTTGAGGCGGTAATACAGGTCGGCGCGGAACTCTCCACGCTTGATCGCCGCTTCCAGGTCCATCGAGGTGGCGGCGATCACCCGCACGTCGCTTTGCAGCATCTCGTTGGAGCCCACGGGTTCGTATTCCTTTTCCTGGAGCACGCGCAGCAGTTTGCTTTGCAGCGGCAACGGCATGTCGCCGATTTCGTCGAGGAACAGCGTGCCGCCTTGGGCAATCTGCAGCTTGCCGGCGCGGCCCTTGCGGTCGGCCCCGGTAAAGGCCCCCGGCGCGGTGCCGAAGAACTCGGCTTCCAGCAGCGATTCAGGAATCGCTGCACTGTTGATGCTGACGAACGGCTTGTGTGCCCGCGGCGAAGCGCTGTGGATGGCCTGGGCCAGCAGCTCCTTGCCGGTGCCGGTTTCGCCGAGCAGCAGCACTGGCGAATCAGCACTGGCGCTGCGCCGGGCTCGACGTTTGACCTCAAGGCCGGCGCTGCTGGTGCCAATGAAATGGGCAAAGTTGTACTTGGTTTGCCGCGCCCGCAGCAGCGAACGGGTGGAGGCCAGCTCTTCCTGCATGCTCAGGTAGCGCTTGAGCATCGGCGACAGGCTGTGCAATTCATCGAACAAGGCAAAACCGATGGCACCGATCACCGCACCCGCGCTGTCGTGGATCGGCAGGCGCATCACCACCAGCGGCTCCTTGGGCGTGTCCTGCATGTCCAGCAGGATCGGCCGCCCGGTGCGCACCACTTCCCGCAACAGGCTGCTGGGGATCACGCTCTCGCACGCCCGGCCAATCGCCTCCTGCGCCGAGTTCAGGCCGAAACGGCGGGCGTAGCGCTCGTTCATCCAGACGATATTCGCGTCACGGTCGACAATCACCGTGCCTTCGCTGGACTGCTCGATGATCTCGAACAACGAGCGGATCGCCAGCGTGCGCACGCGCTTGTAATCCTTGAGGCTTTCGGTGGGGTTCATGATCGGATCCGGGTTGTGTGTTGCCTGTCAAGCCGCCATCGCGAGCAAGCTCGCTCCCACATTTGATCTTCAGTGCGACGCAGACCAGTGTGGGAGCGAGCTTGCTCGCGATGGGCGCGACACGAAGCTATGCCATGCGCCGCATTATGCCCACCCCGGATGCGCCGCCGCCAACAACTCCTTGGTATAGGGATGCTGGGGTGAGTCGAACACGTCATGGCTGGCGCCTTGCTCGACCACCTTGCCGTCCTTGATCACGATCATGTCGTGGGCCAGGGCGCGGACCACCGCCAGGTCATGGCTGATGAACAGGTAGGTCAGGCCGTGCTTTTCCTGGAGCTGGCGCAGCAGGGCGACCACTTGTTTCTGCACGGTGCGGTCCAGGGCCGAGGTCGGTTCGTCCAGCAGGATCAGGGCCGGCTTGAGCACCAGGGCCCGGGCGATGGCGATGCGTTGGCGCTGGCCACCGGAAAACTCATGGGGGTAGCGGTGGCGGCTCTGCGGGTCGAGTCCTACTTCCTTGAGGGCCTGGATCACCTGCGCCTCACACACCTCGGCGGTGGACGGGCTGTGGACTTCGAGGCCTTCGCTGATGATCTGTTGCACCGACATGCGCGGGCTGAGGCTGCCGAACGGGTCCTGGAACACCACCTGCATCTTTTTGCGCCACGGCCGCAGGGCCTTGTGGGATAACTGTTCGAGGGCATGGCCCTGGAAGTGGATGCTGCCTTCGGATTCGATCAGCCGCAGGATTGCCTGGCCCAGGGTGGACTTGCCGGAACCGGATTCGCCGACGATGCCCAGGGTCTTGCCGCGCTGGATGCTCAGGCTGATGCCGTCCACGGCGCGCAAGTATTCCTTGCGTCGGAACAGCCCGCCGCCCAAGGCAAAACTCACCCGCAGGTCCCGCACCTGCAACACGTCTTCGCGTTCGTCCCGAGGCAGGGCCTCCCCTTCCGGTTCGGCGTGCAGCAGCTCGCAGCTGTAGGGATGCTTCGGTGCGCTGAACAGGGTTTCGCAGGGTGCCTGCTCGACAATTTCCCCGGCCTGCATCACGCACACCCGCTGGGCGATGCTGCGCACCAGGTTGAGGTCGTGGCTGATCAGCAGCAAGGACATGCCGAGCCGTTGCTGCAAGGACTTGAGCAGCAGCAGGATCTTGCGCTGCACGGTCACGTCCAGCGCCGTGGTCGGTTCGTCGGCAATCAACAGCTCCGGCTCGCAGGCCAGGGCCATGGCGATCATCACCCGTTGCCGCTGGCCGCCGGACAGTTGATGAGGGTAGGCCTTGAGCCGCTCGGCGGGCTTCTGGATGCCCACCAGGGCCAGTAGTTCGAGGATGCGCTGGCGCGCCGCTTTGCCGCCCAGGCCCCGGTGCAGCATCAGGGTTTCACCGATCTGCTTTTCGACGCTGTGCAGTGGGTTGAGCGAGGTCATCGGTTCCTGGAAGATCATGGCGATGCGGTTGCCGCGCAACTCCCGCAGGGTCTTGGCCTCGGCCCCCAGCAGTTCCTGGCCACGGTAGCGAATGCTGCCGGTGGTGCGAGTGCCGGTCTCGGGCAGCAATTGCAGGATCGAATGGGCCGTCACCGACTTGCCGGAGCCTGATTCGCCCACCAGGGCCAGGCATTCGCCGGGGCGGATGTCCAGGCACAGGTTGCGCACCACCGTCTGGTCGTTGAAGGCCACGCTCAGGTCGCGGATTTCGATCAGGTTGTCGCTCATCTCAAGGTTCCGCTTCATGGCTGTTTTCAAGACCGTGGATCAAAGGCGTCGCGCAACGCCTCGCCGATGAATACCAGCAGGGAAAGAATCAGCGCCAGGGTGAAAAATGCCGTCAACCCCAGCCACGGCGCTTGCAGGTTCTGTTTGCCTTGGGCGATCAACTCGCCCAGCGATGCGCTGCCGGCCGGCATGCCGAAACCGAGGAAGTCCAGGGCGGTCAGGGTGGAGATCGCCCCAGTGAGGATGAAGGGCAGGTAGCTCAGGGTGGCGTTCATCGCGTTGGGCAGGATATGCCGCACGATCACCTTGCGGTCGGACAGCCCCAGGGCCCTGGCGGCCTTGACGTACTCCAGGTTGCGTCCGCGCAGGAACTCGGCGCGGACCACGTCCACCAGGGCCAGCCAGGAAAACAGTGCCATGATCCCCAGCAGCCACCAGAAATTCGGCTCGACGAAGCCGGACAGGATGATCAACAAGTAGAGCACCGGCAGCCCGGACCAGACTTCCAGCAAGCGCTGTCCGAGCAGATCCACCCAGCCGCCGTAATAGCCCTGCAACGCACCGGCGGCGATGCCGATCAGCGCGCTGATGGCGGTCAGGGCCAGGGCGAACAGGATCGACACCCGCGCGCCGAAGATCACCCGGGCCAGCACGTCCCGGGACTGGTCATCGGTGCCCAGCCAGTTCACCGCCGAGGGCGGGCTCGGGGCCGGCTGGTTGAGGTCGTAATTGGGCGTGTCGTCGCTGAACGGGATCGGTGGAAACCACAGCCAGCCGCCGTCCTTGTGGATCAGGTTCTGCACATAGCTGCTGCGGTAGTCGGCCTGGAACGGCAACTGCCCGCCGAATGCCTGTTCGGTGTAGCGCTTGAACACCGGGAAATACAGCGAGCCTTGGTAGCTGACCACCAGCGGTTTGTCATTGGCGATCAACTCGCCGCCCAGGCTCAGGATGAACAGGCCGATGAACAGCCACAATGACCACCAGCCCCGACGGTTTTTCTTGAAACGTTCGAAACGTCGGCGGCCCAAGGGGGAAAGCTTGAACATCAGGCGTTCCTCGCGGCGAAGTCGATGCGCGGATCCACCAGGGTGTAGCAGAGGTCGCCGATGAGTTTGATCAGCAGGCCGAACAGCGTAAAGATGAACAGCGAGCCGAACACCACCGGATAATCCCGCGACACGGCGGCCTCGTAGCTCATGCGTCCCAGGCCATCGAGGGAAAAGATCACTTCGATCAGCAAGGAACCGGCGAAGAACACGCTGATAAACGCTTGGGGAATGCCCGAGACCACCAACAGCATCGCATTGCGGAACACGTGGCCGTAGAGCACCCGGCGTTCGCTCATGCCCTTGGCCCGCGCGGTGACCACGTACTGGCGGGTGATTTCATTGAGGAACGAGTTCTTGGTCAGGATCGTCAGGGTGGCGAAGCCGCCGATCACCAGCGACGTGACCGGCAGCACCAGGTGCCAGAAGTAATCGGCGATCTTGCCCAGGGTCGACAGTGACTCGAAGTTGTCCGACACCAACCCGCGCACCGGAAACCAGTTCAGCGAGGTGCCGCCGGCAAACATCACGATCAGGAACATCGCGAAAAGAAACGCCGGCATGGCGTAGCCGATGATGATCGCCGTGCTGCTCCACACATCGAATGCCGAGCCGTGGCGCACGGCCTTGCGAATGCCCAGGGGGATCGACACCAGGTAGGTGATCAAGGTCGCCCAGAGCCCAAGGGAGATGGTTACCGGCATTTTTTCCAGGATCAGGTCGGTAACCGTGGCGCCGCGGAAGAAACTCTTGCCGAAGTCGAGGCGGGCGTAGCTGCTGAGCATCAGCCACAGGCGCTCATGGGCCGGCTTATCGAAGCCGTATTGTTTTTCGATGTCCTTGATCAACTGCGGGTCGAGGCCGCGACTGGCTCGGGAGCTGCCGGTCATCTCACCGCCCGAGCCGCCGACGCTGCCGCCGCCGATGCCTTGCAGGTGGGCGATGGCCTGTTCCACCGGGCCGCCGGGTGCGGCCTGCACGATGACGAAGTTCACCAGCAGGATGATCACCAGGGTGGGAATGATCAGCAGCAGGCGCCGCGCGATATAAGCCCACATCAATGCGGCCCTCCGGGTGTGCCGCGCCTGAGGCGTTCGGCGCGCATCTGCTCGTTGGTCAGCGGCGTGGTGCTCACTTCCCACCAGCTTTCGATGGCTTCGTCATTGCTGGCCTGGACCTTTGGCATGCCGAAGCGGTTCCACCACACGGTCGAGCTGCCCGGCGGGTAATAGTTGGGGATCCAGTAGTAATTCCATTGCAGCACCCGGTCCAGGGCGTGGGCATGGTGCAGCATGTCGGCCTGGGTGCTGGCCTTGACCAGCCCGTCGATCAGGGCGTCCACCGCCGGGTTCTTCAAGGCCATGTAGTTGTTGGCCCCTGGATCGTTGGCGGCCGCCGAGCCGAAGTAATTGTAGAGTTCCATGCCCGGTGAGGTGCTGACGGGATAGCCGGTGATGATCATGTCGTAGTCGCGACTCATCAGGCGATTGACGTACTGGGAGGCATCGATGCGGCGAATGCTCATGTCGATGCCGATCTGCGCCAGGGTTCGCTTGTAGGGCAGCAGCAGGCGGTCGATACCGTTCTGGCTGTTCAGGAAGGTGAAGCTCAGCGGTTCGCCCTCGGCGTTCACCAGGCGGTCGCCCTCGGGTTTCCAGCCGGCCTGTTCCAACAAGGCCAGGGCTTGCAGTTGTTTGTCGCGGATCACGCCGCTGCCATCGGTTTTCGGGGCCTGGAAGACCTGGGTGAAGACTTCGTCGGGAATCTGCCCGCGCAACGGCTCGAGAATCGCCAGCTCGCCGGCGTCCGGCAGTTTGCGGGCGGCGAGGTCGGTGTTGGAAAAAAAACTCTGCTGACGCACATAAAGGTTGCGCATCATCTGGCGGTTGCTCCACTCGAAATCCCAGAGCATCGCCAGGGCTTGGCGCACGCGACGGTCCCGGAATTGCGGTTTTTGCAGGTTGAAGACAAAACCCTGGGCGGTCTGGGGCGCCTCTTTGGCCAGGTGGGCCTTTTGCAGGCGCCCGTCCTGCAGGGCCGGGCCGTCATAGCCGATGGAATAGCCGGTGGCGGAAAATTCGCGGTTGTAGTCATAGGCACCGCCGCGCAGCACTTGGCGGGCGACGTCGGTGTCGCCGAAATATTCGATGCTGAAATGGTCGAAATTGTAGAGCCCGCGACTGACCGGCAAGTCCTTGCCCCACCAATCGGCATTGCGTTCGAAGGTGATGCTGCGCCCGGAATCGACCTTGCTCACCCGGTAAGGGCCACTGCCCAGTGGGGCCTCGTAGCCGCCGCCGTTGGCGAAATCGCGGGTCTTCCACCAATGTTCGGGAAAGACCGGCAGGGTGGCGACGTCCAGGGGCAGCGTGCGGCTTTCGTTGTTCTTGAAGTTGAAGCGCACGGTGCGCTCGTCCTCGACCACGACGTCCTTGACCGCCGCGAACTGGGTGCGATAGCGCAGGCTGCCTTGGGTCATCAGCAGCTCGAAGCTGTAGCGCACATCCTCGGCGGTGATGGGCTTGCCATCGGCGAAGCGGGCCTTGGGGTTCAGGTAGAAGCGCAGGGACAGGCCATCGTCGGCACGCTCCATCTTCTGCGCCACCAGGCCATAAACGGTATAGGGCTCGTCCAGCGAGCGCTGGGCCAGCGGCGAATACAGCATCCCGTCGATCTGGCTGACGCCGATGCCTTTGTCGATGTAGGGCAGGATGTGGTCGAAGTGGCCGATCTCGATGGCCGAGCGGCGCATGGTCCCACCTTTGGGGGCCTGGGGATTGGCGTAGGCGAAGTGGCCGAAGCCTTCGGCATATTTGGCGGGTTCGCCATAGACGGTCAGGGCATGTTGCGGTGCTGCATCGACGCCTGGGGCGCCTGTGAGCAGGACCGCGGCAGTCAATAGCAGTGAAGGGAACGCCAGTCGCATTGTCAGCCTTAAAGCCGGGTGAACGTTGACATGATTTGTACGCGAGCGGCGGATGAATCGCCAGCCCTTGTGGCGAGGGAGCTTGCTCCCGCTCGGGTGCGCAGCAGCCGCCAATGGTTGGGCCCGCTTCGCAGTCCAGCGGGAGCAAGCTCCCTCGCCACAATGAATCACATCACCCTTGAGTGAAGGGTCTCTGTACCGGAATCAGTCCTGACGGCTGGTGACTTCCAGCAGGTGGTAGCCGAACTGGGTCTTGACCGGGCCCTGGACCGTATTGATCGGCGCGCTGAACACCACAGTGTCGAATTCCTTGACCATCTGGCCCGGGCCGAACGAACCCAGGTCGCCGCCCTGACGGCTGGATGGGCAGGAAGAGTTGGCCTTGGCGATTTCGGCGAAATCGGCGCCGCCTTCGATCTGGGCCTTGAGTTCGTTGCACTTGTCTTCGGTGGAAACCAGGATGTGGCGGGCAGTGGCTTTGGCCATGGGGCAAAATTCCTTTCAATGTATTCAAAGGTGTTGAGCCTACCGGATTCATCGACGGGGTGTTGTCAAAATTGCGTCAAAACCTTGGACCCGGCGATCAAAGGCCGGCCTTGCGCAGGCGCTCGGCGTGGCGCAGGTAAAGCTCTGCGGGGTCTGTTCCCAAGCATGCCTTGCCGGTTCCAGGGTTGATGGCCTCCACGTGGTCCATGGGGTAGTCGGAGCGAATGACCCTGCCCAAGTGCGAACTGAAACGCCCGACCAGGCCGTCGTTCTGCCCGGCTTCGGTGATGAAGTATTCGGAAAAGGCGCGGCAGAAAGCCTGCAAAGGCGCCTGTTCTTTATCCACCGATTCTTGCAACGTGCCGCTCCATGAGTAGTAGCGCACGCCGTTGACCCGGTCCGGTCCGTTCCCGCCCCAGTGCTTCGGCAGGCCCTGGGGGTATTTGTCATTGAAGGCGCCAACGCCTTCTGTGGTCATAGCCGCCAGCGCGGCGACGGCGGCCGGCGATAGCTGCGCCTGGCCGTCCAGCAACGAGATGAAGTCAGCGAACAGCGTGGCGACACCCCGTGCCACATGCCCCGGCAATCGTCCAGGGGTAAGGGCCTTGCGCAGGAAGTCGGCCAGTTCGGAGCCATGGTTGGGGCCGCTGACCGAGGTGACCGAGGCCACTATGTCAGGTGCCAGCGCGGCGGCATACCGGGCGGCCAGCGCGCCCTGGCTGTGGCCGATCAGGTTGACCCGAGTAGTACCGGCGCCGGCCAGGACCCGATCGATCTGCGCCAGCAGTTGTTCGCCTCTGGCCTCGTTGGAGTGGGTGGCCGACAAGTACGGGATGAACACCCGGGCACCGCCTGCGCGTAGGGCCTGTTTGATGCCATGGAAAAGTTCGAAGCCGCCGATCTTGTCAAACCCGAACAACCCATGGACCAGCAGGATGGGAAATTGAGTGGTTGCATTCCGTTGCATGTTCGTACCTTTTTCGAAGAGGTTCACCTTGAATTTGCGACTTCACTCTAATGCAGGCTCATCCTGTGCGGTGTAGGAAGGAACCGCCCTGATCCAGGGAAACCGGAATAAAAACAGTGGGAATAATGGGAAGTAACCCGGTGGCGCTCAAAGGTGTAGGAGACCTCCGATAACCGTTGTCGTTTGCAGCTACAGGTTCGAGCGCCAAGGGCTCACTCCCGCTGTCGCCTTGTCTGGCTGTGGGTTTGCCGCGGGCGGGTTTTAATGGCTCCATCAGGCGCCGTTATCGGAACGGTGCCTTCATCCAAGGACTGGAGCTTGCACATGATCACCTATCCATCGCTTCAACGACCCCGTTCAATGTCCGAAACCAGGTTGCCACCACCGGTCCTGGCGGCGGCCAGGGACGGGGTGATCAACCCCGCTTGGCGCAAGGCTGTGGTTACCGTCAAGCCGTATCCCATGATGACGTGCGGGGATGAGGTGCTGCTGCGTTGGCACGGCGTCAACAACGATGGCGAACCCTACCGGCATGAAGTGGCCGGGTTCGTCACCGAACGGCAAGTGGGGCGAGACGTCGTGTTCGTCGTGCGCGAACCACACATCGCCGAGTTGGACGGTGGCTCGCTGGAGATCTCCTACCAAGTGACGGGCAAACGGTTGCCGGGCACGCTGGCTTCGGAACCCCTGCAACTGGGGATCGGCGATGCCGCGCCGCAACTGCTGCCTGTCATTGCCAACGATGCGGTGGGTGGCAGTCTCGATCCGAACCGGGTGCCTGAAGGAACCTGGGTGAGCATCCGGCCCTACGCCAGGATGGCGGTCGGCGATCGCTTGATCCTGACGGCCAGCAAGGATTCCAACGCGCTGTGGCGCGATGTGCTGGACATAGAAGCCTACGCGGTGGGGCGTAAGGTATCGCTCTGGATCGATCATTCGTTGATCGCTCCCCATGAAGGGCACGACCTGGCCTTGGTCTATGGGGTCCGGCACGGGCATTCGGTGCGTCGTGCCGAGCCTTTGTCGCTGCACATCGGTCCGCTGCGGCGTCCTGCGCTGAAGGCGCTCCAGATCCTGGAAATGAACGCCGGGTGGCTGGAGGTCGACGACCTGCAAGAAGGGGTGACGATTGTCATCGATGACCCCGGGCTTGAGGCGGGAGAGTGGGTTTGGTTGCAGTGCGATGGCAACTCCACTCATGTGCTTGAGCGCGAAATCACCGAGGCCACGGCAGGCAAATCGCTCAAGTTTGTGATTCCTGCCAGTTATTGGCAGGAACAGCGCGACAGGTCGGTGAGCGTGTTTTATCAGGTCGAGCGCCTGGATGATGTCAGCCAGCGGTCCGAGTGGGTGACGGTCCAGGTCCGCTCCCGCGCGCCAGGCTGATTCAAGGCGTGCGCCGCCTTTGTGGGAGCGAGCCTGCTCGCGATGACAGTGTGCCAGGCAACATCAATGCTGCTGAACTGCCGCCATCGCGAGCAAGCTCGCTTCCACAAGGACTCTGGTAGCCTCCAGGATTTCCTGTTTACAGCGCTATTCCATCGGCGTGCTGACAAACGCCTCCAGCCCTTCGGCATAGGCGGTGAACGCGCTGATCGACGGGAATGACTTGCCCTGCACCTGGTCCGGCACCACCAGATTGGTGAAGCTCCAGGCCACCGCCACGGTAATACCGGCCTGATCGAGTGTGCCATCGGTGACCAGTGGCTGTTTCCCCAGTTCCTGCTCTAGCAAGTCATAGGCTGCCGCCAGTTGGCCTTCCACGCGTTCAACCCAGGGGGCGTGTTGGATTTCCGTCGGGCGCAGGTTGCGTTCGTAGTAGATCTGCACCGATTTCTCGCACGCCGCCAGGGCCAGGCCAATCAGGCGCAGGGAGCGCAGCCGCTGCCCACTGTCGACCGGCATCAGGCTTTTACCCGGCGCGCCCAAGGCCTCGAGATAGTCGATGATCAACGTCGAGTCCATCAGCACGTTGCCATCGTCCAGCACCAGGGTCGGCGCCTTGACCACCGGGTTGATGCGCTGGAACTGGTCGAAATGCCTGAACACCGAAACGGATTCGTGTTCCAGGGCAACCCCCAGGCACTTGGCGGAAATGGCGACGCGTCGCACATAGGGCGAGTCCAGCATGCCGATCAGTTTCATGACATCTCCTTCAGAAAAGTCTTGTGGGTGTTAATCCTCGAACCCGACCTGTTCATGGATTTCATCGACCTTGAGTTCCAACCGGTAAGCCACGGCGATGAACAACGCCTGGCACAGGCACAACGTGGCGCTCAGCGAACGGAAGGCGAACGAGCTGCCTTCGTTCACCAGCAACACCGCATTGGCCCGTTTGGCCAGGGGGGAAAGGTTGCTGTCGGTGATGATCAGGGTCTTGGCCTGGTGATGCTGGGCGATGCGCAAGCAGTGCTGGGTTTCCTTGCCGTAGGGCGTGAAGCTGATGGCGATGACCAGGTCGTTGGCCCGCACGCTACGCATCTGCTCGCGGTAACTGCCCCCCAGGCCGGACACCAGGTGAATGCGCTTGTTGGTGTGCTGCAGGTTGTAGACCAGGTAGTCGGCAACCGCGAACGAACGGCGTACACCCACCACATAGATGTTGTCGGCGTTGACCACCAGGTCCACGGCCTTTTCGAACGCCTGGTCGTCCAGCTCCAACCCCAGGCGCTCGATGCCCGACAAGGTTGCGTTGACGCATTCGCGGGCCAGGTCGCCACCGCTGGCTTTCTGCGACTTGTTGGCGATCATGCTGCGGATGCGCTGCTGGTAGTTCTGCACCGGGGTGGTCTTGTGGGTGTAGGCCTCGCGAAACAACGCCTGCATTTCGCTGAACCCGCTGAAGCCGAAGCGCTGGGAAAACCGGACGATGGCCGAGGGGTGCACTTCGCATTCCCGGGCGATGTCGCTGATGCGATCCACCATGATCCGGTTACTCTGCTGGCTCATGTAGCTGGCGATGCGCTTGAGCTGGCGCGGCAGGCTTTCGTATTCGTCGGTGATCAGTTGCAACAGGCGCTCGGCATTGATCGGTGGGCTCGGGAGGGCGGGTTCGGACGCACTCTCGGACGGCGCCGGCAGATCATCGGGGCGGGTCATAGAAAATCCTTCTGGCTTGTTCTTATAGGGCGGCCCGAAAAAAGGCTGGCCCTCGACAATAGGTTGGCTGGTCGCAGTCTACAGCGTAGGCGCAGGGAAAATCATGGGTGGACTAATGTTGCAGCAGTGCTGAAACGATGCACTGTGTCTGCTTCGCTTGGGTCATAGCGTATTGGAAAAAATATTCCACGTAAAAAATTTATAGAATAATTATTGATTCTTGCCTGCGGCTCGTTTTAGTCTGCATTCACCAACAGCGTTGGCGCCGGTGTCGGCGACAAGCGCAGGCTGATAAAAATAACAGGAGCCAGCATGGGCCAGACTCGTTTTGCCAGTGGGCGTCAATTGGATGTGATCTGCCTGGGACGCCTGGGCGTCGACCTCTATGCGCAGCAAGTCGGCGCGCGCCTGGAAGATGTCTCGAGCTTCGCCAAGTACCTGGGCGGTTCCTCTGCCAACATCGCGTTCGGCACGGCGCGCCTGGGGCTCCGGTCGGCGATGCTGAGCCGGGTCGGGGACGACCACATGGGGCGTTTCCTGGTGGAGTCCCTGGCCCGCGAAGGCTGCGATGTCAGTGGCATCAAGGTCGATCCCGAGCGGCTGACGGCCATGGTCCTGCTGGGGATCAAGGACCGCGAAACCTTCCCCCTGGTGTTCTACCGGGAAAATTGCGCGGACATGGCGCTGCGCGCCGAAGACATCGACGAAGCGTTCATTGCCTCCAGCAAGGCCCTGCTGATCACCGGCACGCATTTCTCCACCGATGGCGTCTACCAGGCCAGTATCCAGGCGCTGGACTACGCGCAAAAGCACCAGGTCAAGCGCGTCCTCGACATCGACTATCGGCCGGTGCTCTGGGGCCTGGCGGCCAAGGCTGACGGAGAAACCCGGTTTGTCGCCGACCAGAAGGTCAGCCAGCACGTGCAAGGCATCCTGCCGCGTTTCGACCTGATCGTCGGCACCGAAGAAGAATTTCTCATCGCCGGCGGCAGCGAAGACCTGCTGACCGCGCTGCGCACCGTACGCTCGCTGACGGCGGCGACGCTGGTGGTCAAGCTCGGCCCCCAGGGCTGCACGGTGATCCATGGCGCCATCCCGGCCCGGCTCGAAGACGGTGCGATTTACCCGGGCGTACGGGTCGAAGTCTTGAACGTACTGGGCGCCGGCGATGCGTTCATGTCGGGCTTTCTTGCCGGCTGGCTGGAAGATGCCAGCGATGAGCGCTGCTGTCAGTTGGCCAATGCCTGCGGCGGCCTGGTGGTGTCGCGCCATGCCTGCGCCCCGGCGATGCCGACCCGGGCCGAGCTCGACTATTTATTCCAAAGCCCGGTGCCGATCACCCGGCCCGACCAGGATGCCGTGCTGCAACGGCTGCACCAGGTCAGCGTACCCCGCAAGGCTTGGAAACAGTTGTTCATCTTTGCTTTCGACCATCGCGGACAATTGGTGGAACTGGCCCAGAAGGGCGGTCGCGAGTTGAGCAGCATCGGTGAACTCAAGCAACTATTCATCCAGGCGGTGGCGCGGGTCGAAGCCGACCTGCGGCACCAGGGCATCGAGGCTGACGTCGGTCTGCTGGCCGACCAGCGCTTCGGCCAGGATTCGCTGAACGCTGCCACCGGGCGCGGCTGGTGGGTGGCGCGGCCGGTGGAGGTGCAAGGTTCGCGGCCGCTGGCCTTCGAGCATGGGCGTTCCATTGGCAGCAACCTGATCGCCTGGCCACAGGAGCAGATCATCAAGTGCCTGGTGCAATTTCACCCTGACGACGAACCGCTGCTGCGCCTGGAGCAAGAGGCGCAGTTGATGGGGCTGTACAAGGCCTCCCAGGCCAGCGGCCACGAGTTGCTGCTGGAAATCATACCGCCCAAGGATCACCCATCACCGCACCCGGACGTGCTCTATCGTGCCCTCAAACGCCTCTACAACCTGGGTATCTTCCCGGCGTGGTGGAAGATCGAGGCCCAGGGCGCGCAGGAGTGGCAGCAGCTCGACGAGCTGATCCAACAGCGCGACCCGTATTGCCGTGGCGTGGTCCTGCTGGGCCTCAACGCCCCGGCCGCCGCGTTGGCCGAAGGCTTTCGCCAGGCCCGTCGGAGCACCACCTGCCGTGGGTTCGCCGTGGGCCGCACGATCTTCCAGGAACCGAGCCGGGCCTGGCTGGCCGGGGAAATCGACGACGAAACGCTGATCCGGGATGTGCAGGGCAGGTTTGTGGAATTGATCGAGGCGTGGCGTGCTGCGCGCAGTTAAAGGAATTCAAAGATTGTAAACACTGAACCTGTGGGAGCGAGCTTGCTCGCGATGGCGTCAGGCCAGTCAGCATCACTTTGACGGATACACCGCTATCGCGAGCAAGCTCGCTCCCACAGGGATTCAGCGTCGTTCTTACTGATTGTGAAAACAATAAAAGGTGCAGCCATGCCCGCTATTCGAATTGGCATCAACCCGATTTCCTGGAGCAACGATGACTTGCCGTCGTTGGGCGGCGAGACGCCGTTGAGTACGGCGCTGAGTGAAGGCAAGGCCATCGGCTACGAAGGTTTTGAGCTCAACGGCAAATTCCCCAAGGACGCCAAGGGCGTCGGCGATGTGCTGCGGCCTTACGACCTGGCGCTGGTGTCCGGCTGGTATTCCAGTCGCCTGGCCCGGCGTTCGGCGGCGGAAGAAATCGACGCCATCGCCAGCCACGTCGAGCTGCTGGCGCAGAACGGCGCGACGGTGCTGGTCTACGGCGAAGTGGCCGATTCCATCCAGGGCCAGCGGATTCCATTGGTCGAGCGGCCGCGCTTCCATACGGATGACGCTTGGCAAGCCTACGCCGACAAACTCACCGAACTGGCGCGCTTCACCCTGTCCCAAGGCGTGCGCCTGGCCTATCACCACCACATGGGCGCCTACGTCGAATCGCCCACGGACATCGACAAACTGATGGCCCTGACCGGCAGTGAAGTGGGCCTGCTGTTCGACTCGGGTCACTGCTACATGGGCGGTGGCGAGCCGTTGCAGGTGCTGCGCAAACACATCGAGCGGGTCTGCCACGTGCACTTCAAGGATGTGCGCAAACCGGTGGTGCAACTGGCGCGCAACAACCTCTGGAGCTTCCCCGACTGCATCATCAACGGCACCTTCACCGTGCCGGGGGATGGCGACATCGACTTCGCCGCGTTGCTCGACGTGCTGCTGGCCGCCGACTACGAAGGGTGGCTGGTGGTGGAAGCCGAGCAGGACCCTGCCGTAGCCCCGAGTTATGCCTACGCCAAGAAGGGCTACGACACCTTGCGCGCCTTGCTGAACGAAAGGAGCCCGTCATGAGCCTGTTGATCAAGAGCCAATCCAGCGGCCGAACCATGGTCCAGTTGCCGGCGGGGGAGTTGGAATACGTCGGCTTCGCTGCCTACCGCCTGCGTCTCGGTGAAACCCTGCCAGTGGCCGCCGGGGACAAGGAATTGTGCCTGGTGTTGCTCAGTGGTCGCGTCAGCCTCAAGGGCGAAGCGCCGGGGCAGGGCGCCTTCGATTGGGACAACCTCGGTGATCGCCAGTCGGTGTTCGAGGACAAATCACCTTATGCCGCTTACCTGCCGCCCGGCAGTCAGGCCCAGGTCACCGCCCTGAGCGATGTGCAGATTGCCGTGTGCGCCGCACCGGGTTCGGCGCAAAACAGTCATGGCCCACGGCTGATCCGCCCGGACAGCATGAAGCGCAGCGTGCGCGGCAAGGGCGCCAATACCCGCTATGTCTGCGACATCCTGCCGGACAGCGAACCGGCCCACTCGCTGCTGGTGGTGGAGGTGCGCACGCCGTCGGGGCATTCCTCGAGCTACCCGCCCCACAAGCACGACACCGACGACCTGCCGCACCAGAGCTTCCTCGAAGAGACCTATTACCACCAGGTCAATCCGTCCCAAGGCTTCGTGTTCCAGCGGGTCTACACCGACGACCGCAGCATCGACCAGGCCATGGCCGTGGAGAACAACGACCTGGTGGTCGTCCCCAAAGGCTATCACCCGGTCAGCGTGCCCTACGGGTACGAGTCGTATTACCTGAACGTCATGGCCGGCCCGAAGCGGGTCTGGCAATTCCACAACGATCCGCAGCACAGCTGGCTGCTGGATCTCTGACCCCACACATACGCAGGGAGAACAAGCACGATGAGCGACGCCCCGGTAGTAGGCCATTACATCAACGGTCAGGTGCAGGACAGCGACAGTCCGCGGTCCAGCAACGTCTTCAATCCGGCCACCGGTGCGGTGCAGGCGCGAGTGGCCCTGGCCGAACCGAGTACCGTCGACGCGGCGGTGGCCTCGGCGCTGGCGGCGTTCCCGGCCTGGTCCGAGCAGTCGTCATTGCGTCGTTCGCGGGTGATGTTCAAGTTCAAGGAGCTGCTCGATCGTCACCACGACGAACTGGCCCGGATCATCAGCCGTGAACACGGCAAGGTGCTGTCCGACGCCCACGGCGAAGTCACCCGCGGCATCGAGATCGTCGAGTACGCCTGCGGTGCGCCAAACCTGCTCAAGACCGATTTCAGCGACAACATCGGTGGCGGCATCGACAACTGGAACCTGCGCCAGCCCCTGGGCGTTTGCGCCGGGGTCACACCGTTCAATTTCCCGGTGATGGTGCCGCTGTGGATGATTCCCCTGGCGCTGGTTGCCGGCAACTGCTTCATCCTCAAGCCTTCGGAACGCGATCCGTCCGCCAGTTTGCTGATGGCCCGCTTGCTGACCGAAGCCGGACTGCCGGACGGCGTGTTCAATGTGGTCCAGGGTGACAAAGTCGCGGTGGATGCGCTGTTGCAGCACCCGGACATCGAAGCGATTTCCTTTGTCGGCTCCACGCCCATCGCCGAGTACATCCACCAGCAGGGCACGGCCCACGGCAAGCGCGTCCAGGCCCTGGGCGGGGCCAAGAACCACATGATTGTCATGCCCGATGCCGACCTCGACCAGGCGGCGGACGCCTTGATCGGTGCCGCCTACGGCTCGGCCGGTGAACGCTGCATGGCCATTTCCATCGCCGTGGCAGTGGGCGACGTCGGCGACGAACTGATCGCTCGCCTGCTGCCGCGTATCGACCAGTTGAAAGTCGGCAACGGCCAGCAACCCGGCACCGACATGGGGCCCCTGGTCACTGCCGAGCACAAGGCCAAGGTCGAAGGTTTCATCGATGCCGGCGTGGCCGAGGGTGCCCGGCTGATTGTCGACGGCCGAGGCTTCAAAGTGCCGGGGGCGGAGCAGGGGTTCTTTGTCGGGGCGACGCTGTTCGATCAGGTCACTGCCGAGATGAGCATCTACCAGCAAGAAATTTTCGGCCCGGTGCTGGGGATCGTCCGTGTGCCGGACTTCGCCACGGCGGTGGCGTTGATCAACGCCCATGAGTTCGGCAACGGCGTGTCGTGCTTTACCCGCGACGGCGGCATCGCCCGGGCGTTCGCCCGCAGCATCAAGGTCGGCATGGTGGGCATCAATGTGCCGATTCCGGTGCCCATGGCCTGGCATTCCTTTGGCGGCTGGAAGCGCTCGTTGTTCGGCGACCACCATGCCTACGGCGAGGAAGGCCTGCGCTTCTATAGCCGCTACAAGAGTGTGATGCAGCGTTGGCCCGACAGCATCGCCAAGGGCCCTGAATTCAGCATGCCGACTGCCCAATAACGCATTTTTCGTATGACTGCCGGAGGGAGAACAACAATGAACAAGCCCCTGCGTTTTGCCTTGAACCGAATGGTTGCCCCGCACCTGTCACTGCCCGCGTTCATCGACTTGGCCCTGGCGTTGAAAACCGATGCCATCGAGATTCGCAACGACCTCAAGGGTGTCGAGATCGAAGACGGCATGCCGCCGGCTCGCGTCCGTGAGTTGTGCGAGGCCCGCGGCATCAAGGTGCTGTCGATCAACGCCCTGTACCCCTTCGATGTGTGGAACGAAGAGCGCCGCGCCCAGGCCGTGCGGCTGGCCGACTACGCCCGCGAGTGCGGCGCCGAGGGGCTGGTGATGTGCCCACTCAATGACCGCGCCGACCCGCGCAGCGAAGCCGAGCGTGCGGCTGGGCTGCGTACCGCCCTCAGTGAACTGGCGCCGATCCTGCGCGCCTTCGGCATCTACGGTTTCGTCGAACCCCTGGGTTTCGAAGAGTGCTCGTTGCGCCGCAAGCGCACGGCGGTGGAGGCGATCAAGAGCATTGGCGGGCTGGATGTGTTCCGCCTGGTGCACGACACTTTCCACCATCATCTGGCCGGCGAGCAGGAGTTCTTCCCCGAACTGACCGGGCTGGTGCACATCTCCGGCGTCGAGGATGCCCAGGCACCATTGGCGACGATTCGAGACGGCCACCGGGTGCTGGTGGGCGAGGCTGACATCCTCGGCAATGCCAAGCAGATCGAGGCGTTGCTCAGCGGCGGTTATAACGGTTACCTGTCTTTCGAGCCATTTGCCGAGAGCGTCCATGAGCTGGCCGACATCCGCCAGGCGTTGGGGGCGAGCATGAACCACCTGCAAAGCTCGCAGGTATGACCCGGCGCCCCGAACGATGGGGAACCCTCCTGTGGGAGCGAGCTTGCTCGCGATAGCGGTGTGTCAGTCAACATTGATGCTGGCTGACCTGACGCCATCGCGAGCAAGCTCGCTCCCACACTTGACCGAGTTGCGTTTGAAAAGGTGCAAGCATGACCACAACACGACTGACCATGGCCCAGGCCCTGGTGAAATTCCTCGATAACCAGTACATCGAAGTCGATGGCGTCCAGAGCAAGTTCGTCGCCGGGGTCTTTACCATTTTCGGCCACGGCAACGTGCTGGGCCTGGGCCAGGCGCTGGAGCAGGACAGCGGCGACCTGGTGGTCCACCAGGGCCGCAACGAGCAGGGCATGGCCCATGCCGCCATCGGGTTTGCCAAGCAGCATTTGCGGCGCAAGATCTACGCCTGCAGTTCGTCGGTCGGCCCCGGTGCGGCGAACATGCTGACCGCCGCGGCCACCGCCACGGCCAACCGCATTCCACTGCTGCTGTTGCCCGGCGATGTCTACGCCAGTCGCCAGCCGGACCCGGTGCTGCAACAGATCGAGCAGTTCCACGACCTGAGCATCAGCACCAACGATGCCTTCAAGGCCGTGAGCAAATACTGGGACCGCATCAACCGCCCCGAGCAATTGATGACCGCCGCGATTCACGCGATGCGGGTGCTGACCGACCCGGCCGAAACCGGCGCGGTGACCCTGGCGCTGCCCCAGGACGTGCAAGCCGAAGCCTACGATTACCCGGATTACTTCCTGCAAAAACGCGTGCACCGCATCGACCGCCGGCCGGCCACCGAAGCGATGCTCGGCGATGCCCTGGCGTTGCTCAAGGGCAAGCGCAAGCCGTTGATCATCTGCGGTGGCGGCGTACGCTACTCCGGCGCCAACGCCGCGCTACAGGCGTTTGCCGAGCGCTTCGAGATTCCCTTTGCCGAGACCCAGGCCGGCAAGAGCGCGGTTGTGTCGAGCCATCCGCTGAACGTCGGCGGTGTCGGCGAAACCGGTTGCCTGGCGGCGAACCTGCTGGCCAAGGAAGCCGACCTGATCATCGGCATCGGCACCCGCTACAGCGATTTCACCACCGCGTCGAAATGGCTGTTCCAGCACCCCGAGGTGCAATTTCTCAACCTCAACATCAGCCCGTGCGATGCCTTGAAACTCGACGGCGTGCAACTGTTGGCCGACGCCCGTTCGGGCCTGGAGGCCTTGTCGGCCGCGATGGGGGATTATCGTGCCGAATGGGGCGGGCAGGTTGCCGATGCGAAGGCCCAGCTCGACGCCGAAGTGGACCGTATCTACCAGGCGGATTACCAGGCCGAGGATTTCGTCCCGGAAATCAACGACCACATGGACCCGGCGGTGTTTCGCGAATTCATCGAGCTCACCGGTTCCTGCCTGACCCAGAGCCGCGTGCTCGGTACGCTCAACCAAGCCTTGGCGGATGACGCCATCATCGTCGCCGCCGCCGGCAGCCTGCCCGGCGATTTGCAGCGCAGCTGGCGCAGCAAGGGCGTCGACACTTATCACGTCGAGTACGGTTATTCGTGCATGGGATACGAGGTCAATGCCGCCCTGGGCGTGAAGCTCGCCGAGCCGGACAAAGAGGTCTATGCGTTGGTGGGCGATGGCTCCTACATGATGCTGCATTCGGAACTGGCGACCTCGATCCAGGAGCGCCGCAAGATCAACGTGGTGCTGTTGGACAACATGACGTTCGGTTGCATCAACAACCTGCAAATGGAACACGGCATGGACAGCTTCGGCACCGAGTTCCGCTTCCGCAACCCCGAGACCGGTAGGCTCAACGGCGCCTTCGTGCCAGTGGACTTCGCCATGAGCGCGGCGGCCTACGGTTGCAAGACCTACAAGGTCAAGACCCTTGATGAGTTGCACGCGGCCCTGGCCGATGCCCGGCGCCAGACGGTCTCGACGCTGATCGACATCAAGGTTCTGCCCAAGACCATGATCCACAAATACCTGTCGTGGTGGCGGGTTGGCGTGGCGCAAGTGTCCACCAGCGCCCGCACCGATGCCGTCGCCAAGACCCTCAACGAACGACTGGCCAAGGCCCGTCAATACTGATTGCCCCAACCCTACGAAAGGAGTTCCAAATGTCTTTGAAGCTGGGCGTCATCGGCACCGGGGCCATCGGCCAGGACCATATCCGTCGTTGCAGCCAGACCTTGCTCAACAGCCAGGTGGTGGCGGTGACCGACATCAACCTCGCCCAGGCGGCGAAGGTGGTGGCCGACTTGAAATTGACTGCCGAGGTCTACCCCGACGGTCATGCATTGATCAAGGCGCCGGACGTGGAGGCGATTCTCGTCACCTCCTGGGGCCCGAGCCATGAAGAGTTCGTGCTGGCGGCCATTGCGGCGGGCAAGCCGGTGTTCTGTGAAAAGCCCCTGGCGGTCACGGCCGAAGGCTGCCGCAAGATCGTCGACGCCGAAGTGGCCCATGGCAAGCGCCTGGTGCAGGTCGGTTTCATGCGTCCGTACGATGAAGGCTATCGCGCGCTCAAGGCGGTGATCGACAGTGGCCAGATCGGTGAACCGCTGATGCTGCACTGCGCCCACCGCAACCCGAGCGTGGGCGAGAACTACAAGACCGACATGGCGATCACCGACACCTTGATTCATGAACTGGACGTGTTGCGCTGGCTATTGGCCGATGACTACGTCTCGGTGCAAGTGGTGTTCCCCCGCAAGACCAGCAAGGCCCTGGCCCACCTGCGGGACCCGCAGATCGTCCTTCTGGAAACCGCCCGGGGCACCCGCATCGACGTCGAAGTGTTCGTCAACTGCCAGTACGGCTACGACATCCAGTGCGAAGTGGTGGGGGAGACCGGCATCGCCAAGCTGCCGGAACCGTCCCAGGTGCAACTCCGCAGCGGCGCCAAGCTGTCCAATGCGATCCTGATGGATTGGAAGGACCGCTTCATCGCTGCCTACGACATCGAGTTGCAGGCCTTCATCGATGGCGTGCGCGCCGGGCAAGTGGGCGGACCATCGGCCTGGGATGGGTTTGCCGCGGCGGTGGCGGCGGATGCTTGTGTCGAGGCGCAACAGAGTGGGCAGATCGTCAAGGTCGACTTGCCCGAGCGCCCCCGTTTCTACGGCTAACCACATTCCCCTTCTGGGTATGCAGTTCAAATGTAGGAGCAAGCTCAGCTCCCACAAGGGATTTGTGGTGAGCAGAGTTCCCGCAGTCACCAGGAAACAAACTGTGGGAGCGAGCTTGCTCGCGATGGCGGTGGGTCAGCTTGCATTGATGTCGACAGGTACACCGTCATCGCGAGCAAGCTCGCTCCCACAGGGCCCGGCGTTATTTCCAGATAAGGAGCTTTCATGCGAATCGGACTAGTCGGCTACGGCAAGGGTGGGCGGTTCTTTCATGCGCCGCTGATCAGCAGCCTGCCAGGGGCTACGTTTGTCGGCGTGGTGACGCGGTCCGCCGAGCGCCGTCAACAATTGGCCAGCGATCACCCGGATGCCCAGGCCTTCGACACCCTCGAACAATTGGTGGCGGCCGGCGTCGATGCGGTGGTGGTCTCCACCCCTTTGGACGGTCGCCCGGCCATTGTGATGCAAGCCATCGAACTCGGCGTGGCGGTGGTCAGCGACAAACCATTCGCCCCTGACGCCGCCCAGGCCGAGGCCATGGTGTTGGCCGCCGAACAACGCGGCGTGCCGCTGAGCGTGTACCAGAACCGTCGCTGGGATTCGGATTTCCTGACCCTGCGCAAACTGCTGGCCTCTGGTGCCCTCGGGCAAATCATCCGTTTTGAATCCAGCGTCGAGCGTTATTCGCCAACGTCGGTGGGCAAAGGCAGCGGCGGCGGGTTTCTGCGCGACCTCGGCAGCCATCTGGTGGACCAGGCGCTGCAATTGTTCGGCCCGGTGGTGCGGGTCTACGCCGAGCTGGATTATCGGCAGCCGGACCAGGTGTTCGACAACGGCTTCTTCATGTCCCTGACCCATGCCAGCGGCGTGATTTCCCACTTGAGCGGCAATTGCGTGCAAAACGCAGCGCGCCCGCGTTTTCGGGTCAACGGCACCCAGGGCTGCTACACCGTCGAAGGCCTGGACGGGCAGGAGGCCCAGGCGCTGGCCGGCTTGAGTCCGGCGACCGAGGGCGAGCGCTGGGGGGCGGAAGAACATCGACGCTGGGGTTGGTTCGAACATGGCACCGAGCGCGAGCGGGTGACCTCCGAACGTGGCTGCTGGCTGGCGTTCTACCAACAACTGCAAAGCGCGTTGCAGGACGCTGGCCCGCTGCCGGTAGAGGCCCGTGATGCCTTGGCCACCACGCGTATCCTCGACGCGGCCAGGCGGAGTGCCGAGCAGGGCGAAGTGGTGGGTTTATCCGCGCCTGTGGGACATGGAATAAAAAACGAATAAAATTCTAAAATCAGTTGATATGGAAAATATTTTCCAATAAAGTCGATTCCAGGTTACCGACAACCCTGTCTGCCTCCTGCCAAGCCAGCCTTGAATGGACGACAGACGAAACAAAAACAAGAAACACAGCTAGGTACCGTCGATGAAAACCTTCAGCCGCTCTGCGTTTCACCTGCCATATCTGCTGCGCCTGTCTGCAGTCCTTCCCCTGTTCGAATCCCTGTGTATCCAGCGCAAGGGCGCCATGGTCTGTTGCATGCCCGGTGCGCCTATCGTGCGCTTGCCCCGTTCCTGATTCGTCACGCCTTATCCATAAAACCAACAAAAAAGTGGAGAAAGACCGTTCATGAAGACCAAGACCCGTATCGCCTCGCTGGCCCTGTCGTTGATGCTCACCAGCGGCGCTGCCCTGGCGGACCTGAAGATCGGCGTCAGCATGTCCCAGTTCGATGACACCTGGTTGACCTACCTGCGCGAATCCATGGACAAGAAAGCCAAGTCCTTGCCCGACGGCGTCACCCTGCAGTTCGAAGATGCGCGCAGTGACGTGGTCAAGCAACTGAGCCAGGTGGAAAGCTTCATCAGCCAGAAGGTCGATGCGCTCATCGTCAACCCGGTGGACACCGCCGCGACCCAGCGCATCACCAAGGCCGCGGTGGCTGCCGGTATCCCACTGGTGTACGTCAACCGTCGCCCGGACGATCCGAAACTGCCGGAAGGGGTGGTCACCGTGACCTCCGATGACCTCGAGGCCGGGCGCATGCAGATGCAATACCTGGCCGACAAGATGGGCGGCAAGGGCGACATCGTGATCCTGCTGGGTGACCTGGCCAACAACTCGACCACCAACCGCACCAAGGGCGTCAAGGAAGTCCTCAAGAAGTACCCGGACATCAAAATCGAGCAGGAGCAGACCGGCACTTGGTCGCGGGATAAGGGCATGACCCTGGTCAACGACTGGCTGACCCAAGGCCGCGAGTTCAACGCGGTGGTGTCCAACAACGACGAAATGGCCATCGGCGCGGCCATGGCCCTCAAGCAAGCGGGCACCCAGAAAGGCAGCGTATTGATAGCCGGGGTCGATGGCACGCCGGACGGTTTGAACGCCATCAAGAAAGGCGACATGGCGGTCTCGGTGTTCCAGGACGCCAAGGGCCAGGCCGATGGCTCCATCGACACGGCGGTCAAAATGGCCAAGGGCGAGAAAATGGCGTCCGTCGTGGTGCCGTACCGCCTGATCACGCCGGAAAACGTCGATCAGTTCAAGTGACGTTCAACCCGGTCCCACCACAACAATAAGCAGGCAAGGTTGCAACGCCACCTTGCCGAGGGAGTACCTGATCATGTTCGCTTCAGCGACTGCTTCGAGCGCCCCGGCCATGACTTTCCAGCCGGACGTATTACTTGATGAGCCGTACCTGCTGGAAGTCGTCAATGTCAGCAAGGGCTTTCCCGGTGTGGTGGCCTTGTCCGATGTTCAACTGCGGGTGCGCCCCGGCTCCGTGCTGGCCTTGATGGGTGAAAACGGTGCGGGCAAATCCACCTTGATGAAAATTATCGCCGGCATCTACCAGCCGGACGCCGGCGAACTGCGCCTGCGCGGCAAACCGGTGACGTTCGACACGCCGCTGGCGGCGTTGCAGGCCGGCATCGCGATGATCCATCAGGAACTGAACCTGATGCCCCACATGAGCATCGCCGAAAACATCTGGATCGGCCGCGAGCAGCTCAACGGCCTGCACATGGTCGACCATGGCGAAATGCACCGCTGCACCGCCCGGCTGCTGGAGCGCCTGCGCATCAAGCTCGACCCCGAGGAGCAGGTGGGCAACCTGAGCATTGCCGAGCGGCAGATGGTCGAGATTGCCAAGGCCGTCTCGTATGACTCCGACATCCTGATCATGGACGAGCCGACTTCGGCCATTACCGAGACCGAAGTCGCCCACCTGTTCTCGATCATTGCCGACCTCAAGTCCCAGGGGAAAGGCATCATCTACATCACCCATAAGATGAACGAAGTGTTTGCCATCGCCGATGAAGTGGCGGTGTTTCGCGACGGCGCCTATATCGGTCTGCAACGGGCCGACAGCATGGACGGCGACAGCCTGATCTCGATGATGGTCGGGCGCGAGCTGAGCCAGTTGTTCCCAGTGCGCGAGCAACCCATCGGTGAGTTGGTGCTGTCGGTGCGCGACCTGAGCCTGGACGGCATCTTCAAAGGCGTGTCCTTCGACCTGCATGCCGGGGAGATCCTGGGGATCGCCGGATTGATGGGCTCGGGCCGGACCAACGTGGCCGAAGCGATTTTCGGCGTGACCCCGAGCACCGGCGGCGAAATCCTCCTGGACGGCCAACCGGTGCGCATCACCGACCCGCACATGGCCATCGAAAAAGGCTTCGCGCTGTTGACCGAGGACCGCAAGCTCAGTGGCCTGTTCCCGTGCCTG
Organism: Pseudomonas sp. MPB03; assembly: GCF_046605385.1. Lineage (NCBI taxonomy): Bacteria > Pseudomonadati > Pseudomonadota > Gammaproteobacteria > Pseudomonadales > Pseudomonadaceae > Pseudomonas > Pseudomonas sp. MPB03. The sequence continues at coordinate 4,246,738 of NZ_CP176770.1, read as the reverse complement.
TCGGTGCTGGAAAACATGGAGATGGCCGTGCTGCCCCATTACGTCGGCAACGGCTTCATCCAACAGAAAGCCCTGCGCGCCTTGTGCGAGGACATGTGCAAGAAACTGCGGGTCAAGACCCCGTCGCTGGAACAGTGCATCGACACCTTGTCCGGCGGCAACCAGCAGAAAGCCTTGCTGGCGCGCTGGTTGATGACCAATCCACGCATCCTGATCCTCGACGAGCCGACCCGCGGCATCGATGTCGGCGCCAAGGCCGAGATCTACCGGCTCATCGCCTATCTCGCCAGCGAAGGCATGGCGGTGATCATGATTTCCTCGGAACTGCCGGAAGTATTGGGCATGAGCGACCGGGTCATGGTGATGCACGAAGGCGACCTGATGGGCACCCTCGACCGCAGCGAAGCGACCCAGGAACGCGTGATGCAACTGGCCTCGGGCCTGTCCTGATGCCTTTCGGCTCAGGTAAATAAAGTCGAGCGAATGTGGCGAGGGAGCTTGCTCCCGCTGGGGCGCGAAGCGGCCCTGTGTCGGCTCGCTATGCGGCCCAGCGGAGCACGCTCCCTGGCCACGGATCAAAAAAGGTGATTGGCTATGAACGCGATACTGGAAAACAAACCCGCAGCAGCATCGAACAGGACCCGGCGGCGGTTGCCGACGGAACTGAGCATCTTCCTGGTGCTGATCGGCATCGGCCTGGTGTTCGAAATGTTCGGCTGGATCATGCGTGACCAGAGCTTCCTGATGAACTCCCAGCGCCTGGTGCTGATGATCCTGCAAGTGTCGATCATCGGCCTGCTGGCCATCGGCGTGACCCAGGTGATCATCACCACCGGCATCGACCTGTCGTCCGGCTCGGTGCTGGCGCTGTCGGCGATGATCGCCGCCAGCCTGGCCCAGACCTCGGACTTCGCCCGGGCGGTGTTTCCCTCGCTGACGGACTTGCCGGTGTGGATACCCGTGGTGGCGGGGCTTGGGGTCGGGCTGCTGGCCGGGGCGATCAATGGCAGCATCATCGCCATCACCGGCATCCCGCCGTTCATCGCCACCCTCGGCATGATGGTCTCGGCCCGAGGCCTGGCACGCTACTATACCGAAGGCCAGCCGGTGAGCATGCTGTCCGATTCCTATACTGCCATTGGCCATGGCGCGATGCCGGTGATCATCTTCCTGGTGGTGGCGGTGATCTTCCACATTGCCCTGCGCTACACCAAGTACGGCAAGTACACCTACGCCATTGGCGGCAACATGCAGGCGGCGCGCACATCGGGCATCAACGTCAAGCGCCACTTGGTGATCGTCTACAGCATTGCCGGGTTGCTCGCGGGGTTGGCCGGCGTGGTGGCCTCGGCGCGGGCGGCGACCGGGCAGGCGGGCATGGGCATGTCCTATGAGCTGGACGCGATTGCGGCGGCGGTGATCGGCGGCACCAGCCTGGCGGGTGGGGTGGGGCGCATCACCGGGACGGTGATCGGGGCGCTGATCCTCGGCGTGATGGCCAGCGGCTTTACCTTCGTCGGGGTCGATGCCTACATTCAGGACATCATCAAGGGCTTGATCATCGTGGTGGCGGTGGTCATCGACCAGTACCGCAACAAGCGCAAACTCAAGCGCTGATAGCCGAAAGTTGCGACAAAGCGCCACGCCTGACCCGCGTGGCGTAGCCATTTGTCTTCTTAATACAGCAATTGCACCGAATTTCTTGTTATAAACGCACTCCGATGACTGCCAAAAGCCTGTCAGAGAACATTTGAGGGGGTTGTCGGACATTTTCCCTATGTTTTCAGTTGCTGAGGCCTCGACTCGGCCTTAGACTGCCGCCCCTCGTAAATTGAGTGCCGGGTGGCGCTTGGAATAGACGGCGCCTTTCCCGATGAGCGTGGCAGCTGCGCTGCGGGACGCTCCATAATTCGCCTTAATGCACGTTTTTTTATAGAGAAATCAATGACAAAGGAAAAGTTGCTGGCCATGCCGGCGGATGACTACATGAATGCCGAGCAGCTGGCTTTCTTCACCAAGCTGTTGCAGAACATGAAAGTCGAAACCCACGAGCGCATCGAACAGAACCGAATCGCCATTGAGAGCCTGGACACCCCGGCCGACCCGGCGGACGCTGCTTCCGTAGAAGAAGAGCGTACCTGGCTGGTCAACGCCATCGATCGCGACCAGCGCATGCTGCCTCAACTGGAGCAGGCCCTGGACCGCATCAACGACGACAGCTTCGGCTGGTGCGACGACAGCGGCGAGCCGATCGGCCTCAAGCGCCTGCTGATCAGCCCGACCACCAAGTACTGCATCGAAGCCCAGGAACGTCACGAACAGATCGACAAGCACCAGCGTCAGGCCTGATTCGCGTTGTTCAAAAAGATCGCGACCTTTTGACGAAGGCCGCGATCTTTTGCTTTCGCCTGTACCTGTTCGTCTACTCCCCGTTGACCTGCTGCAAGAACACGACTAATGGACCATGGATAATGGCTCGGTAGTGGCGTTTAATGCGGTCATAACAACGAGAATGTGGGTGACGAACATGGCGACAGACGGAACGCTGGCGGGTGCGGTGCCGGCCTCGGTAGCCGAAACAAACGGCGCGGCGCGCTGGCTGACGCCGACCTTGCAGAGTCTGGCCCTGGCCTTGCTGCTGTGCGGCATGGCCTTGGGCGGCTGGTCGCTTTACCTGGGCCTGCCGCTGGAGATGCTGATCGTCTGGTTGCCGCGCCTGCGTTCACGCGTGGCCGCGGCAGCCGCACCCAGCACCGACACCCTGGCCGAGTTGACCCGCGACTTGTCCTACACCACCAGCCATAACGCCCTGTCGGCCGCCGGTGTTGCCTATTCGGTCAAGCAACTGGCCGGCAAGGTCCAGTCCCAACTCGATGCGGCGGCGCAGATCGTCAGCAATGCCGAATCGATGATCGCCACTGAACAGGCCACTTCACAACTCAGCCAGCAAGCCCTGGGCGCCGCCAGCGAGGCCCATCGCAGCAGCGTGGCTGGGCGCAGCGAACTGGTGGAGTCCATCAGCCGCATGCACCAGCTCAGCCAGCGGGCGAATGACAGCCGGGAATTGATCGAAGCCCTGAGCGTACGCAGCGATGAAATCCAGCGGGTCAGCCTGGTGATCCAATCGATCGCCAGCCAGACCAACCTGCTGGCGCTGAACGCGGCCATCGAGGCGGCCCGGGCCGGTGAGCATGGCCGTGGGTTCGCGGTGGTGGCCGATGAAGTTCGCGGCCTGGCCGGGCGTACCGCCGCGGCAACCGGCGAAGTCGGGGTGATGGTGGCCGACATCCAGCAGCGCACCGCCCAGGTAGTGGAGCAGATCCGCCAACTGGCTGCCGACCTGGACAGTGGCGTGCAGCAGGTCGAGCACACCGGTCAGCACTTGGAAAACATCGCCCGGCTTGCAGAAGGCGTTGAAACCCAGGTCGGTGCCATTGCCCAAGGCACTGACACCAATCGCGAACAACTCGACAGCCTGTTCCACGCCATCGAGCAGATGCGCAGCGACCTGTCCATCAGCGACCAGCAGACCCAGCGCCTGGCCGAGGCGGCGGTGCAGATGGAAGGCCAGGCCGAAACCATCAGCGAACGCCTGGCCGAGGTGGGCCTCGACGATTATCACCAACGGGTCTACGACCTCGCGCGGGAAGGGGCGAGCCGGATCGCCGCGCAGTTCGAGGCCGATATCGACCAGGGCCGTGTCAGCCTCGAGGACTTGTTCGACCGTAACTATCAACCGATCCCCAATACCCAGCCGGCCAAATACCAGACCCGCTTCGACCGCTACACCGACCAGGTCCTGCCCGCCATCCAGGAACCTCTGCTGGCCCGTCACGAGGGCCTGGTGTTTGCGATTGCCTGCACCCAGCAGGGTTATGTGCCGACCCACAACAAGGTCTTCAGCCAGCCGCTGACCGGCGATCCCCAGGTGGACACGCTGAATAACCGCACCAAGCGCAAGTTCTCCGATCGCACCGGGATCCGCTGCGGCAGCCACCAGCAACCGGTGCTGTTGCAGACCTACACCCGGGACACGGGGGAGTTGATGCATGACCTGTCCGTGCCGATCATGCTCAAGGGGCGTCATTGGGGCGGCTTGCGCTTGGGCTACAAACCCGAGAAGCCGCGCTAGACCTCAGCACCACGGATGTGACAAGGAAGCTTTTGTGGCGAGGGAGCTTGCTCCCGCTGGGCTGCGCAGCAGCCCCAAAGGCTGACCCCCCTCAACCTGACCCACCGAGGCGGCAGGTCCAAGGGCTGCTGCGCACCCCAGCGGGAGCAAGCTCCCTCGCCACAAGAGCGGTGGTGAATGCTACTAATGGGCTTTGCCGCTACTTGCCGTCGTGCAGGCGCACGTTCAGTTGGTCCACCAGCACGGCTTCTTCGCCATCGGCGAGCAGCCATTCCTGGAGCAGCTCTTTCTGCTGGTCCGACCAGAAATCAGCCTCCACCAGCTTGATTTCCGGGGGCAGTGGGTGAGCCACGATAAAATCGTCAATGGCCTTGCCATCGGAGGGCAGGCCGAGTTGGTCGAACAGGGTCTTGAGGTCGTGGGAAGGCTGTTCCATGGAAGTCTCCTCTGGTCGGCGCCGTCATGGCGCGTCTGTGCTTCCTTTATCTGAGGCAAGCGCTTATCAGGAGTTCGATTGGAATCAGGCTTTCAAGGCGCCTTCGTCCACGGCGGCCTTCAGCGCCCTGGCCGCTTCCCTGGCAGCCTCGGCAGCGATTTGCGAAGTCTTGAACCAGCGATCCTTTTCCACCTGGTGGCAAGTGACGGTGGTCAACGGCGGCTTGGCACGCATTACGATGACCGCTTGGAACTCGCCTTCGACTTCCCTGGCCTCGCCCCGGATAAAAAATTCGCCAATATCAAATTCCGTCACGTCGCGCCTGCTCCTCAAAATCATTATGGGTGCGCGATCCGCCATTGGACGACGATCTTCGCTGGACGGGCAGTATGGCAGCAGTTGCCCGTCGGCGGCTGAGTTAAGTCATTGACCGAGGCATTCAGGCGCTCTGTTCGAGACGCCTGGCCAGGTGACAGGCCTCGTTATGATCGGTTCGGAATCCTCTTACACGTCCAGTCGATGTTTCTTCTATATGAAAAAAACACTTGCCGGCCAAGACCACCCGGTAACGCGGTTGAATCAACGAAATTGGCAGGCGATCGACGCCGTCAAAGCTGTTGGCTGCTTCAGCGATGCAAGGGGCGAAGGGGTGGGGCAGGGGAGGGAAAGCGATCATTATGAATTCCTTTTCATGATTTACCGACGAATTGCCGGCGACTTCGAGTAGTCTCCACGCCTTGGGCTGCTCTAGAATCAGCAGTGCCGTGTGGACGGTTGCGCCTATCTAAAGCAATTTTTTTTGGGCTCGATGTCAGAAAAATGCTTTTTTAAGTGAGAAATTTCCCTAAAGTTAGTAGTCCCATCTTTTCCGAAGCTCAGAGTGGCGTTTTCCTTCAGCCTCTGGCGACTCCCCGGGAAAGACGGCGAGAGCGGCAACCTTTAGTCTGCTCTCGGCCCGGGACAGGGCGCGCCGTTCATTTCGAATTTCAGTGACAGGTCCATTACGACATTACAGTCGGTACGGGTTCTCGTGGTCCGTCCTTTGCGCGGGGCGGGTTTTTTTCAAAGATGGGGATGTTTCCTTGGCAGTAAGTAATCTCGACATGCATGCGTTATTTGTACTTGGTGACCTGCGGGCAAAACTGGTCAAACAATTCCAGTCACGTTTCGTCTACATCACCGAGCAGACCGCCGAAGGTATTTATGTTGCCGAAATCGACACCGAATCGGCCCTGGTAGTCGATGACAAACCCAGGCTGGAGCTCAAGGTCGGTGATCATTTTCGCGCGGCGGTATTGCCCAGCCGCGAAGGCGGCAAGTTTGAAATCCGCTTTCGCGAAATCAAGCTGACGGTCTATGGCCTTGGCGATTACGCCTTCGTCACGACTCCCGGTGGCCAGGCCATCCTGTTCAAGGAAGGCCACAGCGTAGTGACCGTGTTCGCGGCCAACGAACAGCTGCAGGAAGGCTTGACCAAGACCTTGAAAGCGGTAACCGCCAAGGCCGCCAAGTGGCGCAAGGGCGAACTGGTCACTTTCAAGGCCAGTGAGTGACCGTTTCGGCGCCTGTGCACCCAAACCGCTGACAGTTTTGCAAGATCTCGCTGGAACCTCGTCTACAGTCAATTGACTGAACTATTCAGGGGCTTGCGTTTCGTTACGCAGGGCCGTTCAGGGATTGCTGTTTATCTGGCACGAGGTGCAAAGCATGAGACGAGTTCGACAGTGGCTGGCTGCCTGGGCCACCTTCGCTGTGTTGGTTTCACCCGTTCCGGTGTCGGCCGCCACAGCGCCGATCCACTTTGCCGACTTGAACTGGGAAAGCGGCAGCCTGATCACCGATATCCTGCGGGTCATCGTCGAAAAGGGCTATGGATTGCAGACCGACACCTTGCCCGGCACCACCATCACCCTGGAAACCGCCCTGGCCAATAACGATATCCAGGTGATCGGCGAGGAATGGGCCGGCCGCAGCCCGGTATGGGTCAAGGCCGAGGCCGAAGGCAAGGTGGTCGCCTTGGGCGATACGGTCAAAGGCGCGACCGAAGGCTGGTGGGTGCCCGAGTATGTCATCAAGGGCGACCCGGCCAAGGGTATCAAGCCCCTGGCGCCGGACCTGCGCAGCGTCGAAGACCTGGCGCGCTACAAACATGTGTTCAAGGACCCGGAAAGCCCCGACAAGGGCCGCTTTCTCAACAGCCCCATCGGTTGGACCTCCGAGGTGGTCAACAAGCAGAAGCTCAAGGCCTATGGCCTGTCCGACAGCTACGTGAATTTTCGCAGCGGCTCGGGGGCGGCGCTGGATGCGGAAATCAGCTCGACGATCCGCCGGGGCAAGCCGATCCTGTTTTATTACTGGTCGCCCACGCCGCTGCTCGGGCGCTTCAAGCTGGTGCAGTTGCAAGAGCCGCCTTTCGATGCCGAGGCCTGGAAAACCCTGACCGACGCCGACAACCCCAACCCGAAGCCGACCCGCTCGCTGGCCTCGAAATTGTCGATTGGCGTCTCCGCACCGTTCCAGAAGCAATACCCGGACATTGCCGAGTTCTTCAGCAAGGTCGACTTACCCATCGAGCCGTTGAACAAGGCCCTGGCCGACATGAGCGAGAAACGCACGCCACCCCGTGAAGCGGCCGAGGCGTTCCTCAAGGCCCATCCTGAGGTCTGGCAGGCCTGGTTGCCCAAGGACGTCGCCGACAAGGTGTCTGCCGGTCTGTAGCGAGTGCGTCAGTCAATTGAACAGTTGATCCTGGGCAAGTCGTCATTCGCTGAAACCTGGCAACCTGCGCCCGTCCAGCGAAATGCCAAATTCGAGCTAGGATGATTGTTCAACCTTTTTCAGGAGGCTGGCGAATGACGCTTTTATTGGCTCGGTCGCTGGTCGCAGTGTTTGCGACCATCAGCTTGATTCATTTGTATTGGGCCCTGGGTGGGCGGTGGGCGGCCCTGGCGGTGGTGCCCCAGGTGCCGGTGAAGCAGGGGGACGCGTTACGACCGGCGTTCGACCCCTCGGGCTGGCTGACATTGCTGGTGGCCCTGGCGCTGCTGATGATTGCGCTGTTGGTGTGCCTGCGGGTCGGCCTGCTGGCCCAGCCGGTCACCCATCGGGCGTTGCAGTGGCTGATCAGCGCGATTGCCTTGATGATGTTCGCCCGAGCCATTGGCGAGTCGAACCTGGTGGGTTTCTTCAAGGAGGTCAAGGGCTCGACCTTCGCCAGGCTCGACACCTGGATCTATTCGCCGTTGTGCGTGGTGCTTGGGGCCGGGTTGTTGACGGTGGCGTGGGCCTGAGCCTCTAACGGCGAACGCCGTTGTGGCGAGGGAGCTTGCTCCCGCTGGAGGGCGCAGCCCTCCTAAAAAGCTGAACACAAGTCAGCCTGACACACCGAGGTGACAGGTCTTGGGGCTGCTGCGCACCCCAGCGGGAGCAAGCTCCCTCGCCACAAAAGCTGTAACGGCTCGAGATGTCTGTCAGTCGGTACGGCGGCTGCTCACTTCGGCCGGCACATCATCCCCCGCCATGCGCTTGCGGAACAGTGCCGCCCGGGCCAGCAGCAGGGTGGTCACCGGTACCGTGATCGACAGCAGGATCGGGATCAGCCAGGCGTGCAACACCGGCCCGGACTTGAGTGCCGAAAAGTAGATGATCGAGGCCAATGCCACGCACCAGGCGCCCAATGTGGAGGCCAGGGCTGGTGGATGCATGCGCTGGAAATAATCCTTCAAGCGCACCAGGCCGATCGCCCCGGCCAGGGCGAAGAAGCTGCTGAGCACCAGCAGGATCGCCACCGGGATTTCCACCCACATCGACAGTTCGCCGGTCATTCGATCACCTCGCCACGCAACAGGAACTTGGCCAGGGCAAACGAGCCGACAAAGCCGAACAGGGCGATCAGCAGCGCCGCCTCGAAATAGGTGTCACTGGCATATCGGATGCCCAGCACCAGCATCATCAGCATTGCCACGATGTACAGGTAATCCAGGGCCAGTACCCGATCCTGGGCCGAGGGGCCCTTGAACAGTCGCCACAGGGTCAACACCATCGCCAGGGAGAGCAGGAACAGGCTCAACAGGATCGCATTGGACAGCAACGGGCTCATTCGAAAATCTCCATCAAGGGGCGCTCGTAGGTGGCCTTGAAGTGCGCGATGAATGACGCCTCGTCCGGCAGGTCGAACACGTGCAGCAACAGGATGCTGCGATCCAGGGCCAGTTCCGACCAGACGGTCCCGGGAACCACCGTGGTGATCATCGACAGCGCGGCCAGGCCGTTGGCATCGCGCAGGTCCAGCGGCACCTTGATGAATCGCGAGCGAGGCGGCCGGCGCCCGGCGTTCAGCACCCCCCAGGCCACCGCCAGGTTGGACACCAGCACGTCGCGGCCCACCAGCAGGAACAGGCGCAACACCACCCACGGCCGGCGGATACGGATGGGCCGCGGTCGCAACGGGCGCATCAGCAACGGGGCCAGGAACCCCAATGCAGCGCCCAGCAGCAGATGGCCGGCGCTGACCGACACGTTCAGTACCAGCCACAGCAGCCACAACGCCAGGGACAACCACGGGGCGGGAAACAGGCGCTTCATGGCTGCACCTCCCGCAACGCGGCACGGGCTTCGGGGTTGGGCACGGCGCGGGTGGCGAGTACCGACATCACGTAATGTTCCGGGGTGTTCAGCGCGTCGGCGGCCGACTGGGTATAGCGCAGCAACGGCTCGGCCTTGAAGGTCAGGGCGATGCCCAGGCCCAGCAGTACGACGATCGGCAGGCATTCGAACGGCCGCAGCAACGGCGACGGGCGTTCCTGAGGTGTCCAGAAGCGTTGGATGCCCAGGCGGGAGAAGGCGATCAACGAGGCCAGCCCCGACAGGATCAGCAGCGCCAACAAGCCCCACGCCTGGTTCGACATCGGCGTCCCGGCACTGGCGCCGAATCCTTGGGGATTGAGCAAGGCGCTCAGCAGGCTCAGCTTGCCGATGAACCCCGAGAGCGGCGGCATGCCGATGATCAACAGCGCGCAAAAGATAAAGCTCAAGCCGAGGAAGGCCATGGTCCAGGGAATCACTTGGCCGACCACGGCTTTCTGCTCGTCGTCCAGGTTGATGCCCTTGGGCGGCTGCAAGGATTCCAACGGCCGCGGCAAAGTGTCGAAGTCGTCGTCCAAGGACAGTTCATTGGCCGAGCGCGAACGTTCGATCAGCTCTGCCAGCAAGAACAGCGCGCAGAGCGCCAGGGTCGAGCTCACCAGGTAGAACAGCGCCGCGCCCACCAGATTCGGTTGGGCGAAGCCGATGGCCGACAGCAGGATCCCCGCCGAAACCAGGATGCTCAGGCTGGCCATGCGCTCCAGGCGTTGGGCCGCCAGAATCGCGATGGCGGCGCAGACGATGGTCGCCATGCCGCCGTAGACCAGCCAGTCGGCGCCGAAATACGCCGAGGCGCCGGCCTGGCCGGAGAACAGCAGCGTCCACAGGCGCAGGATCGTGTAGACGCCGACCTTGGTCATGATCGCAAACAGCGCCGCCACCGGTGCGCTGGCGGCGCTGTAGGCCGGCACCAGCCAGAAGTTCAGCGGCCACATGCCGGCCTTGGCCAAGAACGCCACCGCGAGGATGCCGGCGCCGGCGTGCAACAGGCCGCGGTCGGCCTCCGGCACCAGCGGGATCTTCAGGGCCAGGTCGGCCATGTTCAGCGTGCCGGTGACGCCGTAGATCAGCGCCGCGCCGATCAGGAACAACGACGAGGCCAGCAGATTGATGGAAATGTAATGCAGGCCCGACGACACCCGCGCCCGGCCCGAACCGTGCAGCATCAAGCCATAGGAAGCCGCCAGCAGCACTTCGAAGAACACGAACAGGTTGAACAGGTCCGCGGTCAGGAAGGCGCCGTAGAGGCCCATCAGCTGGATCTGGAACAACGCATGGAAACTGGCACCGGCGCGGTCCCAGCGGGCCATGGCGAAGAGCAGGGCGCTGACGCCGATGATGCCGGTCAGGACCAGCATCAGCGCCGACAGGCGATCGACCACCAGGACGATGCCGAACGGCGCCTGCCAGTTGCCCGGCAGGTACACACCAATGGACGCGGGCAGGGCCTGGTCCTGGGTCCAGCGCAGCAACAGCACGGCGATGCCCAGGCCCAGCAGGCTGGACAACAGATTGATCCGGGCCTTGAGCGGGCGGTGCTTCTCCCCCAGCATCAGCATCAACGCGGCGGTCAGCAGCGGCAGCAGGATGGGCGCGGCGATCAGATGAGGCGTCAACATCATTCCTTGGGCTCCCGACCGTCCACGTGGTCGGTACCGGTCAGGCCCCGGGAGGCCAGCAGCACCACCAGGAACAGCGCGGTCATGGCGAAGCTGATCACGATGGCGGTCAGCACCAGTGCCTGGGGCAGCGGGTCGGTGTAGTGCAGCAGGTCCTGGGGCACGCCGTCCTTGATGATCGGCTCCTTGCCGATGAACAGGCTGCCCATGCTGAAGATGAACAGGTTGACGCCGTAGGACAGCAGGCACAGGCCCATGACCACCTGGAAGGTCCGTGGCCGCAACACCAGCCAGACACCGGAGGCGGCCAGTACGCCGATTGCGATTGCGATGACTTCTTCCATCAGGCGGTGGCTCCTTTGACGGCGGCGACGGGTTTGGGTTGCAGGCCCGGTTTATGGGCCCGGACCGACTGGTGCGCCAGGGCTGTGAGGATCAGCAGGGTGGAACCGACCACCACCGCGTACACGCCGATATCGAAGAACAGCGCGCTGGCCAGGTGGATATTCCCCAGCAGCGGCAGTTCGAGATGCCAGGTGTGGGTGGTCAGGAACGGATACCCCACGGCCATCGCGCCCAGGCCGGTGGCGGTGGCGAACAACAGCCCGGTGCCCATCCAGCGCAGCGGTCGCAGGCTCATTTGCGCCTCGACCCATTGGGTGCCAGCGACCATGTATTGGAGGATGAACGCCACGGACATCACCAGCCCGGCCACGAAGCCGCCACCGGGTTGATTGTGGCCGCGCATGAACAGGTAGAACGACACCACCAGGGCGATCGGCAGCAGCAGGCGCACCAGCACCGACGGCACCATCATGAAACCCAGGGCGGTATCGCTGGCATGGCGCGGGTTGACCAGGTCGGTGACCACGTCCGGCGCCAGCAGGCGCTGTTGCGCCGGTAGCTGCATGCTTTCCTTCGGTGGGCGGAAACGTCGCAACAGGGCGAACACCGCGAGGGCCACCGCCACCAGCACGGTGATTTCCCCCAGGGTGTCGAAGCCCCGGAAATCCACCAGCATCACGTTGACCACGTTGCTTCCGCCGCCTTCGGGCAAGGCCCGGCTCAAGTAGAACGACGAAATGTCGTTGGGTGTCTGCCGCGTGAGCATCGCATAGGACAGCAGCGCCATGCCGCCGCCGACGGCGATGGACAGCAGCAAGTCCCGCACGCGCCGGATACGCGCCCGCCGCTCGCTGTTGGGCAGCGGCGAGACGTCCTCGATCCGCCGTGGCAGCCAGCGCAGGCCCAGCAGGATCAGCACCGTGGTGACCACCTCCACCACCAGTTGCGTCAAGGCCAGGTCAGGGGCGGAGAACCAGACGAAGGTCACGCAGGTCATCAGGCCGCAGACGCTGACCATGGTCAGGGCCGCGAGCCGGTGATACTTGGCCTGCCAGGCCGCGCCCAGGGCGCAGGCGATCGCCAGCAGCCACAGGGTCACGAAGACGATGGAACCGGGAATCTTCGGCCGGTCGCCCCAGACCAGCGTGCTGTGCAACATCGGGATCAGCCCGGCCAATACTGCCGCCAGCACCAGGAAAAACAGTTGGGCTTGCAGGCGCCGGGTGCTGATCCTGCGCTCCAGTCGCCGGCCCTGGCGCATCATCAACACCAGGCAGCGCTCGAACAGGCGCTTGCCGCTGAGCCGGCCAATGAACGGCGGGTGCTTGATGTGGCCTTGGCGCAATTGCTTGCGCAGCAGCAGGTACAGGACGATGCCGCCGGACATCGCCACCAGGCTCATGATCATCGGCGCGTTCAGGCCGTGCCAGATCGCCAGGCTGTATTCAGGCAGCGTGCCGCCCACCACCGGCAACGCGGCGGCGGCGAGCAACGAGCCGACCACCTGGGCCGGAAAAATCCCCACCAACAGGCAGGTGAACACCAGCAACTCCACTGGCGCGCGCATCCAGCGTGGCGGTTCGTGGGGGGTATGGGGCAGGTCGCTGGCGGTGGGACCGAAGAACACGTCCACGGTGAAGCGCAGGGAGTAGGCGACGCTGAACGTCCCGGCGATGGTGGCGATGATCGGCAGCGCCAGCTCGACCCAGGCCGTGGCGGAAATAAATACGGTCTCGGCGAAAAACATTTCCTTGGACAGGAAGCCATTGAGCAGCGGCACCCCGGCCATCGCCGCGCTGGCGACCATCGCCAGGGTCGCGGTGAACGGAATCAGCCGCACCAGGCCGCTGAGCTTGCGAATGTCCCGGGTGCCGCTTTCGTGGTCGATGATCCCGGCGGCCATGAACAGCGACGCCTTGAACGTGGCGTGGTTGAGGATATGGAACACCGCCGCCACGGCCGCCAGCGGACTGTTCAGGCCCAGCAGCAGGGTGATCAGCCCGAGGTGGCTGATGGTGGAGTAGGCCAAAAGACCCTTGAGGTCATTCTGGAACATCGCGCAGTAGGCGCCCAGCAGCAACGTACAGGCCCCCGCGCCGCTGACGATGTAGAACCATTCTTCACTGCCCGACAGCGACGGCCATAACCGCGCCAGCAGGAACACCCCGGCCTTGACCATGGTTGCCGAGTGCAGGTACGCCGACACCGGCGTGGGGGCGGCCATGGCGTGGGGGAGCCAGAAATGAAAAGGGAACTGAGCGCTTTTGCTCAATGCGCCGATCAGGATCAGCGGCAGCAGGATCGGATAGAGGGCGTGGTCACGAATCAGGTCGCCGGCGGCCAGGACCTTGTCCAGTTCATAACTGCCCACCACATGGCCGAGCAGCATCACCCCGGCCAACAGGCAAAGCCCGCCGGCGCCGGTCACCATCAAGGCCATGTAGGCACCGCGTCGAGCGTCGGCGCGGTGATGCCAGTAGCCGATCAGCAGGAACGAGAACAGGCTGGTCAGTTCCCAGAAAAACACCATCTGGATCAGATTGCCGGAGATCACCAACCCGAGCATGGCGCCCATGAACGCCAGGAAAAAGGCAAAGAAGCGTGGTACTGGATCGTCCGGCGACATGTAGTAGCGGGCGTACAGCGACACCAGCGTGCCGATGCCCAGCACCAGCAACGAAAACAGCCAAGCGAAACCGTCCAGGCGCAGCACGAAATCCAGGCCCAGGCTGGGCAGCCATGTGTAGCGCTCGGTGATCACGCCACCGTCGGCGATCTGCGGGTACAGCAAGGCCACCTGAACTGTGCCGGCCAGGGCGACGAGGCCGGCCAGCAGTGATTCGGCGTTACGGGCGTTATGCGGCAGCAGCGCCGCGACACAGCTGCCGATGAAGGGCAAAAGCAATAGAACTATCAGTGACATAGGCTTCTATTCGGCGGAAGGTTGTGAGGGATCATACGTGGCGTATTCCCGATCACCAACCGCAAGGGTGTCGCAGAATCCTACAAGGTAGGTGGAGTTTTCTGACTTTGCGTGTTTGGGTCAGCGGACACCGCTCAGGAATCAGCACGCGTATTGGAGCCGCTGGGGCGAGGTCTTGCGCAATGTCGCGCTTATCCCTGTGGCGAGGGAGCTTGCTCCCGCTGGGCTACGCAGTAGCCCCGAGACCAGTCACCCGGGTGTGTCAGGTTGATTGCATTCGGCTTCCTTGGGGTCGCTGCGCAACCCAGCGGGAGCAAGCTCCCTCGCCACAGGTTCAATCACCGTTGCCGGTAACCGGCCTCACTGCTCGCGCTCAAGCCCCTCATCTACTTCGACAATACCTTTGCTGCGGGTCTTCAGCTCACTGACAATCACCGCCGCCACGATCAGCGCCGCGCCGAACAATGCGATCGCCGGCAGCCGCTCGCCCGCCAGGCGCCCGGCGATGCCGGCCCACACCGGCTCACCGGCATAGATCAGCGTGGCGCGGGTTGGCGAGACGCTTTTCTGTGCCCAGTTCATCGCCACCTGGATCGCTGCGCTGGCGGCCCCCAGGCCCACGGCGCTGACCAGCAGCAACATGGAAAAATCCGGGATCGCTTCCTGGGTCGGCACCACCATCAGGAACGCCAGCACCGCCGTGCTCGCCAGTTGCACCACGGTCACTCGGCGCACATCGACCTGGCCGGCATAGGCGCTGATCAGGATGATTTCGGCGGCAATCGCGATGGCGCTGATCAGCGTAGCGATTTCACCGGGGCTGAAGTTCAGCGAGGCCCCGGCCGGACCGGACACCAGCATCAGCCCAGTGAACGCCAGCATGATGCCGATGCTCGGCATCAAGCCTGGCCGCCGGCCTAGCACCAGCCATTGCAACAGGGGCACGAACGGCACGTAGAGGGCGGTGATGAACGCCGACTGGCTGCTGGGAATGGTTTGCAGGCCGACGGTCTGCAAACCGTAGCCGAGCATGATCGCCACGCCGATGAAGCACCCGGCCTTGAGTTCGAACAGCGTCAGTTCACGCAGATGCCGCCAGGAGAACAGCGCGACAAACGCGGCCGCGGCAGCGAAGCGCAGGCCGACGAAAAACATCGGCCCGCTGACCGTCATGGCGTGTTGCACCAACAGGAAAGTCCCGCCCCAGATCATGGTAATCAGGACCAGCACGCATTCGGCCTTGCTGAACCTTGAGAAACGGGAGGAAGCTTGGGGGGAATTCACCGATGCCATGACCTTGCGCGCCACTTGAGGCGGACGCACAATGCGCCCGAAGTTGGGCAGTATAATGCGCAACCCTGCCATGTGAGCAATATAGTGCACAAAGAATCCGGCCAGCGGGCCTCCGTCCTGCAACACGTCAGCCAGAACGTCCGTCGTCTGCGGCATGCCGCCGAGCTCAGCCAGGCGGCGCTGGCCGAGCTGTCGGGGGTCAGTCGGCGGATGCTGGTGGCCATCGAGGCCGGCGAAAAGAACGTCAGCCTGACGACCCTGGACCGGGTCGCCGAAGCCCTCGATGTCGCCTTCAGCGACTTGATCCAAGCGCCCGAAGCCCGCGACTCGAGCCGCATCAACGAACTGGTCTGGGCCGGTGTGATCCCGGGCAGCAAAGCTGTGTTGCTCGCCAAGGCCACCGCCAGCCGTGAGGTAGAACTCTGGGAATGGCGGCTGGAGCCGGGCGAGCACTACCATTCCGAGTGCGACGCAGATGGATGGAGCGAACAACTTTATGTATTCGAAGGCTGCCTGACGTTGCTGCTGGGCAGCGAAGAGCGCCGCATAGGCGTTGGTGAGTTCTTCATGTTCGCCAGCAACCAGCCCCATGCCTATCGCAACGATGGCCCGGTGGCGGCGAGATTCGTACGCAACGTGGTGATTTGATGCCTGGGGAGAGCGGTATGGACACAGCGCTGGAGCGACAGGGGAGCGGCCTCACCCGCGAAGTCGACATCCTGATCATCGGTGGCGGCTTGAGCGGCGCCATGCTCGCCGCGCAACTGCTGCGCCTGCCGGGCCGGCGCGAAGTGCTGATCGTCGAGCCGCGCAGCGAACTGGGCCGGGGCGAGGCCTACAGTGCCGTGGAACTGGGTCACACCTTGAACGGCAACGCGGCGCGCATGAGCGTCGACCCGGACAACGCCGATGACCTGACCCAATGGCTCACCGCGTTCATCGAGGCCGGCGGCTGGCCCGAGTCGGATCAGCAGCATGTGCCCATCAGCGAGTTGTTTCCACCCCGGGGGATGTTTGGCCTCTATGTGCAGCAACGCCTGGCCGAAGCTCGCGAACTGGGCGCGCAGAACGGTTCGACCGCCGAGCATGTGCGCGGGGAAGCCGTGGACCTTCGGCTTGCCGACGATGGCGTGAGGGTGACGCTGGACAACGGTCAAATCTTGCACGGCCGTTTTGCAGTGCTGGCCACTGGCATGTTCCCGGCGGCCCGCACCCCGCAGACCGAATCCAGCGGCTTGAACGCCGCAGCCCTCGATCCTTGGGACGTCGCTGCGATGCGCCAGCTCGATCCGCAGTCCACGGTGCTGATCATCGGCTCGGGTCTGACGATGGTCGATGCCGTCGTGTCCTTGGAACAGGCCGGGCATCGCGGGCCGATTGAAGTGTTTTCCCGCCATGGCCTGCTGCCCCATGTGCGCCGCCAGCCACCCGCCTGGGTGGATTTCCTCGCCGAAGATCACAGCCTGCGTTCGCCACGCCAGTTGATGCGCGCTCTACGCGAGCAATGCCGCCAGGCCCAAGCCCAGGGCATCGACTGGCAGGCGCCGCTGGACACGGTGCGCGCGCACATCGGGCGCTTGTGGAACCAGGCCAGCGATGTGCAGCGCCGGCAATTCGTGCGGCATGTGCGGCCGTGGTGGGAGAGTCATCATCATCGCTCGCCACCGTTGAGCGCGGAGCTGGTGGCGCGCCTGCATGGGGAAGGGCGGTTGCGGATTCAGGCGGCGTCGTTCAAGGGGCTGGCCGCGTCTGGCGAAGGATCGGTAGCGATCAATATTCGTCGACGGGGCGAGGCTGGATTGGAAGTGGTGCAGGGCGCCGCGTTGATCAACTCCAGTGGCATTGAATATGACTGGCGTCGTGTTGCGCGACCGTTGCCGCAACAGTTGCTGGCTCGAGGATTGATCCAACCGGGGCCGCTGGCTTTGGGCATCGCCGCGCGTGCTGATGGTGCGGTGCTGGATGCCCAAGGCGAACCGGCCAGCCGCCTGTTCGCCATGGGCCCGCCGCTGCGGGGGATGTGGTGGGAAAGCACGGCGGTGACTGATGTGGCGAGCCAGGCCAAGGCGTTGGCAGTAAGGCTAGTTGAATTGCAAACCCTGCGTTGAACCCTGTGGCGAGGGAGCTTGCTCCCGCTGGGTTGCGCAGCAACCCCAAAGAAGCCAAATGCAATCAACCTGACACACCGGGGTGAATGGTTTTGGGGCTACTGCGTAGCCCAGCGGGAGCAAGCTCCCTCGCCACGGTGTTCGCTGAGGTGAGCGGTTATAGCTCACTCACCCTCACCCAACGTTCTTCCCGCGCCGCAACGCGAATCGCCGCCGCCAGCCGTTCCACTTCCCAGGCCTCGTCGAAGTCCGTCCCGCCGGAGCCTTTGCCGGCCAGCGCCATGATCAGCTCCTGCACTTCCAACGTCTTCAATTCGTTGTAGCCCAACTGGTGCCCGGCAGCCGGGCTGAACGCGGCATAGCCGGGCAGATCCGGGCCGGCCAGCAAACGCTGGAAGCCGGGCTGGCCGGCGCGGCACAGGCGAAGTTCATTCAACCGCTCCTGATCGAACGCCAGGGTGCCAAGGGTGCCGCTGATCTCGAAATTCAGGTGATTCTTGTAGCCGTGCTTGAGCCAACTGCTGCTCACCGTGCCCCGGGCGCCATTGGCGAAACGCAGCAGCCCATGGACTTGATCATCCACGGCGATGACCCGCTGTTCGGCGTTGCTGGCGCTGGCAGGGCGTTGGTGGTGCACGGTCTGGCTGTCGGCACAGACGGCCTCGACATCGCCCAACAAGTGCCGGGCCATGGCGAGCAAATGGCTGCCCAGGTCCGCCAGCGCGCCACCGGCATGGCTCGCTTCGCAGCGCCATGACCACGGTGAGGTCGGATCGGCCATGAAGTCTTCGCTGAATTCGCCCTGGAAACTGATGATCCGCCCCAGTTCGCCGCGTTGGATCATGTCCCGCGCCCATTGAATCATCGGGTTGTGCTGGTAGTTGTAGCCGACTCGCGTCACCACCCCGGCGGCCTTGGCCGCCTGGCGCATCTGCCCGGCCTGTTCCAGGGACACCGCCAACGGCTTTTCACAATAGACCGGCTTGCCCGCCGCCAACGCGGCCATGGCCATCGGGAAGTGCAGGTGGTTGGGGGTGGTGATGGCGACCAGGTGAACCTTCGGGTCGTCGATCAACTGCTGCCAGTCGCTGTGGGCCGTCTCGAACCCCCAGCTCTGGGCACATTGCCGGGCACGCTGCGGATCGGCGTCGGCCAGGGCCGCCAGTTTCAGGTTCAAGGGAAGGTCGAACACCGCCTTGGCATTGTGGAACGCCAAGGCATGGGCACGGCCCATGAAGCCGGTGCCAATCAGACCGATGCCGAGTTCACGCATGAGAAAGAGCCCTTTTGAGTTTTTATTTTCAGAAGGGTTCTTTATGGAATAAATATTCTCTAATTGCAAATACTGGAATAAATATTCATTTCGTTGCTGGCAAACATTCCTGTGGGAGCGAGCCTGCTCGCGAAGACGATAGTCCAGTCAACATCGAGGCCGACTGACCTGACGCCTTCGCGAGCAGGCTCGCTCCCACAAGGTTATATCCTCAGGAAAGAAACCCACCATCCACATTCAACGCCACGCCCGTGGTGTAGCTCGACGCATCGCTGGCCAGGTACAGCACCGCGCCGGCCATTTCGCTCGGGTC
The DNA here is from genome assembly GCF_046605385.1 of Pseudomonas sp. MPB03. Classification (NCBI taxonomy): domain Bacteria; kingdom Pseudomonadati; phylum Pseudomonadota; class Gammaproteobacteria; order Pseudomonadales; family Pseudomonadaceae; genus Pseudomonas; species Pseudomonas sp. MPB03. Next base: position 4,227,652 of record NZ_CP176770.1, on the reverse strand, counting down.
GGCTACGCGCTTGAGGGGGATCTGCGCCAAGGCGGTCTTCAGGATGGCGTCGTTCTTGACCAGTGCCGAGGCGAACTTGGTGTCGGTCAGGCCCGGCAACAGGGCGTTGCAGCGGATGCCGAACTGCGCGCATTCCTTGGCGAAGACCTTGGTCATGTTGATCACCGCAGCCTTGGTCACCGAGTAGATGCCCTGGAAGATCCCTGGCGAAATACCGTTGATCGACGCCACGTTGATGATGCTGCCGCCGCCGTTCTCGCGCATCAGCTTGCCGGCTTCCACGGACATGAAGAAATAGCCGCGGATGTTCACGTCCACGGTTTTCTGGAACGCACCCAGGTCGGTGTCCAGGACGTTGCAGAACTGCGGGTTGGTGGCGGCATTGTTCACCAGGATGTCCAGGCGCCCGAACTGTTCGCGGATGCCGGCGAACACCTGGCTGATCTGCTCCATTTCACCGATGTGGCAGGCGATGGCGGTGGCCTTGCCGCCGGCGGCGATGATCGCATCGGCCACGTGCTGGCAACCGTCGAGCTTGCGGCTGGACACGATCACATGGGCGCCTTGCTGGGCCAGCAGTTTGGCGATGGCCTCGCCGATGCCGCGGCTGGCGCCGGAAACGAAGGCGATTTTACCGTCGAGGTCGAACAACTGGGTCTTGGACATGCTGTTTCCTTGTTATGAGGGCGCTCAGAGCGTGGATTTAGCGATGACCTGCAGGCTCATCTGCTCCAGCAATTTGTTCATCTGAACGAACTGCGCGAAGCGTTTGTCCTGGGTCTGGCCGTGGAAGAAGCGGTAGTAGATCTGCTGGACGATACCGGCCAGGCGGAACAGGCCGTAGGTGTAGTAGAAGTCGAAGTTGTCGATGCGGATCCCTGCGCGCTCGGCGTAGTAATCAACGAACTCACGGCGGGTCAACATGCCCGGCGCGTGGCTGGGCTGGCGGCGCAACAGTTGTACCGGCGCCGGGTCGTCCGCCTCGATCCAGTAGGCGAGGCTGTTGCCCAAATCCATCAACGGGTCGCCAAGGGTGGTCAGCTCCCAGTCCAGCACGCCGATGATCCGCATCGGATTTTCCGGGTCGAGGATCACGTTGTCGAAGCGGTAGTCGTTGTGGACGATGCTCGACGTCGGGTGGTCGGCGGGCATCTTGTCGTTGAGCCAGGCCTTGACCGCTTCCCACTTCGGCGCGTCAGGGGTCAGGGCTTTTTCATAACGATCGCTCCAGCCACGGATCTGCCGGGCCACGTAGCCTTCGGGCTTGCCCAGGTCGGCCAGGCCGCAAGCGTTGTAGTCGACGCGGTGCAGTTCGACGAGGCGGTCGATGAAGCTCTTGCACAGCGCTTCGGTGCGCTCGGCGTCAAAACCCAGCTCCGGCGGCAGCTCGGCGCGCAGGATAATGCCCTTGACCCGCTCCATCACGTAGAACTCGGCGCCCATCACCGACTCGTCGGTGCAGTGCACATAGGCTTTGGGGCAGTACGGGAAAGCATCGCGCAATTGGTTGAGGATGCGGAACTCACGGCCCATGTCATGGGCGGACTTGGCCTTGTGGCCGAACGGTGGCCGGCGCAGGACGAATTCCTGTTCGGGGTATTCCAGCAGGTAGGTCAGGTTCGACGCGCCACCGGGAAACTGGCTGATCCGTGGCAGGCCGGTCAGGCCGGGAATGTGGGCCTTGAGGTACGGGTCGATCAGGTTGGCATCGAGTTCTTCACCGTCGCGCACGCGGGTGGACTGATCAGTAAACGCCATGCTTATCCCTTCTGCTTATTTTGGAGGCCATCGATCATTGGCTAATCTAATGGCGCGTGGGAGGCGTCACAAGCACGCCAGGGTCTTATAGGTTAGCGTGTTGCCGGATAATCAGCGGGCTTGATGCATGGCGGCGTGCGCGTTGGATAGGGGCGAGCTAAGGTTTTGGGGTCTGTCGCTTTCAAAGGAGCAACCGCGATGGGATGCCCGCAAGTCTGTGGCACCGCGACCCTTCAATGCAGCTTCGGCGCAGCCCCGGCGGTGCTCAATGTGCTGCCGGTCAATCGCCTGCTGACCGGCGGGATGCCGGCGGCGAACATCATGGATCACATCCCGCTGGTGAACATCACTACCTTCGGCATGTGCATGAGCCTGGCAAACCCCACCGTGGCCGCCGCCACCGCAGCGGCCCTGGGCGTGCTGACCCCCATGCCCTGCATCCCGGCCACCGCCGCCCCGTGGATCCCCGGCGGCGCCCCGACCCTGTTGCTGGGCAACATGCCAGCCATCGACGCCAACAGCACCTTGATGTGCAGCTGGGCCGGGGTGATCAAGATCGTCGTGCCGGGGCAGGTGCAGATGTTGATTCCCTGACGGTAACACCCGCAGCACCCCAGATCCCACAAGGGATTCAGGGGGATGGTGATGTCTGCGAGCGACTCAAAAAACTGTGGGAGCGAGCTTGCTCGCGATGACGGCGGCACAGTCAGCATTGATGCCAGCTGATCCACCGCTAACGCGAGCAAGCTCGCTCCCACAAAGGAATCTTCCACAAGGGGAACTGTGGCGGGCGCTAACCTTGATTCATTGTCTGGGCGATTCGATCTCAAGCATTGGCATGGGTCAGCCCGGTCAAGGTATCCGCAATGGCTTTCGTGCGTTGCGCCGTGCCTTCGGTGGTCCGGCTCGAGTCTTCCAGGGCATCGAGCATCGCCCGCAAGGCGCTCACAGCGACGGACTGGTCTTCGATCTGCTGGGCGACCCCTTGGATCTCTGTCGAGAGCAGATCAATGTCCACACCGATTTCCGCCGCATTCTTACGTGTGATCTCCGCCAGCTTGCGGACCTCATCGGCCACCACCGCAAACCCTCTGCCCATTTCACCGGCCCGCGCGGCCTCGATGGCGGCGTTGAGGGCCAACAGGTTGGTCTGACCGGCGATTTGCTGGATGACCTGGACAATCGACTGAATGCGCAAACTCGAACTGGCGAGCGCACGGGCGCCGACCACCGCTTCACCCGCTTGCGTGGCCAGCTGCTCGACGGTCGTGCCGGCCTGCTCGGCGACGCTATGTTGCCGGTCGATCGTGCCTGTCAGGTCATCCATCGACAGGTGCAGCTCGCCGGAGTAATGCTTGACCTGCGTCGCCATCTGCGCCTGTTGCTGGCTGGCCTGCGCCAATACCTGGCCCAGGTCCGTCAGGCCGTCGAACACCGGCAGGATCGTCGGGTCCAGGCCGCGAGTGTCCAAGGCGCTGCTGAAATCATTCAGCTTGAACGCCTTGATCTGCTTGACCACCACATGGTTCAGCCCCGCCAACTTCTTGATCTGGCGGCGCAGGAAAAACGCCTTGAACTCGCCATAGTGGGCGATGAAGTTATCGACGTACTCATCAACAAAACCGGCGCCCTTGGTGACCCTGAAGAAGAAAATCGCCGTGAGCGTCTGGTTCAGGTTCAGGCCGAGAATTTCCCCAAATGTCGAGAAACCAGCCAAAGGCACGTCCCCGAAAATACCGGCCATGCTGCCCAGGTCGCTGCTGTTGTTGAGCCGACGCAGGATGCAGTCGTTGAGAATAGCCGCCACCGGTTGGCCGCCTTTGCCCTTGAGGAATTTCTCGTAGTCGAGCCGGGTCGCCTCGCGCAGGGGCGTGCGCTTGATCATCACCAACTCTTCGCCAGGCGCCACGTCGCAAAACAGCTGGATGATCTGCTGTTGATGGTCGATGCGGGCAATGGAACGCACGAACAATTCTTCGCCCACGCGAATGGCAAATGAATAATCGGCCAGCTTCTTCTCCAATGCCTGGGCACTGCACTCGAATGCATCGCACAGCGCCTGGACCATGCTCTTGATATTGCCCCGGCTGTCGATGACCTGATCGATGGTGCGGTCTTCGACCGACGCGGTCAGCACGCTGAGCGTCAGTCCCGCCGGTTGGAAGTTCTGGCTCTTGAACACCCCGAAGCGCACATCCGCCGCGGTTTTCAGGAAGACAATCTGCGCATGGTTCTGATAACTGCGCTGCCCATCACTGATCAGGGTCTTCTTGAAATCAGCCTTGCCCCCGGCCGAACCACCGACGAACAGGCAGGGGAAGCGTCCAGACTCATACAGCGCTTCCATAAAGAACGACTCGGAAGCTGAAAGACCATCGAACACCACGTAGGCCAAGGTATCGCGATGATCGATAGGCGTGCTCACCTGCGCCTGCTTGATGTTATTCACCAATCGGGTGATTCGCTCGCGCATGGCCAAGCGCTTGTCGCCACCGCGAATGTCCTCGCACTCCAGCGGCACCATCACCACCTCGGCCGACACAATCACACTCGCGTCAAACAACTGCAGTACTACCCGATCCCAGGTTTCGCCGGTCTGGCAGTACAGCGTGTTCGCAGCGTTGCACAATTCACCCGAGGTCGTGCACAGGCTGATGGTGCTGTGGGCGAAGCGCTTCTTGATCTTGGCGGCGACCTGGTCGATGTCCAGGTGAGGGGAGACGAAACCGGTGATCAGTACTGGGGTGATACGTAGGTTGGCCAGCGTTTGGTCAAGTTCACCCGAAATGCAGGCCACGCTGACCGTCCCTTGAGTGCGGGGTCGGGCTTTGTTGAAGAGGTTCGGTAGGTTCATGGCTGGACTCGGTTGAGCGCGACGTGATGCGTACGAGGGATGCGTGGGGAGTCCTTTCGCTGTAGCGGTCACGGCTGGGGGGCTTGTGAGCGTGAGCTTGTGCTAGTTGCGGGGGTGGTCCATAGGGGCTTTTGGTTGGGGTTTGTTGGGTCTGTTGGTTAGCGACTTTCGTAGGGGGGCCAGGGGAGGGCGATGAAAAAACAGTCTCTGACCTCTAGACGAAAAAATGGTAGCCGCTATGCTTCGGTGATGGCCTCTTGCTACTTTTTATGGCCGAAAGAAGCAATCCTTGGCGTGAGACGGAAACCTACTTGTCGTCTCCTTCGGATATGGATAACGGCACGTGGTCACTGTTTTTCAGAACAGTGAGATGAATCTGATAAATATTAAGAGAAACTAGATCGTCAAAGTAAATATGAACCATCTATTGCTGACCGTTACGGCACGATTTTTTTCCTGAGCCGGAAGTGGGAATGGATTTCCGCTTTAATTTATCAAAGGGGAACTAATATGGAAGTGAGAGATGTTGTGACGTTGTTAGATGATTTTATTGATGGGGGCGATACAAGTATTGAAGCTGCAAATCGTTTAGAAGTGTTGATTGATAATGCTTATCCGGACGATGATTTTCTGCAACAGACGGTGGAAGTCCTAGCGTGCTATCGCCCTGAAGGCGGAGATTTTATTTTTAATGTGAGTCACGTGCGAAAACGTCTTGTTGAAACTCGAGCTTATTTCATAAAAATCGCTCCCCTATGATTTTTTGTGTATGGGAAAGTAGTTCGCTGCCTGGGAGAAACGGGGACAGACTCGTTTTTGATGAAACTGAAGCAGTAATCGGACGGGGAGCTCCGCGAGGTCGACCGGGGGGCAGCGATTGCTGTCTTAGTTTAGAAAACGTGGTCTGCCCCCGTTTTCGCATTTGATTGGTGGTTTAGTGCGATGAGTACCTCAATAGTGAAATCAAGAATCGTTCTATTAGTGTGGTTTGTTTTTATGAATATAGGACTTGCTCAGGCCTCCTTGCGGCTTGGAGGCAATGCGATGTCTCAGGTTTTTGAGGATGCTGAGGTTGTCGCCCTGATCGACGCCGCAATGGAGGGGCGTGCCGGTGATGTGAATCGACTGGCTGCCCAAGGAGTCAATGTAGATACAGTGGGCAGTGATGGAACGACTCCGCTCATCTGGGCACTTAACGCTCGTAACGTTAAAGGTGTCGAAGCGTTATTGAAAGCTGGTGCAAATCCCAACCTAATGTCTGAAAAGCTTAGAGGCCTCTCACCCATGGCCCTCCTTGCGGGGGGAAATAGTTTGGAGCTATTGGAATTAGTACTTCGTTACGGAGGTGATGCTAAAGGGACTGGGCTCAAAAGGAGCATGAAACCTTTGGATCGTGCTGCGCGGGAAGGACGATTGCAGAACGTCAGGCTAATCGTGGGCGCCGGAGCAGACGTTAATGACCATGATGAATATGGTAAATCGGCGGCCATTGCTGCTGCCGCGTTGTCAAACTTTGAGGTGGTCGCTTGGCTGTTGGAACATGGCTACACGTATGACCTGCGCGACTTGGCAATGAGTGTTGAAATCCGTCAGGTACCACCAGACTCCGAAGCACAACGTTGGAAGAATACTGTCATAGATATGCTGAAGATGAGGGGAGTTAAATTTCCTGCCTTTGTAAAAAAACAACCTGAAGGATAACGAGGGCAGACTTTGAGGGAGCCCTTTGGTTAGAAGAAACGGGGACAGGCCCTGAGTGATCCCCACAAACCTACTCCAAGACCCGTGCCTCTTGATGTACCTCTGCTCGCAACGCGTGATCAAGCCTCTTAAAGGTGCTTCGAGAATTTGAGCCGCGTCCGTAGAACGTGTCTGTTCCGGAGGGTTCTGCGCGCGCATCGGGTCCTCACGTAGGAAACTTCTGGAAATCCCACCAAAAGCACTATTCTGGCCCTAAGCCTCTCGCCGGAGGTTTTCTGTCGCGTTACGCTCTGGATGTCGCTGCACATTCAGCGACCGGGCTTGGTAACCCGGTGGAATAAGGCGTAACAGTGCACGGACAGGATTGCAGGCTTTCAGGCCTGCGATTTTGTTTTATGGCAGCTGTGCGTGGGACGTCTTCTGACGTGCCGGTTTCCTTGATTCCCCGGTTTACCAACCTGCGCGCAGCTGCCACCCATTCGCTTGGTAACGGATGCGGCAGCTCTTCGAGTCAAGGGAGTTGAACAATGCATATCAATAGATCAAGCAAACAGCCTCATCTGCTCCGCAGCTCTGTATCGCGGTCCTGCTGCATCTCAGTCAGTGGAGGTCGCAAATGACCGAACGATCAGAAGCAAAAACCGTCGGCCACACCCCATTTCATTATTGCTCCGATCGTCCGCTGTTCCGCGTTAACGGCGGTGTTCCGTTAACGAAGTAACGAAGGTAGGACTGAAAAATATGGCCTTTTACATTGAAATGGACAAGATTGCTGATACCGAGGAGTACGTTGACTACTCTTTTGGGCGGGGTACGGATGTTGGTGTTCTTAGGCTAAACAAAGTGCGGGGAACGCTAACGGTACTTGCTGCGTGCCCATTAGACCAAGACGGAGAATGGACGCAGAGGGCAAGCATGAAATTAGCGAGGCTCTGGAAGGAAGGTGTATATCCTGAAAAAACTCAATGGGCCTCGTAAGCTGGCAAACAGATTTTTTTGCAGAGCGGGAATTAGCGAGCTTTGCTCGCGATGACGGCGGCAAATTCAGCATCGAGGCCAACTGATCCACCGCCATCGCGAGCAAGCTCGCTCCCACAGGGGGGCGGTGCCAGTCGAGAAACCGAGGTTCACCACCCATCCAGTGTGGGAGCGAGCTTGCTCGCGATGACGTCGGCACATTCAGTATTGATGCAAGCTGATCCACCGCCATCGCGAGCAAGCTCGCTCCCACAGGGGGGCGGTGCCAGTCGAGAAACCGCGTTGCACCACCCATCCAATGTGGGAGCGAGCCTGCTCGCGATGGCGTCGGCACATTCAGCATCGAGGCTAACTGATCCACCGCTTTCGCGAGCAGGCTCGCTCCCACAAGGAGATTTGTGCCAGTCGAGAAACCGGGGTTTACCAGCGATCCGACATGGGACCTGGCCTCAGCCCAAATCCCCAGCCTCATGCCGCTCCGGCACTTGGCTCGCCTCATCGCCCCACGTGCGGTTGACCCGCTGCCCACGCTGTACGGCCGGCCGCTTGGCGATCTCTTCCGCCCAGCGCTGCACATGGGTGTATTCGTGAGCACTCAGGAATTCGGCGGCGCCGTACACGTTGTTGCGCACCAGTTGCCCATACCAGGGCCAGACCGCGATGTCGGCGATGGTGTAGTCATCGCCGGCCAGGTACTGGCTTTCGCCAAGGCGGCGGTCCAGGACGTCGAGTTGGCGCTTGGCTTCCATGGTGAAGCGATTGATCGGGTATTCGAGTTTCTCCGGCGCGTAGGCGTAGAAATGCCCGAAGCCACCGCCCAGGTACGGGGCGGAGCCCATCTGCCAGAACAGCCAGTTCAGGGTTTCGGTGCGACCTGCCGGATCGGTGGGCAGGAGGGCGCCGAATTTTTCCGCCAGGTAAAGCAGGATCGAGCCGGACTCGAAGACACGGATAGCGGGTTCCACGCTGCGGTCCAGCAGGGCCGGGATCTTGGAGTTGGGGTTGACCTCGACAAAGCCGCTGGAGAACTGATCGCCCTCGTTGATGCGGATCAGCCAGGCGTCGTACTCCGCGCCCGCATGACCCAGCGCCAGCAACTCCTCCAGCAGGATGGTCACCTTCACGCCGTTGGGCGTGGCCAGGGAGTAGAGCTGCAGCGGGTGCTTGCCAACCGGCAAGGTTTTTTCGTGGGTCGGCCCGGCGATTGGGCGGTTGATGCTGGCGAACTGGCCGCCAGACGGGGCGTCGTTTTTCCAGACCTTGGGCGGAACGTAGGACGCTTTACTCATCGGGACATACCTCATCGTTACTTGCGGTGTGATCCCCCAGAGTCTACCGCTGTTCGTTCATGATTCGTGCGACTTCACCGGACGCCTTGAGTTTTTCGAAAGCGAGTTGGGCCTTGGCGACCACGTCATCCGGCGTGCTCAGGCTGAAGGCCAGGTGGACTCTGTGAGGTTGTTCGTCGAGGGTATAGACCTCTTCCAGCGAAGTGAAATCCAGCTGGGCATCCTTGCTCATCAGGCGCGCGGTATTCTCCGGCATCGGCAGTAACTGGATCTGGCGATTCAGCAGTTTTTCAAAGTTGTCGTGGTTGTTGGCCGAGATGACCAGCCGGGTGAATCCACGTTGTTGCAGGTAGATCTGCTTGGCGTCGTTTCGCACCACGCCGATGCTGTACTGCTTGGCTTCTTCGAGGCTGTTGACGGCGATGTCTTTATTGTCGCGCAATTTATAGAGCCGGCTCGCCACGCGATGTATTTCACCTACCCATTTGAATAATTGTTCGCGGGCCGGGGTGCGGTCCAGCGGGAAGATCAGCACGTTGGGCTCGTGCAGCGCCTTTTCGTAGGCCCGGGCCCACGGGTACAGCGACAGGCTGTAATCGGTGAGCTGCGCGCTTTTCAGCGTTTCTTCGGCGATGCGAATGCCCGGCCCGATGACCTTGTCGTCACGCTGATGGGCGTACAGGGAGTCTTCGGTCACCACTTCGATTGTGTCGGCGTGGCTGTGCAGGCTGATCGAGGCGAGTAGCAAGCACGAGCAGAGTATCAGGCGATAGTGCATAGATAGACCTCATGGCGCGCGAGAGTAATTACAGGGCGACGCGGTCGCGTCCCTGGTGTTTGGCCCGGTACAGCGCCTGGTCGGCGCGTTGCAGCAGTTGATCGAAATGGTCCATGGTCTGCGGGTCCAGCTCGGCGACGCCGATGCTCACGGTGACGAAAGGCGAAACCTTGGAACCGCTGTGGGGCAGCTCACGTTCCGCCAGGCTGGCGCGCAAGCGTTGGGCGGCTTCGCAGGCTTGGGCCGCGTCGACGTTGGGCAGGACCACGACGAACTCTTCGCCGCCTACGCGGGCGGTCAGTTCGCCTGAGCGGCCGAACACAGTGCGCAGGGTTTCGGCGATCTCTTTCAGGCACAGGTCGCCCTGCATGTGGCCGTAGGTGTCGTTGTAGATCTTGAAGAAATCGACGTCACACATGAGCACGGCCAGCGGGGTGTTGTGGCGGATCGCCCGGCGAAACTCGATCTCCTTCAATTCATCGAAATAGCGACGGTTGGCCAGTCCCGTCAAGGCATCGTGACGGGACAGCGCTTCAAGCGACTGGTTCGCCGCCTTCAGTTCCGCAGTGCGGGCCTCGACCAGTTCGGCCATTTGATCGCGGCTGGCGGCCAAGGCCAGTTCGTCCGAGTGTTGGCGTTCGAGGTGGGCGCGTAGATTGTCCTGGAGTTCATTGACCTGGAACTCGAGCAGGCTCAGTTCGTCCTGGCGCTGCACCGCTCGTTGCAGCTTGAGATGATGCTTGAGGGTGTGCGGCGCGAGTTCACCCAGGTGACGGGCGATATGCACCACATGCACGGTCACCAGGCGGTTGAACATGGTCATGACCAATCCGGCCAGCAGCAAGGACTGGATGAGCTGGGTGATGACGATGCCGCGTGCTTCGCTCCAGAGGCGCTCCCACAGCAGGTTGTTGTCGCCTTCAATGGTCAGCTCACCGACTTTTTCATGGGCCCCGGCGTAGGGGTGGGCGATGAGCTGGCGATGCAGCACCGGCACCACGCCCGATTGATCGACGGCGTAGCGCTTGAGTTCGATGACTTCCGGCGCTTGTCCCGGGCGCAAGATGTTCAACACCACGCGACCCACGGGAGCGGCCGCGGCGACGCTGGTGATTTGCTGGTCGAGGGATTCACGGTCCAGTTCCCAAATGGCGTAGGCCAGGGTGTTCTGGAACACCTGGTCGATCAGGGCCAATTCCGAATTCATGTCCGCCAGGTTGTTTTCCCAGGCCTGCCAGGTGCGCCAGGTGACCATGGCCAGGGTAAAGACCAGGCAGAACAACAGCGTTGCCAGCACCAGGCGCCGGCCCAGGGAACTGAACGCCTTGGTCTCTGGTGGCAGGGAGGACGTCGTGCGGAAAGGGTTATCCATGTCATAACCATTTGCGCAGGATGGCGTCGTAGACCCCGTTGCGCCGGATGGTCTCAAGGCCAACGCGGAACTTCTCCACGGTTTCGGCCGGCGTCTTGCGGCTGAACGCCATGCTCAGGCCGTCCGGGCTGCTCAGTTCGGGCAGCGCCAAGGAGCGGATCAGCACCTTGTCCGGGTCTTCGCCATTCTGGCGCGTCAGGTACAGCGCGTTGAGCTCATTGGAAATCCACAGCTCCACGTGATCGACCTTGAGCTTGCGGTAGTTGTGTTCGTACTTGGTGCTCGACTGCAAGTCTTCGCCGATGCGAAAGCCTTTCGAGACCAGGTACTGCTCGCCCACGTCCTGATTGACCGTGGCGATCTGGTGACCATGGGCATCGGCCAGCGAGTTGAGTTTGACCGGCCGGTCTGCCAGGGAATAGATGTACCACTGGGTCGGGCCAATGGTGCCCACCCACTGGAAAAGCGATTGCCGTGCAGGCGTGCGGACGATCGAATAGATCAGCACATTGCTTTCATTGAGCGCCATTTCGTAGGCCCGGGCCCAGGGCATGGGCTGGATGGGTGCGTCCATGCCGACTTCCTTGAGCACGGCCTGGACCACCTCGGTGCTCATGCCGGTCACGCGCCCGTCCTGCGTCATGTTGTAGGGCGGCAACTCCTCCGTCACGATGCGCAGCGGTGTCTCTGCCGCGCAAGCGCTTGCAGCGAGGAACATCAGGACGCCCCACATCAGCAGGCGATTCAGCGGCAAACCCATTGATCATTACCCTATGCAACTGGCAGAGCCCGGCAAGGCCAGGGGCTATCATTGATAGGGTTATCGGCTGGGCTGGCGCCGGCTTGAATCCGGCCCGTCGAAACCGTCAGCGGCGTATCCGCCCCATCGACAGTTGTCACCAAGGTGGCGAGGGAGCTTGCTCCCGCTGGGGCGCGAAGCGGCCCCGAAATCAAGCAGCGGGGTGTTTCAGGTCAATTGCATGCTGCTTTGTTGGGCTGCTGCGCAGCCCAGCGGGAGCAAGCTCCCTCGCCACGGTTCTGTGGGCGAGACGATGAGTAGGTTTGGCTGAGCCTGTAACCCTGTGGGAGCGAGCTTGCTCGCGATAGGCCAGGTCAGCCAGCGTCGATGTCGGCTGGGCTGCCGCTATCGCGAGCAAGCTCGCTCCCACAGGGTTGCGCAGTCTTTTTTGGGGTCAGGTCCAGGCCGTCGGCCAGTGGCGCGATTCCCGCATTGGGTACCAGGCATTCCACCGGGCCGGTGGAGGCGGCCAGTTGTGTCAGCCTGGCCTGGTCGGTGGCCTGCGTCATGTCGCGGTCTTAATGACCAATCTCCCGTCTCATCGCCGCACAACAGCCCTCAAGCCTTGACCCAACGCTGGCGACTCCAACCGCTCAACGTGTCGACGGCCAACACCAGCAACAGCATCGCCAGGATCACCGTGCTGCCTTGGGCTTCCTGGAACAGGCTGAGGCTGACGTAGAGCATTTGCCCCAAGCCCCCGGCACCGACGAAGCCGAGCACGCTGGCCATGCGGATATTGTTTTCCCAGCGATACAGGACATAGGCCAGCAGTTGCGGCAGGAGATTGGGCAGCGTGCCGTAACAGAACGCCAACACGGCGTTGCCACCCTGCAGGCGGATGGCGTCGGCAGGTTCCGAGGGGGTATTTTCCAGGGCTTCGGCGAACAGCCGGCCGAGCACGCCGGTGGTGTGCAGGGCCAAGGCCAGGGTGCCGGCATTCGGGCCGAGCCCCGCGGCGAGGACCATCAGCGCGGCCCACACCAGTTCTGGAACGGCACGCAAGGCGTTGAGCACCAGGCGCGATGCGCTCTGCAGGGGCCAGCCAAAGCGCCCGGCTGCCGGCAAGGCCAACAGCAGGCCGAACACCGCCGCGAGCAGGGTGCCCAGGGCCGACATGGCCAGGGTTTCCAGGGCGCCGTGACCGATCGCCTTCAAATGGGCCGGGCTCAGGTCCGGACTGAAGAAACGCTGCGCATAAGCGCCCATCTGGTGCAGATTGCGACTGTCGCCGAGCTCGCCCAGGTCGATGCCGAGGTAAACGAACGAGGCGATGACCGCCGCGCCGAGGCACATGACAATGGCCGCGTTGATCAGGCGATTCATGCCAGCCTCCAGCGCAGCAGGCGGCTGAGTTGATCGGCGAGCAGCACCAGTGCCAGGAACGTCAGCAGCAGGCTGGCCACTTCGCCGCCGGCGAACATGCGCAGCGACAGGTCCATCTGCTGGCCCAGGCCCCCGGCACCGACGAAACCCATCACCACCGAGGCGCGGATCGCACACTCCCAGCGATACACCGTGTACGACAACAGTTCCGCCGCGACATTGGGCAGGATCCCGTAGCAGAAGGCGGCGAGGCGGCTGCTGCCGGACTGCAAGAGTGCGTGGGCCGGACGCTGGTCGACCGATTCGTAGATTTCTGCGTAGACCTTGCCCAGCATGCCGCTGTAGGTAATCGCGATCGCCAGTACGCCGGCCGTTGGGCCGAGGCCGACGGCGCGGACGAAGAGCAGTGCCCAGACGATTTCCGGGACGCTGCGCAAGAAGATCAACAGGCCGCGTACCGGCCAGCGCAGCAGTTGGCCCCAATAGCCCGGGTGCCCGGCACGGGAGGCCGCCGACAGTGACAGGGCGCGGCTGGCCAGCAGGCTCGCGGGCACCGCCAGCAGTAACGCCAGGGCCATGCCCGCCGTGGCGATGGCCAGCGTCTGCAAGGTGGCCTGCCACAGCAGTTCAACGAACTCGTCGCCATGGGCGGGCGGCCAGAAGGCCGCGACAAAGCGGCCCATCTCGCTCTGGCTGTCACTCGCCACCAATACGCTGAGGTCCAATTCGCTGAACCGGATGCCCGGCCACAGCAGCACAAGGGCCAGCAGGCTGAGCAGCAGGCGAGGGCGGGTGGCGGGGTCTCGGGTATCGCGTGTCAGCATCGGGGGATCTGCACGCTCAAGGTAGTAGGGGGCGTTGGTGAAGGCTGCAGTTGATCGTTGGCGTAGAGCGTGTCGAGCAGCGGACGGTCGACCGCCTCGGTGGGCAGGTCGAACAGGATCTGCCCCTCACGCAGGCCAATGACCCGGGAAAAATGCGCCAAGGCCAGTTCCACCGCGTGCAGGCTGGCGACCAGGGTCACGTTGTGTTCCCGGGCATGCTGGCAAAGCACCGACAGCGTATGTTCGGCCAATACCGGGTCCATGGCCGAAACCGGCTCGTCGGCCAGCAATACCTCCGGCGCCTGGTACAACACCCGGGCGATGCCCACGCGTTGCAGTTGACCGCCGGACAGCTGCTGGCATTGCGCGAACAGTTTGTCGCCCAGGTCCAGCCGGGCCAATGCCGCCCTGGCGCCGGGAATGTCCAGCGGGTGCAGCAGATTCAACAAGCTTTTACCGATGCCCCACTGACCGAGCTTCCCGGCCAGGACCGCCGTGACCACCCGTTGGCGTGGCGGCAGGGGCGGCGCTTGGTGGATCAGGCCGATGCGCGCGCGCAAGCGCTGCCGCTGACGGGCAGGCAGCTGCCAGGCACGCTCGCCGAGCAGATGCACCTCGCCGCTGCCCGGGCGCAGGGCGGTGGCCAGCAGGTTGAGCAGGCTCGACTTGCCGGCACCGGACGGGCCGATGACCGCGACCTGTTCGCCGGCGCCGATGTGCAAGTCGATGCCCCGCAACGCCTGGACGCCGTTGGCATGGGTCACGCTGACCTGGGTCAGTTGCAGGGTCATTTGAGCAGTTCGGCGGCGCGCGCGGCTTCCTCGATGCCCTTGTAGTTCTCAGGCTTGGTTTCGATGAAGCGGCTGGCGGCTTGCAGGTCGAGGATTTCCTTGTCCTTCGGGTTGGCCGGATCGAGGGCCAGGAAGGCCGCCTTGATCTTGGCCGCCAACGCCGGGTCGAGGGTTCCGCGCACGGTCCAGTTGTAGTCGAAGTAGGTGGGGGTGGTGGCGAAGACCTTGACCTTGGCCGTGTCGACCTTGCCGGCCGCGACCAGTTTTTCCCAGACGCTGGCGTTCAGCACCCCGGCGTCGACCTTGCCGGCCTGGACCCAGGCGACGGTGGCGTCATGGGCGCCCGAATAACCCACGCGGCTGAAGTAGGTTTCCGGCTTGATGCCGTCCTGGAGCATGAAATAGCGCGGCATGAGGCTGCCGGACGTCGACGACACCGAACCAAAGGCGAAACTCTTGCCCTTGAGGTCGGCCAGGGATTTGACGGCAGGGTCGGCGGTGATGAATTTACTGGTGAACTGGGCATCCTGTTCGCGCTGGACCAAGGGGATGGCGTTGCCGGTTTTCAGGCGCGCCTGCACGAAGGTGAAGCCCCCCAGCCAGGCCATGTCGATCCGGTCGGTGGCCAGCGCCTCGACCACGGCCGGGTAGTCGCTCACGGGGACGAACTCGACCTTCATGCCGGTTTGCTGTTCCAGGTAAGCCCCCAGTGGCTTGAACTTGCGCAGCAGCTCGGTCGGGGCTTCGTCGGGAATCGCGCTGACTTTCAGGGTGTCGGCGGCCTGCGCCAGCCAACTGCAAAACGACAGGGCAACACCAGCGGCCAATGCCAAGGACGGCTTGAGCATGAAGGATCTCCGATACAGGAAGGCAAGGAAATATTGACGCGTCAGCCCACAGGGGCGGTACGCCGTTCTGTGAGGGTAGACGAAGGAAAGGGATGTTAACCGTTTCTGGCTATGAACTCACCCAAACCCCTTGTGGGGGCTTGATGGCGAAGAGTCCTGTGGGAGCGAGCCTGCTCGCGATGGCGGGGTATCAGTCACAAACTTGGCAACTGATCCTCCGCCATCGCGAGCAAGCTCGCTCCCACATGGGTATGTAGCGGGCAGGAGATGCACGAGGTCAGAGCCGTTTGGGACAACCCTGGTGGGCATCCCTGCCTGGCGGGTCTCAATAGACCGGGGGCACGATCAGCTCCGGGGGCGTCGGGCTGCGGGAATAGTCTTCCTGACGTACGCGCTGCGGCAGCTCGATGGTGGGCAGTTCCACTTCTTCATAGGGCATTTGCCCCAGCAGGTGGTGGATGCAGTTGAGCCGGGCCTTTTTCTTGTCGTCGGCGTGCACCACCCACCAGGGAGCCTCGGCGATGTGCGTGCGTTCAAGCATGATTTCCTTGGCCTTGGTATAGGCCTCCCAGCGCCGACGGGACTCCAGGTCCATGGGGCTGAGCTTCCATTGCTTGAGCGGGTCATGAATACGGCTGAGAAAGCGCAGGTGCTGTTCCTGGTCGGAAATGGAGAACCAGTACTTGATCAGCTGGATGCCGGAGCGGGCGAGCATCCGCTCGAATTCCGGCACGGTACGGAAGAACTCTTCGTACTGGTCGTCGGTGCAGAAGCCCATGACCTGTTCGACCCCGGCGCGGTTGTACCAGCTGCGGTCGAACAGCACGATCTCACCCGCCGCCGGCAGGTGCGAAACGTAGCGCTGGAAATACCATTGAGTCCGTTCACGGTCGTTGGGGGCGGGCAGGGCGGCAACGCGACACACCCGGGGATTGAGCCGCTGGGTAATGCGCTTGATCACGCCACCCTTGCCGGCGGCGTCCCGTCCTTCGAACAGGATCACGACCTTGTGCCCGGTCTTGACCACCCAGCTTTGCAGCTTCACCAGTTCGCCCTGGAGGCGGAACAGTTCGCTGAAATACAGTCGGCGGTTTTCCTTTTCGCTGCTTTGCGGAGCGTGTTCATCGAACAGGGCGTTCAGGTCATGCCCGTCTTCGGACAATTCCAGCTCCAGTTCTTCGTCACTGTGATCGAGCAATTCGCGGTGGATGCGCTGTACCAAGGTGTCCTGGGTTGAAAGCATGGTGGAAAACTCGGTCGTGGAGGCGCGATCCACGCTATCTGCAGTTTGTTACATAGTAGTGACGTCATCTACGCTTCATGAGTTTGTCGTTGGCTAAAACAGGGAGTGTCATCCAGGTGTCATCGAACCCGTGGCAGGATCCTCGCAAATCATCGTGGGATGCTCGGCAGCGCTTGTGCCTGCTGGCTGATGAATCAAGGAATACCGCTATGAAAGGCGACGCCCCCCTGTTCGCGGCCATTGACCTGGGTTCCAACGCCTTTCGCCTGATGATTGGCCAGTCGGTCAGGCGCAATCGACAGATGATGATCCAGGAAGTGAAAACCTTGCGCGAGCCGGTCCGATTGGCCGAGGGCCTGCAGGCCGGGGCGCTGGACGAGCTGGCGCTGGATCGAGGCTGGCAGGCCCTGGCCCGATTCGGCAAGAAACTGCGCGGCTTTGAAGCCGGACGGGTGCGGGCGGTGGCGACCAGTGCCGTGCGCGAAGCGGCCAATGCCCAGTTGTTCCTGGCCAGTGCCGAACGGCACCTGGGGTTTCGGATCGACGTGCTGTCGGGGCATGAAGAAGCCCGGCTGGTGTATGCCGGCGTGGCCCATACGGTGCCCGGCGTCGAACAGACGCGATTGGTGGTGGACATCGGCGGTGGCTCGACCGAACTGATCTTGGGGCAGGGCGCCCAACCGTTGTTGACGGAAAGCATTGCCATTGGCAGTGGCACCTTTGGCGCGCGTTACTTTCCGGGCGGACGCATCACCGCTCAGGCGCTGCTGGAGGCTGAACGCGTGGCCGTCCTGCAGTTTGAAGCAGTGGCGGCGCATTATCGCGCGCAGGGCTGGCAGCAGGTGATCGGCTCATCCGGTACAGCGCGGATGTTGGCCAAGGTGCTCAAGGCCAATGGTCTCAATGACTTCGGACAAGGCGGCATCACCTACGGCGGGTTGCTGCGCCTGTCGCTGCGGCTGCTGGAAGTCGGGCATGTCGAGCAACTCAGGTTGGCCGGCTTGCAGCGTCATCGCCTGGGCATCTTGCCCGGTGGCCTGGCGATCATGCTGGCGGCGTTCAAGGTCTTCGGTATTACAGACATGCTCGCTAGCGAAGCGGGCCTCAGGTTCGGTGTGCTTCATGGCCTGATGCATAAAAGCTGATCACGAACGGTTGCCCGCCGTGACGCTTATCGATGACGGCTCAAGGTCGAGCGTCAGCGCTTTTTGGTTATCCCTCCGTTGCCAGATCCAGCCTCTTGTCGCCTGTGCGGCCGGTACGTCCGGTTATCGCAAAGCGTCGGCCTGGATCGGGATGATTGCGCGAACGGGGCTTTTCGCTCTTTCGATCTGCAGTCAGTGAAGGCACAATGCGCATCCTTTTTTGGCTCGCCTTGCCCGGAGGCCTCGAAAATGATCAAAACGCCGTACTACCTCATCGACAAACAAAAGCTGCTGGCGAACATGCAGAAGATCGCCTATGTGCGTGAGCAGTCCGGGGCCAAGGCCTTGCTGGCGCTCAAGTGCTTCGCCACCTGGTCGGTGTTCGACCTGATGCAGCAGTACATGGACGGCACCACCTCGTCGTCGCTTTACGAGCTCAAGCTCGGCCGGCAGAAGTTCGCCGGCGAGACCCATGCCTACAGCGTGGCCTGGGCCGACGAAGAGATCGAGGAGATGCTCGCCAACTGCGACAAGATCATCTTCAACTCCATCGGCCAGTTGCAGCGCTACACCGAAGCGTCCGCCGGCAAGGTCCGTGGCTTGCGGGTCAATCCGCAGGTGAGCAGCTCCGATTACCTGCTGGCCGACCCGGCGCGACCGTTCAGCCGCCTGGGCGAGTGGGATCCGGTGAAGATCGAGCAGGTCATCGAGCACATCTCCGGCTTCATGTTCCACAACAACTGCGAGAACGGCGATTTCGGCCTGTTCGACGAGATGCTGGGCACTATCGAAGAACGCTTTGGTCACTTGCTGCATAAGGTCGAGTGGGTCAGCCTCGGTGGCGGCATCCATTTCACCGGCGAGGGCTACGCCCTGGACGCCTTTTGCGCACGGCTCAAGGCCTTCTCGCAAAAGTATGGCGTGCAGGTCTACCTGGAGCCGGGCGAGGCCGCGATCACCCAGAGCGCGTCGCTGGAAGTCACCGTGCTCGACACGCTCTACAACGGCAAGCACCTCGCCGTGGTGGACAGTTCCATCGAGGCGCACATGCTCGATCTGCTGATCTATCGCCTGGACGCCAAGCTGGCACCGAGCGAGGGCGAACACACCTACATGGTTTGTGGCAAATCCTGTCTGGCCGGAGACATCTTTGGCGAGTACAAATTTGATCGTCCGTTGTCCATCGGCGATCGGCTGTCGTTCATCGACGCAGCGGGCTACACCATGGTCAAGAAAAACTGGTTCAACGGCCTGAAGATGCCGTCCATCGTTGTGAAGCAACTCGACGGCAGCGTCGAGGTGGTTCGCGAGTTTGTTTACGACGACTACTTGTCCAGCCTCTCTTGAGCTGGCGGAAGGAGAAATAAAGAAATTGAAGAAGAACGTACTTATCATTGGTGCAGGAGGTGTCGCCAAGGTGGTGGCCCACAAGTGCGCGCAGCACAACGACGAACTCGGTCGTATTGCTATCGCGTCGCGCAACATCTCCAAATGCCAGGCCATCATCGACAGCGTCAAGGCCAAGGGTAGCCTAAAGCAACCCGCCGACATCAAGGCCTTTGCACTGAACGCTCTGGATGTCGAAGCGACCAAGGCGCTGATTCGCGAAACCGAGTCGCAGATCGTCATCAACGTCGGCTCTGCCTTTCTCAACATGTCGGTGCTGCGTGCCTGCATCGATACCGGCGTGGCCTACCTGGACACCGCCATCCACGAAGAACCGGGCAAGGTCTGCGAGACGCCGCCCTGGTACGGCAACTACGAGTGGAACCATCTCCAGGAGTGCCAGGAGAAGAACATCACCGCCATTCTCGGCGTGGGCTTCGACCCGGGTGTGGTCAATGCCTATGCGGCACTGGCGCAACAACAGCATTTCGACCGCATTGATTCGATCGACATTCTCGACGTCAATGCCGGCTCCCATGGCAAATATTTCGCCACCAATTTCGACCCGGAAATCAATTTCCGCGAATTCACCGGACAGGTGTGGAGCTGGCAGGACAGCCAGTGGACCAGCAACACCATGTTCGAAGTCAAGCGCACCGACGACCTGCCAGTCGTAGGCTCGCAGAACCTGTACCTGACCGGTCACGACGAAGTGCACTCGCTGTCGAAGAACCTCGACGTGCCCAACGTGCGTTTCTGGATGAGCTTCGGCGAGCACTACATCAATGTGTTCACCGTGCTCAAGAACCTTGGCCTGCTCTCCGAGCAACCGGTCAAGACCGCCGAAGGCCTGGAAGTCGTGCCGCTGAAAGTGGTCAAGGCCGTGCTGCCTGACCCGAGCTCGCTGGCGCCGGGCTACACCGGCAAGACCTGCATCGGCGACCTGGTCAAGGGCACCAAGGATGGCCAGCCGCGCGAGATGTTCATCTACAACGTAGCCGACCACGAGGACGCCTACGCCGAAACCGACAGCCAGGGCATTTCCTACACCGCCGGCGTGCCACCCGTGGCCGCAGCCTTGCTGGTGGCTCGTGGCGAGTGGGACGTGCGGCGCATGGTCAACGTCGAGGAGCTGCCTGCCGAGGCGTTCCTCGAAGCGCTGGATGTGATGGGCTTGCCGACGCGCATCAAGGACGAGCATGGAGACCGTCCCTGGAACCAGAACGCCTGAAGGACGCCAGGCAGGTTCCACTTTGGCTTCCCCGATAGAAACTGCAGAATCGCTCCGGATTCTGCAGGCGATTGAAGCAGGCGATTCACCACCGCGTGAAGCCCTGGCCATCTGAGGAAGCCTTGAAGAAATGCTCCGTATCGAAAGGTACGGAGCATTTTTCGTTTATACCCCCATCAAATAAATAACCTTGTGGCGAGGGGATTTATCCCCGCTGGGCTGCGCAACAGCCCCAACAAAGGCTGAATGCGGTCAACCTGAAACATCACAGTGTCTAATTTTAGGTCCGCTCCGCGGCCCAGCGGGGATAAATCCCCTCGCCACATAGTCCCTGCGCAGCGGCCCTCAACACAAACCCGCTCAAGCAGAAGCCCTGGCCATGAACGATCATCCGACCTTACGATTGCGCTTCCAGGCCCCGGAGAAACAATCAGTGAAACCATTCAGAATTCGCGAGTTGGAGAGCACCGATGCGCAAGCGCTGCTGGCCTTCGAAATCCACAACCGTGAATGGTTCGAGTCGCAGATCGACCCACGCGACCCGGCCTTTTATTCATTGACGGGCGTCGTCGATCACATCGAAAGCTATCTGGCCGATTTCGCTGAGGGTGCCTGGCACCCGTTTGTCATCGAGGATTCCAGCGGGAGAATCGTGGGGCGGGCGAATTTGAAAAGCATCCATTCACCACACGGATGCGCCGAGGTGGGCTATCGCATTGATCAACGCGCTTGCGGGCAAGGGCTGGCAACGCTGGCTCTGAAACATCTGATCGAGGCGGCGCGGATGCGTTGGAAGCTTACACAGCTGGTGGCTTATGTTTATGAGAGCAACGTCGGCTCAAGGAAGGTTCTTGAGCGGTGCGGGTTTGTACCTGGAGCGTTGTCGGATGGCGAGGACATCGAGAGTGGAAGCCGCTTTGTGCTTTCGATCTAGCAATGCGTTTCACCCGTAGTAAATGGCCCCAGGCTTGGACAGCGAAGCCGTGAGAGACGAATCGGCACCTGAGGCGCCGATCCGTCTACCAGCTACAACCAATAGCGCAAGCCAAGCATCAACGACTGGGCGTTGTACTCCGTTTGCACATCGCCCTGGGGCAGGCCCTGGATGTCGCCGAAGTGCGCTTCGCCGGTCTTGAAGTAGCGATAGTCCAGCGACATGGACCAATGCTCGCTGAGTTCATAAGCGACCCCGGCGCCGAGTTGCCAGGCCGAGACGGTGTCGCGATGGGTGTCGCCGAACTCGACGCCACCGGCTTCCAGGCCGGTGATGGTCAGCACGGCGTAGCCCAGGCCACCGCCGACATACGGGGTGAGGCGGCTCAAGGGGGCCGGCAGGTTCGAGATGTCATACCAGAGGTTGGCCATGAGGCTGGTGGCTTCCTGTTCGCCTTTGCCGTCGATGCTGCCGCCGCCCTCGTAGACCCGCTGATTGAACTGGGTCAGGGTGTTGCGGCGGTAGCTCAGTTCCACTTCGGGCCGTAGCCCGGTCGGGAAGCGCCAGCCCAGTGCGAGGCCGGTGGCGAAGCCGGAATGCAACGGCTGGTTGTATTCCATTTCGACGAAATCAAGATCGTTCTGGTTAAGGTCCTGTTCAGCGACCCAGTTCACGCCGCCCATGCCACTGACATAGGGGCCGAGCGTGTCGGCGAAACTCGACGTTGGGGCGATCACACCCAGGCCAACGATGCCCATGACGAGATAGCGGGTGTTTTTCTGTAGGTTCATGCTAGATCCGAAATGTTGCTGTTATCGATAGGTAGGCGAAACACGTCCGAGGGCGCTCACACGAGGTGCAAGGGCGTCGCGGTTTTCCCCCGCGCCGAGGTGGCGGCCCGTTGTTCAGCCAGCTTGCAGAGGTTGTCCAGGGCGGTGGTCATCGCCCTGGCCAGTGCTTTGCGCAGCAGTGCGCGGTACAGGAAACTCAACGGCCCCGAAATCCTCGCGCTATGGATGACATGGGTTTCATCGGCAGAGAGCCGGCGCATCCGATGGTCGAATTCCAGGTCGATCCAGAGCAGCCGTGCGCTGTTGCGATAACTTTCGTGCGGGCTCACGGCTTCCAGCTTCAGGGGCATGTTCAAGCCATTCTTGAGGACACATCTGCCGCGCGTTCCCGCCTGGAACGGACCGTCGAGCTGGCACTGGCGAACGTCGGTATCCCATAGCGGTGCTTCGGGAAAGTTGCTCCAGAGCTTCCAGATTTCAGAAGGAGGCGATTTGACTATGACTTGCACGTTGACGTCTTTCACGGTGACACCTTGGTTGTGGGGGGGCACGGTCATGCGGGGTGGCAGATCCATTCAATGCTCAGGCTGCCGGTGCGGATTGACTCAGCACCTGGGCGGTAATGCTGGCTTGTCCGATTTTTTCGCCCCGGTTGAACAGGTCGATGTAGATGCGGTTGGTCTTGAAGGCCTGGAGCGCAGCGTCAAAACCGGCCTGCGGCGCCAATGACAGCGGGCTGTTCCTGGGGATGGGCCGATCCAGGGTGAAGCTCAAGGCCAGCAGGTTCATTGGGGTGTTGAGGGGGATGCGCAGATGGCTGTGGGCGATCTGCATGTAGCACTGGCGAGCCACCTCGAGGAAATACACCATGGAATAGTGCTGGGGATCGCCTGCCTGGAAGAAGTGCTCCGGCGGCAGTTTCACCGTGTCCACGCTCAGGCCCTGGGCGACACCGCTCATGTCACTGACGATGACGTTTTCCGCCCGGGCCTTGTGCAACAGGGCCTTGTCGCAGCAGGGCGTGGCGGTGAAGTCGCTGGCCGGCGAGGTCTCGAACGCCGAGCTGTAGGCCATTTCGAGGATGCAGGTGCACATCACTTTCCCGGCCTGCATGACCTTCCCATGGAACACCTGGGAATCTTCGCCTTGCTCCACATGCAGATCGACCGTGCCGTGCTTCTGTACGTAGTGCTGGAACTTGATCGTCAGGGTCTTGATGTAGGCGACCCGTCCGCTCAGTGGCGGCATGGCCAGTTCGAGCAATTGCAGCACGCCCTCCAGCAGCAAGATGCCCGGAACGTGATCCAAGGGGTGGTCGAAGAAGTAGGGGTGCGCTTCATTCACCACCAGTTGGGCGTGCAGCGACTGAGGGCTGCGCCGGGCGTTGGTGATCACGCTATGTTCCGCGCTGCGCTGCCAGGGCGTCGGGCGCTGGGCGGTATCGCCACGGTGCAGGGCGAACAGGCTTTCCATGGCGCGCACCCGCACCCGCAGCCCGGAGAGCAGGGTGCTGGTGAGCATGTCGCTGAGCTGCTGCACATCGACGCCATCGTTCTGCGGCTCGTGGACCAGGCTGACAGGCGTGATGACCTGCTGCAGTTCCTGGGATGACGAATGGGCAAAGCGCAGCATGAACGGATGCTTGATGGGCGAGCTGGCCTCGACCGTGGTCGGAGTCCACTGGCGAAGCCGTTCGGTAAACAGCCACATCACCGTCTTGCCGGCCTCACGCACCTCGATCACGCTATGGGTCGCGCTGCGCAACATCACCGCCAGCAGGGTTTCGATGCCGCTGGCTTCGGCGAGGAAACCGGTGATTTCCCGCAGCGATCCGCTGGCAGGTGTCGCAACCGGCTGCAACTCGCAGATTTCAACGTTCGCATAGTGGTTCGGCGCTTTGCCCACCAACCGGCAAGCCGCTTCCAACGAGTCGGCGGCGTGGGCGAGGACTGCGGCGCGGATCACCAGCAACGGTTTGTCCGAGGCCTGCGGCTGATAGCGACGCACCGCCAGCAGCCCCAGTCCTTCGCCCTGCTGGGTCGCGGTACGCCGGGCGCGCTCGACCTCGATCTCACCGCTGAGAAAACGCCCGGCACCGAGCAGGAGGGTGGTGATGCCGTTGTCGAACCATTGCGGCGAAGCCAGCACGGTTTGCCAGAACAGGCCCGCGGTGCCGACCAGGGTTTGATGGAAACCCTTGAAGTCAAAAATCTGTGCCGGGTAGCCGGACAACATGTTCGGCAGCATGGTTGCCACGTCAGTCACTTCGACGCCCGGCGCCGCGCCTTGTGTCCGGGAAAAGAAGTTGTGGGCGCTGCTATAGGCGTTGCTGAAGCGCTCGCCGCCCATGTTGCAGCACATGACCATCGCGGTGCCGGGCGAACCGGCCACGCCCGGCAAGCGTCGCAGCAAGTGGTTGACGCGATCGGTGATCAACAGTTTGAACGGGTCGACGTGGGCCAGCGGCTTGGGCCCCATGCCGAAGCCATCGATATCGATGACGTGGTCCTGGGCGAGGAATTTGCCCAGCAAAGGCTGACCGGGCGCCGGGGTGTAATCGACGAAGCGCCCATAAGGGAACACGACCGAAGGCGCCGCGGGTTGGTCGAGCTGCTGCTGGAATGCCTGCAACGAACGGTGGCTGCCCAGCGCGGCCTCAGCCTCGACGATGGCAAGGTCCAGCATCACCACGCCGCAGGTGTTGGCGGGGGCTGCGGCAGGCCGCTCGTTGGGAACGTATTCATCCACCACCAGGTGAGCGTTGGCGCCGCCAAAGCCGAAACTGGAGATGCCAATCCGGATCGCCGACTGACGCGCCTCCAGAGGATGTACCTGCTGGGTGGCGAGTCGCAGGCAGGTGGCGTCGACTTTTGCGCTGGGGCGGTAGCCCGGCTGCGGGGGGATGCCTTTGTGGCGCAATATCATCAGGGCCTTGGCGAGCGAAGCGCCGCCGGCAGCGGCCAGGGGATGGCCGATGACCGACTTGATCGAACCGATGGTGATTTTCTCGCCGTGCGGGCGATGGGGGGCGAAGAAGCTGTCCAGCGAGGCCAGCTCCGTCGCATCCCCCAGCGGTGTGCCGGTGCCGTGGGTCTCGATGTAGTCCACGTCCCTTGGGTCAAGGCCGCGATAAGCACGTTGGTAAGCCGAGTATTGGGCCTGTTTGCCGGGGGCAAACACCGAGCCTTCGGCGCCGTCGGCGGACATGCCCAAGGCGCGCAAGACACCCATTGGACGGCGCTGCGCGGTCAGGGCCTGGACGACCGGTTCGACCAGGAACGCAACGGCACATTCGCCCGGTACAATGCCGTCGGCGTCCTGGCCGAAGGCTTCCATCCGCGCCCGCGCGGAAAACGCCGTCAACTGCGAGAAGCCCAGGAACAGCGCCGGTGGCAGCACGGTGTTGAGGGCCATGACAATCGCGTTGTCCGCCTGGCCGCTGTTGACCAGCGCCTGGGCCATGTCCAAGGCATAGGGGAACGAGCTGCACGCGGTGTCCACCGATAGCGCCGGCCCACCCAAGGCAAAGGCCGCGGCCAGCGCCGCGACTTGTTCACCCGGGGTAAAGCCCGGCGGTGCATCGGGTTTTCCGGACATGCCGGTGACGAAATAGCTCTCGTCACTCCAAGATGTCGCGACCACCAATGCCGTGCGTTCGCTACTCAGTAGCGAGCCCTGTGCGGCCAGTTGGCTGAACAGCGTCTGGAGCACTTTCTTGCCAATGGCGACCTGTCGTCCTTCGTGCCGTGACGGAGTCGAAGCGTCGTCGGTCAGGCAAAAAGCGCTGTCCAGGTAGGTGCGATCTTTCTCGCCGGCCTTGGTTGAATAGATCGACGCCTTGTCCACGTCCCAGCGTGTCGGCATCGATTCGATCGGTGCGACCTGCCCTTGGGAAAGCAACTGCCAAAGCGCTTCCGTTGACGGCGCCCCTGGAAACTCGCCCGCCATCGCGCTGAAGCAAAAATCGCCCGCTGTTGTTGCTGCGCCACTCATACCCTGTCTCCTGATCGCCAAACTGCTGGGTGACTGGTTCGTCACCCGGATTCCATTCCTGTTGCTCGTTGCTGGGCTCAGCTCAGTCTGGCCAGCAGCGACAAGGCATCCTGAGGCGTGCGACGGGACATCAACGCTTCACCGGCAAACTCGCTGGCCGAGCACTGTTGCGCCATGGAATGGCAGAGCGCTTCTCGGGCGAAGCCGTTGAGACCCAGTTGGGCGAACGGCGTCTGGATATCGATGGACTGCGCGGCGTCCGGGATCAACGGCGACAGGGCGTTGAACAGCAGGTTTTCCGCCTGCCCTTGAGTGGCGGTCGCGGCAGGTGAGGGCGCCGCTTGCGGTTGGGGATCGGCCAGGGTGGCTTGGATCAGGGCAATGGTTGCCTGCGGGAACTTGGCATTGGCCAGCTCGGAGCTGTGAGCCTTGAGCTGTGGCCAGAGGGCGACGACCGATTCGAGGAAATCCAGCTGCACGAGCGAATCCAGGCCCAGGCTTTCATAGCTTTGTGTCGGGTCGATCTGCTCAACCGTAAAGCCGGTGATCGCCGCGAGTTGATCGAGTACCCAACCCTGGACATCCACCGCCGGCGCCTGTGGATCGGCTTCAAGTCGGGCCAGCAAGGCGGTCGGGGTAGGGGCATCGAAGAGCTGAGCGGTGAGCGCTTTCTTTTCCGGGAAGTGCTGGGCCAGGGACTCGAAAATATCCACCAGTCCCAGCGAGTCGATCCCCAGGCTCTCGAAGCTTTGATCGAAGTCGATCTGTTGTGCCTGGAAGCCGGTGACGGCGCTGATTTCTCCGCGCAACCATTGCCCGTAGCTGAGTGCCGATGTCTCTGCGACGGTTTCGGCGACGGGCATCGGGGCCAAGATGGTCGGTTTAGCCTGAACAGGCTCCAGCACTGCAACATTCTGGCTGACGGAGGTTTCGATCCCATGGGCATAAACGCCCTCGAGAACTTGTTGATGAGCATTGAAGTAATGGGCAGTAACGGTTTCGGCTTGTTCCAACACGCGCAGCAATATCGCTTCCTTGGCGACATTGGATTCGCACAATGACTCAATGATCTTTTCGGACAGAGAGAAATAGCTGTGGGCTATTCTCCCGTTGGACACGATGAATTCCTGCACCACATCGTTAAGTTGCAAACGCATCAGGTTCTCCTAACCAAGTCGGTCGATATTTCTATACAAAAGAAAGATCAAAAATCATGGCCCAGGACTGGGCCTTGTTTATATCAATGGGGCAAATTGGCAATAGCCATGGGGCGACTTAAAGTTGGAGTTCCACTGCGTCGATCTCACAAGAGGTGGTTTTTCTGGCGCCCTTGAGCAACCCGGACCTTACGTTCAGGTAAGTCGCCAGCGTTATCGCATCGGCACCTTGGAAAGCGATGTAGCCGTCAGGACGAATCAGCATCAACGTGCCTGCCTTGGCGTGGTAGCGCTTGTGCAGTCGCCAGTCGGGGTCCAGCAGTGTCGAGTGCCAGGATGGCAGCCCGGCGCTGCTCAGGGCATCGATCACGCAATAAGCCTTGATGCCTGGATAGTCCTTTTCCACCGACTCGGCCAAGGCGTAATGGCCCGGCAATAAAGGTGAAAACTGATCGGCCGCGCTGAAGATCAACAGCGTGAACGTTCCGTGGAACAGGTCGATCAAGTGTTTTGTGGGCAGCCCTTGCAGTTGCCACAACTCGACATCGGGTGCCAGTTGCCCGGCGCGAGGCGCTGCACTCGGGAACTCGGTTTTTTTGCCTTTCTTGTTCCAGTTGTAGCGCTGTTTCTTCGTCAGCGATTCCTGGAAGTAATCACTCTTTTCGTAGTGATACTGATGACCGGAAATCATTGACGGCAACTTGCGCTGGACCTTTTTCCGGTTGCTCAACAACGGCAGGACGTTGTCACGCAGCCAGACCAGGGCGCGCCGCCGGACGGTAATCAGCCCCGTCAACCGGTGGGCGGTGTTCTCGACTTCCAAGGCAACCGGATAACGCTCCTCGTTGTAGCTGTCGAGCAAGGACGGATCCGCCAGGCCTTGATCGACATAGGCGATTTTCCAGGCCAGGTTATAGGCCTCGGAAACCCCCAGGTTCATCCATTGGCCACCGATGGGGCTGCCGATATGCGCCGAGTCCCCCAGCAGGAACACCGAGCCTTGTTGCATCGTTTGCACGCGGCGATGCTGGAACGAGGCGATGGTCGTCGAGGAAATATTGGACAGCGTCATCTTCTGCCCACGTCCTTCGCACAGGCGCTGGAAGTTCTCCAGGCTCAGCGACGGACGCTCGCCTTCTGGCGGCAGGTTGTAGGGCATTTCGATGAACAGCCGATAACGGGACTGGGCACTGATCGGCGCAACCGCCACGTAACCGTCTTGTGCACCGAGGAAAAACGCGCCCTCATCCTGGCTGCCGGACCATTGGATATCGGCATCGGCGAGCATGAAAAAGCGGTCATAGGACGAACCTTCGAAGGTCATGTCCAGGCGTTTTCGGATGTTGCTGCGAGCACCGTCACAGGCGGCCACCCAGCGACTGGCGAAGGTTTCGTCGGTGCCGTCGGCATGCTTGAGCGTCATGCGCACCGAACCCGGCAGGTTTTCGATGTCCACCAGTTCGGTGTTCCACTCCACCTCCGCGCCCAGTTCCTTCAGCCGCTCCAGGAGAATCTTCTCGGTTTGCGGCTGTGGCAGGCTCAAGAGCAGGGGATAGGTCGCGTCCAGGTAGGAGAAGTTGTAGTTCAGCACTCGCTTGGCATTCGACTGCACGGAAAACTGGTTGATCGTGAAACCGTCGTGAATGGCTTGCTCGGCAACGCCCAGGTCTCGAAAGATTTCCAGGGTGCGGGAATGGATCGCCATCGCCTTGGTCGCGGTCGAGGGGCCGGCGTTCTTTTCAATGATGCGAAACGCCACGCCCCATTTTTTCAGCATGATTGCCAGGGACAGGCCGATGGGACCGGCGCCGACGATCATGACGGTCGGGGCGCTGTCAGGGCGCTTGAAATGCTTGGGGGCCAAGTTGCTCAGCGTGTTCATCGATCAGTACCAGTTTCTGTAGAAGGGAGAGTTGGCAATGCCGAGCAGGTCAGCGTCGCCTGATGAGTCGCCGTAGGCATAAATATAAAAATCATCCAGATTGCTCAGGCAGCCTTTGAGGCGCGTGACTTTCTCTCGCTCTACACAGTTGGTACCGGCGATCCCGCCGGTGAGTTTGTTTTTTGCCGTGGCCAGGCGCGTGCCGCACACATAGTCAAACCCCGCGGCCTGGCCCCAAGGGATCAGGTAGTTTTCCGGCGAGTTGCTGACCAGCGCGGTGATATGCCCCATGGACTGGTGCCATTGCAGTCGTCGCAACGCCTCGGGCCTGAGCCAGAGCGGCAGCTGTTCGCTGATGAAGTATTTGGCGTGCTCGCGTTCTTGCTCCACCGACAGCCCGCCCAGGTAACAGGCAATGAAGGCCAGGCGCGCTTGCATCAGTGGAGTGATTCCCAGGATCACGCTGAGCATCTTGGGCAGCAGGGGAATGATCCGCAGCCAGAACGAACGGGTGCCGACGATGTAGCGCATGTAGCGCCAGAAGGTGTGCCGGTCGGTCAACGTGCCGTCGAAGTCAAAAACGGCCAGTACCGGTTGGGTGCTGTTAGTGTGCATGTGCCTCTTCCTTGAGCGGGATGATCTCGATGGTCTTGGGCAGCTTGAAGCCCGACAGATCGCGGGAAAGCAGGGTGCCCAGCGCGTTCTGGGTCAGCTCGCCGGTCCCTTCGACGCACAGGTGCAGCACGTTGACTTCCTTGTGATCCGGGACGATATAGGCCCTGGCGCGCACCACGTCGGGGTGCTTGAGGGCGATGGATTCGATTTCCACCAGGTCGACCATCTGCGCCTTGATCTTCGAGATACGCAGGCGTTGGCAAAAGAAAAATACATGCCCATCGTCGTCGCGCCAGACCAGGTCACCGCTGTGGAACCAGCCGTCGCGGAAGAATCGGGCATTGGTGTCCTCGGCATCGTTGTAGCCGCCGATCACCATCGCGCCGCGGATCAGTAACTCGCCGATGCGCCCGGGTGCCACGTCCTGGCCCTCGGCATCGACGACGCGCAGTTCCACGCCGCTGATCGGCTGGCCCATGGCGCCGCGGTGGACCGGGCCAATCGAACTCTGGACGATCACCGGCATGCTTTCGGTCAAACCGTACCCCTGGAGCACGGGATTGCAGCCCAGCAGCGTGCCCAGCTTTTCGGCTTCATCGGCCGGCAGGTGGCTGCCGCCCGAGTAGATCATCAGTTGCGGGTGCAACGGCAACCGCGCGCCTTTGCGTTTGGCCAGCCGCGTATTGAAGTAGCGAATGACATCGGGCACCAGGCAGGCAAAGGTGACCTGGTGCTCGGACAGGACTTCTGCCAGGTCCCGGTTGAGCAGGGTGTTGGTCATGAGCAGGGTGGCGCCCACGCTCAAGGGAAACACCATCATTACCGACAGGCCGAAGATGGCATACAGCGGCAGTGTCACCAGGTGCACGGAGCCGACGCCTTGCAGGTGAAAATGCTCGTGCAGCCCATCGCTCGATTGCGTCAGGTCGAGGTAGCGGTGAGACACCGCCAGGGGCCTGCCGATGCCTCGATAGGTGAACTGCACCGAGACGATCGGATTGCCTTCGGGCAGCAACAAGGGTTCGAGCTGTCGAGGCAATTGAGAGGCGGCCGTTGCATTGGCGGGCAGGGGCGATGAAGGTTCGCCCCCGTCGTCCAGCACCAAGGCGTGTCTGACGCCGTTGTTGGGCTGGAATATCTCGTCGTGTTGCACCCATAGCACTTGGGTCGTGACCACCAGGGTCGGCCTGGCGAGGCTGACCACGCTGTTCATTTCAAAAGAGGTCAACTTGTAGTTGAGGATGACCGGAATGGCACCCCGCCCGATAATCGCCAGGTAATAAGCGATGAATGCCACCCCGTTGGGCAGCACCAGCGCGACTTTCTCGCCCGGCAATACACCGAGTGCCGTCAGGGCGCCGTTGCAGGCTTCGGCCTTGATGCGCAGCTCGCGATAAGTAACGGTGTCTTCTTCCGTGTCCAAGTGCCGGATAGCCACTTGCTCGGGAAAGGATTCCGAAAAACCGACAAAACGATGCAGAAAACCTTCTTTATATGAAAGGCTTTTCATTTACCAACCTCTTTCAATCCTTGGATATAGGGCGTGTCAAAAAAGTACTACAGAGGCAGGCTTTATATGAATGGTCTCA
Organism: Pseudomonas sp. MPB03; assembly: GCF_046605385.1. Lineage (NCBI taxonomy): Bacteria > Pseudomonadati > Pseudomonadota > Gammaproteobacteria > Pseudomonadales > Pseudomonadaceae > Pseudomonas > Pseudomonas sp. MPB03. The sequence continues at coordinate 4,196,368 of NZ_CP176770.1, read as the reverse complement.
ATTAAGCATCTGTGTAGTTGTTGTTCCGATACCAGTCCAGGGTATCGGTCAGGGTTTCAGCGACAGGGCGGAATTGGCATTGCAACTCCCTTGAACTTTTGTTGTGGCTGAAATGCGTGCGGTCTTGTTCTTGCGCCATGAGCTTGACCGTAGACGTACTGATCAGTACCGGCTTCTTGGTAATCCGGTAATAGCCTTCATAGATCAGTGCGATCAGTCGCAGCATGAACAAAGGCACTTTTCGTTCAGGGGCTTTTACGCCGCTGACGCTGGCCAGCGCCTGGAAGATGCTCTTCATGTCCATGTGATTGCCGGCGGCGAGGTAACGCTCTCCGGACCTGCCGCGGGTGATGGCCGCGATTTGATGTTCGGCCACATCCCGGGCATCGACGACGGAAAAGCTGCCGGGAAGTACGCCGGGCAGTTTTTGTCCGACAAAGTCCAGCAGGAACTGGCCTGAGGAAGTCGGGCCGATATCCCCCGGGCCGAACATCCACCCTGGCAATACCATGGCAATGAACATGTCCGGGTGCTGCGCCAAAAATTGCTGGACTTTCTGTTCGGACAATATTTTGCTCAAGTAATAATCATCAGCCTCCTGTTCACTGCGAGACATGGTTTCATCGATCACTTGATCTTTATTGCCCTTCAACACGGCAATGGACGAGGTGTGCACGGCACGACGGATGCCAGCGTCATAAGCGGCTTGCAACAAGCGCTCGGTGCCGGTCACGTTCGTGTCATAGAGTTTTTGCCAGTGTTTCCCGCCTTTGTAACTGTCGCGGAAATAAGCCGCCGTATGGAACAAGGCATCGCACCCTTGCAGTGCATGACTGAAGGCGTCGACATTGAGCATGTCGCCTTCGATCCATTCCACGGGCAGGCCGCTGAACTGTTTCCTGGCTTTCTCGGCGCAACGAACCAGGGCTTTTACTTTGATGTTTCGTTTTAACAGCGCACGAACGACATTATTCCCGAGCAGGCCAGTAGCGCCTGTAACGAAGGCATATTCCATTAAAATCCCGCTCCTGTGAGGTGACCCGTCATTGCATCGAGACCGGTGTCACTGACTCGATGCCCTGATCAGGCGTTGGGCTCCACCAACGGCGCAAGTAAAAACCATTCGGTATCTGGAAATCAAGCGGTATTTCGTAAAGCTAGCGAATCGATGGCTCTGAACCGGCCGTTACGCGGATTTTTTCATCCGAAAGCGTGGCGTGGAGATGCGGAAAATGCGGCCTTGAGGAAGGTCAAAGAAGGGGCCAACCCGCCCGCGAGCAACGAGCCTCGATGGTTTGGATTCACCTGTTCCCGGTGTGAAAAACGTGACTGCATAGTCCATCTTGCATCACGGTAGCCTGTCCCGGTTACATGGCACATACATGGCACTTTTTGAAAGTTAAAATGTAAATGATTGAATGAGGCGCGTATAAGATATGATGGCGAACACCGGTTCACTACAGTGAGTAATCGCTTCGTCGCATTCAGATACAGGTGCATATTTTGACTGGCCAAAGGAGCCGAGGGCGTGATTAAAAAGAGACTAGGTCGAGAAGAGAGCCAGCAAATAACAAGAGACAAATTATTCGACACCGCTACTGAGCTGATGATCAGCAAAGGTTTTCATGCCGCCAGCGTCAACGTCATTGCCGAGGAGGCCGGCTTCTCCAAAGGCGCCTTCTTTTCCAATTTTTCCAGTAAATCGGACTTGCTCCTGCAACTGACTCAACGTTTCAAGCGCGTTGAAATCGATCGATTGAGTACGACCCTGACGTCGGGGTATTCGTCGGAGCAGTTGAGCCATGGCTTGAATGCCTATATCGACACCCTGAAGAACAATACCCGCTGTGCGATCCTCGATGCCGAGTTGCAATTGATTGCCCTGCGTGATGAAGAGTTCTCTCAGCATTACTACGACTTGCATGAGGAAAACAGCGAGGCCTTGGGCAAGTTGATTACTGTCATATTCAACCATGCTGGCAAGAAACCACCGCTGGAACATGCCGCGCTTGCGAAGACCTTCACGGCCTTGGCCGAAGGCTTGATATTGCAAGGGCATAAAGATCCGGCGATTGAAATAAAGCTGGTGCTCAATTCGCTCATCCAGACTGCAGAGCCTTTGTAGTCCGCCGCTATTATCCCCGACAGGCCAGCGATTGGCGTCCAGCATCTGGTTCGCTGATGCCGCTGCCTGGATCAACTGCTCATGAAATGATGTTGACGGTGCGACCGTCATCGCGAGCAAGCTCGCTCCCACATTTTTTGGGGCGCCTGCGAGAGGCTCATCCACCGCCACTCCCCTGTGGGAGCGAGCTTGCTCGCGATGGCGATGGTTCAGCTAGAGCACGGCTTTGGCCCTCACGGACAGATTCGCGCAAGACTCCAACAGTCCCAGCAAGCCTGCGAAAGCCCGGCATCCGCCGATGGGAGACAGTGAAGCCGTCGATAACGACAGCGCCCATGGGCGCCGGGCCGGCGAATGTCTCGTCTGCCCGCTCACGCAGGAGAGCGATCATGACCGATATCCAACCCACTATTCCCCACGAAGTCGAAGGCAAGGTTGCGCTGGTCACCGGCGCTGCCAGTGGCATCGGCAGGGCTGTCGCATTGCTGTTGCATGCCCGCGGCGCCAAGGTGCTGGCGGAAGACATCAACCCCGCCGTCCATGAGCTGGCCCGCCCGGGGCTGGTGCCGCTGGAGGCCGACATCACCGCGGATGGCGCCGCCGAGCGCGCCGTCGGCCTGGCCGTCGAGCAGTTCGGTCGGCTGGACATCCTGGTCAACAATGCCGGGATCATCATCAACAAGTTAGTGATCGACATGACGCGCCAGGACTGGGAGCGCATCCAGGCGGTCAACGCCACCGCCGCCTTCCTGCACTCGCGCGAAGCGGTCAAGGCGATGGTGCCCAACCAGTCGGGGGCCATCGTCAACATCGCCTCCTACGCGTCCTATTTTGCCTTCCCGACCATTGCCGCCTACACCGCCTCCAAGGGGGCCCTGGCGCAACTGACGCGCACCTTGGCGCTGGAAGCCATCGAGCACGGTATTCGTGTCAATGCCATCGGTGTTGGCGATGTGGTCACCAACATCCTCAATGACGTAGTCGAGGACGGTCCGGCGTTTCTCGCCCAGCACGGTGAAGCTGCGCCCATCGGCCGGGCTGCACAGCCGCAGGAGATTGCCGAAGTGGTTGCATTCCTGGCCTCGGACCGTGCGAGTTTTGTGGTCGGTGCGGTGGTCATGGCGGATGGTGGCATGACTGTTACCGCCGGCTAGCCTGGGGGCCTTGTGGGAGCGAGCTTGCTCGCGATGGCGGTCTTTCATTCAGTATCAATGCCGACTGGCAGGACCTCATCGCGAGCAAGCTCGCTCCCACAGGGGGCAGTGCTGCCCACGGCTGTTCTGTCTGCTGGCGATCGAATGTGGGAGCGAGCCTGCTCGCGATAACGGTGTATCAGGCCCGAACAACTACCTGCGCAACTGCGCCGGACTGATGCCAAGGCGTTGCTTGAACAGCGTGGTCATGTGCGCCTGGGAGTTGAAGCCACAGGTGTGTGCGATGTCGGTCAGCCGGGCGGTTGAGTCACGCATCAGCGCCCGTGCCTTGGCGAGGCGCCGGTCGATCAGGTAGCTGTGCGGGCTTTTGCCAGTCGCCTGCTTGAAGGCTCGGATGAAATAACCCTCGGACAAGCCAAGCAGCCCCGCCATGGCCTGGACCCCCACCGGGCTGTCGAGACTGGCGTCGATGAAGTCGTCGAGCAGGCGCATCCGGCCGTCCGTGATGGAGCCTTGAGGGCGTGGTGAAAACGCTTTGTGGTCGATCACGCGTTCAGCCAAACCGAGCGCCCAGGCTTCCCAATCGTCCTCTGCGGTGGCACGCAACAGCGCGCTGCGCATTCTCAACGCGAGGGTGATGGCCTGCGGGTCAATGCGATTGTTGAATGCATGCGTCCCCGGTAACGCCATACCGTCGGTACGCACGACTCGCAGGTATTCACCGCCGGCGGGAGATTCGGAGAACACGTCGCACCCGGCGGGAACGAATGCCAGGCCGTTGGGCAGCGCCTCGAAGGGCCGCACGCGGTCGCTGCCGATGGCATGCAGGCCGCGCTGGCTGTCGAAGGCAAAGCCGATGGCTGACTGGGTCGCGACATAGCGAGTGGCGTAGGCGCAGCCGGGCAGCAATTCGATCGCCCAGGGTCCGGCCTCGATACGACGGACCGGTTCAGGTGGGGGCGGCGACTGGCGGTTTCGCGGGCTCATGAACCGCATAGTAATGAAGAGCAAGCCCGAAAGTCAGGTCAGTTTTCTGAAAGCCCGCCGATGGCGCGCTGATTAGACTGGGCAAAAACCTGGAGGCCCATCATGCACACACTGACCCGCGACGACATCGAACAGGCTGCCCGCCATCTCTATCAATTCATGCCCGCCACTGCCCAATACGCTTGGCCGTTGCTGGCTGAACGGTTGGGTTGCACAGTGTGGGTCAAGCATGAGAATCACACCCCGACCGGGGCCTTCAAGGCGCGCGGTGGCCTGACCTTCATGCATTGGCTCAAGCGCGAACACCCGGAGGCAAAAGGCATCGTCACGGCAACGCGCGGCAATCACGGCCAGAGCCTGGCGCTGGCGGCTACTGCCCTGGGTTTGAAAGCGCTGACTGTCGTGCCGCAAGGTAACTCGGTGGAGAAGAACAACGCCATGCGTGGCTTTGGCGGCGAGGTGGTCGAGTTTGGCCGCGATTTCGATGAGGCCCGCGAAGAGGCCTTACGCTTGGCTCACGCCCAGGGACTCTACCTGGTGCCGCCGTTTCATCCCGAATTGGTCAAGGGCGTGGCGACCTACGGGCTTGAGCTGTTCCAGGCGGTGCCGGACCTGGATACGGTCTACGTGCCGATAGGCTGCGGATCGGGGATTTGCGCAGTCATCGCCGCCCGCGATGCCTTGGGCCTGAAAACCCGCGTGGTGGGCGTCGTGTCCACCGAGGCCGACGCAGCGAAATCGTCATTTGAAACGGGAAGACTTTGCGAGACCCCTTCGGCCAACACCTTTGCCGACGGACTGGCCGTGCGCAAACCCATTCCCGAGGCCTTGGCCATCTACGCTGCCGCTGCGGCGCGGATCGTAGCGGTCAGCGACGCTGAAATTGCCGAGGCCATGCGGGTGTATTACACCGACACCCACAACCTCGCCGAAGGTGCGGGCGCCGCGGCCTTGGCAGCGCTCATGCAGGAGCGTGAAGCGATGCGGGGGAAAAAAGTGGGAGTGATTCTGACCGGGGGGAATATCGACCGGCCGCTGTATGCGAGGTTGATCGGCTGACCGGCGTGGTGGGGCGTTTCAGGACCCAGTTTAGATCGATTATTTCTAACGGTTATGGGTATAGCTTTGGAGGGTATATCCATGACCGAAGAATCGAAGCTGTCGCCTGGGAAATGTCTGCAATGAAACCGTTTTGTTGCGGCACTGTTGCACCCTGGACACTCGCTGCTTTGTGACTATGAGCTTATGCGTTAAAAGAATTTCGGATGGAATTACAAGAGCGTTATGTTCTATGAAATCCATTCAGGAATGCCTTCATGAAGTTCTTCCGTTCTCTGCTCCTCAGCACATTGTTCGCCGCACCGTTGTCCCAGGCCAGCGAGCCGTTGGTCCTGCACGTCGGCGACCAGAACTATTACAACGTGCGGGCCTCGGTGGAGGCTGCGGGTGTGCTTGAGGGCGCTCCCTACCGCGTCGACTGGAAACATTTCCAGGCCGCCGCGCCCCTGGCCGAGGCACTGAATACCGGCGACCTGGACCTGGGTTTCCTCGGCGATTCGGGGTTCCTGTTCCTGGCTGCCAAACAGGCTCCGGTGAAACTGATCGGAGTCTCGCGGCAAAACCCGGACACCATCGCGCTACTGGTGCCCAAGGACTCACCGGTCAAGACCATCGCCGACCTCAAGGGCAAGAAGGTTGCCTATTGGCCGGGCGCCTGGAGCCAGCAACTGACCCTGCGTGCCCTGGAACAGGCCGGCCTGCCGGAGAACCATGTGGACTTCATCAAGCTGATGCCGATCGACGCGGCGGCGGCCTTGCCCCAGGGCAGTATCGATGCCTTTCCGGTGTGGGAACCCTACATCTCGCAGCAGATCCTGTTCTCCGGCGCCCGGCCGATCCTGACGGCGAAAAACCTCATGCCCGGCCTCAGCGCCATTGCCGCTTCGACACCGGCCATCGACAGCAAGCGCGAAGCCATCGCCGACTTCCTGGGGCGGGTGAAGCAGGCCCGTGGCTGGGTCGACACCCACACCGACGCATACGCGGACCTGTGGGCGAAAAAGGCCAACCTCGACCAGAACGTCTCGCGCCATTGGTTGCGCCAGGCTCACATGAGCATCGGCCCGGTGGACCGACAGGCCGCCGCCGACCTGCAAAGCACGGCGGACTTCCTGTTCAAGGTCAAGGCGCTGCCGGCCCCGTTGGTCACCGCCGGAATTATCGACACGTCCTTCAGCCAGGCCTTGGGCGAATAAGCCCTTCAATTTTTGAGTCGCCCGCAGGCCTCTGTGGGAGATTCTATGGTTGAGGGGAAGCCCTCAAGCCGCTTTTGGTTGGTATTCGCTTTGCCCTTTCAGCAGAGCGAATACGATCCGAGCAAGCTTGCGTGCCAGTATCACTAGCGCCTGGGTGGTAGCGAAGCCTTGAGCTCTTAGTTTTTCATAAAAGCCTTTCCAGGCAGGCGTACGGCTAGCCGACATGGCTGCGTTGTGCAAAAGCCGACGAACTTCCGGATCGCCTCGTTTGCTCAAGCTTCGGCGGTCGTCTTTTTGTCCTGATTGGGACACTCGCAAATCCATCCCCAAGAAGGCAATGAAGGCGTCTGCGTTTTTGAAGTCGCCCCGCTGAAACGCCGTAAGTAAGCGGGCTCCGGTCAGAAATCCGATGCCCTCGACCTTCAGGCAATGGTTCAGTTGACCTAGCAAACCAGCATTTTTCAGATGATCCTTGATCGTCTTCTCGATCAATGTCTCAAGCCTCTGCATGGCGGCGATTTGCTCGGCGAAAGCGGTCTTGAGCAGCGGCTCATTGGCCCAGCTTTGTACCAGGGCGACTCGAGCCTGAACCAACGCAGCGCGACGGCGGAAAAGGCTTAGAAGCTGGCGATACAACGGAGATGGCGGCGCCCATGGATGAAGCTCATGCCCTTCGTTCTTCAGGTAACGAGCCAGCAGCTTGGCGTCCAGCGCGTCGGTTTTGGCGCGTACTTTTACGCCTTTGCGGTAATGGTGAAGTTCATAACCGCCCACCATATAGATCGTGCAACCGGCCTCATAGGCCAGATCAGCAAAATCCAAGTGATAGATATTGGTCGACTCAATGGCGACATCGACGGGCCCCGGCAGTACTTTCAACCACCTTTTGATGGCCGCCTTGTCGTTGGGAATCGCTTCCAACACATCAAGCTCTGCGTGATAGATCACCAGCTCGTTCTTGGCGACATCCACGCCCACGATCGGCTTTGTGACAGAAACCGGCATTGCCATTGAAAATCCTCCGGGCTAAGGTTTGAACACTTGAAGGGGTCACCCAGAGGCGCAGGCTTGTCTCTATCGTCGATCCAGGCCGAAGCATTCTTTATCGGCGCTTGGGTGAAAGGAGGAGGGGCGAAATCTCCCACGGTCTGTACTGCGCGAACAGTCAGAATCGAGCCTTGTCCCTCCTCCTCCCTTCAAGTCCTACCATACAAGCGAGCCTGCTCGCGATAGCGGTAGGTCAGCTTGCAGGATGTTAGATGTGCCGCCGTCATCGCGAGCAAGCTCGCTCCCACAGTGGTTTTGAGGCGTTGAAGAAATCGGAATCCACCGCCGACCTTTGTGGGAGCGAGCTTGCTCGCGATAGCGGTGGGTCAGTTTGCACTGGGATGGATCATGCCGCTTCTGCCGCCATCGCCGCCCGGACGCTGGGACGTGCCGCGATTCGGGCCATGAACGACGCCAGTACCGGCCAGTCGCCGATCGCGATATCGAACAACGGCAACCAAGTCAAAACGGTGAACAGGTACGCGTCGGCCAGGCCGAAGCGGCCCATCAGGTAATCCTGTTGCTCCAGGGCCTGGCTGAGGTAGTCCAGGCGCTTGAACAGTCTTGCCCTGAAGATTGCCTTGGTTGACTCGGCGATATCGGCATTGAACAGCGGGGCACAGCCGCTATGGATCTCGGTGCTGATGAAGTTCAACCATTCCTGCAGACGAACTCGCTCCCAAGTGCCATTGGCCGGCGCAAGTGTATTCCCAGGGACCCGATCGGCCAGATACTGGACGATGGCGGGCCCCTCGGTCAGGACCTCACCGTTATCCAGCACCAAGGCGGCCACGTAACCCTTGGGGTTGATGCTAAGGAAGTCGCGTCCGTCGGCGGTGCGCTTGGTCTTGTTGTCGACCCGGATCAATTCAAAGGGCAAGCCCAATTCCCGCAACACGATGTGCGGGGACAATGAGCAGGTCAGGGGGGCGAAGTACAGTTTCATGGTTTCCTCAAGGCTGGGGGACATGCCGCCAGAATCCGTGAGAGCCGGAACATTTTCAAAGGACATCTTCAGTGCTAGCGTATGACAAAATCTCATGAGCATGCCCTCCCATCATGGCCGACAGAATCCCATCCTTGAACGGCCTGAAAGCCTTCGAATCGGCAGCTCGACACATGAGCTTTACCAGGGCTGCCGAAGAGCTGAACGTCACCCAGACAGCGATCAGTCATCAAATTCGCCGGCTCGAAGAGGAGCTGGGTGTGCGCTTGTTCTTGCGGCTCAAGGATGGTTTGGCCCTGACAAACGAAGGCCAGGCCTATTTTCCCGGCGTTCGTTCGGCCTTCCATGAGTTGCGCTATTGCACTGGGATGTTGCTGGAGAGCCGCAACAACAGTGTCTTGACGATCAGTACGTTGGTTTCATTTGCCTCTAAATGGTTGCTGCCGCGGCTGGCGTCGTTCCAGCAGGCGTTTCCCACTATCGATGTGCACGTCACGGCGTCCACGGAGCGGGTGGATTTGCGCAAGGGCGGTGTCGATGCGGCCATTCGTTACGGTGTCGGCGACTGGAAGGGCGTGCGGGCCGACTGGCTGATGGCCGACGACATCTTCCCGGTGTGCAGCCCCAGGTTGCTGCACGGTCCGACCGCCTTGCGGACCCCAGGCGACCTGGCCCAACACACGTTGTTGCAGGTCAGCGGGGTGACCAGCGGCGACTGGAGTGCGTGGCTGAGCGCCGCCGGCCAACCCACAAAACTGGCCGAAGGCAGCCGGCTGACATTCGACCTGGCCATGATGGCTGTTCAGGCGGCGGTGGACGGCCTGGGTGTGTGCATCGGTCGCTCAACCTATGTCGAGGATGACCTGAGGGCTGGACGACTGGTTGCACCCTTTGACCTGCGATTGAGGTCCGACCTGGGCTTCTATTTCGTCACCCCCCATGAACTGGCCGATTCGCCAAAAGTGCAGGCCTTTAGAAGCTGGTTGATGGATTCGGTGGGTTTTGGCGCCGAAACATAATTACGCCGTACCGTTCAGCCCCCAGCCAACCCGCCGATATGAATAGAAGGTCCGGTTACTTTCAGGGTTCACCGAGGGTACGTCATGTTTAATAAAACACTAAAAAACGAACTGACGGCTAGGACGGCCGAATTGGCAACCTACAAGGGATTGGTCGGCGCCCTTGAGCGATCGATGGCGGTTATCGAATTCAGTCCCGACGGCAAGGTGCTGCGGGCGAACGAGAACTTTCTGAAAACGATGGGCTACCGTGCGGAGCAAGTGACCAGCCTGTCCCATCGGGATTTCTGCACCCCGGCGCTGGCGGGCAGCGCCGAATACCGCGAATTCTGGAACCAGTTGCGCGCCGGGCAATTCGTTTCCGGCACGTTTCAGCGCCGCAGCGCGTCAGGCCAGAACGTGTGGCTGGAAGCCAGCTATAACCCGGTGGTGGACGAACAGGGCCGCGTCGTAAAAGTAGTCAAGTACGCACTCGATGTCACTGCCAAAGTGACCGCTGAGGCCGAAACCCGTGGCCGGCTGGCGGCCCTCGACCGGGCCATGGCAGTCATCGAGTTCGACCTGGGCGGCAACATCCTGACCGCCAACGACAACTTCACGAATGTCATGAATTACTCATTGGCTGAACTCAAGGGCAAGCACCATCGGATGTTTTGCGAACCGAGCCTGGTGGGCAGCTCGGAGTACAGCGATTTCTGGCGTCGTCTCAACGCCGGTGAGTTTTTCAGCGGGCAATTCAAGCGCCTCGGCAAGAACGGCAGAGTCGTCTGGCTGGAAGCCAGCTACAACCCGGTCTACGACGCCGAAGGCAAGTTGTGCAAAATCGCGAAGTTCGCCAGCGACATCACCGAGCGGGTGGAGAAATTCGAAGAGGATTCCCGCGGCGCGTCCCGGGCGTACCACATCTCCGCCGAGACCGAGCGGGTGGCCGAACAGGGCGCCCAGGTGATCCATCAGACCGCCAAGGAAATGCGCGAGATCGCCGACAACATCGGCGCCTCCGCGCGCCTGGTTGGGCAACTGGGGGCGCGTTCGGAAGAGATCACCGCCATCGTCAACACCATTCGCGGCATTGCGGACCAGACCAACCTGCTGGCCCTCAACGCGGCCATCGAGGCGGCGCGGGCTGGCGATCAGGGGAGGGGGTTCGCGGTGGTGGCCGACGAGGTCCGGCAACTGGCCGGGCGCACCAGTCGCTCCACGTCGGAGATCGCCGAAATGATCGGCATGATTCTTTCCGAAACCCGGGATGCCGTCGCGAGCATGAACGTGACCCATGAGGGCGCCTTGCGCGGCGTCACCCTGGCAGACCAGGCCGGATCGGTCATCGTGCAGATCCGGAACGGGACCACCGATGCCCTCGATGCGGTGAGCATGTTTGCGTCCAAGCTCGACGAGTCCGAGGTGATTCCCAAGACGGCTATCGGCTGGGTGGGTTGAGGTGAGCTGAGTCCACGCCCCTGCGATCCATGCGTTTGACGAGCTCGAGCAATACCGCTCGCAGCTCCGGCGGTCGCACGGGCTTGGCCAGCACCGAGATGTTCAGGCTGTGCAGCGATTGGCGTATCCGCTCGATCTCATGCCCGGTGATGACCAACGCAGGGACTTGCCAGCCGCGCTGCTCGCGTATCGCGGCAATGCACTCGGCGCCCGAGACTTTCGTGCCCAGGTCGAAATCGGCGATGACAATGTCGCAATCGCTGGTCAACCCCTCGCCGTCGCTGTGGGTTTCAACCTCGCAACCCCATTTTTCCAGGAGCGCCGACGTCGCCATCAGCACGTTGGCGTCGTCTTCTACCAAGCACACGCGCAATCCGTCCAGGCGATTCTGGACGGGCGCTACCTTGGGTTCCATGAACCTTGGAGCCGCCAGTTCCAGGCCGCTGATTGCCACCTGGGTGCCTTGGCCGACCTTGGAGCGGATGTGTATATCGACACCGAGGATCTGGCTGATGCGCTTGACGATGGACAGGCCCAGGCCTAGACCCTCGACATCTTTATCGCGTACATGGCGCACGCGGTAGAACTCCTTGAACACTTGCGGCAGATGCTCGGCGGCGATGCCGCGGCCCTTGTCGTAGATCACCACCGCCAGGCGCTTGCCCTGGCGACGCACGCCAATGAGTACCGGTTGGCCGGGCGCGTATTTGAGGGCGTTGGACAACAGGTTCTGGATCATTGTGGTCAGCATGCCCGGATTGACGTTGACCCAATAAGGGCAGGCGCGCAGGCGCAGCTCGACCCCGGCCCAGCGAGCCGCCTCGGTGTTCTGCTTGACCACGTCCTGCAATAAGGCCCCCAAGTGAATGGTGTCGGCCTGGGGTACCAGCTTGCCGTGATCCAGGGTGTAGATATCGAGGATCGAACGGAACAACTGCGAGACGGTGTGCAGCGAGCGGTCGATATTGTCCACCAGCCGCAGTTCTTCCATGCCCAGCCTGGCGTCACGCAGGCAGGCGGTGAACAGGCCGATGGAGTGGATCGGTTGGCGCAGGTCGTGGCTGGCCTGGGCGAGGAATCGCGACTTCTCCTGGTTGGCCAAAAGCGCTTCCTCGGAGGCAATGCGTGTGCGCTTGAGCAGAATGTGTGCATAGGCTGGCACCACGATGGTAGTGACGATCAGCATGAGGAACATGTAGGGCTGGGTGCGCCAGAAGGGTTGAAGGCAGAAAATCAGCACCAGGGTCGACAGCGCGATAACGGTGGCCAGCGCCAGGTAGCGCGAGCCGAAGCGCATGCCATTACCCAAGGTTACCCAGAGCAGTGCTGCGTAGATCGGCAGTGCACTTTCACCTCCCAGCACCATGGCGAAAGCGATGCCTGTGTAGTCATGCAGCATCGTGAAAAGGCGTCGCCAGAAGAAGTGTCCTGGCCAGCGCTTGATGATCATGCGCAGGAACACCGAGACGAAAATGAACGTGCCGATGTAAATAATGATGGGCACGTAGCTGGCGGCGTCTTCTGGATACAGGCCGGCCAGGATGACGATATACAAGAGCGCACAGGCGCTGACGGTCAGGCGTAACGTGGCCTGGTCGAGTTCACTGTTCTTTTCCACCGGCTTTGGCATCTCATGACTTTTGATGCCTCCAAGCGTAGCCGCTAGCCTCGGTGAAAGTTGGGGGCAGGCTGACGCTGTCCCCAACGGATGGCGCCATTGTGTCAGTAGACCCTGTAGTACTTCACGACATCGTCGATGAAATAGATGGTCAATACCGAACCTTGGGTCTGGCTTTGGCCTGTTTTCGTGCCGGTCGCGCTGCTGACGTCATTGGCCACGGTTTGTGCCTTGGCCAGTTGCGCCGAGGTTTCATACATCTTCAGGCTCGTTTCAGTCGACACGTACTTATGGGCCAGCTTCATGTACTTGTCGAGGCCCTCATCATTCTTTTCATAGGTCCAGTTCGACTCGTTGCTGGTGCTGGTCGAATTGAGTTCCTCATTGGTCGGCGCACCGAACATCTGCGTGATCTGGCCTTTTGTCGTCTTGCCCGGAATGATCGTTTGCTTGAGGTAGGTGACGTCGTACTTCTGGGTTCCCTGGTTCAGGGTGTTCATCAACTTACCCAAGTCACCGGTGTTCGCACAGCCGTTGAGTACGCCCGCCAGCACGCACAGTGCCAATCCATTTCCAAGTGTTTTTCCATAGTTGAAGGACATAATGACTTTCCTTGAGTTAATGTCAGGACCCTTCCACTTCAACCGGGCAGACGGTGAAGTTGATCCAGCATTGCGCCGCCGAGCGATTTATTTAATCCACGGGCTTCGCACGCCGTAACTTTTCAATAGGCACAGTGATACGGCACGGCGTAGGTATGGCGCGTTGGTTTTGTTTTATGTTTGGCTGTTCGAGCCGCTTTTTTTCAGAGCGTCTTCAGCTTAGGGGGAGAGTACGGAGCGAAGCTATAGTACAAGTGTGCTATGGCCTTGGCGGCGGACAGGGGGGATAACGCTCAATGATTATTCACAACGTCATACCTTCACGTCTGCGGTTTGCCCAACCATCCGCCATCGCCTGGAACGTTGGGAAATTGCGCCGCAGCCGCTGAACGTGTGGGAACACCCAGGGATTTGAGCAGGCTTGAGACATGGATGCGTACCGTGAAGGGGGAAATGCCCAGCGCCCGGGCTATTTCCTTGTTGGTCTTGCCGGCGGCGATCAAACCAAGCACTTGTCGCTGACGAGCGGTCAGTTGCGAAAGTGCATCATCCAAGATGGCGTTTTCCGCCTGATACTTGACCACTACTTCGCCTTCGCGAATTGCCATGATGGCGTCGGCGATATCGGCGGGGTCGATATTCTTACCGATGAAACCGTCGGCACCCAGCGCCATTACCTGGGAAATAACATCCCTGTCATCCACCATCGAAACCACAATGATCGAGGTGCGTTTGAATTCATGACGCAACTGGCTTATGACCTGCAGCGATTTAATACCGGGGAAGCGCAAATCCAGCACCAGGGAGTCCACTTCGATGCCGGACCGCGCCAGAGCCAGCACTTCGTCCAGATTACCAGCTTGTTCTATGGTGGCCGTCGGCAGAAGCCGTTCGATGGTTCTCAACATACCTTCACGAAACAAAGGATGGTCATCGGCCACAATAACTCGGCAGGTCATGCTTCAGATCCTTCTGAGTTCAAGTTTGCGCATCGTAACCTAAACTGCTCCCTCGGGTTTCAAGTTTGAAACAACCTTTCGTGTGGAATAATCCTGTGGTTATGACGGAAAAGAATAGCGAGCTTGATCAAGCGACGCTGAGATTGACGGTCGGTGCCTGTACGGCGCTCTACATCATTGTGGTGGCCTGTCTGGCCAGTGATTTCGAAACGTATGTACCGATCCTGTGGTACATGGCCTTTTTCTTTGGCGCCGCGGTCCCGCTGCGGATGGCGATCAAGCGTTGGCCCGGGCACTTCTTCCTGCGTCGTCTTTTTGCGATGACCCTGGATTATGCAAGCCTCGCCTTCGCCTTGATCGTGGGTGGGGAGGGTCTGCTACCGGTGTACGCTGCATTGCTCTGGGTCACGTTGGGCAATGGCATGCGTTTCGGCTCGCGCTACCTGGCGCTGGCGACCGCTATCGCGCTGTCGACCCTGGTGGTGATTTTCCTGCTCACGCCGTTCTGGCGTGGCCAGCCCTACCTGTTCCTGATGCTGATCGTCACCACCATCGTGGTGCCTGCCTACGCGCATATCCTGCTGACCCGTACCCGCATCGCTTCGGAAGAGGCAATTGCCGCGAACCAGGAAAAATCCCGCTTCCTGGCCCAGGCCAGCCATGACTTGCGCCAGCCGATTCACTCGATCGGTTTGTTTACCGCTTGCCTGCGCGATGCCCGGCTGGGGCAGGAAGAGTTGCGACTGGTGGACAATATCGACCGTTCGTTGCACATCGTGTCGCAGCTGTTTCGTTCGATCCTGGACATCTACACCCTCGATAACGGCCAACTTGAACCGCAGGCCGAACCCGTGCACCTGGGCACGTTGCTCCAGGACGTAGTCAAGCAAAACACCGAAGCCGCCCGCTGGGCCGGTGTCGAGTTGCGCCTGCGGCCTTGTCGGCACTGGGTCAATGTCAACGCCGGGCTGTTGGCGACCATGGTGCAGAACCTGATCTCCAATACCCTCAAATACGCCCCCGGCCAACCGGTGTTGATCGGCGTGCGTCCGAAAGGCCGTGGCTTGGCCATTGTCATTTACGACAAGGGCCGGGGCATTGCCGCCGAGCATCTGCCCGAGGTGTTCAAGGAGTTTTATCGGGTACGCCACGTCCGGGACAAGGACGTCGAAGGGCTGGGCCTGGGGTTGTCCATCGTCAAGCGAATCAGCCAGTTGATCAACCTGGAGATCCGGTTGGACTCCCGCCTGGGCAAGGGGACGCGCGCGATGATCCAGGGGCTGGAAAGGGTCGCGCCAAGGGTTGTGGCGCACAGGCCGGTGCCCACGCAAGGCCGTTTGCAAGGTTTGCGGGTGTGCCTGGTGGAGGACGACGCCAACGTGCTGATGGCAACGTCAGCGCTACTGGAAAAATGGGGCTGTGAAGTGGAAACTCACAGCGATGGGGTCGGGGTGACCAGTGACTGCGACATCATCATTGCCGACTTCGACCTGGGTACGAAGGTCTCCGGTTCCGAATGCATCGCTGCAATTCGCGAGCAACGGGGCTGGGAAGTCCCCGCCATGATCATGACCGGCCATGACATCGAAAGAATTCGTCATTCGCTGCACCACATGAACATTTCAATCCTGGCCAAGCCCGTGCGACCTCCGGAGTTGCGGGTGACCCTGCTCGAATTGACCAAGCATTTCGCCCGTGTCAGGACCTGAGCCCATCCTTCCATTTTATGAAACGGTGGATTGCAGTTTGTGCGTATTCCTGCGCAGCCGCTTTGGGCAGAAGATGACGCCAGCCACTTGCACGCCCGTGCAGAAGCTGGCGGAGAGTCCTTAACCATAGCGCACTGGCGCAGGCATTCATGCTGCGGGTGCGAGGAGTCGCTGATGGACGAAGTCGTGAAAGCCAAAACCTCGCCCTGGCACGAAGGCGAGCTGACCCTGCAGCGCGCCGTCGGGGCCGTCGACATGATGGCCAGTGTCGGCCAACGGCAACTGGCCCGCACATGGATGCCGGACCAGCACCGGGCGTTCTACGCCCAGTTGCCGTTCGTGGTGCTGGGTGCGGTGGATCGCCAAGGCGATGTCTGGGCAACCCTGCGCGCAGGACAACCGGGCTTCATGAACTCGCCCGATCCGCAGACCCTGCACATCAACCTCGAGCCCGAGCCGAACGACCCGGCCCAGGAAGGCATGGGCGAGGGTGATGCCATCGGCATGCTGGGGATCGAATTGCACACTCGGCGACGTAATCGCATGAACGGCGTCGTGCGCCGTCAGCTTGCCCCAGGGCTAGAGATTGCCGTGAGCCAGGCCTACGGCAACTGCCCTCGCTACATCAATCTGCGCCAGTACCATTTTGTCGATGCGCAGGCTGTTGCGCCGCGTCAATTGACCGTCTCGGACCCGCTGGTGCGGCGCCTGGTGACGGCGGCCGATTCGTTTTATATCGCCACCTATGTGGTGCGTGACGGCGAACGGCAGGTCGATGCCTCTCATCGCGGCGGCAAGCCGGGCTTCGTGCGCATGGACGAAGACGGATCGCTGACCATCCCGGACTTTTCCGGCAATCTGTTCTTCAACACCCTGGGCAATATCCTGCTCAACCCTCGGGCCGGGCTGGTGTTCGTCGATTTCCAGACCGGCGATCTGCTGCAAATGAGCGGTTCGGCGCAAGTGCTGCTGGACGATCCCGAGATCAGTGCCTTCCAGGGCGCCGAGCGGCTGCTGCGCTTCACGCCGCAGCGCATCGTCCATCGCCCGGCCGCCATCGCGCTGCGTTGGAAGGACCAGGACGAGGGCGACTCGCCCAATTCATTGATGACCGGCAGTTGGGAGCAGGCCGCCGAGCGCTTGCAGGCCGAGGCGCTGCGCAGCCGTTGGCGTTCGTTGCAGGTTGAGCGGGTGGTGGACGAGAGCCCAGACATTCGCTCGTTCTACCTACAGGCGAGCGATGGCTTGGGGTTGCCCCGGTTTGAAGCCGGGCAACATGTGCCGGTGCGAATTCTGTTGGAGGGGCACAAAGCCCCGTCGATCCGGACCTATAGCGTCTCAAGCGCACCGTCGGATGATTTCCTGCGCATCAGCGTCAAGCGCGATGGATCGGTGTCTTCCCATCTGCATGAACACGTGCGGGCGCTGCATGAGATCGAAGCGCGGGCGCCCCAGGGGCACTTCACGGTCCAGCCCACCGAGCGCCGTCCGTTGGTATTGCTGGCCGCGGGGGTGGGCATCACGCCACTGTTGTCGATGTTGCGCGAGGTGGTTTACCAGGGGCGACGCATCAGCCGCATGCGCCCGGTCTGGCTGGTGCAAAGCGCCCGCTCGGTGGCCGACCTGGCGTTCCGTGAAGAGATCGACGAGCTGGCCGCCCGTGCTGGCGATAAGCTTCAGGTACTGCGCATGGTCAGCCAACCGCCCACCGAGGCGGGGGCAGGTGAAGGCTACGATCTGGCAGGGCGGATCGATGTGGAACTGCTCAAGCGGCTGCTGCCGCTCAATGACTACGATTTCTACCTGTGCGGGCCAGGCAGCTTTACCCAGGCGCTGTATGACGGGCTGCGTAAATTGCGCATTCCTGACGACCGCATCCATGCGGAAACCTTCGGGCCTTCCACCCTTGTGCGGGATATCGAAGTCAGTGTCCCGGCGCCCCAGCAAGTACCGGCCGCGAGCGAGGCGGTGAAGGTCTTGTTCGCCAGTTCCGGCAAGGAAGCTCGTTGGGAGCCTGGCAGTGGAACGCTGCTGGAGCTGGCCGAAGCGCGCGGCCTGACTCCGGAGTTCAGTTGCCGCGGCGGTTCCTGCGGCACCTGCAAAACCCGCTTGAGCCGCGGCCAGGTGCATTACCTGAGCCAGCCGGCCGAACCGGTGGGCGAAGGTGAAGTGCTGATCTGCTGCGCCGTGCCGGCCCAAGGGAGCGAGCCGTTGGTGCTTGAGGTTTAGATCCCTCGGCGCAACGAAGGCGGTGTGTCAGTTTGCGGTGATGTTGGATGGGCCGGCCTCATCGCGAGCAAGCTCGCTCCCACATTGGATACTCAGTGAACACAAATCTTGTGCCCGGCCCCAAATCCCTGTGGGAGCGAGCCTGAACTCGCGAAGGCGGTGTGTCAGTTTGCGGTGATGTTGGATGGGATGGCCTCATCGCGAGCAAGCTCGCTCCCACATTGGATACTCAGTGAACACAAATCTTGTGCCCGGCCCCAAATCCCCTGTGGGAGCGAGCCTGCTCGCGAAGGCGGTGTGTCAGTTTGCGGTAATGTTGGATGGGATGGCCTCATCGCGAGCAAGCTCGCTCCCACATTGGATACTCAGTGAACACAAATCTTATATCCGGCCCCCAATCCCTGTGGGAGCGAGCCTGCTCGCGAAGGCGGCGTGTCAGTTTGCGGTGATGTTGGATGGGCCGGCCTCATCGCGAGCAAGCTCGCTTGTATGGTAGGACTTGAAGGGAGGAGGAGGGACAAGGCTCGATTCTGACTGTTCGCGCAGTACAGACCGTGGGAGATTTCGCCCCTCCTCCTTTCACCCAAGCGCCGATAAAGAATGCTTCGGCCTGGATCGACGATAGAGACAAGCCTGCGCCTCTGGGTGACCCCTTCAAGTGTTCAAACCTTAGCCCGGAGGATTTTCAATGGCAATGCCGGTTTCTGTCACAAAGCCGATCGTGGGCGTGGATGTCGCCAAGAACGAGCTGGTGATCTATCACGCAGAGCTTGATGTGTTGGAAGCGATTCCCAACGACAAGGCGGCCATCAAAAGGTGGTTGAAAGTACTGCCGGGGCCCGTCGATGTCGCCATTGAGTCGACCAATATCTATCACTTGGATTTTGCTGATCTGGCCTATGAGGCCGGTTGCACGATCTATATGGTGGGCGGTTATGAACTTCACCATTACCGCAAAGGCGTAAAAGTACGCGCCAAAACCGACGCGCTGGACGCCAAGCTGCTGGCTCGTTACCTGAAGAACGAAGGGCATGAGCTTCATCCATGGGCGCCGCCATCTCCGTTGTATCGCCAGCTTCTAAGCCTTTTCCGCCGTCGCGCTGCGTTGGTTCAGGCTCGAGTCGCCCTGGTACAAAGCTGGGCCAATGAGCCGCTGCTCAAGACCGCTTTCGCCGAGCAAATCGCCGCCATGCAGAGGCTTGAGACATTGATCGAGAAGACGATCAAGGATCATCTGAAAAATGCTGGTTTGCTAGGTCAACTGAACCATTGCCTGAAGGTCGAGGGCATCGGATTTCTGACCGGAGCCCGCTTACTTACGGCGTTTCAGCGGGGCGACTTCAAAAACGCAGACGCCTTCATTGCCTTCTTGGGGATGGATTTGCGAGTGTCCCAATCAGGACAAAAAGACGACCGCCGAAGCTTGAGCAAACGAGGCGATCCGGAAGTTCGTCGGCTTTTGCACAACGCAGCCATGTCGGCTAGCCGTACGCCTGCCTGGAAAGGCTTTTATGAAAAACTAAGAGCTCAAGGCTTCGCTACCACCCAGGCGCTAGTGATACTGGCACGCAAGCTTGCTCGGATCGTATTCGCTCTGCTGAAAGGGCAAAGCGAATACCAACCAAAAGCGGCTTGAGGGCTTCCCCTCAACCATAGAATCTCCCACATTGGATACTCAGTGCACATAAATCTTGTGCCCGGTCCCAAATCCCCTGTGGGAGCGAGCTTGCTCGCGATGACGATGGTCCAGTCACATGGATTTCGCGCAGCAAGCCGCCTCCTAAGCGGCTGGCCGACGCATCGCCAGGATCGCCGCACCGAAGCCGATGAAGGTAGAGCCAACGAGCCGGCTGATCCACACGGAAAACTCGGGTCGTTTCAGCACGCCTTTGGCCTGGGCGGCAATGGCTGCATACAGGCTCAAGGACACCAGCGACAAGCCGGCGAATATCGATGTCAGAATCAGGAACTGCGGCAGCAGCGCGGCGCTCTGGTCGATGAATTGCGGGAACAGGGCGGTGAAGAACATCGTCGCCTTTGGGTTGGTGATGGCCGTCAGGAACGCCGACTTGTACAGTTTTGAACGCGATGGCTTGCGGGTCGTACCGTCCACTTGCATATCCGGCGCGAGTATCGGGCTCTTCTTGAACAACTGCTTGGCACCCAGGTAGAACAGATAACCGGCCCCCAGGACTTTCACCGCATTGAACAGCCATTCGGAGCTGGCGAGCAACGCGCCGAGGCCCAGCATGGCGGCGGCCGACAGGCAGAACAGCCCGCTGGCGTTGCCCACCGATGACCACACCGCGTAGCGCGGGCCGTAGGCCAGGCTGTTATTGATCGCCATCAAGGTGGCCGGTCCAGGACTGGCGATAGCGATGGCCGCGACCAGGGTAAAGGCGAGAATCGAGTGCAGTTCCATTGTTCACATTCGCGACTGATTGACAGGGTGAGCATCCTACAGGAGAACCTGGCGTCGCCGCTTCAGTCTTCCAACATGCCCTATAGGTCGCCCGCCATCGGTGCTACAGTCCAGCCTTTCAGGGAGAGCGAGCGTCATGCGGATCGTAATAATGACTTTGATCATGGCGCTGCTGGCAGGCTGTGCGACGGCCAACGAAACCTTTGGCATGGGGCAACTCTGCGGCCGCCAGCCATACTGCGGTGCGGCCACCGATATCGAGATCATCAAGGGCGCGACGAACGACAACGACGTTTACTCACGCGCGCTGGCACCGTTTGCAATCATTGACCTGCCTTTCAGTATCGTCGCCGATACGTTGATCCTGCCCTATACGATTTTTCATATGAGGCCTGCCGAGGAATAGTGGCGTTGCCCCGTGCACAGGGCAGCCATACGGCATTTTGGATAACGACCACCGCCTACAGAGTTCGCGAGGACGCACATGATCGACGGTTCCGCTGTCTTGACAGTTTTTTTGGTCTACCTGGCCGGTGTGGTGATTCCTGGGCCGAATTTTGTCGCGGTAGTCCATAAGGCGGTGGCTGCTACACGGCCTGAAGCGCTGGCCCTGGTCGGGGGAATCGTGCTGGTCAATCTGTTCTGGTCTTCCTGCGCGATTGCGGGCCTCGGGGTTGTATTCGCTGCACTCCCCTGGGCTGGGCTGTTGATAAAGGTCCTGGGGGCAGCCTACCTGATGTGGTTCGGGCTGCGCCTGCTGATCAATGCGGGCAAGCATGCGCCTGGCCTGCTAAGCGATGCCCTCGCCGGTAGTTGCCGCCAGTCCTTTATCCAAGGTGTGGTGACCAATATCGGCAACCCCAAGTCCATGGCGTTTTATGCCGCTGTTTTCTCAGCCGCGGCGCCCGCCCACGTGTCGCCAGGCACGTTTTTGTCGATGCTGGCCGTGGTCGTGGTGGTTTCAATGGCCTGGTATGGAATGGTCGCCATTGCTCTTTCCCAGCCCAGGATTGCGTGCGCCTATCAAGGGAGAAGAAAAGCAATTGATCGACTGTGCGGTGGTTTGATTCTGTCTCTAGGGATTCGCCAGTTGGCTTAGTCTGCTCTCAAGTGAACAGGGTGATCGCGCCTGTCAGCAGCGACAACCCAGGATCCTGGGGTTGATATCGCGGCGTGGTCGGGCACTGCCTCCAGTCGCGCAACGGCTGTTCGATTCGCGGGTGGCGATCGGGAAGTAGTGCCCTGCGCTGTTCAAACCCCGGCGACGGCCTCGCGAACGAAGTCTTCATAGGTGCGCAACGGGCGTCCAAGGATCGCCTGTAACCGTTCCACGGTTCCTTCGGCCGCCTGCATGCCAAACGTCTGGATGCCAGCCATCATCAGGCGCATGTCATAAGCCAGCCAAGCGGGACCGTACGCCGCCAATTGCGCTTCGAAGGCGGCCACATCGTCACCGCCATAGGCGACCTCGCGACCCAGGGCGGCACTCCAGATTTTCGCCACGGCGGCACCAGTCAGTACTTGCGGGCCGACCAGGTCCAGGGTGACCCGTTCCAGGGCCGAAGGCGCCCTGTCGCGGCGCAGCAGCTCGGCGACGGCGATGTCGGCGATGTCGCGGGCATCGATCATCGACACGCCCACCGAGCCGATCGGCATCGGGTACACCGAGTAGTCCCGGATCGTCTGCTGGACCATCGATTCGTTTTGCATGAAGTAGGCCGGGCGCAGGATGGTCGCTGGGATGTCGAGGTTTTCGATCATGCGCTCGACCGTGTGCTTGCCAGTGAAGTGCGGTACCTGGGTGAACTTGTCGGCATGGATCACCGACAGGTAGACGATGCGCTCGATGCCGGCTTCGCGAGCGAGGTTCAAGGTGATGAGGGCTTGCGTCACCTCGTCGGGGGTCACGGCGTTGAGCAGGAACAGCGTCCGTGCCGACGCCAGGGCATTGCGCAACGAAGGGACGTCGGTGAGGTCGGCCACGACTTCAGCGACGCCCGCCGGGAACGTGCCTTTGCCGGGCTGGCGCACGAGGGCTTTGACCTCGGCGCCTGCGCCGGCGAGGCGTTGAACGATGAGTGATCCGAGGGTGCCCGTGGCGCCGGTAACGAGAATGCTCATTTTGAATCTCCTGCGAAGGGTGGGGAAGCCAGAAAAGTTCGCTACGGCCTTGTCGGTCCGCTGCGATGGACAAACGATATGGTGTTGCAGGAGTAAAACAAAGACGCCAGGATGTAGACACTCCGTTGCATAAGTGGAACACCATGAACCTGAACGCGTTGACCGATTTCACCCTCGTTGCCACGAATGAAGGGTTGGGCAAGGCCAGCCGTGCCAGCGGCATATCCAAGGCCACCTTGTCGCGTCGTATCGCCGACCTTGAGGAACAATTGGGTGTCCGGCTGATCGAGCGCAGCGCCCGCGGCTTGAAGCTCACCGAGGCCGGCGCGCTGTTGCTGGCCCGGGCCGAGGGGCCATTGGCCGAGGTGGCGGAAGCCATGGCGGCGGCGAAGGAGGGTGTATCGACGCCGCGCGGACGCTTGCGTGTCGCTGCCCCGGTCCTGTTCTCGCAGCTCGCGATGGGACGCATCGGCGCCGAGTTTTGCGCGGCCTATCCTGACGTCACGATCGAGGCCATTGCCGAGGACCGTTTGGTTGATCTCGTCGAGGAGCAATTTGATGTCGCCATCCGGATCAACCCGAGCCCGGACAGCGATCTGGTCGGCCGCTGCTTCGCCAAGGACCGGCTGGTGGTCGTGGCTGCGCCTGAAGTACCCAAGCCTGCGCCCGGCGCCCTCCGTTCGGTTCCCGGCATTGTGGTTTCGAGTTTCGAGCCTGCCCATTGGACACTCGATGGCGGCCACCTGGTCCTGGAGCCGATCCCCAGGCTGCGCTTCTCTTCGTTCCTGATGATCCGCGATGCAGCTATCGCCGGTGGTGGGGCGGCCCTTCTCCCACAGTCGATCGCCTGGAACCCGTTGGCCAGTGGCGAGTTGGTCCAGTGGGGCACGGTAACGGGCAAGGAAGCCGAACTCTGGGTCCTGCACACGTCCCGGCGACTGGCTGCGCCGAAGGTGCGGGCCTTTGTCGATTTCATGTGCGCCAGGTATCCGGACCTGTCGCTGATACTGAACGGATAGCGTCCTCTGCAACCGGCAGGCAGTGGGCGCTGGACCGGTGAATCGGCGGCAGTCTCGCAGAAGTGCAGCTAAGCTCACGGCCATTGAGGGGACAAAAATAACTTTCCCTAGGGACGCCACATCTCTGGCAAGGGAGCCGCGAGCCATGAGCGCCGAACATAGCCACTATCCCCACGCCACCATCCTGGTGGTCGACGACACGCCGGATAATTTGATGTTGATGACGGACCTGCTCAAGGACCGCTATCGGGTCAAGGCCGCGAACAGTGGCGAGAAAGCCCTGCGAGTGCTCCAGGGCGATTCGCTACCGGACTTGATCCTGCTGGATGTGATGATGCCCGGGCTGTCCGGCCATGAAGTGGCGGACCAGCTCAAGCATGATCCGCGGACCTGTGACATTCCCATCATTTTCCTCACTGCTTTGGCGGCGATCGAGGACGAGATCCATGGCTTGGAACTGGGCGCGGTCGACTACATCACCAAGCCGATCAGCCCACCGTTGGTGTTGGCGCGGGTGGATACGCAGCTCAAGCTCAAGGCGGCGGCAGATTTTTTGCGTGATCAGAATGACTACCTGGAGAAGGAGGTGCAGCGGCGTACCCGCGAGGTCGTGGCCATCCAGGACGTGACCATCCAGGCCATGGCCTCACTGGCAGAGACCCGTGATAATGAGACCGGCAACCATATTCGACGGACCCAGCACTACGTGAGGGTCCTGGCCGAGCAGCTGCGCGACCATCCTCGCTTCAGGCATTTTCTCAACGACGAAACGATCCGCCTGTTGTTCAAGTCGGCGCCGTTGCACGACATCGGCAAGATCGGCATTCCTGACCATATCCTCCTCAAGCCGGGACGCTTCACCCCGGAGGAATTCGAGATCATGAAAACCCACACCACGTTGGGGCGCGATGCCATCCAGCGCGCCGAGGATCAGCTCGGCGTCCAAGTGGATTTCCTCTGCCTGGCCAAAGAGATTGCCTACAGCCACCAGGAGAAATGGGACGGCAGCGGATATCCCCAAGCATTGGCAGGCGACGATATTCCTATCAGCGCCCGGCTGATGGCGGTGGCGGATGTCTATGACGCCCTGATCAGCCGACGGGTGTACAAATTGGGCATGCCCCATGAGGAGGCCGTCGAGATCATCCGGCAGGGGCGCGGCTCACATTTCGATCCGGACATCTGCGATGCCTTCCTGGCCCATGTCGAACAGTTCCAGGCGATTGCGCAGCGTTTTGCCGACAGCGATCAGGACATGGCCAAACAGGTGGCTGCTCTGGAGCGTATCGTCCAGAAACCTTGAGCGAACGACTGCGAGCCGTTTTTCCAACTTCCTAATCGTGGTCACCGGGGTATGTCATGGTCAGATTACGCACCCTGCTTGAACGTCTCCCGCTTCGCCACAAGTTGATCCTCGGTTTTGCCACGTTATTACTCCTGGTGTTGGTTCTCGGCGTGCAGAGTCTACGTACTCAGGAGTCGCTGAAGCGGGACATGCAGAATCTCTATACCCAGGAACTGGTGGGCATGGAACACCTGCACGAAGCCCGGGTGCAATTGCCGCATCTGGTGCAGGCGCTGCAGCGTGCCGTGGGGACGGACAGCGCGGACGTGCGCGTCGAGTCGCTGCAACATTTGCGTAACACTCAAACCCGGCTGCACCGGTCGCTGGCCGAGGCCAAGTCAACCTTGAGGCGCGCGGAGAACCTGGCACGTCTCGCCGAGTTCGATGTGCTGCTGCAACAGTTGCAGCGAGAGGGGGAGCGGGCCTTTGCATTGATCGATCTGGGCCGCCAGAGCCAAGCAATGTTACTGCTCAACAGCAGCGAGTTCCAACGCCTCGATCAGCAGGCCGATGCCCTGTTGCATGCAATCGCTGAGGTCAAGGAGGCTTCGATCCGCGACACGGCCAAGGAGATTGCCGACTTTGCCGAGCGCAGCACCACGCTGACCTACACCCTGTTGCTCGGCGGATTGACGCTGGCGCTGCTGCTTTGCTGGCTGGTCAGCCAGTCGATCCGCCACCCGCTGAACCGAGTGCGAGTCGCCGTGGACCAGTTGGCCGCAGGAAAGCTCGATCAGCCGATTCCGCATACGGACTTGAATAACGAGACCGGCGACCTTGCGCGGGCCATCGCCAAACTGCAAATCGAGTCTCAACAGTTGGAACGCCAGCGGTCGGTCAAGGCGCAGATCGCTCAGTTACAGATTGACCTGCAGCAAGCTGAGGCTCCCGACGAACTGGCGCAGGTGTTCCTACAGCATATGGCGAACCTGCTCGGCATTTGCCAGGGCGTTCTCTACAGCGCTCATCAGGACGCTACCCGACTGGTGCTGATGGGCGGCTATGCCACCGATTCCGAGCGGCCACCGCAGGCGCAGGTCATATTCGGCGATGGTTTGCTGGGCCAATGCGCGGTTGATCGTCAGGCACGCCAGATGCACGCGTTGCCTGAGCACTATTGGCGCCTGCATTCGCAGCTCGGTGAGATCCCCGCCACGTGCCTGGTGCTGCAACCGATTCAGCGTGGAGAGCGGCTGCTCGGCGTGCTCGAACTCGCTGGATTAAAACCCTTGGATGATGATCAGTCACTGCTGCTTCAGGAGGCGACCCCTCGCTTGGCTGCGGCGATGGCCATCCTGGAACGTAATCAGGCCGTCCAGGTACTGCTGGCGGAAACCCGTCGGCAAGCCGATGAAATGGCGGAACAGGCGCTGCAGTTGGAGCGTCAGGCCCAGGAGCTCGAAGCCCAGCAATCGGCACTGCGCGCCACCGAGGCCTGGTATCGCGGGATCATCGAGGCGGCACCGGACGGCATGCTGGTCGTGGGGGCTGACGGGCGCATCCTGCGGACCAACCAGCAATTGGACCGGTTGTTCGGCTACAGCGCTGGCGAGTTGGTGGGCGAGGCTATCGAGCGTCTGGTGCCGGTGGCGAGTCGCGGGCGCCACGTCGAGTTGCGCAACGGCTTCATTGCCCACGGCGATACTCGGCAGATGGGTGCCGGCCTGGACGACCTGCAGGGGGTACGCAAGGATGGCAGTCTGTTTTCGGTGGAGATCGGCCTGTCGCGCCTGCCGAGCCTGGAGGGCCGTGGGGTATGCGTGTGTGCCTCGGTGCGTGACGTCACCGAGCGTCGCCAGTTGCAGGCGGCGCTCAAAGTCAGCGAGGAACAACTGCGCGCGGTACTCGACAGCAGCCCGGTGGCCATGTTGATCAGGGACATTGAAGGTCGTCCGACCTACTGCAACCCGCAGTTCGAAAACCTGTTCGGTGTCGATATCATTCAACTCGAAGGCACCGATCCGGGGCGTTTCTGGGTTGATCAGCAGGCACACCAGCGCTTTGTCGCAGCAGCAGAGCAGGGCGCGGTGCTGAACTTCGAAGCCACTTTGCAGCGTCGCGAGGGTGAGCGCTTCGAGGTACTGGTTTCGGCGGCGACGCTGGAGCAGCGCGAGCGAGTCATTCGCGCCAACTGGTACTTCGACATTACCGATCGCAAGGCCGCCGAGGCCGAGGTGCACCTGGCGCGGGAGATCGCCGAGGAAGCGACCCGGGCCAAGAGCGAATTCCTGGCCACCATGAGCCACGAGATCCGCACGCCGATGAACGCGATTATTGGCATGAGCCACCTGGCCCTGCGCACCGAGCTGGACCATCGGCAGCGCAACTACATCGAGAAGGTGCACCGCTCGGCGGAGAATCTGCTGGGGATCATCAACGACATCCTGGACTTCTCCAAGATCGAGGCCGGGAGGATGCACCTCGAGGCTATTCCCTTCCACTTGGAAGACGTGCTCGACGGCTTCGTCAGCATGATTGGCCTGAAGGTCGAGGACAAAGGCCTGGAGCTGCTGTTCAATACCCCGGCAGGGCTGCCGACGGCGCTGATCGGCGATCCGTTGCGCCTGGGCCAGGTGTTGATCAACCTGGGCAACAATGCGGCAAAGTTCACTGAGCAGGGCGAGGTCGTGGTGGGGGTGGAGCGACTGGGTGGCGGCGAGGAACAGGCACAGTTGCATTTCTGGGTGCGCGACAGTGGCATAGGCATGAGCCCCGAGCAATGCAGTCGGCTGTTCCAACCCTTCAGCCAGGCCGATAGCTCCACCACGCGCAAGTACGGTGGCACCGGTCTGGGTCTGGCCATTTCCAAGCACTTGGTGGAGCTGATGGGCGGACGAATCTGGGGAGAAAGCGAACTCGGCCAGGGCTCGGTCTTCCATTTCGAGGTGAGCCTCGGCGTGCAGCGCGACGCTGTGCCGCGGCGAATGTTTACGGCCGATGAGCTACTCGGCGTTCGCGTGCTGGTGGTTGACGACAACGCCAGCGCGCGCGAGATTCTCTCCAGCATGGCGCGCAGTTTTGGTGTCGAGGTGGACGTGGCACAGAGTGGTCGCGCGGCGTTGGGGATGCTGGTGGAGGCGGAGCGCAAGACACTGCCCTATGACCTGGTGTTGATGGATTGGCGCATGCCCGGCATGGACGGTGTGGAAACGGTGCGACAGATGCATGCCACCGACCTGGCGCAAACACCTTCGGTCATTATGGTCACCGCATTCGGGCGCGAGGAGGCGCGCGAAGAGGCCAGCCGGCACGGCATCCAGTTGCCGGTGGTGCTGACCAAACCGGTGACGCCGTCCACGCTGCTCGAGGCGATCGGCACGGTGCTCGGCAAGGTCCCTCAGGCCGACACTCGGGCCGGTGAGCGATCCGGGCAGAATGCCAATGCGATGGCTAGCCTGCGTGGCGCGCGCCTGCTGCTTGTTGAAGATAATGAACTGAACCGCGAGTTGGCCTGCGAGCTGCTGGGCAGCGCTGGCATCGAACTGTGCGTGGCCATCCATGGTGAAGAAGCACTCGACCTGTTGGCGCACGATGATGATTTCGACGGCGTACTGATGGACTGCCAGATGCCAGTCATGGATGGTTATACCGCTACTCGCAAGATTCGCGAGCAGTCGCGCTGGGCTGAGTTGCCGGTGATCGCCATGACCGCCGACGCCATGGCGGGAGACCGGGAGCGGGCCTTGGCCAGCGGTATGAACGACCATATCTCCAAGCCGCTGAACGTCGAGGGCATGTTCGTCACACTGGCCAAGTGGATACATCCTGCGCCCGGTCGTAACGCCCAGGCGCAGGAAACTTCAGCGTTGCCCATACCGGCTGGCAAGCACTTGTCCGCTGAACTTCCGGGCATCGACCAGAGAGCCGGCCTGGCCACTTGCATGGGCAAGGTCGACCTTTACCTGCGCCTGCTGCGCAAGTTCATCTCCAGTCACCGTGCCTTCAGCACCGAGTTCCTGGCCGCCCGTAGCGATGATGATTGTTCAGTGTCGACACGCCTGGCCCATACCCTGCGCGGCACAGCGGGCAACATCGGCGCCAATGACGTCGCGAGCGCTGCCGCCGACTTGGAGCAGGCCTGCCTGACCGGCTCCCAGGAGGAGGTCGTGGCTGATCGGCTGGTGGAGGTGGAGCGCTGCCTAAATCTAGTGCTGGAAGGGCTGGCGGGGCTAACGGAGCCGGGGCCAGCCACCGAGTCGCTGCCTGTGTCACATTCCGACGCCGAGTTACAGGCGCGGCTGGCCCAAGCCAGGGACTTGCTGGTCGAGAGTGATACGCAGGCGCTGACGGTCCTGCACCCGCTGCCGAGGCTGACCTCCGACCCCAGGCTGGCCGAGCAGTTGCGCCGGGTCGTCCAGCACGCCGAGCGTTTCGATTTCGACCAGGCCTTGGCGTTGCTGGAAAACCTGGCCGGGTCGAGTCAAAAGGCCGTGAAGTAATGACCTCGAAATCGTCCTGGCAAGGGGGGATTCTACCGTCGCTTTACGATTCGCCAACAATCCGTCTCAATCTGTGGCAATCAAACGGTCCAAGTTTTGCCCCGCTTGCCGAGCGAACCTCCATCGGCATGAGCGCCTGGCCGGAGGCGTTGTCCAGCAGCACGGAGCGCGTTTCTCCCGGCTCGAACAGGAAGCGTTCACCCCATTGCCGCAGGCTGACCACCACTGGAAAAATCTCCCGTCCTTTCTCTGTCAGGACGTATTCCTTGTAGGCGCTTCCATCCGAGGCGGGGCGAACATCGAACACGCCGACCTCGACCAAGGCTTTGAGCCTCGATGCCAGGATGTTCTTGGCCACGCCCAGGCTTTTTTGGAATTCACTGAAGCGGCGGATGTCGTCGAAGGCGTCGCGGATGATCATCAGCGACCAGCGATCGCCTATCACGGCCAGTGTTCTGGCGACCGGGCATTCGTTGTTTTGCGATGGAGCCGTTTCCATTTCATTGACCCTCTGGAAAAGCATTGCCAAGTTGGCCGGAATCTTGTGGTTGCAAATTGAAACCTGATCGAGCAACAATTCAGTTAGGTTTTTAATTGAAACCAGTTTAGCGCCAAGGAGACGTGCATGACAGCAGAGGCCGACTGTTTCACCCCGCAGCCTTCGGAAAATCAGTGTGGCGAAGGCGCTTGCTCCCGCTTGAGTGCGAAGTGCTCACAAGAGGGGCCGCTTCGCAGCCCAGCGGGAGCAAGCTCCCTCGCCACGGGGTCCTCGTGTTCCTTGGGTGAACAACATGGCGACCATTGCCCGGGCCTTTCGCCGTCGCTCACATTATTGTTCTCCGTGACCTGCGCACTGGCCGTCGCCAACGTCTACTTTGCCCAGCCCTTGCTCGCGTCGATGGCCGAGAGTCTGGGTGTCGCTTCAGGGTTGATCGGGGTTGTGGTGACGGCCACCCAGGTGGGTTACGCGCTGGGGTTGCTGTTCATCGTCCCGCTGGGGGACAAGGTCGACCGTAAACGGTTGGTGTTCGCCCAATTGGTGTTGTCTGCGATTGCGCTGGCGGCCGTCGGCGCAGCCCAGCATTGGTTGGCGTTGCTGGGCGCCCTGATCGTGATGGGGCTGCTGGCGGTGGTCGTCCAGGTGCTGGTGGCCTATGCCGCCGCGCTGTCCTCGCCCTCCCAACGGGGACAGGCCGTGGGAACCGTCACCAGTGGCGTCGTCCTGGGGATTCTCCTGGCGCGGTTCATCTCTGGAGTGATCGCCGATCTGGCGGGCTGGCGCGGGGTTTATTTCGTTTCCTCGGGCTTGATGCTGATCATCGCGGTGGTGTTCTGGGCCGTGGTGCCTGCCACCGTGTCGCCCCGCAACCGGGAGCCCTACCTGGCGCTCATCCGCTCGCTGTTCATGCTGTTCGTGACCGAGCCGATGCTACGGACCAGGGGGTTGCTGGCCTTGCTGGTCTTTGCCGCTTTTTCGGTGTTATGGACGGCCATGGTGCTGCCGTTGAGCGCCGCGCCGCTGGCGCTTTCCCATACCACCATCGGCCTGTTTGGCCTGGCCGGCGTCGCAGGAGCCCTGGCGGCCAGAAGCGCCGGACGCTGGGCTGACCGAGGCTTTGGACAACGGGTTACCGGCTGGTCCCTGGGGCTCCTGACGCTTTCCTGGCTGCCCATCGCGTTGACCGAGACCTCCCTGATTGCGCTGGTCTGCGGTGTGGTGTTGCTCGACTTCGCAGTGCAAGCCGTGCACGTCACCAACCAGAGCCTGATTTTCGCTGCACGGCCTGACGCCCAAAGCCGCATGGTCGGCGCCTACATGTGTTTCTACTCGGTGGGCAGTGCACTGGGCGCGATGGCCGCAACCCAGGTCTTCGCGCTATGGGGCTGGATGGCGGTCAGCCTGCTGGGCGTCTCGATCAGCCTCGCTGCGCTGGTGGTGTGGCGGCTCTCGCTTCATTGCGGCCACTGTTCAAGCAGGATCGAGACGAATTTCTCCGCGGCCGGGGAGAGCGATGCGCCCCGGCGGTAGACCAGGCCCAGCGAGCGGTTTACCACCGGCTCGATCAGCGGCACGCTGACCAGCGTTGGATGGTCCCCGGCCGGCATCGCCAGGCTGGGCATCGCCGACACGCCCAGGCCAGCCTCCACTAGTCCTAACGACGTGGACAGGTGCTGCACTTCGTAGAACCACTGCGGGCGCCAGCTCAGGCCCGACAGCGCGTGGTCCAGGAGCATGCGGTTGCCGCTCAGGCGGCCAACGCCGATCAACCGGTAATCGCTGAGTTCCGACCAGGTGACCGCGCTGCGTTCGGCCAACTCATGGTCGCGCCGGCAGGCCAGCACAAAGGGTTCGTTGACCAGGGGCACGAACTCGATGTCCGGGTGCTGGCCGCTCATCATGTTGATGCCGAAATCGGCTTCGCCGCGCAACACCGCTTCGAGCCCTTCATTGGCGCTGAGGTCGAGCAGGCGGATGCGGATTTTCGGGTAGCGCTCGTTGTAGAGGCGGATCACCGAAGGCAGGAAATAGAACGCCGCCGTGGGGATGCAGGCCAAGGTCACCCGGCCGATCTGTCGCTCCGCCAGCTCGCGGATATTGAGGATCGAGTCGTCGAAATCATCCAGCAGGCGTCGCGCCTTGGGCAGGAAGTCACGGCCGACGCTCGTCAGGCTGACCTTGCGGGTGGTGCGATCGAGCAAAGCGGTCCCCAAGCCTTCCTCGAGTTTTTTCATCCGTCGGCTCAAGGCGGGTTGGGACAGGTGCAACGCATCGGCGGCCTCGTGGAAACTGCCAAGTTCGGCGATTTTCACGAAAGATCGTATGTCCTGCAGCTCATATTCCATGTTTTCTCTCGCTGGGGAAGGGCGGTGAGTCCCGGGCGAATCCTAGAATAATTCTTTTGTGAAACGCAATAATGACGACGATCTTTGCATTGGAAACACTTTTTAAACCCTGCCACTCTTGTGTCCAGAACATCAATTATCCAGATTGATCAACAAGAGTTAATGTTCATGAAGCGAATCCCTTGTGTGCTGATGCGCGGCGGTACGTCAAAAGGCCCGGTGTTTCTCGCCTGGGATCTGCCGGTCGCCATCGCCGAACGCGACGAGTTGCTGATCAACCTGATGGGGTCCGGCCACGAACTGGAAATCGACGGCATCGGCGGCGGCAGCCCACAGACCAGCAAGGTGGCGATCGTCAGCCCATCGCTGCATCCGGAAGCCGACGTCGATTATCTGTTCGTCCAAGTCATGGTTTCCCAACGTCGGGTCGACACCGCGCCCAACTGCGGCAACATGCTCTGCGCCGTCGGCCCGTTCGCCATCGAGCAGGGGCTGGTCAAGGCTACCGGCGAGCTGACCCGGGTGCGCATTCGCAACCTCAATACCGGGACTTTCGTGAATTCCGACGTGCAAACCCCGAAAGGCAAGGTCAGCTATGAAGGCGACACCGCCATCGATGGCGTGCCCGGTACGGCCGCCCCGGTGCAACTGACCTTCCTCGATGCCGCGGGCAGCAAGACGGGCAAGCTCTTCCCGACCGGGCAACCCCTGGACATGATCGACGGCATTGCGGTGACCTGCATTGACATGGCGATGCCGATGCTGATCGTCGAGGCCAGCCAACTGGGCAAGCGCGGTGACGAAAGCCCCGCTGAACTGGACGCCGACAAGGCATTCATGCGGCGCCTGGAATCCTTGCGGCTCAAAGCGGGCCGGGCGATGGGCCTGGGTGACGTCAGCGACATGGTGATCCCCAAGCCGGTCCTGGTGTCGCCGGCCAAGTCTGGCGGGACCCTCCAGGTGCGCTACTTCATGCCCCACAGCTGCCACCGCGCCTTGGCGATCACCGGCTCCATCGGCCTGGCGACGGCTTGCGTGACCCACGGCAGTGTCGCGGCCAACCTGATCGGTGGCGGCGGCGAGCCTCGTTTGGAGCAGGTTCGCATCGAGCACCCTAGCGGCGGTATCGATGTCGTGTTGTCCTACACCGGCAAAACGGGTGAGACCATTCGAGCCTCGGTAGTACGCACCGCCCGCCGCCTTTTTTCAGGTTTTGTATACGCCACGGTTTCCCGGCGCCTGGCCGGTTAGCCAGGCAGACCTCGTCATTGCATCAGCGACTCAATAACAACAAGAGATCTGACATATGCTCGCTTTACTTGGCTTGGCCATGGTGGTGGTCTTCACCTTCCTGATAATGACCAAACGGCTGTCGCCCATCGTCGCCCTGACGGTGGTGCCGATCGTCTTTGCCGTGCTTGGCGGCTTTGGCGGGACCACCGGCAAGATGATGCTGGATGGCCTGAAGATGGTCGCGCCGTCAGCGGCACTGCTGTTGTTCGCGATCCTGTTTTTCGGCTTGATGATCGACGCCGGCCTGTTCGACCCGCTGATCCGCAAGATCCTCAAGCGGGTCAATGGCGACCCGATGAAAATCGCCGTGGGCACTGCGCTGTTGTCGCTGTTGGTGGCGCTGGACGGTGACGGCACGACGACGTACATGATCACCTGTGCCGCGATGCTGCCGCTGTATAAGCGCATCGGCATGAACCCGATGATCCTGGCGACCGTTTCCATGCTCTCCTTGAGCATCATGAGCGGCATGACCCCTTGGGGCGGCCCGGCGACCCGTGCCATCGCAGCCCTGGGCCTGGATGCCGGTGAGTACTTCGTGCCGTTGCTGCCGACCATGATCGGTGGGGCCGCATGGGTGGTGTTCACGGCGTTCCTGTTGGGCCGTGCCGAGCGCAAGCGCATCGGCAATGTCCAGCTGCAAAGCGGCGGTGGTAATTGCTACATCAACGCGATCATGGAAGACACGCCCCACAAACGTCCGAAACTGGCCTACGTCAACCTGCTGTTGGTGGTCGCGGTGATGGTCGCGCTGGTGATGGGGCTCATGCACTCGGCGATCCTGTTCCTGATCGGTTTTGTCCTGGCGCTGATGATCAACTATCCGCAACTGGATATTCAGAAGGAACGCATTCTCGCCCATTCGGGCAATGCCATGACCGTGGTCCTGCTGGTGTTTGCCGCGGGCATCTTCGCCGGGATTTTCTCCGGGACGAAGATGGTCGATGCGTTGGCACAAACCCTGGTGGACTGGATTCCGCCGTCCTGGGGCCATCTGTTCCCGTTGGTGGTGGCGATTACCAGCATGCCGCTGACGTTCGTGTTGTCCAACGATGCCTACTACTTCGGTGTCGTGCCGATCCTGGCTAACGCCGCGGCGGCCTACGGGATCGATCCGGTGGAAATTGCCCGGGCGTCCATTCTTGGCCAGCCGGTGCACCTGATGAGTCCGCTGGTGGCCTCGACCCTGTTGCTGGTGGGCATGGTCGACCGCGACCTGGGCGACTTCCAGAAGGCAACCATCAAATGGGCGGTGCTCACCTCCCTGGTCATTACTGCATTGGCCCTGCTGACCGGGGCGCTGACGCTGTTCTCCTGATTCACCCACCGCACTTTTAGCTGCCTGCCTGACACGCCCCGCAAGGGGGTGTGCGCCGGCCTGCACGCCCAATAACAACGAGTAACTCGACATGACCACTTTGCTTACCCGCGGGGCCTTGTTTCCAATCCTTGGCCTGTTGCCCCTGGCCACGGCCAGCGCCGAAGGTTTCATCGACGACAGCAAGCTCAAGCTGCAACTGCGCAACGTCTATTTCAACGAAAATTTCCGCGATGAGCACGGCATGAGCGCACGGGCGGCGAGGACGGCCAAGAGTGAGCGCACCGAATGGGCCCAGGGTTTCCTGCTGGATTACCAGTCAGGCTTTACGCCGGGCACGATCGGTTTCGGCGTCGATGCCCTGGGCCTGCTCGGGGTCAAGCTCGACTCCGGGCGCGGCCGCAGCGGCACCGGCCTGCTACCGGTGCATGACGACGGTCGCGCCGCCGACGAGTTCGCCAGCGCGGGCATGACCGCCAAGGCCCGGTTCGCGAAGACCACGCTCAAGCACGGCACCTTGCTGCCCAAGACCCCAGTGCTGATCTACAACGATGCGCGGCTGTTGCCCCAGACCTACCAAGGCACCCAGGTCAGCAGCAGTGACATCGATAACCTCACCCTCACCGGCGGGCGTCTGGAGCGTTTCAAACTGCGGGATTCGAGCGACAGCATGCCCATCGTGCCCGATGGCTACGGCGGCGATGAGTCCGGTGACTTCAGCTATGCCGGCGCCGACTACAAGTTGGGTAAGAACGTCCGCCTGAGCTACTTCTATGGCGAGCTGGAGAATTTCTATCGGCAGAATTTTGCTGGCATCCAGCATGATCTGCCCTTGGGTGCCGGGGTACTGACCAGCGACCTGCGCTATTTCAACAGCGTCGATTCGGGTTCGGCCTACGGCGGCAAGATCGACAACGACATGCTCAGCGGGTCGCTGTCCTACGCCGTTGTCGGCCATACGTTGAGTGCCGGTTACCAGACCCTCAGCGGCGAGGCGGGCCTGCCTTACATCAGTGGCGCCACGGTGTACTCCTTCAGCAACGTCGGGATCGGCAAGTTCATCGAGGAAGATGAGAAGACCTGGATGCTCGGTTACGGCTACGACTTCGCGCGCCTCGGTGTGCCTGGCCTGACATTCTCCACCCGCTACCTGAGCGGTAACGATGGCAAGTCCAACACCGCGGTCAAAGAGTGGGAACGTGACGCGGAGATCGCGTACGTGGTGCAGCAGGGCACGTTCAAGGGGCTGGGGGTGAAGGTGCGAAACTACGTCTATCGCTCGGACTTTTCACGGGGGCGTGACAGTAATCGGATCTACTTCACCTACGACATCGCGCTTTGGTAGGGCGTGCAGTTTATTTAAGAAACAACGACGGACTTGTGGCGAGGGAGCTTGCTCCCGCTCGGCTGCGAAGCGGTCGTGAGCCGGCGGGTGAGGTGTGTCTGTGTTACGCGTTTGGCAGGTTTTGGGGCCGCTTCGCGACCCAGCGGGAGCAAGCTCCCTCGCCACGGATTTATCAGCGCTCTTAAGTGAACAGTACACCCTTTTGGTAGGATGCTTTGCGCGCCCCGTCACGCAGCGTTGGTGACGCAGGGCGCAAACCGTCGTCTCGTGTGACCGTACACCTTGGCGCCAATCATCTTTGGGCAAAGCCCTCGTCGAGGCCGCTGTGGATCGAAACCAAGACCGACGCAACAACCTTTCCCTGGATGGCCTGAATTTTTTCCTCGCGGATGTCCGCGATGGTTTGGGCCCGTACCTGGCGATCTACCTGTTGGCGGTGCATCGCTGGGACCCGGCCAGCATTGGCGTGGTCATGACGGTGGCGGCGATGGCCGGGCTCGTTGCCCAAGCGCCGGCTGGCGCGTTGATCGACCGGGTACACAGCAAACGTGCCGTGGTGGCCGTGGCGGCCTTGATGGTGACGCTCGGTTGCCTGGTGCTGCCGTTCACGTCGTCCTTCGGCCTGGTGGCGTTGACCCAGGCGCTTGGCGCTGTGGCGGCCTCGGTCTTTGCGCCAGCTATTGCCGCCATCTCCCTGGGCATTACTGGCGCCAAGGCCTTTACGCGGCGCACTGGGCGCAACGAGACATTCAACCACGCGGGCAATGCCTGCGCAGCGCTGCTGGCGGGTGGGTTCGCCTGGCTGTTCGGTCCCATTGCGGTGTTCTACCTGATGGCCGCGATGGCATTGGCCAGCATCGTGGCGGTCAGTTGCGTGTCCGCCGAGGCCATCGACCATGACGTGGCCCGAGGGCTGGAGGCGGGGCAGGTGGTCCACGGCCCGGTACCTTCGGCGCTGCGGATCTTGCTGGATAACCGCACGCTGCTGTTGTTCGCCATGTGCTGCGGGCTGTTCCACCTGGCGAACGCGGCGATGCTCCCGCTGGTCAGCCAGAAGCTGGCCCAGGCCAACGTGCACCTGGCCACGCTGCTGACGTCGGCCTGTATCGTTGCGGCGCAGCTGGTCATGGTGCCCATGGCGTGGCTGGTGGGGGTCAAGGCCGATGCCTGGGGCCGCAAGCCGTTGCTGCTGGCCGGCTTCCTGATCCTGCCCATCCGCGGTGTGCTGTATGTGCTTTCGGACGACCCCTACTGGTTGGTGGCGGTGCAGTTGCTGGACGGTATCGGTGCCGGACTGTTTGGCGCGCTGTTTCCCCTGGTGGTCAAGGACCTGACCCAGGGCACCGGGCGTTTCAACGTCAGCCTTGGGGTGTTGTCGACGGTGTTCGGGCTGGGCGCCGCGTTGAGCAACAGCCTGGCCGGCTTCGTCGTGCAGGGGGCTGGCTACAGCGCTGCATTCCTGACCCTGGCAGCGATTGCCGCCTTGGCGTTCGGCCTGTTGCTGGCGATGCCCGAGACTTTCCGGCCAAGCCGCGCTCCACAGCCCGGCACGCTTGCGGTGCCTGACGGCGGGATTGCCTGAGGCCGCGTATCACCCCTGTGGGAGCGAGCTTGCTCGCGAAGGCGTCGGCCCAGTCAAAATGGCTGCAAGCTGACCCACCGCTTTCGCGAGCAAGCTCGCTCCCACAGGGTGATGTGTACGCTGGACAAAATGTGGGAGCGAGCCTGCTCGCGATGACGGCGGCACATCCAACATCAATGCCTGCTGGGCCGCTGCTATCGCGAGCAAGCTTTGCTCCCACAGGGAAATTGGGAGCGCCCGGCAATCTGAATCTTGTCATCCCCGAATGCATGGGGTCTCCAATGGGATGAAATGCGCGCCTATCGTTAAGCACTTTCCCTTACCGGATACTTCCCGTTTATTTGTCGAAAGCTTGACCCTGATCAAGGCAAATCGAAATGCCCGCGTCATCGCCGTTATAAGTGCCAAGCGGAGCAATAACAGGGGTGATGGCTATTTGGTATTGCGTTAAGATCGCCCCACGTCAGCGTGTATAACAACCCTCATACAACAAGTTCACGCGTCATTAATTCAATATGAAATGAGGCTTGAACGGAAATGCTCAGGAATGCACCGCTGCGTCTGAAACTTTTATTGATCCTGCTACTTCCCCTGTTGGGATTCTTGTCCTTGGCCGGCGTCTTTATCGTGGACAACTACAAGACCCTGCGCGATATGGACGCCACGGTCGCCGCCAGCGCCACGGCACAGAAGTTGAGTCAACTGATCACGGTATTGCAGCGCGAGCGCGGCGCCAGCGGGGTTTTCCTGGGCAGCGGCGGCAAGTCCATGGGTGAACGGATGGCCCAGGCGCGCCAGGATTCCAATGCCTCGGCCAAGGTGGTGCGTGGGTTGTCTGGGTCGGACAGTGCGCAATTGGACAATGTTCTCCAAGCACTGGACCAGTTGCCCGTCATTCGTGGGCAAGTGGATAAGTTGGGTATCAGCAGCACCGAATCCGGTGTTCGTTATACCGAGATCATTCAAGCGCTCATGGGCTATACCCACTCTTTGGAAGCGACGATCAACAACGCCACCATTGTTCATGCGCTCAATGCCCTCAATCAGTTTATCGAGATGAAAGAGCGGGCCGGACGCGAACGGGTCGTGCTGGGCCTGGTATTCAGCCAGGATCGTTTCGATGAGACCTTGTTGTCGCGCTTTAGCCGCAATCTTGGTGAGTTCTCTGCGTATTCCGACGCGTTCCGCCGCCAGGCCCAACCCGTCTTGCTTCAACAGTTCACCGAGCAGATGCTCAAGCCCGCTGCGGTCGAAGTCGGTAAGTTGCAGCGCCTGGCTTTCGAAGTGCCATTGGGCCAGTCGCTGGGCATCAAGCCAGAGGCCTGGTTTGAACTCTCCACTCAGCGCATCGATATGATGAGCCAGGTGGAAGACGCCCTCGGTCAAAGCATCAGCCGCTTGGCGATTCACGGCCGCGATGAAGCAAGTCGTGCGTTGTGGCTGACCGTCGCTGCGGTCGTCGTGGCGCTGCTGGCGGTGACGGTGTTGTCGTATGTGATCATCCGCCTGATTGATCTGGCGGTGCGCGATGTGAACCAGGCCCTGAACGGCCTGGCACAGCGTGACCTCACCGCCAGGGCCACCTATGAAGGCCGCGATGAGTTCGGCCAGATCTCGCGCAACCTCAATCGCATGGCGCAGGAGATCAGCGAGATCGTGCAGGAAATCGGCAACGCCACGGCGCAAGTGGCCACCGCCGCGCAAGAGTCTTCCACGGTGACGGTCCAGACCAGCATGAGTGTCGAGCAACAGCGCCAAGGCACCGAGCTGGTGGCCACGGCGATCAATCAGATGAGCGCCACGGTGCGCGAGGTGGCGCAAAGTACCAACGATGCGGCGCACATGTCGCAACAGGTCAACCTCAGCACGGCCCAAGGGCGCGTGGAAATCGAAAGCACCATCGGGCTGATCCGCCAATTGTCCGGGCAGGCCGAGGAGACCGCGCAAATCATTGATGATCTCAAGCTGGAAAGCGATGCCATTTCCTCGGTGCTCGATGTGATTCGCGGCATTGCCGAACAGACCAATCTGTTGGCGCTCAATGCGGCGATTGAAGCGGCGCGGGCCGGTGACCATGGCCGCGGTTTTGCGGTGGTCGCCTCCGAAGTGCGCACCCTGGCACAAAAGACCCAGGAGTCCACGGGCAACATTCAACAGATGATCAGCAACCTGCAGGCCGGTTCGGATCGTGCGGCGCTGTCCATGCAGCAGACCCTGGACAAGGCCCAGGACGGGGCGAGCAAAGTCGAGCGCGCGGGGGAGTTGCTGGTGGAGATCGCCGAGGGGGTGGCGACGATCAGCGACCGTAACATCCAGATCGCCTCCGCGGCCGAAGAGCAGAGCGCGGTGTCCGAAGACATCAATCGCAACGTGAACGAGATCAACGACCTGGTGATCCAAGTGAGTGCCGGCGCCGAGCAGACGGCCATCACCAGCCAGGAACTGGCGCGCCTGGCCGAGCACCAGCAACAGTTGGTCAATCGCTTCAAAGTCGCCTAGCTCTTGCAACCTCGGGCCTTCGACGCAAGGCCCGGGTGTGCGCTCAGACGATGTCGTCGATCAGGATATGGAGCTCGCCGCGGCTGCATTGCTCGATCCGCGCCTCGACCTTGTAGACCTTGCGCAGCATCGATTCGCTGATCACCTCGGCGCTTGGGCCGCTGCCCTGGGCGGTGCCGTCGGCGATGACCAGCACCTGGTCGGCAAAGCGCAGCGCCTGGTTCAGGTCATGGATGGCGATGAACACAATGACCTGGCGTTTGCGCGCCAGGGCCCGCATGAAGTTCAGCACCTGGACTTGCCGGTGCATGTCCAGGGCGCTGGTCGGTTCATCCATCAGCAGGATTTCCGGTTCGCGCACCAGGGTCTGGGCGATCGACACCAGTTGCTGCTGTCCGCCGCTGAGCTCGCCGAGATTACGGAACGACAGTTCGGTGATGCCCAGCGCGGCGAGAATGTCATCCACCAACTTCAGTTCATCATCGTGGACGACCCAGCCCGGCGTAAGCTGCTTTCGCGCCAGCAACACCGACTCGTACACCGTCAACCGGGCGCTGGCGTTCAAGCCTTGGGGCATGTAGCTGATGCCCTGCGGTCCCTTTTTCGAGTCTTCCAGAACCACTTGCCCGGGGCCGTCGATCAAGCCGGCCATGCGCTTGAACAAAGTGGATTTGCCCGCTGCGTTGGGGCCGACCACCGCCACCACCTGGCCGCCGACAAAGGCTGCCGTGGTCACGCCGTGAATGACCGTGCGCTGGCCGTAGCGTGCGCCGAGATTCTCCAGCCGGATCGTTACCATGAGTTTTTCTTTCCGCCGAGAATCAAGGATATGAAGAAGGGCACGCCGATCAGCGACGTCACCACGCCGATGGGGAAAATCGCCCCGGGAATCAGGGTTTTGCTGATCACCGAACTGGCGGACAGAATCAGTGCGCCGGTCAGCAGGGACGCCGGCAGGAAGAACCGCTGGTCTTCACCGATCAGCATTCGTGCGATGTGCGGTCCGACCAGGCCGATGAAGCCGATGGTGCCGACAAAGGCCACCGGGAACGAGGCGAGCAGGCTGACCATGATCAGCGTTTGAAAGCGCAGGCTGCGCACGTTGATGCCGAAACTCGCGGCCTTGTCGTCTCCCAGGCGTAGCGCGGTCAAGGCCCAGGCACGCCGGGCGAAAATCGGCAGGGTGACCAGGATCACCAGGCAGATCACCCCGAGCTTGGGCCAGGTGGCTTTGGTCAGGCTGCCCATTGTCCAGAACACCACGGCGGCCACGGCTTGCTCGGTGGCAAAGAATTGCACCAGTGCCAGCAGCGCGTTGAAGGTGAACACCAGGGCGATGCCGAGCAGCACGATGGTCTCGGCAGTGACACCACGGCGCAGGCTCAGGAAGTGGATCAGCAAGGCCGACAGCATGGCCATGATGAACGCGTTCAGCGGCACCATGTACTGCGCCGCCAACGGGAACAAGGCCACGCCAAATGCCAGGCCCATGGCAGCACCGAAACTGGCGGCGGCGGAAATGCCCAGGGTGAACGGACTGGCCAGCGGGTTGTTGAGGATCGTCTGCATCTGCGCGCCGGCCAGGGACAACGCCGCACCGACCGCAACGGCCATCAGCGCCACGGGCAGGCGGATATCCCACATCACCACGCGGACCTGGGGCGATGCGCTGTCCGGTGAAAACAGCGCGCCGAGCACTTCGTCGAGGCTGTAGCGCGCCGGCCCGAGGGCCAGGTCAAGCAGCACGCTGCAGATCAGCAGCAGCGCGAGCCCGCCAAGGATAAGCCGCTTGCGCAACACCAGGCGTCGGTAGGTGTCACGTTGCATCACCAGGGTTTCGTTCAGCGTGGTCATGGCTTGTCCTCGGCCTGGCGCAGGCTGACGGCGTAGCCCGGTTCATAAGGGACCGGCAGGAACTGCTCGTGCAATTGGCGGAACGAGGCGTCCGGGTCCAGGTCGGCAAACAACGTGGGGTGAAACCATTTGGCCAATTGCTGGATGGCGACGAACTGATAGGGGCTGTTGTAGAACTGGTGCCAGATGGCGTGGAACGCCTGGTCGTCCTGAGCCTTGATGCCGGCATAGGCCGGCCGCTGGGTGTACCACGCCAGTTTTTGCCTGGCTTGGGCCAGGTCCGCCCCCGGGCCGACGCCGACCCAATGGCCGCCAGGGGCAAAGGCTTCCCAGTTGGCACTGGTGACCACCACCTGCGCCGGGTTGGCGACCACCACTTGCTCGGCGTTCAACTGGCCGAACGTGGTGGGGATGATGCCTTTGGCAATGTTGTCGCCACCGGCCATTTCGACGAACAGGCCGAAGTTCTCGTTGCCGAAGCTCAGGCAGCAATCATCGGTGTAGCCGCCGATGCGCTCGATGAAGACCTTTGGCCGGGCCGGGTGGCGCGCCTCGATGACGTCGGTGACGCGTCGAATCTGCTGGTTGCGAAAGTCGATGAACGCCTCGGCCCGGGCTTGCTTGCCGAACAATTGGCCGAACAGGCGCATGGTCGGCTCGGTGTTCTGCATCGGGTTGTTGCGAAAGTCGACGTAGACCACCGGGATGCCCAAGGCGTCGAGCTTTTCGATGTAGCGCGCATCCTCGGTGGCGTGCTGGGCTTCGATATTGAGGATGATCACATCCGGACGCTGGGAAATCGCCTGCTCGATGTCGAAGGTGCCGTCCTCGAAGCCACCGAAGGTCGGGATCTTGGCGATGTCGGGATATTTGCGCAGGTAGGCGCCGTAGGTGTCCGGATCGGACTGGATCAGGTCCTTGCGCCAACCAACGATGCGTTCGATGGGGTTTTGCGTGTCCAGCGCCGCCACCAGGTACAACTGGCGACCTTCGCCGAGGATCACCCGCCGGACCGGGAGGTGCACCTTGACCTGGCGCCCGAGCAGATCGGTCACGCTGCCCAGGGCCGGATCCGTCTCGGCGGCGACAGCGTTGCGTGGCGCCAGGGAAAACAACGACAAGCCGAGCCACCCGGCGAACAGCAGGATGGCGAGCGTGTGATGACGCAAAACGGTAACCATGGTTCAGGCCTTTACGGAAGCCGACCGGGACAACGGCGCAAACCGCCGTCCCGGCCTGCGGGTTTCAGAAATCAACGGTGGCGGACAACAGCAGCGTGCGCGGTGCGCCTTGGGAAAACGCACCATAGGAGGCAACCCCCGACCAGTAGGCGCGATCAAACACGTTCTGCACCGTGGCGCGAAAAGTCGTGGGCCGCTCGGCGATGCGCGTGGCATAGCGGGCGCCGACATCGAAGCGGGTCCAGGCATCCAGTGCCTGGGTGTTGGCCTGGTCGACGTACTGGCTGGCGGTGTAGATCGCGCCGCTGGTCAACGTCAGCCCGTCGATGCCCGGGGTGTCCCATTCGGCCCAGAGGTTGGCCTGGACCTTGGGCACGCCCACCGGGGTGTTGCCGCGGTTGGCGGCCACGACAGTGCGGGTCAGCTCCCCATCGAGCAGCGTCACGCCACCGAGCAGGCGCGTGCCTCGGGCCACCTCGCCGGACAGGTTCAGTTCCACGCCACGGTTGCGTTGCTGGGCCTGGACCGAAAACACCCTGTTCGACAATCCACCGCTGGGTTTCTTGATCTGGAACAGCGCCAGCGTGGCCATGAAACGGTCGTAGTCGAGCTTGATACCGATCTCCTGCTGGCGGGAGATGTAGGGTGAGAAAACCTCATCCGCGTTGGTTGCAGCGGACGGCGCAATGTCGCCCTTGCTCAGGCCTTCGATGTAGTTGTAGTACAGCGCGACATGCTCCCAGGGCTTGGCAACGATACCGAGCAGCGGCGTGGTTTTGCTTTTGTCGTAGGACGGGATGGCAACGGTGGTGCTGAAGTTTTCCGACTGGACGTTCTGCCTGCGCAGCCCGAGGGTGACTTGCAGGCGTTCATCGAGCACCGACAGGGTGTCGGCCAGGGCGACGCCGGACAATTGGCTCTCGGAGACTTTCGGGGTGTTGGGTTCGGCGAGGTTGGGCCGGGGCCGGTCGATCGGGTGATAGATGTTCGAGAGGATGGCGGGGCCGGAAATAATGCCCCGGGACAACTCGTCGCGATAACGGCTGACTTGCAGCACCGCGCGGTGACTGACCGGCCCGGTGTCGAAGCCCAGGCGTGCGCCGGCGTCG
This sequence comes from Pseudomonas sp. MPB03, assembly GCF_046605385.1. Classification (NCBI taxonomy): domain Bacteria; kingdom Pseudomonadati; phylum Pseudomonadota; class Gammaproteobacteria; order Pseudomonadales; family Pseudomonadaceae; genus Pseudomonas; species Pseudomonas sp. MPB03. Next base: position 4,151,907 of record NZ_CP176770.1, on the reverse strand, counting down.
ACGGTGTAGCGCCGGACCTTGAATTGGTAATAGCCAGGATCTGAGGACGTGTCGCCGGCCGCGTTGATGATGGTCGGGGTCTGGTCGGACATGCGCTCGACCTCGGATTTTCCGCCACCGGCGTGGGCAAACAGCGTCAGTTGGTCGCTGAGGTCATATTCGCCACTCAGCAACGCCGACTTGTCCCGGGCTTGGGAGCGGCCCCAATCCTGGCTGACACTGGTCCGGCCGTTGGCGGCCGAGGGAATCTGCACGCCGGGGACGATCCTGAAGGGCCGCGATGCGGCGTCGAAGGCTTCCTTTTGATTGATCAGGTCCAGGCTCGTGCGCAGGCGATCCCCTTGGTAATCCAGGGAGATGGCGCCGGTACCGACCTCTCGGGACTGCTTGTCGATGGCCGTGTCGCCCTGCTGCAGGCTGCCGTTGAACCTGATCCCGAACCGGCGCTCTTCACCAAAACGCCGGCTGACGTCGAGGTGGCCGCCCAGTTGCGAATCCGTGGCGTAGCGGCTGGTGAATCGGGTCAGGTCCTCGTCGAGGGCGCGCTTGGGGACCACGTTGATCACGCCGCCCACGGCGCTGTTGGGTGACATGCCATACAGCAGGGCGGCGGGGCCCTTGACCAGTTCGATACGCTCGGCGTAATCGGTGAACACCCGGTAGTTGGACGCCACGCCATACACACCGTCGAACGCCAACTCACCGAGATTGCCTTCCCCCAGCGGAAAACCGCGGATGAAGAACGAGTCGACAATGCCGCCCGCCTGGCCAGTGGCGCGCACCGAAGCATCACGCTCCAGCAAATCGCCCACGGTGACCGCCTGTTGATCGTTGATCATCGTCGAGGTGTAGCTGCTGACGCTGAACGGCGCATCCATCACATCGGCGTTGCCCAGCAGGCCGAGGCGTGCTCCGCGGGCGACCTGGCCGCTGGCGTCGGTGGGTGGCAAGTCGGTACTGGGTCTGCCGGCGGCACCGACGTTGATCTCCGGCAGGGACACTTGGCGCAGCACCAGGGTGTAGCTGCCATCGTCGCGGGCAATCATCTCCACACCGCTGTCACCCAGCAGGCGTGTGAGCGCTTGCGCTGCCGGATAAGTGCCGGACAGTCCCGGACTGAGCAGCCCCTCGGTGATCGACGGCTGGAACGACAAGGCAATGCCAGCGGTGATCGCAAAGCTCGACAGGGCGGCGCCGAGCGGCCCGGGGGCGATGTCATAGGCCCGCGGGGCGATGGCTTCCAGTTGCGCGGGCACGGCGGCCAAGGCGAACGACCCGGTGACCGTGCCCAAGGCAAGGCTCAACAGCACACTGCGCATGACGAGCTTGGACGGACGATCCGAATGCAGGGGCCGTGCAACGAGCATGGATGGATGACCCTATGGACGAGATGAAATGGTTATTCCTTTCTTTGCCAGTTGAGATCGAAAAAAGTATCACCAAGGGCAGCAATTTTTTTTGCGGGGTCAGGCGGGGGAGAGCGTCACCCAATAACCGCTCAAATGGCCGCTGACCAGGATCGGGTAGGTTTGCGCCAGCATATTGAGCGTGCGCTGGGTATCGCTGATGGGAAAGGCGCCGGAAACTCGCAGTTCGGCAATGGCCGGGTCGCAACGCACGAAGCCCCGGCGATAGCGGGCCAGCTCGGCGACGAAGTCCGCCAGGCGCATCTTGTCGGCCATCAGCATGCCTTGGTTCCAGGCGCCGACGTTGCGGTCTGCCGGCCTCAACGGGCCGAAGGCCTGTGCCGAGAAGTCAGTGCGCTGCCCGGCGTTGACAACGAGCGGCGCGGCCTGGCGAGCATCGGCCAATTCAATCCGCACAGCGCCTTCGAGTACCGCCAGATGGGTGGTCGATGGCAATTGGCGCACGGTGAACCGCGTGCCCAGGGCCTGCATCCGCCCCTCACGGGTACTGACCAGGAACGGCCGCGCCTGGGGTGAAGCATCCGGCGCGGTCTGCACCAGGATTTCCCCTTCGCGCACCTGGATGAGCCGCTGCCGGGTGTCGAACAGCACGTCGATGGCCGTGTCGGTATTGAGGGTGATGTGGGAACCGTCGGCCAGGGTCAGCTCGCGACGCTCGCCCACGGCGGTGCGATAGTCGGCGGACCATTGCTGCGATTGCGCCAGTTTCCAACTGCCCCAACCGGCAGGCACCACGGCCAGCAGCAACGCCAGTTTGCCAAGGGCCGTGCGCCGTTCGGGGTTGCTCGGGCGATCCAGCGCCGACATCGCCAGCGAGCGTGGCAAACCGCCGAGCTTGCCTTGCAGCACTTGCGCACGGGACCAGGCCCGGCCGCGCTCGGGGCTGCTGGCTCTCCAGCATTCCCACTCGGCGCGCTCGCTGTCGCTGAGGTCGCGCTCACTCAAGCGCATCAGCCACTCAGCGGCTTCTTCGAGGACCTTGGGATCGAGCGGCGGCTCATGACGTCGGGTGAGCATTCATTCCACCAGCATCAGGCACTGCACGAACGCCTGCTTCATGTAGCGCTTGACCGTGATCAGCGAGACGTCCAGCTGTTGGGCGATGTCGTCGTATTTCAGGCCGCCGATCTGCGACAGCAGGAAGGCCCGTTTGACCGGCGCCGGCAGCGTGTCGAGCATGGCGTCGATTTCGTGCAGGGTTTCCAGCACCAGGAAGCGCAATTCAGGAGACGGTACTTCCTGGGCCGGCAAATGCGCGAGCGCTTCCAGGTAGGCGCGTTCCAGGGCCTTGCGCTGATACCAGTTGACGAGAATGCCCTTGGCCACGCAGCTCAGGTAGGCCCGGGGCTGGTCAATGACGGTGACTTGGGAGGCGAGAATGCGCGTGAAGGTGTCTTGGGCCAGGTCGGCAGCATCCATGGCGTTGCCCAGTTTCTTCTTCAACGTGGCGTACAGCCAGCCATGATGGCCGGCGTACAGCGCTTCGATCACGCGCAGATGATGGTCGTTGTTCGCGGGCAGGGTTTCGCTCATGGCTGCGTTTTTTTGCAATTGAGAAGTATTCCCAATGCTAAAGGACAACTTGTCCGGGACGCAAGCGGCATTCGACAACCCTGTTTCAGGTAGGCGACGGGTTTATCGGCCAGTATCGCAACGCGACGACGGGAATCAGTGCCAACCCATACGCCAGGCAAACGAACAGGTAGGTGTACTGCAAGCCGTAGACCTGGCTGAGCAACCCACCGGCGGAAATGCCCGCGATCGACGCGAATTGGGCGGTGCCCTGGGCAATGCCCAGCACCTGGCCTTGTCGCGAGCTGGCGGCGGATTTCGAGATCAGCGCCATCAGCACCGGCGTGGTGGCGCCCAGCAGCACCCCCCAGATGAAGTAGGCGACGACAAAAACGATGGCGTTGCGCGTAGTCCCTGCCAGGGCGGTCAGGGCGATGCAACCGAGCACGACGTAGAGAATGCGGTGCAAGGTGTCCTGCTGGGTACGGTGCTCGAAATAGCGCGACCAGGCCGTGGCCGAGAGGATGAAACCCAGCGCCAGCAAGCCGTAGCAGAGGCCGACCACCGAGTGGCTGACGTCGAATACCGAGCTTACGTACAAGGAGAAGGACGTCTGCGGCAGCATCCGCGCCAACAGCAGGATGCCCATGACGCACAGCAACGACAGTAACGGTGTGCCTTGCCTGACGCTGTCGGTACGACGGGTCGCCGCCGGGGGTTGGCCGGTCGCGGATTTCGTCACCGGTGGCACGTCCGGCAAGGTCATTGCGGCGACCACCGTGCACACCGCGCACAAGGCCGAGGCGATGATGTTGATCCAGAAGAACGTGGCGTAGTCGAGGATCAGCCCCCCGACCACCGCGCCGAGCAATGAGCCGACGTTGGTGGATATTTGCAGGATCGCGAACAGCCGCGCTCGACGTGACGGGGCTTCGATGCTGACGCCGTAGGCCTGCGCCGGGGCGATGTAACCGGCAAAGGCGCCTTGCAGGAAACGCAGGATCAGGATGACCCAGATGTCACTGCTCAGCGCCAGCCCGAGCTGGGTCAGCGACAAGCCCGCCAGGGCGCGGATCATCATCAGCTTATGGCCGTAGCGATCGCCGATACGGCCCCAGAACGCGCTGGTCAGGATAATGCCCAGCATCGGCCCGACATACACGGCGATGCTGGCGAAGCTGAAAACCGACTCCGATGACGTCAGCCCGCGCAGGTGCACCGGCCAGAACGGCCCGCTCATTTCCATCGCGCCCATGGAAATGAGCTGGATCGCGAACAGAAGGGAAACCAGGACTCTGACGTTCGAACCCTGGAGGGCACCTGCGTGGGACATGACTCGACCTCGGTGGTTAATCGCTGGCAAGCGGGTGGGTGTGCTGCGGGCGATGACTCGGTCGGCAAGATGCCCGGCTGCACGAAAGGTTGCAAGGCGTCGATAGCGCAACAGCGGCTGTGTGCCCGAGCGTTCGGGGGCCGGCTGAAAAAAATAACCGCCGGGGGGTGATACTTTTCCGCAGGTCGACTGGCAATAGGAGTGATTACCATTTTCTCTCGTCGGAAAGGATCCTTAAGCCATGTCTGTTGCACGTCGACCTTGTGGTGAGTCTGCGTTATCCCTCGCGATTCGTACCGCCACCCTGAGTTTCATGCTGGTCGCAGGAAGCGCCACCGCCTGGGCGGCAACCCCCGGGCAAAAGCCCGCCGCCGAGCAAGCCTCGGACGTCCCTGCGGTCGACAGCGGCCCAGGCTTGACCCTTGACGCCACCAACATCACCGGCACCCACGACAACCCGAGCGCCCTGCCGGCCGAGCTGGCCGGTGGTCAAGTGGCGCGTGGTGCGCGCCTGGGGATGATGGGCAACAAGGACGTGATGGACACGCCATTCAGCGTGACCAGCTACACCGCCAAGACCCTGGCCGACCTGCAAACCGTGACCGCGGCCGATGCCTTGCAACGCGACCCTTCGGTGCGCTCGACGGGCCAGGTGGGCGGTATCGTCGATTCGTTTTTCATCCGTGGTTTTCCCATCGGCGAGGGCAACCTTGGCGAACTGGCCTACGACGGTGTCTACGGTGTGGCGCCCAACTACCGGGTGTTCACCGACTATGCCGAACGGATCGAAGTGCTCAAGGGACCGGGTGCGCTGATGTACGGCATGTCGCCCAACAGCGGCGTGGGCGGGGTGATCAATATCGTCCCCAAGCGGCCGCTGGACGAAGACCTGACGCGCTTTACCGGCAGCTATGCGTCTGATTCCTACGTGGGTGGGCACCTGGACGTCAGCCGCCGATTCGGCTCGGAAAACCAGTTCGGCGTGCGCTTCAACGGCAGCCTCCAGGGTGGCGACACGGCCATCGATGATCAGGAGCGCGAGCTCGACATCGGCGCCATCGCCTTCGATTATCGCGGCGAGCGCCTGCGCTTGAACCTCGACTTCATCAGCCAGAAAGAAAGCTTCGAAGGTGCTTCGCGGCCCTTCACCGTCGCGCGCAATGTTGAGGTTCCGTCTGCCCCCAACGGTCGCACCAACGCATCGCAGAAGTGGGGTTGGTCGGACACCAAGGAGCAGTCGGCCTTGCTCGGTGGCGAATATGACCTGACGGACGCGGTCACGGTGTTTGCCCATGCCGGTGGCGGTCGGTCGGACGTCAAGCGGATGTCGGACCAGGTGCCAGAAATCATTAATAATGCCGGCGATATCACCAACAGGCCGGGGTACTACAAATTCAACGTGGATCGTTCGACAGCCGACGTGGGGGTTCGCGGGGTGTTCGACACCGGCCCTGTCACCCACACGACCACGCTGATGGCGAGCACTTATCAGGATGAGCTGTCACGGGGCATCAACCGAGGGACAGATATTCCCTCGAACATTTATCATCCGGTGGACGTACCCAAACCAGCCATAAATGCGCCCAGAGTACTGCGAGTTTCCGAGTCGCAGTTGTCCGGCTTTGCTTTGAGTGACACGTTGTCGGCATTGGATGACCGCGTTCAACTGACCCTGGGTTTGCGCCGGCAAAACGTCAAGTCGGAAAACTACAACACCCCCGTTGTCACTCCGTCCTACGACAAAAGCAAAACTACGCCAATGTTCGGTGTCGTCGTTAAGCCCTGGGAAGACGTATCGCTCTACTACAACTATGTCGAGGGCCTGAGTAAGGGTGACGCCGCGCCGGCTAACGCGACCAATTCCGGGCAAATGTTCGCACCTTATGTCTCCAAGCAACACGAGATGGGCGTCAAGTATGAGCACGGCACGTTCATGACCACCCTGGCACTGTTCCAGATCGAGAAGCCCAGTGGCGAGCTCGACGCGAACAATGTCTTCTCGGTGCAGGCCGAACAACGCAACCGTGGTATGGAATTGAGTGTGTTCGGCGAAGTGGCCCCCGGTACCCGCCTGATGGGCGGCGTGACACTGCTCGACGGCGAACTGACGGATTCCGCCACCGCAGCTAACCGTGGCAATAAACCGGTCGGCGTGCCAGACGTCCAAGCCAACCTGTGGGCGGAATGGGACACCCCATGGGTGGAAGGCTTTACCCTCACCAGCGGTGCGATCTACACCAGCAGCCAATACGTGAACCAGGCCAACACCCAGGAGCTGGATGCCTGGACGCGCTTTGACGCGGGCGCTCGTTACGCCACCAGGATCGAAGGTCGACCGACGACATTCAGGGCCACGGTCCAGAACGTCTTTGACCGTGAATACTGGTCGGGCGTCGCCTCGTATGGTGCCTTCTCGCCAGGCTCTCCACGTACCTTGCAGTTGTCGGCCACGGTCGATTTCTGAGGCAGGGCGAGGGGTGGCTCAAGCCAAGGGCCACCCTGTAAAAACTATTCGCTTAAGAAAAACGATGAACCTGTTGCCTGCGTTTCGCCGCAAATCCAATTGTGGGAGCGAGCTTGCTCGCGATAGCGGTATGACAGTCGATGAAGGCATTGAATATATGGCCGGCATCGCGAGCAAGCTCGCTCCCACAGGTTTTTCTGAGGCTCATAGAACTGACTGTTCCAGCCAAACACCCGCCCTGTGGCGAGGGAGCAATCTCTGGCCACAGGGGTTCAAACAGGTCTTAAGTGAACAGCGCTATTGCCCTTTGGCCGGCAGCCCCATCTTTTCCAGCGTCAGCGTTTCATCGGCGCGCCCCCAACCACCGTCCGACACTTCTTCCACCAGGACCATGGTGAACGGACGCACCCCCTCGCCGAAGTATTCGACGAACATCTCCGTGGTGCGGTGGATGATCTCTTCCTTGCGCGCGTGGTCCAGGATTCCTTCGGGAAATTTGTAGTTGGCAAATGGCATGGATCGACTCCGTGGGTGTGAAAGATTCGGCAGGGGCGAGGGCCCCTGGCGCGCATCTTTCTCCTTTAGGTCCGTGGAATAAATCCCTCTGGGTTGGCATCTGCATTCAACGTGCGTGAACAATCGCGCACTCAGTGCGAATGACGCGGCTCACCACTACGAGCAATCACCCGCAGGTGCAACGTCGCCGGCTCCAGGCAGCCCCCGGTGGAGAGTTGCCCCACCAGTTGCCGGTACAACTCCTGCCAGGGCGTTTGCGAAGGCGGGATGTTCGGCGTCCACGCGAGTCGGCGCCGGGCCATTTCTTCGTCGTTGATCAGCAGGTTCACCGTGCGGGTGTTCAGGTCCACTTTCAGCCGGTCGTTGGTTTGCAGCAACGCCAGGCCGCCACCGACGGCTGCTTCAGGGGACATGTTGAGGATCGATGGGCTCGCCGAGGTGCCGCTCTGGCGACCGTCGCCCAGGCAGGGCAGGGAGTCGATGCCTTGTTTGATCAGTGCGGCTGGCGGGGCCATGTTCACCACCTCCGCGCTGCCGGGGTAGCCCACCGTGCCAACGCCGCGAATGACCAGGATGCAGCGCTCGTCGATGTCCAGCGCGGGGTCGTCGATGCGGGCGTGGTAATCCTCCGGTCCTTCGAAGACGATGGCCCTGGCTTCGAAACTGTTCTCGGCGCCGGGCTCGGACAGGTAGGTCTTGCGAAACGCCTCGCCCACCACCGACATTTTCATGATCGCGCTGTCGAAGAAATTGCCGCTGAGCACGATGAAACCGGCACGGTGCTTGAGCGGCGTCTCGAAGGGATGGATCACATCGGCGTTGCTGGTCAGGCTGCCGCTGACGATTTCGCCGATGGTCCTGCCGCTGACCGTGGCGCAGTCTTCGTGCAGGCGTCCGGCTTTTTGCAGTTCATGCATGACCGAGGGCACGCCGCCGGCCCGATGGAACCCTTCGCCCAGGTACTTGCCCGCCGGCATGCAGTTGACCAGCAGCGGCACGTCTTCGCCAATTCGTTGCCAATCGTCCAGGCTCAGTTCGACGCCCATGTGCCGGGCGATGGCGATCAAGTGCGGTGGGCAATTGCTCGAAGCGCCGAGGGCGGAGGCGACGGCGATGGCGTTCTCGAAGGCCTGGCGGGTCATGATCTGGGAAGGGCGAACGTCCTGAAGCACCAATTCGCAGATACGCTTGCCGGTGGCGTAGGCCATTTGCCCGCGCTCGCGATAGGGCGCCGGGATGCTCGCGCAACCGGGCAGCGACATGCCCAGGGCTTCGGCCAGGGCGTTCATCGACAAGGCGGTGCCCATGGTGTTGCAGTGACCCACCGAGGGCGAGGCCGCGGTGGTCATTTCCATGAAGCCTTCGTAGTCGATCTCGCCGGCGGCCATCAGGTTGCGCGCATGCCAGAGCACCGTGCCGGAGCCGATCAGTTCGCCCTTGTGATGGCCGTCGAGCATCGGCCCGCCGGACAGGACAATGGCGGGCAGGTCGGTGGTCGCCGCCGCCATCAGGCAGGCGGGCGTGGTCTTGTCGCAACCGGTGGTGAGCACCACGCCATCCAATGGGTAGCCGTGAAGGATTTCCACCAGCCCCAGGTAGGCCAGGTTGCGGTCCAGCGCCGCCGTGGGCCGGCGCGACTGTTCTGCGATCGGGTGCACCGGGAATTCCATGGGGATGCCGCCGGCATCGCGGATGCCGGCCTTGACCCGTTGGGCCAGTTCCAGGTGATGACGGTTGCAGGGCGTCAGGTCGCTGCCGGTCTGGGCGATGCCGATGATCGGGCGTCCCGATTGCAGCTCTTCGCGGGTCATGCCGTAGTTCATGTAGCGTTCGACATACAGCGCGGTCATGTCCGCGTGGGCCGGGTCATTGAACCATTGCTCGCTGCGCAGGCGGCGTTTAGGCGTGTCACTCATGATTCATGTCTCTCTTGTAATTGGATGAATCGGTCACGGTGGTGGCGTCAGCGGCCCAGCAGTCCTCGGGCGGCGAGGTTACGGATCAGGGCACCGACACCAAAGGTCCAGGGGGCGGCGTCGCAGCTGTGGGTGACCTGGTTATGCAGGCTGCCAAGCAACGGGCTGCTGATGCTGACCACGTCCCCGCGCTTGTGGGTGAAACCGCTGCCGGGATGGTCGCGGTCTTCGGTGGGGGCGAACAGGGTACCGAGAAACAGCACAAACCCGTCCGGATATTGGTGGTTGGCGTTGAGTGTCTGGCCCGCCAGGTCCTGCGGGTCACGGCTGATCTGGCTCATGGAACTCGAACCGTGCAGGCGGTAGCCATCTTCGCCTTGTACCTTGAGATCGACCACGCAGGCGCGGACGTCATCCAGGCTGAAGTGTTCGTCGAACAGGCGAATGAACGGGCCGATGGCGCAAGACGCGTTGTTGTCCTTGGCCTTGCTCAGCAACAGCGCACTGCGGCCTTCGATGTCCCGCAGGTTGACGTCGTTGCCCAGGGTGGCGCCGTGGATCTGGCCACGGCTGTTCACCGCCAGCACCACTTCCGGTTCCGGGTTGTTCCATTGCGAGATCGGATGAATGCCGATGCGGCTGCCGCTGCCCACGGCGGCCAGGACCGGTGCCTTGGTGAAAATCTCCGCATCCGGGCCGATGCCGACTTCCAGGTACTGCGACCACATGCCCTGTTCAATGAGCAAGGCTTTCAGGCGCATGGCTTGCTCGGACCCCGGCACGATGGCCCGCAGGTTGTCGCCGATCACGCTGTGCACGGTGGCGCGTACAGCCTCGGCCTTTGCCGCGTCACCGCCGGCTTGTTCCTCGATCACCCGCTCGATCATGCTGGCGGCGAAGGTCACGCCGGCGGCCTTGATCACTTGCAAGTCCAGGGGCGGCAAGAGGAACGGCTTGGTCGGGTCGGCATCAATGCCGGTATTGGCCAGCAACGCTTCGACGCTGGCGATGAAGGTACCGGGCGTTTGCCTGACAGCGGCCAGGGGGGATTCTGTTTCCAGCAAGTCGCTCAATGTCGCAAAACGCTCCGACAGATCGAACACCCCGTCGCTGCGCAGAACCACGGGTGAAGGCCCAGCGATACGGCCAGGTACCCAGGCACGACCAATCAGGGTGCCGGCAACGCCATCGACGGGCAGGGTGTTCTCGGGAGTCAGCATCAGCGACATGGGCAGTCTTCCTGGTGAGTAAAGCGTTCAAGCTAGGGCGCGCTGTTGATGAACTCCAATGAGATATATTCAGTATCTGATAACGTCCGGTTATTGCATCGTCGAGGATTGTCCATGTCCGACCTGTCTTTCTCCAGCTTCTGCGGCTGGCTCAAATTTCGCCATCTGCTGCTGATCGATACCTTGGGGCGCACCTGCAACATGCATCTGGCGGCCGAGCAGATGAACCTCAGCCAGCCGGCCGTGAGCAAGATGCTCAAGGAAATCGAAAGCCTGCTCGGCTTTGCCCTGTTCGAACGCCGACCCCGGAGCATGCCGCCCACCGCACTGGGCGAACATGTGCTGCGTTACGCGCAGATCGCCTTGAACGACGCCCGTTCGTTCGTCGAGCAAATCAGCAGCCTGCGCGAAGGCGGCCATGGCTACCTCAAGGTCGGCGGTATCTTTGCCGCGACGGCGGTGGCCTTGCCCGAGGCGATCCTGCAGATCAAGCAACGCTGGCCCTTGCTGTCCATCGAGGTGGTGGAGCAGACCAGCAACCATCTGATGAAGATGCTTGAAGAAAAGAAACTTGACCTGGCCGTGGCGCGGTTTACCGAGCAAAGCCAGCAACAGCGCTACGATTTCCAGCCCCTGGCCCCGGAGCCGTTCTGCATCGTGGTCAACGACCGCCACCCCCTGGCGAACGCCGGGCCGACCTCCTTGCAGCAACTGGTGGGCCAGCCGTGGATTCTCTACCCGGTCGGCACGCCGATCCGCGCCCGCATGGAACTGGCCTTCGCCGAAGCCGGGGTGGGGATGCCGCGCAACACCATCGACACCATTTCCATGCAGACCTTCCTCCAGGTCCTGCAACGCGGCCCCATGATCGGCATGCTGCCCAATGCCATGGTCGATCCGCTGCTCGAAAGCGGCCAGCTCAAGACCCTCGATACGCCGCTGCACCTGGTGCCGCAGGATTACGGGATCCTGACGCGAAAGGATGAGCCATTGGTGGGCGCGGCGCTGGAGTTCGCCGAGATCCTCAAGGACAACGCCCGCCAGAGTGGTTGACTGTGCCACCGCTATCGCGAGCAAGCTCGCTCCCACAGGTGGCTGCGGTTCAGCTGAATTCTGCAATTGCTCAAGATCCAGTGTGGGAGCGAGCTTGCTCGCGATAGCGGTGGGGCGGCTTGCTGCAATCCCCGTGGCGAGGGAGCTTGCTCCCGCTGGGCTACGCAGTAGCCCCTTTGGATTCCGATAACAGATGGTTATCAACTAATCCAAAAATGCCATTGGGAAAGAATCGATCCCCGACAGTAGAGTCCTCGTTCAATCGCCGGATGACTCGCTCATTCGACGTGACCCAATAAAAACAATCAGGGGTTACTTATGCAAACCATCTCCGAGCAGTTGCCCGCCCAGGCGCAAGCTGGCGAGCTCGACTTCGAAGAACGGACCTACCGCAAGGTCATCTGGCGCATCCTTCCCGTCCTGCTCCTGTGCTACATGGCGGCGTACCTCGATCGGGTGAACATCGGGTTCGCCAAGCTCGACATGCTCAACGAGCTGCAATTCAGCAACACCGTGTATGCCTTGGGCGCCAGTATGTTTTTCTGGGGCTATTTCCTCTTCGAAGTCCCCAGCAACCTGTTGCTGCATCGCTTTGGCGCGCGGTTCTGGATCGCCCGGATCATGCTCAGCTGGGCGGTGATCTCCATGGCCGTGGCCTACACCGTGCCGCTGGCGGCGTTTTTCCATCTCGAATCGAGCACGATGTTCTACGTGCTGCGTTTCCTGCTGGGGATCTGCGAAGCGGGCTTTTTCCCTGGCGTGATCCTCTACCTCAACTACTGGTTCCCGACCCACCGGCAGAGCCGGGTGATGTCCGGGTTCCTGCTGGCGCTGCCGGTCAGCCTGACCCTGGGCGGCATCCTCTCCGGCTGGCTGATGAACAGCATGCAGGGCGTCCACGGGATGTCCGGTTGGCAATGGATGCTGATCATCGAAGGCATTCCGTCGATCATCATGGCGTTCGTGGTGATCGTCTGCCTGGCCGACAACATAGACAAGGCCAAATGGCTCTCCGTCGCGGAAAAAGCCTTGCTCAAGGCCAATCTGCAAACCGACAACCAGGGCAAGGCCACGCGCTTGAGCGAAGTGTTTTTCAACCCTCGGGTGTGGTTGCTGGTGTTGATCCTGCTGACCTTCAACACCGGTTTCTATGGCCTGGCGTTCTGGATGCCGTCGATCATCAAGAGCACCGGCATCACCAATAGCCTGCATATCGGTTTGCTCACTGCCATTCCTTACTCGGTGGCGGTGGTGGCGATGCTGCTCAACGCCCGTCATTCCAACCGTACCGGCGAGCGGCGCCTGCATGCGGCGATCCCGGCCTTCATTGGCGGTGTCGGGCTGATCCTCAGCGCGTTTTTCGCCGATAACCTGGTGCTGTCGGTCCTGTTCCTCAGTGTCTCCGCCTCGGGGATCCTCAGCCTGATGCCGATTTTCTGGACGCTGCCGGGCACCGTGCTGTCGGGCGTCGCCGCCGCAGCCGGGATCGGCATGATCAACGCCATCGGCAATCTGTCGGGCTTCACCGGTTCGATGATTACCGCCGTGGCGGAAACGCTGACGGGTAATATCAATAACGGTACTTACGTGTTGGCCTTGTGTCTGTTGGTCAGCGGTGGATTGATCCTCGCGATCCCTGCCTCGATGCTCGGCAGGACGCCCAAGACCGCGCCCACGGCAGCGCAACTGGAGACCGCATGAGTCTGCAAAACAAGCGAGTCCTGGTGACGGCGGCCGGGCAAGGCATCGGCTTGGCCAGCGCCATTGCCTTCGTCCAGGCGGGCGCCGAAGTGTTCGCCAGCGACATTGATATTGGCGCATTGGCGGGTATCGAAGGCATCACGCCGATGATCCTCGATGTCACCTCGGCCGATGCCATCGACGCTGCTCGCGACCACATCGGCGGGCTGGACGTGCTGTTCAACTGCGCCGGTTATGTGCACAGCGGCAACATCCTGGAATGCGATGAAGCGTCCTGGGCACGTTCGATGGGCCTCAATGTCACGGCCATGTACCGCATGATCCGCGCTTTCCTGCCGGGCATGCTCGCCCGTGGCGGCGGCTCGATCATCAACATGTCGTCGGTCGCGTCCAGCATCAAGGGCGTGCCCAATCGTTTCGCCTATGCTGCCAGCAAGGCGGCGGTGGTGGGGCTGACCAAATCCGTCGCCATCGACTTTGTCGGCCAGGGCATTCGCTGCAACGCCATCTGCCCCGGCACGGTGGACTCGCCTTCGCTACGCCAGCGCATCGCCGACCAGGCTGCGCGACAAGGTGTCGAAGAAGCAGAGGTCTATCGGCAGTTTCTCGACCGCCAGCCCATGGGTCGTATTGGCCACACCGAGGAAATCGCGCAATTGGCGTTGTACCTGGGCAGCGACGCGTCCGCCTACACCACCGGGACGGTGCATGTGATCGATGGCGGCATGAGCCTCTGAATTTTCACTTGAGCAGGAGCACTTCATGAAACTGTTGCGTTACGGCGAAAAAGGTTCGGAAAAACCCGGACTGTTGGATGAAGACAAGCAGATCCGCGACCTGTCGGGCCACGTCGCGGACATCGCCGGGCAGGCCTTGGGCCCGGAAAGCCTGGCGCGACTCGCCGCCCTCGACCCCCGCAGCCTGCCGCTCGTGGAGGGGCAGCCGCGCATCGGGGCCTGTGTCGGCCAGGTCGGCAAATTCATCTGCATTGGCCTGAACTACGCCGACCATGCCGCCGAGTCGAACATGGACGTGCCGAAAGAGCCGATTATCTTCAACAAATGGACCAGTGCCATTTGCGGGCCGAACGACGACGTCCAGATTCCCCGTGGCTCGCTCAAGACCGATTGGGAAGTCGAGCTGGGCGTGGTCATTGGCAAGGGCGGGCGCTACATCGACGAAGCCAATGCCATGGAGCATGTCGCCGGTTATTGCGTCATCAATGACGTGTCCGAGCGCGAGTGGCAACTGGAGCGCGGCGGCACCTGGGACAAGGGCAAGGGCTTCGACACCTTCGGCCCTCTAGGACCCTGGCTGGTGACCCGGGACGAAATCGCCGACCCCCATACGCTGGATCTGTGGCTGGAAGTCGACGGGCATCGCTATCAAAACGGCAATACCCGGACGCTGATCTTCAGCGTGCCGCAACTGATCGCCTACCTGAGCCGCTGCATGAGCCTGCAACCGGGGGATGTGATTTCCACCGGCACACCACCGGGTGTTGGGCTGGGCATCAAGCCCAACCCGATATTCCTGCGCCCGGGCCAGACCATGCGCTTGGGCATTGAGGGCTTGGGCGAACAGCGTCAGGTCACCGTGCAGGCGGACTGATCATTGGGCTTGCGGCCGTCTTCGCGAGCAAGCCCGCTCCCACAGAAGGATTCGGGTGCACGCAGATATTGTGCCTGCTGAAGATCCCCTGTGGGAGCGGGCTTGCCCGCGAAGGCGGCGACACAGTCAATAAAGATGTTGAATGTGCTGGCCTCTTCGCGAGCAAGCCCGCTCCCACAGTTTGTCCCGGGTGATCGCCGAATAGGCGTTCAACTCAAATCCCTGTGGGAGCAAAGCTTGCTCGCGATAGCGGTGGTCCGGCCTGGCCTCATTTTGAATCAACACGCCTGACACGCTTCATCACCCCCACGAAAAACACCGGCACGAACACCACCGCCAGGGTGGCGGTGATCATGCCGCCGATCACCCCGGTGCCAATGGCCTGCTGGCTCGCCGAACTGGCACCGGTGGCGATTGCCAGCGGTACCACGCCGAGAATGAACGCCAGGGACGTCATGATGATCGGTCGCAGGCGCAGGCGGGCGGCCTGGAGCGTAGCGTCGATCAGGTCATGCCCATCGTCGTACAGGCTCTTGGCGAACTCGATGATCAGGATCGCGTTCTTTGCCGACAGGCCGATGATGGTGATCAGCCCGATCTTGAAGAACACATCGTTGGGCATGCCGCGCAACGACACGGCCAGCACCGCGCCGAGCACACCCAGCGGCACCACCAGCAACACCGAGGTCGGGATCGACCAACTCTCGTACAGCGCCGCCAGGCACAGGAACACCACCAGCAGCGACAGGCCCAGCAGGATCGGCGCCTGGCTGCCGGACAGGCGTTCCTGCAAGGACAACCCGGTCCATTCCTGGCCCAGGCCCGTCGGCCCTTGGGCCACCAACCGTTCGATTTCAGCCATGGCTTGCCCGGTGCTGTAGCCCGGGGCCGGTTCGCCGGAAATGCTCACCGCCGGATAGCCGTTGTAGCGGGTCAATTGCGCCGGCCCCTGGGTCCAGCGGGCCTGGACGAAGGCCGACAACGGCACCATTTTCCCGCTGCTGTTACGCACGTGAATCTTCAACAAGTCCTCGACCTGGCTGCGCTGGTCACCCTCGGCCTGCACCACCACCCGCTGCATCCGCCCCTGGTTGGGGAAGTCGTTGATGTAGGCCGAACCCACCGCCGTGGACAACACACTGCCGACGTCGGCAAAGGAAATGCCCAGGGCATTGGCTTGCTTGCGGTCGACTTCAAGTTGCACCTGCGGCGCCTCCGCCAGGGCGCTTTCGCGGACATTGATCAGCATCGGGCTTTTTTCGGCGGCGGCGAGCAATTCGCTGCGGGCCTGCATCAGCGTGGCGTGGCCGAGGCCGCCACGGTCCTGCAAGCGGAACTCGAAACCGCTGGAGGTGCCCAGGCCGTCCACGGGCGGCGGCAACACCGAGAACGCCATGGCGTCCTTGATCTGACTCAGTGCCAGGTTCGCGCGGTCGGCGATGGATGCCGCCGAGTCCTCGGCGCCGCGTTGCGACCAGTCCTTGAGGGTGGTGAACGCCAGGGCCGCGTTCTGCCCGCTGCCGGAGAAACTGAAGCCGAGGATGACCGTGCTGTCGCCGACCCCCGGCTCACCGGCGTTGTGCGCCTCGATCTGCTCCACCACCTGCACCGTCCGGTTTTTGCTCGCGCCCGGTGGCAACTGGATGTCGGTGATGGTGTAGCCCTGGTCTTCCACCGGCAGGAACGAGGAGGGCAAGCGACTGAACAGCAGGCCCATGCCCACCAGCAGCACGCCGTAGATCAGCAGGTATCGGCCGCTGCGTTTCAGCGCGTAGGCCACCCATCCTTGGTAGCGGTCGCCGAATCGGTCGAAACCACGGTTGAACCAGCCGAAGAAACCGTTTTTGCCGTGGTGATCACCTTGGGCGACCGGTTTGAGCAAGGTCGCGCAAAGTGCCGGGGTCAAGGTCAGGGCGAGAAAGGCCGAGAACAAAATCGACGTCGCCATCGACAGCGAGAACTGTTGGTAAATCACCCCCACCGAGCCCTGCATGAACGCCATCGGAATGAACACCGCCACCAGCACCAGGGTAATGCCGATGATCGCACCGGTGATCTGCCCCATGGCCTTGCGCGTGGCTTCCTTGGGCGACAAGCCTTCCTGGGCCATGATTCGCTCGACGTTCTCCACCACCACGATGGCATCGTCCACCAGGATGCCGATGGCCAGCACCATGCCGAACATGGTCAGCACGTTGATCGAGAACCCTAGCGCCAGCATCGTCGCGAAGGTGCCCATCAACGCCACCGGCACCACCAATGTCGGGATCAGCGTGTAGCGAATGTTCTGCAGGAACAGGAACATCACCGCGAACACCAGCAGCATCGCTTCGCCGAGGGTATAGATCACCTTGGTGATCGAGACTTTGACGAACGGCGAGGTGTCGTAGGGAATCTTGTATTCCACACCGGCCGGGAAGTAGCGCGACAGCTCGTCCATCTTGCTGCGCACCAGGGTCGCGGTGTTCAGCGCGTTGGCGCCCGGTGACAGTTGCACCGCCACCGCAGTGGATGGCTTGCCGTTCAGGCGCGTGGAAAACTGGTATTCCTGGCTGCCGATTTCCACCCGGGCCACGTCGGCGATGCGCACCGTCGAGCCATCGGGGTTGGCCTTGAGCACAATGTCGGCGAACTCCTGCGGCGTATTGAGCTGGCCTTTGACGACGATGGTCGCGGTGATTTCCTGGGTGCTGCGGCTCGGCAGATCCCCCAGGCTGCCGGCCGAGACCTGGGCGTTCTGCGCCACGATGGCGGCATTGATGTCGGCCGGGGTCAAGTTGAACCCCACCAGTTTCCGGGGGTCGATCCAGATCCGCATGGCCCGCTCGGCGCCGTACAGCTGGGCCTTGCCGACACCGTCCAGGCGCTTGATCTCGTTCATCACGTTGCGCGCCAGGTAGTCGCTGAGGGCCACGTCGTCGAGCTTGCCGTCGTTGGAGGTGAGGGTGATCAGCAGCAGGAAGCCGGCCGAGACTTTGTCCACCTGCAAGCCCTGCTGCGTGACCGCTTGCGGCAGGCGCGACTCCACCGCCTTGAGGCGGTTCTGCACATCGACCTGGGCCAGTTCCGGGTTGGTCCCGGGCTGGAAGGTCGCGGTGATGGTGGCGCTGCCCAGGCTGCTTTGGGATTCGAAATACAGCAGGTTGTCGGCGCCGTTGAGTTCTTCCTCGATCAGGCTGACCACGCTGTCGTCCACGGTTTGCGCCGAAGCGCCCGGATACACCGTGTAGATCTCGATCTGTGGCGGGGCCACGACCGGGTATTGGGCCACCGGCAGTTGTGGAATGGCCAGGACACCGGACAACAGAATGAACAAGGCGACGACCCAGGCGAACACCGGACGGTCGATGAAGAATTGCGGCATGGCTTAGTGTCCTGCCTGTGGCCCGGGAACCTGGGCGAGGGGAAGTGGGGAATCGTCGACCCGGACTTGCTCGCCGGGACGGGCGTGTTGCAGGCCTTCGATGACGATGCGGTCGCCGGGTTTCAAGCCGTGGGTAACGACCCAGCGATCGTTTTGCGCGGCGCCCAATTGTACCGGTTGCTGGCTGACCTTTTGCTCGGCGTCCAGCAGCAACACTTGGGCGACCCCGGCGCTGTCACGCAGGATGGCCCGTTGCGGCACGGTGATGCCTTGGCTGTTGACCGCCTGTTCGAGGCGCACGCGGATGAAACTGCCCGGCAGCAGGTCCAGGTCGGGGTTGGGAAATTCGCTGCGCAGGGTGATCTGGCCGGTACTCGGGTCGACGCTGAGGTCGGTGAACAGCAACTTGCCGGGCAACGGGTAAGGGCTGCCGTCGTCCTGGATCAAGGTGGCCTTGGCCTGGCCCTGGCCGACTGCTTGCAACTGCCCTGCGCGAAAGGCGCGGCGCAGGTCGTTGAGTTCGCGGGTCGATTGCGTGAGGTCGGCGTGGATCGGGTCCAGTTGCTGGATCAGCGCCAACGGCGTGCTTTCGTTCTGCCCCACCAAGGCGCCTTCCGTCACCAGGGCGCGGCCGATGCGCCCGGAAATCGGCGCGGTCACCGTGGCATACCCCAGGTTCAGCTTCGCCCGTTCCACCGCGGCCTTGCTGGCGGCGACGTCAGCGGCCGTCTGGCGCACGTTGGCCCGGGCGTTGTCGTAGTCCTGGCCACTGATCGCCTTGTCATCGATCAACTGGGCATAACGCTGGGCTTGCAAGCGGGCCTGGAACGCATTGGCCTCGGCCTTGCGCAACGCCGCCTCGGCACTGTCCAGGTCGGCCTTGAACGGCGCCGGATCGATGCGAAACAGCACCTCGCCCTGCTTGACGTCGCGGCCTTCATGAAACACCCGCTGCAAGACCACGCCGGCCACCCGCGCCCGGACTTCGGCGACCCGTGGCGCGGCGATCCGGCCGCTCAGCTCGTTGCTGATCGACAGTGGCCGGGCCTGGACGGTTTCGACACGCACGCTGGGCAGCGGGGCGGAGGCTTCCGGGTTCGAGCCGCTGTCACAGCCACTGAGCAGCAGCGCGCCGACCAACAGGCCCAGTGTGACGAAAGGAGTCTTGGACATGGTGCTTCCCCACTATTGAGCCGCCCATGGTAGGGACCGAGGCCTGTGGCAGGGGTGAAGCTTTGTAGGCGCTCTGTGAAATTGTGTAACCACACAGGCCGCTAGATCCGAAATTGACCGACCATTTGCTGATGATGGTTGGCCCATCAGAATGCAGGGGAGGAGGATTTGATTTTTATAGGTAGGCGTATTTTTTGGCGTCACCTGTTAGTTCTGACAGTAGCGACAATCTTTTTTTTGCTGAGAATATGCAGCAATCACCATCAAGGTGATTGAGTTTGAAATAGACCGTCAGACAAGGAGAACGTTATGAGCTACACAACGAGCGATTATAGGGGATATGAAATTCGCGCATATTCCGCCGATGATCCGGAGTATCCAAATCAATTCCAGGTTTTCTCAAAAAACGGTAACAAAATAACGCTTCCTCAGCGCACCCTCGAGGACGCGCAGAGGCATCTTGATGCTTCAATGAATCCTGATGATCACGCCCGTTATTAGTAAAAAACCCAACGATTGATGAAAAGCGGCAGCACGATGAGGTGGAAAGCCACGGGCCTTCAAACGTCCGTGGCTCGCCAAGCTTTATTTGGATTCAATTAAGATTGGCGGTTCACGTAGGCTGGTTAAGCAG
The DNA here is from genome assembly GCF_046605385.1 of Pseudomonas sp. MPB03. Classification (NCBI taxonomy): domain Bacteria; kingdom Pseudomonadati; phylum Pseudomonadota; class Gammaproteobacteria; order Pseudomonadales; family Pseudomonadaceae; genus Pseudomonas; species Pseudomonas sp. MPB03. The sequence goes on along the minus strand of NZ_CP176770.1, from coordinate 4,131,974 downwards.
ATTGCAAGAGGCTATGGCGTGCAACGAGTGACACGCCTGCGATGCTGCTTCTTCCATCCGAATGGTCAAGGATCTCGCTGATTTCGCGAATGTCACTAATGCGATGGCTGATGTCTTCCACGATAGCGCTTTGCTCCAGAGCGGCGGTGGCGATCTGGGTACTCAAGTTGTTGATCTGCCTGACGAAGCCAGACACGAGTGACGAATGAGTGTCACTCAGGGTTTGGCGGGTGCCGGCAACTACAGTGAATCGTCAAGCACCCTTATATCCGAAAATGCCCCACCAACTGCTGCTGGTGGTTGGCCATGGCATGCAACGAGTGGCTCGCCTGCGAGGCTTCCTCCATGCGGCTGGTCAAGGTTTCACTGATGCCGCGAATGTCACTGACGCGATGGCTGATGTCTTCCACGACAGCGCTTTGCTCCAAGGCCGCGCTGGCGATCTGCTGGTTCATGTGTTCGATCACTTCCACGGCATCGGTGACGCGCTGCAGCGCCGCCTGGGTCTTATCGACTTGAACGACGCTGTCCCTGGCCAGCTCGCGGCTCGACTGGGTGCTGTGCACGACGTCCTGGCTCAGTTGCTGCAACGCTTCGATCACCGAGCGTATTTGTTCGACCGAATTCTGCGTATTGCTCGCCAGATGCCGGACTTCGTCGGCCACCACCGCGAAGCCACGGCCCTGTTCGCCAGCGCGGGCGGCCTCGATGGCGGCATTCAATGCCAGCAGGTTGGTCTGCTGGGCAATCGCACAAATCACATCCAACACCTGGCCGATGTGCTGACTGTTGCCGGCCAGTGCCTGCACTTGTTCGAGGGTGGTTTCCAGGCAGCGGTCGAGGCTGTCGATGCTGTTGACCGCGTTGGCGAATAGTTCCCGCCCTGATCGGCTAGCGTTTTCGGCGACGGTGGCGGCATCGGCCGCCTGGTGGGAATGGCGCGCCACTTCCTGGGCGCTGGTGCTCATTTCATGCAAGGCGGTTGCCGCCAGTTCGACTTCCCGGTACTGCGTGTGCATGCCCGCGCTGACTTCCCGGGCCACCTGCGCCGAGGTGTCGGCGGTGTTGCGGGTGTCCAGGGAGGCTTGCTGGATATCGCGGATGATGGGCTGCAGTTTATCGAGAAAACGATTGAAGCCCTGGGCCAGATGGCCCAATTCATCGTGGCGGTCGTCGGGCAGGCGCTGGGTGAGATCGCCGTCGCCGTCGACAATCGCATCGAGCATTTGCGCCACCCTCAGCAGTGGCCGGGTCACGCCGTAGGCGGTGAGCCAGATGAGTAACAGGCCCAAGCCGGCAGCCAGCAAGCCCAGGCTGAGATTGAACCAATTGGCCTGGCGATGCTTGTCGTCCAACTGGGCCTGCATGTGCAGGGCCGGCGCTTGTACCAGCGTTTCCGGCACGCGTATCTGCAATTGCCAAGGGGCGTTTGCCGGAGCGGTTTGCACGGTTTGCTGCACATCGACAGACGTACCCGCCACGGTGCCGCTGTGGCCGGCAATTTGCCCGGATGGGGAAAGGATGTTGATTTCGCTGTGGCCGGGATACAGGTCGTTGGCCAGGCTGGCGGCGAGTTGCTGGAGGGTATCGAGGCTGATGTCCATGCCGACGACACCGATAACTTTGCCTTGGTCCAGCAGCGGTATGGAGATGCTGCTCATCAGCGTCTTCTGGCCTTCGACCTCGATCGCGTAGGGCTCGGTCACGCAGGTGCGCCCTTGGGTCTGGGGGCAGACGTACCAGGCGTTGGCCGGCTCGCTGCCCGGTGGCGCGGTGTTGGCACTGATCTGGGCTTCGCTGAGCACTTCTTGCACCAGATGGCCGGGTTGGCTTTGCGACCAGTACAGGGCAAAGCGACCTATTTCATTGCCGGCCAGATCCCGTTGGCCGGTGAAGCCGGCATCTTCACCGATCAGCGCGTCGGGAAGCAGCACCACGTAGAAGCCCAGCACTTTTTCGCGGTTCTGGAGAGCCTGGCGGGTCGCGGCGATCAAGTCCCGACGCAGTTGCCCCGGTGTCAGTCGCCCGTTCCACGCCTGGGCGCGCAGTTGCAGGACTTGCTGGGCAAAACCTTCCCCATAGATCGCCGTTTCGCTGAAAAACCGTTCCACCCGCTGACCGTGTGCCAAGCCCTGTGCCTGCAAACCTTCCAGGGCCGAGCGCCCCAGCAGTTGACTGCTTTGCTGCTTGAGCAACGTTGCGCTTTGCTGGCTCTGATACAGCGAGGCACCGGTCAGTGCGCCGACGACGGCCAGCAGGCACAGGCCGCTCAGGAGCGTGATCCGCCATTGGATAGAGAGACGAGTGAAGGACATGCTGAGGTTTTCCTGCGCGGGGGATTTTTATTGTTCTGTGCCCAGCACGGTTTGAGCGGTGGGCGAGGTTATCTTGCGGCAGGAGGCACTTTCCCGTTATCCCGAATCGGCAGCGGTTGTGCGCCGGCATAGGGCAATGCGACTCCGCCAAGAAAACACAAAACCTGTGGCGAGGGAGCTTGCTCCCGCTGGACTGCGCAGCAGGCCCAAAAAAGAGGGGCCGCTGCGCGACCCAGCGGGAGCAAGCTCCCTCGCCACAGGTTGTTGGGTCCAGCGACATGGTCAGCGTTCCGGCATTGAGTTGACCTGTTTTGGGGCAGCGCTTCGGATGCTGCCGTTTTGGGATAGCGAAGGGTTTTGGTCAGGGCCTAGCATCGAATCCAGCGTGCAAGCAGAGCCATCAGCTTTTGGAAGTCGGCGAAGCTGGCGTCTGCGATCCAGCAACAACTGCCTCATACAATAAGGTCAAGAACAATGAGCGTATCTTTCCCGATCAGCAGCTCGACGGAGTTGAAGCGCGGTGCCCTGGGTGTCGGCTTCATCATCTTCTTCGTGATTTCGGCGGCGAGCCCCCTGAGTGTCATCGCCGGTGGCTTCCCAATTGGCATCATGCTGGGCAACGGCGCCGGCACACCGGCGTTGCTGCTCCTGGCGCTGTTGGTGTTGTTGGCATTTTCGGCGGGCTACACCGCCATGTCCCGGCACATGACCAATGCCGGTGGTTTTTATGCGTTCACCTCCCGCGGCCTGGGTGGCTTGGCCGGTGGCGCAGCGGGTGTGTTGGCGATGTTTGCCTACAACATCCTGCAGGTCGGCCTGTACGGCATGTTCGGCGGCGTGGTCAGCGGCACGATGGCCAGCGTCTTTGGCCTGGACTTGCCATGGTGGACCTATTCGCTCCTGGCGATGGCGAGCATCGCGATTCTCGGCTATCGCAAGATCGACCTGTCGGCCCGAGTGCTGTCGGTGGTGGTCATTGCCGAATACCTGGCGATCCTGACGCTGGATTTCGCCATCCTCAAGACCGGTGGCGATAGCGGCATCAACCTCGATTCGTTCGATCGCAGCCATGTGTTCAGCGGTACGCCATCCATCGGCTTGCTGTTCTGCTTCGCGGCGTTCATCGGCTTCGAGGCCACCACCATCTACGGCGAGGAGGCCAGGAATCCGCACCGTACGATTCCCATCGCCACCTATAGCTCGGTGCTGTTGATCGGTGGTTTCTATGCCTTGTCGGTCTGGGCCATGGTGATTGGCGTAGGGGCGGACAAGATCGTGCCGACCTTGCAAGCGCTGCAGGATCCCACCACGTTCATCTACGGTATGTCCGACCACTTTGTCGGCCCGCACCTGACCCAGATCATCCGCGTACTGTTCATGGTCAGCATCTACGCCGGGCTGCTGGCGTTCCACAACGCCGCGGCCCGTTATTTCTATGCCATCGGGCGTGACGGTTTGCTGCACAGCCGCTTGGGCACCACCCATCGCGTGCATCAAAGCCCGCACATGGGCTCGGTCCTGCAAAGCCTGATCGCCGCGGTGGTGGTGCTGATCTTCGCCGCGCTAGATGCGGATCCGATCCTGCAACTGTTCGCCTGGTTTTCCAACCTGGCCACGCTGTGCGTGATCCTGCTCATGGCCCTGACCTCGGCGGCGGTATTGGTTTATTTCCGCGCGCATCCGGAGTTGAAGCTGGGGCTCTGGCGCGGTCGGATTCTTCCGGGCTTCTCGTGCCTGGCCTTGTTGGCGGTCCTGGCCCTTGCGGTGATTCATTTCGATGTGCTGACCGGCGCCAGCCAACTTTTGTCCTACGGACTTTGCGCGGTGATTCCCGTCGCGCTGATCGTCGGCGTGTACCTCGCCGCCCGATTGCGCAAGGCCTCGCCCGAGCGGTTCATGGCGTTGGGCAGCCACAAGCTCTAGGGCACCGCGCGACCCCATCAATCTACCCAGACAATAAATCCGCTGCCGTTCGGGACGGTCCGGCAGCGCGCGAAAGGAAGGTGTCATGCACGATTATCAAATGCTCATCGATGGAACTCGGGTCGACGGCGAGAACGGCCACTTCGATGTGCTCAATCCAGCCACCGCCACGGTGTTCGCACGGTGTCCGGCCGGTTCCCTGGCCCAACTGGACCTTGCCGTCGAGGCGGCGCAAGCGGCCTTTGTCGAGTGGCGCCACAGCACCCATGAAGATCGCCGCCAACGCCTGTTGAACATCGCGGCGGACATCGAGCAGGACGCCGAGTCGTTGGCCCGGCTGATTGTCCTGGAGCAGGGAAAACCGCTGGAACTGGCGTTCTCTGAAGTGATGGGGGCGGTGGCCTGGACGCGCTACGCCGCCGAGCAGCACATCCCTGTGGAATTGGTGGAAGAAACCCCGAGCCAGCGCATTGAGCTGCACCGCAAGCCGTTGGGCGTCGTCGCGTCGATCACGCCCTGGAACTGGCCGTTCATGATCGCCGTCTGGCACATCATGCCAGCGTTGCGGGCCGGCAACTGTGTGATCAGCAAACCGTCAAGCCTGACGCCCCTGAGCACCCTGCGCCTGGTGGAGATCATCGCGCGCCATGTGCCTCGCGGCGTGATCAATAGCGTGACCGGCGAACAAGGTTTTGGCAGCGCGATCACGGCCCATGCCGGTATCCAGAAAATCGTTTTCACCGGTTCGACCGCCACCGGCCAAAGCGTGATGCGCGGTGCCGCCGGAAACCTCAAGCGCCTGACCCTGGAACTGGGCGGTAACGACGCGGCCATCGTGCTGCCCGGAACCCCGGTGGAGGCGGTGGCCGAAGAGATTTTCCAGGCGGCCTTCCTGAACATGGGCCAGACCTGCGCGGCCCTCAAGCGTTTGTACATCCACCAATCCCAGTACGAAGCCTTTGCCCAGGCCCTGGCCAAGATCGCCCAGCGTCAGGTGGTGGGTGACGGCTTGGCGCCTGGGGTCACGTTTGGTCCGGTGCAGAACTTCGAACAGTTGAAGCTGGTTGAGGAACTGGTGGCCGATGCCCGCGCCCATGGCGCGCGGGTGTTGTGCGGCGGTGCCCGTCTGGACCGCCCGGGCTTTTTCTACCCGCCGACGTTGGTCGCCGATGTGACCGACGGGCAGCGCCTGGTGGACGAGGAACAGTTCGGCCCGGTGTTGCCGCTGATTGCCTACCAGGATGTCGAGGACGTCCTGCGTCGCGCCAATGCCGGCGACATGGGCCTGGGTGGATCGGTCTGGGGCCGCGACAGCGAGCAGGCCCAGGCACTGGCCAGTCGCCTGGAATGCGGTATGGCCTGGGTCAACTGCCATGCGCAAATCCAGCCGAATACGCCGTTTGGCGGCAGCAAGATGTCCGGGTTCGGCGTCGAGTTCGGCCTTGAAGGGTTGCTGGAGTTCACCGGCCAGCAACTGCTGTACGTACGCAAGCGTGAAACAGAATGAGGACTGCAACCATGTACGAGCACTACAAGACAGCACAGAAGAAGTTCTGGCACCCGATGAGTTCTTCGGCGCCCGCCAACCGCTCCAAGACGTTGATCATCGCCCGTGGCGACGGCAACTACATCACCGATATCGAGGGGCATCGCATGCTCGACGGTGTCGGCGGCCTGTGGAACGTGAACGTGGGCCATAACCGGCCTTCGGTGAAGGCGGCTATCGCCGCCCAGATGGACGAACTGGCTTATTACCAGACCTTCGACGGCATTGCTCATCCACGGGTGTTCGACCTGGCCGAGCGGCTGACGTCGATGTTCGCCCAGGAAAACATGGCGCGGGTGCTGTTCAGTTCCGGCGGTTCCGATGCGGTCGAGACGGCCCTGAAAATGGCCCGCCAATACTGGATCGCCAGCGGCGAGCCAGGGCGCACGCGTTTCCTGTCGTTGCGCAATGGCTACCATGGCGTGCACATGGGCGGCACCTCAGTGGGTGGCAACGGCGTGTATCACTACAACCATGGGCCGCTGTTGGCCGGCTGTCATCTGCTCGATACGCCGTGGCTGTACCGCAACCCCTGGGACTGCCGCGATCCAGAGGAGTTGACCGCTCACTGCGTTCGCCAGTTGGAAGACCAGATCGCGCTGCTCGGCCCGCAGACCATTGCCGCGTTGATCGCCGAGCCAGTGCAAGGCGCCGGTGGCGTGATCGTGCCGCCGGCGCATTACTGGAAGCGGCTGCGGGAAGTCTGCGACCGCCACGGCATCCTGTTGATCGCCGATGAGGTGGTCACCGGGTTCGGCCGCACCGGCTGCATGCTCGGCAGCCGGGGCTGGGGCGTCGCGCCCGACGTGCTGTGCCTGGCCAAGGGCATCACCGCCGGTTACATCCCCATGGGCGCCACGGTCTTCAACCAGCGCATCGTCGATGCCATCGAAAACGGTCCGGGTTTCAGCAACGTGATCATGCACGGCTACACCTACAGCGGACACCCGACGGCGTGTGCGGCGGCCTTGGCGGTGCTGGACATCGTCGAGGCCGAGGACTTGCCGGGCAATGCCGGGAAAGTCGGTGCCCAATTGCTGGAGCAATTGCAGCCGCTGACCGAACGTTACGCGGTGGTGGGCGAAGTGCGCGGCAAAGGCTTGATGATCGCCGTGGACCTGGTGGCGGACAAGGTCACCCGCGAGCCGCTTGACCCCGCCAACGGCCTGGCCTCGCGCATTGCCGAGCAAGCGCGTCGGGCCGGCGTATTGGTGCGCCCGATTGGCAACAAGATCGTGATGTCGCCGCCGTTGACCCTCACCAGCGACGAGGCCGCCCTGATGGTCGGTGCGTTGGACGGTGCGCTCGCCGACTGCCGCTAATCTGTAAGCCGGCGCGGTATGCCGTGCCGGCTCCCTGAATATAAAAACAGCCTTCAAAAGGCGCAGCACAAGGAGCTTCAACCATGCGGAACCTATCGCGTATGGAATTTTTCGGCAGTGGCCTGGCCTGTACGCTGGCGCTTTGCGCCGCGAATCAGGTCCAGGCCCATGAGTTGTATGCCGATGACGACACGCATTTCAACGCCGACCTGCTGGCAGTGTTCGGCCATTTCAACAGTCGCAAGAACTACGACGGCAGGCCCGGCGGTTCAACCTGGCGCGAAGGTTTCATCAAGTATGGCGTCAGCGGCGACCAAGGCCTGGCCGGCCATGGCACCGCCTACGGTGCGTTCAGCCTGGTCAGTTCCGCCACCTGGGGCGATGGTGACGCGGCCGGCAATTCGCTGGGCAGCGAACGCACGACGAAGATCGAAGACGCTTACCTGGGGTGGCGCTCCGCCGACCTGTTCCCCGTGCTGGGGCAGGACGGTGTCGATATCTCCGGCGGGCGGCAGGTGGTCAAGCTGGGCAGGGGCTTTTTGATCAACGATGACGGGCCGAACCTGGGCAAAGGGCCTGCCGACGGTCGCTTGAATCGCGGTGGCGCCTATTACCTGGCGGCCCGGCACGCGTTCGATCAGACCGCCGTGTTGCGCCTGGGTGGGCAGGAGGGGCTGCATGGCAGCGTGGTGTGGCTCAAGTCCGACAACCGCGCCCAGGCCGAAACCGAACTGGCCGCCGGAACGCTGGACTACACCGCCAAGGCCGGGACCTTGGGGTTGACCTGGATCCACGGCCTGGATGTGAGCGACCGGTGGGCCAGCGATTTCCAGCGGCAACGCAAGGGCATGGACGTCTACAGTCTTCGCGGTGAAGGTGACGCCGGCCTTGAAAATGCGAGCCTGGCGTTCGAATACGCTTGGCAAGACAAGGACGCCGGCCCGCAGAACGCCTGGTACGCCGAGGCCGGCTACACCTTTGCCGATCTCGCCTGGGCCCCCAAGCTGACGTACCGCTACACCCGCTATTCGCAGAAGTGGGATTCGCTGTTCACCGGGCAGAGCACCGGTTATGGCACCTGGTTCCAGGGCGAAGTCGCGGGTAATTATGCCGGGCCCTTCAACAGCAACACGGGCATTCATCATGTCGGCCTGACAGCCAAGCCGTTGGAGAACCTGACCCTCGGTGCGCTGTACTTCGACTACAACACCGTGCGTAAAGACAACGCGCTGAACCTGGATGCCCGCGAGTTGGACCTGTACGTCGAATGGGCGGTGAACGAGCATTTGATCGTCACGCCGCTGATCGGCCTCTACAAGCCGGATCGGGACGCAACGACGGGGGGCAATCAAGTGAGCGGCAATGGCACCAACGTCTACAGCCAGGTGACGGTGGCTGTGCCGTTCTGAAGCAAGGGCGTTGGATAAACCCTGTGGCGAGGGAGCTTGCTCCCGCTGGGTCGCGCAGCGGCCCCTCTTTTTTTGGGCCTGCTGCGCAGCCCAGCGGGAGCAAGCTCCCTCGCCACAGGGACAGTGTTTCTCTCGAGTGAGCAGTGTCTGTGCTTTCTAGCCGACAGCAGGCGGATTCTGCATCCGCTCGGCAATCCGCCGGGTCGTGTCCATCACCATTTCAATCACGGTTTCCTGGCGCAGCAGCTTGAAGCTGTCGGTGCTGCCGACGGCCGACAGGCTGCCCACCACGTCGTCGAGTTCGGGGTTGACGATCGGCGCCGCGATACCGGTGAGCCCCAGGTTGAGTTCGTCGTGGGTCATGCAATAGCCGTCCTTGCGGATCTTTTTCGCGGCCTTGGAAAAGCTTGCCCAGTCATAGCTGCCGTGGGGGTCGTTGGCCAGGTGCTCTTCGAACAGGCGTTGCAGGCGTCGACCCTTCTGGAAAGCGATCAACACCTTGGATTGCGCACCGCGAAAGAACGGCAGCGGCTGGCCGCGGCCGAATGAGAACTGGTAGGTGTCGCTGGGTTCGGCGATGTAGGTGTTGATGATGCGGCCGTCGTAGAAAACGCTGGCAAACACCGCCAGGCCAGTGGCATCGGACAGCTCGTGCATCAACTCGCGGCCGGCCACGAGGATCGGGTCGTACTGCCGCATCATCCAGTCCAGCTCAATGATGCGTGGCCCCAGGCCGTAGCTGCCGGCATCCACCCGAACCAGCAGGCCGGCATCGCACAAATCCTTGACGTAGCGGTACACGGTCGCTCGTGACAGGCCCATGCGCTCGGCGATGGTATCGGGGTCGATCTTCAGCGTGGCCGGGCCGAAAAGGTCCAGCACGCTCAGCATTTTGCTCAGACTGCTCATTTCGCTCCTAAAGGGGGAATGGCGCGTAGGGGGGCGTTGGGTGAGCACTATAGGTAGCCGCGGCGGTGATGAAAAGCCCGCGCATGCCCTCAGGAGCGCGTTGCCACGGTAACCGAATGCTTGAGAAATGCAAACTTATTTCCAGTCGTTTACTCTTCAAAAATATGCATTTATCTCAAAATATGATTTTAATGCAGAAAAATAGCTTGTTTTGTCGATTTGGCTGTGTGATAAATCTCAGCCACTGCAAACGCTCGATGAAGAGGGCTGGAAATGAATGGTGCGCAACTGATAGTGAAGGCGGCGGTGGCAAGCGGTATCGAATACTGCTTCGCCAACCCCGGAACGACTGAAATCCCCCTGGTGGCAGCCATGGCCAGCGCGCCAGCCCTCAAGCCGGTACTGTCCTTGTTCGAAGGGGTGTGCACCGGTGCGGCGGACGGCTACGGCCGGATTGCCGGCAAGCCGGCGATGACCTTGACGCACCTCGGTCCCGGCTTTGCCAATGGCATCGCCAACCTGCACAACGCCCGTCGCGCCAACACCCCGATCGTCAACGTCATCGGCGATCACGCGTCCTGGCACGTCAATTACGATCCGCCGTTGGCCAGTGATATCCAGGCCTTGGCCGGCAGCGTTTCCACGTGGGTACGTACCTCGCGCACGGCATCGGGCGTTGGTGAAGATTTCCAGGAGGCGGTGCGTGCCGCCTGGCAAGCCAACGGCCAGATCGCCAGCCTGATCCTGCCGATGGACCTGCAAGCCAACACCGTGCAGCACGAGAAGGCCTTCACAGCATTGCAGGCCCCGGTCCGGCGTTTTGCCGGTGACCGGATCGAGGCGGTTGCCCAGGCACTGCGCGATGGCCGGCGCCTGGTGTTTATCGTCGGCGACCAAGGCTTGTCCGTCGCCGGACTCGAAGCGGCGGGGCGCCTGGCCCGACTGCCGGGCGTGCGCCTGTTCGCCGAAACCTTTCCCCGCGTGAGTTACCGCGGTGGTGGCCTGCCGGACCTGGATCGCCTGCCTTACTTCCCTGAAGTGGCCATCGAGATCCTGGATCAATATGACGCGGTGGTCTGCGCCGGCGTCCCCGAACCCATCAGCTATTTCGGCTACGAAGGCATTGCCTCGCGGCTGGCAGAGCGCGAACGCCTGCTGTGCCTGGCTGAGGTGGGGGACGACGTTGCCGGGGCGCTCACTGCGCTGGCCGATGCCCTTGAAGCTCCGGCTTATGTGCCCACGCCAAGCGGCATCGAACTGCCGCCCAGCGAAGCCACGTTGACGCCCCAATCCGTCGGCCAGGTGTTGGCCGCGTCGCTGCCGGACGACTGCATCGTTTCGGTGGAAGGCGGGACGTGCGGCTATCCGTTCTTCACTGCCTCGGCCCATGCCGCACGGCATCGGGTCTTGACCAATACCGGTGGGGCCATCGGCCAGGGCATCCCGGTGGGCTTTGGCGCCGCCATGGCCGAGCGTGGCAACAAGGTGTTCTGCCTGCAATCGGACGGCAGTGCCCAGTACACGATCCAGACCTTGTGGAGCATCGCCCGGGAGCAATTGCCGGTGGTGATCCTGATCGCGGCCAACCATCGCTACGCCATCCTGCAAAACGAACTGCGCCGCTTCGGCATGACCGAGCTGGGCCCCGAGGCCCTGAGCCTGACGGTACTGGACCGTCCTCGCATCGATTGGAAGGCCCTGGCCAAGGGCTACGGCTTGCCGGCCAGCACCGTGCACACCAACGGCGAGTTGCAGCGCGCCCTGGCCAACGCCAAGGCCGATGGCGGTCCTTGCCTGATTGAAATGGCGCTGTGAAGGAGGGGATATGAACCAGATTCAATTGTTACCCGCGGTCGAGAAGTTCCTGTCGTTACCCGGGCGCCTGTTTATCGGCGGCACCTGGCAGGACGCCGCCGATGGTCGCCGGTTTGCCGTGGAAAACCCGGCCACTGAACACACCCTGGCGGAAGTCGCCGAAGGCGGCGAACGCGACGTGGATGCCGCCGTCGCTGCCGCCCGTGCGGCCTTCACCGGAGCTTGGGCGCAGCAGTCGCCGGCCCAGCGCGGGTTGCTGTTGTTTCGCCTGGCGGAACTGCTCGACCAGCATCGCGAAGAGCTGGCGCAACTGATCACCCTGGAAAACGGCAAGCCGATCGGCGCGGCCCGGGGCGAAGCGGCCAGCGCGGCCAACATCATCCGTTATTTCGCCGGCTGGCCGACCAAGATCGAAGGCAGCACGTTGCCGGTGTCGCCCGCCAGTGGCGCGCCGATGCTCAACTACACCTTGCGCGAGCCGGTGGGCGTCTGCGCGTTGATCGTGCCGTGGAATTTCCCGCTGACCATGTGCGTGTGGAAGCTCGGTCCGGTGCTGGCGACCGGTTGTGTCGCGGTGCTCAAGCCCGCCGAACAGACGCCCCTGGTTGCCATTCGCCTGGTGCAATTGATCGAGGCCGCCGGTTTCCCGGCCGGGGTGGTCAACCTGCTGACCGGCCTGGGGGCGCGGACCGGCGCACCGCTGGCCCAGCACCCGGACGTGGACAAGATCGCCTTCACCGGTTCGACCCAGGTGGGCCGGCTGATCGCCCAGGCGGCCACCGGCAACATGAAGAAGGTCTCGTTGGAGCTGGGTGGCAAGTCCCCCAACATCATCCTGCCGGACGCCGACATCGTCCGGGCCGCCAAAGGCGCCGCCGATGGGATTTTCTACAACCAGGGCCAGGTCTGCACCGCCGGTTCGCGTCTGTACGTGCACGCCAGCGTCCTCGACCAGGTGCTCGAAGAACTCCAGCGCCACGCCGCCGCCCATGTGTTGGGGCCAGGACTGGATCCGGCCAACAGCATGGGCCCGCTGGTCTCGGCCCGGCAATTGGGCACGGTGCGTGGCTACCTGCAGCGGGGCCAGGAAGAGGGCGCCGAACTGATCTGCGGCGGTGATCGCCCCGACCATTTGGAGCGCGGCCACTTCATCCGCCCCAGCGTGTTTCTCGACCGCGCCGAGCGCGCCTGTGTCGCCCGGGAAGAAATCTTCGGCCCGGTGCTGACCGTCATGAGCTGGACCGAAATCGACGAGCTGGTGCTGCGTGCCAACGACTCGCCTTATGGCCTGGCGGCCGGACTGTGGACCCGTGACTTGCGCTCCGCCCACCGCGTGGCGGCGCAGTTGAAGGCCGGCTCGGTGTGGATCAACTGCTGGAACGTCGTCGACCCGGCCTCGCCTTTTGGTGGCTACAAGCAATCCGGCTGGGGTCGGGAAATGAGTAAGAACGTGATCGATGCCTACACCGAAACCAAAAGTGTCTTCGTCGATCTGGCCTGAGCCGAATAATCACAAGAGGAACTGCTATGGATCTGGAATTGCAAGGCCGCGTGGCGATCGTCACCGGCGGTGGTATGGGTATCGGCAAGGAAGTCGCGCGCTTTCTGTCCCAGGAAGGTTGCAAGGTGGTGATCTGCGCGCGGCGCATGGAATATCTCCAGCAGGCCGCCGAGGAAATCAGCGCAGAGACCGGCAACGAGGTGCTGCCGCTGTTCTGTGACACCAACCAGATGTCGGCGGTGTCCGACATGGTCGAAGCGGCCCACAAGCACTTTGGCCGCATCGATATCCTGGTCAACGGCGCGGCGGCCCCGTCCGGCGTGGTGCGCAACGACATCGAACATGCCGGCGACGATGAATTGCTCTCGGACCTCAACACCAAGGTGATCGGCTATTTCCGTTGCGCCAAGGCGGTGACGCCGCACATGAAGGCCGGCGGTTTCGGTCGCATCATCAACATCGGTGGCCTGACCGGGCGTGGCAGCAAGGTCCTCTCGGGCATGCGCAACCTGGCCATCGCCCACATGACCAAGACCCTCTCCGACCAACTCGGCCCGTCCGGCATCACGGTCAACCTGATCCACCCCGGCGTGGTCGACACCCCGCACATCCAGGAGCTGTACGAGCGCGAAGGAGTCAAGCAGGGCAAGACGCCCGAGCAGGTGGAGCAGGGCTACATCGACGCGACGCCGATCCGACGCACCCTGGCCCCCATCGAAATGGGCTGGCTGATCGGTTTCCTCGCGTCCCCCAAGGCCGGTGCGGTGACCGGGGAATCCATTGGCATCGACGGCGGCTTGACCCGTGGCATCTTCATTTGAGGAGCAGCAGTGATGAGTAACGGAACCCTTTTGGTCGCCACCGTCGGGCAAGCGGTGATCCGCAGCGCCGACGATGGTCGCACCTGGCATCGCCTGGGCCTGGGCCAGGACCTGGAATTCGATGCGATCACCCGGTCCCTGAGTTTTCATCCGGGCACGCCCGAGGTGGTCTACGCCGGCACCGATGTCGGCCTGTGCGTCAGCCTTGACACTGGCGGCCACTGGCAGCGGGTGGATTCGCCGTTCAATGGGCAGACAGTCTGGAAGGTCGCGGTGGATCCCCAGGATGCCCAGCGGATTTTCGTTGGCACCGGCGCGCCGTCGCGCGCCGTGCTGTGGCGCACCCTCGACGGTGGCCAGAGCTGGGACCGTGCCCCGGTGGAAATCCCGGAATTCTGCGACGGCGTCAGTCGTCCACGCTTGCTGGCCTTCGCCTACGACCCGACAGATCGCAACCAGCTCTGGTTCGGCCTGGAAGAGGGCGGGCTGTTCCACAGCCGCGACGGTGGCGACAGCTGGACCCGCGTCGATGATCGCTTGCTGTGGGACTACAACTCGGACGTGCACAACATCGTGGTCCTGCCCAATCACGGGCAAAAGGTCATCGTCGTGGTGTGCGTCAACGCTGTGTACCGCAGCCTCGACGAAGGGCAGACCTGGACCGGCATCGTCGCCCGGGAGACCTTCGGCCTGTACTACGTGCGCGCCATGAATGCGGCGTTGGGCAGCGAGGATACGCTGTACCTGAGCATCTCCGACGGCACCCCAGGCACCACCAGCAAGGTGCTGGTCTCCCGGGATGCCGCCGTCAGTTGGGAAGTGCTGCCACTGCCGCAACAACCCAACTCCTGTGTCTGGGCGATTGCCTTGAACCCTGCCGACCCTCGCCAGATCGTCGCCGGTACCAAGTACGGGCATCTGTTCACCTCCGAGAATGGCGGTGACGGCTGGCAGAAGCAGTGGCGCGAGTTCAGTGAAATCGCTGATGTGCTCTGGACGCCCGCCGTGGCGCAAATCAAGTCCGGGCATCAATCCATCATCAAGAAAAACTGAGGGACCGTGCGATGAAAGTCGAAGTCGTTCGTACTCACCTGTCGTTGTTCGTGCGCGACCCGGAAGTCTCGGCACGCTGGTACGCCGACGTGCTGGGCATGCATGAAAGCGCCCGGGGTGAAAGCTGGATCATGATGGCGTTTGGTGCCAAGCATCACGACATCGCGTTGCTCCGCGCCGAGCCCGGGGCCCACCAGGGTGGCCTGGGATTGCAGCACTACGGGCTGGAGATCGCGGGCGACATGACCACCTTGCGCAAGCTCTACGGCATGTTGCTGAACAAGGGCGTCGAGGTGGTGAAGATCACCGACCACGAGATCGGCAACGGCGTGTATTTCAACGACCCCGATGGCAATCGCATGGAATTTTTCCTCGAGTCCGAACATGACGACGCGCTCGGCAAGGCCCGCTTCAAGGCCGCTGGCGCCCCCAGCCGGCATTTCGATCTCGACCCACTTTGAATGAGACTGCTCTTATGAAAACCGCGAATTTCGCCAGTTATCACATCCGCAAATGGTACAGCTTCGTCGAGGAAACCCTGGCCAACGAAACCGGCCAGTTGGCCGATGGCGAGCCGTTGTTCAAGTACGCCATTGGCGCGGTGATCGCCAACCCTTACGCCGGCCGTTTCAGTGAAAGCCTGGCGGAGTTGATAGAACCGTCGCCCTTGCTGGGCCAGGAGTTTGGTCGGCGCATTCGGGTCCTGGCGGGCCAGCGTGAGATCGTCAGTTATGGCAAGGCCTGCCTGGTAGGCAGCCAGGGCGAGTACGAGCACGGCAATGCGTTGCTGACCAACCCGGCGGCGGATCCAATCCGTGTCGCGCTGGGCGGCGGCAAGTCCTGGGTGCCTTCCACCGGCAAGCGCGGCGGGCCTGGCGTGACCATCGACGTGCCGCTGGCCCACAAGGACGCGCTGTATGTCCGTTCCCACTACGACAGCATTTCCCTGTCGTTCGGCGATGGTCCGGCGGCCGATGAGTTGATCATTATCTGGGCCTTCGCCACGCGCGGGCGTTTGCATGCGCGCCTGGGTGGTCTGCAGGCGGCTGACGTCAAGGGCAATGACGGCCTGTATTGAGGGGCGCTGATCGTGGGAAGCCAACGAATGTCTGCAAACAGCCAGTTTTTCACCAATCGTTCGGGGATGCGCCTGCACTATCTGTCATGGGGCGATGCGTCAGGCATTCCCGTGCTGCTGCTCCATGGGCTGCGCTCCTATGCCCAGACCTGGGATGGCCTGGCCAATGCATTGGGCGAGCGGTACTGCTGCTATGCCCTTGACCAGCGCGGTCGCGGCTACAGTGACTGGGCGGATGCCTCCAGTTACCGGACCGAGGTCTATGTCAACGATCTTGAAGACCTGGTGGCGCACCTGGGGCTGCAGCGTTTCGTCCTGGTGGGGCATTCTCTGGGCGGCACCAATGCACTGGAGTATGCGCGGCTCCATCCGGGACGACTGCAAGCACTGGTGATCGAGGACATCGGCCCGGGTTCTTCGGTCAGCGGTGACGGCGCCGAGCGGATTCGGCGCGAGATGAGCCAGACACCGCTGTTGTTTCCTGACTGGGAGAGCGCCGCCCAGTTCTGGCTGCAAGCGCGACCTGGTCTCTCTGAGGAGGGACTGGCCTCCAGGCTGATGTATTCGATGAAGGAAACCCTGGCTGGAATCGAATGGCGTCACGACCAGCAAGGTATTGCCCAGGCGCGCCTGAGCATCACCCCGACCGATCTGTGGCCGGCGGTACGGGCGCTGGATTGCCCGACGCTGTTCATTCGTGGCGCCCGTTCCGACTTCCTGCCCCTGGCGACCCTCGAGTCGATAAAGCAGGCCAACAAGTGGGTGAGCACAGAGGAAATCGCCGACGCCAGCCATTACGTTCATGATGACCAGAGCGCAATGTTCAACCTTGTCGTCATGGACTATTTGTACGACCAATGCCTACAACCACAACAACAAAGCGGTGAATAGCGATGAAGCAGGAGAAAACCCAGGTAGTCATCGTGGGCGGCGGCCCGAACGGGATCACGGCCGCTCATTACATGGGGCTGTACGGTATCGACTGCATCGTCCTCGAATTGGCTGACGGCGTCCTCCCGTATCCCCGTGCGGTGGGCATGGATGACGAGGCGCTGCGGGTGTTGCAGGGCGTCGGCATCGCTGAGCTGGCCGCACGCGACATGATCTGCAACGTGCCCCTGCGTTACTACAATGCGCGGGGCGTGTGTTTTGCCGAGGTCAAGCCGAGCACGGCGAACTATGGCTGGCCCATGCGCAACATCTTCATGCAACAGTTGCTGGAAACGACGCTGCGCGAGCAGTTGGGCAAACACGCCAGTATCGAGTTGCGCCAGGGCCATGAAATGCTCGATCTGGAGCAGGACGCCGAGGGCGTGACCTTGCAGGTGCGCGATGCCCAAGGGGAGCTGTATCAGTTGCAGGCGCAGTATGTGATCGGCGCCGATGGCGGACGTTCCAGCGTGCGCAAGAAACTCGGCATCGAACTGCTGGGGCTGACCCATCCACGCAAATGGGTGGTGATCGACACGGCCAACGACAGCCTCGATGCACCCTATACGGCCTTGCATGCCGACCCTCAGCGGCCGTTTGTCTGCATCTACCTGCCGTATCAGCAACGGCGCTGGGAGTTCATGCTCCTGGAGGGCGAAGACGAGGGCAGAATGTGCGAAGAGGCGACGATTCGGGACTTGATCCGCGGGCATATTGGCGAGGCGGTCGATCAACTTGAAATCATCCGGATCCGCGCCTACACCCATAACTCCCGGGTCGCGGCGCGCTTTGTCCAGGGCCGTGTGGCACTGGTGGGGGATGCGGCGCATATTTCCCCGCCCTGGGCCGGGCAGGGGCTCAATTCGGGCCTGCGTGATGTCGCCAACGTCAGCTGGAAGCTCGCCGCGATTCTCCAGGGGCGGGCGGCGCCGGCGATCCTGGCCAGTTACGACCAGGAGCGCCGCGGGCATGCGACCGATCTCATCGCGTTGGCCGACAACATGGGCGCGGTCCTGGGGCTGACCAACCCGTTGATGGCCGGGGTGCGGGACTGGTTGTTCCAGGCCGTCAACAGCGTCGACAACCTGCGTTCGCATTTGCTGGAATTCAAATTCAAACCCAAGGCGACCATCACCAAAGGCCTGGTGTATCACGAGCGTGCCGAGTTGCATGAGGATGATCTGGTTGGACAGTTGTTCATCCAACCGTCCATCGAAGATGCCCAGGGTCAGCGTCGGCGCCTGGACGAGGTACTGGGGCATTCGTATGCGGTGCTGGGGTATCGGGTCAATCCGAGCGAACAACTCAGCGAGCAGACTGCTGCTTATTGGGCGCGTTGGGACACGCGTTTCATCCAAATCAATCGCTCGCGCAGTGGCGTGGGGCGCAATCAACCCTTGTCTGCCAGCGGTGCCATTTGCGTCGAAGACGTCGATAACCGCCTGGGGGAATGGTTTGCCAAGGTGCGAGATTGCGTCGTGGTGGTGCGGCCGGATCGGTTCGTTGCGGCGATCACCACCCCCGAGCGACTCGAAGGCGTGTTGCGCAAACTGGCGGAGCAACTGTCATGAGGCGCGAAGAGGATCTGCTGGTCCGGCTTCACGATGCCGGGCAGGCCATACACGCCTTGCCTTCGTTGGAACCCGAGGCCGTCGATTTGCCGACGGGCTACACCTTGCAGCGCGAGGCACTGCGTCGGCGCCAGGTCGGCGGTGAGCGGCTGAGCGGATGGAAAGTGGCCTTCGCCGGCCGCGCCGCCCAGGATCGTTTCGGCATCGATGAGCCGGTATTGGGGGCGCTGACCGATGCCATGCTCGTGGAACCTGGACAGACGGTGTCCCTCGCACGGCTGATCCAGCCGAAGTTGGAAATCGAGCTGGCGTTTGTCCTGGGGCGCACGCTGGTGCCCGGTTTCTATAGCGACGAGGACATTCTCGCCGCCATTTCCGAGGTCGCGCCGGCGTTCGAGATCGCCGACTGTCGTTGGCAAGGCTGGCGTTTCGGCGTCGGCGCGTTTCTGGCCGACAATGCTGCCGCGGCGCTGTATTGCCTGGGGTCGCGGGTCAGGTTTCATCCGGGGCAACTGGCCCACGTGAACTATCGCCTGGAATGTGACGGGGTGTCCTGTGGCGAGGGCAATGCCCAGGCGCGGGAGGACACGCCCCAGGCCAACCTGTGCTGGCTGGTCCGGCGCTTGTTGGCCGACGGGCAGTGCGTTGAAGCGGGGCAGGTGGTGCTGTCCGGGGCTTTATTGGCGCCTCTGGACATCAAGGCTGCCGAGTACCGGTTGCACATGCTTGGCATGGAACTGGCTTTGGTTTTCCGGCAATAAGAACGGTTCACCAGTCCGTGGCGAGGGAGCTTGCTCCCGCTGGGCTGCGCAGCAGACCCATTTTTGTGAGCGCTTCGCCCTGGAGCGCCAGCCCGGTCAAGCGGGAGCAAGCTCCCTCGCCACAGGTTTATCGACTTCTTTGGATATCAGCTTCAGGTTTAAGCACAGCGCCACCGAGGAACAATGATCATGTTCGCCGAAGTCCGTACCTTCAATGATCCTCAGCAACACGCCGGTTCGATCCTGGGCTGGCAACAAGTCTATGACCAGCTCGGGCGCGGTTGCCTGTCCAGCGAGCTGCGGCAGGTGTGCGCCGAGCGTTTCCAGATTTTCCAGGAGGTGCTGGATAAACGCGTCGTGCAGCGCGGTTGCGCGCCAAAAGGACGCTTGTGCATTGCCATGTCCCTGGGGGGGGCGCCGGTGGTGCAGGGGCACCAGGTGGGCGCCCACAGCGTCGTGCTGTTGCGCGATGGCGAAGATTTTGTCCTGCACGCCCCGGAAGGCACGCATTTCTTCGCGGCCAACGTCGACACGGTGCGGTTTGCCAAGCTCGCGGCCTACGAACTGTCGGGCGAACAGCTCAAGCGCTTGAAAAGCGTGTCCCAGGTCAGTGTGGATGAGGTGGTGCTGCGCCGGGTGCAACAGCGGATCCACCCACTGTTTCGTCACCTTTTGGAACAGACCGATGCGGTCAATCCCGCCGCGGAGAAAATCCTCGAAGACGTGTTGCTCAACGCCTTCCTCGACCTGTTCAGCCACGCCTCGGACGAGGTGCGCGGCCGGCGCGGCAATTTTGCCGTCAGTGCCTACCTGGTCAAGCGTTGCCAGGAACTGGTGGTGGCCAGCGCCGATGTGCCCTTGAGCATCCTCGATTTGTGCGAGCAATTGCGGGTCAGCCGCAGGACCCTGCAGAACAGTTTCCAGGCCGTCACCGGCATGCGTCCGGTGGAGTACCTGCGCAACCTGCGGCTCAATGCGGTGCGCCGCCGATTGATCACGACCCGTGCGGCCGCGCTGAACGTCAGTGAAATCGCGGTGGCGATGGGGTTTTTCCACCTGAGCCATTTTGCCGTCCATTACCGGGCGCTGTTTGGCGAGTCACCCTCGGACACGCCCAGGGCACCGGCGTGATGAGTGGCCTCCTGTGGTGTTACCGAAGCGCCTTCCTGCACCGATAAAAGGCAGCCGCTGAGCTGTTTGGTAGCACACCCGTGCGACCCTGGGCCAGCGACGGGCAGTCGTTCTCCTCGGCAACTTCCTTCAAATCAAACCCTTGCACGATAACGCGTGTGGTTGGCATGCATTCTGCTTTTATGAATCCATGGATAATTGGATACAAAAATGCAGAAGGTGCTGCCATGCAATTTGCTCCGACGTACGCTGAACGCCCGCCCATGACGGCCGAGGAGGAGGCCTACAACTTCCTGCTCGATGCCATTTGTGGCGGGCGGTTACGCAAGGGCGACCGGCTGATTGCCGAGGACATCGCCAACGAGATCGGCATGAGCCGCATGCCGGTGCGCGAAGCCTTTCGCCGTCTGGATGCCCAGGGCCTGGTGACGCTGCGGCCCAATCGCGGGGCGGTGGTCAGCGGCCTCGACATCAATGAATTGCATGAAGTCTTCGAAATGCGCAGTGCCCTCGAAGGCCTGGCGGTGCGTGTCGCGACGGCGAAGATTGGTGAGCGCCAGTTGGCCGCGCTGGAGCGCTTGCTGGACGAGATGGACGATTACCGCGAGGAGAGCGCCGAGTGGGTCAGCCGCCATCGCGCCTTCCATGAATACCTGTGCAGCCTCAGCGGTCGCCCGCGATTGCTCAAGCAGATCAGCGCACTTTATTCCCTGATCGAAGCGCCCATGCGCCTCTGGCTGCAGCACGTGGAAAAGCCCTTGAGCGCGCGCCAGGAGCACATGCTGATCCTCGATGCCCTGCGTGGGGGCGATGCCGAGAAGGCCGAGGCGGTGGTGCGTGCGCACATCGAAGGCACCGTTCCTGAATTGATCGAGTTCCTGCAATCGAAAAAATAACGAGAGCAGGGGATTAGAACCCTGCCCGTGTTTTGACTTTGAGTACTGCCGTCATTTACTGAACTGGAGTGTCTGGTCATGCATAAGCCTCGCCTGTTGGTTGCCGCTTTATCCTTGGGTTTCTGTGCGCAATGGGCGGTTGCCGCGCCCGTTGTCCCGGAGCGTTTGCTCAAGGCCGAAAAACTCGTCTACTGCTCGGGCATGGATTCGCCGCCGCTGGTGTCCTTCGACGAGGCGCAGAAACCCAAGGGATTGACCGTGGACCTGGGGCTGGAAATCGCCAAGCGCCTGGGTGACAAAAAGGTGGAGTGGCGGGTGATTCCGTTTTCCGGATTGCTCCCGGCGCTGTTGGCCCAACAGTGCGACATGATCGTCGACCAGCTGTTCGACAAGCCCGAGCGCCGCGAGGTGATCGACATCGTCAACTACATGTATTCCAGCCAGGCGGTGGTGGTGCCCAAGGGCAATCCAAAGGGCCTCAAGACGCTGCCGGATCTCTCCGGACACAAGGTCGCGGTGCTCAACGGTTCCACCATCAAGACCTTACTCGACGCCGAGAACGCAACCCTGGCCAAGGCCGGCAAGCCGCCCATGAAACTGGTGGTCTACAACTCCGACACCGATGCCTTCCAGGCCCTGCGCATCAGCCAGGTCGACGCCTACGGCACCACCGTGGAAACCGCCGGTTACTACGCCACCATGGCCCCCGACCTGTTCGAGGAAGGCGTGCCGGCCTTCAGCCGGATTCTCACCGGCCTGGGTATTCGCAAGGACGATCCGCAACTGACCGCCGCCGTGCAGCAGGTGATCGGCGATATGCGCAGCGATGGCAGCTACAGCCAACTGCTCGGCAAATGGCATGTCTCCAGTGACACCCTTGATTAAGGTGAACCGTCGATGAATTTCAATTGGGATGTGTTCTGGCAGTACCTGCTCCAGCCCAGTGGGGTGTACCTCACCGGGCTCTGGCTGACCTGCCTGATCAGTGTGCTGGCGATGTTGCTGGGCTGCATGCTAGGGCTGGCGGCGGCGCTGTTGCGGTTGTCGAAGAACCCGTTGCTGCATGTGCCGGTGCGCTTTTACGTGTGGCTGATGCGCGGCACGCCGTTGCTGGTGCAGATCGTCTTTCTCTACACCGCGCTGGCCGCTGGCGGGATTTTCCGCTTCGAAGACATCGACCTGTTTGGGCTGGTGATTCCCGGCAATATCCAGGCGGCGATCATCGCCCTGGGCCTCAACGAGGGCGCCTACATGGCCGAGATCATCCGCGCCGGCATCGGTGCGGTGGACAAGGGTCAATACGAGGCCGGACGTTCCCTGGGAATGACCTTCGCCAAACTGATGCGGCGCATTGTCCTGCCCCAGGCGTTCCGGGTCATCGTTCCGCCGTTGGGCAACGAGTTCAACGTGATGCTCAAGAACACCACGCTGGTCAGCGTGATCGGCGTCCAGGAATTGTTGCTCAGTACCCAAATGGTCACCTCGGCGACGTTCCGGGTGTTCGAGTTGTACCTGGTGGTGGCGATCTACTTCCTGTTGCTGACCACGTTGTGGGGCTTTTTCCAGCGCTGGCTGGAGGCCCGTTTCGGTCAATCGGACCGACCTTCGTCGCCACCGCCGGCGTCGACGCGGATGTTCGGTCGCAGCACTTTGAACCTGCTGAGGGCACGTTGACCATGGCGCATAAAAGCGAAGAGTTGATCATCGAGGCGCTGGACGTTCACAAGTCCTTCGGCGAGTTGCAGATTCTCAAGGGCATCTCGTTGCAAGTGCGGCGCGGCGAAGTGGTGGTGCTGATCGGTGCGTCGGGCTCGGGCAAGACCACGTTCATCCGTTGCATCAACCTGCTGGAAGACATCCAGGGCGGACGCATCCGCGTCAATGGCCAGCCCATGGGCTATCGCGAACGGGCCGATGGCAGCCTGGTGCGCGAGTCGGAGCGCAACATCGCCCGGCAGCGGCGGGACATCGGCATGGTGTTCCAGCGCTTCAACCTGTTTCCCCACATGACCGCCTTGGAAAACATCATCGAGGCGCCGATCCAGGTGCTTGGAGTGACTCGCGCCGCCGCGCTGGAACAGGCCCGTGGGTTGCTGGAGCGGGTCGGCCTGGCGGACAAGGCCGATCACTACCCATCGATGCTCTCCGGCGGCCAGCAACAGCGGGTGGCGATTGCCCGGGCCCTGGCCATGAAACCCCAGGCCATGCTGTTCGATGAACCCACCAGCGCCCTCGACCCGGAAACCGTCGGCGAGGTGCTGCAGGTGATGAAGGAGTTGGCCGAGGAGGGCATGACCATGGTCGTGGTGACCCATGAAATGGGCTTTGCCCGGGAAGTGGCGGACCGTGTGGTGGTGCTCGACCAGGGCGAGCTGATCGAGCAAGGGCCGCCGGAGCAGATTTTCTGTCATCCGATTCATCCGCGCACCCGGGCGTTTCTCAGCCGCGTGTTGTGATATTCCCCGGCCACCGAATTCCTGTATTGAAGAGTTTTTGCCATGCTTAAATTTTCAGCCCACGAGTACCCTTATCCGTCGCAGCGCCAGAGCGTTTTCGCCCGTCGGGGCATGGTCGCCGCGTCCCAACCCCTGGCGGCCCAGGCGGGCATCGAGATCATGCAAAAAGGCGGCAACGCCATCGACGCCGCCATCGCCACGGCGGCGGCGCTGACGGTGGTGGAGCCCACGGGCTGCGGGATCGGTGGTGACGCCTTCGCGCTGGTCTGGTGCAAGGGCCAACTGCATGGCCTCAACGGCAACGGCCATGCGCCGGCGGCCTTGAGCATCGAGGCGGTCAAGGCCGCTGGCCATGAAAAAATGCCGGTCTATGGCTGGACACCCGTGACGGTCCCGGGCTGCCCATCTGCCTGGGCCGAGCTGTCCCGACGCTTTGGCAAGCTGCCCTTCGCCGAGCTGCTGCAACCGGCCATCAGCCTGGCCCGGGACGGCTTTGCGCTGTCGCCGGTGGTTGCCCATCAATGGCAGATCGCTGTGAACGAGTTCGCACCCCATCGGGACGCCGTGCTGGACGCCTGGTTCGAGACGTTCCTGATCGACGGCCGGGCGCCACGGGCCGGGGAGATCTTTCGCAACCCGGCCCAGGCGCGCACGCTCCAGGAGCTGGCCGACACCGCCTGCGAAAGCCTTTATCGCGGTGCCTTGGCTGAGCGCCTGGACGCTCACTCCCGGGCCGGCGGCGGCTACCTGCGCGCCTCGGACCTCAAGGATTATCGCGCCCAGTGGGTCGACCCTATACACGTCAATTACCGAGGCGTGGATGTCTGGGAAATCCCGCCGAGCGGGCAGGGCCTGGTGGCCTTGATGGCCCTGAAGATTCTGGAAGGCTTCGACTTTGATCAGCGCGACAGCCAACAGACCTGGCATCGTCAATTGGAAGCGATGAAATTGGCCTACAGCGACGGCCTGCACTACATCACCGACCCCCTGCACATGCGCGTGGCGGTGACTGACCTGCTCAGCGATGACTACAGCGCCCATCGCAGAGGGCAGATTGGCGAGCAGGCCCAACCGCCCGCGCCCGGCGACCCCCACGCCAGCGGCACGGTGTACCTGGCGACCGCGGATGGCGAGGGCAACATGGTCTCGTTCATCCAGAGCAACTACCACGGGTTCGGCTCCGGCGTGGTGCTGCCCGACAGCGGCATCGCCTTGCAGAACCGTGGGCAGGAATTCAGCCTCGACCCGAGCCACGCCAACTGCCTGGCCCCAGGCAAGAAGACCTTCCACACCATCATTCCCGGATTCCTTACCCGCGATGGCGAGGCCCTTGGCCCCTTCGGCGTGATGGGCGGCTACATGCAGCCCCAGGGACATGTGCAGATGGTCATGAACCTGGTGGATTTCGGCCTGAACCCGCAAGCGGCCCTCGACGCTCCGCGCTGGCAATGGCTGGGCGACATGAAGGTCGGGATCGAGCACGGGGCTTCACGGGACCTGGCCAATGCCCTGGCGCGCAGGGGGCATGAGGTTCAGATCGCCAGTGACCTGACCGACTATGGTCGCGGCCAGATCATCCTGCGCGACCCAGTCAGCGGTGTGCTGTGCGGTGGGACCGAACCCCGGGCGGATTCGCATATTGCGGTGTGGTGATGAACGTGGGCAAACGGGTTTCACTCATCGGCCATTCCTGAGTGGACATTGATGACGACCTTGCCCTTGGCGCGTCCTTGTTCGACGTAGCTCAAGGCATCGGCCGTCGCCTCGAAAGGGAAGGCTCGGTCAATCACCGGCTTGAGGCTGCCGGACTCAACGAGCGTCGTGATCTCGCGCAGTTGCGCGCCACTGGCGCGCATGAACACGAACGCGTAATTCACACCTTTTCGGCGGGCCTTGCGGCGGATGCCACTGCTCAACAGGCCCATGATCAGCCGCAGCGGCCAGGAAAATCCCTGGGCCTGGGCGAACTGCGGGGAGGGTGGTCCGGAGATGGAAATGAGCTGGCCGCCGGGCTTGAGGATCTTCAGCGACTTCTCCAGTTCATCGGCGCCCAGGCTGTTCAATACGACGTCATAGTCCTGCAGGACGCTGAAGAAATCCTGCTGCTTGTAATCGATGACAACGTCAGCTCCCAGCGCTTTGACCCAAGGCACATTGGTGGTGCTGGTGGTGGTCGCAACGAAGGCACCGAGGTGTTTGGCAAGCTGGATGGCGAGGGTGCCGACGCCCCCTGAACCGGCTTGGATAAAGACCTTTTGCCCTTTCTTCAATCCCGCGGTTTCCACCAATACCTGCCAGGCCGTCAGGGCGACCAAGGGCAGGGCGGCGGCGTCTTCCATGTTGAGGTTTGCCGGTTTCAGGGCCAGGGCATTTTCGTTCACTGCAATTTGCTCGGCAAAGGTGCCGATGTGCCCATCCGGGGCGCGGGAATAGACTTCATCGCCCGGCTTGAATTGCTCGACACGGGATCCCACCCGCATCACCACCCCGGCGACGTCATGCCCCAATGTCAACGGAAACGAGTAGGGCAGGATCAGCTTGAATTCGCCTTTGCGGATCTTCGAATCCAGGAGGTTGACGCTGGCGGCGTGGACGCGGACCAGAACGTCGTGGTCAGCCACTTCAGGGGCCGGTACCTCGCCGATACGGCCACTGTGCTTACCGTAGCGGTCGATTAGAAATGCCTTCATGGTGCTTGGTTCTCATAAGGGGCAGCAGGCTGGCCAGCCATCGAGCCATCCGGCGCGTTCCTTCGCGCCGGGGGCCGCTAGACGTCGATCACGGCAGGTCTTGATAGCGCTCGGCAACCTGGGACTGCTTGATTTGCCCGAGCAGGCCTTGGCGCGCCGCCTGCAAGGCATCCCAGCGCGCCTCTTCCTGCAAGGGCGGGATGGTGACCGGCTCGCGACGATCGAAGCCGACCAGCGCGGCATCGACCAGGTCAGCGACTTCCATGATTTCGTTCAAGGTGTTGATGTCGATGCCCGCGCGTTCCCAGATCTCGGTGCGAGTGGCCGCAGGCAGGACAGCTTGAACGTAGACGCCTTTCGGGGACAGTTCCAGGCTGAGGCCCTGGGAGAGAAACAACACGAACGCCTTGGTCGCGCCGTAGACCGACATGCCGAACTCCGGTGCCAGGCCCACGACGGAGCCGATGTTGATGATCGCCCCGTCACCCGCCTGGACCAGGCGCGGGGCGATGGCGCTGGCCAGCCGGACCAGCGCGGTGGTGTTGAGCGACACGAGGTGCGCGACGCTGTCGGTCGACTGTTCGATGAAGCTGCCGGACTGGGCGGCACCGGCGTTATTGACCAGGATGCCGATGCTGGCGTCGTCCCGTAGGCGGGCTTCGACGGTAGTCAGGTCGCTGATCTGGGTGAGGTCGGCCTGGAGAATGTCGATGGCAACGTTGTGTTCGCTGCGCAGCTTGGCGGCCAGGGCTTCCAAGCGCGTGCTGTCGCGGGCCACCAGGACCAGTTTGTGCCCGCGTTGGGCAAAGCGCTGGGCATAGACAGCGCCGATGCCGGTGGAGGCGCCAGTGATGAGAACGGTTGTGCGAGTGTCCATGGGTAATTCTCTTTTTCAGGGGAAGTTAGCGCGCTGTTTTCCAGGTGCGCCGATGGGTTCTGGTCAGGATTACCGCGCGCTGGATTCAGCGAGCGTCGGGTAGTCGATGTAGCCCGCCGCACCGCCGCCGTAGAGCGTGGCGGGATTGAAGGCCGACAATGGCGAGCCGGTCTTGAGCCGCTCGACCAAGTCCGGGTTGCCGATGAACGGCCGGCCGAAAGCGATCAGGTCAGCCTGGTCTTCAACGAGACGCGCGGTGGCCAGGTCCAGGTCGTAGCCGTTGTTGGCGATGTAGGTGTTCCTGAAGCGCTGGCGCAATGAGCCGAAGTCGAAGGGGGCAACGTCGCGCGGCCCACCTGTCGCGCCTTCAACCACGTGCAGATAAACGATGTCCAAGGCGTTGAGCTGATCGACCAGGTAGTCGAACTGGGCCTGGGGCGCGCTGCTGGACACGCCATTGGCCGGCGAGACGGGCGAGAGGCGCAGGCCGGTGCGTTCGGCCCCGATTTCTTCCACGACGGCTGCGGTCACTTCCAGCAGCAGGCGAGCACGATTTTCAATCGAGCCGCCATAGGCATCGGTGCGCACGTTGGCGCCGTCCTTGAGGAACTGGTCCAGCAGATAACCGTTCGCGCCGTGGATCTCTACGCCATCAAATCCCGCCGCGATGGCGTTCGCCGCCGCCTGGCGAAAATCGTTGACGATCCCCGGTAACTCATCGATGTCCAACGCTCGCGGTTCGGAAACGTCCTCGAAACGGTTGTTGACGAACACCTTGGTCGCCGGACGCAAGGCGGAGGGGGCGACTGGGGCGGCGCCGTTTTCTTGCAGGTCGACGTGGGAAACCCGGCCGACATGCCACAGTTGCAGGAATATCCGCCCACCTTTGGTATGCACGGCATCGGTGACTTTGCGCCAGCCGTCGATCTGCGCCGGCGTGTAGATCCCAGGCGTGTCCTGATAGCCCTGGCCTTGCCGGGAAATCTGTGACGCCTCGGAGATCAGCAGGCCGGCGGACGCACGTTGGCTGTAGTAAGTGGCCGCGAACTCGCTCGGTACAAAACCTTGCCCCGCGCGGTTACGTGTCAGCGGTGCCAGGACCACTCGATTGGACAGTGTGAGATTACCCAACGTGTAGGGCGTGAACAGGTTCTGGTCGGTCATGGTGTCTTGTTTCCGTATGTTTGGAGAAGCGTTGTGGGCAGCTTGCCGACGCGAGCGGGGCTTTTCATTAGGATGATGACCGAAATCTAAACTGTCAACGAATTTGATTATGCTCGACATCTATGTATGATGTGAGCATGATTTTGAGTAGCACGAGGGAGTGGAAAATGCGCGTAACCAAGGCCCAGGCCCAGGCCAATCGGGAGCACATCGTCGAGACGGCCTCTGTCTTGTTTCGTGAGCGAGGCTTTGACGGCGTGGGTGTGGCGGATCTGATGGCGGCCGCCGGGTTCACCCATGGCGGTTTCTACAAACATTTCGGCTCCAAGGCCGACCTGATGGCCGAAGCGGCCGCGAACGGCCTGGCGCAATCGCTGACCAACAATGTGGGTATCGGCGTGCCTGAGTTCGTCAATGTCTATGTGTCCAGGGAGCACCGTGACGCCCCCGGCGGCGGTTGCACCATGGCGGCGCTGTGCGGGGATGCTGCCCGTCAACCGCCCGAGCTGAAGGCGACCTTTGCCAACGGCATCGAAAACACGCTGGCGGCGCTCGAAAGCCAGTACGACACCGGGCAAGAGGCGCCGCAGCAAGAGGTGAGGGCGAAGATGCTCGACATGTTGGCCCATGCCGTCGGCGCGATCATGTTGTCGCGGTCCTGCCCGGACGATTCCGCCCTGGCCGATGAAATCCTCGAGGTGTGCCGCGCCCGGATCATCGCGTCGTTGCCGCCAGCACCCGCGCAGCAGCCTGCCGTGGACACCGAATCATAAGCACCCGAGATCAATGTGGGAGCCGAGCTTGCTCGCGATGACGGCGGCACATACAACTTCAATGCAGCCTGACCCACCGCTATCGCGAGCAAGCTCAGCTCCCACAGGGATTGGAGTGATCATGATGCTGTTCACTTAAGCAAAAAGGTGCATCTCTGGCCACAGGTTGCCGGCGGCCTTATAGCGATGCCCTGACCACCAGCGGGCAATCCACCGGTTGAGGGCCCGACACCTCAAGGGTCTCGATCAGGTGCCGGGCCGCCTGGCGACCGATCTCGTAGTAAGGCAGTTGCACCGTGGTCAATGGCGGCATAAACAGTTCGGCGATGCCGATCATGTTGTCATAGCCGAGCACCGCGACATCGCCGGGAATTTTCAAACCGCGGCCCAACAGCCATTGATAGGCACAAAAGGCGATGCGGTCGTTGCCGCAGACCAGGATGTCGAATTGCGGACGGCCGTCGACGATATGCCGGTCGAGAATCGCGGCGGTTTCACCGTAGGCATCGTGATCGGAAAGATCGTATTGCAGGAGTGCATCCGGCGCCAGCCCGAAGGTCTGGCAGGCGCGTTGCAGGCCTTGCTGACGCAGGCGCCAGGCCACACTTTTCCTGGGCAAATTGATGCACAGCGGGCGCCGGTAGCCTTGGCTCAACGCATGATGCACGGCGCGATACTGCCCGGCTTCATCATCCGGCACATAGCTGACCAACTGGTGGTCATCGGCCAGGCAATTGGCGAGCACCAGCGGTTTGCGCTTGAGTCGCTCGGGAATGCTCACCTGGCGCAAGCCCATGGCGCTGAAGATCAAGCCATCGGGGCGGTGCGACAGCATCAGGTCGATGTTCTGGTCGGTGGGCGGGTTGCTCAGCAGGTTGAGGATGAACACATTCCAGCCCGCCTGCTGCGCGGTCTGCTCGATGGACAGCAGCAACTCGACGGCGAACGGCGTGGTCGCGGTGTCCAGTGCGAACACCCCGATGGTGCGTGCTTGCAGGTTGTCGCCGCGCATCCGGCGCGCCGACAGGCTCGGTACGAATTGCAGTTCATCGATGGCGCGACGGACCCGTTCGAGGGTTTCGGGGCTCAGTTTTTCCGGCGTGTTGAGCGCTCGCGAAACCGTCATCAGGGATACGCCGGCCAGCTGTGCAACGTCTTTCACGGAAGTCATGCGAAGTGCGGCCAGTCAGGTTGACGCCGAATCATGCCACAGCGCCCGCGCTTCTCGCGACTCGGATGACGTGACTCATAGCCAACCCGAGCCCAGCGACCAGGCGTTGGCAATGGCGACGCGCCCGCCAGTGCCGTTGGCCAACAATTTCACCCCGAGGCTGTCGGGCCGGGGATAGAGGCGACTGCTGAGGCTGAAACGGCCATTGTCCTCGAACACCTCGATGGACGAGCGATCGAGAAACACCCGCAGGTGCAGTTGTGTGTGTGTCGGCGCTATCGGCACGCTGCGCTGACCGCTCACTTGCGCACCCGAGCGGCTGCGATCGAGCACCAAGCGTTGCAGGGTCGCGTCGTAGTAAAGCAGCGTCTGTTCCCGCTCATCGGCACTGCAGCGCAAGGCGATGCCCAGTTGGCCTTCGCTGCAACCGAGCAGATCCAGGTGCACATGGATTTCCAACCGGTCGCCTGTCACCTGCGGCACCCAGCGGCTGCCGGACTCAGCCCATGGCGCGACGCTCGGCAACGGCGCCTGGCGCAGCGCCGTCAGCTCTCGCGCCGGAAACACGCCAAGGCGATCGCCCTGCAATTCCAGCTCGCGGGGCAAACCGAGCATGCCGCACCAGTGATGGGCCTGGCTCGGCATCGGGCTTTCCCACATATCCAGCCAGGCCCACACCAGGCGCCGACCATCGGCGGCCACCAGTGTTTGCGCGGCGTAGAAGTCGTGACCGTTATCCAGCTCGATGAACGGCCCGCCGCTGAAGTGCCAGTCGCTGTCGAGCTGGCCAATGCGATAACCGGTCTGGTACTTGTTGAGCCGTTCATAACCTTCGGGCTTCATGCCTTGCGGGGAATACAGCAGCACATCGCGTCCGTCCAGGCGAAACAGATCCGGGCATTCCCACATGTAGCCATCGCCCTCATTGCCGCTGGACACGTAGTCGAGAAATTCCCAGGTGTGCAGATCGGCGGAGCGGTACAGCGGCAGCAGCGGCGTGTCGCCCAGGCGTGCGCCAGCAATCAGGTACCAATAGCCGTCTTCCTGCCAGACCTTGGGGTCGCGAAAATGCATGATTGCCGCTTGCGGGGCGTGCTCGATGACGGCGCCATGCTTGACGAACCGGACGCCGTCGACACTGGTGGCCAGGCATTGGACCTGGCGGATGAAGCGTTCGTCACCGACGTCTCCCAACCAGGTGTGCCCGGTGTAGATCAGCGCCAGGGTGTCGCCACATACCACCGCGCTACCGGAAAAACAGCCGTCGCGGTCGAAGTCGTCGCCGGGTGCCAGGGCAATGGGCAGGTGCTGCCAATGGACCAGGTCGGCACTCTTGGCATGGCCCCAGTACATCGGGCCCCATTTGGCGTCGAAGGGGTGGTGTTGGTAGAACACGTGGTACTCGCCACGAAAGAACACCACCCCGTTAGGGTCGTTCATCCAACCCGTTGGCGGGGCCAGGTGATAGTCGGGTCGATAGTCATGGATCAGGTGAGGCAGGTTATCGATCAGGGCCTGCTGGGCCCTTTCGAGAGAGGCTGGCATTGGGTTGTTCATGTTCTTCAAGGACAAGGTCATAGGGCGCCCGCAGATGCCGGGCGTGGAGCGACGCCAGCAGGCAGGCTGTCGATGGTGCGGCGCTTCAACGCCGTGCCGTGGGCGTCGAACACATGCAGGTTGTCGATATCCAGTTGCAGCTCGACCCGGTCACCCACCCGCCATCCGGCGTTGACCTCGCAACGACAGACCATGGGTTCGTCCTGGCCGGCGTCGAGGTGCACATAGGTTTCACTCCCCAGGTATTCGACCGCGCTCACCACGAGGCCGGTCGTTCCCTGTGCCGCCTTGAGGGAGAGATGTTCCGGGCGAATCCCCAGGCTCAGTTGGGTATTCGCCGCCAGGCCCGAGCTGTCGACGGACAGGGGCGTCATGCCCAGCACCAGGCTTTCCACCTGGCTGGTTTCGCCCGGCGTATGCAGGAACGCGGCAATGAAATTCATCCGGGGTGAACCGAGGAAACCAGCGACAAAACGGCTGGCCGGACGCTCGTAGAGTTCCCGTGGCGAGCCGACCTGCTCGATGCGACCGCCATTGAGCACGACGATCTTGTCGGCCAGGGTCATCGCTTCGACCTGGTCGTGGGTCACGTAGATCATCGTCGAACCCAGTCGCCCATGCAGGCGGGCGATTTCATTGCGCATCTGCACGCGCAGGGAGGCGTCGAGGTTGGAGAGTGGCTCGTCGAACAACAGGATGTCTGGCTCCCGTGCCATGGCCCGGCCCATGGCCACGCGCTGGCGCTGGCCGCCCGACAGTTCCCGTGGCTTGCGTTGCAGCAGCTTGTCCAACTGCAGGATTTGCGCGGTTTTCAACACCCGCTCGCGCAGGCTGGTCTTTTCGGTCTTGGCCAACTTGAGGCCAAAGCTGATGTTGTCGTAGACGCTCATGTGCGGGTACAGCGCATAGGACTGGAACACCATGCCGACGCCACGCTCGCGCGGCTCCAGGTCGTTGACCCGGCGACCGTCGATCAGCAGGTCGCCGCCACAGATCGAATCCAGCCCGGCGATCAGGCGCAGCAGGGTCGACTTTCCGCAGCCCGAAGGGCCGACGAAGACCACGAACTCACCGGCCGAGATTTCCAGGCTGACGTCACGAAGAATGCGCGCGCCACCCAATTGTTTGTTCACGTTGTCCAGCTTCAACTTGATCACGATGCGGTTCCTTTCTTATTTGTGTTGGGCCTCAACCCTTTAACGCACCGGCAGTGAGGCCGGAAACGATGCGGCGCTGGAAGATCAGCACCAGAATCACCAAGGGCACCGTGACCAGCACCGACGCCGCCATCAACAGGCCCCAGGGCAACTCATGGGGGCTGCCGCCGGAAATCAGGGCGATGGCCACCGGGACCGTGCGTTGCGAGTCGGTCAGGGTGAAGGTCAGGGCAAACAGGAACTCGTTCCACGCGGCGATGAAGGCCAAGAGGCCAGTGGTGACCAGTGCCGGCCAGAGCAGCGGCAACAGCACCCGGGTCAGGGTGATCCAGGGTGAGGCGCCGTCCATGATCGCGGCCTCTTCCAGCTCATGGGGCAGTTGCCCCATGAAGGTGGTCAGCACCCAGACGGTGAAGGGCAGGGTGAAAATCGTGTAGCTCAGGATCAACGCCCAAGAGGTGTTGTACAGGCCCAGGAAACGGATCACCTCGAACAGTCCCGACAGCACCGCGACTTGGGGAAACATCGAAACGCCCAAGACCATCATCAACACCGGACCGCGCCCGCGAAACTTCACCCGACCCAAGGCATAAGCGGCGGTCAGGCTGAGGAACAGCGCCAGGGTGACCACGCACAGCGCCACCACCAGCGAGTTGCCGATGGCCCGCAGGAACGAGGCCTGGTTGAGCACGGCGGCATAGTTGGAAAAGTCGGGATTGTCGATCCAGTAGCTCACCTGGAACAGGGCACTGGACGGCTTCAGGGACGTGACGATGGCGTAGTAGAACGGGAAGACCGCATACACCAGCAAGATTCCGATCAAGCACCAGAACCCGAGGCGCAACAGGGCTTTTTTCAGCAACCGCAGGCTCATGAACGCACCTCCAGCTGACGGCGTCCGAGGTACAGATAAGCCATGGCGATCACCGCGACGACCAGGAACAGCAAGGTCGAGGCGGCGCTGCCGTAACCGACGTCCTGGAATTCCACCAGGTGCTGGCGGGCATACACCGACATGCTCATGGTGCTCGACGAGTTCGAGGTCAACACATAGATAACGTCGAAGACCCGCAGGGAATCGAGGATGCGGAAGATCGCTGCCACCAACAACGCCGGCATCAGCAGCGGCAGGGTGACGCGCCAGAACACCCTAACCGGGTGAATGCCATCGACCCGGGCGGCTTCGTAGCAATCGCTGGGCAGCATTTGCAAGGCCGCCAACATCAGCAGGGTAACGAACGGCACGGTCTTCCAGACGTCGACGATGATCACCGCCCACATCGACAGGTCCGCGTCGGCGGTCCAGGCCAGGGGCGCGTCGATCAGGCCGAGGCCGAGCATCAGGTGATTGATGATGCCGAACTGGTCGTTGAGCATCCATGACCAGATTTTCGCCGAGACGATGGTCGGGATCGCCCAGGGGATCAGGATCAACGCCCGCACCAGGGCGCGTCCGTTGAACTGGACGTTGAGCAGCAGCGCCACCAGCAGCCCCAGGACCATTTCCAATCCCACCGACACCACGGTGAAGTGCAAGGTGTTGCGCACCGCGTTCCACCACTGTGGATCGACGAGCAGGCCTGACCAGGCGGAGCCGCTATAAAACAGGTAGTTACTCAAGCCGACAAAGGTCGCGTCGCCGGTGTCGGCCAGGCTGGCGTCGGTCAGGCTGAACCAGAACGTGCGCAACAGCGGCCAGGCGGCCACCAGGGCCAGGCACAGCAGCATCGGGGCCAGGAACAGCCAGGCAGCGCGAACGCGACGGCGTTGTACCGGCGTTTCCCGGGTGAGCAGGTACTCGTCGTCAGGAGCGAGTGTGGTGGAGGCAGACATGGTGATTTCCTTCCTTGTGGCTTACCAGTTCCGGCGTTTGATTCGTGTGAGTTCGCTTTCCAGCTCGGCCAGGGCCTGATCCACCGGCCGCTCGCCCGCCAGCACGCCATGCACTTGATCGAAGAACGCGTTGGAGACCCGTGGATAGCGGTCGGCGGTGATCGAGGCGGGGCGCATGACCCCATCGTTGAGAATGCTGTGCAGTTGGCTGTAGTAAGGCATGGCCGCGAGCAACTCGGGATCCTGGTAGAGCGACTCGATCACTGGGTTATAGGCGCCTACCAGGGCGCGGTGTTTCTGCTGTTGGGCGCTGCTCAGGTAGCTCACCAGTTCGGCGGCGAGCTTGGGGTTGGCGCTGTAGCGCGACACCGCCAGGCCCCAGCCGCCGAGTGTGGAGGCGTGGGTGCCCGTCGCGCCGCCGCGGGGCAGGGGCGCGACGCCGACCTTGTCCTTCACGGCGCTGTCCTGGCTTTGCACCAGGGCCCAGACATAGGGCCAGTTACGCATGAACAGTGCATTGCCCGACTGGAACACACCGCGTCCTTCTTCCTCGGTGTAATTGAGCACGCCACGGGGGGCGATGTCGCCGACCCAGCTTTTGGCCAAGGTCAACGCCGCCCTTGAGGCCTGGCTGTTGACCACGATGTCGCCTTGGGCGTTGACCAGTCCGCCTTGCGGTTGACTGCTGATCCACTCCAAGGCATTGCACGTCAGGCCTTCATAGGCGCGTCCCTGGAACACATAACCCCAGGCGTTGGCGTTCCCGGCATCGCGCTCGGCTTGCTGGACAGCCCTGGCGGTCGTGGTCATTTCTTCCCAGGTCTGGGGCACGGGCTTGTTGTATTTCTCGAGCAAGTCCTTGCGGTAATACAGCAGCCCCGAATCGGTGAACCACGGCATGGTGACCAGGCGCCCGTTCACCGTGGCGTTGTCCACCTGGGCCTGGAAATACCCTTGGGTGGCGTCGGCAGGCAGCACTTCGCGCAGGTCCATCAAGTGTTTGGCCAGCATGCCCGGCCACACCATGTCGATCTGGATGATGTCGATATCGCTGGATTGTGCGCTGAGGATCTGCTGGTAGAACGACAGCCGCTCGGTCGCCGAGTTAGGCGTGGACACTACCTCGACGCTGTTGCCGGTCTGCTTCGACCAGGCCTCGACAGCCTCCTTGCACAGTTGCAATTCCGCGCCCACGGCCCCGCAGGAAATCGTCAGGTTGGCGGCCATCGACAGGGTTGGAAAGCCGACGCAAAGGCCGAGCAACGCCGCTGGAAGGAGCGATTTGAGCTGTTTCATAAAGCCCTCTTTATTTTTGTTTTTAGAAAAGTTAACGTTAACATCGCCAAATGTAGCAGTGTATTTGCGCTGAGGCATCCTTTTTTTCCTTCGGTTAGACAATTCATGACCTGGGCGAAAAAGGCCGTTCGCGGCAACAGAACAATAAAAACAAAACAGGGGAAATCCACATGCAGAAAGCATCAAGCTGGCTATTCGCAAGCGTGCTCGGCGTCTCGGCGACCACTTCTCAGGCCGCGACGCTGGAAGAGCGCATGGCCGCGTTCGAGGCCCGTGCCAGCGCAGCCGAAAAACGTGCCGCCGCCGCCGAACAGCAAACCCAGGCACTCGCCAGGGAATTGCAGCAAATCAAACTCGCCACGCCACCGGTTGTCGCCGCCGTTGCGACGCCAACGGTCGATGCCCGCCTGGCAAAACTCGAGGCCAGTCAGCAAGGCACGGAAAAGCCGGGCAGTGGCGCACACCTCACCGACGGCTTCAGCTTCAAGGGCTACGCCCGTTCCGGCTTGCTCATCAACGATGGGTTGGGCGGCGGTCGTGGCGGTCCGTACACCACCCCGGCCGGTTCTGTCGGCGGCGCCGTCGGGCGACTCGGTAACGAGGACGACACCTACATGCGCATCGACTTGTCGAAAGAGCTGTATGCGCAGAACGGCACCCGCTCCAAATTCACGGTGTCCATCGCCGATGGCGTGGAGAGTTCCAACGACTGGACCGCCGAGGAAAGCAACCTGAACGTGCGCCAGGTGTTCACCGAACTCGATCACCTGGCGGCATTCAAGGGCAGTTCGATGTTCGAAAACTCCACCTTGTGGGCCGGCAAGCGTTTCGACAGGGACAACTTCGACATTCACTGGCTGGACTCGGACGTGGTCTATCTGGCCGGCACTGGCGGCGGCATCTATGACATACAGATGACCAAGGACTGGCGCTCGAACTACTCGTTGATCGGTCGTAACTACGGGGATTTCAGCGAGGGCGGCGTCAATGCCGATGTGGAAAGCTACATCCTGACCTCCAATCAGTTTTTCGACGGCGGGCAGTGGCAGTGGATGTTCAACGCCATCGGCTCGAAGAAAAACGACGTCGGCACCCGCGTCAACGAAGCAGGGCTGACGCCGGCCGATTCCGGCTTGCACAGCATGGTCGCCAATCACCAGAAAAACTTCTTCGGCCGCGAAGGCTTCTTCAAGACGGCGCTGCTCTATGGCCAGGGGTTGGGGGCGGAGGTCAAGAATGTCGGCGCCGACGGCGAACTGATCGACGACGCCCGTGCCCTGCGTCTGGCGCTGTACGGCGAGACGCCGCTGGCGCCCAACTGGCGCATCGGCCCGAGCCTGCTGGCCGAGCAAAGCAAGGACCGTTACGTCAAGGGCGACGACTACCGCTGGATGACCCTCAACGTGCGGTTGGCCAACGAGATCAACAGCAATTTCGACATGGCCTACGAGATGAGTTGGCAAACCATGCAGCTCGACCCCAAGGGCTACCTGCAACGTAATGCGGTCGACGGCAACTTCTGGAAATTCACCGTTGCCCCGACTTTCAAGCCCGACTTGGGCGATCTGCTCACCCGCCCTGAGCTGCGCCTGTTCGCCAGCGTCATGAACTGGTCGTCGGACCTGGACAGGTACAGCACCACGGACGCCTTCGGCAAGACCGACTTCAACGCCGGCGGCACCTGGCAGTACGGCATCCAGATGGAAACCTGGTTCTGAGGCCAGTCAGTTGGGACCTGTGGGAGCGAGCCTGCTCGCGAAAGCGGAGGGCCAGCTTGCACTGATGTTGGATGTGCTGACGCCTTCGCGAGCAAGCCCGCTCCCACAGGTTTTGCGGTACACATGAATTTTGAGCCTGCTGAAGATCCATTGTGGGAGCGAGCCTGCTCGCGAAAGCGGAGGGTCAGTTTGCAGTGATGTTGGATGTGCTGACGCTTTCGCGAGCAGGCTCGCTCCCACATGGGGTTTTGCTGTTACCCCGCATGCCAACCCAACTGACGTGAAATCTGTTGGGTGGCTTGCATCAGTTGCTTGACGTAGTCCTGCTTCAACTCTTCCCGGAAGCGAAAGCACGGGAATGAAACGCTCATCCCGCCGATCACGTGGCCGAAACGGTCGCGGATTGGCGCGGCCAGGCAACGCATGTTGTCTTCGAATTCTTCATGGTCCTCGGCATAGCCTTGCTGGCGAACGGTCTCCAATTCCAGCAGATACGCCTCGACGCTGGTCAGGGTGTTGGCGGTACGGCGCTCGAAGCTTTCCAGCGCCAGGTGGGCAAGCAGTTCGTCTTCTTCGAGCCAGGCCATCAGCACCTTGCCGATGCCGGTGCAGTACAACGGCGCCCGCCGACCGATCCGCGAGTACATGCGCAGGTTGTACTTGGAGTCGATCTTGTGCACGTAGACGATGCTGCCTTCGTCGAGAATCCCCAGGTGCACGGTCTCGCCCGTCAGCTCGTTGATCCTGCGCATCCCGGGCTCCGCTTCCCGGACGATGTCCAGGTGGGGCAGGGCCTGGGCGCCCAATTCGAACAGCCGGACGCTGAGGCGATAACGGTCCTCGGCGTCCTGCACCACATACCCACGGGCCTTGAGCGACTGGAGGAAGCGATAGACCGTGGCCTTGGACATGTCCAGCTTGGTGGCGATTTCCGACACGCCGCTTTCTTCCGGATGCTCGGCCAGTGCCTCAAGCACGGCCATGGTCCGGCCCACCGCCGACACCAGATCGTTGTTTGG
The DNA here is from genome assembly GCF_046605385.1 of Pseudomonas sp. MPB03. Classification (NCBI taxonomy): domain Bacteria; kingdom Pseudomonadati; phylum Pseudomonadota; class Gammaproteobacteria; order Pseudomonadales; family Pseudomonadaceae; genus Pseudomonas; species Pseudomonas sp. MPB03. The sequence goes on along the minus strand of NZ_CP176770.1, from coordinate 4,093,282 downwards.
AATGACGCTGTTGTCCATGAAGGCTCCAACGTGAAAGTAAAACCCAAGGATATACGCTAGCAGAACAAAACGCTGTTTCATTTTTCCTTGACGAGGGCGGAAATCTGACTAGACTCGGGCCTTGAGATAAAAATGAAACGCCGTTTTAAAAATAAAGAAAAGGCGCGTAATGATGGATTTGACGCATAACCATGGCTCCGAGACCCGCTTCACTCGCCCGCTGAAGGTGGTGCTGGTGGGGGAATGCATGATCGAGATGCGCGGTGAGCCGGGCGCCGCGATCACGCAGACGTTCGGTGGCGATACGCTCAACACCGCGGTCTACCTGGCCCGATTGAATCCCCGTGGCGCTGTGGCCGTGGACTACATGACGGCCGTGGGCAACGATGCGTTCAGCGTCGCCATGGGCCGCTCCTGGCTGGCCGAAGGGATCGGTGACGCCCATGTCCGCGTGATCGAAGATGCGCTGCCCGGGCTGTATTTCATCCAGACCGATCCACACGGCGAGCGGCGTTTCCACTACTGGCGCGGGGAAGCGGCGGCGCGACGCATGTTCGAAGGCCCCGAGGCCGACACCATGCTCGAGGCACTGGCCGACTACGACTACGCCTACCTGAGCGGCATCAGCCTGGCGATCCTCACGCCAGCAGGGCGCCAACGCTTGATCGACGCCGTGCACCTGGCCCGCCGGGCCGGCACGCGCATCGTCTTCGACAACAACTACCGTCCCCACCTTTGGCCCGATCCTGAAACCGCCCGGCAGGCCTACCGCGACCTGTTGCACCTGACCGACCTGGCCCTGGTCACCTGGGAAGATGACGCGGCACTGTTCGGCTATCGCGACCCGGAGGCCTTGTTCAGTGCCTATGCAGAGGTGGGCGTGCGCGAAGTCGCCCTCAAGCGTGGCGCCGCCAGTTGCTTGGTCCAGTGCCCGACGGGGCGTTTCGACGTGCCCGCGCAAACCGTTTCCCATGTCGTCGACACCACCGCTGCCGGTGATTCGTTCAGCGCCGCCTACCTGGCCTGCCGCCTGCGCGGCGGCGATCCGGAGCAGGCCGCCCGCTGGGGTCATCGCCTGGCGGCCCAGGTCGTCCAATACCGGGGTGCGCTGATTCCCCACGCAGCGATGCCGAACATGGGCGCGTCCTCACTTCCTTCTGTTGCACAGGTCTGATTTATGAAAATCGTTGAAGCGCGCGTCATCGTCACCTGTCCGGGCCGCAACCTGGTCACTTTGAAGATCGTCACCGATGAAGGCATTTACGGCATCGGCGATGCCACCTTGAATGGCCGCGAACTGGCGGTGGTCGCTTACCTGGAAGAGCACGTCCTGCCCGCGTTGATCGGCCGCGATGCCCACCGCATCGAGGACATCTGGCAGTACCTGTATCGCGGCGCTTACTGGCGTCGGGGGCCGGTGACCATGACCGCTATCGCGGCCGTCGACGTGGCGCTGTGGGACATTAAGGCCAAGGCCGCGAATATGCCCTTGTACCAACTGCTCGGCGGCAAGAGCCGCGAGCGGGTGATGGTCTATGGGCACGCCACCGGCAAGGACATCGAAGGCTGCCTGGACGAAGTCGCCCGCCACGTCGAGCTGGGCTACAAAGCCGTGCGTGTGCAATGCGGCGTGCCCGGCATTGCCACCACCTACGGGGTCGCCAAGCGCAGCGGCGAGCGTTATGAACCGGCCGACAGCGACCTGCCCGCCGAACACGTGTGGGACACCGCCAAATACCTCAACTACGTGCCCAAGCTGTTCGCCGCCGTGCGCGAGCGCTTTGGTGATGACCTGCACATTCTTCACGACGTGCACCACCGCCTGACCCCCATCGAGGCCGGGCGCCTGGGCAAAGCCGTGGAACCGTACAACCTGTTCTGGCTGGAAGACTGCACGCCAGCGGAGAACCAGCAGAGCTTCCGGCTGATTCGCCAGCACACCACCACGCCGCTGGCCGTGGGCGAGGTGTTCAATTCCATCCATGACTGCCGCGAGTTGATCCAGGAGCAGTTGATCGACTACATCCGCACGACCCTGGTGCATGCCGGCGGCATTACCCATGTGCGGCGTATTGCCGATTTCGCCGCGCTGTTCCAGGTGCGCACGGGCTTTCACGGCGCCACCGACCTGTCGCCGGTGTGCATGGGCGCGGCCCTGCATTTCGATACCTGGGTGCCCAACTTCGGCATCCAGGAACACATGCCTCACGAAGAACGTATCGATGAAGTGTTCCCCCATGCCTATCGCTTCGAGGACGGCCACTTCACTCCGGGCGAAACACCGGGGCATGGCGTCGACATCGATGAAGACCTTGCCCGCCAATACCCCTACAAACGCGCCAGCCTGCCGGTCAACCGTCTCGAAGACGGCACGCTCTGGCATTGGTAAAGCAGTTCCAACCCTTTGAGGAAACGGGGCGAAAACGTCCCGCCAGGAGTGACCCGATGAAAGCGTTCCAGGTAAGAGCACCCTTCGAGTTCGGGCTGGCCCAGGTCGACCGACCCGAGGTCGCCCAAGGCGAGGTCCAGGTCGATGTGGCGTATGCCGGCATCTGTGGCTCGGACATGCACATCATTCATGGGCAGAACGCATTCGTGCGTTTCCCCCGGGTCACCGGTCATGAGTTCTCCGGGGTGATCCGGCAAGTCGGTGAAGGCGTCGAGCACCTGCAGGTGGGCGACCGGGTGTGCATCGATCCGGTGATCAGTTGCGGCACCTGTTACCCCTGCCGCATTGGCCGGCCCAACGTCTGCACGCGGCTGCAAGTGATCGGCGTGCACCGCGACGGTGGCTTCAGCGAACAGGTCTGCGTACCGGCCGAGAACGCCCATCGCCTGCCCGATTCGATGTCCCTCAGCCACGGCGCCTTGGTCGAACCTTATTCCATTGCCCTGAACGTGCTTGATCGGATGCAGCCGCAACCGGGCGACAGCGTGTTGATCTACGGTGCCGGGGTGATCGGCCTGACCCTGGTGCAGATGGCCAAGGCGTTGGGATTGACCGACATCACCGTCACCGATGTCATCGACAGCCGCCTGGAAACGGCGCGGGCGCTGGGTGCCAGCCGGACCCTCAACGGCCAACAAGTCGACGTCGAGGCCACGATGCGTGAATTGACCCAGGGTGAAGGCGTACCGCTGATTGTCGACGCGGCCTGCATCCCGGCCTTGATGCCGCAGATGGTGCGCCTGGCCTCGCCGGCCGGGCGTATCGGATTGCTGGGCTTCAATGCCACGCCCAGTGATCTGGTGCAGTTGGAAATGATCAAGAAGGAACTGACCCTGGTGGGCTCACGGCTCAACAATCGCAAATTCCCGCGGGTGATCGAACTGATCGCCAGTGGCAAGTTGCAGGTCCAGGACCTGATCAGCCATCGCGTCACCTTCGACGAAATGCCCGGCGCCATCGACCTGATCGAACAGCACCCCGAGCAAACCCGAAAAGTGCTGGTGGAGCTGACGAACGCCCATCACTGAGCCGTCGCTACCACCGGTTTCACCGTGCCTGTCATGGGCACCCTCACCGAATAAACACAACAAGCGGGAGGTTCCACCATGTTTGGTCAAGGACGTAGCTTAATCATCATCATGCTGTTCCTGGCCGGGGTCATCAATTACCTCGACCGGTCGGCATTGTCTGTGGCGGCGCCTTTCATCCAGAAGGACTACGGTCTGAGCACGGGTGAGATGGGCATGATCTTCAGCAGCTTCTTCGTCGGCTATGCCGCCTTCAACTTCATCGGTGGCTGGGCCGCCGACCGTTACGGCGCCAAGACCACGTTGCTGTTGGCCATGGTCTTGTGGTCGCTGTTCAGCGGCCTTACCGTGCTGACGGTGGGCTTCGCTTCACTGGTGCTTATCCGGATTTTGTTCGGCATGGGCGAAGGACCGTTGAGCGTCACCACCAGCAAGATGGTGAACAACTGGTACACCCCCAAGCGCAGGGCGCGGGCCATCGGCGCATCGATGTCCGGTACGCCGCTGGGTGGCGCGATTTCCGGCCCGGTGGTGGGTTTCATTGCCGTCACCTACGGCTGGAAGGTGTCGTTCATTATCATCATGCTCGTCGGCCTGATCTGGGCGGCCGTGTGGTACAAGTTCGTCAAGGAGCGGCCAGAAGGAGAGGGCGCCGACGATATTCTCCAGGCCGAGGGCCAAAGCGAGCTGGCGGCACAACCGGTGTTCCCGCTGCGGTTCTACCTCAAGCAGCCCACGGTGCTGTTCACCTCCCTGGCGTTCTTTTCCTATAACTACACCTTGTTCTTTTTCCTGACCTGGTTCCCCAGCTACCTGACCATGGCCCACGGCCTGAACGTCAAGGACATGAGCATCGCCACGGTCATTCCCTGGGTGCTGGGTTTCCTCGGCCTGGCCCTGGGCGGCTTCATCTCCGACTTCGTGTTCAAGAAAACCGGAAAAATGATGTTCTCCCGCAAAGTGGTGCTGGTGACATGCCTGCTGGCCTGCGCCGTTTGCATCGCCTGTGCCGGGATGGTCAGTACCTTGTATCCGGCGGTGATTCTGGTCGCCTTGGCCGTGTTCTTCCTGTACCTCACCGGCGCCATCTACTGGGCGATCATCCAGGACACCGTCCCGGCGGCGCGAGTGGGTGGCGTCAGTGGTTTCATGCACTTCCTGGCGAACACTTCGGGCATTGTCGGCCCGACCCTGACGGGCTTCCTGGTGCAGTTCACCGGTTCGTTCACCAGTGCCTTCCTGCTGGCGGGGCTGTTGACCGTGATCGGTGCCGTGTGTGTGGCGCGCTACGTTAAACCGCTGTCGGTGGCGGATACCGGCCACGCGGCGGCGCAAAGCCCGCAAGCCGCTTCGGCCTTGGGCCGTTCCTGAACAGAAGGAGTGAGTCGATGCCTGTTGTGAACCGTGTACCTAGCACCGGCACTGCAACGCAGATCGGTATCGTGCACTTGGGCCTGGGGGCGTTTCATCGCGCGCACCAGGCGGTCTACCTGCAACGCCACCTCAATCGCCATGGCGAAAGCGATTGGGGCGTGTGCAGCGCCAACCTGCGCTCCAATCGCATTTTGGTCGAGCAGTTGCGCACACAGGACGGTCGCTACCACGTGGCCGAGTACCGCGACCGCGAGCAGGTGACGCTGCGCGAGATCGGGGTGTTGCGCCAGGCCTTGTTCGTGGGCGAGGGCGGCCAGGAACTGGAGCAGTTGCTGCAACGCATGGCCGCGCCGCAAACGCGGATTGTCACGCTCACCGTCACCGAAAAAGGCTACTGCCTGAGCCCGTCATCCGGGCAGTTGCGCCGCGAAGACCCGACGATTGCCCATGACATCGCCCATCCACACACGCCGCGCTCGGCCCCCGGCATTGTCCTGGAAGCCCTGCGTCGCCGTCGCGCCGCAGGCGTCCCGGCCTTCACGGTGTTGTGCTGTGACAACATGCCCGACAACGGCCAGCGCACCCGCCAGGCGGTGAGCGCATTGGCGGCGTTGCAGGATGAGGCGCTGGCGCAGTGGATCGAGCAACAGGTGGCCTTTCCCAGTTGCATGGTCGACCGCATCGTACCGGCCATGGACGACGAATCCTTCCGCCGGCTGGAACAGCAACTCGACTGTCACGACCGTGCGGCAGTGGTCAGCGAAAGCTTCAGTCAATGGGTGGTCGAGGACCACTTTCCCCTCGGCCGCCCGGACTGGGAAGTGGAAGGCGTGCAGATGGTGGAAGATGTGCGTCCGTTTGAAACGATGAAGCTGCGCATGCTCAATGGCAGCCATTCATTGCTGGCCTACGTGGGGCTGCTGGCCGGCCATGAGTCGGTCTTCGAGGCCGTCAGCGACGTGAGGCTGGCGCGCCTCATCGGGCGCTACATGGCCGAGGAAGCCACGCCGACCCTGGACATGCCGGCCGGCATCGATCTTTCGGTCTATGCCAACGACCTTCTGGCGCGCTTTGCCAACGACAGCCTGCAACATCGCTTGCGCCAGATCGCCATGGACGGCTCGCAGAAACTGCCGCAACGCTGGCTACTCGGCGCGCAGCAATTGCTCGACCAAGGGCGCGGCATCGACTGCACCGCCTTGGGCATCGCGGCATGGATCCACTACTGCACGCAGCCGTTACCCGGTCGTCCGGCCCATGTGGTTGACGACCCGCTGAGCGCAACCTTTGCCGACCTTGCGGGACGCTTCGAGGGCGCCTCGCGGGTGAATGCCGTTCTCGATCTGCACGAAGTCTTCCCGCCGCCGCTCTCGGCTCGCCCAGCATTTCGCGACGCCGTGCACCGCGCCTACGACGCCTTGACGCGCGATGGCGTGGATAGCCTGTTGCACACCCTTGCCGCATCCAACTGATAAAAAGGAGAAGAAACATGGAACAGACATGGCGTTGGTTTGGCCCCAAGGACCCGATCTCCCTGGCGGACATTCGCCAGACCGGAGCGACCGGTATCGTCACCGCGCTGCACGAAATCCCCAATGGCCAAGTGTGGCCGGTGGACGCCATCGCGGCGCGCAAGGAGATGATCGAAACGGCCGGCTTGAGCTGGTCGGTGGTGGAAAGCATTCCGGTGCACGAAGACATCAAGCGCGGCTGCGGGCGACGCGACGAGTACATCGCCAACTACCAGCAAAGCGTGCGCAACCTGGCGAGCTGCGGCATCGATATCGTCTGCTACAACTTCATGCCGGTGCTGGACTGGACCCGTACCGACTTGTCCTTTGAGCTGGCGGATGGCGGCTGGGCCTTGCGTTTCGATCAGACCGCGTTTGCCGCCTTCGACCTGTACATCCTCCAGCGCCCGGGGGCGCAGGCCGAATACAGCGCCGAGGATATCCAGCAGGCCAAGGCCTATTTCGAACAGCTGACGCCAGCCCGGCGCGAAACCCTGGTCAACACCCTGATTGCAGGCTTGCCTGGCGCCGAGGAACACTACAGCCTGGATAACTTCCGTGACTTGCTGCGCACCTACGCCGACATCGACGAGGCCACGTTGCGCGAACACCTGGGGTGTTTCCTGCGCGCGGTGATCCCGGTTGCCGAGGAGGTGGGCGTGCGCATGGCGATCCATCCGGACGACCCGCCCCGGGCATTGCTCGGCTTGCCGCGCATCCTCTCCACCGCCGAAGACGCCCAATGGCTGCTGGACGCCGCGCCCAGCCCGGCCAATGGCCTGACGTTCTGCACCGGCTCCTATGGCGTGCGTGAAGACAACGACTTGGTGGCGATGGCCAAGCACTTTGCGCCGCGCATTTACTTCACCCACCTGCGCTCAACCCGCCGGGAAAGCGACCCACGCAGCTTCCATGAGGCTCATCACCTGGACGGCGACGTCGACATGGTCGGGGTCATCAGTGCCTTGGTGGCCGAAGAGCGCCGACGTGAACGCGAAGGCGGCCCGCGCTTGCCGTTGCGCCCGGACCATGGGCATCAACTGCTCGACGACCAGCACCGCAAAAGCAACCCCGGCTACTCCCTGATCGGCCGCCTTAAAGGCCTGGCGGAAATCCGCGGGGTTGAACTGGCCGTGCGCCGGCAGCTGGACCGAGTAGCACACTAATCCTGTGGCGAGGGAGCTTGCTCCCGCTGGGCTGCGCAGCAGCCCTAAAACCCGGCACCTCGGTGCATCAGGTCGATCGCATTCAGGCGGTTTGGGGTCGCTACGCAACCCAGCGGGAGCAAGCTCCCTCGCCACGGGAGGTAAACTCCTGAGAAATGCTCGGGCTACCGCCGTTCCCCTGTGGGAGCGGGCTTGCTCGCGAAGACGGTTTAACATTCAGCAGTTAATGTGACTGACACTCCGCTTTCGCGAGCAAGCCCGCTCCCACAAAATGGCTCAGCCTTCGAGCCCGCGCCGCTCGATCACGCCGAACACATCCGCGACATCCTGCACCAGGATCCGCGCGACATTGGTGATGGTGTTGAGGTCGCTGGCCGCTGAATCACGCAGGCTGCTGCAAGCCACCAAGGTCAGGTAGTCGAGCGTGGCGTGCAGGCGCTCGCTGGCACAGGCATGGAGTTCGGGGAGTGGGGTTGGGTGTCGATCAGCAGGACGGGATGGGTGGTGGCGGTTTGGGTCAGGGGGGTGAAGCGTTGATCCAAAGTATTCTGGCGCATAGTTATTCATTCCTCATATCAAGAAAGATAGCTACTGCAATTCGCTGCGAAACGAACGGGTGGTAGCTGCATGTGGGTTCGCAGACCGAGGATACGAGGAACTCGGCAGACCCGAAGATCTCCCACACACAGCCACCATAAGTGACGTTGAACGCCAAACGCGCCCATTGTTACTTTTATGATGCCTGGTTGCCAGCGTATCTATCGGGCTGCGAAACCCAGCCACCGGCCAAAGCCAGCGACGCCCCAACTATAGAAGCCGATCCCGGCACCCACAACCGACCTGTAGGACGCCCGCTCCCCCTGTGGCGAGGGAGCTTGCTCCCGCTCGACTGCGCAGCAGTCGCAAAACCGGTGCCTGCGGTGTACCTGGCGAAAAGAGGCACCTGGTTCGGGGCCGCTTCGCGCCCCAGCGGGAGCAAGCTCCCTCGCCACGGGAAGTAATTTCCTACGAGATTTTCGGACCGCCGTTGGGCGCGCTCCAAAGCGCATAAGGCGTCTCCCGGCTAACGCAATTCCCCTGTGGGAGCGAGCTTGCTCGCGATGGCATTCGATCAGTCAACATCGATGTCGGCTGACAGGGCGCTATCGCGAGCAAGCTCGCTCCCACAATGGGTTAGCAACCAATCAACAAAAACCTGCGTCTCAGCCACCGCACTCCCGGAAACACCGTAGTAATAACGAGCCAGCGACATGCGCAACGCCGGCAGTGGGCAGGCCAAGCGCCCGTTGGACAAATCCCGACCCAGCAGCGAAGCCGGGCACAACGCCACGCCCAGGCCATCGACGGCCGCCTGCAGCACCAGGTGCATGTGATCGAATTGCAGGGTCGGCGGGTTGTTCAATGGATCGATCCCGACGTGCTCCACCCAATCCTGCCAATCGTTGCTGCGTGTCCTGCCCGATAACAAGGTGTGCCGGGCCAGGTCGTGGACGTTCTCCAATGGCACGCTTTGCAGCAACGACGGGGCGGCAACCAGCAGCAGGTCGTCTTCCAGTAACAGGGTGGGCTGCACCTCGGCCGACCAGCCAGCATCTCCGCGCCGAATGACCACGTCGAACGATTCCCTTGAGGGATCTGGAGACCGGGTGCTGGTGACAACCTCGGGCTTGATATCCGGGTGGCGCGCCATGAAGTCCGGCAGCCGAGGGATGAGCCAGCGCACCGCGAAGGAAGGGCGCACGTTGATGGTCACTTTGCGCTGGGCCGCATTGCGCGTCAGCGCGGTTGCGGCGTTGGCGATTTGCGTCAGGGCCTCGCTGACCTGTTCGTAGAAAATTCGACCCGCCGGGGTGAGCAAGGATTGCCGGGTTCGACGTTCGAACAGCAAAACGCCCAGGCGCTCTTCGAGCAACTTGACGTGACGGCTGACGGCGCTGTGGCTGACGTGCAGCTCTTCGGCGGCGCGACTGAAGCTCTGGTGGCGAGCGGCAGCGGCGAAGGCGCGGACGGCGTTCAACGGGGGGAGGTTGGCGATCATGTGTCTAATTTAGTCACATAGGCGGCGCAATTAAAGCGTTTGTCAGCGTCCCGCTGCCACGCCACCCTGAAGGCCACAGCAATTCGCCTTCAATGTGGAGTGATGCATGGCCGACTACGGAGTTTTTCTGATCCTGGCGACCCTGACGGTGCTCAGCCCCGGCCCCGGCGTGGTGCTGACGCTGTCCAATGCCTTGCGTCATGGCTGGCGCGGTGCGCTGCCGGGCATTGTCGGGATCGCTTCCGGCGCTTTTATCGTGGCGGGTATTTGCGCCAGTAGCCTGGGGTTGATACTGGCGGCCTCGGCGACCGCCTTTACAGTGCTCAAATACATCGGCGCCCTGTACTTGTTGTACCTGGGCATCAAGATGTGGCGAACCCAGCGCTTCATTCCCGAACTCAACGCCACATCGTTGCGTCCATGGCGGCGATTCGTCGAGGCGTTGTCGATCCAGTTGCTCAACCCCAAGGCGGGTTTCTTCTTCCTGGCGGTCTTTCCCCAGTTCATCAAGCCGGCGGGTGACTATTACAGCCAGTTCTTCTTGCTGGTGTCGTCTTACAGTGTGCTTGTCCTACTGGTGCATTCCGGTTATGCCCTGACAGCCCAAGCCGCAAGAGGCTGGCTCTCCACAAGCCAGGGCGCCAGGGTTGTCGGCAAATTGTCGGGCATCACGTTCCTGGGCTTTGGTGTGTTGATGGCGTCTGCCAGCAAATGACGGAGCCCATCACCGCCGCCCAGTGCGCGTACTCACATCCACCCACACCGCCAGCACCAGAATGCTGCCTTTGACGATCATCTGCCAATAACTGTCGACGTCGAGCATGGACATGCCATTGTCCAGGCTGGTGATCACCAGCGCACCGAGGAGAGCGCCGTAGACCGTGCCGGAACCGCCGCGCATGGAGGTGCCGCCGATGAAGCAGGCGGCGATGGCGTCGAGTTCGCCCATGTTGCCGGCCGAGGGTGAGCCGGCGGCCAGGCGGGCGGTGTTGACCATGCCGGCGAGGGCGCACATCACGCCCATGATGCCGAAGATCCACAGTTTCACCGCTTGCACGTTGATGCCGGACAGGCGCGTGGCTTCCATGTTGCTGCCCACCGAGTAGACGCGGCGGCCAAACACGGTCTGGCTGGTGACGTAGCTGAACACCCCCAGCAGGATCAGCAGGAGCAGCACCGGCACCGGAATGCCGTCGTAGCTGTTGAGGGTGTAGACGAACCCGGCCAGCACCGCGCCGATCAATGCCACGCGCAACCCATCACGCATCAAGGAGTGGGCCGCCAGGCCATGGAGGGCGCGGTTGCGCCGCTGTTTCCAGGTGAGGAACAGGGTCAGGGCGAACAGCAGGATGCCGAGCCCGGTCCCGACCGTGTGCGGCAAATAACCCTGGCCGACATAGACCAGCTCTGGTGACACCGGGGCAATGGTGGTGCCGCCCGTCACGCCCAGCAGGATGCCGCGAAACGCGAGCATGCCACCCAGCCCGACAATGAACGACGGGATGCGCAGGTAGGCGGTCATGTAGCCGTTGCCCAAGCCGATCACCAAGCCGCACAAAGCCACCAGGCTCAGGTTCGCCAGCAGCGGGATGTGATAGACCACATCGAGGATCGCCGCCAGCCCACCCAATAGCCCAAGCAACGAGCCCACCGACAAATCGATCTCGCCGCTGATGATCACCAGCACCATGCCGCAGGCCAGGATCCCGGTGATGGACATCTGCCGCAGCAGGTTGGACAGGTTGCGCGGGGTCAGGAACCCACCGTCGGTCTGCCAGCTGAAGAACAGCCAGATCAGCGCCACGGCGATCACCAGCGCGAGCATTTTGTAGCGGGAAAACAGCTGTTTGACCTGATTCATCTACGCGGACTTCCGATCATTATTGTTATGGCCATCGGGGTGGCTGAGCGCGGCGGCGAGCACCTGTTCCTGGGTGAGTTCGTGGTTGATGAAGTCGCCGCGCAACTGGCCTTCGCCGATCACCAGGACGCGGTCGGAAACCCCCAGGACTTCGGCGAGCTCCGAGGACACCATGATGATCGACACGCCTTCGGCTGCCAGCGCGCCCATCAATTTGTAGATCTCGTATTTGGCGCCGACGTCCACGCCACGGGTGGGCTCATCGAGAATCAGCACCCGGGGTTTGGTCAGCAGCATCTTGGCCAGCACGGCTTTTTGCTGGTTACCGCCGGAGAGGCTGGTGATCGGCAGGAACGGGCTCGCGGTCTTGAGGTGCATGCGCGCGATTTCCTTGTCGATGCTGCCCAGTTCGGCTTCGGCGTCGATGCGGGTCAGTTTCGCGTAGTTGTCCAGCACCGCCAGGGTGATGTTCTGACCCACCCCCAGGTCAGGAATGATGCCTTGGCGCTTGCGGTCTTCAGGGACCATGCACAGGCCGGCGCGGATCGACTTGAGCGGCGTGCGCGTGTCGATGGGTTGGCCGCTCAGCCAGACTTCGCCTTCGTAGCGGCCGGGGTAGGCGCCGAACAGCGCAGAGACCAGTTCCGTGCGACCGGCGCCGACCAGCCCGGCGATGCCGAGAATCTCCCCGCGCTTGAGGACGAATGAAATGTCGTCGACCCGTTTGCGCTTGGGGTTATCGACGTCGTAGCAGGTGACGTGGCGCGCCTCGAAAATCACCTCGCCGATCTCATGGGGTTCAGTGGGGTAGAGGTTGCTCATTTCCCGCCCGACCATCTGGGTGATGATCTTGGGAATGTCCATGTCCGCCATGGCGGTGGTGGCGATGTGTTTGCCGTCGCGTATCACCGAGATGGTGTCGCACACGGCGGCCACTTCATCGAGCTTGTGGGAGATGTACACACAGGCCACGCCCTTGGCCTTGAGGTCGCGGATGATGTCCAGCAGCACCTCGATTTCCGAGCGAGTCAAGGCTGAAGAGGGCTCGTCGAGGATCAGCAGTCGCGCCTGCTTGTTCAGCGCCTTGGCGATTTCCACCAACTGCTGGTAGCCACCGCCGTACTGGGAAACCGGTAGCGAGACGTTCATGTCCGGCACCTTGAGTTCGCGCATCAGGGCCTCGGCGCGGTGGATCATCGCCGGGTAGTTCATGCGCCCGCCGGGCAGCGTCAGCTCGTGGCCCATGAAGATGTTTTCGGCTACCGACAGGTCGGGGACCAGGGTCAGTTCCTGATGAATGATGACGATCCCGGCGGCTTCGGTCTCGCTGATGGACTGCGCCTTGAGCGGCTGGCCGTCCCAAATGATCTCGCCTTCCCAGGTGCCGTAGGGATAGACCGCCGACAGCACTTTCATCAGGGTGGATTTACCCGCGCCGTTTTCACCGCACAGGCCAACGCATTCCCCGGACCGGACCTTGATGTCGATGCCGTTCAGGGCTTTGACACCGCCAAAGGTTTTGACGATGCCGTTCATTTGCAGCAGGTAGTCGGACATGGCAAGGGCTCATGAAAAAGGGCTTACACATAGACAGTGGACCAGGCAGTCAAGCCAAGTGACCTGTGGGAGCGAGCTTGCTCGCGATAGCGGTGGTTCAGCTGGCATCGATATTGGATGGGCTACCGTCATCGCGAGCAAGCTCGCTCCCACAGGTCTTTGCTTGATTGCCTGGTCAGGTCACTGCCCGGCGATCTGCGCCTTGGTGTAGAACCCGTCCTTTTCCAGCAGGTCGATGTTGTCCTTGGTCAACGGCGTCGGGGTGAGCAGGATGGTGTCGACTTTCTTGCTGCCATTGTCGTACTGCGAGCTGAAGGTCGGTTTCTCGTTGCGGGCCAGTTGCACCGAGAGCTTGGCGGCTTCGGAGGCGATCAGCTTCAGCGGCTTGTAGACGGTCATGGTCTGGGTGCCATCGATCACACGCTTGACTGCCGCGAGATCGGCGTCCTGGCCCGAGATCGGCACCTTGCCGGCCATTTTCTGCGCGGCCAGGGCCTGGATGGCGCCGCCGGCGGTGGCGTCGTTGGAGGCAACGATGCCATCGATCTTGTTGTTGTTCCGGGTCAGGGCGTTTTCCACGATGCTCAAGGCTTCGGTGGGGTTCCATTCCTTCACCCACTGCTGGCCGACAATCTTGATGTCACCCTTGTCGATGGCCGGTTGCAGCACTTTCATCTGGCCTTCGCGCAGGACCTTGGCGTTGTTGTCCGTGGGCGCGCCACCGAGCAGGAAGTAGTTGCCCTTGGGCGCGGCTTTCAGCACGCCGCTGGCCTGCATCTCGCCGACCTTTTCGTTATCGAAGGAAATGTAGGCGTCGATATCGGCATTGAGGATCAGTCGGTCATAGGAGACGACCTTGATCCCGGCCTTCTTGGCTTCGGCGACGGCGTTGGTCAGCACAGTGGCGTTGAACGGCACGATGACGATCACATCGACGCCACGGGAGATCAGGTTTTCAATCTGCGAGATCTGCTTCTGCTCGTTGGCATCGGCGGACTGGACGAAGACCTTGGCGTCGAGTTTTTCCGCCGCCGCGACGAAGTAATCACGGTCCCGCGACCAGCGTTCCAGGCGCAGGTCATCGATGGAGAAACCGATTTTCGGATGGGTCGCATCGGCCATGACCGGAAGCGAGAGCAGGGCGAGGGCGCCGGCGAGCAGGGTACGTTTGAATCTTTTCATGTGGTGCGTCCTTTTATTGTTGTTTGAAAGACACTGCCTGACGATGAGCGTGATACCGGGTAGAACTGTAGAGCGTTGCAGGGCGTCATGGGCACAGATTTGTCGCGAGAATGTAACAGCCGCTGTGCCCCACTTTTGTCCGTCGTCAGGAGTAGATAAACCGATTGACCACGTTTTCGAGCATCTCCTGGCGACCGCTGACGGCCTGGGGATTCAGGTCGTTGGTAAAGGCGTGCTCGGCCAGCGATTCCAGGCTGAAGTCGCCGGCCAGGACCGCTTGGCCGAAGGGTTGTTGCCAGCCGGCGTAGCGCTGGTCCTTGAACTGCTGCAACTGATCGTTCTGCACCATGGCCGCCGCGCGTTCCAGGGCGAGGGCGAGCACGTCCATGGCGCCGACGTGGCCGTGGAACAGATCGATTTCGTCCAGGCTCTGGCGCCGGACCTTGGAATCGAAATTGAACCCGCCATTGCCGAAGCCACCGGCCTTGAGGATTTCATAGGTGGCCAGGGTCATTTCCTCGACGCTGTTGGGGAACTGGTCGGTGTCCCAGCCGTTTTGCGGGTCGCCGCGGTTGGCGTCGATGCTCCCGAAAATCCCCAGGGAGACGGCCGTGGCGATCTCGTGGTGGAAACTGTGACCGGCCAGGGTGGCGTGGTTGGCTTCGATGTTGACCTTGATCTCGTTTTCCAGGCCGAACTGCTGCAGGAAGCCGAACACCGTGGCGCTGTCGTAATCGTACTGGTGCTTGGTCGGCTCCTGGGGCTTGGGTTCGATCAGCAGGTCGCCCTTGAAGCCGATCTTGTGCTTGTGCTCGACCACCATGCGCATGAAGCGGCCCAGCTGTTCGCGCTCGCGTTTCAAGTCGGTATTGAGCAGGGTTTCGTAGCCTTCACGACCGCCCCATAACACGTAGTTGGAGCCTTTGAGGCGCTGGGTGGCATTCATGGCGCTGAACACTTGGGCGGCGGCGCAGGCGAACACTTGCGGATCCGGGTTGCTGGCGGCGCCGGCGGCAAAACGCGGGTTACTGAAGCAGTTGGCGGTGCCCCACAGCAGCTTGATCCCGGTTTGTTCCTGATGGCGTTCCAGGTGGTCGATCATCTGGGCGAAGTGGTTGCGGTACTCCTTGAGCGAATTGCCTTCCGGGGCGACATCGGTGTCGTGGAAGCAGTAGTAGTCGATGCCCAGTTTGGAGAAGAATTCGAAAGCCGCTTCGGCCTTGCCGATGGCCACTTCCATGGGATCCCCCGCGTGCTGCCACGGACGCTTGAACGTGCCGGCACCAAACACATCCGACCCGGGCCAGACGAAGGTGTGCCAGTAGCAGACCGCCATGCGCAGGTGCTCGCGCATGGGTTTGCCGAGCACCAGTTTGTTGGCGTCGTAGTGACGGAAGGCCAGCGGCGAATCGCTGGCGGGGCCCTCGTAGCGAATCTTGTCGACACCGGGGAAGTAGGGCATGTGCAGGTTTCCTTTTTATTCTTGGCGGTGTCCCGATACTAACGCCGGCCCCGTGGCTGCTGATTATGAAAATCACCAATGGGCAGTTCGATTTTGAGTATTGAGATTCGCCGTGAGCGCGCCTAGTCTGTGTCGATCGGCACAGGGTTAAACCAATGAAAACCGTCCCGCCCGTTCACCGCATTGCGTTGCTGTTCAATGGCAGCAAGATCTACGACCGCGGCATCATCAGCGGCATCGGCAACTACCTGAGCAGCACGCGTGCGTCCTGGGACTTGTTTCTCGAGGAGGATTTTCTCTGTCGCTTGAAAGGCATCGAACGCTGGCAGGGCGACGGCATCATTGCCGACTTCGACGACCCGCTGATCGGCGAAGCGCTGGCCGGGATCAAGCTGCCGGTGGTGGCGGTGGGCGGTTCCTATCAGGATGAGCGCGCCTACCCGAAGGGCATTCCCTACGTCGCCACTGACAATGATGCGTTGATGAGGTTGGCCTACGAGCACCTGATCGAGGCCGGGCTGACCCGCTTCGCCTGTTTCAGCCTGCCCGAGGCACAAGCCAATCGCTGGGCCCAGGAGCGGGAGAAGGCCTTCCGCCGGCTGCTGCAGCGCGATGGCCTGCACGCCGAGGTCTATCGCGGCATGGGCACCAGCGCACCGCTCTGGGACAGCGCCGTCGAACAGCAGATCGCCTGGCTGCAAAGCCTGCCCAAACCCATCGGTATCATCGCCGTCAGCGACGCCCGCGCCCGACAACTGCTGCAAGCCTGCCTGACCGCCGGCATCGCCGTGCCGGAGCAAGTGGCGTTGATCGGCATCGACAACGACCCGCTTACCCGCAGCCTGACACGGGTGCCGCTGAGTTCGGTGATCCAGGGCACCGAAACCATGGGCCGCACCGCCGCGCGCCTGCTCCACCAGATGCTGCACGGCATGCCGTCCACGGGCACGCAGATCCTGGTCCCGCCTGATGCGATCAATGTGCAGGTGTCGAGCCTGCATCAACCGTTGGGCAATCCTTATGTCATGCAGGCCCTGCTCTTCATCCGCCAATATGCCTGCCAGGGCATCAAGACCGCCCAAGTGGCGGCTTATGTCGGGATATCGCGCTCATCGCTGGAGGCGCATTTTCGCAAGGAACGGGCCTGCAGCGTCCACGACGAAATCCTGCGCTTCAAACTGGCCGCCGCCGCCAACGGACTGGAAAACACCGACGCGCCGATTGCCGACATTGCCCAAAACTGCGGCTTCAAATCGGCGCAATACCTGCACACCGTGTTTCGCCGCGAATTCGGCTGCACGCCGCGGGAATATCAGCAGGGGGCAAATGCGGCCGCTCACTGACCCTCTGCCAAACCGCTCTTGATGAACTGACCCACCACCGAACCGCTCTTGTGGCGAGGGAGCTTGCTCCCGCTGGGGCGCGAAGCGGCCCTGAAACCTGACGTCCTGGTGTGTCAGGCTAATTGAGTTGACGACATGGGTCTGCTGCGCAGCCCAGCGGGAGCAAGCTCCCTCGCCACAAAGGGACAGCGACCCACCGCTGGGGGTACACCACCGAGTCTTTCTTGTGGCAAGGTGCTTGCCTCATCGAATATTTAGGGACGGATGGAATGACGCTCAGGGTCATGGTGGTCGGTGGGTATGGAAATTTCGGCAGTATCGTTTCCAGGCATCTGGTGGTGATGCCAGGCGTGCAATTGGTTATTTCCGGGCGTGACGCCCAAAAACTGCAGCGCAAAGTCGATGAGTTGAACACTCAATCGAACTCGGTGTGTCAAAGTTGGTGCGGCGACGCCATGGGGCCGGGCTTCAAATCCGTCCTTGGCTCGATGAACATCCAATGGGTCATTCATACCGGCGGCCCCTTTCAAGGGCAATCCTATGCAGTCGCCGAGAGCTGCATCGACGCGGGCGTGAACTATTGTGACCTGTCCGATTCCAGAGCCTTTGTCACCGGCATTGGCGCACTCGACGCCCGGGCAAAACAGGCAGGCGTGGCGATCCTCAGTGGTTGCAGCTCAGTGCCGACGCTCTCGGCCGCCCTTATCGATCAGCAGCGGCATCGATTTAAACGCATCGACACCATCGAACATGGCATTTCCTCTTCGGCCAAGATGCCGGGGTTGTCCACCGTCGAAGGCGTCCTCGCCTATGCGGGCAAGCCGATCAAGCAACTCAGGAATGGCCGGGCGCATGAGGTCCTGGGATGGCAGGATCTGACGCTTCGCAGATTGCGGCACATGGGGACCCGGGTATTGGCCAATGTCGACGTGCCGGACATGGATATCTTCGCCAGCCGCTATGGTGCCCGGAACCTGAGCTTCAAGGCCGGCGCAGGCCTGAAGCTAGGCGGCATCGCCAACTACCTGCTGGCCCAGGCAATGCGGATGGGGCTGGTGCGTGATCATGTTACTTGGGCCGCCAGGCTACATCGGTGGGGGCTCTGGTTCGAACGATTTGGCGATGGCAAAAGTGCAATGTACATCGACGTCCATGGCATGGGGGTCAATGGCGAACCGTTGTCGATGAACGTGCAACTCACCGCCATGAACGACAAGGGCCCGGAGATTCCCAGCTGTGCAGCCGTTGCCTTGGCGGCAAAAGTCGCCCAAGGGTATCTGCCCGAACCCGGTGCCAGGGCCTGCGTGGGTGAAATCACCGTCGACGAATACATGGCCGCCATCAACGACCCCGAAAACTTGAGCCTGTCTGTACACTTCTCTGACGAGCAGGGCTGACAGATGCTCTATCTTTGCCTGAAGTACCTCCACATCATTGCTGCCATTTTTCTCTTCGGCTTCGGCATGGGGTCCTATCTCTACCTGATCGCTGCCAGCCGCACCGCCAACCCTCAGGTCATTGCCCACGTGGCCAGGACGGTCGTTCAGTTCGACACTTGGATTACCACGCCCGCGGGCTTTATTCAGATAGGGACGGGCTACCTGCTGCTGAGACTGGCCGGACTTCCCCTGACCACTGAATGGGTCATGACGTCGCTGATCATCTTTTTTTGCGTGGGCGCGCTCTGGCTTCCGGTACTGGTGCTCCAGAAGCGGCTACATGTGATGGCTTCGAGTGCGGTTGGGGACGGGCGGGCGCTCGATGATCGATACTCATCCGTGTATCAAAAGTGGTTCTGGATGGGTGTCTTTGGATTTCTGGGGATGTTTGTCATTGTGCTGATCATGGTGACGAAGATGACGCCACGTCAGTGGATTGAGCTATTGGCGGGCTAAGTACCGATCCGTTCCACCGGATTGCTCCCAGGCGTTGGCACCTTCAAGAAACGTCGCTCATGATCCGGGCTCGGCAAAAGGCACACGTCGTACTTGCCAAACAGCCGGTACCGATTCAGGGCAATGCGATCGTAGGCCCAATCCCGAAATACGCGGGGGACGTAACGCAGCAGTTGCACCGGACGCCAAACCCAGGGCAGTAGGGCAACCACTTCAAGAATCGCCTCCGAGCGCACCCAGTAATGTTGATCGCGAACCACGGCCATGGTGTCGAACTGCTGCAAGGGCAAGCCCGCCCAGGCCAGCAAGGCTTGTCCTTCGGGCGACTGGACGGAGGCCAACCGCACGCGTCGGGCGTGATCATGGCGGATCAGGAACTTCGCCCAGCCATTGCAAAGTTTACAAACACCGTCGAACAGGACCACTGTCTCGCCTGGCTTGAGCAAGGGCGCGGGTGAAGGGCGGGTCTGGGAGATGGGCATGATCGGGGGTCTACACGGCGCTTGGTTACCCGGATAATACGCCTGTTCCAGCGTCAAAGGGCGTCCCGAAGGGGCGCTCGACCATGATGATTTCAAGGGCATGATCCGATCCATGAGCGATGACATCTACAACCTGTTCACCCGCTTCCAGACCCCTGATCCTGGCATCGGCCCACGGGAGCGGGCGCCGATGCTGGCTCAGGAACTGGCCTGGGCGCGCGAGCGTGCGACGATGCATCGCTTCAGCTGGGTCGTGGTGCTGGTGCCGCCGTTGTGCCTGGGCCCGGTGTTGCCGGGTATCGTGTTTCTGCTGGGGCTGCTGGTCTATCAGGGGTTATCCGCCCCAGGCGTTGACCTTGACCGGATCATCGGGGCCTCCTTTGGCTGGCTTGTGTTCGTCACCTTGCTGTTCATGGCGGCGTGGATCGTGCACAACGTCTGGCGTGATACGCGCGACCCGACCAAGCGTTATTGGGCGTCGATGCCCGATCAAGGGCTGGTCGAGCTCGAACACCATACCCTGGTTTCCGGCCTCTGCCTGTGGTCCAACGACTATGACCCGGATTGCAACACCCTCATGCAATGGTCCGACGGCAAAGTGAAGTACATGCAGGACAGCGGTGTGTCGCAATGGATCCTGGCCCGGACCGCGGCGGGGCATTGGCTGGTGCTCAAGGAGGAGTTTTCGGGCAACTTCAGTTACGGACGGGTAGGGCAAATGCCGGCGCCGGACAAGCTGCTGCAACCCCGTCAGGAACTGGCGATCGCTTTCGCCCCCGGTACGAACCTGCCGCTGGGTCGGCGTTTCGACGGTGCGTTGATGCCTTTGATGAATACGCCGTACTGGCTGTCTGCCGATGAACTCAAGCGCCTGGACGAGGCCGCTCATCACTGGAATTTTTTACCGCCGAACCGCTATGGGGTGGTCAATGACCAGGATGCCGCATGGGTGCAACGGCTGGTGGACAGGACGCAAGCCAGTGTTGGGCCGCAGCCGGCAGGGGGCTACTGCGCAGCCCAGCGGGAGCAAGCTCCCTCGCCACAATGAATCGAGCACATTCCACGAAGGCCAGCCTGTCATTGGCCGGGCGCTAAAGCCACGTATCCACCACCCGCCGATCCAGTTCCTCCCAATCCGCCATGCCCAATACTCGCGTCGTGTTCAACCCGCGCAGATAACCGCGCAGTTGATGGGCCGTGGCCCGCTTGAGCTCCGGGTCGGCTTCTGTATTGCTCAACAGCACGCTTTCGTACTGGACCAGATAGTCCGCCACCCGCTCACGAAAGTCGGGCAATACCGCGTCGCGGATCAGATCAAACGTTCTCATGGATAGACCTCATCAATCTTTCTCGGCTTGCAACTATTGCTAGGAGTAATAGTGACCATTACCAAATGCAAGTTCTGCTTTGCCGGCAATCATTGGAAAATCAGCGCCATCGAACACGCAGCCCCGTATTTTTATTTTCAGGACCCCAACCCATGCGCCGTTTATTTTTGCTTCCCCTGGCGTTCTCCCCGTTGTTGCTGGCCGGTTGTGCCTCGGCACCGAATGACCCGACGCTGACCTTGCAGACCAGCAAGACGCCGGCCCAATACGCCGAGTGCGTCGTACCGAAGTTGCAGGGCAATGCCTTGAACCCGATGGTCTCGCAGACCCAGCGCAGCTACCGCATCGTGGTGCCGAGCAAAGTGTCGGCGGACAACGTGCTGGAAGCCTACAAGGCCGGCAGCGGCGGCAAGGTGTTCATCTACGAGCGCCACCTGCTGGCTTCCAACCTCTTGCCTTCAAGTTTTGAACGCGCCGCACAGGAATGTATCTGACCGGCCCGTAAACGTTTTTCACCGTGCTCCTTTGGTTGGCCGCAACCAACCAATTCCCTTTGCCCCGCACCGTCCTCGGTCGCGGGGCTTTTTTTTGCCTGGCGGTTTCAGGTTAGCCAATCTTGCGCCCGGATGAATTCGATGAGCGCTTTCAGGGCCGGCGGCACATGGCGTCGGCTGGGGTAGTAGAGAAAAAACCGGCTTGGCGGCGCTTTCCATTGCGCAAGCAGTTCCGTGAGATGCCCGTTGCGCAGGTCATCGCGCGCCAGCTCCTCGTACACGTAGGCAATCCCGGCGCCATCTTTTGCCGCCTGGATCATCAGCGCATCGTCTTCAAGGATGAGTGGGCCGGTGACGGACAACCGGATCGGTTGCCCCTCGGCCTGATACTCCCAGGCGTAGAGCTTGCCGCTGGGAAAACGCCGGGCGATGCAGGCATGGTCGAGCAAGTCCCGTGGCGCCTGGACGATCCCCTTCGCGGCCAGATAGGTTGGCGCGGCTACAGTCACGAACGATTGAGGGGGCCCGACAGGAACGGCGATCATGTCGCCGGCCAGGCTTTCGCCAAAGCGCACACCAGCGTCAAACCCGCCGCTGACGATATCGGCCAGGCCATCATCGGTGACCAGGTCCAGTTGAATGCGCGGGTACCGGGCCACGAATGGCCCGAGCACCTTGGCAAAGACCGCGCGCGCCGCCGGACGCGCCACGTTGAGGCGAAGCTTGCCGGCGGGCACGTCCTGCAGCGAGGTCAACTGCGCCAGGGCATCGGCAACCTGCTGCAGGGTAGGGGCCAGCGTTGCCAACAGCTGATGGCCGGCCTCGGTCGGGGTCACGCTGCGCGTGGTGCGGTTGAGCAGCCTGACGCCCAGGCGTGCTTCCAATGCACGCATCGCATGACTCAATGCAGAAGCCGAAACACCACGCTCGTCGGCGGCCTTGCGAAAGCTGCGATGGCGAGCGACGGCGGCGAAGGCATCCAGTTCGGACAGATCGGGGTGCTGACTCATGAATATCGTTCAGTAGTTCAAATATGATTACCCATCTTATCGTCATGAGATCCCTCGCGGATACTGGCCACATCATCTGTGGAGAACGCGCTATGCAAAAGAACCGTCTTGGATCATCGGATTTCCTGATTTCCCCCATTGGCCTGGGAACCTGGGCCATCGCCGGCACCGGCTGGGCATACAGTTGGGGCGCGCAGGATGACGAGGACAGCCTTGGCGCCCTTGAATATGCCGTCGAGCGCGGGGTGAACTGGATCGACACGGCGGCGGTTTATGGCTTGGGCCATGCCGAGCAATTGGTCGGGCAGTTGTTGCGTCGGGTACCGGCTTCGCGGCGTCCGTTGGTGTTCACCAAGGGCAGCCTGGTGTGGGACCCGGTCACCCGGTTGATCTCACACTCGCTGGCGCCTCAGTCACTGCTCGCCGAGGTCGAGGCAAGCTTGCGTCGACTGCAAGTCGAAACCATTGACCTTTATCAGATCCACTGGCCGGCCTTTCCTGCCGACGGCAGCAGTGAAGGGATCGAGGAGGCCCTTTCGGCCTTGGCCACTGCCCGCGAACAGGGAAAGATTCGTGCTATCGGCGTCTCCAATTTCGATGTTGCGCAACTCAAGCGGGCCCAGGCGGTGACCGAGATCGTCTCACTCCAGCCGCCGTATTCGGCCTTGATGCGAGACATCGAGGGCGACGTCCTGCCATTTTGCGAGCAGGCGGGATTGGGTGTCCTGGCCTATTCCACCCTTCAATCGGGACTACTTTCCGGCAGCATGACCCGCGAACGCATCGCCCAATTGCCCGACGACGATTGGCGCAAGGCGCGAAGCGCGGACTTCCAGGAGCCTCGCTTGAGCGCGAACCTGGCGCTGGTGGAGGTCTTGGCTGGTATCGGCGAACGGCACGGCGTCAGTGCGGCGGCAGTCGCCATCGCCTGGGTGCTGCGCAAACCGGTGGTGACCGGCGCCATCGTCGGTGCCCGTCGGCCCGGCCAGGTCGATGGGTTGATTGCCGGTTCACAGCTGCGCCTCAGCGCCGAGGAAATCGACGAGATTCAGCCCTTCCTGCCATTGGGCATGGGCACCAATGTCCCTGGGGGCGCTTGACGTTTACCGCGTGAGCGCTCGGGTTTGACGCCTCGCCGCATAACCGGCACTATTTGCTCGTTTGTGATCATTAGTGCTCGTTTACGCAGGTTGTAATGTCATGACTACTCCTCACGAAGCGTTCCCTGGTGAACGCCAGCAATTGATCAGCCAGCGTCTCGCCCGGTATGGCCGGGTGATCGCGGCTGACTTGGCCAGCGAATTCAAGGTCTCCGAGCACTCGATCCGGCGTGACCTTGGCGCGTTGGCAGCGGCGGGGGTGTGCAAGCGCGTTTATGGTGGCGCGATCCTCGTGCCCGCGGCCGAAGGGTCGATGGAGGCGCGCGTGCGCAAAGACCCGGCGCGCAAGGGCAGCCTCGGCCAAGCCGCCGCTGCACTGTTGCGCGCGGGCCAGCACGTGTTCATCGACGCCGGGTCGACCAACCTGGCGATTGCCTGCGCCATCGATCCGTACCTGCCATTGACCCTCACCACCAACTCGCCGTTGATTGCGGTCCAGTTGATGAAACTGCCCCGGGCCGAAGTCATCCTGCTGGGCGGCCGCTTGAACCCAGTCGCCGGTGGTGTGATTGGGTTGACGGCTGTCCAGCAATTGCGCCAGTTCAGTTTTGACCTGTGTTTCCTCGGCGCCTGTGCCATCGATCCCGATAATGGCGTTACGGCGTTCGGCCTGGATGACGCGGAGTTCAAGCGCGCGGTGGTTGTGGCCAGTGGGCAGGTGATCGCGGCGGTGACCAATGAAAAGCTGTCCAGCGTTGCCCACTACCAGGTGGCCGCCTGCGAAGAAGTCGCCGCCCTGGTGGTGGAGCACGACGCGCCGCGTGAGCGACTCGAACCCTTCTTCGGCCGGGTGACCAACGTCGTGACGGCGGATTGTGCACAGCGACGCGCCTGAAGTATTTGCCCAACTGGGCGGGGCATTCGAATAGATACTGCACGACCCCCATTGTCCGCCAGGCGATTTGCGTCTAGTTTGCTGGCCGATCATAAGTACAAAAAATCAGGAGTCATCGATGCAACCGATTCGTCTCGGCCTGGTGGGCTACGGCAAGATTGCCCAGGATCAACACGTTCCAGCCATCCACGCCAACCCCGCGTTCCAACTGGTGGCGGTCGCCACGCAAGGACAGCCTTGCGCCGGGGTGGAGAATTTCCGCTCCCTGGGCGAGCTGCTGGAAAACGGTCCGCAGGTCGATGCGATTGCGTTCTGCACGCCGCCGCAAGGTCGATTCGCCCTGGTGCAACAGGCGCTGGCGGCTGGCAAGCACGTCCTGGTGGAAAAGCCGCCGTGCGCCACGTTGGGTGAAGCCATGGCCTTGGTGGAGCAGGTTCGCGAGCAAGGCGTCAGCGGCCTGTTCGCCTGGCATTCCCGTTATGCACCAGGCATCGAAGCCGCCCGTGACTGGCTGGCCAACCGCACCTTGCAGAGCGTGCAGATCGATTGGAAGGAAGACGTGCGCAAGTGGCACCCGGGCCAGGCGTGGATCTGGCAACCCGGCGGCCTGGGCGTGTTCGATCCGGGCATCAATGCCTTGTCGATCGCGACCCATCTGCTGGCACTGCCGTTGTTCGTGGAATCGGCCGAGTTGCGCGTGCCGGACAACTGCCAGTCGCCAATTGCCGCCAGCATCAAGATGGCCGACGCGCGTCACCTCGATATCCGTGCGGAGTTCGACTTCGACCATGGTCATGACGAGCTCTGGAGCATCGAGATTCGCTGCGCCGAAGGCGTGTTGCGCCTGGACAACGGCGGTGCCCTGTTGAGCATCGACGGCGTGCCCCAGGCGGTATCCGAGGAGGGCGAGTACGCGGCGGTGTACCGGCATTTTCAACAACTGATCAACGACAAAGCCATCGACATGGACCTGCAGCCACTGCGCTTGGTCGCCGACAGCTTCTTTGTCGGCAGTCGGACGGCGGTCGAGCCGTTCTACGATTAACCCAGGGAATTGCAGTTGAACGAACACACATTGTCCATGCGCCTGGAGCGCGTGGCGGCGCACATGCCGGCGGGCGCGCACCTGGCCGATATCGGCTCGGATCACGCTTACCTGCCGGTGGCCTTGCTGCGCCGTGGCGTCATCGCGACGGCGGTGGCCGGTGAGGTGGCAACAACGCCATTGCGCGCCGCCGAACGCACGGTGGTCGAAAATGGCCTGGAGCAGCGGATCAGCGTGCGCCTGGCCAACGGCCTGGCGGCAATCGAGCCGGAGGACGGAATTACGGCGATCAGCCTCTGCGGCATGGGTGGCGAGACGATCCGCGACATCCTGGACAGTGGCAAAGCGCGGTTGAGCGGTCGGGAGCGCCTGATCCTGCAACCCAACGGCGGCGAACAACCGCTGCGCCAATGGCTGATGGAAAACGGCTACCGCATCCTCTGCGAGGAATTGCTGCGGGAAAACCGCTTCTACTACGAGATCATCGTGGCCGAGCGCGCCGGGCCGGTGGCGTACACCGCCGAGGAGCTGTATTTCGGCCCGCTGCAGTTGCAAACCCGAACCCCGGTCTTCCTGGCCAAGTGGCAGCGCCTGCTGCGCCAGAAGCACAAGACCCTGGCCAGTTTCGCCAAGGCACGGCAGGCTGTGCCTGAAGAGAAGCAGCAGGACATTGCGCGGCAGGTTCGGTGGATCACTGAGCTGTTGGCCTGAGCCTTGGGGTTGGATGTGCCTACGTCATCGCGAGCAAGCTCGCTCCCACAAAGGTGAATCGGGATGCTGTGAACATCCACACCCCCTGTGGGAGCGAGCTTGCTCGCGATGAGGCCATCAGTCATTTCACCGAATTGAACAATGCCCCGGTCGCCGACCGCCCGCTTATCGACCCACCACCGGGTAATGTTTGATACGACACGCATATGAGTTGCCGTCGCCTTTACAGACACCGTCCAGGTAGCGGTAGTCCACCCGTACCGACTGCCCTTTCCCGGGCCATTGGCGGCGGGGGAGCGTAGCTTGGTAGTCCGGGGTTTCCGGGGTGAAGGTGAGCAACGAGCCTGGCTGAGGACACTCCACCGAGGCGGATTTCGGCCTGACGTTCACCACCTGCGCCTGAAGCTGCGGATAGGGTCGTTTCAGCACCTCGACGACACGCAGCTCCATCTCACAGATCTGCCATGTGGAGGCCTGGACGGGCTCGCACAGCAAGGGAAGCGTCAAGGCAAGCAGTCCGAGGCATGTTGCGTGAGTGTTCATCGTTGCCCTTGTTTGAAATGCTGGTGTTCGCAAAATCATAGCGTGGCATGGCGCCTTCGCCTGACTCAACCGTAAAGCCCCATCAACGAGAACGACTTGTCCGTGGTCAGCGCCACAATCTCGGCCAACGAATGCAGGAGCACCGGCACCAGCAGGCCACCACTGGCGACTCTGGCGACGGCGAACACGCCGCCACAGGCGAAGATCAGCACGACCGTCAGCCAGTTTCCGTATTGGATGTGCATGCCGGCGAAGATGGCCGACGTCACGATGATCGCGATCCATGTCCAGGCACGGCTGTTCTCGTAGGGAAACAGCCGGAGCATGTAGTGGCGGAAGAATAATTCTTCGGCGATGGGCGGCAGCACGATCAGCGAGGCGATCTTGATCGTGGCCTGCCAATTGTTGAGCCCGTCCAGAAGCTCGGCCATGAACACTTCACGCGGCAACCCGAGTACGAGGACGGCGACCCCGAAAAGCAGGTAGGCCCCGATGGTGCCCATCGCTCCCCATTGCAGGGGTTTGCGGATGGAGCGACCTCGCCACTGTGAACGTAAATCGGCGCGATATTGCAAGGCGAAAAGGGCGAAGAGAAGGAGCGCGGTGATACCGGAGGTGGTCGTGAACGTCAGGTAGGCCTGCATGTCTGCGGGAACAAAAAGGACCTCGGGCATCGCCGCAAGGAAGACGACCACGGTGGCCAGCACAAACATCCCGAGCCGGGGAAAGAAGCGGTAGGGCGATAGAGTGGAAGCGGGTGCAAACTCAGGGGCGGCACTTAGATTCGTCACAGTCACTCCATGAGTGCAAGGAAAAAGGCATGATGCCAGTGTTTTGATCGGCTGGGATGAGTTCCTATTGGCTTTGTGAAAAAGTCGGCAATTGGACCTGGTGGATACACCTGAACCACCGCCATCGCGAGCAAGCTCGCTCCCACACTGGATCTTCAGCAGACACAAAATCCATGTGCACCTGGCCCCCCTGTGGGAGCGAGCTTGCTCGCGAAGAGCCCAGCACATCCAACCTCACCGCAAACTGACACACCGCCTTCGCGAGCAAGCCCGCTCCCACATCGCCGATCCAGTGGACACGAAACTCATGTACAACACAGAACCACTGTGGGAGCGGGCTTGAACGCGAAGGGGCCAGCACATTCAACATCCATGTAACTGACCCACCGCCATCGCGAGCAAGCTCGCTCCCACACTGGATCTTCAGCAGACACGAAACTCATGCACAACACAGAACCACTGTGGGAGCGAGCTTGCTCGCGAGAGGCCAGCACATCCAACATCACTGCAAACTGACACACCGCCTTCGCGAGCAAGCCCGCTCCCACTGGAGGAGCGCGGTCTAAGCCGCCGTTACCCCATGACGGTTTTACACACCGACCCCAAGCACTAGACCTGCTTCGCCCCCCCACCAATCTGCCAGACATACGGCGGTTCCGTCCCATTGATTTCCCAATCCCCAATAATCCGCTCCTTGTAGATCAACGGATTGTGCGAAGCGGCGGTGCGGGCGTTGCGCCAGTGGCGGTCGAGGGCCTTGCTGGTGCTGGTGGCCGAAGCGCCGAGGGCATTGAACAGGTCGCTGGTGGCGCGTAGCACCAGGTCGGAGATCACCACCTGGGCCTGGGCGGACTCCAACTCGGCGGCAATGTTGGCGGTGCGTTCGGTCTCGGCGTTCTGGCTGAAGCGGCTTTCATAGGCGCGTTGGGAAGCGCTCGCGGCCCGTAGGGCAGTGGCTTCGGCGGCATAGACCTGGGCCGAGGCCCGGCCGACCACTTGCTGCACCTGCACGTCCTGGCTCACTTCGCTGGCATTGCCGGTGCTGAAGACCCGGGTGCGTTTGCGCACTTGCTCGGTGATGTCATGGACCGCGGCACGGCCGGCGCCGGTCAGCACGGCGAGCAAGACCAGTTGATAAAACGCGGTCTGGTATTTGAAACGGGTGGAGAAGTCGATGAGGTTTTCCGCCTCGACCAATGCGTTCTCGAACCGCGATGTCCCGCTGCCGGTGGTGCGTTGGCCAAAGCCGTCCCAGTCATCGCTTTGCTTGACGCCCGGCTGGTGCACGCGCACGGCGGCAATCACGTCGGCACCGTCGTCGTCACGCTGGGCATACACGTCGATCCAGTCGGCGAAGATACTGCCGGTGCTGTAGTACTTGGCGCCATTGACCACCCATTGATCGCCCTGGCGGGAAACCCGGGTGACGACTTCGCCGATTTTCACCGCGCCGATCTCCGTCCAGGCGTTGCCCACCAACTCACCCTCGACGAAGCGCTTGAACCAAATGTCCTGTGGGCTGCTGGCATGGGCATTGAGGCGGTCCTCGACAAATGCAAAGTGCCCGCGCAGGGCCTGGGGCAGATTGGAATCGGCTTCGGCCAGTTCGATCAGCAGTTGCAACAGTTGCGGTAACGAGGCCCCGGCACCGCCATATTCGAGCGGTACGCGGATGGCGCCAAAGCCGGCTTCCTTCAGCCATTTCACCTGTTCAAAGGGCAGGCTGCGGGTCTGCTCGCGCTCCAGGGCGCCGGCCTGGATGCGCGCAAAGATCGGCCGGAAACGCTCGGCCAAGGGCTCGTAGTCGGTGCCGGTGGAAAGGATTGGCGGCAGGTGTTGTTGCTGTGCGGTCATGTTGATGTTCCTTCTTGATGGCGAGTAGGCGGGCAGGGGGAAACCTGCCGGTGCCAACGGTCATTGCACGGTCCATGCCCGACCCGCGACGCCCATGAATGCGGGTCTGTACGACGCTCGTCGGTGAAAGGGCTGTCCTGGCTGCGGACAATCTGTTGCGCAACTGTATGCCCGGCAACAGTTGTCGTGACAGGCATCGAAACGCAGGTGTTCACCAGGCAACAGTGGAACAACAGCTTGTCCGTCGAGCGACAGCAAAGTGATTAGGCTGTACTTCTAACGTATTGATTATTAAAGGTATATGAACGTGGCACGGTTGCTGCTCTACACCCTGTGCAGACGCTGAGGTGGCGTCTCCAGGCATGGGGTAACTGATGAGCAAGCAATTCAAAGTGGTGGCGGTGTCAGGCAGCGTGCAACACCCGTCACGCACGCTGGTCCTGCTCCAGGCGATAGTGGACAGGCTCGCACAGCAACTGCCGGTCGAGGTGCGCTTGATCGAACTGGCCAAGGTCGGTCCGCAGTTTGCCGGGGTGTTACGTCGCGAGGCATTGCCGGCCGCGGTACAGGACGACCTGCACGCCATCGAGTCGGCCGATCTGCTGATCGCCGCCAGCCCGGTCTATCGAGCCTCGTACACCGGCTTGTTCAAGCACCTGTTCGATTTTGTCCATCACGAAGCCCTCAAGAACGTACCGGTGCTGCTCGCCGCGACAGGGGGCTCGGATCGCCATGCCTTGATCATCGATCACCAGTTGCGGCCGCTGTTCGGTTTCTTCCAAGCCCTCAGCTTGCCGGTGGGCGTCTATGCCAGCGAAACCGATTTCAGCCAATACCGCATTTCCAGCCCACAGGTGCTGGACCGTATCGAGCGCGCCGTCGAATCGGCGCTGCTGAGCCTGGTCCCGAGCGTCCGACGCAACGCCAGTGCCGCCTGATCCCTTTTTCCTTTCAAAACGAGCCGTGGAGTACATGCAATGAGCCAGGACACGATCAAATTTGCCTACTGGGTGCCCAACGTCAGCGGCGGACTGGTGGTCAGCAAAATCGAACAACGCACCGACTGGGGCATCGACTACAACCGCAAGCTGGCCCAGATCGCTGAAGCGGCCGGCTTCGACTACGCCTTGTCCCAGGTACGCTTTACCGCCGGCTACGGCGCCGAATACCAGCACGAGTCCGTGGCGTTCAGCCATGCCTTGCTGGCCGCCACCACGCGCCTGAAAGTCATCGCCGCGGTGTTGCCGGGGCCGTGGACGCCGTCTGTGTTGGCCAAGCAGATCGCAACCATCGATCACCTGACGGGTGGCCGAGTGGCGGTCAACGTCGTGTCGGGCTGGTTCAAGGGCGAGTTCACGGCCATTGGCGAGCCGTGGCTGGAGCACGACGAGCGTTATCGCCGCTCCGAAGAATTCATCACCGCCCTCAAGGGCATCTGGACCACTGATAATTTCACGCTGCGCGGTGACTTCTACCGCTTCCACGACTACACCCTCAAGCCAAAACCCCTGCAGCAGCACCCAGAAATTTTCCAGGGCGGCAGCTCACGTGCGGCTCGGGACATGGCCGCCCGGGTATCGGACTGGTACTTCACCAACGGCAATACCGTGGAAGGCGTCAAGGCGCAGATCGATGATCTCCAGGCAAAAGCCGCGGCCAACCACCACAAGGTCAAGGTCGGCGTGAATGCCTTTGTCATTGCCCGTGACACGGAAGAAGAGGCGCGGGCGGTCCTTGCCCAAATCATCGACCAGGCCGATCCCGAGGCCGTCAATGCCTTTGGCGACGCGGCGAAACAGGCCGGCAAGTCCAGCCCGGAGGGCGAAGGCAACTGGGCCAAGTCCAGTTTCGAAGACCTGGTGCAGTACAACGATGGCTTCAAGACCAACTTGATCGGTACCCCTCAGCAGATCGCCGAACGCATCGTCGCGCTAAAGGCCGTGGGTGTGGATCTGGTGCTCGCCGGGTTCTTGCACTTCCAGGAAGAAGTCGAGTATTTCGGCCGTAAGGTCCTGCCGTTGGTGCGTGAGTTGGAGCAACGCAAAGTGACGGCCAAAACGGCGGCGGTCGCCTAGGCGCGGGAGGCAGCATGGGCACGTTCACCGACACACCCGACGCGGTCCCGGCCAGCTTGCCCCAGTGGTTGCAGCGACAGGCGCTAGAGCATGGCACCGATGTCGCGCTGCGCCATAAGCACCTGGGTGTCTGGCAGGAAAGGACCTGGGTGCAGGTGGTCGACGAGGTGCGCCGTTTGGCGAGTGCCCTGCAAGCTCGCGGTTTTGCGGCGGGCGAGACCCTGACGATCATCAGCCGACCCAGGCCCCAGGCGCTGCTTGCCGCATTGGCCGCGCAATGGCTAGGCGGCGTGGCGAGCTTGTTCGACCCGCTGGAAGCAGCGGCCGAACAGGTGCAACGGCTCACTACATTGCAACCGGATTTCGTCCTGGTCGAAGGCGTGGAGGACATGCTGCGGCTGCGTTCGGCGCAGGTGGCCGTGCGGATCTTGGTCTATCTCGACAAACGTGGCCTGTCGGATTCGACGCCATTTGCGCAGGCGTTGGATTACGCCGCGTTACTTGCCGAGCGACCGATCGATAACGGGGTGCCGCAAGGGCGAGTGTTGCAAACGGCCTTTGTCTTTTATCGCGGGGCTGGCCAGGCGATCGAGGAGCAACGCGTCAGCCACGCCGAGCTGTTGCAGGAGGGGCAGCGCTTGGTGAACCGCGAAGGGCTGGGTCGCCAGGAAGAGGCATTGGCCGCCCGGGCGTTCGCCTCGGGTGGGCAAGCTCGCTATCTGCTGGCGCCCTGGTTGATCGCCGGTTTTCGCCTGAATTTTCCCGAGAACCTGGCGACCCGCGACCGCGATCGGCGTGAGCTGGGGCCGACGCTGGTGGCCGGGACGCGGGAAACCTACGAACGTTTGCACCGCTACGCGCTGGAACGTTTGCCCGCGCCGGGCAGTGGGACGCGCAGGCTGGTGGACTGGGCGCTGGCAACGCAGCAGGGGCCGTTGCAACGGCATGTGGGGGATTGGCTGGTGCGTCGGCCTCTGCGCGATGTGCTGGGCTTTTCCCGGACCCGCGCGCCGCTGTTGGTGGGCGATGCATTGCCGCCGGACACCCAGGCGTTTTTCCAGGCATTGGGTATCAGGGTTCGCCAGTGGGGCGATGCGGCCCATTGGGAAGTGCCGACGCATCTTGTACACAAAACCACCGATAACTGGACCGGCCTCCAGTCCCAACTGGCCTGAGAGGAGACGCCCCATGACCCAGACGGCCATTACGCATTTGCTGGAGCTGGAACATATTTCACTGTCATTCAAAGGTGTCAAAGCGATCACGGACATCAGCTTTCGCGTCGCCACCGGTGAAATCTGCGCCTTGATCGGCCCCAACGGCGCCGGCAAGAGTTCGCTGCTGAATGTCATCAGCGGCGTGTACCAGGCCCAGGACGGGCACATTCGTTTTGATCGGCAGGAGCGGCGCCGGATGCGTCCCCACGATGTGGCGGTCCGCGGCATTGCCCGGACATTCCAGAATATCGCGCTGTTCAAGGGCATGAGCGTGCTCGACAACGTGCTCACCGGGCGCAACCTCAAGCGCCGCAGCACCTGGATCGAGCAGGCACTGCGCATCGGTCGCGCCCGGGCCGAGGATGATCATCAGCGCGAAGCGGCCGAACGGGTCATCGCGTTCCTGCATTTGCAGCCTTGGCGCGACGTCCTGGTGGGCACGCTGCCCTATGGCTTGCAGAAACGAGTGGAGCTGGCCCGCGCACTGGCGGCGGAGCCTCGGCTGTTGCTGCTGGATGAACCCATGGCCGGGATGAACGCCGACGAGAAGCGACAGATGAGCCGCTTTATCGTCGACATCAACCGTGAGCTGGGTACGACGGTGGTGCTGATCGAGCACGACATCGGCGTGGTCATGGACATCAGCGACCACGTGGTGGTGCTCGACTACGGTCGCAAGATCGGCGACGGCTCGCCCGAAGACGTACGGCAGAACCCCGAGGTCATTTCGGCCTACCTGGGCACTCGCCACTGATACCGGATATTTGATGCCTTCCCGCTGGGCTCTGTAGGAGCTGGCGAAGCCTGCGATCTTTTGATCTTTTGATCTTTTGATCTTTCGCTTGAGACTCAAGTGTCTGGGAAAAGATCGCAGCCTCGCTCGGCTCGACAGCTCCTACCGCGCAGCCCAGCGGGAGCAATCCTTGGCTACAGGATCCTCGTTTGTATTGACTGGACAGCATTAGGAACAGCGATGGAATTTTTCTTTGAAGTGCTGATTGGCGGGTTGTTGGCGGGGGTGATGTATGCCTTGGTGGCCATCGGTTTCGTGCTGATCTACAAGGCCTCCGGGGTGTTCAATTTCGCCCAGGGCGCGATGGTGCTGTTCTCGGCGCTGACCTTCGTCAGCCTGCTGGAGCGGGGTGTGCCGTTCTGGCTGGCGTTTCTCATCAGCTTGGCGGCCATGGTGCTGATCGCCGTGGCGGTGGAGCGGGTGGTGCTGCGGCCCTTGGTCAACCGGTCGCCGATCACACTCTTCATGGCCACCCTTGGCTTGTCCTACGTCATCGAGGGCTTCGCCCAGGCGCTGTGGGGCGCCCAGGTGCACGGCCTGGACTTGGGCATCAGCGATGAACCGCTGGAACTGGGCGGGATGTTGTTGTCGCAGTTCGACATTTTTGCCGCGTTGACGGCAGCGTCCCTGGTGCTGCTGTTGTCCTGGCTGTTCAACAAGACTCGCCTCGGGTTGTCGCTGCGAGCGGTGGCCGATGATCCCTTGGCGGCGCTGGCCGTGGGCATTCGTTTGCAGCGGGTCTGGGTGGTGGTGTGGTCGGTGGCGGGGTTTGTCGGGCTGGTCGCCGGCCTGCTCTGGGGCGCGCGCCTGGGCGTGCAGTTCTCGCTCTCGCTGGTGGTATTCAAGGCCTTGCCGGTGCTGATCATCGGTGGCTTCACCTCCATCAGCGGGGCGATTGTCGGCGGCTTGATCATCGGTGCCTCGGAGAAACTGGCGGAGGTTTACCTCGGGCCCTTCATCGGCAGCGGCATCGAGAACTGGTTTCCCTACGTGCTGGCGCTGCTGTTCCTGTTGGTGCGGCCGGCGGGGTTGTTTGGCGAACGGGCCATCGAACGGGTTTAGGGGGCGCATCTATGTTCTATCGGGAAGCAGGCCAGTTCAGCACACGTTATGCCCAGGACCGTCGGGTCTACGCCCTGCGCCAGGACCGTCACGGGCTGGCCGCATTGCTGCTGTTTGCCTTCGTCGGGGTGCCTTGGCTAGGCAATGACTATTGGCTCAGCGCGATCCTGATTCCGTTCCTGGTGCTGTCCCTGGCCGGGTTGGGGCTCAATTTGCTCACCGGTTATGCCGGGCAGCTGTCCCTCGGTTCAGCGGCGTTCATGGCGGTGGGAGCCTTTGCCACCTACAACCTGGAAATACGGGTCGCTGGCTTGCCGTTGCTGGTCAGCATTGCCCTGGGCGGGTTGATGGCGGCACTGGTGGCGGTGCTGTTCGGCCTGCCGAGCCTGCGTATCAAAGGCTTCTACCTGCTGGTCTCGACCCTGGCGGCGCAGTTCTTCGTGACCTGGGCGCTGACCCGGTTCAGTTGGTTTTCCAATAACAGCGCCTCGGGCGTCATCAGCGCGCCGCGCCTGGATGTGTTAGGGGTGAACCTCGATGCGCCCGTTGGCCGCTATCTGTTGACCCTGACCGTGGTGGTGGCGCTGTTCTGGCTGGGCAAGAACCTGGTACGCAGTGAGTTGGGGCGCAACTGGATGGCAGTGCGCGACATGGACACCGCCGCTGCGGTCATCGGCATTGCGTTGGCGAAAACCAAGCTGCTGGCGTTCGCCATCAGCGGCTTTTTCCTCGGGGTGGCCGGCGCGCTCTGGGCTTTCGCTTACCTGGGGACGGTAGAGCCCCACGGATTCGACCTCAATCGGTCGTTCCAGATCCTGTTCATCATCATTATCGGCGGCCTCGGCAGCCTGCTGGGCAACTTCCTCGGCGCGGCCTTCATCGTGCTGTTTCCGGTGCTGCTCTCGAACCTGGTATCGCTGCTGCCCGTTGGGCTGGTGGACGCCGGCCAGGTGGAGAACCTGCAGAAAATGATATTCGGCGCCCTGATCATCCTGTTCCTGATCAAAGAGCCAGAGGGCCTCGCGCGTCTTTGGCAGAGATTTCGCCAGCGCGCACGGCTGTGGCCGTTGCGCTACTGAGCGAACCGCACAACGCGGGTTTGCAGTTCCATTTTGTTGGCTTATTTATGGCTCCATAACAAGGAAATCCCGATGTTCAAACGATCATTCGCCAGCAGCCTGGCACTGGCCTTGAGCCTCACCGCCACGGCCTTTACCGTCCAAGCGGACAACGAACAATACTTCCCGCTGCAAAGCTATCGCGTCGGCCCTTATGCGGCTGGCGGCAGCGGTTTTTTCGGTGGTTTCATCGACTATCTCAAGTACGTCAACGCCAATGGCGGCGTGAACGGCGTCAAGCTGACCTGGAGCGAGTGCGAGACCGAATACGTGGTGGAAAAAGGCGTCGAGTGCTACGAACGGCTGAAGAAAGGCTTGAACGGTGCGCCAGCGGCGGCCACCAACCCGCTGTCGGTGGGCATTGCCTACGCCACGCTGGAGCGCTCGACCGCCGACAAGCTGCCACTGATCACCATCAACCACGGTCGCACGGACTCCACCGATGGCAGCGTGTTTCCCTACGTCTTCCCATTGCAATTGAATCCGTACTCCGAGGTCTCGGCGATCATCAACTACATCGGCCAGCGCGCCGGCGGGTTGGACAAGCTCAAGGGCTTGAAGATCGTCACCCTGTATCACGGTTCGCCCTATGGCAAGGAAACCAACGAGGTCCTGCAAACCCTGGCCGACAAGTACGGCTTTGCGCTGACCTTGCTGGAGGTGCCGCACCCGGGCAACGAACAACAATCGCAGTGGCTGAATATCCGTCGGGAAAAACCCGATTGGGTGATCCTGCGCGGTTGGGGGGTGATGAACCCGGTGGCGCTGAAAACCGCGCAGAAAGTCGGGTTCCCGGCCGACCACATCATCGGCAATATCTGGAGCAACTCCGAAGATGACGCCGCGCCGGCCGGTGCCGCGGCCAAGGGCTTCATCGCCATCACCACGCACCCTTCGGGCACCGATTTCCCGGTGTTGCAGGGCATCAAGCAGCAGGTGGTGGACGCCGGCCATGGCGACCTGGCCGATCCCAAGCGTTTCGGCACCGTGTATTACAACCTCGGCGTGGTCAACGGCATTCTCAACGTAGAAGCGCTGCGCATTGCCCAGCAGAAATTCGGCCAGCAACCCCTGACGGGTGAGCAGGTGCGTTGGGGCTTCGAGCATCTCAAACTCGACGACGCCCGACTCAAGGAACTGGGGGCGTTGGGGCTGGTGCAGCCGTTGCAGTTGTCGTGCGCGGACCATGAGGGCGGTGGTGCGGTGCGTTTCCAGCAATGGGACGGTGGCCAGTGGAAGCTGATCAGTGACTGGGTGCAGGCCGACCGCGCCTTGTTGCGGCCGATCATCGAAGCCTCTTCGCACCAGTACGCCCGGGAAAAAGGCATTACCCCGCGTGATTGCAGCAAGGAATCCTGAGGCATCGCAGCGACCGGTCGCTCCCTCGCCACGAGATGCGGCCAGGCGTTCGAGCGGTGTGGATTTTTGCGGTGTGGCGAGCGGAGCTCTACAAAATTGACACGCCACCGAAACGCTTTTTGTGGCGAGGGAGCTTGCTCCCGCTGGGCTGCGCAGCGGCCCTCAAGCCAGTCACCGCGGTGTATCAGATGGATGTCATCCGCCTCAATGGGGGCGCTTCGCACCCAGCGGGAGCAAGCTCCCTCGCCACGAGATGCGGCCAGGCGTTCGAGCGGTGTGGACTTTTGCGGTGTGGCGAGTGGAGCTCTACAAAATTGACACGCCACCGAATCGCTTTTTTGTGGCGAGGGAGCTTGCTCCCGCTGGGCTGCGCAGCGGCCCCAAAGCCAGTCACCGCGGTGTATCAGATGGATGTCATCCGCCTCAATGGGGGCGCTTCGCACCCCAGCGGGAGCAAGCTCCCTCGCCACAAAGACGTGGGCGTCAGGTCGACAGGTTGATCACCCGGCCATCCCGGGTGTCCAGTGCCGGGCGGCGTCGATTGACCACCAACTCGCCAATCCTGATCAGCAATGTGCGGGTGACGTTGCGGCTCAGGCCCAGCAGGCTTGCGGTATGGACTTGATTGCAATTGGCGTATCGGTAGGCGGTGCGCAATAACTCGGCCTCGACCTTTTCATACACATCGCCATGCCCTTGCTCGAGCAGTTTCTCGAAGGCTTTCTGCAAGAGCGCCTCTGCACTTTGGGGGACGGATTCGGGCAGGTTGTCCTGGCGCTCGATGCGCAAGTTCGACAGGTGCAGGTCCTGCACACCAATCACTTTGTTACGGCAAATCAGCAGCGTGTGGTGAATGACGTTTTCCAGCTCGCGGATATTCCCCGGCCAGGAATAATCGAGCAACTTGCGCTGCGCCTGGGCATCCAACGTCACCTCGCCGTGACCGAGCCTGTGGCTGTACTGCGCAATGAAATGGCGTATCAGCGGCAGAATGTCGCCGGGACGTTCGCGCAGCGGCTTGAGCACCAGGCTGACCACGTTCAAACGGTAATAAAGGTCTTCGCGAAAATGCCCGGCATTGATGGCTCTTTCCAGCTGTACGTTGGTGGCCGCCAACACACGTACATCGATCTTGATGCTTTTGCGCGAACCCAGCCGGACCACTTCACGTTCCTGCAATACCCGCAGCAACTTGACCTGGATCGGCAACGGCAAATCCCCGATTTCATCAAGGAACAGGGTGCCGCCGTCCGCTTCCTCGAACCAGCCGGCCTTGGCTGTCAACGCGCCGGTAAAGGCGCCTTTTTCATGCCCGAACAGCTCGGCCTCCACCAGGCTCTCGGAAAACGCCCCGCAGTTGACCGCAACGAAGGGCTTGTGGCGACGGGCGCTGAGGTTGTGGACGTGGCGCGCCACCAGTTCCTTGCCGGTCCCGGTCTGGCCGATGATCAACACGCTGGCTTCACTGGGCGCGACTTGTTGCAGGTGAGCCAGCAAGGCGCGGGAGGTGGGGTCTTCGAAGACCTGGGCGGTGGCACGGATCGAGGTGGCCAGGCCGGGGGAGGGAGGTAGTGTTAGAAGCTGCATGACGGTGGCCCGTTAATGAGATTGCCGTGACTGAAGGTAGGTGAATGCCAACGTTCCTTGAAGGCAATACCGCGAAGCCATTGGGCTTAAGGCTTAATCTAAATGATCTAAAAAAATGATAATAAATAACTTTAAGTTATTTGCTTAGGCGACTGTGGGAGCAAGCCTCGCTCCCACAGGCTTGGCATTTATCCATCAATGCGGATATGCGGGGTCACGGACATCCCCACCCGCAGTTTCGCCGCGGCGGGTTGGTCGGGATCGATGCGAATGCGCACGGGCAAGCGCTGGACGATCTTGGTGAAGTTGCCGGTGGCGTTGTGCGGCGCAATGGCTGAATAGCTGACGCCGCTGGCAGGTCCCAGGCTTTGCACGGTGCCGAGCAGCGACTCGCCCGGCAACGCATCCACCGTGATGTCCACGGCCTGGCCCATCGCGACGCGCGCCAGTTGCGTCTCGCGGAAGTTGGCGGTGATGTAGACGGCGTCGAGCGGCACAATCGCCAGCAACGGTTGCCCGGTATTCACGAATGCGCCGATGCGCACGGATTTCCGTCCTATGGTGCCGGCGATCGGCGCCGTGATGCGGGTATAGGACAGCTTCAGTTCCTCGATGGCCTGCGTGGCTTGGGCATGGGCGAGGGTGGCCTGGGCTTTTTCCAGATCGGCCTTGAGGACATCCACTTGCTGCCGGGCCGCCTGCAAGCCCGCCTCGCTCCTGTCCCGGCGCGCCTGTTGGATGCTCAATTGCGCTTCGGCCTGTTGTCGCGCTTGCACGGTACCCGAGCCATCGTTGGCCAAATTGCGATACCGCGCTTGGTTGGCACTGGCCAGTTTCAGCGCCGCCTCGTCCGCGGCCACCGCCGCCTGAGCCTGGCGGATGGCGGTTTGCTGCCGGCTCAGGTGCGCTTGCAGGCTGGCGATGCTGGCCCGGGCACTGGCGACCTGGGCGTTGGCCGCGTTCACGGCGGCGACGAAATCACGGTCGTCCAGTGTCGCCAGCAAGTCGCCTTTCTCGACCCGCTGGTTGTCTTCGATCAACACCGTCTCGACCGTACCGGACACCTGCGGCGCGACTGTGGTGAAGTCCGCGTGGACATAAGCGTCGTCCGTTGACTGTGTCGATGCGCTGGATTCAGGGCGATTGACGTAGAGCACCCCGGCGGCTGCCACGGCGAGCAGAACGACACTGATGATCTGGGCTTTCTTCGATAAGGCCATGATGAATTACCCATGTGAGGATGAGGATGAGGCGGCCTGACTGGCAGGCGCCGGGATGTAGGTCAGTCGCAGCACGAGGGGAATCAGCAGCAGTGCCAGCAGGCCCAACGCGCGATAGGCATCGGCGATCGACAACACCAGCGACTGCTGGCTGACGATGCCCAGCAGTGCTGAGGGGGGCGGCGCCGAGGCCAGGGCATTGCTGGCCAGGGCCGCCTGGTCCAGCAACATTTCCCCATGGAAGCGGCCGCTCACGACCACGAGCTGTCCGACCAGGGCCGCACCGAACAACGACCCGAAGGCGCGCAGGGTATTGATGGTGCCGGACACATACGGGCCCTCGGCTGGCTGCACCACGCTGGTGATCAAAAACAGCATCGACACCACGGCCATCGGTTGTCCAAAGGCCTGTAGCGTTTGCGCCACGACGAACTGGTCGCGGTTCCAGTCGCTGGTCAATTGCGCGCCGCAAAGGCAGGCCAGGGCGATCAGGCATAATCCCAACGCGAACATGAAGCGCGCATCGACCCACTTCTGGTACAGCAGCAGCGCCACCAGTGCTCCCAGGAATAACTGCGGCAGCGCAACGATTAGCCCGATCGCGGCCATCTGCAACGGGCGATAGTCCTGCAGTGGCCCGAGGTAACTGGCCGGTAGCAACGAACCGGATAGCAGCACCACCAGCAGCGAGACGAACAGAATGCAACCCAGACCCAGGTTGCGACGCCCCAGGATCTGCAACTTGATGAACGGCGAGGGATGAAACCATTCGGTCAACAGGTAGATCGCCAGCAAGGCCAGGCCCGCGACCAGTGTCGAAGTGACCAGCGGTGAATGAAACCAATCCAGTCGAATGCCTTGATCCAGGGCGACGGTCAGCAAACCAAGCGCCGGGACACCGCAGGCCATGCCGGCCCAATTGGCCTGGCGAAAGCGTGGGAACTGGACCGGTTCACGTGGCAGCCCCCAGGCGATCAAGCCGGCCGCGATCAGGGCCAGAGGGACGATCTGCCAATACACCCAGCGCCAGTCCTGCAGTTGGTCCGTCCAATGCCCCGCCAGCCAAATGGCCAGGTTGGGCGCGAAGGTCGCGGTCATCGCGTACATCGCCAGGCCGTACAACCGTATGGGGGGCGGCAGGAATTTCAGGGCCGCCATCATCAGCAACGGGATCGTCGTGCCGCTGGCGATGCCTTGCACGAAACGCAGGCCCAGGAGCAGATCGAGGTCATGGACGAAAGGCAGGAGCAGCGCCAGCGATGTACACGTGGCGAGCGTCCACAGCTCAAGGCGCCGGAGCGAGAGCGTCAGGGCAAACCACGCGGCAAAGGGCATGGCGATCAGCTCCCCGGCGCTATACGCGGTGGTGAGCCAGGACGCATCGTCCAAGCCAAAGCCCAGCGCGCCTCTCACGTCCGCCAGCGCCAACGCGCCAACGCGGGTGTTCAGCCCCGCCATCATGGCCGCCAGGAAAATCCCGGCCAGACCGACCAGCGGGCGTTTCGACGACGTGACCAAGGGGGCCGCGCGAGGTGCGACCTGGGCGGGCGGCAACGCGATGCTGTTCATGGATGCGGCTCCGGGCCCCAGCCGCCACCCAGGGACTTAAAGAGATTGACCACGGTCAGGGTGGCGTTGGTGGCGCTGGCATTGAGGCTGGTCTGGCTGGCGAGCAGGTTCAGTTGCGCCGTGAGAACGCTCAGGTAATCGGCGGCACCCTGCTGATAGCCGCGTTCGGCCGCGTGCAATGCTTGCCGGTTCTGTTCATACGAAACCAGCAGTTCGTCGTGTTGGCGCTGTTGCGCGGCCCAGGCATCCAAGGCGTCGTCCACTTCGTGCCAGGCGCGCAATACGGTTTGCCGATAGGCGAGGGCGGCGGTCTTTTGCCGTGATTCGTTCAAGGCCAGGCGCTGTACCAAGCGACCGCCCTGGAAGATCGGCAGGTAAACCGTTGGCCCGACGGAAAAGAAGCGCGCGTCCCAATTGGCCAGGTCGCCGCTGTCGAAGGCTTCCACACCGATTCGTCCTTTCAGGCCGATACGTGGGTAGAAGTCGGCCTTGGCCACGCCGATGGCCGCGGTCGCGGCGTGGAGCTGCGCTTCGGCGCGCCGGATGTCGGGACGTCGCTGGGCCAGTTCAGACGGCACCCCGACCGGCACTTGAGTGGGCAGCGAA
Source organism: Pseudomonas sp. MPB03 (assembly GCF_046605385.1). Taxonomy (NCBI): domain Bacteria; kingdom Pseudomonadati; phylum Pseudomonadota; class Gammaproteobacteria; order Pseudomonadales; family Pseudomonadaceae; genus Pseudomonas; species Pseudomonas sp. MPB03. The sequence goes on along the minus strand of NZ_CP176770.1, from coordinate 4,051,557 downwards.
GGCAGGGGCATGGCTTGGCGCAGCTGTGCATCGAGGGTGCGAGGTGGTTCGCCCATCAACAGCGCAAGGGCATTCATCTGGGCATTGCGACGCTGGGCCAGTTCGGGAAGCATGGCCTTGATCGTCGCCAACTGCGCGCGTGCGGAGGCGGTTTCGAAGCGTGTCGCCACGCCATTTCGCTCGCGGCTTTCCGCCAGGCCCAGGGTGCGTTCGGCGATCGTCAGGTTCTGTTGGGCGATGTCCAGTTGCGCCTGGGTGCCACGCAGTTGCAGGTAGGTCCGTGCCACTTCGGCGGACAGCGCCACCCGAGCGGCTTCGCGATCAAACACCGTCGCCTCCAGCGTCGCCGCCGCACCTTCGCGCGCGCGGCGGGCCCGGCCCCACAGGTCGATTTCCCAACTGGCATCGAAACCCATTTGCCAGAAATTGCTGGGGGCCGTCGGGGCGCCCAGCGCGGCGAACTTGCCATGTTCACTGAGCGCCTCCCGGGCGTAACTGGCATTGGCGCCGACGCTGGGCAGCAATCGGGAAGCGGTAATCCCCAGTTGCGCCCGGCTTTGATCGATGCGTTCGGCGGCCATCTGCAAATCAAGGTTGCCGGCCTGCGCACGGGATTGCAGTTGGGCGAGCAGCGGGTCGTTGAACAGTTGCCACCATTGGCTGGGAACGGCGGCGGGGAGCAGGGAGGCGTCGCGTCCATGCTCGGGGCGGGGCGTCAGTTGCGCGGCGCCAAGTTCGTTCTTGGGTTCCATGAAATCGGGGCCTACCGCACAGCCGGTGAGGGCGAGTGTCGTGAGCACGACCATGGGTGGCAAGCGGCGTTGAAGTCGTTCGAAAAAAGCCGACATGGGCAGTTCCCCACAGGGTTGCAGCGCAGCTGCGCGAGCATGCGCCTGGGCTCGATCGATCCTGGATAGCGAGTCGTCCGCTGTGGGGTCATGGTATTGAGCGGTTGCGGCGAGGGCACTTCTACATCGGTACAGCCAGGACATACCTCGGTGGGGGGGTATGCATACTAGGGTATGTGTTTGGGCCAGTAAGGGCGGTTGTCCCCTACATAACCGGCCTGGTTCGGGGTGACCGCGTTTCTTCTAGGGGAGCGGAGTACGGGGTCTATCCGCGATTCAGCATTGTGGCCAAAGGCCCGCAAAAAGCCTGAAACATGATGGCACCTTTGAATAAATGATCTACACCTATGACAAGGGATTGCATTGCCAAGGTCGGCATGCGGCTGGTCGATCGATCACCGCGCGAAGTCTTCGCCATATTCCCTCGATAGCGTTCGCATTCGGCTAACAGAGCCAGGTTTGAGCGTGCCCACTTTTTGGGTGCCAAGGAGGTGTGTCACTTCATTGAGCGTGGACCGTGGACCGTGAACAAGCTTGGGCATTGTGCCGAAGCCTGATAACAGAAGGAGACCCTGCGCATCGCTCAGCAATTCGATGGGACGGCAGGCGTCTCTCTATAAGGAGATATCGATGAAGCAGCCTCAAGGAAAGATCATTGCGTGGCTGGCCCTGACGGGGGCCTTGTCCACCGCTAGCGTCCATGCCGGAGTCTTCCCCGATTTCGGCTACGCCCCGCCCAAGAGTGAATACGCCGGAGCGCCATTCCAGCTCAGCCAGGATTATCCGACGGTGGCCCCGGGCGCATCCTCGGTACCGGCATTCTTCCAACATTTGCCCAAGTCATTCTCCAATGACTTTGAAACCTGGCGCCCGTACATGGAGGAAGTGAAAAAATACTGCTTGGAAGGCAATACTGAAATCGGCTGGAAAGTACAAAAGAACAAGATTCGCCAGTGGTATCACATGCCTTGGCAGCATTACGGCCCCAACGGTCGTGAAGGCATCAGCGGGCTGACCAAGGAGGCACCGATTCAGCCCGGGCAACTGGCAAGTACGCAGACCGGCAGCGGGCAGACCTACGCGGTGGGTATCTATAACGACATAGGCGCCTACACCATCGGCCAGGTCTGGAAAGACCCCGATAATCCAGACCCAAGCCAAACCTCGAAACCCAAGAGCTTTGCCAACGGCACGGTGGTCTGCAAGGCGCTGTTCGCCGATATAGACGTCAAGACGGTGCCGTTCCTTGCAAACCCATTGCTCTGGAACGCCTACACCACCGAAACCTTTACCTCGACCAACCGGTCCGTCACCAAGGTAGCGCTGATTCAGATGGACATTGCCGTGCGCGACACCCGCGTGAGCGATACCGGCTGGTTGTTCGGCACGTTCCAATACAATGGCGCCATGACCGGCAAGGCGAACTGGAACAACCTGGTGCCGGTGGGGATCATGTGGGGCAATGATCCCCAGGAAATCGGCAATGACTATACCAACCCCAAACCGGTGGTCACCAAGATCAACCCGGCCCTGAAACAGACCGCAATCAACGCCAACACCCAAGAGCTGCCACCGACTCACCTGGGTTGGAACGGACGACTCAATGGGCCGGTGGACAACCCCCAGGCGTCCTGCCTGAGTTGCCACATGACCGCCGAGTACCAGCAATTGGCGATCATGAACCCGACGTTCCAGGCCAACCCGCCACCTGTGGGAGGCGATGAGTGGATGAAATGGTTCCAGAACATTCCGGCCGGTCAACCGTTCAGCCCGGGCACGCAAAGCACGGACTACAGCCTGCAACTGTCTGGCGCCCTGGCCAACTTCTACGACTGGAAGTGCAACCACAGCGGCGTCTATGCAGATGGCGTCAATGCCTGCGCCAAGCTCCAGACGCTCAAGTTGATCAAGGCGAGCAACGCGCCTGAGGAACAAGTGCACAAAGTGCAACGCAGCCCTGAACTGGAAGAGCTCGAGTAGCATGCTCCCGGCCTCGGACAAGCGCCGAGGCCGGGTCAAATCTGCATTCCCCTGTGGGAGCGAGCTTGCTCGCGATAGCGGTGGCTCAGTCACATGTATGTTGGGCCTGCCGGCCTCTTCGCGAGCAAGCTCGCTCCCACAGGGGCTCAAAACCAGGCGGATACCTACGCCATCGGCGGTAATCGCCGCTTGACCGGTGTTTTCTTGACGATGGCGGTATTGGTCTCGGCATGGACATTGAGCTTGTCCAGCAAGGTATCGAGCTGTTCCATCGAGCGCACGTGCAGGCGCGCGATGAAGCAGTCATCGCCGGTGACCTTGTCGCATTCGGTAAATTCAGCGATGGCCTGGATCTGCCGCTCCACTTCCTGCAACTGTCCCGGCAGCGGGCGGATACGCACGATGGCCTGGAGTTGATACCCAAAGCACTTGGGGTCCACCTCGACGGTGTAGCCCCTGAGCACGCCACGTTCCTCGAGCCGACGAAGGCGCTCGGCGACACTGGGGGAGGACAGGCCGCTGAGGTTGGCCAAGGCCTTGAGCGAGCGTCGGGAATCTTCCATCAGGGCACTGATGAGGATCTGGTCAATGTCGTCAGTCATTTTCAGCTCCGTTAGGCAAATGCGGGAAGTTGCCTTGATAAAAAAGGTCGAAACGCAGTTTAGCCTTTTTCAATCCATGGAGAAGGCCCCGGTCTGCTCGGCATACTGTGCCCACTTGCTGAAGGAGCCTGAAGATGGACAAGACCTTACGCCGCGGTTCGCTGGAAATGACCGCCGCCATGCTGATTTCCGGAACCATCGGTTGGTTCGTACTGGTTTCCGGCCTGCCTGTACTGGATGTCGTGTTCTGGCGCTGCGTGTTCGGCGCCGTGACCTTGTTGTTGATCTGCGCCGGCTTTGGCTTTTTGCGCCCCGGCATCCTCACCCGTACCACGTTCCTGCTGGCGGTGCTCAGTGGCGTGGCGATCGTCGGTAACTGGGTGTTGTTGTTTGCCTCTTACTCCCGTGCGTCGATAGCCATCGGCACGGCGGTGTACAACGTCCAGCCGTTCATGCTGGTAGGGCTGGCGGCGTTGTTCCTGGGGGAGAAAATTACCGCGCAAAAACTGTTCTGGCTGGCGGTGTCGTTTCTCGGAATGCTGGCCATCGTCAGTGCCCATGGTGAGCAGGGGCAGGGCGGCGGAGACTATCTGCTGGGCATCGCATTGGCACTGGGGGCCGCGTTGCTGTACGCCATCGCGGCCTTGATCATCAAGCGCCTGACCGGCACGCCACCCCATCTGATCGCGCTGATCCAGGTCAGCACCGGCGTGTTGCTGTTGGCACCCTGGGCGAACTTCTCGGCGTTGCCGCAACACGCCCAGGCCTGGGCCAGCCTGTTGACCTTGGGCATGGTGCACACCGGCGTGATGTACGTGCTGCTGTACAGCGCCATTCAGCGGTTGCCGACCGCACTGACCGGAGCGCTGTCGTTCATTTATCCGATCGCGGCGATCTTCGTCGACTGGTTCGCCTTCGGCCATCGCCTCGAACCGCTGCAGTGGCTGGGTGTGGCCGCGATCCTGCTGGCGGCCGCTGGCATGCAACAGGGCTGGGGTATCAAGTGGCGTCGTCCAGCCCTGTCGTAGCCCGTCGTTTGGGCGTGATCAGAAAATGTAGTCCGTGGTCAGGAAGTTGGAATCCCGCTCACGGATGATGTCGCTGATCAACGCCTTGTTGTTTTCCTGGAACTTGGTTGCCACCAGCGTGCGAATGGAAAAGGTGCGCAGCGCATCGTGGACGGACAAGGTGCCCTCGGCCGAGTTCTTCCGGCCATTGAACGGGAACGTGTCCGGACCACGCTGGCACTGGGCGTTGATGTTGATGCGCCCGACCTGGTTGGCGAAGATGTCCACCAGCTTGCCGACTTGTGCCGGGTTAGTGCCGAAGATGCTGAGCTGCTGGCCGAAATCGGACTCCAGCACGTAATCGACCACGGTATTGAGGTCGCGGTACGGCACGATGGGCACGACGGGGCCGAACTGTTCTTCGTGGTAGACCCGCATCGCCGTGTTCACCGGGTACAGCACCGCCGGATAGAAAAACGAGCTTCGCGATTCGCCACCGTGGGCATTCTTCACTTCGGCACCTTTGGCAACCGCATCGGCGACCAGCGCATGCAGGTAATCGACCTTGCCCGCTTCGGGCAATGGCGTCAGCGCCACACCGTCTTCCCAGGGCATGCCGGGTTTGAGGCTGGCGAGCTTGGCGTTGAATTTCTCGATGAATGCGGGTGCCACGTCTTCATGGACAAACAGGATTTTCAGCGCCGTGCAGCGCTGGCCGTTGAAGGACAGCGAGCCGGTCAATGCCTCGCTGACGGCATTGTCCAAGTCCACGTCCGGCAGTACCAGCCCCGGGTTCTTCGCATCCAGCCCCAGGGCGGCACGCAGGCGGTGCGGACGGGGGTGGAGTTTCTTCAGGTCACTGGCCGCCTTGTTGGTGCCGATGAAGGCGAAGATATCGATCTTGCCGCTGGCCATCAGCGCGCTGACGGTTTCCCGGCCGCTGCCGTAGATCACGTTGATCACGCCCGCCGGGAAGCTGTCACGGAAGGCTTCCAGCAGGGGGCGCACCAGCAGGACGCCGAGCTTGGCCGGCTTGAACACCACGGTGTTGCCCATGATCAAGGCCGGAATCAGTGTGGTGAAGGTTTCGTTCAGCGGATAGTTGTAGGGCCCCATGCATAACGCCACGCCCAGGGGCACGCGGCGGATCTGCCCGAGGGTGTCCTGTTCCAGCTCGAAGCGGCTGGAGCGACGGTCCAGTTCCTTGAGGGCGTTGATGGTGTCGACGATATAATCGCAGGTGCGGTCGAATTCCTTCTGGGAATCCTTGAGGTTCTTGCCGATCTCCCACATCAGCAACTTGACCACGGCCTCGCGCTGCTCGCGCATGCGCGCCAGGAAGGTTTCCACGTGGCGGATACGCTCGGCGACGCGCATCGTCGGCCACTGGCCTTGGCCGCGATCGTAAGCCCGGACCGCCGCGTCCAGGGCCGTGAGGGCGGTCTCGGCGTCCAGCAGTGGCGTGCTGCCGAGGATCACTTGCTCATCGCCCAGCTCGCCGGTCAGGTAGACGGGGCTGCGGACGACGGCCAGCGGCCCTTGCCAGGCTTTCAGGACGCCGTCGACCAGGTATTCGCGCTGCTCGATCCGGCCTTCGAGGCGGTAGGCGTCGGGGATGTCGGCGGCACTGGGGAACAGGTTGGCGAGGAAGGGGGCTGTGGTCATGTCGTTACTCCATCAATGAAATGAGCCAGGGTCGGACGGCTTGCAGGGATAAAACGCTTTTAGCGTTATACGCCCTAATGGAGGTGTTTTTTAAGTGGCGGCAGATTGCTCGCGCCGGGCTACGTTGTAGGAGCTGACGAGCGCAGCGAGGCTGCGATCTTTTCCCAGGCGCTTGAATCTCAAGCGAAGATCAAAAGATCGCAGCCTCGCTGCGCTCGACAGCTCCTACAGGCCAATCGGCGATTGGAATATCGATAACTCACCAACGCATCCGCACCCCCATGCTGGTAATGATGCCATTGAGGTCGTTGTCATCGACGTCGCTGCTGTAATCGGCGCTGACATACAGGCTGACCGCCGGCGTGACCCGAGCCACCAGCCCCAGGCCGACTTCGACGGTGGAGGATTTTCGGCTGCTGCTGATCTTGTCGACCTTGTCCAGGGATACGGTACCGGCGCTCTGGACGGTGTGCCACAGGTTGGTTCGAACGTAAGGTTCCACGCCGAGACCGTTGACTTGATAGGTCCCTTTCAGCCGTGCGCCAACACGGCCACTCCAACTGCTCAGTTCATCGCCGGAGCCGCTTTCGGCGTTCGACGTGTTCAGGGTGACGCGCTGGTTGATCAGTTGTGCCTGGGGTTCGACCACCCAGTGGGTGCTGATCCCGATAGGAAAACCACCTTCGACCGACAGCGTCATTGCATGGCCTTGGGCGGCCTGGCGCTGGCCTTGTTCGGTGCGGCTGTAGCCATTGACCCGACCGCCGCTGGCGCTCAGGTCGACGTGCCAGCCCGCCGGGCCGGTCAGGCTCCAATAGGCGCCGAGGCTCGAACCTTTCAGGTTGAGGGCATCTGTGGCCGGTTCGGCCTGTGCGGGCATCACCAGCAGGCCGCCGCCGGTCGAAATGATCTGGTTTTGTCCGCTGATCAGCCCCATGCGCTGGGTATGGCCGCTGTCGTTTCGCAAGGTGAACAGGGCGGGGCTCTTGCCGGAAGTCGGCTCGCTTGCAAAGTGTGCGGCATCGAGGTGGGTAGACGGTGCTCGGCCATACCAGGGCTGCGTCGTCTCCTCGGCAGGCCAGGCCTGTACCTCCATGGATGAAAGCAGCAGCAACGACGTCGAGACGGTATGAAAAGTAGTGGAGAGTTCTTGCGGACGGTGGGAGGTTTTCATGGTGGCCTGCCTTGCAATCGCATGCGTTTCTCGCTTTTTTGGCGTCTCTCCTACCCCGAATGAGGGGCGACCGAATGGATTGGGGCAAGCCTCTGGCGGCCCGTCTCGGCGGGTTCCAGAGGCCTGCCCCTGACTGTGTTTCCGGGGGTAGTACGGTGTAGTCAAGAAGACTGATGGCGGTGCGTCAAGAAAATGAACGACGAATGGCAAGATGAAATCAGCGTCAATAACACGCTGATTTCAATTGAGTATTAAGGTGGTTGTTTCGGCGTCAAAGCTCCGTCGCGGGCGCCTGTCTAACAGGTCTACGCGCAAAAAGACTGAGGGAAGGCCCGTTCTACAAGTGCACTTCCACCGAAAGGGGCAGGTGGTCGCTCAGGTGGGTCCAGGGTTTGTTGCCCAGTATTTGCGGGGAATGGCTGGTGGCGTTGCGCAGGTAGACGCGGTCCAGGCGCAACAGCGGGAAGCGAGCCGGGTAAGTCCTGGCGGGACGGCCGAGGTGGTGCTCGAAGGCTTCGTGCAGGTAACCACGGCGGGCGAGGGCGAGGTTGCCGCGCAGTTGCCAGTCGTTGAAGTCACCGGCGATGATCACCGGCGCATCCTCGGGCAGTGAGTCGAGCAGTTGGCAGAGCAGTTTGAGTTGCAATTGGCGATGGCTTTCCAACAGGCTCAAATGCACACAGATGCCGTGGACCTCGGCGTGGCCCGGCACATCCAGCACGCAATGCAATAACCCGCGCCGCTCCGGGCCGGTGATGGACACGTCGAGATTGCGGAACTGGCGGATCGGGTATTTGGAGAGCAGGGCATTGCCATGGTGGCCATCGGGGTAGACCGCATTACGGCCGTAGGCGAAGTCGCTCCACATGCTGTCGGCGAGGAATTCGTACTGGGACGTCTGGGGCCAGTTGTCGTAGCGTGACGCGTGGCGGTCATGTTCGCCCAGTACCTCTTGCAGGAACACCAGGTCGGCACCGGTACTGCGCACCGCTTCGCGCAATTCGGGCAGGATGAAGCGCCGGTTGAGGGCGGTGAAGCCCTTGTGGGTGTTGACCGTCAGGACCCGCAGCCGATGAACCGTCGCAGGCGCGTCCGATGGCATGGGTTCGACGGCTCGCCAATCGGGGTCTTGAGTCACGTTCGCTCCTGAATCAGACGTACTTGTTCATGCGACTGACCCAAGGCACCGGCAGTTCCGGATTTTTCATATCCTTGCTGATCGCCATCGCGAGCAAGCTCGCTCCCACAACGGATCGGTGGTGTACGCAACATCTGGGTACACCGCCAAAACCCTGTGGGAGCGAGCTTGCTCGCGATGGCGGTGGGCCTGTCACAAAGATGCTGAATGGACCGCCGCCTTCGCGGGCAAGCCCGGCTCCCACAGGGACTGGTGGCGCACGCCAAATATTGCATCTACGCAGACCCAATGTGGGAGCGAGCCTGCTCGCGAAAGCGGTGGGCCTGCTTTCACAAAGGTGTGTTCAGATAAAGACAATCTCATACGGCAAACCCATCCGGTCAAGGATGACCCTGGGCAACAGTGGGGCGATGCCGCTCGCCGGTTCGCCGCTGAGTTGGCTGACGTAGGCGTGCATGGCGTGACGCTTGCGGGCGGTGGTCCAGACGTCGAGGCGCAGCTTGCGAGCCCGGTGCCAGGGGATTTTATTCTGCTCGCGGACCGGCCAGTGCCAGGCCCACACCGGCAGTTCGTTGAACGCCACCCCGATCCTGTCGGCGGCCAAGGCTCCGGCGCGCCCTACTGTGTCGTGGTCGCTGTCGCCGTCCTGGCGCCAGGTGCTGAACACCACGTCGCCGGGGCGAAGGTGTCGCGCAATGAAGGTGGCCAGTTCAGCTTCGTGTTCCACGAGGTCTTTTTCCGGAAAACCGCCGCGTACCCATTGCAGGCCATGGGCGTCGATGCCCAGGCGGTGCAGGGCGTCGACGCTTTCCTGGGGATGAGGGCGGTGCGTACGCAGGCGCTCGTCGGTCCACAACGGTGAACCGGGGTGGGCCAGGGCGCCATCGGTGACCGAAACCAGCAACATGGGCTGTTCGAGGTTGCTCAGCAATTGCAGCAAGCCGCCACAGGCCCCTACCTCATCGCCCGGGTGCGGGGCGAGAATGACGGCGCGGGCACCGGCGGGAATGAGCGTCTGGGTACTGATGATCGGAATATCGGCCAGTTGCGCAGCACTGTTCCAGATTTGCGGGTGCTGCCGGCCAGGCAGGCGAGAGGCGGGCTTCATAAGCGACATCCTTGTTGGTGTTCGATCTTTCAGTCATGCACCGGGCCTACTGTCCGGTGGCACCGATGTGGGCATGGCTGTGATTCACGGCGCTCCGAATCCTGGAGACTACCACGGGGGAAGTATTGACCATGTCAGCCCATTCGTCTCGTGACATGTGTATCTGAACTGGTTTTTTTTCGGCTAACTGGACGATTTGAAGGGAAAAACCGCATCCTTGCGGCCCCATGAGGTTAACTGCGAATCGTTCAATCCTCTTCTTCGCGTTGCAGCTCGAACAGCAGCAGCGAGCGTCCGGTGACGGAATACTCGGATTCGAAATCGAAGCGCTCCTGTCCACGAACGTTGGGCTGGTTGGTGTCGACCATGCAAGTCCAGAAACTGCCTTCGGGGACTTCCGGCAAGCGGAAGTTGACGATGTCATGGTGTGCGTTGACCACCAGCAGCAGCGTCGCATCGCCACCCTTGCGCCGAATGCCGGTTTCCTGGGCGCGGCCATCCATCAGCATGCCCAGGCAGCGGCCATGGCTGTCCTGCCACTGCTCGATGGTCATTTCGCTGCCGTCCGGGGCCAACCAGGTCACGTCCTTGACGCCGATGTCCTCGTTGTAGTTGCCCACCAGGAAGCGTCCACGACGCAGGATCGGGTAGGTCAGGCGCAACTTGATCAGGCGCTTGACGAATTTGAGCAGCGCCGCGCCATCCTCGCTCAGGTCCCAATTGACCCAGCCGATCTCGCTGTCCTGGCAATAGGCATTATTGTTGCCGTGCTGGGTACGGGCGAACTCGTCGCCAGCGACGATCATCGGCGTGCCTTGGGCCAGCAGCAGGGTGGCGAAGAAGTTGCGCATCTGCCGATGGCGCAGCGTGTTGATCTCAGGGTCATCCGTCGGACCTTCGACGCCATGGTTCCAGGACAGATTGTTATTGCTGCCGTCCTGGTTGTTTTCGTCGTTGGCTTCGTTGTGCTTGTCGTTGTACGACACCAGGTCATGCAAGGTGAAGCCGTCGTGAGCAGTGACAAAGTTCACCGAGGCGTACGGGCGTCGGCCACGCTGGTTGAACATCTCGCCCGAAGCGGTCATTCGGCTGGCGAAGTCGGCGAGCTGGCCGTCGTCACCTTTCCAGAACGCCCGTACCGTATCGCGGAACTTGTCGTTCCACTCGACCCAGCCCGGCGGGAAGCGTCCTACCTGATAGCCCCCCGGGCCGCAGTCCCAAGGCTCGGCGATCATTTTCACCTGGCGCAGTACCGGGTCCTGGCGGCAGGCGACGAGGAAACTGTGGCGCTCGTCGAAGCCATCATGGTAGCGGCCCAAGATCGTCGCCAGGTCGAAGCGGAAGCCATCGACATGCATTTCCGTGGCCCAGTAACGCAGGGAGTCGGTGACCATCTGCAGCACGCAAGGATGGCTCAGGTCCAAGGTGTTGCCGGTGCCGGAGTCGTTGATGTAGTAGCGTTTGTCGTCGGGCATCAGCCGGTAGTACGAGGCGTTATCGATGCCGCGCATGGACAGGGTGGGCCCCTGTTCGTTGCCCTCGGCGGTGTGGTTGTAGACCACGTCGAGGATGACTTCCAGGTTGGCCTCGTGCAGGTGGGCGACCATTTCCTTGAACTCGGCGATCTTGCCACTGGCCAGGTAGCGCGGGTCGGGCGCGAAGAAGGCAATGCTGTTATAGCCCCAGTAGTTGGTCATGCCTTTGTGCAGCAAATGCTGGTCGTTGACGAAGGCATGGATGGGCAGTAGCTCCACCGAGGAAACCCCGAGCTTGCGGATATGCTCCAGCACATCGTCGACCATCAACCCGGCGAAGGTACCGCGCACGTTTTCAGGCACCGAAGGATGACGCATGGTGAGGCCACGCACATGGGTTTCATACAGGATGGTCTTGTCCCAAGGCACGCTGACGCGATGGTCGTGGCCCCAGGTGTGTGCGGGGTCGATGACTTTACATTTGGGAACGAACGGGGCGCTGTCACGCTCATCGAAACTGAGGTCGCCATCGGGGTGGCCGATGGTATAGCCGAACAACGCTTCGGACCACTTCAATTGACCGACCAGTTGCTTGGCGTAGGGGTCGATCAGCAACTTGTTCGGGTTGAAGCGGTGGCCGTTCGCCGGGTCGTACGGGCCGTAGACCCGGTAGCCATAAATCAATCCCGGATGGGCATCCGGCAGATAGCCGTGGTAGATCTCGTCGGTGTATTCCGGCAGTTCGATGCGTTCGAGTTCGACTTCGCCGGCATCGTCGAAAATGCACAGTTCAACCTTGGTGGCGTTGGCTGAAAACAGCGCGAAATTGACCCCGAGGCCATCCCAGGTTGCACCCAGTGGAAAAGGCAGCCCTTCACGAATCCGCGAAGCCTCGATAATGGGCGGCGGCGTGGTTTTGTTTGGACGGGTCATAGTTGCTCCTGCAAAAAACAGACAGATACAGCGATGCGATTCATTAGAGCGGGGTAGGTTCCACCCTTCACCTGTGGCGAGGGGATTTATCCCCGCTGGGCTGCGCAGCAGCCCCAAATATTCAGCGTTAATGTCACAGGCTGATCGGGTTCACTCGTTTGGGCGCGCTGCGCACGCCAGCGGGGATGAATCCCCTCGCCACATGCAAACCCCTTTGGCACGAAGAAATGATTGCCCGAGACCGATGACGCAGGAGAAATCAAACCGCCGGCGGCTTGCGCGGTGCCCGCGGCTTCTTGTCGGCTGCCTTGTTCACGGGGGGCACTGTCGCTGCAGTCGCCGCGGAAGGCTTGGCCGCTGGCTTGACCTTGGGCGTGGTGTTCTTCGCGGCAGTCTTGGCCGTGGTGCTCTTGGCGGTAGCGGGTTTGGCGCCGTCGGTCTTGCTGGCCGCCGATTTGCTCGCGGCCTTGGGTGGCTTGCTCGGCGCCAGCGCTTCGGCTTCGGCGAGCTTGCGCGCCATCTCCCAGTGGCGTTTTTCCTGCCCGGTGGGCTTACCCTCGGACTCCCAGATCTGATAGGCGAATTCACGAATGCGTTTATCGTCGGTACTCATCGCAGTGCTCCTGATTCAACTCAAGATTGGATAAAGACATTGACCGGGAAATTCCCCAGCGCGGCGCTGATCAGCAGCTCCCTTTGGGGTGTGACTGTTGCGCTTGAAAAAAATCCCTTCAGTTTTTCATCCTTGGCGGCGAACGGTAACGACACGCGGGTATCGCCCCAATCCGACGCAACCACCAGCGGCACGGCACTGTTTTCCAGCAAATGCGCCACATGGACAGGTACGACAATGATCGCTCGCTGCTGCGAGTCCTCACGCATGAAAGCCAGCACCCGGTGGGCCTGCTCGCCGAGTACTTCCAACGGCTGGTAGCGGCCCTGGCGCCATAGCTGCGGGTACTCGGCCCGCATGGCCAACGTCCTGGCGATCAATGCCTGCTTGATCCGGCCGTCACGCCAATCCCGTACCAGCGCGGCCGGCGTGTTGTCGGCGTGCATTGCCTCGCGGCGCGCCTGGAAATCCACCGGGCGGCGGTTGTCCGGGTCCACCAAGCTGAAATCCCAGAACTCGTTGCCTTGGTACAGGTCCGGCACGCCGGGTACGGTCATGCGCAGCAAAGTTTGCGCCAGGCTGTTGAGCGCACCCGCCGGCGCCATGGCGTGGACCGCCTCGGCAATGGCGCTGCGCAAGGGCAGCCCCTCATCGCCCAGCAGCAAGCGTTCGAGGAACATCTGGGTGGCTTGTTCATAAGCATCGTTGACCGCCGCCCAGCTGCTTTGCAGCTTGGCTTCGCGCAGGGCCTTGCGTTGCCATTGCCATAGGCGCTCGTTGTATTCGGCCAGTGCCTTGTGGTCTTGGAGGTCGAGGTCCAGCGGCCAGCTGCCGAGCAACGCTTGGTAGAGGATCAGTTCATCACCGGCCGAGGGCGCAGACGGGTCGCTGTGCAGCGAAGGCGAGAGGATGCGCCATTGTTCGACGCAGGTGGCGTACCAATCGGCGCGCTCGCTGAGCACGGCCAGTCTGGCGCGGGTGTCTTCGCCGCGCTTGTGGTCGTGGGTGGCGGTGGTGATCAGGTTGTCGGGAAAATGTTCGAGTCGCTCGAGGCATGCCTGGTGGAATTCTTGCACCGGGGCGCTGAAGCGCTCGGTGTTATAGCCGACGTCATTGCGCGACAGCAGCACCGCCGAGCGATAGAGCGCGGTGTCCTCCACGGCTTTGGCGGCCGCCGGCGAAGTCAGTTGCTGGAAGCGCACGCAGGCGTGACGCAGGCGTTTACGCTGGCTGCCCCGCGGACGTTGCCGCCAGGGCATTCCACCGAGCCAGCCGGCCAGGCAATCGAGCACCGGCCAATCGGCTTCGCTGAGTATTTGCCGGGCACCTTCCAGGGCTTGGTTGAAAAACACTTCGTCTTCGGCGGAGCGCCCCATGGGCGTGATGTAGGTGCGGTATACCGGGAAATGCACGATCAACGCCTGCAAGGCCCGCCGAATCGCGCCGAGGGTCAGGTCGCGGGTCATCACATCGTCCCGGGCCACTTGCAGCAGGGCCTGGGCGACACTTTCAAAATCCCCGGCCAAGGAACCATTGAGAATCTGTTGGCGAGCCAGGCGGGCTTCTTCAATGAAATGTGCCGGCCGCTCGCTGTGCCGGCTCCAGAATTCAGCGAGGGGGGCGGCACCGGCCGGGTCGTGCTGCAGCAGCGAGACCTGGTTCATGAACTCGTAGCCGGTACTGCCATCGATGTTCCAATCCCGGCGCAAGGTCTCGCCATCGCCGAGGATTTTCTCGACGAAGATCGGCAGGTGCCGCGACGGCGACAACGAGTCAAGACGCCTGCGTAATTTGCGGCAGTAACCGCGAGGGTCTGCGAGACCGTCGATATGATCGATCCGCAGCCCATCCACCAAATCTTCGCCGATCAGTTCGAAAATCTTGGCATGGGTGGCTTCGAATACGGCCGGACGCTCGACCCGCAGCCCGCCCAGTTCGTTGACATCGAAAAAACGCCGCCAATTGATGTCGTCCGCTGCGGTGCGCCAGCTGGCGAGCCGGTAGCTCTGGCGCTCCAGCAACTGATGCAGGCGCTCGAAACCCTGGGGCTGGGTGGAGTCGTAGGCGCCCAGGTTGTCCTCAATGGCGGCAAGGATGCCGGCGTGTGCCGCCAGGTCCTGCAACTCTGCTTGCAGCGGGCGGGCGAGGGTGTGGGCATCGCTCTGGTAATTCAATGTAGTGAAGCGCTCGGCCAGGGCCTTGAGCGGTTCGGCCTGTTCGGCGGGCAGGGTTTCGGCGGGCTTGAGCAGCTCGCCGTAGTGCATCGGGCAAATCGGGAAGCGGTGTTCATAATGCTCGACATAGAAGCTGCCCTGGGCGGAATCGAAGCGCAGTTGCAGGGTGCCTTCCTGCAAGGCCACGCCGTAGTCGCTGCCCAGGAACGGTAGCAACAACTGGCCTTCCATCAGCGGGTCCGGGGAATGCCACTGGATGTCGAAAAACTCGCCGTAGGGGCTCAGGCGTCCCCATTCCAGCAGATCCAGCCACCAGGGATTGTCATTGCCGCCGACGGCCATGTGATTGGACACGATGTCGAGGATCAAGCCCATCCGGTGCTCGCGCAACGTTGCAACCAAGCGCTTGAGCGCGGCTTCGCCACCCAGTTCGGGATTGACCAGGGTCGGGTCGACAACGTCGTAGCCGTGCATGGAGCCGGCCCGGGCCTTGAGCAGCGGCGAAGCATAAATATGGCTGATGCCCAGCGAGGCGAAGTACGGTACCTGGGGGATGGCATCGTCCAGGGTGAAGCCTTTATGGAACTGCAGGCGCAACGTAGCCCGCAGTGGTTGGATCAACGTCTGTTTCATCGGTCACGCTCGTTCGCCTGAAGTCGCGCGCAGGCGAGTATTTCCAGGCGCCGGGCGGCGTCCGGGTGGTCCAGCAGCGCCTGGCTCTGTTGGGCCAGGCGACGGCGCCAGTTGGGGTGGGTGTCGATGGTGCCGGGCAGGTTGGCTTGCTCCTCGATGCCCAGGGCATCTTCGAGTGGCAGCAAGACCAGCGGCGCTCGGGTGTGGCCGAGGAAGCGCACGCTGGCATCGAGCACCTGGTCGGTCTCTCGATGTTCTTCGCGAAAATTCTGCGGGTCCTGGTTCAGCACTTGGCGCAGGCCTTCGCGTTCGCGCTCGCGGTGTTTGCGCCAGTCCATCTCGGTGGGGGAATCGATCAGGTCCAGCCGGGCGTTCCAGTCGATGTCATGACCGTGCCACCAGCCGTTGAGCGTCGGCAGGTCATGGGTGCTGGTGGTCGCCAGGGCGTTGTCCGGCCAGTCGAGGATGGGCTTGAAGTGGGTGTTGTCCTGTTCGAACAACAGTACGCGCATGCCCAGGATCGAGCGGGCGATGAGTTTTTCCCGCAAGCCATCCGGCACGGTACCGAGGTCTTCGCCGAGCACGATGGCCTGGTGGCGATGGGACTCCAGTGCCAGCAGGCGCAGCAGGTCGTCCACTGGGTAATACAGGTAGGCGCCATCGCTGGGTGGGGCGTCGTTAGGAATCACCCAGAGCCGCTGCAAGCCCATTACATGGTCGATGCGCAAGCCGCCGGCGTGGGCAAAGTTGGCCCGCAGCATTTCAATGAAGGCGCGAAAGCCGTTGCGCACCAGGCCTTCCGGGGAAAACGCCGAGATGCCCCAGCCTTGGCCGGAGCGGTTGAGAATGTCCGGCGGCGCGCCCACGGTCAGTGACGCGAGCAGTTCGTCCTGGCGGCTCCAGGCCTGGCTGCCGCCACCGTCGGCGCCCACCGCCAGGTCGGCGATCAAGCCGATGCCCATGCCGCTGGACTTGGCGGCGCTCTGGGCGCGTTCCAGGCAACGGGCAATCAGCCATTGGCAAAAGGCGTAGAAGCCGATCTCATCGGCATTTTCCTCGGCGAAATGGGCCAGGGCGGCGCTGCGTGGATCACGCAGTTCTTCCGGCCACTGCCGCCAGTCGAGGCTTTCGCCCCGGGCTGCGCGTTCGGCCTGCAAGGCTTCGAAGCGGCAATGGTTCTCCAGTGCTTCGCCGCTGCTGTGACGAAAACTGCTGAAGTCTTCATGCAACGGGTGCGCGCCCTGGCTGAACCCGTCATACAGGGCGCGGAGGATTTTCTGCTTGGCCTGGGCGGCGACCGGCCAGTCGATCAGCGGCTGCTCTTCCAGGTTGCGCAGTTGATTGGTCAAACCAGTGGCGTCGATGGCGGTGCGCAGGGCACGTTCACCAAGGATGGTGCCGGGCGCGGCGTACAGGCTGTTGAGAAACAATCGGCTGGATGGCGAATAAGGGCTGTAGCGTCCGGTGTCGCTGCTGAACATCGCGTGCATCGGGCTGATGGCAATGGCCTCGGCACCGCGCTCGCCGGCCACCCGGGCCAGTTCTTCCAAGGCCTGGGTGTCACCGAAGCCACCGTCGCCGGGGCGCCGCAGGGCGTACAACTGCGCGCTCAATCCCCAGGCCCGGGGCGTCGGGTCGTCCACCGCATCGGCCACGCTGTAGCAGCGGGCCGGTGCGACGGCCAGGGTGAAATGCTGGTTCTGGATATGGACGTGCTGATAGCCCACCGGGACCATCCCTGGCAGCCTGGCCTCGGCATCGAGGTTCAGGTGCAGTGTCGCGCCGTCTTCGAGTTTGATTTCGCAGGGCGTCCCGGCCTCGAAGTAGCGGCTCAAGTCCAGGCTGGCCCCGACATCGGCGGTGATCAGCGGTGGCAGTTGATGGTTCTGTTGATCCTCCTGTAACTGCAGCAGGCTGGCGTCGATTTCCTGGGCGCTGCCGGCGGGATGGCCCAGGCCGGTGAGGACCGAGCGCAGGACGGCCGGCGAGACTTTCTGGGCCCTGCCATTGGCATCGATCCAATCCACCGCCAGGCCCGCTCGGCCGGCGAGGATTTCCAGTTGCGCATCGCTCATAGGCGCTCTCCAGTGATGGTGGGCAAGGTTGTCGCCTGCGTCAGACTGACCAGCGCGCTGTAGGGCGCAAGGACGCCCTGTTGCAACAGACCCATGGCCTGCTGCGGATGTTCGAAAAGAATGCGTACCTCTTCCGGAGCCTGGTGTTCGACGGGGCGTTCGCCAAGGTTCAGGTCGATGCGCAACACGCTGCCATCGCCCAGTCGCCAGCGTGCGCTGACGGCGCCATGGCCCAGCACATCGGCCCCGAGGGCTTGAGCGCCGGGCAGGCGCGGGACGATGTCCTCACGGCGGATTTTCAGCAGTTGGCGATACAGCGCCTCGCTGGCCTGTTGCTCCGGTCGCTGTGGTTCCAGGCTCGGGCGTGACGCCTCGAAGGTGCCGGCCGCGTTGGGGTCGGGAATTCGCTCGCGTTGCTGCGGGTCGGCGAAAGCACTGAAGGCCTTGAACTCGTTGCGTCGGCCTTCGCGCACGAGTTCCGCCAGCTCGCCATGGTGGCTGGTAAAGAACAGGAACGGTTGTTCGGCCATTGCTTCATCGCCCATGAACAGCAGTGGGATCATCGGTGACAACAGCAACAAGGCCGTCGCTGCTTGCAGGGCCTGGGGGGCGGCGAGCTGATGCAAGCGTTCGCCGAGGGCACGGTTGCCGATCTGGTCATGGTTTTGCAGGAACAGCACGAATGCGCTCGGCGGCAGGTGGCCACTGGGCTCGCCCCGGGATTCGCCATGGCGATTGATGTGGCCCTGGAAGACAAAACCCTGGCTGAGGCAGCGTGCCAGTTGTTCCGTCGGCTGCTCGGCATAGTCGGCGTAGTAGGCGTCGGTTTCACCGGTCAGCAGCACGTGCAAGGCATTGTGGCCGTCGTCGTTCCACTGGGCGTCGTAGCCCTGTTCCAGCAGGCTGGCCTGGTTGTGTTCGTTTTCCACGGTCAGCCAGACATGCCGGACCGGGTCCACCTGTTCGCGCACCCTGGCTGCCAGTTCTTGAAGGAAGTCCGGGTCTTCGATGGCATGCACCGCGTCGAGGCGCAGACCGTCGAAACGGTATTCCAACAGCCACATCAGCGCATTGTCGATGAAGAAGTCCCGCACTTCGCGACGGCGAAAATCAATCGCCGCGCCCCAGGGCGTGTGCTTGTCTTCGCGGAAGAATCCCTTGGCATAGCGGTGCAGGTAGTTGCCATCAGGGCCGAAGTGGTTGTAGACCACATCCAGGATGACGGACAGGCCATGACCGTGGGCACTGTCGATCAGATGCTTGAGCTGTTCAGGCGTGCCATAGGACGCCTGGGGCGCGTAGGGCAGCACCCCGTCGTAGCCCCAGTTGCGATCACCGGGAAACTGCGCCAGCGGCATCAGCTCGATGGCGGTGACGCCCAGCCCCGCCAGGCGCGCTAGATGCTGTTCGAGCCCATTGAAACCGCCGAGGGCGCCCACGTGCAGTTCGTAGATCACGGCTTCGTGCCAGGGGCGGCCGGACCACTGGGTGTGCCGCCAGGAGTAGGCATGGGGGTCGACCACCACGCTGTGGCGGTCAATGTCGCCGGCCTGGGCGCGAGAGGCCGGGTCCGGCACCTCCAGCTCGCCGTCGATGTTGTAGCGATAGCGGGTGCCGGCGGGGCAACGGGTCTGGATCATGAACCAGCCGTCGGCTTGGGGCAGTAGCGGTATTGAATCGCCAGTGTCGAGTTCGACACTGACAAAAAAGGCATCCGGGGCCCAGAGGGCGAAGCGGGTGTGCTCGTCATCCAGCATCACCGCGCCATGGGTCCATGTTTCAGGCGTCCTTGACGTCATTGTTACCTCATTGTCTGGCCGATTTTCCCAGGGACTTTGCCACCAGCTGTTCGTAGAGTTCGGCGTAGGGTTCCACGGCCTTGCACCAGTTGAACGGCGCCGACATGGCCCGGCAGCGCATGGCGTTGAGCAGGTCGGGGAACTCGAAGACCTTGAAGGCCCGGCTCAAGGCCTGTTTGTAGCTCTCCACCGTGGACTCATCGAACAGGAAACCGGTGATGCCATCTTCGATGGTGTCCGCCAAGCCCCCGGTATTGCGCGCCACCGGCAACGAGCCGAAGCGTTGGGCGTACATCTGGCTCAAGCCGCAAGGCTCGTAGCGCGATGGCATCAGCAGGAAGTCGCTGCCGGCAAACATCCGCCGGGCATCGGTTTCGTTGAAGCCGATGCGTACGCCGATGCGGCCGGGGAAGCGCAGCGCCAGTTCGCGCATGGCCTGTTCTTCCTCCGGTTCGCCACGGCCGATGATGGCGATCTGGCCACCGGACTCGACGATGAACTCGGCGACCGCTTCGGTCAGGTCCAGGCCTTTCTGGTAGACCAGGCGCGACACCACGGCGAACAGCGGGCCCGTGGAGTCGTCGAGGCCAAACAGCTCCCGCACATGGCTCGCGTTGACTGCCTTGCCTTCCCAGTCGCCGATGGCGAACTGGCGGAACAGGTGCGAATCGGTGGCCGAATCCCAGCTTTCGTCGATGCCGTTGGGAATGCCGCTGAGCAAGCCTTGTTGGGTCTTGGCCGCGAGGAAGCCGTCAAGCCCGCAACCAAACGCCGGGGTGGTGATCTCCTGGGCGTAGGTGGCGCTGACGGTGGTGATATGGCTGGAGTAGGCCATCCCGGCCTTGAGGAACGACAGTTTGCCGTAGAATTCCATGCCTTCCTGTTGCAGGGCGTGCTCGGGGATGCCCAGCTCCGGGCAGGAGGCGAGGCTGACCACGCCCTGGTAGGCCAGGTTGTGGATGGTGAACAGGGTCGGGGTGCGTTGCCCGCGCCAGTGCATGTAGGCGGGCGCCAACCCGGCTGGCCAGTCGTGGGCGTGGACCAGGTCCGGGCACCAGTGGATCTGCGCGAGGTTGGCGGCGATGTCGGCGGCGGCAAGGCCCAGGCGGGCGAAGCGAATGTGGTTATCGGGCCAGTCGCGGCCGTTGTTGGCGCCGTAGGGCGAACCCTCGCGGGCAAACAGTTCCGGGCAGATCAGGACGTAGATCACCAGGCCATCGGCCATGTCCATGCGCCCGATCTTGCAGGGCGGTAGCGCTGCGTGGCCGCCCAGTTCGCCGATGATGTGGATCGGATTGCCGCTGTTCATCACTTGCGGATAGCCGGGGATCAGTACCCGGACATCATGCAGCCCGGCCATGGCCCGGGGCAGTGCCGAGGACACGTCGCCCAGGCCGCCGGTCTTGACCAGGTCGGCGATTTCCGAGGTGACGAACAGGACTTTCTTGCGGTTGGGATTCTGTCGAGCGACGGGGAGCAGTGCCTTGCCGCCGGTGGCCAGCACCGGGGCCGTCGGCGACTCGGCCGCCGGCGGTAATTGTGAACGGACTTGTTGTGGTTCCAAGGCAGCACTGATCATAAATATCTCCCATTTTCTCGATCTGTTTCCGGCAAGCGCCAGAGCTGTTGTTTCATTGGCCGAATCCTGCGGCCAGGCGCACAAGCGCTACGAAGGAAAGCGAACGGCTACCCAAACGCGGCGAAGCGAAGCAGCTGGAGGAGCTGTTGCAATGACCAGTGCAAGGACTGCACCAGTCGCTATTGCCCTACCTCTAACCTGACCTGTCGCCGTTGCGAAAAGTTTCGACTTTTTTTCGTCTGGATGACCGGTCGGTTTTCCTCCCGGTTAGGCAGTCTAGGTCAGATCCTAGAGCGGTGCGGCTCGGTTCGTCGCATTGTCCGACAATCACGTTTTTTAGCGGCAATGTCTTACACGACGTTGGGGAATACGCACCGACGAAGTGCACATTCCTGAAAAGAAAAAAGTGTAGGGGGAGGGAGTTGGTTCACTGATGTGCGCGATGGGATGGCGCGACGCACCATCGGGGGGCGGGTGAAATAGCGGCGTTTTGATGGCTAATCACGCCCACTGGAAACACCCCTGTCCCCTGTGGGAGCGAGCTTGCTCGCGATAGCGGTGTGCCAGTCACCAACCCTGCAACTGACCCTCCGCTATCGCGAGCAAGCTCGCTCCCACAAAGGGAACAGTGGTGCTCCTGCTCAGCCCGCCGGCGTCAGCAACCGAATCGGCGTGCCCGCCGCCCAGGCCAGCAGGTCCTCGATCATCAAGGAATAGAACCTCTGGTAATTCTGTCGGCTGACGTAACCCACATGGGGCGTGGCCAGTACGTTGTCCAGGGTTCGGAACGGATGGGCGGCAGGCAAGGGCTCCAGGGCAAAGACGTCCAGGGCGGCACCGGCCAGGCTCCGGTGCTGGAGGGCGTCGATCAGGGCGGTTTCATCGACGATGGGCCCGCGGGAGGTGTTGACCAGCAGCGCCTCGGGTTTCATCCAGGCCAGCGCCTGGGCATCCACCAGGCCGCGGGTGCGTTCGCCGAGCACCAGGTGGATCGAGAGGATGTCGGCCTGTTCGAACAACGCCTGCTTGCTGACATAGGTCACGCCCAATTCGGCGGCTCGTTCGGCGCTGAGGTTCTGGCTCCAGGCGATGACCCGCATGCCGAACACCTGGCCGAACTGCGCCACCCGCGCGCCGATGTTGCCCAGGCCGAGGATTGCCAGGGTCTTGCCGTGCAGGTCGCGACCCAGGCCTTGCTGCCACAGGCCGGCGCGCAAGGCATTGGCTTCCTGTACCAGGTTGCGGGTCAGGGCCATGATCAGCGCCCAGGTCAGTTCGGGCGTGGCGTGCTTGTAGCTGTCGGTGCCGCAGACCTGGATGCCCAATTCGGCGGCGGCCTTCAGGTCCAGGGCGGCATTGCGCATGCCGCCGGTGAGCAGCAGCTTGAGATTGGGCAAGCGGCGCAGCAGGCCTTCGTCGAACACGGTGCGTTCGCGCATCACGCAGATCACCTCGAAGCGCTGCAAGCGTTCGGCGAGTGTGTCGCGGTCGGCGGGGTAGTCGTGGAGAAACGTCACCTGGCCGACGCTGTCGAGCACCGACCAATCCACCACGCCGCGTGCCACATCTTGCCAATCGTCTATGACTGCTATTTGCACCGCCATGGATCACCTCGTCAGGGAATGGGTTTGTCCAGCCAGCCGAGCAGCGCCTTATGGAACCGATCCGGCTCTTCCATTTGCGGGGCGTGCCCCAGATTGGGGAACTCTACCAGGGTCGCGCGCGGAATCAGCCCGGCCACCTGCTTACCCAGTACTTCGTAGTGACCCAGTTTGGCCTTGACCGCCGGCGGCGCGATGTCGCTGCCGATGGCGGTGGTGTCCGAGGTGCCGATCAGCAGCAGGGTGGGCACGGTCAGGTCCTTGAACTCGTAGTAGACCGGCTGGGTGAAGATCATGTCGTAGATCAGCGCCGAGTTCCATGCCACTTGCAGATGACCCGGGCCCTTGTTCAAGCCGGCAAGCATGTCCACCCAACGGTCGAACTCAGGTTTCCAGCGGCCGGCGTAATAGGTAGTGCGCTCGTAATTGCGAATCCCCTCGGCGGTGACCGTCAGCTCACGGGCGTACCATTGGTCCACGGTGCGGTAGGGCACGCCCAAGGCTTTCCAGTCTTCCAGGCCGATGGGGTTGACCATTGCCAGGCGTTCGACCTGATCGGGAAACTGCAACGCGTAGCGGGTGGCGAGCATGCCGCCGGTGGAATGGCCGAGGACGATGGCTTTCTGTACGCCGAGGGCCTTGAGCAAGGCCTGGGTGTTGGTTGCCAGTTGCTGGAAGCTGTACTGGTAAGACTCGGGTTTGCTCGAGGTGCAGAAGCCAATCTGGTCTGCCGCGACGACCCGGTAGCCGGCCTCGCTGAGGGCCTTGATCGAATCGCCCCAAGTGGCAGCGCAGAAATTCTTGCCGTGCATCAGCACCACGGTGCGGCCATTGACCTTGCCTTGGGCCGGCACGTCCATATAGCCCATCTGCAAGGATTGGCCCTGGGACTGTAAGGCGAAATGCTTGAGGGTGTAGGGGTATTCGAAGCCTTCCAACTGCGCACCGTAGGCCGGGCCTTCCGGGGGATTGGCGGCCTGGGCAAGCAGGGGCAGGGCGGCGGTGAGGAACAGGCTGGGCAACCAACGGGGCATGATTCGGGACATGGTCGATCTCCTTGTGGCCGCCGCCGATCCTGGCGCGACCCGATTATGGCGACATTAACCACAGGCAACCGAACGGCCCGAACGTTCAACCCATCCAGCCCAGCGTGGCCAGGGCGAGCACGCCATAGCGCATGCCTTTGGCCAGGGTCACGATCAGCAGGAAACGCCGCCACGGCTCGCCCATCACCCCCGCCACCAGGGTCAGCGGGTCGCCGATGATCGGCAGCCAACTGAGCAACAGCGACCAGCGGCCGAAGCGCTGATAATGCCTGCGAGCCTTGTCCAGATGGGCCGGGCTGACCGGAAACCAGCGGCGGTCCTTGAAGTGTTCCAGGCGCGTGCCCAGCCACCAGTTCACCAGCGAACCCAGGACGTTGCCGACTGTGGCGACCGCGAGCAGCAACCCGGTTTCGTGGCGCTCGCTGAGCAACAGGCCGACCAACAAGGCCTCCGACTGCAGCGGCAACAAGGTCGCCGCGCCGAACGCCGCCAGGAACAAGCCGATATAGGCTTCGCCCATCAGTGGGCCGGGTAATCCGCCACCACGGTTTGGGTCCCGTCTTTTTTCAGGCCGATCACTTGATAAGCGTCGCTCATGCCATCCATTTCCATGCCGGGCGAGCCCATGGGCATGCCTGGCGCGGCCACGCCGAGCAAGTCATCGCGCTTGCCCAACGCCAGCACCTGGTCGGCCGGGACATGGCCTTCGACGAATTTGCCGTTGATTTCGGCGGTGTGGCAGGAGCGCAGGTTCGGCGCCACGCCCAGGCGTTGCTTGACCGAACTCATGTCGGCCTCGACATGGTCGTTGACCTTGAAGCCGTTTTCTTGCAGATGCGAGATCCACTTTTTGCAGCAGCCGCAATTGGCATCGCGGTGCACATCAATGGTCACCGGTTCGGCGGCCTGGGCCAGGGAGGTGAGGAACAGGGCGCTCAAGGCGAGCAGGTGCAGGGGGTTGGCCATGGAGGTGGTCTCGTGTCGTACGGTTTGGAGGGAGGATAACAGAGTAGCGAGCACGAGCTGACAGGGGGCTGAGGCGGGGATTACAGAATTGTCAGGTGGGGGGCGGAAGAAAACCTGTGGGAGCGAGCTTGCTCGCGATAGCGTCGGATCAGCCGACATTGATGTTGACTGTTCGACCGCTATCGCGAGCAAGCTCGCTCCCACAGGAGGGCAGATCTGGAATTTGCGTGTCGCCTTAGCGCACCTTGAACCGTCCCATGATCGCATTCACCCGGGTATTGGCTTCCAGCAGTTGCCGGGTATTGGCTTCGCTGGCCAAGCCGCTTTCCACCAGTTCCTCCACCATGTGGCGGATTTGCACCATGCTGCGATTGATCTCCTCGGTCACCGCGCTCTGTTGCTCGGCGGCGGTGGCGATCTGGGTGCTCAGGCTGTTGATCTGGCTGACCGAGCCGGCCATTTCGTCCAGGCCCGAGTTCACCCGTGACGTCGCATCGGCGGCCGACTGGCAGCTGGCCTGGGTGTTTTCCATGGCCGAGACCGACGAACTCACGCCCTGGGTCAGGCGGGTCAGCATTTCGTTGATTTCCGAGGTGCTGGCCTGGGTGCGAGCGGCGAGGGCGCGGACCTCGTCGGCCACCACGGCAAAACCACGGCCTTGCTCACCGGCCCGGGCGGCTTCGATGGCGGCGTTGAGGGCCAGCAGGTTGGTCTGCCCGGCGATGGCGCCGATCACGCCAAGGATCTCGGTAATGCGCTGGGCGTCCTGTTGCATGCTCTCGACCTTGCGGGTGGCGCTGGCCACCTCATCGATCAGCGCCACCACACTGTTGGAGGCCTCGCCAACCACCACGCGGGAGCGGTCGGCATGCTCGTTGGCGCGTTGGGTGAACGCGGCGGTCTCGGCGGCGTTTTGCGCGACGCTTTCGGCCGTGGAGCTCATCTGGGTAATGGCGGTCACGGTCTGGTCGGTTTCCGAGGCGTGGCGCATCAGGATTTCGCTGGTGTGGGCCGAGGTCCGCTGCAGATCGCCGAGGCTCGACGCCATGGCGCCGGTGGCCTGGGTGACTTCACCGATCATGCCTTGCAGGTAAGCGATGAAGCGGTTGACCGAATGACCGATCGCGCCCAATTCATCCTCGGCCCGGATGATGATGCGTCGGGTCAGGTCGGCATCGCCCGTGGACAAGGCGTCGATGTTGCCTTTGAGCACCTTCATGCGGTGGGTCAATTGGCGGATCGCGTAAAGTTGCATCAACACCAACAGGATCACCATTGGGATCTGCAGCAGGCTCAAGGTGTTCAGCACATCGTCGCGTTGGGCGGTGATCAGTCGGGTTGGCAGCGCAGTGGCAAGGAACCACGGCGAACCTTCGATAGGGCGCATGAAAAAGGTGCTGGCCTCGCCCTTGTTGTCGAACTCGACCCGCTGCAACGGCTGGTCACGCTTGGCCAGGCCTGCCTTGACCTGGGCAGCGAATGGCGAGGATGCCGCCAGGTCGCCGATATTCTTCAACACGATCGGCCCGCTGATGCGCGAACTGTTGCTGATGATCTTGCCGTCGCCTTCGACGATCAGCATTTCGGCGCTCAGGTCGGCTTCCTTGCGCGCAATCAGGTCGTTGAAGAAGCCCAGGGTCACGTCGATGGTGGACACGCCGTAAGGCACGCCATTCTTCTGGATGGCCATGGCGCAGTTGGTGCGGGGCTCGGCGCTGGCGTCGTCTTTATAGGCTGCGGCCCAGGCGCATTTGCCAGGCGGCGTGGCCATGCCGCCCTTGTGCCAGGGTTGCTCGTAATAGTTGGGCGCGGCGTCACTGTTCCAGAAGGTATTGACCACCAGCTTGCCGGACGCATCGCGATGCCAGAACGTGCTGAACTTGCTACGTCCCTCGGCCCGCTGGTTGGGCAACGGCCAGATCCCGCCGCCGAAGACTTTCAACTCGCCGTACTGGTCAACCAGCCCCGGCAATACTTTGTCGATGGCATCGCTGTCGAGCAACGGGATGGTCTGGGTGATGCTGCGTTGCTGCGCCTGCACCTTGTTCAGTTCGCCCTGGATCTGCTCGGCAACCTCGGCGATGCGGTTCAGCGCCACTTGCTCTTCAGTCTGGCGCAGCTTGGGCGCCACCAGGTAACTGATGCCCACCACGGTCAGGAGGGACAACACCAGCATGAAAATGACCAGGAACAGGGTGTAGCGAGCCTGAATCGTTCGGAATGAGGGCATGTGGAAATCCTTGCACGAAGGCGACTTTCTGGAGCAGGCGGATGGGCAGTCCTGATTGTATCGGCCTGGGGTGATGCAGCTTTAGAGGTCAGTCGGTCAAGGAATAAAACGAGGGGATTGCACGAAGACTTGCCTTCGGCTGTACCATGATGCCCCCTTGGCAGCCTGTCATTCCGGCAATACGGTATGGACCTGGCAGCCTTTGGATACAGAACGGATACATTCAGGAAATTGGCAATGACTCATTCGCAACGTTTGAAATACTCGATTCTGATCGTTCTCGTCGTCCTGGCAATCATGCTGGGGCTGTCCTGGATGCAGGGCCAGGGCATGATCAGCGAGCAGCTGTTTCAATACATCGCCATTGCCGTGGCGGTCATCGTGGTGGTGATCAACGGCGTGATGCGGCGCAAGGTCAAGCCCTGAGCGCCGGGTTCAATCCTCGGCTTCGAGCACGGCCATCGCGCTGGGGTGCAGGCGGTAGCTTTTATCGGGGTTGAGGGTCACGACGCCCTCGCTGCACAGGCGCTTCAACACCTCGCGCACGCTGAGAAAGGACAACGGAATGTCCAGCCCCAATAACTGGCTGTGCACACCACGCACGCCCAGGCAGCGGTTTTCGTGGGCGGCCTTGAGCAGCGCATCGATAACTTTGAGGCGAATCAGGCTGGTCCTGAGCCCGAAGCTCTTGAGCAGGCGCCTGATGTGGTCGTTGCCGCCGCGCTCTGGCGGCCTGTCGAATTCACGGTGGGTGGCATTCAGCGAGACGCCGGTCGGCCTTGGCTTGCCCTCCATGGGCAGTTGCGCGTTACGCATGCAGAAACTCCTTACCAGCCTGATCAGAAAAGGTCACGAATACTCTCCTGTTATAGGACGAACGAGGATGGGCAATCATGAAGGCGGCGATGTGAAAAAATTGCCCCGGCTTCGTCAAACCCCCGTGCTCAAGCGGCGCCAGGCCATTAATTTTTTTTTATCCGGTTCGTTTTCAAGGTAGGCACATTCCGGTTCAGCATGCGGTGTGTGATTTCCCAGGCGGGCCGAGTGTTGTCTACAGGCGCAGCGGTAGCCGTTCTGGTTTTTGCGGTTTTCATCAGGAGAGAACGTGAGAATGTCCGGGCAGTTATCGAGGGTTGGCCTTACAGGCGCTTTTCTAGGGATCGCCCTCGGGCTCAGCCCTGTGGTCTATGCGCAGGACGATGGGGCGCAGGCCAGTGCCGAGATCCGGCGCACCCGTTTTGGCGTGCCGCATATCCGGGCTCAGGACGAGCGTGGGTTGGGTTATGGCATCGGCTATGCCTACGCCCAGGACAACCTGTGCCTGCTGGCCAATGAGATTGTTACGGTCAACGCCCAGCGCTCGCGTTATTTCGGGCCCGAGCAGGTCACGGTCGAACAGCGGGAGAACCGCGTCAGCGACCTGTTCTTCAACTGGCTCAATACGCCGCAAGCGGTTTCCGGTTTCTGGCAGGCCCAGACGCCCCAAGTGCAGCAATTGGTCGAAGGCTATGCGGCGGGCTACAACCGCGCGTTGGCCGAGCACAAGGCCAAGGGCCTGCCCGAACAGTGCGCCAGCGAGTGGGTACGGCCAATCACTGCGCTGGACTTGGTCAAGTTGACCCGTCGGTTGTTGGTGGAAGGCGGCGTCGGCCAATTCGCCGAAGCCCTGGCAGGTGCGCAACCGCCCAAGGCGACCGCGCTCGCCGCCGCTCCGGCCGCGAGTTTCGCTGCCGCCGCGACCCGGCAGCAGCGTTTTGCCCTGGAGCGCGGCAGCAATGCCCTGGCCATCGGCAGTGAGCGCTCGTTCAACGGTCGTGGGATGTTGTTGGCGAACCCGCATTTTCCGTGGGTGGGCGGCATGCGTTTCTACCAGATGCACCTGACCATTCCCGGCAAGCTGGACGTCATGGGCGCGGCGCTGCCAGGCCTGCCGATGATTAACATCGGTTTCAGCCAGCACCTGGCCTGGACCCACACCGTCGACAGTTCCAAGCATTTCACCCTGTACCGCCTGCAACTCGACCCGAAGGACCCGACCCGCTACTTGCTCGATGGCAAGTCCGTACCGATGAGCCAACAGACGGTCACAGTGGACATCCAGCAACCCGACGGCCAGGTGCAGACGGTTTCCCGCGTGGTCTATGGCTCGCAGTTCGGCCCGATCGTGCAATGGCCCGGCCGGCTGGACTGGGATAACCGGTTCGCCTACAGCCTGCGGGACGCGAACCTGGAAAACGATCGGGTGCTGGCCCAGTGGTACGCCATGAACAAGGCGGTCACGCTCAAGGACTTGCAGGCCGCCGTCCATGAGATCCAGGGCATTCCCTGGGTCAATACCCTGGCGGTGGACGACCAGGGGCAAAGCCTCTACATGAATGTGTCGGTGGTGCCGAACGTCGATGCCGACAAACTGTCCCGGTGCAGCGATCCCAGGGCCGGGTTGCAGATGATCGTGCTGGATGGTTCTCGCAGCGAATGTGCCTGGGGCAGCGATGCCAAAGCGGTACAGAAGGGCATTTATGCCGCCGACAAGCTCCCGCAGCTGCTGCGTCGTGATTATGTGCAGAACTCCAACGATTCGGCCTGGATGGTCAACCCGGCGCAACCCTTGTCCGGTTATTCCCCGTTGATCAGCCAGCACGGCCAGCCACTGGGGCTGCGCGCGCGTTTTGCGCTCGAGCGGATGGGCCAGTTGGCCAAGGCCGGGCCGGTGAAGGTGGAGGATTTGCAACACATGGTCATGGACGATCAGGTGTACCTGGCGGACCAGGTGATGCCGGACCTGCTCAGCGTATGCGCCGGTGACCTGGGGAGCGATGCGCGGACGTTGGCCGAAGCCTGTGCCAGCCTCAAGGCCTGGGATCGCAAGGCTGGTTTGAATAGCGGCCTGGGGTTCGTGCATTTCCAGCAGATCATGGAACGGCTGCAGGCGCTGCCTGACTCATGGCGCGTCGCGTTCGATCCCAAGGATCCGCAACGCACCCCGCGCGGCCTGGCGATTGAGCGGCCGCCTGTGCTCAAGGCCGTGCGCGAAGCCATGTTGGCCTCGGTGGAGGCGGTGAAGGCTGCCGGGTTGTCGAAGGACAGCCGATGGCAAGACGTCCAGGTGGCCAGCAGTGGCGCCCGACAGACACCGATCCACGGCGGCCCCGGGGAGCTGGGCATCTATAACGCGATCCAGAGCGTGCCGGGGGCGAACGGCAAGCGAGAGGTGGTCAGCGGCACCAGCTACCTGCAAGTGGTGACGTTTGACGATAAAGGTCCACAAGCCCAGGGGCTGTTGGCGTTCTCCATTTCCAGCGACCCTGCTTCGCCTTATTCGGCCGACCAGACCCAGGCGTTTTCGCAGAAACAGTGGAGTGTGCTGCCCTTCACCGAACAGCAGATCAAGGCTGATCCACAGTATCAGGTCCTGATTATTCGTGAGCGGGATGAGGCGGGCAGGGTGGCGACGCAATAACCGCTGTTGTACCTGAGGCGTTCGGCAAACCCGTGGCGAGGGAGCTTGCTCCCGCTTGAGCGCGAAGCGCTCACAAATGGGTCTGCTGCGCAGCCCAGCGGGAGCAAGCTCCCTCGCCACAGGTTCGTCATTCCCTTTAAGTGAACAGAATTTCGTTCCCAAAGAGGCCTTTTCAGTTATTGAACCGGCCGTTGCCCGATGGGATTGAGCACCGGGTTGCCGTCCTTATTCTGCGTCAGGTAGACCGGCAGGACTTTCGGCAACGAAGCCACAAGGTTCTGTACTTCGCCGATGTTGTAGACACCCCCGACACGCAGGCCGCCGGTGCTGTTGTCAGCGAGCATTACGGGACGGTCGAGGTAGCGGTTGATCAGCGGCAGCGCATCGCTCAGGGCAAGGTTATCCAACACCAACTTGCCGTTGCGCCACGCCAGCGAGCTGTCGTTGGGATCGGTCTCGCGGACTTGCGGTTGGTGGTCGCCCGCCTTGTAGCTCGCTTGCATGCCCGGCGAAAGTTGCAGGCCGTTATGGGTGAGCGCCTGGTTACTGATGACCTTGACCGAACCTTCCACCAGCGTGACCCGCACCTGGTCCTGGTACATCCAGACGTTGAAGCGCGTCCCGGTCACCCGCACCTGGCCTTGGCCGGCGCGCACGACAAACGGATGTTGTTTGTCATGGGTGACGTCAAAAAACGCCTCGCCTTTTTTCAACGTCACCCGACGCTCGTTTTTGTAGTTGGCGAAGGTTAGCTCGCTGCCCAGGTTGAGTTCGACCTGGCTGCCGTCGTCAAGCGTGATCTGGCGGACGCTCGTGCCGGCTTCGAATCGCTCGTAGGAATTGGCAACCCAGCCCAGATTCCAGCCGGTGTAGGCGGCCACGGGCAGGCCCACGACGAGCATCGCGGCGGCGACAGCCAACCGGCTCCAACGCGACCGGAGCCTGGACGCTGGGGCGGGGGCTGCTGGCTCGACGCGCGGCAGATGATCGGCCACCTCCCAGATTTCCAACATGGCTTCGTATTCGAACGCATGCAGCGGATCGGCATCGTGCCATTGCTGGAACGCCTGCCGTTCGGCATCGGTGCAGTCGACGGCATGCAGACGCATGCACCAATGGGCAGCGGCATCGGTAATGGCGTCGTATTCGGCTTCCGAGAGGGTATGTTCGGTCATTGATTCGTCCTGATTTGCCGCATTCTAACCTTCCATCACCGCTGTCGAGAACAGCGGTGATGGCGTTTGCGCACTAAAGAACGGTTTTTTTATCGTCGTATCGAGCGTTGTTTCTCGTGTCACTGTTGCATGATCGACGTGAAAAAAAGATCAATGGGCAGAGCGCTGGTCGAGCTGGCGCCCTAGTTCGCAGATCAACAGGGTAATGGAGTCGGCATTGCGGAGTATGACGTCGATCCGCTTGTCCGGTAAAAGGGGGTCGAGGAAAGCATCACGTGCTTCGTTCATGTTGCGGGTCCCTGTTATTTTCAGGATTTCCTTGACCGTCTCCTTCTCTCGGGGGAAAAACTCCAGGCCTTTGTAGGTATTGTCGTTCTCATCCCACTGCGTAAATAGTTTTGATTTTGGGGTGCTTAATGAAAGCCCGTCCTGTTGCAGTTCTTTTTGCAGTTCATATTTCACTTTTCCCAAATGAGTTGCTGTTGAAATCAAATCCAGGAACGGCATCGGCGCATCGAGATAGATAATATCGAGCGTATTGAACAACTGATGGGATATTTCGTGGATAAACGTCGCGCCCTGGGCGTGAGCATCAACATCAAAGGAATCGGGGACGATGCTTTTATACCAATCCAGACCCAGGTCAAAGAAAAACTGTGTGATATAAATTCTTCCCCGCGCTTCAGGTTCGAGTACAAACGCCGTGGCCCTGTCCGCCAGATGTTTCAGGCTGCCAACAACGATTTGGTCCGCATGTTGCAATTCCCAGGTCGGGTCGGCCAGTGCTTGGCAGATCGGTGAAATCGCTGTGTCTATTTTCCCTACAAGCCGGGGGTCTACCACGTTTACGTTGAAGAACGATTTCAGGTAAGTATCCAACCGCGAGCCTGATAGCGCCTGCCGTTTAAGTTGCTCAAGGTTTTGCAAGGCATTGGAGCAGTAGAGCCGTGCGGTCGCCAGCGCTTGAACAATCGTATTGGCACGATATGGGTATTTTCTACGTATCTCAGCCATGCCCCGTGCCTCGATATTCAATGTCCCCTTGGCTTTGAAATCACTGTAGGTGACGGCCATTTTCGACCCGGCCTTGCCAAAGCGAATCGTCTGGCGCTGCGGGTCAATCGCCCATGTCCAGTCATCAGGCGAATACTTCAGTAACGGCCCTTCGCCGTCGTCATGAATGATTCGCCAGGCCAGGCCGGCTTTTGCCACTTGATAGACCTTGCCGGCAAGGGGAATGTAGCGCTTGCCGGTTTCCACTACCCTGTAGGTTCCGTCCATCACATTGAGTTGAAGATCCGAGAGACTGACGTCCAACGCTTCGAAGACCTGCAGGTCGGTACGGGCCGAAGCCGTGCAGGCGATGTCCTTCCAATTCAGCGGTGACGGGGCGCTCGCCGAAACGGGTTCGATGGGGTCAAGAAGGCCGAATGTATCGTCGCGATTCAAAAAGCCGAGTGAAACCATTTCCGCGGCGCCAGCGATGAAGTTGTGCAATCCGCTTTTCCAATCATGCTGCTGCAAGTCTTCGGCGGAATCCTTGAAGTCCTGATAGCTTTCCCAAAGTGTTTCCAGAAAGGATAATTTGGCCGGTAACTGCTTCCCGAGCATCCTGACGCCGGTGCTGAACAGATGGAGGGCTGTTGCCCAATCAGACTGACGGTGGTTCTGGGTTTGCGCGGTCAACATATCTGCCAGTAACGCGGCGTTGTCGTCATACAGCGTGTGCAGCACATTGGTATTGATGGGACTGAAGCCCAGGGTCATCTCCGATGGTTTCCCCCGGGTGGACGCGAAGAGATTTTTAAACGTGGCTTGTTGCGCCTTGGGAAGCCGGCGAATCAGCAAGTCCTGGAGCGCACCAGGGGTATTGAATGCAGCGACGATGCGCTCTTCACTTTCGAACTCTTGCAACAGATCACCGTCATGGTAGGGCGAATACAGGACGTGAGGGCTGGTTGCATCGTTAATCGAGCTGAACAGGTAAAGCCCCAACGCTTTAATCGCGGCACCGCCTTCGGTCTTGATCAGCTCCACAGGGCGGAAGTAGGCGCTAAAGCCCTCGACTGCTTGGCGAGCGATGGCGTCCGGCATATCCATGACTTGCCGAAACAGGTCGAATGCCGTCGGGGAGAGGTGTTGCTGCAGATACCGTGCGTGCGCGTACTGCAACAATTGCCAGGGCAGTTGTTGGTGAAAGCGCCGCTTTCTGGACCGCACGGCTGCCGTTGGCCCAGAAAGGGATTCGGTTACGTCGTTTTTATAAGTGGTCGGGATTTCCAGGGACAACAAGATTTGCCGTACCGCCATTTCGTTAAAACCGTCAGGCAATGGCTGGGTGGATGTTGACGAAACCTTGAAACCCTTCTCGGTCACATCGATGTGATTCAACGCAAAGTCGGTCAATGAACTGGCTGGCCCAACGATCGCCAGGTTGGGCGTAATCCGGACGGTGTCGGGGTCCAGGTTTTTCCCAGGAAAGCGCGCGTCCAATAGCGCTTGCAGTTTTTTGCGCACATAGGTGCCCAGGGGCTCGATGCCGTCCAGGTAATCCTTGCCATCGGACGCGCTGTTTTTATATTGCTCAATCACTTCTACGTGCACACGTCTTTCTTCAAGGGGGGCCGTGCCAAGCCAGGCAGGTAGTTTCTGCTGGCGTTTAATTGCCTGGGCAAGGGAGGTGGCGCGCTTCAGATTGGTGGGCGCTCCTTTGTGCAGGAGCGCCTGAAGACTTTTGATCAAGGCCGGCCCGGTAAGTCGCCAATCGCCGGCTTTCAATGTGCTCAGATAGCCATACTCGCCCTCGAAGTATTTGATGAATGAACGCATCCGATTGACCAGCACATTGTCTTCGATCAGTTCATAAGCAAGGAGCTGGTAGCGCCTATGGGGCAAGCGTTGAGGGGCAGTGAGATTTTCCAGCAAGCCAAAGCGTCTTTGAGAGTCGAGCAGACGTTGATTCAATCTCTGAGTGGCGCTATCAACGGACGAAAAAGCCTGCAAGCCCTCGGCGGGCGTCCACAGAATGGCCATGCCTGAGTGGGGCGTATCGAGTCCGCCACGCTCGGTTAATAGAAAACAACTGGCGAGAGGCAACTGAACCGTTCGACCTTCTTCGCTGCATGCGAGCTTCAACGAATAGACGTCTGGCCGAAAGCCCCTGACGGGTGTGCGTTGCGAACGGTCCGGGTAGTCCGGGTCGTAGGCAAAAACCGTTTTGATCAGATCATTTGCAATCGGCGGCAGGCTCGAATCAAGCGCCCTGAGTTCGGCCTCGGCACGGATGCCCAAGGAATAAACATTGGTCAGTTCCGCCAGCAGCGGCCTGAGGGGGTTGAGCTGCGAAACGTCGGCAGATGTCGGTAATTGACTAAAGAGGCCGTCGAAAGCGTCCTCGACATCGGTATAGCTCTTGATTTTTCTTTCCATTTGATCGGCCAGGAAGTTGGATGGGCGCAGGTCGCCATGAAACGCGGGATGCGTCCCCCAATGTCCGGCGGTTGGCTGACTCAAAAGGCTTTTGTTGATGAACGCACGTATATCCAGCGCCTTGTCGATAAGCGAGTGGATGTCGACCGCGGCCTGGCGCGACATTTCCAGTGCGTAGTGCAGGTTCCCCACCTGTTTGTCGATGATGGCGCTGGCCAGGGATTCGGCGATCGGAAAGGCCACCGGTTTACCCGAAACCTGCGGGTCGTCAAAACTCTGGAATCGGTTACGGTCTTCCAGGCTGAGAAGGCTATAGAGCGTTTCCTTTCGTTCGACCGTAGCCGGCATACCGAGCAAGGCCTGTTTGAACCCCAGGTGATTTTCCACTTTCTGAAGAGGGTAGCCGGGGGTGTAGAGATAATGACCCTCGCCGCTAATCATCAAGGACCCCGCGAGTTCCACGTCATTGGGCTCATATTCCCAGAGCCGGATCGTTTCGATAAATAAAAGTGCCTCATCCCGGCGAGACGGCCGGAATAGCCGAAGCAGTTCTCGACTTTGCCTTTCGGTCAGTTGTTTTTTTTCCCGCTGGATCAAAATGGTTGCCCGCAACGCCTCCTCGATGAACAGAGACAGTAATTGGCGGCGAGGAATATAGAAGGCGCTACGCGCCTGCCAATAGGCATTGATGCATTCCGTAAACGCCGGGATCAGCTTGGCGGCCGTGGTCTTCACTATGTTTTCCCACCGCTGCGCATTGTGGGACGAAGCGCTTGTATCGGGATGCGACAGGTCGGCTTCATACCCGGGAGGCCAGCCCTGATTGTGGAAATAGATCAGGACCGCGTCGCTCAATGAAACGCTTTCAGTGACCGGTATCGCTGTCGGATCGCTCAGGTGACCGCGTTTTCGAAGCGCCACGCGGGCCTGCCTATGATCCAGGTCCGGAAGGATCTCGCTGAGTACCTGATCCAGCATGGAGGCGAGCGAAGGCAGCTGGATCAGCTCATTCACCATGGATCGGGCATTAAGGTCTTGGGCGTGTTCGATGGATTCGATCTGAGCCTTGAACACGTCGCCGCTGATCGTGCCCCTGTCCTGCCTGATGGTGGGTGTGCTGTTGAGTTCTCTGCGCTGGGAGAGCGACAGGAACCGAAACAGGTCGTCGCGC
This sequence comes from Pseudomonas sp. MPB03, assembly GCF_046605385.1. Lineage (NCBI taxonomy): Bacteria > Pseudomonadati > Pseudomonadota > Gammaproteobacteria > Pseudomonadales > Pseudomonadaceae > Pseudomonas > Pseudomonas sp. MPB03. The sequence continues at coordinate 4,015,676 of NZ_CP176770.1, read as the reverse complement.
GCCGTAGGGTTGCGCAACATCTCGTCAATTTTTTCCTCGATGGCTTGCCGATTGTCGAACTTTGTAATTCCACCCTGGGGCGTATAGAGGTACGCCGCTTCGGTGTCCGCTGCGCCAGCCGTTGGCGAGACCCTGAGGATAAAACAGCCGGCCAGCGGAATCGGGGACTTACCCTCGGCCGCAAGCAGGATCGTTTCGGCGGCCATCGGTGGGGTTTGTGCGGTGCGCAGTGTGTGGCTGGGCAGGGAAACATGCTGCAGCCAGTCGAGGTCTGCCTGCGTCAAGCCGTGGGCTGCGATCAAGTCGTCCGGCGTGGCGGCAGCCAATACCTCGGGAAATAAAAGTGGCATGTTTTCAGTCAGCATCGTTGCATCTCGATCAAGGCACCGTGCAGCGGTGCGAACAAGGAGGGAGCCGCCAGACTAGGCAACGACGAACGAGCAAAGGTGGTACATAGTTACCGCACGCGGGTTTCCTGACTGGTCGGGCCGCCGCCACGGTCAAGGATTGACAGCGCGCGCCTGAAACGGTGTTTAATCACCGGGCGGGTCCTTCACGCTGTTGCTACCTCCAACAATCATTCCGGAGCTTCAGATGTCTGCGCCATCCGATCATGCTGCTTCTCGCACCCTGTCTTTCGATGCTCTGGTGAGTTTGCTGGAGAAGATTTTCCTGCGTCATGGCACCTCGACCGAAGTCGCCCGGTGCCTGGCTGAAAACTGCGCCGGGGCCGAGCGCGACGGCGCCCACAGTCATGGGGTGTTTCGCCTTCCCGGGTATGTCTCGACGCTGAACAGCGGCTGGGTCAACGGCAAGGCCGTGCCGGTGGTCGAAGACGTCGCCTCAGGGTTCGTCGCGGTGGATGCCGGCAACGGCTTTGCCCAGCCAGCCCTGGCCGCCGCGCGCCCATTGTTGGTGGAAAAGGCCCGCAGCGCCGGTATCGCTGTCCTGGCCATTCGCAACTCCCATCACTTCGCGGCGCTCTGGCCGGATGTCGAGCCGTTTGCCTACGAAGGCCTGGTGGCACTGAGTGTGGTCAACAGCATGACGTGCGTGGTGCCCCATGGCGCGGACCGTCCATTATTCGGTACCAATCCCATTGCCTTCGCCGCGCCACGGGCCGACGGTGAGCCGATTGTCTTCGACTTGGCCACCAGCGCCATCGCCCACGGCGACGTGCAGATTGCCGCGCGCAAGGGCGAGTTGTTGCCGCCGGGCATGGGCGTGGACAGCCTTGGCCAACCGACCCGCGACCCCAAGGCGATCCTCGAAGGCGGCGCGCTGCTGCCGTTTGGCGGGCACAAGGGCTCGGCGTTGTCGATGATGGTCGAGTTGCTGGCGGCGGCGCTGACGGGGGGCAATTTTTCTTTCGAATTCGATTGGAGCAATCATCCGGGCGCCAAGACGCCATGGACCGGCCAGCTGTTGATCGTGATCGACCCCAGCAAGACCGCCGGGCAAGACTTCGCCGAGCGCAGCCGGGAACTGGTCAGGCAGATGCATGGCGTCGGGTTGCGACGATTGCCGGGCGACCGTCGTCATCGCGAGCGCGGCAAAGCCAATGAGCAGGGGATTACGTTGGACGAGCAGACGTTGGCGCAGTTGCGGGAACTGGCGGGCATTTGAGCCCCAGCGGTGGCAGCCAAGGTGGTTGCCACCCGCTTTATCGCGGCCCCGTGCCTTGCCGTGACACGCTGGGCCAAGCCTTCTACTATGACGGCTTCTTTTTTCTGGAATCGCCTGGATGAGTAAGCCCGGCCAAACGGTGCTGGTTGCGCTGCGCAAGATGATCGCCTCGGGTGAGCTGGCCGCCGGCGAGCGCTTGATGGAAATCCCTACAGCCGAGTTGTTCGGTGTTTCGCGCATGCCGGTGCGCATGGCGTTCCGCACCCTGGAGCAGGAAGGGTTGCTCGTGCGTTTTGGCGGGCGCGGTTTCCAGGTGCGTTCGGTCAGCGCCGAGCAAATTGCTGGGGCCGTGGAGGTGCGTGGCGTGCTGGAAGGCTTGGCGGCACGGCAGACAGCCGAGCATGGTTTGTCCGAAGAAGCCCGCGCGACGCTTGAGCAATGCTTGGTACAGGGCGATGAATTGTTCGCCAAAGGCTACGTCACCGAGGACGACCTGGAGGTCTATCACGACCTCAACATGCGCTTTCACCAAGTGATCGTCGAAGGCAGCCACAACCCGGCGATCGCCGATGCCCTGGCCCGCAACGATCATTTGCCATTCGCCTCAGTCACCGCCCTGGCGGTGGATCGCCAGAACATGGCAGGTGAGTTTCGCCGTTTCAACTATGCCCATATGCAACACCATTCCGTGTTCGACGCACTGATCAACCGCCAGAGCGGCCGCGCCGAGGCGATCATGCGCGAGCATGCCAATGCGACCCTGCGCTACGCCGAGGTGTTCGGCTCGACACTGGCTGATGAGCGAATGAAGGTGATCCTGCGTTCGGAGTGACCGCCTCGGCGCCTGGTGATTGCAATATTCGTATCCACTCCAAATCCCCTGTGGGAGCGAGCCTGCTCGCGAAAGCGGTGGGTCAGTTTGCGGTGATGTTGGATACCCACAAGGTATTGGGAACCGCACGGTCCTGTGGCGAGGGAGCTTGCTCCCGCTGGGGCGCGCAGCGTCCCCAAAAAAGCGATGAGCGCTGCGCACTCAAGCGGGAGCAAGCTCCCTCGCCACAAAAGCTTTCCCAGCCATCACGGCACATATTGATCCACGGTAAACACTGTGGAGCAAGCCCACCACAGGATTCCGTGTTGTCTGGGTGTTAGAGGTCGAGGACCAACACCGGTGTCTTCGACCTGGAGCAGCACGGGGTGAACTGGTCGTTGCAGGCCTGCTCAGCTTCGGTCAGAAACATGTCCCGATGTTCCGGCACACCTTCCAGCACCCGCGTCAGGCAGGTACCGCACACGCCTTGTTCACAGGAGATCGGGATTTCGATGCCATGGCTCTCCAGCACCTGCACCACGCTGCGGTCCGCCGGTACATCAAACACTTGGCCACTGCGGGCGAGCTTGACCGAAAAGCTGCCATCGGCGCGGGTGTCGGTGGGGGCGGCGGCGAAGTATTCGCGGTGCAGGCAGTCTTCCTGCCAGCCCTGGCTCTTGGCGGTGTCGAGGACGTGCTGCATGAAACCTCCGGGCCCGCACACGTAGAGGTGCAGGTCGCTATCGGGGGCGGTCAGCACCTTGGCGGCGTCCAGCAGGGTTTCGGGTGCTTCATCGAAATGCAGGAAGACCCGGTCGGCGTAAGGGGCCTGGCGCAGGCGTTCGACGAAGGCCGCACGGTCCCGCGAACGGGCGCAATAATGCAACTCGAACGCCGCACCGCTCTGGGCCAGGTGCTCGGCCATGCACAGGATTGGCGTAATGCCGATGCCGCCGGCAAACAGCAGGCTGCGCCGGGCGTGGGGAGCAAGCGAAAACAGGTTGCGCGGTTCGCTGATGTGCAAGCGCATGCCGGGCTGGATAAGTTCATGCAAGCTGCGCGAACCACCGCGGGACGCCGGGTCCTTGAGCACGCCGATGAGGTAGCGATGCCGTTCCTCGGGATGGTTGCACAGCGAGTACTGGCGAATCAGCCCGTCGGGCAAGTGCACATCGATATGGGCACCGGCGGTGAAGGCGGGCAATGGCTCGCCGTCGACCCGCGTCAGCTCGTAGCTGCAAATATCGAGGGCTTCGCTGTTTCGCGCCGTGACCTGGACTTCGATCATGGCCGTTGCTCCGCCAGTTGCGGCTGATGAGTGCTGGCGATCAACTCGGCTTGAGCCTCACGCTCCCGTGCGATCCAGCGCTCCAGCACCCGCCGGGACTGCACGCCGCCGGCATCGATGTTGAGCTTGAGCAGGTTGCGCTGTGGATGGTCCAGCAGGTTGCGCTGTTGGCGTTCGAGCATTTCCAGGTCTTCGCTGAAAATCTTGCCCTGGCCTTCGCGAATGGACGCGGTGAGGGCGTCATCCTGCGGCTGGAAGTGCCGGGCCATGCCCCAGAAGTACCAAATCGAGGTCTCGGTTTCCGGTGTGATGAAATCCACCACGATGCTCGACGCCTTGAATTGCGGTGCAGCGTGATAGCCGCCATTGCCGGCATGGGCCACGCCCACTTCGATCAGCACATGGCTGGGCGGGGTGAAACGGCAGATCTGCCAGCGATCCACCGGCACGTCATCGGCCAGGTTGTTGCCGCGCAAGGCCATGCGCCAGAACGGCGGAGCCATGATGTTTTCCATATGGCGGGCGGTGACTACTTCATCGCCCTCGACGGTGGTTACCGGCGGCGCTTCGTCGATTTCCTTCTGGCCGATGCTTGAGGCGTGGACGTAAGTCTCGTGGGTCAAGTCCATCAGGTTGTCGATCATCAGGCGATAGTCGCAGTGAATATGGAACAGACCGCCACCGTAGGCCCATTCATCGCTTTCGGCCCATTCCAGATGATGGATCCGTGCCGGATCGGCCAGCGCCTGGTCACCGGGCCAGACCCAAATGAAGCCATGCCGTTCCTGCACCGCAAAGGTCTTGTTGCAGGGAAATCCTCGTACCCGTTGCCCCGGCATCTCGACGGTCTTGCCATCACCGCCCATCACCAAGCCGTGGTAGCCGCACACCAGGTTGCCGTTTTCGACGTAGCCCAAGGAGAGCGGGGCGCCGCGATGGGGGCAGAAGTCTTCCACGGCTGCGACCTTGCCTTCGTGCCCCCGGTAAAAAACCATCTTCTCACCACAGATCTGGCGACCCAGGGGTTTGTCGGCGATTTCATCGGGGGTGCAGGCAACGTACCAGGCGTTCTTGGGGTACATGACGGATCTCCAGGCGAATTGTTCTTGTTTGTGGATCCATTAACCCTCTTAACTAATTTAGTTGTCAACGGTTTTGCTGTGTGAATGGACGATTGGCTAAATCAGTGGATCCATTGTGTGGCTCAGGTGATCAGTTCAGAACCGATAGGCCGCCGGCACTTGCGCTTCGATGAAGCGCCGCATGTGCTCCAGAAAACTGGCTTGCAGCCTGGAAACCGGGCCCTGGATGGGCAGGAGCATGCTGAAGTCCATTTCTATCGCCGGCTCGAAGGCGCGAAAGACGATGCCCTGGCCGCGATATTCGACAGCGCTGATGGCGTCCACCAGCGCCACGCCCAGGCCTTGTTCGACCAGCACGCACATGGGCAGCGAGAGTTGGGTTTCCAGGCGCAGTACACGGTCCACGCCATGGGCGGCGAAGATCGCATCGATCTGCTGGCGCGAGGCAATCGACTGGGGATAGGAAATGAACGGTTCGCCCTGCAAGTCTTCCGGACGGATCGTCTCTTGGTCCTGCAAGCGATGGCCGGCGGGCAGGGCGCAAAGCATGCGCGTCGCCAGCAGTTTTTCCGCACGGGGGCTGGGGTAGGTGTTGGGCAGCACGATCAGGCCCAGGTCGCAGCGTTGGCCCACCACCAGGTCCACAACTTCCCGGGACGAATGCACCACCAGCGATATCTGCATCTGATCGTGTTCGGCCATGAACGCGGCAATCGCCCGAGGCACGAATGACAAGCCCATGGCGGGTGCGCAGGCAATGTGCAGTGAGCCGCGCTTGAGCGTGCGGATGTCCTGGGCGGTCCGTGCAATGCGTTCCACGCCCAGCAGCGAACGTTGCACTTCCTGATACAGGGTTATGGCCTCGGCGGTGGGTTGCAGCCGCCCCTTGACTCGGTCGAACAGGCTGAAACCGATGTCCTCTTCCAGGCTGGCGATCAACCGGGTCGCCGCCGGTTGCGAGATGTGCAGCATTTCGGCGGCGCGGGTCACGGTCTGGCCCAGGATCACGGCGCGAAAAGCTTCCAATTGACGGAGGTTCATGGTGCGGACCTATCCATAACAAAAAAACATGAGATTGCCAAAATAAAGCATTTTTCAAGACGTTGTCAGCGCCCTAGGATCGATCGCAACCAATTGATCCAGCCATGGGCTGGCGCCTGATTGAATGATGGGCGTCGAAAACAGCGATAAGAAAGCCATGCAAAAAACTGATGTCATTGTCGTGGGGGGAGGCCTGGTGGGGATGTCCGTCGCCTATGGGCTGGCCTTGCTCGGACGCCAGGTAAGCGTGCTCGACGGAGGCGACGACGCCATTCGCGCCGCCCGGGGCAACTTCGGTTTGCTCTGGGTCCAGGGCAAGGGCTACCGCATGAGCCCGTATGCGCAATGGACGCGAGAATCGGTGGCGCTCTGGCCTCGGTTTGCTGCGGCGCTGCACGCCGATACCGGCATCAACATTCATCTGCGCCAACAGGGCGGCTTTCAGTTGTGCCTGAGCGACGGGGAAATGGCCGAGGAAAGCCATCGGCTGGGTTGGCTGCGCGAAGCCCTTACTGGCGACTACCCCTTTGAACTGCTGGACAATGCGCAACTGCGCGCCCGTTTGCCGGGCATTGGGCCGGATGTGGTCGGCGGCTGTTTTTCGCCCATGGACGGCCACGTCAATCCGCTCAAGCTGCTGCGCTCGCTCTACGCCGCCTGCCAGTCGCGCGGGGTCAGGCTCATCAACGGCCATCACGTCGACGCGCTCGACGCAGGTGCAACGGGTTTCGAACTGCGGGCTGGAGAGAAGCGCTGGTCCGCCCGTCAGGTTGTGCTGGCCGCCGGCCTCGGCAATCGGGCGCTAGGGGCCATGGTCGGGTTGGACGTGCCGGTGCAACCGAACCGCGGGCAGATCCTCGTCACGGAGCGGCTCGAACCCTTTCTGCAATACCCCACCACTTATGTACGCCAGACCGACGAAGGCACGCTGCAACTGGGCGACTCCCATGAGTCGGCGGGCTTCGATGACGGCACCGGCAGCCAGGTCATGGCCGCCATTGCCCGGCGCGCGGTGCAGTGTTTCCCACGGTTGGGCCAGGTCCGGCTGGTGCGGGCCTGGGGTGCGCTGCGGGTGATGAGCGCCGACGGCTTTCCGATCTACGAAACGCCTCAAGGCCGCCCGGGCTTGTCGATTGTCAGCTGCCACAGCGGCGTGACCCTGGCCGCTGCCCATGCGTTGCGTCTGGCGCCATGGATTGCCGGTGAATTCGATGATCTGGCGGTGCAGCCATTCGGGTTGCAACGTTTCAACCGGCAAGCCGAGGTGCGCCATGTCGGCTGATCGTCTGTTCCGGCCACTGGCCTTGGGAGATCACACCGTGCAAATCGAATTCGAAGGCACGCCGCTGACGGTGCCCGCCGATGTATCCCTGGCGGCGGCGCTGCTGGGCTGCGGCATCCGCCACACTCGCGAGAGCGCCATCAACGCTCGTCCCGGCGCACCTTACTGCATGATGGGCGTGTGTTTCGAGTGCCTGATGGAGGTGGACGGCCAAGCCAATGCCCAGGCGTGCCTGGTGCCGGTGCGTGCCGGCATGCGCGTGCGCCGCCAACACGGTGCCGCTTGCCTGGCACTGCGGGAGGAGGGCGGCGATGAGTAACGCAGCCATCGACCTGATTATCATCGGCGCTGGCCCGGCGGGCATGAGCGCTGCGCTCGAAGCCCGGGCCCAAGGCTTGTCCGTGGTTGTGCTGGATGAGCAGGCCAGCCCGGGTGGACAGATTTATCGCCAGGTGCTCCAGGCGGATCTACGCAGCCGCGCGGTGTTGGGTGACGACTACGTGGCCGGGGCGAAGTTGGCCGCCGACTTTCTGCAATGCGGTGCCCGCTATCTTCCCAACGCGGCCATCTGGCAGGTGACGTCGCAATGCGAGGTGCATTACCTGATCGAGGGCCGTGCCGAAGTCTTGCAAGGGCGTCACCTGTTGATCGCCACAGGCGCCTTCGAGCGGCCGATGCCGATTCCTGGCTGGACCCTGCCGGGCGTCATGACCGCCGGAGCCGGGCAGATCCTGCTCAAGAGCGCTGCCATGGTGCCGGCCTCGCCTGTGGTGCTGGCCGGGTGTGGTCCATTGCTCTACCTGCTGGCGGTGCAATACCTGCGCGCCGGGATCACCCTTGAAGCGCTGGTGGATACCAACCTGCGAAGCGATCTGCTGCGGGCTTGGCGCTATATTCCCGGCGCGCTGCGCGGCTGGCGCGACTTGCTCAAAGGGTTGGGGCTGCTGGCGGAACTCAAGCGGGCCGGCGTCCGGCATTTTCGCGGTGCGTGCAACCTGCGGGTTGAAGGTACGGATCGGGCCTGCGCCTTGAGCTTCGACAGTCAAGGTCGCGCCCAGCGCATTCGCGCCGATTTGATTCTGCTGCATCAAGGCGTGGTGCCAAACACCCAGGTGAGCTGGTCGTTGCGCCTGGCCCACGACTGGAGCGAACAGCAATTGTGCTGGGCGCCGCGCCGCAATCGATGGGGAGAAAGCAGCACGCCGGGCATTTTCATCGCAGGCGACGGTGGCGCCATCGGCGGGGCCCAGGTGGCGCAACTGGAGGGGCGCCTGGCTGCGCTGGCCATCGCCGGTCAGCAGGGTAAAGCCGGGGCATTGCAACAAGCCTTGCGCCGTGCTCGCGCCGCACGGCCACTGCTCGACACCTTGTATCGCCCTCGAACAGAGAATCGCATTCCCGCCGACGACGTCACGGTGTGCCGCTGCGAAGAGGTCAGCGCTGGCGACATCCGTCGTTACGTCGACCTGGGTTGCCTGGGCCCCAATCAGACCAAGGCTTTTGGACGTTGCGGCATGGGCCCGTGCCAGGGGCGCCAGTGCGGCCTGAGCGTCACCGAAATCATTGCCGAGCGTCGCGGCGTCGCACCCGCCGAGGTGGGCTATTACCGCATCCGCTCACCCCTCAAACCCATCACGCTCGCCCAATTGGCTGGCGAGCATCTCTCCATCGAGGAACCTTCATGAGTATTCAACGCATCGAAAGCAACCCACGCCTGAGCCGCAGCGTCGTGCACAACGGCGTGGCCTGGCTCAGCGGTGTCGTCGCCGCCGATTGCAGCCAGGACATCCAGGGCCAGACCCGCCAGGTGCTGCAACGGATCGATGAACTGCTGGCCGCGTCCGGCAGCGACAAGCACCGACTGCTCAGCGTGCAGATCTGGATGAAAGACATGGGCCGGGATTTCGCCGCCATGAACGCGCTGTGGAGCGAGTGGATCAATGCCACGCAGACGCCGGCGCGGGCCACGGCCCAAGTGGCCTTCGACGACCCGGAGATTTTGCTGGAGCTGATTGTCACCGCGGCCGTCTGAGGCCGCTGGCCGATCACCGTTGTGCGGTCACCGGGCAGGCGACCACCAGAGTCACCGCCCGGGCTTGTTCACATTGCTGCTGCCATAACGGACGACTTCTGTGGAGCGTCCGGAATCAATAACATCGCACCTGGAGCAAATGAATGAACGTAAAACGCATCGCCCTGAAACTGGGTCTCGTCTCGCTGCTGGCTTTCGGCGCGAACCTGCAGGCCGCCGAATCATCGCTGCGCATCGGCATCGAGGCGGCTTACCCGCCCTTTGCCTCGAAAACCCCGGACAACGCCATCGTCGGCTTCGACTACGACATCGGCCAGGCGCTGTGCGCTGAAATGAAGGTCCGTTGCGTCTGGCAGGAACAGGAGTTCGACGGCTTGATCCCCGCGCTCAAGGTCAAGAAAGTCGACGCGGTGATTTCCTCCATGTCGATCACCCCGGAGCGCTTGAAGTCGGTGGACTTCACCGATCGCTACTATCGGATCCCGGCGCGCCTGGTGTTTCGCAAGGGCAGCGGCATCAACGATATCCCGGCACAGCTCAAAGGCAAGCGGATCGGCGTGCAACGGGCGACCAACTTCGATCGTTATGTCACCGATCACTTTGCCCCGGCGGGCGCCGAGGTCGTGCGCTATGGTTCGCAGAACGAGATCTTCCTCGACCTGCTGGGCGGGCGCCTGGACGCGACCATGGCCAGTTCGGTGGTGATCGACGAGAGCTTGCTCAAGCGGCCCGAGGGAACGGAATTCGAATTTGTCGGGCCTAACTTCACCGAGGAGCAATACTTCGGCACGGGCATCGGCATCGCGGTACGCAAGAACGATGCGCTGGCGAGTCGCTTCAATCAGGCGCTGGCGACCATTCGCGCCAACGGCACTTACGACAGTATTCGCCAGAAGTATTTTGATTTCGATATCTACGGCGAATAATTCTCCGCCCGAGGGGTGTATCTCGCGGGCTTGCTGTTGCACAACACGGAGTGATTCATGAAGACCAAAGCGGTACTCACTGAGCAGGACGTTGCGCAATTGCTGGTAGCGGCCAAGGAGCTGGCTCACCAGCGTCAATGGGCGGTGTCGGTGTGTGTGGTGGACGACGGTGGTCATCCCCTCGGGCTGTTGCGCCTGGACGATGCCTCGCCGTTATCGGCCTATATCGCCACTGAAAAAGCGCGCACGGCCGCTATGGGGCGGCGTGACAGCAAGGTTTTCGAGGACATGATCAACGGTGGTCGTTACGCTTTCCTCAGCGCTCCGCACTTGCAGGGCATGCTTGAAGGCGGGGTGACCATTCGTCATGACGGCCAATGCATTGGGGCTATTGGCGTGTCTGGGGTCAAGGCTGAGCAGGATGCGGAGTTGGCTCGTTTGGCGGTTGAGACGGTGTTGCCGGTGATTACGCCGGATGCCTGAAGCGGTCATGAAGCTATGGAGTTTCCCTGTGGGAGCGAAGCTTGCTCGCGAAGGCGGCGGCACATTCAGCACTGATGCAAGCAGGTTCACCGTCATCGCGAGCAAGCTCGGCTCCCACAGGGATCGGCGGCGGACATTGATCTGCTAAACGACCAAAAAAACCTGTGGGAGCGAGCTTGCTCGCGAAGGCGGCAGCACATTCAGCCTTGATGCAAGCAGGCCCACCGCCATCGCGAGCAGCTCGGCTCCCACAGGGATCGGCGGTGGACGCCGATCTTCTAAACGACCAAAAAACCCTGTGGGAGCGAGCTTGCTCGCGAAGGCGGCAGCACATTCAGCATTGATGCAAGCAGGCCCACCGCCATCGCGAGCAAGCTCGGCTCCCACAGGGATCGGCGGTGGACATTGATCTGCTAAACGACCAAAAACTATGTGGGAGTGAGCCTGCTCGCGAAGGCGGCGGAACATTCAGCATTGATGCAAACAGGCCCACCGCCATCGCGAGCAAGCTCGGCTCCCACAGGGATCGGCGGTGGACGCTGATCTTCTAAGCGACTAAAAAACCATGTGGGAGCGAGCTTGCTCGCGATGGCGGTACGCCAGTCGACATCGCACTACAGACCGAACCCCTCCCACAGGGCCTGCACAAATCTTCCAGACACACGCTTCTCCAGCAGTTAATCTGCCAAGAGTACATTCACCAGACGGGACAGGGCATGACGGCGCGCAACTGGATCGATCTCAAGCAGGACGCCACGTCCGGTATCGAGACCGTGCGCGCGCATTTCGAGGGGCATGCCTATGATCCCCATTGGCATGACACGTATCTGGTGGGCGTGACCGAGCAGGGGGTGCAGCAGTTTCATTGTCGCCGCCAGCAGCACAACAGTACGCCGGGCAAGGTGTTCCTGCTCGAGCCCGGTGAGTTGCATGACGGCAACGCGCCCCACGATCACGGGTTTACCTATCGCACGTTGTACCTGGAGCCCCAATGGCTGGAGCGCGAGCTGCGCTCTCTGTTCGATGTGGCGCCGGACAACGCCCAGCTGGGATTCGCTGCCACCCTGACCGATGATGCGCGGCTGGCGAGTGCCACGGCGTTGGCCTTCCAAAGCCTGCATGAGCAGGAGATCCGCATCGTGCGCCAGACGGCCCTCGACACCCTGTTGGCCAACCTGACCCAGCACCTGCACTGGCGGGCGCGGATCAACCCGGATCCGCGGCTGCCATTGGTGGCGCAGCAGGCCAGGGATTATCTGCACAGTCACCTGAGCGAAGACATCGGCCTGGATGACCTGGCACAGGTCACCGGCGTGGATCGTTTCCGCTTGACCCGTGCCTTCAAGGCCGCTTTCGGCCTGGCGCCCCATGCTTATCTGATCCAGTTGCGCCTGGCCCGTGCCCGGCGCCTGCTGGCCAGTGGCGAGAGCGCCGTGGCGGTGGCGGCCATGCTTGGTTTTTCCGATCAAAGCCATTTGGGCCGCTGGTTCCAGCGTGCCTATCGCCTGAGCCCGGCGGACTACCGCAAGCGCTGCTCAATTGTTCCAGACTGACCACGGCTTGGCGGGGATGATCAAGCGATCGATCCTTCACCGAGAAGTCGCTCCATGGACCAGTTACTGCCGTTTGCCTTGTTCGCATTTGTCGCCTCCATCACGCCGGGCCCGACCAATATCCTGGTGCTGAGCCATAGCTCTCGCTTTGGCCTGGCGACTACCTTGCCGATCATCCTCGGTGCCTGTGCGGCGGCGGCCTTGCTGGTGCTTCTGGTCGGCACCGGATTAGGAGATGTGCTGGCGCGCCATGCCACGATTCAGACGTTGCTCTCATGGGCGGGCATCGCTTGGCTGAGCTGGATGGCTTGGCAGATTTTCAGTGCTCCGGCCCAGGCCGTTGACCCGGACCGTCCGGTCGAGGGGCCGCGCCTGGGCCTGGCGGGGGCGGCCGGGTTGCAGTTGGTGAACCCCAAGACCTGGATGATGGCGTTGGCGGTGGTGAGCGTATTCGCCGGTGCCGAGGCGGACCGTACGGAGAGGGTGCTCTGGTTGTCCCTCGCGTTCTTTGCGATTTCGCTCCCCTGCATGACCGCCTGGGCCTATCTGGGGCGTGGCGCCGCAAGGTTCTGTCGTTCTGCCGTGGCGATGGGGCGTTTCAACCGCGTCATGGCGGTGATGCTGCTGGCGTCAGCATGGTTGACGCTGGTGGTCTGAGCGGCTGACAAAATTGTAATTTTTCTCTCGAAACCTCCGGATTGACGGCCGAGTCGGACCTTATACCGCCCTGTTTTCATGCGCGGTACCCCAATCGACCTTTGCAACAGGAGATTCCCATGAACAGTCGTTACGAGGCCTGTATAGCCGAATGCACCGCCTGCGCCATGGCCTGTGAAGCCTGCACTGCAGCCTGCCTGCGTGAGCAGAGCGTGCAGATGATGGCTAAGTGCATAGAGCTGGACCGTGACTGCGCTGACCTATGTCGGCTCGCGGCCACGCTCATGAAGCGCGACAGCAGCGTCGCCGCCCAACTGTGCAGTGTGTGCGCGGCAATTTGCCGAGCGTGTGGCGAGGAGTGTGGCAAACATGAACCGGCGCACTGCCAGGCGTGTGCAAAAGCTTGCCGGTCATGCGCCGAGGCGTGTGAGCGAATGGCCGCCTGATTGGCGTGGCGTGGCGTGGCTTGGCCAAGCGTTGGTCCTGGAGGACAGGCGCTTGGCCGGTCGCGATGCAGGTGCAGGCCTCTGCTCGAAAGCGGCCTATTGGCTGGTGGACGCAGCCTGTTTGAATACCAGTACTTTCAATCCGCAAGTCACATCGGCGTCTGGGAACTCCGGAGGGTTCGCCAGCCGCTGTTCGAATTCGAGGCCTGGAGCCTCACGCATGACGCCGTCGATAAGGAAATCCGGGCCGGTGGCCGGGTCGTTGCTACAAGCCAGTACCGTGCCATGGGCGGCCAGCAGTTCCGGCAGGCGCCGCAAGACGCGCTGGTAGTCCTTGGTCAATAGGAAACTGCCTTTCTGGAAGGTAGGCGGATCGATGATCACCAGGTCGTACGGGCCGCTGTTGATCACCTTGCCCCAGGACTTGAACAAGTCGTGGCCGAGGAAACTCACCTGGCCCAGGTCATGGCCGTTCAGCCGATGGTTGTCACGGCCGCGGCTCAGGGCCGCCCGGGACATGTCCAGGTTGACCACATGCTGCGCGCCCCCGGCGATGGCCGCCACGGAGAACCCACAGGTATAGGCGAACAGGTTCAGGACCCGTTTACCCTGGGCGTTGGCCCGCACCCAGTCGCGACCGTAACGCATGTCGAGGAACAGGCCGTTGTTCTGCTTCTTGCCCAGGTCGATCCGGTAAAACAGGCCGCCTTCGGTCAGGGTCCATTCATCGATGGGCTCGCCCACCAGCCATTGGGTGAGACTCTGCGGCAGGTAGCGGTGTTGTACGGCAAGGGTGTGGGCCTTGCTGTGTTGCCAGGCGGGCGACGTGGTCAGCGCCAGCAGCATTGCGCTCAAGTCGTCCAGAGGCTTGGGGTCCGGTTCCTTGAACAGCGAAACCAGCACCACCCCTTGCAACCAATCGACCGTGATCTGCTCCAGGCCTGGCCAGCAGCGCCCCCGGCCATGGAACAAGCGACGGGTTTCTACCGGCGCTGATTCCAGGGCTGCCAGCAAATGGTCGTGAAGGGTTTGAAGGGCTACGCAATTCATTCAGGCAACGCCAGGGATTCGAAAGGCCGGCATTTTAACCGCAGGCGAACCCGACGCAATCCTTGTGGCGAGGGAGCTTGCTCCCGCTTGAGTGCGAAGCACTCACATGCTTGGGGCTGCTACGCAGCCCAGCGGGAGCAAGCTCCCTCGCCACAAAAGGTGCCCCTAGCTGCCGCTGGTAGCCAAGATGCTGGCAACCTGCTGCGGCTGGCAGTTGAGATAGGCCGATCGCTTGAGCCAGCTCGGGTCCGGGTACCAGGAAAACATGAATTGTCCGCCCTTGAGCTTGTCGATCACCTGGCGCGCCACTTGCGGGCGTACGGCAGGGCAGCCCTGGCTGCGCCCGATGCGACCCTGGCGCACGCTCCACAACGGGTTCACGTAGTCGGCGGCATGGATCACGATCGCCCGGTCGCGGGCCAGGTCATTGAAGCCCGGCTCCAGGCCATCCATGCGCAGTGAATAACCGTGGGCGCCCTGGTAGCTTTCCTGGGTACGAAACAGGCCCAGGCTGGATTGGTAGCTGCCCAGGCGATTGGAAAACTGCGTCGCGAAGTTTTCCCCGGACTTTTGCCCATGGGCCACCAGGTCGCGCAATACCAACTTCTTCTGGCGCAGGTCGAAGATCCACAGGCGCCGGGCCGTGGAGGGTTGCGAGTAGTCGATGACCGCCAGGTGGCGAGCCTGGCCGGCGCCATTGGCGACGGCGCATTGCATGGCGCTCAAGGCACTTTTAAGCGCCAGGGGATTGAGTTCCGGCGCTGCCTGGGCGAGGCTGTGGTAAAGCGTTTTCGACTTGGCCTTTTTTTCCGCCAGTGCCGGGCTGCAAATGATACCCAGGCCCAGCATGACCAGGCAGAATCGGCGCAAAAAGCCCGATACAGGCGAAGGGTTTCCAGCGTGGTGTTCGTTCGCGGCATCCCGTCCGATTTCGTTTGTCTGCATGATGGCGGGTCGTACCTGTCGCAAAATTCACCGTCAACGAGACGGCCATGGATTGGAGTAAAGCAGTTGTTCAAAAAGTCCGCATGTTACCTGAGCCTTTTATTGCTCACGGCGCCATTGGTCGCCAAAGCCGAGGACGGCGACCCGGCTCTGGTGCAGAGCACGCTGGCGCAACTCGCGGTCGCGTGCCCGGACGTCGCGGTGGGCGTCGATTTTCCGACGCAGCTTGACTTGCAGGCGTTCTACCAGCAAAACGCAGGCCAGGAGGTCTGGGCGGACGACGAACGACGGGGAGCGTTGCAGGTCCAGTTGCAGCAGCTGGCCGACGACGGCATGGATCCGGCACGTTATAGCCTGCCGGTCGGGGACGCGGCCCAAGGCCTTCATTGCGCCGACATCGCCATCAGCCAGCGCTACCTGCGAGCTTTGCATGACCTGCGTTTCGGCTACCTGCCCCAAGACCGACTGGAGCCGGTATGGAAAGCCAACCCACCGCCACAGGATCACCCGGCCGTGGTGCTGGCCATCGCGGGGCTGGGCCTGCAAAACCTCGCCGACGCCTTTGAACAGGCGCGGCCGAACCTGGACCTTTACCGCAACCTGCGCGGCCTCTATGCCCGGCTACGGCAACAGCCGCTGGGCGAATGGCAAGCGGTGCCAGGCGGGCCGTTGCTGCAACCGGACAAACAGGACGCCCGTGTCCCCGCCCTGGCCCAGCGCCTGTTCAATGAGGGGTACTTGAGTACGCCGCCGCAGGTCAGCGACGAGCATTACAGCCCCATGTTGGTGGAGGCGATGAAGAGCTTCCAGGCCCGGCATTCGCTACAGGCCGATGGCGTGGTCGGGCCATGGACCGTCACCGAGCTGAACATCAGCCCGGCCATGCGCCGCGAGCAGTTACGTATCAATCTGGAGCGCATGCGTTGGCTGGCCCAGGATGTGGAAACCGACAGCGTCCTGGTCAACGTGGCTGCGGCGCAGTTGACGGTTTACCAGGGCGGCGCGCCGGTCTGGCAGACCCGCACCCAGGTGGGCCGGGCGCAACGGCAGACGCCGTTGCTCAAATCCCATGTCACCCGGCTGACGCTCAACCCGACCTGGACCATTCCGCCGACCATCATGCGCGAGGACAAACTGCCCGAGATCCGCCGTGATCCGGAGTTTCTCACTCGCCACAACCTACGGATCCTCGACAGTGAAGGCCTGCCGTTGCTGGCGGAGGACATCGACTGGGAGCACCCAGGCAACCTCATGCTTCGCCAGGACCCAGGCCCGAAGAACCCGTTGGGCAAAATGGCGATCCGCTTCCCCAATCCGTTCTCGGTGTACCTGCATGACACACCGAGCCAGTCGCTGTTCAGCAAAGGTCCGCGGGCCTTCAGCTCAGGTTGCGTGCGGATCGAGCAAGTGATGCACCTGCGCGACCTGCTGGTCAGCCCGGCTGAACGGGCCCGCACTGACACCTTGCTGGCCAGTGAATCGACCCACGAGTTCAGGCTGGCCCGGCCCATGCCGATCCTGCTGGGTTACTGGACGGCACAGGCGGACAGCCAGGGCCAGGCGGTGTACATCCCGGATATCTACGGGCGTGACGCAACGCTGTCCGCCGCCCATGGTCGCGCGCTGTGAACGCTTGGTTCTGAACTCAGGCGCATGCAATAGCGGGCGCCTGTGTGGTTTCATCAAGCGTTGCGAACAACCGCTGGCCGATATCGCCGGCGGCTCGCAAAAGCTGTTGCGGATCGGCGGTTTCCGAGTCGAGCAAACGCTGGGAACTCACCACTTGGGCGCCGCAATAACCGAAAATGCCATGGTCGATCTGCGTGGTCATCGCCTGATCGTAGCCGTGACGTTGGAAGCTGTCGGCATCGGCGCCACCGACACCTACCAGGTGGACGCGCAAGTGTTGCAGCTTCTGGATAAACGGTTTGTCGAGACTGAAATCGAATGCCCAACCGTTGGAAAACACCCGGTCGATCCAGCCCTTGAGCAATGCCGGCATGGACCACCAATAAATCGGATAGACCAATACCAGCGCGTCGGCATGGTCGATCCTGGCTTGTTCGGCCAGCACATCCGCGGGCGGCAGGGCCTCGCGGTGGTGGACCGCATGGTCGGCAAAGCTGAAGCGTGGATCGAAGCCTTCGGCGGCCAGGTCGGCGATCTCGAAGGTATCGGTGGGGTTGGCGCGGGTAATGCCTTCGGCGATTTTCCGGGCCAGGCTATGGGTGAGGGAGCGTGGATCGTGGTGAGCCACAACGATGAGTGCATGCATGGCGAAACTCCTTCTGGTCACGAGGTCTTGAAGACAGGTATGCTTAAGTTACGCTTAGTAAGTTACGGTTGGTAAAGTTAGCATGTCAAGCACTGATGAACATTCGCCGCCTTCACCTCGTCGTCGTTTGTCCCGGCAGGACCGGCAGCGTCAATTGCTGGAGGTTGCCTGGCGGCTGGTGCGCGAGGAGGGCAGTGATGCTCTGACGTTGGCGCGGCTGGCGGACCAGGCCGGGGTGACCAAACCCATCGTCTATGACCACTTCATCACCCGATCCGGGCTGTTGGCGGCGCTGTACCAGGATTTCGATGCTCGCCAGACCGCGCTGATGGACGCTGCCCTGGAGGCCAGCGACCCCACCTTGCAAAGCCGGGCGGCGGTGATCGCTTCGTCCTACGTCGAATGCGTGCTGTTGCAAGGTCGGGAGATTCCCGGGGTGATCGCGGCGCTGACCAGTTCGCCGGAGCTTGCGCGCATCAAGCGCGAATACGAGGGGATTTTTCTCGATAAGTGCCGCGCGGTGCTGGAGCCGTTTGCGGGTACGAAGGGCATCGGCCAGGCGGGTTTGCGGGCGATGCTGGGGGCGGCGGAGGCGTTGTCCAATGCGGCCGCCACCGGGGAAATCAGCCCTGGCGAGGCGAAGGACGAGCTGCTGGCCAGTATCGTGGCGATGGTGGGCAGGACTGGCGACACCTCTTCAAACTGAGCCACCGCTATCGCGAGCAAGCTCCCACGGTCGTTTCGTATTAGGGCGTTCTATACAGCAACCTCAATGTGCCGGGCCCAGGGCCGTCTCGATGCAGTCCAGCAGCTTGTCGGCATCACAAGGCTTGGGCAGGCAGGCGACCAACCCCGGCGTATGCGCCCCCAGGTCCGGATAAGCGGTAATGAAGATGGTGGGAATCCGAAAACCCATGGCACCGAGCTGTTCATGCAGCTCTACACCACTCATGCCCGGCATCTGGATATCGGAAATCAGGCAATGGGTACTGACCGGGGCATTGGCGTCCAGGAACTCGATGGCGCTGCGATAAGTTCGAACCTTGTAACCAGTGGAACGCAACAGGCTATCCAGGGCTGTCCGGACGGATTCGTCATCGTCAACAACCGCGATAGTCGTCGTGTTGCGTATCTGCGTGGCTTGCGTCATAGGGATCGCTCGTAACAGCGCCTGTCGTGACTACACGATACGCGGTCCCATAAGGGGCAGAAGTATACCTATGTATAACGCCCTAAGACCTAAGGGTTGGCGCCCTGTCCCCGGTCCTGCGCCAGGCCATGAAAACATTGTGAAGCGCTTTCATGAGGCGCTAATCTAAAGAGCGCAACACGCCCCGTCCTGGATCCCGGCACATGCTTTACCCTCAGGCATCCAGCGCAGCCACGGAAGTCGCCTTATGGCTACGACATCGGCAAGTGCGACATGACACTGGATGACAGCCGACGGCAAAGTGCGGCAGACCAAAC
The DNA here is from genome assembly GCF_046605385.1 of Pseudomonas sp. MPB03. Lineage (NCBI taxonomy): Bacteria > Pseudomonadati > Pseudomonadota > Gammaproteobacteria > Pseudomonadales > Pseudomonadaceae > Pseudomonas > Pseudomonas sp. MPB03. Next base: position 3,996,712 of record NZ_CP176770.1, on the reverse strand, counting down.
AAAATAGTGCTCCTGTGCCGATGGAATAACAGCATGCAAATACTATGGGACGATGGTGAGCGTATCTTCTGTCGGGAATTGCGCTCGGGTGTGGACGGCGACGACACGGTCCTGGTGGCCCGCCCCGCGACCGAACAGCCTCGCCCTGGTTGCCTTGACCGGCTCGCCCATGAGTTTGGCCTGAAGGATGAGCTTGATGGCGCCTGGTCGGTACAACCCCTCGACATGGTGCGCGAAGGGGCCCAGGTGCGGCTGCTGCTCGAGGATCCCGGCGGCGTGCCGCTCGTGCAGTTGCTGATCGCCCCGATGGAAACGGCGACGTTCCTGCGCCTTGCGGTGAGCATCGCCGTGGCGCTGGGCCAGCTCCACCAGCGCGGCATCGTTCACAAGGACATCAAGCCCAGCCACATTCTGGTGAACTGCGACGATGGCCAGGCGCGGCTCACCGGGTTCGGCCTGGCTTCGCGGCTGCCGCGGGAGCGCCAAGCCCCCGAAACCCTGGCCGGCACGCTCGCCTATATGGCGCCCGAGCAGACCGGCCGGATGAATCGCTCGATCGATTCGCGCAGTGATCTCTATTCCTTCGGCATAACGCTCTATCAGATGTTGACTGGCTCGCTGCCGTTCACGGCGTCCGACCCCATGGAGTGGGTCCATTGCCATATCGCCAAGATGCCTTCGCCGCCCAGTGCGCGGGTCCAAACCATCGCCGAGACGTTGTCCCGGATCGTCATGAAACTGCTCGCCAAGACCGCCGAGGAGCGCTATCAGACCGCCGCGAGTGTCGAACATGATCTGCGTCGTTGCTTGGCGCACTGGACACAATCGCGGCACATCGATGTCTTTGCCCTGGGCGAACAAGGCGCCTCCGATCGGCTGCTGGTTCCCGAAAAACTCTACGGCCGCGAGCGTGAAGTCGAGACGTTGGTCACCGCGTTCGGTCGGGTGGTTGAAACACGAGCGCCGGAACTGGTGCTCGTGACTGGCTACTCCGGTATCGGCAAATCCTCGGTGGTCAATGAGTTGCACAAAGTCCTGGTTCCGCCGCGGGGCCTTTTCGCCAGTGGCAAGTTCGACCAGTACCGGCGTGACATCCCTTATTCGACCCTGGTGCAGGCCTTCCAGAGCCTGGTGCGCACGTTGCTGGGCAAAAGCGACACGGAACTGGCGCATTGGCGCGAGGCGTTGCTGGAGGCACTGGATGCCAATGCGCGGCTCATGACCGACCTGATCCCCGAACTCAAGCTCATCATCGGCGAGCCGCCAGCGGTCCTGGCGCTTGATCCCCAACAGGAGCAACGCCGCTTCCTGCTGGTGTTCAGGCGCTTCATCGGTGTGTTCGCCCGCGCGGACCATCCGCTCGCGCTGTTTCTCGACGATCTGCAATGGCTGGACGCAGCGACGCTCGACCTGTTGGAGGACCTGCTGACCAGCGCCGATGTGCGCCACCTGATGCTGGTGGGCGCCTACCGCAGCAATGAGGTGGACGCCACGCATCCATTGACGGGCAAGCTCAAGGCCATTCGGAGCGCGGGAGGCAAGATCAGCGAGATCACCCTGGCGCCCCTCGTCAAGGTGCACGTCGAGCAGTTGATCGCCGAGGCCCTGCATGACGCCGTTGATCGTGTCGAGCCGCTGGCGCAACTGGTGCTGGACAAGACCGCGGGCAATCCATTCTTCGTGATCCAGTTCCTGCAGGCCCTCGCTGACGAGCGATTGCTGGCCTTCGATCACGAGGCGCGGCAGTGGTGGTGGGATCCGCAGCGCATTCACGCCAAGGGCTACACAGACAATGTCGTCGACCTGATGGTCGGCAAACTGGTACGCCTGCCTGCCGACACGCAGCAGGCGTTGCAGCAACTGGCGTGCCTGGGCAACGTGGCCGGGCTCAAGGCGCTTTCCACCGTTCTGGACATCTCCCCGACGCAGGTCCGGGCGGTGATGTGGCAGGCGGTCCGCCAGGAACTGGTCGAGCGGCTGGACGATGCCTATGGATTCGTTCACGACCGTATTCATGAGGCCGCCTACTCGCTGATTCCCCAGGCTGCGCGCGCCGAGATGCACCTGCGCATCGGACGGCTGCTCGCGGCACAAACGGACGCCCAAGCGCTTGAAGAGGCGATCTTTGAAATTGCCGGCCAGCTCAATCGTGGCGCGGCGTTGCTCACCGACCGGGCTGAGCGGGAGCAGTTGGCTGAATTCAACCTGCTGGCCGGCCAACGGGCCAAGGCCTCGACGGCCTATGCTTCGGCACTCAACTACCTGGCCACCGGCGTGCAGTTGCTGGATGAAGATTGCTGGACAGGGCGCCATGACTTGATCTTCGGGTTGGAATTGAACCGGGCCGAATGCGAGTTCCTTACCGGGCAACTCGGTGCTGCGGACGAACGCCTGAAGGCCCTGGCCGACCGCGCCGTGACGGTGATCGAGCGGGCCAACGTGGCGTGCCTGCTGATGGATGTCTACCTGCTCCTGGATCGCAGCGATGGTGCGGTGGCGGTCTGCCTCGACTACCTGCGTCATGTGGGGATCGAGTGGTCGGCCCACCCGAGCGACGACGATGTGCGTCACGAGTACGAGCGCATCGGGGAACTGCTTGAAGGCCGGGCCATCGAAGACCTCATCGAGCTGCCGCTGATGGAGGACGCCACCTCCCTGGCGACGCTCAACGCACTGGGCAAGCTCTTTGCGCCGGCCTTGCAGAGTGAAGCGAACCTGGTGGACCTGTTGATCTGCAAGGCAGTCACCTTGAGCCTGGAGCAGGGCAACTGCGATGCGTCCTGTGTGCTGTACGCCAATCTGTTTCGGGTCGCCGGTCGGCGGTTCGGTGACTACCAGATGGGGTTCCGCTTTGGCCAGCTGGGTTGCGACCTCATTGAAAAACGCGACCTGCGGCGATTCGAGGCCAGCACTTATCTGTGTTTTTCGTGCTTTGCCGTGCGTTGGATGAGGCCCGTGGAGCAATGCCGGGACCTTTTGCGTCGTTCGTTCGCGGCGGCGAATCGGATCGGTGACCTGCCGTATGGCGCCTACGCGGGCAACAACCTCACCGCCGATCTGCTGTTCGCTGGCGAGCCGTTGGCCGATGTTCAAGACGAAGCCGAGCGGGGCCTGGCCTACGCCAGGAGGGTGCACTTCGGGCTGGTGACGGATTTTATCGTCGCCCAGCTGGCACTGATCCGGATGCTTCGGGGCGTGACGCTGACGTTCGGCTGCCTTGACGACGGCCAGTTGAACGAACCGGCCATCGAAACCCACTTGTCCAGCAACTCGGATCTGGTCCTGGCTGAATGTTTGTACTGGGTCCGCAAACTGCAAGCCCGCTACCTGGCCGACGATCCCGAAGCGGCCATGGCCGCGGCGGTGAAGGCCCAGGATCTGCTCTGGGTTTGCCAGGCGTTTTTCGAGGAAACCGAATACCATTTCTACGGCGCCCTGACGCGGGCCGCTTGTTGCGATCGTGTGCCAGTGGACGAGCGCGAACCTCATTGGGTGGCGATGGCGGCCAATTACCGCCAGCTCCAGGCATGGGCACAGCAGTGTCCGGAGAACTTCGCCAGCCGCACCGCGTTGGTGGGTGCCGAAATGGCCCGGGTCGAAGGGCGCCTAATCGATGCCGAGTCGCTGTACGAGCAAGCCATCCAAGCCGCGCAGGAAAGCGGTTTCGTCCATATCGAGGCGTTGGCCAACGAACTCGCGGCGCGCTTCTACGCCGCCCGTGGTTTCGGCAAGATCGCTCGCGTCTATCTCCAGGATGCTCGTTACGCCTACCAGCGTTGGGGCGCCGAGGGCAAAGTGCGACAACTGGAGCACACCTATCCATCGCTGAGGACCGAAGCGCCTGTGCCCGGTCCAACGACGACGATGATGACGCCGGTCGAGCACCTGGATCTGGCCACCGTACTCAAGGTCTCCGAGGCGGTGTCGGGGGAAATCGTCCTGGATAAGCTCATCGACATGGTCATGTGCACGGCGATCGAACAGGCCGGCGCCGAACGCGGGTTATTGATCCTGTCCAGCGACGGCGAGTACCGAGTCGCGGCGCAGGTGACCACCGGCAACCACGTAACGCAAATCCACAATGCCCCGGTGGGCGCGGCACTGTTGCCGGAGTCGATTCTCTACCACGTCCTGCGCACCGGGGAGAGCGTTTTTCTTGACGATGCCCTGATCGCGGCGCCGTTTGCCGCGGACCCGTATATCCGCAAGCAGCACGCCCGCTCGATTCTCTGCGTGCCGTTGCTGAACCAGGCCAAGCTCGTCGGCGCGCTCTACCTGGAAAACAATCTGGCTGCCCATGTGTTCAACCCAACCCGGATCGCCGTGTTGAAACTGTTGGCGTCCCGTGCGGCCATCTCATTGGAAAATGCCCGCTTGTATCGCGAAGTCGCCGAGCGCGAAGCGAGGATCCGGCGCCTGGTCGACGCCAACATCATTGGCATTCTATTTTGGAATGCCGATGGCGACATTATCGAAGCCAACGATGCCTTTCTGCGCATGGTCGGCTACGAGCGCGAAGACCTGGCGTTGGGCCGCCTGGGCTGGCGGGACCTGACAGTGCCGGAGTTCCGCGAACTGAGCGAACGCTCCCTGGCCCAGGCATTGCTCACCGGGCACGCCCGGCCTTATGAAAAAGAATATTTTCGCAAGGATGGCAGCCGCCTGCCGGTCATCGTCGGTCTGGCGCTGTTCGAGGCCAATAGCAGGGAAGGGGTCGCTTTCGTGCTGGACCTGACCGAACGCCGCCAGGCGGAAGAAAAGATCCGCGAAAGCGAGCGACGTTATCGCGAGGTGCAAACCGAGCTGGCGCACGCCAACCGAGTCGCGACCATGGGGCAGTTGGTGGCTTCGATCGCCCATGAAGTCAACCAGCCGATTGCCGCGACGATCCTCAATGCCGATGCCGCCCTGCGTTGGCTGAACACCCAGCCACCCGAGATCGAGGAAGTCCGCCAGGTACTGGGGCGCCTCATCTACGACGCCAATCGGGCGGCGGACGTGCTGGGGCGGATCCGTGGGCATATCCGCAAGGCGCCGCCACAAAAAGGCCCGGTGGACATCAACATTGCCATTGGCGAAATGATCGAGTTCACCCGTAGCCAGATCATCAAGAGCGGCGTCTTGATCCAGACGCAACTGGCCGACGGTTTGCCGCTCATCCAAGGTGACCGGGTCGAGCTGCAACAGGTGCTGCTCAACCTGATCATGAATGCGCTCGAAGCGATGAGCTGCGTCAACGAGGGCGAACGGCAGTTGTGGATCTGCGCAACGTTAGAGGGGGCCGATTGGGTGCTGGTGAGTGTGAGCGATTCGGGGCCGGGGTTCGCCTCGGAAAACGTCGATCAGGTGTTCACGTCGTTCTACACCACCAAACCCACTGGGCTGGGCTTGGGGTTATCGATCTGTCGTTCGATCATCGAGTCCCATGGCGGTTGCTTGAAGGCCTGCGCCAATCAGTCACGCGGCGCTACCGTTCAATTCACGTTGCCCATCGTCCAGGGGGAAACGCCTGCCTGAGGACTCGACAGCGTTCGATTCATACTTAGGTTTAAAGGCTGTATATCAATAGATCACCGGTTCCACTCCCACGTACAAATGCAACGCCGCAACCCGGGCGATAGATTGGCTTCACGGGTTGCGGAGTGTGAGCCATGATCGATTTAACCCACCGGGCAATGGATGGACTTTCTGCGCTTCGTTCGGTCGCGCTGGTGTTGATGGCGCTCGTCACGGCGAGCGCTTTCTATCGCCTGGGTACGCCGATGCTGGAGGGGCAGGGATGCGCAGCGGCCCGCAATCGCGGCTTGTCTGATATCGCCTTGAGATGGGTGCATGTCGAACGGTCCGGGGGCACGCCGCCGATCGGCGCGCACCTGATCAGCCCACGGGGGTTCTATCTGCATCACGGGATCTACCTGGGCGACCTGAAAGTCGCCCACTACTCCGGGTTCAGCGGTTCGCTGAGATCCGGCCCCATCGAAGTGATCGACCTTGAACATTTCGCCCATGGCAAACCGGTATGGATCGCGCAGGAGCCGTATGAATACTCCAACGACGAAGTCGTCCGGCGGGCGCGCTCACGGCTCGGTGAGAATAAATATCGGGTTCTGTCCAACAACTGCGAACACTTTTGCAACTGGTGCATCAGCGGAAAACACTACAGCGCTCAGGTCGACGCTTATTTCCAGCGTCCCCGTGATCTTTTTGCTTTTATTTCGACGCTGGAGCCGCAGCTGATTGCATAGTGGCCTGTGCGGTTAATTTGAGTGCACGAATTAGCCACACAGGCCACTAGGCACAAGGCGGGTCGCGCAAGGTCGCTGTGCTACACTTTTTTTCGTTTCACTCGCCGGAAGGGTCGTGAATGAACGGTAATGCTTCATCCAATGAAGCGGGTCTCAAAGGTTCTATTGTGTTCGTGGTGGATGACGATGCCTCCATGCGCGATGCGTTGAGCAACCTGCTGCGCTCGGTCGGGATCCGCGTCGAGACGTTCGCCTCCACGGCGGATTTTCTTCGGCAACCGAAGACCGAGTGCCCCAGTTGCCTGGTCCTTGATGTACGGTTGCAAGGCGCCAGTGGCCTCGACTTCCAGGCGCAGTTGGCGGAGTCGAATTCGAATATCCCGATCATTTTCATCACCGGCCACGGCGACATCGAGATGTCGGTCAAGGCGATGAAAGCCGGCGCCGTGGATTTCCTGGCGAAACCTTTCCGTGAACAGAACCTGCTGGATGCGGTGTCCGCCGCGCTTCAGGCGGATGTCCGGAGACGGCAAGTCGAGCAGCAATTTTCCGATTTGCATGCCCGCTACCAGACGCTCACCGTCCGTGAAAAGGAAGTCATGGGTTTTGCGGTCACGGGGCTGATGAACAAGCAGATCGCCGGGCAAATGAACCTGAGCGAAATCACCGTGAAGATCCATCGCGCCCATGCGATGAAAAAAATGTGCGCCAAGTCGTTTGCGGACCTGGTCCGGATGGCCGAAGCCTTGGGTACCGGGCAGAGTCGGTGAGCGATCACGGCTGCTGCGCAGCCGAGCGGGAGCAAGCTCCCTCGCCACGGGGGCAGCGTCTCATTCGCCACAGCCCGCTCAGCCCCAACACTGAAACTTCGAGCCAACCCAATCCCCTGTGGCGAGGGAGCTTGCTCCCGCTGGCCTGCGAAGCAGGCCCCTGCAATGCCTGCAGGCAAACCGCATTGGCTGGTTTGAATGGGCAATACTGATAAGCGATGCCAATAAAAAGTTTTATTGACTAAAAAATTACATCGAGTAATTATTCTCCTGCATCTGCTTTCACGCAGAGTCATTTCGCAGGGGCAACCCAATGAATCAGAACACCGTGCCTTCACTGGCCAGTCTTTACGTCGAGACTCACGAATCGCCCTCCGACGCACGCCTGGCGCCTTCGCTGATGCAAGGCTTTCCCGCCGAACCCCTCCGCCGTGTCACCTGGCACAACTGGATGAGCCCGCCGTTCAACCAATGGGGCTTCCGCAACCTGGCGCGCTTGCGTCCCTCCATCGATGTACAGGCTGGCAGCGGGCCGGTCAGCGCGTTCAAGCAGGCGCTCCAGCCGCTGGACGAGTTGCACTTCGACAGCGAGTGTGGCTTGAGCATCAGCGTGATCGACCACCTGATCGCCAGCCAGACCGATGCTTTCCTGGTCCTCAAGGGCGACACCGTGCTGTTCGAGCGTTACTTCAACGGCCAGCGCCCCGAGGACCGGCACATCATGTTTTCGGTGACCAAGTCGCTGATCGGTGCCCTGGGTGAACAACTGGTCTGCGAAGGTCAGCTTGACCCGACGCTGACGGCCGCCCATTACGTACCGGAACTGACCGGCAGTGCGTTCGGCGATGCGACCGTGCGCCAGCTGTTCGACATGGCCGTGGCCGTCGATTACAGCGAGGTCTATGAGGATCCGGATTCGGAGAGTTCCCAATACGGTTACGCCTGCGGTTTCCAGCCGGCACCGGCGCAGTACACGACGTTCGAATCCCTGTACCAATACTTGCCGTCACTGCGCAAGCGCGGCAGTCACGGCGGCTTTTTCCATTATGTGACGGCCACCACCGAGGCGTTGGCCTGGGTCATGGAGCGGGCGTCCGGCAAGGCCTGTCACCAGTTGCTGCAGGCGGTCTGGAGCCAGTTGGGCTGTGAGCGCGACGGCTATTTCCTGGCCGATCCCTGGGGCCGCAGCGTGGCCGGTGCCGGGTTCAGCGCGACCCTGCGTGACATGGCGCGCTTCGGCCGCCTGCTGGCCAATGACGGCCGTCAGGACGGGCGCCAACTGCTCTCGGCCGAGGCCCTCGCCGGTATTGCCGCTGGGGCCGACCCGGCCGTCTATGCCGCCTGCGCCGACTTTTCCAGTTGGACCCCAGGCGCGTCCTACCGCAGCCAATGGTATGTCTTCAACGACCACAGCCAGGCGCTCATGGCCGGTGGCATCCATGGCCAATACCTGTTCATCGACAAGCCCTCCGGCGTGGTGATCGTCAAGCAGTCATCCTTGGGCGAGGCCGTCAGCCCGTTCGACGGCGACAGCGTGCGCATGCTGCGGGCCATCGCGGCGCAACTGACGCCCTGACTTCATCCGATAAACACAACAATTTCGTTCCGCTCATCTGGCCCAGCCAGGTGTTGGCGCGGGTTTGCGCCGCCATTCACTGCCCTGTAACAACAATAATCAACAGGAGCTCCATATGGTTTCCATGATGCGTTTGTCCCGAACGTGCCTCGTGCTCGGGTTACCCTTGACCGCCCAGGTTGCCTGGGCGGGCTACACCTTCGAGGAGGGTAACCTCAAGGGCGAGGTCAACCTGACGGCCGGTGGCGCAGCCGTGTCCACCCGCAACGTCAATTTTGGCGGCGGCGTGGTGGACCTGCGCAGCGGCAAGAATGGCGGCACGAAAATCGACTGGCAGGAGTTCTATGTCAAGCCGGGCGTCAAGTTGGAATACGCCGTGCAGCCGGATTTCAGCCTGCTGGCCGGCGGCTCCCTGGTGGGAGCGACCACCTTCGGTGATGGTGACGCCGGTGGCTTCACCCGCAGCTCCGATGGCAAGGTATCGACGGAAGAGTTCTATGGCGGTTTCCGGGCCGGGGAGTGGACGGTCACGGGCGGTCGCCAGAACTACATGATCGGCAATGGTTTCATCGTCATGGATGGCAACCTTGATCAGTTCAACGACGGTGCCTATTGGCTCGCCCCACGCACCGCCTTCAAGGAGTCGGCGGTGGTCGCCTGGGACCATGGCGCGTTGAAAGTCCAGGGTTTCAGCCTGGGAACCGACAGCGACCTGGGTGACTTTCGCCTGAGCGGCGTGAACCTGGACTACAACCTCGACGACCAGGTGACGCTGGGTGCCACCGCGCTGAAGGTCAAGGCCATGGGGCCCAAGGGCAGCACGTTGCCGCGTCGTCGCGATGGCATGCTGGTGTACAACGTCAGGGCCTTGAACGCCCGGCTCCCGGGTCTCCCGGACCTGGCCCTCAACGCCGAATATGCCGTGGAGCGAGGCAGCGGCGAAGGTGTGGACTACGATGCCAAGGCCTGGTACGGCCAGGCCGATTACACCTTCGGCACACTGCCGCTGACCCCGGTGATCGGCTACCGCTACGCGAGTTTTTCCGGCGACGACAACCTCACCGACAACCGACAGAAAGCCTGGGATCCCTTGACCAAGGGCTTCGTCGACTGGAGCACCTGGTTGATCGGCGATGTCGTCGGCAACTACCTGATGTTCAACAGCAACGAAAACGTCCAGCAGTTCTCACTCAAGACCCACCTCAACGAAACCCTGACGCTCGGTGCGATCCACTACCAATTCTGGCTGGACGAAAAAAACTACATGGGCACCGCCGTCAGCGATAAACGGTTTGCCGACGAGAGTGTAGTCTTCCTGGATTGGGCACCTTCGAAGTCGCTGTCCACCTCGCTGTCCTACAACTGGGTCAAGCCCATGGCGGCGGCCAAACAGGTCTTCGGCGACGACCGGAAGTTCAGCGCGCTGGAACTCTTCTTCACCTACCGCTATTAAGTGTCGCGAGCCTTCGCGGCCGCGCTGGAGTGTTTGATCATGAGCCTGTTTTTGCGCAACACCTTGCTGGGCGCTGTCGTTTCGATGCTGGTCAGTGGCGCGAGCCTGGCCGAAGAGCGAACGGTGCGAATCTACAACTGGATCGAGTACCTGCCGCCGGAAATCCTCAAGAGTTTCGAGGAAGAAACCGGCATTCGCCCCATCTATGACGTCTTCGACAGCGTCGAGACATTGGAGTCCAAGCTGCTGACCGGCAACTCGGGGTATGACGTGGTCTATCCGAGCAGCTCCAACGTCAGCCATCTGATCGCCGCCGGCGCCGTCCAGCCCCTGGACCGCAGCCAGTTGCCGAACTGGCAGCATCTGGACCCCGAATTCATGAAGTCCCTGGAAGCGGTGGGCGATCCGGGCAACCGCTATGCCGCGCCGTACCTGTGGGGCACGACCCTGATCGGCTACAACGTCGACAAGGTGCGCCAGGTGCTGGGTGAAGATGTGCAAATGAATACCTGGGACATCCTGTTCAAGGAAGAGAACATGGCCAAGCTGGCCAGTTGTGGCGTGGGTCTGCTGGACGCCGCCAACGAGATCGTGCCCATTGCCTTGCACTACGAAGGGTTGGACCCCAACAGCCAGAAACGTGAGGATTACGCCAAGGCACAGGCAGCCATGCTCAAGGTTCGGCCGTACATCACCTACTTCAACTCATCGCGCTATGGCATGGACCTGGCCAACGGTGAGATCTGTGTCGGGGTGGGTTGGTCCGGTGGGGTGGCCCTGGCCAAACGACTGGCCGAAGACGCCGGGAAGGGGGTCAAGGTGGAGATGGCGCTGCCCAAGGAAGGGGCGCCGATGTGGTCGGACGTCATGATGGTGCCCGCCAATGCGCCTCATGCCAAGGAAGCCTACGCCTTCATCAACTACATCTTGCGTCCGGATGTCATTGCGCGGATCAGCAACAAGATCGGCTATCCCAACCCGAACAAGGAAGCCACGGCACTGGTCAATGCTGAAATCCGCAACAACCCCGCCATGTATGTGCCGGACGAGGCGCGCAAGACCCTGTTCGCCTTGGAACCGGTGCCGGCCGCCGTGGAGCGGATTCGTACCCGCACCTGGACGGGCATCAAGACCCATCGCTGATCGGCGTGGCCCGGCGTTGCGGCGCCGGGTCCGTCTCAGTGGTTCAGGCGCGCATGCCCAGGAAGAGCAATTCAGTGATGCGCCGGACCTGGGCGGAATGTGCCTCGATGTCCGGTTGTTCCTGGTTGACCAACCTGAACAGCTGCAAGTGCGAATAGTCGTTCAACAGGAACGCGGCGAGGTCGACGTCCAGATCGGCGCGTAGTTTGCCGGCTTGTTGCAACTCCCTGATCAGCCCACTGATTTCGGCCCTGAGCGCATCGTTCATGGCGCGATACCCCTCGGGCAGCCCATTGTCGCCACCAAACAGGATCAGCGGCAGCAACTCGCGCCACAGGCTCGGGTGCATGACCTCCAGCGCGTAGCCGGTCAACAGCCGCTCCAGATAACACAGCGCTTCCACCGGGTCCTCGATTTCAGGCATCTGGCTGCGGGTATCGGTGAGGGCGCGCTGGTCGGCGTCGTGCAGGATCTCCAGGATGATCTCCTGCTTGTTGCCGAAGTACTTGAACACGGTGGGCGCCGACACGCCGGCCTGGCTGGCGATCTGTTCGATGGTGGTGTTCTGGAAGCCCTGGCGCTCGAACAGTTCGACCGCCGCCTTGCTGATGGCTTGGCGGCGTTCGGCTTTTTGACGTTCACGCAGTCCGCTCACGGGAGCTCCTTGTCGCAAAGAAGGTAAAGGCCTTGGCCCCCCCCCGTGGGAGCGAGCTTGCTCGCGATGGCGTCGGATCAGCAGTATTGAAGCCGGCTGACACACCGCTATCGCGAGCAAGCTCGCTCCCACAGGATTGTGGGTTGCCAGCGGGCCGGGCATAGGTATGCAAAATACTTAACCCAGTAAAGTTTTTAAAGGGTTTATTTCATTACTGCCCCCATGGACTTGGCTGAATGCCCCGTTCCAGACGCTTGGCAACAGGCAAAACGCCATGCCTTACTTGGCGAAATCAGGCACATAGGTGGCGCGTTCAGGTAACTAACTCGGGAGGGAAGGCGGGTAACGTGGCGCAACTTTCACCGCAAGTGCGCACGTTCGCCCAGGGTGGATCAATACAAACCTGATGGTGCCGCTTCCAGGAGGGGCGGAAAAACCGAAACACCGATTGTTCCTATGCGCGCCTCAATGTTCGATCACAAGAGAATAAGAAAATGACCAGCCCCAGCTTCAAGGATTCGAACGGCCATCTGGCACAGGGCTTCAAGCCTCGTCACGTCACCATGCTGTCCATTGCCGGGATCATCGGTGCGGGTCTGTTCGTGGGATCGGGTCATGCCATTGCCGCCGCCGGCCCGGCCGTCATGCTGGCCTATCTGTTTTCCGGGACGTTGGTGGTCCTGGTCATGCGCATGTTGGGTGAGATGGCGGTCGCCAATCCGGACACCGGCTCCTTCTCCACCTATGCCGACCAGGCCATCGGGCGCTGGGCCGGCTTCACCATCGGGTGGCTCTACTGGTGGTTCTGGGTGCTGGTGATTCCCATAGAAGCGCTGGCCGCCGGCCATGTGCTCAACCAATGGTTTCCCGCCGTCGATGCCTGGCTGTTCGCCTCGGTGTCGATCGTTTTGCTGGCGGTGACGAACCTGTTCAGCGTGTCGAAGTACGGCGAGTTCGAATTCTGGTTCGCCATGGCCAAGGTCGTGGCGATCATTGGTTTTATCTCCCTGGGTTTCGCAGTGCTGATGGGCTGGATTCCCGAGCGCGAAGCCAGCGGCTTGAGCCGGTTGATGGAGGAGCATGGCGGGTTCGCCCCCAACGGCTTGTCGGCGGTAGTGGGCGCGTTCATCACCATCATGTTCAGCTTCATCGGTACGGAGGCGGTGACCATCGCGGCGGCTGAATCCGATAACCCCGCGCAGAACATTGCCAAGGCCACCCGTTCGGTGATCTGGCGTATCGGTGTGTTCTACCTGCTGTCGATCTTCGTGGTCATTTCCGTGGTGCCGTGGAACGATCCGCTCCTGGCTTCAGTGGGCTCCTACCAGCGGGCGCTGGAGTTGATGAACATTCCCCACGCCAAATTCCTGGTGGATGTGGTGGTGCTGATTGCCGTGGCCAGTTGCATGAACTCCTCGATCTACATCGCCTCGCGGATGCTGTACTCCCTGGGCCGTCGCGGCGATGCGCCAAGGGCCGTGAAGGTGACGTCCTCGGCCGGTGTGCCACGGTCCGCGGTGATTGCCAGTACCGTGCTGGGCGCGGGTGTCACCTTGTTCAGCTACTTCATGCCCGCCGGCCTGTTCCAGTTCCTGCTCGCCAGCTCCGGTGCCATCGCCTTGCTGGTGTACCTGGTGATCGCCATCTCGCAACTGCGCATGCGCCGGATGCTGCAACGACAGAACATCGAGCTGCCTTTTCGCATGTGGTTGTTTCCCTGGTTGACCTGGTTGGTCATTGTGTTCATCTCGGCGGCGCTGGCGGTCATGATGATCACGCCCGAGCACCGCAGCGAGGTGAGCACGACCCTGGGCCTGGCGCTGATCATTTCCTTTATCGGCCTGGCGACGTCGCGACATCCACCCCAGCCGGAGAGCGTCGCTTCCCTCGGCTAATCCCTGATTTTTTACCCTGTTGACGCCACGTTACTGGCGTCAACAAACCCGCTTTTCAGCCCATTCAAGACGCAAAAACCTCAGTCTTGAAGCGCGGCCCTTCCGCCTGTCACCCACTTGCAAACCCAGCCCTGCGAACCGGCACTAACCCGCGGTCGCGTTGTCAGTAATTGGCGTCTGTGGGGATGAGGATCGTCCCTGTTATCGGCATATCAGCTGGATGGTTTTCCTCGAGCACTTTCGGGGGAAAAAGCTTTGCGATGGATTGCGTCCTGGACCGACCCTTTCTCTTGCAGGCGATTTTTCCCATGGGGTTTCTACTCGATCCGCGTCATGACATCGATGCTGCCTTGCTGAGCTACCGCCGGGTGTTCTGGGCCCTGGCGCTGTTCAGTGGCGTGATCAATCTGCTGGTGCTGGTGCCGTCGCTGTACATGATGCAGGTCTACGACCGGGTCCTCACCAGCCGTAACGAAACCACCTTGTTCATGCTCACCTTGATGGCCCTGGGACTGTTCATGTTCAGTGCCCTGATCGAGTGGGTGCGCGGCGAGGTGATGATTCGCATGAGCGCGGGGCTGGACGATGCCTTGGGCGAGCGGGTATTCGATGCCGCCTTCGCCCGCAGCCTGCGGGAACACAACGCTAACCCGGCGCAGGTGCTCACGGACCTGGCGACACTGCGGCAGTTGATTACCGGGCAGGGCCTGATCGCGTTGCTCGACGCGCCCTGGCTGCCGATCTTCCTGCTGGTGGCGTTTATCTTCCATCCCTGGTTCGGCGTGCTGACGCTGGTACTCGCCCTGGTGCTGATCGGCTTGGCGCTGTGGGGCGAACTGGCGACACGTACGCGCCTGGGCGAGGCCAATCGCCTGGGGGTGCAGTCGTCGATCTATGTCAACAGCACGTTGCACAACGCTGAAGTCATCCAGGCCCTGGGCATGCTCGGGCCGTTGCGCCAGCGCTGGAGTCTGTTGCAGCAGCGCATCATTGCCGCCCAGGCCCATGCCAGCGACCGCGGTGCGCGCATCACCTCGGCGACGCGTTTCGTGCGGATTTCCGGGCAATCCCTGGCCCTCGGGCTGGGGGCCTTGCTGGTACTGGAAGGCCAACTGTCGGCGGGCATGATGATTGCGATGTCGCTGTTGCTGGGGCGAGCCCTGGCGCCGGTGGAAATCGCCATCGGCTCGTGGAAGCAATTCAATTCCGGGCGCCAGAGCTACCAGCGCCTGAGCCAACTGTTGGCGCAGCACCCTCGTGATCGCTTGCGCATGCCATTGCCGCCGCCCACCGGGGCGGTGCGCCTGGAGCAGTTGTATGTCGGCCCGCCGGGGGCTTCGCAGCCGATCCTGCGCGGGATCAATTTCAGCCTCGCCAAGGGCGACGTGCTGGCCGTGGTCGGGCCCAGTGCCAGTGGCAAATCGACCCTGGCCCGTGCCCTGGTCGGGGTCTGGCCGGCCATGGGCGGGTCGGTGCGCCTGGACGATGCCGAGATCAGCCAGTGGTCCCACGACGCCCTGGGCCCGCACCTCGGCTACCTGCCCCAGGACATCGAGTTGTTCGACGGCACGGTCGCCGACAACATCGCCCGTTTCGGTGAGCAGGACGCCGACCAGATCATCGCTGCCGGACGGCATGCCGGTATCCACGAAATGATCCTGCGGTTTCCCAAGGGCTACGACACGCCGCTGGGCCCCGGCGGGCTTGGCTTGTCCGGTGGGCAGAAACAACGCCTGGGCCTGGCGCGCGCGCTCTACGGAAGGCCCTCGCTGATCGTGCTCGATGAACCCAACTCCAATCTCGATGACGCCGGCGAGCTGGCGCTGGTCCAGGCCATCAGTGCCCTCAAGGCGGCCGGCAGCACCGTGGTCTTGATCACGCACCGGCCCAGTGTGCTGGCGGTGGTCGATCACATCCTCGTGTTGAAGGACGGGACTCAACAAGCGTTCGGCCCTCGGGACCGGGTGCTCAAGGCATTGATGCCGGGGCCGCGACCGGCCGCGGTCCGGGAGGCGGGCGGCGATGCGTGATCTGATCCCTGATGCACAGACCTACAGCGAGCAGGGGCTGAGCGTGCGCGGCACCACGACACTACCCAGCGCTCGGACTGATGCCGGGAGTGCGGCGCGTTATGGCGTGGGATTCCTGGTCCTGACGCTGGGCGGTTTCCTGCTCTGGGCCTGCCTGGCGCCACTCGACCAGGGAGTGGTGGGCAGCGGCACCGTGGTGGTGGCGGGGGAGCGCAAGGCGGTGCAGTCGTTGGTCGGCGGAGTGGTGGAAAAGCTGCTGGTGAGCGATGGCGACCGGGTCACCCAGGGGCAATTGCTCGTGCAACTGAACACGGTGCAGGCGCAGTCGCAACTGGACGTGACCCTGGGCAAGCTGCTCAATGACCGCAGCATCGAGGCGCGCCTGATTGCCGAGCGCCTGGGCAGCGCCGAGATCCAATGGCCTGCGGAGCTGCTGGCGCGCGCCGACGAGCCACGAGTGAAGGCGGCCATGGCCTTGCAGAGCCAGTTGTTCATCACACGTCGCGCGGAGCTGGGCAGTCGCTTGCAGATCATCGAGCACGAAGCCGCGGCGTTGCAGCAACAGTTGCTGGGCTACGAAGGCGTCAAGCGCAACTACGACGCGCAGATGCGTTTTCAGCAGCAGGAGCTTGAAGGCCTGCGTGACCTGGCCCGGGAAGGCTACGTTCCGCGCAACAAACTGTTCGAGGCCGAGCGCAACGCGGCCCAGTTGGCGGGGCAGATCGCCTCCGGCGTGGGGGATGTCGGCAGGACCCGCCAGGCGATCAACGAAAGCCGGCTCAAGGCCTTGCAGGCGCAGCAGGAATTTCGCCGCGATGCCGAGACGCAGCTCAGCGAGGTCTCGGCCGAGGCGGCCGGTTATGCCGATCAGATCCGGGCCTTGCAGTTCGAAGTCGACAACGGTGCGATCCGCGCACCGGTGGCCGGGCAGGTGATGGACGTGAGCATTCATACGGTCGGCGGCGTGGCGCAGGCTGGCCAGACCCTGATGCAAGTGGTGCCGCTGGATGCGCCGATGGCGATCACCGCCCGCTTCGAGCCTCTGATGGCCAACAAACTGCGCCCGGGCCTGCCGGTGCACGTGCATTTCACCGCGCTGCAACGGGTGGATACGCCGACGGTCACCGGCACCGTGACGACCGTGTCGGCCGACCAACTGATCGACGAGCAGACGCACCTACCGTACTTCTCTGCCAAGGTCGAGATTCCCGCCGACACCGTGGCCGCGTTGCAAAGCGCCGGCCTGCTGGTGCGCCCCGGCATGCTCGCCGATGTCACGGTGGTGACGGGCGAACGCACCTTGATGAATTACCTGATGAAACCGTTGCGTGAACGCTTGCTGGCAGCCTTCAAGGAGGAATGAGCATGGTCGACCGTTGCCGCTCTCGCGTGCGTGTACTGCTAAGCCTGTGGACCGGTTGGGTGGTGCTCAGTCCTGTGTGGGCCGTGGAGAGTGGCTTGAGCCTGACCGCAGCCTACGATGCCTCGCGCCTCAACGATCCGACCGTGCAAGCGGCGGCCCACGCCTTTGAAGCCTCGCGGCACGAGGAGGACATCGGTCGCGGCGGCCTCTATCCGCAAGTCTCGCTGTCCTCGCGTTATGGCTACGGTGGACGGACCGACGGCGGCGACGACAACAGTTACGTCAACAGCAACGATTACCAGGCGAACAACGTCACCCTGGCGGCACAACAACCGCTCTACGACAAGGCCCGCTGGGCGGCGTACCAGGAAGGCAAGGCGCGGGGGAAACTGGGCACCCAGGTGTTCGACGTGGCCGGCCAGACCTTGTATGACCGAGTGGCGAAGGGGTATTTCGACGTCGCCCGGGCCGAGAACGAGATCAAGCTGATCCAGCAGCAGAAGGCGGCGATCCAAGGCCTGGTCATCCAGAGCAAAAAGCTTTATGAGGGTGGCCAGGGGGCGATTACCGATATCGACGAAGCCCAGGCGCGGCTCGACCTGGTGCAGGCCCAGGAAGCCGAAGCCCAGGCCCGTCGCGTGGCGGCATTGCGGGCGTTGTCCGGGCGAGCCAGTGTGCCCATCGATGACATCCTGCCGATGCGCGAGGAACTGGCCGCCGGTAGCCCGATCCCGCCGGAGCAGGACTTGCCGTACTGGACGGCGATTGCCCGCCAGGCCAGCCCCGAGCTGGCCGCTCGGCTGGCAGCGGTGAAAGTCGCCGAGGCCCAGGCCGACAGCCAGCGTGCGGGACATTATCCGACGTTGTCATTGACCACTCAGTTGACCCGCCGTGAAACCCGTCAATACCAGGAACTCGACCCGCGCCAGGACACCTATTATGTGGGTGTACAATTGGACATTCCGCTGTATCGCGGCGGGGCGGTACGGGCCTCGGTGGCCAAGGCCGAAGCGCAACTGGCGGGTGCGCAGTCTGACTACGACGTGCAGCGCCAGCAACTGGCCGAGGACATCGAGGCCGATTACCTGGGCGTCGTCGCCGGGTTCGCCAAGAGCAAGGCGATGCAGCGGGCGGTGGAGTCAAACCAGCGAGCGCTGACCTCGACGGAAAAAGGCTTCCAGGGCGGGGTGCGTTCCACGGTGGATATCCTTGACGCCCAGCAGCGACTGTTCCAGGCCCGCCGGGACCTGCTCAACACCAAGCTCGACATGCTGCAAAGCTATGTGAGCCTGCACACCCACACCGGCCAGATGAACCGCGCGGTGCTGGAGCAGGTGCAGAGCCTGTTCTAGACAAGCCTGGGTTCAAGTTTGCGCACCCCTGTGGTTGACCTGGATTTTTCATGCACAACACGACTGCTGTGGGAGCGAGCTTGCTCGCGAAAGCGGTGGGTCAGTCAGCATCGCTGTTGGATGTGCCGGCGCCTTCGCGAGCAGGCTCGCTCCCACAGTTTTGATCTGTGGTTGACCTGGATTTTTCAGGCACAACACGACTTCTGTGGGAGCGAGCTTGCTCGCGAAAGCGGTGTGTCAGTCAGCATTCCTGTTGGATGTGCCGGCGCCTTCGCGAGCAGGCTCGCTCCCACAGTTCTGGCCTTTAGTTGTCTTGGGTTTTTCAGCTCAAGCCCCCCGGAGGGGGCTTGGGTCAGGCGGTGAAGTCGCTGGCGTGCAGCTCCTTGACGCCGACCAGTTCGAATTCGAACTCGGGGGTGGCGTCGGCGTTGGTGCTGCCGGAGAGGATGCCATCGACGAAGCGCAACTGGCCGGTAGCATTGCTGGCGTCGAAGGCGTTACTGCCGATGAACGTGAAGGCATCGACCCCGGCGGTCAGTGGGTTGGCGTCCAGGCCGGTGAGGTCCAACTTGTCGAACTCGGCACTCTTGAAACCACTGATCACATCGCGCAAAGCCCCGACGCCCATGTCCGACAGCGCACCAAACGCGTAGGTGTCCGCGCCGGTGCCGCCGGTGAGGTTGTCGGTGCCTGCGCCGCCGATCAAGCGGTCATCGCCCGAGCCGCCTACCAACGTATCGTTGCCGGCCCCGCCGTCGAGGACGTTTGCCGCACTGTTCCCCGACAGCGTGTCGGCGGAGGCGCTACCTTCCAGGTTCTCGATGAACTTCAAGGTATCGAGCCCGGAACCCACGGTGTTCTGCTGCGCCGACGTCGAGAGGTTGACGGTCACGCCGGACAGCGCCCGTTCATAGCTCGCCGTATCCATGCCATCGCGTCCATCCAGGACATTGTTACCGGCACTGGCGAACAACGTATTGTCCAAGGCGTTGCCGGTGCCATTGGCGGCGCCAGGGCTATCGACATACAGGTTCTCGACGTTGCTGCCCAAGGTGTAGGCCGCCAGGCTGCTGTGCACGCTGTCGATCCCGCCGGTCACCGCGTTGGTGCTGGTCTCGATCACGCTGTCGTCGGCATTGTCGACAAAATACGTGTCGTTGCCATCGCCTCCGCTCATGCTGTCGGCCCCGGCGGCGCCGTCGATCACGTTGTTGGCGGTATTGCCGGTGATGAAGTTGCGCCGTTCGTTGCCGGTGCCGTCGATGTCCGACACACCGGTGAGCACCAGGTTTTCCAGATTGGCCCCCAGCGTCCAACTGACCGAGGCTTGCACCGTATCGATCTGCGCGGTCGAGGTGTTGGTTTCCACCACGCTGTCGAACGCATTGTCGACCACGTAGATGTCGTTGCCATCGCCACCGGTCAAGGTGTCGGCGCCCAAGTCGCCATCCAGGGTGTCGTTGCCAGAACTACCCACCAAGGTGTCGTCCTGGTCGGTGCCGGCGATCATCCCGCCCTGGTTCTGGGCGTTGTCGAAGATGTCCTGCACGCTGTTATTGTCGTCGGGATTGCCCTGGAAGCCGAGGTCATTGGCTATGTAGTCCGCCAGGCGTTGGCCGACGATCTCCGCCGATTCCTCGTGCAGGTGCCAGACGTCATCGGGATACACCAGCGGATCGACTTCATAGCGCAACGGCAGGTCGGTGTAGTCCACCGCCAGCTTGACGTCGGCGCGTTCGGCGGCCATGGCCTCCTGGGCGGCGCGGACATAACCGACGCCCTCGACGATGGCGGCGATCTTCTCTTCCGAATAACCCCGGGCCCGGGCCGCGTCCTCTGAGTAATGACCGGTTTCCATCAGGTACACGCTGAAATTGCCGAACTGGGCATGCAGGTAGTCGAATACCTTCAAGGTCGCGGCCTTGTACGCAGCCGCAGCCGCGGCCTTGTCCGTGGCACGGGCGATTTCCTGGGCAGCTTCTTCACCCTGGCCCCAGATGATGCCCATGGTGACGTTATCGATCGACTGCAGTTCGGTGCGCTGGTCGCGCAGCAACGTCACCGCGCGCAACAGTGCCGCCCCGGGTTGGTTGGTGTCGGTCAGCCACCAACACAACTGGAGTTCCTCGGCGCTGAGTGTGGAGAGGCCGTTGACCGTGCTGCCGCCCACCGCGATGTCGATGCCGTTGCCATCGGCATCGTTGAACTGGCTGCGCACGTCGTAGGTGGTGTAGCGGTTGAGGTCGTTGACCAGCATCGAGGTGCCGGATTGGTCGTCGTCCTCGGACATGCGCAACAGACGTGCGTTGGATTGGCCGAGGGTCGGCAGGTAGAGAATATCCTGCTGGGCGCGCTCGCCGAAGACGAAGTCGTTGGCGGTAAGGGTGTTTAGGTAGTTGCCGTTGAGGGCGATCTCGAAGCGATTGCCATCGGCGTCGGCTTCGGCGGACTTGACGTAGGTCTTGTCGCCGGCCGCGTTGAGAGTCATGTACAAGGTGCTGTTGGTACCGTCGCCGAGACCGAGAAAACCCAACCCGGAGACGTCGATTTTGTCGACGCCGGCTGTGAAATCGTAAATCGTGTCGGTGGCCGTGACACCACCGGTGTCGTAGTCGCGGTAGCTGTCGGACAGGTTGCTGTAGCGAAACGTGTCGGCGCCATCACCGCCGTACAGCGAGTCGCGTCCGGCACCACCATCGACGATATCCGCACCGGTGCCGGCCTTGATCGTGTCGTTGCCGCCAAGCCCGAGGATCAGGTCGGCGCCCGTCGTGCCATTGAGTGTCTCGGCATTGGCGGTGCCAGTGATGGTGTTGGCGGGCGCATCGGCGACCACCAGGGTGAAGTTGTCGCTGACCGAGGCGCCTGACGGATCGGTGGCCTTGACCAAGACGTCGTAGCTGCCCGCCGCGGTGCTGGTGGGCGTGCCGCTGAAGGTCAGGTTGGCGGCATTGAAACTCAGCCAGGCGGGCAGGGCGTTGCCGTTGGCGAGGGTTGCGGTGTAGGTCAGCACATCCTGGTTGGCGTCGCTGAAGCTGTTGCTCGCCACGGTGTATTTGAACGGCGTGCTTTCACTGGCGTTCTGGTCCAGGAGCGGGGTGACCACCACGGGCGCCACATTGGTGGGGGTGCCTTGGTCGGCGAAGACGAAGTGATTGGCCGTCAGGCTGCTGACAAAGTTGCCCGCCATGGAGATCTCGAACCGGTTGCCGTTGGCATCCACCGTCAGGTCCTTGAGGTAGGTGCGGTTGGTCGACGAACTGTAGGTGACCTGCAGGGTACCGTTGAGCCCGTTGCCCAGGCCCGTATAGCCGAGCGCGGAAACGTCGATCTTGTCGGCGGCCACGTCGAAATCGAGGATCTGGTCGCTGGCGCTGGTGGAACTGGTGCGATAGCTGTCGAGCTTGGAGGTGTAGCGGAACACATCGGCGCCCGTGCCACCGGTGAGCTTGTCGACCCCGGTGCCGCCGACCAGGATATCGTTGCCGGCGCCGCCATTGAGGGTGTCGTTGCCCGCGCCACCGAACAGTTGCTCATTGGCAGCGGTGCCGGTCAGCGTGTCGTTGTTCGGTGTGCCATTGATCACAATGGCGGCGGGGACGTCCTGCACGGCGAGCGTAAAACTGTCGCTGACGGTGGCGTTGCTGCCATCGGTCGCGGTGACCTGGATCGAGTAGGTGCCCGATGCCGTATCGGGTGGCGTGCCGTTGAAGGTGCGGGTGGCGGCATCAAAGGTCAGCCAACTGGGCAGGGCGCTGCCATTGGCGAGCCTGGCGGTGTAGCTGAGGCTGTCGTTGTCCGGATCGGTGAAGCTGGTCGCCGGCACCACGTAGTTGAACGGGGTGTTTTCGCTGGCGTTCTGGTCCAGCAACGGCGTGGCTAGCACGGGCGCCTGGTTGGTCGGCGAGGAGGTGGCGAAGACGAAGTTGGCGCTGGTCAGGGTGTTGAGGTAATTACCGTCCAGGGCCACTTCGAAGCGGTTGCCGTTGGCGTCGGCCTCCAGGGATTTGATGTAGGTCTTGGTGCCGGCGCTGTTGAGCACCAGGTACACGGTGTTGTTCCTGCCATCCCCCAGGCCGGTGAAGCCCATGGCCGAGAGATCGATTTTGTCGGCGCTGATGTTGAAGTCAGTGATCAGGTCGCCGAGGTTGGCGCCGCCGGTGTTGTAGTTGCGGTAGCTGTCCAGGCGATTGGCGAACACAAAAGTGTCCGCGCCGGTGCCGCCGGTGAGGGTGTCCATGCCGGCACCGCCGTCGAGCTTGTCATCGCCGGCGCCTCCACTGAGGCTGTCGTTGCCCGCCAGGCCGAGCAGGGTGTCGGCCGCATCGCTGCCCAACAGCGAGTCGCTGCCGCTGGTGCCGGTGATCACTCGATTGAAGATGAAGTTGTTGGCAGTCAGGGTGCTGGCAAGGTTGCCCGTGAGGATCAGCTCGAAGCGGTTGCCGCTGGCGTCGGCGTCGAAGTCCTTGATGTAGGTGCGGTTGTTGCTGGCGCTGTAGCTGACTTGCAGGGTGCCGCCGCGGCCGTTGCCCAGGCCGGTGAAACCGAGGCCGGCGAGGTCGATCTTGTCCTGGGTGACGTCGAAGTCGGTGATGGTGTCATCGAAGCTTGTCGTCGCGTTGCGGTAACTGTCCGACTGCGCGACGAACCGGAACGTATCGGCGCCGGTTCCGCCGGTAAGCTTGTCGATGCCCGCGCCGCCTACCAGGATGTCGCTTCCGGCCCCGGCGTTGAGGGTGTCGTTGCCTGCCGCGCCATAGAAAATCTCGCTGGCGCTGGTGCCCGTCAGGATGTCGTTGCCCGCCGTACCTTGCACGGTCGTCATTGGCACCGTGGCGCTGACGTAGCTGCCGTCGCCGTAGACCAGCGTGGCGCCCTTGCTCGTGTGGCTGATGGTGTTGGCGATGATGGCGTTGCGGTCGGTGCCGTCTTCATTGCGCTCGGCAACACCGTAGGTCGACAGGTCGCTGCCGCTGATGATATTGCCCTGGATGAGGTTGTCGCTGCCGTTGAAGTACTTGCCGGACACGCCCAGGGTGTCGTCGTAGGACTGGATGATGATTTCCGGAACGGCGCTGCCCAGGGAATTGTTGTTGAGCGTGTTGTCGATGACCTCGACATGGTTGCTGCCGTAGATGCGGATCCCGGCGCTGGCGTTGTCATGGATATCGACGCCGGTGACGGTGACCTCGCTGGAGAGCTTGATCAGCACGCCTTCGGCGCCGTTGCCGTACACCTCGCCGCCCGTGATGGTGATGTTGCTGGGGGAGGGGATGTCCTCGCTGCCGCGCTGGACCACGATGCCATTGCCGCCGTTGTCGTAGGCGACGTTATTGGTCAGGGTGAAATCGTGGGTGCTGGTGACGACGTTGAAACCGTGGCGGTCGTTGTTGTAGGCGATGTTGTTTTCGAAGGTGCTGTCGCTGAGGAAGTCGGCGACGAAGCCGTCCAGGCCGTTGCCGTGGGACACGCTGTTCTTGATGACCATGTTGACGGTCTGCTCGTGGGGGTCGAAACCGTACCCGGAGCAATCCTTGATCTCGACGCTGTCGAGGGTGACGTTGGAATCGTAGCCTTCTTCGCCGGGAATATAGCCGTTGAACCAGCCGTCGACCTTGCCGGTGGTGCTGTCGCGGTTGCCGTCGATGGTGAGGTTGCTCACGCCGAAATCATGGGTTTCCTCACCATAGGCCGAGCGGATGATACCGGTGATCTTGGTGTCGGAACCATCGGCCAGCTTGACCGTGGTGTCGCCCATGCCGTCGCCGTACAGGTAGACGTTGCTCTTGAGCATCAGGCAGCCATCGGAAGGTTCCTCGCCCCCCGAAACGATGTAGGTGCCGGTCGGCATGTACACCTGGCCTCCGCCGGCCGCGGCCGCCGCATCAATCGCACTCTGAATGGCTGCCGTGTCGTCGGTGATGCCATCTCCTTTGGCGCCAAAATCTTGTACGTTGAAAATCATGAGCTTATCTCCGTATCAGGCTTTAACCTCGGTAGACGCCAATATTCCATCGACGACCTCGGTGTTATGACCCAGCGGAGCGCAAAAGTTGTGACCGCATATCGGGGAAAGTGTCAAAAAGCTGGGGTAACTGATCAACGGTATGGTCGGAATGGGCAGGAGTAACGTTTCGTTGACGCTTCAAGGCCGAACGATACCCCCTGTGGGAGCGGGCTTGCTCGCGAAGGCGGCGAATCAGTCGACATCGTCGTGACTGACACACCGCTTTCGCGAGCAAGCCCGCTCCCACAGGTTCTTCCCCACAGGTTCCGTGGTGACTGATGGGAATTTCCTTGATTGGCATCAACCCCACTTCCAGGGCCGCGGGATAACCTCGAATAAACCATCGCCCCACTGAAGAGGGCGTCGAGGACTTCCATGAGTTATCCGCTGCTCCTGACCTTGCACCTGTTTGCCGCGCTGGTGTTCATCGGCACGGTGTTCTTCGAAGTCCTGTTTCTTGAAAGCATCCGCAAGCAACTGCCCGCCAAGGTCATGGTGCTGCTGGAACAGGGCATCAGCCGCCGTGCCCGGCAGTTGATGCCGTGGGTACTGCTGGTGTTGTTCGGCGCGGGCGGCGGCATGGTCTGGTTGCGATACTGGCCGGCGCTGTCGTCGCCGTTGCAATCGTCCTTCGGTGTGCTGCTGGGCCTGAAGATCCTGTTGGCGGGCAGCGTGCTGGGGCATTTCCTCTGGGCGATGTGGCTGTTCCGGAGCGGGCGCATGAACGCCCGCTACGTGCACATCATCCATGTCAGCGTGTTCCTGCACATGGTCGCGATCGTGCTGCTGGCCAAGGCCATGTTCTACGTCACCTGGTAAGCGTTGGCGGCGGGCGGCCAGGGCGCTTGATACAGGTCAAGGTGGCCCGGCGTGCAGGCGTGCAAACTGGCCCCGCACCGCCACTCGGAGATTGTCATGTTCGACCCGTTCCATACCCTCGGTGAGCGACCCGCGGGACGTGCCCCAGTGGTGGCTGATTTCGATTGTCCGGTCGGCACGCGCAGGTTCCATGCCGGTATCGGCTCCCTCGACCTGCTTCGAGGATTACGTACCAGCCGCCAGAAACGACGGCCCCTGTCCCTGGCGGTGCATCTGCCTTCGCGCTTGCGGCTGGCGTCGTGTTCGCCCCTGGCCAGCGACTGCCGATGCGGCGAGATCGAGGGCTATCTGCAACGCCTGGCCTATGAAATGGGCTTGGTCGGTTGCCACCTGGGGGCCGGGCGGCGCGTCGAGCAGTTTTGCCTGACGGGCGGCACACCGGTGATCGCCCATCTGCAGAAGCTGATGAGTGACCTGCGCAGGCGCTTCGACTTCTGCGAATTCGACGGTGCTGACCACAGTATCGAGGTGGACCTGCATCACACCGACTGGTCGACCATGGGCCTGATCCGTGACCAGGGTTTCACCCATGTCAGCATCGGCGTGCCCGACATCGGCGTTGACAGCGATCTATCGGTCGATTGCTACCAGAACCCGGCGCCGATCCATTCATTGATCGATGCGGCACGCACGTTTGGTTTTCGCTCCATCAACATCGACTTGGGCTACGGCCACGCCTGGCAGACACCGGACAGTTTCGCCCTGAAACTGGCGACGCTGATCGAACTGGAGCCGGACCGGTTGCACGTTTTCGACTACGCCCGCGCGCCTTATCGTTATCGCTCGAAGAACGCCGGGCTGGCCGGAACCTTTTGCAGCCCAGCCGACAAGGACGCCATGCGGCGCATCTGTTGCGAACAGCTGATCGGTGCCGGTTATCACTACATCGGCCTGGGCCAGTTCGTCAGGGCCGACGATGACCTGGCGGTGGCTCAGGAACATGGACGCTTGCACCGCAATTGCCAGGGTTTTACCCGTCACGGTTGCTGTGATCACGTGGGCTTCGGCTTGTCGGCCATCACGCAGATCGAGCACCTGTACGTACAGAACACCGACGACTTGCTTCTTTATTGCCAGCAGCTGGACGCCGGGCAATTGCCGGTGTGTCGTGGCTGGCGTTGTGAGGCGCAGGACCAGGTCAGGGCGAGCGTGACCGAACAGCTGTCCTGTGACCTGGAATTGGATATACAAGCCATCGAGGCGCGCTTCGGCCTGGTGTTTCGCGAGCACTTCGCGTCCGCCTGGCCGTTGCTGGAAGCGTTGCATGACCAGGGATTGATCGAACTGTCGAGCCGATTCATCGGCATCCTGCCCGCCGGGCGCTTGAATGTGGACGCGATCTGCAACCTGTTCGACCCGGCACCGGATGACGCAAGCCCACACGCTTTTGAAAAGTTGACCCCCTCATGAAAACTGCCTCCGGTTTCAATCGTGCCCTGGTGGAGAAATACGACCGCCCGGGACCGCGCTACACCTCTTATCCGACGGCCCCGCAGTTCCACCAGGCCTTTGCCATGGATGAATACCGCCAGGCCGCCCAGCGCAGCCACCTGGCGCCACAGCCGAAGCCGTTGTCGGTGTACATCCACATTCCGTTCTGCCAGAGCCTTTGTTATTACTGCGCGTGCAACAAGATCATCACCCGCAAGACCCATCGCGCCGCCGAATACCTGACTTACCTTAAGCGTGAAATAGCCCTGCAAGCGGCGTTGTTCGACCGCTCGCGCAAATTGACCCAGCTGCATTTAGGTGGCGGCACGCCGACGTACCTGACCCATGAGCAACTGGCGGACCTGATGGACTGCCTGCACCAGGCGTTCGACATGGACGACAGCGACGCCCACGAGTTTTCCATCGAGGTCGATCCACGGACCATCGATGCAGAGCAGATCCAAGGTCTGCGCCAGCTGGGCTTCAATCGCTTGAGCTTCGGCGTCCAGGACTTCGACGCCCAGGTGCAGGTCGCGGTCAATCGGGTGCAAAGCGAAGCCCAAGTCGTCGAGCTGGTGGAGGCCGCGCGCCGGGCGCATTTCAAGTCCATCAGCGTCGATCTGATCTATGGCCTGCCGCTGCAGACCATCACCAGTTTCGACGTCACCTTGAGCAAGATCATTGCCCTGCGTCCGGATCGGATCGCGGCCTACAGCTACGCCCACCTGCCGCAACGGGTGCGGGCGCAACGGATGATCCGCCCGCAAGACATGCCGCCGCCCGAGCGCAAGCTGGAGTTGCTGGAGCTGACCATCAATCGCTTGACTGAAGCGGGCTATGTCTACATCGGCATGGACCACTTCGCCTTGCCGGATGACGAACTGGTGCGCGCCCGCGCCCAGGGCACCCTGCAGCGCAATTTCCAGGGCTATTCCACCCACGCCGATTGCGACCTGATTGGCCTGGGGGTGTCGTCGATCGGCAAGGTGGGTGACAGCTACAACCAGAACGTCAAGGAGCTTTCCCAGTATTACGCCTGGTTGGATCAAGGCCTGCTGCCCGTGCAGCGCGGCTATCGGTTGAGCGACGATGACCGGCTGCGGCGCCAGGTCATCAGCGAACTGATGTGCCATGGGCGCATCGACTTCCGTCGGATCGACAGCGAACACGGCATCCGATTCAACGAATACTTCGCCGATGCCCTGGACCGGCTCCAGGAGCTGGTGCGCGACGGGCTGCTGGACATCCGTGACAACGAGCTGGTGTTGTTGCCCCAAGGCCAATTGATGATGCGCAACGTCGCCATGGCATTCGATGCGTACCTGGGGGCGGACCAGACGGTCCAGTATTCGCGCACGGTCTGAAGCCCGAACTGCTTTTGTGGCGAGGGAGCTTGCTCCCGCTGGGCTGCGAAGCAGCCCCCAAAACGGCCATCGCGGTGTTTCAGGTTGATAGTGGCCAGCTTCCTTGGGGCTGCTGCGCAGCCCAGCGGGAGCAAGCTCCCTCGCCACAAAAGCTCCCTTGCCACAAAAAGGAGCCTTGCCCACAAAAAGGAGCCTCGCTACGGGCCTACGACCGCTCGGTATCCGGATTGCTGGACGCCGGGATCAGGTCGCGTATCGCGTAGAAGCCCTGCACCAGGCGATTCTTGGCCCGGTACTCACACAGGAGCAGCAAGGTATCCGGCATCTGGGAGATGGACGAGGCGTGTTTGACCACCATTGTCTTCCCGCCCGAACGTAAGCGCACCAGTGCCCCGGGTTCGAATGTACCCATCTGCAGTCACCTCATCGTCACGTTGCTTGTGCGTTCTACCCAACCCCCGCCCAGGGCCTTGTACAGGTTGACTTCGGCGAGCAGCTGCGACAGCCGGTCGACGATCAGGTTTTGCCGGGCGCTGAACAGCGAGCGTTGGGCATCGAGGAACGTCAGGCTGCTATCCACGCCGATGCGATAGCGCCGTTCCGCCAGGCGGTAGTAGTCCTGGTTGGCTTGCACCAGGTCGCGCTGGGCGATCAATTGGTCTTTATAGGTCTTGCGTGCCGCCAGGCCGTCGGACACTTCCTGGAAGGCGGTCTGGATGGCTTTCTCGTATTGCGCCACGCGGATGTCTTTCTGGATTTTCGAGTAGTCCAGGCTCGCCCGAAGGCTGCCGGCGTTGAAAATCGGCAGGTTGATCTGCGGTTGAAACAGCCAGCCGCCCGACCCGCCCTTGAACAGCCCGGACAGTTCGTTGCTGGAGCTGCCCGCGTTGGCGGTCAGGCTGATGCTCGGGAAGAACGCGGCACGGGCCGCGCCGATGTTGGCATTGGCCGATTGCAACAGGTACTCGGCCCCAAGGATGTCCGGCCGGCGTTGCAGCAAGTCCGAAGGCAGGCCCGCCGGTACTTCGCTGAGCAGGTCCGAGGCCAGTGGGCGGCCGGGCAGGTCATCGGCGACCGAAGTGCCCACCAGCAGCGTGAGGTTGTTGAGGTCCTGGGCGACCTGGCGCTGGAACTTGGCTAGGCTGGCCTTGGCGCCTTCCACCGAGGTTCGCGACTGGCTCAGGTTCAAGGCCGAGGCGGTGCCGACCTGGTTGCTGCGTTCGGTCAGGCGCAGGCTTTGCTCATAGGATTGGAGCGTGTCCTGGGTCAACGCCAGCAATTCCTGATCGGCACGCCAGGTCAGGTAGGCACTGGCCACGCTGGCCACCAGGCTCAATTGGCTGCTGCGGCGGGCTTCTTCGCTGGACAGATAAATCAGGGACGCCTCGTCACTGAGGCTGCGTATTCGCCCGAACAGGTCCAGCTCATAGGCGCTGATCCCCAGTGTTGCCGAATACGAACCGCTGGTGACGGCCTCACCGGTTCCGGTCAGGCTGGCCGGCATGCGCTGACGCGAACCGGTGCCATTGGCACTGATCGCCGGGAGGAGGTCCGCCCGCTGGATTCGATATTGCGCCTGGTAAGCCTGGACGTTCAGGGCCGCTACCCGCAAGTCGCGGTTGTTGGCCAGGGCGCCCTCGATCAGTTGCGCCAACACCGGATCCTGGAACAGGTCGCGCCAACCCTGTTCGGCCGCCATGGGCCCCGACAGCGCCGGGGCGTAGGCCGAGGTCTGCGGATACAGCCCGGCGACCGGTGCGTCGGGACGTTGGTAGTCCGGGATAAGCGAACAACCGCCCAACATGAATGCCGCGGCTGCCAGTGGGCTCAAGAGTTTATGCATCGACCTGTTATCTCATCGTGGTGCCTGGCCAGGCACCGCAGGCGCAGGCAGGCGGGTTCTGGCGGGCCGTTCGCGGCGAGCCGTCATGAGCCGATCATCCATTTCGCCAACCCATGCCGGCCACTCACGCCCAGCTTGGCGGCGGCACGCTTGAGGTAGGTTTCGATGGAACTGTTCTTGACCTGCAACTTTTCAGCGATCTCCGGCACGGTGCCTCCGGCCAGCAGGCCCAGGCAGACCTCTTTTTCCCGCACGGAAAGGGTGACGTCGCAGGGACTCAATCGGTCATTGAAGTCACGTTGCAGTTGGGTCTGTTCGGCGCTATCGAGCGGATGGCTCGTGGCGCTGCCAGGGGTTTTGAAGCATTGGCGATTGAGGTGCGCATGACGCTCGGCCAACGGCAGCAGCGTTTCGGAAAGGTACTTCAGAAAGGACAGTTCCTGGAGGGAAAAGTCGCGCTGTACCTGAGGGCGTTGCAACGAGATCACACAGCGACGGTTGGCCTTGCGTGAAATCAGAATGCACTGGTGGGAGGTGCCGAGGCAGTCGTTGCCTCTTTCGTCCTTCATGCGTGCATTCAAATGGATCAGCAGGGCGTCATCCACCTCCAGTACCCTTTTTACCAAGGGGTGGTCATTGCGCTGTATCGCCGTGGTGGGGCAGGGGGATTGCATGTGCAGGTTTTTTTCCGCACCGGCATACCCCAACAGTTGTACATCGAGGACATTCGACTGGGTGTCGTCGGCTGTCCATTCGCTCAATTCGAGCCGACTGACAGGCACCGTTGTTTCGATCATCTGGTGCATGTTGGTCAAGAAGCTCTCGTGTCCGACACTTGAAATCAGCTTTCCTAGCTCTACGTAGAGGTGCGATTTTTCTGCACCCTCGATATACGCATGTCGATTCATGATCCTTATCCTGCTTACTCGAAAAAGCTCCGCATATCAGATCGTTGACGGAAAAAATCCGGCTGCTTCCAAAATGCTGAAGCTTCTTCTGGAGTTGATACTGGGGGTCAATCGGTCTTGTGAACCTATCGACTTAAACGGTTTAGCCCGGTGGAGCTATTAAGCGTTTCCATGTAGGAAAAGTCTGTAAGGGAAAACAGGGACATTCCGGGGTCAGGCAGGGGTTGTCGGTTTTTGGATACCTCCGGGCAAAAACACGTTGGGTCAAAGGTTTTTTCCCTGGCGACGAACGCCGCCGGGTTGGCTTTCAGCAAGGTGTCTGGAAAATATTCAACTAAATGAAAGGGTTGGGTTCACGGTTCGGTCCTTGGATGCCCGTCCTCGATGTAGGAGCTATCTGACAGTAGCATCCAGATTCTGGATTCCCAGTATGGTGAAGACTCCTCGTTTATCGATTTTTATCCCGGTGCGTGTCGTTTTTTGTCTATGTAGGAGTCGCTTTCGGTCATTGACGCTTTAGCGTCGTCGGTAACAAGGCGGGGTTCGCGACGTCCCGCCCAGGTTGCTCAGCGCCGGTTTTTGCAAGGTCATGGGCAGGGCTTGAACGAGAGGAGGTCGATGTTCTTTTTACGCAGGCTGCTCTGTGGCGTCAGGCGCATATACCATTCTCGAGCCCAACAGGCGAGCGTCGACTCGGCTTGTTCGATACCACTCATGAAGCGCGCGGCATTGACGATTCCGTTGGCCCGAGGGTGCCGATGGGCCTGGTAGTGCAGCAGTGCGGTGCGCAGGTCCGGCGTTCGCGCCAGTCGATCGGCCAGCACCACGGCGTCCTCGATCGCCTGTGCGGCACCTTGGCCCAGGCTGGGCAGCATGGGGTGAGCCGCATCGCCCAAGAGCACCACGTGCCCATCGCAGAATTGCTCGACGGGATGGCGATCCCTGGCGTGCATTTTCAATAGCGCGCTCTCAGGGGTGGCCTCGATGGCGGCCACGACTTCCGGCGCCCAGCCGGCGTAGGCGGCGAGCACTTCCTGCTTGCTGATGTTCAAGGCGGCATCCGCCGCGTTTTCATGATTGCAGGTGCCCCACCAATACGCCTGGCCGTTGCCGACATCGCAGAGTCCGAAGCGCTTGCCGCGGCCCCAGTAGTGCGCCACGTAACCTTCGGTCATGACCGGATGGCTGAAGGGCGTCACCGCCAGCCAGGCGACATAGCCCGATGGGCGGGTTGGGGTTTCGCCGAGCATTTGCTGGCGAATCACCGAGTTCAGGCCATCGGCGCCAATCAACAGATCCGCTTCCTGAAGGCTGCCGTCTTCGAACCGCACCGTGACGCCATCGGGGCGAGGGTCATACCCGGTGCAGCGCAACCCGGTCGTCAAGGTGTCGGGCGCGAGCTGTTGCGCCAATGCACGTAGTAGCAACGGGCGCTGGATATTCACGCTGGGGTGTCCCAGCTGTTCGCCGATCTCGTGGATCGGCATGCGGGTGATGGCTTCGCCTTGATGTTTCTTGAAGAAGAAGTCGCGGATCACCTGGCCGGCCTGTTCCACCGGGACATGGGCGTCAATCGAATGTAACGCCGCCATGGCATTGGCCATGACGGACAAGCCGGTGCCACCTGTGCGCAGTGTCTGCGCCGCTTCGAAGACCTTGACCTGCCAGCCCGCTCGTTGCAGTGCGATGGCGGCGGTCAACCCGCCGATCCCGGCA
The DNA here is from genome assembly GCF_046605385.1 of Pseudomonas sp. MPB03. Taxonomy (NCBI): domain Bacteria; kingdom Pseudomonadati; phylum Pseudomonadota; class Gammaproteobacteria; order Pseudomonadales; family Pseudomonadaceae; genus Pseudomonas; species Pseudomonas sp. MPB03. Next base: position 3,964,082 of record NZ_CP176770.1, on the reverse strand, counting down.
CCGGCGACAATGGCTTTTCTGGGTGCTGTCATGTTGTTTCACCTGTATCGAGCCCGGAACGACCGGGCGATGGAGTCATGCGGGGCCGTCAATCCGGCCCCGTGATCGTCGGTCATGGTCAAGCCAATGCGCCCATGGATTCGGCGTTCCTGGCCCGGGCCAGGTCCATCCGCGACTGGATGCATTGACCCACTCGCTCGATGTGCGGCTCGCGCATCATGGTCAGATGGTCGCCCTCGACGGCGACGCGCTGCACGTGCGGCGCAATCGAACGCCAGCCGCGGTACGGGTCGCGGAAGGCGGTGCCCACCAATTCGTGGGGGGCTTGCAGCACATCGGGCAGTTCGACATCCGCCGCGAACAGCGTGATAGGCAAATCCAGTGGCGGGAAGCGATAGTCCAGCAGCCCTTGCCAGTTGGCATGGAACACGCGGAACAGTTGATCGAGCGTCGCCAAGGTGATGCTCGCGTCGAAAATGCCCTGGTCGATGCCGAGCTGCCGGATCGCCGCGAAGGCCTGGGGGTCGTCCAGGGCGGCGAAGTCCAAGGCGTGGTAGGCGTATTCCTTCTGGCCGTCGCCGCTGAGCAGTTCCCACATGAACCAGTTCATGAACTCGCTGCGTTCAATCTGCACCTCGCCCTGGCTGACGCGCACGATGGTGTCCAGCAGGAACACGTTATGCAGGCGCCGTCCGCGGCGCTGCAACTCGCTCGCCAGTTCATACGCCACGACGCCGCCATAGGACCAGCCACCAATGTTCAGGGGGCCTTGCGGCGCGACCTGCTCGATGGCGTCGGCGTAGTACACCGCCTGGGCCTGCACCGATTGCAAGGGTTCACGGGCATCCCAGGTACCCGGCGCTTGCAGGGCATACAGGTGGACTTGGTCCTTGAGCACCCGCGCCAGTGCGGCATAGCACAGCACATGTCCGCCGATGGGGTGGACGAGGAACAACGTCGGACGGCGCGTGGCATTCTTGAAGTCCACCAGCGCGCCGGCGCCAGGGTGTCCGGTTGCGGTCTGTTGCAGCACCTGGGCGAATTCGGCGATGGTCGGCGCCTGGATGAAGTCGGACAGGGAAGGCTCCAGGCCTTGATGCCTGGCGAGCATGGCCACCAGTTGTACCGCCTTGAGCGAATTGCCGCCCAGCTCGAAGAAGTTGTCGTGGATGCTGATGCTGTCCAGGTCCAACGTTTCCTGCCAGTAGGCTTGCAGCAGATCTTCCATGGTATTGCGCGGGCCGATGAACGGACGCTGCAAGGTGGTCTGGACCTCTATCTTCTGTAAACGCTGCCGGTCGATCTTGCCCGTGGGCCCGAGGGGCAGCTTCGTGATCTTGACCAGTGTGTTCGGCACCATGTAGTCGGGCAGTGCCAGGCGCATTTCCGCCTTGAGCTGGTCCAGGTCCGGCTCGCAGCCCGGCAGGGGCTGGACGAACCCCACCAGGTAACGGCTGCCATCGGTTGCCAGCTTGTCAATGACCGCCACCTGCTCGATGTCGGCCCTGAACCGGGCGGAACCGAGCATGGCCACTTCGATCTCGCCGAGCTCGACGCGGTAGCCACGAATCTTGACCTGGGCGTCGCTGCGGCCCTGGTACACCAGATCGCCGTCGGGCAGGTAGAAACCGATGTCGCCGGTTTCATACAAGCGTCGGGTCTGGCCTTCGAGCTGGCGATAAATAAAGCGTTCGTCGGTCAGGTCGGGGCGATTCCAGTAGCCATTGGCAAGGCCGGCCCCTTCGATGAACAGATCGCCCACCACCCCGACCGGGCACGGGTTGCCGGCCCCGTCGAGAACATGCATGCGCACGCCGTCGATGGGCGTGCCGATCGGCGGCATGCTCGGCCAGGTCGCGGCCGCGCCTTCAAGTCGCAGGCTCGTGACCACATGGGCCTCGGTCGGGCCATAGTGATTCTCGACATGGCAGTCGCCGAGGCGATCGATCAGGTCACGGATTTCGGCAGTGATTTTCAGCTGCTCGCCAGCCACATTGATCTGGCGTAGCGATGCCGGGTGGATACCGAGCTGCAGGGCAATCTCGGCCAGGCCCTGGAAAGCAACATAGGGCAGGAACAGGCGGTTGACCTGTTGTGCGTCAATAAACCTCAGCAAGCGGATGAAGTCATAGCGCAGCCCTTCGTCAATCATTACCAGCTCATGCCCGCTGGACAGGGTCGAGAAAATTTCCTGGAACGAAACGTCGAACGAAATGGGCGCGTACTGCAGCGTCTTCAGCGTATCGACATCCTGCGCCTGCTGGCGGTTTTGCCAGAGGATCATGTTGGTCAAGGCCCGGTGCGGCATGGCCACGCCTTTGGGGCGGCCGGTCGAGCCCGAGGTATAGAGCACGTAGGCGTTGTCTTCAGCCATGACGCCTGCGGCAATGGCGGCCACCCGTTGATGACTGCCGGCCAGGTTGTCGTCGAAGCCGGCGACCACGCTGTCCCAATGGCGCGTATCGGCCTGGCCGGCCAGGTTCATCGCCAGGCTCGCGGAGGCATCGGTGAACAGCACCAGTCGCGGTTGCGAGTCTTCGAGAATCAGTTGGATGCGTTCGTCCGGATAGCTCAGGTCGATCGGCACGTACGCGGCGCCGGCCTGCACGACACCGAGCAAGGCGACGATCAGGTCGGGCGAGCGCGGCATCATGATCGCGACCCGATCACCCTGGCCGATACCGTGCCGGTGCAGCCAGCCCGCCAGTTGAGCGCAAGCGTCCTGCAATTGACGATAGGACAGGCAGGCCTGGCCAAGGCTCACGGCAGTCTGCTCGCCATGCCGCGCGAAACTGTCCAGCAAGAGGCTCGACAGGTTGTCGTGGGGCAAGGCCGTCGTGGCCCTGGGCGTGGTTCGTTCGATGGGCGGCAGCCAGGCTGCAATGGTTGGTTTGGCCTCAGGGATGGCGATCATCAGTTCCAGCGTGCGAAGCAGGTAATCGGCATAGGCTTCGACCTGGCTCGTGGCGACACGGGCGGTGCGGTAGTCCATCTTCAACATCAGCGAACCGTTGGCCGGGTGGCGACCCAGGGTGGTCAGCAGGTCGTAGTTGCTCGCTTCCGTCGTTTCCCAATCGGTGAGGACCTCTTCGCCTTGGGCCAGCAGGTCCTTGAGCACATAGAAGTCGACGTAGTTGAACACCACGTTCAAGGCGACGTCGGTCTCGCGGTGAATCAACGCGAACGGGTAGCGCCGGTGGGGGAATACCTGTCGTTCCTGGGCAATCGTTGCCCGGATCAACGCCAGCCAGCTCGGGCCCTGGCTGCTGAAACGTACCGGCAGGGTATTGAGGAACAGGCCCAGGACCGAGGCGGCATCTTCGAATTCCGGCCGGCCATGGCTGATCACGCCACACAGCACTTCCTTTTGATTGGACATGATCGCCTGGGCGAAACCGTGGGCCGTCAGCAGGACCGCGCGCAAGGGCAGGTCCTGGGCCTGGCAGAACGCTTCGAGGCGGGCCAGGTCCGCGGCGGGCAGTTCACGGTAGGCCGAGCGGTGCGGCGTCGAGTCTGGCGCCACGGCATGAATCCAGCTGGTCATGGCGGCGGCGGGGGCCTCATGCAAGTATTCGCGCCAGAACCGGCGGTGGGTCTGCGTTGCCGTGGCCTCTTGCTCCAGGACCACGAAGTCTGCCGGCGTGGTGGTCAGGGCAGGCAGTGCGTCGGCGCCAGGCGCCGCGGTGTAGAGCGTGATCAGGTCGCGCATCAAGGTGGCGACGCTCCAACCGTCGAGAATCGCATGGTGGAAGCTGAAGACCAGATCGATCTCGTCCTGCCCGACGAACACACAGAACTGATACAGCGGTGCCCGATGCCAGTCTTCGCGGTAGCGCTTGCGTTCCTCCACATAGGCGGCAATGGCCTGGGCCCGGGCATCGGGACTCAGCGGGCGTACATCGATGACCTGCACGGGAGGCTCGACCGTCGCGTGCACCCGGGCCATGGGCACCTCGGCGTGACCGATATCGAACGACATGCGCAAGGCCGGATGACGGCGGATCAAGGCGGCGCAGGCCCGTTCCCAGGCCGGCGCATCCCAAGGCAGGCGCAAGCGGTAGCGGAAGATGTCGTGATAGATCGCCGAGTCCGGGTGCATCATCGAGTGATAAATCATCCCGACTTGCAGCTGCGAAGCGGCAAACACGTCATCGAACACGCCTTCACTGGCCAGGCGGATCGCTGCCGGGACCTGGGCGAAAGGCTTCACGTGGGTCAAGGGTTCGAGCCCGCTGGCTGATGTTTGCCCGGCCTGCAGGACCTCGGCCAACTGGGCAATGGTCGGGGACTGGTAAACCTGCGCCAGGGTCAACGCAACGCCTCGTTCACGGGCGTTGATCTGCAAGTGAATGACTTTCAGGGAGTCGCCACCGAGCATGAAGTAGTTGTCATGGATGCCCAGCGTCGAGCGCTTGAGGTTGTCCCGCCACAGCTCGGCGAGCATCTGCTCCAAGGCCGTGCGTGGCGCTGTCGTATCGCAGCCCTGGGTGGCGGAAGGCTCGGGGAGGGCCTTGCGGTCCAGCTTGCCGTTGACACTCAGCGGGAACTGTTCAAGCTCCATCAGATGCCTGGGCACCATGTAGTCGGGCACCCGTTGGCGCAAGGTTTCCTGCAGTGCTTGCGGGGAGGGCGAGCATCCAGGTTCGCTCACCCAATAGGCGTTGAGGTACGCGTCACCGGCCTCCTGGCGGGCGATCACGACCACATCCTTGACCCCTTCGCACGCAAGCAGGTGGGCTTCGATCTCGCCCAGTTCGATGCGCAGGCCGCGAATTTTCACCTGGAAATCGTTGCGTCCCAAGTATTCGAGGCTGCCATCGGGCAACCAACGCCCGAGGTCACCGGTCTTGTACAGCCGGGCCTGGGGCTCGCTGCGGAAGGGGTCGTGGATGAACCGCTCGGCCGTCAGTTCGGGACGGTTCAGGTAGCCCCGGGCGACGCCGATGCCACCGATGTGCAACTCGCCGGCCACCCCCGGCGGCAGTTGATGCAGGTTCCCATCAAGGACATGCATCTGGATATTCGCGATGGGCCGGCCGATCGGTACGATGCCGTCGTGCACATCGGGCCGGCAATGCCATGCCGTCACGTCGATGGCCGCTTCGGTGGGGCCATAAAGATTGTGCAACTGCACCCTCGGCAAGCATTCGAAAAAGCGCGTCTGCAAGGCATGGGGCAAGGCCTCGCCGCTGCACAGGACTTTCTGGAGCGCGGATAGGCGCCGGGGCTCCACCTGGTCGAGAAAGACCTGCAACATCGATGGGACAAAATGCAGCAGCGTGATGCCAGCGCTCGCCATGATGTCCATCAAGTAGCGCGGGTCCTTGTGCCCGTCGGGGGCGGCGACGATCAGTTGCGCGCCGCTGAGCAGCGGCAGGAAAAACTCCCAGACCGACACATCGAAACTGAACGGGGTCTTTTGCAGGATCCGACTGTGTTCATCGACGCCATAGGCATCGCGGGCCCAGAGCAAGCGATTGACCACCCCGTCATGCTGGTTCATCACGCCCTTGGGCAAACCGGTGGAGCCGGAGGTGTAGATGACGTAGGCCAGGTGCCGAGGCGTCAGCCCGAGCGCGGCGGCGTCAGGGTTGTGCGTCGGTTGTCGGGACAGTGCGTCAGGCTCGGCATCCAGGCACAACACGGGCACCGTCACGGCGGGCAGGCTGGCCAATAGGCCTTGGCTGGTGATCAGTGCACAGGGCGCGCTGTCGCTGAGCATATGGCTCAAGCGGTCGGCCGGATAACCTGGGTCCAGCGGCACGTAGGCGGCACCCGCCTTGAGAATGCCCAACAGGCCGACCACCATCTCCAGGCTGCGCTCCATGCAAATGGCCACGCGATCGTCGCGGCAAACACCGGTTTCCAGCAGGGCATGGGCCAGGCGGTTGGCCTGGCGATTCAACGCGTCATAGGTCAGCGCCTGGTCCGCGAAGCGCACCGCGATCGCGTCGGGGCGAGCGGCGACTTGGGCTTCGATCAATTGATGGAGCAGCACATCCTTGGTGTAGTCGACGTCGGTGCGATTCCATTCCTTGAGCAGTTGTCGCTCGGCGGGCGGCAGCGGGTCGAGGGCCATGACCGACACCTCGAAATCAGCGGCCACGCCTTCCAGGATGTTCATGAAGCGTTGCTGCAAGGCTTCGATCTGCGGCGCGTCGAAATACGCCTCGTTGTAGATGAAGTGCATCCACACATCGTCTTCCGGCGCGGATTCACGTACGTGCATCGCCAGCGGGATCTGTTCGTAGCCATTGCTGAGCTTGACTGGTTGTGCCGGCGCTGGCCCGTACCAGGTGTCCTGGTCCTGTTCGTACGACACCACCACGTCGAACAACTGGCGCCGGCCCAGGTTCTGCAAGCCGAGTTCGCGGTTGAGCTCGCTCAGCGGAAAGCGCTGGTAGCGATAATCCTGCTTGAGCGTCAGGGCAATCTTGCCGACCAGGTCGCTGAAACTCAGGTCGGTGCCCAGGCTCAGGCGGACCGGGCTCATGCCGACGAACAAGCCCATCGTGGCCTTGTGGGCGGCATTGGCGCGGTTGAGGATGGGCAGGCCGATGACGATTTCATCCCGTTGCTCGGTGCGCGCAAAGTAGCTGTACAGCACCCCCAGCATGACGTGGAAGACCGTCGCCTGGCCCATGGCCTTGGCGTTTTCGCCGAGGCGGTTGTAAAGCGCCCGCGGCAAGCGCCAGGCATGGTTCTGGCTGGGCGCCAGGCGCTGGCCGAATCGACCCGGCTGACGGGGTGCGAGCAGGGGCTCGGGCAGCGTGCGGTATTTCTCCAGCCAGTAGTGACGCTGGCGCTGGAACGAAACCGAGTCTTTGCTGGCGACTTGCTGCTCGACATAGACTTGATAGGTCGGTGCCGTTGTCGTGTTTTGTGCCTGGTCGTGCAGGGCGGTATAGGCCTGGCTGAGTGTTCGGCCAATCATGGCGAAGGACCAGCCATCGATGATCAAGTGGTGGCAATTGACGAAGCAGTAGTGGAGGTCTTCACGGACCTTGACCAGGTCCGCGCGCACCAGCAGCCCATCGTCAAAGGAAAACGGGGTCTGCAGCTTGGCCTGCAGCAAGGCCAATGCGCTGGCCTCCGGGTTGGCATGGGCCGACACGTCGTGCAGCCCCAGCGGGACGTCTACCGGCCCCAGGAAGCGTTGGCGCGGCAGAGGGTGCTCGGTCGAGCCAGGCACGAGTTGGATCCGCAGGGCATCGTGGCCGTTGACGACCTGGTTGAAGGCCGTCTGCAACAGCGCGGCGTCGACCGCCCCGTTGATACGGGCATAACCGCCAATGTTGTACAACGGGCTATCGGCGTGCAACACCTGGTCCAGCCAGATGTCCAGTTGCGGAGTGGTGAGGGGATACAGTACGCGCTCTGCGTTCGACGCGGGCAGGGTCTGGGGCATGGTGCTCTCCGTGGGCCGATCCGGTGGCCCGATGAAACGAATGAAAAAAGATGCCGTCAGGCCGTGATGCTGTTCACTCGAGAAAAGTGCTAATCCTGTGGCGAGGGGATTTATCCCCGCTGGGGCGCGAAGCGGCCCCCAACCCAGGCAACTCGGTGTGCCAGTAAGATCAAGGTTGTTGCTTTTGGGGCTGCTGCGCAGCCCAGCGGGGATAAATCCCCTCGCCACAGGCCACTCATCGACTCGTGATTACGCGACGCGATACGTGGCGGCTCTGCGGGCGACGGCCTCCACTTGCAGCGCTGCCGCTTCGCGAGCGCTGTCGCCAGGGGTCATCAGTTGGCTGTAGCGGTCGCAACTGGCGCGTACGTCATGACTGTTGAGCACCGTGTCCAGGGCCGTCGCCAATGACTCGGCGGAGGCCGGTGCGAAGACCTGCAAGCCGCACCCCAGGCGCTGCATTCGCGCTGCATTGTCGAAATGGTCATGGGCAAATGGCGTGACGATCTGTGGCACCCCGGCGGCGATTGCCAAGGCCGTGGTCCCGACGCCGCCGTGATGCACCAGGGCCGCTGTGTGGGGCAGGATGCGGCTCATGGGGACATAAGGCCTGACCAGGATCCTGCCGTCGCTGGACAAACTTGGGTCTACCGCCTGGCTGGTCAGGAACACGCCGCGGCGGTCGATCGACTTCAGCGCTTGAGCCGCAGCGGCGAAATACTGTGCGGCATTGACCGTCGTCGAACCCGGGGTAAACACCACCGGCGGGGCCTCGCTCAAAAAGTCCTCCAGCTCGGCGTCTGGCGCCTCGAAGCCGGACTCATCGAATAACGGGAACCCGGTGAGCACCGTCTGGGCAGGCCAGTCTTGTTGGATCGGGGCGAACCAGTCCGCAAACAATCCCAACACCCGGTCAGGCGAGGAAATCCACCGACTGATGATGCGCTTGACCGGAGATAAGCCCAATTCGCGGCGAAAGCTGTTGAGCTCTGGCTTCATGAGTCGATCGAGGACGGTGTGCTCGATGACCCCCAGCAGCAGGCGTCTCAAGGGATACGGTACGAAGGTTGGCAGGTTCGTTCCCGGTGGATGGACGGGGCGCGCAAGGGGCGACCAGATGGCGAACGGTGTGACCTGGCCCGTGACCAGCGGGATGCCGTGCCGTTCCTGGAGCAGGCGGGCGGAAAACGCCCACAACGAACCCAGCATGACGGTGTCGTCGTCGCACGCTTGTTCCAGTAGCCGATACTGTTCGCGCAACGTGCCGCCGACGGTTTTCCATAGGGTGGGCAATGACGTGCGCGGATGCCACAGCGCCGGGTCAGCCATGACGGCTTGATATTCCTCGCGGGTGCCCAGGGGCAGGAACTTGAAGCCGCAGCGCTCGATCACAGGCGCGAATACCGCGCTGGCGCAAAAGGTTATCCGATGCCCGCGCGCGGCGAGGGTGCGGCCGATCCCGATAAATGGGTGAACGTCACCGGCTGAGCCGATGGCCGTAATGATCACATGCATAAGGCTCCCTTTTAGAGTGATCGTGCGGTGGGTGACAGTCCTGACCGGCGGGCGATCGGACATCGCCTGTGGATTCCATCCACAGAAACGATTCAGCTTGAGGGGTTATTTAAGCGGTTGCAGGTAGGAAACGTCTGTAGCGGAAAACGGGGACATTCCAGCCCGCAGATCAGGGGGTGAAACCTTGTGGGAGCGAGCTTGCTCGCGAAGCGGTGGTTCAGCTTGCAACGATGCTGAATGTGCCGCCGTCATCGCGAGCAAGCTCGCTCCCACAAGGGGGTTGTGGTGAATGCAAAACTCATCAGCGCCCCAGATTCCCTGTGGGAGCGAGCTTGCTCGCGAAAGCGGTGGTTCAGCTTGCAACGATGCTGAATGTGCCGCCGTCATCGCGAGCAAGCTCGCTCCCACAAGGGGCTTGCGGTGAATGCAAAACTCATCAACGCCCCAGATTCCCTGTGGGAGCGAGCTTGCTCGCGATGACGGTGGCGGGGTGGGTCGGCCTCCACATCCTGGGCTGCCCAGCGGATCGCTCGCGGGACAGCCCAAGGTGGTCTATGACGTGGTAATGGTTTTCAAAGCCTGGGAAATCGCCTCGCCCAACCGGGCCACATGGGGCGCCTTGACCAGTGTGTTGTGGTTGCCGGGCAGGGCCGTCACGCTCACCCGATCCTGCAACAACCCACGCCAGCCCAGGGTCGGGTCGCTGCGTTCCTGCTCACTCGCGGTGAACAACGACACCTTGAGTGGGCTGGGCGGGCTGACGTAGGCGCCGATGGCCAGGCGTGTGGCATAGGCGACGCCCAGGTGAGTGCGCAGCAGGGCGGCGTCGATGTCATCGGGCAACTCCTCCGGCAGCAGGCGATGGGTCATGCACAGCGCCAGCATCGCCTCGATGGCGGCGTGTTCCGCCAGCGCCGTCAATTGCTGGAGCAGATCAGGGTCGATGCCCTCGGGCAGCCAAGCCATCAGGAACTGCGCTTCGCTGATCGCTGGTTCGGGCACTGGATCCGGACGGGCCGACGCATCGATGATGCCAAGGAACTCCACGCCCTCGCCACCGGCCTGGAGTTGACGCGCCATTTCATAGGCGATCAGGCCCCCGGCCGACCAACCGGCGATCCGGTACGGACCTTGTGGCTGGACCTGACGGATGGCCGTCAGGTAACGCGTTGCAATGGCCGGTACATCGGACAGCGGTGCCTCGCCCGCCACCAACCCACTGGCTGCCAAGCCATAGACCGGTACCTGGGGATCGAGCACCGGCGCCAGGTCCCGCGCATATTGCACTTCACCCCCCAGCGGATGGACCAGATACAGCGGCCGTTGGGAACCGGTACGGCGGATCGGCACCAGATTGCGCTGGGCTCCGGGGCGGGCCTGGCCGTCGAGGGTCCGGGCGAAACCGGCAATGGTCGGCTCGACGAACAGGTCGCGCACGGCGATCGGTTTACCCAGGACTTTGCGCAGGCGAGAGGCCATTTGCACCGCCATCAGCGAAATGCCGCCGAGACTGAAGAAGTCATCGTGGCGGCTGATCCGCTCCTGTTTGAACAGGTCCCGCCAGAGGGCCGCGATGGCGGTCTCGGTGTCGCCCTGGGGCGCTTCGTAAGGCAGCGGCGCAGGGCCGTCTTCAGCGGTGACGGGCTGGACGACGGCATTGGCCGAGCGCTCCAGCGCCGGCGTGCTCTCCAACAACTGGCCGATGGATTGTTGTGCGTCGGTCACCAGGTTTTCCAGGACCTTGGCAAACAATCCGGCGATATTCTGCACGGTGGCAATGTCGAACAGGTCGTTGGCGTATTGCAGGCTGCCACCGATGCGCTCGCCATTGTCGATCAGCGACAGCGACAGGTCGAACTGCGTGGTGTTGTGGGGGCTCGCCAGGGTTTGCACCGCAAGCCCAGGCAATTGCAACGGTGCCGGTGGCGTGTTGTCCAGGCTCAACATCACCTGGAACAACGGGCTGTGGCTCATGCTGCGCGTCGGTTGCAGGGCGCTCACCACCTGTTCGAAAGGCAGGTCCTGGTGATTGTAGGCGGCCAGGGTCAGGTCCTTGATTCGCACCAGCAGTTCGTCGACGCGAGTGTCTTGCTCGGTGGTGACTCTCAACGCCAGGGTGTTGGCGAAGAAACCGATCAACGTCTCCAGCTCCGGACGCTGACGGTTGGCCACCGGTGTGCCGACCACCACGTCGCGTTGGCCGCTCAGATGGCTCATCAACACCGACCAACCGGCCAGCAATACCATGAACAGCGTGGTGCCCTGGGCTTGGCTGAACGCGCGCAGATCGGCACTGAGCGAGGGTGAGAATGCGCAACTGACGATACCGCCAGCATAACTTTGTATCGTTGGGCGCGATCGATCCAGCGGTAGGTTCAACAGCGCGGGGGCACCTTCCAGATGTTGCCGCCAGAAGTCGATTTGCGCCTGTAGCGCCGCGCCTTCAAGGGACTGTCGCTGCCAGGCGACGTAGTCCACGTATTGCAGCGGCAGGGGCGGTAACGGATCCTTCAGGCCCTGGGTAAATGCGCTGTAGAGGACACTGACCTCACGGGCCAGCACGCTGTTGGACCAGCCATCGGAAACGATGTGGTGCAAGGTGATGAACAGCACGTGTTCCTCATCCGCCAATTGCACCAGGCGGCCGCGCATCAGTGGCCCGAGGGTCAAGTCAAACAACTGCGTAGCGTTGATCCGGCCGAGGTGCTCCAGCGTGGCCTTCTGTTCATCGGGTGCAATCGCGCGCAGATCCTGCTGTTCCAACTGGAAGCCGTGGTCGGCGGGTGCGATTTTCTGCAACGGTTCGCCGTCCACCAGTTCGAACCGGGTACGCAGGGTTTCGTGACGCGCCACCAGGCGATCGAGGGTTGCTTGCAGCGCCGCTGTGTCCAACGCTCCATTCAAGCGCAAGGCCAGTGGCAGGTGATAAGCGGCCCCTGCCGCGTGATCCAGGTGATCAAGGAACCACAACCGCTGCTGGGAGAAGGACAGCGGGAGTCGGCCTGAGCGATTGGCCAACGGAATTGACGTCGCCTCGGTTGTCGATGCGCCCTGGACCAGGGCGGCGAGGCCTCGCACGGTCGGCGCGTCGAACAGTTCACGCAGGGTAACCCGCGCGCCCAGTTTGCGGCGCAGTCGCGACAGCAATTGCACCGCCAGCAGCGAGTGGCCGCCGAGTTCGAGGAAGCCGTCATGGCGGCCGACCTGATCCAGGTGCAGCAAACCTTTCCAGATCTCGGCAATGGCGATTTCGGTGTCGCCCTGGGGCGCCTCGTAGGTTTTGCTGGCCAGCGAATCCTGGCCGGGGGCCGGCAGGGCGCGACGGTCGAGCTTGCCGTTGGCGGTCAGGGGCAGGGCATCGAGGTGGACGAAGGCGCTGGGCACCATGTACTCCGGCAGGCCGCTCAACAACGCGCTGCGCAGTTGCTCGGCCGGGACCGGTTCGCCGCAGACATAGGCGACCAGTCGCTTGCTGTCCGAATCGCCTTGGCTGTCCTCTCGTGCGATCACCACGGCCTCGCGGATACCCGGGTAGGCCACCAGGGCGTTTTCAATCTCCCCCAACTCGATGCGGAACCCACGGATCTTCACCTGGAAGTCATTGCGCCCCAGGTATTCCAGCGTGCCGTCGGCCAGCCAACGACCGAGGTCGCCGGTCTTGTATAGCCGTGCGTTCGGCTCGCTGCTGAACGGGTCGGCCACGAAGCGCTCGGCGCTCAGCGCTGGACGGTTAAGGTAACCCCGGGCCACGCCGGCGCCGCCGATGTGCAGTTCACCGGCCACGCCCAGGGGCGTCGGTTCGCCGCGGGCATCGAGCACGTGCACCTGGACGTTGGCAATCGGCCGGCCAATGCTCGGACGTTCGCCGAGGTCGCGGATCAGGTCGATGGTGGCGTCCACCGTGCATTCGGTGGGGCCGTACATGTTGTAGAAACGGATGCTCGGACAGTCGCGCAGTTTCGTCCAGGTCGCGGCGTTGATGGCCTCGCCACCGAGCAGCACGCTCACCGGCTGGTAGCTGCTGCGTTCCAGCAGGCCGGCGGCGAGCAGGGTGTCGAGCTGCGATGGCGTGGAATCGAAGGCGTGCACCTGATGTTGTTCGAGGAAGTCCAGCAACTCGTGGCCGCTGGCGCGGATCAGTTGCGGGATGATCACCAGCCGGTGGCCGGAGAACAGTTGCGAGATGCCCTTGATCGACATGTCGAAGAAGAACCCGGCGTTCAGGGCCACGGTGGCCGGGCTCGGGCAATGCTGGTGGGTGGTGCGGGTCAGCACCTGCCAGAAGTTGAACACCGAACGGTGCTCGACCATCACGCCCTTGGACTGGCCGGTGGAACCGGAGGTGTAGATCACATAGGCCAGGTGATCGGCTGTCAGGCCCGCTATCTGCGGGTTGACGTCAAAACCAGCGTCATCCGCCGCGTGCAGCGACTCACGGATATCGAGCCACAGCAGGGGCAGATCGCCGGAGGGCAAGGACAAGGCCGACTGGGTCAACAGCGCCCGAGGCTGGCTGTCCTGCAGCATGAAGGCCACGCGCTCGGCGGGATGGGCCGGGTCGATGGGCACGTAGGCGGCGCCGGCCTTGAGCACGCCGAGCAGGCCGACGATCATGTCCAGGCTGCGCTCGGCACAGACGGCCACGCGCTGGTCGGGTTCGATGCCGAGGGCGAGCAACTGGCGGGCCAGGTGGTTGGCGCGGCGATTGAGCTGGCGATAGGTCAGTTGTTGCTGTTCGCAAACCAGGGCCACGGCGTCGGGGTTGGCCTGGACCTGGGTTTCGAACAGGTGATGGATCGGTTGCGCGGTGCCGAAGTCGCTGGCGCTGCGGTTGAAGTCTCCCAGGAGTAACTGCCGCTCGCTGGCGGGCACCACGTCCAGCTGGCTGGCGAGGCGTTCCGGGGCGTGTTCAAGGGCTTCGACCAAGGCGGTCACGGCCTGGGCGAGGTAGGCGGCGATGCGTTGCGGGTCGATGCCGGTGATGGATTGGGCGGTCAGGGAGAACCCGCTGCCCACATTCGCCACGGCAATCTCGATGGGGTAATTGGTGCGGGTTTCGGAGGCGATGAAGTGCATGCCTTCGTGGTCGCCCATGTCTTCGGCGATTTCCCCGGATGCGTTCACCAAGTCGCCATGGCGGCAGTTGAGAATCACCGTGAACAGCGGCAGCGAGGCATCCACCGCGCTGCAACGCTGGGCCAGGGCCAGGGACGCCTGTTCGTGGGTCAGCAGTTCACTGAGTTGCTGGTAGGCGTCGCGGACAATGTCGCTGACGGAGTTTTGCTGCAGGCGAATGCGCATCGGCAGGGTGTTGATGAACATCCCCAATGCGTGGTCGGCACCGGCGGTGCCTTGGGAGCGGCCCGACAGCACCGTGCCGAAAATCCCGTCGTCGCGTCCGCTGGTTGCCGCCACCACCAGGCCCCAGGCCGCATGGAACAGCACGGATGTCGGGACCCCTTGAGCACGTGCCGTTCGATACACCTGGGCGCTGAGGTCGTCGCTCAAGTGCTTCACGGCACGCTTGATTCCCGCACCGTTGCCCCTGACATCCAGCACGCCGTAAGGCGCGGTGGTGGCGTCGACATCGGCCAGCAAGCGGCGGAAATAGGTTTCGTGATCGGCCTGGGAAACGCAGGCGGCCTGGGCGATGAAGTTACGGTAAGGCTGGGAGGGCGGCAGGCTGTTGGCCTGGCCGGCCAGGATCGCCTGAATTTCCAGCATGATCAGGCGCAAGGTGACGTTATCGCTGACCAGGTGATGGTCGAGCAACGCCAGCAGCCATTGTGCCTGGGGCTCGTCGTAGATGATGTACGCCGCGATCAGCGGAGCCCGTTGCAAGTCGAGTCGCAGGTGATGGGTGTCGGTATGGTCCCGGAGGGTCTGCATGGCGTCTTCGCCGGGGAAGACGTCCAGGGTCACGACCGGCAGTTGCGCCTGGCGATGCACGACTTGCACCGGTTGCGGCAGGCCGTGCCAGCGCAGGGCGGTGCGCAGGATGTCATGGCGGTCAATGACCACTTGCACGGCAGCGAGGAAGTCGTCGAGCACCTTGCGACGGCTGAATGTCACCACGGTGCGCATCAGGTAGGCGTCGCCTTCGGACTGCAACAAGTGGTGGAACAGGATACCTTCCTGCAACGATGACAGCGGGTAGATGTCTTGCACATTGCCGGCGCCACCGGGGACGTCGGCAACGATCTGCTCGATTTCCCCCTGGCTGAGGGTCACCAGCGGCAGCATCTGCGGCTCGATGGTCGTGCAGTCGGCGGGGATCAGGTTCGCCGGGATCACGTGTTGGGTGTTGCTGCCACCGGCGAGGACGGCGGCCATGGCCTTGAGTGTCGGCGCGGAGAAGACCGTGCGCACATCAAGTTGCAGGCCGGCCTGCCGCAAGCGCTCGATCAGGCTGATGACCAGGAACGAGTGGCCGCCGAGTTCGAAAAAGTGATCCTGGCGACCCACTTGCTCAACCCCGAGCAACGTCTGCCAGGCGTTGGCCAGCGTCGTCTCGATATCCCCCAGTGGTGCTTCATAGTGCTGGCTCGCGGCGGCAGACAAGTCCGGTACCGGCAGGGCGGCGCGGTCGAGCTTGCCGTTGGTGGTCAGGGGCCAGGCGGCCAGGGCCACGAAAGCACTGGGCACCATATGCTCGGCCAGCACGTTTGCCAGTTGGCTGCGCAAGGCCGAAGACTCAAGGACCGCTCCTTCATGAGCGATCAGGTACGCCACCAGGCGTTTGTCGCCGGGCTGGTCTTCGCGCACGATCACCAACGCTTCGCGAACTTCGGCACATTTGAGCAGTTGCGCTTCGATTTCCCCGAGCTCGATGCGGAAGCCGCGGATCTTGATCTGCGAGTCGTTGCGCCCGACGTAGACCACGCCGCCATCGGCGCGGTAGCGAGCGATGTCGCCGGTGCGGTACAACCTTGCGCCGGACTCAAAGGCGTAGGGGTCGCTGATGAACCGTTCGGCATTGAGCGCCTCGCGGTTCAGGTAATGCCGGGCCACGCCCGCGCCGCCGATGTAGATTTCGCCATTGACGCCCACCGGCACCGGTTGCTGGTACTCGTCGAGAATGCGCAGGCACAGGTCGGGCAGTGGCGGGCCGATCAGGCTGGGCGCGCCGCTGTCGATTTCCAGCTGGCCGATCGGGTAGTAAGTGGCGTGCACGGTGATTTCGGTGATGCCGTACATGTTCACCAGACGGGTGCGCGACAGCGCCGTGCGTGCGGTCCAGGGGCGCAGGCTGCGGAAGTCCAGGGCCTCGCCGCCGAAGATCACTTCGCGCAGGGCGTGTTCCTGGTCGCTGCGCCCGCGGGCTTCAATGAACTGGCGGAAGGCGCTCGGCGTCTGGTTCAGGATCGTGACGTGCTGCTGGCAGACCAGCGCATAGAAGTCATCGGGCGAACGGGCGACGTCGCTCGGGACGATCACCAGCTTGCCGCCATAGCTCAGCGCGCCCCAGATTTCCCAGACCGAGAAGTCAAAGGCAAACGAGTGGAACAGCGTCCATACGTCGTTGTGGTCGAAGTCGAACAACCCGGCGGTGGCGTCGAACAGCCGGGCGACATTGCCGTGTTCCACCAGCACGCCCTTGGGCAGCCCGGTGGACCCCGAGGTGTAGATGACGTAGGCCAGGTGCCGTGGCGTCAGGCCCAGGGCGCCGGCCTCGAGGTTGTAGTCCAGGGACTCGTCCGCCAGGTCGTCTTCGGCGACGTAATCCTTGAGGTTGACCACCGGCACGGCGTGTTCGGGCAACACGTCGAGGCAGTCAGGCTGGGCCAGCAAGGCGACCGGGGTGCTGTCGGCCAGCAGGTAGCCGAGGCGTTCGCTGGGGTAGGCTGGATCCAGCGGCACGTAGGCGGCACCGGCCTTGAGCACGGCGAGCACCGCGCAGACCATTTCCACTCCGCGCCGGGCCAGGATCGCCACGCGGTCATCGGGACGCACGCCTTGGGCGAGCAGTTCACGGGCGATGCGGTTGGCGCGGCGATTGAGTGCCCGGTAACTCAGTTCGCGTTCGCCCAGGACCAGGGCGGTGGCTTGGGGCTGTGCGGCGGCGAGCTGTTCGAAGCGCTGATGGATCAGCAGTTGCGTGGCGAAGGTGGCGGTGGGCGGCAGGGCTGCCGGGGAGGCCTGGCGCTGTGCCGGGCTGAGCAGCGGCAAGGCGAGCACCGGTTGAGTGGCATCCTCGACCATGGCTTCCAGCAAAGTCTGGAAGTGTTGGGCAAAGCGTTCCACGGTGCCAGGGTCGAACAGGTCGCTGGCGTATTCGATGACGCCGGCCAGCGCGCCACCGTCATTGCCCAGGGTCAGCATCAGGTCGAACTGCGAGGTTTCATGCGCCTGGGCCACCGGGACCAGGGTCAGGCCGGGCAGGCTCAGCTCAACGCCGCCAGGGGTATTGTTCAGCGATAGAGCGACCTGGCACAGCGGGTTGTGGCTCAGGGAGCGCGGTGGCTGCAAGGCTTCGATGACTTGTTCGAAAGGAATGTCCTGATGCTCGTGGGCCGCCAGGGTGGTTTGCTTGATCTGCTCCAGCAGTTGCGCCACGCTCGGGTTTTGCCCAAGGTCTACCCGCAAGGCCAGGGTGTTGACGAAGAAACCGATCAGGTTTTCGGTTTCGGTGCGGCCACGGTTGGCCGTCGGTACGCCGATCACTACGTCCGATTCGTTACCCAGGCGTGCCATGAGGACCGACCAGGCCCCGAGTAACGCCATGAACAGGGTGACGTTGTGCGCCTGGCAAAAGTGTTCCAGGCGTTCACGCAGCGCCGGGGCGATATTCACCTTGACGTCGCCACCCCGGTAGCTTTGTACCGCGGGACGCGGGCGATCGTAGGGCAAGGACAGCAGCGATGGCGCCCCGCCAAGGTGCTCACGCCAGAAGTCGGCCTGCTGGCCCAGGCGCTCGTCGTGGAGGATCTGGCGCTGCCAGGCGGCGTAGTCGGCATATTGAATCGACAGCGCCGGCAGCGGATCGTCCTGGTGTTGACTGAAAGCCTGGTAAAGCGCAGCGAACTCCTTGACCAAGACCCCCACCGACCAACCGTCGGAGATGATGTGGTGCTGGGTGATGAGCAGCATGTGTTCGTCTTCGGCCAGGCGCAGCAGGCGCCCGCGAATCAACGGTCCCTGGCGTAGATCGAACGGTGCCGCGGCCTCGCTGTTGCCGATGCGTGATGCGCTGAGACTGGCCTGCTCGTAAGGCAGGCTACGCAAATCCTGCTCGGCCAACGCAAAGCCGCAGTCCGCGGGGGCAATGACTTGCACCGGTTGTTCGCCATGCCGTTCGAAGGTCGTACGCAGGCTTTCGTGACGTGCCACCAAACGGTCGAGGACTGCCTTGAGCACGTCACGGTCAAGATTGCCGCGCAGCAGCAAGGACGCGGGCATGTGGTAAGCGGTGCTGGCGCTGGCATCGAGTTGGTCGAGGAACCACAGGCGTTGCTGGGAAAAGGACAGCGCCAGCGGCGCGTTGCGGTCGGCGACGCCAATGGTCTCGGTGCTGACGGCTTGCACGTCGCCGACGACCCGGGCCAGTTCCTCCACGGTGGGATGGCTGAACAGTTCGCGCAGCATCAGTTCCCCGCCCAACTGCTGTCGCACCCGGGAAACCAGTTGCGCGGCCAGCAGCGAGTGCCCGCCCAACTCAAAGAAACTGTCACTGCGGCCCACGCGTTCCAGGCCCAGCAGCTCCTGGAAAATCTGCGCCAGGGCCATTTCGGTGGCACCTTCGGGCGCGGCATAACCGCGCTCGGACATGGCATCCAGGTCCGGCGCCGGCAGCGCGTCCTGGTCCAGCTTGCCGTTGGCGGTGAGCGGGTAGGCGTGCAGGCTGACAAAGGCACTCGGGATCATGTAGTCGGGCAGGGTCGCCCCCAACTGCTTGCGCAATGCCGCCACTTGCAGCACCGCGCCCGCCCGAGGGATCAGGTAGGCGATCAGGCGCTTGCCCTGGCTCGCGTCCTCGCGGGCCAATACCCGCGCTTCACGCACATCGTCACAGGCCAGCAGCTTGGCTTCGATCTCCCCCAGTTCGATGCGGAAACCGCGAATCTTCACCTGGGCGTCGATCCGGCCCAGGTGAACGATTTCGCCGCTGTCCAGCAGCTTGCCCAGGTCCCCGGAGCGATACAGCCGCTCGCCAGGCCGGAACGGGTCGGCAATGAAACGCTCGGCGCTCAAGGCCGGACGGTTCAGGTAACCACGACCGACCCCCAGCCCGCCGACGCAAATTTCACCGGCCACACCCACCGGCAGCAGCCGTTGATGGGCATCGAGCACGTAGGCCACGGTAGTCGGGATCGGCCGCCCGACATTCGAGATGCCGGCAGCGATGTCCGCCGCGCCAATGGCCTTGTAGGTCACGTGCACGCAGGTTTCGGTGATGCCGTACATGTTCACCAGCGCCACATGCCCGAAGGCGCGGTGGAAGGCGTCGAGCTTGCCCAGTTCCAGGCTCTCGCCACCGAAGATCACGTAGCGCAAGCGTTCCAGGCGCACCTGTGGCGTCGAGAGGGCGGCGGCACTGAGTTGCAGGAACGCCGACGGCGTCTGGTTCAGCACCGTCACTTGCTCGCTTTCAAGGAAACCCAGCAGCTCCACTGGATCACGGCGCAGGGCCTCGGGCACCAGGCTCAGGCGCGCGCCGTAGAGCAGGGCACCGAAGATTTCCCAGACCGAGAAATCGAAGGCATTGGAGTGGAACAACGACCAGACATCGTCGGCGCTGAACTGGAAGTCCAGCCGATTGTTGTGCAGCAGGCGCACGACGTTGCGGTGTTCGAGCAGGGCACCCTTGGGTTCTCCGGTGGAACCCGAGGTATAGATCACGTAGCAGAGGTGGTCCGCCGCGCTGAGGTTGGGCAGGTTGGCGGCGCTAACGCCGCTGTCCGTGGCCGTATCGAAGACTTCAATGCCAAGGGCCTGCAACGCCGGGCACATGTCCTGGTGGGCGATGGCCTTGCCTGCGCCGCTGTCGCGCAGCACATAGGCAATGCGCTCCTGGGGCGAACTCGGGTCGATAGGCACGTAGGCACCACCGGCCTTGAGCACCGCCAGGGTGGCGACGATCATCTGCACCGAGCGCTCCAGGGCGATGGCCACCAGCTCCTGGGGCTGCACGCCGGCCGCCCGCAGGCGACGGGCGAGGCGGTTGGCCTGTTCGTTGAGCTGTCGATAGCTCAGCCGCTCCTGGCCCAGATTGACGGCGATGCGTTCCGGGTATTGGCGCGCCTGTTCCTCGAAAATCTGATGCAAGGTCAGGGTGTCGGGCCAGGCCGCTTCGCTGTCGTTGAAATCCAGGACCTGTCGCTGGCGTTCGGCGGCATCCAGCAGCGGGACGTCGTCGACACGCTGCTGCGAATCCTCGACGAAGGCTTCCAACAGGCGCACGTAATGGCGCATCAGTTGCTGGATGAACGCCGCGTCGAAGAACTCCGCGTTGTACACCAGATGCCCGGCCCAATGTGACTCATCGGCCGTGATCAGCAGGTGCAGGTCGTTCTTGCCGTAACCCAGGTTGGTTTCCAGGGTATTGACCGCCAGGCCCGCCACCAGCGTGTTCTGGTCGCTGGTGCGCTGGAAATTGAAGAGCACATCGAACAGCGCCGTGCGGCTCATGTCCTTGGCCGGATTTAGGGCCAGCACCAGTTGGTCAAACTGCATGTGCCGGTGCCGCAGGCCCTGGGTCAGGTTGTTGGCGGTCTGTTCCCAGAGCTGTTGCAAGGTCGTGTTGCTGTCGCACTGGCCGCGCATGACTAGCAGATTGTCCAGCGGCCCGACGACATCCCGCAGGGCCGGTTCACGGCAGGCGGCCGTGGTGCCGATCACCAGTTCATCGTGGCCGGCGTAGCGGCGCAACAAGGCGGTGAATGCGCTCAGGGCCAGGCTGTCGCTGCTCACGCCGACTTCCCGGGCCAGGGCTTCAAGGCGTCGTACCAGCGCCGGTTCGAGGGTGAAACTGTGGGTGGCTTCGGCAAACACATGCACCGCCGCCCGGGGTCGATTCAGTGGCAGTTCCAGGGCTTGCAGCTTGCCGCGCAGTTGATAGGCCCAGTAGGCCCGCAGGTTTTCCAACACGGTGGCCGGCAGGTTGCGTTGCCAGGCGGCAAAGTCGCCATAGCCCAACGACAACGCAGGCAAATCGGCGCTGCGTTCGGCGCAGGCAGCTTCATAAAGGGCCAGCAGATCGCGCTTGAGCAGTTGCATGGCGCTGCGGTCGGCCAGCAGATGGTGCACGGCGATGGCCAGGATCGCGTGCCGATCGCTGGCTTGGACCAGGCTGGCACGCACCAGGCTGCCGCCGTCCATGTTCAACGGGCGACGGGTCGCGGCCAGGGCTTGGTCCGCCAGGTCGTGGGGGTTGCCCTGGATCCGTTCGAGCGCCAGGGTGGCCGGGCCATCGAATTGCTGCCAGGCCCTGCTACCGTTGTTCGACACCCGGCAGCGCAGGATGTCGTGGCGGGCCAGCAAGCCGTCGAGGGCGGTTTGCAGGGCGGGTTGATTGAGCTCGCCCGTCAGTTCCAGCAGCAACGCAATGTTGTGGTAGACCGGGTTGGCTTCGTACAGGTAGCCGGTTTCGAAGGTGTCGACGAACCAGAGTCGTTCCTGATGGTAAGACAGCGAGAGCGGCCCCGGCGCAGGCGTCAATGCGCTGACCTCGGGCAATGCCAGGGGCGGGTCCAGTTCCAGCGCGCCGATGCGCGTATGCGCCGCTTCGGTGAAACAGCGCAGCAGGCGCTCGAAGCGCGCCGCGAGGCGTTCGATGGTGGTGGCGTCGAACAGCGCGGTGGAATACGACAGGCTGCAGGACAGGCATGGGCCGCCTTCGTCGATGTGCAGGGACAGATCGTGCTGGGCACTGCCCTTGCGCGAAGGCAGGAACTCCAAGTCCAGGCCCGGCAGTTGCAACTGGCCGCCGCCGTCCCCGGCATTGGTATAGAGAATGGTCTGGAACACCGGGCTGAAGCTGGCGCTACGCGGTGGCTTGAGGGCTTCGACGACTTGTTCGAACGGCGTGTCCTGTCGGGTCGATGACTCCAGCATCAGGTGCTTGACTTGCTGCAGCACCTCCTCGAGGCTCGGATTGGCGTCCAGGCGGATGCGCAGGGCCAAGGTATTGACGAAAAAGCCGATCAGCGACTGCACATCCAAGCGATCACGGTTGGCGGCGACGGTGCCGATCACCAGGTCCTGCTGGCCGCTGATCCGCGCCAGCAATACCGCCCAAGCGGCCATCAACGTCATGAACGGGGTGGCGGCGTGGGACTGGGCGAACTGGACGATGGCGCTGGACAGCGGCGCGGGCAACTCGAACTTCAGGGTTTCGCCGCGGTAGCTCTGCACCGCCGGCCGTGGCCGATCAGTGGGGAACGAGAGCAGGGCGGGGGCGCCGGCCAGGTGGCTGCGCCAGAACTCCACTTGCTGGTCCAGGCGTTCGCCATTGAGGTGCTGGCGTTGCCAGGCTGCATAGTCGGCATATTGCAGGGTCAGCGGCGGCAGCGGGTCGGGCTGCCCGGCGCTGAACGCCTGATACAACGTGGCGAATTCCTTGACGAGTATGCCGATGGACCAACCGTCAGAGATGATGTGATGCTGGGTGATCAGCAGAATGTGCTCATCATCGGCCAGGCGTAACAGGTTGCCGCGAATCAGCGGGCCCAGCAGCAGGTCGAACGGCTGCGCGGCTTCGTCCTCGGTCAGGCGTGCCGCCTGCTGTTCGGCCTGGTCCCGGGGCAGGTTTCGCAGGTCGTGCTCCACCAGACGGAAGCCGCAATCCGCCGGGGCGATGACTTGCACCGGGTGTTCGCCTTCGCGGCGGAAGGTGGTGCGCAAGCTTTCATGCCGTGCCACCAGGCGGTCCAGGGCTGCCTGGAGAGCGGCCTGGTCAAGGGCGCCATGCAGCAACAACGAGGCTGGTATGTGATAGGCAACGCTGGCGGTCGGGTCCAACTGGTCGAGGAACCAAAGTCGCTGCTGGGCGAACGACAGCGCCAGCGGAGCGTCGCGATCGACGCGGGCCATGTCGTCGGCAACGGTTTCGATGACCCGTGTCGCGCCGCGTTGCTTGAGCAGTCGCAGCAGTGCGGCACGTTTCAACTGGTCGAGACTATCGTTATGTTCGTTCAATTTATTAAGCATCCTTGGAGACGATAGCGAGCAGTTCGCTTTCAGACAGCGAAGCCATTTCTTGTTGCAGGTCCAGCAACTCATCGGACTCGTATTGCGCCAGTTGCAGGGTGTTGATCAGGTCGGCCAGGGCGAGCAGTGACGGGTGTTCGAACAGTCCCCTGAGCGGCACTTCGACGCCGAAGGTTTCCCGCGCCCGGAGCGTGACTTGCACGGCCAGCAGCGAGTGACCACCGAGCTCGAAGAAATTGTCGTGACGACCGATCCGTTCCAGGCCCAGCAGGTCGGTCCAGATAGCCGCCAGCAGCGCTTCGGTCTCACCGTTGGGCGCTTCGTACTGGCGGTACGCGAAGTCCTCGCCGGCAGGCGCCGGCAGGGCGTTGCGGTCTAGCTTGCCGTTAGGGGTCAAGGGCAACTGCCCGACCACCACGAACGCCGCCGGGACCATGTAGTCGGGCAACTGCGAGGTCAGGTAGGGCCGTAGCGTGCTGCTGGCATTGCGGCCGGCCAGGTGCGGTTCAACGCTCAGGTAAGCCACCAGGCGCGTGGCCCCCGGTGTGTCTTCGCGAGCGATGACCGCTGCCTCGCGCACCCCCGGCAGGGTCAGCATCAGTGCCTCGATTTCACCGGGCTCGATACGGAAACCGCGGATCTTGACCTGCTGGTCGTTGCGCCCGAGGAATTCGAGCACCCCATCGGCACGCAGGCGCACCAGGTCGCCGGTGCGGTACATCCGTGGCTCGTCGCCCGGGGCGAACGGGTCACTGAGGAAGTGTTCGGCGTTCAGTGCCGCCCGGTCCAGGTAGCCGCGGGCAACCCCGGCGCCGCCGACGTAGAGTTCACCCGGCACGCCGAGCGGTACCGGCTGGCGCTGTGCATCGAGCACATACAGGCGGCTGTTGGGAATCGCCCGGCCGATCGGCACCGTGCCCAGGTCCTCGGCGGTGCAGCGATGCACCGTGCTCCAGACGGTGGCTTCGGTGGGGCCGTATTCGTTGTACAAGGCGATCGCCGGTTCCAGCCCGATGCATTCCTGCACCAATTGCGCCGGGCACGCTTCGCCGGCGACAATCATCTCCTGCAGGTTGCCATGGCCGTTGCCATTGGCAAGGCTTGCCAGCACCAGGCGGCCCAGGGACGGTACGCACAGCAGCGAGGTGACGGCCTGTTCGCCAATGAAGCGGGCGATGGCCTCGGGGTCGCGGGCGGTTTCGGCATCCGGGATGCACAAGGTACCGCCACTGACCAGGGTGCCGAAAACCCCGGCCACGGAGCTGTCGAAGGCAATCGACGACAAGAGCAGGAAGCGCTTGCCGGTCGCCGGCCCATACACGGTGCCCCGGGCCAGCGTCGAGGTCACCAGGTTGCGGTGCTCGATCATCACGCCCTTGGGCTTGCCGGTGGAGCCGGAGGTGTAGATCACATAGGCCAGGTGCTCTGGCGTCAGGCCCACGGTATCGGGTTGCGGATCGCGGCTGTTCGACGGTGTCGCCAGCACCCGCTCGATGGACAGGTAGCGAGTGCCTTCCTGCAGCGTGCCCACGGCCGCGCGACCGACCGGATCGGCCAGCAACAGGCGGGGCCTGGCGTCCTCGATGATCGACGCCAGGCGCTCGGGAGGGTAGGTCGGGTCCAGTGGCACGTAGGCGCCACCGGCCTTGAGAATCCCCAGCAGGCCACTGATCATCGCCACGCCGCGTTCGACGCAGATGGCCACCAGATCCCCCGGCAGGACGCCCGCCGTGATCAACTGGTGGGCGAGGCCGTTGGCTTGGGCGTTGAGTTCGGCATAACTGAGGGATTGGTGGCCGTCGAGCGATGCACAGGCGTTCGGCGTGCGGCGCACCTGTTCTTCGAACAGTTGCTGGATGCACAGGTGGGTCGGGTAGTCCTCCTCGGTCTGGTTAAAGGTTTCCAGCAACAGGGTGCGCTCCTGGGCAGGCAGCACGTCCAGTTGCGTGAGCGGAATCCGTGGCGTGTACATCAAGGCCTGGGCCAGTTGCTCCAGTGCCCGTTGCATCAGGGCGCAGATGCGTTGCGGGTCAACCGCCTGCACGCTTTGCACGGTCAGGCCGAGGGCATCGCCGTAGTCATTGACCGACAGGGTCAACGGGTAGTTGGTCCGCTCGGCGCTGTTCAGGATTCGCATGCCTGGCCATTGCAACGGGTTGTCACTGCGCTGGTGCCTGTAGTTGAGCAGGCTGGTGAACAGCGGCAAGGCGTTGGGAACACCGCTGCAGCGTTGGGCCAGGGCCAGGGGCGCCTGTTCGTGGGCCAGCAGTTCACTGAGGTCGCGGTGGGTCGCAAGCACCAGCTCGTTGGCGCCGATTTCGGCCAGTTGCAGCCGCACCGGCAAGGTGTTGATGAATACCCCAAGGGCGCGTTCGGCTCCCGCATTGCCTTGCAGGCGACCGGCAACCACCGTGCCGAACACCACGTCATCGCGCCCGGTGCAACGGGCGAGCACCTGTCCCCAGGCCACATGGCACAACACCGCCGGGGTGATGCCGCGTTCCCGGGCCAGGGCACGGATGCGCAGGTTGAGTTCGACGCTCAACCGCACGCTGGCCTCTTCAATGTGATTGCCATCGCCTTGCACTTCCAGCAAATCGAAGGGTGCGGTAGGTGCATCGACATCAGCCAGTCGGCGACGGAAGTAGGCTTCGTGGGTCTGCGCCGGGACGGCCTGGGTCTGGGCGATGAAGTCACGGTAAGGTTGTGGTGTCGCCAGGCTGTCGCCGTGTCCATGCACAATGGCGTGGATTTCCTCCAGGACGATTTCCAGGGTCACATGATCGCTGGCCATGTGATGGTTGAGCAGCGCAAGCATCCAGCGCCCGGAGTGCGGGTCCTGGGCAATGCAGGCTCGCATCAGCGGGGCCTGCCGAAGATCCAGGCGCAGCTGCCGTGGGTCGCTCTGGGCTTCGAGTTGGCTGAGCGCGTCCTTGTGGGCGTCGAGGGTAATGCTGTGCACCGCCAACCGCGCTTGACGCTGTACCACTTGTACCGCCTGGGGCAAACCGTCCCAATGCACGGCGGTGCGAAGGATGTCGTGGCGATCGATCACCGTCTGTACGGCAGCAATAAAGGTATCGAGGGCCTGGCGGTTATCGAAGTCGAGCATCGAACGCATCAGGTAGGCGTCGCCTTCATGTCCCAGCAAGTGGTGAAAGAGAATGCCTTCTTGCAGGGGCGCCAGGGGGTAGATGTCCTGGATATTCGCCGCGCCACCGGGGACGGCGGCGACGATGCGTTCGAGCTGGGCCGGGCTCAGCTCCACCAGTGGCAACATGTCCGGGGTCAATGCGGTACAAGCGCTCGGGATGAGATTGGCCGGGGCCTGGAAGGTCGGGTCCTTGGCGTTTGCCACGGCCTGGGCCAGTTCCCGCAGGCTGGGCGCACTGAAGACGGCGCGCACGTCGGCGTTCAGGCCTCGCTCGCGCAGGCGTTCGATCAAACTGACCGCCAGCAGCGAGTGGCCGCCGAGTTCGAAGAAACCGTCGTGACGGCCGACACGTTCGAGCCCCAGCAATTGTTGCCAGATGTCCGCAATGGCCAGTTCCACGGGCCCTTGGGGCGCCTCGTAGGCCCGGCTGGCGTAAGCCTCCTGGCCGGGTTCAGGTAGGGCACGGCGGTCGAGCTTGCCATTGGGGGTCAGCGGCAATGCCTCCAGGACCACGAACGCGCTGGGCACCATGTAGTCGGGCAGGCGCTTCAGAAGTTCGCTACGCAATTGCTCGGCCGCGGCCGGTTCGCCACACAGATAGGCGACCAGGCGGCTGCTGCGGGTCTCGTCCGTCTGGTGGTCGCGGGCAACGACCACGGCTTCCCGGACACCCGGGAGTTCGGCGAGGGCCGCCTCGATTTCACCCAGCTCGACGCGCAGGCCGCGGATTTTCACCTGATCGTCGTTGCGTCCCAGGTACTCCAACGTGCCATTGGGTAACCAGCGACCGATGTCGCCGGTCTTATACAGGCGGGCGTTGGCCGCGCTGGAGAACGGGTCGACGATGAAGCGTTCGGCGCTCAGTTGTGCTTGGTTCAGGTAGCCGCGGGCCACACCGACACCGCCGACATGAACCTCGCCGCGCACGCCCACCGGCACCGGTTGGCCGTGGCTGTCCAGTACATGCATCTGCATGTTGCGAATCGGCCGGCCGATCGGGATCGATTGGTCCCGGTACGTCGTCAGGTCGGTGTTCACCCGATGCCAGCCGACGACGCCGCTGCATTCGGTCGGCCCGTAGCCGTTCACCACCGTTGGCCGAGGCTCAGGCAGTTTTTCCAGCAGGGCAATCGGAATCGGCTCTCCTCCCAATACCACTCGTTTCAAGCCGGACAAGGCGTGATGCCGATCGGCAATGACCAGGGTATGGAAGGCACTTGGCGACATGTTGGTGTGGGTGATGCCCCATTCGGCGATCTGCGCGACGATGGCGCCCGGGTTGAAGGGCTCCTCGGCCAAGTGCAGTTCACCACCGACCATCAATGGCGCGAGGATGTTTTTCTGGGTCAGGTCGAAGTTGTAGGAAGAGGCCAGCAGCACCGCATCGCCGGCATCGAACGCCAGGTCTTCGATGAACCAGTCCAGCAGGTTGCGCAGGCCGCGATGCTCGACCATCACACCTTTGGGCAAGCCAGTGGAACCTGAGGTGTAGATCACGTAGGCCAGATGGCCGAAGGTCAGGTCCGGCACCTGAGGGTCGTGGGCCGGGGCTTGCTGCAGGGATGGGCAACCCAGTTCGAGTGTCGCCAGGCCTTCCGGCAGTTGCAGTGTATTGAGGTCTTGTTGGCGAACCAGTACCCGTGGCGCGCTATCGGCCAGCATGTGGGCCAGGCGTTCCGCCGGGTATTGCGGGTCGAGCGGCACGTAGGCCGCGCCGGCTTTCATGATGCCCAGCAGGCCGATCACCATCTCCGGGCTGCGGCGCGAGAAGAGGCCGACGGTGTCGTCGGGTTGCACACCCAGCGCGATCAGACGGTGGGCGACACGGTTGGCCTGGGCATTGAGTTCGGCGTAGCTGAGTACTTGCCCGGCGCAGACCAGCGCCACGGCATCCGGGGTGCGGATCGCCTGTGCCTGGAATACGGCGTGGGGGAAACGGCTTGGGTTCTCGTCCAGGGCATCAATGGCGGGGTTGAATTCCACCAGCAG
Organism: Pseudomonas sp. MPB03; assembly: GCF_046605385.1. Taxonomy (NCBI): domain Bacteria; kingdom Pseudomonadati; phylum Pseudomonadota; class Gammaproteobacteria; order Pseudomonadales; family Pseudomonadaceae; genus Pseudomonas; species Pseudomonas sp. MPB03. The sequence goes on along the minus strand of NZ_CP176770.1, from coordinate 3,935,868 downwards.
TTGTTGGCGTTGCTGGCTGTCCAGCAACGCCAGGTTCGCCAGCGGTTGGTTGACGTCATCGAGCAAGCCATCGAGCAGGTGCAGGAAGTGCCGGCCCCAGCGCACGATCGTGGTTTCGTCGAACAAATCGGTGGCGTACTGGAACTGGCCGCTGATGGTGTCGCCATCGTCGTTGAGTGACAGGCTCACATCGAAATGGGTGGTGCCGGTGGCTTGGGGCAGCGGTGTCAGGTTCAGCCCCGGCAGTGCCAGGACTTGGTCGCGCGGGGTGTTGCCGAGCGCCAGCGTGGCCTGGAACAACGGACTGTGGCCAAGGCTGCGTTCCGGTTGCAGGGCTTCGACGACTTGCTCGAAAGGCAGGTCCTGATGGCTGTAGGCGTCGAGCGTGATGGCCTTGATTCGCGCGAGCAACTGGTCGACGCGGCTGTGGGCCTGGACGTCAATGCGCAGGGCCAGGGTATTCACGAAGAAGCCGATCAGGGCTTCGGTTTCACTGCGTGGACGGTTGGCCACGGGCGTGCCAATCACGACTTCGGGCTGATTGCTCAGGCGCGAAAGCAGGATCGACCAGGCGCCCAGCAGCGTCATGAACGGGGTCAGGCCCTGTTGCTGGCTGAAGCTGCGCAGCCTGGCGCTCAGTGGCGCCGGCAGTACCAGCGCCGCAGTGGTTCCGCGGTAACTTTGCACCTGAGGCCGGCTGCGGTCGGTGGGCAGTTCCAGCAGCGCGGGGGCGCCACCGAGGTGTTCTTTCCAGAAGCGGGTCTGAGCCTGCAAGCGTTCGCCTTGCAGGTATTGCTGTTGCCAGGCCGCATAGTCGGCGTACTGCAGGGCCAGGGGCGGCAGCGGATCGTCGAAACCTTGGGTGAAGGCTGCGTAGAGGCTGTTGAACTCACTGATCAACACCGCTACCGACCAACCATCGGAGACGATGTGGTGCTGGGTGACCAGCAGGATGTGCTCGTCTTCGGCCAGGCGCAGCAGACGCCCGCGAATCAAGGGGCCCTGGCTCAAATCGAAGGCCTCACGGGTTTCGGCCTGGGTCAGTTGCGCGACAGCCTGTTGCCGGGCGGCGGCGTCCAGGGTTTGCAGGTCGTGTTGCTGCAGGGCAAAGCCTATGTCGGCAGCGGCGAACCGCTGGCGGACTTCGCCGTCATGGCGTTCGAAGGTGGTCCGCAGGCTTTCATGGCGGGCCACGATACGGTCGAGGGCGCGTAGCAGGGCGTTGTGATCCAGCCGACCGCGCAGGTGCAACGCGGCGGGCATGTGATAGGCAACGCTGGCGGCGTGGTCCAACTGATCGAGGAACCACAAGCGTCGCTGGGCCAGGGACAGCGGCATCGGCTGATGATCGCGGGACACCACCTCGATGGGCTGGACCTGGGACTGGGTTGCCTGATCCACGCACCGGGCCAGGGCTTGCAGCGAACCCAGGCCAAACAGCGTGCGCAGGTTGATCTCGACCCCGAGGTCCTGGTGCAAGTGCGCTTGCAGTTGCACCGTCAGCAGCGAGTGGCCGCCGAGTTCGAGGAAGCCGTCATGGCGGCCGACCTGATCCAGGTGCAGCAAGTCTTTCCAGATTTCGGCAATGGCGATTTCGGTCTCACCCCGAGGCGCTTCGTAGGTTTTGCTGGCCAGCGAATCCTGGCCGGGGGCCGGCAGGGCGCGACGGTCGAGCTTGCCGTTGGCGGTCAGGGGCAGGGCATCGAGGTGGACGAAGGCGCTGGGCACCATGTATTCGGGCAAATGCTTGAGCAGGGTGCTGCGCAGTTGCTCGGCGTTGGCCGGCTCGCCGCACAGGTACGCCACCAAGCGATTGTCCTCCCGGGCGATCACCACGGCCTCGGCGACACCGGCACAGCCGCGCAAGACGTTCTCGATTTCCCCCAATTCAATACGGAACCCACGGATCTTCACCTGGAAGTCATTGCGCCCCAGGTATTCCAGCGTGCCGTCGGCCAGCCAGCGACCGAGGTCGCCGGTCTTGTACAGCCGTGCGTTCGGCTCGCTGCTGAACGGGTCGGCAATAAAACGCTCGGCGCTCAGTTCCGCTCGGTTCAGGTAACCCCGGGCCACGCCGGCGCCGCCGATGTGCAGTTCACCGGCCACGCCCAAGGGCGTCGGTTCGCCGCGGGCATCGAGCACGTGCACCTGGACGTTGGCAATCGGCCGGCCAATGCTCGGACGTTCGCCGAGGTCGCGGATCAGGTCGATGGTGGCGTCCACCGTGCATTCGGTGGGGCCGTACATGTTGTAGAAACGGATGCTCGGACAGTCGCGCAGTTTCGTCCAGGTCGCGGCGTTGATGGCCTCGCCACCGAGCAGCACGCTCACCGGCTGGTAGCTGCTGCGTTCCAGCAGGCCGGCGGCGAGCAGGGTGTCGAGCTGCGATGGCGTGGAATCGAAGGCGTGCACCTGATGTTGTTCGAGGAAGTCCAGCAACTCGTGGCCGCTGGCGCGGATCAGTTGCGGGATGATCACCAGCCGGTGGCCGGAGAACAGTTGCGAGATGCCCTTGATCGACATGTCGAAGAAGAACCCGGCGTTCAGGGCCACGGTGGCCGGGCTCGGGCAATGCTGGTGGGTGGTGCGGGTCAGCACCTGCCAGAAGTTGAACACCGAACGGTGCTCGACCATCACGCCCTTGGACTGGCCGGTGGAACCGGAGGTGTAGATCACATAGGCCAGGTGATCGGCTGTCAGGCCCGCTATCTGCGGGTTGACGTCAAAACCAGCGTCATCCGCCGCGTGCAGCGACTCACGGATATCGAGCCACAGCAGGGGCAGATCGCCGGAGGGCAAGGACAAGGCCGACTGGGTCAACAGCGCCCGAGGCTGGCTGTCCTGCAGCATGAAGGCCACGCGCTCGGCGGGATGGGCCGGGTCGATGGGCACGTAGGCGGCGCCGGCCTTGAGCACGCCGAGCAGGCCGACGATCATGTCCAGGCTGCGCTCGGCACAGACGGCCACGCGCTGGTCGGGTTCGATGCCGAGGGCGAGCAACTGGCGGGCCAGGTGGTTGGCGCGGCGATTGAGCTGGCGATAGGTCAGTTGTTGCTGTTCGCAAACCAGGGCCACGGCGTCGGGGTTGGCCTGGACCTGGGTTTCGAACAGGTGATGGATCGGTTGCGCGATGCCGAAGTCGCTGGCGCTGCGGTTGAAGTCTTCCAGGAGTAACTGCCGCTCGCTGGGGGGCACCACGTCCAGCTGGCTGGCGAGGCGGTCCGGGGCGTGTTCAAGGGCTTCGACCAAGGCGGTCACGGCCTGGGCGAGGTAGGCGGCGATGCGTTGCGGGTCGATGCCGGTGATGGCTTGGGCGGTCACGGAGAAGTCATCCCCTTCATCCGCCACGGCCACTTCGATCGGGTAGTTGGTGCGGGCTTCGTTGCTCAGGAAGCGGATGCCGTCCCAGGCCAGGATCTGATCTTCGTCGACCAGTGATCCGCCCTCGGTTTGATGACGGAAATTGAGCAGTGTGGTGAACAGCGGCAAGCCAGGGCGCACGTTGCTGCAACGTTGCGCCAAGGTCAGGGAGGCCTGTTCATGGGACAGCAGTTCGCTGAGGTCGCCATAGGTTTCGTCCACCAGTGCACGGACGCCGACCCCGGCCAATCGTATCCGCACCGGCAAGGTATTGATGAACACCCCAAGGGCCCGTTCGGCCCCCAGCAAGCCTTGCAGGCGACCGGCGAGCACGGTGCCGAACACCACGTCATCACGGTCGGTGCAGCGACCGAGGACCTGGGCCCAGGCGATATGGAACAGTACGGCCGGCGTCACCGAGGCTGCGCGCGATTGCGCGCGGATCCGCTGGCTCAGGACCGGGTCGAGGCGCACGCTGGCTTGCGTCACGTGGGCCCCGTCGCCTTGGACATCCAGCCTGTCGAACGGCGCAGTAGGTTCCTCGACACTGGCCAGGCGGCGATTGAAATAGTCTTCATGGGTTTGAGGCGGCGTCGCCAGGATTTGCGCGACAAACTCCCGATAAGGTATCGGTGTCGGCAGGCTGTCGCCCGGGTTCTGCAACAGGCGCTGGATTTCTTCGAGCACGATCCCCTGGGATACGTGGTCACTGATCATGTGGTGGTCCAGCAGCGCCAGCAGCCAGCGTCCGGATTGCGGATCGTGGGCGACGCAGGCACGCGTCAGCGGTGCCTGTTGCAAGTCCAGGCGCAGATGCCGTGGATCGCTCAGGCGTTCCAGTTGGGCGCGTGGGTCCTCATCGGCGTTCAGTGTGATGTGCTGCACAGGCAGCAACGCCTGGCGCTGTACCACCTGGACCGCCTGCGGCTGGCCGACCCAATGCACGGCGGTGCGCCGAATGTCATGGCGATCGATCACTGCCTGCAAGGCAGCAAGAAAAGCATCGAGGCGTTGACGGTCATCGAACTCGATCAGCGAACGCACCAGGTAGGCATCGCCTTCATGCCCGAGCAGGTGATGGAACAGAATGCCTTGTTGCAACGGCGCCAGTGGGTAGATGTCCTGGATGTTCCCGGCGCCGCCAGGGACGGCGGCGACAATCTGTTCAAGTTGCTGCGGCGTCAGTTCCACCAGCGGCAACATGTCAGGGCTCAGCGCTGTGCAGCCCGGTGGAATGCCGTTGGCCGGTGCCTGGAACAGTGCCTCGCTACTCTGGCTCAAGACCTCGGCCATTTCTCGCAGGCTGGGGGCCGTGAACACAGTACGCACCGACGCGCTCAAGCCATGCTCGCGCAGACGGTCGATCAAACTCACGGCCATCAGCGAGTGCCCGCCGATTTCGAAGAAACGGTCGTGGCGACTGACCTGTTCGATGCCCAGCAGGTTTTGCCAGACGTTGGCGACGATCTGTTCGATCTCGCCACGCGGTGCCTCATAGGCGCGGCTGGCGAAGGCGTCCTGGCCCGGCGCGGGCAGGGCGTTGCGATCGAGCTTACCGTTAGGTGTCAGCGGCAGGTTCTCAAGGTGCACATAGGCACTTGGCACCATGTATTCGGGCAGGGACTCCAGCAACGCGGCGCGCAGTTGCTCCACGGGTACCGGCTCACCGCACAGGTAGGCGACCAACCGCCTGCTGTCCGCTTGGCCCGGTTGGCTTTCCAGGGGCACTACCACCACGTCGCGCACACCGGGAACGGCGGCAAGGATGGCTTCGATTTCCCCCAGCTCGATGCGGAAGCCGCGGATCTTGATCTGCGAGTCGTTGCGCCCGACGTAGACCACGCCGCCATCGGCGCGGTAGCGAGCGATGTCGCCGGTGCGGTACAACCTTGCGCCGGGCTCAAAGGCGTAGGGGTCGCTGATGAACCGTTCGGCATTGAGCGCCTCGCGGTTCAGGTAATGCCGGGCCACGCCCGCGCCGCCGATGTAGATTTCGCCATTGACGCCCACCGGCACCGGTTGCTGGTACTCGTCGAGAATGCGCAGGCACAGGTCGGGCAGTGGCGGGCCGATCAGGCTGGGCGCGCCGCTGTCGATTTCCAGCTGGCCGATCGGGTAGTAAGTGGCGTGCACGGTGATTTCGGTGATGCCGTACATGTTCACCAGACGGGTGCGCGACAGCGCCGTGCGTGCGGTCCAGGGGCGCAGGCTGCGGAAGTCCAGGGCCTCGCCGCCGAAGATCACTTCGCGCAGGGCGTGTTCCTGGTCGCTGCGCCCGCGGGCTTCAATGAACTGGCGGAAGGCGCTCGGCGTCTGGTTCAGGATCGTGACGTGCTGCTGGCAGACCAGCGCATAGAAGTCATCGGGCGAACGGGCGACGTCGCTCGGGACGATCACCAGCTTGCCGCCATAGCTCAGCGCGCCCCAGATTTCCCAGACCGAGAAGTCAAAGGCAAACGAGTGGAACAGCGTCCATACGTCGTTGTGGTCGAAGTCGAACAACCCGGCGGTGGCGTCGAACAGCCGGGCGACATTGCCGTGTTCCACCAGCACGCCCTTGGGCAGCCCGGTGGACCCCGAGGTGTAGATGACGTAGGCCAGGTGCCGTGGCGTCAGGCCCAGGGCGCCGGCCTCGAGGTTGTAGTCCAGGGACTCGTCCGCCAGGTCGTCTTCGGCGACGTAATCCTTGAGGTTGACCACCGGCACGGCGTGTTCGGGCAACACGTCGAGGCAGTCAGGCTGGGCCAGCAAGGCGACCGGGGTGCTGTCGGCCAGCAGGTAGCCGAGGCGTTCGCTGGGGTAGGCTGGATCCAGCGGCACGTAGGCGGCACCGGCCTTGAGCACGGCGAGCACCGCGCAGACCATTTCCACTCCGCGCCGGGCCAGGATCGCCACGCGGTCATCGGGACGCACGCCTTGGGCGAGCAGTTCACGGGCGATGCGGTTGGCGCGGCGATTGAGTGCCCGGTAACTCAGTTCGCGTTTGCCCAGGACCAGGGCGGTGGCTTGGGGCTGTGCGGCGGCGAGCTGTTCGAAGCGCTGATGGATCAGCAGTTGCGTGGCGAAGGTGGCGGTGGGCGGCAGCGCTGCCGGGGAGGCCTGGCGCTGTGCCGGGCTGAGCAACGGCAAGGCGAGCACCGGTTGAGTGGCATCCTCGACCATGGCTTCCAGCAAAGTCTGGAAGTGTTGGGCGAAGCGTTCCACGGTGCCATGGTCGAACAGGTCGCTGGCGTACTCGAGTTGGCCGCCGATGGTGTCGCCATCGTCGTTGAGTGACAGGCTCACGTCGAACTGGGTGGTGCCGGTGTGCCGGGGCAGTGGCGTCAGGCTCAGGCCCGGCAGTTCCAGGGCCTGGTCGCGTGGGGTGTTGCCCAGCACCAGCATGGCCTGGAACAGCGGGCTATGGCTCAGGCTACGTTCCGGTTGCAGGGCTTCGACGACCTGTTCGAAAGGTAGATCCTGATGGTTGTAAGCCTCGAGGGTGGTGGCTTTGATGTGGGCCAGAAACTGGTCGAGACGGCTGTGGGCGTGGACGTCGATGCGCAGGGCCAGGGTGTTGACGAAGAAGCCGATCAACGCCTCGGTTTCGCGCCGTGGGCGATTGGCTACAGGCGTGCCGATCACCACGTGTGGCTGACTGCTCAGGCGCGAGAGCAGGATCGACCAGGCACCTAGCAGCGTCATGAACGGGGTCAGGCCTTGTTGCTGGCTGAAACTGCGCAACTTGGCGCTCAAGGGGGCAGGCAGTTCCAGCGTCACGCTGGCCCCGCGGTAGCTTTGCACGTGGGGCCGGCTGTGGTCGCTGGGCAGCTCCAGCAGCGCAGGAGCGCCGTCGAGGTGGTCTTTCCAGAAGCGGGTTTGGGCCTGCAAGCGTTCACCTTGCAAGTACCGCTGTTGCCAGGCGGCGTAGTCGGCGTATTGCAGGGCCAGGGGCGGCAGGGGATCGTCCAGGTCGTGAGGGCCAGGGGCTTGGCTGAACGCGGTGTAAAGACGGTTGAATTCATCGATCAACACCGTCACCGACCAACCGTCGGAAACGATGTGGTGCTGGGTGACCAGCAGGATGTGTTCGTCTTCGGCCAGGCGCAGCAGGCGCCCGCGAATCAACGGTCCCTGGGTCAGGTCGAAGGCGTCGTGGGCTTCGTCCCGGGTCAGTTGCTCGACGGCCTGTTGCCGGGCATCGGCGTCCAGGGCTTGCAGGTCGTGCTGCTGCAGGGCGAAACCGATGTCGACGGCGGCAAACCGTTGCCGGACTTCGCCGGCATGGTGTTCGAAAGTGGTACGCAGGCTTTCGTGCCGGGCGACGATACGGTCCAGGGCACGTTGCAAGGCGTTTCGATCCAGGCTACCGCGCAGGTGCAACGCGGCGGGCATGTGATAGGCGACGCTGGCGGCGTGGTCCAACTGATCGAGGAACCACAAGCGCCGCTGAGCGAGGGACAGTGGCAACGGCTTATCGCGCGCCAATACGGCAATCGGCTGGGCCTGGGATTGGCTGGCCTGTTCCACACGCTGGGCCAGCTCGCTCAACGAGGCCTGGGTGAACAGCGTGCGCAGGTCGATCTCGACCCCCAGGTCCTGGTGCAGGCGCGCTTGCAACTGCACGGTCAGCAACGAATGACCGCCCAGTTCAAGGAAGCCGTCGTGACGCCCGACTTGATCCAGGCCAAGCAGGGTTTGCCAGATTTCGGCAAGGGCGATTTCGGTGTCGCCCCGAGGCGCTTCATAGATTTTGCTGGCCAGGGACTCAAGGCCAGGCGCGGGCAGGGCGCTTCGGTCGAGCTTGCCGTTGGCGGTCAGGGGCAGGGCATCGAGGTGGACGAAGGCGCTGGGCACCATGTACTCGGGCAAGTGCTTGAGCAAAGCGCTGCGCAGTTGTCCGGCTGGGCTCGGTTCGCCGCAGACATAGGCAACCAGGCGCTTGCTGTCCGGCTGCCCCGGATTGTCTTCCCGGGCTATGACCACCACTTCACGAACACCCGGGCACAACGCCAGGGCCGCTTCGACTTCACCGATTTCGATGCGCAAGCCACGGATTTTCACCTGGAAGTCATTGCGGCCCAGGTACTCCAGGGCACCGTTGGCGAGCCAGCGACCGAGGTCGCCGGTCTTGTACAGGCGTGCGTTCGGCTCAGTGCTGAACGGGTCGGCGATAAAGCGCTCGGCGCTCAACTGCGGTTGGTTCAGGTAACCCCTGGCCACGCCGATACCACCGATGTGGATTTCCCCGGCGACACCCAGCGGTTGTGGTGCGCCACGGCCATCGAGCACATGCATCTGGATATTGGCGATCGGCCGGCCGATGGGCACGCTTTCGCCAGGGTCACTGGCGTGGCACTGCCAGGCCGTCACGTCGATGGCCGCCTCGGTCGGGCCATAGAGGTTATGCAACTCGATCTCTGGCAATTGCTGTTCGAAACGCCGTTGCAGGCTGCGGGGCAGGGCTTCGCCGCTGCACAACACGCTCCGCAGGTCAGGGAAGGCCTGTTCGTCATGGTGTTCCAGGAACAGGTCGAGCATCGACGGCACGAAGTGCAACATCGTGATGCTGGCCTGACGCATCAACCGGGCCAGGTAGTCCGGCTCCTGATGGCCGCCCGGGCGCGCCATGACCAGCTCGGCACCGGCCAGCAGCGGCAGGAAAAACTCCCAGACCGACACGTCGAAACCGAACGGGGTCTTCTGCAGCACCCGATCGCTGGCATCGACGCCGTATTCGTCCCGGGCCCACAACAGGCGGTTGACCACGCCGAGGTGTTCGTTCATCACCCCTTTGGGGGTGCCGGTGGAGCCGGAGGTGTAGAGCACGTAGGCCAGGTGAGCGGGTGTCAGGCCGAGGGCTTGCGAGTCCGGGTTGTGTTCGGGTTGTGCGGCCAGTTGTGCGGGGTCATCGAGGGCCAGCAGCGGCGCATTCGACGCGGGCAGCAGGTCTTGCAGTGCCTGGCTGGTCAGCACGGCCCGGGGGCTGCTGTCGTCGAGCATGAACGCCTGGCGAGCGCTCGGCAGGTCTGGATCGATGGGCACATAGGCGGCCCCGGCCTTGAGGATCCCCAGCAGGGCGACGACCATGTCCGGTCCACGCCGCAGGCTCACGGCGACTCGGTCGTCCGGTTTCACGCCCAGGGCGATCAGGCGATGGGCCAGCCGATTGGCCTGGCGGTTGAGTTGTTCATAGCTGAGCAACGGTCCGGCATCGCCACGTACGGCGCAAGCGTGGGGACGCTGCTGGGCTTGCTGTTCGAACAACTGGTGGATCAACACGTCCCGCGGATACTCCCGGGCCGTGGCGTTGAATTCGACCTGCAAGCGTTGCCGCTCAGCCTGGCTCATGAGCGGGTAATGCCCCACGGGGGTGTCATGTTGCTCCAGCACCGCCTCGAGCATCGAGACGATGCGTTGTTGCAGGTACCGGGCCTCTTCCAGGTTGAAGTAGGCGGTGTTGAAGTTGAAATCCAGGTGGACGTCTTCGAACGGATGGTAGTCGCGCACGAAGATCGCCATGGGCGTCTGCTCGTAGCCGTTGTCCATGGTGATGACCGTGGACGAGGTGCCGCCAAACTGATCGTCGCCGTCCAGGCTTTCGAACGACAGTGATACGTCGAACAGTTGTCGACGCCCGGTCTGGGCCAGGCGCAAGGTGCGATTGAGCTCGGCGATGGGGAAGCGCTGGTGGCGGTAGCAGCGGCGCAGTTGTCCGCCGGCGGCATGCATCAGGTCCAGCAGCGAGGCGTCGAAGTCGACGGGCAGGCGGATCGGGCTGACGGAGGAAAACATCCCCGCGGTTGCTTTCGTCCTGGCAGTGGTCCGGTTATGCACGGGCATGCCGATGACGATTTCATCGACGCCCACGGTGCGGCAGAAATAGGTGGCGACCACGCTGATCAGCACATGGGCGACCGACAGGCTGCGTTCGCTGGCAAATTGGGTCAACGCGTTGTACAGCGCCCGGGGCAGCATCGCCTGGACCTGGGCACTGGGCGCCAGCTCGTTGGCCTGGCCGGTCTTGAAGTCGGCCCGGCGCTGCAGCAGCGACGGCGGCATCTGTGCGTAGGTGTCCTGCCAGAACTGGCGGTCGCGCTCATAGCGGGACGAGGCCAGGTAGGCCCGGTCGTCTTCCAGGAACGACAGGTAGGAATGCCCTTGGGCGACTTCATCGTTGCCGGCCAGCAACGCGTTGTAGGCCGAACCCACGGCATGGCCGATCAGGGCCACGCCAATGCCGTCGGTGACCAGGTGGTGGTAACGGGCGAGCCAGTAATGGCGGTTCGGACCGCAACGGACCATCCGTGCGTCCCAAAGCCGGCCAGTCAACGATTCAAAGGGTTGGCGAAAGGCGTTGCGCAGATAGTCCATGGCCAGGCCAGCCTCGGCGTCAGCCTCGGAGAATTCCACCACCTCCAGGTTCACCTCGACCTCGGGCAGGACTCGCTGGCGGCCGGTGCCGCCTTCATGGCTGAAGCTCAGGCGCAAGGTGTCGTGACGGTTGGCGACCAGCTCGATGGCTTTCTCGAACAATGCGATGTCGATCTCGCCCTTGATCTCCAGGGACATGCCGATGTTGTAGTAGGGCAGGTCCGGGTGCGCGAGTTGATCAAGCCAGATCCCTTGTTGGACCGAGGCCAGTTCGTGGGACGCGGAGTCTTGCGCGGGCAGCGTGTCGATCGAGGAATCCATTTCGGAGCACCTGTTTGCGAATCATGAATTCGTTTCCGTTCGGTGGCAGCGGTGCACATTGGCCTGGACGACTGCACGTCGACGGGACGAAGGAATAGGGTGGGAAAAAACTAGAACATCCACGGTGGGATGTATGTCATGGGAAGCAGGGACAACCGTGGGTGCTGGTCATTGCGGCACTTGGGCAGGGCGGTGCGAGTCTGTTATACCAACGGCCCTGAGTGAGCTTGCGAGGGTCGAAAATGCCGCTGACAACCGAGTCGGATCGTCCAGTCCCGAAGTTCTGGAGCCTGTCCCGTTTCCCCAATCACCCCGAGGCCGGACCGGTCGAAGAGATTGATGCGCTGACGATTTCCAGCGAGCAATTCACCCGGCAGTACGTTAACTACAACCGTCCCTGCCTGATCAAGAATGCCGTGCGACACTGGCCGGCATTCCATAAGTGGAATCAGCTCGACTACATCAAGGCTCATTCGCGCAACAGCACGGTAAAGGTGCGTTCGAAGATCGTCTCGGAGGTCATCGGCTGGTCGAGGCCCGAGGTCAAGGCGGCCATGACCGAGTACGCGAAGACGGTTTTCCAGGAAGTGCCGTTCCATGACTTTCTCGACAGTCTCAGCGAGGGCGACGATCCGCTGGTGGCCGACAGTTGCCGTTTTTCCAAAGGCTCTGCCATCGAGCAGATGAAGGGCGATGTGGGGGGGCTGCCGTTCATGCCGCAACTGTCCAAGCCCCGGCACTATCCACCCCATCGCAGTTTCCTGTACCGCAACTCCTACACCGACTGGCATTTCCATGTCATCGATGAGACCTTCATGGCCCAGGTGGTCGGTGCCAAGGAAGTCCTCTTGCTGCCGCCGGACGAGGCCAGCTGGCGGGCACTTCGGCCGGTGGTCGAAGAGGCCGGCTATCTGTACGACATCGATACCCTGCGTTTCCCGGGGACCCGGGGCTTGCACGCCCTGCGCACGGTGGTGGAACCGGGCGATGCGTTGTACATACCGGTCTATTGGTGGCACGCGGTGCAATCGATGGATGATGCGTTCGGCGCGACCGTTGCCGCAACGTTCCCGACCCCCTTGCACGTCAGTGGCGATATCCGTTCGCCCATTGCCAGGCGGGTGTTGCGCACGTTTCTGTTTTCCCGTTATGCGCCGTTGGTGCTGGGCGTGGTGGCCTACTCCCTGGTCTATCGATTGGCGCGCAAGCTGATCGGTGCCGGCACGCCCCGCGATGCACGCACATGAACCTCAAGGACATCCACCGACGATTCGATCTGGGACGAAGCTTCTATTTTCTCTGGTGCGGCGAATCGATGGCGGTAGTGGGTACGACGATGATGGGGTTCGCCCTGGGCGTCTGGGTGTATTCCCACACTGGCTCGGCGGTGGCATTCACCAACGTGATCCTGGCGGCAACGTTGCCGGCGATTATATTTTTGCCGTTGGCGGGAGGGCTCGCGGACCGGATCAGTCACCGGGTGATCATTGTCTGTTGCGATGTGAGCCTGGCGCTGTTGTTGCTCGGGATCATGGCCCTGCTCTGGCTCGATCGTCTGGAACCCCTGCACCTATACATCTTCAATTGCCTGGCTTCAATCGTCGCGGCTTTCCGTAAGCCGGCGTATCAGGCGGCGGTCAATACGATTGTCGCCCCGGAAAAATTCACCCGGGCCTCGGGCCTCATCAGTATCAGCAAGAACGTCTCGGCATTGGTGGCACCGCAACTGGCTGGGATCATCATGGCCAAGGCTGGCCTGGTGATGATTCTGGGGCTGAACGTGGTGACGTTCTGTTCCGGCACCTTGTTGGTGATCAAGGCGTTTTCCCATGTGCGGTTCGCGCCGGAGCCGCGGCACGGCGTCGGCAAGGAGCCGGTGCTGCGCAGCGTGCTAGACAACATTGCCTCGGCGCTGAAATTTTTCTCCGTCGGTCATCTGATGGCCTGGCTACTGGTCTACACCGTGGTACGCAACGCACTGCTTTCGCTGGCGACGGTGATGATGACGCCGTTGGTGTTGTCCACCATGAGCAGTCAGATGCTGGGCATGGCCTACACGTGGTCGGCCTTGGGCGGGTTGTTCGGTGCCGGGTTGCTGGTTCTCATCGGGCACCCGCGCAAGTTGATGGCGTTGGTGGGCGTGGCCGACCTGTTGTTGGCAGCCTGCGTGGTTTCCTTGGGCGTCGTTTCACACCCTGTTGCCTATTGTGCCCTGGCCTTCTTCGCGATCAGTGCGGCATGCGTTGCCGATGCCTGCGTGAGTTCGTTGTGGATGCACAAGATTCCTGGTGGCAATCGTGCCAGCGTCTTTGCGCTGATCAACATGTTGACCATTGCTGCCACGAGCTTGGTGATCTTTGTCGGTGGTTTGCTGGTGGACCACTGGTTCCAACCGGCCCTGGCGCCCGATGGCCGCTACGCCGATTCGATCGGTCTCTGGCTGGGGGTGGGTGCGGGACGTGGCGTGGGGCTGCTGTTCGTGGTCGCCGGTGGGCTTTTTGCGCTTCTGCCCTTGGGGGTCTTGCTCTACGGGCCGATGCGTCGTCTGGCCGAGACGCAGCCACAGCCGCAAACCATACAGGCCAGCGACAGTCCCTCGGTCAACGCCCTGTGATGACGGGCCAGGCCGGTTGTACCGGATTCCCGTGACAGACAGGCCAAGGGCGGTGGGTCAACCTTTGCCGAGCCTCTGCCACACCCCAATCCCGGGGTGGCGGAACAGTATTTGTATCGCCTCTTAGCCGACAACCCTCGATATAAAGGAGCACCTATGCGTCCGTCGTTTTATGATCCCAGTCGCTTCCCGAAACTCCAGGATCTTGCCAGTAACTGGGAAGTGATCCGTGAAGAATTTCTCGCCCTCGATGCGCCGACCTTGACCATCAACCGGGTGGGCAAATCGATCACCGAAATCGTCGACGAGGTCGCCGCGCATGTGGAGGCCGGCGGTAAGTATGGCTGGATCTGGGGGTGGGGCGACAACATGGAGATAAAGCCCGACTGGACGCAATATGGCCTGGTTGCCTATGACACGCCGATTCCTTACGCTCGTGCCGCCATGCCCGGGACCATCGAGTTGTTGAGCAAGATTCCAGGAATCAAACTCTGTGCCTTGTTGCGTATGGAGCCCAGCGTGTTCCTCAGCACTCATGCCCACACCGGTACCTGGGAAGAAGGCCTGTTGCATATGCAACTGACCATCGATGCACCTACCACCCAGAACTACTCTTACCTCAACGTCAATGGAAGCTTCAACCAGAGCACAAACGGCAACCTGGTGATCTTCGACGGCTCCCTCGACCACTTCGCCGTCAATGCCTCCAGGGCCTACCGCACGGTCCTGTACATTGAGTTCCATCGTGAGAAGCACATGGTCGCCTGATGTAGACCCCTCTGGCTCCCACAGGGGATTTGCGGTGAACACAGTGTTGATGGCTACCTGTGGGAGCGAGCTTGCTCGCGAAGAGGCCGGCACATCCAGCCTCTTCATTGACTGGGTCACCGCCATCGCGAGCAAGCTCGCTCCCACACTGGATGTTCAGCAGCCACATAATTCATGTGCGCCGGGAGTGCCCTTGTGGGAGCGAGCCCGCTCGCGAAGAGGCCGGCACATTTCACGCCGGATAAGCCGAGCCCACCGTCGATTCAAGGGTTGATTCCAGGAAACGAAAAGCAGTCTGCTTCGAAAGCTGGGTCGACTCGAAGAACGCCAGGTGGCTGCCATTGCGTTCCACATGCAGCAAGGCATCGCTGATGGACGCGGCAATGTGCTTGGAGCCACCGAGGTGGGTGGTTTCATCGCAGTCGCCGGCGACGACCAGGGTGGGCACCGTGATCTGTTCCAGCCGTGACTTCAACTCAGTCTTGTTCAACGCATCGTTGAGTCGTGCATAGCGGTAGAACAGCTCTTCGTTGACATAAGGATAGAGCGCCGCATGGGCGATGGAGTCCGGAATGGTCGCCAGTGTTGCCTGGTCCAGGAATAACGCCTGCAGGTCGCTGGCCTCATTGCGGTCTACGGCGGCCGACTCCATCAGCCACTCGAAGTTTTGCTGGTGGGCGGTACGCAGGCTGTCGTCCCCCAGGTTGTAATCGCCGTGCCACAGGCTCAGGGAACTGACCCGGTCGGTGTGGGTGGCGGCCGCGCTGAGGGCGATCACCGCGCCACCGCAGATACCCATCAGGTGCGCACTCTCCAGGTCATAGTGGTTCATCACGTTGATCAGGTCGCCCACCTGGGCGTCGGTGTCCACGGACAACTGGTCGAACGAGGTGCAGGAACCGAACAGCCCACGGGTTTCCCAGGTGACCACGAAAAACCGCTCGCTCAACGCATTGAACCAAGCGCGGCACAGGTCGAACGGCATGCCGCAGGGCAGGGCGAGGACTATGGCCGGGCGATTTCGATCGGTGCTGGCATGGACCGACAGCGCCACGTTGTCGCGGGTAATCAGGTGCAGTGTCTCGACCTCGGGCACGGCACCGCTGAAATCGAAGTGTCTGACCAGGCGCCCGAAGTCCTTGGCACTGTCGACGTCGTCGAAGTGGTCATAGGTAAACTCGAGGGCCTGGCAGATTTTCTTGCTGATGAACATCTCGAAAGAAGACAGTTGCGCCTCGCCGTCATGCACGTACTGCACGGCTTTGACGCCGATCCTGGCGAACGCGGTGTTGACCGCCCGTTCCGTGGCTCTCACGCTGGAGGAGGCCTGGTCGGGCGCCAAGTCACTGCCCTGGGCCAGAAAGCTCAGGCAGATAGGATCGGGCAAATGGATGGCAAGGTGCCTAAGCATCCTCACGGTCTCACACAGGCGCGTTGCTGCGTCGGTGGAAATAGTCATGGATTGGGGACTCCTGTCAGGCACGTTGCGCATGCCAACTGTCATGTGGCAGTGAAAAAATCAGACGGCTTCGAACTTTTTGCCTCGGGTGGTGTGGGTGACAAGGCGATTGTATTCAGGGGTCGTCTCGCCGATGACCTGCACCGCGCCGTACTTTTCAAGGCTGATCCGTCCACCGTATTCCTCGATGTGATCGGAGTCCGGATAGATCTTCACGAACGACGGTACATAGCGCGAGGCGAAGCCCATGCGCATGTCCTGGGACTCACCGCTGTGAGGGTAGGAGGCGTGCATCAGGGTCGACCAGAAAATGATGAACTGGCCGGCCTTCATTTGCATGGGCACGGCGGAGGCTTCGTCGGGTTTCCAGTTTTCGTCGATCTGCAGCTGGCGATAGTCGTAGCCGAAGAAACCGCGCCGCACGCCATCCTTGACCACCGAGCTGTTGTTGGCATCGGGATCGTAGGCCATGCGCTTGGTTTCGTCGTAGTTCATGCTGTTCTGGGTGCCAGGGATGAATTGCAGGCAACCGTTGGCGATGTTGGCGTCGGTGAAGGCGGTCCAGACGGTGATGGTGCCGCCGAAGTCTTCGTTTTCCGGCCAGAGGATCTGCGGCTTGCCCGAGGCGTTGGCGAAGGTGTCGGCCTGGTGCCAGTCGGTGCCTTCGTCCCCCGGGTATTTAGGGAAAAACTCGGTCCGCCAGCACAGGACATCCGGGCCGAGAATGCTTTCGATGCGGTCGCAGATTTGCGGACGGCAGATGTGGCCGGCGAGGAATTCGTCGTCCAGGTGGCGATCGTAGTTGGCAATGTTGGTGCCGCCGGAGATCGCATCCAGGTCCTGGTAGGCCGCGGCACTGCGGTCGAGCAGGCGCAGGCGGGTGCGCTTCCAGGTCTCTCTCATTTCTTCTGGCGAATAGGCGTCGAACGGTCCGATGAAACCGTTCTTTTCAAAGGACGCACGTTCTTCCGGGGTCAAGGCGAATTTTTTGCTCATGGACTTCTCCTTTTCGATCAATGGGCTTGAACAAGGGAACGCTGGATACAGCCGGCCAACACTTTGGCGGTGGCGCCATCGGCCAGCACACCTGGGTCGAGGTTGACCCGGTAATGGGCCTTGAGCGTGCTCAACGAGCGGATCAGGGCCAGGGAGGTGCCACCGAAATCGAAGAAGTCATCGTTCAGGCCGATGTTCTTCAGGCCGATGTCGTCCGACCAGACCTTGAGCACGAACTGCTCCTGTTCGGTGAGGCCCGGTTCGCTGGCGTGGAGCTCGGTCGATGGGATCGATTCGGGCGAGGGCAGGCGGCTCTTGTCGATCTTGCCGTGGTCGGTGACCGGCAATGCCGCCAGTGGGATGTAGGCCGAAGGGCGCATGTAGTCCGGCAGGCTCGCGGCCACCTGTGCGGCCACTTCGCTGCGGACCTGTTCGGTCCAGGCCGTCACGCCATGGGTCGGTACCACATAGGTCACCAGGCGCCAGTCGCCATCGCCGTAGTCGTGACCGGCCACGTGGGCGGCGGTTACGGCCGGGCTGGCTTGCAGGCACGCCTCGACTTCGCCCGGTTCGATGCGGAAACCGCGGATCTTCAACTGTTCATCGCAACGACCGGCGTAGCGGTATTCGCCGTCGTCACCCAGCACCAGCAGGTCGCCGGTGCGATAGGCACGGCTTGGGGTACCCGGCAACTGGACGAAGCGCTCAGCGTTCAGGGTTGGACGACTCAGGTAGCCCAGCGCTACACCGGCACCTTCAATGTACAGTTCACCGGCATTGCCTTGCGGCACCGGTTGCCGGTCGGCGTCGAGCAGGTGCAGGCGCCAGCCATTCAGTGGCGTGCCGATGGACACCATGGCGGCGCTTTCCAGGTCCTGGCCGAGCACCCGTTTGAAGGTGGTGTGGACGGTGGCTTCGGTGATGCCGTACATGTTGATCAAGGCTGGCGTCTGGTCGCCATGGCGTTCGACCCACGGTCGCAGCACAGTGGCGGGCAGCGCCTCGCCGCCGAACACCACATAACGCAGGGCCAATGGCGCACTGGCAGAACGGTCCGCTTCATCCAGGCCACGGAACGCCGATGGCGTCTGGCTCAGCACGGTGACGCCCTGGTCGGCCAGCCATTGACGCGTGCCACTTGGCGAGCGCGACACATCGTAGGGCACCACGGCGACGTGGCCACCGTGGGCAAGGGCTCCCCAGATTTCCCAGACCGAAAAGTCGAAGCCGATGGAGTGGAACATCGACCAGACGTCGTTTTCGGTGAAGGCGAACGAGCGTTGAGTGCTTTCCAGCAGGCGGCTGACGTTGCCGTGCGCCACCAATACACCCTTGGGCTCACCGGTGGAGCCGGAGGTGTAGATGACGTAGGCCGCTGCCTCGTCGGGGTTGCGCTGGTCGTCGGCGGGCAGCGGTTGCAGGGCCGGGCCGGCCAGCAGCTCGGCCAGGGACAGGACGCGCACGGACGCGCTTCGCGGCAGGTCGGCGAGTTCACCGATCATCAGGCCCAGGCCGCTGTCGCGCACGATGTGTTCGACCCGCTTGCCCGGGTATTGCGGATCGACCGGGACGTAGGCGCCGCCGGCCTTGAGAATGCCCAGCAGGCTGATGACCAGGTCGACGCCACGTGGCAGGCACATCCCCACCAGCATGCCGTCCCGGACGCCTTCCTGGCGAAGCCGGGCCGCCAACTGCGACGAGACAGTGTCGAGTTGTGCGTAGCTCAATGAGCGAGAGGCGTCGGACACCGCGGTTCGCTCAGGGAATTCACGGGCCCGGGCGACGAATGTTTCATGCAGGAATGCACCGTGCGTGAGGGGGGCTGGCGCGGGGTTGACCGATCCGCCAGTGTTCTTAATCGGCATGACTAACGCTCCTGTTAAATGCCAGGCACACCGTGTTTGCGTGTTGCGCAAACCGATGTGCTCGAGACGTCACTGCGACCCACGGCATCGTTTGCGGTACCTGTGCATTTCGCAGCTCGCGCATTTCAGCACCGACTTTGTGTCGGCGTCTGTCGCGGGAAATGGGGACAAGCGAGGCTGGTTTGGATCGACGTGTGTCGGTGCATCGGTGTAAGGGCCGATGGGGACTCTGTTTTGGTGTGTATATCCGTTGCCGTGGTAACGGCTACTTAAGGTCGAGCTTGCTAGCGAAGAGGCCGGCCCATCCAACATCACTGCGAACTGACCCACCGCCTTCGCGAGCAAGCTCGCTCCCACAATGGGCCGCAGTGAACACAAGACTCATGAGCACATAAGATCACCTGTGGGAGCGAGCTTGCTCGCGAAGAGGCCGGCCCATCCAACATCACTGCGAACTGACCCGCCGCCTTCGCGAGCAGGCTCGCTCCCACAATGGGCCGCAGTGAACACAAGACTCATGAGCACCCAAGATCACCTGTGGGAGCGAGCTTGCTCGCGAAGAGGCCGGCACATCCAACATCACTGCAAACTGACCCACCGCCTTCACGAGCAGGCTCGCTCCCACAATGGATCGCAGTGAATACAAGACTCATGAGCACCCAAGATCACCTGCGGGAGCGAGCCTGCTCGCGAAGAGGCCGGCACATCCAACATCAGAGCAAACTGACCCACCGCCTACCGCAGCAACGGATATAAACACCAAAAAACACCCCTCTCGGAACGGAAGATCAGCAGCTCCGGAAACGACCTAAGTAAACCCACGACAACCTCTGTCCCGGTTTGCGGTGCCAGACATCCCCCCCGATCAATGTTTTTATCCTTGCCCGATGGTGGGTCGCATTGGTCCGGCCCTGCGACGTGGATCCGACGATCCGTGGTTCAGGAGTTATTGATGAGTCTTCAAACTGACGCTTTGCCCGTCATGCCCGCTGACGGGATGGCGGATTCGCTTGTCTGGCCAGGTCACGGGGCCGGCGAATCGGTCAGGCTGTCGTTGCTCGCCGACGGTTTGAGTTTGCCGGTGGTGATCGAGCCGATCGACCCCGGGCTGGATCCTTCGTTGTGGGCCAGCACCCATCGCGAGGCCATCGAGGCGTTGCTGTGTCGCCACGGAGCGGTGCTGTTTCGCGGTTTTGATCTCGGCTCGGTGCCGGCCTTCGAGGCGTTCGCCGAAGCCTTGTCGCCCGGGTTGCACGGCAGCTACGGCGACCTGCCGAAGAAGGAGGGCGGACGCAACGTCTACCGCTCCACGCCTTATCCCGAGCGCGAAATGATCCTGTATCACAACGAGAGTTCGCACCTGGAAAGCTGGCCGCGCAAGCAATGGTTCTATTGCGAGCAGCCCTCACGGGTGGGCGGTGCGACGCCGCTGGCCGACATCCGCCAAGTCCTGCAATGCCTGCCGCCGCAGGTGGTCGCCCGGTTCGAACAGAAAGGCCTGAGCTACAGCCGCACCTTCACCGCCGGTGTCGAGCCGAGCTGGGCGTCGTTTTTCGGCACCACCGAGCGCGCCGTCGTCGAACAGCGTTGCCGGGAGCAGGGCACCGATTTCCAATGGCTCGACGACGAAACCCTGCAAGTGCGCACCCTTTGTCCGGCGGTTATCCAGCATCCGGTAACCGGGGAGCGGGCTTTTTTCAACCAGGTACAGCTGCACCATCCGTTTTGTCTCGGCGAGGAAATGCGTGAAGACCTGCTCGATATGTTCGGCGCCGATCGCCTGCCGCGCATGGTCAGTTACGGCGATGGAACGCCGATAGAAGACGACGTCATGGCGTTGCTCGGCGAGGCCTATGAGGCTTGTGCGGTCAGGTTCGCCTGGCGCAAGGGCGATGTGGTGATGCTCGACAACATGTTGGCCGCCCACGCTCGCGATCCCTACGAGGAACCACGCCTCATCGTCGTGGCGATGGGCGAAATGACCGCTCGGGGCGATGTATGGCGACCGGCGTGAGCCCTTTCGTGACTCCATTCGAGGATAGCAACCCATGAAAAACGAGCAGAACGCGAAGAAAGAGAAGAAGCCAAAACCGGGCTCGGTCATGCGCCTGTTGTGGCGTAACCATCCCTGGCTGACGCTCTTTACGTTGATCTGCGGTGTCATCAGCGGGGTTGCGTCAATCGCGGTGGTGAGCGTGATCAATGAGGCTATCCACAATGACGGCTCTCGCCTGCAGGCGCTGTACTGGTTCATCGGGCTCAGTGCCACGGCGCTGATCTTGCGCAACGGTGCGGCATTGTTTCCGGCCTACGCCAGCATGCGGATCATGACGCGCTTGCGCATTGCGCTGTGTCGCAAGATTCTCGCCACGCCGCTGGAAGAAGTGGACCGGCGCGGTCCGCCCAATGTGCTGACGATGTTGACCAACGACATCCCGCAATTGAATACGACGCTGATCATCATGCCCACGGTCCTGGTGGAAACGACGGTCTTTCTGTTCGGCATCGGCTACCTGGCCTACCTGTCGTGGGTGGTCCTGGCCCTGACGGTTTCGCTGATGATCCTGGGGGTGGGGCTGTACCTGTTCTTCTTTTCCTGTGGCGTCAGGAACACTTCCCGCGTACGGGATGAATACACCGCGTTCAATGAATACACCCACGCCCTGGTGTTCGGCCTCAAGGAGCTCAAGCTCAATGGCGTGCGGCGTCGTTGGTTCGGTCGCTCGGCCATCGAGGCGTCTTCCACCCGTGTGGCACGCTACAACTTCGTTGAGCGCCTGTGGTACACCGCCGCCGACAACGTCGGGCAGTTCACGCTGTCATTGTTGATCGGTTGCCTGCTGTTCGCCGCGCCGCTGTTCAGCGTCGTCGATCCGAAAATCATGACCGCCAGCGTACTGGCTGTGTTGTACATCATGGGCCCGCTGTCATTGCTGGTCACGGCCATGCCCTTGATGGCGGCGGGCCGGGTGGCCTGTACACGTCTTTCGGAATTTGGTTTCTCGATCAACGATCCGCACCCGGAGCCCATCGAGACCGAGGTGCCCAAGGTTCACCTGCTGGAGCACAAGAAGTCGTGGAATCGGATCGAATTGAAGGCCGTCAGCATGCATTACCACGAACTGCACGCAGAGACCGGTTTCTCCCTGGGACCCATCGACCTGACGGTGCAAACCGGTGAGTTGATCTACATCGTCGGTGGCAATGGTTGCGGCAAAAGCACCTTGGCCAAGCTCATCTGCGGGCTCTACATTCCCCAGGGCGGTGAGGTCCTGCTCGATGGCAAGCCGGTCACCGATGAAAGTCGCAACGACTATCGCGATCTGTTCTCCGCCGTGTTTTCCGATTTCCACCTGTTCAACCGCCTCATCGGCCCCGACGAAGAGGACGGCAACCCGACGCTGGCGCGCAAGTACCTGGAAACCCTGGGGCTGGCCGACAAGATCAAGATAGAAGGGCTGGGCTATTCGACCACGAAGGCCTTGTCCTATGGCCAGCAAAAACGCCTGGCGCTGGTGTGCGCCTACATGGAAGACCGCTCGGTCTACGTACTGGACGAATGGGCCGCGGACCAGGATCCGCCATTCAAGAAATTCTTCTACGAAGAGCTGCTGCCCGACCTCAAGCGTCGTGGCAAGACGGTGCTGATCATTACCCATGACGACCAGTATTTCCAACTGGCCGATCGCATCATCAAGTTGTCGGATGGCCAGATCGTTTCCGACATCAACTGCGCCCTGCGCGACAAGCGAGCCTGAATGTCCGTTCCGACAACATCGTCCGGCTTGCGATGTTGTCGCGACAACACCTTGGCAAACGGATGAACGCCCCTCGGCATCATCTCGACCCGACAGGCGCGAACCTGCTGTCGGGTGGCGATGCCATGCCCCGGACGACCCTTTCGTCCAGGTGACCATCATCGACATCGTGCCGCGCTGGCTGCCTGCGCGGATCTGCATCAACTCCAGGCGTGCCTGTTGCGTTTATCCCGGGCAGCACTGACAAATCTCTGAGAAGGAACGTATGGAATTTATCTTTGCGCGTGCTGTGGGTGGCGTTGTTGCAACAGGCCTGGCGGCTGACCGGGGTCACGAAAAACGACGGGGCCGCTGGGCGCCGGACGGTGCGTTGTGGGTGCGCGTGTCGGAGGGGCAGGTATGAATCAGTTTCTCCAGCGCTCGACACATTACCCCCTGACGACAGCACAGCGGGACATCTGGCTGGACCAGATGACTAAGGGCGATTCCCCCCTGTACAACATTGGTGGCTATCTCCATATCCAGGGCGCCATCGATCCTGAGCGTTTTCAGCAGGCGGTCGACCTGCTGATTGAAAAATATGATGCCCTGCGTACGGTGTTGCACTACGGCGCCGACGGCGTGCCCATGCAGACCATGGCAGAGACGTTGGAGGCGCGGGTTCCCGTGCTGGATTTTTCGGATCGGCCTGATCCGGAGGCAGCGGTCCATGCCTGGATGCAACAAAGGATGGCGGTCGCCATCAGGTTGGATGAAAGCCCTTTATTCCGTTTCTATCTGGCTAAACTCGGTGACTCGTCGTTTTATTTTGTGATGCACCTTCACCACATCATCCTGGACGGGTGGGGCGTCGGCTTGGTGCTCACTTCGCTGGGTGAGCTTTATGACGCCCTGGAAAACCAGCAGCCGCCTGACGTGTCGGCACCGTCCTATGTCGGCTTCATCGACGAAGATGCCCGCTATCGTGATTCCCCTCGTTTCAAGCTCGATGAGGCGTACTGGCTGGACAAATACCAGGACGTTCCGGATCCACTGTTCGTCGCGCGTCACCATGATAAGCAGCCCGGGGGCTTGGCGCCCAGTGCTCAAGCCTTGTATCGCTTCGCCCACAGCTTGAGCGACCGAATCGAGGTCTTGGCGCAAGCGCACCAGGCGTCACGTTTTTCGGTGCTGCTGGCTGCACTGTATGTCTTTTTCATACGGAGCACCCAGCGCGATGAGTTGGTGATCGGCCTGCCGATCCTGAACCGACCCAATGCAACCTTCAAGAAAACGGCGGGGTTGTTCACGCAGGTCAGTGCCGTGCGGTTCAAGTTCGCCAGCGACTTGTCATTTAGTGAGTTGATACGTGGCGTGACCCGCACACTCAAACAGGATTATCGCAACCAGCGGTTCCCCCTGAGCGAGATGAACCGTTCGCTGGAGCTGCGGCGCGACAACCGCGCGCAACTGTTCGACGTTTCATTTTCCTATGAGCAGGAAGATCGTCGGTTCATGTTCGGACAGGCGCCGGCTCATTTTGTGATGGGTTCGAACGGCCAGGAGCAGATGCCGCTGTCCATCCATATCCGCAGCAATCCGCACGACGATAATGCCTGGCTGCACTGGATCTACAACGAAAGCTACTTCCAGGCCGATGAAATCGAGTCGATGGCCGACCGATTCATGCATGTGCTGGAACAAGGCTTGCGCGACGATACGTTGCCAATCGAGGGCTTTGTTCTGCCGACCGCGACCGAAGCGGACATGCTTCTGGCCTGGAACGCGAGCGATGCGCGCACGTATGAGCATGACCACACGATCCATGGCCTGTTCGAAGCGCAGGCGCGGGCGCAAGCCGACGCGGTAGCGGTGGTGCACGAAGACCACTGCTTGACTTATGGCGAACTCAACGCCCGGGCGAACCAGGTGGCGCACCATTTGTTGGTCCTCGGCGTCCGCCCGGACGACCGGGTGGCGATCTGTGTTGAGCGCGGCCTGGACATGATCGTCGGCCTGCTGGGCATCCTGAAGTCCGGTGCTGGCTACGTGCCGCTGGATCCGGCCTATCCTCGGGAGCGCCTGGCCTTCATGCTCGACGACAGTGCGCCGGTTGCTTTGCTCACTCAATCGACGCTGCAGGTTCAGCTGCCCGCCTTGCAAGTCCCGGTGTTGTTGCTCGACCAGGCCGAGGCGGCGGGTATCAGCGCACAGCCACGGTTCAACCCTGATGTGCGCGCCCTGGCTTCTCACCACTTGGCCTATGTGATCTATACCTCGGGATCGACCGGCCTGCCCAAGGGCGTGATGGTCGAGCACCGTAACGTTGCACGGCTGTTTTCGGCGACCCAGCCCTGGTTCGATTTTGGTCCGCAGGACGTGTGGGCGCTGTTTCATTCCTTCGCCTTCGATTTCTCGGTCTGGGAAATCTGGGGCGCGTTGACCCACGGTGGCCGCTTGCTGGTGGTGCCGCAACTGGTCAGTCGTTCCCCGCAAGACTGCTATGCGCTGCTATGCGAGACCGGTGTGACCGTGCTGAACCAGACGCCAAGCGCTTTCCGGCAACTGATCGCGGCCCAGGGTGACAGCGATCTACGCCACAGCCTGCGCCAGGTGATCTTTGGCGGCGAAGCGCTGGAAACCGGGATGCTCAAGCCGTGGTATGCCCGTGGGAGCAATGCCGGGACACAACTGGTCAACATGTACGGCATCACCGAAACGACGGTGCACGTGACGTACCGTCCGCTTGAAGCCGCCGACGCACAGTCGACCGGCGTGAGTCCCATCGGCAAGCGCATTCCCGATCTGCGCCTGTACCTGCTCGACCAGTACGGCCAACCGGTGCCGGTAGGCGTGGAGGGCGAGTTGTATGTGGGAGGCGCGGGCGTGGCGCGGGGTTACCTCAACCGGCCCGAGCTTAACGAAACGCGATTCCTCGCCGACCCGTTCGACGGCGCGGCTCATGCGCGAATGTACCGTACCGGGGACCTTGGCCGCTGGTTGAAAAACGGCGAACTGGAATACTTGGGGCGTAACGATGAACAGGTAAAGATCCGTGGTTTCCGCATTGAACTGGGTGAGATCGAGGCGAAGCTGACGGAATGCGCGCAGGTGCGCGACGCGGTGGTGATCGCCCGGGAAGACAGTCCGGGGGACAGGCGCCTGGTCGCTTATGTCGTGGCCGACGCCGGCGCGCAACTCTCGGCGGCTGACCTGCGAGACCAATTGCTGGGTCTGTTGGCGGACTACATGGTGCCGAGTGCATTCGTGTTGCTGGATGCGCTCCCACTGACGACCAACGGCAAGCTGGACCGCAAGGCGCTGCCGGCGCCTGACTCACAGGCTTATGCCCGTCGCAACTACGAAGCCCCTGAAGGCGAAGTGGAAACTGTGCTGGCCAGGCTTTGGGCCGAGCTGCTCGGTGTGGAACAGGTGGGTCGACACGATCGGTTCTTCGAACTGGGCGGCCACTCCTTGCTGGCGGTCAAGCTGATCGAACGCATGCGCCAGGTCAAGCTGCACGCCGATGTGGGGGTTCTCTTCGGCCAGCCGACGTTGGCTTCGCTGGCCGCCGCCACAGGTGCCAGCAATGGCATCGCCGTACCGGGCAACAGGATTGCCCATGGGGTCGAACGCATCACACCGGACATGCTGCCACTGGCAACACTGACCCAGGACGAGATCGATCGGGTGGTCGCGGCAATACCGGGCGGCGTAGCCAACGTCCAGGATATCTACGGGCTCGTGCCGTTGCAGGAAGGCATCCTGTATCACCACCTGGCGACCGAGGAAGGCGATCCGTACCTGTTGCAGATTCTGTTGCGCATCGACAGTCGCGAACAGCTCGATGCGATTGTGCAGGCCCTGCAAGTGGCGATCGAACGCCATGACATTCTGCGCATCTCGGTGGCGTGGGAAGGCTTGGACGAGCCGGTCCAAGTGGTCTGGCGCCAGGCACGGCTGATGGTCGAAGAACTCGGGCTGGACGCGGCTGAAGGCGATATCGCCGGCCAGATGCAGCGCCGTTTCGATCCGCGTCACACCCGCTTCGACCTGCGCCAGGCGCCGATGATGCGCCTCCATTTCACCGAAGATATGACCCACGGCAACTGGGTCGCGGTGTTGTTGTTCCATCACCTGATTGACGACGCCACCTCCCTGGGGATGTTGGGCAAGGAGATCGAGGCGCATCTGGCGGGCCGGTCGGCTGAACTGCCGGTGTCGGTGCCTTACCGCAACTATGTGGCGCAGGTGCGGTTGGCGGGCAATCAAGAACACCATGAGGCGTTCTTCAGCGAGATGCTGGGGGACATAGACGAACCGACGTTGCCGTTCGGTCTGCGGGATGTGCAGGGCGACGGTGTCGGTGTCGAAGAAATCGTGTTGCCGCTGGCCGCCGACCTGGCCCAGCGGCTACGTACCCAGGCACGGCGCCTGGGCGTGAGTACGGCCAGTCTGCACCACTTGGCCTGGGGTCAGGTGGTAGGGCGTTTGTCCGGTCGCCAGGAGGTGGTGTTCGGCACGGTACTGATGGGCCGCCTGCACAGTGGGCAGGAAGCCGGCCATGCCCTGGGCATGTTCGTCAACACGCTGCCCTTGCGCGTCGAGGCGGGGGGGCAGGGGGTATTGGCCGCGCTGAAAGCGACCCACGCACGGTTGGCGACCCTGCTCAGGCATGAGCACGCGCCGTTGTCCCTGGCGCAGCGTTGCAGCGGCGTCGCCGCGCCGACCCCCTTGTTCAGCGCGCTGATGAACTACCGGCAGACTGCCGTGGCGGCGCAGGCACCCAAGGAGGTCGGTGAAGGGCGTCGCTGGGCCGGGGCGCAGATTCTGAGCGGCGAAGAACGCACCAACTACCCGCTGACCTTGTCCGTGGACGATCTCGGCGAAGGCTTCAGCCTGACCGTTCAAGCGGTGGTCGAAATCGGCGCGCGGCGAGTCGGCGCCTATATGGAAGCGGCATTGACGAGCCTGGCGGCGGCGTTGGAGCGTGCGGTTGAATCGTCACTGGCGGATTTGACGATTTTGCCGGCATTGGAGCGCGAGCAACTGCTGGTGACGTTCAACGCCACCGAGGCCGACTACCCGCGGCAGCAGACGATTCATGGGTTGTTCGAGGAACAGGTCCAGCGTACGCCGGATGCCGTGGCGGTGATTCGTGGCGAGCAGCGTCTGACTTATCGTGCGTTGAACGAGCGGGCCAACCGTCTGGCCCATTACCTGCGCAAGCAGGGCGTGGAGCCCGATTCCCGAGTGGCGATCTGCGTCGAGCGCGGTATCGACATGGTTGTCGGGTTGCTGGCGATTCTCAAGGCCGGCGGCGGATATGTGCCGCTGGATCCGGCGTATCCACTGGACCGCATTGCCTACATGCTCGAAGACAGTGCGCCGACGGCGGTGTTGGCGCAGACGGCGACCCTTGAGTTGCTGGCAGCAGCATCGATGCCAGTGATCAATCTCGACAGCGGTTTGTGGCAGGACGAATCCGTCCTGAATCCCGAGGTGGCAGAGTTGACCTCCTCGCACCTGGCCTATGTCATCTACACCTCCGGTTCGACCGGTCTGCCTAAAGGCGTGATGATCGAACACCGCAATACGGTGAATTTCCTGACCTGGGCGCATCGTTCGTTTGACGCTAAAACCCTGTCGAAAACCTTGTTCTCGACCTCGCTGAACTTCGACCTGGCGGTCTACGAATGCTTCGCGCCGCTGACCTCGGGCGGCAGCATCGACGTGGTCACTAATGTGCTGGAACTGCAACAGGGCGAGCACGACATCACGCTGATCAACACCGTGCCCTCGGCGCTCAAGGCGTTGCTGGAGTCCGGTGGGCTGGGCGAGGGCGTCGACACGGTCAATGTCGCCGGTGAAGCGCTCAAGCGCAGCCTGGTGGAAGCGTTGTTCGAACAGACGCAGGTCAAGCGCCTGTGCAACCTCTATGGCCCGTCGGAAACCACGACCTACTCAAGTTGGGTATCGATGGCCCGCGAAGACGGGTTTGCCGCGCACATCGGTAAACCGGTGGCCAACACCCAGTTCTACTTGCTGGATGAGCACAAACAACCGGTGCCGCTGGGCGTACCGGGCGAAATTTACATCGGTGGTGCTGGGGTGGCGCGGGGTTATTTGAACCGCGACGACCTGACCGCCGAGCGTTTCTTGAAAGACCCATTCAGCAATGTTCCCAATGCCCGCATGTACAAAACGGGAGACCTGGGCCGCTACCTGGCGGACGGCAACATCGAATATCTGGGCCGCAATGACGATCAGGTCAAGATCCGTGGTTTCCGCATCGAGCTGGGCGAGATCGAAGCCAAGCTCGCCCAGGCTCCAAATATCAACGAAACCGCAGTCCTGGCCCGTGAAGACAGGCCGGGTGACAAGCGCCTGGTGGCCTATTTCACCCAGCACTCGCTGGATGAAACAGTAGACATCGAAACCCTGCGCGCCCACCTGCAGGCATTGTTGCCGGCCTACATGGTGCCGGTGGCCTACGTGCGCCTGGATGCATTGCCCCTGACCCCCAACGGCAAACTCGACCGCAAGGCCCTGCCAGCGCCAGACCTCGATGCGCTGGTGACGCGTGGCTACGAAGCCCCGCTAGGCGACACCGAAATCGCCCTGGCGCAGCTCTGGCAAGACCTGCTCAAGGTCGAGCGAGTCGGTCGTTACGACCATTTCTTCGAGCTGGGCGGCCATTCCCTGTTGGCGGTCACGTTGATCGAACGGATGCGCCAGGCCGGGTTGAGCGCCGATGTGCGCATATTATTCAATCAACCGACCTTGGCCGCGCTGGCCGCCGCAGTGGGCACTGGCAACGAGGTGACTGTCCCGGCAAACCTGATTCCTTTGGGTTGCGAACACATCACCCCAGCCATGCTGCCGCTGGCGACGTTGAGTCAGGAGGCCATCGACCGCATCGTATCGACGGTGCCGGGCGGTGTGCGCAACGTGCAGGACATCTATCCGCTGGCTCCCTTGCAGGAAGGCATCCTTTACCATCACCTCGCCGCTGAACATGGCGATCCCTACGTGCTGCAGGCGCAATTCGCCTTCGCCAACCGCGAGCGTCTCGACGCGTTCACCCAAGCCTTGCAGGGGGTGATCGATCGCCACGACATCTTGAGGACATCCATGGCCTGGGAAGGGCTGGACGAACCGGTGCAAGTGGTCTGGCGCAAGGCGGTACTGGGTGCTGAACACGTGGCCCTGGGCCCTGAGGCGGGCGACATCCTCAGTCAGTTGAAAGCGAGCTTCGACGTCAGTCACCACCGCCTGGATATCCGCCAGGCGCCGTTGATGTGGGTTCGGTTCGCAGAGGACGCCGTCAACCAGCGTTGGCTGGCGACCCTACTGGTCCATCACATGGCGCTGGACCACACGGCGTTGGAAGTGATGCGCCACGAGATCCAGGTGCACTTGCTGGGTCAGGCCGGCCAATTGGGCGAGGCGGTGCCTTACCGCAACTATGTGGCCCAGGTGTGCCTGGGTGTGAGCCGTGCAGAACACGAAACATTTTTCCGCGCGATGCTCGGCGACATCGACGAACCGACGCTGCCGTTCGGCTTGCAGGACGTCCGTGGCGATGGCAGCGGTATCGAGGAGGCGCAGCAGGCTATCTCGACGGAACTGAGCCGCCGTCTGCGCCTGCAGGCGCGCCAATTGGGCGTGAGCGCCGCGAGCCTGTATCACTTGGCCTGGGCCCAGGTGCTGGGTCGGGTTTCGGGGCGCGAAGACGTGGTGTTCGGCACGGTGTTGATGGGGCGGATGCAGGGCGGCGAGGGCGCTGATCGGGCATTGGGCATGTTCATCAACACCTTGCCGATCAGTGTGCGCGTCGGTGCGCAAAACGTGCGGGCCGGTGTGCTGGCGACCCATGCGCGGCTGAGCGGGCTGTTGGGCCATGAGCATGCTTCCCTGGCGTTGGCCCAGCGTTGCAGCGGCGTGGTTGCACCGACGCCATTGTTCAGTGCGTTGCTCAACTACCGTCATTCGCTCGCCGAGCCTGACGCGCTGCAAACGTCGTCGAGCTGGGAAGGGATTGAGGAACTGAGTGGCGAAGAACGCACCAACTATCCACTGGTGCTGTCGGTGGACGATCTCGGCCAAGGCTTCAGCCTGACCGTTCAGGCGGTGGCCGAAATCGGCGCACGACGGATCGGCGCTTATATGGAAGCGGCATTGACGAGCCTGGTCGTGGCGTTGGAGGGTGCGGCTGGGGCGTCATTGGCTGATTTGACGATCTTGCCGGCGGCGGAACGTGAGCAACTGCTGGTGACATTCAACGCCACCGAGGCCGACTATTCGCGGCAGCAGACGATTCATGGGCTGTACGAGGAACAGGTGCAGCGTACGCCGGATGCCGTCGCGGTGATTCACGGCGAGCAACGCCTGACTTATCGCGCGTTGAACGAGCGGGCCAACCGCTTGGCCCATTACCTGCGCAAGCAGGGCGTGGAGCCGGATTCGCGGGTGGCGATCTGTGTCGAGCGTGGCATCGACATGGTCGTGGGGCTGCTGGCTATCCTCAAGGCCGGTGGCGGTTATGTGCCGCTGGATCCGGCGTATCCGTTGGATCGGATTGTCTACATGCTGGAAGACAGTGCGCCAGCGGCGGTGTTGGCGCAGACGGCGACCCTTGAGTTGCTGGCAGCAGCATCGATGCCGGTGATCGATCTCGACAGTGGTTTGTGGCAGGACGAATCCATCCAGAATCCCGAGGTGGATGAGCTGACGTCCTCGCACCTGGCTTACGTCATCTACACCTCGGGTTCGACCGGTCTGCCCAAGGGCGTGATGATCGAACACCGCAACACGGTGAACTTCCTCACTTGGGCGCATCGCTCATTTGACGCTCAAACCCTGTCGAAAACCTTGTTCTCGACCTCGCTGAACTTCGACTTGGCGGTCTATGAGTGCTTCGCCCCGTTGACCTCGGGTGGCAGCATCGACGTGGTCACTAATGTGCTGGAACTGCAACAGGGCGAGCACGACATCACCTTGATCAATACGGTGCCGTCGGCGCTCAAGGCGTTGCTGGAGTCTGGCGGTGTAGGCGAGGGCGTCGACACCGTCAACGTGGCCGGTGAAGCCTTGAAGCGCAGCCTGGTGGAAGCGTTGTTCGAGCAGACCCAGGTCAAACGGCTATGCAACCTCTACGGTCCTTCGGAAACCACTACTTATTCAAGCTGGGTGTCGATGGCCCGTGAAGACGGGTTTGTCGCCCATATCGGCAAACCGGTGGCCAACACCCAGTTCTACCTGCTGGACGAGCACAAACAACCGGTGCCGCTGGGCGTGCCAGGTGAAATCTACATCGGTGGCGCCGGGGTGGCGCGGGGTTATTTGAACCGCGATGACCTGACCGCCGAGCGTTTCCTGAAAGACCCATTCAGCAATGTTCCCAATGCCCGCATGTACAAAACCGGCGACCTGGGCCGCTACCTGCCGGACGGCAACATCGAATACCTGGGTCGCAACGACGATCAGGTCAAGATCCGCGGTTTCCGCATCGAGCTGGGCGAGATCGAAGCCAAGCTCTCTCAACACGAGGCCTTGAACGAAACCGTGGTGCTGGCCCGTGAAGACGTGCCGGGCGACAAGCGCCTGGTGGCCTATTTCACCCAGCATTCGTCGGGTGAAGTGCTGGACATCGAAGCCCTGCGCGCGCACCTGCAAGCGCAGTTGCCGGCCTATATGGTGCCGGTGGCCTACGTGCGCCTGGATGCATTGCCACTGACCCCCAACGGCAAGCTCGACCGCAAGGCCCTGCCGGCGCCAGACCTCGATGCGCTGGTGACGCGTGGCTACGAAGCCCCGCACGGCGAGGTTGAAACCACCCTGGCGCGGATCTGGCAAGACCTGCTGGGCCTGCAACAGGTCGGTCGCCACGATCACTTCTTCGAACTGGGCGGGCATTCGCTGTTGGCCGTCAGCCTGATCGAGCGGATGCGCCAGGCTGGCTTGAGCGCCGACGTGCGCATCTTGTTCGGGCAACCAACCCTCGGGGCGTTGGCGGCGGCAGTGGGCGGCAGCAACGAAATCGTGGTGCCAGTCAATCGGATTACGCCCGACTGCGAGCGGATCACGCCCGACATGCTGACGCTGACAAGCCTCGACCAGGATGCCATCGACCGCATCGTGTCGACCGTGCCGGGCGGTGCGCGCAACGTGCAGGACATCTATCCGTTGGCGCCGCTGCAGGAAGGCATTCTTTATCATCACCTGGCCGCCG
The DNA here is from genome assembly GCF_046605385.1 of Pseudomonas sp. MPB03. Taxonomy (NCBI): domain Bacteria; kingdom Pseudomonadati; phylum Pseudomonadota; class Gammaproteobacteria; order Pseudomonadales; family Pseudomonadaceae; genus Pseudomonas; species Pseudomonas sp. MPB03. Next base: position 3,903,161 of record NZ_CP176770.1, on the reverse strand, counting down.
AACAAGGTGACCCCTACGTGCTACAGGCGCAGTTTGCCTTTGACAGCCGCGAACGCCTCGACGCGTTCACCCAGGCCCTGCAAAGCGTCATTGACCGCCACGACATCTTGAGGACATCCATGGCCTGGGAAGGGCTGGACGAACCGGTGCAAGTGGTCTGGCGCAAGGCGGTATTGGGTATTGAGCACGTCGTCCCGCAGCATGAGGACGGTGACATTCTCAGCCAGTTGAAGGCGAGCTTCGACGTCAGTCACCAGCGCCTGGATATCCGCCAGGCGCCGTTGATGGGCGTCCGGTTCGCAGAGGACACCGTCAACCAGCGTTGGGTGGCGACGTTGCTGTTCCATCACATGGCGCTCGACCACACGGCGCTGGAAGTGGTGCGGCACGAGATGCAGGCGTACCTGCTGGGCCAGGCCGGCCAGTTGGGCGAGGCGGTGCCTTACCGCAACTATGTGGCCCAGGTATGCCTGGGTGTGAGTCGTGAAGAACACGAAGGGTTTTTCCGTGCGATGCTCGGCGACGTCGACGAGCCGACGCTGCCGTTCGGTCTGCAGGATGTCCTTGGCGATGGCAGCGGTATCGAGGAAGCCCGACAGGCTATCGCGTCCGACTTGAGTCGACGCCTGCGTACCCAGGCCCGCCGCTTGGGGGTGAGTGCGGCAGCCTTGCATCACCTGGCCTGGGCCCAGGTACTGGGCCGGGTCTCGGGTCGCGAAGACGTGGTGTTCGGCACGGTGCTGATGGGCCGGATGCAGGGCGGCGAGGGCGCTGACCGTGCACTGGGAATGTTCATCAACACCTTGCCGATTGGCGTGCAGGTCGGTGCGCAAAGTGTGCGGGCCGGCGTGCTGGCGACCCATGCGCGCCTGAGTGGGCTGCTGGGGCATGAGCATGCTTCCCTGGCGTTGGCCCAACGTTGCAGCGGCGTCATGGCGCCGACGCCGTTGTTCAGCGCGTTGCTCAATTACCGACATTCGGTCGCCGAGCCCATCGCGCTGCAAACCTCGTCAGCCTGGCAAGGCATCGAAGCACTGGGTAGCGAAGAACGCACCAATTATCCGCTGACGATGAGCGTCGATGACCTGGGTGAAGACTTCAGCCTGACGGTGCTGGTCGAGTCCCGGATCGGTGCCCAACGCATCTGTGGCTATATGCAAGTGGCGTTGGAAAGCCTGGTCGACGCGCTGGAACATGCACCACAGACGCCGCTGCACAGCCTGGCAATCTTGCCGCCGGCCGAACGCAAGCAATTACTCGAGACCTGGAATGCGACAGGGGCGACCTATACCCATGACCTGCTGATCCATCGGCAGTTCGAAGCCCAGGCCGCGGCCAACCCGCAAGCGGTGGCGGTGGTGTATGCAGACCAGGCGCTGACCTACGGCGAACTCGACGCCCGGGCGAACCAGCTCGCGCATCACCTCTTGGCTTTGGGCGTCCGGCCGGACGACCGGGTGGCGATCTGTGTCGAGCGGAGCCTGGAAATGGTCGTCGGCCTGTTGGGCGTGCTGAAGGCCGGGGCCGGCTATGTCCCCGTGGACCCGGCGTATCCGGCGGAACGTATTGCCTACCTGTTGCAGGACAGCGCACCGGTTGCGGTGTTGGCGCAGACCGCCACCCAGGGTTTGCTGGCCGCTGGCTCGGTGCCGGTCATCAATCTCGATAGCGGCGATTGGCAGGACGAATCCGTCTCCAGCCCCGAGGTGCCGGGGCTCGAAGCCCATCACCTGGCGTATGTCATCTACACGTCCGGTTCGACCGGCCTGCCCAAGGGCGTGATGGTCGAGCATCGCAACCTCAGCAACCTGGTGGGCTGGCATTGCCAGGCCTTCGATGTGAAACGCGGCAGCCGCACCTCCAGTGTCGCCGGTTTCGGTTTCGATGCGGCGGCCTGGGAGATCTGGCCTTCGTTGTGCGCGGGGGCGACGTTGCTGTTGCCGCCGGCCCAGGCGGGCAGCGAGGACGTCGGCGCGCTGCTCGACTGGTGGCAGGCCCAGGCGCTGGACGTGTGCTTCCTGCCCACGCCCATTGCCGAATACGCGTTTGGCCGCAACCTGGGACACGATCAATTGCGCACCTTGCTGATTGGCGGTGACCGCCTGCGCAAACTTCCGGCCGATCTGCCTTTCGAACTGATCAACAACTACGGCCCCACGGAAACCACAGTGGTGGCCACCTCGGGGCGGATCGATGCCTCGCAAGCGGTGCTGCATATCGGCAGGCCGGTGGCCAACACTCAGGTCTACCTGCTCGATGCCCACCTGCAACCGGTTCCGGTCGGCGTCGCGGGTGAGCTGTACATCGGTGGCGCCGGGGTTGCACGGGGTTATTTGAACCGTGCGCAATTGACCGCCGAGCGTTTTGTGAAGGACCCGTTCAGCACCGTGCAGGAGGCGCGGATGTACCGCACCGGTGACCTGGGGCGCTACTTGCCGGACGGCAACATCGACTACCTGGGGCGCAACGACAGCCAACTGAAGATTCGTGGCCTGCGTATCGAACTGGGTGAAATCGAGGCCAGGCTTGGCGCTTGCGCCGGTGTGCGGGAGGCGGTTGTCGTCGCGGTGGGAGAGGCCCCGGATGACCAGCGGCTGGTGGCGTACTACACGGCGCACGACAGCCTGGACCAAGGGCTGACAGCCGACAACCTGCGCGAACAACTGCAGGTGCACTTGCCCGGCCACATGGTGCCGGCGGCCTACATGCGCCTGGACGCCTTGCCCCTGACGCCGAACGGTAAACTCGACCGTCGGGCCTTGCCGGTCCCTGACAGTGATGCCTATTCAGGCCGTGGTTATGAAGCCCCGCAAGACGAGGTCGAAACGGCGCTGGCGCGGATCTGGTCCGAGCTGCTCAAGGTCGAGCAGGTGGGTCGTTACGATAATTTCTTTGAGCTGGGCGGGCATTCGCTCATGGCGGTCAGCCTGATCGAGCGGATGCGCCAGGTCGGCTTGAGTGCCGACGTGCGCGTGCTGTTCAGCCAACCGACCCTGGCCGCGCTGGCCGCCGCCGTCGGCAGTGGCAGCGAGGTCAGCGTCCCGGCGAACTTGATTCCCTTGGACTGTGAGCACATCACCCCGGCAATGCTGCCGCTGGTCGCTCTGGACCCGCACGCTATCGAGCGCATCGTATCGACCGTACCGGGCGGTGCGCGCAATGTGCAGGACATCTACCCGCTGGCTCCCTTGCAGGAAGGCATTCTTTACCATCACCTCTCGGCCGAGCAGGGCGATCCCTATCTGCTCCAGACGCTGTTCGCTTTCGAGACCCACGGGCGTCTGGAGGACTTCTCGCGCGCGTTGCAACAGGTGATCGATCGTCACGACATTCTCAGGACATCGATACGTTGGGAAGGGTTCGAGCAACCCTTGCAGATCGTCTGGCGCAAAGCCCAGTTGAGACGGCAAGAGGTCGCGCTGGACCCGGTCGACGGCGATGCCGCGACGCAACTGCATGAGCGTTTCGATTCCCGGCATCACCGTCTGGATATTACCCAGGCACCGATGCTGCGTCTTGTGCATGCCTACGACACGGATAATGACCGCTGGCTGGCGATGTTGCTGTTCCACCACATGACGCTGGACCACACCGCACTGGAAGTGCTGCAACACGAAATACAGGCCTGTTTCTCGGGAGAGGTCGAACAGTTGGGCGCCGCGGTGCCTTACCGCAACTATGTGGCTCAGGCCCGCCTGGGGGTGAGCCGCGACGCCCACGAACGTTTTTTCCGCGACATGCTCAGCGACGTCGACGAACCGACGCTGCCGTTCGAGTTGCAGGATGTGCAAGGCGATGGCAGCGGCATCGAGGAGGTCCGCCAGGACGTCGAGCCTGGCCTCAGTCGCCGGTTGCGGGCCCAGGCGCGTCAGCTCGGGGTGAGCGCGGCGAGCTTGTATCACTTGGTTTGGGCGCAAGTCCTGGGCAAGGTGTCGGGCAAGGACGATGTGGTGTTTGGCACGGTGCTGATGGGGCGGATGCAGGGTGGCGAGGGCGCCGATCGGGCGCTGGGCATGTTCATCAATACACTGCCCTTGCGGGTGAGTGTGGCGCAAGCCAGCATCCGTGCCGGCGTCAAGGCCACCCATGTGCAATTGACTGCGTTACTGGGGCACGAGCACGCCTCATTGGCGCTGGCGCAACGTTGCAGTGGCGTGCAAGCACCAACTCCATTGTTCAGTGCCTTGCTCAACTATCGCCATACCGGGGCGACCACCGCGATCGAGCTATTGCCGGCCTGGAACGGTATCCAGGTACTCAGTAGCGAGGAGCGGACCAACTACCCGTTGACGTTGTCGGTGGACGACCAGGGCGAAGCGTTCAGCTTTACCGTCATGACCCCAGCCCGCATTGGTGCGCAGCGGCTCTGCGGCTATGTGCGGCACACCCTGGAAAACCTGGTCCATATGCTCGAGCAGCAGCCGGACATGCCCTTGCAGCAATTGTCGATCCTGCCGGCCTTGGAACGCGAGCAACTGCTGGTGGCGTTCAACGCCACCGAGGCCAATTATCCGCAGCAGCAGACGATTCATGGGCTGTTTGAAGAGCAAGTGCAGCGTACGTCGGAGGCCGTGGCGGTGATCTGTGGCGAGCAGAGCCTGAGCTATGGGGACCTGAACGAACGGGCCAACCGTCTGGCCCATTACCTGCGCAAGCAGGGTGTACAGCCGGATTCGCGAGTGGCGATCTGCGTCGAGCGTGGCATCGACATGGTCGTGGGGCTGCTGGCTATCCTCAAGGCCGGTGGCGGTTATGTGCCGCTGGATCCGGCGTATCCGTTGGATCGGATTGCCTACATGCTGGAAGACAGTGCGCCAGCGGCGGTGTTGGCGCAGACGGCGACCCTTGAGTTGCTGGCAGCAGCATCGATGCCGGTGATCAATCTCGACAGCGGTTTGTGGCAGGACGAGTCCGTCCTGAATCCCGAGATTGCCGCGCTGACGTCCTCGCACCTGGCCTATGTCATCTACACCTCCGGTTCGACCGGTCTGCCTAAAGGCGTGATGATTGAACACCGCAACACGGTGAACTTCCTGACCTGGGCCCATCGCTCGTTCGATGACGCCACGTTGTCGAAAACCCTGTTCTCGACGTCGCTGAACTTCGACCTGGCGGTCTACGAATGCTTCGCGCCGCTGACCTCGGGCGGCAGCATCGAAGTGGTCACTAATGTGCTGGAACTGCAACAGGGCGAGCACGACATCACCTTGATCAATACGGTGCCGTCGGCGCTCAAGGCGTTGCTAGAGTCCGGCGGGTTGGGCGAAGGCGTCGATACGGTCAATGTCGCCGGTGAAGCTTTAAAGCGCAGCTTGGTGGAAGCGTTGTTCGAGCAGACCCAGGTCAAACGGCTATGCAACCTCTACGGTCCTTCGGAAACCACTACTTATTCAAGCTGGGTGTCGATGGCCCGTGAAGACGGGTTTGTCGCCCATATCGGCAAACCGGTGGCGAATACCCAGTTCTATTTGCTTGATGAGCACAAACAACCCGTGCCGCTGGGCGTGCCGGGTGAAATCTATATCGGTGGCGCCGGGGTCGCTCGCGGTTATCTCAATCGTGATGACCTGACGGCTGAGCGCTTTCTGAAAGATCCATTCAGCAAGGTTCCCAATGCCCGCATGTACAAAACCGGCGACTTGGGTCGCTACCTGCCGGACGGCAACATCGAGTACCTGGGCCGCAATGACGACCAGGTGAAGATTCGCGGTTTCCGCATTGAACTGGGCGAGATCGAAGCCAAGCTCGCCCAGGCTCCAAACATCAAGGAAACCGTGGTCCTGGCCCGTGAAGACGTGCCGGGCGACAAGCGCCTGGTGGCCTATTTCACCCAGCATTCGCCAGGCGAAGCGCTGGACATTCAAATCCTGCGCACGTATCTGCAAGCGCAACTGCCGGAATACATGGTGCCGGCCGCCTACGTGCGCCTCGACGCATTGCCATTGACACCGAACGGCAAACTCGACCGCAAGGCGCTTCCGGCGCCGGATCTCGACGCGGTGATCACCCGTGGCTACGAAGCCCCGCAAGGCGAGGTCGAGATCACCCTGTCGCACATCTGGTCCGAGTTGCTCAAGGTCGAGCGCGTCGGTCGCCACGACCATTTCTTCGAACTCGGCGGGCATTCCCTGCTGGCGGTCACGCTGATCGAGCGGATGCGCCAGGCCGGCTTGAGCGCCGACGTGCGTATCCTGTTCGGCCAGCCCACCCTCGCCGCGTTGGCGGCGGCCGTGGGTGGCGGCAGTGAAATCGACGTGCCGGCCAACGGCATCCCGTTCGGCTGCGAGCGGATCACCCCTGACATGCTGACGCTGACCAGCCTCGACCAGGACACCATCGATCTCATCGTGTCGACCGTGCCGGGTGGGGCGCGCAACGTGCAAGAGATTTACCCGGTGGCACCGCTGCAGGAAGGCATCCTTTACCATCACCTGTCGGCCGAGCAGGGCGACCCCTATGTCTTGCAGGCGCAGTTTGCCTTTGACAGCCACGAGCGCCTCGATGCTTTCACCCAGGCCCTGCAAAGCGTCATCGACCGTCATGACATCTTGCGCACCGCCATCCTCTGGGAAGGTCTCGACGAGCCTCGACAAGTGGTCTGGCGCGAAGCGCGGCTGGGGCTTGAAGAACTGGCGCTGGACCCACAGGCCGGAGCGATCACCCAACAGCTGCTACACCGTTTCGATCCCCGGCACTACGCCTTGGACATGACCCAGGCACCGCTGATGCGCCTGGCCTTTGCACAAGACACGCCCAACCAGCGCTGGCTGGCGATGCTGTTGTTCCATCACATCGCGGTTGATCATGCGGCGCTGAAAGTCGTACAGGCCGAGATGCAGGCGTACCTGTTGGGGCAAACCGGTCAATTGGACGTCCCGGTGCCGTATCGCAACTACGTGGCCCAGGCTTGCCTGGGGGTGGATCGTGAGGCGCAGGAAGGGTTCTTCCGCGACATGCTTGGCGATGTCGACGAACCCACGCTGCCGTTCGGTTTGCAGCAGGTGCAGGGTGACGGCCATGACATCGAGGATGCGAGCCTGGTGCTCGACAGCGATTTGAGTCGGCGGCTGCGGCGCCTGGCACGCCAGTCGGGCGTGGGGGTCGCGAGCTTGCATCACTTGGCTTGGGCGCAGGTGTTGGGGCAGGCGTCCGGCAAGCAGGACGTGGTGTTCGGTACCGTGCTGATGGGCCGGATGCAGGGCGGCCAGGGCGCTGACCGTGCGTTGGGCATGTTCATCAACACCTTGCCGCTTCGCGTGAGCGTTGGCGACCAGGACGTCAAGGCCGGCGTCAAGGCGGTCCACGGGCACCTGACCGCACTGTTGGGCCACGAGCACGCCTCGCTGGCCCTGGCCCAGCGTTGCAGCGGCGTGGTCGCGCCACTGCCGCTGTTCAGCGCCTTGTTGAACTACCGCAACTCCAGCGAACAGGCCGATACCGAGGCGGCGCTGTCGGCCTGGCATGGCATTGAGACGCTGGGTGGCCAAGCACGCACCAACTACCCATTGACGCTGTGTGTCGACGACTTGGGTGAAGATTTCGCCCTGACCGTCCTGGCCACGAGCGGTGTCGGTGCGCAGCGGGTCTGTGCCTACATGGCGACCGCGCTGCAAAGCCTGGCCACGGCATTGGAATCCAACCCTGCATCGCGCTTGCGGACGCTGGCGGTACTGCCGCAAGCCGAGCGCCAACAGATACTGACCGACTTCAACGCCACCACCCGGCGCTATCCCCAGGACAGGACCGTCCACGGCCTGTTCGAGGCGCAGGCCCAGGAACGTCCGCAAGCCATTGCCGCCGTACACAATGCGCAACGCCTGACCTATGCCGAATTGAACCGCCGGGCCAATCGCCTGGCCCGTCATCTGGTCGGCCTTGGTGTGCAACCGGGCGATCGGGTGGCGATTGCACTGGAGCGCTCCATCGAGCTGCTGGTCAGCCAACTGGCGATCCTCAAGTGTGCTGCCGCCTACGTACCGCTGGATGTCAGCGCGCCGCTGGAGCGGCAACAGTTCATGGTGCAGGACAGCGACACCCAGGTTCTGCTGGCGCTGAGCACGGCTGATGTTCCCGGGAATACGCTGCGCGTGGACCTGGACCAGCTCGTGCTGGATGAGGTCTGCGATGACCTTGGCCTGGTGCAAAGCTCCGAATCAGTGGCCTACATCATGTACACCTCCGGTTCCACCGGCACCCCGAAAGGTGTGCTGGTTCCCCATCGGGCGATCAACCGGTTGGTGATCAACAACGGCTACGCCGATTTCAACGCCCAGGACCGGGTCGCCTTCGCCTCCAACCCGGCGTTCGACGCCAGCACCCTCGATGTCTGGGCACCGTTGCTCAATGGCGGTTGCGTGGTGGTGGTCGACCAGGACGTGCTGCTGTCCCAGGCGGATTTCCACGCGCTGTTGCTCGAACAATCGGTCAGCGTGCTGTGGATGACCGCCGGCCTGTTCCATCAATACGCCGCCGGGCTGATGAGGGTGTTCGCCCAATTGCGCTACCTGATTGTCGGCGGCGACGTGCTCGACCCGGCGGTGATCGGCCGCGTCCTGAAGGAAGGCGCGCCGGCTCATCTGCTCAACGGCTACGGCCCGACCGAAGCCACCACCTTCACCACCACCCACGAGATCAAAATCGTGGGCGAGGGCGGTATTCCCATCGGTCGTCCGATTGGCAATACCCGAGTCTATGTGCTGGACGTCAATCGTCAGCCAGTGCCCATCGGCGTGGCGGGCGAGTTGTACATCGGTGGCGACGGCGTGGCGAAAGGGTATTTGAATCGCCCTGGGCTGACCGCCGAGAAGTTCGTCGCCGACCCGTTCAATGCCGATCCGGATGCGTTGCTGTACCGCACCGGCGACCTGGCGCGCTGGCGTGCGGACGGCACGGTGGATTACCTGGGGCGTAATGACGACCAGGTGAAGATCCGCGGTTTCCGTATCGAACTGGGCGAGATCGAAGCCCGGTTGGCCGCGCAGGATGACGTCAAGGACGTCGTGGTGCTGGTGCGTGAAGACGCCCCGGGCGAGAAACGCCTGGTGGCGTACTTCACGCCGCGCGACCTGGACATTGCGCCGCACATCGAGACCCTGCGTAGTCATCTGCAGGGGCAATTGCCGGACTATATGATTCCGGTGGCCTATGTTCGCCTCGACGGACTGCCGTTGACCGCCAACGGCAAACTGGACCGCCGTGCACTGCCGGCGCCGGACAGCGACGCCTACGTCAGCCGTGAATATGAAGCGCCGCAAGGCGAGGTCGAGCAGTTACTGGCCCAACTCTGGGCCGAGCTGCTCAGGGTTGACCAGGTCGGTCGCCACGACAATTTCTTCGAGTTGGGCGGTCATTCGCTGCTGGCGGTCACGCTGATCGAACGCATGCGCCAGGCCGGCTTGAGCGCCGACGTGCGGGTGCTGTTCAGTCAGCCGACCTTGGCCGCGCTGGGCGCGGCCATCGGCAGTGGTCGGGAGGTGGATGTCCCGGTAAACCGGATTGTCCCGGCCTGTGAACGGATCACCCCGGACATGCTCACGCTGATCCAGCTTGATCAGGCGGCCATTGACCGGGTCGTGGCGACGGTGCCAGGAGGGGCGCCGAACGTGCAGGACATCTACCCGTTGGCGCCGCTGCAGGACGGCATTCTCTACCATCACCTGGCCGCCGAGCAGGGCGACCCCTATGTCTTGAAAACCGTGTTCGAACTGCAAAGTCGCGACCGGCTGGTGGCGTTTGTGGACGCGCTGCAATACGTCATCGACCGGCACGACATCCTGCGCACCAGTGTGGTGTGGCAAGGTTTCGATACGCCGATCCAAGTGGTGTGGCGCGAAGCGAAACTGCATCTGGAAGAGATCGCCCTGGACATTGCCGAGGGCGAGATCGCGGCGCAGTTGCAGAACCGTTTCGACCCGCAGCACTACAGGCTGGACATCACCCAGGCCCCCCTGATGCGCCTGGTCTTTGCCGAAGACGCGATCAACCAGCGCTGGGTGGCGGTGTTGTTGTTCCACCACATGGCCCTCGACCACACGGCGCTGGAAGTGGTGCAGCAAGAGATGCAGGCGCACCTGCTGGGCCAGGCCGACCAACTGGCCGTGGCGATGCCGTACCGCAACTATGTGGCGCAAGCGCACCTGGGTGTGAGTCAACAAGAGCACGAAGGGTTTTTCCGCGAGATGCTCGGCGATGTCGACGAACCGACGCTGCCGTTCGGCTTGCAGGACGTGAGCGGCGAGGGGCAGGACATCGAGCATGCCCGGCACGTTGTCGAGGCGACCTTGAGCCTGCGTCTGCGGGCACAAGCACGGCAGTTGGGCGTGAGTGCCGCCAGCCTGGTTCACCTGGCCTGGGCGCAGGTACTGGGGCGTGTGTCGGGCAAGGACGATGTGGTGTTCGGTACGGTCCTGCTGGGTCGGATGCAGGGCGGCGATGGCGCCGACCGGGCGCTGGGCATGTTCATCAACACCTTGCCGTTGCGGGTCGAAGTAAGCAACCAAGGCGTGCGCGATGGGGTGAAAGCCACTCACGCACGGCTGACCGGGTTGTTGGGCCATGAACACGCCTCGCTGGCCTTGGCCCAACGTTGCAGTGGCGTGGTCGCGCCGCTGCCGCTGTTCAGCGCGCTGCTCAATTATCGGCACAGCGCCAGCGCTGCGGCCGAGGTCTCGAATGAAACCCTGGCCGCGTGGCAGGGCATCGAGTTCCTGAGCAACGAAGAACGGACCAATTACCCACTGACCCTGTCGGTGGATGACCTGGGCGACGGCTTCATATTGAGCGCCCTGGTGTTGCAAGGAGTGGGTGCCTCTCGTATCTGCGCCTACATGCACACGGCCCTGGAAAGCCTGGTGCAGGCCCTCGAACACGCGCCCCAGACACCACTCAACCGCCTGGAGATCCTGCCGGAAACCGAACGTAACCAACTGCTGGTGGATTTCAACGCCACCAAGCGTGCCTATCCGCAGGAGCAGACCGTCCTGGCCCTGTTCGAGGCCCAGGCCGCGCACCTGCCACACGTGATTGCAGTGGTGCATGGACCGCGGCACGTGAGTTACGGGGAGTTGAACGAGCGGGCCAATCGCCTGGCCCATCACCTGATCGGCCTCGGTGTGCAATCGGATGACTGCGTCGCGATCCTGTTGCCCCGTTCCATCGAGTTGCTGGCCAGTCAGGTGGCGATCCTCAAGTGCGCGGCGGCCTATGTGCCCTTGGACCGCAACGCCTCCCTGGAACGCCAAAGGTTCATGCTCGACGATTGCCAGGCCCAGTGCCTGCTGACACTCAGTACCGAGACCGTGCCGGAAGGCGCGCGGCGCATCGACCTGGACACGTTGGACAGCCAGGGCCCGGTGCACAACCCGGCATTGGCGCAGTCCAGTGAATCGATCGCCTACATCATGTACACCTCGGGCTCCACCGGCACCCCGAAAGGCGTGCTGGTTCCCCATCGGGCCATCAACCGCCTGGTGATCAACAACGGTTACGCCGATTTCAACGAGCACGACCGCATCGCCTTCGCTTCCAACCCGGCGTTCGACGCCAGCACCATGGACGTCTGGGGCGCCTTGCTCAATGGCGGGCAAGTGGTGGTGATCGACCACGAAACCCTGCTGGAACCTGCGCGGTTTGCCCAGGTGCTGAAGGATTCGGGCGTCACGGTGCTGTTCGTGACCACGGCGATCTTCAACCAGTACGTGCAACTGATACCCCAGGCCATCGGCGGCCTGCGCATCCTGCTGTGCGGCGGGGAACGGGCCGATGTGGCATCGTTCCGGCGCTTGCTGGAGCTGGCGCCGGACCTGCGTCTGGTGCACTGCTATGGCCCGACCGAAACCACCACCTACGCCACCACCTTTGAAGTGAAGGCCGTGGCGGCGGATGCCGAATGCGTGCCCATCGGCGGACCGATCGGCAACACCCAGGTGTACGTGCTCGATGCGCGCCAGCAGTTGGCGCCGTTGGGTGTCGTCGGCGAGATGTACATTGGCGGCAAGGGCGTGGCCAAGGGTTACCTGAACCGGCCGGACCTGACCGCGGAAAAATTCATCGCCGACCCGTTCAGCCATGAACCCGACGCGTTGCTTTACCGTACCGGCGACCTCGGTCGCTGGCTGCCGGAGGGCCGCCTGGAGTGCCTGGGGCGTAACGACGACCAGGTGAAGATCCGCGGTTTCCGCATCGAGCTGGGCGAGATCGAAGCCAAGCTGGTGGCCTGTGATGGCGTCAAGGATGCGGTGGTGCTGATGCGGGTCGATGAATCGGGCGAAAAGCGCCTGGTGGCCTATGCCATTGCCCAGCCGCAGGTCACGCTGACCGTGGCGGTCTTGCGCGAGCAATTGTCCGCGACCCTGGCCGACTACATGGTGCCTGCCGCGTTCGTGATGTTGTCGGCGTTCCCGTTGACGCTCAACGGCAAGGTGGATCGCAAGGCCCTGCCGGCACCGCACGCCGAGGCCTACGCCAGCCAGGCCTACGAGGCACCGCTGGGTGAGGTTGAACAGGTCTTGGCCGGCATGTGGGCCGAGTTGCTGAATGTGGAACAGGTCGGTCGCCACGACAACTTCTTCGAACTGGGCGGCCATTCGCTGCTGGCCGTGACGCTGATCGAACGCATGCGCCAAGTCGGCTTGAGCGCCGACGTGCGTGTGCTGTTCAGCCAACCGACCCTGGCCGCACTGGCCGCGGCGATTGGCAGCGGCCGGGAAGTCAGCGTGCCGGCGAACCTGATTCCTTTGGATTGTGAACGCATCACCCCCGAGTTGTTGCCGCTGGTCAACCTGTCCCAGGACACCCTCGACCAGATCGTCGCCACGGTGCCAGGTGGTGCGCGCAACGTGCAGGACATCTACCCGCTGGCGCCGTTGCAGGAAGGCATCCTCTATCACCACTTGGCCGCCGAACAAGGCGACCCCTACGTGTTGCAGTCACAGTTCGCCTTCGACAACCGCGAACGCCTCGACGCGTTCATCGGGGCGCTGCAAGTTGTGATCGATCGCCACGACATCCTGCGTACCAGTGTGGTCTGGGAAGGGCTGGATGAACCGGTGCAAGTGGTCTGGCGCCAGGTGGTGCTGGAGCCGCAATGCATCGTTCCCGATGCCACGGCCGGAGACATTGCCACGCAACTGGCCAACCGCTTCGATGCGCGGCACAGTCGCCTGGACTTGGGCCGGGCCCCGCTGTTGCACCTGGCGTATGCACAGGACGAGGCCCAGGATCGCTGGGTCGCTATCCTGTTGTTCCATCACATGGCGCTGGATCACACCGCCCTGGATGTGATGCAACATGAGATGCAAATGCACCTGTTGGGCCAGGACGAACACCTGACCGCATCGGTGCCGTACCGCAACTACGTGGCCCAGGCTCGCCTGGGCACGAGCGAGCAGGAGCACGAAGCGTTTTTCCGCGAAATGCTCGGCGATATCGACGAGCCGACGCTGCCATTCGGCCTGGCCCAGGTCCAGGGTGACGGGCACGGCATCGAAGAAGTGAAGGTGTTTGTCGATGACGCCTTGAGCCTGCGCCTGCGGACTCAAGCCCGGCAGCTTGGCGTCAGTGCCGCCAGCCTGGTCCACCTGGCCTGGGCCCAGGTCCTGGCCGTGGCGTCGGGCCAGGAGAACGTGGTCTTCGGCACGGTCCTGCTGGGCCGGATGCAAGGCGGCGACGGGGCCGACCGGGCCCTGGGCATGTTCATCAACACCTTGCCGATCTGCGTGCCGGTGAATGAGCAAAGCGTGCGGGACGCGGTGAAGACCACCCATGGGCGCCTGACCGGGCTGCTGGGGCATGAGCATGCTTCCCTGGCCCTGGCCCAACGCTGCAGTGACGTGGCCTCGCCAGCGCCGTTGTTCAGTGCGCTGCTGAACTTCCGCCACAGTTCGCTGCAGGTGACCGATGAGGGCTTGTCCGCCTGGAGCGGCATGCAAATGTTGTCCAGCGAGGAGCGCACCAACTATCCGCTGACGCTGAACGTCGATGACCTGGGCGAAGGCTTCAGCCTGACGGTGCAGGTCGAGTCCCGGATTGGTGCGCAACGTATCTGTGACTATGTGCAGGTTGCCCTGCACAGCCTGGTCGATACCCTGGAGCACGCGCCGCAGACGGCGGTGCGCAGCCTCACGGTGTTGCCGTCGGCCGAACGCACGCAACTGCTGGAGACCTGGAACGCGCCAGAGGCGACGTACGCCCATGACGCGCTGATCCATCGCCAGTTCGAGGCCCAGGTCGCGACGCAACCCGACGCGGTGGCGGTGGTGTTCGAGGGCCAGGCATTGACCTACGGCGAACTCAACGCCCAGGCCAACCAGCTCGCCCATCGCCTGTTGTCGCTGGGCATTTGTCCGGATGACCGGGTCGCGATCTGTGTCGAACGCGGCTTGGACATGATCGTCGGCCTGTTGGGCATCTTGAAGTCGGGCGCCGGCTACGTACCGCTGGATCCGGCCTCCCCGGCGGAGCGCATCGCCTACATGCTCGAGGACAGCTCCCCCGTGGCGATCGTGGTGCATGCCGCCACCCAGGCGCTGCTGGCCGAAGAGTCTGTACGGGTGATCGAACTCGATAACCCGGCGTTGCGCGGCCAGTCCACCGCCAACCCGCAAGTACCTGGCCTGACGTCGTCGCAGTTGGCCTATGTGATCTACACCTCCGGCTCCACCGGGTTGCCCAAGGGCGTGATGGTCGAACACCGCAATGTCGCGCGGCTGTTCTCGGCGACCCAACCCTGGTTCGAGTTCGGCCCGCAAGACGTGTGGGCGCTGTTCCACTCCTTCGCCTTCGATTTCTCGGTCTGGGAAATCTGGGGCGCGCTGATCCATGGTGGACGCTTGTGGGTGGTGCCGCAGTGGGTCAGTCGCTCCCCGCAAGATTGCTACGCGCTGCTGTGCGAGGCCGGTGTGACCGTGCTGAACCAGACGCCAAGCGCTTTCCGGCAATTGATCGTGGCCCAGGGTGAAAGCGATCTGCGCCACAGCCTGCGCCAGGTGATCTTTGGCGGTGAATCGCTGGAAACCGGGATGCTCAAGCCTTGGTATGCCCGTGTAGCCAACGCAGGGACGCAGTTGGTCAACATGTACGGCATCACCGAAACGACGGTGCACGTGACGTATCGTCCGCTTGAAGCGGCTGATGCCCAGTTGGCGGGCGTCAGCCCCATCGGCAAGCGCATTCCCGACCTGCAACTGTACGTGCTCGACGCCCGGCGCGAGCCGGTGCCGGTGGGCGTGGTGGGTGAGATGTACGTGGGCGGCGCGGGCGTGGCGCGGGGTTACCTGAACCGGCCCGAGTTGACCCAGGAACGGTTTATCGCCGACACCTTTAGCGGGTGTGAAGGGGCGCGCCTGTACCGGACCGGCGACCTCGGCCGCTGGCTGGCCGACGGCAGCATCGAGTACCTGGGCCGTAACGACGACCAGGTGAAGATCCGCGGCTTCCGTATCGAACTGGGTGAGATCGAAGCGAGCTTGGCGGCCTGCGAGGGTGTCAGCGAGGCGGTGGTCATTGCCCGTGAAGACGCGCCGGGCGACAAGCGCCTGGTGGGCTATGTGATTGCCGCAGACGGCGCGCAACCGTCAGCCGCTGAGCTGCGTACACAATTGCTGGCTTCGCTGGCGGACTACATGGTGCCGAGCGCGTTCGTGGTCCTCGAGGCGTTCCCGTTGACCACCAACGGCAAGCTCGACCGCAAGGCCTTGCCGGCGCCGGATCAGTCGGCGGTGGCGGCCCGCGAATACGAAGCGCCGCAAGGCGAGGCCGAGACAGTCATCGCCGCGATCTGGCAAGACCTGCTGGACCTTGAGCGAATCGGCCGTCACGACAACTTCTTCGAATTGGGTGGCCATTCGCTGCTGGCGGTGAAGCTGATCGAACGCATGCGTCACGTCGGTTTGAGTGCCGATGTGCGGGTGCTGTTCGGCCAACCGACGCTGGCGGCCCTGGCTGCCGCGGTGGGTGGGCACACGGAAGTCGTGGTGCCGGGCAACGCGATCCCGGACGGTTGCACGCGGATCACCCCGGACATGCTGCCCCTGGCCGCACTCGACCAGGACGCCATCGACCGGATCGTGGCCACGGTGCCGGGTGGCGTGACAAATGTGCAGGATATCTACGCCCTGGCGCCGTTGCAGGAAGGGATCCTGTATCACCACATCGCCTCTGCCCAGGGCGATCCCTACCTGCAATACGTGATGTTCGCGTTCGACAGCTTTGCCCATGTGGAGCATTTCACCCAAGCGCTGCAAGCGGTCGTTTCCCGTCACGATATCCTGCGCACCGGCGTGCTCTGGGAAGGCTTGGCCGAGCCCATGCAGGTGGTCTGGCGTGACGCGCGGCTGGTGGTCGAGGCGGTTGAGCTGGATCCGGCGGCCGGGGAGGTTGCCACGCAGCTGCATCAGCGTTTCGACCCCCGGCACTATCGCCTGGACATTCGCCAGGCGCCGCTGATGCGGGTCGCTTATGCGCAAGACCCGGCCAACCAGCGCTGGGTGGGCATGCTGTTGTTCCATCACCTGGTGGATGACGCCACCTCGTTGGCCGTGCTGTCCGCGGAGATCGAGGCGCACATGCTCGGCCAGGCACAACGCTTGCCGGCATCGGTGCCGTACCGCAACTACGTGGCCCAGGCTCGGTTGGGCGTGAGTCGCGAAGCCCATGAACGGTTCTTCCGCGACATGCTCGGTGATGTCGACGAGCCGACGTTGCCGTTCGATTTGCAGGATGTGCAAGGCGACGGCAGCGGCATCGAAGAGGTTCGCCAGGAGGTCGAGGCCGGCCTCAGCCGTCGGCTGCGGGTCCAGGCGCGTCAGCTCGGGGTGAGCGCGGCGAGCCTGTATCACCTGGTCTGGGCGCAGGTGCTGGGCACGGTCTCGGGTCGCGACGACGTGGTGTTCGGCACCGTGTTGGTGGGCCGGATGCAGGGCGGCGAGGGCGCCGACCGTGCACTGGGGATGTTCATCAATACGCTGCCGTTGCGGGTGAACCTGGGGCAAACCGGTGTCCGTGCGGGTGTGAAAGCAACCCATGCCCGACTGACCGCCTTGCTCGGCCATGAGCACGCCTCGTTGGTGCTGGCGCAACGTTGCAGCGGCGTAGAGGCGCCGACGCCGTTGTTCAGTGCCTTGCTCAACTACCGTCACACCGGCGCGGCAGCTTCCGCCGAAGCCTTGTCGGCTTGGGACGGCATCCAGGTGCTGGGTGGCGAAGAGCGGACCAACTACCCGCTGACGTTGTCGGTGGATGACCAGGGCGAAGCGTTCAGCTTCACCGTCATGACCCCGGCGCGCATCGGCGCCCAGCGGCTGTGTGGGTATGTGGGGCAGGCGCTGGAAGGCCTGATCCAAATGCTTGAGCAGACGCCAGAGGCGCCGTTGCACCAGTTGTCGATCCTGCCGCCGAGCGAGCGCCTGAAACTGCTGGCCGAGTTCAATACCGGTGGTGCCGACGACCCGCAGGAGCAGACTGTTCTCGGGCTGTTCGAAGCCCAGGTCCAGCGTACGCCGGACAACGTGGCCGTCCAGCACGGCGAGCACGCGTTGAGTTATCGCCAGTTGGACGCGCGAGCCAACCAGTTGGCGCATTACCTACGCAAGCAGGGCGTGCAACCGGATTCACGCGTGGCGATCTGTGTCCAGCGCAGCGCCGAGATGGTGATCGGGCTGCTGGCGATTCTCAAGGCGGGCGGTGGTTATGTGCCTTTGGACCCGGCGTATCCCGCGGAGCGGATTGCCTACATGCTGGCGGACAGCGAGCCGGCTGCGGTGCTGGCCCAGGCAGCGACCAGAGAATTCTTGTCGCAGGTTCAGGTGCCCCTGATCGACCTGGACGCCGGTCCATGGCAAGACGAGCCGGAGCATACTCCGCAGGTCACTGGCCTGACGCCGGCCCACCTGGCCTACGTGATCTACACCTCCGGTTCCACCGGCTTGCCCAAAGGGGTGATGGTCGAACATCGCGGCCTGCGCAACCTGCTGGACTGGTACCTCGAGGACCTGGCCTTCGACGCCGACGACGCGGTGCTGCTGGCGTCCTCCTACAACTTCGACCTGACCCAGAAGAACATCCTCGCGCCGCTGATGGCCGGGGCCACGCTGCACCTGGCCGCCGAACCCTTCAACCCCGGCGCCATCGTCGCCCAGGTCGCCGAGGCCGGGATTACCCACCTCAATATGTCGCCCACCGCCTTCCACGCGCTGGTGGACGCCGACCACGAGCAAGCCCTGGCCTGCCTGAAACGGGTGGTCCTGGGTGGTGAACCGATCCAGGTCGCCATGCTGGAGAAGCTCGCCCAGCCACGGCCGGCGGTGATCAACAGCTACGGGCCGACCGAGTGCAGTGACGTGGTTGCCTGGTACACGGCCGACAGCGACCTTGAGACCTACCGGCACCAGTCGATCCCGATTGGCCGGCCGATCCGCAACATGCAATTGCATGTGCTGGACACTCACGGGCAGTTGGTGCCGGTGGGCGTGCCCGGTGAGATCCATATCGGCGGTGTCGGTGTGGCCCGCGGTTACCTCAACCTGCCGCAGCTCAGTGCCGAACGCTTCATCGCCGACCCGTTCTACGGCAAGGCCGACGCGCGCCTGTACAAGACCGGCGACATCGGTCGCTGGCTGCCTGACGGCACCCTGCAGTACCTGGGACGCAATGACGATCAGGTGAAGATCCGCGGGTTCCGCATCGAACTGGGCGAGATCGAAGCCAAGCTCGCCCAGCACGACGCGGTGAAGGAGGCTGCGGTGCTGGTCCGTGAAGACGTACCGGGAGAAAAACGCCTGGTGGCCTATTTCACCCAATACGCACCGGACGAAGCGGCGGACATCGAAGCGCTGCGTACCTGCCTGCAGGCACAACTGCCGGCCTTCATGGTGCCGGTGGCCTATGTACGCCTCGACACCATGCCGCTGACACCCAACGGCAAGCTCAACCGCAAGGTGCTGCCGGCACCGGACCTGGAGGCTTTCATCACCCGGGGCTACGAAGCCCCCATCGGCGAAACCGAAATCACACTGGCCCAGTTGTGGGCTGAAGTGCTCAACGTAGAGCGCGTTGGCCGTCACGATCACTTCTTTGGACTGGGTGGGCATTCCTTGCTTGCCGTCAGCCTGATGGAGCGGATGCGCCAAGAGGGTATGGAAGCGGATGTGCGGACGCTGTTCGAGCAGCCCACGCTCTCGGAATACGCGGCAATGACAGAAAAAATGGAGATTGTCCTGTGAGTGTGATCGAACTGTTGGCGACACTAAAAGAAAAAGACGTACAGCTTTCAGTCAAGGGTGATCAGCTCGTGGTACGGGGCCGCAAAAAGTCTCTGAGCGAGCCGGCGGTGCTGGCCTTGCTGCGCGAGCACAAGGCCGCGCTGATCGCGTTGATCCAGGCCGGCGAATACGAGGGAGGCAAGGCCGGCGAAGTCGACACCCCCGCCAGCGTCATTCCCGTCGGCTGCGTGCAGATCACGCCGGACATGCTGCCGCTGGTGACGCTCGATCAGCCAGCCATCGACCGCATCGTTGCGACGGTGCCTGGCGGTGCTGCGAATGTGCAGGATATCTATCCGCTGGCACCGTTGCAGGAGGGGATTCTCTATCACCACCTGATCGCCACCGAGGGCGATCCGTATGTTTTGCAGGCTCATTTCAGCATCACCCGGCGTGAACGCCTGGGCGATTTCATCGATGCCTTGCAAAGTGTGATCGATCGGCACGACATCCTGCGCACCGCCATCATCCGCGAGGGGTTGGAAGAGTCGGTCCAGGTGGTCTGGCGTGAGGCTCGACTGGGCGTCAAGGACATCAGCGCCGACCTCGCCGAGGGCGACGTCCTGGCGCAACTGCAGGCGCGCTTCGATCCCCGGCACTATCGGCTGGACGTCAGCCAGGCGCCGTTGCTGTTGCTGGTGGTTGCCCAAGACACCGCGAACCAGCGCTGGGTCGCCATGCTGCTGTTCCACCACATGGCCCTCGACCATGAGGCGCTGAGCG
Source organism: Pseudomonas sp. MPB03 (assembly GCF_046605385.1). NCBI lineage: Bacteria > Pseudomonadati > Pseudomonadota > Gammaproteobacteria > Pseudomonadales > Pseudomonadaceae > Pseudomonas > Pseudomonas sp. MPB03. Next base: position 3,883,182 of record NZ_CP176770.1, on the reverse strand, counting down.
TTGTACAGAACGAAATGCAGGCCTATCTGATGGGGCAGGCCGGGCAACTGCGCCCCGCGGTGCCTTATCGTAATTACGTGGCCCGGACCCGGCAGGCCGGCCAGCGGCAGTCCGATGAGGCGTTCTTCAGCAAAATGCTGGGCGATGTCGACGAGCCGACCTTGCCTTTCGGCCACCAGGATGTGCTGGGTGACGGCATCGCCATCGAAGAGGGCCATCAAGCGCTGACGCCAGACCTCAGTCGCCGTCTGCGCGCCCAGGCTCGGCAACTCGGTGTCAGCGCGGCGAGTATTATTCACCTGGCCTGGGCCCAAGTGCTGGGCTGCGTATCGGGTCGCGAAGACGTGGTGTTCGGCACGGTGATGCTGGGGCGCATGCAGGCCGGTGAAAGCATGAGCCGGGCACTGGGCATGTTCATCAATACCTTGCCGTTGCGGGTGGGCGTGGGCGCGCAAAGCGTGCGCGATGGAGTGAAAGACACCCATGCCTGGTTGAGTGCCTTGCTCAGCCATGAGTACGCCTCCCTGGCCCTGGCCCAACGTTGCAGCGGCGTGGTGGCACCGGCGCCGCTGTTCAGCGCGCTGCTGAACTATCGACACAGCGCCGGCGCGGCCCAGGCTCTCCCGCCGGAAGCCAGCCTGGCCTGGGAGGGGATCGAAAGCCTGGGCGCGCAGGAGCGCACCAATTTTCCGCTGTCCCTGTCGGTAGACGACCTGGGCGACGATTTCAGCCTGTCGGTGCTGGCCGTGCCGCAGATTGGCGCGCAGCGGGTTTGCATGTACATGGACATTGCGTTGGAACAGCTGGTGGCGGCGCTGGAGACCTCGCCGCGGAGCCCATTGAACAGTCTGTCGATACTGCCACCGGCCGAACGCAGGCAATTGCTCGAAACCTGGAATATGACAGACGCGGCGTATGCACTCGACGCGCTGATCCATCGGCGGTTCGAAGCCCAGGCCAGCGAGCAGCCCGAGGCGGTTGCGCTGGAGCACGACGACCAGACACTGACCTACGGCGAACTCAACGCTCGGGCGAATCAGGTTTCACACCGCCTGCTGGCCTTGGGCGTCGGGCCGAATGATCGGGTGGCGATCTGTGTCGAGCGTAGCCTGGAGATGATCGTCGGCTTGTTGGGCATCCTGAAATCCGGTGCGGGGTATGTCCCCATAGACCCGGCTTACCCGGCGGAACGTATTGCCTACCTGCTGCAGGACAGTGCGCCGGTGGCGGTACTGGCACAGACCCGTACCCACCCCCTGTTGGGCGACGTCTCGCTGCCTGTCGTTGATCTCGATGGCGACGACTGGCGGGGCGAATCCGTCTCCAACCCCCAGGTGCAGGGGCTTGACGCCCAGCACTTGGCCTATGTGATCTACACCTCCGGATCGACCGGTCTGCCCAAAGGGGTGATGGTCGAGCATCGCAATCTCAACAATCTGGTGGATTGGCATTGTCACGCCTTCGCAGTGGGACGTGGCAGCCGTACCTCCAGCGTCGCCGGTTTCGGTTTCGATGCGGCGGCCTGGGAAGTCTGGCCCGCACTCTGCGCGGGCGCCACGTTGTTGCTGCCTCCGGCGCATGCCGGTAGCGAGGATGTCGATGCGCTGCTCGACTGGTGGCAGGCCCAGGCGCTGGATGTGTGTTTCCTGCCCACCCCCATTGCCGAGTACACATTGGGTCGCAACCTGGGTAACGATCGGTTGCGCAAGCTGCTGATCGGAGGCGATCGCCTGCGCAAGCTGCCGGCCGATCTGCCCTTCGATGTGATCAACAACTACGGTCCGACGGAAACGACCGTGGTCGCCACCTCGGGCCGGATCGACGCTTCGCAGCCGGTGTTGCATATCGGCAGACCGGTGGCCAACACGCGGGTGTATCTGCTGGATGCACAATTGCGACCGGTTCCGGTCGGGGTGGCCGGTGAGCTGTATATCGGTGGCGCGGGGGTTGCGCGGGGCTATTTGAACCGGCCGGAGTTGACCGCCGAGCGTTTCGTGAAGGATCCGTTCAGCCTTGTGCAAAATGCCAGGATGTACCGTACCGGTGATCTGGGACGCTATTTGCCGGACGGCAACATCGAGTACCTGGGGCGTAACGATGGTCAACTGAAAATCAGGGGCCTGCGCATTGAACTGGGTGAAATAGAATCCAGGCTGGGTGCTTGCGCCGGCGTTCGAGAGGCCGTGGTCATTGCGCTGGGAGAGGCGGCGGATGACCAACGCCTGGTGGCCTACTACACGGTGCACGACGCCGCCGACCAGACGCTCGCGCCTGAGGGTCTGCAAGCGCAGTTGCAGGTGCATTTGCCCAAGCACATGGTGCCGTCGGCCTACGTGCGTCTCGACAGGTTGCCGCTGACCCCGAACGGTAAACTCGACCGCAAGGCCCTGCCGGCACCGGACCACCATGCGTTGATCACCCGCGGTTATGAAGCCCCTCGGAGTGAGACCGAAATCACCCTGGCGCATATCTGGCAAGGCCTGCTCAAGGTTGAACGGGTTGGCCGTCATGACCACTTCTTCGAACTGGGCGGCCACTCCTTGCTCGCCGTCAACCTGATCGAGCAAATGCGTCAGGTCGGCTTGAGCGCGGATGTGCGTGTGCTGTTCGGCCAGCCGACCCTCGCGGCACTTGCCGCGGCGGTGGGCAGTGGCAACGAAGTCCTGGTGCCCGCCAACGGGATCACGCCGGGCTGCGAACGGATCACCCCGCAGATGTTGCCGCTGGCGACGCTCAGCCAGGATGCCATCGACCGCATCGTGGCGAGCGTGCCGGGCGGTGCGCCGAACATACAGGACATCTACGCGCTGGCACCGCTGCAGGAAGGCATTCTCTACCATCACATGTCGACCCCGCAGGGAGATCCCTACGGATTGCAGGCGCTGTTCGCCTTCCGGAGCGAGGCACGCCTCGACGCGTTCGCGCAGGCGCTGCAAAGCGTGATCGATCGTCACGATATCCTGCGCACGTCGGTGTTGTGGGAGGGATTGGAACAGCCGGTGCAGGTGGTCTGGCGCGAGGCGGTATTGAGCATCGAACAGATCGCCCTCAATGCCGTAGACGGTGATGCGGTGACCCAACTGCATGCACGTTTCGACGCCCGTTATCATCGCCTCGATATTCGCCAGGCTCCGCTGATGTGCCTGCGCTTTGCCCATGACCCGGCCAACCAGCGCTGGGTAGCGATACTGTTGTTCCATCACATCGCCCTCGACCACACGGCCCTGGAGGTCGTGCAACAGGAGATGCAGGCGTTCCTGCTCGGGCAAGCCGATGCCTTGCCCGACGCGATGCCGTACCGCAACTACGTGGCACAGGCGCGCCTGGGTGTCAGCCAGGCAGAGCACGAGGCTTTTTTCCGCGAGATGCTGGGCGATGTCGACGAACCCACGCTGCCATTGGGCTTGCAGCAGATGCAGGGCGACGGGCGCGGTGTCGAGGAAGCGCGGCTGCAGGTGGACGCTGGTTTGAGTCGTCGCCTGCGGGCCCAGGCGCGGCAGTTGGGCGTGAGTGCCGCCAGCCTTCACCATTTGGCCTGGGCACAGGTACTCGGACGCTTGTCCGGGCGTGACAATGTGGTGTTTGGCAGCGTACTGATGGGCCGGATGCAGGGCGGCGAGGGCGCCGACCGTGCCCTGGGCATGTTCATCAATACCTTGCCGTTGCGGATCGACCTGGATGAGCCGGACGTGCGCGTCGGGGTCAAGGCCACCCATGCACGCTTGAGCGCGCTGCTCGGCCATGAACACGCCTCGTTGGCCCTGGCCCAACGTTGCAGCGGCGTGGTTGCGCCGCTGCCGTTGTTCAGCGCCTTGCTCAACTATCGGCACAGCGCTGCTGGCATGGCTTCAGCCGAGGCCACGGACGCCTGGCAGGGAATGGAAAACCTCAGCGGCGAAGAGCGCACCAACTACCCGTTGACCCTGTCTGTGGACGACCTGGGCGAAGGTTTCAGTTTGGATGCCCAGGTATTGCAAGGGATGGGGGCGACCCGCATCTGCGGCTACATGCACACGGCACTTGAACACCTGGTCCTGGCACTGGAGCACGCCTCACGGACGCCGCTCAACCGTCTGGAGATCCTGCCGGAAGCCGAGCGCGAGCAGTTGCTGGTGGATTTCAACGCTACCCGGCGCCCTTATCCGCAGGACAGGACCGTTCATGGGGTGTTCGAAGCGCAGGTGTTGGCCCGGCCGCAGGCCATCGCCGCCGTGCATGCTTGGCAACGCCTGACCTACGGTGAACTCAATGCCAGAGCCAATCGCCTGGCGCGCCATCTGATCGATCGGGGCGTACAGCCGGGCGATTGCGTGGCGATTGCGCTGGAACGCTCGATTGAGCTGTTGGTCAGCCAGTTGGCGATTCTCAAATGTGCCGCCGTCTATGTCCCGCTGGATGTCAGCGCGCCTCTGGAACGCCAGCAGTTCATGGTGCAGGACAGCGGGGCGCAGGTCGTGTTGACGTTGAGCACGGCGGTAGCGCCTGACAGCTCGCAACGGGTGGATCTGGATACGGCAGTCTTCAATGAAGTCGCCGATAACCTCGACCTGGCGCAAAGCAGCGAATCGGTGGCCTACCTCATGTTCACCTCCGGTTCCACCGGCACGCCAAAAGGCGTGTTGGTACCGCATCGCGCCGTCAACCGGCTGGTGATCAACAACGGTTACGCGGATTTCAACGAGCACGACCGAGTGGCCTTTGCCTCCAATCCGGCCTTCGACGCCAGCACCCTGGACGTCTGGGCGCCGTTGCTCAACGGCGGTTGCGTGGTGGTGGTCGAACAGGACGTATTGCTGACCCAAGCGCGTTTCCGCGCACTGCTGCTTGAGCAATCGGTCAGTGTGTTGTGGATGACCGCCGGTCTGTTCCACCAATACGCCAGCGGCCTGATGGACGTATTCGGACAGCTGCGCTATTTGATCGTCGGCGGCGATGTGCTCGACCCGGCGGTAATCGCTCGGGTGCTGAGCGAAGGCGCCCCGGCTCACTTGCTCAACGGCTACGGGCCGACCGAAGCGACCACCTTCACCACCACCCACGAAATCAAGGCCGTGGGCGAGGGCGGGATCCCGATTGGCCGTCCGGTTGGCAACAGCCGGGTCTACATACTGGATACCCACCGGCAGCCGGTGCCGGCCGGCGTGGCGGGCGAGCTGTACATCGGTGGCGATGGCGTGGCGAAAGGGTATCTGAACCGTCCCGAGCTGACCGCCGAGAAGTTCGTCACCGACCCGTTCAATGCCGAGCCCGACGCCGTGCTGTACCGCACCGGAGACCTGGCGCGCTGGCGGGCGGATGGGGTGGTGGAGTACCTGGGCCGTAACGACGACCAGGTGAAGATCCGCGGTTTCCGTATCGAACTGGGCGAGATCGAAGTCCGCCTGGGCCAATGTGCGGGCGTGAAAGACGCCGTGGTGCTGGCGCGCCAGGACGAAACGGGGCCCAAGCGCCTGGTGGGGTATGTCATCCCTGAAGACGGCATCACCTTGTCGGCGCAGGCGTTGCGCGCCGAACTGGTGGCCGCGTTGGCTGACTACATGGTGCCGAGTGCTTTCGTGGTATTGCCATCCTTCCCGCTGACTGCCAACGGCAAACTGGATCGTCGCGCATTGCCGGAACCGGACGCCGACGCCTATGCCAGCCGTGAATACGAAGCGCCGCAGGGCGAGGTCGAACAGACCCTGGCGCAACTGTGGGCCGAACTGCTCAAGGTCGAACGGGTGGGGCGCCACGACCATTTCTTTGAACTGGGTGGGCATTCGTTATTGGCGATGAGCTTGATCGAGCGCATGCGCCAGGTCGACCTGTCGGTGGACGTGCGGGTGCTGTTCAGCCAGCCGACGCTACGCGCCCTGGCCGCCGCGGTCGGTGGGTATCGTGAGGTGGTGGTGCCGGCCAACGCGATCGTCGAGGGTTGCCAGCGCATCACGCCTGACCTGTTGCCGTTGGCGGTACTGAGCCAGGAGGCGATCGATCGGATCGTGGCGAGTGTGCCGGGCGGCGTGGGCAATGTGCAGGACATCTACCCGCTGGCCCCCTTGCAGGAAGGCGTTCTGTATCACCATCTGACGGCGGAAAAAGGCGATCCGTATGTGTTGCAGACGGTGTTCGGTTTTGAGCGCCGCGAACGCTTGGATGAGTTCATCCAGGCGTTGCAGCAGGTGATCGACCGCCACGACATTCTCAGGACCTCGATCGTCTGGGAGGGCCTCGAGGATCCCATGCAGGTCGTGTGGCGTCGGGCGCAGCTCATGATTGATGAGCAAGTACCGGAGCCGAACGGCGCAGATGTCATTACGCAGCTGTACGAACGTTTCGATGCCCGGCATTACCGGCTGGATGTGCGTCAGGCCCCGTTGCTGCGCCTGGCCATCGTCGAGGATGCCGCCAACCAGCGTTGGATCGCGATGCTGCTGTTCCATCATATGGTGCTGGACCATACCGGCCTGGAAGTGCTGGACCGCGAAATGCAGGCCCATATGCTCGGCAAGGCGCACCAGTTGGGCGCTGCGGTGCCTTACCGCAACTATGTGGCCCAGGCCCGCCTGGGGGTAAGCCAGCAGGAGCATGAAGCGTTTTTCCGCGAGATGCTCGGCGACATCGACGAGCCGACGCTGCCGTTCGGCCTGCAGAATGTGCAGGGTGATGGTAACGGTGTGGAGGAGGTCAGGCTGGTGGTGGCGGCAGGTTTGTGTCGTCGTCTGCGCGAACAAGCCCGACAGTTGGGTGTCAGCGCGGCGAGCGTGATGCACTTGGCCTGGGCGCGGGTGTTGGGGCATGTCAGCGCTCGCGACGACGTCGTCTTTGGCACGGTGCTTCTGGGCCGGCTGCAAGGCGGCGAGGGCGCCGACCGCGCCTTGGGGATGTTCATCAACACCCTGCCATTGCGGGTGAGCCTGGGTGAGCAGGGCGTGGTGGAAGGCGTGCGGTCCACGCACAAGCGGCTTACCGGGCTGCTCGGCCACGAACATGCCTCGCTGGCGCTGGCCCAGCGTTGCAGCGGTGTCGTAGCACCGACCCCACTGTTCAGCTCGATGCTCAACTACCGCCATTGTGGGCTCGAGGCCACTGCGCAGACGGTCTCGGCATGGGAGGGCATCGAGACGCTCGGAGGCGAAGAACGCACCAATTATCCCCTGGCCTTGAGCGTGGATGATGAGGGCGAGGGTTTCAGCCTGGTGGTGCAGGCGCTGGTCGGGACCGGTGCGCGGCGTATCGGCGAATACGTGCAGGCCACGCTCGAAGGCCTGGTCACCGCACTGGAGCAGGCACCGCATACGCCGCTGCATGCCCTCACCAGTCTGCCGGCGGCCGAACGCCGGCATCTGCTGGAAACGTTCAATGCCACGGCGGTCGACTACCCGCAGGGCCTGACCTTGCACGGCCTGTTCGAGGCCCGGGTCGCGGCCTGCCCGGACGCGGCCGCCGTGGTCTCTGGCGAGGCGCGACTGAGCTACGCGCAACTCAATGGTCGGGCCAACCAGATTGCCCATCGCCTGCTGGAACTGGGCATTCGCCCGGATGACCGCGTGGCGATCTGCGCCGATCGCAGCCTGGACATGGTCGCCGGGCTGCTGGGCATTCTCAAGGCCGGCGCGGCGTATGTGCCGCTGGACCCGGATTATCCCCGCGAGCGCCTGGCCTACATGCTGGAAAACAGCGCGCCCATGGTGGTGCTGACCCAGCGCGCGTTGCAGGCGAGCCTGCCGGCTACCCAGGCGCGGACCCTGTTGCTGGATGAGGCGGACGGTTTCTCGACGCAGCCCACCGACAATCCGCAGGTCGAGGGCCTGCATGCCCATCACCTGGCCTATGTCATCTACACCTCGGGTTCCACCGGCCTGCCCAAGGGCGTGATGAACGAACACGGCGGGGTGGTCAACCGGCTGCTGTGGATGCAGGACGAATACGGTTTGAGCGCCGCGGACGCGGTGCTGCAAAAGACCCCGTTCAGCTTCGACGTGTCGGTGTGGGAATTCTTCTGGCCGCTGTTCAGCGGCGCGCGGCTGGTGATGGCCCGTCCGGGCGGGCATCGCGACCCGGCGTACCTGCGCGAAGTGATCCAGGCCCAAGGCATCACCACGCTGCATTTCGTGCCGTCGATGCTCGATGTGTTCCTGGCCCATGGCGAGGCAGATCAATGCGAAGGCTTGGTGCGGGTGATGTGCAGCGGCGAGGCGTTGCCGGGGCACTTGGTGCGGCGCTTCAAGGCGCAACTGCCCCGCACCGGCCTGTACAACCTGTACGGCCCGACCGAAGCGGCGGTGGACGTGACGGCGTGGGACTGCACGGGTGCAGACACCCCGGACAGCACGCCCATCGGCAAGCCGATTGCCAACACGCGGATCTACCTGCTCGATGACCATCAACAACCGGTGCCCTTGGGCGTGGCCGGGGAGATTTACATCGGCGGGGTGCAGGTGGCGCGGGGGTACCTGAACCGTCCGGAATTGACCGTCGAGCGTTTCCTGCAGGATCCGTTCAGCACCTCGACGAATGCCCGGATGTACCGCACCGGTGACCTGGGTCGTTACCTGCCGGACGGCAACATCGAGTACCTGGGACGCAACGATGACCAAGTGAAGATCCGTGGTTTCCGTATCGAATTGGGCGAGATCGAAGCCAAATTGGCGCAACACGAGGCGGTGAAGGAAGCCGTGGTGCTGGCCCGTGAAGATGCGCCGGGCGAGAAACGCCTGGTGGCCTATTTCACCACGCACTCAGTGGATGAAATGGCGGATATCGAGGCCCTGCGTACCCATCTGCTAGGGCAACTGCCGGAGTACATGGTGCCGACCGCCTACGTGCGGCTCGAGGCACTGCCGTTGACGCCCAACGGCAAGCTTGACCGCAAGGCGCTGCCGACACCGGATCATTCAGCGGTGATCGCTCGTGAGTACGAGGCCCCGCAGGGTGAAGTGGAAGCCAGCATTGCCCGCATTTGGGAGGACTTGCTCAAGCTCGAACAGGTCGGTCGTCATGACAATTTCTTTGAGCTGGGCGGGCACTCGCTGCTGGCGGTCAAAATGATCGAACGCATGCGCCAGGTCGACTTGAGCGTCGATGTGCGGGTCTTGTTCGGTCAGCCCACGTTGGCCGCGCTGGCCGCCGCCGTCGGGGGCTACCGGGAAGTCGTCGTACCGGCCAACGGTATTCCGGCCGGTTGCGCACGTATCACACCGGACATGCTGCCGCTGGCCGACCTGACTCAAGAGGAGATCGAGCGGATTGTCGCGGCGGTGCCGGGCGGCGTGAGCAACGTCCAGGACATCTATGCCCTGGCGCCGCTGCAGGAAGGGATTCTGTATCACCACCTCACCGCCGCCGAAGGCGACCCCTATCTGCAGCAGGTGATATTCGGTTTCGACAGTTTCACCCGCCTGGAAGATTTCGCCCACGCGTTGCAAGCCGTCATTACCCGGCACGATATCCTGCGTACCGGCGTGCTCTGGGAGGGGCTGTCCGAGCCCATGCAAGTGGTCTGGCGTGACGCACCCTTGAGTTTCGAGTCGGTTGGGCTGGATCCGGCCCAGGGCGATATCGCCACGCAGTTGCACCAGCGTTTCGACCCCAGGTTCTACCGCCTGGACATTCGCCAGGCGCCGATGATGCGGATTGTCTATGCGCAAGACCCGGCGAACCAACGCTGGGTGGGCATATTGTTGTTTCACCATCTGGTGGACGATGTCACGTCACTGGCGGTGCTGTCCGTGGAGATCGAGGCGCACATGCTCGGCCAGGCGCAGCGACTGTCGGCGTCGGTGCCGTACCGCAATTACGTGGCCCAGGCGCGCTTGGGCGTGAGCCGTGAGGAGCACGAAACATTCTTTTGCGACATGCTCGGCGACATCGACGAGCCGACGTTGCCGTTCGAGTTGCAGGATGTGCAAGGTGATGGCAGCGGCCTGGAGGAAGTTCGCCAGGATGTCGGGGCCGATCTGAGTCGCCGGCTGCGGGTCCAGGCGCGTCAGCTCGGGGTGAGCGCGGCGAGCTTGTATCACCTGGTTTGGGCGCAAGTCCTGGGCAAGGTGTCGGGCAAGGACGATGTCGTGTTCGGCACGGTGCTGGTGGGCCGGATGCAGGGCGGCGAGGGGGCCGACCGTGCGCTGGGGATGTTCATCAATACCTTGCCATTGCGCGTAGGCCTGGGGGCGCAAGGTGTGCGCGCCGGGGTCAAGGCGACCCATGCCCGCCTGACCGCGTTGCTGGGTCATGAACACGCCTCCTTGGCGTTGGCGCAACGTTGCAGTGGCGTGCAGGCGCCGACGCCGCTGTTCAGTGCCTTGCTCAACTACCGCCACACCGCCACGACGGTGTCGAGCGAGACATTGTCAGCCTGGAACGGTATCCAGGTGCTGGGTGGCGAAGAACGGACCAACTACCCGCTGATGTTGTCGGTGGACGACCAGGGCGAAGCGTTCAGCTTTACCGTCATGACCCCGGCCCGCATTGGTGCGCAGCGGCTCTGTGGTTATGTGCGGCACACCCTGGAAAACCTGGTCCATATGCTTGAGCAACAGCCGGACAGGCCCTTGCAGCAATTGTCGATCCTGCCGGCCTCGGAACGTGAGCAACTGCTGGTGACGTTCAACGCCACTGAGGCCGACTATCCGCGGCAGCAGACGATTCATGGGTTGTTCGAGGCGCAGGTGCAGCGCACGCCGGAGGCTGTGGCGGTGGTTCGTGGCGAGCAACGCCTGACTTATCGCGCGTTGAACGAGCAGGCCAACCGTCTGGCCCATTACCTGTGCAAGCAGGGTGTACAGCCGGATTCGCGGGTGGCGATCTGTGTAGAGCGCGGTATCGACATGGTCGTGGGGCTGCTGGCAATTCTCAAGGCCGGTGGCGGTTATGTGCCGCTGGATCCGGCGTATCCGTTGGATCGGATTGCCTACATGCTGGAAGACAGTGCGCCAGCGGCGGTGTTGGCGCAGACGGCGACCCTTGAGTTGCTGGCAGCAGCATCGATGCCGGTGATCGATCTCGACAGTGGTTTGTGGCAGGACGAATCCATCCAGAATCCCGAGGTGGATGAGCTGACGTCCTCGCACCTGGCTTACGTCATCTACACCTCGGGTTCGACCGGTCTGCCCAAGGGCGTGATGATCGAACACCGCAACACGGTGAACTTCCTCACTTGGGCGCATCGCTCATTTGACGCTCAAACCCTGTCGAAAACCTTGTTCTCGACCTCGCTGAACTTCGACTTGGCGGTCTATGAGTGCTTCGCCCCGTTGACCTCGGGTGGCAGCATCGACGTGGTCACTAATGTGCTGGAACTGCAACAGGGCGAGCACGACATCACCTTGATCAATACGGTGCCGTCGGCGCTCAAGGCGTTGCTGGAGTCTGGCGGTGTAGGCGAGGGCGTCGACACCGTCAACGTGGCCGGTGAAGCCTTGAAGCGCAGCCTGGTGGAAGCGTTGTTCGAGCAGACCCAGGTCAAACGGCTATGCAACCTCTACGGTCCTTCGGAAACCACTACTTATTCAAGCTGGGTGTCGATGGCCCGTGAAGACGGGTTTGTCGCCCATATCGGCAAACCGGTGGCCAACACCCAGTTCTACCTGCTGGACGAGCACAAACAACCGGTGCCGCTGGGCGTGCCAGGTGAAATCTACATCGGTGGCGCCGGGGTGGCGCGGGGTTATTTGAACCGCGATGACCTGACCGCCGAGCGTTTCCTGAAAGACCCATTCAGCAATGTTCCCAATGCCCGCATGTACAAAACCGGCGACCTGGGCCGCTACCTGCCGGACGGCAACATCGAATACCTGGGTCGCAACGACGATCAGGTCAAGATCCGCGGTTTCCGCATCGAGCTGGGCGAGATCGAAGCCAAGCTCTCTCAACACGAGGCCTTGAACGAAACCGTGGTGCTGGCCCGTGAAGACGTGCCGGGCGACAAGCGCCTGGTGGCCTATTTCACCCAGCATTCGTCGGGCGAAGTACTAGACATCGAAGCCCTGCGCGCGCACCTGCAAGCGCAGTTGCCGGCCTATATGGTGCCGGTGGCCTACGTGCGCCTGGATGCATTGCCACTGACCCCCAACGGCAAGCTCGACCGCAAGGCGCTACCGACTCCCGACAGCAATGCGTACGTCACGCGCCTCTATGAAGCCCCCGTGGGCGACAGGGAGATCAAGCTTGCGGCGCTGTGGGCGGAGTTGCTCAGGGTCGAACGGGTCGGTCGTCACGACCACTTCTTCGAACTGGGGGGGCATTCGCTGTTGGCGGTCACGCTGATCGAACGCATGCGCAAGGACGGCATGGAGGCCGATATCCGCGTGCTGTTCGGCCAGCCCACGCTGGCCCTGGTGGCTGCCGCCGTGGGCAAGGTACAGCACATCAATGTGCCGATGACGAAAATTCCCGCGCTCACGCGCAAACGCAGTATCTGAGTCGGCAGCTCCATCCGAGGGAATGAGTGCCCTGTCCCGGGCTTTCCGGGCAGGGTGGTCACCCTCAATCCTGCGCGTCCGTACGTCCTGCCTGGACGACGTCGGGGCTTGTCCCTGCTTCCCATGACAGACATCACCTACTGAATGCTCTAATTTTTTTTGGCCTGTAAGGAGGCGGCCCGCAAACCGCTTCCTTCGGTTGAATGTGACGATTATCCATCGCTTTGGCCCGAGCGCCGAGGTCGGCGCCAAGCACCGTGACCCTCGCGTGCAGGCGCCGCGCCGTACTTGAAAAACACGTTTCTATCGTCAACCACTCCGAATCAGAAAAGCAGGTTCTTCGATGCAATTCAGCGAATTGATGGCAGCTCTGTCCCAGCATCCGATCCGTCTGCAACAAGACGGCGACAACCTCGTGATCCTGGGCGACGACGAAGGAATAGGCCCCGCGCTGTGGGACAGCCTTGCCGTCCATAAGCAGGAACTGCTCGACCTGGTGGAGAGAAATGGTGGCGACTGGCTGAGTCCGGCATTCCGCATCACGCCGGACATGCTGCCCCTGGCCAGCCTGACGCAGGAAGAGATCGACCGGATCGTCGAGACGGTGCCCGGCGGCGCGGGCAACGTGCAGGATATCTACCCGCTGGCACCGTTGCAGGAGGGCATTCTCTATCATCACCTGGCGGCGGAGCAGGGCGACCCTTATGTGCTGCAGTCCTTGTTCGGTGCGGATCGCCGGACACGCCTGGACGATTTTACCCAGGCGTTGCAGGGCGTAATCGATCGTCATGACATTCTGCGCACCTCCGTGGTTTGGGAGGGGCTGGATGAGCCGGTGCAAGTGGTTTGGCACGAGGCCACGCTGTCGTTGGAGGAAATCGTACTTGACCCGGCCGCTGGCGATGCCGTGTGGCAACTGCAACAGCGCTTCGACACCCGCCATCATCGCTTGGATGTAGGGCAGGCGCCGCTGATGCGGCTGGTTTGCGCGCAGGATCATGACAACGACCGTTGGGTGGCCATCCTGCTGTTCCACCACATGGCGATAGACCATACGGCGCTGGAGCTGGTGCAGGATGAAATGCAGGCGTTCTTGCTTGGGCAGGCCCACCAATTGCCTGACCCAGTACCTTTTCGCAACTACGTGGCGCAGGTCCGCCTGGGTGTGGGCGGTGATTCCCATGAAGCGTTTTTCCGCGACATGCTGGCCGATGTCGATGAGCCGACCTTGCCACTGGGTTTTGCCGAGGCGCCTGAAGGCCCGTCGGTGATCGAAGAAGCCCACTTGCCGATTGATGCCGCATTGAGCCGCCGCTTGCGGGCGCAGGCCCGCCAGTTGGGCGTCAGCGCCGCCAGCCTGCATCACTTGGCCTGGGCGCGGGTGGTGGGTGGTCTCTCGGGCAAGCAGGACGTGGTGTTCGGCACGGTATTGATGGGCCGGATGCAGGGCGGCGACGGCGCCGACCGCGCCTTGGGCATGTTCATCAACACGCTGCCGCTGCGCGTGAAACTGGCCGGGCACGGCGTGCGCGAAGGCGTAAAAAATACCCATGCAAGCCTGACGGCGCTGCTCGGTCACGAGCATGCATCGTTGGCCTTGGCCCAGCGTTGCAGTGGCGTGCCTGCACCCGCTCCGCTGTTCGGTGCCTTGTTCAACTATCGGCATAGCAACACGGCCCACGCACCTACGGCCCAGGCGCTTGGCGCATGGGAAGGCTTGCATGCACTGGGAGGGTCGGAGGGGACTAACTATCCGCTGACCTTATCGGTGGATGATCTGGGCGAAGGCTTCAATCTTAGCGTGCAGGCCCTGGCCGGAATGGGCGCCCAGCGGATTGCTGGGTACATGCGCCAGGCATTGGAGAACCTGGCCTGGATGCTCGAGCAGCAGCCGGACAGGCCCTTGCAGCAATTGTCGATCCTGCCGGCCTCGGAACGCGAGCAACTGCTGGTGACGTTCAACGCCACCGAGGCCGACTATTCGCTGCAGCAGACGATTCATGGGCTGTTCGAGGCGCAGGTGCAGCGCACGCCGGAGGCTGTGGCGGTGATCTGTGGCGAGCATCGCCTGACTTATCGCGCGTTGAACGAACGGGCCAACCGCCTGGCCCATTACCTGCGCAAGCAGGGCGTGGAGCCGGATTCGCGGGTGGCGATCTGCGTCGAGCGCGGCATCGACATGGTCGTGGGGCTGTTGGCGATTCTCAAGGCCGGCGGCGGTTATGTGCCGCTGGATCCGGCGTATCCGCTGGACCGGATTGCCTACATGCTGGAAGACAGCGCCCCAGCGGCGGTATTGGCGCAGAAGGCGACCCTTGAGTTGCTGGCAGCAACATCGATGCCGGTGATCGATCTCGACAGTGGTTTGTGGCAGGACGAATCCATCCAGAATCCCGAGGTGGCAGAGTCGACCTCCTCGCACCTGGCCTATGTCATCTACACCTCGGGTTCCACCGGCATGCCCAAGGGCGTGATGATCGAACACCGCAATACGGTGAATTTCCTGACCTGGGCGCATCGTTCGTTTGACGCTCAAACCCTGTCGAAAACCTTGTTCTCGACTTCGTTGAACTTCGACCTGGCCGTCTACGAATGCTTCGCCCCGTTGACCTCGGGTGGCCGCATCGACGTGGTCACTAATGTGCTGGAACTGCAACAGGGCGAGCACGACATCACCCTGATCAACACCGTGCCGTCGGCGCTCAAGGCGTTGCTGGAATCTGGCGGGTTGGGCGAGGGCGTCGATACGGTGAACGTCGCAGGGGAAGCGCTCAAGCGCAGCCTGGTGGAAGCGTTGTTCGAACAGACCCAGGTCAAGCGCCTTTGCAACCTCTATGGCCCTTCGGAAACCACGACCTATTCAAGCTGGGTGTCGATGGCCCGCGAAGACGGTTTTGCCGCGCATATCGGCAAACCCGTGGCGAACACCCAGTTCTACTTGCTGGACGAGCACAAACAACCGGTGCCGCTGGGCGTGCCGGGTGAAATCTACATCGGTGGTGCTGGGGTGGCGCGGGGTTATTTGAACCGCGACGACCTGACCGCCGAGCGTTTCCTGAAAGACCCATTCAGCAATGTTCCCAATGCCCGCATGTACAAAACGGGAGACTTGGGCCGCTACCTGCCGGACGGCAACATCGAATACCTGGGCCGCAACGACGATCAGGTCAAGATCCGTGGTTTCCGCATTGAACTGGGCGAGATCGAAGCCAAGCTTGCCCGACACGATGCGCTGAAGGAAACCGTGGTCCTGGCCCGTGAAGACGTGCCGGGTGACAAGCGCCTGGTGGCCTATTTCACCCAGCATTCGCCAGGCGAAGCGCTGGACATTCAAATCCTGCGCACGTATCTGCAAGCGCAATTGCCGGCCTACATGGTGCCGGCCGCCTACGTGCGCCTCGACGCATTGCCATTGACACCGAACGGCAAACTCGACCGCAAGGCCCTGCCTGCACCGGATCTCGATGCCGTCATTTCCCGTGGCTACGAAGCGCCGCAAGGCGAGGTCGAGATCACCCTGTCGCACATCTGGTCCGAGTTGCTCAAGGTCGAACGCGTCGGTCGCCACGACCATTTCTTCGAACTGGGCGGGCATTCCCTGCTGGCGGTCACGCTGATCGAGCGGATGCGCCAGGCCGGCTTGAGCGCCGACGTGCGCGTGCTGTTCAGTCAACCGACCTTGGCCGCGCTGGCCGCCGCCGTCGGCAGTGGCAGCGAGATAAGCGTTCCGGCGAACCTGATTGCGCTGGACTGCGAATGCATCACCCCCGAGCTGCTGCCGTTGGCCAACCTGTCCCAGGCGACCATCGACCGTCTCGTGGCGACAGTGCCAGGTGGTGTGCGCAACGTGCAGGACATCTACCCGCTGGCGCCGCTGCAGGAAGGCATTCTTTACCATCACCTGGCCGCCGAGCAGGGTGACCCGTATCTGCTCCAGTCACAGTTTGCCTTCGACAGCCAGGAACGCCTCAATGGGTTCGTCCGGGCGTTGCAGGTCGTCATTGATCGTCACGATATCTTGCGCACCAGTATTGTGTGGGACGGTCTGGACGAGCCCATGCAAGTGGTCCGTCGTGAAGCCCGGCTGCACCTCGAAACACTCGATTTCGACCCGCTCGCTGGCGATGTCGTTGAGCAACTGCGCCAGCGTTTCGACCCGCGACATTATCGTCTGGATGTCGCTCAGGCTCCGCTGATGCGCTTGGCTTATGGAAAGGACGAGGCCAATCATCGCCTGGTCGCGACACTGTTGTTCCATCACCTCGCCCTGGACCATACGGCGCTGGAAGTGGTGCAACACGAGATGCAAGCGTACCTGCTGGGTGAAGCCGGGCAACTGGCCGACGCGGTGCCCTATCGCAACTACGTGGCGCAGGCGCGATTGGGTGTGAGTCGCGAAGAACACGAGGCGTTCTTCCGCGACATGCTCGGTGATATCGACGAGCCAACGCTGCCATTTAATTTGCAGGATGTGCAGGGTGGCGGACACGACATCGAAGAGATCAGCCAGGCGGTGGATGGCGACTTGGACCTGCGTCTGCGTGCCCAGGCGCGTCAATTGGGGGTGAGTGCCGCCAGCCTGGTGCACCTGGCGTGGGCTCAAGTGCTGGCCAAGGTGTCCGGCAAGCAGGAGGTGGTGTTCGGTACGGTACTGATGGGCCGGATGCAGGGTGGTGAGGGCGCTGACCGTGCGCTGGGAATGTTCATCAATACCCTGCCGCTTCGGGTGAGCTTGGGCAGGCAAGGCGTCAAGGCTGGCGTCAAGGCTGTCCATGGACAACTGACTGCCTTGCTGGGGCACGAACATGCCTCGCTGGCGCTGGCCCAACGCTGCAGTGGCGTGGCGGCACCGTTGCCGCTGTTCAGTGCCTTGCTCAACTACCGCCACACCGCCACGACGGCGTCGAACGAAGTACAGTCGGCCTGGAACGGTATGCAGGCGCTGGGTGGTGAAGAACGGACCAACTACCCGCTGACATTGAACGTCGATGACCTGGGTACCGGTTTCAACGTGACGGTGCTGGTCGCGCAGCAGATTGGCGCCCAACGGATTTGCGCTTATATGCACGCAGCGTTGCAAACGCTGGTACAGGCACTGGAACAGACGCCACAGGCGGCTTTGTATCGCCTGTCGATCTTGCCCGCTGCGGAACGCGAGCAACTGCTGGTGACGTTCAACGCCACCGGGGCCGACTATCCGCAACAACAGACGATTCACGGGCTGTTCGAGGCGCAGGTGCAGCGCACGCCGGAGGCTGTGGCGGTGGTTCGTGGCGAGCAACGCCTGACTTATCGCGCGTTGAACGAGCGGGCCAACCGTCTGGCCCATTACCTGCGCAAGCAGGGTGTACAGCCGGATTCGCGGGTGGCGATCTGTGTCGAGCGCGGTATCGACATGGTCGTGGGGCTGCTGGCAATTCTCAAGGCCGGTGGCGGTTATGTGCCGCTGGATCCGGCGTATCCGTTGGATCGAATTGCCTACATGCTCGAAGACAGCGCGCCAGCGGCGGTGCTGGCACAGACGGCGACCCTTGAGTTGCTGGCAGCAGCATCGATGCCGGTGATCAATCTCGACAGCGGTTTGTGGCAGGACGAGTCCGTCCTGAATCCCGAGATTGCCGCGCTGACGTCCTCGCACCTGGCCTATGTCATCTACACCTCCGGTTCGACCGGTCTGCCTAAAGGCGTGATGATCGAACACCGCAACACGGTGAACTTCCTGACCTGGGCCCATCGCTCGTTCGATGACGCCACGTTGTCGAAAACCCTGTTCTCGACGTCGTTGAACTTCGACCTGGCGGTCTACGAATGCTTCGCACCGCTGACCTCGGGCGGCAGCATCGACGTGGTCACTAATGTGCTGGAACTGCAACAGGGCGAGCACGACATCACCTTGATCAATACGGTGCCGTCGGCGCTCAAGGCGTTGCTGGAATCCGGCGGGTTGGGCGAGGGTGTCGATACGGTGAACGTCGCAGGGGAAGCGCTCAAGCGCAGCCTGGTGGAAGCGTTGTTCGAACAGACCCAGGTCAAGCGCCTGTGCAACCTCTACGGCCCTTCGGAAACCACGACCTATTCAAGCTGGGTGTCGATGGCCCGCGAAGACGGGTTTGCCGCACATATCGGCAAACCGGTGGCGAATACCCAGTTCTATTTGCTTGATGAGCACAAACAACCCGTGCCGCTGGGCGTGCCGGGTGAAATCTATATCGGTGGCGCCGGGGTCGCTCGCGGTTATCTCAATCGTGATGACCTGACGGCTGAGCGCTTTCTGAAAGATCCATTCAGCAAGGTTCCCAATGCCCGCATGTACAAAACCGGCGACTTGGGTCGCTACCTGCCGGACGGCAACATCGAGTACCTGGGCCGCAATGACGACCAGGTGAAGATTCGCGGTTTCCGCATTGAACTGGGCGAGATCGAAGCCAAGCTCGCCCAGGCTCCAAACATCAAGGAAACCGTGGTCCTGGCCCGTGAAGACGTGCCGGGCGACAAGCGCCTGGTGGCCTATTTCACCCAGCATTCGCCAGACGAGTCGACGGACATCGATGCCCTGCGCACGCACCTGCAAGCGCAGTTGCCGGCCTATATGGTGCCGGCCGCCTACGTGCGCCTGGATGCCTTGCCACTGACCCCCAACGGCAAGCTCGACCGCAAGGCCCTGCCTGCACCGGACCTCGAAGCCGTCATCACCCGTGGCTACGAAGCGCCGCAAGGCGAAGTCGAAACCACCCTGGCGCACATCTGGTCCGAGTTGCTCAACGTCGAGCGCGTGGGTCGTCACGACCATTTCTTCGAACTGGGCGGGCATTCGCTGCTGGCCGTCAGCCTGATTGGCCGGATGCGCCAACTCGGCTTGTCGGCGGACGTGCGGGTGCTGTTCAGCCAGCCAACGCTCGCGGCGCTGGCTGCCGCAGTCGGCAGTGGCGGCGAAGTCGCGGTGCCGGACAACGGCATCCTGCTGGGGTGTACCCGGATTACGCCGGCGATGCTGCCCTTGGTGGCGTTGGACCAGCAGGACATCGATCGCCTTGTGGAGACGGTGCCCGGTGGTGCGCGCAATGTGCAGGATATCTACCCGTTGGCGCCGTTGCAGGAAGGCATTCTCTATCACCACATCGCTGCGCACACAGGGGACCCCTATGTGTTGCAAGCCACGTTCACCGTCGCGGATCGCGAGCGGCTGGAGGCGTTTGCCCAGGCCCTGCAGGGCGTCATCGATCGTCACGACATCCTGCGCACCTCGGTGGTCTGGGAAGGCCTGGACGAGCCGGTGCAGGTGGTCTGGCGCAAAGCGCAACTGGCAGTGGAAGAGCTTGTGCTGAGTGCGGAGGCGGGCGATATCGCCGGGCAGTTGCGCGAGCGGTTCGACACGCTGCATTACCGTCTGAACATGCAACAGGCGCCGTTGATGCGCATCGCATTCGCCCACGACCCGGCCAATCAACGCTGGGTGGCGATGCTGCTGTTCCATCACATGGTCCTCGATCACACGGCGCTGGAAGTGGTGCAATACGAGATGCAGGCGCACCTGCTGGGCCAGGCCGACCAGTTGGGCGAAGCGGTGCCATTTCGCAATTACGTGGCCCAGGCCCGCTTGGGCGTGAGCCGTGAGGAGCACGAAGGGTTCTTCCGCGACATGTTGAGTGATGTCGACGAACCGACATTGCCGTTCGGCTTGCTGGACGTGCGCGGCGACGGCAGCGATATCGAAGAGGCCGGCCTGAGCCTGCCTGCCGACCTGAGCCGCCGTTTGCGGGCCCAGGCCCGTCAGCTGGGCGTGAGCGCCGCGAGCCTGCATCACCTGGCGTGGGCCCACGTGCTGGGGCAGGTGTCCGGCAAGCAGGACGTGGTGTTTGGCACCGTACTGATGGGTCGGATGCAGGGCGGCGACGGTGCTGACCATGCACTGGGTATGTTCATCAATACCTTGCCATTGCGAGTGAATATTGGCGCCCAAGGCGTACGTGACGGTGTAAAAGCCACCCACGCTCGCTTGACCGGCCTGCTGGGGCATGAGCACGCTTCGCTGGCCTTGGCCCAGCGTTGCAGCGGCGTGGCTGCGCCGCTGCCGCTGTTCAATGCCTTGCTCAATTATCGGCACAGTGCCGCAGGCGTTGCCTCAAGCGAAGCCTTGGCGGCCTGGGACGGTATTCAACTGTTGAGCAACGAAGAGCGCACCAACTACCCGCTGACCTTGTCGGTGGATGACCTGGGCGAAGATTTCCGCTTGTCGGCGCTGGCGGTGCCGCAGGTCGGCGCGCAGCGGATATGTGTCTACATGAACATTGCCCTGGAGCACCTGGTCGAAGCGCTGGAACAGGCTCCGCAGACGCCGTTGCACAGCCTGTCGATCCTGCCGTCGGCCGAACGTCGGCAATTGCTGGTGGACTTCAACGCCACCACCCGTAGCTATCCCCAGGACAGGACCGTCCATGGCCTGTTCGAGGCGCAGGCCAAGGAGTGTCCTGAGGGCACGGCGGTGGTGCACAACGGGCATAGCCTGACGTACACCGAGTTGAACCGCCGGGCCAATCGCCTGACTCGTCATCTGGTCGGCCTGGGGGTTCAACCGGGTGATCGGGTGGCGATTGTGCTGGAACGCTCCGTCGAGCTGCTGGTCAGCCAACTGGCGATCCTCAAGTGCGCCGCGGTCTACGTGCCGCTGGACGTCAGCGCACCGCTGGACCGGCAGGAGTTCATGGTGCGCGACAGCGGTGCCCGGACGCTTCTGACCCTGAGCACGAGGGCGGTACCTGAGGGAGCTGCCCGTGTGGATCTGGACACCGTGGTCCTGGAGACCGAGGCGGACCATGACTTGAGACTGATACAAAGCGCCGAATCAGTGGCCTACATCATGTACACCTCCGGTTCCACCGGCACCCCGAAAGGCGTGCTGGTGCCGCATCGGGCGATCAACCGGTTGGTGATCAACAACGGCTACGCCGATTTCAACGCCCAGGACCGGGTCGCCTTTGCCTCCAACCCGGCGTTCGACGCCAGCACCCTCGATGTCTGGGCACCGCTGCTCAATGGCGGTTGCGTGGTGGTGGTCGACCAGGACGTGTTGCTGACGCAAGAACGTTTTGCGGCCTTGCTGCAAGAGCAATCGGTCAGCGTGCTGTGGATGACCGCTGGCCTGTTCCATCAATACGCCGCCGGGCTGATGCCGGTGTTCGCCCAACTACGCTACCTGATCGTCGGTGGCGACGTGCTCGACCCAGCCGTGATCGGCCGCGTCCTGAAAGAAGGCGCGCCGGCTCATCTGCTCAACGGTTACGGCCCGACCGAAGCGACCACCTTCACCACCACCCACGAGATCAAAATCGTGGGCGAGGGTGGCATCCCGATTGGTCGCCCGGTTGGCAACACCCGTGTCTATGTGCTGGATGTCAATCGTCAGCCAGTGCCCATCGGCGTGGCGGGCGAGTTGTACATCGGTGGCGACGGCGTGGCGAAAGGGTATTTGAATCGCCCTGGGCTGACCGCCGAGAAGTTCGTCGCCGATCCGTTCAATGCCGATCCGGATGCGTTGCTGTACCGCACCGGCGACCTGGCGCGCTGGCGCGCGGACGGCACGGTGGATTACCTGGGGCGTAATGACGACCAGGTGAAGATCCGTGGTTTCCGTATCGAACTGGGCGAGATTGAAGCCCGCTTGGGCCAGTGCCCAGGCGTGAAAGACGCGGTCGTACTGGCGCGGCAAGACGATACGGGTCCCAAACGCCTGGTGGGTTATGTGATCCCCGAACCGGGTGTGACCTTGTCTGTACACGATTTGCGGGGACAATTGTCGAGCGTGTTGGCCGACTACATGCTGCCCAGCGCGTTCGTGGTACTGCCAGCCTTCCCGCTGACCGCCAACGGCAAACTGGACCGCCGTGAACTCCCGGCACCGGACACGGAGGCCTATGCCTCTCGCGAATATGAAGCGCCGCAGGGCGAGGTGGAACAGACCCTGGCGCGCATCTGGGCGGACGTGCTCAAGGTCGAGCAAGTGGGGCGTCACGATCATTTCTTCGAACTGGGCGGTCATTCCTTGCTGGCGGTCACGCTGATCGAGCGCATGCGCCAGGCCGGCTTGAGCGCCGACGTGCGTGTGCTGTTCAGCCAACCGACCCTGGCCGCACTGGCCGCGGCGATTGGCAGCGGTCGGGAAGTCAGTGTTCCGGCGAACCTGATTCCCCTGGATTGCGAACGCATCACCCCCGAGCTCTTGCCACTGGTCAACCTGTCCCAGGACGCCATCGACCAACTCGTCGCCAGCGTGCCGGGTGGCGTGCGCAACGTGCAGGACATCTACCCGCTGGCGCCGTTGCAGGAAGGCATCCTTTATCACCACTTGGCCGCCGAACAAGGCGATCCCTACGTGTTGCAGTCACAGTTTGCCTTCGACAACCGGGAACGCCTCGACGCGTTCATCGGTGCACTGCAAGTGGTGATCGATCGCCACGACATCCTGCGCACCAGTGTGGTCTGGGAAGGGTTGGATGAGCCGGTGCAAGTGGTCTGGCGCCAGGTGGTGCTGGAACCGCAATGCATCGTTCCCGATGCCACGGCCGGGGACATTGCCACGCAACTGGCCAACCGCTTCGATGCGCGCCACTATCGCCTGGACCTGGGCCAGGCGCCCTTGTTGCACCTGGCTTACGCGCGGGACGAGGCCCAGGATCGCTGGGTAGCGATCCTGCTGTTCCATCACATGGCGCTGGACCACACCGCCCTGGATGTGATGCAGCATGAGATGCAGATGCACCTGCTGGGACAGGCCGAGCAGTTGGGCGAAGCGATGCCTTATCGCAACTATGTGGCCCAGGCCCGTCTGGGCACGAGCGAGCAGGAGCACGAAGCATTTTTCCGCGAAATGCTCGGCGATATCGACGAGCCGACGCTGCCTTTCGGCTTGCAGGACGTGCAGGGTGAGGGGCATGGCATCGATGAAGACCGCCAGCCTGTCGATCTTGCCTTGTCCAGGCGCCTGCGGGTGCAGGCGCGCCACCTGGGGGTGAGTGCCGCCAGCCTGGTGCACCTGGCCTGGGCGCAGGTGCTGGGCAAGGTGTCCGGCAAGCAGGAGGTGGTGTTCGGTACGGTCCTGTTGGGCCGGATGCAGGGCGGCGACGGGGCCGACCGTGCCCTGGGGATGTTCATCAACACCTTGCCGTTGCGGGTGGATGTGGGCACCCAGGATGTGCGCAGCGGCGTCAAGGCCACTCACGGGCGCTTGACGGCCTTGCTGGGCCACGAACATGCCTCGTTGGCACTGGCGCAACGTTGCAGTGGCGTGGTCGCGCCAACGCCGCTGTTCAGCGCCTTGCTCAACTACCGCCACAGCGCGGTCCAGGTGACCCAGGACGCCCTTTCGGCGTGGAGTGGGATCAACGCACTGGGCGGCGATGAGCGCACCAATTACCCGTTGACCCTCAATGTCGATGACCTGGGTGACGGCTTCCTCCTTACGGCGATGGTCGATACGGCCATCGGTGCGCGGCGTATTTGCGGTTACATGCAGGTGGCCCTGGAAAACCTGGTCGTGGCCCTGGAGCAGGCACCGCAAACCCCGCTGCACGCCTTGGCGATCCTGCCACCGGCCGAGCGCCGGCAATTGCTCGAAACCTGGAACACGACCGACGTCGCGTATGCCGACGAGGCCCTGATCCATCAGCGATTCGAGGGCTGGGCTGCGGTTCAACCCGACGCCGTGGCCGTCGTGCATGAAGACCAGGCACTGACCTACGGCGAGCTCAATGCCCGCGCCAACCAACTGGCCCACAACCTCGTGGCCCTGGGCGTTCGTCCGGATGATCGGGTCGCCATCTGTGTCGAGCGTGGCCTGGACATGATCATTGGCCTGCTGGGCATCCTGAAGGCCGGCGCGGGGTATGTACCGCTGGATCCGGCTTATCCACCCGAGCGCATCGCCTACATGCTGCATGACAGCAGCCCCGTGGCGGTGGTGACCCAGTCGCAATGGCGCGACAGCCTGCCGGTATTGCCGGTGCCTACCCTGGTGCTCGACCCGGTCGACGCCGGCGAAATGAGCCAGCTGCCGCGGCACAATCCCGATGTGGCGGGCCTGGACGCCAGCCACCTGGCCTATGTGATCTATACCTCCGGTTCCACCGGTCTGCCCAAGGGCGTGATGGTCGAGCACCGCAACGTCGCCCGGCTGTTTTCGGCGACCCAGCCCTGGTTCGAGTTCGGCCCGCAAGACGTGTGGGCGTTGTTCCATTCCTTTGCCTTCGATTTCTCGGTCTGGGAGATCTGGGGCGCATTGACCCATGGCGGTCGCCTGTTGGTGGTGCCCCAGTTGGTCAGCCGTTCACCGCAATACTGCTATGCCTTGCTGTGCGAAGCGGGCGTGACCATTCTCAACCAGACGCCGAGTGCCTTCCGCCAGTTGATAGCCGCTCAAGGCGAAAGCGACCTGGGCCACCACCTGCGGCAGGTGATCTTCGGTGGCGAGGCCCTGGAAACCGGCATCCTCAAACCATGGTATGCCCGCCAGGCCAATGCCCGGACGCAACTGGTCAACATGTACGGCATCACCGAAACGACGGTTCACGTGACGTATCGTCCGCTTGAAGCGGCCGACGCGCAGTTGGCCGGCGTCAGCCCGATTGGCAAGCGCATTCCCGACCTGCAACTGTACGTCCTCGACGCCCAGCGCGAGCCGGTGCCGGTGGGGGTGGTGGGTGAGATGTACGTGGGCGGCGGGGGTGTCAGTCGCGGCTACTTGAACCGTGACGAACTGACCGCCGAGCGTTTCCTCGCCAACCCGTTCAGCGTCGAGCCGAATGCGCGGATGTACAAGACCGGCGACCTGGGTCGCTGGTTGGCGGACGGCAGCATCGAGTACCTGGGCCGCAATGACGACCAAGTGAAAATCCGCGGTTTCCGGATCGAATTGGGCGAGATCGAAGCCAAGCTGGCCGCGTGCAACGGTGTCCGGGAGGCCGTGGTGGTGGCGCGCCAGGATACGCCGGGCGATCAGCGCCTGGTGGCCTATGTGATCGCCGAAGAAGGCGAGCCGCCGTCGGCCGCCGAACTGCGCGATGAACTGCTCGGCTCGCTGGCCGAATACATGGTGCCCAGCGCATTCGTGATGTTGACGGTGTTCCCGTTGACCACCAACGGCAAGTTGGACCGCAAGGCCTTGCCGGTGCCGGACCAGTCGTCGGTGGTGACCCGAGAATACGAGGCCCCTCAAGGCGAGGTCGAGAGCGCCATTGCCAGGATCTGGCAGGACCTGCTGCATGTTGAGCGGGTCGGCCGCCACGATCACTTCTTTGAAATGGGTGGCCACTCGTTGCTGGCGGTGAAGTTGATCGAGCGCATGCGCCAGATCGACCTGGCGGCCGACGTACGCGTGCTGTTCGGCCAGCCGACGCTGGCGGCGCTGGCGGCGGCGGTGGGCGGCTGCCAGGAAGTCCAGGTGCCGGCCAACCTCATCCCGCACGACTGCTCGCGGATCACGCCAGACCTGTTGCCGCTGGCCACGTTGAGCCAGGCTGAAATCGACCGCGTCGTGGCGACGGTGCCCGGTGGCGTGGACAATGTGCAGGACATCTACGCCTTGACGCCGCTGCAGGAGGGCATTTTGTATCACCACGTCGCGGCGGCCAAAGGTGATCCATATCTGCAATACATGCTGTTCGCTTTTGACAGCCGTGCCCACTTGGATCTTTTCGCCAAGGCCCTGCAAAGCGTGGTGTCCAGGCATGACATCCTGCGCACGGGTGTGGTCTGGGAAGGCATTGACGAACCGGTCCAAGTGGTCTGGCGCGAGGCGCGGCTGGGGTTCGATGAGATCGCATTGGACGCTGCGGCGGGGGATATCGCCCAGCAACTGCGCGAACGCCTGGACCCGCGCCACTATCGCCTGGACATTCGTCAGGCGCCGATGATGCGCATCGGTTACGCGCAAGACGTGGCGAACAATCGCTGGGTGGGCATGCTGCTGTTCCACCACATGGTCGATGATGCGACCTCGCTGGCCATGCTCGCTACGGAAGTTGGCGTGCACATGTCCGGCGGCGGACAGGAACTGCCGGCCTCGGTGCCGTATCGCAACTTCGTGGCACAGGCGCGGCTCGGCGTCAGCCGCGAGGAACATGAAGCATTCTTCCAGCAGATGCTGGGTGATGTGACCGAACCGACACTGCCCTTCGGTTTACAGGATGTGCAGGGTGACGGGCACGATATCGAAGAGGTCCGCCAGAGGGTCGATGCCCAGCTTGGCAAGCGCCTGCGCGTGCAGGCGCGTCAGCTTGGCGTGAGCGCGGCAAGTTTGTATCACCTGGCCTGGGCGCAGGTGCTGGGCAAACTGTCGAGCAAGGACGATGTGGTCTTTGGCACCGTGCTGCTGGGGCGCATGCAGGGCGGTGAAGGCGCCGATCGTGCGTTGGGCATGTTCATCAACACCTTGCCGTTGCGGGTGAGCCTGGGCGCGCAAGGTGTGCGTGCCGCCGTCAAGGCGACCCACGCACGCTTGACGGCGTTGCTGGGGCACGAGCATGCCTCGTTGGTCCTGGCGCAACGCTGCAGTGGCGTGGCCGCGCCGGCGCCGTTGTTCAGCGCGCTGCTCAACTATCGCCATATTGGTGCGCAGGCGCCCTCCAACGAAGTCATTGCGGCCTGGGAAGGTATCCAGACGCTGGAAGGTGAAGAACGCACCAACTATCCATTGTCGTTGTCGGTGGATGACTTGGGCGAAGGCTTCAACCTGACCGTCATGGCTCAGGCACCCATTGGCGCCGAGCGTGTTTGCAATTATGTGCAATGCGTTGTGGAAAACCTGGTGCAGGCGCTGGAGCAATCGCCGCTGGCGCCCTTGAGCGGGTTGAAGATCCTGCCGCCGGCCGAGCGCCGGCAGTTGCTCGAGAGCTGGAATGGCACGGGCGTCGCATTTGCCCAGGACGCGCTCATTCATGCTCGGTTTGAAGTCCGGGCCGCAGCACAGCCCGAGGCCATGGCGGTACTGTTCGAAGATCGGTCGCTGACCTACGGCGAGCTCAACGCCCGGGCCAACCAGGTCGCTCATCGCCTGCTGGCGCTGGGTATTCGCCCGGATGACCGGGTCGCGATCTGTGTCGAGCGTGGCCTGGACATGATCGTCGGTTTGTTGGGGATCCTGAAAGCCGGCGCCGGTTATGTGCCGGTGGACCCGGCCTACCCGACGGAACGCATTGCCTACATGCTGCGTGACAGCCTGCCGGTTGCGCTGTTGGCCCAAGCCGCCACCCAGCGTCTGTTGGCCGGCGTCTCGATACCGGTGCTGCAACTCGATGACGGCAGCTGGCAGGACGAATCCGTCGCCAACCCGCAAGTGCCGGGCCTGGACTCCAGCCACCTGGCCTATGTGATCTACACCTCGGGTTCCACCGGTCTGCCCAAGGGCGTGATGGTCGAACACCGCAACGTCGCACGGCTGTTTTCGGCGACCCAACCCTGGTTCGATTTTGGTCCGCAGGACGTGTGGGCGCTGTTCCATTCCTTCGCCTTCGATTTCTCGGTCTGGGAAATCTGGGGCGCGTTGACCCACGGTGGCCGCTTGCTGGTGGTGCCGCAACTGGTCAGTCGTTCTCCGCAAGACTGCTATGCGCTGCTGTGCGAGACCGGTGTGACCGTGCTGAACCAGACGCCAAGCGCTTTCCGGCAACTGATCGCGGCCCAGGGTGACAGCGATCTGCGCCACAGCCTGCGCCAGGTGATCTTTGGCGGCGAAGCGCTGGAAACCGGGATGCTCAAGCCGTGGTATGCCCGTGCGACCAATGCCGGGACACAGTTGGTGAACATGTACGGCATCACCGAAACGACGGTGCACGTGACGTATCGTCCGCTTGAAGCCGCCGACGCACAGTCGACCGGCGTCAGCCCCATCGGCAAGCGCATTCCCGACCTGCAACTGTACGTGCTCGACGCCCAGCGTGAGCCGGCGCCGGTGGGCGTGGTGGGTGAGATGTACGTGGGTGGCGCGGGTATCAGTCGTGGTTATTTGAACCGCGACGAACTGACCGCCGAGCGTTTCCTCGACAACCCGTTCAGCCCTGAACCGAACGCCCGGATGTACCGGACCGGTGACCTGGGTCGCTGGCTGGCGGACGGCAGCATCGAGTACCTGGGTCGCAATGACGACCAAGTGAAGATCCGTGGTTTCCGTATCGAGCTGGGCGAGATCGAAGCGACGTTGGCGGCCTGCGAGGGTGTCAGCGAGGCGGTGGTCATCGCCCGTGAAGACGAGCCGGGCGACAAGCGCCTGGTGGCTTATGTCATTGCCGCGCAAAGTGCATCGCTCTCGGCTGTCGACCTGCGTACGCAGTTGCTGGGATCGCTGGCGGAGTACATGGTGCCCAGCGCCTTCGTGGTCCTTGAGGCGTTCCCGCTGACCACTAACGGCAAGCTCGACCGCAAGGCCTTGCCGGCGCCGGATCAGTCGGCAGTGATCAGCCGTGAATACGAAGCCCCGCAAGGCGAGGTCGAAATGACCATCGCCCGGATCTGGCAGGATTTGCTCAAGCTCGAGCAGGTCGGTCGTCACGACAATTTCTTCGAGTTGGGCGGCCATTCGCTGTTGGCCGTGAAACTGATCGAACGGATGCGCCAGGTCGACCTGGCCGCCGATGTGCGGGTGCTGTTCGGCCAGCCGACGCTGGCCGCATTGGCCGCCGCGGTGGGCAGCGTCAGGGAAATCGTGGTGCCGGGCAATGCGATCCCGGACGGCTGTACGCGGATCACCCCGGACATGTTGCCCCTGGCCGACCTGGACCAGGACGCCATCGACCGGGTCGTGGCCACGGTGCCGGGCGGCGTGACGAATGTGCAGGATATCTACGCCCTGGCGCCGTTGCAGGAGGGGATTCTCTATCACCACCTTGCCGCGGAGCAGGGCGATCCCTACGTGTTGCAGGTGCTGTTCGGCTTTGACAACCGCGAACGGCTGCAAGCCTTCGCCCAGGCCTTGCAGAGCGTGGTGTCGCGTAATGACATCTTGCGCACCAGCATGGTCTGGCAAGGCCTGGAAGCACCGGTGCAGGTGGTATGGCGCCATGCGACCCTGGGCCTCGAAGAGATCGAGGTAGACCCGGCGGGGGGCGAGGTGGTGCAGCAACTGCACGGGCGTTTCGATCCACGTCACTACCGTCTCGACATCGCCCAGGCACCGCTGATGCGCTTTGCCTTTGCCCAGGATGTGGCGAATCAGCGCTGGGTCGGCATGCTGTTGTTCCATCACATGGCGTTGGACCACACCGCGCTGGAAGTCGTGGTGCACGAGATGCAGGCCAGTCTCCTGGGCCAGGCGCACTTGCTTTCGCCTGCCGTGCCGTATCGCAACCATGTGGCGCAGGCGCGACTGGGGGTCAGTCGTGAGCAGCACGAAGGATTTTTCCGCGAGATGCTCGGCGATATCGATGAACCCACGTTGCCGTTCGGCTTGCAGGATGTGCAGGGGGATGGCAGCGGTATCGAAGAAGCGCATCAGGACGTGGACGCCGCGCTGGCGCAGCGCCTGCGGGCCCAGGCCCGTCAACTCGGTGTGAGCGCGGCAAGCCTGGTTCACTTGGCCTGGGGGCACGTGGTCGGGCGGGTTTCGGGCCGTGAAGAGGTGGTGTTCGGTACCGTACTGATGGGACGGATGCAGGGCGGCGACGGGGCCGATCGGGCCCTGGGGATGTTTATCAATACGCTGCCATTGCGCGTCAGTGTCGGCGCTCAAGGCGCCCGCGCCGGTGTCAGGGCGACCCATGGCCGATTGTCGGCCTTGCTGGGACACGAGCACGCCTCGTTGTCCCTGGCTCAGCGTTGCAGCGGCGTACCGACCTCGCTGCCGTTGTTCAGCACCTTGCTGAATTATCGACACAGTTCGGCTGAAACCGCGTCGGACCAGGCCATCTCGGCCTGGCAGGGGATGCAAACCCTGCACATGGAAGAACGCACCAACTATCCGTTGTGCCTGAATGTGGACGACCTGGGCGAAGGCTTCCGGTTCACCGCTCAGGCAGTGGTCGAAGTGGGTGCCCGGCGTGTCTGCGGTTACATGCACACGGCGCTGGAAAGCCTGGTGGCGGCATTGGAGCAGACGCCTGAACGGGCGTTGCGTGAATTGCCGATTGTGCCGGCAGCAGAGCGCGAACAGTTGCTGGTGGACTTCAACGCCACCCATGCCGACTATCCGCGAGAGCAGACGATCCATGGCCTGTTCGAAGCCCAGGTACTGCGCACGCCGGATGCCGTGGCGGTGCGTCATGGACGACAACAGCTCAATTATCGCGAGCTCAATGGCCTCGCTAACCGCTTGGCCCATTACCTGCGCAAGCAAGGCGTGGAGCCGGATTCGCGGGTGGCGATCTGTGTCGAGCGCGGCATCGACATGGTCGTGGGGCTGCTGGCGATTCTCAAGGCCGGCGGCGGTTATGTGCCACTGGATCCGGCGTACCCGCTGGACCGTATTGCCTACATGCTGGAGGACAGCGCCCCGGCGGCGATCCTGGTGCAAGGCACCACGCGCCGCTTGCTGGGCGAGACGGCGGTGCCGATGATCGACCTCGACAAGGGTGTCTGGCAGGACGAGGCAGCGCCCAATTCGCAGGTACCGGGGCTGACCTCGTCGCACTTGGCCTACGTGATCTACACCTCCGGTTCGACCGGTCTGCCTAAAGGCGTGATGATCGAACACCGCAACACAGTGAACTTCCTGACCTGGGCCCATCGTTCGTTCGATGCGCAAACCTTGGCTAAAACCCTGTTCTCGACCTCGCTGAACTTCGACCTAGCCGTCTACGAGTGCTTCGCGCCGCTGACCTCGGGTGGCCGCATCGACGTGGTCACTAATGTGCTGGAACTGCAACAGGGCGAGCACGACATCACCTTGATCAACACCGTGCCGTCGGCGCTCAAGGCCTTGCTGGAGTCCGGCGGGTTGGGCGAGGGTGTCGATACGGTGAACGTCGCAGGGGAAGCGCTCAAGCGCAGCCTGGTGGAAGCGTTGTTCGAACAGACCCAGGTCAAGCGCCTGTGCAACCTCTACGGCCCTTCGGAAACCACGACCTATTCAAGCTGGGTGTCGATGGCCCGCGAAGACGGGTTTGCCGCACATATCGGCAAACCGGTGGCGAATACCCAGTTCTATTTGCTTGATGAGCACAAACAACCCGTGCCGCTGGGCGTGCCGGGTGAAATCTATATCGGTGGCGCCGGGGTCGCTCGCGGTTATCTCAATCGTGATGACCTGACGGCTGAGCGCTTTCTGAAAGATCCATTCAGCAAGGTTCCCAATGCCCGCATGTACAAAACCGGCGACTTGGGTCGCTACCTGCCGGACGGCAACATCGAATACCTGGGCCGCAACGACGATCAGGTGAAGATTCGTGGTTTCCGCATCGAGTTGGGCGAGGTCGAAGCCAAGCTCGCTCAACACGAGGCCTTGAACGAAGCCGTGGTCCTGGCCCGTGAAGACGTGCCAGGCGACAAGCGCCTGGTGGCCTATTTCACCCTGCATTCGCCCGTAGACATCGAAGCGCTGCGCACGCACCTGCAAGCGCAGTTGCCGGCCTATATGGTGCCCGCTGCCTACGTGCGCCTGGATGCATTGCCACTGACCCCTAACGGCAAGCTCGACCGCAAGGCCCTGCCTGCACCGGACCTCGATGCCGTCATCTCCCGTGGCTACGAGGCCCCGCAAGGCGCGGTCGAAACCACCCTGGCGCAGATCTGGCAAGACCTGCTGGGCCTGCAACAGGTCGGTCGTCATGACCAGTTCTTCGAACTGGGAGGCCACTCGTTGCTGGCGATTCAATTGATTTCCCAGGTGCGCCTGCGCCTGGGTGTGGAGTTGGGCCTGACCGAACTGTTCGCCCAGCCTCAGCTCATGGGCTTGGCACAAGCAGTGGCCCGGGCCGGGCGCAGCACATTGCCGGAGATCGTCCGGGTTTCTCGAACAGATGACTTGCCCTTGTCGTTCGCCCAGCAGCGCCTGTGGTTCCTGGCACAGATGGAAGGGGCCAGCGCGGCCTACCATATCCCCGCCGGGCTGCGCTTGCGCGGTGTGCTGGACCGTCTCGCCTTGCAGCGGGCGCTGGATCGTATTGTCGCCCGTCACGAGGCCCTGCGTACCACCTTCGTGCAGGCGCGGGGCGAGGAGGCTCGGCAGTGCATCGCGCCCGCCGACGTCGGCTTCGCGCTGCTGCACCATGACCTCAGCGGCCAGGCCGATGCCGAGGGCCAACTGCACGCGCTGGCGGCACAGGAAGCCACCGACACCTTTAGCCTGGAACATGGTCCGTTGATCCGGGGCCGCCTGATCCGCCTCGGCAGCGAGGACCATGTGTTGCTGCTGACCATGCACCACATTGTTTCGGACGGCTGGTCCATTGGTGTGTTGATCAAGGAATTGACGGCGCTTTATGAAGCGTTTCGTCATGACCTGGACGATCCACTGCCGGCCCTGGCGGTGCAGTACGGCGACTACGCTGTCTGGCAGCGTCGCTGGTTGAGCGGCGAGGTGCTGCAAACCCAGAGCGATTACTGGCGGCAAGCCCTGGCCGATGCGCCAGCCTTGTTGATTTTGCCCACCGACCGCGCGCGTCCTGCGCAGCAGGACTATGCCGGGGCGACATTGCCCGTGGTCTTCGACGCTGATCTGACCGCGAGCCTCAAGGTCCTGAGCCAGCGCCATGGCGTCACGCTGTACATGACAATGATGGCTGCCTGGGGCGCGTTGTTGAGCCGGCTTTCGGGCCAGGATGAAGTGGTGATCGGCTCGCCGGTGGCCAACCGCACGCGGTCGGAAGTCGAAGGGCTGATCGGTTTCTTCGTCAACACCCTGGCCGTGCGCGTCGATGTCTCGGGGGCGCCGACCGTGGAAACCTTGCTGGCCCGGGTCAAGACCCAGGCCCTGGGTGCCCAGGCGCATCAGGACTTGCCATTCGAACAAGTGGTGGAAGTGCTCAAGCCGGTACGCAGCCTGGCCCATAGCCCGCTGTTCCAGGCCATGCTGTCGTGGCAGACCCACGACAACACTGAACTGGTGCTGGGGGATTTGAAACTCGAAGGTCTGGGTGCGGCAAGCAACGTCGCCAAATTCGACGTGTCCCTGGAGCTGGGCGAGATCCAAGGGCAGATGTTTGGGGCCCTCGAATACGCCACGGCGTTGTTCGACGCGTCCACGGTACAGCGTTATATCGGCTACTTCGAGCATCTGTTGCGGGCCATGGTCGCCAGTGACCAGACCCAGGTCGAGCGGATCGCGCTGCTGGACAACGTCGAACTTGAGCATTTGCTGGCAGGTCTCAACGCGACCCAGGTCGCGTACCCGCGTGAACAGACGATCCACCGGTTGTTCGAAGCCCAGGTCGAGGCTCGACCGGACGCCATCGCCGTCGTGTTCGGTGATGAGCGCCTGAGTTATGCCGAACTGAACCGCCAGGCCAACCAGGTGGCCCATCACCTGATCGGCCTGGGTATTCGCCCGGATGACCGGGTGGCGATCTGCGTCGAACGCGGTGCCGAAATGCTCATCGGCCTGTTGGCCATTCTCAAGGCCGGTGCCGGTTACGTGCCGCTCGACCCGGCGTTTCCGGCCGAACGGTTGGCCTACATGCTCGCCGACAGTGCCCCGGTGGCGTTGTTGAGCCAACATGAACTGCAAGGTCGACTGCCCGCATTGGCAGTGCCGGTGGTGCTGCTCGACCGTGCCGAGCGCGTGCGTTGCGGGATTGCCGGCGGTCGTGACGACAATCCACTCGTTGCCTCCCTGGGCGCGCGCCACCTGGCCTACGTCATCTACACCTCGGGCTCCACTGGCCATCCCAAAGGGGTGATGATCGAACACCGGGGTTTGGTCAACTATTGCCTCGATGCGATCCGTTTGTTCGGCCTGACGCCGGCAGACACGGTACTGCAGCAGAACACCCTGAACTTCGATCTGTCGGTGGAAGAGATCTTCCCGGCGTTGCTGGCCGGCGCCACCCTGGCGCCCACCCGGCAGCTGTTCGGCAGCGCCGAGTTGCAACAAAACGGCGATATTCGCCCGACCTTCCTGCACCTGACGGCGGCCCATTGGCATACCCTCGCCGCCGAGTGGCACAGCACGCCGGCCCAGGCACGGGACCATTTGCGCGACGTGCGGCTGATCAATGTCACCGGTGACGCCTTGTCGACGCAGAAATTGCAGATGTGGGACGCGGTTCGTCCCGCCCATACCCGATTGGTCAACACCTATGGCCCGACCGAGGCCACCGTGTCCTGCACGGCCGCCTACATGGAACATGATGCGGTCGATGGCATCCTCGGCAATGCCAGCATCGGCAGGCCGATGGCCAATACCCGCATCTACCTGCTCGATGAGCACCGCCAGCCGGTGCCGTTCGGGGTGGTGGGGGAGATCTTCATCGGAGGCGACGGTGTGGCGCGCGGTTACCTGAACCTGGACGCCATCAGCGCCGAACGCTTCCTGGCCGACCCGTTCAGCGACCAGCCCGATGCGCGCATGTACAAGACCGGTGACCTGGCCCGTTATCGTCCGGACGGACGCCTTGAATACCTGGGCCGTAACGACTTCCAGGTCAAGGTGCGCGGCTTCCGTATCGAACTGGGCGAGATCGAGGCCCGGCTGGGCGACTGTACCGGGGTCAAGGAAGCTGCGGTGATCGTGCGCGAAGACACCCCGGGCGACAAACGCCTGGTGGCCTACGTGGTGCCGCAGTCCGGAACGAGCCTGAGCGCGGCGACCCTGCGCGCGCAGTTGTCGACGCAATTGGCTGAATACATGCTGCCCGGCGCGTTCGTCAGCCTGGCTGCGCTGCCGCTGACGCCGAACCGCAAGCTCGACCGCCAGGCCCTGCCGGCGCCCGATGCCCAGGCGTATGCCAGCCGCACCCATGAAGCACCTCAAGGCAACACTGAAGTCGTCCTGGCGCAGATCTGGCAAACCCTGCTCAAGGTCGAGTCGGTGGGCCGTCACGATCATTTCTTCGAACTCGGTGGGCATTCCTTGCTGGTGATGCGCTTGATCGCCCAGGTGCGCGAGCAATTGGGCGTGGAGCTGAACCTGAGCGATGTCTTTGCCCAACCCCAATTGAGCGCGCTGGCCCAGGTGCTCTCCCAGGCGACACGCAGCACCCGGCCCGGCATTGTGCCGGTGTCCCGCGAACAAGCATTGTCGTTGTCGTTCGCCCAGCAGCGCCTCTGGTTCCTGGCGCAACTGGATGGCACCAGTGCGGCGTATCACATCCCCACTGGCCTGCGCTTGCGAGGCGCGCTGGATACGTCGGCGCTCACCCGCGCACTGGATCGTATCGTGGCCCGCCACGAGGCCTTGCGTACCACGTTTGTACAGGCGCAGGGGCAGGACGTGGAGCAGCGCATCGCCCCGGCCGATGTCGGTTTTGCGTTGCAGTTGCAGGCCTTGGCAGGGCACGCGGACGCCGAAACCGAACTGCTGGTCCTGGCCGAGGAAGAAGCTCGCCAGGCCTTCGACCTGGCCCACGGCCCACTTGTACGTGGCCGACTGGTGCGGATGGCGGACGATGATCACGCGCTGCTGCTGACCCTGCACCATATCGTCTCCGATGGCTGGTCCGCCGATCTGCTGACCCATGAGTTGGGCGTGCTG
Organism: Pseudomonas sp. MPB03; assembly: GCF_046605385.1. Lineage (NCBI taxonomy): Bacteria > Pseudomonadati > Pseudomonadota > Gammaproteobacteria > Pseudomonadales > Pseudomonadaceae > Pseudomonas > Pseudomonas sp. MPB03. The sequence goes on along the minus strand of NZ_CP176770.1, from coordinate 3,847,173 downwards.
TACGAAGCGTTCCGTCAGGGGCAGGACGATCCATTGCCGGTGTTGCCGATTCAGTACGCGGACTATGCCCTTTGGCAGCGGCGCTGGCTCACCGGGGAGGTCCTGGCCGAACAGGAACGCTACTGGCAGCAGGCCCTGGCCGACGCACCGGCCTTGTTGACGTTGCCCACCGATCGGCCACGGCCCGCGCAGCAAGATCACGCCGGCGCCGCGGTGGGGATCGTCCTCGACGAAAACCTGACCCAAGACCTCAAGGCGTTGAGCCAACGCCATGGCGCCACCTTGTTCATGACGGTCATGGCCGCCTGGGCCACGGTGCTCAGTCGCCTGTCCGGCCAGCACGACGTGGTCATCGGTACGCCGGTGGCTAACCGTATGCACGCGGAAGTCGAGGGTTTGATCGGCCTGTTCGTCAACACGCTGGCGCTGCGCGTCGATGTGGCGGACGGACTGACGGTGCAAGCCTTGCTGCAACAGGTGAAGGCCCGGACCCTGGACGCCCAGGCGCACCAGGACCTGCCGTTCGAGCAGGTGGTGGAAGTGGTCCGGCCCTTGCGCAGCCTGTCCCATAGCCCGGTGTTCCAGGCCATGCTGTCCTGGCAGAACAGCGAAGCCACGGGGTTGGAACTGGGTGACATGTCGCTGCAAGGGCTGGGCGTGACCAGCCGCACCGCGAAGTTCGACGTGTTGCTGGACATGGCCCTGATCGATGGTCGCCTGTTCGGGGCGTTGGAATACGCCACGGCGCTGTTCGACCCGGCCACGATGGAACGTTACCTCGGCTACTTGGAGTGCGTATTGCGGGCCATGGTGGCTGATGAACAGACCCTCGTGGCTCAGATCCCGTTGCTGGCTGACAACGAGCGTCATCAACTGCTGGAAACGCTCAATGCCACGGCGGTCGATTATCCGCAGGGCCTGACCTTGCACGGCCTGTTCGAGGCCCGGGTCGCGGCCTGCCCGGACGCGGTCGCCGTGGTCTCCGGCGAGGCGCAACTGAGTTATGCGCAACTCAACGAGCGCGCCAACCAGATTGCCCATCGCCTGCTGGAACTGGGCATTCGCCCGGATGACCGCGTGGCGATCTGTGCCGATCGCAGCCTGGACATGGTCGCGGGCCTGCTGGGCATTCTCAAGGCCGGCGCGGCGTATGTGCCGCTGGACCCGGATTATCCCCGCGAGCGCCTGGCCTACATGCTGGAAAACAGCGCGCCCATGGTGGTGCTGACCCAGCGCGCGTTGCAGGCGAGCCTGCCGGCTACCCAGGCGCGGACCCTGTTGCTGGATGAGGCGGACGGTTTCTCGACGCAGCCCACCGACAATCCGCAGGTCGAGGGCCTGCATGCCCATCACCTGGCCTATGTCATCTACACCTCGGGTTCCACCGGCCTGCCCAAGGGCGTGATGAACGAACACGGCGGGGTGGTCAACCGGCTGCTGTGGATGCAGGACGAATACGGTTTGAGCGCCGCGGACGCGGTGCTGCAAAAGACCCCGTTCAGCTTCGACGTGTCGGTGTGGGAATTCTTCTGGCCGCTGTTCAGCGGCGCGCGGTTGGTGATGGCCCGTCCGGGTGGGCATCGCGACCCGGCGTACCTGCGCGAAGTGATCCAGGCCCAAGGCATCACCACGCTGCATTTCGTGCCGTCGATGCTCGATGTGTTCCTGGCCCATGGCGAGGCGAGCGCCTGCGCGGGGCTGGTGCGGGTGATGTGCAGCGGCGAGGCCTTGCCGGGGCACTTGGTGCGGCGCTTCAAGGCGCAACTGCCCCGCACCGGCCTGTACAACCTGTACGGCCCGACCGAAGCGGCGGTGGACGTGACGGCATGGGATTGCACGGGGGCAGACACCCCGGACAGCACGCCCATCGGCAAGCCGATTGCCAACACGCGGATCTACCTGCTCGATGACCATCAACAACCGGCGCCCCTGGGCGTGGCCGGTGAGATTTACATCGGCGGGGTGCAGGTGGCGCGGGGTTACCTGAACCGTCCGGAATTGACCGTCGAGCGTTTCCTGCGGGATCCGTTCAGCGACTTGGTGAATGCCCGGATGTACCGCACCGGTGACCTGGGTCGTTACCTGCCGGACGGCAACATCGAGTACCTGGGGCGCAACGATGACCAGGTGAAGATCCGTGGTTTCCGCATCGAATTGGGCGAGATCGAAGCCAAATTGGCGCAACACGAGGCGGTGAAGGAAGCCGTGGTGCTGGCCCGTGAAGATGCGCCGGGCGAGAAACGCCTGGTGGCTTATTTCACCCCGCACTCAGTGGATGACATGGCGGATATCGAGGCCCTGCGTACCCATCTGCTAGGGCAACTGCCGGAGTACATGGTGCCGACCGCCTACGTGCGGCTCGATGCACTGCCGCTGACGCCCAATGGCAAACTCGACCGCAAGGCGCTGCCGGCACCGGACCTGGACGCGGTGATTACCCGCGACTACGAGGCACCGCAGGGCAGCGTCGAAACGACGCTGGCGCAGCTGTGGGCCGAGTTGCTCCAGGTCGAGCGGGTGGGGCGTCACGACCACTTCTTCGAACTGGGCGGCCACTCGTTGCTGGCGGTCACGCTGATCGAACGCATGCGTCAGGTGGGCCTGAGCGCCGATGTGCGCGTGCTGTTCGGTCAGCCGACGTTGGCGGCATTGGCGGCGGCCGTAGGGGGGACCACGGAGATTGTGGTGCCGGTCAACGGCATTACCCACGGTTGCGCACGCATTACGCCGGACATGCTGCCGCTGGCCGATCTGACTCAAGAGGAGATCGAACAGGTTGTCGCAGCGGTGCCGGGCGGCGTCAGTAACGTTCAAGACATCTATGCCCTGGCGCCGCTGCAAGAAGGCATCCTGTATCACCACCTGGCTTCGCAGCAGGGTGATCTCTATGTGCAGCAGGCCACCTTCAAGTTCAAGGACCGCGCCCGGCTGGATGCCTTTGTCGACGCGTTGCAAGGCGTCATCGACCGCCACGACATCTTGCGCACCGCCGTGCTCTGGGAAGGTCTGCGCGAGCCCGTGCAAGTGGTCGTTCGCCAGGCACAACTGATTCTGGAGGCGTGTGTTTTCCAACCGGGCCATGACGTCACCGCGCAATTGCTCGAACGTTTCGACCGGCAACACGCGCGTCTCGATGTCCGCCAGGCACCGCTGATGCGCCTGGCATTCACCCATGATGCCGCCAACCAGCGCTGGATCGCCATGCTGCTGTTCCATCACATGGCCCTCGACCACACGGCGCTGGAAGTGGTGCAACACGAGATGCAGGCGCACCTGCTGGGCCACGCAGACCAATTGGGCGCAGCGGTGCCGTTCCGCAACTACGTGGCCCAGGCCCGCTTGGGCGTGAGCCGTGAGGAACATGAAGGGTTCTTCCGCGACATGCTCGGTGACATCGAGGAACCCACCTTGCCGTTCGGCTTGCTGGACGTGCGCGGCGACGGTAGCGATATCGAAGCCGCCGGACTCAACCTCGCCGCCGACCTGAGCCGCCGTCTGCGAGCCCAGGCCCGTCAGCTGGGCGTGAGCGCCGCGAGCCTGCATCACCTGGCCTGGGCGCAGGTCCTGAGTATCGTGTCCGGCAAGCCGGACGTGGTCCTTGGCACCGTGCTGATGGGGCGGATGCAGGGCGGCGAGGGGGCCGACCGTGCCCTGGGCATGTTCATCAATACGTTGCCGTTGCGAGTGGATATCGGTACCCAAGGCGTGCGTGATGGGGTGAAAGCCACCCACGCTCGCTTGACCGATCTGCTGGGGCACGAGCACGCCTCGTTGTCCCTGGCCCAGCGTTGCAGCGGCGTCGCCGCGCCGCTGCCGTTGTTCAGTGCCTTGCTCAATTATCGGCACAGCGCAATGGGCACGGCTTCGAGCGAGGCGTTCGCCGCCTGGGAGGGCATCGAGGCCCTGGGCAGCGAAGAGCGCACCAACTATCCATTGACCTTGTCGGTGGATGACCTGGGCGAAGGTTTCAGCGTGTCGGCGCTGGCGGTGCCGCAGATCGGTGCGCAACGGATGTGTGTCTACATGAACATTGCCCTGGAACATCTGGTGGAGGCGTTGGAGCAAGCGCCGCAAACCCCGTTGAACAGCGTGTCGATCCTGCCGTCGGCCGAGCGTCGACACGTGCTGGTGGATTTCAATGCCACCACCCGGCGCTATCCCCAGGACAGGACCGTCCACGGCCTGTTCGAGGCGCAGGCCCAGGAACGTCCGCAAGCCATTGCCGCCGTACACAATGCGCAACGCCTGACCTATGCCGAATTGAACCGCCGGGCCAATCGCCTGGCCCGTCATCTGGTCGGCCTTGGTGTGCAACCGGGCGATCGGGTGGCGATTGCACTGGAGCGCTCCATCGAGCTGCTGGTCAGCCAACTGGCGATCCTCAAGTGTGCTGCCGCCTACGTACCGCTGGATGTCAGCGCGCCGCTGGAGCGGCAACAGTTCATGGTGCAGGACAGCGACACCCAGGTTCTGCTGGCGCTGAGCACGGCTGATGTTCCCGGGAATACGCTGCGCGTGGACCTGGACCAGCTCGTGCTGGATGAGGTCTGCGATGACCTTGGCCTGGTGCAAAGCTCCGAATCAGTGGCCTACATCATGTACACCTCCGGTTCCACCGGCACCCCGAAAGGTGTGCTGGTTCCCCATCGGGCGATCAACCGGTTGGTGATCAACAACGGCTACGCCGATTTCAACGCCCAGGACCGGGTCGCCTTCGCCTCCAACCCGGCGTTCGACGCCAGCACCCTCGATGTCTGGGCACCGTTGCTCAATGGCGGTTGCGTGGTGGTGGTCGACCAGGACGTGCTGCTGTCCCAGGCGGATTTCCACGCGCTGTTGCTCGAACAATCGGTCAGCGTGCTGTGGATGACCGCCGGCCTGTTCCATCAATACGCCGCCGGGCTGATGAGGGTGTTCGCCCAATTGCGCTACCTGATTGTCGGCGGCGACGTGCTCGACCCGGCGGTGATCGGCCGCGTCCTGAAGGAAGGCGCGCCGGCTCATCTGCTCAACGGCTACGGCCCGACCGAAGCCACCACCTTCACCACCACCCACGAGATCAAAATCGTGGGCGAGGGCGGTATTCCCATCGGTCGTCCGATTGGCAATACCCGAGTCTATGTGCTGGACGTCAATCGTCAGCCAGTGCCCATCGGCGTGGCGGGCGAGTTGTACATCGGTGGCGACGGCGTGGCGAAAGGGTATTTGAATCGCCCTGGGCTGACCGCCGAGAAGTTCGTCGCCGACCCGTTCAATGCCGATCCGGATGCGTTGCTGTACCGCACCGGCGACCTAGCGCGCTGGCGTGCGGACGGCACGGTGGATTACCTGGGACGTAACGACGACCAGGTGAAGATCCGCGGTTTCCGTATCGAACTGGGCGAGATCGAAGCCCGGTTGGCCGCGCAGGATGACGTCAAGGACGTCGTGGTGCTGGTGCGTGAAGACGTTCCGGGTGAGAAACGCCTGGTGGCGTACTTCACCCAGCACGCGGTGGAGGAGGTGCTGCCAATCGAAGACCTGCGCGGGTATTTGCACGCGCAACTGCCTGACTACATGGTGCCGGCGGCATACGTGCGGCTCGACACATTGCCGCTGACCGCCAACGGCAAACTCGACCGCAGGGCGCTGCCGGCACCGGGCCAGGAGGCCGTCGTCAGCCGTGGCTACGAGGCCCCGCAAGGCGAAGTCGAAACCCTGTTGACGCAGATCTGGCAAGACGTGCTGGGCCTGCAACAGGTCGGCCGCCACGACAATTTCTTCGAACTGGGCGGGCATTCGTTGCTGGCGGTCCGTTTGCTGGGGTTGCTGGCCCAAGCCAACCTGACGGTGTCGCTGGCCGAGCTGTTCCAGCACGAAAGCGTCGCGTCCATGGCCTTGTTGCTGCAGACCCGCACCACCGACATTCAGGTGCAGGAGGCTTTTGTACCGGTGCGCGCCACCGGCCAGCAGAATCCGCTGTTCCTGGTGCATGAGTTCAGCGGCCTGGATCTGTACTTCCCGATGCTGGGCAAACACATCGATCCGGATATTCCAGTCTATGGCCTGCCGGCCATCCCGTGGGGCGAGTCACAGCTGCAGACGATGGAGTGCCTGGCCTCGCGGCTGGTGGGCGTCATCCGCTCGGTCCAGCCCCAGGGCCCTTATCGCCTGGCCGGCTGGTCGTTCGGCGGCGTGCTGGCCTACGAGATTGCCATCCAGCTCATTGGCCTGGACGAAGAGGTCGAATTCGTCGGCCTGATCGACAGCTACCTGCCACGGTTGGTGGACCAGGGCAGGGAACGCTGGTCACCGGGTGAAGCCCACACACGGCATTTGCTGGATCGCTGCGAAGTGTTCTGGAAGGCCGGCACATTGGCTGAGGCTGACCTGGCGTCGGTGCTCGAAAAACTGGCCCATCTGCAGACCCGATTGAACGATTTCGCATTGGAAGACCTGGTGCAACTGTGTGGTGACGAAGGCCTGCTGCCCCCTGAGCTGGCCGGCTACAACGCGGCCCAGCTCTGGCAGTACCTGGATCGCGAGGTCGCCCACGGTCATGCCCTGGCCCATTACCGGGTGTATCCGATTTCCGTACCGGTGCACCTGTTGATAGCCGAGGAACGCAAGGACGATGCACCCGAGCATTCCGGCTACCTGGGTTGGGACGCTGTCCTGCCCACGACGCAAATGCACTGCGTCAAGGTCCCGGGCAACCACCAGACGATGATGCAGGCCCCACAGGTCAAGGCATTGGGCCAAGCCATCAGCGATGCACTGGGCACCGTCGCGGCACGACCAACGCCTGCGCCGAAGAACCGTTACCAGCCACTGCTGACGATCCAGGGCGGACGTGCCGACCGGGCGCCGATCTTCTGCGTGCCGGGGGCTGGCGACAGCGTGACCGGTTTTATCGGGCTGACCGACGCCTTCGGTCCGGAATGGCCTATCCACGGGTTGCAACACCGTGGACTGGACGGCAGCACCGAGCCTTTCAGTCTCGTGGAAACCGCCGCCCAGGCATATCTCGACGCAATCGACAAGGTACAACCGGAGGGGCCGGTGCATCTGCTCGGCCATTCCTTCGGTGGTTGGATCGTGTTCGAGATGGCGGCCCGCCTGAATGCTCGGGGTCGCAAGGTGGCCTCGTTGACGCTGATCGACAGTGAGTCGCCGGGCGGCAACGGCGTGGTGGGCAAGCCCTACACCGCGACGGGGGTGCTGAATCGGCTGATCGAGGCGATGCAGTTGGCGTCCGGCAAGTCCTTGGGCATCGATGCCACGGTCTTCGGCACCCAGGACGATACCGCGCAGATGCGCTTGCTGCATGCCGGCATGGTTCGGGCCGGCATGCTGCCGCAGCGCTCGGCGGTGGATGCCATGCGCGGTCCGGCGCGGGCCTTCGGTACGGCCCTGCGCACGGTCTATCAACCGCAACACCGCTACACCGGGCCGGTGCGGTTGGTGCTGGCCAATGATCCAACCCTGGACACAGCCGGCAATAAACGCGAACAGGAGCAAATGATCGAAGGATGGCGCAAGCATATCCCTGACCTCAGCATCTGGTACGGTCCGGGCAACCACTTCACGATCCTCAAGGCCCCCCACGTACACAACCTGGCAGCCTGGTGGCAAGACGGCCTGCCCATGCTCGACGAGGAGGCCGCCAGTGATTACGTATGACGGCTCTTCCTTGACGCACATCCATGGAACCCGGCGCCACGCTGGCCGGGCCTGAAATCAACGCACTCATGGTTATTTATGGAAAAGTCGAAGTTTCGAAAAATCGCTATCGTGCTCGTCCTGGTCGTGGTGGCCAGTCTGATTTTCTACAGCGCGCAATCGCCGGGCAAACCGCCGGAGTACCTGACCGCCATGGTCGAACGCACGGACATCGAAAACGCGGTATTAGCGTCCGGCACGCTCGAGGGCATCAAGCAGGTCGACGTCGGTGCCCAGGTGTCGGGCCAGTTGAAATCGCTCAAGGTCAAATTGGGCGACAAGGTCAAGAAGGGCCAATGGCTGGCGGAAATCGACCCGATGCTGGCGCAGAACTCATTGCGCCAGGCCCTGGTCAACGAGGAGAACCTGGTGGCCAAGCGGCAGGCCACGGCGGCGCAACTCAAGGACGCCAAGGCCACCTATGATCGCTACAAGAAACTGCAACCGGACGACGCGATCTCCAAGCAGGAATACGAGACCGCCGAGTCCAACTACAGGGTGGAAGAGGCGAACCTGCTCTCCCTCAATGCGCAGATAAAAGACGCCCGCATCCAAGTGGAAACCGCGCGGGTCAACCTGGCCTACACCCATATCGTTGCGCCGATCGATGGCTACGTGGTCGGGGTCGTGACGCAGGAAGGCCAGACCGTGATCGCCGAGCAACTGGCGCCGGTCCTGCTCAAGCTCGCCGACCTCGACACCATGACGGTCAAGGCGCAGGTGTCGGAAGCCGACGTGATTCACATCGTGCCTGGCCAAGAAGTGTATTTCACCATCCTGGGGGAATCGGAAAAGCGTTATTACGCCAAGCTGCGCGGCACTGAACCGGCGCCGCAGAACTTCCTCGAAACCCAGAACGCCGGGACGCCCAAGCAAAATACCGCGGTGTTCTACAACAGCCTCTTCGACGTGCCTAACCCTGACCATCGCCTGCGCATTTCCATGACGGCCCAGGTCCGTATCGTCCTCGACAAGGCCAAGGACGTGTTGACGGTTCCCGTCGCCGCCCTGGGTGCGAAAAACCAAGATGGCAGCTACGTGATCCGTGTGCTGGATGCCGAAGGCAAGGCCCAGCCGCGTAATGTGAACATGGGCATCAACAACAACGTCAGGGTCGAGATCAAGGATGGCCTGGCTGAGGGTGACAAGGTCGTCATCGGCGAGCCGATCCCGGCCGTGGCGGGAGCCTGACCATGACCCAACCATTGCTGGAACTCAAGGGCATCACCCGCAGCTTCCAGGCCGGCGAAAAGGCCTTCATCGCCCTCAAGGACATCAACCTGACGATCAATGCCGGCGAGGTGGTTGCGATTACCGGGGCGTCCGGCTCCGGCAAATCGACCCTGATGAACGTGCTTGGCTGCCTCGACCACCCGAGCGCCGGTAGCTACAAGGTGGATGGGCGCGAAACCGGTTCGATGAACGACCGTGAACTGGCGGTGTTGCGTCGTGATCACTTTGGTTTCATTTTCCAGCGCTACCATTTGCTGCCGCACCTGAGCGCCTTGCACAACGTCGAGATGCCGGCGATTTATGCCGGCGCGGCCGAGTCGCAACGGCACAGCCGTGCCGGAGAGCTGCTGAAACGCCTGGGGTTGATGGGGCATTTGAGCAATCGGCCCAACCAGCTTTCGGGTGGCCAGCAGCAGCGGGTGAGTATCGCCCGGGCCCTGATGAACGGCGGCGACATCATTCTGGCGGACGAACCCACCGGTGCGTTGGACACCACCAGCGGCAAGGAAGTGATGAAGATCCTGCTGGAGCTCAACCGGGCGGGGCACACGGTCATCATCGTGACCCACGATGAGAAAGTGGCGGCCCACGCCCAGCGCATCATCGAGATCCGCGACGGCGAGATCGTCAGTGATCGGCCCAATCCGCAACAACCCTTGGAGGATCAGTCGCCGCAAGGCACACGTCCGGCCAAGGTCAAGCCGGTGAACGGACTGCGCGCCAGCTTCGGCTTGTTCAGCGAAGCGTTCAATATGGCCTGGGTGGCGCTGATCTCGCATCGAATGCGCACCCTGTTGACCATGTTGGGCATCATTATCGGTATCACTTCGGTGGTTTCGATCGTGGCCATCGGCGAAGGGGTCAAGGCGTATGTCCTGAAGGATATCCAGGCGATTGGCAGTAATACGATCGAAATCATGCCTGGGGCTGACTGGGGGGACAGTCGCTCGACCGCTATCGAAACCCTGGTGCTGTCCGACGTCACGGCCTTGAGCGACCAGTATTACATCGACAGCGCGACGCCCAACGTTGGCCGCAATCTGCTCTTGCGGTTCGAAAACATCGACATCAATGCGACCGTCAACGGTGTCAGCGAGAGCTATTTCCAGGTTCGTGGGATCAAGATCGGCTCCGGCGTCGCGTTCAGCAAGGACGATGCCCGGCGCCAGTCACAAGTGGTGGTGATCGACCACAATACCCGCCAGCGACTGTTCCCGAACAGTGATCCGTTGGGCAAGGTGATTCTCATCGACAACCTGCCTTGTACGATCATCGGCGTGACCGAAGACCGCAAAAGCGTGTTCAACACCAACAAGAACCTGAATGTATGGATGCCCTATGAGACGGCGGCCGGCCGATTGCTGGGCCAGCGCTTCCTGGACAGCGTTACGGTGCGGATAAAGGATGGTCAGCCGAGCAAAATCGTAGAAGATCACGTCGTCAAGCTCCTGACCCAACGCCATGGCATCAAGGACTTTTTCACCTACAACCTCGACAGTGTGATGCAAACAGTGCAGAAGACCAGCCAGTCCCTGGCGCTGCTGCTCTCGTTGATCGCAATTATTTCGCTGGTGGTCGGTGGCATCGGTGTGATGAATATCATGCTCGTCTCGGTGACCGAACGTACCCGCGAGATCGGTATCCGCATGGCCGTCGGTGCACGCCAGTCGGACATCCGCCAGCAGTTCCTGGTGGAGGCGGTGATGGTGTGCCTGATGGGGGGGATGATTGGTATCGCCTTGTCGTTTGGTATCGGCTACGTCTTTTCGATCTTCGTCAAGGAGTGGCAGATGGTGTTCTCGGTGGGCTCGATCATCACCGCTGTCGTCTGTTCGACCCTGATCGGAGTCGTGTTCGGCTTCGTGCCTGCGCGCAATGCCGCGCGGCTCGATCCGATCAATGCATTGGCGCGGGATTGAGCCGGGTTGCCGGGCTCGAAGCCAGGCATGGAACCTGAAGCCAGGCACGGAACCTGAAGCCGGACATGGAACCTGTGGCCAGACATAGAACTTGTGGCGAGGGAGCTTGCTCCCGCTGGGCTGCGAAGCGGCCCTAAACCCTGGCAGCTCGGTCCGTCTGGTTGATGGAGTCGACCGTGTTGGGGCCGCTTCGCGACCCAGCGGGAGCAAGCTCCCTCGCCACAAGAATTGTGCCTGGCGCCTTATACCGCGACGCATGCTGCATGGGAGCGTGTTTCGCCAACCTTCTCGCCTGTTCGAAGCGGTCCAGCACAATGCCGACCTCGGTCTCCGTGATGGTCAAGCATGAAGCCAGATATGGAACTTGAGGCCAGGCATGGAACCTGTGGCGAGGGAGCTTGCTCCCGCTGGGCTGCGAAGCGGCCCTAAACCCTGGCAGCTCGGTCCGTCTGGTTGATGGAGTCGACCGTGTTGGGGCCGCTCCGCGACCCAGCGGGAGCAAGCTCCCTCGCCACAGGAATTGTGCCTGGCGGCTTATACCGCCACGCGTGCTGCATGGGAGCGTGTTTCGCCAACCTTCTTCACCGCCTGTTCGAAGCGGTCCAGCACCATGCCGACCTCGGTCTCGGTGATGGTCAGGGGCGGCAGGAACCGGAGCACTGCGCCATGGCGCCCGCCGGTTTCCATCATCAAGCCGTTGTCGAAACAGTTGAGCTTGATGGCATGTGCACGTGCGCCGTCAGCCTGGCCGGCGCGCTGATTGTCTGCCGGCTGGGTGATTTCCACGCCGATCATCAACCCGCGCCCACGGATGTCGCCGATGAATGGACAACGCTGTGCGATGTCCTGCAGGCCGCTCTCCAGGCGCTCGCCCATCCGCGCGGCATGGGCGACGAGATGGTCTCTGCGGATTTGCTGCATGGTCGCGGCGCCGGCAACCATTGCCACCTGATTGCCGCGGAAGGTCCCCGCATGCATGCCAGGCCCCCAGGTATCCAAGTGTTCGGCATACACGATCACCGCCAATGGGTAGCCACCGCCGATGGCTTTGGACAGCACCAGGATGTCGGGGACGATGCCGGCGTGCTCGATGGCGAAGGTGCTGCCAGTGCGTCCCAGGCCAGTCTGGACTTCGTCGACGATCAGCAAGATGTCTTGCTCCAGGGTGATTTCCCGCAGGGCCCGCAGCCAGTTGGCCGAAGCCGGGATGCAACCGCCTTCGCCTTGCACCACCTCGACGATGACCGCCGCCGGTTTGGCGACGCCGCCTTCGGGGTCCGAAAGGACGGTACGGATGTAGTCGATGGACAGTTGATCGGTGTGTTCGCCATTCGTGCCGAACGGGCATCGAAACCGATAGGGGAAGGGCAGAAAGTGCGTGCCTTGGGCAATCATGCCGTCGCCGGTCTTGGGAGACAGCTTGCCCATCGCCGACAGTGCGCCGGCCGTCATCCCATGGTAGCCGCCGTGGAACGCCATCAAGGGCGAGCGTTTGGTGTAGTGGCGGGCCAACTTGATGGCGGCCTCGACGGCATCCGAACCGCTGGGCCCGCAGAAGAGAATCTTGCTGGTGTCGCGCATTTTCGCCGGCAGCATCGAGAACAGCTCCTGCACGAACGCGTGTTTGGCCGGCGTGGCCAAGTCCAGTGCCTGCTGCAGGTGGTCGCTGTCGAGGAAGCGCATCACCGCATCCCGGACTTCGGGCGGGTTGTGCCCGAGGGCCAGTGTCCCGGCGTTCGACAGGCAATCGAGGAACTCCTGGCCGCTGGCATCCTTGATACGCATGCCCTTGCCGCTGACGAACAGTCGCTGGAAAGTCTGCGCATAGGTGCGTGCGTTCGACTCGATGTTTTCGAGGTAAGTGAGTGCTTCCATATTCGATCATCCATTGGCGATGGAAAGTGAACCGAGCGGGGGCCATTCATGCTCGACAGCAAGTGCAGCCATTACTGGGCAGGTCGAGATCATTTCAACAGGCCCCCGTCTTTATCGCGAGTTTTCCTGCCGGCAGCTGTCCCCAATTTCCACGCCAGACATCGGAACGGGCGCGCGGTTAAATAACTGCCACACGAGCCTCATCAAGCCATCGTTAATAATCTGCCACCTCCCTGAGCTGTGCCGGTGCCGGGTGCCTTGCTGTGTTTTCACCTGTAGACACCCTTAGAGAACGCTATGCATGTCTTCAAGCCCCCACCGAGCATATTACTGGTGACACTGTGTGCGGTGGCCTTGAGTGGCTGCGTATTGGGCCCTGACTATCGGGTGCCAGACGTTCCGATTGCCGCCAAGTGGCAGGCACCGGTGCCACATGGTGCGTCCGTGGCCGGGTTGACTGACTGGTGGCAGCAATTCGATGACCCGGCGTTGGCCGAACTGTTGCGCCTGGCCGAAGCCGATAGCCCGTCCATGGACCAGGCCTGGGCCAATATTTCCCTGGCCCGTGCGACCGCCGACAGTGACGCCGCCGATGCCTTGCCCAAGTTCGATGGCAGGTTGTCCGGTGGTCGAGGCGGCCAGCAGACCGGCTCTGAACGCCTGGGGGGCTCAGGTTCTTCGGCCACGATGGATGCCGCTTGGGAGCTCGATCTGTTCGGCAAGTTGCGCCGCAACAATGAAGCGGCCAGCTCCCGCGTCGAAGCACGGGTGGATGACTGGCATGACGCGCGGGTGTCGCTGGCGGCCCAAGTCGGTGATTACTACGTGCAATACCGCGGCTGCCAGAAGTTGGCACTGGCCTACCGTGACCAGGCCCAGTCACAACAAGACACTGCACGCATGACGCACCAGTCGTTCGGGGCGGGCTTCACGTCCTCCGCCGACGCGGCGCTGGCCGATGCCAGTGCCGCCAGCAGCGCCGCGACACTGGTCCAGCAGCAGAGCGAATGCCAGGTGCTGCTCAAGAGTCTGGTGGCGCTGACAGGCAGCGATGAAAGTCGATTGCTGGACGTGCTCGGCCACACACCGGCGCAACTGCCGCAACCGGCAGCACTCAATGTGCAACAGATTCCGGCCGACTTGCTGCGCCAGCGCCCGGACGTCGCTTCCAGTGAACGAGAACTGGCAGCGGCGAATGCCGAGATTGGCGTCGCCCAGGCTGATCGCCTGCCGAGCTTGAGTCTTTCCGGGACCATTTCCGTGGGCACCATGGTCGGTCAGCGCAACCGCTCCTGGTCCTTGGGCCCGGTACTGTCGATTCCGCTGTTCGATGGCGGCCAGCGTCACGCGGCGGCGGAGGGTGCCAAGGCCTCGTATGAAGCGGCTCTGGCGGTCTATCGCCAAACGCTGCGTACCGGTGTGATGGAAGTGGAGCAGGCGTTGGTGCGTCTCGATGCGGCACGTCGCCGGGAGTCGGATGTGGAACGTTCCACCGCGGGGTTCCGTGAGTCTTTCGAGGCTATCGACCGCGGTTGGCAGGCGGGCAACGTCAGCCTGCTGGACCGGGAAACCGCCCGCCGCCAGGCGCTGACCGCAGAGATTGAATTGATCACCTTGCAGCAGGATCAAGTGCGCTACTGGATTGCCCTGTACAAGGCGTTGGGAGGCGGCTGGCAGGTCGATCAGCCCCTGGCGCGGAGTCGGGCATCGGGCGGAGACGGCGCGTGAGGTCGAGACCGGGCAAATTCGCGTTGGCAATCGTCGTGTGCGCGATCGTGGCGGCGATGATTTATTTTCGCCGGGGCGCTGAGCCGGCCGAGGCCGCGCCCCGGGTCAGCAGCTTGAGCGTGGAAGTCGTCCAGGCGCAACGCCAGGTCTGGCCGCAATTGCTGTTTGCCAATGGCGCGCTCGCCCCCTGGCAGGAAGCGGTGATCAACGCCGAGACCAGCAACCTGCGCATCGCCAGCATCGAGGCCGATGTGGGCAGCCGGGTAAAGAAAGGCCAATTACTGGCCACGCTCGCCAGCGACACAGTGGTTGCCGAGGAAAACAAACAGAAGGCGCTCGTTGCCCAGGCCGATGCCAATCTGGAGCAGGCCCGTTCCAATGATCGTCGTGCCCGGGTCGTCGGACAGGGCGGGGCGCTGTCGGAACAACAACGCGAAGACTATCGCATCAAGGTCGCGCTCGCCGAGGCTGACCTCGCCAGCGCCCGTGCCGAATTGCAGAGTACGCGGATCAGGCTTGGACAAACCCGCATCGTCGCCGTGGACGATGGCATCATTTCGGCGCGCACGGCGTTGCTCGGCAAGGTGCTCTCTGCCGGCGACGAGCTGTTTCGCATGGTGCGCGACGGCCGCATCGAATGGCAGGCCGAGCTGGATGCCCGTCAACTGGCCCACGTGCAGCCTGGCCAGGTCGCCCGTATGACATTGCCTGACGGCCAGAGCCTGGAAGGGCGCGTGCGGCTGGTGTCGCCTACGTTGGATACCAAGACTCGCCGAGGATTGATCTACGTCTCCCTGCCAATCGACAGCGCCGCCCAGGCCGGCATGTATGCCAGTGGCCAGATCGAGCTGGCGCCGCGCGAGGCTGTCACGGTGCCAGACACTGCCGTCATCCTGCGGGACGGGCGCTCCTATGTATTCACGCTCAATGACGACATGCGCGTTGTCCAGCGGCCGGTGGTGGTCGGCCGACGCATGCATCAGGCCGTGGAGATACTGAGTGGTCTCGATGAGCCTGCGCGCATCGTGCGTGCCGGCGGTGCGTTCCTCAACGATGGCGCGAGCGTGACCCTCGTCCAATCCCAGGTCGCCCAGCCATGAACATCTCAGCCTTGTCGATCCGTCACCCGGTCCCAGCCGTCATGCTGTTCATCCTGCTGACGCTCTTTGGCCTGTCGGGTTTTGAAAAGCTCGCCATCCAGGATTTCCCTGACATGGACCTGCCGATGGTGGTGATCAGCGCCTCGCTGGAAGGGGCGGCCCCGGAGCAACTGGAAACGGAAGTGGCGCGCAAGATCGAGGACAAGCTGACGTCCCTGCGCCTGCTCAAGCACGTGACGACGAGCATCACCGACGGTGCCGTCAACATCAACGTCAGCTTTGACATCGACAAGGATGGCAACGAGGCGCTCAATGAAGTGCGCAACGCGGTCGACAGCGCCATGGCGCAACTGCCGGCGAACCTCGACACACCGTCGGTTTCCCGACTGACCACCAGCGCCTCGGCGTTGCTCACCTATGTCATCGACTCCGACAACCTGGATGAAGAGGCCTTGTCTTGGTTCGTCGACAATGAGCTGAGCAAACAGCTGCTGGCGGTGCCCGGGGTGGCCATGATCGCGCGTACGGGCGGGGTCGATCGGGAAGTCCAGGTCGATCTCGACCCTGCGCTGATGGCGGGCCTGGGCATCCGCGTCACGGACGTCGCCAACCAGCTGCGGGCCATGCAGAAGGACAATTCCGGTGGACAGGGCAACCTGGGCAGCGGTCAGCAAGCCATGCGCACCTTGGGCGCCATTGATGATCCGGCGGCCCTCGGCGCTATCGATATTCCCAGTGGCGACGGGCGCCTGCTTGCCCTGGGGCAGTTGGCCGACATTCGTGACACCCATGCCGAACGTAGCTCGCGGGCGTTTCGCGATGGCCGGCCGGTGATCGGTTTCCAGGTCACGCGTTCCCTGGGATTCTCCGATGTCGGCGTCGCCAATGACGTGCGGCAGGCCATGGCCACGTTTGAGAAACAGCACCCCAACGTGCAAATCGTTGAGGTCAGTGACACGGTCAAGGCCGTGCTCGCCAACTATCACGACTCGATGAATTTGCTGTACGAAGGCATGCTGTTGGCGGTGCTGGTGGTCTGGTGGTTCCTGCGGGACTGGCGCGCCACGCTCATCGTCGCCACGGCGTTGCCGCTGTCGATCATCCCCACTTTCGGCGTGATGTACCTGGCCGGGTTTACCCTCAACGCTGTTTCGTTGTTGGCCCTGGCGTTGGTCATCGGTGTGCTGGTGGACGATGCCATTGTCGAGATCGAGAACATCGCGCGGCATTTGCGCATGGGCAAGACCCCGCTTCAGGCCGCCACCGAGGCCGCGGATGAAATCGGCCTGGCAGTGCTCGCCACGACGGTCACCCTGGTCGCGGTGTTCCTGCCCACAGCGTTCATGGGGGGGGTCGCCGGGAAGCTGTTCCGCCAGTTCGGTGTGACGGCGTCGGTTGCGCTGCTGTTCTCACTGCTGGTGGCGCGGCTGCTGACGCCGATGATGGCGGCTTATTTCCTCAAGGCAAGGAACGAAGCCGACCATGACAGCTCGTTGATGACCCGTTACCTGGGCTGGATTCACGTCAGCCTGACTCGGCGCAAGACAACGATGGCTCTGGCCGGCCTGTGCTTTGTCGCAGCTCTGGCGTTGGTGCCCTTGCTGCCCACCAGTTTCCTGCCAGCCCAGGACACCGGCCGCAGCAAAGTCACATTGGAGCTGCCGCCAGGAACGACGCTGGAACACACCAGCGCAATGGCCTTGCAGGCCAGCGAGCGGCTGCGTGAGCTTCCTGACGTTACGCATGTGTTCAGCTCGGTGGGGACCGCCAGCAGTTCCGGCTCGAGCCCTGCCGATATCACCGGCGCTGGCGATGCGGTCCTGACGGTGGAACTTGCACCCCGGGATGCCCGCGATCGCAAGCAGGTGGAGGTGGAAGCGCAGATGCGCCAGGTGTTGCGCACACTCCCGGGCGTGCGCATCAACGTGGGCGGCGATGGCAGCGGAGAGAAGCTCAATATCGTCCTTGCCAGCGATGACGGCGATCTGCTCGAACGTACGGCAAGCGCCCTTGAGCCCCAGTTACGTGAGCTGCGCGGGATCGGCAATGTCTCGTCCAGTAGCGCCTTGCAACGACCGGAGATCCAGATGCGACCGGATTTTGCCCGGGCAGCGGAACTGGGCATCACCAGCCAGGACATCGCCGATACCTTGCGCATGGCGACTTATGGCGAATACTCCTCGCAACTGGGCAAGATCAATTTGTCCCAGCGCCAAGTGGACGTGCGGGTGCGCATGGATTCGCTGTTGCGCGACGACTTGCAGGCGATCGGCCAATTGCGGGTAACCGGACGAGACGGCCAGGTCGCCCTGGCCTCGTTGGGGGACATCAGCATGGGCAGCGGGCCGGCGCAAATCAGCCGGCTGGACCGCCTGCGCAATGTCACCCTGTCTGTAGGACTCAATGGTCGCAACCTGGGTGAGGTCATGGCCGAGGCCCGCCAACTGCCGGTGATGCGCAACTTGCCAGCCGAAGTGAAGTTGGTGGAGCAGGGCGAACTGCAGTTGATGACGGAACTGTTCGCCAGCTTCGGCCTGGCCATGGCCATTGGCGTGTTTTGTATCTATTCGGTCCTGGTGTTGCTGTTCCACGACTTCTTGCAACCGGCGACGATTCTTTCGGCGCTGCCGCTCTCGCTGGGCGGCGCGTTATTGGCCTTGCTGATCTGTAATTTCAGTTTTTCCCTGCCATCGGTCATCGGCCTGTTGATGCTGATGGGCATCGTGACCAAAAACTCCATTTTGTTGGTGGAGTACGCCATCATGGCCCGCCGCGATTATGGCCTGGGTCGATACGATGCGTTGGTGGATGCTTGCCACAAACGTGCCCGCCCGATCCTGATGACGACCGTTGCGATGGGCGCCGGGATGTTGCCGACCGCAATGGGAATGGGTGAAGACCCGAGTTTCAGACAGCCGATGGCGGTGGTGGTCATGGGTGGTTTGCTGACATCGACGCTGTTGAGCCTGCTGGTGGTACCGGTGATTTTCACTTACGTGGACGATGCGTTGGAATGGTTGAAGCGTCGCACTCGAACATCAGTGGAAGCCGGTGTGGCGGGGGAGGGCTGAGGGGGAAACAATATTCCCCCAACAAATACTCGATTCGGTCAATGAATGAGCAATCGTTGGGGGTGGGTTTACACGGCTTGTTGAATGGCGTTACTGCCATTCCATTCCAGGTGGGCCGGTGTGGCATCCATCGAATGCATCCAACGGATCAGCGAACGACGCCCGCCAATTCCCATCTTGATAGCGGCACGCTTTAGATAACTTTCGACGGTATTGACTTTCAGGTTCAGTTGCTCGGCAAGTTCAGGAGCGGTACGCCCGGCCAGCAGACCCACACAGACTTCCGTTTCACGAGAGGACAAACTCAAGCCCGATAAAAGCAGTCGATCGGCGAACCTTTGGCGCAGCGCTTCCATGCCGCCGTTTTCCGAAGCGTCCAATGCCAGGAAAGGATCCGGTCGAGTGGACTCCGGTGGAACAAGGGCCGCCACATGCTCTTCGACCATCGGCAATAAAAGACAGGAAAAATCTTTCAACAATGCATGTTCTTGTGCGGTAAATCCCTTTGAAAGAGGCGATCGGTAGATGGACAGCACATAACGACGACCGTTCTTTCGGGTGGTCAGGTGTAACTGCGCCGCTGCGTTGTAGCCAGGCACCTGTTCTGAACGCTCGCACGTGAGCAGGCATCGGGAGAAGTTGGGTATTTTTTGCGGTGCTGCGTCTTCAAAGAGAATATCGTCGGCCAGGAAGAAAGGCTTGGCGGTATGCGTGTCCATGAGGGCACCGATGCAGGCGTTGTCCATACCGACGCAGCCGATGCTGGAGGCGCTCGGTTCAGACATGTTACTTGTGCCGATCCGTTGCTCGGTAATATGGGTTGCGTCCACGGGTATTTCCGTGAGTATCAGGTCGTGCAACATCCGAGGGAAGTTGCGGCTGCCGGTACTGGCAATGACTTTGCCAATGTGCGGGAATAATCGTTGTAGGTTCATCCTTTCTCCAAAATCATCCAATTATTTGATTAAAGCTGCAGCTCAGTGTGCATGGGGATCTTTGCCGGAATGTTTCGACTGGCGAGTAGCTGGGGAGTGTCCAGGGATTTATGGAGTCTATCTGACGAGCGGTGTGTCATGCGCGAGTGGGTAAGTTCAGTTGTTCGATGTATGGCGTTTTTGCTGAGGACCTCCTCATAAGTTTTAAAAGTACATGGCAATGTGCCGTAAATGATCTGTTCTCCCTTCGAGCCTAATGCGCTGTTGATTCTTTCAATTGGCCAGCCAGAACGTTTCAGGATTTTTGCCATCAGGGTGTCAACAACAATCTCATACGTGTGAATTTTTTGTTGTTGAGCGAACTTAATCATTGACAGGAAAAGTGCCGCTGTGCGAATGTCTACATTAGCTCGGGTGAGTTTTCTCGTGGAAAAATTATTGGCTGAAAGTGCAAATCTTGTGGCTTCCCAACAGTGATTCAAAGGCGGTCTGGTTTTTTCGGTGGGAAGAATAAAGCTCAGGGATCCACTCATCAATGTGGGTTTGCTGGAAGGGCGTAGTCGAACACAGCCGGTGACGCGGTCGTTTTCATGGGCGTAGAGATAGAGTGCGTCGGGGTCGTCGTATTCATCCCACTCATAATCGCTGCCTTGATAACTTTTAATGTCCCATTTCTTTCGATCGATGAAGGCGAGTTTTCGAATGGACAATATTTGTTCGAGGGTGTCGAGGGGGATGTTTGAGTAGCTTACGATGCGGGTGGATACGCCGGAAAATTCATAGGTGCACGGGGAGTAGTTCATCGGTGCGACTTCTTGGCTGCAGGTGAAGCTACTGTTGACTTTGCACTAAGGTATTTCAACTGTCCTAAAGTACAGTCTTTGATTAATAGAGCGTGTAGTCTAATTAGGGTGGTGCGCTGGCGGGGCGCCTTATAAGTAGTGGGGTACTCGTTAGTTGTGGATTTGTATTGCTGGGCATCCAAAAAAGTATAGGCGTGAAATGGTGGCAAACTGGTGTTGATTAAAGGGTGTCGCCTGAAAATGAAATAAATCTGGTCTATTGATTTTTTGACGATCTTAACGCGTTGTCCCGTAAATGATTGATATTGTTTTGTTCAAAAAATTGACGCGTTGAGATAAACTCTAGCGCCTGTAAACAAAATGTCATCTAGTCGTGGGCTCGGTGACTTTTTATCGCGGGTTGACTCACGGACAGGGAGCCCAAGGATTATGAATTGGCGAGCGGTTCGAAGAGGTATGGCACATTGATGGTGGTCTAGTGTGATTGCTCTATTTAAGTTGGTTGTCTGACCTCGTATGACTGAGTTGCTGAATTCATGTGGCTCTGCCTGAAGTCATGTGGAAGGATGACGGATCGATCTGACCCTGGAAACTGGCCGTACCGGCTCCTGATATGGATGGATACTATGAATTATATTGCGCTTTCGTTGTTGACCGTGTTGTTGGTTCCGGGACCAACGAACTCATTGTTGTTGCAAGCGGGTATAAGTAGAGGGCTCAATTCGCTTTCGATGCGCTTCGTTGCAGCAGAATGGTTGGCATACGTTATTCAGATGACGATGTGGGGAGTATTCATTGATTTACTGATAACCGATCACTCCTGGGTGGTGATCGCCACCAAGATCTTTGCTGTGTGTTTTCTCTTTTATATTTCCTTGAAACTTTGGTTTTCGGTAAAAGACCATGGGCCTGGCGCAACGACGGGTATTACCGTTCCGGATTTATTCGTGGCAACGCTGACAAATCCCAAAGGCTTGTTTTTTGTTTCCTTCGTTGCGCCAGCGGGCACATTCCTGTCGCTGGATAGCTGGCTGTCGTTCATGCTGCTATTTTCAGCCATTATTTTTCCGGTGGGGTTGGTGTGGATTGCGGCTGGCGCTTTTTGTGGTCGAAAGTTCCACGCGATTGTATCCGGACGATTTTTGAATCGAGCCATTTCCCTGGTGATTGGGTTGTTCGCCTGCGGCATGCTTTTCAATATCGCATCCCAGGTGAATTTCACCTGAGTGTGCGCTGATGTTGAAGTTGAGTGGCGACGGATGTTAGATGAGGTTCAACTGCGCCGCTTTGAACATGGCTTGCTTGACGTTGGTGCACTCCATTTTTTCAGTCATTTGCTTGGCATGAAATTTCACTGTTCGTTCGGTGATATTCATGATTAAGCCAATTTCCTTATAGTTTTTTCCAAGCGCAAGCCAGCGCAAGAATTCAATTTCCCTGGGCGATAGCTTGAGCGTGCTTTCTACACCGATCTCAACCGGGCGGTACTGGTTGGCGATGATGCTGAGCGTCTGAATAATGACCATATTCTCCCTGACAATGGTTGGGAAGTCAGGATCATTCTCTTCCGAGGACAGGTGAATAGAACCGAACGATCTGCCCGGCTCATGAATCGGAATGGTGAACCCTTGCTTGATGCCATAGGACGCGGACTGATCGAATATTTCCGGGTTATTGTCCAGTTCTTGTGGAATTTCATCCCAGAAAAAAGGCGTGGCGGTAATGGCTGTGTTGGCCATCACCGGATCTGATTTATGCAATGAGTTTTTGCGGTAAGTGTCCACCCATTCAGCAGGGTAATTGCTGTGGATGGAGACTTTGGCATTATCGAAGGGTGCGGCCTCCAGATGAACATAAGCAAACTTTTCAAGCCCTAGTTTCGAGAACATCCAACCGAGTATCTCGGTGTACTCGTCGTGGCTTTTCCCTGGGATATTATTCTCCACCTCTTGAATTAAATTGAGCAGGTGGCTTGGAATAGGCTTGAGCATAATGGATGCGCTCGAAAAATATTAATGTGAATACCTTTACGCAGTCAGGTATATCACCTTGATATTCGCCAAGCGGAGTAGATGAGTTTTACAATCTCAGCACCGATCACCACACGCTGTTTTGCGGCCGCTATCGGAGCTGCGAAGGGGATTGGAATATCGGGAGGGCACATCCAGTTCATCGGGGGGCGCTTCAGAGCGCGATAATAACCCCTCATCCCGCGGTGTAAGGCTTGTTCTTTCAGCTGCGGTGATGTCATTTTGCGTCCTTGCCGGTGCAACCTCAGCCCATTGCGCCCTGAGGTTGCAGTTAATTACATCCACTGAAACGATTAACTGGGGACAGTATAGACAGCTTTTTCGCAACAGCGAGAAACATTGAAAAACCTTTATTTTTCATGCTGCAAAGCCCTTTTCAGGAACCCTGCTGTTCGACTCTCCCGGGACTTCGCCACATTCCTCGGAGCCCCACAAGCGACCACCTTTCCGCCCTGGGTTCCTGCGCCTGGGCCAATATCGATGACCCAGTCACTCTGCGCCACCACCCGCATGTCATGTTCCACCACAACCACCGTATGGCCTTCATCCACCAGGCGATTCAACTGCACCAGCAAGCGGTCCACGTCCTGGGGATGCAGCCCGTTGGTGGGTTCGTCCAATACATATAACGTCGTGCCCCGGGCCTTGCGCTGCAGTTCCGTCGCCAGCTTGATCCGCTGGGCTTCGCCGCCGGACAGCTCCGTAGCTGGTTGGCCCAGGCGCAGGTAGCCCAATCCGATATCCTGCAGCACTTGCAATGAGCGCCTGGCCGCCGCTTGCTCGGCAAACACCTCGAGTGCCTGGTTCACGGTCAGTTGCAAGACTTGGGAGATGTCCAGGCCCTGCCAGCGAACCTCCAGGGTCTGCGGGTTGTAGCGCGCACCGTGGCAGGTGGGGCAGGGGGCGTACACGCTGGGCATGAACAACAATTCGACGCTGACGAAGCCTTCACCTTCGCAGGTTTCGCAGCGACCCTTGGCGACGTTGAAGGAGAACCGCCCGGCATCGAACCCCAGCGCCTTTGCCCGCTCAGTGGCAGCGAACAATTTGCGCACGTGATCGAACAGCCCGGTGTAAGTGGCGAGGTTGGAGCGCGGGGTACGGCCGATGGGTTTCTGGTCCACCTGGACCAGTCGCTTGACCGCATCGAGCCCGGCGACAACGCGCCCGGCGCTGGTTTGCACGGGCTCGTCTTCCAGGCTTTGCTCATCGGGTTCGGCGTTGGGGCTGGCCTGGCCCAGGTGCGCACCGACCAGATCCAGCAGGGCCTGGCTGACGAGGCTGGATTTGCCTGAGCCAGAGATGCCGGTCACGGCGGTGAAGCAGCCCAACGGGAAGGCCGCGTTCAGGTTGTCGAGGTTGTTGCGGGTGATGCCTTCCAGGCGCAGCCAATCCTTGGGGGGACGCGGGGTGCGTGTCGTGGTGTGTTCTTCGCCAAACAGGTAGGCGCGGGTGCGTGATTCGGCGACCTGGCCAAGGCCGGCCGGTGGGCCGCTGTAGAGGATTTTTCCTCCTTGTTCGCCAGCGTCCGGGCCGACGTCGATGAGCCAATCGGCGCGGCGCATGGTATCGAGGTCGTGTTCGACCACAAACACCGAATTGCCTGCTGCCTTGAGGCGTTGCAGGGCGCCAAACAGCGCTTCGCTGTCGGCCGGGTGCAGGCCGGCGGAGGGTTCGTCCAGCACGTAGATCACCCCGAACAACTGGGAGTTGAGCTGGGTCGCCAGGCGCAGGCGTTGCAGCTCACCGGAGGAAAGCGTCGGCGTGCTGCGCTCCAGGGCGAGGTAGCCGAGGCCCAGGTCGATCAGGGTGGTGATTCGTTCCAGCAGCTCGGCGGCGATGCGCTGGGCGGCCAGGCGTTTTTCCAGGGAAAGGTTGGGTGTGTGGCGGGCGTCCGGTCCACCGGCGTGGGGATTTTCGCCCCGGGCAGCGCGTTGTTCCCGGGCCTTTCGGGTTTGCTGGTGACTGAGGACATCCCCTGTTTCTTCGGCTTGTTCAAGGTAGTCAGGTGCCTGGACCCGCTTGAGCACCTCGGCCAGTTCGAACAGGGACAGGTGCGACAGCTCGGCGATGTCCAGGCCGGCAAAGGTCACGGTCAGTGCCTGGCGCTTGAGGCGCTTGCCTTCGCACACCGGGCAGGGGCTGGCGCGCATGTATTGCGCCACGCGTTTGCGCATCTGGGCGCTTTGCGAATGCATGAAGGTGTGCAGCAGGTAGCGTCGGGCGCCGCTGAAGGTGCCTTGGTAGCTGGGTTCGAGCTTGCGCTTGAGTGCTTCGCGAGTCTGGGCCGGGGTCAGTCCCGCGTAGACGGGAACGGTCGGGGTTTCTTCGGTGAAAAGAATCCAGTCCCGTTGTTTTTTCGGCAGGTCGCGCCAGGGGATGTCGACGTCATAGCCCAGGGTCACGAGGATGTCCCGCAGGTTCTGGCCTTGCCAGGCCATGGGCCAGGCGGCCACGGCGCGCTCGCGGATGGTCAGCGATGGGTCCGGCACCATGGAGGCTTCAGTCACTTCATAGACCCGGCCCAGGCCGTGGCATTCCTGGCAGGCGCCTTGGGGTGTGTTGGGCGAGAAGTCCTCGGCATAGAGCATCGGTTGGTCGGCCGGATAACTGCCGGCGCGGGAGTAGAGCATGCGGATCAGGCTCGACAGGGTGGTGACGCTGCCCACCGACGAGCGCGCGCTGGGTGTGCCGCGCTGTTGCTGCAAGGCAACGGCCGGGGGCAGGCCCTCGATGCTGTCCACGTCTGGCACCCCCACCTGGTCGATGAGGCGCCGCGCGTAGGGCGCGACGGACTCGAAATAACGACGCTGGGCCTCGGCATAGAGCGTGGAAAATGCCAGCGACGACTTGCCGGAACCCGACACTCCCGTGAACACCACCAGGGCATCGCGGGGGATGTCCACGTCGACGTTCTTGAGGTTGTGTTCTCGAGCGCCGCGTACCCGGACGAAACCGGTGGTTTGAGGCAATGAAGAGGCGGCGGGGCCGGAGCGTGGGGGCATGGAGCGTTCCTTGTGGGCATCTGCTTGTCGCACTGGGGCGTTCAGGTGAGGCGGCGTCACGGGAAGAATGTAACCTGGATCACAGCGCTGACATTTATGCGACCGGGTTTGGCCATTCTCGTGCGATAAAAATTTACTCCGGACAAAAGAGATGAGAAAAGCTTCGCAGTTTTCCCCTGGATACGGACCTCCCCATGTCTCGTTCAAAACTGCTCTCTCGATTATTTGTCGCGCTGCTGGTCGGCGCGGCGCTGTGGTACATGTGGATGCTGACCAGTGCCAAGCTGGAGTGGGGCGGTGAAGGCCCCGATCAGCAAACGGTGGGCACCGTGAAGGATACCCGCTTGCGGGCGATGACCCAGTATTGCACGGGCGTGACGGTGGCACCGCAGGGGACTTGGCTGGTGGCGCGGCTGGAGGGAGAGGCCCAAGCGTTCGAGCCGTCCGCGCACGTTGTAAACCTGGATGCGGTGGTCTATGGCAAGCCCGCCGAGACTGAAGAACCGGAGGAGCCCAGCACCTTTTCCCGTTTGTTCTCTCGTGGGGAAACGGAAACCTCCTTCATTTCCCGCCTGGATGACAAAGGGCAGTTTCAGCTTGTGGCCCATGTCAGCGGCGCCGCTTGTCTTGTGGCCAGTCCCGATGGGACCAGTGTGTTCCTGCTCACAGGCCTGCGTCGACCTGAGACGGGGAATACCCATGAGCCCGATCAAACCGTGGTCTTTCGCAGCGACGATCAAGGCCAGCGCTGGACGTGGTTGACCCAGGGTTGGTTTCCCGAGGCCGATTCGTTGGCCTGGAGCCTGGTTCCCTATTTCCACGGCGTGAATGAAGTCTGGGCCGTAGGCACGCCGGACGGGGTGAAGGAGGACGGCGATGAAGCAAAGCCGACTGCCGTTTCCACCGGCGTCTTTTACTCGGCTGATCGCGGTGCGCACAGCTCGCCGATCATGGCTCCCGAGTCGCTGCTCGTATCTGCCGGATACGCCCATGGCAAACGCCCGGACATCACGGAGTGGCACACCAGCGAAGGCGCAAATGGGACCGTCCAGACCAGTGTCCTGCAGTTGGACGCGCAGACGGCCTTTATCTGGGTCTCCCAACGCTTCTGGGGCAGCCACCCGGATGGCGTCGGTGACAACATCGCGGTTAACGTCACGACACGGGCGCGGCTGCAAGCCGAGGCTGGGCAGTGGCAGGTCATGGAGGTGCAGCGTGCCGACAACCTGTTCGTGAACAAGGTGCTGCAGAACGACGCCGGGCGGGTGATGGGGCTGGTTGACCAGGGCGACCACGGGCAAGCTGTTGTCGCCGAATTGGACACCGCCGCGCTGACCTGGATGCCTATGGGTGAGCTGCCCAGCGTGTTTTCACCCCTGGCGTCGCAGACCCAGGTGCGTGGTGACAATCTCTGGATGGGTCAAGACACCCTGCTGATCAACACCACCAGCGAGCACCATCCACCGCGTTGGCTCTATTGGTGGTCGGACGCGAACGTCTCTGCCAATGGGGTGTTCTATTCCAAGGATTGGGGCCGCTCCTGGCAACGCCTCGCCATCGGCGGTTACCTGGGTATCCTCGGTTTTCAACCGGCCCAGGACCGGGTGATCTGGGCCAACGGCAACTGGTACGACAGCAATGACGGCCGCGTCTATTCCTATGGGTTGCGCTGAACCCAGACAGCCCCTGATACACAGCTGAACGGCTGTTGTGGCGAGGGAGCTTGCTCCCGCTGGGCTGCGCAGCAGCCCCAAGGCCAGGGCCACGGTGTGTCAGGTTGATGTGGGCAGCTTCATGGGGGGCGCTTCGCGCCCCAGCGGGAGCAAGCTCCCTCGCCACAAAAGCGGCCTTCATCTGCTGGACATTCGTGTCTGCTCACGGATTCGGCGTTTAGTTTTCCCGAGTTGATTTCAATCAAGGGCCCATGCCAGGGGCGGCCCCCACAATGATCGTCAAGATCCTGTCTTCAAGCCCTGGCGCTCATGACCCGTCCCTCTGTGATGTTGCACCTATCCCGCTCCTGGCTCCCCGGGCTGTTCGTTCTACTGCTGATGTTCGCTGGAATCGTCCAGTCCAAGGATTACGGTGACCTCCCGCAACAACGCATCCACCACGTCCTGGGCTCGGTCGACTCGATCTCCGAACCCGACGGTCCCTTCAAGGTTCGCAAGCTGTCCGCCGCTGGCAAGGTCGCGGGCTACGTGTTCCAGAGCCTGGATGTGGTGGACATTCCGGCATACTCCGGCAAGCCGATCAACGTCCAGGTCATTCTCGATCCTGCCGGGGTGATTCTCGACGCCTATGTGCTTGAACACCACGAACCGATCCTGCTGATCGGCATCGCCGAAGAAAAACTCCACGGCTTCAGCGCGCGCTACAGCGGCATCAAGGTCAACCAGCGAGTGGTGGTAGGGCATTCCAGCGACCCGAATGCGGTGACGGTCGATGCGATCGCCGGCGCCACGGTGACGGCCATGGTGGTCAACGAAGTGATCATGCGCGCCGCCCACGATGTCGCGGTATCCCTCGGCCTGGTCAAGGGCGATGCGGGATTGGCCGTGGCACCGGCGCGGGTGCGTGCGGATATCTACGAGGCTGCCAACTGGAAGACCTTGACCGGCAACGGCGCGGTCCGTCGCCTGCACCTGACCCGTGGCCAGGTCGATGCGTCCTTCAAGGGCACCGAAGCCGAACAGGTCGAGACCGCCAGCGGCGAGCAGGTGAATGACACCTTCATCGACCTCTACGCCACCCACCTCAACCCACCCACCATTGGCCGTAACCTGCTGGGCGAGGCGCAATACCGCACGCTGATGGCCGAGCTCAAGCCGGGCGAACAAGCCATTGCAGTGATGGGCAGTGGTCGTTATTCCTTCAAGGGCTCGGGTTACGTGCGCGGCGGCATTTTCGACCGGGTGCAGTTGCGTCAGTCCGGCGACACCATCAGTTTTCGCGACCTGGATTTCCAGCGCCTGAATGATGTAGCCCTCGACGACATGCCGGATTTCGATGAAATGGCGATTTTCATCATCCGCGCCGCCCACCGTTTCGACCCCGGCTCGCCCTGGAACCTGGAGCTGCTGGTGCGCCGCCAGACCGGTCCGGTCAGCGGCACCTTCAGCAGTTTCGAGCTGGCCTATCAACTGCCCGAACGCTACCTGGAACGGCCATTGCCCACCGCCGAGCAACTGGCGGCCGCCGAAGAAGCCAGCCGGCCAATGTGGCTGACACTCTGGTACCAGAAAAGCGTAGAGATTTCGGTGTTGGGTGCGGCGTTGCTGGTCCTCACCGCGATCCTGTTTTTCCAGGATTCACTGGCCCGGCGGCCCACGTTGTTGCACTGGGTACGTCGCGGTTACCTGGTGTTCACCGTGGTGTTCCTGGGCGGCTTTGCGCTGGCGCAGTTGTCAGTGGTCAACGTGCTGACCTTCGTCCACGCCCTGTTCGAAGGCTTTCGCTGGGAACTGTTCCTCACCGATCCGCTGATCTTCATTCTCTGGGTGTTCACCGCCGGCAGCATTCTGTTGTGGGGACGCGGGGTGTTCTGCGGCTGGCTGTGTCCGTTCGGCGCGTTGCAGGAGCTGATCAACGAGCTGGCGCGCAAGCTCAAGGTGCCGCAATACGAGCTGCCGTTCGCCGTGCATGAGCGCCTGTGGGCAATCAAGTACATCATTTTGCTGGTGCTGTTCGGCGTCTCGCTGGAATCGATGTCCAGCGCCGAACGGCTGGCCGAAGTGGAGCCGTTCAAGACCGCCATCACCCTCAAGTTCGACCGCCAGTGGTGGTTCGTGGCATACGCAGCGGGCCTGCTGGTGATCAATGTCTTTACCCGCAAAGTCTATTGCCGCTACGTCTGCCCGCTGGGCGCCGCCTTGGCGATGCCGACCCGCCTGCGCTTGTTCGACTGGCTCAAGCGCCGCAAGGAATGTGGCAACCCCTGCCAACTGTGCGCCAAGGAATGCGAGATCCAGGCGATCCATCCCGATGGGCGGATCAACGCCAACGAATGCCATTACTGCCTCGACTGCCAGATGACCTGGCACAACGAAAACAAATGCCCGCCGCTGATCAACAAGCGCAAGAAGCGCGGCAAGGCGACCGTGACCGATGCGCAACTGATTCCCGTGGTGCAGGTGAACCCGGCGCCTTGAGGCACCCCAATGGCCTGTCCCTTGACCGTTTCATTCTTCATGGAGCACACAGCATGAGCGACAAAAAAGACCAAGTCCCTGGCGCGGTGGAAGCGCCCCGGGGTGTCAGCCGGCGCAGTTTTCTCGGCACCGGTGCGGTAACGGGCGCGGTGCTGGCCGGCGCCACGGCGCTGGGCGCCGGGACGTTCACCCGCGAGTCCTGGGCAGCGGCGGCCAAGGAAGCCAAGTCCAAGATCCACGTCGGGCCCGGTGAGTTGGACGAATACTACGGGTTCTGGAGCGGCGGCCACCAAGGCGAGGTGCGGGTGCTGGGTGTGCCGTCGATGCGCGAGCTGATGCGCATCCCGGTGTTCAACGTCGATTCGGCCACCGGCTGGGGCCTGACCAACGAGAGCAAGCGCATCCTCGGTGACAGCGCCAAATACCAGAACGGCGACTGCCACCACCCGCACATCTCCATGACCGACGGCAAGTACGACGGCAAATACCTGTTCATCAATGACAAGGCCAACTCCCGGGTCGCGCGCATTCGCCTGGACATCATGAAGTGCGACAAGATCCTCACCGTGCCCAACGTCCAGGCCATCCACGGCCTGCGCCTGCAGAAGGTGCCGTACACCAAGTACGTGTTCGCCAACGCCGAGTTCGTGATCCCGCACCCCAACGACGGCCATACCTTCGACCTGCAGGACAAAAACAGCTTCACGATGTTCAACGCCATTGATGCCGAAAAAATGGAAATGGCCTTCCAGGTGATCGTCGACGGCAACCTGGACAACTCCGACGCCGACTACACCGGCAAATACGCCGCCAGCACCTGCTACAACTCCGAGAAGGCCTACGACCTGGGCGGCATGATGCGCAACGAGCGCGACTGGGTGGTGGTGTTCAACATCCCGCGGATCGAGGCAGCGATCAAGGCCGGCAAGTTCATCACCCTGGACGGTTCCAAGGTGCCGGTGGTCGATGGCCGCAAGACCGACGGCAAGGATTCCGAGTTCACTCGCTACATTCCGGTGCCGAAGAATCCCCACGGGCTCAATACCTCGTCGGACGGCAAGTACTTCATCGCCAACGGCAAGCTGTCGCCCACGGTCTCGATGATCGCCATCGACCGTCTGGACGATTTGTTCAACGATCGTTACAAGGATCCGCGGGAAGTGATCGTCGCCGAGCCGGAACTGGGGCTTGGGCCGCTGCACACCACGTTCGACGGGCGCGGCAACGCCTACACGACCTTGTTCATCGACAGCCAGGTGGTGAAGTGGAACATGGACGAAGCCATCCGCGCCTACAAGGGCGAGAAGGTCAACTACATCAAGCAGAAACTCGACGTCCAGTACCAGCCGGGCCACAACCATGCGTCCCTCACCGAAACCAGCGAGGCGGACGGCAAGTGGCTGGTGGTGTTGTGCAAATTCTCCAAGGACCGCTTCCTGCCCACCGGCCCGTTGCACCCGGAGAACGATCAGCTGATCGACATTTCCGGTGAAGAGATGAAGCTGGTGCACGACGGCCCGGCCTTCGCCGAACCCCATGACTGCATTCTCGCGCGGCGCGACCAGATCAAGACCCAGAAAATCTGGAACCGCAACGATCCGTTCTTCGCCGACACCGTGGCCCTGGCGAAGAAGGACGGCATCAACCTCGAAACCGACAACAAGGTCATCCGCGACGGCAATAAGGTGCGTGTGTACATGACCTCGATGGCGCCGGCCTATGGCCTGACGGAGTTCACCGTCAAGCAAGGCAACGAGGTGACCGTGACCATCACCAACATCGACCAGATCGAAGACGTGTCCCACGGTTTTGTCATGACCAACCACGGCGCCAGCATGGAGATCAGCCCGCAACAGACCTCATCCATCACCTTCACCGCCGACAAGGCCGGCTTGCATTGGTACTACTGCAGTTGGTTCTGCCACGCGCTGCACATGGAAATGGTCGGACGCATGCTGGTTGAGAAAGCCTGAGTCATTCATCAAGGAGACAGGCGCAATGACCGGGAAAACGCAGCATGCAAACGTTCGTCGACCGGTCATTGCCCTGGTGTCCTGCCTGCTGTCGGGCGGTGCGTTCGGCGCGCCGCAACCGATTACGAATCTGCCTTTGCAGGCTGAGGGCGAGCAGCACTGGCGCCTGCCTGCGGGGCACTACCAAGGCTCGTTCAGTATCGATCAGCCGATGACGCTCACTTGCGCACCAGAGGCGGTATTCGAGGCGCAAGGCGAGGGCAATGGCTTGATCATTCACGCGCCAAACGTGCAGGTCCAGGGCTGCACCTTCCTGGACTGGGGCCACGACCTTACGGCCATGAACGCCGCCGTGTTCATCCAGCCCGGGGCAACAGGCGCCGTGGTGCGCGGTAATCGGATGCAAGGCCAGGGCTTCGGTATCTGGGTCGATGGCACGCGGGACGTCAGCCTGATCGACAACCGCATCCAGGGCGACCCCAGCCTGCGCTCCCAGGACCGGGGCAACGGCATCCATTTGTATGCGGTGCACGGCGCCCGGGTCATCGGTAATCAGGTGCGCGAAACCCGTGACGGCATCTACATCGACACCTCCAATGGCAACCTGCTCCAGGGCAATACGCTGGAGGATCTGCGCTACGGCGTGCATTACATGTTCGCCAACGATAACCGCCTGCTGGACAACGTCACCCGGCGTACCCGCACCGGTTATGCCTTGATGCAAAGCCGCCAATTGACGGTGATCGGCAATCGCTCCGAACAGGACCAGAACTACGGGATCCTGATGAACTACATCACTTATTCCACCCTGCGCGACAACTTCGTCAGCGACGTGCGCGACGGGTCCACCGGCGACACCATGATCAGCGGCGCCGAGGGCAAGGCCCTGTTCATCTACAACTCGTTGTTCAACCGCATCGAAGGCAACCATTTCGAGCGCAGCGCCGTGGGCATCCACCTGACGGCCGGCTCGGAGGACAACCGCATCGCCGGCAATGCCTTCGTCCACAACCAGCGCCAGGTCAAATACGTGGCCACGCGGTTGCAGGAATGGTCGGCGGACGGGCGCGGCAATTATTGGAGCGATTACCTGGGTTGGGATCGCAACGGCGACGGCCTGGGGGATGTGGCCTATGAACCCAACGACAACGTCGATCGCCTGCTGTGGCTGTATCCCCAGGTGCGGTTGTTGATGAACAGTCCGGGGATCGAGCTGCTGCGCTGGGTGCAGCGGGCGTTCCCGGTGATGAAATCTCCCGGGGTAATGGATAGTCATCCGCTGATGGAAACCCCTGTCCAGCCCCCACCACGCAACAGTGCCCAGGAGAACGCGTCTTGAACGTCGTCGAGATCGAAGGGGTCAGCCAGCGTTATGGCGATGTCGCCGTGCTGCGCGGGCTGGACTTGACCCTGGCCCAAGGCGAGGTGCTCGGGTTGTTCGGGCACAACGGTGCGGGCAAGACCACCACCATGAAGTTGATCCTCGGTTTGCTGCGAGCCAGCGAGGGGGAGGTGCGTGTGTTCGGTCGCGCACCCAGCGACCCGAGTGTCCGGCAGATGCTCGGTTATCTGCCCGAGAACGTGATGTTCTACCCGCAGTTGAGCGGGCTGGAAACCTTGCGCCATTTCGCCCGGCTCAAAGGCGCGGCACCGGCGCAGGTGGAGCGTCTGCTGGAGGAAGTGGGGCTGGCGGGCGCCGCCAGGCGGCGCGTGAGGACCTATTCCAAGGGCATGCGCCAGCGCCTCGGCCTGGCCCAGGCGCTGCTCGGCCAGCCGCGCCTGTTATTGCTGGACGAACCGACCGTGGGCCTGGACCCCATCGCCACCCAGGACCTTTATCAATTGCTCGATCGCCTGCGTTGGCAGGGCACCAGCATCATTCTCTGCTCGCACGTGTTGCCGGGGGTGGAAGCGCACATCAACCGCGCCGCGATTCTGACCCGGGGTCGGCTGTTGGCCCTGGGCAGCCTGGCCCGGCTGCGGGAGGACGCGGGACTACCGACGCTGATCCGCGCCTCGGGCCTGTCACGGGCCGACTGGCTTCGCCAGCATTGGCGCAGTGAAGGGCACGCCACCCAGGGCTGGGGCGCGGAAGGGGTGCAGGTGTCCGCGCCGGACGGCAGCAAACTGAAATTGCTGCGCCAGTTGCTGGCCCAGGACGACCCGACGGATGTCGAGATCAAGCCGCCGTCCCTGGAGGACCTGTACCGTCATTACATGGTCCGTGCCGCCGCCGAGGAGGGCAGCCTATGAACCCGGTCTGGAACATGGCCCGCAAGGAGTTCAGCGATGGCCTGCGCAATCGCTGGTTGTTGGCTATCAGCCTGTTGTTCGCGGTGTTGGCGATCGGCATCGCCTGGCTCGGCGCGGCGGCATCCGGTCAGTTGGGGTTTACCTCGGTGCCCGCCACGGTGGCGAGCCTGTCCAGCCTGGCGACGTTCCTGATGCCGCTGATTGCCTTGCTGCTGGCCTACGACGCGATTGTCGGCGAAGACGAGAACGGCACGCTGCTGCTGTTGCTGACCTACCCGTTGGGGCGCGGCCAATTGCTCTTGGGCAAGTTTGTCGGGCACGGCTTGATCCTGGCCCTGGCCACCTTCATCGGCTTTGGCTGTGCGATGCTGGCCATCGCTCTGCTAGTGGACGATGTTCAGTTGGGCTTGCTGCTCCGGGCCTTTGGCCGGTTCATGTTGTCCAGCACGCTGCTGGGCTGGGTGTTCCTCGGGCTGGCCTATGTGCTGAGCAGCGTGTCGGCAGAGAAATCCACCGCCGCCGGATTGGCGCTCGGGGTGTGGTTTTTCTTCGTGCTGGTGTTCGACCTGGCCTTGCTGGCGCTGCTGGTGCTGAGCGAGGGGAGGTTCAGCCCTGAGCTGCTGCCATGGCTGCTGCTGTTCAAC
This sequence comes from Pseudomonas sp. MPB03, assembly GCF_046605385.1. Lineage (NCBI taxonomy): Bacteria > Pseudomonadati > Pseudomonadota > Gammaproteobacteria > Pseudomonadales > Pseudomonadaceae > Pseudomonas > Pseudomonas sp. MPB03. The sequence continues at coordinate 3,812,752 of NZ_CP176770.1, read as the reverse complement.
CCTACGGACGTGTATCGGCTGATCAACCTGACCGGGTTCGATGCGGCGTCCAGCGGTGCCGCAGTGTTGACCCTGGGCAGCGATTTGCCGGTGTCGGCGCCTTTGCTCTGGTTGTGCCTGGGCCTGTGGATGGCAATCCCGTTGTGGCTGGCCTACCGGTTGTTCAATCGCCGGTGCCCGTGAATGTCTGACTTGATCAAGGGAGCATGCAACGATGAATAGAGTGTCTTTGAAGACGGGCCGCCTCTTGGCCGGGTTATTGATGTGCCTGGCGTTGGCGGCGTGCGACAAGGCCGAGCCACCTGCGGCCAGCGAGGCGGCGCTGGCGTTCCATTCCAGTGATGAGTGCCATGTGTGCGGCATGGTCATCACTGACTTTCCCGGGCCCAAGGGCGCGGCGGTCGGGACAGGAGGCGTGAAGAAGTTCTGCTCGCCGGCGGAAATGCTGGGTTGGTGGTTGCAGCCGGAAAACCATCGGGCCGACGTCAAGCTGTATGTCCACGACATGGGGCGCAGCCATTGGGATGCGCCGGATGATGCCCATCTGATCGACGCCCGCAGCGCGTACTTCGTCATTGGCAGCGGGCTCAAAGGCGCCATGGGCGTGGTATTGGCTTCGTTCGCCGATCCCCAGGCGGCAGAAAAACTGGCGAGCGATACCGGCGGCCGGGTGCTGCGCCTGGAAGACATCGATCAGAAACTGCTGGGGCAGGTGAGCGCCATGGCGCCGATGAACCACTGATATTACCTGGGCACTGAACCGCTCTATTGCCAGCACCGAACCGCTTTTTGTGGCGAGGGAGCTTGCTCCCGCTGGGCTGCGCAGCAGCCCCAAGGCCAGGCGCCGCGGTGTGTCAGGTTGATGTGGGCAGCTTCATGGGGGCGCTTCGCGCCCAGCGGGAGCAAGCTCCCTCGCCACAAAAGCGGCCTTCGTTTGCTGGACGTCCGCGTGTGCTCACGGATGGGGAGTTTAGTTTTTGAAGAAGTGGAACTCGGAGCGTCCCTGGCGACATTTCCACGCAGGAGCGAGGGAACGATCGACAGCCCCTGACACACAGCTGAACGGCTGTTGTGGCGAGGGAGCTTGCTCCCGCTGGGCTGCGCAGCAGCCCCAAGGCCAGGCGCCGCGGTGTGTCAGGTTGATGTGGGCAGCTTCATGGGGGCGCTTCGCACCCCAGCGGGAGCAAGCTCCCTCGCCACAAAGGTATTCCAAGCCAGGAGGAGGGGGCGCGGTGCGTACCAGCTTCTCATCCCATGGAAGTGTCCACCCACTACCCAAGTAGCATTCGTCGCCCCGGCGCGGCTTCGTACACTCAGGGCTCCTATCACGCACCCGCCGGAGGCGATGATGCAGCAGAGCGAAGGTGTGGTGAGCGCCATGTCCCAGGCGACCGACGTCCAGCAGGTGGCCCAGGCGCTGGCGCGGCAGTTGTTGCACCCGCACCTGGGGTTCGTGCTGTTTTTCTGTTCCGCCGAGTACGACTTGCCGGCCCTGGGCCAGGCGCTGTCCCAGAGTTTTGGCGGGATTCGCCTGGTGGGCTGCACCAGCGCCGGGGAAATCACCGCCCAGGGCTACGGTCGCAACTGTGTGACGGCGGTGGGGTTCGATCATCGACACTTTTCCATTGCCGCCGAGCTGATCGGTGAAATGGAGCACTTCAGCCTGATCGACGCCCAGCAAATGGTCGAGCGCCTGGCCAGCGGCTGTCGCAGCAACGCCTTGGCGCCGATCAAGGGCCACAGTTTCGCCTTGACCCTGCTCGACGGCCTGTCCAGCCGCGAGGAAATGGTGCTGGCGGCCTTGAGCGCCGCGTTGGGGGATATCCCGCATTTCGGCGGCTCGGCCGGCGATGACAACTACCTGACCCACACCCACGTCTACTTCGAAGGCCAGTTCCACAGCGGCGCGGCCGTGGTGGTGCTGATCAACACCTGGCTGGAGTTCGAGGTCTTCACCACCCACCACATCCTGCCCCGGGACGAGAAACTGGTGGTGACCGGCGCCGACAGTGCTTCGCGCCGGGTCTATGAGCTCAACGCCGAACCCGCCGCCGAGGAATATGCCCGGCACATCGGCGTTCCAGTGAGCGCCCTCGACTACCGAGTCTTCGCCGCCCATCCCCTGGCGGTGCGGATCAACGACCAGTACTACGTGCGGGCGATCCAGCAGGTGCACCCGGACCTGAGCCTGAGTTTCTACTGTGCGGTGGAGAACGGCATCGTCCTCACCGCGATGACCCCCGGTCCCTTGCTGCACAACCTGCAAACACTGTTCGACGGTTTGCAGGCGCGCCTCGGCGACTTGCTGCTGACCATCGGCTGCGATTGCTTCCTGCGGCGCCTGGAGCTGGAAGACCGCGGTGGCCTGGAACAGATCGGCGAGTTCCTGCGCGAACAACGGGTGATGGGGTTCAACACCTATGGAGAACAGTTCAATGGCATGCACATCAACCAGACGTTCACCGGAGTTGCCATTGCCCGACATCGCGTCCCCGGCCATCGCTGACCTGCAGGTCCAGCTCGCCAGCCTGCAACACGAAAACCGCAAGTTGCGGCGCATCAACGCGGCGCTGATCGAGCGGGTGGAGTCCGGTGTGACCCGCGGCAACGACCCCTATGCGGCGTTCCAGCACTCGGTGGTGCTGGCCGAGCAGGTGCGTGAGCGCACCGACGCGCTGAACCAGGCCATGGCCGAGCTCAAGGCCGGCAATCACTTGCTGGGCGAGGCGCGACTGCGGGCGGAAACTGCCCACCGGCACCTGATCGACGCCATCGAGAGCATCTCCGATGCGTTTGTGCTGTTCGACGAGCAGCAACGCATCGTCCTGTTCAACAGCCGCTTCAAGGCCTTCTGGGCCAACAGTCGGGTGCGCATCATCGCCGGGATGCGTCTTTCCGAGGTCAAGCGCTTGATGACCGCCAACGGCTTGTTCAGCGAAGAGCCCCGCGGCCAGGCCGACGAGCACGTGTTGTATCGCTTGCAGGACGGACGCTGGCTGCAGGTCAGCGAGCGGCCGACCCAGGAAGGCGGGCGAGTGATCCTCTTTACTGACATCACCGACGTCAAGCTCAGCGAAACCGTGCGCCGCGAGCAGGCCATCGCGCAGAAGTCCCACCTGTTGCAGCGGGCGGTGGACAACCTGTCCCAGGGTGTGGCGATGGTCAATGCCCAAGGCGTGCTGGAACTGTGGAACCGGCGCTTCCTTGAACTCAGTGGCCTGGCCCCGGTGGCGGCCCACCGGCCCTTCAACGAAGTGATCGGCGACAGTGAGCTGCAACTGCTGACCCCGGCCAGTCGCGACAGCAACGGCCGGTTGATCCATGAATGCGAGCAGCGCCTGTCCGATGGCCGCGTCTTGGAGATCCGCACGCATCCATTGCCCACCGGCGGTTACGTCAACACGTTTACTGACATCACCGAGCGTTACCAGCACGCCGAGGCACTGAGCGAAAGCGAGCGCTGGATCCGCCTGATCACCGACCATGTGCCGGCGCTGATCGCCTACCTCAACGCCGACCTGGTCTACGAATTCACCAACAAGGTCTATGAGCAGTGGTATTGCTGGCCCCGCGGCGTGATGCTCGGCCAGAGCCTGCGCGAAGCCCATAGCGAGCAGCATTACCAGCGCCTGGAAGCCTACGTGGACCGGGCATTGGCGGGTGAGAGCGTCACCTTTGAATTCGCCGAGACCAACATCAACAACCAGGAGCGCTACATGCTGCGCTCCTACGTGCCGAACCGCCTGGCCAACGGCGAAGTGGTCGGGATCTTCGTGCTGATCCGCGACATCACCGAACGCCGCCGCACCGCCGAGGCATTGCACCAGGCTTACCAGAACCTGGAACAGCGAGTCCAGGAGCGCACGGCCGAACTGACCACCCTCAACGACCAGTTGCTGCGGGAGATCGACGAGCGCAGCCGGGTGGAATTGCGCCTGCGGGAGGCCAAGCGCGAGGCCGAGCAAGCCAACCTGTCGAAGACCAAATTTCTCGCAGCGGTCAGCCATGACCTGCTGCAACCGCTCAACGCCGCACGCTTGTTCACCAGTGCCCTGCTCGAACGTCGCGAGCCGGTGGCCAACGCGCAATTGGTGCGCAACGTCAGCAATTCGCTGCAGGACGTCGAGAACCTGCTGGGCACCCTGGTGGACATTTCCAAGCTGGACGCCGGGGTGATCAAGGCCGATGTCGCGCCGTTCGGCCTTAGCGAATTGCTGGACAACCTGGCCGCCGAATACGCCCAGATCGCCCGCAGCGAAGGGCTGGAGCTGCACTATGTCGGCTGTTCGGTGCTGGTGCGCAGCGACATGCAATTGCTCGCGCGGATCCTGCGCAACCTGCTGAGCAACGCCATTCGCTACACCCCCAGCGGTCGGGTGGTGCTGGGCTGCCGGAGGCATCGCCAGCGCGTGTCGATCCAGGTCTGGGACAGCGGCATCGGCATTGCCGAGAATCGCCTGGAGGAAATATTCCAGGAATTCAAGCGCGGCGACGTCCAGCGCCCGAACCAGGACCGTGGGTTGGGCCTGGGCCTGGCGATTGTCGAGAAAATCGCCGGGATCCTCGGGCACCGGATCCAGGTGCGCTCCTGGCCGGGCAAGGGCTCGATGTTCGCCATCGACGTGCCGCTGAGCGCCACCGCACCCAAGCCGTTGCCGTGCCTGGACATGAGCGAGCCGATGCTGGAACGACTGCGGGGGGCACGGGTCTGGGTGCTGGATAACGATGCGGCGATCTGCGCCGGCATGCGCACCTTGCTGGAGGGTTGGGGTTGCCAGGTGGTGACGGCGTTGTCGGAGCAGGACCTGGCCCGCCAAGTGGACAACTACCACGCCGAGGCCGACCTGTTGATCGCCGATTACCACCTGGACCACGATCAGAACGGTGTGGACGCCGTGGCCCGGATCAACGCCCGCCGGGCCTCACCGATCCCGGCCATGATGATCACCGCCAACTACAGCAACGAACTCAAGCAGCAGATCCGCGAGCGCGGCCACACCCTGATGCACAAGCCGGTGCGGCCGATGAAGCTCAAGATTGCGATGAGCCATCTGCTAAGCCAATCCCAGGGTCATTGAACCGAACGGCTTTTGTGGCGAGGGAGCTTGCTCCCGCTGGGGCGCGAAGCGGCCCCAAAATCCAGGCACCTCGGTGTGTCAGGCTTGTTCAGAATGGGGCTGCTTCGCAGCCCAGCGGGAGCAAGCTCCCTCGCCACATGTCCCTGTAGTGTTCAACCGTTCAACGCCGCAAATAGGCCCCGAAATCAATATCCCCGGCACTGAGGATCGCCTGCACCCGGTTGTGCACATTAAGCTTGCGCAGGATCGCCGAGACGTGGGCCTTGACCGTGGTTTCGGCGATGTCCAGGGTGTAGGCGATCTGCTTGTTCGACTCGCCCTTGGTCATGCGTTCGAGCACCAGCAGTTGCTTGCGAGTCAGGGCCTGGAGCAGTTCCGGTGGGAACGCCGGGGTTTCGTTCAGGCGGCGGCCCGTCGGGCTTTTTTGTGTGCGGATGATGTCGGGCGGCAGGTACACGTTGCCGTTGAGGATCTGTTCGATGGCGTCGGTCATTTGCGAGCGTGGGGAGGATTTGGTGATGAAACCCACCGCGCCATAGGTGATGGCCTGCAACACCACTTGCTTGTCCTGCTCGGCAGAAACGATCACCACGGGGATGGTTGGCGCCTCGTTGCGCAGGTTGATCAGGCCATTGAGCCCGTGCATGCCGGGCATGTTCAGGTCCAGCAGGATCAGGTCCAGGTCGTCGTGTTCGGCGGTCAAGGCCAGGGCACTGTCGAGGTCGGCGGTCTCCATGACCTCGCTGCCAGGAAAACCGTCGCTGATGACGTTGTGGATGGCTTCGCGAAACAGTGGGTGATCGTCGGCTATCAGGATTTTATACATGGCCATTCACCTCGTTATTGTCGTGTGGGGCAGGGCAGTTGCACGCATTTCTTGCACATTCAGGGAAAGGGTTCGGGCCGGGCCGCTTGCAGGGGCAGGTTCGCCGCCTCCCAGGCGTCAAGGCCATCGCGGTACCAATACAAATGCTTATAGCCCATGGCAGCGGCGCGTTTTACCGCGTTCCAGCTCAGCCAGCAATCCGAGCGGCAATAAAAGACCAGCGGTCGCTCCAGCCGCCCGCCGGTGGCCGTGCGCAGGTGATGGCTGAAGTAGTCCTGCCAGGTCGGGTCGAGATCGCCGTCCCCGGTATTGGCCAGCCAGAGGCTGCCGGGGAGGTTGGCATGGGGTTCGTTGTCGATGAAACGTCCCTGGACCCATGGACGACGGTAGACGTCGATCAGCAGCGGAGGCTGGGCTTGGTCGAGCAGGCGTTGCAGGGCTTGGGTGTCGAGGGTCTGGGCGCCGTCGACGGTGGCGGGTGTCGGGCTGCGGTATTGGGCGATGCGATAGCCCTGGGCTGAAAACAGCGCGGTCTCGGCCTGCGCGACATTCAGCGCCAGGCCCAGCAGGAGGATCGCCAGCAAACGGGGCATAGGATTTATCCTTTTTGTTATGCGCCCATTACATGCCAGGGTCGAGGTCTTGTGAATGCGACCATGGACAGGAAAACCGGTACTAAAGTAGTAATTTTGGCCATGGACCCTGGGCTGAGCCCTTGTGAAGAACCCTTGTGGGAGCGAGCTTGCTCGCGATAGCGGTGTGTCAGTCAACATCATCGCTGGATGATCCGCCGCCATCGCGAGCAAGCTCGCTCCCACAGGGGATTCTACCCACAGGAGGATTGGCTTGGGGCCGGTTCAGCTGGCCTTGCGCAACGCCGCATGCTGCGGATTGAACGTCCACACCGCCAACAACGCGAACACCAGGGTCAAGCCCACGCACACCGCCATCGCCAGCAGGTTGAACTGCTCATACAGCGCATAACGCACCAACTCCACGCCATGGGTGAACGGGCTGACCGCGCAGAGCCAGTACAGCCACGGGCTGGCTTCCTGCATTTTCCATAGCGGGTACAGCGCCGAGGACAGGAAGAACATCGGGAAGATCACGAAATTCATCACCCCGGCGAAGTTCTCCAATTGCCGGATGGCATTGGACAACAACAGGCCCAGGGCACTGAGCATCAGCGCTACCAGCAGCAGCGCCGGCAAGGCCAGCAGCAGGCCCATGGCCGGCGGTTGGATGCCGTACAGCCAGGCGATGGCGAGAAAGGCATAGACCTGCAACAGCGAGATCAGCGACGTCGCCAGCAACTTGCTCGCCAGCAGGAACGCCCGGGGCAGGGGACTGGTGAGCAGCACGCGCATGCTGCCCATTTCCCGGTCGTAGACCATCGACAGCGAGCCCTGCATGCCGTTGAACAACAGGATCATGCAGGCCAGCCCCGGCACGATGTACACCTCGTAGGGGATGTAGGTGTCGTAGGGGGCGATGATGGCGATGCCCAGTGCCGCGCGAAAGCCGGCGGCGAACACCAGTAGCCACAGCAGTGGCCGGACCAGGGCGCTGAGCAGCCGGGTGCGTTGCAGCACGAAGCGCAGCCATTCGCGCATGACGATGCCGCTGAAACAGTGCCAGTACACGCTCATGGCCGGGCTCCCGAAGCGGTCAAATGGGTGAAGGCCGAACCGAGGGTGCCGCCGTGTTCCTGGCTCACCGCATCGGCCTTGCCGCTGGCGACCAGGCGGCCCTGGTGCACGATCAACAGGTCATCGCTGGGCTGCACTTCGTCCAGCAGGTGAGTGGTCCAGAGCACGCTGATGCCTTGCTCGCGGCACAGTTGCCGGATGTGCAGGCCGAGGGCGAGGCGGCTGGCCGGATCGAGGCCGACGCTGGGTTCGTCCAGCAGCAGCAAGTGCGGTTCGTGGAGCAGGGCCCGGGCGATTTCCACCCGACGGCGATGGCCGCCGTTGAGGTCGCGCACCCGTTCATGGCGCCGCTCGATCAGGTGCTGGCGGGTCAGTTCGGCGTCGAGGCGGGCGCTGCCCTGGCGTCGGGAAAAACCATGCAGCGCCAGGTGGTAGCGCAGGTTCTGTTCGATGCTCAAGTCCAGGTCCAGGGTACTTTGTTGGAACACCACACCCAACTGGCGCAAGGCCGGACGCGGAGCATTTTGCAGAGAATGACCGTCGATGTGGATCTCGCCACGCTGCAGGTCGTACAGGCGGGTGAGCAGGGCGATCAGCGTCGACTTACCAGCACCGTTGGGTCCCAGCAGCGCGGCGAAACGTCCAGCGGGCAGGCGGAAACTCATCTGCTTGAGGGCTTCGCGTGCGCCATAGGCAAAGCTCAGGTCGCTGACCTCCAGGGCGTTCATGGCGTCACCACCACACCCCATGGATAGCGGCCGACTTTCACTGACTTCAGGACTTTGCGGCTCTCTACATCGATCACCGAGACATCGCCGCTGACGCCATTGGTCGCCAGCAGTTGCTTCTGGTCTGGGGTGAACGCCAGTTGCCACACTCGTCGGCCCACCAGCAGGTAGTCCAGCACTTCGAAGGTCTTGGCGTCGATCACCGCCACATGGTTGGCCGGGCCCAGGGCGACGAACGCCAGCGTGCCATCGGCACTGAGCTTGATGCCCACCGGCTGGACCTTGTCCGGGTGCACGCCCTTGATCTGGAAGGTCAAGGTCTTGAGCACCTGGCGCGTGGCGACGTCGAGAATGGTCAAGGTGCCGCCGATCTCCGCCGAGGCCCAGAGCTGCGTACCGTCGCGATTGAATTCGACGAAACGCGGGCGCTGGTCCACCAAGGTATTGTCGGCCAAGGTCTGGGTGCTGGTGTCGATCCAGTGCAGCATGTTCGTGGTTTCACTGGTGTTGACCGCCCACTTGCCGTCGGGGCTGACGGCCATGCCTTCGGGCTCGACCCCCACGCCGATCTGGCCCAGGACTTCGGAGGTCTGGGTGTCGATCACCGTGACCAGGGCATCGTCCTCGTTGGACACGTAGAGCCAGCGGTCGTTGGGGTGCAGGGCGAACTGCTCCGGGTCCTTGCCGGACGGCAGTTCCTTGATGATTTTTCGGGTGGCGACGTCCATCACCTGGACCCGGTCCGAGTCGCTGGCGCAGATGTACAGCAGGCGATTGTCATGGGACAGCAGCAGGCCCCGGGGACGCTGGCCTACCGGCAGGGTTTCGATGACTTCCAGGCGCTGCAGGTCGATCAGGCTCAGGCTGTTGTCTTTTTCGTTGGAGACCCAGGCGATGCTGGCGGCGGCGGGGCCGGCGGCGAGCAATGCAGCGCCCAGGGCGAGGGCTTTGCATAGCAGGGTCGGGCGGAGCTGGGCCGGGTAAATCAAGGCGCGGCGCATGGCGGTTTCCTTATTGTTGTTATCGATCAGGGGTAACGGCAGCTCACTTCGGGCTGGTCGTAGCCCAGGCTGTCCATTTCATTGGAAGGGTGGAGGAAGCCGTCCTGGGGCGAAGTGCTGACCAGGGCCCGGGGCTGGACCAGGGGAATCGGTTGGCGCAGTTGGCCATTCCAGGGGCGATAGCTGAGCTTGCGCCCCTTGAAACCGTCCAGCGGCAATTGGTCGCTGAGGGCCAGTTGACGGATGGCGAACGGGTCGTCCTGGCGCAGTTTGCTCACGGCGGCGGCGATGCTGCGCACGGCGATCCAGGCGGCGAAGTCGCGGTCGTTCATCCAGCGCCCGGCCAGGGCTTCGAAGCGTTTTTGCAACTGCGCCGCGCCGTAGGTTTCCACGGTCTTGTGCCAGCCGGTGGGCGTCAGCCCTTGGGTGCCCGCCACCGGGCGCGGGTACCAGGTCTGGTAGGGCAGGTATTCACCGAAGTCGCCGCGTTCGTCGGCCACCAGCACCACGTCGTACTCGGCGGTCTGGGTGAACAGCGGCATGTCGGCCTGGGCGCTGCGGCGCTGGTCGTTGTCGAACTGCCAGGCCTTCTCGGCGACGGTCTTCATGCCGAAGCGCTTCATGGCCCGGCGCAAGGCAGCGGCGTAGGCCTGGTCCTCGGGCGTCTGGCCGACGACCAGCAAGGCCCGCTGCCATTTGCGCACGACGCTGAACTGCACCAGGGCATCGGCGAGCATGGCACGGTCGGGCAGGCTGTGCAGCACGTTGACCAGGCAGTCGGTGGTGCGCAGGCTGTCGTCGGGACTGCCGGCGTTGAACAGCAGGCTGTCGGGCAGGGCGGCGCTGAGCTGGCGCAGGCTGGCGGCCGGTGCGTTGACCACGAACAACCGCAGGCCGTGGTCGTGTTGGGTTCGGGCGGCCTGGAGCAGGGCTTCGGGCGTGTCGGCGCTGGCGCTTTCCAGGCGGTAGTCGTGCTTGAGGAAACGCCCGGTGCTGTTGCTGTCGACGATCGCCAGCTCAGCGCCGCGCAAGCCGGCATCGGCCGGTTCGGCGATGACATTGGAGAGCAGCGGGCCCGGGTTGGGGCGATAAGCCAGGTAGCCGATGCGCACTTGCAACGGTGCGGCATCGCCGGCGTGAGCGGTTGTCGCTGCCAGCAGAAAAACCAGGGCGTAACTGACGAGCCGGCGCATGACGTCCTCCATTGCGGGTAGCGCCAGCATAGGAAGGCCGCGGCCAAGGGGAAATATGCAGAAAGTACCGCCGGGGCAGTACCAAGGTAGTAACTCGCCTTGGCGGCCGGGGTTTTAGGATGCAAGGCAATCGTTATTGACCAGGAGTGGACAGACCATGCGGATTCTCAAGACCCTGCTGCTGCCGTTCCTGTTGATCCTGAGCTTGGTCGGTGTGGATCGTCCCAAAACCTGGAAACCCCCAAGCCCCCCTGTGGGAGCGAGCTTGCTCGCGATAGCGGTGGTTCAGTCGACCACGGTATTGAATGTGCCGCCGTCATCGCGAGCAAGCTCGCTCCCACAGGGGATGGGTGTCAATTCAGGGCAGGAACGTTAGCCATGTCAGCCCTCTGGCGAATCAACCTCTGGGTTTGCGCCTTCTTCGCCCTGGTCACCCTGGCCTGTGCCGTCCTGCTGTTGCACCAGGCCATGGCCGATGTGAAACGTGAATTGCAATCGGCCGAGTCGGTGGTGCATTACCTGCGCGAAACCGCCGAGCGCGACCCGGCCAGTCTCCAGCCACGGTTGACCGGCAGCCTGCGTCATGTGCGGGTCCGTTGGTTGGTTCCCGGCGAGCTGTTCCCGGCGGATGAGGAAGGGGTGAAGGCCTTGCTCGGCCGCCGCCTGCTGGACGATGGCCCGGCGGCCCAGGTGGTGGATTTGCCTGACGGTCGACGGGCATGGATTGCCGTCGATCCGCGGGACGAGATCGACGAGATCCTCGATTCATTGGTGCAACTGTTGTACGTCTGCGCCTTGGCGTTGTTACTCAGCCTGTTGGTGATCCGCTGGGCGGTACGGCGTGGCATGCGTTTGCTCGACGAGCTACTGCAAGCGCTGCGCCAGGTGTCTGCGGGAAACCTGCAGGTGCGCCTGGGCACTGAAGGTGTGCCGGAGGCGCAGCAATTGGCGGGGCATTTCAACCGCATGACCGCTGCCTTGGCCGAGGCCCAGGCCGATAACGCCCGGCTCACCCAGGCCTTGCTGGCGGTGCAGGAGCAGGAGCGCACTCGGTTGGCCCAGACCCTGCACGACGACCTGGGGCAATACGTGGCCGGTATTCGTGCCCGTGCCTGCCTGCTGCGGCTGGTGATGGATCAACCGCCGACGCTGGAACAGACCGTCAGCCAGCTTGAAGACCATTGCGAGCATTTGCAGCAGGGGTTCCGGGCGCTGGTGCATGACTTTTACCCGGTGGTGTTGCAGCACCTGCCGTTATGTGAGGCCATCGAGGTGTTGGCCGGGCGATGGCAGGCAACCCAGGGCATCGCCTGCCAGTTGCGGATCGATACCGCCCTGCCACCCATGTCGGGGCCCGACAAGACCCATCTGTATCGGTTGTTGCAGGAAGCGTTGACCAACGTTGCCCGACATGCCGGTGCCACGCAGGTACGGATTCGCCTGCAACATCGCGCCGGACGCTTGCGCTTGCTGGTGCGCGACAACGGTCAGGGCGCGCCGCAACCACCGCGTGCGGGCGTGGGCCTGCATTCGATGGCCGAACGGGCACGCAGCCTTGGCGGTGAGTTGCGTGTCATCAGCCAGCCCGGTGCCGGTTGGGCGCTGGCCTTGAATATTGCCTGGGAGGCGTGATGAACATTTTGTTGGTGGATGACCATGCGGTGGTGCGGCAGGGCTATGCCAGTTTGTTGCGGGTACTGATGCCGGACCTGCAGGTCCGCGAAGCGGCCACGGGTGAAGAGGCGCTGAGCCAGGTGCTGGAGCAGGTGCCTCATCTGGTGATCATGGACTTCGGCTTGCCCGGGATCAGTGGCTTGGAAACCACCCGGCGGCTGCGCCAGCGACTGCCGCAACTGCGGGTGTTGTTCTTCAGCATGCACGACGAACTGCCGCTGGTGCGCCAGGCGCTGGATGCGGGTGCGGCGGGCTACCTGACCAAGAACTCGGCGCCCCAGGTGCTGGTGGAAGCGGTGCGGCGGGTGCTTGGGGGCCATGCCTACATCGAACAGTCCTTGGCCACGCAACTGGCCTGCGCCAGCTCGCGACAGGCTGTCGATCCACGCCTGCAATGCATGACCCAGCGGGAGCTGGAGATTTTCGTCATGCTCGCCAAGGGTACCCCGGCCCGGACCATCGCCGAACAGCTGTGCATCAGCGCCAAGACCGTGTCCAACCACCTGACGCTGCTCAAGAGCAAGTTGCAGGTCAGTTCCCATGCCGAGCTGGTGCATTTGGGGATCGATATGGGGGTGGTGCGGGTGGCCGGTTAATGTTTGATTTGAAATGCGATCACCTGTGGCGAGGGAGCTTGCTCCCGCTGGGGTGCGGAGCGCCCCCAAAACCCGGCACCTCGGTGTGTCAGGCTCATTGAGTTGACCCTATTGGGGGCTGCTTCGCACCCCAGCGGGAGCAAGCTCCCTCGCCACAAGGATTTGTGTGATCCAGAGCCTTCACTGATCCCAGGACGTTGGGCACCCGGTACAGCCCTGCATATTCGCATCCTGGAAATTCCCATAATGCTGGCGAGAACCGCTCAAGTTGGCCTGTTCCAGGTTGCTTTCGCCGAGCTTGGCTTCTTGCAGGTTGGCGTCGCGCAGGTTGGCGCCCTTGAGGTCGGCCTTGCTCAGCCAGGCCATTTCCAGGTCTGCGGCTTGCAGATTGGCCTCGTGCAGGCGGGCACCGGACAGGCGAGCGAATTGGAGGTAGGCCGCCGTCAGGTCGGCACGCTGGAATTGCGCGCCTTGGGCGAACAGGCCCCAACCCTGGATCGCCATGAGCGTGGCACCGCTGAAGTCCGCCAGGCGCAGGTTGCTTTGTTGCAGGCTGGCACGGGTCAGGTTGGCGCCTTGTAGCTGGGCTTTCTCAAGGTTGGCCAAGTCCAGCCGCGCGTGCCGCAGGTCGGCATCGCGCAGGTCGGCGCCGCTGAGGTTCATTTTGCGCAGGTCCTGGTTCGCCAGTTGTGCGCCGCGCAGGTTGGCGCCGGGGCATTGGCTGGATTCGGCGATGGTGCAGCCGTTGATGGTCAGTGGGGTGTCGGGGTCGTCGGCATGGGCAAAGGTGCCGATGAACAGCAGCAGCAATGGCAAAAATTTCATGACTCGAACTCGCTTTTCTGTGGGAGCGAGCTTGCTCGCGATGGCGGTGGTTCAGCCGGCATTGATGTTGACTGACACTGCGCTATCGCGAGCAAGCTCGCTCCCACAGGGGTTATGGTGTGGGTCGGGGCCCAGGTGGGTTCGGGCTATTTCTGCGCCGTCGCCTTATCCCAACTCGGGATCTTGAATACCCAGAACGACCCGCCCTGGGCCACGGGCTTGGTCAGTTCGGCCATGTCGCCGCCCCACAGCGGCACGGCGCCGCCGTAGCCGACGGTCACGCCGATGAACTGCTCGCCGTCCTGCTCCCAGGTGATGGGCGGGGAGACGATGCCGCTGCCGGTCTGGAATTTCCACAGTTCCTTGCCGGTCTTCGCGTCGAAGGCCTTGAAGAAGCCGTCGCCGGTGCCGGTGAACACCAGGTTGCCCTTGGTCGCCAGCACGCCGGCCCACAGCGGTAGCGGTTCCTTGTGTTCCCAGACCACTTTGCCGGTGGTGGGGTTCATCGCTCGCAGGCTGCCGACGTGATCGTCGTACATGCGCTTGATGCGGAAGCCCATGCCCAGGTAGGCCGAACCTTTCTTGTAGTTCACTTCCTCGGTCCAGTACTCCTCTTTCCACTGGTTGCCGGGGACGTAGAACAGGCCGGTGTCCTGGCTGTAGGCCATGGGGTTCCAGTTCTTGCCGCCGAGGAAGGGCGGCGAGACTTCAACCGGTTTGCCCTTGGTTTCACCGGGCAATGGCTTGGCCGGGCGCTGGCCGGGGTTTTCCACCGGGCGGCCGGTCTTCAGGTCGATGTGGCTGGCCCAGGTGATGTTGTCGACGAAGGGGAAGGCGTTCTGCAGCTTGCCGTTGTTGCGGTCCACCACGTAGAAGAAACCGTTGCGGTCGGCGTGGGCGGTGGCCTTGACCACCTTGCCGTCCTTGTCCTTGTAGTCGAACAGCACCAGCTCGTTGTTGCCGGAGAAATCCCAGGCGTCGTTGGGCGTGTGTTGGTAGAACCACTTCACCTCGCCGGTGCTTGGGTCGACCCCGACCTGGCCGGAGGTGTAGAGGCTGTCGTAATCATGGGGGTTGCCGTCCTTGGACGTGCGCGCCCAGGTGTTCCAGGGGGCGGGGTTGCCCGCGCCGACGATGATGGTGTTGGTCTCGGGATCGAAACTGGCGCTCTGCCAAGGTGCGCCGCCGCCATGGCTCCAGGCCTCGACCTTGCCGGTCTCGGTGGTCTTGTCGTCGGGCCAGGAGGGCGCCTTGACGTCGCCGGTCGGCGTGCTGTCCTTGCCGTTGAGGCGGCCCATGTGACCTTCGACGAACGGGCGCATCCAGACTTCCTCACCCGTGTCCGGGTCGCGGGCGAACAATTGCCCGACCACACCGAACTCATCACCGGAACTGCCGTGGATCAGCAGGACCTTGCCGCTGGTCTTGTCCTTGATCAGCACCGGGGCGCCGGTCATGGTGTAGCCGCCGGCGTGATCACCGAACTTCTTGTTCCACACCACTTTGCCGGTGTTCTTATCCAGGGCGACCACGCGCGCATCCAGGGTGCCGAAGTAGATCTTGTCGCCATAGATGGCCGCACCCCGATTGACCACGTCGCAGCACGGACGAATGTTGTCCGGCAGCCGGTGGTTGTAGGTCCACAGGCGCTTGCCGGTCTTGGCGTCGAGGGCGAACACCCGCGAGTACGAACCGGTGACGTACACCACGCCGTCGCTGACGATGGCCTGGGATTCCTGGCCGCGCTGCTTCTCGTCGCCGAATGAGTAGGACCAGGCCGGGGTCAGCTTGAACACGTTCTTGTCGTTGACCTGGGCCAGCGGGCTCCAGCGCTGGGCGTTGGTGCCCATGCCGTATTGCAACACGTCCTGGGTGGTCAGGTGGTCGTTGGCGATGTCTTCCCAACTGACCCCTGGCGCTGCGGCGCTGGCCAAGGGGCTTAGCGACAGACTGCCGGCCAGCAGCAAGGCAACCGTCAGGGAGGAGAGGGCGGGTAGCGTTTTTATTCTCATGGTGGCAGTTCCCAGTGAAAGGTTTTGGCCTGACTAGGTTGGGTTGCGCCGGGGGCCGCCGATACGGAAAAAGTCCCGCCTTTGCCGGGAAGATTTCCCAAACCGCCTGTCTTTGCGACTTGCGTCGGATGGCCTGCTACCAAGGAACTAGACCCCGGCCACCAAAGCAGCATTCGGCTGGCGGCACAGGGTTCCTAAGATGACGGCACGGCCTCTGCCAAGAGGTCTTGCGTGCAATCCAGAGGGCATAACAATGACAACAAAACGCAACGCCATCATCGCTACCGCATTATGGATGGGGCTGACCGGCGCAGGCTCCGCATGGGCCCATGGCAACGTAGTGCCCCAAGCAGTGGAAACCAAGGGACTGACCCCGATCAAGGACACCAACTTGCCGTTGGACGCCGATGGATGGGCTGCCCAGAACCCGTATCGCAATGCTCCCGAGCGTGAAAAAGCCGTGGAGATCGGCGCCTCGGCCTACAACCAGAACTGCGCGGCCTGCCATGGCCTGGAGGCCAAGTCCGGCGGGATCGCCCCGGACCTGCGCATGCTCGACGCCGCCGAAGCCGGCGATGAGTGGTTCGTCGAACGCGTGCGCCACGGTGCGGTGCGCGACGGCCGGGTCTATATGCCGAAAATGGCCGACTACCTGAGCCAGGAGGCCTTGTGGGCGGTGCGCACCTACCTCGACAGCGTACACCTCGAGGAGTGAGTGCCATGCGCCTGTTCGCGTGGGTAATGTGCAGCCTCTTGCTGTTTGGCCAGGCGGTGCAGGCGCAGGTGCGCAGCTACGACCAGATGATCGCCGCCGGGGAGTTGAAGGTGGCGGTCTACAAGGATTTCGCACCCTACAGTTTTGAAGACCAGGGCCAGCCCCGGGGGGTTGATGTTGAATTGGCGCAAGCCCTGGCCAAGGCCATGGGCGTGCGTCTGAAACTGATGTGGGCACCACCCGGCGAGAAGCTCGACGACGATCTGCGCGACTACATCTGGCGCAGCAGCCCGTTGCACGACCGGCAACTGGCCGACCTGATGATGCGGGTGCCGTACGATCACGACTACGTGCAAAGACGCAACGACATCGGGGAACTGGAAAACGTCCAGGTGGTGATGTTCGGTCCCTATCAGCAGGAATGCTGGCAGGTGGCGTATGACCGTCGCCGGCTGGAGTCGGTGGGCAGCGTCGCCGTGTTCCAGCAACACCCCATCGGGGTGGAGGTCGACAGTGTGCCGTCGTTCTACCTGACCTCGGTGTTCAACGGCATGCTCAGCGCCAAGACTCGCCATTACCCCAGCGTCGCCAAGGCTTTCGGGGCCATGCAGGCCGGAGAGGTCGACGCCGTCATGGCCATGCGCGGGGAAGTTGACTGGCAGGTGCATGAGGCGGCCGATCAGCAGCTGGCGCTGGCGGAGAATGCCTATCCAAACATGGGCAAGCAACGCTGGGAAATCGGCATGGCGGTGCACGAAAGCAACCGTCAGTTGGCCTACGCGGTGGAAGAGGCGCTGGAAGGCTTGATCCGCGACGGCAGCCTCAAGGCGATGTATGCCCGCTATGGCCTGCGCTACGACGTACCCGAAATGTACCAATAGGAGCGCAGGGATGAACTGGCGAGCGTATGGCCTGCTGTTAGGATGCCTGCCGTGGCTGGCGATGGCGGTCGAGCCGGGGAAGGATCCGGTGCCGTCGGTGATGTGGGCCTTTTATCACAAGCAGTTGCTGGGGGACGCGCCGTTCGTGTTCGACGACCGGGTGCGGCTGCTGGCACCACCGTTTGCCGAAGATGCGCGACAGGTGCCACTGGAAATCGATGCCCGGGCCTTTGCCGGCGACGTCATACGGGTACTGGCCTGGGCCGAGCTGAACCCGCTGCCGAAAATCGTCGATTTCCAACCCGGGGAGCGGGTGCTGCCTTGGCTGTCGGTCCGTATTCGCATCGAGCAAGCCACGCCGTTGCGCGCCGCCGTGCAGACCCGCGATGGTCTGTGGCACGTCGGTTCGACCCTGATCGATGCAGCCGGTGGCGGCTGCACTGCTCCCAGCGTGGTGCGCACCCAGCCGGGCTGGGAGGAACACTTGGGCGAGGTGCTGGGCGGCCGTTATCCGCGAGGGGATTCGAGTCGCCTGCGCCTGCAAGTCAACCATCCAATGGACAACGGCCTGGTGAGCGGCATCCCGGAGTTTTTCCTCAACCACGCGCAACTGCTGGACGCCGACGGCCAGGTGTTGGCGCGCCTGGAGCTGTTCCCGGCGGTCAGCGAAAACCCCAACCTGGGCTTCGATATCCAAGGCCCGGGACAGACCCGCCTGGTGCTGCGCGACAACAGCGGCAACGCGTTCGAGGCGGCCATTCCCTGACCAGAAGGAGCGCGCCATGCGCTGGCTGTTACTGCTCTGTCTTGGCCTGTGCCTGCCGGCATGGTCCGCCACCGACTATTCACTCAAGCCCCGGCAGATCGCCGCAGGCACCTGGCTGCTGGAAGGCAGCACCGAGAACTTTGCCAAGGCCAACGGCGGCAATATCGTCAATACGGCGTTCATCGTCACCGAGGCCGGCGTGGTGGTGATCGACACCGGGCCGTCGAAACGCTACGGCGAGGCGCTGCGCCAGGCCATTGCGGCGACCACCGACAAGCCGGTCATCCAGGTCTTGCTGACCCATCATCACCCTGACCACGTATTGGGCAACCAGGCGTTCAGCGACGTGCCTATCGGTGCCTTGGCGGGCACCACCGACCTGCTGCGACAACAGGGTGATGCGCTGGCGGAGAACATGTACCGGCTGGTGGGCGACTGGATGCGCGGCACCGAGGTGGTACTGCCAACCCAAGTGCTGGTGGCCGAGACGTTGAAGGTGGGCGATCATTCGTTGCGTCTGCTGGCATTGGCCGGGCACACCGGCGCGGACCTGGCGATCCTGGATGAAACCACTGGCGTGTTGTTCGCCGGCGACCTGGTGTTCTACGAGCGGGCCCTGACCACGCCCAACAGCCCCGGTCTGGAAGTCTGGCTCAAGGACCTGGACACCTTGCAGGCCTTGCCCTGGAAGCAGATCGTGCCTGGCCACGGCCCGGTCGCGAGTGACGCCCAGCCTTTCGCGCAGATGCGTGATTACCTGGGCTGGCTCGACCAACTGATGCGCGACGGTGCTACCCGAGGCGACGACATGGCCGAGATGATCCGCGGCCCCATTCCCGAGCGCTTTGCGGGGATCAGCTTGACTCGGTATGAGTTGATTCGCAGCGTCAGTCATCTTTATCCGCGTTATGAGCGGGCGAAGATGAAGCGAGTAGATGTCAAGCATCAATAGTCCAGGCTGGTTGAAGCTTTCAAGGCGAGGGGGATTTTTCTACTTCAAGAATTACATTCACTTTTCTGAACCCTGAGTCATCAACAGGATTACCACTTGCTGGAGTCAAAATGCCTCCAAGTCATTTCGGTGAGGGCATTTTGTTACTTGCAACACGAGTCATTAAACTTGTTGATTAGATGCTTGCATATTTTTTGAGGTCCTGGATCAGATAAGTTGCAATCGATAACTAACTAATTTCTTTGCGAGCTGGTGTTTGTTTGTCGATGTCGAACGATGTCGCTGAGTTGGCCGTTCATCGGATCAGAACTTGACCTGTAGAATCTGACAGTAGACAGCCTCCAGAACCGAGGCCAGAGTGAAAAAAACGCCGGTTCGCAGATGACAAGGCTGCACGAGAAGGTTTTTTCTGCGTTGGTGGATATCGCAATGGTCAATGGACTGATCCAAGGCCAATAAGCTTAGCGAATCTTAGGGTAATGCGAGGAAGGGATTTCTAATGAAACATAGTTTTGAAACAACTACAGGCGTTACGGTGTCCGCGTTCCTGATGCTCCTGATAAGTGCAATTCCTGCGAAAGCCTACGCCTATGTGGGTGATGTGCCTGATGGTGGCTTCACAGAACGGCAAATTACCTGCTCAACTGGTAATTTTAAGGGTGAAGCGGTGGTGAAAACGCATCGAAGGAACGTAACCGTCGGCGGTACTAGTCAGCAGCAGTGGACCGCGGAAATTCTTAGGTACAGGATTACTAGATTCAATGGTCAGTCCGGTGGTAATAAGGCAAATGTCAACTTGAGTTTGGATACCTGGAATGGGAAGTCTGGCAACTATCGCGATCACGGTTGGGCTAAATCCCCAGATGCCATGAGGCAAGATGGGCAGTGGCACAACTTGTCAATGTTCCTCCAAGGTGCCAATGGAGATACAACAAGTTATCCTCCCGAAATGTCACAGGCCGAAACCACCGTCCAATTTATATTTGATAAGTCGGGGTCGGATCCAAGCTGCAAGGCTAAGACTGGACGGTATCATGGCCAGCCGCGAGGATGAAGTGGCGATTTCACCAGCCGTTTTTCCATATTGGGTCCAGAGCGAATGACACTTCTTAAAAGCCTGCCCTTTTTTTAAGACGTCCATTTTTTCCTCCGCCCTGTCACATCTGAGGGTAGCACGTCGACATTTGCGTGTGGTCGTGCATCGCCGGGATTTAGTTCTGCCGTTGGCCCGTCGAACAGCGCCGGGTCACTGGGTGTCTGACGGTGGTTCTCTGCTCTGCTTACATGTACCAAGGAACTAGAAAACTCAACACAGCGGGCAATTGTTGGCGAGGGCCCCGAGCCCAAGAATCTGTGGCAGACCGGGAAAATTTCCCGGGTATAACAATAACCGCAGAGGTAGCCGTCATGACTCATCCCGCACGTCGCCAACCCTTCGCCGTGAGCCTGCTGCTCAGTGCCATGCTGCTGTCAGGTTCGGCCTTGGCCGCCGTGACCGATCAGGAAATTCTCCAGGACCCGAAAAACCCGCAGCAGATCGTGACCAACGGCCTGGGCGTCCAGGGCCAGCGCTACAGCCCGCTCGACAGCCTCAATGTCAACAACATCAAGGACTTGCGCCCGGTCTGGGCGTTCTCCTTCGGTGGCGAAAAGCAGCGCGGCCAGCAGGCCCAGCCGATGATCAAGGACGGGGTGATGTACCTCACCGGTTCCTATTCGCGGGTGTTCGCGGTGGATGCGCGCACCGGCAAGAAACTGTGGCAATACGACGCGCGCCTGCCCGATGACATCCGCCCTTGCTGCGATGTGATCAATCGCGGCGTAGCGCTGTATGGCGACCTGGTGTTCTTCGGCACCCTCGACGCCAAGCTGGTGGCCTTGAACAAGGACACCGGCAAAGTGGTGTGGAGCAAGAAGGTGGCCGACCACAAGGAAGGTTATTCCATCAGCGCCGCGCCCATGGTGGTGAATGGCAAGCTGATCACCGGTGTGGCCGGTGGCGAATTCGGCGTGGTCGGCCAGATCAGCGCCTACGATCCGAAGAATGGCGAACTGCTGTGGACCCGCCCGACGGTGGAAGGTCACATGGGTTACGTCTACAAGGACGGCAAGGCGGTCGAGAACGGTATCTCCGGTGGCGAGGCGGGCAAGACCTGGCCGGGCGATCTTTGGAAAACCGGCGGCGCGGCGCCTTGGCTGGGGGGCTACTACGACCCGGAAACCAACCTGCTGCTGTTCGGCACCGGCAACCCGGCCCCTTGGAATTCCCACCTGCGTCCTGGCGACAACCTCTATTCGTCGTCGCGCCTGGCCCTGAACCCGGACGACGGCACCATCAAGTGGCATTTCCAGAGTACGCCCCATGACGGCTGGGACTATGACGGCGTCAATGAGCTGATCTCGTTCAACTACAAGGAAGGCGGCAAAGACATCAAGGCTGCGGCAACGGCCGACCGGAACGGCTTCTTCTACGTGCTCGACCGCACCAACGGGAAGTTCATCCGCGGCTTCCCGTTTGTCGACAAGATCACCTGGGCCACTGGCTTGGACAAGGACGGGCGGCCGATCTACAACGAGGCCAGCCGTCCGGGCGCACCGGGCAGCGAAGCCAAGGGCAGTTCGGTGTTCGTCGCCCCGGCCTTTCTCGGTGCGAAAAACTGGATGCCCATGGCCTACAACCAGGACACCGGCCTGTTCTACGTGCCGTCCAACGAATGGGGCATGGACATCTGGAACGAAGGCATCGCCTACAAGAAAGGCGCGGCGTTCCTCGGGGCCGGGTTCACCATCAAGCCGCTGAACGAGGATTACATCGGCGTGCTGCGGGCCATCGACCCCAAGACCGGCAAGGAAGTCTGGCGCCACAAGAACTTCGCGCCGCTGTGGGGCGGGGTCCTGACCACCAAGGGCAACCTGGTGTTCACCGGCACGCCTGAAGGGTTCCTCCAGGCGTTCAACGCCAAGACTGGCGAAAAGGTCTGGGAATTCCAGACCGGCTCCGGCGTGCTTGGCTCGCCCATCACATGGGAAATGGACGGTGAGCAATACGTCTCCGTGGTTTCCGGCTGGGGCGGTGCTGTGCCGCTGTGGGGCGGCGAGGTGGCCAAACGCGTGAAGGACTTCAACCAGGGCGGCATGCTCTGGACCTTCAAGTTGCCGAAAGAGCTTGTCGCCAAGCGCTGAGCCAACCTTGGCAAATGTAGAACCTGTGGGAGCGAGCTTGCTCGCGATGAGGCCAGAACATCTTGCATCGATGTTGACTGATCCGCCGCCATCGCGAGCAAGCTCGCTCCCACAATAAAGCCCGGGTCATCCTCGGATCGCGGCAAAACCTACGACCAAATAACGAGAGAGCCCCCTGCCAATGACGCATTCGTCCACGGCATGGGGCTCTCTACCATCGGCCTATCGCCTGTCCCGTGACAGGCATCGACCAGGCAGAGGCCCCATCATGATCTACGCACAACCCGGAACCCCAGGCGCCGTCGTTTCCTTCAAACCGCGCTACGGCAATTTCATCGGCGGCGAATTCGTCGCGCCGGTCAACGGTGAGTATTTCACCAACACGTCCCCGGTCAACGGCGAAGTCATTGCCCAATTCCCGCGCTCCAACGCCGCCGACATCGACAAGGCACTGGATGCGGCCCATGCCGCCGCCGACGCCTGGGGCAAGACCTCGGTGCAGGACCGCTCGCGGGTGCTGCTGAAAATCGCTGACCGCATCGAGCAGAACCTGGAAGTCCTCGCCGTCAGCGAGACCTGGGACAACGGCAAGGCCGTGCGCGAGACCCTCAATGCCGACGTGCCGTTGGCGGCCGACCATTTCCGTTACTTCGCTGGCTGCATTCGCGCCCAAGAGGGTGGGGCGGCCGAGATCAACGAACTGACCACCGCCTATCATTTCCACGAGCCGCTGGGCGTGGTCGGGCAGATCATCCCGTGGAACTTCCCGCTGCTGATGGCTGCCTGGAAACTCGCCCCGGCCCTGGCCGCCGGTAACTGCATCGTGCTCAAGCCAGCCGAACAGACGCCGCTGTCGATCATGGTCTTCGCGGAACTGATCGCCGACCTGCTGCCACCCGGGGTGTTGAACATCGTCCATGGTTTCGGCCGCGAAGCCGGTGAAGCCCTGGCCACCAGCAAGCGTATCGCCAAGATCGCCTTCACCGGCTCCACCCCGGTGGGCTCGCACATCATGAAGTGCGCCGCCGAGAACATCATCCCGTCTACCGTGGAGCTGGGCGGCAAGTCGCCAAACATCTTCTTCGAAGACATCATGCAAGCCGAGCCGGCCTTTATCGAAAAGGCGGCTGAAGGCCTGGTGCTGGCGTTTTTCAACCAGGGCGAAGTCTGCACCTGCCCATCTCGTGCCTTGGTACAAGAATCGATCTATGTGCCGTTCATGGCCGAGGTGATGAAAAAGATCGCCAAGATCAAGCGCGGCAACCCGCTGGACACCGAGACCATGGTCGGCGCCCAGGCGTCCGAGCAGCAATTCGATAAGATCCTGTCGTACCTTGAGATTGCCCAGCAAGAAGGCGCCGAGCTGCTCACCGGCGGCGCTGCCGAGCGACTCGAGGGTGATTTGTCGAGCGGCTATTACATCCAGCCGACCCTGCTCAAGGGCCACAACAAAATGCGTGTGTTCCAGGAGGAAATCTTCGGTCCAGTGGTGGGCGTGACCACCTTCAAGGACGAAGCCGAAGCCCTGGCCATCGCCAACGACACCGAGTTCGGCCTCGGTGCCGGCCTGTGGACCCGCGACATCAACCGCGCCTACCGCATGGGCCGGGCGATCAAGGCCGGTCGCGTGTGGACCAACTGCTACCACCTGTACCCGGCCCATGCCGCGTTCGGTGGCTACAAGAAGTCCGGCGTGGGTCGTGAAACCCACAAGATGATGCTCGACCACTACCAGCAGACCAAGAACCTGCTGGTGAGCTACGACATCAATCCGCTGGGCTTCTTCTAACCCGGTAACACAGCACTCCCCCTGTGGGAGCGAGCTTGCTCGCGATAGCGGTCGATCAGTCAACACCAATGTTGAATGTCCCGGCCTCATCGCGAGCAAGCTCGCTCCCACAAGGGTTATGCAATGGCATGTCACCCATCCAATACCAACGCACCCCACCCACCGCTTCGAAAGTAGCATTCGAGCCCCAGGCGTGGCGTGCATTAATGACCTTGCCGGAATCGCCCGGTACAAGAAGAGGAAAGACCCATGTGGACTAAACCCGCGTACACCGACCTGCGTATCGGCTTTGAAGTGACGATGTACTTCGCCAACCGATGAGTGCCGGCCCGGCCTGAGGCGTTCAGGCCGGGCTACCCCATTGGTCGGATTGCAATCACCGTGGGATGCTTTAGGCTCAAGGTATCCCAGACAATAACAACAGGCTTACCGATGAGCCACGTCACTGAAAAGATGAGCCTCAGCCCGCTGCGCAAGTTCGTTTCCCCTGAAATCATGTTCGGTGCCGGTTGTCGGCACAATGTCGGCAACTACGCCAAGACCTTCGGCGCGCGCAAAGTGCTGATCGTCACCGATCCCGGGGTCATCGCCGCCGGTTGGGTGGCGGACGTCGAAGCCAGCCTCCAGGCCCAAGGTATCGATTACTGCATCTACAGCGCGGTCTCGCCCAATCCCCGGGTCGAGGAAGTGATGCTCGGCGCTGACCTGTACCGGGAAAACCATTGCGATGTCATCGTCGCCGTGGGCGGTGGCAGCCCGATGGATTGCGGCAAAGGCATCGGCATTGTCGTCGCCCATGGCCGCAACATCCTCGAGTTCGAAGGCGTCGATACCCTGCACGTGCCCAGCCCGCCACTGATCTTGATTCCCACCACGGCGGGGACGTCGGCGGACGTGTCGCAGTTCGTGATCATCTCCAACCAGCAAGAACGCATGAAGTTTTCCATCGTCAGCAAGGCGGCGGTGCCGGACGTGTCGTTGATCGACCCGGAAACCACCCTGAGCATGGACCCGTTCCTGTCCGCCTGTACCGGCATCGACGCCCTGGTGCATGCCATCGAGGCCTTCGTGTCCACCGGCCACGGCCCGTTGACCGACCCCCATGCACTGGAAGCCATGCGCCTGATCAACAACAACCTGGTGCAGATGATCGCCAACCCGGCGGACGTCGCCCTGCGGGAAAAAATCATGCTGGGCAGCATGCAGGCCGGGCTGGCGTTCTCCAACGCGATCCTCGGGGCGGTGCATGCGATGTCCCACAGCCTGGGCGGTTTCCTCGATTTGCCCCATGGCTTGTGCAACGCGGTACTGGTGGAGCATGTGGTGGCGTTCAACTACAACTCGGCACCGGAGCGTTTCAAGGTGATTGCCGAGACCCTGGGCATCGATTGCCGGGGGCTCAATCACCGGCAGATCCGCGGCCGGCTGGTGGAGCACCTGATTGCCCTCAAGCGCACCATCGGTTTCCACGAGACCCTGGGCCTGCACGGTGTCAGCACGTCGGACATTCCGTTCCTGTCGCAACATGCGATGCACGACCCGTGCATCCTCACCAATCCTCGGGAGTCGAGCCAGCGGGATGTCGAGGTCGTCTATGGCGAAGCCCTCTGACGAGCAGCAAAAAGCCCTGGCCGGGCTGCTGGGGCTGGGCAATCACTCGACGCGCAAGAGTCACTACCCGGAACTGACGGCCCGTCTCGATGAGCTGGAACAGGCCCGCCGACACCTGCAACAACTCAATGACCAACTCGAGCAACGGGTGGCCGAGCGCACCGATGCGTTGCTGGAAGCCAACCACAACCTGCAGCAGCAGATTGCCCAACGCGAGCAGATAGAGCAGCAATTGCGCGATGCCCGGGATGTCGCCCAGGCCGCCAACCGCAGCAAGGACAAGTACCTGGCCGCCGCCAGCCATGATCTGTTGCAGCCCCTCAACGCGGCCCGCCTGCTGATCGCCACCTTGCGTGAACGCCAGTTGCCTGCCGCCGAGCACGTGCTGGTGGAACGCACTCATCAAGCGCTCGAAGGGGCCGAAGACCTGCTCACCGACCTGCTGGACATTTCCCGGCTCGACCAGGCCGCCGTCAAGCCCGACCTGGCGCCGTATCGGCTGGATGAGTTGCTGGGGCCGCTGGTGTCGGAGTTTCAATCGGTAGCCGGTGCCGCCGGGTTGGAGCTGCGGGTACGGTTTGGCGACGAAGCGGTGCTGACTGACCTGCGATTGATCAGCCGTATCCTGCGCAATCTGCTGAGCAATGCCTGCCGCTACACCAATCAAGGCGGCATTCTCCTGGCGGCCAGACGTCGGGGAGGGCGCCTGAGCCTGGAAGTCTGGGACACGGGACGGGGCATCGCCGCCGATTGCCTGGAGTCGATTTTCCTCGAGTTCAATCAACTGGACGTCGGCCGGGCGGCGGATCGCAAAGGCGTGGGCCTGGGGTTGGCGATCGTCGAACGCATCGCCCATATCCTCGGTTACCGGGTACAGGTGCGTTCGCGCCCGGGACGAGGTTCGGTGTTCAGCATCGAGGTGCCGCTGTCCAGTGAAAAACCGCAACCCGTATCCCAGGCCCCGGCCCAGGCGGTCGTCGGCAACCCACTGCCGGGGCGGCGTTTGTTGGTGATCGACAACGAACTGAGCATCTTGCAAAGCATGGCCGCGCTGTTGGGGCAATGGGGTTGCGAGGTGTTGACCGCCACCGACGAGGCGGGCGCCCTTGACGTGCTGCAAAACCGCGCGCCGGAGTTGATCCTGGCGGATTTTCACCTGGATCATGGGGTCGTCGGCTGTGAAGTGGTCAAGCACCTGCGCGAGCATTTCCACCAGGCGATCCCGGCGGTCATCATCACCGCCGACCGCAGCGACCAGTGCCGCCGCGCCCTGCGCAAGCTGGATGCTCCGCTGCTCAACAAACCGGTGAAGCCTGGCAAGTTGCGGGCGGTGTTGAGTCAGATCCTCGGGTAGGACCACAAAACCTGTTAGCCCCACCCATCCCAGTGGGAGCGAGCTTGCTCGCGATTAGCGGCCGATCAGTCAACATCGATGTTGCATGTCCCGGCCTCATCGCGAGCAAGCTCGCTCCCACAGGAGGTCTGCTCCGGGCCAAAGGGGCTTGAATCCAGGCTCACTGCGGATCAGGCCATTAAAATGCCGTCATTTGGTCGGCGTTTTTGCCAAGAATGTAAAAATGCGCTTCGGTCTGTTTATTTCCTTATGTAAACTCCCCCCGCTGCGACAATCGGGCACGGCCACGCCAGGCCCGATGAACACCGTTTGCAGCGTCCCTCACCCAGCTGAAGCCAAGACCTACAAGAAGTCAGCGCCGGAGAGACATAAACGAGAGGCCGACGAATATGCTCGGCCCTGTAGGTCCATCCTCCAGTCCGTCTCGATCCATCCCCCAGCATTGCTGGCCGTGGATGTGATCTATCCTTGATCAGGACCGGTGGACGGAATGGCGTTCATCCTAGGGATACACACATGTTGAAGAAAACACACACGGCGCTACTGGGCCTGGCGATGGCGATGGGTCTTGCGACCACGCACGCCGCCGAGCCAAAAAAAGTGGATGTCTTGCTCATTGGTGGGGGCATCATGAGCTCGACTCTCGGCGTCTGGCTCAATGAGCTGGAGCCGGGCTGGACCATGGAAATGGTCGAGCGCCTGGACGGTGTTGCCGAAGAGAGTTCCAACGGTTGGAACAATGCCGGTACGGGTCACTCTGCACTGGCCGAGCTGAACTACACGCCGGAAGACAAGAATGGCAAGGTCGAGATCGTCAAGGCCATCGAGATCAACGAAGCGTTCCAGATCTCCCGTCAGTTCTGGTCCTGGCAGGTCAAGAACGGTGTGCTGAAGAACCCGCGCTCGTTCATTAACTCCACGCCGCACATGAGCTTCGTCTGGGGTGATGACAACATCGCGTTCCTGAAGAAGCGCTACGAAGCGCTCCAGGCCAGCCCGTTGTTCGCCGGCATGCAGTATTCCGAAGACCCTGCGCAGATCAGCAAGTGGGTTCCGCTGATGATGCAAGGGCGTGACCCGAGCCAGAAAGTCGCGGCCACCTGGAGCCCGTTGGGTACTGACGTGAACTTCGGCGAAATCACCCGCCAATTCGCGACTTACCTGCAAACCAAGCCGAACTTCTCCCTCAAGCTGTCCAGCGAAGTGGAAGAAATCACCCGCAACGAAGACGGCACCTGGCGCGTTTCGTACACGAACCTGAAAGACGGTACCGAAACCGAGACCGACGCCAAGTTTGTGTTCATCGGCGCCGGCGGCGGTGCGTTGCACCTGCTGCAGAAGTCCGACATCCCGGAAGCGCGTGAATACGCCGGTTTCCCGGTAGGTGGTTCGTTCCTGGTCACCGAAAACCCGACCGTCGCCCAACTGCACCTGGCGAAGGCGTATGGCAAGGCTTCGGTGGGCGCACCGCCGATGTCGGTTCCGCACTTGGACACCCGCGTGCTCGATGGCAAGCGCGTGATCCTGTTTGGCCCGTTCGCAACGTTCTCCACCAAGTTCCTGAAGAACGGTTCGTACTTCGACCTGCTGACCAGCACCACCACCCACAACGTGTGGCCGATGACCAAGGTCGGTATCGAACAGTATCCACTGGTCGAATACCTGGCCGGCCAGCTGATGCTGTCGGACGAAGACCGCTTCAACGCGCTGAAAGAGTACTTCCCGGACGCCAAGCAGGAAGACTGGCGCCTGTGGCAGGCCGGCCAGCGCGTGCAGATCATCAAGCGTGACGAAGAGAAGGGCGGCGTGCTGAAACTCGGTACCGAAGTGGTTGCCTCCCAGGATGGCAGCATCGCCGGCCTGCTGGGTGCCTCGCCAGGCGCCTCGACTGCCGCACCGATCATGCTGAACGTGCTTGAGAAGGTCTTCAAGGACAAGGTCGCCAGCCCGGCCTGGCAGGAAAAACTGCGCCAGATCGTGCCAAGCTACGGCACCAAGCTCAACGATAGTCCTGAGCGCGTAGCCCAGGAATGGGCGTACACCAGCGAGGTCCTGCAACTGGACACACCGCCGGTAATCGGCAAGCCTGGCACTACCGCGGCACCGGCCAAGCCGGGCGTTGCCCCGCAAGCCAATCCGGCGGCTGACATGGCGCTGTAAGCCGGACGCTGTCTGAAGTAGTACAAGAAACGCCGCTCAAATGAGCGGCGTTTTTTATTGAACGCTCGGTTAACCCCTTTGGGAGCGGGCCTGCTCGCGAATGCATTCATCTGAATAGATGATATTGAATGTACCGCCGCTATCGCGAGCAAGCTCGCTCCCACAAGGGACTCGCGGCGAATGGACGGCTTGTGGTCAAGGCTGAACCCTGTGGGAGCGAGCTTGCTCGCGATAGCGGCGGACCTGTCAACATCAGTGCCCCATCTGCGAAAGGTCGGTTCCATCCTCTGCGCATACCTGTCGAAACCGCGCGTCAAAATCCTCCGCTAACTGCGCCAGGGTAATTGCTCCCAAACGCTTGAGCAGCAACGCCTGGGCCTCATCGAACGCATCCGTCAGCGCGCCATTCACCGCCTGTTCCACCAGGCATTGCGGATGATCGGTGGACAGGCCAATGGCAAAGATCGACGTGCTGCCCAAGGCTTGGTGGATGTCCAGCAAGGTCATCTCCGACAGCGGCTTGCTCAAGGTCCAGCCGCCACGATGGCCTTTTTCCGACGTGACATACCCCTGTTCCTTGAGCAACGCCATGGTCCGGCGCACCACCACCGGGTTGGTGCCCAGCATCTGCGCGAGGGTGTCGGACGTGGCCGATTGTTGGTGACGATCCATGTGGATCAATACGTGGAGCATGCGGGACAGGCGGGTGTCGGTTCTCATGAGCGTTGCAACGTACCGTGGCGAAGACCGGCCTGAGTATCGCCTGTAATCGCAAAAGTTACGAGATCGTTGACAGGCGCTTTTCAAGGAACTTACGATGTATCGAGACTTTATCAATTCCGCCAGACCACCCCAGGAGATTGATCATGCACTACGACGTCGTCATCGCAGGCGGCAGCTACGCCGGTATGTCCGCAGCCCTGCAACTGGCCCGTGCCCGCCGCAAAGTGCTGGTCATCGATGCCGGCCAGCGGCGCAACCGGTTCGCGGCCAGCGCCCATGGTTTTCTCGGGCAGGATGGCCGCGCCCCCGGAGACATTGCCGATGATGCCCGCCGCCAGCTGTTGGCCTACCCGACGGTAGAGTGGGTATCGGCTACCGCGAGCAAGGCCAGCCAGGAGGGGGGCGGCTTCCTCGTGGAGACCCATGACGGGCAACGCTACAGCACCCAGCGCCTGCTGTTGGCCACCGGGGTCATCGATGAGTTGCCCGACGTGGAAGGGCTGGCGCAGCGCTGGGGCAAAAGCGTCTTCCATTGTCCGTATTGCCACGGCTATGAACTGGAACAAGGTCCCATCGGGGTGTTGGCGACCTCGCCGATGTCGCTCCACCATGCCTTGATGCTGCCCGACTGGGGCCCGACGACGTTCTTCACCAATGGCGTGTTCGAGCCCGACCTTGAGCAACAGGACAGCCTGGCCCGACGGGGCGTAACCCTGGTGCCGGAGCGTGTCGAACGTATTGAAGGCGACCGGGCCGACGTGGTGCTGGCGGACGGACGGGTGATCGCCATTGACGGCTTGTTTGTCCTGCCGCGCATCCAGGTGGCCGGTTCACTCGCGGCGTCCTTGGGCTGTGCTTTTGAAGACGGCCCGCTCGGGGCGTTCATCCAGGCCGACCCGATGACGCGTGCAACCAGCGTCCCGGGTGTTTTTGTCTGTGGCGATGCGGCGATGCCGTTCGGCTCAGTCGCGTTGGCGGTCGGCGATGGGGTGAGGGCGGGCTCCGGGGTGCATCGTTCGCTGATCTTCGATGCGCATTGAAGCCCGCCCTTGAGCGTTATACCTGTACCGCGCCGGTTGCCACGGCAAAGGCAAGCATCACCAGGCTGACGCCCCAGGCCCAGAAGAACGTATAGGTGATGTGCTTGCGCAGCTCCACCCCGGACAACGCCAGCGCTAGATAGACGCTGGGCACCACCGGGCTGATGGAAAAGCCGGTGTTCTCCCCGATCAGCATGGCCCGGGCCACGGCTTCGAGAGGAACACCCGCGGCGGCGGCCACGTCCTTGATCACCGGAAGCAGGGCGAAATAATAGGCGTCCGGTGAAAAGATCATGCCCAGGGGCACGCCGAAGAAACCGACGATCACGTGCAGGTATTGGGCGGATCCCGCCGGCAGGATATCGATCAGTGCCAAGGCCATGCCGTCGGACATCTTCGCGCCGGAGAGCACGCCCAACAGGACGGCAGCAGCCATCATCACCAGGACCATTTGCAGCGCGTCGGCGGCATGGGCCTTGAGGCGTTCGGCCTGGGCGTCCAGGGACGGGAAGTTCAAGGGCAGGGCGATGCCCAGGCCCACCATGAAACAGGCGTACAGGGGGAAAATACCGGTGAACAGGCACACCAGGATCCCAGCGGTCAGCGCCACGTTCAGCCAGTAGCGCAGCTCCCGGGGCGAGAGGCTGAATTCCCGGTCCTGGGGTTGCAGCCCGTCGAGGTCGCACGTCGCCGCTGCCCCGAGGGACATCGGTTGGCGACGCTGGGCGCGCAGGCCCAATACGGTCGCGACCAGCAGCATGCACGCCAGGCCCACCATCTGCACCGGCAGCAAGCCTAGCCACAACTGCGTGGCATCCAGCCCCGACACCGCGGCGGCCCGTGCGGTCGTGCCGCCCCAAGGGACCATATTGATGACACCGGCCGTGGTGCCGACCAGGCACAACAGCATCGCCGGGCTCATGTTCAGGCGTTTGTACAAGGGCAACAGGGCCGGGATGGTCAGCAAGAACGTGGCGGCGCCGACGCCGTCGAGATGAACCACCGACGTCACCAATACCGTTACCAACGCCACGGCCAACGGCTTGCCGCCCGTGCTGCGGATCAGCAGATTGACCAACGGATCGAACAGGCCGCGGTCACGCATGATGCCGAAAAACAGGATGGCGAACAGAAACAGTGCGGCGGTCGGGGCCACTGTAATCAGGCCGGCCTTGATGAACTCGCCGATCTGTCCGAGATTGAAACCGGCCAGCAGGCAAACGACCACGGGAAGGGTGGTGAACGCCACAACCGGACTGATCCTGCGCAGCAATATCAAGCCGATGATGGCGAACATCATCAGGAAACCCAGGGTTGTAATCATGTTGCAGCCTCTCTTTTTATTGTTGTCGGATGGTGCGCGGGCGGTGGCTCGGTCAGCCTTGCGGGCCTGGCAAACGCAGGGCCAGCAGCAGGTAACTCAGGCTTTTGCCGTGGCGGTCAAGACCGCAACTGCGGTTCACTCCACCCTCCAGGGCGTCCTCAAGTACGAAATTCAATGCGTTCAGGTTCGGCAGCTCATAGCGATGCACCTTGGAGGGCTGGCGCGTCGCGAATTGCTCGGCCACCCGGGCGCAGGTCAGTTCCCGTAGCAGCCAGGGGTAGTGGGCAGGATCGTTGGGAAACAGGGCGATGCTGAGAATGTTGCCTTTGTCGCCAGCACGGGCATGGGCATAGTCAGCGAGGGTGACCAGGTTCATCAATACCACTCCAGGGTTGTGTGGATCTCATTTCGCGGCAGCAGGAAGCTGCGAGTGGTGACGGTCTCGGCGAGGTGCCGACGCACGCCACCGCCGCCCGCGGGCCCGTTGGTATAGAGCGACTCAACCTCTGCCAGCAGCGCTTCCACCAGCAATCGGTCGGTGTGGGTCAAGCCGATGCGCACGCGCACATCTTCCAGGGAGGGCGCCTGGGCCAGTTGCTTTTGCAGATAACGACCGCCCTGGTCGTTGAAAAGGCTGGCAACCCCGGACAGGTCGATCCAGGGCTGTATCCCCGGTGCCAATTGGTCAAAACGTTGCAGCAGGATCTCCCGCGCCAGTGCAGCACGCGCCACGGCACCGGGGCCTGCGTAGGAGATTTCCGCCTCGCCGAACCACAGGCCGCGCACCCCCGCCAGGCCCTTGAGCGTGTAGGGACGTGGATGGCCAAGCAGGCCACTGATCTCGACACGGTCCTCGCCCAGATCCTCTACGCGAGCCTGGCCCAGGTCCAGCACCACGTCCGGCGTCAGGTAGCGTCGAGGGTCATGTACTTCGTAGAGGAGTTGTTCCTTGACGGTCTGTTCGCTGACCCGGCCACCGCTGTTGCGAGTCTTGCCGATGATCAGGCGGCCGTCCTGGTGAACCTCTGCAATGGGGCAGCCGAGGTTGGCCGGGTCCGGAATGTCTTTCACCCCAGGATGGGCAAAGTAGCCGCCAGTGACCTGGGTGCAACATTCCAGCAGATGCCCGGCTGTGGTGGCGACGGCCATTTTCTGCCAATCGTCAGCCGCCCAACCCAGCCCATGGCGGATCGCCCCCACCGCCAGCGACGGATCCGCGACCCGACCACACAGCACGATCCCGGCGCCCTCGGCCAACGCCTGGGCAATACCGTCGGCCCCGGTGTAGACGTTCACCGAAACGGGGTGCTCCAAGGGGGCCGATGACAACCATCGTTCGTACCGGGGAGGCGTTTCTTCCAACAGGTCATCGCCCAATACACAGGCGATTTTCAGCTCAGGGAAGCGACCCGCCAACCCGTGTCGCAGCCGTCGCGCGGCCGCCCGGGGATTAGCGGCACCACCGTTGGTGATGATCGGGATGCCGGCCTCGATGCACAGGTCGAGCATGGGTTCGAGGAAGTCGAACAGGCGGGCGGAGTAGCCTGTCTCTGGATCAAGTCGTTTGCGTAGCTGGGCCTCGGCCAGGGTCCGCTCAGCCAGTAGCTCCAGCATGATGTAGCGCTGGCCGCTGCGTTGCGCCAGGTCCTGGGCCAGGCGCAGGGCGGCGTCGGGTCGATCATTGGCGAAACCGGCGCCACACCCGACGAGAATTGTTTTTGTCATGTCCGAGTTCCACTGAAAGGTGGCTCCATAGTGGAGGGGGTGGATTATTCTGTGAATTTTAAAGATAGAATCAATTAATTCAGTAATTTTATGAGTGGGCCATGAACGTTTCTTTTCGTCAGCTTCGTGCCTTCATCCTGATCGCCGAGACGTCGAGCTTTACCCGCACGGCAGAACAATTGCACCTGTCCCAACCGGCGTTGAGCTACAGCATTCGCAAATTGGAAGAGAGCATGGGCTTGCAACTGCTCGCGCGTAACACCCGCAGCGTCGAACTGACGCCCGCCGGAGAGCACTTCTTGCCCCAGGCCCGGCGCATGCTCCGGGACATGGACGATGCCGTACGCGATGCTCGTGACACCCTCAACCTGAGCCGGGGTACGCTCCGGCTGGCGGCCCTGCCTACCGCCGCCGCATCGTTCCTGCCGATGGCCATTGCTGCTTTCCAGCGTGAGAACCCGGGCGTGACGGTGAGCTTGCTGGATGGCCGCGCGGGGGAAATCATGGGCTGGGTGCAGCGAGGCGAGGTGGACGCCGGCATCAGTTCGCTGCCTGACGATCTTTCCGGATTGAGTTTCGAGCGACTGCTGGACGACAACCTTGTGCTATTGAGCCACAAGGATCACCTGCGCGAAGGCCTGGACGACTGGAAGCGGCAGCCCTACATCGCGCTTACGCCCGACACCAGCATCCGCCCCCTGGCTGACGCTGCATTGCGCTATCTGAACGTCGATGCGGTTCCGGCCTGGGAGGTCGCGCACATGAGCACCGCCACGGCGTTGGTGCGCGAAGGATTGGGATTCTCCCTGCTGCCGGCCAGTTGCACGGCCGTGTTCAACATTGGCGAGCAGTGCATGGTCACTGCCATCGACCAGCCGGCGAAACGCTCGATCGGCCTGTTGCAGCGCAAGCCGGTGGCCCCATCACCCTCGTTGAGCCAGTTCATGGAGCATGTGCGGCAGGTGCTGCGGCAGGATGAGGCCAGCCACGGGCGCTGAGGTTGATCAGGCACTGGCTATCGCGAGCAAGCTCGCTCCCACATTGGCGGATGGTGGAACTTGAGCGCATGACCGCCACAACGCCCACTGTGGGAGCGAGCTTGCTCGCGAAAACGGTGGTTCAGACAGCATCGATGTTGAATATGCCGCCGCCTTCGCGAGCAGGCTCGCTCCCACACTGGCTGGCGCTGGGACTTGATCGCATGGCCGCCAAAAATCCCCTGTGGGAGCGAGCTTGCTCGCGATGGCACCGCTACTGCGGCGTGCCAAACATCGCTGTCCAATAGATCCCCGCATCGCTTTTCGGATCGGTCGCATACCCGGCGCCCAATTCGCGGAACTGCGGGTTCATCAGGTTGGCGCAGTGCCCCGGGCTGGCCAGCCAGCCATCCACCACCTTGAGTGCGGTGTCTTGGCCGGCGGCAATGTTCTCGCCGATCAATTGGCCCAGGTAGCCGGCCAGTTCGGCGCGGTCGCCGGGCGTGCGGTTGTCGCGGTCCTTGTGGTCGAAGAAGTTGTTGTTGGCCATGGCCCGGGTGTGCGTGACGGCGGCCAGGGCCAGGGTGGCGTTCCAGGCCAGCGGCGTGGTGGCGGCGAAGGCTTCGGTGCCGCAGCGACGCGGCTGGGCGCGGGCGCTGTTGATCAGCTTCAGCAGTTTCTGGCCCTCCGCTTGCCAATCACCCAGGCGCGCCGATAGCAACGGGCGCGCCAGCACAATGCGCCATTCGCGATCCAGGCGGCTGACGCCGATGTCGACGAACTGTGGGTCGAGCACCACCTGGCAGAAGCTTTCCTGCACGGCTTTCATGGCCGATTGCGCATCGCGCGGCCCGGACAGGCTGATGGCTTGCACGTTGACCATGGGATAGGCCGCCCGCGCCAGCGCCTGTTGCAGGTCGCCGATGCCATTGGCCGACAGGATCAGCCGGGAGTCCATCGCCAGCGGCGGCAGTTCCAACGAGGCCTGGCCGGCGCAGCTTTGGGATTGGCTGCGGTAAAGGTTGATGGACTCGACCAGTTGCGTCTCTTCGGTGGCCGTGGCGCTGGTGGTGAACGCCAGGCCCAGCGACAGCACGACAAGACCCATGACGGATGAAATGGCACGCATGTAAATCTCCCTTGAGCGGACGGCGCCTATGATGCGCAATTTTTGCCCCGCCGGGGCAACGGTATTCACGCTCTCTTGAAATCCTTGGAACGGTACCGTTGGGCACCGTTCGGGACAATCCTCAAGTAGTGGGATCAGTTTTCAAGCGAATAAGTCCATTTCCGTCGTTTCAAGGCCATAAAAACCTCGATTATCAGCTCATCCAGTTACCACCATCGACGTTATACGTCTGTGCCACCACGTATTCGCTCTCCGTCGAGGCCAGGAAAATCGCCATTCCGGTGAGGTCCTCCGCGGTGCCCATCCGGCCATAGGGTACTTGCTCCGCAACCTGGCGCTTCTTTTCCCCCAGCGGCAGGTTTTCGTGACGGGCGAACAGCGCGTCCACGCCATCCCAGTGCTCGCCATCCACCACGCCGGGGGCGATGGCGTTGACGTTGATCCGGTGCCTGATCAGGTCCAGCCCGGCGGACTGGGTCAGGCTGATCACCGCCGCCTTGGTGGCGCAATAGATCGCCACCAGGGGCTCGCCACGCCGGCCGGCCTGGCTGGCCATGTTGATGATCCGGCCGCCATGGCCCTGGCGGATCATCTGCCGCGCCGCCGCCTGCAGCGTGAACAGCGTGCCGGCGACGTTGATGGAAAACAGCCGCTCGTAGCTCTGTCGGGTGATGTCGACGATGGGCGCCAGGTCGAACAGCGCGGCGTTGTTGATCAGGATATCCAGCTTGCCCGCCCGGGCCACCACGGCCTCGATGGCCTGGTCGATCGAGGCCTGGTCGGTCACGTCCATTTTGACGGCGTAGGCGCAGTCGCCCAGCTCGGCGGCGGTGGCCTGGGCTCGGTCAAGGTCGATATCGGCGATCGCCACCGTGGCGCCTTCGTTGATATAGGCCTGGGCGAATGCCTTGCCGATACCACGGGCGGCGCCGGTCACCAAGGCACTTTTTCCTTCGAGTCGTTTCATGGGGTTTTCCTGTCAGTCTAGGGAGTAGGCGGTGCACACAGCCCTTGTGGCGAGGGAGCTTGCTCCCGCTCGGCTGCGAAGCAGTCGTAAACCGGCGGGTGCGGTGTGTCTGATACGCCGCACTTGGCAGGTTTTGGGGCCGCTTCGCGGCCCAGCGGGAGCAAGCTCCCTCGCCACGGGTTTGCCGATTGCCTTAAGTGAATAGCATTGCGGTCATGGGTAAGCCGATTACAGCAGCGCCCGTGGAGGAGGACAAACGCGGGGAGAATCGTGGGCTGATATTTTTTTAACGTCGCTGAACGTGGCAAGCGCGGGTTAAAAAAGTACCAGCGGACGGTCAGACCGAGGCTGGCTAAGCGCTGCGTACTCGGCGTAAGGTGCCCGCTATAACGCTAAAAGAGGCGCGACATGCCTGATCTCCGAACGCCCCTGTTCGAGCAGCGACCGGCCGAACTGGAAGTCATCCTGCCCGAACCCGAACACAGTTTTCGCTGGTACGAGCACGATTACCCGTACCCGCTGGCGCGCTGGAACCATCACCCTGAATTCGAGATCCACCTGATCCGCCAGGGCAGCGGCAAACTGTTGGCGGGCGACTACATCGGCCCGTTTGGCCCCGGTCATGTGGCGATGATCGGCCCGGATTTGCCCCACGACTGGATGGGCGACCTGGCGCCGGGGGAGTTCTTGGCCGGTCGTGACGTGGTGTTGCAATTCGACGGCGCCACGCTGCTGACCTTGCGCCGCACCCTGCCTGAACTGGGGGATCTGCAGGGGCTGTTCGAACGAGCCCGCCGTGGCCTTGCCTTCGCAGGTGACACCGCACTGAGGGCTGCGCACCTGCTGGAAACCATCGGCCCGGCCCAGGGGCTGCAGCGATTGGCGCTGTTCCTGGAGTTGCTCCATACCCTCAACCAGGCTCCCGGTGACGAGGCCCTGAGCCTGGCGAGCCCATGCTACGCACCGACCCTCGATGCCCGCAGTTCCGAGCGTATCCACAAAGCCTTCGAGTACCTGCAAGCCGAACTCACCGGCGACCTGAGACTGTCGGTGATCGCCCGTCAATTGGACATGAGCGAGCCAGGCTTCTCGCGATTCTTCAAGCGCATCACCGGGCACGGTTTCATCGACCTGATGCGCAAGTTGCGAGTTCAGCGCGCCTGCCGCTTGCTGTTGCAAAGCGAAATGCCGGTGACCGACATCTGTTTTGAAGTGGGCTATAACAATCTGTCCAACTTCAACCGACATTTCCGCATCGAAATGAACCAGACCCCCAGCGAGTATCGGCGGGGCGCTTTTCCCTTGTCTGACGGAGACGGTCATGTTGAACGTCGTTGAACAGCCAACCAGCGCATCGTTGCGCCAACGAATGGAGAGGGCCGGTTGCGCCTTCGAGTTCCTGGTGCTTGCGCCTGAGGCGAATGAGGCGGTTGACGAGGCGCTCCATCGCCAGGCCGTGGATCTGTTGTTCCAGCAGATCAAGGCCCTATGGCTGGAGCGTCACCGCCAACTGGCCCTCGATCCGCGCGATGCCGAGGTTGCGTCGCCCATCATGAGTTGGGATCTGGACAAGGCTGTCGCCAAGCCGCTGAACCACGACGAGGTGACCCGACTCATGCGCACCGACGTGGGCGAACACAATCAGCAGCCCTACGCCTTGTACGCGGACTTCTGCGAACCGCCCTATGGCACCCGTTTCAGCGACGACACGCCGCAAGCGCTGTTCAAGGCATGGCTCGATTTGCTCGGGCTCGAAGAAGGGATCGATGTCGTGGTGTTGAGTTGGGTCGACAACTTCAACGTCAACTGGACCGCCAGCGACGAACCCGATCCGGCCCGTGAGCCCTGGAGCGATTATTTCGACGATGGCCTGGAGTGGTGGGGCGTCTGGTGCCTGAGCATCTGGAACCCCAAGCGCCGCACGCTTGCCGTGCTGGCGGCGAGCACCACCGATTGAGTCGCTAGTACACAGACCTTAAAACCACCCAGAAACCAGTGTGGGAGCGAGCCTGCTCGCGAAGGCGTCAGCACATTCGACATACATGCAAGCTGGCCCACCGCTTTCGCGAGCAAGCCCCCCACATTAGTTCGGTGTTTAGTCTGGGACACCTTTCTGATGCTTCTTCAACCGATAGGCGAATTGCGCCCGGCTCAGCCCCAGCGAGCGCGCGGCTGCCGCCAGGTTACCGCTGCTCAGTTGCAGGGCTTCGTTGATCAGCCGCGATTCCAGCCCGTCAATGGAGAAGTCCGCGTCCAGTTGGCTGAGTGACTGGAGCAGCGCCGGTTTTTCTGCCACGTCGTTGCCGACCAGGCCCATGGTCGAGAGGCCGCCGAGGTGGTCCACGGAGTACGCATCCACCGGCAATTGCTCATTGCGAAACAGGTGGACCAGATCGATCGCCTGGCCCTCTTCGCTGGCGATCAGGCCGCGTTCGATGAGGTTCTGCAATTCCCGCACGTTGCCCGGAAAGTCATAGCGCAACAGCACCTTCAAGGCACGCATGGTCAGCCCCATCGGCGTGCGGCCGTATTCCTGGCAGAAGCGCTTGAGGAAGGCATTGATCAGCAACGGTATGTCGTCGCGACGCTCGCGCAGGGGCGGCAGGGCGATGGGGTAGACGTTGAGCCGGTAGAACAGGTCTTCACGGAACGCGCCGTCCGCCACGGCCTTGCGCAGGTCGATGTTGGTGGCCGCCACGACTCGCACATCGACCTTGATGCCATGGCCGCCGCCAACCCGTTCGATCTCCCGCTCCTGCAAGGCGCGCAGCAGCTTGCTTTGCCCGGCCAGGCTCAGGCAGGTGATCTCGTCCAGGAACAACGTACCGCCGTGGGCGCGTTCGAAACGCCCGGGGCGTGAATGGGTGGCGCCGGTGTAGGCACCGCGTTCGACGCCGAACAGTTCGGCCTCGATCAGGTTATCGGGGATGGCCGCGCAGTTGAGGGCGATGAACGGACCGTCACGGCGGCGACTCAGTTGGTGCAACTGGCGGGCGAACATCTCCTTGCCGACGCCGGATTCGCCGCTGACCAGCACGGTGGCGGGGGTCAAGGCCACCCGTTGCAAGGCCTGGGTCGCGGCGTTGAAGGCGGCGCTGGCACCGATCAGCGGCTGTTCGCTGTCCGGCAGCGGGGCGGTTCCGGCGACGTTGTCGGACTGAGTATCGGCGCGTGGAACGACCGTCGTCGGTGACGCATTGAGGTAATTCAGGTCCTGCTCGATGTCACCCCATTGCTCGGCGGTCTTGCCGACGACTCGGCAGCGTTCATGGCCCATGCCCCGGCATTCCACTTCGCGAAAGACCACCAGTTGGCCAAACAGCCCGCTGACGAAGCCGATGGCGTAGCCCAGTTCGGTCCAGCACACCGGGTCCTGCCCGGTGCCATAGGCGGCGACATGCTCATCGGCCTCGCAGGAGTGATGCCAGAGAAATTCCCCTTCATAGAATCCCGAGTCGGCGTCGAACTTGAAATGCAGCGGCTCGACCTTGGTCATGCCTTCGAGGGTATGCAGGTGCGTGCCGGCGCGAAACACCGCCGCGGCATCGGCGTGGGGCCAGCGTTCACGAATCAGCCGGGCGTCGCGGGCGCCGGAGGAATAGCCGGTGCGGGTGAGCATGCCGCGGGCCTGCTCCAGCCCCTGGCGCTCGATGATTTCCCGGCGCAACGCACCGAAGGAGGAGCTGTGCAGCAGCAACATGCGCTGGTCGTTGAGCCAGATACGGCCATCATCGGGGGAGAAAAACAGGCACGCGGTGAGCTCTGCCGTGGTGGGCGAACTGCTGTCGCTCAGCTCTTTGCTGTCGCCCCGTGGATGGAAATGTTCGGTGGCGATCCGGTCCGGCAACTGGCAGTGGGGATTATTCATTGTTATGCCCCTGATGGCGCAGTGATCGAAATGATCACCTGGCGAGATAGTTATTAAGCATAACTTTATCAAATGAACAAGCGACAGCTGGCCAACGGCCAGGTCGGCGGCGGCTCCCGACCCGTCGTGTCCGGCGAAGAACCCTGGGCCAGAGCCCTGCGCCAGGTTTATCAAGGCCTGCGGGCAAAACCGGCACAGCGCTTGCTCAAGCACTTGCACGGCGTTTGCGTCGACACCGTCCAGGTGCGGCAAACGATGACAACAACAAAGAGCCGGGAGTGTTAAATGTCTGCATCCAAGAGCCACCTGTTGTCTCAGGTGATCGAGTCGGAATGTGTCTTCAACGGTGACTGGGTGCCTGCCTCGGGCCCGCTGCAAACGATAATCGAACCGGCCACCGGTGAGCGGTTGATGCGCTGTGCCACGGCCGACACCGCCGACATCGCCAAGGCCAGTCGCGACGCAGCCCTCGCTCAGCCGGCATGGGCGGCCCTGGGCCCGCGGCAACGGGCGGCGATCTTCCGCAAGGCCGCCGACGTGGCCGAGCAGTCCTTCGACGAACTGGCGTTGTACGTGGCCCGGGAGACCGGCGCTGCTCTGTTCAAGGGGCAGCACGAGGTACGCGAAGCCATCGTGCTGTTGCACCAGGCCGCCGGCCTGCTGTCCCAGGCCCATGGGGTGGTCTTGCCCAGCGAGGCGGGGCGCCTGTCCTATGCGCGGCGCCAGCCCCACGGCGTGGTCGGGGTAATTTCACCCTTCAACTTTCCCTTGGTGCTGTCCATGCGCTCTGTCGCGCCGGCCCTGGCGGCGGGCAACGCGGTGGTGCTCAAGCCGGATCCGCAGACGCCGGTGAGCGGCGGTTTCCTCATCGCCTGCTTGTTCGAGGCAGCAGGCCTGCCCAAGGGCTTGCTGCAAGTGTTGCCTGGCGCGGCGGATGCCGGTGAGGCGCTGTGCCGCGACCCTAACGTGCGCATGATCGCCTTCACCGGTTCCACCGGCGCCGGGCGCAAGGTGGCTGAAGTGGCCGGGCGCAACCTGAAGAAAGTCGCCCTGGAGTTGGGTGGCAAGAACCCCCTGATCGTTCTCGAAGACGCCGACCTCGACCTCGCGGCCCGGAACGCGGCCTGGGGCGCCTGGCTGCACCAAGGGCAGATTTGCATGGCCACCGGCTTGATCCTCGCCCATGAATCCATCGCCGCCGAGCTGACCCGCAAACTGGTGGAAAAGGCCCAGGCGATGACGACTGGCAACGCTGCCCGGGAAGAAGCCGCGATGGGGCCGCTGATCAATCAGCGGCAGTTGCAACGGGTCCACGACATCGTCAGCGACACCGTGCTTGCCGGGGCTCGGCTGGAAGCGGGCGGCGACCACGATCGGCTGTTCTACGAGGCCACTGTGCTCAGCGGCGTGAAGCCGGGCATGCGTGCTTTCGACGAAGAGATCTTCGGGCCCGTGGCCACGGTGGTCAGCTTCGCCACCGACGACGAAGCCATCGAGTTGGCCAATCGCACCGAGTACGGCTTGGCCGCAGCGATCATTTCACCGTCAGTGGGCCGGGCCATGGCCATCGGTGAGCGGTTGCAGTGCGGCATGTTGCACATCAATGACCAGACCGTTGCCGATGAGTGCGTCAACCCGTTCGGCGGACGTGGCGCCTCGGGCAATGGCGGCAGTGTCGGCGGCCCGGCGGACTGGGACGAATACACCCAATGGCAGTGGGTCACGATCAAGGACACGGCGCCGGTCTACCCGTTCTGACCGGCCGGTTTTACCGGGCTCGATGAGCTGGGCCCGGCGGGTACACAACAATAAGAAGAGGAGTCAACATGAAACTCGACAACAAGATTGTGCTGGTGACGGGGGTCTCGTCGGGTATCGGTGCTGCCACGGCGAGCTTGCTGCGTGCCCACGGCGCCCAGGTGATTGGCGTGGACCTCAAGGCGCCGCACATGACCCTGGACGGCTTTGTACAGGGTGATTTGAGCAGCGCCGAGAACATCGACCGTTTGCTGCCACAGCTGCCCGCACGGCTCGACAGCCTGTGCAACATTGCCGGTGTGCCGGGCACCGCCAATCCGCGACTGCTGGCGCGGGTCAACTACCTTGGGCTGCGCCACCTGAGCCGTGCGCTGCTGCCGCGTATCAGCGCTGGCGGCAGCATCGTCAATATCGCCTCGATCCTTGGCGCCGAATGGCCGCTGCGTCTGGAACAGCACAAGGCGCTGGCGCGCATCGAGGATTTTGCCGCCGCGCAAGCCTGGCTGGCCGACCACCCGGTGCCGGACCAGACCTGCTACCAGTACTTCAAGGAAGCCTTGATCGTCTGGAACTACCTGCAGGCCCAGCCCTGGTTCCTTGAGCATTCGGTGCGCATGAACAGTGTCGCCCCAGGCCCGGTGTTCACGCCCATCCTCGACGACTTCGTGAGCATGCTCGGCGAGGCGCGGACCCAGGCCGATGCCCACCGTATGAAACGTCCCGCCTACGCCGATGAGGTGGCGGCGGTGATCGCTTTCCTGTGTGCCGACGAGTCGCGCTGGATCAACGGCGTGAACCTGCCGGTCGATGGGGGATTGGCCTCCACCTACATCTGAACTGCGCACCTGTGGAAAGCGGCGCAAGCCGCGACCTGAGCGTGTTGGCTGCCAAAGCCATGCCCAAAAATAACAATAATGAGAAGCGTCCATGGATAACGTCAAAGAGAGCTTTCGTTTCAAGCATTGCGCGCTGTTCCTGGCGTTATGCAGCACCGGTGTGATGGTCGATCGGGTCGAAGCCATGCAAATGGACCTGGGTGACTCCGACTGGAAACTGCGCTGGGACAACACCATCAAGTACAGCCAGGCCTGGCGCCTGCAAGGGCAGGACAGCCGCTTGACCAACGCGCCGACCGCCAACGGCCTGTATCCCTCGATCCAGAGCCAGGGTGACAAGAACTTCAGTCGCGGCCTGGTCTCCAACCGCCTGGACCTGTTCTCCGAAATGGACCTCAGCCGGCAAAACTATGGCCTGCGGGTGAGCGGCGCGGCCTGGTACGACGATATCTACAACCAGGACACCGACAGCAGCGAGCAACCGCATTTTCTCAGCGAAACCCGCGAGCTCCACGGTCGCGACGCGGAAATTCTCGATGCCTTTGTGTTCGTGCGCGGTGATTTGGGTGAGGACTCCCAGGGCGTGGCGCGCCTGGGCCGCCACAGCCTGATCTACGGCGAAAGCCTGTTCTACGGTGGCAACGGCATCGCCAATGCCCAGGGGCCGACCGACGTCGTCAAGTTGCTCAGCGTGCCGGGCACGCAGTTCAAGGAAATCCTGCGCCCGGTCAATCAGATCTCCGGGCAGTTGCAGATCAACCCGCAATTGTCGGTGGGCGCTTACTATCAGTTCGAGTGGGAGCGTTCCAACCTGCCCGG
Source organism: Pseudomonas sp. MPB03 (assembly GCF_046605385.1). Classification (NCBI taxonomy): domain Bacteria; kingdom Pseudomonadati; phylum Pseudomonadota; class Gammaproteobacteria; order Pseudomonadales; family Pseudomonadaceae; genus Pseudomonas; species Pseudomonas sp. MPB03. The sequence goes on along the minus strand of NZ_CP176770.1, from coordinate 3,768,593 downwards.
TGCCGGCAGCTACCTGAGCGACGTCGATGCCATCGGCTACGGCAGCGGTCCGCTGCGCGAAGTCTTTGGCAATGACACGGTGAATGGCGGTGACCTGAAACCGCGCAATTCAGGGCAGGGCGGTATGCAGATCCGCTTCAAACCGAGCGGCACCGAGCTGGAGCTGGGTTTCTACGCGGCCCAGTATCACGATAAAGCGCCGATCGGGTTGTATGCCTACCTGGACGGTCCGGCGGCAGCGGCCAGCGGGTTGCCGATCCTGGGTTCCTATCGTCAGGTCTACGCCGAAGACATCAAGACGGCCGGCGTCAGTTTCTCCACCGCCTATGGCCCGTTCAACTTTGCCGGTGAAACGTCGTTGCGCTGGAACGCGCCACTGGTGAGCAACCTGCAAGTGGTGGCCCCCGGCGTGGAGGCCGATGGTGGCGACAATGAGTTGTTCGCCAGGGGCAAGACCGCCCACGCCAACCTGTCGGCGATTTACCTGCTGTCGCCAACCGCGTTCTGGGACGGCGGCTCGGCCCTGGCCGAACTGGCCTGGAACCGCACCCTGAGCGTGACCAAGAACGCGGCCGCCCTGGATTCCAACACCACCCGCGATGCCACGGCGCTGCGCGTGCTGCTGGAGCCTGCGTACTTCCAGATTATCGACGGGATCGACCTGACGGTGCCGATCGGCATGGGGATCGTGCTCGATGGGCGCTCATCGGCCGTCAACAAATCCGGCTTCGGCAACACCCATTCCGGTGACTGGAGTGTCGGGCTCAAAGCCACCTACCTGCAACGCTGGGACGTCGGCCTCAATTACGTGAACTTCTTCGGTGCCCCGAAAGCCGGGCTGCGCGAGGACGGCAATTTCAGTTACGGACAGTCGTTGGCCGACCGCGACTTCGTCTCGCTCTACGTGAAAACCTCATTCTAATAAGGTGGATTCGCCATGCAGAACACAGCTTTCCTGAACACCTGCGTCCTGACCCTGGCCCTCGCTGGCATGGGGCTGGCGCAGGCAGCGGTGTCGCCCGAACAGGCCGCCCGTTTGAAAACCGATCTGACCCCCCTGGGCGGCGAGCGTGCCGGCAACGCCGATGGCAGCATCCCGGCATGGCAGGGCGGTTACACCCAGGTCACGCCTGGCTACAAATCGGGCGACAAGCGCGCCGATCCGTTCGCCAGCGAGAAACCGCTGTATTCGATCAAGGCCGCGAACATGGAGCAGTACGCCGGCGAATTGGCCGAAGGCACCAAGTTGCTGTTAAAAAAATACCCGGACTACCGCCTGGACGTGTACCCGACCCATCGCTCGGCTGCCGCGCCGCAATGGGTCTATGACAACACCAGCAAGAACGCCACCCGCGCCACGCTGGACGTGGACAGTGAGAAGGTCTCCAGTGCGTACGGCGGCATCCCGTTCCCGATCCCGGAAAACGGTGCGCAGGTGCTGTGGAACTATCGGTTGTCCTGGCAGGGCGGTGACACCATCAGCTCGCCATTCGATACCTGGCTGATGACCGCCGGAGGCAAGAAAGTCCAGGCGACCCGGGCCCAATACACCTACCAGTTTCCCTATTACGTCGAAGGCGGCAGCCTGGAAAACTATTCGGGCAAGTACCTGCTGGGCAAGCTGTTCACCGAGTTGCCGTCGTCCAAGGCCGGCGAAGGCCTGATGACCCATTGGGACCTGGACCCGGCCAATCGGGCGGCCTGGCAGTACCTGGTCGGTCAGCGCCGGGTTCGTCGGGCGCCGAACATTGCCTATGACACGCCGGACTTCGTGACCTCCGGCGTCGGCTTGTTCGACGAAGCATTCATGCTGTTCGGGCCGACCGATCATTATGACCTCAAGCTGGTGGGCAAGAAAGAGCTGATCGTCGCCTACAACAATAACCGCGCCGCGCTGGCCAAGAGCGACGACCTGGTCAAGGCGAACTTCCTCAACCCCGATCTGGTGCGTTGGGAGAAGCATCGGGTCTGGGTGGTCGAGGCCACGCTCAAATCCGGCAAGCGCCATGTCGTGCCACGTCGCACTTACTACGTCGATGAGGATTCCTGGCAGATCCTGATGGCCGACGGATATGACGCCCAGGGCAAGCTCGGCCGGCAGATGTATTCGCTGACGCTGCTGGCACCGGACCTGCCGGCCCTGACCGCCCAGGTCATGTGGGGCAGCTACAACCTCGACACGGGGGCCTACTTCCTCAACTCATCAAGCAACGACCTGACGGTTCAGTACCAGAAAGTCGCGAAGCCTTCGGCGTCCTATTTCACCCCGGATGCCATGGCCAACGAAAACATGCGTTGAACCGGTGGCGGCCGTGGCGAGGAGGGGGTTCGTCGCGGTCGCTTACGATTTTCCAGGCGGAATAACGATATGAACGTTGAAAAAATCTTTGCGCGCCGCGGTCCGTTATGGGGAGCTTGCGCCTTGCTCGGATGCCTGCTGGCGAGCGTGCCCTGGGTCGCACAGGCCACGACCCTGGCGGTGCTGCAGCAACCGGCACTGCCGACGGCCAAGGCCCCGCGCGCGGTCTTGCTCGGGCTGGGCCGGGCCGGCGAACGCCTGGTGGCGGTGGGCGAGCGCGGGATCGTGCTGCTTTCCGATGACGCAGGCGTGACGTGGCGCCAGGCCAAGGTGCCGGTCAGCGTCAGCCTGACGGCAGTGCAGTTCGTCGATGCCGAGCAGGGCTGGGCGGTCGGTCATCTGGGCGTGGTGCTGCACACCCAGGACGGCGGCGAAACCTGGCAAAAGCAACTCGACGGCGAGCGTGCCATCGCCCTGGCGGTGCAAGTCGCTGAGCGCGATGCCAACCAACCTGGTGGTGCCAGCCACTTGGCGCAGGCACGGCACATGCTCGATGACGGGCCGGACAAGCCGTTTCTTGACCTGTACTTCAGCGACCGTCTGCACGGCTACGTCGTGGGTGCCTACAACCAGATCTACCGCACCGACGATGGCGGCCGAAGCTGGCAACCGTGGATGCAGCATGTGGACAATCCCCAGGGCTTGAACCTGTATGGCATCCGCGCCTTGGGCAAGGATTTGCTGCTGGTGGGGGAGCGCGGCCTGTTGTTGCGTTCGACCGATGCCGGGCAGTCATTCCAGGCCTTGAAGTCGCCTTATGAAGGCAGCTTTTTCGGCCTGCTCGGCACCCGCGATGGGGCCCTGATTGTCTATGGCTTGCGCGGCAACGCCTGGTGGTCCGATGACCGTGGCGGCAGTTGGCGACGTCTGGAAACCGGCATCGAGTCAACCTTGGCAAGCGCCCTCGAACTGCGCGACGGCGGCCTGCTGTTGGCCAGCCAGAGTGGCGAGCTTCTCTTCAGTCATGACCAGGGACGCAGCTTCGACAAACGTCAGAGTCGCAGTGGCGGGACCGTCGCTGCCGTGCAACAGGCGGTCGATGGCAGCCTGGCCAGCGTCGGCTTGAGCGGCGTGGCCGCTGACCAGGATCCGCGCGCCTCGGGTAAACCTTGAAACTTCACGGTGTAGCGCTATCGGGCCACGGCTCGTGCAACAGGAGTCAAACTTGAAAGACGACAGAACCCAAACCGTGATCGGCCGCCAGGAAGACTTCGACCGGGCGTCGGGCAACTTCGCCGAGCGGGCGATCTTCAACCATCGTCCGCTGGTGATCCTGCTGTGCCTGCTGGTGACCTTGGTGCTTGGTTGGCAAGCCACCCGCATCGGCATCAATGCCAGCTACGAGAAGACCATTCCCACCGGGCATCCCTATGTCGCCAATTTCCTCGAGAACCGCAGCGAGTTGAGCGGCCTGGGCAACTCGCTGCGCATTGCCGTGGAGGTCAAGCAGGGGAGTATTTTCACCAAGGATTACCTCGACACCCTGGCCAAGCTCAACGACGAGCTTTATCTGTTGCCGGGTGTCGACCGTCCCTACATGAAGTCGCTATGGACCCCGACCACGCGCTGGACTGCCGTGACCGAAGAAGGTCTGGACGGCGGCACGGTGATCCCCGACGACTACGACGGCTCGGCCGCCAGCATCGAGCAGGTGCGGACCAACGTGGGCCGCTCAGGGGAAGTCGGTCAATTGGTCGCGGGCAACTTCAAGTCCAGCGTGATCTTCGTGCCGTTGCTGGAAATCAATCCGCAGACGGGCAAGGCGCTGGATTACGGCGAATTCTCCCGGCAACTGGAGGCGCTGCGGGATAAGTATCAGACCGACGATCTGAGGATTCACATCACCGGCTTTACCAAAATCGTCGGCGACCTGATCGAAGGGATGACCCAAGTCCTGCTGTTCTTCGTGGTGGCGGTCCTGGTGACGGTGCTGGTGCTGTTCGGCTACACCCGTTGCGCGCGCAGCACCCTGGTGGTGGTGACGTGTTCACTGGCCGCGGTGCTTTGGCAACTGGGGCTGCTTGCCTTGCTCGGTTATGAGCTGGACCCGTACTCGGCACTGGTGCCGTTCCTGGTCTTCGCCATCGGCATGAGCCATGGCGCGCAGAAGATGAACGGCATCATGCAGGACATCGGCCGTGGCACTCACCGCGTGGTCGCCGCGCGTTATACCTTCCGCCGGTTGTTCGCTGCCGGCATCACCGCGTTGCTCTGTGATGCGGTCGGTTTTGCGGTGTTGCTGCTGATCAACATCCGAGTGATCCAGGACCTGGCGATCACCGCCAGCCTCGGCGTGGCGGTGCTGATTTTCACCAACCTGATTCTGCTGCCGATCCTGCTCAGCTACATCGGCGTCAGCCCGGCAGCGGCGCAACGCAGCCTGAGTTCGGAAACCCATGAGCAACAGGCGCAGATCAAGCATCCGCTGTGGCGCGTGCTCGATCTGTTCACCCAACGGCGCTGGGCCATTGGCGCCATGCTGGTTGGCTTGCTGTTGGCCGCGTTTGGTTTTGCCGTGAGCCTGCACCTGAAAATCGGCGACCTGGACCCCGGCGCTCCGGAGCTGCGGGCCGACTCGCGCTACAACCGCGATGCGCTGTTCATGACGCAAAACTACGCGGCCAGCTCGGACATCTTCGTGGTCATGATCAAGACGCCGGAGGATCAGTGCACCCGTTACGCCAGCCTGTCCGCGGTGGACGCGCTGGCCTGGCAACTGGAGCAATTGCCCGGTGTGGAGTCGACCACCTCGATGGCGGCACTGAGCAAGATCGCCACGGCCGGTTATAACGAAGGCAACTTCAAATGGTATGAACTGATCCCCAACGACGGCGCGCTGGGGGCCGTGCAAACCCGTGCACCGCGGGAGTTGTTCAACCAGGGGTGTTCGATGCTGTCGTTGTACGTCTACCTGGCCGACCACAAGGCAGACACCTTGAACCGGGTGGTGGAGGCCAGCGAGCGATTCATTGCCGGGCATCAGATGCCGGAGGTCAAGTTCATGCTGGCGGCCGGCAGCGCGGGGATCGAAGCGGCGACCAATATCGTGGTGAAGAAGTCCATGCGCGAGATGCTGTTCTGGGTCTACGGTGCGGTCAGCCTGCTGTGTTTGCTGACCTTCCGCAGCTGGCGGGCGACCCTGTGCGCGATGCTGCCGCTGATGCTCACCTCGATCCTGTGTGAGGCGCTGATGGTGGGGCTGGGCATGGGGGTGAAAGTCGCGACACTGCCGGTCATTGCCTTGGGCGTGGGCATTGGCGTCGATTATGCGCTCTATGTGCTGAGCGTGATCCTGGCGCGGATGCGTGCCGGCGACACCTTGGCCCAGGCGTATTACCAGGCGCTGCTGTTTACCGGCAAGGTGGTGTTGCTGACGGGCATGACATTGGCGGTGGCGGTGTCGACCTGGGCGTTTTCACCGATCAAGTTTCAGGCTGACATGGGGGTGTTGCTGGCCTTTATGTTCCTGGTGAACATGCTTGGGGCCTTGATTCTGCTGCCGGCCTTGGCTTGGTTGCTGTTGCCGCAGAGGGTCTTTGTAAAAAAGCCTGTGCTTAGTCGGCGGGAGCGGTGGGTAAGAGGCTGACGTTTTTTTTGGAAGGGCGGGAGCGGGCTTGCTCGCGAAGAGGCCAGCACAGCCGACATCTTCATTGACTGAGCCACCGCTATCGCGAGCAAGCTCGCTCCCACACTGGAATTTCAGCAGGCACAAAAATTCAGGTGCACCGAGCCCCCTGTGGGAGCGAGCCTGCTCGCGAAGAGGCCGGCACAGCCAACGTCTTCATTGACCGAGCCACCGCCATCGCGAGCAAGCTTTGCTTCCACAGATCTGATATCTGATGGGGGACGACCCGCCGTCACGGCGAAACCATAAGCGGCCGTTACCGCAGCAACGGATATTCACACCAAGTCAAACAACCGATTTCGCCGCACCCAACCCCGGCCCAGCCGAATAACGAACCACACTAAGAACAGCCAACGTCGCAACCACCAACCCAGGCGAAGTCGCCAGCAATACAGCCGTGGTCCCGCCCCCGGCCGCCAGGATCTGCCCAGCGGCGAGAGGCCCGGCAACCGACCCCAGGCGCCCGATGGCCACCGCGGCACCCACCCCCGTCGCACGCACCGCCGTAGGATAGGAGGGCGGTGCCAACGCATAGAGAACCAACTGCGCAGCCATGACAAACAACCCGGCGGCAAACCCGGCGATGGCCATTGGCACGATACCAACGGACAACCCGACCCCGGCCAGGGCGCTCAGCAGACCAGCATAGACAAACAGTACCACCTTGACCCCATTGCAACGGTCCAGCAACAGGCCGCCCAGCAACGAGCCAAGGGCTCCGCCAATGTTGAAGAGCATCTGCACCAGGCCGGCCTGGGGTTTGCTGAAGCCCTGTTCCAGCAACAACGAAGGCAGCCAGTTGAGCAACATGTACATCACCGTCAGGGTGAAGAAGTAGCTCAGCCACAGCGCCAAGGTAGTACGACCGCGACCTTCACCGAACAGCGCCTGGGCGGTGGAATCGCGCGAGGAGCCGCTGTCACCCTGTGCCTGGCGAAAGGCGCTGGATTCGGGAAGCCACAGGAGCATCAACGGGACCACCAGCAAGGGTGCCAACCCACCGATAAAAAACGTCATCTGCCAGTGCTCGCCAAACAGCATGGCGACCACGGCGGCCAACGCACCACCCAACGGCACCCCCGCGTACATCACGCTGATGGCCGTGCCCCGGCGCTGCTCGCCCACGGCTTCGGCACACAGGGCAATGAGGTTGGGCAGGGCGGCCCCAAGACCCAGGCCGGTCATGAAGCGCACCAGCAACAGGCTGGAGAAATGTTCGACATAAGCGGTGCTGAGGGAAAACACGCCGAACAGCAAGACTGCGGCGATGAGGATTTTCTTGCGACCGATGCGATCAGCGATCCAGCCACCGAAGAAAGCTCCCGGCAACAACCCGATGATGCCGGCGCTGAACACCCAGCCCATCATTTTCGGGTCGAGGGCAAACGTCTGTCGCAACCCTGCGGCGGCGGTGCCGGCTGACTGCAGGTCGAAACCCTCGATCAACGCAACGATGAAACACAAGGCGATGGTCAGCGTCGCACGACGCGCCGGACGGTCCATGGCAAATCCTCTTATTGTTTTTGTGAGGGAACACCGGCTCGAAGGAAAACCGGTGAGTGCATTTAAGATTAACAAAGCTAACTAAAAAATGAAGGGTGCGGACAGGACGTCAACAATCGACCAGTTCATGATGTAAATCAGAGGTTTGGCCAGAATCCTCAAACGAATTAGTAAATTAGTTAATTATATTAATGTTCGATTATCGGTCATTCTGGATTGACGAAGCGCCCGTACCGTTTCCATTCTTTGTCCGCGCGGCCCCCATCGCCAAGGTTGGGCCGATCAAAACAAAAACAATAAATGGACACCAAACATGCCAAACCTTGCCCGGGATGCGCTGAAGGCGCGCCCTGTTTCATCCCTTGTCCCTCTGCTGGCCTGTCTCGGATTGAGCCTGGGTTCTCCGGTCTCGTGGGCGGAAGGCGTCATCGACGACAGCCACGGCACCCTGACCTTGCGCAACTACTACATGGACCGCGACTACAAGGACGACGGCGCCAAGACCGCTGCCAGGGAATGGGCCCAAGGCGTGTTCATGAACGTCGAGTCGGGGTTTACCCCAGGCACGGTCGGGTTCGGCCTCGACGTGAGGGGATTGCTGGGCATCAAGCTCGACTCGTCGCCGGACCGAAGCGGTACTGAACTGCTGCCTGTGTCGAGCAGCGACAAGCGCGCGGCGGATGAGTATTCGCGCCTGGGCGTGACCGGCAAGCTGCGTTTCGCGCAAACCACAGTGAAGACCGGCGACGTGTCGATTTTCCTGCCGTTTGCCTTCGCCAGCCCGTCGCGGCTGTTGCCTCAGACCTTTCGCGGTACGACCCTCAGCTCCAAGGATTTCGACGGTTTGGTGTTGAACACGGGTTACATCGACCGCATCGCCCGGCGCGATTCCACCGATTACCAGCCCATGAGCATCGCCTCGCCCAATCGTCGTTTCAACGGTGCGGCGACTTCATCCCATATGGCCTATGTGGGCGGCGACTACCAGGTCAACAAAGACCTCAGCCTGCGGGCCTACCACGCCGAAGTCGCGGATCTGTACCAACAGAATACCCTGGCATTGCTGCACAACCTGCCATTGGGCGACGGTGTGCTAACCACCGACCTGCGCAGCTTTTTCAGTGATGAAGACGGCGCGGCCAAGGCGGGCAAGGTGGATAACCGCAACGTTTCGGCGCTGGTCGGTTATCGCCTGGGGGGGCATCGCGTCAGCCTGGGCTACATGCACGCCAGTGGCGATACGGCCACGCCGTATGTGTCCGGCACCGAGCTGATGGGCTTGAGCGAAATGACCATGAGCTCGGATTTCCTCAATGCCAAGGAACGCACCTGGCAGGCCATTCATGACTACGATTTCGCTGCCGTGGGCGTGCCGGGCCTGAGGAGCCGATTGCGTTATGTGCGTGGTGACCACATCGAGCTGGCGGCCCTCAATGCCGAGGATCGCAAGGAGCGCGAGTTCCAGATGGAGCTGGGGTATGTGGTCCAGAGCGGCCCACTGAAAAACGTCGGGCTGCTGGCGCGCAAATCGATCTACCGCAACGACTTCCCGGGTACGGCGGCGTTTCGCGATGAAAACCAGACCCGGTTCCTGGTGACGTACAGCGTGCCGATCTGGTGATGCATTGGGGTGCGACGCAGTGCTCTCGTGGCGAGGGAGCTTGCTCCCGCTGGGTTGCGCAGCGACCCAAAAATCGTCGACTCGGTCAGCCTGACGCACCGCATTGGATAGCCTGGGGGCTGCTGCGCAGCCCAGCGGGAGCAAGCTCCCTCGCCACAGGGGGGAGCGGTGTTCCTTACTGATAAACCTTCTTCAACAACCGCAGCAATTCCTCACGCTCAGCCGCTGAGAGGGTCGTGGTGGAATCAAGGTCGCTCTGGGCAGCGATGTGCTTGAGTTCCTTGAGCAGGGTTTCGCCGGTCTTGCTCAGGAAAATCCCATACGAGCGCTTGTCCGGTTTGCAGCGTACACGCACGGCCAGGGCGCGGCTTTCCAGTTTGTTCAGCAGCGGCACCACCTGGGGTGGTTCGATCGCCAGGGCCTTGGCCAGGTCGGCCTGCATCAGGCCGGGATTCTGGTCGATGATCGCCAGGGCCGAGAACTGGGCGGGGCGCAGGTCGTGGACGGCGAGCCGGCCGATCAGGTTCTGGAACAGTTTCAACTGGGCGCGACGCAGGGCATAGCCGATCAGGTCGTCCAGCGCGGAGTCCAGCGGTGCCTGCGCGTCGGTACCGGCGACCAGGGGCTCGGCGGGTTCGGCAAGCTTGGAAGACTTGGCCATCGAAGTGAGCTTCCTCAAAGTAAGTGATTAATAAGGCTATCCAGTTTGCCGAGGTTGCGGCGCGCTGGCTATGGGCTTGGGTACATTCAGTTTTTTAAATCTTCAACCCAGCCTCTGAAAAATACAGGTAAATCGATTAATAGTTAATTGACATAACTAATTTTCCGGTTTAGTTTTTGATCATCTTCAGCCAAGAACAAGAGAGCCCGCATCATGAGCAATTACGAAGGTCGCTGGAAAACGGTCAAGGTCGATATCGAAGAGGGCATCGCTTGGGTCACCCTCAACCGCCCGGAAAAACGCAACGCCATGAGCCCGACCCTCAATCGCGAGATGATCGACGTGCTCGAGACCCTGGAGCAGGATCCAGCCGCCGGCGTATTGGTGCTGACTGGCGCCGGTGATGCGTGGACTGCCGGCATGGACCTCAAGGAATACTTCCGCGAAGTGGATGCCGGGCCGGAAATCCTCCAGGAAAAGATCCGTCGCGAAGCGTCGCAGTGGCAGTGGAAACTGTTGCGCATGTACGCCAAGCCGACCATCGCCATGGTCAATGGCTGGTGCTTCGGTGGTGGTTTCAGCCCGTTGGTGGCGTGCGACCTGGCGATCTGCGCCGACGAAGCGACCTTCGGTCTCTCGGAAATCAACTGGGGCATCCCGCCGGGCAACCTGGTCAGCAAGGCCATGGCCGATACCGTGGGCCATCGCCAATCGCTCTACTACATCATGACCGGCAAGACCTTCGGCGGGCAGAAAGCCGCCGAGATGGGCTTGGTCAATGAAAGCGTGCCCCTGGCGCAGCTGCGCGAAGTCACCGTGGAACTGGCGCGCAACCTGCTGGAGAAAAACCCGGTGGTGCTGCGGGCCGCCAAACATGGCTTCAAGCGCTGCCGCGAACTGACCTGGGAGCAGAACGAGGATTACCTGTACGCCAAGCTCGACCAGTCGCGCCTGCTCGACACCGAGGGTGGCCGCGAGCAGGGCATGAAACAGTTCCTGGACGACAAGAGCATCAAGCCGGGCCTGCAAACCTATAAGCGCTGAATCGACCGGCGAACGGTGGGCCGCATCCCGCTGTTCGCTGCGTCGCCCTGACGCTACTGTTACATCGCTGCAATGTGTTCCCGATAAAGACAATTAAAGAGGAATCACCATGCTGGACGTGCCCCTGTTGATTGGCGGCCAGTCGTGCCCGGCCCGCGATGGCCGGACCTTTGAACGCTGCAACCCGGTGACGGGTGAGGTGGTGTCTCGCGTGGCTGCCGCCACCCTGGAAGACGCCGATGCCGCCGTGGCCGCCGCCCAAGCGGCGTTTCCCGCCTGGGCCGCGCTGGCGCCCAACGAGCGCCGTACACGTCTGTTGCGTGCGGCCGAGCAATTGCAGGCCCGCAGTGGCGAGTTTATCGCCGCCGCCGGCGAGACCGGCGCCATGGCCAACTGGTACGGCTTCAATGTGCACCTGGCGGCGAACATGCTGCGCGAAGCCGCGTCCATGACGACCCAGATCAACGGCGAAATCATTCCTTCGGACGTGCCCGGCAGTTTCGCCATGGCCCTGCGTCAGCCTTGTGGCGTGGTGCTGGGCATCGCCCCCTGGAACGCCCCGGTGATTCTTGCGACCCGCGCCATCGCCATGCCCCTGGCCTGCGGTAACACCGTGGTACTCAAGGCTTCCGAGATCAGCCCGGCGGTGCACCGCTTGATTGGCCAGGTGCTCCAAGACGCCGGGCTGGGCGACGGCGTGGTCAACGTGATCTGCAATGCACCGGCGGATGCGCCAGCCATTGTCGAACGGTTGATCGCCAACCCGGCGGTGCGCCGAGTGAACTTCACCGGCTCGACCCACGTCGGGCGCATCGTCGGCGAACTGTCGGCGCGCCATCTCAAGCCGGCGTTGCTGGAGCTCGGCGGCAAGGCGCCGCTGTTGGTGCTGGACGACGCTGACCTGGATGCAGCGGTGCAAGCGGCCGCCTTCGGGGCCTACTTCAACCAGGGCCAGATCTGCATGTCCACCGAGCGATTGATCGTCGATGCCCGCGTGGCGGATGCGTTCGTCGCCAAGTTGACCGCCAAGATCGCCACCTTGCGTGCCGGCGATCCGGCGGCTGGCGATTCGGTGCTGGGCTCGTTGGTCGATGCCAGTGCCGGCCAGCGCATCAAGGGGCTGATCGACGATGCCTTGGCCAAAGGCGCGACGCTGGTCAGCGGTGGCCAGTTGGAAGGCAGCATCCTGCAGCCGACCTTGCTCGACGGCGTCACCGCACACATGCGCCTGTACCGTGAAGAGTCCTTCGGGCCGGTGGCGGTGCTGCTGCGCGGCGACGGCGATGAAGAACTGCTGCGCCTGGCCAACGATTCCGAGTTTGGCCTGTCGGCCGCCATCTTCAGTCGCGACACCAGCCGTGCGCTGGCCTTGGCCCAGCGGGTCGAGTCGGGCATTTGCCACATCAACGGCCCGACCGTGCACGACGAGGCGCAAATGCCTTTTGGTGGGGTCAAGTCCAGCGGTTACGGCAGCTTTGGCGGCAAGGCGTCCATCGAGCATTTCACCCAATTGCGTTGGGTGACCTTGCAGAGCGGTCCGCGGCATTACCCGATCTGAAACCCGTCGCATCGTGGGCGGCCCGGCCATGAAGGCCGCCGCCCGGATGCAGGCCAGAATAATAATGACAAGGCCGCAGCCCTGTGCTGCCACGCTCCGCTCGCATCGCGACCCGAGTGTGCCTTGGTGGAGGAAATGTACGTGAGTTCCGAGTCCAGATCGTCCTCCCGACCCGAGGCCGGGCGTTATCGCCAGGTGTCGATTGGTCACCCTGCCGTCGAAGTCCGGGAAGAGCGTGGCATCTTGCACATGCGTTCCCTGGAGCCCCTGGCCCCCTTGCCGGCGCGTTTGCTCGAGCGCCTGGTGCACTGGGCCGAGGTGCGCCCACAGCAGACATTTATCGCGGCCCGTGAAGCGGGTGGCGACTGGCGTCGAGTCAGCTATGCGCAGATGCTCGACAGCGTCCGGGCCATCGCCCAAAGCCTGCTGAGTTACGGATTGTCGGCGGAAAAACCCCTGGCGTTGCTCTCCGGCAACGACATAGAGCACCTGCAAATGGCCCTCGGCGCAATGTACGCCGGCATTCCCTATTGCCCGGTTTCACCGGCCTATTCATTGCTGTCCCAGGATTTCGCCAAGCTGCGCCACGTCTGCGATCTGTTGCAGCCGGGTCTGGTGTTTGTCAGCGAAGCCGCACCGTTCGAGCGGGCGATCAATGCCGTATTGCCGGCGGACGTCCCCTTGATCACCGTGCGTGGCGAGATGGCGGGCCGGCCTGGGACCCGTTTTGCCAGCCTGCTGGCCCAACCCGGCGGCATTGAAGCCGAGCAGGCGTTCGCCGCCACCGGGCCGGACAGCATTGCCAAGTTCCTGTTTACCTCGGGCTCCACCAAGCTGCCCAAGGCGGTGATCACCACCCAACGCATGCTGTGCGCCAATCAGCAGATGCTGCTGCAGACCTTTCCAGTGTTCGGCGAGACGCCGCCGGTGCTGGTGGACTGGCTGCCGTGGAACCACACATTCGGTGGCAGCCACAACCTCGGCATTGTGCTGTACAACGGCGGCACGTTCTACCTGGACGACGGTAAACCCACCGCCCAGGGCTTTGCCGAGACCCTGCGCAACCTCAAGGAAATTTCGCCGACGGCCTACCTGACCGTGCCCAAGGGCTGGGAGGAATTGGTCAGCGCCCTGGAGCAGGACGGTGAATTGCGCGAGCGTTTCTTCAAGCGTATCAGCCTGTTCTTCTTTGCCGCGGCGGGCCTGTCGCAAACGACCTGGGACCGGCTCGACAAGGTCGCCGAGCAGCATTGCGGCGAACGTATCCGCATGATGGCCGGCCTGGGCATGACCGAGGCGTCGCCGTCCTGCACCTTCACCACCGGGCCCTTGTCCATGGCCGGCTACATTGGCCTACCGGCGCCTGGTTGCGAAGTCCGGCTGGTGCCGGTGGACGGCAAGTTCGAAGGGCGCTTTCGCGGGCCGCACATCATGCCTGGCTACTGGCGCTCGCCGCAGCAGACCGCTGACGTGTTCGACGAGGACGGTTTTTATTGTTCCGGGGATGCGATCAAGTTGGCCGATGCCAGCAATCCGCAGCTGGGGCTGATGTTCGATGGACGGATCGCCGAGGATTTCAAATTGTCCTCCGGGGTGTTCGTCAGCGTCGGCCCGTTGCGCAACCGAGCGGTGCTGGAAGGCACGCCCTATGTCCAGGACCTGGTGATCACCGCACCGGATCGCGAGTGCCTGGGCGCACTGGTGTTTCCACGCCTTGCGGAATGCCGACGCCTGTCAGGCCTGGGGGCGGTGGCTAGCGATGCCCAGGTACTTGCCAGCCCGCCGGTACGCCGATGGTTCGCCGACTGGCTGCAGCGCCTGAACCGCGAAGCCAGTGGCAACGCCAGTCGCGTGGAATGGATTGCCTTGCTTGATGAGCCGGCCTCCATCGACCGCGGTGAAATCACCGACAAGGGCTCGATCAACCAGCGGGCGGTGTTGCAGTGGCGGGCGGAGAAGGTGGAGGCGTTGTATCGCGGGGAGGATGCGTCGATCCTGCGGGCGGGGCCTGTGGCTTAACGCAAGAACTGCATACCCCCTGTGGGAGCGAGCTTGCTCGCGATAGCGGCGGCCCAGCAGCATTGATGTTGCCTGGCACACCGCCATCGCGAGCAAGCTCGCTCCCACAGTTGTTAACCCCTTACAACTCCTGCAGAGGATGTGGTTTAACGCCGCCCCAACAGCAAGCCCACCACCAGCCCGAACCCAGCGGAAATCGCCACGGTCTGCCAGGGGTGGCCGCCAATGTAGACCTCGGTGGCATCGACCATCGGACGGGTGCGCTCCCGGGCGCTGGCGACCGAATCGAGGGCCTGTTGCAGTTTCTGGGAGACCTGGCCGCGCAGGTTTTCGGCTTCTTCGCCCACCAGCGAGGCACTGCTTTTGAGCAGCTTCTCCGATTCTTCAATCAATGCCTTCAGTTCGCTGAAGGCCTGATCCTTGATTTGCTCTCCGTTCGTTTGCACGGTGCCTTTACGGGCCATGGAAATGCTCCTTGTGGATGATGGCATTGAACAATGGAGTGTTGCGCTTGCACAAAAGTTGCAGCGCGCGGCCCTGGCAGGGCATTCCATCGCAAATCGTGGTTAAGACGTTTCCCTGCAAGGTGTAAGATGGCGCCTATTTACGCAACAGGTAATTCCCATGAGCTTCAATCTGGCTGACAAGCCCCTGGCCGAGCGCGCCGCGCTGGAAGACGAAAAATCCCGACTCTTTGAACTGTGGCAAAACAATTTGGGCAAGGCCAAGGGCGATGCCGCCCGCCTGTTCGGCGAGCGCTCCAAGCGCAAGGGCAAGTGGGCCGAGTGGGTGCGTGCCGAACTGGACGGCATGTCCCCGCCGGAATACGCCAACATGGTGCGCAGTGAAGTCAATCGCCTGATGGCCGCCAACAAGTAAGCCTCAGGCGAACGTCGCGGTAATGGCCTCGCGCACCTTGATCACCGCTGGGTCCATCTGCGTGTGGGTTCGCCAGCCCAGTTCGATGGGGTAGCGGGGCAAGGCCAGGGGGCAGGGCAGCAAGGCCAGGCCGCTGAGGTCGGCGATGGCTCGGGCGGCGTGGGTCGGAATCGTCGCCACGGCCTGGCTGCCCTTGAGCAGGAACGGCAACCCGGCAAAATGCGTGGTCGAGGCACAGACGCGCCGACTCAGGCCAAGCCCGGCCAGCCCTTCGTCGGTGATGCCGATGAAGCCCCCCGAAGACACCAGCAGATGCTCACGGGCCACGAACGCCTCCAGGCTGAGGGTTTGTTGGCCTTGGGCCAGGCTCGCCGCGTCCAGGAGGCAGGCGTAGTCGCCTTCGCCCAACACCTGGCGGCTGAGCAACCGTTGGGCGAAACCGCCCGCCGTGATCGCCAGGTCAAAGTCGCGCTCCATCAAGGCCCGGCCGACGATCTGGCTGTGGGTCTGGCGGAAAATCAAGCGCAGGCCCGGCGCGCGGCGGGCCACTTCCTCGATCAGGCGGCGTCCATGGGCAATTTCGAAATCGTCCGACAGGCCGACGATGACCGACCGACCGTCATAATGACTGGCGTCTGGGGCGATCATCGCCAGGCTCTGGCGACATTTGTCCAGGGCTTCGCTGATCACCGGTTTCAGTTGATTGGCCCGCAACGTCGGCGCCAACCCCCGTCCCGTACGCACGAACAATTGATCGCCATACACATCGCGAAGCCTGCGCAATGCGGCGCTGATGGCCGATTGCGTCACACCCAGGCGCACGGCGGCGCGGCTGGCGCTGGATTCGTCATGCAGGGCTTCGAAGGTCTTGAGCAGGTTGAGGTCGATGTCGGCGATATTCATGAGACTCATATCATTTAGCAGCATTCGGGGCTTTATTCATGATCGGCCGCTGCTTGAGAATCAGCAACACCTGATGATCAAGGAGTTGAAAAACCATGCCCAAATCCATTGTGGCTGCCCTGCAGATCGGTTCGTTGCCGGGTGGCAAGGGCGAGACCCTGGCGCAGATCCTTTCCTATGAAGACGCCATTCGCCAAGCCGGTGCACGCCTGGTGGTCATGCCTGAAGCGCTGTTGGGTGGCTATCCCAAGGGCGAGGGGTTCGGGACGCAACTGGGTTACCGATTGCCGGAGGGGCGCGAGGCGTTTGCCCGCTACTTTGCCAACGCCATTGACGTGCCCGGCGTGGAAACCGAAGCGCTGGCCGGGCTGTCGGCGCGCACCGGGGCGAGCCTGGTGCTGGGCGTCATCGAGCGTGTCGGTAGCACCCTGTACTGCACCGCGCTGTATTTCGAACCCGATGCAGGCCTTGTGGCCCGGCACCGCAAGTTGATGCCCACCGGCACCGAGCGACTGATCTGGGGCAAGGGCGATGGTTCGACCTTGCCGGTAATCGACAGCCAGGTCGGCCGGGTTGGCGCGGCGGTGTGCTGGGAGAACATGATGCCGCTGCTGCGCACCGCGATGTACGCCAAGGGCGTGGAAGTCTGGTGCGCACCGACCGTTGATGAGCGGGAGATGTGGCAGGTGACCATGCGCCATATCGCTCACGAAGGGCGCTGTTTTGTGGTCAGCGCCTGTCAGGTCCAGGCGTCGCCGCAGTCCCTGGGCATTGACGTCGCGCATTGGCCGGCCGAGCGGCCGCTGATCGCCGGTGGCAGTGTGATAGTCGGGCCCATGGGGGATGTACTCGCCGGACCGCTGAAAGACACCGCAGGGTTATTGACCGCCGAAATCGACACCGATGATCTGGTGCGGGCGCGCTATGACTATGATGTGGTCGGGCACTACGCCAGGCCGGACGTGTTCGAACTGGTGGTGGACGAACGCGCCAAGCCCGGCGTGCGCTTCACGGCGTGATTCACCACGTCGCCGCGGAGCCTGGCAGCTCGAGGGTCCCGCGGTCGACGAAGCGCATCGTGCCGAACACGCCGCCGGCGAGCTTGCCCTTGAGTACATAGGGCAGGTTGTCCAGGCTTTGGGTCTGGCTCAGGCCCAAGGTCTGGCGCAGCACGGAAAACGCCGAAATGCTCACCGGCACACTCAGGATCGCTTCGGAAAAGCGCGGGATCGAACCGGCCTGGTCACTGACCCCTGTCGCCAGCGTACGACCATTGACCTCCAGGTCCAAGGCCATGCCGTTGTAGTCGATGGCGGTTTCGTTGGGGTTCTGCACACGCAGTTTCACCGCAAAACGCACTTCCAAGCCCTGGTTGGGCAATGGCTCGATGCCCACCACGTTGATGTTCAGCGGGTCACGGTGCGGGAAGAGGGCGCAGGCGCTCAGGCTGAGCATGATCAGGAAAACGGAAAGGCCGAGGATTCTGCGCATGGATAGACTCTCAATGAATGAAAAAACTCGGAAGCGATTGAGCACGATACCCTGGCGAGAGCGCTTTTGTGGCGAGGGAGCTTGCTCCCGCTCGGTTGCGCAGCAACCGCAACAGCTTGGGTCGCTGCGCAGCCCAGCGGGAGCAAGCTCCCTCGCCACAAAAGCTCACACACCACAAAGACTCATTCCACAGATTCATACCACACTGACTCATCCGTCAAAGGGCTCCTGACAGTTTCTGACACCAGCCTCTGCTAATCTGCGTCATCTTTTCTTTGCGGACAGTCCATCGTGTCGCGTACCACTCGGCTGCTCACTTTGTTGCAAGTCCTGCGAGGCAAGCGTTGCCCAGTCACCGCCGCGACATTGGCGGGTGAACTGAACGTCTCCGAGCGCACCTTGTACCGCGACATTGCCGAACTCACGGCCCTTGGCGCGCCGATCCAGGGCGAAGCGGGCATTGGTTATGTATTGCGCAGCGGCCTGTTCCTGCCGCCACTGATGTTCACCGCCGATGAAATCGAGGCCATTGTGCTGGGCTTGCGCTACGTGGATCAGCGCGCCGACGAGGTGCTGGGCAAGGCGGCCGCCGATGCCCTGGCGAAGGTCGCCGCGGTGCTTGCCCCGGATGTGCGGGACGCGTTGCGCAACCCCACGGTGCTGCCTGGCCCGCCGGGTTATGGCTATCCGCAGAATACTGTGGAACTGAATGTCTACCGCCAGGCCATTCGCGCCCAGGCCAAGCTGCACATCGACTACGCCGACGTGAACAAGACCCCGAGCCAACGGCTGATCTGGCCGCTGGCCCTGGGCTTTTTCAATGAGGCGCGGGTGGTGGTGGCCTGGTGCGAATTGCGCGGCGCCTATCGGACTTTTCGCACCGATCGGATTGCCTCGGCCACCGAGCAGGGCGAGCGCTATCCAGGCCGGCGCAGCGATTTGCTGCGGGACTGGTTTGCGCTGATGAAGCTGGACGAAACCGGGCGTTTCACTCCTGACAAAAACTGACACAGCGCTGTTCTAGCATGGTGCCAGATCGATAAAACAAGGAGCCATGCCATGTCCAACCCCGTCTCTTCCCTGGCCCCGGCCATCGCCGGCTACATCGCGGCTGCCAATGCCCGTGACAGTTCGGCGGTGACGCGTTTCTTCGCCGAGGACGCCAATGTGTTCGATGAAGGCCAACACCGTGTCGGCACCCAGGCCATCGCCCAATGGATGGAAGACACCGCCCAGCGCTTCCAGCCGCGAGTCGAGGTTCTCGATGTGCAGCAACGCACAGGCAAGGTGCTGGTGCACAACCTGATCTCCGGCACATTCCCCGGCAGCCCATTGGAGCTGCGCTATACCTTCCGGCTCGATGAGCAGGGCAAGATCAGTCGGTTGGATATTTCAATATAGCACTCTGCCCCAACGCTGTTACACCAGGAGTTGAACGCTGTTGTGCCAGGAGTTGAACGCCTTTATGGCGAGGGAGCTTGCTCCCGCTGGGCTGCGCAGCGGCCCCAAGTTTTTGCGGTTGCTGCGCAACCGAGCGGGAGCAAGCTCCCTCGCCACAGGGCTCGGCGTTGAGTCCACAAGCAGGTGAATGACTCATCACCCCATGCTGCCATGGCATACTCCCCACCTTCGTTTTCCGGACCCGGGCCGTATGACTTTCGACTCCCCCCTGAGTGCTTGGCAGCACGCCATCGAACACCGCGGTTTCGTCCAGGATGAGGCCCAGGAATTGGCCATCATGGCCCTGGAGCAATGCCACCAGGCGTTGCACGAAGGGCGCAAGTCGATCAAGGGCGTTTATCTCTGGGGGCCGGTGGGGCGTGGCAAGACCTGGCTGATGGACCGCTTTTATGAAAGCCTCAAGGTGCCGGCACGCCGTCAGCACTTCCATCATTTCATGGCGTGGGTGCACCAGCGTTCGTTCCAGCTCACCGGCACGCCGGACCCTTTGCAGGCCCTGGCCAAGGAGTTGAGCGCGGAAGTACGGGTGCTGTGTTTCGACGAGCTGTTCGTCAACGACATTGGTGACGCGATCATCCTCGGGCGTTTGTTCCAGGTGATGTTCGAGCTGGGCATGGTGATGGTGAGTACCTCCAACCTGCCGCCGGAAGAGCTTTATGCCAACGGCCACAACCGCGAGCGCTTCCTGCCGACCATCACCGCGATCAAGCAGCACATGCAGATCGTGCCGGTGAACGGCTGGCAAGACCATCGCCAACACCCAGGCCAATTGCAGCAGCGTTACTGGTTGCGCGATCCAGGGCAACCCGACCCGCTGGGCGATGTCTTCGACCTGTTGACCGCCGGGCAGGTGTCGAGCCGAGCGCCGATTGAAGTGGGCCATCGTCTGCTGGAACCGGTCCAGGCCAGCGATGCCGTGCTGTGGAGCCGTTACGCCGACTTGTGCGAGCAACCGTTTTCAGCGTTGGATTTCATGGCGCTGTGCGACCGCTTCAATGTCATCCTGCTCAGTGACGTGCCCTGTCTGAGCGCTGAACAGCGCGAAGGGCGTATTGCTCGTGGCACCGAGGACGGCGTCGAACGGGTCGTGGCCGGTGATCGTGAGTTGCCGCAGTTGTCGGTCCACGACGACGGCGTGCGGCGATTCATCGCCCTGGTCGATGAATGTTATGACCGCAAGGTGCCGCTGTGTCTTTCGGCCGCGGTGCCGATGGATGAGTTGTACACCGAGGGCTATCTGCAATTCCCGTTTCGCCGTACGCTCAGTCGCCTCCAGGAAATGCAAATGCAACGTTTTGGTCAGTACGCCTGACCTGTATCCCACCGACGGCATTGTGCCGCGGTCCTACTGAAGTGAGATGGAAGGTCATGGAAGAAGCCAAGGACATCCTTGTTCTGCAAGCCAGCTACACCAACCCGGTCCACGCCGAAGCGATCTGTCATGTGCTCAACGGTTATGCGCAGGATCCGATGGGTGGGGGGCATCCGTTGCCGGCCGAGGTACTGCTGCACCTGCCGGAGGAGCTGGCCAAGCGGCCCCATGCCTTCAGCGTGCTGGCGTTTGTCAATGGAGAACCGGCGGGGCTGGTCAATTGCTTCGAAGGTTTTTCAACCTTTGCCTGCCGGCCCCTGGTGAATATCCACGACGTGGCGGTCATGCCGGAATTTCGCGGCCTCGGGTTGAGCCAGAAGATGCTGCAGAAGGTCGAGGACATTGCCCGTCAGCGCGGTTGCTGCAAGATCACCCTGGAAGTGCTTGAAGGCAATGCCGTCGCCCAGGGCAGCTACGCCAAGTTCGGCTTTGCCGCCGGCATGTTCGACCCGGCCCACGGCATTATGCAGTTCTGGATCAAGCCCCTGTAAAAGCGGGCTTCTGGTGGGGTGCGGTTATTTTTGCACCACCTCAGCCAAGGGCGCCTTGGGCTGCATCAGGCTGAAGTCGATCAGCGCCCTGCGCGGGGCTTCATACGGATTGCCGATCAGCAGGGGACGGGCCTTGAAGTCATCGCTGACCAGGCTCTTGCTGCGGTCCAGCTCATCGAAGCTCAGGCCGGCCAGGTCTGCCCAGGTGTGAATCAGGTGCGAGCTGCTGTAGGGCCGTGACAGGTCGCCGGCAAAGTTCCAGTCATGGTTTTCGCGCCACTTGGGCGAAGCCCAGGCCATGAAGGGAATGGTATACATCGGCGCTGTCGGCTTGGCTTCGTTACGGCCCAGCGTGCCGTGACCCTGCGAATCGAACACGTCTTCACCATGGTCCGAGAGGTACAGCAGGAAACCGTTGGGGTCGGTCCTGGCGTAATCCTTGATCAGGCTGGAGACGACGAAGTCGTTGTACAACACCGCGTTATCGTAGCTGTTGTAGGTCGGGACCTGATCATCACGCAGGCCCGCCGGTACGCCCTGGCGATCAGTGAACTTGTTGAACGTCGGCGGGTACCGGTATTGATAACTCATGTGGGTGCCGAGCAGGTGCACCACGATCAGCTTGCGCGGCGCGCTGTCGGCCAGGGCCTTGTTGAACGGCTCGATCACGTCGCCATCGTACTGCGCGGAGTTCTGGTTGCGGTTGTTGTTCAGGTACACCTGTTCATCGGCCTGTTGGGAAAAGGTCGTGAGCATGGTGTTGCGCTTGGTCATTGTCTGCTGGTTGGTGATCCAGAAAGTCTTGTAGCCGGCCTGCTTCATCATGCTCACCAGCGAAGGCGTGCTCAGGTACAGGTCCGGGTTCTGTTCGTCGGCGAAGGTCAGCACCTGTTGCAGTGCTTCGATGGTATAGGGGCGCGGGGTGATGACATTGTCGAACACCGACAGCTGGTCCTTGAGCTTATCCAGCTCCGGTGTGGTTTCCCGCGGGTAACCGTAGAGGCTCATGCGCTGCCGATTGGTGGATTCGCCGATCACCAGCACCAGGGTGGCCGGCTGTTCTGCCATGCCGTCCTTGAGGTTGCTCAGGGGAGGGATCTTGCTGGCGCTGTGGAGCATGCCTTGCATGTTTTCCAACTGCTCACCATAGCGACGGTAGGCCACCAGCATCTGCCAGGGCACCGCCGGCTCGATCCGGTTTTCGAACTTCTCCAGGCCACGGGCGAAGCTGCCGGTGCGCAGGGTCTGCTTGACCAGCGGATAACCGACCACGGCGAGCACGATGACGGTTGCGACAACCACGGCCTGGCGCCGGGGCAGGTACACCGGGCGCAGGCGGGTCCAGAGCCAATAACCCACGGCGGTATGGGCCAGGAACGCCGCCACCATCCACCAGGCAAAATACTGGGTCAGGTACTCGCCGGCTTCAGACACGTTCGATTCGAACATGATGAAGATGACGCTTTGGGAAAATTCTTGCTGGTAAATGAAGAAGTAGCCCAGGCTGGCCATGGAGCAGGCCCACAGCACCACGCCGATCAATGCCGCCAGCAAGCGCGTACGGGCAGGGAAGAGCAGCAGGGGCGCCAGCCACACCGCACTCATCACGAACGCTTGGCGAAAGCCGGCGAAACCCGAGGTGTCACTGAGCAGAATGAGTAGTTGGGTGATACCCGAGAAGTACCAGAAGAACAGAAACAGCCAGCCGAATCCGGCCCAGTCGAAACCTTTCGCAGTCGTTTTGCTGCGTTTGAACAAGCTCATCAAGCGCTCCAGCCTCTGTCGACGAAGCTGCTGGCACCGGACTGGTGGCCGCAGGCATACGCCGAGCAATCTTAAAGGCGGGGAGTATTACGAGCCGGTTGTGAAAACTTTGTTAGTTTTTCGGTTACAAAACGCAGGCGGGGGTGAATCAGGCAATCAAGGCAGGCGGGAGGCGCCCCATCCTGTGGCAGGGGGCTTGATCCTGTAGGAGCTATGTAGGAGCTGTCGAGTGCAACGAGGCTGCGATCTTATCCCAGACACTTGAGTCTCAAGCGAAAGATCAAGATCAAAAGATCGCAGGCTTCGCCAGCTCCTACCCTCTGGGGCGGTTACCGAGCCAGGGACTGGCTCTGGTGGGACAGCTGTGCGTGTTGCAGCTGCATGCGCAGTTGCGTCACTTCATCAAGCAGTAGATCGCGTTCTTCCTTGAGTAGGCGCAATTCATCGCGACGAATGGTCACATAAAGGGTTTGGGGGGGACGTGCGGTAACGACTGGGCCCATTGCTCACCTCGCAAATGGCGTACATCAACTAGAGAGATGTCGCCAGTTTTTTTGGTCGACACCTCTTTATCGGCGCCGATTCTGAATACTTTTGCTCGTGAATGGAACTTTTTTATTTTTCATGGTCGCCGTGTCTTCGGCCGGTTTTTGAACGTTATCCTTTGTGATCGGGCGATTTACCCGGAAACTATGCAGCAATGCTCTGGACTAACCTCCACAAGTCACCTTGAGCTAAACCTTTGACACACCTTTATTTGTAGTAGGGAGCATCAGCACATGCAACTCGGGATCATTGGACTGGGCCGCATGGGCGGCAATATTGCGCGGCGCCTGATGCTCAATGGGCACACCACCGTCGTCTATGACCGCAATACCGCTTTTGTCGAAAACCTGAGCCAGGAGGGCGCCACGGGCGTCGTGGACCTGCCGGCACTGGTCGCCGGCCTGGACAAGCCACGAGCGGTCTGGGTCATGCTGCCGGCCGGCGCACCCACCGAAGACACCATCAACGTCCTCAGCGAGCTGCTTGAGCCGGGCGACGTGATCATTGATGGTGGCAACACGTACTACAAGGATGACATCCGTCGCGCCCAGGCCCTGTCGGAAAAAGGCCTGAGCTACATCGATGTCGGTACTTCCGGCGGTGTCTGGGGCCTGGAGCGCGGCTACTGCATGATGATTGGCGGTGAGGCCGAGGTGGTGAAGCGCCTGGACCCGCTGTTCGACAGCCTGGCACCGGGCATGGGCGACATTCCGCGCACCCGTGACCGCACATCCGACGATGACCGCGCCGAACGCGGCTACATCCACGCAGGCCCGGCCGGTGCCGGGCATTTCGTGAAGATGATCCACAATGGCATCGAGTACGGCATGATGCAGGCCTTCGCCGAAGGCTTCGACATCCTCAAGACCAAATCCAGCGAAAGCCTGCCACCGGAGCAGCGTTTTGACCTGAACGTGGCCGATATCGCCGAAGTCTGGCGCCGTGGCAGCGTGGTCTCGTCCTGGCTGCTGGACTTGACCGCCGACGCCTTGGCCAGCGATCCGAAACTGGAGGGTTTTTCCGGCGAAGTCGCTGACAGCGGTGAAGGGCGCTGGACCATCGAGGCCGCCATCGAGCAAGCGGTGCCGGTGCCGGTCCTGTCCAGTTCGCTGTTCGCCCGTTTCCGCTCGCGCCAGCAAAGCACCTACGGCGACAAAATGCTCTCGGCCATGCGCTTCGGCTTTGGCGGCCACGTGGAGACGCCGAAAAAATGACCTCGATCGCCAGCAAATCCAAGGCAGAACCCGCGCCGCCGACCACGTTGTTTTTGTTCGGCGCCCATGGTGATCTGGTCAAGCGCCTGCTGATGCCGGCGCTATACCACCTCAGTCGCGACGGTCTGCTGGGCGATGGGCTGCGCATCATCGGGGTTGACCACAACGCCATCAGCGATGTGGATTTTGCCAAGAAACTCGAGGATTTCATCCGCAACGAAGCGGCGAGCAAGGGCGGTGATGCCGACCGCGCGCTCGACCCGGTGCTGTGGGCCAAGCTGGCCCAGGGCATCAGCTACGTCCAGGGTGATTTTCTCGATGACGGCACCTACCAGGCACTGGCGGCAAAAATCGCCGCCAGCGGCACCGGCAACGCGGTCTTCTACCTGGCGACCGCGCCGCGCTTTTTCAGTGAAGTGGTCAGCCGCCTCGGTGCGGCCGGGCTGCTTCAGGAGCAGGAGGGGGCTTTCCGGCGGGTGGTGATCGAAAAACCCTTCGGTTCCGACCTGCAAACCGCCGAAGCGCTGAACGCGTGCCTGCTCAAGGTCATGAGCGAGAAACAGATCTATCGCATCGACCATTACCTGGGCAAGGAGACGGTGCAGAACATTCTGGTCAGTCGGTTCTCCAACAGCCTGTTCGAGGCGTTCTGGAACAACCACTACATCGACCACGTACAAATCACCGCCGCCGAAACCGTCGGCGTGGAAACCCGTGGCAGTTTTTATGAACACACCGGCGCCCTGCGGGACATGGTGCCGAACCATCTTTTCCAATTGCTGGCGATGGTGGCCATGGAGCCGCCAGCGGCGTTTGGTGCTGACGCGGTACGTGGGGAAAAGGCCAAGGTCGTCGGGGCGATCCGGCCCTGGTCGGTGGAACAGGCCCGCGCCAACTCGATCCGCGGCCAATACACCGCCGGTGAAATCGGCGGCAAGGCCGTGACCGGTTATCGCCAGGAAGCCAACGTCGCTGCCGACAGCAGCACCGAGACCTACGTCGCCCTCAAGGTCATGATCGATAATTGGCGTTGGGTGGGCGTGCCGTTTTACCTGCGCACTGGCAAGCGCATGAGCGTGCGGGACACGGAGATCGTCATCTGCTTCAAGCCGGCGCCTTACGCGCAGTTTCGCGACACCGAAGTCGACGAACTGCAACCGACGTACTTGAGAATCCAGATTCAGCCCAATGAAGGCATGTGGTTCGACCTGCTGGCCAAGCGCCCGGGGCCGGCCCTCGACATGGCCAATATCGAATTGGGCTTTGCCTACAAGGATTTCTTCGAAATGCAGCCATCCACGGGTTACGAGACCCTGATCTACGATTGCCTGACTGGCGACCAGACCCTGTTCCAGCGCGCCGACAACATCGAAAACGGCTGGCGCGCCGTGCAGCCGTTCCTCGATGCCTGGCAACAGGACGCGACGGTCCAGCCCTACAAGGCCGGGGAAGATGGCCCGGCGGCGGCCGATGACTTGCTGACCCGCGACAGTCGCGTCTGGCATGGCCTCGGATGAGTAATCTGGTGAAGCATCCCATCCGATTTTTACTCAGCGACATGGACGGCACGCTGCTGCTGCCTGATCACAGTCTCAACCAGCGCACCATTGAAGCGGTTCGCTCGTTGCGTGAGGCCGGCGTGCTGTTCAGCCTCGCCACAGGGCGACCGCCGCGGGCCATGTTGCAGCAGATCGAGGCCCTGGGCGTCGACCTGCCTACGGCGGCGTTCAACGGTGGCACGCTGGTTCATCCCGACGGCAGCTTCCTTGCGGTCCATTACCTGCCGCCCGAGGCCGCGCTGGCCACGCTGGCGCTGTACGCCGATCAGCCTGGCATCGAGGTCTGGGTTTTCGCCAATGGCGATTGGCTGGTGCGCGACGCCAACGGCCCGATGGTGCCGGTGGAGACCCGCGGCCTGGGCTATCCGCCGGTAGAAGTCGAGAGTTTCGAGCCGTATCTGGAGCGGATCGACAAGATCGTCGCCACCAGCGCCAACACCGACCTGCTGGTGGAACTGGAGGCTCGGCTGCACCCGCTGCTCAAGGGCCAGGCCCAGGTGTCGCGTTCGCAACCGATCTACCTGGACGTGACGGCGATGAAAGCGAACAAGGGCGAGGCGTTGTCGACGCTGGCCGAGTTTCTGGGTGTGCCGCTGGAGCAGACCGCAGCGATGGGGGACGGCGGCAATGACCCGGCGATGTTTCACCGGGCGGGATTGTCGATTGCCATGGGGCAGGCGGAAGAGGCGATCAGGCGCCAGGCCGATGTCGTGACCGCCGCCGTGACCGAAGACGGCGCGGCCTTGGCGATCGAGCGGTACATCCTCCTGTAATAAGCTGTCCGGGTCTTTGTGGCGAGGGAGTCCCCGCCGCGTCGCCGACGCTGCGCTGTCGCGCAGCAAACAAGTGCTCGGCTTAAGATTGGGTGCGCGCGGGGAAAGAGGCCGTAGCTATCACTGGTGTGTCCGCACCCGCGAGGGAGAGTGGCCGGCACGGTATCGGCGTGGAGTCGTTGTAGGCACAGCAAGCTGTGACCACGTATGAGAGAGTGAATCCGTTCGCCACCGTGTTCCCCGCGCGCCATTCAATCCTGCGAGGAATTGTCATGGCGCGCAAGAAGCAGCAGAAACGATTTGAAGTGATTCACCCTCATTGTGCCGGTATCGATATCGGCAGCCGCGAGCACTGGGTTGGCGTCAATCCCGATCAAAGCGACAAGCCTGTTCGCTGTTTTCCGGCCTTCACTGAGGATTTGGTGAGGCTGGCCGAATGGCTGGAATCGCTGAAAATCAAGGTCGTGGCGATGGAGGCCACTGGCGTTTACTGGATACCCCTGTTCGAGCTTCTCGATTCAAGGGGCTTTGAGGTGTACCTGGTCAACTCCCGTGCAACTCGTCAGATAAGCGGGCGTAAATCCGATGTTCTGGATTGCCAGTGGATCTGGCAACTCATGACCCATGGCTTACTCAGAGGTGCTTTCCGACCCGCTGATGATATTTGCTCGATGCGATCATTGGTTCGCCAGCGGGCCATGAAGGTTCGTGATCAAGCCAAGACCATCAACCGCATGCAAAAAGCCCTGACGCAGATGAATATTCAGTTAGCCAATGTCATCAGCAATATTGCTGGCGTGACAGGGATGAAAATCATCAAGGCCATCATCGATGGCGAGCGTGACCCTCAAGTCTTGGCCAACTTCCGAGACGGCCGTATCAAGGCCGATCACCAAACCATTGCCCGCAGCCTGCACGGTAACTGGCGAGTCGAGCATCTGCATGCTTTGGCTCAGGAGGTGGCTGCTCATGATTTCCTTGAGAAGCAGATTGCCGAATGTGATCAGGCCATCACTCAGGCACTTGATCGACTCCCAGTGCTGAACCATGAGCCCCCGCAACCCACCAAGCCACTGCGTAGCCCGCATCGCTCGGCAGATGAACAGGCCAGCTTGCACCAGGCACTTGTGAGAATCATGGGCGTGGACCTGACCGCGATTCCCACCATCGGAATCGAATCTGCCTTGGTTCTGGCGAGCGAAGTCGGACCTGATTTGTCGCGTTTTCCGACTGAGCAACATTTCAGTTCTTGGTTGGGGGTAGCGCCCTCAACCCGAATATCGGGGGGAAAACCCTTGCCCGGTCATGTCCCCAAGGTATTTAACCGGGCGGCACAAGCGTTGAAGCAGGCGGCCTCTAGCGCCCGCACCGATAAAAGTTTTATCGGTGCCAGTCACCGCGCCCGATTGGCTCGCATGGATACGGCCTGCGCCATTAAGGCTACGGCTCACCAGCTGGCCCGCCTGATCTACGCCATGCTGACCAAGGGACAGCCTTACGTGGCGCAGGATATGGACGAGTACGAGGCCAAAAGTCGTGATCGTCAGCTTAGAGCCTTACAGCGTAAGGCTACAAAGCTGGGTGTTCGATTGGTCGCGGCTTAAAAAGCTTTGGAGAACAAGGGGATGGATTTTGTTTGATGAGAGCTTGCTCCCGCTGGGGCGCGTAGCGCCCCCTGTCTTCGCCTGACACGCCGCGGGTGTCAGTGCTTTCTTGGGGCTGCTGCGCAGCCCAGCGGGAGCAAGCTCCCTCGCCACTGGTTTGCTTCTTCTCAGCAGTATTTCTACAACCAGTACGTCACCCCATACCACCCCAAACCACCCATCACCACGGTGTAGGGCAATGCCATCCAGACCATCCGGCCATAGGACAGGCGAATCAGCGGCGCAATCGCCGAGGTCAGCAGGAACAGGAAAGCCGCCTGGCCGTTGGGTGTGGCGACGCTCGGCAGGTTGGTGCCGGTGTTGATAGCCACCGCCAGGGTCTCGAACTGTTCGCGGCTCATGTGACCGGAGACGAAGGCCTGTTTGACCTCGGTGATGTAGATGGTCGCCACGAACACGTTGTCGCTGATGGCCGAGAGCAGGCCGTTGGCGATAAACAGCATGCCAGGCTGCTGGTCGGCGGGCAGGGCCAGGACCCATTGGATCAGCGGCGTGAACAGTTGCTGGTCGTGAATGACCGCCACCACCGCAAAGAACACCACCAGCAGCGACGTGAACGGCATGGCGTCCTTGAATGCATTGCCCAGCCGATGTTCGTCGGTGATGCCGGTGAAGGCGGTAATCAACACGATGATCATCAGGCCGATCAGGCCAACTTCGGCAATGTGCAGGGCCAGGCAGACGATCAGGATCAGTGCGGCAAGGCCTTGGACGATCAGGGCCGCGCGTTGACGAGCCGTGCGCTCCAGATTGTCCTGCTCGGCATAATCGGCCAGCACGGCGCGCACATTGTCCGGCAACAGCGTGCCATAACCGAACCAGCGCAGCTTTTCCAGCGCTACGCAGGTCACCAGTCCGGCCACCAGTACTGGCAGCGATACTGGCGCGACTTTCAGGAAGAAGTCAGCGAAATGCCAGCCCATCTCATGGCCGATCAGCAGGTTCTGCGGTTCGCCCACCAAGGTGCAGACGCCACCCAGCGCCGTACCGACGGCGCCATGCATCAGCAGACTGCGCAGGAAGGCTCGGAACTGCTCCAGGTCGCCTTGGTGCAGCGAAGGCAAATCGTGGTCTTCGTCGACGCTGCTGTCCTGGCGCGGGTCGTTACCCGACGCCACGCGGTGATACACCGAATAAAAGCCCACGGCGGCGCTGATGATCACTGCCGTGACGGTCAAGGCATCGAGGAAGGCCGACAGGAACGCCGAGAGAAAGCAGAACATCAAGGCCAGGATGGCCTTGGAGCGCACACCCAGGAGCAGGCGCGAGAACAGGAACAGCAGCAAGTCCTTCATGAAATAGATCCCCGCCACCATGAACATCAGCAGCAGGATGACCGGGAAGTTATGCAGCAGTTCGTCATACAGCGCCTTGGGGGTGGTCATGCCCAGCGCCAGGGCTTCGACCATCAGCAAGCCGCCGGGCATCAGCGGGTAGCATTTAAGGGCCATGGCCAGGGTGAAGATGAATTCCAGCACGATCATCCAACCGGCAACGACTGGGCCCAGGGTCCACAGCGTGACGGCATTGAGGATCAGGAAGGTAATAATGCACGCCTTGTACCAGCGCGGGGAATTCCCCAGAAAGTTATGCGCGAAAGCCTGAGCCATGGGACCGGACATGGGCTGCTCCTTTTAATTAGAAGCGCGCAACTTGCCGTAAGAAATGAGGAATATCAAGCGTAGGATGAATACCGTTCCCCCGCGACAATCTGACTCAGGCCCAATAACGCGCAACCACCGCTCGATAATGACCCTGGAGTGAGTAGCCGCCCACCAGGATTTTGCTGTCAGCCTGCACCGCCACGGCGGTGGCGGTGTCCAGACTGTAGCCGAGTCGCGTGCGTACCCAGCCTTTGCCCTGGCCGAAATCCGGGTCGAGGCTCGCATCCGGCAAATGCCGGGCAAGCACGAAGTCGGCCTCGATACCGCCGATGGTGGCGCCGACGGTGACCAGCTTTCCGTCCGCTTGAAGCTGGGCGGCGGTCCACTGGCTGGCGTTGCGCCCGATCGCCATGAGCCGGCACTGGCCCTGATTGCAATGACGGTCCGGCTTGCCGTCCGGACGTACTTTCAGGGACAGGCTATGCATCGGATCGCGACTGCTGCCGAACGCCTGCAGATCACCGTTCCCATCCTCGACGATCTGGCTGATCATCGCGCTGTGACCCTGGGCCAGGATGGACAGGAAGCCCTCTTCGCCGAAGCTGTCATCGAGCCTGCCGCTGCTGTCATAGCGTGCTATCAAGCCATGTTGGGGCAGGTCGATGGCGCCACCGACGACAATATGGCCGTCAGCCTGGAGCGTCAGGCAGCCGAGCCAGGTATTTTTCAACAAGCGTCGGACCATCACGAAACCGCGACCATTGAATGAGGTATCCAGGGCCCCGTCCGGCAGGAGCCGGATCAGTACGCCGACATGGTCGGACAATTGGTAATGATGGTTGGCGAGCAAAAGGATCCGGCCATCGGCCTGCACTTGCATGTCGCAGGCCTCGAGACCTGGCACGCCGGGCGGCAGCCAGGGATCGCGCAGGCCTTGGGAGAGATTGCCACAGAGCCGGATGATGTGCCGGCCGGCGTTGCCGAAGCTCTGGACAGCACGGCCTTGCGGATCGAACAGTGCTAGGGCGGGCAGGGTGTGCTCGTTGTTTTCGTAGTGCAGGCCCGACAGCAGGATATGCCCGTCGGGCAGCTCGATTACTTTGCCTGCCGTCGCTTCGAAGCCGTGGTCAAACGCGTCGATCACGCAGCCGCGGGTGCCGAAAACCGGGTCGGTCGAACCGTCAGGGTTGAGTCGTGCCAGCCCGAATCGGCTGCCGTGGGCCGTCTCGACCCTGGCTGCCACCAGGATTCGCCCGGCTCGGTCGAGGGTCAATCCGGTGATCAGGCTCGAAGTGCTGTCTTCGAAATGAACCCAGGCTTTGCCATTGGCGGCAAAGCCTGGGTCAAGTTGCCCGGGATGGGCCATGGCCTTGGGGAGCACAAACGCGAACTGGTTGAGCATGCCTGCCTCTCCTTGCGTGTCGACCGGCCCGAAAGGGCGATGACTGCATGAGGGCAACATTCAATCCCTGAACGGGACAATACACAACTGTCAGGTCTACCGATGCTGCGGCGATGCGTGCCATAACAATGGCTTTACAACCCAATGCCAAGCCTGCAATCGATAACAGGCTTTATCGAGGTTTATTCCGGCATCGACCAGGATTGCAAGGTGTAGCCTTCCTGGCTCAATTCGGCACGGGCCTGTTTCAACAGATCGGCCAGTTGGACCGGGTCGGTATAGGCGCTGCTTGGAATCTGAGTGCGGCCAATATGGGTATTGGTACGGTCGATGACGGTCAGGCTAAGTTCACCGTTACCGTCTTGTGGAGCCCAGGCCACGCATTGGAATGGACGGAATGCGCGGTCGGCAATCAAAAGAGCTTCGTTGATACGGAGCGGGGCGTTCATGGCGTTTTCTCTTCAGTGTGCCCAAACAAATGATGTGCCGTCGGTTGGGCGTACCGTGCGGCTGGTTACTTGTACTGATGTCCCGAACCCGTAGGCGGGTCACACATTATTTAAATAAATTTCGATTTTCTTTCAGACCAGGCTTTTGCACTTTTGTTTGAAAGCACCCTGAAAGAAAAACACCTGTGACAACTAACGAAACGCTCGCTTATAACCGTTTTAACGTGATCTCGATAATCAATTGATACAAGGGCGCGTCAACTTCTTGCTACTGTTACATGCAGGTTTGCCAAACGACTGTTTCTAATCATATTTCCTTATTTTGGCGCCAAGGATCAGTCATGATCGAAGCCAGTACGTCACGTCGTCTGCTCGTGGTTGATCCCTGCGACGATTGTCATCGCCTGTTGCCAGGGCTGCGCAGCATTGGTTGGGATGTGGACAGTTGCGCCCTTGAACACGCCGGCGATCGGACCTGTGACGTCGGTCTGCTGCGCTTGCAACCGTTTCACCTGGAGCGCCCGGAAGCGGTCAAGGAATTGATCAGCCGCAGCGGCACGGAGTGGATCGCCGTGCTCAGCCAGGAAGTCTTGCGCCTGCAAAACGTCGGTGATTTTGTCTGCGAATGGTTTTTTGACTTCCATACCTTGCCTTTTGACGTGTCCAGGGTCCAGGTGACCCTGGGCCGGGCGTTTGGCATGGCGCGCCTGCGGGGCCAGGGCTCGATTCATATCGACCAGCCCGAACATGAACTGCTGGGCGACAGCAAGCCGATTCGCGAACTGCGCAAGTTGTTGAGCAAGTTGGCGCCGGCCGAGTCGCCCGTGTTGATTCGCGGTGAGAGCGGCACCGGCAAGGAGCTGGTGGCGCGCACCCTGCATTGCCAGTCGCATCGGCGCAACAAGCCGTTCATCGCCATCAACTGTGGCGCCATTCCGGAGCACTTGATCCAGTCCGAATTGTTCGGTCATGAGAAGGGCGCATTTACCGGCGCTCACCAACGCAAGATTGGCCGGATCGAGGCGGCCCATGGGGGCACGCTGTTTCTCGATGAGATTGGCGACCTGCCGTTGGAGTTGCAGGCCAACTTGCTGCGTTTCCTCCAGGAAAAACACATTGAGCGGGTTGGCGGCAGCCAGCCGATCGCCGTCGATGTGCGGGTCTTGGCGGCTACCCATGTGGACCTTGAGGCGGCCATCGAGCACAAGCGATTTCGCGAGGACTTGTATTACCGCTTGAATGTGTTGCAAGTGGTCATGGCACCCCTGCGCGAACGCCATGGCGACCTGGCGATGTTGGCCAGTCACTTTTCCCATTTCTACAGCCGGGAAACCGGCCGTCGTCCCCGCAGCTTCAGTGACGATGCCCTGGTGGCGATGGGCATGCACGACTGGCCCGGCAACGTGCGGGAGTTGGCCAATCGCGTCCGTCGCGGGTTGGTGCTGGCCGAAGGGCGCCAGATCGAAGCCCGGGACCTTGGCCTGGCCAGCCAACAGGGCATCACGGCGCCGATGGGGACGCTGGAGGATTACAAGACCCGCGCCGAGCGCCAGGCCCTGAGCGATGTGCTCAACCGTCACAGTGACAACCTGAGCGTGGCGGCGCGGGTATTGGGCGTGTCCCGGCCGACGTTCTATCGTCTGCTGCATAAGCATCAGATCCGCTGACTCAAACCTGCGCAAAGAACTGTGGGAGCGAACTTGCTCGCGATAGCGGACTTTCATTCAATATTCATGCTGACTGAAAGGGCCTCATCGCGAGCAAGCTCGCTCCCACAGGGGGTTGCAGTGTCCTTCCCATTACCTATCCCAGAGGGCATCAGAAGTAGTATGGGAATTTCAGGCTAAAGGTGAAATCCGGCGCATCGTCGGTCAACCCGATGGACAGGTTCGGCACGATGGTCAGGTTGTCGGACGCGGCGACGGTCATGCCGATATTGAAGTAACCGGCGTTGGCGTCGCTGGAGGTCACCGATTCCCAGTCGCCGCCGTCCTGCTTGAGCTTGCTTTTCTTCTGGATCAGGTCGGAGACCGAGAACGACATGCTCATCTTCTCGTTCAACGCAAAGGCAACGCCCGCGCCGATCTGGAAACTGTCGCCGATCCGCACCTTGCCCGGGGTCTTCTGGTTGACCGTGGAGCTGATGTCGTCGAATGACTCTTCGAGGTTATGGGTGTAGGAAAGGCTGCCGAACAGGACGGCTGGGTCGAAGGTCTTGACCAGCGAGAGCCCGGGCGTGATCGACCAGACGCCGTTACCGGTGGGCAAGTCGTCAGGCACGAACAGGTTGGTGTTGGCCTGGGATTGGCGCAGCTTGATACCAAACGGGTCCTTGCCGGTGGGGGCCTTGACCCGCAGGGTGACCACCGCGTCCGGAGAGTTGATCGACTCATCCATGAACTTGTAGGCGATGCCGAAGTTGACGTCGCCGATGGTCGGGTCGCGGGTCACGGTTTCTTCGCTGGTGACCCCGGCCGCACCGTTGTTCGCGCCGCCTGACTGGTAGGTGGATTCGCGGTAGACCACCGGCACGTTGAGGTCGAACTGCCAGCGATTGTCGAAGTTGTAGCGACCGGTGAGGTCCAGCGTCCAGGTGTCGGCCTTGATCCGGTCGAGGTTGATATTGCCCAGGAAAATCGAATCCAGGGCCAGGAAGCCGTTGAGGATCAGTTGCCGCGTGTCATAGCGCGAATAGGTCACGCCGGTCTCGAAACTGAACTTGCCGCCGCCAAAGAAGCCGCTGGCCTCGTCATAGAGGTTGGAGACACTTTGGGCCGGCTGGGAATCGTCGGCCAGGGATTGCCCATAGCCGCTGCCGCCCGCTGTTGTCGCAGCACCGCCGGCGGTCTGGTTGCCTTTCATGTCGGCCGGGGATTTGGCCAGGCGCTTGGGTTGTGGCGCGGCGGGTTGGTCCTCTACTTGGCGAACCCGCTGCTCGAGCACCGCCAAGGCCTTTTGCTGGACCTCGTATCGTTGCTTGAGCTCTAGAAGCTGCTGTTTCAGGGCTTCTATTTCGGCATCCGGGGCCGCCTGTAACACGGCCGCCGGGAATAACGTGCTTAAACACATCACAGCGCGCAACGATACGGATCGATACATGAAATATGCCGTCCCTATTTGCCCAATGATCGGAAACCAGCGTAGTTCAATAACCGAGGTTACGGAGGCCGCGCAGTTGGGTCAGGTTGCAGTCCAATGCGCCGGCACTGGGGCCGTTGTTGTTCAGCACCACGTTGAGCTGCGTCATGTTGTTGACCAGGTTACTGTTGCCCAACAGGCGGGTGTTTTGCAGCAAGCCGCCCTGGGCCACTTGTTGCAAGGTGCCGCCCTGGTTGTGGCTGGCCTGGATCGCCATCTGCACGCCGTTGCCGGTGGCAGTGACCGCGACGCTGCCGGCGGCATTGCTGCCGCTGATGGTCTGGCCCTTGGTCAACAGTTGACCTTGGGAGGGGACAAGCGCGGGCGCCTGGTTGCTCTCCTTCACATTGATGTTGACGTTGTTGTAGGCCGTGTTGCCGTCGCCGGCGGCACGCACGCTCTGGGTCACGCCCTGGCTCGTGCCAAGGCCGGCGCCACCGGTAATGTTGCCGCTGCCCTGTTCCGGGACGCTGCCGTTACCGGTTTGCTTGATGGTGGAGACATAGAATTCGGGTTTGACGGTGGCGGCTTGGATTTGCATGGTGCTGCTGGCGCCGATCAGGTCGCCGCTGGCGTTGCGCCAAGTACTGCTCATGACGATGCCGAAGCTGATGACGCGGCCGGGCATGACATAACGACCGCGCAACTCGGCGAGCTCCTGGTCCTTGACCTCGATGGGTTTGAAACCGGCATGGGCATAGCCCGAGGCGGTCGCGAGCAGGCAGGCCAGCGACAGCCAGTGTGAAGTTTTCATGTGCTGCTCCCGGAGCGTCCTGCTCCTTTTTGTACTTATTGTTGGCAGTGATCGGCGATTAGAAAAAGTCGCTCTGTATGAAGCCGAAATCCATCAGTTCCGCATCCCTGACCGGGTTGAAACCGTCCAGCTTGTTACGGGCCGTCAGGGGTTGAGGAGGGCTGCGTAGGGCATTGGTCTTGTCATAGCCCGGGCCGACGATCGCGAAGACGATGCCGTTCCAGCCTTTGACGAACTCATCGTGGGAATAGCGTTTGTGCCCCAGCACCGGGTCGCCGATGTAGACCCATTGCTTGTCGGCTCGCTGCAATACCACGAAGTGCTTGTAGCCGCGTATTTCCATCAGGACCACCACCGGGATCGTCACCGCTTCGAGTTTCTCCGGCGGTATCCGGTAGCCTCGGGCACGCATGCCGATGGTTTCCACGTAGCGCTTCATGTCCAGCATGGAAAAGCCCTGGGTGCGAACCAGGTCATGGTCGGCATTGACCAGCATGCCTTTGATGACGTGCTCTTCATCGACATCGAGCCAATAGGCTTGGCGTAGCACCGTCGCCAGCGCGGCGGCGCCGCAACTGAAGTCGGTTTTCTGTTCGACGATGTCGCTGAACTTGCGCTCGCGTACGCTTTGCACCGGTTTGTAGACCAGCATGCCGCCAGGCAGGGCAGCGACCGGCATCTGCGCCGCTTCGGCCATACAGGCCAGGCAGAGCAACAGGGAAACGGCAGTGACACGCATGATCAATACGCCTGATGGACATCCGGGAAAAAAGCCCCGTTTCCCAGCGGCACTGTTCGTCTAGAGCATTGAAATACGTCCGTGGTGAGGGAGCTTGCTCCCGCTGGGCTGCGGAGCGGCCCCAGGTTTTTGCGGTTGCTGCGCAACCGAGCGGGAGCAAGCTCCCTCGCCACAAGATTCATCCAAACCCTAGGGGAACAGCATTGCTGTTACCGGGGCTCCGTTTCACCCGCGCTTACATGCAAGCCTTGCAGCCCGCCGCGATGGACAGCGAGTTGCTTTGCTGGTTGCCCACGCCCGCCGACACGTTGGCGCCGCCGTTACCGGAGAAGCCGTTCATGGAGTTGGTCATGGTGGCGTTGTTGATCACAGGGTTTTTCCAACCGTCGCGGGTCAGCACCTGCTGGGTGTTGCTGCCGGCCAGTTCGAAAGTCCCCACGGCGGAGAACTTGAACTTGTCGTCATCGTGGCCGCCGCCGTAGCCACCTTTGTTGCCCCAGCCGCCGTCGTCTTCGACGGTACCGGTGCCTTTGGCCTTGAACGTGCCGGAGGCGCTGGAGGTGCTGGTAAGGGTATCGGTCTTGTAGGTGCGCACGCCTTTGTTGTCCACCACAAGGCCGCTGGAGGACTGATCGGCCGAAGCGGCAGCTTCTGCGACACGGCCACCCGATACGGCAATGGCCAGGTTGTTTTTCTGTTGGTTGAAGTTGCCAGCGGTCACGTTGATGCCGATATTACCGGAGCCATCGTTGCCGGCATTGGTGAGCGAGGCATTGTTTTGCGTCGAGTTGTTTTTGACATAGTTGTTGCTATTGACTTGCGTGGCGCTGGAAACAGCAACAGCCGAACCGAAGATGAAGCTTTCGTCAGCGGTGGCCAGCGCGGCGGCGTTGTCTTGCTGGTTACCGTCGCCGCCCGCGATGTTGGCGCCCATGTTGCCGTTGCTGCCATTGAGCGAATCAGTGGCTTCAGCGGTGTTGCGGGTGGCCTGGTTGGTTACGATGTTGCCATCGCTGTTCTGCACATCCAGTACGGTCGCACCAGCCCCGGCCGTGATCGAGAGCAACTGCTCAAACGAGGGACCTCTTGGGCCTTGATTGCCGTGGCCGTTGCCGTGGCCGTTACCGTTGCCACGTCCATCGGCCTGTGCAGCCATTGCCATGACAGCGGCGAGAGCGAAAACCAATGGTTTGAGTGCCATTGTAGGTTTCATGATGTTTCTCCTTGCGTGTCGTTGGTTAAGTGTTGGTACTTTCTTATGCCCACTGCGCCGGATCAGTCAGCGACCCGGATGCTCAGGGTGTTAGCCATGCGGTTCCCCACCCCGGCACTCTGGTTCACCTGAATCACCCCTCGGCTGCCGGT
The DNA here is from genome assembly GCF_046605385.1 of Pseudomonas sp. MPB03. Taxonomy (NCBI): domain Bacteria; kingdom Pseudomonadati; phylum Pseudomonadota; class Gammaproteobacteria; order Pseudomonadales; family Pseudomonadaceae; genus Pseudomonas; species Pseudomonas sp. MPB03. The sequence continues at coordinate 3,730,635 of NZ_CP176770.1, read as the reverse complement.
GAAGGCCTGGTCGCTGGTAACGACCTGGCGACTGCCGGTTGGGGCGCCAGTTGCGCCTGAGTTCGGTAGCAACGCCACGTTCTGTTGGGACAGGGCGCTGTCGTCAATGCTCTGCGGATGGGCACTGATGCTCACCCGCATGACATTGGCCATCTGGTTGTTGGCCCCGGCGGACTGGTTCACGCCCAGCACGCCGTTGCCGTTGGTAAAGGAGTGGCCACCGATACGGGCGGTGGCGTTCATGGAGGGGTTGGCCTGGGTGTCGACGCTTTGCTGTACGCGGGTGCTGGCCTGGGCGTGGCTGCCAATGGCAATGGCCCGGGTGTTGGTTTGCTGGATCTGGTCGCCAGCCGCCTGGTTGACGTTGAAGTTGCCGGTGTACTGGCTGCCGGAATCCTGCAGGTTGGCGTTGCTGACCACCGCCATGCCCGAATCGGCAAATGCGGTGAAAGAACTGAGCAGGGACAGCATGACCAGGGCGAGTAGAAACAGGACGGGTTTCATGTCACTGACCTCCCGCCAGCCGGCCCAGCGGGGCCAGGCCGGAGCTCAGCGAGCGGTTGATGGTGCCAGAGATCGCTCCGCCGCTGCCGCCACCGTGGCCGGCATTCATGCCCGGCATGCCGTTGGGGTTGGTGACCACGTTCAGGCCCTGCACGCCGGTATTGGGGGTGACGATGTTGCGGATCGACGAACCGCTGGCCACGCTGGCGAATTCGCCATCGCTCAGTTCGGTGCTATTGGTCGCCTGGTTGATGCGTTCGGAGGGGTTGGCGTTGACGGTGGTCGGGTAGGGGTCTTTGCCGCCGTTGCGACCGATTGCGATGGGTTGCACGTCACGGTTGAGTACGATGACGCCGTTGCCCTCGGCCTGCGCGGGGAGGCTGAACGTTGCGCCGACGGCGCAGCCGATGAATAGCAGGCAGGTCACACCCCTGTCGAACATCCCCATGGCATCGATTCCTTCTTCGGTACGCTGGCCCTAGTCAGCGTTGCGAAGTGGGGAAGAGCAGGTGTTGTGCCGGGTTTTGAATTGCCTGTGAATTCAACAAGTTGGGTTCAGGCGCGCGCAGCGGGGGAAGAAACCTGTTTCAGCGCTGAGACAACGCACATGATGGCTAACCGGCTGCACGCTGTTCCAGGGCTCTGGATCCAGGTTTTTGGGTGGGTGTTTCAGTGACTTGACAGTCTTGATGACAATCATCTGAAACGATGTTGGATCCGGGTTTGCCGCGAGCGTGATGTTTCAAACGTGAGACAAATCATCCTGCGGTCAGTTGGGCGACGGCCGCGAACACTTGCCGCTGGCGTTGCGCCCAGTTGCCTCGAATGATCTGGAACGGTTGCCGATGTCCACTCAGCCACGCCTCGATGGCGTCGAAAAATGCCAGTCGTTCTTCCAGCTCGGGTTGGCAACGCAAACCGTCGCCAGTCCATTCGACCTGCTCGGGGCTCAACAGCAGGTGCAAGTCGTAATGACGGGCCAGCAACGCCGGTTCGAGCCAGTCCGGGCAGTCGCCAAAGAGGGTCTGGCTCCAGAGGATGTTGCTCAACAGGTGGGTGTCGAGGATCAATAGCGAGGGTCGGCGGGCTCGTGCCTCGTCTTCCCAGGCCAACTGGCCGGAGGCGATGTCGGTGATGTCCGCCAGGCACGTATCGCGCTGGGTCTGTTCCATGAAATGGCGCACGTACTCGTCCACCCGCACGCCACCAAAATGTGCCTGGAGTTGCGCAGCCAGCCAGCTCTTGCCGCTGGATTCCGGGCCGGTCAGGACCACCACCTTCATGCGCGCAGGGCCGGGTCGGCGCGCCATTCCCGCCAGCCTTGCACGGCCAGCAGGGTGAACAGGGCGTAAAGCGCGGCGGTCAGGTGCAAGCCCTTGTAGATGAACAGGCCGACGAAGATCACGTCCAGGACGATCCACAACGGCCAGCATTGCACGCGTTTTTGCGCCATCCACCATTGAGCGACGAGGCTGAAACCAGTGAGCGCGGCATCGAGCCAGGGCTGGGCGGCGTCGGTCCAGTGGGCCATGGCGGCGCCCAACAGCAGACTGCCCGCCGCGCCGATGGCCAGGCCGAGCAGCACCGACGGCCCACCGAGATGGCTGACCTGACGCCCATCATGATTGTGCCCGGCACGGGTCCATTGCCACCAGCCGTAGAGTTGCAACACCGCGTAGACCACCTGCAGCAGCATGTCCGAGTACAACTTCACCTCGAAAAAAATCCAGCTGTACAGCAACACCATGACCAGGCCGATCGGCCAGCACCAGGGGTTCTGCTTGACGGTCAACCAGACAGCGATCACGCCGAGGGCTGCGGCAAACAGTTCAAGCCCGGACATGGTGGTTCCTTGGGGAAAGAGGAGAGGGCGGCGATTGTAAACGCTATGGCGTGGAGAGCTCCAATACCATTGTTGGTTGAGCCCGTGGCGAGGGAGCTTGCTCCCGTTGGGCTGCGTAGCGGCCCTTTTTTGTGAGTGCTGCGCACTCAAGCGGGAGCAAGCTCCCTCGCCACAGTGAATCACAACAGTTTCTAGTGTGCATCAACCCCTTTAGGCGCCTGACAGCCCTTAGACCCGGAACTGTTTGAGCAACCCGTTAAGTTGTTCACTCAGCGCCTTCAGGCGGCTGCTTGCCTGGCTGGACTGTTCGGCGGCCATGGCGGTGCTGTGGGACAGTCCGGCGGCCTGGGTGACGTTCTGGTTGATGTCTTCTACTACATGGGCCTGTTGCAGGGTGGCGCTGGCAATGGAGGCGTTCAGGCTGTTGAGGTTGCGCAGGGCCTGGCCGATGGCGTTGAGGCTGGCACCGGCCAGGCCCGCCTGTTCGATGGTCAGTTGCGAGGCACGGCTGCTGTCGCCGATGACTTTCACGGCGGCTTCGGAATGGGTTTGCAGGCGCTCGATCATCGACTGGATCTCAGCGGTGGACTTCTGCGTACGCTGGGCCAGCAGTCGCACTTCATCGGCGACCACCGCAAAGCCCCGGCCTTGCTCGCCAGCGCGGGCGGCTTCGATCGCAGCGTTGAGGGCCAGCAGGTTGGTCTGCTCGGCGATGGAGCGGATCACCTCCAACACGCTGCCAATTTGGGTACTTTCACTGGCCAGGGTGCGAATCACTTCCACCGCCTGGTCGATGGTCTGGGACAGGCGATCGATCTGCTGCAAGCTGCCGTCGATGTTGACCTGGCCTTGCTGGGCCTGGGATTCGGCGTCGCGCATCTCGCTGGCGGCGTGCTCGGCGTTCTTGGCCACGTCCTGCACGCCATACGTCACTTCATTGATCGCGGTGGCCACCAGTTCCATTTGTTGCGACTGCTGCTGGCTGCGTTCCTGGGCTTGAGCCGCGTCGTTGCCCAGTTCGTTGGAAGATTGCCCCAGCTCACTGGCCGAAGCCTGCAACTGGCTCACCACTTGGCGCAGTTTGGCGGTAAAGGCGTTGAAATGCCGGGCCAGTTGGGTGACTTCGTCCTGGCCGTGGGTGTCGAGGGTGCGGGTCAGGTCGCTCTCGCCGCTGGCGATGTTGGCCATGGCGTTGACGGTCTCTTGGAGCGGGCGGACGATGCTGCGTACGATCAAGGTCAAGAACAGGCTCATGAGCACGGTAATTGCCAAGCCGATCAAGGAGGCCTTGATCATCTGGGATTGAAACTCAGCCTGCACGTCATCGATGTAAACCCCTGAGCCGATGATCCAGCCCCACGGTTCGAACAACTTGACGTAGGAAGTCTTGCCGACCGGTGCTTCGGCACCCGGTTTCGGCCAGAGGTAGTTGATCATGCCGGCGCCCTTGGCCTTGGCGATGGCGACCATCTCGTTGAACAACGCGTAGCCGTTCGGGTCGCGGATCGCCGAGAGGTTCTGGCCTTCAAGCTTCGGGTTGGTCGGGTGCATGACCATGACCGGCGTCAGGTCGTTGATCCAGAAGTAGTCACTCTGGTCATAGCGCAGGCCTCGCACCGCGCTGAGGGCTTGCTTCTGCGCCGCCTCGCGGGTCAGGGTGCCGGCGGTTTCCAGCCCATGGTAGTAGCTCAATACGCCGCTGGCGGTCTGCACCACATGCTGGGTCTTCTGCACCTTGGCCTGATACAGATCCGTGTGGATCTGCTTGAGCATAAAGGCGCCGAGCGTGAACAACATCACGATGGCCACCACCAGGATGAGCCACAAGCGTCGGCTGATCGACACACTGCGCAAGCTATTCATACGCTGTCACTCCGGTTTCTTATTCTTGTCATTAACGACGGGCGGCACTTTAGCGCCTGGCGGCTATTGATGATTGACCTGGGTCATAACGCGGCAGCGTTATCAGGGCTTGTCTGATAGGATTTCGGCCCCGCGGCGCAAAACCTGAGCCTGTTCTGATTTTTTCATTGGTTTTTTTTGGATGATCGCAGCTATCGTGCAGCCGCTGCGTGGACCTGTATGACACTTGAATAGCGATAAGACCCGCATGAGCAGGGTCTTTTTTGGGGGATGAATGGATTTGTGGACGGCCTTTTCGGCATTGATTCTTGGCGTAGTAGAGGGTTTGACGGAGTTTCTACCGATTTCCAGCACGGGGCACCAGATCATCGTCGCCGACTTGCTCGAGTTCGGTGGCGAACGTGCAATGGCATTCAACATCATCATCCAGCTCGGCGCGATCCTCGCGGTGGTCTGGGAGTTCCGGCGCAAGATCTTCGATGTGGTGCTGGGCCTGCCGACGCAACCCAGCGCCCGCCGGTTCACCGCCAACCTGCTGATTGCCTTCTTTCCCGCCGTGATATTGGGCGTGCTGCTTGCCGACTGGATCCATCACTATCTGTTCAACCCGGTCACCGTGGCTGCCGCTCTGGTGGTGGGCGGTCTGGTGATGCTCTGGGCCGAAAAGCGCCAGCACCAGGTACATGCTGAAACGGTAGACGATATTTCCTGGAAGGATGCGTTGAAGGTCGGCCTGGCCCAGTGCATTGCGATGATCCCGGGTACTTCCCGTTCCGGTGCGACCATCATCGGGGGCTTGCTGTTCGGGCTGTCGCGCAAGACCGCTACCGAGTTCTCGTTCTTCCTGGCGATGCCGACCATGGTCGGTGCGGCCGTGTATTCGGGCTACAAGTACCGTGAGCTGTTCGTGCCGGCGGATTTCCCGGTGTTCGCCATTGGTTTCGTCACGGCGTTCATCTTCGCCATGATCGCGGTCAAGGGCCTGCTGCGGTTCATCGCCAGCCACAGCTACGCGGTGTTCGCCTGGTATCGCATCGCCTTCGGCCTGTTGATCCTGGCCACCTGGCAGTTCGGCTGGGTGGACTGGACGGCCGCCAAGCCATGAACGAGTCAGGCACCCGCAAACGCGCTGGGGGCAATGCCGGTGGCGCGGTGCAAAACCTGCGGCTCAAATTGATGGTGTTGGCGCTGGTCTGCGCCTTGCCGCTGTTCGGCTCGCTGCTGTTCGGCCTGCGGGGCGTGTCGTGGGGGCCGATGGCGGCCTATGGTGTCGTCAGCGTGGTGGCGTTCCTGCTGTACTGGAGCGACAAGCGCAAGGCCCGCGCCGACGCCTGGCGTACCCCGGAAAACGTGCTGCATGCACTGGAGCTGGCCGGTGGTTGGCCCGGGGCCTTGCTCGCCCAGCAGTTGTTTCGCCACAAGACCCGCAAAGTCTCGTTTCAAGTGGTGTTCTGGTTCATCGTGCTGCTGCACCAGGTGTTCTGGATCGACCAGTTGTTCCTGGGCAGTTATCTATTTTGAAGGCGAGAGCAACAAGCCCACCTGCGTGCGCTTGGGCAATTTGCTCACGACCAATTGATGTGAGCGTTGCAGCAGGCCACGCAGTTCTTCGGCCCCCAGCGGATAAGGCACCTGCATGATGACCCACTGGGCCCGCGCCAAATAAGGCGCGGGGTGAATGCCCGGCCGGTCGCAGTGCCCCAGGAACAGGTCCTTGTCGACCTTGAACGCCAACGAATCGCCCCGCAGGCCCTGGAGGGCGAACATCTTGTTCCCGGCAATGGAAAACACCCGCACGCCCCCCCATTTGTAGTCTTCCCTGGCACCGGGCAAACCCAGGCAAAACCGCGCGACATCCTCTTCGCTCAACCTCATAGCGTTTTTTCTCCACAGCCCTCGAAGGCTTCCACCAAATGATCGATCCAGGCGCGCACCGCTGGCAACATTCCACGCCGATGGGGGTAGACCGCCTGGAGCCAGCCGTCGGGCAATGACCATCCAGGTAGCAGTTCCACCAGTGTGCCGTCACGCAATTCCTGCTCGCAATACATGCTTGGCAATAACGTGAAACCCAGGCCGGCGAGGGTGCAGGACCGGCGCACGATGAAGTCGTCAATGCCCAGGCGGGCTTCCAGGCTCAGTTCGGCCTGCTGCCCATCGGCCTTGACCAGGCGTAGATGCACCAGGCGATCGGCTTCCAGCGCCCCCAGCACCGACAACTGCTTGAGATCGTCCGGGGTTTCGATTCGCCGCCCTTCGACGAAGGCTGGGCTGGCCACCAGCGTCAGCCGTGCCCGGCGCAGACGCCGGGTCATCAGCAGCGGGTCTTCGTCCCCCAGGTCGCGCACGCGCAACGCCACGTCGATGCCTTCGCCGATCAGGTCCACCCGCCGGTTGAGCAGGGTCATTTCTAGTTGCACCAGGGGGTATTTCGCCAGGAAGGTTTCGATCACCACCGGCAGGAACTGATGGGCCAGGCCCACCGGGCTCGACACTCGCAACCGACCGCGGGGTTCGCTGGACATGCTCGCCACCGCTTCGTCGGCCATCTCGGCCTCCAGCAACATGGCCTGGCAATGGCGCAGATAACGTTCGCCGACCGCCGTCAGTTTCAACTGCCGCGTGGTGCGCTGGAGCAGGCGGGCGCCGAGGCGTTCTTCCAGCTCGGCGATGCGCCGTGACAACCGCGATTTGGGAATGCCGAGCAAGCGCCCGGCCGCCGCGAAACCGCCGGCTTCGACGACTTTGGCGAAGTAATACAAATCATTGAGGTCTTGCATGTTGAATTCAATTGTCCTGTCAGTGGGACAAACTATCGCATTTTTGCTGACTTATCGATCATTCGCTTCATCGATAGGATTGTCGCCAATTGATCGCCTGGTTGCGGTCCTCATTTGGAGAGCACTGATATGAAACTGCTGCACATCGATTCGAGCATCCTCGGCGACCACTCCGCTTCCCGCCAATTGAGCCGCGAAGTGGTTGAAGCCTGGAAAGCTGCCGAGCCAGGCATCACCGTGACCTACCGTGACCTGGCCGCCGATGCCATCAGCCACTTCTCCGCCCAGACGTTGGTTGCCGCCGGCACCAGCGCCGAATTGCGCGACGCGGCGCTGAAGCACGAAGCCGATCTCAGCGCGTCGGCAATGGCCGAGTTCCTCGCGGCTGATGCCGTAGTCATCGCGGCGCCGATGTACAACTTCAGCATTCCGACCCAGCTCAAGGCCTGGATTGACCGCATTGCCGTGGCCGGACAGACGTTCCGCTACACCGAAGCCGGTCCCGAAGGCCTGTGCGGTGGCAAGAAACTGGTGATTGTCTCCACGGCGGGCGGTTTGCATGCCGGCCAACCGAGCGGCGTGGGTCACGAGGACTACCTCAAGTTGGTGTTCGGTTTCCTCGGCATCACTGATATCGAATTCGTCCGTGCCGAAGGCCTGGCCTACGGTGACGACATGCGCACCAAAGCCATGAGCGAAGCCACGTTGCAGATCGGCCAGCAGTTCGCCGCTGCGTAAATCCTGCGTAAAGGCAGCAAGCGCTTCGGGCAACCTTCGCAAAACCCTGTATTCTCGTCGTCATTGGATGGCCGGGATGCAGGGTTTTGCTGCGTTCGGCGCCGGAGAACTGGCGCAGGTTATGCACGGCCAAGACTGCGAGCGACGGGGCCTTCCCGTGCGCTGGTGAGGGGTGGAAATTCGATGGCACGTTTTGGTGCAGCGTTGCTGCTTTGCTTGTTTGCCAGTTCCGCTTCAGTGCAGGCCGCACCGGGGCCGCATCCGCATTGGAGCGCCGGTTTCCATGAGCTGAATTTTCTGGATCCGCTGGATCAGCAGCCGATGCACGCCATCGCCTTTTATCCGTCCACCGACCGCAAACAATCCAGCCTGCTCGGCGGCTACCAGATCGATGCCGCGCCGGAGGCTCAGATCGCCATCGGCCGTTTTCCTCTGTTAATGCTGTCCCATGGCAATACCGGCACCCCATTGGCCCTGCATGACCTCGCCACCTCGTTGGCGCGCAAGGGGTTCGTCGTGGTGGCCGTGATTCATCCCGGCGACAATGTCCAGGACCACAGCCGGCTTGGCACCCTGAGCAACCTGTACGGGCGGCCGATCCAGATTTCCGAAGCCATCACCGCGACGCTCAATGACCCGATGCTCTCGCCTTTCGTCAACGCCGGGCAGGTCGGGGTGATCGGTTATTCGGCGGGTGGCGAGACCGCTTTGATCCTGTCCGGTGCGACGCCGGACCTCAATCGCTTGCGCCGCTATTGCAAGGAGCGACCGGAGGACCGTGACGCCTGCAACACCCAGGGCGAGTTGATCGCCGACCGCGACGACCTGCAACCGGTGGCCGACCCCAGGGTCCGGGCATTGTTGCTGATGGCACCGTTGAGCCTGAAGTTCGGCCGTCATACATTGGCCGATGTCCATGTGCCGGTGCTGCTGTACAGCGGCGATGGTGACAATCTCGTGGCGTTTGACAAGAACGCCGCTGCCTTGGCCCGCAAACTGCCCACCGCTCCAGATTTCAAGACGCTGGCCGGCGCGGGGCATTTTGTCTTCCTGGCGCCGTGCACCGACGAGCAGATCGCCGCGATGCCGGCGCTCTGCACGGATGCCGATGGCGTCGATCGCAAGGACATTCACCGCACCATGATTTCCGAGGCCAGCCGCTTTTTCGGCGAGGCCTTGGGTAAGGCGACCCGGGCGGGGATGAAGACGGCTGATCAATAAGGTCATGCTGTTCACTTAGCGTTCGGGCTGATCTTCCGTTTCGAGTTGTTTGGTGTGTATATCCGTTTTTGCGGTAACGGCTGCTAATGGTTCCGCCCTTACGGCGGGTCACTTTTGAAAAGCGCAAAAGTAACCAAAACGCTTTATGCCCCACCACTCGGTGCCTCGCTAGGGCTCGGCATGCCCTCACTCCGGCATTGCTCCGTGGGCCGCCGCGAAGGGCCATCCATGGCCCAGCGCGGCTATCCCGGCATCCATGCCGGGATGCCCACTGCGCAATGCCTGCGTTCGGCCATCGTGGTTAACGGGGCGCCCGAGATCAACGTCCTCGCCGAGGCGGCCTGATAGCCGACCTGGTTCTTGTTGGGACCGCGTTTCTCCTGTGGGAACGGGCTTGCTCGCGAAGACGGTGTGTCAGTTTGCGATGATGTTGGATGGGGTGGCCTCATCGCGAGCAAGCTCGCTCCCACAGGTTTTGTGGTGCACATGAATCTTGTGTCTGCTGAAGATCCAATGTGGGAGCGAGCTTGCTCGCGATAGCGGTGGCTCAGTCACATAGATACTGGATATACCCGGCTCTTGCTTTGCTTTGCTTTGCTTTGCTTTGCTTTGCTTTGCTTTGCTTTGGATCTTGATCTTGATCTTGATCTTGATCTTGATCTTGATCTGGACGCCCCGTTAAACCACGCTGGCCGAACGCAGGCATTGTGGAGTGGGCACCTCGGCATGGATGCCGAGGTAGCCGCGCTGGGCCATGGATGGCCCTTCGCGGCGGCCCACGGAGCAATGCCGGAGTGAGGGCATGCCGAGCCCTAGCGAGGCACCGAGTGGTGGGGCAAAGCGTTTTTGGTTACTTTTGGCGCTTTTCCAAAAGTGACCCGCTGTAAGAGCGGAACCATAAGCCGCCGTTACCGAAGAAACGGATATACACACCAGAGCACCGGGCTTTCTCAAAAGCCAAAAAACGACAGTGAACAGTATTACAAAGGCGCATTCATGGCCCGCCGCCGCAGCAGCAACGTCAGCCCCAGCCCGCTAACCGACAACAACGCAGCACAGAAGAAAATCGACGAATAACCCAGGTTCAACGCCACCGCCCCCATCAGCGGCCCGGCAATCGCCAGCGCCAGGTCAAAAAACACCGCATAAGCACTCAAACCCGCCCCACGGCTGGTGTTCGGCACTTGCTTGATGGCCTCCACCCCCAGCGCCGGATACACCAGCGACAACCCGAAACCGGCCAGCCCGGCACCGACCAGGGCGAACGGAGTGGACGGCGCCAGCCATAGCAGTACCAGCCCAAGGGTTTCGATGCTCATGCAAGCGATGGCCGAGTTGAAGCCACCGAAGCGGGCGATGCTGGAAATGAACAACAGCCGCGCGAGGATGAAGCAAATGCCAAAAACCGTCAGGCACCAGGCCGCGCCAGTCCAGCCGCGACTGACATAAAACAGCGTAATGAACGTGGTGAGCGTGCCGTAGCCGATCGACGCCAGGCTCAGGCCCGCGCCGTACGGGGCAATGCGCGCAAACACCGCCCAGAAAGGTAAGCGCTCGCCGCGAATGACCGGCACCGACGGCTTGTTGCGAATCATCAACAGCGCAGCACCCGCCAGCAACGACAACGCAATGCCCAGGCTGGCAAACCCCAGCTCACCCACCATCACCACCCCCAGCGGTGCTCCAATAGCGATGGCCCCATACGAGGCGATGCCGTTCCAGGAAATCGAGCGGGCCGTGTGCTCCACCCCCACCTGGCCCATGCACCAACTGATGGTGCCCACGCCAATCAGCCCCTGGGCCACGCCGAGCAACAAGCGGCCAGCAATCAGAATCAGCAGGCTGGTCAGGGGAAAGCTTTGCAGCAAGGTCGAAATCAGCGTCAGCACGCCACTGAGCACAATCCCCGACAACCCGTAGACAATCGCCCGCTTGGTGCCTACGCTGTCCGACAACCGCCCGGCCATGGGACGGCTGAGCAGGGTCGCCAGGTACTGTGAACCGATGGTCAACCCGGCCACCACCGCGCTGAAGCCCAACTGTTCGTGGACATATCCGGGCAACACGGCAATGGGCAGGCCGATGCAGAGGAAGGCGATGAAGGTGTAGAAAACGATGGAGACGATCTGCAGGGTGATCGACAAGGAACTGGGGGCAGAGGAGGGCGTGGGCATGGGGCTCGTTCGCGGGCAGCGGTAAGAGAGCCTCATCATGGCGCGAGGTGGGGATAAAAGAAAGCAGGCTAACTAATGTATTGGGCAGACTGGGTGTTTAGGCGGGATGGATGCTGTGTGTGCCGGCGCCATCGCGAGCAGGCTCGCTCCCACAATGGATTTGGGTGTACGCAGCATTTGTGTATGCCACTAAACCCTGTGGGAGCGAGCTTGCTCGCGAAAGCGGTAGATCAGGCAATGATCAGTCGACTGGCATGCCGAATCGCGAGCAAGCTCGCTCCCACAATGGATTTGGGTGTACACAGCATTTGTGTACGCCACTAAACCCTGTGGGAGCGAGCTTGCTCGCGAAAGCGGTAGATCAGGCAATGATCATTCGACTGGCATGCCGAGTCGCGAGCAAGTTCGCTCTCACAGGGGCGTTACCCTTGGAATGCAAAAAGCCCCATCACAGTGGACGGGGCTTTTGACTTGCCGCTTTAAGCTTGCAACTCGGGGCTGCCCTTAGAACACCACACCCTGGCTGCGCAGGTAGTCGTCATAGGTGCCGCTGAAGTCGACCACGCCGTCGGCGCTCAGCTCGATGATGCGGGTGGCCAGGGACGATACGAACTCTCGGTCATGGCTGACGAAGATCAGCGTGCCCGGGTAGTTTTCCAGCGCCAGGTTCAGCGCTTCGATGGACTCCATGTCCAAGTGGTTGGTCGGTTCGTCCATCACCAGCACGTTCGGCTTTTGCAGGATCAGCTTGCCGAACAGCATGCGGCCCTGTTCACCACCGGAAATGACCTTGACCGACTTGAGGATCTCGTCGTTGGAGAACAGCATGCGGCCCAAGGTGCCACGAACCAGTTGTTCGCCGCCCTGGGTCCACTGGCCCATCCAGTCGAACAGGTTGACGTCGTCTTCGAAGTCATGGGCATGGTCCTGGGCGTAGTAGCCCAGTTCCGCGGCGTCGGTCCATTTCACGGTGCCGGCGTCCGGTTCCAGTTCATTGACCAGGGTGCGCAGCAAGGTGGTCTTGCCGATACCGTTCGGGCCAATGATCGCCACGCGCTCGCCGGCTTCGACGGTGAAGCTGAAATCCTTGAACAGCGGCTTGCCGTCAAAGCCCTTGGCCATGCGCTCGACAATGACCGCCTGGCGGTGCAGTTTCTTGGTCTGCTCGAAGCGGATGAACGGGCTGACACGGCTCGATGGCTTGACCTCGGCCAGTTGGATCTTGTCGATCTGCTTGGCGCGGGAGGTGGCCTGCTTGGCTTTCGAGGCGTTGGCCGAGAAACGGCTGACGAACGATTGCAGTTCGGAGATCTGGGCTTTCTTCTTGGCGTTGTCCGACAGCAGTTGCTCGCGGGACTGGGTCGCCACGGTCATGTACTCGTCGTAGTTGCCTGGGAACAGGCGCAGCTCGCCGTAGTCCAGGTCCGCCATGTGGGTGCAGACACTGTTCAGGAAGTGACGGTCGTGGGAGATGATGATCATCAGGCTCGAACGCTGGGTCAGCACGTTTTCCAGCCAGCGGATGGTGTTGATATCCAGGTGGTTGGTCGGTTCGTCGAGCAGCAGCACTTCCGGGTCGGAGAACAGTGCCTGGGCCAGGAGTACACGCAGTTTCCAGCCAGGCGACACTTCACTCATCGGGCCGAAATGCTGTTCGATGCCAATCCCCAGGCCCAGCAGCAATTCACCGGCGCGGGATTCGGCGGTGTAGCCGTCCATCTCGGCAAATTCGGTTTCGAGCTCGGCCACGGCCATGCCGTCTTCTTCGGTCATTTCCGGCAGCGAATAGATGCGATCGCGCTCGGCCTTGACCTTCCACAGCTCTTCGTGACCCATGATCACGGTGTCGATCACGGTGAATTCTTCGTAGGCGAACTGGTCCTGGCGAAGTTTACCCAGGCGCACGTTCGGCTCGAGCATGACCTGGCCACCGGACGGCTCGAGGTCGCCACCGAGGATTTTCATGAAGGTCGACTTGCCGCAACCGTTGGCGCCGATCAGACCGTAGCGGTTGCCCGCGCCGAATTTGACAGAGACGTTTTCGAACAGTGGCTTGGCGCCGAACTGCATCGTGATGTTAGCTGTAGAGATCAAAGGTTTATCCTGCGGAACATTCAGAGTAGCTAAGGGTGCGGCAGTACCTGTTCAGTACCTGTTTGCGCACGTCCCGACCGCGCAAAGGCGTCGCGGTCGCAAGCGCAAGGGTCCATCCGGCATAAGAGGACAGCAGCATACGGAGCGCCCGGCCCGGGTAGACGTGCGCCGAAGCCGCGGTTTGCGGCATCGGCCAAAGGGAGCGCGTGATAATTGGCGGCGATTGTACTGATCTGGCCGCATTAACGATAGGGTATTGCCCGGACAAGACAGTTTTTCACAACTTCAGGATAACTTTTGGTTACAAACTCTGGCTAAAATGCCACCTCACCCAATGCTATCTCCCTTGCCGCTTGGTTGGCCCGGAGACGCAGCCTGTTCACTCCCTGCATTGTGACGGACTTTCGTGAAGCTCATCATTGTCGCGATCTACCTCCTCTCCATCGGCTACGTTCACCTGCGTGGACGCGTGCGCCACAAGGTCGGACGCCAGTTGAGCGATCACTCGTCTTTTCTCGCACCGATCAATTGCCTGCTTTACCTGTGCTCGAAGCTGCCCAACAGGCCTTTCCTGAGCCCGACGCAGTTCCCGGACCTGAGTCCGCTGCAGGCTCATTGGGAAGAAATCCGGGCCGAAGGCCAGAGCCTGCTGCGGGCGGGGGAGATCAAGCGTTCCAATCAGTACGACGACGTGGGCTTCAACTCATTCTTCAAGACCGGCTGGAAGCGCTTTTACCTGAAGTGGTACGGCGACAGCCATCCGTCGGCCATGAAATTGTGCCCACGCACCACCGAATTGGTGCAGAGCATCGGGTCGATCAAGGCGGCGATGTTTGCCGAGTTGCCGCCGGGGTCGAAGTTGGTCCGGCACCGCGACCCCTATGCCGGGTCCTATCGCTATCACTTGGGCCTGGAAACGCCCAACGATGCCGGCTGCTACATCAATGTCGATGGCGAGGCTTATCACTGGCGTGACGGCGAAGCGGTGATTTTTGACGAAACGTTCATTCATTACGCCGAGAACACCACCGACCAGAACCGCATCATCCTGTTCTGCGACGTGGAGCGGCCGATGAAGTTTCCCTGGGCCACGGCGTTCAACCGCTGGTTCAGCCGCACCGTGATGGCGGCGGCCGGCGCGCCCAACGACGCGGGCGACAGGACGGGCGGCCTGAACCGGGCATTCTCCAGACTCTACAAGATACGTTTGCAAGGCAAGGCCCTGAAAAAGCGCAACCGCAGGTTGTACTACCTGCAGAAGTGGGCATTTTTCGGTGGATTGCTGGCGATCTTCGTCTGGATCTAAATCCCGTAGGAGCTGGCGAAGCCTGCGATCTTTTGATCTTGATCTTTTCGCTTGCGACTCAATCGTTTGGGACAAGATCGCAGCCTCGTTGCACTCGACAGCTCCTACGCGCTCCTACGCGCTCTTACGCCCCATAGGTTTCAGTCGGTGGGTTTTTGCGCGTCCAGCTGTTCCCACATCCTGGCGGTAATCCGCTGGCGGTGGTTATAACCTTCCCAAGGATCGGCGCCCAAGCCCCTGGCCCGCTCCAGCGCGGTATAGATATCCCATTGCTGGGCGTTGCGCAGGGTCGACAGTTCGGCGCGGGCAATGGGCACCGAGACCGGCAGGCCTGGCCTGGCGCGCACTGAATAAGCGGTTACCGTGCTGGCCCCGCGGGCGTTGCGCAGGTAGTCGACGAATATTTTCCCGACGCGATTCTTCGGTCCCATGGTGGCGGTGATGCGCTCCGGCGCTTGCCGGGTCAGGAACTGGGAGATGGCCTTGGCAAACGCCTTGGTGGTGTCCCAGCCCTCGTTTCTCGCCAATGGCACGATCACGTGCATGCCTTTGCCACCGCTGGTCTTGAGGAAGGCCTGCAAACCCAGCTCGTCCAGCACCGCCAAGGTCATGCGGGTCGCCTCGATCATCGCGCTCCAGGGCAGTGACGGGTCCGGGTCCAGATCGAGGACAAACAGGTCAGGCGTCTCGATCCGGTCGTGGGTCGCGGTCCAGGTGTGCAGTTCCACCGCGCCCATCTGCGCCGCGCCCACCAGCGCGTGGACGTCGTCGATTTCCATCAGGGCGGCATGACCCGGGTCCAGATGCGGATCCAACTGTTTGATGTGGGGAATCTCCAGTCGATCGGCGTGTTTTTGAAAGAACAGTTCTTCACCGATACCGTCCGGTGCCCGCAGCAGCGCGACCGGACGCAGCTTGAGGTGCGGCAGGATCCAAGGGGCGATGTCCAGGTAATACTGGGCCAGCTCGGCCTTTTGCACGCCGCTGACACTGTCGATGACCCGATCAGGGTGGGTGATCGTCACACCGTCCACCTTGGCCGCGCTGGCTTTGTGACGACGCTGAGGTTTTGGCGCAGTGGGTTTTATCGGCAGGGGCTGCTCACGAACAACCTTGCTGGCGGGCGTATCAGGCGGCAAGCCCAGGAAAATAGCCTGCCGCACCTGGTTGTCGCGGGTCCACTCGGTGAATTCGATTTCGCAGGTCAGGGTCGGCTCGACCCATTGCACGCCGCGCCCCTGTGTACCGTTGAGCGGCTCAGCCAGTGGTGGAGTATCGCGCTGCTGGGTACACAGTTGCTCGTGCAATTGCTTGATTTGCGCCTGGCTGAACCCGGTGCCGACCCGGCCGGCGTATACCAGCCCCGTTGGCCCGTTGACGGCCAGCAACAACGCGCCGAAACCGCTGCGTTTGCCTTGGGGGCGGGTGAATCCGACGATGACAAAGGCTTGGCGCAGCCGACACTTGAGCTTTACCCAATCGTCGCTTCGCCTGGAAACGTAAGGACTGCCCAGGCGCTTGCCGACCACGCTGTCCAATGAGAGCGCGATGGCGCTTTCGAACATATCGTGTTGGCTGGCGGAAAATGATTCGGAGAAGCGCAGGCGCTTGCTGGCGTTGTTGCCGAGGGCTTTTTTCAGCGCCGCACGGCGTTCTTCCACCGGCGCCTGACGCAGGTCGACGCCATTGAGAAAGGGCGCATCGAACAGGAAATACACCATGTCGACGGTGCGGCTGATCTCGAAGGCCTCGCGCAGGGCAGCAAAATCGGAATGGCCGGTCTCATCGAGCAGGACCAGTTCGCCGTCGAGCCAACTGTCCCCCAGGTTCAACCCGGCCAAGGCGTCGGCATGCAACTTCAGCCGATCGGTCCAGTCCTGATGATTGCGGTTGTATAACCGGACTTCGCCGTCTTCGATGCGGGTCAGCAATCGATAACCGTGGAATTGGACTTCGTAGCGCCATTCACCGGTGGGGGGCTCCTCCACGGGCGTGGCCAACTGCGGCGCCAGGCGTTCGGGCAGGGCTGTCGTTGCGCCTTGGCCAGGGTTGCGGGGCGTCGTTGCGTCCGACTCGGCATTGGACAAACGAGCAGATTCACTCTCGGCGTTGGCCATGACAGATTCCCTTGTATTGCACACGCCAGGGGGTTAACCCCGGGAGGCCTTGGTGGCTTTTTTGGCAGGAGCGGATTTGCGGGTTTTCGCAGGTTTCGCCGGGGCCTTCCCGGCTGATTTATCGGGTGCCTTGCCCTTGCCGCCGAGGCTGCGCTTGAGCAACTCGGTAAGGTCGATGACATCGGCGGTCTTGCGTTGTTCTTCGCCGGGATCGGTTTCCACCGCTTCGAGCCGTCCCTCGTTGGCCTTCTTCTCCACCAGTTCCATGATTTTGTCCTCGAAGCTGTCGCGGTACGCCTGGGGCTCCCAGTCGCCGCTCATGTCTTCCACGAGGCGCTTGGCCATTTCCAACTCGCCCTTGGCCAGGGTCGGGTTCGTGACCTCGTCGCCCAGCTCCAGGACATCCAACTCGCGTACCTCGGCGGGCCAGCGCAGCATCACCAGTACCAGTGCCGTTTCCAGGGGCATGAGGGCGGCCAGGTGCTGGCGGGTATGCAGCACCACATGGGCCAGCGCTACTTTGTTGGTCTTGACCAGTGTTTCGCGCAGCAAGGCATAGACCTTGCCGCCGCGTTTGTCGGGGGCCAGGAAATAGGGCTTGTCGATGTTTTGCAGGGGGATTTTTTCGCTGTCGACAAAGGAAAAGATGTCGATGGTCTGGGTGGACTTGGGGTGGGCGGCGCGGATCTCGTCTTCGCTGATGAGCACGTATTGGCCTTTCTGGTATTCCACGCCTTTGACGATGTCTTCCTTGGTCACCTCCTTACCGGTGACTTTGTTGACACGCTTGTAGCCCACCGGGTCCATGCTGCGCTTGTCCAGCCAGTCGAAATCCACGCCTTGGGATGCGGTGGCCGATACCAGCGCCACGGGAATGTGGACCAGTCCGAAACTGATTGCGCCTTTCCAGATTGCCCGTGCCATGGGGGTGTTTTCCTTGCCGGTGAGTGTCTCTCTGGTGACCTTCGGGCCTTGGAAAAAGTTTCCCCTGTGGGAGCGAGCTTGCTCGCGATGACGCCGGTACAGGCGCCATTGATGCAAACTGACCCACCGCCATCGCGAGCAAGCTCGCTCCCACAATGGTTCGGAGACGCTTGGTTACATCTTCACCGAGACATTTGCTTAACAAGGTCGAACCTGCGGCGTAGCGTGCTTTCGATATGCCTGAACCCAAGAGGTGCCCCCAATGAACAGGCTGATGATTGCCATCATGACGCTACTGCTGAGCGCCACTGCCCAGGCCGCCACGCCCAGCGATGGCCCGATGGTCCTGGCCCAGAACCTGCCGGGCAACAACAATCCCTATAACAGCCCGACGCGTCGAGCCAATCCCAACAGCATGCAGGGCACCCGGCCCAACGTGCCGACGATTCATAGCAATCCGACCGTGCCGGTGCCACGGCCTCCGACCCTGGAAAACGGCGGCATCGGCAATGGCTACCCCCGGTCCGGCCAGCCGTCGGGTTCGCCGCGACCGACCATCGAGTCTCCCACGCCACCCCGGAACAGCCAGAATGGCAATCGCTAGGCGCTGGAGCTGCTCTTTCAACACCGCAGAAGGAAATGTGCATGTTGCGTAAAACACCCTTGGCCGCATTCTGCGCCACTGCTGTCCTGACCCTTGCCTCGCCGGCCATCGCCGTGCCAACCCAGTCATTCAAAAGCGAGGAGGGCACCCTGGAAGTGACCACTGTGGTCAAGGGGCTGGAGCGCCCTTGGTCCGTTGCATTCCTGCCTGGCCAACAGGGCATGCTGGTGACGGAGCGAGAGGGCAACCTGCGCGTGGTCAGTCCCGACGGTAAGTTGTCCGCGCCCCTGAGCGGCGTGCCCGAGGTGTGGGCCAAGGGCCAGGGCGGCTTGCTGGACGTGGTGCTGTCGCCGGACTTCAAGCAGGACCGCACCGTCTACCTGTCCTATGCCGAGGCGGGCGCGGACGGCAAGGCCGGCACCGCCGTGGGACGCGGGCAATTGTCCGAAGACCTCAAGAGCCTGAAAAACTTCGATGTGGTCTTCCGCCAGCAACCCAAGTTGTCCACGGGCAACCACTTTGGCTCGCGACTGGTCTTCGACCGCGACGGCTATCTGTTCATCACCCTGGGGGAGAACAACGACCGACCCACCGCCCAAGACCTGGACAAGTTGCAAGGCAAGGTCGTGCGCATCTACCCCGACGGCAAGGTTCCCGACGATAATCCCTTCGTCGGCCAGAAAGGCGTCCGTCCCGAGATTTGGTCCTACGGCGTTCGCAACCCCCAGGGTGCTGCCCTCAATCCGTGGAACGGCACTCTGTGGGAGAACGAGCATGGGCCCCGGGGCGGTGATGAATTGAACCTCATCGAGCGTGGCAAGAACTACGGCTGGCCGTTGGCGACCCACGGCATCAATTATTCCGGCGCCCCGATTCCCGAAGCCCAGGGCAAGAGCATCGAAGGCGGTATTGACCCCTTCCATGTCTGGCAAGTGTCTCCCGGGCTCAGCGGCATGGCCTTCTACGACCATGAGCGCTTCAAGGCCTGGCAACACAGCGTGTTCATCGGGGCCCTGGTGTCCGGTGAACTGATCCGCCTGCAACTGCAGGACGACAAGGTCGTTCATGAAGAGCGCCTGCTGGGCGAACTCAAGGCGCGAATCCGAGATGTGCGCCAGGGGCCGGATGGGTACCTGTATGTGCTGACGGATGAGGACGACGGGGCGTTGTACAAAATCGGACTCAAGTAATTGGAGGACAGCGTGGGAGCGAGCTTGCTCGCGATTGCTTTGGGTCAGTCGGCATTGACGCTGACTGACGCGCCGCTATCGCGAGCAAGCTCGCTCCCACAGTAATGCTGTTCACTTGAGGCCCTCATCACAAGAGCCAATACTGGATAGCATTTGATCTTTGCCATTGACTTGCCGCCAACGCACCGCTAATTTCCAGGCATGAATTCAACCGTACTGCGTAGCCAGCCAAGCATTATTACCGCCATTCCTTATTTGGCGGGCTAGCTGACGGCTACACCGAACCCGCCCTGGAGGCGGGTTTTTTCTTTCTGTCTCCTGGGCTCCGACCGAACCAGGAGATCGCCATGACCACAGTCCACACCGAGCAAGCCCTGCTTGAGCACTACGTCAAGAAAATCCTCGCCGCGCCGGTCTACGAACTGGCGGTGCGCACGCCGCTGCAAGCGGCACCTGCGCTGTCCGAGGCCCTGGGCAACCGGATCCTGCTCAAGCGCGAAGACCTGCAACCGACCTTTTCCTTCAAGATCCGCGGCGCCTATAACAAGCTCGTGCACCTGACCGCGGAGCAGCGGGCCCGTGGCGTCATCACTGCCTCTGCCGGCAATCATGCCCAGGGCGTCGCGCTGGCGGCACGGGAACTGGGTATTTCGGCCAGCATCGTCATGCCCGTGAGCACCCCGCAGTTGAAAGTGCTGGGGGTGCGCAACCGCGGCGCCGAGGCGCTGCTGCACGGTGACAGTTTTCCGTTTGCCTTGGCCCATGCGCTGGACCTGGCCGAGCAGACCGGGCGGGAGTTCGTCTCGCCTTTCGATGACCCGGATGTGATTGCCGGGCAGGGCACCGTCGCCATGGAGATCCTGCGTCAGCATCCGGGCCGGCTGGACGCGATTTTCGTCCCGGTCGGTGGCGGGGGGTTGATCGCGGGCATCGCCGCCTACGTCAAATACCTGCGCCCGGACGTTCGCATCATCGGTGTCGAGTCGCAGCACTCTGCCTGTCTCCAGGCTGCGCTGGCCGCTGGGGAGCGGGTCACCTTGCCCGAGGTGGGAACCTTTGCCGACGGCGTGGCCGTGGCGCAGATCGGCGCCCATGGCCTGGATATCTGCCGATTCTGTGTCGATGAGGTGATGACGGTGACCAACGACCAACTGTGCGCTGCGATCAAGGACATCTATGACGACACCCGTTCCATCACCGAACCCTCAGGCGCGTTGGCGGTGGCCGGGATCAAGCAATACGTGGCGCGCACGGGGGTGCGAGGCGAGACCCTGGTGGCGATCGATTCCGGCGCCAACATCAACTTCGACAGTTTGCGCCATGTAGCGGAGCGGGCAGCAATAGCTGTAGCGGACAATGCCGCATGACGCACTGCAATCCCGTGTGGGATCTGGATTGCTCGCGATAGCGATGGTTCAGTTTGCATTGATGTTGAATGGGCTGGCCTCTTCGCGAGCAAGCTCGCTCCCACAGGGAACGGTGGTAAATCCAAATCCAACAGTCACTCCAGAACAATGTGGGAGCCGAGCTTGCTCGCGATGACGGCAGTCTATTCAACATCAATGCAAGCCGATCCACTGAAATCACGCGCAAACCCGCTCGCGTCGAACAATTTTTGAACAAGGCGACGGGCGCCCGCCCAGGTGCCTGCAATTGAGGCTACTCTAGCTTTCGACATGCTCGCCACGATTGCACTTTGCATGGAAAACCCGCCGTTTCCTTGCATTTTGCACGAGAGGTCCGATTGGTCTCGACGCTAAGCGATTGATTTATATCAGTGCGCTGTCTCGTCAATAAGGGCATATTTTTTGCGGGATAGTCTTGGAGTTCGATCAGGGAGTTCGCTTTCACGAGCTCAATAATAGAAACGCCAAAAAGAACGAACGGCACGGTATTCATAGTCCCAGTCCGCAGGGAAGTAAACGGACGAACATACCGCCGTCGTGAACATAAATTGGCCGCCTCAACAGGAGAGAGTCGCCATGTTTTTATCTGCCCTCGAAATGCGAAACATCATTGAAAGCAGCTTGCTGCCCAAGCGCTCGCAATGCACGTTGTCACCTGAGCTGACGATGACGATCAAGATCTTCGATGACCACAAGACCGATCATGTGGCCTTGGTCAAGACCGATATCGATGCCAGGAAACTCACCGGCTGCCGGGCCATCAACGACCTGATCGCCGAGTTGCGTACCGAGCTTGACCACAACCCTGCCGCTGGCAATCATTTTCATCAGCAACACCAGCGAATGACCGGGCGCTGAGTACGGCCTTGTCCTTGTCAGTCTGACGCTCGGGTCCGGCGATGTCCGAACCCGGCGTACAGTTCTCCAGCGGTCCTGCGCACCTCAGCCCAGTTGCTGTCGGTAAGGCAGGTCCGGACCGGTTTTGCCGCACGTCAGGGCGGCGGCTCGAATAGCGAACTCCAGCATTGCGCTGATCTGCTCCCGGGTCAGGGTGCGCACGCCTTCGACCGAATCCAATTGCTGTTCGGTCAGCCACGCAATCAGCGCGGCCTGGAAGGTGTCGCCCGCACCCACGGTGTCGGCTATTTTCACCGGGCACGCCGGCAGCGACCATGTACCGTGTTGGCGACTGAAGACCGTAGCCCCCTGGCCGCCACGGGTCAGGAAGACCATTTGGCAACGGTGCCCCAGCCAACCTTTGATGATCGCCTGGGCCTCGATGCCTGGATAGAGCAGGTCCAGATCTTCGTCACTAACTTTGATCAGGTCGGCGTATTGCACCAGTGTCGCGATTCGCGAGCGCCACAGCTCAATGTCTGGCTGCGGGTTGAGCCGCACGTTCGGGTCGAGGCTGATCAGGCGTTGGCCACTTTCCCGTTGCACCAAGGCCAGGAGCGTGTCCGCAATGGGCTGCACCACCAGCGAGAACGAGCCGACATGCAAGCCACGCACCTCAGGGCCGAGGTCCGGTAGATCGGCCAGGCTCAGTTGTCGGTCGGCACAGCCTTCGCCACGAAAGCTGTAGTGGGGCGAGCCGTTGGCGCCTACGGCGACCATCGCCAGGGTGGTCGGGGCGTCGAAGTCCATCAGGTATCGAGCGCTGACACCTTCGTTGAGCAGCACCTGCTGCAGGCGCCGTCCCAGGTAATCGGTGGACAGGCCGGCAAAGAGTGCCGATTCAATGCCCAGGCGGCGCAATCCCACCGCCACGTTGAACGGCGAGCCGCCGGCAATCGCCTTGTAGTTCACCTGCGAGGCAGGGCCGTCCGCCTCGGTCCCACTGAAAAAATCAAACAGCGCTTCACCACACACCAGATACATAGTTGCCCGCTCTCAAAGGGTTGCGACGTGTTGTCGATAACGTTCATAAGCCTGCTGGGACGCCGCGACATGGGCGGCGACTGGCCGGGTTTCGCTGGCCGGGTCGAGCTTGACGCAGCGCTCGCACAGTTCAGCCAGGCCGTCTGGTTGGCCTGAATGGCACCACGCTGCCTGGATCGCCGCACCCAACGCCGCTGCTTCGCTTTGTTCGGTACAAATGACGGTGGTGTCCATGATGTCGGCGACGACCTGCCGCCACACTGGGCTCTTCGAACCGCCGCCGATCAGCCGAATGCTCTGGGCCTTGAGCCCGTTGGCCCGCAACAGGTCCAAGCCATAGCGCAAACCGAAGGTCGTGCCTTCGACCACGGCGCGGCACAGGTTGGCCCGGGTCAGGTTGGTGGTGGTCAGGCCCAGCAGGCTACCCGTGGCATGGGGCAGGGCAGGCACCCGCTCGCCGTTGAGGAACGGCAGCATCGACACACCTTCTGCGCCAATCGGGGCCTGGACCACCAAGGCGTTGAAGGCGTCGATGTCCAGGTCCAGCAGCTCGCGGATCGCTCCGGTGGCGTTGGTCAGGTTCATGGTGCAGATCAGCGGCAGCCAGCCACCACTGGAAGAACAGAACGTCGCCACTGACGGTTGCGGGCTGACCGTGGGCTCTGCGGCATAGGCGTAGACCGTGCCGGAGGAACCGAGGCTCATGGTGATCACGCCGGGCTGGATATTGCCGGTGCCGATGGCGCCCATCATGTTGTCGCCACCGCCACTGGCCACCACTGCGTCGGGGTTGATGCCCAGGTGCTGGGCAATGGCCGGCAGGATGCGTCCCACCGGCTGATGGGCCTCGATCAGCTCCGGCAGCGCCGCTTGCAAGCGTCCGCTGGGGTCGATGTGTTGCAGCAACGGCACGTCCCATTGGCGGGTGCGCACGTTGAAGTAGCCGGTCCCCGAGGCATCGCCGTATTCGCTGCAATGGCGACCGGTGAGCCAGAAATTGAGGAAGTCGTGGGGCAGCAGGACGCTGGCGATGCGTTCGAACAACTGGGGATGTTGCTCCCGGGTCCAGAGCAGTTTGGAAACCGTGTAGCCCGGCGCGATCACCACGCCGAGGCGTTCGAGGCTGCCGTCTTCGCCGCCCAGGTGGGTCAGGAGCCGATCGTTTTCCGGCGTCGTCTCGGTGTCGCACCACAGCTTGGCCGGGCGCAGGACCTGGCCCTGGTCGTCAAGCAGCACCAGACCGTGTTGCTGGCCGGACACGCCGATGCCGAGGATCGCCTGGCCATCGACCCCGGCGGCGGCCAAGGCCTGGTGCGTCGCCTGGGTGAATGCATCGAGCCATTGCTGGGTGTCTTGTTCGCGGCGACCGTTGGCCCCGCTGATCATGCTGTGGGCAGCGGCGCCCTGGCCGAGGACCTGGCCGCTGAGCGCATCCAGGATCAGCGCCTTGGTGCCTTGGGTGCCGCAGTCGATGCCCAGGAACAGTTGTTGGTTTGCCATGGAAATCCTCGGTCGTCAGAACCAGCAGGTAATAGCAGTTTGGTCAGCAACCACACGATCTGTGGCGAGGGAGCTTGCTCCCTCGCCACAAAAAGCGGTTCGCGGTCGAGGGCTAGTTCGCCTCGGCCAGCACCCGCTCAAGTGTTCGTGTGACCCCGTGCTCGCGCAAGCTGTTGCAGCACCATTGGAATGCTGCCACGAATTCCGGAGAGCGGGGGATCGCGGTGCCAAAGATTTCCTCCACCTCCAGCACCCGCTGGGTCACCAGCGCATCGTCGGCCACCAAGGCCTGGCAGAACGCCGCCCGTGGGTCCGGGATCGAGTACGTCACGCCGTTCTCGTCCACACCCTTCAGGTACACCGCCCAGGCCGCGACGACCAGCGCCGCACGGCGAGTTTCGCCGCCGTCGGCGATCAAGCGGTTGATGGTCGGGACGGTGAATTTTGGAAACTTCGACGAGCCGTCCGAACAGACCCGTTCCAACTGGTCGGCAATCGCCTGGTTGGAAAAACGCTCCACCAGGGTGTTCTTGTAGTCGTTCAGGTCGATGCCCGGTACTGGCGCCAGTTGCGGCGTCACGTCCAGGTCCATGTAGGCGCGCATGTAACGCACGAACAGCGGATCGTTCATGGTTTCGTGGACGAAGCGATAGCCCTTGAGAAAGCCCAGGTAGGTCAGCGCCAGGTGACTGCCGTTGAGCAGCTTGATTTTCATCTCTTCATAGGGGGAAACGTCATCGGTGAACTGCACGCCGACCTTTTCCCAGGCCGGACGGCCGCTCACGAATTTGTCTTCCAGCACCCATTGCACAAACGGTTCGCAGACCACCGGCCAGGCGTCGTCGATGCCGTGTTCGTCATGCAGCTGCAAGCGATGGGCGCCGCTGGTCATCGGGGTAATGCGATCGACCATGGCGTTGGGAAAGCTCACGTTCCTGTCGATCCATTGGCCCAGTTCCGGGTCGCGTAGCGCGGCAAACGCCAGCAGCGCCTTGCGCGTGACGGCGCCGTTGTGGGGCAGGTTATCGCAGGACATCAGCGTGAACGCTGGCGTCCCCGCGGCACGGCGCTTGGCCAGGGCGGCACAGAGAAAGCCGAAGACAGTCTTCGGTGCCTCGGGGTGGGCCAGGTCGTGCTGGATCTGCGGCAGGTGGGCCATGAACTCGCCATTGCTGTCGTCGATGCAATAGCCACCTTCGGTGATGGTCAGCGAGACGATACGGATCTGCGGCTCGGCCAGTTTGTCGATCAGCGCCTGGGCGCCGTCTTCGGCCAGCAACATGTCATTGATCGCGCCGATCACGCGAACTTCGGTGTCATCGGTGTCGCCCAGTTCGTACAGGGTGAACAGGTAGTCCTGGCTGGCCAGGTCATCCCGGGCACGCCGGTCCTCGGCCCGCAGGCCCACGCCACAGATGGCCCAGTCCAAGTCAGCGCCGGTGTTCATCAGCGCATCGGTGTAGTACGCCTGGTGCGCTCGGTGGAAACCACCGACGCCGATGTGGGCGATGCCCTGGCGGATATCGCTCAAGGGGTAGGCCGGCAGGGCGACTTCGGGGTTGAGGTTGTGCAGGTTTTGTCGGTTGAGTTTCATCGCAAGTCTCGGCAATCAGGCGGCGGCGCGCAGCGCGCGGTTCACCGCGACGCCCTCGGCATCGAATAAATGGCAGTGTTCAGCGTCCAGGTGCAGGCTCAACTGCTCGCCGAAACGGCTCGCCAGGTCGCCGCGAACGCGCATGGTCAAGGCTTCGCCGGAGGCCGTGACGACGTGACAGAAGGTGTCGCTGCCCAGCCGCTCGCTGACGTCTGCGGTGACTTGCAACGTGCAATCGCCCGGTTGCGCCAGGTTCAAGTGTTCCGGACGAATCCCGAGGGTCACCGCAGCGCCGACGCTCAGGTTGGCGCCGCTGCGCGGCAGATTGATGCGTGTACCGGCGTCCAGCAGTACTTCACAACCCTGGCCGTCCAGGGCGGTAACCTTGCCCTTGAGGAAGCCCATTTTCGGTGTGCCGAGGAACCCGGCGACAAACAGGTTGGCCGGCTGGTGATACAGCTCCAGCGGCGAGCCGACCTGCTCGATGCGCCCGCCGTTGAGCACCACCACCTTGTCAGCCAGGGTCATGGCTTCGACCTGGTCGTGGGTCACGTAGATCATGGTCGCCTGCAACTCTTTGTGCAGGCGCGCCAGTTCCAGGCGCATCTGCACCCGCAGGGCCGCGTCGAGGTTGGACAGCGGTTCGTCGAACAGGAAGATTTTCGGGTTGCGCACGATGGCCCGGCCGATCGCCACGCGCTGGCGCTGGCCGCCGGACAATTGCTTGGGCTTGCGCTCGAGCATCGGCCCCAATTCCAGGATTCGCGCCGCTTCATTGACCTTCTTTTCGACGTCGGCTTTGGGCACGCCGGCCAGGTCGAGGGCGAAGGACATGTTTTTGCGCACGCTCATGTGGGGGTACAGGGCGTAGGTCTGGAACACCATCGCCAGGTCGCGCTTGGCCGGGCTGACTTCAGTAATATCCCGGCCATCCAGTTCGATGGTGCCGTCGCTGACCTCTTCCAGGCCGGCGATCAGTCGCAGCAGCGTGGACTTGCCGCAGCCCGACGGGCCGACGAAAACCACGAACTCGCGGTCGTTCACCTCAAGGTCGATGCCCTTGATGATGGAGAAGCCTTCGAAACCCTTTTGCAGATTCTTGATTTTCAGGTTGGCCATGATGATGGGCCTCCACTTCTGATTATTGTGTAGGGCGCGTTACTTCACCGCGCCGAAGGACAAACCACGCACCAGCTGTTTCTGGCTGATCCAGCCAAAAATCAGGATCGGCGCGCAGGCCAGGGTCGAGACGGCCGACAATTTGGCCCAGAACAAACCTTCCGGGCTGGAATAGGAGGCGATCAGCGCTGTCAGCGGGGCGGCCTTGGAGGAGGTGAGGTTCAGCGACCAGAACGCCTCGTTCCAGCACAGGATCAGCGACAGCAACACGGTGGACGCCAGGCCGCCCTTGGCGATCGGCAGCAGCACGCGGACCATTTCCTGCCAGAGCGTGGCGCCATCCAAACGTGCCGCTTCGAGGATGTCGCGAGGGATGTCCTTGAAGTAGGTGTAGATCATCCAAACCACGATAGGCAGGTTGATCAAGGTGTAGATAATGACCAGCGCGATCCGCGTGTCCAGCAGGCCAAATTGCTTGGCCAGCAGGTAGATCGGCATCAGCACACCCACCGGTGGCAGCATTTTGGTGGAGAGCATCCACAGCAGCGTGCCTTTGGTGCGCTGGGTTTCATAGAACGCCATGGAGTAGGCCGCCGGCACCGCGATCAGCAGGCAAAGGGCGGTGGCGCTGAAGGAAATCACCACCGAGTTCCAGGCGAAGCTGAAGTAATTGCTGCGCTCGTTGATGTGCAGGTAATTCTCCAGGGTCGGCGCGAAGATGAACTGCGGCGGCGTGGCGAACGCGTCGATTTCGGTCTTGAAGCTGGTCAGCACCATCCAGAAGATCGGAAAGAAGATCAGGATCGCGATGGCCCAGGCCAGCGTGCCCAGCAACAGGCTTTGCAGGCGACGGGATTGTTGAAGAGTCATGGCGACGGCCTCAATGCTTGTCGGTGAGGTTTTTGCCGATCATCCGGACCAGGATGATGGCGGCGATGTTGGCAATGACCACGGCAATCAGGCCACCGGCCGACGCCATGCCGACGTCGAACTGCACCAGCGCCTGGTTGTAGATCAGGTACGCCAGGTTGGTGGAGGCGTAGCCGGGGCCACCGTTGGTGGTGGTGAAGATCTCGGCGAACACCGACAACAGGAAAATTGTCTCGATCATCAGCACCACGGCAATCGGCCGGGCCAGGTGCGGCAGGGTCAGGTGCCAGAAGATCGCGATGGGGCCGGCACCGTCCAGGCGGGCGGCTTCTTTCTGTTCCTGGTCCAGCGACTGCATGGCCGTCATCAGGATCAATATCGCGAAGGGCAGCCATTGCCAGCTGACGATGATAATGATCGACAACAGCGGGTAATGGGCCAGCCAATCCACCGGCTGGGCGCCGAACAGCTTCCACACCGAGGCGAGGATGCCCGACACGGGGTGGAAGATCAGGTTTTTCCAGATCAGCGCACCGACCGTGGGCATGATGAAGAACGGCGAGATCAGCAGCACACGGACGATGCCGCGACCGAAAAACTCACTGGCCTCCAGCAGCGCGCTGATCAATACCCCGAGGACAATGCTGATCAACAGCACGCTGCCCACCAGCAGCAGGGTATTGGTGGCGCCGGGCATGAACCCCGAGTCGGTCAGGAAATAGGTGAAGTTCTCCAGCCCGACGAATTCGTTTTCGCCGGGGTAGAGCAGGTTGTAGCGGATCATCGAGAAGTAGACGGTCATGCCCAGCGGCACGA
The DNA here is from genome assembly GCF_046605385.1 of Pseudomonas sp. MPB03. NCBI lineage: Bacteria > Pseudomonadati > Pseudomonadota > Gammaproteobacteria > Pseudomonadales > Pseudomonadaceae > Pseudomonas > Pseudomonas sp. MPB03. The sequence goes on along the minus strand of NZ_CP176770.1, from coordinate 3,702,091 downwards.
TCATCCACAGCAGCAACAAGGCCACCGAAGGGCTGACCAGGAACCAGCCGGGGTTGGCCAGGCGGATCTTGCGCACCGGCGGCGGAGCGATCTCGATGGGGGCTTTGGCGGTTGTAGTTGAGCTATTCATGGCATTGAACCGATTTTTGCGGGGCCTACAGAAATCCCCTATGGGAGCGGGCTTGCTCGCGAATAGGGAGGCACATCCAACATCAATGTGACTGACAGATCGCTTTCGCGAGCAAGCCCGCTCCCACAAAAGGGCAGAGCGGCGACGTGGGTTACTTGGGATACCCAGCGCGTTTCATCTCGCGTTCGGTGGTGGACTGCGCGGCGGTCAACGCCTGGTCCACGGTCTGCTGGCCGGTCAGCGCGCCCGAGAAGAACTTGCCCACCTGGGTGCCGATGGCCTGGAATTCGGGGATGGTCACCAACTGAATGCCGATGTAGGGCACAGGCTTGAGGGTAGGGGCTTTCGGGTCGGCGACTTTCAACGATTCCAGCGTCACTTTGGCAAACGGCGCGGCCTTCATGTATTCGTCGCTGTAGGTCGAAGTGCGGGTGCCCGGTGGTACGTTGGCAATGCCGTCGGTCTTGGCGACCAATTGGTTGTACTCCTTGGACGTTGCCCAAGTGGTAAAGACCTTGGCCGCGTCCTTGGCTTTGGAGCTGGTCGGGATGGCCAGGGACCAGGAGTACATCCACGAGGTGCCTTTGTCGGTTTTTTCGTGGGGGGCGAAGGTGAATCCGACGTGATCGGCCACCTTGCTCTGGGTCTTGTCGGTCACGAACGAGCCGGCGACGCTGGCATCCACCCAGATGGCGCACTTGCCGCTGTTGAACAGCGCCAGGTTTTCGTTGAAACCGTTACTGGAAGCACCCGGCGGGCCGGATTTCTTCATGTTGTCGACGTAGAAGTTCAGGGCATCCTTCCACTCCGGCCCGTTGAACTGCGGCTGCCACTTCTCATCGAACCAGCGCGCGCCAAAGCCGTTGGCCAGGGTCGTGACCAGCGCCATGTTCTCGCCCCACCCGGCCTTGCCCCGCAGGCACAGGCCATATTGCTCCTTGGATTTGTCGGTGAGCTTTTGCGCGAATTCACCGATCTGGGTCCAGGTCGGGTGTTCGGGCATGGTCAGCCCGGCGTTCTTGAACAGGTCCGTGCGGTAATAGGTGATCGAGCTTTCGGCGTAGAACGGCAGGGCGTACAGCGAGCCCTTGACCGACAAGCCGTCGCGCACGGAAGGGAAGACGTCATCGAGGTCGTAGGAGGCCGGCAGGTCTTTCATCGGCTCCAGCCACCCCTTGGCGCCCCAGAGTGCGGCTTCGTACATGCCAATGGTCAGTACGTCGAACTGTCCGCCTTGGGTGGCGATGTCGGTAGTCAGGCGTTGGCGCAGCACGTTTTCTTCAAGCACCACCCAATTGAGCTTGATGTCCGGATGCTCGGCCTCGAACGTTTTCGAGAGCTTTTGCATGCGGATCATGTCGCTGTTGTTGACGGTGGCAATGGTGAGGGTCTCTGCGCCGAAGCTGACGCTGCTGAGGGTCATGCAGGTGGAGACAAGCAGAACTTTTACCGAAGGTTTCATCGCGCACTCCTTTTCCGCGCCCGAAGGCTGCAGAAGGACAGTTATTGTTTTTGTGTCTTCCGGATGAAGGGAAGAATGTGCGCTGATTACAGCCTTCTATGGACGGCGTGACAAATCATCCGTCGCACTTTGACTGATACTTTTTTGCACTGAAGAGGGAGTGAGGCGAGCAAGGAGCTTGTGGCGAGGGAGCTTGCTCCCGCTGGGGCGCGCAGCGGCCCTGTCTTTTGGGGCTGCTGCGCAGCCCAGCGGGAGCAAGCTCCCTCGCCACAGAGGCGGTGTGTCAGGGCAAAAAGGTCAGCCCTGATTCTGCTCGGTCAACCGCTGCACCGCCAGCCGCCGGTAGTGGGACGGGGTCATGCCCTTGAGCTGCTGGAAGCGCCGGTTGAAGTTGGAGATGTTGTTGAAGCCCGATTCAAAGCACACGTCCGTCACCGGTTTGTCGCCGTCGGCCAGCAGCTCGCAGGATTTGCTGATGCGCAGGCGATTGACGAATTCGATGAAGCAGCGGCCAGTGGCCTGTTTGAACACCCGGCTGAAATAGGTGGGCTTCATGCCCAGGTGCTCGGCGACTTCTTCCAGGGGCAGTTCCCGGGCGTAATGGGCAAAGATGTAGTCCACCGCACGGTTGGTGCGGTCGATGCTGTGCTCGTCCGCCGTTTGCGGGGCGTTCGTGCCGGACAGCAGTTGGTAGTCATCCGTGGCGGCCAGCAGCTCCATCAGGATGAAAAAGTGCCCCAGGCGGCTCATGCCCTGGGAATCGGCGATGCGCTGCATCAGGGTCATGGCCTGGCGGATGGTGCGCTTGCAACGGAACTCGATGCCGTATTGGGCGCGTTCGAGCAACGGCGCGACCGTCTTGAGCTCGGCGAATACCTGATGGCCGCTTTCGAACAACTCGTCGGTGAAGTTCACCAGCATGTCGCGCTTGGGCACCACTTCGTCCTCGGCCACCTGGCTGATCCAGTTGTGGGGCAGGTTGGGGCCGGTGAGAAACAACGACTGGGGGTAGAAGTTGCCGATGTAGTCGCCAATGAACACCTTGCCGGAACTGGCGACGATCAGGTGCAGCTCGTATTCCTTGTGGAAATGCCAACGCACCAGCGGGCAGGGGAAACCATGCTGGCGGTAGATGATGGACAGCCCGTTATGGTCGTCCATCAACTCGTAGGAGGGGTCGGTGACTCTGGCTGTTCGGGTCATGGGCCTGGCGCTTTTATTATTATCGCCGCTGAATAATGCCCCCTTCGCCAGACAGGTGCCACCCTGGTGTCTAACCGTTGCGGTTTTTTTCTTCGATCCACTGGGACATGTATTGGGTGCTTTTGTGCTGGTGGTGACGCAGCATGCTGCCGGTGAAATTGTCCCGGCGTCGTTGCGCCAGGTTCGCCCGGCAAGCGTTGAGGCTGTCGATCAGCGCTGGCCCATGGACCTGTCGCCGATAGCGGCTCGCCAACAGCGACAGGCCTGCGTCCCGAGCCTGAGCCCAGCGCTCCGGGTCGCTGTACAAGTGCACGGCCTCGCGGGCGATGGCTTCGGCACTCTGGGCAATCGCCCCGGGCCAGGGCAGGTCGCCGTGCATGGCTTCGGCCCCCACGGGCGTGGTGACGTTGGGGGTGCCGCAGAGCATGGCGTCGATCAGCTTGCCTTTGATACCCGCGCCGAAACGTAATGGTGCCAGGCAGATGCGTGCGGCCGACATGACCTGCAAGGCGTCTTCGGCCCAGTTCATGATGTGAAAGCCTTGGGCCGGGTTGTGCAGCGCGGCGGCCTTCGGCGGGGTATAGGCGCCGTACAGGTGCAGTTGCGCGCCGGGGAGGTGTTGGCGGATCAGCGGCCAGATGGCGTTTTTCATCCAGAGCACGGCGTCCCAGTTCGGCGCGTGGCGGAAGTTGCCGATGCTGAGGAAATGCGCCCGCTCCTCGAACGGCACAAACGGTTGGCTGGGCAGTTCCAGCATCAACGGGCACCAATGCAGCAGGTTGCGGGGCAGCTTGAAGTGTTCCACCAACAGTTCGATTTCAACCTCGGACACCATCAGGTTGAGGTCGCAGCGGTACAGGGCGGCGATTTCCCGCTTGGCCAGGTCGGTATCGGCCATTCGTTGGAATTCCTCGTCCAGGGCCGGGGCGAAGAGGTCGCTGAAATTTTCGCTCGCGTCATCGCGCTTCAGGCGCTCCTTCAGGCGCTGATGCCGGGCGTGGCGCAGGCTTTGCAGATCGGAGGTCTCCAGCACCCGCAGGGCACCGGGGCAGTGCTTCTCGACCCGCCAGCCGAACTGTTCTTCCATCATGAACTGGTCGAACAGCACGATGTCGGGCGCAAGTTCCTGAATGAACGCGTCGAAGCTGATGTTATTGAGTTCGATGGGCACTTCGCGGATGCCCAGCGCGACCAGGTCGGCACGCTGCTCGCCGGGGCCGGCCGGGCTGCTGAAGGTGATGTCCCAGCCTTCGCCAAGGAAGGTGTCGAGGATCTGCATGACGTGCCCACTGGCAGCCGATGAGCGAGGCTCGGGCCAGACATAGCCGATAACCAGGACCTTGGTGGCGGTGGGGTGGTGCATGAGCGGGGAGTTCCTTGGTGCGAATCAGACGCCATCGGCGCGCGGGGCGCCGATAGTGACCAAGAATGCGTTCCGGCTCAAGAAAGAATGCGTTTGACCTTGTCCCGCAACTGATCGATGGAGAAGGGCTTGCCAATTACCGACATGCCTTCAGGTACATCGATGCTTTCGGCATAACCGCTGGCAAACAGCACCGGCAGTTGCGGCCGAACGAGTCGAGCCTGCTTGGCCAGTTCCCGTCCGTCCATTACCGGCAGGCCGACGTCGGTCATTATCAGGGCGATGTCCTGTTGGTCGTCGTTCAAAAACGCCAGCGCCTGCTCACAACCGTCCGCTTCCAGCACCCGATACTCCAATTCCTCCAGCACATCGACGATCAACATCCGCACGATGTCGTCATCTTCGACTACCAGGATGGTGGACTGGGTGGCGGCATTGGCGGTGGACATAGATACATTCTCGAAAGATGGAAACGGGAGGGAGTATGAAAAGAAACGGCCTCATTCATGAGTAAGTGCCAAGGCAGCACAAGTTCCCTGGGTTGTACAAGAAAGGATCTATAGTACAAGAGCTGACAAGGATAGTCGCTTCCTTGCTACAAGGCAGGCCGTCGCGGGATCTGCGCCTTTGACTCGTCAGAAAATGTGGATCCAAGCGCGGTTTTTCGGGCAAACTCCACGGTTTTCAACTGTCCACCAAGGCCCTTTTCCATGACTCCTTCGTCTTCGGTTGACGAACAAAGTTTTCGCAAACTCCTGAGCCGCAATATCAGCCTGCCGCTGGGCATGGGCGCGCTCAGCGCGGTGTTTTTCATCATCCTGATCACGTACCTGCTGTCGGTGATCCAATGGGTCGGCCACACCGACAGGGTGATCAATAACGCCAACGAAGCGCTCAAGCTGAGCGTGGACCTGGAAACCGGCATGCGCGGCTACCTGTTGAGTGGCGACGAGCATTTCCTCGACCCCTACGAAGTGGCCAAGCCACGGATCGCCGTGGCGCTGGACACTTTGCTGGAATTGACAGCCGACAACCCCGTCCAGGTCGACCGCCTGCACAAGATCCAGGCACTCCAGACCGAGTGGTCCAATTACGCCCAGGGCATGATCGACCTGCAGCGCAGCAGCGGCGATTACCGGGGCGCGGTGAAGGCCGGGCGCGGTAAGCGTCTGACTGACGAAATTCGTCAGTCCTTCGAAGAGGTCGTCGAGACCGAGCAGCAGTTGCGTGCGGCGCGTAACCTGGATGTGCGCACCACGACCGTCTGGAGCATTGCCCTTTACCTGTTGTTTGTCGCGGGTGTCAGCGGACTGCTGGCCTACGTCGGTCGCCGGGACCTGTTGAACCTGTCCGAGAGCTACAGCGCCAGCCTGAAAGTCCAGCAGCGCAGCGCTTTGCACCTGGAGAAGCAAGCCTGGCTGCGTAATGGCCAGACGCAACTGGCCGAACAAGTCCTGGGACAACTGTCGCTGAACCTGCTGGGTCGCAACATCCTGCAGTTCTGCGCGAAATACCTGGACGTCGCTGTCGCGGCACTTTATGTGCGGGAAGAGAACGGTGTCCTCCGGCGCGTCGCCGCCTACGGCCTGTCCCGGGAGGACGAAGAACAACAGCAGGTGATCGTCGCCGGTGAAGGCATCGCGGGCCAGGCCGTGCAACAGGGGCGCCTCATCCGCCTGGACGACGTGCCGGACGACTACCTGAAAGTCAGCTCCGGCTTGGGGCAGGGCCTGCCCAACAGCGTGTTGGTGGTGCCGACAAGTGACGATGACCGGATCAACGGTGTCGTCGAACTGGGGTTCCTGCGGCCATTGACCGAGCGAGACGTCGAGCTGCTGGAGCTGATCGCCGGCAATATCGGCACCTCCATCGAGGCCGCCCGTTATCGTCAACGCTTGCAGGAAGTGCTGGCCGAAACCCAGCAGTTGAACGAGGAACTGCAAGTCCAGCAGGAAGAACTCAAGACCGCCAATGAAGAGCTGGAAGAACAGTCGCGCATCCTCAAGGAATCCCAGGCCCACCTGGAAGCCCAGCAACAGGAGCTGGAGCAGACCAATGAGCAATTGGCCGAGCAACGCGACGCCATGGACCAGAAGAACAGCGAGCTGAACCTGGCCCAGATCCAATTGCAGGAGCGCGCCGAAGAGCTGCAGCGTTCGAGCAAGTATAAATCCGAATTCCTGGCCAACATGTCCCACGAGCTGCGCACGCCGCTCAACAGCTCGCTGATCCTGTCCAAGCTGCTGGCGGAGAATCCGCAACAAAACCTCAGCGAAGAGCAGGTCAAGTTTGCCGAGTCGATCTACTCCGCCGGCAACGACCTGCTGAACCTGATCAACGACATTCTCGACATCTCCAAGGTCGAGGCCGGAAAACTGGAAGTGCGCCCGGAAAACACCAGCGTGCAGCGTCTGGTGGATGGGTTGCGGGATATGTTCGAGCCGTTGGCGGCTGACAAGGGCCTGAGTTTCGAGGTGCACGTGCAGCCTGATGCGCCGGCGATGCTCTACACCGACCGCCAGCGCTTGGAACAGGTGATCAAGAACCTGCTGTCCAACGCTGTGAAGTTCACCGAGCAAGGCGCTGTCAGCCTGTCCGTGGCCGGTCAGCCGGGCTCGGGCATTGCATTCATGGTGCGCGACTCTGGAATCGGGATCGCCGCCGACCAGCAGCAAAGCATCTTCGAAGCGTTCCGCCAGGCCGATGGCACCACCAACCGTCGCTACGGCGGCACGGGCCTGGGCTTGTCGATTTCCCGGGACCTGGCCACGCTGCTGGGCGGCTCGATCTCGGTTTCCAGCGAGCCGGGGCAGGGCAGCGTCTTTACCCTGGTATTGCCGGAACGTTACGTCGAGCCCGGGGACACGCCGCTGGAGCCGATGACCTTCACCCCGACGGCCACCGCGCCAGCGCCCGTTGCACCCAAGGCCGCACCCGCGCCGCTGATCGCCGAGGTGGACACGCCGATTGCCCGATTCGCCGACGACCGCGACAAGGCACCGTTCGAAACCCGCTGCATCCTGGTGATCGAGGACGAGCCCAAGTTTGCCCGGATCCTGTTCGACCTGGCCCATGAACTCGGTTACCAGTGCCTGGTGGCCCACGGTGCCGACGAAGGCTTCGACCTGGCGTTGCAACTGGCCCCCGACGCGATCCTGCTGGACATGCGCCTGCCGGACCATTCCGGGCTGACGGTGCTGCAGCGGCTCAAGGAGCAGGCCCAAACCCGGCACATCCCGGTGCACGTGATTTCCGTCGAAGACCGGGTCGAAGCCGCCATGCACATGGGCGCCATCGGTTATGCCGTCAAGCCGACCACCCGCGAAGAACTCAAGGACGTGTTCGCCCGCCTGGAGGCCAAGCTGACCCAGAAGGTCAAGCGGGTGCTGCTGGTGGAGGACGATGACCTGCAACGCGACAGCATCACTCGCCTGATCGGCGACGATGACATCGAGATCACCGCCGTTGGCCTGGCCCAGCAAGCCCTGGACCTGCTACGGACCAATGTCTACGACTGCATGATCATCGACCTCAAGTTGCCGGACATGCTCGGCAACGACCTGCTCAAGCGCATGTCCAGCGAAGACATCTGTTCGTTCCCGCCGGTGATCGTCTACACCGGGCGCAACCTGACCCGGGATGAAGAAGCCGAACTGCGCAAGTATTCCCGCTCGATCATCATCAAGGGCGCCCGTTCGCCAGAGCGCTTGCTGGACGAAGTGACACTCTTTCTGCACAAAGTCGAATCCCGGTTGTCCCATGAACGGCAGCGGATGCTCAAGACCGCCCGCAGCCGCGACAAGGTGTTCGAAGGCCGCAAGGTGCTGCTGGTGGATGACGATGTGCGCAACATCTTTGCCCTGACCAGCGCGCTGGAGGCGAAAGGAGCGATCGTGGTCATCGGCCGCAATGGTTTGGAGGCGATCGATCGCCTGAATGAGTTCGACGACATCGACCTGGTGCTGATGGATGTGATGATGCCGGAAATGGATGGTTTCGAAGCCACCGCGCTGATCCGCAAGGACCCGCGCTGGCGCAAGCTGCCCATCATCGCCGTGACGGCCAAGGCCATGAAGGATGATCAGGAGCGCTGCCTGGCGGCGGGTTCCAACGACTACCTGGCCAAGCCGATCGATCTGGATCGTCTGTTCTCGCTGATTCGCGTGTGGTTGCCGAATATGGAAAGAATTTAGTGGACCGTGACACTGACATTGAATTGCGTTTGTTGATCGAAGCGATCTACCTCAAGTACAGCTACGATTTTCGCGATTATTCCGGCGCTTCCATCAAGCGCCGGGTCCACCATGCGCTGAGCCAGTTCGAATGCAAGACCATTTCAGCCTTGCAGGAGCGCGTATTGCATGACCCGGGCGCCTTCATGCAGTTGTTGCAACTGCTGACGATCCCTGTCAGCGAGATGTTTCGCGACCCCTCGCATTTCCTGGCGATCCGCGAGGAAATCGTGCCGCTGCTCAGGACCTACCCTTCGATCAAGATCTGGATCGCCGGTTGCAGCACGGGGGAGGAGGTCTACTCCATGGCGATCCTGCTGCGCGAAGAAGGCCTGCTGGACCGCACGTTCATCTACGCCACCGACATCAACCCGCGCTCGCTGGAAAAAGCCAAGCAGGGCATTTTCTCCCTGGACAGCGTGCGCACTTATACCCAGAACTACCAGAACGCCGGAGGACGGCGGTCATTTGCCGATTACTACACCGCCGCCTACGATTATGCGATGTTCGACAAAACCCTGTGCGAGAACGTGACCTTTGCCGATCACAGCCTGGCGACTGACAGCGTTTTCTCAGAAACTCAATTAATTTCATGCCGCAATGTATTGATATATTTCAATAAAAAATTGCAAGATCGTGCGTTTGGACTGTTCCATGAGTCCCTCTGTCACCGTGGTTTCCTGGTGTTGGGCAGTAAGGAAACATTGGATTTTTCGGCTTACGGCCATCGATTCGAGCCGTTGGTCAAACAGGAACGGATCTATCGCAAGTTATGAACCAGACGAAGGACAGATCCAGGCCACCCATCGAAGCCATTGTCGTCGGCGCTTCGGCCGGCGGTGTCGAAGCATTGCTCAGGGTGTTCGGACACCTGCGCAAAGGTTTTGCCGTGCCCGTCCTGGTGGTGTTGCATTTGCCGGATGAGCGTGACAGCCAGTTGGCCTCTGTGTTTGGCCATCGTCTGGCGGTGCCGGTAGAAGAAGCCCGGGACAAGCAGGACATCGCCCCGGGCACCTTGTATGTCGCCACGCCCGGCTATCACTTGTCGGTCGAGGCCGACCGCAGCCTGTCGTTGAGCCTGGAGGCCCCCGTACACCATTCGCGACCGTCCATCGATGTGCTGTTCGAATCGGCCGCCGATGTCTACGGCGAGACGTTGCTGGCCGTGGTGCTGACCGGTGCCAACGACGATGGCGCCCGCGGCCTGGCGAGGGTCAAGGCCCTGGGCGGGATCACGGTGGTCCAGGATCCCGTGGAAGCCCAGGTCTCGACCATGCCTGAAGCGGCGCTGGCCCTGCACGAGCCCGACCATATCCTTACTTTGCAAGGCATCGGCCAGTTGCTGGCCGGGCTGGAATGAACCACATGCCAAGAGATATTCAAGCCAAACTGCTGATCGTCGACGATCTGCCTGAGAATCTGTTGGCCCTGGAAGCGTTGATCAGGGGAGACGACCGCGAGGTCTTCAAGGCCCTGTCGGCGGACGAAGCGCTGTCCCTGCTGCTGCAACACGACTTCGCCCTGGCCATCATCGATGTGCAGATGCCGGAGATGAACGGTTTCGGGCTGGCCGAGCTGATGCGCGGCACGGAAAAAACCCGCAGCATCCCGATCATTTTCGTCAGCGCCGCCGGGCGTGAGCGCAACTATGCCTTCACCGGTTATGAAAACGGCGCGGTGGACTTCCTGCACAAGCCGCTGGACACCCAGGCCGTCAAGAGCAAGGTCAATGTGTTCGTCGAGCTGTATCGCCAACGAAAGGCCATGAAGGAACAAGTCGTGGCCCTGGAACAGAGTCGTCGCGAGCAGGAGATCCTGTTGCAGCAGCTCGAGGCCACCCGTGGCGAGCTGGAACAGGCGGTGCGCATGCGAGACGACTTCATGTCCATCGTCGCCCACGAGGTGCGCACGCCCCTCAATGGCCTCATCCTCGAGACCCAACTGCGCAAGATGCACCTGGCCCGGGACAATGCCGCCGCCTTCAGCCTGGACAAGGTGCGCGCGATGGTCGAGCGCGACGAGCGCCAGATCAAGAGCCTGATCCGGCTGATCGAGGACATGCTGGATGTGTCGCGGATTCGAACCGGCAAGCTGTCGATCCGGCCGACCCGCTTCAATTTGACGGCATTGGTGGAAAACCTGCTGCGCAACTTCCAGCCGCAGATCGCCGTGGCCGAGTGCTCGTTGACGTGCATGGTCGAGCCGGCGGTGGAGGGGCTTTGGGACGAGTTTCGCATCGAGCAGGTGGTCTCGAACCTGTTGACCAATGCGCTGCGCTACGGCGGCAAGGGGCCGATCGAAGTGCGCGTCTACAAGACCTCCGATCACGCCTGCATTGAGGTCCAGGACCACGGCATCGGCATCAGCGAGGAGAACCAGAAACGTATCTTCCAGCAGTTCGAGCGCGTATCGTCCAAGGCCGCCGCCTCGGGGCTCGGGCTGGGGCTGTTCATTTCCGAGCAGATCGTCACGGCCCATGGCGGGACGATCACGGTGGACAGTCGGCTCAATGAGGGGGCGTTGTTTCGTGTTTGCCTGCCCTTGCAGAAAACTGTCTTGGACAAAACCGCCGAACAGACGCAACCTCTGAGAGACCCCAAGGTCGTATCAGCAGCTATTGATCGAACAAAGGCTTCTCATGAGTGAAGATGCGCAAGATGTTGTATTGATCGTCGAGGATGACCCGTCGATCCTGATGGTGCTGTCGGCCTACCTGTCGGGCGAGGGATACCGGGTGCTGCAAGCCGAAAGCGGCGCCCAGGCGTTCGAGATCCTGGCGAGCAAGCCGCATCTGGACATGATGATTACCGACTTCCGCCTGCCGGGCGGTATCTCTGGGGTGCAGATTGCCGAACCCGCAGTCAAGTTGCGCCCCGAGCTGAAGGTGATTTTCATCAGTGGCTACGCGCAGGAAGTGCGCGACACCGAGAGCCCGATTACACGCAAGGCGCCGATCCTGGAAAAGCCGTTCGACCTGGATGAACTGCAACGCATCATGCAGTTGATGTTGTCGTAGGCAGGAGACATCCCGGCAGATCAGGCGACCCCCCTGTGGCGAGGGAGCTTGCTCCCGCTGGGGTGCGGAGCGCCCCCAAAACCCGACACCTCGATGTCTCAGGTTCATTGAGTCGACCTTATTGGGGGCTGCTTCGCACCCCAGCGGGAGCAAGCTCCCTCACCACAATGTGTGCAATGCCCTAGCTCAAACAGAGCCCATCACCTCAAGCCTGGATCATCTCCCGCACCTTCGCCGTCAACAAGTCAAACGTGAACGGCTTGGTGATCATCTGCATCCCTGGGTCAAGGAAGCCGCCGCGCACCGCCGCATGCTCGGCGTAGCCGGTGATGAACAGCACCCGCAGGTCCGGGCGGACCTGCCGGCCGATCTCCGCCAGTTGCCGACCATTCATGCCGGGCAGGCCAACGTCGCTGATCAGCAGGTCGATGCGCTGGCTTGACTGGAGGATCGGCAACGCGCCGTTGGCGTCGGCCGCTTCCACAAAGGCATAGCCCAATTCGCTTAATACCGCGCTCACCAACACCCGCACCGCCGGATCGTCCTCGACGATCAGCACGGTCTCGCCATCCTGCGCATACGGCGCGTGCTGGGTGGCAACCTGGGGCTCGTGGATTTCTTCACCGACGAAGCGTGGCAGGTAGAGGTTCACGGTGGTGCCTTTGTCGACTTCGCTGTCGATGGTCACGTGGCCACGGGATTGCTTGCTGAAGCCATAGATCATCGACAGGCCCAGCCCGGTGCCCTGGCCGATCGGCTTGGTGGTGAAGAACGGGTCGAAAGCGCGACTGATCACCGCTTCGGGCATGCCGCAACCGGTGTCCTGCACACTCAGCACCACATAGTCGCCGGACGCGAGGTTGGGGTAGGCCTCGGTGAAGTCGGCATCCAAGTGCCGATTGCGAGTCTGCACCACCAGGTTGCCGCCGTTGGGCATGGCATCCCTGGCGTTGAGCACCAGGTTGAGCAGGGCGCTTTCCAGTTGGTTGGGATCGGCTTCGGCGACCCAGAGTTGTTCGTCCAGTTGCATGTCCAGGCGAATGCTTTCGTTGAGGCTGCGCTGCAACAATTCGCCCATGGACAGCACCAGGGTATTCATCTGGACCGCCTTGGAGTCCAGCGATTGCCGCCGGGAGAACGCCAGCAGGCGATGGGTCAGGCCGGCGGCGCGGTTGGCCGAGGTCACGCCCAGGTCGATCAGGCTGTCCAGGTCCTCGGTACGGCCCCGGGCCAGGCGACGGCGCAACAGTTCGAGACTGCCGATGATCCCGGTGAGCATGTTGTTGAAGTCGTGGGCGATGCCGCCGGTGAGCTGGCCGACCGCTTCCATCTTCTGCGACTGACGCAGGGCTTCTTCGTTGTGGCGCAACTGGGCGGTACGCTCTTCCACCTGCTGTTCGAGGGTTTCGAGGGTGGTTTGCAGGCGCAGTTCGCTGTTGCTGAGGTCGATCAGGCGATCGCGGGCTTCGTACTGCCTTCGACGCCCACGCAGGGCGGTGGTGACCAGGCTGATCAGCGTAACGGGGTGGAAAGGACGCTCGAGGAACGTCACGTTGCCTAACTGCATGCCGATCCGCGCCGCCGGGTTCTGTTCCGGCCCACCGTGATGGGTCAGCAAGACAATGGGCAGGTCGGACCAGGCGGGCTGCTGCTCGATTTGCAGGAACAGCGTTTCCAGGTCAGGCCCGACCAAGGCCTCCGACGAAATCACCAGCAGGCCGGCACCGCTTTCCAGCTCTTCGCATAAATGACCCAGGTGGCGACAGATGAGGCCGGCAAAGCCGGCTTCATTGAGGATCATCAGGGCAATCTGGCTGTCCCGTCCCAGCGGCGCGAGAATCAGCGCCCGCTCGGACAGGGGCTCGGCCAGCGTCACCGGTGTTCATCCTTGAGCAGCGGATTGCTCTCGCCCATGTAGGTGGGAACCCCGCGCAAGACACCCTGGAATGCCTCCAGTGGTTCGCCAATGGTCATGCCTTGGCCGCTGATGCGGTATTCACGGATGGTCGATTCGTGGCTGCCGGTGCGTTTCTTGATGATGGAAATCGCCCGGCGAACCTTGCCCAGTGCTTCGAAATAACGCAACAGAATCACCGTGTCGGCCAGGTAAGTAATGTCCACCGGGGCCTGCATGTCGCCGACCAGGCCATGCTGGGCGACAGTCATGAAGGTTGCCGCGCCCTTGCGGTTGAGATACAGCAACAGCTCATGCATGTGGAGCACCAGGGCGTTCTCTTCCGGCATGGCCGCCTGGTAGCCGTTGATGCTGTCGATGACCACGGTCTTGATGTCGCCTTCATCGACGCAGCGACGCACGCGGTGGGAGAACTCGCCAGGGGACAGCTCGGCGGCGTCCACCTGTTCGATCAGCAGGTTGCCGGTCTCCTGCAGGGCCCGCAGGTCGATGCCGATGTTCTTCATGCGCTCGAACAGCAAGCCCAGCTCCTCGTCGAAGATGAACAGCGCGGCCTTCTCGCCACGGTGCACGGCGGCCGCGGCAAAAATCAGGGAGATCAGCGATTTGCCGGTCCCCGCCGGGCCCAGGATCAACGTACTGGAGCCGGTTTCGATACCGCCGCCCAGCAGCAGGTCCATTTCGCCGATGCCGCTGGAGAGTTGTTGGCGCAGGTACTGGCCGCGGTGTTCGGCGGCCACCAGGCGCGGGAACACATGCACGCCGTCGCCCATGATGGTGAAGTCATGGAAACCGCCGCGGTATTTCTGCCCGCGATACTTGACCACCCGGACCCGCCGCCGTTCGGCGCCATAGTTGGGGGTCAGTTCTTCCAGGCGCACCACGCCGTGGGCAACGCTGTGCACGGTCTTGTCCAGGGATTCGGTGGTCAGGTCGTCGAGCAACAGGACGGTGGCGTCATAGCGCACGAAGTAATGCTTGATCGCCAGGATCTGGCGGCGGTAGCGCAGGGAGCTTTGCGCCAGCAGGCGGATCTCCGACAGGCTGTCGAGCACGACCCGGGTCGGCTTGACCCGTTCGACCACTTCGAAAATCTGCCGGGTCGCTTCGCCCAGCTCCAGGTCCGAGGAGTACAGCAAGCTCTGCTGGTGCTCGGCATTGAGCAGGCTTTCGGGCGGGGTCAGCTCGAAAATATGAATGTTCTCATCCAAGGTCCAGCCGTGGGAGGCCGCGCCCTGACGCAGTTCACGCTCGGTTTCCGAGAGCGTGATGTACAACGAGCGCTCGCCAGCCTTGGCGCCGGCCAACAGAAAATGCAGCGCGACCGTGGTCTTACCGGTCCCCGGTTCCCCTTCGAGCAGGAACACATGGCCGCGGGACAAACCACCGGAGAGGATATCGTCCAGTCCTTCGATGCCGGTGGCGGCTTTTGCACTGATCAACTCGTTAGATGTAGACAAAAATAGCCCTCTCATGACTAGGGAAGTAGGCAGCAGGCGGGGTAACGCCTGAAATCGACTGCCTGAATACTTGACCTTTGGCAGTGATGGCGGTTCCGCTTATCTCGACAAAACGCGGGGTACTGCACAACTTTCGGCATGCTACGAGGGCCTACAGACCCATGCCAGTCAGCTAAGCGAAATCAAGCCGAGCAGTCATCCTGTGGCGAGGGAGCTTGCTCCGCTGGGTCGCGAAGCGGCCCTGTTTTGGGGCTGCTGCGCAGCCCAGCGGAGCAAGCTCCCTCGCCACGGATTGTGTGTCTGCCCAAGGTTCCACTTAACGGCTAGTCCGCCTACAGACCCTGTTGCAGGGCCGGGTCATCGGGGTTCAGTTGTTCCAGTTGCGCCAACAGGATCTGAACGTTCTGCAACTGGCCGGTCTCCTTCCAATAGTTGATCAGCAACACCCGGGCCTTGCGGTCGGCGGGGTAGCGCTGGACGATTTCCTGCAGCTGTTTCTGCGCGGCTTCCACTTCCTGTTCGGCATGCAGGGTGGTTGCCAGGTCATAGCGGTAATGGCGGTTCTCGGGTTCCAGTTCCACGGCTTTTGCCAGGCCGAGCACGGCATACTCGCTCTGGCCGTGTTGCAGCAGCCACATGCCCAGCGCATGTTGCAGATAAGCCGACGCTGGCTGGGTTTGCAACTGTCGGGCGAGTAATTGTCGTGCGGCTTCGCCCTGGCCCTGTTTGTCCAGCACTTCGATCTGCATGACCAGCGCTGGCAGGTTGTCCGGTTGCAGGCGCAAGGCCTGCTCAAGGGCCAATTGGGCTTTCTTCAATTCGGCGTTGTGCAGGTGCAGCCGGGCGAGTTGGTAGTGGGAGTCAGCGGTTTTCGGGCCGTCTTCGAGCACCTGCTCCCAAGTGTCGATGGCGATCTGCATCGCGCCGAATACAAGCCGAGGTCATCTGGCGACAGGCCCAGCAGCGCGTTCACGGCGGCGAACCGGACGTTCGGATCGTCATCGTCCAGAAGCGGGCCGAGCAACAGGCTGCGCTGGCCCGTCGGCACCAGCCCGACGATGCTGCCAATGGCCGCCCGGCGCACGTCCGGCGACTCGCTGTGCAGGTCGGCGTCCGCCAGTTTCAGGGCTTGGGGGCTGGGGTAGTTGGGCAGTTCAGCGTGCAGCCACACACGGCGCTTGGCGAGAGATCCGGACGTCCCAGTTGCTGGTAAAGCATCCGCGCCGCCCCCGGCTGTCCGTTGCGGGCGCTTTCCAAGGCCTCGCTGTAGCCACGCTTGATCGCCTCAGGGATCTGCGGCGTGGTGCTGCGTAGCCACACCGCGACAAGACCGATCAACAACAGGACACAGAGGCTGAGGAGCAGATAGCGGCGGCGAGGCGAGGGCATGCAGGGAATCCATTACCAGAAGCGTGAAATGCCGCAAGCTTCGGTCAGGTGGCGGCTTGAGTCAAACCTTCTAACGGCAGTGATGAATCTGTGGAGCGAGCTTGCTCGCGATGGCATCGGATCAGTGAGGTAGATATTGACTGACACACTGCTATCGCGCCCCCGGTGTCAGGCTAGTTGTCGCCTCTCCAAATTCCTAAAAGCATTTCGGGGGCGGCAAGAGTATGGTCATGCCTTTCTATTCACCTGAACGTAAAGCCGCGTTGCTGAAAATGATGCTTCCGCCCCTTAGTCTCTCTGCAAAGAGGTCGCGCGTCGTGAGGGTTGCAGCGATTTTTCTCTTATCAATGGCGCAAACAAGCGGCTGCCCGAGGCTCACAATTGTCCGAAAAAAATCAACCGGTAGAGAACTGGTCAGCCGAGTCAAAACTGACAGCGGTCATCGAAACATCAGCACTATCGGAACTGGAAATGGGCGAATATTGCCGCCGAGTGGGCATTTTCCCTGAGCAGGTCGCCGCTTGGCGCAACGAGTTTATTGCTAACAGCACCCATCAGCCGACCGGTAGAAAAGCTGATGCCGCGCAAGTGCGAGGGACAAGAAACGCATCCAACAACTGGAACGCGAACTGCGCCGCAAAGATGCCGCTCTCGCTGAAACGGCGGCTCTGCTGGTGCTGCGAAAAAAGCTCAATGCCTACTGGGGAAGCGACGACGAGGACAACTGACCTTGTTGCCAGAACGGTATTTGCTCGTGGGCTGGCTCAACGAAGCCATCACGGCGGGCGCCCGTAGGGCGCCTGCTTGTCAGGAAGTTGGCATTTCGCTCAGGACGCTGCAACGCTGGAGTTTACCGTCCGAAATCCTCGCCGATGGCCGTACGACAACGATCAGGCCCATACCCGGTAATGCGCTCAGTGAACTGGAGCGCCAAACATCCTGGTACTGTGCAACAGCAAGGCCTATGCCCATCTGCCGCCAAGTCAGATCGTGCCGCAATTGGCAGACGAAGGGCGTTATCTCGCTTCGAAGGCCACCTTTTATCGGGTGCTCAAGGCTGCGGGCCAGCAGCAACACAGGTCACGAGCCAAGAGACCACAGCATCATGTGGCACCGACGACGTATGCCGCGACGTCGGCCAACCAGGTGTGGTCCTGGACATTACCTATCTGCCCACGCCGATTCGCGGGCAGTTTTACTATCTCTACTTGATCGAAGATATCTACAGCCGCAAAGCTGTGGGCTGGGAAGTCTACGAAGCAGAAAGCGGAGAAAAGGCGGCGGCACTGCTGCAACGAAGCGTGAATCAGGAGAAGTGCTGGCAGCAGCCGTTGGTGCTCCACTCGGATAATGGCGCGCCCATGAAGTCGGTGACACTGCTGTCCAAAATGTACGATTTGGGCATTACGCCTTCGCGAGGACGACCTCGCGTCAGCAACGACAACCCTTATTCCGAGTCGTTGTTCAGAACATTGAAATACTGTCCGCAGTGGCCCTTGGGCGGGTTTGACAGTCTGGATGATGCGCGTGTCTGGGTTCGGGATTTTATGGTCTGGTACAACACCGTGCATCGTCATAGCAGAATCCGCTTCGTCACGCCGGCCCAGCGTCATGAAGGCAAGGACAATGAAATCCTCGCCCGCCGTGACACTGTGTACAGATTAGCTAGAGCGAAAAAACCTGGACGGTGGTCAGGAGAAACACGTAACTGGAGGCCAGTCGGGACGGTGTATCTGAACCCTGAAGAGAGCTTACTGTGATCGCAAAAGTGGCATAACAAAACGGTGACGCGACAACTACCTTGAAAAACGCCGCGCGAGCAAGCTCGCTCCCACAAAGGGCCTTCCCACAGTGGACCCTGGGCGATAAATAAAAAAAGCCCCGCGTCCGAATGAGAAGCGGGGCAAAAATTTGGCTGGTTGCGGCCAACCAAAGGAGCTCGGTTGAGCCGGGCGGGTCAGTTGCTGGCGACGGTTTCCGGTTGCCAGCCGCCACCCAGGGCCTTGTAGATTGCGACGATGCCGCGGTACAGGTCCACTTCGGCCTGGGCCTGGGTGTCTTCGGCCGCCAGGCGTTCACGTTGGGCGTCGAGCAGCACGAGGAAATCCACGGTGCCTTCGCGGTAGCGAATCTCTGCCAGGTCGGCGGCGGCGCGGCTCGATTCGCTCTGGCGGATCAGCGAGATCAACCGCTGCTGACGCTTGCCATAGTCACTGAAGGCATTTTCCGACTCTTCCAGGGCCAACAGCACTTGCTGTTCGTAGTTCGCCAGGGCGCCGTCCGCCTCGGCATCGGCGCCGCGCAAGCGCGCCCGCACGCTGCCCAGGTCGAAAGCGGCCCAGGTAATGCTCGGGCCCAGCGCCCAGGCATTGGCGGCCGAGGAACCGATCTGCGAACCGCGTCCGGCGGTGAAACCGAGGAAACCGCTCAAGCTGACCCGTGGGAACAAGTCGGCCTTGGCCACGCCGATGCGCGCCGTGGCGGCGGCCAGTTGGCGTTCGGCACTGAGGATGTCCGGGCGCCGTTGCAGCAGTTCACCCGGGTCGCCGATGGGCAGGGCCTTGGCGATGGCTGGCAACTGTTTCGGGCTCAGGTCCACGCTGAGTTTGTCCGGGCGTTCGCCCAACAGCGTGGCGATGCGATTGCGTTGGCGCGCCTGCTCGGCCTGCAGCTGCGGCACGCTGGCTTCCACCGAGGCCAGGCGCGCATCGGCACGGACCACGTCGAGCTGATCGCCGACGCCGGCATCACGCAGGCTTTCGGTGATCTTGCGCGAATCCTGTTGGTTCTTCAGGTTCGCCAGGGCGATCTTTTCCCGCAGTTGTGCGCCGCGCAGTTGGCCGTAGGCATCCACCAGCTCGGCGATCATCGTCACCTGCAACTGATAGAGATCGGCTTCGATCGCCTGTTGATCGGCATCGGTGGCTTCCAGGTTGCGCTGGATGCGCCCGAACAAATCCAGTTCCCAGGCCATGTCCAGGCCCAGGTCGTAACGCTCGGAGTTGACTCGCTCGTCAGTCTGCCCCATCGGGTTCTGGCCTTTGCCCAGTTCGCTGCTGGCACGGCTGGTAATGGTCGGCATGGCGTCATTGCTGGCGTCATCGCGAATCGCCCGGGCGGCCCGCAAGCGGGCGAAGGCCACGCGCAACTCGCGGTTGCCGTCCAGGGAACGGGTCACCAACGCGTTGAGGGTCGGGTCGTCGAACTGCTGCCACCAGACGCCTTCGAAACGGGCGCGGTCGAAGTTCTTCTGGCCGGCGGCGCCGTCGGTGGCGGTGGTGATATTCGCCGCCTCCGTTTGCGGTGCCTTGTAGTCCGGGCCTACGGCACAGGCACTCAATGCCAGGACCAGCAAGCTCGGCACGAACACTTTCAAACTCATTGTTGCGCCTCCAGTTTCAAAGCCCGGGCCGCCTTGCGGGCCTCGCTGCGTTCGACGAAGTTGCGGATCAGTACATAGAAGACGGGGGTGAGCAGCAGGCCGAAGAAGGTCACGCCGAGCATCCCGGAGAACACCGCCACACCCATGGCATGGCGCATTTCCGCACCGGCGCCGCTGGAGAACACCAGGGGCACCACGCCCATGATGAAGGCGAAGGAGGTCATCAGGATCGGCCGCAGACGCAGGCGGCACGCTTCGAGGACTGCCGCCAGCGGGCTCATGCCTTCGAGCTGTTTATCCTTGGCGAACTCGACGATCAGAATCGCGTTCTTGCAGGCAAGCCCCACCAGTACGATCAAACCGATCTGGGTAAAGATGTTGTTGTCGCCACCGGAGAGGATCACCCCGGTAATCGCCGACAGCAGGGTCATCGGTACGATCAGGATCACCGCCAATGGCAGGCTCCAGCTTTCGTACTGTGCCGCGAGCACCAGGAACGCCAGCAGTACGCAGAGCGGGAACACGAACAGCGCGGTGTTGCCCGAGAGGATCTGCTGGTACGTCAGGTCGGTCCACTCGTACGTCATGCCGTTGGGCAGTTCGTCCTTGAGCAGTTTCTCGATGGCTTTCTCGGCCTGGCCGGAGCTGTAGCCCGGGGCGGCAGCACCGTTGATTTCAGCGGTGATGAAGCCGTTGTAGTGCATCACGCGGTCTGGGCCCGAGGTGTCGCTGACCTTGATGAAGGTCGCCAGCGGGATCATCTCGCCACGGTTGTTGCGCACCTTGAGCTGGCCGATCTGGTCCGACTCGAGACGGAACTGCTGCTCGGCCTGGACGTTGACCTGGTAAGTACGGCCGAAGCGGTTGAAGTCGTTGGCATACAGCGAACCCAGGTAAATCTGCAGGGTGTCGAAGATGTCGCTGACGGCCACGCCGTGGGTCTTGGCTTTTTCACGGTCGATGGCGGCATCGACCTGGGGTACGTTCACGGTGTAGCTGGTGAACAACCCGGCCAGTTCCGGCACGCTGCGGCTCTTGGTGATGATGTTCATGGTTTCTTTGTACAGCTCGTCGTAGCCCAGGTTGCCCCGGTCTTCGATCTGCAGGCGGAAACCACCGATCGTGCCCAGGCCCTGTACCGGCGGCGGCGGGAAGATCGCCATGTAGGCTTCCTGGATCTCCGAGTACTTGCCGTTCAAGGCACCGGCGATGGCGCCGGCCGACATGCTCGGGTCCTTGCGCTCGTCGAAGGGCTTGAGGGTCACGAACACGATGCCGGCGTTCGGGCTGTTGGTGAAACCGTTGATCGACAGGCCCGGGAAGGCCACGGCGCTTTGAACGCCCGGTTGCTTGAGCGCCAGGTCGGACATGCGCTTGATCACATCTTCGGTGCGATCCAGGCTCGCGGCGTCCGGCAGTTGGGCGAAGGCCACCAGGTATTGCTTGTCCTGGCCGGGCACGAAGCCGGTCGGGGTAGTGGAAAAACCGAAGAACGTCAGCACCATCAGGCCTGCATAAAGCACCAGGGCGATGCCGCTGCTGCGGATGACCCGCGCGACGGTGCCCACGTAGCCATGGCTGGCGCGCTCGAAGAAGCGGTTGAATGGACGGAACAACCAGCCACCGAAGAGCTTGTCGAGGAACTTGGAGAAACGGTCCTTGGGCGCGTCATGGCCTTTGAGCAATACGGCAGCCAGGGCAGGGGACAGGGTCAGGGAATTGATCGCCGAGATCACCGTGGAAATGGCGATGGTGAGGGCGAACTGCTTATAGAACTGACCGGTCAAGCCACTGATGAACGCCGCCGGAACGAAGACCGCGCACAGCACCAGGGCGGTGGCGATGATCGGGCCGGTCACTTCGCCCATGGCGCGCTTCGTCGCCTCCACGGGGGTGAGGCCCAGTTCGATGTTTCGCTCGACGTTTTCCACCACCACGATGGCGTCATCCACCACGATACCGATCGCCAGTACCAGGCCGAACAGTGACAAGGCATTCAACGAGAAGCCGAACAGGTGCATCACCGCGAACGTACCGATCAGCGAAACCGGCACCGCCACCAACGGAATGATCGAGGCGCGCCAGGTCTGCAGGAACAGGATCACCACCAGCACCACGAGGATCAGGGCTTCGAACAGGGTGTGTACCACCGCTTCGATGGAGCCGCGGACGAAGATCGTCGGGTCATAGACGATGCTGTAGTCCATCCCGGCCGGGAAGCCTTTCTTCAGCTCATCCATCTTCTCGCGAACGTCGTTGGAGATCTGGATGGCGTTGGAGCCCGGACGTTGGAAGATCGGGATCGCCACCGCCGGCTGGTTGTCCAGCAGCGAACGCAAGGCGTACTGGCTGGAGCCCAGTTCCACCCGGGCGATGTCCTTCAGGCGAGTGATTTCACCGTTGGCGCCGGAACGAATGATGATGTTCTCGAACTCTTCCTCATTGACCAGGCGCCCCTGGGTGTTGATCGACAGCTGGAAAGCCTGGGCATTCGGCGCCGGCGGCGCACCCAGGGCACCGGCGGCCACTTGACGGTTCTGCTCACGGATCGCGGTGACCACGTCGGTGGCGGTCAGGTTGCGCGAGGCGGTCTTGTTCGGATCCAGCCAGACGCGCAGGGAATAGTCGCCCATGCCGAACAGTTGCACATCACCCACGCCGCCCAGGCGCGCCAGCTCATCCTTGATGTTGAGCAGGGCATAGTTGGACAGGTAGAGCATGTCGTAGCGTTGGTCCGGCGAGGTCAAGTGCACGACCATGGTCAGGTCGGGCGATGCCTTGTCCACCGTGATGCCGATTCGGGTCACTTCTTCCGGCAGCTTGGGCTCGGTCCGGGTGACGCGGTTCTGCACCTGCACCTGGGCATTGTCCAGGTCGGTGCCGAGGGCGAAGGTGATGGTCAGGGTGATCTTGCCGTCAGCGGTGGACTGCGAGGACATGTACAACATGTTCTCGACACCGGTGATGGCCTGCTCCAGGGGCGCGGCCACGGTTTCGCCGATGACCTTGGGGTTGGCGCCCGGGAAGTTGGCGCGTACGACCACGGTCGGCGGCACGACTTCCGGGTATTCGCTGATCGGTAGCTGGAACAGCGAGATGGCGCCGGCGATCAGGATCAACAGCGAAAGCACTGCTGCGAAGATCGGCCGCGAAATGAAGAACTGGGAAAATTTCATCTTGGATTCAGTCCCTTAGTCGCGTGGGGTCGCAGCGGCCAGTTTGCCTGCCGAGCCTGACGCAGCCTTGGAGGGCGCGACTTGGGGCAGGTTGCTGGCTTCGAGCGCTTTACGTTGTTGTGCCAGGGCGGCAATGGTTTCTTCGCTGGCCATCGGCACGGTTTCAGGCGTAACCGGTGCACCCGGACGAGCCCGTTGCAGCCCCTTGACGATGATGGTGTCGTCCTTGTTCAGGCCGCTGCGCACGATGCGCAGGCCTTCGATCTTCGGCCCCAGCTCGACGGCGCGGTAGGCCGGCTTGTTTTCGGCGTCCATCACCAAGACGAATTTCTTGCCCAGGTCGGTGCCCACCGCTTCGTCGTTGATCAGCACGGCGGCGTAGGTGCCGCTGCCCACCAGCTTCAAGCGGGCGTACAGGCCTGGGGTGTAGGTGCCATCCTTGTTGTCGAACACCGCGCGGCCACGGATGGTGCCGGTCTGTGGGTTGACCTGGTTGTCGACGAAGTTCATCTGGCCCTGGTGCGGGTTGCCGTCCTCGTTGGACAGGCCCATGTAGACCGGCGTGGCCTGGCCGCGCTGGCCCTGGCGGGCGAGTTGGGTGTACTTGAGGAAGACCCGCTCATCGGCGTCGAAGTAGGCGTAGACCTTGTCGGTGGACACGACGCTGGTCAGCGGCGTGACATCGGCGGTCACCAGGTTGCCGGCGGTGATTTCCGCGCGGCTGACGCGACCGCTGATGGGCGAGGTAACGCGGGTGAAGCTCAGGTTCAGTTTCGCCAGGTCCAGCTGCGCCTGGATGGCTGCGGCGGCGGCGCGGGCTTCCTGGGCGGCGCTGGTGCGCGAATCCGCCAGCTCGGCGGAAATGGCATTGCTCAAGCGCAGGCGTTCGCCACGTTGGGCTTCATTCTCGCTGCGGGTGGCGGTGGCGCGGGCCTGGGCCAGTTGCGCTTCGAGACGACGGACTTCAGTCTGGAAGGGGCGTGGGTCGATCTGGAACAACAGGTCGCCCTTCTTGACCAGCGCGCCTTCGGTGAAGGCCACTTCGTCGATCTGCCCGGAAACCCGCGGGCGGATCTCAACGGTTTCTGGCGCTTCGAGGCGACCGGTGAATTCATCCCATTCGTTGACAGGCTGCTCCAACACCTTGGCCACACTGACTTTGGCCGGCGGCATGGACGCTGCCGTGTCGGGAGTCTTGCCGCAGGCGCTCATCACCAGCACCGCCAGCAGCGCGAGGGGAAAACGCAGTTTTGAAAGTGAATGTTCCATGGATAGCATCCGCCAATGTATTGAGAATGGGCGGATGATGCGTGGCGCAAGACACCGGAACGAATCGAATGAAGCAAAGGTAACTATCATTCAGAATGATATAAGCCATCAATGAGACCTCTAGTCCGGGCAATGGACCGTATTTTTGGAAACCGATGGGCTCGTGGCGAGGGAGCTTGCCCGGCATCAGGTCTGGAAACACCCGAGAACCCTTGTGGGAGCCGAGCTTGCTCGCGATGACGGTGCCCAGCCGACATCACCGCTAACGGACCCACCGCCATCGCGAGCAAGCTCGCTCCCACACGGAAATTGGCGGTGGACACAAACCTTGTGGCCACTCGAGAACCCAGCGGGAGGGCCATAGGGTTTTGTAGCCTCAACCAAACTGCCTTTGTGGCGAGGGAGCTTGCTCCCGCTGGGCTGCGCAGCGGCCCCAAAACCAAGCACCGCGTGGCGCCAGGCAGATCGCATGCAGCTTATTGGGGCCGCTTTGCGCCCCAGCGGGAGCAAGCTCCCTCGCCACGGGGTTGAGTGCCCGGCATCAGGTCTGGAAACACCCGAGTCCCCTGTGGGAGCCGAGCTTGCTCGCGATGACGGTGCCCAGCCGACATCACCGCTAACGGACCCACCGCCATCGCGAGCAAGCACGCTCCCACATCGGCTTCGGCAAGTCTTGAGTGAGTGGGTTGCCCAAGAGCGGGCTTTGCTTTCTTGTTATCAAGCTTATTGATGGTCGCCGGGTGAGCTTGACCCAAGCCTAATGCGGCAGATACAGGTCATGGACACGCTTGATGGTCCCATCCGCGCGAAGCGCTTCAACCGCTTCGCGCAAACGCTCGACCATTTCTGGCGAACATTGCTTCGAACAGGCCAGGTAAAGGTCGGCGCTGCTGCCGACCTTGCTCATGAGCAGTTTGCGCTTGGACACCTTCGGCCAGATGTATCGACTCTCCGGCACGCCGTTGAACCAGGCATCGATACGCCCCATCAACAGCATCTGGGCGGGATTGTCGCCAATGGCCAGCGGGTAGATCTGTTCATCGCTGAAGCCTTCGGTGCGCAGGATATCTTCCTGTGCACTGCCCAGGCCGACGCCGATCTTGCGGTAGGTTTCCTTGGCCTGGGCGAAGCTGCTCACCCGTCGTTCAAGGCTGAAAAAAGCTCGCTCCATGGGCATGATCGAGGCGATCCAGGTGAAACGATCCTCTCGGGTGGGGATGCGCGAAAGAGGCGTGATCAAGTGGTCATGCTCTTCACTGACATGTTTCTGTGCCCGGGCCCAGGGAAGCACATGGATCTTTACCGTATAGCCAGCCTTGGTCATGGCTGCCGCGGCGACATCGCCCACGATGCCGTAGCCCCTGGGATCGTTGACGAACGTCAGGGGCGGAGCCTCGAGAATGTGCAATTCAATTTCCAAGGCTTCAGCGCCGGCGTTGTGCACCACCAGCAACGGTATCAATAGACAAAGCCTGGATAGCGCCTTGGTGGGAACATTCAAAACGCGTTTGCTCAGGCTCATGGTCGATACTTCAGGCATTGGAAAGTGGGCGCCATTCTACGGGGCGGCGCCGGAAACAGCGTGCTGCAGGCCGTTTTATGTGATGCGGCGCACCCCGAGTGGGTTCGCCACAGTCGTTTTATCAGGACACGCCAGTCTGTTGCGTTGGCCTGACTGCGTGTATCTGAAGGTATAGATCATTGCATCGACAAAAGCGTTTAATTTGGCGCTTTGTGACGATACCTAGCAATGGTCACAAAGTTGTCAACGATCTTCAGGATGCGTAAGCTGCCCCCATGAACCAGCCATCCCTACCTTCGCCCAGTACCCGCGGCCCAGCCGATCATGAGATTCGCCACCAGATTGTCGCGGCGGCCAATGAGCATTTCAGTCAATACGGGTATGGCAAGACCACGGTGTCCGACCTGGCCAAGGCCATCGGTTTCTCCAAGGCCTACATCTACAAGTTCTTCGACTCCAAGCAAGCGATTGGCGAGGCCATCTGTAGCCAGTGCCTGGCCGAAATCGTCGCGGCGGTGGAGCAGGCCATCAGTGAAGATGGGCTTTCGGCGACGGAGCGTTTTCGCCGCTTGGTCAAGGCCTTGATCACTACGGGTGTTAACCTGTTTTTCAATGATCGCAAGCTCTATGACATTGCGGCGTTTTCCGCGTCGGAGCGCTGGCCCAGTTCGCAAGTCTATAACGCACGGATCAAGAACTTCGTGCTGCAGATCGTGCGTGAGGGGCGGGAGCTTGGAGAGTTCGAGCGCAAGACGCCATTGGATGAGACGGTCGACGCGATCCATCTGGCGCTGCGGCCGTTCGTCAATCCTTTGCTGTTGCAACACAACCTCGATTACGTCGACGACGCCCCCACGCTTACCTGCAATCTCATCTTGCGTAGCCTCATGCCGTGAGCTTTGATTGACGGTAACCGCGCATCAGTACCGGCTGTTACGGCTGTGCCGTTCTCTTGAGTGGATCCGCCATTTTTGTGACCAATCACATAGTTGGTCAGGAGGGCGAATTCAGTCAGCGAGCCGCCATCGGCTGGCCTTCAGCAGGCTGCCAGCCACCACCCAGCGCCCTGAATGCCGCCACCGCGGCCCGTGCCGATTCTGTACGTGCTTGCGCCCGTGCGTCGGAGACCTGCAGCAGCGTCGCGTCGGCATTGAGGACGTCGATCAGGCTGGCGGTGCCTTTTTGATAGGCAATGAACGACGATTGGCGGGCTTGCGTCAGCGAGGTTTCGCCCTGGGTGAGGGTGTTCGCCTGGGATTCTCGATTCACCAGCGCGGAAAAAGCGTTCTCGACGTCCTCGGTGGCGCGCAGTGCGGATTGGCGATAAGCCGCCAGCGCTTCGGCTTCCTGCCCCTTGGCCTGGTCGATTTGCGCGTTGATGCGGCCAAAGTCAAAGAGCCTCCAGCGCAGCCCCAGCGCGCCCGCCGCCTGGCTGGCATCACCGCTGAAAAGGTTGCCGGCGGAAACTGCCGTGGCACTGCCCAGTAACGCGCTGAGGGAAAATTTCGGGTAGTACTCGGCGACGGCCTCGCCGATACGCGCATTGGAGGCGGCCAAACGACGCTCGGCCACGATCAGGTCTGGCCGGCGGCGCAATAGATCGGCAGGGGCCCCCATGGTCGTTATCTGTGGCGCCAAAGGGATGGTCCGTCCATTTGCCAACTGCCCGCGATAGGTGCCGGGCGGGGTGCCGAGCATGACATCCAGGGCGTTCATGGCCGCGTCCAGGCCCGTTTGCAGCACGGGCCTCGTCGCCTGGACCTGCGAGAGGGTGCCCTCGACCTGATGAACCTGATAGCTGGCCGCAAGGCCCTTGCTGTAGAGCAGTTGGACTTTCTCCAACAGGTCCTGCTGTGTCTTGACTTGTCGGTTGGCAATGTCCAGCCGCGCCTGCAGTCCCCGAGCTGTGATGTAGAGGTCGGCAGTCTGTGCGGCGACAGCCAGGCGTGTGGCCGCGACACCTGCCTCGCTGGCCTGGTACTCGGCCAGCGCCGCTTCGCGTCCACGGCGCAGGCCGCCAAAGAGGTCCATTTCCCAACTGGCGCCCAGGTTGAGTTCGTAGGCGCTGCCGTAGCGATCGTAGCCAGGTGTCGAGTCCAGCACTTGGCCCAGTGGCGTTTCCACGGATTGATACGCGCGCGCAGCCTGGCCGTTGATGTTTCCAGAGGGCAATAACGCCGCATTGGCAGCCCCCAGGCCGGCCCGCGCCTGGGTGACACGGGCCGATGCCTGCGCCAGGTCCAGGTTCTGCTCGAGCGTCTTGGCAATCAGGTCGCTGAGCACTGGATCGGCAAAACCTTCCCACCATGTAGCCAGGCTGGCCGGCGTCGCTGCGGCCCTTTGCTCGACAGAGGCCTGGCCCAGGTAACGATGGGCGAGCGCAGTGTCTGGACGTTGATAATCCGGACCGACAGTGCAGCCTGCCATCATGCTGAAGCTCACCAACCAAGCAGCGGGGCGTAGGGGCGACATTGGGATTCCTGGAGTCGTGGATGATTTGTGACCATATTATAGTGTGGTCACTTTCTGTCAATGAGCACTCATGGGGCAAACATTTGTAATGTGACTGAATAAAGGTTATGCGGGAGATTGATCAGGATGTGGATCGGATTGTGACCATTGACAGTAATGGTCACGAGATTGAGAATGCGGTCTCTCTGTCCACATTTGCCAAAAAGGGAACCTATGCGCCGGCTCCGACCTGTCACCTTTGCCGCTTGCTTGTTGCCGCTCGTCCTGACGGCGTGTGGCGATTCCTCCGCCACCAAAGACCCGCGCACCCTTGCCCCGTTGGTGCGGGTCGCCCAAGTTCAGGGATCGTCCGACGCCACGCGCTCTTTTACTGGCGTGGTGGCCGCTCGTGTCCAAAGTGACCTGGGCTTCCGGGTGTCGGGCAAGGTGCTCGAACGTTTGGTCGATACCGGGCAGGCGGTAAAACGCGGTCAGCCGCTCATGCGCCTCGACCCCATCGACCTGGGGTTGCAGGCCCGAGCCCAGCAAGAAGCAGTCGCTGCCGCCCGGGCCCGGGCCAAGCAGACCGCCGATGACGAAGCGCGCTATCGTGATCTGGTTGCCGCAGGCGCTATTTCCGCATCGGGTTACGACCAGATCAAAGCCGCCGCCGACACCGCCAAGGCCCAACTCAGCGCCGCGCAGGCCCAGGCTGACGTCGCCCGGAACGCATCGGGTTATGCCGTGCTGCTCGCCGATGCCGACGGTGTCGTGATGGACACCCTGGCCGAACCCGGGCAAGTCGTCAGCCCCGGGCAAACCGTGGTTCGACTGGCGCGGGCCGGTCAGCGTGAAGCGGTTGTGCAGTTGCCTGAGACCCTGCGACCTGCCGCAGGCGCCACCGCCCAGGCGACGCTTTATGGCGCTAGCGCGGACGCTGTCACCGCAAAGCTGAGACTGCTGTCGGATTCGGCCGACCGCGTGACGCGCACCTTCGAGGCCCGGTATGTGCTGGAGGGGGCGTTGGCCAATGCACCGCTGGGGGCGACCGTTACGCTGCGCATCGCCGAAGGTTCCGCGCAACGGCAGGCGCTGCAAGTGCCGATAGCGGCCATTTATGATTCGGGAAAAGGTACCGGCGTATGGAGCATTGACGGCGAATCGGCGAAAGTCATCTGGCGACCTGTGCAAGTCCTGGGGCTGAGCGACGACGCCGCGCGCGTCTCCGGTGATCTCAACGTGGGCGAGCGCATTGTCGGGCTCGGCGCCCATCTGCTGCGCGAGGGTGAAGAAGTGCGGCTGGCGCAACCGGGTGACGTGAAGGTTGCCGGGGGCCGTCCATGAGCCTCAACCTGTCGGCACTCGCCGTTCGCGAGCGATCCATTACCGTGTTTCTGATTTTCCTGATCGCCGTCGCGGGGACCTTGGCGTTCTTCCAGTTGGGGCGCGCCGAGGACCCACCGTTTACGGTCAAGCAGTTGACCGTCATCACCGCATGGCCGGGCGCAACCGCCCAGGAAATGCAGGACCAGGTCGCCGAACCGCTTGAAAAACGCTTGCAGGAATTGAAGTGGTACGACCGCACGGAAACCTACACCCGTCCCGGCCTGGCCTTCACCATGGTGTCGCTGGTCGATCGAACGCCACCTTCGCAGGTGCAGGAGGAGTTCTATCAGGCGCGCAAAAAACTCCAGGACGAAGCGCTCAAGTTGCCCGCGGGTGTCATCGGGCCCATGGTCAATGACGAGTTTTCCGATGTGACGTTCGCGCTGTTCGCCCTGAAAGCCAAGGGCGAGCCGCAGCGATTGCTGGTGCGTGATGCCGAAGCGTTGCGCCAGCGACTGCTGCACGTGGCGGGGGTGAAAAAAGTCAACATCATCGGCGAGCGGGCCGAGCGTATTTTCATTTCCTTCTCCCACGATCGGCTGGCCACCCTGGGCGTCTCGCCCCAGGATATCTTCGCGGCGCTGAACAGCCAGAATGCGCTCACGCCAGCCGGTTCGATCGAAACCAATGGACCGCAGGTCTTCCTTCGGGTCGACGGCGCGTTCGATAAGTTGGCGAAAATTCGCGACACGCCCCTGGCGATTCAAGGGCGCACGCTCAAGCTCTCGGACGTGGCGACCGTCGAGCGTGGCTACGAGGATCCAGCCACGTTCCTGGTGCGCAATAACGGTGAAGACGCGCTGTTGCTGGGCGTCGTGATGCGTGAAGGCTGGAACGGCCTGGACCTGGGCAAGGCCCTGGATGCGGAGACGACCAGGATCAACCAAGACATGCCCTTGGGCATGACCCTCACCAAAGTCACCGACCAGTCGGTGAACATCGACTCGGCCGTCGGCGAGTTCATGGTCAAGTTCTTCGTCGCGTTGTTGGTGGTGATGATCGTCTGCTTTCTCAGCATGGGTTGGCGTGTGGGGGTGGTGGTCGCGGCGGCGGTGCCATTGACGTTGGCCGTGGTGTTCGTGGTCATGGCGGCTACCGGCAAGAATTTTGACCGCATCACCCTGGGATCACTGATCCTGGCGCTCGGGTTGTTGGTGGACGATGCCATCATCGCTATCGAAATGATGGTGGTGAAGATGGAGGAGGGCTACGACCGGATCAAGGCCTCCGCCTATGCCTGGAGCCATACGGCCGCGCCGATGTTGTCCGGTACGCTGGTGACAGCGATCGGATTCATGCCCAACGGTTTCGCCCAGTCGACCGCCGGCGAGTACACCAGCAACATGTTCTGGATCGTCGGTATTGCCCTGATCGCGTCCTGGGTGGTGGCGGTAGCGTTCACCCCTTACCTGGGGGTGAAGATGTTGCCGGACATCAAGCAGGTCGAGGGTGGCCACGCAGCCATTTATAACACTCGCCACTACAATCGTTTTCGCCAGGTCCTGACCCGGGTCATCGCGCGCAAATGGTGGGTGGCCGGCACAGTGGTCACGACATTTATCGTGGCGATCCTCGGCATGGGCCTGGTGAAGAAACAGTTCTTCCCGACCTCCGATCGCCCCGAGGTGCTGATCGAAGTGCAAATGCCCTATGGCACTTCCATCGAGCAGACCGGCGCCACCACCGCCAAGGTCGAGGCCTGGTTGCAGAAACAGGACGAGGCGAAAATCGTCACGGCCTACATCGGCCAGGGGGCGCCACGTTTCTACCTGGCGATGGCGCCGGAACTGCCCGATCCGTCGTTCGCCAAGATCGTCGTGTTGACCGACAGCCAGGAAGCGCGCGAGACCCTCAAGTTCCGTCTTCGCGAGGCGGCAGCCGAGGGCCTCGCCCCGGAGGCGCGCATCCGCGTGACGCAACTGGTGTTCGGCCCGTATTCACCGTATCCGGTTGCCTACCGGGTGATGGGGCCGGATCCGTCGAAGTTGCGCGAGATCGCGGCGCAGGTCCAGGGCGTCATGCAGGCGAGCCCGTTGATGCGGACCGTCAATACCGACTGGGGGCCACTGACGCCGACGTTGCATTTCACCCTGGACCAGGACCGCTTGCAGGCGGTAGGCCTGACGTCCAATGCGGTCGCGCAGCAATTGCAGTTCCTGCTGGCGGGGGTGCCGATCACGGCGGTTCGCGAGGACATCCGCTCGGTGCAGGTGGTCGGTCGTGCGGCCGGTGACATTCGCCTCGACCCGGCGAGGATCGAGGGCTTTACCCTGGTGGGTGCGGCGGGCCAGCGTATTCCGCTGTCCCAGGTGGGCGAGGTCGATGTGCGCATGGAGGATCCGATTCTTCGTCGACGTGACCGCACCCCGACCATGACCGTGCGCGGCGACATTGCCGAAGGCTTGCAGCCACCGGACGTATCGAGCGCGATCATCAAGGCCCTGCAGCCGATCATCGACACCCTGCCGAGCGGCTATCGGATCGAGCAGGCAGGCGCCATCGAGGAGTCGGGCAAGGCCGGCAAGGCGATCGTGCCGCTGGTGCCGATCATGGTGGCCCTGACCCTGCTGATCATCATCGTGCAGGTGCGTTCGATCTCGGCCATGATCATGGTGTTCCTCACCGCGCCCCTGGGTTTGATTGGGGTGGTGCCGACGTTGCTGATCTTCCAGCAACCGTTCGGGATCAACGCCCTGGTGGGCCTGATCGCGCTCTCGGGCATCCTGATGCGCAACACGCTGATCCTGATCGGGCAGATCCATCACAACAAGCAAGAGGGGTTGGAACCCTTCCATGCGGTCATCGAAGCCACGGTGCAACGGGCGCGTCCGGTCCTGCTGACGGCGTTGGCGGCCATCCTGGCCTTTATCCCGCTAACGCACTCGGTGTTCTGGGGCACGCTGGCCTACACGCTGATCGGCGGCACGTTCGTCGGCACCATCATGACGTTGGTGTTCCTGCCTGCGATGTACGCCATCTGGTTCAAGATCCGTCCTGACGCGCCAGCGCACACCCCGGCAGTACCGTTGGCGTGAGCCAGCCATTCAATGAACGTCGACTGAGCAAATGAAGAGGTTTCAAATGATGACTTCCCAAGGGCAAAAACGCATCGTCGTCACTGGCGTGGGCATTGTCGGCCCGCTGGGTTGTGGCGTGGAAGAAGTCTGGTCGCGCTTGCTGGCTGGGCGCTCCGGCATTCGTCTCTTGTCTGGCGATATCACCGAGGGGACGGGCGTGGCCGTGGGCGGGCAGGTGCCGTCGTTGGAAGAAGACCCCATCGCCGGTTACGACCCCGAGCGCATCATCCCAGCCAAGGATCGCAAGAAAATGGATCGCTTCATCGAGTTCGCCCTGGTGGCGGCCGAAGAAGCGTTGCAACAGGCGGGCTGGAAACCGACCGATGCCCACGACCAGGAGCGGACGGGGACGATCATCGCCTCGGGCGTGGGTGGCTTTGGCGCGATTGCCGGTGCGGTCCGCACCACTGATGAGCGAGGTCCGCGCCGATTGTCACCGTTCACGGCACCGGCCTTTCTTGCCAACATGGCGGCCGGGCACGTGTCCATCCGTCACGGTTTCAAAGGTCCGCTCGGTGCGCCGGTCACTGCCTGTGCGGCGGGGGTGCAGGCCATTGGCGATGCGGCCAGGCTCATCCGCAGCGGCGAGGCGGATATCGCCGTATGCGGCGGGACGGAAGCCGCGATAGATCGCGTAACCCTGGGTTGTTTTGCCGCCGCTCGTGCGCTATCCACCGGTTTTGCCGAGCGCCCGCAAGAGGCCTCGCGGCCTTTCGATCGAGATCGCGACGGCTTTGTCATGGCCGAGGGGGCAGGGGTGCTGGTGATCGAGTCGCTGGAGCACGCCCTTGCCCGCGGCGCCCAGCCGTTGGCGGAGTTGGTCGGTTACGGCACCAGCGCCGATGCCTACCACCTGACCGCCGGCCCGGAAGATGGCAACGGCGCCCGGCGCGCGATGGAGCAGGCGTTGCGCCAGGCTGCGGTCAGCCCTTCAGACGTGCAGCATATCAATGCCCATGCGACGTCCACCCAGGTTGGCGACAATGGTGAGCTGGCGGCAATTCGCTCGGTGTTCGGGCGCGGTTCCGATGTGGCGATCACCTCCACCAAGTCGGCCACCGGGCATCTGTTGGGGGCGGCGGGTGGTATCGAGGCTATTTTTACGGTGTTGGCGCTTCGGGACCAGATTGTTCCGCCGACCTTGAACCTGGTTCATCCTGACGAGGGGGCTGTGGGGCTTGATCTGGTTGGTCTTTGTGCCAGGGAGATGCCGATTACCCATGCGCTTTCCAATGGGTTTGGGTTTGGTGGGGTTAATGCCAGCGTGTTGTTTCGTCGTTGGGAGGCGTGAGTTTGGGTAGTTAAGGTGGTGTGTATATCCGTTATTTAGGTAACGGCCGCTTGTGGTTCCGCCCTTACGGCGGGTCACTTTTGGAAGAGCGCCAAAAGTAACCAAAAGCGCTTTGCCCCACCACTCGGTGCCTCGCTAGGGCTCGGCATGCCCTCACTCCGGCATTGCTCCGTGGGCCGCCGCGAAGGGCCATCCATGGCCCAGCGCGGCTAACCCGGCATCCATGCCGGGTTGCCCACTCCACAATGCCTGCGTTCGGCCAGCGTGGTTAACGGGGCGCTCAGATCAAAGTCCAAAGCAAGAGCAAGAGCAAGAGCAAGAGCAAGAGCAAGAGCAAGAGCTGGGCACAGGCAGGTATCTATGTGGCTGGGCTACCGCTATCGCGAGCAAGCTCGCTCCCACACTGGATTTTCGACAGTCACAAAATGCACATGCGCCGCAGAACCCTGTGGAGCGAGCTTGCTCGCGATGAGGCCGGCCCATCCAACATCACCGCAAACTGACGCACCGCCTTCGCGAGCAAGCTCGCTCCCACATTGGATTTTCGACAGTCACAAAATGCACATGCGCCGCAGAACCCTGTGGAGCGAGCTTGCTCGCGATGAGGCCGGCCCATCCAACATCACTGCAAACTGACACACCGCCTTCCCGAGCAAGCCCGCTCCCACACTGGATTTTCGACAGTCCCAAAATGCACATGCGCCGCAGAACCCTGTGGGAGCGAGCTTGCTCGCGATGAGGCCGGCCCATCCAACATCACTGCAAACTGACACACCGCCTTCCCGAGCAAGCCCGCTCCCATACTGGATTTTCGACAGTCCCAAAATGCACATGCGCCGCAGAACCCTGTGGGAGCGAGCTTGCTCGCGATGAGGCCGGCCCATCCAACATCACTGCAAACTGACACATCGCCTTCGCGTGCAAGCTCACTCCCACAGGACAAACGCGGTCCCATCAAGAACTAGGTGGGCTATCAAGCCGCCTCGGGAAGGACATTGATCTCGGGCGCCCACGCCGCACGGCCTACCCGCCAATTTTCCCTTAAGAACCCCGCAAGCATGCCGATACAACGCGGTAGATCCGATTGCGCCGGCGCCCTAGCGGGATCCCGCCGAAAGATATCCCAGGCGTTCACACGCCTGTGCCCATGTGATTTTTCAGGTTTGACCAGAATCGGACCTCAGGTGATAAACCATGTCAGCCCACGCCAGGACCGAACTGGAAGGCGCCCTTGCCGTCTGCAAGGGTAGTTTTCTGTCCGTTGGTTTTTTCAGTTTTTTCGTCAACTTGCTGATGCTCGTTCCTTCGTTCTACATGCTGCAGGTGTATGACCGCGCGGTAGGCAGCGCCAGCGTGTCGACGCTGTTGATGCTGACGCTGATCATGTTGCTGTTGATGATCACCATGGGCGGCCTGGAGTGGGTCCGTTCGCGGATCATGGTGCGGATCAGTACGCGTCTGGATACGCTGCTGAGCCAGCGTCTGTTCGACGCCAGTTTCAAGCAGGCGCTCAATACCAGTGGCCTGAATGCCACGGCCCAGCCTTTGAGCGACCTGAACGGCTTGCGCCAGTTCCTGACGGGCAACGGCCTGTTCGCGTTTTTCGACGTGCCGTGGATTCCGATCTACCTCGCGGTCATGTTCATGTTCCATCCCTGGTACGGCTGGATGGGAATCGTCAGTGCCGTGTTGCTCGGGGCGCTGGCCTTCGCCAATGAAAAGCTCACCCATGCGCCGCTGCAGGCGGCCAACCGTGAACAGATGGCAGCCACTGCGCTCACCCACAAAAGCTTGCGCAATGCCGAAGTGGTGGAATCCATGGGCATGCTTGCCAGCCTGCGCCAGCACTGGAGCGGGCGAACCCATAAGATTCTTGCCCTGCAAAGCCTGGCCAGCGACCGCGCCGCGACCATGACCTCGGTGTCCAGGACGTTCCGGCAAATCGTTCAGTCGCTGGTGCTGGGCCTGGGCGCCTATTTGACGATCAATCACGAGATTTCGTCCGGACTGATGATTGCCGGCTCGATTTTGCTAGGGCGTGCGTTGGCGCCCATCGATCAGTTGATCGGCGTATGGAAAGGCTTCCTGGGCGCCCGTTCGCAATACGCCCGGTTGCACGAATTGCTGCTCAAGGTGGCCGCCGAGCCTGAGCGCATGCCGCTGCCGGCGCCTGAAGGGGCGATTCGCGTCGAGGGCCTCTCGGCGGGAGCCCCGGACGCGCGCAAATCGATTATTCGCGGTGTGACTTTCCAGGTGAGCGCAGGCGAGGTGGTGGGCATCATTGGTCCCAGCGGTGCGGGGAAGTCGACCCTCGCCAGGGCATTGCTGGGCGTTTGGCCAAGCCTGGCCGGCACCGTGCGCCTGGACGGTGCGGACATCAGCCAATGGCGTCGGGAGGAGTTGGGCCAGTACATCGGTTATCTGCCCCAGGACATCGAACTCTTCGAAGGCTCGATCAGCCAGAACATTTCCCGCTTTGGCACGGTGAACGCACCGGCCGTGGTTGCCGCCGCGCGCATGGCGGGGGTCCATGAGTTGATTCTGCAACTGCCCGATGGCTACGACACCTTGATCGGTGCCAATGGCGGTGGATTGTCCGGCGGCCAGCGACAACGTATCGGCCTGGCCCGCGCCTTGTACGGCGAACCGCGCCTGGTGGTGCTCGATGAGCCGAACTCCAACCTGGATGATGCCGGCGAAAAAATGCTCGCCGAGGCGCTGCAAAAGCTCAGGCAGAGCAGGGCCACGGTGTTTGTCATTACCCATCGATCCGGGGTGCTGGCGCAGGTGGACAAACTGCTGGTGCTCAATCATGGCGAACTGAGTCTGTTCGGGCCGCGGGACCAGATTCTGGCACGCCTGCGAGACGCAACACCCGCGGCCCGCCAGGCTGCCGCGATTCAATCGTAGGAAACGGATGAGCCATTTCATGCAAAACACTAAGCACTCATCCGCCGCCTTGCCCATCGATGACAGGCCGATACGCCGCGTCGGTTACGTCATGCTGCTGGTCACGTTTGGCCTGTTCGGTGGCTGGGCGGCATTGGCCCCGCTCGACAGCTCGGCACTCGCGTCGGGCGTGGTCACGGTCAAGAGTTACCGCAAGACGGTGCAGCATCTGGAAGGTGGCATTGTGCGCGAACTGCGGGTGCACGACGGGGACTTGGTAAAAACCGGTGATGTGTTGTTGGTGCTCGACAATACCCAGGCACGTTCGGACATGGAAACGACCCGCAGCCAGTTGATCGCCGCGCTCCAATTGCAGGCCCGGTTGGAGGCTGAACGTGACGCGCTGCCCGAACCAGTCGCGGTGCCGACCCTGGACCTCGGGGACCCGCGGGTACAAGAAGCCCGCGACAGTGAAGCGCGAATTTTCCAGACTCGACGGACCTCGTTGCTGGGCGAAATCGGCTTGCAAGAGACGACCATCGGACAAATCGAGGAACAGGTTCGCGGATTCAAGGCCATCATCGCCAGCAAACAGATGCTGGCCGCCTCCTATCAAGAAGAAATAGTCGACTTGCGGGCACTGCTTGCCGAAGGCTACGTGGACAAACAGCGCCTGCGCGAGCAGGAGCGCAGCCTTGCTCGCCTGCAAACCGAAATCGCTGAAAGCCAGTCCGAGATCGCGCAAGCGCGGGTCCATGTCGACGAGGCGAAGTTGAAGATCCTGCAGTTGAAGAAGGCCTTCGCCAGCGAGGTCGCCGGCCTGCTGGGCGATGCGCGGACCAAGGTGTACGAATTGCGCGAGCGATTGGCAACCCTGCAGGACCGCGATCAGCGTACCGATATTCTCGCGCCGGAGTCCGGAATGGTCATGGGCATGACCGTCCACACCCTGGGTGCCGTGGTCAGCCCAGGCACTGCGCTGCTGGACATAGTCCCAGCCAACGAGGAGCTGATCGTCGAGGCCCAAGTGTCGCCGATGGACATCGACCGCATTGCCTTGGGCAAGTTGGTGGACATTCGCTTCAGCGCATTCAAGAGCAGCACCACGCCCGTCATCGAGGGACGGTTGGTGCAGATTTCCGCTGACCGCCTGATCAACAAGGACACTGGCGCAGCCTATTACCTGGCACGCGTGGCCCTGACGGACAAAGGGCGCCAGACGCTGGGCAACCTTACCCTGGTGCCGGGTATGCCGGTCGAAGTGCTGGTCAATACGGGCGCGCGGACGCTGTTGCAATACCTGATTCAGCCGGCGAGCAACGTGTTCGCTCGTTCGTTGATCGAGGACTGAGATGAAGTGCTTGATCATGATGTGCCTGGCCCTCGTGCCGTTGGGAGTCCTCGCTGACGACACTTATGTCGACCTGTGGCAATTGCACCAGGAAGCGCAGGGGGCTGATCCGCGCATCCTGCGGGCACAAGCCCTGACCCGCAGCGGCGAGGGCAAGGAACGCGCAGCCTTTGGCCAATTGCTGCCGCAGCTCAATGCCAGCAGCAGCCTCAACCGCAGCCGGCGCGACGATGACCTGAACCGTATCCAGTACAACGGCAAGCGTATGGCCGTGGTGCTCAACCAGGTGATCTATGACCCGCAGGTCTGGCGCAGTTATCAGAAGTACATCGAGTTGACCCGGCAGAGTGGCTATGAGTCCGACGATACCCGGGTGCAGGCCAGCATTGATCTGTCCGAGCGCTACTTCGCCGTGCTTGCGGCGGAAGACGAACTGTCGCTGGTGCGCAGCGAACTGGAGGCGACCGAGCGTAACCTCAAGCGCGTCAAGGCCTTGTACGCGCGGCAGATGGCGATGGTCACCGACGCACTGGATCTTGAGGCGCGGGTGGATGCGCTCAAGGCTGACGAGATCGAAGCCAGCAACAAAGTCCTGGTCAATCGTGAAGCCATCTCTGAACTGGTGGGGCGCGATGTCAGCGAGCGATTCAAGCGCATTGGCGACAATCCAGCCTTCAGTCTGCCGGCGCAAGCACAAGACGATTGGGTGCAGGCGGCGCTGGACAGCAACCCGGCGCTGCACGCCCGCGAGCACAGTGTCCGCGCCGCCGAGGCGGCCATCGCTGAAAACAAGGCGGGGCATCTGCCTCGGCTGGGGCTGAACTTGACGGCGCAACGCAGTGACATCGGCTATGAAGGCGCCGTGACGCCGCGCTCGGACAACCTCGTTGCTTCCCTGGACTTGCAAATGCCGCTCTACAGCGGCGGTTCTACCCGTGCACGGGTATCGAGTTCCGAAAGTGACAAGGAAGTCGCCCAGCAAGAACTGGAAGCCTTGCGACGCCAGGTCATCAAGGAAACCCGCACGGCTTATCTTGGCATGACGGCCGAACTCAGTCGGATCAAGGCAACGCGTCGCGCGCTGGAATCGGCTGGAAAGTCACGGGTAGCCACGGAAAAAGCCTTCGGCTACGGCGTCAAGAATGCGGTCGATGTGCTCGATAGCATCAAGGAAGAGTTTCGTGCACGGCGTGATTTCTATCAGTCCCAATACAAGTTCGTGACCAGTTTGCTGGTGTTGCATCGCTGGAGCGGGCGATTGGGAGATGACGACGTTCGCAAGGCCAACGAGTGGCTGGTTGCGCCATAGTTCGTGGATTCAAGCCTGGAAAAAGTGGCCAAGTGATATCACTTTTTCTGTTTCTAATGCAAAATAACCCCTTTGTAGCGGCCGCATTCTGGAAGGCCGCAGATTGCTTACAGGAAGCTTCGCATGCCCAGCCCACTTGGTTACTCTTCTACTTGGTCCGCCATGCTGACCGGCAACGCGCAGGTTGACAGCTTGCTGGTCGGTACCTATTGGATGGGCACAGCAGGGGCCACGTCC
Organism: Pseudomonas sp. MPB03; assembly: GCF_046605385.1. Lineage (NCBI taxonomy): Bacteria > Pseudomonadati > Pseudomonadota > Gammaproteobacteria > Pseudomonadales > Pseudomonadaceae > Pseudomonas > Pseudomonas sp. MPB03. The sequence continues at coordinate 3,662,581 of NZ_CP176770.1, read as the reverse complement.
CTGACCCTGTCGTACAGCTTCATGACGACCAGTTCATTTTTCGCCGCCGACTACAGCATTGATAATGAATATGAGGCCGGCTACATCCTGACGTCAGCCCAGCAGAATAGTATCGTCAGCGCGCTCGGCATGTGGAGTGCGGTCGCCAATATCAAGTTCACCCAGGTCGGCGAATCCTCTATCAATGTGGGGGACCTGCGCTTCGGCGGCTATCAGGGCATGGACAACGACACCGCTGCCTGGGCTTATTTTCCTGATGAAACCCCCAGTGCCGGTGATGTCTGGATCGGGCCAGTCACGAACAGTCCGACCCCCGTCAAGGGCACTTATGACTATCTGGTCTTTGTTCATGAGATCGGCCATGCGCTGGGCCTCAAACATCCATTCTCCCAGAGCCTGTCGAACCCGACGGTGCTTGCCCCACAGTTCGATGATGTCCGCTACACGGTCATGAGCTATGACGCCGCGTATTCCTACCAGCCAACCACGCCCATGTTGCTGGATATCGCTGCAATCCAGAGCCTCTACGGTGCAAACACTCAGTGGCAAGCGGGGAACAACTCGTATAGCTGGGCGGCGGGACAGTCAGTTTTCGAGACTATTTGGGACGCTGGTGGTACCGACTCAATCGATGCCTTCAATCAGCAGGAAGCAGTCCGCATCAACTTGAACGAAGGCCAGTTCAGCAAAATCGGCCAAGCATTCACGGACCTCTCTACCCAGGCGGCTTTCAATGAAGGGTTGGCGATCGCTTACGGCGCCAAGATCGAAAACGCATTCGGCTCGGCCAATGGCGACACGCTGATTGGCAATGCACTGGCCAACGTCCTGAACGGTCGCGCCGGCAAAGATACGATGATCGGGGGGGCAGGCAACGACACTTACGTCGTCGATGAGTCCGGTGACGTGGTCCAGGAAAGCAGCACCCTGGTCAGCGAAACCGACACTGTCATCTCGGCAGTCAATTACACCCTAGGGGCTAACATCGAGGTCCTGACGCTGAGCGCAAGCGCCAATCTCAACGGCACGGGTAACACGTTGAACAACCGCATCAACGGCAATGCCGGTGCCAATACCCTGGATGGTGGCAGCGGTATCGACACCCTTGCAGGCGGTGTCGGCAATGACACCTACGTGGTCGACAATCTCAAGGATGTCGTCACCGAAACCACCACCCTGGCCAGTGAAATCGATACCGTGCGCTCTTCGGTGAACTGGACGCTGGGCGCCAACCTGGAAAACCTCACCCTGACCGGTGCTGCCCAGATCAGTGGCACCGGCAACGCCCTGAACAATGTGCTGACCGGCAACGCCGGCAACAACGTGTTGAACGGTGGCGCCGGGCGGGACACGCTGATCGGTGGCGCGGGGAATGACGCCTATACGCTTGATCAGGTCGCTGAGCTGGCCTTGGTCCAGGAGGCTGTCGATCAGGGCCGCGACAGTCTGACCCTCACTTATGCGGCGAATGCATCGAGCAGCGTCGTTGACTTGAATCTCAGCAATTTGCGCAACGTGGAAAGCGTCATTCTGAGCGGTGCCGGGGCGTTCACCGTGATCGGTAACGGCCTGAGCAACAGCCTGATTGGCAATGCCTCGGCGAACAACCTTCAGGGCGGGGCGGGCAACGATAACCTCGATGGCGGCGCGGGTGCCGATACCTTGAGTGGCGGCACCGGAAACGACATCTATACGGTCGATGACATCAAGGATGTCATCAGCGAAACCAGTACCCTGGCCGGTGAAGTCGATACCGTGCGTACGTCGGTCAACTGGAGCCTGGGCGCCAATCTGGAAAACCTCACGCTGACCGGCAGCGCCAACCTCAATGGCAGTGGCAGCGCCCTGGGCAACGTGATGACCGGCAATGCTGGCAACAACGCGCTGAGCGGTGGCTCTGGCAACGACACCCTGGACGGCGGCAGCGGTATTGATACGCTTATTGGCGGCGTCGGCAACGATACCTATGTAATCGACAACCTCAAGGACGTCATTAACGAAACCACTCTCCTGAGCAGTGAAATCGACACCGTACGTTCTTCGGTCAACTGGAGCCTGGGCGCTAACCTGGAAAATCTCACGCTGACGGGTACTGCCCATCTCAACGGCACCGGCAATGCCTTGGGCAACGTGCTGATCGGCAACGCCGGTAACAATGTGTTGAGCGGCGGCGCGGGCAACGACACATTGGATGGTGGCAGCGGTATCGACACCCTTGCAGGCGGTGTCGGCAATGACACCTACGTGGTCGACAATCTCAAGGATGTCGTCACCGAAACCACCATCCTGGCCAGTGAAATCGATACCGTGCGCTCTTCGGTGAACTGGACGCTGGGCGCCAACCTGGAAAACCTCACCCTGACCGGTGCTGCCCAGATCAGTGGCACCGGCAACGCCCTGAACAATGTGCTGACCGGCAACGCCGGCAACAACGTGTTGAACGGTGGCGCCGGGCGGGACACGCTGATCGGTGGCGCGGGGAATGACGCCTATACGCTTGATCAGGTCGCTGAGCTGGCCTTGGTCCAGGAGGCTGTCGATCAGGGCCGCGACAGTCTGACCCTCACTTATGCGGCGAATGCATCGAGCAGCGTCGTTGACTTGAATCTCAGCAATTTGCGCAACGTGGAAAGCGTCATTCTGAGCGGTGCCGGGGCGTTCACCGTGATCGGTAACGGCCTGAGCAACAGCCTGATTGGCAATGCCTCGGCGAACAACCTTCAGGGCGGGGCGGGCAACGATAACCTCGATGGCGGCGCGGGTGCCGATACCTTGAGTGGCGGCACCGGAAACGACATCTATACGGTCGATGACATCAAGGATGTCATCAGCGAAACCAGCACCCTGGCCGGTGAAATCGATACCGTGCGTACGTCGGTCAACTGGAGCCTGGGCGCCAATCTGGAAAACCTCACGCTGACCGGCAGCGCCAACCTCAATGGCAGTGGCAATGCCTCGGACAACGTGATGACCGGCAATGCTGGCAACAACGCGCTGAGCGGTGGCTCTGGCAACGACACACTGGATGGCGGCAGCGGTATCGATACGCTTATTGGCGGTGTCGGCAATGACATCTATGTGATTGACAGCGCTTGGGATGTCGTCAGGGAAACCTCCACGCTGGTCAACGAAATCGATACGGTGGTCTCGTCTGTGACCTGGTTCCTGGATGACAATCTGGAAAACCTCACGCTGACAGGTACTGCCTTCATAGGTCTTGGAAACAACCTGGACAACGTGCTGATCGGCAACGCCAGAGATAACTCGCTGAGCGGTGGTGAGGGCAATGACACACTGATCGGCGGTCTGGGCGGTGACGACCTCAGCGGCGGAGCCGGAGCCGATCGATTTGTCTTTAACACGCTGAGTGACCTGGGCATGGATTTTGACCGTGACTCCATTTCCGACTTCAGTAGCCTGCAGGGCGACAAGCTGGATCTGTCGAAACTCGATGCCAATCTCCTGACTGCCTTTGCCGATACCTTCAGCTTTATCGATTCGAATGATTTCACCGCAGCAGGACAACTGCGCTTCGTCGACCAGGTGCTGTACGGCAACGTCAATGGTGAGTTGGGGGCGGATTTTGAGATCCAGCTGACGGGCGTCAACACGCTTAATGCCAACGATCTGATCGCTTGATGAAGCGGTTTCGGGCCCTGTGGAAAAGAGGGCCCTTGATCGCTGAGTGCGGCGCCTGATCTTATTAATGTCGACCAACATCAAAAACATTGACTGTTACGATTATGATCATCATCATAAGCCTGCCAGTCGATGAAGCGCGCTGATGTCGGATCCTTGGACACCACAGTTGCGATCTTCTGACCGGATACCTCGATAACCGGAAGGAAACTCATGATGATCAACAAACCCGTGGCGTTGGTGACTGGTGCTTCATCCGGCATCGGAGAAGCCATCGCCCATAAGCTCGTTGCGGCAGGCTACAACGTCTATGGCACCAGCCGGCGAGGCGCGCGCGCCGGCCAGCAGGGCTTTCCACTGCTAATGCTGGACGTCACCGACGATGCCAGCGTCGAAGCGGCCATCCAGGAGCTGTTTCGATTGGAGGGGCGGATCGATCTGCTGGTCAATAACGCCGGCTTCGGCATTGCGCCCGCAGCGGCGGAAGAGAGCTCAATCGAGCAGGCCAAGGCCCTTTTCGATACCAACTTTCTCGGCATCGTACGCACGACTCGCGCGGTGGTGCCGCATATGCGACGCCAGGGTGTCGGACGCATCATCAACATTGGCTCCATCCTCGGCGTCGTGCCTGTTCCTTATGCCGCGCTCTATTCGGCCAGCAAGCATGCAGTGGAAGGTTATTCCCAGGCGCTGGATCACGAGTTGCGTACACACGGCATCAGGGTCACGGTGGTCGAGCCCGGCTATACCAAGACCCAATTCGAGAACAACAACCTCCAGCCCGACGCCAAGCTCGACGTGTACGAGGACATTCGGATAAAAGTGACCAAAGTGGTGAACCAGGCCATGGCGACCGCCGACGGTCCCGACGTGGTGGCCAATGTGGTGCTCCAGGCCGCGCGCGCCGCACGGCCGAAGTTGCGCTATACCGCTGGCAAGGCGGCTGGTCAGTTGCAGTTCCTGCGCAGCTTTGCTCCGGCGCGCTTGCTGGACTCGGGTATCCGCAAGGCGCTGCAGCTCGAAACCAAATGGCCGTCCCAGGCACACTGAGGCCCCTGAGCGGGCCTGGTCACTTCATGTCCCTGGCTTGCACCCACAGCACTGCGTCTTGCGACAGGGGTTTGCCCTTGTGGGTTTTCGTCGCGCCGATGTCGAGCGCCGCAATGCCCCACCAGCCGGCCCGGGGCAGGCCAATGGTCACGATGCCTTGGGCGTCCGAGTATGTGCTCAGGGCTTTGAATGAAGCCTGGGGCGCCATGACATAGTCTTGCTGGCCAAAGGCGTTTTTCTCGAGATCAACGGAATGGTTGACGTACTCGATTTCGACTTCGGCGAACGGCACAGGCTTGCCGTCGGCGAGCACCACGGCGCGGAACACACCGCCCGTCCAGTTGGCGTAAGGCTTGTTCAATGGCTGGATCTCAACCGGCAGCCCTTGTGGTTCTGCCCAGTTACTGGGGACGCCGCCGACGTTCACGATCAATTTGGTGAACTGTTGGATGTACACGTCTTCCTCGGTTTCCAGGTAGGGCTCGGGTTCGAGTACGAAGATATGGTCACCCAGTGAACGCACCACCTCTCGCGGAATCGAGGCACGATAGGCCGTCGTTCGGTTGTCGCGACTCTGCCACTCGACGGGGCGCAAGTACTGGCGCAGGTCGATTTTTTCCGCGCCGTGGGCGCTGGTGTGGCTAAAGGACCGAGGTGCACCCATGTCCATGGTGGGGCCGCCCGAGAACGGATGAGTGAACACCAGCGCGAACTCGAGTTTTTCCGCGCGCTGCAGTGCCGTTTCTTCGAGGTAGAGCATCTGGAAATGGGCCTGGGCAGCGCCCGTCAAGCCAGTGAATGTCGTAGCGGCCAGGGCTTGGAGCAGTTTTCGTTTGAACGTCATGGTCGTTTTTACCTTGAAATGTCGGAAGACTGAATCGTGATTTCATGGCCGGTTCCGCCGAAGAACACCACGGAGTAATTCCCGGCGGGGGGCTGGAAGGTATAGGTGTTGCCTTTGTCGATCTCACCTTGGAGCAACACCTTGTTGCTCGGGTCCTGGACATGGATCTGTCTTCCGACGGCCGAGCTGCCATCGGTGAAGCCGGCCTCGCACGCCACCCGGCCATCGCCCTCGATAAAGCAATCGAAGACGGGGCCGTGGGCGAAGGCTGCGTGGCAGACCAGTAGAGCGCCTGCCATCGGTATCCGCAGTGCTGAATTCATGAGTTTCATAACGTCTCGCCGTCAAGATCGATCAATGGGGAGGCGACTGACCTTCGCCCTTCGTGTTGTCGTTGCCAGTCGCGGCGAAGGCCGCCAGCAAGGCTTCCAGGTTCGAGCCCAGGAGTGCTTCGTATCCGTTGGCCGTGTCGGCGAGCATTCCCGGGTTGCCCGTATCGAGTATCAGCAGCCGTGCGCCGCCGTCCTCGATGGCCTTGGCAATCCTGGCTTCCGGTGCCCATTTGTGGACCACCACGTGGATGTCACGCTCACGCAGGTATTGGGTCAGTGCGGCGCGGTCGGCGTCGCTCCAGTCGATGTCCTGCCGAACGAACCAACCGTCGACAAAGACGCCGAACTCGCCGAACAGGTAGATGAACTCATTGGCCAGCGACAGCACGCGCAGATCCGGTACCGCCGTCAGCCGGGCACCGTAGGCGGCCTTGAGCCGGCGCAAACGGCTTTCGAGCGCGGCGAGGTTGTGCTCTATGCGCGGCGCATCGGCAGGGGCCAGTCGTGCCAGATCGGCGGCGATCAACGCCGACATGCGCATGGCATTGACGGGGCCGAGCCAGGCGTACGGCGATGGGCCCTGATCCACATCGCTCGCGGCGGCCCAGGGCACGTCGTTCGCTGGTGCTCGGGTCGCAGCCACGCCGGGCTTGATGCTGTCCCATGAGCGCGAGGCATCGATCTCGACGATCCGCAGGTTGTGGCGGCGTGCTGTCGCGTACAGCGGATCCGCGCGCCAGAGACTGCTGAGGGTGACCACGGCTTCGGCCTGTTGGAACACCGCAGCGTCGAGGCGCGACAACGCGTTGGCCTGGCTTTCCATGGGCACGGCCACGTCCACCGGAACGCGGACGACCTCCAGGGTCGTGCCGGCGCTGAGTGCGGATGTGAGCGCATAGACGGCAGGCAATGCGACCAGCACTTGCTGCCTGCCGGTATCGGCAAAGGCCGAACACGAGAGGCCCAGCAGCAGCGCCAACCAGGACCCGTATAACCCCTTCCTGTTCATACGCTGGCCCCCCTGAACCGGGACGCAGTGGCGCGCATGACGGTGGTGACGACGAACACCAGGGCGGCAACGATCACGATGGCGCCGCCCGTCGGTACGGGAATGTGGAATTGCATCGGCGCCAGGATGCCCACCACGCAGGAGAAGGTCGCAATCAGAATGGCGCGCGCGACCAGACCCGGCAGCGAACGGCTGATGTTGCGTGCTGCCGCGGCCGGTATGAGCAGCAGGGCTTCGACGAGTACGGCACCAATGATTTTCAGGCAAGCGACCGTCACCAGGGTGACCAGCACGACAAACACATACTCGACGCTTCGCACCGGCACGCCGCGGGCGTGGGCCAGGGTTGGGTTGAGGCTGGCCAACAGCATGCCGTTGTACAGCGGCAACCCCAGCAGCGCACACAGTGCCGTGACGCCAAGCAGCACATTCATGTCGATGTGGTCCACCGCGAGGATGGAACCGAACAGCACGCTTTCCATCACGTGGGTGTTGATCTTGGCCGAGACGAACAGCAGCAGTGAGGCCCCGACCGCCAGGGAGATGGACAGGAACACGCCGATCAGCGTGTCATTGGCCAGCGTGGTGCGATGCTGCGTGTACTTCAACGTCAGGGCAAACAGCAAGCAGAAGCCGAACATCGAGAAGTAGGGGGATGTATAGGATTCGCCGATCAGCACGCCAATGGCGACACCGGTCATCGCCGCATTGCCGACGGACTGACTGAAGAACGCCATGCGCTTGATCATCACCATCGAACCCAGCACGCCCAGCAGCGGGCCGATCAGCACGGCACAGAGCAGTGCATTGATCACGAACTCGTACTCGAACGGCTGCGGCAGCAGGCCACTGGCGGCGAGCGCCTGCAGGTGGTTGCGAATGGAGTCGTACAGGGCGTTCATTGGCTCCCCTCCAGCGAATACGCGATCTGGTCGGGTGCACCATGGAACAGCACTCGCCGGTTGATGACGGTCACCGATTGGGCGATGCGCCGGACCTGTTCCAGGTCATGGTTGATCCACAGGATGGTGACGCCTCGACCGTGCAACTCGGCCACCAGCGCCTCCACCAGCTGCACGCCGGGTTCGTCGATGCCAGCGGTCGGTTCGTCGAGGATCAACAGCCAGGGCGCCGGGCTGATCGCCTGGGCCAGCAGCACGCGCTGGCGCTGGCCACCGGACAGGCTGCCAAAGGGCTTGGCGCCCATGCCTGCCACGCCGGTACGCGCCAAGGCCTCGGCATGGGTCGCCTTGGCGGATCGGTTCGAGCCCAGGAAGGCCGGCCGGCGTTGGCCGAGCAGGGCCATGAGATCGCTGACCGTCATCGGCACGTTGCGGTCGAGGTCCGGCAATTGCGGGACATAGCCCATGGGTGTCGTCACCTCCCCCTCGAAGCGGACCGTTCCCGTATGCGGCATCTGGCCCAGCAGCGTGCGCACCAGTGACGTCTTGCCGCCGCCGTTGGGGCCGACGAGGCAGTGCAGGGCACCGGCTTCCACCCGAAAACTGACGTCGTCGAGCACTTGCGTACCGCCCAGTTGCAGGCAGATGTTATCGAACACGATGGCGGGACCGCGCATGACCTGTTCCTCTTTCATCGCTGCGTAAACTCAATGGCTTCGGCCAAGGTCTCGAGGTTTTCGCGCATCGCCACCTCGAACTCGTCCGCGCTGTAGGTATCGCCGGTTATGTGCGACAGCGCGAAGACCTTCACGCCGGTCGCGGCTTCAATAGGTTTGGCGAGGTCGAGCGAGAAGTTTTTCTCGGCAAACAGCACCCGCACATTGGCCTTCTTGATCGCATCGACGGTGTTGGCCAACTGGCGCGCGGTCGGCGCGACGCCGTGACGAGGCTCGATCACGGCGCTCACGAACAGGCCGAACTCCTGCATCATGTAGTCGTAGCCGGCATGGGTGGTCGCGCAGCGGAACGCTGACAGATCCAGAGCGGCGAAGCGGGTCATGAAACCGGCCCGTAATGCTCGGATGCGTGCGGCATAGGCGAGGGCGTTGTGTCGATACGTCGCAGCGTTGCCCGGGTCCAGCTCCCCCAACCGGCGAGCGATTTCGAAGACCTGCTGTATCGCTGCGGTGGTGGAGACGAACGTGTGCGGATTGACCACCTTGGCACCGCCCTGGTCACCGCCGATGGGAATCAGGGCCACCGAGGCATTGGCCTGGATGATCGGCAGCGTCGTTCCCCGACCGGCCGCCTTGACGATCTGAGAGGCCCATTCATCGTGGCCGATGCCGTTGACGACCAGAGCATCGAGCGTCATCGCCCGGGTGATGTCGTCCGGCTGCGGCTGATAGTTGTGCGGATTCGCTTGCGCCGGGATGAGCGCCACGACCTCGGCCCGATCACCGACGATATTCGCCACGAAGCTGTAGTAGGGGTGCAAGGTGACGCCGATCTTGAGCTTTTTGCCCAGGGGCACAGTCGGGCTGGCGAGTGCGATGGCGGGGATCAGCATCAGCAGCGCAAGGCAACGGCGCCATATCGCGCGGTGCTTCGGAGAAACGGTCATGGCTGGTTTCCTTTTACGCGTTCGACTTCACTGGCGCCGTCATAAGGGATGACTTGGCGCCAACCTTTGCCGACCAGCGATTCGGGCTTGACGATGCCGGGGTAGGGCGCGTTCGGGTCGGGGTGGACCCAGATCGTCGCCTGGTTGGCCCACATGACGCCGGCATGGGCGTGGCCAATGACGAGCAAGTAGGCGCTCTGGCCGGGCATGCGGCCGGCGGCACCGTAGTAGACCGTGGCGCCCTGGCCCTGGGTGGCTTGCGACACCTCGCTGGTGGCCGGGGCCGGCGCGTCGTCCTCGTGCCCGTCGTCGGAACCGGCATGGGGCAGATGGCCGCCAGGCAGGATCAACTGCCAATGGACTTGGCCGTTGGTCTTCCAGAAGGCGTCGCGGTAGAAGGGGGGCAGCCAAATTTCCTGGGCACGTTCCAGGGTGATCCAACCGCCGGTGTCGTTGTTGTTCCAGATGATTTCTTCCCCGGCAGGTAGCAGGGCGCTGTGGATGGCCTGGTCGACCGCACCCAGCCCATCGAAGGAACGCACTTGCCAGCCCAAGGGTATCGGCGGGCCGGGGTGCTTTGGGCGCAGCAGCACATAGCCTGTCACGCTGGCGATGATTGCCAGGGCCGCCAGCAGCAGGGCCAGCGATTCCCAGCGGCCGGAAGCCGGGCGCACGACCTTGGTCGCGCCGTTGGCGTCAGCGCCGGGCCAGGTTCGCGACAGGCGAGCCATCAGACAAACCCGATCCAGCGCCCGAGGCCGATCACGCACGCCCACAGCGCCAACGAGCAGAAACCTGCCACGCGGGCCTGGCCGGGGGGCGGCAGGATCGTGTCCCATTCGTCGATCCGCCGATAGGCGCCCAGGTGGAAGATTGCCATGTTGAGGCCCGCCAGCAGCAACAGGCCCATCTTCCACCAGAACACGCTGTTCTGCGCATAGGTGGTGGCATTGGAGGCAAACATGAGCAGGCCGGTGATCACACAGGCTGCGAAGGCAACCCAGGTGTAGGGCAACAATTCCTGGATCAGCCGGAGCGCGCTTCGACGATGGGAGGCGATGCCGAGCAGGCGCAAGTCGACGACGGCGATGGTCCCGAACACAAGGGCGATGCCGATCACATGCACCGACTCCAGGTTTGGAAAAATCGAGCCCGACTCTCTGATCCGGGCCGCGACCGTGGTGTCCTCGAGGGCTTGCAATATCGATTGGATGTCCATGGCGAATACCTGAAAAAAACATTGAAAACGCTGGGATCAGTAGGCAATCCAGCGACCGCAGAAGATCACGACGCACCACAGGACAATCGACAGCCAGGCCAAAACCCTGATGGGCGGCTTTTCGTCGTCGCTTGGTGCGGGGTCGACAGTGCGCAGCAACGGACGCCGGACCAACCAGGTCAGCGTGAACACGGCGATGACCAGAAACATCTTCAGCCAGAACGTTGTGTTGACTAGCACGCGGTCGGGCTCGCCAATGACCATGACCAATCCGCTGAGGAGCAGGACGATGAGGGCGGCGCGCATCCACGGGTAGTAGCGGCGCACAACGCCACCCATGGGCTCATCGGTGGCGAATACGCCGGCGAGCCTGAGGTCGGAGATGACCGCGGCGCCGAAGATCACCGCGATGGCGACGATATGAACGCTCTGGACAGTGGGCACGACCCAGAACATGTCCCTGATGGCTGTGCTTAGCGGTGACGCGTAGATCCAGGCGATGATGAGTTCTGATGACATCTGCTTTGCTTCCGCGTTGGGTTAGAAGTCTTGAGGTTTCGCGATCGGACGCAGGCCCGTTGCATCTTCCGGAAGGAGAAAGCCTTGCTTGATCGAGAGATCCTTGGCGTCTTCGAACGCCTGTTCGTAGCGGCTGAAACTTCCATAGCGCTGGCCAAGCACGTCCTTGGAATAGGGCACCTTGGTGTCGTAGATCAGGCCGCAGCCGGTCTCCTGGTCCGTGAGGTAGGTCGCACTGGGCACCTGGACCCACGGCGGGCGCACACCCCCTTGCAGGTTGCCGGTGGCGGGGTCGCGTACGGCGACGTTGCCCTCGCGCACGACTCGCGGGGCCTTCGGCATGGCTTTGCCTTTGCGCACCCATTGGTCCATGCCATCGAGGAGGGCCGAGACGACCAGTTCCGCCGGCTCGTCGTACAGCGTCCGGCACCGTGGATCGTCGCCTTTGCCGACGTCGGCAGCGAACAGTTCGGTATGTTCCGTGCCGAGGTCGGCCAGCCGCAGATGGGGCATGCCGGTCACTTCGTAATAGCGAAGCTGCGGACTGTCGGTGTCCGGCGGCAGGTCGATGCCTTCGATGACGTCATGCATCAGTTCGGATTGGCTGTAGACGGTCACGAACGGCACGCCATCGGGCATTTGCCGAGGCAGCCGGATGACGTCGCCGCCCACCTCGCCATAGGCCATGCGTCCCGTCATGTAGGCATCGATCAACGGCCGAGCGTCGGGCATGCGCCATTGCTGGTGCCGGCCCTGGTCGAGGTAGTCCATCCAGACCTGCGCGGTCACCGCCCAGCTGTTGACGTAGACGCGTTGCACATTCAGGCCTGCCAACGGGCCCTGCGCGGCATTGGTTTTGAGCAGCAACGCCAGCTGCGCCGCGATCCCTTGTGACTGGGGCACGAACGGGTCGGGGCCTTCGCCACGGGTGAACCGCTGCGGGTCGTAGTAGGTACCCAGCGGCGCATAGCGGGCATAGTCGAAGCGGCGCATGAACTCGAAGTTCACGATCTGTCCGTACTGGGCAATTTGCTCCGCTTCGGCGGCCGGGGTGTCCGAGATGAACTTGGGATCGACGGCCGGCTTGTTCATGTTCAACGTGTAGCCCACGTACGCGTAGCCACGTCGCAGCAAGTAGTCGCGGGTCAGGATCCATCCGGCGCCACGTTCGCCAAACCAACTGAACGGCTCGATCACCACGGTGCCGTTGAACCGCGCCGGGTCCGCCGGTTTACGTACCAGGATGCGCGTGGTGTAGGGCGCCTCGAAGAGGGTTTTGCCTGCGGCGGTAATCGCCGGGGCGACGCCTTGCAGGTAAAACTCCTCCTCGACGTAGCCGTACTTGTCGAGATCGCTGTGTTCCGTGCCTGGCCGTTTCGCCGACGACAGCGGTGGCTCGCTGGAAGGTGGCATGGCAATGGCCGTGGGCATGCGCGGCACCTCGGCAAACGCGTTCGAGCCAAGGATCAGCGACAGCAGGACGCCGGGCAGCGTCGGCCGCAGGAGGCTGGTGGTCATCGGTCGTTCCATCCGGTCATCTCCAAAGGAGCAAAATCAGTCTGGTTTGGGGGCGCTGCGCACCCCAGCGGGAGCAAGCTCCCTCGCCACGGTTTTGTGTGTGGCTGGGCGGTGTGGAGCAATCCGATTCCATGATGTTGCCCTCTCACTGGTGGTAAACATCGCCTCTTGTGGCTGGGCGGTGTGGAGCAATCCGATTCCATGATGTTGCCCTCTCACTGGTGGTAAACATCGCCTCTTGTGGCTGGGCGGTGTGGAGTAATCAGTTCCATGATGTTGCCCACTCATTCGTGGCAAACACCGCCCTTTGTGGTGAGGGAGCTTGCTCCCGCTGGGCTGCGCAGCAGCCCCAACACTGGCCTCGCGGCAGGGCTTCACTCACGGCTGAGGGACGCCTTGCCCTCGCTGTCGATCACGATCTGGTTGTTCTCGCAAACGTATTCTTGAATGGCGTAGTTGGAGCGCTTGTAGTCGAAGGTGAAGCGATACGGGGTGTTGAGCATTTGCGGATCCTCGATCATCACCTGGTTTTCCAGGTGGTCCGGGCCCTTTAGCCTGATGCGCTCGGTGATCGTCATCGCCTCACTGTGGGGAACGTCATAAAACGTCACGTCGGTTCGCACACGTTGCGTCTCCACCACGAGGGTGTCGCCCTCCCAATGGCCGCGGGAATGACCCTGGTACTTGGGGTCGAGCTTCTCTTTGGGCGGCATGGCTTGGTCCAGGAGAATCCGGCGCACCTGCTGGAGGTACTCGCCGAGGACAATCACCTGCTTGTCATCGTGAATGATCTGGATCGGAAACAGCGCCGCCATCATCGTCGGCATGCCTTCGGGCAGGCACCGGGAACTTGTCGTGGCCAAGGGCGTGCCGGCTTCGTTCGCGGCGGCTTGTTTCTTTTTCAGCGCGGCGTATTCGCGGGCATAGGGTTCCTTCAGGTCCATCGGGCCGCCTGGGTGCACCGGATCGTCCGGGTTCTCACCGAACCAGTCGTCCGGGGTTCTTTCCCAGGTGCCACTGATGTCCGGGCGAGTGTTGTTCTGGGTTTTCGAGGTGGCTGCGTTGCACACCCCGGCGACCGTCACGAGGACGACGCCGAGGAAGATCGTTGTTGCGCTCAAGGTTCGTGTCGGTTTCATTGAAACGTCTCCACGCTGCTGGCTGGCTTGTTCGGTTTGGTTCCGTGGTCATCAGGCGAGGGAGTTCCCCTATCCGCCGCCCGTGAGCACGACGTCACCGATCCTGATCTCCACGAGCAGTCCGCCCGGGTCACCGTTTTTCAGCGGCCTGAAGGACACCTCGGCGCTCTCGCCGGCCTTGATCGAGTCTGCGCTCCAGCCCGCACGCTGCAACGCGTTGACGCTGCCCGTCTCGATCTTGAAACGCTGGGCCGGTGGGCCGGGCGTATCGAGGTAAATCGTGATGTGCGGATTGGTCCAGGCAAAGCGCTCGACCACGCCCTTGACCGTGACCGTCTTGGTCTGGTCGAACAGCGCGAATGAATGGTGGGCAGTGGCCAGGGACGGCAGGGCACTGCAGGCGACGATGGTCAGCAGGCAAAGCCCCTGACGTAACAGCGGTATTGGGGTCATGACGGGTGCCTCGTTCTTATGCGTTCTTATGGCCCCAGCATAGGGCGCACGCACGGGCAGGCCGTAGCCCAAAACGGCAACCGTTCAAGCCTCTGGACATGTTTTTCAGCGGGGAGAAATAGCGCCAAGGAAATGGGTGGCCAACCCCGTGCACATGCTGATTTGGGCTACCGCATGGGCGAGCCGAATCGGAACACTCATGACTCGCCTCATAAATATAAAAACAGGAGAGACGTCATGCGCACCCCCCGTTACGCTCCATTGCTTTCGCTGGTTGCCGTCTGCGCGTTCGAGCCGCAGGCACAGGGCTACGAGTTGTACAACGACAACGAAGGTGGGACCGTCCTTAACGCCGAGTTTTGGGCGGGATTTGGCTGGTTCGGCAGTAGCAAGAACTACCTCGGCGACCCGCAGCGGGAGCCCGGCACCATGCGATGGCAGGAAGGGTTCGCCAAATATGGTCTCAGCGGCACGACGGATCAGATCGCCGCCGGCTCGATCTACGGCGGGTTCAGCCTGATCAGTACGGGGTCATGGGGCGACGGCGACGCAGGAGCGATCACCGCCGGAAACGAAAGAGAAACCGCAGTGGAAGATGCCTACCTGGGCTGGAAGTCAGGTGACCTGATTCCGGCGTTGGGCACGGACGGCGTTGATTTTTCTTTTGGCCGACAGATCGTGACGGTGGACGGCTTTCTGATCACCGATGATGGGTTCGCCCCGGGGAACGCTTTCAACCCCATCGAGGGCGTAGCGGATGGCCGGTTCAATCGCGGCGGTGCCTTTTACCTCGGCCCGCGGTTGGCGTTCGGGAATACGGCAGTCTTGAAGCTGGGCGGCACGCAGGGCCTGCATGGCAGCTTGATCTGGTTGAAGTCGGATAATCCCGGGCAGTCCAAGACCGAAGTGGCGGCCGCCACCGTCGACTACACGACGCCCATCGGCTCGATCGGTTCAACGTACGTGCGTGGCCTGGATGTCGAAGAGCGATACGTCTTTGGCGATCGGGGTGAACGCAAGGGCATGGACATCTACAGCATTCGTGGCCAGGGCAATGCCGGCATCGAGAACGCCGATTTCGCGTTCGAAGTGGCGCGCCAGGAAAAACGCTCGGGGTCGCAGCGGGCGATGTTCTTCGACGCGGGCTACACCTTCGCCGATGCCAAATGGCAACCGACGGTGAGCTATCGCTATACCCGCTATTCCGAGGGCTGGGACTTCCTGTTCCAAGGCGGTTTTCGCAAACGCTACCAAGGTGAAGTCGCGGTGAATTACGCCGGTTCAGTGACTTCGAACATGCAGATCCATGATGTGTTGCTCTCGGTCATGCCGACCGACAAGTTGACGCTTAACGCGATGGCCTTCGACTACCACCAGCTTTCCCGGCGTGGGGAGCAGGACTTCAGCGCACGTGAGGTCGACTTCTTCCTGGACTGGATGGTGACGGACAACATCACGCTCTCGCCCCTCATCGGCTTCTACAAGCCCGAGAAGTGGCTCGGCAACGGTGGCAACCAGAGTGGGAGCGCATCGACGAATACCTACTTCCAGCTCATCGCCTGGGTGAGCTTCTGAGCGGCCATCCATGCCGCCAAACATCCTCAGCACTACCAACGTGTAGAAAAAGACGCAGGTCATGCCTATGAAAACGCTCCCCCTTGTTCACGCAGTGATCGCGCTGCTGGCTATCCTGGCCGCATCCGCGAATCCCTTGTTCGCCATCGCCGCAACGCCCCCCGCAACGTCCAGCGCGGCCAAGCCGAAAGCCGGACTGCCCGACCTCAGCGGTCTGTGGATGCCAGTGGGGAGCTCCGTAGACCCCCTCGTCAACAGCACCGGTGCCGATAACCCCGATACCAATGTCGGCCCTCCGTTCGGCACCACGCCGGAACTCAAGGGGGTCTATCTCGAGAGCGCCAGGAAACGCGCTGAAGCGCTCGCCAAAGTGGGCAGTGAATTCAAGACGTCGTGCAAGGTGCTGGGCATGCCAACGAACATGGTCGGGCCTTACGCCGTAGAGATCATACAGACGCCGACACAAATAAATTGGGCGCAAGAGTTCCTGCGCGAGACGCGGCGCATTTACCTCGATGGGCGCGCCCACCCCAATCCCGAGGAAGCGCCCTCGACGTTCGAGGGCCATTCGGTCGCACGCTGGGAGGAAAATGTGTTGGTCGTCGAGACGACCCATATCCGGCAGGAGACCACGTTGGGTGAGTATGGGCATGCCGACGACGCGCTCGGCCACGGTCCGCGCATGATTATCAAAGAGCGGATCTTCATCAATGACGAAGGCTTGCTGCAGGTGGACGGCAGGGTCGAAGACCCGGATGCGCTGGTCAAGCCATGGCAGTGGGCGCCGCTGACTTTCCGCCGTGCGCCCAAGGGGGTCGAGTTCATGGAGTTTGTCTGCGAGGACAGCAATAACGAGTCGATCGATCCGGTGACGGGCGCGGAAATCACGACGATTCCCGAGCGTCGCAACCTGAACCAAGCGAACAACAAAAATCAAGGAGACACGAAGTGAATCTCAAATCCATGCTGTTCGGCTTGGCGCTCCTGGGTTCGGCAGCACCGGCTGCGCTTGCCCACCACTCCTACTCAGCCTTCGACATGTCGAAGCTCGTCGCGATTGCCGGCACAGTCAGTGAGGTGCAGTTTAGAAATCCTCACGTTTGGTTATTCATCGATGTACTGGCCGGGGACAAGACTGAGACCTGGGCGATCGAGGCCGGCGGCCCGAATATCCTGATGCGTCAGGGCTGGATGGCCAATACGCTCAAGCCGGGCGATAAGGTCGACCTGCAACTCGCGCCGATGAGGGACGAGACGAAGACAGGTGGCGCCCTCCAGGCGCTACGGTTGCCCAATGGGAAAACCATCGGGACGTGGAAATGAAGCCCATGGGCGAGGTTTGGTCGCCCAGGCTGTCCGTGGCGGCGTCGCTTGTGCTGACGATGGCCGCGCCCGTCGGCGCGCAAACGCCCTCCATGCCGCAATTCTCTTTGGTGCCGCCCAGCGGCCGCTTGCCTCTCGCGTCTGCGTCAAGGCACGGCACGGAGTATGTCGACCTCGAGGGGGGCGGGTATGTGGAGGAGGAATACTACTTGCTGGGGCTCGCGCCGGCGATCACCGCTTCTGGCGAACAGGTGTTCGACGCGCCCTACGTGACGCGCTTCCTTATCCGCAAACCCAAGGACCCTGGACGCTTCAACGGCACGGTTGTGCTGGAGCCGTTCAGTTGGATGGGCGAGCGCGGCGCGGGCTGGATCTTCACCCGCAACTACCTGATGCGCAAGGGCTACGCATTTGTCGGCTATACGCTCAGCATCAATCGACCGGCTAACGATCCCAAGACGCTGGATTGGGATCCTGAGCCCCGCAACCTGAATCTGGACTTCATGCGACGCTACGACTACAAGCGCTACGCACCGCTCGGCAGCTACTACGACAGCGATCGGTTTCGACGCGGCAGCGGTCCCGATCAGTACCCGCCCCAGGCGCAGGGCATTGCGGCGCAATTGGCCTTGCTGCTCAAGTCAAACCACGGTCCCACCCAGGGGCTCGACGTCAAGCGTATCTATGTCAACACCTGGGCAATCAATGGGCAGCTCTGGCTCGATTACCTCGATCAGGGCCGGCATCAGCAGTGGCGCATGCCGGACGGTAAACCGCTGATCGACGCCTATATGACCGGGCACATTGTGTATGGCGACCTGGGTGGCGAGGTGCTCAGGGTTCCGCGCAAGCTCCCTGAGGATGCGCCTTTCGTGACGGTCTACAGCCAGGCCGAGGTGGTCCACGATGCCCGCCAGGAGATCGCGCTCCCGCCAGATACCGACCAACCGAAGTTGCGTTATTACGAGGTCACAGGCATGCCCCATCTGCGCCTCGCCGATCAGGGTACCGAGGGGACAGAGCCGCACCCGGCCGACGGCGACAAGCGCAACGATCCGCGCTGCCAGTTTCTGTATGACGAGCCGGTGGAGACGGTTGTGTCCGCGATCCTTGACGCGATGGATCGCTGGGTGCGTGACGGCACGCCGATGCCCAAGGCCGAGCGGGTCGCTCGTGAGGGGAAGGGCGTTGCCCGCGACCCGCAGACGGGCAACATGCTGGGCGGTGTGCGTCCGCCGTGGATCAAGGTGCCAAGCGCCACCTACCTGACCGACCAGGAGACCGGCTGCGGTTCGGCCTACGACACGAAGGTGCCCTATTCCGGGCAGCAGATGAAGGCGTTGTATGGCAGTCATGCCAATTATGCGAGTCGTTTCGAAGCCGCCAAACAACAGGCGATCAAGGAGGGCTATTTGCTGCCGGAGGATGCGGTGCTCGTCAAGCCAGTCGCTTTACCGGCGGACTTTACCGGACCTCTGCGGTCCGAGCCATAAGTGAAGGCGTTGGCGTTTTTCGCCAACGCCTCAATCAAGTCACAGCATGCGGCGCAGGACATCGTTTCGAGGGTCGCGGTCATAAAACCGGTGCTTGAGGGCGCCGGCGACGTGCACCAGGATCAGGCCGAGCAGGGTATAGGCGAGCACTTTGTGCAGCCACTGGAAAACGACGAACCAGTCGTCATTCTTGCCCAGCAGCTCCGGAAGGTTCACCCCAAAGAAAAACACGCCGTCGCTCATCGTGTAGGTGCTCGACATCGAGTAGCCCATCAACGGCACGATCACCAGTAGTGCGTACAGCGTGCGGTGCGCAAGTCGCGAGGAAACCCGCTCATAGCGAGCCAGCGTCTCCGGCGGTTGCGGCAGCCTGGCCGTTTTCACCCTCAGGGCGATCTGGACCAGGACCACCAGGAATGCCAGCACCCCAAAGGATTTGTGCCACGGGTAGTAGAGCTCATATTTGCTCGCCACTTCGTCATCGAGCCCCGTCATGTGCCAGCCCGCCCAGAGGAGGCCGGCGATGAGCACGGCGCGCACCCAGTGCAAAATCCGCAGGGACGTCGGATACCGATCAATTATTGTTTGATTTGCCGGATTCATCGCGGTCTCTCCATCCATCATCAAGGCATCGAAATGCGCGGTTGAACGGCCACCCTCTACGGCACAGCGGCTTGGAAGGTGGCCGGGTCAATGCGGGTTATTTTGAGCTGGGCAGCAGTACGGTAATGACCTTTTCCTCGGTGTAGGCCAGCGCGCCGCTGAATCCGCCTTCTCGGCCGATGCCGCTGGCCTTGACGCCGCCCCAGGGCAGGTTGGCGTCCAGTGGGCTCCAGCAGTTGATGCCTACGGCACCGGCCTTGATTGCCGCCGCGACGCGGTGCGCTCGCGCCAGGTCGCTGGTCCAGACCGTGGCCGCGAGGCCGTAGGAGGAGTCGTTGGCCAAGGCAATCGCCTCATCCTCGCTGTCGAACGTGATCACCGTGCCGACGGGGCCGAAGATCTCATCCCGGGCGATCGCCATGTCATTGCGGGCGTTGGCGAAGATTGTCGGCCGGACAAACCAGCCTTGTTCAGGGGTCGATACACCGCCGGCCAGCAGGGTCGCACCTTGGTCGATGCCCAATTGGATGTAACGGTTGACGCGATCCAATTGCGCTTTCTTGGCCACCGGCCCCATCTGCACGCCCGGTTGGCGAGGGTCGCCCACCTTGACGGCGCGCGCGGCATCGGCCAGCGCGGCGGCGAAGCGATCGGCGAGATTGCGTTGGACCAGGATGCGTGAGCCGGCCGCGCAGACCTGGCCCTGGTTGGCGAACAGGCCGAGGGTGCAGCCGAACAGCGCATCGTCGAAGGAGGCATCGTCGAAGACGATCTGCGGGCTCTTGCCGCCCAGCTCCAGGGCCACGCGCTTGAACAGCACGCCGGCGGTGCGCTGGATCTCGCGGCCGGCTTCAGGGCTGCCGGTGAAGCTGATCTTGTCGACATGTGGGTGTTCGCACAGGGCACGACCCACCTCGTTGCCGTAGCCGGTCACGACGTTGATCACGCCGTCAGGGAAACCCGCTTCCTGGGCCAGCGTCGCCAGGTGCAAGGCCGACTGGGGTGTCTCTTCCGACGGTTTGATGACCACGGTGCAGCCCGCCGCCAGCAGAGCGGCGAGCTTCCAGACGGTGATCATCAGCGGTGAATTCCAGGGAACGATGGCGCCGACCACCCCCACGGGTTCCCGCACCGTGTATGAAAGGGACTGGGTGCCGAAGTAGCCGCCGGAGGGAATGGTCCGTCCCTCGAGCTGGTTGGCCCAGCCGGCGGAGGCGCGCAGGTTGGCGACCGCATTGGGCACGTCCAGCCGGCGTGGCTCGATCGGCGAGCGACCGATGGCGTCGGCGTCCATATCGGCCAGCACGTCGGTGTCGCGCTCCACCAGGTCAGCCAGTTTCGACAGCAGTCGAGCGCGCTGGGCGCCGTCAAGCTGGCTCCAGGCGCCACGTTCGAGCTGGTTGCGTGCGGCCGCCACGGCACGGTCGACGTCTTCAGCGGTGCCTTGGGCGCAGCTGCCGTAGACTTGTTCTGTGACCGGGTTGACCAGGTTGATGCGGCGCCCGTCGGAGGCTTCGAAGGACGTACCGGCGATGAAGTGTTTTAAGTGCTTAGTCATTTTTGGAGTCCATGGGGTGATGGGCAGCGTTGAGACATCTCACGCCTCGAGGGCGTCCAGGGCGTCGCCGAAGATGTCCAGTGCCTTGAAGAACAGCGCCCGTGAAATCGTCAGCGAAGGCATGACCCGCATCACGTTGCTGTAGCGCCCGCAGGGAATCATCAGCACGCCGTGGCTGAGCAGGTAACCCATGAGCTGGCCGATCTTTTCCGGTGCCAGTGGCGCCTTGGTGGTCGGGTCCGAGACCAGCTCGATGCCGATCATCAGGCCGCGACCGCGTACCTCGCCGACCAGCGGGCTGCCGAAGCCACGGATACGTTCCTGCGCTTCCAGCCCCAGTGTGTGGGCGCGGTTGAGCAGATCGAGCTCCGGGTCCTGGAGGATGCTGATGTTGGTCAATGCCACTGCCGCGGACAACGAGTTGGCGGCGAAGGTGTTGGGCATCGATCCGTCAGGAATCGCCGCCGCCAGGTCCGAACGCATGATCAGGCCGGCCATGGGCAAGTCGCTGCCGATGCCCTTGCCGAACGTGAGCATGTCGGGCTTCACGCCGGAATGCTCGACCGCCCACATCTTGCCGGTACGCCCCGCACCGGACTGCACTTCATCGACGATCAGCAGTGCGCCGCTGCGGTCGCAGGCCTTGCGCAGCAGTTGCAGGAATTCTGGCGAGGGGGGCACGTAGCCACCTTCGCCTTGCACCGGCTCCACGATCACGGCAGCCACGTCGTCGGCGGCGGTGTAGGGGGTGTTCAGCAGGTAATCCACGTACTCACCGGCGATCTGCTCGGCGCTTTTGTGGGTGGTGTCGAAGGGGAAGCGATAGGCATAAGGGTAGGGCGCGTGAATGACGCCACCCATCTGGGCACCGTAGCCCTTGCGGTAAGCCGTGCCTGTGGTGAGCGCGCCGGACGCGTTCCACACACCGTGGTAGCCACCGTGGAAGGCGATGATCTGGTGCCGCCCGGTGACGCGCTTGGCGAACTTGATGGCCGCCTCCAGCGCATCGCTACCGCTTTGGGTGAAAAACGTGATGCAGTCGCCGCGCAAGCCGTCGGGTGCGATCTCGGAGAGCTTGGCGGCCAATTCGGTGCGCCGGGTGCTGTTGACTTCCAGGGCGTGCATCAGCACTTCGGACTGTTCGCGAATGGCCTGCACCACCTTCGGATGGCAGCGACCCACGCTGCTGACGCCCACGCCTGCGGACAGGTCGATGTAGGTATTGCCGTCGGCGTCCTTGAAGGTCGCGCCGAACGCCCGGTCCATGGCCACCGGCATGCGTCCGCCGCCGCGGGCCATCGACTCGGTACGCGCCGACAGCGCCAGGGCCTCGGTGGTCTTGGGGCCGGGGATGGTAGAGGTTATCCGCGGGGCATCCGCGAAATGGAGGGATTCAAGTTTGGCTTCACTCATGACGGTCTCTCAGGATGTCGGTTTCAGTGTCTCGATCATCCTCGTGGCCCGATCCTGGCCGGTAGCCCGAATCGGCACATTGGGAGGCTGCGGCGTACCTTCCTTTCGAAGATCTGGCGTTCCTGAAAGAAAATTTGCAGAATTCTCTTAATGTGAGAATATCGATCGTGAAGGCGATCTAAAAACAAGAATATTGGCCGAGGCTTTCGTCATCATGAAAAACCTGAACATCAGCCACTTCCACGACATCCATGTCCACGCCGCCACCGTCCAGGAGTGGAGCCAGGACTACAATCAGCTGACCGCTGGTTCGGCTGAGAGCTCACTGATCCAGTTGACGACGCCGCGTTGCCACGTCTTTCGCGAGCAGATCAACCAGCGTGTCGTGCAGCACGGCGTGGCTCCTCGGGGCAAGATGTGCTTCGCCGTACCGATCACCGTCCCGGGTACGATCCGGATGCAGGGGCGGGAAGTGGACGACAGCAGCCTGTTCTTTCTTCATGGTGGCGAGGAATTCATGTTCCACATGCCGATGGGCATGGAGCTGCTGGCGATCACCTTCGAGCGTGAGTTGTTCGAGCAAGCGTTGGCGCAAACCGCGTCGGCCAAGGAAATCGCTCAGTTGCTACGCCAGCCGGTGATCAGGCTTTCCACCCAACGCTACGCCGAGGCTCGCCGTCGAATGCTGGCGGCGTTCTCCCAGGCGCTCTTGAGCGAAGAACTCGACAACGCACAAGACCGGGAAATGGCACTGGAGCAGACCATGCTCGACGAATTGCTCCAGTTGATGACCGACCCCGCCTGCGACAAGCACCAGCGCGCGCCCAGCTCCACGCGCAGTTACATTGTCGAAAAATGTCACCGCCTGGCGACCGCGCAATCGAACAACGTGCCCAGCGTGGATGAGTTGTGCCAGCGACTCCAGGTGAGTCGCCGTACCGTGCAGAACAGCTTCCGTTCGGTGACCGAGACGACGCCGGTCAATTACCTGCGCTCCGTAAGGCTCAACGGCGTGCGCCGAACCTTGATGTCCACCCCAGCGGCGCATCTCTCCATTGGCGATGCCGCGGCCCAGTGGGGCTTCTTTCACCTCAGCCATTTTGCGGCCGAGTACCAGGCGCTGTTCGCGGAGTTGCCCTCCCAGACCACGCGCGCTGCCATCGGCGGTTGTGCGCTTGCTTGAGCATTGGCCTGCACAAGGACGTAGAAAAGATGAATAGCCTTCGCCGCCTGCTCAGGGTCTTCGACTTGTTTCGCCCTGAGCGGCCGGTCATCGATGTGGACGTCATTTGCCGGGAGCTCGGATACACGCCTGCCACCGCCTATCGTTATCTGCGCGAACTCGGCGACGCGGGTTTCTTGAAGCGATTACCGCGGGGCTATGCGCTCGGCCCACGTATCGTCACGCTGGAGCATCAGATGACCCGCTACGATCCATTGCTGGCCTGCAGCCGGGGCCTGGTCGACAAACTGGTGGCCGACACCGGCCTGGATGCGCTGGTCAGTGAATGGCATGGTGACTCGGTGGTCAATGTGCTGATCCAGCGGGGCTCCGACGCCGGCCCGGAGGGGGGCGACCGGGGACGGCCGATCGATCTTTTTCACAGCGCGACCGCTCGGGTCGTATTGGCCTATTTGCTGCCGCGCCAGATTCGCCGCATCTACGACTTCCACGCCAATCCCGCGCAAGTGCTGCATCAGGAACTGGAGTGGAAGCCGTTCACTAAAGGGCTGCTCGCCATCCGCAAACAGGGCTATTGCATCAGCGAAAGCGAGCTGCACCCGGGACGCAGTGGCGTCGCGGCACCGATCTTCGACGAAAAACGCCGAGTCCTCGGGAGCATGACCCTGGTGGGGCGCAGCGAGCGGTTCCGAGCGTTTCAGCAGGACTACCTGTGCGACCTGGTCACCGGCGCGGCGTCGCAACTGACGGCGCGTATTGCCCTGCAGTGAAGTGAGAGGGGCCACACGCCCTCATGTCTGTCAGTTAAGCGAAACAAAGGCGGGCAATAACCCTGTGGCGAGGGAGCTTGCTCCCGCTGGGTCGCGAAGCGTCCCTGTTTCTGGGGCTGCTACGCAGCCCAGCGGGAGCAAGCTCCCTCGCCACGGTTTGTGTGTTTGTCCGTGGTATCCACTTAACTAACTGGCATTAGCCCCACGCCAGGCTTTTTTGAGGCGAGCGCGGCGATTACCGATTTGGGCTAATGGGGCGTTCAGGGAGAGGCATAGGATCGAATCCAGCGTGCAACAAGAACAATAATGCTATCGGGTGACGGTGAGCATTTGACAGCACCGATCCTACAGCGCCTGCCTCATACAATAAGGTCAAGAAAACATGAGTGTACCTCTCCCGGTCAATAGCTCCACGGAGCTCAAGCGTGGGGCCTTGGGTGTCGGCTTCATCATCTTCTTCGTGGTGTCGGCGGCGAGCCCCTTGAGTGTCATCGCCGGCGGCTTCCCCATTGGCATCATGCTGGGCAACGGCGCCGGCACACCGGCGTTGCTGATCCTGGCCTTGCTGGTGTTGCTGGCATTTTCGGTGGGCTACACCACCATGTCCCGGCATGTGACCAACGCCGGCGGTTTCTACGCGTTCACCTCCCGCGGTTTGGGTGGCTTGGCCGGTGGCGCAGCGGGAGTGTTGGCGATGTTTGCCTACAACATTCTCCAGGTCGGCCTGTACGGCATGTTCGGGGGCGTGGTCAGCGGCACGATGGCCAGCGTCTTTGGCCTGGATTTGCCATGGTGGACCTATTCACTCCTGGCGATGGCGAGCATCGCGATCCTCGGCTATCGCAAGATCGACCTGTCGGCCCGGGTGCTGTCGGTGATCGTGATCGCCGAATACCTGGCGATCCTGCTCCTGGATTTTGCGATCCTGAGGACCGGTGGCGACAGCGGCATCAACCTCGACGCGTTCGATCGCAGTCACGTGTTCAGCGGTACGCCGTCCATCGGCTTGCTGTTCTGCTTCGCGGCGTTCATCGGCTTCGAGGCCACCACCATCTACGGTGAAGAAGCCAAGAACCCGGAGCGGACGATCCCGATTGCCACCTATTGTTCGGTATTGTTGATCGGTGGTTTCTACGCGCTGTCGGTCTGGTCGATGGTCATCGGTGTTGGGGCGGACAAGATCGTGTCCACGCTCCAGTCCTTGCAGGACCCGACGACGTTTATCTATGGCATGTCCGACCACTTTGTCGGTCCGCACCTGACCCAGGTCATCCGCGTGCTGTTCATGGTCAGCATCTACGCCGGGCTGCTGGCGTTCCACAACGCCGCGGCCCGTTACTTCTACGCCATCGGACGTGACGGTTTGCTGCCCAGCCGCTTGGGCACTACCCACCGCGTCCACCAGAGCCCGCACATGGGCTCGGCGTTGCAGAGCCTGATCTCCGCCGTGGTGGTACTGATTTTCGCCGCCATGGATGCCGACCCGATCCTGCAACTGTTCGCCTGGCTGTCCAACCTGGCGACGTTGTGCGTGATTCTGCTGATGGCGCTGACTTCCGCCGCGGTCTGGGTCTTTGCCCAGCGCCACCCCGAACTCAAGCTGGGAATATGGCGTGGGCGGATTTTTCCTGGTTTCTCTTGCGTGGCCCTGTTGGCGGTCCTGTTTATCGCGGTGGTGCATTTCGATGTGCTGACAGGTGCGAGCAAGGCTTTGTCATATGGCCTCTGCGCGATCATTCCGGCGGCGTTGCTGGTGGGTGTGTTCCTGGCGGCGCGACTGCGCAAGGTGGAGCCGCAGCGGTATTGGGTGTTGGGGAGCCATAAGCTCTAGGCGTCTGCACCGTATCGATGGCGCAAGCTCCGCTGAGCACTTACGGATGCATCTCCGTCACGGACATGGTGAATACCAACTTGGATCTGCCAGCGTTGGAGTAGGAATGGGGAACATCGGTCTTGGCCACTGCCGAGCTCCCCGCAGGGATGACCAACTCCGTTTCCCCAACCACGCATTTGAGCGTGCCTTTCTCCACATGAAAAAGTTCAAGCGTGCCTTGAGGGTGCCCAGGTGACGCGAAGGCCTCGCCTGGATGCATTTCCCAGCGCCACAGCTCGATCATATTGGGGCCGGACGTTCCTGCCAGAAGTCGCGCCGTCCCTCCCTGGTCCCCGGTCCAGAGCGTGGGAATGTCCTGGCTGTCGATGATATGGGCGGAGGGGGCTTCGGTCACATTGACGATGTCTGCAACGGACAAACCCAGCGCGGCTGCGATTTTGCACAGGATGCCAATACTGGGGTTCGCCGTACATTTTTCAATTTCGACGACCATTCCTTTGCTCACCCCTGAACGCCGGGAAAGCTCATCCAGTGTGATTTTCTGTACCTTGCGTGCCTGTTTGAGCGTGCGCGCGACGGCCAGGCTGACGGCTTGAGCATCAGCACCTGGGGTCGTCGACAGGCTGGTATTCATGGTCATTGATGAGGATCATGCTAAGAAGAAAATGTGCCGGGATTCTCAGTCTATACCGATAGGCCCGTCAATCGACCCATTCGCTATAGTGAGTGATGCTGGTCATTATATTGACTTTGTTGGTCGGCGCTGGATAGCATGAAATGACATTTGGATTCCTGGAGGTTCTTGATGCTGTCCGTACTGCCGTTAATCGATCGAGCCGTTGCAGAGCTGGTTCCAGGGTTCAGGGCTCTGAGCATTGTGATGCAAGCTGCGCCGCTGACCCATCCTGAGGTCGCTCAGGCCGCGCTGGACCGGGCTTGCAAGGCAGTGCGGGAGGGTGGGCCAGGCTGGGGCGAAGCACATTTGGCCGCATGGGCCGATACATTCCGAAAGTTTGGAGCCAAGCCGCAGCGCACGCCTTGTTCAGCCGAGGCGTTGCGTAAACGGGTGTTGCGCGACGGCAGCTTGCCCAGCCTGGATCCCATCGTCGATCTCTATAACGCCATCAGTCTTGAGTACGCCATCCCTGTTGGCGGGGAAAACATCGAAGCCTATGTGGGCTCCCCACGGTTGGTAGTCGCCGATGGCACCGAGCCCTTCGACACCCTGAAAGAAGGGGCTCCTGCTGTCGAATATCCAGACGCCGGCGAAGTGGTCTGGCGCGACGACAAAGGCGTGACCTGCCGTCGCTGGAACTGGCGGCAAGGTGTCAGGACCCGTCTCGATGCGGAGGCGAAGTGCATGTGGTTCATTCTGGAAAGTTTGCCGGCGATGCCGCTTGAAGCCTTGACGGAAGCGGGGGACAAACTGATCGAAGGTTTGCAACGAATGATGCCTGGCGTCCAGATCGAGAGTTCGTTGATAGGGACTGGGGCTAAATAGTCGACAGATAATCCTGGGCAAGTGAGCAGGCAAGTAAGCTAGGCTGTTCGCACGACAGGCCGTCGGTATTCGACGGCCTGAAAACAAAGGCGCTATCAATGTCGAAGCATTTGCTGTTGGGCTGGACCCGTTCCTTGTGCGTGCTTGCTGCCTTGAGCGGCGCGGCCACCATGGCAGTTGCTGCCTCGCCTGAACAAACCGCTACGGCGGCATCGGACACGCAATCGGTGTCCCTGGCAGGCGGCAAGCTGAAGTTCGTGCTCAACGGCGTCGAGACCCGTATCTTGAACAGCGAGAACGGCGGCACGATGTACTTCGATCCGAAAAGCGAGCGGGCCATCATCGTTACCGAAGGTCTGGCACCGACTGCGGGTACCACCCCGGACGCTGCGTTTCGCCTTGCCGTGGATACCGTGAAGGAAAAGCAGCAGGCCGCGTCATCCAACTTTCGCATGACTAGCGAGAAAATCATTCAGGTGAACGGCTTGAAGATGCACCGCCTGGACGGCACCGACGATTTCAACGGCCTGCAACTACTGATGGCTTCGTTGATGACGATGAACGATCAGAAGATCACCATCATCGAAGTGATGTCCAGCGTAAACGACCCGGCCGGCCATACCGCTGCGTTGAAGAACATTTTGGGCGAGTGAACCCCATCTCCTGATTCCTTGCGCTGCATTCTAAATCTGAGGCTACGTGCGCAGCGTTTTGCGAGGGGGCGCGAAAGCCGTGGGCTTTGATGTACTGGAACTCTATTGCAGGCTATCGGGATCGCCGAAAACATTTTGACTGGCTTTAGGACGGTGGTTTCAGGTCGCGAAATTTTTAGCGTGCCCCCATTTTTGCCCCCAACGCTAACCAGGCTCGGGCGGAAGGCAAGATTTCACCAAGCATACGGTTCTTAACTGCCCCCAATAGTTCTCTCTGCTTTTGGCTTTTATGGATGATAAATCCATTAAATTGTGGCTGGACCTAGAAATTAATCGATAAGACACAGGTTTGGGGAATTAAGTCCCTTGATAGGGGGGGGCGTTAATTCTATAATTTTGGGGGTTAACTGGCACAGAATGGTCTTGGTGCACACTATGTTGGATTTAAGCTTCAGCAAGCCGAGCGAGGTCGTCAAGCGCCTCTGCGATCGCTTGCGTACAGAGCGCTTGGCGCTGGACATGACACAGGCCGACTTGGCCGGACGTGCCGGCATCGGCACAAACACAGTGTCCAACCTTGAAGCAGGGCGCAATGTCGGATTCGAGAACGTCGTTCGTGTGGCGATGGCTCTTGGTCGAACCAAGGAACTTGAAGGCCTGTTCCTGCCAAAGCTGGACAGCATCGAGGATATTCGGCGCTACGAAAACAGCGCCAATCGTCTTCGTACAAAGAGGAAGTCCGGCAATGCTTGAGGAGGTGAACGTCTTCTACGAGGGCTGGGGTGAGCGATGGCAATGGGGCACGCTCGTCTCCACGACTGCCCTGACCGGTCGCCCGCTGATCGTATTCCAGTACAGCAATGAAGCCAGGCAAAGGGGCTTGGAACTGTCCTCCTACACGCTCCCGTTGGAGGGGGCTCAGTTGCGCCAAGATTTTCCAGACCACCAACTGTACTTGCCAGGGCCTGTTTACGACTCCTTGCCCGATGGGTGGGGCATGTTGCTGATGGACCGTATGTTCAGGCGGCGCGGGCTCACCACGGCGCGCATCGGCTCACTGGAGCGGCTGGCCTACATCGGTTGCAATGCAATGGGGGCCATGACGTTTGAGCCCGTGGCACCAGAAGGGCAGGAGTCTGAAGTCCATATCCCCCTGGAGCAGCTTGCCGCCGAAGTGCAGGAAGTGCTCCATGGAGACGGTGGCGAGTTCCTGCAGACGTTGCTGCTGGTGGGTGGCTCGCCTCAAGGTGCAAGGCCTAAGGCCCTCGTCTATCGCGATCCAGAAACTGGCCGTTTTACCACTGCCGTTACGGCGGGCTTTGAAGCTTGGATGGTCAAGTTCCCGGCGAAAGAAGAGCATGCCGAGGTGTGTGCTATCGAAATGGTCTACGCCGAGTGCCTGCGCATGTGCGGCATCAAGACCCCTGACACGCAGTACTTCAGTCTGCCTAATGGGTTGGCTGCGTTTGCCAGTAAGCGATTTGACCGTCGGGATGGTCTGCGCGTACCCATGCAAAGCCTCGCGGCCTTTACGGGGGCAAATTACCGGTCTCCGGGGGTGTTGGACTACGTCAACTTCTTGCGGGCAACACAGATGTGTACTAACGACGTGCGAGAGATGGCGGTGGCCTTCGAACGTGCCGTCTTCAATGTTGCGTTCAACAACCGAGACGATCATCCCAAAAACTTTGCTTACATCATGTCGCAAGACGGCCAGTGGAGGTTGTCGCCGGCTTACGACGTGACCTTCTGCGAGGGGCCGAGTGGATATCACCAGATGGATGTGATGGGGGAAGCGCTGTCGATTTCTCGCACGCAAATGCTTCGGCTTGCCGAGGAAGCCGAGGTCCCCCCGGACGTTGCCGGCAGAATGATTGACGGCATTTGCGATGTGGCGAGCCGGTTTGCAAGCATCGCCGAAAACCTATACCCACAGGTTATTACTCGAGACACCTTGCGCACGATCCAAGGCCGCATCGATCAGAACGTAGCTCGGTTACACCGCGGTCATGCGGGCAGCGGTCGCCGTTGAAGATCGGGAGGAGCGGGCGACTCTCATGAT
This sequence comes from Pseudomonas sp. MPB03, assembly GCF_046605385.1. Lineage (NCBI taxonomy): Bacteria > Pseudomonadati > Pseudomonadota > Gammaproteobacteria > Pseudomonadales > Pseudomonadaceae > Pseudomonas > Pseudomonas sp. MPB03. The sequence continues at coordinate 3,632,365 of NZ_CP176770.1, read as the reverse complement.
CGATGCTGCCGTGTGCTTTAAGCACTTAGGGCCCTGTGCCGCCGAAGACGTGGGTGTTGCCGGGCAACCTTTTTAACCATCCAAAGCATGCCCTCAGATGCCCCCAATGTAGAAATCCACTGGAAGTGAATGGATCTCCATGGTCTATGAAAAGGCATAAATGATCAGCTAAACAGCCTGCCAGACGACACCTAAAGACTCTCAGGATCGCCGAAAAACATCTGAATCCGCGACCGCAACCAGCGCTCCCCAGGATCATTGTCCTGAGAACCACGCCAGGCCATGTGCAGTTCGAAGCTGCGTACCGGTATGGGCGGGTCTTCGGCGCGTACGCCACCGGCGGCGGTCAGTGCGTCGGCGGTGTAGTCGGGCACGGTGGCGATGATGTCGGTGCCCGACAGCAGCGTGCTCAAGCCGTTGAACTGCGGCACGGCCAACACGACATGGCGCTTGCGGTCGAGTTTCGCCAATTCCTCATCAATGAAACCGCTCAAGTCCCCTGCGAAGGAAACCAGGGCGTGGGGGCGGGCGCAGAATTCATCCAGGGTCAGTCGCCCCGGCGCGGTGTCGGCCCGCAGCACTTTGGGCATGCTGCGCCGCAAGACCTTGCGCTTGGCGTTGGCCGGCAGGTCGTCGGTGTAGCTGACGCCGATGGAAATTTCACCGGATGCCAGCAAGCCTGGCATCAGGATGTAGTTGACCCGGCGCACCACCAGCACAATGCCTGGCGCTTCGGCCCGCAGGCGCTTGAGCAGCATCGGCAGCAGGGCGAATTCGGCGTCGTCCGACAGGCCGATGCGAAACACCGAGGTGCTGGTGGCCGGGTCGAACTCCGCAGCGCGGCTCACCGCCGTGGAAATCGAATCCAGGGCTGGGGAGAGCAGGGCGAAGATCTCGACCGCCCGGGCCGAAGGCTCCATGCTGCGGCCGGTGCGCACGAACAGCGGGTCATCGAACAGGCTGCGCAGGCGCGACAGCGCTGCGCTGATGGCCGGCTGGCCGAGAAACAGCTTCTCGGCCGCGCGGGTCACGCTGCGTTCATGCATCAGTGTTTCGAACACGATCAACAGGTTCAGGTCGACACGCCGCAGGTCATTACGATTCATCTGGGGTCCTGGCAGGTTCAGCAAGCTTGACGTCGGCGGCCATATGGGAACAATGGCCGGCATGAATCTTACGGGGAAAGGCTGGTACTCTGCATCGGGTAAATGCATTTTCTTAGGGATAAGTCTTACAGGACTGGTTCGGTTTTCTTGCTGCGGAATCAATGACAGGCATGTCGACTATTAATAGCCACTGATGGTCTTGGCTACAAAGCCCGGATAGAGTTCATGGCATTAGAGGTTACTTTGACGAGGTTTGCGATGTCCCGCACGATCCGTTTTCACAAGTTTGGTGGTGCCGAGGTGCTCAAATGCGAAGAGCATGCGGCGGCTCTTCCTGCGCCAGGAGAAGTGCAGGTCCGCGTCGAAGCGATCGGCATCAGTTGGTATGACACCTTGTGGCGCCAGAACCTGGCGTCGTCCCAGGCACGCCTGCCTTCAGGCCTGGGCCATGAGATGGCCGGCGTGGTCACGGCCGTCGGCGACGGCATCGATGACTTGGCCGTGGGCGATAAGGTCGCCAGTTTCCCGGCCGAGAGCCCGAATGATTATCCGGTGTACGGCGAAGTGATCGTGCTGCCGCGCACCGCTCTGACCCGTTATCCCGACGTGCTCAGCCCGATCGAAGCCGCCGTGCATTACACGCCGCTGCTGATCGCCTATTTCGCCTACATGGACCTGGCGCGGGTCAAGCCGGGGCAATTCGCCCTGGTCACCGATGCCAGCCATTGTGCCGGCCCGTCCTTTGTCCAACTGGGCAAGGCCCTGGGGGTGCGGGTGATTGCGGCGACCAAGACGGCGGACGAACGTGAATACCTGCTGTCGCTGGGTGCCGAGAAAGTCATCGTCACCGAAGAGCAGGACTTGCTGATGCAAATCAACAAGCTCACCGACAATCGTGGCGTCGATGTAGTGTTCGATGGCCTTGGCGGGCCGCAGATGTCGCTGTTGGGCGATGTGCTGGCACCCCGTGGCAGCCTGGTGTTGTACGGCTTGCAGGGTGGCAACCAGACACCGTTCCCGGCCTGCGCGGCGTTCCAGAAGAACATTCAGTTCTTCGTGCACTGCATCGGTAATTTCACCGGCAAACCGGAACTGGGCATCCTCCAGGACCAGGTGGCGTTGCAACGCGCATTGCGTGATATCAATCAACTGACCGCCGATCGCGTGCTGTTGCCCCTCAAGACGCGGGTCTTCCCGTTCTCCGAGTTTGTCGAAGCTCACCGGTACATGGGCGAATGCCCTTGCCGCGAGCGCGTTGCCCTTCAGGTCGTCGACCCCGCCTGATACCTGTCTTGCGCAAGAGTCATCGCCCGGGCTCTTGCGCTGCCTTCGGCTTGATCCCCGTCCTTCCTTTCTCCCCCCTGCATCCGCTGGCTGGCGGCGGTGTGTACGTGTCTTGCAGCACCCATCAGTGGCCTGTCCCGGTTCGTCCAGGATCGAAACGGCCGGCAGGTCAACATCTGAACTGGTTTTTGCCCCCAATCTGTATCTTCTAATCGTTATTTAAGTCCTGATAATTGAACGCTTGATTTCCATATCAAGGAAGAAGTCGTGGTGCGGTATAACTTTTTCGAAGGCCTTCATCCTTCAAGGCACATTCAAGGTGCAACGAGCGTTTATTGGAGCGGGGCTATCTATCAAACCTTTGGAAAACGAGGCGGGGTAGAGGGTCTATTCAAGTTCGGCAAGTTCCTTATTTCGCGTACTCATTATCTGTGGGACGTTGTCGGAAATCTCCTAGGACGTGCCCCTGGCTTGGCGAGGCCCCGTATTTACGCGGTCCGCGGCGGGGGAACCAAGGAGTGTCGGGTGGCTCTCTGCGTATGTATCAAATAATTACGGCAAGCACTGCTTGAGCGTATTGCTAATACTCTTTGAGTACTAGAACGATCCATTCAGATCAACACGTCGCGCGGTCACGTTGGTGCGGGTGCGGCGCCGATAGTTGAATTTCAGGTAAATAGCTATGAGTGCAATTCATGAGCAGGCAATGACTCACGTGTATCAACAGATACTGCAACGCTTGTTGGGTTTTTATTCGCGGGCCGAACGGACTGCGTTGCAGCTTTTGATCCAACGATTGATTGTCGCCGCCGGAGGCATTGACCGGATTGGTGATTATCGGGTGTTGACGGTCCAGAACGGAAGCCGGGAGGGCTTTTACGTGCTGACCGCTTTGCGGGCCGCACAGCTCAGCATCGCGGGCCGGCATCCGGTGACCTTCGCTTTGCGCGTCGCCACGCCGCGCTTGAGCGAGACCACCCAGGCGACACTGGAGAACATCCATCGCTGCTACAGCGCGCTGTTTGTCTATGACGATCCCCGGGTCGAATTGCTGATGGCGGATAACCGCGAGGTGTTGCCGTTCAACCACCGGCAGTCCTTGTCGGTGGCGGGGCACGAGGCCAATCGCATGGATCTGCTGGCGTTGGGGCACCTTCGCTCGGTCGACAGCCCCCTTGAAATCGGGGGGGAAGGCTACCTGGCGATGACCGAGTTCTATCGGCACATGGCCCGCTGGGAGCCTGGCGTGGATTCGATGGTCAGCAGCGATACACCGCGCCAGCAAAAACTGTTCATCTCAGGCCTGCGCCGCGCGGCCCGCAAGATCGGCCTGCCGATCGACAACATTGGCTGTTTCGACAGTCTCTTTGCGCACCTCGATACCTTGAACAACGATCTCTACGAACATTTCTACGGTCCCGAGCGCCTCGGCGCATGGAAACCCGAGGGGCATTACGAGGCCTGTCGACGGATGAGCCACATTGGCATCGACGACCTGATCGTCGATCGCCAGGAAGGTACCAATTGGCCGCTGTTCAACGAATTCCTGCGAGTACGGACCGACCACCTCATGCCCTCGGCGATCGAAAACGAATACCTCAGCCCGCTGCTGTCGGCTCATCTGCATGGGCTGCAGGCCTGCTACGTGCAGGGGCGCAGCTACGAAACGGGGTACAGCGACTACGTGCAGCGGGCGATCATGATCATGCATCGCAAGCAGTTGCCGGAACATGCCTGCGAGCAGGCTCGGGCGCTGTTTGGCTCACCTTCGTCGGTTCCCGAACGCCGCGCCTACGCCGCCCTCGAAGCGCAGAAAATCCTCGGGCTCAGTGAAACGCAACTGGTGTGCATGCTGTTCGCCCCGTTCGTGGGGCAGGGCGCGGGCCTGGAACATTTCCTGCGTTGTTGCCACCCTGGCATGCTGGTGGCACTGCCGGACCTGCACAAGGCCATGCAGGGCGCGCCCGTTGCCGATCAGATCGCCCAATGGATGGTCGACGTCAGTGGCCTGCCCGTCGGTGTCCTTGGCAAACTGTACCAAGCGAGCGTGGCATCGTCGGACCAACCGGAAACGGTTCCGGGCGGCGATCTGCAACAGGCCCTCGACGACATCGACACGGCAGAAGCCGGGCAAGCCGTCGATGAGCCGCACGAGCACTCGGCAAGGCACTGAGGAACGCGGTTTGATTGACTCGTCTACCTCCCGCCCGATCATGATGCCCGGCGTTGCGACCTGGCCGGCTGCAATCCGCTCTCCTGGCCTGATCCGATGAAAGGTTGCCGGGAGACAGACTTCGCCTACCAGGCGGTTTATCGCTACCTGACCACGCTGATCAACGAAATGGAGGTCGATGCGCGGGTGCGCCTGCCCTCGTTGCGGCAATTGGCCGAGCGTCTGAATGTGTCGATATCCACTATTCAGTACGCGTATTCATTGCTGGAGAAGGAAGGGCGGGTCTATTCGATCGCCAAATCCGGTTATTACGCACTGCCGGCGCCCAGCACGACTACCCTGGACGGCGGCGGCGATCTACTCGAAACCTTGTATGTCAACGCCCGACGGCCAGGCATGCTGGTGCTCAGCGCGGATGAGCCGGCGTCGATGCAGCCATTGGACAGTCCGATGTTGTTGCTCGAGCGCGAGCTGCTGCGCCAGTATCCACGCTCCTCGCAGATGCCTTCGCAACCCTGGGGCGAGCTGGAACTGCGCACCGCGCTGGCGGCCCGCTACACGTCTTCGCCGGCCCGTTGTTGGAATGCCGATGACGTCTACATCGGTGCCGACCTGCGGGGTGTCCTGGAGATCCTGATTGGCGTACTGGCACTTCGGGGCGCCACCGTGCTGATCGAATCGCCTTGTGACTGGGTCGTGTTGCGCCTGCTCCAGGCCGCTGACATCAACCTCATCGAGTTGCCACTGCTGGCCGGCGGGGAAATCGATATCGAGCAGTTGGAACAACTGTTGGAAAGCGAAACGGTACGCCTGGTGATGTTGTCGTCGGTCCTGAACATGCCAACGGGGTCGTTCGTTCCCGAGGAAAACCGTCGTGCCATCGCGCAGTTGCTGGAACGGCACGGCACGTGGGTGCTGGAGAACGACAGTCATACAGACTTGGCGTTCGAGGCCGGGGCGACGCCTTTTCGGGACTTGCTCGACCCGGATCGGCTGATCGTCTATTCCACGTTCGAGAAGACCATCGGCCCAGAGGCGCCGTACGGCTACGTGTTGTCGCGCCAGTTGACCCTGCAACTACAGCGACATTTCCTGCTACGTGCGTTTCGCCTGTCGCCGATTCGCCAGAAAGCCATCGCCCGGCTGTACAGCAACGGTCGGATTGACCAGCATTTGCTGGTGTTGCGGCGCCTGCTGCGCGAAAGCGCGGTTTCGACCACACAACTGCTGCGCGAGCGGCTGGGGGATAGCGTGCAATGGGTGGAACCCCAAGGTGGCGCGACGATCTGGATGCGCTCGACGCGAAGGGTCGACTTGCGGCGGGTGTTTCGTCGGCTCCTGGCCCAGCGAATCGTCATCGCGCCCGGAGAACTGTTCAGCCTTCATGGCCTGTATGGGCAACATATGCGCCTGACCCATACGCTCAATGGGCCACAGGACCTGGACGCGGCACTCTGCGCGTTGACCGACGCCCTGAGGCTCGAGCAATCGTAATCGGCGGCGATGGATCGAACCCGTCGCGCCATGGTCGAACTGTCAGTAAACTGCACCCTATTTCCCGAGCCATTCCACTCAGAGGTTTTGCATGACAGTCAGTCCATTTGCGGGCAAGCCGGCACCGGCAGAGTTGTTGATCGATATCCCGCGACTGGTGACGGCCTACTACACCGGCCGACCCGATGCCTCGGTTGCAACCCAGCGCGTGGCGTTCGGCACCTCCGGCCACCGCGGCAGCTCCTTTGACCTGGGCTTCAACGAGTGGCACGTATTGGCAATCAGCCAGGCGATCTGCCTGTACCGCGAAGCCCAGGGTATCAACGGACCGTTGTTCGTCGGTATCGACACTCACGCGCTGTCGACCCCGGCGGGCGCCAGCGCATTGGAAGTGTTCGCGGCCAACGGTGTGACCGTCATGATCGCCGAGGGGGATGAATACACCCCGACGCCAGCGGTTTCCCACGCCATTCTCTGCTACAACCGTGGCCGCTCGGCGGGCCTGGCGGACGGTATCGTCATCACGCCGTCCCACAACCCGCCGCAAAGCGGTGGCTACAAGTACAACCCTACTAACGGTGGCCCGGCCGATACCCACATCACCAAGTGGATCGAAGCCAAGGCCAACGAACTGCTGGCCAACCAACTCGCCGGCGTCAAGCGCGTCAGTTACGAGCAGGCCCTGAAGGCCGATACCACCCACCGCCATGACTACGTCAACACTTACGTGGCGGACCTGATCAATGTCATCGATTTCAATGCCATCCGCACCGCCGGGCTGCACCTGGGTGTCGACCCGTTGGGTGGCGCGGGCGTGCGCTACTGGCCAGCCATTGCCGAGCATTACCGCCTGGACCTTGAGGTGGTGAATACCCACGTGGATTCCACCTTTCGTTTCATGACCGTCGACTGGGACGGGCAGATCCGCATGGACCCATCCTCCAGCCATGCCATGCAAGGGTTGATTGGCCTGAAGGAGCGTTTCGACGTGGCCTTCGCCTGCGACCCGGACCATGACCGCCATGGCATCGTGACGCCGTCCGGCGGCCTGTTGGCGCCGAACAATTACCTGGCAGTGTCGATCGACTATTTGTTCCAGAACCGCCCGCAATGGCGCGCCGATGCTGGCGTGGGCAAGACGGTGGTCAGCAGCGGCCTGATCGATCGCGTCGCCAAGCGCCTGGGGCGCCGTCTCTATGAAGTGCCGGTGGGCTTCAAATGGTTTGCCGATGGCCTGTTCGATGGCTCCCTGGGCTTTGGCGGTGAAGAAAGTGCCGGTGCTTCGTTCCTGCGCAAGGATGGCGGCGTCTGGAGTACCGACAAGGATGGCCTGATTCCGGCGTTGCTGGCGGCGGAGATGACGGCCCGCACCGGTCGCGATCCGAGCCAGGCCTACCGCGCCTTGACCGACGCGCTGGGCGAACCGTTCTCGGTACGCGTCGATGCCAAGGCCAACCCGCAGCAGAAGGCGCTGTTGAGCAAGCTGTCGCCGGATCAGGTGACGTCTACCGAACTGGCCGGGGAGAAGATCCAGAGCATCCTCAGCCATGCGCCGGGCAATGACCAGGCCATCGGCGGCCTGAAGGTCATGACCGAAAACGGCTGGTTCGCGGCGCGTCCGTCCGGTACTGAAGATATCTACAAGATCTACGCTGAAAGCTTCATTGGCGATGCGCACCTCAAGCAATTGGTGGCTGAGGCGCAAACGTTGGTGGATGGGGCTATCACTAGCAAGTAATGCCTGTGCAAGTGATGCCTGTGATGTGAACGTGTGGCGAGGGAGCTTGCTCCCGCTCGGTTGCGCAGCGACCGCCAAAAAAGCGGGACCGCTGCGCAGCCCAGCGGGAGCAAGCTCCCTCGCCACAAGAGCAAGAGGCGCAGTGCTGCTAGTGGCGCAGGGGTCAAGCCAGGTCTACGAGCACGATTTCGCTGTCTTCGATCGCGGTCACTCGCAATACCTGTTCAGCTTCGATCGCAACACCGTCTCGAGCTTGTGCGCGTAACCCATTGATTTCTATTAGTCCTGTGGCTGGCACAAGATAAGCTCGTCGCCCGGCGTCCAGCCGATACTCCGCATTTTCACCCGCCTTGAGGTTGGCCGCTACCAACCGCGCGTTGGCGCGAATACGCAGGCTCTGGTCATCGCCGGCCTTGCCACTGGCCAGGGTCACGAAGCCTTCGCGCGAGTCCTTGGGGAACGGTTTGGCGCCCCATGACGGTGCCAGGCCTTCTTCGTTGGGAATGATCCATATCTGGAAAATGCGCGTGGCCGTCGATTCCAGGTTGTACTCGCTGTGTGCAATCCCGGTGCCCGCGCTCATGACCTGTACGTCGCCAGCCTCCGTACGGCCCTTGTTGCCCAGGTTGTCCTGATGGCTGATGGCGCCTTCGCGAACATAGGTGATGATTTCCATGTCCCGGTGCGGATGTTGAGGAAAACCACTGCCGGGGGCAATGACGTCATCGTTCCAGACGCGCAGATTACCCCAATGCATGCGTTGCGGGTCGTGGTACTCGGCGAACGAAAAATGGTGGTGGGCATCCAACCAGCCGTGGTTGGCGGCACCCAAGGTGGCGAAGGGCCTGAGTTCGAGCATGTTCGTGTCCTTTTCGCTGAAGAGCGAAAGCGAGGGTTGATGGCGCTATTTTCGCGAAGGAAATCATCGATAAAAAGCGTAAAAAACGTTTCAATCCTATCGTTTATTTAGATATTAAATCGCGAGCCAACTTTCACTTCATCGCCTAAACCCATGACTTAAAAGCTTTTGGGTGGAACCTGGCGGCAAATACAGACACCATAGCCGTCATGGTTCTTGAACACCGGAGTCCCACGTGTCGCAACACACTCCCGATCTTCCCCCCGAGCTGTTACCCCTGGCCCAGATGCCGTTGCTCAAGCGCCTGGCCGCTCGATTCTTCGGCCATGGCCTGACGCGCCTGCGTGCCCAGCACCGGGCGTCCTGGTTGCACGGCCAGGCCGATGGCTTTCGCAGCGGCCATACCGCCGGTTTCGACTATGGCTATAAGGAAGGCAGGGCCGAAGGGCTTGAAGAGGGCCGTCAGGTGCTGTTGATCCGCGATTCGCGTAGCACGGAGCACCCGGCCCCCCAGGTGGATGATTTGTTGTTCGACGACTGGCGTCTGCCACTGACCGCCGAGTTGAAGAAACGCATCAAAGCGGACGTTGCTCGATTGCTGCCGGCGCATGCACAACCCAGTGCAGCGCAATGGAAGATGATTTTCAGCGACACACCGTCCACGTCGGTGGTCGCCGGGGCCGGCGCGGGCAAGTCCACGACCCTGGTGCTGCGCATCGTGCTGCTGTCCCACTACTTGGGCTTCGAACTGGATTCGATGACCGTGGTGACGTTTACCCGGGAGTCGCGCAAGAATTTCATTCGAAAGCTGATCGAGGTGTTCGGCCTGTGGGGGCGAACTGTCAGCCTCAAGGAAGCTCGCGATCTGGTTCGAACCTTCCATTCGCGTATCTTGCCCATGGTGCGCAGCTTGCCTGGGTTCGAGCGCCTCCAGGCCTTCGAGACCCTGAGTCATCGCGCCGAAGCGGACGACGCCCAAGACAATCCTTTTGACCTGCGCATCAATGATGTCCAGCGCCAGCAACTCAACGCCTGTTATTACAGCCTTTACCAGCGGGACGCGCGTTTCCGTGAGCTGATCCAGCCGTTGTCCCGCCATGCCCTGCAGCTCAAGGAACTGGAGCGCGATCACCCGGATGTGCAAAAACGGGTGGCCGTCACCGAGCTGGCGGCCCAGCGCGACGAAGAATTGTGCGACGCCGTCGAAGATCTATGGTTTCGCGCCGGTGCCTGGCCAATCAAGGGAATCGAGCCAAAGCGACAGACTTTTGAAATCAACGGTTCTCGATTCCATTGTCACGGCTACGCACCGTCACTCGATGCCTGGGTGATGCTGGGCTTCGATCCGCGGGAAGACGCCCGGCTCAGTCGTCCGGGGGCCAAGTTGAGTATCCGCGCGGAGTGGGCGGTAAAGCGTACCTTGTTTCAAGCTTTCTGCCGTAAGCCACTGATTTGGCTGGAAAGTTATGAGGCAACAAAGCGCGTGGTGGCCACAATGGCCGGCGATGCCAGCGCCGGGCCCGGGTTCGACTATAAGGTCAAGGGCGAGCTGGGTTCGGCGCCATTGCTGGACTGTTTTGTCGCGGCGGCAGGCTTTATCGAGAACCTGGGGCTTGACGTCCCGGATGCCGTGGGCCGGATGTCCTTCGCCCAAGATGACCCTGATCGGTATTTTTTCGAGGCGTTGAGTCGCTATTGGCGAGCCTTCGAAGACCATTTACTCGATCAATCGCCACCGATCATGACCTACAACCGCATGTTCGCGTTGTTCAGCGAACATTCGCCGGAAAACTTCAAGTTGCTGGGGGATGCCTTGCTCAGGCCGCTTTCGCATCTGATGATCGACGAATTCCAGGACGTGTCGCCGCAGATCGTCTCCTGGCTTCGCGCCAGTCTCCGTGAGGTCCGTAGCCGTGGCCCAGCGCTGCATGTGGGGCGCGGCGCCCAGCGCTCCTCCTTGCTGTGTGTCGGGGACGATTGGCAATCGATCTATGGCTGGCGCGGCAGTTCGCCGAGCTATTTCATGGCGTTCAACAAGCAATTCCCGTCACCGGCGACAACTCGGGTCATGCTCACCGACAACTATCGCAGCCACCAGCACATCATCGACGCGGCCGAGCACATCGTGCGCGCCGCTGCGGCGATCCCTGGTAAAAAGGCCAAGGCCAGCGGCATGCCTCGTTCGCTGAGTCCGGTCAATGTACTGGATCGAGACGATGAAGGACTGGCCCTGCGATTGGAGGAGCATTATCGCAAGGGTGACTCCATCTTGATGCTGTATCGAAAAAGTAGCGATAAGCTATTGATAGAAAAGAATATTCAGTCAGTAGTTAATGTTGATTCTAGCTTGCCTTACGAGGCTCGGCGGCTCAGGCAAATGACTTACCACAGTGCCAAGGGGCTCCAGGCTGATGCAGTGTTCTTGTTGGGTGACTGTCAGCACTTGAGCAGTTCGCCCTACAAAAATCAGGTTTATCGAATGGCTGGGCTGGGGCAGGACGGGGATGCCGAGCCTTACGACACGGCGCAAAAAGATGAAATCTTGCGTTTGGCGTATGTGGGGATTACTCGTGCGGTGCAGCATTGCTACTGGTATGTCGATGGGCAGGATGGGCAAGCGGCCAATGGGCCTAAGGCTTCGGATCGTGTTGCTGCGGATAAGCCTTTTTTTGTTGACCATCGGCGTGTTCGTAAAGGATAGAGTTTGGTGTGTATATCCGTTGCTGCGGTAACGGCTGCTGGCGGTTCCGCTCTTACAGCGGGTCACTTTTGAATAGCCCGGAAGCCGGCCCAGTCAAAAGTAACCAAAACGCTCTTGCCCCACCACTCGGCACCTCGCTAAGGCTCGGTGTGCCCTCACTCCGGCATTGCTCCGTGGGTCGCCGCGAAGGGCCATCCATGGCCCAGCGCGGCTATCCCGGCATCCATGCCGAGGTGCCCACTGCGCAATGCCTGCGTTCGGCCAGCGTGGTTTAACGGGGCGTTCAGATCAAGATCAAGATCAAAAGCAAAGCAAAAGCGGTCGGGGCTGGCATTTATGTGTGCCGCACCACTGCTATCGCGAGCAAGCTCGCTCCCACAAAGGGCCGGGCGGTGAACACAAAACTCATGAATAGCCAATACCACCTGTGGGAGATTCTATGGTTGAGGGGAAGCCCTCAAGCCGCTTTTGGTTGGTATTCGCTTTGCCCTTTCAGCAGAGCGAATACGATCCGAGCAAGCTTGCGTGCCAGTATCACTAGCGCCTGGGTGGTAGCGAAGCCTTGAGCTCTTAGTTTTTCATAAAAGCCTTTCCAGGCAGGCGTACGGCTAGCCGACATGGCTGCGTTGTGCAAAAGCCGACGAACTTCCGGATCGCCTCGTTTGCTCAAGCTTCGGCGGTCGTCTTTTTGTCCTGATTGGGACACTCGCAAATCCATCCCCAAGAAGGCAATGAAGGCGTCTGCGTTTTTGAAGTCGCCCCGCTGAAACGCCGTAAGTAAGCGGGCTCCGGTCAGAAATCCGATGCCCTCGACCTTCAGGCAATGGTTCAGTTGACCTAGCAAACCAGCATTTTTCAGATGATCCTTGATCGTCTTCTCGATCAATGTCTCAAGCCTCTGCATGGCGGCGATTTGCTCGGCGAAAGCGGTCTTGAGCAGCGGCTCATTGGCCCAGCTTTGTACCAGGGCGACTCGAGCCTGAACCAACGCAGCGCGACGGCGGAAAAGGCTTAGAAGCTGGCGATACAACGGAGATGGCGGCGCCCATGGATGAAGCTCATGCCCTTCGTTCTTCAGGTAACGAGCCAGCAGCTTGGCGTCCAGCGCGTCGGTTTTGGCGCGTACTTTTACGCCTTTGCGGTAATGGTGAAGTTCATAACCGCCCACCATATAGATCGTGCAACCGGCCTCATAGGCCAGATCAGCAAAATCCAAGTGATAGATATTGGTCGACTCAATGGCGACATCGACGGGCCCCGGCAGTACTTTCAACCACCTTTTGATGGCCGCCTTGTCGTTGGGAATCGCTTCCAACACATCAAGCTCTGCGTGATAGATCACCAGCTCGTTCTTGGCGACATCCACGCCCACGATCGGCTTTGTGACAGAAACCGGCATTGCCATTGAAAATCCTCCGGGCTAAGGTTTGAACACTTGAAGGGGTCACCCAGAGGCGCAGGCTTGTCTCTATCGTCGATCCAGGCCGAAGCATTCTTTATCGGCGCTTGGGTGAAAGGAGGAGGGGCGAAATCTCCCACGGTCTGTACTGCGCGAACAGTCAGAATCGAGCCTTGTCCCTCCTCCTCCCTTCAAGTCCTACCATACAAGCGAGCTTGCTCGCGATGAGGCCAGCACATCCAACCTCTTCATTGACTGAGCCACCGCTATCGCGAGCAAGCTTTGCCCCTACAGATCTGATGGGTGTGCGACCTGAAGAGCCAGGTCGGCTCTCAGGCCGCCTCGCAATAGTGACCCGCTGTAAAGCGGAACCATAAGCCGCCGTTACCGCAGCAACGGTTATGTACCTCAAAAAAAACGGCGCCTTCCCAAAAAGGGAGGCGCCGCTTGTCTAGCATTAAAAAGAACCAACCCGATCAGGAAGCAAACCGCCGCAACCCAACCGGTGGCACAAAGGCTTCCAGCTCGGCCTCAACCGCCTCGATTATTCGTTCCACATCCGGCGCATTCATCACCGTCGCACAAGGGATCCCTGCAATGGCGATCATCGTCTCGCCACTGGCACGATCAAACAACCGGGCAACCATGCTGCCCGGCGCATCCATGCTCGCTTCGAATCCCATGGGATGGAAGTGCCAGCGCATCAACTGGCAAGCGTTGGGGAACGTAACCTTGCTGAAAGATCCTTTATTCATGTGTTGCCCGCCTTCTTCAATCGAGCGCTTCCTTTTGCTCATGTCAGGAAGGAAGAGCCATCTTGGCTCTACCAGTGAGAACTAAAAATAGCACCTGAAAATGAAGCTCATGTGGATTTTTTCAGTCCGTTTTGCGATTGGTTCACTTTTTTTGATCTGGATCACGACTTAAACGGCAATGCTCAGAATGCCATCACGCTTGACCGGGGGTCTCCTCAGGTTCGCCCAACCGCTCTGGCACGCGGTATTTCAGGGCGATGATCAGGGCCAGGATCGCCATGCCCAGGGCAACGGCGAAGGTCATGTGCAGACCGTTCGTCACCGCCTCGCGGCTGGCGCGGGTGATGTCATTCGTCGCCGCGGCGGCCGCAAACACCGCACCGAGTACGGAGGCTCCGGTGAAGAAACCCAGGTTGCGCGACAGGTTGAGCAGCCCCGCGACGACGCCCCGCCTTTGGGCCGCTACATCAGCCATGACCGCCGTGTTGTTGGCCGTCTGGAAAAACGCGTAGCCCAGGGTCGTTACTACAATGGCCGGGAGGTAGCCGGCGATGCCAAGGGCGGGGGGGACCAATGACAGCATCAGACAGCCGAGGATCATGGTCGCCAGGCCGGTGAGCCGCATGGGTTGCACGCCGAACCGATCAGCCAGGCGTCCGGCAGGCACCCCGGCCAGCGCCGCGACGCATGGCCCAGCCGCCAGCACGAGCCCGACGAGGGCCGCCGGCAGTCCGAGGGCGATGGACAGGTAAAAAGGCCCGACCAGCAGCGTTGCCATCATGATCGTCGCGACCAGGGCGCTCGTCGCCAGGCCCGAGACCAATGACCTGTCGCGAAATAAAGTCAACGGAATCAGCGGCGACACGGCCCGGGATTGGGCACGAATGAACAATCCGCCGCCCACGAGCGCGACCAGCAGCAGCGCAATATTCGACTCGCCAAAGGTCCCGCGCCCGGAAGTCATGGCCAAGGCATAGGCGGCGAGCGTCAACGCCAACAACACGGTGCCGGTGATGTCGAAGCGGGCCGTTCCGGCCTTTGGCGGCACCTGCCGCACCGGCAGCGCGTACCAGGCCAGCCCCAAGGTCAACAGGCCAAGGGGGAGGTTGACCAGAAACAAGGCCTGCCAGCCGAACCCGCTGATCAGCAGGCCGCCGAAGGAGGGACCCAGGGCCGTGCCCACCGCCGACAGCGTGGCCAGCAGGCCCATGGCACTGCCGGTTTTTTCCTGGGCGACCGTTTCGCCAACCAGGGCCAAGGTCAGCGTCATCATGATGGCGGCCCCCAGGCCTTGCAGCGCCCGACCTGCAATCAGCAGCCAAAGCGAAGGCGCCAGGCCGCAAAGTACCGAGGCCAAGGTGAACAAGGCGATGCCGGCCAAGAGCAGCTTGCGCCGGCCCATCAGGTCGCCCAGGCGGCCGACGCTGACGATCAGCGTGGTCATGGCGAGCAGATAGGCGAGCACCACCCATTGGACGTGCTGGAAAGAGGCATCGAGGGCCTGGGCCAGTGTCGGTAACGCCACCGCGGCCACACTGGCGCCCAGGGAGGCCAGCAGCGTCGAGAGCGCAAGGCTCGCCAAGGCCCAGCGAGGTGAAAAGGACCGGCTCGCGGGTGCGGTTGCCGGCTGGTTTGGTTGCGTGTTGATGGGGTTCATCGTGTCACCTGTCTCCGCGCGCTCAATACGGCGCTGTCACAACGTTACCGCTGGGCATAATATGGCGGAAGACGCAGCACTTGCAGGTTATAGCTGCACAGAGCGCCCTATATCCAATTCGAGATTGCGCCATGTCTTCGCCTGACCTCAATCTGCTTGTCACCCTCGATGTACTGCTCTGCGAAGGCAGCGTGGCCCGGGCCGCCCGGCGGCTGCGGCTCAGCCCGTCGGCCATGAGCCGGGCACTGGCGCGGTTGCGAGAAACCACTGGAGATCCGTTGTTGGTAAGGGCCGGGCGAGGGCTGGTGCCGACACCCCGAGCGCTGGAGTTGCGCGAACAGGTCAGTCTCTTGGTGCAACAGGCCCAGGCGGTGCTGCGTCCAGTGGCGATCCCCGACCTTGGGCGCTTGAATCGGACTTTCACGCTGCGCACCCGTGAGGGCTTCGTGGAAAACTTCGCCATCGACCTGATCGCCCGCATTCACGAACAAGCGCCCGGCGTGCGGCTGCGTTTCGTGGAAAAGACCGACCGGGACAGCACAGCGCTGCGCGAAGGGACCGTGGACCTGGAAACGGCCGTAGTGGACAAGGACACCAGCCCGGAACTGCGAACCCAGGCGTTGTTCAGCGACCGCCTGATCGGGGTGACGCGTGCCGGACACCCGTTGAGCCAGGTGGCGATGAGCGCTACCGGTTATGCAGCGGGCGGGCATATCGGGGTCTCGATGCGCGGCTTGGATCACGGCCTCATCGACCAGGCCCTGGCAGCGTTGGGCCTGTCCCGGGAAATCGTCACCAGCGTGCCAGGTTTTTCCTCGGCGTTGGGGCTGGCCCGGTCCAGCGACTTGATCGCCAGCGTGCCTGAGCGCTACACCACCAGCCTGCGGATCGGCCTGCACAGTTTTACGCTGCCGTTTCCGTTGCCGGAATTCACGATCGCCATGCTCTGGCATCCGCGAATGGACGCCGACCCGGTGCATCGCTGGCTTCGGGGCTGTCTGCGGGAAGTGTGTGCACGTAAACCTTGAGGTGACTTGGTAGGTATTAATTAATAGCACTTCGCTGGCACTTAGTTTGAAAAGTGCGATGCCGTTCGCAAATAGCGAGTTATCGATATTTAATATTTAAATATAGTTTTGTCCGACAATCCGCAGTTTCGGCAGTTGCACACGGAGACTGGCGAGGCCGAAGTCTATTGTTTAGGGGCGTTAAGGGGCAGGGCGTGAAATTGAACGAAAAAAATTGCTAGACGTTTGATTTCCAATTGTGTCAGGTTTCTTACGTCCTCATTGGGCGAGTGATAGGACGATCTCGCCAGAGATCGTCTGTCTGACTAAAACTGTTCCATTTGCAAACAAGGAAGTGTGTTTATGTCGAAAGTCAAAAACAGCGCTATCGATTCTGCCGAGCAACTGTTCTGGGCGCCGCAACTGGCCGCTCCCAGTAATGCGTTCAACCAGATCAATAGTTTCAGTCATCAATACGACCGCGGCGGTAACCTGACCGTCAACGGCAAACCGTCGTACTCCGTCGACGAGGCGGCCACCCAGTTGCTGCGCGACGGCGCGGCTTACCAGGACCGGGACGGCAGCGGCAAGATCGAGCTGACCTACACCTTCCTGACGTCAGCCTCGTCCAGCACCATGAACAAGCATGGAATCAGTGGCTTCAGCCAGTTCAGCGCCCAGCAGAAGGGCCAAGCCGCCCTGGCCATGCAATCCTGGGCGGACGTGGCCAATGTCACCTTCACCGAAAAGGCCAGCGGTGGCGATGGTCACATGACCTTCGGTAACTACAGCGGCGGCCAGGATGGCGCCGCGGCGTTCGCTTATCTGCCGGGGACTGGCGCCGGTTATGACGGGACGTCCTGGTATCTGATCAACAGCAGCTACACCCAGAACAAGAACCCGGACCTGAACAACTACGGCCGCCAGACCCTGACCCACGAAATCGGTCATACCCTCGGCCTGGCCCACCCAGGTGACTACAACGCCGGCGAAGGCAGCCCGACCTACGATGACGCCACCTATGGCCAGGACACCCGTGGCTACAGCCTCATGAGCTACTGGAGCGAAAGCAATACCGACCAGAATTTCAGCAAGGGCGGCGTCGAAGCCTACGCCTCGGGTCCGCTGATGGATGACATCGCGGCCATCCAGAAACTCTACGGTGCCAACACCACGACCCGTACCGGCGATTCGACCTACGGTTTCAACTCCAACACCGGTCGCGATTTCCTCAGTGCCTCTTCATCTTCGGACAAAGTCGTGTTTTCGGTATGGGATGCGGGCGGCCGTGACACCCTGGATTTCTCTGGCTTTACCCAAAACCAGAAGATCAATCTCAATGACGCCTCGTTCTCCGATGTTGGCGGCATGGTCGGCAACGTGTCCATCGCCCAGGGGGCAACCATCGAGAATGCCATCGGTGGCTCGGGCAGTGACTTGTTGATCGGCAACGCGGTGGCCAACGAGCTCAAGGGCAGCGCCGGCAACGATATCCTTTGGGGCGCCGGTGGTGCGGACAAGCTCTGGGGCGGCTCGGGTTCGGACACCTTCGTGTTCGCTGCCAGTTCCGATTCGCGGCCGGGGGCAACCGACCAGATCCTCGATTTCGTCAGTGGCCTGGACAAGATCGACCTGACCGGTATCACCCAGGGCGCGGGCCTGCATTTCGTCAGCGCCTTCACCGGTGCGGCGGGGGATGCGGTGCTGTCGACATCGGGTGGCAACAGCCTGCTGTCGGTGGACTTCTCCGGGCACGGCGTGGCTGACTTCCTGGTCAGCACCGTTGGCCAGGCGGCGGCCTCGGATATCGTGGCGTAATGCCGGTCCTCCTGTAGGAGCTGCCGAAGGCTGCGATCTTTTTGCTTGAGACTCAAGTGGTAAGGGAAAGATCGCAGCCTCGCTTCGCTCGACAGCTCCTACAGAATCCAGGCCAGGATGGTAGAAATGCGTAGAAGGTTCATGCCCTGTAGTGCTCAGGCGACCGCCGGGTTGCTCGCTACGCTGATGATGTTTTGTGGAGAAGTCGCCATGGCGCGCAGCCTGTTGTTAGCAGAACCCTCGCAGTTAGCCGGCCAGTGGCAGGCCGTTTTGTCGAGCCCGCAGGACACCACGCAAAGCCAGGCAATGCAGGACAAACCGTCCAACACCTGCCTGGTCGAGCTCAAGGCGGACCAGACCCTCGGTGGGCAAACCGAGTGCTTGGGACACTGGCTGGGAGATGAACCGGTTCGTTGGTTCACCGAACCCGACGGTCTATCCCTGATTGGCAGGCAAGACTCCAGGACTCACTTGGGGCTGCGCCGGGAACATCATTACCAAATGACCTTGAAGTCCGGTTTGATACTTAGGCTTGAACGAAATAAATCTCAGAAAGCGGATTAACGAATTTGTACGGTTGGGCAATCAGCGAATCACGCTTGTTCGAACAGGTGTGGATGTCGGTGTGCACTGAATGAACATTTAAAGATTGGTAAGTTGAACTAACGGCCGGTTCGCCGGCAAAGCCAACAGCAAGGAAGATCATGAATAGGGCAAGGAGCGCTGCCGCAGTGCCGCTGTTTAAAGCGCTGGGCGATTATAAAAATATTCTGATCAGTGTCGGTTGTTTTACCGCGCTGATTAACGTCCTGATGCTCGCGCCTTCGATTTATATGCTGCAAGTGTATGACCGCGGGCTGTCATCCCAGAACGAAACCACCCTGGTGATGCTGTCGCTGATGGTGGTGGGCTTCTTCGTGTTCATCGGGCTGCTGGAAATGGTCCGTAGCTTCGTGGTCATCCGCATCGGCAGCCAGTTGGAACGGCGCTTCAACCTCCAGGTGTACCGGGCCGCGTTCGAGCGCAATCTGCGCCAGGGTGAAGGCAACGCCGGGCAATCCCTGGGCGACCTTACGCATATTCGTCAATTTCTTACCGGGCCGGCGTTGTTCGCCTTCTTCGATGCGCCGTGGTTTCCCATTTACTTGCTGGTCATCTACCTGTTCAACGTGTGGCTCGGCGTGTTCGCTTCCGTCGGTACGCTGCTGCTGATCGGCTTGGCGTGCCTGAACGAGGCCATGACCAAAAAAGCCTTGGGGCAGGCCAGCGTCTACTCGCAACAGTCCAGCCAATTGGCCACCAGCCACTTGCACAACGCGGAGACGATCCAGGCCATGGGCATGCTCGGGGCGTTGCGCAGCCGCTGGTTCGCCGTGCATTCGCGCTTTCTCGGCCTGCAAAACCAGGCCAGCGACACCGGTGCGGTGATCAGTTCGCTGAGCAAGACCCTGCGCCTGTGCCTGCAATCCTTGGTGCTGGGCTTGGGCGCGCTGCTGGTGATCAAGGGTGACATGACCGCCGGGATGATGATTGCCGGGTCGATCCTGATGGGACGGGTGCTGAGCCCCATCGACCAGTTGATTGCTGTCTGGAAGCAGTGGAGCGGCGCCAAGCTGGCTTATCGCCGTCTCGATGCGCTGTTGCAGGCGTTTGCGCCCCGGGATGACGGCATGACGCTGCCAGCGCCCAAGGGCCAGGTGAGCTTCGAGCAAGTGAGCGCAGGACCGCCAGGACAACGCAACGCGACGTTGCAGCAGGTCAGCCTCAGCCTGGCCGCCGGTGAGGTGCTCGGCGTGCTGGGGGCGTCCGGTTCCGGCAAGTCGACCCTGGCCCGGGTCTTGGTCGGCGTGTGGCCAACCCTCGCCGGGACGGTGCGCCTCGACGGGGCTGACATCCATCGCTGGAATCGCGAGCAACTCGGCCCGCACATCGGCTATCTGCCCCAGGACATCGAGCTGTTCAGCGGCAGCATCGCCGAGAACATCGCTCGGTTTCGCCAAGCCGATCCGCAGAAAGTCGTCGCTGCCGCGCAACAGGCCGGGGTTCATGAACTGATCCTGCGCCTGCCCCAGGGCTACGACACGGTGCTGGGGGAGGACGGCGGTGGTTTGTCCGGCGGGCAGAAGCAACGGGTCGCCCTGGCCCGGGCGATGTACGACCGGCCGAGCCTGGTGGTGCTCGACGAGCCCAACTCCAACCTCGACACAGTGGGTGAAGCGGCGCTCGCCAGCGCCATTGTGCAGATGAAGGCCCAAGGCACCAGCGTCGTGCTGGTCACCCATCGCTCGTCGGCACTGGCCCAGGCCGACAAGTTGCTGGTGCTCGATAACGGCCGGCTACAAGCCTTCGGCCCGAGCCAGCAAGTACTGCGGGTCCTGTCCGGCCAGCCGGAGCCACAACGCAGTGCACAAGCCGGCGCGCCCCAGGCGCCCAACGGACTGAGCCTGAGTCGCCAGTACCCAGCCGCCAGCAAACCGAGCGGCGCATGAGCAAGGATCGCGAGATGAATCTCGAACACTCACAGGATGTCGAACGCCCGGAGCGCGACGCCCGTTTCTTCACCCGCATGGGCTGGGCACTGGCGCTCGTGGGCGCGGGCAGTTTTTTCACCTGGGCCAGCCTGGCGCCGTTGGACCAAGGGATTCCCGTACAAGGCACCGTGGTGGTTTCAGGCAAGCGCAAGGCCGTGCAATCGATGAGCAGCGGTGTGGTCAGCCGGATCCTGGTGCGCGAAGGCGAAGCGGTGAAGCAGGGCCAGCCGCTGTTCCGCCTGGACCAGACCCAGGCCGCCGCCGACGTGCAATCGCTGCAGGCGCAGTACCGGATGACCTGGGCCAGCCTGGCGCGCT
The DNA here is from genome assembly GCF_046605385.1 of Pseudomonas sp. MPB03. NCBI lineage: Bacteria > Pseudomonadati > Pseudomonadota > Gammaproteobacteria > Pseudomonadales > Pseudomonadaceae > Pseudomonas > Pseudomonas sp. MPB03. The sequence continues at coordinate 3,611,525 of NZ_CP176770.1, read as the reverse complement.
GGCAAAGCGAGCGGGACAACCTGTTGCAAATGAGTTTCCCGACCGAACTGAGCCGCGATCCCGATCCACGCCTGGCCCTGGTGCTCGAAGGCCAGCGCCAACTGTTCAGCAGTCGCCGTGAAGCGTTCGCCCGGGAACAGGCGGCGTTGCGCGCCAGCATCGAGGGCGCCACGGCGCAACTGGCGGGCATGCGCCGGGCCCGCAGCGACCTGACTGCCCAGGCCGAATCCCTGCGCCTGCAACTGGGCAACCTGCAACCCTTGGCCGACAACGGCTACATCCCGCGCAACCGCCTGCTGGACTATCAGCGCCAGTTGTCGCAAGTGCAGCAGGAACTGGCGCAGAACAGCGGCGAAAGCGGGCGGGTGGAGCAGGGGATCGTCGAGTCGCGGCTGAAGCTGCAGCAGCACAACGAGGAATACCAGAAAGAAGTGCGCAGCCAGTTGGCCGACGCCCAGCTCAAGAGCGAAACCCTGCAACAGCAACTGAAGTCCGCCGGGTTCGAGTTGCAACACAGCGAAATCCTCGCCACCGCCGATGGCATCGCGGTGAACCTGGGGGTGCACACCGAAGGCGCGGTGGTGCGCCAGGGCGACACTTTGTTGGAAATCGTGCCCCAGGGCACGCGGCTGGAGGTGGAAGGGCACCTGCCGGTGCACCTGATCGACAAGGTTGGCCCGCATTTACCGGTGGACATCCTGTTTACCGCCTTCAACCAGAACCGCACGCCGCGAGTGCCGGGGGAAGTCAGTCTGATTTCCGCGGACCAGATGCTCGATGAAAAAACCGGCGCGCCGTATTACGTGCTGCGCAGCAGCGTTAGCGACGTGGCCATGGACAAGCTCAATGGCCTGGTGATCAAGCCCGGCATGCCGGCTGAAATGTTCGTGCGCACCGGCGAGCGCTCGTTGCTCAACTACCTGTTCAAACCGCTGCTCGACCGAGCCGGCTCTGCGTTGACCGAAGAATAAGGATGTCCGGCGGTATGAAGCGTTTTTATTGGATGGCCTTGCTGGCCTTTTCCGTGGGCAACAACGCCTGGGCCATGGGGCCGTTCGAGTTCTACGAGCAGGCCTTGCGCAATGACCCCGTCTACCTGGGCGCGATCAAGGAGCGCGATGCGGGCCTGGAGAACCGCGCTATTGGCCGTGCCGGGCTGTTGCCGCATTTGGGTTACAGCTACAACAAGGGTCGCAACCAATCCAAGGTCACGTACCTCAATGACCGTGGTGCCAGTCAGCACGACGATCGCAACTACAGCAGCTACGGCTCCAGCCTGACGCTGCAGCAACCCTTGCTGGACTATGAGGCGTACGCGGCTTACCGAAAGGGCGTGGCCCAGGCGCTGTTCGCCGACGAAAGCTTTCGGGAAAAGAGCCAGGCGCTGTTGGTGCGGGTGCTGAGCCAGTACACCCAGGCCTTGTTCGCCCAGGACCAGATCGACATCGCCCAGGCCAAGAAAAAGGCATTCGAGCAACAGTTCCAGCAGAACGAACAGCTGTTTCGCCAGGGTGAAGGCACCCGCACCGACATCCTCGAGGCGCAGGCGCGCTATGAACTGGCAATCGCCGAGGAAATCGAGGCGCGGGACGAGCAGGATGCCGCCTTGCGTGAACTCGGCTCGTTGATTGGCGTCCCGTCCCTGGACATCGGCGACCTGGCGCCCTTGCACGACACCTTCCAGGTCTTTGCCTTGCAACCGGCCAGTTTCGACACTTGGCATGAGCTGGCGGTGAGCAATAACCCCAGCCTGGCGTCCCAACGCCAGGCGGTGGACGTGGCGCGCTTCGAGGTGGAACGCAACCGTGCCGGGCACCTGCCCAAGGTCAATGCCTACGCGACGATGCGCCAGAATGAATCGGAAAGCGGCAACACCTATAACCAGCGCTACGACACCAACACCATCGGCCTGGAAGTCAGTGTGCCGCTGTATGCCGGCGGCGGGGTCTCGGCGTCGACCCGCCAGGCCAGCCGCAACATGGAACAAGCCGAATATGAGCTGGAGGCCAAGACCCGCGAGACGCTGATCGAGCTGCGACGGCAGTTCAGCGCCTGCGTGTCAGGGGTGAACAAACTGCGGGCCTACCAGAAAGCCCTGAGCTCCGCCGAAGCGCTGGTGGTCTCGACCCGGCAAAGCATCCTTGGCGGCGAGCGTGTCAACCTCGACGCGCTCAACGCCGAGCAGCAGCTCTACACCACCCGCCGCGACCTAGCCCAGGCCCGCTACGACTACCTCATGGCCTGGACCAAGCTGCACTACTACGCCGGCACCCTCGGTGCGCAGGATTTGGCGAAGGTGGACGAGGCGTTTGTGTCCCCCGTGGACGCTCGATGACAGCGAGGACGCCTTTGTGGCGAGGGAGCTTGCTCCCGCTCGAGTGCGAAGCGCTCGCAGGCATTTAGGGGCTGCTGCGCAGCCCAGCGGGAGCAAGCTCCCTCGCCACAAAAGCTGGGCAAGCCACAGAAGCTGGGGCAAGCCACAAAAGCCATGGCAGCCACAAAAGCCATGGCAAGCCACAAAGCCAGGAACACCACAGGATTTTTGCAACAACTAAGGATGGTTCGTGATGAAAATCGAAAACAAAAAACAACCCAGACCGACAGGTCGCGTGTATCTGCTCAAGACCCTCAACCGCGCCATGCTCTGCGCACTGGCGACCTTGGGCACGGCCCAGGCGGCGCCTTATGTCGAGGGCGGCAGGGCGGGTGAGCCGGACAGCTGGCGCAGCAGCGAGTTCGACGCCGAATGGGGCCTGGGTGCGATCAACGCGCAGCAGGCCTACGCCGCCGGGTACACCGGCAAGGGCGTCAAGCTGGGGATCTTTGACCAGCCGGTCTATGCGGCGCACCCCGAGTTCTCCGGTACTGACAAGGTCGTGACCTTGGTCACCAGCGGCATCCGCGAATACACCGATCCCTACATCCCGGTGAAAGCCGGCGATTCGTTCCGCTACGACGGCTCGCCGACCGTCGGCTCCGACGGCAAGCTGGGCTCCCATGGCACCCACGTCGGTGGGATCGCCGCCGGCAGTCGCGATGGCGGCCCGATGCACGGCGTGGCGTTCGATGCGCAGATCATCAGCGCCGACAACGGCGACCCGGGCCCCGAGGATGGCATCATCCGGGGCAATGATGGCGCGGTGTACAAGGCGGGCTGGGACGCGTTGATCGCCAGCGGCGCACGGATCATCAACAACAGCTGGGGCATTGGTATCACCGATCGCTTCGACCAGGGCGGTCGCGATCCGGCGTTCCCGCACTTCACCGTGCAGGATGCGCAACTGCAATTCGATCAGATCCAGCCGTTGTTGGGCACCAAGCCCGGCGGTGCCTACGAAGGGGCCATCGCCGCGGCTCGCAGCGGGATCGTGACGATTTTCGCCGCCGGCAACGACTACAACCTCAATAACCCCGATGCCATCGCAGGCCTGGCGTATTTCGTCCCGGACATCGCGCCGAACTGGCTCACCGTGGCGGCGCTGCAAGTCAACCCGGACACCGCCAGCCCCGATCCGTACACCATCAGTACCTTCTCGTCGCGCTGCGGCTACACCGCCAGTTTCTGCGTGTCGGCACCGGGCACCCGGGTCTACAGCGCGGTGATCGGCGGCACCCGTGCCGACGACCTGACCGTGGGCTACGCCAACAAGAGTGGCACCTCCATGGCCGCGCCCCATGTCGCCGGCAGCGTGGCGGTGTTGATGGAGCGTTTCCCCTACATGACCGGTGCCCAGGTCGCCAGCGTGCTGCGCACCACCGCCACCGACATGGGCGCGCCGGGCGTCGATTCGTTGTATGGCTGGGGCATGATCAACCTGGGCAAGGCCATCGACGGCCCATCGATGCTGGTGACCGAACAGGACATTCCCGAGGAGTTTCGCATCGACGGCGCCTACGGTTCAGCTCAGTTCGTGGCGGACCTGCCGGGCATCGGCGCGATCATCGATGCCGGAAAACCCACGGAGCGGGTGTGCAGCGGCATCCAATGTGGCCTGGACGTTTGGCGCAACGACATCGCCGGTCACGGCGGGTTGACCAAGGAAGGCATCGGCACCCTGGTGCTCACCGGTGAAAACACCTACAGCGGGCCGACCCTGGTCAATCAAGGACGATTGGCGATCAATGGTTCGCTGGCATCGGCCGTGACGGTCAACGACGGCGGCATCCTCGGCGGCAATGGCCGGATCGCCAGCCTGACCGCCAACCGCGGCGGCAGCGTGGCGCCGGGCAACTCCATCGGCACCTTGCAGGTGGCCGGCGACGTGACGTTCCAACCCGGTTCGAACTACGCGGTGGAAGTCTCGCCCAGTTCCAGCGACCTGATCGTGGCTGGCGGCAAGGCGTCCATTGACGGGGCGACGGTGTCGCTGTCCCTGGAGAACAGCCCGACGCTGCTCACGGCCGGCGAAGTGAAAAGCCTGCTGGGTAGACAGTTCAACATCCTGCAGGCTGCCGGTGGCATTGATGGGCGTTTTGCCGAGGTGTTACCCAACTACGCCTTCCTGGGGGGCGACCTGGCGTACGGCGCCAGCGGTATCCAACTGGCGGTCCAGCGTAACGACGCGTCATTTGCCAGCCTCGGCCTGACGCCCAACCAGCGCTCCGTGGCCACTGCCGCCGAGCAATTGGGCGCGGGCAACGGGCTGTACGAGGCGCTGTTGCTGGCGCCCAATGCCGCTGTGGCACAACAGGCGTTCCAGCAGTTGTCCGGCGAAATCCACCCGGCCATCGGCACGCAATTGATCAACGACAGCCGCCATTTGCGTGACGCCGTGGGCGATCGCCTGCGCCAGGACGCCCTCTACGACGCCGGTACACCGACCGATGCCAGCAGCAATGCCTGGTTCAAGGTGCTGGGCGCCTGGGGCAAGAACGAGGGTGGGCATGATAGCGCCGGCACGACCAGTTCCATCGGCGGCTTGCTGGCCGGTGTCGATGGCCTGATCAGTGAGCAGACGCGACTGGGTTTCGTCACCGGCTACAGCGACAGTTCGCTGGGCATGGGCGACGGCACCCATTCCTCGGCCAAGGCTGACAGCTATCACCTGGGTGTCTATCTGGGGCATGAGATCGATGCGCTGCGCCTGACCGTCGGCGGCGCCCACAGCTGGCACCGCATCGACGTCAAGCGCGACCTGCAATGGGGCGACGTCAGTGGCCGGGAGAAAACCAAGCGTGATGCGCGGACCTCCCAACTCTTCACTGAAGCGGCGTATCGCCTCGACGTGCAACCGGTAGCCCTGGAACCGTTCGCCAACCTGGCCTATGTGCACCTGGACAGCGACAGCTTCCATGAGAAAGGTGACAACGCGGCCCTGCACGGTGGTGATGACCGGCGCGATGCCGTGCTTTCGACCCTGGGCGTGCGGGCCAGCCACACCCTGGCGCTGTTGGATCAACGGCAACTGCAACTGTCCGGTTCCCTCGGCTGGCAGCACAACCTGAGCAGCACCACGTCCGAACAGGATTTGGCCTTTACCGGCAGCAGCAACACCTTCGCGGTGCAGAGCGTGTCCATGGACCGCAACGCCGCCGTGATCGGCGCCCGTGCCGGGCTCGCCGTCGCCAAGGATGTGCGGGTCAACCTGGACTACAACGGCCTGCTCGGCGCGCGGGATAAAACCCATGGCGTGGGCTTGACCCTGGATTGGCAGTTCTGACCAAGAGAAGGCGTTGAACAGGCACTTCTGCAGAGGGAAGGTCTGAACAGGTCTTCTGTGGCGAGGGAGCTTGCTCCCGCTGGGGTGCGAAGCACCCCCAAACAGGCTGACCGGATCAACCTGGCACACCGCGACAACCGTGTTGGGGCTGCTGCGCAGCCCAGCGGGAGCAAGCTCCCTCGCCACAATGATCCTCCATCAGATGGTTTTAGCATTCCAACAACAAAAAGAGAGCAACCACCATGGGTATCTACGACTACAAGAACTTCGGCACCACCGAATCCAAGGCACTGGTCAGCGACGCAATGGCGATCATGCTGTATTCCTACCACAACCTCGACCACGGCTTTGCCGCCGGGTACCAGCACAACGGCTTCGGTGCCGGCCTGCCGGCGACCCTGGTCACCGCGCTGTTGGGGGGCACCGATTCCCAAGGGGTGATTCCTGGCGTGCCGTGGAATCCCGATTCGGAAAAACTCGCCTTGGAAGCCGTTCAGAAAGCTGGTTGGACACCCATCAGCGCCGAGCAACTGGGCTACGCCGGCAAGGTGGATGCTCGTGGGACGTTCTTTGGCGAAAAGGCTGGCTACACCACCGCGCAGGTCGAGATCCTTGGCAAATACGACGCAACGGGGCAGTTGCAGGAAATCGGCGTGTCGTTTCGCGGCACCAGTGGCCCTCGGGAAAACCTGATTGGCGATTCCATTGGCGACGTGATCAACGACCTGATGGCCGCGCTGGGCCCCAAGGATTATGCGAAAAACTACGCCGGCGAAGCCTTTGGCAGCCTGCTGGAGAATGTCGCGAAGTTTGCCCAGGCCCATGGGCTCACGGGCGCGGACGTGCTGGTCAGCGGCCACAGCCTGGGTGGGCTGGCGGTCAACAGCCTGGCGGACTTGAGCTACCAGCAATGGTCAGGCTTCTATGCCGATGCCAATTACATCGCCTACGCCTCGCCGACCCAGAGTAGCACCGACAAAGTCTTGAACATCGGCTACGAGAACGATCCGGTGTTCCGCGCCCTGGACGGCTCGACGTTCAACCTCGCCTCGGTGGGTGTGCACGATGGGCAACAGGAATCCGCCACCAACAACATCGTCAGTTTCAATGACCACTACGCTTCGGCGGCCTGGAACGTGTTGCCGTTTTCCATCCTCAACATCCCCACCTGGATTTCCCACCTGCCCAGCGGCTACAGCGATGGCATGGGCCGGATCATGGACTCGGCGTTCTACGACCTCACCGAAAAAGACTCCACCATCATTGTCGCCAACCTGTCGGACCCTGCGCGCGCCGACACCTGGGTGCAGGACCTCAACCGCAACGCTGAAACCCACACCGGTAGCACGTTCATCATCGGCAGCGATAGCAACGACCTGATCCAGGGCGGCCAGGGCAGCGACTACCTGGAAGGGCGCGGCGGCAACGATACGTTCCGCGATGGCGGTGGCTACAACGTGATACTGGGCGGGCAGGGCAGCAACAGTCTGCAGTTGCAGCAGTCGGTGAAGGATTTCAGTTTCGCCCATGACGGCGCCGGGACGCTGTACGTGCGCGATGCCCATGGCGGGATCAGCGTCACCCGCGACATCGGCACCTTGGTCAGTAAGGAGTCCGGATTGTTCTGGGGGCTGCTCAAGGATGAGGTGAACCACAGCGTCACCGCCAACGGCTTGATGGCCGGCGCCAAGCTGACGGCCTATGCGTCATCGGTCAAGGGCAGCGCGGCCAGCGACACCCTGGTGGCGGGTGCGAAGGGGGACTGGCTGTTTGGCCTGGACGGCAACGACGTGCTGGTAGGCGGCGCGGGTCACGACACCTTCGTCGGCGGTGCGGGCAATGACCTGATGCAAGCGGGCGGTGGCGGTGACACCTTCCTGTTCAACGGCTCGTTTGGCCAGGACCGGATCACGGGGTATGAGGCGGGGGACAAACTGGTGTTCCTCGGTGTGCCGGGCGCCGGGACAGGTCATGACGACAGCGAGTACCTGTCACAGGTGGGCAATGACACGCTGCTCAAGGTCGGTGACAGTTCCGTGACCCTGGTGGGGGTTGGTCTCGATCGGGTTGGCGGCGACGGGATCGTGTTCGCCTGATATCGCTATCGCGAGCAAGCTCGCTCCCACAGTGGGGGTTCGGAGTGTATGCAGGATTTGTGTTCACCACCAGCTTCCACAGTGGATTATGGGTGGATGCAGCATTTGTGTTCACCACCGAGCCTTTGTGGGAGCGAGCTTGCTCGCGATGGCGGCCTACCAGGCGAATCACTGGAATCAGTCTTCCTTGCGAATGGTGGCCACATCATCGGCGCGGACCCGGACTTGTCTGCCGGAAATATCCTCGAACTCATAGAAACCATCGACGGTGCGGGTGTTGGGGGTGTCCTTGGTCAAATATTGGGTGCCGTTCTGCAAAGTCACCACCGTGGGCGACGCGCAGCCAGCCAGCGCCATAAATGCCACGGCAACCAGGGGCAGGCCCACAAACTTCATGTTCATAACCATAACCTCTCAAATCCAAAGGACACGGAGCAGCTGATTCGACCGCGCCATCATCTTAGTCAACCGCCATTGGTCTCGCTTACCGTAGGAAAGTTCATCGCTAGCTGAAGGATTTCACCTTAAATATAGGAGACCGTTCATCTTTTGCGGTTGCCTGGCTGGTTTACAGCTGTTATCTGTATGCATAACCAGTACCTCGACATCCTTGGCGTTTCTTTCCGTGGCAACCCGTTCTCTCGACGATCCGTTTTACTACCTGAACAACTTCCAGCAAGTGCTGGCGTGGTTGACCCAGCGTTATGCCGATGTGCTCAGCAGCGCAGAGCAGCGCTTCATCAACGATTTCGCGGCGCTACCCCGTGCCTCCCAAGGCTTGCTGGTGCGGATGGTGATGCGCAAAGGGCTACGGTTCCGTCATAACAAGCTCAACTATCCGGAAATCGGCGACATTGGCGTCGCCGTCGAGCCATTGCTGGCGCTGGGTTGGGTCGAGGAACAGGCCCCGGTCGGGCTCGTCGAACTGTTCGAGGTGTTGCTCAAGGTGGAAATCCTCCAGTGCCTGGGCCACCTGATCGAGCACCCCAAGGCCAAAAAGACCGAATGGCTCCAGGCCCTGGAGGATCACTCCAACCCACCTCAACCGTTCCGTGCCTGGTGTCCGCAGCTCGATGATCGGCTGTACAGCCTGACGATCATGGACCTGTGCGACAGGCTGCGCTTGATGTTCTTTGGCAACCTTTACCAGGACTGGTCGGAATTTGTCCTGGCGGACCTGGGCATCTTCACCTACGAAACCGTCGAATTCAGCACCGAGTCACGGGGCTTGCGCAGCCGCGAAGACGTCGATGCCTGCCTGTTCCTGCACGACTGCCAACTGCGCTTCGAAGCCGGCGAGCCCGTGGAAGAGATCGTCGCCCAGGTCAACGACCTGTCCCTGGATAATCCATGGCTGGAACGGCGCCGGGGCAAGTTGTTGTTCCAGATCGGCCAGTACGGCGAGCGCATCGGCGATTTCGCCTTGGCCTTGTGCATCTATCGCGATTGCACCTACCCAGGCGCGCGGCTGCGGAGGGTCCGGGTGCTGGAGCGCATGGGCGAATATGCCTTGGCCCTTGAACTGGGTGAGGCGGCGGCACAGGCACCGCAAAGCGCTGCTGAAACCCAGGCGTTGCTGCGGATCGTGCCTCGCCTGCGGCGCAAGCTGGGCGGCCCGCCAGTGCCACGGACAATCGCCCGGGAAGTGGAGCGCCTGGACTTGCATCTGCCTCGCGTCGACCCAGGCTTATCGGTGGAATACCACGTCCAGGCCCATCTGCACGACGAAACCGCGCCGGTGCATTACGTCGAGAACAGCCTGATCAATTCGCTGTTCGGCCTGTTGTGCTGGCCGGCGATCTTCGCGCCGTTGCCGGGCGCGTTTTTCCATCCGTTCCAGCGCGGGCCGGTCGATCTGCTCAACGAGGACTTCCATGCCCGTCGCGCCGAGTTGTTCGCGGTCTGCCTGGCGGAGTTGGACGACGGTCGCTATCGACAGACCATCGGCCGCCGTTACGCCGAAAAGTGGGGCGTGCAATCGCCGTTCGTGTTCTGGGGCGCGTTGTCCGAACCGTTGCTGGAACAGGCCCTCGATTGCCTGCCGGCCGAACATCTCAAGCACTGGTTCCAGCGCCTGCTGCTGGACATCAAGGCCAACCGCGCCGGTATGCCGGACCTGATTCAGTTCTGGCCGCAGCTCAAGACCTACCGCATGATCGAAGTCAAAGGCCCCGGTGATCGCCTGCAAGACAACCAACTGCGCTGGCTGGAGTTCTGTCATGAGCACCAGATGCCCGTTGCCGTTTGTTATGTGCAATGGGCGGAGTCCGCCATTGCGAGCGAGCTCGCTCCCACAGGCGCTGAGTTGCCACAAATCGAATGTGGGAGCGAGCTTGCTCGCGATGGGGCCGCATGAACCCTGCACCGAGCTACAGCATCGCCGTGCGGGCGCTGTGTGAGTTCACCGCCAAGGTGGGCGACCTGGACCTGCGCTTCACGCCGTCGCCCACGGCCCTGGAAGGCATTGCCGGCCACCGCACCGTCGCTTCGCGGCGCAGCGAGGGGTATCAGGCTGAAGTGGCCCTCGAAGGTCATTACCAGACACTGAAAGTCAAAGGCCGGGCCGACGGCTATGACCCGGCCCACCAGTGCCTTGAAGAAGTGAAGACCTACCGGGGCGACCTGAGCAAACAGCCGGCCAACCACCGCCAGTTGCACTGGGCCCAGGCGAAAATCTATGGCTGGCTGATGTGCCAGAAGCTGCAGTTGCCGCACATCGACGTGGCCCTGGTGTATTTCGACATCGTCAGCGAAAAGGAAACCCGCTTCGCGCAACGCTTCGAGGCACCACAGCTGCAAGCCTTTTTCGAGGAACAATGCGCGGCGTTCCTGGCCTGGGCCGAGCAGGAAATGGCCCATCGACAGGCGCGTAACCTCGGCGCCCAGGCGCTGGTATTTCCCCATGCGGGTTTCAGGCCGGGGCAACGGCACTTGGCCGAATCGGTATTCAAGGCGGTCAGCACCGGCCGCTGCCTGATGGCCCAGGCGCCCACCGGCATCGGCAAGACCGTTGGCACCTTGTTCCCGATGCTCAAGGCCCTGGCGCCGCAGCAATTGGACAAGGTCTACTTCCTCACGGCGAAAACCCCGGGACGCAAGCTGGCCCTGGACGCGGCGCGCGTGATCATCGACAGCGCGCCGTCGATGCCGTTGCGGGTGCTGGAAATGATCGCCCGGGACAAGGCCTGCGAACACCCGGACAAAGCCTGCCATGGCGAATCCTGCCCGCTGGCCCTTGGATTTTATGACCGCCTGCCGGGCGCCCGGGCAGCGGCGAGTCGGGTCGCCATGCTCGATCAGGCGGCGTTGCGCGAGATTGCCCTGGCCCACGAGGTATGCCCGTATTACCTGAGCCAGGAAATGGCCCGTTGGACCGACGTGGTAGTCGCCGACTACAACTGTTACTTCGACTTCAGTGCCTTGCTCTTTGGCCTGGCCCAGGCCAATAACTGGACCGTCGCGACCCTGGTGGACGAGGCGCATAACCTGGTGGAGCGCGGACGGCAGATGTACAGCGCGACCCTCGACCAGGCCACGTTGAGCAGTGTGCGCAAGACCGCCCCCGAAGCGCTGAAGAAATCCCTGGAACGGGTCAATCGCCAGTGGAACGCTTTGCATGCGCCCCAGGTGGCGGCCTACCAGGCCTATGAAAAACTTCCGGAAAAGCTGCTCCAGGCCCTGGCCACCTGCACCACGGCGATTGGCGATTACCTCAACGATCACCCCCAGGGCCTGGACAGCGCACTGCAGGCGTTCTACTTCGATGCCTTGCAGTTCGGTCGGGTGGCGGAGACCTTCGACGAGCACTTCCTGTTCGACATCCACAAGCGTGAGCTCGGCCGCCAGCGCAGCCTGTCGACGCTGTGCCTGCGCAATGTGGTGCCGGCCGCATTCCTGCGGCCCAGGTTGACGGCGGCCCGCAGCACCGTGCTGTTCTCGGCGACCCTGAGCCCTCGGCATTACTACGCGGATTTGCTGGGGACGCCGGGCGACACGGTGTGGATCGACGTGGAGTCGCCGTTCAAGGCCGAGCAGTTGGACGTACAGGTTGTCAGCCGTATTTCCACCCGTTTTGCCCATCGCCAGGCGTCCCTGGAGCCGATCGTCACGTTGATGGCCCGCCAGTTCAGCGAGCGCCCGGGCAATTACCTGGCTTTTTTCAGCAGCTTCGATTACTTGCAGCAAGTGGCCGGGCTGTTTGCCGAGCGATACCCACGGATCGACCTCTGGACGCAATCGCGGGGCATGGGCGAAGCCCCTCGGCAGGCGTTTCTCGAACGCTTCATGGAGCACAGCCAGGGCATTGGTTTTGCGGTGCTGGGCGGGGCGTTCGGGGAGGGCATCGACTTGCCGGGCTCACGCCTGATCGGCGCCTTTATTGCCACCTTGGGGCTGGCGCAGTTCAACCCGGTCAATGAGCAGATGAAACAGCGCATGGCGGCGATTTTTGGCGACGGCTACGATTACACCTACTTGTATCCGGGATTGCAAAAAGTCGTACAGGCGGCCGGCCGGGTCATCCGTACCCAGCAGGATCGCGGGGCAGTGATGCTGATCGACGATCGGTTTGGCGAGGCCAGGGTGCAGCAACTGTTGCCGCGTTGGTGGTCGGTCACCCCGGAAACACAGTGTGCACCCTGCGGGAGCGAGCTTGCTCGCGATAGCGGTCTGTCAGTGACATGAAGACTGGCTGATAAACCGCCATCGCGAGCAAGCTCGCTCCCACAGGGAACTGAGTAGGATTCGGGTTTGTGAGCTGTCTGGAGAGCTGCTGATCACTCAATCATTTTTCCTGACGCCAGACTTGCTCCATAATCCGCAAAAAATCCACACGGATGCCCCGGCCAGATGCTCGAGAATGACCCAAAGACCCCGCTCATCAACGAGGAACAGCGCTTTCGCTTGCTCATCGATGCGGTGGTCGACTATGCCATCTACATGACCGACCCTTCGGGCATCATCACCAGCTGGAACTCCGGTGCCAGGCGTTTCAAGGGCTACGAGGAAGCCGAAATCCTTGGCCAGCATTTCTCCCGGTTCTACACCGACCAGGACCGCGCCGCCGGCCTGCCGCAACGGGCGCTGGACACGGCCGTGCGCGAGGGGCGTTTCGAAGGCGAGGGCTGGCGGGTGCGCAAGGACGGCACGCTGTTCTGGTCCCATGTGGTGATCGATCCGATCATCGACAGCCAGAGTGGCATCTTGCTCGGCTTCGCCAAGATCACCCGCGACCTGACCGACCGCAAGATGGCCGAGGAAACCCTCAAGCAAAGCGAGCAGCAATTTCGCCTGCTGGTGCAAAGCGTCACTGATTACGCCATCTACATGCTCGACCCGGAAGGCCAGGTCACCAACTGGAACCAGGGGGCACAGCGGATCAAGGGCTATCTGCCGGTGGAGGCTATCGGCCGGCATTTCTCGATGTTCTACACCCCCGAGGATCGCGATGCCGGCGAACCGCAGCGGGCGTTGAGCATCGCTGCCAGCGAAGGACGCTTCGAGAAAAAAGGCTGGCGGATGCGCAAGGACGGCACGCGCTTCATGGCCCACGTGGTCATCGATGCGATTCGCAGCGACACCGGCACGCTGTTGGGTTTCGCCAAGATCACCCGCGACATCACCGATGCCACCCAGGCCCAGCAGGCTCTTGAACAGGCCCGCGAGGCGTTGTTTCAATCCCAGAAATTGCAAGCCATCGGCCAGCTCACCGGGGGGATTGCCCATGATTTCAATAACCTGTTGACGGTGATCCTTGGCAATCTGGAAATCGTGCGCAAGCGCATGCCCAGCGAGCCGAAACTCACCCAATTGCTGGAAAACGCGACTCAGGGCGCGCTGCGCGGGGTTTCGCTGACCCAACGCATGCTGGCGTTTGCCCGTCGGCAGAAACTGACCTACGAATCGGTCGAGCTGTCGGCCCTGGTGCAGGGCATCAGCGGATTGCTGCAAAGCTCCCTGGGCCCGTCGATCCACATCCAGGCCCGTTTCGACGAGGCGCTGTCGCCGGTGCTGGCGGATGTCAACCAATTGGAACTGGCGATTCTCAACCTGGCGACCAATGCCCGGGACGCCATGCCCCATGGCGGCCAGATCATCATCGCCGCCGATGAGCGGCAAGGGGCCGATGCCGCGCCGGACAAGCCGATGGCCCCCGGGCGCTACATTTGCCTGACGATAACCGATGAGGGCGAGGGCATGGACGAAGCCACGCTGGCTTCGGCTGTGGATCCGTTCTTCACCACCAAGGGCGTCGGCAAGGGCACCGGCCTCGGCTTGTCGATGGTGCATGGCTTGGCGGAGCAGTTGGGTGGCCGCCTGACGCTCAAGAGCCAGAAAGGTGTCGGTACCACCGCCGAACTGTGGTTGCCAGTGGCCGGCGATTCGGCCCCTGGTAAAGCGGCGATCGAGGAAGCGGCGCCGCCGGTCCATGAATTGAAAGTGCTGGTGGTCGACGATGACAGCCTGGTGCTGACCAGCACGCGCCTGTTGATCGAAGACCTGGGGCACCGAGTCCTTTGCGCGCCGTCGGGGGCCCAGGCGCTGGAACTGTATGAGCGCAACCTGGACATCGACCTGGTGATCACCGACATGGCCATGCCGCAGATGGACGGCGCGCAGTTGGCGAAAGTGTTGCGCGACCGCCAACCGAGCCTGCCCATCATCCTGGCCACCGGTTATGCCGAACGCCTGGAAGGTTTCGCCGCGCAACTGCCTCGGTTGATCAAGCCGTTCAAGCAGATTGACCTGATGCAGATCATTGGGCAGACGATGAAATAGCCAGGAAGGTAGTTGTCTCCTGTGGCGAGGGAGCTTGCTCCCGCTGGGCTGCGAAGCGGCCCCAAAAGCAGGCGAGCGCTACGCGCCCGAGCGGGAGCAAGTTCCCTCGCCACAAGAGCAGCCGCCTTCGCCTATTCGGTGTTTTTCTTGAACCCACGCAAATTCATCGCACACAGGCAAAACTGCAACACGATCAGCGCATACGCATCGGTATGCAGCCCCCAGATCACCCACAGAATGTTGCTCGCGATAAAACAACTGAAGCCCGCCACTCGACGTCGGGGTTGGCGTGAGCCGATCAGCCAGGCGGCCAGCACCGTCACGAGCATCGCTGGCCATTGCACCCATCCAAGATAATCCACGCAAACCGTCCTCTTGCCCTTACGCATTAGAGACCTTTGCCGTTGGGCAGCGTTTCCTCGGATTTCGCCGCACCTGTGGTCCATTGGCTTGAACTTGCCGCGGGCCGGATTCTTCTAATGAGTCCGAATCATCACCGAGGCACAACCTGCGCAATGCCCAGAATACTCACCGGGCCAACCCCGGAAGAAGAACTGACGGAACACAACGCCAAACTGTTCGGCTCGCCCAAGGAACGGCTGGATTTCTACCGCCGGGAGATCCAATACGAAACCAGCATCCTGGCCAACCGAACCGATGCTTACCTGGCCGCCCAATCCTTCCTGGTGATCGCCTTCGCCTCGTGCATGGCCAACCTGAACCCGGAGTGGGGCAAGTTGTTCACGCTGATCGTGCCGCCATTCCTGGCCTTGCTGGGGTTCTTGAGTTCGCTCAACGCCTGGCCGGGCATCAAGGCGGCCTACGAGATCATCGATCACTGGCATTTCAAGCAGAGCGAACTATTGCGCGCCGAGCCCCTGATGGGCCTGGCCTATGACGAATCGCCCTTGTTCAGCGAGCGCGAATCGACCCACAAGGGGTACCGCAAGTCATTGCTGTTCTCGCTGCGTACACCGTGGATCTTCGCCACGTTCTGGGTGTTGCTGGGGGCGTATTCGGTTTATATCCAAGTAAGCGATCCTGGCGGTTAAGCAAACCCTTTGAAGTCGGGCATCATTGTGGCGAGGGGATTTATCCCCGCTGGGCGTGAAGCGGCCCCTCTCATTCAACCTGATACACCGAAGCGTCAACTCCATGGGGGGCCGCTTCGCGCCCCAGCGGGGATAAATCCCCTCGCCACAACAGCGTTCATCTCCTGCCACAGTGGCTCAACGCGGATGCTTGCGGCGCTCGTACCATGCCAGGGTCGGCTGGGTCGTGACCCCATGAATCAAAATACTCAAGGCCACCACCGACAGGGTGAGGTTGATGCACAGTTGCGCCACGCCTGGCGGCAGGTCATGGTTCAAGGCGAAAAACAGATAGAACAGGCTGCCGACCCCGCGAATGCCAAACCAGCCGATCAGCAGCCGTTGCGGTCCGTCGAGCAATCGCCGCCAGGGCACCACCAGCACACTCAACGGGCGAATCACGACAAACAGCAGGGCGCCGACCGCCAAGGCTCGCCAATCCCAATGGTTGGCCAGCACGACCCCCAGCAACGTCACCAGGAACACCTCCATCGACCGTTCCACCAGACTGCCGAACGCCAGCATGTCGCTCATCATGACCCCGGCGGCCAGTTGGCCATCGTCCAGCGACTCGGTATCCCCTGCGACGGCTTGTTGGGGATCGACGGTTTCGTGGCCCACCACCGGTTGCACCAGGTGCTCCGCCGGCGGTGCCGTTTCATCGGTGGATTTGACCTCGGCCTGACGCAGCCCCAGCCCGGCGGCGAATACCGAGAGAAAACCGTAGCCCTGGATCCACTCGGCCACGACGTAAGCCAGGGCAATCAGCGCCAGGGCCAGATAGTCGTTGGGCGACAAGGTGCTGTCGGCATTCCTGATGCGCATCGACAAGGTCAACTTGCCGATGCCACGGCCCATCCAGTAGCCGACCAGCAGACCGGCCGGCACGGCCCACAGGACGTTGCGCAGCAACCATTCACCGAGGAAACCGCTGCCGTCTTCACGAAGCATCAACAGGCCGAGGATCACGAAGGGAAACGCCGTGCCGTCGTTCAGTCCCGCTTCGCCCGAGAGGCCGAACCGCACCCGGTCGTCATCCCGGGCATCGTTGACCTGGACCAACGCCGCCAGCACCGGATCGGTGGGCGCCAGCATCGCGCCGATCAGCATCGACACGCCCCAACTCAGGCCCAACAGATAGTGCAGTGCCAGGCACAGGCCGGCGATGCACAGGATCATCACCGGCCCGGCCAGCCCGTAGGCCACGCGCCAGGTCCGGTCGTTGAGGGGCAGGCGCAACTTGAGGCCGCTGACGAACAGCGAAAACACCACCGCGACTTCCGTGAGGTGTTCCATCCACACCGACGAGTCGCTGATGTCCAGCCTCAGCACGCCCAACCCCAGCGGCCCGATGGCAACGCCCAACACCAGGCACATCGCCGAGGTGGTGACCGGCATCCAGCGCAGATAAGAGGCGGTCAGGGCCAGGGTCAGCAACACCGCACCGAGCACCGCGACCCATACTGTGAATGTCATCGTTGCTCCTTGGATAACCGGGTGCCGACTAACCGTGGCGAGGGAGCTTGCTCCCGCTCGAGTGCGAAGCGCTCGCGGCATTGGGGTCGCTTCGCGACCCAGCGGGAGCAAGCTCCCTCGCCACAACGGCGCTCTCGACATCTACAACTGGGTGGTTCTCAGCATTCGAGGGCTGAAGCGAAACGAGGGTTCCCATCATCTGCGCACCGCCCCGTTTATCCGCCTGCCGTTCAACCCAATGGAATTTTTCGCCGTTCCCAGCGCTCTGCAACAAAAGAGACGTTCTGATTCAGCGTCCGCCGAGAACCCAAGAGGCCCTTATGACTGCGCTGACACCCCTCCAATCCCGGCCAGCCACCGTGCACCCTGTCACCCATGGGGGACAGGTGCGCCAATGCTATGAGCGGCTGTTCCAAGGCCCTGACGACGCTGACAAGCAAGCCGTCGCCCAAGCCTTCCTCCAGCAATGCCTCGCGAAGGCTGCGGCGCTGCCCCAGGAGATGCCGGACGATCCCATGACGCTGTCGACCTGGGTCGAGCACCACAGCGCCGGCGTCGCCCGGCAATACGCGGATTACCTGGAACGGCGAAAAAGCGGCGGCCCGCGGGAGTTTTTCAGCAACAAGGCTCACGCCCTGTACTTCCTGCAAGCTGTTGCGCCGACCAAACGGGTGGACGGCGCCTGGCTGTATGGCGTGGTCAAGCATTGGCACGACCACCGTTTCGAAGGGTTGCTGTGCACCTACCTGGAAGAGCTGGGGGACGGTCATCCGTCACAGAACCACGTGGTGCTTTATCGCAAGCTGCTCGCCGAACACGACCTGTCGGACGCCCCGGACATCGACGATGACCTGTATCTGCAAGGCGCCGTGCAACTGGCCCTGGGTTATGCCGGCGACGAGTACCTGCCGGAGGTCATCGGCTACAACCTGGGCTACGAGCAATTGCCCCTGCATCTGCTGGTCAGTGCTTACGAGCTGAGCGAGCTGGACATCGATCCGTACTATTTCACCCTCCACGTCACCATCGACAACGCCAGCACCGGCCACGCCCACAAGGCCGTGCAGTCGCTGTTGCAACTGATGCCGATGGAAGCCGACCGGGAGGCCTTCTGGCAACGAGTCACGCTGGGTTATCGCCTCAATGACCTGGGGCAGGGCAGCCGGGCCATCATCGGCGCGTTCGACCTGGATCGCGAAGTGCTGGACATGCTCGAACGCAAGCGCCCGTTCGGCCAGCACATGCACTCCGACTACTGCAAGTTCGAAGGCAAGACCGTCAACCAGTGGCTTTCGGAACCGGGCCAGTTGCAAGGGTTCCTGGCCGCGATGCAAAACAAAGGCTGGATCAAGCGTCATGAAGATCCGCAAAACAGCCGTTTCTGGACACTGATCGATGGGCCCGGCGCGGCCATGTTCGGGGTGTTCAGCCCCTACGAAAAACAACTGCTGCACGACTGGATTGCCGGTGACTGGCGGAATGAGGGCGCGAAATCCGCTGCCCGGCGGGGTTCGGGCGCCGTGTGTGAGCCCGTGACGCCGATGGACGATCCCGATGTGCAAAGCCTGCAACAGGCCCTGCAAGGCCGCACGCCGGACGAGCAAATGCAGGCCCTGGTGCCCTGGCTTTGCGCCCGCTGCCACAGCCATCCGGCCGGACTGTTGGCGACTCGCCGGTTCATCGAACTCAAATCCGCACTTCGCTAGGGAGCCCTGCATGACTGAGGAAGCACGCCTGTCCGAACCGGACCTTGCGCTGTTGCAACTGGGCCGACGCCTTCAGGCGGACGGCTACCGTTTCATCACCCCGACGCCGTTGACCCACGAACGGGTCAACCAGCGTCCTGGCAATGAGCGTTCCAAGACCTTGCGGGACGTGTTTGGCTGGTCGCGGCCGTTTGCGCCGGGGCTGATCAGCGCCGACGAACAGCGGCAACTGCAAGACGCCCAAGTGCTGGAAGCATGCGATGGCTTGCTGTATAGCCGGGTGCGCTGGTCGAGCCTGGATGGCTTGCTGTTTGCCCATTCGCAATTTCCCACCCAGGCCAATGATGCGGTGTTTTTCGGCCCTGACAGCTACCGCTTCGCCCAACTGATCCATACTCATCTGCAGCAGAACTTCACCGCCGTGCAGCGCGCCGTGGACATCGGTTGCGGCGCCGGTGTCGGTGCCATCGTGATTGCCCGCGCCCGCCGTGAAGCGCAAGTGCTGGCCGTGGACATCAACCCTCAAGCCCTGCGCCTGTGCGCGGTGAACGCCGCGCTGGCGGAGGTGGCCAACGTCGAGGTCACCCGCAGCGACGTGCTGCAAGACGTGGTCGGCGACTTCGACCTGATCGTCGCCAACCCGCCGTACATGGCCGATCCCGCCGAGCGCGCCTATCGCCACGGTGGCGGAACATTGGGCGCCGGGCTGTCGCTGCGTATCGTCGAGCAGGCCTTGCCCCGGCTCACACCGGGCGGCTCGCTGGTGCTCTATACCGGCGTGGCGATGGTGGACGGACGCGACCCGTTCCTGGAAGCGCTGGGGCAGTGGCGTGACTCAGCGGATTTCGGCTGGACCTACAAGGAATTGGACCCGGACGTGTTCGGTGAGGAATTGCTCACGCCGGGTTATCAGGACGTGGAAAGGATCGCCGTGGTGGCGTTGGTTGTGACCCGCATTGGCGCAGGTCTCGGCGGGGCTATCGGAGGGACTATCGATGAACAGGCGCATGAAGTTCGGCGTTGAAGAGGAGTATTTCATCACTGATTTGCAAACCCGTTGCATGCCGGGTGAGCCCCCCGCGCAAGTGATCGCGGCGTGCCAGGCCGAGCTGGGCAAGCATTTCGCCCATGAAATGTTCCAATGCCAGGTGGAGATGGCCTCGCCCATCTTTCGCAGCCTGCCCGAAGCGGCCGATTACCTGGCCCAGGTGCGCAGCGGCCTGACCAAGCGCTTGGCCGAGCATGGCCTGGGCCTGCTCAGCGCGGGCTCGCATCCGATGGCCACCCAGGTGCTGCAGCCCACCGATGAGCTGCATTTCCAGCAATTGTTCGATGACTATCAGCGGGTGGCGCGGCGCAGCGTGCTTTCAGGCCTGCATGTACACGTAGAAGTGCCCGCGACCCAGGACCGGGTGCGGGTGATGAATGAGATCCTGCCGTGGTTGCCAATGTTCTTGGCCCTGAGCGCGTCGTCGCCATTCTGGAACGGTGGCAACAGTGGTTTCAGCAGCTATCGACAAGTCGCTTGCGATGAATGGCCGCGCATGGGCGTGCCGGAGTATTTCGAAGATGAGTCGGCGTTTGCCGGCTACGTGGACATGCTCATGCGCACCGGTTCCATTCGCCAAGCCAGCGATTGCTGGTGGGTGATACGACCTTCGTCACGTTATCCCACGCTGGAGCTGCGCATTTGCGATGCCTGCCCTCGGGCAGAGGACGTGCTGTGCCTGGTCTCGCTGTTTCGACTGATGGTGGCCCATGCCGTCACGCTGCGCCGGCCCGGCGCCCACTACAGCCAGATGTCCCAGTGGATCCTCAAGGAAAACCGCTGGCGGGCCAAGCGCCACGGGATTCTCGCGGAGTTTATCGTCGAGGGGCAGGAGCAACCGATGCTGATCGGTGAATGGCTCACCCTGGCGGAGCAGACCTTCGGTGAAACCGCTGCCGAGTTGGGCGTCCAGGACGTGTTCAAGCAGGCCCGCCGGATCGTCCAGGAAGGCTCCAGCGCCGATCGGCAGATCGTGCTCTACGAACAAGGCCTGCTGCTGGGTGATTCGGTCGAACAGGCCTTGAGCCGCGTGGTCGATCAGTTGCTCGCGGAAACCGCCGGGATACCGGTCGCCGATCCTGCGTTGCAGCAAGTGGCAGGTGGTCCATGAGCAGCAAGACCCTGGATGACTACAACCGCATGCGCGATTTCGCCGCCACCCCGGAGCCGGCGGCGAAACGCTCGCGAAAATCGGCAAAAAGCGCCCATGCCCTGCAGTTCTGCATTCAAAAGCACGATGCCACGCGGCTGCATTATGACTTCCGGCTGGAGCTGGACGGCGCGCTCAAGAGCTGGGCAGTGCCCAAGGGGCCCTCCCTGGACCCGAAAGCCAAGCGCTTGGCCGTGCACGTCGAAGATCATCCGCTGGATTACGCGACGTTCGAGGGCAGCATTCCCGAAGGCCACTACGGCGCCGGTGACGTGATCGTCTGGGACCGGGGCGTCTGGATTCCCCAAGGGGATCCCCACGAGGCCTATGAAAAAGGCCGGCTCAAGTTCGAGCTGCAAGGCGACAAGCTCAGCGGCCTGTGGAACCTGGTGCGTACCCACATGCCCGGCAAGCAGGAGCAATGGTTCCTGATCAAGCATCAGGACTCGGCCGCCCGCCCCGAGAGCGAATACGATGTGGTCCAGGCCGAGCCGGACAGCGTGCTCAGCGATCGCACCATCGTGCCCAAGCGCCGAGGCAAGGCCGCGGCGGCCAAAGCGGTGAAAAAACCGGAAAAAGCCGCCCAGCCAAAATCACCGAAACGCACCTCGAAAACCACCCTCAGCGGCGCAGTCGCCGGGCCGCTGCCGGAAACCCTCAAGCCGGAACTGGCGACGCTGGTGGAAAGCGCACCCGACGGCGAATGGCTCTATGAGATCAAGTTCGACGGTTACCGGGTCATGGCACGCATCGAAAACGGCGACGTCAGGCTGCTGACCCGCAACGGCCATGACTGGACCCACAAGTTGCCAAGACAGGCCGAGGCCTTGGCCGCGCTGGGGCTGGAATCGGCCTGGCTCGACGGCGAGATGGTGGTGGCCAACGAGGAGGGCGTGCCGGACTTCCAGGCCCTGCAAAATGCCTTCGAGGCCGGCAGCAGCGGCAAGATCGCCTATTACCTGTTCGACATGCCTTATCTCAATGGCATGGACTTGCGCAAAGTGCCGGTGCAAGAACGCCGGGCCGCATTGGCTGCGGTACTGGAGCCCAACGAAAGCCCCTTGCTGCGGTTTTCCGATGCGTTTGAGGAAACCCCCGATGCGCTGCTCAACAGCGCCTGCCAGATGAGGATGGAAGGGCTGATCGGCAAGCGCGTCGGCAGTGCCTATGTGTCCAGGCGCAGCAATGACTGGATCAAGCTCAAATGCAAGAATCGCCAGGAATTCGTGGTGGTGGGCTTCAGCGATCCCAAGGGCGCGCGAAGTGCCTTTGGTGCCTTGCTGCTGGGGCTGCACGATGCCGACAGCGGCCAGTTGCGTTACGCCGGCAAGGTCGGCACCGGATTCAACGAAACCACCCTTAAAAGCATCTACCAGCAGCTGTTGCCCCTGGAGACGAAAAAGCCCGCCGTGGTGAATCCGCCCACCGGCTACGAAGCCAAGGGCGTGCACTGGCTCGAACCGACGTTGTTGGCCGAGGTGGCTTTTGCCGAAATGACCAAGGAAGGCTCGGTGCGCCATGCGGTTTTCCATGGCTTGCGTGACGACAAGCCGGCCGAGGCCATTACCCAGGAGCTTGCCAAACCCGTGAAGAAAACCACCGCGACGAAGAAAACCAGCACCCAGGACGCGCCTGAAGCGACGCCGGCCAAGGGCAAGTCGAAGACAAAAGCCAAGACGCCGGCCATGGACGGCAAAGTGCGTATCACCCACCCGGACCGGGTCATCGACGCCAGCAGCGGCACCACCAAGCTGCAATTGGCCGAGTACTACGCCAGCGTGGCCGAATTCATCCTGCCGGAACTTGCGGAGCGCCCGGTGGCCCTGGTCAGGGCGCCGGAGGGCATCGCCGGAGAGCTGTTTTTCCAGAAGAACCCCGAGCGCCTGGCGATTCCCGGAATCACCAGCCTGGACAAGGAGCTGACCGGGCAGCCGGTGATGATCATCAACAACGCCGAAGCGCTGATCGGCGCGGTGCAGATGAGTACGGTGGAACTGCACACTTGGAATGCCACGGCCGTCGACCTGGACAAGCCCGACCGCTTCGTCCTCGACCTTGACCCGGACCCGGCGCTGCCCTGGAAAAGCATGGTCGAGGCGACGCAACTCACGTTATCGGTGCTCGATGAGCTGGGGCTCAAGGCGTTCCTCAAGACCAGCGGCGGCAAGGGCATCCATGTGGTGGTGCCGTTGACGCGCAAGCTGGGTTGGGATGAGGTGAAGGGCTTTAGCCATGCGATTGTCAGTCATATGGCCAAGTTGTTGCCGGACCGGTTTTCGGCGGTCTCCGGGCCGAAGAACCGGGTAGGGCGGATCTTTATCGATTATCTGCGCAATGGGCTGGGGGCTACCACCATCTGCGCGTATGCCGCTCGGACTCGGGAAGGGCTGCCGGTGTCGGTGCCGATTTTTCGAGAGGAGGTGGCTGAGCTCAAGGGGGCCAATCTTTGGAATGTGCACAATGTCCATGAGCGTCTGGCGGAGGTTGGGCACGAGCCTTGGGCTGGGCTTAAGAAGACCCGGCAGAGTATTACGGCTGAGATGCGTCGGCGTATTGGTATGAGGAAGATTTAAGGTATTGGGGTGTATATCCGTTACATCATGTGACTGAACCACCGCCATCGCGAGCAAGCTCGCTCCCACATTGGATCTTCAGCGGGCACGAAGTCCATGTACACCGTGAAATCTGTGGGAGCGAGCTTGCTCGCGATGAGGCCGGCACATCCAACATCTTTATTGCCTGAGAGCGCAGCCCGACTCAATAAACCTGCGAACGCAACAACTGCTCAATCGTATCAATCAGCTCATCATAGGCCACCGGCTTGCCAATATGCTGATCAAACCCCGACTGCCGGGACTTCTGCATATCCACCGATGCCCCATACCCCGTCAACGCAATGGCCGGAATGTGTTTGACATGGGGCAACTTGCGCAACGCCTGCATCAGCTCATGCCCGTTCATCACCGGCATGCCCAAATCCGAAATCACCACATCGAAACGGGCGTCCCGGGCGCTTTGCAAGGCCTCTTGCGGCAGGTCGAAAGCGAGGACCTGGGCGTCTTCCATCTCCAGCAGCAGTTTGAGGGTGTCCAGCACTTCGGGAGAGTCATCTACCAGTAGAACGGTCAGGCCGCTCAGACGGCCGGATTGCCCATTGCTGGGCGTTTGCTTGGCTTGTGGTTCTTCGAGCTTGCTCAAGGGCAAGCGAATGGTAAACGTGCAGCCCTTGCCCAACCCATCGGACTTGACCTCCACGCTGCCGCCATGGGCCTCGGTCAACTGCCGCACCAAGGACAGGCCGATGCCCAGGCCTTCGCGTTGATGGGTCGCGTGTTGGGTCTCGGCCTGGCCGAACAGGTCGAACACTTCGTTCAAATGCTCGGCCTCGATGCCCACGCCGGAGTCCTTGACGTCCAGTCGCGCCATGCTGCCGTCCCTGCTGGCGATCAACTGCACGCGGCCACCGTTTGGGGTGAACTTCAGGGCATTGTTCACCAGGTTCCAGATGACCTGCTCCAGCCGGGTCGGGTCGGCGTTGACGATCAGCTCGCCGGGCCCCTCGGGCAATTCCAGGGTCACCTTGTTCGGGTGATTGTCATTGATCACCACCGTGTAGATATCCTGGAGCACCCGGCCCAAGTCCACGGCCTGGCGCTTGAGCTTGAGCTTGCCGGTGCGCACCCGGGCCACGTCCAGCAGGTCATCGATGATCCGTGCCTGGCTGGCCACGGCGTCACAGATGGTGTTGACGGCCTTGGCCGCGGCGCTGACGGTCTTGGTCACTGGCAAACGCCGCAACAACTCGGCGTTGAGCTGGATGAGGTTCAGCGGATGCTTGAGTTCGTGGGACATGACCGCGAAGAACTCGTCCTTCAGGTGGCTGGTGTTCTGGGTTTCCATCAGCCGTTGGGTCTGTTCCTCGTGCAGGCGCTTGTGCCCGGTCAGGTCGCGGGCGATTTTCACGTAGCCCTGCTGGTGGTCGCCTTGTAGCAAGGTGACCTCGCCACTGCAGAAGAAGCGGCTGCCGTCCTTGCGCAGGTGCCAGCGCTCGTCCTCGCTACGCCCGTTGGTCCGGGCCAGCCTCAATTCGTTTTCCGGCACGCCGTCGGCGCGGTCCTGGGGCGAGAAGATGAAGTCGTAATAGGCGCCCTCGGCTTCGGCCTTGGAATGGCCGAAAATCAATTCGGCCCCGGTGTTCCAGCGGGTGATCACGCCATGTTCATCCAGCAGGATGATCGCGTAGTCCCGGGTGCTTTCGGCCACCAGTCGCATGCGTTCTTCTCCCAGGCGCAATTCTTCCTCGGCCGCCCGGCGCTTGCTGATGTCGATGAAGGTCAACACCGTGCCGTCGATGTGGTCCTCGCTGGAGCGGTACGGCAGCAGCCGGGCGATGTACCAGCGGCCGTCGTTGCTGCTGACTTCCCGTTCGATCATGTTCAAGGACTCGAACACTTGCGTGGCGTCCGAAGCCATGTCGGCGTAATCCAGGCGATGGGTGATGTCCAGCAGCGAGCGGCCGGTGTCCACCGGCAGCATGCTGAAGATCTCCGTGGCCCTTGGCGTGAACCACTTGATGCGCACGCTGCGGTCGACGAACACCGTGGCGATGTCGGTGGAGGCGATCAGGTTGGTGAGGTAGTCGTTGATCTTGTCGGTTTCTTCGACCTTGGTCTTGAGCTCGTAATTGACCGTCAGCAGTTCTTCATTGATCGACTGAAGCTCTTCCTTGCTGGTCTCCAGCTCTTCGGTGGCCGAGCGCAACTCTTCGTTGATCGCCTGCATTTCCTCATTGGAGGCCTTGAGTTCCTCGCTGGAGACTTCGGCCTGCTCGATGGTGTCCTGCAGATGCAGTTTGGTGCGCTGCAGTTCCCGTTCAAGGTTGGAGAGGACCTGGTTCTCGGTCTGGTCGGTGTTGGATTCAAGCTGTTCGGCCGCGTCGACTTCCATCTCATCGAACACCACCAGGACAAAGTCACCGTCGGACTGGTCGTCGCGATAGGGCTGGGCCAGCAGATCCACCAGGAACCGTCGGCCATTCCGCTCGAGGTTGACCTGGCGCGACTTGACCGCCTGGCCACTTTGGTTGACCTGGAACAGCGTGGTGCGGATTTCCAGGCGCAACTGCGGATTGATCAGCGTCAGCAGGTTGCGCGACATCTCGCCGCCGACATGGCGCAGGAAGCGACCGGCGCTTTCGGACATGTGCAGGATATCGGCATTGGCGTCGACGATCATGCTCGGCGGCGCAGAGCGTTCGATGGCGCGCAGGTGGATGTCGGCAAACGACACCTTGCGTATCGGGGGGGCCAGGGGCGTCGTCGGGGAGGCCGTCGTGCGCACATAACCGCCGCGAGGCATGGTCGGTGTACGGCGGCTGCTGGCGGTGCCGTACTTGCTGCGGAAGATCCGGTTGCGCTTGTCCACTGGCGTAAACAGCTCATGGCAGGCATCGGCCGACTCCGACGAACCGAGGAACAGATAGCCCCCCGGTCGCAGGGCGAAGTGGAACATTTGCAGGATTTCGCGCTGGACCTCGCGGTCGAGGTAGATCAGCAGGTTGCGGCAGACGATCAGGTCGATCTGCGAGAACGGCGGATCCGACAGCAGGTTGTGCTTGGCGAACAGCACCCGCTCGCGGATCTCCTTGCGCACGCGGTAGTTGTGGCCATCCTTAAGGAAGTATTGACGCAGCCGGGTCGGGGGCACGTCGGTAATGATCGCCTCAGGGTAAGCGCCGTTACGGCCCGCAGTAATGGCACGTTCATCGATGTCGGTGGCAAACACTTGCAGCTTGGCGGGACTGGCGTCGAGCACCAGTTGATCGCTGACCAGCATCGCCAGGGTATAGGCCTCTTCGCCGGTGGAGCAGCCCGCCGACCACAGGCGTATCTCCTCGGAAGCGACGCTGCCGGGCTCGACGGGTTGGAGCAGGCTGGGCAGCACATCCCGCTCCAGGGCTTCGAATGCTTCACGGTCACGAAAGAAGTTGGTCACGCCGATCAGCAGGTCGCCGAGCAAGGACTTGGTTTCATCCGGATGGTTCTGCAGGTAGCTGTAGTAGGAGGGCAAATCCGCCTGGGCAGTGACCTGCATCCGCCGTTCGATACGGCGCAGCACCGTGGCGCGTTTGTAGTGCTTGAAATCATGGCCGGTACCGGCGCGCAGTTGCACCAGAATGTCGTGCAGTGACTGCTCGGCCGCGGCGGCCTCGCGCTCGGAGGTCGGCGGTTGGGTGTGAATTTCCGGGTCATTGGCGGTGGGCAAGCGGATTGCCTGGGAGTTGTGCCACAGCTCCAGGAGCTTTTGCGGTATTTCCGCCACTGGCAGCACCAGATCGACCATCTGGGTATCGATGGCCGCCCGGGGCATGCCATCGAACTCGGCATCTTCAGGGGACTGGGCGATCGTCACGCCGCCTTGTTCCTTGATCCTCGACAGGCCCACGGCGCCGTCGGAGCCGGTGCCCGACAACACCAGGCAAAAAGCCCTTTCCTTGTGTACATCCGCCAAGTCGCGGAAAAACAGGTCGATGGCCACGTGCCCGCCCTGGCGGGGTTCGGCCGGGGCGACACGCAGATAGCCGTCATTCATGTGCAGGCTTTGGGCGGGGGAAATCACGTAGACGTGGTTCTTGCGGATCGGCACCGTTTCGGTGACCTGCAGCACCGGCATCTTGGTCGTTTCCTGGATGATCTTGCCGGCCAGGCTCTGATGGTCCGGCGCCAGGTGCAGGACGATGACGAACGCCATGCCGTTGTCCTTGGGCATGTGCTCGAAAAACTGCTTGATGGCCTGCAAGCCGCCAGCCGAAGCGCCGATTCCCACCACCGGGAAGTTCAGGTCACTGGGGCTCAGCTCTCGTCGCTGTGGCACGTTGGGAGAGCGTTTGCTGGATGATGGCATAAATCCGTGGCCTTAAAGGGCGGGGCAATCCAGTCCCGCCACATCAAATTCAGGGGGCAAAAACTCGCAGGATAGTCCGGTTGCACGAAGATTGCGAAGACCGGGCACTGCAAAGCCGCCGTCACCGGCATTGTGCGCCCCGAAAACGCCCTCAGCCCACCGGCACACGCAGATATTCCGGCTGCAGGTAGTTGAACCAGAGCAGGATCATTTCCACCAGGATCGTCACCAGGACCAGCAAACCGACGCCCCAGACACTTGCCGAATACAGCAGGCCCTGTTCTTTCTTGAGACCCATGAACTTGGGCAATCCGACGAACAGCAGGAAGGTCGAGTAGGCCGACGCCAGCAATAACACCGCCACGGCCAGCCAGCGGCTCGGATACAACCCGAAAATCCCGGCCAGGAAGTAGGGCGTGGCTGTGTAGGCGGCGAAACCGATGCATTGGTTGACCGTCGGACGCACCTCGAAGGTGCGGGACATCCAGCGGATGAACAGCCCCATCAGCGTGACGCCGACCACGATGGTCAGGTACAGCAACGCACACAGCTGGAACGCGCTGGCGCTGCTGAGTCGTACCGTTTCGTTTTCGGCCAGGCTCCAACCGGTCCAAGTGGTGCCGATGAACAGGCACACCGCCGGGATCAGCGCGAGCAACAGCAAGTGAGCCAGGTAGTGGCGTGGATGCGCCTGTTCCTGTTCGCGAATGTCGGCCCAGGCGAACTCAGGATGCGTGAACAGTTTGACGAAAGGTGCAGACATGACGACCTCCTGATCAGGACGGCCTCTGCATGAGGCCCATGTAGGTTTGAGGTACGGCTACAGACAGGGGTTTCATTTATTTCCAGGATCTGGCTGACGGTGCGATAAAGGGAATGAATCAAAACGGCAGGGGTCAACCCAACAGCATCCCTGAAGGACCGTTTGCCATGACTGTTGCCCAAACCCTGGTTGATTATCTGCGCGAACATGACCTGCGCCTGACCACGGCCGAATCCTGCACCGCCGGGCAGATTGTCACGCTGCTGGCCGAGGTGCCCGGCAGTGGTTCACTGATCGAAAGTGGCTATGTGGTGTATTCCCCTGAAGCCAAGCAGCGCTTGCTCGGTGTCAGCCCACGCACCATCGAGACGTTCAATCTCACCAGTCGGGAAGTCGCCGAGGAGATGGCTCTTGGTGCCTTGCGCGATGCCAATGCCAACGTAGCAGTGGCGACCACCGGCCTGCTCGGGCCAGAGGATAAGGACGGTATTCCCGCCGGCACCGTCTGTTTTGCCTGGGCGTTCGAGGTGAACGGCCAGCGCGCCTTGTTCAGTCGCCGCGAGCGGTTCTTCGGCAACCGCAGCCAAGTGCAATTGTGGGCCGCCGAATACGTGTTGCAGCAATTGCCCACTTTTCACCACCGCGCCGTGGCGGGTGAGCGTCGATAGGGGCCGACCATGACCGATCAAGACGAGCAGGACGATCACCGCAGCCGCCAATTCCCGGTGCGCGAAGACATGGTCTTCCAGCACAAGGTCTGGCGTTTTGAGCGAGTGGGCTGGTACGTATTGGTGCTGCTGGTGATCCTGAGCTTGCTCGGCCTGTTTTCCCGAGGCCCGTTGAGCGACCGGGAGTTGTACAGCAGCGACGGTAGCCTGGGCGTTGAATACCAGGCGTTCCACCGCAACGGCTCCGCGAATGCCATGACCATCCGGCTCAAGGGCCAACCCAACGCCGTGCTGGAAGTGGCGTTGGGCGGCGATTGGCTGGAAGGTTTCGAGGTGCAAGCGCTGCAACCGCCACCGATGCGTTCGGCGGGCGCGGGGCAGGGCATGACGCTCTGGGTCCAAGCGGACAAGCAAGGCCAAGCCAGCCTGTATCTGTCATTGCTCGGCGAAGGGTTCGGCACCTATCACAGCCGCATCGCCACCCCTGGCGGTGCCACGGTCAGTTTCAAACAGTTCATATTTCCTTAGGTGACTTATGGATTCGGTACTGCGAGCCGCCGCGTTGTATGCGGCATTGATGGTGTTGTTCAAGATCGCCGGACGGCGTTCCCTGGCCGAGATCACCACGTTCGACTTCGTGTTGTTGATGATCATCGGCGAGGCCACTCAACAGGCGCTGTTGGGCGATGACTTCTCGATGACTAACGCGCTGATGGTGATCGTGACGCTGATTGCCATCGATGTCGGTTTTTCATTGCTCAAGCTGCGCTCCCAATGGGTTTCACGGCTGATCGATGGCGGCCCGACCATCATCGTCGAGGACGGGCGCATCCTCCGTGGTCGGATGCGCCATGCGCGGTTGATCGAGGCGGACATCATGGAGGCCGCGCGCTCCAGCCAAGGCATCGAGACCCTGGAGCAAATCAAGTTTGCGATTATCGAGCGTAACGGGAAGATTTCGGTGATTGCCAAGGAGCCGTCCTGAGCACCGTCACTAGACACTTTTTGTGGCAAGGGGGCTGTTGTGGCGAGGGAGCTTGCTCCCGCTGGGTCGCGAAGCGGCCCCCAACGACCAGACAACTCGGTGTTGGCAAGAATTGAGGGGCTGCTTCGCAGCCCAGCGGGAGCAAGCTCCCTCGCCACAGGTAAAACACAGGTAAAACGCAGGTAAAACACTGCGCTTTGCTTAAAGCATCGGCTTGCCCCCGGTAATCCCATAACGGGCCCCGGTGATGTAGCTGGCTTCGTCCGAGGCCAGCAGCACATAGATCGGCGCCACCTCAACCGGCTGGCCAGGACGGCCAAGGGGTGTCTGGGCGCCGAAATTCTGCACTTCTTCCTCGGGCATGGTCGCCACGATCAGCGGCGTCCAGATCGGTCCCGGCGCCACGCTGTTCACCCGGATGCCCTTGGGCCCGAGCATTTGCGCCAGGCCGCCGGTGAAGTTGGCGATGGCGCCCTTGGTGGTGGCATAGGCCAGCAGCGTCGGCTTGGGCATGTCGGAGTTGACCGAGGTGGTGTTGATGATCGAGCCACCGGACTTCATGTGCGGCACGGCGGCCTGGCAGATCCTGAACATCGCCGTGATATTGATATCGAAGGTGCGCACCCATTCCTCGTCGGGAATCTCCTCGAGGGTTTCGTGGGTCATCTGGAACGCGGCGTTGTTGACCAGGATGTCGATATGCCCGAAGCGGGCGACGGTTTCATCGACGATCTTGCGGCACAGGCCTTTGTCCGCCAGGTCACCGGGCAGCAACAGGCACTGGCGTCCGGCTTGTTCGACCCAGCGCGCGGTTTCCTTGGCGTCTTCGTGCTCGTCCAGGTAGGCAATCGCCACGTCCGCGCCTTCACGGGCGAAGGCTATGGCGACGGCGCGACCGATGCCGCTGTCGGCGCCGGTGATCAGGGCGATCTTGTTCGCCAGGCGTCCGGAGCCGGTGTAGCTCTGTTCACCGCAGTCCGGGTACGGGTCCATTTTGCGCTGGGTGCCGGGTACCGGCTGGCTTTGTTTCGGAAAAGGCGGGAAAGGGTAGTCGGCCATTGTCGTTCTCCAGTTGGGTTGCGATGGAGGGTGGACTTTGGGGGTTCGGGCGGAGTTCGGTCGGATTGTCCGGTCAGTCGATGAGCGTAACGAGGGCTGTTTCGTCGGCGAACAGACTGCATTGGGCGAACATTGGAGGCCGCGGTATTCTCCAACCCACGTACGGATTTGAAAGAGGAGCAGGGCCATGTTCAGCCACATCCAGATCGGCGCCCGCGACCTGCCGAAAATGGTCGCTTTTTATGACGCAGTCCTCGGCTGCCTGGGACTGGAGCGCATGGAGAGCGAAAACGACTCGGGCCCGCCGGGGGAAGGCTGGCGTCAGCCGGGCAAGCACTGGCCCCAGGTGTTTGTCCAACTGCCGTTCAACGGCTTGCCCGCGACCTGGGGCAATGGCATGCAAGTGAGCTTCGCCGCCGACTCCCCGCAAACCGTCCGCGCCACCTGGGAGCAGGCGATGGCCATGGGCGGTACCGACGAAGGCCCACCCGGCCCGCGGCCGCAATATTGCGAAGGCTATTTCGGTGCATATTGCCGCGATCCGGAGGGGAACAAGCTGTGTTTTGTTTATGCGCCGGATATGCAGGAATAGAGCACCGATACAACGCGGCGCAGAAGCCCCTGTGGCGAGGGAGCTTGCTCCCGCTGGGCTGCGCAGCAGCCCCCTCAATTCTCACCAACACCGAGTTGTGTGGTCGTTGGGGGCCGCTTCGCGACCCAGCGGGAGCAAGCTCCCTCGCCACATGGGATCTGCGTCGCCGGTTGGATCAACCCCTGGCTTTCAGGCTGCGCTCCATCCGCGCAATCCCTTCCTCCAGCAGCGCCTGCGGGCAGCCGAAGTTCAGGCGCACGAACTGCCCGGCATCGTCACCAAAATCCAGCCCGGCACTGAGCCCGACCTTGGCTTCCTTCAAGAAGAATCCTTGCGGGTCATCCAGCGCCAAGCCTGAACAATCCAGCCAGGCCAGGTAAGTGCCCTGGGGCACGGTCATGGTGATGCCCGGCAGGCGAGTGTTCACCGCCTCGACCAGGTAATTACGGTTGGCTTGCAGGTAGGCTTTGAGGGCTTCCAGCCACGGGCCGGCCTCGCTGTAGGCCGCGCGGGTCGCTTCCAGGCCCAGGGCATTGACGCTGTCGACCATGCCTGCCCGGGCGCTGTTGACCCGTTCGCGCAGCTTGGCGTTCTGGATGATCGCGAACGAGGTTTTCAGCCCCGCGATGTTGTAGGCCTTGCTGGCGGACATCAGGGTGATGGTGCGCTCGGCAATCTCGGGGCTGAGGGACGCAGTCGGTATGTGCACGCGACCGTCGAAGCACAGTTCGGCATGGATCTCGTCGGAGATGATCCAGGCGTCCTGCGCCAGGCAAATGTCGGCCACGGCCTGGAGTTCTTCACGCTCGAACACTTTGCCCAGCGGGTTGTGGGGATTGCTCAGCAACAAGGCGCCGCCGCCCTGCAACGCTTCGCGCAACGCGGCCAACGGCGTATGGAACTCACCGTTGACCGGGGTGAACGGCAATTCCACTTTGTTCAACTGCCAGTGACCAGGGGCGTGGCGCAGCGGCGGGTAGTTGGGCACCTGCACCACGACGTTCTGCCGGGGTTCCACCAAGGCATGCAGCGCCATGTTGAAACCTGGCTCGACGCCGGGCAGGAACACGATCTGCTGAGGCTCGACGCGCCAGGCGTACTTGCTCCACAGGTCAGCCGTGATGGCTGCACGCAGATCGTCCTGGGCGACGCTGTAGCCGAGCATCGGATGTTCGAGGCGCTTGTGCAGTGCGTCGATGACCATCGGCGGGGCGGCGAAGTCCATGTCGGCCACCCACATCGGCAACACATCCGCCGGGTAGCGGCTCCATTTGGTACTGCCGGTGCCGTGGCGCTCCAATACCGTGTCGAAATCGAAAGTCATGGGGGTTCCATCAGTCAGTCATGAGATGGCGGACATCATAAAGCAAAGGCCGCTGAGAAAAGCTTGGTGGCGCAGTGCCACTAATTGATGATAATCAGTTAAAGTTCCCTCTCGAAACGCCGCTAAGCCATTTACGGCATTTGGTAACGGACCTCCAAGTCTTTGAAAAGGACGACCCCCATGACATCGCCCGTGCGCTTTAACGACCACCACCGTAAAGCCGACCGCATCATGCTGGGGCTGCTTTGGCTGGCGCTGCTGTATTCCCTGGGCCTGGCCTTCCTGCACTCGACGTTCACCCAGGCGTTGCTGGTGGGGGCGACCACCTGCGTGGCGAGCACCGGGCTTTATCGCGTCCTGGCGGGCACGCGGGCCATGCGCTGCGTCATTGCGGTGGCGTTGATGGTCATGGCGGCGCTGCATATCAACCAGACCCACGGCGTGACCGAGTTCCACTTCGGGATCTTCGTGCTGCTGGCCGTGTTGACGTTCTACCGTGACTGGCTGCCGATTGTCGTGGCCGCCGCCACCATCGCGGTTCATCACCTCAGTTTTCACTGGCTTCAACACCAGGGTTATCCGGTGTTCGTCATGGAGACTCACGGCGGCTGGTCGATGATCTTCCTCCACGCGTTCTACGTGGTGGTGGAAAGCGTGATCCTGATTTACCTGGCGAACCAGAGCCTGGCCGACGCCACGGAAAACCAGGAGGTGCTCGACAAGGTATTGGCAGCGGCCGCTCAGTTGAGCCATGACACCGACAGGCAGCGCGGTGAGGGCGTCAAGGTTTCTTCGAGCGAGCGTTTCGATCATTTCCTCCAACAGGTCACCCAACTGGTGGACGGTGTGGTGCGCGACACCCGCAACCTCTCGGACCTGGGCCAGGACTTGTCCCAGGTTGGCCAGACCCTGGAAACCGGCGCCCGCCACCAACTCGACGAAGTGGCGCAGATGAGCGGTGCGATTGGCCATCTGGTCCAAGCCATGGAGAACATCGCCGGCCACGTCGACCAGACCTTGCAGCGTGCCGGCCAGGCCAATGAGCAGGTCAACCGCGGACGCAGCACGGTTGACCAGACCCGGGAAGAGATCGTCGAGCTGGCAGGGCGCATCAACCTGACCAACGACACCGTGCAGGTGCTGGCCGAGCAGGCCCAGCAAATCGGCCAGGTGCTGGATGTGATCAACGGCATCGCCGAGCAGACCAACCTGCTGGCCCTCAACGCCGCCATCGAAGCCGCCCGTGCCGGCGATCAGGGCCGCGGGTTCGCGGTTGTGGCCGACGAGGTCCGCACCCTGTCACAAAAGACCTCGACGTCCACCACCGAGATTCAACAGATCATCGCCAAGCTGCAACAAGGCAGCCGCCAGGCCGCCGCCGCGATGCAAGACAGCCGCGACGGGGTAGAACGCTGCGTGTCCGCCAGCCAAATGGCTTCGCAACTGTTGCATGCCGTGGTCGAAGACATCGCCGTGATCAACCATTTCAACGACCTGATTGCCAGCACCACCCAGGAGCAATCCCAGGCGTCGATCGGCATTAGCCAGCGTCTGCAAAGCGTGCAGGCCGTAGCCGAACGCAACGCCGACAACATCGGCGTCCTGACCCGCAGCAGCCAATGCTTGCCACCGTTGGCGGAGCGATTGGCGGTGCTGGGGCAGGCGTTTCATGGGAAATCCGGGGTGGCCTGAGCGCAGGACTTACCGCCTACATACCGGTAGAAAACGCCGGAGGCTGTTCAAGGGCCCGCCTGATCTCGCGACATGCAACGTCGTACTGGCTGAGCAGGCGCAACGCCCAATCAGCACGTTCGCGAATGCGCTTGTCGTCTTCGTTGGCCGGCGCCTGGTCATTGAACATCGATTCCACGTTTCGAATGATCAGGTGTTCAGGCAAATAAAGGAGCCGGCAATTCTTGTAACTCGACGCACGCAACTCGGCGATCGGGTACGCGCCGCCCAGGCCCGCCGAGACACCCACCAACAGCGCGGGTTTGTGCCCGAGCTCGCTGATCCCCGCGTACAGGAAGAAGTTCTTCAGCGCCGGGCAGGCCATGCCGTTCCATTCCGGACTGATCACGATCAGCGCCGTCGCTTTGGCAAGGATCGCTTGTTGAGCGGGCCACAGCTGGTCGCGGTCTTGTTCCGGCCAAAGCGGCAGTCGGCTGGTGGCCAAGTCAATCAAGTCGCTGGCCTCCCACAGGTTCAGATCTGTCAGTCGCTGTCGCAGATGATTTGCCACTTTGAGCGACTGGCTGCCCGCCCGATTGGAACCCGACAGCACGACGATACGGCGGCTCACGGCGTCACCTCCGGTTGGACGCGGGTCTTGGGCGCGGTACGGCGAGCGCGTACGACGGGCCAGAACAATTCTTCTTGCCAACTGATCGGCGACAGATGCTCGATGCCGTAGGCCGGCGGACGTCGGCGCGTGATCTTTGCGGTCCCAAACAAGACGTCCCATAGAAACAGCAGGTTGCCGAAGTTGCCTTTGTAATGGGTGACACCGTCCTCGGCCGTCAAGCCATGGTGGGCCGAGTGGGTGGCCGGGGTCGAAATCGTCCGCTCCAGGATCCAGACCAGGGGCCGCAACACGCGAACGCCATACAATTTGTCATCCCAGGCCACGCTGCTGTGCGCGGCGAAAATGACGGTCATCTTGATGATCAAATAGACGTAGTAGACCGGCGCAAGGCCCAGGTAGATCAGCATGCCGGACAGCCAGATACCGGGCATGAGCAGGTAGTAGAAGCTGTTGTTGCGGTAAACGATCCGGACACTCATGTAGGGCGCGGAGTGATGGGCACGATGCAGTGCGTAGAGGGCGGGCACCCGGTGGGTCAGGCGATGCCACCAGTATTGCGTCATGTCGTCCAGCAGCAGGAACAACACGAAACCCGCGGCCCAAGGGATTGCCACCAGCGCATCCTTCATCTGCGGGGCAGCCAGGCCGAGCAGCTTGCCGCTCAGCCACATGACAGCAGGGAAGGTGATTGCCACCAGGATCCCGGAGCCGATGACTTCAATCAGTACGTCACGCCTGCCGGCCGATGACTGGCGCAAGGCCGAGCAAGCAAGTTCCAGCAGAATGAAGGCGAGGAATATCCCGGCCACGACAGCGGAAGGATTATTGGCGAGCATTGTTGTATTCATGGCACTCTCGATTAAGGCCCCAGCGGGCAATGCCATTTCATTAGAAGCCAGCGAGCCAGCCCTCCCAATGCGCGAAACGGACAGAATCGAGCGAGAAGCGGTCAATCGCTCACCCCAACGCTTTCACCGGGGCAAATTGGGCCAGGTGCTGGAGCGTTTCCTGGACAGTCATGCGGGCGGGAAGCACAAGGACTACAACCTGATCGAACTGGATCAGCTCTGGCGCGAGGCTGCACGGGTCGATCCGGCGATCGGCTTGAACTTGTTCGGGTTATTCACGCCGCAGGACTGGCACGTCCTGGCCTACCTTTGCCTGTACAGTCCTGACGTCCTCTCGGCCATGCAGCTCTGGGCGCGGTACGCACCGCTGGCCGCTGACACCGACACGGTGCGCTTGGTCAATGATGAGAACGGCCTGGGGGTCGAGTTGAATGTCGACGCGCCGGGTGATCTGGCGCGGTATGTAGTCGAGCACTACGGCGTGATGGCCATTACACAACTACGACAAGGAACGGGGAGGGACGTACAACCGGTTCTCGCCCAATTCGCCCATTCGCGACCCTCGTACTACCTCCAGTACAGCCACTGGTTCGGCGACCGTGTCGAGTTCGATTGCACGGTCAACTGTTTCTACTTCGATGCCCCCAGCACACGTCTGCCGATGCAAACGCGTCATCACGGACTGCTGGAGCTGCTGACTCAGGAACTCGACCGTCGGTTGGCCACGCATCGCCACTTCAGCGGTTGGTCGGCCCGGCTCGCCGAGGGCGTTCGACAATCGCTGGCCAAAGGCGAGACGCCGACGTTGGTGGATCTGGCGCACGCGCTGCACCAGACGCCCAGGACGCTGCGCCGGCGCCTTGAAGAACAAGGCACGACCTTCAGGCAATTGCTCGACCAGGTGCGCGCCGAACTGGAGCAACTCTTGGAAATGCAAGGCGAACCTATAGCGCAGATCGCCGCCCAACTGGGCTACAGCGATACGACCGCCTATCTGCATGCACGAAACCGGTGGCGTGCGGTGAAGTAAGCCACTCCGCGTATTGCAGGCGTGTGCACATCGTGGCGAGGGAGCTTACTCCCGCCGGGGTGCGAAGCGCCCCCAAAACCCGTGGGGCGGTCAACCTGGCGCACCACGTTGACCGCTCCACGCCCATCACGCCAATTTGAACGGCAACTCACGCAACGGTTTACCCGTCAGGCTCGCCACCGCGTTGGCAAAAGCCGGGGCCAACGCTGGCAGGCCGGGTTCGCCCATTCCCGTGGGTGGCTCGGCGCTGGGCACGATGTGGACGGCGAATTCCGGCATGTCGGTAATGCGCGGCACGCTGAAGTCGGCAAAATTGCTCTGCTGCACCACGCCGTCCTTCAGGGTGACGGCGCCACCGGGCAGGCACATCGACAAGCCCATCAGCGCCGCGCCCTGGACCTGGGCCTCGACGCTGCGTGGGTTGACGACCAGGTTGCAGTGCACGCCGGCGGTCACGTTGTGCAGCACCGGACGGCCATCCTGTACCGAGGCTTCGACCACGTAGGCCACCACCGAACTGAACGACTCGTGGACCGCCACGCCCCAGGCACGGCCCGCCGCTAGCTGGCGCTTGCCGTACTCGCTCTTGTCCACGGCCAACTGCAGCGCTTCGCGATGGCGTGGGCTCTGGTCGCCAAACAACTTCATCCGGTACGCCACCGGATCCTGTTTGGTGGTGCGGGCGATCTCGTCGATCAACGTCTCCATCACAAACGCCGTATGGGTGGAGCCCACGCTGCGCCACCACAATACGGGCACGTTGAGCTTGGGATGATGAACTGTCAGGCGCATGGGCAGCGGATAGGGATTGCGCATGCCCTCGGTGGCGGTCGGGTCGATGCCGTTCTTCACCCGCCCGCCAAATACGGTACCGGTGATGATCGATTGGCCCACCAAGGCGTGATCCCAGGCGAGGACCTTGCCGCTGTCGTCAAAACCGATACGCGCACGGTGCAGATGCATGGGGCGGTAGTAGCCGCCCTTGATGTCGTCTTCCCGGCTCCAAAGGGTGCGGATAGGGGCATTGACGCCCGCCGTGCGAGCGGCCTTGGCGACTTCGCAGGCCATTACCACGAAATCGTTGGTGGGCACGCCGCGCCGGCCAAAGCCACCGCCAGCGGTCTGTACGTTGACCTGGATCTGCTCGGGCTTGAGGTCCAGTACCTTGGCGGCCGCAGCACCGTCGCCGCCGGGGAACTGCGTGCCGACCCACAGTTGAGCGCTGTCCTGGGCGAGTTGCACCGTGCAGTTCAGGGGCTCCATCGGGGCGTGGGCGAGGTAGGGAAACACGAACTCGGCGTCCAGTTGATGCGGTGCGCTGGCCAGCGGCGTCATATCGGCATCGAAGTGCAACGGGCCGGGCTGGCTGGCCAGCTCGCGGTATTGAGCCAGTTGTTTTTCGCTGTCGACTTTTTCCACGGTAGAAGTGTTCCATTCCACCTTCAGTGCATCCCGGGCCAATTTCGCCTGCCAGTAACCGTCGGCGACCACGGCGACACCTTCGGCGCCGCCGTCCAGCGGCACGCGCAACACGGCTTTGACGCCTTTCGTGGCCCGCGCGGCGCTGTCATCCAGGGAGGCAATCCTGGCGCCGAACACCGGTGGTCGAGCGACGACCGCCGTGAGCTGCCCCGGCAGGTGCATGTCGATGCCGAAATCCTGTTGGCCGCTGCTCTTGGCCTTGGCATCGATGCGGGTGGTGGCCTGGCCGATGATGCGGAAATCCTTGGGATCCTTGAGCGTGATCTGCTCAGGCACAGGCATCGCCATGGCGGCTTCGGCCAGTTCGCCGTAGCTCGCCTTGCGGCCCTCGGGCCCGAGTACCATGCCGGCCTGTGTACGCAGGCTCGCCACGTCCACATTCCAGCGGGCGGCAGCCGCACTCAACAGCATGGCGCGCGCACGGGCGCCGAGTTCGCGGTACTGGGTGTAGCTGTTCTTGATTGTGTTGGAACCACCGGTGAGGTGAATGCCGAAGGCCGGGTCCATGTAGGCGGCGTCGTTGCTGCCGTTGCGACTGCGCACCAGGCTCCAGTCGGCATCCAGTTCCTCGGCGAGAATCATCGGCAGGCCGGTCTGTACGCCCTGGCCGAACTCCAAGCGGTTGATGGTCACCGTGACTTCGCCATTGGGCGCGATCTGGACGAATGAAGAGGGTTGCTGGGTCGGCTTGAGCGACGTTGCCGCGGCGCCATTGGCCTCCTGCGCCAAGGCCAGGTGCGGGAACGCGCCCAAGGCCAGCCCGCCGATGCCGACGATCTTGAGAAAACTGCGCCGGGGCAGGGCTGCTGGGCCATCAACCTCGCCGCGTTCGAGCATCTGTTGCAAGGCGCGGGGGAGCTCGTTCGGGAATATCTCGTTCAACATGGTCGGCTCCGATCAGGCAAGGGTCTTGGCGGCATCAGCCACCGCGGCGCGGATACGGGCGTAGGTGCCACAGCGGCAGATATTGCCGGCCATGGCCGAGTCGATCTCGGCCACCGTGGGCTGCTTGCCCTTGGGCTGGGCCTTGAGGAAAGCCGTTGCGCTCATGATCTGGCCGCTCTGGCAGTAGCCGCATTGCGCCACGTCGTGCTTGACCCATGCGTCGTGCACGGCGCTACCCACCGGATCGCTGCCGTTGGTGGCCGCTTCGATGGTGGTGATCTTCTTGCCCTCGGCGGCGGCAATGGGCGTCACGCAGGAACGAATGGCCTGGCCGTCCAGGTGCACGGTGCAGGCACCACACAACGCCGCGCCGCAGCCGAACTTGGTGCCGGTCATGCCCAGCGTATCGCGCAGGGTCCAGAGAATCGGGGTGCCAGGGTCTACGTCGACCGTGTATTCACGGCCGTTTATGTTCAGGGCGCTCATAGGGGGACCAGCTCCAGATGGTTTGGCTCTGGTTAACTATAGGAAGGAATGATTGGGGTGGGTTGCACGATCCGGGCTGATTCTTGCCTGATCTTGCAAACCAACCCGGGATATCAGTCTCCAACCGTAGTAGAACCCTGTGGCTAGATGCTCTGGGCAAAGCCATGGCGTTCTGCGGACCACACCACGGCCAACGTCAGCAGCAGGAGAACGATCAAGACCGGCGCAAACGCCACGACCCCCAAGTGATCGAGCAGCAGACCACCGACGATCCCGCCGCCGGCAATGGCGAGGTTCCAGGCCGTGACCAGCATGGACTGGGCAAGATCCGCCGCGTCTCCGGCCGTCTTGGCGATAGCCGTCTGGAACAGTGTCCCGGCCCCTCCGAAAGCGATTCCCCAAGCCGCTACCGCGATATAAACCACAGCAGGCGTGTCGCTCATGGCGCCAAGTGCCAATGCCGCGAGGGCGAACAGCACCGTGCCGGCCAGCGTCAACGCCCGCAGGTGGCGATCGATCAGCACGCCGACGACCCAGATCCCCAGCAACGACGCGACACCGAAGACCAGCAGGACGAGATCTATCCGCTCGCCCAGGCCCGCCGCCGTCAAAAACGGGGCGATATAGGTGAAGAGAATGTTGTGCGCCAGGACAAACGCCAGCACCACGAACAACACCGAGCGAACGCCCGGAAGGGTGAAGACCTGACCCAAGGCAAGGCGCTTATGGGTGGCTTGCCCAGGGTAGTCGGGCACCTTGAGACGGACCCAGACCATCAAGGCGACGGCGAACACGCTCATGATGGCGAAGCTCATCCGCCAACCGATCAGGTTGCCGAGCAGCGTGCCGGCGGGCACGCCCAGGGATAACGCCAAGGGCGCGCCCACCATGGCGATTGCAATGGCTCGGCCTCTCTGGTGCTCGGGCACCATGCGCGCGGCGTAGCCGGCCAGCAAGGCCCACAGCAACCCGGCCGATACGCCACCCAGCAAGCGCGCGACCATCGTCAAACCATAGTGGGTGGAAAGGGTCGTGACCGTGTTGGCAACGGCGAAACCGGCAATGGCCAGCAACAACAGCGACCTGCGCCGCATGCCTTGAGTCGCGGCGGTCAGCGGTATGGCTGCCAGCAAGGAACCTATGGCGTAGACCGTGACCAACTGGCCGGCTAGGGATTCGGAGATCGCCAGCCCTTGGCTGATCTGTGAGAGCAGGCCGGCGGGCAAGGCTTCGGTGAGTATCGTCACGAAGGCGGCGAGCGCGAGGGCAAACAGTGAACCGATGGGGAGCGGTGCGGTGTCTTGAGCAACCTCTGCATCGATATGGGTATTGGCAATCGTCATGGGGCACCTGCCTGAAGCGCTGATAAGTGTCGAACACGGTAAGTG
Organism: Pseudomonas sp. MPB03; assembly: GCF_046605385.1. NCBI lineage: Bacteria > Pseudomonadati > Pseudomonadota > Gammaproteobacteria > Pseudomonadales > Pseudomonadaceae > Pseudomonas > Pseudomonas sp. MPB03. Next base: position 3,569,803 of record NZ_CP176770.1, on the reverse strand, counting down.
CGCCTCTTTTGCAAGACAAGAATGCTAGAGTGCTGAACACATCGGAAAAAATGTCCGCAATGGAGGCTGGCTTGGAATCACTGAGCGGGATTGATTTTTTTGTGCGTGCGGCCGAAACCCGCAGTTTTTCAGAAGCGGGCAGGGCGCTGGGCATTTCGTCTTCGGCGGTGGGCAAGAGCGTGGCGCGGCTGGAGGAACGGCTGGGGGTACGCTTGTTTCATCGCAGCACGCGCAGTATCACGCTGACGGCGGAAGGTGCGCTGTTCCTCGAACGTTGCCGGCGCATTCTCTGCGAAGTCGAAGCGGCCGAACAGGAGTTGTCGCAAACCCGCGAAGCACCCCGGGGCAAGCTGCGCGTGAGCTTGCCGCTGGTTGCGGATCTGGTCATGCCGACGCTGATTGCCTTCATGCGTCGCTACCCCAGTATCGAACTGGATCTGGATTTTTCCGACAGGCTGGTGGACATCATCGAGGAAGGTTTCGATGCGGTCATTCGGACCGGAGAACCGAACGACTCTCGGCTGATGTCTCGCCCGTTGGGTACGTTCACCCTGGTTGTGGTCGGGTCGCCCCGGTACTTCGCCGAACACGGCACCCCCCAGGTGCCGGCGGACCTGCTGCGTCATGCCTGCCTGCTGTATAAATTCCCCAGCACTGGCAGGATGCAAGTCTGGCCGGTAAACGGGGATGGGGCGCCGGATCTCAATTTGCCGGCGACCCTGGTCTGCAACACCACCGAGGCGTTGCTGCATGTCGTGCACGATGCGTTGGGGATTGCTTGCGTGCCGGACTTCACCGTGCGTGAAGCCATCGCCAGCGGTGAGCTGGTCACCGTCCTGGATGACTTCAACCGGTATCAGAACACCTTCCGCATGCTCTGGCCTTCCAGCAAACATTTGGCACCGAAACTGCGGGTATTCATTGACTTCATGAGCAGTGAATTATTCAAGTGACGCTTGGGCGCTTTTTGGGGGCCGCTGCGCGCCCCAGCGGGAGCAAGCTCCCTCGCCACAGGACCGTGCCGTTCTCGAAGCCCTCGTGGCCCTGTAGCTGAACCACCGCCATCGCGAGCAGGCGCAACATTCAGGTCTATCCCAGCCCTCGTGGGAGCGAGCTTGCTCGCGAAGAGGGCAGCCAATCCAACACTCATTTAGCTGGACCACCGCCATCGCGAGCAAGCTCGCTCCCACAGGGGAATCAAGGCGCCTTGTTCTCGACCAGGCAGTTCCCACCATCCACCACGATGACTTCGCCAGTGAGGTAGCTGGCCTCTGCCGACGCAAGGAAAGCCACCAATGCCGCCACCTCCTCGGGACGTCCGGCCCGGCCCATCGGCGTGTAACCGGCTGCCTTGGCTTCCTCGTCGGTGGTCGATCCCGTGGTGATCCAGCCGGGCGCGACGCTGTTGACAGTGATCCCTTGCTGGGCGACTTCCAGCGCCAGGCTCATGCTCATGCCAACCATTGCCGCTTTCGCGGCGCTGTAAGCCGCTTCACCGGGGTTGCTGCAGCGGGTGCCGGTCGTGGAACTGATGTTGACAATCCGCCCGTAACGACGCGCACGCATGCCGGGCAGGACCGCCCGCGTAAGCAGAAAGGCCGTGGTGAGGTTTCGCGCCAGTGTCAGGTTCCAGGCGTGCAGGTCCATGGTCGCCAGGTCGGAAAAGAACTCCGGACTGCCTTGCATGGCCATGCCCGCGTTGTTCACCAGAATATCGACCTGCCCCCAGACGGATTCCGCCCACGCCATAAACTCACGGACTTGGTCTTCATTGGTAAGATCGAGCGCCCGTCCTTCGACATCGAACCCTTCGGCACGCAACTCTGCGACGCGTTCGAGGATGCGTGCACTGCTGGCGGTGATGATCAGTCTGGCACCGGCGGCACCCAACCTGCGGGCGATTGCCATGCCGATTCCGATCTCACTGCCAACCCCACTGATGAGTGCCACGGGGTTCTTTCCGATGACGTGCGGCATGGTGCCTCCAAAGGGTGTAAATGATTGCCGGGGGGGCGCAGCGCTATACAAACACCCTGATCATCGCCCGAATGCCGCAGTCATCCCCAACAAGCGCTTTTGCCGCCAGGCCGGTGCGCTGGTGGGGAAAAGCGCTTCGGTGGGACGAAAGCGGGCGAGGCCGCAGGCGGCGGCGATGCGCTGGCTTTGCTGGCCGTGGACCAGGGCTTGCTGGAAACTGTGTTCGCCATGGGCCAGCCCCAGCATATAACGAGTACCCACCTGGAAATCGCCACCATTGGCTTGCCACCAGCTTTCGATTAGCTGCGGGTCGGGCCAGGGCAGGTTTTCATCGGGGTCCATGGTCACATTGGGATCTTCGGGATTGTCGTTCGGGCCTGCATCGAAATCCGGCAGGGCTTGCAGTTCCAGGTCGAGTAGCGCCAGGTCCGCGCCAGTGATCAAGCTGAAGGCTTCGCCGGCGACGCGGGCATGGGGCAAGTCGCTCATCTGCTGGATCAACCAGGGGACGCAGACCGGATCACCCAGCAGCCCAAGGGCCTGGATGCCGATGCGCCGATCCCTGGGATCCTGTACCCATTGGCGTATCCAGGCGATGCTGGGCTCGCGCTCCTGCCAGGCCAGCAACACGCAAAGCGCGCGGTATTGAAATTCGCCCGGTCGTTCGGCAAATGTGCGCAGAGGTTCCAAGGCCTGCTGATCACCCATTTGGGCGGTGGCCCAATTGGCCCAGAAGCGCGTGGCGGCGTCTTCATGCTGACGGTGGGCACGAATCGCCGACAGCAGGTCACGACGACGTAGCTCGCCAGCGGTGCGGGCGGCACGTGCCTGCACGCTTGGGTCGGCGTCGGACAGTCCGGCCAGTAGGGCAGGGCCTGGGTCGTGGCGATGCATGCCGCAGGCCGCAAGGCCGAGGCGACGGAACAGGGGCTCGGGGGAGGCGAGCATGCGCTCGATCCAGGGCGATACCCGGTCCCAGTCGAGCCAACCCAGGGCCATCAGGTAACCGCGCTCGGTTTCCAAGGCGCTGCGCAAATGCGCGCTGAGCCGCGACAGCGCTTTGCCATTGGCCGTCTCGAAAGCCAGCACCACGCCGGCGAACATTTCGCCGACAGCGTGCGGGCCGAGCTGGGCCAGTAGCGTTTCCAGGCCGCCAGGGGCGGCGATTCGCAAGCCGTCGAGGTGAGCGTCGAGGCGGTTATCGAGGTTGTCTAGGTGGGCGATGTCGTAATGCGGTGCGCGCAGGGCATAGTCGCGCAGGATGGCGAGGAAGCTGGCTTCTTCGGCGTGTTGGTCCAAAACAATGGAAGTGACTGGCATGTTGAATGTTCTGCCTCCAGCGGTTCTTCGACAGGAACCTTCGAATGACTGGCCAGACGTTGGGCTCCCAATTGCTACGTGCCCTTGGCACGCGTCACTTCATGATCGTTTGCCATTGATCATCGCGGATCAACCCAATCGTCCTGTCCGCAAAGGACCATACCCCTTCGTTGCTGCTTCGAAGCACTGTGAACTGGAGGTCTGCTTCCTCTATATCCAAGGCAATCAACGTCTGTCCGACGACTTTGTCCACACCGGCCAAATGCGCTGCATATATTTCATCGTGATAGGCCGCGACTCCCCAGTAGCTTCTGCTCGTGTCAATCGGCTGAATAATGGACCATTGATCTGCAACCCCGATCAGTACAGTTCCGTTCTTGCCTACGATGACATAGTGACCGTTGTCCAGCCGGCAGATACTGGTAAGACTTGCGTTGGTGGGTAGATCAATGACCGACCAGTTCTTACCGTCGAAATGCGCAGCGTAACCATCGGAAGTTACAGCGACAAAGTCGCTGCGACCGCTTCCAGCGATATCTTCAATTGTCACTTCCTGATGGCCAACGCTTAACTTCGGCAGCGTCTCGAACGTATCGCCGGACAAGCGATAGACCTGGCCGACCGATCCTGCGCAGATCACCTCATCACCCAGGATACGAATTCTGCGCAGTGGCCCAATGTCACTGACGGCAGCGTTTGCGTAGGCCTTTCGTGAGGCTTTGAGTTCCTCTTTTGTTGTTGGCGATTTCCAGTCGAAACGCACGACTGAGCCATTCTCTCCCAAGACGTAAGCAGAGCCGTCAATAGCGGCATCAACCGAGAGAATAGCTTCTGCAGACAATCCGAACTCAAGCCAGACATCCTGCTTTCTAACGCCGATCCTGTTCTTTGGGTTGTCATAATCGCCGCCAACGGTACAGGCCGCGATGATGATGCCCGCGACCGGACTAACACCCTCTTGAATAAAGGCCCCTTCAATAAACTCCGCATCTGATATTCCGTTCATCTTCACTCGATCCCCGTGTTTGTTAATCGTCCAAGACTATGGCGGCTGGCGGTTGTTTCGCTCTGGGCAGCGGATCGTTGGGTTTCACCGTCAATTCCATCTTCTGGTGGCCATCCTCCAACTGCTTTTGCAGGCACTCCTTGTCACATCCTTTGGCTCCGGGTGGAACATTGACTTTGCCAACCGCCGACTTCGCGCCTACCTCGCAACCGACGGCCAGGGTATAGGCCTTGCCTCGGTTGGCAGGATTAGCGAGCCAAGCATTTCTTTCTACGGTGTAATTGCACCCTACCTGCCCATGCTCGGTACGTAATGAATGGCTATGGCCCTCCACACAGAGACAGGGGGCCTTGTCCGATTCATAGTTCGTCGTTGCGTCGGTGGAGCTTCGGTTGACATGTGCGACGAATTCCTTGGATGGAAGCAGGTGGTGGCCTGTCATCGGTTTGCCATCCGCGCCGTTGCAACAACGGTTCGGGGTTTTCGGCATAACCAGGCATTTACGGCTGCTACAACACTTGGCGCTTTTGTCTTCGGCACCCGAGCATTGGGTCTTGATATCCTTTGCCATGGGTTGGCAAGGGTGACCAGCGGTATCCATCGCAATTGCATCTTGATAAGGCCAAGGGCCGGTGTTGCTTGTCGATCCGTGGTTATGGGTGGTCAGGTCCATATTTCGCACGACGTTTTCAGCTTCAAACTTCACATTCATCGACCAGGCTGTGAAATAGACTTTCCCTTTGATCTTGCCGGTGATGATCCCCTTTTTAGGCGCGTTTCCAGCCTCATCGCCATAACTGGTCTTGAAATAACTCTTATCCTTGAGCATGGCCTCCTTGCCACTGATCTTCACCGTTCGCGTGCCCCGGGTGGTGTCCTTGGCCAAGCCGGTATTGGGATAGGGAATCGGCACCCCCAGAGGGGTGGGTGGGGCCTGGGGCGGGGTGAAGCAGACATCCGGGAAGCAGGCGATCGACTTGCCATCGGCCGCCTTGCAGGAAACCTCCATATTGTTGGCGAAGACTTCGTTGGCCATCAGGCGGCCCTCACGATCTGGTAGCTGAGCAGGGCGACGGCGCGTTCGCCGGCGTCGTTACCAAGGTGATAGAAGATATTCGGACCTTCGCCATAGCCCTTGCGGCTGGCGGCCAACGCCACGGCGAGCATGGCCGGGCCGATGGCAGCGCCGACTTCGCCGATGCAGTCGGCCGGGTGCCAGAGATGGAAGAATTCCTTGCGCACGCGCAGGGTCCGGCTCAGGGCCAGGGAGGCCTCCTTGAAGTAGTACTGTTCGCCGGAGATGTCGGTAAGCCGATAATCCATTTGCTCCAACCCACAGCCGGCTTCGCTCAGGGCCGCTCGTACGGCTTGGGTCAGGCCTTCGGCGCGCAGGGGAATGTCTTCGCCCTCCACGGTGGCCTTCTCCACGCCGAACCCCAGGCCGATGCAGGCCAATTGCGGCTCTTCGCTGGCAACGGGGGCGGCCAGGACCACGGCGGCGGCGCCTTCGCCGGGGATAAATCCGTTGGAGTTCTGGCTGGTGAGCAGGCGTTCGCGTGCTTCGAAAGCGGCCAGCGTCGGTCCGTTCAAGAAGGAGTCGACGCCAGCAATCAGTACGTGGCGATGACCGCCCTGGTAGATCAACGTACGTGCATTGAGCAGGGCCACGGCAGCGCTGACTCGGCCGCGGGCGATGATATTGGAGTCTGGATGAAAGCGCAGGCCCAGTTCAGCTTCGATGTCCTGCAACAGTGTTCGATCCAGGCCATCCAGGCGGCCGGGGCGTTCGGCTTCGGCCACGCCCAGCAGCAACGGGGTCTTTTGCGCGTCGACCCCGGGAGTACTCTGTAACGCCTCGGCGATGGCGCGGGCGGCCAACTTGATTAACTTGGTGCGGCCGCGCCAGGGCTGTTCCAGCGGGACGCTGGCCGCGATCAGCCATTCGCCACCTCGGTCGATGAAACGGGTTTCCTGGAAGTTGTCGATGGCGCAGCGGATCGCCGCGCAGCTCGCGGGTGCGCTGAGGCCAACGGCGCTGACCATGCCGGAGCCGATGATGCAAAGGGCGGTCATCCGTCCGTCTCCTCGGGAGCGCGCCTGGCTTTTACCAGGGAGGAGAGCGACGGGTAATAATCCTTGCCCAGTTCACGGGCGCGCCACCAGCCCCTGGACATCGTGCCGACCAGCACCTGAGCGATCTCGAAGAGGTTGCGCCGCAGCGGACGGGAGATACGCCAGGTCAGTTGCACCTGGCCCGCGTCTGTGTCGACCAGCAGGGTGTCGATCACCGCCTGCACAGTTTCATGACCGCCTTTTTTCAGAAAGAAGGTCACCGGCACGTCCATTTCGGGGATGCGAAAGCTCGCGCGCTCCCGGGGCGTGAGGTTGAGCAGTAGCACCTCCTCGCCGCCACGCAGGTAGGGAATCTGCTGATCGTCAGGGGCCGCCTGAAAGTAGCGGCTGTCGAAATCCTGCGGCAGAAACGGAAAACTGTCGGCCAACCAGGCTTCGTCGTACGTACCGGCAAAGCGGGCGCGTTGCGGCCAGCTGCGACCCAGGGGGCCGAGAGCCATGGGGCGGAAGTCGCCGGAGGGGCTGTCGATCGGCTTGCCCAGTTCCTCCGTATTCGGCATTGGCTTGTAAGCGACTTCAGCACTGTCGATGCTGCCTGGGAACCAACCGCAACCGCTTGGGTTGTCCGGGTAGCAATGACGCATCTCCGGATTCTTGGCCATGGGATGGGAACCTCCGTAGGCCTGGGCATAGGAGATGTCCTGCTCGGTAAACGGCTGCGGTAAACCGGGTGAAACCCCCAATAGCCCCGGTTGCCATTGCCGCGGGCCGAGGACGGAAAAGGCCTTGCTCATCTGACCGATGCGAATGCCTGCGGCCAACTGCGTCACGGGCCGCCCGCCCGGGGCGTAGGCCTTGCCGCGTACCAGCACATCGCAGAACGGCTTGATCGGGGCGAAGTCCATTTCCTGCAGTGGGGCGCTGAGCCCCGGCTCGCCCAAGAAAGTATCGGCCATCAGCAGCGGTTGCTGAGTGTCGGCGAGTGTTGCCGCACGGCCATCCAGCGGCAAATTGAAAGTGCCTTTGGCCACGATCACCAGGGATTCACGGCCATCAGGCTCCAGGCCTTGTGTGTAGGCAGCAAGCAGTTTGCTGGCGTTGAGCAGTTCCATGAGTCGACTACCTGCCTAGTTGATCTGCACCGAACCGCCCTTGATACGGTTCACGCCGGATGACCGGTTCGAGAGGTAGGTCCCTCGAATCAGCACCTTGCCCTCGCGCGTGAGGGTGATGCTCGCCTTGCCACAGCGCAGGACGATTTCCCGCTCTGCCGTAAACTCCAGGCGTTCGCCGTCCAAGTGGGCGACGGCTGGCGTCGTGGTGTGCGGCAGGCGCTGGATGCGACCGATCACCAGCGGTCGGCTCAGGTCGCCGGCCTCGAACATCAGGGCGACCTGGGCGCCGATGTCTTCACGGGAGAGCGGCGTGGTGGTGCGCGCGGCGAGGCCGGTTTCGCCGGGGCAGCCCGGGAAGGCCACCACCGGCGCATCTGCACTGGGCACATCCAGCAGCACCCCGATCACGACGCCATCCACGCGGGCGGGGGTGGCGGTAGAGGCAGCGGGTAAATGATATTCAACGGTCATGGCGCCCACTCCGTGGCTAGTTCTGCAGGATTTTCTGGCCTTTGACGACAACGTTCTTGTTCGCCTTGATGTTGATGGCGCCGGAGCCGTCGATGGTAATGTTCTTGCCGCTGATCACAATGGTGCCGTCCTTCTTCAGGGTGATGCTGGCCGCGCCCGTGGTCAGGCTGATGGAGTCGCCAGCGGTGAGGGCGAAATGCTTGCCGACGTCCAGGGTGTCGTTCTGCTTGATGTTGGTGCTGCGGTTCTGGGTGACGTCGCGGGATTCGTTCTGGCCGATCTGGGTACTCTGGTTGCCGTTGATCTCGATCCCTTCGTTGCCCTGGACCGTTTCGTTACGGTTGCCCTTGATACCGATCGTTTCGTTGCCGCCTACGTCCTCGGTGCGGTTGCTGACGATGGTGATCGTCTCGTTGGCACCGACCTTTTCCGTGCGGTCGGCGCCGATAGTGATGGTCTCGTTGCTGCCCACGTTCTCGGTGCGATTGGCGCCGATGGTGATTTTCTCGTCGCTGCCGACATCCTCGGTGCGGTTCACTCCGATGGAGATGGTTTCGTTATTGCCGACCTTTTCCTTGCGATCCACCCCGATGGTGATGGTTTCGTTGTTATCGACGGTTTCGGTGCGGTCGTGCTTGACGTGCACGGTTTCGTCGTTGTCGATGGTCTTGCGGCGGTCGTGGCCGACCCAGTGGGTCTCGTCGTTCTCGACTTCGATGTCCTGGTTCTTCTCGGCGTGGATAAACAGCTGTTCGGCGCCTTTTTTATCCTCCATGCGGATTTCATTGAAGTTCGCCGGTGAGCCGCCCTTGCTTGAACGGCTTTTCGTCCCGCTCTGGGTGGCATTGGCGGGCAGCGCGTAGGGCACGGTCTGTTCGGCGTTGTAGACACGGCCGGTGATGATCGGTCGATCCGGATCGCCTTCGAGGAAACTGACGATGACTTCCTGGCCGATCCGCGGAAGCTGCACGGAGCCCCAGTTCTTGCCGGCCCAGGCCTGGGACACGCGAATCCAGCAGGAGCTGTTTTCGTTGGACTGGTCATGACGATCCCAATGAAAGTGCACTTTGACCCGGCCATATTGATCGGTCCAGATCTCCTCGCCACTGGGCCCCACCACCACGGCAGTCTGTGGCCCTCGGACGATGGGCATCGGCGTGAGGGGCAGGGGGCGGAAGGTCTGGTTGGCATCCATGCAGTCCAGCTCGCTGACGAACTGTTCGGCGACCTCCGACTGCCCGCTTTCGTAGGCGTCCTGACGAATCTGATAACGGGCGATCACCACCAGGTACTCGCGGTTCTGATCCTCGCGGTCGTAACCCGTCAGCGTGAACAGATGACCGCAACCGATCCCGCGGGCGCGGCCACGCAATTGCACACGCTCGAACTGGCTGTGAATGGCTTCGATGCGGGTCCGCGCGTAGTGATCGCCATCGTTGCTCTGGACGTATTCACCGGGGTAGTCGTAGAGCGGGTAGTCGGCGTTGGTGTGGTTGCGCGGTACGCTGGAACGCACCTCAAGGCTGGCGCGTGGGCGCAGGAAGTCATAGTCGTTCAGCGCCAGTGAGCCGGGCTGTACTTCCCGCGCCAGTTGCCAGTCGTAGAAATGATCGCGCTCGCGCATTTGCCGATCGGGCGGGTAGAAGGGCACCGAGGCATAGTTCGCCGCCGTGGAATGAGCGCCATAGGCATCGGCGAGGACCAGCACGTGACGGCCCTTTTCATGGCGAAAGTAGTAATAGATGCCTTCCTGCTCCATCAGCCGACTGACGAAGTCGAAGCTGGTTTCGCGGTACTGCACGCAATACTCCCACTCGCGGTAGCTGCCGCTCAGGCTGTCTTCGAAATCGGAGAAGCCGAGGTCGCGGAACACCTGCTTGATGATGTCCGGCACCGTCTTGTTCTGGAAAATCCGGCAATCGGAGGTGCGCGTGAGCAGCCAGAACCAGGGGCGCAGGCTGACGCGGTAGCCAGCGAACTGACCGTGCCCGGTCAACTGCCGACAACTGCAGACGATGCCGTGGAAGTAGCGTTTGCCGCCGTCATACAATTCCAGGGTCAGGCCCATCGGCTTGCCCAGCAATTGATCGAACGTGATCGCCCGATCTTCGGACGTCAGGTCCAATTCGTAGTGAAACAACCGCCCCAGTTCTTCGCTGCCTTCCATGCCCTGCAGCACCAGGACATCGCCGCCGAGCGGACTGTCGACCTGCACCAGACGGCTGTTTTGCGTGATTGCCATGAACGACTTCCTTTGGCTCTTGTTTGGGTGTCAGTGGGCCGTTGCAAGGAAGGTGGCGCCGTAAGGGTCGTCGCCAGGGGAGATGCCAGGGGAAATTGAATCCAACGATTGCTGTACATCCACCACAGGGGTGATCTCCTTATCGGTCTTGCGGTTTTCAATCAATGTGAACGTACGAGCGGATCCGTATCCTGCGGATGAACGTTTGTCCGGCGCCGTTTGATGGCGCCTCTGGGCCGTTGGGTAACGTTCCGGCGTCAGCCAGATTGGCAGATATTGAGGTCAAGATAGGTGAATGAAACGTCATTTGCTTAGTTTCGTTAGCTATATCAATAATTCTAAATTCGAATAAAGAACGATGAACATGGCGATCCGCAGCTACACGAGGTGACTCAAATGAAAAATGGAGAGGCCAAGCATGACTACGTCGATCAAAACTGATGAGGATCTGACATCCCGTACCCAGCAATTGCCGAACACCCAGCAACGTTCAGTGCGCTGCTGTATGCGAGAAGTTCTTCCTCGGCTTGTAGCGCGAGAGGTAGTGCGGAAAAGCTTCAAGCGTGAGGCGTTGGTTTCGTGGAACGCCTACAAAAAAACGGGCGAGCATTTGACTGGTGCTGAGATTAGAAGTTGGCTGAAAACATGGGAACTGAGGAAGCGTCGGATCTTCCTCCATTTCACGATTGATTGTTATCACTTGTGTCCGGGTCAAGGGGAGTACGGGTTATTGATAAGGCAGACGATTATTCCTGGAGCTTGCTCCGTCAACTCTGGCACGCCCCCCTGAGAGTGGTTAACAGTCTCTGAATGACTTTCTGACAAAAATGTCAGGAAGCCGTCAGCCTCCAGACACCTTCACTGCCTAGACTCACTGGGTTGCCTTGCTTCCGTAGAGGAGTCACCTGATGCGCCTGCTCATTGTCGAGGATGAAGAAAAAACCTCCTCCTACGTCCATCGTGGCTTGACCGAGCTCGGCTACATCGTCGACGTTGCCACTAATGGCATCGATGGCCTGCATTACGCGCTGGAATGGGATTACGACGTGGTGATCCTGGATGTGATGCTGCCGGGCAAGGACGGCTACGACGTGCTGCAAGGGCTGCGCCTGCACAAGAAAACCCCAGTCATCATGTTGTCCGCCAGGGGAACCGTGGATGACCGCATTCGAGGGTTACGCGAGGGCGCCGATGATTACCTGGGCAAACCATTTTCATTTGCCGAACTGGTCGCGCGCGTCCAGGCCTTGATCCGTCGCCGCGCCGGTGACACGGCCGACCTGACGCATTTGCGCATCGACGATCTGGAGGTCGACCTGCAAGCACGCAAGGTGACCCGGGGTGGGCTGAGGCTGGACCTGACGGCCAAGGAGTTCTGTCTGTTGAGCCTGTTGGCGCGACATCAGGGCGAGATTCTGTCCAAGCTGATGATTGCCGAGCAGGTCTGGGACATGAATTTCGACAGCGACGCCAATGTGGTGGAGGTCGCGATCAAGCGCGTGCGCGCCAAGGTGGACGCGCCGTATCCGCGCAAGCTGCTGCATACCGTCCGCGGCATGGGGTATGTGCTGGAAAGCCGGGAAGAACCTGGCAGGCAAAGTGGTGCGTCGTGATGAAGATTTCCATCGCCAAGCGGCTGGCCCTGATGTTTGCCCTCGCTGTCCTGCTGATCATGTCGATCAGCGCGACACTGCTGCGTTCGTCCTTGAAGCAATCGCTCGATGAACAGATGCAAAACGAACTGGTCCTGCGCCATTCGGTGCTGGACCCGGTGCTGGCGAAATACGATTCGCCGACGTTCTGGGTCGGCTTGCGCCAGAAGCTCGACGGCCTGACGCCCGCGGATGAACGGGTCCGTTATTGGATTCTGGTGGATAACCCGGCCTTCAGCTATGGCGGGGCGATGCCGGACGGCCAGGATTGGTCCAAGCGCGCCGATGGACTCTTCAGCCTCCAATTGCCTGGGCGAGAGCGTGAGTGCCCCATGATGGTTTTGCTCAAGACCATTCCCGCCATGGGCAATCGCCCGGAACTGCGCTTCATCGTGGGGTTGGACTCGACGCCGTTCAGGAAGACCCTGAACCATTTCACCAAGATACTGATCCTGACTTCGGCGTTGGGCATCGGCCTGGTTGCGCTGCTCGGTTACTGGATCGCGCGTTTTGGCCTCGGGCCGGTGCGGCGCTTGAGCCGTCAGGCCAATAGCTTGCCGCCGGGGGATTCGAAGCAGCGGCTGGACACTGAGGCGTTGCCCGCGGAGTTGCAGGAATTGGCGGTGTCGTTCAACGGCGCCCTGGCGCGCCAGGAAACGGCGTGGTGTCAGCTCGAAGGGTTCAACGCCAATGTCGCCCACGAGTTGCGCACACCCCTGACCAACCTGATCGGCCAGACCCAGGTGGCCTTGGCCCATGGACGAGATGTGGGGGAGCTCCAGGACCTGCTGCAATCGAACCTCGAAGAGCTGGAACGGATGGGCGGCATCGTCAACGACATGCTGTTCCTCGCCGGGGCGGAAAGCGGGCAGCGGGCCACCGAACTCAGTGATGTCTCGCTGTATGAAGAGGCGTCGAAGACGGTGGAGTACCTGGAGCCGGTGCTGCACGACAAACAACTGAGCGTGGAGATCCAAGGCGACATGCGTGTGTGCATCGACCGACGCCTTTTTCACCGTTCCCTGGCCAACCTGATACAGAACGCGGCGCGCTACGCGGTGCCGACCAGCATCATCACCGTGAGCCTGGTCAGCCACGGCATGCAGGTCGAGGTGAGCGTTTCCAATGCCGGGGAGCCTATCGACACGGTGCACCTGGAGCGTTTGTTCGAGCGTTTCTATCGCGCCGACGCCGCCCGGGCGCGAAGCGATGCGCACCATGGCCTGGGCCTTTCCATCGTGCGAGCGGTGGCGTCCATGCACGGCGGGCGTGTGTTCGCCCACAGCGAAAATGGCTTCAATACCTTCGGCTTTTCCTTGATGAACCAGGCGGCGCCTTAGTCGTCGCCCCCCGCGAGTAAAAGCCCGCTCGCGTTTGCAATGCTGTTCTCTTAAGGCAATCGACAAACCCGTGGCGAGGGAGCTTGCTCCCGCTGGGCTCTGTAGGAGCTGGCGAAGGCTCGGGCCGCGTTCGGACGATCTTTTGATCTTTCGCTTGAGGTTCAAGTGTCTGGAAAAAGATCGCAGCCTCGCTCCGCTCGACAGCTCCTACAGGCCGAGCGGGAGCAATCTCTGGCCACAGGTCCATCATTTTTCTTAAGTGAACAGCATTGCGCCCGCGTTGACATCTTCCCGTCAGCCAGCAGTCACCTTGACGTCAGTCGCCCCCTCCTAGAGTGCTACGACCATCCCAACGAGGACCGTGTCGTGGAGCCCACTATGAATATTCGAAACCTGTCGATTGCCGGCCTGCTGGCCGTCATCTCCTTGAGCGGCTCGCCGCTGCTCGCCAAAGAACAAACGCAGATTCCGGCCTACGAATATGGCATGCCGCTGGACATCGCCAGGGTCATCCATATCGAGGAGGCGACATCGCCGGTGTGCGAGGTCGTGCAAGCCAAGATGACCTATTTGAACAGCCAAGGCATCAAGAAGCACGTCAGCTTTCTGCAGTTGGCCGAGGCGTGCTCCAAACAGTGACCGTCCGGCGATGCCGGTTCATTTCTTCAGAAAGGGACTATCACCATGTGGAATAACACAACAACACCCACCCTCGGCCGCGTGAGTGACAAGGGCCGGCTGGCGAGACGGGCGAGAACCCTTGCCGCCGGCATCGCGCTGCTCGCTTCAGTGAGTGTCGAGGCGTCCGATCGCGTAGCACCGAAACCGGACTGGTCGACCCATGACATGCCGTCCCAGAAAGGCCGGATTGTCCTGGTCACCGGCGGCACCAGTGGCATGGGCTACGAGGACGCGCTGGCGTTGGCACGTGCCGGCGCCGAGGTCATCATCGCCGCGCGCAACCCGGAGCGCGGCGCCCAGGCCATCGCGCGTATCCGTGAGTCCGTACCCGACGCCAAGGTGCAGTTCGAGAACGTGGACCTGGCCGATCTTTCATCGGTGCGCGACCTGGCCCAGCGTCTCAATCAGCGGCTGCCGCGCCTCGACGTGTTGATCAACAACGCCGCCGTCATGGCGCCGCCCGAGCGGGGCACGTCCGCCGATGGCTTTGAGCTTCAGTTGGCCACCAACTACCTGGGGCATTTCGCACTGACCGGCCTGCTGGTGCCGCTCTTGCGTCAAAGCCAGGATGCCCGCGTGGTGAGCCTGTCCAGCATTGCTGCGACCCGGGGCACGATGAACCTCGATGACCTGCAGAGCGAGCAGAAATACGACCCGTACGCGGCCTACGCGCAATCGAAACTGGCGGTCCTGCACTGGGCCTTTGCCTTGCAGCGGCGCAGTGACGCTGAAAACTGGGGCATTCGCAGCATCGCGGCGCACCCCGGCGTGGCGGTCACCGAGTTGGTCGAACGCGGTCCTGGCCTGGACAGCGAGTTCGGTCGGCGCTGGGCCAAGGACCGCGACGCCTACCACTCAGCGGCACAAGGGGCGTTGCCGACGTTGTACGCCGCCACGGCTGCGCAAGCCGTGGGCGGAGCGTATTACGGCCCGACCGGAGACGCTGAAAGACGCGGTCCGTTGGGCTTCGCCAAGACGCCACCCGCCGCAAGTGCGCAGGCGGATGCCGAGCGGCTCTGGGCCGTCTCCGAGCGCCTCACCGGCGTGACCTATCGCTGATGCAACCCTGGGCGCGGGCGTCCGTCCCGCGCTTGACCTTTCTTATTGCCGTCTCCCTGGAGTCCCTATGAGTGCGCCTTCCTATTTGCACCGGCTGAGTCTCGCCCTCAACGCCCGCGACGGTGAGTTGCGTCCGGCGCTGTGCGGGTTCCTGCTGTTCCTTTGCCTCTTCACCGGTTACTTCATGCTGCGCCCAATCCGTGAATCGATGGGCATCGCGGCGGGAGTGGAGAACTTGCAATGGCTGTTTACCGCGACCTTCCTGGTCATGCTGGCGGCCGTGCCGTTGTTCGCCTGGCTCAGTTCCCGAGTACCGCGCCTGCGCCTGATCGACTGGGTGTACGGCTTCTTCGGCTTCAACCTGCTGATGTTCGTCGAGCTGTTCCAGTTCCAGCCGGACAGCGTCTGGCTGGCCCGGGTCTTTTATGTCTGGATCTCGGTCTATAACTTGTTCGTCGTCTCCGTGGCCTGGAGCCTGATGGCGGATGTATTCGACAGCGAGCAGGCCAAGCGTCTGTTTGCCTTCATCGCCGCAGGCGCCAGCGTCGGCGGCCTGTTGGGGCCGGCCCTGAGCGCGTTGCTCATCGGTGCGCTCGGCGCTTCGGGGTTGATGTTTCTGGCGGCCTTGTTGCTCGGCGTCACGCTGGTGTTGAAACGGGCGTTGATGGCATGGCGCGAAAAGGGCGGGGCTGGCCGTGTTGGCGCCGCGCCGACGCAAAATCCCCGGCAGCCCTTGCAGGGCAACCCGTTCAGCGGTTTGACGGCCGTGCTCGGGTCGCCTTACCTGTTGGGCATTGCCGGGTTTGTCGTGTTGTTGGCGACGGTCAGCACTTTTCTCTATTTCGAGCAGGCGCGCCTGGTGGCCGAGCATTATCCGGATCGCGAAGCGCAAGTGCGCATCTTCGGCACCATCGACATCGTCGTGCAGGCCGGGGCGTTGCTGTTCCAGCTGTTCATCACCGGCCGTATCGCGCCGAAGCTGGGGGTGCGCGCCTTGCTGGCCATCGTGCCGCTGCTGATGTGCATCGGCTTCCTGGGCCTGGCGTTGGCGCCGGGGTTCGCGCTGCTGGTGGCGCTGATGATCGTGCGGCGGATCGGCGAGTACGCGTTCGTCCGACCGGGCCGGGAAATGCTGTTCGCGCCACTGGATGCCGAGAGTAAATACAAGGCCAAGAACTTCATCGACACCGTGGTCTATCGCGCGGGTGACGCCATGAGCGGCTGGATCAAGAGTCTGCTTGACCTGCTGGGGCAAGGCGCCGGCCCGGTCGCTGTGGTGGGCGCGGGTTGCGCGTTGCTGTGGGGCTACTTGGGTTGGCAACTGGGACGACAGGCCGATTATGCCGCTTCCAGGGAACAGCGCTTGGCGGTCATCGCGGCCAGGGATAAAGACCGAGCCGACCAGGAGGAATCCCACTCTATTGTCCATGGCGTTGTTGCGGCGAGTGAAAGGTGATGCGGATGAGTGTGAAAGATAAGGTACTGGCAGTCGGTGCGATCGTTGCCTTATCGGCATGCTCCAGCGTGTTTACGGGCAAAGAAAACGCTTTGGTCGGGACATGGCGCATGGTCAGTGCAACCGTTGAGAGCCAGGGCAGCAAGGCCGATGCTTACGGCCCCGACCCTCATGGCTGGCTCGTCTTCACCCCAGAACTGACGTTTGTCGAAGTGCTCACTGACCCCCGCGTGCCGGTGTTTCGTTCCAATGTGCGTGGTGAAGGCACCGATGAGGAAAACCGGGCAGCGATGGCGGGGAGCATCGGTTTCTTCGGGCGATATACCGTCGACCAGAACGGTGATTTCTCAGGCAACATTGTCAAAGGGTCTACGTTCCCGAACTGGGTGGGCGCTGTGCGTACCCGGGATGACCTGCAGTTGAAGGTCGACGGCGACCGGATGGTGGAAGACTTTCGCCGTCCCGATGGGGCGAAGGTGCACATCGTCTTTGAGCGTGTACGGTAACGCTGTTCACTTAAGGCAATCGACAAACCCGTGGCCAGGGATTGCTCCCGCTGGGCCTGTAGGCGCTGTCGAGCGAAGCGAGGCTGCGATCTTTCCCCCGGCACTTGAGTCTCAAGGGAAAGATCAAAATCAAAAGATCGCAGGCTTCGCCAGCTCCTACGGAACCCAGCGGGAGCAATCTCTGGCCACCGGTTCATCATTGGCTCGCCGTTAGCGTGGAGCGAGGTGCAAGGCCTGCTCCATGCTCGCTAGTTTGATTTGGGTTTCCTCGTACTCATCGGCCGGTCGAGACCCCTGGACAATCCCGCAGCCTGCGAACAAGTGGCAATGCAAAGGCGTCATCAGTGCCGAACGCAGGGCCACCAGGAAATCGCCGTTGCCCCGGGAGTCCAGCCAACCCACGGGCGCGGCGTACCAGCCGCGGTCGAAGCCCTCGTGCCGGCGAATGAAGCCCATGGCCGTCGCCCCTGGCAAACCTCCAACCGCTGGGGTGGGGTGCAAGGCCTGGATGCCGTCCAGCAAACTACACCCCTCCACTAGCCGGGCGCTGATCGGGCTGCTCAGATGCTGCACCGTGGCCAGTTTCAGCAGTTCGGGTCGGGTGGCCGCTTGCAGGTCGCTGACGATGCCACTCAAGCCTTGCAGGATGGTCTGCACCACCAATTGATGTTCATGCAGTTCCTTGGGATTCGCCAACAAGCCTGCGCCCACTTGCTGGTCTTCCTCGGGCGTTGGGGCGCGGCGCGCGCTACCGGCGAGGGCATGGGTGCTCAGGTGGCCTTCCCGACAACTGAGCAGCCGCTCCGGGGTGGCCCCCATGAAACAGCTGCCTGCGCGGTGCAAGGCGAACAGATGGGATGAGTTGCGCCGCTCGTGCAGCCGGCGCATGACGGCGCCGCTATCGAGGGCGGCGTCCAGCTGATATTCAATATGGCGGGCGAGCACCACTTTGCTCAGCTCGCCGCTGTCGATGGCCTGCAAGGCGTTGGCGACCTTGGCTTGCCACTGGGGCGCGGGCAATGCAGTGCGTTCGATCACCTCCGGGTGCGATGCGAGCGAGCGTGGCGACGCGAAAAGCTGTTGGTGCGTGGCCAGGCTGGCGCGCGCCAATGCGGCCGGATCGCTGCCGGGGTCCACCACGCACTGGCAACGCAGCCAGCGGCCGTCACTGTCTTCGCTGAGCAGCCATTGGGCCAGGTGAAAGCTGGCATCGGCGAACGGCGCCCAATGCGGCGCGCAAGGTTGTTGCGTGTCGAAACGCATGCCGCCCAGCAGCAGCGGTGGATGGGGGCCGTCGATCACCGCGTCGGCACACAGCGCGAACCATTGGCGGTTCACCTCGGCCAATCGCTGGGGGCCCGTGGCTTCGATCTGCCAGGCGCAGCCCAGACCGAACAGAGCCAGGTCCGGCGAGTGAGCACGCCAGAAAAAGCCCTGCCGGTGCGTTTCGTAAAGCGCCAACGGATCAAGGTTCGGTGCGGGGCGCGAACTCACGGCGACAACGGGCCGCTGATGCTTCAGGGCGAGCTGGTGCGCAGCTTCGAACACACTCATTAAGGCTGCTTCGTTCATACGGCCGCGCTCTTTTTTTGCAGCCAGAACGCCGTTTGTTCCGCGATGTACCAGTGGATGACCTGATTGAACAGACCCTCGACGAATTCACCGTCCAGCCCGGCCTCCTGCGCCCACTGCCGGCGCTGTGGCAACATCGCCGCGACGCGGTCCGGTGCGGCGATACTGGCCTGGTCGGGTTTGAACGACGAGGCCGCCTTGACGTACTGCATGCGCAGCCCCAGGGCATCGATGATCTGCCGGTCGAGGGTGTCGATGGCGTGGCGAATGTCCGGCAGGCCGGTGCAGTGTTCCGGGGTTTTCATACCGAGTCTCCTTGAAGGTAGGCCGTGCGTTGCAGCACGTGATGGATCACGGGGCGCGGCTGTTGCTTGAGGTAAAAATGATCGCCGTCGAACTGGCGGATATCCGGGGTGTGTTCGCTCAGGTCCGCCCAGGCCCGGGCCTGGTCAAGGCTGACATCGGTGTCGGCCCGGGCCAGCAGTACGTCGATGGGCGCCGCCAAACGATCAAGCCGCGCCGGTTGCCAGGTTTCGATGGCCTGGTAATCGCTGCGCAGGGTCGGCAGGAACAACCCGCGCAGTTGCGGGTTGCCCCATAGGCTCGTGGCCTCGGCGTCCTGGCGCAGGATGTCGGCTATCAGCGCGGCATCGTCCTGGCGGTGCAGGTCACTGACTGGTTGCCGATGCGGGGGCGGGTGGGCCGAGACAAACACATGCTCGGCACCGACGCCTGCCGCCTCCAACTGCACACCGACGGCGTAGGCCAGCGCCGCGCCCATGCTGTGGCCAAACAGCCACAGCGGGCGGGAGGGCAAACTCAACAGGGCCTGGCTAATGTGTTCAGCCAGGCGGGCCAGGCAGGCAATACGCGTCTCATTGAACCGTTCTTCTCGTCCGGGATATTGCACGGCCAGCAAGTCGATATCCCCTGGCAGGTGCGTCAGCCAAGGACGGAAGAAACTCGCGCTGCCTCCGGCGTGGGGCAGGCACACCAGGCGGGCCCGGGGTTGGTCGCCCTGACGCAGCACGCGTAACCACGGTGACATTTCGCTGCTCATAAGGCCTGCACCTGTTCCGCCAGGGCCTTGCGGTTGACCTTGCCCAGGCGCGTCAGCGGGAACTCGCGCAGCACCTGCAAGCGGTCCGGCAGTTTGTAGGCGGCCAGTCCACGCTCGCGCAGCCAGGCGTTGATCGTGCCCAGTTCGACCTGTTCGCCATGGGCCAGCACACAGGCGCAACTGCGCTCACCCAGCAGCTCATCGGCCAAGGCCACCAGGGCGACATCGCGAATCAACGGATGGCCCAGCAACAGATTCTCGATTTCCTCCACCGGAATTTTCTCGCCGCCGCGATTGATCACATCCTTGGTCCGCCCCTCGACGATCAAATGGCCCTCGGGCAAACGCCGCACCAGATCGCCGCTGCGGTAGAAACCGTCGGCGGTGAAGGCGCGCAGATTCTGTTCGGCGGCGTTGTAGTAACCGCGAATGGTGTAGGGGCCGCGCACCAGCAGTTCGCCCACGGCGCCTGGGGCGACCGGCACGTCATCGGCGTCGACGATGCGGATCTCATCGTTGGCGGTGAGCGGCAGGCCCTGGGTTTCGAAGATGCGTGCTTGTGGGTCATCCAGCGGCGTGAAGCACAGCAACCCTTCGGCCATGCCGTAGACCTGTTGCAGGCCACAGCCCAGGGCCGGGCCGATACGCGCGGCGATCTCGGCCTTGAGCCGCGCGCCACCGACCTGTAACCATTGCAGGCTGCTCAGGTCGTGTTCGGACCATTGCGCCATCTCCAGCCACAGCAGGACCAGCGGCGGGATCAACGCGGTGTGGGTGATGCGTTCGCCTTCGATCAGTTCGAAGGTCGTGTCCGGGCTGGGCTCCGGCGCCAGCACGAGGGTGGCGCCGACACCGAACACCCCGAATGCGCCGGGTGAGGCCAAGGGGAAGTTATGGGCCACGGGCAACGCCGCCAGATAGCGGGTGTGGCTGTCGAAGCCGCAGGCGCGGGCTGCCAGGCGCGCGTTGCAGGCATAGTCGTCATGAGTGCGCGGGATCAGCTTGGGCAGGCCAGTGGTGCCTCCTGACAGTAGCAGCACGGCGACTTCCCGTGAGTCTGGCGCGGGCAGCGGACGAGAGTCGGCAACGCACTCGCCCAGCGCGACGAATTCCTCGGCCGCCCCGACCACAAAGACCTGTTGCAGGCTCGGTGCTTGTTTACACAGGGCCCGTGCCAGCGGTCGATAGTCGAAGCCCAGGTGCCGATCGACGATCACATAGGCCACGGCCTGGCTCAGTTGGGCCAAGTGGACCAGTTCATGTTCGCGATGGGCGGGCAGGGCGAACACCGGAATCACGCCCAGGCGCAACAGGGCGAACGTCAGGCTGAAAAATTCAGCGATGTTGGGCAGTTGCACCAATACCCGTTGGCCAGCGCGCAGGCCTCGGTCGGCGAGCCCGGCGGCCAAGCGGTCGGCCTGCAGATCGAGCTCGGCGTAACGCCAACGTCGATGGCCATCCACCAGCGCCTCTTTGTGCGGCGTGCGCAGCGCCTGCTCGCGCAACAGCTGGCCCAGGGGCACGCCTTGCCAATAACCGTGTTCGCGATAGCGGCGAATGAAGTCGTCGGGCCAGTCGGTGCATCCATCAAGCATGGCAATCTCCTTGAACGGTCGGGCAACCCAGTAAACGGGCGCCGTGCAGAATCAGCGGGTGCGCCAGGCCGGCGATTCGCACCGCCTGTACGCCGGTGTATTCGGCCGCCTGGATACGCAGCAACGGGTCGTCGCCGGTCAGCAAGCTGAGGGCGGTGTGGTCGGCGGGATGGACGCCCATGTGGATTGCCGCCAGGCCCGTGGCGCCGTTGGGGTGAATCATTTGGGGCGGATGCTGGGCCGGCTCATAGGGCGTGACCAGGAAGGGCAGGCGGTCGTGGCGTGGATAGACGAAACGAAATCGGGTCTGGCGGCCATCCACGCAGGTACGCCGCCAGCTCACCGTGCGACCCATGGCCACGCCGCAGCCCGCCAGGCCCTTGAGGCGCAGCGCCAGGGCCGGGGTGTCGCACAGCAGCGCCAGGTCGCAGAACCCTTCGCCCTGGGCGGCCCAGCGCAACATCCGCCGCCCGGCGCCACGGCCGGCCAGGCAGTCGATGGGCCACTTGAACAGCCAGGCGTGACGCGGTGTGGTGAGCAACTCGATGATCGGCCCCTGGCTGAACCAGATGTGCGCGTGTTGCGCGCGCGCCTCGGCAGTGGCGTAGGTGACTTCGAAACCGGCGGCGCGAAAATTCGCCACGGCCTGGTGCAAGTCGCGCACCCACAGCAACACGTGGCTGCAATTGGACAAAGGTTGGGCAGTGTTCAAAACGGCAGCGCTCCGAGCAGTTGGGCGGTGTCGTCACCGCAAGGGGGTTGCACGGCGTCGACCAGCGCCTGGAGTTCGGCCAGGGGCAGCGCGCGGGGCACGGGTGGCTCGATCAAGGTGGGCATGCCGATCAGGTTGTTCATTTCGCGCCAGGCCATGGACACCTCGGTGGCCCAGACGCCGCTGTGCAGGCGCCGCGAAGGTTCGTCGATGTCGCGGCATAACGCGTCCAAGGCGACGCTGACCGCGTCGGGCCAGACCTGGTTGAACACCTGCCGGTAGCTCAGGGGTACCTGCGGATCGAGCAGCACCATCGTTGGCCCGGCCAGCCGTTCGCTGCCGGGGCCGGCCATGATCAGTCGGTCAGTGCTGTCCCTCGGTGCGTGCAGGCGCGGATTCCACAGCACAGGGCCGTGGGTGTCGCCCAGGCTCAGCACCCCGGCTTCGCAGCCGACTTCGAGGCGATGCAGCAGGAACGAGTGGTTGTCCGGGTCCTTGGGGTGCACCTGGTTCTGTATTCGCAAGCTGATGGGGACGCCATTGAAACGGGCATCGAGCCGGGTGAACGGATGCTCCCCGAGCGCCGGGGCCGGGGCCGCGAACGACCAGGGCCGTAGGCCACCGGCCAGGCGCCCGAGAATATCCAGCAGCGGGTAGGCGACCTGGCTGTTGCAGGCGGCTTCGATGTACGCCAGCCCCTGTTGATCGCGCAGGTAGGCGGCCACGGCGAGAAAGCGCCGGATCGCCAGGATATTCGGGTACAGCGTGTTCACCGCATAGGCGGCCTGGCCCTGGCGCGCGGCCTGCATGCACGCAGCGATTTCGCGGTGGTGCACCGGGTGTTCCTGCAATACGTGGATGCCGCGGCGCAGGAACTGTTGGGCCAAGTCACCGCCAGCGCCCCCGGTTGCCCCGGAGCGCACCACCACGCAGGCGATATCGACCTCATCCGGCACCTGTTCGACGGTCTCGTACAGCGCCACCCCGTAATGCTCGGCGCACGCTTTCGAGTAGGCGTTGCCGCGGGACAGGATGCCCACCAGTTGGTAGCGATCGTGGGCGCGGGCCAGGGCTTGCAGGTAGATGCGGCCGAACGCGGTGCCGGCCACGATCACGCGTTTGCGCGCAGGGGCGCTGTTCATGGGCAAGTCTCCGGGAGGCGAGCCCACTGGGCCAGCGTAGGGTCGTCGGGCAATTGGTCGAGTAGTTCAAGACCCAAGACCGGCTCTTCAAGGTGCGCGGCCAGTGCCGCGCGGCTCAGGCGATGGGTGGGTACCTGGGCGACGAAGACGCGATGGCCCAGGCGCGCCAGTGGGTGTCCGACGGCGGGCAGGCTGCGCTTGCCGTGGAATCCGCTCCTGGCCAGCGCGGTTTGCCACTGGGTGAGGTTCAGGAAGGTGGTGCTGCTGACCTGACGTTCATCGTCGGCCTGGTTGAGCATGAAGGCCTGGGAGGCCATCACCCAGAATTCCTCTTGCGTGGGTTCGCTGAATACCAGCCAGCCGCCTGGCTTGAGCAGGACGAGCAGGTTCGCCAGGGAGCGCTCGGTATCGCGAGCGGCATTGAGCACGCCTCCGGCGATGATCAGGTCCCACTCCTGGCTGCGGTAACCCTGGGCCAGGGCAGGGCGGTCGATGTCGAACACGCCGTGGCGAACCCACGGCCAGTCTTGCAGGCGCTCGGCGGCCTGCTCGCTGAAATAGCGCGACACGTCGGTGCACAGGTAGTCCACCGCAGCATCGGCCAAGGCCGGCAACACCGCCTGGGTGGTGGACCCGGTGCCGGCACCGACTTCGAGCACGCGCAACGGCACATCGGCGCTCTGGCGTGCGGCCCAGGCGCCAACCCAATGGGCTACGGCGCGATGCTGGTACTGGGCCGCCAGGCTTTCGCGGTACAACGCTGCCGCGCGTTCGGTGCGCCCCTCGGGAAACAACAGGTGCACCGCCGCGCAGTCGCCGCGCATCAGCGCCGGTAATTGACGGGCATTGTCCCGTGCATAGTCGAGGGTGCCGCTGCCGCCGGTGTTGCGCGCCCAGTCCAGGGTCAGTTGCGTCCAGATGCCTTCGAGGGCTTCGTCGCTCCAGGCGCTGGTGTCGAGGGTCGGGTGCAGGCGGGTGCCTTGGCGGCGCAACAGACCTTGCCCCTGCAACACGTCCAGCCAGCGCGCGATCAACGGCCGATGACCCGGCGCGATGCCCCCATGGGCCAGCCCCTGGGCGACATCGTTCAACGGGGCGGGCAACAGACCACAATGGTCCAGGCCGTTGAGCATCGACAGCAACGCGGCGTGGCCCAGCCGATCATTGAGCCGTACCGCTTCGACGAGTTGCTCGCTGGAAAACTGCAGGTCGAGGGCCGCTTCGGTCGCATCGAGGTGGTCCTCGACCCAGGCGGCCTCGCAAGGGTGAGGCACGGCGAACAAGGTCTGGCCGTGCAGCGCGACACTGCTCACGTCGGGATGCCCAAGGGCCCGCTCACGCCAACGTTGATGTTCGAACTTGACGCTGGCCAGGTCGCGCCATTCGCCGAGGGCATCCGTAAACCCCTGGACGCCGCAATTGAGCTGTGCCGCCGCCCGCTCGGCCAGCTGCCAGTCGCCCGGTTGCGCCGTGATGAACAGCACCTGTTCCAGGTAGCTCAGGTCGGTCAATGGCAACGCGGGGAAGTCCAGCAGCCGTTCCAGCTGTTCGGCGTTCATGACCGCCACGGCGGGGCGTTGGCGTTCGATCACCGCCAACAGGCGTGCCGGGGAGCGCTGATGTATGCCCAGGTCCGTCAGGGCCGGTAAATGCCAGGGAAATGCGCCGGCGGGTAGCTCGATCAGCAGGATGTCAACGTGCAGCGTCATCATGAAACTCCTACGGCGTGAAACAAACGTTGCCCGGCGGCCGCCAGCGGGTCGGTGGCCGCGGGCCAAACTTCGAGTAATTGGAAACCCTGGGCCTGCAAGGCCTGGCGCCATGCATCAGGCGGGATGAACACTTCATCGGCACTGCGCAACGGCGCACCGGCGGGCGGCGACAGCAGCAGGTGCATGAAGGTCAGCATCGCCGGGTTGTCCGCGATGGACTCACTGAACAACAAGCTCCCGCCGTCCCGCAGGCAGGCGCGTATCCGCCCGAGGCTGCGGGGCAAGTCACGGGCGTTGTGCAGGACGTTGCCAGCGACCACCAGGTCCTGGCTGCGGGCCTCGATGCCTTGCTCGGCGAAGTCCCGGTCCAGGTCGAGCAAACCGACGTGCATCCCCGGTTCCAGGCGAAACTCACGCTGGACCGCCCCGGTGAAAAGCGAACTGATGTCGGTAAAGCGATAGTCCTTTTCGCGCGCATGCAATGCTGCCAGCACGGCGCGGGTGGTGCAGGCCGCGCCACCGCCCAACTCCAGCACCCGCAGTACATCGCCGAGGGCACGGACTTCGCTTGCCCGTGCGGCGAGGGCTTGATTGATCGCCGCGGTGAAGTGGTTGCGCTGGTAGGCGCCCAGCACCGCGACGGGGTCACCCGATTGCACCAACAACGGTGCCAGGGCGAGTTGGTCGCGCAGCAGGTCGGGCAGGCACTCGATGACCTGGCGGTGCAGGGGCGCCATGCTGGCCGGGAAGCCCAGTTCGGCGTACAGCCCGGGCAAGTTTTCGACCGCGGCCGGGGGTGGCG
Source organism: Pseudomonas sp. MPB03 (assembly GCF_046605385.1). NCBI lineage: Bacteria > Pseudomonadati > Pseudomonadota > Gammaproteobacteria > Pseudomonadales > Pseudomonadaceae > Pseudomonas > Pseudomonas sp. MPB03. Next base: position 3,544,310 of record NZ_CP176770.1, on the reverse strand, counting down.
TGCCTTGCCAGGCGAGGCGTCCGGCGTCTTCGCGCAGCGCACCGGCGCGGGTCAGCGCCGCCAGCCAGCGCCGCACGATCCAGGCATGGCGGGGCGCCGTGCCCAAGGCCTGGTTGATCTGATCGGCGCTGCGCCAGACTTGCACCGGCAAAGCCTGGGTGTGCAGCAACACCTGGGCCATCCCCCCCAGGCTCACGTGTTCGAGTTCATTCAGGGCGCTGTTCATAGGCAACCTTCTTCAACGGTGTGCAGGTGATCGAGCGGGCCGGGCAGCAGATTCAGGGCACGGATCGCCGAGGTGCGTTGCAGGCGTTCAAGGCTGGCGGCGGGTGGCAACACCTGGGCGGCGTAATGGCAGCCAGTGCTGATCTCACCGTTCGCCACGCTGACCACCGTGGCGGCGGCCATTGCTCCGGTCAGCGACGCGTTGCCTGTGCCGCTGAGCACCAGGCTGCGGGTGCGTGCCTGCCCGTCCCACACCCCGTCGAGTTGCAGCAGCAACGTGACGAAAGGGGCCTGGCCACTGAGGTCCAGCCGGCTGGCCTCGCACAACCGCTGCACCGCATCGGCGCGCGGCAGGCTGTGGGCCAGGTCCAGCGTCTTGAGCACATGTCCATCGGTGATCACGTTGAACCAATGGCCGACGTCCAGGCGCAGGTCCATGGCCAGGCATTCGCCTTCCCGATTCAAATAGGGCAGCAAGTGAACCTGGCCGGGGAAACACGGCAGCAGCACATCCCGGCTGCGGCGCAGCGCGCGGCTGCAACGGCCGTTGCGCCAGGCCGCCAGGGGTTCGCTGGTGCCGTCCACCGCCCCTTGCAGGAAGTCGTCCGCGGCCACGGCGGTGAATTGGTCACGCAGGCCGAAATAGCTGGTCAGTCCCTGGACTCCAGAGAAGGCCTGCTGGGCCAGCCAACGGGGCAGCAAGCCGGTAAGCCCTGGTTGCAGACCGGCTCCGAGGACGGCGCAACGGTGGTGCCACTGGCTCGGCTCAAGTGTCACCTCACCGGCGGCATCCACGTAGTGCGCATCGGTTTGCAACGCCGCCCGGGCGGCCCGATCTTCCAATCGCCAAGAAGGACCGGCGCAGTTGAGCATTACGTCGCAGCCATGGGCGAACCCGGCCAGGGCAGCCGCATCATTGAAGTCCACCGCGGTCCAGTGCAGGCGCGCGTCGGGCCATTGCTGCTGGAGCGATGCCAGGCAGCGGGCCCCGTTGCGGGCGTCACGCCCGCCCAGGCGCAGTTCGTTCACGCCCAAGCTCAACAGCGCCCGAGCGCTGGCCAGACCGACATCGCCACTGGCACCCAGCACCCCGATCAGCATGGCTGGGCCTGCGCATTCAGGCGCCAGCCGCCGGCACGTTGGCGATCACGCCAGAACCCGGCGTAACGCCCATCGAGGGCCAGCAGTTGCGAGTGAGTGCCTGATTCCACCAGGCGGCCCTGGTCCAGCACCAGAATCTGCTCGGCGGCCATGATGGTCGGCAGGCGATGGGCGATGACCAATACGGTCGAGCTTTGCTTCAGGCTACGAATCGCCGCTTGTACAAAGGCTTCGTTCTGGGGATCCAGGGCGGCAGTGGCTTCATCCAGCAGCACGATTGGGGCGCGCTTGAGCAAGGCCCTGGCCAGGGACACCCGCTGGCGTTCCCCGCCGGACAGTGAAGCGCCGCCTTCTCCCACCGGGGTGCGCCAGCCCTGGGGCAGGCGCGCGACGATTTCATCGACGCCGGCCAGTCGCGCCGCTTCAGCCACCTGCTGCGCACTGGCGTCCGGCCTGCCGACACGGATGTTGGCTTCGAGGCTGTCGTCGAACAGGTAGACGTCCTGCATCACCAGCGACAATTGCGCCATCAACGCTTCGTTGGACAGTTCGCGCACATCGACGCCGCCGACCTTGACCCTGCCTTCGATCGCATCGAAAAACCGCATGAGCAGGCGCGTGACGGTGGTCTTGCCCGAGCCCGAGGCGCCGACAATCGCCGTCATCGAATGGGCCGGTGCAGTGAAGCTCAGGTCGCGCAGCACCGTCGGGCCGCTGGCGTAGGCGAAGCTGACGTGTTCGAAGGCAAAGCTGCCGGGGGCGGTCAACGGCTGACTGACAGTGGGTTGCGGCAATGGCGACTCGCGCAGGATGCCGACCAGTTGCTCCAGGTCATTACCGGCCATGCGCAGCAGGCCGCTGCGCGCCGCTGCCTCGGCCAGTGGCCCGACAAAACGGGCCGCCAGGGCCAGCAACGCGACCAGTTGAATGGCGTCGATGTCACCGCGAACGGCCAGGGCGACGCCCACACCCACCAGCAGCGCAAAGGCCAATTGCACGGTCAGGCCGCCGGCCAGCAGTTTGGGAAAGGTCTGGGCCAACATCGAACCACCGGCCTGTTTCTGCGCCAGGTTGGCTGCCTGCAAGGGCGCGTAGCCATCCTGGGTCCGGCCAAAGGCGCGCAGCACTTGCTGGTAGCGGGCGAACTCGACCACGCGGTTACCGGCCACGGTCGCGGCGGCTTCGACCCGGGCGTCGTTATTGCCGATGGCGGCAGCGGACCAGTGGTGGGTGAAGTAGATCAGCGGCGCGCACAGCACCGCGGTCAGGCCCAGGCGCCAGTCGAAGATGAACAAGGTCAGCGCGACTGTGGCCGGCACCACCACTCCGGACACCACCGGCCCCAGGTAATGGGCGAACAGGCCGGTGACCATCAACGTGCCGCTGGTGGCACTGCGCGACAGGCGGCCGATTTTTTCCGAATTGAACCAGCCCAGGGGCAGGCTGGCCAGGTGTTGGCCGAGGCGATCATGTAGGGTGGTCAGCACCACCAGCGCCAGGGCAAAGCCCTTCATCGCCTGCTGGTAATGGGCGATGCAGGTCAGCACGGCCATCGCCGCCAGGCCGGCCAGCCAAGCCAGCGCCGTGGCTGGATCACCGGCAAACAGCGCGCGCAGGATCGGCACCAGGAAAGCCACGGCCAGGCCTTGCAGCACGGCGCTGGTCACCAGCCACGCGAGGTATCGGTAAAGGCGGGCGGCATGCGCCGGCCCCAGTAACGTGACAAGACTGCGGATCACAGGGACATCTCCAACTCGGGGACGGAGTGCTTGGCGCCGGCGCGCCACAGCTGGGCATAGGCGCCGTTGGCTTGGAGCAGGGATTCATGGCGACCGCTTTCAAGCACGCGGCCCTGATTGAGGACGACGATCTGGTCCACGCCGCTGATGCTGGCCAGGCGGTGGGCGATCACCAGCACCGTACGGCCCCGGGCCAGGGCCGACAGGGCGTCCTGGATCAACGCTTCGGATTCGGGGTCGGCGTGGGAAGTGGCCTCGTCGAGGATCAGCACCGGCGTGTCGGCCAGCAGCGTGCGGGCGATGGACAGGCGTTGCGCTTCACCGCCAGAGAAAATCGCATCCTCGCCGATCACCGACTGATAGCCACGGGGCAGGGCCTCGATGCGCAGGTGAATCTGCGCCGAGCGGGCCGCCATCTCCACCTCCGCGTCGCTGGCCTCGGGGCGGCCCAGGCGCAGGTTGTCGGCCACCGTCCCATGCACCAGTTGCGCGTCCTGCAAGACGAAACCGACCTGCCGATACAGCTGGCGCGGATCAATGTCCCGCACATCGACGCCGCCCACCCGCACGCAGCCAGCCTTGACGTCGTGAAAGCGCGGCACCAGTTTGGCCAGGGTCGACTTGCCCGCACCGGACGCACCGACCAGGGCGGTCACGCTGCCAGCCGGACAGTGCAGGTCGACACCGTTGAGGATCGGGTGCTCGGGGTCGTAGCCGAACTGCACATGTTCAAAGGTGATGTCACTGCCCTGGGGCTGCTGGCCGACTTTCGGCGCGGGCAGTTCTTCGACCTTGAGCAGTACTTCGATGCGGTCGGCGGCCGCCAGGGCGGTGCGTTGGGCGGTCAGGCTTTGATTGATCACCAACAGCGACTGCGGAATCACCACCGCCACCAAGGTCTCGGCGAACAATTGCAGCGGCGTGATCCAGCCTTTGGCCAACAGCAAGGTGCCCACCCCCAGGCTCACCAGCAGAATCACCGGGACGCTCAAGGCCATCGAGGAAAACGCCTCCAGGCGCAGCAGCGGTCTGACCCAACCGGCGTATTGCTCGCTGAACTGGTTGACCGCCTGCTGATAGCTGCGATGGGCCTGGCCCACCTGGCCGAACGCCTTGACCACGGCAATGCCATGGACAAACTCGACGATGGCGGCGCTGACCCGGCTCATGCTCTTGTCCAGCAACTGCATTTTCGCGCCGAAGCCGCGCATCATCAGGGCGTAGGCCAGCGCATACACCGGCAAGGTCAGTACCGCCAGCAGCGCCAGGCGCCAGTTCAGCGTGACCAGCCACACCAGCCCCGCCACGGGCATGACGATGGCCGCGGTACGTTCCACCGCGTGGTGGGCGACCAGGTGATGCAGGTCTTCCAGATCGTCCTGCACCACTTTGCGCACCGCGCCCGAGGTGGTGTCGGTGTACCAGCCCAGGGGCACGCGTCCCAGTTTGCGCACCATGGCTTCGCGCAGGCTGGCTTGCAGGCGGTGGTCCGCCAGGTGGGTCAACCACAGGGCCACGCCGTTGGCCACCCAGCCCAGGCTCAAGGCGATCACCACCAGCGCCGCCCAGCGCCACAAGGCTTGAGTGTCGACGCCACCGGCCAGCAGCAACCGGCCCAGCTCGGTCAGGCCGATGAAGGGCACCAGGTTGACCAGTGCGCCGACCGCGGCAAACGCTACGCCTAAGTGAATCAGGCGGTTGACCGGACGTTTCAGGGTATCCAGAGCGGCGGTCATGAGTTTTTCCGTAGGGCGTCCAGCAGGTGCGCGGTGACGGTGTGGACGTGAGGCGGTTCGATCACGCTGAAGTGATTGCCCGGCACATCGATCAAGTCGAATCGTCCCAGGCACGTGTCTTCCCAGAACGGTGCCGCCAGGTGGCCAACGCCGCCGGTGATGCCGAACGATTGCTGCTCCAGGCAGCGCAGGTAGGTCATGTTGCCGAGGAACGGCGGCGGGTCGAACCGTGCCGCGCGCATGCTGTGGCGGCAGACGCGGAACAACGTCGGCACCAGCTCCGGGCCGATGGGCACCCCGGCCTGGCCCGACGCCAGGCGCGCATATTCGGCCAGGCGTTGTTCCTGGCTGCGCGCCGATTGTTGTCTCACCGCCAGCGCCAGGGCTTCAAGGCCCGGGTCGCCGCTCAAGGAAGCCATGGCCCCGGCGGGCACGCGGCGATTGTCACGGGCCATCAGCAGATCGATGGCGCGGTACACGTCATAGTCTTCGATGTGCGGGCCGAACACGGTTTTCACCGGATCCAGGTTCAGGTTGGGCACGAAGATCGCCTCGTAGGCCAGCTCTTCGTCGGTGTCGATGAACATCGGAATGCTGTCGATCAGGCTCAGGTCCACCACGTCCATGCCGCGTTCGAGCAGACGCCGGGCGACCTCGGTGGCGAGCAGCCCGCCCAGGCAGTAACCAATCAGCTGGAAGCGCTGGTGACCGTCGGCGATCAAGCGTTCTGCGTAATCCTGGGCCACGCTTTCGATCAGGCGCTTGGGCTCCAGGGCCAGGTAACGCTCGGTGTCGGCCACGGCAAAGCCGATCACCGGGCCGGCCTGTTGCTCGGCCAGGGCGCGCCCCAAATGCTGGAAGTAATCCAAGGTGCCGAGGGCGGCGTGGAACATCACCCGCACCGGGCCGACCTCGCCACCGCCAAACGGCACCACCAACGCATTGCTGCTGGAGGCACGCTGGGCTTCGCCGCCCGCCGCCGTGGGCACTGGCGCGGCTTCGCCGTGGTTGAGCAGGCGCGCCAGGGCGGTGACATTCGGCTCGTTGAGCATCTGCCGCAGCAGCGTGTCGTAACTCAAGGCCTGGGCCTGGGGCAGTTGTTCACGCAGTTGACCGGCGACACGGGCGAGGATCAGTGAATCGGCGCCTTTTTCGTAGAAGCTGTCGTCGACGCCAATTTGCGTCAATCCCAAGGCCTCGGCCCACAGCCGGCACAGCTCGGCGGTGAGGGGATCGGTCGGCGTCGCCTGGCCCGCGGACACGTGGGCATCAACGGCGGGGCGCAAGCCGGCCAGGGTCTTGCGGTCGACCTTGCCATTGGCGGTCAGTGGCAAGCGGTCGAGCACTTGCAGGTGCGCCGGCAGCATGTATTCCGGCAAGCGCTGGGCCAGGGCGCGGCGCAGGCTGTCGACGTCCAGGCGCTGGAACCCGGCCTTGAAACGGGCGGCGAACACCTGCATGCCGAGGGCCGCCAGCGGGTGATCGGCCTGGGGCAGGGCGGGCAGGCATTCACCGCCCAACGCCTGGATTCGCGCCTGCCAGGTCTGTGCGTCGCGTAGACCGCTACGGCCCAGGTCGTGGTCGTCGTTGACCGGGGTCATCATGAAGCCCTGGGTCAACAGGATCGGCGGCCATTCGCCGGTGGGTTCGCTGAACACCAACCAGCCCCCGGGGCTGAGCAGCTCGGTGATTTGGCCGAGGGCTTTGTCGATGTCCTTGACGCTGTTGAGCATGCCGGCACACAACACGACATCGACGCTGTTGCTGGCCAGCCCTTGGGGGCGGATGTCCTGCTCAATATCGAGCACGCCGTAGCGCACCCAGGCGTGCTCGGCAAACCGTTGCTTGGCCGCCGGCAAGAAAAAAGCGGTCATGTCGGTGAACAGGTAATCGACGTCCAGGCCATCGAGCAGGCCGATCACTGGCGCGCTGGTGGCCCCGGTGCCGGCGCCGATCTCCAGGATGCGCAGCGGCCCGTCGCCTTCATGGTGGGTGGCGAGGCGGTTGATCAGGGCCGCGATGCTGTGATTGTTGTAGCGCGAGACGGCGTCCCCGCCGTACAGCTGCAATGCCAGATCCTGTTGGCCTTGGGGAAACAGCAGGTCGAACGGGTTGACCTCGCCCTTGAGCAACGGCGGCAATTGCCAGACGTGGTTGAGTTGATAGTCGAACAGCGCCTGGCTGCACAGCCCCGAGGCGACGGCCTGTTCCACCCGGCCCCAGGCCAGCGCCGGCTCGGGTGCCGGTTGCGCCAGGCGATAGCGCGATTGTTCGAGTTGCAGCAGGCCCGCCTCGCACAGCGCGCCCAACCAGCGGCGCACCAGCCAGTGATGGCGCGGCTGTGCCTGCAACGCGTGGAGAATGGCCGGGGCATCGGGTTCAGCCAGCTCGCCGCTGAACAAGCCGGCCTTGAGCATCACCTCCAGCATCGAACTCAACGCCGCGGCACTCAGGTCTGCCTGGTATTCGCCAACCTGTTGGGCGTCAAAGGCGCCGACCTGGTTGTCGGCATAACGATTGATCGTCGTGAGCAAGGACGCGTCCGGCAACGGTGTTGGCGATGTCCGCGCGGCAGTGACAAAGGCCAGCAGGCTGCGCTCCCCGGTGGCTTCGCCGGTGACCAGGCTGATTGCGTTGTCCACGCCGGGGATGGCGAGCAATGCAGCGTCGATTTCACCCAGTTCAACGCGATGCCCACGGATTTTCACCTGGCCGTCTTCACGGCCGAGGAACTCCAGTTCGCCGCCGGGCAGGTAGCGACCCCGATCGCCGGTGCGATACAGGCGCTGGCCATCCACGGGATGGGCGAAGAACCGCGCGTCGCTCAGTGCCTGGTCGCCAAGGTAACCGTTGGCCAGGCCGACCCCTGTGATGTACAGGTCGCCAGGCACCCAGGTCGGGGCGTCGCGCCATTGGCTGTCGAGCACGCGAAAGCCCTGGTTGGCCAAGGGCAGGCCATAGGGAATGCTGCGCCAGGCCGGGTCAATCTCGTCGATCGGGTGCAGGTTGGACCAGATCGAGGCTTCGGTCGCGCCACCGAGACCCACCAGGGCCAGGCCGGGCAAGAGTTGTTGGAGTTGCGGCGGCAGGTTCAGCGGGATCCAGTCACCGGACAACAACGCCAGGCGCAGGCTGTCCAGTGGCCGGGGCTCGGCATGCAGGTAGTGGGCGAGCATGTGCAGTTGCGCAGGCACCGAGTTCCACAGCGTCACCTGATGCCGCTGCACCAGTTCGGCCCAGTGCGACGGGTCGGCGCCGCGTGCCGGGTCGGGCAGCACCAGCGCGCCGCCCACGGCGAGGGGGCCGAAGAGGTCGTACACCGACAGGTCGAAACTCAACTGTGCCAACCCCAGCACGCGATCCTTGGCGTTGACGTGAAAACGCCGGTTGATGTCTTGCACGGTATTGAGGGCTGCGCGATGGCTGATCATCACGCCTTTGGGGTCGCCCGTGGAACCAGAGGTGAAAATTACGTAGGCGAGGTCATCGGGGTTACTGTCAACCGCTTGGAAGTCGGCCGCTGCTGGCGCCAGACAATCCACCGCATGCCAGTGCAACCCATCGGGCAGCGGCGTATCGGGCAGGCTCTGGGACTGGCCAAGTACATGACGCACCTGGGCGCTGCGCAGCACGCGGTCGCGGCGGGCGGCCGGGGCATTGCTATCGAGTGGCAGGTAGGCGGCCCCGGCAAGTAATACACCGTAGGCCGCCACGACCTGGTCGAGGCCTTTGGGCATGAGGATCGCCACCGGTTCCTGGGCGCCGCAACCGGCCTGGCACAGGGTGGCAGCGACGGCCAACGCGCGCTCGACGAGCGCGGCATAGGTCAGGCTGCCGTTGGCATCGATCACCGCCAACGCTTGCGGATGTGCCTTGGCCATGGCCAGCAGACCGTCGTGCAAGCGACCGGTGGGCAGCGGCGCGGCGGTGGCATTCGCCGCCAGGCGCTCTCGCTGTTGCCAGGCCGGCAGCGGCACCTGCATGGGTTGTTCCCAGGCGGCCGGGTCCAGGGCCAATCGCTGCAACTGCGCCAGGAACGCCTGCTGCATGTCGTTGACCAAGCCGTCGGGGAACACGCCTTGGCGCACGTCCCAATGGATGTGCAAACCATGACGGTCATCCATCACCTGGCAGTCGAGGGTGACTTGCGGGGTCTGGGTAATGCCGTGGCCCACCCGGCGCTGGCTGGCCGCCAGGGGTTCGATCGCCAGGCCGATGGCGCTGGTGAACACCACCGGCATGGCCGCGGCTTCACGGCCACGCCGACGGCCGATTTCACGCATCACTTCAATGCCGGAAAACAGCCGGTGCTCCAGGTCGGCGAACAGTTGGCTGCCCAGTTGCCGGGCCTGCCGGGTGAAGTCCTGGCCTTGAGGATCGTTGACCTGGAGCAGGCTCACGGAGGTGAAGTCCCCCACCAGCCGATCCACTTGCGGGTGCAGTGGCAAGCGGTTGAGCAGCGTCAGGTTGAGGCTGAAGGCAGGGCGCTGGCTCCAGCGTTGCAAGGTTCCGACGTAGGCGGCGAGGACCGCAATGGAAGGGGTCAGGCCGCGTTCGTTGGCGGCTTTTTTCAGGGCGTTCCATGGCTGCTGATCGAGCTGGGCCGAATGCCGCTGGAAGCGCGGCGGGGCCGTGTCTTCACCGCTCAGGGGCGCCGGCAGTTGCGGCGCGGCGGGCAAGTCATCGACGCGCCCCAGCCAATACTCACGGTCGCGTTGGTGGCGGCTGCCTTCGAGCAAGCCACGCTCCGCCAGCAGGTAGTCGCGGAAGGTGATGTCCAGGGGCGGCAGGGGGGCCTGGGGATCGTCCAGCAACTGTTCCAACTCGTTGAACAGCAACTGTGCGCTGGCCCAGTCGGCAATCAGCGAATCCATGGAGAAATGCAGGGTGTCGCCGCTGTCGCTGCGGCTCATGCGCAATTCGAACAGCGGCCATTGATCGGTGGGGTAGAGCTTCTGCTCCATGGCCTGGCGGATCTGTTGCACGCCGTGCCGGTGCTGTTCAGCCGTGACGCCGCGCAAGTCCGCGACGGCCAGCGAGTAGTGGGCAACATTGACCAGGACGCATTGGGAACCCTCGCTGGCGATCACCGCGCGCAGCATGTCGTGACGCTCGATCAGACGGTTCCACGCCTGTTCCACCCCCTGCGGATCGAGCCGCGGCCAACTCAGTTCCAGATAACCGTGGCAGGCGACGTTGCCGTAGCCAAAGGAAGATTGGCGGCCCAGGAGGTAGGCGTTCTGCACGTCGGTGAGCGGGAAGGGCGCGTGGTGGTTCGCCGGGTCAGCCTGTACCAGTGGCCGTTCCTGTGTTTCGAGCAGGTGCAGGATCTGTTCTTTGTGCTCACGCAGTTGTGCCAGGCGCTCGGTATTGAGCAGGCCTTGGGGGGCGCGGAATTTCAGTTGTCCGTCCTGGGGCCAGAGTTCGACGCCCAGGGACTTGAGTTCACTTAGCAGTTTGGCGGCGGGCATGGGTACAGCTCCTGGAGAAAAGAGGGGTTGTGCGGGCATCAGATGACGCCCTCTTCAACGGTGTCCGAGGCAGGCTGGCGCTCAAGGATCTGCGCCACCTCCGTCAAGGTGGCGGCGCCGAACAACTGGCCCATGGGCAGTTCAAGGCCCACACGGTTACGCAGCATTTCGAGAAAACGCGTGGCCAGGAGGCTGTCGCCCCCGAGGCGGAAAAAGTTGTCGTGACGCGACACGCTCGGCACGTTGAGCAATTGCTGCCAGAGCTCGGCGATCAGTTGTTCTTCCGGGCGCAGCGGTTGCTCGTCCGCCACCGGTCGCGACTGGGCGGCGTCGGCCAATCGCGCCTGCAGTGCCCGGCGATCGATCTTGCCGTTGCTGCTCAGGGGCAAGTGTTCCAGCACCAGGACGTGTTCCGGGCGCATGTACCCCGGCAAGCACTGCTCCAGGTGTCGTGCCAAGACCTGTGCGTCGGTGCTGGCCGTCACGGCGGCCATCAGCCGGTTGTCGGTGACCAGCGCCACGGCCCTGGTGACGCAGGGGTGGCGAGCGAGGGCTGCCTCGATTTCGCCCAGTTCGATGCGATGGCCACCAATCTTCACCTGGCTGTCGGCGCGCCCGAGAAACTCCAGCAGGCCATCGGGGTGGTAGCGACCCAGGTCGCCGGTGCGGTACCAGCCGTCGACAAAGCGCTCGGCATTCAACTGTGGCGCGTGGCGATAGCCGCGGGCGACGCCGGCGCCACCAATCCACAGCTCACCGGTGACCCAATCCGGACAGTCGCGGCCCAGGGCGTCGACCACTCGGTAAGCCTGGTTGGCCAGTGGCACACCGTAGGGGATCGAGCGCCAACCCGGCAGCGCTTGCTCCACCGGGTAATGGTTCGACCAGATCGCCGCTTCGGTGGCGCCGCCCAGGGCGATAAAACGACAGTCAGGGGCCTGTTGCCGCAGGCGCTGGGGCAGGTCGAGGCCAATCCAGTCGCCCGACAGCAACGCCACGTTCAGGCCCAGTGGCTGGCGGTCATGGGCATTGGCTTCCAGCAGCATGTCCAGCAAGGCCGGCACGCTGTTCCACAGAGTCACGCGATGGTGTTGCAACGCGTTGAGCCAGGCCCGGGCATCGCGGCGCTGGTCCTCCTCGATCAAGACCAGCGCACCGCCCACCGACAGCAGGCCGAACAGGTCGTACACCGACAGGTCGAAATCCAGCGCTGACAAGGCCAGCGTGCGGTCGCTGGCGTCGATGCCATAGCAGCGATTGATCTCGGCCACGGTGTTCATCGCGGCGCGGTGGGTGATTTCCACACCCTTGGGCTGGCCCGTGGAGCCGGACGTGTAGATCACGTAGGCCAGCTCCGCGGCCGAGACGGCGAGCGGCGCCGAGAGCGGTTCAGCGTCCAGCGCGTGGAGCGGGTCGAGGTGTTTGACGCTGGGCAATTGCGGGTCATGCCCGGCCAGGATCAGGGTGACGCCGGCTTGTTGCAGGATGCGCTGGCAACGCTGCAGCGGTTGGTCGACTCCGACCGGCAGGTACGCGGCACCCGCGGCCAGGATGCCCAGCACGCTGGCGATCTGTCGTGGCCCCTTGGCCAGGGACACCGCCACCAGGTCGCCCGGCACCACGCCGGCGTCCACCAGGCTGCGGGCAATGCGCAGTGCCTGTTCGGCCAGCTCGCCATAGCTGAGCATGCCGTGCTCACCCCACAACAACGCCGGGCGTTGGGGCGCTTGGCGTGCCTGTTCGAAGAAGCCTTGGTGCAAGGTCGGGTCACCCGGCACGCTCGGCCCCGGGGCATTGAGCTGGGCACGCAACTGCGCCTGGGCTTGGGGCAGCAGGTCGGGCGGTGGGTTGTCCCAGGTGTGCTCGGCCAGCCAGTTCAAGCTGTACAAGTAGGCATTGAACATCCCTTCGACCAGGCCTTCGGGAAACAGGCCGACCACGTAGTCCCAGTTCAAGGCGATGCCGCCGTCGGCCTCCACCACTTGATGGTCGAGCCAGACCTGCGGGGTCTGGGTCAGGCCAAAGACTTGCCGGGCAAACGGCCCGTCCGCCGGCGCAGCCGTGCCATCCGGGACCCCGAGCGCACTGGTGAACACCACGGGCATGCTCACCTGTTGCTCGCCATTGCCCCGGGCCAGCTGGCGCAACAGGCTGACCGAGCCGAGGCAACGATGCTCCAGTGCCTCGCCCAGGGTGCGCTGGGTACGCCTTGCGCGGTCGACCCAGCGTTCGCCGGGCAGCGGAACATAACCGAGCAGCGTGAGGGAGGTGAAATCGCCCATGACCTGATCGATCTGGGGATGCAGCGCCCGACGATCGAACAGCGTGAGGTTGAGGCTGAGGTCGGGACGTGCACTCCAGCGACCGAGGGTTTCGGCAAACGCGCAGAGCAGCACGGCCGAGGCGGTGAGGCCCTGTTGTTGGGCCTTGGCCAGGATCGCCCGCCAGGCTTGGGCGTCGATTTGCCCTTGCAGGCGTTCGAAGCGCGGTTGACCCAGGCTGGCGGGGTCGACCGCCAGCGGCAGTTGTGGGTGCGGCGGCAACTCGGGCAGGCGTTCTTGCCAGAAGTGTTGCGCGGCTTGCAGCTCGTCCGCGTCCACGGCGGATTGCAGTTGATAGTCGCGGAACGACAGTTCCAGCGGCACCAGCGTCAACCCAGGGTCACGGTAAATGGCATCGAGTTCTGCGTAGAAGCGCAGGATGCTCAGGGCGTCGAGGATCAGGTTGTCCAGGCTGATGGCCAGCCGCGTGCAGCGGCCATGAGTCACGGCCTGCACATCGAACAGCGGCCACTGGCCCGGATCGAACACGCGATGGGCACAGTGTTCGCGCAAGTCGTCGAGGTTGGCGTAGCCCTGGCCGATTTCAAAGGACGGCAGCTGTTGCAGGGGCAGGATGCGCGCCTGGCCGCATTGATCGAACACGGCGCGCAGCATTTCGTGGCGCTCGATCAAGCGATCCAGCGCGGTCTGCAGGCGCGGCAGGTCGAGGTCCTCGACGTCGTATTCACGATAGAAATGACAACTCACGCCGCCCAGTACCAGGCTCGGGTCGCGGCCCAGCCAATAGGCCTGTTGCACCTCCGTCATGGGGAAGGGCGCATGGCGTTGCGGCAGGTCGGGCTCAATCGTGCGCCGCGGTTCGGCCTGGGCCTGTCGATGCAAATCGGCACAAAAATGCGCCAGCACCGGTTTGGCGAATACCTGGGCGATCCGTGCGCCTCCCAGCCCTTGCTCTACAAGCAAACGCACCAGGCGGGTGGCGCTCAGGGAGTCGCCGCCCAGGGCGAAGAAGTTGTGTTCACGGCAGACCTCAGCACAGCCCAGCAATTGCTGCCAGGCATGGGCCACCAGGGTTTCGATGTCGCCGCAGGGAGCGGACAGGTTGGCCTGCACCGGGGTGCTGTTGGCCGCCAGCCAGTCGTTCAGTACTTTGCGATCCACCTTGCCATTGCCGGTCAAGGGCAACTGCGCGCAGCCCAGGACAGTGCTGGGGATCATGTAGCCCGGCAGGCGCTCGGCCAGATGTTCGGCCAGTCCCTGTGGGGCCAGGCGTGTGGGCATCACGGGGCCGTCTGTCAGGCGCACCACTGCTGCCAACTGCTGGCCGGCCAGCAGCGCCACCGCCTGCTCGACGCCGGGCCAGGCCAGCAAGGCGGTTTCGACTTCCCCGGCTTCGATGCGGTAGCCGTGCAGTTTGAGTTGGAAATCGGTGCGCCCGAGGAATTCGACGTTACCATCGGGGTGATAACGCGCACTGTCGCCGGTGCGGTACCAACGCAAGCCTTGATAGTCGACGAAACGTTCAGCTGTGCGCACCGGGTCGCCGCGATAACCCTCGGCAACACCAGCGCCACCGATCCACAGTTCGCCGGCCACCCAGTCGGGGCAGTCGTGGCCGTGTGGGTCGACAATGCGCAAGCGGACATTGTCCAGCGGGGTGCCATAGGGCAGGCAGTGCCAGGGTAAGGGTTGGCCGGGCAGCACTTCGAACAGGGTCGAGTGAATGGCGGTTTCGGTGGCGCCGCCCAAGGCCATGAAACGGCAGCCGGGGGCTTGGGTCCACAACCGTGGCGCCAGGTCCGGAGCGACTTTGTCGCCGCCAAGCAATACCGCGCGCAGGGGGAGGCTGGCACCGGCGGGGGCGCAACCGAGCAGCATGTCGAGCAACGCTGGCACGCAGTTGAGCACGCTGGCGCGATGCCGCAGGGCCAGTTCACGCCAGCGTCTGGCATCACGCTGGGCCTCGGGCTCGATACCGATCACCGCCGCCCCAGTGGACAGCGCGGCAAACAGGTCGAATACCGATAAGTCGAACTCCAGGGCCGACAGCGCGAGGATTCGGTCGTCGCTGTTCAGTTGCAAGCGCCGTTGCAGGTCTTCCAGCGTGTTGGCAGCGGCCTGATGGCTGATTTCCACGCCTTTGGGTTCACCTGTGGAACCGGAGGTATAGAGGATGTACGCCAGGTCGCTGATCGCTCCGGGCCGGGGGGCGTCCAGCGCCGTGCTGGCGGCGGGCAGTTGCGTGAGCAATAAGCGCGCGCCCGACGAATCACAGATTTTCCGGCACCGCGCCGCCGGTTGATCGACGCTGATGGGCAGGTACGTGGCGCTGCACGCCAGGATGCCCAGCACCGCGATCACCTGCTCGGGTCCCTTGGGCAGTTGCAACGCCACCACGTCACCGCGTCGCACGCCTTGGCCTTCCAGGTAGGCCGCCACGTGTAGAGCACGTTCGGCGAGTTCGCCATAGGTGATGACGGGATGATCGCCGTGCAGCAACGCGGGCAGGGTGGGTGTCAAGCGCGCCTGGGCAAAAAAGGCTTCGTGCAAGCGTTGTACCGGCAGCGGCGCGGCCTGGCCCTGGACGCCATTGCGGACGTCAAGCTGGCTGGCAGGGATCAGCGCCGGAGGCGACAGGTCCCAGGCCGAAGCTTCAAAACACAGGCGCTGCAACAGCCCGGTATACGCCTCGAACAACCCATCCAGTACACCGTCGGCGAACAACCCTTCACGGGCGTCGAGATTGACCAGGACACCGCCATCCAGCTCGGTGACCTGGGCGTCGAGCCACACTTGCGGGCCTTGGGAAATGATCCAGGCCGGTTGGCCGAAACACGCTTGCACGCCCTCGGCGAACAGTTCCCCCAACCCCAGGGCGCTGGTGTACACCACCGGCGCCAACACTTGCTCACCCCGTTGCCGGGACAGTTCGCGCAACACCTCCAGGCCGGAAAACGCGCTGTGTGCGGCATCGCTGTGGAAGCGCCGTTGCAGGGCCGTGGCACGGGCGGCGAACGTGCCGCTGACGTGACCGTCCCATGCCAGCAGGATCGATGAGGTGAAATCGCCAACCAGGCGCTCCACATCGGCATGCAGTGGCGTGCGGTTGAACAGCGGCAAATTGAGCAGCAGCTCGGGCGTCTCGCACCAGGCGCCAAGGGCTTCGCAGAACACCGCCGCCAAGGCCATCGCCGGCGTCAGGCCGTGCTCCCGGGCGTGGCGCTCGAAGCCCTGGCGCTGGGACGGCGGTAGCCAGTGGTGACGGCGTCGCACCTGGCGATCGTCGCCCTGGGGCTTGATGGGCAAGCGCGGGGCGCCGGGCAACCGGTCCAGGCGCTGCAACCAATAGTCACGGGCCTGTTGATGAAGCGCACGTTGCTCGGGGCTGGCGTGTTCACGGCGCAGGTCGGCCAGGTAACGGGCAAAGCTGTAGTCCAGCGCGGCCAGGGGCTGTTGGCGATACAACTGCACCAGGTCGCCGAGCAGGGTGCGCAGGCTCAGGGCATCGGCGGCGAGCATGTCGAGGTTCAAATGCAGGCGCGTCCCGTCGGGCAGCAACGACAACTGGATGTCCAGCACCTGCCCTTGTTCAACGGCCAGTTGGCGGTGGGATAACTCAGTGCGCAACGCCGACAGCCGTTGTTGCTGTTGCTCGGCGCTGGCCTGGCGCAGGTCATGCACCTTCAATCCCGGCCAGGGGCTGCGGGCGAGGATCCGCTGGCGACCGTCGTCGAGAAACTGCGCGCGCAACATCGGGTGGCGCGCCAGCAACGCCCGTACGGCGGCTTCCAAGCGGATCGGGTCGACGTCGCGGCCATCGAATTCGTTATAGAAGTGCGCGGCGACACCGCCCAGCTGCTGGCCGGGGGCGCGTCCGATCCAATAGGCGTGTTGCATCGGCGCCAGTTCGAAAGGCTGGCCGTCGTCCGCCGGCGCAGTGACCGCCGCCGGGGCTTGGGGGGCCATCTCAAGCATGGCCAGCCAGGCTGACAGGCGCGGGTCGGCGATCAGGTCGGCAAAACGCGCGGCCAGGCCATGGCGGCGCCACTGGCCGGCGAGGCGAATCAGGGTGACGGAATCCAGCCCCCATTCGATCAGGTTCGCCTCCAGGGGAATCTGGTCGGCGGGCAGGTCGAGGGCCTGGGACAGGGATTGGCGCAGCAGTGTTGCGGTTGAGGTGCTGGGAGTGGCCATGGCTCAACGTCTTCTCATTGCTAGGGCCCGGACCGGGGTTGGCCCAGGCGCTGGGGGCAGGCAGTTGCTTGGGGGAAGATGCTAGTCATTCTCATTTTGCCAA
Organism: Pseudomonas sp. MPB03; assembly: GCF_046605385.1. Lineage (NCBI taxonomy): Bacteria > Pseudomonadati > Pseudomonadota > Gammaproteobacteria > Pseudomonadales > Pseudomonadaceae > Pseudomonas > Pseudomonas sp. MPB03. The sequence continues at coordinate 3,527,459 of NZ_CP176770.1, read as the reverse complement.
CTACCCGGATCGAATCGTTTTTGCCCCGCATCCGCGTCTCGCTCACCGGTTGCAGTGCCGTGGTGGCTACGCACAGCGCCAATCGCCCGCAGGATGCGGTTGGAAAATGACTTGAATCGGGTAGAGCCCGCCCCATGGCCTTGACTACCGTCGCTCGCCGCCCCTTGCCGGGCCTGTGTTCCTCTGATTGGAGTTACGGATGTCTGTCGATTCGGGTTTACAAGTGCGCGGCCTGCGCAAGCGCTACCCCAACGGCGTCGAGGCGCTGCGCGGCGTGGACCTGAGTGTCGGCCCCGGGATGTATGGCTTGCTGGGGCCCAATGGAGCGGGCAAAAGCAGCTTGATGCGGACCCTGGCGACACTGCAGCAACCCGACGCCGGCAGCATTCACCTGGACGGGACGGATGTGTTGGCCGATTCCGATCATTTGCGCCGCCGCCTGGGTTATCTGCCGCAGCAATTGGGTGCGTATCCGGGCGTGAGCGCACGGGACTTGCTCGATCGTTTTGCCTGGCTCAAAGGGCGTACCGACAATCGCCAGCGCCGCGAGGAAATCGAGGGCCTGCTGGACAAGGTCAACCTCCAGCAGGCCGCCCATCGAGCGCTCGCCACCTATTCGGGCGGCATGCTGCGCCGGTTCGGCATCGCCATGGCGTTGGTGGGTTCGCCACGCTTGCTGATCGTCGATGAGCCCACGGCGGGCCTCGACCCGGCGGAGCGCAACCGTTTCCATCGGGTGTTGGCCGATGTCGCCGCCGAGTCCATCGTGTTGCTTTCGACCCACATTGTCGAAGATGTCGAAAACCTCTGCAGTCGGCTGGCCGTGCTGGCCGCTGGGCAGATCATTGTGGAAGGGAGCCCGGCACAGTTGCTGGCGGCCGAGCAGGGCCGGTTATGGGAAGCGTCCTTCGACCGTGGCGAGTCGCTGCCCGTTGCCTTGCATGTGGCCGCCAGCCCGCAGGGCAGCCGCGTCATCGTTCATGGCGAGCGTCCTGCCGATCCACGTTTCGTGCCCCACGCGCCACGCCTGGAAGACATCTATTACCTGGCCCTGGCCCAGGCGGGTGAGGCGCTCGACGCATGAATACCTTTGCTCTGCTGATGCGCGAGGCCTGGGTGGAAGTGCGCGCCGGGTTGCGCAGCGGCATTCCGTTGCTGGTGTTCCTTGGCCTGACCGGCTACCTGCTGATGGCCCTGACCAATGCCGACTATGTGCAGAAGATGGGCGCTAGCGATATCGCCCGCAATGCGCCGAGCCTGATTTACCTGATGTCGTGCGGCTGTATGTTCTTCCTGTTTTTTGCCTGGGCCTGGGTGTTCGCCCAGCCGGCCCTGAGGGACCGCAAGGCGCAATTGGAAGAAGTGCTGTTGGCCTTGCCGTTGTCGCTGCCAGCGTTGTTGTGGGGACGTTTTATCGGCGCGGCGTTGGTGGGTGGCTTGCTCGCCAGTTCATTGATCGTCGGCTTTCTCGTCAGCCCGGTGCTGGGCTGGCTCGGCTGGGTGCCGGCGGCGAGCATCGGCGCACCCATGTGGTCGGCGCTGGGGTTTGCCTGGGTCGCCTTGCTGTTGCCGGTGAGCACCGGGATTGGCGCGTTGTATTACTTGCTGGCCTTGCGCAGCCGAAGCCTGGCCGCACCGTTTGCCTTGGCGACGGTGTTGATGCTGTTGTGGATGTTCGCCGTGGTGGTGCTCAAGGGCGGGCACATCAACCCGCTGTTGGCGGCCAGCCTCGATCCGTCACTGTTCACCTTTGCCCAGGCCCAAGTGGAAACCTGGAACGCCGCGCAGAAATCCCAATCGCTGTTGGCGTTGACCCCGGGGTTCTGGCTTAACCGCGCGCTGTGGTGTGGGTTGCCGTTGCTGCTGCTGGCCGTCGTCCTGGCCCGCACCAGCCGCCAGAGCTTGATGGGCCGCCGTAGTGGCGCCGTGTTGGCCGAGCCGCCAATGCTGTTGGCGAGCCACGTGCGCTTGCCTGGCCCGTTACCCGCCAGCCGCTGGCCGCGGGCGTTGTGGTGCGAGGTTCGCTGGCAGGTGCGGCAGTTGTTTGCCCGGCGCATCGGCTGGGTTGCCCTCGGCTTGTTGCTGGCCATGGGCATACTCAGCGGGTTTGTTCATATCGTGTGGCATGCGCGCGGGCCGATGGTGCCGCGACCGGACCTGATCTTGCCGTTGTTATCGAGCGCGTCGTTCCTGGTGATCGCCTTCATTGTCGCGGCGCTGGTGGGGCTGGTCTGCCGGCGCGATGACGTGGAAGGCCTGGGCGCAATGCTACAGGCCACCCCGGCGCCGGCGTGGCTGCGTTTGTTGGGACGGGTGGCCTGCGTGCTGGTGGCGACGCTGGCCTTGGCGCTAGTGCCGGGGGTTGCCAGCCTGGTGATCAGCGCGCTGGTCGCCCCCGACAACTGGGCACCGGGCTTTGTGCTGATCTATCAGACACTGGTGTTCGCGCCGCCGTTGCTGGAACTGGCGATGCTCACGGTGCTGGTGCATGCCTTGATCCGTCGTTCCGGCCTGGCGTATGCGACGTCCATGCTGTTGACGTTTTTCCTGGTGCTCAACCATGAATTGGGGCTGGTCAGCTATCCCGCCTATGCCATGGCGATACCGGCCCACGTGGCCTTGTCGCAACTGACGGGCTGGGCGCCCTGGCTGCCTTATCTCGCCACGTTGACCAGCTGGAAACTGGCCGGCTGCCTGATGATGGTCGCGGTGGCGGCGTTGGCCTTGCCCCGTGGGCCGGAGCGGCGCCGTCTGAGGGATGTGCGCCGCAGCCTGCTGGGCTTGCCCGGTGTGTTGCTGGTGTTGGGGGCCGTGGGTTTGCTGGGCAGCGGCGCGCTGTTGCATCGGCATCTGGTGGAGCAGGGCGACTACCGGTCGGTGGCCGAGGAACGGGCCGAGCACGCCGAATGGGAACAGCGATGGCTGGCCGGGGCGGGCGCCTGGCAGGTGGCGGACGGGCGCTTGCACTTGCGCATCGACAGTGTTGCGCGACGTGTTGACGGCGAGTGGACGCTGGGAACCGTAATCGCCGCCAAGGAGCACCTGGACGCAGAATTGCCGCCGGGGTTGCACGTCACGGCGGTGAGCGTCATGGGTCGACCGGTCCTTTTCGAACAGGCTGCCGGGCATTTGCGTGTGCCTTTGGCGGAGTGCGCGGCGAGCGGCTGCAGCGTGCAACTGAACTGGACGTTGGACGCTGCCGGCTGGCCGTCCGAAGGTGACGCATTCTGGCTGGGGCCGCGAGGGGTGTGGCTGCAAGCGCGCCGCTTGATGCCACGCCTGGGCCTCGACAGCGAACGCTTGCTGCGCGCGCCGGTCCACCGTGCCGAAGCCGGCTTGCCGCCGCAGGTGCCGAGTTTGCCGGCGGGGGCGGCCGTCGCCGTGGACGCGGTGGCACCGGCGGGCGCGTGGCAATGGCTGATCGAGGTGGATGGCCAGGCGTTCAATGGCCAAAGCGCGGGACCACTGGACTTCGCCTATCACACGGCGGCGACACAAGACCTCGACGGTGTGCAAATGCTCGCCGATGCCGGCCGGCAGCAAGCCGCCCGTGAGGTGCGCGAAGACTTGGAGGTCATGTCCGCCTGTGTGGGTCGGCGCCTGGGCAGTCGCCCAACCGTCGAGGCCCTGAGCCAGTGGCCGACCGGCATGGGGGCCAGTCATCTGAGCCAGGCCCATCTGGTGCTCAGCCAGACGCCGGATTGGGATGTGGCGCAGGCAGGTGTCGGGCGCTGGACGCGCCGTGCCCATATCGCCGAACTGCTCGCGCGGCGAATGCTGAGCGATGCCAGCGACCTGCGCCAGGCCCCGGGTTACCTCTGGCTGAGCCAGGGTGTGGCGGGCGCGATCGGCTTGCTGTGTGTTGGTGACGTCGACGGCGTTGAGGCCCGCTCGGCCTTGGTGAAGTTGATGGCCGATGATCTGACCCGCGCCTTGAGCAATGACGGCGAGCCCGTCGGCACCTTGGCCACTGCCCGGGAACAGGGCTGGGTCGCGACGTATGCACCGCTGGCCAGCCTGGACTGGGTGGCCGGACAAAGCGCCGAACAACTGGCGGCAATGACCGCAAGCATCCGAAATGGCCAGGGATGGCCCGCCGCGATCCAGCACCTGTTGGGCGCGCCCTCTGACCAGGCGATCACCGCAGCGCTCAAGCGCTGGGGGCCTGCGCAATGAATTCGAACCATCCCTTTTGCCTGGAGTTGTTCCATGTCAGCACCGCTGTCGATCAAACCGCTGCGCCGTCCCCTCGGCTGGCGGGAGAATGTCTTGACCCAAACCCTGGCACTGGCCTTGTCCAGCCAGATGTGCGCGGCCTATGCCGCTGATTATCAACCTGTCGCCAGCACGGAGGTGATCGAGCTGGCTCCGTTGATGGTCAGCGCTCGGTTGAACGAAGAAAGTGCCAAGGACATTCCCTTCGGGCTCACCGTGATCGACGGGCAAACCCTCGAAACCCGGCGCTTGCGCACCCTGGAAGACGCCTTGCGGACCACACCGGGGGTGGATGTGAATTCCTGGGGCGGCGCCAACGACGCCAATGTGCGCATCCGCGGTGTCGGTTCGTTGAACCAGATGAGCATGGACGACGGCTCGGTGGTGCTGAATGTGGACGGGGTGCCGATGTCGGTGCGCAACGCGGCGATGGCCACCCTCGACGTGGAGCAGGTGGAAGTGCTCAAGGGCCCTCAGGGCACGTTGTTGGGACGTAACAGCGAGGCGGGCGCGATCAACGTCACCACGCGCAAGCCGACCCGCGAACGGGAAGGTTATGTGCGCGGCGAAGTCGGCAGCCAGGGCCAGTTCATGACCGAAGGCGCCGTGGGCGGACCATTGACCGAATCCCTGGCGGGGCGCATTGCCGTGCGCCGCAGTGGCTTCGACAACTGGGTCGACGACCAGCAGGATGGCGATCCGTTGACCCAGCCACGGGACCTGGCCCTGCGCGGCAGCCTGCTGTGGGACAACGACCAAGGCACGACCGGCCTGCTGACCGCCGAGCGCCAGCGCGCCGAACACTATGCCGGCCTGGAGATGCTGCGCCCCTTTGGCAACCGTCCCAGCCTGGACTACACGCCCGGCACGTTCGATGGCAACCAGAAGACCAACGAGCGTTATTCCTTCGAACTCAACCATGACCTGGCGCAGTCGCGGATCACCTCGATCAGCGCCTACACCAGCACCGATCTCAATGCGGTCAAAGGTTACGACCGCAACATCACCGAGGCGCTGTACGGTTCACCGTTCGAATACCTGATCGAGGATTCTGCCAAAGAACGCGTGTGGAGCCAGGACCTGCGCTTGGGGTCGCTGGCCGATGCCGATGTGTTCTGGGTGACCGGGGTGAACCTGTCACGCTCCGAGCGCAGTTTCGATTCCGACAACTTCACCAACGGCGCACTACAGAGGCGCGATTTCAGCACCAACAGTTATGCCGCCTACGGCGAGGTGACGTACCCGATTGCCGAAGACTGGAAACTCACCACCGGCCTGCGCCACACCTGGGATCGCAAGACCTATGGGGCCGACTATTCCAGCGGCGGCAATACCGTTGGCGACAACCGTCGGTTGCAGGACAACTACAGCACCGGGCGCGTGGCGCTGAGCTACACGCTGACGCCGCAGACGAACCTGTACGCGGTACTGTCGCGAGGCTATAAATCCGCCGGATTCAACGATTACGCCACCTCGGTCAAGGACAGCGAACCCTACAAGGCCGCCAAGGTGAACGCTGTCGAAGTCGGCTTCAAGCACGAAAGCGCCGAGGGGGCCTTGAGTCTCGAGGGGGCGTTGTTCCTGACCCGCGTGCAGGACGATCACCTGCTGGGGTATGACTTCAACACCCTGGCGGTCAGCGCCGTGAATGCCGACACCCGCAGCAAGGGCGCCGAGCTGTCGAGCACCTGGCATGTCACGGATGAGCTGACAGTGGGCAGCGCCGTCAGCTACACCAACGCGGTGGTGACCTCCGATGCGCCGGGGGTTTCTGGTGGTGATGTCGCGGCGGGAAGTCGCGTGCCGGATGTGCCGCTGTGGAGCGGAAACTTCAGCGTCGCCTGGCAGAAAGAGCTGGGCGCGTTCCTGGGCTTGCCGGCGCCGCGCCTGAATACGTTGCTCAACTATCGCGTGCAGAAAAATCGCCCGGCCGACCCGCAGAATCACTACGACCTCAAGGGCTACGCCAAGCTGGACCTGCACCTGGGCCTGGAAAGTGGCGGTTCGCAAGTCTACCTGTGGGGCGATAACCTGCTCGATGCGCGCTATGACTTGTATGGTTCGTATTCCACCGATCAGGTGCTGACCGGCATGCCGGGCCGAGGACGCTCGGCCGGCGTGGGGTACAGCTATTCGTTCTGAGTGCCCCTTGAGTCAAAGGGCAGGTTAGAACTGATAGGTATAGCCGACCCCCAAGGTGCGCCGCCGTGCCGGCGCACCGTAGGCCACCGGTTCGCTGTAGAAACCGTAGGTGTCATAGGTTTGGTTCAGCAGGTTGTCGGCGAAGGCATAAACCTCGCCGAAGCGGCTTTCCAGGCCTGCGCGCAGGTCAAGTTTCTCGTAGTTGTCCAGGTTGAAATGGTTCTGCGGATCGGCGGCGCGTTCGCCCACCAGGCGGTAATTGAGGCTGGTGTTCAGGGTGGTTTCGCCCAGGCTGGCGACGGTGCCCAACGGGTGCTGCCAACTGATGTTGAAGTTGCCGCTCCAGCGCGGCACATCCGGGGTACGGTTGCCGGCGGCGATGTCGCCGGCCTGGATGCCGTGGACGGCGCTGGTGATCTTGGCGTCGAGGTAAGTGGCGCTGGCGGCCAGGGTCAGGCCGTGGTCGAAATGCCAGGTGCCTTCCAGTTCGGCGCCGCGGGTGCGGGTATCGGCATTGAACGCATTGGTCGCGAAGGTGGCCGCGTTGTAGCCCAGCAGGTGGTCATCGTGTACGCGGGTGTAGAACAGCGCACCGTTCAAGCTGCCACGGCGGTCTTCTGTTTCACTTTTGAAGCCGAGTTCGGCGGCTCTGCTGACGGCGGCCTTGTAGGGCTCGCTGTCGCTGACCTGCGACGCATAGTCATTGAATCCCCCGGATTTATAACCTCGCGCCAGTTGCACGTAGACGTTGGTTTGCGGGGTGAGCGCGTAGCTCAGGGCCACGCGGCCGGTGCCGTAATGGTCGGTCAGCTTGCGTGAATCATCCACGGCGCTGGCACCATTGATGTATTGGCCATCGTAGGTCTTGCGATCCCAGGAATGGCGATAGCCCGTGGTGAGTTTGAGGCGCTCGCTGAGCGGGAAGGTGACTTCGCCGTAGCCGGCATAGGTGGTGGTGGTGAAATCGCGGAACCTGGCGCTGTCAGTGCCATAGGTGTTGCGCGGGGTGTCGTAGCTGCGTTCGTTGCGGCTGGCGGCAAGGCCGGCGATCCAGAATGTCTCGGAATCGGGCAGCGAGCTCAAATGCAGGTCTTGGCTCCAACTGCGCTCGAAGGATGTGTCCACCACCCAGTACTCGCTGGGCGTGCCATATAGGGCGCCCATCAGTTTACTGTCATAGGCGATCAAACCCTCGAAGTCGGCGGTGGAGGTGGCGGTCGTAGAGGTCAGGCGACTGTTGGCGAAGTCATGATCGACCTTGACCGTATAGCGTTCGGTGGTCTTGTAGTTGTCGTCGAACAGGCCGGGCGTCAGGTCCAGGCTGGGGTCGCTGCCGTAGGGGCGCAGCACCAGCGAGTTGGTGGCGCGCTCGGTTTTCTGGCGTTCGGCACTGAACAGCACCTGGGTCTCATCGTTGAGGTCCCAGAGCAGGCTGGCGCGATAAGCCTCGTTGCGCGGCTGGGTGATGGGATCGTTGTTCCGGTCATTGTCGATCCAGCTGTCATAGCCGGCACGGCGCACCGCCAGGCGGCCGCTGAGGCTGTCGCTGATCGGCCCGCCGATGGCCCCTTCGCTGAGGAACTGGCCCTCCTGGCCGACTTCGCCACGCACATAGCCCTCCAGTTCCCGGGTCGGCTGGCGGGTGGTGATGTTCACCGCACCCGCCTGGCCAATTGCACCGGACATCGTGCCCTGGGGCCCCTTGAGCACTTCGATGCGGTCGATATCCAGGGTGCCGAAGCCGAGGCTGCGGGAGGCGACTGGCACACCGTCGATGTTGAAGGCCACCGAGCTGTCATCCATCGACATCTGGTACAGCGAGCCGACGCCACGGATCAGCACGTTGAAGTCATTGGGGCCGCCGGATGAATTGACATTGACCCCGGAGGTGTTGCGCAGGGCGCTTTCCAGCGTGTCGAGGCGCTGGGTACGCAGTTGCTCGCCACTGATCACGCTAAGGCTGATGGGCAGGCTCTTGGGGTCTTCCTGCTCCATGCGCGCAGTCACGGTCGAAACGGGCAATTCAAGGATTTCGCCGGTGGCGGCAAGGACTGGACTGGCCAGTGTGCAAGTTAAAACTATTGTTATAGTATTACACTTATAGCAAGATCGAGGGGTCGTCGTCGTGTTGCGTCGTGCAGACATAATGGGACCTTGACTGAGGGTTTTGAGCGGTGCGCGTTAGCGTCGGCAGTCACGAATAAGCGCAGCGTGTGCGACGCGCCAGATGCTAATAATTATCAATTGCACAACTCTACCCCGATGTGATCTGATTCGAGCCGTATCCGGTCAACCAGGAGATTCACGATGTCAGTCGTTCAAGGAGGCGCAGGAGAGCCGATGCCGGTCTCGCGAATCATTACGGGGGAATATGGAAGCGACCTCGGACCCGGGGCGCATTGTCGGGTGACGCGCATGGCCCTGCAGGACGGACTCGACATCGTGCGCTGGCAAAGCAAGTTCGAGCAGCCAATCGAATTGCCCCTGCAGGATGACAGCGACTGCATTCATTTCAGCTTCACCAACTTGCTCAAGGGCAAGGCCGCCTGCAGCTTCCGTGACGGTCGTCGGCAGCGCCGCTATGTGATTGACGAAGGCGCGGGTTGCATCAGCTATGGCCGTCGTCGCGATGGCCTCTACCATCAGCATGGCGAGATCGACAACATCACGGTCATGATCCGTCCCGAGGTGCTGTCACAATGGGAGTTGAAACTCGACCCGCTGCTGAACAAGGCACTGGCCTGCGATCATTGTTTCCTGGACGGCCACCGCAGTGGCGAAATGAGCGCGACCGCGCATCTGTTGTGCAAGGCCATGGACCCGAGCCCAGACTTGCCAATGGGCCAGCCCCGAAGCGGCCTCTGGCTGTATGGCCAGAGCGTGACCCTGGTCAGCCTGTTCCTGGAAGCACGCCGTAACGTGGAGTGCACCTGCCGTGTCAGCCACATCGACCGCCAACGCCTGTTGCGTGCGCGCGAACGCCTGCTGGCTGACCTGGGCAAGGCCCCCAGCTTATCGGAGCTGGCGCGCGAGTCGGGCATGAGCCAGCCCAAGCTCACCCGCGGGTTCCGCCAGCTGTTCTTCAACAGTGTCTACGGCGTCTTCCAGCAAGCGCGGATGATCCAGGCCCGTAGCCGCTTGTTGAACGGCGATGAGTCGGTGATGCGAATCGCCTCGGACCTCGGCTATGCCAATGCCAGCCATTTCGCCACCGCTTTTCGCAAGCAGTTCGGAATCAATCCTTCGCTCCTCAAGCATGGCGGAAGAAACAAGCTATCGATCTAGGTCTGGGCCACCAAAGCCGATGATCGCCTTGGTTTCCAGATACTCCTCAAGGCCGAAGACGCCGTACTCACGACCATTGCCCGAACGCTTGTAGCCACCGAATGGCGCCATGGGATCCCAGGCCGGGTAGTTCAGGAGCACTTGCCCCGCGCGGATACGAGAAGCCACCGCGCGCGCCAGATCAAGGTCCTGTGACTGTACATGAGCACCCAGGCCATAGATCGTATCGTTGGCGATAGCGACTGCCTCATCGATGGTTTCGTAGGCAATGATGCACAGCACCGGCCCGAAGATTTCTTCCTGGGCGATCCGCATGGCGTTATCCACCTCGGAGAAAACCGTCGGGCGGGTGTAGAAACCCTTTTCCAGACCCGGCACGCGCCCCAAGCCGCCGCACAACAGTTTGGCGCCCTCATGCAGGCCGGCCTCGATCATGGCTTGCACGCGATTGAACTGGGCTTCATTGGCGATGGGGCCGAGTACCGTTTCCGGTGATTGCGGATCGCCGACGATGATCGCGTTGGCGGTGGCGGCCGCCAGCGCTTCGACCTCCGCCAGCCGGGCCTTGGGTACGATCATCCGGGTGGGGGCGCTGCACGATTGCCCGACGTTGCGAAACGCCGCCATGACGCCCAGTGGGACGGCTTTGGCAAAGTCGGCATCGGGCAGCAGGATATTCGGGGATTTGCCGCCCAATTCCTGCCCGACCCGCTTCGCCGTCGGCGCGGCCGCCTGGGCCACCAGCGCACCTGCGCGGTTCGAGCCGGTAATGGAAATCATGTCGACACTCGGGTGTGCGGCCATCGCCGCGCCGACCACATGGCCGCTGCCGTTCACCAGGTTGAAGACGCCCGGTGGAAGGCCCGCGTCATGGACCACCTGCGCGAACAATAGAGCGCTGAGCGGCGACAGTTCACTGGGCTTGAGCACCACCGTACAACCGGCCGCCAGCGCCGCGGCGACTTTTGCGGTGATCTGATAAAGCGGCCAGTTCCACGGCGTGATGAGGCCGCAGACGCCGATAGGTTCGCGTTGGATCGCGGTGCCGTTCTCGACGGCCTGGAAACGATACGTGGCCAGCAAGTCGCGGGCGACCCGAACGTGTTCGGCCGCCAGGGGCACTTGCATCGCCCGTGCAGAACCGATGGCGGCGCCCATCTCCAGGGAGATCGCCTGGGCAAACGCCTCTTTGCGCTCGAGGATAAGCTCATGGATCTTGTCCAGCACCCGCGCACGCACCGCTGTGGAAGTGACAGACCAATCGGCAAACGCGGCACGCGCCGCCGCGACCGCCCGATCGACATCCTCGGCAGACCCGCTGGCGACCTGTGCAACGATTTCCTCGGTTGCCGGATTGACCACCGGCAGACTGGCCGGGCTGACCGGCGCCGACCAACCGCCATTGATGTAGAACAGATGGGCGGTTTGCGGATCAACGCTGTAGCGATTTGAAGATTGGGTAGTCATCCAGGCGGTCCTTTAAAGCAGCATGTCGAGTCTGCTTAATAAGCTAACAAAGCAGCCCGGAGAAAATATGCCGTTCTTCAAGGGCGCAAAGGAGAATCTGCCGTATCTGCCTGTTTAACTGGTCATTAGCGTGTGGCGAGGGAGCTTGCCCCCGCCTGATCGTCACTTTGGAAGAGGCATGAAAGGGTGAGCAGCGAAGTCCACCGCGAGGCGGGCTGATAGCCAACCTGGTTCTTGGTGGGACCGCGTTCCTCCTGTGGGAGCGAGCCTGCTCGCGAAGGCGGTGTGTCAGTTTGCGGTGATGTTGGAGGTGCCGGCCTCTTCGCGAGCAAGCTCGCTCCCACAGGGGTTCTGTGTTGGATATAAATTCTGGGGCCACTGAAGACCGAATGTGGGAGCGAGCTTGCTCGCGATAGCGGTGGTTCAGTCAATGAAGATGTTGGATATTCTTCCAAAAGTGACCCGCCGTCAGGGCGGAACCCTAAGTGGCCGTTACCGCAGCAACGGATATACACACGCAACCACGTCTCCAAAGGAACAAATCCAAAAGCCTCCCCGCAAAGTCTGCTGAACACATCCCGCAAAACGGTGCTTTGTACCAGCCGACCTATACTTTTAACCGTTTATGCACGGTTTCTTGGTGTTGTAATAAACACCAGATTCAGCATGGCACTGATGCTTCCAGAACGGAGTAGCGGCTTGCCCTGGTCATACATCCTCAGTACAAGCCCGATGCACCCGACCGGCTGAAGAAGATGCTTTTTTAAACGCCCCCGGCCCTCAATGGACATCCTGAAAATGCCAGCACCGTTAATCTCCGTAGAGACGCATTCTGAACTTCCGATACACGCTGACGTTGTCGTGATCGGCGGCGGCATTATCGGGACCTTCACGGCCTATTACCTGGCCAAGCGCGGCATGAAGGTCGCACTGGTGGAAAAAGGCCGCGTAGGGGCAGAGCAATCGAGTCGCAACTGGGGCTGGTGCCGCCAGCAGAACCGAGACGCCCGCGAGTTGCCGCTGTCGACCAAGAGCCTGGATCTGTGGGAGCAGTTCGCCGCAGAGACTGGGGAAGACACCGGATTCAGGAGATGTGGCCTGCTCTATCTGAGCAACAACGAGAAAGAGCTGGCCGGTTGGGCAAAATGGGGTGAGTTCGCCCGTACCGTCAATGTGGAAACCCATATGCTGACGGCGGAGCAGGCCGCCGAACAGGGTCGGGTGACCGGCAAGCCATGGAAAGGCGGGGTCTTTTCACCAACCGACGGTACAGCAGACCCATCCCGTGCCGCGCCGGCGGTGGCGCGGGCCATCATCAAGCTGGGCGGCACCGTGCACCAGGGCTGCGCCGCACGTGGCCTCGAGACAGAAGGCGGTCGGTTGTCGGCCGTCGTCACCGAGAAGGGCACCATTCGCACCCAGCTCGCGGTGCTCGCCGGTGGCGCCTGGGCCTCCTCTTTCTGCCGGCAGTACGGCATTCGCTTTCCCCAGGCGTCCATTCGTCAAACGATCCTGTCGGTGTCCAAGGGCGCCAAGGAAATACCGGATGCGCTCCATACGGATGAAATCTCCATGACCCGTCGCGCCGATGGCGGGATGACGTTGGCCATCAGCGGCAGAGGGCGCGTCGACCCGACCTTGCAACTGCTGCGTTTCGCCCCGCAGTTCCTGCCAATGTTTCAGCGCAGGTGGCGCAAGCTGGCTCCCGGTGGCCTGGAGGGTTTCCAGTCGGGACACGAAGGCTTGGGCCGCTGGCGGCTGGACCAGCCAACGCCGATGGAGCGCATGCGAATCCTGGATCCGAAAGCAGACGCCTCGACGGTTGAGTTGACTTACAAGCGCGCGGTAGACCTGATCCCGGCGCTGAAGGCGTCGTCGGTCACCGCAGCCTGGGCAGGTTATGTGGACAGCACGCCGGACGGCGTCCCCGGCATCGGCGAGATGGCCAGCCTACCTGGCCTGGTGCTGGCGGCGGGGTTCAGTGGTCATGGCTTCGGCATCGGCCCGGGGGCGGGCCACTTGATCGCCGACATCATCTGTGACATGACCCCACTGGTCGATCCGCGGCCTTATCACCCGGACCGTTTCCAATCTTCGTCCTGGGGCAAGGTGGCGGAGTTCTGAGCAAAGGATCTCCAAGCCACGACACCATGAACGGGCGCCTCCTGAAAGGGATGCGCCCGTTCTCGTTCTTGCAGGGGCAGTGCGGGCGTAGATTCTGCCGCACACAGCGGTTCACGTGGTTTTTTGCGCACCATTTGCGCCCGTAAATCCCTTGAAAACGGCGCAAATGCCCGCGCTTGGCGCATCCCGCACAGTCTGCTGAGCAGGCCCCGAAAAACGGTGGTTTGTGCCAAGCGACCTATACTTTTAACGGTTTATGCACGGTCTCATGATGCTGTAATAAATCCGTGATGCAGCGTTGCACCCAGGCTTCCAGAACGGCGCAACTGCTTGCCCCTCATGACCTCAACCATCACTCAGGACTGCACTCATGAGCTTCCTTCGCCCCAAGTTCATTACCTTTGACTGCTACGGCACGTTGACCAACTTCCAGATGGGCACCATGACGCGCGAGCTGTTCGCCGATCGGGTCCCTGCCGAGCAGATGGACCAGTTCGTCAAGGATTTCTCGGCCTATCGCCTGGACCAGGTGATGGGTGACTGGCGGCCATATGATGAAATCCTCAAGACTGCCTTGTCCCGTGTCTGCAAACGCTGGGGCGTCGAATACAAAGGCGAAGGCCAGCTCTACTACGATGCCGTACCGACCTGGGGCCCCCATGCTGATGTACCGGCAGGCCTGTCGAAAATCGCCGACAAGATCCCCCTGGTGATTTTCTCCAACGCGATGGACGAGCAGATCATGTCCAACGTCGACAAGCTCGGCGCGCCTTTCCATAAAGTCTTCACGGCTCAACAAGCCCAAGCCTACAAGCCGCGCCTGGCCGCCTTCGAGTTCATGCTCGATAACCTCGGCTGCGGGCCGGAAGATGTGCTGCACGTGTCCTCGAGCTTCCGTTATGACCTGATGCCAGCCGACGACATGAAGATCAAAAACAAAGCGTTCGTGGCTCGCGGTCATGAACTGCCTGGGAACGTGGGCTACAGCTACCACCAGATCCCGGACATCGGCGGATTGGCCGGTCTGGTCGGTCTCTGAGTCTCTTGGCACTCTTCAAGGCATAAGGGGTTAGACATGGGCAGTGAGTCTTACTGGCTCGATACCGCACCGGCATTCACCGGTGCCCAGCTCGGTGCGTTGCCCGGGCAGGTCGATGTGGCCATCGTCGGGGGTGGTTTCACTGGCCTGGCCGCGGCCCGGGCCCTGGCCTTGAAGGGCGCCAATGTGGTGGTGCTGGAAGGCGGGCGGGTCATTGGCGAAGCGTCGGGACGCAATGGCGGCCAATGCAATACCGGCGTTGCCCAGGACTACGCGGCACTGAGCGCCAGCCTCGGCGCCGATAAAGCGCGCGCCTATTACCTGGCCTATGAAAGCGCCGTGCAAAGCGTTGTCTCGCTGGTGGAGCAGGAGCAGATTGCCTGCGACCTCAAGCGCAATGGCAAGCTCAAGCTGGCGGCCAAGCCCCTGCATTACGAAGGCTTGGCGCGCACCTGCGAATTGATCCGGCGGGAGGTCGATGCCGAGGTCGAGTTGCTGTCTGCCCAGGAAACCCGCGCTGAAGTCAATTCGGCCCAGTTCCATGGTGGCTTGCTGCAGCGCAACGGCGTGCAGATGCATGTCGGGCGCTTCGGGGTCGGGTTGGCCGAAGCCGCAGCCCGTCATGGCGCGTTGATCTTCCAGGGTGTATCCGTCACGGACTGGAAAGCCAGTGCCGGCGGCTATCGGGTCAATACCACCAAGGGTTCGCTCCAGGCCACGCAGGTCCTGCTGGCCACCGGCACCTCTCAGCAGGGTGGGTTGGGCTGGTATCGGCGGCGGATCGTACCCGTGGGCAGTTTCGTGATCGCCACCGAGGTGTTGCCCCAGGCGCTGATCGACAGCTTGCTGCCGGCCCATCGCTCCTATGTCACCAGCCGCATGATCGGCAACTACTTTCGCCTGACGCCGGACAACCGCCTGCTGTTTGGTGGGCGTGCGCGGTTCGCCATGTCTGACAGCGTGTCGGATGCCAAGAGCGGCAAAGTCCTGCATGCGGCGATGGTGCAGATGTTCCCGCAGTTGGCTCACGTGAAGGTCGATTATTGCTGGGGGGGACTGGTGGACATGACGTCCGACCGACTGCCCCGGGCCGGCCAGCACGGTGGCATCTATCACTCCATGGGCTACAGCGGCCATGGCGTGCAGATGTCGGTGCACATGGGCCAGGTCATGGCCGACGTCATGGCCGGCAAGGTCGAGGCCAACCCTTGGCGCGAGCTCGATTGGCCAGCCATCCCCGGACATTTTGGCAAGCCTTGGTTCCTGCCCCTGGTCGGTGCGTATTACCGCCTTCAAGACTATTTGCATTGAGTTGCGGGGGACGCTTCACGTTTCAACACATTGCGTTAATCGCGAGCCATCGAACCTTATCACTTCCGAAAGGTAGAACTGACATGACTGACAAAAAAAACAGTATCGACACCCAGCTGATAACAGGTACGGAAAGTCTGCGCATCTTCGAAGGGCTCAATCGCGGCATGTCGCGCCGCAATGCTTTGCAAATGCTCGGATTGGCCGGGGTGACGGTGGCGGGCGCGGGTAGCCTGTTCGGCGCCGCCGGCAAGTTGTTCGCTGATGAGCAGGCCGCAGCCCCTGGCAAAGGCAAGCCTGGCGGTCGCATCCGTGTCGCAGGCTCGACCAGCTCCACCGCCGACACCTTGGACCCGGCCAAAGGTTCATCGTCCACCGACTATGTGCGCCACTACATGTTCTATAACGGGCTGACCCGTTTCGACAGCCACATGGTGCCGCAACTGGAACTGGCCGAGCGTATCGAAACCACCGACGCCACGCTCTGGGTGATCAGCCTGCGCAAGGAAGTGACCTTCCACAATGGCAAGGCACTGACCGCTGCCGACGTGGTGTTTTCGTTGTTGCGGCACAAGGACCCGATCACCGGCTCCAAGGTCTTGCCGCTGGCGTCGCAGTTCGCTGACGTCAAAGCCGTCGGCACCCATGAAGTGCAGATACAGTTGACCGGCCCCAACGCTGAATTGCCGTCGGTGCTTGCCGTTTCTCACATGCTGATCGTTCCCGAAGGCACCAGCGATTTCAGCCAGGGCGTCGGTACCGGTCCGTTCAAGGTCAAGGAGTTCAAGCCTGGGGTGCGTTCCATTGGTGTGCGCAATACCAATTACTGGAAACCCGGCTTGCCGTACCTGGACGAAATCGAATTCATCGGCATCGCCGACGAATCGTCGCGGATCAACGCCCTGTTGTCGGGGGACGTGCACATCGTCAACGAGGTCAACCCGCGCTCGACCACTCGCATCAAGGCCAGCGCCAAGCACCAGGTCATTGACTCACCGTCGGGCAACTACACTGACTTGATCATTCGTCAGGACCAGATGCCTGGCAAAAGCCCGGAATTCACCCAGGCCATGAAGCTGCTGCTGGATCGGGAACAGATCAAGTCGGCAATCTTCCGGGGTTACGCCAGGGTCGGCAACGACCATCCGATCGCCCCCGGCGCACGCTTCTACAACGCCGAACTGCCACAACGGGCCTACGATCCGGAACAGGCCAAGTTCCTGCTCAAGAAAGCCGGCATGGCAGACATCAGCATGCCGCTGATGTGCTCGCCAGCGGCGACCGGCTCGGTGGACGTCGCGGTGTTGCTGCAGCAGTCCGCCAAAGAAGCCGGGCTCAAGCTCAACGTCAACCGCCTGCCGAGCGATGGCTATTGGTCCAACCACTGGGCCAAGCACCCGCTGAGCTTTGGCAACATCAACCCACGGCCGAATGCCGACATGCTGTTCTCGCAGTTCTTCCAGTCGAGTGCGCCGTGGAATGAGTCCGGCTGGAAAAACGAACAGTTCGACCAGCTGTTGATCCAGGCCCGCGGTGAAACCGACGAGGCCAAGCGCGGCAAGATGTACGGCGACATGCAAGTGCTGGTGCATGAGCACTGTGGTATTGGCGTCCCGGTGTTCATCAGCAACATCGACGGTGCCGATCAGCGAGTCAAGGGCTACGGCGCCAACCCCCTGGGCGGTTTCATGGGCTACATGTTTGCCGAGCAAGTCTGGCTGGACGCTTGATGAACGTCGGGTTTTGGCCATATTGCATGAGGGTCGGATGATGAACAGCAACACACTCTGGTTGATTGGCCGCCGCCTGGGGGCGGCGGTCGTGACCTTGTTGATTGTCTCCATGGTGGTATTCGCCATCACGGCGGTACTGCCGGGAGACGCGGCGCAACAGGCGCTGGGGCAGTTCGCCACGCCAGAACAAGTGGCGGCCCTGCGGACGAAAATGGGTCTGGACCAGCCCGGTGTGTTGCGTTATCTGCACTGGCTGACGAGCCTGCTCAGCGGTGACCTGGGCATGTCGATGTCCAATGCCATGCCGGTCATCGACCTGATGGCCGGCCGGGTCCCCAACACGTTGATGCTGGCGGCTGCCACCGCGTTGGTGTCGGTGCCTGTGGCCTTGGCCCTGGGCATCGGCTCGGCTATGGGCCGGGGCGGGCGCATCGACAGCTTCCTGAGTTTCTTCACCTTGACCATGGTGGCGGTGCCGGAATTCCTGGTCGCCACCTTGGCGGTGCTGATCTTCGCGGTGAACCTGGGCTGGTTGTCGGCGCTGTCCTACGCCAGTGACATCACCTCACCCTGGCAATTCATGCGCACCTACGCATTGCCGGTCATGACGCTGTGTTGCGTGATTGTCGCGCAAATGTCGCGCATGACCCGGGCGGCGGTGATCGATCAGCTCGACAGCCCTTACGTGGAAATGGCCCGGCTCAAAGGCGTGAGCAATATCCGCATCGTACTTCGGCATGCCTTGCCCAATGCCATCGGCCCCATCGCCAATGCCATCGCCCTGAGCCTGTCCTACTTGTTGGGCGGGGTGGTGATCGTCGAAACGATCTTCAACTATCCCGGCATCGCCAGCCTGATGGTCGATGCCGTGACCAACCGCGACATGGCCCTGGTCCAGGCCTGCACCATGTTGTTTTGTACGGCGTACCTGGCATTGGTCTTGATTGCCGACCTGTGCGCGATACTGTCCAATCCGAGGCTGAGAAACCAATGAACAATCTCATTGTGAAGTCCCCGACGGCGGCCGTTGCGCTGGGGTTGGGCAAAGATGCCCACGCCAAGTCCTGGCTGGGGCTGGTCGGTGCTGCGATGTGTGTGATCTGGTTGCTGGTGGCCATCTTCGGCCCGTGGCTGGCGCCACATCCGGTGGGGGAGGTGGTCTCCGACAACGTGTTCGACAGCCTCAGCGCAACGTACCCGTTCGGCACCGATTACCTGGGCCGCGACATGCTCAGCCGGATCCTCGTCGGCGCGCGCTTCACCGTCGGCCTGGCGTTGGTGGCCGCGGTGTTGTCCAGCACCCTGGGGACCAGCCTGGCACTGCTGTCGGTGGTGTCGCCGAAATGGCTGGACGAGTTGATCAGTCGCCTGATGGATGCGTTCATTTCGATCCCCAGCAAGATGCTCGCGCTGATCATGGTTTCGGCCTTCGGTTCTTCGGTCACCTTGCTGATCTGCACGGCGGTGTTGAGCTACACCCCCGGCGCGTTCCGCATCGCCCGCAGCATGGCGGTGAATATCGAGGCCCTGGAATACGTGCAAGTGGCCCGTACCCGGGGCGAGCGTCGGCTGTACATCGCCTGCGTGGAAATCCTGCCGAACATCCTCAACCCGGTGTTGGCGGACCTGGGCCTGCGCTTTGGTTTCATCGTGCTGCTGCTCAGTGGCATGAGTTTCCTGGGGCTGGGCGTGCAACCGCCAGATGCCGACCTGGGCTCGCTGGTGCGCGAGAACATCGGTGGGCTCAATCAAGGGGCACCGGCCATCGTGATTCCAGCACTGGCCATCGGCACCCTGACCATCGGCGTGAATCTGTTCATCGACCGGTTGTCGTCGCGACGTAGCCGACGTTCGGGAGGTCATTGAAATGAGCGAGTTGATTCGAGTACAGGACCTGCGCGTGGTCGCCTGTGGCGAGCGTGGTGAGGTGGACATCGTCAAGGGCGTCAGCTTCTCCCTGCAAAAGGGTGAAGTGTTGGCGTTGATCGGCGAGTCCGGTTCCGGCAAGACCACCATCGCCCTGGCGCTGCTCGGTTATGCCCGGCGCGGGTGTCGGCTGGCGGGCGGCGTCGTGCAAATCGGCGAGCATGACATGCTGGCGTTGGGCGAAAGCCAGTTGCAGAAGTTGCGCGGCAATCGGGTGTCCTATATCGCCCAGAGTGCTGCAGCAGCGTTCAACCCGGCGAAAAAACTCATCGACCAAGTGGTGGAAGGCGCGCTGATTCATGGCCTGGGTAGTAGCGCGGAGCTTGAGGCCAAGGCCATCGAATTGTTCCGCGACCTGGCCTTGCCAGACCCTGAACGCATCGGCCAGCGCTATCCCCACCAAGTGTCCGGCGGGCAACTGCAACGGGTGATGGCGGCCATGGCGCTGATCAGCGATCCGTTGCTGGTGGTGCTCGACGAGCCGACCACGGCCCTGGACGTGACGACCCAAATCGACGTACTGCGGGCCTTCAAGCGAGTGGTGCGTGAACGCGGGGCCACGGCCGTCTATGTGTCCCACGACCTCGCGGTGGTGGCGCAGATGGCTGACCAAATCGTCGTGCTCAATGGCGGCGAAATCTTCGAACACAGCGCCACGGCGCCTTTGCTCAAGGCCCCGGCCCACGAATACACCCGCAGCTTGTTGGCGGCGGCGCGGCCGGACACGACGATCCGCCCACCGAGCGACATCGCCCAGGACACGCCACTGCTGACCATCCAAGGGCTGACCGCCGGCTACGGCAACAAGAATGCCCAGGGCATGCCAGCGATTCGGGTGCTGGAAGACATCGACCTGACGGTTCGCCGAGGCCAGGCCATTGGCGTCATTGGCGAGTCGGGCTCTGGCAAATCGACCCTGGCACGGGTCGTGGCCGGATTGCTGGTGCCGGCCCTTGGCGGGCTGACCTTTGATGGCCAGCCCCTGGGGGGCAGCCTGTCGTCGCGCACCCACGAACAGTTCCGACGCATTCAAATGGTCTTCCAGAATGCCGACACTGCCCTCAACCCGATGCACAGCGTCAGCACGATCCTGAGCCGTCCGCTGAAGATGTACTTCGGCCTCAAGGGCGCGGCGTTGCGCGAGCGTATCGGCGAATTACTGGACCTGGTGCGTTTGCCGCGCACGATGGCGGACCGACGCCCGAACGAACTGTCCGGCGGCCAGAAGCAACGGGTCAACCTGGCCCGGGCCTTGGCGGCCAAGCCGGACCTGATCCTCTGCGACGAAGTGACCTCGGCGCTGGATACCGTGGTCGGCGCGGCGATTCTCGAACTGCTGCGCGACCTGCGCCAGCAACTGGGAGTGTCCTATCTGTTCATCAGCCACGACATCTCCACCGTGCGCGCCTTGTGCGACGACATCGTGGTCATGTACAGCGGACACAAGGTCCAGGCCGGTAGCCGCCAATCCTATGCCGAGGCGCCGTTCCATCCGTATACCGACCTGTTGATTCATTCCGTACCGGAGCTGCGCCAGGGCTGGCTGGAAACCTGCGGGGCAACGACCTGCCAGACGCTGCCGCCCGTTGGCCCGAAAGCCAACGTGCCCGGGCTGTGTACCTTCCTCAGTCGCTGCCCGGTACGGGTAGACGGGCTGTGCAATTGCGTCGCGCCGCAGCGGCGGATGATTGTCGGCGGCAGCGAAATCCTCTGCCATCACGACAGCGCCGAACTGATGAAAACCCAGCAATCGAACAACCTGACCGTGGCGGCGTACGCATGAAACCCCGTGTATTGGAGATTCTCAAGCGGCTGATGGCCTTCGATACCGTCTCTTCGGAATCGAACATGGCCTTGATCGAGTACGTACGCGATCTGCTGCTGACCAAGGGCATCGAGTCGCTGATCGTCCAGGATGAAAGCGGCCAGAAAGCCAATCTGTTTGCCAGCACCGGACCCCGGGACGTGCCGGGGGTCCTCCTGTCCGGTCATACCGACGTGGTGCCGGCGGCGGGGCAGGCCTGGACTGTCCCGGCGTTTGAGGCGACGGTGCGGGACGGGCGGATCTATGGTCGGGGCAGTTGCGACATGAAGGGTTTTATCGCACTGGCCACCGACGCCATGCTCGATGCCAGCGAACAGCCATTGAGCCGGCCATTGCAACTGGCGTTGTCCCATGACGAAGAGATCGGGTGCGTGGGGGTGCGTCGTTTGCTCGATGTGCTGCACCTGGCACCGGTTCGGCCGTTTCTGTGCGTCATCGGCGAGCCGACCAATATGCAGTTCGTGCTCGGGCACAAGGGCAAGGGTTCCTACCGCACCTACTGTCGCGGCCTGGAAGCGCATTCCTCACTCGCACCGCGTTCGGTCAATGCGATTCACGTGGCCTGCGATTTCATCGCCGCGCTGCGCCAGAGCCAGCAGCAGTTGCAAGAGCAGGGGGCACGGGATACCGATTACGATGTGCCCTACAGCACCGTGCATGTCGGCCAGATTGTCGGCGGCAAGGCGCTGAACATCGTGCCCAACCTGTGCACCCTGGATTTCGAAGTGCGCAACTTGCCAGCGGACGACCTGGACGGGTTCCTCGAACAGATGCGCGAGCGGGCCGAACTGATCGTGCGCGAAGCCAAGAAGCTCTCCAGCGTGGCCGCGATCGAAATCGAGACCTTGAATGTCTACCCGGGCCTCGATACCCATCCGAGCGTCGACGCGGTGCGTTTCCTGAAAAACTTTGCCGCCCCGGACACCGGCACCGTCAAAGTCTCCTTCGGCACCGAGGGCGGGTTGTTCAAGCAACGCCTGGACGTGCCGGTGGTGGTCTGTGGCCCAGGCTCGATAGAGCAGGCGCACAAGCCTGACGAGTTCATCGAGATCAGCCAACTGGTCGCAGGCGAGCGTTTTCTGCAGGGGCTGTTGGGCTCGATGCGCATCTAATCGTGCCACGGTAAAGCCTGCCGTCGAATGCTGATTTTCAGCATTCGACGGCTGTAGGACCGGCGTTTTCAGCATCCTCATCCATGGCGACTCAATAGACTGGAGACTGTCTCAGAACAGGACTCCACGCCATGCTCAAGAATCGCCTGAAAGACCCCAGCCTGCTGGTAGAACTCGCTTACATCGACGGTCAATGGGTCGGCGCCGACAACGCCGAGACCCTGGACGTCATCAATCCGGCCACTGGCGAAGTGCTCGCCAAGGTGCCGGCGATACAAGGCAGCGAAACCCGGCGCGCCGTCGAAGCCGCCGACCGTGCCTGGCCGGCCTGGCGTGCACGTCCGGCGGCAGAACGGGCGGCGCTGCTGGATCGTTGGTATCAGGCCATGATCGACAACCTCGACGACCTGGCGTTGATCCTGACCTGCGAACAGGGCAAGCCGCTGACGGAAGCCCAGGGCGAGATTCGCTACGGTGCCAGCTTCGTCAAATGGTTTGCCGAAGAAGCCCGACGGGTCTACGGCGAAACCATCCAGGCCCCCAGCGGTGACCGCCGCTTGCTGACCCTCAAGCAACCGGTCGGCGTTTGCGCCGCGATCACCCCGTGGAACTTCCCCAACGCGATGATCACCCGCAAGTGCGCGCCGGCTCTGGCCGCCGGCTGCACGATCGTGGTCAAGCCGTCGGACCTGACCCCACTGTCGGCCCTGGCCCTGGCCGTGCTGGCCGAGCGGGTCGGCATTCCCGCCGGGGTGTTCAATGTCGTCACTGGCATGCCTGTCGGCATTGGTGAAGAGCTGACCGGCAACCCAACGGTGCGCAAGCTGTCCTTCACCGGTTCCACCGCGGTTGGTCGACTGCTGATGCGCCAGAGCTCGGAACACATCAAGCGCTTGAGCCTGGAACTGGGCGGTAACGCGCCATTCATCGTGTTCGACGACGCCGACCTGGAACAGGCGGTGACCGGCATCATGCTCAGCAAATTCCGCAACGCGGGACAGACCTGCGTCTGCGCCAACCGAATCCTGGTGCAGGATGGGATCTACGAGCGCTTCGCCCAGCGCCTGGTGGAGGAGGTGGGCAAGCTCAAGGTCGGCGATGGCCTGCAGGACGGCGTAAACATAGGTCCCCTGATCAATGCGGCGGCGGTCAGTAAGGTCGCTCGACACATCGACGAGGCGTTGAGCCAGGGCGCGCGTCTACTCTGTGGTGAGATCCCCCAGGGCGGCAGCCAGTTCGTCCAGCCGACGGTGCTCGGCGAAACCCATGCCGGGATGCTGCTGGCCAACGAAGAAACCTTCGGCCCAGTGGCACCGCTGATGCGCTTTCGCACGGAAGAAGAGGCGCTGGCCTCGGCCAACGCAACGCCTTATGGCCTGGCCGCGTATTTCTTCACCCAGGACCTGCGCCGCTCATGGCGGTTCGGCGAGGCGTTGGAGTTTGGCATGATCGGTCTCAATACCGGGCTCATTTCCATGGACGTCGCGCCCTTTGGCGGGATCAAGCAATCCGGCCTGGGGCGTGAAGGCAGCAAGTACGGCCTGGACGAATTCCTTGAAGTCAAAGCCTTCCACATGGGTGGGTTGTGACCCGGTCAGCGTTTGAAGAGAGGAGGCACGGTTGATGAGCAAACCATTCAGAATCGCCGCGATTGCCGGCGACGGCATTGGCAAGGAAGTCTTGCCACAAGGGCTGCGGGTATTGGAGCAGGCCGCGAAGAAATGGCAATTGGATTTGAGCATTGAAGTGCTCGACTGGGCCAACTGCGATTATTACCTGGAACACGGGCAGATGATGCCCGACGACTGGTTCGAGCAGCTCAAGGACTTCGACGCGATTTATTTTGGCGCCGTGGGCTGGCCGGACAAGGTGCCGGATCATATTTCCCTGTGGGGTTCGCTGTTGAAGTTTCGTCGGGACTTCGACCAGTACGTGAATATCCGTCCGGTGCGATTGTTTCCCGGTGTGCCGTGCCCGTTGGCAGGGCGCGAAGCCGGGGACATCGATTTCGTGGTGATTCGCGAAAACACCGAGGGCGAATATTCCTCGATTGGCGGCAAGATGTTCGAAGGCACCGAGCACGAGTTCGTGCTGCAGGAGTCGGTGTTCACCCGCCGTGGCGTGGACCGGATTCTCAAGTTCGCCTTCGACCTGGCTCAGACCCGGCCGCGCAAGCGCCTGACCGCGGCGACCAAGTCCAACGGCATTTCCATCAGCATGCCGTACTGGGACGAACGCACAGCCCTCATGGCGCAGCAGTACCCGGACGTCACCTGGGACAAGCAACACATCGACATCCTGTGTGCGCGCTTCGTGCTTCAGCCTGATCGTTTCGATGTGGTCGTGGCGTCGAACCTGTTCGGCGACATCCTGTCCGACCTCGGGCCGGCCTGCGCTGGCACCATCGGCATCGCCCCCTCGGCCAATCTCGACCCGGAGCGACGTTTTCCTTCGCTGTTTGAACCGGTTCATGGTTCGGCGCCGGATATCTATGGACGGAACATCGCCAACCCGATTGCGATGATCTGGTCCGGTGCCTTGATGCTGGACTTCCTCGGCAATGGCGATGAGCGCTACCGCGCGGCCCATGACGGTATTCTCAGGGCCATCGAGCAGGTCATCGCAGAGGGGCCGATTACGCCTGACCTGGGCGGGCAAGGTTCGACCCAGGAGGTTGGAGCGGCGATCGCCGCGGCGCTTTGAGCCGAGGCAACGCCCGGTATTGATTCTTGTTGTGTCACTCTTTAGCCCGTCTCACTGCGGGCTTTTTTTTGGGGCGCGTCCCAGGACGCAAACTACTCGACAGCCTTGTATATTTCGGCCAGGTCGCACAGGTCCCAATTTCCGCCCGTCAACACCACACAAACCTTTTCATCCGGCTTGACGTTGATTGCACCCGCCAACAAAGCCCCGATACCAATCGCTGCGGCGGGCTCGGCTATCAATTTTGCATCCTTGGCCAGGACACGCATACCTTCAATGATGTGCTCTTCCTCAACCAGAATGATCTCATCCACGTACCGCTCGATAATCGGGTATGGATTCTGCCCCGGGACGCTGATTCTCAACCCATCCGCGATGGTATTTTTCAGCGGTAGCGTCGTACGTTCTTCGTTTATCCTGCTCTGGTAGTACTTTGGCGTTAAGGCAGGCTCTACGCCGACTACGCGCACCGATGGCCTGGTTTCCTTGATGGCCGTGGCAATGCCCGA
The DNA here is from genome assembly GCF_046605385.1 of Pseudomonas sp. MPB03. Taxonomy (NCBI): domain Bacteria; kingdom Pseudomonadati; phylum Pseudomonadota; class Gammaproteobacteria; order Pseudomonadales; family Pseudomonadaceae; genus Pseudomonas; species Pseudomonas sp. MPB03. The sequence continues at coordinate 3,502,068 of NZ_CP176770.1, read as the reverse complement.
AATAAGGCCACCGCCGCCCATGGGGATGATGACCGTATCGACATCTTGCAGATCCTCCAGTATTTCGCAGCCGATTGTCCCCTGACCGGCCATCACCAAAGGATCTTCAAACGCGTGAACGACTGCATAGTTATTTTCTTCGGCGATTTCATACACTCTTTTCCATCTGGCAGCCGTGTCGCCATCGAAAAGAATCACTTGCGCTCCAAGCGCCATGGTATTGCCAATTTTGATTTTTGGAGTGGTAACCGGTAGCACCAATATCGCTTTCACCCCCAGCATTCGGGCCGCGTAGGCAAGCCCTTGGGCATGGTTGCCCGACGAGGTGGCAATAATGCCATTGGCGATCTCATCCCTGGGTAACGAAAGTGTCTTGTTCAGAGCACCTCGAATTTTAAAAGCCCCGGTAATCTGCAATGTTTCCGGTTTCAGATAGAGCTGGCAACCCACGGCAATCTCTATTTTTTCTGCACGTAATAGCGGTGTATGCCTGATGTGAGGTCTCAGCCGTTCCTGGGCTTCTTTTATATCGTTGATCGTTGGATAGTCACGCATAGTAATTACCTTTCCAGATCTTAGTGTTGAATGACTGAGTTCAAAGAAAACCAAAAAAAGTCCCGACGTTGATCTCTAACGCGTTTCGGTAGATTTTTTCGGAGGTCGTGTTGTCCTGTATGGCCATGCCCGTAGAATCGAAAACAGTGATTTCCTCATCACTTTCCCTTCCGGGTTTTATGCCCAGCAATATCTCGCCGATCTCTCCATGGATATCGGACTTGACAATGATTCCCTTATTTAACGGATGCCACGTTTCACCTTTTTCGATGCATTGCGAAATCGAGTCATTCACGATTTTTGCATGCCTGAATATCGCGGGATCCAGCTCTTGCTTACCTTTTTGATCCGTACCAATAGCGATGATATGTGTACCCGGTCTTATCCAGCCCGCTTCGACAAGCGATCCTGTTCCACGGGTCGTGGTAATCAAGATGTCAGCTTGCTCGACAGCTTCTTTCTTCGAGTTCGCCACGATCACGGGAATGCCAAACTCGCGCTCGATATCCACTTTATATCGGCAAAGGGCATCCGGATTTCTGCTCCACGCGTGGATTTCTTCAATGTCCATAACCTCGCGGATTGCCCGAATTTGCATTCGGGCCTGGTTTCCGGTGCCTATGGTTGTAATTTTCCTCGAGTTCTTTCTTGCCAGTACTTGTACCGAAATGGCTCCGGAGGCTCCGGTTCTGAGGTGGGTGAGTAAACTCCCATCCATGACGCAAATCAACGCACAGCTCCTCGCGTCAAACAGGAGAACAGTCCCCATGCTGTTAGGTACGTCGTGAGTTGCCGGATTGTCTATGAATCCTCCTGAAGAGGCCTTCATGGAGATCAGTTCATTGGTTTTACAATAACCAATCTTGAAATCGATTTCCCCACGAGGCGGCGGGAGGTGAATCCCGATATAGTCGGGCTGTACAACTTGCTCGCTGTTGAACGCTTTGTATGCCTGCGCCACAGCGTCTATGACTTCCTTCATCGATATCAAACTGGCAACTTCTTCTTTTGTCAGCAACAGTGTTTTCAATTTACGTTACCTCGCTGTGCTTTAAATCACGGGCATACGCTATACGGGCCTAATCACGCAGGCGGAGAAAGAAGGTTTTCAGCTCTGGGAAGGGATCCAGGCGACCTTGAGGAGAGATTCCGCTAAAGCGGATTTGAATAAAAACTTATGATTTTTTGGCCGACGCTTCGAGCGTGCGCGCCTGAGCGTCAATCGAGTCCCCGGGGGCTTCGGGACCGTGCTTATCCTCGTCCATGGATTTGCGAAATCCCCTGATCGTGTCCCCAAGATCCGTCCCCAGGCCTTTCAGGCGCTTGGTGCCGAACAGCAGGACCAGGATCGCCAGGATGATCAGCAATTTTCCGATACTGAAGCCACCTAATCCCATTGTCTTTACTCCGCGAGTGATGTGATCGGTATTGGGGTGGGCGCCGGCAGAGGACAACTCATCTGCCGGCGCTGATACGCTTCGGGTTACTTGCAGACGTAGAACTTGCGCACATAGACGCTGCTCTTCCAGGCGCAGGGAGCGCCTAGCGGTACGAACACCGTATCGCCCGTGTTGACCGCCAGTTGGGTCCCGCCGGCGATCTGGAGAATGATGCAGCCCTCGATCAGGTGCATCAATTCATGCATCGTATGTGGCCGCGCCTTGCGGGTATAAGGGGTCGAATCCCAAATGCCGATGCGCAGGTTGGTCGCGTCCTCGACGAACAAGTTGTTCGAGCGACATTGTGGCGTCGGGCTCAGCAGGAACTCTTCACTCGGAGGCGTCGAAGGGGAGAGCAGGGTGTGCGGGGGGAGAGCGGTCAGCCCTATGTTGCCGGCTTCAACCGGTTGGATATCGGCACAGAATGCCCAGAGCGAACCCGGTTGCGCCTCGATCCGAACCGATGTGCCGCGGGCAATCACGGCGCTGTCACCCGGATTGAGTTCGAGCGAGTGCTCCTGGCTCTGCAGGGTGACGTGTCCCGCGTGGACAACAATCGTTTCGCTGTAGGGGTAGTCATCGGTGCTGAATTGCCCGCTCGCTTGGACGATGCCGGCAGCAATGTCATCGGTCCCGACATAAGCGATCTGCCGGTCGAAAGGATCGTTGGCGCCCAATGAGCCGCGGGTGAATGCCGTGGACGCGGGAGTGCCGTTGGCATGGGCCAGCAGCACGGCAGTGGGTTCTAGCATGAGGGTGTTTCTCCAGGAGAGTGGATGGTATAGCGGTGATGGAGGGGCGTCAGCCGATGGCCTGGGTCACCAGCGCAAATTGATGTACGCCGCCGCTGGCCTGGGGCGGGGTCCCGCGGACCATTTGGGCGACGGTGTCGACCTGTTTCAACCCGGCTTCTTCCAGCCAGGCACCCAAGCCGCTGTCGGGCAGTACATCCATGCGCACGAAAGCGTCCGGTACTTGCGCCAATAACACGGCGATCAAGTACCTGGCCTGCCCTGGATTTTCTGCCACGACCGGGCCGATATAACGACCGCGGCCGAAGGGACGCAAAATGGCGAATCCGCGCAGTTGTCCATCGCGCTCGATGCCCACGACGTCGTCGACACTGTCGAACAGATCGTTGAGCACGGTATGCCTGTCCAGGCCGCTGCCGGCATTGGCGAGTTCGATCACCTCGTTTCGATCGGTGTCGGTCAGGCGGCGCAGGCGCTCACCGGATGGCAGGTCCGTGGAGGCAGGGGGCAATACGTTGCCCTGATGCTGCTGGATATGCCCAAAGTCAACGAATCCCTGGCTGGCATAAAGGGGCGCGCCGGCCAACGTCGCATTGAGCACCGCGGTCCGCGAACCGCACGCTTCGAGCGCCAGTTCCATCAATCTGCGCCCGATGCCCTGGCCCTGGTACTCATCGCTGACGATCACCAGGCCAATCGTGGCGTAATCACCCTGCGGGCAAGTGAACGCGGTACCGATCAGACGCCCTTCGTCCTCTACGACAAAGCCTTGGGAGACACGCTGCAGCATGGCCCAGTCTTCCAGACGGTGGGGCCATTTCAACTGCACGGACAAGGCATGGGCCGCCGCCACATCGGCAGCGGTCATGGGGCGGTAGGCATAGACAGGGCGTTGCGAGTTGGACATGACAGATCTCCATGGACAAGGGAGCGTGACCGGTCGGATTTCTCCGCTGAAAGTATGGGTATCTCACCTGCCGCCAGGCCTGACAAGAGGCCGGCATTGATTCGGTAGATTGCATAAGTTGCGGCTTCACGCGCCGCAGTTATTGCTCAAATCCGCAGCCGGCCCAGCAGCAAATATCAGCGTCTTTTTTGTCGGTGCTTATGCAGACGCATGGGCTGCGCGGGTCAATAACGTCGCTGGCGATCAATCTGGCCGAGCATCGATTCGCCGCGTTGATGCCGACGGATATTTTCCAGCAGCACGCCAAAGGCGCTTTCGGGTTGGGTCATCGCCGCGATATGCGGCGTCAGCACTATCTGAGGATGTTGCCAGAACGGGTGATCCGGTGCGGCCGGCTCCTGTTGCAGGACGTCGAGCACCGCGGCACTGAGTTGACCGCTGGCCAAAGCCTCGAGCAGGTCCGCTTCTATCAGGTGCCCACCGCGGCCCATGTTGACCAGGGCCGCGCCCTGGGGCAGGTGTCTGAACAATTGACGGTTGAGAATCCCTTGGGTCTGCTCGGTCAATGGCAAGACACAGATCACGATGTCGCATTGGCCGAGGAACGCCGGGAGTTGTTCGTTACCGGCAAAGCAATCCACGCCAACGATAGTGTGTTCGCTGCGTGCCCAGCCGGATAAGGCGAAACCAAAGGTCTGCAAGGTGGCCAGGATCTGCTGGGCCTGCATGCCAAGCCCCATGACACCGACCCGACGCTGGGCCGCCGGTTGCAGCAAGTGCGCCTGCCAGCATCGGGCGAGCTGTTGCTGGCGATAACGGAGCATATCCCGGTGCAGGCTGAGCACGGCGAAACTGGCGTACTCGCACATGCCCCGGGTGATACCAGGATCGAGTAGACGCACCACCGGCAGGGACATCGGCAGGCGATCAAGGTCGAGTTGGTCGACCCCGGCCGACAACGCGAACAGCACTTCAAGGTTCGGCAACAGTGCTTCGAGGTCATCCGGCGTCTGCCAAGCGGCGAGGTAGCGAATGTCCTTCGGATCGCCGATGTCCGGCCAGGCACGCCATTCGATATCCGGCGCGTGCTCGGCGAACAGACGCTTCCATTGTTCGCCGCGTACCGGGTCGGCTTTATAAAGCAGGGCCATGGGTCACTTCTCATACTGGATAGGGAACATCCAGCATGCCCGAGTGGTAAAGCAGGATGTATCAAAAGGGCCTGCGTAATCCGTCGACACTGCGTTGTATGGGGCGTTTGCCGGCAGATTCCATGGGGCTGGAGGCGGCTGAAGGAATCTGCTGTTTGCCGGGGTGAAAACAGTCGATCCGAATTTCCCAGAGGCCAAGTTCGGCTTAGACAATTGCGTCGAACGCTTAACCTGTGGAACACATCGCAACCGTTTCCCGGTTGCCTGGTTCACTGTGGGAGATGCCATGAACAGTAAAGTCGAAGAAACCCCAAGCTTGCTCCGTCAACGCGATCAATTCGTGCCACGGGGTCTGGTCACCGCACATCCACTGGTCATCGACCGGGCCCAGGGTGCCGAGGTGTGGGACGTGGACGGGGCGCGCTATCTGGACTTCGTCGGCGGCATTGGCGTCTTGAACATCGGCCATAATCACCCGAAGGTGGTCGCGGCGGTGCAGGCCCAACTGCAGAAGGTCAGCCATGCTTGCTTCCAAGTCGTGGCCTACAAACCCTACCTCGACCTGGTCAAGCGCCTGTGCGAGCTGGTGGGTGGCGAGCAAGCCTACAAGGCGGCGCTGTTCACGTCCGGCGCGGAGGCGGTGGAGAACGCGGTGAAGATCGCCCGTGCCCATACCAATCGTCCCGCCGTCATTTCCTTCCGTGGCGGTTTCCATGGTCGTACCTTGCTGGGTACGACGCTGACGGGCATGAGCCAGCCCTACAAACAGAACTTCGGGCCCTTCGCGCCTGAAGTCTTCCATACCCCATACCCGAATGCCTATCGCGGTTTCAGCAGCGAGATGGCGTTGCAGGCCCTGAATGAGTTGCTGGCGACCCAAGTCGCTCCGGATCGGGTCGCGGCGATCATCATCGAACCGGTGCAAGGCGACGGTGGCTTCCTTTCCGCGCCGCCGGAATTTCTCCAGGCGCTGCGGACCCTGACCGAGCAACACGGCATCGTGCTCATCCTTGATGAAATCCAGACCGGCTTCGGCCGTACCGGCAAGTGGTTCGGTTTCCAGCACGCCGGGATTCAGCCGGACCTGGTCACCGTCGCCAAGAGCCTGGCAGGTGGTTTGCCCATTTCCGGCGTAGTGGGGCGTGCACACATCATGGACGCCCCCTTGCCCGGTGGCCTCGGTGGTACCTATGGCGGTAACGCCTTGGCGTGTGCGGCGGCGTTGGCGGTGATCGAAGCTTACGAACAGGAGCAGCTGCTCGAGCGCGGCAAGGCATTGGGCGAACGGCTGCGTCAGGGCCTGCTGCGCTTGCAGGCACGTCACCCACGTATCGGTGACGTACGCGGCACCGGCTTCATGCTCGCCATCGAATTGATCAAGGACGATGAGGCCCGCAGCCCCGACGCCGAGCTCACCCAGCAACTGATCGACCAGGCCAGGGTAGGCGGGCTGTTGGTGATCAAATGCGGGGTGTACCGCAATGTCCTGCGCTTCTTGGCTCCCTTGGTCACCGAAGAAAGCCAGATCGACGAAGCACTGAACATTCTTGAAGCAGCTTTGCTACGCGTGTTGGATTAATCTCAGGTCTCGATCGGCGCCTGTAACGAGGTGCCGACCGAGGGCATTTAGCGCAGATGGATTGATGAATGCATCATGGGAGGCGACACATGCACCTGACTGATTATCGTGCGCTGCTGATCGATTGCGACGAAGTTCTGGTCGATAGGGACTCCGGTGTCTGGACGGCCCTGCAACCCTTGCTCGACAACCACCCGGGCATGCCAGACAGGGACGCCGTGTTGGCGGAATTCGACGCGGCGGTGCGCGGGCTCTATCCGCGTTTTTCCGAACTGGGTTTCAGTGGTCTATTGTGCTTCGCCCATCGGCAACTGGCAGAGCGCCTGGGGCTCAAGGTCAGTTGGGAGGAGGGCATGAGCTTTGCCCGTTCGGCAGGCAATTGGTCGCTGTTCGAGGACGCACCCGGCGCGATGTTGTACTTGCGTAAATTCTACCGGTTGCTGGTGTACTGCGACCGCGATGCCGAGGATCGCGAGCCCCTCTGCGAGCGTTTGGGGATCCCTCCCGAGGACTTGCATTCCCGAGCGAACAATCCATTGGAAGATGAGGCATGGCTGCAAGCGAACACGCTCAAGCCTGAAAACATCATGCAAGTGTCCAGGCCACCTGCACAAGCGCCAAAGTCAGCGGGCCTATGTCTGATCCGCCGTGGCCATGAGCCTGATAATCAAGAATATTCTGCCGACTTCTACATCACCAGCATGGCCGACCTGGTCGCTCAGCATCAGCTATCTTTGCGCCGTTGAATTTGCTAAAACCACTGTCAACCTGAAGACAACCGAGGGGTACACGATGGAAGGTTTAATAAAACTAGACCGAATTGATATCAGTATCCTTGTTGAACTTCAAAAGGACGGTCGAATGACCAACGTCAGTCTCGCCGATGCCGTGGGGCTGTCATCCAGCCCATGCCTGCAGCGAGTCAAGCGGCTTGAGTCGGCGGGTTATATTTCCGGCTACAGGGCTCATCTCAACCTGGCCAAGATCACTGACTCGGTCACGGTCTTCACTGAAATCACCCTGAGCGACCACAAGCGGGAGGACTTCGCCAAGTTCGAATCCAATATCCGCTTGGTCGATGAGGTACTGGAGTGTCATTTGATCAGCGGCGGCTACGACTACCTCGTGCGTTTCATGACCTGCAGCATCCAGCATTATCAGGAAGTCATCGAAGGGTTGCTGGACAAGAACATCGGCATTTCCAAGTACTTCAGCTATATCGTCATCAAGTCCCCGGTGCTCAAGGATGGGGTGCCGTTGCGTAGGTTGTTGCGTCACTGATACTTCCTGGCGGCAAACCGAGCTTTTGGACTGCTCACAAGCAACAAAAAAATTTGTGCTTGTAGAAAATATATATTGATTTTTTTTAGGCGTGTGCGGCCCTAGCATAAATATGGCCTAAGAAGCCCGGCAGACAGCGAGCCCGCTGTCCCTTTGGAAATCAATAAAAATTGCAGCCCGGAGTCCCGATGAGTCTTTCTCCTTTCCACCTCGCAATTCCCGTGTATGACCTGGCCGCCGCACGCACATTCTACGGTGAAGTGTTCGGTCTTTCCGAAGGGCGCTCCAGCACCCAGTGGGTAGACTTCGATTTCTACGGCCATCAATTGGTCATCCATGAGCACCCTAAAACCGCTTCTCAAGAAAGCGTCCATAGCAACCCCGTAGACGGTCACGACGTACCGGTGCCTCATTTCGGGATCATTCTGGAATGGGCACAATGGGAAGCGCTGGCCGAGCGCTTGAGAGCCTTCGATACCAAGTTCGTCATTGAACCCTACATCCGATTCAAAGGGCAGGTGGGGGAACAGGCCACCATGTTCCTGTTCGACCCCTGTGGTAATGCACTTGAGTTCAAAGCCTTCAAAGATATGAGTCAGCTCTTCGCAAAATAATAAAACCCCTGGCGCGAATACATCGCGCCAGGAAATTTAAAATGAGCTGGAAGCTCATGAATCTAGCTACTGCCCTTAAGCAGTCCTTTCATTCCAAAAAAAGGCTAGACATGAAACGTATCCCATTGGTTTGGCAGATCGTTGCTGGTCTGTTGCTCGGCGTGCTCGTTGGTTGGTATTTCAATACCCACCCGCAACATCAGGTTTGGGTCAGTACCGAAGTGCTTAAACCCCTCGGCGACATTTTCATCAAGATGATGAAAATGGTCGTTGTTCCCATTGTTTTTTGCTGCATGATCCTCGGCATTGCCGGGGGCGGCGATAACAAGTCCTTCGGTCTTATGGGGGCAAAGTCACTGATTTACTTTTTTGCGATTACCACCTTGGCCATCGTGCTGGGGCTGTGCTTTGCCAATCTGTTCGAGCCTGGTCAGGGCACCCAGATTGCTGGCATCGCCCACAGCGGTAGCTCGGTGGTCACCATTGAACCGTCTAAAGGTGCACTGGTCATCCTGCAAAACATCGTGCCGGATAACGTGATCATGGCGATGTCGGAAGCGAAGTTGTTGTCGGTGCTGTTTTTTGCCGTCCTGCTCGGAATGGCGCTGAACACATTGCCCAAAGCGAAGAGCGCACCGGTCATTGCAATCATCCAGGGCTTTTCTGATGCCATGTTCAAGGTCGTGTCGTTTGTCATGGCGTATGCACCGATTGGAGTGTTTGGCATGATCGGAGCAACCGTTGCGACTTTTGGATTCGCCTCGTTGTTACCCTTGCTCAAGTTGATTGGCGTGGTCTATCTCGCGCTGATTACTTTTGCGTTGGTATTACTGGGAGGTATTTGCTATCTGATCGGTGAAAATGTATTCAAGTTGATCAAGTATTTCAGGGATGAGTTGATTCTGGCGTTTTCAAGCGCTGCCTCTGCAGCGGTCATGCCGCAATTGATGACCAAGCTTGAAGCGTACGGTGTCCCTGCGCGTATCGTCAGTTTCGTCGTGCCAGTGGGCTATGCCTTCAACTTGGACGGGGCTTCGATTTTCCTCGGTGTGGCGACGATCTTCATTGCCCAGCTATACGGCATCGATCTTTCATTGACTCAGCAGATCTTGCTCGTAGTCACGATGGTATTGACGTCGAAGGGCGCTGCAGGTGTGCCTGGTTTCGCCATCATTATTCTGTCTGCGACCCTGGCGTCAGCCGGGCTGCCATTGGAGGGGGTCGCGTTGATCGCCGGGATTTTCAGGATTATCGACAGTGGAACCACCACCTTGAACGTCTTGGGTAACGCGATTGCACCCTTGGTGATCGCCAAGTGGGAAAAGGCACCGCTTGTACGGAAAAATGCCGTGGGCGCTTAGAACGCCGGGGCAGCGACACAAAAGGGCTCTCCACGTAACAGCGTCGAGAGCCCTTATTTTATTGCTGATAAGGTTCATCGTCGGGCAGACATCGCTCCTTGCCCTACGGGCTTTTCAGAACCTGGTCGGTAATCAACTGGACTAATAACTTTACCGGCTCGCTGAGGCTACGGCGCGCACGATGGACCAGGCCAATGTCGCGATGAAATGTGCGTTGTTTCAGGTCGATGGGGCGAACCCCGGCAGACCATTGCTGGTGGGCTGCCATTTCCGGCACCAACGCCACGCCGACTCCGTTTGCCACCAGCTTGATAATCGCATCCAGCTCATCGAGCTCGCAGACTTCATGCAGGGGGATATGAGTTTCTCGCAAGAACCGATCAACCTGACGCCCGCCAAAAGATGAGCGGTCATACCGAATGAAGGGCTGGCTTGATAACAGCTCCGCCCAGTCGTCTCCTGGCATATCGGCAGGAACGATCAGGCGGTACGGTTCACGGGCCAAGGTGGTCCAGCGCAGGTCACTCTGCAGGGAGAAGGGTGGGCGGATGATTGCGGCCATATCGATTTCACCTGAATCGACCTGGTTCACCAGTTCCATCGAAAGGCCGGGAACGACGCGGGTCCTGCATTGTGGGGAGCGTTGGTGAAACTCAGCGAGTGCTTCCGGCAAAAAGGAGCGCTGAACGGAGGCAATCGCGCCAATGGTGACCAGGATACTGGCCGATAGGCCGACCGATGTCGTGCCCAGGTTTTGGAACTGGCGCACCAGCTCCTGGCCCTGCAATAGCACTTGATGTCCCATGCGGTTGAGCTGGGCGGAGCGTCCCTTGCGGTCGAATAACGCCACGCCAAGCTCCGCCTCAAGGCGTTGCATCTGTGCACTGACGGCGGCTTGGGTAAGCCCGATCTTGCTGCCCGCCGCAGCAAACGTGCCTTCTCTGGCCACCGCGATAAGTGTTTTCAGTTCTTTGATCATTCGAAAATAATAATGTTGTTTTGACGGGAAACATATTCATTTTGTTTATGATTGCAGGGCAGACTTCGTTATCGCGTATCCTTTGTAGAAGCTTGTAGACGACTGGTCTAATTTCCGGTAGGCTGCACCCACTATGAAGAAACCCGCTAATGAAATGCGCGAGCACATCCTTGATGTAGCCAGGGCGCTCATGACCCACAAAGGCTATACCGCCGTAGGTCTCAATGAAGTGTTGAGCACGGCGGGCGTGCCCAAGGGGTCGTTCTATTACTATTTCAAATCCAAGGAAGAATTCGGCCAGGCACTCCTTGATGAGTACTTTGACGAATATCTGTCGCGTATCGGCCCGATTCTCAAGCAACAGGCCAGCGGGGCAGAGAGCCTTCTGACGTACTTCCAGTATTGGAGCGAAACCCAGCATGACGACTCGGTCGATAACAAATGCCTGGTCGTGAAGCTTGGCGCCGAGGTCTGCGACCTCTCCGAGGTTATGCGGCAGGTGCTGGAGAAAGGCACGACCCGGATCGTGAAGCTGATCACGGACAGCATCGAGCGCGGAATCAAGGACGGCAGTATCGCTACCCGTGACAGTGTTGCGCTGGCTGAGTCGCTTTACCAATTGTGGCTGGGCGCCTCGTTGATGGCGAAAGTGAACCGTTCCACTCAACCCTTTGAATCGGCAATGACCCTGACAAAAAGCTTGCTCGGTTGAGCTCGCTTTTTTTTGCCTGGGAACTAGACGACTGGTCTACTAAATTGAGACGCATATGATTGATAACAATCCCCGCACTGATCTGTTCGAGCCCACGCGCATGGGGGCCATCGAACTCGCCAACCGTTTCGTAATGGCGCCGGTTACTCGTAGCCGTTACGCCGAAGACGGTGTCCCTGACGATCTGCACGCTACCTACTATGCCCAGCGTGCATCAGCCGGCCTGATCATTGCCGAGGCGACCAATATTTCCGCCCAGGGCCGGGGTTATGCCGCCACCCCGGGAATCTGGAGCGATGAGCAGACCGCAGGCTGGAGGAAAGTCACCGAGGCCGTGCACGCTGAAGGGGGCAAGATTGTGCTGCAGTTGTGGCACGTCGGCCGCTTCTCCAGCGTCGAACTACAGCCTGACGGCCAGGCACCGGTAGCACCGTCTGCAATCAAGGCCGAGGGCAGTACCTACACGGCCGGAGGTTTCGTTCCGGTGTCCATGCCGCGAGCCCTGGAAACCGATGAAATTCCCGGAATCATTGAGCAATACCGCGTGGCCGCACGGAATGCCAAGCGCGCCGGTTTCGACGGGGTAGAAGTACATTCGGCCAATAGCTATCTGCTCGACCAGTTCTTGCGTGACTCCACCAACCAGCGTACCGACCGTTACGGTGGCTCGATCGAAAACCGGGCGCGCCTGACCCTTGAAGTCACTCGCGCGGTGATCGATATCTGGGGCAGCGACCGAGTCGGTATCCGTCTTTCGCCAGTGACGCCCGACGCAGGTAATACGCCGCCGGACAGCAACGTCATGGGCCTGTTCGGTTACCTGGTGCCCGAGCTGAACAAGCTCGACCTTGCCTACCTGCATTTTGTCGAGGGCGCCACGGCGACCAGCCGCGACGTCCCCGAAGGCGTCGATATGGATGCCTTGAGCGGCCTGTTTACCGGGCCTTATATCGGTAACAACAACTACAACCTGGGAATGGCCATCGAGCGCCGCGCTCAGGGCAAGATCGACGCCGTGGCCTTCGGCCGCCTGTTCATCTCCAACCCTGATCTTGTCCAGCGCCTGCGCCTGGGAGCCGAGCTGACGATTGCTCCGCGTGAGAGTTACTACGGTGGCGGCGCCAAGGGCTACATCGACTGGCCCAATGGCAACTACTGAGGTTGCTGGCGGAGTAACCCCAGTGCTGTCCATGGGGATCGCCACGGCTCTCGTTATCCCCATGTGCCCAATTCCCGGGCGCAGGTAGAAGGATCAAAACATGAATTATCTGGATCAGAAAGTCGTCGTCATCACCGGTGCCTCTTCCGGTCTCGGCGCAGCTTCCGCGCGTGCCTTGGCTGCTTGTGGAGTACGTATCGTCGCAGCCGCCATCGATGGGCCAGGGCTGAACGCTTTCGTTGCGGATTTGCGTGCCAGCGGTGTGGACGCAGTTGGCAAGGTCACCGACGTGACCGACCTGGACGAGTCCCGCGCCCTGGCTCGATTCGCCATGGATACCTACGGCGCCCTCGACATCCTGGTCAACAACGCCGGCCTGATGCTGTTCTCCAACTGGACCGATATGGCTGTCAACGACTGGAACAAGATGATCGACGTCAACATCAAGGGCTATCTCAACATGATCGCCGCGGTACTGCCACAGATGCTCGAGCAGAAATCTGGCCACATTCTCAACATGGCCTCTGTGGCTGGCCATCAGGTAGGCGAGGCCGCTGGCGTGTACAGCGCCAGCAAGTTTTTCGTGCAAGCGATGACCGAGTCGATGCGCAAGGAGCTGGGGGTCAAGCACGGTATTCGTGCCGGCACGATCAGCCCCGGCGTGATCAACACCGGTTGGGCGGACAAGGTTGAAGACCCCGAGGGCCGCAAGGCCGCAAGGGCGCTTAACAAGATCGCCATTTCCCCGGACGACATCGGCAGGGCGGTGGTCTACGCCCTCAATCAACCTGCCAACGTCACTGTAAACGACCTGATTGTGTCCCCGACCCGGCAGGATTGGTAAGGGCGCATCGTGCTGGAAACCCGACGGGATTCCCCCGTGGACGCCCAAGCACTTCTCACACATTTAGAACCAGGAAAAACACCATGAGCAACCCCACTTACGTGCAGGAATACCAAGCCATCGTCGACGTGCTGAACCAGTACAACGAAGGCGGCAAGCAGGCCAAGAGCAGCGTCATGAAACCGGCCTTCAGCGAGCAGGCAACCATTTTCGGTGTCGATGGCGACGCCAAGTTGGTCGGCGGTGCGATCCAAGGTCTGTTCGATACTATCGACAACCCACCTTTCCGTCCTTCCCCGGAAGCCCAAGGTGTCATCGTCAACGTTGACATCGTTGGTACCGCCGCCAGTGCCCGCATCGATACCAACGATATCTCGGGGTTCTGTTTCACCGATTTCTTCAACTTGCTGAAGGTTGAAGGCAAGTGGACGGTGGTCAGCAAGATTTACCACACCCATATCGCTCCGTAATTGGCGGTTTTTCAATGAGCCCGGCGTCAAGCGATGCCGGCCTCCCACTGGCGCGTCCTGCGTCGCATTTGACTGGAGAGAAATCATGAGCAAGAACATCAAGGCCGTTCCTACGGCCGAATACGATGCTGTGATCGCGGTAGCGCAGAAATATGTCGATGGCCTGCGCATCGGTAGCGTTGAAGATGTGGCGCAGGCATTCCACAAGGATGCGGTCATGTACGGCTTCACCAACGGGGCGCTATTGGGTGGCCCGATTGCCAATCTGTTTGGCTTCATCGAGAAGAACGGTAAGGCTCCGGAGATCAAGACCCGCCTGGATGTGTTGGCGATTACGCCGACCACCGCGGTAGTACGTGTGGACATGGAAAAAGACGCCATCGGCGCCGACTACAACGACTATCTGACGTTGATCCGGATTGATGGCACGTGGAAGGTCATCGCCAAGGTTTATCACCAGTTCGAAGGCTGAGCGCTGTCACTAACCACTGGTCTTGGGTCATGCCCGCCGAGCGCGTGACCCCAGACGTTTCCCCCTTATGCTCATTGAAATCAGGCAGGCAGCGGCCTGTCAGGAGTCCTGCTATGCCTTCGGTTCACCACAACGCGCTGGTCAACAGCGACGCCACCCAGGTGTGGAGCGTCATCAAGCAATTCGCAAACATCAGCCAATGGCATCCGGTCGTTACCCGGAGCCTGATCGAGGACGGCCAGCCCGACGGCCTGGTCGGCTGCATTCGCACCCTGATCTTGCAGGATGGCGCCATCTTGCGCGAGCGCCTGCTGGCGATGGACGACAGCCAGTTGAGCTTTTCCTACCGTTTCGAGGAGGCGCCATTGCCGGTGGACGACTACGTGATGACGGTAAAGCTGATCCCCGTCAGTGGCCAGGACAAGACCTTGATTCAGTGGTCGGCGTGTTTCGACAACCAAGAGCCGGATCCCCAGGGGCTGCAGCTGGACATTATCCGTGGTCTGATTGTCAGTGGGCATGACAGCCTGCAAGCGTATCTGAACCGTTGAACGCTGGAGGTTGCCGATGAACAAACACATCGCCCCGGTACCGCTGGAGAAGGCCTTTCGCCTGATCAATCACGGCCCCACCGTCCTCGTCTCCGCCCGTCACGACGGCGTGGACAATGTCATGGCCGCGTCCTGGGCCTGCGCCCTGGACTACTCACCGCCAAAGTTGACCGTGGTGCTGGACAAGGTCGCCAAGACGCGAGAGCTGGTAGAGCACAGCGGCCACTTCGTTATCCAGGTGCCCACGCTCGCCCAGCTCGACCTCACGTACCAAGTGGGCCACCGCAGCCTGTCTGACGAGGCGGACAAGCTGACGCGTAGCGGCGTTGAGTTGTTCGCCATCGATGGCCAAGACGTGCCGTTCGTGAGCGGCTGCTCGGCCTGGCTGGCCTGCCGCTTGATCGCCGAACCACACAACCAGGAGCGATACGACCTGTTCATTGGCGAGGTTATCGGCGCCTGGGCCGACACTCGGGTATTTCGCGACGGTCATTGGCATTTCGAGAGCGCCGAACCGGCCTGGCGTAGCCTGCACTACATTGCGGGTGGGCGTTTCTACGCGATTGGTGAAGCCTTGGACTCGCGAGACAAACTCGACTGATCAGCAGCACACCGTTTCAGTGTTTTGCCAAACAGTTCCAGCTGCGCCCATCGGTGCGGCTGCACAAAAGGGAGCATTTGCTCCCTTTTGCCATTCGATTTTCATAAAAACGTAACACAACTGTTGCAGAGTTCTCCGGCCCGTCATCACAAGGAATTTCTTTCAATGAAAAGTTTGATGAAGTCTGCTGCGCTCGCCGTTACGCTTTCTCTTTGTGCCACTTCGGCGACCTTCGCTGCAGAAAGTGTCCGTCTGACGGGTTCTGGCGCGAGTTTCCCAGCGCCGATCTACCTCACCTGGTTCAAGGATTTCAGCAAGAAATCCGAAGGCGTCACGGTGGACTACCAATCCAAGGGCAGCGGCGCGGGTGTACAGGACTTTCTGAATAAAACCGTTGATTTCGCCGCCAGCGATTCGGCGATGAAAGACGAAGACATCGCCAAGGTCGCCGAAGGCGTGCAGTTGCTGCCGATGACCGCTGGGGAAATCGTCCTGGCCTATAACCTGCCGGGCAATCCCAAGGGCCTGAAGTTGCCACGGGATGTGTACTCCAACATCTTCCTCGGCAAGATCACTCGCTGGAACGATCCGCAAATCGTGGCGGCCAACCCGGACCTGAAACTGTCCGATACGCCGATCACGGTTGTCGTGCGTGCCGATTCCAGCGGCACCACCGCGGTATTCACCAAACACCTGGCGACCATCAACCCAGACTTCAAACAGGCGCTGGGGGAGGGCAACACCGTCAACTGGCCGGCCAGTGACAAGTTCATCAAGTCGCCGAAGAACGATGGTGTGACCGCTACCGTGCGCCAGACCCCGGGCGCGATTGGCTACATCGAATACGGCTTCGCCAAGCTCGCCAAGGTTGACTTCGCCCAGTTGCAGAACAAGGCCGGCCAATACGTCGTGCCAAACGCCGAGAGTGGTGCCGAGGCCCTGGCGGCGGTGAAGATGCCAGAAAGCCTGGTGTCCTGGTTGCCTGATCCAGACGGCGCCAAGTCGTACCCGATCACGTCCTACACCTGGATGATTTTCCGCAAGGACAACGGCAATCCGGCCAAGGCCAAGGCCATGCGTGAAATGGTCGAATACAGCCTGACCGAAGGCCAGAAAATTGCCGACTCGATGGGGTACATCCCGTTGCCGGCGTCGGTTGTCGATCAGGTTCGCAAAGCTTCCGCCAACATTCAGTAACGCCTGAGGCCTCTCCCGGTGTGGCATGTCAGCCATGCTGGGAGAGCTTTCCCCCTGTTCCGGAATTAGCCAATGAACACTCCCTTTGTCGTACCGGTTAATCCAGATTCTGCCTGCCAGCCACCGTCCGCGAAGGACTTCCTGGTGGATCGCACCTTTCGTGCGATTGCTCGCATAGGGGTGGTCCTGGTTCTGGCGCTGGTGTTTGCCCTCGTGTTCGAGGTCGGACGCAAGGCGCTTCCCGGCATGGAAAAGCACGGGTTTGATGTGCTGCTCGGCACTGTCTGGGACGTTAACCAGGGTAAATACGGCATCCTGCCGGCTATCTGGGGCACGCTCTACAGCGCCTTTATCGCGTTGCTGATCGCCGGGTTCTTCGGCGTCAGCATGGCGATTTTCCTGACCCAGGATTTCCTCCCCCCCAAGCTCGCCGCCATTTTTCGCACCATCGTCGAATTGCTCGCGGCCATCCCCAGCGTCGTCTACGGCCTGTGGGGGATCTACGTGGTGATCCCGGCGATTCGGCCGCTGACCACCTGGTTGAACAGTGAGCTGGGCTGGATACCGTTCTTCGGCACGTCCTTGAGCGGGCCGGGGCTGCTTCCCGCAGCGTTGGTGCTTGCCATCATGATCCTGCCGACCATTGCCGCCGTTTCGCAGGATGCGCTCACGGCCGTACCGATGAAAACCAAGCAGGCTGCCTACGGCATGGGCACCACCCATTGGGAAGCGATTCTCAAGGTCATGGTGCCGTCCGCTGCCACCGGTATTTTCGGCTCCCTGGTGCTGGGCCTGGGGCGTGCGCTGGGTGAAACCATGGCATTGGCCATGCTGGTCGGCAACGCGAACAACATTTCCCTTTCGCTGTTCGCCCCGGCCAACACCTTGGCGGCCTTGCTGGCGTTGAACTTCCCCGAAGCCGGACCGAACGAGATTGAAGTCCTGATGTATGCCGCGCTGGTGCTGATGTTCATCACGTTGATCGTGAACGTCTTCGGCTCCTTGATCATGATGTATGCCCAACGGGGTAATAAGTGATGACCGATCTCACTGCTGCAACAGACTTGACGGCTCCAGCAGGCGCGATGCCCAGCCTGCAGCGCAAGTTCGAGGGCCGTGCCCTGCGCAGCCTGATCTTGACCACACTGGTCTGGAGCGGGGCGCTGCTGGCCAGCGTGCCGTTGATTTCCGTGCTCTACATGCTGATCACCCGCGGCGGCGCGCGCCTGAACCTGGAAGTGTTTACCGAACTGCCGCCGACCGGTTTCGAGATGGGCGGGGGCTTCGGCAACGCGCTGGCCGGTACGTTTGTGATGGTGGGCATCGCGGCGGCAATCGCGGTGCCGGTCGGCATCATGGCGGCGATTTTCCTGGCTGAACTGGGGCCGGACAGCAAACTGGCGAATGCCGCGCGCTTTGCGGCCAAGATGCTCACGGGGCTGCCGTCGATCCTGGCCGGGGTGTTTGCCTACGCCTTGGTGGTGATGACCACCGGTACTTATTCGGCACCGGCGGGCGGCGTCGCGCTGGCGGTACTGATGCTGCCTATCGTCGTGCTGACGGCGGAAGAGTCGATGCGGATGGTGCCCAAGATCATGAAGGATGCCGCCTACGGCATGGGCTGCACCCGCTCGCAGGTGATCTGGAAAATCATCTTGCCCACCGGCATGCCAGCAATCCTGACCGGCGTCATGCTGGCCGTGGCCCGTGCCGCGGGCGAGACAGCGCCGTTGTTGTTTACCGCGCTGTTCAGCAACTACTGGATCTACCACCAAGGCAGCCTCGAGGTCATGAACCCGACGGCATCGCTGGCAGTACTGATCTACAACTTCTCCGGCATGCCGTTCGACAACCAGCTTGAGCTCGCATGGGCGGCCTCCCTGGTGCTGGTGATGATCGTGTTGGTCGTGAACATCATCAGCCGTATTTTCGGCAAGCCCAAGTATTAAGAACGGGAGCATCTGATCGTGAACGTATCCACTGCGCAAATAGCCGCTCCGTTTGTCACCCAGGCCCCTGTCGTCATGGACTGCAAACTGGACAAGATTTTCTACGGCAACTTCATGGCGGTACGTGACAGCCATGTACCGATCGAAAAAAACAAGATCACCGGCTTCATTGGGCCCTCCGGCTGTGGCAAGAGCACCGTGCTGCGCAGCCTCAACCGAATGAACGATCTGGTGAAAGGTTTCCGTTTCGAGGGCCACGTGCACTTCCTCGGCCAAGACGTCTATGGCAAGGGCGTCGATCCGGTGGTCGTGCGCCGCTACATCGGCATGGTGTTTCAACAGCCCAACCCGTTTTCGATGAGCATCTTCGACAACGTCGCGTTTGGCCTGCGCCTCAATCGCTACAAGGGCGATATCGGCGATCGGGTCAAACATGCGCTGCAAGGTGCCGCGCTGTGGGATGAGGTCAAGGACAAGCTCAAGGTCAGTGGCCTGTCGCTGTCCGGCGGCCAGCAACAACGACTGTGCATTGCCCGCGCCATCGCCACCGAGCCGGAAGTCCTGCTGCTGGATGAGCCGTGCTCTGCACTCGACCCGATCGCTACCCGGCGGGTCGAAGAG
This sequence comes from Pseudomonas sp. MPB03, assembly GCF_046605385.1. NCBI lineage: Bacteria > Pseudomonadati > Pseudomonadota > Gammaproteobacteria > Pseudomonadales > Pseudomonadaceae > Pseudomonas > Pseudomonas sp. MPB03. Next base: position 3,482,874 of record NZ_CP176770.1, on the reverse strand, counting down.
TTGATGGTCGAGTTGAAGAAGGACTACACCATCGCGCTGGTCACCCACAACATGCAGCAAGCCATCCGCGTCGCTGATACCACGGCGTTCTTCTCGGTGGATATTTCCCAGGGCACGCGCACCGGCTACTTGGTCGAAATGGGCCCGACGACGCAAATTTTCGACAACCCTCGTGAACAGATGACCGGCGACTACATCAGCGGCAAGTTCAGCTGAGTCCACTTCCGGTCAAGGCCGCATACCTGCAGAAGCCAAATGGATTTGGCGGGCATCCGGTAGACATTTACCAAGCGTTTCCCAAGGAGCACCAATGCCTGCTACGCACCGCCTTGATTTGCCTGCGATTGAACGTGCACTGCGGGAAGTGCAAGAGCGCTTCGCCGCGCTGAGCCGGCACTTCACGGAGCCGCGCGATCCCCTGACCGACGAGGTGCTGCACAATGTGCTTGAAGGTTATGCGCTGGTTGACGACTATGTTGCCCGCGGTGTTGATCTGTTCGACCTCCAGCAACTGAACCTGATGCTTGAGATCAACGCCACGGTGCTGTGCGGCCGAGACCCGGCGCGCCGCTTGGAGTACGCCCAGCACCTGGCCGCGACCGAGGCGCATTTCTTCAACAACGTTGAGGGAGGCATCAAGGACTTGTACAACTGGTATTGTGCGTATCGCAGCGAATCCGTCTGGAAGCGTGCGGCTGGCGTCTATGTGCGCATTCTCAGCAAGCCGCAGTTGTTCATTGAAGGGAACAACCGCAGTGGGTCGCTCATCGTCAGCTACCTGCTCATGCGCGCGGGCTTGCCGCCTTTCGTGTTGACGCTGGAAAACGCCGAGGGCTACTTCAACCCCTCATCCGTCATACGCAACTCTGCCAAACATGGCGTCAAGGCGTTGTACGAATTGCCCAAGATCAAGAAAAAATACGCCGCTTTCCTGGAAGAACAGGCACCCGATCCAATGAAGTTCTTTCTCAAGGGCAAGCCGTCGTCCTTCTCTCTAGGTGGCCATTGATGGGTAGGTATACGGCGCTCGCCAAATGCAAAACCGTCGGTAGCCGGGTAGGGCAGGCCATCCGCAGCGCTGTCCCGCTGCAAATGTCCAGGCGCCAACGCATCCGTATTTCGTTTGATATCGATGACACGCTCGCCTGCCAACTCCACCACTGCGAAGTCGAGCACAGCAAACTGCCGGCCAGCGTCCATCGTTGGTTGGGTGAACCGTTGCGCAGGGGCACACGTTCCTTGATCCGAGAGCTGCGCCGCCAGGATTGCAGCATCTGGGTCTATACCTCGTCCGGTCGCACGCCGTCCTATATCCGTCGTTGGCTGCTGCTGTATGGCATTCGCGTCGATGGCGTGGTCAACAGCGTGCTGCACAATCGTGCGCTGACGGTGCACGGACTGTCCAACTCGCCTTCGAAATATCCGCCAGCGTTCGATATCGACTTGCACGTTGATGATTCCGAAGGGGTGCAGATCGAAGGGGATGACCATGGCTTTCGCGTGGTCGTGGTGCATCCGGAGGATGAGGGTTGGGCGCACAAAGTGCTGGAGGCGGTCGCCGTTGTCCAGGCGCAATTGGCTTGGCAGCAGAGGCCTGTACAGCGAGCTTCGTTGCGCCGAGTGCCGACTATTTAGCCAGTGACAGATTCCGTACCGCGTGCCTTCTATACAAGCTCGCTGACTTGGCTCCATGGGATGTTGAATCGACCCAGAAACTTACGGATACGATCGGAATCATTAGGCGATGCCTTGGCTGATCGGCTCTGTGAAAAGAGCTTGCGACCGGCCTCCGCCTGACTTGCCGCTGTGCTGCACACCTTCAAGACCGACTCCAGCTGAAGGCGATCGAACAGATCAATTTCGAGACCTGCTTTCGCCAGGTGCTCCGACAGCGGGTCGGAGATGGTCGGCATCCGCCAGTCCAGGCGCAGTCGTTCCAATTCATCCTCCACCAGCGCCATGTCGATCCGGCCGCTGTCGGCCAAGGTGGCCATCCGGGTGATCGACGCGGAGAGTTGTCGGAAGTTTCCCGGCCAACGGGCGTCCCCGCTGGTAGCAAAGGACACATATCGGCGCCGAGCTTCGACATTGAAACGAACCGTGTAGCCGTGATCCCGGGCATAGCGCTGCAGTTCAAAATCGATGTTCGGCTCGATGTCTTCCCTTCGGTTGGCCAGCCCGGGCAGTACAAATGTCCAAATGTTGATCCTGGCTAACAAGTCCTCGCGAAACTGGCCATCGGTCACTCGTGTTTGCAGGTCTCGATTGGTACCTGCTATCAGGGTGAAATCGGACTCGACCTCCCTGTCAGAACCCATCGGCAGGAACCGCTTTTCCTCAATCGCCTTCAGGAGCATCGCTTGCTCATCGAGCGGCAGCTCTCCAATCTCATCAAGGAACAAAACCCCTTTGTGAGCCGAGCGCAGCAAGCCCTCTCGCGCCTGTTGAGCGCCGGTGAACGCGCCTTTGGCATGGCCAAAAAGCGTCGACATCGCGGTATCACCGCGCAACGTGGCGCAGTTCACCGTGACGAACGGGCCATCGATCTGGTGTCGGCCCCGTTTAAGCTCATAGACCTGTCGTGCCAGAAAGGACTTGCCGGCGCCTGTGGGGCCGCTGATCAAAATCGGCGCCTTGGATCGAACGGCGACCCGTTCGATCTGCTCTATCGTACGGTTGAACGCCGTGTTGCGGGTCGCAATGCCGGACTTGAGCAGTTGCGTACCTTCCAGCCGCTCAGCTTGGAATCGCTTCGCGATCTGGTCGTAGCGCTGAAGATCGAGGTCGGTGACAACGTGTTTGCCAGCCGGCACTGAGTCATCATCCCGCAGGCTGCTCGGCTGCGTCTGTATCAGTTTGGCTGGGACATGCCGGGACTCGGCCAGCAGGAACCAGACGATCTGCTGAACATGGGTGCCCGTGGTGATGTGAACAAGATAATCCTCACGCTCTGTGTCAAAGGGGTAGTCAGCCGCGAAGTCATGGAGTGCGGCATACACTTCCTCGAAGTCCCAGGCGTTTCGCATCGCCATGGTGTGCAGGCGGACTTCGGTCTCTGGCGACACCTGAGCGATATCAGCCGCTACCTTCAACGCCAGATCCGTGTCAAAGCGCGCCTCCCCGTGAATCAGCTCAAGGCGATCAATCACCAGGTCGGGCTGCTGGCAAAGTGAGACAGTCGGACGCCATTTGTTCCAGCGCTGCTCACCCTTGCCAACGCGGTCGAGCTTCGAGCCCAGGATTCCAATGGCGACTGTCTTCTTGGTGTGCATTGCGGAATATCTCAAAAGATAGAGTTCGATAATGCAGTATAGTTTTTATGTCTTTGTATTGAATAGCCTTCACTGGGCTGCAGGCCTTCATCTCTAAATTAATCGTTTAAGATCAATGAAATACAGAATATACAGTGCACCGTTAGTGACTTTGGCATGCCGCTCGCTATAGAGCTCCAAACAGAACATCACAGGAGCGAAAATAATGACCACTCAAACCTTCGAGCTGCTTGAGGTCGAAAACGGCAAGCCCATCAAAATGTGGACCCGAGGCGTCCCGGTTGAACCCGAGGCCAGGCAACAACTGATGAACACGGCGCAGATGCCGTTCGTGTTCAAGCACATGGCTGTCATGCCCGACGTTCATCTGGGGAAAGGCTCGACCATCGGGAGCGTGATTCCTACCAAAGGCGCGGTGATTCCCGCTGCCGTCGGGGTCGACCTCGGTTGCGGGATGTCGGCCGTGCGCACCTCGCTGCGCGCCGGCGATCTTCCCGACAGTCTGTTTGGCCTGCGTAGCGCAATCGAGAAGGCCGTGCCGCACGGACGCACCTCGGGGCGTAGCGGTCGGGATAAAGGCGCTTGGGAGACCGCCCCGGCGCTTGTTGATCAGGCATGGTCGGCCCTTGAGGGGCGTTTCAACCTCATCACCGACAAACACCCCAGCCTGGAAAAATCCAACAACCGTAAACACCTCGGAACGCTAGGCACAGGAAACCACTTCGTAGAAGTGTGCCTGGACGAGACCGACCACGTGTGGGTCATGCTGCACACCGGCTCCCGTGGCGTAGGGAACATGATCGGCACCTATTTCATCGAAAAGGCCCGTGAAGAGATGCGCAAGCACATGGTGAACTTGCCCGACCGGGATCTCGCCTACCTGCGAGAAGGAACGTCCAGCTTCGATGATTACGTCGAGGCCGTTGAGTGGGCCCAGGACTTCGCCAAACAGAACCGCGCGGTGATGATGGTGGCGGTGTTGGACGCCGTCCGATCGATTATCACCAAGCCGTTCGAGTCACGGCTGATCGCTGTCGACTGCCACCATAACTACGTGGAGCGGGGCACTTATTTTGGGGAGGACATTCTTCTCACCCGTAAAGGCGCCGTCTCCGCGCAGAAGGGGCAGATGGGGATCATTCCGGGGTCGATGGGCGCAAAGAGCTTCATCGTGCGCGGCCTGGGGAACGAGGAGGCGTTCTGCAGTTGTTCCCACGGTGCGGGCCGGGTGATGAGCCGCACCAAGGCGAAGGCGGTGTTTACGGTCGAGGACCAGGTGCGGGCGACCGCGCATGTGGAGTGTCGTAAGGATGCGGCTGTTATCGATGAGATTCCGATGGCTTACAAGGATATCGATGCAGTGATGGCTGCCCAACGCGACCTGGTCGAAGTGGTTCATACCTTGCGCCAAGTCGTATGCGTGAAGGGGTGAGGTGATGGACCAGGACCTGATTCTGATCGACGGCACCCAGGGAGGAGGGCAGGTGCTTCGTACGGCCCTCAGCCTCTCGATGATCACCGGGCGGGCGTTCCGGATGACGGGGATACGCGGCAAGCGTTCCCGTCCCGGATTGTTGCGCCAGCACCTCACCGCAGTGCGAGCGGCGACTGAGATTTGTGGCGCTGAAAGCCTTGGTGCGGAACTCAACTCGACAACTATTAAGTTCCATCCCGGAAGCATAAAGGCTGGTGAGTATTCATTCGCAATCGGAACGGCGGGCAGCACGATGTTGGTATTGCAGACGCTGTTGCCTGCACTTTTGCGTGCTGATGGGCCGAGCACCGTCCGGATCACTGGAGGGACGCATAACCCCGCGGCGCCGCCCTTCGAATTCATACAACACGCTTGGTTACCGCTGGTACGGCGTATGGGCGCGCAGGTGGAACTGACGCTGCTCAATCATGGCTTTGTCCCCGGCGGAGGGGGGCTGGTCGAAGCCACTGTTGAACCTTCAATCCTCAAGCCACTGGAGCTGGACGGTGGAATGGACCCCGTCACCATCGTGTCGGCCGGAGCGCTGGTTTCGGCCATTCCTGTCTCGATTGGGAACCGAGAAGTCGACCGGCTTTCAGCGAGGCTGAAGATCGGACGGCACGACCTCTTTGTCACCGACCTGGGTGACCAGGCAGGGCCCGGAAATGTTGTGTCGATCACGGCCATGAAAGCTGGCGTTACCGAAGTGTTCGCCAGCATTGGCCAAGAACGCGTTCGCGCGGAGCAGGTCGCTGATGTGGCGGTAGACGAATTCACAGAATGGGCCCATTCGAACACGGCGGTGGGAAACCACCTGGCGGATCAATTGATGTTGCCGATGGCCATCGCCGGCGCTGGCAAACTGACGACGGTACGCCTGAGCAATCATATTCGAACGAACGCCGCTGTTATCCAGCAGTTCCTCGATGTCGAGGTGTGCCTTGCTCAATCTTCTGATCAAGGGAGCGCTGTTGTTGAGCTTCATGCTCGTTAATTTCACGCATTGGAAAAAGCGGGTGGGGGAGCGCGACATGATGGCCTTTTGCTTTTAAATGGATCCCGCTAGAATTCGCACCCCTCTCTGTGAGCGGCATTAGTAAAAATTACGCAAGGAAGTCGATATGCAATTTGCAAAAGCCATGGGCCTCGTCTTGGCCTTGAGCCTCAGTGGATGTGCCAGTTTCACCAAAGATGAAGTAGCCCCGGTGAATCTGCCTTCGATGGCCAGCTACTCGAACAAACCGAACGTCTATGTCGACTTCGATTTCTATCAGGGCGAACCTGGCAATGCCAAAGCCACCGAGGTGCCGCAGGCTCGGGACATGCTCAAGCCTGATCTGAAGCGGACCTTCGACGAATCAGGGCTTTTCGGGCGCGTAGTCTTCGACGAATTCCAGAAGCAACCGGGCGACTACAGTCTTCGATTGAAGGTCTACAACCACGCACCAGGTGGTGGGCAAATGGTCCTGGCATTCATCAGCGGCTTCACGTTCACGATCATTCCTGCGCTGGCAACCGACCAGTACACGGTGAGCCTGGAAACGCTGGATGAGCAGGGTCAGCCGGTGGGCAAGACCAGCAACCACGATGCGGTCAATACGTGGTTGGGTATCTGGTTCCTGCCCCTGGCAGGTAATACGCCCAAAGCTGCCATCACCGACACCTTCAACCGGCAGGTCAATGCACTGTTGAAAAACTGGGTCGACAACAACCGCATGAAATACTCCGCTGTCGATACCCACATTCCACGGGGCTGACAGCCGACAAAAAAAGAGCCGCAACCGCGGCTCTTTTTTTTTGATCACTTCAACGCTTGAGTGAACTGTGGATCGCTGTACAAGCTCTTGAGCAAGTCCTGCACCATAGGGTTGTAGTTGTTCGCCGCAGCCGGAATGGCGATCGGACCGAAGAAACTGCTGTCCCAATCACGCTGCACGTCTTTAGTGGTTTCGTATAAAACCTGGTCACCTTTACGCAATGTGAAGCGCGCAGCCAGCTCGCCATGGCCGTTGCTCATGCCAGCGGTGAGCTGGCTCTTGACCAATTGAATCTGCAGTTGCCGGTCAGCACGAGGGTCCAGCAAACCAGCCTGACGGAGCTCATCGTTGATCGCTGCCTGGATGTGCAGTGGAACGCTGCCCACGGGCGAAGAAATCGGGTTCAGGCGAACCATCAAAGACCCTTGGCCAGAATCAGCATTCACCTGTGTTTCGCGCAGGTGTTGCATGGGCTCATTTTTCTTGAGCTGCTGAACGTTTTGAAAGTTGGGTTCATAGCGGGTCATGGTCACACCACAGCCTTGAAGCAGCAGCGCGCAGAGCGGTAGAGCCAGGTAGAGCTTCTTCACAGCAAATCCTTATGTGCTTTTTGAGAAGGGGTGATTATCGACGGATAGCCTTAAGCCATCAATGAGGGGCTGAGGTTTGTGGCGATACGTAAACATCTCGTTTAACATAATATACATTATGTGTACTTGTATATTGGGCCAGTCGACGTCCTTTGCAGGCTTTTTCCGCTGCGCCGCCGTTGTCGACCACGACGGTGAATAATGTTGTGCCTTTACCAGGCGCTCGCCGAGCGACTGGCTCATGCCTAATGAACGATTATGCTAAGGTCCCATCCGCTCGACTAACCCGGCTTGCAAGGAATGCGTCATGGAGTTCGTGGTTCATAGCTATTGTCTTAAAGGCGCACGCCAGGAGCTTTTGCTGCCTCCTGTCACCCTCACACCCATTTCATTGACCTTGACGGTCGCCGAGCTCATTCGCCTGACCGTTGCCGAACAGATCGCCGCGCTGTCAGCTCAGCACGGGCTGGAACAAGCGTCGATGCGTGAAGTGCTCGACCGCCAATACCTGAGCGAGCGGGATATTCTTCTGCAAGCCAGTGAAGGCGCGATTGTCATGCCTCAGGCCACCGCGTCTCCAGTCCTGGATGTCAGCGTTGAGGTCGAGCGAGCTTTAAAGGGTTTTGAAACCCGTGCGTTCCGCGTTCTGCACAATGGCGTCATGCTGCAAAGACTCGACGAGTCAATCGAATTGAGTCTTCCTTCCACGCTCGCGTTTATCCGCCTGGTGCCGCTGGTTGGCGGTTGATCCTCGTCACTCAGTTCTCGGATATCCTCATGCAATCACGCCGTCCAGTACCCGAACAAACCGAACGTCTCGCAGCGCTGCGAGCATTCTGTGATAGAGCGTTGGATGACTATCCCGAGCTTAATCGATATGACGAATTCGAGCCCGATTTCTGGGACGGCATCGACTGCCTATGTATAGCGGCTGACTGGGTCAGGCAGCATCCCGAGGATGGGCCCAAGGCACTGGCTGATGGTTTTGTGTTCCCTACCGTGTGGGACGATCTGGAGGACCGCCGCGATCAACTGCGCTATGGCCTGCAATATCGACTCTGCGATGCGTGGATCACGGCCCGCCCAGATGCTTATGCACTGGAGCAGATCGGGGCGCGACTGCGGCATATGCTGCAATTTGCCTTCGAGGACAGTGATTATCCGCTGCCCACTGACGAAGATGGACCTGCCTACTACCGAAGAAGTCCGGACCAGGCCTGGGCTTTCCCAGATGTTCAGGCCTGCATCAATCGTCTGAGCAATTACCCGTCCACCCCGGCCTGGCAGACCCTCGCCGAATGGTTACTGGACGGCAGCTGGAACCGCGAGCAGCCCCCGTCCACGCCTTGTAGTGAACAAAGGAAAATCGCCGACGCGTATATCTACGGGCACAAGGAAATCAAGCGCATTGCGCGGGGCCTGATGGAAGCGGGCCGCCTCGATTACCCTCGCTTCGTCCGGGCAGCCAATACCTGGGGCCGCGCCATGATGTTCTACGCAGGCGACGCCGGACTGGGCAGCGACGATGTGGACCTGAATCAGTACGCGGATGAGGAGTTTGACGAGGACGATTCAAGCGACGAGGCCTCGGAAGACATGGATGTCGAGTCATTCCAAAGTGAGGAAATTCCTACTGAAGAATCTGCTGTCGCCTCCCCTGAACTGGCGAACTTCACCGTTCGTTATGTCGAGGAAGCCCTGGCTGGATTGCCCTATAACGCCGAGAGACTGGCTGACACCTTCCGTTCGGTCGAGGTTTATGAGACCCGCTGGTTACTGCAGGCCTTGGCGGTCATTGAGCGACTGGGCATGACGCCGGATAACTTCCTCGACGGCTTCGGCCATACGGCCGCGGTGCTCGAACGCTTTCTGTTGCTTCAGGCACTGCCCAAGGATCAATCGGCAGAACTGCTTGCAGCGCTGACCGGTTTTTCAAGAGATACCCTGCTGGCCGCCCTGCCCTATGCTGGACAAGCCAGCCGGGTGATGCTCGACGCGCTCGGTTGGAGTGATTTGCGAGCCTTCCAGCGTGAGTACCTGAACATGGCCTTGGCGCCTCGCTCCGGCTGGGGCACCGACCTGCCCAATACGCTGGATGAAACCGTGGGTGTGGTGGACCGCTATCTGCTGGACAAGGCGCTGGCCGAGGCCAACCCGGACCACTTGCGTGAGTACCTCGCGGCACTCGAACCCTCGCCCTGGGCGTTTCCCGAGACACGTGTGCTGCTCGACGCCTACCAAGGCATCGGTCGACCGGCCCTGGAAAAGAAGCTGGCCCGCCATGCACAGGCGGCTATGCGCATCTACGGCGTGCTGCCCGTCACGGATTCGGACGACGTACGCCAGCGTTATCTGAGGCTCAAGAAGCTGCACAACGAGGTGCGTAAATACGGCGTCGAACGACAAGCCAACTCCCACGCAGCGGTGCAGGCTGGACTGGAAAACCTGGCGCGTGTCGCCGGTTACCCCTCGGCGATCCGCCTGGAATGGGCCATGGAAGCGGAAATCGCCGAGTCCGCCCTGATGGCCGCTACCATCGATGGCTATGACGTCACGCTCGTCATCGACGGCTTGTCGCCCACGTTGCACATCAGCAAAGCCGCAAAGACGCTCAAGACCGCACCGCCTGCGGTTCGAAAACACGCAGACTTCATTGCCCTCAAAGCGCAGCAGACCCAGCTCAAGGAACAGATCGCCCGCTTCGGCCGCACCCTGGAAACGATGATGAGCAGCGGCGAAACCCTGGTCTTGGACGATCTGAAACAATTGTTGAAAATGCCTGCTGTTCGTCTGCTGCTGGAGCAACTGATTGTGCAGGTCGACAACGCGGTGCTGGGCTGGCTTGATGCCGCGACGCTGACGGTGACTGACCTTGAAGGCCGCCAACACGTCGCTGAGAGGAATATGCGTATCGCTCACCCCTTTCATCTGTTCACGGCAGGGCAACTGTCAGCCTGGCAGAAAGACGTGGTGACCCATCGCCGCGTGCAGCCGTTCAAACAGGCCTTTCGCGAGCTGTACCTGCTCACACCTGCAGAGCGAGACACCGGCCTGTGGTCCAACCGATTTGCCGGCCACCGCCTGAAAGCCCAAGTTGCCGCGCGGTTGCTGCAGGTCCGCAACTGGTCGACCTCCAGCGTCGAGGAAATCTATTACGAGAGCAAAGAGCACGGCATTTACGCCCTGTTCAACTTTTTGGATACCGGTCATTACCTCTCGGAAACGGAACACTTTACCTTCGACACCATTGCATTCCATCGCGACCAGAAAGCCATCCCCCTTGAGCAAGTACCACCGCTGCTGTTCTCAGAAGTCATGCGTGACGCCGATCTGCTGGTCTCCGTAGCCCACGCAGCAGACGACTACAACACTAGCCACGAAACCGTGCAACGACGCGCGGAACTGATCGGCGAGTTGATCCAAGAGCTGGGCTTGCAAAACGTTGGGTGCGAAGGACATTTTCTGCATATTACCGGTCAGCGTGCGAACTACCGCATTCACCTGGGCAGCGCCGCCATCCATATCGAACCTGGCAACTACCTGTGCATCGTGCCCGCTGGTAGCAGTTTTGCCGAGTTCTACCTGCCGTTTGCCGATACCGACAAGAAAATGGCTGAGGTGCTAAGCAAGATGTTTCTGTTGCTGGACGACATGAACATCACCGACAGCCTGATACTGGAGCAGATACAACTCGGTTGAGGGTACCTGCTCGATGACATCTAACGATTTGAAAGGAGCCGTGACGGTGAGTGTCGATATCGATTGCGTAGTCGTGGGTGCGGGTGTCGTCGGGCTTGCCATCGCGCGGGAAATGGCCTTGGCAGGTCACGAAGTCCTGGTGATTGAAACTGGGGCGGCAATCGGTATTGGCATAAGCTCGCGTAATTCGGAGGTCATCCACGCGGGGATTTATTACCCTCCCGGGAGCTTGAAAGCCCGACTGTGCGTCGAGGGCAGACAGGCACTTTACGGGTATTGCGATAGCCATGGGGTCAGTACGCGCAGAATTGGAAAGCTGATCGTCGCCAACACTGACGTGCAGGTAGATCAGCTTCGATTCTTGCTCAAGCGACGGCATGAAAACGGTGTGGATGATCTATGTCTGCTTGATCGTAATCAGGCCATGGCGCTGGAGCCTGCGCTTGAATGCATCGCTGCGTTGTATTCACCTTCGACCGGCATCGTCGACTCCCATGCGCTGATGTTGGCGTTGCAAGGGGACGCCGAGGCGGCCGGCACCAGCATCGCGTTCCATGCCCCGTTCCTCGGTGCAAAGGTGACCGCGGACGGTTTTCTCCTTCATGTGGGTGGGGTAGCTCCCATGGAGCTTGCATGCCGCCGGCTAATCAATGCCGCGGGCCTTCATGCGCCGGCAGTGGCACGGCGAATAGACGGATTGCCGCCTGATGCGGTGCCGCGTGACTATTTGTGCAAGGGCAGTTACTTCAACGTGTCCAGACGCGTGCCCTTCACCCATCTCATTTACCCGGCGCCGGAAGCCGACGGTCTCGGGGTGCATATGACCCTCGATCTGGGCGGACAAGCACGCTTTGGTCCAGATACCGAATGGGTCGAAACCGAGGACTACCAAGTCAATCCCGCTCGCGCAGACAGTTTTTATGCGGCCATTCGCACTTACTGGCCCGACTTGCCGGACGGTAGCCTGCAACCGGGCTACAGCGGGATTCGCCCGAAGATCTCGGCACCTGGCGAGCCAGCCCGCGATTTTATGATCAGCAGCCAGCGCGAGCACGACGTCCCGGGGCTGATCAATTTGTTTGGCATAGAGTCTCCCGGACTGACGTCATGCCTGGCCATTGCCAAGCACGTACGTGAGCTGATTGAACGGCGTCACGCTTAACCAGGCTTGCTCCACTCCCCCACCATCGCCTCATAAACCTCTTGGCAAGCGAACTCCGCCGAGACCTTCGCATCGGCAAAAACCTGATCGCCTGCTGACGTGAGGCAGGCGTAGCCTACACGCGCGTCCCGTGGGTCACTTTGGCGAGACACCAAGCCTATTTTTTCAAGCGGCAGCAGGGATTTGGTGACCGCCGATGCCGTCAGCCCCATGCTGTCAGCCAGGTCCGCTCGCCGCAGTCGAGCATTGTGTGCATGTTTCAAGTGGTACAGGATCATGAAATCGCTGAAGCTCAGGCCGTGCACGGCAGAGAGCTTGGCATCCACTCGCCGTGCGGCTGAGGTGTAGGCGCGTGAGAAACGAACACAGCGGTCGAGTATCGAGCCATTCGCGGCAGGTGCGGTAGATGCGTTGTCAGACATTGCAGCATTGCTCCAATTCTTGTGGGGAAGGACGTTCAAATCGGGAATCCATGAAATCAAACATTGGCCCCGTTACCTCGAAAGCGTAGGTCTCGCCTTTTTCACTATTTCTTTGCATGACCCGCTCACGCCGCAGTTGGGGGGCAGCATCGATGAAATAGCTGGACACCTGATAGCCCGCTTGGCCGGCCAACAAACGAATGCGTGTGCGATCAGCTTCACTCATGAAGCCTTGATCAAGCACGACGTCGCGCCCTGCTCCCAGGACCTGTATAGCCGTCTTCCATATATGGGCTTCACAGCGTTGTACACGGGCCATGATCCACGCCAGGTTCATGGGCTTCGGCAGGTCCGGGCCATAAAGCTCGTTCATCCACTCATCGATGGAGAAGCGTACGCCGGTCACTTCGGCATTCAGTTGCCTGGCGAACGTCGACTTCCCTGCCCCCAAAGGGCCAAAAACCATATGGACTGATTGCATGACTTTCTACTTTCTAGATACTTGAATGCTACAGTATCAAGAAATAAGAATGACGTGACCTATGGTCGACGAACGGCTGAAGTTACCCGAACATGAAATGAGGCAGCCGATATCCCCTCAGCCTACTTCCCTCCAGTCACATCCAGGAAGGTTCCCGTCACAAACGAAGCCTGTTCCCCCGCCAACCAGAGAATGGCCCGCGCGACCTCCTCCGGCTGGCCACCGCGCCCCATGGGAATCGTGTCCTTCACCCGATCGACTCTGCCCGGCTCTCCCCCGCTCGCATGCATCTCGGTATAGATATGCCCGGGTCGAACGCAATTGACCCGAATACCTTCCCGTGCCACTTCCTTGGCATAACCGGTCGTGAACGTTTCGACCGCGCCCTTGGACGCTGCGTAGTCCACATATTCATTCGGGCTACCGAGACGGGCTGACGCCGAGGAGACATTGACGACGGCACCGCCACGCCCGCCATAACGATAGGCCATGCGCCGGGTAGCCTGCTGCGCGCAAAGCATCGGGCCCAAGGTGTTCACCGCGAATATTCGCTGCATGCGCTCGAAGCCAAGATCCTCCAAGCGAGACTGCTGGGCGAGTATCGAGGCGTTGTTGACCAGCACATCGATTCGCCCGAAGTGCAGGTCAAGGGTGGCGAACAGTTCGGCGATCTGTGCTGGATCGGCGTTATCGGCACGTACTGCCAAGGCACGAGCGCCCTTGGCCTCGACCTTCGCAGCCACCGCCAACGCCGACGCTTCATCGGCGATATAGGTCAGCACGACGTCGTAACCTTGCTCAGCAGCCAGTATGGCCGTCGCCGCACCTATTCCGCGCCCGCCTCCGGTGATCAGGATCACGGGCTTTTGCGAACGTTCATTCATGGTCAATCCTCACGACTGGATGAAAAGCAACGTCAGCCGATGACCAGCGTACCGAGGGCAATGACGGCACAGGCCAGCAGCTTGCGCAAGGTCAATGCCTCGCCAAGAAAGGCGTACCCGATCAACGCGGCGAACATGACGCTGGTTTCTCGCAACGCAGACACCGCGCCCATCGGTGCATGAGCCATGGCGTAGATCACGACCCCGTAGGCCAATAACGAAACCAGCCCGCCAGCGACGGCCACAGCGAACCCTGGTCGCAGGGCAAAGAGGCTTTGAGTGTCTCGCAGCCCGATGTAAACCATGGGCATCATCACCCCCCACAACAGGCACATCCAGGCGGTATAGGCCATCGGCGCCCCGGAGAGGCGAACACCGATGCCATCGACAACGCTGTAGGCGGCGATGAAAAAACCGGTTCCCAGTGCGTAGGGCAAGTTGGGCAACGTCCGCCGACGCCTGGTAAAGGCCAGCGATAGGATCCCAGTCGACACCAACGTAATCCCCAGCAGTCCACTCGGCGCTACCCGCTCACCGGCGAACAGCGAAGCGGCCAGGACAATCAGGATCGGAGAGACACCGCGGGCGATGGGATAGGTTTGGCCGAGATCCCCGGACTTGTAACTGCGCACCAGGAACAGGTTGTAGCCCACGTGCAATACCGCGGAGAGGCCGGCGTAAAACCAGCTTGCCCGGGCGGGCGGCGCCAGTAGCGCCGCCACGATGATGCTCGCCACGGCGATCGCCATGCACATGATGGTCATGGACCACAAACGGTCGGCGCCCCCGCGCAGCATGGCATTCCAACTGGCGTGCAGCAGCGCGGCGAACAAGACGAGGCAGATGATGTGTAAGGGCATGCATCATCCTAGACCGCTAAAGTAGCGCTATAGAAGCAAAGTCTCTTCATCCGGGCATGATGAAAAGCTCATGCATAAGCCTGCTGAGCGCCAACTGCCTGGGTCACCAGCCAACGACGAAAGCTGGCAATATGCGGTTGAGTCTCGATCCCTTTGGGACAGACAAAGTAATACGCCAAGGGCGATGCGACCGGCAGTTCGAAAAGCCTTTCAAGGCGGCCGTCATTGAGCTCGGCTTCGACATGCCCGCTGCGTGCCAGGGCGATACCTTGCCCCAACAGCGCCGCCTCGATGGTCATGTTGGTGTCGGCGTAGCGGATGCTTTCCTTCAAGGTCGTGACCTCGACACCCACCTGGGCAAACCACTGCTCCCATTTCGGCACCAGCGCTGCGCCATCGCGCGTCAGCAGTGGATAGCGCAGCAATTCGGCTGCCGTTTGAGGCGTACCAAAACGTGCGAGCAACGCTGGGCTGGCGACAGGAAAAATCTGCTCGCGGAACAGAAACTCTGAGAACAGCGAAGGGAAATGACCGTTGCCCAGGCGGATAGCAACGTCTGGGTCTGCCGTCGAGAAGTTAATGGGGTTGTCGGTACTGTCCAGGGTCAGCAGGATTTCCGGATGAGCTTGCGCCAGATCCGCAAGCCGGGGCAGCAACCACTTCAAGGCGAAGGAATAGGTCGTGCTGACGCTCAACCGCTGCCGCCCGTTTTGCTCGCGCAAATCGGCCAGGGTGGCCTCGAGCTTCATGAAGAACTCGCGCACGATGGGCGCGAGTGCTGCACCGGCCGAAGTCAGGTGCAGCGCGTTACCGCGATGAAACAACTGCAATCCCCAGAGCTGCTCCAGATGCTTGAGTTGGTGGCTCACTGCGCTTTGTGTGACATGCAATTCCTCTGCTGCCGCGGTGAACGTGGCGTGCCGCGTGGCGGCTTCAAAGGCTCGCAGGCTCGAAGAGGGCGGGAGGTTTCGCATGAAGGTCCCTTCTATGAGTAAACCTTCATGCTAGCGCCTTTGCATCGCTCATTATAGCCAGCTGTTCGCCAGCCACTGAGTCAGGTGTCAGACGGTTGATCCTTCCGGCTTTCGGGACTGCCAGCGCAGAGACCATCCATGACCAGGTCCATCAATCTGGCGAGACGCGAGCGCCAATCGCTCTGGGAATCGATTTGCCAAATTCCGGCAGTGGCTAGGAAAAAGTCATCGTGGGTAACCCCGCTACGAATCGTTCCGGCCTTTTCATTAGCCCTCAAAAGCGACTCGGCAGCGGCCTGGACGGGGGCGTATCCCGACTTCCCTGGGAACTCGTAAGTGGAGGCGGCTTGTCGTATCGCGGTCGCAAGCCCAGCCTTGGTCATTGCATATTCTGCGAGGCAGTCCATCCATTCCCGGAGGGCTTGCTTTGGGGGTTTTGTCGCGAGCAGCTCTTGCGCCAACGAGGCCACTTGCTGCATTTCGAATTGATAAACCTCGAATACCAGCTCCTCCCTATTGGCGAAATGGCGATAGAACGTGCCCTGCCCCACGCCGGCTTTCTTCGCAAGCGCGCTCAGCGGGACCGCAGGATCGAGTGTCAGCTCTGCCACAGCGACCTTCAGAATTCGTTCTCGATTTTTCTTGGCGTCAGAACGCATCGCCAATTCATCATTCTTGGGCAAAGTTTTTTCCTGCGCTGCATTGCAAAGCGGACAGTTGTCCGTTAGTTTTTTTGCAAGTGGACAGCTGTCCGCTTGCGTACCCTTACCGGAGTTTACTATGAACAGCACGGGCAACACGATCCTGGTTACCGGCAGCACCTCAGGCATAGGCCTTGGCTTGGCGCTCAGGCTGCACAAGGCGGGTAACACCGTCATCATCGCGGGGCGGCGCAAGGCTCTGCTCGACAAGATCGTGTCAGAACATCCAGGTATTGAATCGGTATTACTGGACGTCTCTGATCCGCAATCCATCCAGCGCACTTGCGAAGCGCTGGCGATCAGTCACCCGAAACTGAACGTTCTCATCAACAACGCCGGCATCATGCATTGGGAGGATCTGACCGCTGCGCAAGACCTGAGCATCGCCGAAAATATCGTGACAACGAACCTGCTCGGCACGATTCGCATGGTGTACGCATTCATCCCCCAACTGATCAAGCAGCCCAGTGCGACAATCATCAACGTCAGTTCGGCTTTGGCATTCGTCCCGCTACCTGCGACACCGACTTACAGCGCAACCAAAGCGGCCGTTCATTCGTTCACTCAAAGTCTTCGCGTGCAACTGGAAGCCTCGCCCGTCGAGGTGATCGAGCTTGCACCGCCAGGTGTGCGCACCACGTTGCTTGGGCAGGAAAATGACGAACACGCCATGCCGTTGGATGAGTTCTTGAATGAAATCTTCGAGCTGCTCGAGATCTCTCCAACCCCACAAGAGCTTGTCGTCGAGCGCGCAAAACCCTTGCGGTTTGCTGAGGCGAGCGGCTCGCATGATGAGATATTGAACATGCTTGCGGGTTACAAACCACCGACGGAGTGATATATCGCTGCAGTCCGGAAAGGGCCTGCAGCGAGGCCCCTATAGCTTGCGCAACTCGCCACCCTCCTGCTTCAGACGCTCCAGATACGCAGTGGCATCCAGCAATTGATAAGGAAAGTACAGCCCTGGCGGAGTCGGTGGCTGGCCGTCCAACCCGATCAAACGTTCAAGAGTCATCGCGACGCTGAGGCCGGTCAAGGGGGCCGCGCCTGCCGGATGGATGAGCGCATGACGTGTCTGCAGCGGCTCGCCCTGGCGGTCTTCGCCGACGAGTTCGATGATGATCTCGGTGGACATCGGCCTGCCCTGGCGGCGAGTTGAGCTTACTGCGGTGGCCAGGTTGAACTGGACATTCGGCGCGCCCGTCGCAGCCGCCAGGCCAACGACATCAATGGACGAGAAGCCGGTGGCCTCGATCTTCGTACCATCCACCGCGTGGAATCCTGCCTTGGAATCCTCTCCTTCGCGCCAGACGAACACACCGTCGCGCCGTGTCAGCGCGGCGGGCAGCATCTTGTTCAAATGTTCAAAATCGGTGGCGACGGTCGGACCGCCAGTATCCTGCTCATCGACCAGGGCGTTGATACGGATGTCCTGGACTCGGCCGAAGGCGCGGGCAATGCTCAGCGTCGACACGGTCGTCGCGCCGACCATCCATTCGTAACCGAGGACAATCGGCGAAGCATCAGGCGTGTGCACGTACGTTGCGATTTCCGGCGCGATCTCGAAAACGCCGGAGGAGATGCTGAGGTGCGGCACGCCGCGCTTTTGCGCAAAACGTAATCCGGCAAGAGCATGGTCCATGTAAAAGACCACGACGGCGCTGACCGGGTGATCGCCGAGACCGAGGTCGTCTGCGGCGGCGTCGATCACCACACCCTGTGCCCCGCCAATGTGCTCTGCGGCCCGCTGAGCCTTGGCAAGGTCGCGGCCACCAATCAGCAGGGGTACGTCGGGATGGGCGGCTCGTAGCGCCCGGGCAGTGTGATGGCCAATAGCGCCGGAACCGCCCATTAGCAAGATAGGATCAAGTGACATGGTGTGTTCTCCTTGTCTCTGGTTTAAACCTACTTTCAGTAGGTAAGCTAACACACCATCACGCACTTAAACCTACCATTGGTAGGTTTTTATCGGCCAGGAACGAAAACGTGCAGAAAAACACTGAGCATAGCCCTCTCGGCGCCCCTCCCCGCCGGCTTGCGAAAGCCGAACGGCGTCGACAATTGCTGGATGCCGCGCTATTGATCGTGCGTGAGGAAGATGCCGATCGGTTGACCTTGGGGCATTTGGCTGCTCGCGCTGGCGTGTCCAAACCGGTTGTCTACGATCATTTCGGCACTCGCTCGGGTCTGTTGATCGAGCTCTATAAGTGGATCGATACCGAGCGGGTCACCGCTTTTCGTGACGCCATGTCCAACACTGCGCGGAGCCTGGAGGAAACGGCCCTCGTCCTGGCCAGCGCCTACATTCATTGCGCGGCCGATAACACCGACGAATTCCATGCAGTGGGCGCAGCCCTGGCAGGCAGCGAGGAAAAGGCGGCGGTGTTCCAAGAGCTTCTGGACAACTGTGTGCAGATGTTCATGGCCGTGCTCGAGCCTCACACAACGTGGTCGACTGACGAACTTGAGCGATGCTGCATTGGCCTCATCGGCGCGGGAGAAGCCCTGTCCGGCGCGTTGGTGCGGGGGCGGCACGACGAGGACAAGGTCATTGGCACATTCGCTTCCCTGATTCGCAGCGTCGTAAAGCCGACGGTGGCGTAGTTTTAGGCGCTGCGGTAACGGCCCCGGGATGCTTACATGTGCGGACGACTGTTGCTATCAGATAGGCCCGGACTGTAACTGACGCCCTCCTCGTCGTTCGCTTACTGTCGAGGCTCTTCCCTCGGAGTGATCCCCATGCCGGACACCGCCAATCTCTACCTGTTCGTGGTTGCTGTCGTGCTTCTGCTGATCGTTCCGGGGCCCAACATGGCCTTTGTCACCAGCCATGCGTTGGCCCACGGCTGGCGTGCCGGCGTCGCTGCGGCCCTCGGCATTTCCTTTTCGGACCTGCTGATGACGATGATGGTCAGCGCTGGCATTGGCGCGCTGGTGATGAGCTGGGCGCCGGCGTTCGATGTGCTACGTCTGGCGGGGGCCGGTTATTTGCTGTGGCTGGCCTGGCAAGCACTGAGAACGCCAGCCGCGACTCAGGACAGCCAACTGCAGGCAGCTTCGCTGTGGAAAATCTTCTGCCGAGGCGCCCTCAACAGCCTTTTGAATCCCAAGGCGCTGCTGTTCTTCATGGTGTTCCTGCCTCAGTTCGTTGACGTCAAGGCTGGCAGCGTGAGCCTGCAATTGATCTTCCTCGGAGCGTTGCTGGCACTGATTGCCCTCGTCTTCCATACGCTGCTGGGTGTTTGCGCCGCGCAGCTCAAGGCGAAACTGGGCAACGGTGGGATTTCAAGGCGCCTGGGCACGTATGGTTTTGCCGGGGTCATGGCAGCGCTCGCGGCACGCTTGTTGTTTCTTGATCGACCGCTTTGACCCGCGACGCCTCAGGGGGTGTCCTATGCTTACCTCATCCACTGCGGAGCTGGATCAATGTCGTCACCCGAAACCAAACTCCTCCAAAGTTGGCACCACAATGCCCAGGCCTGGATCGAAGCCATCCGCAGCGGTGCCATCGAAAGCCGCCGGACCGTCACCGACCAGGCCATGCTGCTGGCAGTGCAGAGCCGCCGGCCCGAGCGCGTGCTGGATCTGGGCTGCGGCGAAGGTTGGTTGTTGCGGGCGCTGGCGGAACGGGGCATCGAAGCGGTGGGTGTGGATGGCGACGCGACGCTGGTCGAAGCGGCCCGGGCGTCAGGTTCCTCGCCGGTGCATCTGGCAAGTTATGAAGCACTGGTGGAGGCGACGGTGGACGTCGGCAGCGGCTACGACCTGATCTGCGCCAACTTCGCCCTGTTGCACCAGGACATCATCCCGTTGCTCGCCGCGATGAACGCCCTGCTCAGCCCAGGCGGCGCGCTGGTGCTCCAGACGCTGCATCCCTGGACCGTGGCGGAGGGCAATTATCAGGACGGTTGGCGAGAAGAAACCTTCGATGGGTTCAAAGGCCAATGGCAGCCCATGCCGTGGTACTTGCGCACCTTGTCCAGTTGGCTCAACGCCTTGGAGATGGCGGGTTTCCGACTGGCAAGCCTGCAGGAGCCGCAGCACCCGCAAAGCCCGGTGCCGCAGTCGTTATTGCTGGTGGCCGAGCAATCCCCCTCATGGCGTTAGCGACTCGACGGTAAAACAGCCCGAGCGATAAACCCTGTGCGCCTGCATGCCGCGCTTTTGCAGGGCTTTGCTGACGGTTCTGAGGAACATGCCGTGAGACACGATGATTGTGGCCTTCCCAGCCTCGCCGCCGATTTTGTAAAGCTCATCGGCCACACCGAGGGCCCGCTGGTGTTCGGCTTTTCGGCTGGCGGCCCCCAGTGAAATCCCCAACAACCAAAGGATCCTGTGCAACGCGAACCAATGCCTCAAGCCCATCTTCACGACGGGAATGTTGCTCAACCGCAGGTCAAACTCACGTAATCGAGCATCCTGTTGGATACGCGCCACGTCGAACAACCGGCAGGCCGTCGCATAGGCTCTGTTGACGGGCGAGGACATGATGTTGGCTTCGCTCGCCAGGAGCATTTGAGATACGTTTGGCTGGCTCAGGAAGGCTGCAATTTCAGCCTCATCGATGGACGAGGTCTGGTTGTATTCATCCAGCCGAAGCTTGGCCGAACGGGCATTGCAGGGTTTGTAATCGACCAACGGCGTGGCATGGCGTATCAGGTAAATCACGGCAACAGCTCCTTGTTTCCCGGCGAATCCCTTTCGAAGCGCACCTGTATACAGGCAACGACGCCATTCAGCGAGTGCCATGCCGCTTATCCAGGTGATACATCTGTGGCGAGGGAGCTTGCTCCCGCTGGGCTGCGCAGCAGCCCCAAACCCAAACCAATGCATCAGGAAAATACGGTTGGCAGTTTTTTACGACGGCTGCGCCGCCGAGCGGGAGCAAGCTCCCTCGCCACAGGTTGGGAGGTCTTACCAAAGCGCCACGGTGTAGCTAACGATCAACCGATTCTCATCCAGGTCATTGCCAAAATTCGAGCGCACCGTCGCGTTGCGCCATTTCAAGCCCAGCCCTTTCAACCTGCCGTCTTGCACCACATAGGCAATATCGGTGTTGCGCTCCCACTCCTTGCCTTCGCCCGGGGTGCTGCGCTGGACGTTGTCGCCAGTGATGTAGCGGGTCATGAAGGTCAACCCGGGTACGCCAATGGCGGCAAAGTTGTAGTCATAACGCGCTTGCCAGGAACGCTCGTCGATGTTGGCGAAATCGCCGATCTGCACGAAGTTGACCAGGTACGGATCGCTGCGGCCGATGTAGGGGAACGGATCGTCACCGCTCATGCGCTGGTAGCCCAGGCCCAACGCATGACCCGCCAGGCTGTAGGTGAACAAGGCGCCGAAAGCCTGGTTGTCGAGTTCGCGGAAACTGCCGTCTTCGGTACTGCGCGAATAACGCACGTCACTCTTGAATGACTGCCCTGCGCCCAGGTCCAGGGTGTGGACGAACCCGAGGTAGTTTTGCTGGTAGATGTCTTCCAACTGGCTATAGCGGTATTGCGCCGCGAGGTTCGGCAGGAACTGATAGTCCGCCCCGGCGAACTGAAACCTGTCGCTGCTGCCGCCCATGCGGTTGGCGGTCATGTCCTGGTAGTCGGTGGAGTCGACAAAGTTGATCTGGGTGAGTTGCCCGGCGGTCAGCTTCAAGCGATCGATTTCCTGCACGCTCAGCAAGCCGCCCTTGAACGTGCCCGGCAACAGGCGCGTGTCGTTGGAACTCACCGCCGGGTCCTTGATCTGCAACGTGCCCAGCTTCAAGGTGCTCTTGGACAGGCGCATCTTGGCGGTCAGGCCCAGTTCGCCATAACGGTCCTGGGAACCGCCCGACAGATCCGCCGGCAACAGATTGGTGCCCGCCGTGCCGCCGCCGGAATCCAGTTTGAAACCGGCCATGCCCAAGGCATCGAGGCCGAAACCCACGGTTCCGGCGGTGTATCCCGATTCCATTCGCAGCAGGAAACCCTGGGCCCATTCCTCGGCCTTGTCCCGTGCGCCGTCCTGGCGGAAGTCGCGGTTGAAGTAGAAGTTGCGAGCCTCCAGGTTGCCTTTGCTGTCGGCGATGAAATCGGCCTGGGCGTTCGGCACGCCGATCAGGCTCAGGCCGAGCAAGGTGCCCGCTGAGGTCCAGGTCCGTCGAGGGAATGTGGCGTGTTGCATGGCGCGCTCCTTTTATGGGCGCGAGCGACCCCTCCAGGGGCTCTGCGCACGCCTCGTTATTGTTGTCATGGGGATGCCGGCGCAGTGGGCTTGCGTCGTGGAGCGGATTCTTTGTGTCGAATCGGCGCAGCGTCAAACGGGAAAAAAGCCGGATCGGTCATAAGAAAATTTGATGCGCCCGATGGCTCGATCTGGAGTAACAATTGCAACCATAAGAACCACACGCACCCAGAGAGCCTCCATGAACCTCAAATTCCTCGAAACCTTCGTCTGGGTTGCCCGGCTGCAAAGCTTCAGCCTCACCGCCGAGAAGATGTTCAGCACCCAGGCGGCGATCTCGAGCCGGATCGCCTCGCTGGAAGAAGAGTTGGGCCTGCGCCTGTTCGTGCGGGATTCGCGCGGGGTCTCATTGACACCCGAAGGCCTCAAGGTGCTCGACTACGCCGAACAAATGCTCGACGTCCAGCGCGCATTGAAACAGTCCCTGGACACTAGCAGTCCGCAGCAAGGCCTGGTGCGCATCGGCGTGATGGATACGGTTATACACACTTGGCTCAGCCCGCTGATGTCGATGCTGATGCAAGCCTTCCCCGCCGTGGAAATCGAAATCACCGCCGATGCCGCGCGCAACCTCTGTGAGCAATTGCAGAAAGGCTACCTGGACATCGTGTTCCAGACCGATCTGGTCCGCCACGAAAGCGTGCGCAACCTGGAACTGGGCCACTACCCCATGCACTGGATCGCCGCGAGCCAATCGATCTATGCCCGGCCCTATGCGTCGCTGGTGGAGATGGCCGGCGAGCGCATCATCACCTTCGTCAAGCATTCGCGTCCGCACCAGGACGTGCTCAACCTGCTGTACGCCCACGGCGTGAGTGCGCCGCGGGTCAGTTGCGTCAATTCGGTCTCGGCCATGACCCGGCTGATTCGCGACGGCTTCGGCATCGGCGCCTTGCCGGCCGCGCTGGTGGCCAAGCCCCTGGCCAGTGGCGAATTGATCCAACTCGACCCCGGCACCGCCCTGCCCCAACTGGACGTCGTGGCGTCCTGGCGCGCTGGCGTCGGCCTGGAGTTGATCGAAAACATCGTCCAGATGAGCCGTCAGGTGGTCAGCCAGTACGCCGTCGATGTCGGGCCATTGCGCATGGTGGCGGCCCCCGGACTGAACAGCCAAGCGCCTCTCGAATAACTTTTAGTTGTCGCGGGGTACCAATATTCCTTGTTGGACGTCATCGCCACGCTGTTCCCAAAGTAGCGAACGACCACTTGGAGAACCCGTGATGACGTCCTTCGAACAATTACAACAATGCTCACCCGTTGCCCTGCGCCAAAGCATCGCCGCCGGCCAATACCAAGGCCATACCAGCGGCCTGGGCCAAGGTCGCGTGCAAGCCAATATCGTGATTCTGCCCGGCGACTGGGCCAATGAATTCCTGCGCTACTGCACCCTCAACCGCCAGGCCTGCCCGGTGCTGGACGTGACCGAGCCAGGGGACCCGTTCTTTCGCAACCTGGGTGCCGCCATCGATATCCGTCATGAAGTGCCTCAATACCGGGTCTACCGCAACGGCGAGTTGAACGAATCGCCCCTGGACATCGAACACTTGTGGCAGGACGACCTGGTGGCCTTCGCCCTCGGTTGCTCATTCTCCTTCGAGCAACCGTTGCTGGAGGCCGGCATCCGTTTGCGGCACATTGAACTGGGGCGCAATGTGGCGATGTTCCAGACCAACATCGACACGCGCCCCACCGCCCGACTGTCTGGCAAGATGGTGGTGACCATGCGGCCGATGAAGGCCGCCGCGGCCATCCAGGCGATCCAGATCACCGGACGCATGCCCAACGTCCACGGTGCTCCAGTGCATATCGGCGATCCGTCACTGATCGGCATTCAATCCCTGGACACGCCGGATTACGGCGACGCCGTGCCAGTGGAAGCCGACGAAATCCCGGTCTTCTGGGCCTGCGGCGTGACGCCTCAATCGGTGATCCAGGCCTCGCGCCCACCGTTGTGCATCACCCACGCCCCGGGCTGCATGCTGGTGACGGACTTGTGGAACAGTGATTTGTAAGCCACGAATGACAATCTGAAGGGATACACGATGAACACGGCTCAGCAATCGATTCAACAGTACATCAATGCCAAGGACGGCAACCGCCCGCACCTGCTGGACCAGGCCTTTACGCCGACTGCTATTCTGGACATGGTCGTGCGCACCGGCTCCATCACGTTTCCTGGTCACGTTGAAGGCCGTACCGCCATTGGCGATGTGCTGGTCAGTCGCTTCGGCCAGGCCTTCGAAAACGTCTACACGTTCTGCCTGGCCGCGCCACCGCCAGTA
Source organism: Pseudomonas sp. MPB03 (assembly GCF_046605385.1). NCBI lineage: Bacteria > Pseudomonadati > Pseudomonadota > Gammaproteobacteria > Pseudomonadales > Pseudomonadaceae > Pseudomonas > Pseudomonas sp. MPB03. The sequence goes on along the minus strand of NZ_CP176770.1, from coordinate 3,458,100 downwards.
GACGCCGAAGCGTTCCAGTGCAAATGGCTGGTGGCGATGTCGGACAAGAGCAGTGGCGAGGCGCGGGTCGGTTGTGGCCTGTATGACTGGCACTTCGATTCGCAGTCGCGACTGGCCGAGGGATTGACCATCACCATTGAACACATGAAGACCCTGCCGGCGACCGATCTGCCGATGATCATGGCCTGGGCATCGAGGCTGGACTATCCGTGGTGCCGGCCGGAAGCGGCTGTCGATAACGTGCCGGATCTGCATGAGTTGCAAGAAGTGGTCTTGTATATGACTAATGCCGGGCAGTGAAGAATATGAAACCTGCCTAGCGACTGCGGGAGGAGACTTCCCTGTGGGGGGTGACTCCTCTCGCCACAGTTTCCATGCTTTCCATGACTGCGCCAAGGAACCGCCCCAAGTGAACATCAAGTTTCTCGAAACCTTCGTCTGGGTGGCCCGCCTGAAGAGCTTTCGCCTCACCGCGGAGAAGCTGTTCACCACCCAGGCGTCCATTTCCAGCCGGATCGCCGCCCTGGAGGACGAAATGGGTGTGCGGCTGTTCGTGCGCGATTCCAAAGGGGTGTCGCTGACCTCCGAAGGCCAGCGCGTGCTGGAATACGCCGAGCGCATCATGGATACCATGCAAAGCATGAGAGCCGCGATCAAGGATCCGCGCCAGGTGCGCGGCCGGATCCGCATCGGTGCGATGGATACGGTGATCCACACCTGGCTCAGCCCCTTGGTCACACGCCTGATGGAATGCTACCCGGCCCTGGAAATCGAACTGTCGGCCGACACCGCGAGCAACCTCTGCTCACAACTGGAAAAAGGCTACCAGGACATCATTTTCCAGACCGACATCCTGCGCCTGGACAGCGTGCGCAACGCAGTGCTGACCCGTTATCCGATGCACTGGGTGGTACGCACCGGCTCCGCCTACGAACGCGCCTATGGGTCGCTGGAAGATTTGTCCCAGGAACGCATCGTGACCTTCTCGCGCAACTCAAGGCCCCACCAGGACATCCTCAATCTGCTGCACTCGGCCAACATCGTCTCGCCACGCATCAACTGCGTGAACTCGGCATCGGCCATCACCCGCCTGGTTCGCGACGGCTTCGGCATTGGCGCCATGCCCGCGGCGCTGGTGGTCGGTGAACTGGCCCAAGGCACCTTGACGTTGGTGGATGGTGTGCCACTGCCCTCGGTCATGGACATCGTCGCCAGTTGGCGAACCGGTGCCGGCATGGAGCGAGTGGAAGACATCGTCAGCCTGACCCGGGAAGTGGTTGGCGAGTTCGTTGCGCAACTGCCCGCAGCGTACCGCTTGGCGGTGCAAGACTTCAGCGGGCTGTAAGTGAACTGCAATATCCCCGACTTATTCTGAGCCCAGCGCACTGCGGCGAACGCAGGTTGTGCAGGTCGCCCACTCGGAATGATCCAGGGAATCCGCCATGAAGATCAGTGTATTCGGAAGTGGTTACGTAGGGTTGGTACAAGCCGCCGTGTTGGCCGAAGTGGGCCATGACGTGGTGTGCATGGACATCGACGAGCGCAAGGTCGACAGCCTGCGGCAAGGCCAGGTGAGCATTTTCGAGCCCGGCCTGGCCGCGCTGGTGCGTGAAGGGCTGGAGGCCGGGCGCTTGCACTTCACCTGTGACGAACAACTTGCCGTGCAACACGGCCAGGTGTTGTTTATCGCGGTGGGCACACCCTCCCGGGACGATGGCAGCGCAGATCTGAGCCAGGTCCTGGCCGTTGGCGAGGCCGTCGCCCGCTACCGCGAGCAACCGCTCATTGTGGTGGAGAAATCCACCGTGCCGGTGGGCACTGGCGACGTTCTGCGAGCGCACATCGACAAATGCCTGCTCAAGGCCAGTCGCTTGCTGCAGTTCGATATCGTCTCCAACCCGGAATTTCTCAAGGAAGGCTCGGCGGTCGCCGATTGCCGTCGTCCGGACCGCATCGTGATCGGCTGCGAGCGCGATGAAGTGCGCGAAACCATGCGTGACCTGTACGCGCCGTTCAACCGCAACCACGACCGGATCCTGTTCATGGACCTGCGCAGCGCCGAACTGACCAAATACGCCGCCAACGGCATGCTGGCGACCAAGATCAGCTTCATCAACCAGATCGCCGAACTGGCCGAACACCTGGGGGCCGACATCGAGTCCGTACGCCTGGGCATCGGCGCCGACTCGCGCATCGGCTACCACTTCATCTACCCGGGATGCGGCTACGGCGGCTCGTGCTTTCCCAAGGACATGCGCGCCTTGATCCACACCGCCGAGCAGGCCCATTGTTCCAGCGACTTGCTGCAAGCGGTGGAAGCCATCAACGGGCGGCAGAAGCACAAACTGTTCGAACGGATCAACGCGTTCTACCAGGGCGACCTGCGCGGCAAGACGTTCGCGCTGTGGGGCCTGGCCTTCAAGCCCAACACCGACGACATGCGCGATGCTCCGAGCCGCACCCTGCTGGAGTCGCTCTGGGCCGCGGGGGCCAGCGTCCGTGCATATGACCCGGAGGCGATGCAGCAGACGCAACTGCTCTACCCCGACGAGACCCGACTCATGTTGATGGGCACGCCGGAATCGGTGTTGCCGGGCGCCGACGCGCTGGTCATCTGCACCGAATGGCAGCCCTTCAAGGCGCCGGACTTCGACCTGCTCCGGCAGCGGCTCAAGGCCCCGGTGATTTTCGACGGTCGCAACCTGTTTGACCCGGACCGCATGGCCGACAAGGGCTTCACCTATTTCCCGATGGGCCGCGGGCAATCCCGCGGCCTGCCCATTGCCCAGCAGACCTGGTTCCCAGCCTCCAGAAGTGCTTGAGCGCGATCGTTACCTCAAAATTAATGCACTCAAGCAGCATTAATATGAATTTGTAAGCGAGGGTTGTGACCGGCACACTGTGCACCGTTCCTCCCCCAACTGTTGGAACACTTAAAGGGCTTTCTGGGATCTCCCCGTAAGCCCCTTTTTTTTGTTCGTTTTTTGGATTTTCGCTTAATGCTTTCTCGCTGGATCCCCGCCGCTATCAATACCCGTCCCACCGAATGGAGCCGCGCCGCCATCGGCATGGCATTGGGGACCCTGTTCAGTGTCTGGCTATGTGGCCAGGTCTTTGGCCTGGAGGTGGCACAACACCTGATCGGCCCCCTCGGTGCTTCGGCCGTGCTGTTGTTTGCCGTGTCATCGGGTGCCCTCGCCCAGCCGTGGTCGATTGTCGGCGGTTACCTGTGTGCGTCGGTCGTGGCGCTGCTGGTGGCCCATGTATTGGGGCGTACGCTGGGCAGCGCCTGCCTGGCGGCCGGCATGGCGCTGGTGCTGATGTGCTGGCTGCGTTGCCTGCATCCGCCGGCCGGTGCCTTGGCGGCGACCTTAGTGCTGGCGGATCCGTCTATCGTTGCCCTGGACTGGCAGGCGGTTGGCGCGGCCATGCTGGCCGGTTCCGGGTTGCTCACCTTTGCCCTGGCCTACAACAACCTGACGCGGGTGCGCTATCCCAAGCGCGCCAGCGAACCGGTGGCCGTCATACCGGCTGACCACCCTCCCGTCGACCGCCAGGCCATCACCGCCGAAGACCTGAAATTGGCCTTGGCGGAAATGGAGGCATTCTTCGACGTCACCCCGGAAGATCTGGAACAACTCATCCACGTCAGCGAGCGAAATGCCAAGCGCCGCAGCATCACGGAGGTCCTTTCAAGTCGCGGTTGAGCCTGTGGCTGCTATAAATATGCAGACAGGACCTGCACGTATCCCGGTTGTGCAAGGCAAATTTGCACTGGTACGATCCTGATCGGGTACGCGCGACACAATTCATAAAAAACAATAAAAGCAGGGAGTTAGCGATGACAGCTCAGGTTTCATCCCAAGCTGCGGAAACCATCGAAGCCGTGGCCCATGAGGTGCTGGTCGACGTTCGCAATCACGTTGGCCACTTGACCCTGAACCGCCCCGCCGGCCTCAATGCCCTGACCCTGGGCATGGTGCGCAGCTTGCAGCAACAACTCGACACGTGGGCACTCGACCCACAGATCCGTGCCGTGGTAATGCGTGGCGCCGGTGACAAAGCGTTCTGCGCCGGCGGTGATATCCGCTCGCTCTACGACAGTCACAAACAAGGCGATACCTTGCATGAAGATTTCTTCGTCGAGGAATACGCCCTCGACCTGACGATCCACCACTACCGCAAACCAATCCTCGCCTTGATGGACGGCTTCGTGCTGGGCGGCGGCATGGGCCTGGTGCAAGGCGCCGACCTGCGGGTCGTGACCGAACGCAGTCGCCTGGGCATGCCAGAAGTCGCCATCGGTTATTTCCCCGACGTCGGCGGCAGTTATTTCCTGCCGCGCATTCCCGGTGAGCTGGGGATCTACCTGGGGGTCAGCGGCGTACAGATCCGCGCCGCCGACGCGTTGTACTGCGGGCTCGCCGACTGGTACCTCGACAGCCGCAAGCTCAAGCAACTGGACGAGCGTCTCGATCGGTTGGAATGGCACGACACGCCGCTCAAGGATCTGCAAAGCCTACTGGCCAAACTCGGCCAGCAACAGCTCCCTGCCCCGCCCCTGGCCGACTTGCGCCCAGCCATCGACCATTTCTTTGCCCTGCCCGACGTACCGAGCATGGTCGAGCAGTTGCGCCAGGTCACCGTCGCCAACAGCCATGAATGGGCGGTGAAGACCGCCGACCTGCTGGACAGCCGCTCGCCCCTGGCCATGGCCGTGACCTTGCAAATGCTGCGGCGCGGCCGGCATTTGAGCCTGGAAGACTGTTTTGCCCTGGAGCTGCACCTGGACCGGCAATGGTTCGAACGCGGAGACCTGATCGAAGGCGTGCGCGCCTTGCTGATCGACAAAGACAAGCACCCGCGCTGGAACCCGCCGACCCTGGAGGCGCTGGACGCCGACCATGTGGCGAGTTTCTTCGACGGCTTCGACGACCACGGGAACTGAGCCATGCACGACCTCGAACTGACCGAAGAACAAGTGATGATCCGCGACATGGCCCGGGACTTCGCCCGTGGTGAAATCGCCCCCCATGCCCAGGCCTGGGAAAAAGCCGGCTGGATCGACGACGGCCTGGTGGCGAAGATGGGCGAACTGGGCCTGTTGGGGATGGTGGTGCCGGAAGAATGGGGCGGCACTTATGTCGACTACGTGGCCTATGCCCTGGCGGTGGAGGAAATCTCCGCGGGCGACGGTGCCACCGGGGCGCTGATGAGCATCCACAACTCGGTGGGTTGCGGGCCGGTGCTGAATTTCGGCACCGATGAACAGAAGCAGACGTGGCTGGCGGAGCTCGCCAGTGGCCAGGCCATTGGCTGCTTCTGCCTGACCGAGCCCCAGGCCGGTTCCGAAGCCCATAACCTGCGCACCCGGGCCGAACTGCGCGATGGCCAGTGGGTGATCAATGGCGCCAAGCAGTTCGTCAGCAACGGCAAGCGGGCGAAACTGGCGATTGTGTTTGCCGTGACCGATCCGGAGCTGGGCAAAAAAGGTATTTCGGCGTTCCTGGTGCCCACCGATACGCCGGGGTTCATCGTTGATCGCACCGAACACAAAATGGGCATCCGCGCCTCAGACACCTGTGCGGTTACCTTGAACAACTGCACCATCCCCGAGGCCAACCTGCTGGGCGCGCGTGGCAAGGGCTTGGCCATTGCCCTGTCCAACCTGGAAGGCGGCCGCATCGGCATCGCGGCGCAAGCCCTGGGCATCGCCCGCGCAGCGTTTGAAGCGGCGCTGGCCTACGCCCGCGATCGTGTCCAGTTCGACAAGCCGATCATCGAGCACCAGAGCATCGCCAACCTGCTGGCCGACATGCACACCCGCATCAACGCCACCCGCCTGCTCATCCTCCACGCCGCCCGGCTGCGCAGCGCCGGCAAGCCGTGCCTGTCGGAAGCCTCCCAGGCCAAGCTGTTCGCCTCGGAAATGGCCGAAAAGGTCTGCTCCTCGGCCATACAGATTCATGGCGGGTACGGGTATCTCGAGGATTACCCAGTAGAACGCTACTACCGCGATGCGCGGATTACCCAGATCTACGAAGGGTCGAGCGAGATACAGCGGATGGTCATCGCCCGGGAACTGAAACACTACCTGGTGTAGCGGCAGGAAAAGCATCGCGAGCAAGCTCGCTCCCACAAGGTTCAGCGGCGTACACAAAGGCTGCGCACACCCCCGATCCACTGTGGGAGCGAGCCTGCTCGCGAAAGCGATGCATCTGTCACAACAATACCGAATGTTCCGCCGCTATCGCGGGCAAGCCCAGCTCCCACAGGTTCAGCGGCGTACGCAAATACTGCGTACACCCCGTTCCACTGTGGGAGCGAGCCTGCTCGCGATAGCGTCAACAGCAACGCCGCATTACTTGCCCTGAAACTCCGCCGCACGCTTGGCCACGAAGGCCGCCATGCCTTCCTTCTGGTCCTGCGTCGCAAACGCCGCATGGAATACCCGGCGCTCGAAACGCACGCCTTCGGACAGGCTGACTTCAAAGGCGCGGTTGACGCTTTCCTTGACCATCATGCTAATGGGCACCGACTTGGAGGCGATCAACGCTGCAGTTTTCAGCGCATCGTCCAGCAGTTCATCGGCCGGTACGATCCGCGCGACAATGCCGCAACGCTCTGCTTCCACCGCGTCGATGAAACGCCCGGTCAGGCACATTTCCATGGCCTTGGCCTTGCCCACCGCACGGGTCAGGCGCTGGGTGCCGCCCATGCCCGGCAGTACGCCGAGGTTAATTTCCGGCTGGCCGAACTTGGCGTTGTCCCCGGCCAGAATGAAATCACACATCAACGCCAGCTCGCAGCCCCCGCCCAAGGCAAAACCGTTCACCGCGGCGATGATCGGCTTGCGGCGGTTGGCCACACGGTCGCTGTCGCTGAACAGGTCGTCCAGGTAGATTTGCGGGTACGTCAGCTCAGCCATTTCCTTGATGTCGGCCCCGGCGGCGAAGGCCTTTTTCGAGCCGGTCAGCACGATGCAGCCAATCTTCGGATCCGACTCCAGGCTGTCCAGGGCCTGGTTCAGCTCGCTGACGATCTGCGCATTCAAGGCGTTCAAGGCCTGGGGACGGTTGAGGGTGATCAGGCCGACGCGGTCCTTGATCTCCAATAAAATCGTTTCGTAGCTCATGCGGGACTCCTGTTAAGCGTTGTATTTGGCTCGATGCCCTGTAGGAGCTGCCGAAGGCTGCGATCTTTTCCTGCCAATTGGTTCCTGAACGAAAAGACCAAGATCAAAAGATCGCAGCCTGCGGCAGCTCCTACAGATTGCGCGAAATGACCATGCGCTGAATGTCGCTGGTGCCTTCATAGATCTGGCAGACCCGCACGTCGCGGTAGATACGCTCCAGCGGGAAATCATTGAGGTAACCGTAACCGCCCAGCGTCTGCAACGCCATGGAGCAGACCTTCTCGGCCATTTCCGAGGCGAACAGCTTGGCCATGGACGCTTCCACCAACGCTGGCTGGCCGTTGTCCCGCAGGGCGGCGGCGTAATGCACCATTTGCCGGGCCACCGCGATCTGGGTCGCCATGTCCGCCAAGCGGAACGCCACGGCCTGATGCTCGATGATCGGCTTGCCGAAACTGGAGCGTTCCCGCGCATAGTCCCGGGCCGCTTCGAACGCGGCGCGGGCCATGCCCACCGCTTGCGCCGCGATGCCCACCCGGCCGCCTTCCAGGTTGGCCAGGGCAATCTTGTAGCCCTCGCCCTCCTCACCCAGGCGATTGCCCACCGGCACCTTCACATCCTCGAACAGGATCTGGCAGGTGTCGGACGCGTGCTGGCCGAGTTTATCTTCCACCCGCGCCACGCTGTAGCCCGGCGAATCGGTCGGCACGATGAAGGCACTGATGCCCCGCTTGCCGGCGCTCGGATCGGTCACCGCGAACACGATCACCACCCCAGCGTTCTGCCCGGAGGTGATGAACTGCTTGCAACCGTTGAGCACGTAATGATCACCCTCCAGCCGCGCCCGAGTCTTGAGGCTGCTGGCGTCCGACCCGGCCTGGGGCTCGGTCAGAGCGAACGCGCCCAGCATCGCGCCGCTGGCCAGGGGCGTGAGGAATTTCGCCTTCTGCTCATCGGTGCCGAACTTGAGGATCGGCACGCAGCCCACCGAATTGTGCACGCTCATGATGGTCGAGCATGCGCCATCGCCGGCGGCGATTTCCTCCAGGGTCATGGCATAGGCCAGGTAACCAGTGTCACAACCGCCCCACTGCTCCGGCACCAGCATGCCGAAAAAGCCCAGTTCGGCCATTTCACCGATGGCTTCCCGGGGGAAACGGTGCTCACGGTCCCATTCGGCGGCGAACGGTTTCAGCCGCTCCTCGGCGAACTGCCGGGCCATGTCACGGATTTGGGTCTGTTCTTCAGTCGGGAGCATGATGATTCCTTAATACAGGCATTCGACGGCCATGGCCGTGGCTTCGCCGCCGCCGATGCAGATCGCCGCGACGCCGCGCTTCAAGCCTTTCTGGCGCAGGGCCGACAGCAGCGTCACCAGGATCCGTGCACCAGACGCGCCAATCGGGTGGCCCAACGCACAGGCACCGCCGTGGACGTTGACCTTGTCATGGGCGATTTCCAGCTTGGCCATGGTCACCAGCCCCACCACGGCGAAGGCTTCGTTGACTTCAAACAGATCGACTTGATCCAGCGACCATCCGGTCTTTTGCATCAATTTCTTCACGGCACCAATCGGCGCAGTGGGAAACAGGCTCGGGGTATCGGCGAACGCCGCGTGACCGTGGATCACCGCCAACGGCTTGAGACCACGCTCGGCTGCCTGGCTTTGGCGCATCAGCACCAGGGCGGCGGCGCCATCGGAAATGGAACTGGCGTTGGCTGCCGTCACCGTGCCGCCCTCGCGGAACGCCGGCTTGAGCGAGGCGATCTTATCGATCCGCGCTTTCGGCGGTTGTTCGTCGTGGCGAATGGTCACTTGTTCCTTACCGACCATGACTTGCAACGGCACGATCTCGGCGTCGAAACTGCCGTCCTTGATCGCCTGCTGGGCGCGGGTCGTGGAAGCAATGGCGAAGGCGTCCTGGGCCTCGCGACTCAAACCGTTGGCCTCGGCGCAATCTTCGGCGAAGGTCCCCATCAACCGACCTTTGTCGTAGGCGTCTTCCAGGCCGTCGAGGAACATGTGGTCAAGCACCCGGCCATGGCCCATGCGGTAGCCACCGCGGGCACGGTCCAGCAGGTACGGCGCGTTGGACATGCTCTCCATGCCACCGGCCACCACCACCTCGGCACTGCCGGCGATGAGCATGTCATGGGCCAGGATCGCCGCTTCCATGCCCGAACCGCACATCTTGTTGAGCGTGGTGCAGCGGGTCGACTTGTCGAGCCCGGCGCCCAGCGCGGCCTGACGCGCCGGGGCTTGGCCTTGGCCGGCGGCGAGCACACAACCGAACAGCACCTCTTCAACCGCGCCCGGCGCGACGCCGGCACGCTCCACGGCGGCCTTGATGGCGGCGGCACCCAGTTGTGGCGCGGTGAGGCTTTTCAGCTCGCCCTGGAAACCGCCCATGGGGGTGCGGACGGCACTGACAATAACAATAGGATCGCTGGACATCATGAATCCTCCTGACTTATTTGGCTGCCATACGCAAGGCGCCGTCGAGACGGATCACCTCGCCGTTGAGCATGCTGTTTTCAATGATATGCCTGACCAGCGCCGCGTACTCGGAAGGTTTGCCCAGGCGCGGTGGGAACGGCACGCCGGCGGCCAGGGAATCGCGCACTTCCGGGGTCATGCCGGCCATCATCGGGGTTTCGAAGATCCCCGGCGCGATGGTCATTACCCGAATACCGAAGCGCGCCAACTCACGAGCGGCCGGCAACGTCAGGCTGGCGATGGCGCCTTTGGAGGCCGCATAAGCCGCCTGACCGATCTGCCCGTCGAAGGCCGCCACCGAGGCCGTATTGATGATCACCCCGCGCTCGCCGTCCGCGTTGGCTTCGGTTTCGGCAATGGCCGCGGCGGCCAGGCGCAGCAGGTTGAAGCTACCGATCAGGTTGACATTGATCACTTGGCTGAAGCTGGCCAGTGCGTGGGGGCCGTTCTTGCCGAGGATCTTTTCGCCGCGCACGATACCGGCGCAATTCACCAAGCCATTCAGACCACCGAACGCATCGACCGTGGCCTTGACCGCCGCTTCAGCCGCCGCCTCGTTGCTGATATCGGCCACCACGCTCTGGCAACCCAGTTTTTGCGCCTGGGCGGCTACGGCGTCGGCGTTGAGGTCCACCAGCATCACCTGGGCGCCGGCCTTGACCAGCATTTCACCGGTGGCCGCGCCGAGGCCGGAAGCACCGCCGCTGACGAGGAAAATCTTGTTGTCGATCTGCATCATGGTTTCCTTGGATTCAAGCTGAAACGTTCTGCGCCAAAGTCTCTTGAACCTTGGCGATTTCCTGGTTGCGCAAGATAAAGCGCTGCAACTTGCCGCTTGGGGTTTTCGGCAAGTCGCTGACAAATTCGATTTCACGGGGATAGGCATGGGCCGCCAGGCGCTGGCGCACGTGCAGGCGCAGCTCCTCGGCCAGCTCCGGTGAGGCGCGGTATTGGGTGCTGAGCACCACGAAGGCCTTCACCAACTCGGTACGCTCCGGGTCCGGCTTGCCGATTACCGCCGCTTCCACGACGGCTGGGTGTTCGATCAGCGCGCTTTCCACATCGAACGGACCGACCCGGTAACCGGAGGTAGTGATCACGTCGTCGCTGCGGCCGACAAAGCTGATGCTGCCGTCCGGGTTCAGCTCCACGGTGTCGCCACTGAGGTAGTAATCGCCGACGAAGGCCTTGGTCGGTCCGCCTTCGTAACCGGCGAACCAGCACATGGGCGACTGGCTGCGGTCCACCGCGAGAATGCCCGGCTGGCCCACGCCCAGTTCGCGCTGGTTTTCATCCAGCACGACGATGCGATGGCCCGGCGAGGCGAAACCGGCCGCGCCCAGGTGAACGGGATGTTCCAGCCCATGGTGATTGCACAGCACCATGCCCAGTTCGGTCTGGCCGTAATGGTCATGGATCACCACGTTAAGGTTGTCGGCAAACCACCGGATCACCTCGGGGTTCAACGGCTCGCCGGCGCTGCTGACGATGCGCAGCTTGCCCTTGATCGAGCGGGCGAACTGCTCACCGCCGGCGATCAACAAGCGATAGGCCGTGGGCGAGCCGGTCAGGTTGGTGATGCCGTATTTGTTGATGATCCGGCAGGTGCTTTCGAGGGTGAACGGGCCATCGTAGAAGGTGATCGGATGCCCCATGGCCAGCGGTCCGGTCACGCCAAAATAGATGCCGTAGGCCCACCCCGGGTCGGCGACGTTCCAGAAAGCGTCTTCAGGACGCAGGTCCACCGCGTCACGGGTGTAACTCTGGAACGCCACGATGGCCTTGAGCGGCACCGACAGCGCCTTGGCAGGGCCCGTGGTGCCGGAGGTAAACATCAGCAGGAACGGGTCTTCACCGGTGAGCATCAGCGGTTCGCACTGGTTGGATTGGTTCGCCACTTCGGCCCAGAAACTGTAGTCGCCACGCACGATGCCCTGGCCCTTTTCGCCGCCGACCGTCACGACGGTGGGGCAACCGGCGACTTCGTTGAGCTTGGGACGGTTGACGGCATCCGTGACGACAATGCGCGCCCCTGAGCTGCCGAGTCGGTGCTCGATGGCCTTGGGTCCGAACGCAGTGAACAACGGTTGATACACCGCGCCGATACGCCAGGTGGCGAGGACCACGATCAGCAGTTCAGCGGTGCGCGGCAGCAGGCCGGCCACTTTGTCACCCTTGCCGACGCCTTGGGCGCGCAGGAAATTGGCGAACCGCGCGGCGTTGTCCTGCAGGTCGCGGTAAGTCCAGGTGGCCTCGCTGCCGTCACGGCCCTCCCAGAACAAGGCGATGCGCCCCGGCAGCGCATGCCGGTCGCAACACTCGACGCAGGCATTGAGCGCCTCGAGCGAGCCGTGCAATGCGGCGTTGACGGTGTGCAGGTAATCGAACTGCGACGTGGCGGACGAATAATCGCGCATGACCAGAATCCCTCTGTACTTTTTATTGGGTGGGGGAACCGTGAAGAGCGGGTAAATACTCGCGCCGAAGGGCGGTGGCGGCAATGGTCAAAGCCATCAAGTTGCTTGACTGGTTTGGCCATGGTTGGAGGGATGTGTTGCCTGTAATGGCCCTATCGCGAGCAGGCTCGCTCCCACAGTGATTGATGGCGGAGCCTCGATTCTGTGACCACCCTGATATCGATGTGGGAGCGGGCTTGCTCGCGAAAGCGGTGTATCAGTGACGGTGATGCTGACTGGCACACCGCTTTCGCGAGCAAGCCCGCTCCCACAGGATCCGGCGCGACCCGGCAATAGGTCAGTCGCTCTCGTTGAGAATCAGGCTGCGATAATGCCCCGGGTTGGACCCGGACCATTTGCGAAACGCCTTGTAGAAGGAACTGGCATCGGCGAAACCCAGGCGCGAGGCAATTTCGACGAAGCTGATGGAGGGCTCGGCCAGCCAGGTGATCGCCAGGTCCTTGCGCACGCTGTCCTTGAGCCCTTGGTAAGTCTGGCCCTCTTCCGCCAGGCGTCGACGCAGGGTCGAGGCGGACACACACAACTGCTGGGCCAGGGCCTCGGTTTCCGGCCACTGGTCGGCGGGCAGTTGCCGCAGGTCGTGGCGGATGCGGCTGGCCAGGCTTTGCGGGTTGCGGTATTTGACCAGGATGTTGGCCGGGGCCTGGGCCAGGAAGCGCTTGAGCTCATCGGCGTTGCGCCGGATAGGCAGGTCGAGGCATTCGGCGGCGAAAATCATCCGCGTGCGTGGCCGGTCAAAGCGCAGGTTCTGGGAAAACATCACGCGGTAGTCGTCGCAGAAATCCGGCGCCGGGCAGCGCAGTTCGACGGACAGAATGGGAATACGCCGCCCGGCCAGCCAACAGGCCACGCCATGGACGATCATCCAGTACGTGAAATACGTAAAGGCCCGGCGCGGCGCCTGGTCATCTTCCAGCAGCACGATCTCCGCCAGGCTTTGCTGGCGCACCCATTGGGCCGGCAGGTGTTCGAGCATCAGCGACAGAAAACCTAGCCCCGCCGTCAAACCCGTCGCCAGCGTGGGCTGGGCCATGGCGCACTGGCAGAGAAACGCCAGGCTGCCGGACTTGAGCTTGCGCGGGTCCATGCCGAAAAACTCGTCATCCAACCGCCGGGCCAGTAAACGCCAGAGCCGCGCATAGGCATGGGCCGGGACCCGCCCCTGGGGATCGTCGAGCAGCGCCGGGGCTATGCCGACCTTGCTCAGGACCTCATCGGTAGCGGCTCCAGGGGCACAGCTTTGCAGCAGCGCCTCACGTACCAACTGGATGGAAATGGTGTCTTTTTCCGACATGGCGCGGATGTTCACAGGATCCGGTAGAGCAGCCGTTCGATCCGCACCCGGCTGACCCGCTTCAGGAACCTGGCCACGGCCTCGGGGTAGTCCGGCAGGGTTTCCAGGTCCAAGTAACGCTCTATCCGCAGGGTGTGGCGGTAGATCTGCTCGAGTTCGGCCTGGCGCGGCGCCAGCAGCTCGCCCTTGGGGTCGTCCAGCAACAGCGCGTTTTCCAGGTCCAGGCGAAAGGCCCGGGGGTTGAGGTTGTTGCCGGTCAGCAAGGTGTAGCGCTCGTCGACCCACATGCCCTTGAGGTGATAGGTGTTGTCCCCGTCGCGCCACAAGTGCAGGTTCAATTGACCGCTGTCGATCGCCCGCTGATGCCGCTTGGCGAAGCGGCGCAGGCTGATTTCGTAGAGGTAGGGCAGCGCCGCGATGATCTTGAACGGCTCGCTTGGCGGAATGTAGAAGTCGTTGGCGGTCTTGTCACCGACGATGATGTCGATCTTGACCCCGCGGGCCAGGGCGCGGTTGAGCTCCCGGGTCACGGCCAGGGGCAGGTTGAAATACGGGGTACAGATCGTCAGTTGCTGGCGGCTGCTGGCGATCAGTTCACCGATCACCCGGCTCAGGGGATTGTTCTTGCCCACGCCCAGCAATGGGCTCACTGACAGGCCGCTTTTGTCGAGGCTGCCGGCGCTGGTGTCATAGGTCGCGTACTTCAAGCGACTGCGCAGGTCACCGATGTCCTTGCGCAAACTGCGGGTGCTGGGCAGGTTCGGCAGGTCCAGGCGATGCACGGCCCGGGAAGTGACCAGGCCATGCTGCACCAAGTGGTGCATCGAATCGGCCAATGCCGTGTTCTGCAACAGGTGATAGCGGTCGTAGCGGTACTTGTCGAACTTGTGCAGGTAGACGTTGTTCAGGCTGGCGCCGCTGTACAGCACGCAGTCATCGATCACGAAACCTTTCAAATGCAGCACGCCGAACAGCTCGCGGGTCTGCACCGGCACGCCGTAGATCGGCACTTCGCTGGCATGGGTGCGGGTCTGCTCCTGGTACCACGCCGAGTTGCCCGGCTGCTTCTTGGCGCCGATCAGCCCGCGCTGGGCCCGCAGCCAGTCCACCACCACGACCACGTCCAGTTCCGGACGCGCCGCTTTGGCGGCATGCAGGGCATCGAGGATTTCCTGGCCGGCCTCGTCCTGTTGCAGGTACAGGGCGACGATGTAGATGCGCTGGGTGGCCTGGGCGATTTTCTCCAGCAGGCAACGGCGGAATTGAGCAGCGCCATCGAGGATGGTCACCGCGTCGGCGGTCAGTGCAAAGCTGCGCAGCTTGGGCAGCAGGGAGCGTTTGAAGAGCGACGGCATAGGGCTCGCAAAAGGTCGATTCCGAAGAACGGATGAGCTTACACCATGGATGGGTTCGGGTCTTCCTGTCGTCAAGAAAAAAAGACTTGACCAAGGAGAACGATCATTCTACTTTCAATCCATGAACGATATCACTGGTAATGAAACACGAGACATCATCCTCGATGTCGCCGAAAAGTTGATCTATAGAAGTGGCATCGCTGCCACCGGCATGGACCTTCTGGTGAAAACCGCCGGCGTCTCCAGGAAAAGTGTCTATCGCTACTTCGCCAACAAGGACGACCTGATCGTGGCCGCCCTCAAGCGACGGGACGAGCGCTGGATGCAATGGTTCAGCACCGAGGTGGACAAGGCGCCCACCCCCACCGCACGGCTGCTCAACCTGTTCACCGTGCTCAAGGGCTGGTTCGACAGCGACGGTTTTCGCGGCTGTGCCTTCATCAATACCAGCGGCGAAACCGGTGATCCGCAAGATCCGGTCCGCCAGGTGGCGAAGATGCACAAACAGAAGTTGCTCGACTACGTGACCCGGCTGTGTGTCGAACAAGGTGTCGAGCGCCCGGATACCCTGGCCCGCCAACTGCTGATCTTGCTCGATGGCGCGATTACCGTGGCGCTGGTCATGGGCGACCACAGCGCGGCTGATCACGCCCAGGACATGCTGGAAAAGTTGTTACACGCCTGACCCGTTAAGCCCTGTGCAATTCATCACCTCACTGGAGATCCGCCATGCCTGCCTCTTCTGAAGTTCGTCCGCCGTTGCCGCCGTTCACCCGTGAATCAGCGATCGAGAAAGTTCGCCTGGCCGAAGATGGCTGGAACGCTCGCGACCCACAAAAAGTATCCCTGGCCTACACACTGGATACTCAATGGCGCAACCGCGCCGAATTCGCCCATAACCGCGAAGAAGCCAAGGCATTCCTGACCCGCAAGTGGGCCAAGGAGTTGGATTATCGGCTGATCAAGGAGCTCTGGGCCTTCACCGATAACCGCATCGCCGTGCGCTACGCCTATGAATGGCACGACGACTCGGGCAACTGGTTCCGTTCCTACGGCAACGAAAACTGGGAGTTCAACGAGCAAGGCCTGATGTCCAACCGCTACGCTTGCATCAACGACATGCCGATCAAGGAAAGCGAGCGCAAGTTCCATTGGCCCCTGGGCCGCCGGCCGGATGATCATCCGGGGTTGTCTGAGTTGGGGTTGTAATTTGCTGGCATTTTCGCCAACTGAACCACCGCTATCGCGAGCAAGCTCGCTCCCACAGAGAATCCATGTCGAGCACAGCATTTTGTGTTCACGGAAATTCAAATGTGGGAGCGAGCTTGCTCGCGATGGCGGTGGAACATTCAACATCCCTGCAAGCTGACCCACCGCTATCGCGAGCAAGCTCGCCCCCACAGTGAAACTGTGGAGTGCACAGCAGCGCCAGACCAGTGGCCCCTCCAACAGGCTTGACCCACATGCCGCCAGGCATCACATTGCCTGGGTCGGCGATAAGCCCGCTGTTTCGTTGTGCAGCATTTTCTTGTGGAGCCCATGACCGCGTCGATCCCGATCCGTCCCCCCTGCCCGCCCGGCGTCTGCGATTGCGGGCGTGATGCGTTGCTGCAAGCGCCCGGCAGCGACCTGCGCATCCTTTGCCTGAACCGCCAGGAAGAAAAACGCCTGCTCGAACGCCTGGAGAACATCCAGAGCCTCGATGAACTCCAGCGCCTGCAACAACGCTTGTACGAGAACCTGGGTATCCGCTTGAGCGTCGAGCCCGGCTACAACGAAGTGCGGACCATGCGCGGCATCGCCATCGAATTCCAGGACCAGCCCGGCCTGTGCCGCAAGATCCGCCAGTCGATCCCTGCCGCCATCCGCCGCGGCCTGGAAAAACGCCCCGAGATCGCCTGGCGACTGCTGGATGCCCACGACCTGTTCCGCGATACCTGAAACCCGGGCAGCTCCCTCCCTGGAGCGGCACGTCGACTTAGAAATCCACCGTCGCGGACAGCAGGTAGGTGCGCGGGGTCGACAATGTCAGCCCAGGCTCACTGTCATCCGACGCACCGGCCGAACTCCAATAGCGCTTGTCGGCCACGTTTTCGATGTTGGCCCGCAGGGTGACGTTCTTCTCGTCGATCTTGAAGCCGTAGCGAGCGCCCACGTCGAAACGCGTCCAGGCATCGATTTCCTTGGTGTTGGACTGGTCCAGGTACTGCGCGCTGGAGTAGATGCCACGGCTGGTCAATGTCAGGCCCTGGACAGTCGGCACGTCCCATTCGGCACCGAGGTTGACGTTGTACTTGGGCGTGGCCGGCGCGCGGTTGCCATCGAAGGCACCATTGGTGGTGTCGGTCAGTTCGCTGTCGATGAACATCACACCGCCGAGCAAGCGGGTGCCCTTCAGCGGTTCGCCGAACACGCTCAACTCCACGCCGGTGTTTTCGCGCTTGCCGTTGGGGCCGAAGACGCGAGTCGTGGCGTCGGTCGCGTAGGCCGGTTGCTTGATCCGGAACACCGCGGCGGTGACGGCGAACGGGCCGGCGTCGTACTTGGCGCCCACCTCGACCTGACGGCTGATGAACGGTGGGAAAATCTCATCCTCGTTCACCGAGGTCGACGGCGCGATCTTGCCCTGGCTCAGGCCTTCCATGTAGTTGGCATACAGCGACAGCTTGTCTGTCGCCTTGAACAGGATGCCGCCCGACGGCGAAACCTTCTCCTCATCGTAGGCGGTGTCGCCCTTGACGTTATTGGTCCAGTCGTCAACCTTCACCCGTTGCCAGCGAACGCCGAGGGTCAGCAGCAAGCGGTCCTCGAACAGCCCCAGGGTGTCAGACAACGCCACGCCGCTGAAGCGGTTTTCGGTGTAGACCTTATCGTCCTGTCGCGTCGGGTTGCTCGGCGTAGGGGTCTGCACCGGGTCGTACAGGTTGCTGCGGCCGTTGGCGTAACGGGCGCCACCATTTTCGAAGTCCATGTAGAAATAACTGGCCGCCAGGTTGACCTCATGGCTCACCGGACCGGTATGGAACCAGTTGCGCACCCCGGCCGTGGCCGTGCGGACATTTTCCTCCCGGGTAAAGTCACGGGGCTGGACGGTAAAGTCGCCCGCGTCATTGGTGACCGAAACGTTGTGCCGAAGGAAGTCGTGGTCACTTTTACGCGCGCCGACACCGCCATACAGCATCACGGAATCGCTGAGATCGAACTCAGCATTCACGGTGCCGAAAGTGTCCTGGGTGCGCGCCTTGCTCCACCGCTGGGCGTAGTTGTCGCGCACATCGCTGGCGTGAGGAACCTGCGCGTTGGCGCCGACCTGCACACGTTCCTGGGGCGCGTCGGTGTTACGCTCGGTGTGGCCAATGTCGGTCGACAGTCGCAGGCGTTCCCCGCGAAAATCCAGGCCCAGCACCGCCATCTCGCGGTCCACGCTCTGGTGATCCCATTCGGTGTCGCCCGCCTGCTTCACGCCGTTGAAGCGGATACCGAACTTGTCCTCCTCACCAAAGCGCCGACCGACATCCACCGCCCCGCCCAACTGGTTATTGGAGGCGTAGCTGCCGGTGAATGAGGTGATAGGCTTGTCGGTGGCACGCTTGGGCACCACGTTGATCCCGCCCCCCACGCTGCCCCGCGGCGAGACACCGTTGATGAGCTGGCTCGGCCCCTTGAGGATATCGACGCGTTCGGCCATCTCCATATCGATGGTGTAGGTCGGCAGGATGCCGTAGAGGCCGTTGTAGGCGACATCGCTGTTGAACAGGCTGAACCCACGAATGGTGAACTGCTCGTAGCGTCCGCCCGCCGGGTTTGTGGCACGGACCGAGGGGTCGCTGGCGATCAGGTCGCCCAGGGTCCGCGCCTGCTGGTTCTTGACCGTAGTGCTGGTGTAAGTGGTCATGCTGAACGGCGTTTCCATGAAATCCCGCGAGCCCAGCAAGCCTTGGGAACCGCGCCGTGCCACCTGGCCGCCGGCATACACCGGACTGTCCGTCGATGCCGTTGCGCCGAAAATAGAAGTGGGCGCCAACTGCAGGCTGCCGCCTTCCGGCGCTGGCATCAGGATGTACGCCTGCTCCCCCACCGGCTGCAATTGCAGGCCCGAGCCTCGCAACAGCCGGGCAAACCCCTCTTCCACACCAAACTCCCCCGAGAGCCCGGCGCTGTTGCGCCCGCTCACCAAGGCTGGGTCCACCGAGAGGTTGACCCCGGCCAGCCCGGCAAACCGGGTCAACGCCGCGCTGAGGCTGCCGGCCGGCACCTGGTAACTGCGCCGGGCGGCTTCTTCGGCGTGGCTCGATGAGATGAAAAAAGGGCTGGCACCCAGGCTCAGCATGAGGCTCAGGTTCAACAGCGGACGCCAGCCGGCAAAGGCCGGGCGCAAACGCAAAGGAACAACTGCGGACATTGGAAAGCGCTCTCGTTTTTGTTCAGTTGCCTTGAATGACAAGCGAGACAAAAAAAGGGGACAGGGCTCAGGCTCGATTCCTGGCGAAACGTGCAAAGCCACCCCCATCTGTGGCGAGGGAGCTTGCTCCCGCTGGGGTGCGAAGCGCCCCCAAAATGAAGCGAATAACATCAACCTGACACACCACGGGGGCTGGTTTGGGGTTGCTGCGCAAGCCAGCGGGAGCAAGCTCCCTCGCCACAGGGGTATGACTACTCGTCTTTATTGCATACCGACCTCAGGCCAGTTTTTTGCGCGGCGTCAACGTCACCCAATAACGAGTACGCATGTGCACGTCCAACGGCAGGCTGGCGGCAAGCAGCGTGAGGATTCGATCGGTGTTGTCCAGGCGGAAGCTGCCAGTGATTCGCAGCGGTTCCAGGGTTTCGTCCCAGCGCAAGACACCAGGACGATAACGGTCCAGCTCCCGCAGGAAATGCCCCAGCGGCTGGTCCTGCGCAACCAGTACCCCGTCACGCCAACCCAGCTGGGCCGCGTCGAACGCCCGCACCGGCCCCGCGCCTGAGGCCTGGAAGTTGACCTGCTGGCCCTCTTCCAAGCTCAGCGAAGGCCCGCGCAAGGGTTGCAGTTGCGCCGAGCCGCTGAGCACCGACATCCGGCAGTCACCCTCACCCAAGTGCAGGCAGACTTCGCCACGATCGAGGGTGATGAGCCCATAGGGGGACTGAACGGACAGCGGCGTGCTCCCGGCGAGCTTGAGGGCCATCTCCCCGCGCACCAACACCAGGCGCCGAGCGTTGAGATCCAGGTCGACGGCGCTGTCGGTGTTCAGTTGCAGCGCGCTGCCGTCGACCAGCGTCCAGCGCCGTTGCTCCCCCGTGGCGGTGTGCAAGTCGGCGCGCCAGACCTCCAACGGCAGCTCTCGTCCCAACAGCCAGGCAGCCGGGACCAATGCAGCGACGCCCAATGCGCGCTTGAGCACCGCGCGCCGGGCCAGCGCCGGACGGTCCAGGGTGGCCATGCCCAGGGAGGCTGGCACCCCGGCAAAGCGCTGGCGCAATCGCTGGGCCTTCTGCCAGGCCGCCTCGTGGTGAGCGCTGCTGTCGCGCCAGCGTTGCAGGGCCGCCGAGTCGAACGTATCCCCGTCGAATTCCATCAGGGTCAACCAACGGGCAGCCGCCCGTGCCGCTTCACGGGCCTCGGGTGATGGCGTCGACGACATCAGAAGTCCACCAACAGGCAATGCTCGTAGGCCTGGGCCATGTAGCGCTTCACGGTGCGCTCGGAGACTTGCAGGCGCTCGGCGATCTCGCGATAACCCAGGCCTTCGAGCTGACTCCATAAAAAAGCCCGCCGCACCAAGGGCGGCAGGCCATCGAGCAATTCGTCCAGGGCTTGCAGGGTTTCCAGCAGCAGCCAACGCTGTTCCGGCGACGGCGCGCAGGCTTCAGGCAGGTTTGCCAACGCGTCGAGGTACGCTTGCTCCAGATTGCGTCGGGTGTAGAAGTTGCTCAGCAGGCGCTTGCCGACAGTCAGCAGGTAAGCCCGGGGTTCTTGCAGGTCAGCCAATGGCTGGGCACTGGAAAGCACCCGCAGGAAGGTATCCTGGCGCAGGTCCGCCGCATCCCAGGCATTGCCCATGCGCCGTCGCAACCAACCTTCCAGCCAACTCCCGTGGTCACGGTACAACGCATGGAGGGATTGCTCCGTCGGCGTAACTGCATCACACATGTCCAGAAGCCTGCGCAAGGTCTTAAATGAGACTGATTCTAATTAATGTTCGCGCACGAATCCAAGTTGTTTATGCAAAGTGTGTCTAAAAGGGGATTGTTGGGGCTGCTACGCAGCCCAGCGGGAGCAAGCTCCCTCGCCACAGGGGTAAATTCAGGAACACCCCGCCCTGTGGGAGCTTTGCTCCCACAGGCAGGTCTTTTGCGAGCCAGTGCCATCAGTGACTGGCATGCAACGTCTTCGGCACTTCCGGCATGGCCGAAGAGTGGTGGTTGATGATCTTCCACTGGCCATCGAGGCGCTCGTAAAGGAAGGTGTAGCGCGCCTGGACTTCGCGCTTGGAACCATCGGCCTGGGTCAGGGTGAAGGTATAGACACCACTGTCCATCGCCGCGTCAGGCCCCAGGTGACGGATCTCGCGGTAGTTGATTTGCCCCACCGGCTTGCCCGCCAGGAAGTGCTCGAAGTAATCCTGGATCAGCGCCGGCGTATTGCGCACCTTGTTGGAAACGGTCGGTTGCAAAATCGCATCCGGGGCATAGAGACCGGTCACAGCGGTGGCGCTACCGGTTTGCAGCGCGGCGTTCCAGCGGTCGAACAGTGCGGCGATTTCCCGATCATTTACGTTCTTGGGCTGTTCGGCCACGGTGCGATACACGTAGGGTGTGGCCTCGACAGCCTGGACAAGCGGCGCGGTCAGCAGGAAAAAAGCAGCGATGGCACAGGTTTTCATTTTCATCAGAAGGCTCCTTTGGGTTTCAATGAGCCCACTTTGCCGGCCTTCCCCACCTTCGCCATCGGCCAATCGGTGCCAATCGCCTATGCCATTCGGCAGATAGGCCCATTGCCGGTGACACGTTTTAATGGCGCCACCGCGAACCGTCCGATCTTTTTCACGCTGGAGTTCCCCATGCAAAGCCCACCCCATGATCCCGGCAGTGCCCTGGCTATCCGCAGTCAGTATCGCCAGTCGCAAAGCCGCGCCGCGCGCCTGGGGCTGTTGCTGGGCACCGGCCATGAACTGATGCAGTTGCCGCTGCCGGCCATGCGCCAGCGGGCATTGCAACGGGCGTGCGCGTTCATGGCGATGGACCACGGCCTGCTGCTGGAGTGGGCACCGGACAACACGTTGCGCACCCTCGCCAGCCACGGCAGCGCGGAACGCGTCGACCTGCTCGCCAAGCTGGCCCAGCCGCAGACACCCGGCCCGCACTGGCTCGAATCCCCCGGTAGCACCCTGCCCCAGGTCCTGCGGATTCCATTGCGGACCTCCGATGGCGTGACGTTCGGGGCCTTGCTGCTGGGCAACAGCGTCGCCCTCGGCGCGCCAGACAACGAAGACATCGAGTCGCTGCAATTGCTGGCGACGCTGTTGGCAGCGCATCTGGAAAACAGTCGCCTGGTCGAAGCCCTGCAAGCCCGCGAGCGGACCATGTCCGAGTTGGTCCACCGCTTGTTCAGCGCCCAGGAAGACGAACGCAAGCGCGTGGCCTACGACCTGCACGACGGCCTGGCGCAAAACCTGGCCGGGTTGCACCAGCGTTTGCAGGGTTTTGCCGGTCGCTGTCCATCCCTGCCACCGGCGCTGGCGAGCGAACTGCAAGCCATCCTCGACCTGGCCCAGGGCTGTGTCGGCGAGGGGCGGCAGTTGATCGGGGGCCTGCGCCCTCACGTGCTGGATGATTTCGGCCTGTACAAAGCCGTCGACAAGGAAGCCGATCGCCTGCGCGACGCGGGCCTGAGCGTAAGCTGGGCCGAGCACAGCAGCGCGCGCCTGCCGGGGAACACCGAGATCGCCCTGTTTCGCATCGCCCAGGAGGGTATCAACAACATCCTCAAGCACGCCCAGGCCAGCCATGTGCACTTGGGGCTGGCGGTGAAAGAGGGCCACGCGTGCCTGCGAGTGGACGACGATGGGCGTGGCTTTGCCCTGGAACAACCCGTCGAGACCAACGGCAGCTGCCACCTGGGGTTGGCCGCCATGCAGGAGCGCGCCAACTTGCTGGGGGGCCATCTGGCCTGTTGCAGCCAACCCGGCGGTGGCACCCGCTTGCTCGCCAGCGTGCCGCTACCGTCCCCCGGAGTACAGCCATGAACCGCCCTTTGCGCCTGCTGCTGGCCGATGACCACGAAGTGACCCGCACCGGTTTTATCAGCATGCTCGCCGACAGCCCCGGATTCGAGGTCGTCGGCCAGGCCCGCGACGGTCAAGAGGCGCTCGACCTGTGCGAGCGGCTACAGCCGGATATCGCGATCCTGGATATCCGCATGCCCGTCCTCAACGGCCTCGGCGCGGCGCGGATCCTGCAGCAGCGCCAGCCCGGGATCAAAGTGGTGATCTTCACCATGGATGACAGCCCCGACCACCTCGAAGCCGCCATTGGTGCGGGTGCGGTCGGCTACTTGCTCAAGGACGCCAGTCGCGATGAAGTGCTCGACGCCCTCAAGCGGGTCGCCCAAGGCGACGAGGCGCTGAACAGCTCGGTCAGCGCGCGCCTGCTGCGCCGCATGGCCGAGCGCGGTGCCGGTAACGCCCCACAGGTCCAGGCCCTGACCGCCCGCGAGCGCCAGGTATTGGGGTTGGTGGCCAGCGGTTTCAGCAATCGTGAAATCGGTGAAAAACTGGGCATCGCACCCGGCACCGCCAAGGCCCATGTCGAGCGCGTCATCGGCAAGCTGGGCGCCGCCGACCGGACCCAGGCCGCCGTGCGCGGCGTGGCCCTCGGATTGGTGGCACAACCCGCCGGGCAATGGCCATGAGGTTTCTCGCCGCCCGCCGCTGGGCCGACCTGCCGTTGCGGGGCAAGGCCCTGGTGGTGATTTCCCTGCCCCTGGTGGTTTTGCTGCTGTCGTTGGTGCTGATCTATATCACCGAACGCCAGACCGCACGGGCCGAAGAAGACGTGCGCCGGGTGCTGCTGGTCCAGGGTGATATCCAGACGGTCCATACCCTGCTGGCCGAGGCCGCGGCCAGCGTACGCGGTTACCTGCTGACCCGGCGCGAAGACTTCCTGCCCAGCTACGAACAGGCCACGCCGTTGATCCAGG
The DNA here is from genome assembly GCF_046605385.1 of Pseudomonas sp. MPB03. Taxonomy (NCBI): domain Bacteria; kingdom Pseudomonadati; phylum Pseudomonadota; class Gammaproteobacteria; order Pseudomonadales; family Pseudomonadaceae; genus Pseudomonas; species Pseudomonas sp. MPB03. Next base: position 3,434,161 of record NZ_CP176770.1, on the reverse strand, counting down.
CTGCGTTGCAACGCCTGGACCAGAACATTCGCGATGCCAGGATGCGCGAGCATCTCAAGACCATCACCCCGCTGATCGCCGACAAGCTCGACGGTTTGCTCGCATTGCGCAACGGCAAGCGCGACGACCCCGAGGCCATCACCGCGATCCTGATCGAAAACAAACAGGTGTTGGACGTGCTGCGCGAGCAGATCAGCGCCATGCGCATACGCGAGGATGGCCTGCTGGCCGAACGCAGCGCCGCCGCCTCGGCCACGCGCATGCGGCTGTTGTTCGCCACGCTGCTGGCGGCGGTGTGCGGGCTGCTGGGGGCCATTGTCGCGGTGCTGTTCCTGTCCAAGGGCATCGTCGCCCGGGTCCAGCAGGTGCAAGGCAACGCCCAGCGCCTGGCCTTGGGCCAACCGTTGTTGCCACAACCGCCGGAGCAGGACGAAATCGGCCAGCTCGGCACGCGCCTGGTGGAGGCCGGGCAGTTGCTCGCCGAACGCGAGCGGGCCCTGCGCGATAACGAAGAGCGCTTGCGGCTGATCATCGACGGGGTGAAGGACTACGGGATCTTCGCCCTGGATGCCCAAGGCTACGTCACCACCTGGAACGCTGGCGCACAGCGGATCAAGGGCTACACCGAGCAGGAAATCCTCGGCCAGCACTTCTCCCTGTTCTACTTGCCCGAGGAATGCCCGGCGCACCCGGACTTGGCCCTGCGCGAAGCCACCCGCGACGGCCACTACATGGAAGAAGGCTGGCGTTGTCGCAAGGATGGCAGCCGCTTCTGGGCCAGCGTGGTCATCACCGCCCAGTACGACGGCACGGGCGCATTGCGCGGTTTTTCCAAGATCACCCGCGACATCACCGACCGACGCGCCGCCGAAATCGCCCTGCGCACCGCCCGCGAGGAAGCGGAAAGCGCCAGCCGGGCCAAGAGCGAGTTCCTGTCGCGCATGAGCCACGAACTGCGCACGCCCTTGAACGCCATCCTCGGTTTCGCGCAACTGCTGGACATGGATTCCACCGCCGGTCAACGTCCCCAGGTCAGCCACATCCTGCGGGCCGGCCAGCACTTGCTGGCGTTGATCAACGAGGTGCTGGACATCGCCCGGATCGAGGCCGGGCGCCTGCCCTTGAACATCGAACCGATCGCCCTGGCGACCGTGCTGCACGAAGCCTTGACGCTGGTTTCACCCATGGCCGCCGACGCCGGGATCCACTTGGTCGACCTGCCCGCACTGCCCGACGACAGCGGTGTGCTTGCCGACCGCCAGCGCCTGGTACAGGTGTTGCTCAATTTGTTGTCCAACGCCATCAAGTACAACCGGCCCGGCGGCGAGGTGCGCATCGAAGTGAGCGTCCAGCCCCATCAGGTGAGCATCGCCGTCCACGATACCGGCCATGGCATCGCCCCGGAACAACTGGGCCAACTGTTCAAGCCCTTCGAACGCCTGGGCGCCGATCCGCAGGTCGAAGGCACCGGCCTTGGCTTGTCCTTGAGCAAGAACCTGCTGGAGATGATGCAGGGCAACCTGCAAGTCCACAGTGAGCCCGGGCACGGCTGTTGTTTTACCCTGCAACTGCCCGCCACCCAGGTGATCGGCACGCACTTGCCACCCATCGCCGCCTTGGCCGTGACGCGTGCCCCCGTGGACTATCACGGCAAAATCCTCTGCATCGAAGACAACCTGTCGAGCCTCGCATTGATCGAGACCCTGATGCAGCGTCGGCCCGGCATCCAGTTACTGTCGAGCATGCAAGGCCAGATGGGCCTGGACCTGGCCCGCCAGCACAGCCCGCAACTGATCCTGCTGGATGTCACCCTGCCGGACCTTGAAGGCCTGGAAGTTCTGCGGCGCCTGCGCCAGTCCCCGGCCACTGCGGCCACGCCCGTGCTGATGATCACCGCCGATGCCAGCGACCTGACCCATCGTGCCCTGCGTGACGCCGGGGCTACGGCGATCCTGACCAAACCTATCCATATCCAGGCCTTTCTCGGCCACCTTGAGCACTATCTACCGGAGCCCGCATGAATCGCGACTTGCGTATTCTGATCGTCGACGATCAGCGCCCCAACCTGGACCTGATGGAGCAACTGCTGGCCCGCGAAGGGTTGCACAATGTGCTGAGCAGCACCGAACCGTTGCGCACGCTGGACCTGTTCAACAGCTTCGAGCCGGACCTGGTCATCCTCGACCTGCACATGCCGGCGTTCGACGGCTTTGCCGTGCTGGAGCAACTGAACCGGCGCATCCCGGCCAATGATTACCTGCCGATCCTGGTCCTCACCGCCGACGCGACCCGTGACACGCGCCTGCGGGCCCTGGCCCTCGGTGCCCGGGATTTCATCAGCAAACCCCTGGATGCGCTGGAAACCATGCTGCGCATCTGGAACCTGCTGGAAACCCGCGCGCTCTATAAAGCGTTGCGCGAGTTGATCCCGTCCCAGCAGATCGAACTGTTGCGCCAGCACCGTCCCGCCGCCGACCCGGCCTAGCCTGGCGGCCGTTTCAGCGAGGCCATCGAAGCATGGAAGTCACCGAACGAACATCGGCAAACGGCCTGCAAGCGCACATTCGCGGCGAACGCCTGGCTACTTCCGACGGCGTATCGAGCAAGGAGATCCTGGTGGAGATCTTTGTCCGTGAGCGCAGCGAAGCCCACATCGTCGTGCCGGCGGTGGCCGAGCCGTTGCTCGTCTGGGTGTTATCCGGGGAGGCCATTGTCGAGGAACGCGCCGGCCACGGCGAGTGGGAAGCGAATACGGTGCGCCGCGCGGATTTTTTCCTGACCGCGTCCCCTGATCCTTATGAGATGCGCTGGCAAGTGACCAGCCCTGAGCCGTTCGTGGTCATGCATGTGTACTTGGGCCTGGCGTTGCTGGAACGCGCCATTGCCGAAGCCGGCGGTAGCGGTGCGATTCAGCTGCGGGAGGTCTCTGGGGGGCAGGACCAAGTCCTTTCGGCCTTGCTCGAACAAATTCGGGCAGAGTTGACCCGACGCGGTGAACCCAGTGCCTTGCTGATCCAGGGCGTGGCGCAATGCGTGGCGGTGCACATGGCGCGGCACTATGTGGATGCCGAAGCCGAGGACATGTCCGACCGCAACGCCCTGCCCGCCTTCAAGCTCAAGCGCGTCATCGGCTTGATGGAGCAACGTCTGGCCGAACCTTTCTGCCTCGCTGACCTGGCCCAGGCCATTGACCTGAGCGAGTACCACTTCAGCCGCCAGTTCAAGCGCGCCACCGGCCGCTCACCCTCGCAATACTTCATTCAGCTGAGAATGGCCCGGGCCCGCCAATTGCTGATGGAAACCGAGCGCAGCGTCATCGATATCGGCCTGGAAGTCGGGTATGGCAGCGCCAGTCACTTCTCGCAGATCTTCCGCCGCGAAGTGGGCGTGGCGCCGAGTCATTACCGCAAGTAAGGACCACCACATCCCCTGTGGCGAGGGAGCTTGCTCCCGCTCGGTTGCGCAGCGACCGCAAGGTTTGGGACCGTTGCGCGCTCCGACTGCCTGCATACAGAACCCTGTGGGACAGAGCACTGTGGGAGCGAGCTTGCTCGCGATAGCGGTGGGTCAGCCACCGTTGATGTTGACTGGGCTGGACCTATCGCGAGCAAGCTCGCTCCCACAGGTCCTTTCAGCAAGTATCATTTGATCCGGTAGTGAAACGTATTGCGCACCGCAGGCACCGTCACCGCCTTGCCATCGATGATCCGTGGCTGATAACGAAACGCCTGGGCAGCGGCCAGGGACGGGCGGATGAACAATGGATGGCAACCGTCGATGACCTTGGGGCTGTCGATCCGACCGTCCGGCATCACGCTGTATTCCACCGTGCAATCGCCCTCCAGGCCCTTGTCCAGCGCGCGTTGCGGATAGTCCGGGGCTTGCTTGCTCAGCGGTTGGTAGCTGCGGCTGTCGGCGGCGGCCTGGCGTGCCTGCTCAGCGTGGCGTTGTTGGGCAAGCTCCTGCGCTTGCCGGGCCTGGTGCTGCTGTTCGGCAGCCTGCCGCTCGGCGTCTTGCCTGCGTCGTTCGCTTTCCTGGCGTTCGCGCTGCTGCTGTTGGGCCTGTTGCTCGCGCCTTTGCTCCTCGACCCGTTTGCGGGCCAGTGTCGCCTGTTCCAGCTTCTGCGCCTGGACTCGCGGATCCACCGCTGGCTTGGTGGGGACAGGGCGCGGCGCGTCCATGGGTGGCGGGACAGATTCGACCGCGGCGGGTGCAACAGGGGTCACAGCCGCCGGTACAGGCGCTTCGGGTACCGCTGCCGCCGGCAGCATCACCAGTTGCGTGCGCAGCACCTGCGGCGTTTCGGCGGCGGGTTTCTCCACGCGCCATCCCAACACCAACGCCCCGACTATCGCGGCGTGCAAAGCCACGGCGAGCCCTGCCGCCAGGCTGTTTTTCCAGAAGCTACGCCCCAGTGCAGGCACGCTCAAGGAAGAACTGTGCATGATCATCGCCGTCATTGCGGTGCCTCGGTCACCAGTCCCAGGTTGCTCACGCCGCCCTGCTGCAACGCGGCCATGGCCGCGACGACCCGGCCGTAATCGGCATGCTCGTCGGCTCGGATGTACACCTGGGTATCGCTGCGCTCGGCCACGACCTGCGCCACCTTGGCGCGCATCTGCTCCAGGTCCACGGCGCTGTCGGTCTGGTGGTGGGTGTCCAGTTCACCGCCCAGGTTCCAGTAGTAACCGCCCTCGGCCTTGACCGACAGGGTGAGGATTTGCTGGCGACTGTCGGTGGCCAATGCTTCGCTGGCGACCTTGGGCAGTTCGATCTTCACGCCCTGGGTCAACATCGGCGCGGTGACCATGAAAATCACCAGCAGCACCAACATCACGTCGATGTACGGCACCACGTTCATTTCGGCCTTGGGGCCGTGCTTTCGTTGTGGCTTGACGAGCATTTGCCCTCTCCTTTCAAGCGGCCGCGGCCATGTTCGCCGGGGCACCGTGCAGCTTGCGGTGCAGACGCGCCTGCAGCTCGTTGCCAAACGCGTAGTAACGGGTCAGCAGCGTCTGGCCACGGGCCGCGAAACGGTTATAGGCAATCACCGCCGGGATCGCAGCGAACAAGCCGATGGCCGTGGCGATCAACGCCTCGGCAATGCCCGGCGCCACGGTGGAGAGACTGGCCTGCTGCACTTGGGACAGGCCAATAAACGCATTCATGATCCCCCATACCGTGCCAAACAAACCGATGTAAGGACTGACCGAGCCGACAGTGGCAAGAAACTGCAAACCCTTCTCCAAGTGGACTTCCTGTTCGCTGATCGCCACCTGCAGCGAGCGCTCGACGCCTTCCAGCACCACCTCGGGCGTACTGGAAGGCTGGTTGAGCTGAGTGAAAGCCAGCAAACCCGCCTGGAAAATCGGCGTGACGCCACCGTCTTCTTCGCGCACTTGTGCGTGTTCCCGATACAAGGGCAACAGGTCCTGTGCGCCGCGAAAACGCTGCATGAAACCGTTGAGCTGCCGCTCGTAGCGCTGCAGCACGGCGCTGCGCTGGATAATCAGGTACCAGCTCAATAACGAGGCCAGCAGCAACGTGAGCATGACCGCCTTGACCAGCAGACTCGCATCGCTGATCAGGCCCCAGATCGTCATGTGTTCCAAAGTGGCTTGCATGGTTGAAACTCCTGTCTGGCGGTTATTCGATGAAATGTTCGTGACCGGCTGATGACAACGTCGCTCAAGGCAGGCCCAGCGCTTTCGCGACGTCGGCCCAGGGCACGAACTTGAAGTTCTGGGTCTGCTCGGGCATGCGCTTGCGGCCATCCTGGACCACCAGCATCCCCTGGCTCCACGGCCCGCCGAGGTTCACCGAGGTCACTTCCAGGCCATCGGTTTCCGAGGCGCCATCAATCCCTGCGGCCGCGTTCAGGCCGACTCGGAAGGCGCCGCGCACGGCGAAGGGCGGCTCGGCATCGAGCACCAGGTAGCTGTCGTTGCCCTGGCTGGAGATCACCAGGTAGTCGCGGCCCCCGGCCTGATACAAGGCCATGCCTTCGACGTCGGCGTGCAACGGCGGGCCGACCTTGATCACACTGTTCAAGGTGGCCGGCTGTTCGGCCCGGGCATCCACTGTCCAGACGCCCACGTCCTCCTCACCCAGAAACAAGCGCTGGCGCTGCTCATCGGCCACGCACCCTTCGGGCTGGCTGGCGACGTTGAACTGGCGCACCAACTGGCCGCGCACTACGCCGTCCGGCGCGCTGAGGCGGTACTGCTCGAAGCGCCCGTCCTTGCCGTTGGCGAAGGCATACAGTTCACCTTCGGCCGGTTGGAACAGGCAGATGCCGTAGATTTCCTTCAAGGACGTCGCAATCTCCCCCGCTTCGCGCAACTCGCCGCTGGCACGGTCGATGCTGAACAGGCTCAAGCTGTTGCGATCACGGTTGCTGGCCACCGCCAGGTCGACGGTTTGCGTGCCCAGCTTGAAGCCAGGCCGCACATCGACGTTGTTCAGGCGCCCGACCGGCAGCGCCTGCAGCAACTTGCCTTGCAGGTCGTAGGCCAGCAGGCCTTGCTTTTTGTTGGTGCCCAACACCCGACTCAACCCGGGCGCGGTCGGATGTACCCAGATCGCCGGGTCATCCGCGGCATCCCCCTGACGGGCCACCGGTTCACTCTGGGCGATGGCGGCGACACTCGGCAGGACCGGCGCCAGCGGCGCGGGGCTGGGTTGCCAGTCGAGTTCACCCTGGTACAGGTGTCCGTTATCATCGTCGCGCAGCAGCACTTCGATACCGGTTATCGTCCGGCGTGCCGCAAGGCTTTCCGGCTCCTTCAGGCCCGGCAGCGATAGCTTGGCGCGTGGTGTCCAGGTTTCGCCGTCCGGCTGATACAGGTGCAATTGCGCGGCCTTCGGGTCGAGGCCCAGCACGCCGCCGGACACTGTTGCCAGGGCGCCGGCCGTGTGCTGGATGTCGCCGAATGGTTCGTGCATCGCCACGGGCACCCGCACAGTCTCGGCCTCGGAGGATGCGGGGTAGGCCCACCAGCCGACCCGCTCTTCGTTGACGAACAATTGCTGGCTGTCGTCCTGCACCTGGCAGGTCTTCGCATCCGGCGGCAACGGCACGCCACGCACCCGTTGGGCCGTCGCGCCCAGTTGCTCGCCAGCGCCCACCAGCCATTGCTCACCCTTGCCCTCCTCACCCACCAGGAACACAAACAGGTTGCTCGCTTCGTCGCGGTACAGGCATAGACCGTTTACCGGGAAGTCCCGCGTGGGCAGGTACAACGGCGTACCCCACTGGCGGTTGTGTGGATCGAGGCTGACGACCAACGCTTGCTGGCGCGTGCTGTCGAGGCTGGCGACCAGCACGTTCGCGCCAAGCGCACGGCTGTCGAGGCCGTCGAAGGCGCCCTTCAGGCGCGTCAATTCGCGACCTTGGTCATCGAGCAAGAACAAGCCTTCGCGGGCACTGGCCAGCCGCTCGGTCGTTGCAGCGCCTGGCAAGAATCCCAGGGCATTGAGCGACAGTTGCTGGGCTTGAAGCCAAGGTTGCAGCTTCAGCTTGGGTGCAGGGGAAGCCGCCTGGGCGGTGACCGATGCCAGGCTGACAAGCATCGCCAGCAGGTAGCGTGTGGGTAAAGACAACATCGTGTTCAACGGGAAAATCCTTTCGTTGGGCCGAACTCAGAAATCGCAGGTTCGCTATTTTCCGTGGCGAGGGAGCTTGCTCCCGCTTGGGTGCGTAGCGCCCACAAGAAAGGTCTGCTGCGCAGCCCCGCGGGAGCAAGCTCCCTCACCACAGGGATTGGCATCGGTGGTCAGAAATGGGTAAACGTCAGCCCTAGCTTGTACGTCGGGCCGTACTCTTCGTACTGGCCGTTATAGGAACGATGGCCGGTGTAGACGAAATACGACTCGTCGGTGAGGTTCTGGGCCTCGAGGCTGACTTGCAGGTTCTTGGTCAGGGAATAACGCGCACTGAAATCGACGAAGGTCTGGGCGTCGACGTGCAGGTCATGGTCGCGGTCGCTGATGGATGCCAGCTCGAACAGGTACGCTGACTTGTAGTTGGCCGACAGCCGCAGGCTCAACTTGTCGTTTTCCCAACCCAACATCAGGTTGCCGACCGTGTCCGACTGATTCGGCAAGTCGATGCTGCGCTTGCGCTGTGTACCACTGGCCTGGTCGAAACCCTCGATCTCGGCATCCGAACGGCTGAAGGTGGTGTTGGCGCCGAGCAGCAGGCCGTTCCAGGGTGCTGGCAGCCAATCGAATTTTTGCGAATAGGCCAATTCCAAGCCATACAGCTTGGCGCTGTCCCCGTTGGCGTAACTGTGGGCTTCGGAGAAATCAGTCCAGGCGCCAGTGCCGGCCAGGTCGGTGTTGTAGACGAAGTTCTTGATGTCCTTGTAGAACACAAAGGCCGAGACCGTGCCCGCGTGCCCCATGAAGTGCTCGATGCCCAGGTCCAGATTGCTCGATTCCAGCGGCTTGAGGTCCGGGTTGCCGAAAGTGGCCTCGTCATCGTCGATGACAAACCCCGGCGCCAGTTGCCCGAAGGTCGGACGCACCACGGATTTGGTCCACGCAGCACGCACCTGGGTGTTCTTGTCCAGTTGGTAGCGTGCATGCAGTCCCGGCAGCCAGTGGTGGTACTTGCGTCGGGTCTCGGTATCGGTAAATACCCCATCGGTGGCGCCGGTGCCCTTGGCTTCGAACTCGGTGCCTTCGTAGCGCATGCCGGCGATGAAACGCCAGTCATCGATGTCGACGGTGTTCATCAGGTAGCCGGCGTTGATGTCCTCGCTCATCTTGAAGTCGTTGACACGCGACTCTTGCTCATCAAAAAAATCATCGCGATTGAGGCCGCCCAACAACTGCTTGATGGCATCGGCGCTGATGCCCGGGCCGAAGCCGCCGAGGCGGTAATCCACGTTGCCTTTCTGGAACTGCCCAAGGTTCAGCTGCTCGTCGGTGAAACCCAGGTCGTCGAAGTCCTCGTAGACCCACGCGTTCAGGTCGTTGTCCTTGTCCCGCCGGCTGACTTTGCCGCCGAACTTGACCTGGGAGGCATACCCCCCGAGGTCATAGTCCCGGGCCAGGTCCAGGCGCAGGTTTTTCTCGGTGTCGGTGGTTTTTTGCTCTTCCCAGTCCACCTTATCGAGGCTGAAATTGGCCGGATCGTAGAAGCCCGAACCGATGATCGGCCGTGGCTTGTCGTTGTCATGGAAACCGCCGTTGAAACCATCGATACCTTCGAAGGTGGCGCCGGCGATGTGGCCAGGGCTGTCTTCGCTGGATTGGCTGTAGCCACCCTGGCCGCTCAGGGTCCACAGACCGAACATCCGCTCGCCGCCGAGCACGTAGGATTGGATTTCCTGGGTTTCTTCCCGTTGCTTGAGCCTGCGCTGGCCCTCGGCGTCGCCCAGTTCACCGGCGGCCTGCGGGTCTTCGAAAGCGATGCTGGTGGCGTTGCGGGTTTCGCTGTCCTTGTAGCGACTGTAGAGCGTGCGCAGGTAATAGCTGCTGACGTCATCGGGCTTGTAATCGAAGTTCAAGCCGCCGCCGGTCCGCTCGCGACGGATGTCGTAGTCGCGCTGTTCGAACTCTTCGAGGCGTGAGCCTTGTTCGAAGTCCCAGGCGCCGCCGGTTTCGACGTTGTCCGAGCCGAAGTCACGTTTCTGCCAACTCAGTGCCGCGGCCACGCCGAAGTTGTCGATGCCATCGCCAAGACTGAAACGGTCGCTGATGGCGCCGGAAAATTTCGGACTGGTCTGGCCGGTGTTCTTGTCGTAGCTGGCTTCGCCGCTGCCGGTATAGAACAGGCCCTTGTGATCGAAGGCCGAGAGGCTCTTGACGTCCACCGTTCCGCCCAGGGAGTTGGCGTCCATGTCCGGCGTCAGGGTCTTGATCACTGACAACGACTGCACCAGTTCCGAGGGCAACACGTCCAGGGCAACGGCGCGACGCTCGCTTTCCGGCGCCGGTACCAGGGTGCCGTTGATGGTCACGCTGTTGAGGTCCGGCCCCAGGCCGCGCACGCTGACAAACCGGCCTTCACCCTGGTCGCGCTCGACGCTGACACCCGGCAGGCGCTGCACCGCTTCGGCGACGTTTTCATCGGGCAATTGCGCCACGCCGTCGGCGTGTACCACGCTCTTGATGCTGTCGGCGCTGCGCTGCTCCTTGAGGGCCTGGTCGATACTGGCCGCCTGGCCGACCACTTCAACGTGTTCCGTGGCACCGGCCGCCTGCTCCGCGGCGCTCAGTCGCTCACTGGCAATCGCCATGGCCAACGCGGTGACGGTGAAACCGACGAGCCCGGCAGTGCTTGTGCGGTGATACATGGTGATCCTCCCCAGGAATCCGGAAATCCGCCAGGCAATGGCCCGGCAACTGGGTGGGCACGCTAGGGGTGGGGAATGACGGTTCTGTGACAGGCAGGGGGCGCAGAAGCCAAGCGGGTAGGTTTTGAGTGGATTCGCGGCACACAATGAGCTGATACGACCCTCTTTTACGACGGGTGCGGGTCCTCGTGGCGAGGGAGCTTGCTCCCGCTCGGCTGCGCAGCAGCCGCAGATCGGACGATGCGGCGTGCCTGCAAGTATCGTGGCGCTTGGTTTTTTTGGAGGGGCGCTTCGCACCCCAGCGGGAGCAAGCTCCCTCGCCACAAGGATTGCGGCAAAAAAATCCGGATAACCGATGAGCTGATTCGACCTCCCCCACCCCATCACTCGCCGTCACCGCACTGTCACATTCATCTGCTGTGCTGGGCCGCATTCCGCTTCTGGCAAAGGATTCCGGCCATGTTCTCCGTGCTCCGCCCGCACCGTTTCAAACTCGCCCTGCTCCTGCTGGCGGCCAACTTCGGGTTGCTCCTGCACTTGGCCAGCGGCGAACTCAAACCCATCGCCGAATGGGTCTGGCTGGATATCCTCGGTGAAGGTGGCTCGGCGCTGCTGGCGTTGGTCTGGCTGGGGTTGGTACTCAAAAGCCGCCCGGCTGGCCGGGTCACCAACTACCTGGTCCTGGGCCTGGGCTGCATCTTCTTTTCCTGGTGGATCGACAGCCTCGACGAATTCATCCGCCTGCCCGACAGCATCACCTGGGATCACTGGCTCGAATCCGGACCGATGCCGCTGGGCATGATCCTGCTGACCCTCGGCATCTACCACTGGCACCGCGAACAATTGGCAATCAATGGTCAGATGGAGAAGCGCGAGCGACTGTTCCGTGAGCACCGTCTGTTCGACAAGCTCACACCGTTGGGTGGCGCTGACTTTCTCAAGCATGAGCTGTCCGCCAGCCTGGAGGACAGTCGTCGTCGCCAACAACCGCTGTCGCTGCTGGCCTTGGACCTGGATAACTTCACCGCTATCAACCAGCGTTTCGGCCACGGCGAAGGCGATGCGGTATTGCAGGCGATCAGCCAGTTACTGGTCTTGAACCTGCGCCGCCAGGACCTGCTGTGCCGCCTGGCCGGTGATCGCTTCGTGGTGCTGCTGCCCGACACCGGCGAAAGCCAGGCCCGACGCCTGGCCCTGGAACTGGAAATCGCGGTGCGCAGCCTGGCTCACAAGACCCGACAACACGGCGAGCGGCTCCAACTGGCCGCCAGCACAGCGGTGGTGATGGCGTTCGACGAATCCCCCGACGCCTTGCTCAAACGCCTGAACCTGGCGCTCGCCCAGTCCCGGACCCTGTTGGCGAAAAGCGCATGACGCTCAAGACCTGCTGGTACGAAACCGACAGCCGCTTCATTCCGGGACACTATCAACCCGCGGCGCTGATCGACCTGGCATTGTCGCGGGACATCGACAGCCATCGCCTCCTACGCGGCACCGGGCTATTCCATGACGATATCCTCGCCGGACAGAGCCGCATCAGCCCGCAGCAGTTCCTCGGCCTGATCGACAACAGCCGGCGCCTGCTGGATGCCAGCGACAGCAGTTTCCTGTTTGGCCAGCGGCTGTTGCCGGGGCATTACGGCCCCGCGAGCCACGCTTTGCGTCACGCGCAGAACTTGCATCAGGCCCTGCAGACCCTGATCGACCAGCAGGCACTGCTCAGCCCGTTGGCGGCCCCTCGGCTGCTACTGGACGAGCACTACGCCTACGTCCATTGGCTAGACAGCTGCGGTGCCGACGAACAATGGCGCTTCGTGCTGGAAGCGAGCATGACCTCGATGGTGGCGATGAGTGCCTGGCTCAGCGGCGAACGCTTGCCCTGGCAGTGCAGTTTTCGCCACGGCGAGCCGCGTTACGTCGAACAATATTGGGTGCACCTGGGTGAGCACACCCAATTCGACCGCCCTCTGGACCTGATGCGCCTTCCCCGTCACTGCCTCGCCCAGCCCTGGCCCAACGTCTCGGCCACCGCCGGCCAGGTGGCGCGGATCGAAGCCCGGGACCAGCTCGATCAACTGGGTTTCGCCTCAAGTTTCCTGGATTGCCTCTACGACTACCTGCACGCCCATGTGCAGCAGACGCCGAGCCTGGAACAGACCGCCCAGGCCTTCGCCATGAGCCCGGCGACCCTCAAGCGCAAATTGCACAAGCACCACACCGGGTTCCAGCAACAGGTGGACCGGGTGCACACCCATGTGGCCCTGTATCTGTATCAGGTCAAGGGGTTCAGCAACGAGGAAGTGGCGCAGTACCTGCGCTTCAACGACACGGCGAACTTCCGGCGCTCGTTCAAGCGCTGGACTGGCAGTACGCCGAATCTTATCCGGCAGTTGTTGATGTTGGGCTGAAGGGAGCGGCTTGAAAAAGGCCTTATCGCGAGCAAGCTCGCTCCCACACTGGAATGGGGGGGATGCAAAGTAGGCTTGCGGTGAACTGCTGTTGTGGCGAGGGAGCTTGCTCCCGCTCGGTTGTGCAGCGACCGCAAGATTTTGGGACCGCTGCGCGCTCCAGCGGGAGCAAGCTCCCTCGCCACAAGTGCCGTTGTGTTCGAAAAATCGGGGTCAATGCCCGCGAATGTAATGCTCCAACTGCCGGATCAAATCCGCCTGCTCGACAATCGCCTCTTTCACCAGGTCGCCGATGGACAACAGGCCGATCAACTGCCCGTTATCCAGCACCGGCAGGTGCCGCAAGTGGCTGTCGGTCATGACTTCCATGCAGCGGTCGATGCTCTGCTGGCTATCGGCGGTGATCACCGGGGCGCTCATGATGGTGCGCACGGTCGTGCCCACCGATGAGCGTCCCTTGAGCACCATCTTGCGTGCATAGTCCCGCTCGCTGAACACCCCCACCACCTGGCCGTCCTCGATCACGGGTAATGCGCCGACATTTTTCTCGGCCATGATTTGCAGGGCTTCGAGCACCGTCTGCTCGGGGGCGATGCTGTGGACCTGCTGGTTCTGCACGCTCTTGAGCCTGACCAGTTGGGCGGCGGTTTTCATTGTTCATCCCCAATTTCAGTAAAAAGTGACCCGCTGTTCGTGGCGAGGGAGCTCGCTCCCGCTCGGTTGCGCAGCGACCGCAAGATTTTGGGACCGCTGCGCGGTCCAGCGGGAGCAAGCTCCCTCGCCACAAGAGCACTGCACTGCTAGAGCACCATAAGAGCACTGCTAGAGCACTGCTAGAGCACTGCAGGAGCACCACAACAGCAGGCATAGCACGGATCAGTCTTCGCCAATCTCCACCACATCACCGTTGAGCCGCACCGGCCACACCCGCAGGCTTTGTTCCGGGTATTCCAGGCAATGACCGTCTTCCAGACGGAAATGCTGCTTGTACATCGGCGAGGCAATCACCAGGTCACCCTTGATACTGCCCAACAGTCCGCGGCCGATGACGTTCGCGCCGGACTTTGGGTCGCGGTTGTCGATGGCGTACAGCGGCTTGTCCTCATGTTCCGGCAGATAGAGCAACGCCACTTGGCTGCCATCGTGCCAGGCGACCACGCCGGAGTTGGGCACCAGGTCCTCACGGCTGCACAGGGCGCGCCATTTCGGGGATTCTTGAGCGATACGAACGACATTTGACTGGCTCATCAGAGCACCTCCTCGGTAACGGGAATCAGGTGGAGTTCATGGGCATGCACTGGCCGACGCTGGCCGCGCTCGCGGACGAAGTGAACATCCGGATCGCCGCGCTTGTCGTTGACGAAGGTGCGGAAACGCTTGAGCTTCTCCGGGTCCTTCAAGGCATTGGCCCATTCGCATTCGTAGCGGTCGACCACCAATTGCATCTGCGCTTCGAGCTCGGCGCCCAGGCCCAGGCTGTCGTGAATGATCACGTCCTTGAGGTAGTCCAGGCCGCCCTCCAGGCTTTCGCGCCAGACCGATGTCCGTTGCAACTTGTCGGCGGTGCGGATGTAGAACATCAGGAAGCGGTCGATGTAGCGGATCAGCGTGGCGTCGTCCAGGTCCGTGGCGAACAGCTCGGCGTGACGCGGACGCATGCCACCGTTGCCGGCCACGTAGAGGTTCCAGCCCTTCTCGGTGGCGATCACGCCGACGTCCTTGCTCTGGGCCTCGGCGCACTCGCGGGTGCAACCGGATACCGCGAACTTGAGCTTGTGCGGCGAGCGCAGGCCTTTGTAGCGGTCCTCGATGGTCAGTGCCATTTGCACGCTGTCTTGCACGCCGTAGCGGCACCAGGTGCTGCCCACGCAGGATTTCACCGTGCGCGTGGATTTGCCGTAGGCGTGGCCGGTTTCGAAGCCCGCTTCGATCAGCTCGGACCAGATGTCCGGCAACTGGTGCAACTGGGCGCCGAACAGGTCGATGCGCTGGCCGCCGGTGATCTTGGTGTAGAGGTCGTATTTCTTGGCGACCACACCGATGGCGATCAGTTTGTCAGCGGTGATCTCCCCACCGGCAATCCGCGGCACCACCGAGTAGGTGCCGTTTTTCTGCATGTTCGCCATGAAAGTGTCGTTGGTGTCCTGCAACGGCACCAGGGACGGGTCCATGATCGGCTGGTTCCAGCACGACGCCAGGATCGAGCCCACCGCCGGTTTGCACAGGTCGCAGCCGGTGTGGCCACGGCCGTGCTTGGCCAACAGTTCTTCGAAACTGATGATGCCTTCCACCCGCACCAGTGCATACAACTCCTGGCGGGTGTAGGCGAAATGCTCGCACAGGCTCTTGTCGACACTGACGCCACGGGCAATCAATTCATGCTCGAACACCTGCTTGACCAGTGCCGCGCAACCACCGCAACCGGTACCGGCCTTGGTGTCGCATTTGAGCTGGCCAAGATCGGTGCAACCGCCGTCGATGGCCGAACAGATCGAGCCCTTGGTGACGTTGTGGCACGAGCAGATAGTAGCGGTTTCGGGCAGCGCCGCCGGGCCCAGGGTCGGAGCGCCCTCGGACGATGGCAGGATCAGGCTGGCGGCATCCTTGGGCAAGGCGATGCCGTTCTGCATGTATTGCAGCAAGGTGTCGTAGTAGCTGTTGTCACCCACCAGCACTGCGCCGATCACGTGCTTGCCGGCGGCGTCCACCACCAGTCGCCGGTAGCTGGCGCTGGTTTCATCGATGAATTGGAAGCTGCGCGAACCCGGCGTGTTGCCATGGGCATCGCCAATGGAGCCGACATCCACGCCGAGCAACTTGAGTTTGGTGGACATGTCGGCACCGGTGAAGGCTTCAGCGCTTGCGCCGCACAGGGTGGCCGCGACATTGCGGGCCATCTGGTAGCCGGGGGCGACCAGGCCGAAAATGCTGCCGTTCCAGGCCGCGCATTCGCCGATGGCGTAGATGTCCGGATCGCTGCTCTGGCAATGATCGTCGATCACCACGCCACCGCGTGGACCGATCTGCAGGTCGCTCTGGCGAGCCAGGGCATCCTGGGCGCGGATACCTGCGGAGAACACAATGAGGTCGGTTTCCAGGAAATCGTCGTCACCGAAATTCATCCGATAACGGTACTGCTCACCGGCACTGATGGACTGGGTGCCCTTGGACAGGTGCACGCCGACGCCCAGGCTTTCGATGCGTGCCTTGAGGGCCAGGCCACCCTGCGGATCCAACTGCACCGGCATCAGCCGTGGGGCGAATTCCACCACATGGGCTTCCAGGCCGAGGGTCTTGAGGGCGTTGGCCGCTTCCAGGCCCAGCAAACCACCCCCCACCACCACGCCACGGCGGGCATTGCTGGCGGCGGCGCGGATCGCGTCCAAGTCTTCCAGGGTGCGATAGACCAGGCACGAATCGCCTTCAGCGCCCTGGATCGGCGGCACGAAGGGATAGGAACCGGTCGCGAGCACCAGTTTGTCGTAGCTGACACGCTCGCCGGCTGTCACGACTTCACGGGCCTGGCGGTCGATTTCCAACACAGGTACACCCAGGTGCAACGTGACGCCCGGGGTCTGGTACAACGACGCTTCGCCCAAGGCCAGGGACTCGGCATCACGCCCGGAGAAATACTCGGACAGATGCACGCGGTCATAGGCACGCATCGGCTCTTCGCTGAACACATGCACGCGGTAATGATTGAGGGCACCGCGCTCGATCAACTGTTCGACGCAGTGATGGCCGACCATGCCATTGCCGATCACGATCAGCGTTTGCAGCTTGTTCAGGGAAGCAACGTTGGAATTCATAAAAAGCACCCGACAAAAGCCCATCACGATGTTGAAAGCAAAAAAAAGACGCCTGAAACCTTGCGGTTCCAGGCGTCTTTGCCTGTTCTGTGCGGTATCGGCCCGGCGACTGCGCCCCGACCTACCGTTATCCCCCGGCCTGCTGGCACTCGATCTTCGTTGACCGACGGGGCTGCCCACTCGACTGTGTTCACGGCGGGCCTGGATAGCCTCTTGCAGCGAGCGTGCCAAACCTCATCGGCAACCCTGTCCACGCCCTCCCCGCCACCGACGATCCCCTGTGGGAGCGGGCTTGCCCGCGAAGACGCCCGCTCAGTCACCGCAAGCCGAGCGGTATTCGCTTCGGTCTCGCAAGCGCCAACAACTGCCTTGCGATGGTGCGAGCCTGCACGAGCGGCTTCATAAAAGTGCAGCCTTTCAACCCCTCCAGCAAAAATCCTGAACCATCGCCAACCCCGATTTTCACAATAAGTGAGGAGCCCGTCCGGTCGCCGTAAAACCACTCACGACGCCCGGGCCGTGGCTTGCTGTCAAACCCGAGAGAAAGGAGATTCAACGATGAAAATCAATGAAATCATGAGTCGGGAAGTACGCACGATCTCCCCCGATACCTCCCTGAGCGAAGTGGCGCAGATCATGCGCCAAGCCGACATCGGCGCCTTGATCATCAACCAGGACGACCGCATGGCCGGGATGATCACCGACCGCGACCTGGTGGTCCGGGCCATGGCCGACGGCATGGACCTGAGCACGCCCGTCAGTCGGATCATGAGCGATGAGGTGCGCTACTGCTTCGACGACGAAGAGATCGACCATGTGGCCAAGAACATGGCCCAGATCGAAAAACGCCGCCTGCCGGTGGTCAATCGCGACAAGCGCCTGGTGGGCATGGTCTCGCTGGCCAATGTCGCCAGTTGCAACGCCGACAAGCTCAGCGCCAACCTGCTGCGCGGCGTCGCGCGGCCTCACTGACTCAGCCAAGGAACTGCGGAGCGAGCGCCATGGAGGAACAAAGCCCACCTGTCGTGGTGATCTGTGGTGCCACCGCCGGCGTCGGCCGCGCCACGGCGCATCGGTTTGCC
This sequence comes from Pseudomonas sp. MPB03, assembly GCF_046605385.1. Taxonomy (NCBI): domain Bacteria; kingdom Pseudomonadati; phylum Pseudomonadota; class Gammaproteobacteria; order Pseudomonadales; family Pseudomonadaceae; genus Pseudomonas; species Pseudomonas sp. MPB03. The sequence continues at coordinate 3,416,558 of NZ_CP176770.1, read as the reverse complement.
GTCGCCGGCTACCGGGTTGGGCTGCTGGCCCGGGGCGAACAGGCGCTGGCGGCCACGGCAGAAGAGTTGACGCAATTGGGGGCGACCTGCCTGGCAATCAGCGTCGACGTGGCCGATGCCCAGGCGGTAGCCGACGCCGCACAGCGAATGGAGCGAGAACTCGGCCCGATCGGCGTCTGGGTCAATTGCGCGATGGTCACTGTGTTCTCTCCCATTCGCCAACTGAGTGCCGACGAGATCCATCGGGTTACGGACGTGACCTACCTGGGCACCGTGCACGGCACCCTGGCGGCGCTGCAGCTCATGGCCCCGCGTAATCGCGGCGTGATCATCCAGGTCGGCTCCGCGCTGGCCTACCGCGCCATTCCGCTGCAAGCAGCGTATTGCGCGGCCAAGTTCGCGGTGCGGGGCTTCACCGACTCACTGCGCTGCGAACTGCTCCACGACCACAGCGACATCCGGGTGTGCATGGTGCAACTGCCGGCGATCAACACACCGCAGTTCGATTGGGCACGCAACAAGTTGAGCAAGCGCGTGCAGCCGGTGCCGCCGATTCATGATCCGGACGTGGCCGCCCGGGCGATTTTCAGCGTGGTCAAGCGCACACCCCGGGAGCTGTGGCTCGGCGCCGCCTCCGTGAAGGCCATCGTTGGCACCTGCCTGTTGCCGGGGCTGTTGGACCGCCTGATGGCTCGCAGCGCCTATGCCGGACAAAGGACCGACGAAGATGACAACAGCCAACGGCCGGACAATCTGTTCGAATCGCAGGAATCCCTGCACCGCACCCGTGGGCGGTTCATTGGCCGCTCGCGAGATTCGGCGCTAGCCCTCAGTTCTACCCAAGTGTCGGCGCTGTTGCTGGCTATCGGCGGGGTGTTGGCCGTAGTGCTGCTATTGTTCTGATCCGGTGCGGCGCCACCACCGATAGCCATAGCCATTCAAGGTCAGTTGCCGATCGATGGCGGCCGGGTATTGGCTGTCCGAAATGATTTCCTTGAAGCCTTGCAAGTCCAGGCCGTCCAGCTTCACGGTCAGCGTGTCGTTGCTCAGGTTGGCCAACATCACCGAGGTGGCCTCGCCCACATGGGCCACGGCGAATACCGCCGGGTGATCGACCGTCAGCAGCCGGGCTTCGCCGTCGCCCACCTCAGGCAGGCCGGCACGGGCCAACAGCAATGGCCGCACCCGGCTCAACAACGACTCAGGTGCATTCAGCTGGTCCTCGACATTGAGCTGGGTGTAGGCGAAGGCGCCTTCATCGATCACCGGAGCGACGAGGCGCTGGGCCGATGAAAAGCCGGCGTTGGCCTGGCTGTTCCACTGCATGGGCGTGCGCACAGAGAGCCGCTCGGGACGGGACAAATCGTCGCCCATGCCGATTTCTTCACCGTAACGCACGATGGGCGTGCCGGGCAGCGACAACAGCAAGGCCTGGGCCAGCGCTTGATGGCGCACATCGCCGTCCAGCATCGGCGCCAGGCGTCGGCGAATACCCCGGCCATACAGGCGCATGTCCGGCTCCGGGGCGAAGACTTGCATCACTTCCTCACGTTCCTCAGCGCTCAAGCGCTCCAGGTCGAGTTCGTCATGGTTGCGCAGCCACACCGCATAGCTGGCACCGTCCGGCGGTGCGGGACGCCGGGCGATGGCACGCTGTAAGGGTTCGGCCTGGCCGCGAGCCAACGCCAGGAACACATGGTTGTTGACCCAGAAATCCAGCACCAACCCCAAGCGTTCGCCGTTTCCGAAGTAATGGCTATAGCGCTCCGGTTCGACGTCGACCTCCCCCAGCAACACGCCTTCGGGGTTGATGGCGGTCATGCACTTGAACAGCCGGTCCAGTACCCAGACGCCCTTCTCTTCATCTTCGCCACCGGCCTGTTCCACCAGGTGCGAAGCGGCATCCAGGCGAAAACCGGCGATGCCGAGCTCGAGCCAGTGGACCATGATGCGCTCGATTTCCTCGACCACACGTGGGTTCGCCAGGTTGAGGTCCGGCTCATGGCGATAGAACAGATGGCGGTAGTACTGCCCGGCTTGTTCGTCCCATTGCCAGATGCTGTCTTCCACCGACGGAAAGATCGGTTGGTTGCCGTCGTCCACCGGAGTGTCGGACCACACGTAATAATCCCGGTAGACGCTGTCCTTGTCGCGCCGCGCCCTCTGGAACCAGGGATGTTGGTCGCTGGTGTGTTGCGCCACCAGTTCAAGGATGACGCGCATGCCGCGCTCCCCGGCCTGGACAATCAACTGGCGCAGGTCTTCTTCGCTGCCGAAGCGTGGGTCCAGGGCCATGAAATCGCTGACGTCATAACCCGCGTCCTTGAATGGCGAGCGGTACACCGGCATCAGCCAGAGAGCACCAACGCCCAGTGCCTTCAGATAATCCAAGCGCTGGATGATGCCCTTCAGGTCGCCGCGGCCGTCGCCATTGCTGTCGGAAAACAAGGACGGATCGATCTGGTAAATCAGGGTCTTTCGGTGCCAGTTGGCTTTCATCGGTCACTCCTCATCGGCACAGGATCACAGCCTGCTCGGCAGCCAGTCGGCCACTGAATACTTGACCTTCGCCCGCCCCGTCGCTGGCGATTTCGACCTGCCAGGCGTCGACCAGGGGGAACGTATGTTCGCTGTCGGCGAAGTTGATGCAGACCAGTCGCTCATCGCCCTCACAGTGGCGACGATAGGCCAGCACTTGTGGGTGCGATGGCAGTTCCTCCCAGGCGCCCAGGCGCAACGCCAGGCTGGCGCGACGACAGGCCAGCAGGCGCCGGTACAGCGCCAGGGTGGAATCGGCTGTTCGTTCCTGCGCCTCGACGGCCAACGCGTCGGCATCCGGCGCAAAGGGCAACCACGGCGCGGCCCCGGCCCAGCCATGGGGCGCCTGGACGGTCCAGGGCAACGGCGCCCGGCTGCCATCCCGGCCGCCCGGATCGACGCGGGTCAGGGCCATGACCACGGCGTCTTCCAAACCCAGTTCTTCGCCTTGATAGATAAACGGCGTGCCGCGCAGCGTCAGCAGCAGGACCGCAGCGGCTTGGGCCCGGCGTAGCGAACCGCCGTAGCGGCTGCGGTGTCGGCTATTGTCGTGATTGGACAGCACCCAGGTTGGCCACGCCTGCAACGGGCCAAGATCGTTCTCCACCTCGCGTATGCACATGCGGAATACCACCGGATCCCAGGGGGCGTCCAAAGGCGGGAAATTGAACGACATGTGCAGTTCGTCACTGGCCCCATAATAGGCCGCCACCTGGGCCGTGGAGCGAATGTTCACCTCGCCGATCAACACCCGCTCGCCGGAGTAGCTGTCCACCAACCGGCGCAAGCCACGCAACACTTCGTGGCTGTACGGCTGGTCGTTGATCTTGACCATGGTTTCACCGGCCATGCAGCGCGGATCATCGGCAAAGCTCGGGTCCTTGCCGACGCAATGCACGACATCGACACGGAACCCGTCCACGCCTCGCTCCAGCCAGAAATGCAACACCTGGTGCATGGCCGCCACCACGTCGGGGTTGTGCCAGTTGAGGTCGGGTTGTTGCGGCAGAAAAAAATGCAGGTAGTACTGCTGGCTGGTCTCGTCCCAGGTCCAGGCGCTGCCGCCGTCGATCGAGGCACGCCAGTTGTTCGGCTGGTCGCGCCAGATGTACCAGTCGCGCTTGGGGTTGTCGCGGCTTGCGCGCGACTCGATGAACCAGGGATGTTGGTCCGAAGTGTGGTTGGGCACGAAATCCAGCAACACCTTCAGGCCGCGCGCGTGGGCTTGGGCGATCAATTCATCCAGGTGAGCCAGGGTGCCGAACAGCGGGTCGACATCGGTGTAGTCGCAAATGTCGTAGCCCGCGTCGCACATGGGGGAACGAAAGACCGGGGACAGCCACAACGCGTCGACGCCCAGGAGTTGCAGATGATCCAGGCGTGCGGTCAAGCCGGAAAGATCGCCGATGCCGTCGCCGTTGGCATCGGCAAAGGAACGTGGATAAACCTGGTAGATCACAGCGTTCTTCCACCAGGGCGAAGGGAAGGAGTTGGGCATGTCGCCTCCTTTGATCGCAGTGTTTGGTGGGCAAGACCGCAGCCCCGCCGGACGCCCCGTTTATCGCGGAACATAGTGTAAGAACCCGATAAATCACTTGGGGTTCGTTTTTTCTTGCGGGGCCAGGCGACCCTACAGTCGGCTGGGGGTTGTTGACGATGTTGCTGCGGCCCCCTGAGCGGCCGTTACCGAAAAAACGGATATACCCGTCATTCCTTCCAAAATGCGCCAAAAAAAACGGCGCTTCCCATTGCTGAAAGAAGCGCCGTTGTCTCTATGTGAACAGCATCACGCCAAAGCGGACTCTTCACTCATCGCATGCAATCAGTCGTCACGCCCCATCAGGCCAAACAGCTGCAGCAAGCTGACGAACAGGTTGTAGATCGATACATACAGGCTGACAGTCGCCATGATGTAGTTACGCTCACCGCCATGAATGATGGCGCTGGTCTGATACAGGATGCAGACCGACGAAAACAGCACGAAGCCGGCGCTGATCGCCAGTTGCAGGCCGCTGATCTGGAAGAAGAAGCTGGCCAGCACCGCGCCCAGCAGGACGAAGAAACCTGCGGTGATGAAACCGCCGAGGAAGCTCATGTCCTTGCGGGAAATCAGCACGTAGGCCGACAGGCCACCAAATACCAGGGCGGTCATTGCAAAGGCCGAGCTGACCACTTCGGCGCCGCCCTGCATTTGCAGGTAGCGATTGAGGATCGGGCCGAGCAGGAAACCCATGAAACCGGTCAGGGCGAAAGCCGACACCAGGCCCCATGCCGAGTCACGGAGTTTGTTGGTAAGGAAGAAAAGGCCATAGAAACCGATCAGCACGACGAAGATGTTCGGGTAACCCACCCGCATCTGTTGTGCGACGTAGGCCATCACACCGCTGAAAGCGAGCGTGAGTGCCAGCAGGCCATAAGTGTTGCGCAGGACGCGGCTAACCTCTAGCTGCTCAGCCTGCACGCTGTTGTTCACTGCGTAATCCTGTTCGCGCATGGCGACACTCCTCCGGTTTTGAAACATTCAGTGGCAAGGATCATAACAGACGCTCTGTAACAAGCTACGTAGAGAGTTTGACAGTGTGTTTCATTCGGGTATTATGGCGCCCGCAACGCAATACGGAGGTGTGGCCGAGTGGTTTAAGGCAACGGTCTTGAAAACCGTCGACTGTAACAGGTCCATGAGTTCGAATCCCATCGCCTCCGCCATCTTCTAACGTTAAAGCCCTGATTTATCAGGGCTTTTTCGTGTCCGGCATTCAGAATGCCTATTGCAGCTTCAGCATCGGACAACGCTATGGCCAACCCCACCCCGCCACTCAAGGAAAGAAAAGTGACCAGCAAAACCATCGGCTCCATCGTTGCTGCAATCATGGGCATCGTCCTGTTGTGTGTATTGTTCGGCAGTTGGTACACCGTCGACGAGACCGAGCGCGGTGTACTGCTGCGCAACGGTGCGCTGGTCGGGGTGGTTGAACCGGGCCTGTCCTTCAAGACGCCATTCATCGAATCCGTACGCATGATCAGCGTCCAGAGCCAGGTCACGGCCTACGAAGACCTGCAGGCCTACAGTAAGGATCAACAGTCCGCCGAGCTCAAGGTGTCCGTGTCCTGGCATATCGCGCCTTCCGATGTGGCGAAGGTCTACACCCAGTTCAAGGACCTGGAAGGCATCCGCGACCGAATGATCAGCCGCCAGGTGCCGACCCAGGTGGAAAACGTCTTTGGCAAGTTCAACGCCGTGGCTGCCGTGCAGAACCGCGTCCAACTGGTCAACGATATTTCCACGGCTATCAAGGCCACCATTACCGGTCCGGTCATCATCGACAGTGTCCAGGTCGAGAACATCGATTTCAGTGACGCCTACGAAAAGGCCATCGAAGCGCGCATGGCCGCGGAAGTCCAAGTCAAGACCCGCGAACAACAGCTCGCCACCGAGCAGGTCCAGGCGCAGATCCGGGTAACCCAGGCCCAGGCCGAAGCTGACTCGCAAGTGGCCCAGGCCAAGGCAGACGCGCTGGCGACCGAACTGCGCGGCAAAGCCGAAGCCGAGGCCATCAAGGCGCGGGCCCAGGCCCTGGCCAGCAACCAGAACCTGGTGGAGCTGACCAAGGCCGAGCGCTGGAATGGCGTGCTGCCCACCACCGTGCTGCCGAACAGCGCCCTGCCCTTCATCGACATCAAGTAACGCCATCGGCGCGGCCTGCCTGGCCGCGCCTGCTCCATCCCGGGAGCGCCCCCGACAGACATCATCCCGCTCGTTAGCGCTACACTCGGCAATGAACCCGACGTTCATCGTTAGCAGGGAGCTCAACGTGCATCCAGGCAAAAGCAGATCGACACGACCCACCGTACGACGATTACCTCGCCTCCCCTTCGGCTCAAATCTTGAGCATCTCCCGCCTCGGGAATTCACCTACGCATTGATCAGCACCCCGCATAGGAGAACAGCGTGACCACGCTTATAAAAAAATATAAATGGCCCGCCCTGTTGGCCGTCGCGCTTATTGTGTTTTCTGCGCTGATATTCTTTCTGATCAAGTCATACACGTACGACTCATCGACCTACTTCGAATCCCGCGACTTCATTCGCCAACTCAAACAATCCGATGCGAACTGGAACAGCAAGATCCTGAGGAAAAAGATCGGCATCAACAACAACCTCTCCCTGGCCCCGCCACCAGAGGCCGACAGTCGCTGGCAGCAATTGGAGCAGCTCAACAACACCGGCCCCTTGGCGACACTTTGGATGTCCCGTCGCCAGGGCTATGTGGAAGCCGTCAAGAACAAATCCTTGCTGGTGGAGCAATTCGAACGACACAACGCCCATCTACGCACCTCCCTGGATGCGCTGCCGCAGGTTGAAGACCAGATACAAACGCGGCTCACGGACATGAATATCGAAAGCCCGCTGGAACGCATGACCGTGGCGTCCAATGTGCTTGAGTTGACCCTGACAACATTGGAGTTCGCGCTTTATGTCACGACGGACAAAGCCAGGGAGTTGCAAGGCAAGTTAACTGAGCTGGAGCCTTACATCGAACGATTGCCCGCGACTGACCAGGCGCCCTTCATAACCCTGACCCAGCACGTCAAGACCATCGTTCAGGAACAACCGGTCGTCAATGACCTGCTTGACCGCATCAGCGTCATTCCGGTTGCCCAGGAACTGGACAGTATCAATGAATTGTTGAACGAGACACAGCGCAGGACCGCCGCAACGGACCGTCAATACCACATCTACCTGGCCGTGTGCGCAAGCCTGATGGCGCTGTTGATGATCTACCTGGCGGTGCGGTTGGTTCGCAGCTACGCCACGATCAACCAGATCAACCAGGCGCTGCAATCGTCCAACGAACGCCTCGAAGAGCGCGTGCAGGAGCGCACGCGTGAGCTGATGGAAGCCGAACGCGAGCTGGTGGAGGCGGCCCGGATGGCGGGCATGGCCGAAATCGCGACGAACGTGCTGCACAACGTCGGGAATGTGCTCAACAGCGTCAATATTTCAGCCGAGGTGGTAACCCGCAAGTTGAGGCACAGCAAGACGCTCGGGCTCACCAAAGCGGTCAATATGATGAATGAACACGCCGAGGACCTTGGCCACTTCATTAGCCACGATGAAAAAGGCCGCTTGCTGCCACGCTATTTCAACGAGTTGGTCGACTCCATCGCCGCCGAACAGGCGCTGCTGATCGATGAATTGGCGCAGTTGACCAAGAGCATCGATCACATCAAGGAAATCGTCACGACCCAACAAACCTATGCGGGCGCCGCCAGGCTGATCGAACCGCTCAAGGTCAGCGACCTGTTCGAAGATGCCCTACGAATGAATTCGGGCGCCCTCAGCAGGCACCACGTCACCGTCATCAAGGATTACCAGGACGTTCCCATGATCATGGGCGACAAGCACAGGCTGTTGCTGGTCCTGATCAATCTGATCAGCAATGCCAAGTTTGCGATGTCGGACACTGAAGGGCATCCGCGTGAAATGACCTTGGGAATCCGCATTCTCGACGAAACGACGCTTTGCCTGAGCGTCAAGGACCGTGGCGAAGGCATTTCCGCAGAGAACCTGGCGCGCATCTTCAATCACGGTTTTACGACACGCAAGGACGGCCACGGGTTTGGCCTGCACAGCTGCGCCCTGGCGGCGGTAGAAATGAATGGCCGCTTGCATGTCCACAGCGATGGGCCGGGGCAAGGTGCGCTGTTTACCTTGGAGATCCCGTTGGAGTTGGCGCGTACCTGACTGCCGCCTCGCGAACAAGCTCGCTTCCACAGGTGAAACTGGTGGACACGCTACTCATGAACACCCGGGAAAAACTGTGGGAGATTCTATGGTTGAGGGGAAGCCCTCAAGCCGCTTTTGGTTGGTATTCGCTTTGCCCTTTCAGCAGAGCGAATACGATCCGAGCAAGCTTGCGTGCCAGTATCACTAGCGCCTGGGTGGTAGCGAAGCCTTGAGCTCTTAGTTTTTCATAAAAGCCTTTCCAGGCAGGCGTACGGCTAGCCGACATGGCTGCGTTGTGCAAAAGCCGACGAACTTCCGGATCGCCTCGTTTGCTCAAGCTTCGGCGGTCGTCTTTTTGTCCTGATTGGGACACTCGCAAATCCATCCCCAAGAAGGCAATGAAGGCGTCTGCGTTTTTGAAGTCGCCCCGCTGAAACGCCGTAAGTAAGCGGGCTCCGGTCAGAAATCCGATGCCCTCGACCTTCAGGCAATGGTTCAGTTGACCTAGCAAACCAGCATTTTTCAGATGATCCTTGATCGTCTTCTCGATCAATGTCTCAAGCCTCTGCATGGCGGCGATTTGCTCGGCGAAAGCGGTCTTGAGCAGCGGCTCATTGGCCCAGCTTTGTACCAGGGCGACTCGAGCCTGAACCAACGCAGCGCGACGGCGGAAAAGGCTTAGAAGCTGGCGATACAACGGAGATGGCGGCGCCCATGGATGAAGCTCATGCCCTTCGTTCTTCAGGTAACGAGCCAGCAGCTTGGCGTCCAGCGCGTCGGTTTTGGCGCGTACTTTTACGCCTTTGCGGTAATGGTGAAGTTCATAACCGCCCACCATATAGATCGTGCAACCGGCCTCATAGGCCAGATCAGCAAAATCCAAGTGATAGATATTGGTCGACTCAATGGCGACATCGACGGGCCCCGGCAGTACTTTCAACCACCTTTTGATGGCCGCCTTGTCGTTGGGAATCGCTTCCAACACATCAAGCTCTGCGTGATAGATCACCAGCTCGTTCTTGGCGACATCCACGCCCACGATCGGCTTTGTGACAGAAACCGGCATTGCCATTGAAAATCCTCCGGGCTAAGGTTTGAACACTTGAAGGGGTCACCCAGAGGCGCAGGCTTGTCTCTATCGTCGATCCAGGCCGAAGCATTCTTTATCGGCGCTTGGGTGAAAGGAGGAGGGGCGAAATCTCCCACGGTCTGTACTGCGCGAACAGTCAGAATCGAGCCTTGTCCCTCCTCCTCCCTTCAAGTCCTACCATACAAGCGAGCTTGCTCGCGATAGCGGTGTGCCGGTCACCGGGACGTTGGATGTACCGGCCCAATCGCGAGCAAGCTCGCTCCCACAGGGCGCTATTTCGTGTTCCCAACGCGGCCGCTACGGTTTCTCCGAGTCGGCAACGCGGCGGCGAAGGCCAGCGCTTCCTCGCGGGAAGCGAAGGAGCCCAACCGGTCAGCCTGGGTGCAGACTCTCCACGGACCGCTGTTTACGCTGAGCACGTCATAACCATTGATGTGCATTTTCGTCATCATCGCAGTACTCATAGTCACCTCCGACTTCAACCAAGGGTGCATCGCCTACCATACACGCTGATTGTCCAGGGGTAGCGACCGGACGTCGGTCGCGACCTCAGTGGGCGTCGGAATTCCACAACCAGTCCCACAGCCCCGGCAAACGTACAGGCTCAGTGCTGTGATCGACCGTCCGGGCCAGCGCCGCTCGCTCCAGCGCCTGGCGGTCATCATAGAATGGCCTGGCGGCGGTCCTCATGCCGGTGGCGTTGGCGCTGTCGAGCAGTATTTGCAGGTATTCGCGGGCATGCCGGGCGGTATAACGATTGATGTCATGAAACGTCACCACCACCGGGATCACCCCGTCCACCGCGGGCAGTTGCCCGGCCGCGATGCGCTCGCGCACCTCAGAGAGTTGTCGGACCAGGTTGATGCGCCGCCGGGGGCTCATCGTGATACCCCAGACCTTGCCATCATTTGCGCTCAAGTCGGTCAGCAGAATGTGCAGGCCATGTGCTCGGTAAGCCGCCGCAGTGCGCCTGTCGAAGCTCCAGAACGGTGGCCTGACCAGGGACGGCGCCGCGCCGGTCATGGCGGCAATATCATTGCCACCGTGGGTGAGCGATTGCTCCAGCTCATCAGGGCTCAGGAACCGGTGATTGGTGTGCCAGTAGGTGGCCGTATGAAAGGCCAACACATGGCCCTCCTCCTGCTGCCGATGCATTATCGAGCGGCCAATATCGCTGCCACCGGCGCGTGGCGAGCGGGTCTGCAGGAAAAACACTGCCTTGATGCCGGGCTGTACCGGGTTGTCCACGAGGGCGTCCAGCACCGCCAGGCTAGGGTTCCAGAAAGACGATGCGCTGGGCCCATCATCGAATGTCAGCAGGAAACGGATCGGGGGTTGTTCACGCAAGCGTTGCTCGGTTTGCGGCGTCAGTTCGATGGGGGCGCCAATGCAGCCCGACAAACCGATGGCGAGGGCTGCGATGAACAGCACCCTGGCGATGTTTTTCATGTTTTGCCTTTAATTGATGCCGCGTTGCCTCGCCTTAGATCCCTGGCCGACGGTGTTGAAGCCCACCTTGGAGAAGGGTAACCGGGTTTGGTTCCTTGCTGTGAATAATGGCTGCTCGCAAAGTTTGCGCTTGCCCCGCGCTTGAGCCTCGGCGGCATAAATTTGACCGTCTGGAAATTCGATGGAATTTTCCGAATGCCATTGTATCCATCCGTATAGGACTAATTAGGGAGGATTTATGGGCGGGCCATCGCTTTACATCATTGACTACATGCTTCATGGCGAACCCAAGTCATTCATTATTCGTGCAGAAGTGATGAATAACTCCGAGGCTTGGCATTGGGCCAGCTGCGATGCGGGGGTCGGACGCATACCGAAATTCGGCAGGGAGAAGGTCAAGCGGGTTTCCAAGCCCCTTGCGGAAAAATACGGCATTACCGACGTGCGCTGGCGGGCGAGCGTCGCGCCGGCCTGGGTCAAGGAATCCGGCTGAAATATCACGCACCGTTTCCGGCCACCGGTTGTCCGACCGGGCGCCGGTTTCTTCGACAGATCCGAAATAACTCAACTACGCTTAAACCACAGCAAGACCCGCCCATGGCGGGTCTTGTGCTGCCTCATCAACCCTGAATGGAGGTGTGACATGTCCGAAAAAGAGTCCATCACCACCCTGCTCACCTTGCTGGAATCGCGTCAGGCCAGGCTCACGGCAGCCTGCAAGGAAATCGCCGACTGGGTCGACCATCAAGGCGGGCACCCCACCGCCGTGCGCATTCGAGACCGGCTCAACGACATCGACAAGGACGCGCCGTCGATCCAGAGCGCACTGACCTCGCTCAAGCCCACTGAACCGCCGCTGCCCAAGTTCCGCTGACGCGCCATGCCAGCGATGTTTCCCCCTGAGTTCTACCGGTTGGAAAACTGATGGAACGCGGGCTTTTTTTGCGCCTCGAAATGGATAGGCACCGGTGCAAATGCCGCAAAGGGAGAATCATATGAATGCCAGAATCCTGCTATTGATCGCTTGTGCGAGCCCCACCGCCGTCATGGCCCAAGGCTGCGACGTCATCACCCGATCCCAGAGCCAGTCGGTTCCGGTAATCGAAAGCCATAGCTGCTACGAATACAAAGGCGTGCCCGCCGAAACCCTGGACTGGTCTTGCAGCAATGAAAGCAAGGGAACGGTCAGTACCCAGAAGCGCAAAGTCGAGCGTTGTGACGAGGGGTATGTGGCGACATGCCAAGCCAGGCTGACCCAGGAAGCGTTGGCCAACCCGCGCTCAACCAGTAAAGACAAGAGCGGTGGGTCGGCCAACCTTCCCGACAACGCCAAAGTGACGTGGTACTACTATGGGGTCGAGCAGTTGCAGCAGGCTCAGCAAGACTGCGAAACCACCGGCGGCGAGTGGAAGAACCAGTGACAGGCCGGCCACGCAGCGCAGTGTTCTCGCTAGCCCTTGCTGTGCTCCGGTGACGACGGTGGCTCCTTGACGCCGCGCGGCCCGGCCACGCCCCAGATGACCAGACCCAACACCGGCAGGATGATCAGCAGCAGCGCCCAGCCAGCCTTGGTTCCGGCCGACTTGTCGCTTCGAAATACGCTGATGATCGCCCATAGGTCCACGAGCAGCAGAAGCACCGCGACGGCGATCCAGAAATAACTGGCTAATTCAGACATGGCTCAATCCTCTTGGCGATTTAAGGATTAGGCACAGACGCTCAAGCGCCGTTCAAAGAATTTTCGCCCAGGCCGGGCGTGGCACCTACTCCCGCCCATTTAGATAAGCGACCCATTGCTCATAGGCTTCATGTTGACGCTGGACCGCCTCATCCCAGGTCGATCCGCTCATTTGATGGACACATATGAGCTTCATCATTTCCGCTGTGGCCGTATCGAGCTCCACCAGGAGCTCATGGGATTTGATCTTGAAGTCTTCAACGGTGGTCATCTGTCGGTCCTTCCCCTGCCGGGGCCAGCCATTGCACCCAACATGGATTCATTTTTTTGCAGCTGATTCAATTTGAGGCGATAACCGGTCGAAAGCCCGGCGCTGGCGGTCGAGCAGACCGATCAGAAGGATGACAGCGCAAATGAACTCAGTCTTTCCCACCCCGCCACGGTCGTACTGATAAGACTCTGAAAAAATCACATTTGAACGAGCAGGTAATGCCAGGCTCAAATATTGCAGATATATTTCAGTTTAATGACAGTCACAGATCGAGTACCGCCATGAAAATTCGAGCGACCGTCATCTGCGAGGACAATCGCCACATTTTGCTGGTTCGCAAAGCCAACAGCCGCTGGGCCCTGCCAGGCGGTACCGTTGAACGCGGCGAAACCCATGCCGGGGCAGCCATCCGGGAACTGGCAGAAGAAACGGGCCTGGACGTCGAAAACCTGCTCTACCTGATGCGAATCAATGACGGGCAAACCGAGCATCACGTATTCGAAGCGTCGGTCAGCGACTTGACCGCGGCCAGGCCACAGAATGAAATCAGCGATTGCCTCTGGCATCCGCTGGATGCCATTGCCCAACTGCAAATGAAAAAGGGCACGCGGGATATTCTTGAGGCGTTTCGCCGACGATTGTGAAAGCCGGCACCGATGGTCTACACCTGACAGGTTGCATGAGAATACTCACACAACCTATTGTTTAGGCTGGTAAACAGATTTTTTACGCCGGAGTCACTGCTTGCGCCAAGCGGTACTGATGGGATTGAGCACCGTATTCTTTTCCTGCGTATAGGTCCCGTTCTGCTGCGCTATGGCCTCGCCAGTGTCGACAATCGCGTTCTGGATAAACACGTTCTGCCCATCACCTCGAATGAAGGTGAGCTGGTGAAACGCAGTTTTATTTCCCCAGTCCGGGGAAGGCAGCGAGATAAACTTCACCGTGTAGGTCTCGTCAGTGTGTTGACCCTGCAAGACGTAGACACCGTAGTGGTTCTCTCCCTGGGAGATGATTTTGTACAAACCGTTGCTGTAGTAATAAATTTCCGCATCGGGAAAGGGCTTCTTGTCGTACATTTTCCGATAGTGCAGCACTTGCTTGACGGTCGGCTCGCCAAAGTTAACGGCAAGGGTTTTCCCATCGGCGGACGTTGTCTCCCCAGCGTATGCGGCGCCGCTGCCCATCAAGGCCAACAGACTCATCGTTGCGATTGTTTTCACTTGATACCTCTCCATGGTCAAAGGATTAGCGCACCGGGCTGGCCTGGACGGAAGCTACCGCCTGGCCACACCTTGCTAATCTCAACGCCGAGTGTAGAGGTTTGCCCACGAAAATACCCGGAGGCTGGGCTCCGTTTTTTCGGCAGTTTTCAGCAGCAGAAACAAACAAGGGTTTGCATTAGCTTTCGCCCGCAAACCCTTGATTTTAGATGGTGCCCGAAGCCGGAATCGAACCGGCACGCCCTTACGAGCGGGGGATTTTAAGTCCCATGCGTCTACCAGTTTCGCCATTCGGGCGGTAGCGCGGTTAGCCTTGGGGGCATCGGCAGAATCCGATGGCCTGGCTGGTGCAGCAAGAGGGGGAATATATACATCCCTCCTCTTTGAAGCAAGGCAGCTTATGCCCTTTTCAAGACAAAACCTTTCAATGCTTCGAAAATAAAAAAGCTCTGTAAATCATAGATCTACAGAGCTTTTTAATAGTGGAGGCCGAAGTCGGAATCGAACCGGCGTAGGTGGATTTGCAATCCACTGCATAACCATTTTGCTATTCGGCCTCAAGACGCTTGATGCGATGTCGCTACATCAACCGCGGTACAAACCTGGTCAGGAAACAGGACACTTACTCAGCGCTATCTCCTTGAAAACATTGAGATTTTTTACGTCCCAGTGCGTTCGATGGGCGCAATTATGTACTCATTTGCCTAGGCTGACAACCCCTTGATTTCAAAAAAAAATCGTCGAACGGTCGGCCTGCCCTTCCCTGGCTAAACCTGCCGGCGAATCCCGGACTGTCCTGGCGAACGCTTTAACCGTAGCGCCAGGATTCGCCTCATCGGAAAGCCCGTACGTTGATGGAACAACCGCGCCTCCCCTCGGTTCATTCCTTATGTCGCCCCTGGAGAATGAGGAAACCATCATGTCCGAACGACCCCAACTGGTTGCGAGCCGGGCTACGGTGCCGACCCCGTCGCACCCCAATCTCGGCACGCCGGAACGTGCCGTATCGCTACTGGCCGGCACGTTGTTGATCGCTAACGGCCTACGCCAAGGCGGGCTCCAAGGCTGGCCGCAGGTGCTGCTCGGCGCCTGTGCCGCCTGGCGCGGCTATTCAGGCACATGCAGGATCAAGCACGCGCTGACCCATAGTCCGTTCGAACAAGCCTTTGAACAGGATCGGGACTGGAGCGGCAGCAAAGTGATTTCTCGCAGCATTACCGTGGGCAAACCCAGGGAAGAGGTCTTCGCGTTCTGTCGCAACCCGGGCAACCTGGGTGCGCTGGTGCCCTGGGTCGATGCCATCGAACAAACCGGTGAAGGCACTTACCGCTGGGTCGCCCACGGTCCCATGGACAAGACCCTGCACTGTGACATCCAACAGGACGAGCCCAAGGACGGTCGCAAGCTGCACTGGACAGCTGGCCCGGAAACACGATTCAAGCATGACATCCAGATGCACTTTAGCGACGCGCCGGCCGGCCGTGGCACGCAGCTAAAGGTCATCGTCGCCTGCCAAGCGCCCCTCGGTGCCGCCGGTTATGCCTTGGCCGCGGCGATTTCCAAGTTCTCGGACAAAGCCTTGTTGCACCTGCTGCGCAGCATCAAGCAACAACTGGAAACCGGCGAGGTGAGCACCAACCGCATGCACGCCTCCGGTACGAAGGACTTCCTGTTCGTTCATCCCGCCACAGAGGCCCCTCACACATCCGCCCACACGCCTTCCACCGGAGGTAACGCCTGATGCGCGCATTGACTTGGCAAGGCCCGAACAAGCTACAAGTTGAAACCGTAGATGATCCGTCCATTCTCAATCCCCGCGACGCGATCGTGCGGGTGCAGATGTCGTCGGTGTGCGGGTCAGACCTGCATTTGCTGGGCGGCTATGTGCCGACCATGCAGGCCGGCGACATCATTGGCCATGAATTCATGGGTGAAGTCGTGGAGATCGGCTCGGCCGTCAGGTCTTTCGGCAAAGGCGACCGGGTTGTCACCGTTTCGATCATCGGTTGCGGAGAATGCGAACATTGCAGGCGCTCGGATTTTTCCTGCTGCGACAACTCCAACCCCAATCCCAGCGCAACGGACATCGCCTACGGCCAACCGGCGTGCGGCATCATCGGCTACAGCCATGCGTTTGGCGGTTATGCCGGCAGTCACGCAACCTATATCCGCGTGCCGTTTGCTGACGTCAACCTGTTCAAGATCCCCGAGGGCATCACTGACGAACAGGCAGTATTCGTCTCCGATGCGGTGCCCACTGGTTATTTCGCCGCCGATAACGCCGACATCCAACGGGGCGATACCGTGGCGGTATGGGGTTGCGGCGGGGTCGGGTTGATGGCGATTGCCAGTGCCTATCTGCTGGGGGCCGAACGAGTGATTGCCATCGACCGCCTGCCTGATCGCTTGCAATTGGCGGAAGAAAAGGCCGGTGCCATCGCCCTTAACTATGAAACGACTGACGTGCATGCCGCCTTGCTGGAACTGACCGGTGGCCGAGGCCCGGATCGCTGCATCGACTGCGTGGGCATGGAGGCCCACGGCACAGAGATCGACTATTTCTACGACAAGACCAAGCAAATGATGCGTCTGCACACCGAACGCGGGACAGTACTGCGCCAGTCGATCCGCGCCTGTCGCAAAGGCGGCACTGTCTCGGTGGTCGGTGTCTATGGCGGCCTGCTGGACAAATTCCCCATGGGCGCCATCGTCAATAAATCCCTGACCCTGCGCTCCGGCCAACAGCCTGGACAGCGTTACGTGGGACGGTTGTTCGAGCACATCCAGAAAGGTGAGCTGGACCCGTCCTATCTGCTGACCCATCCGATGGGACTGGAGCAGTCGGTGGAAGGTTATGCGATGTTCAAGGAGAAGACGCAGAACTGTCTGCGAGCGGTGTTTCGGCCGGAGTGACGATCGAACCTTTGGCGAGGGAGCTTGCTCCCGCTGGCTGTAGGAGCTGGCGAAGGCTCGGGCCGCGTTCGGACGATCTTTTGATCTTTCGCTTGAGACTCAACTGGATGGGGGAAGATCGCAGCCTCGTTGCACTCGACAGCTCCTACACAGCTCCTGCACGGTTCCTACAGGCCCAGCGGGAGCAAGCTCCCTCGCCACGGCAATGTCACAGGTCTTAGGCAGTCGCAGCCCTGCACCATTATGGGTAACATACCGGCCTTCCCGCAGCCCTTCTGCGTCCTGCCAAATAAGCCCATTCCATGCCTTTCGAACTCAGCGTTGACCTCACTACCCTCGCTATCCTCGCCGTTGTCGCCTTCATTGCCGGTTTTATCGATGCCATTGCCGGCGGCGGTGGGCTATTGACCACGCCTGCGCTGCTAACTGCGGGTTTGCCGCCCCACCTGGTCCTGGGGACCAACAAGCTCAGCTCGACCTTTGGCTCGGCAACGGCCAGCTTCACGTTCTACAAGCGCAAGTTGTTCCACCCAAGGCAGTGGACTCATGCCCTCGTCGGCACACTGGTCGGCGCCCTGGCCGGCGCCATCGTCGCCCACTACCTGCCAGCCGAGTGGCTGAACAAGATGTTGCCGGTGATCGTCTTCGCCTGCGGCCTGTACCTGTTGTTTGGCGGCACGCCCAAGGCGCCGCTGGACAGCGATGCGCCGATCAAGAAGACGTGGCAGTCGACCCAGGGTTTCAGCCTGGGTTTCTATGACGGCGTGGCCGGGCCGGGTACCGGTGCGTTCTGGACCGTCAGCAGCCTGCTGCTCTACCCCATCGACCTGGTCAAGGCCAGTGGCGTGGCCCGCAGCATGAACTTCGTCAGCAACATCGCGGCGCTGTCGGTGTTCATCTTTTCCGGGCAGGTAGACTGGGTCATCGGCCTGAGCATGGGCCTGTCGGTGATGGTCGGCGCGTTCTTCGGCGCTCGCACCGCCATCAGCGGCGGCGCGAAGTTCATCCGACCGGTATTCATCACCGTGGTGCTGGGCTTGACCGTGCGCCTAGCCTGGCAGCACTGGTTCAGCGTGGCCTAAGCGCCGCGCCACGTACAGGTCGATCAGGTAGCGGGCGATCGAGCGCGAGGCCGGCAACGGTGGCAGGTCATGGACGTTGAACCATTGGGCGTCCTCGATCTCATCTTCCTGGGGCACGATGTCGCCGCTGGCATATTCAGCGTGGAAACCGAGCATCATCGAATGGGGAAACGGCCAGCACTGGCTGCCCATGTACTGGATGTTCTTCACCTCGATACTGACTTCTTCACGCACCTCGCGAACCAGGCAGTCCTCGGCCGATTCGCCAGGCTCGGCAAACCCCGCCAGGGTGCTGTAGACACCGGTGACAAAACGCGGCGAACGGGCCAGCAGGACTTCATCGCCGCGGGTAATCAACACGATCATGCTCGGTGAAATCCGCGGATAGTGACGCAGGTCGCAGGCATCGCAATACATCGCCCGCTCCAGTGGAATCTGGCTCATGGCTTTGCCGCAACTGCCACAGAAGCGATGTTCCCGGGCCCAGGTGCCGATCTGCGCCGCATAACCCAACACCTTGTACAGCGTGTGGTCGTCCTCGAGCATGAACGCCCGCAGGCCTTTCCAGTTGCAGCCGGGGATGTCCAGCGGGCTGTGCAATTCCAGCAGGTAGACCGGCTCGCCATCCAGATGACCGATGCCGTGTTCGGCGAGGATCGACAGGTCCTGGCGCTTGAGCCATTCGCGGGGGAACAGCGCGCCGTTGTCATCGAACAGAAAGCCTTCCGGGCTACGGGCCACGGCCCAGCCGCCGGGAACGTCGGTGTCGAGTACTGCGGTGGTCCAGCGTGAAATCATGGTCAGTCAATCCAGAAATTCAGGTTTCTGTTTGCTCATATGGGCGGCCATGGCCACGCGCAGGTCGGTCGATTGCAACATGGCGGCGTTCCAGGTGGCGACGTATTCCAGGCCGTCATCGATGCTGTGGTCGCGCATGTAGCTGATCATTGCCTTGGTGCCGGTCACGGCAATCGGCGACTTGGCGGCGATGTCCCGGGCAATGCCCATCACACCGTCGAGCAGCCTGGCGGAGTCGCTGTAGACACGATTGACCAGGCCGATGCTGCGCGCTTCGTCGGCACCAAAAGTGCGCCCCGTATAAGCGAGTTCACGCAGCATGCCGTCCCCGACGATCCTCGGCAAGCGTTGCAATGTGCCAACATCGGCGGCCATGCCGATATCGATTTCCTTGATGGAGAACTGGGCGTCCTCGGTGGCATAACGCATGTCGCAAGCAGAGATCAGGTCAATGGCACCGCCCAGGCAATAGCCCTGGATGGCCGCGAGCACCGGCTTGCGGCAATTGTCCACGGCATTGAACGAGGCTTGCAGCTGCAGGATCTTGCGCCGCAGCAACCGCGCATTGCGCCCCACGTCCTTGCCCAGTTCGTTGGCCACGCCTGCCAGCATCATCAGGTCGATGCCGGAGGAAAAATGCTTGCCGGCACCGCTGAGCACCACCACCCGCGCTTCATCGGTGTCGTCGATCCATTGGAAGATCTCGATGATCTCGCGCCAGAAGGCAGCGTTCATCGCGTTGATCTTTTCCGGCCGATTGATTTGCACATGGGCGATGTTGTCTGCAAGTTCGACGTTGAACGCTTGGTATTGCGACATGGCAGTGATCCTTTACCGGCTGAAAAGAGGCCTGAACTATAACAAGCCATCGCGACGGGACGTAGGCAGTGCATCGGCCAAAAGCGGGACTGTTTGACAGCCATTAACTCTGTGGCGAGGGAGCTTGCTCCCGCTGGACTGCGTAGCAGTCCCCTACTTTATGAGCGCTGCGCACTCAAGCGGGAGCAAGCTCCCTCGCCACAAAAGCACCTTGCGGCGCTACCCAATCACTCAGGGTTTCTCCTCCGCCTGCAACTGCCCATCCCAGCCCCCGCCCAGCGCCGCAATCAATTGCACACTGGCAATCAAGCGGCTCTGTTGCAGGCTCAGCACGCTGCGTTCGTTGCTCAGCGCCGTGGCCTGGACGGTCACGACGTCGAGGTAGGCAATCAGCCCGGCCCTGTACTGGTTCTGCGTCAGGCGCAGGGATTCCCGGGCGGCGTCCAGGGCTTCCTGGCGCACGCGGGCTTCGTCTTCCAGCACCTTGAGTTGGATCATATAGTTTTCCACCTCCCGCAGGCCGTCGAGCACCGTCTGGCGGTAGGTGGCGACGGTCTGGTCATAGGCCGCGACGGTGCGGTCGACTTCCGCCGAACGCTGGCCACCATCGAACAATGTCATCGCCAGTTGCGGGCCTACCGACCAGAAGCGGTTCGGCACGCTCACCCAGTTGTCATAGGTACTGCTGCTGTAGCCGCCGCTGAGGCTCAGGGTCAGGTCCGGGTAATACGCGGCCTTGGCGACGCCGATGTTGGCGTTGGCGGCCATCACCGAGCGCTCTGCCGAGGCGATGTCTGGCCGGCGTTCGAGCAGTTGCGAGGGCAGCGCCACCGGGATCTGTGGCAGTGTCGGGATGTCTTGGGTCTCGGCCAGGTTGAATTCGGCCGGTGGCAGGCCGATGAGCACGGCGATGGCATTTTCAAACTGGGCCCGTTGCCAGATCAGGTCGATCAGGTCGCCTTGGGTGGTCTTGAGCTGGTTCTGCGCCTGGGCCACCGCGTCCTTGCCGGACACCCCGGCGCGGTACTGGTTTTCGGTCATTTTCAGGGAGCGCTGGTAGTTGTCGACGGTGGTCTGCAACAAGCGCTTCTGTTCGTCGATCACCCGCAACTGCAAGTAATTCTGCACCAGTTCCGATTGCTGGCTCAGGCGCATCGCCGCCAGGTCGGCGAAACTGGCTTGGGCGCTCGCCTCGTCGGCTTCCAGGGTGCGGCGCAACTTGCCCCACACGTCTGCCTCCCAACTGACACCGGCCTGGGCGCTGTAGGTGTCGCGAATGCCGCTGGACGAACTGCTCAGGCTTGAACTGCTGCTACCCGTGCCCTGGCTGGAGCGCGTCTTGCCAACGGTCAGGTCCACGGTGGGGAAAAAGGCGCCACGGGCATTACGCACCAGCGCCCGGGCCTGCCGGTACTGGGCTTCGGCCTGGGCCACGGTCTGGTTGGATGCGTTGAGCGTGTCCACGAGGCCATTGAGTTGCGCATCGCCGTACAGCTCCCACCAGGCGCCCCGGGCCATCGCATCGCTGGGGTTGGCCTGGCGCCAGCCCTGGGCCTCCTTGTACTGCACCGGGGCGGCCGCCGCGGGACGCTGGTAATCCGGGCCGATGGCGCAGGCGCTGAGCATCGCCACGCACAGCGCCAGGCTCAGCACCCGCGAGCCACGGGTGGTCGCCAGCACGGCGGCAAGATTGAAAGGCGAACGGTCGGTCATAGCGGAGTTTCCAGGGCAGCATCAGTGCGCACGCCACGCCAGCGGTTGAAGCGATGGCGCAGCTTGTCGAGATAAAGGTAAACCACTGGCGTGGTGTAGAGGGTCAGGACCTGGCTGAACACCAGGCCCCCGATGATGGTCAGGCCCAGCGGCTGACGCATTTCCGAGCCTTCGGCGGCGCCGAGCAGCAACGGCAAGGCGCCAAGGATCGCCGCCAGCGTGGTCATCAGGATCGGTCGCAACCGCAGCAGGCAAGCGCTGCGGATCGACTCCAGCGGCGTCTGCCCGGCACGTTCCAGTTGCAAGGCCAGATCGATCATCAGGATGGCATTTTTTTTCACCACGCCGATCAGCAGGAACAGCCCCAACAACGAGATCAGGCTGAACTCGCTGCCCAGCGCGTAGATCGACAGCAACGCGCCGACCCCGGCCGACGGCAACGTGGACAGGATGGTCAGCGGATGAATGTAGCTTTCATACAGCACCCCCAGCACCAGGTACACCGCGAGCAACGCGCCCAAAATCATGAACGGCTGGCTCTTCTGGGTGGCGGCGAACGCGTCGGCGGTGCCAGCCATTTTCACGATGACATCCTCGGGCATCCCGAGCTTGGCGATCGTCCGCTCGATGGCCGCAGTGCCCTGCTCCACCGTCACGCCTTCGGCCATGTCGAAGGAGATGCCCTCGGAGGCGAACTGGCCTTCATGGCTGACCCGGTCGTCCTCCAGGCTGTTCTCGTAATGGGCAATGGCCGACAGCGGCACCCGCGCGCCATCGGCAGTGATCACCTGGACCTGTTCGAGGGTGCTCGGGTCCTGGGCATACTTGGGATTGACCTCCATCACCACCTGGTACTGGTTGAGGCTGTCGTAGATGGTGGAAATCTGTCGTTGGCTGTAGGCGTTGTTGAGCACCGCCGTGACCATGTCCATGTCGATGCCCAGGCGCTTGGCCTGGTCGCGGTCCACCACCAGTGTCACCTGCTGCGCCCCGCCACCGTCGCGGGCGTCGATGGCGGTCAGTTCCGGCAAGGCCCGGAAGGCGGCCACGACCTTGGGGTACCAGGTGCGCAGCGACGCCAGGTCGGCGCTTTGCAGGATGTAGGAATATTGGGAGGTGGTCTGCTCGCGACCGCCACCGAACTGCAGGTCCTGGTCGGCCATCAACATCAATTGCGCACCGGGAACCTTGGGCATGTCCTTACGCAGGCGCTCGATGACCTTTTGCGCGGAAATATTACGTTCCTTGATCGGCTTGAGACGCACCAGCATGAACGCGTTGTTGGTGCCGTTGTTGCCGCCAATGAAGCCGGCAACGCTTTGCACGGCCTCGTCCTTGAGCACGGCGCGGCGGAAGATTTCCATCTTCGGCTGCATCACGCCGAACGACAGCCCATCGTCGCCACGGACAAAACCGATCAGTTGGCCGGTGTCCTGCTGGGGCATGAAGGTCTTCGGCACCACCACATACAACGCGACGTTCACGCCGATGGTCACCAGCAGGCTCAGCAAGGTCAGGCGTCGATGGCGCAGCACCCAGTCCAGGCTGGTGGCGTAACCACGGACCATCCGTTCGTTGATCCCCTGGCTCCAACGCTGCAAGCGGTTTTCCTGCCCGGGCACATGGGGCTTGAGCCAGCGGGCGCAAAGCATCGGCGTGAGGGTCAGCGAGACCACCAGCGACACCACGATGGACGCCGCCAGGGTGATGGAAAATTCACGGAACAGGCTCTCGACGATGCCGCCCATGAACAGGATCGACAGGAACACCGCCACCAGCGAGACGTTCATCGAAAGCAGGGTAAAGCCCACCTCCTCGGCCCCCCGGTACGCCGCCTGCATCGGTGGCACGCCTTCGTCGATGTGCCGGGAAATGTTCTCCAGCACCACGATGGCGTCGTCCACCACCAACCCGGTCGCCAGGATCAACGCCATCAGCGACAGGTTGTTCAGGGAAAAACCGTACAGGTACATCACCGCAAACGTGCCCACCAGGGACACCGGCACCGCCAGGGTCGGGATCAGCGAAGCGCGGAAGTTGCCGAGAAACAGGAACACCACCAGCACCACCAGGGCCACGGCGATCAGCAAGGTCATTTCCGCTTCATGCAGGGTGGCCTTGATCACGGGCGAGCGGTCCATCGCCAGGTTCAGCTTGACGCTGGCCGGCAGCACCGCCTGTAACGCCGGCAGTTGCGCCTTGATCTCGTTGACCGTCTCGATGATGTTGGCGCCTGCCTGGCGGTTGATCACCAGCAATACGGCGGCATCGTCGTTGAAGAAACCGCTGTTGTAACGGTCCTCGACGCTGTCGGTGACTTTCGCCACGTCCTTGAGCCGCAGCACCGAGCCATCCTGGTAACGGATGATTAGCGTTTCGTAGTCCTTGGCCTTTTCCAACTGGTCGTTGGCCTGGACTTGCCACATGCGCCGGTCGTCCTCCACCGAGCCCTTGGGCCGGCGCACGTTGCTGTCGGCAATGGCGGTGCGTACATCGTCCAGGGCGACGCCGTACTGATTGAGCAACTGCGGCTCCAGTTCGATGCGCACCGCCGGCAACGAGCTGCCGCCAATCTGCACCTCACCCACGCCCGACACCTGGGACAGGCTCTGGGACAGGATGGTCGACGCCAAGTCGTAGAGCTGGCCTTTTTCCAACACATCCGAGGTCAGCGACAGCACCATGATCGGCGCCTGGGACGGGTTGACCTTCTTGTAGGTGGGCATGCTGCGCATGCCGCTGGGCAACAGGTTGCGCGAGGCATTGATGGCCGCCTGCACCTCCCGGGCCGCGCCGTTGATGTCGCGGTCCAGGTCGAATTGCAGGATGACCCGCGTGGAGCCCTGGCTGGAACGGCTGCTCATGGTGTTGACCCCGGCGATGGCGCCGAAGGAACGCTCCAGCGGCGTGGCCACCGTCGAAGCCATCACCTCGGGGCTGGCGCCTGGCAGGTTGGCCTGGACCACGATCACCGGGAAATCCATTTGCGGCAGGGGCGAGACCGGCAGCAGGCCGAAGCACACGCCACCGAGCAGCATGATCGCGAAGCTCAGGAGCATGGTCGCTACGGGGCGGCGGATGAAGGGGCCGGAGAGGTTCATCGGCCACAGCCCCTTGCTTCAATGGACAGGCTTTTGTGGCGAGGGAGCTTGCTCCCGCTTGAGTGCGCAGCGCTCACAAAAGGGGCCGCTACGCGCCCCAGCGGGAGCAAGCTCCCTCGCCACAAAAGCCCGCTACATTCCAGGGAAGCGGTCATACCCGCACCTCATCCGCCTCAGGCCTGGCAAACCGACGCCCCAGTCGATCGAAATACAGGTAGATCACCGGCGTCGTGAACAGCGTCAATACCTGGCTCACCAACAACCCACCCACCATCACCAAGCCCAGGGGCTGGCGCAGTTCGGCGCCGGAGCCGGTGGCGAGCATCAGCGGTACGGCACCGAACAACGCCGCCAGGGTGGTCATCAGGATCGGGCGGAAGCGCAGCAACGCCGCCTGGTAGATCGCCGTCTGCGGGTCCATGCCCTGGTTGCGTTCGGCGTCGAGGGCGAAGTCGATCATCATGATCGCGTTTTTCTTGACGATGCCGATCAGCAGGATGATGCCGATGATCGCGATCATGCCCAGGTCATTGCCGCTGAGGATCAACGCCAGCAAGGCGCCGATAGCCGCCGAGGGCAAGGTGGAAAGGATGGTGATCGGGTGGATGTAGCTTTCGTACAACACGCCCAGGACGATGTACATGGTCACCACCGCCGCCAGGATCAGCAGCAAGGTACTCGACAACGACGCCTGGAATGCCTGGGCCGCGCCCTGGAATTCGGTCTGCACCCCCACCGGCATGCCGATGTCCTGCTGGACCTTTTCGATCACCTCCACCGCATGCCCCAGGGCCACCCCCGGTGCGAGGTTGAACGACATCATCACCGCGGGAAACTGACCAATGTGGGCAATCGCCAACTGAGCCTGACGCTCTTCGACCCGGGCCAGGCTCGACAGCCGCACCTGCCCGCCATCGGTGGTCTTGACGTGAATCTGGTCCAGCGCCTGCGGACCGATCCGTTCCCCGGCCTGGGCTTGCAGCACCACGCGGTACTGGCTGGCCTGGGTGTAGATAGTGGAAATCTGCCGCTGGCCGAAGGCGTCATACAGCGCATCGGTGATGTTCGACACCGAGACGCCCAGGCGTGACGCCGCGTCGCGGTCGATCACCAGGTAGACCTGCAGGCCCTTGTCCTGCAAATCGCTGGCGACGTCGGTGAGTTCCGGCTGGCGGCCCAGGGCCTCGACCAGGCGCCCGCTCCAGAGACTGAGCAACTCGGCGTCCGGCGAAGACAGGCTGAACTGGTACTGGGTACGGCTGACCCGGTCTTCGATGGTCAGGTCCTGCACCGGTTGCATGAACAGGCGAATGCCCACCAGCCGGTCCAGTTGTGGCTGCAAACGGGCAATGATTTCGGTGGCGCTGTCATCCCGCTCGCTATGGGGCTTGAGGTTGATCAGCAGGCGCCCGCTGTTGAGCGTGGCGTTGTCGCCGTCCACGCCGATGTAGGACGACAGGCTCTGCACCGCCGGATCGGCGAGGATCACCTTGGCCAGTAGCTGCTGGCGCTCGCTCATGGCGGCAAAGGAGATCGATTGCGGCGCTTCGGAAATGCCCTGGATGACCCCGGTGTCCTGCACCGGGAAAAAGCCCTTGGGCACGGCCAGGTACAGCACCACCGTCAGCACCAGGCTACCCACGGCCACCAGCAGGGTCAGCGGCTGGTGCTTGAGCACCCATTGCAACTTGCGCCCGTAGGCGGCGATCAGCCAGTCGATCCAGGCGCCGCTGGCGCGATAGAAACGGCCCTGCTCTTCTTCCTTGGGCTCGCGCTTGAGCAAGCGAGCGCACATCATCGGCGTCAGGGTCAGGGACACCACCAGGGAAATCAGGATCGCCACGGCCAGGGTGATGGCGAACTCGCGAAACAAGCGCCCGACCACGTCGGCCATGAACAACAGCGGGATCAGCACGGCAATCAGCGACAGCGTCAGGGAAATCAGCGTGAAGCCAATCTGCTTCGCCCCCTTGAGCGCGGCCTGCATCGGGCTGTCGCCCTCTTCGATGAAACGGGCGATGTTCTCCAGCATGACGATGGCATCGTCCACCACGAAACCGGTGGCGATGGTCAGGGCCATCAAGGTCAGGTTGTTGATGGAGAAACCGGCCAGGTACATCACGCCGAACGTGCCGATCAACGACAACGGCACGGCCACTGACGGAATGATCGTGGCACTGACGCGACGCAGGAACAGGAACGTCACCATCACCACCAGGGCGATGGCGATCAGCAATTCATGCTGCACATCGGTGACCGAGGCACGGATGGTCTGGGTACGGTCGGTCAGCACAGTGACGTCCAGGCCGGCCGGCAGGTTGTCGGTAATGCTCGGCAGCAGGGCCTTGATCCGGTCCACCACCTCGATGACATTCGCGCCGGGCTGGCGCTGGATGTTCAGCAGCACGGCCTGGTTTTCGTTGGCCCAGGCGGCAAGGCGTTCGTTTTCGGCGCCGTCGACGATCTGCGCCACGTCCTTGAGCCGCAACGGCGCGCCGTTGGCGTAGGCCAGGATCAGTTCGGCGTAGTCCTTGGGCGACGTCAACTGGTCGTTGGCGTCGAGCATCGAGACCCGGGTCGGGCCGTCGAAATTGCCCTTGGGCTGGTTAACGTTGGACGCACCGATCAGCGTGCGCACATCCGCGAGGTTGAGGCCGTTGGCCGCCAGGGCCTCGGGGTTGACCTTGATGCGCACCGCCTGGCGCTGGCCGCCAGCGATGGTGACCATGCCGACGCCACTGATCTGGGCGATTTTCTGCGCCATGCGGGTGTCCACCAAGTCATTGAGCTTGGGCAGCAGCATGGTCTTGGACGTGATCGCCAGCGTCAGTACCGGGGTGTCGGCCGGGTTGACCTTGTTGTACACCGGCGGCGCCGGCAAGTCCGTGGGCAGCAGGTTGGTGGCCGCGTTGATGGCGGCCTGCACCTGCTGCTCGGCGACGTCCATGTTGATGTCGAGGTTGAAGCGCAGGGTGATCACCGAAGCGCCGCCGGAACTGGTGGAGGCCATCTGCGTCAGGCCTGGCATCTGCCCGAACTGCCGCTCCAGGGGCGCGGTGACCGCGCTGGTCATCACGTCGGGGCTGGCGCCCGGGTACAGGGTCATCACGCGGATGGTCGGGTAATCGACCTGGGGCAACGCCGACACCGGCAGCAGCCGATAGGCGATCAGGCCGGCCAGGATGATCGCCAGCATGCTCAGGGTGGTGGCGACCGGGCGAAGGATGAACAGCCGCGAGATATTCATGCGCCGCCCTTGTTCGCCTTGTCGGCCGCGGCCGGCTCAGTCGGTGCTGCCGCGGACTTGCCCTGCAGGTGCTCGGTCGGCGTGGTGGGCACGTCCTGGCTGTCGTTGACCACTTCCACTTCGCTGCCTTCCTTCAAGCGATCGGTGCCTTCGAGCACCACTCGATCGCCGGCGGCCAGGCCTTCGGTGACCACGGTGTTGGTGCCGTCGCTGGCGCCGATCTTCAACTGCTTGATGGTGACCTTGTTGTCACCTTCCAGGGCATAGACGAAGGTGCCGTTGGTGCCGAACTGGATGGCGGCCGTCGGCGCCAGGGTCACGCCTTTGAGGGTGTCGGCCAGCAGGTGGACATTGACAAACTGGTTGGGGAACAGCGACTGGTCGCGGTTCTCGTAGCGGGCCTTGAACTTCAGGGTGCCGGTGGTGACGTCGATCTGGTTGTCCAGGCTCTGCAACACGCCGCTGGCCTGGCGCTTCACGTCGCCGCGATCCCACGCTTCGACGGGAAGTTTCGCCCCGCTGCGGTAACGGGCGAGCACCGTGTCGAGGTTGTTTTCCGGCAAGGTGAAGACGACGCTGATGGGTTGGGTCTGGGTGATGACCGCCAGGGCGGTGGTGTCGTTGGCCGACACCAGGTTGCCGATGTCCAGTTGACGCAAGCCGACGCGGCCAGTAATCGGTGCGCGGATCTTGGTGAATTCGAGGTTGAGCTTGGCGTCGTTGACGGCCGCCTGATTGGTCTTGACCGTGCCTTGGTACTGGCCCACCAGCGCCGCGGCGGTGTCGAGGGTCTGCTTGGCAATGCTGTCTTCGGCGTACAGGCCGCGATAGCGCTCGAGGTCTACCTGGGCATTTTTCAGCTGGGCCTGGTTCTGCAACAGCGTGCCTTCGGCCTGGAGCAAGGCGTTCTGGTACGGGCGTGGGTCGATCTCGACCAGCAAGTCCCCGGCCTTGACCATTTGCCCCTCTTCGAAGGCGATCTTGACCAGCTCGCCACCCACGCGGCTGCGCACGTTGATGGTGTTGAGGGCCGTGACCGTACCCAGCGCCTTGAAGTACAGCGGGAAGTCCCCGGTCGCCACCGGCGCCACCCGTACTGGAATCGGGCCCGTCGCCCCACCGAACCCCGGGCGCATGCTACCGGAACGTCCCACATGCCCCGCGGCTGCTTTCTCCCCTGCCCCATTTTTTTCGGTCGAGCCACTGGGCCAGAACTTCCAGGCCAGCGCTGCGATGACCAGCAGGACGAACAAGCCAAACAGCCAGCGACGGGAATTGCGGGAAACAGAGGATTGCATGGAGTGATCAACCATTGGGCGCGTGGGCTTCTTTTACGGGAGGCTGAACGATAAGCACTGGCGGCTATTTAGCAAAGCGCCTTTACCGGCAATTTACCTTGGGCTTACCTTTCGGATAGTCGGCTAACGCCTTGAAGCACAAAAGAAAACGGCCTGGGCAGGGCCAGGCCGTTAACAATTGTAATAAATACTTTATTTCAATCCACTTATTTCAGGACAGCCAGGGCCGCGTCGTAGTTCGGCTCTTCCGCGATTTCCTTGACCAGCTCGCTGTGCAGCACGGTGTCGTTTTCGTCCAACACCACCACGGCACGGGCGGTCAGGCCTTTCAGTGGGCCGTCGGCAATCGCCACGCCGTAGTCCTGGATGAATTCGGCACCGCGCAGGGTCGACAGGTTCTGGACGTTTTCCAGGCCTTCAGCGCCGCAGAAACGCGCCTGGGCAAATGGCAGGTCGGCAGAGATGCACAGCACCACGGTGTTGTTCAGCTCGTTGGCCTGGGCGTTGAACTTGCGCACGGAGGTGGCGCAGGTCGGCGTGTCGACGCTTGGGAAAATGTTCAGCACTTTGCGCTTGCCGGCGAAGTCCTTCAGGGAAACGTCCGACAGATTGCCGGCAACCAGGGAAAAGGCTGGCGCCTTGGAACCGGCTTGTGGCAACTGGCCGTTGACTTGGACCGGGTTGCCTTTGAGAGTGACTTGAGCCATGAACGGATTCCTTCTGACAGGTTTGAAAATGGTGAGGCCGGAGTTAACCACGAAATGCTCGCGCGACCTACGCCCGGACATAAAAAGACACGGCGTCGACCTCACCTCCTGCACCACGGCGGTGACTATTTGGCCTTGAGTTTCAGGAATGACTGATGCAGATCCGACGCCCAGCCATCGATGACCCCTTTGACGTCATCGGGCTTCATGACCTGGGACTCGTTGGACAGCGGCTTGCCGGTGCCTTTGCGCACGACTTGGGCGACCACCGCGTGAGTGCCACCGTCGAGGAAAACCGCTTCGGTGCCCAAGGTGGTTTCCTGGTCGCGAATACCACTGGCGGTGCTGACAGCCGCCGCCACCAGCGCAATCGGGATCACCTCATAAGGTTTCAAGCCTTCGGTCTTGCTGCTGACAGCCGTGATCGCCGCACGCACCACGAGGACACCCGGCCCCGGAGCGGTCGCCAGGGGCAAGGATTTTTCCGCTTCCCGCTTGAGGGCCTGATCGTAGTACGCGGTGATACCCGACAGCGTGGCCTGGGGGATTTTCACGGTCGGCTGCGGCTTGGGGTAAAGCTGCGTCGGCTCGATGTAGAGATGGGTGTACTTGCCCGGATCAATCTTCGGATCGATCCAACGCATGACCACGGCCCCCGACGGCGACTTCTCTTCCTTGAGCCGGCTGTAATCGCCGAGGAACCCGGAATACTCATCCGGCTGGGTCACTTTGCTCGAGCAACCCGCCAAGGCGAGCGTGGCGATGCAAACACAGCCGATCATGGACGAAAACTTCATGCTGTCACTCCTGTAAGCCACACGAGGCGGGGCCGGAACTACAGGTATAGCCAATGGGCGGTTTTTTGCCTGTCCTGCAAGGAAGAAGGCTATGGCAATAACGTTCCTCGCCTATGCCCTCAGCCCCGATCGCGTGGTATCAAGCTCTGTAATTGTTGTGCGAGAAAGTCCGCGTCGAAAGCGAACGTGTCAGCGTCCTTCAGTCCATTGGTCCGCCGCCATTGCCATTGCACCGATGGCGGCTGGCAAACCAGGGAGATACTCCCGTGACGGGTCGAGGCCAGGCCGATGATCGACAAGGAAACCAAGCCGCCCACACCCATCACCTCAGGCACGAATTCCACCGGCTTACCGGTAATGGTCAAGATCAGTTTTTCAGTCTTGAAACCAGACGTCTCTATCGGAACGCTCGGCCCGTGAGCCACATACGTCTCACGGTTCAGCGTCAAAAGACCGGGCGCCACGACGGGCGCCAACCATTGTTCGATTTGTCCGTACAACACCTTGATCTGTTCTGACCAAACCAGTGATTGAGCCTGGTGCTGTTGCTTCTTGTGCGCTTCGCTGTCTGCGTAGTGACGAAGCATCTCGCCCAATTGCCGTATATCGTCCATGGGCCGTTCCTCGATTAGGGAGTGCTGCGAGGCTGGATGATGACAGGTCCAGAACGTCGGCGTACGTAAAAGCCACTTTGCCTGCGTGGTTGATCCTTCAGCGCAGCCGCGCCATGGCCAATGTGTCCACCCAGCGACCGTCACGCACGGCATAGTCGCGCAACAGGCCTTCGGTTTCGAAGCCGAACTTGCGATACAGCCCTATGGCCGCTTCGTTATCGGCGTACACCGTCAGTTCGACTCGCCGCAGGTTCATCCAGTTGTCCGCGACATCCAGCGCGGCAGCCAGCAACATCGAACCCACGCCCTTGCCCTGCCAGGCGACGGCCACGCCCATGCCGAGGCTGCCGCAGTGAGCCCGACGCACCCGTGTGAACTGCTCCAGCCCCAGGTTGCCGATGACTTCCCCCTCGTGCAGGGCCACCAGTTTCAACAGGCGCTCGTCATCCGTCGCCAGGCGCTTGCGCCAGACTTCGGCGGACTGGAAAGGCATCTGCAGCACCTGGCGCGTCACCGCCGGGTCGTTGTAGAGCGCGGTGACGCCGGGGATATGAACTTCAGTGAAGCGTTCGAGGGTGATCGAAGAATCAGACATGGGACTTCTTCCTGGAGGCGCGACAAGGCCAAGCACTATAAGCCGCGCCAGTCTGCCGAGGGAACCTGTGGGCCAATTGCTGTGATGCCAGATGTGCCGGCCTCATCGCGAGCAAGCTCGCCCCCACCCTGGATCTTCAGCGAGGATAAATCCTGTGTTTGGTACGCGACTCATTGTGGGAGCGAGCTTGCTCGCGATGAGGCCCTTTCAGCCAGCATTGATGTTGAACGAACAACCGCTATCGCGAGCAGGCTCGCTCCCACAGGGTTACTGGGATGCCAGTCAGGCCTGGAACCAATCCCGGCGCTCAGCCAGTGTGTGTTGGATCAGCTCACGCAGCATCTGCACCTCTGGCGAGCCTTCGGCCTGGGCATTGACGGCCATCCACAAATGCCGCTGCATGGGCAGGCCGAACACGTCCGGCAGCGCCACCAGGCCTCGGTCGAAGCGGCTCATGTACTGTGGCAAAAGGCCGATGCAGGCGCTGCAGCGAATCATTTCCAGCATCAGTTCGTAGGATTGCACCTGCACCACACCGGCCCGGCGCTGTTCTATCAGGGCGTTCCACGGTGCGAAACCGTCCACGTGCCGATCCGCCTGCCATTGCACCAGCATGTAGTCATTCAGGTCGTCCAGGCAGTCCGGGCGCGTGGCCGGTCGTGAATAGCGTTTGGCAATGTGCGGCAGATAATCCAACCGCGCCAGTCGATCCGCGGGCAATGTGGCGAAGCTCGGCCCCGGCGCCAACGCCTGGGCATCACTCAACCACAGCACCAGGTCGGCGCTGACGGCTTGCAGCGCCAACTCACTGTCCAGGGTGATGATCTGCAATCGCACGCTGGCGTTGCGCCGCAACAACGAAATCAGGTCACGCCCGAGGATGTCATGCAGAATTGACTCGGCCACGGCCAGGCGAATCAAGGGTTGATCGTTCAGCGGCGGCGAGTTTTCATGGGCCAGGCTGATCAACCGCGCCTGCAACTGCCGGCCTTCGCGACTGAGGGTCAAGGCGCTGCCCTGGAAGCTGAACAATGATCGTTGCAGCCGCCCCTCCAACTGTGCCAACTGCTTGCGCAGCCAGGTCGCCTTGACGTTGAGGCTGCGGGCCGCTTGCATGAAGCAGCCGCAACGGGCGCTGACCAGGAAACACTGCGCCACCTGCGGCTCGATAGCGCCGGCCATGGCTAGCCAAGGGTCGGGGGCACGCAACGGTGTGCGGTATGGGCTGACAGCCTGGCGTCCTGCGGGCTCGATGAAGGTCATGGGTGACTCCCTGTCGGTGGTACGAATACATGAGGCTGCGCGGGGTCTTCAGCCAGGCAAGCTCCCCTGTGGCGAGGGAGCTTGCTCCCGCTGGGTTGCGCAGCAGCCCCAAAAAACTGTCCCCGATTCTTGTTGAAAGATCGCGGTCATTTCGGTGGGGCTGCTACGTAGCCCAGCGGGAGCAAGCTCCCTCGCCACGGGCTGGGTGTGGATTCCACTAGAGCCCCTCCTCCAACACCTTGCTCAACTGCGCGCCATCGATGCTCAACGTCGCCGTGTCGAGCATGCCATCCAGGTACGCCTTGGCGATTTGTTCCTGGCGTTCGGCGCGGAGGGCCTGGGTCAGGCGTTCGCGGACTTCGTCCAGGGTTGCTTCCCGGGCCGGTTGCTGTTCGGTGAGCTTGATAACATGGAAGCCCGCCGGGCTCTGCACCGGGTCCGACACCGCGCCGACTTTCAAGCGCGCCACTGCCTCACGCACAGGGGGAACCAGTTGCTGCAACGGCTGATAACCGCTGTCACCGCCCCGTTCGGCACTGGTGCGGTCTTGGGAAAAACGACTGGCCAGGGCGCCGAACTCGGCCGGCGACGCCTGGGCCTTCTTGCTCAGTTCCAGCGCTTTTCGGCGCACCGCCTCCACGGTCTGCGGCTCGGTGGCTGCCAGGAAAATCTGGCTGACGCGGTACAGCGCCGGCGCCGTCCAGTTGGCTTTCCCTGCATCGTAGGCCTGCTTCAACTCCTCTTCACTGGGGTAGCCGGCCGGCACCTGGCTAACCGACTGCAAGTAGTCCCGAAACACGATCTGCTCAGCCGCCGCTCGGGTCTGGCGCTCCACCTCGGGGCGCTGGCGCCAGCCCTGGGCATCGGCCTGTTCCAACACGGCTTTTTCCGCCAGGCGCGCACGGATCCAGCCTTCCAGCGCAGCCCGATTGCCACGCATTTGCTGGCGAACCTCGGGAGCCAGCGCAGCCAGCAAAGCCTTGAGCTCGTCGGGGCTGACCTGCTGGTTGCCCAAGCGGGCCAGACTCGGCGTGTCGGCCGAAGCAACACCGGCGGTCTGCACCGCGGCGACCGGATCGCTTCCCGGCCTCAGGCCCAGCACCAGCGCCACGGCGATCAGGCCCAGCGCCGCGGCGCTGATGACGAAGGTCGGCTTTTTCACGATGCAACGGCCTCCTCCAACGGCGCCTGGACGGGCTCGGCCGGGGTTTGCACACCCGCCGCGTTCTGGCTGTATTCCCGCAGGAAGACAATGAACTCCTGCAACAGGCGGTCCCACAGTTCCAAGTGGCTGCGCAGATGATCGGCGCTCACGCCCGCCGCGACGACCACGTCCATTTCCATCACCAGGAATTCGCCCTGCAGCGACAACCGGGCAAAGCGCCGCGACGCGTTCCACCGTTCAGCCAGCCCGGCCGGCAATTCGCCCTGCACCCGCAAGGCACAGCTGAAGGTGAAGTCCAGGTATTCGCCCGGCGTCGCTGCCGGATTGCCGAATCGCACGGCAAAGCCGATGCCCTGGCTGGCGCTGAGCAACTGCACAATACCGTTCTGCTCGGTTTCGTTGACCCGATAACCGGCGGCCTGCAACAACTCGGTAAGGGATTTTGCGCCGACGTATTCAATCATTGCGGTCATGTTCGGTTCTTCCTTGTGCTGTTCAGTGAGTGATCGAGGCCTGGGGCGCATCGAAACGGTTCTTGTAGAGATCATCGCCAAACCCTTGGGCCAGCTCTTCGAAACGCACCCGGGCCTTGGCGGCGAACGGCTGGCGGATCTTCACGATGTCGGTCACATCGATGGTTTCGTAGGCATGCAGCAGCGTCTTGGCGACTTCGTACATCTGCTGATTCTTGACCGAACATTGCTGCACTTGTGTGTCACGCTCGGTCAATTGCCCTTCCAGGCGGGCGCGCTCGGCCTCTTTGCCACGGGCCAGGGCCAGCAGTTCTTCATAGGCTTTCTTGAACTTGCCGACTTGCTCATTGCTGGCCGCCACCTGGGCCTGGGCCTGGCTTTGCAGGTTTTTCTGGTGCCCGGCCAGTTGTTCGCTGAGGGCCTGGGCCTTGCTCAGTTGCGCAGTCAATTGCTTGATCTGCGCCTGGGCGTCCTTGGCCTGATTCTCTGCTGCCTGGCGGGCAGCGCTGGCCTGGGCCTGCTCGCTCTGCAGGGCTTGCAACTGCGCGGTAGTGCTGCGCAATTGTGCCCGCAAGCGCTCTTCCAGGCCTTCGCCGTGAGCCATGCCGCTGAGCACCAGGCCCAGCATCAGCAACGCGGCCGGGCATTGATAATTGGCTCGCCTTTTCATGAGGCCTCCCAGCGCTTAGAAGCGCGTGTTGATTTCAAGCTGCAAGACATCGATGTCGTACGGCGCGCCGTACACCGCTTCGGAACTCAACCAGCGGCCGGTGGCAAAGACGTTGCTTGCCAGGCCATAGTTGCCGCCCAGGAAATACCCCTTGGCATTGGTGCCCCCCAGATGGAATGACGAATCGTTGAAGCCGTCCGGCAAGGCGTCCGGCTGGATGTACTTGTAGCCGGCGAACAGGTTCCAGTCGCCCTCGCGCTTGAGTTCCAGGGAGTTGCCAAGGGTGAACTGGAGCATCCAGGCGTTGGCGCCGCTTTCCACCTCGCCGTTTTCGTCCAGGTTGTTGGCGAACTGCCCTTCGGAGCGCTTGCGCATCTCGCCTTCGTCGTAGCCCAGGTTGTGGACGTAGTGGGCCTGGCTGCGCAGCTTGAGGTCTTCGGGCAGATCGGTGTCCCAGGCGACGTTCAGGTCCAGCAGGTTGAACTCCGAGGCCAGGCCGACGTATTGCGGCTGCGGCGTGGCGGACGGGTTGAGCGGATTGGGCGTGATGTCGCGCAGCAGGAACACGGTGTTGCCCTTCTGCATGAACGCCACCCGCGAACCGTCGCTGTCGCAGCCTGGATCACCGGCCCAGGGCTCGCACGGCGAGGAACGCTGGCCTTCGATGTCGTCGAAGCGGTAATAGGCCATGGCCCCCTTGATCCGGTTGCTGTCGTTGATGGCCCAGTTGGCCCCCAGTTGCGCACCGTACAGCCACTTGTTGTCGCTCTCTTCCTTGTCGCTGCCATTGCTGGTGCTGGTGTCGTTGGTGTACTCCACCGGGAACGCCCCGACAGTACCGAACACGCCCCAATCCTGATTGAGCTTGTGGTTGAAATTCGCCGCCACGCCATCGAAGTTCAGGTCACCGGAATACAGCAGGTCGGTGGAGAAAAACGGGTTGGCGAAACGCCCGCCGGTCAGGGTCAATTCGTCCGACGGTTTCCAGTTCAGGTAGCCTTGGTCGAGCCAGATGTCTTTCTTGCCAAAGCCGCCGCCCAGGGTCTGGGTGGTGGACACCGGGTTGTTGTCCGAGCCGGTGCCGATGCGGATGCCCGCCGTCCATTGCGGGGCAATCACGGCCTTCATACCCAGGCGGGCGCGCAGGCGGAACAGGTTTTCCCGGTCTTCGCGGGTGTTGAGCAACGGCGGCAGGCTGGAGCTGCTGTTGGGATTGACGTCGTAAGGGCCTCTGTCATTGAGTCGGGCAAAGTCGACGATCTCGTTGCTGTTGGTGCCCGAGTAATAGCGCGACTCATCCCGCAGGCGAATGTCGCCATCGAAACTGATGCGCGAGACCCAATCCGGGAAGGTGTTGGGCTGGGCCCAGTTTTCCTGCTTGGCGGTGGCCATGACTTCAGCCTTGACCTGATCGCGGATCTGCTCACGAACGATGTTCGGCACGTATTGCACCCGCACGTCCCCCGGCGCACCGGCCGGGGTTGCGACAACTGCCGTAGCCGCCTGGCGGGCCTGCACGGCTTCCCGTTCGGCCTGGGCTATCAGGCCATCGGCCTGGTCCTGCTTCAGCACGCCCTGCTGCACCAGCAGGCGGATCAGATTGATCGTGGCGTTTTCCGACGGCGCCGAGGCGGCGGCCGCTTGTCCAGCCAGGCTCAAGACCACCAGGCCGATTGCCCACGACAATCGATTCACATTGGAAATCATCTGCACACAACTCCTGTTGGCAAACTGTCAAATAGTCGGTTAACCCGGCCGCCGTCCCTGCAAGGACAGGCGCACGGGCAAGGTCAGGGAGGCCGGCGGCCGCTCGGTCAAATGGGGTGCGGTACGCAGGGCGGAAATCACTTGCTCGTCCACCTGCGGGTTGCCGCTGGACTTGACCAGCTCGACCCGGGTGATTTCGCCCACGGCACTGAGCCAGACATCGGCCTGCAGCGAGAACGCCAGGCTGCGCAAGTCGGGGTTTTCCCGCAGCAAGCGCTGGAAGGTGAACGCCAGGAACTGGCTGTAGGTGCCATTGCCCAGACGGCCGCCCCCTGCCCCGGCCATGCCGCCGCCCTTGCCGGCGCCGATGTTGAAAGCGTCGTTGCCGGACTGGGCATCGCCGTCCATCTGCATCGGGTTCGCCAGGTCATCGACCGGCGACGGCGGCGCTTCTTCTTCGGGCTTGACCTCTTCAGGTTCCGGGGTCGGTTCGGGCTCGACCACCTTCTCCTCGACTTGGGGCTCCGGTTCCTTGGGTTTTTCCGGCGGCGGCGGGGGCGGCGGGGGCAGCGGGATGATGGTCGGCACCTTCGGTGCTTCGCGGCGCACGCCACTCATGTCGTTGGCCCACTGCCACAGCAACCAGGCCGCCACAGCGCCCAACAGCAGGCCGGCGGCCCACTTGAGCAGACGCAACGGCGCGGTCTTCACCGGGGGCGGATCGATGGGAAGTCTGGCGGTCATGATCAGCCCTGGCTCGGTTTGCCGGTCACGAGACCGACCTGGGACAGTTCCAGGCGCCGCAACAGGTCCAGCACTTCAATGACTTTCTGGTACTGCACCGTCGCGTCGCCGCGCACGATCACCGGGAAGTCCGGGCTCTGGGCCTTTTCGATGCGCAGGCGCTCTTCCAGCTCGGCCAGGGTCACCGGATAGGCATCGAGGAACACCTGGCCGCCATCGTTCACCGAAATCGCCTTGGTCTTGGCTTCGGACAACGACACCGAGGCGCTGGCCTTGGGCAGGTTGATCTGGATACCCGACACCTGGGCCGTGGCCGTGAGGATGAACATCACCAGCACCACCATGAGCACATCCACCAGCGGCGTGATGTTGATGCTGTCGACGGCCGCATCATCGTCGTCATCGTGTGAAGCGTTTACGCTAGCCATGGCGATTTCCTCAGGCCGGTACGGACGATTGGACGTGATGATTACGGCGATGCGCCGCTTCACCGGACTGACCTTCGCCGTGCATCTCCGCCAGGCGCGTGATGAACTCGTCGACGAAGACCCGCATGTCGGCGCTGACTTCCTTGTTGCGGGTGATCAGGCGGTTGTAGCCAAACAGCGCCGGGATCGCGACGAACAGGCCCATGGCGGTGGCGAGCAAGGCCGCAGCCATGCCCGGGGCGATGGCGTTGATGTTCACGTCCCCGGCCATGGCCGTGCCGAGGAACACCACCATGATCCCCAGCACGGTGCCGAGCAGACCGATGTAAGGACCGCCGGCGATGGCGTTGGACAGGGTCGAGAGCTTCGAACTCAGCGCCTGGTTCTCGCGGGTGCGCACGCCGTCCATGGAGCAGCGGATCGCTTCGATGGTGGCCGCCGACACTGACGAGGTATCAGCGCCCTGCTCGCGGCGGGTGCGGATTTCCTTGACCGCCACCAGGTACAAGCGCCACAACGACGAGTGTTGCAGGCGCTGGGCAAGGTCCTGGTCGTCGGCGAACATCTCCAGGCGCGTACCGATCCGGGCGAACTGCTCGCGGAAGGCTTCGTTGGCGGCGCTGAGGCGGCTGACCATGCGATTCTTGCGGATCATGATGATCCACGACTGGAACATCATCAGCACCAGTACGCCGATGATCACCCACGCATCCAGCGGCACGGCGTTGAGCAGGAAACCCAGGCTGCCGAAACCGAAGCCGGACTGCTCTTCATCGACGCCGTAGGCCACCAGTTTCGACTCGGCGCCCTGGGCATTGGCGTCAGCCAACAGCAGCGGTGCCGGGCGGGCGACCTTGGACAGCCGCGCTTCGTCCATGGCGCCGCTGAAAGGCGCGAAGGTGCCGGCGGAAACGTCAGCGCCCAAGGCCATCGGCGAACTCAATGCCGGCATCGCCACGGCGAGGCTCGCGGTTTCGCGCCCATTGACGTACAGCACGACGCGGTCGCCCGAGGCGGTCAACGCCAGATGCTGCCACTGGCCGGGGTTCAGTGGTTGGGTCGAGACCGCACGCTGGTCGTTGATCGCTACGAACGGCACACCCTGGTTGACACCCACCAATAGACTGGTGGCGGCTTCGCGACGGGCCAGGATGATCTGCTCACCACTGGCCTGGTCCTGGCGCAGCCAGGTGCTGAAGGTGAATGCCGCACCGGCGCTGTGTTGCAACGATGGGCTGGCGTGCAACAGCAGCGGCTGGCCATTGAACTGCAAGGCACGCCCGATCACCCCGTCGATGCTGACGCCGGCCGCGCCCTGGGCGTTGTTGCCGTAGGCCGTGGTATCCCGGGGCGGTACGCCAGTGGCGCCGTCGAAGTGGTACAGCGCGGTGTAGTCCGGGTCGAAGGTCAACTGACCGCTGCTCGTGGCCGGCGCCTTCTGGTTGCCGTAGTACATCCACAGGTCCTGGCGTTGGCCACCCTCCACATTCGGCACGTCGACCCAGATCAGTGCCATGCCCATCAGCGGGTCGAAGCTTTCGATCTGGTGATTGAGCACGGTCTTGTCATCGGCGCTGACGAAACGCAGGTCCGAACCGTCGTCCTTGACGCCGTCGAAGGTGAAGTTGCCGGTGTGCAGGCGCACCAGCAGCGCCGTGCGGCCCAAGGCCTGGGCGATGGCGGCGCCCTGGGGCGTGGTGTCCACGGAAATCTGTTTGCGATAGTGCCAATCGTCCTGCCACCAGGCATTGGCGGTCGCCGGAAGCACCAGCCCCAGGCAGATCAACAGGGATAACAATAAGCGTTGCATGGACATGACTCCTGGGTTCAAAACGTCGCTTGCAGGTTGAAGTGCAGGCGCGATTCCTGTTTCGAGGTGTTCGGCCCGTCGAGCAGCGGATAGCCCCAGTCGAGGCTGCCGGACAGCCATTTGCTCAGGCTCGCGCGGGTGCCGAGGCCGACGCTGGCGAGGCTGTAGTCGGCTTCCTGGTCGGGCAGCTCGTCCCGTAGATACAGCTGCGCGCCTTCGGCGAAGGCATAGAAGCGCCACTCCTGGACATAACTGCCGAGGAACTTGGCCAGGGACGGCGTGCGCAGCTCCTGGGACAGCAGGTAGCCGTCATCGCCGGTGCGCTCGGCGGCCAGGTAGCCGCGCACCGAGGTGGCGCCACCGGCGGAAAATTGTTCGTTGGAAACCAACGGCCCGGAGGCCAGTTGGAAGGCAGCCTTGGAGGCGGTCTGCCAGTCGTTGCCGAAGGTGAAAGTGTAATTGCCGTCGCCCTTGAGCACGGCGAAGCTGGGGCTGGCGCGATAGCGCTTATAGTCGAACTCTTCGTCGGAACTGCCATAGCCCAGCAGGCTGCGGGTACCCGCCACCAGGCTCAGGCCGAGGCCCAACTGGCTGTGTTCGGTGTAGCGGAAGCCGTTGTAGGCGAAGGTGAACGGCGCGTACTTGAGCGGCGCCTTGTCGCTGGCGCCGCCGAGGTTGAGTTCCTCCTCGAAGTCCTTGAAATCCACCCCGACTGAAAAGCTGTTGGCCCACGCACCCGTGGATGGCAGGCTGTAGATCGCCGACACCCCATAGGAATGGCCTTTGCCCAATACGTTGCTGCCGCCGACGGTGGCCACGTTGCTGTCGGATTGGTAACCGGAGAATTGCACACTCCAGCGTTCGCTCAGCGGCGCGGTGTAGGAACCCGACCAGACCTTGGCGTTTTCGGTGTCCTGGGGCGCGGTGAAGAACGTCAGGGAAACGCTGTGGCCCAGTTGCCAGAGGTTGTTGTAGCCCAGGCTCGCGACGGTGCGCAGCTTTTCGGTGTCGGCGCTGTAGTCGTTGTTCAGGCCCAGGCTGGCTTGCCAGGGGTCCTGGTCTTCGACCTGCAAATCCACGTCCATCGTCCCGGGGCGCTGGCCTTCGCGCACCAACGGCATGACTTGGCGTCCCGGGGTTTTGTTCAACTGCGCCAGTTCGGTCTGAACCTGGGCAAAATCCGGCACCTCACCTTCCTTGAGTGCCGGCACGTCCTCGCGGATTTCCACGGGAGAATAGTGCTTGGCTCCCACCACACGGACCCGGCCGACCTTGGTCTCGCTGACTTGCAGGTAGACGATGCCGTCTTCGACTTTCTGCTCCGGCAACTCGACGAAGACCGATTGATAACCGCGGGCCTGATAGGCTTTCTGCAGGGCTTCCCGGGCGCCCTCGATGTCGCTCAAGGCCTTTTGCGGACCGAGGAACGGGTACACCGCTTCCTCGATGGCCCGGGCATCGAGCACCGTGTTGCCGCGCACGAAATACTCGTTCACGTCCACCAGGCGCGCCGGCGCCGCTTCGGCCTCCTGCCCTCCTTCGGCGGCGATTGCCGACGGTCCCCCGACCGCCAACAGCAGCCAGCCCCACAGCGCTGGCCGCGATTTGAAGAAATGCTCCACACCACCCCCTGGATTCAAAGTACGGCTCAATTGCTTGCGGTCGATGTCGTGGCGTGCCGGGCCAGCCAGGTGTGCAGCAGCGCGAAGTTCAAGGAGAACTCCGGCATTTGCAGCAAGGCGCCACAGAACACTTCACCGATGATTTTCTGGATGAGCCGCACCGCCTGCGCATCGCCCAGCAGCGTGGCGAGGTCCTTGCTCAGGACGTTGAAGCTCCAGACCTTCTGGTTCAGGTCCAGGCCGACGAACCAGCGGAACAGCAGGTTGTAATTGAGTTGTTCGTAGAGTTGCTGCTCGCTGGGCACCGAATAGAGCAGTTGCAGCAGGAGGATGTGCATGGCGGTTTGCGGTGCGATCAGCATCTGGGCGCGGGCATTGAGGCCCTGCAGCACATCGCGATGGTCGTCCAGCAGGTCGTCGATCTGCGGACGCAGCAAGACCAGTGAATGGCCTTGCGGAATGTAGCTGGACACTTCCTTGAGCGCGCCCTGCCAGTCATCCTGGGAAACGATCCAGACCCAAGGTGCGCCGTAGCGATACACCGAGACCGGCTGCTTGCGCGCCGCCTCGACGATCTTCGACAGCCGCTGGTCAAGCTCCTGCATGCCCACTTTCGAATAACGTTCCATAGTCCCCATCGCCTCACTCCCGGCTTCGCGCCCCGGCTCCAAACGACCTGAAAGGTCCCCTCGAACACGTCACACAGGCATGACGGGAATGGCGATGTGCTACCGAACTTTTGTCATGAAAGCTTCATTTGAGAGGATTTGGAGTGAGTGAGCTTTTTGTGGGAGCGAGCCTGCTCGCGATGGCGGTGGGTCCGTTGGCGGTGATGTTGGCTGGGCAGCCGTCATCGCGAGCAAGCTCGCTCCCACAGGGGTTCTCGGGTGTTTCCAGACCTGATGCCGAGCACTCAACCCCGTGGCGAGGGAGCTTGCTCCCGCTGGGGCGCGAAGCGGCCCCAATAAGCTGCATGCGATCTGCCTGACGCCACGCGGTGCTTGGTTTTGGGGCTGCTGCGCAGCCCAGCGGGAGCAAGCTCCCTCGCCACAAAGGCAGTTTGGTTGAGGACAAAACCCTATGGCCCTCCCACTGGGTTCTCGAGTGGCCGCAAGGTTTGTGTCCACCGTCGACTCCAGTGTGGGAGCGAGCTTGCTCGCGATGAGGCTTTGCGCCTTTATTGGTGTTGCACCTGCACCATCGAGCTCACCTGCACCCGCGCCTGCATCTGTTCCGCCCCGCCACCCCGGCGCATGCCGCGGACCGGGCAGGCGTCAAGGTAGTCCAGGCCGACCGCCAGTTTCAGGTGGCGGTCTGGAAGGGTCAGGCGGTTGGTCACGTCGAAGCTGTACCAGCCGTCATCGAGCCAGGCTTCCGCCCAGGCGTGGCTCGCCAGGTGGCTTTCATCTTCGGTGCACAAGTAGCCAGATACATAACGCGCGGGAATACCCAGGCTGCGGGAGCAGGCCAGGAAGGCGTGGGTATGGTCCTGGCAAACCCCCGTTCCACCGGCAAACGCCTCGGCGGCAGTGCTGTTGACCGCCGTCGTGCCGGGGCTGTAGGGCATCCGCGCGGCCAGGCCATTCATCAGATCGGTCAAGGCCGAACGATCCCGTCGTCCTGCGCATTGCTCGACGGCGAAGGCGCTGAGGGTCTCATCCGCCTCGGTGAGACGGCTGGTGCGCAAGAACGGTAGCGGCGACTGGCTGTCCGGCTCCATCGCTATCGACTGATGGATTTCCACCTCGCCATAAGCCGTCAAGACCAAGGCGCCGTGGGGCTCGTCCATGGTCATGACGTGAAGGATGTTGCCGTAAGGATCAAGCTGGCTGCGCACCAGTCGCGGCAGTTCCAGGTGCCACTCCAGGATGCGCTGGCGCTGGGTGTCCCGAGGCGTCAGGCGCAGGAACTGGATGCTGGTGCAGACTTCATCGGCGTAGCTGTAGGTGGTGTCGTGGCGTATGGACAGTTTCATACGACCTCCAGGTAAGACTCATGGACCGTCTGGCCCAAGTGGCGAATCTGCCCGATCAGGTCCGTCAGCCATTGATGCAGGCCCGAGGCCAGGATCTCGTCGATTCCGGAATAACGCAGTCGCGCATTCAATTCGGCGGCCAGGCGTTGCGCCGGCCGGCCGTTGTTGCCCGGCAAACTGGCGAGGATATGGTCCAGTTCCTCGATACAGGCATGCAGCGAACGCGGGACGTCGGCCCGCAACAGCAGCATCTCGGACACCTGCTCGGCATTGGGCGCGTTGCGATAGATCTCGTTGAACGCCTCGAACGAAGACAACGCCCTCAGCAAGGCACTCCACTGGTAATAACCACGGGCCGAGTTGTCACTGACCTCCTCCGACTCCTCGCCGAACATCTCGTAGCGAGCATCCAGCAGGCGCAGGGTGTTGTCGGCCCGTTCGATAAACGTCCCCAGGCGAATGAAGCAGTAGGCATCGTTGCGCATGATGGTGCCCGACGTTGCGCCCCGGAACAGGTGAGAACGCTCCTTGACCCACTCGCAGAAATGGCTGATGCCATAGCGCCCCAGGCCGTTGCTGGCGATGTTGCGCATTTCCAACCAGGTGGCGTTGATGTTCTCCCACATATCGGCCGTGATGCGCCCGCGTACCGCATGGGCATTGGTCCGCGCGGCGCGCAGGCAGCTGTAGATACTGCCGGGGTTGGTTTCATCCAGGGCAAAGAAATGCAGCATGCGCTCGGTGTTGAGCGCGTCATAACGGGCGTTGTAGTCATCCAGCGTACCGGCCGCCAGCAGCGACATCGCCAACTCGGCATGGCCATCGCTGCGGCCGGCCTGGGGCATCAGCGACAGCGAATAGCTGACTTCGAGCATGCGCGCCAGGTTCTCGGCGCGCTCCAGGTAGCGGGACATCCAATAGAGGTCCGAAGCAGTTCTTGAAAGCATGTCTTAGTCCTCCACTACCCAAGTGTCTTTGGTGCCGCCGCCCTGGGACGAGTTCACCACCAGCGAGCCCTCGCGCAGCGCCACACGGGTCAGCCCGCCGGGCACCAGGCGCGTTTCCTTGCCCGACAGCACGAACGGACGCAAGTCGATGTGGCGCGGCGCAATGCCGCTCTCGACAAAGGTCGGACACGTGGACAGGCTCAGGGTCGGCTGGGCGATGTAGGCTTCGGGACGGGCCTTGAGACGCGCGCGGAAATCCTCGATTTCCGCGGCAGTGGCGGCCGGCCCGACCAGCATGC
The DNA here is from genome assembly GCF_046605385.1 of Pseudomonas sp. MPB03. Taxonomy (NCBI): domain Bacteria; kingdom Pseudomonadati; phylum Pseudomonadota; class Gammaproteobacteria; order Pseudomonadales; family Pseudomonadaceae; genus Pseudomonas; species Pseudomonas sp. MPB03. Next base: position 3,371,794 of record NZ_CP176770.1, on the reverse strand, counting down.
CGTAGCCACCGGAGCCCTGGGTTTCCTTGACCACCAGGTCCGGCAGGTTGGCCAGCACATGGGACAGGTCCTGGGGCTTGCGGCATTGCCAGGTGGGCACGTTCTTCAGGATCGGCTCTTCGGTGAGGTAGAAACGGATCATTTCGTCGACGTAGGGGTAGATCGACTTGTCATCGGCCACGCCCGTGCCGACCGCATTCGCCAGCACCACGTTGCCGGCGCGGTAAACAGCGATCAGCCCGGGCACGCCCAACATCGAATCGGGGTTGAACGACAGTGGGTCGAGGTAGGCATCGTCGAGGCGACGATAAATCACGTCCACCTGCCGGGGGCCAGCGGTGGTGCGCATGTACACGTGGTCGTCGCGCACGAACAGGTCGGCCCCCTCCACCAGCTCCACGCCCATTTCACGGGCCAGGAACGCGTGCTCGAAATAGGCGCTGTTGAAGCGTCCCGGGGTCAACACCACGGCGGTAGGGTTTTCCAGTGGGCTTGAGGTCTTGAGGGTATCGAGCAGCAGGTTCGGGTAATGATCGATGGGGGCCACGCGCTGGGCTGCGAAGAGTTCGGGGAACAGGCGCATCATCATCTTGCGGTCTTCGAGCATGTAGCTCACGCCGCTGGGGGTGCGCAGGTTGTCTTCCAGCACGTAGTAGCTGCCGTCACCGTCGCGAACCAGATCGACACCGGCGATATGGGCGTAGATGCCCCGATGCAGGTCCAGGCCCTGCATCGCGATCTGGTAACCCTCGTTGGCGAGCACTTGCTCGGCCGGAATGATGCCTTCCTTGAGGATGTGTTGGCCATGGTAGATGTCGGCCAGGAACATGTTCAGGGCCTGGACCCGCTGGATGCAACCACGCTCGACCGTTTGCCATTCACTGGCCTTGATGCTGCGCGGGATGATGTCGAACGGAATCAACCGTTCAGTGCCCTGCTCGTCGCCATAGAGGGTGAAAGTGATACCGGCGCGATGGAACAGCAGGTCGGCTTCGCGGCGGCGTTGCTCCAACAGTTCCAGCGGTGTGTCCGCCAGCCAGCGCGAGAAGGCTTGGTAGTGCGGGCGGCAGTCACCCTGGGCGTCATACATTTCATTAAAAAAAGCGTGGGGCATAGCCAACTCCCTGCCGCGTTCTACACGGCATTTCTTATTACGTCGTCATTCCACTCAGTGCGGCCTTGCCTTTTTATGAGCCCTGGTTCTCTTGAATACCTCTTCGGCATGGGTCTCTGATCAGGCCTTTGCGTCCGGATGACGTGCGCCCCCCTGTTTATCTACGTATCGAATACCTCTGGCTGGCTCTCTGGTCCTGGAGTCGTAGCAAGGGCTGTGCCTAAGTGCGGTGCATCAAGCCAATGCTGGAAAAACCGTCGCAGAACGACATAAAAGCGAAATTTATTTTCGATTTTGCGACGAAAAGCGATATGAAGGCTTAAACGTTTATTTCAGTTTCGTGCGTCCAAGCCACAAACGGGTCGAATCGGTGCATGCAGACGGGAAGCCAGGGGCAAATGCCCTGAAAAGGGGAAATTTATACCCATTCACTGTAGGCACATTCATATGTGGCGAGGGGATTTATCCCCGTTGGGTTGCGAAGCATCCCCTGCCTCCTGTCTGACACATGACAATAGCTGATAGATCTTGGGGCTGCTTCGCAACCCAGCGGGGATAAATCCCCTCGCCATAAGAGCGCATCGGTCTCGCGGCAACCTCAGCGCACCTGTCGCCTTCCGTCGCCTCCCCTCGAACAAAATCAATAGCAACTCTTGCACCGACAGTATTATGGTATACCATCATACGCAAAGACCTATTCATCCTCCTGGGAGCAACTCATGAGTTTCGAAATTCGCAAGATCGTCAGCTATGTCGAAGAAACCTTCATCGAAGGCGGCAAAGCCACCGACAAACCGGTAACCATGGTCGGGCTGGCGGTCGTCATGAAGAATCCTTGGCTAGGCCGCGGTTTCGTCGAAGACCTGAAGCCGGAGATCCGCGCCAACTGCTCCGATCTCGGTGCACTGATGGTCGAGCGCCTGGTGGGCATCATCGGTGGCGCCGAGAAAGTCGAAGCGTATGGCAAGGCCGCGGTGGTGGGGGCCGACGGCGAAATCGAGCACGCCTCCGCCGTGATTCACACCCTGCGCTTCGGCAACCACTACCGCGAAGCGGTCAAGGCCAAGAGCTACCTGAGCTTCACCAACAAGCGCGGCGGCCCTGGCACCTCGATCCAGATCCCGATGATGCACAAGGACGACGAAGGCCTGCGCTCGCACTACATCACCTTGGAAATGCAGATTGAAGACGCCCCGCGCGCCGACGAAATCGTCGTGGTGCTGGGCTGCGCCGATGGCGGCCGCCTGCACCCGCGCATCGGTAACCGTTACATCGACCTGGAAGAACTGGCCGCCGAGAATGCGCAGTGATCCAGCTTGGGCAACCACTATAAAAAACCCATGCAGGAGCGCTCCATGATTCGGCCCACCGCTGAACTCACCCCGGCCGGCACCAGCTACCTGGCCACCGGCCAAGGCCAACCCGTGGTCTTGATCCATGGCGTGGGCCTGAACAAAGAAATGTGGGGTGGCCAAGTCGTTGGCCTGGCCACGCAATACCAAGTGATTGCCTACGACATGCTCGGCCATGGCGCCAGCCCGCGCCCACCCAGCGGTACCGCGTTGCTGGGCTACGCCGACCAGTTGCTGGAGCTGCTCGATCACTTGCAACTGCCCCAGGCGACGGTGATCGGCTTTTCCATGGGTGGTTTGGTGGCCCGGGCGTTTGCCTTGCATTACCCGCAGCGCCTGCAAGGCCTGGTGGTACTCAACAGTGTGTTCAACCGCAGCGCCGAACAGCGTGCCGGCGTCATCGCCCGCACCGCTCAGGCCGCCGAGCATGGGCCGGACGCCAATGCCGAGGCGGCGCTTTCGCGCTGGTTCAGCCGTGAATACCAGGCCGCCAACCCCGCGCAGATCGCCGCGCTGCGCCAGACCCTGGCAGGGAATGACCCCCAGGGTTACCTGACCACCTATGAGCTGTTCGCCACCCAGGACATGTACCGCGCCGATGACTTGGGCAATATCCAGGTTCCGACGCTGATCGCCACCGGTGAACTGGACCCCGGCTCGACGCCTGAAATGGCCCGGCAACTGGCCGAGCGTATTCCCGGCGCCAGTGTTGCGGTGCTCGCTGAACAGCGGCATATGATGCCGGTAGAGTCGCCGCGCCTGGTCAACCAGTTGTTGCTGGAATTCCTCGACACGGCAAGCGCCCGACAAAACCAAATAAAGGGGATCGTTGCATGACACTCGCACGCTTTTCGATGTGCATCGGCGGTGAATGGGTCGATGCCTTGTCCGGCAAGACCTTCGAAAGCCTGAACCCGGCCTTGGCCCAACCTTGGGCCGAGTTGCCTGACGCCGGCGAAGCCGATGTGGACCGCGCCGTCCAGGCAGCACAAAGCGCTTTCGACAGCCCGGCCTGGCGCGGGCTGACCGCCACCGCCCGTGGCAAATTGCTACGTCGCCTCGGTGACCTGATCGCCGAAAACAAAGAACAATTGGCCCAGTTGGAAAGCCGCGACAACGGCAAACTGATTCGCGAAACCCGCGGCCAGGTCGGCTACCTGCCGGAGTTCTTCCACTACACCGCAGGCCTTGCCGACAAGCTCGAAGGCGGCACCCTGCCCCTCGATAAGCCGGACATGTTTGCCTATACAGTGCATGAAGCCATGGGCGTGGTGGCGGCGATCATTCCCTGGAACAGCCCGCTGTACCTCACCGCAATCAAACTGGCGCCGGCCCTCGCGGCAGGCAATACCATTGTGATCAAACCGTCCGAGCACGCCTCGGCAACCATTCTTGAGCTGGCTCGCCTGGCCCTGGAAGCCGGGATCCCGCCGGGCGTGGTCAACGTCATCACCGGCTACGGCCCGAGCACTGGCGCCGCCCTCACCCGCCATCCGCTGGTACGCAAGATCGCCTTCACCGGCGGCGCGGCCACGGCCCGCCATGTGGTGCGCAGCAGCGCCGAGAACTTCGCCAAGCTTTCGCTGGAGCTGGGCGGCAAATCACCGAATATCATTTTCGCCGACGCCGACCTGGACAGCGCGATCAACGGGGCAATCGCCGGAATTTATGCGGCATCCGGTCAAAGCTGCGTTTCTGGCTCTCGGTTGCTGGTGCAGGACGAGATCTACGATGAGTTCGTCTCGCGGCTGGTCGAGCGCGCCCAGCGCATCCGCATCGGCAATCCTCAGGAAGACGCCAGCGAAATGGGCCCCATGGCCACCGCGCAGCAACTGGCCGTAGTCGAGGGCCTGGTGGCCGACGCGATTGCAGAAGGTGCGCGCCTGCGCTTGGGCGGCAAGCGTCCGCCGAACCTGGGCGACGGCTGGTTCTATGAACCGACGCTGTTCGAATGCGACCGCAACTCGATGAAGATCATGCAGGAAGAAGTCTTCGGCCCGGTGGCCTCGGTGATTCGTTTCAAGGACGAAGCCGAGGCCTTGGCGATCGCCAACGACTCGCAGTTCGGCCTCGCCGCCGGCATCTGGACCCGCGACCTGGGCCGCGCCCATCGCCTTGCCCGGGATGTGCGCTCCGGGATCATCTGGGTCAACACTTATCGCGCGGTGTCGGCCATGGCGCCCATCGGTGGTTTCAAGAACAGCGGCTATGGACGCGAGAGCGGCATCGATTCGGTGCTGGCCTATACCGAACTGAAAACGGTGTGGATCAACCTGTCCCAGGCGCCCATGCCTGATCCGTTCGTGATGCGCTAGGAGTCCTGAGAAATGATCGAACCCGGCATCTACAAAGAAGTCATGAGCTCCTTCCCGTCCGGCGTCACGGTGGTCACCACCCTGGACCCTGAGGGCAATATCGTCGGCATCACCGCCAGCGCGTTCAGCGCGCTGTCGATCGACCCAGCGCTGGTACTGTTCTGCCCCAACTATGCGTCTGACACCTACCCGGTGCTGCGCGACAGCAAGCAGTTCGCGATCCACCTGCTGTCCGCCGACCAGACCGCCGAAGCCTACGCCTTTGCCGGTAAAGGCAAGGACAAGGCCAAGGGCATCGATTGGCACCTGAGCGAGCTGGGCAATCCGTTGCTGGGCAAAGCCACGGCGATCATCGAATGCGAGCTGTGGCGCGAATACGATGGCGGCGACCACGCGATCATCGTCGGCGCGGTGAAGAACCTGATCCTGCCCGCGCAGCCGGTGACGCCGATGATCTACCACAAGGGCAAGCTGGGCCCACTGCCCGCGCTGGCTTGATGACCCTACACATCCCCCAGTGGGAGCGAGCTTGCTCGCGATGACGGCAGCACATCCAATATTACTGTGACTGATACACCGCTATCGCGAGCAAGCTCGCTCCCACAGGTTCAGCACTTTTTCCAGGGATCGCCCATGAGCAATGACAAATACGAACAAGGCCTGAAGATCCGCACCCAGGTGCTGGGCCAGGACTACGTGAACCGTTCCATCGAGAACGCCGACGATTTCACCCGGCCGCTGCAGGAAATGGTCACCGAGTATTGCTGGGGTCATGTCTGGGGTCGCGAGGGTTTATCACTCAAGGAGCGCAGCATGATCAACCTGGCGATGATCTCCGCGCTCAATCGCCCACACGAACTCAAGCTGCATGTGCGTGGCGCCTTGCGTAACGGCTTGAGTCGTGAGCAAATACGCGAAATTCTGCTTCAGGTCGGTATCTATTGCGGCGTTCCCGCTGCCGTGGACAGTTTCCGGCTTGCCCGTGAAGCCTTCGCCGAAGCCGATGCCGAGGCCTCCAGTCAACCCTCGGCTGTTTGATCTGAACGTGCACGGATGTTGCCCGTTTGGCATGGACAGCCATATTACAGAGCGGACCCCATGAAACGCCTGCCACTCGACGACAGCTTCAAGGTCAATCGCAACCCCGTTACCCTGCGCGAGATCGTGCTGGATAAATTGCGAAGCGCCATCATGAACTTCCAGCTCCTGCCGGGCGATCGCCTGGTCGAACGGGATCTGTGCGATCGCCTGGGCGTGAGCCGCACGTCGGTGCGTGAAGCCTTGCGCCACCTGGAATCCGAAGGCCTGGTGGAGTTTGCCGATGCCAAGGGCCCACGGGTCGCCATCATCACGTTGGCCGATGCCGTGGACATCTATGAGCTGCGTTGCGTGCTCGAAGGCCTGATCGTCCAACTGTTCACCTTGCGTGCCAAGGCCAAGGACATCAAGGCCCTGGAGAAAGCCCTCGAGGAAAACCGCAAGGCCCTCAAGGAAGGCGAGCTGCAACAGGTCATCGATTCGGTGCAAGGCTTCTACGACGTGTTGCTCGAAGGCTCCGGCAACCACGTGGCCGCCACCCAGTTGCGCCAGTTGCAGGCGCGCATCAGCTATCTGCGGGCGACCTCGGTGTCCCAGGAAAACCGTCGCGGCAGCAGCAACCAGGAAATGGAACGGATGGTCGAGGCGATCAAGAGCGGCGACCCCCTGGCCGCCCACCAGGCCTGCGTCGACCACGTACGCGCCGCCGCCAAGGTCGCCCTGGACTACCTCAAGCGCCAGCAGGAAGAGACCGGTGAAATCCCCGAGATCATCCCGCCCATTGCCCTCAAAGAACCACGCATAGGTCGCTAGCCATGTTCAGCCCGAGCTTTTGTCCAAAGTGCGGCGGCAGTGACCTCGATCACCGCCTGCCAGCGGGCGATACCCATGAGCGACTGATGTGTGGTGGTTGCGGCTACATCCACTACGTCAACCCGAAGATCATTGCCGGCTGCATCATCGAGCAGGATGGCAAGTACCTGCTGTGCCAGCGCGCCATCCCGCCACGCCCCGGCACCTGGACGCTGCCGGCCGGTTTCATGGAGGGTAACGAGACCACCGAACAGGCCGCGCTGCGGGAAGTCTGGGAAGAAACCGGTGTGCGCGCCGAAATCGTCTCGCCCTACTCCATCTTCAGCGTGCCGAAGATCAGCGAGGTGTACATCATCTTCCGCGCCACCGCGCTGGAGATCACCGGGCAGTTCGGCCCGGAAACCCTTGCCTACCGGTTCTTCGCCCCGGATGAAATTCCATGGGACAGCATCTACTACCCGGCCATCCGGCAGATCCTCGAACGTTATATCGAGGAACGCCAGGCCGGGGTCTATGGCATCTACATGGGCAACGACGACAGCGGCAAGATCCACTTCATTCGCTGACGCCCCTGTAGGAGCTGGCGAAGCCTGCGATCTTTTGATCTTGGTCTTTCGCTTGAGACTCAACTGTCAGGGACAAGATCGCAGCCTCGTTGCACTCGACAGCTCCTACACAGCTCCTACAGTGGAATAACACCCTCGACGATGATCACCTCGGCCCGGGCCACGCCTTCACGGTGCGTCTTGGCCTCCTGATACTGCGCCGAGTGGTAGCAGGCCAGCGCCTGTTCGTAGGAATCGAACTCGATCACCACACTGCGCTGCGGCGTGGCCCTGCCCTCCATCGCTTCGCTGCGCCCGCCCCGGGCCAGCATCCGACCGCCATACAAGGCGAACGCCGCTGGCGCCCGTTGGGTGTATTGGCTGTATTGATCGGGGTCGGTGACATCCACATGAGCAATCCAGTACGCCTTCATAGTGACCTCTCGGTTTGTGTTGTATTATGGTATACCACAACGTCATTCCAGCAAGCCCTTCAAAACAAAGAGAGCCCGACATGGCCTTTAACAGCATTCAGGAAATCATCGAAGACTACCGCCTGGGCAAGATGGTGTTGCTGGTGGATGACGAAGATCGGGAAAACGAAGGTGACCTGCTCCTGGCCGCCGACTGTTGCAATGCCCAGGCCATCAGCTTCATGGCGCGCGAAGCCCGGGGGCTGATCTGCCTGACGTTGACCGACGAGCACTGCCAGCGCCTGGGACTTGAGCAAATGGTACCGAGCAACGGCAGTGTGTTCAGCACCGCGTTCACGGTGTCCATCGAGGCTGCCACCGGCGTGACCACCGGTATTTCCGCCGCCGACCGGGCGCGCACCGTCGCCGCCGCCGTGGCCGTCGATGCGGGGCCCAACGACATTGTGCAACCGGGGCATATCTTCCCGCTGCGGGCCAAGGAAGGCGGCGTGCTCACCCGGGCCGGGCACACCGAAGCCGGTTGCGACCTGGCGCGCCTGGCGGGTTTCACACCTGCATCGGTAATCGTCGAAGTGATGAACGATGACGGCACCATGGCCCGCCGCCCGGATCTGGAGATTTTCGCTCGCAAGCACGGCATCAAGATCGGCACCATCGCCGACCTGATCCACTACCGCCTGAGCACCGAGCACACCGTGGCGCGCATCGGCGAGCGGGAACTGCCAACGGTGCATGGCACCTTCCGCTTGTTCACCTTCGAAGACCGCATCGAAGGCGGCGTGCACATGGCGATGGTGATGGGCGACATTCGTCGGGAAGAACCGACCCTGGTGCGGGTGCATGTGATCGATCCACTGCGGGACCTGGTGGGTGCCGAATACAACGGACCGTCCAATTGGACGTTGTGGGCGGCCCTGCAGCGGGTGGCGGAGGAAGGTTGCGGCGTGGTGGTCGTGCTGGCCAACCACGAGTCGTCCCAGGCGCTGCTCGAGCGTGTACCGCAACTGACCCAGCCGCCACGACAGTTCAGTCGGTCGCAATCGCGCATCTATTCTGAAGTAGGTACCGGCGCGCAAATTCTCCAGGACCTGGGCGTCGGGAAATTGCGGCACCTGGGACCACCGCTCAAGTATGCGGGGTTGACTGGCTATGACTTGGAAGTGGTGGAAAGTATTCCTTTCACTGGATAAACCCGAAGCCACGCACAATCCCCTGTGGGAGCGAGCTTGCTCGCGATAGCAATTAACCAGCCGACATGAATGGAGAGTGATACACCGCGATCGCGAGCAAGCTCGCTCCCACAAGGATTCGACTCAGGAATGGAAGGGAAAATATCCCCCGGACAGATAGCCGGTACGGCAAAACCCTTGCAGAAAGTTTGGAATACCATAATATGATATTCCATAGACCGAGCGCTCCAGCCAACCTTTGGCACGGTCCCCCGCAAGGCCAGTTGGACCAATGCTCCCGATAAGTGGGCGAACAAAAGCCCGCTCAATAAACACAACAATGAGGGCGTGAAAATGGTGTTGAAGAAACGTGCAGCCGCAATTCTTTTTGCCGGCGTGCTGAGTATCACCAGCCAGGCGACGATGGCCGCTGAAAGCGTCAACTTCGTCAGTTGGGGCGGCAGCACCCAGGACGCGCAAAAGCAGGCCTGGGCCGACCCATTCAGCAAGGCCAGCGGCATCACCGTGGTCCAGGATGGCCCCACCGACTACGGCAAGCTCAAGGCCATGGTCGAAAGCGGCAACGTGCAGTGGGACGTGGTCGACGTCGAGGCCGACTTCGCCTTGCGCGCCGCAGCCGAAGGCCTGCTCGAACCCCTCGATTTCTCGGTCATCCAACGCGACAAGATCGACCCGCGTTTCGTCTCCGACCACGGTGTCGGCTCGTTCTACTTCTCGTTCGTGCTCGGCTACAACGAAGGCAAGCTCGGCACGGGCAAGCCAACGGATTGGTCGGCACTGTTCGACACCAAGACCTATCCCGGCAAACGCGCCCTCTACAAATGGCCAAGCCCCGGCGTGCTTGAGTTGGCCCTGCTGGCCGATGGTATATCCCAGGACAAGCTCTACCCGCTGGACCTGGACCGCGCCTTCAAGAAACTCGACACCATCAAGAAAGACATCGTCTGGTGGGGCGGCGGCGCGCAGTCCCAGCAACTGCTCGCGTCCGGCGAGGCCAGCATCGGCCAGTTCTGGAACGGCCGTATCTATGCCCTGCAACAAGACGGCGCCCCAGTCGGCGTGAGCTGGAAGCAGAACCTGGTCATGGCCGACATCCTGGTCATTCCAAAGGGCTCGAAAAACAAGGCCGCCGCCATGAAGTTCCTGGCCAACGCCAGCAGCGCCAAGGGCCAGGCCGATTTCTCCAACCTGACCGCCTACGCGCCGGTTAACGTCGACAGCGTCGCACGCCTGGATTCGGTGCTCGCTCCCAACTTGCCGACTGCCTACGCCAAGGATCAGATCACGCTTGATTTCGCGTACTGGGCCAAGAACGGTCAGGACATCGCGACACGGTGGAACGAATGGCTGGTCAAATGAAAATGTCGGCAACGGCAACCCAGCACACCGGGGGCGCCGCTGGCGCTGCCGGTGTGGCAACCGTCCCGGCCATTGCACCGCAAGCGCCGTCGCGGCTGCAGCGCTGGCGCGGGGCCGGTAACCTGCTCCCCGCCCTGCTGTTCCTCGGCCTGTTCTTCCTGGCGCCGCTGATCGGCCTGCTGCTGCGCGGCGTGCTGGAGCCGGTGCCCGGGTTGGGCAACTACGAGCAATTGTTCGCCAACTCGGCCTACGCCCGGGTGCTGTTCAACACCTTTTCGGTGGCCGGGCTGGTGACATTGTTCAGCCTGCTGCTGGGTTTCCCCCTGGCCTGGGCCATCACCCTGGTGCCCCATGGCTGGGGCCGCTGGATGCTGAACATCGTGCTGCTGTCGATGTGGACCAGCCTGCTGGCCCGCACCTACTCCTGGCTGGTGCTGTTGCAGGCCTCCGGGGTAGTGAACAAGGCATTGATGGCCCTGGGCATCATCGACCAGCCGCTGGAGATGGTGCACAACCTCACCGGCGTGGTGATCGGCATGAGCTACATCATGATCCCGTTCATCGTCCTGCCGTTGCAGGCGACCATGCAGGCCATCGACCCGATGATCCTGCAGGCCGGTTCGATTTGCGGCGCCAGCCCCTGGACCAACTTCTTCCGGGTGTTCCTGCCGCTGTGCCGGCCGGGGCTGTTCTCCGGCGGGCTGATGGTATTCGTGATGTCCCTCGGTTACTACGTGACCCCGGCCCTGCTGGGCGGCGCGCAGAACATGATGCTGCCGGAATTCATCATCCAGCAGGTGCAGTCGTTCCTCAATTGGGGCCTGGCCAGTGCCGGTGCCGCCTTGTTGGTGGCGATCACCCTGGTGTTGTTCTACTTCTACCTGAAGCTCCAGCCGGAATCCCCGGTGGGCGCCAGCAACGCGAGGTAAGCCGTCATGCTCCTGACTCCCAATGCCATGAGCCGGCGCATGCGGTTCGGCCTGTATTTCATCACCGGGCTGATCGCGCTGTTCCTGCTGTTGCCCATCGCGTTCATCGTGCTGCTGTCGTTCGGATCGTCCCAATGGCTGGTCTTCCCGCCCCCGGGCTGGACGCTCAAATGGTACGGCCAGTTTTTTTCCAACCCCGACTGGATGAGCGCGGCGCTGACCAGCCTCAAGGTTGCGCTGCTGACCACCGTCTGCGCCGTGGCGCTGGGTCTGCCGACGGCGTTTGCCCTGGTGCGCGGACGCTTCCCGGGCCGGGAAATGCTCTACGGCCTGTTCACCCTGCCAATGATCGTGCCGTTGGTGATCATCGCCGTGGCGGTGTACGCACTGTTCCTCAAGCTCGGCTACACCGGGACGATGTTCGCCTTCGTGGTCAGCCACGTCATCGTCGCGCTGCCATTCACCATCATCTCGATCATCAACTCGCTCAAGCTGTTCGACCAATCCATCGAGGATGCCGCCGTGATCTGTGGCGCCTCGCGCCTGCAAGCGGTGTTCAAGGTGACGTTCCCGGCCATTCGCCCGGGCATGGTCGCCGGCGCCTTGTTCGCGTTCCTGGTGTCGTGGGATGAGGTAGTCCTGAGCGTGATGATGGCCAGCCCGACCCTGCAAACCTTGCCCGTCAAGATGTGGACCACCCTGCGCCAGGACCTGACGCCTGTGATCGCCGTCGCTTCGACGCTGCTGATCGGCCTCTCGGTGTTGGTGATGGTGATCGCCGCCGCCCTGCGCCGGCGCAACGAAATCAGCGCTTGAGCGCCTAGGAGAACACGATGAGTGCCGTCAAAGACCCCGCACAACAGAACAACAAGACCCTGGTCAGCCTGCGCAACCTGAACAAGCACTACGGCGACTTTGCCGCCGTGGACGATATTTCCCTGGAGATCCAGGACGGCGAGTTCCTGACCTTCCTCGGCTCCAGCGGCTCGGGCAAGAGCACCACGCTGTCGATGCTGGCCGGGTTCGAGACCCCCAGCAGCGGCGAGATCCTGGTGAGCGGCAAATCCCTGGTCAACGTACCACCGCACAAACGCGACATTGGCATGGTGTTCCAGCGCTACTCGTTGTTCCCTCATCTTTCGGTGCGCGACAACATTGCCTTTCCCCTGGCGATTCGCAAACTGGCCAGCGCCGAGCGCGAACGCCGGGTCGACGCCATGCTCAAGCTGGTGCAGCTGGGAGAGTTCGCCCATCGTCGCCCTTCGCAACTGTCCGGCGGCCAGCAACAACGCGTGGCGATTGCCCGGGCACTGGTCTATGAACCGCGCATCCTGCTGATGGATGAGCCTCTCGGGGCCTTGGATAAAAAGCTTCGTGAAGACTTGCAGGACGAACTGCGCCAGTTGCACCGTCGGCTGGGCATCACCATCGTCTACGTCACCCATGACCAGGAAGAAGCCATGCGCCTGTCCCAGCGCATCGCCATTTTCAGCCACGGCAAAATCGTCGGCCTGGGCAGCGGCTATGACCTCTATCAGAACCCGCCGAACGCCTTTGTCGCGTCATTCCTGGGCAATTCCAACTTCCTCAAGCTCAAGGCCCAGGGCAATGCCGTGGCGAGTTTCGAAGGCCAGTCGCTGTCGATCCGCCTGACCGCCGGCCTGCAAACGGACCAGGACGTGCTGCTGATGGTGCGCCCGGAAAAAGCCCTCGCCCTGAGCGTCGAGCAAGCGACCCAGGAACCCTTGGCGGCCGGCTGGAATGAGGTCTCGGCCAAGGTCGTCGAAGTGCTGTTCCTCGGCGAAAGCCAGACCTGCAGCGTCGTGACCTCCGGCGGCACGGCCATGACCGTCAAGGCGCTGTCCGCCGCCGGCATGCCACTCAAGGCTGGCGACCCGGTGCGTGTGCGCTGGGCCACCGCCGATGCCTGCGTCTACACCCAATGGGCCGAGAGCGACCTGAACAAAGCCGCAGGTGCCCATTGATGAACATCGCGCGCCCACAACCGCCACAGCCCGAGGATCGTCCGATGATCGATGCCAACGTGTACAAACAAGTCATGGGCTCGTTCCCGTCCGGGGTGACGGTGATCACCACCCTCGATGACGACGGCCAGATCGTCGGCCTCACCGCCAGTGCCTTCAGCTCATTGTCGATGGAGCCGGCGCTGGTGTTGTTCTGCCCCAACTACAGCTCCGATTCCTACCCGGTGCTGATCAAGAACAAGCGCTTCGCCATCCATGTCCTCTCCGGCGGCCAACAGAACGAAGCCTATGCCTTCGCCCGCAAAGGCAAGGACAAGGCCCAAGGCATCGAATGGACCTTGAGTGAACTGGGTAACCCGCTGCTGAGCAACGCCACCGCCATCATCGAGTGTGAACTGTGGCGCGAATACGAAGGCGGCGACCACGCCATCATGGTCGGCGCCGTGAAGAACCTGATCGTGCCGCAGCACACACCGGGACCGCTGGTTTATTGCCACGGCAAGATGGGCGCCCTGCCCGTCCTCGCCTGAACCGATCGTCAACAAATAAGAGAAAGCGCCATGAAATTTTCCCTGTTCGTACACATGGAGCGCTGGGACGAAAGCGTCAGCCATCGCCAGCTGTTCGAAGACCTGAGCGAGTTGACCCTGTTGGCCGAGGCCGGCGGTTTCAGCACCGTCTGGATCGGCGAACATCACGCCATGGAATACACCATCTCGCCAAGCCCGATGCCGCTGCTGGCGTATCTGGCCGGCAAGACCACCACCATTCACCTGGGCGCTGGCACCATCATCGCGCCGTTCTGGCACCCGCTGCGGGTGGCCGGCGAATGCGCGCTGCTGGATGTCATCAGCAATGGCCGCATGGAAGTCGGCCTGGCCCGGGGCGCCTACCAGGTGGAGTTCGACCGCATGGCCGGCGGCATGCCGGCTTCCTCCGGCGGCCAGGCCCTGCGGGAAATGGTCCCGGTGGTGCGCGCCCTGTGGCAAGGCGACTATGCCCATGATGGCGAGATCTGGAAATTCCCCACCTCCACCTGCGTGCCCAAGCCAATCCGCAAGCCCCACCCACCGATGTGGATCGCCGCCCGCGACCCGGACTCCCACAATTTCGCCGTTGCCAACGGCTGCAATGTGATGGTCACGCCGTTGATGAAGGGCGATGAGGAAGTCCTGGACCTGAAGAACAAATTCCAGGCCGCCCTGGACAACAACCCCGACGTGCCACGCCCACAATTGATGGTGCTGCGCCATACCCACGTACACGCAGTGGACGATCCCGAAGGCTGGAAAATCGGTGCCCAGGCGATTTCGAAGTTCTACCGCACCTTTGATGCCTGGTTCGGCAACAAGCAGGTACCGGTCAACGGCTTCCTCGCGCCGAGCCCGGAAGAAAAATTCGCCGAGCGTCCGGAATTCCAGCTGGAGAACATCCGCAAGAACACCATGATCGGCACGCCGCAGCAAATCATCGGGCGGATCAAGTATTACCAGGAACTGGGAGTGGATGAGTTCAGCTTCTGGTGCGACAACAGCCTGCCCCATGCCGAGAAGAAAAAATCCCTGGAACTGTTCATCCAGCAGGTGGTGCCGGCGTTTCGGTGATCCGTTATATCGCCATCGAGAGCAGGCTCGCTCCCACATGGGCCGCGGTGTATTGCAACATTTGTGTACGCCACGACCCCTGTGGGAACCGGGCTTGCCCGCGAAGGTGACGGCACATTCAGCATCTCGGTGACAGTTACACCGCTTTCGCGAGCAAGCTCGCTCCCACAATGGGACCTGCGGTGTATGCAATGTTTATGTATGCCCCCGATCCCTGTGGGAGCCGGGCTTGCCCGCGATGGCGGTGGCACATCAGCATCTCTGTGACAGTTGCACCGCTTTCGCGAGCAAGCTCGCTCCGACAGAGGGCCTGCGGGTATGCATTATTTGTGTACGCCCCCGATCCCTGTGGGAGCTGGGCTTGCCCGCGAAGGCGGTGGCACATTCAGCATCTCTGTGACAGTTGCACCGCTTTCGCGAGCAAGCTCGCTCCCACAGAGGGCCTGCGGGGTATGCATTATTTGTGTACGCCGCCGGTCCCTGTGGGAGCGAGCTTGCTTGCGATGGCCATCCCACTGACACATATGTGTCAAATGTGACAATTGACCCCACTGCCCCGCCATCCCCCCGCAAACCACTATAAACGGCTCGCAAAGCCACCTAACGTACCGCTCAAACGGATCGACTCTGATTAAGGATGATGCACGTTGGGGGCTTATCGGTTGCTGTTGGCCATGTTGGTGGCCGTTTCGCACATGGGCGTGACTTTTCTTGGATTGAACCCCGGCGTCGTTGCCGTGGTGTCCTTCCTGATCATCAGCGGCTTCGTGATGACCTCGCTGATCGAGAAGACCTACAACACCCCGGGCCAGATCGGCCTGTTCTATATCGATCGACTGTTGCGGCTGTACCCGCAGTTCCTGGTGTACTTCGTCCTGTCCTGCGTCGTGATCCATTTTCTCCTGCCAGGCACACCCCAGGCCGCTGCCCTGACCCTCGAAAACATCGCCACCAGCCTGCTGATCCTGCCGCTGGGCTTCTACATGTTCGGCATCACCGTACCCGAGATCCTGCCACCGGCCTGGTCCCTGGGACTGGAAATGGGTTTTTACCTGCTGATCCCGTTCCTGATTCTCTACAAGACGCGGGGTATTGCCTTTGCGCTGTCCGTGACGGTGTTCATGGTCGCCTCGCTGGGCTACCTCGACACCGACATCTACGGCTATCGCCTGCTGCCAGGTGTGCTGTTCATTTTTCTCTGCGGCAGCTACCTGTATCGGGCCCAGGCCAAGGGGCTGTGGATCGTGTCCGTCACCCTGCTGGTTGCCGCGTTGATGTTCCTGGCCATCGTCGCGGGGATCATTCCCCGTCGGCCTTTCAATGCCGAGGTGACCTTGGGCATCGCCCTGGGCCTGCCGGCGGTGTTCCTGCTTAGCAGGCGGAAGCGTCACCGACTGGATGAGTTCCTGGGCAATATCAGCTACGGCGTGTTCCTCAATCACTTCGTGGTGATGTATGTGTTGCGGGCGTTCTGGCCGGTGGCGTACAGCGGCCTGATCGTCACCGCAGTATTGGTATTGTCGTTCGCCTTGAGTGGGATTTCATACTACTGGGTCGAGCGACCGGCGCTGAAGCTTCGTCATGCGCTCAGGACGGGCGTTAAATACGGTGTCGCCCAGACTCCCGTTGGCAGCACGGTGGTTTAGTCGCTGACAGCCGCACAAAAAATGCCCGGGACGCAGGTCCCGGGCATTTTGTGTTTCAGCACGGCGGAATCAGAACGTCACGCTGGCGCTCAGCCTGGCAGTGCGCGGCTCGCCGACGTTGACCTGCACCTGGCTGCCGGTGGAAGACGGGTAGTATTGCTTGTCGAACAGGTTGTCGACGTTCAGTTGCAACGACGTCTTGTGCCCGAACACCGGCGACTCCCAACGCAGGAAGGCGTCGGCGACGGTGTAGCTGCTGAGCCAGAAATCGTTGGCTTTATTGGCCGCACGTTCGCCGACGTAGCGGGCACCGGCGCCGGCGTGCCAGGCACCGAATTCGGCAGGCACGTTCAGGTGGTGGCTCAGGTACAGGCTGGCGGTGTGTTTTGGCGCATCGGGAAGGCGATGACCCTCGTCCTTGGGATCATCCAGTATTTCGGTGTGGGTGTAGGCATAGGTGCCGATCAAATCCCAACGGTCGGCCAGGCGACCGGTGATGTCCAGCTCCAGACCTTGGGAACCGACCTTGCCGGCGGCTTCCGAGACTTCGTCAACGGTGGTGACTACGTTCTTCTTGACGATGTCGAACAAAGCGACGTTGATGTTCAATCCCGGCAGCGGATCGTACTTGGCGCCGATTTCGTAGCTGCGACCCTCCTCTGGTTGGAAGGTACGACTATTCTTGTCGACAACATCATTAGGCTTGAACGACCGGCTATAGTTGCCATACAGCGACAGGGTCTCGGTGGCTTTGTAGACCAGCCCCAGGAACGGAACGAAGGCGTCGCCATTGTCGTCGCGAACCGGCGCACCCTGGACGATCCCTTGAGTGGTGAATTGATCGTAATGCTGGTAACGCCCACCGAAGACCAGGATCCAGCGATCATCCAGGTGCCAGTTGTCCTTGAGATAAATGGAGCTGGAGGTCAGCTGGTTACTCAGGTTGCTCTGTTTTGCGTTCAGCTTGCTAGGTTCTGCCAACCCACCATAAACCGGCGCTGTAATGTCAAACCCTCCTTGCGCATCCCCACGATAGGTCTTGCCACGAAACTGATCCGATACTTGATTATCGACGCCAACCAGTAAGTCGTGACGCTGACCAAACAACTCCTGTTTACCGATGAAATCCCAACTGGCATAACGAGTTTCATCATCATAATGAGCGCCGTTGGCGGCTCGCTGGAAAACACCGGTTTTTGACAGGCTCGGCTGCGCAATCGAAAGACTATACCGGTCATTGTTCCAGCCATAAGTCACCCGCGTTTTCCACGCCTCACTCAACTCATACTCGAACCGCGCAGTCGCCGTTTCGCGAATACCGACACTCTTGGCCCAAGGCTCATCCAGGCGTTTGTCATAGTCGATATCGGCCGGATGCCCATTGGTAAACACCGTACCCCGATCAAACGGATTGGAATATTCGTTGTACTCATAACTCAGGTTCAACGAAGCCCGCTCACCCGTCCAAGCCAGGGACGGTGCCACCAGGGTGCTCTCGTTGACGCCGTAGTTGCGCCAGTAATCCTCATGGCCGCGTTCGGCGATCAGGCGATAAGCCAACCCGGTGTCACCCAACGGCCCAGTGGTATCCAGGGCCATGGTGCCGCCGCCTTCGCTGTAGGCCGAACCGCTCAGCGTGGTGCTTTGGGTGTATTCCGGCTTCTTGCTGATGACGTTGATCAACCCGCCGGGCTCCAGTGCGCCGTACAACATCGAGGCCGGCCCCTTGAGCACTTCGACGCGGTCGGTGGTGGCGCTGAAGTTATGGCCCAGGTTCGAACGCACGCCGTCGCGCAGGATCGAGCCGTCGTCGTTGGTGCCGAAACCACGCTTGACCAGCGAGTCCCGCGAGCCGCCCAAGGTGTTGCCCTGGCTGACGCCACTGACGAACTTCATCGCATCAGCCAGAGAGCGCACTTGATAGTCCGCCAGGGTCTGCTGGGTTACCACGTTGATCGATTGCGCCTCTTCCTTGATCGGTACATCGCTCTTGCTCGCCGTGCTGGCTTGCGACGTCGTATATCCCTCGTCCTGAGTGACACGACTGCCCTGGATGGCCGTGGCCGGCAGTTCGACAGCGTCCTGCGCCCATAGCGGGCTGGCAATGAAGCAGCAGGACAAGGTTGGCAACACACACTGGATGAGGACGTTGCGATTTGCGAGGGGGGTGGAACGATTCAAGACGCGCACTCATGGAAGGGACGTTAATGAGAGCAAATATACTTTGAGAATCATTCCCAGTAAATCTTTTGTATCAAATGATGATCGTTCCAAAACCTTTGTGGGAGCGAGCTTGCTCGCGATAGCGGTAAGTCTGTTGCATTGATGTTGGATGTGCCGGCGCCATCGCGAGCGAGCTTGCTCCCACAGGATTTCGCGCCAGAGTGATATCAAATTGCCCTGCCGCCCTAAAGCTTTGGCGCTCGCGGTCGAATGTATTCCATTAAGAGATTTTTTTGCCCAGGAGCAGCGGCATGCAGACGTTAAAGGCCTTGTACGAGTCTATCGAGATGCAGTTTTTCGATACCCTCACCAAAAAGCTGTCGAGCCTTTTCCTGTTGGTGCTGGTCAGTGGCTTGCTTTATTGGGTCGCCCTCAGCGCCCGCGCCGAGATCATGCTGTTGTTGCGTAACGCGCAGTTGGACGGCACGCTGCTGGGGCAGATCGAGGGCCGGCTCGACAGCCTCACCCATGCCTTGCTCTTCGGCGCTGTCCTGACCCTGGGCATGATCAGCTTCATGGTCTGGTATTTCCGCCACCTCATCGTGCGCCCCGTCACCACCATGACCAAGGCCCTGGAAGAGATCGCCAACGGCGAAGGCGACCTGTCCAAGGACTTGCCGCTGGTGACCCACGACGAGATCCGCACACTCGCCGCCACCTGCAACCGCTTCCTGGCCAAGCAGCGGGAGATCATCAGCAATGTCCAGGCGCTGACCGTGCACATTGCTGTCGAGTCGGCCCGTTCGCTGAAGAACATCAGCGACTCCAGCGACAGTGCCACCCACCAGGCGCGCTTCGCCAAGGAAGTGATGGACCAGAGCAACACCGCCGTGGGCCGCATCGAAGAGGTCTCGCGCCAGACCCAGGGCATCTCCAGCACCACCGCGCAGAACCTGAGCATGGCCCGCGATTCCTACGCCGAGCTGCTGGAAGTGACTGGCAACATCAGCGAAATCTCCAGCAGCCTTGGTGAGTTCGCCACCCTGGTGAGCGCCTTGAACCAGCGTTCGTCGAGCATCAAGTCGATTGTCGGGTTGATCCAGCAGATCTCTGCCCAGACCAACCTGCTGGCCCTCAATGCCGCCATCGAAGCCGCGCGGGCCGGCGAAAGCGGTCGTGGCTTCGCGGTGGTGGCCGATGAAGTGCGGACCCTGGCACAAAACGTCAGCCGGGCCACCGACGATATCTCGCGCAACATCGACGCCATGCTCGACGAGGTCAGTTCCACCCATGAACAGACCACGCAGATCAGCCACAGCGCCCGGGAAACCCAGAAAGTGGTGGAGCGCGCCTCCGGCCATTTCGAAAGCATGATCGTCGACTTCGAATCCACCAACGGCAAGCTGGCGGACATCGCGACCCACATCCAGCAGTTCGCCGACAGCAACACCGGGATCAACGACCGGGTCACCCAGATTCACGCCGATAGCCAGTTGATCGACCAGCGCATGCAGCACTCGGCCACGGCCACTCGCGACCTGTCCGGCGTGGCCGAGAAGGTCCAGGCGCTGCTGGGTCGTTTCGTCCTTGGGCACGGCAAGCTGGATGCCGCCATCACCCGCGCCAGCGAGTGCCGCGATACGCTGCAAGTACGCCTGGAAGCGCTGCAACGGGAAGGCCTGAACCTGTTCGATCAGAATTACCAGCTGGTGCCCGGCACCGATCCCAAGCAGTACATGACCAGCTACACCGAACGCTTTGCCCAGGTCTGCCAGGAAGAATGCGACAAGCTCACCCGCAGCACGCCGGGTGGCAAGGTGTCGTTCATGGTCGACAGCAAGGGCTATTGCCCGGTGAATAACAGCTGGGTCTCCAAGCCGCCGACCGGCGACCGGGCGGTGGATTTGCCGGTGTGCCGCAACAAGCGCATCTTCAACGACCCGATCGGCCTGCGCGCGGCGGGCAACGTCCAGCGCTTCCTGCTGCAGACCTACCTGCGCGATACCGGGGAAATCATGACCGAGATCGACGTACCGTTCTTTTTCGGCGGCCGTCATTGGGGCAACTTGCGGGTGGGCTTCGATGCAGCGGTGTTGTTGGCGGACTGATCAACACCGCAATCAAGCCAGACAACCGCCCCGTGGCGAGGGAGCTTGCTCCCGCTCGGCTGCGCAGCAGTCGCAAAACCGGCTGATGCGGCCGGCCTGAAGAACCGCCGGGGCCTGCTCCGCACGCCAGCGGGAGCAAGCTCCCTCGCCACAAGGGATCTGTGATGTAAGCAAATCCTGAGAACACCACAAAACAACTGTGGGAGCGAGCCTGCTCGCGAAGGCGGTGGATCAGTCGACATTATCCTTGACTGACATTCCGCTATCGCGAGCAGGCTCGCTCCCACAAGGGATCTGTGGAGTATGCAAATCCTGAGATCACCCCAAAACAACTGTGGGAGCGAGCTTGCTCGCGATAGCGGTGTGTCAGCCACATCAATGGCGACTGACCTGACGCCTTCGCGAGCAAGCTCGCTCCCACAGGGTTGCATCATCCACTGGCAGTCAGCGGTTCAACAGCACTTGGGCCCACCCTTGCCACCGTAACGGGCCTCCTGGCGTTCCCGGAAGAACGCCTCATAGTCCATCATCGGCTTGTCCGGGTGCTTGGTTTGCATGTGCTCGACGTAGTTGTCGTAGTCGGGCATGCCGACCATCAGGCGGGCGGCCTGACCGAGGTATTTACCCAAGCGACTCAAGTCATTGAACATCGTTGCAATCCTCTATCAAGCGTCCGGCAGGGCCTGGAAGGGTGCTTCCTTGTCCGTGCGTTCCTTCGTGCCCCAGGCGGCGATGCCAACCTTGAGCGCGTAGAACAGGATGCTGAAGACCACGAACAGGAACAACACCGTCAGCGTTGCGTTGGTGTAGGCGTTGAACACCACGTGCTGCATCTGCTCGATGCTCTTGGCCGGGGCCAGGATCTGGCCGGCGGCCAGGGCGTCGTTGTATTTGCGCGCCAGGGCCAGGAAGCCGATCGCCGGGTTGGCGTCGAACAGCTTGATCAGGCCCGCGGTGGTGGTGCAGATCAGCAGCCAGCTCGCCGGCAGCAGCGTGACCCAGACATAGCGCTGGCGCTTCATCTTGATCAGCACCACGGTGGCGAGCATCAGGGCGATCCCGGCCAGCATCTGGTTGGAAATGCCGAACAGCGGCCACAAGGTGTTGATGCCGCCCAGCGGATCGATCACGCCCTGGTACAACAAGTAACCCCACAGCGCCACGCAGCCGGCGGTGGCGATCAGGTTGGCGGTCCAGGATTCGGTGCGCTTGAGGGCCGGCACGAACGAGCCGAGCAAGTCCTGCAGCATGAACCGCCCGGCACGGGTGCCGGCGTCCACCGCGGTGAGGATGAACAGCGCTTCGAACAGGATCGCGAAGTGGTACCAGAACGCCATGGTGTTCTCACCCGGCAGCACCGAGTGCAGGATCTGCGCGATCCCGACCGCCAGGGTCGGCGCACCGCCGGCACGGGCCAGGATGGTGGTCTCGCCGATGTCCTTGGCCACCGCTTGCAGCGCGTCGGGGGTGATTGCAAAGCCCCAACTGCTGACGGTCTGGGCCACGGCCACCACATCAGTACCGACGATCGCCGCCGGGCTGTTCATGGCGAAGTACACGCCCGGTTCGATCACCGAAGCGGCCACCATGGCCATGATCGCCACGAAGGACTCCATCAGCATGCCGCCGTAACCGATGTAGCGGGCGTTGGTTTCGTTATCCAGCAGCTTGGGCGTGGTGCCCGAGGAGATCAGCGCGTGGAAGCCCGAGACCGCGCCGCAGGCGATGGTGATGAACAGGAACGGGAACAGCCCGCCCTTCCACACCGGCCCGGTGCCGTCGGTGAACTGGGTCAGTGCCGGCATTTTCAGCTCGGGCATGGTGACCAGGATGCCGATCGCCAGGGCGACGATGGTGCCGATCTTGAGGAACGTGGACAGGTAGTCCCGTGGCGCGAGGATCAGCCACACCGGCAGCACCGCCGCGACAAAACCGTAGCCGATCAACATCCAAGTGATCTGGATCCCGGTGAAGGTGAAGGCCTTGGCCCAGACCGGGTCGGCGGCAATCTGCCCGCCCAGCCAGATCGAACCCAGCAGCAACAGCACGCCGATGATCGAGATCTCGCCGATGCGGCCCGGGCGGATGTAGCGCATGTAGATGCCCATGAACATCGCGATCGGGATGGTCGCCATCACCGTGAAAATGCCCCACGGGCTCTCGGCCAGGGCCTTGACCACGATCAGCGCCAGCACCGCGAGGATGATGATCATGATCAGGAAGCAGCCGAACAGCGCGATGGTGCCGGGGATACGGCCCATTTCCTCGCGCACCATGTCGCCCAGGGAGCGACCGTTGCGGCGGGTGGACAGGAACAGGACCATGAAGTCCTGCACCGCACCGGCCAGCACCACGCCGGCGATCAGCCAGAGC
Source organism: Pseudomonas sp. MPB03 (assembly GCF_046605385.1). Lineage (NCBI taxonomy): Bacteria > Pseudomonadati > Pseudomonadota > Gammaproteobacteria > Pseudomonadales > Pseudomonadaceae > Pseudomonas > Pseudomonas sp. MPB03. The sequence continues at coordinate 3,348,826 of NZ_CP176770.1, read as the reverse complement.
GTGCCGGGCAGGTAGCCCATCTGCGCCGCCAGCACCGGCCCGACCAACGGCCCCGCGCCAGCAATGGCCGCGAAGTGGTGGCCAAAAAGGATGTGTTTGTTGGTCGGGACGTAGTCCAGGCCATCGTTGTTGAGCACGGCGGGGGTGGCCCGGCGCGCATCGAGTTGCATCACGTTGTTGGCGATGAAGAGGCTGTAGTAGCGGTAGGCGACCAGGTAGATGGCCACGGCGGCGACGACGATCCAGAGGGCGTTGATGGGTTCGCCGCGGCGCAAGGCCACGACACTCAACGCACAGGCTCCCAGAACAGCCACGGCAAACCAGGCGAGGTGTTTAACCAGACGGGTTGTCATTGCGTGTCTCCTGCCGATATCCAGTGGATTGCGGCGATTGTTTTTATAGTGTGCCCCGGCTATTCGGAGCCGGCCCAATATCCCTGCAACGGGTCAATAAATAAATCCGTAGTACTACGTAGAACCGCGATTCCCTGTGGGAGCGAGCCTGCTCGCGAAAGCGGAGTGTCGGTAAATAGTGATTTATCTGACCCACCGCCTTCGCGAGCAGGCTCGCTCCCACAGTTTTGAGCCTCATATCCGTTAGGGTTGTTGGGCGCACACGGGATTGGCATATGATGCCCACCATTCGCCTCCCCGCCGAGCCCGGACAGGAGTACAGATGCTGCTCAAACACAAAATCGTCGCCCTCGGGATCTTGCCGCTGGTCCTGGCCATCGCGGTCATCTGCGCCCTGGTGATCTCGCTCAACCGCCAATTGGGCGATCAACAGGCGCAACTGATCGAAGACAGCATCCTGGCGAGCAAGCGCGCCGAGCTGAAGAACTATGTCGAGATGGCGCAGAGCCTGATCGCCCCGCTGTATGACGACGGCCAGGGCGACGCGCGCGCGCAACAGCAGGTCCTGGAAGAACTGCGCAAGCTCAGCTTCGGCATCAACGGTTACTTTTTCGTGTATGACCGCCAGGGTCGCAGCCTCATGCATGCCCGCCAGTCGGAATTGGTCGGGCAGTATCTTTGGGACATGAAGGACCCCAAGGGCCTGCCGGTGATCCAGGCGTTGATCAGGAGCGCCGAGTCAGGCGATGGTTTCCAGCGCTACGCCTGGAACAAGCCCTCCTCCGGACAGGTGACCGACAAGTTGGCCTACGTCGTGAGGCTCGACAAATGGGGCTGGACGCTTGGCACGGGGATCTACCTGGAGGATGTCGAACGCGCCACCCAACAAGCCCGTGACGAAGTCGCCCATGGCATCCACACCACCATGCAAGCCATCGCGGCCATCGCATTGGTAGCGGTCCTGCTGGTATTCGCCGGAGGCATGACCCTGAACGTCAGCGAACATCGCCTGGCGGACAAGAAGCTGCAGCGGCTGAACCAGCGCATCGTCAGCCTGCAGGAAGAAGAACGCTCACGGGTTTCTCGCGAGCTGCATGACGGCATCAGCCAATTGCTGGTGTCGATCAAGTTCCAGTTCGAACTGGCCAGCCATGTGTTGGAGAACGGTCAGGAAAACGGCCTGGGCATCCTGAAGACCGCCACCGACCGGCTGGGCGACGCCATCGGCGAGATCCGTAGCATCTCCCACGACTTGCGCTCCTCCCTGCTCGACACCTTGGGCCTGCCCGCCGCCATCGGCCAACTCGCCAGCGAGTTCCAGCAGCGCAGCGGGCTGGAAGTGTCCTACCGCAGCAACGAATTCGATTGCCGATTGGAAAATGGCGCCCCCGTCTCGCTGTTTCGCATTGCCCAGGAGGCCCTGACCAATATCGAGCGCCATGCCGGGGCGAAAAGCGTCGGCATCAGCCTGTTCGGCTCCAGCCAGTCCCTGCGCCTGACGGTGGTCGATGACGGGATGGGGTTCAACGTCCCGCAAGTGGAACGCGGCCATGCCGGCATCGGCCTGCGGAACATCCGCGAACGGGTCGAGCATTTCGGCGGACGCCTGGAAGTGACGTCGGTGCCAGGCCGCAGCGAACTGGACATCCTGCTGCCCATGAACCTCTCGGTCACGCAAAGCTGATGCCCCCACTCCAACCAGAGTACTTGCCGATGACCCTGCCTCCCGTGATTCGCGTCGCGCTGGTCGATGACCATTCCTTGGTCCGCGACGGCATCAGGGCCCTGCTCTCGGTGATGCCGCAACTGGACGTGGTAGGCGAAGCCGAGAACGGCGCACAGGCGATCGAAATGGTCGGTCGCTGCCAACCGGACCTGCTGCTGATGGACATCGGTCTCAAGGACAAGAACGGCCTTGAGCTGACCCGATTACTGGGCAAGCAATACCCCAGCCTCAAGATCCTCATCCTCAGCATGTACGACAATTATGAGTACGTGAGCGAATCCGTACGCGCCGGCGCCAGCGGCTACGTGCTCAAGAACGCGCCATCGCGGGAAATCATCGCGGCCATCGAGGCCATCATCAGCGGCGGCACCTTCTACAGTGCCGAGATCGCCCAGCGACTCGCCACCGACCCGCACAGCGACAACGAGCTGACGCCACGGGAGAGCCAAGTGCTGGCGAAAATGGTCCAGGGCCTGAACAACAAGGAAATGGCCCGTGAACTGGACATCAGCGTACGTACCGTCGAAACCCATCGCCTGAGCATCCGCCGCAAGCTGAACATCGACAAACCCGCGGCCCTGGTGAAATACGCGATCGACCACGGGATCATTTCCCGCTAGAGGCCCCGCACAGCCCTTGTGGCGAGGGAGCTTGCTCCCGCTCGGTTGCGCAGCGACCGTAAAATATTGGGGTCGCTGCGCAACCCAGCGGGAGCAAGCTCCCTCGCCACAGGTTATTCATTTCAATCGGCGTGGTAATAGCCCGGCAACTCAAGATCATTCAACAGGCTCGGGCCACTTGGCGTCCATCCCAGCAAGGCACGGGTGTATTCGCTGGACACCGCCATGTTCGCCGCCGCCATGTGGGCAAACCAACCGAAATGCTCGCGCTCCCGGGATTCGACCGGCAACCCCAGGCCACGACCGATCGCCTGGGCAATGGCCTTGAACGGCACGGCCTCGTCGGCGACGGCGTGGTAGACCGACTGCGTCACGCCCTGCTCCAGCGCAAGCCGATAGACCCGTGCGGCGTCCAGCCGGTGCACGCCCGACCATAAGTGACCGCCGTCTCCGAGATAGGCCGAGACGCCCGTCTCCCGGGCCAGGCGAATCAGGAGAGGCACGAATCCGTAGTCGCCGAGGCCATGGACCGAGGGTGCCAGGCGTACGGTCGCGCACCGCACACCACGCTCCATCAGCGCCCGGGCCGCCGTTTCGGATTTGCGCGGCGAAGCCGGGCTGGGCACCTCCAGTTCGCTCGCGCCTCGGGTCAAGCCCAGCAGGCCGGACGTCACCAGCAAAGGCCGCTCAGACCCTTGCAGCGCGCTGCCCAATACTTCGATGACATGGCGGTCCTGCTCAGCGTGCTCGGCAAACCGCGAGAAGTCATGATTGAACGCGGTGTGAATCACCGCATCCGCCGCCGAGGCGGCCTGGTGCAGGACGTCGAGGTCTTCCAACGTGCCGCGGACCACCTTCGCGCCGGTCGCGGCCAGCGCAGCGACCTTGTGCTCGGAACGGGCCAGGCCCGTGACCCGATAGCCGGCCCCCCTCAATTCCTGGACCACGGCAGACCCCACCCAGCCCGTGGCACCGGTAACGAATACATGCATGTTTCAAACTCCTGTTAAAACCTATCGAGGAACACCACTGACGGACTCAAACCGGCTGCCGGCCTTGGGCCCCCGGCAGCAACAGCACCAGCGCCACGACAACGGCCAGCATCACCGCCACGGCCCCGCCGAGGTAAACCGCGCCGATGCCCCAGGTACCCGCCAACGCCCCGGCCAGCGGACTGCTGAGCCCCAGGGAGATGTCGAGGAAAGCGACATAGGCGCCCATGGCGAGACTGCGGTTCTGCGGCGGCGCACGCTTCACCGCCTCCACCCCGAAGCCCGGGAAAGCCAGGGAATAGCCGAAGCCGGTGAACGCCGCCCCCAAGTAGGCGATTGCCGCCGTGTCTGCCCCCCAGATCAACAACAGCCCAACGGCTTCGATCACCACGCAAACCAGGGCGACACGGGCCCCGCCGATCTTGTCGGGCAGGTGGCCAAAGAGCAGGCGCGCACCGATGAAGGCCAGGCCGAAGGCGGTGAACGCCAGGGAGGCATCGCCCCAGGCCCTGGCCGCGAACAACAGCGCGATAAAGGCCGTGATGACCCCAAAACCAACGCTGCAAAACGCCAACCCCATGCCTGGCATCCACACGGCCCCCATCACCTTGTAGAACGGTGCCCGCCGGGTCGCTGTAGGGGCGACCGCCCGCACACCTGAAACAATCAGCAGCGCCAGCAGCGGGACGAACACCGTGGCGACGGCAATGCCCGTGAACCCCCAACCGCCATTCAGCGCCACGCCGAGCGGAGCGCCCAGGGCATAGGCGCCGTACATGGCGATGCCATTCCAGGCCATGACCTTGCCGGCATGCTGCGCGCCCACCAGTCCCATGCCCCACCCCAGCGCACCGGTGACAATGAGACTTTCCCCAAATGCCAGCAGCACACGTCCGCCCAACAGTAGCCAGACCGAGGTCACAGGCGTGGCAACGAACGCCAGGGAAAGCAGATAGACCAACCCGGAAACCGCCGCCGTCACCAGGCCAACCATGACCGCGCGCTTGCCACCGCGCATGTCGGCGAAATTGCCAGCCCAGGCTCGTGACAACAACGCCGCGGCGAACTGCGCGCCGACCACCAGGCCAATCACCAAGGTGCCCATGCCCAGGGTGTCATGCAGGTGAAGGGGCAAGACCGGCAATTGCATGCCCAGGGTCAGAAAACCGATGAAGACCGTTAGCGTGAGCGGCAACAGCTTGAGCACCGGATGGGCACCGAGGGATGCCTGAGGCACCGCAGAGGCAACGAGATGAATATTTTCTTGAGTCATAACCCTACCCACGGAAAGGATGCGATGTGACGTTGAACGCGGCCTGTGGATCCCACTAGAATGCGATCAATTCGTCGCATTCAAGATACGAATAATCCGTCGCATTTCCTATTCGCATTCCCTGTCGAGGTTCACGTCCGCATGTCCGAACGCCCAAGCCCGCAGATTTCCTCGCGCAAACAGCCGAAACAGGCACGCTCCACCGAGCTCGTCGCCGCCGTTCTGGAGGCGGCTGTTCAGGTTTTGGCGACCCAGGGTGCGGCACGTTTCACGGTGGCCCGTGTTGCCGAGCGAGCGGGCGTCAGTGTCGGCTCGGTGTATCAGTACTTTCCGAACAAAGCGGCGATCCTGTTCCGCCTGCAAAGCGATGAATGGCGGCAAACCAGCGACATGCTGCGCGAGATTCTTGAAGACAACCGCAAGCCGCCCTTCGAGCGACTGCGCACCCTGGTGCGGGCGTTCATCCAGTCCGAATGCGACGAGGCCCAGATACGCGTCGCCCTCAACGACGCCGCACCGCTCTACCGCGACGCCCCCGAGCACCAGGCCGCGCGGATGTCGGTGCAACAGTCGGTGGACGCTTTCATGCTGCAAGCCTTGCCAGACGCTCCTGCACAAACCCGGGCCCTGGCAGGAGACTTGGTCATCACCACGCTCGGCGCCGTGGGCAAGCGTTTTTCATCAGCGCCCCGCTCTCCCGTGGAGGTTGCCGTGTATAGCGACGCCATGGCCGATATGTTCTGCGCCTACCTGGAAAGCCTGCAGTGACAGCCTGCCGGCACTTTTACTACACTCCCCGATCTTGTTTCCCTCCGCTACGAGACGTCCAATCCCTATGAAAACCATAACAAGCTCGATGACGTTCTGTGGCCTGTTGGCGCTCTCCTGCGGCGCCCTGGCCGAGCCGGCTCCCTCGCTGCTGGATCAGGTCCAGCAGCGCGGCGAACTGAAGGTGTGCACCACCGGCGACTACAAGCCCTACACCTTTAAAACCCAAGCCGGCGAATACGAAGGCATCGACATCGACATGGCGCGCTCACTGGCCGCCAGCCTCGGCGTCAAGGTGCAATGGGTGCAGACCACCTGGAAAACCCTGATGCCGGATATGGTTGCAGGCCAATGCGACATCGGTATGGGCGGGATTTCGGTGACGCTGGAGCGCCAGAAAAAGGCCTATTTCAGTAGCACCCTGGACGTGGATGGCAAGATCCCGCTGGTGCGTTGCGAAGACAAGGAGCGTTACCAGACCATCGAGCAGATGAACCAGCCGTCGGTGCGTCTTGTCGAGCCGGCGGGTGGCACCAACGAAGCCTTTGTCCGGGCGTTCCTGCCCAACGGCCAGCTCAGCTTCCACGACAACGTGACCATCTTCCAGCAACTGCTGGACAAGAAAGCCGACGTGATGATCACCGACGCGTCCGAAGCGCTCTACCAGCAAAAACTCAAGCCCGGCCTGTGCGCCGTCAACCCGACTCGCTACCTGCAATATGGCGAGAAGGCCTACCTGCTGCCGCGGGATGACAACACCTGGAAAATGTACGTCGACCAGTGGCTGCACCTGAGCAAGGCCAATGGCAGCTACCAGAAAGTGATTGGCCAGTGGCTGGCCGTTCCGGCCGCCCAGTAACCGTCGCTAGAAAACTACAAAACCCTGTGGGAGCGAGCTTGCTCGCGATGGCGTCAGGTCAGCCACATTGATCTTGGCTGACACTCCGCTATCGCGAGCAGGCTCGCTCCCACAGGAAATCTGCGGCGTATGCGAGTCCTGACTCCACCCAAAACAACTGTGGGAGCCGAGCTTGCTCGCGATGGCGTCAGGTCAGCCGCATTGATCTTGACTGACACTCCGCTATCGCGAGCAAGCTCGCTCCCACCGGGGATCTGCAGTGTATGCAAATCCTGAGTCCACCCCAAACAACTGTGGGAGCACTCCCACAGGGTTGGATCTGTTCAGGCCTGACGCTGGTGTCAGGCCCATTCACCTCATTGCGCCGCCCGCACCTTGGCGATTTGGTCGTACATTGCTTTCACCAGGTCGCCATCCAGGGATTTGGCGAACTTGTCGATCACCGGCTGCACGCGCTCACGCATGCGATCTTTCTCGGCTGGGCTGATTTCATTGACGGTCATCGCAGCGGCCAACGTCGCCTTGGCCTTGTCCATGCTCGCCGCCGTGACTTCACGCTGGAATGTCTGCGCCTCGGCCGCGGCCGCGCGAATCATTGCCTTTTCATCGTCGTTGAGGCGGTTCCAGGTTTTCTGGCTGATGATCAACGACTGCGGATTGAAGATGTGCCCGGTGACGGAAAGATACTTCTGCACCTCGTAGAACTTGTTGCCTTCAATCACCGTGAAAGGGTTTTCCTGGCCGTCGATGGTGTGCTGCTCAAGGCCGGTGTAGACCTCCGGGAACGCCATCGGCACCGGGTTGGCGCCCAGGGCGGTAAAGGTTTCCAGATAGATTGGCGACTGGATCACACGCAGTTTCAAGCCTTGCATGTCTTCCAGCTTGGTCACCGGGTGCTTGCTGTTGGTCAGGTTACGAAAACCCAGGTCCCAATAACCCAGCCCTACCAGCCCTTTGCTGTCCAGTTGCGCCGCCAGTTTCTGCCCGACCGGCCCATCGATGACCGCATGGGCTTCCTCGACGTTGTTGAACAGGAACGGGAAATCGAGCATGGCGTAATCCGGGGCCTGGGCGGCCAGGATGCCGGAGTTGAGCACGGTGATGTCCAGGGTGCCGCCCTGCAACGCCGACACCGTTTGCACGTCACCGCCCAGCGTACCGCCGGGGAACAGGCGGACCTTGATCTTGCCACCGCTCTTCTCGCTGAGCAGGTCGGCGAACTTCTGCGCGCCCTGGCCCTGGGGGTGTTCCTTGACGTTCTGGAAAGCGAATCGCAGGGTACGTTCGCGAATCTCATCCGCATGGCTGGCCACGCTGCCCAACAGCAAGCCCGTCGCGCACGCCCCGGCCAGCAGGGTTTTCATCAGTTTTCCCATGTCACTCTCCGATCGTTATTGTTTTTTAGGTCGAGCTAACAGCACCGGTGTCAGCCGGTGAAGAATTTCAACGGCCCCAGGACCAATTGCGGAAACAGGACCAACAGGAACAGCACCACAAACTGCGCAAGCATGAACGGCCACACCCCGCGAACGATCTCCTCGAAGTCCAGCTTCGCCACCCCGCAAACCACATTGAGCACCGTGCCTACGGGCGGCGTGATCAGGCCGATGGCGGTGTTGATCAGGAACAGCACGCCGAAATACACCGGGTCGATCCCCGCCTGGATGACGGCGGGCATCAGCACCGGGGTGAGAATGAGGATGGTCGGGGTCATGTCCATCACCGTCCCCACCAGGATGATCAGTACCATCATCACCAGCAGCAAAAGGGTCTGGTTGTCCATGAACGGCGCCAGCAGCTCTGCCAGTTGGCCCGGCAGGTCGGCGATGGTCACCAGCCACGACGAAACCATGGCCGCCGCCACCAGCAGCATCACCACCGAGGTGGTCTTGGCCGAGGACAGGATCACTTCGTACAACTGGCTGACTTTCATCTCCCGGTAGATCACCAGGGACACGAACAACGAATAGACCGCCGCGACCACCGCGGCTTCCGTAGGCGTGAAGATGCCGAACTTGAGGCCCAGGATGATGATCAAGGGCAGGCCCATCGCCCAACTGCCGTCGAGCAACGTGCGCAGCACTTCGGCACGGGAACGCTTGGGCGGTGTCTCGACGTTCTCGCTGCGGGAGATGAACCACCAGGCAACGGCCAGCGAAGCCCCCAGCATCAACCCCGGCACGATACCAGCCAGGAACAGCTTGGAAATCGAGACCCCGGACGCCACGCCAAAGACGATAAAGCCAATGCTCGGCGGAATGACCGGCGCAATGATGCTACCGGCGGCGATCAGGCCAGCCGAGCGTCCTCGATTGTGCCCGGCCAACACCATCATCGGCACCAGCAACGCCGCCAGTGCCGCCGCATCGGCCACGGCCGAACCGGACAGCGACGCCAGCAGGCAAGAGGCGATGATCGCCACGTAGCCCAGCCCGCCGCGCTTGTGCCCCACCAGCGCCATGGCAATGTTGACGATGCGTTTGGACAGCCCGCCGACGTTCATGATTTCGCCGGCCAGCATGAAAAACGGCACGGCCATCAGCGGGAAACTGTCCGCGCCGTTGAGCAGGTTCTGGGCAATGATTTGCGCGTCGAACAGGTCCAGGTAAACCATCAACGCCACGCTGACCACCAGCAAGGCAAACGCGATGGGCATGCCCAGTGCCATGCTGCCGATCAGGGACCCGAGAAAAATAACCAGCGTCATGGGCGGGTACTCTTGATGGGGCCAGGGGCGGCGGCGTTAGGGGTGATCAGCTCTGCGTCGCTGTCCTTGACCATCACCAATTCGTCATCCCCCAGCTTGCCGAACAGTGCCAGGTAGAGTTCGTAGAGCAGGATCGCTGCGGCACTGGCGCCGAACACCAGGCCGGCACCGTAGAACAGCGACATGGACAAGCCTGACGCCGGGGCGGCGACATTCAGGTTGATCACTGCCTGTTGCCAGCTGCCACTGAAAATCAGCCAGCAGATGTACAACATCAAAAGGTGACTGATGACCAGGCAGATACGCTTGCCTGCCGCCGGCAAGCGCTTGACCAGGCTGTCCATGCCCAGGTGGGCACGGTCCTTGAGCGCCACCAGGGCGCCGAGAAAAATCATCCAGACGAAGAACCAGCGCGACAGCTCCTCCGACACACTGATGCCCGAGTTGAAGGCATAGCGCAGCACCACATTGCCGAACACCAGCACGATCATCGCGACCATGCACACCACGATCAGCAGCTTCAGCAGCTTGAAATACAGATCCACGACTTTTGTCATCTTGAAGAACTCCGAGGCTTGTCGAGCGCCAACATCCCGCTGGCGCGATAAGACCGCAACAACGTGGGTCGCTAGCGAATCAAACCTGGAAGGCTGGACGGTGCACTTGAAAGATGGATCAAGGAGGCGGCGCGGGACGCTCGCAGACGGACTGCCATGGGGTGTTCCTCTATTTTTATTATGGTCTCGGTCACGTGGGACAAGACAGGTGCCGCTAAAATGTACCACCCGGTTAGTTTGGTCAATAACCCACGCAGGGATACACCGCAAAGCGTGCGATTATCGACCAGACAATTCGCGGTTTTTCAGCTCGTCGAGCACTCGGCAGCGCCTCGCCTCCCCATGCCTCAACAGGATTTGTATCGCTCTGTATAGGAAGCACGGCTTGATACGAAACGACAGATTTCGCCCCCGCCTCGCACACATCGTCGATACATCTGCGCGTTTAACTGTGATCACCGGACAGCAACACCTTCGCTGCCACGGATCTACTCAATCAAACGCAAGGAGAATCACCATGTTCAATTTCTCGAAACTGTCGTCCTTGGCAATCGCCCTGGCACTGGTTGGCGGTGTCGGCCTGGCGAACGCTGCCTCGGCAAAGAACGACCCGGCCCAGGCTGAGCATCAACTGGCCGAAGGCGGCTCCGATCGCCTGAGCCAGAATCGTGTGGCCGAGGGTGGCTCTGATCGTCTGAGCCAGAATCGCGTGGCCGAGGGTGGCTCTGATCGTCTGAGCCAGAATCGCGTGGCCGAGGGTGGCTCCGATCGTTTGAGCCAGAATCGTGTGGCCGAGGGTGGGGCTGATCGGTTGCAGGAGCTGCGTGAACGCAGCCCGGTGTGAAGGAAGCGCTTCTGTGGCGAGGGAGCTTGCTCCCGCTGGGCTGCGTAGCAGCCCCCCTGCCCACTCCCACTCGTTCAGGTGAGCTTTGCGACTGCTTCGCAGTCGAGCGGGAGCAAGCTCCCTCGCCACAAGAGCTCAAAAGCTCAAAAGCTGAGAAGCTGAGAAGCTGAGAAGCTGAGAAGCTGAGAAGCTGAGAAGCTGAGAAGCTGAGAAGCTGAGAAGCTCAAGCCTTACTGGCCCAAAACTCAAGCCTCAAGCCTCATGGCTTGATGTTCTTCAACTCACCGAGCAACGCGAGCAATTGCTGCATCTTCTCCTCGCCAAATTGCTCTTCGATCCGCCGGTAGTTGCTTTCCATGCCCTCGCTCATGGACACGAAACACTGCTGGCCACGCTCGGTCAGGCCCACGAAGACCCGACGCTGGTCCTGGCTGGATTTCTGTCGACGCACCAACCCGTCACGCTCCAGGCGACTGAGCACACCGGTCATGCTCGGCTTGAGAATGCAGGCCTGATGGGCGAGCTGGTGGCTTTCCAACTCACCTTGCTGATGGAGGATGCGGATCACTCGCCACTGCTGTTCCGTGAGGTCATGCTGGTTCAGCGCCGGACGAAAAAAAGCCATCGCCGCTTCGCGGGCTTGCAACAGGGTCAGGGTCAAAGAAGGTCTGGGGTTGGCCATGTTCGAACTGTGTGAATGGGCGAGTCGGCAGCTTAGTGTCGTCTCCAGGCTGTCGCAAGAAGCAAAGTCTCTCGGGAGCTTCTGTGGCGAGGGAGCGTGCTCCCGCTCGGCTCTGTAGGAGCTGGCGAAGCCTGCGATCTTTTGATCTTTCGCTTGAGATCCAAGTGTCTTGAGAAAGATCGCAGCCTCGCTCCGCTCGACAGCTCCTACAGGCCCAGCGGGAGCAATCTCTGGCCACGGGACTATCTGCATAAAGTACGGCTGCGTTTTCAGCGCAACCCCGATTGCCGCTGGCGATACTCCCCCGGCGTGAGTTGGGCGTAACGCTGGAAAAAGCGGCTGAAATACGCCGGGTCCTTGAAACCCAGCTGGTAGCAGATTTCATTGGCCGAGCTGCCGGTGAACAGCAGCAAGCGCTTGGCCTCCTGCATCAGCCGCTCCATGATCAGCCGCTTAGAGGGCAAATCGGCGATGCGTCGACACACGTCGTTGAGGCGCGCTTCGGTCACGCCGATGCCTTCGGCGTAGCGCGACAGCGGCCAATGCTGCAGGTAATGGGCCTCGATCAGCTCGTTGAAGCGATGGAAGATCTTCAGGTCTTCATGCCGCGCGGGCCTGGCTTGCAGGGAATTGGAACACAGCCGCAGCAGGCTGATCATGATCAAACGCGTCAACCCATCCAGCGCCGCGCCGCGTCCCGGATGCCCCGCCACCACCTCCTCGCTCAGTTCCTCGAACAAGTATTCCAACCGCCGCACCTCCCCCGCCTGCCCAGGCCCCAGTTGCGCCAAGGCCACGCAGGCGGCCGGCAGTTGCACGCCAGCCGGCGCCAGGCTCGGATCGGCGTCGATCAACTGCCACACCAGTTGCTGGCGCACCGTCAGCACATGCCCGTCGCTGTCGGCCTCGGTCACGAAGGCATGGGGAATGGTCGGCGGGGTGAGGAAGAACATCGGGCCGGATTCAACGTATTGCTGGTCATCGAGGTAGACCCGCACGGTGCCGCTCTTGACGTAATGCACCTGGAAGAACCGGTCGTGGCGGTGCACCGGCATGTTGCGACCGAAAAAACCCGCCAGGTTGGCGAGCCGGTCGTAATGCACTTCGGCGTCGCTGTAGCGCTGGTCGTACACCTGACCAATGTTGATGTTCGGGATCGGCTGGCGGTCGGTCATCACGCAGTGCTCGTTTTTATTCTGATTCAGGTACCTGCCGCCCTCATCCTGCACCGAATCCGGCAAGGCAACCAGTGCCGGTCATTCTGTCACGCTTGACGATAGTTAACATCTTAATTATAACTGTTAACACATTAACAATAACCGCAGAGCCCACATCACTCTGCCATCGCCAGGAGACAAGCATGAGCCGTGCCCTGCATGACGTCGCGACCGGCACCCTGTTCGGGGTCGCGCTGAACTACCAGGGGCTGCTGAAACAGCGCCTCGCCGAGTTCGAGCAACCGCCCTACCAGAAGCCGCCGCTCAAGCCCGTGCTGTTCATCAAGACGCCCAATACCCGCAACCGGCACGACGCCGATGTGGTTCACCCAGGTGGCGGCGAAACGCTGCAACCAGGACCGGCCCTTGGCGTGGTGATGGGCAAATCGGCCAGCCGCGTCAGCGCCGCCGAGGCCATGGACTACGTGGCCGGCTACACCATCATCAATGAATTCAGTCTCCCGGAAGACAGTTATTACCGCCCCGCCGTCAAGGCCAAGTGCCGGGACGGCTTTTGCGCCATCGGTCCGGAACTGGTGCCGAGCGCCCAGGTGGCCGCCCCCCACAGCCTGGCGATCACGCTGTACGTCAATGGCGAGGTGCGCCAGCAAAACAGCACGGCCAACTTCGTGCGCAACATTCCCCAATTGATTGCCGAGATCAGCGAGTTCATGACCCTGCATGCCGGCGATGTGCTGATCACCGGCACGCCTGAGGGACGGGTCGATGTACTGCCCGGCGATCGTGTCGAAGTGGCCATCAGCGGCCTGGGTCGCCTGGTCAATACCGTCGTGGCCAAGGAAACAGGAGCAGGTTCATGAAACACGCGCGCATTCGTTTTGAAGGGCAGGATCACGCCGTCATCGTTGAAGCCCACAACGCCGTACGCCTGGCCGACGGTCGCCTGCTGGCCGAGGACCAGGTCCAATGGCTGCCACCGGCCACCGGCAGCATGTTCGCCCTGGGCCTGAACTACGCCGATCACGCCGCCGAACTGGCGTTCAAGCCGCCGACCGAACCCCTGGCATTCATCAAGTCGCCTGGCACCTACACCGGCCACAACCAGGCAACCTGGCGTCCCGACAATGTCGCCTACATGCATTACGAGTGCGAGCTGGTGGCGGTCATCGGCAAAGCCGCGCGCAACGTCAAGCGCGAGGATGCGCTGGACTACCTGGCCGGCTACACCGTGTGCAACGACTATGCGATCCGCGATTACCTGGAAAACTACTACCGCCCCAACCTACGGGTGAAGAACCGTGACGCGACCACGCCCGTCGGCCCCTGGATCGTCGATGTGGCCAATGTGCCGGACCCGAGCAACCTGACGCTGCGCACCTGGATCAACGGCGAGCTGCGCCAGGAAGGCAGCACGAAGGACATGATTTTCGACATCCCCTACCTGATCGAATACCTGTCCAGCTTCATGACCCTGCAACCCGGCGACATGATCGCCACCGGCACGCCGGAAGGCCTGGCGGACGTGGTGCCCGGTGACGAAGTGGTGGTGGAAGTAGAAGGCGTCGGTCGCCTGGTCAATCGAATTGTCAGCGAAGCCGAGTTCTTCGCATCCCGTAAAGAGGCATGAGCAGCATGATCAAACATTGGATCAATGGCCGTGAGGTCGAAAGCAAAGACGTCTTCGTCAACTACAACCCGGCCACCGGGGAGGCCATCGGCGAAGTCGCCAGCGGCGGTGCCGAGGAAGTGGCCCAAGCGGTCGCGGCCGCCAAGGAAGCGTTTCCAAAATGGGCCAACACCCCGGCCAAGGAACGCGCCCGGCTGATGCGCAAGCTCGGAGAACTGATCGAGCAGAACGTGCCGAAGCTGGCCGAACTGGAAACCCTCGACACCGGTTTGCCGATCCACCAGACCAAGAACGTGCTGATTCCGCGCGCTTCCCACAACTTCGATTTCTTTGCCGAAGTCTGCACGCGAATGGACGGCCATACCTACCCGGTCGACGATCAGATGCTCAACTACACCCTGTACCAGCCGGTGGGTGTCTGCGCGTTGGTTTCGCCCTGGAACGTGCCGTTCATGACCGCGACCTGGAAGACCGCGCCATGCCTGGCGCTGGGCAACACGGCCGTGCTGAAGATGTCCGAGCTGTCGCCGTTGACCGCCAACGAGCTGGGTCGCCTGGCGGTCGAGGCCGGCATTCCCAACGGCGTGTTGAACGTGATCCAGGGTTATGGCGCCACGGCCGGCGATGCGTTGGTGCGTCATCCGGACGTGCGGGCGATTTCTTTCACCGGCGGTACCGCCACCGGCAAGAAAATCATGCAGACCGCCGGGTTGAAAAAGTACTCGATGGAACTGGGTGGAAAATCGCCGGTGCTGATTTTCGAAGACGCCGACCTCGAACGGGCCCTCGACGCCGCGTTGTTCACGATTTTTTCCCTCAATGGCGAACGCTGCACCGCTGGCAGTCGGATCTTCATCCAGGAAAGCGTCTACCCGCAGTTCGTCGCCGAGTTCGCCGCCCGTGCCAAACGCTTGATCGTCGGTGATCCGCAAGACCCGAAGACCCAGGTCGGCTCGATGATCACCCAGGGCCATTACGACAAGGTCACCGGCTACATCAAGATCGGCCTCGAAGAAGGCGCCACCCTCCTGGCCGGCGGCCTGGAGCGCCCGGCCAACCTGCCGGCCCACTTGAGCCGCGGCCAGTTCATCCAGCCGACAGTGTTCGCCGACGTCAACAACAACATGCGCATCGCCCAGGAAGAAATCTTCGGCCCGGTGGTGTGCCTGATCCCGTTCAAGGACGAAGCCGAAGCCTTGCAGCTGGCCAACGACACCGAATACGGGCTGGCCTCGTACATCTGGACCCAGGACATCGGCAAGGCCCATCGCCTGGCCCACGGCATCGAGGCCGGCATGGTGTTCATCAACAGCCAGAACGTGCGCGACCTGCGCCAGCCTTTCGGCGGCGTAAAGGGTTCCGGAACCGGCCGCGAAGGTGGACAGTACAGCTTCGAAGTGTTTGCCGAGATCAAGAACGTTTGCATCTCCATGGGCAGTCATCACATACCGCGGTGGGGGGTATAGGCCCAAGCCTCATGGGCGACGATGACTCTGTGGCGAGGGAGCTTGCTCCCGCTCGATTGCGCGGCGATCGCAAAAAAAATGGGGCCGCTTCGCAGCCCAGCGGGAGCAAGCTCCCTCGCCACAAGCGCTCATCGACAAAACCTGATTCACCCGCTGTCCCGAGATTCAACAAGAACAACATTTCAGGAGAATCATCATGGGCGAAGTCGTCCTGGCTGCGAAAATCTGCCACGTTCCCTCGATGTACCTGTCGGAGCTGCCCGGCAAGCACCACGGTTGCCGCGCCGCCGCGATTGCCGGCCACAAGGAAATCGGCCGTCGCGCCCGTGAGCTGGGCGCCGACACAGCCGTGGTGTTCGACGTGCACTGGCTGGTCAACAGCGCCTATCACGTCAACAGCGGCGAGCACTTCAAGGGCGTCTACACCAGCAACGAGCTGCCGCACTTCATCAAGAACATGGAGTACGAATACGCAGGCGCGCCGGAACTGGGCGAACTGATCGCCGCCGAGGCCAATGCCGTGGATGTGCGCACCCTGGCCCACAACATTCCAAGCCTGGAGTTGGAATACGGCACGCTGGTGCCCATGCGCTACATGCACATGGATGTCCCCCAAGCGCAGAAATTCAACGTCGTGTCCATTGCCGCCTGGTGCGCCTGGCATCGCCTGCAAGACAGCTTCGCCTTTGGCGCCGCGGTGCGCCGGGCCATCGAGAAAAGCGATCGCAAGGTGCTGGTGCTGGCGTCCGGTTCGTTGTCCCACCGTTTCTCCGATGATCGCAACGCCGAAGCCAACATCCACAACTGGACGCGGGAGTTCGACAAGCAGGTCGACCTGCACGTCGTCGAGATGTGGCGCCAGGGTCGATGGAAAGAGTTCTGCGCCATGCTCCCGGACTACGCCGAACACTGCTTTGGCGAAGGCAAGATGCACGACACGGCGATGCTGCTTGGGCTGCTCGGCGGGCCGGACTACGACAAGCCTGCCGAAATCATCACCGAGCCGTTCGGTAGCTCCGGCACCGGGCAGATCAACGCTGTCTTCCCTGTTTGACACCCCGGCCGCACGGCGTCCCCGTGCGGCCTGAAGGAGCCGTTCATGCCGCATTTCATCGTTGAATACACCGACAACATCGAACGCCAAGCCGACCTCCCCGGCCTGTTTGAAAAGGTCCATGCCGTGCTGGGCGACAGCGGCGTGTTCCCCCTGGGCGGTATCCGCAGCCGCGGCGTACGCCTGGACACCTGGCGCATGGCCGACGGCAAGCATGACTACGCCTTCGTGCACATGACCTTGAAAGTCGGCCATGGTCGCGACCTGGCCACCCGCCAGAAAGTCGCGGAAAAACTCTTCGAGGTCATCACCGCGCACTTCGCCGAACTCCAGGCCCAACGCCTGCTGGCCCTGTCGTTCGAGATGATCGAGCTGCACGAACAACTCAACTTCAAGGCCAACAACGTCCACGCCTTCCTCAAGGGCCAGGCCAGCTGAATCCATCTGCCCCGCCCTCCCCATCGGCCTCTCTGACAAAAAGTACAAGATCATGAGCACAGCCAATACCGCCGACACTGTCGGCACCATCGCCCACGACCGCACCCATGCCACCATCACCTGGCGGTTGATGCCGCTGCTGCTGGTCTGCTACCTCTTCGCCCACCTGGACCGCATCAACATCGGCTTCGCGAAGATGCAGATGAGCGCCGACCTGCAGTTCAGCGACACGGTCTACGGCTTCGGCGCCGGCCTGTTCTTCATCGCCTATGCGCTGTTTGGCGTGCCCAGCAACATGGCCCTGGACCGGGTCGGCCCGCGGCGCTGGATCGCTACCCTGATGGTAATCTGGGGCGCCTTGTCCACCGGCATGTTCCTCATCGAAAGCGCCGCCGGTTTCTACGTGCTGCGCTTTCTGCTGGGCGTGGCCGAGGCCGGTTTCTTTCCCGGCATCCTGGTCTTTCTCAACCGCTGGTATCCGGCCCGGCGCCGGGCCCAGGTGACGGCGTTGTTTGCTATCGCGGTGCCAATGGCCGGGGTGATTGGCGGGCCCTTGTCCGGCGGTATTCTCGAGCATTTCCATGACCTTGGCGGCCTGCGCGGCTGGCAGTGGATGTTCGTCATCGAAGGGCTGCCGGTGATCCTGCTCGGCTTGGTTGTGCTCAAGTGCCTGCCGGACAGTTTCGAGGCGGTCAACTGGCTGACACCCCAGGCCAAGCAACAGCTGCGCGAACAACTGAGCCTTGAAGAGCAGCGCAAATCCATCACCTCGTTCTCGGCGATCCTCAACAACCCACAAGTCTGGTTGTTGGTGGCGGTGTACTTCGCCGTGATGCTGGCGGTGAACACCCTGGCGTTCTGGATGCCGACCCTGATCCACGGTGCCGGCATCGGCAGCGACGGCAAGGTCGGGCTGCTCAGCGCGGTGCCCTACCTGGCCGGCTGCTTCTTCATGATCGGCTGCGGGCGCTCCTCCGACCGCCATCGCGAACGCCGCTGGCACCTGTGCGTGCCGCTGTTGATGGCCGCGCTGGGCATCGCGGTCGCCGGGCTGTCCCCTGGCAACCCGACCCTGGTGCTCAGTGGCCTGATCGTCGCCGGCATGGGCGCCAGTGCGGCGTTGCCGATGTTCTGGCAACTGCCGCCAGCCTTCCTGTCCAACGGCACCCAGGCCGCCGGCATCGCGCTGATCAGCTCCTTCGGCAGCATCGCCTCATTCTTCGCGCCCTACCTGATCGGCTGGATGCGCGACACCACCCAGAGCGCCAGCCTCGCCCTGTACGTGCTGGCCCTGCTCATCGCCCTTGGCGGCTTGCTGGTGCTGCGCACCCGGGCTGCCATCGTCAATCCTCAATAAGAGACCCTTGCCATGCTTGACCAGACTTTCATCCAGCAAGCCGCCGCGCGCCTCGACCAGGCCGAACGCACCCGTGAGCAGGTGCGACAGTTTTCCCTCGACCACCCGGCCATCACCCTTGAGGACGCCTACGCCATCCAGCGCGCCTGGGTCGCGCAAAAGATCAAGGACGGGCGCAAGCTGGTCGGCCACAAGATCGGCCTGACCTCCCGGGCCATGCAGGTATCGTCGAATAT
This sequence comes from Pseudomonas sp. MPB03, assembly GCF_046605385.1. Lineage (NCBI taxonomy): Bacteria > Pseudomonadati > Pseudomonadota > Gammaproteobacteria > Pseudomonadales > Pseudomonadaceae > Pseudomonas > Pseudomonas sp. MPB03. The sequence goes on along the minus strand of NZ_CP176770.1, from coordinate 3,330,089 downwards.
CACCGAGCCGGACTACGGCGCGCTGCTCGACGACATGTTTTTCGATGAAGGCACCGACATCCCGTTCGAGCGCTTCATCGTGCCACGGGTGGAAGTGGAGCTGGCGTTCATCCTCGGCAAGCCGTTGAAAGGCCCGAACGTAACGGTGTTCGACGTGCTCGACGCCACCGAATGGGTGATCCCGGCGCTGGAAATCATCGATGCGCGCATCCAGCAGGTCGACCCACAGACCAAGGCGACCCGCAAGGTCTTCGACACCATTTCCGACAACGCCGCCAATGCCGGGGTGGTCATGGGCGGTCGTGCCGTGCGCCCGACCGAGATCGACCTGCGCAAGGTGCCGGCGGTGCTCTACCGCAACGGCGTGATCGAAGAATCCGGCGTCTCGGCGGCGGTGCTCAATCACCCGGCCAAAGGCGTGGCCTGGCTGGCGAACAAGCTGGCGGCCTATGACGTCACCCTGCAACCGGGACAGATCATCCTCGGCGGTTCCTTCACCCGCCCCGTGGCCGCCAACCCCGGCGATACCTTCCATGTCGACTACGACATGCTCGGTTCCATCGCCTGCCGTTTCGTCTGATCGGAGACCACCTAATGGACATGCCCATCAATACCTTCAAGCAACGCCTGCGCAGCGGCGAAGCGCAGATCGGCCTCTGGCTGGGGTTGGCCGATGCCTACTGTGCGGAGCTGGCGGCCAATGCCGGCTTCGACTGGCTGCTGATCGACGGCGAACACGCGCCGAACGACTTGCGCACCTTGCTCGGCCAGCTCCAGGCCGTGGCACCCTACCCCAGCCAGCCGGTGATACGTCCGGTGGTCGGCGACACGGCGCTGATCAAGCAAGTGCTCGATATCGGCGTGCAAACCTTGCTGGTGCCGATGGTGGAAAGCGCCGACCAGGCGCGCGAACTGGTGCGTGCCATCCACTACCCGCCCCACGGTGTCCGCGGTGTCGGCAGTGCGCTGGCCCGGGCGTCCCGCTGGAACAGCATCCCCGGCTACCTCGACAAGGCCGATGAACAGATGTGCCTGCTGGTGCAGATCGAGAGCCGCGAGGGCCTGGCCAACCTGGATGCCATTGCCGCGGTGGACGGTGTGGATGGGGTCTTTATCGGCCCGGCGGACCTGAGCGCGTCCATGGGTTTTCGCGGCAACCCCGGTCACCCGGATGTGCAAGCGGCCATCGAAGACGCCATCACCCGCATCCGCCAGGCCGGCAAGGCTGCCGGGATTCTCAGCGCCGATGAAAAACTGGCCCGGCGTTACCTCGAACTAGGCGCGGCGTTTGTCGCGGTGGGCGTGGATACGACGGTGTTGATGCGGGGCTTGCAGACACTGGCGGCGACGTTCAAGGACACACCAAAGCCGACGGTTGGCGGCGTGTACTGACACACCAATCTCTGTGGCGAGGGAGCTTGCTCCCTCGCCACAAAAGCTAGCTCCACTTGGCGGTCTCAGCGCCTGATCGCCTTCAGCTCATTGAGCAACCCCAGCAACGTCTGCAACTTTTCTTCCCCCAGTTTTTCCTGCAATCGCTGATAGTTCGCTTCCATGCTCTGGCTCATCGAATCGAAGCTCGCCTGCCCTTGCGGCGCCAGGCGCACCAGTACCCGTCGCTGATCCTGTTCGGCCTTGCGCCGCACCACCATGCCCGCCGCTTCCATGCGCACCAATACGCCGGTCATGCTGGGCTTGAGGATGCAGGCCAGTTCGGCCAGGCGATTGATCTCCAGTTCGTCGTGCTGGCTAAGGATACGGACGACCCGCCATTGCTGCTCGGTCAAGCCGTGTTGGTTGAGGGACGGCCGGAAAAACCCCATGGCCGCTTCGCGGGCCTGGAGCAGGGTCAGGGTCAAGGATTGGCGCGGCTGGGGCATGGATTAGGTTCGCGAGAAGATTTAGTTAATGAGTTAACTAAATCTTAACAGCTTCCAGCCGATGTCGAACTCATCCGTTCACACTATCCGGATGGGGCGATAGACCCCTGTGGCGAGGGAGCTTGCTCCCGCCGGGCTGCGCGGCAGCCCCTGGATCAATCAAAGCAGCGTGGCTGCACACATACCCCTGTGGGAGCGAGCTTGCTCGCGATAGCGGAGTGTCAGTTAACGATGATGTCGACTGGTCCACCGCCATCGCGAGCAAGCTCGCTCCCACGGGGCGCTCAGCGCTTCATCCCATTGAAGACAGTCATCTCGCTCAAGCGCCCTTGATCACCCCTTTGAGCACTTGCTTGAAATGCTCGACCTGTTCCTCGCTGAACTGGCCGAACACTTTGTCCTGCTGCTCCTTGGCAATCGCCCAGAGCCCCTCAGTCTCATCGATTCCCTTGACCGTCAGGCGTACCCGCTCGCCTTCATCGCTCACCAGGCCCTTGCGCTTGAGGTTGGCCACGGCTTCTTCGATCTCGCGCACCGGCATTGCCACTTCCCGCTGCAGGTCGCACAGGTTCAGTCCGGCGTCGTTCTCCAGCACCATCAACATCCGCGCTTCGCTGGTGCGCAAGCCGGTGGACAACTGACGCGGCTGGTAGCTGGCCTGGTAGGCTCGCAGCGCCTGGGTCATCAGGTAATACAGATTGTGGCTCAAGCGGCCTTGGAAATGACTGCTGGGGGACTGGCCCTCTTCCCGTTTGGTCATGCGTGTGTGAGGCAAGACCATCGAGTAGGCGCCCTGGTGGTAGAGCAACGGCGAACGGCCGAAATCATCAAAGGCCACGACCTTGCCGATCATGATCCAGTGATCGCCACCATCGACCTGCTGGAATTTTTCGCAGTGAAAACGCGCCGAGCAGTCCACAAACACCGGGGCACCGCCTTCGCCGGCCTCGAATTCGATTTCAGCGAAGCGATCATCCTTGGGTCGGGCGAAGTTGTTTGACAGGTCGATCTGGTCGGCGGCCAACACGTTCACCGCGAAATGGCTGGCGGCCTCGAACACTTCGTGGCTGCTGGAGCGCTTATCGATGCTCCACAGGATCAACGGCGGATCCAGGGACACCGAGTTGAAACTGTTGGCCGTCACCCCGACCTTGCGGCCATCTTCAGTGGCGGCGGTGACCACGGTCACGCCGGTGGCGAAGTTACCCAGGGCCCGGCGGAACGCGCGGGTGTCGAAAGCGGTATCACAAAGACTGGACATGCAAGACTCCCGGCCGCCTCAAGGGGCGGCCTCGATTATTGTTCTAGGGACAGGCGGTCAAACCATGGAAGGATCGGGATCGAGCCCCATCAGCTCACGACCGAGGATCTGCGCGCAGACGTCGTAGTCGGTGTAGGCATGGGCCCCGGTCAGGTGGGCGTCGCGAAACAGCCGTTGCAACTCGTTGCTCTCGAACCAGGCGCCGCCGCCGGCCGCCTCCATCAAGCGGTCGACGGCCTGGATGCACATCTTGGTGGCGTAACCCTGGTTGGTCCGCCAGAACGCCAGGGTTTCCCGGCTGGGGTACTCGTGGCGCTCGCCGTGTTCGGCGTGCTCCTGCCAGGTTTTTTCCAGGAAAGCACGGGCTGCCGCCACCTGATGGGTAGACTCTGCCAAGCGCATCAACGCCGGGGTGGCGGCACCGACGGCCGCGCCGGTGTAGGCCCGCACGCGGTTGCGGGTTTTCTGGCGAAAGACTTCCAGCATGCGCTCGGCCACACCCAGGCTGACCGTGGAGAAACCACTGGCGAAGTACGGCCGGTACGGCGAGTAGAAAATCTTGCTGTCCGGGTAGAGGCCGAACCCACCGGACTTGCCTTCCATCATGTCCTTGGCTTTCTGGATCCGGTGTTCCGGCACGAAAGCGTTGTCGATGATCAAGGTCTTGCTGCCACTGCCGCGCATGCCCACCGCGAACCAGTCATCGCGAATGTCATAGTCGCTGCGCGGCAGCACCGCAAAGCAATAGTCCTGGGTGCCTTCGGTGTTTTTGCGGCGGAACCCCACGATCGCCCATTCGGCATGATCGCAGCCGCTGCTCCAGCCCATTTCACCGCTGAACATCACACCGCCGTCGGCCTCTTCGGTGCGGCCAAACGGTGCGATGCTGCTGCTGGCGGTGGCATCCGGGTCATCACCCCAGATTTCCTCCTGGGCCTTGGCCGGGAACATTGCCAACTGATGGCTGTGGGTGCACAACAGGCTCATGGCCCAGGCTGTGCTGGCACAGGCACCGGCCAGCAGCGCGATGCAATCGGCGAACTGCGGCAGGGAAACCTCCAGGCCACCGTAGGGTTTGGGCTGGAAGGCCCGGTGCATGCCGATGCTCTTGAGCAAGGCGATATTTTCGGCGGGCACGCTACGGTCTTTCTCCGCCTGGAAGGCGTTTGCGGCAATGGCCGGCAGGAGGGGCTTGAGGTCTTCGAGCAGCGGGTTTGGCTTTTTCATGGACGGGCTCTTTTATTATTGGCGTCTGCCGTTCCCGCCTTTGCCCGGCAACCCGGGGCGCACAAACAGCGGGATCAGTGATTAAGGCCGGTCCAGTATGGGCAATCGCGGGCAGGTGAAAAATGCACCTTCCAGATCCAAGATTGTACTTTTCATGGGGCAGGTTTCGGCTTCCGTGGCGCCCTCGGTCAAATCCCCCGGCACGGATGATCAAGACAAGCGCCTTGCCAAGGCTCTTAATAGGGCCATCCCTTGCCAAGCCTTGCGTAGACGTGGCAACGGCGTTTTCTTTCACTTTGTCAGGTTGCGTCATGATCACTATCGAAACGCCCACCTATTACACGGCCACCAAGAAATACAACCTCAGCTTCCCCACGTTGGAACAGGACGTGGACGCCGATGTCGTGATCATTGGCGGTGGTTTCTCCGGCATCAATACTGCGCTGGAACTTGCTGAAAAAGGCATCACCAACATCGTGGTGCTGGAGGCGCGTTACCTTGGGTTCGGCGGCACCGGGCGCAACGGCGGGCAGATCATGGCCGGCATCGGTCATGACCTGGAAAAGATCAAGAAGGACGTGGGTGAAGACGGCCTGCGCCAAGTCTTCGAGATCAGCGACCTGGGTGCCGACATCATCAAGGACCGCATCGCCAAGTACGCCATCGATGCCGATTTCTGCCACGGTTACGGCTACATGGGTTTCAACGCCCGCCAGGAAAAAACCCTGCGGGCCTGGGAAAAAGATTTCAAATCGATCAACAGCAAGCACGAGATCCGCTTCCTCGGCGGCTCCGACGTGCAGCAGATCATCGGTTCCAAAGCCTATGGCAGCGCCTTGCTGCACATGGGCGGCGGACACGTGCACTCGCTGAACCTGTTGCTGGGTGAAGCCAAGGCGGTGGTCAGCCACGGCGTGCGGATTTTCGAGAACAGCCCGGCCCTGGAAGTCAGCTATGGCGAGCGCATCACCGTGCGCACCGGGCGCGGCTCGGTCAGGGCCAGCAAGCTGCTTTGGGCCTGCGACAGTTTCCTCAACAAACTGGAACCGGAACTGCACCGCTCGACCATCAACACCTACGCCTTCCAGATGATGACCGAGCCGTTGTCGGACCAACTGATCCAGCGCATCAGCCCGATTCGCGGCGCCTACAGCGACATTCGCCCGGTGATCGACTATTACCGCGTCACCAACGAAAACCGCCTGCTGTTCGGTGCCGCGACGCCGTTGGTGGAACACATCCCCCAGGACCTCAAGGCCTGGAACCGGCGCCTGATGCTGAAAATCTTCCCGTACCTCAAGGACGTGAAGATCGACCTGGCGTGGGGTGGCCCGATGGCCTGCAGCCCGAACCTGTTCCCGCAGATCGGCACCCTGCCCGGGCGCAGCAACGCGTTTTTTGTCCAGGGCTACTCAGGCTTTGGCGTCACGCCGAGCCACATCATCTGCAAGGTGCTGGCCGAAGGCATGAGCGAAGGCTCGGCGCGCTACGACCTGGTCAGCTCGATCCACCGCCCGACCATTATTGGCAAAGACGCCATTCGCCCATTGTTGCTGACGGCCGGCAAGTCCTGGCACCAGCTGTCGGGCTACTGGAACGGCCGGCGCTGAAGGCCACGATGCCAGTCAGCCATGGGAAACCTTGTGGGAGCGAGCTTGCTCGCGAAGACGGTGCAACAGTCGACATCAATGCATCCTGGCCCACCGCTATCGCGAGCAAGCTCGCTCCCACAGGGTCCGGGGTTTGACTGACTGGTATTGGACACATCCACCTCTATTTTTTCAATCATCAGGAGTCACTGCCATGCCCCTTATCACCCTTGAAAAAGACATCCAGCTGTCCGACCTGGACGCCTGGGGCACCGTCGCCGATCTCGGCTCGCAGATTCTCGAAGGCGAGGTCAAGGCCTTCGGCAAGATGACCTTCGGCGCCCCCACCGACCCGGTCAGCAGCGCCTACTTCGGCACCACCCAAGGCAAGTTCCGGATGGTCTACCCCTTCGCCGAACAAGCCACCGTGGTCACCGGTGAAGTGGTCCTCACCGACGAGGCCACCGGCCAGAGCACCCGCTACAAGGCCGGCGACAGCTGGTTCGTGACCAAGGGCACGCCGGTGCTGTGGGAAGTGGTCAGCGAAAGTTTCGTCAAGCACTACTTCGCGGTAGCCTGACCGGACAGGGCTGCCGGCCCCACCGGCAGCCCATTTGCGAAGGTAGCGACCATGAACGTCATCCCGACCCAGGACATCGCCGGCCAGTGCCTGCACGCCTTCACCCAACTGGTCCCGGTCAGCCGGGCGGCGTTCTACTGCGTGGATCGACACCTGCAGGTCCATGACTTCAGCCTCCATGGGATGAGCGGCGAGATGCACCGCGACTACCTGGACAACTACCGCCAGTTCGACCCGCTGCACCCGCGCCGCTGTGCGCCCAGCGAACTGGCCGTGGTGCCGTTGGGCCTGGCGATGGCCCGCCAACCGCTGCGTGACAACCAGCGTTATCGCGACTTCCTGCAACGCTACGGCGTGGTCGACGTGGTGGAAGTCTTCGCCCATCGCAACGGTCAGCCGCAAGCGGCTATTTCGTTGCTTCGCACCGCCGAGCAAGGCATCTTCACCCCTCAGCAGTTGAGCCAACTCAGCGCGTTGCAGGCCTTGCTGCAACTGGCCGTGGCCCATTTGCCGGCCCATGAGGACGCGCTGGCCGACCTGACACCCAAGGAGCGCCAGATCGCCTGGCTGCTGCGCCAAGGCGTCAGCAACAAACAATTGGCCCGGGAACTGGAGGTGGGTTTGCCGACCATCAAGACTCACCTGATCCACCTCTTCCGCAAAGTCGGCGTGAGCAGCCGCACCGAGTTGGTCAGCGCGCTGTTCCTCTGATCAACCATTCGGTTGATAGGCCGCCGTTGCCCGGCGCCTCATGATCCGAGTGGTCAATTCAACCACCGGAGCCTTGCAATGAGCACATCTTCAGACTGGATCACCGTCGGCGCCCTGGCCGATGGCTTTGCCCCCGAAGCCTTCATCCTGCCCAACCTGGCCGACCTGGACGGCAAGACCTTCACCCTGCATTTCGCCAATGGCTGGCAGATCGAGCATCGCTTCGAGCAGGACACCCTGACCTGGAACGCCGCCGATGGGCACTCCAGCGGCACCGCGCCCTACCGGGCCACTTCGGTGCGCCCGGGCCTGTACCTGGTGGACTTCATCAAGCGCGAAGGCGAGCTGACGTCGTCGATAAGCCTGGTGCTCGATACCGCCAACGCCGCGTTCACCGCCGTGATCGGCCGCATGCCCAGCCAGGAGCAGACCGGCGAAGGTCTCTACCACCGCGCGTTGGCCGGCAAGCCACTGACCTCGGTTCAAGCGCAGTTCCTCCACGGCAGCCTCGATCGTCCCTGGCAACCTGGCCTGTGCCCGCACGCGCCAACCACCGAACTGGTGGGGCTGCGCAACCTGTATCGCTACAGTCCGAGCGAAGTCTACGAACACATTTACCTCAACGACCAGTTCTACTCCTGGCAGTGCCTGAAGGGCGTTGAACAAGGCCTGTGCGACACCGATCGCTGCGACACCTACAAGATCGCCGACCAGTTGTACCTCTTCGTCTGGCGGGAAAAGATCATCCCGACCCTGGGCCTGGTACTGATCGACCTGCAACAGCACCGCAGCGACGGCAAGATCTTCGGTTACGCCGGCGCGTCGTTCGATGAGTTTTCCAATTTCCCGGTCAGTTCCTACTGCCAAGTGCTCAATCAGACGGAGTATCCCGATGCCTGACTCACGCACCGTGGTGATCACCGGTGCCGGCACCGGCATCGGTGCCGCTTGCGCCCGGCTGTATGCCGGCGAAGGCGCCAACCTGGTGCTGATCGGCCGCCGCCGCGAGCCCCTGGAAGCACTCGCCGAGGACATTGGTGGCTTGGTATTGGTGGGCGATGCGGCCTGCCCGAGCACCTGGGACGGCTTCATCGAGCAGATTCACGCGCGTTACGGCCGACTCGACGTGTTGCTGGCCTGTGCCGGCGGCTTGGGTATGGGCAGCGCCACCGAGACTCAGCCATCGGCCTGGGAAGCCGCCCTGCGCAGCAATCTCGACAGCGCTTTCTATAGCGCCCGGGCGTGCCTGCCTCTGTTGCAGGAAAGTGCCGGCAACATCGTGCTGATCGCCTCCATCGCGTCATTGGCGGCAGGCCCCCACGTGTGCGGCTACACCACCGCCAAGCATGCGTTGCTCGGCCTCAATCGCTCCCTGGCCAGGGATTACGGGCCTCACGGCGTACGGGTCAATGCGGTCTGCCCAGGCTGGGTGCGCACGCCCATGGCCGATGAAGAGATGCAGGTATTGATGCAGTTCCATGGCGAAACGTTGCAGCAGGCTTACGACCGGGTCTGCGCCGACGTGCCGTTGCGCCGGCCGGCCAGTGCGGAGGAAATCGCCAACGTCTGCCGTTTCCTGGCCTCGCCTGATGCGTCGATCATCACCGGGGCGACGCTGGTGGCCGATGGCGGCTCCAGCATCGTCGACGTGCCGACCCTGGCCTTCAGCCGGATGGAGGCCCGCGATGCCTGACGATCTGGATTTCAGCGGCCAGACCGTACTGGTCACGGGCGGTGCCCAAGGTATAGGCCGGGCCATCGTTGAAGCGTTTGCCCTGCGCGGCGCTCGCGTGGTGATTGCCGACCTGGGCCTGGCCCGGGCCGAAGCAGTGGCCGGCGAATTGACCGCCGTGGGCTGTCAGGTACAAGCGGTGGCGGTTGACCTGGCCGACGCGACGGCGATCTTCGACATGATGACCGCGCTGGAACAACGCTTGGGGCGGCTGGATACCTTGGTGCACAACGCCGGGTATTTCCCGTTGACGCCGTTCGCCGAAATCACCCCGGCGATACTGGAACGAACGCTGGCGGTGAACCTGTCGGCGCTGTTCTGGCTGACCCAGGCCGCATTGCCGATGTTCCGGCGCCAGGGCCGAGGCTGCGTGCTGGTGACCTCCTCGGTCACCGGCCCGCGGGTGGCGTATCCGGGGCTCAGCCACTACGCGGCGTCCAAGGCCGGGGTCAATGGTTTCATTCGCAACGCCGCGCTGGAACTGGCGGCCGAGAATGTCCGCGTCAACGGGGTCGAACCGGGCATGATCGCCACACCGGCCATGGCCAACCTGGGCGACGACGAGGTCAACCAGGACATCGCCCGCCGGGTGCCGCTGGGTCGATTGGGCCAACCGAGCGACATCGCCGGGGCCATGTTGTACCTGGCGTCGAGCCTGGCTGGCTATGTGACTGGGCAGACGTTGGTGGTGGATGGGGGTTCGACTTTGCCGGAGGTTTGAACCTGTGTGGGGTAAGTCAGCTTGCGGTGAGGGTGGATGTACCACCGTCATCGCGAGCAAGCTCGCTCCCACCGTTTTTTCCGAGTTGTTCACAGCATCGGCGACCACCACCGATCCCCTGTGGGAGCGAGCTTGCTCGCGATAGCGATCGTCAAGCCAGCGACGCCTCCCTCAAGCCACCCCCTGCCCCACCTGCAAACGACTGGAACGAAACGCCTTGGGCGACTGCTCGAACTGCTTCTTGAACGAACGGCTGAAATGCGCCGAATCGGTGAAGCCCCACTTGTAGGCAATCGAGGTAATGGACTCGTCCCGCAGGAACGGGTTGATCAGGTCATCGGCGCTGCGCTTGAGCCGGGCTCGCTGGATGTAGCGGCACACGCTGTCATCCTGCTCTTCGAACAAACGATACAGATGCCGCACCGAAATATTCAGCCGATTGGCCAGGCCCACGGGGCTGAGGCCTGGCTGGGTAAGTGATTCGTCGATGACCTTCTGCACATAGCTGCGCAAATGGCTGCCCTGCAACGCCACCCCTTCGTCACGGCCATCGCTACCCTGTTCCAGGGCCGAGCCCAACAGCGAAACGAAGGCACTGTGCAAGGCTTCACCCTCGCCCGCCGCGCCCTCGCCGTCCGGTGTGTCCTTGCACAGTTGATCCATCAATACATGCAGCATCCGCCCACACGCCTTGCTGGACGAAACCTTGCCGAAGGTCTTGGTTTCCCCGCCCAGTTGCCGCGACACGTCCTGGCGAGACAAGGACAGCACCGCGTGCTCGATCAGGCCGAACGGGGTGATCTCAAGCGCGCCTGCCGAATCCATCAACAACAATTCACCGGGCGCCAACTGGATGCTCCGGCCGTTCTGGGTAATGCGGCAGTAGCCGCTGCGCTGGCTGACCAGGAGGCAATCCTGGTCATCATCATGATCGGCGTTGGGGGAGTGACGCTTGATGTTACCGGCATTGGTCCGCAGGTTGGCGAGGGCAAGGCCTCCCCGATGAAAATTCGACACTTCACCAATGAACAGCGCGCGATTGAAGGCCAGCTCGGTATCGAAGTGGCCGCAAGTCGCCCGCAGATCCCGGTTCCAGGTGTCCAGACCGTCCTGCCCAACCTGTTGCATGCTCATGGCATTCTCCGCAGTGGCTTTTTGTTTTTGTGCGGCAATAGTTAACATGTTATCTATATGCACGCAACAAGTACCTGATCGCCAGAGCCGTAGCAGGAATAATGCCAGGACAGCACAACAGAATCAGAGCGTTGCCAATACCCGCTGCAGGCCGCTCAAGGTCGCCAGCAGGACGCCGCGCTGCTCGCGGCTCAACGGGATATAACGACGAAAGGCCGGCATGCGATTGACCACTTCGCTACCGCCCATGTGTTCCAGGCGCACGCACCACTGGCGGCCCTGCAGATCGATGCGCAGCCGCTTGAAATCCAGCGGCATGAGGGCCTGATACAACACGCGGTCCTTCTCCACGGCCGCCTGCACCCTGGCCGCCAGGTCGCTGCGCCCGTCACGCTGCCGGCAACGAATGCCACTGCGCCGGACAGCCCCGCCGTGGTGCAACTCCAGGCGCGCAGTGCCCTCTCGGGAAGCAGGCACGCGTAGCACGAATTCGGTCATCACCAGGTGCATCAACAACTGCGATTCGGTGCGCTCGACAACTTCCAACTGCAAGCTGCCGTCGTCGGTGACTGCCGTGGCGACGGTCGGGCCTGTGACCTCGAATCGCGCCAATGCGAGGTTGCGCCGCACATGTTCCAAGGTCACCCCGGGCCGATAACCGGCCGGGGCGCGCTGGGCGCTGAATACCTCAGACAGCTTTTGCAGCAGGGTCGACAAACTCGCCCACAGGTTGCCCTGGCTCATGGGAAAACTCCTTGGCCAGTACGTCTTCCACCAACGCTGGCTTGAATGGATTGACCTTCTGCACCACCAGGGTCCAGAACAAGGCGTACGCCGCGGTGCCGCCGAGCATCACCGCGAAGGGCACGTAGATGTCCGCCGGATTCATGCCGGGCGGTGTGATGAACCACATGCCCAGCAGAATGCCGACACTGGACAGGATCTGCGGCAACGGGAACCACGGTGAGCGATAGGCCCGCGGCAGATCGGGGCGACGAATCCGCAGGCTGACCACCGACACGGTCACCAGCAGGTAGGCAAAACTCCAGGCGCACACCGCCGCCAACACCAGGTGCATGATGTTGTCGGGATTGCCGCCCAGCCACCACGCATGCAGGCAAGGAATCAGCATCGCCACCAAGATGCACAGCAACGGCGTCTTGAAGCGAGGATGCAAATAAGTGAAGACCTTCGGCAATGCGCCGTCCACCGCCATGCCGTAGAGAATCCGTGGCACGCCGGCCATCAGGGTGTTGATGGTCGCCGCACCGGCGAACAGAAAGCCGATGCCCAGCCACATCGGGCCGATATCGCCCATGACCTGTTCGGCGAACCGCGGAATCGCCATGGGGGTGTCCAGCAGATGCACGCCGCTGGTGGCATCGAGCAGCACGTTTTCCACCTGGCGCTTCATCGCCGCACCGTAGATGAACATGCAGGTGGCGACGCTGAACAAGCCCAGCATCATGGCCCGGGGCATGGTCCGGGCGGAATTGCGCAGGTCCGGTGCCAGGGGCGTGACGAATTCGCAGCCGACGAACATGAACATGGCCATGCCCACCAACGACAACACCGTGACCAGATCGGTGCCCACCACGGAGGCGCCGAACCAGCCCTCCAGCTCCACCGCCGGCGCGGCGATCAGGCCCAACACGCCGAACACCATCAGGGTGGTCCACATGCCGAATGTCAGGATGATCTCCGCCCGGCCAAAGGCGCTGACGCCGAACGCATTGAGCACCCCAAACACCACCACGAAGCCCACGCCCAGCAACCAGGAACCGCCCGCCGATTCGGCCAGGGTGTTGAGGTGCTCGAAGTTCACCAGGGCCATGACCCCGGCCAGGATGGTCTCGGCGGTGCCGGCGAACACATGGACAATCAGATAGGCCGACAAGGTGCCGGTAATCGCGAAGAAACGGCCCATGCCACAGTTGATGTAGTCATAGACCGAGCCGGTGGTGGGAAGAATCGACGCGGCCTCGGCGAACGTCGTCGCCTGGGCCAGCATCATCACCACGGCGATCAGCATCGCCATGGCAAAGGCGCTGCCGCCGATGCCAAAGCCCATGGTCGCGGTGAGAATCACGGGGCTTGCCATGATCAGGCCAATGGTGCTGGCCAACGCGGTGGGAAAACCCACCGAACCCCGGTTCAAGTGCTCGGTGAGCCTGTCATTGATCGACATGGTGCAAGGTCCTCGAAAGCGGATTTTTAGTATGGATGCCACAGCCGTCCAGGACCCGGCGATCATGCCTTCCCCAACCGGTCCCTGATCGAAACGGCGTTGCGTGCAGCCTTACTCTGCGCCGCCCCGCCCCAGGCGTCTTGCCCATGTCTGCCGGTGGTTTTGTTGCTGCCTGCCAACACCGCCACGCTGGCGGCCTGGGTCAACTCCTTGGCAGGCAGGTGAAAGACTTCCCCGGGGGCCGCTCCCTTTAATGCGCGCTCTGCTGTCCTATCACACTGGGGAATCCACCATGGAGCACACACGCCGTACACCTTTGCTGCGCAACGCCATCGGTTTGGGCATCGCCCTGCTGGTCGCCGACTCATCGGCCCAGGCCTATGAGCTTTACGCCGACGAAGACACTACCGTCACCGGTAACTTCCTGGCGGTCTACGGGCTGTTCAACAGCCGCAAGAACTATGACGGCACCACCGGTGGTTCGAGCTGGCGCGAAGGTTTCATCAAGTATGGCCTGAGTATCGACCAGACACTTGGCAGCCTGGGCAGTGTCTACGGGACGGCCAATCTGGTCAGCTCCGGCACTTGGGGCGATGGCGATGCGGCCGGCCTGAGCGACGGTTCCGAACGCACCACCAAGTTCGACGAAGCCTTTGCCGGCTGGCGCTCGGGGGACTTGTTCCCGGCATTGGGCAAGGACGGTGTCGATCTGTCCTACGGCCGCCAAGTGATTACCCTCGGCGACGGTTTCATCATCAATGACGATGGCCTGAACCTGGGCAAAGGCGTGGCCGATGGCGAACTCAACCGTGGCGGCGCCTATTACCTGGCGGCCCGGCATGCCTTCGACGAAACCGCCGTCGTACGCCTGGGCGGCAAGGACGGCGTGCATGGCAGCCTGATGTGGATCAAGTCCGACAACCGCGCCCAGGCCAACACTGAAATGGCCGCCGGCACCCTGGAATACACCGCCGCACCAGGCACCCTGGGACTGACCTATATCCATGGCCTCGATGTCGACGACCGCTACGCCAGCGATTTCCAGAAGCAACGCGACGGCATGGACATCTACAGCCTGCGTGGCGCCGGCAATGCCGGCATCGAAAATGCTCATTTCTCTTTCGAGTATGCCTGGCAGGACAAGGACGCGGGCCCGGAGAAGGCCTGGTACGCCGAAGCCGGCTACACCTTCGCCGACCTGCCCTGGACGCCGGACCTGACCTATCGCTACAGCCGCTATTCCAAGGATTGGGACTCGATGTTCAACGGCCAGAACCGTGGCTACGGCACCTGGTTCCAGGGTGAAGTGGCGGGCAACTACGCCGGGCCATTCAACAGCAACACCGCCATCCAGCACGTCGGCCTCAAGCTCAAGCCGGCGGAAAACGTGACCCTTGGCGCGCTGTTCTTCGACTACCAGACCCTGCACAGCCGCCATGCGCTGAACCTCGATGCCCGGGAGCTGGACCTGTACGTGGAATGGGCGGTGAATGAACACTTGATCGTCACGCCGCTGGTGGGTTTGTACACGCCTGAGAAGGATGCGGACAACGGGGGCAATCAGGTGGGCGGCAACGGCACCAACGTCTACAGCCAGTTGGTGGTGGCGGTTCCGTTCTAGACGACCGACGGTAGGAGCTGCCGTAGGCTGCGATCTTTTGATCTTTCGCTTTCGATGCAAGTGTCTTTGGGAAGATCGCAGCCTCGTTGCACTCGTCAGCTCCTACGGGATAGCGATTGGTCTGTTATCTGTGCTGATGCAACATGGTCTGGATCTGGTGGGTTGCCTGCCGGGTGCTTTGCGCCAGCTTGCGCACCTCATCGGCCACCACCGAGAAACCGCGCCCGACATCTCCGGCCCTGGCCGCCTCGATCGCGGCGTTCAAGGCGAGCAGATTGGTCTGGTCGGCAATGCCCTTGATCACCCCCACCACCGTGGCAATCTGGGCGTAGGTCACCTGGTTCTGTTCCAGCATGCGCTGGTGGGTGGACTGGGCCGAGCGCTCATCGCTGATATCACGCACCGCACCGATGACCCGCACCAGTTGGCCATGGGGGTCACGTACTGCCCGACCGCGCTCGCGGCACCAGATGTAATCCCGGCTCTTGTGACGCATGCGGTATTCGAAGACGTATTCGCCGCTGCCCTGGGAACCGAGAATCTCGCGGTCGAAAATGGCCATGATCTTCGGCAGGTCGTCCGGGTGGGTGATGCCGACCTGGGCATCCCAGCCGTCGGGCAGGTCGCCAGGACCGTACCCCAGCAGCGCACGGAACTGACTGGAAAAACGCATGCCACTGGCCGGGTGCTGGAGATCGCCATCGACCACGGTAATGTCCCAGCAGCCTTCCGTCAGGGTCGACTGCAGCAGTTCCCAGATCTGCGTGTCCTGCCGATGCTGATGCAACCGCTGGCAGTGTTCGTCCAGGCGAACTTCAAGCACCTGCTCCCGCTCGCGGGCTTGCTCCAGTTGCTGGCGAGCCAGGTTCAACTCATGCTCGCTTTGCTGCCAGCGCAAGGTTTGCGCTTGCACTTGTGCCTCGGCCTGGTGCAACTGCGCGGCAACGCTCGCCATTTGCCCCGCATACTGTTCAAGGACCATCCGCAGTGGCGGATACGCGTCGAGCATCGGCGTGGCCTCCGTTTCGCCGGCCAGCACACGCTGCACCTGTTCGATCAGCGCCAATTTCTGTTTGTTGGTCTGGAGAAACATCGCCCACCCCTTTGCCCATCAATTCGAAACCGAATCTGATCGCAAACCGGCCAGGCTGGCTTGTCCCTGGCTGCACAGGGCCTTGCTCCTGGCTGCCAATCGCTCGGGCTGGCAGCCACAGACATACCGCGCGGCAGGCACAGTCAAGCCGGGCGGTGGCGCCGGGATTACCCTCGGGCTTTCCCTTGTTCGCGATCAGGAAACCCTCATGAGCGATATTGCCCTGCTGCCTCAGGTCGAAGCCTTCCTCGCTAGACATCACGCCCTGTTCATCGACGGTGGCTACGTCGAAAGCCAGAGCCGCCAGACGTTGGACGTCGTCAACCCCGCCACCGGCCAAGTCATCGCCCAGGTCAGCGACGCCGCCCCCGGCGACATCGATGGGGCGGTGGAATCGTCCCGTCGCGGCTTCAAGCAGTGGTCGCAAACCGCGCCAGCGGTCCGCGGCCATGTGCTGCTCAAGTTGGCGGACCTGTTGGAGCGCAACCGTGAGGAACTGGCGCAGATCGAAACCTGCCAGTCGGGGAAGATCATCCACATCTCCCGGGCCTTCGAAGTCGACCAGGCCGCGCACTTCCTGCGTTACTACGCCGGCTGGGCGACCAAGATCGGTGGCGAGACGATCACCCCCTCGTTGCCGTCCTTCGCCGGCGAACGCTACACCGCGTTCACCTTGCGTGAACCGGTCGGGGTGGTGGTCGGTATCGTGCCGTGGAATTTTTCCACCATGATCGCCATCTGGAAACTGGCCTCGGCCCTGGTCACCGGCTGCAGCATCATTATCAAGCCCAGCGAGTTCACCCCACTGACCATCCTGCGCATCGCTGAACTGGCCATGGAAGCCGGGCTGCCGGCCGGTGCCCTGAACGTGTTGACCGGTGGCGGCCAGGTGGGCAAAGGACTGATCGAACATCCTGGGACCAATAAGGTGTCATTCACCGGTTCCGTGCCCACCGGCCTGGCGGTGGGCCAGGCGGCCATGGGCGCCGGGTTGACCCGTGCGACCTTGGAACTGGGCGGGAAGAATGCCGCGGGGTTCCTGCGTGATATCGACCCCGAGGTGGCGGTCAACGGCATCATCGAGGCGGGCTTCCTGCATTCGGGACAAATCTGCGCGGCGGCGGAACGGTTCTTTGTCCATCGCTCGCAGATCGAGTCGATCATGGACAAACTGGCCCAGCGCTTGAGTAAGCTCACCATTGGCTCGCCCCTGGACGAACGCACCGAATTCGGCCCGGTGACCAACCGCCAGCACCAGCACAAACTCGGGGATTTCTTCGCCAAGGCCCGCGCGCAGAACAACACCATCGTCCACGGCGGCAAGCTGATCGAGGGGCCGGGTTGCTACGTCGAGCCGACCATCATCCTCGCCAACCGCCGCGACGACAGCCTGCTCAACGAAGAAACCTTCGGCCCGATCGCCACGTTTTTCCCTTACGACACAGAGGAAGAACTGCTGGAACTGATGAACGACACGCCCTACGGCCTCAGCGCCAGCCTCTGGACCAATGACCTGGGCAAGGCCCTGCGCATGGTTCCCGCCATCGAAGCCGGCACCGTATGGGTAAACATGCACACCCTGCTCGACCCGGCCGTGCCCTTTGGCGGCAGCAAATCTTCCGGGATGGGCCGTGAATTTGGCAGTGCATTCATCGATGACTACACCGAACTGAAATCGGTGATGATCCGCTACTGAGCAACAAAAGGGCTCTGGAGCAACATCCCAGAGCCCAACCCACCCAAAGCCCCTTAGCGGACTGTGTACTGCTACTTACTTAAGAAAAATGATGGGCCCGTGGCGAGGGAGCTTGCTCCCGCTTGAGTGCGAAGCGCTCACAAAGGGGCCGCTGCGCAGCCCTGCGGGAGCAAGCTCCCTCGCCACAGGTTTGTCGGCGGCCTTAAACAAACAGTCCCCCTGTGGGAGCAAGCTCGGCTCCCACAGGGTAATGGGCTGCACAAATTCCGGGGTTCGCCACAAATCCCCCCTGTGGGAGCAAGCTTGCTCGCGATGGCGGAGGGTCAGTCAATGATGAGCCCTCTGCCCCAACGCCTTCGCAAGCAAGCCCACTCCCACCGTTTCACCGCCGGCAGGCGTTGACCGGCGGTACTCGGCCGCGCCAGGGTTGGGCGCGTTCCAGTTGGGCGGCCAGGGCCAGCAAGGTGTTTTCTTCACCAAAGCGCCCGGCGAAATGCGCGCCCATCGGCAAGCCATTGGCGTTCCAGGACAATGGCACCGACATCGCCGGCTGGCCGCTGGCATTGAACAGTGCAGTGAATGGCGAATAGCTGTGGTAGCGCTCGATCAGTTGGTCCAGGCTCATGCACACATCCTGCAGGTCCAGCTCGCCAATCCGCACCGGCTCGCGGGTCAGCACCGGGCTCAGGATCACGTCGTAATCCTGCATGAATACCGCCAACTGCCGACCGAGGGCATGAATCCATCCCACCGCCGCGGCATATTGGGCGCCGCTGACGTTGCCCTTGTCCCGCAAGATGATCCGGGTACGCACCTCCAGCTCTTCCGCCTGCACGGCAAACCCGCGCATCTGGCCCAACAGGTCGACATAGTGCCGAGAGCTGGCGCCAATGATGGTGAACACATAGTCGAAAAACTCCAGCAACCCCACCGGCAGGCTCACCGGTTCGACACGATGCCCCAACGCCTCGCACAACCGTGCCGCCTCGCCCACCGCCTGGAGGCTTTGCGGCGCGGTAGGCCAAGGGCCGAGCTGTTCGACCAGGGCAATGCGCAGCGGCTTGGGATCCGCCTGCACCGCCATCACATACGGCAACGCCTGGACCGGCGCGGCATAGGGCGCGCCCAGGTCCATCCCGGCGGTAGCATCCAGCAGTGCCGCACTGTCGCGTACTGACAGCGTGATCGCATGCGGCGTGCCCATCCCCGCCCAGCCCTCGCCCATTACCGGTCCCGACGGCATCAGCCCACGGCTGGGCTTGAACCCGAACACGCCACAACAGGACGCCGGCACGCGCAATGAACCGCCGCCGTCGTTGCCATGGGCGAACGGCACCACGCGGGCCGCCACCAACGCGGCGGCACCGCCGCTGGAGCCACCGGCACTGTGTGCAAGGCTCCAGGGGTTGCGGGTGGCACCGAAGCGCGCGGACTCGGTGGAATACGACGTGCCGAACTCAGGCGAGGTGCTGGTGCCCATCACCTGGCATCCGGCACGGCGCAGACGCGTCACGACTTCCGATTCGAAATCCGCCCGACAGTCGCCCAGCGCGCGCGAGCCGTTGGTCATCGCCGCGCCAAGCACCGGCGAGAACAGATCCTTGATCAAGGTCGGCACACCGGCCAGCAGGCCTTGGCCAACCTGTGGCGTGCGCGCCGCCTGCCGGGCCGAATCGTACAAGCGCTCGGCCACCGCATTGAGCTGTGGCTCGACCCGTTCCAGGCGCTCGATGGCGGTTTCCAGCAGTTCGCCGGGCTGGACTTCGCCACGCCTGACCCACTCGGCCAGCGCCGTGGCATCTTCACTGTCCATCAGTTGGTGAATGTCTTGCATACCCATGTTTCAGGTTCCTTATGTCACGACGATTGATGTGAGCCGACGGTGCTTGCTTGTCCCTGAGCCCTTCTCCGCAGGCCGACAACGACCCAGAGCAGCGCCAAGGCAAAACTGCTCAGGGCCAGCCACTGGATGGCGTGACGCAGGTCGCCGGCGAAGACAATGACCAAGGCCACCACCAGCGGACTGACGAATTGGCCGATGTACAGGCACGAGGTAAACCCGCCCATGCCCCGGCCGCGGGTGCTGGCGGTCAAGGCATTCATCACCGGCGCCATCACGTTGGGCACCAGCAACCCCGCCCCCAGGCCTTGGACGAACACCGCCACCAGCACGTCGTTGTAACTTTGCCCGCGCATCAGCAGCCACAGCCCCAGGCCCATCAGGCCGAGCAGCAGTGCGTTGCAACCGGCGATGCCGAAGCGGCGGCGCAGCAACGGCCACATCATCGAACCGCCCAAAGTCGCCAGCAGGCTCAGCCCGGCGGCCAGGCCGATCATGGTGCTAGAGGTGATGCCCAGGCTGACCAACAGCGTCGGCGCCTGGATCGGCATGACGAACGTCAGGACCATGCCGCCCAGGATCATCAGGTAGCCGGCCAGCAGTGGCAGCACGGCGACCTTGGCCGGCCCCGACTCGTCGACGCGTGGCTCGGTCAGGTGTGGCTTCGCCACCGGCGGTTCCCAGAGCACTTTCAGCATCGCCGGCACCAGCAGCAACGGCAGCAGATACAGCAGGAACGGCGCACGCCATGAATGCTCGCCGAGCACACCGCCCACCACGAAGAACAGCGCGCCCACCAGGCCGATAGTCACCACCTGGCGATTGACGTAGCGCAGCCGCTCCTCGCCCTGCCAATAGTCGGCGATCAGCGTCGCGCAGCAGGTCATCACCGCCGCCTCCGTGCAGCCGAATAACAGCCGCGCCCCCACAATCGAAGGCAGGCTATCGAGCAGTGCCGGCAACGCGCCGAGCAAGGCGTAGAGCACCGTGGCAATTACCAGCAAGGCCTTGCGTCCAACCTTGTCGGCCAACCAGCCCGCCAAAGGCGCGCACACGGCAATCGCCAGGGCCGGGCCGGTGATCGCCAACGGCACCAGCAGATCGGCCCGAGGTTCCAAGGGGCCGAATTCGGCGCCCAGCCTGGGCAGGATGGGCGTGACCATCACCGCGCCCATGATCGTCAGGCTGCTGCCCAACATCAGCACCCCGCCTTCGCGCCAACCGGCCTGGCGCGACGGGGTGGCCGCCGGTGAAACGGAATTTGATTGGTTCATGGCGAGCCTCTTTTAGAAACTGTGAGAAATACGCAGCGCCGTGGTGTAGCCCTCGGCGCGGTTTCGCGCATCGAGCTCCTTGTAGACATGCAGCCACACCGGGGGTATGCCGGGCTTGAAGTAGCTCACCGCCGGCCCGACCGCCAACACCCGGGCGCGATTGCCCGCTTCCAGGCCCGGCGCATCGTCGTCAGTGAATTGCCGGTAGTAAAAACCGCCCACGCCGACGGTCCATGGGCCGACGTGTTGGCCCACGGCGAATTCGTGACGGTACTCGACGCCATTCTTGTAGTCGGTGGCGTGGTTGCGCGTATTGATGTCGGCTTCGAAGCTCGAAGACACCTCGAAACCGCTGTCGGAGATGTACGTGGCGTTGAGGATCGGTGAGAAGGTCCAGTGGTTGAGACCCGGTGAGATCAAGCGATCCTTGTCGTAGTCGCCCGTGGGGGCCTGGATCTGGAACTGGGCGTTGACGAACAGGTTCGGCGACAAGGTCCACTGCAGGATCACCGGCAGCACCTGTATATCGGCCATGCGGAACAGATCGGCGTCCAGGTCCAGCGGCCCGACAGGGGTCTGCACCCGTACCGAGGCGTCCATCTGGAAGAACGGCACGACGGCGCCGAAGCCATACTTGGCGCCCAGCACGGTGTGATCGGTCATGTGCATGTAGGCGACGCCGAGGGACAAGATATCCAGGGACAAATTGTTGTCCACGGACTTGCCGTGACGATCCTTCTGCACGTTGGCCGAGTAGAACGCGGTGCGCAGGCCGACGGTGCCAAAGGGCGTGGCCGGCGGCATCATCCCCGCGCCGAAGTCGTAGACCCCGAACGCCGTGGTCGGCGCACCGTTTTCGGTGCCATGGGCAGCGCCACACGCACCGATCAGCCCCAAACTCAACCCAATACAGCGCCAGGCGTTTGCTTTTTTATTTTGATTCATCGAATGCCCCTCCAACCCTGTGGTGTTGGGGCCATCCTAGGGAGCCGGCCAGATCAGCCGTTATCCGTTTTCAGCACAGTTGGGTACGGCGCAGGGTTTGCGAAGGTGTCTCGCCGAACAGCACCCGATAATCGCTGGAAAACCGGCTCAAGTGCCAGAACCCCCAGCGTGCCGCCACCTCCTGCACACCTTGGGCATGGCCGCCGCTGCGCAGCTCACGGCGCACGGCATTGAGGCGCAACGCCCGCAGATAGGCCACGGGGTTGATACCCAGGGTCTCCTGGAAGCAATACTGCAGTTTGCGCCGGCTGGCACCAATGTGGTTGCACAGGTCGAGGATCGACAGCGGCTCATCGACATGGGCCAAGGCGTACTCCCGGGCGCGGTCGACCATGCGTTTGCGCGCCGTGGGGTTGAGCGGCGGCGCCTCGTCCGGCGCCACCAGTTCCAACAGGTGCAACATCACCGTGTCGCGCAGGCCACGGCGGATCGACTCGTAGCCGAGCAATGAGTCACGCCCCTGCTCGCCCCCTTCAAGCTCATCGAACAACGCCGCAAGCTCGGCGGGCAGCGTCGAGTCGCCGAGACGGTAACACTTGGGAAGATCGGTAATTCGAAAGCGACTGCCTTGGCGCTCCAGCACATGCTCCAACGCCTGCTCGTCGACGGCGACACCGAGCAGGTCCAGATGTTGGGGCGTGCGCAACTCAGGCAGGTTATGGCCACGAGCAACCAACAGGCTCGACTCGACAATCGGGTGTCCGGAGCAAAAGACCGGCCCGTCCGCACTCAGCGGCACGCTGAAAGTGATGGAGCCCTCCCAGGCCATGCCTTGCTTGGTCAGGGCCTGGTTAGAGCGGTCGCGCACCAGCTGCATCCACTCCGAGCGGAACTCGATCAATTCGCCGTCGAAGCGCCCGGGGGTCAACTGGTCATAGCAAACCTGCCAACCGCCCATGTTCCGGGCGTGCTCGTCGATGTCCGTGGTGCGAAACCGATTGATCGGCAGCATCGGAAACCCATCCGACGAGACCACGGGCTGCACCATGTTGTCATTGTTCATTGACCCGACCTTTGATGATTCCAGGGCATACGGGTCAAAGCTCAGGCAAGTTCCATTCCGCCCCGTGGGCCGGTGGTGCAATTGTGCCGAAAACGGATAAGCGGCCCGGGTTCAGCTGCCAGCGTCGGCATGGGCCTCTTCGAAGAAATAGTCCTTCCAGCTGTCGGCCTTGTTTTTCAGCACGCCCAGTTCATGCAGTTTCTCGGCATAGATGTAGGTGCGTTGCGGAACGACGGTGAAGTCGATTTCAGGGTCAGTGACGATTTTTTCCACCAGCGCCAGCGGCAACTTGGACTGCTCTACACGGATATAGGTCTGGGCCGCGGCCGGCTTGTCGGCCTTGATGATGCGTTGCGCCTCCACCAGGGCGTCGTAGAACGCCTTGTAGGTCTTGGGATTTTCGTCGTGGAATTTTTCCGTGGTGTAGAGCACGTTGAACGTCGCCGGCCCGCCCAGCACGTCATAAGAGCTGAGCACCTTGTGCACGTTGGGGCTTTGCAGTGCCTGGTACTGGAACGGTGGGCTGGAGAAGTGCGAATTGATTTCCGACTGACCGGCGATCAGCGCCGCCGTTGCATCGGGGTGCGGAAGGCTGACCGAGATATCATCGAACTTCTTGAAGTGATCGTTCCCGAACACCTTGGCGGTTTCGATCTGCAACGTGCGCGACTGGAACCCGACGCCCGCCGCCGGGACGGCGATCCGGTCCTTGTCGGTGAAGTCCTTGAGGCTCTTCACGTTCGGGTTGTTGGTCAACAGATAGTTGGGCATCGACCCCAGCGAGGCGATGGCCTTGACGTTCTGCTTGCCGCGGCTCCGATCCCAGATCGTCAGCATCGGCGGAACGCCCGCCGACACCACATCCAGGGCGCCGGTCAGCAAGGCTTCGTTCATCGCCGTCGCGCCGGAAATGCTGTTCCAGTCCACTTTGATATCCAGGCCTTGAGCCTTGCCGTGCTTCTCGATGAGCTGCTGGTCGCGGACCACATCGAGGATCAGGTAGCCGATACCGAATTGCTGGGCGATGCTGATCTTGCCTTCGGCGTGGGCCAAGGGGTTGAGCAGCGCCGTCGCCGCCAGGGAAACCAACAAGGTGAGCGCAGAACGCTTGAAAGCCATGGTCTGGTGAACCTCACAGTAAATAGACAAGACGATCACGACTTTAAAGCTATAAGAATATTAATTTAAATACCTAAATAGCATATCAATAGCACCTGAATGTTCGACATGCGGCCCCATGAATTCGCACTCACGAGCGCGATCCCTTGATAACCTTGCAGACCTCCCTGACGAACACCCGGCGCGAAGCGATCATGAACGAGATGAGCCTGGACATCGGCATCGCCGCCGAGTCCATTACCCAACCGCGCACCGTGGTATTCCTCGCTTACCCGCAGATGGGCCTGCTGGACCTGACCGGCGCCCAGACCGTGTTCTGGGCCGCCACCAAAGCCATGACCGAACGCGGCCTGCCCGGCTACGCCATGCACACCGCCAGCCTGGCAGGCGGGTTGATGCAAAGCGCCGAGGGCCTGGTCGTGGACACCCGTGCCCTGCATGAACTCGATGGGACGCTCATCGACACCCTGATCGTCCCCGGTGCACCGGACATACAGCAAGCGATGATCGACTGTGTCGACCTGGTGCAATGGCTGCACGATGCTTCGGCCCACGCCAGGCGCACCGCATCGGTGTGCAGCGGCACCTTCCTCATGGCCCAGGCCGGGTTGCTGGACGGACGCCGGGCCGCCACCCATTGGGCCATGTGCGAGATGCTCAAGAGTGGGTTCCCGTTGATCGAGGTGGACCTCGATGCGATCTTCATCCAGCAGGGCAACGTGTGGACCTCGGCCGGGGTCAGCGCCGGCATCGACATGGCCCTGGCATTGGTCGAAGCCGACTGCGGTCGCGACGTGGCCTTGCAGGTAGCCCGTGAGTTGGTGGTGTTTCTCAAGCGCCCCGGCGGGCAGGCGCAGTTCAGCCAGTTGTTGCAATCCCAGACGCAGGACAGTGCCGGGTTCGACGAGTTGCACGCCTGGATGACCGAACACCTGGACGACAATGACCTCACCGTCGAACGGTTGGCCCGCCAAGCCAGGATGAGCCCACGCAATTTTGCCCGAGTCTACAAACGCCATACCGGACGAACCCCGGCCAAAGCCGTGGAAATGTTCCGCCTTGAAGCCGCGCGTCGAATGCTCGAAGACTCCCAGCGCAACATCGACCAGATTGCCCGCGCCTGTGGCTTCGGGGACGAGGAACGAATGCGCCACACGTTCCAGCGCCACCTGTCGATTTCCCCCCGGGAGTATCGCAACCGGTTTTCCCGCTGAGCGCGAGCCCTGCGGCGTCGTCCTGTCAGGCCACTCGCCTGGATCCCTCCTGCGACTCGCCCTGCTCGGCCAGGAGCGCGCTGCAACGGGAACGCAACCAACGCTCCCCCGGGTCATTGTGCGAGGCACCGCGCCAGACCATGGAAAGCGCGTGCTGGGGCAAGCAGATCGGGGCCGCTTGCGCGCGCATGCCGGTCGTCACCGCCATGGCCTGGGCAACGTAATCCGGCACAATGGCGATCATATCGCTCTCGGCCAACAGCATGGGCAAGGCGCTGAACTGCGGCACGGTCAAGACCACCCGGCGCTGGCGGCCCATCAGGCATAACGCGCGGTCCGAATCATCGATGACATTGCCCATGGACGACACCACGGCATGGGGCCGACGGCAGAATTCGTCCAAGGTCAGTTCGCCGGGCTGCGAGTCGGCGCGCAACAGCACCGGCCGAATTGGCCGCAGTGTCTTGCGCCGGGCATTGGCCGGCAGTTCCAGGGTCGGGCTGATGCCCAGGGAAATCTCGCCGCTGGCCAACAGTTGGGATACCTGCCATTGATCGGCCCGACGCACCACCAAGGTGGTGCCAGGTGCCTCGACCCGCAGGCGGCGCAACAGCTCCGGCAGCAGCGCGTACTCGACGTCGTCGCAAAGGCCGACATGGAAGGTCGCCTCGCTGGTGGCCGGCTCGAATGCCTGGCAACGGCTCAAGGCAGCGGCGATGCCGTCCAGGGCCGGTGACAGATTGGAGAAGATTTCCCGCGCCCGGGAGGTCGGCTCCATCAACCGTCCGGAACGGATGAACAAGGGGTCATCGAACATCAACCGCAGCCGCGCCAGGGCGCTGCTGATCGTTGGCTGACCGAGAAACAGCTTTTCGCTGACGCGGGTCACGTTTCGCTCGTGCATCATGGTTTCGAAGACCACCAGCAGGTTGATGTCAGCACGACGCAGGTCATTTCTGTTCATCATAGTCGTCGCCCCAGGCACCAGGCCATTGAGTCAGGAGTGGACACGTTCATCGCCTGCGTCCTCCATCAAGGCCTACGGCGACGAGGTGTTGAAAGCGTAATCCCCGCGGCGCACCCGGTCTGTTGTACGTGGGGACACTCGCCTCACCCTTTGGGCCATGCCATCAATACTTCGGTATACACCCAGGCCCGGACAAACCCTGCCTTTGTGGCGAGGGAGCTTGCTCCCGCTGGGCTGCGCAGCGGCCCCAACACTGTCAACGCGGTGTGCCAGGTTGATCCAGTCCGTTTGGATTGGGGGTGCTTCGCACCCCAGCGGGAGCAAGCTCCCTCGCCACAGGTTTGTGTTTTGTTGGCCGATGGCGTGGATTGTTCAAATCCCATTATTTGCGCCCCCAACCTGTGGCGAACCCTGCCTTTGTGGCGAGGGAGCTTGCTCCCGCTGGGCCGCGCAGCGGCCCCCTCTTTGTCACGGCCTGGCGGAATTTCAGGGTTTTATGTCCTACCTCAAGCAAAGCGGCGCTTCGTAAGATACGAACCGATGCTCTGCCCCCGACATCCCAGAGCGAGACCACGTAATAACAGAAGGTCTGCCAGCGTGCCCCTACCCTCCGCGATGCTCAAGCATGTCTATGACAGCCTGCGATACACGCCAAGCCAGGGCGGGTCTCGGCCGTCGATGGGCATCAGCACCCACCCACTGCTCAACGCCCTGGGCTGGGCGGTGGGCCTGGTGGTGGCCTGCGGGATTGTCATCATCAATTCCGAAACCCATTCCGACCTGGCCCCGACCCTGCTGTACATCACCTTGTTGTTGATGGCGGCCAACCTGTTTTCCATCAACCTGGTGATCACCGTCGCGCTGATGTGCATGGGCTTGCTCACCGCGATGTTCTTGTACAACGGCGGCTATCATCGCTGGGAATCGACCACCGGTTTCTTCCGCTGCCTGACTGCATTGTCGGCCATCGCCTTCCTGGCGCTGCGCAGCAAGCGGGCTTGCGACAATCTACGGCACAACGAGGCCTACCTGATCGGCGCACAGCGCCTGAGCCAGACCGGCAGCGTGGGTTTTCACGGCGATCGGCAAGCGATGTCCTGGTCGGCAGAGTCGGCGCGGATCTTCGAATACCCACCCAGCAGAATCCCCACGGTGTCGATGCTGCTAGAGCGCACCCATCCCGAAGACCTGGAGCTGGCGCGCGGGGTTTTCCAACAGGCCGCCGCTGGCGAACCGCAGATCGAGGTCAAGCTACGGCTGCTGATGCCTGATGGACGCATCAAGCACATCCACATGATCGCCAGCCCGCTGCTGGTCCAGCATGGCCGTTGCCAGTACCTCGGCGCACTCATGGACATCACCGCCAGCAAACAGGCCGAAGAAGCCTTGTTCCGCACCCAGAGCCAACTGGCCCATGTCACTCGCTTGACCTCCCTGGGGGAAATGGCCGCATCCATCGCCCACGAGGTCAACCAGCCGCTGACGGCCATCACCAGCAGCGGCGAGGCCTGCCGCCGGTGGCTCGAACGTCCCGAGCCGGACCTTGGAGAAGCCTTGGATTGCCTCGATCGGATCGTCGCCAACGGCTGTCGCGCCAGCGAGGTCATCAGCGGTATCAGGGCGCTGTCGCGCAAGTGCGACCCGCTGCGCCAGCCCGAGCGACTGGACGACATCGTCCGCGAGACCCTGAACCTGGTCCAGCAGCAACTGGCGCATCATAAAGTCCGGGCGAAGGTGGACCTGGCAGCGACCGACGGCGAAGTCAGCGCAGACCGGGTGCAACTGCAGCAAGTGATCATCAACCTGATCATCAATGCCTGCCACGCCATGGACGGGGTCAAGGTCCACGAACGAACCCTGCTCATACGCACCTGGACGGAGAATGACGAAGTGCTCCTGGAGGTGACCGACCACGGAACCGGCATTGCGCCCGAGGTCTTGCCATCGTTGTTCAATGCGTTTTTCACTACCAAGGAAAACGGCCTGGGCATGGGCCTTTCCATCTGCCGGTCCATCATCGATTTCCATGACGGCAGGATCTGGGCGACCAGCGAGGCCGGCCAGGGCACCTCGTTCAGGTTCGCGTTGCCGCAACTCACTGGCAGCGCCCTGTCGGGGAGCGGGCAATGAGCGTCACACACGCCACAGACCCGGTCAGCGACAACGACCCCATCGTCTATATCGTTGACGACGACGAACCGCTGCGCCAATCCCTCGGCAGCCTGCTGCGCTCCATCGGCTTGCAGGTGCATCTGTTCGGTTCGGTCGCGCAGTTCATGAACCATCCCAGGCCCGAGCAGCCCAGTTGCCTGGTCCTGGATGTGCGGCTGCAAGGCGCCAGCGGCCTGGATTGCCAACGGGAGCTGGCCGCGACCAACGTCCAACTGCCGATCGTGTTCATGACCGGTCACGGTGACATCGCCATGACCGTGCGGGCGATGAAAGCCGGTGCCGTGGACTTCCTCGCCAAACCGTTCCGCGAACAAGACCTGATCGACGCCGTGACCGCCGCCCATCACCAGGACCGCCAGCGGCGCGAGTCCGAACGCAGCCATCAGCAAGTGCTTGACCGCCACGCCACCTTGACGTCCCGGGAACAGCAGGTCATGGCGCTGGCGGTGTCGGGCCTGATGAACAAGCAGATCGCCGGGGAACTGGGCTTGAGTGAAATTACCGTAAAAATTCACCGCGGCCAGGCCATGCGCAAGATGTGCGCGCGCTCGTTCGCCGATCTGGTGCGCATGGCCCAGGTGTTGGAACTGCGCGGCGAGCATTAGAAAGTTCATACCCACGTATACTTGGCGGAACCATCGGACGGCGTATCTTGCAGTGACACGGGCGCCTTTATGGCTACCTGATATCACCTCCAGGTATCGACATGTCCAACACGGCAATTATTTCAATCATTGATGACGATGAGTCAGTTCGAATTGCATTGGATGGCTTGTTACGCTCCCACGGTTACCAAGTTAAAACATACGCCAGCGCCTTGGATTTTCTATCGTTCGGTGAACTTGAAAGCACGGCGTGCCTGATATCGGATATTCAAATGCCTGGCATGACCGGTATTCAAATGTACGATCGATTGGCGACCCTGGGCATTCTTATCCCGATCATCTTCATCACTGGATATCCCGGCGTCCCCCCTCGTGTCAGCGTTGCCGCACCCAAGCCAGTCGCATTTTTGCCGAAACCCTTCGACTGCGCTGAGTTGATCGCCTGCATCGAATCGGTATTTGCCCGGTCTGCTTGACCACTGCGCCCCCTCATACCTTTGTATAGATCACCCCTACCCAGGCATAGCCCCGATGACCTTATGTAGAAGTGTTAAACACAGGTCCTGCCAATAAGCTTTCCCACAGCGAACCGAAACTGAATGTGCTCGATATCAATTCATTGAAGCCAGGCGTTTTTGGAGTACTTCGCGACACGGTCACGCTGAAACAGTTAAACAAATCAACGTATCGATTTTGTCTTCGGGAGCTCATCATGAAACACCATATTCTGGTTGTTGGCGCAGGTTTCGGCGGGGTCTGGAGCGCATTGAGCGCCGCCCGGCTGCTGGACCAACACGATCGCAATGACGTGCAGATCAGCGTCCTGGCCCCCCAGGCTGAACTGCGCATCCGACCTCGCTTCTACGAGCCAGACGTCCATACCATGGCCGCACCGTTGGGTGACCTGTTCGACGCGGTGGGCGTGAAATTCGTCCAAGGCTCGGCGAGCAGTATCGATGTCGACAATAAGCGGGTTGGCTACGTGGATGCGTTCGGCACCCAGGGCACCCTGGGCTACGACCGCCTGGTGCTCGCGGCGGGCAGCCAACTGGTTCGCCCTGACCTCGAAGGCATGATCGAGCATGCGTTCGACGTTGATGAAATCGAACAGGCGGCCCGTCTCGAGGCCCACCTCAAATCCCTGAAAAATCTACCAGACAGCCCGGCCCGCAACACGGTGGTGGTGGCCGGCGGCGGCTTTACCGGGATCGAAACCGCCACCGAAATGCCCGCACGCCTGCGCGCAGTCCTCGGCGAGGACACCGACATCCGCGTCATCGTGGTGGATCGCGGGCCGCAGATCGGCGCAGCGTTGGGCGACGGTATTCGTCCATCCATCGTCGAGGCGTCGGAGCACCTGGGTATCGAATGGGTCCTCAACGCCTCGGTCGAGTCGGTGGATGCCGGTGGCGTTACCCTGTCGAGCGGCCAGCGTATCGAGTCCCAGACCGTGATCTGGACCGTGGGGTTCCGCGCCAGTCCGCTGACCCAGCAGGTACCCGGCACCCGTGATCGCCAGGGTCGCCTGCACGTCGATGCCAACCTGAAAGTCTTGGGCCAGAACGACATATTTGCCAGCGGTGACGTGGCCTACGCCGCCACCGACACCCTGGGCAACTACGCGGCGATGTCCTGCCAACACGCCATCGCCCTGGGCCGCTATGCCGGCAATAACGTCGCGGCCGACTTGCTGGGCGTCGCGCCGATGGCCTACAGCCAACCCAAGTACGTGACCTGCCTGGACCTCGGTGCCTGGGGCGCGGTGTATACCGAAGGCTGGGATCGCCAACTCAAATTGGTCGGGCAAGAAGCCAAGGAGCTCAAGACCCAGATCAACACCGTGTGGATCTATCCGCCGGCGGCTGATCGCGCGACCGCCCTGGCCGCGGCCGATCCATCGATTCCGGTGGCCTGAGCCCCGTATCCGACCCCGGCCAGTCCCTCCTTTCTGCGCCGGTCTTTCCCGAACGCCTGCCAACGATGCTTGGGCAGGCGTTTTTTTTTGGCGCTCGTTCCCAAACCAGGTTGAATATCGTCACTGCCCAGCAAAATCCGTATCAATGCCCGCCCCTTACGCCTTGTGCACAAGGTAAGGTAGGCAGAAATCATTCGGATCGAGGTGTGCCGTGGCGTCCTATTCCTTGCGTCAGCTGAAGTACTTCGTCACCACCGTCGAATGTGGCAGCGTCGCTGAAGCGTCCCGCAAGCTGTACATCGCCCAACCGTCGATCGCCACCGCCATCAAGGGCTTGGAAGACAGTTTCGGCGTGCAACTGCTCATTCGTCATCACGCCCAGGGCGTATCGTTGACGCCTGGTGGCGCGCGTTTCTACCGCAAGGCCCAGGAGCTGTTGCGCATGGCCCGGGAGTTCGAGCAGAACGCGCTGGCCGACAACGACGTGATCAGCGGGCAGATCGACATCGGTTGCTTCGAAACCGTCGCCCCGCTCTACCTGCCACGGCTGATCGCCGGTTTCCGCGAGCGCTTTCCCGGGGTGGAGATTCGCGTACAGGATGGCGAGCAACAAGAGTTGGTACAGGGCCTGACGGGGGGGCGTTTCGACCTGGCGATTTTCTATGAACACGACCTCGACAGCACCATCGAGACCGAAGCGCTGACGGCACCGCAACGCCCCTATGCGCTGTTGCCGGCGGGCCATCGTTTTGCCGATCAGGCCCAGGTGTCGCTGCGCGACCTGGCCCTCGAACCGATGATCCTGCTGGACGTGCAGCCCAGTCGCACCTACTTCGTGAGCATCTTCGAAGAGCTGGGCCTGACGCCCAACATTGTGTTCAGCTCACCGTCCATCGAGATGGTGCGTGGCATGGTCGGCCAGTCCTTCGGCTTCGCCGTACTGGTGACCCGCCCGCACTCCACCAGCACCTACGACGGGCAGCACCTGGTGTGCGTCGACATCGCCGAAGACGTGACCGGTTCGGCGCTGGTGGCCGGCTGGCTCAAGCGCGCCCACCTGACCAAACCCGCCCAATTGTTTGTCGATTACTGCAAAGAACAGTTCAAGCAATGGCTGGCCTGACGCCCCGTCAAACACCAGCCCCTGTGGCGAGGGAGCTTGCTCCCGCTGGGGTGCGAAGCGCCCCCATAAACAGGTTGCCCCAATCAACCTGGCACACCGCAGTGAACGCGTTGGGGCTGCTGCGCAACCCAGCGGGAGCAAGCTCCCTCGCCACAAAAAAACGGGGCTCGCCACAGGTTGGTGGTCGCCAAGAATGGATTTGAATAATCCCCACCACCGCCCAGTCAAACACCAGACCCTGTGGCGAGGGAGCTTGCTCCCGCTGGGGTGAGAAGCGCTCCCAAAACAAGCTGACCCAATCAACCTGGCACACCGCAGTGAACGCGTTGGGGCTGCTGCGCAGCCCAGCGGGAGCAAGCTCCCTCGCCACAAAAAACCGATGATCGCCACAGGTTCGGTCTTTGCAAGTGAATGGGGCTTAATGCCCCACCCACTCTCCAGCCATACAAAAAGCGGTGTTCATCACGAGCGCGGTTCACTGTCTAGCGAGCCGCCCAGGCGTTGAACCGTTGTTCCAGTTCCTCGCCATGGTCGACCCAGAACTCCGCGTCCACGGCTTGGGCTTCAGCCAGGTTGGTCTCGGCGGTGGGCAATTGTTCCTGTACCGCCGTCGGCAACAACGCCAGTGTCTTGCGGTGCACCGGCCCATAAGGGATGTTTTCCGAAAACACCTTCTGGGTCTGCGGCTGGCTGGCAAAGGCAATGAACTGCTCGGCGAGAGCCTTGTTTGGCGTGCCCTTGACCACGGCCCAGTATTCCGGGTCGTACAGGCTCTGGGGCCAGACAATGCTCAACTTCATGCCTTCCTTCTGCGCCGACGCGATACGCCCGTTGTAGGCCGCACTCATCGCCACGTCCCCCGCCACCAGCCATTGCGCCGGTTGGGCGCCGGCCTCCCACCATTGGATGTTCGGCTTGATCTGGTCCAGTTTGGCGAAGGCCCGGGATACGCCTTGGGGAGTGTTCAACACCTTGTACAAGTCCTGCGCCTTGACCCCATCGGCCAGCAAGGCGATCTCCAGGGTGTACTTGGCCCCCTTGCGCAGGCCGCGCTTGCCCGGGTACTCGGCGACGTTCCAGAAATCCGCCCAGGACCTGGGTGCCTTGGCGAGCTTGGTCTGGTCATAGGCCAGGACCATCGACCACACGTAGGTAGCGACACCACACTCGTTGAGCGCACCCGGCACATAGTTCGCCGGGTCGCCAAGGCCTGTCAGGTCGAGCTTTTCGAACAAGCCTTCCTCACAGCCCCGCAGCAGCTCCGGGCTTTCCACTTCGACCACGTCCCAACTGGTGTGACCGGCCGCTACCATCGCCTTGATCTTCGACAGCTCACCGTTGTATTCGCCGGCCACGATGCTTCCTGCACCGCTGGCGTTGAAGGGTTGGAAGTAGGCCTTGTCCTGGGCCTGCTTGGTGGCACCGCCAAAGGAAATCACGGTCAAGCTCTGGGGCGCGGCCATGACGCTGGAACTCAACAACGCCAATGCACACGCAATATTGCAACGCAAGGATCTGGACATGGAGCGGTTCCTCGAAAATGCCGGCTCGCCCGCACGAGCCGGCGACGGGACTCAAGGGTGGCCGTAAGCGCGGGCGGTGTGGTCTACAGCAATAAGGCTCTGGTCGGCCCATTCGTTGATGGCGGCATGACGGGCCGCCGGCATTTTCCTGCAAAGGAAATCGTTCACTTTTGGCACCTCCTGCTCACGGACCATTGGGTTCACTGAGATAGCTCGCCAACCGATCCATCAAGCGATCGCAGGCCGCCATTTGTTCAACGCTCACGTACTCGTCGGGCTTGTGCCCCTGGTCCATGCTGCCGGGGCCACAGACCACCGTCGGCACGCCGGCCTGGTGAAACAGGCCGCCTTCGGTGCCAAAGGCGACGGTGCTGAAAGCGTCGCTGCCGCACAATCGCGCAACCAGTTGGGCGGCCGTGCTTTCAGGCGAAGTGGCCAGGCCCGGGTAGGCCGACAGCGGCTCGAAACGGATCGCCGTATCCCCCGCCACCGCCTGCATCGCCGGCAGCAGGGTCTGTTGCGCATAACCTTGCAACTGCTCGACCACCACGTGCGGATTGAAATCCGGCAAGGCGCGCACTTCGAAGTCGAAACGGCAATCGGCCGGGACAATGTTCAATGCCGTACCGCCCTGGATCATCCCGACCTGCACCGTGGAAAACGCCGGGTCGAAGCGCGGGTCGTGCCGTGACGGCTCGGCCAGCTCCGCGCCGATCTCGCCCAGTCGACCCATCAGGCGCGCGGCCTGCTCGATGGCGTTGACACCGTAAGGGGCATAGGCCGAATGGCAGGCCGCGCCTCGAACATGGCAACGCATCGCCAACTTGCCTTTGTGCCCCAACACCGGTTGGAGTTGGGTGGGTTCGCCGATCAGGCACAAGGCTGGTTGAGGGATGCGTTGTGGCAACACCTCCAACAGGCTGCGCACGCCCAGGCAACCGATCTCTTCGTCATAGGAAAACGCCAGGTGCACCGGCCGGCTCAGCGGGCTGGACAGAAACATCGGCACCGCCGCCAGCACCGAAGCCAGATACCCCTTCATGTCCGCCGTACCGCGCCCGAACCATTTGCCGTCTATCTCGGTCAGTCGGAACGGATCGACCGTCCAGGCCTGCCCATCCACCGGCACCACATCGGTGTGCCCGGACAACACCACGCCACCGGGCACCGACGGACCAATGCTCGCCAGCAAGTTGGCCTTGGTTCCCTCGGCGTTGTAGATCAGCTCGCTAACCACGCCCAGCCCTTGCAAGTAGTCGCGCACAAACTCGATCAAGGCCAGGTTCGAATCGCGGCTGACCGTGGCAAAGCCCACCAACCGTTCGAGCAACGCCCGGCTGCGCAGCTCACTCATCACCCGGCACTCCATAACTCGGCGCCAAGGTCGGGTTGAGCGCACGGGTCAGGTAATCCTGCAGTTGCGGCTGATAGGCGAGCCAGAGCTTTTCCAGCTCGCCTATGGGGTTTTCCTCGGCCCAGTCCACCCGCAAATCGACGATGGGCCACGTCAGGTCATCGACCACCGACAGCGCTGCCGAATGCACCGCCCCGGCCTCCCCGCCCGCCGCCTGCCCGGCCTGCAACGCGCTCATCAAGCGTGATGCAAGGCAGCCACCGCCCTGCTCGAAGGCGGTGACCATGGCCTCGATCACCGCAGCGTTGGCCAATAGATTGCCGGCGGCCACGCATTGCTCACCGGCCACGGCGTTGTGAGTGCCCAAGGTATGTTCGCCGCTGAACATCGCCGTGCGGCCCTCGGCATCGATTACCGCCACCTGGCGGTATTGGCTGTAGCCGTTGCGCCCCAGGGTCCGCTCCAGCGCCGCTTGCGCCACCTGGCCGCCGGCCAGTTCATCGAGCACCTGCGGCCCCAGGGCCGGCAGGGTAATGTTCTGGCTCGACACCGCGCCGACACCCGCCCGCAACCAGGGGCACCGGGCGCCGACGGCAATGCTCGAGGAACTGATGGCGATGCCCAACTGGCCGGTTTCGGCACAGCGTCCAACGATGGAAAAGGTCATGCTCCGCTCCTTATTCAGGGATTACCGCGATCACGTCGATTTCCATCAGCCACTGCGGCTGGCCCAAGGCGCTGACCACCAACCCGGTGGAAATCGGAAACACGCCCTTGAGCCACTTGCCGACCTCCTGGTACACCGGCTCGCGATAACGTGGGTCGATCAGGTACGTCGTGGTCTTGACGATGTGGCTCAGGTCGCTGCCGGCCTCTTCCAGCAATTGCTTGACGTTGCGCATGGCCTGCTCGGCCTGGGCGCGAGGATCGCCAAGGCCCACCAGTTGACCGTTGAAGTCGGTGCCAACCTGGCCGCGCACGTAGACGGTGTTGCCGGCGCGCACGGCCTGGCACAGGTCGTTGTCCAACGTCTGGTTCGGGTAGGTGTCCTTGGTGTTGAACATGCGAATACGTGTATGAGTAGGCATCAGCGGACTCCCGAGAGACTGGTTTTCGAACGGTGCGAATCGCTGTTCAGGGCCGGGGCCTGGCGCTGGGCGGCATCTTGGTAGGCGAGGTAAATGCGTTGCTTCACGATGTGGTCGGCAATGTGCCGGGCGTCATGCCAGACACCCCAGATGAACGCCGAGCCTCGACGTGACAGCCAGGGCAAGCCGACGAAATACAGGCCCGGCTCGCTGGAAACGCCGCGCTGATGGCGAGGCTTGCCATTGGCGCCGAGGGCGTCAACCTTCAGCCAGCTGTAATCCACCGAGTAGCCGGTGGCCCAGATGACGCTGGTCACGCCGGCGGCCACCAGGTCCAGTTCCAGGATCGGCTGGGTCATGCATTGCGGGTCGGGCAGCAAGTGACGGGCCTCAGGTTCGAGGGGCAGGTCCAGGCCGTTGCGGGCAATGTAGGCGTCGGCGGCATCCAACAGCGCCAGGTAGTTTTCGTCGCCACGGGCGATGTTTTCAGCGAGATTCGGTTCGAAGGTCACCACGCTGCCGTTGAACGATTGGGTCAGCCCCACCAGGGTGATGCCCTCGTGGGCCAACCGGCGAAAATCCACGGTATGGCCGCCACGGGCACCGCTCACCGCAATGGTGACGTGCTCCTTGCCCGGCTTGACCGCCTCCGCATCCCACTCGCCCAACACGCCCAGCCACCAGCAGAAATCGCGGTTGCGATAGGCCCGGGGCGGACGGTCATGGGCTCCCACCGAGAGATAGACTTGCTTGCCGGCGCGCTGCAGCTCATCGGCGATCTGCACACCGGACGACCCGGCACCCACCACCAACACGGCCCCTTCGGGCAATTGCCGAGGGTTGCGATACTGGGCCGAGTGAAGCTGGGTGACCGAGGTCAGATCCGGCGCAATCGGTGGAATCACCGGCCGTTGGAAAGGCCCGGTGGCGACCACCACATGGATCGCTTCGATCTGGCCTTCGGAGGTTTCGACAGTGAAGCCCGGCC
Organism: Pseudomonas sp. MPB03; assembly: GCF_046605385.1. Lineage (NCBI taxonomy): Bacteria > Pseudomonadati > Pseudomonadota > Gammaproteobacteria > Pseudomonadales > Pseudomonadaceae > Pseudomonas > Pseudomonas sp. MPB03. The sequence goes on along the minus strand of NZ_CP176770.1, from coordinate 3,293,466 downwards.
GGCCGATATTGCGCTCGACGCCCCTGACCTCCACGCCGGTACGGATCGGTGCGTTGAACTTACGGGCATAGGCTTCGAAGTAATCGGCCACCTGGTCCTTGGTCGCGAACGCATCCGGGTCGAGCCCTTCGAATTCCAACCCTGGGAAGCGGTCATGCCAGGCCGGCCCGTTGGCCACCAGGGAATCCCAACGCGCCGTGCGCCAGGCCTCGGCAATGCGGCTTCGCTCCACGACGAGATGAGGCACGCCTTGACGGCTCAAGTGCTCACTCATGGCCACGCCGGCCTGGCCGGCGCCTATCACAAGCGTATCGATACGTAGGGTTTCATCGGGCATGTCTGTGCACTTCCGGCAGTAGGTTTGGTTCAGGCGGGCATGGCGCCGCCTCGGGTTTGGTTTTCTTGTTGTTCTGCGGTTGCGGTGATCGAGATGAGGTGTCGAGGCGATTGTGTTGGCAAGCGGGGATTTGCGAAACGAGGGTTTTTGTCGTTGCTGGGAAGGAAAAAAATGGGCTACTGCGCGGGAGCGATGGTCACGGCAACAAGGCGCGTCTCATTTGGACTTGATACCGGGCACCTGTGGCGAGGGAGCTTGCTCCCGCTGGGCTGCGCAGCGGCCCCAAACCCGTCACCGCGGCCAGTCAGACAGATAGCGTTCAGCTTTTTTAGGCTGCTGCGCAGCCAGCGGGAGCAAGCTCCCTCGCCACGGTATTCCGGTGCGGCAGACAATGGTTTATCCCGCCACGACGCCGGCCTGAGGGACTCACTCACTGCATCCGCGCCGGAAACGCCTTGAGCTCAAGCTTCTCCATCACCAACCCAATGAATGCCGAAACCGCCAGCGGCAACTGCCGCCGGCTCGGATAGAGCACATTCAGGCCGAAGCCGATGCGTTGGTATTGCGGCAGCACACGCACCAGCCTTCCGGCTTCCAGGTCGAGGCGGCTCAGCGCCCCTGGCAACACGGCGATGCCCAGGCCGGCGACGGTCGCCCGGCGCAACGCTTGGGCGGTGTTGGCGTGGAATCGGCTGGCGATCTGCACGTGCTGCTCGATGCCGCCCGGACCGACGAATCGCCAGTCGGTCAAGCCGCTGGGCTGGGCGAAGCTCACGCCGTCGTGGTGAGCCAGGTCCTGCAGCGAACGCGGTGCGCCACGTGCGGCAATGTAGGCGGGACTGGCAACCATGCCGTCGCCGTCATTGCTGAGCAGTTGGCGACCGACATACCCCGAGTCCTGCAACGGACCGCCGCGAAAGGCCACGTCGATGCGGTCGGCAATCAGGTCGACCCGGGCATCGCTGAGCACGAAATCAAGTTGCACTCGCGGATGCGCGGCTAAAAAGTCGGCCACCCACTCCATTGGGAAAAAGTCGAAGAAATCCGCCATCGCCGCAATGCGCACCAGGCCACCAGGCGCTTCGCCGCCCATCATCAGTTCCTGCCCTGCGTCCATCAAGCCGTCCACAGCGTCCACGCAACGCTCATAGAACGCCTGGCCCGCATGGGTCAACGTGAGCTTGCGGGTCGAGCGCTGCAGCAGGCGTGACGCCAACTGCGCCTCCAACTGCTGGACCCGTCGGCTGACCGTGTTCGAAGGCATGCCCAGCCGTCTGGCCGCTTCAGCGAAGCTGCCGCTGCGGACCACCTGGACGAACAGCGCAACATCGTTTAGATCGAGCATGGCGCCGACATTCCTTCGATTTATGGATGAGTTCAATCCGATTGTATCGACTAATCAAACCATTGGCAGGCCCTTATTCTTCGCCCATCGAGGCCCAACGCCCATGATTCGGAGGCAAGACCCATGAACAGCATCGTCGCAGCGCCACCCCGCGCCATCGTCCATCGCACTGCTGGCAGCAGTCATGGGCCAATCAACCGGCTCATGAGCCCCGGCGACCTGGGCCAACTCTGCAAGCCATTCGTGTTTCTCGATCACTTCGCCTTCAACGCCGATGCCCTGCAAAGAGGTTTCGGCATGCACCCGCATTCCGGGATCGCCACGCTGACCTACCTGATCGAAGGCCAAGTGATCTACGAAGACACCACCGGCCAGTCCGGCACCCTGCCCAGCGGCGGCATGGAGTGGATGCAAGCCGGCAACGGCGTATGGCACACCGCTCGACCGGTTGCGGGTTCGCCGATCCAAGGTTTCCAGCTCTGGGTTGCGCTGCCGGCGGCAGAAGAAAATGCCCCATCCCGCAGCGTCTACCTGGCCCCCTCCGAGATCCCCCGTGAAGGTCCGGCGCTGGTGTTGCTTGGCGAATACGGCGCAGCCCGCAGCAGCGTCGCCTCCCCGGCGGGCATGAATTACCTCGCCGTGCAGTTGCAGGACAACGAGCACTGGCGCTACACGCCGCCGGCCGGGCACACCGTCGCCTGGCTGGCGGTCAACAGTGGCAGCCTCAGCGCCAACGGCAACGTCAATGCCGGGGAAATGCTGGTGTTCGAAGAATCCGGCACGGCCATCGACATCGTTGCCCGGGGCGCGACCTCCTTCGTGCTCGGTTCGGCGGTCAAGCATCCCCATGACCTGGTGATGGGCTACTACTCGGTGCACACCAGCGAGGCCGCCCTGGAAAAAGGCGAGAAAGAAATCCAGCGCATCGGCGCCCTTTTGCAACAAGAGGGTCGGTTGGCCTGACCGACCCTCGACTCAATCCCTCATTCATACCCGATCCCTTAGAGGTGAATCATGACTGACACCGGTCTCGATCTTCTGTTGTCCCGTACTCAAGTCGGCAAGCTGTCCCTGAAAAACCGCATGGTCATGGCGCCGATGACCCGCAGCCGCGCAGGCGCGGGCGATGCCGCCACACCCTTGATGGCCGAGTACTACAGCCAACGGGCCAGCGCCGGCCTGATCATCAGCGAAGGCTCCCAGGTGTCGGCCCAGGGCAAGGGTTACCTGAGAACGCCGGGGATTTTTACTCCTGAGCAAGTCACCGGCTGGAAACAGGTGACCGATGCGGTCCATGGCGAGGGTGGGCAGATTTTTTTGCAGCTCTGGCATGTGGGTCGTCTTTCCCATCCTTTGGTGCAAGTCAACGGCGCCCAACCCGTCGCCCCTTCGGCGATCAAGGCCGATGGCGAGATCTATACCCCCGAAGGTCTCAAGCCCTACGAACTGCCACGGGCGCTGGCACTCGATGAAATCCCCGGCGTGGTCGCCGACTTCCGCCAGGCGGCCGTCAACGCGAAGGTCGCCGGTTTCGACGGCGTGGAGATCCACGGCGCCAATGGCTATTTGATCGATCAGTTCCTGCGTGACGGCACCAACCAACGCACTGATGCCTACGGTGGTTCGATCGAGCATCGCGCCCGTTTCCTCAAGGAAGTGGTCGAGTCGGTGATCGAGGTCTTCGGCGCCAGCCGTGTCGGCGTGCGCCTGTCGCCGATCTTCAGCTACTTCTCGATGAGCGACAGCAACCCGCAAGCAACATTTGACTACACGGCCAGGATGCTCAGCCGCTATGGCCTGGCTTACCTGCACATCGTGGAACTGGGCGAAGGCCCGTTCGACTTCCTGGAACTCAAGCGTCGCTTCGGCGGGACGTACATTGCCAATGGCGGCTACAGCGCCGAACGCGCCGCCACGGCCATCAGCCGTGGCGAAGCGGACCTGGTGGCGTTCGGCACGCCGTTCCTGGCGAACCCGGACCTGGTGGAACGGTTCAAACAGGGCCAGGCGCTGAACACCCCTGACGCCTCGACGTTCTATCAGGGCGACGAGCGTGGGTATACGGACTATCCGACTTTGGCCGGGGCTCAAGCAAGCCAAGAGGCGTAATGCCCGAGACCTATGGGAGCTTGCTCGCGAAAGCGGGATGTCAGTCAACGATGATGTTGAATTTGGAATTGCCTTCGCGAGCAGGCTCGCTCCCACAAGATCTCCGGTTGACCGCTATATCTGCATTCACCACCAATCCCCTGTGGGAGCGAGCCTGCTCGCGATAGCGGATTGTCAGTCGAGGATGATGTTGAATCTGATATTGCCTTCGCGAGCAGGCTCGCTCCCACAAGATCTCCGGTTGACCGCAAGACCTGCATTCACCACCAATCCCCTGTGGGAGCGAGCTTGCTCGCGAAAGCGGATTGTCAGTCAAGGATGATGTTGAATCTGATATTGCCTTCGCGAGCAAGCTCGCTCCCACAAGAGCTCCGGTTGACCGCAGAATTTACATTCACCACCAATCCCCTGTGGGAGCGAGCCTGCTCGCGAAAGCGGAATGTCAGTCAACGATGATGTTGAGATAGCGGTGGCTCAGAATGCAGCGGGCGCTCAAGTACTTTCCGACACATCAATCTGAAGCGGCACCACCCGTCTCGGCGCCGAGCCTGGTGGCGTGGCTGTCGCCGCCTCGACCAGTGCTTCGACCGCCTGTTCGGCCATTGCCCCGACGGGATGAGACAACACCGCCTGAACCAACCCCGTCTTCAACGCCTCGCGTGTCAACGGCGTCAGGTCGTGGCACACCACCACCGGCAGGCGAAGCTGCTGCTCCTGGAGACTGCGCAAGGCCCGCAACACCCCGGCGATGCCGCCACCAGCCACATACAGCCCGGCCAGGTCGGGCTCGGCCGTGAGCAAGTCCAGCGTATTGCCATACGCGAACTCATCGTCCTCCAGGGTCAGGCGCGAAGCGAGCAACTCCCATTCGTTGGAGTGCTCGGCCAGGTAACTGCGAAAGCTCAGTTCACAGAGTTCCTGGCACTGGAAACGCTGACTGCTGAGCATGACAGCCGCAGCGCCAGGTCGATCCGCCAGGCGGCTGATGAACCAGCCTGCCGTGCGACCGGTGAGTCGATTGTCCAACCCGACGTACCCCGTGCCGCTGGCGCTGGACAGCTCCGACAGCAACGCCACCACCGAAACGCCCGTCTCGCGCAATTGCGCAACCGCCTCCCGAACCCGTGGATGGTCCACTGCCACCACGCCCAGGCCATCCACCTGATCGCGCAGGGCCAGGATGCGTTGCGCGACGATGACCGGGTCGAGATCGTCCAGATAACCAATGACCACGCGGATCCGTGCTCGCGTGCAGGTCGCGGCGGCATTCGATAGCGCATGGGCGAGCCCCTGGTAAAAAGGCACGCCACTTTTCTGCAACAAGAAGCCAAGCCGCAAGGTCGGGCGGTCGTTGAGCACCCGTTGTTCGATCACGCCCTTGGCATGGAACCCCAACCGCGCAGCAGCCGCGGCGATGCGTTGGGCGGTATCGGCACGCACATCGGCGCGAAGGTTCAGCACCCGGTCGACGGTGGACAGGCTGACCCCCGCCTCCCGGGCGACATCGGCCATGGTGGGGCGCAGTTTACGGCGGCGTTCTTCTGACATGTTTTGACACCTCCATTCGGTATCATGAGGGGTTTTGACAGATTAAGCCATCGCCCCATGGCCCCCTTTCCGCCAACTCAATAGCATCAGGCCAAGCACATAAAAACAAACACAGCCGGAGTGCCCCATGACGATCCATATCTGCACCGCGCCCTGCTGCTGGGGCGTCGACGACGTCAAGAACCCTTTCCTGCCTCCGTGGCGGCGGGTGCTTGGGGAAGCGGCCGAGGCCGGCTATCGCGGGATCGAGCTGGGGCCGTACGGTTACCTGCCGCTAGACCCCGATACCATCAGTCCGGCCCTGTCCGAACAGGGTCTGCAGGTGGTCGCCGGGACGATCTTCGACGACCTCGTCAGCCCCGCCAACCTGCCCGAACTGCTGCGCCAGACCCATGAAATCTGCACGCTGCTCAAACAGCTGCCGCCCATGGAACAGCAAGCCGGCCAGCGCCATGCCGGGCCCTATCTGGTGATCATCGACTGGGGCCACGAAGTGCGCGACTACGCAGCCGGTCATTCGGACCGCGCCCCGCGCCTGGACGATGCACGCTGGAACGCAATGATGGCGCACATCCGCGCCATCGCCGACATCGCCTGGCATCAATACGGCATTCGCGCCGTCATCCACCCCCACGCGGGTGGATACATCGAGTTCGCCGACGAGTTGGCGCGCCTGGTGGAAGATATTCCCCATGAAGTCGCCGGGCTGTGCCTGGACACCGGGCATCTGTACTACGCCGGCATGGACCCGGTTGCGTCGCTGCGCACCTACGCCCATCGCCTGGATTACCTGCATTTCAAGGACATCGATCCGGTGGTGTTCGATCAGGTGCTGAATGAACACCTCCATTTTTTCGCGGCCTGCGCCCGGAGCGTGATGTGCCCTATCGGGCGCGGTGTCATCGACTACCCGGCGCTGTACGACCTCGTGCATGAACTCGGCTACGTCGGCTGCATCACCGTCGAACAGGAGCGCGACCCACGCAATGCGGGGAGCAGCCTCGACGACGTGGCCGCCAGTCGCGCCTACCTGGCCGGCATTGGTTTCTGATCACACAAGGACAACGACATGATCAACGGCAGCAAAACCCTCACGCGCCCCATCCGCTGGGCCATGGTCGGTGGCGGCGAACACAGCCAGATCGGCTACATCCATCGCTCGGCCGCCCTGCGCGACCGGAACTTCGAATTGGTCGCCGCGGCGTTGGATATCGACCCCACCCGGGGCCAAGTCTTTGGCCAACAACTGGGCATCGACCCCGAGCGCTGCTATCCGGATTACCTGAGTCTGTTCGAGCTGGAGGCGCAACGTCCCGATGGGATTGAAGCGGTGTCGATCGCCACGCCCAACGGCACCCACTACGCCATTACCCGCGCCGCCCTGGAAGCCGGGCTGCATGTGGTCTGCGAGAAACCGCTGTGCTTTACCCTCGAACAGGCCGAGACCCTGCGCAGCCTGGCGCACGTCAAGGGGCGCATCGTTGGCTTGACCTACGGCTACGCGGGGCACCAGTTGATCGAACAGGCCCGGGCGATGATCGCGGCCCAGGAACTGGGCGAGATCCGCATGGTGCACATGCAGTTCGCCCATGGTTTTCACAGCGCGCCGGTGGAGGCCCGGAACCAGGCGACCCAGTGGCGCGTCGACCCGCGCCAGGCCGGGCCCAGCTACGTATTGGGAGACGTCGGCACGCACCCGTTGTATTTGTCCAAGGTGATGCTGCCTGATCTGAAGATCAAACGCTTGATGTGCAGCCGGCAAAGCTTCGTCGCCAGCCGCGCGCCGTTGGAAGACAACGCCTACACCTTGATGGAATACGAAGGCGGCGCCATGGGCATGGTCTGGTCCAGCGCGGTGAATGCCGGTTCGATGCACGGGCAGAAGATCCGCGTGATCGGCGCCCGTGCCAGCCTGGAATGGTGGGACGAGCGGCCCAACCAACTGAGCGTCGAGATCCAGGGCCAACCCGCGCAGATCCTGGAGCGCGGCATGGGCTACCTGCACGCCGACGCGCTGCAAGACGACCGCATCGGTGGCGGCCATCCTGAAGGGCTGTTCGAAGCCTGGTCCAACCTCTATCGCCGCTTCGCCCTGGCCATGGATGCAGCCGACCGTGGCGACAGCCAAACGCTGGCCGCCCTGCGCTACCCCGACATCGATGCGGGTGTGGAAGGTGTGCGCTGGGTCGAGCGCTGCGTGGAGTCCGCTGACAACGATGCCGCCTGGGTCGCGTATTGATCCCGGTAATTCAGTCAACGCAATACCCCTGTGGCGAGGGAGCTTGCTCCCGCTGGACTGCGCAGCAGTCCCAAAAGGGGGCCGCTTCGCGCCCCAGCGGGAGCAAGCTCCCTCGCCACGGGCAATGAGTATTCCTCAATGGAGAACAACCATGAAAATCGCCCTCGACCCCTACATGCATCGCCACCTGAGCCTGCCGGACCTGTGCCGCAAGACCGCCGAGCTCGGCTTCGAGTACCTGGAGCTGTCGCCACGGGAGGACTTCCTGCCCTGGTGGGTACGCCCCCGCGCCCATAAGGAGCGCATCGCCGAGTTCAAGAAAGCCCTGCGCGACCACGACCTGCAACTGGCCTCGCTGCTGCCGATGTACCGCTGGGCCAGCCCCCATGAAGACGAACGCCGGGCAGCGGTGAACTACTGGAAGGAGGCGATCCAGGTCGCCGTGGACATGGGCTGCACGACGATGAACTCGGAGTTTGGCCGTGGGCCTTCGCCTGATCGTGGGCATACCGTCAGTTGCTGCGGTGGCGTGCACAGCCACGAGTCGAGCGAAGCGGCGTGGTGGCGCTCGATGGAGGAACTGGTGCCGATCCTGGAAAGCGAGGGGGTCACGCTGAACGTCGAGCCTCACCCGGAGGATTGGTGCGAGACCCTGCACCCGGCCCTCGACATGCTCAAGACTATCGGCTCGGATAACGTCAAGTTCCTGTACTGCACGCCGCACACCTTCTACTTCGGCGACGACATGCAGGCCATGATCGCCGAGGCCGGGTCGATGATCGCCCATGTCCACATCGCCGACACCTACAACCACAAGGCCTCGTCCGGCCTGCGCTACATCGTCAATCCCCCGGGCGCCAAGGTCACCGTCCACCAACACATGGACATGCACCAGGGCGAGATCGACTGGGACCTGTTCTTCAGCGAACTGGCCAAGACTGGCTTCGACGGCATCGTCACCGCATGCGTGTTCGGCTGGGAAGAACGGGCGGACGACTCCGGGCGTTTCATGCGCAAGGAAATCCAGGCCTACGTGGACAAGTATTTCAGGTAGATCGTCACGGGAGCAATGGCACGATCCGCGGCTCGATCGCCTGCTCGCTCACCTCCAGCAGCGCCAGCGTCACCGGCAACTTGAACCGTCGCCGGCCGGCGCTGCCTGGGTTGAGATAGAGCCGCTCGCCACGCCACTCGATCAGCGGCTTATGGGAGTGGCCGGTGATCACCAGCCGCACGCCTGGGTCGAGTGGCGCCGGCACGTCCGCGATGTCATGGACCAATAGGGCCTGCCATCCCATCAGGTCGAATTGCAGGCAATCGGCAAGGTACCCTGCCCATTCGGCGTCCAGATCGTTGTTCCCACGCACCACCTGCAGCTCGCCAATGGAAGCCAAGGCATCAAGGATTTCCGGGCTGCCGATATCACCCGCATGAATGATCCGCTCACAGCCTTGCAGCGCCGCAAGCGCTTCAGGGCGCAGCAGGCCGTGGGTATCCGAAATCACACCAATTTTCACGAAACCTTTCTCCTCAATCGTGTGTCGCCGGTTATACCTGCCTCGTCGCAGTTAGCTAACGTGCTGAAATCGAATAGGATAGGCTACGCCTGGAAAGGCGCAGACCCGTCGTGGAAAGGATATGTGAATGCTCGGACGCAAGCAGCCAGAGCCCAAGATCGAAAGCCCGGATGAAGCCTTCTCCCAGCAGGCTGTGCGGGCCGGAGCTGCATTTCGGCTGACCGTGAGTTTCATGCTGGTGGTGGTCATCGCCTTCCTGGCCGTCGAAGGCTGGCGAACCTGGCGCGATTACCGTGCCGCGTTTGCGTCTGCCCGGGACTCGGTGACGAACCTGGCACGGGCGACGGCCCAGCACGCCGAAGACACCATTCGACAAGTGGATGTGGTTACCGCCGCCCTCGCCGAACGGGTGGAGGGCGATGGCCTGCAGAACATGGACGTCCCGCGCATCCATAAGCTCTTGGTGCAACAGGCCGCGATCATGCCGCAGTTGCACGGGCTATTCATATACGGCCCGGACGGCCAATGGCTGGTGACGGACAAGGAAGTCATTCCGGAAATGGCGAACAACGCCGACCGCGACTACTTCCAATACCACCGCACCCATGAAGATCGAGGCGTGCGCATCGGTGACGTGGTCCAGAGCCGTTCCACCCACGACCTGATCATTCCCATTTCCCGCCGCCTGAACAACCCCGATGGCTCGTTTGCCGGCGTAATGCTGGGGACCGTGAAGGTCAGCTATTTCGTCGACTACTACGGCGACTTCAAAATCGATGGCAAAGGCGCGCTGGTCCTGGCCAAGCGCAGCGGAACGATCCTGGTCCGACGTCCCTTCGTCGCCTCGGTGATTGGCAAGAGCCTCGTCAACAGCGTGATCTTCAGGGAGCATTTACCCACCTCCAACCAAGGGGTTGCCGAAGCCAGGGCCGTCGTCGACGATACCGAGCGCCTGTATGGCTACCGGGCCTTGACCACGTATCCGCTGGTGGTGGAAACCGGCTTGTCCCGCGAGTCGATCATCGCGCCCTGGCGCCGGGACCTGCTCAAGACCGGCCTGGTGTTGATTTTCCTGATCGCGATACTGGTGGGCTTCGGGCTCATCGTGTTGAGCCAACTGCGCTACCGCATGACCATGGAAAAGCAGATTCGCAGCGCCCACCAGGCCATGCGCGACATGGCGCTGACCGACAGCCTGACCGGGCTGGGCAACCGCCGGCGGCTGGACATCACCCTGGCCGATGAGCTGCGCCTGGCCAGGCGCCAGGGCTCATCCCTGGCCCTGATCATGCTCGATGTGGATTACTTCAAGCGTTTCAACGACCGGTACGGCCATGCCGCCGGTGACGATTGCCTGCGGGCGATTGCGGGCGCGATCGGGCAGACCATCAAGCGGCCGGGCGACCTCGCGGTGCGCTACGGCGGTGAGGAGTTCACCGTGTTGTTGCCCAACACCGACAGTGCCGGGGCGGCCAGGGTCGCGCAGCAAATCCTCGAAGCCGTCAGGGCCTTGAACATTGAACATGGCGATCATCCCCTGGGCATCGTGACCATCAGCGCCGGCATCACCACCAGCCAGCCGAGCGACGAGGATGCAACCCCGGCGGTGCTGATCAAGGCCGCGGACGCCTTCTTGTACCTGGCGAAAAACACCGGGCGAAACCGTTGGTGCAGCGCTGGCGCAACGTCGGGGTGAACGCCGCGAGCGCGCCGCGCATCGGTCAGAATCGTGCAAACCCAAGTCCACAGGTGCCGGCGAGGCGCCTGGCGGCTACAATGCGCGCTTCGACCGTGACCAGCCTGACTAAAAACAAATGTCCTTGCCCAAACATCATCTGGAATTGCTCAGCCCCGCCCGCGACGTGACCATCGCCCGCGAGGCCATCCTGCATGGCGCCGACGCCGTGTACATCGGTGGCCCGAGTTTCGGCGCGCGTCACAACGCCTGCAACGAGGTGGGCGATATCGCCCGGCTGGTGGAATTCGCCCACCGCTACCACGCCCGTGTGTTCACGACCATCAACACCATCCTGCACGACAACGAGCTGGAGCCGGCCCGCCAGCTGATCCACCAGTTGTACGATGCCGGCGTAGACGCGTTGATCGTCCAGGACCTGGGGGTGATGGAGCTGGATATCCCGCCCATCGAGCTGCACGCCAGCACCCAGACCGACATCCGCACCCTGGCCCGGGCCAAGTTCCTCGACCAGGCCGGTTTCTCGCAACTGGTCCTGGCCCGTGAGCTGAACCTGCAGGAAATCCGCGCCATCGCCGACGAGACCGATGCGGCCATCGAGTTCTTCATCCACGGCGCGCTGTGCGTGGCCTTTTCCGGCCAGTGCAACATCTCCCACGCCCAGAACGGCCGCAGCGCCAACCGTGGCGACTGCTCCCAGGCCTGTCGCCTGCCCTACACCTTGAAGGACGACCAGGGCCGGGTGGTCGCCTATGAAAAACACCTGCTGTCGATGAAAGACAACAACCAGAGCGCCAACATCCGCGCCCTGGTGGAAGCCGGCGTGCGTTCGTTCAAGATCGAAGGGCGCTACAAGGACATGGGCTATGTGAAGAACATCACCGCCTATTACCGCCAGCGCCTGGACGATGTCCTTGAAGACCGCCCGGACCTGGCCCGCGCGTCCAGCGGCCGCACCGCACACTTCTTCGTTCCCGACCCGGACAAGACCTTCCACCGTGGCAGCACCGACTATTTCGTCAGCGAGCGCAAGATCGACATTGGCGCCTTCGACTCGCCAACCTTTACCGGCGTGCCGGTGGGCGTGGTGGAGAAAGTCGGCAAGCGCGACCTGCAAGTGGTGACCTTCGATCCGCTGTCCAACGGCGACGGCCTCAACGTGCTGGTCAAGCGCGAAGTCGTCGGTTTCCGCGCCAACATCGCCGAGCCCAAGGGTGAGTTCGAAGAGGACGGCCAGAAACGTTACCGCTACCGCGTCGAGCCTAACGAGATGCCGGCCGGTATGTACCAGTTGCGCCCCAACCACCCGTTGAGCCGCAACCTGGACCACAATTGGCAGCAAGCATTGCTCAAGACCTCTTCCGAGCGTCGGGTCGGCCTGGCCTGGGTGGCATGCCTGCGTGAAGAACGCCTGGAACTGACCGCCACCAGCGAAGAAGGCATCAGCGCCAGTGTTTCCCTGGATGGGCCGTTCGGCCTGGCGAACAAGCCGGAACAGGCCCTGGAGCAACTGCACGACCTGCTCGGCCAACTGGGCACCACCGAATACCACGCCACCGCTATCGAGCTGGATGCGCCCCAGGCGTTCTTCATCCCCAACTCGCAGCTCAAGGCGTTGCGCCGCGAAGCCATCGAAGCCCTGACCGCCGCCCGCATCAAGGCCCACCCACGCGGTGGCCGCAAGGCCGAGACCAGCCCGCCTCCGGTGTACCCGGAATCGCACCTGTCGTTCCTGGCCAACGTCTACAACCAGAAGGCCCGGGACTTCTACCATCGCCACGGGGTCAAGCTGATCGACGCGGCCTTCGAAGCCCACGAGGAAACCGGTGAAGTGCCGGTGATGATCACCAAGCACTGCCTGCGCTTCTCGTTCAACCTCTGCCCCAAGCAGGCCAAGGGCGTCACCGGCGTGCGCACCAAGGTCGCGCCGATGCAGCTGATCCACGGCGATGAAGTGCTGACGCTGAAGTTCGACTGCAAACCTTGCGAGATGCACGTGGTTGGCAAGATCAAGGGCCACATCCTCGACCTGCCATTGCCCGGCAGCACGGCGCAGCCCGTGGTAGGCCATATCAGCCCGGAAGACCTGCTCAAGACGATCCCGCGCGCACCGCATTAAGCAATAGCAAGCCCACATTGGGTTTCGGGCGTTCACAAAACATGCATCCACCACAGGTCCCTGTGGGAGCGGGCTTGCTCGCGAAGGCGGCATAACAGTCAACGATGATGTTGAATGTGCTGGCCTCTTCGCGAGCAAGCCCGCTCCCACACAGAGTATCGGGTGCTTGGAATGGATGTTTCATTTCTGCGTCGTTTTTGCTTTTCCGGGCGACAAATCCTGTTCGAGGGCTCCCCCGCCGCGCGCTCATGGTGTTAGGTTGTAAGTGATTGTTTCATCAAACGACACTTCTCCCCTGCAAAGGAATGCCTGCCACCATGAACTTCCCGTTCAAGCGTCTTGCCATTGCCACCCTCATACTGTCCAGCCTGTCGTCATTCGCGATGTCGGCCAGCGCCAACATCACCGCCCAACAGGGCTCAGCCATTGTCAAGACCTTCGCCGGAACATCGGTCAAGGATTTCAGGCAGTTCCTGGGAGAGGTCGCCAAGAGCGACCTGGCCAAAACCGCCAACCTCGGCCCGGCCATCAGCGCCTTCCAAGACAACAAGACGCTGTCCGCTGAACAACAGAACGAAATCCACCGTTTGCTGGGCCTTTACGCCCGGGTGAAATACGGCGAAGCCGCCACCGAGACGCTGAAGGAATTGGTCGCTATCCCGACCTATCGCAAGGACGGCGTTGCCCAGCACGAGAACCCGGAATTCCTCAAGATCGCCGACGAGATCAAGCGCCTCGCCGAATCCTTCAACCTGGACTTCCGCAACATCGACAACCGCGTCTATGAGATTTCCCTCGAAGGCAGCGGCGATGAAGTCGTTGGCATCCACGCCCATGCCGACGTGGTCCCGGTCACGCCGGAGAACTGGGTGTTGAAAGACGGTACACGCCTCGATCCGTTCAAGGTCACCCTGGTGGGCGACCGCATGTATGGCCGCGGTACCGAGGACGACAAGAACGGTATCGTCGTGACGCTCTACGCCATGAAAATCATCAAGGAAGAAAAACTGCCGCTGGCGCGCAACTTCAAGCTGCTGGTCGACACCACCGAAGAAACCACCGGCGACGCCATCCCCTATTATTTCGAACGCAACCCGACGCCCAACTACAACCTGGCGCTGGATGGTGGCTACCCCGTGGTGATCGCCGAGAAAGGCTACGGCACGGTCATGGCCAACTTCCCTCGCCGCGCGGCCCAGGGCAAGGGCGCCGAAATCATTGCGTTGACGGGGGGCATGGCGACCAACCAGATCCCGTCGACCTCGGTGGCGACCTTCGTGACCGACAAGCCCACAGATCTGGCAGCGAACCTGCTCAAGGCCGGCACCGAATTCGCCAAGGCCAATGGCGGCGACTTTGAGGTAAAAAGCGCAGTGGCCGACAACGCGGTCAAGCTGACCTTCACTGGCGTTTCGGCCCACTCCTCCGAGCCCGAGTCAGGCGTCAACCCGGTCGCCAGGATGCTGGTGTTCATCAACGGTCTCGACGGCAAGGTCGCCCTCAAGCACAACCACATCACCGACGCCGCCCGCTACGCCGCCGACAACTGGGGCCTGGACTACCTGGGCAACAAGCTGGGGATTGGCTTTTCCGATGCGTTCATGGGGCCGCTGACCGCGTCCCTGACCTACGTCGGCATGGATGAGCAAACCTTCAAGCTGGCGGTCAACCTGCGGGTGCCGGTGGGCAAGCCAACCGAAACGCTGAAGACTGAAATCAACGATAAGCTCTCCGCCTGGGCCAAGACGTCCCAGGTCGCCGTGGCCTTCGACAACACCATCGACGCACCGATGTACCGAAACCCCGAAGGTGAATGGGTCAAGGCGCTACTGGCCGTCGCCACGGAGAACCTGGGCATGGCACACACATTCGGCACTTCCGCCGGCGCCACCTCGGTCCATGACCTGCCCAACGGCGTGCAATTCGGCCTGGCGATGCCCAACGTCAAGTACACCGGGCACAACGACAACGAGTTCAAGACGGTGGAGCAGTTCCTGTTGGACTTGCAGATCGTGACCGAGATGATGGGGCGGATCGGGCAATTGCCGAAGCTCTGATCGGCCCTGCACGGGACAGTTCTTAAGGCTGTTGGTGTTCATTGTGGCGAGGGAGCTTGCTCCCGCTCGGTTGCGCAGCGACCGCAAGTTTTTTGGGACTGCTGCGCAGTCCAGCGGGAGCAAGCTCCCTCGCCACAGGTTTACCCTTATTCCTTCACCTTATTCCTTCAGGTGAGTGGCGCTTGGATCGATGACCTTAGCGGTAACGTCGACCAACTCCAGCCCCCAATCCCCATGCAGGTACCAGTCCTCGCCGATCATCTCGGCCGGGTGCATCGTGCGATCGGCACCGTTGCCGCAGGCCAGCGCGCTGGTCGGACAGTAACGATCACACCCCCAGCAAATGCGCTCGGGATGCTTGGGACTGATGGGAAACGGCTTTGCCATGAGGCCCCCGTATAACCAATGGGTGTACCCGTACCCTACCCCGGCGGGCCACTGCCGCCCTTGATCCTGATCAAGAACAGCCGCACGGGAACGAACTGACGTTCACCGCTCAAGAATTCACGCTGAAAATTGACAAGAATCATTATTATTCGCAGCGAAGCTTCCTAGACTCGGCGCCATCCTTTAGCCAACCAGGAAGTCATCATGCGTACCCTTGCTCCGTTGTCCCTCGCCCTGCTGTTGCTGCCACCATTGGCCCAGGCCAAGGAATACCCCATCGGCGAACCGCAACTGTGCCCGGGGCTGGAAGTCGGTGCGGTGTACCTGCAGCCGATCGAAATGGCCCCCGCCGGGATGATGCGCGCCACGGCCGAGTCCGACGTGCACCTGGAAGCCGACATCCGCGCCACTGCGGACAACCAGCAAGGCTTCCAGGAAGGCAGCTTCGTGCCTTATCTGAACGTGTCGTTCCAACTGAAGAAACAAGGCATCGACACCGCGCTCAAGGGCGACTTCCACGCCATGGTCGCCAACGACGGGCCGCACTACGGCGACAACGTCAAGCTGCTCGGCCCTGGCAAATATCAATTGACCTTCACCGTCCTGCCACCGGGCGGCCACGCCTCCCTCGGTCGTCATACCGACAAGGAAACCGGCGTGGCGCCGTGGTTCGAACGCTGCGAACTGCACTACGAATTCGTCTACGCCGGTATCGGTAAAAAAGGCGGGTACTGAACATGAGCCGCCGATCCTGGCCGTCCTGCCTGGCCCGGCTGACGTTGGCCGGTCTGCTGCTGCCATCCATCGCCCAGGCCGAACTGCCCACTTATGAATTGAGCATCCGCGACGGGCATTTCACGCCGCCACAGTTGGAAGTACCGGCCGGGCAACGCTTCAAGATCGTGCTCAAAAATATCGGCCAGGGCCCGGCGGAGTTCGAAAGCACGCCCTTGCGCGTCGAGAAAGTGCTCTCGCCCGGCGTTACGACGTTCGTGGTCATTCATCCGCTGCGTCCTGGGCACTACCCGTTTTTTGACGAATTCAATCCGCAACTGCCCGAGGGCGGGATTCTCGCCCGGTAATCGGCCAGCAGGAGGCGTTTGCATGACTCAATCGATGTTTATTGTCTGGCGCGAAAGCGTCGAAGCATTGTTGGTGATCGGGATTCTCCAGGCCTGGGTCAGCCAGCAGCAACAGGCCAGCCAACTGCGACGTTATGTCTGGGCCGGCGCGGCGTTGGGCTTGCTGCTTTCCGGCGTGCTGGCCGGCCTGATCCTGCTCGCCGGCGAGGCCATGAGCGGTACCAACAGTGAATGGTTCCAGGCGGCGTTGGCCTTGGTCGCCAGCTTGCTGATCGTGCAGATGGTCGGCTGGATGCACCGAAACGCACGGACGCTCAAGCATGACCTGACACGCCACGCCGACCAGCGCCTGGGCCGCCAGGGTGGCCTGGGCCTGTTGGTCCTGGCCTTGCTCGCCGTCAGCCGCGAAGGCAGTGAGACCGTGGTCTTCCTGTATGGCGCCGGTGCGCGCCTGCACGGGCCGCCACTGGGCTTGTTCGCCGTAGGCGCACTGGCCGGGCTGGTGTTGTCGCTGCTGACCGTCTCCCTGCTGCACAGCAGTCGCCGGTTCATCTCGTGGTCGCGTTTTTTTGCCATCAGCGAAGCGATCCTGCTGCTGTTGGGCGCGGCGCTGCTGGTCAGCGCTTTCGAGCGGGTCGGCGGGCAATTGCTGGCGATGGATTGGCCCGAGGCGGTGTATCGCGGCATTGGCGACGCGCTGTGGGACAGCAGTGCGCTCCTCGACGACGGCCACGGTTTGGGTGGGTTCCTGGCGGATTTCGCCGGGTATCGGGCCAGTCCGAGTGCGATGACGTTGCTGGTGTGGCTGGGCTATTGGGGCGTCGTCGCCGGCTGGCTGCGACCACGCAAGGCGGAAACCCTGCCATGCCCGACCTGAACCCCTGGCTCCAACGCCTGGGCGACGGCATGCGTCGCCATGGCTCGGCAATTCGTGCGATGCAATGGGCGGTGGTGCTGTTCTACGCGGTGCTGTTGGTGGTGCCGGCCATGTTGCCATTGCCCACTAGTCAGGCGCGGCTGTTGGACAACCTGACGCTGCTGGCGCAGTTCCTGTTCTGGGGCATCTGGTGGCCGTTCGTGTTGCTGTCGATCGTGCTGTTCGGTCGCCTCTGGTGTGGCGTGTTGTGCCCGGAAGGCGCTTTGAGCGAATGGGCCAGCCAGTACGGCAAGGGCCTCGGGGTGCCGCGCGGGGTGCGCTGGGCTGGCTGGCCGACTTTGGCGTTCTGCCTGACCACGGTCTACGGCCAGTTGATCAGCGTGTACGACTATGCCCAGGCAGCGCTGTTGATCCTCGGCGGCTCGACCGTCGCCGCGGTGATCGTCGGCCTGTTGTTCGCCCGGGGCAAGCGGGTGTGGTGCCGTTACCTGTGCCCGGTCAGCGGTGTGTTTGCCCTGCTCGCTCGCCTGGCGCCGGTGCACTTTCAGGTGGATGAACAACGCTGGCTGGACAACCCGCCGCCCCGGCGCCCGCCCCCCAACTGCGCACCGCTGCTGGACATCCGTCGCCTGCGCGGCGCCGCCGATTGCCACGCCTGTGGTCGTTGCAGCGGCCAGCGCGGCGCGGTACGGCTGATTGCCCGCTCCAGCAACGCGGAAATCCTCCAGGCGACGGCCAACACACTTTCGCCCTGGGATTCTCGCCTGCTGCTGTTCGGTGTCATCGGCCTGGCCATGGGCGCGTTCCAGTGGACCGTCAGCCCTTGGTTCATCGACCTCAAGCAAAGCCTGGCCCAATGGCTGGTGAATCACGATTGGCTCTGGGCACTCCAGGACAACGCGCCTTGGTGGCTGCTGACCCACTACCCGCAACTCAATGACAGTTTCAGTTGGCTCGATGGCTTTTGCATCGTCGCGTACCTGGGCCTGAGTGCGCTGCTGATGGGCACTTCGTTGCTGTTTCTCATGCGCCTGGCCGCATGGCTCTCAGGCCACACGGCAAACTACCAGCCCCTGGCCCTCACCCTGACGCCCCTTGGCGGTGCCGGCTTGTTCCTCGGTTTGTCGGCGACCACGGTCAAGTTGTTGCGCTATGAAGGCCTGTTGCTGGAGTGGGTACCGCCGGCCCGGGCCGCGCTTTTAACGGCCGGGATCGCCTGGAGCCTATGGCTGGGCTGGAAGCGCCTGCAGGCGAGCGTGGCATCGCCGATCCGACGCGTGCCCGCCATGGCCTGCCTGGTGCTGGCCAGCAGCTGGGTGGGGTATGGCTGGTGGTTGCAATTCTGGGGCTGGTGATCGAGGGATTGCGGGGGATCACAAAAGCCATCCCCACCACAATTCCCCTGTGGGGGCTTGCTCGCGAATGCGTCGGGTCAGCTACATATACATTGACTGACAAACCGCCTTCGCGAGCAAGCCCGCTCCCACAATGGTTTCGGGGTGATTGTTGAATTTGTATTCACCACAGATCCCTGTGGGAGCGAGCTTGCTCGCGAAGACGGTGGCACAGTCGCACACTATGCAAACTGACCCACCGCTATCCGCCACTCAACTGCGCAACACAAATGAAGGAAACAGCTCGCGCATCGACGCCCACAGCTCAGGCTGCAAGGCCTGCGCCGAGACGCTGGAAAGATGGGGATCAAGCATCCGGGCAGTGCGCACCAGTTGCACGGCAAAGCGGCTGACGCCACGCTCGTTCAGGCGCCGGGCCAGGGTCAGCAACCGTTCGGGGTCGAACAAATGCCAGTGCACGGTCGTGCGACATTCATAATCCACGCCGCTGTCCAGCAAATGATCAAGACTGCGCCAGTTGGCGGCGCCGCTGCCTTCGACCCGGGTCACGTCCAGGGCATCTTCGGGCAAGGCCTTGACGTCGAAGCCCACCCAATCGGCTTGCCCAACCACCTTGGCGAAGGCTGCCGGCTTGATGCCAGCGCTGTGCAGGCCGATGCGAAAACCCATCTGCCGCACTTCTTCCATGGCCGGCCCCAGGCCGTCCTGCAAAGTTGGCTCGCCGCCGCTGAACACCACGGCGTCGAGCAGATCCTGGCGGCGTTGCAGGAACGCCAACACCCGGCACCAATCCACCTCCTCGCTACCGCGGGGCGGGATCAGTTGCGGGTTATGGCAATAACGACAACGCCAGGCACACCCCTGGCAAAACAGCACGCAGGCCAGTTGGCCCGGGTAATCGAGGGTGGTCAGGGGCACCATGCCCCCGACCCGTAGTACTCGACTCATGGACGCCCGGCCGCGCGTTCGGTGAAGTGCACCCGCTCGCGGTGCTCGGACTGCTTGCCCGGGTTGAAGGCCGCCACCGGGCGGTGATAACCCATCACTCGGGTCCAGACTTCGCAACGTTGACGCTGTGCCTGTGGAATCGTTTGTACTGCGCTCATGGATAAAGCTCCTAACGGTCGATGGATCGGATCAGTGAACGCTGCCTGCCAACTGCTGTTGCAGCAGCAAGGCCTCGTCGCATTTCGGGCAGAACTCGTGTTCGCCAGCCAGGTAGCCGTGCACCGGGCAGATGGAAAAGGTCGGCGTGATGGTCAGGTACGGCAGGCGGAAACGTCCCAGGGCCTTGCGCACCAGTTGCTTGCAGGCCTGGGTGGAGGAAATCTGCTCGGCCATGTACAGGTGCAACACGGTGCCGCCGGTGTATTTGCATTGCAGTTCGTCTTGCAGCTCCAGGGCTTCGAACGGATCCTCGGTGAAGCCCACCGGCAGTTGCGAGGAGTTGGTGTAGTACGGCGCAACCGGGCTGCCGGCCTGCAAGATATCCGGGTAACGCTTGAGGTCTTCCTTGGCGAAGCGGTACGTGGTGCCTTCGGCGGGCGTGGCCTCGAGGTTGTAGAGGTGACCGGTTTCCTCCTGGAAACGCAGCAATGTGGCCCGCACGTGATCCAGCAGTTTCAGCGCGAAGGCCCGGCCCTGTTCGGTGTGCAGGCCCTCCTGGTCATCGGTGAAATTGCGCAGCATTTCGTGCAGGCCATTCACGCCGATGGTGGAAAAGTGATTGCGCAAGGTGCCGAGGTAACGCTTGGTGTAGGGATACAAACCAGCATCCATGTGATGCTGGATGACCTTGCGCTTGACCTCCAGGCTCTCTTTCGCCAGTTCCATCAGGGTATCGATGCGTTGCAGCAAACCACTGGTGTTGCCTTTGTACAGGTAGCCCAGGCGCGCGCAGTTGATCGTCACCACGCCCAGGGAGCCGGTCTGCTCCGCAGAGCCGAACAAGCCGCCACCGCGCTTGAGCAGCTCGCGCACGTCCAGTTGCAGGCGGCAGCACATCGAGCGCACCTGGTTGGGTTGCATGTCCGAGTTGAGGAAGTTCTGGAAATACGGCAAGCCGTAGCGGGCGGTCATTTCGAACAACCGGTCGGCGTTCTCGCTGTCCCACGGGAAGTCGTGAGTGATGTTGTAGGTCGGAATCGGGAAAGTGAAGACCCGGCCTTTCGCATCGCCGGCCTGCATCACTTCGATGTAGGCGCGGTTGATCAACTCCATTTCCGCTTGCAGGTCACCGTAGGCGAACGGCATTTCTTCGCCGCCGATGATCGGGATCTGCTCACGCAGGTCCTGGGGACAGACCCAGTCGAATGTCAGGTTGGTGAACGGGGTTTGCGTGCCCCAGCGCGACGGTACGTTGAGGTTGTAGATGAACTCCTGCAACGACTGGCGGACCTCGTCGTAGCTGAGCTGGTCCTTGCGCACATAGGGCGCCAGGTAGGTGTCGAACGAGCTGAACGCCTGGGCGCCGGCCCATTCGTTTTGCAGGGTGCCGAGGAAATTCACCATCTGGCCCAGGGCACTGCTCAAGTGCTTGGGCGGCCCAGCCTCGACCCGCCCTGGCACGCCGTTGAGGCCTTCGTGCAACAGGGTGCGCAAGGACCAGCCGGCACAGTAGCCAGCGAGCATGTCCAGGTCATGGATATGCAGGTCAGCCTCACGGTGCGCCTCGCCTATGGCCTGGCTGTAGACTTCGTCGAGCCAGTAGTTGGCGGTGACCTTGCCCGAAACGTTGAGAATCAGCCCGCCGAGGGAATACCCCTGGTTGGCGTTGGCCTGCACGCGCCAGTCTTCGCGATCCAGGTATTCGTTCATCGACGTGGCGACTTCCACCAGCGTGCGGCGATCCCGACGCAGGCGTCCGTGCTGCTCGCGGTAGACGATGTAGGCGCGCATGGACAGGAAGTACCCGGCGTCCATCAGCACACGTTCGACCCGGTCCTGGATCTGCTCGACGTTTAACCGCGTCTGCCCTTCCAACCGCGCCAATACCGCCTCAAGCAAGCCTTCGGCCTCGGCTTCGGCGTATTCGCCGGTGGCCTTGCCAGCGGCGATCAATGCCTGGCGGATCTTGTCCGCATCAAAGGCGACCACACTGCCATCGCGCTTGTGCAAGCGGTTACAGCCTACTGAGATCAACGTGCTCTGCATTTTGTCTCCAAATACTACATATAGGTTTTTTTAGATCTATAAACACAATATGCGGTGGAGAGTACGGACAAAAGGCAGAGTTGCAATTGATCGGCATCAAGAATCGGGAGCGACTGCCATCAGCCTTGAAAGGTCATTTTACGGGCACCAAAAATCTCCTGTGGGAGCGAGCTTGCTCGCGATAGCGGTGGATCAGTTGACATCAATGTTGGCTGGACCGCCGTCATCGCGAGCAAGCTCGCTCCCACATTGGTTTCGGAGTGACTGCAAATCCCCCTGTGGGAGCGGGCTTGCTCGCGAAGAGGCCAGCACATTCAACATCCATGCAAGCTGACCCACCGCCTTCGCGAGCAAGCCCGCTCCCACAGGAGTTTCGGGGTAACTGTGGGATTTCTATTCATAACAGCCCCCCTTCTGCTAACCACCGCTCATATTCATGAACCGCACGATCTGTACTTCCCCGCCAGGGCTGAAGTCATGCTGCAAGGGCTTGCCCTTGAGTGCCTGTTTGATCGACTGAATGATCGGCTGATCCTCCAGCGGATAACGTCGCAGCAAGCCCCGCAGGTCCAAGGAATCCTCTTGCCCGAGGCACAGCAGCAAGCGCCCTTCGACGGTCATGCGCACGCGATTGCAACTGGCGCAGAAGTTATGGGTGTTGGGCGAAATGAAACCGATGCGGGTCTGCGAATGATGCGCCAGGCGCACATAGCGCGCCGGCCCACCGCTGCTCTCGGCGCTGTCGAGCAGGCGATGATGGCGGGCGATCTCGGCCCGCACCTCATCGCTGGAACAGAACGACTCGCCTCGGGAACGGCCCACCTCGCCCAACGGCATTTCTTCGATGAGACTGATGTCGATGCGTTGATCGATGGCGTACTGCACC
This sequence comes from Pseudomonas sp. MPB03, assembly GCF_046605385.1. NCBI lineage: Bacteria > Pseudomonadati > Pseudomonadota > Gammaproteobacteria > Pseudomonadales > Pseudomonadaceae > Pseudomonas > Pseudomonas sp. MPB03. The sequence goes on along the minus strand of NZ_CP176770.1, from coordinate 3,270,759 downwards.
AACGCCGGGACTTCATCGAAGTTGCGCCCCTTCATCACCACGCAGTTGAGCTTGATCCGCTCGAACCCGGCGACCTTCGCCGCGTCGATACCGGCCAGCACCCGGTCCAGGTCACCGTTACGGGTGATCGCCCGAAAGCGCTCACCGTCCAGGCTGTCGAGGCTGATGTTCATGCGCTTGACCCCAGCGTCCACCAGGGGCTGGGCCAATCGTCCCAGCTGCGAGCCGTTGCTGGTCATCACCAGTTCCCGCAGGCCGGGCAATGCCGCGATGTCGCGACACAGCCCGACAATGCCCGGACGGATCAGCGGCTCGCCACCGGTCAGGCGGATTTTCTTTACCCCCAGGCCGACGAACAGCCGCGCCAGGCGCTGCAATTCCTCCAGGGTCAACACTTGCTGACGCGGCAGGAAGGTCATGTTTTTCGCCATGCAATACACACAACGAAAATCACAACGATCGGTCACCGACATCCGCAAATAATCGATCTGGCGCCCAAACCCGTCCTGCAACACCGCGTTCATGTAGATCTCCCGATTGAGCCCGTGCTCACTGCACCAGCGGCGAGTCGGCGCCCTGAAGGTGAATGCCGCGAATGTCCGCCGCACCGATCAGGGTTTGCAGGTACTGCACCAGCGCCTTTTGCCAAACGCCCTGCTGCAACTGGGTACGAATCGCCGTCGCCACCGCCTCATACGGCAATGGTTGGCCATCGATGCGCTGGTCGATGCTGACCACATGCCAGCCATAACGGCTTTCCAGCGGTTTGCTGGCCAGGCCCGCCGGCAGGGTGAACAACTGGCGCTCCAGCTCCGGCACGGTCTGGCCCTTGCTGATCTGCCCCAAGGAGCCGCCCTGCTCCTTGGACGGACACGCCGAATACTTCAGTGCCAGCTCGGCGAAGCTGCCCGGGAACTGGTCCAACCGCTCCAGCAGCAGCTCGGCCTGGACATGGGCCAGGCTGCGGGCCTCGGCATCGTCCGGCGCGCATTCGAGCAGGATGTGCCGCACCGCCAGCAACGGCGCGCTGTGGAAACGCGCGCGGTTGCTTTCGTAATAGCGCAGGCAGGTGGCCTCGTCGCACTGCGGCACCTGCACCTCGCGTTCCAGCAACAGCCGCGTCGCCGCTTCTTCTTCGTTCTCACCGGCACCGACCTGCAACGCCAAACCCAGTTCAGCAATGCGCTGCTGGAGCAATTCGCGAATCACCAGCGCCCGAGCGGACTGGTAGACCGCCTCTTCACGGCTTTCGGCCGGGTGATATTGAAGTTCCTGGGCCATCGCCTGCGGGGCGATCGACACCCCGTTGACGCTGATGATCGGCCACTCCTGCTCACTGCTGGCGATCAGCTGTGGCGCTTCATCCTCCACCACCGGCCCCACCTGGGCCGGCTCGAACTGCACCGCCCCAACCGGCTCCACATCCACCACCGGCGGCACTTTTGCCGAGGAACCGCAACCACCGCCCCCGCTACCACCGCCACATCCGCATCCACTCGCCATGATCTTCTCCTCAGAACTTCTGCCGAACGATTTGATAACGACGCCCCAGGTACCAGACCGGCGCACTGACGATGTGGACCAGACGGGTGAACGGGAACAACACGAACAGGGTCAGGCCCAGCACCACGTGGAGCTTGTAGACCAGGCCCACCGGCGCGATCGAGGTCGCGGCTTCAACCGGGCGCAACAGCACGGTGTTCTGGGCCCAGTCGGCCAGCATCACCATCACCGAGCCGTCCATATGGGCAGTGGACGCGACGATGGTCATCAGCCCCAACACCAGTTGCACCAGCAGCACCACCAGCACGAGGATGTCCGACACATTGGAGGTGGCGCGCACCCGAGGGTCGGTCAGGCGCCGGTTGAGCAGCATCAGCAAACCGATCAGGCCGAGCACACCGAAGAAACCGCCGGAAACCATCGCCAGCAATTGCTTGTTCTCGGTGCTCAGGAAGTGGTGATAGACCGCCGAAGGTGTCAGCAGGCCGACGAAATGCCCGGCCAGCACGAACAGCACACCGATGTGAAACAGGTTGCTGGCCACGCGCATGCCGCGCTTGTTCAGCATCTGGCTCGAACCGGCCTTCCAGGTGTACTGGGACAGATCAAAGCGTGCCCAACTGCCGAGCAGGCAAATCGCCAAAGCGACATAGGGGTAGACCCCGAACAACAACAGATCCCATTTAGACATTGCCCACCTCCCCGGCGGGCGCTGCGGCCCGCCCTTCATGCTGAAAATCCACCCAGTGCAGCGGCACTGCACTTTCGTCCCGCGCCTTGCCCGGCGCGCTTGGCATCGAACTGCAACGGTCCTGCTGCTCGGCCTTCATGAAATCCACGGCCTCTTCCTCCCAGACCTTGTCCAGGGCTTCGAGGGAGTCATCCCGATGCTCGGCCTTCACTTGTTCGAGCATCTCGGCCACCGCCGCCTGGGGTTCTGTCCCGGCGATCTGCAACAAGGCCCGGAAGCAACTGGCGTAGGCGCTTTCACGCTCCTCCAGGCGCGCCGCGAGCAAGGCCAGCAGGTGCGCCACATCGGCCAGGCCCTCGCGGGCCTCCAAGTCTTCGCGGGTGGAGAGAAACTCCAGGTACAGCGGGATGTAGTCGGGCAGTTCCTTGACGCCGATGGCGAACCCGGCTTCTTCGTACTGGGCCATCATGTCGACCATGGCCTGGCCCCGGTCACGGGACTCGCCATGGACGTGTTCGAACAGCAGCAGCGACAGTGAACGACCGCGGCCGAACAGCGCACCGTAGTGCTCCTGGCCGTCCATCAGGTCCTGGCCGCAGACCAGCTCCAGCAACTCGAACAACCCGGCACGCTGGGCGGGACTGATTTCCCGCGCCTGCACGATCGCCTGCTCCAGCTCGTCGCGACCGGCCACCAGGGTCTCGGTCGGGTAATCGAGCAGCAACGAAATCACCTTGAGAATGCGCATGCTCACTCCTCCCACAACTGTACGGTCTTGATCACGTCGCGGCGGTTGGCTTTCTTGCCACCGAACATGTTGGTGTCGGAGCTGCCGCTGCAACCGCTGCCAAAGCTGAAACCACAACCGGAGCGCTCGGCGAACGCGTCGCTCATGGCGTCTTCGCGGTGGGCACTCGGCACCACGAAACGGTCTTCGTAGTTGGCGATGGCCAGGTAGCGGTACATCTCTTCCACCTGGTTCACGCTCAGGCCGACGTCAGCCAGCACTTGCAGGTCCTGCACGCCGTCGACCTGCTCGGCCCGTTTGTAGGCGCGCATCGCCAGCAAGCGTTTCAGCGCATGCTTGACCGGTTTCTCGTCGCCAGCGGTGAGCATGTTGGCCAGGTAGCGCAGCGGGATCCGCAGGCTGTCGACGTCCGGGATCACCCCGTTCATGCCCACGGTGCCGGCGGCGGCCGCGTTCTGGATCGGCGACAGTGGCGGCACGTACCAGACCATCGGCAAGGTGCGGTATTCCGGGTGCAGCGGCAGTGCGAGTTTCCAGTCCACGGCCATTTTGTAGACCGGCGAACGTTGGGCCGAATCGATCACCGACTGCGGCACGCCATCGGCCAGGGCCTGGCGAATCACCGCCGGGTCGTTCGGGTCGAGGAAGATCTCCAGTTGCTTCTCGTACAGGTCCTGCTCGTTGGCGGTGCTCGCCACTTCGCTGATGCGGTCGGCGTCATACAGCAGCACACCGAGGTAGCGAATCCGGCCGACGCAGGTTTCGGCGCAAACGGTCGGCATCCCAGCTTCGATGCGCGGGTAGCAGAAGATGCATTTTTCCGACTTGCCGCTCTTCCAGTTGAAGTAGATCTTCTTGTACGGGCAGCCGCTGATGCACATGCGCCAGCCGCGGCATTTCTCCTGGTCGATGAGGACGATGCCGTCCTCCTCGCGCTTGTAGATCGCACCGCTCGGGCACGATGCCGCACACGCCGGGTTCAGGCAGTGCTCACACAGGCGCGGCAGGTACATCATGAAGGTGTTTTCGTACTCGCCGTAGATGTCCGCCTGGATCTTGTCGAAGTTCTTGTCCTTGCGCCGCTTGGCGAACTCGGTGCCGAGGATTTCCTCCCAGTTCGGGCCCCACTCGATCTTCTCCATGCGTTTGCCGGACACCACCGAGCGTGGGCGCGCGGTGGGTTGGTGCTCGCCCAGCGGTGCGGTGTGCAGGTGCTGGTAGTCGAAGTCGAACGGTTCGTAGTAATCGTCCAGGCTCGGCAGGTCCGGGTTGGCGAAGATGTTTGCCAACACGCGGAACTTGCCGCCGATGCGCGGGTTGATCGAGCCGTCGGCGTTGCGCACCCAGCCGCCCTTCCACTTGTCCTGGTTCTCCCATTCCTTGGGATAGCCGATGCCCGGCTTGGATTCGACGTTGTTGAACCAGGCGTATTCCATGCCTTCACGGCTGGTCCAGACGTTCTTGCAGGTAATCGAGCAAGTGTGGCAGCCGATGCATTTGTCCAGGTTCAGGACCATGCCGATTTGTGAGCGAATCTTCATCTCAGTTCTCCTCGATATCAGTCGGCAGTGGACGCGGCAAATCATCGCCACTGGAACCGTCGAGCCAATCGACCTTGACCATCTTGCGCACCACGACGAATTCGTCGCGGTTGCAACCGACCGTGCCGTAATAGTTGAAGCCGTAGGCCTGTTGGGCGTAGCCGCCGATCATGTGGGTGGGCTTGAGCACCACGCGGGTCACCGAGTTGTGGTGGCCGCCACGGGTCTTGGTGGTTTCCGAACCCGGCACGTTCACGATCCGTTCCTGGGCGTGATACATCATCACCATCCCTTCTTTGACCCGTTGGCTGACCACCGCCCGGGCGGTCAGCGCGCCGTTGGCGTTGAAGCATTCGATCCAGTCGTTGTCCTCGATCCCGGCGCGCTTGGCGTCGATCTCCGAGAGCCAGACAATCGGTCCGCCACGGCTCAAGGTGAGCATCAGCAGGTTGTCGCTGTAGGTGCTGTGGATGCCCCATTTCTGGTGCGGGGTGATCCAGTTCAGGACGATCTCGGTCTCGCCGTTGCTGCGCTTGCCCTTCACGCCTTCGATGGTGCGGGTGTTGACCGGCGGCCGATAACTCATCAGTTGCTCGCCGAACGCCTGCATCCACGGGTGATCCTGGTAGAACTGCTGGCGGCCGGTGATGGTGCGCCATGGGATCGACTCATGGACGTTGGTGTAGCCGGCGTTGTAGCTCACGTGATCGTCTTCCAGGCCGGACCAGGTCGGGCTGGAAATGATCTTGCGCGGCTGGGCCTGGATGTCACGGAAGCGAATCGCCTCGTGCTCCTTCGACACCGCCAGGTGGCTGTGGTCGATGCCGGTGAATTCCGACAGCGCCGCCCAGGCTTTCACCGCGACATGGCCGTTGGTTTCCGGGGCCAGGGACAGGATCACTTCGGCGGCGTCGATGGCGCTGTCGATTTTTGGCCGGCCTTGGCTGATGCCGGCGTCGACTTCCTTGTGGTTCAACTCACCGAGGAATTTCACTTCGGTGTCGGTGTTCCAGTTGATGCCCTTGCCGCCGTTGCCGAGTTTTTCCAGCATCGGGCCCAGGGAGGTGAACTGCTTGTAGATGTTCGGGTAGTCGCGCTCGACCACGTGCAGGTTTGGCGCATTCTTGCCCGGTTGCGGGGCCACGCCGGCGCTCTTCCAGTCGGTGCCGCCAAACGGCTGGGCCAGTTCGCCGACGCTGTCGTGCATCAACGGTACGGTGACCAGGTCTTTCTCGACGCCGAGGTGACCGACCGACATGGCCGAGAACGCCTTGGCGATGCCTTTGTAGATTTCCCAGTCCGAACGTGATTCCCAGGCCGGATCGATGGCTGCGGACAGCGGATGGATGAACGGGTGCATGTCCGAGGTGTTCATGTCGTCTTTTTCGTACCAGGTGGCGGTCGGCAAGACGATGTCGGAATACACGCAGGTCGAGGACATGCGGAAGTCCAGGGTGGTCACCAGGTCGAGCTTGCCAATGGCGCCCTCGTCGACCCATTCGGCTTCGGTGGGCTTGCACTCGGTGCTATGGCCGATGTCTTCGTTCATCACGCCGTTCTTGGTACCGAGCAGGTACTTGAGCATGTACTCGTGGCCCTTGCCCGAAGACCCGAGCAGGTTGGAACGCCAGATGAACATGTTGCGCGGGAAGTTCACCGGGCTGTCCGGTTGCTCGCAGGCAAAACGCAGGGAACCGTCCTGCAGCGACTTGACCACGTAGTCCTTCGGATCAAGGCCAGCGGCGGCGGCATCGCGGCAGATGTGCAGCGGGTTGGTGTTGAGCTGTGGCGCGCTGGGCAACCAACCAGCGCGTTCGGCGCGGATGTTGTAGTCCAGGGCGTGCTCGGGGAACTGCGACTTGTCCGCCAAGGGCGAGAGCACATCGTGCATGCTCATCTTCTCGTGGCGCCATTGCGAACTGTGGCCGTAGAAGAAGCTGGTGCCGTTCATCTGCCGTGGCGGGCGGTTCCAGTCCAGGCCAAAGGCCAGGGGCAGCCAGCCGCATTGCGGACGGAGTTTTTCCTGGCCGACGTAGTGGGCCCAGCCGCCGCCGGTCTGGCCGACGCAACCGCAGAGCATGAGCATGTTGATCAGCCCGCGGTAGTTCATGTCCATGTGGTACCAGTGGTTCATCGCCGCCCCGACGATGATCATCGAGCGTCCACGGGTCTTGTCGGCGTTATCGGCGAACTCACGGGCGATCTGGATCGCCTTCTCGCGGCTCACACCGGTGATCTGCTCCTGCCAGGCCGGGGTGCCGGGCACCGAGGCGTCGTCATAGTCCTTGGCAACGTTGGCGCCGCCCAGGCCACGGTCGATCGCCAGGTTGGCCGCCGACAGGTCGAACACCGTGGCGACTTTCGCCACGCTGCCATCGGCCAGCACCACGCTGTGCACCGGCACCCGCCGGAACTGCACCGCGTCGCCGGCCACGTGCTGGAAGTACTCCTGGGCTTCGCCAGCGAAGTACGGGAACGCCACCTCGGCGACATCGCCGCCGATCAAGCTCAGCTTGAGGTCGATCTCACGTCCCTCACCGCCTTCACGGGGCAGGATGTTCCACTTGCCCTTCTCACCCCAGCGATAACCGATGGAGCCTTGTGGCGACACCAGTTCGCCGGCGGCATCCAGGGCGATAGTTTTCCATTCCGGGTTGTTGTTCTGGCCGAGGTTGTCGGTCAGGTCGCTGGCCCGCAGGAAACGGTCCGGCTGGTAACCGGCGCCCGGCGCTGCGCCGAGCATCGGCTTGAGCATCACCAGCACCGGCAGGTCGGTGTAGCGCTTGGCGTATTCGGTGAAATAGGCGCTCGGCTTGTCCAGGTGGAATTCTTTGAAGATCACATGGTTAAAGGCCTGGGCCAGCGCGGCGTCGGTGCCCTGCTTGGGGTTGAGCCACAGGTCGGTGAGCTTGGCGACTTCCGAATAGTCCGGGGTGATCGCCACGGTCTTGGTGCCCTTGTAGCGCACCTCGGTGAAGAAGTGCGCGTCGGGGGTACGGGTCTGCGGGACGTTGGAGCCCCAGGCAATGATGTAGTTGGAGTTGTACCAGTCGGCCGATTCCGGCACGTCGGTCTGCTCGCCCCAGACCATCGGCGAGGCCGGTGGCAAGTCGCAGTACCAGTCGTAGAAGCTCAGGCACACGCCACCGATCAGCGACAGGTAGCGCGAGCCGGCGGCGTAGCTGACCATCGACATCGCCGGGATCGGCGAGAAGCCCACCACCCGGTCCGGGCCGTGTTCCTTGACGGTGTAGACGTTGGCCGCGGCAATGATCTCGTTGACTTCCTCCCAGTTGGAACGAATGAAGCCGCCCATGCCGCGCTTGCTCTTGTACGAGTCGGCCTTGGCCTTGTTCTCGACGATGCTGGCCCACGCCTCCACCGGCGGCAAGGTCTGCCGGGCTTCGCGCCACAGCTTGAGCAATGGCTTGCGGATCTTCGGGTACTTGAGCCGATTGGCACTGTAGATGTACCAGCTGTAGCTCGCGCCACGAGGGCAACCGCGTGGCTCGTGGTTAGGTAAGTCGTTGCGAGTGCGCGGGTAGTCGGTCTGCTGGGTTTCCCAGGTGATCAGGCCGTTCTTGACGTAGATTTTCCACGAGCACGAACCGGTGCAGTTCACCCCATGGGTGGAACGCACGATCTTGTCGTACTGCCAGCGGGAACGGTAGACGTTTTCCCAGTCGCGGGACTCCTTGCGGGTCTCGCCGTGGCCGTCTGAAAACTCGCCTTGCTTGCGGTTGAAGAACCGCAGTTGATCCAGTAAATGACTCACAATGTCTTCCTCTCAGGCTTGCTCCGCGGGGTCTGCGCCCCGCCCACGCAATAGTTGAATTCGTCTTAGCAGGGAGTCGCCGCGCCTTTGCGGGCGTACCACCACCAGGTCACCACGATGCAGCTCAGGTAGAAGCCGACGAACATGTAGAAGGCCATCTCCGGGCCGCCGGTCAGGGCCATCGAAGTGCCGAAGGATTTGGGGATGAAGAAGGCTCCGAAGGCGCCCATGGCCGAGCTGAAGCCCAGCACCGCGGCCGATTCCTTGCCGGCATTCTTCAGGGCCTGCTCGCGCTGCTCGGGCTTTTTGCCCAGGGCGGCTTTCTCATGCAGGGTGCGGAAGATCACCGGGATCATGCGGAAGGTCGAACCGTTGCCCACGCCGGTGGTGATGAACAGCAACATGAACATGCCCAGGAAGCCGTAGAAGCTGCCGCCCTCGCCGCCCTCAGGCAGAAAGTGCAAGACGCCGAACACCATCACGATCATCAACACGAAGTTCCACAGGGTGACTTTCGCACCGCCGAGCTTGTCCGCCAGCCAGCCGCCCAGCGGCCGCACCAAGGCACCTACCAGCGGGCCGAGGAAGGCGAATTTCAGGGCGATGACTTCTGGGAATGAGGTCTTGATCAGCAGCGGGAACGCGGCGGAGAAACCGATGAAGGAGCCGAAGGTCGCCAAGTACAGCCAGCACATCAGCCAGTTGTGCTTGCGCTTGAAGATCACCGCCTGTTCGCTGAACGAAGCCCGGGCGCTGGACAGGTCGTTCATGCCGAACCAGGCAATCAGGGTCACAGCGAGGATGAACGGCACCCAGATGAAACCGGCGTTCTGCAACCACAGCGAGCTGCCATCGGCCAGCACTTGGGGTTGGCCGCCCATGAAGCCGAACACACCGAAGGAAATCACCAGCGGCACGCTGAACTGCATCACCGACACACCCAGGTTACCCAGCCCGGCGTTCAGGCCCAGGGCGGTGCCCTGCTGGGACTTGGGGTAGAAGAAGCTGATGTTGGACATGCTCGAGGCGAAGTTGCCGCCACCAAAACCGCAGAGCAACGCAATCAGCACGAACACGCTATAAGGCGTGGCCGAATCCTGCACGGCGAAGCCCATCCACAAGGCCGGTATCAGCAACGACGCGGTGCTCAGCGCGGTCCAGCGACGGCCACCGAAGATCGGCACCATGAACGAGTAGAAGATGCGCAAGGTCGCGCCAGACAGCCCCGGCAACGCCGCCAGCCAGAACAGCTGGTCGGTGCTGAAGCTGAAGCCGATGGCGTTCAGGCGCACGATCACCGTGCTCCAGACCATCCACACGGCGAAGGCCAACAGCAGCGCAGGAATGGAGATCCACAGGTTGCGCCGGGCGGTCTGTTTGCCGCTGCGGCCCCAGAAGGCCGGGTCTTCCGGGCGCCAGTCATGAATGACCGGGCCCTTTTCAGGCGTTTGCAGAACGGACATGTTCTTCTCCTTGGGCAATGCTGGAAAACGGGGATTGGCTGGCCGGGGGTTGTTTACCCAGCAGCGGGCGCTTGCGCACTTCGCTCAGGTACATCCAGATCAACGAGACCCAGACCACGCCGTACAGCAACATGAAGCAGGACGAGCGCACACCGGTGAGGTCCACCAGGGCGCCAAACATGATCGGCAGCACGAAACCACCCAGGCCGCCGGCCAGGCCGACGATGCCGGACACCGCGCCCATGTTCTGCGGGTAGTCGTTGGCGATGTACTTGAAGACCGAGGCCTTGCCGAACGCGAAGGCGATGCCCATCACGAACAGCAGCACGGTGAACAGCGTGGCATTGAGGCCGATGTGAAAATCAACGATGCCGTTGACGGTCTGCACTTGCAGCTGGGTTTGCGGATAGGACAGCAGGAACAGGCAGATCCAGCTCACCCACAGCACCCACCAGGTCACGCTCTGGGCGCCCCAACGGTCGGACATCCAGCCGCCGACGGCCCGCAGCACGCCACCGGGCAGGGAGAAACACGCCGCCAGCAGCGCCGCGCTTTGCAGGCTGAAGCCGTATTCCTGCACGTAGTACTTGGTCATCCACAACGCCAGGGCCACGTAGCCGCCGAACACGATCGAGTAGTACTGGCAGTAGCGCCACACCGCAGGATCTTTTAGTGACTTGAGTTGCTCACGCAGCGTGGCGCCGCCGGCACTGCGATGTTCTTTCTTCTCGGCGGTGAGAAACCAGAACAGCAGCGCGGTGATGAACAGGATCGCGCTGAACACCTTCGGCACCAGGTGCCAGGTGCCGAAGGCGATCAGCGCCGGGGCGAGAAACTTGGTCACCGCCGCACCGGCATTGCCGGCGCCGAACACGCCCATGGCAAAACCCTGGTTCTGCTTATCGAACCATTTGGCGACGTAGGCGATGCCCACCGAGAACGAGCCGCCGGCCAGGCCGACGAACAGGCCCAGCACCAGGAACTGCCAATAGGCCGTGGCGAGGGTGATCAGGTACAGCGGCAACACACAGGCGAGCATCAGCAGGAAGAACACGATCCGTCCGCCAAAGCGGTCGGTCAGAAGCCCCAGGGGCAAACGTACCAGAGAACCGGTGAGTACCGGCGTCGCAGCCAACAGGCCAAATTGGGTTTCGTTGAGGGCCAGCAATTCCTTGATCGGAACGCCGAGCACGGCAAACATCATCCAGACCATGAAGCACACGGTGAAGGCCAGGGTACTCATCCCTAGTACCAGCCCTTGTTGCACTTGTGCTCGCATTACGAGGCACTCCGTCAGTTCGATGAGCGCAGCCTAGTGATACGAACCCTGCGAAAACTTGACCTGGGTCAACGTGCCCCGGGGCGGTACAGGCCTATGCTTGGCCCGTCTACCTCCAAGGAGGTAGTCCTGGATATCGATGAAACCCTTTGTTTATCAATATCTTGATGACGTTGGCCGAAGCTTTTATGGAAACGGAACGGCCGACAACTCTTTAGAGGTAGTGCGCCCAGGATCGGCTGCTACACCCCCAGGTCCAGGGCGCCCGCTATGCTCGCTTCAACGTTTTGCCCCGCAGGCCCGCGTCAATGATGCGTTGGCTGCGCAGTTCCCTGCCCGCTCGCGCCGGGCTGGCGGTGATCCTGATCGCCATCCTGGCCCTGGCCAGTTCCCTGAGCGCCGGCTTGATCGCCTGGTTCAGCCAGGGCGACGCTGCCGCCATCAACACCGCCGGTTCCGTGCGCATGGAAACCTACCACCTGAGCTGGAAACTGGCGGCTGGGGCCAACGACGACATCCCGGCGATCATCGCCAGCCTGCAACAACGCCTCGACAGCCCGGCCCTGCGCGCCGTGTTGGAAGACGGGCCGGAAACCTCCCTGCACAAGAGCTATCGCGACCTCATGCAGCGTTGGAACCAGACCTTGCGTCCGGCCATCGAACGTGGCGATTCAGCGTTTTTCCAAAGCAGCGCCAGCGCTTTCGTTGAGCAGCTGGACCAGTTCGTCACCCTGCTGCAACGCCAGAGCGAACACAAACAAGGCTGGCAGCAGGCGATCCAGGGCATCGCACTGTTCAGCACCATGATCATCCTGCTGATCGGCCTGTATGAGTTGCAGTACGGCGTGGTCACGCCCTTGCAGGAACTGGTGGACGCCACCCAGCGCTTTCGTCGTGGCGAATTCCAGGTGCGGGTCAACCATCAGTCCGAGGATGAACTGGGCCAGTTGGCGACCAGTTTCAACACCATGGCCGAGACCATCGAGCAGTCCCACCGCACCCTGGAAGCCCAGGTGCAACAAAAGACTTTGAACCTGCAACAGGCCAACGCCGCCCTCGAATTGCTCTATCAGAGCAGTCGCAGCCTGGCGACGCGCCAGGCCAATGCCGAAGGCCTGGATGAGTTGATCCGGCGCTTCCAGCAGCGCCTGCCCGGCCTGCGCCTGACGTTGTGCCTGCAAGGGCAATTGCAGGCCCCGGCCAAGCACCTGCTGGCCTTGCACGGCGCCGCCAGCCGCCAGGTTTGCGCCAGCAGCGATTGCGCCAGTTGCCACAAACACAACGCCGCGCGCCCACAGGCCTTCAGCATCAGCAACCAGGGCACCGAACTGGGTGAGCTCAAGGCGCATTTCGTCGATGGCCACGCGGCGCAACCCTGGGAAACCGCGTTGATCCAGGCCCTGGCCAACCTGATCGGCACCTCGCTGTCCCTCAAGCGCCAGCGCGAACAGGACCATCGCCTGCTGCTGCTCGACGAGCGCACGATCATCGCCCGGGAGCTGCACGACTCCCTGGCCCAGGCCTTGTCGTACATGAAGCTGCAAGTCAGCCGCATGCAGACCCTGATGCGTCGCGGCGAACCGGTGCAGACCCTGGAGACTGTCACCGGCGAGCTGCGCGAGGGGCTGAACAACGCTTATCGGCAATTGCGTGAGCTGCTCACCACCTTCCGCCTGCAGATCCGTGATGACGGCCTGGTCCAGGAACTCAAGGACACCGCCGAGGAATTCTCCAACCGCGGGGATTTCCAGGTGCACCTGTTCATCGACACCCTGGCCTTCGAGCTGTCGGCCAGCGAACAGATCCACATCCTGCAGATCACCCGCGAGGCCCTGTCCAACTGCCTGCGCCATGCCCATGCCGAAAACGCCTGGCTCGAACTGCGCCAGGAAGGCGAGACCGTGCGGTTGTCGGTCGAAGACGATGGCCGTGGTTTCAGTGGCGAGGTCGACCAGCGCGAGCACCATGGCCTGAACATCATGAACGAACGGGCCCGCAGCCTGCACGGCCAACTGCAGATTCATTCACGTACACCCCAGGGCACCCGTATCCAGGTGCATTTCCAACCGGAATTCCTGGGCCACCCCACCGAAGGCCTCGCAACATGAACGCCCCCCTGCGCCACACCCTGCTCCTGGTCGACGATCACCCGATGATGCGTCGCGGGATCCGCCAGATGCTTGAGCTCGAAGACGATTTGCAGATCGTCGGCGAAGCCAGCCACGGCGAAGAAGCCCTGAGCCTGATCGAACCGCTCCAGCCCGACCTGGTGCTGCTGGACAACAACATGCCGCAGATGAACGGCATCGAGACCCTGCGCCGCCTGCGCGCCATGCACTACACCGGCAAGGTGCTGCTGTTCACCGTGTCCGATGCCGAGGACGACATCCGCGATGCCCTGCGCCTGGACGCCAACGGCTACTTGCTCAAGGACATGGAACCGGAGTTGCTGATCCAGTACATCCGCGACGCCCTCAACGGCGCCCTGGTGATCAGTCCCGGCCTGACCCGCGTCATGGCCCAGGCCCTGCGCTCGCCACCGCGCCAGGCCGACGTGGAACTGACCGAACGCGAACGCCAGGTCCTCAAGACCATCGCCGGCGGCTACAGCAACAAGGTCATCGGCCACAAGCTGGGCATCACCGAAGGCACGGTCAAGGTCCATGTGAAGAACCTGCTGCACAAGCTCGGCTTGCGTTCGCGGGTGGAAGCGGCGGTGTGGGCGATGGAGCATTTGCGCGGGGCCGGCTGAGCCCCCTGGAACCCATGAATTAACACACAACCCGTGGCGAGGGAACTTGCTCCCGCTGGGCTGCGCAGCAGCCCCTGGTTCAGCCGCTGAGGTGGATCAGGTCGATCGCATTCAGCCTTTTTGGGGCTGCTACGCAGCCCAGCGGGAGCAAGCTCCCTCGCCACGGGATTTGCGCCAGCAATCAGATCCCATCCCTCTTCCGAGGTAGGCCTGCCGAGGCATAGGCCGACTGCGAGTTGGGCTCTACCATGACGGCACGCGGAGGTACGCCATGCTGACCCACCCTTCCATCGTTTTACTGTTGCGTCGTCATCACCTGTTCAGCCAATTGCCGGAGCGGGTATTCGAGGACGTCTGCAACCTGGCCGTGCTCAAGCGCCTGGCCTGCAACAGCACACTCATGCACCAGGGCGATCCGGCCAAACGATTTTTCTTGCTGGTCAGTGGCCAGATCAAGCTGTTCCGGGTCACCGGCGAGGGCCAGGAAAACCTGGTGGAAATCATCCAGCCCGGGCAGACCTTCGCCGAGGCCCTGCTGTTCAGCCAGGCCCGTTGCTACCCGGTCAGCGCGTCGGCGATCAAGGACAGCGTGCTGGTGAGTATCGAGGGCACGCATTATCGCAAGGCCCTGGAGGACCAGCCCAAGGTCTGCCTGGCGATCCTGGCGAGCATGAGTATTCATTTACACCAGCGGCTCAAGGATATCGATAACTTGACCTTGGCCAGTGCCAGTCGGCGGGTGATCAATTTCCTGTTGCAGGAGCGGGATCCAAGGGATGGCCAGGTGGTGTTGCAAGTGTCCAAGCGGCTGGTGGCTTCGAAGCTGGGGATCCAGCCGGAGACGTTTTCGCGGATTCTTCATCGGTTGGTGGATGGGGGGTTGATTGCCATGGAGCGGCGGCAGATTCGTATCTTGTCCGAAGGTGATTTGGAGGCTTATCAGCAGTAAGCTCGGTGTGTATATCCGTTTCTTCCGGTCGTACACCCATCAACATCTGTGGGAGCAAAGCTTGCTCGCGATAGCGGTGGTTCAGTCAGTGAAGAGGTTGGATGCGCCGGCCTCTTCGCGAGCAAGCTCGCTCCCACAGGGGTTCTGTGTTGGATATAAATTTTGTGCTCACTGAAGACCGAATGTGGGAGCGAGCTTGCTCGCGATAGCGGTGGTTCAGTCAATGAAGATGTTGGATGTGCCGGCCCCTTCGCGAGCAAGCTCGCTCCCACAGGGGTTCTGTGTTGGATATAAATTCTGGGGCCACTGAAGACCGAATGTGGGAGCGAGCTTGCTCGCGATAGCGGTGGTTCAGTCAGTGAAGAGGTTGGATGCGCCGGCCTCTTCGCGAGCAAGCTCGCTCCCACAGGGGATCCATCTCTAACCCACATCAATCAAGGCAATCACCCGAGAAAATACCAATTCCATCTCGGGCTCACCGCAGTCCACCCCAAACCGCTTCCGCAACCCCAGCTGACTCAGAATCACATGCACATCCGCCAGCAATTCATGCTGCCGCAAACACGCCCGGACGCACTGCAACGAACAACCATCCAACGCAATGATCCGCCGCCCTGAGCGCGCCTTGTCAACCAGCGGCGCCACACCCCCGCCCACCCCGACAATGCAGGACATCTCAGCCAGCCCCGCACGATCCAGCCGCAGCGCAACGGTATTGGCCAGTTGCGCCACATTGGAACAACCGGAACACGAATACACCAAGGGAAGCGCGTTCGAAGCTTTCATCAGACCGCCGCCAACCCCTTCCCCGCCCGCTCCAGATTGCGCCAAAGCCACGGCGGCAACACCTCCGGATCAAGACTGTCGATCAAGTTCTTCAACGCCAGCCCCAACTCGGTGTCCCCCTCGATCACCAACCGACGACGAAAGAACAACGTATCCGGATCCTCCTGACGGCTGGCCAGCAACAGGAACTCACGCCAGTTGCCGCTGATGGTGACCTGGGCCTCGGCCCGTTCGGCGATGCGCAATCCATCCCGGGCCAGGGTCAGGTACCAACACAACTTCAGGTCAGGCACCCGCAGGCACAACCAGCGCCCACGCAGTACATCGAAACCACCGTCGCGCAACGGCTCGGCCAGGCAGCGATTGAGCGCCTGCTGCAACGCCAGTCGCTGCACCACGAACGGCACCTTGCCCACCAGCGGCAGCAAGCGATCAGCACCTTTGAGCACCCACTTCTTCGGACTCAACACAGGCCCGCCTCCTCTACCTTCAACATGCCGGCATGGCCGTGCCAATAACCATTGCATCCTTCCACGAACAACGGCGGTGCTTCGCCCTGGCGAACCTTGTCGAAAGCCGTGACCACCTCGGCCATGCCTTGGGCGCGCGGGCTCAGGCGCAGGACGTCGGCACCACAGGCCTGCAGCGCGGTGTAATCGGCCAGCAGGTTCGTGACCTCGCCGGACATCGTCTGGATACCGTTGAGGGTGAACAACTGTTGGCCTTCCTGGCTGCTCAACGCCAGGCCGTCGGGGTAGTTGATGCAGCAGAACTGGCAGTCGTCCTTGGGCCGGTTCTCGGCCCGGGCGGTAAAGCAGCGCGCCGAGTACGCCAAGGGCAGATGCCCATAGGAAAAAATCTCCACTTCGGGCACTTCGCGGTCCATGTCCCGCACTTGCTCCAGCACGTCGCCGATCAGCGCCGCCGAGCACTCCACGGGCGGCACCCAGCGGATCATGCCGCTGTCGAGCAATTGCCCCAGGGCGTGGCCGTTGTACAAGTTCAGCGCCGGGCCGCCAACGAAAGGCAGCTTGCGTTCGGCCATGAACTGCACCGCGCCCATGTCGTTGGCTTCCACCAACAATTGGCCGTTGTCACACAGGCGGCGCAGCGAAGAAAGCTCCGAGGCCGCTTCGATCAGCGTCAGGCTCGACAACACAATCTGTGCCTGGCCGCACGCTTGCAGCTCGCGCGCCAACCCCAGCCACTGATCCAGGGAGAACGCCCGGCGTTTCGAACACACGGTTTCCCCCAGGTAAATCACGTCCAGCGGCAAGGCCGACATCTCGGCGTAGAAATTCCCCAGTTGCGCTTTGTCCCAGTAAAACAGGACCGGTCCCAGGCTGAGTTTCATCTGGCCTCCTTCATTGCCATGATCGATGGTAGGCACCCAGGGTGGTCTGGCTGCCTTCGGACAAACCGGCCAACACCTGGCGCCATTCTTCCCGCACGCGAAACCGTTGCGGCGCGGCCTGGTGGGCATCCAGTGCGGCGCGCCAGACCCGGGTCACTTGCTCGACGTAGGCCGGGCTGCGTTGGCGGCCTTCGATTTTCACCGCTTCAACGCCGATGGCCGTCAGTTCCGGCAGCAGGTCGAGGGTGTCGAGGCTGGTGGGTTCTTCCAGGGCGTGGAAACGCTTGCCGCCGACCAGGAAGCGGCCTTTGCACAGGGTCGGATAACCGGCCGGTTCTTCAGGGGTGTAGCGGTCGATCAGCACTTCGCTCAAGCGTGCGCTCAAGCCTTGGGCGTCTTCGCTCCAGCGTACGGCCTTGGCGGGCGAACAGACGCCGCACAGGTTCGGCGATTCGCCGGTGATGTAGGAAGACAAATGACAACGGCCCTCGGCCATGATGCACAGGCTGCCGAAACCGAAGACTTCGATCGGCACTGGGCTGCCCGCCGCCACCTGCCGCACCTGGGCCAGGGACAGCACCCGCGGCAGTACCGCACGGCGGATGTCGTAGCGCTGGGCGTAAAAAGCCAGGGCGGCTGCGTGTGTGGCCGAGCCTTGTACGGAAAGGTGCAGCGCCAACCGAGGATGGCGCTGGCTGGCGTAGCTGAGCACGCCGGGATCGGCGGCGATCAGGGCATCCACGCCGAAATCGGCGGCACGGTCCACGGCCCGTTGCCAGCGCTCCCAGCCCTTGGGTTGCGGGTAGGTATTGACCGCCACGTAGAGCTTGCGTTGGTGCTGGCGGATATGCGCGACGGCCGCGTCGAACTGCTTGTCGTCCATGTTCAGCCCGGCGAAATGCCGGGCATTGGTGTCATCGCGAAAGCCGACATAGACGGCATCGGCGCCTTGGCGCACCGCCGCTTTGAGGGCAGGCAGATTCCCTGCCGGGCAAACCAGTTGCATGGGGGCAACCTCGTGAGAAAACTAAGGGCGCCGCCAGTCTAGCCAGCCAGCCGGCGGCGACCTTGACGGCAATCAATTGCCGTCAATGCATCAGGCTCGCGAACGGCAGATACAGCACCCGGTCGTGCTTGTGCACCAGCGCCTCACGCTCGACCACTGCCAGGCCATCGGCCCAACAGGCCGCGGTCAGCATCGCTGAACTTTGCTGGGGATGCAGTTCGACACACAACTGGCCGTCGATGCCTGCAACCAATCGGGCTCGCAGGTATTGCCGGCGCCGGTTGCGCTTGAGCCAGTCGAACCCGGCCGGCACCTGCAACGGCACAGGTAACACGTCGCTCATGCCCTGGGCCCGGAACAGGAACGGCCGCACGACGATCAGCGCGGTAATCAACGCCGCCGTCGGGTTGCCCGGCAGCCCGATCCAAGGCTTGCCTTCCACATCGCCAAAGGCCAGGGGCTTGCCCGGCTGGATCGCCAGGCGCCAGAGGTCAATGCTGCCCAAGGTTTCGATAGCGTGCTTGAGGTGATCCTCTTCACCCACCGAGACACCGCCCGAGGTGATCAGCACATCGCATTCGGCAGCGCCCAGGCGCAATGCCTGTCGACTGGCCAAGAGCTGGTCAGGCATGACCCCGAAGTCGTGCACCTCGATCCCCCAACCGCGCAACAGGGCGGCGAGGCTGTGGCGATTGCTGTTGTAGATCTGTCCTGGCGCCAGTGGCTCGCCCGGTTCGCGCAGCTCATCGCCGCTGCTGAGCAAGCCCACTTGCAGGGGGCGATAAACGTCCACCTGGCCGACGCCGGCACCGGCGAGCAACCCCAACTCCTGGGCGCGCAAGCGCGTGCCGGCTTCAAGCAGCCGGTCGCCTCGACGCAGTTCCTCGCCTTCCTTGCGAACATGGTCGCCGCCATTGACCGACGGCAACCAGACCCGCTCGCCATCGACGCGACAGCTTTCCTGCGGCACCACCGTGTCGGCACCCGGTGGCAGCGGCGCACCAGTAAAAATCCGCACGGCCTGCCCGGCCTGCAACGCTTCGCCCGGCTGGTCACCGGCGGCGATGCGCCCGGCCAACAGCAGGTAGCCGCCCTCCACCGGCAGGTCGGCAGCCCGCAGGGCATAACCGTCCATCGCGCTGTTATCCCAGGCCGGCAGGTTCATCGGGCAGATAATGTCAGCGGCCAGCACACGCGCCAGGGCCTGGTCCAGGCCGACCCGTTGCACGGGCGGTGGCGGCGGCGCCTGGTCGAGCAGATGCCGGATCGCTTCATCCACCGGCATCAGCACGCCGCTGTCGCACACCCGGCCGCTCACGAGCGCGTCTCGCACGCCGTCGGGGCGATGCCGCCCTGGGGCTTGAGGTGCGGGGTGAAATTGCACGGGCCGGTGCGGCTGTCCAATTGCCCGGCGAGGATCTGCTCCCAACCGGTCCGGCACGCCCCCGGCGAACCCGGCAAGCAGCACACCAGCACCCCATTGCTCATGCCCGCCAAGGCGCGCGATTGCAGGGTGGACATGCCGATCTCCGCCAGCGACACCTGGCGGAACAACTCGCCAAAACCGTCCACCTGTTTGTCCAGCAACGGTGCCACCGCCTGGGGCGTGTTGTCCCGCGGGGTGAAACCGGTGCCGCCGGTCATCAACACCACCTGGACCTTGGGGTCGGCGATCCATTGGGAGACCTGGGCGCGGATCTGGTAGATATCGTCCTTCACCAGCCCCCGGTCAACGAGCGCGTGCCCAGCGGTTTGCAGCAGATCCGCCAGGGTCTGGCCCGAGGTGTCGGTGTCAAAGGTGCGGGTGTCGCTGATGGTGAGGACCGCGATGTTCAGCGGTTGAAAGTGGCGTTGCGTCAGATGGGCCATGATCAGCCGTCCTGTCAGAAAAGATGGCCCAGCCTGAACCGCAATCGTTGCCGGGCCTATTCCTCCTTGGAGGTACCTCCCTTGGCGTCAGGGTGCCAGGCGGCTGCGCTGCCAGGCGCCATCCTGCCGGCGGTAGTCGAGGCGATCGTGCAAACGGTCGGCGCGGCCCTGCCAGAACTCCAGCCGCTGCGGTTGCAGGCAATAGCCGCCCCAATGCCCAGGTCGCCGCACAGGTTGCTCGGCGAAGCGTTGTTCGGTCTGGGCCAGCAAGGTTTCCAGCGCGGCCCGATCCGGCAATGGACGGCTTTGTGGCGACGCCCAGGCGCCCAGGCGACTGCCTACGGAACGGGATTCGAAATAGGCGTCCGACAGCGCCGGATCAAGCTTGTGGACCGGTCCTTCGATGCGTACTTGCCGTTCCAGCCCCGGCCAGAAAAACGTCATGGCGGCCCAGGGATTGGCCGCCAGGTCCTGGCCCTTGAGGCTGTCGTAGTTGCCGAAAAACGAAAAGCCCTGGGCGTCGAAACCCTTGAGCAACAACACCCGGCAGTGAGGCCGGCCCTGGGCGTCCACCGTCGCCAGGGCCATGGCGTTGGCTTCCACGGGCGGACGTTCGGTATCGCGGGCCTGTTGCATCCAGAGCGCGAACAGGGCCAGGGGATCGTCTGATGCCTGGGCTTCGTCCAGGCCATCACGGGTGTACTGGCGGCGCATGTTGGCCAGGGAAAGAGGCATGAGGGGATCTCCACTGTGGGTTTGGGGCCAGTGTGGAGTCGACTGCGGTGGTTGGCCTTGATCGTTGTCAATGGCGGTTCTTGTGGTGAGTTGAAGGGCGCTATCGCGAGCAAGCTCGCTCCCACAGGTGATCTGCTGTGTTCACAAGATCCCTGTGGGAGCGAGCTTGCTCGCGATGAAGGTAACCCGTTCTGACAGGTAAATGACTACTTAAGCCCCAACCGCCGCGCCAGTTTATGCAGGTTACTCGGGTCAACCTCCAACAACCGAGCCGCCCCCGCCCAGTTCTGCCCGCAGCGTTCCAGAGCCTTGAGGATCGCCTGGCGCTGGCAACCGTCAACCGCCTCACTCAAGGGCTGCACGGGCGCCTCCAATGCTTGCAGGGCCTGTTCCGGCAGCGCCTGTGCAGAGGCGCTACTGGCGTTGACATCCAGGTCCAGCACCTGCGGTTCCAAGGTCATGATCAGGCTGCGACTGGCGCCACGACTCAGTTGCTTCAACGCCGCGCGGCTGATGACATGCTCCAGCTCGCGCACATTGCCAGGCCAGCTGTACGCCAGCAACGCCTGTTCGGCCGCCGGTGACAGGCGCAAGCCGCGCAAGCCCAGGCGCGTGCGGTTCAGTTCGAGGAAGTGCCCGGCCAGCATCAACACATCGTGGCCGCGCTCGCGCAGCGGCGGGATCGGCACCGGGTAGACCGAAAGCCGGTGGTACAGGTCGGCGCGAAACAGCCCATCGCGAATGCTGTCGGGCAAATGCCGGTTGGTGGCGGCGATGATCCGCACATCGACGTGCAGCGGCTTGTCCGCACCCAGGCGCTGGATCTCGCCGTTCTGCAAGGTGCGCAGCAACTTGGCCTGCACGCTCAACGGCAACTCACCGACCTCATCGAGAAACAGCGTGCCGCCATTGGCCGCATCGAAGCGTCCGGCGCGGTCGGTGGTCGCCCCGGAAAACGCGCCTTTGACGTGGCCGAACAACTCGCTTTCGGCCAGGGACTCGGGCAGCGCCGCGCAGTTGACCTGCACCAATGGCTTATGACCGCGCCGGGACAGGCGATGCAGCCGCCGGGCGAACAACTCCTTGCCCACGCCAGTCTCGCCCAGCAACAGCACCGGCAGTTCGGAATCGGCCAGCACATCCAGCTCGTTGAGCAATTGCTGCAAGCCTTCGCTGCGCCCAAGGATCTCGCCCTCCTCGGCTGGCAGGCGCAGGTCGGCCGGGTCGCTGCGCGATGCCCGCAGGCTACGGTTTTCCTGTTCGAGACGGGTGACGCGCACCGCCGCCTCGATCTGCAACGTACAACGCTTGAGTTCCTCCCGGGCGCGGCTGTCGAAGGTGCCGGCGTGCAGCGCATCCAGGGTGATAGCGCCCCAGAGCCGGCCTTCCACGTACAGGCTCACGCCCATGCAGTCATGCACCGGCAGCGGCTCGCCGACGTGGTGGTCGAGCAAGCCGTCATACGGATCGGGCAAACGGCTGTCCGGCTCGAACCAGGTGGGTTCGCGGGAGGCCATGATCGCCGCCAGGCGCGGATGCTGGGCGATCACGAAACGCCGGCCCAGCGCTTCGTGGACCAGGCCCACGGTAGCCACGGGCCTGAGGCTGTCGTCGTCCAGGCGCAGCAGCCCCACGGCACCACTGTTGAAGTACTCCCGCAGGGTCTGCACCAGGCGCTGCAATCGCACCGCATTGGGCAGCTCGACGATCAGGTCGGCGGCCAGGCTTTCACGCAGCATGGTAGTGATGACCCTCCAGGGTTCGTTTGACCCTTCACAGTCAGGGTGACAATCACCCTGTCAATAATTTAGTGCTTTGTTTTCAATCAGTTGAATCTGGCATGCCGGCTGCAAAGAAGCGCTCATCTGTCCCTCCCGGGATTCAACCCAAGGAAACATGATGAACCTCGATCTGCTGGAACAAAGCCTCGGCCAACTGGCCTGCGACATTCCCGGTGCGACCCGTACCTTCCATCATTACAACCTCGACTTCTGTTGCGGTGGGCAAAAATCCTTGCGCGAAGCGGCGCTGGGCAAAGGCTTGAACCCGTTGCTGATCGCCGACGCCCTCAGCACCCTGCAAGCGGCCGGGGAGCTGGGCCATGACTGGCGCAGCGAGCCCCAGGCATTGTTGATCGCCCATATCCTGGAACGCTACCACGCGCGTCATCGCGAACAACTGCCGGAACTGATCCGCCTGGCCCGGCGCGTCGAGACGGTCCATGGCGCCCGGGCCAGTTGCCCCAACGGCCTGGCCGATCACTTGCAGGACATGTATCAGGAACTCGAAGGCCACATGCTCAAGGAGGAACAGGTGCTGTTCCCGATGCTGCAACAAGGCCTGGGCGAACGCGCCTCGGCGCCGATCCAGGTACTGCGCTACGAACACGACCAGCACGGTGAGGCCCTGGAAACCATGCTGGCCCTGACCGACCAGATCACCCCGCCCGCCGACGCCTGCAACACCTGGCGCGCCCTGTACCGCGGGCTGGTGGAGTTTCGTGATGACCTGATGCAGCACATCCACCTGGAAAACAATGTGTTGTTCGTCAATGCGATGAAGCCCGTTCGCTAACGCTAAAACCACACACTACCCCCTGTGGGAGCGAGCTTGCTCGCGATGGCGTCGGATCAGTCAGTATTGAATCGCCTGACCCACCGCCATCGCGAGCAAGCTCGCTCCCATAGGGAATTGGTGGTGTTCAGCCTATTTCACAAACCCCTTGAATCAACTGCGGGCTTTCACTCTCCGCTCAAAACTGCCAATAGAACATCGCCTTCGCCAACACCACGATCAGCACCATATGCCCCAGGATACTGCGCCGCAGCCAGCAGGCGCGGCTGGGTGTCAGGCGTCCGCTCTTGAGCCAGTACGCCAGCCACAGGTAATGCCCGATGATGCTCAGCGCCAGCAGGATCTTCAGGCTCAGCAACAGACCGAAGCTGTTGCCCAGCGGCTGGATCAATGCGCCGCGATGCTGCCAGGCCAGGGCCATGCCGGCGCCGTACAACACCAGCACCACGCCATGCAGCACATGCCGCGAGCGCTGGGCGATCGCCTGGTCAGCGCCGTCCCTGACGATCTGCGTCAAAGGCCCGCGCGCGGCATGCCAGATGAACACCTCGAAAAACAGCGTGCCAATGAAAGCGATGGCCGCCAACAGGTGCGTGACCAGCAAGACCCCGTACATCATCGACCCCCTCGTCCCAATCGGCTCATCCCGGATGCCCATCCACCCGAGCCTTCAACAGCATCGGCCCATAGCGCCAGGCGTAGAGACCGAACGCCAACGTCCAGCACAGCGCCGCCAGCCACAGCCCGGCCAACGGCAACAGCAACACCAACAGCACCCGGCTCAGGCACGCCAGGTTCAGCAGGATGAATGCCAAGGTCATGCCCGCCGGTGGCTCCAGTGGGCGCCCGGTATGGCCCAGGCTGACACGGGCAATCATCGCCAGGATCAAACCGGCCATGGCGCCGATGGTCAGGCTGTGCACTGCCAGGCTCGGGCTCACCGGCACACCGAAATGCCACAGCGCCATGCCCAGGCAGGCCACCGCCAGCCAAGCGTAGGCCAGGTGCAACGACCACAGCAGTGGTACCCGCCACAAATCCCGATCATGCCAACGCACCAGTCGAATCCCGTGCCCCACCGCCAACGCGGCGAACAACAGGCCAACCCAGACGCTGGCCGTCAGCGCCGGGCCGAAGGCATACAACAACGCCACCAGCGCCGCACCCGCCAGTAACAGGCGATCGAGCCATGGCCAAGGGGCCACGCCCTCGACCCGACCGAGGCCGCGCTGGGTAAAGAATGGAATCACGCGGCCGCCAATCAAGCCCATCATGGCCGCCACCAGCCACAGGCCGGTGAGCACGCTTTGGCGCTGCAAGCCCTCGTTGTGCTGCACCAGGCCGTACACGGATAACCCGTCGGCGGCGGCCAACAGCAGCAACACCAGCACAATCGGGTAATTGCGCTTCTGCCGCACGCGCCACAACATCACGCCCATCAACACCGCGACCGCCAGGGCAAAACCCAACTCCAGCAGCGCCAACAACGGCCAAGGCGCATCGACCAGCCAGGCCAGCCGCGCGCCCAGCCACAACAACGCCAGCGTTGCCAGGCGCTTGCCGCTGAGCCCCGGGGTGCCGGTCCAGGTTTGCACCGCGGTCAGCAGGAACCCGGCGATGATCGCCAAGCCGAAACCGAATAACAGTTCATGCCGGTGCCAGGCCAACCAGCCGCCGGCCGGCTGCCAGGCCGACAACCGCCCGGTAAACGCCACGAGCCAGAAAGGAACGGCCAACAACGCCAACACACAACCGGCCAGAAAAAACGGCCGAAACGCCAGGCGCCACAACGGCGCGATGGCCATGGCCTTGCGACGGTCAAGCACTTGCATACACCACTCCTTTGCCTCGCCAGACAGCCAGCGAGGGACGACAAACCAGGGTTCGAATGATCGGCTATCGACGCCGGCCGGCCTTGTCTCAGATCAAGCCAGCGCATCGGCGACCTCCCGTCTCGAACAGGCACTTGCAAGGGGCTTGCCGAAGTGGGTCAGTGTTGGAGTTCAGTAATGCTGTTCAATAAACCCGTGGCGAGGGAGCTTGCTCCCGCTGGGCCGCGAAGCGGCCCTTAAAGCCGCCAAATGCAGGGCATCAGACACTCCGCACCGGCCGATTTACGACTGCTTCGCAGCCGA
Source organism: Pseudomonas sp. MPB03 (assembly GCF_046605385.1). Lineage (NCBI taxonomy): Bacteria > Pseudomonadati > Pseudomonadota > Gammaproteobacteria > Pseudomonadales > Pseudomonadaceae > Pseudomonas > Pseudomonas sp. MPB03. Next base: position 3,245,599 of record NZ_CP176770.1, on the reverse strand, counting down.
GCGGGAGCAAGCTCCCTCGCCACAGGTCCATCATTTTTCTTGTGTACCGCATTGTGCTCCCACAGGGACTGTAGCTGAACGGGGTATTTAAGACCCTTTCGTGGTTATTTTTACCCCACTACCCCAGGGTCATTTCTACCCTGTCCAGCCTCAACGCCCCAGGAATCAACGCCCCCAAGCCTGGCCCGGCTCTTGCTCAGGCACGGCATCACCTTTCTTTGCCGGGGTCCTCCATGAAATCCGTCGTCCTGCCGCTCACCTGGTTCGTCGTGCTCACCTGCGTCGTGGCGCTTGCCAGCGGCCTGTCCCTGAGCCTGGTCTGACCCCGCCCTTCTCTTTAGCCATTCCAAGGATCCACGCCATGGTGCTCCACCGCGTCCATCACCAGATTCTGCGCAGCCATCATCTGTTCGAGCCCTTGAACGAAGAACAGCTCGACGAATTGATGAGCAACAGCCAACTGCTGAGCATCGACAGGGGCGACCCGCTGTTCCGCCAGGGAGAGCCGGCGCAGGCGTTTTACTTCGTGATTTCCGGCGCGGTGAAAATCTACCGGCTGACCCCGGACGGCCAGGAAAAAGTCTTCGAAGTGATTGGCGAGCGCCAGACCTTCGCCGAAGCCATGATGTTGATGGACACGCCCAACTACGTCGCGTCCGCCGAAGCCGTCGGCCCGACCCAGTTGTATCGGCTGTCCAACGCCACCTACATGCGTCTGCTGCAAAGCAACAGCCGGCTGACCTTCGCCCTGCTCGGCAAGCTCTGCGTGCGTTTGCACCAACGGGTCAACGAGATTGAAACCCTGTCGCTGAAAAACGCCACGCACCGCGTGGTGCGCTATCTGTTGACGCAACTGGTGCGCCTGCAAACCGTCGACAGTCAGTTCGAACTGCCGATGGCCAAGCAGTTGATCGCCGGGCACTTGTCCATCCAGCCGGAAACCTTTTCACGGATCATCCGGCGCCTGATCGATGAAAAAATCATCACCCAGGACGGTCGCCAGATCGCCATTCTCGATCGCCTGCGCCTGGAGCAATTCGAATGAGCGCGCAGCCCACTTGCCTGTATTGCCAACAGGCCCATCCCGCCGATGCAAGCGAATGTCGCCAGTGCGGCATGCCCCTGCCCGCCGAAGCAGCGATGGCCGGCGAGCGCCGGCTGCGGCGCTTCACCTGGTTTTGCGTCGCCTTGACGATCTTCTGCATCGTCATGTTCTTCTGGCTACCTCGCAGCATCGCCTGAACCCTCAGTCCTGAGTCAATTGCCGGTACAACTGCGGTAGCCGCAGCGGCAGTTGCTCGGGCTGGCGAATCAAGGTGTAGCCGTTGGCCCCGAACATGTACGGCAGGTAATCCCCCGCTTCGCGGTCGATGGTGATGCAGAACGGCGTCAAGCCTTGGCACCGGGCTTCCAGCACTGCCTGGCGGGTGTCTTCCACACCGTAGCGTCCTTCGTAAAGGTCCAGGTCGTTGGGCTTGCCGTCACTGAGCAGCAACAACAATTTGCGCCGGCGCTTGCAGCCCGCCAACCGTTGCGTGGCCTGGCGGATCGCTGCGCCCATGCGCGTGTAGTAACCGGGCTTGAGGCCCTGGATCCGTCCGCGGGTGTGATCGTCGTAACGCTGGTTGAAGGCCTTGAGTTCATGCAGGCGCACCTGCTGGCGACGCAGGGACGAGAACCCGTACAACGCGAAGTCATCACCCAGCACCGACAGGGTTTCACCGAACAGCAACAGGCTGTCGCGGATCACGTCGATCACCCGGTGCTCGTCGTTGAGGTGGGCATCGGTGGACATCGACAGGTCGGCCAGCAGCAGGCAGGCCAGGTCGCGGCGGGTCTGGCGCTGGTCCATGAACAGTCCGCGTTCGCTGCATTGGCCATGCTGGCGCTCGACGTGAAAATCCAGCCAGGCTTGCAGGTCCAGTTCCGAGCCTTGGGTTTGCTGGCGCAGCCATTGGCGGTCGTTACGCAAGTGTTCGAACTGGCGACGCAGGCGCTGGGCCGAGTTTCGCAGGCGTGTGGGCAACGGCTGGGGCTGGCCATCGCGAGGAATGAAGGTTTGCAGGCTGACGAAGTCGTCCTGCAGGCGTTGCTTGCGGTAATCCCATTCCGGCAACAGGATGCCCGCACCCAACGGGATGTCGTCCACATCGGCCGGCGGCAGGTCCAGGTGCAGTTTCAAGCCCCCGCCCTTGCGCACGCGGGTGCGGGACAGGGTCAATTGGTCGAGGTCTTCGGCGACACGAGCGGCGTCCGGGTCTTCGCGGTCATCCGCCCAACGATCCAGGTCCACGTGTTCGGTCCAACTGAACAGGTTTTCCAGGCGCACGATCAGCAGCCCACCGTCACGGCTGCTGTCATCTATTCGTTCGGCGCGCTTGCGACCGCCCTGTTGTTCGCCGGGCGGTGTCGCCAGGTATTGCTCGGACTCCTCGAGGTTGGCGGCCTGGGGATTGGCCAGGTGTTGGGGTGGGTAGAGCCACAGTGGCAACGGCCAGGCGGCCCGCTCGCTGCGGGGAAAATGTTCGACACTGCCCGGTTCGCGCAAGGCTTGGCACAACGCCCGTTCCAAAGCGGCTTCGGCCGGGTTGAGCGTGGCCGGATCGGGGCGCAGGGACAGGTGCGCGTCCACCAGTCGCCGGTAGCGCGGGCGCAGCGCCGGGTAGCGCTTCAACACCGCCAGGGTCCAGCGCTGATTGTCCCGGCCCCAATGCTTCATCGGTCCCGACTGCGCGGCCAGCAAGGCCAGCCAGCGATACAACTCTTGGTTGAGCTCGACGTCAGGGAACGCCGCCAGGCTCGCCGGCAAGCGCAGATTGTCGCCGTCGCACCAGGCCAGGGGCACTTGCTTGCAGGTGCCGGCGATCTGCTGCATCAGGTTGCGCCGCAGCAGCAGGTCGCGGTCACTGACCGCTTCCAGCCCCAGGTGCGGCGCACCGCCGGTGGCCCGAAACAGCACCTGCAGCGAGCGTTGCCGCGGGATTAGCTCGACCCGTGCTTCAGGAAAATCGGCACTGGCCCGGCGGGTGATGAAACGGTGCCAGACACTGCCGACCCATTCTTCCAGCTCGAGGGTGAATGCCATGTTTTACTCTCCTATCGACCCGACTGATTCGCACTGCTCTTGTGGCGAGGGAGCTTGCTCCCGCTTGGCCGGGCTGGCGCTCCAGTGCGAAGCGCCCATCAAAAAGGGTCTGCTGCGCAGCCCAGCGGGAGCAAGCTCCCTCGCCACAAAAGCTCTCTTGCCACGAGTTCAGCGGTGGTCTTTCAAGAAGGCACCACCGCCGCCGGTGCACGCAGGGCCGCGCGGCCACGTTGACGGAAGCTGAACAGGTAGCAGAGCAGCCCGGCCAGGAACCCGACGCCGCTGACCAGTCGCGCCCAGAACAGCGGCTTCAAATGATCCATCGTCGCCATGAACGGCAAGGCACTGCCATCCTCCATCCAACGTTGCAACCAGACCTGGACGACACCGGCCGCGGTGAGGAACAAGGTGATCATCACCATCGACAGGGTCATCAACCAGAAGCCCCAGATTTCCAGGCGCTGGGAACGTTCGTCCGCCGCTTCGCCCAAGCCGCGCAAGCGTGGCATGGCGTAGCTGATCAGCGTCATCACGATCATCGCGTAGGCACCGTAGAAGGCCAGGTGGCCGTGGGCCGCGGTCAGTTGCGAACCGTGGGTGTAGTAGTTGACCGGCGCCAGGGTGTGCAGGAAACCCCAGACCCCCGCGCCGAAGAACGCGGTGATCGTGGTGCCCTTGGCCCACAACGTCGCGGCGCGGTTCGGGTGATGCCGACGGCGGTTTTTCACCATGCTGAAGGCGAAGACCACCATCGCCAGGAACGGCAGCGGTTCCATCGCCGAGAAGATCGAACCGACCCACAGCCAGACCTCGGGCGCGCCGATCCAGAAGAAGTGGTGACCGGTGCCGATGATGCCGGTGATCAGTGCCATGGCGATGATCACGTAGAGCCATTTCTCCACCACTTCCCGGTCCACGCCGGTGATCTTGATCAGGACGAAGGCCAGCATCGAACCCATGATCAATTCCCAGACGCCTTCCACCCAAAGATGCACCACCCACCACCAGTAGAACTTGTCGCGGGCGAGGTTTTCCGGGTTGTAGAAGGAGAACAGGAAGAACACCGCCAGGCCGATCAGGCCGGTCATCATCACCATGCTGACGGTGGTCTTGCGACCTTTGAGCAAGGTCATGCCGATGTTGTAGAGGAACCCCAGGCACACCACGACGATGCCCATCTTGGTGATCGTCGGCTGCTCCAGGAACTCCCGCCCCATGGTCGGCAACAAGTCGTTGCCGGTGAACTTCGCCAGCGTCGCATAAGGTACCGAGAGGTAGCCCAGGATCGTCGCCACGCCTGCGGCGGCGAATACCCAGAACAGCAACAGTGCCAGTTTCGGGCTGTGCAGTTCGCGGTCGGCCTCCTCCGGTATCAGGTAATACGCCGCGCCCATGAAGCCGAACAGCAGCCAGACGATCAGCAGGTTGGTGTGGACCATGCGGGCCACGTTGAAAGGAATCAGCGGGAACAGGAAGTCGCCGACCACGTATTGCAAGCCCATGATCAAACCGAACAGCACCTGCCCGAGGAACAACATCAGGGCAAACACGAAGTAGGGTTTGGCGACGGCCTGCGAGGCGAATTTCAGATGCGGATTAGCCATGCTCATCTCTCAGCCCTCCTTGTTTGGCGGCCAGCCATTGGTGTTGATTTTCGAGCTCCACTTGAGGAACTCGGCGATGTCGTCGACCTCCTGCTCGCTCAGGTTGAACTGCGGCATGGCCCGACGACCCGGAACGTTCAGCGGCTGCATTTTCATCCAGGCCTGCAGGAACGGCTTGAAAGCCTCGTCGCCACCGCGCCGGTTCACCACGTTGCCCAGCTCCGGCGCGAAATACGCGCCCTCGCCCAGCAAGGTATGGCAGCCGATGCAGTTGTTGCGCTCCCAGACGCCCTTGCCGCGTATCACCGATTCCGTCAATTGCGCCTGGTTGCTGCGTTCGGGAAAGGTCTGTTCCGTGTGGTAGGTCAGGGCCAGGAATATCAGGAAGAAGAAGATGCTTCCCCCGAAGTAAATATTCCTGGCCATGCCTTTGGTGAAGGTATCTGACATGGTCACTTCCTCATTGCTTGGCGTGACCATTCTAGGAAGCCAGGGGTCCGGAACCGCTTGATGGCGATCAAGAATCTCCGATGGTTTTGGTGGGTTGTTCCAACACCGCTCGAAAAGACGGGTGAGCTTTTGTGTTTTGCTGGGGTGTTCCAACACTGCCAGAAAGGCAGGTGAGCTTTTGTGGCGAGGGAGCTTGCTCCCGCTGGGTTGCGCAGCGACCCTAAAACCTGCTGGCGCGGTGTGTGTCAGATGGATTGAGTTGTTGCTGGTGGGGCCGCTTCGCAGCCCAGCGGGAGCAAGCTCCCTCGCCACGGGGGGGAATGTCGGGCGTCAGAGCGCGAACGAGATCGCAATCGCCAGCACCACCGCCCAGCTCAACACCAACCGCCGCCACAACCGCGGCGCATGGCGCAGCTCCATGAAACCGTCGGCGATCAGCCAGGCCTTGGTCACCGCGACCGCCAGGATGGCGATGGACACCAACCCGCTGGTGGCGACCTGGCCCAGGGCGACGGTGCCGCTGCTCAGCACGGCCAGCGCCATCCAGCAGGCGATCAAGACACGGGAAGCCGACATGAGCACCTCCGCTCAATCAAGGATGTAGACCACCGGGAACAGCAACACCCAGACCAGATCCACCATGTGCCAATACAGCACACCGGACTCCAGCCCACTGTTGCGCTGCGCCCCATAGCGACCTCGCCGACACCCCTCGGCCAGCCAGGCAAGGATCACCATGCCCAGCAGCACATGGAGGAAATGAAACGCGGTGAGGATCCAGTACAAGGTGAAGAACGTGTCGTGCTCCATCCCCAGCCCGTTCGCCAAGAGATGGGCATACTCCGTGAGTTTGATCGCCACATAACCGCAGGCGAGCAACAACGCCCCGCACAACAACAGCGCGGCTCGACGCGGCCGGTCCTGCCTGACTTGCTCCTGGGCCAGGGCGGCGAACAGGCCGGCGGTGAGCAGGCTGAGGGTCATCGCCAGGCCCGTGGACCGGTCCAGCAACTGCCGGCCCTCGCTGAACATCTGCGGGTACAACGCCTGGGCGACGGTGAACGCCAGGATCAACAGCGCGAACACCGACAACTCGGCGAGGATGAAAAACCACATCGCCAGGTCCCCGGGCAACCGCCGGGACACGCCAACGGCCTCAGCCGAAGTGGACATCGACCACATCCATCAACGCGGCAACGGTCTGCGGGTCGTCACTCAACGGCTCGGCCAGGCAGGCCAGGCAGGCTTGGCGCGGGTCCATGCCCGAGCCGATCATGCGCGCGGCGAAAATCAGCAAGCGCGTCGACGCCACTTCTTCCAGATCATGCTGGTCGAGCCGGCGCAGGGCCTGCCCGAGCCGCACCACTTGGGCGGCCAGTGCCAGGTCCACACCCGCCTCGCGGGCGACGATGCGTTCTTCATCGACCACTGCCGGATAACCAAAGCGCATCGCCACGAAACGCTGGCGCGTACTGGGTTTCATGCCCTTGAGCAGGTTCTGGTAACCGGGGTTGTACGACACCACCAGCATGAACGACGGCGGCGCCTGCAGCACTTCGCCGGTGCGCTCCAGGTACAACTGCCGCCGATCATCGGCCAAGGGATGCAGCACCACCGCCGTGTCCTGGCGCGCCTCGACCACCTCATCCAGATAACAAATGCCGCCCTCGCGCACGGCCCGGGTCAAGGGCCCGTCCTGCCACCAGGTGCCTTGGGCGCCGATCAGGTGACGGCCCACCAGGTCGGCCGCGCTCAAGTCATCGTGGCAAGCGACGGTGTACAGCGGCAATTTCAGGCGGTGGGCCATGTGCTGGACGAAACGGGTCTTGCCACAGCCGGTGGGGCCTTTGATCAGCACCGGCATGCCGTGATGCCAGGCTTGTTCGAACATCGCCTGTTCGTTGTCCTGGGGTTGATAAAAGGGTTCGTCGGGGTGCTGCAAAGTGTGGATAGCGTTCATGGCGAGGGCCTGATCAGACAACACGATTGCCGGCCACGCTACGGTGCCCTGCGACAACCTGGCAAGGGCGGCGGCCGGCAAACTTGATCGCCGTCAAGCGGCTCACCACCGCCCTGGGCATAGCCTTGCATCGCACCAAGAACCTGCGCGCCGAACGTCATTTACAGCGCAGCGCGGGTCATGCCTGAGGAGAAATGGAATGCTGATCAGCCACAAAAAAACGTGGGCCCTGAGGGTGACGGCGCTGTGTACAGCGCTGGTTGCTCCCTACGCCTTCGCCGACCAACCCACCACGCCGGAGTCACCCCGGGTGGTCAAGACCGAAGGCGCACCGGACCTGAGCCAGGCCGACTTCGACTCGGCCAAGGAAATCTATTTCCAGCGCTGCGCCGGCTGCCACGGGGTCCTGCGCAAAGGCGCCACCGGCAAGCCGCTGACACCCGACATCACCCAGTCCCGCGGCCAGGCTTACCTGGAAGCGCTGATCACCTATGGCTCGCCCGCCGGGATGCCTAACTGGGGCACCTCCAACGCCCTGACCAAAGACCAGATCACGGTGATGGCCAAGTTCATCCAGCACACCCCGCCGACACCGCCGGAATGGGGCATGGCCGAAACCCTCAAGACCTGGAAGGTCCTGGTCAAACCCGAGGACCGCCCGACCAAGCAGCTGAACAACCTCAACCTGCAGAACCTGTTCTCGGTGACCCTGCGCGACGACGGCAAGATTGCCTTGATCGACGGTGACAGCAAGAAAATCGTCAAGCTGATCGACACCGGCTACGCGGTGCACATCTCGCGCATCTCGGCGTCGGGGCGCTACCTGCTGGTGATCGGCCGGGACGCCAAGATCGACATGATCGACCTGTGGCCGAAAGAGCCGACCAAGGTCGCGGAAATCAAGGTCGGTATCGAAGCCCGTTCGGTGGAAACCTCCAAATTCAAGGGCTACGAGGACAAGTACACCGTCGCCGGTTCGTACTGGCCGCCGCAGTTCACCATCATGGACGGCGAGACCCTGGAGCCCAAGCAGATCGTCTCGACCCGGGGCATGACCGTCGACACCCAGCAATACCATCCCGAACCGCGTGTCGCGGCGATCATCGCCTCCCACGAGTGGCCGGAGTTCATCGTCAACGTCAAGGAAACCGGCAAGGTGATGCTGGTCAACTACCAGGACATCAAGAACCTCACCATCACCAGCATCGACGCCGCACCGTTCCTTCATGACGGCGGTTGGGACAGCAGCCATCGCTACTTCATGACGGCCGCCAACAACTCCAACAAGGTCGCGGTGATCGACTCCAAGGAACGCAAGCTCACCGCCCTGGTGGATGTCGGCAAGACCCCGCACCCAGGCCGCGGCGCCAACTTCAACCATCCGCTCTACGGACCGGTGTGGGCCACCAGCCACTTGGGCGATGCCGGGGTTTCGTTGATCGGTACCGACCCGGTCAAGCATCCGCAATACGCCTGGAAACAGGTCGCTTCGCTCCAGGGCCAAGGCGGCGGTTCGCTGTTCATCAAGACCCACCCCGCGTCGCGCCACCTGTATGTCGACACCACCCTCAGCCCCGACGCCAAGCTCAGCCAGTCGGTGGCGGTGTTCAACATCGACAAGCTCGACGCCGGCTACACCGTGCTGCCGATTGCCGAATACGCCGGCATCAAGAAAGGCGCATTACGCGTGGTGCAACCGGAATACAACAAGGCCGGCGACGAGGTCTGGTTTTCGGTCTGGAGCGGCCAGGAAGACGAGTCGGCACTGGTGGTGATCGACGACAAGACCCTCAAGGTCAAGAACGTGATCAAGGACAAGCGCCTGATCACCCCCACCGGGAAATTCAACGTCTACAACACCCAACACGACATCTATTGAGCCCCATCAATAAGAGGAAAAATCATGAAGCCTATTCTGATCGCACTGGCCTTGACCGCCGCCTACAGCCTGCCGGCGTTGGCGCAAGACGGCCCGACACTGTTCAAGAGCAAGCCCTGCGCGGCCTGTCACGCCATCGACACCAAAGTGGTGGGCCCGGCGCTCAAGGAAGTCGCGGCGAAAAACGCCGGTGTCGCAGGGGCCGAGGCGGTACTGGCCAAACACATCAAGGAAGGCACGCAAGGCAACTGGGGACCGATGCCGATGCCGGCCAACCCGGTGACTGAGGAAGAAGCCAAGATCCTCGCGGCGTGGGTCTTGACCCTTAAATAACTGGGCAGGATCTGCCTGATACCTGTGGCGAGGGAGCTTGCTCCCGCTGGGCTGCGAAGCGGCCCCAAATAGCACCCTGACGACTCGGTGTGTCAGGCAAACCCAAGGGGCTGCTGCGCAGCCCAGCGGGAGCAAGCTCCCTCGCCACAAAAGCGGTGCAATTTTTTCAGGAGGACGTCATGGAACGACACCGCATCACCACCCCGATAACCGCCCTCCTCTTCGTTTTCTCCGCCTGCGTGCTGGCCGCTCCCGACAGCCAGCGCCAGGCCCAACTGCAACACCTGCTGGACCAGGATTGCGGCGCCTGCCACGGCCTGTACCTGACCGGTGGCCTCGGCCCGCCCCTGACCCACGAAGCCCTGGCCGGAAAATCCCGCGACAGCCTCATCGCCACCGTCACCCTCGGCCGGCCCGGCAGCGCCATGCCCGGTTGGGCCGCGCTGCTCGAACCCGACGACATCCGCTGGCTGGTGGACCGGCTCCTTCAAGGAAAACCCGCCCCATGATCCGTTCTCTCCTGTCCTCCTCGGCCATCGCCCTGCTGCTCTGCGGTTGCGCCCAGACACCGTTGCGCGGCACCGGCGATTTGGGCGTGGTGGTGGAACGCGCCAGCGGCAGCCTGCAAATCATCGAAAGCGACACCCGCACCGCCCTGGGCCGTGTCGAAGGCCTGGGCGACCTGTCCCACGCCTCGGTGGTGTTCTCCCGCGACCAGCGCTACGCCTATGTGTTCGGTCGCGACGGTGGCCTGAGCAAAGTCGACCTGCTGGGCGCACAAATCGAGCGCCGGATCATCCAGGGCGGCAACAGCATCGGCGGTGCGATCAGCCAGGACGGCAAGCTGATCGCCGTCTCCAACTACGAGCCCGGCGGCGTCAAGGTATTCGATGCCCGGACCCTGGAACAGGTCGCCGACATCCCGGCCACGCCGTTGCCCGGCGGCCAGAAACGTTCACGCGTGGTCGGCTTGGTGGATGCACCGGGACAACGCTTCGTGTTCAGCCTGTTCGACACCGGCGAGATCTGGACCGCCGACTTCAGCCAGGGCCTTACCCCGCGCATCGAGCGTTTCACCGCCATCGGCCAGCAACCCTACGACGCCCTGATCACCCCCGACGGGCGTTATTACATGGCCGGGCTGTTCGGCGAGGACGGCATGGCCCAGCTCGACCTCTGGCACCCGGAGCGCGGCGTGAAACGGCTGCTCGGGCACTACGGACGCGGCCAGGACAAGTTGCCGGTGTACAAGATGCCGCATCTGGAAGGCTGGGCCATCGCCGACCAACAAGCCTTCGTACCCGCCGTCGGGCATCACCAGGTGTTGGTGATGAATGCCCAGGACTGGCAGCAGACCGACGCCATCGCCGTGGCCGGCCAACCGGTGTTCGTCACGGCGCGACCGGATGGCCGGCAACTGTGGGTCAACTTCGCTTATCCGGACAACGACCGCGTCCAGGTCATCGACACCCAGACCCACGCCATCGTCGCCGACCTACGGCCAGGCCCGGCGGTGCTGCACATGGAATTCACCGCACGGGGTGACCAGTTGTGGCTGTCCGCCCGGGACGGTGGCGAGGTCCAGGTCTGGAACCCGTATCGGCTCGAACGCCTGGGCAGCCTACCGGCCCTGAGCCCGAGCGGCATTTTCTTCAGCAGTCGCGCACACAAGTCGGGGTACTGACCATGACACCCAGCTCACTGGCCCGGCGCCTGATCGATCGATTCCAGCATGGCCTGCCATTGTGCGCCGAACCCTATCGGGCCATGGCCGAGACCTTGGGCTGCAGCGAAGCCCAGGTCATCGATTGCCTTCAACACCTGCACGTGGCCGGGACCTTATCGCGGGTCGGCCCGGTGTTCGAACACACCCGCGCCGGGGCCAGCACCCTCGCCGCCCTGGCCGTGCCCGAAGACCGCCTGCACCAAGTGGCGGCACGCGTCAGTCAATACCCGGAAGTCAATCACAACTATGCCCGGGAACATCGCTACAACCTCTGGTTCGTGCTGACCGGCCCCAACCGGGCGCACCTGGACAACATCCTCCAGGAACTGGAACACGACACCGGTCTCACGCCCCTGGACCTGCCCATGCTCACCGCCTACCGCATCGACCTGGGCTTTGCCCTGGAGGCCACCCCATGAACATCACCCTGAGCGAACAACAGTCACTGGCCTTGCGCCGTCTGCTGGAAACCGGCCTGCCCCTGACATCCCGTCCCTTCCAGGCCTTGGCCGAACAGATCGAGGCCAGCGAGCCACAGGTGCTCGAACAGGTGCAGCGCTGGCATGAACAGGGCCTGTTCCGTCGTGTCGGCTTGGTGGTCAACCATCGCGCCTTGGGGTTTGCCGCTAACGCCATGCTGGTGCTGGATGTGCCGGACGCCCTGGTCGATGAAGTCGGCCGGCGCCTCGGCCAGGCCCCGGGCATCAGCCTTTGCTACCAGCGTCCACGGCGCCTGCCCCAGTGGCAATACAACCTGTTCTGCATGATCCACGGGCGCCAGCGTGACCGCGTCGAGGCCCAGGTCCAGGCGCTGCTGGAAGAACACCTGCTGGACGACCTGCCCCACCAGCTACTGTTCAGCACGCACCTGTTCAAGCAATGCGGCGGACGTTTCGCCGCACCGGTCGGAGCCCGCAGCGATGGATGACCTCGACCGGCGCCTGATCAATCGCCTGCAATTGGGCCTGCCACTGGTCCGTCATCCTTGGCAGGCCCTGGCCGAGGAACTGGACAGCAATGCGACCGAACTGCTCGACCGCCTGCATGAACTGCTCAACGACGGCGTGCTGACCCGCTTCGGCCCGATGTTCGACATCGATCGCCTGGGCGGTGCGTTCACCCTGGCGGCACTGGCGGTGCCCGAATCGCGCTTCGAAACCATCGCCGAGCTGCTCGCGGACATGCCCGAAGTCGCCCACAACTACCGCCGCGAACACACCTGGAACATGTGGTTCGTGCTCGCCTGCCCCAGCGAACAGGCGATCAACGACACCCTGCTGCGCATCGAGCACCTGACCGGCCTGGTGCCGCTGAACCTGCCCAAAGAGGAGACCTACCATGTCGGCCTGTACTTCCCCGTCTGAGTCGTTGTGGCAAGCGCCGCCATGGCTGGATGAAACGCCCTTGGCCCTGCGTTTGGTGGAACTGACCCAGGCCGGCCTGCCCTTGCTCGAAGACCCCTGGGCCTGGCTGGCCGAACAACTGGGCTTGAGCGTGGAATCCACCCTCGACCTGCTCAAGCGCCTGCAGGCCGAAGGCGCGATCCGGCGCATCGCCGCCGTGCCCAATCACTATCGCCTGGGTTATCGCCACAACGGCATGACGGTGTGGGACGTGGCCGATGCCGATATCGCACGCCTCGGCGCCCTGCTGGGAGCACAGCCCTTTGTCAGCCACTGCTATCGGCGCCCGCGCCGACCCGGTTGGCGCTACAACCTGTTCGCCATGGTCCACGGCCGCAGCCGCGACGAAATCGACCGCTACCGCGAACACCTGCGCTATTTGCTGGGGGACGCCTGCGCCGCCGACGACATGCTGGTGAGCAGCCGTATCCTGAAAAAAACCGGCCTGCGGCTGTCGCCTGTGGGAGCAAAGCTTGCTCGCGAAACAGGGGCGTCGGTTTCTGAAGAGCGGCATCAGCTTCATCGCGGGCAAGCCTTGCTCCCACGGAGCGACTTATGTTGAGGATCAGCCACTACCTGCGAGCCCTGGCCGGGCACTGCCCCGCCCCACGTGTCGCGCCACCGGGCAGCCAGCGCCCGCCGGTGGTGATCTGGAACTTGCTCAGACGTTGCAACCTGACCTGCAAGCACTGTTACGCAACATCCGCCGACAGCGTGTTTCGCGATGAACTGGACACAGCGGCGGCACTCCGGGTCATCGACGACCTGCATGATGCCGGCGTGCGCGTGCTGATCCTGTCCGGCGGCGAACCGTTGCTGCGCGACGATCTGTTCCAGCTCAGTGCCTATGCTCGCGACAAAGGCTTTTTCCTGGCCCTGTCCACCAACGGCACATTGATCGACGCCGCCAACATCGAACTGATTGCCGCGGCGAATTTCGACTACGTCGGCATCAGCATCGATGGCCTGGAAGCGACCCACGATGAATTCCGCCAGCTCAAGGGTAGCTTCGCCAGCTCCATGGCGGCCATCCGGCTCTGCCGCGAGCAAGGGATCCGGGTCGGGTTGCGCACCACCCTCACCCAGCAAAACCATGCCCAGCTGCCACGCTTGCTGGACTTGATGGATGAATACGACGTACAGAAATTCTACCTGTCGCACCTCAACTACAGCGGCCGCGGCAAGCGCAGTCGCAAGCTCGATGCCCAGCAGCAGATGAGCCGCGAGGCCATGGACTTGATCTTCGACAGGGCCTGGCGCGACATCGAACAGGGACGCGACAGTGACTTCGTCAGCGGCAACAACGATGCCGATGCGATCCTCTTGCTGCACTGGGTATCCCGGCACTTGCCCCAGCACTACACCGCACTGGAGCAGATGCTGCGGGCCTGGGGCGGCAATGCCTCGGGCAGCGGCATTGCCAACATCGACAATACCGGCGAAGTCCACCCCGATACCTACTGGTGGCAGCACTCGGTGGGCAACGTGCGCCAGACACCGTTCAAGATCCTCTGGCTCGATCGCCCCGATGCCCTGCTGCTGAAGCTGCGCGAACACCCCCGGGCCGTGGGCGGCCGCTGCGGGCAATGCCGATGGCTGGACATCTGCAACGGCAATACCCGTACCCGCGCCTGGGCCGACGGCGACCTGTGGGGCCAGGACCCCGGCTGCCACCTCAGCGATGACGAAATTGGCGTGCACCCGATCCCCAGCGTTGCGCTGCCCTGCGCCTGATGAACCGACGGCGAACCTGATACCGAACCAAGGAAGTCCCATGCCTGCCTCCATCGTTTTGCCCGCTGCCCTGCAATCGCCCTTCAGACCGGGCGAGGTCGCCCTGGTCGGCGCCGGCCCCGGTGACCCGGGCCTGCTGACCTTGCGCGCATGGAGCCTGTTGCTGCAGGCCGACGCGGTGGTCTACGACCGCTTGATCAGCGCGCAATTGCTCACCCTGATTCCACTCACCTGCGCCCGGCATTACGTCGGCAAGGCCGCCGGCTGCCACAGCCTGCCCCAGCCACAGATCAACGAACTGCTGGCCGACCTGGCCGACCAGGGACAACGGGTGGTGCGGCTCAAGGGCGGCGATCCGTTCATCTTCGGTCGCGGCGCCGAGGAACTGGAGTATCTGCTGGCGCGAGGTATCGATTGCCAAATCGTGCCCGGTATCACCGCCGCGGCCGGTTGCAGCACTTACGCCGGCATTCCCTTGACCCATCGCGACCTGGTCAATTCCTGCCGTTTCATCACCGGTCATTTGCAACGCGAAGGCGACTTGAACTTGCCTTGGCAGAGCCTGGCGGATGACAGCCAGACCCTGGTGTTCTACATGGGCTTGTCGAACCTCGGCACCATTGCCACGCAGTTGATCGCGGCGGGCCTGGCGGCTGATACGCCGGCGGCGTTGATCAGCAACGGCACGCGCCCCGACCAGCAGGTCCTGCGCGGTACTCTCCAGCAATTGCCGGAGCTGGCGCAGGCGTGCGCCGAGGGCCTGCCAACCTTGACGGTGATCGGCAAGGTGGTCGGCTTGTTTGCCCATCAGTTGCTGGAACATCCAGCCCGTCTGCACCCGACCCTCCCGCGCCAGCCAGGTATGACCAGGGTGGCGTCATGAGGCTCGGCTGGCTTGCCCCGTTGCTATGGATCGGCGCCGTCCACGGCGCCTCCGTGCCTGAAGCGGACCTGGCATTGGCTGAACAGACCTACCAGCAACACTGCCAGCAGTGCCACGGGGTCAATCGCATCGGCGCTGCCGGGCCGGCACTGTTGCCGCAAAGCCTGAGCCGGATCAAGCCCGACGAAATTCGCCAGGTGATCGAAAATGGCCGCCCGGCCAGCCAGATGGCGGCGTTCGGTGCGGTGCTCGAGCCTGCAAAGATCGATGGCTTGACCCACTATCTCCAGCGTTCACCCGCCGTCGAACCGACCTGGAGCGAGGACGACACGCGCCGCAGCCATCGCCTGCTGGCGGATGTCGCCAGCCTGCCCGATAAACCCCAGCACCACGCCGACCCGCTGAACCTGTTCGTGGTGGTGGAGGCTGGTGATCATCACGTCGATATCGTCGACGGCGATCGCTTCGAAGTCCTGGCGCGCTTCGCCTCACATTTCGCGGTGCATGGCGGGCCGAAGTTTTCGCCGGATGGACGCTTCGTCTATTTCGCCTCCCGGGACGGCTGGATCAGCCTGTATGACCTGCACAACCTCACGCTCATCGCCGAGGTGCGGGCCGGGCTCAATACCCGCAACCTGGCGGTGAGCAAGGACGGGCGCTGGGTGCTGGTGGGCAACACCCTGCCCGGCAACCTGGTGGTGCTGGATGCCCGCGACCTGTCACTGGTCAAGACCGTTGCAACGGTGGGGCTGGACGGCCAGGCTTCGCGGGTCAGTGCGGTGTATACCGCCCCGCCGCGCAACAGTTTCATCGTGGCCTTGAAAGACGTGAAAGAGGTCTGGGAACTGCCCACCGGACCGAACCCGGACTTCGTGCCCCGGCGGATCGAGGCCGAGGATTACCTCGATGATTTTTCCTTCTCGCCTGATTACCGGCAGTTGCTCGCCACCTCCCGCAAGGCCCAGGGCGGTCAGGTGATCGACCTCGACACCGGGCGGATCGTCACTGACATCGCGCTGCCGGGCATGCCACACCTGGGCTCGGGGACCTATTGGAAACGCGATGGACACTGGGTGTTCGCCACGCCCAACATCAGCAAGGGATTGATCTCGGTGATCGATTTCGACACCTGGAAAGTCATCAAGCAGATCCCCACGCTGGGGCCGGGTTTCTTCCTGCGCAGTCACGCCAACTCCCGCTACGCCTGGACCGATGTGTTCTTCGGCCCGGACAACGATGCCATCCACCTGATCGACAAACAGACCCTGGAAATCGCCCACACCCTGCGGCCCATGCCCGGCAAGACCGCCGCCCATGTCGAGTTCACCCGCGATGGCCGCTACCTGCTGTTGAGCATCTGGGATAGCGATGGCGCGCTGATCGTCTACGACAGCGACACCCTTGAGGAAATCAAGCGACTGCCCATGAACAAGCCTTCGGGCAAGTACAACGTCGGCAACAAGATCGAGTTTGCCGAGGGGACGTCGCATTGAAAAAAAGGGGCTGATGCGCAGCCCCCAATATCAACCGCTCTGAGACACCTGGGTGTCAGGTCTCAGGACTGCTTCGCAGCCCAGCGGGAGCAAGCTCCCTCGCCACAAAAGCAGTGGTCGACTTCATTTTTGAGTACGAGCGCACCCCTGTGGCGAGGGAGCTTGCTCCCGCTGGGCTGCGAAGCGGCCCCAAAGTAGGCCTGACACACCACGTTTCACCCTTACCAGGTAAGCACCGCCCCCACCGCAAACGTGTCGGTATCTTCGTTCTGGGCGCTCGTATCGTGGCCATTGATTTCGAACTGGTTGTACTCGGCCACGAGCTTGAGGTTGTCGTTGATGTCATGGAACAGCGCAATGCCACGGGTTTCGTAATCGGCACCACTGCCCACCACGCCGTTGCCGTCGTCATCGGTCTTGCCGTAGGACAGCGCCAAGCGGTTCTTGCCCAGCTTGTACGAGCCCTGTAACAGATAGCCCTTGCTGTCGACATTGCGCAGGGTCGCTTCACCGGCGTTGTTGGTGAAAAACGGATTGATGCCCTTGGCCTGGAACCCCGAACCGGTGAGCGACAGCCCGCCCATCTTGGCCTGCACCCCGTAGCCCAGGCCTTTGGAAGTCACCGATTCGACCGTGGAATCGGTGTTGTCCGAAGTCTGGTAGCTGCCGTTGAGCCAGCTGTAGATCTTCGCCCCGCCCAGGTCGAACTGGTAGGTGATCTCGCTCTCGGTACGCGGGTTTTCCTGGTAGGCCTTGCCGGTGGCGCTGTTGTCGTTGGTGTCCACCGGGTCCATGATCCCCACCGCCACGCGCAAGCCCTCCATCACTGGCGTGCGGTAGGTGATCTGCGAGGTCGGGAACGGGTACGGATAGCCGCTGCCGATGTTGCCGAACGAGACGCCACCGCCGTCCACCAGCCCCAGGGTATCGCTGACCTGGCCATAACCGGCGAGCAGCTCGTCCAGCAGGATGTTGGAGCGGGCAAACAGGCCGAAGTCCTTGCCGACCAGCACCTCGCCCCACTCCGGATTGGCCACGGTGCCGTAGAACTGGCGCACGTCGATGGCGGTGTCGGTGCCGTTGGTTTCGCTGTCGTTGATGGTCACCCAGAACGAGGCCCGGGCGCCGAGCTTGAGGTCATCGACCTGCTTGCCCATGTTGAAACCCAGGTAGTTGGGCAAAAAGCCCATCTTGACCCGCGCCTGCCGACGGTCGTACTGCTCACCGGCGCGGTCCACGTCGCTGTTGACGTAGAAGGCGTTGATGTAGCCGTCGGTGGAAAAGGTGGTCTGGTCCTTGTCGTACAGCATGATTTCAGCGTGGGCCCAAGGCGTCAGGCCCAGGCTGGAAAGACCGGCGATGACCGCAGGCAAAAAACGCAGGCAGGTATTTTTATTGTTGTGCATGGCGCGCTCCGCAACAGGGGACGGGATGTCGGAGGCGATTATCGAAAGGCGCCAGGGCACGTCATACGCTGCCTTGGGAGCGATTGGCGGATGCTTTGGCAGCGCCGGCCCGGCGCGGCAGTTTGGGTGTAAGACGGCGAGGCTGGCGGGTGCGGTACTTTGGGTGTGGGCCGCAAGGTGGCTTGGGAGGACCAACCCATTGGGCAGTCATAGTGAGTTGGCTGGTTTGGGGCTGCTGCGCAGCCCAGCGGGAGCAAGCTCCCTCGCCACAGGGGTCGCACCCCACACTCAAAATTGAAGTCAGATCCAGCTTTTGTGATGAAGAAACTTGCTCCTACAGGGTTTGCACCGTGTTGCTTTTGTGGCGAGGGAGCTTGCTCCCGCTGGCCTGCGCAGCAGGCCCCTCGCCTTCGGCTCAGAACCGCGGCTTGACGGTCTTCCAATCCGGCCGGTAACGCTGCATCTGCCGCACATCGTCGCGCTGGCGAATGCCGCAACTGAGGAACTGTTCATGCAGCTTGCCCAGTTGATCCCGGTCCAGCTCCAAGCCAAGCCCAGGCGCCCGGGTGATCTTCACGCAGCCGTCGACAATCGGCAGCTTGCCGCCCTTGATCACTTCTTCATCCGGCTCCTGCCACGGGTAATGGGTGTCGCAGGCATAGTCCAGGTTCGGCACCGCGGCCGCGACGTGGGCCATGGCCATGAGGCTGATGCCCAGGTGCGAGTTGGAATGCATCGACACGCCCAGGCCGAAAGTGCTGCACATTTTCGCCAACACCTGGGTGTCCCGCAGGCCGCCCCAGTAATGGTGGTCGGCCAATACGATCTGCACGCTGTCCAGGGCCACGCTGCGGCGGAACTCGTCGAAATCAGTGACCACCATATTGGTCGCCAGCGGCAGCCCCGTGCGCTTGTGTAGCTCGGCCATGCCTTCCAGCCCGGGCGTCGGGTCTTCGTAATACTGCAAGTCATCCCCCAGCAGCTCGGCCATGCGAATCGAGGTCTCCAGGGACCAGTTGCCATTGGGGTCGATGCGCAACGGGTAGCCGGGAAACGCCTGTTTCAGCGCCTTGATGCAGGCGACTTCATGCTCCGGATCGAGGGCGCCAGCCTTGAGCTTGATGCTCTTGAAGCCATAGTCCTGGATCATCCGCCGGGCCTGGGCGACGATCTGCTCTTCGTTGAGCGCCTCGCCCCAATTGTCGGCCGGGTACGGCGAATCGATGTGCTCGGCGTACTTGAAAAACAGGTAGGCGCTGAACGGAATCTCGTCGCGGATCGCGCCGCCCAGCAGGTCCACCAACGGCACGTTCAGGTAATGGGCCTGCAAATCCAGGCACGCCACTTCGAACGCCGAATAGGCATTGCTCACCGCCTTGCTCGCATGGGAACCCGGCGCCAATTCGGCACCGCTGACGCTGGCCGGTTTCTGCGCAGCGACGGTCGCCTGGACGATGGCCCGCAACTGGTTGAGGTTGAACGGGTCCAGGCCGATCAACTGGCTCTGCAATTGCTGCTGGATCGCCAGGGCCGGGGCATCGCCGTAGCTCTCCCCCAGGCCGATGTAACCGTTGTCGCTCTCGATCTCGATGATCGAGCGCAGCGCGAACGGTTCATGGATACCGCTGGCGTTGAGCAAGGGTGGGTCGCGAAAAGCGATGGGGGTGACGGTGACGCGTTTGATCTTCATACAGCGGCTCCCGATGGGCCAGGGTTCAAGGCTTGGTTTTTTTCCGGTCGGCCGGACAGTGAATTCGGCTTATCGCGGCCCGGCTTGGTACGGGCGAAGAAAATCACCACGGCGGCCACCAGGGAAGTGATCGCCAGCCCATACAGTCCGCCCTCGATGGACCCGGTGGTCTGCTCCAGGAAACCGAAGGCCGTCGGTGCCACGAAGCCGCCAAGATTGCCGATGGAATTGATCAGGGCGATCACCGCCGCCGCGATGCGCGCATCCAGGTAGCCCTGGGGAATCGGCCAGAACAGCGCCGAGGCCGCCTTGAAACCGATGGCCGCGAAACAGATCGCCACGAAGGCAAAGATCGGCCCGCCGGTGGTGGACATGAACATGCCGAACGCGGCGATCACCAGCGTCACCGCGACCCAGGCCTGCTGGAATTTCCACTTGCCGGCCAGGGCGGCAAAACCGTACATCGCGACGATGGAAATGATCCACGGAATGGAATTGAGCAGACCGACCTGGAAGTCCCCCAGGTTGCCCATTTTCTTGATCATGCTCGGCAGCCAGAACGTGGCGCCGTAGATGGTCAGGGCGATGGAAAAGTAGATGAAGCAGAACAGCGCGATCTGTCGGTCGGCCAGCAACTTGAACATCGACGGCTTGATCACTTGCGTGGCTTCCCTAGCCCGCTGTTCTTCGGCAATCGCGGCGATCAGGACAGTCTTCTCTTCGGCCGTCAGCCATTTGGCCTGGCTGGGGTGCGATTGCAGCCAGAACCAGACGAACCCGCACAGCACGATGGAGGCAAAACCTTCGATCAGGAACATCCACTGCCAGCCATGCAGGCCCATCCCGCTGATGTGCAGCAAGGCGCCGGAGACCGGGCCGGAAATCACCGAGGCGATGGCCGAGCCGCTGAGGAAGATCGCCATCGCCTTGCCGCGCTCGTTGGCGGGCAGCCATTGGGTGAAGTAATAGATGATGCCGGGAAAGAACCCTGCCTCCGCCGCGCCGAGGATGAAGCGCAGCACATAAAAACTGGTCTCGCCGCGCACAAAGGCCATGGCCATGGCCGCCGCGCCCCAGGTGAACATGATGCGCGTCAGCCAGGCGCGTGCGCCGTAGCGTTGCAAGAGCATATTGGACGGAACTTCGAACAGCGCGTAGCCGATGAAGAACAGCCCCGCACCGAGCCCGTAGGCCGCGGCGCCGATGCCCAGGTCGGTTTCCAGGTGGCTGCGCACGAAGCCGATGTTGACCCGGTCGATGTAGTTGACGATGAACATCACCACCACCAACGGCAATACATGACGTTTGACCTTGGCCGCCGCGAGCGCCAGGGTGTTGTCATGGGTGGAGTCCGTTACGTTATTCAAGGGTGCCTCCCGATCGTTGTTTTTGTGGGGAACGGGACGATGATGGACGCGGCGGATTGTTCCCGTCTAATCTAACTTGGCACTTGATTGATACCTGGATTGAATCAATGTTTGAACTGGCCCAGTTGCGCTGCTTTACCACCGTGGCGACCGAACTCAACTTCCGACGAGCCGCCGAACGCCTGAACATGACCCAGCCACCGCTGAGCCGGCAGATCCAATTGCTGGAGCATCACCTGGGCGTCGAACTGTTCACCCGCAGCACCCGTAGCGTGGCGCTCACCGCCGCCGGCCGGGCGTTTTTCATCGAAGCACAAAACCTGTTGGAACAGGCGCAACAAGCCGCCGTGGCGGCCCGGCGTTTCGCCCAGGGTGACATCGGCTCGGTGACCATCAGCTTCGTCGGCAGCGCGGTGTACGAGTTCTTGCCCAAGGTGATTGCCGAGGCCCGGCTGAAACAGCCCCAGGTCAAAATCGTCCTGGCGGAAATGAACACCTACCAACAGCACGAAGCCCTGCGCGCCCGGCGCATCGACCTGGGCATCGTCCGCTCGCCGCTGCTGGAAACCGGCTACGCCACCGAATGCCTGGTGCGCGAACCCTTCGTGCTGGCGGTGCCTGCGGGTCATCCGCTGGCCAGCGCTGAAACCGTCAGCGTCCAGGACCTGGACGGACAACCGTTCCTGATGTACTCCCACGCCGCCTACCCGCCCTTCAACGAACTGCTCACCGGCATGCTGCGCTCGGCCCGGGTCGCACCGCAATTCGTGCAATGGCTGGGGTCGTCGCTGACGATCCTGGCCCTGGTCAACGCCGGCATGGGCCTGGCCCTGGTACCGCGTTGCGCCAGCAGCGTGGTGTTCAAGCACGTGGTGTTTCGCGAGATCGATTTGGGCGAAGGGGTGCAGAGTGAGTTGCACCTGGTGTGGCGGGAGGACAATGACAACCCGGCGTTTACGATGTTGCTGGAAGGGATTCGGGGGGCGGTTCGGGAAGGCTTGTGAAGGCGGAGCAACAAGGCCCATGGGGTTGGCAGTGGCTGACGGAACCCAACGTTCCACCGGGCTTCGTGGACTTAGGTTGTGGGGGCGCTTGCAGCGCCCCACAACACTACCTGGCGATTACCCAGGCTTGTGGTTATCCAGTACTCGATTGACCGCTAACTCACCCAACATGATGACCCGTTGCAGCACCAGCATCGTTTGGCGTCTTGGGCCGTCCGTCAAATCGGTGAGGTCGCTGACCATCACGCTGGCGGATGCCAAGGATTCGCACGCCTCAACGAGTAACGTTTCGTCATCCACCGCTGCGTCGATGGTGAAGATCGTGCTGGGCCTGCGGGGCTGTATCTGCGTTTTCGTTGCCCCGGGGTTCAGGTAGTGCTTGAGCGCGCGGTCTGCCGCCTCTTTCAACTTTTCAGGGTCGAGAGAGTCGCCGTAGAGTACCGAGTCGATATCCGGGGGGTTGGGAGTTACTTTGAACATAATTGACAATCCTATATTGGAGCTGCAACCGTTCTCTACTAAAAGAAGGGTGGCGGCTGTACGCAGGTTAGTAGACCGGCAGGATTGGCAAAACCCGGCGCGCCCGAGGACGCCCTGCGCACAACCACCATTTAGTTCAGGCATATAAATGACCTGACTGAACAGTGCTCAAGCACTTCACCAAACCTGATGGGCTACTAAACCCGACCACTGATGGGCAGTGGCAGGTAAACGATAGAGGCCAGGGGCAAAGCGCACAAGCCAGCGGATTCTGACGCATGCGTAAGTAAGGACGCAAGGTCTCGTAGCCTTTCAGGCGTAATGTGGAGTGTATTTAAACGTGTCGCGCTGGATATGTTTACGACAATTAAACGGGTCGATTTTTTCTTCGTTATTTATTGGGGCTGTATTGGTGTAAATACAGTGTCTTATGGGAGGCTCCGGGGTCATCGATATTAAACGAGCTCATGCCGTAGATAATACGTTGGCGGATGCTTTGGGGAATGTTCCTACAGTTGGCCGGCTACAACTTGTTGCGTTATCAAATGGCACCTTGCCCGATATTGACCTGCGGTTCCTCATAGACCGATTGGACTTTGATCGTTTGATCGTTCCCACGCTCTGCGTCACCTTCCAGAAGCGGAACGCCGAGCGTCCCTGGCGACATTCCCACGCTGGAGCGTGGGAACGATCGAACTGTGGCCTGTGAAACCCGTGGCGAGGGAGCTTGCTCCCGCTGGGCTGCGAAGCAGCCCCTGGTACTGACACCGAGGTGTGCCAGGTTTATGGGGAGCAGGTTTTTCGGGCTGCTGCGCAGCCCAGCGGGAGCAAGCTCCCTCGCCACATTATCAGCGCTCTTGAGCCATGCGCCCGGCTGGTTTGCCAACGCCTCACTTCAGGTTGTACGATGACCGACGAGCATGCTTCGCTCGCGTTCCTGATACCTACAACAACAAGGAAATCCCCATGAAAAAAGCGACATTGGTCATCGGCTTCTTGTGCCTGTTCGGCGGCTACGCTACGGCCGCTACATCGCCCGAGCAGGAAGTGGCCCAGGCGGTCGATCATTTGACCCAAGCCATGCTGCACAAAGACATCCCCCAGCTCCAGGCACTGGCCGCCGAGAACCTGACCTATGGACACTCCAGCGGCAACATCCAGGACAAGAAAGCCTTCATCGCCGACATCGAAACGGGCAAGAGTGCGTTCAAGACCCTGGAAATGAAAAATCAGAAAATCACCCTGTCCGGTGATGTGGCGCTGGTGCGCAATCACTTCTCGGCCCAGGCGCTCAAGGGCACTGAAGTGGTGCCGACGGAGATCGAGAACTTCCAGATCTGGCAGAAGCAGAAGAATGGCAAGTGGCTGCTGATCGGGCGTCAGGCGTTTCGGTTCTGATAGCGGGCTAGGCCCAGAATCTCTGCGGCAAGCGCATTATTTGAGCGCGTGGTGATCCATTGTGGCGAGGGGATTTATCCCCGCTGGGCTGCGCAGCAGCCCCAACAGCAGCGGGTGTTCAATCTGGCACACCGAGCAGTCTGAGCAAGGACTGCTTCGCAGCCCAGCGGGGATAAATCCCCTCGCCACAGATCACAATCACCTCAAGTCGCGGCCCACTGCTCCCGGTACTGCAGCAGAAAATCCACAAAAGCACGCACCCGCTGCGGTACGTACCGCCCATGGGGATACAGCAACGTGAACGGACGCGAACGTCCCGCGTACGGCGCTAGCACCTCCAGCAACTGCCCGTTGGCCAGCTCCTGTTCCACGATGAATTTGTAGGTCTGGAACAATCCTGCGCCATGCTTGGCCAACGTCACCCCGCCCAGTACATCATCCGAGCAGCAATACCCGCCCTGTCCGAACACTTCCTTCTCCTTGCCCTCGACATTGAACAGCCAGGAAATCCGTCGCCCGCTGCTGGGCAGTTCGAACTGGATGCACTCGTGGTCATCCAGGTCTTCAAGCACCTGCGGCGTGCCGGCCTTGCGCAGATACTCCGGGGAGGCGACCACCACCAGCTTCGCGTCTTCCAGCAGCCGGGCGATCATCGACGAATCGGGTTGGGCCCGCACCCGGATGGCAAGGTCATACCCTTCGGCAACGAAATCGATGTTTCGATTGCTCAGGTGCAGGTCCACCGTCACTTGCGGGTACAGCGCCCGAAAAGCCGGGAGCAAGGGCAGGATGCGATAGTGGCCGTAAGTGGTGGGCAGGCTGATGCGCAGTTGCCCGGACGGCACCGATTGCGCGCCCATCATTTCCTGTTGCGCCTCGACCAGTTGCGTCAGCGCTTGCCGGCATTGCTCGAAATAGATCCTGCCGGCTTCGGTCAGTCGGATGCTGCGGGTGGTGCGCACGAAAAGCCGAGAGCCCAGGCGCTCTTCCAAGCGAAAGATCGAGCGGCTCACTGCCGCAGGCGTAACGCCTGCCAACTGCGCCGCCGCGGTGAAACTGCCCGCCTCTGCCGCGAGGCAGAACAGTTCTATGCTGCCCAACTGCAGGTCTTCGAAATGACGCTTCATGATTCGTTACACCGCGTATCAACTGAAGTTTCCAAATGCCTGTTTATCAGTACGTGGCGTATAAATACAGTGGCCTTGCAACACGCGGGCGTTGGCCTGCGTCCATTTCCCATCAGTTGGAGTGCACCATGCCTTTCGTCAATGTGCGAATTACCCGAGACGGCGTTACCCGTGAACAGAAAGCCCAGGTGATTTCCGAAATCACCGAAACCCTCCAGCGCGTGCTGGGCAAGGACCCGCATTTGACCCATATCGTGATCGAAGAAGTCGACACGGATAATTGGGGATATGCGGGGATGACGACGACGGAGTATCGAAGTCTTCCCAAGGAATAAGGCTTGCCCCTCCCGAGCCCGGTCCAACTGACCGGGCTTTTTTCTGCCTGCCAACCCGCCGACCCTGTGGGAGCGAGCCTGCTCGCGATAGCGGTGTGTCAGTCTATATCAGTACTGACTGGCCTGACGCTATCGCGAGCAGGCTCGCTCCCACAAGGGATTGCTGGCGAACGCGGATTTTGCGATCAGCCGGGAACATTGTGGGAGCGGGCTTGCTCGCGAAGACAGAGTTTCAGTCAGAACTCTGTAGCTGACACACCGCCTTCGCGAGCAAGCCCGCTCCCACAGGGATTTATGGGTGTTCGAAATTGATTACATGACGTATCAACTCAAGTACCGGAAGCCTTATTTATCAAACCCTGGCGCATCAATACCCTGAGCTCAACCACCGCCAACACAGGCGCACCGGTTCAACTCAATGTGATCAGGAGTCAATCATGAGCCTCAACAAAACCGTCATCATCACCGGCGCTTCCAGCGGTATCGGCCTGGGCTTGGTCAAGGCATTCCTCGCTCGAGGCTACAACGTGGTGGGCAACGCCCGCTCCCCGTCCGGCCTGGACGCCGCCGCCGCCGAGCTTGGTCACCCGGCCGGTTTCCTCGGCGTGGCTGGCGACATCTCCGACCCGGCCACCTCAACCGCCCTCATTAGCCAAGCCGTCGAGGCGTTCGGCGCCGTTGACGGGTTGGTGAACAACGCTGGTTTCTTCCTGCCAAAACCCTTCGTCGAATACAGCCCCCAGGACCTGGACGCGCTGCTGGACACCAACCTCAAGGGGCTCGTCTTTGCCAGCCAGGCCGCTGCCGCGCACATGATCGGGCGCCAGCAAGGCTTCATCATCAACATCTCAGCTGCCGTGGCCCTGCAACCGAACATCCAGGTGCCGGCCGCGCTGCCGGTGCTGATCAAGGGCGGTGTCAACCAGATGACCCGCGCCCTGGCCCTGGAACTGTCGCCCCACAACATCAAGGTCAACGCGGTTGCTCCTGGCATTATTGACACGCCGATGCACGACCCGGCGCACCGCGACTTCCTCAACCACCTGGCCCCGGCCGGTCGTGTGGGCACCATCGAGGAAATTGCCGAGGCCGTGTTGTACCTGGCGGGTGCTGATTTCACGACCGGCGCGATACTGCCGGTGGACGGCGGGATGAGCACAGGCAAGTGGTAAACAGGCAAGTGGCAAAAAACAAAAACCCCGGAGGCCAGGCCTTCGGGGTTTTCGTGACGCAACGGATTCAGAGCGTGTAGGAGATACCAGCCTGCACGGTTCGCGGTGCGCCTGGATAGGCGTAGACGCCACCGAATGCACCTTCTTCGTAGTCGGCGTCAAACAGGTTCTTCAGGTCCAGGTTAACGCGGATCCGCTCATTGACCTTGTAGTAGCCGAGCAGGTCGACGACGGTGTAATTGTCCATGGTAAAGGTGCTGGCCGCCGTGTTGCCGGCCCGCTCATCAACGTACTTGGCGCCCAGGCCCAGGCCGAGACCCTTGAGGCCGCCGTCCTGGAACTCGTAGACGTTCAACAGGCTGAAGGAGTTCTTGGGCACGTTGAGCAAGCGGGTGCCGGACGGGATATTGATGTCCTTGGTCACTTCGGCATCCACATACGCATAACCGCCGATCACGCGCCATTCCGGCGTCAGGTTGCCCGCCACGTTCAAGTCAAAGCCACGGCTGCGCACTTCCCCGGCGGCCACGTTGAAGGTGGGATCCAACGGGTCGGGCGTGAGCACATTGCGCTTTTCAATCTGGTAGATCGCCGCGTCGACGCTCAACTGACGATCCGGCGCTTCCCACTTGACGCCCATTTCATAGGACTTGCCCTCTTCCGGCTTGAATCCCCCGCCTTGAAGGGCGGCACCGGTGTTGGGTTTGAACGAGCGGGCGGTATTGGCATAGACAGCCACGGTATCGGTCAGGTCGTAGATCACTCCCAGGCGTGGGGTGACGGCATTTTCAGTCTTGTCCCAGTTACGGCTACCGGGCCGAGCCTGAGGGACGAAGGATTCGTACTCATGCTCGAAATGCTCGAAACGCGCCCCTGCCAACACCTTCAAACGCTCAGTCAACGCCACCTGATCCTGGACGAACATACCAAACGTCTTGAGATTTTCCTGGTCATTGGTAGGCGTGCGCGTCAATGCCGGGCGTGGCTGGCCATGCACCGGATCGAAGATATCGATCGGGTAGGCACCTGTGCCGCCAGCGGAACGCCGGATGATCGACTGGTAATCGTAGTCTTCATACTCGATCCCCGTCAGCAACGTATGCTCGAACCCGCCAGTAGAAAAATGCCCAGTAAGGTTGAGTTGGGTGTCCCGGTCGGTCCATTCCAGCTTGCGGTAGTTGAAGTTACGACCCAGAGTGCGCCCATCTGGACCGATGCCGTTGCCTTCCACCGCGTTGCCCTGCAAGGTGCCGTCGAGCCACTGGGTGCCGCCGGCCAGGGTCCAATCGTCGTTGAGCATGTGCTCGAAACGCACCTGCAGCATGTTGTTGTCGTTGTGCAGCTTGCCCACGTCTTTCTCGCCGAAGAACGTATCCCGCGACGCGGTGCCACGTTGGCCGGCGTAATGGGTCAGGCCACGGTCCAGCGGCGCATTGTTGCGCATGAAATCGCCTTCGAAGGTCAAGCGCGTGGTGTCGTTGACCTGCCAGCTCACCACCGGCGCGATGCCGTAACGCTCGGTCTCGACGTGGTCGCGGAACGTATCGCCGCCCTCACCCACCACGTTCAAGCGATAAGCCAGGCGCCCTTCTTCGTCCAACGGACCGGACGCATCGAGCGTGCCGCGACGCATCCCCTGGTCGCTGACCTGGCTGCCCAGGGTCACCGTGCGCTCGGCCAACGGCTGCTTGGACACCACGTTGAAGGTACCGCCCGGGTCGCCACGGCCATAGAGCATGGTAGCCGGGCCACGCAGGACTTCCAGGCGTTCGATGGTGTTGGCGTCCGGCATGTTCGGGTAGCCACGGTTGATCGGGAAACCGTTGCGGTAGAACTCGCCGGTGGTGAAACCGCGGACGGTGAAGGTGGTCAGGCCCTGGCCGCCGAAGTTGTTCGCCCGGCCTACGCCGCCGGCGTAATCGAGGGCGTCTTGCAGGCGCGTGGCACTGAGGTCTTCAACGACATCGCGGGAAACGACGGAAATGGATTGCGGGGTTTCATGGATCGCCGTGTCGGTACGGGTCGCACTGGCCGAACGAGTGGCGTGATAGCCCTTCACCGGGCCCTGCGCCGTTTCATAGTCTGGATTGCCGACGATATCGGTGGCTTGCAACTCCAGGGAGGCCGGCTTGGCAGGGATCGGCTCTTCGGCCCAGGTGGGAATGGAATAAGCTTGGAGCACACACAGTGAAACGAGAATCCGACGCATCGATGCACAATCCTAATGGAAAAAAGCCTCCACATCGGGAGGCTGACAAGAATGTGTCGCGAAAGATACAGTAACTCATTGTTGTTTGATATCTATTCCCATTAACACCCATGTTTTTTGTGACCGGTCAGTCCGTCATCGCGAGCAAGCTCGCTCCCACAGGGGGTTGTGGTGCACATGAGCTCCGTGTCACCGAAAATCCAATGTGGGAGCGAGCTTGCTCGCGATGGCGCCGGATCAATCTGCCCAAACCCTACTGCCCCACCGCAATCGACTCCTCCTCGACACGCTGGAAAAACCTCTGCGCACGAACATCCTGGGTATAAGCCACATTCAACCGCAGCCAATCACACACCTCCCCTTGCGGCAGGAACGTCGAGCCCTGGGACAGTTGGATCTGCAGTTCCCGGGCGATCTGCTGCACCCGCTGCGCCGCCAGGCAGCGCGGCCTGGCCCAGATGAACAGGCCCCCCATCGGCTCGGCAAAGATCTCCCAGTGGGCCGGGTCCAGTTGGCGCAGCGTACTTGCCATCTGCTTGTTCAGGCGCTGGCGCAAGCGCTGGATCAGCTTGCGGTAGGCACCGTTGGCCAGCAACGTCGCCACTACGTTTTCCGCCAGCAATGAACAACCGATACCGGTCACCATCTTGACCTCGGCCAGGCGCTGGATGATGTCGGGCTGGGCCACCACGTAACCGATGCGCAGCGAGCTGGACAGCGTCTTGGAAAAGCTCGCCAGGTAGATCACCCGCTCCAGTGCGTCCAGGGAAGCCAGGCGCGACGTCGGGCCATTCTGGAAGTCGGCGTAGATGTCGTCCTCGATGAGGCGAAAGTCATGGGCCGTCGCCAGTTGCAGCAAGCGGTAGGCCACGCTCGGCGCCAGGCTGGTGCCGGTGGGGTTCTGGTACATGCTGTTGATGAAGAAGTACGAGGGTTTGTACTCGCCGAGTAACTGTTCCAGGCGGGCGATGTCCGGGCCTTGGGCG
Source organism: Pseudomonas sp. MPB03 (assembly GCF_046605385.1). Lineage (NCBI taxonomy): Bacteria > Pseudomonadati > Pseudomonadota > Gammaproteobacteria > Pseudomonadales > Pseudomonadaceae > Pseudomonas > Pseudomonas sp. MPB03. Next base: position 3,215,875 of record NZ_CP176770.1, on the reverse strand, counting down.
GTTCTCGGCACGGCCACGGTCTTCACTCCGTGCAATTTCAGCAAATTGAACAGGTTGTAGTAGCCGGGGCTTTCCACCAGCACCAGGTCACCGGGCTTGAGCAGGGTTCGCACCAGCAGGTCGAGGCCCTGGCTGGCGCCTTGGGTGGTGATGATCTGTGTCGGGTCGACGTGGATGTCGATCAGACCCAGGCGTTTTTGCAGGTGCAGGCGCAGATGAGGCGAACCCAACGGGGTGCTGTAGTTGAACAATGCGTGGTTGTCGCTGCGCACCACTTGGCGGATCGCCTGGCCCAGGTCGGCGTCGTCGCGCCAGGCGTCAGGCAGCCAACCGCAACCGAGCTTGAGCTGGGTCGATTCATTGTCGAACAACTGCCACGACGGGTTATCTGTATCAGGTGGCGGTTGCACCGGCCGGGCCAACTGTTGCGCGACAAAAAAGCCCGCGCCATGCCGGGACTCCAGCACCCCGCTGGCCACCAGTTGGTCATAGGCCTTGATCACGCTCGACAGGCTCAGGCTATTTTCCCGAGCCAGTTGGCGAATCGACGGCATTCGTGCGCCGGGGCGAATGCCATGGGCGTCGATCCAACCCGTGAGGTGCGTCACGAGCTGGCGGATCACCGGCTCGGCAACGTTGCGATCAATCTTCAGGTCCACGGTGGGCACTCTTGGTCAAGTGTTCTCGATTTTCCGGAAAACAGTTAAACACAAATGGCTGGCGGCTGTTCCTTGTTTGCGTTGTGCCCGGCAGTGATAGTCCCCGGGACTTCATGCACACCCTTTAAGGAACACCTTTGAACCCATCGCATCGACATTCCTGGGGACTGGCCTTCGGTCTTTGCCTGATCACCCTCGCGGTCAACCTGCAGGCGCCGCTGTACACCACCTATGCGCAGTTGTCCGGCTACGGCGCCGGGGCCACGGCGGTGGCGTTTTCCGGTTATGTGCTGGGCGTGCTCCCGGTGCTGCTGGCGTTCGGTGGGCTGGCGGACCGGGTGGGCCGCAAACCGTTGATCCTGGTCGCCCTCGGGCTGTCGATGCTGGCGACGCTGGTGACCATCCTCTGGCCGAACCTGGTGGCGCTGGGCGTGGCGCGCCTGATGATGGGGGTCGGCACCGGGCTGGCTTCGGCTACGTCGACCGCCTATATGGCCGAGCTCATGGCAACCAGCGATACCCGCGCACCGGCCAACCGGGTGACCGCCAGCACTTCCCTGGGCTTTGGCCTGGGGGCAGCGTTGACCAGCCTGTTCCTGTTCGTCCATCACAGCGCCACGCCTGGCAGCTTCTGGTTGCAGCTCGCGTTGGCCGCCCTGGCGATCGTCGTGGTCTGGCGGCTCCCGGACCCGGTGCTGAAAATCAAAGACGCGCCGCTGCTGCGCCTGCCGTTGTTTCCCGCTGGCAGCCTGCCCTACAGTTTTTCCATGCTGTTGGCCTGGGCGACGTCGGGCCTGGTCATCGCCCTATTGCCGTCCGTGCTGGCGACCCATGATTTGCAGCGCTGGTCTGGCCTGTCGACCTTCACGGTCATCAGTTGCGGCTTGCTCTTCCAGCCTTGGGTGCGACGTCTGCAACCGGCCAGGGCTACGTGTCTGGGCCTGTTGATCCTGCCCGCGAGCTACGCGTTGCTGGCCTGGGGCGCGAGCGTCGGCTCGCTGTTCGCCGTGCTGCTGGGGGCATTGGGGGCCAGCAGCGCCTGCTACGGTTTCCTTTACCTGGGCGGGTTGTCGGCCATCACGGCCATGGCTGGGGCGGAAAAGGCCCGGGTCAGTGCCGGGTTCTTCCTGTTCGCCTATGTCGGGTTCAGCATTCCGGTGGTGGTGACCGGGTTGCTGGCTGACGCTTTCGGCGCTGACGTGGCGTTGATCGTGTTTGGCCTGGCGTTGTTGGCGGGGGCGGTTGTCACGGGATGGCGCATCGTCCGAACGCAGGCTTATGTAGCCCACCTGTCCCATGGCTAAACATAAAACCTTTGTGGCGAGGGAGCTTGCTCCCGCTCGATTGCGCAGCAATCGCAAAATCTCGGGTCTGCTGCGCAGCCCAGCGGGAGCAAGCTCCCTCGCCACAGAGTCCACTTTATACCCGGTACAAACAGGGCTGGCTGACGCCGCCCCGGGACACTCGGTCCGGCAAAGTCGTATACCATATCCCCACCTAAGCCGAACGACCCGCTGCCGTGACTTTATCCAAGTTCAACCTGCCTGACCTGGGCAACACCCCGTCCACCTCGGAAATCATCACCCGCCACCTGCGCGATGCCATCGTGGCCGGGCATTTTGCCGAGGACGAGCCGATTCGCCAGGATGACATCGCCCGGCAGTTCAACGTCAGCAAGATTCCCGTGCGCGAAGCCCTCAAGCGTCTCGAGGCCGAGGGCCTGGTGATGTTCCAGCGCAATCGCGGGGCGATGGTGACACGCATTTCCGAGGCGGAGTTGGCGCAGATGTTCGAAGTGCGCATGCTTCTGGAAGACAAAGTCCTGCGCCTGGCGATTCCCAACATGACCGAAGACACCTTCGCCCGCGCCGAAAGCATCTGCCAGGAGTTCATCGGTGAAGACGACGTCGGGCGCTGGGCCGAACTGAACTGGCAACTGCATGCCTGCCTCTACGAGCCAGCGCAACGGCCCTTCATGGTGAACCTGATCCGCTCGGTGCACGACAAGCTGGAGCGGTACTTGCGCATGCAGATGAGCCTGTCGGCCGGTAAGGACCGTGCCGATCATGAGCACCGGGAAATCATCAAGGCCTGCCGCGCCGGTGATGTCGAACAGGCCGTGGCGCTGCTGGACGAGCACATCGCCGGGGTCTGCGAAACCTTGTTCAAGTTCCTGCCTTCCAGCCATTGATACATTGGTACTGTGCCGATTTCGTCATCGGCGATAGTTAAAACCCTCAAGCCGTCATCCCCTGGCGCGGGCCACGCTTACCGTCACTCATCTGAACGGACGTGGCCCTCCCATGAAACGCATCACCGTGATCGATTCCCATACGGGCGGCGAACCGACCCGCCTGGTCACCGACGGTTTTCCTGACCTGGGCCAGGGCACCATGGCCGAGCGCAAGCAACGCCTGGCCACGGAGTTCGACACCTGGCGCAGCGCCTGCGTGCTCGAACCCCGGGGCAGCGATGTGCTGGTGGGGGCGCTGCTCTGTGAGTCGGTGGACCCGAGCGCCTGTGCCGGCGTGATCTTTTTCAACAACAGCGGCTACCTGGGCATGTGCGGCCACGGCACCATCGGCCTGGTGGCGTCCCTGGCCCACCTGGGCAGGATCGGCCCCGGCGTGCACAACATCGAAACCCCGGTGGGCACGGTACAGGCGACCTTGCACGAAGACCGCTCGGTCAGCGTGCGCAACGTGCCGGCCTACCGTTACCGCCAGGCGCTGGCCCTGGAGGTGCCCGGCATCGGCCCGGTGGTGGGCGACGTGGCCTGGGGCGGCAACTGGTTTTTCCTGATCGCCGAGCATGGCCAGCGTGTCGCCGGCGATAACCTCGACGCGTTGACCGCCTACACCTACGCCGTGCAGCAAGCCTTGGAGCAGCAGGGTTTTCGCGGTGAGGATGGCGGCCTGATCGACCACATCGAACTGTTCGCCGACGACCCGCAAGCGGACAGCCGCAACTTCGTGCTCTGCCCGGGCAAGGCCTATGACCGCTCCCCGTGCGGCACCGGCACCAGCGCCAAACTGGCGTGCCTGGCCGCCGATGGAAAACTGCAACCCGGGCAGATCTGGCGCCAGGCCAGCGTCATTGGCAGCGAGTTCGAAGGCTCCTACGAACAGGCGGGCGAGCGCATCGTGCCGACCATTCGCGGTCGCGCCTACATCAGCGCCGAAACCACCCTCATCATCGAAGCGGATGACCCGTTCGCCTGGGGCATTCGTCTGTGAGCGAGGGCCATGTCGCCGACGTGATCATCATCGGTGCGGGCATTATCGGTGCGGCCTGCGCCCAGGCATTGGCCCGACGTAGCGTCAACGTGCTGGTGCTGGACGCCGGTTGGCACGGCGCCACGGCGGCTGGCATGGGGCATTTGTTGGTGCTGGATGACAACCCGGCGGAACTGGCCCTCAGCCAATACTCCCTGCAACGCTGGCGCGAACTGGCGCCAGCCCTGCCCGCCGATTGTGCCTGGCGCAATAACGGCACCTTGTGGCTGGCGACCAATGCCGAGGAAATGGCGGTGGCCCACAGCAAATACCTGAACCTGCTGGCCCATGGCGAAGCCTGTGAGCTGATCGGCCGCGCCGCCCTGCATCAGCGCGAACCCGAACTGCGCCCAGGGCTGGAAGGCGGGTTGCTGATCAAGGGCGACGGCATCCTCTACGCCCCGGCCGCCGCTCGCTGGATGTTGGACGCGCCCAGGATTCGCCAGCAGCGGGCACACGTCAGCGAAGTCGACGGGACTCGCGTGCGCCTCGACGACGGGCGTTGGTTGAGCGCCGATGCGGTGGTGCTCGCCAATGGTATCCAAGCCACCGAGTTGTGCCCGGAACTGCCCATCGAACCGAAGAAGGGCCACCTGCTGATCACCGATCGCTACCCCGCCACCGTCACTCACACCCTGGTGGAGCTGGGCTACGTCACCAGCGCCCACAACGCGAGCGGGCCGTCGGTGGCATGCAATATCCAGCCACGCCCGACCGGGCAATTATTCATCGGCGCCTCGCGACAGTTCGGCACCGTCGACCCGCAGGTGGAAGGCTGGATGCTGGCAAAGATGCTCAAGCGCGCCGTCGACTACATGCCTGGGTTGGCGCATCTGAACGGCATCCGGGCCTGGACCGGTTTTCGCGCGGCGAGCCCCGACGGCTTGCCGCTGGTGGGCCAACATCCGCAGCGCAAGGGGTTGTGGCTGGCGGTGGGTCACGAGGGGTTGGGCGTCACCACCGCGCCGGCGACCGCCGACCTGCTGGTGGCGCAGTTGTTCGACGAAACCTCGCCACTGGCCGCGCAACCTTACCTGCCGCAGCGTTTTTTGGGAGAACCGGCCCATGCCTGAAGCCCGGCATACTTCCCCCGTTTGCTCCGGGAATGGGGTCAACTCTGTGGCGAGGGAGCTTGCTCCCGCTGGGGCGCGAAGCGGCCCTGTTTTGGGTCTGCTGCGCAGCCCAGCGCGAGCTTGCTCCCTCGCCACGGTTTTTGGGTGCGCTCACGACATTCGCTTAGCCAAGGAGGATTGGACCCATGCCTGAAGTGTTCCTGGATGGCCGCCCGCTGTCAGTCGCCAACGGCACCAGCGTCGCGGCGGCATTGGCGTTGGGCGCGGACGGTTGCAGTCGCACCTCGGTCAGCGGCCAGCGTCGAGCGCCGTTGTGCGGCATGGGCATCTGTCAGGAATGTCGGGTGCTGATCGATGGCCGGCGCCGCCTGGCCTGCCAGACCCTGTGCCTCGATGGCATGCAGGTGCAGACCCGACCATGAACGAAGCCACCGACCTGCTGATCATCGGCGCCGGCCCCGCCGGCATGGCTGCCGCCCTCGCCGCGGCCAGCAGCGGCGCGCACATCGTGTTGCTGGATGACAACCCACTGCCCGGCGGGCAGATCTGGCGCGACGGTCCCCAGGCCAACCTGCCCAGCGCAGCCCGGCACCTGCGCGATCAACTGCGAAACTGTGCCAACGTCCGCTGCCATGCCGGCACTCGCGTAATCGCCTGCGCGGCGGATAAAACCTTACTGGTGGAAGATACCGAGCGAGGCTGGCAGATCCGCTACGAACGCTTGATCCTCTGCACCGGCGCCCGTGAGTTGCTGCTGCCGTTTCCCGGCTGGACCCTGCCCGGCGTGACCGGCGCTGGCGGGTTGCAGGCGCTGGTCAAAGGCGGCTTGCCGGTGCGCGGCGAACGGCTGGTCATCGCTGGCAGCGGCCCCTTGCTGTTGGCCAGCGCCGCCACGGCAAAACACCAGGGCGCACAGGTGCTGCGCATCGCCGAGCAAGCCAGCTTCGGCGCCGTGGCCGGTTTCGCCGGGCAACTGCCGCGCTGGCCGGGGAAGTTTTTCCAATCGTTCAGTTTGTTCGACTCGCACTACCGAACCGACACCCACGTGGTGGAGGCGCTCGGTCGAGAACGGCTCGAGGGCGTGCGTCTGCAACAGCAAGGCCAGACGATTGAACTGGCCTGCGACCGGCTCGCCTGTGGCTTCGGGCTCATTCCCAATACCCAGTTGGGCCAGGCCCTGGGCTGCGCGGTTGAAGGCCAGGCGTTGGTGGTTGACGCCTGGCAAGCGACCACGCGCCATGAACATTACGCCGCCGGGGAATGCACCGGTTTCGGCGGCAGCGAACTGGCATTAGTGGAAGGCGCCATTGCCGGCCATGCCGCCGTCGGCAATAGCGCAGCCGCCCAGCAGCTATGGCCTCGCCGCGCGCGTTGGCAAGGTTTCGCCCGGGCCTTGAACACGGCCTTCGCCCTCGATCCACGGCTCAAGTCCCTGGCCCGCGACGACACCCTGGTTTGCCGCTGTGAAGACGTGCCTTATGGCGAACTGGTCGGCCACGAAAACTGGCGCGAAGCGAAACTGGCCAGCCGCTGCGGCATGGGCGCCTGCCAAGGCCGAGTGTGCGGTGCTGCACTGGAACACCTGTTCGGCTGGACACCACCGGCACCACACCCGCCCTTCAGCCCGGCGCGGATCGAGACCCTGCTGGAGTTGGAAGAAACCCCACCCAGCTGATCCCACACAGACTCTTCTGTGGGAGCGGGCTTGCTCGCGAATGCGTCGGCACATCCGGCATCGATGCTAACTGATCCACCGCTTTCGCGAGCAAGCCCGCTCCCACAGTAGAACGCGTGGACCTGGACTTCCTGCCTCGATGACTTTGCCCCTATGATCCCTGAGTCCCCTCAGGAATCTGGCGCCATGTACCCCTCGCTCACCTCCCTCGCCCCCTGCGACCTCGACACCCTGTTGCGCAGCCTGCAGCCCATCGCCCCGCTGCTGGACACCCTCGCCGACGTGGTGTTTTTCATCAAGGACCGGCAGGCCCGCTACGCCTTCGTCAACCAGACCCTGGCCCGGCGCTGCGGTTTCAAACACAGTGGCGGCCTGCTCGGTCTCACTGCCGAGCAGGTGTTTCCCGAGCGCTTCGGCCCGCTGTACACCGAACAGGATCGCCGGGTGCTGGCCAGCGGGCGGGAGTTGGCCGACCAGCTCGAACTGCATTTGTATTACGGCAACCAACCGGTGTGGTGCCTGACCCACAAGCTCGCCCTGCACGACCCAAGCGGCCAGATCGTCGGCCTGGCCGGCATTTCCCGCGACCTGCAACTGCCGCAATCGAGCCACCCGGCGTTTCACAAACTGGCGGCGGTGGACGCCTATATCAAGCAGCACTTCGCCCGCCCCATCAGCCTCGCCGAGCTGACCGCCATTGCTGAATTGTCGGTGGCGCAGTTGGAGCGGCACTGCAAGCGCATCTTCCAACTCACGCCACGGCAGATGATTCACAAGGCACGCCTGGAGGAAGCCTCGCGGCTGTTACTCGACCAAGACCTGCCGATCACCGAGATCGCCCTGCGCTGCGGCTACACCGACCACAGCGCCTTCAGCCGCCAGTTCCGGGCCCTGACCAGCCTGTCGCCGAGCCAATACCGTGAGAGTCAGCGCTGATCGTGTTCCCTGATGGGGCGTCGGCTCCCATGGCTGCTCCCATCTGTAACACCCCAAGCCAACGTAGCAACTTGCCCAGATGCGCCACCGCTCGGCGAAAACACCTCTAGATCAACCCTCCAATGCCATTACGGCGCCTCAGGTCAAAACAGGCATGCTGATTGCTTATCTAATATCGTATACGAAATCCTCAATACGATATCTCACCGCATTTATTCGACAGCGAGGCATTTATGAAAAACCCTGCATTGGCCGTAGCCCTCAGCGTTGTCCTTACCCCGCTTTTCATGGCCCCCGCCCACGCCGACAAGCTCGACGACATCATCGGCTCCGGCAAGCTACGTTGCGCCGTGACCTTGGACTTCCCACCCATGGGCTTTCGCGATGAAAGCAACAAACCGGCGGGGTTCGACGTGGATTATTGCCACGACCTGGCGAAGGTCCTCGGTGTCGACGCCGAAGTGGTGGAAACCCCGTTCTCCGACCGCATCCCCGCGCTGCTGTCCGGCCGCGCCGATGTCATCGTCGCCTCCACCTCCGACACCTTGGAGCGGGCCAAGACCGTCGGCCTGACGGTGCCCTACTTCGCGTTCCAGATGGTGGTGCTGACCCGCGACGACACCGGTATCAACAGCTACGCCGACCTCAAGGGCAAGAAACTCGGCAACACCAGCAGTACCTACGAAGCCATCGCCTTGGAAAAGGACCAGAAGAGCTGGGGCAGCGGCAGCTTCCGCGCCTATCAATCGCAGAACGACACCCTGCTGGCCGTCGCCCAGGGACACATCGATGCCACCGTGGTGACTAACACCGTCGCCGCCGCGACCCTCAAGTCGGGCAAATACAAGGGCTTGAAGATTGCCGGTGACGCCCCCTACGTCATCGACTACGTGTCCCTCGGCGCCAAGCGCAGCGAGTACGGTCTGCTCAACTACCTGAACCTCTTCGTCAATCAGCAGGTGCGCACGGGTCGCTACAACGAGCTGTTCGTCAAATGGGTCGGCACCGACATCCCGCCGGCCAACCTGACCGTTCCCCAGGTCTACTACTGAGGATTGGCCCATGCCAAGCACGCCTGTCCGTGTGAAAGGCCGCAGCCTGGTGGAGGGTGCCGCCCAGGGCGCCCTGCTGTTCGCCGAGGTGGGCCTGAGTTTCTGGGGCGGGGTCGATCCGGCCAGTGGCGAGGTCATCGACCGCCACCACCCCTTGAGCGGCGAGCGCCTGGCCGGGCGCGTCTTGGCGATTCCCAGCGGACGCGGCTCCTGCACCGGCAGCAGCGTCTTGATGGAACTGATCAGCAACGGTCACGCACCCGCGGCCCTGGTGTTGGCCGAAGCCGATGAAATCCTGACCCTGGGCGTGCTGGTGGCGCAGGTGATTTTCCAGCGGTCCCTGCCGGTGTTGTGCGTGGGACACGAGGCCTTCAATGGGCTGCGTGGCCAGGGTTTTGTCCGCCTCGAAGGCGATGTCCTGACCCTCACCGGGCGCCGCCCGAACGACGGTTGGCAAGGTTCGCAAGCACCGTCGGCGTCGCCCATTTTCTCGACCCTGGACCTGAGCGAACAGGACCGGGCATTGCTCGACGGTACCCACGGCAAGGCGGCCCAAGTGGCGATGCACATCGTGCTGCGCATGGCCGAGATCCAGGGCGCCACGCAGTTGCTGGACGTGACCCAGGCCCACATCGACGGTTGCATCTACACCGGCCCGGCCAGCCTGCGCTTTGCCGAACAACTGGTGCAGTGGGGGGCGAAGGTTCGCGTCCCCACCACCCTCAATGCCATTTCCGTGGACCAGCGTCGCTGGCGGGAACTGGGCGTCGATCCAGCCCTGGGCGAACCGGCCAGTGCCTTGGGCGATGCCTACATGGCGATGGGCGCGCAACTGAGTTTTACCTGCGCGCCCTACCTGCTGGAGACCGCGCCAAAGGCCGGCGAACAAATCGTCTGGGCCGAGTCCAACGCGGTGGTCTACGCCAACAGCGTGCTGGGTGCGCGCACGCAAAAGTACCCGGACTTCCTCGACATCTGCATCGCCCTGTGCGGACGGGCACCGTTGACCGGCTGCCATCTCGACGACGAACGCAAGGCCCGGCTGATTGTCGACGTGCCGACGCTGGGTCAGGTCGATGACAGTTTCTATCCGCTGCTGGGCTATCACATCGGCAGCCTGGCGGGCCGGCGCATCCCGTTGATACGCGGCCTGGAACACGCCGCGCCGAGCCTGGACGACCTCAAGGCCTTCGGTGCCGCGTTCGCCACCACCAGCGCCGCACCGTTGTTCCACATCGCCGGGGTCACCCCGGAAGCCCTCGACCCTGCCGATGTCCTGGAGAAGGACGTTACCTTGCCGCAGGAAAGCGTCGATGCCGCAAGTCTGCTTGCCAGTTGGCGCGAGCTCAACAGCGCCCGGGACAATTGGGTGGACGTGGTGTCCCTGGGCAATCCGCATTTCTCCCTCAGCGAATTCGCCGCCCTCGCGACCTTGTGCGCGGGCCGGATCAAGCATCCGTATGTGGTGCTGGCCATCACCTGCGGCCGAGCAGTGCTGGAACAAGCGCGCAAAGCCGGATACCTGACCGCCATCGAGGCCTTTGGCGCGGTGCTGGTGACCGACACCTGCTGGTGCATGTTGGGTGAGCCGGTGATCCCGCCCCACGCCACCACGTTGATGACCAACTCAGGTAAATACGCCCACTACGCACCGGGCCTGGTCGGTCGCGGGGTGCATTTTGCCGCCCTCGCCGACTGCGTCGAGGCCGCCTGCACTGCCGCGACCCACGGCCAGCCGCCGACGTGGCTGCAACCCACTGCCCGCACGGGAAGTCCGACCCATGTTTGACTACAGCTTCCAATGGCGCCCGGCCTTGCGCGCGCTGCCCGACATGCTCGCCGGGGCCTGGGTGACCTTCGAGACCGCCGCGCTGTCGATGATTTTCGGCGTGCTGATCGCCCTGGTGCTGACGGTGATGCGCCAGGCCCCGAATCGCCTGCTGCGGGGCGTGGGCAATGGCTGGGTGTCCATCGCTCGCAACACGCCCTCGCTGTTCCAGATCTACATCCTCTATTTCGGCCTCGGCTCCCTCGGGCTGCACGTCAGTTCCTGGCTGGCCTTGCTGGCCGGAATCACCTTCAACAACGCCGGCTACCTGGCGGAAAACTTTCGCGGTGGCCTCAAGGCCGTGCCCGGTACGCAAATGCGCGCCGCCCGCTCCTTGGGAATGAGCGCCTTCCAGGCCTACCGGATGATCATCGTCCCGCAATTGTTGCGCATCGTCTTCTACCCGCTGACCAACCAGATGGTCTGGGCGGTGCTGATGACGTCCCTGGGGGTGGTGGTCGGCCTGAACAACGACCTCACCGGCGTGACCCAGGAATACAACGTCAAGACCTTCCGCACCTTCGAATACTTCGCCCTCGCGGCGCTGCTGTATTACCTGATCGCCAAGCTGATCGTCGGGTTGGCCCGGCTGTTGTCCTGGCGGCTGTTCCGTTATTGAGGGCGGGTCATGTTTTCTACAAGCCTTACCGTTAACGACGTGTTGTATCTGCTTGAGGGGGCCTGGGTCACCGTGCAATTGACTGCGTGGTCGATCGTGCTTGGCACGCTGGCCGGCTTGCTGTTCGGCCTGCTGCGGGCGCTGTTGCCGCGAGCCAGCCTGCCGCTGGCCTGGCTGCTGGACGTGTTTCGCAGTGTGCCGCTGCTGATCCAGTTCGTGTTGTTCAACTCCCTAAAGAGCATCGTTGGCCTGAACCTCAGCGCGTTTGCCGTCGGTTGCATCGTGCTCGGGGTCTACGCCGCCGCGTACTTCACCGAGATCGTCCGCGGAGGCGTGCTGGCGGTGCCGTTGAGCACCCGCCGGGCCAGCCGGTCGCTGGGCCTGAGCTATGGGCAGGACCTGCGGTTCATCGTCCTGCCGATTGCCACGCGGGTGGCGTTTCCCGGCTGGCTGAACCTGGTGCTCGGTGTGATGAAGGACACCGCCCTGGTGATGTGGATCGGCATCGTCGAATTGCTGCGGGCCTCGCAAACCATCGTCACGCGCATTCAGGAACCCCTGCTGGTGCTGTGCATCGCGGGCCTCATTTACTACGTCATGAGCCTGGTGGTCGCCCGCCTCGGCGCACGCCTGGAAAGAAGGTGGCAGGAAAATGATTGAGATCGAAAACGTGCACAAGTCCTTCGGTGACCTGGAAGTGGTCAAGGGTGTGAGCCTGACCGTGGACAAGGGTGAAGTGGTGTCGATCATCGGCGGTTCCGGCTCTGGCAAGTCGACCCTGCTGATGTGCATCAACGGCCTGGAGCCGATCCAGAAAGGCAGCATCCGCGTGGACGGCATCGAGGTCCATGACCGCGCCACCGACCTCAATCGCCTGCGGCAAAAGATCGGCATCGTCTTCCAGCAATGGAACGCCTTCCCCCACCTGACCGTGCTGGAAAACGTGATGCTGGCACCGCGCAAGGTGTTGGGCAAAAGCAAACAGGACGCCGAGGCCCTGGCGGTGAAACAGCTTGAGCACGTGGGCCTGGGGGACAAACTCAAGGCCTTCCCCGGCAAGCTTTCCGGCGGCCAGCAACAGCGCATGGCCATCGCCCGGGCATTGGCGATGTCGCCGGACTACATGCTCTTCGACGAAGCCACCTCGGCGCTGGACCCGCAACTGGTGGGCGAAGTGCTGGACACCATGCGCATGCTCGCCGAGGACGGCATGACCATGGTGCTGGTGACCCACGAGATCCGCTTCGCCCGGGACGTGTCCGACCGCGTGGCGTTTTTTTGCAATGGCCGGGTCCATGAGATCGGGCCGCCGGACCAGGTGATTGGCAATCCGGTGCAGCCGGAGACGGCGGCTTTTCTCAAGTCGGTGAAATAGCGGATGGCCCTATCGCGAGCAAGCTCGCTCCCACACGGACTTGTGTACACGATTGAACCCTGTGGGAGCGAGCTTGCTCGCGATGAGGCCCGACCAGACAACACAAGGATTTGATCCATGCGCTCATCCAGAATCATCCATGTCATCAGCTGCCACGCCGAAGGCGAAGTCGGCGATGTGATCGTCGGCGGTGTCGCGCCGCCCCCCGGCGCCACGGTGTGGGAGCAGTCACGCTGGATCGCCCAGGACCAGACCCTGCGCAATTTCGTCCTCAATGAGCCCCGCGGCGGGGTGTTCCGCCACGTCAACCTGCTGGTGCCGGCCAAGGACCCGCGGGCGCAAATGGCCTGGATCATCATGGAACCGGCCGACACGCCGCCGATGTCCGGCTCCAACTCGCTGTGCGTCGCCACCGTGTTGCTGGACAGCGGCATCCTGCCAATGACCGAACCCCAGACCCGCCTGGTGCTGGAAGCCCCGGGCGGCCTGATCGAAGCCATGGCCGACTGCCGCGACGGCAAGGTGCAACGGGTCGAGATCAAGAACGTACCCTCCTTTGCCGACCGCCTCGATGCCTGGATCGAAGTCGAGGGACTGGGTTCGTTGCAGGTGGACACCGCCTACGGCGGCGACAGCTTTGTCATCGTCGATGCCCAGCGCCTGGGTTTTGCCATTCGCCCCGATGAAGCCGCCGAGCTGGTGGCCGTGGGCTTGAAGATCACCCGCGCCGCCAATGAACAACTGGGCTTCGTGCACCCGCTGAACCCCGACTGGTCGCACATCTCGTTCTGCCAGATCGCCGCGCCCATCGTCCGTGAGGACGGCATCGCTACGGGCGCCAACGCCGTGGTGATCCAGCCCGGCAAGATCGACCGCTCCCCCACCGGCACTGGCTGCTCGGCGCGCATGGCGGTGTTGCAGGCCAAGGGCTTGATGCAGGTCGGCGAGCGGTTTATCGGCCGCTCGATCATCGGCTCCGAATTCCACTGCCGCATCGACTCACTGACCGAGGTGGCCGGACGCCCGGCGATCTATCCGTGCATCGCCGGACGGGCGTGGATCACCGGGACCCATCAGTTGCTGCTCGACCCGGCCGATCCGTGGCCCCAGGGCTATCGGCTTTCGGACACCTGGCCCGGCGCATGACGTTCAGATTCACCCAAACCCTTGTGGCGAGGGAGCTTGCTCCCGCTGGACTGCGAAGCAGTCCTGAAGGCTGACAACTCGGTGTGTCAGTCAGATCCTGGGGGCCGCTTCGCGACCCAGCGGGAGCAAGCTCCCTCGCCACAAAAGCACTATCAAAAACGGAGACAACCCATGAGCAAACGCATCAACTGGAGCGGCGTCTTCCCTGCCGTCACCACCCAATTCAACGATGACTTTTCCATCAACCTGGAAAAAACCCACCAAGTGATTTCCAACGTCATTCGCGATGGCGTTTCCGGCCTGGTGGTCTGCGGGTCGGTGGGGGAAAACACCTCCCTGAGCGCCGAGGAAAAAATCGCCGTGACCGAAGTCGCGGTGGACGCCTCCCGGGGCCGGGTGCCGGTGATCTGCGGCGTGGCCGAGTTCACCAGCGTGCAGGCCGCCAAGGTTGCCAATGCGGTGCGCAAGGTCGGTGTCGACGGGGTGATGCTGATGCCAGCGCTGGTCTACGGCTCCAAGCCCTTCGAGACCGCCGAGCATTTCCGCTACGTGGCCCGCCATGCCGACGTGCCGCTGATGGTCTACAACAACCCGCCGATCTACAAGAATGACGTGACGCCGGACATTTTGATTTCCCTGGCCGATTGCGACAACGTCGTGTGTTTCAAGGACTCCTCCGGCGACACCCGGCGCTTCATCGACGTGCGCAATGAAGTCGGCGATCGCTTCGTGCTGTTCGCCGGTCTCGACGACGTGGTGCTGGAAAGCCTTGCCGTGGGCGCCGAAGGTTGGGTCTCGGGCATGTCCAACGTGTTCCCCCAGGAAGGCGAGACCATTTTCCGCCTGGCCCGCGCCGGACGGTTCGCCGAAGCGATGCCGATCTACGAATGGCTGATGCCGATCCTGCACCTGGACGCCCGGGCCGACCTGGTGCAATGCATCAAGCTGTGCGAAGCCATCGCCGGCCGCGGCAGCGCCCTCACCCGCCCACCGCGCCTGGCCCTGCCGGACGCGGACCGGGTGTATGTGGAGCAGATCATGGCCAAGGCCCTGGCCAATCGGCCGGTGTTGCCGGATGTGGGGCTTTAAGGCCTGACCTACCCCGCAAGGCATCTGAGGATCCCCCTGTGGGAGCGAGCTTGCTCGCGAAAGCGGTCTGCCTGAGCCGGCTATGCTGGATGTGCCGACCTCATCGCGAGCAAGCTCGCTCCCACAGGGATTTGCGGTGAACACACAAGAATGAGCCCATGCGACTCAACCTGTGGGAGCGAGCCTGCTCGCGATAGCGATCTGTCTGAGCCGGCTATGCTGGATGTGCCGACCTCATCGCGAGCAAGCTCGCTCCCACAGGGATTTGCAATGAATACACAAGAGTGAGCCCATGCGACTCAACCTGTGGGAGCGAGCTTGCTCGCGATAGCGATCTGTCTGAGCCGGCTATGCTGGATGTGCAGACCTTATCGCGAGCAAGCTCGCTCCCACAGGATTTGTGGCGGACATGAGAGGCTTCCCATGAACTATTTCCTGGCCCAGGCCCTGAACAATCGATGGGCCAACCACAGGTTGCTCGGCGCCTGCGCGCAGTTGAGCGAGGCCGACTACGCGGCGCCGCGCACGGGATTCTTCCCGTCCATCCAAGCCACGCTCTGCCACATCCTGGAAGTGGACCGCTATTACCTCACCGCCCTGGAAGGCGACCGTGACGGCCAGATCAAGGACTTCTCCGAAACCCTGGCCTTTGCCCACCTGATGCACAACCAGACCCAGACCGACCAGCAACTGGTGGCGTTCTGCGAAGCCCTGCGGGAGCAAGACCTGGTCCGCTCTGTCGATCTGGTGCGCGTCGACGGTGTGGTGCGTGAACGAATCGACCGGCTGCTGTTGCACCTGTTCGAGCATCAGATCCATCATCGTGGACAGGTCCACGGCATGCTCAGCGCCACCCACGTCGCGCCGCCACAACTTGATGAGTTTTTTCTCGACTGCGACCGGCCGTTTCGCAACGACGAGGAACAACTGCTTCAATTGGATGAACGGCGGGTCTGGCGCGAATACCTGCCAAATTGATCCGCCCCCCCCTCAAAGGAGACCTTGCCATGAATGTCATTCTTCGTAGCATCGGTTTGGTGTTGATGCTGATCACCACGGCGGCACTCGCCCACCACGGCTGGAGCGAATACGACGCCAGCAATCCCCTGACGCTCGAAGGCACGATAAAGGAAGCCGGCTATTCCCATCCCCATGGCTACGTGCGCCTGCAAACCACCGACAAAACCTGGACCGTCGTGCTGGCCCCGCCGTCACGCATGGAGAATCGCGGGCTGGGCAAGGACATGCTCAAAGCAGGTAACAGTGCCACCGTGGTCGGCTATGCAAACCGCAACAAACCCGACGAATTGCGCGCCGAACGCATCACCATCAACGGCAAGACCACCGAGTTGCGCTGATGCAGGCCTCCCCGGCAGGCGCGCCCCAAGGCTGGATGGACCAACTGGGCGATTCGTCCCTGGCATTGGCCATGCGCAGCGAGCTGTGGCTCTATCCGCTGGTGGAAGTGGTGCACATCATCGGCTTTTCGATATTGGTGGGCGCGGTGGTGATGTTCGACCTGCGCGTGCTCGGGCTGTCCAAGGGCATCGCCGTGACCGCCCTGGCCCGCCACTTGCTGCCCTGGGCGATTGCGGCCCTGCTGCTGATCGTGCCTGCGGGGTTGCTGATGTTCAGTGCTCACCCCCATGACTTTGCCGGCAACAACGTCTTCATCCTCAAGCTGTACCTGATCGCGGCAGCGGGCCTTAACGCCCTGCTGTTCCACGTTGGCACCTACCGCTCCGTCCAGCAATGGAACACCGGCCATAAGGCACCCGGCCTGGCCAAGGCCCAGGCATTGGTCTCCATAGTCCTATGGCTCGTGGTCATACTCTGCGGCCGCCTGCTGGCCTACACCTGAACTACACGTAAAAAAGAAGCGATGGCCGCTGCCGGCCATCGCCAAATCGCCCACCCGGGCGCCCTCAGATCCGTGCGGGAGACACGATTATCTTCACGTTGTGCTCCTTGTTGTTCACCAACTCCTCGAAGCCCTGCCCGACGATCTCTTCCAACTGGATGCGCCCGGTCACCAGCGGCGAGATGTCCAGGCGTCCGTCGGCGATGAAGGCAATCACGTCGGCGAACTCACCGTTGTAGGCCAGCGCGCCCAGCACTTGCTTCTCCGTGGAGACCAGCTCAAAGAAGTTGAACTCGCTCGGTTCCTCGAAAATCCCCACCAACACGCATTTGCCGGCCTTGCGGATCAGGTCGATGGCCAGCTTGGCGGTGTGCTTGTTGCCAATGCATTCGAAGCTGACATCGGCACCCAGGCCACCCGTCAGGCGCCGAACTTCAGCCAAGGCGTCGCATTCATTCGGATCGATCACATGGCTGGCCCCGACTTCCAAGGCCTTGGCCTTGCGTGCGCCGGACATTTCCAAAGCAATCACCTGGGCTGCACCAGCCGCCTTGGCGCACATGATCGTGCACAAGCCGATGGTCCCGGCGCCCACCACCACGACGTTCTGGCCCAGCAGGCTGCCGGCCTTTTTCACCGCATGCATGCCCACCGCCAGTGGCTCGATCAACGCACCGGCCTCGGCGGGGAAATCAGCCGGTAGTTTGTAGAGCAGGTTCGCCGGGACATTGACCAGCTCCGCGAACGCACCGTTGTTCATCAACCCGGTGAACGCCAGGTTCTCGCAAATGTTGTAGAGCCCATGGGTGCAGTAGTAGCAAGTGCCGCAGTGCTGGCAGGCGTCCGCCGCCACCGGCTCGCCGACACTGAAACCTTCGACGCCGGCGCCCAGTTCGACGATCTCGCCGCAGAACTCGTGGCCAAGGATGCACTGGCCTTTGATCCCGGTCAGCGGGTGCGGCGCGTCCACCGGGATGAACACCGGCCCGGCCACGTACTCGTGCAAGTCGGAGCCGCAGATGCCGCACCATTGCACGCGGATCTGCACCCAACCGGCGGGGGGCGAAACCGGCAGTGGCACGTTTTCGACGCGGATGTCGTTGCGGCCATGCCAGACGGCGGCGCGCATGCTGCGGGTCGGCTTGATAGAAACCTTCATAGCGTTGCCTCCAGAATTTTTTATAGGGCGACGATGCAATCGCCGCCCGCTTGTTCAGTACTGTCCGATGAACCCGTTGATCAGCCGATTGACCTGCTCGGCCGCTTCCATCTGCACCATATGGCCTTGGCCCGACAGCACCTCGACCCGCGCTGATAACCCTTCGGCGTGAGACGCCGGGATGATTGCGTCGTCGCTGCCCCAGATCACCAGGGTCGGCACGTGGCCCGCCTGCACCACTTCCCGCAGGTCCGCCTGCTGGCGACCGTCGGCGAACAACGTCGCTGACAATTGCTGCAGCGCCGCGTCCACACCTTCCAGGCGCTTGTACTTGAGCATGTCGTCGAGCATCTGGCGGTTGACCAGCTCGGCATTGGAGAACAGTTGCACCAGCTGCGGCTTGAGGGCGTTGCGGTTGGCCGCTTCGACGAACCCTTGCAGGTAGCTGCCGTTGATCTGCGCACCCAGGCCGGCACTGCCGATCAAGGTCAGGGAGCGTATCCGCTGGGGCATCAGGCGCGCAGCGTTCAGCGACACCGCCCCGCCCATGGAATGCCCCACCAGGTGCACGGCGTTGATGTCCAGGTGATCGAGCAAGGCCAGCACCACGCCGCTCAGCTCGTCCAAATCGCCGCGTTGCAGGGTTTTCGACGATTCGCCATGGCCCGGCAGGTCCAGGGCAATGACCCGTCGCCCGGCCGCCAGGGCTTCATGGTTGAACAGCCAGTTGTTCAAGTCGCCGCCAAAGCCGTGCACCAGCACCAGCGGCGTACCGCCCTCGCCGCGCTCGAAATAGCGGATCACCCGGCCGTCCAGCTCGACTTTCTGTGGTTTCGGACCACTGTCCTCATCAGCCGCGTCGCCGGGCACGAAGTTGGATTGGAACTGCTCGATGACCGCGTCAATCTCGGCGTCGCTGGCCTCGCCTTCGACGACGATGCCGAGCAAGGCGCCGACCGCCAGGGTTTCGTCCTGGCGGGCGATCTGCCGGCGCAGGATTCCAGAAAACGGCGCCTCGACGCTGCTGGAAATCTTGTCCGTCTCGACGTCCATCACTTCCTCGCCCTTGGTGATGGCCTGCCCCTCTTCCTTGAGCCAGGCATCGACCCGGCCCTCGGTCATCGACAGGCCCCACTTGGGCATGGTCAAGGTATGAATCTGGCTCATCAGCGCTTGCTCCACTCGATCACGTTGAGCACGGCTTGTTCGATCTTCGCCGCGTCAGGGATGTACAGGTCTTCCAGGGAGTCGGAGAACGGCACCGGCGTATGGGGCGCGGTGACCATTTCGATCGGCGCCTTGAGCGCGCCAAAGGCTTTTTGCGCCACCAGCGCCGAGATGTCGGTGGCCATGGAACAGCGTGGGTTGGCCTCGTCGATCACCACCAGGCGCCCGGTCTTCTCGACACTTTCCAGGATGCTGTCCTCGTCCAGCGGGCTGGTGGTGCGCAGGTCGATCACTTCGCAGTCGATGCCGCGCCCGGCCAGGTTGCGCGCCGCGTCCATCGCGGTGTTGACCAGCCGTCCGTAGGAGACCAGGGTGATGTCCTTGCCGTCGCGCAGGAAGTTGGCCTCGCCGAACGGTACGGTGTAGAGCTCTTCCGGCACTTCGCCCTGCATGCTGTAGAGCAACTTGTGCTCGCAGAAGATCACCGGGTCGTTGTCGCGGATTGCCTGGATCAGCAGGCCCTTGGCGTCGTAGGGCGATGATGGGCAGACCACTTTCAGTCCCGGGATGTGCGTCCACAACGACGTGAGCATCTGTGAATGCTGGGCGGCGGCGCGCAGGCCGGCGCCGACCATGGTGCGGATCACCAGGGGTGTGGAGGCCTTGCCGCCGAACATATAGCGAAACTTCGCCGCCTGGTTGAGGATCTGGTCCAGGCAGCACCCGGCGAAGTCGACGAACATCAGTTCGCACACCGGGCGCACGCCGCAGGTAGCCGCGCCGACCGCCGCGCCGACGTAACCGATTTCCGACAGTGGCGTGTCCAGCACGCGCCCGGGGAACTGGTCGTATAGGCCCTTGGTCACTCCGAGTACGCCGCCCCAGGCGTCGTTTTCACCGGGGGCGCCGGCGCCACCGGCCACGTCCTCGCCCATGATGAACACGCTGGCGTCGCGGCGCATTTCCTGGGCCAGGGCTTCGTTGATTGCCTGCTGATAGCTGATTTTTCTCGCCATGATGAAATTCTCTGTTCTTGTTTTAGGAGGGCGTTCAGGGATAGCTGACGTAGACGTCGGTCAACAGGTCCGCTGCAGAGGGCTTGGGATCGGACTTGGCCTTGTACACGGCGTTTTCGATCAGCAGGTCCACTTCCTTGTCGATCTGGTCCAACTGCTCGACGGTGAGCAAACCGGCCCGGGTGGTGCGCTCGCGGAATTGCATCAGACAGTCCTGGTTTTCGCGGAAATGCTTGACCTCGTCCGGTGCACGATAGGTCTGGGCGTCGCCTTCGAAGTGGCCGTAGTAGCGGGTCAGCTTGACCTCGATCAGCGACGGTCCTTCCCCGGCACGGGCGCGTTCGACGGCGGCCCCGGCGGCTTCGTGCACGGCGAAGAAGTCAAAGCCGTCCACCGTCACGCCGGGCATGCCGAAGCCGGCGGCGCGGTCGGCGATGTGATCGCAGGCCACCGACCAGTTGGAAGCGGTGGCCTCGGCGTAGCCGTTGTTTTCGGCGATGAACAGGCACGGCAGGTTCCACACCGAGGCCATGTTCATGGCTTCGAACACCGCGCCTTCGTTGGAGCCGCCGTCGCCGAAAAACACCACGGCGACGCTGTCGGTGCCCTTGAGGCGGGCCGCCAAAGCCGCGCCGACCACCAGTGGCGCACCGGCGCCGACGATGCCGTTGGCACCGAGCATGCCTTTCTCGAAGTCGGCGATGTGCATCGAGCCGCCCTTGCCCTGGCAGACGCCGGTTTTCTTGCCGTAGATCTCGGCCATCATTCCGTAGACGTCCACGCCCTTGGCGATGCAATGGCCGTGGCCACGGTGGTTGGAGGCGATGCAATCGTCATCGCCCAGGTGGGCCATGACACCGGCGGCCGACGCTTCTTCGCCGGCATACAAGTGGACGAAACCGGGGATCTCGCCCGTGGCGAACTCCACGTGCAGGCGCTCTTCAAAGGCGCGAATGGTGCGCATCACCTGGTAGGCGTGCAGCAGTTGATCGTGGGTGAGCGGTGTCGACATTTTTATTCTCCTGGGGTGTCTTCTTGAAGATTCAGAGGGTGTTGCGGGTGCTCGCGGCCGATGGCCAACAAGCGTTGTTGCGCGGCGTAGGCCAGCACCGCGTTGACGTCGATGCTCAGCGGACCGCCGGCATCGAGGGTGACCGTGGGCCGGTCGTGGGCGTTGAATTCGATTTCCCGTTCGCCATCCAGGGCCAAGGTGCCGCTGGACAGTGACAAGCCATGGGCGACGCCGGGTTCCAAAGGGCCGGCGGCGAGCACTCCACAGCCCTGCAACAGGCCCGGGGCGAGCGGCACCAGCAGCGCTTCGGGGGATTGCGGGTCCAGGCGCATCCAGGCCCCGCCCGGTGCCTGGCGGGACACCGGGAACCACAAGCCGCACAACGCCGACAGGCCAATGGATTGCGGTTCGGCGAAGGTTACAAAGACTTCGGCCAGGTCCTGTGCGCGGCTGATGGCCCGGGCGCCGACAAAACGCAGCGGCGATACGGCGACGTCCACCAGGGCGACTTCGCGCAAGCCACGTCCGGCGTCGCAGACCAGCAAGCGCTTGTTGCGGCGCAAACCGATCGCGTCCGGAATCCGGCCGCTGGCGTACAACCCACCGGCCAGCCCGGCACTGGTGGCCTCGCGCAGCTCGGGAAAGGCGTTGTTGGTGCCGGTGGACAGGGTCAGCAATGGGATGTCGCCGACTTCGGCGGCTACCGCCTTGTGGGTGCCATCGCCGCCGAGCACGGCGATCAGCGCCACCTCGCGCTCGGCCATCAGGCGCGCGGCCCGGCGGGTGTCTTCGACGGTCTGGCGCAGGGTCAGGTCGAGGAATTCCAGGGCCGGCCAGTGGCTGCTGCGGGCCTGGCGGCTATGGCTGTTTTTCAGCACGGCGGCGGCCATGCCGATCATGTCGGTGGGCATCAACACCTGTTCGATGCCGGTGGCGCCGAACGCGGCCAGCAGGCGCTGGATCACCGAAACCTTGTCGGTACTGGAAAACAGCCCGGCATTGGCGGTCAGGCGCCGCACGTCGCGGCCCGAGGCGGGATTGGCGATGATGCCCACGGTCAGGGGTCGGCGGCTCATGGCGCCACCGTGGACGGTGCGGGCAAACGGCCTGGGCAGGAAGACATAGACACCTCGTTGTTATTATTGGAGGCCCGTCGGGCGGGTTCCAGGCATAGAGCAAGGGCGGTGCCAGTTGCGAAAAAAACCTGCAAGAAGGCCGAACCAGAGCGGTCCCGAGATGATTGACGAAGCAGCGGACCGAGCCCCGGTGAGACGCCCCATGTCAGCCTGCACGAGGTCCGGACGAGACGCTGAGACGTGGCGTCTCACACCGCCCGAACAACCCGTCGAGCTTGTCTGCACCCGGCGAACGGCGCTTAATGTGCGCACAACGACAAGAAGCTGAATCGGAGGCCGCATGCTTTCCGCTCACTCCCGGGCGCACGTGGATTGCGTCAGCCGCGTGGTGAAAAACGCGAACCAATTGCCACAATTGCCCGTCCCGGACCTGATCCTCGACTCCTGGCGCCGTTCCTTGGAGCAACATCACCTGGACCCGGGTTCGCTGCAGGGCCCGCGCATCCTCTCCCAGGACGTGCTCAAGCAATGCCGCGAGCGCTCCGAGCTGTTCCTCAACATCGCCAGCGAAGAAGTGGCCCGCCTCCATGGCCGGGTACGCGACGCCGACTATTGCGTACTGCTGACCGATGCCCAGGGCCAGACCATCGACTACCGGGTGGAAACCTCGATCCGCAATGACTGCCGCAAGGCCGGGCTATACCTGGGCACCTGTTGGTCGGAGGGCGAAGAAGGCACGTGTGGCGTGGCGGCGGTGCTCACGGCCAAGGCCCCGGTGACCGTGCACAAGCGCGACCATTTCCGCGCGGCGTTCATTGGCCTGACCTGTTCCGCCGCGCCGGTCTTCGACCCCCAGGGTGAATTGCTCGGGGTGCTGGACGTCTCGGCGGTGCGCTCGCCGGATGATCGCCGCTCGCAGCACCTGATCCGGCAAATGGTGGTGCAGAGCGCCAGGGAGATCGAACAGGCGTTTTTCATGAGCAGCGCCCAGGGCTATTGGGTGCTGCGGGCCCATCGCAACCCCGGCTACGTCGACAGCCAGCCGGACTTCCTGTTCGCCTGGGATGACGACGGTTGCCTGCAAGCCTTGAACCCGGCTGCCCGCCAGTACCTGCTGCAACAGTACGGGCAGGTGCCGCAACACATCGGCCAGGTGTTCGAGCAGCAACGGCTGCACCGTGCCCGGGACGAAAGCCTCTGCTTGCTCGATCACGCCCTGCACGGACGCTTGAGCGCGCCTCGCCAGCGGGCCAGTTCACGTTCGCGGGTGGCGATGACTCCGTTGGAAATCGATCCACGCCTGGCCGACAGCCTGCGCCTGGCGGTGCGGGTCAAGGATCGCAACCTGCCGGTGCTGATCCAGGGCGAAACCGGTGCCGGCAAGGAAGTCTTCGCTCGCCAGTTGCACCAGGCCAGCCAGCGCCGCGAGCGCCCTTTCGTGGCGCTGAACTGCGCGGCCATTCCCGAAAGCCTGATCGAAAGCGAATTGTTCGGCTACGTCGCCGGGGCGTTCACCGGCGCCTCGGCCAAAGGCATGCAGGGCCTGTTGCAACAGGCCGACGGCGGCACCTTGTTCCTGGATGAGATCGGCGACATGCCGCTGGCCTTGCAAACCCGCCTGCTGCGGGTACTGGCCGAGGGTGAAGTGGCGCCGCTGGGCGCATCCCGCCGCAAGGCCGTCGACATTCAGGTGATCTGCGCCACCCACCGCGACCTGGAGACGCTGGTGGCCGCCGGCGAGTTTCGCGAGGATTTGTATTTCCGTCTCGGCGGTGCGCGTTTCCAGTTACCGCCGTTACGTGACCGCAGCGACCGGCTGGCGCTGATCAATCGGATCCTTGCCGAGGAGTCGGCATTGTGCGGGGGAACCGTGCAGTTGAGCGGCGCCGCCCTGGAATCCCTGCTCGGCTATCACTGGCCGGGCAATGTCCGCCAGTTGCGCCATGTGCTGCGCTATGCCTGCGCGGTGTGCGAAGCCAGCGTGATCCAGCTCAGCCACTTGCCCGAGTCATTGCACAGCGCGGACGTCGCCGATCAGGGGCCGGAGCCGAGCGCCAGCCCGGAACGCCAGGCGTTGCTCGATGCGTTGGTGCGCCACCGCTGGAAACCCACCGCCGCCGCCCGGGCCCTGGGCATTTCCCGGGCGACCCTGTATCGACGGGTGCATCAACATGGCATCGAAATGCCAGGCCGCAGCCCCGCCTGAGCACCTAGCGGCGCGCCAGCTCATGACGGACACATTGCTCGTAGTAGGTCTGCTTGACCGCCGCGGGTTTGAGACGCGAAGCGCTGTTGTAGGTCTGCTCGGTAATGCCCAGGGCGGTCATGCGCATCCAGGGCCGGGGAAACTTGCGCACCTGCAGCTTCTTGCGTGCGCCGTACAGGCTGACGCCAGACAGCTTCGACGCCTGCGCCCCCGCCGCGATGTCCGAACCCCAGCGGCACACTGACTGCTGGTTCTGCGTCAGCGCCTTGGCCTGGGCCTCGAGCGAGACGGCGGCCAAGAGAAACGTCGCTACGACCCACATAGAAATACGCATAGGTTTGTCGCCCAACTTTCTGAAAGGAAAGAAGTTTGCCTCTCTGCAAATGAGCAAGGGGCCAGCATTCGCAGGCCATTCTCGAATCCGCATGCAATCTGTGGCGAGGGAGCTTGCTCCCGCTGGGCCGCGCAGCGGCCCCCCTGTATTTGCCTGACACGCCGGGTCCGTCGTGGCTTTTTGGGGCCGCTTCGCAGCCCAGCGGGAGCAAGCTCCCTCGCCACAGGGGGTGCCTTCGCCATCTGCGACATTGGTCCACAAGTGGCGCACCTAACTAGAAACAACTAGAGAAAACAATCTCAATCCATTGAAATTAAACGTTTTAGTTAGCAATTCCGCTAACCTTCGCTTCCTCCAACAACTGCTGGATCACCTGCTCCTGCTCGCCATAACGCCCTTCACCAAAATGGCTGTAGCGCACCTGCCCCTTGGCATCGATGAGGTAATGGGCCGGCCAGTATTGATTGTTGAAGGCGCGCCAGATCGCATACTGATTGTCGATCGCCACCGGATAGTGGATGTCCAGCTTGCGCACCTGCTCGCGGACGTTATTGATGATCTTCTCGTAGCCGTATTCCGGGGTGTGGACGCCGATCACCACCAGCCCATCCTTTTCATACTTCTTCGCCCAGCCGTTCACATAGGGCAAGGTGTGCTGGCAGTTGATGCAGTCGTAGGTCCAGAAGTCCACCAGCACCACCTTGCCCCGCAGCGACTCGCTGCTCAGCGGCGGCGAGTTCAGCCATTGCACCGCGCCGTCCAGTGAAGGCATGGCGCCCTGGGATTCAAGGGGCGGCATGGCACTGGCGCCGGCCTTGCTCACCACGTAGTCGATGGCCTTGGGCACGTTCTCCAGCAGGCTTTTTTCCAGGCTGGTGGACTGTTGGGAGGAAGTCGCCGCCAACAAGCGGTCATCCGTCCCAGTGCCAATCGCCACGGCCGCCAGCAACACCGCCAGCCCCGTTCCACGGCGCAGCCAGGCGGTCATCGGCAGCGAGAGCTTCAGGCGCCCGACCAGACCACGCCCGGCCAGGATCAGCGTGCCCAGGGACAAGGCACTGCCCAGGCCGTAAGCGAGCAGCAACAGGCTGGTTTGCGCGCTGGCGCCTTGCAGCATGGCGCCGGTCAGGATCACCCCGAGTATCGGCCCGGCGCACGGAGCCCAAAGCAACCCGGTTGCAACGCCGATCAGCACCGACCCCACCGGCCCGGCCATCCGCCCGGCCCCGGCGTCCAAGCGATTGCCCAGGTTGACCAGTGGCCGCGCCAGCCAGGTGCCAACCCGGCTGAAGATCAACGACAGGGCGAACACCCCCATCACCACCAAGGCGACTTGCCGACCGACGCTGCTAGCGCGCACCACCCATTCGCTGCTGACCACCGCCAGGCTGGAGACCAGGGCGAACGTCAACACCATGCCGCCGAGGGTCAGCAGCACCGAGCTGCGGGAGCGATTGGCCCGGGCGAACAGAAACGGCACCACCGGAAGAATGCAGGGGCTGAGGATCGTGAGGATCCCGCCGAGAAAAGCGATCAGAAGCATGGCAACACCTCAAAATAAAAGGCCTACATAGACCCTGTGGCGAGGGAGCTTGCTCCCGCTGGGCTTGTGTAGGAGCTGCCGAAGGCTGCGATCTTTTGATCTTTCGCTTGAGATTCAAGTGTCCTTAAGATCGCAGCCTCGTTGCACTCGACAGCTCCTACACAGTTCCTACGCCCCAGCGGGAGCAAGCTCCCTCGCCACAAAGCAGGTCAGTTCTGGTTGCTGCAGTGATCGGAAAACTTGCGATAGTCCAGCGCCTGCTGGTGGCCTGTCGAATCCAGGTAGGTCATGTGGGCGTTGACCACGCCGCAGGTCGGCTCGGTGTCTTCGGTGAGGGAAAGCACCTTCTGGATGTCCAGGTGGCTGCCGTAGGTGTAGGTGTGCGGTTGCACGTTGCTTTCGGCCCGGGCCGACAGGGTGCAGATGTTCAGCGCGGCAAAAAGGCAGGCGGCGTAGACGGCTTTGGTGTTCATGGCGATTCCTCGATTCAATGGGGGTTTATCTGCCGAGGCCTGTTGTGTGCCTCGATGGATGCCATTGAATGCCCCGCAGGTATCGCGTCTGTATCGAGCCCGGTGGCTTTTTGCATCGCTGTGTATCCGTCAGGCGCCAGATACACTGCAATACAAACCGCCGCGAGCCGGGCTGGCCGGGGCCTGTAGACTGCTCACAACGAAACGCCGAGGAGCGGGACACCATGGATCATGTCGATCACGTGCTGATAGTGGATGACGATCGCGAGATCAGAGAGTTGGTTGGCAACTACCTGAAGAAGAATGGCCTGCGCACCACCGTTGTCGCCGATGGCCGGCAGATGCGCGCCTTCCTCGAAACCACCCCGGTGGACCTGATCGTGCTGGACATCATGATGCCCGGCGACGACGGCCTGGTGCTGTGCCGGGAATTGCGTGCCGGCAAGCACAAGGCCACGCCGGTGCTGATGCTCACCGCCCGCAACGACGAAACCGACCGCATCATCGGCCTGGAAATGGGCGCCGACGATTACCTGGTCAAGCCGTTCGCCGCCCGGGAGCTGCTGGCGCGGATCAACGCCGTGCTACGCCGTACCCGCATGTTGCCGCCCAACCTGGTGGTCACCGAAAGCGGTCGCCTGCTGGCGTTCGGACGCTGGCGCCTGGACACCACCGCCCGCCACCTGCTGGACACCGACGGCACCATGGTTGCCTTGAGCGGCGCCGAGTATCGGTTGTTGCGGGTGTTCCTCGATCATCCGCAACGGGTGCTCAACCGCGACCAGCTGCTTAACCTCACCCAGGGCCGGGACGCCGATCTGTTCGATCGCTCCATCGATCTACTGGTCAGCCGCCTGCGCCAGCGCCTGCTGGACGACGCCCGGGAACCGGCCTACATCAAGACCGTGCGCAGCGAAGGCTACGTGTTCTCGCTGCCGGTGGAGATCCTCGAGGCGTCGGTATGAACCTGCCGCTGCGCTGGCCGCGGACCCTGGCCTCGAGGCTGTCGCTGATCTTCCTGATCGGCCTGATCCTGGCCCAGGGCCTGTCTTTCGGCGTCCAGTACTACGAGCGCTACCAGAGCGCCAAGTCGACCATGCTCGGCAACCTGGAGACCGACGTCTCGACCTCCGTGGCGATTCTCGACCGCCTGCCTGCCGCCGAACGCCAGGCCTGGCTACCGAAACTCGCCCGGCGCAACTATGGCTATTTGCTCGACGAAGGCCAGCCCGGCCAACCGATGGACCTGGCCGACGCGCCGATCTCGGTCAGTTCGATCCAGGAAGCCATCGGCCAGGCCTATGGCCTGACCTTCAAGCAGATTCCCGGGCCGAACATGCACTATCAGGCGCACCTGCGCCTGGGGGACGGCAGCCCGCTGACCATCGACGTACGCCCGGCGATGGCGCCCCTCTCCCCTTGGCTGCCAATGGTGTTGCTGGGGCAGTTGGCCCTGTTGATCGGCTGCACCTGGCTGGCCGTGCGCATCGCCGTAGGTCCCTTGACCCGACTGGCCCAGGCGGTGGAAACCCTCGACCCGAACGCCCATAGTGTGCGCCTGGACGAAAAAGGCCCGACCGAAGTGGTGCATGCGGCCAAGGCCTTTAATGCCATGCAAGACCGCATCGCCGCCTACCTCAAGGAGCGCATGCAGTTGCTGGCGGCGATTTCCCATGACTTGCAGACCCCCATCACGCGCATGAAGCTGCGCGCCGAATTCATGGACGAAGGGATCGAAAGGGACAAGCTGTGGAGCGACTTGAGCGAAATGGAGCACCTGGTGCGTGAAGGCGTGGCCTATGCCCGCAGCATCCACGGCGCCACCGAGGCCAGTTGCCGGATCAGCCTGGACGCGTTCCTCGACAGCCTGGTGTTCGACTACCAGGACACCGGCAAGGACGTGCAACTGTCCGGAAAAAACGCCGCCGTCATCGACACCCGTCCCCATGCCCTGCGGCGGGTACTGATCAACCTGGTGGACAACGCCTTGAAATTCGGCGGCGCGGCGCAGATCCAGGTGCAACCGGCCGACAACGGGCAATTGGCGATCCAGGTACTGGACCGTGGCCCCGGGATCAGCGAGCAGGAACTGGCCGAAGTGCTCAAGCCGTTCTACCGGGTGGAAAGCTCGCGCAACCGGGAGACCGGCGGCACCGGCCTGGGCTTGGCCATCGCCCAGCAACTGGCGATCGCCATGGGCGGCTCACTGACCCTGAGCAACCGCGACGGCGGCGGCCTCTGCGCCGAATTGCGCCTGGCGCTCACAAGCTGACACTGCCCCACACGGTTCTGGGGCGATGCAAATAGGGGTGCCTCACCCAAACTCCCCTGTGGGAGCGAGCTTGCTCGCGATTGCGGTGTGTCAGCCAGCATTCATTCAACTGACCTGACGCATTCGCGAGCAGGCTCGCTCCCACACTGTTCTGGGGCGCTGCAAATAGGGGTGCCTTGCCCTGTTCCCCTGTGGGAGCGAGCTTGCTCGCGATAGCGGTTTGTATGCCAGTGTGTCTGCGGATGATCGGCATACACGAACTTGCACAATGCTGCGCCGCGGACACACC
Organism: Pseudomonas sp. MPB03; assembly: GCF_046605385.1. NCBI lineage: Bacteria > Pseudomonadati > Pseudomonadota > Gammaproteobacteria > Pseudomonadales > Pseudomonadaceae > Pseudomonas > Pseudomonas sp. MPB03. Next base: position 3,186,740 of record NZ_CP176770.1, on the reverse strand, counting down.
CCGCTTACACCGGCTTGAAAGACTCCCTCCCATCCCCGGCGACTATCACGACCGGGCCGTCGACATCCAAGGAGCCTTCACATGCCTACCCCTACCGCATCCCCCTTTCGTTACCAAGGCTGGTCGCTGTTCAGCCTGCTCGCCGCCCTGGTGCTGTTGATGACCGGGTTGATCCTGATACTCAACCCGGACCTGACCGAAGGCGTGCGCAGCGCCATTCGCGCCACGGCGCGTTCGTCGTTCATCCTGTTCCTGCTGGCCTTTACCGCCTCGGCATTCGCGGTGCTGGTGCCCTCGCCCCTGAGCCGGGCGCTGGTGCGTGAACGGCGCTTCATCGGACTGGCCTTTGCCTTTTCCCACCTGGTCCACGCCGTGCTGATTTACACCTACGGCCAGCTCAATACCGAGTTCTGGCCCGGCCGCACCACCCTCGGCAACGTGCCCGGTACCGTGGGCTATGTGTTCATCCTGCTGCTGGCGCTGACCTCGTTCAAAAGCACCACGCGCCTGATCGGTTTCAAGGCCTGGAAGCGCCTGCATGTCACCGGCATGTGGGTGCTGGCGGCGATCTTTGCCTATTCCAACTTCAAACGCATCCCCATGAGCGACTGGTACGTGCTGCCCTTCGGCCTGATCTGCGCCGCCACCGCCGTCCGCCTGGTGGGCAAGCTGGCCCAGGCCACCCAGCGGCGCCAACGGCCGCAACACGCGGTTTGAGCCAAGGGAGATCGATCATGTACGCAAGTACCTTGAAAACACTGCATACCCCGCTCGAGAACCTCGGGGCATGGCTGGCGCCGCTGGGCCTGCGCCTGTTCCTGGCCTGGGAGTTCTTCGAATCCGGTCTGGAGAAATGGAACGGCGCGAACTGGTTCGCCGAGATCCAGTCTGCCTTCCCGTTCCCGTTCAACCATGTGCCGGCCCAATGGAACTGGGAACTGGCGATGTGGGCCGAGCTGATCGGTGCCATCGCCCTGTTGATCGGCCTGGGTACCCGCCTCTGGGCCCTGGTGCTGATCGTCGTCACCGTGGTGGCGACCGCTGCGGTGCACTGGCCGGCGGACTGGTCGAGCTTGAGCGAGCTGGCCCAGGGTTATGCGATTACCAACAAGGGACACGGCAACTTCAAGCTGCCGCTGATCTACCTGGTGGCCTTGCTGCCGTTGCTGTTGCAAGGGGCTGGGAAGTTGAGTGTGGATGCGGTGCTGGGGGCTGGGCTGCATCGCCGAAACAAGGCCTGAAAAAAACTTTGTGGGAGCGAGCTTGCTCGCGATGGCAGTGGGTCAGTCGACTTCAACAGTGACTGATGTACCGTCATCGCGAGCAAGCTCGCTCCCACAAGGGTTCGGGGTTAATTGGCGAGGTGTGGCTGTACGCCAACAACCCCTTCCTCCTGCATCCGCCGCAACAGCGCCACCGCGCTGTCCATGAATTCTGCCGAATCCACCCCCGCCTCCCGCGCCAGCGCCAGCAGCTGCCCTCGCCCCGTCAACCCTGGATAGGCCTCGATGCGCTGCAAAAGCCGCCAGGCCAACGGGCTGAGTTCGGAAAAACGCACCTCGAACCCAGGCGTTCGCCGCACCAGCAGCAGCGTCGGCTGCGCCGGTGGTGTCGAGGGCTGATAACTCGGCGCCAGGCGATGCACCGGCCATTGGTACGCCAGCGGCCAGGCCAAGGGCGAGACACGCAGTGGCGAGCCGAGCAAGGACGCCTCGTCATGGGCCGGCAACGGCTCGGCCTCGGATTGCAGCAGCGCCATCTCGACCCACTCGTAGTGCGCCAGCTCCGCCACGAACGGCGGCCAGTCCGGCGAGGGATGGTCTGCAAGATAGCCAACGAATTCCTCGGCGATTTCACCGAACTTGGGCGTGGCACAGCGATGTTCATGCAGGAATCGGCGCACGCAGGCACGCCAGGGGTCCTGTCCCAGCAGGTTCACCAACACGGGGAAGGTGCCGCTGAGCAGCGCACGCATGTTCTCGAAGATCAGGTCGCGATATACCTGGGCCCGCGCCGCGTCCATGCCGGACGGGATCGGGAAGTGATCCGGGTCGCGCAGGTAGCGGGTCAGCGCCTGTTGCTGCTGATGCAGCGTCTGCCGGGCCTCAGCCATGGGCCACCGCCCGCCAGGTGCCGGCCTGGTGCTGTAACTGGCGAATCGTCTGCAGTTCGGCCACCAGCGCGGCGTAAGGCGGGAAGTTGAAGTCCCGTTCGAGCAAGGTCGGCTGTACGCCGAAACGTGCATAAGCCTGGGCCAGCAGCGCCCAGACCACCGGCTTGACCGGCGCGCCATGGCTGTCGATTTTCAGCGTGTCGGACTCGTCGTAATGCCCGGCCACATGCATCGCGACCACCCGCCCCGGCTCAAGACCCGCCAGGAATGCCTGGGGATCGAAGCCATGATTGACCGAGTTGACGTAGACGTTATTGACGTCCAGCAACAGGTCGCAATCGGCTTCGCGCAACACCGCCCGGGTGAATTCCAGCTCGCTCATGTCCTGTTGGGGGGCGGCGTAATAAGAGACGTTTTCCACCGCCAGGCGGCGTCCCAGCACATCCTGGGCCTGGCGGATCCGCGTCGCCACGTGATGGACCGCTTCCTCGGTGAAGGGCAGCGGCAACAAGTCATACAAATGCCCCTCGTCACCGCAGTAGCTCAAGTGCTCGCTGTACAACGGCACCTTGAAACGCTCGAGGAAAGCACGCACCTGGCCGAGAAACGCCAGGTCCAGCGGCGCCGGCCCACCGAGGGACAACGACAGGCCATGGCACGTCAACGGATAACGTTCGGCCAGGGAATGCAAGGCGGCGCCATGGGGGCCGCCGATGCCGATCCAGTTTTCCGGAGCGATTTCAAGAAAATCGAAATCCCCGGGCGGTGCCTGGCGCAGTTCAGCGAGCAAGGCCCGGCGCAGGCCGAGGCCTGCCGAGGGTTGGGGTAGATTCAACATGACACATCTCCTTGGGAAACGAGATGTGGTGAGCCTCATGGAACGATCAACCCCATGATGGAAACCGAATACCCGTGGCGAGGGAGCTTGCTCCCGCTGGGTCGCGCAGCGGCCCCAGTTTTTTGGGCCTGCTACGCCCGAAGCGTCGGACCGGTCCAGCGGGAGCAAGCTCCCTCGCCACGGGGCCTTTGTTCGACGCCGCTTCAGTGGGCTGGCATCAACGCATCAGGCTCACCACCGGGGGCGAATCAGGACTCGATAGCCGCCCCGCACTTGCCTTCGCCACATTTGCCTTCCGCGGTCTTCGCCTGGGCCGACAGGTATTGCTTGGCTTCCGGCAACGAGATACCGCCGTCGTGGTTGGCGTCGATCTTGTCGAACTCAGCGGCGCGTTCCGGCGCGGCGGCGATGAATTCGTCCCGCGAGACCTGGCCATCGTGGTTTTTATCGGTCTTGGCGAACTTGTCTTCGCCGCACTTGCCTTCGGCGGGTTTCTTCACCGTATCGGCGGCGGCCAGGGTGTAGCCCTGGGCCAGGTCGTTCATGGTCAAGGCCGACGCCGCCGTGGAGAGACCCAGGCCACCGACCAAAGCCAGGCCAAGTGCAAGGGATGAATGACGGGAGAAGTTGAGCATGGGGTATTCCTCTGACGATTGACGATTAATCCGCCAGTCACCGGCACCGAGGCTCGGGGCCGGCTGGCTGGCGTAGTTAATCGACGGTGTGTATCCGGCCTGTGTCGCCGGCCCGGCCCTTCGTCAAGCAGATGTATCCGGGCCTGCGCGGTACACACTGCGATACACGCCCTCCCGGCCACAGCCCCTGGCGTTGAAAAAATCGAAACCTTGGACGGCGTGCACCGGTCAAGTCCTGTATGAACGTCAACCGCTGCACGTCGCGCCGAGCGACCACAGCCCGAAACGAGGGACAGACATGAGCATGACCGTCGGTGATTTCCTGGTGGAACGTCTTTATGAATGGGGGGTTCGCCGTATCTATGGCTATCCGGGCGATGGCATCAACGGCGTGTTTGGCGCCTTGAACCGCGCCCAGGGAAAGATCCGCTTCATCCAGGCCCGCCACGAGGAAATGGCCGCGTTCATGGCCTGCGCCCACGCCAAGTTCACCGGCGAACTGGGGGTCTGCATCGCCACTTCCGGACCCGGCGCGTCCCACTTGGTGACCGGCCTCTACGATGCCCGAATGGACCACATGCCAGTGCTCGCCATCAGCGGCCAGCAGGCCCGCGCCGCGCTGGGCGGGCATTACCAGCAGGAACTGGATCTGGTCAGCCTGTTCAAGGACGTGGCCGGGGCGTTCGTGCAGCAAGCCAGCGTGCCCGCCCAGGTGCGTCACCTGCTCGACCGCGCCGTACGTACGGCGGTGGGTGAGCGCCGGGTCACGGCGCTGATCCTGCCGAACGACCTCCAGGACATGGAATACACCGCGCCGCGCCACAAGCACGGGACCGTTCACTCCGGCGTCGGCTACCGCAAGCCCAGCGTCGTCCCCTACGAAGAGGACTTGCGCAAAGCCGCCGAGGTGCTCAATGCCGGCAAGAAAGTCGCCATCCTGGTCGGTGCCGGCGCGCTGCAGGCCACCGACGAGGTGATCGCCATCGCCGAGAAACTGGGTGCCGGTGTGGCCAAGGCATTGCTGGGCAAGGCCGCCGTGCCCGATGACCTGCCCTGGGTCACCGGCACCATCGGCCTGCTCGGCACCGAGCCCAGCGACAACCTGATGGCCGGCTGCGACACGCTGCTGATGATCGGCTCCGGCTTCCCCTACGCCGAGTTCCTGCCCCCTGAAGGCCAGGCCCGGGGCGTGCAGATCGACATTCAAGCGGACATGCTCAGCCTGCGGTATCCCATGGAAGTCAGCCTGCACGGCGACAGCGTCGATACCTTGCGCGCCCTGCTGCCGCTGATCGAAGAAAAAACCGACCGCAACTGGCGCAAGAAAATCGAGCATTGGCGGGAACGCTGGGAGCGCACCCTGGAAAAACGCGCCTTGGTAGCCGCCAAACCGATCAACCCGCAGCGAGTCACCTTCGAGCTGTCGCCGCGACTGCCAGAGCAGGCCATCATCACCTGCGATTCGGGCTCCTGCGCCAATTGGTACGCCCGCGACCTGAAGATCCGGCGCGGCATGATGTGTTCGCTGTCGGGTGGCCTGGCGTCAATGGGCGCCGCCGTGCCCTACGCCATCGCGGCGAAGTTCTGCCACCCGCAGCGGCCAGTGATCGCCCTGGTAGGCGATGGTGCCATGCAGATGAACAACATGGCCGAGCTGATCACCGTCGCCAAATACTGGCGCACCTGGGCCAACGGCACCTGGATCTGTGCAGTGTTCAACAATCGGGACTTGAACCAGGTGACATGGGAACAACGGGTGATGGAGGGCGATCCAAAATTCGAAGCCTCCCAGGACATTCCCGACGTGCCCTACCACCTGTTTGCCGAATCCATTGGCTTGAAGGGCATCCTCGTGTTGCACGAAGACGACGTGGCCACGGCCTGGGAAACCGCGCTGGCGGCGGATCGTCCGGTGCTGATCGAATTTCGCACCGACCCCGACGTGCCGCCGCTGCCACCGCACATCAAGCTGGAACAGGCCAAGAAGTTTGCCTCGACCCTGCTCCAGGGCGACCCGAACGAGCGAGGCATCGTGGTGGAGACCGCCAAGCAGGTATTGAGCAGCCTGCTGCCGGGCCATCGCACGGATAAAGAGTGAGGCGTGACACGATGCCCACCGTTGAGCTGCATCGTCGCTATGAAAGGTCCCTGCTGCTGGCGTTCTGCGTGGTGTGGGGCTGGCTGGCCATCGCCCCCCTGAAACGCAGCGACTGGCTGGCGGAAAACCTGCTGGTGGTTGTGTTGCTGGTCGTGCTGGTGGCCGTTCATCGGCGATTCAGCTTTTCCCGGCTGTCCGCCACGCTACTGTTCGTGTTTCTCTGCATCCATGAAATCGGCGCCCACTACAGCTACGCCAAGGTGCCCTACAACCAGTGGTGGCAGGCCTTGACCGGGGGCCCTTCGCTTGACCAGCTCATGGGGTTCCAACGCAACCAATTCGATCGGCTGGTGCATTTCAGCTATGGCCTGCTGCTGGCCTATCCGCTGCGGGAGGTTTTGCTGCGGGTGGCGCCTGCAAAGGGGTTCACAGGCTATTTGCTGGCCTGGAGCCTGATTCTCGCGTCGTCGGCCATTTACGAGATCATTGAATGGTTGGGCGGTGCCTATATAGGCGGTGATACCGCCAAGGCTTTTGTCGGCGCCCAGCGGGACCCGTGGGATTCACAAAAGGACATGGCCTTGGCCGCGCTTGCCGCGTTCATCGCCCTGCTGGCCGCCGCCGGGGTCAGCTACCTGCGCCAACGGGACGTCGCCCTCCAATGGGCATCCCGCTTCAAGGCCCGCACATGACAACAACGCAGCCTGTCGGCTGCTTCGTTAACACGACTAAGTAAATCAGCCCGCCCGCCGATACAAGACAGGTGCGGGTGAAATCGCTTTTGGCTGATGACTTTTTTATGACTGAAAATGCTGGCAATGACTCGACTGTCCTTTCCCCGGGCTCGCCAACCCGTAGTTTCACCCGTCGCACGTTCCCGGCCATCATGCTCCTGCTGTTTGTCATGTCCGCACTGGCGATCGCCGTGCTGCTTAACATCACGGCGGCCCAGGACCGGCGCGCCCGCGAACAAAGCCTGTTTTTCGCCCAGCGGGCCATCGAGGGCATCCGCACCGGCATCGGCCGCGACCTGAGCGACTATTCCAAGTGGAGCGACGCCTACCGGCACCTGCATGTCGACGTCGACAAGGAATGGGCCTATGACCAGGAAAACGTCGGCAGCAGTGTGTTTTCGCTCTATGGCTACCAGGCGGTGTTTGTCATTTCCCCGACCGGCAAGACCGTTTATTCGGTGATCGATGGCCAGATGAGCGAGGTCGATGCCGACACCTGGCTGACGGGCGATCTGCGCGCCCTGTGGAACAAAGCCAGCACGGCGGAAAATCACGACGAAGTGGTCGTCGAGCTGCTGCACCACGACGACGCCCCGGCGTTCGTCGCCGTGTCCGCCATCACCACTGGCACGGACAACAGCGTGGCGCAAATTCCCGGCCCGCCCAGCCTGATGCTCTTCGTCAAGGTCCTGGACCCCGGCGCCCTGGAAATCCTGGCGCGGGATTTTGCCCTGCCCGATGCCCATATCGCCAGGACCCCGGGCCCCGCCGATACCGCCCAATTGCTGCTCGACGATCTGACCCAAGAGGCCCTGGCGTGGCGACCGCAGACCCCGGGCCAGGATCTGCGCAAAGTCCTGCTGCCGTTGCTGGCCGTGGCGTTACTGGTGCTGGGAATCCTGGCCCTGGCCGTTCTGCGCCACGCCTTGACGATGCTGCGCGCCCAGGAAAGCCAATACGCCAGCCTGCTGGCCCACCGCAAGGCTTTGGAGCGCAGCGAAGAACGTTTCCGCGACATCGCCGAAGTCTCCTCCGACTGGTTGTGGGAGGTCGACTCGACCGGGACGCTGACCTACCTGTCGGAACGCTTCGAACAAGTGACCGGCTTCAGCCCCACGGAATGGCTCGGCAAACCGCTGCACCGGCTGCTCCACCCCCATGGTGGCTCGATCTCGATTGCCCAATGGTTGCTCGGCGGTGCCAACAGCCTCTCTTCGGCACCGCTGCTGTGCGAGTACACCGCGCGCAACCAGCGCATCCGCACCTGCAAGCTGTCGGTACGGGCCATCGAAGCCGGCACCTTGGGTTTTCGCGGCACCGCCACGGATATCACCGACGAGTTGCGCGCGCTGGCCCAGATCAAGCACCTCTCCCTGCATGACCCGCTGACCGGGCTGGCCAACCGCAACCGTTTGTTCGATTGCCTTCGCGAACACCTGGATCGACCTGATCGCCCGCCCCTGGTGCTGCTGAACCTGGACATGGACCGATTCAAGCCGGTCAACGACTCCCTGGGACATGCCGTGGGCGATAAGGTGCTCAGGGAAGTGGCGCATATCCTCCAGCAAAACGTCCGTGGCACCGATCTGGTGGCGCGCCTGGGCGGTGATGAGTTTGTCATTGTCATGCCCGAGCCCGGCGATGCCGACGATATCGATCAGCTCTGTGCACGACTGATCGACTGCATGCAACGGCCCATGCACCTGGACGGCAACACGCTGTACCTGGGAGTGAGCATCGGCGTCGCCTGGGCGCAGCCCGGTGACGAACGGGCCGATGAACTGTTGCGCCACGCCGACATCGCCTTGTATGCGGCCAAGGCGGCGGGCCGCAACACCTGGCGCGTGTACGTGGAAGCCATGGGCAACCTGGCCCGCGACCGGCGGCAATACGAGCAGCAACTGCGCAACGCCATGCAGCACGATCAACTGGAACTGCGCTACTTGCCTCGCTTCGACGTGATCGCCGAGCAACTGCACGGTTTCGAAGCCCAGATCTTCTGGCACCACCCCGAAAAGGGTGAGCTGGGTGGGGCCGACTTCATCCCCGTGGCGGAAACCTCGGGTCAGTTGGAAGAACTGGGCACCTGGGTCTTGATCAACGTCTGTGAAGAAGCCGTGACCTGGCCGAGCGATGTGAATGTCTCCCTCGCGGTTTCACCCCGGTGGTTCAACAGCAGCTTCCTGCTCAACCAGGTGCAGGAAGCGCTCGAAACGAGTGGCCTGGCGCCTCACCGGTTAACCTTGGAAGTGGCCGAAGGTGTGCTGCTGGCCGACCACAAGGCCGTCGCCGCCACCCTCCATGCGCTCAAGGATCTTGGGGTGCGGATCAACATCGATAAGTTCGGCACCAACATCGCCTCCCTGCGCGAGGTGCTGGACCAGCCGTTCGATGGCATCCGCTTCGATCGCAACATCCTCTCGCAGTTGGGCCTGGAGGACGACAAGGAAGGTGTCCTGGCGATGATCCGGTTGAGCCGCAGCGTCGGGCTCATGGTCACCGCCGAAGGGATCGAAAACGCCCGACAATACAGCCAACTGCGCAACGTGGCCTGCGACCATGTCCAAGGCCCCTACTTCGGCGCGGCACTGCCCCGCTCGGAAATGGCCTCGTTCTTCACCACGCCGCGGTGGCTGTAACCCGCCGCGCCACCGCTATCGCGAGCAGGCTCGCTCCCACAATGGCCCTGTGTTGTACCCAAACCTCAAGGTCACCCAATAACCCTGTGGGAGCGAGCTTGCTCGCGAAGGCGGTGGTTCAGTTTGCATACAGGTTGGCTGTGCCGCCGCCATCGCGAGCAAGCTCGCTCCCACACTGAGACCTGCGGTGCATGCAAAAGCTCATGAACACCGCAGTCCCCCCTGTGGGAGCGAGCTTGCTCGCGATGGGGCCAGCACTGCCAACATCACCGCAAGCTGAATTCCCCCTACAAACTCAACCGCCCCCGTTCCTCCTCTGTCAGCCGCTGGCGGCTCTGTTCATCCAAAGGCCCCGCGCCCAGGACCTGGACCGGGCTGGCCGGGTCGTAGGCCCGTGGGGCTTCGCGGCTGGCGCCATCGCGGGACGGGGCCAGTTGCTCGGAACCAAAGCTCACCACCTGCACGGTGAACACCGACGCCTGGTTCTGCCGCGCGGCGTTCTGTTGCTGACGGGCGACATCCTCAGCCGCCTGCGTCGCCGAAGACGCCGCCGAACTGGCCGAGGTGATGGCCCCGGTGTTCACCGAAGCCGCCAACGGCACGCCGGTGGACTTGCCCTGGGTCTGGATGTTGGCCGCGTTCACCACGGTCAAGGCCGCGATGTTGACGTTGCCCGACACCCGGATCCCCGCCTCGCCCGCATCGATGGTGCCCAGCGGGGCGATCAGGTCGATATCCCCAGGTGACACTTCAGCAATCGGGTTGAGGGTGGCGATACCCGCGCCGGTACTCGGTACCGATGGCGACAGGGTGACGTTGCCCCAAGTGTCATACACGCGCCTTGGCGGCGTATAGACCACCGTCGTCTTCGAACCGCGCCCGGCGTTGATATCGCCCCCGGCCGACCAGCCGAGGATCGACCCGCCAAAGGTGGTCATGATCCGGCTCTGGCCCAGCAAAATGCTGCCTTGGGCGTACAACTGAATGTCACCCCGGCCTTGGGTGATGACCCCGGCCGAGGCCGGTGGCGCGTCACCTTCGATCCCGAATACCTGCTGCCCGCCCGGGGTCAGCACCTGGATATCGCCGCCAAAGTCAGTGTGGATCCCCGAACCGCCGTAGAGCGTGATGTCACCGTCGTAGCGAATGGTGTTGCCCGCCACATCCTTGCTGGGGAACAGCGCGGCAATCGCCTCACGCCCCCGGCGGTAACTGCCACTGCGCTCGCCACCGACGGTGTTGTATTCGCGCCCCCCGGCCTTGAGTTCGGCGAAGTAGATCTGCCGGGCGAAGACGTTCTGCTGTTCCGTCGGCAGGCCGGCGAAAAACGCCAGAGCCTGGTCTTCGCCAGCGCTGTAGCCGAAGCGTTGACTCAGCCACTGGTTCAGTTCGCCGCGATAATCTTTCAGCGCCGCGCCTGGTTGCAGGTAACGCGCCAGCAAACCCCGATAATTCGGGCCCTGGGGGCCAGCCCCGGCAATCAGCGCGATCGAGGCGCCACCGTCACGGACCTGCGCCGCCGGGTCGACATTGCCAATGCTGTTGAAACCGCTCTCCTGATACAACTGCCCCACGCCCGGGCCCGACCCGTACAGGTTGCGCCCGGCACTGACCTCCAGCAGGCCGGGACCGGCAATATTAAAGGTGCTCAGGCGGATGTCGCGCCCCGCGGAAACCTGGGAAATTTCATCGCTTCGACTGTGCACGATCAAGTTACCGGTGGATTGCCCGCCAGCCGAACCACTGACGGCAGCAGGCACATCAGTCGCGGTGTTCAACGGCAAACCGGAGTTGACAATGTCACGCCCGGCCATCACCCGCAGCGGGCCGCTGCCTTCGTAGCGCACCTCGTCACCCGACGCTGGATAACGAATCACTTCGCCGGTCCGCAGGCCGACGATATCGCCCTTCACCGCATAAAAACGCACCGGCTCGCGCCGGGTATACGGCTGGACGCTGAAGGTATTGGCGCCAAAACTGAATAACGGGAATTCGCTCGGCGCGACATAGACCCCAGTGCCGTAATTATCATAGTTCGGATTGCTGTTGATTCCGCTGTAGCCGGCGAAGGCCGGGCGCAACGGACTGGACAACAGGGCCGGATCGGCCCCCGACTGCGTGACCGCATAACCGCCGGCATAAATTGAATCGGCGGCGATCAGTTGCAACTCGGCATTGGCCGAGGGCGCGGTCATCAACGAGAACCCCGATGCCACGTCACTGACGCCACGGGCCGATGGTCCGTAGTAAAGGCTGCCATTGGCGGCGACGGCCCGCAGGATCGAGGGGTAGACAAAACGTCCGCCGGAGACTGAGGCATTGAGACCGGCCAGTTTTTCAATGGCGACGATGGGCGTCAGGTTACCGCCGACACTGAACAGGTCGATGGCGGTATTGCCGGTCCACAAGGAGAATTGGCTCAGGCCGCCGCCACTGCGATAGGCACCTTCGCGGTCGGTGTAGCCGGTGGAGTTCTGCATCAGCACCCGTCCCGGATCGCCCACCCCTTGCAACACCAGGTCGCCACGGCTGTCCAGGCTGACGCCGGCATCCCCCGGCATCAGGGTCACGCCGCCGCGAGCGGTGGCCATGGTGGAAACGTAAGCGTCATAGGCCCGGGACTCTTTCGGATCCTGGAAAGCGCCATAGCTGCCGTAGGTCAGGCCCAACGCCCCGATCGCTCCAGCCTGCAACTGCAATGAACCGCGCAGGTTGGCCAGCATCCCGTTCAGATCAGCCGCCGCGCTGACACTCTCTCGTGCCGCCTGGGAAGGGTTGAGTTCACCGCCGATGCGCAACCGCAGGTCGCCGCCACCGGTCAACACCAGGCTGCCATCGGCGGCAACCCGGCCACTGCTGCCCACGGCCAGCACCAGCCCCTGGCTGCGCTCCACATCGGCGCCCAGGACACCGAGTTGCTGGGAAATCAAGCCGGCGTCGCCGCCCACATCGACGCTCAGGTTGCCGCCGCCCAGCGTGCCGATCCCGGTAAAGCCCGTCAGGTAGGGATCACCCGCCTCGGTGGAGGGCTGCTGGGCGAAGGTGCCGAAGTTGATCCACCAGGCGGTGGGGATTTGCGCGGCCGGATCGGCCGTGGTGCCTGTGCCTTGGCGCCATAACCAGTTGCCCATTGCCGCAGACGTGTTCTGTGCCCCACTGCCGACGTTTCTCTTGGAGAACGAATCGCCGTGCAGGTCACCGCCCACCGTCAGCTTGAGGTTACCGCCTTGCTCCGGGTACCAGGCCTGGTAAGCGCCACCGGTGGTGAGCGATTCATAGGCGGCACCCGCAGCACCCAGCACACTGCCATCGGGCTGTCGGCCACGGGCCTGCTGATAGGGGTCGTTGGCGCCCGGCGCCAACGAGGCCGACTGGGTGCCGGCGGTGTAGACCCCGAATAGCGACCGCATAGTGAAGTCACCGGCACTGAGCAACTCCAGATCGCCGGTCCCGGTGCGCAAGACACTGAACAGCTGGCTGCCAGGAGTGACCTTGGTGCGGATCGGCTCCGGGGGGTTGTCGGGAACCACAGCCAACACGCACCAGTCAGGAAACCAGGTGCAGAAATCCAGCGCATCAGGCGGCACAGGCTCCCCTGGTACACCATAATTGTTGGTCGGAGACCAGACCAAAACCGTTTTGGGCGGTGCCGGCATGCACGCATCGGGAACCCAGGTGCAGAATTCCAACTCCTCAGGTAGCACTGGTTCTCCCGGCACTCCAAAGTTGCTGCCCGGCGCCCAGACCAGCCCCGTGCCGCCACCTCCTCCACCGCCACCCCCGGTCTGCTCGCGCTTGGCCAGGTAATGCCCATCGGCCAATTGCAAACTGCCCGCCTCTGCATGAGGGCGGGTGATGCGGGTATCAGCCGCCTCGGTATCGGCCCCCGCCACCCAACGCATCGACCAGGATTGCGAGCCGTCCGGCAGCAGGCTTGCGACCGCCCAATTTCGGCCCTGGATACCGTTATCGACCGGGCGCAATTCGATCAGGTCGACCCCCTCGGCCAGCTTGACGTCGGTACCGGAAGGAATCAGCGCGCCAGTGCCCAACGCCAGGGCGCTACGCAACGTCAGCCCGCTGCCCGGCACTGGGACCCCCTTGGGCCAGGTGCCGTCCTTGACGGTAATGCCCATCGACAGGCGGGTACCGGCTTCCAGGCGCGTGTCGACCGGCAAGCTGACCGCCTCTTTGAGCAAGGTGCCAGCGGCATACAGGAGGTTGCCGCTGGCATCGCGGATGGCGGCCTGCAACAGCGTACCCGCGGGCAGGTTCAGCGCCTCGCCCAGGCTCAGTGTGGTCGGCAGCTCAAGCCCCGCCGGCAGGCTGCCGCCCTTGAAGGGCACGTCATAGTTGAGCAGGCTGCCGGCCGGATACAGGGTGCCCTCGGCCAATTCGACACCGGCCCCCGGCACCACCAGGTCAGCACCGAACGGCTGTTTCCCGCTGATCAGCAACCAGCCATTGCCATCGGTGCGCAACGTCGGGTCGCCGGCGTCTGGCGGCGCGAAACCATCGTTGATGCTGCCATAGATGTTCAGGTTGCCACTGGCGCGCACCACCAGGTTGCCCGCCTCGCCGGAGCCATACACATCGGTCTTTTGCGTATGGCGGTTGAGGCTGGCGTAGCGATAACCGGAAAGGTCCAGATCACCCTGCACCACCAGGTCGCCGTCCGGCGTCTTGCTGAGGATCTCCACGCCGGGCCGCAGGTGCAGCGCATCGGCGTAAGTGGCATTGTTCAGGCCGGCCAGCTTGCCGTTGATGAGATTGCCGTTGTTCAGCGCGGCATTGATGAACGCCTCGCTGTCGCCGTGTTTGTCGTTCAGGTAGCCTTGATCGATCACTTGATAAGGCCGCCCATCCACCGCCGGCGCGGTGCCGTCACGGGCATCGGTATAACGGGCAATCGCATTGACGCTGATGGAGCGCGCGCCGAGCACCGACAAGTTTCCAGAGGCATCAATGGCGATATCACCGTACCGCGGATCATCGACCCGCAGCCGCGGGGCATTGAGCTCCAGGGTGCCACGGGCCCGGCCGTCATATTGTCCCGGGCCATTGCCCAGCGGCGCGCCGGTGCCGTGGCGCAGGTCCAGGCGCGCACCGCTGGCCAGGGTCAACTGGCCGTCCCCGGAGTTGAGTTCGATCAGCGCCCGGTTGGGGCTGTCGATGATCTTGCCGTAGCTGTCGACCCGCAAAATGCTGCCGTGGGTATCGAGCAGCGCGCTGCCGGCGACAGTCAGCCCGTGTTTCGCCGCCAGACGGATACTCCCGACCGCTTGCCCGCTGGCATCGACAGTGCCGAGCACGGTCAGGCTGCCGTTGTCCACCGAGACATTGATGGCATTGGCCTTGAGTTCGTTGCCGATCACCAGGTCGCCTTGCTTGAGTTGGAAGCTGCGCGAACCAAACACTTGGTCACGGTTCAGCCGCCCGTTCAGCGCAGCGAAATCCCCCAGGGTTTGCCCGCGCAGGTCCACCGCGCCGCTGGCATAGGGCACCAAGGTGCCGCCGGCGTTATAGGTGCCGGTGGCGGAACCGAGGATGCGGCCTTGCAGGTCGATCAGGCCGGCACCGGGGTCGAGGGCGATCGCACTGAGCAGGCCGGCGTGGTTGTTGCGGGCGCTGAGGTCGACGGTCGAACCGGCGGCCTGACGGATATTGCCGGTGCGGCTGTCGAGGAACAGATCACCGCCCCAACTGTATTTGCGCACATCGTTGAGCACCACCTCGCGCCCGGCCAGGTCGATCCGGGCGTTGTCACCCAGCACCACGTCGCCACTGGCGCCGAGGGTGAGCTTGCCGCTGGGCAGGCGGACCGTGCCGTCGAGCAACAGGCTGCCGGCCTGTAGCTGCAACTCAGCCCCCAGCGCCGCGTTGTCGACGGCTGCGGCCGACACCCCGGCAATACCCGCCACCGTCAGCGCGCCACCGGCGGTGATGCGGTTGACCGAGCCTGCCTCGCCGGTCCACAGCGGTGTGTTCACCCGCAGGTCGCCGCCGCTGTAGCTGTAGCCTTTGCCGCTGACGTAGTCGCCACGGGACTGGTACACCTGCAACGCGCCTTTGTGGTTGGCGGTGATGCGCTGGCTGGCGGTGAGGTTGACCTGGCTGAAGCCCAGCGTGAGGCGCTGCGGGTTGTCGAGGTTGTTGGCCTGGGCATTCGGGCCGTAACCGAATTCCAGCACCTGGGCCTGGATATCCAGCACCCCGCTGCCGTTGCCAGGTCCGGCCAGCAGCGGCGCGCCGGCCGGCGTCAGCGCACCGTTCCACACCAGGGTGCCGGTGCGAATGCTGGCATGGTCACCGGCCGCGCCGTAGCCGTAGATCGCCGGCGTGCCGAGGACCAGCCGCTGGAGGCTGGACTTGCCCGTCAAGGGGTCCAGGGTGCTGAGCTCGACGCTTTCGTAGAAGTTCACCGAATCCCGGGCATTGAGCACCAGGTTTTCCAGGGCGGGCGCGCCCTTGAGGCGATCGCCGCGCAGCAGGCGGTCAAGCACCTGCTGGTTGAGGGTCAGCCCCTTGGGCAGCGCCTGGCGTTGTTGGGCCGCCGCCAGCGCCTGGGCCGAACCGATGTTGATCGCACCCACCGCCAGCGTCAGGTTGCGCGTGCCGAAACGCACCGACTCATCGAGGTTGAAGACATTGTCGGTCGCCGCGGTGATGGTGCCTTGGGAATAGAGTTCGGTGGTGCCGCTGCATTGCCCGCTATCACACTGGCCGATCAGGATCGAGCCCGGACCATCGGTGCCCGCGCTTGCGGTAGGCGGTAGCACATCGAGCCAGCCATTGGACACCGCCAGCAGGCTGTTCTGGCCTGGGTTGTAGACGAAACCGCTGCGGGAGTCGAACGGTGTGCTGCCTTGACCCAGGGTATTGATGCTCGCCCCCTGCTCCACCACGATGGCGCCGGCCTTGCCATTGGTGGCGAGGAACACCTCACCGGCCTTGAGACCGCTGCCCTGGCGCAGAATGATGTCGGACAGCGTCGAGTTGAAGGTCACCAGATTGCCGCCCTGGCCGTAGCTGACGCCGGGCAGCGTGCCAATCGACAGGCGCGGAGCCTGCAAGGCATTCAATGCCTGATCATAGAGCGAGGCGCCGGCGAAACCCGCCGTGGCCTGTTGACCGACCGGCAGCACTTCGAGGCGGGCGGTGTCGGCAAAAACGCCGACGCTGCCGCCCAGGCCGCCCTCGGCCGGTTTGAAACGGGCCGTTCCGTTGAATCGGAATGTCTCGGCGGGGTCGCCCACCCCTTTGAACTTGAGCTTGAGGGTCTTGCCATCGGCCTCGATCATCGGCCGCGGCACGCCTTTGAGCGCGGCGTCGGCCTTGGCGAACGCTGCGTAGCCGGTTTCGTTGTATTGCGAATAACGCCGCAGCACGGCCGCCGAGGTCAGGATCACTTGGCTGGACAGCGCATCGCGAATATTGCTGTGGGCAATCGACAGCCCTCCCGAGGTGGCCCAGGAGCCGTTACGCATGGCCAGGCTGCTGGCCATTTTCCCACTGTCGGCCAAGCCATTGAGTTCGACCCGGAACGCCCCCGGCAACAAGGCATAAGTCGAGGGCAGCAAGGTGTAGGTGCCCGCCGGCAGGCCTGGAACACCCGCGTCCAGGGTAATGCGCTGGCCGATCAGCGGATCGCGCGCCCCGGCCTCCCCTGACGGCGGCGCGTAGCCGCGCTGGTCGCCGGGGACGATGGCGTACACCGGGTTGGTGTCCAACCCCGGCAGTACCAGGCTACCGTCCGCACCGATCTGCACCAACGGGTTGTAGCGCGCGTCGGTAGAGCCGCCCCGCCCGGAAATGAAACCGGCGCCGGCCAGTTCGCCGCCACCGGACAGATCTAGCATGGCACCGGGTTGCACGTCGATGCTGTGGCCGATCATCGAGACGCCCACCGACAACACGTTGACCGACGTGCTGCCCCCCGCGCCGATCAATTGGACGTCCTTGCCGTTGTAGCGATAGGACAAGCCGTCGACCGTGCCGCCATAAGGCATGTTCAAACCGGCCCCGCTGACCGACGTGACACTGCCCGGCAACAACTTCAAGGTCTGGATATCGCCCCCTTCTTCGCCCAGGCTGAGCAGCCCCAACGGCGCCCGCAGCACGCCGCCCTGCAATAAGATACCGGCGTCCAGGCTCAGCGAACCGAACACCGAATACGGTTGGGCCGGCAGCGTGTCGGTGGTACGCCCGATCCGCAGGGTCGAGTCGGCGGTGGTCTTGACCCGCGCCGTGGCCCCCGTCGTCGGATAGATCTGCGCCGCCAGCAGGGTCAGGTCGGCGTTGCTGAGCAGTTGTGTGGCCGTACTCTCGATATTCAGCGGCGTGCCGCCAAGAAAACGCAGGTCGCCCCGGCTGCTCAACTGCGCCTGGGCAAAACCGCGGCGATCGACCTCCAGGGCCGGGCCCTGCTGGCGCGCCAGCACGCCATGGGCGCCCAGGGTCAGGACATCGCGAAGGTCCAGCAGATCGGCGTTGACCTGCAATTGGGCGGCGCTGTCCTGCACCGACAGGCCACCCTGGATAGTCGGGCGTACATGCACGTCGGCGCCTCGCGCCGCGGCCCCCGCCAGACGCACATAAGGGGCGTTCAAGGCTATTCGGCTGTCACCCGGCGCGCCCTCGGCCAGCGCCAGGGAGCCGGTATAGATCTGCAGGCTCTGCGCCAGGTTCAGGTTCACATCACCGGCAAACGACAGGATGCCGTTGCTGAGCAAGGTCAGGTTGGCGAACCCACCGCGGCTGACTTTATCGACGTCCAAGCGGCCCTGGCCGTAGCTCATCAGGCCATCGGTGGCAGCGCTGCCGGTGCCCCGGGACAGGATCAACTCACGCGGCACCCGCACCTGATCGTCCACCGTCGAGCGATCGTACAGCGGGGTTTCCAGCGCCACCGACAGGCTGCCACCGGCAGCGCCCACACCGCCGGAAGCCGCCTGGAACTCGCCGTCCAGACGCAAGCCATTGTTCGAACTCAAGGCGATGCTCCCGCCCGCGCTGCTCAGCGTCGTGGCGCCTTGGCCACGGATATCCAGCTCGGCCTGGGCGCCGTTGGCCAACAGCCGCGCGCCCTGCTTCACCACCACGAACAGGTCCGGCGCGCTGGCCGTGCCTTTGTCGGTGTCGACGCTGCCACCGATGACAATGCTGCCGGCGTCATCCACCCGGCCGTAACGCCGGTTCTGGGCATCCACTGCCGTGAACGCGCGGGCCGAGACGTCCAGCCGTGCATGCTCACCCAACAGGATCGAACGCTGATGGGGACGTTCGACCACCGGAATATCCGCCAGCCCCGCCGGCTTGATCTGGGTCAGCAGGATTTTCCCACCCCAGGCATCGAGTTGCCCGTCGACGCTCAACTGGCCGACGCTGGCCAGGCTCAGAGTGCTGCCTGGATCGACGCTGATCCGCGCGCCCGTACCGACCACCAGCGCCGCCGTTTCCCGCTCGCTGGCAGTGGACAGGATGCTGCCGGCCTGCAGGCTCAAGTTCGCGCCCTTGCGCTGGCTCAACACGCCTTTGATCGCATCCTGCTGGTACAGCTCAGGGGTCCAGAGCGACAACAGCGTCTGCGGGTCACTGCCGGTCGCTGCGTCCTGAAGGTTATCGCCAAAGTGGTACACCGGCATGCTGACGTCCAGCTGGGTGCCATCGCTGACGGTCAGTCCCTGGTTACCGGTAATGTCGTAGGCCGAGAAGCCCTTGTTGAAGAAGTCATTGCCCAACACCAGGCCGGCGTCGGCGTCCGCCACTGGGTGGTCGCTGAGGGTCACCTTGCCGGCCTGCACGCTCAGGCGTCCGCCGCCATTGACCCCATGGCCGCGCAGCTCACCGTCGAGGCTCAGCACCCCTTCGCCGGCGGACGTATTGGCGTTGGCCGCCAGGGTCAGGTTACCGCCCTTGCCACCCCGTTGCTTGCCATCGGCCAGCAGCGCGGCGCCCGATGAAACATCGATCAGGCTGCCGCTCGCCAGCGTCAGGTCGCCGCTGCTGCGCAGGGACACGTTGCCGCCATTGAGGAACGGCAGCGCGCTGCTGTCATTCGGATTGTGCAGTTGATTGCTCCAGAGGCCACGGGTATCGAGGGTCACGCCCTTGCCCACGCGAACGGCGGCGCGACTGCCGTCAACGGCATCGATCCGGGTGTCCTCGACCCGGGCGCTCTCACTGATTTGCTGCAACACGTTGCCCAGGGCAATCTCGCCGCCCCGCGCCGTCAGGTTGGCGTCGACCTGGACCTGCGGCCCGTGCAGGGTAATGCTGCCGGCCGGCGCGACCTGCAGGTCTCCTTCGACCTTGATGCTGCCGGTGGCGGCGATCTTCACGGCGCCAAGGCCGAAGCCGTTGAGCTGTTCACTGTTCAGGTACAGGCGGCCTTCGCGTCCTTCAGCCACGATGTCCTGGAGCCCCATTCCGGCCGCGAGGGATTGATCCTCGGTCCCGAGGACGATGTCCTGCAGCGTGCCGGCATTGGCGCGCAAGGCGTATTGCAGGGTACCGCTGCTTTTCACGTAGTGAGGCACGTAGTTGCCAACGATCAGTTGCGCGCCACGGGCCACAGCCTTCGCCGACTGGTTGTAACCGTCCAGCCCGACCTGGGCGGCCTGCACCTGGCGGTCGCTCTGGAAGGTGTCGCCGACCACCTGGCCTTCCAGCACGGCGTTGCGTGTGCCGATCACCAGGGAGCCGGCGTCGCGACCGACGCTGTAGCCCTGCTCGAAACGCTCCCGGGGTGCGATCAGCGGACTGTAGTAGAACCGGCTCTGGCCCCAACGCGTACTGTGATCCTCGTAACCCTGGTACACCCCTTCATAGAGGATGTCGCCAGGGGCGCTGGAGATTTCATACAGTCGCCCGTTCGCACCCTTGAGCCAGCTTTGCTTGACCATGCCGGACTGCACATCGAGGGTGCCGCCGGACAGGTTGATCTGCGAGCCCTTCTGCGTCACCACATCGTTACCGCTGAAGGACACCGTACCGCCCTGGGCCATCCACTCACCCACGCTGTGCACGCGGGTGCCCAGGTAGCCGCCGACCTCCAGCAGGCCACCGGCGGTGTACCAGCGATCCGTCGCGTAGCCGTTGGTGCCGGCGGGCACGAACACCAGGTCGCGGGTGTCGACCCACACGTCCTTGCTGTTCAGGCCGCCCTTGTCGCGGTTGCCAGGGGCGTCGCGCTGTTCGTTGCCCTGGACGTTGATCTTGATGCTGTTGGATTCCATCGCCACCTTGACGCCCAACGCACCGGACACGTCAATGATCGCACCATCGCCGACCCGACTGCGCTGGGTCGCGCGGACGCCGACCTGGCCACCGCTGGCGAGGGTGATCGAGCCTTTCTGGAAGTCGACGGTGCCGGCGCTGTCGATGGCGATCAACGACTGGTCGCGGCGATAGCCGTCGACCGCGACGATAGGCGAAGTGTTGGCACTGGACGGTTGCAGCAGACCGTTGCGCTGGCTGTCCAGGGCACTGCTGCTATCGAGCAGGATCGCACTGGTGGCGCCCTCGCCCAGGGTCACGCTGCGACTGGCGGTCAGGTGCAGGGTGCCGCGTGAATCCACCGAGGTACTGGCCAGCGCCACGCCGTTTTGCCGCACGTCCTGGCCGGTCAGGCTCACGTCGCCCAATGCTGCCTGCAGCAGGCCGCTGTTGCTGACTTCGCCCGTGCCGCTGGCGACCACCTGATTGCCGCGCACCGACGATTGCGCATTACCGTCGGTGCCTTGGCCTTTCTTGATCACGAAATCACTGCCGGCGGCCAGCGCGACCTGGCCCTTCTGGGCGCTGATGGTCCCGGCATTGTCCACTTCGTTGCCCAGCAACAGCACATAACCGCCACCGGCGGTGGAGCTGGCAGGCGCGTGGGTTTCGATCCGCGCGCCCTGCTCGACCCGCACCTTGCCGCCGGCGTTGGTGAAGGTCGGCGCCGCGCCGGGGCTGTATAGGCCATTGTTCTTGAACTGGTTGTCGTCGAACGCGGTGGCGGCCGCCACCAGGTTGCGCACGTTGATCTGGCTGCTGCCGCTGAAAACGATGCCGTTCTGGTTGAGGATCAACACCGTGCCATTGGCCTTGATCGCACCTTGGACCTGGCTCGGCGCGGTCGCGTTATTGACCCGATTGAGCACCGCCCAGTCGGCGTTCTGCTGGAAATTGACGGTGGTATCGCGCCCGACGTTGAAAGTGTCCCAGTTGATGATCGCCTTGTCGGCCGTCTGCTTGATCGAGACCTGGGTCTTGCCGCCCGCCTCGGTCTGCACCGGCGCCTCGACGTTGCTGAAGACCGGTTTGCCATCGGCGCCGATCACCAGGTTCAGGCCATTGCCACCCAGGCCGTTATGAATGGTTTGCGGGTTGGCGAAGGCTGACGCACGGCCCGCCGCCTGCAAGGCCTGCTGCGCGGCGATCGCCGCCACCGTGTTGTTGAGGTTGCTCAGCGAACGCTGCAATTGCTGGTTGGCCGTCTGCTGTTGCGCCAGCGGTGGCGGCGCGCCTGGAACCTGCCCGCCCGGGCGAGCGGCATGAGTAGCCTGGGCCGCGCCCTTGGCGGCAAACCAGCTCGAACTGAAAGCCGCCGGCTGCGCGGCCTGGGCCGTGCCCGTGAGCACCAACAGGCCAATGGCCTGAGCCAGGGGGGTCAGGTACAACGCGCCCTGCTCCAGTACCGAGCGAGAGGATCCAGGGGCGAAGCCGCGAGGCGTCGGTTTCGAAGTTTTTTTAGACAGACGCATCACTATCCGATCCTTTTCCCAAAGCACAGAGTTAGGTCACACAGCCGCCCCGAGGTGGCCGTATCGATACCTGATAGGCGGTTACAACGGTGCGCGACCGAACGCTTGTCATACAAAGTTCATCTGCGTGCCGGCCGGGCAGCGAAATCATCTGGAACAGCGAAGCGCGCAGGGTTTTCAGGCGCAGAAAAACAACATCGGCAGCGCCAACCTGGCCGCTATCGATGCTGTTTTCAGAGTGGCCACATCCTGTGGCCGAAGGTGCTTCCTGCGTGCGGCTTACAAACGACCTTTGCCGTTGCAGACGCTGATGTTGGCAATATCCAGGCCGTCGCCATAGGCGTTGTCGAGGAAGGTTTTCTTGATTTCGCCAGCCAGGTTGGTCGGTGTTGCGCTGGTGCCAGGGACGATGGCGAAGGCGTGGGCGTTGATGACGGTGTTTTTGGTGCCGGTGTACAGGCTGGTCAGGAAGTTGCGGATGGCGGTGGCATCGGCAGCGGTCTTGTAGCACTGACCCACGAGCAGGTTGGTGTAGCCCACGATCGGGTACTGGTTGGCGCCAGTGGGAACAGCGGTGTCATTGGCGGCGGAACCGAAGGTAGGGACCCACTTCAATGGGTTGGCACGATCGGCAGCGGTAGCCGGGACTGGAGCGGTACCCAGGGCGGCGGTGGTGTTGGCCAGGCTTGGCAGTGGCGCGGTGCCGGCGGCTACGGCGTTTTTGCTGACGCGAGCAACCACGGCGTTGTTGTTGGGAGAAACAAAGTCAGGGCTGACATAACCGATGGCGCCATCGGTGGCGTTGACTGCGGTCACGATGTCAGCGCTGCCGGCAACGGCCTGCCAGTTGGCAGGCTCGGCACCCAGGTTGGCCGTGGTAAAGGTGCTGCTGACGCCGAACTTGGTAGGGCAGGAATCGTTCAGGAAGCGGGCGAACAATTCGGTGGTGCCGCTGCTGCCGGAACGGTAGATGACCTTGATCGGGGTGGCGTCGCTGTTACCCAGGATCGGGCCCCAGGTGGTCACGGTGCCGGAGAAAATGTTGCACAGTTGGGCGCCGGTCAATTGCAGGGTCGTGGTGCCGCTTTTCTTGTACGGGACGGTCACCGAAGTGCCTACCGATGGAATCTGGATCAGTTTGCCGAAGGTGGCACCGAAGGCGTTGTTGTAGTTGGTCAGTTCAGTCTGGCTGATGACCGAGTCGCTACCGGCGAAATCGACCGGGGTACCGGCAGGCTGGCTGATCGAAGCGGGTGCGTTGGTCAGGAAAGCGGTCTTGCCGGCGCCGCTGCCGACACCGGTGTAGCTGAAGTCTGTCGGCAACAGACGTGGCAGAGGCGAAGCGCCGTTGTAGAGTCTCTCAGGCAGGGTGGCACCGCCACCGACAACCGCGGCCATCGATTGGGCCGAAGCCAGGGCGGCTACTGCCAGGGACGCTGCGATCATAGTGCGCTTAAACATGAAGAATCTCCTTTCGTCGTGTTCGTACGTAGGTTGAGTGACGCATGCTTGCCGTCATGGCGCTCGGTCCTGTGCCGATGGCGATGGGGTGAGGCCATGGGTTAGAAATTCGCAGCTTCCGGTGACAGATAAAGGAAAAAACCTCGGGAGTTGAGGGCTGTTTTCAGGGTGTTTTTCTCGGGTGTTCGAGGGCTCTGGATCGTGGGTTCAGGCGGGTTTCACTATTGAGCCCGGCATGGTGGGAGTGGAGGTCGCGGCGGGTGGTTGCCTGGCGAGCAAACATGACAGAACGAGGAACCCGAGTTTGGCGTGGGCAAGGCTCGGGAGATGTCTGATGCATTGAAAAAAATTTTGCCGATCAGCTTTTGTGGCGAGGGAGCTTGCTCCCGCTGGGTTGCGAAGCGACCCCAAACAGGTCCAACGCGATCCGCCTGATGTACCGGGGTATCAGGTTTTGGGGCTGCTGCGCAGCCCAGCGGGAGCAAGCTCCCTCGCCACGGTTTTTTGCGCGGCGGGCTATTGAACCAACTGGTTGATCTCGATAATCGGCAACAACACCGCCATGACAATCACCAGCACCACGCCGCCCATGACCACGATCATCAACGGCTCCAACAATGCGGTCATGCCCATGGCGCGGCGTTCGATGTCGCGGGACAGGGTTTGCGCGGCGCGTTCGAGCATCGGTGGCAGGCAGCCGGTTTTCTCGCCGCTAGCGATCAGGTGGATCAGCACCGGGGGGAAGACTTTTTCCACCCGCAGCGCCGCCGCCAAATTGACCCCTTCGCGGACCTTGGCCGTGGCCTCGCTGACGCTCTGGCTCAGGCGTTCGTTGGACAGCGTCTGGCGTGCGGCCTCGAGGGCTCGCAGCAACGGCACCCCTGCTCCGCCGAGAATTGCCAGGGTCGAGGCAAAGCGCGCGGTGTTGAGGCCCAGTACAAAACGCCCGATCAGCGGCAGGCGCAACACCCGTGCGTGCCAGTTCAACCGTGCCGCCGGTTTGCGCAGGTACAGCCGCCAACTCCAGAAACCGCCTGCCAACACCCCAAAACACAACCAGCCCCAGGCGCGAATGAAGTCACTGGCCGTGAGCATCGCCACGGTCAGCCCGGGCAGGTCTTGCCGGGCCTGGGAGAACGCGCTGACCACCTGGGGCACCACATAGCTGAGCAGGAAAATCACGATGGCGACCGACACCAGCCCCACCACCCCGGGATAGATGAACGCCGTGAGAATCTTGCCCCGCAAGTTGTTGCGCTCTTCGATGTAATCGGCCAGCCGCTCCATCACCTGGGCCAGGTCACCGGACTCTTCGCCCGCGGCAATCAGCGCCCGATAGATTTCCGGAAAGTCCCGCGGCCGCGCCGCCAGGGCTTCGGCCAGGCGCATGCCGCTGCGCACATCGGCGCGCACCGCACTCAGGGTCTGGGCGATGTGCTTGCGCTCGGCCTGTTCCACAGTGGCGCTCAACGCCGCTTCCAGCGGCAGGCTAGCTCCCAGCAGGCTCGCCAGTTGACGGGTGGCCCAGGCCAGGTCGTTGTCCGAAAGCTTAGCGCTGAACAAACCACCGCCGCTGGTCTGCGCCGTGTTGCGCTCGAGCTGCACCTGCAACGCGGTCAAGCCGCGACTGCGCAACAGATTGAAAGCGGCGCCCTGACTGTCGGCTTCCAAGTGCCCAGACTCGATTTTGCCCTGGGCGTCGGCGGCCTCGAAACGGTAGCGATTCATCAGGCGTCCCGTGTTACGCGCAGGATTTCTTCAGGGGCCGTGGTGCCACTGCGCACCCAGCGCTCACCGTCCTCGCGCATGCTGAACATGCCGGCCTGGCGGGCGGCGGCGCGCAGTGCCTGCTCCCCTGCCCCTTGGTGGATCAGCGTGCGGATGTCGTCGTCGATGCAGAACAATTCATGGATACCCGTGCGGCCGCTGTAGCCGGTCTGGTTACAGGTTGGGCACCCCACCGGACGCCAGGTGCCGGGCGTCGCCGGGTCGGGTTGCTTGCACTGCGGGCAGAGCCTGCGCACCAGTCGCTGGGCCAGCACGCCGAGCATCGACGAAGCCAGCAGGAATGGCTCGACGCCCATGTCGATCAAGCGGTTGATGGCCGACACCGCGTCGTTGGTGTGCAACGTCGCCAGCACCAAGTGACCGGTCAGGGAGGCCTGTACGGCGATTTGCGCGGTTTCCAGGTCGCGGATTTCACCGATCATGATGATGTCCGGGTCCTGGCGCAGGATCGCCCGCAACGCCAGGGCGAAGGTCATGTCGATCTTGGCGTTGACCTGGATCTGGCTGATGCCCGGCAGGTCGTATTCCACCGGGTCCTCCACGGTGAGGATGTTATGGACGCTGGCGTCCAGCCGGGCCAGGGCGGCGTAGAGGCTGGTGGTTTTGCCACTGCCGGTGGGGCCAGTGACCAGGACGATGCCGTGGGGCTGGCGGATGAGGTGATCGAGCTTGCCCAGCACGCCCGGGTCCATCCCCAGGGTTTCCAGCTGCAGGCGTCCGGCCTGCTTGTCCAGCAAGCGCATCACCACCCGCTCGCCATGGCCGGTGGGCACCGTCGAGACGCGGATATCGATCGGGCGCCCGGCCACACGCAGGGCGATCCGGCCGTCCTGGGGCAGGCGTTTTTCGGCGATGTCGAGCTGGGCCATGATCTTGATCCGCGACACCAGCGCACCGTGCAGCGCCTTGCGCGGCGAAACCACATCCCGCAGGGTGCCGTCGACGCGGTAGCGCACCACCGAATGGCTCTCGTAGGGTTCGATGTGGATGTCGCTGGCCTCGTCCCGGGCAGCCTGGGTCAGCAAGGCGTTGATCATGCGGATCACCGGCGCGCCGTCCTGGGTGTCCAGCAGGTCGGTGATCTCGGGAATGTCCTGCATCAACCGGTCGAGGTCGACTTCGTTTTCCGCCGCACCCACGACTGCGGCAGCGCTGCCGGTGTCGGCATAGGCGCTGTTGAGCAAGCCATCGAGCTCATCGTCGCGCACCCGTTCCAGCCGCACCTCGCCGAACTGACGGCGCACTTCACTGATGGACCAGCCCGGCGTGGACGGGCATACCATCAACACCGCGCCGTCTTCGCACTGGTGCAACACCAGGCGCTGGGCCTTGGCCCAGGCGTATGGGAGGGTGGTCATGCCAACACCTCCTCTATGACTGACATGGCCCCTGTGGCGAGGGAGCTTGCTCCCGCTGGGTTGCGAAGCGACCCCAAACAGGTTGAATGCGATCTGCCTGACGCACCGAGGCGCCAGGTTTCGGGTCTGCTGCGCAGCCCAGCGGGAGCAAGCTCCCTCGCCACAGGTTGAATGCTCATTGTCCAACCGGCTCCGTTGCCGGCACCGCCTTGATCACCGCCCTGGGCGTTTGCAGGCTCACCGGCGCGGCGCCCGGAATCGCCCGGGCCGAGGCTGGCAGTTGCGGCGCCTGGACGTCCGGCAGTGCCCAGCTGCGCTCCGGTTGCAGCAGGCCCTGGGCGCGGCGCATGAAGTCGTAGCGATTGAGGGTGATGCCGCGCCCCGCCGCCGTGTCGCGGATGATATAAGGCCGCAGGAACACCATCAGATTGGTCTTGGTGACCTGCCGCCGTTCGTTGCGAAACAGCGCGCCGATCCCGGGAATGGTCGACAGCCACGGCACCGCGTCGTTGCTCTGGCTGTAACCATCCTGCAGCAGCCCGCCCAGGACCATGATCTGCCCGTCGTCGAGCAGGATGCTGGTGTCGATGGCGCGCTTGTTGGTGACGATGCCCGTGGTACTCGAAGCGCGATTGTCGACGCTGCTGACTTCCTGATAGATATCGAGCTTGACCGTCCCGCCTTCGGAAATCTGCGGCCGGACGTTGAGCTTCAAGCCCACCTCTTCACGAGTCACGGTCTGGAACGGGTTGTTGCTGGTACCGCCCCCGCCGGTGACATAGCTGCCGCTGACAAACGGAATGGTCTGGCCAACGAAAATACTCGCCGCTTCGTTGTCCAGGGTCAGCAGGTTCGGCGTCGACAGCACGTTGGTGCCGCCCTTGCTCTTCAAGGCCCGGGCCAGGACCTTGAGGTCGAGGATCTTGCCGATGCCGGGAATGTCCACGGTGCCGTTGACCAAGCCCAGGTTCAGGCCCTGGGGCAACACGTCGATGCTGGTCTTGCCATTGAGGTTGAGCCCCGTGCCGCCGAGATTGACCCCGCCGATCACGCCGCTGCCGCCAAGGTTGCCGGTCTGCCATTGCACACCGAACTCGCTGGCGTCGTCCTCGCCGACCTCGACGATCAGGCTCTCGATCACCACTTGGGCGCGACGCTGGTCCAGCAGGTCGATGACTTCCCGCAGGTTGCGGTACAGCGGGTCCGGCGCGGAGATCAGCAAGGTGTTGGTGGTGGCGTCGGCCTGGATGGTCACGCCGCCGGCGCTGAAGGCGGTGCCCTGCTCACTGTTCGTCGACGTCGTGCTGGTGGAACCGTTGCTGCCCTGGGCGTAGCCATTGCCGCTGCTCGACACACTGCCGCTGGTGGTGCTGCTGGTGCCGTCGCCACTGCTGCCCTGCCCGCCCTGGCCGTTGGTGCTGGCGCCCATGCCGCTGAGCACCGAGCGCGAATTGTCGTTGCCCTCGCCTTCGCTTTCCCCGGTGAGCAAGCCGCGCAGGGCCTGGGCCAGTTTGCGGGCCTGGGCGTTGCGCAGGTACACCACGTGCAGGTTGCTCGGGTTGTTCTGGGCGTTGTCGAGTTTGTAGATCAGGTTGCGCGCCAGCTCCGTGCGCTCGGGGCTGCCGGCGCGAATGATGATGGAATTGGAGCGCGGGTCGCCAATCACGTTGATCTTCTGGGTCTGGTCGCCGCCCTGGGTTTCCAGCAGGTCAGAGACCATTTGCGCGATGTCGACGGCGATGCCGTTGTGGATGGGCACCACGTCGGTGTCGATGGCACTGGGGGTGTCGATGCCTTCGATGAGCTGCGCCACCCGCGACAGGTTCTCGGCGTAATCGGTTACGACAATGGTGTTGTTGCCCGGGTAGGCATTGATCGGGTTGTTCGGCGACACGATCGGGCGCAGCACCGGGATCAGGTTCACGGCGTTTTCGTATTGCAGGCGGAAGGTGCGGGTCAGCATGCCGTTGCCGGCCGGTTTGTCGGCGCTGTAGATCGGCCCACCCAGCAGCTTGGCATCCGCCTCCGGCACCACCTGGGCCACGCCGCCGACGTCGACCACGCTGAAACCTTGCATGCGCAGCGCGGCCAGCAGCATGTCGTAGGCCTGGTGGGCCGGGACCTGGCCCTCGGAGACCAGCGTCAGGTTGCCCTTGACCCGCGGGTCCACCAGGAACTGTTGGCCGGTGGAACGGGACAAGGCCCGCACCACCGCCTGGATGTCCGCCTCGACGAAATTCAGCGTCACCGGTTGATCCCCCAGGGGCGTGCGCGCCGGCGCATTGCCGCGCGGCTCTCGGGCACGGGCGGTGAGGTCGACTTGATGCCG
This sequence comes from Pseudomonas sp. MPB03, assembly GCF_046605385.1. NCBI lineage: Bacteria > Pseudomonadati > Pseudomonadota > Gammaproteobacteria > Pseudomonadales > Pseudomonadaceae > Pseudomonas > Pseudomonas sp. MPB03. The sequence continues at coordinate 3,157,998 of NZ_CP176770.1, read as the reverse complement.
CACTGCCGGCTTGCGTTCACGCCCGTCCTGGGCCCGCTGGCGATCGAGCAATGCATCGCCGCTGCGCTGGGTACTTCCCAACGGAATCCCCAGTTCGCTGTCCACCAGCAACGGTGGCTGCGACGCGGGCGGCGTGCTATTGCAGGCACTCAACGCCAGCAACAACAGCGGTGCAGCCTTGCGCCAATGACGTGGGTATCGGGCCCCTTTCATGAAGCTTCCTTAGCGCTATGCGCCTGATCCATGCGAACGGTTCCGGACAAGGTGCCGGCGCTGTTGTCGTGGTTGTCGAGGGTGTCGGTATTGGCCGGGACGGAACGCTGCAAACGAGCCTCGATCACCTCCAGGGAAAATTGCCGTGGGTTACCCAGCAGCCAACTGATGACCGCCTCCGCCGGGGCCTGGTCGAACGTAAGCTGCCAGGCACCGGGACCCTCGGACATTTGCAATTGGTAGTGCTGGCTCAAGCCGCTGGCGTCCAGGCTCTGGCGCAAGGCGGCTTCGAAGGGCTGGTCTTGGGCAGGCCCCGCGACGTCACGCAACAGCACCTCAAGGGCTTCGGTCTGTGAGCGCAGCTTCGGGGTTTCGGTTTGCCAATAGGCGATGGTCTTCAGCGGCGGCTGGATCAGTGCGAGCCAGACCAGACAGCCACCCAACACCAGCGCAGCCAGGGCCACGGCGGCTTGTTCGCGGGCGGCAAGCCCCTGCCAGAAGGTGCGCAATTGCGTGCGAAAGGTTTGCCAACGGACCCGCGCCAGGGCCAGGGAGTGCTTATTCATCGTCGGCGTCCGGGGTTTCGTCGGGGGCGTCCTGGCCCGCTGGCGCCACGCGCAGGACCCAGCCCTGGTCGACGGCGGCGATGTCGATGCCGGCCTGGGCCAGGGGGATTTTCCAATCATCGTCGGCGGCGGGCTTCTGCGCCTCGGCCACGACATTCAGGCGCAACTCACCGTTATCGAACGCCAGCGCCTGGACATTGCCGCTCATGAACGGCATGGCGCTGCCCGCTTGCTGCACCAGGCTGGCAAAGCGTTGGGCCGGGTCAGTCGCCGCGCCGCTCTGGCGTGCTGCGATTTGCTGGCGCGCCTGCTGCAGCGGGTTGAGGATCACCGGCAATTCGGGAAACGCCTGCTTCACCCGCTGGCTCATCTGCGCCTTGAGCCGTTGGCCTTGGGCCGCTTCACGGGCGGCGTAAAGGTTCAGCCCGACCACCCACACCGCCAGCGCTGTCGCGCAGATCGCCGCCGCCCGGCCCCAACCACCGCGCTCGGCCGCGCTGCGGGACAGGCCGGCATGCAAGCCCCAACCCGGCGCAGGGCCAGTCCAGCGTTGGCTGTCAGCCAAGGTGTCGAGGGAAGATTGCGGTGGAACTTCACCCACCCAATGCAGCCCGCTCCCCATCTCCAACAGCCACTCGTCCAGCGCCTCTTCCTGCAACGGTTGCACCACGGCGTGCTGCAGGCCATGGCGCACCAGCAGATGACCGTCCTCGATGCAGGCCACCGGCCCCGGCAGCACCGGCAAGGCGTAGGCCGCCGGGTAGAGGCCACTTAGCTTCAAGCCGGCCTGCTGCACCAGCCGCCCCAGGTGGGCGAGGGATTCACGGTCCAGCCAGGCGATCTGCACCTGTCCGTCGACGTCACGCGGACCGTGGGCCACCTGCATGTGTTCGCTGGCACCGAGCATCAAGGCCTGGGCCGCGCACGTCACCGCTGCGGTGATCTTGGCCGCCGGCAACAGCGGCAACTCCAGGCGAGTCAGCAGGCTGTCGCGAGGGTGAAGGAAACATTCCACTGAAAGATTTTTACCGCCCTGGCCCAACGCCCGCAGGCTGCTATGGCCTTGCTCGCGGACCTGGCCCTGGCGATCCAGCCAGGCAAACGCCACCACGCTGTCGAGATTCAGGCTGGCCAACGGCGCCAGGCCGATGCGCAAGCGGGTCATACGCCCACCCTTGACCAGATCACCTGGGGCAAGCGGTCCTCGCTGCGTTGCAGCAACGCCTCCAGTTCAACCCGGCGCTGACCACTGCGCGCCTGGCCCCGCAGGCGAAACCAGTCGCTGGTGATACCGACCTTGACGTTGGCGGTGTCCAATTCGGGCATGCGCAGGCGATTGACGAAATCCCCGCGGTTGATAAACCAGTGGCCACCGTCGCGTTCCCTGACCAGCGACTCGGCCCGTTGCAGCGACAGCCCTGGCACGTAGGCGGCCAACACTGGGGCGCTGGCGGTGTTGCCATTGATCCAGGTATTGGCCGGCAAGATCGTCACGTAGGGCGCCAGGGTGTCCAGCAACCGAGGGGTGACGCCCTTGACACTGCGCAAGTCTTGCAAAGTGCGCAGCATCGGGCGCGTCGGTGAAAGCGGCTTGTTGGCGGCCAACGGCGACGTTTCGCGGCCACTGTCGAATGTATTGCCCTGTGGTGCCTGGTCCGACCGCTGCGGATTCAACAAGCGCGGATACGCCTCGACCACCCGTTCGACGATGCGTGTACGGACCGTCGCGGCCACGCCCAGCTGCTGGCACAGGCGTTCAAACGCCTGCACTTGTTCCTCGTCCACGCGCTCATTGACGACGAGGTTGCGCAGGTTGAACTTGCCTTGCTCGTCTTCCAACTGGCCTTCGAACGGCGTGTCGATTTGATCCGAACCCGGCATCACGATGGGTTTCGCCCAAGGTTGGCCGAAACGCGTCAGGGGATCGCGCTGACGGGCGTCCCAGAGCAATTGGCGACTCAGTTGCAAACCACCCTGCAAGCGCGCCGTACCCTGGACGCGCAACTGCTCCGCTTCCAGGCTGCGGGTGAACAGGGTCTGGCGGGTCAACATGCCGCCGGCGATCACCGCCACCACAGCGGCGATCAGCAAGGCACTGATCACCGCCATGCCGCGCTGCTTCGCCGCGAGGGGCGAATCCGTTCGCATCACGGCCCTTATAACTGCCAGGAGCCAATGTCGGCATTCACGCCGTCGCCGTCAGGCTGGCCGTCGGCCCCCAGGGAAAAGATATCGACTTCACCGTTGGCACCGGGGTTGAGGTAGTTGTAGGGGCGTCCCCACGGATCATTGGGCAGGCGTTCGAGGTAGGAGCGCCAGGTGCCGTTTTTCGCATCGGCCGGTTTCTCCACCAGTACCTTGAGGCCCTGGTTCATGTTCGGGTAACTGCCGTGGTCCAGGCGGTACAGCTTCAAGGCTTGCATCAGGCCGCCAATGTCCTGTTTCGCTGCTGTTGCCCGCGCCTGGTCGGGACGGTCAAGCACCTTGGGCACCACCATCGCCGCCAGGATGCCGAGGATCACCACCACGACCATGATTTCGATCAGGGTGAAACCCAACTGCCCGCGAGGGCCTTGGGAACGGGCGTTGTAACGGGCGATCTGCATCTCGACGGTCCTTCGCTGGATTCGATTCGAGGCGCAGTGTTGCAAGAAAATATGTCAGTGATATTGAAATTGCTCAGGAGCTTGCGTCGTCAATCGGTCACGAACGCCGGCTAGCCTTGAAGGCTGCCCTCGCCCTAGAGCCCGTGCCATGCCACGCCCCGCTCCGCAAGCCGGCTTTACCCTGATCGAAGTGCTGGTGGCCCTGGCGATCATCGCCGTGGCCATGTCGGCCGCCGTGCGCGTGGCCGCCGTGATGACCCAGAGCAACGGTTTGCTGCGCGACAAGTCCATCGCCCTGCTCACCGCCCGCAGCCAACTGGCACAACTGCGTCTGGAAGGCGGTTCTGCCCCGGGCTCGAAAGTGTTCGAGTGCGACCAGGGGCGCTTGCGGCTGCGCTGCGAACAGACCCTGCGTCCGGCGGAAAACGGCCGGTTGCTGCGGGTTGAACTGAGCGTGTCGGACCGCACCCGTGAAGCACCGCCGTTGGCGCGGTTGGAGACGTTGGTCAGCCGGGAGAAATAAGGAGAGGCAATGCGATCCCCTGTGGCGAGGGAGCTTGCTCCCGCTCGGTTGCGCAGCGACCGCAGGATTTGGGGGCCGCTTCGCCCGAGACGTCGGACCGGCCCAGCGGGAGCAAGCTCCCTCGCCACAGGTCAGCGCTGACTTTCGGGCCGGGTTAGCGAGGGCAAACTCACTGAATCCGGCAACCGCGCCAGGACCAGCCGGGTCTGTTCGTTGCCGCGTTCGATGACCACCGCCTGCGCCTCGATCGCCACCAAGCGTACCCCTTGGGCCACGCGCTCACCCACCAGGAAACTGCGCGGCGGTCCGTCGTTGAGGCTGAGGATTGCCACGGAAGCGTGGCTGCCGGCCATCACGCCGCTGACCTTGATGTCCACCGGTGCCGGTTGGTTGGAGAACCATTGCAGCGCCGGGTTATCGGAACGCTCGGCCATGCGTTGCGGGGCGACGTCCGGCGTGCGCGACTCGGCCGACGTGAGCAGCAGCGACGACCAGGTCGCCACTCCGGCCAACGCCGCCAACAAGCCCACGACCTGGACGATTTGCGCCGGGGACACACGTTCGATGAACGCCATGGCCTGAATCTCCTTGTCTTGATTCCAGCTTGCAGCGTACGCGGCAATTCTCTCCGTTTTATTTCACATCCTTATCATCTTCGCCGTGCAGGATGAGGCTCACGCAAAGGAGTGCCCATGAACCTCGGCAAGCAACGCGGTTTCACCCTGATCGAACTGATGGTCGTGCTGGTGATTGTCGGCATCGCCAGCGCCGCCGTAAGCCTGAGCATCAAGCCGGACCCGTTGAAATTGCTGCGCCAGGATGGCGAACGACTGGTGCAGCTGTTGCAACTGGCCCAGACCGAAGCCCGAACCGACGGGCGGCCGATTACCTGGCGCTGGGACGCCAAGGGCTTTGGCTTCAGTCGCCGCGCGGACCAAGGCACTGGGTCCGATCGCTTCGAGGATGACCCGCAACTGCGTCGACGGCGCTGGCAGAGCCCGTCGATGGAGGTTCGCGTGGAGCCCAGGCAGCGGGTCGTGTTGAATGCCGAATGGATCGGCGAGCCCTTGCAGATCCGTTTGTCGGACGGCCAGAACAGTCTCACCGTGCAACGCAGTGCCGCCGGGCGAGTGCAGCTCCAATGAGCGCGCGGGAGAGCGGCTTCACCTTGCTGGAAGTGATGGTGGCGATCCTGCTGATGGCGGTGGTCAGCCTGATCGCCTGGCGCGGGCTGGACAGCGTGACTCGGGCCGACAGCCATTTGCAGGCCAGCACCGAGCAGACCGAAGCGTTGCTGCGGGCCTTGAATCAACTGGAGCGCGACGTCGACCTGCGCGCCAGCATCGAGCTGAGTGAACCGGTCAAACCCGGCGTCGACGACGAGCCCTCCACCGCCCCTCCCGCCCTCACCGTGCGCAGCACCGAGGGCCGGGGCTTTCGCCTGGATGTGATCCGCGTGGCGGCGGCCCAGGAAGGCGAGTTGCAACGGGTGCGCTGGTGGCTCAAGGGCGACACGCTTTACCGCGCCCAAGGCCAGGCCCGAAATCGCTACCCCCTGCCCGCACCCGGCCCGGGCGTGGCGGTGCTCAGCGACGTCAGCGATGCCGGGCTGCGGTACTGGGACACGGAAAAAGGCTGGCGCAAACTCAGCGGCAACCGCCAGGAAAACCCTGCGGGCATCGAGATCAGCCTGACTCGCCAGACGCCTCAGGGGCCTGAAACCTATCGACAGGTGCTTGGACCGCTGGAGTAATTCGCAGGTGCACCGCCGAACCCTTGTGGGAGCGAGCCTGCTCGCGAAAGCGGCGGGTCAGTTGGTGATGATGTTGGATGTACCGGCCTCATCGCGAGCAAGCTCGCTCCCACATTTGATCTGTGTTGTGCCTAGAACTTGAGGTCACACCCGATAACCCTGTGGGAGCGAGCTTGCTCGCGATGAGGCCGGCCCAGGCACTGCGGGGCGGGGCTCAGCTCAGCACCACCACCCCACCCGGCAATTCGGTGCATTTGGCGCCGTAGGCATCGCGGATCAACAGCGCCACGCCCGCCAGTTGGTCGAGGCGAAAGCGTGCCTGGACCTTGCGCTGGCCCAGCTCGCGGTTGAGCAGCAGCAACATGCCGGGGCGATAGCGGTTGATTTCATCGATGACGCTGGCCAGGGTCGCATCGTTGAAAACCAAGACCTGCTCACGCCAGGCAACGGCCGCCGACACATCGGCACGCTCGGGAGTGCCCACCTGGCGCGGGTCGTAGGTCAACTGCATGCCCGGCTCCAAACGAAACCGCTGGCCTTGCACCTCGACCTGCACCACGCCCTCCAGGCAAGTCGCGCAGACGCTCTGGTCGGTGTAGCGGATGTTGAAGCGTGCCCGGGCGGCGCTGATCCAACCGGCGCCGGCCTGGACGCTGACCACCTGGGCACTGTGCCCCTGCACTTCAATCTCGCCACTGAGCAATTCCAACCCTTGCCCGCCATCGGCCAGCGAACGGTGACTGAGGCGAGTCTGGGTATTGAGTTCCAGGCTGACGCCCTCGGCCAGTTCCACCCGGCGCTGTTCGCCGACGTCGGTGACGTAGTCGGCCCCCAGCCCGGAGACACCGCCGGGCACCGTGGCGCGGATCAACAGGAATGCCGCCGATGCAGCGATTGCCCCACCCAACAACGCCCGCCGACCGAAATGCCGGGGCGCCTGCAATGCGGTGGCGGCGGGTTGCAGCCCCTGCCACAGTGCCTTGGCCTGCTCAAAAGCCCGCGCATGCTCGGGGCTTTGCCCGCACCATTGGCGCAAGGCCCTGGCATCGGCCACGGTGGCACGTCCCGAGGTCAGCAGGATCAGCCAATCTCGGGCCTCGCTGGCCAATCGGGCCTGGGGCGTGGCGTCAGGGGAAGCGATGCTGAAGATGTTCAAGCGCACACACACTCATGAAAGGGTCGGGTCTCTACTCTCAAGACGGTTTTCCCGCGCCGGGACCGAACCGCTGAATGACTTTTCTTTCCAGGCGCAGGGCGCAATGCCCCAGCGCCGCCTTGATTTCCTTCTCCACCATACGGGTGGAGATACCGAAGCGCTGGGAGATTTCCAAGTGCGGCGCTTCTTCCAGGCGGGCGGCGATGAAAATCCTGCGACGCCGCGCCGGCAGCTCGTACAAGGCCTTGAGCAACGTCTGCAACTCCTTCTGCCCACCCACCACCCGTGCCGGGTCCAACGCTTCATCCGAGACCTGCAGCAACTCCTCGATTTCATCCCCCGTGAGCAAGCGTGCATCGGCCTGCCGACGGTCAGCGGCAATGTTCAGGGCCATGCGATACAAATAGGCATTGGGCTGGGCGATGTCCGACGTGTCGACCATGCGATCGACCCGCAGGTAGGTTTCATGCAGCACATCGTTGGCCAGTTCCTCGGACCCCAGGCGCCGGCGCAAGCGCACCCGGAAATCCTCATAGGAGGTGAGGAACAGCTTCACCAACGGGCTGCGGCCGATGTCTTTCATCGCCCGGGCACCCCTTCCCCTGTTGTGCATTCCATGCTTCTTCCTGATGAGTCGGGTAACAAAAGCAGGGTCACCGGCTGGCGCAGCGAACTGGGCGCCGGGCGGTCGATCCTGAGGTTCTGCAAGCTATCGACCAGGGCCTTGTCCCGCATCAGGTCGCCCGTGGAACTGACCAGGCGGCTGTGCTGGACCACGCCGTCCCGGCCGATCCACATTTGCAGCACCGCCCGGAAACTGCCCGGGCGGGTCAACGGTGAACCACATAAATTGCGCTGTATGACCGTCTGGATGGCGGCTGCGTAGTTATTGTCACCCAAGCCCGGGGTAACGCCGGCAGGCAACGGCACCTCGCGGACCCGCACCGGCTGCAACGTAAACGCATCCGCCCGGGCATAATGCGCCGCCAGCCCGGTGCCGCTGAGCAACACCCGCAACCCTTCGGAAGGCGTGAACCGCCCCCGCACGCCCAACGTATGGCGCTGGTCCGATAGCTGCTGGTCAACCAGCACGGCCATGCCGGTAAAACGACTGAACTGTTCCAGCGCCGTGGTCAATTCCTGGGGCGCGATGTCCAGCTCTACCCAGTCGACTGCCTGGGCCGGCGCGCTCAGCAGACACAGCAACACCACCAGCCACCCCAAGGGCGCCCCGGTCAATCCACGTCCTCGTCCGCCCTCGGCTCTGCCCTGCTGCACGACTGACGTATCCGTTGAAAATCGTCATCCTGAGGGGTGTTTATGAATGTCGTATGACAACTGATACAAATCCTCCAGGCCGCACTAGACTGATGCCCTGACAACGAACCGTCTTGCATGGCGGACCAGGAGGTCGGTGATGAAACAGTGGATGAAAACGGCGGCAGGCCTCGGGCTGCTCATGGCCATGCCCTGGGCCCAGGGCGAAGAAGCCCCGGGCTGTATCGAGGTGACCGTCGGTGGCTACAAGACGCCCGACTACAACTGCCTGAGCCGGCAGATGGGTAATGACCCCGAGGCCGCAACCGCAGCGCAACGGGCCCAGGAGACCATGAACGTGCCGGTCAACGAACGCGCGCCGAACAGCGTCGGCCTGGCGACCCCGGCGGCCACGGGGGTGCGCATGGGCAATACGTTTGGCACCTCGGTCAAGCCCCAGCGGCCGCCAGTACCGGCCAACACCTCACCGCTACCCAAATAACGACACTGCTTTTTGTGGCGAGGGAGCTTGCTCCCGCTGGGCCGGTCCGACGCCTCGGGCGCAGCGGCCCAAGAATTTTGCGGTCGCTGCGCAACCGAGCGGGAGCAAGCTCCCTCGCCACAGGGATCACTTCAGAGCCTGATCCAGATAATCACCCCCCCGGACTCTGGCGAAAACTCACCGCCAGCCGATTCCAGCTGTTGATAGTGCTGATCGCCAGGGTCAGGTCCACCAGTTCCTCCTCGCTGAAGCAGGCCCGGGCCTGGGCGTAGACGTCGTCGGGGACTTGGCTTTGCGCCAACAGCGTCACCGCCTCGGTCCAGGCCAGGCCGGCGCGTTCGCGGGCCGTGAAGAAACCGCTGTCGCGCCATACCGCCACCGCGTAGAGCCGCCGTTCGGTCTCGCCCTGGCGTCGCGCCTCCACCGAATGCATGTCGGTGCAGAAGGCGCAGCCATTGACTTGCGAAGCGCGGATCTTGATCAGGTGCAGCAGCGCCGGTTCGATACTCAGGCGACTGGTCAGGGCTTCCAAGCCGATCATCGCGCGCATCGCCCCGGGGGAGGCAGTGTAGTAATCCAGACGCGGGCTCATGGCGGGCTCCGTGGCATTCGAGCGTCCCACGGTAGGCCCTGGGGTCGGTCAATGACAGGTCCAATTCGGCGAAAAAGCCGGAGACAAGTCCAATCGACGGGATTTTCCCCACGCAACTTCAACGCAATCGCACAATGCGGGTAATCTTGCGCTTTTGACGCTGGCCGCCGAACAATCGCCCAGGAGCTTGCGGGTATGGAACTTCATGTTGTCATCAACGGCCGCAAGGACCTGTCGGGCCAGTTGTATCAACAATTGCGCAGCGCCATCGAGAGCGGCCGCCTGGCCGCCGGCGCCCAACTGCCGCCCAGTCGCCTGCTGGCCGAGCAACTGGGTATTTCGCGCAAGACCGTTTCCGACACCTACGCCCAACTGACCTACGAAAACTTCCTCACTGGCATTATCGGCAAAGGCACCTACGTCAATGCGCGGCCGGCCAAAGTGGTACGCAAGCAAAGCCACCGCGAACTGGCCGGTGCCGATGTCGTCGAGGCCTGGCGCACCATGCCCGACCTGATGCGCCATCCCACCCTCGAAGGTGCGCTGCGCTACGACTTCATCGGTGGCGCTACCGGCAAGGGCCAGTTTCCGCTGGACGACTGGCGGCGCTGCACCGCCCACGCGCTGCGCCAGATCGCCAGCGCCAAGGGCTTCTACAGCCAGCCCGAAGGCCTGTCGGCGCTACGCAATGCCATTGCCCGGCATATCGCGTTTTCCCGCGGGGTCAATTGCCAGGACGAAGACGTCGTGGTGTGCAACGGCGCGCAGCAAGCCCTGGACTTGATCTCGCGGGTATTGACCCGTCCCGGCAGCCTGGTGGCCATGGAAGACCCCGGCTATCCGCCGGCGCGGTTGCTGTTCGGCTCCCAGGGCGCCACGGTGGCCGGGGTGCCGGTGGACGAACAAGGCCTGCGGGTGGACCTGATCCCCGACGGCACGCGGTTGATCTACGTGACACCCTCCCACCAATTTCCCCTGGGCATGCCCATGAGCCAGGCCCGTCGCGAGGCTTTGCTGGCGCGGGCCTATGAGTTGGGGGCGATCATTATCGAAGACGACTACGACAGCGAATTCCGCTACGAAGGTCGGCCCGCCGACTCGCTGCAAAGCCTGGATGAGCGCGGGATCGTGGCGTACGTCGGCACCTTTTCCAAGACCCTGTTGCCGGAGCTGCGACTCGGTTATGCGATCCTGCCACCGGCGATCCTTGAAGCCGTGATCCTGGCCAAGCGCCTCACCGACCAGCACACCTCCACCCTGCCCCAGTGGGCATTGGCGAAGTTCATCGCCGAAGGCTGCCTGCTCAAGCACATCCGCCGCTGCCACACCCTGTATGCAGGGCGCCGCGAGCGGATTCTGGCGCGCATGGCCGGGGACTTGTCGCCCTGGTTCGAGGCCGTGCCGACCACCGCGGGCTTTCATATGGCGGTGTTGTGCAAGGTGCCGATGGATCTGGCGCTGGTGATCGAGCTGGCGAGAAAAGCCGAGGTCGGGCTCTACAGCCTCGAGGGTTTTTTCAATGATGTGCCCGTACGACCGGGCCTGTTCTTCGGTTTCGGTGCGATCGAAACCCTGGACATCGATGTCGCCCTGGACCGTTTGCGCGACATTCTGCAGCAGGTGGCTTGAGAATTGGACTAGGCGTTTATCCGCCCATTGGCTGTTTGAGCCTTGGGCCGCCAGGCCTATCCTGCACGGGTGTCATTGATCGTGAATAACCACCGTCCGACTTGATTCAGGAGCCTGAACAATGTCTCGCCAAGTGATCAATACCGTGCAGGTGCAAGCCGCCGCCGGTCGCTCGGAAGAACTGGGCCGGCAATTGCAGCAAATCGTCGAGACCCTGCGCGCCCTGCCCGGCTGCGATGCCTACCTGGTCGACCGTTGCCCCGACGATGGCGACCGCTGGAACGTCAGCGCCCGCTGGCAATCGGAAGCGGCCATGCAAGCCCACTTCAACTGCCCGGAAGTGCAAGGTTTCATCAGCCTGATCGACAACCGCCTGGCTCGAAGCGTGGATTTCAATAGTTTTCCGATTGTTTGAGGCTGCGGTGCTATTCCCGCCAGGCACTTCACCTGTGGCGAGGGAGCTTGCTCCCGCTCGGCTGCGCAGCAGACGCAAGACTGTGATGGAACGCGCCGCCTGTTCTGGGGCGGCTTCGCCACCCAGCGGGAGCAAGCTCCCTCGCCACAAAAGCTCCATCGGCCAATGGCTTCATCGACCCAGCCAATTGGTCTACCCGCCTTCCGAAAGATTGGACGTTTGCTTGCCCCGCCTCGGGGCTTAGGGTGAGTCCATCGCCGCGACAGCGCGAAATCACTCGAAACCAAATAGGCCATCCCCCATGAAAACACTCTGTCTGCTCGCCGCCCTCAGCCTGCTGCCCATTACCCAGATCCATGCCCACGAAGCCGCGCCTTCGGAGAAGGTCACGGTGTTGCAGGAGCAAATGCTGAAAAATGTTCCAGGTAAAAAAGCCATGATGCTGACCGTCAACTACGCGCCAGGCCAAGCGTCCATCGCCCACAAGCACGAGGGCACGGCCATGGCCTATGTACTCGAAGGCGCCATCACTTCCCAGGTCAAGGGCGAGCCGGCGAAGACCTACAAAGCCGGGGAATTCTGGTATGAAGCGGCGGGTTCCGAACACCTGGTGTCGAGAAACGCCAGCGCGAGCCAACCGGCGAAGCTGCTGGTGTTCATGGTGATGGGCGAGGATGAGGCGGTGTTGATTCCGTTGAAAAACTAATCGACCACAGCACAGCAGTCCCCCCCTGTGGGAGCGAGCTTGCTCGCGATGGCGATATATCAGTCAAGTTCAATGTCGCTGACCCACCGCTATCGCGAGCAAGCTCGCTCCCACAGGGGCCCACAGTGGATCTTAAAAACAAAAAAAGCCCCGCATCTCTCAATGCGGGGCTTTTTCATTCAACGTCGGATCAGTTGGCCGTCACGACCGCCTGACCACTCATTGCCACGTCCAGCAGCTCGCGGTTGGCGACCGCGTACATGGCATAGTCGGTACCGCTGGCAGCACGGATGTCCACCAGCATGGCGCGCCAGCGCTCGACCATCTCGCGGTGCTGCTCCAGCCACAGTGCCAGGCGCGTTTCCACGTCCTGGGCGCCATCGCCCTCTTGCAGGACCGAGATGGTGATTGCCCGCTGTTGCCAGTCGACATCATCACGGAACGCTTCACGGGCCAGTGCCTGCCAGTTGTTTTCCACCGGCAGTGCGCTGATCTGTTGCAGGTACCAGGTGATGTCCAGGGCGCTGCCCACGGCGAAGTAAGCCTTGGCCACGTCGGCGGCGTTCTGACCGGTGACGTCGGCCGCCTCGATGATCGGCAGCAAGGTGTACAGGTGCGTCGTGCCGGCAACCATGCGCGCCAGCAGCTCCGGCACGCCGGCGGCCACGTAGGCCTGGTAGCGGGTCTGCCAGCCTTCGCGGGTCGGACCTTCCAGCAGTTCGTCGAGCTTGAGGCCCAACGCGGCCAGGTGCGGACCGAAGTGAGCGACGTCACGGGCAGCGTTCTGCTCGTTGCGGCGGCTGCGCAGGAACCAGCGCGTGGCGCGACGGCCCAGGCGCATCAGCTCGTCCATCAGCTCCAGTTGCACGTCGGCCGAGACCTGGTGGTCCAAGGCTTCGATCTGGCGGAACCAGTGCGGGAGATGGAAGATGTCCCGAACGATCACATAGGCACCGGCCACGTTCGCCGGGCTCATGCCCGTCGACTCTTTCAACCGCTGAACGAAGGTGATGCCCATGTGGTTGACCAGGTCGTTGGCGATCTGGGTGCTGACGATCTCGCGTTTCAGGCGATGGCGACGCATGGCTTCGGAGAACTTGCTCACCAGCGTTGGCGGGAAAGCCGTCTCCATGTCACGGGTCAGGTAGTCGTCGTCCGGCACCAGGGAGTTGAGCAGCGCTTCCTTGAGGTCGATCTTGCTGTAGGAGATCAGCACCGACAGTTCGGCACGGGTCAGGCCATGGCCCGCCGCGACACGTTCGGCCAGTTGCTCTTCCGTCGGCAGGAACTCGATGGCACGGTCCAGCTTGCCCCGGGCTTCCAGATCGTTCATCAGGCGCTTGTATTCGGCGATCCGCACGAAGGCGCGGCGTGCCGCCAGGGACAGGGCCTGGGTCTGCTTGTAGTTGTTGCCCAACACCAGGCCACCGACTTCGTCGGTCATGCTCGCCAGCAACTGGTTGCGTTGCTTGTCGGTCATGTCGCCGGCCTGCACCACTTCGTTGAGCAGGATCTTGATGTTCACTTCGTGGTCGGAGCAGTCCACGCCACCGGCGTTGTCGATGAAGTCGGTGTTGGAACCGCCGCCATTGAGGCCGAACTCGACGCGACCCAGTTGGGTCATGCCCAGGTTGCCGCCCTCGCCCACGACCTTGCAGCGCAGTTCGTTGCCGTTCACGCGCAGCGCGTCGTTGGCCTTGTCGCCGACATCGGCGTGGCTTTCGCTGCTGGCCTTGACGTAAGTACCGATACCGCCGTTCCACAACAGGTCCACCGGCGCCTTGAGCAAGGCGTTCAGCAATTCGGTCGGGGTCAGTTTGTCGGCCTTGATGTCGAAGCGCTCTTTCATCTGTGGCGAAATCGCGATGCTCTTCGCGCTACGCGAGAAGATACCGCCGCCTTCGGACATGATGCTGGCGTCGTAGTCGGTCCAGGCCGAACGCGGCAGGTCGAACAGGCGCTTGCGCTCGGCAAAGCTGCTGGCCGGCTCCGGGTTCGGGTCGATGAAGATGTGCAGGTGGTTGAAGGCCGCGACCAGTTGCAGCTTGTCGGACATCAACAAGCCGTTGCCGAACACGTCGCCGGCCATGTCGCCGACGCCCACCACGGTGATGCTGTCTTCCTGGACGTTGATGCCGCGCTCGCGGAAGTGACGTTGCACGCCGACCCACGCGCCCTTGGCGGTGATGCCCATTTTCTTGTGGTCGTAGCCGGCCGAACCGCCGGAGGCGAACGCATCGCCGAGCCAGAAGCCGTAGTCGATGGCGATGCCGTTGGCGATGTCGGAGAAGGTCGCAGTGCCCTTGTCCGCCGCCACCACCAGGTACGGGTCATCGTCGTCATGGCGCACGACGTTGGCCGGCGGTACCAGCGCGCCGTCCTTGAGGTTGTCGGTGATGTCCAACAGGCCGGAGATGAAGATGCGGTAGCAGGCGATGCCCTCGGCCGCGATCTCGTCCCGGCTGCCGCCCAGGGGCAGGCGACGCGGCAGGAAGCCGCCCTTGGCGCCCACCGGCACGATCACCGAGTTCTTCACTTGCTGGGCTTTTACCAGGCCCAGCACTTCGGTGCGGTAGTCTTCTTCACGATCGGACCAGCGCAGGCCACCGCGGGCGACGTTGCCGAAGCGCAGGTGCACGCCTTCGACCCGTGGCGAGTAGACGAAGATTTCGAACTTCGGCACCGGCTTCGGCAGTTCCGGGATCAAGTGCGGGTTGAACTTGAAGCTGAAGTAGGACTTGTTCTGGCCGTTGGCGTCGGTCTGGTAGAAGTTGGTCCGCAGGGTCGCCTTGATCAGGTCCAGGTAACGACGCAGGATGCGGTCTTCGTTGAGTACCTGCACCTCGTCGAGGGCCGAGAGAATCGCTTGCTCCAGGCGCAGCTGCTTGTCTTCCAGGTCGTCGCCGCTGAGCTTGCGCGCCAGGTAGAAGCGGGTCTTGAACAACCGGGTCAACTCGCGCGCGATGTCGGTGTGGTTATTCAGGGTGCTGGCGATGTAACCCAGGTCGAAGCCCAGGCGGATCTGCTTCAGGTAACGGGCGTAGGCACGCAGCAATGCCACGTCGCGCCATGGCAGGCCGGCGGTCAGCACCAGGCGGTTGAACGCATCGTTCTCGGCATCGCCACGCACGATGTGGACGAAGGCGTCCTGCAAGGTGTCGTTGAGTTGCTGGATGTCGAGGTCCAGGCCTTCGGCGGCGGTGAAGGCGAAATCATGAATCCAGAATTCGCGGCCGTTGGTGTGGCGCAGGCGGTACGGGAATTCACCCAGCACGCGCAGGCCGAGGTTTTCCAGGATCGGCAGCACGTCGGACAGCGCCAGCGGCGTGTCGGCGTGATACAGCTTGCAGTGCAGCTCGCGCTGGCCGGAAACCTGGCCCAGCGGCTGGTAGAAGCTCATCACCAGCGGATTCTTTTCGTTCAGGCTCAGCAGGTGCTGCATGTCGACCACGGCCGAGTGCGCGGCAAAGCGCTCGCGGTAGCCGGCCGGGAAGCCTTTCGGGAAGTCCGACAGCACGTTGGTGCCCTGGGCTTCGCCGAAACTCTCGATGACCAGGCTGGCGTAGTCGTCCTTCCAGCTGCGGCAGGCCTGCACGACTTCTTTTTCCAGCAGCAACGGGTCGATGTCGATGCGGTTTTTCGGGTCCACCCGCAGGATCAGCTGTACGCGAGCCAGTACGGACTCGGAGAAGAAGGTCCAGAACTCGCAGTCCGAGGCCTTCAGGCGATCCATCAGCACTTGCTGGATCTTCTGGCGCACTTCGGTGGAGTAGATATCACGCGGCACGTAGGCCAGGCAGTAGCAGAAACGGCCGTACGGGTCTTTGCGCAGGAACACACGGATCTTGTTGCGTTCCTGGATCTGCACGATGGACATGACGGTGCTGAACAGCTCGTCCACCGGGGTCTGGAACAGGTCGTCACGGGGCAGCACTTCGACCACCTGGGCCAGTTCCTTGCCCAGGTGCGCCTTGGCCTGGAAGCCCGAGCGACGCTCGATTTCCGCGACCTTGCGGCGGATGTACGGGATGACCCGCACGCTCTCGCCATACACCGAAGAGGTGTACAGGCCCATGAAGCGGCATTCCTTGATGACCTTGCCGTTGGCGTCGATCTCACGGATCGACACGTAGTCGGGGTAGGCCGGACGGTGCACGCGGCTCGGGTGCGCGGCCTTGGCGAACGACAGCGGCGTCGGTTCGCGCAGGTAATTGACGGCGTAGTCTTCGATGCGCAGGTCTTCGGCGGTCAGGCCGGCGCGCAGCAACTTGGTCAGGCCGAGGAACGAATCGGGGTTGTACTCGATGTGGCCGCCATCGGCCTCGTCGCGCACCACGAACTCTTCGTAGCCCAGGAAGGTGAAGTGGTTACCCACCAGCCATTCCAGGAAGCTCTTGATCTCGCTCTTTTCATCAGCGTCGATGGCGTAGGCGCTGCTGTCCAGGCTGTCGAGGATTTCCTGGACCTTGGCTTTCATCGGTTCGAAATCGGCCACGGCCACGCGCACTTCGCCCAGCACTTGCTCAAGCTCCTTGCTCAGGACGTTGAGTTCGGCGGCGTTGGCGCAGCGGTCGATTTCCAGGTACATCAGCGACTCTTGCAGCACGTCGTCGCCCTGGGTGCCCTTCGGCAGGATCTCCAGCAACTCGCCCTTGCTGCCGCGACGCACGCTCAGGACGGTGGTTTGCAGGGTATGGATGCTGTAGCCGCGACGGTTCAGCTCGGTGCGGACCGAGTCCACCAGGAACGGCAGGTCGTGGTGCAACACTTCCACGGCCGTGTGGGTCGACTGCCAGCCGTGGCGTTCGTAATCGGGGTTGTAGACGCGCACCTGCGGTTGCGTGTGGTCGAAGCGCTCAAGCAGGCGCCAGGCAGACAGGGTGCAGCCGGCGAGGTCGGACAACCGGCGCTGGGTAAGTTCGTCGAGGGAAATGATGCCGAAGAATTGTTCAGCGAACAGCGCCACTTGTGGCAGTGCCTGTTCACTGATGTGCTGCGCCAGTGCCGCTTGCAGTTGGTGCTGGAAGTCGGCTTTGCTGGCTGCGGTGAAGAACGCCATCTGTGGTACTCCGCTTGGGCTTGTTATTGATGGTAGCGTCGCGTGCAACCCCTTTCGGGGCCGTCGGCCATCCCGTTCCTGATTCTCGGGCAGAGGAAACAGGATGACAGGTGGGTGAAGCTGGACAGGACCGGCAGGTCACATCCTTTTCCATGTAATTTCATGTCATGGACACCTGCAAAAATCACCCCGGGGTGGACTTTGCAGGTGCACATCCGTTGCGCAGCTTAACGAGTGCGACATCCTGCCTGCTTGCAGCGCTGCGACATATTCGGTCATCGGCTCGCTAAACAGCCGGTGCGCACCGAACAACCCTAGCAGGCTGGGGACCAAACGGCACCCCGAGGCGGTAAACCAGCAGAAAATCCTTCAGGCTGGCAAAATCCACTTTTTGCACCCCGCCGGTGCACTCGATCCTGGAGCATCACCATGCAAATGACCACCGCCCTTCTGATCGCCAACCCGTGCGACGACGAAGAAGACAACATGGCCATGCTCTGCTGCCACAGCGCCCAGGGCGAAATGTTCCTGATGACGCGCTACCCCGACGAAGACGAACTGGAAATCACCCTGGATGGAGAGCCTTCGACCCTGGACGGCGTCAAGGTCACCCTCAGCCCGACCCGCTTGCTGATTGAGATTGCCACGGCGGATGCCGATGCGTTGAATGGCGACGATGTGCTGGAGATCATCCACGACACCGATGCGGCGGACCTGGCGGAAGTGGAACTGACGTTGCAGAACATTCTCAAGGGGACGGGGACCTATATAAGCCAACTCTGAGATCCGGACACGAACACGCTCCTGTGGCATCAGCCAACCCTGGTCCCAAAGGCACCCCGTGGCGAGGGAGCTTGCTCCCGCTGGGTTGCGCAGCAACCCCAAAACCAGGCGCCGCGATGTAATGGGCAAGTGGCATAGGCCGCCTTGCGACTGCTGCGCAGTCGAGCGGGAGCAAGCTCCCTCGCCACGGGGTCAGTGAATTCGCCGTTATTTGTCGTTCTGCACCAGATTGCCATCGGCGTCATAAACCAGGTACTCGTCATCGTTCTTCGGATCCCTCACGTAGTAACGGGCCTCATTGCCGTTATCCGGCACCTTCATGCTGGTGTAGGACCCCAGCGCCTTGATCACCTTGTTGTCCTGACTGATCAAGACCAGCGAGGAGCCCCCACCCGCCCGGATCGCCGCTGCATAACGGGTCTGGAACGCGTTGATCTGCTGGTAATCCAGTGGTACTTGCAACCGGCCCGCCAAGTCGATGGCACCGTAGCTGTCATCGCGCCCGACCACCGCCATGCCGTTGGAAAACGGCGTCACTTCGTCATAAGGCAACTTGATCGGTAGTCGCGCGCCCTGGCGATCGATAAAAGCGAACTTCTTGCTTTTGGTGTCCTGCACCAACAGCGGCTGCTGCCCCACAAACCGGCCTACCACGTTGTAGCCCGGAAGGTTGATCCGTTTGCCTTCCAGGTCGAAAACATCCTCACGACTTCGATCGGCGGAGCTGGCGTAGAGCAGACCCGCGCTGTGCTCGATGCCCGAGAATTGCGTCGGCAGGATCTCCTTGCCGTCCAGGGTATAAGCGCCGTACAGGCCTTCCATGAGATCAGTTCGCTTGCCGAGACGGGCGATGAACAGGTTATCGGTCACGGTGGGGTTGACGAATTTCATCGGTAACACAAACCGATGATGCCTGGCATCGTAGAGCCCATAAGGGCCGTTGGTTTCACGCTCCACCAACAGCAGGCCATTGCTCAGCGCCTCGGTGATGTGTTCGAACGGCAGGTCGACGAGCTTGTTGCTACCGGCGGGGAAATAGGCGAGCTGGCTGCGCAACGCCTGCCACTCCGATTCCGGGTCGCTGGACTTCTCCGGGTAAAACAAGGTGTAGGTATCGGCCACCGGGCTGTCTTGCACCTGCACCCAACGGGGCTTGATCAACCACTGGCCAGCCTGGTCGATGAAGCCATAGCGCTCGGCCTTGCGGTCCAGGGCGATGTACCGCGCTTGGGCTGCCAGGACGTTGTCGACCTGGGTGAACTCAATGCTGTTGTCTTCCATCGGATCGAGTACATGGATGACGATGCGTTGCGGGGTGGCCTCGAATTGGTAGTCGACCTCGGTGTTTTGCAGCGGCCCCGCCTGAGCGACCAGCGCCTCGGTCACGCGTTCCAACCGCTGTTGCACCGCCTGGCCGCTCTTGATCTGATCGAGGTCGTCCTTGGTCTGCAGCAGCGCTTTGTAATAGTCCTGCAACGCCGCGATATCGCCCTCGGAGGGGAACGCCCGGGAGCTGTTCCCGTTGCTGTAGAGCGCCCTGCCCTCATCGTCCAGCCCTTGCACCACGAAGGTCGACAATTTCAGCGTACTCAAGCGCACGGAAGCGCTGCCATCACCCAGGGCCGTGAGCTGGAAGGACTGGCCGTCGTCCAGGGTCACTTTCGGCTGATCCTTGTCCAGCACCACTTTCCTGAACGCCGGATAGCTGCGGTAAGCGACTGTCAAGCCGAGACTCGCCAGCGGTTTGTTCACCGCAAGTGCGAAGGCGTCATGGGATGCGATCATGTCGTCGGACTCGACCTTGGGTGGCGCCTTGAGCTCGTCGAAGGTTTTTTCGCTGCCATCGCGAAAAACCAAGCGCTGCGGCAGATACTGCTCGGCCGTCGGCTCATCCGGCATGGCGGCGCGCTTCCAGAGTGGATCAAGCGTGCTGGTATCGAGCCGCACCTCGGAACCATCGGCAAATAGCCTCTGGGCAAAACGCAGGCCTTGGATCGACGCCAATTCAGCTTTCAGCTGCGCGCTGGTGAACGGGACAAACAGCGACTCGTATTGCAACGGCTGCTCGCCGACGGATTCGGTCGTCTCGACAGTCAGGCTCAATTGCACGTCGCTGACCCGCTCCAGGGACCTGAGGGTCTCACCGGTGTCCTGGATCAAATAATTGAGGCGCTTCTCCACCTCCGGCAGTGCCAGCGTGCCGATGTCTTCCATGCCGCCTTCGTTCAATTGCTCGGCGGCGAAGCCTTCATCGGCTGGCGCGCCGCTGTGGCGAAACAGGATGTAGGACGCGCAGCCCACCACCAACAAGGTCACACTCAGTATCAACAGCAATCTCAAACGAGGCTGGGTAAAGTTCATGGTGGTTTCGGCAGTCAAGGGGCTGGGAGAGGCAGGCAGCTAACCACACGGCCTGGCGCGCTGCAAATTGACTGGGTGGTTCGGCGCCCCTGATGCGAACCACCATCGGTCGTGCTGCTGACACGTCACCCTTGACGACCGATTGGGTTCTAGTGTTTCCTGAAACCGGTTTCAGAACCGCTAATAAATCCAATAAGCAGGTTTCTATCCGTGAATTCTTTCTCCGCCGCCCAGCGCAACCGCGTGACCATGCTCGACGTCGCCGAACGCGCCGGAGTCTCCAAGGCCAGTGTCTCGCGTTTCATCGGCGAAGACCGTGCCCTGCTCTCCGAGGCCATCGCCCGGCGCATCGACCAGGCCATCAGTGAGTTGGGCTACCGGCCGAACCAGATGGCCCGCGGCCTCAAGCGCGGGCGCACACGCCTGATCGGCATGCTGGTGGCCGATATCCGCAACCCTTATTCGATTGCCGTGATGCATGGCGTGGAAACCGCCTGTCGTCGCCATGGCTATAGCCTGGTGGTGTGCAACACCGACCGCGATGACGAGCAGGAACGCCAGCACCTGGCGCTGTTGCGCGCCTACAACATCGAAGGGCTGATCGTAAACACGCTGGGTCACCACCGTGACGAATTGTTCGAATTGCGCAGCGAAATGCCTCTGGTGCTGGTGGATCGCAAGGTCGATCGGCTCGACAGCGACCTGGTCGGACTGGACAACCCGGCGGCCATCGAAATGGCCCTCGATCACCTCGAGCAACGGGGCTACCGCGATCTGTTGCTGGTGACCGAGCCGTTCGACGGCACCAGCTCGCGAATCGAGCGGGTCGAGAGTTTCAAGGCCGGCATCCACCAACGGCCTGCCCTGGCCGGCTCTGTGGTGGAGACCTGTGACCAATTGACCACGCGCATCAAGACCTTTCTTGCCCAGCCGGGCCCTGGCCCCAAGGCGTTGTTCTGCGCCAATGGCATTGCCGCCCTGGCCGCCACGACGGTGTTGCGCGAGCTGGGTTGCCACTTATTCGACGACGTCGGCCTGATCGCCCTCGATGACCTGGATTGGTACCCGCTGGTCGGCAGCGGCATCACGGCCCTGGCCCAACCGACAGCGGAGATCGGCGCCAGCGCGTTCGAATGCCTGCTCAAGCGCTTGCGTGGGGACAACGGGCCGGTGCGGACCCTGGATTTTGCGGCGCGGTTGATTGAGCGGGGGTCGACGCTTGGGGTTTCTCGGTGATCGGGCCGGCCTCATCGCGAGCAAGCTCGCTCCCACAGGGGGTCTTCAGTGCGTCACAGATCCCGTGTGGGAGCGAGCTTGCTCGCGATGAGCCCTGAAGCACACCCCCTTTTTTTGAACAAAACTGAAACCGGTTTCAGAGGAACAGCCACCATGCACACCCCACCCGTTTCCATCAGTCTTTCCAGCTACGGCGCCGACCTGGTCCGGCAGCATGGCCAGGGCAATTTCATTGAGCTGCTGGCCGCCGCCGGAGCTTCGCGCATCGAATGGCGCGAAGAATTGCTCACCACCGAACAACCTTCGGAACTGGCCGCTGCTGCCCGGGCCCGGGGGCTGCAAAGTATTTTCTCGTCGCCACTGGAGCTGTGGCTCGCTGGCCAGTCCAGGCCCAACCCCGACTTGGCGCTGGCGCTGCAACGTGGCGAGGCGTTCGGTTCGACCTGGCTGAAAGTTTCCCTCGGTCACTTCACCGACGCCAATGACCTGTCGGCACTGGCCCAGGTGCTCGCCGCAAGCCCGGTGCAGTTACTGGTGGAAAACGACCAGACCTTGTACGGCGGGCGGATCGAGCCGTTGCAACGGTTCTTCACCGCCGCCGAATACCAAGGGTTGCCCGTTGCCATGACCTTCGACATTGGCAATTGGCAGTGGCAGGACCAATCGGCCGCCGTGGCCGCCCGACAACTCGGACGGTATGTGGCCTATGTGCATTGCAAGGCCGTGGCCCGGCGCGCCGACGGCAAACTCGTCGCCGCGCCTCCAGCCATGACCGACCTGCACCTGTGGGAACAACTGCTCAAGCACATGCCCGCCGGCGTAATGCGCGCCGCCGAGTATCCGTTGCAAGGCGATGACTTGCTGCAATTGACCACCCGCCATGTCGCCACCCTGTCCGGTCTTGGGCAATCGCGCCGGGAGCCTGTCCATGTCTGAATTCGATGTGTTGTCGTTCGGTGAAACCATGGCGATGCTGGTGGCTGACCAGCGCGGTGACCTGGCCAGCGTCGAGCAGTTCCACAAGCGCATCGCCGGGGCCGACAGCAACGTGGCCATCGGGCTGTCACGGCTGGGCTTCAAGGTGGCGTGGCTGAGCCGGGTCGGCGCCGACTCCCTGGGACGCTTCGTGACGCAGACGCTGGAGAACGAAGGCCTGGATTGTCGCCACGTGGCGGTCGACCCGGAGCACCCCACCGGCTTCCAGTTCAAATCCCGCACCGTCGATGGCAGCGACCCGCAAGTCGAGTATTTCCGCCGCAGTTCGGCGGCCAGTCATCTGTCGATCGACTCCATCGCCCCGGCGTTGCTTGACGCCCGCCACGTGCACGCCACGGGCATCGTCCCGGCGCTGTCGGACATGGCCCGCGAGATGTCCTTTGAGTTGATGACCCGCATGCGCGAGGCCGGCCGCAGCCTGTCGTTCGACCCCAACCTGAGGCCGAGCCTGTGGCGCAGCGAGTCGATGATGGTCACTGAAATCAATCGCCTCGCCGCCCTCGCCCACTGGGTCTTGCCGGGACTCGGCGAAGGCCGGCTGCTGACGGGTTTCGACGATCCGGCTGACATCGCCGCGTTCTACCTGGACCAAGGCGCCGAAATCGTCGTGATCAAGCTCGGCGCGGACGGTGCCTATTACCGCACGCCGCTGGACGAAGGCGTCATCGCCGGCGTGCCCGTGGCCCAGGTGGTCGACACCGTGGGCGCCGGGGATGGCTTCGCCGTCGGCCTGATCAGCGCATTGCTCGAAGGCCAGGCCATCACCGCGGCCGTGCAACGCGCCAACTGGATTGGCAGCCGCGCGGTGCAGAGCCGTGGGGACATGGAAGGGTTACCGACGCGCCTTGAGCTATTGGCCGAATTTGAAACCGTCGATCGCGAGCAAGCTCGCTCCCACAAGGGATCAAGTTAACCCCTGTGGGAGCGAGCTTGCTCGCGATCGAGGACACCGCAAAACGCACCTGCTGCATAAAAACAACAAGCTCAGGAGTCAACGACATGCAAACGCCCAACCTCGCCACCCGCCGCTGGTGGTACATCATGCCCATCGTCTTCATCACCTACAGCCTGGCCTACCTGGACCGGGCCAACTATGGCTTCGCCGCCGCCTCGGGCATGGCCGAGGACCTGATGATCACCCCAGGACTGTCGTCGCTGCTGGGCGCGCTGTTCTTCCTCGGCTACTTTTTCTTCCAGGTCCCGGGGGCGATCTACGCGCAAAAGCACAGCGTGAAGAAGCTGATCTTCGTCAGCCTGATCCTCTGGGGTTCGCTGGCCACCCTGACCGGCGTCGTCTCCAATGCCTACTGGCTGATCGTGATCCGCTTCATGCTCGGGGTGGTCGAGGCCGCCGTGATGCCGGCGATGCTGGTGTACCTGTGCCACTGGTTCACCCGGGCCGAACGTTCGCGGGCCAATACCTTCCTGATCCTCGGTAACCCGGTGACCATGCTGTGGATGTCGGTGGTATCGGGTTACTTGGTACAGCAATTCGACTGGCGCTGGATGTTCATCATCGAAGGTTTGCCGGCGGTGCTCTGGGCCTTTGTCTGGTGGCGCCTGGCCGATGATCGCCCGGCCCAGGCCAAGTGGCTCAGCGACCAGGAAAAACACGATCTGGAAAGTGCCTTGGCGGCCGAACAGGTCGGCATCAAGGCGGTGAAGAACTACGCCGAAGCCTTCCGCTCGCCCAAAGTCATCATCCTGGCGTTGCAGTTCTTCTGCTGGAGCATCGGCGTCTACGGGTTTGTGCTGTGGTTGCCGTCGATCCTCAAGGCCGGCCTGCAGATGAACATGGTCGAGGCCGGCTGGCTGTCGTCCTTGCCATACCTGGCAGCAGTGATCGGCATGCTGGTGGTGTCCTGGGCGTCGGACAAGGCGCAGAAGCGCAAGCGTTTTGTCTGGCCGCCGCTGCTGATCGCCTCCATCGCGTTCTACGCCTCCTACCTGCTGGGGGCCGAGCATTTCTGGTGGTCCTATGGCTTGCTGGTGATCGCCGGCGCGTGCATGTATGCACCGTACGGGCCGTTCTTCGCCATCGTTCCGGAAATTCTCCCGGCCAATGTCGCCGGCGGTGCCATGGCCTTGATCAACAGTATGGGCGCGCTGGGTTCCTTCGGCGGCTCGTACCTGGTGGGCTACCTCAACGGCACCACCGGCTCCCCTGGCATGTCCTTCCTGCTGATGAGCGGTGCGTTGCTGCTGTCGGTGGTACTGACCCTCGCCCTCAAGCCCGGCGCCAGCGACCGGACCGTATCCCACCCCGCGACGCCCAACCCGGCGCCCGCCCGTTCCTGAATCGAGACCCATCCCATGAAAAAGCACGTGGTGTTGTACAAGAAACTGTCAGCGCAACTGATGGAACGCCTGCAAGCCCAGGCCCAAGTCACGCTCATCGAACGCCTCGACGCCCAGGGCCTGGCGCAACTGCGCGCCGCCCTCCCCACGGCCCACGGCCTGCTGGGCGCCAGCCTCAAGCTGGATGCGGCGCTGCTGGACCTGGCGCCGAACCTGCAAGCCATTGCCAGCGTTTCGGTGGGGGTCGACAACTATGACATCGACTACCTGACCGAACGCCGGATCCTGCTCAGCAACACGCCGGACGTGCTGACCGAAACCACTGCCGACACCGGGTTTGCCTTGATCCTGGCAACCGCTCGCCGCGTGGTCGAACTGGCCAACCTGGTCCGTGCCGGCCAATGGCGGGAAAGCATCGGACCGCGGCATTTCGGGAGCGATGTCCATGGCAAGACCCTGGGCATCATCGGCATGGGACGCATAGGCGAAGCCCTGGCCCAACGCGGGCATTTCGGCTTCGGCATGCCGGTGCTCTACCACAGCCATTCGCCCAAGCCTGCGGTCGAGCAACGGTTCGGCGCACGTTATTGCAGCCTCGAAACGCTGTTGCAACAGGCGGACTTCATCTGCCTGACCTTGCCGCTCACGGCCGAAACCCAGGGGCTGATCGGCGCCCAGGCGTTCGCGCAGATGCGCCCCGAGAGCATCTTCATCAATATCTCCCGGGGCAAAGTGGTGGATGAAGCGGCGTTGATCGAGGCCCTGCGCAACCGGCAGATCCGTGGCGCCGGGCTGGATGTGTTCGAGCGCGAACCCTTGAATGCCGATTCGCCGTTGTTACAGATGGACAACGTGGTAGCGACGCCGCACATGGGCTCGGCCACCCATGAGACCCGGGAAGCGATGGCGCGTTGTGCGGTGGAGAACCTGCTGGCGGCGTTGGCGGGGGAACGGCCGGTGAATCTGGTGAATGCAGGGGCATGGAAGAGCTGAGTCATTCACCGCCAACTCCTGTGGGAGCCGAGCTTGCTCGCGATAGCGGTGGGTCAGGCTGCATTGAGGTTGAATGTGCCGCCGTCATCGCGAGCAAGCTCGCTCCCACACTGGATCTGTGGTGTTCCCAGCTCCTGCGTCCACCGCCAATCCCTGTGGGAGCCGAGCTTGCTCGCGATAGCGGTGGGTCAGGCTGCATTGAGGTTGAATGTGCCGCCGTCATCGCGAGCAAGCTCGGCTCCCACACTGGATCCGTGGCGTTCCTTGATCCTGCGTCCACCGCCAATCCCCCTGTGGGAGCGAGCTTGCTCGCGAAGGCGGTGGGTCAGCCGACGAAAATGTTGCCTGGCACTACGTCTTCGCGAGCAAGCCCGCTCCCACAACGACTCCAAACCGATCACAAATCCACACACCAGACAAAATCCCGTTAGTCGCCACCCCCTGCCATGCATTAAAGTAACGCCCCCAGCCCCGGCGTTATCCGAACGCCTGGGGCCACCCTTTCCAGGAACAGTCACCGATGGAACATCGTGAAGCGCTGCTGGCGCTGCGAACCTTTCTTTCAACGCAGATCCTCGGCCAGGAAAAACTCATCGAGCGCCTGCTCATCGCCCTGCTCGCCGACGGCCATATGCTGGTGGAAGGCGCGCCTGGACTGGCCAAGACCAAGGCCATCAAAGAGCTGGCCGAGGGCATCGAAGCGCAGTTCCATCGTATCCAGTTCACCCCTGACCTACTGCCCGCCGACATCACCGGCACCGAAATCTACCGGCCGGAAACCGGCAGTTTCGTGTTCCAGCAAGGGCCGATCTTCCATAACCTGGTACTGGCGGATGAAATCAACCGCGCCCCGGCCAAGGTCCAGTCGGCCCTGCTCGAAGCCATGGCCGAGCGTCAGGTCAGTGTCGGGCGCAGCACCTATGAGCTGTCGCCACTGTTCCTGGTGATGGCCACGCAGAACCCGATCGAGCAGGAAGGCACCTACCCGTTGCCCGAAGCCCAACTCGACCGGTTCCTGATGCACGTCAAGATCGGTTTTCCCGATGCCGCCGTGGAACGCCGCATTCTCCAGCAGGCCCGGGGTGAAGCGTTGAATGGCGAGACCAAGCCCGAACGTCGCGTGAGCCAGCAGGCGATCTTCTCCGCGCGCAAGGAAATCCTCGGCTTGTACATGGCCGACGCCGTGGAGGAATACCTGGTGCAACTGATCATGGCCACCCGCAACCCCGCGAAGTTCGACCCGGAGATGGCCGAGTGGATCGCCTACGGCGCCAGCCCGCGGGGTTCCATCGCCCTCGACCGCTGTGCCCGTGCCCATGCCTGGCTGGCCGGACGCGACTTTGTCAGCCCGGAAGATATCCAGGCCGTGCTGTTCGACGTGCTGCGCCATCGCATCATCCTGTCGTTCGAAGCCGAGGCCGCCGGCATTGACCAGGATCGGGTCGTGCAGCGGATTCTCGACGTCGTCGCTGTCGCTTGAGCATGCGTCATGAATAACTCCCTGGCGCCCGCATCGGGCATCCGCGTCAGCCTTTCGGAGCTGATCGAGATGCGCCATCGCGTGCGCGAGGTGCAACTGTTCTCGACACCGGGCCAACGCAGCCCGCTGATCGGCCTGCATCACTCCAAGCTGCGTGGGCGCGGGGTGGATTTCGACCAGGTGCGGGTCTACCAGGCCGGCGACGACGTACGCACCATTGACTGGCGCGTCACCGCCCGGACCCAGGAACCCCACACCAAGCTATTCCACGAAGAACGCGAGCGGCCGATCTTCATCATGATCGAGCAAAGCCACCGACTGTTCTTCGGCTCGGGGCTGATGTTCAAGTCGGTGCTCGCCGCCCAGGCCGCCAGCCTGATCGGCTGGGCCGCGCTGGGGCACAACGACCGGGTCGGCGGCCTGGTGTTCGGCAACAACACCCATTACGAGGTCAAGCCGCGGCGCAGCAAACAGAGCCTTCTGCAATTGCTCAACCGGCTGGTGCGGGTCAACCAATCGCTGCACACCGAGGGCGAGCCGGACCGCGACTCGTTCGGCATCGCCCTGCGTCGAGCCCGGGAAGTGCTGCGGCCCGGCAGCCTGGTGATCGTGATTTGCGACGAGCGTGCCTTGTCCGACAGCGCCGAGCAGCAATTGAGCCTGCTGTCGCGCCATTGCGACCTGTTGCTGCTGCCGCTGTCGGACCCACTGGACCACGCCTTGCCCGCCGCCGGCTTGCTGCGCTTCGCCCAACGCGGTGCCCAACTGGAACTCGACACCCTGAATGTCGAGTTGCGCCAGGCCTATCGCGCCCAGGCCGACGCTCGCCAGGAACGTTGGGAGCTGCTGGCGCAGAAGCTGCGAATCCTGATGATGCCCCTGAGCACCCAGGGCGACATGGTCGAGCAACTGCGCGAATACCTGAACCCCAAGCGGGCCGGGAAAAGCCGATGAGCAGTCTCGATCAACTGCAACCGTTGATGGCGCCACCGCCCATCGGCTTCTGGCCACCCGCGCCGGGCTGGTGGTTGCTGCTGGTGCTGTTGCCGCTGCTGGGCCTGGGGCTGTGGCATTTGCGCCGCTTCATTCCCGCCAAGCGCACCACGGACCGCACTGAGCAACCCCTGGACCCGGTGCGCGTGGCCGCCCTGGCCGAACTCGCCCGGCTGCCCAAACCCTACGACGGCGCGCCGGCCGGTGCCTGGCTACAGCAACTCAACGGGTTGCTCAAGCGTCTGTGTCGCAACCATTACCCCTACAGCCAGAGCCACACCCTCAACGGGCGCAAATGGCTGGCCTTCCTCGACAACCGTTGCCCGGCCGCCGGCCTGACACGCTGGATGGTACTGGTGGAAGGCGCCTACAAGCCCGAATGCAAGCTCGACGACAAAGCCATCGCCGGTCTGACCCAGGCGGTGGAAATCTGGATTCGCAAACATGTTTGAATTTGCCTGGCCATGGGTGTTCGCCCTGTTGCCGTTGCCCTGGCTGATGCGCCTGGTGTTGCCGGCGGCCGACAGCGGCGAGCCGGCGCTCAAGGTCAGTTTCCTCGGCGACCTGGAAGGCCTGGTGGGCCGTCGGGCCCGGGCCAATCTGCCGACCTGGCGACAACAGGCACCTTTTATCCTGCTCTGGCTGCTGTTGCTGATCGCCGCCGCCCGGCCGCAGTGGTTGGGGGAACCGTTGCCCATTGCCGCCAGCGGTCGCGACCTGCTGGTGGCGGTGGACGTCTCGGGCTCCATGGACTTTCCCGACATGCAGTGGAAGGACGAAGAAGTCAGCCGCCTCACGCTGGTCCAGCACATGCTCGGGGATTTTCTCGAAGGCCGCGAGGGTGATCGGGTCGGCCTGATCCTGTTTGGCAGCCAGGCCTACTTGCAGGCGCCGCTGACCTTCGACCGTCGCACCGTGCGGCGTTGGCTCGACGAGGCGCGCATCGGCATCGCCGGCAAGAATACCGCCATTGGCGACGCCATCGGCCTGGCCCTCAAGCGCCTGCGTCAGCGCCCGGCCCACAGTCGCGTGTTGATCCTGGTCACCGACGGGGCCAACAACGGCGGCGAAATCGATCCATTGACTGCGGCGCAGCTGGCCGCCGACGAAGGCGTGAAAATCTACCCGATCGGCATCGGTGCCGACCCGGAACAAAGCGGTACGGCGGGCTTCCTCGGCGTCAACCCGAGCCTGGACCTCGACGAGCCGACCCTCAAGGACATTGCCCAGGTCACGGGCGGTCGTTATTTCCGCGCCCAGGATGGTGAGCAACTGCTGGCGATCAAGACCACCCTCGACCAGCTCGAACCGGTGACCCAGCAACCGACCCAAGCGCGCCCTGCCCTGGCGCTGTATCACTGGCCCCTGACCGTTGCGCTGTTGCTGAGCGTGCTGCTGGCGGCCCGGACGCGCTGGCCGGACAATCCACTGCAGCGCCTGCTTAACCAGGCGCTGTTCAAACCGGCCCAACACACCGAGTGGCGCCAACGGCTCAAGCGGCTGCGCTTGCGGAGGCGTCGATGATCGCCCTCTGGCCACACTGGCTGCGCCCCTGGTTCGTGTTGCTGCTGCCGTTGCTGGGCTGGTTGCTCTGGCAACTGTGGCATCGGCAGAAGCGAGTGGGCCGCTGGCAGATGATCTTGCCGCCGGCCTTCCACGCCGTGCTGCTCAGTGGCGGCAGTGGCCGGGAAAGCCGGCTGCCGTGGATTGCCCTGGGCCTGGGTTGGGCGTTGATCGTGCTGGCGTTGCTGGGGCCGAGCTGGGCGCGGGTCGAGCAGACCAGCCAGAAACCCGCCGATCCGCTGGTGGTGATACTGGAGCTGACCCCGGAAATGCTCGCCACCGACGTCCCGCCGACGCGCCTGGAACAGGCCCGGCGCAAGTTGCTGGACCTGCTGCAGAACCGCAGCGATGCCCAGACCGCGATCATTGTCTATGCCGGCAGCGCCCACACGCTGGTGCCGCTGTCCGACGACCTGGCCACCAGCGCCAACCTGCTCGAAGCCGTCGCACCGTCGATCATGCCCCAAGGCGGTCATCGCGCCGACCTGGCGGTCCATAAGGCCATGGCCCTGTTGGACCAGGGTGAACTTGGCCACGGTCGGATCCTGCTGATCGGCTCTTCGTTGAACGAACAGGAGCGTGAAGGCATCCGCCAAGTCCTGGACGGCTCCGCCACGCAATGGCTGATGCTGGGCATCGGCACCCGGGAAGGCGCACCGGTGGCCCAGGAAGATGGCAGTTACCTCAAGGATGCCCAGGGTTCGATCCTGGTGCCGCGCCTGGACAGCCCGGGCCTCAAGGCCTTCGCCAACGAACTGGATGGCCGCTACCGACCGGCGCGGCTGGATGACAGCGACCTGCGCGGCCTGGGCCTGCTGGACGGTCCTCGCCATCTGCGCAGTGACGGCCAGACGTTGCGCCTGGACACCTGGGCCGACCAGGGTTACTGGCTGCTCCTGCCATTGTTGCTGCTGGCCGCCTGTGCCGGACGTCGAGGCTGGCTGTTCTGCCTGCCGCTGCTATTCGTGTTGCCGCAAACCGGCCACGCCTTCGAATTCCAGGACCTATGGCTGCGCGCCGATCAACAGGGCCAGCACTTGCTCAAGCAAAAGCGCCCCGCCGAAGCCGCCGCCCGCTTCGAGGACAGCCAATGGCAAGGCGTCGCCCTGTACGAAGCCGGTCAATACAGCGAAGCCGCCCGGCGCTTCGCCGAAGGCAACGACGCCCGTGCCCACTACAATCGTGGCAACGCCCTGGCCAAGAGCGGTGAGCTGGAGGCCGCACTGGATGCCTACGAACAAGCCCTGGAATTGCAACCCGACCTGCGCCCGGCCCAGACCAACAAGGCGCTGGTGCAGAGCCTGTTGAAGGAGCAGGCACCACCGGCGCCAGAGCCCAAGCCCGCGGAAAACGAGGAACCAGCCCCCTCCGAGCAAGCGCCGGATAGCACTTCGACGAGCCAGTCTTCCGAACCGGGACAGCCATCCACCGAGACCACCGCGACGCCGGACGAATCCCAGCCTCCACGGGCCGCACAGCCGCCCACCGCCCAGGATGTGCCGGGTAGCGAGCTGCCTGATGAACAGACCACCACGCCGCCGCTGCGTCCCGCCGGCGGCCAGCGCAATGAAGAAGAACAACGCCAGGCCATGGAACAATGGTTGCGCCAGATCCCGGATAACCCCGGCGAGCTGCTCAGGCGTAAATTCTGGTATGAACAGCAAAGCCATCAGGCCCAGGGAAAAACCCCATGACCCGCTTCACCGCCTACCTCCTCGCCTTGCTGCTCTGGGCCTCTGGAACCCAGGCTGCACAGCTGACGGCCAGTGTGGACCGCAGCCGCCTGAACTCCGGGGAAACGGTGGAACTGACCCTGGAATCCAATGACGCCACGTTGTTCGGCAAACCCGACCTGAGCCCGCTCCAGGCCTTGTTCGATGTGCGCGGCACCCGCCAGGTCAATCAGTTGACGACCCTCGACGGCGAGAACCGCGCCACCACTCGCTGGATCATCACCCTGCTGCCACGTCGAAGCGGCACCGTGGTCATTCCGCCGCTGCAACTGGGCGAAGTGAGCAGCCAGCCGATCACCCTGCAAGTCATCGAAAGCGAAACCCGCAACGCCTCGGGAACCCTGGCGCCAGTATTCATCGAAGCCAGCCTCGACCAGCACGACGTGTATGTGCAGGCCCAGGCGATCCTGACCCTGCGCATCTATCATTCGGTGTCGCTGTACGACGACAGCAGCCTGACGCCATTGCACATCCCCGATGCGCGCACCGAACAACTGGGCGAATCGCGCACCTATGAAAAAGTCATCAACGATGTGCGCCATGGCGTCATCGAACTGCGCTATGGCATCTACCCGCAGCGCAGCGGCGAGCTGACGATTCCGGCCCAGACCTTCAGTGCCACCCTGGTCGAACCGGTGGCCCAGGACGCCGCCCCTTCAGGCCCCAAGCCCGGCCAATTGATGCGGGTCAGCTCCGAGCAACTGCTGCTGAGCGTCAAACCCAAGCCGGCCAGCTACCCGGCCGACGTGCCCTGGCTGCCGGCACGCAGCCTGTCGTTGAGTGAAAGCTGGAGCCCGGAGCCGACCCACAGCCAGGTCGGCGATTCCCTGACCCGCAGCCTGACCCTGGAAGCCGAAGGCCTGGCCAGCGCCCAGTTGCCACCGTTGCCGGCCACCGAGATCAATGGCCTGCGGCGTTATCCGGACCAACCGGTACTGAGCAGCCGCAGCAGTGAACGCGGGCTGGTGGGCAGCCGCGAGGACCGCGAGGCGCTGGTGCCCAACCGCAGCGGCACCATCGAGCTGCCACCGGTGGAAGTGGTCTGGTGGAACACCCTGGAAGATCACCTGGACCGCACCAGCCTCCCGGCGCGGACCCTGCAAGTGGCGAACAATCCGAGCCTGATGGTGGATACACCGGCCAGCACGACGCAGATCGTGACCACGGTGGACAGCGAGACCCTGTGGTATTGGCAACTGAGCAGCCTGATCCTGGCCTGCACGACACTGCTCGGCTTCGGCTTGTGGTGGCGCGCCCGTTGGCAGCCGGCGATCCTGCGCTCGACCCAGGCCGGACCGAGCCCACGCACCCTGCTGGACGACCTCAAGCGTACCTGCCTGGCCAACGACCCCCACGCCACCCGCCAAGCCCTGGACGCCTGGGCCCGCCAGCAACCGGAAACCCTGGCCGACATGGCCGCGCGTTTCGTGCCGCTGTCCGACGCCCTGGATGGCCTCAACGGCGCGCTCTACAGCGAAACCGGCCAGCATTGGCAAGGCGAAGACTTGTGGCGGGCCATTCGTACCATCCCGCCCACCGAAGGGGCGCTGGATTCGGCGGGTGATTCCGGATTGCCGCCGCTTTACCCTAAATAACCCAAACTTCTGTTTTGCAGCCTTCACAGCTTTTTCAGCTTTTCAGCTTTTGTGGCTTTTGTGGCTTTTGTGGCTTTTGTGGCTTTTGTGGCTTTTGTGGCTTTTGTGGCGAGGGAGCTTGCTCCCGCTGGGCTGCGCAGCAGCCCCTTTTTGGCGATTGCTACGCAATCGAGCGGGACCAAGCTCCCTCGCCACAGGGTCGTGTTCAGATAGATCCAATGAAGTTGACCAAATCCTCCCCTCCGTTTCCCAGTAAACTCTCCTTCTTTTAGCCGCCCCCTCTTCACCGCGGCCATCATCTGTTTCTGGAGTTCACCTTGCGTCTGTTTCACACCTCCGACTGGCACCTGGGGCAAAACCTGCACGGCCAGGAACGCGATTTCGAACACGCCTGCTTCCTCGATTGGCTGCTGCGTCAGCTGAGCCAGGAAAAACCCGACGTGCTGCTGATTGCCGGTGACATCTTCGACACCGTCAACCCGCCGGTCAAAGCCCAGGAGCGCCTGTACGATTTCATCGTCAGCGCCCATGAACAAAACGCCAACCTGACCATTGTCATGATCGCCGGCAACCACGACTCCGGCTCGCGTATCGAATTGCCCGCGCCGCTGATGCGCCGCTTGCGCACCCACGCCTTGGGCCGGGTGTTGTGGCTGGACGACGGCCAATTGGACGTCGAGCGGCTGTTATTGCCGCTGCCCGATGCCAAGGGCAAGGTCAAGGCGTGGTGCCTGGCCCTGCCGTTCCTGCGCCCCGCCGAAGTCACCGGCGCGCAACTGGGTGACGACTACCTGCGGGGCATCGGCCAGGTGCACGAGTGGCTGATCGCTGCCGCCAACAGCAAGCGCAAGAAAGGCCAGGCGCTGATCGCCGTCAGCCATGCGCACATGGCCGGCGGCTCGGTGTCCGAGGATTCCGAGCGCAGCCTGATCATCGGCAACGCCGAGGCCCTGCCCGCCAGCCTGTTCGGCCCGAGCATCAGCTACGTAGCCCTCGGCCACCTGCACAAACCGCAGAAGGTCAACGGTGAAGAGCGCATCCGCTACAGCGGCTCGCCGATCCCACTGTCGTTCTCGGAGATTGGCTACCAGCACCAGATTCTCGACGTCACGCTGGACGGCGAGATCCTAGTCAAGGTCGAGCCACGCCTGATTCCCCGGGCCGTCAATCTTCAACGCCTGGGCCCGGCCCCCCTGGCCGATATTCTCGGGCAACTCAAGGAGCTGCCCGACATCGACCTGCTGGCCGACATCCAGCGCCAACCCTGGCTGGAAGTGCGGGTGCGCCTCGACGAACCGCAGCCGGACCTGCGCCACCAGGTTGAAACCGCGTTGCAAGGCAAGGCCGTGCGCCTGGTACGGATCGGCGCCGAGTACGCCGGCAACGGTGGCACTGGCGGTGCCGATGACGACGGTGCGTTGGTGGAGCTCGATCAGCTCAGCCCGCAGGAACTGTTCAGCCGCGCCTGGCAGGACACCTACGGCAACGAAGTGGACGAACAAACCCTCAAGGACTTTGCCGTGCTGTTGCAAGACGTGCAGATGGAGAGCGAGCAGCCATGAAGATTCTCGCGATCCGCCTCAAGAACCTGGCGTCCCTGGCCGGGCCTTTTGAAATCGATTTCACAGCCGAACCCTTGGCCAGCGCCGGCCTGTTCGCCATTACCGGCCCCACGGGCGCCGGCAAGAGCACGCTGCTCGACGCCTTGTGCCTGGCGCTGTTCGGCGCCGTGCCGCGCCTCAACAACACCGGGCGCGACGCCAAGGTGCCGGACGTCGATGGCGATATCGCCACGGGTGACCCGCGCACGCTGTTGCGCCGCGGCACCGGCGACGGCTTTGCCGAAGTGGATTTTCGTGGCATAGACGGGCGCCGCTATCGGGCCCGCTGGGAAGCCAATCGCGCCCGGGAAAAGGCCGGCGGCAAGTTGCAAGCCAGCCGCCAGAGCTTGCGGGACCTGGACAACGATCAATTGCTGGCGAGCCAGAAAGGCGAATACAAGACCCAGCTCGAAGCCGCCCTGGGCCTGAACTTCGAGCAGTTCACCCGCGCCGTGTTGCTGGCCCAAAGCGAGTTCAGCGCGTTCCTCAAGGCCGATGACAACGACCGCAGCGAACTGCTGGAAAAACTCACCGACACCGCCCTGTATACCCGCCTCGGCCGCCGCGCCTTCGACAAGGCCAAGCAAGCCAAGGACAGCCACCGGCAATTGCAGGACCAGGCCAGCGGCGTCACGCCGCTGGTTCCCGAAGCCCGGGCCGAGCTGGACCAGCGTTTCAATGACGCCCAGCAGCAGCTCAAGACCCAGCAGGCGCAGCTCAAGCAACTGGAGCAGCAACACACCTGGCTGCGGGACCTGCGCCAGCTGCAGGACGAACACGCCAGCGCCGCCGAGCAGTTGCAACAGGCCCAGGTCGATTGGGACGCCCTGGCCGACGAACGCCTGAAACTGACCCGCCTGGAACAACTGGCGCCCCAGCGCCATCAGTTCATTCGTCAGACGGAGTTGAGCCGACAACTCGACCCCCTGGCCGGGCAGATCCAGCAGCTCACCCAACAGCAGATCGACTTGCATGAACAACAGGCCGAACTGGAAAAACGCCTGGACGCCGCGCAACTGGCACAGGCCGCAGCCCGGCAACAAAGCAGCGACAGCGCGCCGTTGCTGCGCCAGGCCTTTGAAGAGCAAAGCAGCCTGGCCCGCCTCGCCAAGGACACCAGCCAGGCCGCCGAGCGCCAGGAACAGGCGCAACAGGCGTGCACCGAAGGCCAGCGCACCATCGATACCTTGCTCGACCAGCAAAAACAGGTGGCCGAGCGCTTGCAGCGCATCGCCGGCGAACTTGAGCAAAGCACCCACCTGGCGCCGCTGAGCGACGCCTGGAACGCCTATCGCGATCGTCTCCAACAACTGATGCTGATCGGCAATCGCCTGAACCAGGGCCAGGCCGAACTCGCCACCTTGGAACACAGCGCCGCCCGCGCCGCCGAAGAACTGGCCAGCCGCCGACAAGACCTCGAGGTGCTGTACAAGGAAGCGGGCGCCGAGCCCGACGCGGTGGCCGAACAGATCCAATTGCTCGGCAACCTGCTGCAAGACAACCGCAAGCAACTGCGCGCGTTCGAAGAACTGACCCGGCTATGGGCCAGTCAGCAAGAGCTGGACAAACGCGGCGCCGAGCTCGAACAACGCCAGCAACAAGCGTTGCAGGAACGTGACCGCTTGGTGCGTGAGGGCGGCGAAGCCAAGGCCGAACTGACCATCGCCGAGCAGGCCCTGACCGTGACCCGCGAACTGCTGGCACGCCAGCGCCTGGCCCGCAGCGAAAGCGTCGAGCAATTGCGTGCCCAGTTGCAGGACGAGCAGCCCTGCCCGGTATGTGGCAGCGTCGAGCATCCTTATCATCAACCCGAAGCCCTGCTGGAAAACCTCGGGCGCTTCGATGAATCCGAAGAGGCCAACGCCCGCAAAGCCGTCGAACAGCTCAACGAAAAAGTCATCGAGCTACGGGCGCAGTACAGCGGCGTCATGGCCCAGCTCAAGGAGCTCAAACAGCAGCAGGAGCAGCTCGCCAGCCAGCAACAGGGCTTGGCGCCCAGCCTGGAAGCCCACCCGTTGTCGGCGCAACTGCTGGCCCAGGATTCGGGCAAGCGCGACGCCTGGCTGGCCCAGCAGAACAGCCAACTGCACCAGCACATCAGCCAGGACGAACAACGGCAAACCGCCCTGCTGACCCTGCAGCAGGACGCCGTCCGGATGGGCCAGCGCCTGCACGAGGCCGAAGTCGCCAGCCAACAGGCCTCACAGCACCTGGGCAACCAGCAGCAAGCGCTGGCCCGCGACCGCCAGCGCCTGGACGAAGAGTTGAGCCACTTCAGCACCCTGCTGCCAGCGAACACCTTGCAGGCTTTGCGCAGCGATCCCGCCGCGACCTTCTTGCAGCTCGACCAGCAGATCGCCCAGCGCCTGGCGCAACTGGATCAGCAACGCGACGAACTGGGCGAACAGCTCCAGCGCCAGCAGACCCTGGAAAAAGAACAGGACCGCCAGCAGACTCGCGTCCAGCAACTTGAAGCGGCCCGCGTGCAATTCAGCACCTTGAGCGAGCAACAGCAGGCCGGCCAGGAAAAACTCGCGCAACTGCTCGGCGAGCACAGCAGCGCCGAACACTGGCAGCAACAACTCGACCAGAGCCTCGAACAGACCCGGGAGGCCGAGGCAACGGCCAATCAGCAGTTGCAGCAATTGCGCAACAACCTCGTGCAACTGGCCGCCGAACTCAAGGCCCGCCAGGAACAGGCACAATCCCTGGACCATGAACTTCAGGCCCTGGATACGGGTATCGCGCAGTGGCGCACCGGCCATCCTGAACTGGACGATGCCGCCCTTCAAACCCTGCTCAGCCTGGACGAACAACAGGTCAGCCAGTTGCGCCAGCGCTTGCTCAACAGCGAAAAAGCCATCGAACAGGCCCGCGTCCTGCTCACCGAACGCGAGCAACGCCTGCACAATCACCAGGCCCAGCACAACGGCAACCTGGCCGCCGAGCAACTCGCCGAAGCCCTCACCGAGCTGCAAGCGCAATTCTCCGCCAGTGAACAGCGTTGCGCCGAACTGCGCGCCGAACAGGCCGAGGATCAACGTCGGCAGAACGCCAACCAGGCCCTGGCCCAGCAGATCGACCAGGCCTACGCCGAATACCAGCGCTGGGCACGCCTCGATGCCCTGATCGGCTCGGCCACCGGTGATCGCTTCCGCAAGCTGGCCCAGGCGTACAACCTCGACCTGCTGGTGCACCACGCCAATGCCCAACTGCGGCAACTGGTGCGCCGCTACCGGCTCAAGCGCGGCGGCAGCATGCTCGGGCTGCTGGTGATGGACACGGAGATGGGCGATGAACTGCGCTCGGTGCATTCGTTGTCCGGCGGCGAAACCTTCCTGGTCTCCCTTGCCCTGGCACTGGGCCTGGCCTCGATGGCGTCCAGCACACTGAAGATCGAATCGCTGTTCATCGACGAAGGCTTCGGCAGTCTCGACCCCGAGTCGCTGCAACTGGCCATGGATGCCCTCGACGGCCTGCAGGCCCAGGGCCGCAAGGTTGCGGTGATATCCCATGTGCAGGAAATGCACGAGCGGATCCCGGTGCAGATCCAGGTGCGGCGCCAGGGCAACGGGTTGAGCACGGTGGAGGTGAAATGAGTCGTGCCACGCTCTACTCCTTCCGCCGTTGCCCCTATGCGATGCGGGCGCGCATGGCCTTGCGCTACAGCGCGGTCGAGGTGGCGATTGTCGAAGTCAGCCTGAAGGCCAAGCCCGCCGAGATGCTCGCCCTCTCCAGCAAAGGCACGGTGCCGGTGCTGCAAGTCGATAGCCGGGTGATCGATGAGAGTCTGGAGATCATGGGCTGGGCCTTGGACCTGCACGATCCGCAAGACTGGAGACTACGGGACGATCCCGAAGGCCAGGCGCTGACAGCGGCGTTGGTCGAGGAAAACGACCGAGTGTTCAAGCTTCACTTGAATCGCTACAAATACCCCGAACGCCATCCCGAATACTCGAAGGAACATTACCGTAGCGAGGGTGAAAATTATCTGCGCAGACTGGAGGCATTGCTTGAAGCCCGGCCCTTCCTGGCGGCGGAGCACCCGAGCCTGGCCGACGTGGCCGTGCTGCCCTTCATACGGCAGTTCGCCCATGTCGACCGCGACTGGTTTGCCCAGGCGCCCTACCCTCGGCTACAGGATTGGCTGCAGGGATTGCTCGAGTCAGAGCTGTTCGTGGCGATCATGGCCAAGTAACCATTTGCCCAGTTAGCGCACTTTTTGTGGCTAATGAGCTTCTATGGCTAAGAGGGGCTTTTGTGGCTAAGGGGTTTTTTGTGGCGAGGGAGCTTGCTCCCGCTGGGCTGCGCAGCAGCCCCCTTTTAGCGATTGCTACGCAATCGAGCGGGAGCAAGCTCCCTCGCCACAAAGGCAATCATGCAGCCCATTGCTATCTGAGCCAATCAGTCGCCCAACAAACTCAACAATCGCTCACGGGCGACTTCCAGCTCACCGGGAACGGGCTGGGCCGCCGAGACAATCGGGGTGGAATAGAGGAACAGCAGCATCACTGCCAGACGCATCGCCATGGTGTCGATCCTTATTGGTAAGGAGTCAATTAACGAGCGTCAAATTTAAACACATGGCCATGTGATATCACAACGGTGATTTTCAACCCAAGCACGAAGCCTGCGATCTTTTCTCTCCCCCGGGATCCGGGTAGGAAACGAAAAGATCGCAGGCTTCAAGGGTCAGCGGTGTTCAGTGTTGGGTCTTGTGGTCCAGCGCCGCATAGAAGTTGGCGCTTTGTTGCAGGTATTTCTCGGTGTAGCTCTGGGTGCGGTTTTTCTTGTCGCTGATCTCGATGCTGGCACTGGCCGGCAATGCCACGTTGGCGGAGATGGCGGAAGCGGCGATCACGGAAAAAAGATTCAGGTTCATGGCGGTAATCCTCGGATTCAGTTGGCTGATTTGCCCGGTGGGGCCGTGAAGCAAACTTACGCGCCGAGGCGTCTCGCCTTGAAATGCTTTGTAATACTAGCGACTATCAGTCTTGTTGATACAACGGCGAAGGCCCCTGAAATCGGGGCCTGAGCGTTATTGACGCACCAGGAATTTCACATCGCTTGGCGCATCCATGGGCAGTTTCTGAACGGTTTTGCCCAGCAGGCCGGTCTTTGGATCGCGCTCGATGACCACGATCTGGTTGCTTTTCTGATTGGCGACCAGGACGAATTTTTCGTTTGGATCAAGGCTGAACTCCCGGGGGTGATCACCCTCGACGGAGCGTCGCTGCAGTTCCTTCAAGGTGCCGGAGGTCGGGTCTACAGCGAACACCAGGATTTCGTTGGTGGTGCCACGGTTACTGACGTACAAGAACTTGCCGTCCTTGGACGCATGCAACGCTGCCGCTGCCTTACCCGGCTGGGGTTTGCCGTCGGCCAGATCGACCAACTGGCGCTGGGTCAGGCGACCGTCCTGGTAATCGAATACCGCGACCTGGGCGGTCATCTCCATCGTCAACCAGGCATGCTTGCCATCGCCACTGAACAACAGATGGCGCGGCCCGCTGCCCGGCGGCAACTGCACGAAGGGCGGATCGGCAGGCGTCAACGGCAGTTCGGGGTTGGCCTTGGGGTTGTAGCGGTAGACAAACACCTTGTCCGCCCCCAAGTCATTGGCGAACACATAGTTGCCGTCTGGTGACGGCACCGCGGAATGCACATGAGCGGATTTCTGCCGCTCGGGATTGACCCGACTCGGCTGATGGCTGCCCGATTGGACCACTGGCGTCAGCTTGCCGTCCGCCCCCACCGGCACCACCACCAAGGTGCCGCCCGGGTTTTCCAGCACGGAATAGTTACTGACCAACAAATGCTGGCCGTCGTGGCTCAAACTCGAATGGGTCGGTTCGTTGCCCAGGGATTGCACTTGGCTGATCAGGCTGATGGCGTGGGTCTTTGGGTCGATGGCGTAGCTACTGACCTTGCCCACCGGGTCTTTTTGGCCCGGCCCGTTTTCGTTGACCACGAACAGCCGGGTCATGTCCTTGGACAGGGTCAGCCATGAAGGGTTGTCTGTCTTGATCACTTGCAACGGGTTGGCGTCGATCTGGCCGGTGCGGCTGTCGAACTGCAACCGGTAGATGCCTTGGCTCTGGCCCGCCGTGTAGGAGCCCACCAACAACTGGTGGCGCTCGCTGGTGTCGGCCTGGACGCCCATGGCGCCCACGCTGCCGGCCATCAACAAGGGCCAGAAACTACGCATCTTCAT
Source organism: Pseudomonas sp. MPB03 (assembly GCF_046605385.1). Lineage (NCBI taxonomy): Bacteria > Pseudomonadati > Pseudomonadota > Gammaproteobacteria > Pseudomonadales > Pseudomonadaceae > Pseudomonas > Pseudomonas sp. MPB03. The sequence goes on along the minus strand of NZ_CP176770.1, from coordinate 3,117,175 downwards.
GATCGGAGTCCTCATCGTCGTGGCCGCTGGTCGCTTCCACGCATTCCAGGTGGTGATCGCCCGAATCGCTGGTAATGACCCAATGCTTCAGGGCTTTGTCGAAGGTCGCGGCCTGCATCTGCGCCGGGGTGAAACGCCAATGCTCAAGGGTGCGGCCGTTCATGCACTCGACGTGCAACTGATCTTGCTCGTCGAGGGAGAAATCGAATGCATGCAGCCCATCGATAATCAGCATGTCGCAATGTTCGAGGGCGTGCAGCAGGGTGTCGGTTACGGCAGTCATGGTGATCAGTCGGTCATTGGGAAAGTGCCATGATAACCCAATGTGGGAGTGGGCCTTGGGCCATGAGGTTCGAAAGCAACTTAGACTGGTAGATCGCCTTCGCGAGCAAGCCCGCTCCCACAGTTGGATTTTCAGCGAACACAAATTTTGCATTCACTAGAGATCCCTGTGGGAGCGAGCCTGCTCGCGATGAGGCCGGCACATTCAACTTGAATGTAACGACCTCACCGCAACCCTCAGAGCGCCTCGCGCCCCGGCACCCCATCCACCAACCGCTGGATCCCCAGCGGATTTGCGTTTTTCAGTGGTTCCGGCAGCAGGCTGTCCGGATAGTTCTGGAAGCACACCGGACGCAGGAAGCGATCGATCGCCAATGTACCCACCGAGGTGCCACGGGCATCGGACGTCGCCGGGTAAGGCCCGCCGTGCACCATCGAATCACACACCTCGACGCCGGTTGGATAACCGTTGAGCAAGATGCGGCCGACCTTCTGCTCCAGCAACGGCGTCAGTTCGCCGAACTGTTCGAAATCCGCCGGCTCGCCAATCATCGTCGCGGTGAGTTGGCCGTGCAGGCCGTTCAGCGCGGCGGTCAGTTGCGCCTGGTCGGCGACTTCGACAAATACCGTGGTCGGGCCGAACACCTCTTCTTGCAGCGCCTCGTCACCGTTGATCAACAGGCTGGCGTCGGCCTTGAACAACTGCGGCTGGGCCTGGTTGCCCTGTTGCTCGCGCCCGGCCAGGTGTTCGATGCCCGGGTGCGCCAGCAGCTTTTGCAGGCCCTTGCCGTAGCTTTGCAGCGTGCCGGCGTTGAGCATGGTCTGGGCAGACTGGTCGCCGATCAGCGCGGCCACCTGTTGGGTGAAGGCGGTGAACTGCGGCGAGCGAATGCCGATCACCAGGCCCGGGTTGGTACAGAATTGGCCGCAGCCCTGCACCACCGAGGCGGTCAGGTCGCGAGCGATGCTTTCGGCGCGGGTTTCCAGCGCCTGGGGCAACACGATCACCGGGTTGATGCTCGACATTTCGGCGAACACCGGAATCGGCTGGGGCCGTGCGGCCGCCATGTCGCACAGGGCACGCCCGCCCTTGAGGGAACCGGTGAAACCCACGGCCTGGATCGCCGGATGCTTGACCAGCCATTCGCCGACGCCACCGCCATAGATCATGTTGAACACACCGGCCGGCATCGCGGTTTTCTCGGCGGCGCGAATGATCGCGTCGGCGACGTGTTCTGCCGTGGCCATGTGGCCGCTGTGGGCCTTGAACACCACCGGGCAGCCGGCGGCCAGCGCCGCTGCGGTATCACCACCGGCGGTGGAAAACGCAAGGGGGAAGTTACTGGCGCCGAACACCGCCACCGGGCCGAGGCCGATGCGGTACTGACGCAGGTCCGGACGCGGCAGCGGCGTGCGCTCCGGCAAGGCGCGGTCAATGCGCGCGCCGTAGAAATCACCACGGCGCAGGACCTTGGCGAACAGACGCATCTGGCCGCTGGTACGCCCGCGCTCGCCCTGGATCCGCGCCGCTGGCAACGCGGTTTCACGGCAGACCACGGCGACGAAGTCATCGCCCAAGGCGTCCAGTTCATCGGCAATGGCTTCGAGGAACTCGGCCCGGCGCGCCGCACTCAGGCTGCGATAGGTCGGGTATGCCGTGGCAGCGGCCTTGGCAGCGGCATCGACTTCTTCGGCCGTGGCCTGGACGAATGCATGGGGCAAGGCCTCGCCGGTGCTGGCGTCGACGCTCTGCAGGCGGGTCTGGCCGGCCGCGCTGCGCGCCCCGCCGATGTAGTTGTGGCCAAGGATCTGGTTCATCGCAAGTCTCCTTTAAAGTGTGCCGATAGTACCCGGATTGAACACCGCGTCCACCGGGGCAATACCGTTGACCAGCGGCGCGCCGAACTCCGCCTGGCTGATTTCGAACACATCCCCCGGCTGGGTGCGGATGCCATCGGCGAACGACAGCGTCGCGGTGCCGAAGAAGTGTACGTGGACGTCCCCCGGGCGCAGGAACTGACTGTATTTGAAGTGGTGGAATTCCAGGTTTTCGAGGCTGTGGCACATGTTCGCCTCGCCGCTGAGGAATTCGTTCTGCCACAGCACTTCGCCGTTGCGCAGGATACGACTGGTCCCGGACAGATGTTGAGGCAGTTCTCCCACGCGAAGTTCCGGGCCAAAACTGCAACTGCGCAATTTCGAATGGGCCAGGTACAGGTAATTCTTGCGCTCCATCACGTGGTCGGAAAACTCGTTGCCCACGGCAAAGCCCAGGCGATACGGCTTGCCATCGTGACCGATGACATACAGGCCGCTGATTTCCGGCTCTTCGCCGGCGTCTTCGGCGAACGGCGGCAACGGAAACGGGTGGCCCGGACGGACGACAATGCTGCCATCGCCCTTGTAGAACCATTCCGGTTGCACACCGGCCTGCCCGGCCTGGGGCTTGCCGCCCTCCACGCCCCACTTGAAGATGCGCATGGTGTCGGTCATGGTCGCTTCGTCACCGGCCTGCTGGTGCATCTTGTCCCGGGCCGAGGCACTGCCCAGGTGGGTCAGGCCGGTGCCACTGACCAACAGGTGCGCCGGGTCCGGGTGATCCAGCGGCGGCAGGATGCGCAGCTCACCGAGCAACTGCGCGTAGTCATGGCTTGCACCCAGGCCCAGGCCGTTGACCTGCTGCTCAAGCTTCACACCCGCTTCGATGGCCGCCAGCGCCAGCTCGCGCACGGTGCCGGCGCCCTGCACTTCGCGCACTTGATCGCCCTCGACCACACCGACGCGGCGTTCGCCGTTACTCAATTCGAACTGAACTAAACGCATATCTTTCTCCTTGTACGCAAAACTTGAATTTGGTGCATTCCCTTGTGGGAGCGAGCTTGCTCGCGATAGCGGCCTCCCATTCAGCCGGGATGTTGACTGTCCGATCGCCATCGCGAGCAAGCTCGCTCCCACAGTTGATCGCAGTCATTTCAGGTACGTGTCGCCCCCCGGGCGCTGGCGGCAAACTGATCCGCCGGCAACACATGCTTGCGCTCCAGCAGGCGGTAGACCACGCCAGTCAACACCAGGCCAAACACCATCACACAGGACAGGAAATACAGCCCCGAAGCCAGGTTGCCGGTGTACTCCTTCAGCGCACCGATCACGAACGGCCCGATGTAGCCGCCGAGGTTGCCCACCGAGTTGATCAGCGCGATGCCCGCCGCCGCACTGGCGCCAGCAAAGAACCGTCCCGGCAAGGTCCAGAACACCGCGGTGCAGGAAAACAGCGCGAACGCCACCAGGCACAGCGCCGCCAATTGCAACACCGGCACCGACAACCAGGCGCTTAGGAACAGGCCGATGGCACCGAGCACGTACAACACCGCCAGGTGACCATACCGATCATTCAGCCGATCGGAGCTGCGGGGAATGATCAGCAGGCCGACGATGCCGAAAATGTACGGCACCGACGACACGAAACCGGTTACCAGATCGCTGCCGCCGAACTGCTTGATCAGCGTCGGCAACCACAGGCCCAGGCCGTAGATGCTCAAGGTCACCGGCAGGTAGAACAGCGCCAGCAGCAACACACGCTTGTCCTTGAGGGCATGCAGCGGATTGCCATGGCGGGTCTGGCCGTATTCCTCCAGGTCTTTTTTCAGCTCACCGGCCAGCCAGTCCTTCTCGGCCTGGTCCATCCATTTCACTTGTTGCGGGCCATCCGGCAGGTAGCGCAGCACCGGCCAGGTCAACAGCACCGCCGGCAGACCGATGACAATGAACAGCCATTGCCAGCCGTGCAGGCCAAGGATCCCGTCCATGCCCAGCAAGCCGCCGGATACCGGGCCGGTGATCATCATCGCGATGGGTTGGGAGAGAATGAACAGCCCCAGGATCTTGCCGCGATGGCGCACCGGGAACCATTGGGTGATGTAGTACAGCACGCCCGGGAAGAACCCGGCTTCGGCCGCGCCCAGCAAGAAGCGCATCACATAGAAGCTATGGGGGCCTTGCACGAACGCCATGCCAATGGTGATGGCGCCCCAGGTAATCATGATCCGGGCGAACCAGCGCCGGGCACCGAAGCGCTCCAGCATCAGGTTGCTGGGGATTTCCAGCAGGAAATAACCGATGAAAAACAGCCCGGCGCCCAGGCCGTAGGCGGCGTCGCCGATGCCGATGTCGGCGCCCATGTGCAGCTTGGCAAAGCCCACCGCAGAGCGGTCTACGTAGGCGATCAGGTACAGCAGGATCAGGAAGGGAATCAGTTTGAGAGTGATGCGACGAATAAGCCGCAGTTCCTGGCTCATGGGACCGGTCTCCGATTGTTGTTGTTATAGAACCTCGGGGGATTTCTCTCGCGAATGACCGCCAGGACAATCCCTCCGTTGAATCGGACTATATAGTAATACTATTTACCCAACAACACTTCCAAACCGCACAAATTGCGCTTATGTTACGCTTCAGCTAGAACAATATAGTCATACAATAAGAGAATCGATCATGTCTGATAAGAAACCCTCCCTGCGCTCGGCCCAATGGTTTGGCACCGCCGACAAAAACGGCTTCATGTACCGCAGCTGGATGAAAAATCAGGGCATCGCCGACCATCAGTTCCACGGCAAGCCGATCATCGGTATCTGCAACACCTGGTCGGAGCTGACGCCGTGCAACGCGCACTTCCGGCAGATCGCCGAGCACGTCAAGCGTGGCGTGATCGAGGCCGGGGGGTTCCCGGTGGAGTTCCCGGTGTTCTCCAACGGTGAATCGAACCTGCGTCCCACCGCCATGCTGACCCGCAACCTGGCGAGCATGGACGTGGAAGAGGCGATTCGTGGCAACCCGATCGACGGCGTGGTGCTGCTTACCGGTTGCGACAAGACCACCCCGGCGCTGCTGATGGGCGCCGCCAGCTGTGATGTACCGGCCATCGTCGTCACCGGCGGGCCGATGCTCAACGGCAAGCACAAGGGCCAGGACATTGGCTCCGGCACTGTGGTCTGGCAATTGAGCGAGCAGGTCAAGGCCGGCACCATCACCATTGACGATTTCCTCGCGGCCGAGGGCGGCATGTCCCGCTCGGCCGGTACCTGCAACACCATGGGCACGGCCTCGACGATGGCCTGCATGGCTGAAGCCCTCGGCACTTCCCTGCCCCACAACGCGGCGATTCCGGCCGTGGACGCCCGCCGTTATGTATTGGCCCATATGTCCGGCATGCGTGCGGTGGAAATGGTCCGTGAAGACCTGAAACTGTCGAAGATCCTGACCAAGGAAGCCTTCGAAAACGCCATTCGTGTCAACGCGGCCATCGGCGGCTCGACCAACGCGGTGATCCACCTCAAGGCCATTGCCGGACGCATCGGCGTGCAACTGGACCTGGACGATTGGACCCGCATCGGTCGCGGCATGCCGACCATCGTCGACCTGCAGCCGTCCGGGCGCTTCCTGATGGAAGAGTTCTATTACGCCGGCGGTTTGCCCGCCGTGCTGCGTCGCCTGGGTGAAGCCAACCTGATCCCTCACCCGGACGCGCTGACGGTCAACGGCAAGAGCCTCGGCGACAACACCAAGGACGCGCCGATCTACGGCCAGGATGAAGTCATCCGCACCCTCGACAACCCGATCCGCGCCGACGGTGGTATCTGCGTACTGCGCGGTAACCTGGCGCCATTGGGCGCAGTGCTCAAACCATCCGCCGCCACCCCTGAGCTGATGCAGCATCGTGGTCGTGCGGTGGTGTTCGAAAACTTCGACGAGTACAAGGCACGGATCAACGACCCCGAGCTCGACGTGGACGCCGACTCGATCCTGGTGATGAAAAACTGTGGGCCGAAGGGTTATCCGGGCATGGCTGAAGTGGGCAACATGGGCTTGCCGGCCAAGCTGCTGGCCCAGGGCGTGACGGACATGGTGCGTATTTCGGACGCGCGCATGAGTGGCACCGCCTACGGCACCGTCGTCCTGCACGTGGCGCCGGAAGCCGCAGCGGGCGGGCCTTTGGCCGCCGTGAAGGAAGGCGACTGGATCGAGCTCGATTGCGCCAGCGGCCGCCTGCACCTGGACATCCCCGACGCCGAACTCGCCGCGCGCCTGGCCGACCTCGCGCCACCACAACAGTTATTGGTGGGCGGCTACCGCCAGTTGTACATTGACCATGTGCTGCAAGCGGACCAGGGCTGCGACTTCGACTTCCTGGTGGGTTGTCGCGGCGCCGAGGTGCCGCGTCACTCTCACTGATCCAGGTCTCCCTTATGGGAGCAAGCTTTGTGAGAGCAAGCTTTGTGAGAGCAAATTTTGTGGGAGCTGAGCTTTTGTGGGAGCTGAGCTTGCTCGCGATAGCGGTGTAACAGACAACAGAGATGTTGACTGGAAGTGCCTCATCGCGAGCAAGCTCAGCTCCCACAAAGACTCTTCATCTGCATCAAAAACTCGCACTAGCGACCCGCCATCGCCGCGCCTGCTATCATGCGCAACACCCCCCTCGCACAGGATCGCGCCGCGTCCCATGGATTACCGCAAACCCTCCGACCGCAAAAGCATGCATGCGCGCATCGTCCAGGAACTGGGCATGCAGATCGTCTCCGGGCGCTTCAAGCCGGACGATAAATTGCCCGCCGAAGCCCTGTTGTGCGAAGAGTATGCGGTCAGCCGCCCGGTGCTGCGCGAAGCCACCCGGGTACTGGTCGCCAAGGGGCTGGTGTATTCGCGCCCGCGTGTGGGCACGGTGGTCAAGGCCCGCCGGGAATGGCACATGCTCGACCCGGACGTGCTGCACTGGTTGATGCAAAGCAGCCCGCAGAATGAGTTCTTCGGCCTGCTCACCAGCGTGCGCAGCATCATCGAACCCGCCGCCGCCGCCCTCGCCGCCCAGTTCGCCACCGACGACGACATCGCCGCCATCAGCGAAGCCTACCAGCGCATGGAAGCGGCCCCGACGCCCGAAGCGTTGCTGCAACCGGACCTGGACTTCCACAGTCGTATTGCCGACGCCACTCACAACGACCTGCTCGCCAATCTATGCAACATGTTGTCCGTGGCCATCGCCGAAGCCCTCAAGCACTCCAACCAGCGGCCCAACCTGCATGAACTGGCGATGCCGCGGCACAAGGCGATCCTCACCGCCATCGAGAACCGCGACGCCCTCGGCGCGCGCCATGCCACGCTGGTGCAACTGGACGATGCCCGCAGCGCGCTGAATGTGGTGCTGGGCAGCGATCCCGAGCAGGCCTGACACAACCCGCCCCAAGCGGGTGGTATCTATATACCGCACACAGAGGAAGGGAATCCCGACACTTGACCCTCGTCGTCACTCCGACGGCCATGCGTTCAAGAAAAGGAATTCTTATGACCTCGCTATCCCCAGCCGACAGCGTTTCTGCGCTAGAAGAAAACCGCAGCCAGCCCTTCGCCGACCGCCCGACCTTCGAGCAGGTCGTACAGCACATGCTTGAGCAGGCACTCAAGGAAAAATACCCCGAACTGACCATCGACCTCTCCAAGACCCGTCTCGCGGTCCCGAATGCAGCCGCCAAAGGCTGGAACTTCCAGCCCTTCATGCCGTTGGTGCTCGATTACCTGGCCCTCGGCACGCCCGTCGATTTCAGTCCCCAGGGCGCGCTTGACTGCTATCTTTCCGACTCGCCCCCCAGCCGCCTGTGGTCGGGCAATAGAAGGCTGGACGTAACGGTTGTCGAAAAATGCTTGCTTGAATTGCCCTGGATCGTCCCGATCGGATTGGAAGATGCGCTGACCCGTTATTGGAATGGCGACATCAGCACGACCGCCCTGAGCGAAACCACCCTGCGCATCAGCCGCTGGCGATGCCTCAGCGACACCCTCAGAAACGCCTTGCATATTCGCCGGCTGCAACAACCCGGCTTGAGCGTACCGGCACGCCAAGCCCTGGACCAGATCGTCCGGTGGCCGGAGCGCGCCCAGCGTTTCCAGGCCAACGCCTCGCCTGTCTATGCCTATGGCCTGAAACACACGGTCACCCGTGGTTCCACCACCACCGAGCTGCCAGGCACCGATGTCCTGCTGGCTCATTACACCGAATATGGACTCACTCTCCTGCTGTGCAGCCCGGGTGGCACCGTACAGCCCTTCGAATCGATGGACGCGGTCATTCGCTATCGAGGTGAACAGATCGCCAAGCGCTACGTGGTCGACACGGTCACTTGCCAACGCTACGAGCTCGCCGGTGATGCCTTCGAAGCCCAGGCCGTCATGATACTGGGACAGCAATTGGCTGATCTGCGGGCCATGCAATTGCCTGCCCGGATCGGCCTGGCAGAGCTCAAGGCGCTGTACAGCGAATTGAGCGACCCGAGCCGCTACCTCCGCGATCTCCCAGGTCTGACGCCGCAAACATCGACTCGACTGGTCGCGCTACGGCCCGATTGGTTGAAAAATGCATCGTCGACCGATGAGGCAAACTTCAGGCGCGCCACCCTGGCGCTGGCCAGTGCCACGAACAATGCATCAGAGCAAACCGATATCACCGACATCAACGCTTATACCGTCGACGCGCTGCTCACGGAGATGGAGAAAATCAACGACAGCAGCCCGAACAAGGTTTCCACAAGCCAGTTCCACCCCGACGACGTCGAGTTGATCTTCACCGTTTCCGCTGGGTTTCCCGGGACCGCCGGTATCAGCGAAAAAAGAACCCTGAGCCTGACGCAACTGGCCATCGCCAATCTGGTCGGCCGCCCAAGCGGGCACCTGAACATCCGTCATCGCAAGGGCTTGGCACTGCCTGCCTGGCTGACCCAGGCACTCATCACCGACAAAAACGGATTGATCGAACGGGTCGACATCGGTGCGACCTATCCTGAGTACCTGCGCGAAGAGTTGATGGGCGACTCGCCCCAGGCCCAGAAACATCAGCAGGTATTCGCCGAACAGGTCTCGGCGCAGTTGCCGCTCCAGGCGCTGCAGCAAATGCTGAACAACGAACATGGCATGTCCCGCCAAGGGCTGCGGTTCATCGAAGCCTTGCTGCAACCCGACGCCGAAGACCGCCAGGTCGAGGGGCGCCCCGTCGTCATCCGGCACCTGGCCTTCCTGCGCCAGCCCCAGGCCCAACCCGATATCGTGAATAACATGTTCATTGTCGAGGCGAAAGACGCTAAAACCGGGCCGCACCTATTGTATCGCCCGCTGTGCACGCCTTCGCTGATGGAGTTTGCAACGCAGCAGGCGCTGCTGCAGGCCATCGCCACGGCCGGTGACGTGCAAAAAAGCGTCCTGATCTGGATGTCTGATGCCGCCCGGCCGGTGTATGCCAACGGTGGGTTCAAGGAACCGCATATTGTGCGCTTCCTCCAGGGCGACGAATTTACCGCGCCGGAAAAACCCGCCCCTGCTACGCTAGCCACCGGCGGCGGCAACGAGGAATTGCTGCAATACCTGAACAACGGCCAGTTGCTGCAGTACCTGTATGGCTGCAACGCAAAGGCGCTGGTCACCCAGGCCGACCGCAACTTAGTCTCCAACAGCGAAAGCCGCTGGGCGATGTTGCTCGAAGGCGGCGGTCTGCTGTTCAACACGCTGCTGTTTCCCTTGCTGCGCGGTCCGGCCATGGCCATTGCCTGGTTATGGAGCCTGATGGCCAGTGCCAGCCATGACATCCCGGCCCTGGCCAGCGAAGACCCGGCAACACGGGAAAGCGCTTTCGTCGACTTTTTGGTCAACCTGGCCCTGCTGACGAGCCACTTGTCCTCGATCCCTGCTCCGTCTCGTGCACCCATCGCCGAATCCCTCAAGGAGCAGGCGATGCGCCCCCCAGCCCCACGCGTCATTGCCGAGCAATGGCCGGCGCCGGCGAAGCCTGGCATCCAGGAGGGGGCTGTCGCCCTGCCGGACGCGCACGCCAATGACCAGGGCCAAATCCTGGACTTGAGTTTCACCAGCGCCCACCATCGCCTGACGCCGGAACAACGCACTCAATTGCGAAACATGGAAGTGCCGCGCCCCAAGACTCTGCCCGAGCCCTACCGCGTGGGCGCTTTCAAGGGGCTGTATGTGATCGACAGCAAATGGCATGCCTTGATAGACGGAAGACTGTTTCGAGTCATACCGGAGACACAAGGCAACAAGGTCGTCGTCAGGATCGTTGACCCACTCGACCCGTTCACCCTGGGCCCGCAGTTGCAATCGGACGGCCAGGGCAAGTGGTCCATGGACCTGGGTTTGCGCCTGCGAGGAGGCATGCCACCCAAGCGCATCGCTGAACAGCGGCGGCTCAAGGACCAGAGAAGGAAGGAGCTGCTCGATGACTTGGCCGGCTTCGCGCTCCAACAACCCAAGCAACATGCGGCGGTGAGCGTTGCTGAACAGGTACTGAAGAAAGTCGAAGAGGGCAGCACCTACACTGAAGCGCAGCGCGCGCCTAAACGTCAAACCCTTTACACGCTGCTCGAACAGCAGGTCGACATTCGCCGCAAACTGCTCGACAGCATGCCCGAACGCGACGAGCTGAAGATAAGCTTGCCTGCTGACCGCGTCCGTGAGCTGATGGGCGATGTAGCCGGCTACGCGAGCATCGCCTCTGAAGCAACCGCTTCGGAATATCAAGCGCTCAACGACGAAAACTCGCGCCTTTTACCTCCCACGCCCGAGGTATTGCTCAATCACACAGAAAGCTACTTTGACTACCTCAAGAAAACAATCGACATCAACAGTCGGCGAATCCGTTGGTTGGAGCTCAGCGAGGAGTACCTGGAGAAACTGTTGAATCAGGGTTCCGCAGGCGCCAAGGTGTATGAGCAACTGACAAAAGGTCGCCCCTTGGATGCAGTAAACTCAATCACTGCCAAATCCCTGCAAATGAGCACGCTCAATTTATTGTCACTCAAAAATTCCGGCGGCCTGTCTGACTACATGTACCGGGTTTTTCGGCCGCTTGGAAAGCAGGTACATACTCACGCCGAGCTGCATACCTACGAGCTGACTCCATCGGAAGAGCTGCAAGTCCTGGAAAGCCTGAGCGAGCAGTACGCCAGGGCCCTGGACCATTTGCAGGGCATGAGAACCCTCTATCCCGACGATATAAACCAACCCTACTTCAACCAACTGACCGAGTTGATGGAAAGCCTGTATCAGGACGCCTCCAGCAAACTGGCCATCGAAGTCAAGCCCGAGCCGGAACCGGAGCGCCGCAAGCGCCCACCGAAACGTCCCAAGGCGGCCGCGGGGCGCCCGCAGAAAAAAGTGATCAAGACTCGCAACAACGGGGTTTTGATCGGCGATTTCAAACCGGCCGGCACCCGCCTGCCGATAGATGTCGTCGAGCTGCGCGCGGATAACAATAAGGACGTCGCCATCTATTCGCTCCATGAGGATGTGTGGGACCCCGTCGATGTGCGTCAACCGGAGCCTGCCGCTGCGTCAGTACCCGCTCCAGCACCCAGAACGCGGCGTGTCGAAACGATAAGCCGCGATGCGCGCAAATTGCTCGGTCAACTGGACCAGCGGTTGCGCCGCGCCGAAGATTACAAAACGCGCTGTCGTTATCCCCAGGAAATCGAGGAGATCCTGAACAATGAGGCGAGCCGATTCCGCGCCCTGTCCGACGAACTCGACAACGCCATCGCAAGCTCACAAACGCCACGCACCCCGGAAGATGGGGCGCTGCGCACCCAACTGACGGATGCGATTACCCGGCTGACCAACCGGGGCAGCGCCCTGCGCACCGAGCTGAGCCTGAGTTTGCCGCCCACCGACGGCAACCTGCGTTACTTGTTCGAAAAAGACCTGATACAGGTCGCACGACTCGGCGAACGCAAGGCCTTGACAGGGGCCCGCAAGGATTTTCTCCAGGAATACGCCGTCAACGACCGTGATGGTTTCCCCATCTGGTATGCACATTTTCATTATGAAGCGGTGGACACGCCGAAAGCCGACTACAGCGTTGCACACCTCAAGACCAAGGCGCAGCGTCGAGAGCACTATCATTCGCTGCTCGCCAAGGCTAACAACCCCTACGCAGTGATCGATGTGCACCGTGGACAGATCGGCCGCTCATTGGCCCAGGGCAAGTTTCTACCGTTGGCGCCATGACCAAGGCACATGGAAACCTGTGGGAGCGAGCCCGCTCGCGATGGCGGATGGACATTCAACACCTTCATTGACTGTCACACCGCTATCGCGAGCAAGCTCGCTCCCACCTCAGTTCGCCACCTGGGCTGCGCTGAAGGTTCTGCCATCGATCAATGGGCGAACAGTGAATTGCCCTTCTGCCCCGCCAGCTTCTCAGGCTTGATCAGGAACCGCGCCAGCGCCGGCAGCAGCCACAACGCGCCGAACATGTTCCACAGCAGCATGAACGTCAGCATCAAGCCCATGTCGGCCTGGAACTTGATCGCCGAGAAGATCCAGGTGCAGACGCCAATCGCCAGGCACAGGCCGGTGAACAACACGGCTTTACCGGTGGATTTCAGCGTCTGGTAGTAAGCCTCCTGCAACGGCAAGCCGGCGCGCAGGAAACTTTCCAGGCGGCTGTAGATGTAGATGCCGTAGTCCACGCCAATCCCCACCCCAAGCGCCACGACCGGCAAGGTCGCGACCTTCACGCCAATGCCCATGAAGGCCATCAGGGCGTTGCCCAGCACCGAGGTCAGCACCAGCGGCAGCACGATGCACAGCGTCGCCGCCCAGGAACGGAAGGTGATCATGCACATGGTCGCCACGCAGATGTACACCAGGATCAGGATGGTCAGTTCCGATTCCTTGATCACCTCGTTGGTGGCCGCCTCGATGCCGGCGTTGCCGGCGGCAAGGATGAACTCCAGGCCATCGCGGTTGTTGTCCTTGGCAAAGTCCTGCACCGCCTTCACCGCGCGGTCCAGGGTCTCGGCCTTGTGATCGTTGAGGAACACTAGCACCGGCGCCAGGGAACAGCTGTTGTTGTACAGGCCATCGGCCCGGGCGATGGAGTTGTTCAGCACGTCAGGGTTGCGCGACAAGGTCTCCCATTTCAGGTTGCCCTCGTTCATGCCCTTGATCATTTGCTTGGACACGGTCACCAGGGAAATCGCCGACTGCACGCCCTCGGTGTTCTGCATCTTCCACATCAGCTCGTCAATCGGCGCCATGGCCTCATAGCGCGAGCAGCCTTCGGCCTTGGTCTTGACCATCACCACCAGCACATCGGAACTGGTGGAGTAATTGCTGATGATGAAGTTGTTGTCCTGGTTGTAGCGCGAGTCCGGACGCAGTTCCGGCGCGCCCTGGTCCAAGTCGCCGATCTTCAGGTTCTGGCTGTACCAGAGGCCACCGCCAAAGGCGATCACCGCCAGGGCAATGGACACCGGTGCGACCTTGGCGCTGGCGAAACTCGACAGCAGGCGCCAGAACGGGTGTTCACGGGTCGCGTCTTTCTTGCTGCGCTCGACCGCCCGCTTGCTGATGCCGACGTAGGAGATCGCTACCGGCAGCAGGATCAGGTTGGTGAACACGATGACCGCCACGCCGATGGAGGCGCCGATGGCCAGTTCACGGATCACGCCGATGTCGATGATCAGCAAGGTGATGAAGCCCACGGCGTCCGCCAGGATCGCGATCATCCCCGGCAGGAACAACTGGCGGAAGGTACGCCGCGCCGCCGTCAGGGCATTGTCCGCCTCGCTGGACTGCAAGGCGATGCCGTTGATCTTCTGCACGCCATGGGAAATGCCGATGGCGAAGATCAGGAACGGCACCAGCATCGAGTAGGGATCCAGGCCAAAACCGGCCGCATGCATCAGCCCCAATTGCCAGACCACCGCCACCAGGGTGGTGCTCAACACCGCAACGGTGCTGCGCATGCAGTTGGTGAACCAGTACAGCAGGATCAAAGTGATGACGAAGGCCACGCCGAAGAACAGCACCACCATGACCAGGCCGTCGATCAGGTCACCCACTTTCTTGGCGAAGCCAACGATATGGATCTGCACATTCGGGTTCTGGGCTTCGAACTTGTTGCGAATCTTGTCTTCAAGCTCGTGGGAGAACTTGCGATAGTCGAGGGCAAGCAGCTTGCCCTGGTCCTGCGGGTCGGGGTAGGACTCCAGCAACGGAATGTCGATAATGCTCGACTTGAAATCGTTAGCCACCAGGCGCCCAACCTGGCCTGACTTGAGCACGTTGTTGCGCAGCAGGTCGAGGCTGTCGGCCGAGCCGTTATAGCTCTGGGGAATCACCTCGCCACCAGCAAAGCCCTCCTCCGTCACTTCGGTCCAACGCACGCTGGGGCTCCACAACGACTTGAGCCCGGAACGGTCGACACCGGAAATGTAGAACACCTCGTCATGGATCTGGCGCAGGGTCTCCATGTAGTCCTTGGAGAAAATATCGCCGTTGGTGGCTTCCACGGAAATGCGCACCGTGTTGCCCAGGTTCGCCAGGTCGTTGCGGTGCTCAAGCATCTTCTCGATAAAAGGATGCTCGAGGGGAATCATTTTTTCGAAACTGGTGGAGGGACGGATCAGCGTGGCCTGCCAGAACAGGAAAACGCTGACCAGCAGGCAAATGACGATCACTGCCGGGCGGTTGTTGAAAATCAGGCGTTCGAGGAACGTCGCCTTGTCTTGGTGATGACTGCTCATGGGGTCCGCCTTCTTGTTTTTATGCCCGTCTCGCAGGCCTGACTCATTTGCTCAGTTCGGCGCCGGTGGACGTGGTGGCGCGCACGCCGCCTTGCCCTGCCAGGATCAGGTTGCCATTGCCCGCCGCCGTGACGGCCGCCACGGAGATTCGGTCCGGGCGGTTGAACACGCTGAAGGTCTCGCCGTCGTCGGTGCTGCGCACGACGCTGCCGCCGTTGCCGACGATCACGATGGAACCGTCCGCCAGCAGCGTGGCGCCGGACAGGCCGAACTCCAGCGTTCCACGGGCGGCCTTGAGCTCGACTTGCTCCCAGGTGCCGCCAAAATCGGTGGAACGGTACAGGTTGCCGCGCAAACCGTAGGCCAGCAGCGTCGAAGGCTGGGCGGTGCCGATGACACCGAACAGCGAGCCTTCATACGGGCCTTCGACCTTTTCCCAGGTCTGGCCCCAGTCGGCGGAGCGGAACATGCTGCCGGCCTCGCCGACAATGAACAGCCCGGCGTCTTTCACGGCCGCGATGGCATTGAGGTGGAACTGGTCTTCGTTTTCGAGGCGGTCGCTGGCGTCTTCCCAGTGCTTGCCGCCGTCAGTGGTCTCGTACAACGCGCCATACGCACCCACGGCAAAACCATTGCCGGCGTCCTTGAACCAGACATCCAACAGCGGCGCTTCACGGGTGAGGTCTTCGAATTGCTTGGTCCAGGTGCTGCCGCCGTCATCACTGGCGAGGATCTGCGCGTCGTGCCCCACCGCCCAGCCGTGCTTGTCGTCCACGAAAAAGACTGCGGTGAGCAGTTGGCGGGTCGGCACCTTGGCCTGGGTCCAAGACGTGCCCTGGTCATCGGAATAGACGATGTGCCCCCGATCACCGACCGCCACCAGGCGCTGCCCGGCATGGACCACATCGAGCATCAGGGTTTTGCTGGCCTTGGCCGATTCGACGGAATAGATGACATCGGACGTCGACGCCGCAACGGCCATCACCGGTGCCGA
Source organism: Pseudomonas sp. MPB03 (assembly GCF_046605385.1). NCBI lineage: Bacteria > Pseudomonadati > Pseudomonadota > Gammaproteobacteria > Pseudomonadales > Pseudomonadaceae > Pseudomonas > Pseudomonas sp. MPB03. The sequence goes on along the minus strand of NZ_CP176770.1, from coordinate 3,101,323 downwards.
CAACACCGCAGAGCCCAGCAGCGACAGCGCCGAAGCCAGCAGCGCGACTCTGCGCAGCAGCGGCGGCCGGCAGCGGCCCACAGCCATGACAGGCTCATTCATAGACCTTTCCCCCATTATTATTGTTATGGCTTGGTACGTTGCCGTTCCTGGAGCATAGTCCTGAAACCTGCAATCTAGAGCCACTTCGGAAGCTGGCGTTATCCTATCGGGCTTTCGAAAGGTCTGACAATCGACGCCGCGTTATCTTTTGTTAACCGGGGAGGTTGGCGCTGGGGGTGAATGGCGGGGTATTCGGTGGGGTGATAGCGAGGGGCTAGGCGGTGACGGGGCTGACGCTATCGCGAGCAAGCTCGCTCCCACAGTAGATCTTCAGCGAACACCTATTCTGTGATCAGCCTGGATCCCCTGTGGGAGCGAGCTTGCTCGCGATGAAGGCACCGCGGTCCGCCAGGCAGACCGCGGCATCAAGGTCAAGCCAGACTCTTGCTCACCACCTCGAACACATCGGCCGACAGCCCGCCGGACGCGAGGATGCGTTCCAGTTCGGCTTTCATCAGGGCCTGGCGGGCGCTGTCGTATTTGCGCCAGCGGGTCAGCGGGGCCAGTTGTCGCGAGGCGATCTGCGGGTTGAAACCGTTGAGCTGGATGACCAGGTCCGCCAGGAAGCGATAACCGGAGCCGTCAGCGGCGTGGAAGTTGATCAGGTTCTGCCCGGCAAACGCACCGATCAGGGCCCGCACCTTGTTCGGGTTCTTGATGTTGAACGCCGGGTGCTCCATGAGCGCCTTGACCCGTGCCAGTCCACCCGGCAATGGGCTGCCGGCCTGGACGCTGAACCACTGGTCCATGACCAGCGGGTTGCCCTTGAAGTTTTCCGCGAACACGTCCAGTGCCTTGGCCTTCTCGGTCTCGAATGGCGAGTTGACCAGCACCGCCAGCGCGGTCAGGCGCTCGGTCATGTTGTCGGCGGTGTCGAATTGATCCAGGGTCGCGCTCAGCACCTCAGGCTTGTCGGTCAGCATCAGATACGACAACGCAATATTTTGCAGCGCGCGGCGGGCGAAATGCTCGGCCTCGGCCACGTATGGCGTGCGTTTCGACAGGTCGCGATTGGCTTCATAACGCAGCCACAGGCCTTCGAACAGGTTCTCGGCCAATTGTTGGCGGGCGAACTCACGGGCGACGTGGATCGCCTCGACGTCGGCCACTTCGCTGATTTCCGTCAGGTAGGCTTCGCTTGGCAGCGAGAGCATTTCCGCGACCATGGCCTGGTCCAGGGATTCGTCCGACAGTACGCTGCGCAGCGCACTGACCAGACGCGGATCCAGCGTCAGGCTGGCGCCCTGCTGATGCTGGGCGATCAGTTCCTGCAACACCTGCACCGACAACTGCTGGCCGGCGTCCCACCGATTGAAGCCGTCGCTGTCGTGTTGCATCAGGAACATCAACTGGTCGCGGTTGTACGGGAAGCTCAGTTTCACTGGTGCCGAGAACCCACGCAGCAACGAAGGCAGGGGCTGTTCAGGGATATCGACGAAGGTGAAGGTCTGCTCGGCCTCGGTCACCGAGATTACCCGGGATGTACCGTCCGCCGCCGCTTCACCGGCCAGGCGCAACGGGATCTCGGCGCCCTGGCTGTCCAGCAGGCCAAGCTCCACGGGAATCACGAACGGCAGTTTTTCCATCTTGTCCGGGGTCGGCGGGCAGCTCTGGCGGAAGGTCAGGCTGTAGGTCTTGGCGGCGGCGTCATAGGACTCGCTCACCGCCAGCCGTGGCGTACCGGCCTGGCTGTACCAGCGCTTGAACTGGGTCAGGTCGACGCCATTGGCATCTTCCATGGCCTTGATGAAATCGTCACAGGTCACGGCCTGGCCGTCGTGGCGCTCGAAGTATAGGTCGCTGCCCTTGCGGAAACCCTCAGGCCCCAGCAGGGTGTGGATCATGCCGACCACTTCCGAGCCCTTCTCGTACACCGTCAGGGTGTAGAAGTTGGAAATCTCGATAAAGCTGTCCGGACGCACCGGGTGGGCCATGGGGCCGGCGTCTTCGGCGAACTGGTGGGTGCGCAGGTACGCGACGTCCTGGATGCGCTTGACGGTGGCGGAATTCATGTCCGCCGAGAACCCGGCGTCGCGGAACACCGTGAAGCCTTCCTTGAGCGACAGTTGGAACCAGTCGCGGCAGGTCACGCGGTTGCCCGACCAGTTGTGGAAATACTCGTGGGCAACGATCGCTTCGACCCGCTGGTGGGCGGCATCGGTGGCGGTTTCGGCGCGGGCCAGCACGGCGCTGGAGTTGAAGATGTTGAGGCCCTTGTTCTCCATGGCGCCCATGTTGAAATCGTTGACCGCGACGATCATGAAGATGTCCAGGTCGTACTCGCGCCCGTACACCTCTTCGTCCCAGCGCATCGATTTCTTCAGGCTGGTCATGGCGTGCTGGCACTTGTCGATGTTTTCCGGCTCGACGTAGATGCGCAGCGCCACGGTGCGCTCGCTCAGGGTGGTGAAAGTGTCTTCGACGCACCACAGGTCACCGGCCACCAGCGCAAACAGGTAGGCCGGTTTCTTGAACGGGTCTTCCCAGGTCGCCCAGTGCCGGCCGTCTTCGCCGGGGCCGCTGGCAATCGGGTTGCCGTTGGACAGCAGCACCGGATAGCTGTGCTGCTCGGCCACCACGGTGGTGGTGAACTTGCTCATCACGTCCGGACGGTCGAGGTAATAAGTGATCTTGCGGAACCCTTCGGCCTCGCACTGGGTGCAGAACATGCTGCCGGACTTGTACAGGCCTTCCAGGGCGGTGTTTGTTTCCGGGTGGATCCGCACGGTGGTGTCGAGCGTAAAGGCCTGGGCCTTGGGGTGCACGGTCAGGTGACTGTCGTCCAACTGATAGTCGCTCGGGCCCAGGTCGGCATCGTCGAGCTTGAGCGAGACCAGTTCCAGGTGCTGGCCATCGAGCACCAGCGGCGGCAGCCCGGCGCCGCGCTCGGGGTTGCGGCGCATCACCAGTTGCGCATGGACCAGGCTGTGGTCCTCGAACAACTCGAAGGTCAGGTGTGTTTCGTCGATCAGGTACTCGGGGGCCTGATAATCCTTGAGGTAAATCATCTTCGGTTGTTCGGTGCGCATGGGTCGAATCCTTCTACTGATGCACGGCGAGCTGGTAGGCCGTGTATTTACGAATGTTGATCACGCCGGTGTCGAAAATCAGGTACTGGCCCTTGATCCCCAGCAGCGTGCCCTCGGCGATCGGGTTCTTGTCCAGGTTGAAGCTGACGATCTTGGTCGGGTATTGCTCCACCGGATAACGGATCTCGATGGGTTCGACGTCCGCTATGGTCTGGATCGCTTGCAGGCCGAATCGTTCCTGCAAGCCCTGCAATCCCTGGGCGCAGCTGTCGAACAGCGCGTCGCGGATCGCGGGCAGATCCACCGCCGCCGCGTCGCCCTTGAGCAAGGCGCGCCAGTTGGTCTTGTCCGCCACCTGGCTGCGAAACAGGTCTTCGACGAAGCCCGACTGCTGACGGGTGGCGACCCGCAGGATCGGCAGCGCCTGGCTCGCGCCCTGGTCCAGCCAGCGGGTCGGCAACTGCGTGGCACGGGTGATGCCGACTTTCACGCCCGAGGAGTTGGCCAGGTAGACCACATGATCGGTCATGCAGAACTGCTCGCCCCAGGCCGGATCACGGCACGTGCCGGCGTCGAAATGGCAACGCTCGGGGCTCATGATGCACAGGTCGCACTGGGCCAGCTTGGTCATGCACGGGTAGCAATAACCCTGGCTGAAGCTGGTCTTGGTCCGGCGCCCGCAATGGGTGCAGTGGATCGCACCGAGGTATTCCAGGCGGATCGTGCTGCCGATCAACGGATTGACCGGCACCTCGACCTCGCCCAGGCGAAAGGCGTATTGAACGGTCGGCCCGTCAAGGCGCGCCGACATCTTGCTGATTGCACCGCGGCCAATCTCGATCAATGGATGGCGTCCGACTTGAACAGGATATTTGGCACTTCGGTGGCTTTCGACTGGCACTCCTGCGGGCCCATGTAGCCGGTGCGCTCTTCTTCGGGCAGGTTCTGGATTTCCCAGGCGATCATCGCCTGCAAGGACAGTTCGCGCTGCTCGGCGGTGAGCTTGTTGCCATCGGCCCATTTACCGATTTCCACGGCCAGTTTCAGGCTCCGGTAGATATCAGGCGTGATGTTCTGGATCATTTCGTTGAAGGAAGACATGGGTTCTCCGCGCAATCGCGCATTCTCAAAAGACACAGGCGCCGGTCAAAGGGCCATTTTACGGCGAGCGAACAGCCCGCCCAACAACCCAGTGAAGCAGCCGACGAGCAGCCCGCCGACGTGGGCCGCGTTGGCGATCTCACCAAAACCGATCAGCGAAACCAGCCCCGACAGGCACAGCAGCAACCACACCAGCATCATCACCAGCACCCCGCGGGGCAAGTGATACGCCGGGTTCGGTGCGAGCAGTTGGTAGATCCAGCAATGGCCCAGCAGGCCGTACAACACCCCGGACAACCCGCCAAACAGCGTCGCACCGCTGAAAAAGTACTGGGCGAAATTGGAGACAAGGCTGAACAGCAATGTCAGCCCTAATAAGTTGATGCCACCCTGGCGCGCTTCGATCCGCCGCCCCAGCTCCCAATACCACATGCCGTTCATGGCGATGTGCAGGAAACCGAAGTGGATCAGCATCGGCGTCACCAGGCGCCACCACTGCCCCGCCGCCAGGCTGTCGGCCAATGGCGTGAACTGGATGTAGTCGCCAACGACGCGGAACTCGAGGAAGGTCAGCCAGCGCAGGGTTTCAAGATTATCTCCCAGCAGGGTGACCGCGCTGACGATCAGGCTCAGCAACAGCACCGCGGCCGTCACTGGGCTGCGAACCAGTTGCTGGACGAACCCCGCGCGCCGGGACGTGCTGGCGGTGTCCGGCAGTTCCAGTTGCTGATCGGGGTCGCCAGCAGGAAAACGCGCATACAACGAACGCACGTCCTCACTGATCTCGTCCGGCACCCAGAGCACCTGCTCGCCCGCCTCTTCGCTGACGCGATGGGGCACCTGCATGCGTTGCAGCAGCTTGACGAAGCCGCTCAGGTCCACTGCCAGGGGCAGGCGCAAAACCGCGACAGCACTCATTGCACCACCTCCGGCCGTTCGACATCGACCCAGACGAACTTGTGCGGATCCAGGCGAGTTTCCTGGTCGAGGCGATAAGCGACCAGCTTGCCGTAGAGCACCGCACTGTAGTCCAGGCAGGCCAGGTTCGGGCGGATTGGCGCGGGTTTGCCGCTGCGCCAATAATGGCCTACGAACAACAGCGGCTCATCGACGCCATAACGCAGCAGGTTGTTTTTTTCGTCCGGCGACAGCGGCGTGCGGGCGACCGGCTCCGGCAAGGCGTCGGGCTGGAACACGATGTCGCCGTAGGTCTGTGGGTTGTCTTCCCAGAACTTGGTACGGAAAAACGAACGGGTCAGGCCATCGCCCCCGGTCAGCGTCAGGCCGTGGGGCAGGCGCATGTCCGTGCCGCGCAACAAGCGATCGAACACCGTGCAGGCGAAACTGCCCGATTCGGCCGAGGCCTGGAGAAAATGCTCGTCGATGCAACCGTCCGGGAACAACCCCCGCAGCGGTTCGATCAGGCCCGCATCCCAACAGGCATGCACCACCCGGAAACGGCCGGCGTCGACAAACAACGGCAGCTCGTAGAACCATTTGAGAAAGTCATGCCAGTCGCCGGGATGCTGCTCGAACTGGGTCAGGGTCTCGTTGAGCAGGCGGGCATGGCGCGGCGTGTGTTCGCGCACGTAGCGCTGGCCGCTGCCCGGCAATGCCGGGGTGCTCCAGCCCAGGGCGTTGAACTCGTGGTTGCCCATGATGCACAGCGCCTGGCCGGCCATGACCATGTCATGGACGATGTGCAGCGCCTCGCGAATCCGCGGGCCACGGTCGATGATGTCCCCCAGGAACACGGCCATGCGCGACGGATGCCGCCAGACCCCGCCCTGCTTGTGGTAACCGAGTCGGTCCAGCAGGTGTTCCAGGGTCAGGGCGCATCCGTGCACGTCGCCGATCAAATCGTAACTGCGCGCAGGATCGAGCATCAGTCGCCTCCGCCCCCCAACCGACTGCCCCAGCCGAGCTTGGTCCGGCAGACTTCGTAGTAATTGTGATCCAGCGGATGGATCAGGCGCAGCTTCTGCGCTTTTTTGCTGACGGTGATGGTGTCACCCGGCGCGCAGGTGAAATGGTTCTGGCCGTCACAGGACACTTGTGGGTAGATCTGCATATCCTTGGACACGACGATTTTCAGCTCACTGTTGCCATCGACCACGATGGGTCGCCCAGACAAGGTATGGGGGTACATGGGCACAATCACAATAGCGTCGAGCTTGGGGTGCATGATCGGCCCGCCGGCCGACAGCGCATAGGCGGTGGAACCGGTGGGGGTGGCGACGATCAGGCCGTCGGCCTTCTGGCTGCAGACGAACTGGCCGTCGATGTACAGCTCGAATTCGATCATCCGCGTGGACTTGCCGGGGTGCAGTACCACGTCGTTGAGGGCGTCGCCCTGGCCGATGGCCTCGGCGTGACGACGGACTTCGGCTTGCAGCAGGAAGCGGTTTTCCACCAGGTAGTGGCCGTCCAGCACCTCGGCGACCTTGATCTCCAAGTCGTCAGGGCGGATATCGGTGAGGAACCCCAGGCTGCCGCGGTTGATCCCCAGCACCGGGATATTGTGCCGCGCCAGGGCCCGGGCGGCGCCCAGCAGGCTGCCGTCGCCGCCCACCACGATCACCATGTCACACACCTCGCCGAGCATCTTGCGCGACGAGGTCTGCAGGCCATGGCCCGGCAGGACTTCGGCGATGGTATCTTCGAGGATCACGTGCAGGTGCCGCTCCAGGAGGAAACGCTTGAGCCGGCGAACGGTGTCCAACACCTGCGAACTGCCCAGGCGACCGATGATGCCGATATTACGAAATTGCTCCATGAGGCTCCTGCGAAGGTCTGCGGCGGGCGAAAACACGATTATGGGCGAAAGCGCGCCGTAGACAAAATCCTTTAAGCCTTCAGCGCAACGGCTATGCTCGCAAGATGATCCTGTTCCCTGAATTGCTGGACCTGCCCCGTCGCCTGCGCCATCCCGAAGTGCGTGACCTCGCGTGGGCGATCATCGCCCCGCCGATGCTCATCGACACGCCCTGGCCCCAGCGCCATCCGCTGGCCGGCAGCGACTGGGTGCAGGAGCCCCATCGGCTGGAACACTGGCTGCGCCAACTGGACCACGACAGCTATTCGCTTTTACATTGCTTGTCCCAAGGCCGGACACGGCGCCTGGGCCTGTACTACGAGAGGCTGTGGCAGTTTGCCGCGCAACACGCCCCGGGCATCGAACTGATCGCCGCGAACCTGCCGATCCGGCGCGGAGGCCATACGCTAGGGGAACTGGACCTGCTGCTGCGCGACAGCGAAGGCGTGCATCACCTGGAACTGGCGATCAAGCTGTACCTGGGCCCCCAACAAGGCAACGGGCACGACACCACGCAATGGCTGGGCCCCGGCTGCCATGACCGGCTCGACCGCAAGCTGGCGCACTTGCGCGAACACCAGCTACCGATATCCGCCCGCCCGGAAAGCCGCGAGGCCCTGGCGACGCTGGGGATCGAGTCGTTTCGCTCGCACCTGTGGCTCGGCGGCTACCTGCTCTATCCCTGGCCGGGCGAGGCCGAACCGCCGAGCGGCGCCCACCCCAGGCACTTGCGTGGCCGTTGGCTGCGCCAGCGGGACTGGCCCGGATTCATCGCCCAGCGTCCGCCAGGCCGCTGGCAACCCCTGCCCCGCGCCGCCTGGCTGGCCCCGGCGCATTATCCGGCCGAGCAGACCTGGAGCACCGCGCAACTGGACGCCTGGCGATTGGCCCTGGCCCCCATGGCGCCGGCGCAGTTGATGGTACGCCTGAACGAAAATGCCGAGGGCGAATGGGAAGAAGCCGAGCGGGTGTTCCTGGTGGCGGATCTTTGGCCGAATGTGCCGGGTAGTGGCTGAGTCTTGTGCCGCCTGCCAGGGCCTCATCGCGAGCAAGCTCGCTCCCACAGGTTATGTGTTGATCATCAATTCTGTAGGCAACACAAATCCACTGTGGGAGCGAGCTTGCTCGCGATTGAAGCCAACGCGGTCTAGATGGACAACCGCACAGCCAAAGCCGCCAACGTCACCAGCAACACCGGCACCGTCAGCACGATCCCGACCTTGAAATAATACCCCCAGCCGATCTGGATGTTCTTGCGCGCCAGCACATGCAGCCACAGCAACGTCGCCAGGCTGCCGATCGGGGTGATTTTCGGGCCCAGGTCGCTGCCGATGACGTTGGCGTAGATCATCGCCTCCTTCACCACGCCAGTGGCCTGGCTGGCGTCGATGGACAAGGCTCCGACCAGCACTGTCGGCAAATTGTTCATGACCGACGACAGCAATGCAGTCAGCACGCCGGTGCCCATCGCCGCGCCCCACACGCCATATTCGGCGAATCCATCGAGCCACTGGGCCAGGTAACCGGTCAGCCCGGCGTTGCGCAAGCCATAGACCACCAGGTACATGCCGAGGGAGAAGATCACGATCTGCCAGGGCGCTTCCTTCATCGCCTTGCGGGTGGAAATCTTGTGGCCGTAGGCCGCGACACCCAGCAGCAACGCAGCACAAACGGCCGAGATAGCACTGATGGGAATCCCCAGCGGCTCCAGGGCAAAGCAGCCCAGCAGCAGGATCACCAACACCACCCAACCGGCGTAGAACGTTGCCCTGTCGTGGATCGCCGTCGCCGGGTCGTCCAGTTGACCGGGGTCGTAGTCGCGCGGGATGTCGCGGCGAAAGACCCACATCAGGATCGCCAGGCTGGCCGCCACGCTGACCAGGTTCACCGGCACCATGACCGCCGCATAGCGGTTGAAGCCAATGCCGAAGAAATCCGCCGAGACGATGTTCACCAGGTTCGATACCACCAGTGGCAAGCTCGCGGTGTCGGCAATGAATCCAGCCCCCATCACGAATGCAAGCGTCGCCGCCGGGGAGAAACGCAACGCCAGCAGCATCGAGATCACGATGGGCGTCAGGATCAGCGCCGCTCCGTCATTGGCAAACAAGGCCGACACCAGCGCCCCCAGCAGCACCATGAACGCAAACAGCTTGCGCCCACTGCCCTTTCCCCAGCGGGCCACATGCAGGGCCGCCCAGGCGAAGAACCCGGCCTCGTCCAGCAGCAGGCTGATGATGATCAGCGCGACAAACGTACCGGTGGCGTTCCAGATGATCTGCCAGACCAGGGGAATGTCACTGATCTGCACCACCCCGCTCAACAAGGCCAGCAGCGCGCCCAACGTCGCGCTCCAGCCAACCCCGAGCCCCTTGGGCTGCCAGATCACCAACGTAATGGTTAGCAGGAAAATCAACGACGCGACGAGCATGCGTAACAACCAGGAAAGAGAACGTTAAAGACAGGAATCACCAGCAGTGCAATGCACAGGCGAGTGTTGTCGGCGAGCGCCTTGAAGACATCGACAGGGCTTGGGTAGTCAGGCACAGCGAACGACATCCCGGATGAGCGAACGGCGAAGGTATGGAATTCAGGCAATACAGTAAAGCAGGGATTGCAGGCGCAAATATATCGTGGCGAGGGAGCTTGCTCCCGCTGGACTGCGCAGCAGGCCCAGGTTTTGTGCTGCGGCGCAGATTTTGGGGCCGCTTCGCGACCCAGCGGGAGCAAGCTCCCTCGCCACAGAGTCTACGCGGGTTCAGATTTTCTTATGCTGCTCGACCCACTTGCCATAGGCGTCGATGAATTTCTGCAGGAACGGCCGCAACGAATCCGACAGGTTGCCCGCCTCGTCAAACGCCGTTCCGGCGCCGCTCAAATAGGCTTCCGGTTGCTGCATGCAGGGCACGTCAAGGAACACCAGCGACTGGCGCAGATGATGATTGGCACCGAACCCGCCCATGGCGCCCGGTGAAGCGCTGATCACTGCGCCCGGCTTTCCGCTCAGGCAACTCTGGCCGTACGGACGCGACCCCACGTCGATGGCATTCTTCAACGGTGCCGGCACCGAGCGGTTGTATTCAGGCGTGACGAACAACAAGGCATCTGCCGCACCCACCTGCTGGCGGAATGTGGTGTAGGCTGCCGGCGGCGTGACGTCGATGTCTTCGTTATAAAGTGGCAATTCACCGATCTCGATGATAGTCAGCTTGAGGTTGGCGGGCGCCAAGTCAGCCAGTGCCAGCGCTATCTTGCGGTTGATCGAGGCCTTGCGCAGGCTGCCCACCAAAACGGCCACTGTGTACACGTTACTCATGAGAGGCTTCTCGACTGTCGGCTCAAAGGAGCCTGTAGTTATAGATGATCGGCGTGACAATTGGACCAGTGGAGCGACGAAAACCGGCCGGTTCGACTATTTTTTTCATGTAGGAAAACTTACCACGCTTGGGCAAGGTCTACAGAACCGCAAATCGAGTGATCTATTTCCAGAGGTTCTAAGCAATGGCAGCAGTACTTGTCGGACAATTTCATGCGCGGGACGCCGAAGGTCGCGTCTATTCGGTGCATGAGTTCCAGGAATCGGAGCCGTCTGCGGACGGTAGCGGCAAGGATGTCGTCACTTATAAACTGGCGATCGGTGATCGCGTCAACAAACTCGACGAGGACCGATTCCTCCTGGTTCAGTCTGGCATCGAACTGAAACGCGAAGCCACAACCTTCACCAGCGAACCTGAAGCGCAGATAGCGCTATAACCGGTTGTTAGAGCAGAAGTCATGCCCGGACTTGGGTTAGGATTCAGCCACTCTATGGCTCACCCGCCGAACACGGACTTCCTGCATGCGTTTACGCCACATCGAAGTAATCCAGGCGCTGTTGCAGACCGGCCACCTCGGCACGGCGGCCGAATGGCTGCAACTGCCGGTGGCGGAGGTCGAGGCGATCCTGCGCGATGCCGAGGCCCAATTGGGCTTCATGCTGTTTGCCAGCGTGCGCGGGCGCTTGCAAGCCACCCGTGAAACCCTCGAACTGCGCGACGGCATCACGCGCGTGTACGACACGCTCGAACCGGTGCAACGCCTGGCCAGCAGCCTGAAACACCATCAGGCACCGCCCTTGCGCATTATCTGCACTCCGCCGCTGGCCCAGCAGTTGTTGCCCCAGAGCATCGCCGCCTTGCGCCGCCGCCATCCGGATGCGCCGTGCACCCTGCTCAGCCAACCGACCCGTGACATCGTCCACAGCCTGCTGTTGCGTGAAAGCGACCTGGGCCTGAGCCTGCACGACCCTGAACATCCCGACATCCATTGCCAGATGATCGCCCAGGGCAAACTGCAATTGCTCGCGCCCCACGGCTGGCTGCAACCCCGGCAAAAATACATTTCGATCCAGGACCTGGCGGGCCAACCGTTGGTAGGCCTGGATGGCCATGACCCGCTGAGCCCTGCGTTCGAGCACAAGTTGGCGGCGCTGCGTCCGGCGCCGATGATCCAGATCCGCGTCCAGACCCATCAGATGATGCGCGCCATGGTCGAGGCCGGCGAAGGCCTTGCCATCGTCGACCCGTTCACCGCCTCGGGTGCCAAGGGCGGCGGTCTGGATGTCTGCCCGCTATCGCCCGCCGTCGCGATTGGCCTCTATGCCCTGAGCCTCAACGGCGCCCCCTCTTCACCCGCCCTGCAATCGCTGCTGGAGCGGGTTACGGAACAAGCCGAGGCGTTGCTGAGCCACTGATCGACATGCCCAGCGGGTCGTCGAACAACCGGTACCAGAACAACGCCACTTCGGCGGTATGCCGGTCAATGCCGCGATAGCGCAGGTGGTCGATGCCACCGAGCACGTAACCGCATCGCTCATAGAGCCGGCAGGCGCCCAGATTGTTGTTCTGGGTCTCGAGCATGATGCCAGGCAGTTTTTTCTTGCGGCTCCAGAACTGGGCAACGTCGAGCAACGCCTTGGCCACCCCATGGCGACGGGCCGGGGCGTGCACCGCCAACTCGTCGATGTGGGCATAGCCGTTCCAATTGGTACTGATCACCAGGTGCCCTACCGGCTGGTCATCGAGGTAGGCCATGAAGATCTCGCTGTCCGGAGCGTTGCGGAAACTGCTGAACTCTTCGGGATCGATGCCATAGCACTTGCGATAGGGAACAATGGGCGTCACCGGCCATTGGCTGACAGGACGACCGATCTGCGCCGTTGCGTAGTCGTTGACTTCAAAACTGAAGTCACTGCCCCAGATGTAGGCGGCAAAGCCGTCATCGACGACTCGCACCGACAACCCGGGGTGCTTGGGATTCATGACCGGTTGCATACTGGGGAAGGTCCTCATTCCTTGAGGCAACCAACGGCGTGGTGCCATCCATTGCCCTTATCTTTCAAATCTTCACACATCAAGCGGGATCCGTAGCCTGCCCGTTCCCTCAGGGTAGAAGGTCGTGGCGATTGTGGCGAGAAATGAACGATGGATAACCTTGTGGGAGCGAGCTTGCTCGCGATGACGGCGGCACATTCAGCATTGATGCAAGCTGAACGACCATCATCGCGAGCAAGCTCGCTCCCACAGGAAGAGGTTTCATCAGTGCGTGGCGGCCTGCGACTCGGCCAACTGCGTCCACAATGCCGGAGCACCTGCGGACTTGGCGATGGCTTCCAGACGCGCGGCATGCTCGGCCAGGTCGTTTTCGCTGGCGCGGATGATCCGCGAGGGCTGGCGATCAGCGGGCAAGCGACGGATTTCCGTGGCCTGGTTGCCGGAGCCTTCGCCAGTACCATTGCCGTCCGAGGCGTTGCCGGCCAGGGACAGGCTGGTCTGGCCGCCGGTCATGGTCAAGTAGACGTCGGCCAGGATCTCGGAGTCGAGCAAGGCGCCGTGCAGTTCACGGCCGGAGTTGTCGACGCCGTAGCGCTTGCACAAGGCATCGAGGCTGTTGCGCTGGCCAGGGTGGCGTTCCCGAGCCATCATCAGGGTGTCGAGGATGGTGCAATGCCGGGTAATGTCGGCCCGGTCGTGCTGGCCCATCAGGGCGAATTCGTTGTTGATGAACCCGACGTCGAACGCCGCGTTGTGGATGATCAACTGCGCGCCCTGGATGAATTCGAAGAACTCATCGGCCACTTCGGCGAAACGCGGCTTGCCCACCAGGAATTCGTTGGTGATGCCGTGGACGCCGATGGCGCCCTCGTCACTTTCACGGTCCGGTTGCAGGTAAACGTGGAAATGGCGACCGGTCAGGCGCCGGCCGATCAGCTCGACACAACCGATTTCAATAATCCGGTGACCATCGGTCACCGGCATGCCGGTGGTTTCGGTATCCAGTACTACAGATCTGTTGGCCATCAGTGTTCAGCTCTCAACGGGCAGTCTTGCAAAAGCGCGGATCTTAACACGCTATTAGGTGGGATTAGCCTGGGACCGCTTTTGTGGCGAGGGAGCTTGCTCCCGCTCGGTTGCGCAGCGACCGCCGAAAGGGGCCTGCTTCGCCCGAGGCGTCGGACCGGTCCAGCGGGAGCAAGCTCCCTCGCCACAGGTGTCATCCTGCCAGATCCTGATAACGCCTCTATCAAGCCTGCTTATAGCCCCGCACCTCATCCACCCCACGATTGGCCAACTGATCGGCCCGTTCGTTGCCGTGGTGGCCGATGTGGCCACGCACCCATTTCCAGGTGACGTTGTGGCGGTTGACCTGCTCGTCCAGCAACTTCCACAGGTCGGCGTTTTTCACCGGTTCCTTCGCCGCCGTCTTCCAGCCGCGCTTCTTCCAGTTGGCCATCCACTCGTTGATGCCTTTCATCACGTACTGCGAGTCGGTCACCAGCAGCACATCACAAGGCCGCTTGAGCTCTTCCAGGCCACGGATGGCGCCCATCAGTTCCATGCGATTGTTGGTGGTATTGGCTTCGCCGCCCCAGAGTTCCTTCTCCACGCCCTTGCACACCAGCAACGCGCCCCAGCCACCCGGGCCGGGGTTGCCCTTGCAGGCGCCATCAGTGAAGAGTTCTACGCTATCGCTCATGCCAATCTATCCAGAAAAAATGCAAAGGCCCGCCCATCGGGCCCGACAAAACCCGCAGCCCAATGCCGGCAAGAACCATCAGAAAAAGGTTACGGCTCGATGTGGCGACGATTGACCTTGGCCATTGGCAAGGGAATCAGCTTGCCCATCGGCTCGCGTCGCGCCTGACGTACCGGGCGCAACCCGACCGCGATCTTGCGCGCCACCAGCAGGTAGAAACCGCCGCCGGACAGCTGCCAGTCGCCAGCCTTGCGCTCCCAGCCGGCCAGGCGTGCCTGCCACTTGGGTGACGCAAGCGGCGGACGATAGCACCCGAAGCGGCGTTTCTCCAGCGCGAAGCCCAGCAGGTTGAGCCAGTCGCCGACCCTCGACGCCGAGATGCAGCGGGCCTGGCGCAAGGCGTCGTGGGCAAATACATGACGCAAGCCCCAGGTGCTCCAGGGGTTGATGCCGATGATCAGTAGATGTCCGCCGGGACGCACACTGCTGGCGGCCTCGCGGAGCAAGCCGTGGGGTGACAGGCAGAAATCCAGGCCATGCTGCATGACCACCACGTCGGCGGCATGCTCGCTCAGCGGCCAGGCCTGCTCTTCGCAGACGATTTCCACCCCGGGCAACGGTGCCCCCAGGCGAACGTTGCGCTGGACCTGCGGCGCCGACGGCGGCGTTTGCGCCGACGGCCCGTAATGCACCAGATAGCCGCCGAAGAACCGGCCCAACTCGTCTTCGAGCATGCGCCGTTCTTCATCCAGCAAAAATTGCCCCACCGGGCCGGACAGCCATTCACGGGCGGCGCTGATCAACGCCAGCCAGTCAGGATCAGCCTGAGCGAACGCTTCATCGGTCATTGCATTCTCCAACGCGTCAGGAAGTTCTAAGATGCGCCTTTGTTTTCCGCTTGGCGAATTCCGCGATGATACAGATCAGTGCCCTGCCCGCGTTCACCGATAACTACATCTGGTTGTTACAGGATCACTCCACCCAGCGCTGCGCCGTGGTCGACCCGGGGGATGCCGCGCCGGTACAGGCCTGGCTCGACGCCCATCCGGGTTGGGTCCTGAGCGACATCCTCATCACCCACCATCACCATGATCACGTCGGCGGCGTCCAGGCGCTGAAAAAGGCAACGAACGCCACCGTCTACGGCCCGGCCAGTGAAAACATCCCGGCGCGGGACCATGCGCTGAATGATAACGACAAGGTCCACGTGCTGGGCTGGGACTTCGATGTCCATGCCGTGCCCGGCCATACGCTGGGGCACATCGCCTACTACCACCATGGCCTGCTTTTCTGCGGCGACACCCTGTTCGCCGCCGGTTGCGGCCGACTCTTCGAAGGCACGCCTGCGCAAATGCACCACTCGCTCAGTCGCCTCGCCGCCCTGCCCGAAGATACGCTGGTCTACTGCACCCATGAATATACCCTCAGCAACCTGAGGTTCGCCGCTGCCGTGGAACCCGGCAACCCGGACATCGCCGCCCGCCTGGAAAAAGTCAGCCGACAACGCGACGAAGGCGTCATCACCCTGCCTTCGACCCTGGCCCTGGAGAAACTCACCAATCCATTCCTGCGCACCGCTGAAACATCCGTTAAACAAAAAGCGGACGAACGGAACGGCCAGCGAAACCAGACGCCGAGTGAGGTTTTTGCGGCCTTGAGAGCTTGGAAAGATACGTTCTAAGGCAGCTATCGATTGATACAAAAATTCTGAAAGGTTGACCTGTTGGGGTGCGCTTCCTAGAATCGGCCGACATTTTTGCCCGGAACTTACTTCCAGCCAATGTCGTCATCTATACGCAGGTCCGTCCAGTCAGACACATTGACCCGCTTGGCTCAAGCCATCGCGGTGGCTGTGTCCGCCACTTTGGCGGGCTGCCAGAGCACGAGCCAGCTGCCGCAGACCGACGCGGCGCACACCCCGAATATCGCCGCTCGCGCCAAGCAGAAGCCAGTATGGCTCACCGAGAAACCCAGCCCCCAAGTGCCCCAGGACGTCTGGGAGCGCATGCGCCAGGGCTTCCAATTGCAGGAAACGGCCGGCGTCAACCCGCGTATCGAGCAACAGCGCCTGTGGTTCGCCAGCAACCCTTCCGTCATGGAAAACGCCGGTGAGCGCGGCAGCCTGTACATCCATTACATCGTCGAACGCCTCGAAGAGCGCAACATGCCCCTGGAGCTGGCCTTGCTGCCGGTGATCGAGAGCGCCTACAACCCCATGGCCTATTCCCGGGCGCACGCAGTGGGCCTGTGGCAGTTCATCCCTTCCACGGGGCGGTACTTCAACCTGCGCCAGACCCGCTTCTACGACGGACGTCGCGACATCACCGCCTCCACCACGGCCGCCCTGGACTACCTGACTCGCCTGCACGACATGTTCAACGGCGACTGGTTGCTGGCGCTGGCGGCCTACAACGCCGGGGAAGGCACGGTCAGCCGCGCCATCGAGCGCAACGAGAAACTGGGCTTGCCCACCGACTACTGGAACTTGCCGCTGCCCAGCGAGACCCAGGCCTATGTGCCGAAGTTGCTGGCGCTGTCCCAGGTGGTGCTCTCGCCCGACGCCTACGGCGTGAACCTCAACCCGATCGCCAACGAACCTTATTTCCAAGTCGTCGAGATCAACCAGCGCATGGACCTGTCCAAGGTCGCGGCGGTGGCCAACATCGACGAAGACGAGCTGTTCCAGCTCAACCCGGCCTTCAAGCAGCGCACCACCATCGACGGTCCCCAGCATTTGCTGGTGCCGACGTCCAAGGCCCAGTTGCTGACTGCCAGCCTGTCGACCATGCGCCCGGAAGAGTTGATCAGCCAGCGCTCGCTCAAGCCGGTTTTCGAATCCGCCGACGACAGCGAAGTGGAAGGTGCCAGGCGCACCTACCGCGTCAAGCGCGGCGACAACCTGGCCCAGATCGCCAAGGCCAACAAGGTCCAGACCAAGGATCTGCAACGTTGGAACAAACTCAGCGGCAACAAGCTCAAGGTCGGCCAGACCTTGGTGATGCAGGACACCAGGGCCAGCAAGACCACCGGCAAGCGCATCAGCACCGTGGTGGCCGCCAACAGCAAGAACCAGAAGAAGCAAACCCAGTACAAGGTCAAGCAAGGTGATTCCCTGTACGTGGTCGCCAAGCGCTTCAACGTGGAAATGCAGCACCTCAAGCGCTGGAACCCGCGAATGGGCAAGGCGCTCAAGCCTGGGCAGATGCTGACGGTTTACTCGCCGCACTAAGCCATCGATGGTTGAAGGGGCTGTTTATGCCCGAGAAGCTTTTGTGGCGAGGGAGCTTGCTCCCGCAGGGCTGCGCAGCAGACCCGAATCTGGCACCTCGGTGTGACAGATGGATTGGGTCACGGCTTTTGGGGTTGCTGCGCAACCCAGCGGGAGCAAGCTCCCTCGCCACAAAGCGTTCACGCGCCGGTTTCGAGTAATCCGAGACGCTTTGGCACCCCGCCTTTTTCCTGTCGATACAAGCTGTTACTGTACAGGCCATAAAAGCCCAAGCCGCCTGGATCGGATCTCAGACTTGATACGTCCCCTCCTCCTGCTCCTGATCAGCCTGGCCTTGAGCTCTCCCGCCAGCGCAACCATCAGCGAAAGCCATGGTTATGCGCAGTTCGGCACGCTCAAGTACCCGGCCAGGTTCACCCACTTCGACTGGGTCAACCCGCAAGCGCCCAAGGGCGGAGTCTTGCGGGTCATGGCATTCGGCACCTTCGATACGCTCAATCCCTACACATTCAAGGGCAGCAGCCCGGTTTCCACCCCCAATTTCCTGCAATACGGCATCAATGAGCTGAACGAACCGCTGATGGTCGGCACTGGCCAGTATGCACCGTCGGGTGACGAACCAACGTCGAGCTATGGGCTGATCGCCCAGTCGGTGGAATACAGCGAAGATCGCAGCTGGGTGGTGTTCAACCTGCGCCCCGAGGCGCGGTTCCACGATGGCGTGCCCATCACCGCTTATGACGTGGCGTTCTCCTACCGGACGCTGCTCAAGGACGGCCACCCGCAATACCGCACCAACCTGCAGGAAGTGTTGCGGGTCGACATTCTCAACCCGCTGAAAATCCGCTTTGTCTTCAAGCGCGCGGGCAATCCGCTGCTGATCCTGCGCCTGGGTGAGCTGCCGGTGTTGCCCCAGCATTACTGGAAAGGTCGCGATTTCAAGGCGACGACCTTCGAGCCGCCCCTGGGCAGCGGGCCGTATCGCATCACCAAAGTGCAACCCGGTCGCCAACTGGTGTTCGAACGGGTCAAGAACTACTGGGGCAAGGACCTGCCGGTCAATCGCGGCAAGTACAACTACGACCGCATGGAGGTGGAGTTCTACCGTGACAGCGAAGTCGCCTTCGAAGCCTTCAAGGCCGGTGAATTCGACATCTACATCGAGCACCAGGCCAAGAACTGGGCCAACGGCTATCAATTCCCGGCGGTCAACCGCGGCGACGTGATCAAGGCACAGATTCCCCACCAGATCCCGACCCAGACCCAAGGCCTGTTCATGAACACCCGGCGCGGCACGTTCGCCGACATCAAGGTGCGTGAAGCCCTGGGGCTGATGTTCGATTTCGAGTGGACCAACCGCACCCTGTTCAGCGGCGCCTACAAGCGCACCCTCAGCTACTACCCCAACAGCGAATTCTCCGCCACCGGCCTGCCGGTGGGCCATGAATGGCTACTGCTCAAGCCGTACCGCGAACAACTGCCACCTGAACTGCTCACCGAACCCTTCAGCTTGCCCAAGACCGACGGGCGCGGCATCCCTCGGGAAACCTTGCGCAAAGCATTGGGACTCCTGAAGGAGGCCGGTTGGAGCCTCAACGGCCAACGCCTGCTGAACGCCGATAGCCAGCCCCTGAGTTTCGAAATCCTGCTGGTGAACCCGAACCTGGAGCGCATCCTGCAACCCTACGTCGAGAACCTCGCCAGCATCGGCATCCAGGCACGGCTGCGCACAGTGGACCGAGCCCAGTACAAGCAGCGCCTGGACCAGTTCGACTTCGACATGATCCTGCTGACCTTGGGCCAGACGCTCAGCCCCGGGCTGGAGCAATGGCAGTACTTCCATTCCAGCCAGGTCGGGGTCAAAGGCAGCAAGAACTACGCCGGGATCGCCAACCCGGTGGTCGACCACCTGTTGGAAAAACTGCTCGCCGCCCAGACCCGCGACGAACAGGTCGCCGCCGGCAAGGCCCTGGATCGCGTGCTGTTGTGGCAGCATTACTGCATTCCCAACTGGTATCTCAATTATCATCGCCTGGCATACCGCAACCGGTTCGCCTTCGTCACCACGCCGCCCTACACCCTGGGCCTGAGCGCCTGGTGGCTGAAATCTTCGGAGAAAGATCAATGAAGCCTCTACGTGCCCTGCTCCTGCAGGCCAGCTGCCTGTTATTCGCCGGGCTGGCCTGCGCCGCGCCGCAGCACGCCTTGACGCTGTACAACGAGCCGCCGAAGTACCCGGCGGATTTCAAGCATTTCGACTACGTGAACCCCGATGCGCCCAAGGGTGGAATATTCCGCCAAGGCGGGTTTGGCAGCTTCGACAGCCTCAACCCGTTCATCAGCAAAGGCGTACCGGCCGACGACATCGGCCTGATCTACGACACCCTGGCCAAGCAGGGCCTGGACGAACCGTTCACCGAATACGGGTTGATCGCCGAAAAAATCGAGAAAGCCCCAGACAATGGCTGGGTGCGCTTCTACTTGCGCCCCGAAGCCCGCTTCAACGATGGCCACCCGGTACGCGCAGAAGACGTCGTCTTCAGCTTCCAGACCCTGACCAAGGACGGCGCCCCGATGTTCCGCGGCTATTACAACGACGTCGCCGAAGTCATCGCCGAAGATCCGCTCAAGGTCCTCTTCAAGTTCAAGCACACCAATAATCGCGAGCTGCCATTGATCCTCGGCCAGTTACCCGTCCTGCCCAAGCATTGGTGGGCCAGTCGAGATTTCAGCAAGGGCAACCTTGAGATCCCTCTGGGCAGCGGTCCCTACAAGGTCGCCGAAGTGAAGGCCGGACGCTCGATCCGCTATGAGCGCGTGAAGGATTATTGGGGCAAGGACCTGCCGGTCAACCGTGGCTTCTACAATTTCGACGTGCTGACCACCGACTATTACCGCGACAACACCGTGGCCGTGGAAGCGTTGAAAGCCGGGCAGTTCGATTTCTGGCTGGAAATGGCCGCCAAGAACTGGGCCAACGCCTACAACATTCCGGCGGTGACCGAAGGTCGGTTGGTCAAGGAACAGATCCCCAACGGCAACCCTACCGGCATGCAGGGCTTTATCTACAACCTGCGTCGCCCGGTTTTCCAAGACGTGCGGGTACGCAAGGCCCTAAGCCTGCTGCTGGACTTCGAGTGGACCAACAAACAGCTGTTCCATGGCGCCTACGCCCGCACCCGCAGCTATTTCGAGAATTCGGAGATGGCGGCAACCGGGCTGCCTGGCGAAGACGAATTGAAAATCCTCGAACCCTTGCGTGGCAAGATTCCCGAGCAGGTCTTCACCGAAGCCTTCCAGCCTTCGATGTGTGACGGCAGCGGCATGATCCGCGACCAGCAACGCAAGGCCTATCACCTGCTGCAGGAGGCCGGATGGCGCATCGTCGACGACAAGATGGTCGATGCCCAAGGCAAGCCCGTGGTGCTGGAGTTTCTGCTGGCCCAGACCGAGTTCGAGCGAGTCTTGTTGCCATTCAAGCGCAACCTGAGTGACCTGGGCATCGAACTGGTGATTCGCCGCGTGGATGTATCCCAGTACATCAACCGTGTACGCTCGCGGGACTTCGACCTGGTGGTGGGCAGCTTCCCGCAATCCAGCTCGCCAGGCAATGAACAGCGCGAGTTCTGGATGTCCGCCGCCGCCGACAAGCCCGGCAGCCGCAACACCATGGGCTTGAAGGACTCGGCTGTGGACCAGTTGGTGGAGCAATTGATCAACGCCGATTCGCGCAAGAGCCTGGTGGCCCATGCCCGGGCATTGGACCGCGTCCTGCAATGGGGCTACTACGTAATCCCCAACTGGCACATCAAGACCTGGCGCGTGGCCTATTGGAACCACATCGGCCACCCGAAAGTCACGCCGACCTACGACATCGGCACCACCACCTGGTGGGTCAAGCCGGAGGTCAAACCGGCCGATGAAGTAGAAAAGCAGGTCATCGAGCAGCAAGTCGCCGCCCCTGCGAGCGTGGAGTAACAAGATGCTGGCTTATATTTTTCGGCGACTGCTGCTGATCATTCCCACCCTGTTCGGCATTCTGTTGATCAACTTCGTCATCATCCAAGCCGCGCCCGGCGGGCCGGTGGAGCAGATGATCGCCAAGCTCGAGGGCTTCGAGGGCGCCACCAGCCGCATCGCCGGCGGCGGTGCCGAAGTATCGGTGGCCGGTTCTTCCTACCGCGGCGCCCAGGGCCTGGACCCGGCGTTGGTCAAGGAAATCGAACGCATGTACGGCTTCGACAAGTCGGCGCCCGAACGCCTGTGGATCATGATCAAGAATTACGCCCGCCTGGACTTCGGTGACAGTTTTTTCCGCGACGCCAAGGTCATCGACCTGATCAAGGAAAAGATGCCGGTGTCCATCTCCCTCGGCCTGTGGAGCACGCTGATCATGTACCTGGTGTCGATCCCGCTGGGGATCGCCAAGGCCACGCGCCATGGCAGCCATTTCGACGTGTGGACCAGCTCGGCAATCATCGTCGGCTACGCGATCCCGTCGTTCCTGTTCGCCATCCTGCTGATCGTGGTGTTTGCCGGCGGCAGTTATTTCGACTGGTTCCCGTTGCGCGGACTGACTTCCAACAACTTCGACGAATTGAGCATGGGCGGCAAGATCCTCGATTACTTCTGGCACCTGGCCTTGCCCGTGACCGCCCTGGTGATCGGCAACTTCGCTACCATGACCCTGCTGACCAAGAACAGCTTCCTCGACGAAATCAACAAGCAATACGTGGTCACCGCCAAGGCCAAGGGCCTGACCCGCCATCGAGTGCTCTACGGCCATGTCTTCCGCAACGCCATGCTGCTGGTGATCGCCGGTTTCCCCTCGGCATTCATCGGGATCTTTTTCACCGGCTCGCTGCTGGTGGAAGTGATCTTCTCCCTCGACGGCCTCGGCCTGATGAGTTTCGAAGCGGCCATCAACCGCGACTACCCGGTGGTGTTCGGCACCCTGTTCATCTTCACCTTGCTGGGACTGGTGGTGAAACTGATCGGCGACCTGACCTACACCTTTGTCGATCCGCGCATCGACTTCGAAAGCCGGGAGCATTGAGATGAACCTGTCCCCTCTCAATCGCCGTCGCTTCGAACTGTTCAAGGCCAACAAGCGTGGCTGGTGGTCGCTGTGGCTGTTCCTGGTCCTGTTCGGGCTGAGCCTGGGCGCCGAGCTGATCGCCAACGACAAGCCGTTGGTGGTGCATTACGACGACGGCTGGTACTTCCCGGCCCTCAAGCGCTACCCGGAAACCACGTTCGGCGGCGAGTTCCCCCTGGAAGCCAACTACAAGAGCCCCTACATCCGCGAACTGCTGGCCGCCAAGGACGCCTGGGTGCTGTGGGCGCCGATCCCCTTCAGCTACCAGAGCATCAACTACGACCTGAAGGTCCCGGCCCCGGCCCCCCCTTCTGCCATGAACTGGCTGGGTACCGACGACCAGGGCCGCGATGTCCTCGCCCGGATCATCTACGGCTTCCGCATTTCGGTGCTGTTCGCCCTGACGCTGACGCTGCTCAGCTCGATCATCGGCGTGATCGCCGGCGCCCTGCAGGGTTTCTATGGCGGCTGGGTGGACCTGGCCGGCCAGCGCTTCCTGGAAATCTGGTCCGGACTGCCGGTGTTGTACCTGTTGATCATCCTGGCCAGCTTCGTGCAGCCCAATTTCTGGTGGCTCCTGGGGATCATGCTGCTGTTTTCCTGGATGAGCCTGGTGGACGTGGTCCGCGCCGAGTTCCTGCGCGGGCGCAACCTGGAATACGTGCGCGCCGCGCGAGCACTGGGCATGCAGAACGGCGCGATCATGTTCCGCCACATCCTGCCCAACGCCATGGTCTCGACCATGACCTTCATGCCGTTCATCCTCACCGGCGCCATCGGCACCCTCACCGCCCTGGATTTCCTCGGCTTTGGCCTGCCGCCGGGCGCGCCGTCCCTGGGCGAGTTGGTGGCCCAGGGCAAGTCCAACCTCCAGGCGCCATGGCTGGGCATCAGCGCGTTCGCCGTGCTGGCCCTGATGCTGAGCCTGTTGGTGTTCATCGGCGAGTCCGCTCGCGATGCCTTCGATCCGAGGAAGTGATATGAACCAGGACAACCTGATCGAAGTGCGCGACCTGGCGGTGGAGTTCGTTGTCGGCGAACGCCGCCAGCGCGTGGTCGAGGGCGTGAGTTTCGATATCCAGCGCGGCGAAACCCTGGCCCTGGTGGGTGAAAGCGGCTCGGGCAAGTCGGTCACCGCCCACTCGATCCTGCGCTTGCTGCCCTACCCCCTGGCCCATCACCCCACCGGGACCATCCAGTACGCCGGCCAGGATTTACTGGGGCTGAAGGAAAAAACCATTCGCCATATCCGCGGCAACCGGATCGCGATGATCTTCCAGGAGCCGATGACCTCCCTCAACCCGCTGCACTCCATCGAAAAACAGATCAATGAAGTGCTCGGCATCCACAAGGGCCTGAGCGGCAAGGTCGCGACCCGCCGGACCCTTGAGTTGCTGGAGCTGGTCGGCATTCCCGAGCCCCACAAGCGCCTCAAGGCCCTGCCCCACGAGTTGTCCGGCGGCCAGCGCCAGCGGGTGATGATCGCCATGGCCCTGGCCAACGAGCCGGAACTGCTGATCGCCGACGAGCCGACCACCGCCCTGGACGTCACCGTCCAGCTGAAAATCCTCCAATTGCTCAAGGAATTGCAGGCGCGCTTGGGCATGTCGCTGCTGTTGATCAGCCACGATTTGAACCTGGTGCGAAGAATTGCGCATCGCGTATGTGTCATGCAGCGCGGTTGCATCGTCGAACAGGCATCGTGCGAAGAGTTGTTCCGCGCGCCGCAGCATCCGTACACTCGGGAACTGCTGGGCGCTGAACCCAGCGGCACCCCGGCGAACAATGTCGTCGGCCCGCCGCTGTTGCAGGTAGAGGACCTGAAAGTCTGGTTCCCGATCAAGAAAGGCCTGTTCAAACGCACGGTGGACTACATCAAGGCCGTGGACGGCATCCGCTTCAGCCTGCCCCAGGGCCAGACCCTGGGCATCGTCGGCGAAAGCGGCTCCGGCAAGTCCACCCTGGGGCTGGCAATCCTGCGGTTGATCGGCAGCCAGGGTGGGATCCGCTTCGAAGGCAAGTCGTTGGACAGCCTGACGCAGCAGCAAGTCCGACCGCTGCGCCGGGAGATGCAAGTGGTGTTTCAGGACCCCTTCGGTAGCCTGAGCCCACGGATGTGCGTCAGCCAGATCGTCGGCGAAGGCCTGCGGATCCACAAGATCGGCACCGAAGCCGAACAGGAACAAGCGATAATCGCGGCATTGAAGGAGGTAGGCCTGGACCCGGAAACCCGGAACCGCTACCCCCATGAATTTTCCGGAGGGCAACGGCAGCGTATCGCCATTGCCCGGGCCCTGGTGCTCAAGCCGGCGTTGATTCTGCTGGATGAACCAACGTCGGCGCTGGACCGTACCGTGCAACGCCAAGTGGTGGAGCTGTTGCGGTCGTTGCAAACCAAGTACAACCTGACGTACCTGTTTATCAGCCATGACCTGGCTGTCGTCAAAGCGCTGAGCCACCAGCTGATGGTGGTCAAGCATGGCCAAGTGGTCGAACAAGGTGATGCCCGCAGCATATTCGCCGCGCCGCAGCACCCCTATACACAGCAGTTGCTGGAGGCCGCCTTCCTGGCCCCAACAACTGCCGAATAACCTGAAAAGAGGAGCAACACATGGGTTTTCTCGCCGGTAAGCGCGTACTGATCGTCGGTGTCGCCAGCAAGCTGTCCATCGCATCCGGCATCGCCGCCGCCATGCATCGCGAGGGCGCTGAGCTTGCCTTCACTTATCAGAACGACAAACTCAAGGGTCGTGTCGAAGAGTTCGCACAAGGCTGGGGCTCGAGCCCTGAGCTGTGCTTCCCGTGCGACGTGGCCAGCGATGAAGAAATCGCCAAGGTCTTCCAAGAGCTGAGCAAGAAGTGGGACGGCCTGGACTGCATCGTGCACTCCGTGGGCTTCGCCCCGGGCGACCAACTGGACGGCGACTTCACCGAAGCCACCACCCGTGAAGGTTTCCGCATTGCCCACGACATCAGCGCCTACAGCTTCGTGGCCCTGGCCAAGGCCGGTCGCGAAATGATGAAAGGCCGCAACGGCAGCCTGCTGACCCTGTCGTACCTGGGCGCCGAGCGCACCATGCCGAACTACAACGTCATGGGCATGGCCAAGGCTTCCCTGGAAGCTGGCGTGCGCTACCTGGCCGGTTCCCTGGGTCCGGACGGCACTCGCGTCAACTGCGTATCGGCAGGCCCGATCCGCACCCTCGCCGCTTCCGGCATCAAGAACTTCCGCAAGATGCTGGCCGCCAACGAAGCGCAAACCCCGCTGCGTCGCAACGTCACCATCGAAGAAGTCGGCAACGCCGGCGCCTTCCTGTGCTCGGACCTAGCGTCGGGCATCAGCGGCGAAATCATGTACGTGGACGGCGGCTTCAACACCACCGCCATGGGTAATATCGAAGAGTAATCTTCACGCGCACCACGCTTGAAAAACGCCGCTCGTCCTGGAAAGGGCAAGCGGCGTTTTTTATTCGATTGCCTGATTGCACCGCCATTCCCTGTGGGAACGAGCTTGCTCGCGATGGCGGTATGTCGGTGATATGGCCCCGTGGCGAGGGAGCTTGCTCCCGCTCGGCTGCGAAGCAGTCGTGAACCGGCGGGTGCGGTGTGTCTGACGCTCCGCATTCGGCAGGTTTTGGGGCCGCTTCGCGCCCCAGCGGGAGCAAGCTCCCTCGCCACGGATTGTCGACGACCTTAAGTAAACAGCGTTACCTGTGGGAGCGGGCTTGCTCGCGAAAGCGGTGGGTCAGCTTGCATTGATATTGAATGTACCGACGCCTTCGCGAGCAAGCCCGCTCCCACAGGGATTAGCCTGTGCTAGCTGCGCAGCGCCTGCTTCTGCGCATACATCGCCGCATCCGCGTCAGCCAGCAGGTTATCGATCGACCGATGGCGCTGGGCGTCGTACTCGATCTGGCCGACGCTGAACCGAATGTCATAGCCGCGCTGCAACATCGCATTGCGCTCATGAAGGATTTCCTGGAGCCGTGCCATGATCGTCGCTGTCTCGACATGGGAGGAGCCGGTGAGCAACGCCACGAACTCGTCTCCGCCCAGACGACCGATCACATCACTTTCGCGAAAGGCGATGCGCAGCACGTCGGCGAAGGTTTTCAGCGCGCTGTCACCCTCGGCATGCCCATAGCGATCATTGATCGGCTTGAAGTCGTTGAGGTCGAAGAACAGCAGCGTCGCCGGTCGCGACAAGCGATCACACACACTCAACGCATGCTGGGCCAGCGTCCTGAAGCCGCGGCGATTGGACAACAGCGTCAGCTCGTCCATGCTCGCCATCTGCACCGCGACCATTTCCTGCTCGGCCATGCGCGCCAGGTCACGCAGCAGTTCGCGTTCTTCGTCATTGAGCCGGCGCGGCTTGGTGTCGAGCAGGCACAACGTGCCCAGCTTGCTGCCATCCTCCAACCCCAGCGGATGCCCTGCGTAGAAGCGAATGCCAGGCGTGTCCGTGACCAGTGGGTTGTCGTGGAAGCGCTCGTCCTGTTCCGCATCGCAGATCTCCAGGATCTGATCCTGCAAAATCGCATGCCCGCAAAACGAAACTTCCCGCGAGGTTTCGCTGGCCTCCAGGCCAGCGCTGGACTTGAACCACTGCCGGTTGGCGTCCACCAGCGACACCAGGGCGATGGGCACGTCAAACAGGCGCCGGGCAAGGCGGGTCAGGCGATCAAAGCGCTCTTCGGGTGCGGTATCGAGCAGTTTGAGCGAGTGCAGATTCTTGAGGCGAACGGCTTCGTTGTCCGGTTTACCTGGCGCAAGCATCGGAAACTCCATTGGCGGGACTTTCTGGAGTCTAGTCCAGGAAGTACCGCCGATGAACAGAACAGCCAAATCCAACGGGCATTTGCCGGCCAGGGCTAATACACTGCCACACAGGTTCACGACGAGGATGCTGACCGATGAAGCACGCCAACCCTGACGCCGCCCCACGCTTCTGGCGCGACGCGGCCCTGCCCTTCATCGAAGCCCGGGCCATCGACGATGGGCGCAAGGTCTGCTATTCGCGTCACTCCCATGATCACTTCTCCATCGGCGCGATCACCGCCGGGCGCAGTACCTATATCCACGAACGCTCGAGTTTCCAGGTGGAAAGCGGCACAGTGGTGCTGATGAACCCCGGCGACGTCCATGCCTGCAACCCGATCGACGATCAGCCCTGGTCCTACGTGATGTTGTACGTCGACACCCAGTGGCTCAGGGATCTGCAGCGCCGTATCGGCTTTGACGAAAACCTCGATTTCCAAGGGTTCGCCACCACCCACAGCCGCGACGCAGAGCTGTTTGCCGCGTTGGGACGGTTGTATGGGCAATTGGTGGACGAGCAACTCGACACGGCCGGCAAGCACGCCGCCGCCGAGGCTTTTTTCATGGACCTGCAACAACGCCTCAACCCGGCCGGCCGTCCGGACCGGGGCAGTCATCCAGGGCTGATGCGTGCGGCGCAATTTATCCATGACCATTGCAGCGAAGCCTTGAAGCTCGAAGACATCTGCACCGCCGCGCAGTTGTCGCCGTCCTACCTGAGCCGAGCCTTCAAGCGCCATTACGGGATGACACCCCATGCCTTCCTGGTCAACCGCCGGATCCAGTTTGCCCGGCGCCAATTGCGCGAAGGCAAGCTGATCGCCGACGTTGCGCTGGACAGTGGGTTTGCCGACCAGGCGCACTTCCAGCGCGCCTTCAAGCAACACCTGGCAGCCACGCCCGGGCAATATCGCGGCTGATACCGCAGCCCGGAAATGGGGTGAGTCCCCCTGTGGCCAGAGATTGCTCCCGCTGGGCTACGCAGTAGCCCTCGATTCTGGGCGACTGCTGCGCAGTCGAGCGGGAGCAAGCTCCCTCGCCACAACAGCATCCCTGCCTCGAAAGAGCGGACCGCAGCCACAACTGCACGCCCTCTGACATGCCCCGGGTTACCGCCACTTCAGTTCACGGCAACAACAGATACACCGCACTCATCACCAACAAGGCCGCCATCGCCCGGTTGAACAGGCGCATGGTCGCCGGATTCCCCAGCCACGAGCGCAGGAAGCTCCCCGCATAGGCCCAGCAGCCCACCGAGACGTAGCAGATCACCAGGTAGATCGCCGCAAACTGCCACACCAGCCGCACCTCGCCATCGGCGACGAATGCGCCCATTCCCGCCACACAGGCCAGCCAGGCCTTGGGATTGAGCCATTGCATCAGCGCGCCGTAGAGCATCGACGGCGCACGCCCCTCGTCCCGCCCTCCCAGCTCGCCATTGTCCATCGCCAGTTTCCAGGCCATGAACAGCAGGAAGGCCACACCCGCCAGTTGCACCACGCGCGTAAGCCCCGGCCAACGCTGCAACACTTCATGCAACCCCAACCCCATCAAGACCAGCAGCAGGACAAAACCGAGGGTAGCGCCGGCCACGTGCCGCAACGTGGCCCGAAACCCGTACCGGGCCCCGGAGCTGAGGGCGACGATATTGACCGGGCCCGGGGTAATGGAAGCCACCAGCGCAAAGGTCGCCATGGAAAATATCAAGCTCATCACATATCTTCTTCAGTTCAGGAACGAGTCCCAAAGGTAAAGGGGCCCGCTTCGGGGGTATTGAAGAAAACTGCCTTGTCATCGAGCGTCACCGTCTATTTTTTTACGCAAACTTTACGCGCTAGCCGATTAACCAAATCGATACTGTGCGGCTCAATGGATCAGGCGTTTCTCATGTCGATTGCGGTTCTGCGTCTCATCGGTTTCATCCTCGGGATTTTCCTGATTACCCTGGCGATCAGCATGGCGATTCCGCTGTTCACGCTGATGTTTTACGAGCGCAACGATGACTTGTCGGCGTTTCTTTGGTCGAGCCTGATTACCTTCGTGTGTGGTATCGCCCTGGTCGCCCGTGGACGACCGGAACATGTCCACATGCGCCCCAGGGAAATGTACCTGTTGACCACCGCCAGTTGGGTGGTGGTCTGCGCCTTCGCCGCCCTGCCGATGGTATTCATCCAGCACATCAGTTACACCGATGCATTTTTCGAGACGATGTCGGGCATCACGACCACCGGCTCGACCATCCTCACCGGGCTGGATACGGCATCCCCCGGCCTGTTGATCTGGCGTTCGATGCTGCATTGGCTCGGCGGCATCGGCTTTATCGGCATGGCCGTGGCGAT
Organism: Pseudomonas sp. MPB03; assembly: GCF_046605385.1. Classification (NCBI taxonomy): domain Bacteria; kingdom Pseudomonadati; phylum Pseudomonadota; class Gammaproteobacteria; order Pseudomonadales; family Pseudomonadaceae; genus Pseudomonas; species Pseudomonas sp. MPB03. The sequence continues at coordinate 3,071,775 of NZ_CP176770.1, read as the reverse complement.
CCTGCCGCTGCTGCGGGTCGGCGGCATGCGGTTGTTCCAGACCGAATCATCGGACTGGTCGGAAAAGGTCACGCCGCGCTCTCACGTCGCGGCCAATTACATTCTTTGGATCTATGTCGCGCTGACCGCCTTCGCGACCTTGGCGCTGTGGCTGGCCGGCATGACCCCCTTCGAGGCGATCAACCATGCGATGTCCTTGATTTCCACCGGCGGCTTCTCCACCTCCGACGCTTCCCTGGCGCACTGGACGCAACCGGCCATTCATTGGGTATCGGTGATCGTCATGATGGCGGGATCGCTGCCCTTTACGCTGTATGTCGCGACGCTACGGGGGAACCGGCGTGCGTTGCTCAAGGATCAGCAGGTTCGGGGCTTCATTGGATTTTTGGTCGTTACCTGGCTCGTGGTCGGTACCTGGCTGAGCCTGAACAGTGATCATGGTTGGTGGGACGCGGTTCGCATCGTGGCCGTCAATGTCACCTCTGTCGTCACGACCACAGGCGTGGCGTTGGGTGACTACACGCTGTGGGGCAGTTTCGCCCTGTTGCTGTTCTTCTACTTGACGTTCGTGGGCGGCTGTTCGGGGTCCACGGCCGGCGGGTTGAAAATCTTCCGTTTCCAAGTCGCCGGAGCACTGCTGATGGGCAGCCTGAAGCAATTGATCCACCCCCGGGCGGTGATCCGGAAAAAATACAACAACCATCCCATCGACGAAGAAATCGTCCGCTCGCTGCTGACCTTTTCGTTTTTCTTCACCATCACGATTGGCGCCATTGCCCTGGGCCTGGCGCTGATCGGCCTGGATTGGACAACCGCCCTGACCGGCGCTGCGACCGCGGTGTGCAACGTGGGCCCAGGCTTGGGCAACATCATTGGGCCGGCCGGCAACTTCTCGACCCTGCCCGATACAGCAAAATGGCTGTTGACCATCGGCATGCTGCTGGGGCGATTGGAGATCCTGACGGTGCTGGTGTTGTTCACGCCGGTGTTCTGGAAATATTGAACGCGATGGGCATGCGTAACTGACAGACGAAAAAAAGCCGCGACACCTTGCAGGCATCGCGGCTTGTTCGGGCGATCAGCGATCGTTCTTGATCGAAGAGCTGGTCGCGTTGGTCAGGCCCTTGGTGTTGTGGGTGCCTGGCGTGGCAGTGGAAATCGCCGACGCCTTGGTCAGGCCGCGCGTATCACGGTCCTTGGCGATGGTCGACGTCAACGACGCCTTGCTGGTACGGTCGGTGCGGGTGGCACCGGTGTGCTTGCCGCTCACGCCATGGTCCCGGGTGCGGGTACGAGTGCCGGTGTGGTCGCTGGCCAATCCTTTGCCAAGGCCGCGGGCGTCGCCCGACTTGTCATGGCCCTGGCCACCGCCAATGCCAGCACCGTGGCCGCCGCCATTACCACCACCGTTTCCTCCGCCGTGACCGCCACCACCGCCATTGCCGCCGCCACCGCCACCGCCATTGCCCGCGGCGTAGCTCGAACCGATCGGCGACAGGTCGGCCGGCAACAAGGCCGAGGCACCGAACGCCAAGGCACAGACAGCAACGGCAATCAGGGATTTCTTATGTTTGGACATGATGTCTCCGAAAGACAAAAACAGCGGGTGAACCTTTAAGACTCGAAGGTTCAATTTTTGTTCGCGACCACCCGACAAACAACCGGAAAATTCACTGTCGATTTTTCGGTGGAGTCGTTCCGGTCACGGTTCTATGCTCTGCCTCATGAACCTACACGACTCGCTGCTCCCGCCCCATGCCGAGATGGTCCGCGCCATGCTCGAACGAGACACCGCCTACGAGGGGGTGTTCTTCACTGCGGTCAAGACCACCGGCATCTTCTGTCGCCCCAGTTGCACCGCGCGCAAGCCGAAACCGGAAAACGTGGAATTCTTCGCCCACGCCGACGAAGCCATGTCGGCCGGTTACCGCGCCTGCCTGCGCTGCAAGCCGCTGGACGCTGCTGCAATTGCCCCGGACTGGATCCAAGCCCTGCTCAAGGCGGTGGACGCCGAACCCGACCTGCGCTGGACCGACGCCGTGCTGCTGGAGCAAGGCGTCGAACCGCTGAAATTGCGCCGCTGGTTCAAACAACATTTCGGCATGACCTTTCACGCCTACCTGCGCACCCGTCGCCTGGGCATTGCCTTGGGCGGTATCAAGGACGGCACTTCCATCGACAATGCCGCGTTCGATTCCGGCTATGAATCGTTGAGCGGGTTTCGCGACGCCTTCGTCAAATCCTTCCACATCACGCCGGGCCGCGCGGCCCTCAGCGAACCCTTGTTGTTCGCCCGCCTGACCACGCCATTGGGGCCGATGCTGGCCATGGCCGAACGACGGGGCCTGGTGCTGCTGGAGTTCCTCGACCGTCCGGCCCTGACCAAGGAACTGGAAGAACTGCAGCAGCGCTACGGCTACACGGTCGCGCCAGGGCACAACACTCACCTGCAACAGATCGAAACCGAACTGGCCGAGTATTTCGCCGGCAAACTCACGACGTTCACCGTCCCGCTGCACATGCCCGGCAGTGCATTCGCCATACGAGTCTGGGCTGAACTGCAAAAAATTCCCTACGGCGAAACCCGCAGCTACGGCGGCATCGCCACGGCCCTGGGCAGCCCGGGTGCCAGCCGCGCCGTGGGCTTGGCCAACGGGCAGAATCGCCTGGCCATCGTCATTCCCTGCCACCGGGTGATCGGTGCGGATGGCTCGTTGACCGGCTATGGTGGCGGCCAGCCGCGCAAGGCGTTTCTGTTGCGGCTGGAAAAAGCCGCGGTGCAGGTTTCGCTGCCCCTGGCGTTTTGAGCGCCCCGGAGAATGAATACCTGATGCCCGTGCCCTACCACGACGCCAGCGCCTTCCTGGCCAATCTCGACGAAGACTGGCGACGGCACGTCGAGACGATCGGTCCTTGCCTGCTGCAACCCAAGCCGGCCCGGGATCCCTATGAAGCCTTGGTCCGGGCGATTGCCTACCAGCAACTGCACGCCAAGGCAGGCGATGCAATCCTGGGTCGACTGCTGGCGTTGTTCCCGGCGCAGACCTTCCCCTCCCCCACGCAGATCCTGGCGACAGACGTTGCGCAACTGCGCAGTTGTGGGTTTTCCGCCAGCAAGATCGCAACCCTCCAGGGCATCGCCCAAGCGACCCTGGACGGGGTGGTGCCGGACTACGCCACGGCGCGGGCAATGGAGGACGAAGCGTTGATCGAGCGCCTGGTCAGCCTGCGCGGCGTCGGGCGCTGGACCGTGGAAATGCTGCTGATCTACAGCCTGGAGCGGCCCGACATCCTGCCGGCCGATGACTTTGGCGTGCGCGAGGGGTATCGACGGCTCAAGGGATTGGCGCAACAGCCCAGCCGCAAGCAGATGATCGAGATCGGCCTGGCCTGGAGTCCTTATCGGACGGTGGCGGCGTGGTATTTGTGGCGGGTGCCCAAGTGATGGTGGCTGTACCGACGCCATCGCGAGCAAGCTCGCTCCCACAGGGGATCTGCTGGGTACGCGTTATCTGTGTTCTCTGAGATTAAATGTGGGAGCGAGCTTGCTCGCGATGGCGTCCGCCTGGCAGCCAACAATCCAGGGCCAACCGTCTAGGCTGTCATGAACATCCCAACCCAACTGGAGGTTCCCATGCAGCTAGAAGGATCCTGCCACTGCGGCGCCGTGTCGTTCAGCCTGGCCTGTACCCACCCCTACCCTTATCAACGTTGCTACTGCTCGATCTGCCGCAAGACCCAGGGCGGCGGCGGTTATGCGATCAACCTGGGGGGCGATGCCCAAAGCTTGAAGGTGCGTGGTCGCAAGCACATCTCGATCTACCATGCGCGGCTAAAGGACGACGGCGATAAGCGCGCCCACCGCAGCAGTGCCGAGCGGCATTTCTGTTCCCTGTGTGGATCGGGGCTGTGGCTGTTCAGCCCCGAATGGCCGGAGCTGGTGCACCCGTTCGCTTCAGCCATCGACACGCCGCTGCCGGTACCGCCGGAGCATACCCACTTGATGCTCGGGTCCAGGGCACCATGGGTGGAGGTCGAGGCGCATAAGGGCGACCAGCAGTTCGAGGTCTATCCCGAAGAGTCGATTGCCCAGTGGCATGAACGCCTGGGTTTGACCGGTTGAGAGGCAGCGCTGCAGAAAGCCTCATCGTCGGAACGCCGCCCGGAGCAAGCTCGCTCCCACAGGGGGCGTGTGGGTTTCCAAAATCCACTGTGGGAGCGAGCTTGCTCGCGATGGCGTCAGGACAAACGGCCCTATGCCGCAGGCACACCACTGTGGAAACGAAATTCCACATCCGGAGATTCGATCAGTTCCCGCTCGGCCTCACGGACCTTGTCGATCACCTGGGCAATGTCCTTGGCATCGCCATACTGGTAAGCCAGTTTCAGGTACCCCTGGAAATGCCGCGCTTCGCTTTTCAGCAAACCGAAGTAGAACTTGCCCAACTCCTCGTCCAGGTGCGGCACCAGGGCCTCGAAACGCTCGCAACTGCGGGCTTCGATGAAGGCGCCGACGACGAGGGTGTCTACCAGTTTGACCGGCTCGTGGCTGCGTACCACCTTGCGCAGCCCCGAGGCATAACGGCCGGCGGAGAGCTGGCGCAAGCCGATCTTGCGCTTTTTCATCAGGCGCATGACTTGCTCGTGGTGCACCAGCTCTTCCCGGGCCAGGCGGGACATCAGGTTGATCAGGTCGACGTGGGAATGGTACTTGGCGATCAGGCTCAGGGCGGTGCTGGCCGCCTTGAATTCGCAGTTCTTGTGGTCGATCAGCAACGTTTCCTGGTCGGCCAGCGCGGCCTGGACCCAGGCATCGGGGGTGCGGCAACCAAGGAATTCGTGGATTTCGGGAAGATTCATGGGGCTCACGGGCAAAGGTAGTCGAGCGAAGGGCGCCGATTATACCGGCCTGCCCCCAGACCACCAGCCACTGCCGTTGATATGCATCAAGTCGATGCCACCCCCACACCCACTAGACTGCCCCACAAGAACTATAGTTGAGCAACGCCAGCCTTTTCATTGGAGAACGCCGATCATGCAAGCCATTCGCAGCATCCTGGTGGTCATCGAGCCCGAACATGCGGAAAGCCTGGCGCTCAAGCGCGCCAAACTGATCGCCGGGGTGACCCAGGCCCATCTGCACCTGCTGGTGTGCGACAGGAAACATGACCATGCCGGCCTGCTCGGCGTGCTCAAGAGCGCTTTGCTGGCCGACGGCTACAGCGTCACCACCGAGCAGGCCTGGAACGAAAGCCTCTACGAAACCATCATCGACGTGCAACAGGCTGAAGGTTGCGGGTTGGTGATCAAACAGCATTTCCCCGACAGCCCATTGAAAAAGGCCCTGCTGACCCCGGCGGACTGGAAACTGCTACGCCATTGCCCAACTCCGGTGCTGCTGGTGAAAACTGCCGGCTCCTGGAAAGACAAGGTGATCCTCGCCGCCGTCGATGTGGGCAATGCCGACGGCGAGCATCGCCACCTGCATTCCACCATCATCGACCATGGCTACGACATCGCCCTCCTCGCCAAGGCGCACCTGCATGTGATCAGCGCCCACCCCTCGCCGATGCTCTCGTCCGCCGACCCGACGTTCCAGCTCAAGGAAACCATCGAGGCCCGCTACCGCGAGCAATGCCGGGCGTTCCAGGCCGAGTTCGACATCGACGACCAGCACCTGCACATCGAAGAAGGCCCGGCGGATGTCTTGATTCCGTACATGGCGCGCAAGCTGCAGGCGGCGGTGACGGTCATCGGCACCGTGGCCCGCTCGGGGCTGTCCGGGGTGCTGATCGGCAACACCGCCGAGGCTGTGCTCGACACGCTGGAAAGCGATGTGCTGGTGCTCAAGCCCCAGGAGGTGGAGGATCATCTGGTGGAGTTGGCGGTCAAGGAATGAGATGAACGCTGTGGCTGATCCAGCCTGCTTTTGTGGCGAGGGAGCTTGCTCCCGCTCGGCTGCGCAGCAGACGCCTGGATTTGTCAGGACCAGGAAATTTTTCAGGTCAAGAGCGAGGGCCGCTTCGCAGCCCAGCGGGAGCAAGCTCCCTCGCCACAAAAGCGCCCTGGCACAAAAGCTCCTTTGCACAAATGGCTGGTGGTCAGCCGCCAATCGCATCCTTCAGGAACCCCGGCGCGATGTAACGCTGGTAGTGGGCTTCGGACAGAAGGAAAAACTCCCGATCAATGGCATCGCGCAGGTCCGGCAGTTCCCAATCGCGAAATTCCGGCATCAACACCATGCCGTAGGCTTCCAGGTTATTGATCACCCGCGCGCCCCGGGCGATCAACTGATAGGCCCAGCAGTATTCCGACTGGTGCGGCACGAAGCGGATCTTGCGTGACTCCAGTTGCTGGCGCAGCAATGCGGGGTCGAAAACCTCCAACTTGGCCACCATCACCTGCACCAACAGCTGTTCGAGCCGCATCCACACCGCGCGTTTTTCCTCCTCGTTGTAGCCGTTCCAGTGGATCACTTCATGGTGGAACCGCTTGCAGCCACGGCACACCAGGTCACCGTAGACAGTGGAGCAAAGGCCGACGCAAGGGGTCTTGATGAGCTGGTTGGGCATAAGGAAACGCACACGCAAAAACAGGACAGGCCGGCATGTTAGCCCTTTGTCTAAGATTGATCACCCCTCAAACTTCCCGGCCCAACTTACCTTTAATTTTTTTTTCCCGTAGAATCAGCCAGCCTTTTAAGGCGCCAATGTCCGTTAGAAGCTGTTTTCAAAGCGTCACGAGCACAGTCGTTCCTTCAGAGCGGTGTTGGCGAAGGGTCTTTCCAGCGGGGAAAGCCCAACGCCAACCCTCATCAGCTCCCGTTCTGCAGGCGTAAAACTTTGAAAGCAGCTTCTGTGAGGAACTCCGGCAACTCTGGCGTGGAGGCCCAAAAAGCCCCCTGACGCGCATGAGTGCCGTGAGTTTCTGGATGAGCGTCCCGGACACCCATTTGGGACCACTGATGAGGGTAATAACTGTGCTTGAAGCCTACCGCAAACATATCGAAGAGCGTGCAGCCCTGGGTATCGTTCCCCAGCCGCTTAACGCCGAACAAACCGCAGGCCTGATCGAGCTGCTGAAAAATCCTCCGGCTGGCGAAGAAGCTTTCCTCGTTGACCTGATCACCAATCGCGTTCCGCCTGGAGTCGACGAAGCCGCCTACGTCAAGGCCGGTTTCCTGTCCGCCCTGGCCAAGGGCCAGGCCCAATCCCCTCTGCTGGACAAGAAGCGTGCCGTTGAACTGCTCGGCACCATGCAGGGCGGCTACAACATCGTGACCCTGGTGGAGCTGCTGGACGACGCCGAGCTGGCGCCAGTCGCCGCCGAAGAACTCAAGCACACCCTGCTGATGTTCGATGCCTTCCACGACGTGGCTGAAAAAGCCAAGAACGGTAACGTCCACGCCAAGGCCGTGCTGCAATCCTGGGCTGACGGCGAGTGGTTCAAGAAGCGCCCGGTGCTGGCCGACAAGATCAGCCTGCGCGTGTTCAAGGTCACCGGCGAAACCAACACCGACGACCTGTCCCCTGCCCCGGACGCCTGGTCCCGCCCGGACATCCCGCTGCACGCCCTGGCCATGCTGAAAATGGCCCGTGACGGCATCGTTCCGGACGAGCAAGGCAAGACCGGCCCGATGAAGCAGATCGAAGAAATGCGCGGCCAGGGCTTCCCGATCGCCTACGTCGGTGACGTGGTCGGTACCGGCTCCTCGCGTAAATCGGCCACCAACTCGGTGCTGTGGTTCTTCGGCGACGACATTCCTTACGTGCCGAACAAGCGCGCTGGCGGTTTCTGCTTCGGCAGCAAGATCGCTCCGATCTTCTACAACACCATGGAAGATGCCGGCGCACTGCCCATCGAGTTCGACGTGTCGAACATGAACATGGGCGACGTGATCGACCTGTACCCCCATGCCGGCAAGGTCTGCAAGCACGGTACCGACGAAGTCATCACCACCTTCGAAATGAAGACCCCGGTGCTGTTGGATGAAGTCCGCGCTGGCGGCCGTATCCCGCTGATCATTGGCCGTGGCCTGACCGAGAAGGCTCGCGCCGAACTGGGCCTGCCAGCGTTCGACCTGTTCAAGAAGCCTGAAGCACCGGCTGAAAGCACCAAGGGTTTCACCCTGGCGCAGAAGATGGTTGGCAAGGCCTGCGGCCTGGCAGAAGGCCAAGGCGTACGCCCTGGTACCTACTGCGAACCGAAAATGACCACCGTGGGTTCCCAGGACACCACCGGTCCAATGACCCGTGACGAACTGAAAGACCTGGCGTGCCTGGGCTTCTCGGCTGACCTGGTGATGCAGTCCTTCTGCCACACCGCGGCCTATCCGAAGCCGATCGACGTGACCACCCACCACACCCTGCCTGACTTCATCATGACTCGCGGCGGCGTTTCCCTGCGTCCGGGCGACGGCATCATCCACTCGTGGCTGAACCGCATGCTGCTGCCAGACACCGTGGGTACCGGCGGTGACTCCCACACCCGTTTCCCGATGGGCATCTCGTTCCCGGCCGGTTCCGGCCTGGTCGCGTTCGCCGCTGCCACCGGCGTCATGCCGCTGGACATGCCGGAATCGATCCTGGTGCGCTTCAAAGGCAAAATGAAACCTGGCATCACCCTGCGTGACTTGGTTCATGCCATTCCGTACTTCGCCATCCAAAACGGCCTGCTGACCGTCGAGAAGAAAGGCAAGAAAAACGCCTTCTCCGGCCGCATCCTGGAAATCGAAGGCCTGGAAGGCTTGACCCTGGAACAGGCTTTCGAACTGTCCGACGCATCGGCCGAACGTTCGGCTGCCGGTTGCACCATCAAGCTGTCGAAAGAGTCGATCACCGAGTACCTGCAATCGAACATCACCCTGCTGCGCTGGATGATCGGCGAAGGCTACGGTGATGCACGTACCCTGGAACGTCGCGCCCAAGCGATGGAAGCCTGGATCGCCAACCCGCAACTGATGGAAGCCGATGCCGACGCCGAATACGCCGAAGTCATCGAAATCGACCTGGCCGACATCAGCGAGCCAGTGCTCTGCGCGCCGAACGATCCGGACGACGCCCGTCTGCTGTCCAGCGTTGCTGGCGAGAAGATCGACGAAGTGTTCATCGGTTCGTGCATGACCAACATCGGTCACTTCCGCGCTGCCGGTAAGCTGCTGGAGCAGGTCAAGGGCCAGCTGCCAACCCGTCTGTGGCTGTCGCCACCGACCAAGATGGACGCTCACCAGCTCACCGAAGAAGGCTACTACGGCATCTACGGCAAGGCCGGTGCACGGATGGAAATGCCAGGCTGCTCGCTGTGCATGGGTAACCAGGCACGCGTCGAGCCGAACTCCACCGTGGTGTCGACGTCGACCCGTAACTTCCCGAACCGTCTGGGTGACGGCGCGAACGTCTACCTGGCTTCGGCCGAACTGGCGTCCGTTGCGTCGATCCTGGGTCGCCTGCCGACCGTCGAGGAGTACATGGAGTATGCCGGCAAGATCGACAGCATGGCAGCGGACGTGTACCGCTACCTGAGCTTCGATCAGATCGCCGAGTTCCGTGAAGCGGCTGCAAACGCCAACATCCCGGTCGTTCAAGCCTAACGCTTAAAACGCCCGACTAAAAACGCCGCCCTTCTTGCGAGGGGCGGCGTTTTTTTATGGCTTGTTTATTTCGATGCCCGGCGAGCCACCGCTATCGCGAGCAAGCTCGCTCCCACATTGGATTTTCAGCGAACACAAAATTCATATACACCGCAAAACCTGTGGGAGCGAGCTTGCTCGCGAAGAGGCCGGCCCATTCAACACCTTCATCGACAGTGACACCGCCTTCGCGAGCAGGCTCGCTCCCACAGGAAAGGCCTATGCCCAGAAGGAATAGACCAACGCTGTAATCGCCACCAACCCCACCAACACCACAAAGACATTGGAAGCCTGACCGCGATAGCGGGCCATGGCCGGGACTTTGCGGATGGCATACATCGGCATCAGGAACAGGATGGCCGCGATGACCGGGCCGCCCAGGGTTTCGATCATGCCCAGGATGCTCGGGTTGAGGGTGGCGACGATCCAGCACATCACCAGCATGAACGCTGCGGTGAGGCGGTCCAGGGTCTTGGGGGCCGGGCGGCGGCCGCTCTTGACGATCAAGCCCTTGAGGCCTTCGCTGGCGCCGATGTAGTGCCCCAGGAATGATTTGGAGATGGCAACAAACGCAATCAGCGGCGCGGCAAAGGCGATGGTCGGGTTGCTGAAGTGGTTGGCCAGGTACGACAGGATCGACAGGTTCTGCGCCTTGGCCTCGGCCAGTTGCGCCGGGGTCAGGGTCAGCACGCAGCTGAACACGAAGAACAACACCATCACCACCATCAGCACATGGGCGCGCGACAGGATCTGCGAACTGCGTTCCTCGGCGTTATCGCCATAGCGACGTTTCTGGTCCACCGCAAACGCCGAGATGATCGGCGAATGGTTGAACGAGAACACCATCACCGGGATTGCCAGCCACAAGGTATGCAACAACGCCGAAGGTGCAGGCGGCGTCGACGCCGTGGTCAGGATGCCGCCGCTCCAGTGGGGAATCAGGAACACCGCCAGGAACAGCAGCGCCACGATGAACGGATAGACCATCAGGCTCATGGCCTTGACGATCGCCTGCTCGCCGCAGCGGACCACCGCCAGCAGGCCCAGGATCAGCACCAGGGACAGCACGACCCGAGGGGGCGGCTGGATGTGCAACTGATGCTCCAGGAAACTGCCCACCGTGTTGGTCAGCGCCACACTGTAGATCAGCAGGATCGGGAAAATGGCAAAGAAATACAAAAGCGTGATCAGTGCGCCGGCCTTGAGACCGAAATGCTCCTCAACCACCTCAGTGATGTCCGCGCCATCACGACCGGACAACACGAAACGGGTCAGGCCCCGGTGGGCATAAAACGTCATGGGGAACGCCAGCAACGCCAGGATCAGCAACGGCCAAAAACCGCCCAGGCCCGCGTTGATCGGTAAGAACAGAGTGCCTGCACCGATGGCGGTGCCAAACAGACCCAGCATCCAGGTGGTGTCGTGGCGACTCCATTGGCTGAGGGTGGCTGGGACTGTCGTTTCAAAGCGCTCTTCGACGCTATTGGCCTGATCATTCATCCGGTCGGATCTCCGCTTTCCGGTCACATGCACCCGGCCGGGACGAGTCGGAAAACCCCGACAGGCAGCGCCCTGGCCGAAACAGGGGCGCGATTGTCCGGGATTAGCGAGCAGAAGCAAAGACTTAGCTGAGGAGCGGTTATGCGGATCAGATGGCTGTCATAAAAATGGTCCCCGTATTTCCCTGTCTTCCCTGTGGGAGCGAGCTTGCTCGCGATAGCGGAGGATCAGCCGACATTCATGCTGGATGTGCCATCGCTATCGCGAGCAAGCTCGCTCCCACAGTTGGATTGAAGTACAGCCGCCAGAGCCAGGCCGGCTGTCAGGCCGCCTCGCGAGCAAGCTTTGCTCCCACAGACAAGAGGATCCAAAAAATGAATCCAAAAAGCCCAAGCTCCCCCTGCCCTCGACTCCTACAATCAGGTTGAATACCTGATGTTCGACAAAGCGCCCACAGGAGCCCAGCATGACCGCAACCGTTCTGGTACTGGTTGAAACCGTCAATGAATACCTGCCGATTCTCGAGCGGCAGGGTTACCACTTGGAATTGGCGCCCACGCCGGCCGAACGCAAGACCGCGATCTTCGAACACGGTGAACGCTTCAGCGCAGTGCTGACCCGCGGCCCCCTGGGTTTGACGGCGGAAGAAATCGCCGCCCTGCCCAACCTGCAGATCATCTGCGTGATCGGCGCCGGCTACGAGCAGGTAGACCTGCAGGCCGCACGCAACCGGGGCATCGTGGTGACCAACGGTGCCGGGGTCAACGCGTCGTCGGTGGCCGACCATGCCATGGCGCTGCTGCTGGCGCTGGTGCGTGACATTCCCCGGGCCGACGCGAGTGTGCGCCGGGGCGAGTGGGCCAAGGTCATGCGCCCCTCCCTGGCCGGTAAGCGCCTGGGTGTGCTGGGCCTGGGCGCGGTGGGCATGGCGATTGCCAAGCGGGCCGCCCTCGGCTTCGACATGAGCGTCAGCTACCACAATCGGCGGATGCGCAACGACGTGCCGTACGCCTTCTGCGCCACGCCCACGGAACTGGCCCGGGTCTCGGACTTTCTGATCGTCGCCACGCCCGGCGGCCTGGACACCCGGCAATTGATCAACAAACAGGCCCTTGATGCCCTCGGCCCCCATGGTTTCCTGGTGAACATCGCTCGCGCCAGCGTGGTCGCCACCACCGACCTGATCCACGCCCTGGAACATCGACGGATCGCCGGAGCCGCCCTGGACGTGTTCGACCACGAGCCCGAAGTGCCAGACGCGCTGAAACACCTGCCCAACGTCGTGCTGACCCCCCATGTGGCCGGCCTGTCGCCGGAAGCGACACGGGACACGGTGGAACTGGTGGGCCAGAACCTGAACGCATTCTTTTCCGGCAAACCGGTGTTGACGCCGGTGCCGCTACCCGACCCGCAGCCTTAAAGCACCCCTAGCAGGGTCCACAACCGCCGGGACTCGGCATCGGCACTGATCAGTTCACCCAGCAGCTCGCTCAGCGGCTTGTTGCCCCACTCCACCCCGCGCCGGATCAGGTAGGGCACCGGGCTGTGGGGCTCGGTGCGGGCCAGGTAACCGGCGATCACCAGCAACTGTCGGTAGGCCTCTTCACGATTGGCCGGCTCCTGGAAGACCTGGGCCACTGCCGCCTGTGGCTGGGATGTCGGTGAGGTAGCCGCCGGGGCCGTTTGCACCGGCACGACGGTGGGTTGCTGTGGGTGCATCGCGATGAACTCCTCTACCAGTGACAGCAACGCCTGCATCACGTCCTGCAAGGATTTGTAACCCGGCGCCAGGCTGCCCAGGTAGGCGTCGCTCCAGGCTTCGAGCCGTTGCAGGTGCTGCAGGCTCAACATCAGGCTGCCCTGGCGATGCAACCAGAACGACAAGGGTGTGCCGCGAATCAGTTCGCTGAGTTTCTTGTGATCGTTGCGCGCCGCTTCCGCCGAGGCCTTGGCGTTCTTGCTGTCGTTGACCAACACCTGCTGGCGCTGCAAGCGTTGCCAGTCGTCCAGGCAGAAACTGGCGAACGCCGAGTCCCGGCCATCGAGCAATGGCACCCGCGTCAGCAGCACTTCGCTGTAGCGACGGGCCAGCCACTCCAGCGGAATCACCCGCCACGACTGGTCGCCTTCGTCGGCTTGGGGGTGCAATTGCTCCGGATAGCGCTCGCACAGCCCCGCCACCAGCGCCAGGCTGCCCGGCAATCCCTCCAGCCCGGCCATGTGCAGCCAGGCCTCCCCCAGCCAGGCGCTGATCATCAGGTCCTTGCTGCGCTCCAGCAGCAGCGTGCTCGCGAGCCGTTCCAGGTCCGGCCACAGGGCACGCTTGATCGAAGACTGCCACACGCCGGTGGGCAGGCTGGTGTCGTCCTCCCGACGCAATTCGCGCAATTGATCGTATTCCGGTTCGTAGCGCAGGTCCTGGCCACAGGGCGATTCTGCGCTGATCGGCTCAAGCAACTGAGTGACCAGTTCCGGCAAAGGCGATATCGGCAGGTTCACAGGCCCTCCTCACGGGTGGCGATGGCGGGGCTCGATGAGGTCGCCATGAAGGGTGAACGGGGGGCCCGCGTCGGCAGCGGCGGGATCGACAACGGCAGCTTGGAGCCCTGGCTCATCAACGACAGGCGCACGAACATCAGTGTCCGCTCCGCCGTGCGCGCCTGGGTCTGGGCGGTGACTGGCAATTGCAGGGCCAGGGGGAAATCGGTGTAGTCGACGTTCGGTTGGCGCTGGGCTGACGCCTGGGAGCGCATCAACCGCAGCAATGACCAAGGCCCTTGGTATTCCCAGCCCGCCTCCAGGTCGCGCACCACCAGGTTCGGTTGCAAGGGGTCGTTGGCCGGACGCTGGTAACCGTTACGGGCCCAGCGCAAGGTCAGGCTCACGGGCTGACCCACCATCCACCGCAGGTTCTGCTGATCACCGCCGGGGTAGCGGATCTGCTGGTTGCCGGCGTTCAGGCCCCAGGCGATCACCTGGTCGGCGCCGCGTTCCTCATCCCGATCGGTCCGCCAGCGCACGTCCATCTCCACGCCAAGAATGCCGCTCTTGTCCCGTACGAACAGCGGTCCGAGCCAGGTCCCGGCTTGTTTCAAACGGTTGAGGAAATCCTCGGCCGCGAGCCGCTCCGGCGCCTGACTCAACGCCAACCCGGCCTGGGCCAGGGGCAGGCGTGTGTCGATCAACGCCAGCAAGTGTTGGACCCGCGCCGGGTCGGCATCGCTGGCCCGCACATCCTGGGCAAACGGAAAGCGCCCGGCCAGGTATTGATTGAAATAGTTGGCCAGGTCATTCCAGGCGGTCGCCGCCTGGTCCTGTTGCAAGTACAGGCAGCGCTGCAGGGCGCCCTGCTGCAAGGCAATCGTGCGCTGGGCCAGGTCACCGCGCCCGCTGGGCAGGCTGGCGGTCTGCAAGATCTGCGCGCAGGACGCGGTGTCCATGGCGATAAAGTCGCGGCTCACCAATTGCTCCAGCTGGGCCGCCGAGCTGGCCGGGTTCTGGTTCTTGTACTTGAGCAATTCATCGTTGAGGGCCATGAAGCGCGCCACCTGGTCATGCTCCAGGGCCGACAGGTTGTCCTGCTGGACGATCAGCCATTCCAGGGCAGGCATTCGCTGCTCGGCGGCCTGCAGCATCACGCCGAATTGCTGGCTCAGGCTCAGCTTCAAGTCTTGTGGATCGCTGGCACCGTAGAGCTGCAAGCCGAAGTTCTTCGAACCGTCCCAGCGTTGGATATCGGCCCGCTGGCTGAACAGCGGTTGGGCATCGATTTCGTCCAGGCCACTCTTGATCTGCGCCAAGGCCCGGCGATTGAGCAGACGCTGGAAGCGGATCGCCAGGTCGCCGCGGTGCACATCCATAAAGGCTTTTTGCAGTGCCACGGCCTGGGCCGTCTGCACATTGAAGCCCATGCCGGGCAATGACGCATCGCTTTCATCCAGGCTCAACCACATGGCCCGCGCCGCGGCACCTTCGGCGGCCTGCATCAGCGCGTCACGGTAATCCGGCGGAATGCGCGGCAGTTCCTCACTGGCATAACTCTTGTAGCTGGCGAAGTAATTCAGGGCGACGCTGAAGTCATCGCTGCCATCGCCCTGGCCCATCGCATCGGGGTTGCTGTCCGACGGATCCTTCTGCATCGCCAACGCTACGAAATCGCGCTTGAACAGTGCCTGCACCGCACCGTCCAGCGCCGTGACATGGTCTTGCAAGACCAGCAGGCCGCTGCCCTGTTGCACCAACAGGTTGTCCCGGGAACCGGTCTGGACAATCCACTGATCACGAAAACTCTGCTGCAACTTCGCCGCCTGGCTCTCCAGGTCCTGCTCGATATCCGGCCCCAGCAAAGCACTGTGGCTGACCTTGTCGAGCATCTGGCTGTAACCGGGCACCAGGTCCTGGCCCTTGCCTCGACCCCAGGCGGAATTGGTCAAGCTGACCAACGTCTGTAAATCGTCGATCAGCGCCATCAGGTCTTCAAGCTCACTCAAGGAGTTGCCGCTGCCGGCCTCCAGCCGTTGCAGGTGCAGCTTGAGGTAACCGGCCTGGCGCACGAAGTTGTCCGCCAGGAAGTAATGGTCCAGCCAGCGCTGCATCAGGCCGGTGAAATTATCGGAGATCACTGGGCGAGCAGCGTTCAGATCCAGCCCTTTCAAGTCGCTGTTCTGGGCGTCGAACAGCACCCGGTTGTAGAAATGTGCGCGGCTCAAGGTCCCGGTGTTGAGGCCCAGGGACAAGGCTGTGTTGCTCAGTTGCACCAGTTCGTCCAGGGGCGCCTTGGGATCGTTTACCACCTGGCTGAACAGTTGGTTGTGCTGTTCCAGGCGTACCGCCAGGTCCACCAGCGCCTTGGCTTTCACGTAGCTCTGCCATTGCGCCGGGTCTTCGCTCTCGACGTTGCCCCGCCGCTCGGTGTTACGGATGGACTTGAGTTGTTCCAGGTCTGAGTTGAGCAGGTCCCGCAGCGGCAATATCCAATGATGCCGGGCGGTCAGGCGCAAGCCATTCTCCAGTTGCGTGTCCACGGAAGAGAACCAAGAAGTCGGAAAGACCACCGAGACGAAGCGCCAGCGCGGGGCTTTTTCCAACACGTTCCAATAGTTCTGCACGTTGTGCCGGGTCGGCTCCAGTTGCGGCTCGTCAGGGTCAACCACGAGGTGGTTCTTATGGGCGCTGAGGATCAACCGCGACAGTCCCTCGGCTTCCTCCACTGAATCGTGCCAGACCCAGACCATGCTCCCCAGCCATACCAGCCCTACCACCATTGCCACCACCGCGACCAAGCGATGCCCGCGTTGGCGCAAGCGCAACATCCGTGGCACCGGCTGGGCCAGGCCCCGTTCGGCCACCAATCGCCGCGACCACAACTGCCGGGCAAACACGGTTTGCCGCTGGGCGTTGTCAGAGGCGGTGAACCCGTCGCTGCTGAGGGAAGGTGCCTGGCTGGCGGTGAAATATACCCCACGAAAACGCGGCGCCTCGCCTTGGGCATTGCCCTGGAACACCGGCTCCAGCAGGATCTGCAAAGCCCGCCGCAAGCCTTCGAAACGCTCCGGCAAGCCATAAAGATCGGTACTCAGTTGCCCCGACAGCGCACCGATCTCGATGATCGACTGCGACAGCGCGGCGTTGACCTGGTCCAGGGCCTGGTCACTCCACTGCGACTGCCACGCCGCGTCCGGCAAATACGGCGACGACCAGCCCAGCATCGACTCGCGCGCCTCGGCGGGCAGCGCGCTGACCAGTTCCTGGAACCCAGGCAGTTCTTCCATCCCGGTGATCACGACATACACTGGCAGGCTGAGGCCGAAGCGTTGCAACAGATCTATGAAACAGCGCCGGACCTTGAGGCTCAGCTCGGTGGTGTGTTCGATGTCATCGAGGGTGCTGAACGGCACGGTCCAGATCACCGCATCCAATGGCCGCTTGCTGCGCAAGCGCAACATCAGCCCGAGCAGGCGCCACCAATTGCCC
Organism: Pseudomonas sp. MPB03; assembly: GCF_046605385.1. Lineage (NCBI taxonomy): Bacteria > Pseudomonadati > Pseudomonadota > Gammaproteobacteria > Pseudomonadales > Pseudomonadaceae > Pseudomonas > Pseudomonas sp. MPB03. Next base: position 3,054,674 of record NZ_CP176770.1, on the reverse strand, counting down.
CGTTGCCGGTTCATGCCCTCATCGGGCAGAAACAGTGCCTGGGGCACCACCAAGACCGCGCCGTCGGCATCGCAAAACCAACGCCCGAACCAGGCCGCCTTCTCGGTCGGTTGCAAGCGCCACTGGGCGCACAACTGGGCACCGTCGGTTTCGTTGCCGAGCATCATCAGCCAGGGCATCTGATAGCGGTCGCGAGTGCCCTGCTCCTGCTCCATGTGGCGCACCGCCCCATAGAAACTGCGGATCGCCGCCCCGCCCTGGGTCCGCAGCCACCAGACCAGGGCCGCAATCAACAGCACCACGACAACAGCGAGCAACACCAGGGCAACGAGATTGAACAGGCTCATGAGTCCTGCTCCTGGACCACCGACTCGCCCAGTTGCAGCACGGGTTCGAGTTCCAGGCGAATGTCACGCCAGAACACCTGCCCCAGACCGGTGAGCAACAACACCATCGCCAGGATCGCCAACCCCAGCCGCAAGCCGTCCGGCAACGACTGCTGCACCGGCATCCGCACCGGTGGCACCGCCGAAGACAGCGCCAGGCGCTGGCTGACATCGACATAATCGGCCTCGTGCTGCCAGGCGAAGGTGAACAGCGCCCCGCGCCATTTGGCCTGCTGGAGCTGGCCAGGTTCGCCACGCAATCGCCCCTGGAAACCGAGGATCAGGCATTGCAGGTAGACATTCGCCAGGTCCCGGGTGCCGGGCATCTGCTCATCCAGCAATTTCTTGATCGCCGCCGGCAAGCGCTCGCCGGCCTGGCGACTGGCGTACATGCGCGATTCGAGGGGGTGCTGCTGCCAAGCCAATTGCCCAGGCCAGGGGCTGAACAGCAGGGTTTCGTCCACCAACGCCACGAAGGCATAGACCAGCGCCTTGACCTGCTCGGTGGCCGCATCGCCGACGGTGGCGAAGGCTACCCGCCACAGGCGCTGGGCGCTGCGCCCGGAAAACTCCACCACCCGATTGACCAACACCGCAGGGTCGCTGTCCTTGGGCAAGTCCTGCCATTCCTGGGACCACTTCAGCCAGGCCTGGCGAAAAGCGCTGCTCAGCGGCGCCTCATGCAGACTCCGAACCGCCCCGCCACTTCCGTCTGGCATACGACTCCCCTTCTGCGATCAGGCACTTTCACCGGCTTGCGCCACGAACAACACCACCTGCCACGGGCTGCTGGCCTGGGCCGATGCCGGCGCCACAATGTGCAGCGGCAATTGCCCGTCGAACCATTGCCCGCTGGCGGCCACCACGAACAGACGGGTGTCGTCGCCGACGCTGTAGGCCACCTGTTCGTTGCGGCTCATGGCCTGGTGGGGCAAACCGCTCATGCGTTGCCGGCTCAGCAGCGGGACGTGCCGTGCCGACGCGATGATCGCCCCGCGCAACCAGTCGGCCGCCGCTTGCTCGCTGGCGCCGTTGGGCATGCGCAGGCCGATCACCAGGCGTTGATCCGGTTGGTCGTCCGGCAATTGGATCGAGAAGACCTGCTCGTTGCGCTCGAAGGCCAGGCTGCGATAGCCGGCGCGGACCAGCTCCAGAGTGGTTTCCAGCCAGTCGAGCAGCGGCTCGTAACCACGCTGCAACTCGAGAAAGTCCAGCGGTGCGAAGGCCGGGACGCCTGCCAGCGGATCGAGGGCCGACCAGCTCCCGGCCAGCCCCAGCAACAGGCCGTAGAGTGCCTGGGGCGTCGCCACCCGGGTGGTCAACGCCCCTTCGACCTCCGGCAAGCGCGCCCACAAGGCGGTCAATTGCCGGCGGATTTCCATGGCATCGTCCTGGTTGCCTGCCGCCTGGGCCTGGCGCAAGCGACCGGCGAGGAACATGCATTTTTCCCGAGCCCTGGCGCACACCCCGGCGACCCGCCGACCGAGGACCGACTCCGGCAACAGGACCGGCGTCGGCGGCATGTACGGCACGCGCCAGAAACCGCCGCCCTCCTTGCGAATGCGCAGCAGCGGCAGGCAGATCGAATCGGCCTTGCTCAGTTGCGTGCACAGCCTCGGGTTCGGTCGCCAGACGGTGATTGACTCGGGAAACTCGCCGCTCGTGAGGTCTGGCAGCGCTTCGCCGACCACCGATTGCATGCGCCCCTTGAGCGGCAGCAGTTGGCCGGCGCGCCACAACGGGCTGACAGCCAGGTAAACGGTCACGGTGGCGTCGTCGGTCTTATCGATGGCCTCGCTGATGTCCAGCTCCAAGGTCGGCCCGACGCCCGCCTGCAGATTGACCGGCAAACCGTCCGGCAGGGTGCCTTGCAATTGCAGCAGTCGAACCTGGCCGGCGCTGAGGGCCGACGGGTCGACTTCCAACTGGCTGACGCCCCAGAACCAAGGGTTGCAAGCCCCGGCGAAATGCGCAGCCAAGGCCTCGGCGCGCAACCCTTGCAATTGAAAATGCTGGGGCAGCAATTGCATGCCCTCATGCCAGCACACCGCGTCAGGTAACAGACTCATACGACTCCCTTCGACATTCCAATGTCGCCGCGCAAGGCGGCCCGCGGTTCACTCAAGGCTGGCTGTCATCGCGCTGGCCATCGTTGACCAGGGTCATCTCGCGACTGTCGAACTTCAGCCAGGCCTTGCGCTGATCGTCCAGCCGAAGCCGGTGGGCTCCGGGAGTGTTATAGCTGGCGAAGACCAAAAGTCCAGCGGCGCGCCGGCCCTCCAACGGGAAGGGTTGACGGTCGATGAATTGCCCCGGAACCAGCTCCAGCCCCCACACCGACATGAGTTGACGATAGTCGCGCTGGAACTGTTCGCGCTCGGCGAACCATTGGCTGGCGGTGATGCCCGACAGCTGCTTGAGCAGGTCCGGGTCGTTCACCGCGATGAAATCCACCGCGATCGGCGTGTCGTCGTTGGCGCCGGAAGCGACGTCCAGGGTCAAGCTGTCGAGGTCGACACTGGGGGCGAAGAGCGAGCAACCGGTGAGTGCCAGGCTCAAAAAAAATCCATAAAAAAACTCACGCAAAATGAATCTTCCTTTTCTCAGCGGTCAAAAATTGTTTTTGCTTGCTTTTTTATAGACCTGTTCTAGCGTCTTGGATAGTTCGACCCACACGGTTGAATGGACCAGGTTCGTCAAGGGAATGACAGGTTTTCTGCCGCCCATTTGCAACCTGCGGATCAGCAAGGGAATGCGATGAGCGGGACTCCCGATGCATTGCTCCCACACATGCATCGGAGTCGGCCGCCATGGCAGAAAGTACCCAGCACAAGCTCGACAGAGTCCGCCCTCCCCGCGTCCAGATCACCTACGACGTGGAAATCGGCAACGCCATCGAGAAAAAAGAATTGCCACTGGTCGTCGGCATTCTGGCCGACCTCTCGGGCAAGCCGTTGGACCCGCTGCCCAAGCTCAACGAGCGGCGCTTCACGGAAATCGATCGGGACAATTTCAACGAGGTGCTCGCCTCCATCTCCCCCCGCGCCACGCTGCAGGTGAACAACACCCTCAGCGGCGACGACAGCAAGCTCAACATCGAGCTCAACTTCCGCCACATCGACGACTTCGACCCGGTGAAGGTCGTGGAGCAGGTCACGCCGTTGCGCCGTTTGTTCGAAGCGCGCCAACGCCTGCGGGACTTGCTGACCAAGCTCGACGGCAACGACGACCTGGACAAATTGCTGCGTGACGTGATCGCCAACACCGAAGGCCTGCAGGAGATCAAATCGGCCCGCCCACAGGACACGACGCCAGAGCTGCCGACCGTCGCCGCCAACGATGACCCTGCCCCGGCCGAGCCACAGGCCTGATCGCGCGCCTCATTCAAGGGAGATAAAGCCATGCCTGCTTCATCCAGCGCTCAAACCAGCGAGAGCACGACCCAGACCCTGTCCCTGCTGGACAAGATCATCGCCGAAGGCCGCATGGCCCACGACGACAGCCAGCAAGACTACGCCCGCGACATGCTGGCCGAATTCGCGACCCAGGTCCTCGACGAAGGCATGGCCATCGACAAGGACACGGTGGCGATGATCAACGACCGCATCAGCCAGATCGACCAGTTGATCAGCGCCCAGCTCAACGAAGTGCTGCACCATCCCGAACTGCAGAAGCTCGAAGCCTCCTGGCGCGGCCTGCACCTGCTGGTGCAGAACACCGAAACCAGCACCCGACTGAAATTGCGCCTGCTCAACGTCACCCAGAAAGAACTGCAGAACGACCTGGAAAAAGCCGTCGAATTCGACCAGAGCGCGCTGTTCAAGAAAATCTACGAAGAAGAATACGGCACCTTCGGCGGGCACCCGTTCAGCCTGCTGGTGGGTGACTACACCTTTGGCCGGCATCCGCAGGACATCGGCCTGCTGGAAAAACTCTCGAACGTCGCGGCCGCCGCGCACGCCCCGTTCATTGCCGCCGCCAGTCCGCGGTTGTTCGACATGACCAGCTTCACCGAACTGGCGATCCCCCGGGACCTGTCGAAGATCTTCGAGAGCCAGGAACTGATCAAGTGGCGCGCCTTCCGCGAAAGCGAAGACTCGCGCTACGTGTCCCTGGTGCTGCCGCACTTCCTGCTGCGCCTGCCCTACGGCCCGGACACCTTGCCGGTGGAAGGCATCAACTACGTCGAAGACGTCAACGGCACCGACCACAGCAAGTACTTGTGGGGCAACGCCGCCTGGACGCTGGCGCAACGCATCACCGAAGCCTTCGCCAAATATGGCTGGTGCGCGGCGATTCGCGGGGCCGAAGGCGGGGGCGCAGTCGAAGGCTTGCCGGCCCATACCTTCCGCACCAGTTCCGGCGACCTGTCGCTCAAATGCCCGACCGAAGTGGCGATCACCGACCGCCGTGAAAAAGAACTCAACGACCTGGGATTCATCTCCCTGTGCCACAAGAAAAACAGCGACGTGGCGGTGTTCTTTGGCGGCCAGACCACCAACAAGGCCAAGGTCTACAACACCAACGAGGCCAACGCCAACGCGCGGATCTCGGCGATGTTGCCGTATGTGCTCGCGGCTTCGCGTTTCGCCCATTACCTGAAGGTGATCATGCGCGACAAGGTCGGCAGCTTCATGACCCGCGACAACGTGCAGACCTACCTCAACAACTGGATCGCTGACTACGTGCTGATCAACGACAACGCGCCGCAAGAGATCAAGGCGCAGTATCCGTTGCGCGAAGCCCGGGTGGACGTCACGGAGGTGGCCGGCAAGCCTGGCGCCTACAAGGCCACGGTGTTCCTGCGGCCGCACTTCCAATTGGAGGAACTGACGGCCTCGATCCGCCTGGTGGCGACGTTGCCGCCACCGGTCGCTGCCTGACCACGGCGTGGCTGTGTGACTGTGTGGCTGTGTAGCTAGAGAGCTTTTTGTGGCGAGGGAGCTTGCTCCCGCTGGGGCGCGAAGCGGCCCTGTTTTTTGGGACTGCTGCGCAGTCCAGCGGGAGCAAGCTCCCTCGCCACAAAAGCTCCATTGCCACAAAAGCGCTCCAGCTACAAAAGCTATCTAGCCACAGCAAGCGCCTTGGCCACGGGTTAATTCATCGGTATCGGGCACTGCCTCATTCGTCTTCTTCAGGAGTTCCACACAATGGATGCAATCATTCTCGACCTCGGCGGCGACATCAAGGGCGACAGCCTGCTGGAGGGTTTCACGGACAAGATCGAGGTCATGTCCTACAGCCATAACGTGGCCATGCAGGTCACCAACGACGTCAGCAACTCGGAGCGCACCTCCGGCCGGCCCCACATCGGCGAATTCACCCTGACCAAATTCATCGACAGCTCCACCCCGTCGCTCAACGAATATTGCTGCGCCGGCAAGCCCATCCCGCAAGCCGTCGTCACCATCGGCCGCAACGCCGCCGAAGGCAGCGGCCAGATCATGCCCTTCATTGTCTACACCCTGACCAACGTCGTGCTGTCCAACGTCAGTGTCAGCGGCGGCACCGGCGGTAAACCCGTGGAAACCCTGTCGCTGAATTTCACCAAGATCAAATGGGAGCTCACCGCACAGAAAGACGACGGCACCAAGGAAGGCACGGCCGGCACGACCTGGGACCTGGCCGCCAACAAAATGACCAAGTAGGGAAGCCGTGCCCATGGCTGGCTTCGGGCTGCGCCCGCCCCTGTTCGAACGCCTGGCCAGCCCGGCGGACGATACCGGGCGGGCGTTCGACCGACAGGCGCTGCAAGACTCGGTGCATGCCGAGCTGTCGCGCCTGTTCAATACCCGTCGCGGCCCACGGACGCTGACCGAACCCCCGAGCATCCTCGACTACGGCATCGCCGACTGGACCGCGCTGCAACAGCAGCGCAGCGATGACCGGCGGCAACTGACCCGGGAAATCCGCCAGGCCATCACTCACTTCGAACCGCGCCTGCGCCTGGGCGACGTCGAAGTCTGCCCGGTGCCGGGCCATCCGCAGCAACTGTGCATACGGCTGTCGGGCGAGCTGCGCGGCGACCTGCATGCCTGGCCCGTGGCCTTTGTCATCGAGCACGCCGGCGACGGCCTTGAGGTGCGCCATGAGCGACTCGATTGACCCGCAATTGCTGGACTATTACCAACGCGAACTGACCTGGTTGCGTCACGCCGGGAACCTGTTCGCCGAGCGTTATCCCAAGGTCGCCCGGCGCCTGGAGCTGTCCCCCGGCGAGTGCCCCGACCCCCATGTCGAGCGCCTGCTGGAAGGATTCGCCCTGCTGGCCGCGCGCTTGCAACGGCGGCTGGACGACGACTACGCCGAATTCAGCGATGCCCTGCTCGAACAGCTTTACCCGCTGGCCATGCGGCCCTTGCCGTCGTGCGCCATCGTGCAGTTCGAACCCGACCCGAGCAAAGGCAACTTGAACGAGGGCTATCCGCTACCCCGCGACACGCCGCTGTTCGTCACCACCGACAAAGGCCAGAGCATTCACTTTCGCACCACCGCCGCAGTCCATTTGTGGCCGGTACAGGTCAGCGAAGCATTACTGCTGGGCAGCGATGAAGCCCAGGCATTGACCGGCGTGGTCCAGGCCCGCTCGGCCTTGCGCCTGGAATTGCGTTGCCTGGGGGAAAGCCAGTGGTCAACGCTGGGGATCGACTCGCTGCGGGTGCACCTGGCGGCGTCACCGATGATCAACGCCGGGCTGTACGATCTGCTGGGCGCCCACGCCATCAAGGTCTTGGCCGGCGCGCCGGGAAGCGTGCCGGAGCCGTTGGCTGGCCTGCCGCAGATCGTCGGCTTCGCCAGCGACCAGGTCTTGCTGCCAGACGAAGACGGCGTGCATCCCGGCATGCGCCTGCTGGCCGAATACTTTGCCTTTCCGGATAAATTCAGCTTCTTCGATCTGCCCCTGACCGGCGCCACCAGCGACAGCCAGTCCTTGTACCTGTACATCGTATTCGACCGCGCGCCCAGCAGTCGCCTGCCGCTCCAGGCCAGCGACATCGCCTTGGGCTGCACGCCGGTGATCAACCTGTTTCCCCGCACGTCCGAACCGCTGCGCCCGGACGGCACCCGTAGCGAGTACCGGCTGGTGGCCGACAGTCATCGGGAAAACAGCGTCGAGATCCACAGCATCCGGGGCGTGCGCGCCATCTCCAGCCAGGGCGTGCGCAAAGTGCCGGCCTATTACGGCAGCCAGCATGGCAACGAGCAAACTTGCTACTGGCATGCGCGCCGGGTCAGCGGCATGAGCCCGAACCGACTGGGCACCGACTTGATGATCAGCCTGGTGGACACCCAGTTCGACCCGCTGGCCGACACTCGCGACTACAGCCTCACCGCCGAACTGCTGTGCACCAACCGCCACCTGGCCCAAAGCCTGCCGGCCGGCACGCCCCTGGGTTTCGAGCGCCCGGGACCGGTGGCCTGGGCACGCCTGCGCAACCCACCCAGCCCGCAAAGCCTGCCGCGCCTGGACGGTGAATCGCGCTGGCGACTGGTGTCGCAACTGACCCTCAACCATCTGTCACTGGTCGAAGGCCCCCAGGCACTGGACGCGCTGCGCGAGATTCTCGAGTTACACAACCTGCGGGATGAGGCCAGTGCTCACCGCCAGATCGAAGGGGTCGCAGGACTGGGCTGCGATCGGGTCATCGCCCATGTCGGCGAAGACGCCTGGCGCGGTTGGCGAAACGGCCTGGAGGTGCGCCTGCAACTGGATCCGCAACACTTCGTCGGCAGCAGCGCGGTGCTGTTCTCCGGGGTGCTGGCGCAGTTCTTTTCCCTTTACGCCACCGCCAATCGCTTCGTGCGCACCGTGCTGGTCCAGTCCGACAAGGAGGTGAAGACATGGCAACCCCAAGCCGGCAAACCCCTGGTGCTCTGAACCTGAGCGAACGGCTGCGGCGCGACCCGCAACGCTTCGAATGGCTCCAGGCCTTGCTGTTGCTCGAACGCGAACATCCCCAGGCCGAACCCCTGGGCAGCGGCACCGCGCCGCACGCCGAAGCCTTGCGCCTGCGTGGGCCGTTGACGCCACTGTTCGCCGCCAGTGAAGTGGAGAGCCTGGGCCAGGAACCCGGCCTGCCGCCCACGTTGACCACACCGATCTTCGGCCTCGGTGGCCCGGACGGTCCGCTGCCCTACGCCTACCAGGAATGGCTGCAACAACGGGCGCGGGCGAAGGACCATGCCCCGGCGGAATTCCTCGACCTGTTCCAGCATCGCCTGCTCAGCCTGCTGTACAAGGTGATGCGCAAACATCGCATCGCCCTCGGTTTCACGGCGCCAGGCGCGTCCGCCGTACACGCGCAACTGCGCGCGTTGACCGGCCTGCTGCCCAAGGCCATGCAGGAACGCCAGGCCGCACCTGACTCGGCGGTCCTGGCCTGCACCGCGCTGTATGCCGATGGCCGGCGCTCCCTGGCGGGGTTCGCGGCGATTGTCCGTGAACAGTTCGGCTTGCCCGTGGAGCTGAGCGCCTACGCAGGTGGCTGGCGTGAGATCCCGCCGGCCAGCCGTAGCCGCTTGCAACCGGGTGGGCGCAACCTGCGCCTGGGTCGCAACGCCGTGGCCGGCACCCGGGTCTGGGACGAACATGCCGGCGTGCGCCTGACCCTCGGCCCGCTGAGCACAGCCCAGGCCAATGGATTGCTGCCCACCGGGGAAGCCCATCCGCTGCTCGCCAGCCTTTACGCCTTGTACTTCGGCCCTGACCTGGATTGCACCCTGGTGCTGCTGATCCGCGGCACCGGCCCACTGCAACTGGACCGCCAGGCCGCGCCACGGTTGAACTGGAACGGTGGCCTGCAACGCCAGCCAACCCTCGCCGTGCAACGGATCGAAACTCGCCTTCGTCAGCCGGAGATCGCCTGAAATGGAACTGGCCAGCCTGATCGGACGCCTCAACCCGGACAACCGCCGCGCCCTGGAACGGGCTGCACAACGCTGCCTGCAGCGCAGCCACCATTACGTGGAAATCGAACACTTGTTATTGGAGTTGCTCGACATCGAGGGCGGTGACTTCGCCTGCCTGCTGCCGCGTTTCGGCCTGGAACGTGACGCGGTGGCAACGGAAACCAACAAGGCCCTGGACCTGTTCAAATCCGGCAGCACCCGTACGCCCGCCCTGTCGGCGCAAACCATTGGCCTGCTGGAAGATGCCGTGGTCCAGGCCAGTGTGCTGGGCCTGGACAGCATCCGCTCGGGGCTGTTGCTGCTGGCCCTGCTGGACCGTGACGAGCGCCGCAGCCTGTTGCTCAACAGCGCCTCGTCGTTGCTGCGCATTCCCCGCGATGCCCTGCGCGCCCATCTATTGGAATGGACCGAAAGCTCACGTGAACATGTCGGTGGCGTGCGCCCGGCCAAACCCGGCGAGCCCCCCCAGAAACAGGACCCGGTGCTGGACCAGTACACCCAGGACCTGACCGCCGACGCCCGCAACGGCCGCATCGACCCCATCGTCGGCCGCGACGGCGAGATCCGCCAGTGCATCGACATCCTCCTCAGGCGCCGGCAGAACAACCCGATCCTGGTGGGCGCGCCCGGCGTCGGCAAGACCGCCGTGGTGGAAGGCCTGGCCCTGCGCATCGCCGCCGGGGATGTGCCGCCGTCGTTGCAGGAAGTCACCTTGCGTGTACTCGACCTGGGCCTGTTGCAGGCCGGCGCCGGGGTCAAGGGCGAGTTCGAGCAGCGCCTCAAGGGCGTGATCGACGCGGTACGCAGCGCCGAGAAACCGATCATCCTGTTCATCGACGAGGCCCACACGCTGATCGGCGCTGGCGGTGCGGAGGGCGGCAGCGACGCGGCCAATCTGCTCAAGCCAGCCCTGGCCCGGGGCGAACTGCGCACCCTGGCCGCCACCACCTGGCTGGAATACAAGAAATACTTCGAGAAAGACCCGGCCCTGGCCCGCCGCTTCCAACTGGTTCAAGTCGAGGAGCCGGACGAACTCACTGCCGTGGAAATGCTCCGGGGCGTGGCGAGCAAACTGGAACAGCACCACGGCGTGCAGGTGTTGGACGCTGCCATCCACGAGGCGGTGAAGCTGTCCCACCGCTACATCTCCGGACGCCAGTTGCCGGACAAGGCCATCAGCGTGCTCGACACCGCCTGCGCCCGGGTTGCCCTCGGCCAGCACGACGTGCCGCCGCCGCTGGAAAGCCTGCGCCACCGGCAGAACAGCCTCAAGGATGAAGTCGAACGCCTGCGCCGGGAACAGGCCACCGGTCTGGATCATCGCGAGCGCATCACCTTGCTGGAAAGCGAATCGACCAGCAACGTGCAGGCCATCCGTGAGTTGGAAACCCGCTGGGGCGAAGAGCGCGAAGCCGTGCGCGAACTGCTCGACACCCGGCGCGAATTGCTCGCCCTGAGCGAACGCGCCGACAGTGAAAAAGCCGACACCGAGATCGATAATCGCATCGACCACCTGGCCGCCGAACTGCTGCGCCTGGAGGCGGGCCTGGATGCCATTCGCCAGGACGATCCGCTGGTGCCCGAACAGGTCGACAGCAAGACCGTCGCCTCGGTGATCGCCGGCTGGACCGGCATCCCGGTGGGCAAGATGCTCGCCGATGAAGCCCATGCCGTGCGCACCCTCGGCCAGCGCATGGGCCAGCGAGTCATGGGCCAGGGCACCGCGCTGAACACCATAGCCCAACGCCTGCAAGCCTACCGCGCCGGCCTTACCGACCCGCAGAAACCGGTCGGCGTGTTCCTGCTGGTGGGCCCCACTGGCGTGGGCAAGACCGAAACCGCCTACGCCCTGGCCGATGCCTTGTACGGCGGTGAGCGCAACCTGATCAGCATCAACCTCTCGGAGTACCAGGAAGCCCACACCGTCAGCCAACTCAAGGGCGCCCCGCCCGGCTACGTCGGCTACGGCAGCGGCGGCGTACTCACCGAAGCGGTGCGGCGCAAACCCTATTCCGTGGTGTTGCTGGATGAAATCGAGAAGGCCCACCCGGACGTGCTCGAAGCTTTCTACAACGTTTTCGACAAAGGCCTGATGGAAGACGGCACCGGCCTGGTGGTGGATTTCAAGAACACCGTGATGCTCGCCACCAGCAACGTCGGCGCCGAACTGCTGTTGGACACGCCAGTGGCGCAACTGGGCAGCGACGCTTTCAACGAAGCCTTGCACAAGGTGCTGCTGCAAGCGTTTCGCCCGGCGTTTTTGGCGCGGATGACGGTGGTGGCGTACCGGCCGCTGGATGAAGCGACGCTGGAAGGGATTGTGTTGGCGAAGTTGGAGAAATTGCGCGGGCGCTACAAGGCGGCGACGGGCAAGCAGTTCGAATTCGATGCGGGAATCGTCAAGGCTGTGTTGGCCAAGTGCAGCGCGGCGGGGGCACGGGATGTCGAGAATGTGTTGATGACGCAGGTGACGGGGAAATTGGCGGAGTGGGTATTGGAATAACCCTACCAATGACATGAGGTGAAACATGAGATTGGCCAAGAGCATGATGCTATACGGAGCTCCAGAGACTCCGTACCTAGAAGTGGAAACCATCAACTGGGTCTATCAGAACGCGCCCACGGTTCCGCAAAGAAGCCTCAGCGGTCGCGTACTCGATTATTACCGCTGCCATTACTGCGAAATGGATGCTCGAATATTGACAAACAACGGATCGCTGCATGTCAAGGAGCACACCCAGGTCGATCATAGGACTCCGTTTTCACGCCTTATGAATACCAATAGATACGATGCTGATGTTGCTGCGCTCATCTCACACGGTTTTGCCGCATGGGGTGCCACTGCCATAGATTGGAACGACCTGGCCCAACTTCAGCTTATCTATAACGACCTGGATAATCTTTGGATCACTTGCACCAATCACAATCAGGAGAAGCGGGCCCAACCGAACTTTGATCAAAGAATGGTCATGGGGATAGGAAACCTGCTTAACAAGCAGTGACAGGGATGCTCAATGGCTAGAAGTGTCGACAGCAACACCACCCTCTCCCTCACCGCCAGCTCGCTGTCGGCGCTGTACCCCGATTCGCTGTCCGGCGAAGAACGCCTCAATGCCTTGGGTTCGCACGTTCTCAACGGCATCAACGATGGCGCTTCGTTGACCCTCACCACAGCCGTCGCCAGCCATGTCACCACGACGCTGCACAAGGATGCCTTACTGCGACCCATGGATTTTCTGGTCGCCGAAATCCGCCAACTTCCCGCCGACGCCACCGCCGAGCGCTATCAACTTTTGCTCCGCCCCTGGCTCTGGTGGCTGAGCCTGGCCAGCAACAACCGGGTGTTCCAGAACCTCGCCACGTCGGACATCGTCACGACGATTTTCAAGGCCCACGGCTTCACCGACTTCCAACTCAAGCTCACCGGTAGCTACACCCCTCGCGAGTACTGCGTGCAATACGGCGAAACCGACCTGGCCTTCGTCTCGCGCCTGCTGGAAGAAGACGGGATTTTCTGGTTCTTCAGCCATGAATCCGGCAAGCACACGCTGGTACTGGCTGACAGCAACGACGCCTTCACGCCCATCCCCAATGGGCCGACGGTGAACTACCTTGGGCAAAAAATGGGCGAGCGGGAACTGCACGGCATCCGTTCTGGGCAGGTGTGCCTGCAAGCGGTGGCCGGGGTGTACCAGGCCACCGATTATGAGTTCACCACACCGGCCACCTCGCTCTTCAGCCAGGCCGAAGCCATGGCCGGGCCGAGTTCGATGTATGAGCATCCGGGCGGCTACACCGCCAAGGCCCAGGGCGACGCACTGACCAAACAGCGGGTGGACGGGCTGCGCAGCCAGGAGAAACGTTTCGTTGGCGAAAGCGATTGCCGCTGGCTGGTGCCGGGGTATTGGTTCACCCTCGCCGGCCATGAAGACACGACGTTGAATATCGATTGGGTGGTGACGTCGGTCAGCCATGAAGCCAGCCACGACAGCTATCGCAACCGCTTCGAAGCGATCCCCAAGGCCACGGCTTATCGACCGGCCCGCATCACGCCAAAACCGCGCATGCACACCCAGACGGCCGTGGTGGTGGGCAAGGCCGGCGAAGAAATCTGGACCGATGAATACGGCCGGATCAAATTGCAGTTCCCCTGGGACCGCACCGGCAAGAATGACGAGACCTCCTCCTGTTGGGTGCGTGTGGTCTTGCCCTGGAGCGGCAAGGGCTTCGGCATGCAGTTCGTGCCGCGCATCGGCCAGGAGGTCATCGTGACCTTCATCGACGGCGACCCGGATCGGCCCCTGGTCACCGGTTGCGTCTACAACGGCGACAATGCCCTGCCCTATGCCCTGCCGGCGAACCAGACCCAATCCGGGATCAAGACCAACTCGTCCAAGGGAGGCGGCGGTTTCAACGAGCTGCGCTTCGAAGACAAGAAGGACGCCGAAGAGGTGTTTCTCCAGGCTCAAAAAGACTTCAACATCAACGTGCTCAACGACACCACTGCCACCGTCGGCCACGACGAGACCCTCACGGTGCAGAACGCCCGCACCCGCACGGTGAAGGACGGCGACGAAACCGTCACCCTGGAGAAGGGCAAGCGCAGCGTGACCATCCAGACCGGCAGTGACAGCCTCGACGTGAAGGACACCCGCACCGTCACCGTGGGCTCGGACCAGACCCACAGCACCGGTGGCAACTACGACCACAAGGTCACCGGCAACTACAGCCTGACTGTGGACGGCAACCTGACCATCAAGGTCAGCGGCACCCTGACCTTGCAAAGCGGCGGCAGCTTCGCCATCAAGAGCGGCGCGGACCTGGCGACCCAGGCCAGCACCTCCATCAGCCAGAAAGCCGGCACGGCCCTGAGCAACCAGGCCGGGACGTCATTGGAAAACAAGGCTGGCACAACCCTCACCAACGACGCCGGCATCAGCCTGGTGAACAAGGCGGCCGCCGAACAGACCGTGGACGGCGGCGGCATGCTGACCATCAAGGGTGGCCTGGTGAAGGTCAACTGATGGGAACGCAACGATGACCACGAAAAGACTGGACCTGGAACGCGGCGACAGCCGGCTGGACGGTCAACTGGTCGATGGGCGGCTCGACGGCCCGCTGCAGATCGAAGAAGCCCAACGTCCGCAAGCGAAGCTCAACTACAGCCAAGGTGAACTGCAAGGCACCAGCACCTTGTATCACCCTAACGGCAAGGTCTCGGCGGTCTTGCCGTTCGTAAAGGGAAAGTTGCAAGGCGTGGCGAGCTTCTACGCGGCCGAAGGCGGCCTGCAGCGTCAGGCCACGTATCGCCGCGGGTTGTTGCACGGTGAGGCGAACAACTACTTCCCCGACGGGCAACTGGCTGAAGCGGAGGTCTATCGCGACGGCGTGCGCGATGGCCGCTATCGCCGCCTGCACCCCAACGGCAATCTGGCGGTCGAAGCCCGCTACCTCAACGGCCAACTGCTGGAACCGGCCCAGGCCTACGCCGACGACGGCCGGCCACTGGACGCCGAGGGCAAACCCATCTCCCGGCTGCGCTGGTGGTTCAAGCGCCGGAACGACCCCGCATAAGCCTGCCCTGTGCTTTTTTCTGTGGGAGCGAGCTTGCTCGCGATGGCGGTGGGTCAGCTTGCATCAATATCGACTGTACCGCCGTCTTCGCGAGCAAGCTCGCTCCCACAGGGGATCTGTGGTGGACATCAAATTTGTATGCACTGAAGAGTGAATGTGGGAGCGAGCCTGCTCGCGAAAGCGGTGGGTCAGCTTGCATCGATATTGACTGTACCGCCGTCTTCGCGAGCAGGCTCGCTCCCACAGGGGATCTGTGTTGGACATAAACTTTGTGTCCACTGGAGAATGAATGTGGGAGCGAGCTTGCTCGCGATGGCGGCGGGTCAGTTTGCATCCATAGCGCCTGTGCCGCCCTCACCCCGGCACACTGGATGCCCATACCTTTTGCTGGGGTCAATCACGCTAAAGCGCCTGCGCAACATACCCACGTATGGTATCGAGCGCGGTTCGACGGGATGCAGACTCATTCTCCAGCGACACCCCTTTCTCATGCCGAGAGAGGCGGTGCTCGCCCAAGCCTTGACCCAAGCCATCGGAGAACGACCATGACCACGCATTTGAACACCCCTGCCGCCCAGGATGGAATGCATCCGGATTCAACCATGAGCTTGCACGCGACCTCGTACGAGGAGTTGGTCCCTTCGCGCTACGCCCTGAAGATTGGCGAGATCGACGTGCTGGTGGTCAGTGATGGGGTACTGCCGCTGCCGACCTCGACGATGTCCACCAATGCCGATCCAGCCGCCCGAGCGGCCTGGTTCAAGGAAATGTTCCTGGGCCCGGACGCCTTCGATTGGGCGTTGAACGTGCTGGTGGTGCGCAGCGGCGAGCAGACTATCCTCGTCGATGCCGGGCTCGGCGCACAATTCCCCGGCTTCCCGCGCGCCGGACAGTTTCCCAAGCGCCTGGCCGCCGCCGGTATCGACCTGGGGTCGGTGACCGACGTGGTGATTACTCACATGCACATGGACCACATTGGCGGGCTGCTGGTCGATGAGGTGAAGAGCCGACTGCGTCCCGACCTGCGGATCCACGTGGCCGCGACCGAGGTGGCGTTCTGGGCCGAACCGGATTTCACCCTCACCTCCATGCCCTCGCCGGTACCGGACGTACTGCGCGCCACCGCCACGCAATTCATGCACGACTACCACGACAAACTGCACACCTTCGAGGAAACCTACGAGGTCGCCCCGGGCGTGGTGGTCAAGCGCACCGGCGGCCATACCCCAGGGCACAGTGTGGTCCACGTAACGTCCGGCGAGGAGCGCTTGACGTTCGCTGGCGATGCCTTGTTCCCGGTGGCCTTCGACCATCCCGATTGGCAGAACGGTTTTGAACATGACCCAGAAGAATCGGTTCGCGTTCGGGTCCGCCTCATGCAAGAAGCGGCGGCATCCGGCGAGCTGCTAGTCGCGACTCACCTGCCGTTCCCCTCCGTTGGCCGGGTGGCGGTCAATGGTGACGCGTTTCGCTGGGTAGCGGCCTTCTGGGACTACTGAGTACACGTCGGGCCGGGCCAGCGCCCAAGCAGGACGCTGGCCCGAACCGGATGATCAGCCGGCGGGACGCTCGTTGATCGTGCTTGCAGCCTGGAACAGGATTTGCGCCACAAAATCGATTTCCTGCTCGGTGATGATCAACGGCGGCAGGAAGCGCACGGTCGCGCCGTGACGGCCGCCCAGCTCGACGATCAAACCATGCTTCAGGCACGCCTGCTGGAAAGCCTTGGCCCGGGCCGTGTCCACCGGCGGATGCCCCTGTACGTCTGGAGTACCTTGCGGGTCGACGATTTCCATGCCGAGCATCAGGCCGCGCCCACGCACATCGCCGATCCAGGCGAACTCGCTTTGCAGTGCCTGCAAGTGTTTCTGCAGGTGAGCACCCATCGTTTCAGCGTGCTGGACCAAGCCTTGATCGCGGATGAAACGCAAGGTCGCGGTACCTGCCGCCATTGCCAACTGATTGCCACGGAACGTGCCCGCGTGGGCACCCGGCTGCCAGACGTCCAGCGACTCGTGATAGACCATCACCGACAGCGGCAACCCGCCGCCGATGGCTTTGGACAAGGTGATGACGTCCGGCGTGATCCCCGATTGCTCGAAGCCGAACATCCGCCCGCTGCGGGCAATGCCGCACTGGATCTCGTCGACGATCAGCGGAATGCCGTGGGCCTGGGTCAACCGACGCAGTTCCTGCAGCCAGCGATCTGGCGCTGCGATCACCCCACCCTCGCCCTGGATCGGCTCCAGGATCATCGCCGCGGGTGCGGTCACCCCACTCTCCGGGTCGTTGAGCAAATGCTCGAGGTAGCGCACGTTCAACGTGACCGCTTGATCGCCGGCCACCCCGAACGGGCAACGATAATCATGAGGGAACGGCAGGCGCTGCACCCCGGGCATCAACGCACCGAGGGCATTCTTGGGCGACAGGTTGCCGCTGATGGCCAGCGTGCCCAGTGTCATCCCGTGATAAGCCCCTTCGAACGCCAG
The DNA here is from genome assembly GCF_046605385.1 of Pseudomonas sp. MPB03. NCBI lineage: Bacteria > Pseudomonadati > Pseudomonadota > Gammaproteobacteria > Pseudomonadales > Pseudomonadaceae > Pseudomonas > Pseudomonas sp. MPB03. The sequence goes on along the minus strand of NZ_CP176770.1, from coordinate 3,037,315 downwards.
GACCGAATGCCGCCCCGTGGCGGTACGGGTCAACTTGAGCGCGGCCTCGACCGCATCGGCCCCACTCGGGCCGCAGAACTGAATGCGTGCGTGGCGAGCGAACTCGCTGGGCAGGCAAGCGAAAATTTCTTGGACGAATGCGTCCTTTACAGGTGTCATGAGGTCCAGGGTATGCATCGGCACACCGGCCGCCATGACTTGGGTGATGGCTTCGACGATCACCGGATGGTTGTGCCCCAGCGCCAGGGTCCCGGCACCGGCCAGGCAATCGACGAACACTTGCCCCCGGCTGTCCTGCACATAAATGCCATGGGCCCTTTCAAGCACCAGGGGAATGCGTCGCGGGTAACTGCGAGCGTTGGATTCCTGCTGTTGCTGACGCTCCAGCAGCGGCGTCGAATCGAGGCAGTAGGGACTCGACAGACCGGTGTGCAACAGGCGTAGCTGTTGCGCGCCACCTGCTGTGACATTCGAAAAAGCACTCATGATTTCCTCCATGGAGGCTGGGTTTGGAAGGGAACGAACAGCCTGGAAACAAACATCCGGAACGTTGCAGGACAGGCGCGGGGAGATTGCCTCCCCGCGCCCATGGGTTTACATGTCGTAGCGCAGGATCATCCCAACCGTGCGCGGTGCGCCGACGTCGATGATGGTGTCATTGCGGTTGTTGGTGACGTATTCCTTGTCGAAGGCGTTCTTCACGTAGGCGGAGACCGCTACGTTCTTGGTGACTTTGTACTCGGTGTTGAAATTCACCAGCACATAGGCATCGCTCTTACGCTCACCCGTCACTTTGCCGTTTGCGTCGAACTCGTACTCCGAAGGGGCGGTGCTCTGATAGACAATGTCCGTGCCGAAGATCAGGCGATCGTCGAAGCGATAGACACCACCCACCGAGGCCTTGTATTTAGGCGCGTAGAGGAACGCCTCGCCGCTCCTGTCCTGACCATTGTCAGCAACGAAATCCTTGTATTTGCTATCGGTAATGGCGCCACCGACATTCAGGGTCAGCTGTTCGGTGATGTCTTTTTCGACGAAGACTTCCAGGCCCTTGATATCACTGCGACCAGCGTTGTAGATATCAATGACGTTGCTACCGGCTTGGCGCACGCTGACCTGCTGATCTTTCCAATCCGTGTAATAGAGGTTGGCGCGGGTACGCAGGGTCTTGTCGAAGAACGAACCACGATAGGACAGCTCGTAGTTGGTGGTGTATTCCGGGTCGTAGGCCTGGTGACCGCTACCGGAGCGCAGGTTGACACCGCCACCGCGATAACCTTTCTGCACCATGAAACCGAGGTACTGGTCGGTTGCCAATTCGTAGTCGATGCCGAGTTTCGGCAGCACCGCATCAAACGACTTCTTGATTTTCTCGGGAACGAAGCGGCCATCTGCCTCAATATCGGTATCGTTCGTCTCGTGGTCGTAACGCAGGCCGGTGATCAAAGTCCAGCGCGGGGCGAACGTCCAGTTGACTTCGCCGAACACTGCCTTGTTTTCAATCTTGGTATCACCTTTGACGGTACGAACCAGCACGTTATCGAACAACAACCGGTCGTGGAAGTTGTTGGTGTTGTGGCCATAGTAGGCACCGACAAAACTCTTCACCGTGTCCGAGTCGTAATTCAGACGCAGCTCCTGACTGAACAGGTTGCCGTCCTGCTTACGCAGCACGACCTCGTTATCCACCGCATTCTGGTCAAAGTCCAGACGGTTGCTGTAGTCGGTACTGGTATTGGCGGTCATGCTCGTCAACGACCAGGCATCGTTCAGCCGGTAGTCCACCTTGGCGCTGAGCGTGTCCTGCTTGAGGTTGTCGTAGGCCTCGGTATTGGACGCGATGTCGTAATAGCTCGGCTTGCCATCGGCGCCGCGCATCGTCGAGCGATCACCCTGGCGATGTTCGTTGTGGGCATAAGTCAGCAAGACGTCTGTGTCGTCGTTGGGCAGGATCAGTAACTTACCGCGGACGTTGCTGGTGCGATGCGGGTTGGCGTCTTTATCGAGCGTGGTGTTGCGGATGTAGCCGTCACCGTCGGAATAATCCACGGCGATACGGCCGGCGATCTTGTCATCCACGATGGCCCCGCCGCCCGCCACGGCCGCACCGTGCTCACCGTAGTTGCCCATGCTGGTCTGCGCCGAGAAGCTCGGTTCGAAGGTTGGGTTCTTGGTGCGGATCACCACCGCGCCGGCCAGGGAGTTACGGCCTTGGGTGGTGGATTGCGGGCCTAGGAAAACCTCGACCTGTTCGGCATCCCAGAGCGGGACCGGGCTGAGGGTCAGCGCGCGGTTCGGCTGCACGGCACCGTCGACATACACCGACACCGCACCGTTGAGGGCCGCTGGGCCCTGGTCGTCGAAACCGGACACCGGCACGCCACGGATACCCCAGTTCTCGTTGCCGGCCTGGCTATAGACGCCGGGCGTACGGGCAAACACATCCACCAGGTCCTTGTCGCCGTGCTCACGCAGGTTCTTGTCGGTGACGACCACGACGCTGGACTGGGTTTTTTCGAGGCTGCGGTCGATCTTTTCACCGGTTACGGTGATGGGAGCGATCTCCATCTTGGCGGCTTCTTCCGCCGCCCAAGCGCCGTTGCTCAGACCAATGGCCGACCCTACAGCCAACGCAATTGTGTTCTTTTTGAAATTCACGCCCCACTCCCCTGCGACAGATATTTTTGGTTTTTTTGAGCTGGCCGAAGGCTGTGTGGCGCCAGCGGAGCGGAGTCTAATCCAAAAAAAAAATTAAATAAATAGTATTGATAATCCCTCTCATTTGTACCTAGTATGTCGTCTTGTATTGCCTTACATACATTACAGACGAGTCCTACAACACTGACCGCTGCCCTGCTTTCAAGGTCTTGTGACTGGTCGAAGACGCTATAAGAGGATGCACAAGGATGACCTCAATCGAACACCTGAACGGGCGTTCCGAGCTTTTTTCAATGGCGCCCACGGATGCAAGCGCCCAATCGCTACCCGTGCTGGTGCAAGGGGTACCGGGACAGTCGATCCACGACCTGGACGCCTCGATTCGCGACCGCGTGGCCCAAGTCCTGGCCACCGTTGGCGGCGTGTTGTTTCGCGGTTTCACCGTTGCCACCCCCATCGACTTCAAGCGCTTCGCCGCCAGCTTCGGCGCGCCGCTGGCCAGTTATGAATTCGGTTCCACGCCGCGCAGCAAAGTCTTCGCCGGGGTCTATAGCTCCACCGAATACCCGGCCCATCAATTCATCCCCTTGCACAACGAGCAGGCCTACACCCGCCCCTGGCCTTCGCGCATCTGGTTCCACTGCATCAAGGCCAGTGAAACCGGAGGCGAGACCCCGATCGCCGACAGCCGCCTGATCTACCAGCGCATGCCTGCCGAGATCCGCGAGCTGTTCGCCAGCCACGAGCTGCTTTATGTACGCAACTACAGCGGCGCCCTGGACCTGCCTTGGGAAAAAGTCTTCAACACCCAGGACCGTGCCCAGGTCGAACGCTACTGCCAGGACAACGACATCGAGTGGGAATGGAAAGCCGATGGCGACCTGCGCACCCGCCAGCGTTGCGCCGCGGTGCAGCAGCATCCCGAGACCGGCGAATGGGTCTGGTTCAACCAGGCGCACCTGTTCCATGTCTCGGCCATCGAACCGAGCGTACGCGCCAGCCTGCTGGCGGCGGTGGGTGAAGAGAACCTGCCGCGCCATGTCTATTTCGGCGACGGCTCGCCGATTGCCGACGACCTGCTCGACACCGTGCGCGAGGTCTACCGCGAGACTACCGTCAGTTTTCCCTGGCAGCCCGGCGATATCCTGATGCTCGACAACCGACTGGTGGCACACGGTCGCAATCCTTTCACCGGTGACCGCAAAGTCATCGTGGCCATGGCGTGAATTGCACATGTTTTCTTTCGAACACTGGATCGACGTGCTGGAAACCAACGCCCAGCACTTCCATCAGCGTGCCGCCCTGCATTTTCTGCCGGACGGCGTAGAGATCGGCGAAACCCTGACCTTTGCCCAACTGCACGAACAATCCCGTTCCCTGGCGGCCGCGCTGCAAGCGCGTTATGCCCCGGGTGATCGAGTGCTGTTGATGCTGCCCAGCAGCCTCGACTACGCCCGCGCCTTCTGTGCCTGCCTCTATGCAGGGCTGATTGCCGTGCCGTTGTTTCCACCGCCGTCGCGCAAGCCGCGTCACCTCGACCGCGTCCGTAACGTGGTGGTGGATGCCGAGCCGGCGCTGCTTCTCGCCCCGGCGGACTATTGCGAAGGCCTGCTGGAACTGGTGGAGGGCCGCGTCGATGTCCTGACCGTCCAGGACCTGGGCACACCACCGGCCAGCCAATGGCAACGCCCGACCATCGACGGTTCGACCGTGGCCTTCCTGCAATACACCTCGGGTTCCACCGGCTCGCCGAAAGGCGTCGAGGTGCGTCAGCGCAACCTGATCGCCAACGTCGAGCTGATGCGCCAGGCCTACGATTTCGACGAACACGGCGCCATGGTCAACTGGCTGCCGCTGTACCACGACATGGGCTTGATCGGCGGAATGCTGGCCCCGCTCTACAGCGGCATGCCGTGCTACCTGATGGCCTCCCAGACCTTCGTCAATGCGCCATCGACCTGGCTGCAGGCGTTGAGTCGCTACCGCGCCACCGCCAGTTTCGCCCCCAACTTCGCCTATGCCCTGTGCAACCGCGTGGTCAGCGACAACCTGATCGCGCAGCTCGACCTGAGCGCCTGGAAACACGCCATCAACGGCGCCGAACCGATCCACCCCGGCACCCTGGAAGCCTTTGCCCAGCGTTTTGCCGCCTGTGGTCTCAACCCGTTGGCCATCAGCCCCGGTTACGGCCAGGCCGAAGCCACCCTGTGCGTCAGCGCCACGCCGGCCGACGCGCTGCCGGTGGTGCTGCGCCTGGACAAAGCCGTGCTGGAGACCGGTCGCGTGGCACTGGCGGCCGACGATGCCGCCGCCGTGGAATTCGTCGCCTGCGGTTACCCGCAAGCCTTGCACAGCATCGCCATCGTCGACCCGCACACCTTCGAGCAATGCGCCGCCGATCGCATCGGCGAAGTCTGGCTCAAGGGGCCGAGCAACGCCGAATCCTACTGGAAGAATCCCGAGGCCACTCGCGAAGCCTTTGAGGCCCAAATTGTCGGCTCATCGGAACATTACCTGCGCTCCGGCGACCTGGGTTTCATGCACGAAGGCCAGGTCGTGATCTGCGGACGGCTCAAGGACCTGCTGATCCTCAATGGGCGCAACCTCTACCCCCACGACATCGAATTCGCCATTACCGATGCCGAGCCGGGCATCCGTACCGGACGCATCGCCGCCTTCTCGGAAATGGACCCGGCATTGGGCCGCGAGAAGTTGGTGATCGTCGCCGAGCCGCAACGCAAGTTCGTCGACCCTGCGCATCACCCGGCGCTGTTCGCGTCGATGCAAAACGCCGTGCGCGAAGCCGCCGACTGTGGCATCGACCAGATCGTGCTGGTGCAAGCCGGCACCATCCCGATGACCACCAGCGGCAAGATCGCCCGTCAAGGCGCGCGCAAGCAACTGGCCGCGGGCACGTTGAGCATCATCGCCCAGAGCGGTGCAACGCTGGCTTCGAATGGCGAGGTCCTGGACCTTGCCCAGCTCAAGCACCTGGCGAGCGAAACGCCGCAACAGGCCCAGGCCGCCTGCCGCCGATGGCTGGAACAGACACTGCACGCGGTCAATCCGTATTTTGCCGCCGACTTCGACCTCAGCCTGATCGGCCAAGGCCTGGACTCCATCGGCGTGGCCGACTTCGCCGCGCGCCTGCACAAGGACCTGGGCTGGAACCTCGACACCCAGGACTTGTTTGGGCAAACCACCCTCGGACAATGGGCGCTGGCCCTGCAAGACTTCCTGAATGAACCGGCGCCGACGGCCGAGGCTTCGACCGCGCGGGCTAACCTCAGCCAGGGGCATCAATCGTTCGCCCAGCGCCGACTGTGGTTCCTGCGCCAACTGAACCCGGACGACACCCGCCACAACCTGGTACTGCACCTGCGCCTTCAAGGTCCACTGGACATCGAGGCGCTGGCCCTGCGCTTGAACGCGCTGGTGGCGCGGCACGGCGTGTTGCGCACGGTGTACCGCGACGGTGTCGAGGGCCCGCAACAACAGGTGTTGCCGGCCACGGCGGTCGCGCTGGTCCATCATGATGTGCGTGAGCAGAGCGAAGCGCAGCAACAACAGATGCTGAGCGAGCGCCTGGCCCATGAACACGCCACCCCTGTCGACCTGCAAGCCGGCCCGCTGCTGCGGGCACAGTTGCTCAGCCGACATGAGCAACAGCATGACCTGCTGCTGACCCTGCACCACATCGCCTTCGACGGACGTTCGGCGCAAGTGCTGCTGGCGGAACTGGCAGGCTCGACAGACGCCGCGCTCCCGGGGCAATACCTCGATTTCGCCCAGTGGGAAGCCCGGCACTGGAGCGAACAGCGGATCGCCAGCGAGCAGGACTTCTGGCGCGGACACCTGGCCGGCATGCCCCAGACCTTGGAACTGGGCGGCAACGGCCAGGCCCCGGGCGAACACAGCCTGGACTTCAACGTGCCCCAGGCCCGCTGCGAGCATTTGGCAACGCTGGCCCGGGAACAAGGCATGACCTTGTTCATGCTGCTGCTCGCCAGTTACCAACTGGTGCTCAAGCAACTGGGTGGCCAAGCGCAATTCTTGCTGGGCACCGATGTCAGCGGCCGGCCACTGGCCGAGCACAACGACGTCATCGGTTTCTTCGTCAACCAGTTGACCCTGCGTTGTGACGTGCGTGGCGAAGCGACCCTGGGCGGTTTCCTCGGGCGGGTTCGCGACGAAGCGCGCCTGGCCTATGCCCATCAAGGCCTGCCTTTCGACCTGGTGGTCTCGGCCCTCGCGCCGCAGCGCCGGCCCGGTCACTCGCCGCTGTTCCAGGTCAAGCTCAACTATCAACCGTCACGGGTGACCCCGACCGCCATCGCCGGCGCGCAGCTGTCCGCACTGGACGTGGCCCAGGCACCGGGGGATTTCCACCTGGTGCTCGACCTGGTGCACGGCATTGAAGGTCTCGCCGCGACGCTCAAGTATCGCGGCGAATACTTCGACCAAGGCCGGGCCCTGCGCCTGCAACACCTGTGGACGTGCCTGCTGGAGCAACTCCCCAGCCTGCTGGACGAGCCGTTGCCAGCGCTGGCCGAGCGCATCGACAGCTGGGACCAGGCCTTTGCCCGTGAGCGGCAACAGTCCCAGGCGCTGGCCGGTCGCAGCCAGATGATGCAAGCCAAACGTCGCTCCTTGTCCCTTTAACCGAGTCGGATGCTTTTATGTCTATCGTGCCCCCATCGCCCCGCGCCCTTGGCGCCGTGCGTCGCAAAGCCATGAACGTCTCGGAACAACAATTGGTCACCGAGCGCCTGCTCAGCCCGGATCACGCCCTGCCCCTGGTGATCGAGCCCGCGGTCAGTGGCGTCGACCTGGTGGCCTGGGCCGCCCGGGAACGCGAGTCGCTGGAAAAGAAGCTGCTGGAATACGGCGCCCTGCTGTTCCGTGGTTTCAACGTCGCGTCCGTCGAGCAGTTCGACCAGGTGATCGCCGCGCTCTCCCCCGGCGCGCTGGAATACATGTTCCGCGCCTCGCCCCGGACACGGGTCGGTGGCAACATCTACACCTCGACCGACTACCCGGCCGACCAGATGATTTTCCCCCACAACGAGCACTCCTACTCGCCACGCTTCCCGTTGCGGCTGTTCTTCTACTGCCAAGTGCCGTCCGAGACCGGTGGCGAAACACCCATTGGTTCGACCCGTGCCGTGAAGGCCAGGATCAGCCCGCAGATCGAAGCGCGGTTCCGGGAAAAAGGCGTGCTGTACGTGCGCAACTACGGCGACGGTTTCGGCCTGCCGTGGCAAACCGTGTTCCAGTCCGAAGACCGCGGCGAAGTGGAAGCCTACTGCGCCAGCGTCGGCATCGACGTGGAATGGAAAGACAACAATCGCCTGCGCACCCGCCAACGCGGACCGGCCGTGGTGCGCCACCCGCGCACCGGCGAAGAAGTCTGGTTCAACCACGCCACGTTCTTCCACATCAGCACCTTGCCCGGGCGAATCCGCGATTCGCTGCAAAGCAACTTCAACGACCTCGACCTGCCCACCAACACCTTTTATGGCGATGGTGAACCGATCGAGCCAGAGGTCCTGGAGTCGCTGCGTGCGGCCTACCTCGACTCACTGGTGCGGTTCAGTTGGCAACAGGGGGACGTGTTGTTCATCGACAACATGCTCGCCGTGCACGGTCGCGAACCTTTCACTGGCAAGCGCGCCATCATGACCGGCATGGCTGAAGCCCTGCTGTCGAGCGACGTTGCCGTCTGACATTCAACGGGTCCACCTACCGTTCGCAGGAGGCTTGCCCGACCTATGTCCAGCAAGCCCCGGCGTTTGAGGGGTGATCCAGGCTCAAGCCCTTTTCCAGTCGAGATGAACATGAGCGGACTTCAAGGTTTTCGTATTTCCCCGCAACAGGCATCGGTCTATCCCCACATCAACGGCGCGACGCAGCACCCGTTCAGTTGCCATTTGCAATGGTCGCTGTCGCAACCGCTGGACATCGATACGCTGGACAACCGCCTGCAGGCGTTGGTGGCCGGCAGTGAAATCCTGCGCACGCGCCTGATGCCCGTGCCTGGCCTGCGCCATCCGGTGCAAGTGATCGACGAAACCGCTGCGCTGGCGGTGAGCCTCCAGGACCTGCGTCAACACAGCCGCGCCGACCAGGACGCCGCCCTGGCCCAATTCGCCAGCCAGCCTCGCGACTGGACAACCCCGTTGTGCGTCACCCTGGTGCGCCTGGACGATGAACAAACGGTCCTGGACCTGGCCGCGGCCAGCAGCCATTTCGACCTCGCCAGCCTGAAATGGCTGGCCGCCGCATTGCTGCAAGACACCGCCACCGACCTGTCCGAGACCTTGCAGTACGCCGACTACGCCGAATGGCGCTGGAGCCTGGTTGAAGACGCGCCGGACCATCCAGGCGTGAGCTTCTGGAAACCCTCGGGCGAAACCGAACAGGCCGCCTTGCAACTGCCCCTCGAAACGACGCTCGAAAGCGGGTTCGCGCCGACCCGCCTGGACCTTACCCTACCGAGCGACCTCGCCCGCCACCCAGCCCTGACCCCGGATTTACTTCTGGCGGCATGGGCCGCGGTACTGGGACGATTGGCCGGCCAGCAACAGGTGCCGCTCACCCTGATCCACGAAAGTCGCGGTGCGGAACTGGAAAACACCCTGGGCCTGTTCGAGCAGTGCCTGCCCGTGAGCATCGAACTGGACGCCCAGGCGACCTTACTGGAGCAAGGCACGCAAGTGGCTGTCACCTTGGAACGGGCGGTTGGCTGGCAGGACTACTACACCGGCACCCTCAACGGCGGATACGCCTTTGCCTGGCGCTCGGGCGATGCCCAGGAGCGTCATGCCAGCGCGGTGATGAACCCGCTGAAAGCGTGCCTGAACGTGCGCCAATTGCCCGATAGCCTGCACGCGCAACTGGTCTACGACCGCCATGCCCTCAGCGCCGAAGCCGCCGGCTGCCTCGCCGAGCAATGGCTGCAACTGTTGCAAGGCGCACTGGCCGAACCGCAACGGGCCTGGGCGCAGTTGCCCCTCGGTGGTGCGCTGCAATCGCGGTTGATCGGCACCGGCGCGGACGTGCCGTCCATCGAACCGGTGACACTGGTGGAATTGATTGCCCGCCAGGTTCGCCAGCAACCGAACGCCATCGCCCTGAGCGACCAGCACGGCGACCTCAGCTACAGCCGTCTCGACGCCTGCGCCACGCAATTGGCCCATCGACTGGTCGCCGCCGGCATCGGCCCTGGGGTGCCGGTCGGCATCCTGTTCGCCCGCGGCAACGCCGCCATTGTCGCCATGCTCGCCGTCCTGAAAGCCGGTGGCGCCTACGTCCCCGTCGACCCGACCTACCCGGCCGAGCGCCGCGCCTACATGCTCGCCGACAGCGCCATCGCCCACATCGTGGTCAGCGCCGAACTGGCCGACAGCGTGCCCACCGACCTGCAACGCTTCGTGCTGGATGACCTGGCAACACCCGACCTCGGCGATTTGCCGGCGCTGCCGTTGCCGGACGCGAACGACCTCGCCTACTTGATCTACACCTCTGGCTCCACCGGTGCGCCGAAAGCCGTGGAGATCAGTCACGGCGCACTGAGCTTCTCGACCCAGGTGCGCATGGCGGCCTACGAGACGCCGGTACGTGCCTACCTGCTGCTGTCGTCGTTTGCCTTCGACAGTTCGGTCGCCGGGATTTTCTGGACCTTGGCCCAAGGCGGACGCCTGGTATTGCCCGCACCGGGTGAAGAGCTGGAAATGGCCCGCCTGGCGCAATTGATTGCCCAGCATCAGGTCAGCCACGGCCTGTCATTGCCATCGCTGTACCAGGCCCTGCTCGATCAATTGCAGCGCAGCGGCGCAACCGACAGCCTCGCCTGCTGGATCGTCGCCGGTGAGGCCTGCCCGCCGTCGCTGATCGCGCAACACAGCAAGACCCTGCCCCATGCACGGCTGGTGAACGAATACGGCCCCACCGAAGCCACCGTCTGGGCCACCTATGAGGTGTTGGAGCCAGGCCGGAACGTCAGCATCGGCCGCCCCATCGCCGGCATGGACCTGCGCCTGCTGAACGAATTCGACAGTGCCTGCGGCATCGGCGAGCCGGGAGAAATCGTCCTCGCCGGCCCAACCCTGGCCTGCGGCTATCGCAACAAGCCCGAAGAAACCGCCAAGGCCTTCGTCACCCTGGCCGACGGCACCCGAGCCTATCGCACCGGTGACTTGGCGTGCTGGTTGGCCGACGGGCGCCTGGCCTTCCTCGGGCGCAAGGACCATCAGGTCAAGGTGCGCGGCTACCGCATCGAGCTGGGGGAAATCGAACGCCAGTTGTGCAGCCACAGCGACGTGCGCGACGCCGCGGTGATCGTCCAGGAACAGCCCGCCGGCAAGCGCCTGCTCGCCTACATCCTCGCCGCCCACGGCTACGCACCGGACTCGGAGGCGATCAAGCGCTTCCTCGGCGAACGCCTGCCGTCGTACATGGTGCCGGCCCTGGTACTGACCCTGCCGAGCTTTCCGCGCACGCCCAACGGCAAGCTCGACACACGTCAGTTGCCCGACCCGGACCAGTTCGACGAAAGCGCCCAAGTGGCGCCGCGCAACGCCATGGAAACCACTTTGCAAGCCATCGTCGCCAAGGTCTTGAAGCTCTCGACGGTGAGCGTCACCGACAACTTCTTCGCCATCGGCGGCGACTCGATCCTGAGCCTGCAAGTGGTGGCCCAGGCCCACGAGCAAGGCATCGCGCTGTCGGCCAAGCAAGTTTTCGAACGCCAGACCATCGCCGCCATGGCCGAAGTCGCGCAAGCGCTGGACCCGAGCGCCGCCGAGCCGGACGCCGACAGCACCGAATTCAGCGCCTCGGGCCTGTCCGATGACGAAATGCAAGCGTTGATGGCCGAACTGGACGAGGCCGACCTGTGAACGGTTCTTCACCTCGCCACGCCATCACCGTTGCCCCTTTTTACGCAGGACGCTTTCAATGACCACCGAAAAAACCACCGGCAACCCGATCGAAGACATTTACCCGCTGTCGCCGCTGCAACAAGGGATGCTGTTCCACTCCCTGCTGCACGAAGACTCCGGGGTGTACCTGATGCAGGATCGCTACCGCATCGGCGGGGCCATCGATGAAGGAGCGTTCCTCGAATCGTGGCGCCAGGTGGTGGCGCTGCACCCTTCCCTGCGTGCCAGTTTCCAGTGGAAAAGCCAGAAGCAACCGGTGCAGGTCATCCATCGCCAGGTCAAGGTGCCGCTGGACACCCTCGACCTGCGCGGGCTCGCCCCCCATGAGCAGGAAGCGCGGATTCGCACGCTGCTGGAAGACGAGCAGAAAGTCGGCTTCAACCTGTCCAAGCCACCGCTGATTCGCTTCCGGCTGGTGCGCCTGGCCGACGAGTCCTACGAATTCATTCGCAGCTTCCACCACATCCTGATGGACGCCTGGTGCATTTCCCTGGTGACCGTGGACTTCCTCAAAGTCTACGAAGCGCTGTGCAACGACCGCACGCCCGAGCTGAAGAGCCCTCGGCCATTTCGCGACTACATCCAATGGCTGCAGCGCCAGGACGCGGGCAAGGCCGAGCAATTCTGGCGCGGCCAGTTGCAAGGCCTCAACGCGCCCACGCCACTGACCGTGGACAACGGCGTAACCCGCGACCGCTACACCGATGCGGTGCTGGTGGACGACCAACTGATTCACCTCGACGAACAGGAAACCCAGGCCCTGGCAGCGTTCTGCCGCGCTCGCCGGATCACCCCGAACACGTTTTTCCAGGGCGTCTGGTCGTTGCTGCTGTCGCGCTATAGCGGGCAACAGGACGTGGTCTTCGGCGTCACCGTGGCCGGGCGTCCGGCCGACCTGACTGGCGTCGCGGAAATGATCGGCCTGTTCATCAACACCTTGCCGCTGCGGGTTTCGGTGGACCCGAACGCCGCGCTCGGCAACTGGCTGGGCGACCTGCAAAAGCTCAACGTCGACATGCGCGACTTCGAACACACGCCGTTGACCGACATCCAGGGTTGGAGCGATTTTCCCCGGGGTGAGACCCTGTTCGACAGCATCCTGGTGTTCGAAAACGCGCCCATCGACGAACAGATCCTCGAAGGCGGCTTCCAGTTCAGCCTCGAAGGCATGGACCACAGCGTGCATACCCACTACGGCTTGACCGTGGTGATCCTGCCGGGCGAACAACTGGGCATCCGCGTGTCCTATGACCGCGAACGTTTCGACGCCGCCACCGTGCAGCGCCTGCTGGGCCACATCGCCAGCCTCGTGCGCAGCATGCTCGCCGCCCCCGACGCGCCGTTGGCCAGCTTCGAACTGCTGGCCGCCGACGAGCGTCAACAGTTGCTGGGCGAATGGGCGCTCAACCCCCACGATTTTCCGCTGGATCAAAGCTACGCCGAGCTGTTTGCCGCCCAGGTGGCCCAGCGCGGTGATCAGGTCGCCGCGATCTGTGCCGGCGAGTCGCTGACCTACGCCGAGCTGGACCTGCGCTCCACGCGCCTGGCCCATGCCCTGCGCGAGGCCGGCGCCGGTGAAGACCAACTGGTCGCGCTGGTCGCCCCCCGTGGCCTGGCGCTGTTGACCATGATGCTGGCGGTGTTCAAGGCCGGCGCGGCGATGCTGCCCCTCGAGGTCAATCATCCGCCCGAGCGCCTGCGGGAAATCCTCGGGCTGTCCCGCGCACCGTTGCTGGTTGCCAGCGAAGGGTGCAGCGGCCTGCTCGATCAACTGCTCAGCGGCCTCGACCCGGCGCCCAAGGCACTGTTCGCCGAGGCCTGCTGGACCGGTGGCAACGACGCGCCATTGCCGGCGCTCGCCCGCCCCGACAGCCTGGCCTACGTGCTGTTCACCTCGGGTTCGACCGGCACACCGAAGGGCGTGATGATCGAACAGCGCGGCATGCTCAACAACATCTTTGGCAAAGTACCGGCCCTGGGGCTCAGCGCCGCCGACCGGATTCCCCAGACCGCGTCGGTGGCGTTCGACATTTCGGTGTGGCAGTTCCTCGCCGCGCCGGTGCTCGGTGCCACTGTGCACATTCTTCCGGATGAAGTCGCCCACGACCCGCAACGCCTGTTGCACGTGCTCGCCAGCGAGCGCCTGAACGTGCTGGAAATCGTCCCGAGCCTGATGCGCACCCTGCTCGCGCTGTGCCCGTGCGACCTGCAACTGCCGGACCTGCGCTGGGTCCTGCCCACCGGTGAAGCCCTGCCGCCAACCGTGGCCCGGGACTGGTTCGCGCGCTTCCCCGACATCGCCTTGATGAACGCCTACGGGCCGGCCGAATGCGCCGACGACGTGGCCTTCCAGCCGATCTTCGCAGCACCGGGGGCCGAGGTCAGCCACATGCCCATCGGCCAACCGACCGCCAACAACCGCCTGTATGTGCTGGACGAGGCCCAGCGGCCGGTGCCGGTGGGCGTGGCCGGGGAAATCTGTGTCGGTGGCGTGGGCGTTGGCCGCGGCTACCTGCACGATCCGCAGCGCACCGCTGAGGCCTTCATCAACCATCCTCGACTCGAAGGTCTTCTGTACCGCACCGGCGACCTGGGACGCTGGCGAGCAGACGGCGTGATCGAGTACCTCGGCCGCCGCGACCAACAGGTGAAACTGCGTGGGCACCGGATCGAGCTGACGGAAATCGAACACCGTCTCGCCCAGCACTCGAACGTGCGCGAAGCCGCCGTCCTGCTGCGTGAAAACACCGTCGGCGAAGCCTGGCTGGTGGCGTACTGGTCGGCCCATGACCAGAACGTGGGCAGTGATGGCCTGAGCGAACACCTGCGCACGCAACTGCCGCCGTACATGGTGCCGGCGGCCTTCGTCTGCCTGGACAAACTGCCTCTGAACAATAACGGCAAGGTCGATCGCAAGGCCCTCGCCGCCCGCGAGCTGGACTGGCAGGCCGACACCCAGGAAAGCATCGCCCCGCGCAATGCGCTGGAAACCACCGTGGCCTCCATCTGGGCCGAGGTCCTGGGGCGTGACACGGTGGGCGTGGAAGATAACTTCTTCACCCTCGGCGGCCACTCGCTGCTGGCGACCCAGATCGTGGCCCGCCTGCGCACCCAGTTCAAGCTCGACCTGCCGTTGCGGGTGCTGTTCGAACAGCCAACCGTGGCCTTGCTGGCCGAGGCCATCGGCGCCCGCCAGGCCGAGGCCGCCGCACCGCACGCCAACGCACCCAGCGTACCCAAGGCCCAGCCACGCCCGCCGTTGCTGCCGCTGTCGTTCTCGCAACAGCGCCTGTGGTTCATCGAGCAACTGACACCCGGCACGACCCTGTTCAACATCCCGTTTGCCCTGCACCTCAAGGGTGAACTCAATGTTGAGGCGCTGCGCGCCAGCCTCAACGATCTGCTGGTGCGCCACGAAATCCTGCGCACCGGCATCCACAGCACCGACGGCGTACCGTGCCAACGCATCAGCCCGGCGCTGGACATCGCGCTGCCCTTCGAAGATTTGTCGGGCCTGACCGCCACCGCGCGCGAAGGCGCGCAGTTCAATGCCCTGCAAGACACCTTCGAGCAACCGTTCGACCTGACCAGCCCTCCGCTGCTACGGGCACGCTTGCTGCGCCTGGCGCCGGGCGAGCATGTGCTCGGCATCGCCCTGCATCACCTGGTCTCGGACGCGTGGTCGGCCACCATCGCCCTGCGCGAACTGGCCTTGGGTTATGAAGCCCGTTGCAACGGCGCCCCCGCCGAACTGCCGGCCCTGCCGCTGCAATACGCCGACTTCGCCCTCTGGCAGCGCGAGCACCTGCAAGGCGCCGAACTCAAGCGCCAGCTCGATTACTGGACCACCGCCCTCGACCGACGCGACAGCGATGCCAGTCCACTGCTGGCCTTGCCCACCGATCATCCACGGCCGTCGGTACAAAGCTATCGCGCCGGGATTGTCCAGCGTGAACTCAGCGCCGACCTCAGTGGCCGGGTGCAAGCTTTCGCCAGTCGCCTCGGCACCACGCCGTTCACCGTCCTCTTCGCCGGTTTCGCCGTGTTGATGCACCGCTTGAGCGGCGACGCCACGGTGCTGGTCGGCACCCCGGTCACCCACCGTGAACAGCCGGGCACCGAAGGCCTGCTGGGCATCCTGTTGAACAACCTGGCGATCCGCGCCGACTTCGAGCCGCAAGCGGACTTCACTGTCCTGGTCAAACAAGTCGCCGAACGCCTGCGCAGTGGTCTGCAACATCAGGACCTGCCGTTCGAGCAATTGGTGGACAGCCTGCAATTGCCACGCAGCCTCAGCCATGCGCCGCTGTACCAAGTAATGGTCGCCCAGCAACTGGCCATGGAGTCGCGGTTGCGCTTCCCCGGCCTGGAATTCGAAGCGCTGGACACACCGCTGCGACACTCTGAATGCGACTTGGACCTGCACGTGCTGTGCCCGGCCAATGCGCCGATCCAACTGGAGCTGATGTTCGCCCTCGACCTGTTCATCGCCGACAGCGCCCGCCAGACCCTCGCCCGCCTGGAACACCTGCTCGAACACATGCTCGCCGAACCCCAGCGTCCGGTCGCCGCCTTGCCGCTGCTGATGGACGCCGAATGGCAACGCACCGTGGTCGAGTGGAACCGTACCGAAATGGCGGTACCGACGCACCTGACCTTCGCCCAGTTGTTCGAACAACAGGCCGAGCGCACCCCGGAGCGTGACGCGCTGTGTTTCGAAGGCCGCAGCCTGAGCTACGGCGAATTGAACCGTAGGGCCAACCAAGTGGCCCATTACCTGCGCAGCCGCGGCGTGGGCGCGAACAGCCCGGTGGCGCTGTGTGTCGAGCGTTCGCTGGAGCTGCTGGTCGGCCTGCTGGGCATCCTCAAGTCCGGTGGCGCCTATGTGCCGCTGGACCCGACCTACCCAGCGGATCGCCTGGCATACATGATCGAAGACGCCCGACCGGCGCTGTTCCTCGGCCAGCAGGGCCTGCTGGAACAGCTGGGCGCCGAACTGCCACGCTTGCGCCTGGACAGCGACGCGGCGTTGTTCGCCGACCAGCCGGACAACAACCCCACCCCGCTCGCCGGCCCGCAAGACCTGGCCTACATCATGTACACCTCCGGTTCGACCGGTAAGCCCAAGGGCACCCTGGTGACCAACGGCTCGGTGGTCAACCTGGCCTGGGCGCGTATCCATGGTTTGTATCGCCGCTACACCGACCAGCCGATGCGCACCAGCTTCAACTACTCGTTCGCCTTCGACAGCTCGGTGGCCGAACTGATCCTGTTGCTCGACGGCCACAGCCTGTACCTGACCCCGGAAGACGTGCGCTACGACCCCGAGGCCCTGGCCGGTTTCTTCCGCGACACCCGCCTGGAGGCCTTCGAGTGCACCCCGGCACAGCTCAAGGCGCTGTTGGAGAGCGACGGCGTTCGCCGGGGCGAGGTGTACCTGCCGCGCTTCGTGCTGTTCGGTGGCGACGCGGTGGACGCGCAGCTGTGGCAACGCCTGCCGTCGATTGCCGGCAGCCGCTTCTTCAACACCTATGGCCCGACCGAATGCACCGTGGATGCCACCGGCTGCGCGGTGGATGACTTCCCGCAGCGGCCGATCATCGGCCGGCCCATTGCCAACGTGCGCACCTATGTGCTCGATGCCTTCCTCAACCCGATGCCCGTGGGCGTCCCGGGGGAACTGCACATCGGCGGTGCCGGCGTCACCCTGGGCTACCTCAACCGCGCCGAGCAGACGGCGAAGGTGTTCATCGAAGACCCGTTCGCGTCGCAGCCAGGCGCGCGCATGTACAAGTCCGGCGACCTGGTGCGCTGGTTGCCCGACGGCCAGCTCGAATACCTGGGACGCATGGATCATCAAGTGAAGATCCGTGGCTTCCGCGTCGAACTGGGGGAAATCGAAACCCTGATCGGCGCCCA
This sequence comes from Pseudomonas sp. MPB03, assembly GCF_046605385.1. Taxonomy (NCBI): domain Bacteria; kingdom Pseudomonadati; phylum Pseudomonadota; class Gammaproteobacteria; order Pseudomonadales; family Pseudomonadaceae; genus Pseudomonas; species Pseudomonas sp. MPB03. The sequence goes on along the minus strand of NZ_CP176770.1, from coordinate 3,019,796 downwards.
ACCGGGCGTGCGCCAGGCCGTGGTGCTGGCCCGTGAAGACGTGCCTGGCGACAAGCGCCTGGTGGCCTACGTGACGTGCGACCAGCAGGCCGACATCCACGCCTGGCGCAAAACCATTGGCGCCGCCCTGCCCGACTACATGGTGCCCTCGGCGTTCGTGGTGCTCGATGAGCTGCCGCTGACGGACAACGGCAAACTCAACCGCAAGGCCTTGCCGGCCCCGGATGTCCAAGCCGCGCCAGACGCCCTGGACCCGCCGCGCAGCGCCGCCGAACAACAACTGGCGGCCCTGTGGGCCGAGTTGCTGAACGTGCCGACGACGCAGATCGGCCGCGACAGCCATTTCTTCTACCTCGGTGGCCACTCGCTGCTGGCGGCGGCGCTGTTCGCCCGCCTGCGCCAACGCTTCGCCAGCGTGCCGCCGTTGCGGGCGGTGTTCGAGCACCCGACCCTCGAGGCCTTGGCCGCGCTGCTGGGCGATCCCCTGCAAGCCCCGGCGGCGACCTTCGTCCCGGCGGTTCGTCCGGCGCGCCTGCCGCTGTCGTTCGAACAGCAACGCTTGTGGTTCCTGGAACAACTGAGCGCCGGCGGTGGCGAGTACAACGTGGTCAGCGCCGTGCAACTGGACGGCGAACTCAATGCCCAGGCCCTGCAAACGGCCTTGAACAGCGTGGCCCAACGCCACGAGATCCTGCGCAGTCGCATCGTGCGCGATAGCGACGGCGAATTGCAGTTGGCGATCGACGCGCAGGTCGACATCACCGTGCAGGTGAAAACCCTGCAGGCCGCCAGTGACGAGCAATGGCAGGCACTGACCGACGCGGCGATTCACGCGGAAACCGGTCGCCGTTTCGACCTCGCCGTCGAAGTACCGATCCGGGCCACGTTGCTGCAACGCAGCGGCGGCGCCCAGTCGTTGCTGTTGCTCAGCGTGCACCACTGCGCCACCGATGACGCCTCCAGCCAGAACCTGCTGGAGGAACTGCGTCAGTTCTATACCGCCCAGTGCCAAGGCTCCCTGGCGACACTGCCGGCGCTGGCGTTGCAATACCCCGATTACGCCCTCTGGCAGCGCGAACCCGGTCAACAGACCGCGTTCAGCAGCCAACTGGACTACTGGCGCAACCAACTGGAGGACGGCGACTACCTGCTGGACCTGCCGACCGCACAGGGCCGTCCAAACCAGCTCGACCCGACGGCCGGCGCGGTGCAATTGCAATTGCCGCCCGCCCTGGTGGAACGCCTGCGGCAGTTCGCCCAGCAACGCGGCGCCACGCTGTACATGCTCATGCTCGGTGCGGCGCAGTTGCTCCTGGGGCGCTACGCCAACCAACGCGACGTGCGGGTTGGCAGCCCGGTGGCCCAGCGTCCATTCGCCGAGCTGCAGCCGCTGATCGGCTGCTTCGTCAACACCGTGGTCATGCGTGCCGACCTGGATCCGGCGCTGGACTTCGCAGGCTTGCTCGACCAGGTGCGCAACCGTGTGCTGGATGCCCAACAGCATCAGGACGTGCCGTTCGACCAGGTCGTCGAGCATTTGAAACCGTCGCGCAGCCTCGGCCAGACACCGCTGTTCCAAGTGCTGTTCGCCATGCAGAACGCCGACGCGTCGAGCCAACCATGGCCCCGGTTGCAAGTCAGCGAACGCGCGGTGACCGCCCAGGCCACCAAGTACGACCTGAACTGGGAAGTGCACGACGGTGAGGTGCTGTCGGTGTTGCTGGAATACCGCGCCGCGCTGTTCAGCGACACCACGGCCCGGCGTTGGCTGGAACAGTGGCAACAACTGCTGGAAACCATGCTCGACGCGCCACACACCCGCCTCGGTGATTGGACGCCGTTGCCAGCGGCCGAGCGTCAGCGCCAACTGATCGAGTGGAACGCCACCGAACGTCACTACAGCGGCCCGACCAACCTGCACACCGCCCTGAGCCAGCAAGCGGCCCTGAGCCCCAACGCCCCGGCGCTGGTGTTCGAAGGCCAGCGTTTGAGCTATGCCGAACTGGACCAGCGGGCGCACACCGTCGCCCGGGCCCTGCGCGCCGCCGGCGTGGGCACCGACAGCATCGTGCCGGTGTGCATGGAGCGCTCGGTGGAAATGGTCGTGGCCTTGCTGGGCATCGTCCATGCCGGCGCCGCGTGGCTGCCGCTGGATCCGGAGTTGCCGGCCACGCGCCTGGCCTTCCTGATCGAAGACGCCGACGCCAAGGTCACCTTGACCCAAGGCCAATGGCTGTCGCGCTTGCCCGTTGGGCATCAGGCCTGGACGCTGGATGCGTTGCCAAACGCTGAAGCCTTCGAACCGATCAGCGTCGAAGCCAACGACCTGGCCTACGTGCTCTACACCTCCGGTTCCACCGGCCAACCCAAAGGCGTGATGAACGAACACGGCGCCTTGATGAACCGCCTGCACTGGATGCAGGACGCCTTCCCGATTGGCCCGAACGACCGCGTCTTGCAGAAAACCCCATACAGCTTCGACGTCTCGGTGTGGGAGTTCTTCTGGCCCTTGATCACCGGCGCGACCCTGGTGGTTGCGCGTCCGGACGGTCATCGCGACCCGGCCTACCTCAGCCAGTTGATCCAACAGGAACGGGTCACGACGCTGCACTTCGTCCCTTCCATGCTCCGTGCCTTTGTCGAGGAGCCGAGCCTGGCCGACTGCCACAGCCTGCGCCAGGTCTTCGCCAGTGGCGAAGCCTTGCCAGTGGACCTGGTGCGGCGCTTCATGGGCCAACACCCGGCGGCGCTGGTCAACCTGTACGGCCCGACCGAAGCGGCCATCGACGTCTCGGTCTGGCGCTGCTCGGCGGACGATACGATCGTGCCGATCGGCAAGCCCATCGCCAACCTGCGCCTGTACATCCTCGACGAAGCCCTGCAACCGTTGCCGATTGGCAGCATCGGCGAGCTGTACATCGGCGGCGTCGGCGTGGCCCGTGGTTATCTGAAACGCCCGGACCTGACCGAAGAACGCTTCCTCGCCAACCCGTTCGTGGCCGGAGATCGGCTGTATCGCACCGGCGACCGTTGCCGCTTCCTGGCCGATGGCAACATCGAGTACCTGGGGCGTCTCGACCATCAGGTGAAGCTGCGTGGCCAGCGCATCGAATTGGGTGAAATCGACGCGGCGCTGCTGGCCCAGGCCGGTGTTCGCGACGCCGCCACCTTGTTGCTCGACCAGCGCCTGGTGAGTTTCTGGTGCGGTGACGCCGATGAGGCGACCCTGCGTGCCGACTTGAGCGACAGCCTGCCCGTGCACATGCAACCCAGCCTGTTCGTGCAGCTCGACTGCCTGCCACTCAACAGCAACGGCAAGCTCGACCGCAAGGCGTTGGTTGCCACGCCGCTGCCACACAGCCAAAGCGACCAGCCACGCACCGCGCCACGGGACGGGACTGAAACCGTGCTTTGCGAACTGTTCAGCGAAGTGCTGGGTGGTTCGGAAGTCGGCATCGAGGACAACTTTTTCCAACTCGGCGGCCACTCCTTGCTGGCCACCCGCCTGGTCAGCCGGGTCCGTGAGCGCCTGGGGGCCTCCCTGCCCTTGCCGCTGGTGTTCGCCCAACCGACGGTCGCGGCCCTGGCCGAGCACCTGCGCGCGGCCATGCCCGGTGAGTCGATCAGCGTACAACCGCGCCCGGCGCAACTGCCCCTGGGCCTGGCCCAGCGCCGCTTCTGGATGCTCAGCCGCCTGGTGCCGGAGTCCCGCGAGTACCACATGCCATTCGCCCTGACCTTGCGCGGCGAGCTGCAGGTCCAGGTCTTGCGTGAAGCTTTCGAGCAGGTCAGCCAGCGCCACCTGGTGCTGCGCAGCCGGATTGTCGACGTCGACGGCGAGCCGCAATTGCTGATCGACGACCACGGGCCGGCGCTTACGGTCACTGGCGTTGCAAGCCAGGACTGGGCCGCGACCTGCGCCAACGCCCAAGACGAACTGATGACACCGTTCGACCTGGCCGCCGCCGCGCCTTGGCGTGCGCACCTGCTGCAACGCCAGGGCAGCGACGAACACCTGTTGCTGGTGTGCCTGCACCACAGCGCCACCGACGGTTGGGCCATGCAGTTGCTCATCGACGAGCTGACCCAGGCCTACGCCGCCGGCCTGGACGGGCACTCGCCCACCTGGACCCCGCTGGAGATCGACTATGTCGATTTCGCCCTGTGGCAACAGCACCCGGACACCCAGGCCCGGCGCAGTGCCAGCCTGGACTATTGGAAAAACCACCTGGGCCAGGACGACTATCAGCTCGACCTGCCCATCGACCATCCACGTGGCGCCGAAGCCGATCGTCGCGCCCGGCAACTGACTGTCCGCCTCGGCAGCCAGCGCGCCGAAGCCATCCGGCAGTTCGCCCGTCAGCGCGGCACCACCACCTACGTGGTCTTGGCCACGGCCCTGAGCGCATTGCTGGCCCGCTACAGCGGCCAGCGGGAGATTCGCCTCGGCACCCCGGCGGACCAACGTGACCACGCCCAGACCCAGACCTTGCTGGCGTGCCTGGTCAACACCCTGGTGATCCGCAGCGACGTCGACCAACGGGCCCCGGCCGAGCAACTGCTCGCCAGCCTCGAGGCCGACCTGCGCGCCGCCCAGGCCCACGCCGACCTGCCGTTTGCCACCCTGGTCGGCGCCATTGCGCAGAATCGCGACTTGAACCGTACGCCGCTGTTCCAAGTGCTGTTCTCCCTCAACTATGGCCGAGTCGACAGCAACCAGTGGCCGGGGCTGAACGTCGAAGAGCAGATGCTGCCGGTGATCGACGCCAAATTCGAACAGAGCTGGGAAGTCCAGGACGACGGCAGCGACATGACGCTGGCGCTGGAATACCAATCGGCCTTGTACGACGAAGCGACGATGCAACGCTGGAGCGCGCAATGGTGCGCGCTGCTCGACGCCCTGGTGGCCGCCCCTGGGCGGACCCTGGTCGAGCTGTTCCCGCAACAGCAGGACCAGCAGCAACTCGACCGCTGGAACGCCACCGAACGTCACTACAGCGGCCCAAGCAACCTGCACACCGCCCTGAGCCAACAAGCAGCCCTGAGCCCCAACGCCCCGGCGCTGGTGTTCGAAGGCCAGCGCCTGACATATGCCGAACTGGACCAGCGGGCGCAATCCGTCGCCCGGGCCCTGCGCGCCGCCGGCGTGGGCACCGACAGCATCGTGCCGGTGTGCATGGAGCGCTCGGTGGAAATGGTCGTGGCCTTGCTCGGCATCGTCCATGCCGGCGCCGCGTGGTTGCCGCTGGATCCGGAGTTGCCGGCCACGCGCCTGGCCTTCCTGATCGAAGACGCCGAGGCCAAGGTCACCTTGACCCAAGCCCAGTGGTTGTCGCGCTTGCCCGTTGGGCATCAGGCCTGGACGCTGGATGCGTTGCCAAACGCTGAAGCCTTCGAACCGATCAGCGTCGAAGCCAACGACCTGGCCTACGTGCTCTACACCTCCGGTTCCACCGGCCAACCCAAAGGCGTGATGAACGAACACGGCGCCTTGATGAACCGCCTGCACTGGATGCAGGACGCCTTCCCGATTGGCCCGAACGACCGCGTCTTGCAGAAAACCCCATACAGCTTCGACGTCTCGGTGTGGGAGTTCTTCTGGCCCTTGATCACCGGCGCGACCCTGGTGGTTGCGCGTCCGGACGGTCATCGCGACCCGGCCTACCTCAGCCAGTTGATCCAACAGGAACGGGTCACGACGCTGCACTTCGTCCCTTCCATGCTCCGTGCCTTTGTCGAAGAGCCAAGCCTGGCCGACTGCCACAGCCTGCGCCAGGTCTTCGCCAGTGGCGAAGCCTTGCCGGTGGACCTGGTGCGGCGCTTCATGGGTCAACACCCGGCGGCGCTGGTCAACCTGTACGGCCCGACCGAAGCGGCCATCGACGTCTCGGTCTGGCGCTGCTCGGCCAACGACATGATCGTGCCGATCGGCAAGCCCATCGCCAACCTGCGCCTGTACATCCTCGACGAAGCCCTGCAACCGTTGCCGATTGGCAGCATCGGCGAGCTGTACATCGGAGGCATCGGTGTGGCCCGTGGCTATCTGAAACGCCCGGACCTGACCGAAGAACGCTTCCTTGCCAGCCCGTTCGTGGCCGGTGATCGGCTGTACCGCACCGGCGACCGTTGCCGTTTCCTGGCCGATGGCAACATCGAGTACCTGGGGCGTCTCGACCATCAGGTGAAACTGCGTGGCCAGCGCATCGAGCTGGGGGAAATCGACTCAGCCTTGTTGAACCTGCCGGCCGTTACCGGCGCCTGCACCCTGGTCATCGACAACCGCCTGGTGGCGTTCTACAGCAGTGCCACCGCGCAGTCGGACCTCGACACACAACTGGCGACCGAGCTGCCGGCCTACATGGTGCCAGCGGTGTGGGTGCACATCCCGGCCCTGCCCCTGAGTACCAATGGCAAGATCGACCGCAAGGCCCTGGCCGCCCTGCCCTTGCCCAACACCCAGAAAGACTACGCGGCACCGCGCAACGACCTGGAGCGCCTGCTTTGCCAGTTGTTCGGCGAACTGCTCGGCGAAACCTTGACCGGCGGCCGTGAAGTCGGCACCTCGGACAGTTTCTTCGCCTTGGGCGGTGACTCGATCCTCGGCCTGAAACTGATCTCACGCTTGCGTGAACAGGGCTATTCGCTCACGCCACGGGACCTGTTCCGTTCGCCGACCCCGGCGGCCCTGGCCCACGTGACCACGGCCCTGCTGACCCAGGCCGAACAAGGCGACGTGACCGGACCGATGCCGCTGATGCCGTTGCACCAGTGGTTCTTCGACCAGCAACAGGTCCAGGCCGCGCACTGGAACCAATCGGTGCTGGCCGACAGCGACCGTCGCCTGGAACCGGCCATCGTCCAAGCCACGCTGGACCGGCTGGTGGCCCACCACGACGCCCTGCGCCTGCGCTTCACCGAGGTCGACGGCCAATGGCAGGCGCACATCGCGCCAGTGGCTCCGGCCCAACTGACCTGCTGCCAGCAGCCGGAACAACTGCTGCACGTCGCGCAAAGCCTGGACCTGCAACACGGCCCACTGTTTGCCGCAGCCCTGGTGGAAGGCACGCCGCAGCGCCTGTACCTGGTGGCCCATCACTTGGTGGTCGATGCGGTGTCCTGGACGCCGCTGCTGGAAGACTTCCAACAGTTGTACCCAGCCCTGGAGCGCGGCGAGCAGCCGACGTTGCCGGCGAAAACCACCTCGTATCGTCAATGGGCCGAGCACTTGCAAGCCCATGCCGCGAAGGCTGCTGCCGAACATCGCTACTGGAGTGCCCAGGCCTCTGCGAACCGACCGCCCATGGCCACGGTCGCCGAGCGCCAGACCCTCGCGGCCCGCTGGGACGCCAGCCGCACGCACCAATGGCTGACCGAATCCCACGCGGCTTACCGCACGCAACCGGAAGAACTGCTGATCGCCGCCCTCGCCGCGACCCTGGCCGAGGTCGAACAGCGCAGTGACATCGTCGTGGATCTGGAGCGCCACGGGCGTGACGCACCGTTTGCCGGGTTGGACGTCGGCCGCACCGTCGGCTGGTTCACCACCCTCTACCCGCTGCGCGTGAGCGCCAGCGGTGCCGCGGGCGATCAGGTGCGCAACGCCAAGCAAGCCTTGCGTGACGTCCCCGGCCTGGGCCTGGGCTACGGCTTGCTGCGCCAGCGCGGTGAGTTGCCGGCCAGCCACGGCGACGTGCTGTTCAACTACCTGGGGCATGAGCAAACGCCCGCGGGCTGGTTGCGCGCCAGCGCCCTGACCCCGCCGCCGGACGTGGCCCCGGCGAACCGAGTGACCCATGCCCGGGAAGTGGTGGCCTGGCTGGAGGACGGCGTGTTGCGTGTCGAATGGCACAGCGTCACGCCGAACGCCGACAGCCATTTACCCGCTCGCCTGCTGGAACGCTTGCAGGCGCTGGTCGAGCACTGCCTCGACCCGCAGGCCGGTTCGCTGATGCCGGCGGACTTCCCGCTGGCCAAGGCGCTGAACCAGAAATCCCTGGACAAACTGCTGGGCAAGCTCAAGACCAAACCCGATTCCCAAAGCTAGCGAGCGCCGCCGCGCCTGCGCAGGTCTGAGACCTGCGCGGCGCCTGGATCGACTCACTTGAGTTTTCAAGACTTTGAAATGGACCAAGCAAGCATGAACAACATCGAAGACATCTACTCCCTTTCGCCGACCCAGCACGGCCTGTTGTTCCACAGCGTCTATGAACCGGATTCGCGGGTCTATTACCAGCAATTGAGCCTGGACATGAACGGCCCGCTGCAACTGAGCGCGTTTCGCCGCGCCTGGCAGGCGCTGATGCAGCGCCACGCCGTGCTGCGCAGTGCATTTCTCTGGGAAGAACTGGACGATGCCTATCAGGTGGTGCAACAGGACGTGCCATTGCCCCTGACCGAACTGGACTGGCAAGACCGCGCCGAGCCCCAGGCCGCGCTGGAACAGTTGGCGCTGGAACAGCGGGCACAACCGCTGGAGCTGAACGACTCGCCACTGATGCGCGTGTGCCTGGTGCACCTGGCCCCCGAACGCTGGCATCTGATCTGGACCTTCCATCACATCCTCATGGATGGCTGGAGCGTCGGCATTGCCGTCCAGGAATGGCTGGCGCTGTACTACGAACACGCCCATGGCCGCCCCGCCGACCTGGCGCCGACCCGCCCTTACCGGGACTACATCGCCTGGCTGGCGGAACAGGACATGGCCGCCACCGAAGGCTTCTGGCGCGAGCAGTTGCAGGACGTCAGCGAACCAACGCCGCTGCCCACTTTCGCCGTACGCCAGCCCGCACCTGCGGGGGCACCCTTCGCCGAGCGGGAAAACCTGCTGACGGCCAGCGAAACCGAGCAGCTGGCAAGCTTTGCCCGCCAGCACGACCTGACCATCAACACCTTGATCCAGGGCGCCTGGGCATTGCTGCTGGGCCAACACGCCGGGCGTGACGACGTGGTCTATGGCGTCACTGTCGCCGGTCGTCCGGAGAACCTGGCGGCGGTGGACAGCACCGTCGGGCTGTTCATCAATACCCTGCCGCTGCGCGTGCAATGGGCCGACGCGCCGACGCTGGTGACCTGGCTGCAACATTTGCAGCAAGCCAACAGCGATCTGCGCCACCACGCCTACCTGCCGCTGGGCAAGCTCAAGTCGATGACGCGCATCGCCGCTGAACAGGCGCTGTTCGACTCGATCCTGGTGTTCGAGAACTTCCCGGTCACCGACGCGCTCAACCAGGACACCGGCGGCTTGAGCTTCAGTGCCCCGAGCAACGACCAGCAGGTCGACGGCATCACCCTTACCCAAGGCCGCAACCACTTCCCGTTGTCGCTGATCGTGGTGCCGGACAAGCAACTGCACTACTTGATCAGCTACGACCGCAATCGCTTCAGCGATGCCGAGGTCGCGGTGTTGTCGGCACAGTTGCGCGCCATCCTGTTGGCGATGACGGCGCAAGCGCAGCGCCGGGTCAGCGAGCTGGAGTGGCTGAGCCCTGAAGAACGCCAGCAACTGCTCGCGCAGGGGCGCGGCGTGCAACTGCCGGTGCCTTCCGCATGCCTGCACCAGCGCTTCGAACAACAAGTGGCCGCCTACCCGGAACACTTGGCGGTCCGCGACCGTCAGGTCGCCCTGACCTACCGTGAACTGGACCAGCAGGCCAACCGCCTCAGCCAATACTTGCGCACCCAGGGCATCGGCCAGGACAGCGTCGTGGCACTGGCCCTTGAACGCAGCGCCGAATTCGTGATCGCCCTGCTGGCCACCCTCAAGGCTGGCGCCGCCTATCTGCCGCTGGACCTCAAGCAGCCCGCCGGGCGCCTGGCCGACGTGCTGGTGGACAGCCGCGCCGCGCTGCTGGTCGGCGCTGCCGCCTCGCCCCTGCTCAACGGCCTGGCCGAGCACACGCCGACGCTGTGGCTGGCGGAACAGGCCGACGCCATCGCCGCCCAGCCAGACACACCACCAACCGTGCCCCACAGTCCGACTGATGCCGCGTACGTGATCTACACCTCGGGCTCCACCGGCACCCCCAAGGGTGTGGTGGTCGAGCACCAGTCCATCGTCGATTACCTGACGGCGGTGCACGCGGTACTCAACCCGCCGCCGGCGGCCCGCTACGGCTTGCTGTCGAGCATCGCCGCCGACCTGGGCCACACCCAACTGTTCGGCGCCCTGTGCAGCGGCGCCAGCCTGTTGCTGGTGGATGAAGACAGCGGTTTCAGCCCCCTGGCACTGGCCGAACTCTTCGCCCAACACCCGGTGGATGTGCTGAAGATCACCCCGAGCCATCTGGCCGGCCTGTTGCAGGCGCTGCCCGATGCCCGCCTGTTGCCGCGCGCCTTGCTGGTCTTCGGTGGCGACGCCCTCAGCCCGGCGCTGCTGGAACAGGTCAACCGCCTGGCGCCAGGGCTGCGGGTGTTCAACCACTATGGGCCGAGCGAAGCGACAGTCGGGGCGATTGCCACCGAACTGCCCGCGGGCCTGCGCAGCATCGCCCTCGGCCGGCCACTGCCGAATCGTCAATTGCAAGTCGTGGACGCCAACGGTCGCCTGGTGCCCACCGGGGTGTCCGGTGAGCTGCTGATCAACGGCGCCCTGGCCCGGGGTTACCTGCACCGCCCAGACCTGACTGCCGAACGCTTCCACCTCGACGCGGACCAGCAACGCTGGTACCGCACCGGCGATCGTGTGCGCTGGCAAGTAGACGGCCAACTGGCGTTCCTCGGCCGGGTCGACAACCAGGTCAAGATCCGTGGCAATCGCCTGGAGCTGGGCGAAGTCGAAGCGCAGATCAAGCGCCTGTCGCCGCTGATCGAACAGGCGCTGGTCCGCGCCGTGGAACTGGACGGCAGCCTGCGCCTGGTGGCTTACCTCGTCGCCAGCCAGTCGCTGTCCGCCACGAAACTGCGCAACGACCTGGGTGCGCGGGTGCCGGACTACATGGTGCCGGCGCACTTCATCACCCTCGACGAACTGCCCCTCACCCGTAACGGCAAGGTCGATGTGCAGCGCTTGCCGCTCCCGCACAAACCCACGGACGACAGCGCCACCCACGTTGCCCCGCGCAATGAAGTCGAAGCGCAACTGGCCGCCATCTGGCAAGACGTCCTGAAGCTGGAACGTGTCGGCGTGCACGACAACTTCTTCGCCCTGGGCGGCGACTCGATCATCAACTTGCAGATCATTGCCCGCGCCAACCAGCAAGGGCTGAAACTCACGCCCCGCCAGCTCTTCGAGAACCGTACCATCGCCGACATCGCCCGCGTGCTGGGCGCCGATGCCAGCCAGGGCGTGGCGCACGAGAGTGCCGATGGCTATGAACTGCCACTGTCCGCCGGACAACTCGCACGCCTGCAACAAGGGCCATTGCACGCCACCTGGCGTTGCGTGGCGTTGACCCAGGCCATCGACAGCGAGCTGCTGACCCAGGCCATCAGCGCCTTGCAGCAACATCACCAGGCCCTGCGCCTGGCGCTCAAGGCCCTGCCGGAGGGCGAGTGGCAGCAACAGGTCCTGGTCGCGGCCAAGGCCCCGGTGATCGCCACCGAGAAACTGGCGACCTGCGCCCCGGCACACCTGCAAGCCCTGGCCCAGGCCGGTGTCGACGCGCTGGAACTGGAGGCTGGCCAAAGCCTGCATGCCCGTCTGCTGGAAGTGGACGGCAAATATTCGCTGCTACTGGCCGCACATCCGCTGTGCCTGGACGAAGCGTCCTGGTCGCTGCTGCTGACCGACCTCAACCTGGCCTTGGCGCAACTGCGTTATCAGCGGCCAGTGCGCCTGTCCTACGCCGGTGGCGACTTCACCCAGTGGACGCGGCACCAACTGGCCCATGCCCAGGGCGATGCCTTGGACGAGGCCTGGGAACATTGGCTGCAATACGCCGGCGTGGAACCGCTGCAACTGCCTGACAGCCAACAGCCGGCCAGCGTGAACGAACAAACCCTGCCAGCCGTCACCTCAGGCGAACTCAAGCGCCTGGGCGAAGTGCTGCAACTGGACTGGAACAGCCTGTTGGCCGCTGCCGTGGCCGAACAGTGCCGCGAGTCGTGCGGCGATGGCCTGGTCGCCCTGAGCGTGCACGATGCGCGGCCGAGTGCCGAGCGCCTGCCGGTCGATGCGCCGATTGCCGTGGCCGACCTCGATCCGGCACGCATCATGGGCCCGTTGGCCCTGGCCGTGCCTTACTTCCTCCAGACCGAAGGCGACAGCCTCCTGCAACGCTTGCAGGCACTGGCCGCGCAGATCCGCGCCTACCCGCAACACGGCGTCGACTATGGCGCCTTGCGCTACCTGTCGGACAACACCTACCTGCAAGAACCGCTGCGCGACCTGCCCGCGGCATCGGTCGCCATCCGCTGGCTGGGCAACTTCGACAGCCACCGCGAAGAACGCGGCATCCTGGCCCAGGTCGAAGCCGCAAGCCCATTGACAACGCCGACTTGCCCGCTGACCCTGGACGCCTGGTGGCAGGATGACTGCCTGCACGTACGCAGCCAAGGCACCCTCGCCGCCGACTGGGCACCACGTCTTGCACAACGCCTGGGCGAACTCGCCGGGCTGGCCAGCGCTGCCGACCTGCGCCCTGCCAGCCAGGCGTTCCCGCTGTGCCACAAGCAAGCGGCGACCCTGGCGGCCGAACCGCTGGACTGGCTGAACATCGAGGACGTCTACCCGCTGTCGTCGATGCAACAAGGCATGCTCCTGCACACCCTGCTGCAACCCCACAGCGGCATCTACCTGATGCAGCAACGCTACAGCTGGGATGGGGCCTTGCAGCGCCCGGCGATGGAAGCCGCGTGGCAGCTGTTCCTCGAGCGCCATCCGATGATGCGCACCGCGTTCTGGTGGCAGGACGACCATGAGCCGCTGCAATGTGTGTATCGCCAAACCCACCGGGCGTTCGACTGGCAGGACTTGCGCCACCTCGACGAAGAGCAACAGCGCCTGGCGATGGATCAGGCCCTCGAAGCACAACGCCTGCAAGGTTTCGACATGGCCTGTGCGCCGTTGACCCACCTGCGGGTGTTCCAACTCGATGAGCGACGCTTCGCCGTGGTGCGCAGCTTCCACCACATCCTGACCGACGCCTGGTGCTTCGGCCTGCTGATGGAAGACCTGCTGGCGATCTACCAGGCCATCGTGCGCCAGGAGCCGGTGGCCCGTCCGCGCCTGCGCTCGTTCCGCGGCTACATGAGCTGGTTGGAACGCCATGACATGGCTGCCGCCCACGCGTTCTGGCAAGCCGAAATGGCCGGTTTCAGCGAGCCAACGCCGCTGCATGTGGACAGCCCGGTGGCCCGCCCGGAGCAGGCACCGGAACAGGTCGGCGACTTCGACCAGACCCTGAGCATCGCCCAGACCCAGCGTCTGCAGCAGCTGTGCCAGCAATACCAACTGACACCCAACACCTGGATCCAGGGCGCCTGGGCGCTGTTGTTGTCGCGCTACAGCGGCAACCGCGACGTGCTGTTCGGCGTGACCGTCGCCGGCCGCCCGACCGACCTCGCCGGTGTAGAAGAAATGGTCGGGCTGTTCATCAACAGCCTGCCACTGCGCATCGATGTCGACCCGCAGGCGCCAGTGGCCGACTGGCTGCAAGCGCTGCTGTCCCACAATGCGCAGTTGCGCGAACATGAAAGCGCATCGTTGGTGGACATCCAGCGTTGCAGCCAAGTGCCGCGCGGCCAGCAGTTGTTCGACAGCCTGGTGGTGTTCGAGAACGCGCCGTTGGACATCAGCAGCGTGCAACTGGATGCCTTCAGCATCGACATCTATGAAGACCGCGTGCACACCAACTTCCCAATGACGGTGGTGTTGTACCCCGGCGACCGCCTGGGCATTCGCCTGTCCTACGACAGCCAGCGTTTCACCACGGACACCGTGCAACGCATGCTCGGGCACTTGGTGCAGTTGCTTTCGGGCATGCTCGAGACACCGCAGGCGCCCCTGGGCAGCTTGCACATGCTGCCCGAGGCCGAACGTCGGCAGTTGCAGATCGACTGCAACCGCAGCGACGTCGACTTCCCCCTGGAGCGCGGCTATGCGGCGCTGTTCGCCGAGCAAGTGCGCAGTCGCCCGCAACACCTGGCCGCCATCTGCCAGGGGCAATCACTGACCTACGCCGAACTCGACCGCCGTGCCAATGCCATCGCCCATGCGTTGCAAGCCGCCGGCGCCGGCCCGGAAACCCTGGTGGCGCTGTTCGCCGAGCGTGGCCTGGCGCTGCTGACGATGATGATCGCCACGCTCAAGGTCGGCGCGGCGTTCCAGTCGCTGGATATCCAACAGCCCCACGCCCGCCTGGCGGAACTGCTGGACCTGGGTGAAGCGCCGCTGTTGCTGGTGTGCGAGCACGCAGCCTCGACACTGGACAATGTCCTGCCGCAAATGCGCAAGCAACCCACCTGCCTGATCGCCCAGGCGCTCTGGCAAGGCAACGAGCAGCCACCGGTCACCTACGCCCACACCCCTGAGCAACTGGCCTACGTGATTTTCACTTCCGGTTCCACCGGTACGCCAAAAGGCGTGATGGTCGAACAGCGAGGCATGCTCAACAACATGTTCGGCAAGGTCCCGAGCCTGGGCCTGGGTGAGCACGACCGGATTGCCCAGACCGCTTCGGCGGCGTTCGATATCAGCGTGTGGCAGTTCCTCGCCGCGCCGCTGTTCGGCGCCACCGTGCACATCCTGCCCGATGCCCAGGCCCACGACCCCGTGGCCCTGCTCGACGCTGTTGAAGAACATCAGCTGACCCTGCTGGAAACCGTGCCGGCGCTGATTCGCGGCATGCTCCAGGAAAGCCAGGCGCACCACGCCCTGGCGAGCCTGCGCTGGCTCCTGCCCACCGGAGAGGCATTGCCACCGGCCCTGGCGCGGGACTGGTTCGCCCGCTTCCCGGCGATTGCGTTGATGAACGCCTACGGTCCCGCCGAGTGCTCGGACGACGTCGCCTTCTACCCCATCACCGAAGCGCCAGCCGACGACTGCCTGCACATGCCCATCGGCAAGCCGACCGCCAATAACCAGGTGTTCGTCCTCGATTCAGACCTGCGCATGGTTCCCATCGGCGTGCCGGGTGAGTTGTGCATCGGCGGTGTCGGCGTCGGTCGCGGCTACCTGCGCGATCCGCAACGCACCCGCGAAGCCTTTGTCCCGCACCCATTCCAGGCCGATGCGCGCCTGTATCGCAGTGGTGATATCGGCCGGATGCGCGCCGATGGCGTGATCGAATACCTCGGCCGTCGCGACCAGCAAGTGAAGATCCGTGGTCACCGCATCGAACTGGGCGAAATCGAAAACCGCCTGATGCAGCACCCGGCAGTGGACAGCGCGGCGGTGCTGGCGCTGCCCGATGCCCGTGGCGCGTTGCAACTGGTGGCCTGGTACGTGCTCGACGAAGCGGCCGACCTGGGCGGCGAGTCCACGCAACAGGCCTTGAGCGCTTACCTGGGCCAGCAACTGGCAAGCTACATGGTCCCGGCTCGTTGGCTGGCCCTTGAGCAATTGCCACTGAACGCCAATGGCAAGGTCGACCGTCGTGCCCTCACCGCCCTGGGCGTCCCCAAGGACGAAACGGCGCAGGCGCAATCCATGGCACCGCGCACGCCGACCGAACAGGTCCTGGCCGAACTCTGGCAAGAGATTCTCGGCCTCGACAACGTGGGTGTGCACGACGACTTCTTCGCCATCGGCGGTCACTCATTGCTGGCCACCCAGGTGTTGTCGCGGATTCGTCGACGGTTGAACGTGAACCTGCCGCTGCGCACGCTGTTCGAGCGTGGCACCCTCGAGCAACTGGCCGACGCGGTGGATCGACAGCGCGACGCCCAGAGCGAGGCCGACGGCGACAGCGAAATCGCCCTGGCGCCGCGTAACCAGCCGTTGCCGCTGTCCTACAGCCAGCAACGGTTGTGGTTCCTGGATCGCTTCGAAGGCCCTAGCGCCGCCTACAACATGACCACCACCGTCAGGCTGCGTGGCGCGCTGGATGTCGCGGCCCTGCAAGGAGCCTTGCAAGCGGTGTTCGAACGCCATGAGTCCTTGCGCACCGCGTTCCACCTCCACGGCGACCAGCCTTGCCAGGTCATCAGCCCGGCGCCGATGGTCGACTTGACACCCACCGAGCTGAGTCACCTCGCCAGCGAGGAACAGGCGCAAACCCTGCAACGCCTGATCGATGAACAGGCCGGGCGTCCGTTCGATCTGCAACAGGCGCCGATGCTGCGCGCCAACCTGCTGCACTTGGGAAGCGACGATCACGTGCTGCAACTGGTGCTGCATCACATCGCCACGGACGCCTGGTCCATGGGCATCCTGATGCAGGAGTTGATCGTCGGCTACCAGGCCCGCACCAGCGGCTCGACGCCGGTGCTGCCAGTGTTGCCGATCCAGTTCGCCGACTATGCCTACTGGCAACGCAGCGAAGCGCAACAGCGCCTGCTGGGCCGGGCCATCGACTACTGGCGTCGCCAGCTCGACGGCGCGCCCACGGTGATCCCGCTGCCGCTTGACCAGCCACGCCCGGCACGTCCCGACTACCAGGGCGCGGCCCTGGAGCAACGCTTCACCGCCGCCCAGACGCAGGTGCTCAAGGCCTATGCGCAGGCACAACGGGCGACGCTGTTCATGGTCCTGCTCAACGCCTTCAACAGCCTGTTGCAGCGGGCCACCGGGGCCAATGACTTTATCGTCGGCACCGACCTGGCCAACCGCGAACATCCGGCCCTGGAACACCTCATCGGGTTCTTCGTCAACGTGTTGCCGATCCGTGCCCGCCTGAGCGAAGGCGAAACCTTCGACACCCGCCTGCAACGCTTGCGCGAAGATTGCCTGTCGGCGTTCCAGCACCAGCAAGTGCCGTTCGACAAACTGGTAGAGGAACTGCAGCCGCCGCGTACGCCAGGGGTCAATCCGCTGGTCCAGGTGTTGTTCGTCATGCAGAACACACCCAGCGGCAATGCCAGCCTGCCGGACCTTGAGGTGGAACACTTGGTATCGCCCCAGGAGAGCAGCAAGTTCGACCTCGCCGTGTTTGTCGAAGAAGACGAGGAACAAGGGCTGAACGTGCGCTGGGTGTATCGCACCAGTGTGTTGCAAGAGCAGACCATCCAGCGCCTAGAACAAGGTTTCGAGCACCTGTTGGAGCAGCTCGTCGTGGCCCCGGCGCAAGCGCTGGACCAATGGTCGTGGCGCCTTGAGGGCGGCAATGCCAGCGCACCGTCCCAGCCTGAAGCGTCGCTCGACGAGGCCTCGGCCCGCAGCGCGCGCAAGCAGTCGAAACTGAGCAAGCTCAAGCAGACCCGCGCAACCGCCGTGAGCCAGGTGGCCCACGAGCAGGTCCGTACCCGCACCCTCGACGCCGGGCAAGCCTTGCCGTTGGTGATCGAGCCCTTGCTCGGCGACCTGGACCCGGTGCACTGGGCGCTGCAAGCCCGGGAATGGATCAACGCCCAACTGCTGACCCACGGCGGCCTGTTGTTCCGCGGTTTCAACCTGCCGGATGCCGCCGCTTTCGAGCAGTTCGCCCAGGCCATCGAGCCCGACCTCTACGGGACCTACGGCGACCTGCCGAAGAACACTTCCGGCAAGAACATCTACCACTCCACGCCGTACCCGGAACAGCACATGATTCTCTTCCACAACGAGAGCTCCCATCTGCCGCAGTGGCCACGCAAGCAGTGGTTCTACTGCGAAACACCGGCGCCACGTGGCGGCTGCACGCCCATCGTCGATTGCCGGCAGGTGCTGGCGCGCTTGCCCGAGGATATCGTCGCTCGCTTCAAGGCCCTGGGGCTGCTTTACGTGCGGCACTTCACCGACAAGCTGGATGTGCGCTGGCAGGACTTCTTCAAGACCGAACAGCGCGAGGAAGTCGAGCGCCAATGCCTGGCATCAGGCATGCGCTGGGAGTGGCTGGGGGCCGACAACCTGCGGATCGCCCAGCATTGCCCGGCCATCGTCGCGCATCCCGAGACCGGGGAGTTGTCGTTCTTCAATCAGGTGCAACTGCACCACACCGCCTGCCTGGAGCCGGAAGTGCGCAGCAACCTGATCAGCCTGTTCGGCCCCGGGCACCTGCCCCGCAACGTCTACTACGGTGACGGCAGCGTGATCGAAGACGCCGTGATGCAGGTGATCGGCGCGGCCTATGAAGACTGCGCGGTACGTTTCAGTTGGCAAAAGGGTGACATGGTGATGCTGGACAACATGCTGGTGGCCCACGCTCGGGATCCCTTCGAGGGCGAGCGCAAGATCTGCGTCGCCATGGGCCAGATGATGCGCCGTGAACAATTGACCGGCGGCCTGCCCGAAGCGCAGCCGACTGCGGAGGTGCAGGCATGAGCGCCTTCGAGAAACGTGAAGAAGCCTTCGCCCTCTCGCCCCAGCAACGCAGCCAGTGGTTGGCGGGGTTGCCCGCAGTGCGCCTGGAACTGGAAATAACAGGCCCGTTGGCCCTTGAGCGCCTGCGCCAACGGCTCGTCGCCCTGAGCGACTGCCATGAGGCCCTGCGCCTGCGGGTGCGGCCTGGGCCGGGCTTGCTGATGCCGTTGCAAGTGGTGGAATCCACCGTCATGGCCGCGGACGCCATCAGCGTCGAGGCGCACGCGGTCGGCGACGATCGCCACCGGGTGACGCTGCAACTGCCGGCGCTGAGCGCGGATCGCGGGACCCTGCTGCGCCTGGCGCAGGCATTGGCCTCGACGGATGCGCCGACGCTGGATGACGAGGCCATGACGTATACCCAGTACAGCGCCTGGCTCTACGAATTGCAGGCCGATGAAGACGCCGAGCCTGGCCGGCGTTTCTGGGCCAGCCAGGCCCTGGACGAGCCGGCCGCCGGCGAGTTGCTCTACCGCCAGGTACGCAGCGACCGCCCTGGCGCCCCGGTGACCACTCGCCTGAGCGCCGATCCACAGTTGAGCGTGGCCCTCGACGGTTTTTGCCAACGTCACGACGCCTCGCCCGAGCAGATCCTGATGACGGCCTGGGGCGTGCTGTTGCAACGCCTGAGTACCGGTGACAACCCGGCACTGACCCTGAACTGGGTCCACGATTGCCGCGACGACTATGAAGAACTCGCCGACTGCTGGGGCTTGTTCGCCAAGCCCCTGCCCCTGCGCTGGCAACCGGCGGCGGCTAGCCCGTTTGCCCAGGCGCTGGCAGACCTGCAAGCGCTCTGCGAACACGCCACGGAGTGGCAGGAGTACTGCGGCGTCAGCGCTGCATTGCCGACCGAGGCTTCGCAGTACGGCTTCCAGTGGGGAGGGCAACTGCCCGATCGACTCGACACCCTGGGCAGCCTGGCATCGACACTCACGGTGCTGGACGTACAAGCCATCCCTGCGGGCATGGAGCTGCTACTGTTGGTCGAAACCAGCGCCGGCGGTTATCGCCTGAACCTCTGCCACCTGCCGGGTCGCTACAGCGAACAAGCCGCACGGGTCTTACTGGAGCAGTTCCAATCGCTGCTGCTCGATGCCCTCGCCCACCCCGACAAACCCCTGGCCGAGCTGTCCTTGCAGGCGCCGAGCTTCACCGCGACGCTGGCCGCCCTGCAGGACGATGTCGCCGTGTTGCCGTTTACCAGCGTGCCGGCCGGTTTCGATGCCTGTGCCGCACAGTTCCCCGAGCACTTGGCCCTGCGCGACCACAACGGGCCACTGAGCTACGCCCAATTGCAGGCGCGCAGCAACCAGCTGGCCCATTACCTGCGCGCCCAGGGCGTGGGTCGCGAAGATCGCGTGGCGTTGTACCTGGATCGCTCGGCGCAGATGGTCCTGGCCATGCTCGCCGTGCTCAAGAGCGGCGCGGCATTCGTTCCCCTGGATGTGCATCAGCCGGCGCAACGCTCCCTGGCGATCCTGCAACAGGCCCAGCCGGTCTTCATCCTTAGCGGTTCGGCCGGGAGCGCCCCCGCGTTGCCCGGCATCGGCAGCCTCGACCTGAGTGATGAAGCGACTTGGCAGCAAGCGCCTGCCACGGCAATCGACGCCGAAGTCCAAGACCAGGACGCGGCCTATGTGCTGTTCACCTCCGGCAGCACCGGCACGCCCAAAGGCGTGATCGTCGAGCATCGGCAACTGGCCAGCTATGTCACAAGCGTGTCCCGGCGCCTGGCCCTGGGCGTGGGCGAACGCAGTGCGGTGGTCACTTCGCTGGCCGCCGACCTGGGCTACACGTTGCTGTTCCCGGCGCTGCTCAGCGGCGGCGAATTGCACCTGCTGGACAAGGAAACGGCAATGGACGCCCAAGCCTGGGCAGCCTGGCAGGCGCAGTACCCGATCGACCACCTGAAGGTCGTGCCGTCGTTGCTCGACGCCTGGTTGATTCACGCTCAGAGCGCTGCGGTGTTGCCGCGCAAGCAGTTGATTCTCGGTGGCGAAAGCTGCTCGCGGCGCCTGCTGCAAAGCATTCGCAGCCTCGCGCCGGCGCTGACGGTCTTCAACCATTACGGCCCGACCGAAACCACCGTGGGGGTGGTGATGCACAAAGCCGAACCGGCCATGGATTATCGCCGCCTGCCCCTGAGCGACCGCCTCGACGGCATGCGCCTGTACCTGCTCGACGAGCAGCAAGCGCTGGCCGCTCCCGGGCAGAGCGCCGAGCTGTATATCGCCGGCCCGCAACTGGCTCGCGGTTACTTGGACGCACAGCAAAATACCGGACGTTTCATCGAACTGGCGCAACGGCCAGGTGAACGCCTCTATCGCACCGGCGACATGGCCCGCTACCGCCATGACGGCAGCCTGGAGATCACCGGGCGCGCCGACCGCCAAGTGAAAATCCGTGGTTTCCGCGTGGAGCTCGATGAGATCCAGGCACAGCTGGCCGGCCTTCCCGGCGTGGCCCAGGCCGCGGTCGAATGCATCCCCCGAGGCGAGCTCGGCCAGCAACTGTTCGCCTTCATGACCCTGGCACCCGGGCATTCGACCACGGTCGCGCGGCTGCATGGCCAGGCCCAGGATTGCTTGCCGGACTACATGCTGCCGACGCTGCGGATCGTCGAGGCATTGCCGCTGATGGGCAACGGCAAACTCGACCGCAAGACGTTGCAGCAATGGGCCGACAAAGTGCTCGACACCGTCGGCAGCGCCTTGCCGCGTACACCGCTGGAAGCCCTGCTCGCCGAGGTCTGGGCACAGGTGCTGGGCCTGGAGCGGGTGGGCATCGACGACGACTTCTTCGAGCTGGGCGGCCACTCCCTGGCGGCGGTGACGCTTGCCAGCCGCTTGCAGACCGCGCTGTCGGCACCGGTGACGGTCAATGCGGTGTTCAACGCCCCGAGCGTTTCGGCATTTGCCGCACTGGTGCAGGCCGAACTCAAGCTTTCGCCGCTGGTGCGGTTGTCGGCGCCCAACGCCGTTGAAGCCGCCCATCTGTTCTGCTTCCACCCCTCCACCGGCCACGTGCAGGATTACCGCACGCTGCTGACGCCGCTGGCGGCCTGGCACCTGTGGGGCTTGCAGGCGGCGTACCTGACCGACGACAGCACGACGCTGGGCGGCGATATCGAAAGCCTCGCCGCGTGCTACGTCGAGCACCTGCGCCAACAGCAACCCCAGGGGCCTTATCACCTGCTGGGGTTCTCCCTCGGCGGCCTGCTGGCGATTGCCGCGGCCGCGCGCCTGGAAAGCCAGGGCGAAGAAGTGGCGTTTCTCGGTATCATCGACTCGCAATACCAGCATCAAGCGCCGGAAGACAGTGTCGAAGCGCTGCTGGAATCAGCTTCCCAAGCGCTGACGCTGGACAGCCAGGCCGTGTTACGCCAGTTGCCAACGCCGATCATGACCGCGTTACTGGCGCAACTGGACGCCCTGCCCCCGGCGGCACGCTTGCCGGAACTGGTCCAGTGGGCACGGCAACAAGGCCTGCAACTCAATGGCGACAGTTGGGAGCACCTGCAGACGCGTCTAAACTACCAGCAGCATACGCAGCACCTGCTGGCCACGTTCAAGCCCGTACGGTTGAGCTGCCCGGTGCATGTCTGGTGGGCCAGCGATACCCTGGCCCAGGCTGAGTTCGCCGACCCGCATTGGGAAAACCTCAGCAGTGGGCCGTTGACCCGCGAGGTCATCGCTGCGCAACACCTGACCATCCTTGAGCAACGCGCCCTGCACGAACAATTGGCGGCGCGCCTCACGGCCATTGCTACACACGGAGCGGTTTGAAATGGATCTGTTGTTACTCATGGCTAAACGCTCCTGGCGCGCACTGCTGGTGGCGACCCTCACGGGTCTGACCTGCGGCCTCGCGGCAGCCGGCCTGATCGCCAACATCAACCACAGCCTGGAGGTGTTCGATACGCTGCGCCCGGTGGATGGCCTGCTCTTCGCCGGCCTGGTGGTGTTGGTCGCGGTGTCGCGGATCATCTCCGACATCAGCCTGCTGCGCCTGGGCCAGGCGGCGGTCAACGACATGCGCCTGCACCTGAGCGCCAAGCTGATCGACACGCCCTACGCGCAATTGCAGCGCCTGGGCAAGCATCGCCTGCTGGCGATGCTTACCGACGATACGCAAACCATCAGCCAGGCCGTGGAGTTGGTGCCGATCCTGTTGGTCAACGTCGGGATCATCGCCGCGTGCCTCGCCTACCTGGGCTGGCTCAGCATGCCGCTGCTCGGCCTGACACTGCTGCTGATCGCCTTGGGCAGCCTGAGCTTTCACTGGCCGCAACGCCGGGCCCTGACCTCGATCTCCCGTGCTCGTGAGCTCAAGGACCAGTTGTTCAATCAATACCGCCTGCTCACCGATGGCAGCAAGGAACTGCAACTCAACCATCCGCGCCGGCAGCACTTCTTCACCCGCCTGCTGATACCGGTGAGCCAGCAATACCGCCGCGATTTTGTCCGAGGCATGAGCATCTACGCCCTGGTCCTGAACTGGGGCAATGCCGTGTTCTACCTGCTGATCGGCGTGGTGTTGTTCGCCGCGCCGCATTTCATCGACCTGAGCGCGAGCCTGGTCACCGGCTATATCCTGGCGATCCTCTACATGATCACGCCATTGTCGGAACTGATGCATGCCTTGCCGACCCTCGGCCGGGCCAGCGTGGCCCTGAACAAGATCCGCGCCCTGGAAGGCGAGATGCAAACCGCCGACGAGACCCTCGACACGATCTCGCCGACCCAGGTCCGCAGCCTGGTGTGCCGCCAGGTCACCCACACCTACTACCGCGAGCGCGAGGACGGGCACTTCACCCTGGGCCCCATCGACGTCACCCTCAATGCCGGCGAAGTGGTGTTCATCACCGGCGGCAACGGCAGCGGCAAGACCACCCTGGCCTTGTTGCTGACCGGGCTGTACCGGCCGGAAAGCGGCGAGATCATGCTCGACGAGCAAGTCTCCTCGAGCAATGACAACCACCATTACCGGCAGCACTTCTCGGCGATCTTCACCGACTTCTGCCTGTTCGAGAACCTGTTCGATGGCGACGATCCGCACTTGGTGAAACAGGCGCAGGACTACCTGGTCCACCTACAGCTGGACCATAAGGTGCAAATCGAGGAAGGCAAGCTGACAACCCTGGCGCTGTCCACCGGGCAACGCAAGCGCCTGGCGCTGCTCAGCGCCTATCTGGACGACCGCCCGTGCTATCTGTTCGACGAATGGGCCGCCGACCAGGACCCGGTGTTCAAGCACTTTTTCTACACCCGGATCCTGCCGGACCTGCGCGAGCGCGGCAAACTGCTGATCGTCATTTCCCATGACGACGCCTACTTCGGCCTGGCCGACCGGTTGATCCGCATCGAACACGGTAAGCTCAGCGAAGTTGCCCCACAGGCTGATGCGATGCGTGTGGTCGAAATGCTGTCTTGAGGAAATCCTGAACACTGGGTAGTGCTGTTGACTTAGAAAAACGGCGCTTGTTTCAGAAATGAAAAGCGCCGTTGTTTTTGGGGTAGTGTGCATATCCGTTGCTGCGGTAACGGCCACTAAGGGTTCCGCCCTTACGGCGGGTCACTTTCGAAAAGCGCGAAAGTAACCAAAGCGCTCATGCCCCACCACTCGTTGCCTCGCTAGGGCTCGGCATGCCTGAACGAAGGCATTGCTCCGTGGGCCGCCGCGAAGGGCCATCCATGGCCCAGCGCGGCTAACCCGGCATCCATGCCGGGTTGCCCACTGCACAACGCCTCCGTTCAGCCATCGTGGTTAACGGGGCGTCCGAGATCAACGTCCACCACGAGGCGGCCTAACAGCCGACCTGGTTCTTGGTGAGACCGCGTTTCCCCTGTAGGAGCGAGCCTGCTCGCGAAGACGATGTGTCAGTTTGCGGTGATGTTGGATGTGCCGGCCTCATCGCGAGCAGGCTCGCTCCCACAGGGTTCTGCGGCGTATGTGCATTTTTGTGGTTGCCGAAAATCCATGTGGGAGCGAGCTTGCTCGCGATAGCGGCGGCTCAGCCACATAAAATGTCGGCTTGTACCCCGCTCTTGCTCTTGCTCATGCTCTTGCTTTGGATCTTGATCTTGATCTCGACGCCCCGTTAACCACGATGGCCGAACGCAGGCATTGCGCAGTGGGCACCTCGGCATGGATGCCGAGGTAGCCGCGCTGGGCCATGGATGGCCCTTCGCGGCGGCCCACGGAGCAATGCCGGAGTGAGGGCATGCCGAGCCCTAGCGAGGCACCGAGTGGTGGGGCAAAGCGTTTTTGGTTACTTTTGGCGCTTTTCCAAAAGTGACCCGCTGTAAAAGCGGAACCATAAGTCGCCGTTACCGCAGCAACGGATATGCACCCAATCCAATCCAACCCAAAAGAAAACGACGCCCTACTCATAGATGTAATGCAGGTAACTCACCTGCTCCGCCACTGGCAGGCGGTGCAGCTTGGGGCAGGATTCGCAGAGCACGGGCGGTTGGCCTTCGACCGGCTCGTGCAGTTGGTAATGCAGGCAGCAATGCCGGCGCAAGGGCAAGCTGGGGCAAATCTGCGGCGCCGGTGACTCGACCATGCGTTGCAGACCCCGCAGTTTCAAGCGGCCATTGTTCACCGTGACGGGCTCCAGCCACTGGTGCGCCTCGGCGAAACCCTCCCTGGACAGGTCCGGGTCCATCCTGGCGAAGGCGCCGTCCCAGATGGCGACGAAGTTGCCCCACAATATTTTCGGGGCCAGGCCACCGGCGGCGGCCAATGTGCTGAACAGTGGCGCCAGGTGCTCATGGACCAACCGTGACCAGTAAGCCGCCCGGTCATCCGCGGCCAAGTCCGACAGCCCGGCAGCCAGGCCCAGCGCCGCCGGTTGGCCGTCGTCGTGCAACAGCTGCGCGTCCTCGCCCCAGAACTCGATGGCGCAGCGACGCGTCAACACGCAGGCCAGGGTGGCGGGCAAGACAATGCTCATGTAGTTCATCGACCACTGCGACACCACGGCGGCACGGTTCACCCCCGGGTAACGCAGGGCGAATCGGGTCAGCAAGGGTTGCAGCACGGCAGGATCGGCAAGCTGGCTCAACGCGATGGAAGGCTGATCGCCAGGTGCCTGCCGGATGACCCGCTGTATCGGCGGCCAGGCCTGGTTAAGCCATTCTGGAAATTCGATAACGGGGCTCCCGTGGCTTTCCCTAATTAATGCAAACGATTAGCATTGGCTGATCCTATCCTCCCTCCCCTGCAAACTCAACGTCGTTAGCGACCAGGCTCATCAAGACTCCATGCACACACTCCGCAACTTCTGGCGTCTCGCGCGGCCTTTCTGGGCTTCCGAGGAAAAGTACCCGGCCCTGTGGCTGCTGTTGGCCACCGTGCTGATGACCCTGTGCCTGGTCGGTGTCAACATCCTCACCAACTTCTGGAACCTGCATTTCTATAACGCCTTGCAGGCCTTGGATTACCACGGCTTCCTGATCGGCAGCCTGCAATTCATCCTGCTGCAGATCGGCACGGCGGCCTTTACCGTGGGCGCGTTTCACTTTCAGCAAAAGCTGACCATCCGCTGGCGTCGCTGGGCGACCCGCAACATGCTCGATCAGTGGCTGGGCAGCCAGCGCTACCAGAAGCTGAAATTGACCGAAACCGATGTCGACAACCCCGATCAGCGGATCGCCGAAGACATCGACCTGTTCATCGTCAAGTCACTCAAGTTGAGCCTGGGCCTGTTGACGTCGGTGGTGTCGCTGTTTTCCTTCCTGCATATCCTCTGGCAAGCCTCCAGCCTCGTCAGCGTGCCATTCAACGATCAGTCGTTCGTCATTCCGGGACTGCTGGTGTGGATCGCCCTGGTGTATGCGTTCCTGGGCACCGGCCTGGCCTTTTGGCTGGGCCGCGCCCTGCCCAGCCTCAATTTCATGCAACAGCGGCGTGAAGCGGACTTTCGTTTCTCGCTCATCCGCCTGCGGGAGAACGCTGACTCGGTGGCGCAATACCGCGGCGAAGTCGTGGAGAACGAACGCTTCAACCGTCGCCTGGACGCGGCGCTGGAAAACTTCTGGGCGCTGGTGAAGAAACAGAAGCTGATCATGGGCTACTCGACCTTCTATTTGCGCAGCGCGACGGTCATCCCGATGTTCATCATGGCACCACAGTTCTTTGCCGGCGCCTTTCCCCTCGGCCGCCTGACGCAGATAAGCGCGGCCTTCGGCGAAGTGCACGCGGCCATCGCCTACCTGGTGAGCGTGTTCCCGGAACTGTCGGAATGGAAATCGGTGATCGACCGCTTGGTCGGCTTCCAGGAGCGCCTGGATAACGTCGAGGTCAAGTCCCAGGTCAGGCACGAACAGCAGGCCAGCGGTCTTGATATCAAGGACCTGGACATCTGGCTGCCCAATGGCCGGCCGTTGTTCAAAGGTTTCAACCTGTCACTCAAACCCGGCGACAGCCTGATGATCAGCGCACCATCCGGCTACGGCAAATCGACGCTGATCCGCACGATCACCGGGCTGTGGCATCACGCTCGCGGCTCGAGTGGCTATGACCGCGAGCGCGCCCTGACCCTGTCGCAAAAACCCTACCTGCCGCTGGGCAGCCTGCGCGAAGCGCTCTGGTACCCCAACCCGCCCCGTCGCGACGAGGATGCCGCGCTACGCCAGGTCATGGAGCAAGTCGGCCTGCAACACCTGGCCGATCAGTTGGAAGAGGAGCGGGACTGGTCACAGACCCTCAGCATCGGCGAACAGCAACGCTGCGCGTTCGTCAGGGCCCTGCTGGCCCGGCCCACGGTGCTGTTCCTCGACGAAAGCAGCTCAGCGCTGGATGCGGCAAACGAAGCGCGTTGCTATCAGCTGCTCAGGGAGACGCTGCCGGACACGATCCTGATCAGCGTCGGGCACAGCGCTTCCCTGGAGCACTTCCATTGGCACGTCCTGGAGCTAAAGGACGAGGCGCAGTGGGTGCATCGCAAGGTCAAGCAAGCGGTGTGAACCCGCATCCTGTGCCTACGAAATAGAGCATGGGAAAGATAGATCTGTGGCGAGGGAGCTTGCTCCCGCTCGGCTGCGCAGCAGTCGCAAAAGCGGTGTCCGCGGTGTGCCTGGCGAAACGGTGTGGCTGATTTGGGGCCGCTGCGCAGCCCAGCGGGAGCAAGCTCCCTCGCCACAGGATGCACTTGGGTCACAGGGTTCAATTCAAAATGTGCCCTCTTGCTGCGCAATCAGATCCCTGAAAAAGCGCAAATGACCTGCGCGACACTCCATCCCTCTTCGCATAATTGGCATGCAGAGTTTGTGGTCTATAGTCAGACACATCCAGGCTCTTTCGCTCGGGCCTTCAGGAGCAACACCCCCTCGAGCCGTAACCGTGTCGGATGCTCACCAGCCTCCGGTCGAACAATGCAGGGAGCAAGCCATGCCGATCCAGCGGCCCGAGACACTGGGGTTGGCCCCTGGCACCGCTCATTGTGCAGAAGCCGATGGCGGTACCGAAGCCAGCACGCTTCGGCGTTTCTTCGACCAGGCCAAGGAAGCCTACATCCTGTTCCCGTTGCTGGCTGCCCTGCTGCTGCTGGTCGTCTGGAGCGCCACCCTCTACCTGATCAAGGTTGAACATCTTCGCGCGCAGCAGAGCGCCGCGACGGCCAGCCTGGAGATGGGCGCTACCTACGAAGCGCAAATGTTGCGCGCCATCCATGAAATCGATCAGACCCTCAAGCTGGTCAAATACACCTTTGAGACCGAGGACGAGCCCAATCCCCTGCGCCGCCTCCAGGAGCGGGCCTTGTTGCCGCCGGCCTTGGTGTTCGACGTCAGTGTGGTCAATCCGGACGGCCGGCTCGTGGCGAGCACGCGGGTCAACGACCGGGAAAACATCGCTGACCCGGATGAACAGCAAACGCTGCGGCACAGCGATTCGTTGTCCATCAGCCATCCATGGAAAAGCCCAATCACTGGAGAATGGCGCTTGCGCTTCAGCCGGCGACTCGATGCCGCGGATGGCAGGCTTTCCGGGATCGCCAGGGTCGAAGTGGATGCTGCCTATTTCGTCAGCAGCTACGACGCCTCGAAACTCGGCGACCAGGGTGCGCTCGGGCTGCTGGGTACGGACGGCATCTTTCGCGTACGGCGCACCGGGGAAACGCTATCGGCCGGCGATGCGGTCAATTACACGGCGGTGGTGCCGGACGCTGAAAACACCGAGGCGAAGCTCTCGATCAACGGTTGGGACGGCGTGCGGCGCTACACCAGTGCCCGCCAGCTCTATGATTTTCCGCTGGCGGTGATCGTCGGGTTGTCCGAGGAAGAACAGCTGGCCGCGGTGAACCAGCAAGCGCGTACCTATCTGTGGCGTGCCGCGGGCGGCAGCCTGGTGCTGGTATTGCTTGTGGGCCTGCTCGCCCGGATGAGCTGGCAGCTGGCGCAAAGCCGCTTGCGCGCCGCCGAAGCCCAGGTCCAACTGGCCGCGGCCGCACGCCAGGCCGGCATGGCGGAAATCGCCACCAATGTGCTGCACAACGTCGGTAACGTGCTTAACAGCGTGAATATCTCCGCCGACCTGGTCACCCGCAAACTGCGCACCA
Organism: Pseudomonas sp. MPB03; assembly: GCF_046605385.1. Taxonomy (NCBI): domain Bacteria; kingdom Pseudomonadati; phylum Pseudomonadota; class Gammaproteobacteria; order Pseudomonadales; family Pseudomonadaceae; genus Pseudomonas; species Pseudomonas sp. MPB03. Next base: position 2,990,853 of record NZ_CP176770.1, on the reverse strand, counting down.
GCAAGGCCTTGGGGCTTGGCAAGGCGGTGCAAATGATGAACGAGCACGCCGAAGACCTCGGCGATTTCATCTCCCACGACGACAAAGGCAAGCTGTTGCCCGGCTACCTGAACCAGTTGGTGGACGCACTGGCGATCGAGCAACAGAGCATGACCGAAGAACTCGGCCAACTGAGCAAAAGCGTCGATCACATCAAGGAAATCGTCGCCGCCCAGCAATCCTATGCGGGTCCATCCAGCCTCGCCGAAACCGTGCAGGTCAAGGACCTGATCGAGGATGCCCTGCGCATGAACGCCGGCATCATCGCGGCGCATCGGATCACCGTGGTGAGAAACCTGGCCGACACGCCCTTGCTGCAACTGGACAAGCACCGTGTGCTGCTGATCCTCATCAACCTGATAAAAAACGCCAGCAGGGCGATGGGTGACCGATTGGAGCCGGCCCCTCAAATCATCCTTCAGAGCGAGATTCCCCAGGACGACACTTTGGTCATCAAAGTCATCGACAACGGCGAAGGCATCGTGCCCGAGAATCTGACGCGGATCTTTGCCCACGGATTTACCACACGCAAGGATGGCCATGGCTTTGGCCTGCACAGTTGCGTCCTGGCGGCCATGGAGATGGGCGGTTCGCTGGAGGCCCATAGCGATGGGCCGGGAACAGGGGCGACCTTTACGCTCAAACTGGCGATCTAGACTAGGCTTCGCTGGGTAATGGCGCGCAGTTTCAGCCGACCGTACAAGGAACAGACGAATGGCGATCCACGCAACGAGGTCAGCTTGAGCCCATGGTGAAAAGACCCAATACCTTGGCCTTGGTCGTCGTGACGCTGTATGCCGGCGGCGCCAGTGCCGACACTACCGAGACGTTCTCGCTGAGCAGTTTCGGCACGGTGGGGATCGTCCATTCCAGCGAGAAAAAAGCCGACTTCACGTCCAGCATCTTCAAGCCCAACGGCGCCGGGCATTCGCGCAACTGGAGCGCTGACGTCGACAGCCTGATAGGCGCCCAACTGACGGCCACCTTCACCCCGCAGCTTTCGGCCGTGGTGCAGGTCATTTCCGAGCAGCGCTACGACAACAGCTACCGGCCCTTCGTCGAGTGGGCCAACATCAAGTACCAGTTCACGCCGGATTTCAACGCGCGCATTGGCCGTACTGTGTTGCCGACCTTCCTGGTGTCCGACACCCGTAAAGTGGGCTATACCCTGCCCTGGGTACGCGCGCCCATGGAGGTCTACAGCCTGATGCCGATCTCCAGCAGCGACGGCATCGATGGCAGCTACCGGTTTCATGTCGATGCAATCATCAATACCGTACAGGCTCACTACGGCCAGACCGACAGCCGGCAGCCCGACGGGGCCGGCAAGGCACTGACGAGAAACTTCTGGGGAATCACCAATACCACCGAGTTCGACGTGCTCACCACGCGCATCACCTACATGAAAGCCGACCTGACCCTGGAGCAGTTCAATTCACTCTTCGATACGTTCAGAGCGTTCGGCACAGAAGGCATCGCCATTGCCGATCGCTACGACTCCGATGACACCCCCGTCGAATTTCTCGGCGTGGGCGCCAGCTACGATCCGGGCGACTGGTTCGTCATGAGTGAATGGGGGCGTCTCGATAGCCGCTCCGGCCTGGGCCGCACCAGTGCCTGGTACATCAGCGGCGGGTACCGCATCGAAGCGTTCACGCCCTACGTCACCTACGCACGCTCCCGGACCGAAACCGAAGTTTCCAGCCCGGGCCTGACGATAGCGGCCTTGCCACCGGCCTTGGCGGGCACGGCCGCCGAGCTTAACGGTGCGCTCAATTCGGTCTTGGGCTCGAACGAAGGCCAGCAGACCCTTTCCCTGGGCATGCGCTGGGATTTCACCAGGAACATGGATGCCAAAGTGCAATTCGATCACACACGTTTCAAGGGCCACTCGGTCGGTCCGTTGATCAATCCCCAACCGGACTTCACGTCGGGGGGCTCGCTCAACGTCATCAGCCTGGCTGTGGATTTTGTCTTCTGATGGAGCAGGCCATGTGGGTTGTGAGATTCATCGGATTCGCTGTGGCGGGGCTCGCCCTGGTCGCCGCCAGCGCTGCCGTCAAGGCCGACGTGGTGGTGGTCGTCGCCATGTCCAGCCCGGTGAAGACACTCGCGCGCAATCAGGTGGCGGATATTTTCCTGGGCAAGGCCAGTCGTTTTCCCGGTGGCGGCCAGGCGATTCCCATCGACCAGACAGAAGATTCCCCGACCCGCGATGAGTTCTACACAACGATCACCGGCAAGTCCGCTGCCCAGCTCAAGGCGCACTGGTCAAAAATCATCTTCACCGGCAGGGGCCAGCCGCCACTGGCGGTTTCAAGCGGCACGGAAGTCAAGAAACGTATTGCCGAGAACCCCGACACCATCGGCTATCTCGACGCGCGGGAGCTGGATGACAGCGTCCGGGCACTGCCGCTCGAGCCGCAATGAATGGCGAGTCCTTACGGATCGAGGTTTGGATCAGTTGCCTGGGCCTGCAGCAATAACTTGAACTGATCGGCGGGAATCGGCCTGTTGAAATAGAAACCCTGGAACTCATCGCACGCATTGTCCCTCAGGAAATCGGCCTGCTCCTTGGTTTCCACGCCCTGGGCCACCACGGTCAGGCTGAGGGTGCGGCCCATCGCGATGATGGCCTCGGTGAGGGCTTTGTCTTCCGACACGCTGCTGGTGTCGCAGATACACGAGCGGTCGATCTTGATGACATCCAACGGAAACTGTTCGAGGGCAGAGAGCGACGAATAGCCGATACCGAAATCATCGATGGCGATACGGACCTGCAGGCGCTTGAGCCCGGTCAACACACTCAGCGCCCTCTTGACGTCCTGCATGAGCAGGCGCTCGGCGATTTCCAGTTCCAGCAGGCGCGCATCCATACCGGTTTCGGCCAATATCTCGGCCAAATCCGCCAGCAGGTCCTCATCGGCAAACTGCCGTGCCGTGAGGTTCACGGCGACGCCCAGGTGCGGCAGGCCTTGTCGTTGCCAGGCGACGTTTTGCTGGCAGGCGGTCTTGAGCACCCACTTGCCGATCGGCACGATCAAACCGGTCTCTTCCGCAATGGGGATGAACTGCATGGGCGCCACGATCCCCAGGTCGGGATGATTCCAGCGCAGCAGCGCTTCCATGCCGGTGATCAGGCCACTGCGAATGTCCCGCTTGGCCTGGTAATGCAGCTGGAACTCCTGGCGCTCCAGGGCGTGGCGCAGGCTCAGCTCCAGGGTCAGCCGTTCCAAAGAATCGGCGTTCAGTTTCGCGGAGTAGAACTGGAAGTTGTTCTTGCCACGTTGCTTGGCCTGGTACATCGCGATATCGGCGTTTTTCGTGAGGGTCTGCTCGTCCAGGCCATCCTGTGGAAACACGCTGATCCCGACGCTGGCAGTCACCCGAAACTCCTGGCCCTGAAGGTTGAAAGGCCGGGCAATCGCACCAAGGACTTTCTGCGCGGCGCTCGCCACGTCGTTGTCCTCCGACAGCTCCGGCAGCAGGATCACGAATTCGTCGCCGCCCAACCGGGCCACCGTATCGCTGCTGCGCAGACACGCCTCGAGACGCTGCGCCACCTCCATGAGCAGTTGATCGCCGGCATCGTGCCCCAGCGTGTCATTGACTTGCTTGAAACGGTCGAGGTCAAGGAACAACACGGCCAATTGCCGATCGTAACGGTCGGCCTCACGGATGCTCTGGCTCAACAGCTTGCTGAACAGGCTGCGATTGGGCAATGCCGTGAGGCCATCGTGATAGGCCAAGTACTCGACACTTTCCGCGTAGGCAATTTTCGCTTCGCCCGCGCGCAAGCGGCTTTGCGCCAGTTGCCAGCTCATCCGCGCGAGAAGTCCCGCCAACAACACCAGTAGCAGGCTGGCGCCCGCCGCGCGCCAGAGATAGCGCTGCGCCTGCCGGGTCACCGCAGCCAGTTGTTCTTCCTCGGACAAGCCGACGATCACCGCCAGCGGAAAGTCGTAGAGCTGGCGGGCACTGGTATAGCGCCGCACACCGTCCCATGGGTTGATCGCGCGTACAGCCTCGGTGTTTTCCGTATCCGGCACCACGCTGGCGTAATCGATCGGGTCACCGGCCGAGATCGTTTCCCCACTGCGCCGTGCCCGGAAGATGCCGTCGATGCCCAGCAGGCCGAGCAAGCCGTGGTCGCCCAGTTTCGAGGGGTCATAACTGCTGACGAAATAGGCCGCGTCGACCTCGATCATGGCGATCCCGGCGAACCCGCCATTCCCTTCATCGAGCCGCCGACTGAAACGCAATGTCCACTCCCCCGTCGCCGGGCTTTTCCACGGGCGGCCAATCGACAGCGCCGTGTCCGGCCCTGGCGTTTGCAGCGCGTCCTGGGCCATCCTGCTTCCGGCCTCGCTCGGCTGGGTACTGGCCACGACCCGGCCGCTGGCATCGACGACGCTGACGTCAAACAAGTAGGGAGAAGGCAGCAAACCGCGTGCCTTGAGCTTGGGCAACGGGTTGGGCTCGCGCTCGGACTCGTAGGTGTACTTGACCAGCTTGAGGGTCTGGTCGATTTCACGCACCGCCCGCAGGATCTGCGCTTCGTAGGTGGCGCCGATTTCCAGGCTCGCTTCGGCAATCCCCTGCTGCGCACGAGCGTGTTCGACCTTGATGAGGTACAGGGTACCGGCCCAGATGAGCAACAGCAGCAGGGCCGCCAGCAATGGGAACAGGATATAGGCTTCCCTGGCCTGGTCGAAACCGCGCCGAAACAGATTGTTCGTCACATCGGCCCGGGCGTTTTCTCGATGGACGACACTCGGGGCCGACGTCATGACACTCGCCCGTTGGATCGCCATGGTGTGCTCCCTGCATTGTTCCCACTGACGGACTGCGGGTCACCGACCGCCTGCGGAAAACTATAGACCACAAACCGCGCCCGCCACGCCCAATCGAGCGCCGACCGTGGCTTTGCCCAGGATTCGATGACGAAGTGCAGTTGACGTCCCTGACTTATTGGTCCAGTTTCAATACAACCGTGTCCAGCAGTGCCTGGTGCTGGACACCACGCTTGATAAACCCGATTCGTTAATCAAAAGGGTCTTTGCAAGCCTATGAATGACGTACGCAGCACCTCCTCTCCTGCCATTGAAATTCGATGGATGTCCTTGTGTCGTTGATCCCTCTGGTGGTGTGTGACGACTCCAACATGGCGCGCAAACAGGTGTTGCGTGCCCTGCCGGCGGACTGGCCGGTTTCGGTCACCGAGGCGACCAACGGGCGCCAGGCCATGGACGCCATACGCCAGGGCCTGGGCCACGTGGTGTTGCTCGACCTGACCATGCCGGAGATGGATGGCTACCAGGTGTTGAACGCCTTGCGCGACGAGGGCTTGAAGGCGCAGGTGATCGTGATTTCCGGTGACGTCCAGGATGAGGCGGTGCGCCGCGTGCTGGAGTTGGGCGCCCTGGCGTTCCTGAAAAAGCCGTTCGACGAAAACGACCTGCGCCAGACGCTGGCGCGGCTGGGGCTACTGGCCCAACCCGGGCAGGTGCCGCCGCAGAATCGTTCGGCCACGAACGTGGCCATCGGTTTCCACGATGCATTCCGCGAGACCGTCAACGTGGCCATCGGCCGGGCGGCGGCGCTGATCGCCAAGGTGTTGGGGGTCTTCGTGCAATTGCCGGTGCCGAACGTCAACCTCCTCGAGGTCGGTGAATTGCACATGGCCTTGAACGATGTCGGCAGTTCCCAGCAACTCACCGCCATTTGCCAGGGGTTTATCGGCAGCGGCATCGCCGGCGAAGCCTTGCTGATCTTCCACGATTCGGAAATCGCCGATATCGCGCAATTGATGCAGCGCCAGAGCGCCGACTATTCGGACCTGGAAATGCTGCTGGACCTTTCCAGTGTCTTGATCGGCGCGTGCCTGAGCAGCATTGCCGAACAGATCGACGTGGTGTTTTCCCAGGGCCACCCGCAGATTCTCGGCCAGCACGCCGCCATCGAGGAATTGATCCGGGACAACAGCAAGCACTGGAAAAAGACCCTGGCGGTGGAAATCAGCTACAGCCTGGAGGGGCACGATATTCGTTTCGACCTGTTGCTGTTGTTCACGGAGGACTCCATCGAACGGTTGACCCATAAACTTGCCTATCTGATGAACTGAGCCATGAGCGAATCCATCGATCTGAACGAGTTCCACTGGTTGCTGGCGATCGTTCAGAGCATCGACGTCGGGGTGGTGGTGCTCGACCGCGAGTACCGCGTGCAAGTCTGGAACACCTTCATGGAGAACCGCTCCGGGGTGCAGCCCAAGGACGCCCACAACCAGCATTTTTTCAGCCTGTTCCCTGAAATCGATCGCCAATGGTTCAGCCGCAAGGTGGAAAGCGTCGCGACCCTGGGCACGCCGGCGTTCACGGTCTGGGAGCAGCGTCCGTACCTGATGCGCTTCAAGAGCTACCAGCCGATCACCGGCCAGGAAGCGTTCATGTACCAGAACACCACCCTGCTGCCGCTGCGCTCGCCGGACAACACCATCAAGCACATCTGCCTGGTGATCTATGACGTCACCGACGTCGCCACCAACCGGCATCAGCTCCAAGCCGCCAACGCACAGCTGCAACTCCTCTCCAGCACCGATCGGCTGACGGGGCTGTACAACCGCGGTCATTGGGAAAGCAACCTCAAGGCCGCCTATGCCCGGCACCAGCGCTACGGCAATGCGTTGAGCCTGGTGATGCTCGATATCGATCACTTCAAGCGGGTCAACGACACCTACGGCCACCAGGCGGGCGACAAGGTCATCGAACATGTCGCCCGGCTGCTGCGCGAGCATGTACGCGAATCCGACGTGGCGGGGCGTTATGGCGGGGAAGAGTTCGGCGTGGTGCTTTCAGACACCGACAAGGCTGGCGCCCGGGTTTTTGCCGAACGTATGCGCCAGGCCGTCGAAGCGCTGGAGGTGCAGTACAACGACCAGGCCATCCGTTTCACCATCAGCCTGGGCGTGGCCGACCTGAGCCAGCCCGCGAACGACCACGCCGACCTGATCACCAGGGCGGACCAGGCGCTGTATACCTCGAAGAAGACCGGGCGCAACCGAGTGACGGTGCATGACTAGCGAGCCCGCAACGGCTCAGTGCCCGATCACACCCAGTCCATCCAACACCGGCCCTTGTGGCGAGGGAGCTTGCTCCCGCTGGGTTGCGAAGCAACCCCAAATCAGCCACACCGTTTCGCCAGGCACACCGCGCACACCGCTTTTGCGACTGCTGCGCAGCCGAGCGGGAGCAAGCTCCCTCGCCACAAGTACGTCTCGATTCGGGTGAGGGAGATTTGTGCCCCCCACAGTTTTTTTCCGAGGCGATGGTGAGGCTTGAGACACACCCCACATCCCCTGTGGGAGCGGGCTTGCTCGAGAAGACGGCGTGTCAGCAACCTTCAATGTGGCTGAACCACCCCTTTCGCGAGCAAGCTCGCTCCCACAGGGGATGTGTGTGTGGCATTTACTTACCCACCAGGCTTTGAGACGTCTCGCCATACTTGCCCAGTAACATGAGCGTCACCCCGTTGGTCCAGCCAAAGCCATCCTGCAATTCATACTCGCCGCCTCCCCCGCCATCGCCGCGTCCAGACAGGTCGTATTTTTCCACCAGCTTGTTTTCCTTGCCGTAGAGGTTCTCGACTTGCTGCAAGAAACGACTGCCGATCTGTTGCGCCAGCGCGGTGTGCTGGTAGCGCTCCAGCCCTTCCACCGCGACCCATTGCAGCGGTGCCCAGCCATTGGGTTCGTCCCATTGCTGGCCATTGCTGACCTGGGTGGTGGCGACACCTCCAGGGCGCAACAGGCCGTCACGCACCGCATCGGCGGTGCGATTGGCATGCTCGACAGAGGCCAGGCCCGTGTACAGCGGGAACAGCGTCGCGGCCGTGAGCCCTTGGCGTTGCTGGTTGCGTTGCCAGTCATAGTCCACGTAGAAGCCTTTATCGGTATTCCATAGATATTTCTCGATGGCCCGCTGGCGCAGTTCGGCGCGCCGGCCATAAGCCTGGACACAGGCCATGTTTTGCACCGTCTCGCAGGCTTTGGCGATGGTGTGCTCCAGATGATAGATCAGGCTATTGAGGTCCACGGGCACGATGGCCGTGGTGCGAATGCTCGCCAGGTTCTGGCCGTCGTCCAACCAGCGCGAACTGAAGTCCCAGCCGCTTTCGGCACCGGCGCGCAGATCACGCCAAACCTCCTCCTTGGGCCGCTCCGGCACCTGTTCGGCGGTGCTGACGTCTTGCAACCAGGACTCCTGTCGAGGCGTCGGGCTGGCATCCCAGTAGCGGTTGAGCACACTGCCATCGGCGAGCTTGACCACATGTCGGGCAGCGTCACCGGGCTTGAGCGCCTGGGCGCCCTCCATCCAATAGGCATACTCCTTCTGCAACTGCGGCAGGTATCGCCCATAGGCCTGGTCGCCTTCGATGCGCGCCTGCAACTCCACCATGTAGGCAAAGAATGGCGGCTGCGACCGGCTCAGGTAGTAGGTGCGATTGCCGTTGGGGATGTGACCGTAGGTGTCGATCATGTAGGCGAAGTTATCGGTCATCTGGCGGACCTGGGCTTTATCGCCGCTTTGCTCAAGCCCGAGCATGGTGAAATACGAATCCCAGTAGTACATCTCGCGAAAGCGTCCGCCGGGCACCACATACGGCTGCGGCAATGGCAACAGACTGCTGTAGGCCGGCACCTGGCTGTAGGAGCGGCTCAGCACCGGCCAGAGGTGGTCGATGTGTTCCTTGATCGGAGCGCCGGGCCTGGGGGCTGGGCTTTCGGCTGCGCCGGACTCGATGAAGTTGTCTTTCACGAAGGCCTTGATATCGAAGCCGTCGCGGCCCCGTTGGGCCAGGTAATCGGCGCGGATCCAGGCCGGATCACGGTTGGGCAATGCATCCACGAAATGCTTCTGGTCGGTGAATACCTGCCCACGCTGCACCGCTTCAAAAAGCTCGGGGTAGGCTTGGTCGGGGGGGAGATTGGCTCGTCCCTGGGCGTCGGCGTAGCTCCAGGTGGCGGGCGGTTGGCTTGAACAGGCCACGCACAGAAGCGCGGCAAAAGAGAGGCCGGTAAGGGCAATAGGTCGCATCAGAGGGTCCATCCTGTTTTTCATTCCTGACAAACCAGTGACCTGTCGAAATGGACCTGGGTTCAGTCAATGATGCAATGCCAGGCGACGCCCAGACCCCACTGGTCAGTCCAATTTGTTTTTTTATTAATTGGTCTTGCCAATATTTTTTTCGGCCTGTAGTTTCGGGCCAAGGTCATTGGTGCAGGTCACCGCTCACCTACAACAAAAAAGCGAGCCCGGTCCCGGCAACCGCGTGCCCGCCCCCCTCCTCCCGCCTGCAGGCAGTCACTGCCTGGACGCCAGCCAAGGAGCATCGACATGCTGACGGTCATCTGTAACGAACCCGGCTCGCTCACCGCCATCGAGCGTGAGCGCCCCCTCAGGAAACCCGGGGAGGTGCTCATCCGGGTCAAGCGCGTCGGGGTCTGCGGCACGGACCTGCACATCTTCAGCGGCAACCAACCGTACCTCGAATATCCGCGGGTCATGGGCCACGAGTTCTCCGGGGTCGTGGAAGGTACCGACGAGGCCAGCGGCCTGGCTGTGGGTGACGTCGTCTATGTGATGCCGTACCTGTCCTGCGGGACTTGTATCGCCTGCCGCCAGGGCAAGACCAACTGCTGCACCCAGATCCAGGTGCTGGGGGTCCACTGCGACGGCGCGTTCACCCAATACCTGAGCGTTCCCCATGCGTTCGTTCACAAGGCGGCGGGGGTTTCCCTGGACCAGGCGGCGATGATCGAATTCCTCTCGATCGGCGCCCACGCCGTGCGTCGCTCGAACATCCAGGCGCAGAAACACGCCCTGGTGGTCGGTACCGGCCCGATCGGCATGGCGGCGGCGATCTTCGCCAGCCTGCGCGGTGCGAAAGTCACCGTCCTGGATACGCGTGAGGATCGCCTGTCGTTCTGCAGGCAACACCTGAATATCCACGCCGCCGTGCCCATCGGAGACGGCGACAAGCAGGCCCTGGCCGATCTGACCGAGGGCGATTTTTTTGACGTGGTCTTCGACGCCACCGGCAATGCACGGGCCATGGAGCGCGGGTTCGAGTTCATCGCCCACGGCGGCACCTACGTGATGATCTCGGTGGTTCGGGACTCGATCACTTTCTCCGACCCTGAATTCCACAAGCGCGAAGCCACGCTGATGGGCAGCCGCAACGCCACCCAGGAAGACTTCCGGTACGTCGAGCAATGCCTGCGCGACGGCTTGATTCCGGATGCAGCCCTGAACACCCACCGATTGACGCTGGGTGACGTGCCCCAATCGTTCGCTACCTTGCTCGACCCCAAGCAAGGTGTCGTCAAGGCAATCATCGAGTGCTAGGAATCGGAGAACGCCCCCATGAACCCGCCTTCTGCTTTGCTTGTTTTGACACCCGGTGATGATGTCGCGGTGGCCCGAGGCGATATCCTCGAGGGCCAGCCGGTGAGTGCCGACGGCCTCACCCTGATCGCCCGGCAAACGATTCCGTCCGGCCACAAGATCGCCTTGCGCAGGGTGCTGGTCGGCCAGCGGGTGCTCAAGTACGGGCAAACCATCGGCCAAGCCACCCAGGCCATCGAGCCCGGCGATCACGTCCACGTGCACAACCTGGACATGCCCACCGCCACTGCCGAACACAGCGTACGGAATGTTTATGTCCCCACGTCGTTGAGCGACAACCCCGCGACCTTCGAAGGTTACGTCCGCGAGGATGGACGCGTCGGCACGCGCAATTACATCGGGGTCATTTCCAGCGTCAACTGCTCGGCAACCGTCTGCAAGCAGATTGCCAACGCCTTTTCTGCCGAGCGCTTGAAAGACTTCGCCAACGTCGACGGCGTCGTTGCGATCACCCATGGCAGCGGCTGTGGCATGGGTGCCAAGGGCGAAGGCATCGATATTCTCCAGCGAACCTTGCGCGGCTATGCCGATCACGCCAATTTCGCCGGTGTGCTGTTGATCGGCCTGGGTTGCGAGGTCAATCAACTTACCCCGTTGATGAATGAACTGGGGGATCGCCCCGCGGCGCTCAAGGCCAGCCTGGTCATCCAGGACGAAGGCGGTACTCGCGACGCCGTGCGACGTGGCATCGCCCTCATTGAAGCGATGCTGCCCCTCATCGACCAATGCCAGCGGACGACCGTTGCCGCCAGCCACTTATGCGTCGGCTTGCAATGCGGTGGTTCGGACGGCTACTCCGGCATCACGGCCAATCCGGCACTCGGCGCGGCGGTGGACTTGCTGGTGCAACAGGGCGGCACGGCGATCCTTTCGGAGACACCGGAAATCTATGGGGCCGAACACTTGCTGACGGCCCGCGCCGCGTCGACCGACATCGCCGAAAAATTGATGGCGCGAATCCATTGGTGGGAAGCCTACGTCCGCCACAACGACGGTGACATGAACAACAATCCTTCGCCGGGCAACAAGGCCGGGGGCATCACCACCATCCTGGAGAAATCCCTGGGCGCCGTGGCGAAAGCCGGTGCGAGCGGGCTGATGGGCGTCTACCCATACGCTGAAACGATCGATGCCCGTGGCCTGGTGTTCATGGATACACCCGGCTACGACCCGGTGTCGGCGACCGGCCAGGTGGCGGGCGGCGCGAACCTGATCTGCTTCACCACGGGCCGCGGCTCGACCTATGGGTGCAAGCCCACGCCCTCCTTGAAAATCGCCACCAACACCCAGCTGTTCCAGCGCATGGAGCTGGACATGGACTTCAACGCCGGCGGCATCGTCGATGGCCTGGAATCGGTCGCACAGGCGGGCGAGCGGTTGTTCCGACTGATGCTGGCGACCGCGTCCGGGCACCGCACCTGCAGCGAGGAAAATGGCTTGGGCGATAACGAGTTCCTTCCCTGGCAGATCGGTGCGGTGATGTGACTGACGGAGTCATAGCCACCCTTTCCCTGTGAGAGCGAGCTTGCTCGCGAAAGCGGCAATACATTCAGCATTGATGCAAACAGGCCCACCGCCTTCGCGAGCAAGCTCGCTCCCACCATCAAGCGCCTATGGTAGCCTTTGCCGACTCTCCGATGGACGCTCACCCCATGGTCTCGCCGATCAACGCCGCCGAACGCAAGCCGTATCAGAAAATCGCCGATCAACTGCGCAGCTACATCGCCCAGGGGGATTTCAAACCAGGCGCTCGGCTTCCTCCCGAGCGTGATTTGACCCAACTGTTGGGAGTCTCCAGGCCGTCGCTTCGCGAGGCCCTGATCGCCCTGGAAATAGATGGCGACATTGAGATCAAGATGGGCTCCGGCGTCTACGTGCGCGCCATCTCCAAGGAGGCAAAGCACCCGAGCATGACCTTGGGCGAGAGCCCTTCGGAACTGATGCAGGCGCGGGCGTTGATCGAAGGTGAGTCAGTGATCCTGGCGTGTCTGCATGGCAAGAAAAGTGACTACCGCTATCTGCAGGACTGCATCGACGCCATGCGCGCAAGCATCGCCAACGGCCTGCCACCGTTGGAGGATGACCGTAAATTCCATCAGCGCCTGGCCAAGATGAGCGGCAACTCTGCCCTGGTGCGGATCATCACGGCCCTGTTCGATGAACGACACAACCCGATTTCGGCGCACCTGAGCAAGCATGCGGAAAATGCCCTGACGTGGGAAGCTGCGGTCGTCGAGCATGAGGCGATCCTGCACGCCGTGGCCCACAAGGATGTACTCGGTGCCCAAACCTCGATGCGCCAGCATCTGAGCCGTTCGGAGAACCGCTGGCTGAAAGCGCTGGAACCGGAAGACTCGGGCGACTAGTCCGGCGGTTTTGGGATCGTGGTTGACGGGTCAAATGCCATCGCGAGCAAGCTCGCTCCCACAGTTGATCGGTGGTGTACTTCGATGTTGCGGCCACCCAAGCCACTTGTGGGAGCGAGCTTGCTCGCGATGGCGGCGGCACAGTCGCCACCGCTTTCACAAGCAAGTTCACACCCCCGCTTGCCAAACCCAACGGCGTGCCGATATTGTCAGCACCATGAATCTCCCAAAGATCACCTCGACTACCACGACCACGACCGCCCAGGCGGGTCGTGAGGTGTCGTGAGCGAATAACACACGTATCTCAAAGGCCCGCCAGTCGATGGTAAGGGCCTTTTCTTTGCCCTTGCGTCGCTGGCCCAAACGCAAGGAAAGCACGATGCACGCACTGTTGATTCTCGATATGCAAGTTGGGTTGTTTCACGGCCCGGATAAACCTTGGGCAGGTGAAGCGCTGCTGGATACGTTAAATGCCCTGTTGACCAAGGCTCGCACCGCCGGCGCCCCTGTCTTCCTGGCTCGCCATGTCGGTCCGCCTGGCTCGCCTATCGAGCCGGGAAGTCCACTGACGCAACTGCTGCCGCAATTGCGGCTGGCAGGCAACGAGGTGATCTTCGAAAAAACCCGTCCCAATGCCTTTGCCATGACCGGTTTGGCCGAGAAATTGAAGGCCTGTGGCGCAGAAGGCGTGGTGATTGCAGGCATGAAAACCCAGTATTGTGTCGACAGCACGTGCCGTGCCACCCGGGACCTGGGCTTCGATGCCGTGCTGATCGCCAATGGTCACACGTGTACCGACACGCTGGACGTGAAGGCGCCAGTGATCATCGCCCATCACAACACAACGCTGGCTGGGCCCTTTTGCCGGGTCATCAGCGCCGAGGACTGGGATTTTTAACCCCACGTCAGAACATCGGCCCAGGCTGGGCCGATCCTGTTCAAACCAAAGGAGTGATCCACATGGAAGTCTGCAATCGGCTGCAACCCTCGGAATGCGTCAACATGGAGGACATCCGAGGCGAAATCGATGCCCTCGATCAGGCCGTCATCAAACTGCTGGGCAAACGTTTTCAATACGTACTCGCGGCCTCGAAGTTCAAGACATCGGCGACATCGGTACGGGCGCCGGAGCGTTTCAAGGCGATTCTGGCGACACGGCGGGAATGGGCCGAGGCCGAGGGCCTGAGTCCGGACGCCATCGAGAAGATGTACAGCGATCTGGTGAGCCACTTCATTGCCGAAGAAATGAAACACTGGGCGGCCCAGCAACCCGACACCTGATCGTCATTTCCCGGTGGGGTCGCGAAGCGGCCCCAAACCAACCACCCCGCTTCGCCAGACACACCCCATGCTTTTTACAGCCTTACCGCATAGGCCGTATCTCAATACCTACAGCGTCTCGGACACTTTCTTGAACACCTCCTCAGGCACCCAACCCTTCCAATCAGCCGTATGGTTACGCAAGTAGTAACGCGCCGTTTGCTCGGGGGTTTCCTTGTGGGTGACCATTCGTGTTGCCAGCGTCCGGATGGTATCGGTTCCAACGAACATCGACTTCAAGAAAGGGATAACTGCCTGATGCTCTTTGGCGAATTGAGCCGACGTATATTTATTGAGGGAAATATCTGCGTATGCGCACGCTTGTCGACTCCCGACGCCCTCCTTGAACTGGGCGAGGCTAGCTTTGATGGCGTCCCAGCAGGCTTCGCTGTAGGGCGGTTCCTCAAGGCGTGTAAGGGCCAGTTCACCCATCAGCGGGCTAGGGTCCCAGTAATAGGTCATGAAGGGCTGGCCCTTCTCGTAAGCTGAAATAATCGCGGCGTTGAGCGCTGACTCAGACTTGAGTTCCACTGGCGTAAAAGAGCGATCCACCCCGTAAGTGGCCATTTTAATCAGGTTGATTTCCCGGCACGCCCAACTACTGATGCAGTTTAACCAAGTGGCCTTGCCCGATCCCGATGCGCGCTTGAATACCTCGGCATACTTGGGAAGGTCTTCGACACGTTTCAGATCAGGGGTCACAGGTTTGATTCCACGCTTGGCATCGCCCTTGATCATGTAGGTGGGCACGTAGAACGCCTGCGTGAGACGCTCATAAGTGGGACCGAAATCGAGGATGGCTTTCTTTGCCCGCTGATCCTCGACCCACTGAGGCATCAGCGACGTAAACATCTCCATATTGATATCGATGTCGCCCGTTTCCATCGCTTTTTGCATTTGCGCGATATCAAGACTGACCGACTCTACGTTCATACCGTATCCATGCTTGAGGATGTACATGGCGATATGATTGTCGATCTGGATATTTTCCCAGCCACCATCGTAGAACCGGATCGAGCGAGCGTCGGATGACGCGAAAGCCAAGTGAGGGGTCAGGCTTAGAACGAAGCACAGCGCAGTACGCAGGAAAAATGAAGGCATTGGAACTCTCCTATTGCTGGACGGTTTCTGCTGAGCGGCTGATGGTTGAAGGGGCGGAACTGGCGAGGGTTTCCACCACGAGACTGGCGATCAGGTCGCGCTGCCCTTCCACGAAGTAATGGTCTCCTGCACAGAACACCGATTTGAACGCATGAGTCGTATGCTCACGCCAGCCGGTGATGTGCACGCCCGTTGCGTACGGGTCGATACGCCCTCCAATCGAGGTAATGGGGACCTCGAGACGGGGGCTGGGCTCGTACAGATAGGTGTTATTGATTTCATAGTCAGCCTTGATGATGGGAAGCATCAAGTCACGCATTTCAGCGTCATCGAACAGCGCTTGATTATTGGCAAAATTCATTTCCTTGAGCATTGCAATGAGCTCGCCATCATCGCTCGCCGCCGGCTCACGATCCGACTCGTAATTGAACTGCAATACATCGGAAGCAAATTGATGCTCGTTGTAAAAGTGCGGTGCCCGACTCCCTGCGAAAATCAAATGCGTCGGGTGCAGGTTATGGACATTGACCAGGCGTTGAGCCACCTCGAATGCCTGTACACCGCCCAAGCACAGGCCAAAGAATGCGAACGGCCGATCCAGATAGGGAATCAGGTCAGGGGTCAGTTTTTTCACCAACTCTTCCATGCGGGTGTACGACTTTTCCCTCAGTCGTGCATTACGACCAGGCAGTTGCAGTAAGCAAAGCTCGATATGATCGGGCAACCGGTCCGCCCAACCCTTGAATACCGCAGGTCCGCCGCCTGCATAGGGAAAGCAGAACAAGCGCAGCGTTGCTTCTGGTCTAGGGAGTGGAATAACCACGCAGTCCGGCGTCTGCACCTCTTGCGACTCAGCAGGGTGACTGTCTGCTTGCTCGGCTGGGCTGCCTTGACGGACCGCCTCAAGGTGTTCAAGGACGAAGTCGTTGATATCGCTGAGGGTGGCACCGACGATAAGCCTGTCCAGGGGAAAGTTAATACCGAGCTTTTTCAGACTGTTGCGAAATTCGACAGTCATCAACGAATCAAACCCCATCATTGTGAGCGACTTGTCCACTGGACTTGCGTCGGCATCGAGATTGCCTGCCACCCGGGCCGCAACGGACATCAACTTGCTCCGGATGAATGCCTGACGTTGCTCGTCATCCAGCAACGACACCGCCTCGAGAAAGGGGACGGTGTCGCGCTCCACGATTGTGTGGTCCGCTGAGTGTTGCGCATCAATAAGCGATAGGTATGGCCAGTCGCTGGATTGTAAATGCGCCTTGTAAGGCGCCCAGTCGATCGGTGCGATACCGACGACACCTTGCGCACTCAGGTTGTCCCACAACTTTTGCAGGCCGACTTTCGCAGGAATGTAATTGATGCCTAACGTTGACAGGCGCTTCTTGAACACCTTATCGACCCGACTGGCCATGCCCTCGGATGACCACGGTCCCCATGCGATGCTTAAACCAGGCAACCCCGAACTGGCGCGGTTTTCCATGATGGCGTCCATTGCACTGTTGGCCGCAACATAGTTCGCCTGGCCCTTGAACCCCAGCGACGCGCTAATGGACGAGAAGCCTACGAAAAAATCCAGCGACTGGGCGCGGGTGACATGGTCCAGCACCTGAGTGCCCTGCAGCTTCGGCGCCAAGACATGCCACAGAGAGGATCTGTTCAATGTCGAGAGGACCGCATCTTGCACAGTCCCCGCCAACTGCAGCACGCCGCGTAACGGCCATTGCAGGGCACCTATGTACGCCATCAACGGCTCAACAGCCTCAGGGGATGCAATATCCAGAGTGAGGTAGTCGATATCCACACCCTGGCGTCTAAACGCATCCAACATGGTCGAGCCAGTCGCTTCCAGCGGTTTGCGTCCGACCACCGCCAAATGACGGGCACCCTTTTCCACTAACCCTGCAAGGACCTCGCGCCCTAGCCCACCCAGCCCACCGGCGACCAGATAGGTCGCCTCTGGACTGATCGCCACAGGCCTCGAGGGTGCGGGCGACACCGCTACGAGTCGGGGCACATGAACGCGGGAATGACGAATAGCAAATTGATCTTCCTGCCCGTTTGCAAGCATCAATTGCGCTGCCAGGAGCAGATCGGCCTCGGCACTCTCGATGCTCGCAGGCAAGTCGATGAAACCGCCCCAGACAGCCGGCTCCTCCTGCGCGATCACTTTGGACAGCCCCCAGAGCGTGGCTTGCGAAACGTTGATCGACGAAGCAGCGGAACGCACGTTGACCGCTGCGCGCGTCACGACCCAAAGCCTGGCGGTCTCTGTCCCGGAGCTGGTCGTCAGCGCTTGCAACGTGGCCAACGCGCTGTAGAGACCGGCATTCAGGGCACCCAGATCTGCGTTGCCTAAAGGATGGTTATCTGCAGACAATGGCTCGGTCCCACCGAGGTGAACAACGCCCCTGAGCGGGTTCCGCGCTGAAATGGGCAGTGTTCGAAACACCTCGTCGATATCTGAGGGGAAGTCCGACCTGATGTGCCAGGCAGTGGCGCTGACCCGACGGCAATCGGTGGCAAATATCGCGCGAACCCAGTGCTCGTCACAAATTGACAGGCCGTTGCGGATACCCTCGACGAGTTCGCTCGTCCCTCCAATGAACAGCCAGACCCCTGGGACGTTCTGATCGTCATGGGTGACTTGCGCTTGGGTGGGTTGCTGCACCCAGTCCACGGCCGTCATCCACTGAGGCTGTGGCGCAATGCGAGGGCCTATCCAATGAGGCACCCGCTGGAATGGGTAGCTGGGTGTGTCTATGCGTGTCGCCGTCGAGCCCTCTAAAAGGACCTCCCAGTCAAGTTCAATCCCGGCCTCGAACAAGCGCCCCGCGCTTTCCAGTATTTGTTCGCGATCAACGACCTTGCTGCTCAGACTCGTTATCCAGGTGGTCTGGTCGGCGTCATCAGGTTGCAGGCAGGCCGCTCCAATCGTCGACAACACCGCCTTCGGCCCGATCTCCAGGAACGTCCGGCCACCTTTTTTGAATGCTTCCCGGATGCAGTCCATGAAGCGTACTGGCTGGCGAACATGGTCAAGCCAATGCTCTGACGTCATCAGACGCTCTTTGGCTATTTCCCCGCTGACGTTGCTGATCAGTGGATAGCGCGGTGCCGACATGTCGATGCGCCCCAGAACGCGGGCAAAGGGCTTGAGCATCGGTTCCATCAGTTCGGAATGAAACGCATGGGAGACATTCAGGCGCGTGTACTTGATCTCCAGGGAGTCGAGCATGGGGTAGAGCCTGCTCAACTCGCTCAGGGCCCCGGAAACCACCACGCTGCCAGGGGCGTTGACGGCTGCGATGCTCAGATCAATGGCCTGCCGGGCCAGCAACTTGCGCACCTCGTCGTGGTTCAGCGAGACGGCTGACATGCCGCCATCCAGCGGGAGCGCCTGCATGAGGCGCCCCCGCTCGGCGACCAGGGTCATGCCATCTTCAAGACTGAACACGCCCGCCACACAAGCTGCCGAAAACTCACCGAGACTGTGCCCAAGCAAAATATCGGGGACAACACCAACGCTCAGCCAAACCTGAGCAAGGGAATACTCCAGCGCAAACAAGGCAGGTTGCGCATAGCGCGTCTGATCTATAAGCCCGGCGTCATCGCCTGGCGCAGGAAAAAGGATCGTGCGCAGGGACATTCCCATGCAGGTTCGCGCAATAGCATCACAACGATCAATAGACGCTCGAAACACCTCGTTATGCTGGTAGAGGTCTTTGCCCATGTCTGGAAACTGGGCACCCTGACCTGTGAACACGAAAACCAGCCCGGTCTCCTTGGCAGGGTCGACCCAATGAATATCTTTGTCTTCTTGTTGGAGTTTTGTCAGAAGGGTTTCTGGGTGGAGGGCCGACACGGTGTACCGAAAAGGGAACTCAGTCCGGCCGGCACGGGCGCTGTAACAGATATCGCGCAGCGACGGCACAGCCGGGCGTTCGAGCAATTCGCGGTACTGGTTGATGAGGTCCGCCAGGGCGCCTCGTTCCTTGGCGCAAAGAGCCAGCAGGTAGGGACCATCGGACTCATTCTGCGAAGAAACCGATGTCAGGGGAGCCTCCTCGAGAATGACATGGGCATTCGTACCGCCCACGCCAAAGGAGCTCACGCCTGCGCGGCGGGGTGAATCGGTGGTCGGCCAGGGCAGCGTTTTGGCGCTGATGAAGAACGGACTGCCGTCCAGATGGATGTCCTTATTGGCGCTCTTGAAGTGCAGTGTGGCGGGAATTGTCCGGTGCTTGAGTGCCAACACCGTCTTGATAAAACCCGCCACGCCAGCCGCCGCGATGAGATGGCCGATGTTGGTTTTCACCGAACCCAATGCACAGGTATTTTCCTGGGCGCCGTGCTGTGCAAACACATCCATCAGCGCTTTGAACTCTATCGGATCGCCTAATGGGGTACCTGTACCATGGGCCTCAACAAAGCCGAGAGTCGCGGCGCTCACCTCCGCATTCTCAAGTGCCCGTTCAATGACTTGGGCTTGCCCTTGGGAACTGGGGGCGGCAAAGCTGACTTTATTGGAACCGTCATTATTGATGGCCGATCCCTTGATAACAGCCTGAATGGGATCACCCGCCTCCAGTGCATCGCTAAGCCTCTTGAGGGTGACCAGTGCCGCGCCACTTCCAAAGACCGTGCCCCGCGCGGCGGAATCGAATGCCCGACAGTGCCCATCTGGCGACTGGATCATCCCCTCTTGGTAGACATAACCCTGGGCATGGGGCACCAGGACGGTCACGCCCCCGGCCAATGCAACGTCGCACTCGCCCAGGAGCAGGCTCTGGCACGCCATATGAATCGAGACCAACGAGGTCGAGCACGCCGTCTGGATGTTCAGGCCGGGGCCCCGCAACCCCAATTTATAAGCGATCCGCGTCGACAGATAATCCTTATCGTTCCCCAGCAGATTCATGAAACCGGCGCTGCTGTCCAGAAAGCCGGTTTCGCTGATGTCCTCCTCCCCCATGACATTGGTGTGAAGGTAATCGTTGTTGCCTGCACCTGCGAACACGCCAATGTTCAAGGCCTCACGGTCCTTGCTGAATCCCGCAGCATCCAACGCCTCCCAGGCACACTCGAGTAACAGTCGATGCTGGGGGTCGGTAATCGCTGCCTCGCGTGCTGACATGTCGAAAAATCCAGCGTCGAACCGGTCGACATTGTTCAGACGGGCCGCCATGGCAACGTAGTCTTCCCGGTTAACCCGTTCAGCCGGCACCCCCGCTTCCAGCAAGGCGCCCAGAGAAATAGCCTCGATGGACTCGTGGCCCGATGTCAGGTTTTCCCAGAATTGCTCGATAGAGTCGGCACCCGGGAATCGGCAAGCCATGGAAATAACGGCAATCTCATTTCCGTGATATCTGATGTCGCTCATCCTGTTCTCTCCGAAATTGAGGGTGACTTAGCCATGCGGCGCCTATAGCTGCTTCTGGCGTTTACGAGCTGCTGATTTAATGGCAGCGCTCCTGCGGCTATTACTGGAAGGAGTCACCAATTTCACGGGCGAGGCGTCATCCAATCCCAGCTTTCTGCTGATCAAGCGCGTTTGCGCGTCGATGCTGTTTTCTTCAAAAAGCTCGGTGACTTGAAGGTTCAAGCCAAAGGCATCGTTCAATGTCCTGGTCAGGTTTACGATGAGCAGAGAGGAGCCTCCCTGGGCAAAAAAACTCCGCCTGGGATGTACCGCAGGGGTCATCAGGATGTCGGTCCATATGCGCGTCAGGCGCTGTTTTACCGACAACGGTTGATCGTCTGCTGGCGGTGGCCCGGGTTGGACGTGAGGCGCCAGCCGCTCAAGCGCCGCGACATCCAGCTTTCCGTTGAACGTGAGGGGGAAACGTTCCAGGAAAACAAAATGGGCGGGGATCATGTATGAGGGAACATGGGTTCGCAGGGAATCCTTGAGTTTCTCGATAACGTCTTGCCGGATGGCGAGATCGTCGCCCCCCTTTGCAAAGACTGGCTCGACCGGCGCACTACCCACCGTGGGGCGAGGCTCAAAAAGGGGATCCCGGCTGTCAGGTGGCCCCACGAATACGTCCATCGTCCCCGCGGGAAGACTATCGCTCCAACGTACCCTGGCTTGACGATGCCGGTTAAAGGCCCAGCGGCGAATGTATTCGGGGTCGCAAGCTTCGTCTGGGATGATTGAGGGCGCGTTTCTGGAAAGCTGGACGTCCAAGCTGATCCTGGCGTTTGGAACACCTGTGAGCACAAACGCCGAAGGGGCGGATGCCAACCATTGACTCAGGTCCTGCTCGTATAGACGCTCCTGTTGATACGCATAGCGTGGGACCGGTTCCAGGGTCGTTCGGTCATCGGAGTCGAGCCTTATGATGACGTCGTAACGATAACGCGTCATTTCATCGCTGCCTTGCCCTGCTCGCAACTCGGTCTCTACGTTGACGATTCGCTCAAGCGTGTAGGCCACTTGCTTGATCTGCAAAGGATCGAGCCACAACTCCCCTTCTCCGATCACGGGAAGCGCACGCTGCAACTTTTTGCGGGTACGACTCGCGGCAGCGGACAAGATATGTTTCAACGATGCGTAGGGAACATCGCCGATCACAATCACGCCGCCTGCTTTGCACAACGCGGATGCTTTCTGAAGCACATCGACGAGGTAATCAATGCCTGGGAAGTACTGGATGACGGAATTCAGAAGCACGACGTCGAAAGGTGCCTCACCCAGCGTATCAAGTTCATGGGCCGCCATTCTTACCAGCGCAAATGAGGCTGTACTGTTATCGGCTGCCTCCAGCCGTCGTCGCGCTGACTCAATCGCCGCTTCAGAAGCATCGCAACCCACATAACGCCGGACACCTCTTTCCAACAGCACGGCGCCAGTCATCCCGATACCACAACCTACATCCAGTACTGAATGGTCTGAGAAAGCCAGGACACGAGAAGCTGTCGCCTGCACCCATTCACGCAAATCGCTGTCCGGGATCGGCTCGCCGGAGAAACTTGAGGTGTAGCCACTTTCGGCGCTGGCGATCTCATTTTTCTGCGCCGTCAGATAAGCCGCCTCCCACACGTCGAGCCACACCCCGGCATCCGCATCGCGCTGCTGCCCCAACGCTTTGTTATCCAGCACGACATAGGCGGCCAGCCTGTGGTCATCCTGAGTGTGTTCCACAAGCGTGACGACCGCCTGGCTGACGAGGTCGCACCTATGGAGGGCGGATTCGACCTCGCCCGGCTCGATGCGGTAACCGTTCAACTTCAGTTGTCGGTCTTTACGTCCAATGAAAACCAAGGAGTTATCGGGCTGCCGTCGAACCCGATCGCCGGTGTAGTAAGCCACTGAGGTACTGCTCGTTGCTTCAGTTGTCTTGAATTTCTCCAGCGTCAGATCGTCCCGATTGAAATAACCGGCACTGACCCCAGGCCCCTCGATCACCAGTTCGAACTCTAAAGGGTCATCTGAGGGACACAACTGAAAATGAGTACCCGGCAATGGCTGGCCTATGGGGACACTTGTGGAAGAACCGGTAAAGTCGTTGGCCTGTAATCTGTGACAGAAAGACCAAATCGTCGTTTCTGTCGGCCCATAAAGGTTCCATGCCGCCCGTGCCGACTGAAAAATTTTCTTGCCCAGCTCGACGGGCAATGTTTCACCGCCACACAACGCTCCGACGGCGCAGGTGCGGGGCCACCCCGCTGCTATCAGCAGTCTCCAGGTAGCTGGGGTGGCTTGAAGCAGCGCACGGTCACATTGGTCGAGTAATTTCGCGATCGCCTGTCCGTCCCTGGCCTGTTGCTCGCTGGCCAGGTACAGCGTTCCGCCTTGAGCCAAGGGCAGGAAAAATTCCAGGATGGAAATATCAAAGCCGTAGGTCGTCGTGGAAACCAGCGCGCCCCATGCCGAAAAATTGATCACCTCATTAATCGCAGATAAAAAATAGGCAAGATTTTCCCGACGGACCATCACCCCCTTGGGAAGACCCGTCGAGCCTGAAGTGAACAACATGTAGGCAAGCGAAACATCGTCGATAGCGGGTTCAAGGGGGAATATCGAATCGCTCCAATCGACGTCCTCGATATCTAAAAAAGCGCCCACCGGCCATCGTGAAAGATCAACGGGTTGGGATTTGATTACGGCATCGAGGTTGGCGAGCGTGGCGATAAGCTCATTACGCTGTAATGGCGAGTCAGGAGGGAGAGGAACAAAGATGGCCCCTATCGACAGGACCGCGGTCAGCGCGACGATCAGGTCAGGTTCCCGGGGCAGGTAGATCCCAATCTTGCTCCCCAATCCAAAGCCTTCGCGGACAAGGTGCTTGGCGAGCGCCTTTCTTCGGCTTGACAGTTCAGCGTAGGTCATCGGCTGCCCACGAGACATGATCGCGATTTTCTCGGGGTACTGATTCGCCCATGTATCGATTCTAGCGACAAGGTCCAGTGAAACGGATGAGTATTTGACGGGGTTTATTGGCGGCTGCATCATTCCAAGAACTCCTTCTACCGTGATCGGTACATAGAACTTAAATGGGTCATGCGCGCAGTACTAAATGACCAGTTGATGCATTTAGCACAACAGTAATAGTCACCCCTTAAAGCGAAGAGTGCCAACTGGACAAATATCGATTACTTGTAACTTAATAAAAACACGCCAACAAGAACAGTGCCAATCCCAACCTTCTGCACCACCGTTGTTATCTCCCTGTAAATCGCGATAGCTAACAACACAGTCACACCGGAGTACACCGAACTGATGGGCGTCACCAGCGATAGATCCCCCATCTTGGAAGCGAATATATAAAACACCCAGCCCGCATTGACCAACAATGAGTGCGCAAAGAAAATCCATCCGCGCCGCTGAGTCACGTCCCCTTTTTCCAGCTTGCCATTCCTGATCAATGCCAACGAAGTAAAAAGAACAGCCTGGGTTAATGCCGAGTAAAAGAAGGCATTCGTGACATCAAGTGTTTTTGCGGAAAAACCAAGTATAAAAAAGGCCACGCCAAAACCGGCCATGGCCAAGATAGCCTGAAGGAAGCCTTGCGAGCCGCCACGCAGTGATCGGAAGATATTGCCGGAGGTCATGACAATACCAACGAAAATAATAGATACGGCAATCCAGGCAGCCGGGGCCAACCTTTCTTGTAGGAAAACGATAGAAAAAAGGATAGTGACCAAGCTATAGGTAGAAGCAATCGGAGAAACCAAGGACAGGTTTCCGACTTCACACCCTCGCATGTAGAAATAATACCCTGATACGTAGGCGGCAGAGCTGCAGGTGATGATCAACACGGCATGGGTGTCGAACCTGAGCTGGCCTGAAATGATCAAATAGCCCCCCAGGAGAGAGGCCACCACAAAGGTAAATAGATTGCGAACCAGCATTG
The DNA here is from genome assembly GCF_046605385.1 of Pseudomonas sp. MPB03. Taxonomy (NCBI): domain Bacteria; kingdom Pseudomonadati; phylum Pseudomonadota; class Gammaproteobacteria; order Pseudomonadales; family Pseudomonadaceae; genus Pseudomonas; species Pseudomonas sp. MPB03. The sequence goes on along the minus strand of NZ_CP176770.1, from coordinate 2,966,199 downwards.
TTTTTGCGGTACCTAACTGGCGAATCATCAGGCTTTGAATAAAGTCTGAAATCCCCCAGCACAACATGACCATCAGCCCGCCAAAAACTCCGCTATCCATGCCGAATAAACTCCATCTCCATCAGACTTGCTGTGTTAACCAAGCCTTGTATTCATCGATTGCTGTTTCATCTCTCGAGTAAAATGCCCATTTGCCAATTTTGTTCACGCGCAAAAAGCCTGCTTGCTTCAATAGATCCAAGTGCCTGCTCACCGTTGGCTGACTCATGCCGAGCTTTTCAGTTATCAGTGTTACGCACACACCGATCAACGCGGGATCACCCGTCACTTGATGAGAGAAGTGCGCGCGGGGCTCCTTAAGCCATTGAAGGATTAGGATTCGAGGTTCACCCGCAAACGCTTTGGATTGTTCTATGTATTTATCGTGTGGATTCATCCTATCCTCATATAGCTAAATGTCAATGCGTTTTTTGGGATTGATTTGAATCATTCGCAATCACCTTATAACTTTAATTCGAGAATTTTCGTTATCACCTGCGGCCGCTGTTATATCGTCCAGCTTATGACGACTTGTCTCACATTCTGCACACCGGGACAGTGTGTCGCTTTTTCGAGTGTTACAAAAGGCATACAGAGATGAATGAGGAAGATCGTGGTGATTCATCAGCAAAGTGCCATCATGCCCTGCAGGCGCTTTAACGCCAAGGAGTGATGAGGTTGTGACGCTTGGATAGTCTGCATGAGCGGTGGGTTATGAACACTTCCCTTGCCACTGCCCTGTTCGTCGGTGAGATCGGAAGCAATCGCCAACAACATCCGTGCGCCTTTGGCTACTGATTCCCTCAGTGAACCGCTCTAATGAGTGATCGACCACGCCAGAGGTAAATCAATGCCTTGGTTGTGTTGCGCTTCGTTCTGCTTCGCCAGCGCCAAGAATTCGAAATTTGACACTACAAAGCCATCACCTATCGTTCCTCTCGAGACCGCACCCAAGGACCGGGTGGCCCGGACGCCTTTGCAGGCGCGGTCGTCACTGTCATTACCTCAAGGAGCAACAACATGTCTGGAGCGACCCAAACCATTGATGTGCTCGTCAACGTCGATGCCGATTACCTGCTAGCCCACCCCAACGACGTAGGCGGTGCGATTGCCATGCTGGTAACCCGCAGCGCCGTCGACAGCCATGCCAACATCACCAGTGGCGAAGGCGAAGGCGGTAACGAGTTGTGGTTCGACGTAAAACCCGGCGACATCATTCGCTGGCGCGCAACCACGCTGTCGCGCAACTTCGACCGCATCGCATTGATCAAAAACGTCGTGATCGGCGACCCTCATCAGGGCGGTGATTACAAGGGCACCATCTCGACCCCGCAAACTTTCAATATCCCCGGCATTCCAGTGCCCTATCTGGACAATGGCGCCCCCGGAGGCATCGCCAAGACCGATGTGACTTATACCGTCTGGCAGTCCACTGCACTGAGCCCGGGAAAGCTCTGGTACCAGATCGTCTTCGTTCTGCTGGACCGTAACCTGAACCAGATCGGCCCGAACAACACCTGGGATCCCTACATCACCGTCAATAATCAATAACTGAAATGCACACAGCCCCGGTCGGTTCCCTTCGTCGTTAACGAGGGCGCCGGCCGGGGCTGTGTGCAGGTTCTACAGCATTTCCTTACTAAGCCGCTTCTGCAAACTCCATCAATGCCGCCAATACCAACGGGTGCAGGACAGCGTCGGGATGTTTCGTTTGCCAGGCCATCAAGTCGCGGCACATGGTCGGCGTCCAGAAGCTCTTGATGTGCTGGTATACACCACGCACCGCCACCGCGTGGTCCGGCTCACTGGCAAAATACTGACCGATCTGGTTGGCCATCTTGATCAGGCTTTCAGAGCTCATCGACGCACCTCCGCTTTCTCGGCATGACGACGTTCCCTCAGCAGGCGCCCTTGTTCATCACTGAACGCCTGGTAACGCTTCTGCCATTCCGAAGGCTGGCTGACCCGCACGATCTCCACCGCCGTGACCTTGTATTCCGGGCAATTGGTGGCCCAGTCGGAGTTGTCGGTGGTGATCACGTTGGCGCCCGATTCCGGGAAGTGGAACGTGGTGTAGACCACGCCCGGTGCCACGCGCTCGGTCACCCTCGCGCGCAGTACCGTTTGCCCGGCACGGCTGCCGATGCCGACCCAGTCTTCGTCGACGATCCCGCGGTTCTCGGCATCGGTTGGATGGATTTCCAGACGGTCCTCCTCGTGCCAGGCGACGTTTTCGGTGCGCCGGGTCTGGGCGCCGACGTTGTATTGGCTGAGGATGCGGCCGGTGGTCAGCAGCAGCGGATAACGGTTGTTGACCTTCTCCTCGGTGGGCACGTAGCCGGTGAGCATGAAGCGGCCCTTGCCGCGCACGAACTGCTCGATGTGCATGGTCGGCGTGCCGTCCGGCGCGGCATCGTTGCACGGCCATTGCAGGCTGCCGTGTCGCTCCAGTTCGGCGTAGCTGACGCGGGAGAACGTCGGCGTCAGGCGGGCGATTTCATCCATGATTTCCGAAGGGTGGTTGTAGTGCATCTTGTAGCCCAGGGCGTCGGCCAGGGCGATGGTGGCTTCCCAGTCGGCCTTGCCGGCCAATGGGTCCATCACCTTGCGAACACGGGAGATGCGGCGTTCGGCGTTGGTAAAGGTGCCGTCCTTCTCGAGGAACGAGCTGCCCGGCAGGAACACGTGGGCGAACTTGGCCGTCTCGTTGAGGAAGATGTCCTGGACGATCACGCATTCCAACGCGGACAGCGCGGCCGTCACATGCTGGGTGTTGGGGTCGCTCTGGGCGATGTCTTCACCTTGGCAATAAAGCGCCTTGAAGGTGCCGTCCAGCGCCGCCTCGAACATGTTCGGGATACGCAGGCCCGGGTCGGGTTGCAAGGTCACGTTCCAGGCTTGCTCGAACTCGGCGCGCACCGCGTCGTTGGAGATGTGCCGATAGCCGGGCAGTTCGTGAGGGAACGAACCCATGTCGCAGGAGCCCTGGACGTTGTTCTGCCCACGCAGCGGGTTCACCCCGACACCTTCGCGACCGATGTTGCCGGTGGCCATGGCCAGGTTGGCAATGCCCATGACCGAGGTACTGCCCTGGCTATGCTCGGTAACGCCGAGGCCGTAATAGATGGCCGCGTTGCCGCCAGTGGCGTAGAGCCGTGCGGCGGCGCGGATCTGCTCGGCAGGCACGCCACACACCGGGCCCAGGACCTCGGGCGAGTTTTCCGGCAGGCTGACGAAATCGCGCCAGCGGGCGAAGTCCGTCGCCTCGCAGCGAGCCTCGACAAAAGGCTGGTCTATCAAGCCTTCAGTGGCAATCACATGGGCCAGCGCGTTGAGCATCGCCACGTTGGTACCCGGACGCAGTTGCAAGTGCAGCTCGGCGCGGGCGTGGGGCGAATCCACCAGGTCGATGCGCCGTGGGTCGATGACGATCAGTCGTGCGCCCTGGCGCAAGCGGCGCTTGAGCTGGGAGCCGAACACCGGGTGCGCATCGGTGGGGTTGGCGCCCATCACCATGATCACGTCGGCCTTCATCACCGAGTCGAAGTTCTGCGTGCCGGCGGACTCGCCCAGGGTCTGCTTGAGGCCGTAACCGGTAGGCGAATGGCAGACACGGGCACAGGTGTCGACGTTGTTGTTGCCGAACGCAGTGCGCACCAGTTTCTGCACCAGGTAGGTTTCTTCGTTGGTGCAGCGGCTGGAGGTGATGCCGCCGATGGAATCGCGCCCGTACTTGAGCTGGATCCGGCGCAGTTCGCTGGCGGCGTAAGTGACCGCCTCGTCCCAGCTGACTTCCTGCCATGGGTCGTTGATGTGCTTGCGGATCATCGGTTTGGTGATGCGATCCGGGTGCGTGGCGTAGCCCCACGCGAAGCGGCCCTTGACGCAGGAATGGCCGTGGTTGGCCTGGCCGTTCTTGTCCGGGACCATGCGCACCAGTTGTTCGCCTTTCATCTCGGCGCGGAACGAACAGCCTACGCCGCAATAGGCGCAGGTGGTAATGACGCTGCGCTCCGGCTGGCCAATCTCCACGACGCTCTTGTCGATCAGGGTCGCCGTCGGACACGCCTGCACGCAGGCGCCACAGGACACGCATTCGGAATCGAGGAAATTGTCACCGCCGGCCGCTTCCACCCGGGAGTCGAAACCGCGCCCGGTGATCGTCAGGGCGAAGGTGCCCTGGATTTCCTCACAGGCGCGTACGCAGCGGCTGCAGACGATGCACTTGCTCGGGTCGTAGTCGAAATACGGGTTGGAAACATCCTTGGCCTCGGCCAAGTGGTTGGCGCCTTCGTAGCCGTAGCGCACTTCGCGCAGGCCCACCTGCCCCGCCACGGTCTGCAACTCGCAGTTGCCATTGGCCGAACAGGTCAGGCAATCCAGCGGGTGGTCGGAAATGTACAACTCCATCACGTTGCGCCGCAGTGTGGCGAGCTTGGAGGTTTGCGTGCGCACCACCATGCCCTCCGTTACCGGCGTGGTGCAGGACGCGGGATAGCCGCGCATGCCGTCGATTTCCACCAGGCACATGCGGCAGGAGCCGAAGGCTTCCAGGCTGTCGGTGGCGCAGAGCTTGGGAATGGTGGTGCCGAGCATGGCTGCGGCGCGCATGACCGAGGTGCCGGCGGCGACGCTGATTTCGCGTCCGTCGATGGTCAGGCTGACCTGCACGTCGCTGTCACGCGCCGGGGTGCCCAGGTCGATATCGGTGCTGGGATCGAAAATGGTGATCATTGGTCAGCCTCCGTGGTCGCCAGACCGAAGTCGGCGGGGAAATGCTTGAGGGCGCTGGCGACAGGGTAGGACGTCATCCCACCGAGGGCACAGAGCGAACCGTATTGCAGGGTGTCGCACAGGTCCTGCAACAGCAGGGCCTGTTCCTGGCGGTCACCGACTTCGGTGCTGGCGATCAAGCGGTCCACCACTTCCACCCCACGGGTGGAGCCGATCCGGCACGGCGTGCACTTGCCGCAGGATTCCTCGGCGCAGAACTGCAAGGCGAACCGGGCCATCTGGGCCATGTCCAGGCTGTCGTCGGCGACCACCACACCACCGTGGCCGAGCATCGCGCCCATGGCGGCGAAGGCTTCGTAGTCCAGCGGCGTATCGAATTGCGAAGGCGGCACCCAGGCGCCCAACGGCCCGCCCACTTGCGCGGCCTTCAGCGGACGACCGCTGGCGGTACCGCCGCCATAACCTTCCACCAACTCCCGCAGGCTCAGGCCGAAAGCCCGCTCCACCAAGCCGCCATGACGGACGTTGCCGGCCAGTTGGAACGGCATCGTGCCCAGGGAACGGCCCATGCCGAAGTCGCGATAGAACTGCGCGCCTTTCTCCAGGATGATCGGCACCGAGGTCAGGGTCAGTACGTTATGCACCAGCGTCGGCAAGCCGAACAGACCTTGCAGCGCCGGCAGCGGCGGCTTGGCGCGCACCGTGCCGCGCTTGCCTTCGAGGGATTCCAGCAGCGCGGTTTCCTCGCCACAGATATAGGCGCCGGCGCCGACCCGCACTTCCAGCTCGAAGGCGCGACCGCTGCCGCTCACGTTCGCGCCCAGGTAACCGGCCTCGCGAGCGATGTGCAGCGCGTCGTTCAGCGTACTGACGGCGTCCGGGTATTCCGAACGCACATAGATGTAGCCCATGGTCGCGCTCACGGCGATGCCGGCGATGATCATGCCTTCGATCAGCAGGAAGGGGTCGCCTTCCATCAGCATGCGGTCGGCGAACGTACCGGAGTCGCCTTCGTCGGCATTGCAGACCACGTACTTCTGCGGCCCCTGCGCATCGCGCACGGTGCGCCACTTGATGCCCGCCGGGAACGCCGCGCCGCCGCGACCGCGCAGGCCGGAATCCAGCACGCTGGCGACCACCTCGGCGCCATCCATCTGGATCGCCCGGGCCAGGCCGAGAAATCCGCCTTGGGCACGATAGTCATCGAGGGACAAGGGCTGGGTGATGCCAGCACGGGCAAACAACAGGCGCTGCTGGCTTTTCAGATAAGGAATGTTCTCCACCAGTCCCAGGGCAGCGGGATGGCTGCCCGGATCATGGGCAAGCGCATCGAGCAGGGCCGGCACGTCTTGGGCCGTGACCGGGCCAAAACCCAAGCGCCCTTCAGGCGTTTCCAACTCAACCAGCGGCTCCAACCAATAGAGGCCACGGGAACTGGTCCGCAACACCTGCAACGGCAACTGTCGACGTTCAGCCTCAACGGTCAACGCAGCCGCGACCTTGTCCGCGCCCACCGCACGGGCCACCGAATCGCGGGGGATACAGAGCGTCAGCATGCGCCCTCCTCCCTGCAGTCATTCACCAACTGACGCAGGCGCTCGGGCGTGATCCGCGCATGCAACTCCCCGTCCAGTTCCAGGGCCGGCGAGCAGACGCAGGCGCCCAGGCAGTAGACCGGCCGCAGGCTGATACTGCCGTCGGCGCTGGTGCCGTGATCGTCCAGCGCCAGTTGCTCGCGCAACTGCGCAGCCAGGGCTTCGGCGCCCATGCTCTTGCAGGACTCGGCCCGGCACAGGCGCAGGGTATGGCGCGCCGGCGGCGTGGTGCGGAAATCGTGGTAGAAACTGATGACCCCGCGCACTTCAGCCAGGCTGAGGTTCAGGGCGTGGGCGATCTCCGGGACGGCGCTGTCGGGGACATACCCGCAGCCTGCCTGGATGGCATGGAGAATGGGCAGCAAGGCACCGGGGGTGTCCTTTTCGCGCGCAAGCACGCTGTGGATCAAAGGCAGGTGAAGCGTCTCATCGGGCATAAACGTACCTCGGCATCTCGAACGACACCGCCGCATAGCGGCAGCCGTCCGGAGTCTTGGCTGCGGCGTCCGGCCCACGTCACGGTAGCGTGGCACATCCGATCGCCATTCTCGCTCTCCGGCCAGGTGTCTTTGGCGCACCTGGTCCGGGGCATCCTCACAGCTTGCCACTCCCGGGGGTTGGCGATTGCACATGGACGACGAAACGTGTTCTAAAAGCGACTTGAGTAGACGAACGATGTCGCCCAGGCCTCATGAGTCCGATTGTAGACACCGAATCAATGGAGGTGACTCTACCGGAGCGCAAAGGTAAAACTATATAGCGAGTATCACGATGCCGCCGATTATCAAGGTATACGGCATGGAGACAATATAGAGATAGCGATCAACATCTGACTAAGGATGTGAAGGTGGGAATCCATAGCAAACCATCGCCGCCGTCACGTCAGATAATAGGCATAAGGAAGTTATCAAAAGGATATGCAATATCAATAGCGCACAAGAGCACTGATTTGTCCTGACATCGGCGACACGAATCTCGCCTACTCAATCAGTGCTCTCCCCCCAACCTTTACCAGGCGCCACTGAAGCCTGAAGTCAAATACCGCCCCCCTTAACAGGCGCCGACCTTTAATATGCCATTGCAATTGCTTAATTTGGACACGTCCTCGGGGGAGAATCTGACTGTTTGGTTCGTGTTGTTTCCTTCCACACGGTACTGTCCTGAATTGGCGCCTGGCGCTAGGTGAGTCCCTATCCCAGCACAACGTTTTTTCAAAGTACACATATTCGTCTGTGGATCGTAAGTTGTCCAATCCAGTCCGCTGCAGCTAGCTCTCGCTGACGACTCGTTCCACGCAGCCTCGCAAGCCGGATCATGACCTGCAGCCTGCGCATGACTATATTGCAATGAAAAAATAACAAACAACGCAATGCACGATTTAGAAATATTCATTTTCTTGCCCCTCCACATATTTTTCGATAGCGAATAGGTTATTAACCACCCTGTCGCCGAGTTGGTATTAAGGTAGAAATCTCGATACGACTTAAATAATGCCCTAACAACAAGATCAACGAACCTGTAAAATCTGACAGTTCTTTAGATTTTTTTGTTTCCAAACACGTTTCACATAATCGTAAAAAACATGCGTGCTCGTGTTTGCCCTGAAAGAACTCATCAGGTCAAAAATCGGCATTGCGCAGCGCATTGGCTACTAGGGTAAACGCAGGCGAAGGCTGCCGTCGGCTAGGATAGTACAAATAGTAGCCTGGAAACGGCGGGCACCAGTCCTCCAGGACGCGAACCAGTCGGCCCGCCTGGAGATGCGGCTCGAATTCCTCTTCGGGCAAGTACGCAACTCCCAATCCCGCCAATGCGGCCTCGACGATGTGAGTCGAGGTGTTGAAGATGAGCTGCCCAGCTACCCGAACGTTGGCCTGCTTGCCGCGCCGCTCGAAATCCCAGACGTAAAGCCCGCCTGAGGTCGGCATGCGCTGGTTGATACAACGATGGCCGAGCAGATCGCGGGGACTTTTGGGGACGGTGCGAGTGGCAAAGTATCCAGGCGACGCCACTGCAGCCATTCGCAATGCAGGGCCTATCGGCACTGCCACCATGTCCTTGTCGATGGTGTCGCCCAAGCGTACCCCCGCATCGAAACGGTCCGCGACGATGTCACGAAATCCGTAGCTGACGTCAAATTCCACGTTGATGTCCGGGTAGTCGTGCAGCAACCCGGTCAGTTTCGGCAGCAAGGTGGTACGCAAGACATGGTCGCCGCACGTAATGCGGACAATCCCGGCGGGCTTGTCGCGCATTTCCGTGAGCATCGCCAGTTCGGCTTCGATCTCATCGAAACGATTTCCGATGGCGTTCAGCAGGCGTTCGCCCGCGACGGTCGGCGAAACGCTGCGGGTGGTCCGCGTAAGCAAGCGGATTTGCAGGCGTGCTTCCAGGCCAGTGATCGACTGGCTCAGCGCCGACTGGGTGACGCCCAATGCGCCGGCAGCCCGGGTGAAGCTGCCCTCCCTCGCCACCGTGACGAAAGACAGCAGATCGTTGAGATTTCTTTTGACCATGGCGAAAGCACTTTTGGCGGATTGATTAGCCTTGCTTATAGCCTCGTTAAGCATTCATTAGCTAGTCGTACCGCTGCCCACCGGTCACCATGAACCCCATGAACAAGAACCGATGGACAACCGCGATGAGGTCAACCCGGCGTTTCTTGCTGCTGGTGATGCTTGTGCTTGGCAGCTACTCAACGATCAACGGTGCCGCGTCGGCATCTTCCACAACGGAGAAAACGGCTATGTGGATGACCGTCGGTGAACAACGCTTCACCATCACCTTGACCGACAGCGCTGCCGCCCAGGCGCTTGTCGGGTTATTGCCGCTGACGCTGGAGATGAGCGACCTCAATCGCAACGAGAAATACGCCACTCTCCCCCAAACGCTACCTGCCAAAGCGAGCAGGCCGGGAACGATCCGCAACGGCGACGTGATGCTGTACGACACGGACACCCTGGTCGTTTTCTACAAGGACTTCGATTCAGCCTACGCATACACGCGCCTAGGCCATATCAACGACACCTCAAGTCTCGCCCAAGCCCTGGGCCCGGGATCAGTGCAAGTGACGTTTACCCACGATTGATAACCCGCATCGACAGGTCCATCCATGAAAAAAATGCTCGTCTTATTAACGCTTTTCGTCACGTCTCTTTCAGCCATAGGAGCCGACATGTCCAACGGCGCAAATAACTTTTATACCAGCGATGACGTGACCGTCCAGAAGGTCAACTTCAAGAACCAATATCAAATGAACGTGGCAGGGAACCTGTTTATTCCGAAAAAACTCAATGGCAAGACCAGAAGCCCGGCGATTGTCGTCGGCCACCCGATGGGTGCGGTCAAGGAGCAGAGCGCCAACCTCTATGCCACGAAAATGGCGGAAAAAGGCTTCGTGACCCTTTCCCTAGACTTGTCGTTCTGGGGCGAAAGCGAGGGGCGGCCGCGTAATGCCGTCTCGCCAGATATCTATGCCGAGGACTTCAGCGCCGCGGTGGACTTTCTCAGCGCCCAGCCTTTCGTCGACAAGGAGCGGATTGGCGCGATCGGCATCTGTGGCAGTGGCAGCTTCGTGATCAGCGCAGCCAAGATCGACCCGCGCATGAAAGCCATCGCTACGGTGAGCATGTACGACATGGGTGGCGTCAATCGCAACGGGTTGAAGCATTCCCAAACGCTCGAACAGCGCCGGGCGATCATCGCCCAAGCCACCCAGCAGCGTAACGTCGAGTTTGCCGGCGGTGAAACGCTCTACACCAGCGGTACGGTGCACCAGTTGGACGCCAACACTCATCCCATCCAACGTGAATTCTATGACTTCTACCGCACCCCCCGCGGCGAGGTCACGCCATCCGGCTCGTCGAAAGACCTGACCACGCACCCGACGCTGACCAGCAATATCAAGTTCATGAACTTCTACCCGCTCAATGACATCGAGACCATTTCACCGCATCCGATGTTGTTCATCGCAGGGGCCGATGCGCACTCCCGGGAATTCAGCGAGCAAGCGTATAAGCTCGCCGGTCAGCCCAAGGAACTGGTCATCATTCCCGGAGCTGGCCATGTCGATCTTTATGATCGGGTCGACCTCATTCCGTTCGATAAGCTGACAACCTTCTTCCAGAGCAATCTGAAGTAATATCTGGCCCAGTCGAGAGACCTATCGATCTACCCCCGCTTAAGCTTCCTGAACGCCTGCGGCTCCCAAACTCGCATCGCCAGCAACAGCGCAGTCCCACGTTTTTCGGACAGCGGCGCGCTCAACGATTCGTTGTGAAGCGCCGCCAGTTTGCTGCGCAACTTGTGGATGTCGACTTGCAACTGGGCGTAAGCAGACTTCGTCAACATGCCATGGGAAAAGTGCAGGGTTTCATCGGGGACGTCGAATCGGCTCGCCATGAAATCCGGCAAACCCTGCCGCAGGAAGAACCCTCGGATAGGACCGTCCGGCAGCCAATCGAAATCCCGCGCGACCAGCAACCTGATGCGATTTCCCGGTTTCAGGTCCGCCAGGCCCATCCGTTCCAACACCAACAAATGCTTGATGCACTCGGCTTTTGACACGCAGTAGGCGGACACGATGTCTTCCAGCGACCAGTGATTCAGCGCACACACCGCCACCAGCAACAGCTTTTCGTTTGAGACCAGTTGCGCTTCCTGTTCCCGTGTCAGCATTTGCAGAGGTGGGGTCGACCGCTCTGCCTCTTGAAGCAATTCCGCCATCGTCAGGCCCAGCAACTCACAAAACTGTGCGAGGCGTTCGACCGTCAAGCGACCACTGGCCAGCAGACGCTTTACGCTGGGCTCCGACAGGTCGAGCGCTAGAGCAACATCGCGATAGGTCATGCCAGCGGCCTTGAGATGCTGTTTCAAAGTGGCGATGAGTTGGGCAATCTGGGTCATAAGTATTGATATCCGATACTGTTGGTATCAGCTTAGCGAATTACCCACGAATAAGTTGCGAATTCCGCCACCCTCTCCCCATGCTTGAAACTTAAAAAAGCCGAGAGGTCAGCATGTTCAGCAAAAACGCAGCACACAATTCTCCAACATCAGGCGCGCCCTCCATGGACGACCTGCAGATTGGCGATATGGTGTTCATCCGGGTCACCGCGCGGCCCTTCCTGGAGGTCGCCAACGCGACGAATTCGTGGACGAATCATGTGGGCGTGGTGGTCGACAACCGCGGCGATGAACCGGTGATTGCGGAAAGCACGTTTCCGTTTTCGCGCACCACCTCGCTCAGCCGATTTCTCAAGCGCTCCGAGCATGAATGCTGCACAGTGGCGAGGCTCACGCGACCTCTCACCGACACGCAACGCGCGGCACTTCAGAACGCCGCGGATCATCGGCTGGGTACGCTCTATGACACGGGCTTCAATATAAGCTCGCGGCGCCAGTTCTGCTCTCGTTTCGTTCGTGAGGTCATCGATGAAGCAACTAATGTTCAGCTCGGTGAAGTGGAGACGTTCGCGACCTTGCTGCAAGATAATGCCAATCCGAACCTGGCGTTCTGGCGGCTGTGGTATTTCGGCCGAATTCCTTGGCAACGTCGTACCGTCACACCGGCCAGTCTGCTTCGAAGTCCGGACGTGCGGGTCATTTTCGATTCCCAACTGAGTGACACCGCATGACCAACGATGTGCAAGCGCTTCCCCCTTCAAGATCGTTGCCCTGCCTCACCCGGCGCAGCGTGCTTCAGGCTGGCACGGCCGGGATTGCCTTCGGCGTGCTGTCCCCCTGGTCGTGCTGGGCAGCCTCTTCGGGCGTCCTGGTTAACGACGTGACACTGCTCAACCCAGTCTGGGTGAATCGTCTGCTGGCGCCGCGCACCACCGATGAGATCCGCCAGGCGCTTGCCCAGTGGACAGGCCCTGTAAGCATCGGGGGTGGCCGCTATAGCATGGGCGGACAGATTGCCAGCGAAGACAGCCTGCACCTCGATATGCGTCAGTTCAATCAGGTCATCCACTATTCGCCTGAGAACAAGGTCATACGCGTGCAATCAGGGATGCGCTGGCGCGACCTCCAGACCGTCATCGACCCGGACGATCTGTCGGTGAAGATCATGCAGAGCTATGCCAACTTCACCGTCGGCGGTGCGCTGTCAGTCAATGCTCATGGGCGTTACGTCGGCGCCGGGCCGATGAGCAACTCGGTACGCGCCCTGCAACTGGTGCTCGCCGACGGTTCCGTCATGGAAGCGTCCCGCACCGTGAATACCGATCTGTTTCACGCGGCCATCGGTGGTTATGGCGCGCTGGGGGTCATTACCGAGATCGAACTGGACCTGGCAACAAACGTCACGATGGAACGCCAGGTCCACCACATGCCGATTGCCGATTACCCCCAGTTCTTCAATGACCAGATCCGCGGAAACGACCAGGCGATCCTGCACAATGCCGATCTGGCGCCGCCCCACTTTGACCAAGCCACCGCCATCACCTGGAGCACCACGAAAAAAGCACTGACCGTCGAGGAACGGCTGGTCGCACCGGGGCAATCGTACACGCTCGATCAGACCATCATGTGGGGCGTGGCCAGACTCCCCGGCGGCCCGTTGATTCGCAAGGATGTGGTCGATCCATTGCGCTACCTCAGCCACCCGGTGGTACGCCGCAACTACGAGGCCAGCAGGGACGTCGCCGCCCTCGGACCGATTGCTACCCGAAACAGCACCTACGCCTTGCAGGAATATTTCGTACCGGTAGCTCACCTCAACGCGTTTGTAATGAAGATGGCCGATCTACTGAAGGCCCATGACGTCGATGCCGTGAACATCTCCATCCGCCACGCGCCACCCGCACCTGACTCGTGTCTGCCCTGGGCCCGGGAGGAAGTCTTTTCATTCGTGCTTTATTACTGGCAATACGTTGGCGTGGCCGACCGCGAAAAGGTCGGCGTATGGACGCGCGAACTGATCGAACTTGCGCTGGCGTTTGGGGGCACCTATTACCTGCCTTATCAGCTGCATGCGACGCGACAACAGTTCGCAAGTGCCTATCCCGGCGCGCAACGGCTGTTCGCACTCAAGGCGCGGTTCGATCCGCAGAAGCGATTCCGGAACAAGCTTTGGGATAAGTATTACGTGGGATAGCGCGGACGACGGGGCCAGTCCACTGAAAATGCGCACCGCGGAAACGGCAATCCGCTTGGAGATCCCGGATGACTCGATCATTGTCGAGCGTCGCGTGAAGCCCGTTGCCAACGTCAGGAAAAATCCTGAGAAAACGCAAAGCTGATACCATCCAAACATCGACACGCCGAGCAGAACAACATGAATCGCCGCAAGAAAATAAACCAGTTGTTAAAGGCTAACGCCAAGAAAGCCAGTGCCAAGTTGGCGCCCAAAAACAAAAATCAATACATCAGCAAAGCCGACCGATTGAAATTGGAGGCTGAAGCCAGTGACGCCCCCATTATTTCCTCGGAAGGCTGAGCCACGTCATTGCCCCCTGAAGCCCTGCGCCCGAACCGCCGCGCCTCGCGGCTTATCTCTGGCATCCTGTAGGGCAACGATGGCCAACGACGCAACCCAGACCACCGAAACCCCGTAGTTGAGCCGCTGGTACAGGCCAAACAAGTGCCCGTCGGCCATTGCCGTCGCCATCAGCATCACCGTTACGATGGCGAGGATTACGCAGATCGCAGAGAACATGGCGAACCTGGACGATAAAAGCAACGACTTGCCAAGGAACGCCCACAGCGCCCCTGCCAGGGTAAGCGAGATGAACATCACCAGCCCCGCAAGGTTGTGGCTCTGTTGCGAGATCGACGGTTCAATCGGCGCACAACCTTGGTCACAGGAAAAATAGCCGGCCGCGAAACTTGCCAAGCCATGGACGAAAATCAGTGCGGCACTCAGCAAGGCCATCCGCGATGCCTTGAACCGTCTCGCCACGCCTGTTGCGAAAAGCACGAACATCACACCCAGCGGAAAGTTGTTCACCCAGGCAGAGAAGCCGTGGGTTGGCGCTCCAACGGCGCCTAGTTGGCTCATGGCTTGATCCAGATGGCTGTAGCCTGGATAGCTTTGCGCAGTCAGTGCGACACCCAAAAGCAGCCAGAACGGAATCAGTATTCCGAAGCCTAGCAAAGCACGATCGATGGTTTTCATGAGATGACATTCCTTGTCGTTGTGATGTGATGTGATGTGATGTGAAATATTGCATTGATCCAAGCGTCCAACCGCTCAATCAAGAACCGGGTGCAGGAAACTGCGAAGGGTCAATAACGTACCGGACATGGCAAGTGATTGCAGGCTCAATCCTTTGAATTCTGGAGAAAACGGATTCTACACAGAATACGCAGTCAATCATTAATCGGGATCGAAACACCATGGATGAACGCCAAACAATCATCAAGAACAAGATCCGCACCATGGTGATCGGTGGCGAATCTGACGAGATCACCTATCGATCAGAGTGGCTCGGTTACCTGCCCTTCCCGGTTTCTCATTGGATTGAACACCAGGGCGAAAGCTTTTCCAGCGACTTACCGTTTGATTGGACCCTCGAAGATCTGGTGAGCCTTGAGCGAATGGGCTTCTTGGAAACACTAGAAGCCTACGAAAACCCGGAGGACCCTTTTGATCGGGATATCCGGTATCGCGTTCATGTGGGATACGTATAACAGTAGACTGGAGAAGATCGACAACCCAAGGAACGGAAAGAAAATGGGCATTCTTGATCGCTTGTTCGGCGGCCGCTTTACCCTGCCGCCACCAGAGGAAACGACTCTCAGCGACGCGGCGATCATGCGGGAGCTGCATCCTTATCGCGCCGAACTGAAGGCGTTTACCCAAGCCCTACTGGCCCGTATACCAGACGCCGAAGGTGCCAGGCTGGTCAGGCGCGTGCTGCGCATTTACGGTTCGGGCCAGGAACCGGCCACCGCGCTGGTGGAAGGCTTGCTGGATGCAGACAGAGGCCAGAAGCTCGAACACTTGGCGTTGCTAGGCGTCGACTGGAAAGGCTTTGATGGTTTCGAGTATCTGGTGCCCTATCTGGTCAGCGCCAGCGGGGTAAAAGAAACTTACCCCTACCGCTATGAGGGCACGCTGCCGATGTCGGAGACGCTGGCCAATTTCGACCGATGGCTCGTGGCATTCGACAAACGCTACCTGCACCTTGACGCTGGTGGCGACGAATATGTCGGGTTCATTGCCGATGTCGACCAGGTCGAAGCCATGATCGAACTCGCACGGCAAGCAGGTGTTGCAGTGCGCCTCGAGAGCTTTTGAACCGGAATGGGTATTCGCTGAATCTCGTTATCCCGCTGAACGAAGCACGCCGCATCACAGTCGGAGCAACAAGACCCTCGGCAAAGAAGCCTGGCCCTATGTTCCTACGATTCACTGCTCTCGCTGCACTGTTCACCTTGGCTGCCGGCACGGCGACCGCTGCCCCGGAACCGCTGCGCCTGGAGAGCCTGAAACGTTGCGGCGACCTGCTGCAGAGCCAGCACCAGGACTGGTGCCTGACAGCGCGCGGGCTGGGTGATGCAACGCCGCAACTGAAGTTGGGAGCAAAGGCGATACCCGCAGACGCGTTCCAGCGTGAAGGGAACCACCTGCGCGTGCGCCTGGACGCCGCCGATTACCAAAGCGGCCCGCTCTGGCTGGAAGACGGCTCACGCACCAGCAATGCCGCCTGGCTGACCTTGCGCAACAGTCACGTGCTGGCCGCCGGGCCGGACGCAGTGGCGAAGAACATGGACGGCCTGACCACCTATGTCGACCTGGTCAGCGTGCTGATCGAGGAAGACCGCGATGGCCGCCAGGAAGCCGAGCGCCTGGCCCACAAGTACGGCGCGAAGGTGGTCGGCAGCATCGCGCCGCTGAACCTGTATCAACTTCGCTTGCCCGCCAAGGACCTGGTGCAGCGCGATGCACTGGTGCTGCGCCTGGGCAGCGAGACCAGCGTGGATGCCGTGGTGATCGAGGAGTCCTCCGCCGAAGAAACCGAGCAGGCCCCAGCCCATCCTGAAGAAACGAAGAAACCCGCCCTGGACTCCGACGAATGGGCCGCGAATCGCTTTCTCGACGCGGTGAACTATTACCAACGGCGAATCCCCGGGCGTCAGCCACCCATCCAGCCGCAACCGGTGCGCATTGGCCTGATCGAGCGGGATGTGGACTTCGACACGACGGATTTCGCGGACGACCTCGGCGCCTGCTCGCCGCCGCGCACTTGCGTCTACGCCCGCGATGCAGACAAACCGGACAACCACGGCACGACCGTCGCCGGCATCCTCGCCGCACGTTGGGATGACAGCGGCAACACCGGTTTTCTCCGTGGGCTGGACAAGGCCAGCGGTGGCTTCGAGATCATTGTCGAACGTAACTCCGATGCCGGCATCACCGCCAACATCGCCGCCTCGGTCAACCTCGTGGAAGACGGCGTGCGCGTGCTCAATTGGAGCTGGGGCATCCACCGCGTCGGCGCCAAAGACATCAAGGGCGATGATGTCGATTCGCTGCTGCGCTCGGGCCTCGCCATGGGCGGTTACGAAGAACTGCTGGAAGAGTTTTTCCTTTGGTTGCGCAAGGCGCATCCCGACGTGATCGTGGTGAACTCCGCCGGCAATGGTTCTTCCTTCTCGGGCAGCGACGAATATCGCCTGCCCTCCTCCTTCATCACAGAGCAATTGCTCGTGGTCGGCGGACACCAGCGCAGCGAGCACGCTGGCGTTGCCGTCGACGACCCGGCCTATGCGGTCAAGCGCAGCTCCTCGAACATCGACATGCGCGTCGACATCACCGCCGCCGCTTGCGCCCACGCCTCGACGACCAGCGCCGGCCAAGACAGCGCCGTGCATTGCGGCACGTCCTACGCCACGCCCATGGTCGCGGGCTTGCTGGCGGCGATGCTGTCCATCAACCCGCAACTGCAACCCGAGCAATTGCGCATGCTATTACGCCGCAGCGCCATGACCATCGGCGAAAACCACGACTTCGAACAGATGGACGGCGAAGACCTCACCGCGCCCATCCTGCCGTCGGAACGCCGCTACCAACTCAACGACAAGGACGTCGGCCGCTCGGCACGGCTGGACATGCAAAAGGCCCTGGATTTGGCGGCGCAAAGCCGTGATCGTGTGCGTTGAACCGACGAGTCATGGGGCCAATCGGTAAGTGGATTGCACCAAGCCCGACGCAAAGC
Organism: Pseudomonas sp. MPB03; assembly: GCF_046605385.1. Taxonomy (NCBI): domain Bacteria; kingdom Pseudomonadati; phylum Pseudomonadota; class Gammaproteobacteria; order Pseudomonadales; family Pseudomonadaceae; genus Pseudomonas; species Pseudomonas sp. MPB03. The sequence goes on along the minus strand of NZ_CP176770.1, from coordinate 2,948,666 downwards.
TGCGGCTGGATACGAGTTTCAAATCCACATCCTGCCCAAGCCCGCCAAACAACGGCCGCCCCGAGCCAATCAACACCGGAACGGTGGTAATCACCATATCGGTCACCAAGCCCTCGCGCAGGAACGACTGCACCACCCGCCCGCCATCCACATAGACGCGCTGCACGCCTTGGCTTGCCAGCTCCGTCATCAACGTCTTGGGTGCCAGGTTGGAGAAACGCAGCTTATTCTTCAACGCCTCGGGCACCGGCGAATCGGCCAACTGTTTGGACAGCACCACCACGGGCCGGTCGTAGAACCAGGTGTCGAAGGTCCGTACCTTTTCATAGCTCCCGCGCCCCATCACGATGACATCCTTGTCGGTGATGAAGTCTTGATAGCCGTGGTCCTCGGATGGGTCGTCGCGTTGCAAGAGCCAGTCGATGTCACCGTCGGGCCGAGAAATGAAACCATCCAGGCTGGTGGCGATGAAGACGTGAGCGGTAGGCATTTGAGGCTCCTTTGTTGTGGTGTGTGTCTGATACGCCGCACTTGGCAGGTTTTGGGGCCGCTTCGCGGCCCAGCGGGAGCAAGCTCCCTCGCCACGGGTTTGTCGATTGCCTTAAGTGAACAGCATTGGGCTTACACGCCTGCCTACCAGTTGTAACTGACTTTGGCGGTAATCTCGCGCCCCGGGTTGTAGAAGTTCGCTGTGCCGGAACCGACCACGTGCTGCTCATCCAGCAGGTTGCTGACGTTCACCGCAAGGTCGGTGCCCTTGGCGATCTCGTAGTTGAAGGCGGCGTCGAACAGCGTGGTGCCATCGCTTTTGCCGGAGTTGGCTGCATCGAAGTAATAAGAGCCGACGTAGCGCGCCCCCAAGCCAACGCTGACATCCGTGCCGGGCACGTCGTAATAACTCCAGAGCGAAGCGGAATGCTTGGGTGCCGTGGAGAACTCGTTACCCTTCAGGGAGCTGCCGTCGTACAACGAACCGCGCAGTACCTCGGACTCCATATAGGAGTAGCCACCAATCAGGCTGAGGTTCTGCGTCACCTGCGCCTTGGCCTCCAGGTCGAGGCCACGGGCCCGCGATTCGCCCACCGTCTGTTGCTCAATGATGCCGCTCGGCAGCACCACGGCGATGGTGACGTTTTCCTGGGTCAGGTCATAAACGGCTGCGGAGAACAGTGCGTCCATCCCCATCGGCGCATACTTCACGCCCACTTCGTACTGCGTGCCCGTCTGCGGTGTTACGCCAACCTGAGGCGGCGAGACGGATTCCACCATGCTCACATAGGTGGACACCTCATCGTTGACCATATAGGTCAACGCACCTCGGTAGGAGGTTTCGGAGAAGTTGTCTTTCTCCGTGGATATCAAGCCTTTGCTGGTAAGGTCCATCGAGTCGTTGCGCATACCCGCGGTGACGATGAAACGCTCGTAGAACGATAGGTTCTGCTGAAGAAACACAGCCTTGGTGGTCGCGTCTCGCTTGTTGACGGCATACGGCGTGATTGAGCGTGGAACGCCAGTAAACACGGGATTTGCAATGTCAATCGGGGTGGTCAGGGCGTAGACCGAGCTTTCCTTGGTGGTCGAATCGAGATACTCCACGCCCACCAGGCTGCTGCTGTCGATGTTCTCGAAGCGGGCATCGTATTGCAGCATCAGATTGCCGTTGAACTGGTCGGCCTCACTGTCCGTTCCAAACAGATACCGGTCAACGGTAGTACCGACACGTGCGGCGCTGTCGCTGAGGTAAACGTAGCCAAAATCATCGGTCAATTTGCTGTAGCGCAGATTGCTGCGCAGTACAAAGCCGTTGTCGAAGTCATGGGTGACGTTACCGCTGAGGCTGGTGCGCTCGACATCGTGGAAGTTGTAGCTGGGCTCACCATAGAACTTGCTGCGGTCGTATTCCTTGTCCAGCGGATAGCCGCCACTGTTGGGCGAACTTTCAGTTTTCAGATAGTCCAGAATCACGGTGGCTGACGTGTAATCCGTGGGTGCCCAGGTGAGGCCACCCATCACCAACCGGTTGTCGTCCTGTGAGTGATCGTACTCGCGGTCGCTGTTCTGGCCTTTGGCAGTAAAGCGGCCAGCCAAGGTTTTCTCGTCGTTCAGCGCATCCCCCACATCGATGCCTGTCTCGACATGGTCAAACGACCCGTAGGTCACATAGCCTTGGCCAAACTGCTCGAAGCGCGGTTGTTTGGTCACGAAGTTCACCGAGCCACCCGGGTCCGCGGGGCCAAACAGCGTGGAGTTGGCGCCACGCAAAATCTCGATGCGCTCATAGGCGAATGGATCTTCGCGTACGCCGCGCATCGAACTCAGGGTCAAGCCGTCACGGTAGGTGGTGGCCTGGAAGCCCCGGATCTGGAAATAGTCGTTGCGGTCATCCGTACCATAGAAGTCACTGACCACGCCCGGCGTGTATTGCAGCGCCTCTTCCGTGGTGCTGACGCTGCGTTGCTCCATTTCCTTGTTGGTCACCACCGACACCGATGCCGGTGTATTGAGAATGCTGGTTGCCACCTTGCCGCCAACCCAGAGCTCCTGGGCGACCACCGAGTTGGCGTCGTCGTCGGCACTGACCCTGACCTTGGCGTTGATGATGAGGGGTGCAAGGCGGTAGTCCTCGACGTCCGTTGCGCCGAGCTCCAGCGGGCCGGCGGGCTTTGGTCGAGGGGACAGTAGATAGGCATTCGGGCCTTGCTGTTCGATTTGCAATTCGCTCCCCTGCAGCAACGATGACAGCGCTGTCGATGTATCGAGCGTGCCATTCACGCCAGCAGTGGTGCGGTTCACGACACTCGACGCGTCGAAGGAAAGACTGATGCCAGCCTCCCGCGCAAAACGGTCAAGCGCCGGCGCCAGTGGGCCGGCAGCGATGTTCCACTGCTTGACTTGATTGCTGTGGTCAGCGTTCGAGGTTTGCGCCAGCGATGGCAATGCGTAGCTGCTCACGATCAAACCCAAAATCGCACCGTGCAAGGCACGATTTAATGGACGGCGCTGTGAAACCGGGGACGAACTCATTTTCTCGCTCCAAGAAAGGACATCGGCAGACTGGCCTGTATTCCGGCCTTCCTTAGAGGTCGAACGAGAATGAGAAAGCACCTCATTCTTTTTCAGGTAGCGCAAAGTTCCGATGGGCTCAGGTGGCAGCGGTCACGGTCACCCAATAGCGGGTCCGATAATCAATGTGCAAGCGCAGTGATTGCGCGATCAATGCCAGGACCTGATCGTTGTCGGCGAGCTGGAAGGTGCCGGAAACGCGACGATCCGCGATCTCTTCGGCGCAGCGCAGTACCCCGGGGCGATAACGCGACAGCTCCACGATGAAATCATTGAGGCGCATATTGCTTGCACTGATCACCCCGTCACCCCAGCTCCATAGATCAAGGCCATTGCCTTTGAACGTTCGGGCGCCACTTGATGTGAACAGCAACTGATTGCCTGCCTGGACGCTACGGCTCGCAGGCGTTTGACTGGAGCCAGGGAAAACCGTGACTGATCCTTCCTGAGCCGCGACCAGAGTGCCATCGCCAAGCTCGCGTGCCAGAAAGCGGGAACTCTGGGCGCGCATGATTCCGTCACGGGATTGCACCCAGAACGGTCTCGCTCGAGGCGAGTGTTGATCCGCACCGACATTCACGATGATTTCACCCCGTCGCAGGATGATCAGGCGTCGCTGGGCGTCGAAATCGCTGTCGACGGCACTATCACTATTGAGCTGGATAAGGCTGCCATCATCGAGTTGGAAGCGTCGTTGCTCGCCGGTGTTGCTGTGTTGCTGCGCAAGCATCGCAGGTACGGGTGTGTAGTCCCGACCGAGCCAGGCTGCCGTGCTGACAGTCGCCAATAGGCCCAGTAGCTTCAGGCTTTCGCGCCGCCGCATCCCATCATGGGTGCCATTAAGGGTTTGTCGCGCCAGTTGAGCGGGCACGCCGGCGAATTCATCCCCAAGCGTTTCCACACGCTGCCACGCCAACACATGCTCCGGGCGCTGCCGGAGCCAGTGCTCAAAAGTGCGCTGTGTCTGTTCATCGGCTTGATTGAAGCGAAGGCGCACCAGCCATTGGATCGCCTGCTCGACAATGGCCGGATCCAGCGCCTGCGGCTCACGACTCGACATAACGCAAGCGATAGCAGTGTTGCAGGGCCGTGGCCAGGTCGCGTTCCACCGTCGCGCGGGAAACACCCTGCTTTTCGGCTATTTGCGCGCACGTCAGACCGTCGAGTCGGGCCAATAAAAATGCCTGGCGAACTCTCGGTTTGAGCATACCGAGCATGCGGTCTATGCGCTCGAGCGCATCAAGAATCATCAGCCGGCTTTCTTCCGAGGGCACCTCGTGTTGAGGTAGCAACGCGATGCTTTCCAAGTAGGCACGTTCGAGTTCGCGACGACGATACTGATCAATCATCAGTCCGCGGGCGATACTACTCAAATAGGCGCGGGGTTCGCGCAAGGGGCTGGACTGACGGGACTTGAGCAGGCGTACGAAGGTGTCCTGCGCCAAATCTGCTGCGTTATCGCGACATCCAATGCGTCGGATTAGCCAGCCGTATAACCACGAGTGATGGGTTCGATAGAGCAGCCCTAGATCTGCAGTACCTAGTGTTTCATCGCTGCGCATCGGAATCCCGGCAAGTACATGATTGATAATTAATCGCATTCTACTCAGGCGATAGGCCTTAGGCAAATACGTGGCGCTCAGTGTCCGCTTCTGGGCGAACGCTTCTCCACCCAACCTCGATACTGGCGGGTGCGAAATGCCAGGGCGAGCTGTTGCAGGATCAGCGCGCGCAACGGCGACACGCTCGGGTCGGGCTTTTTAGCCCGACTCAGTTTGTGCAATTGAAACTTCACGACCGCCACGGCCCCCCAATCAACTGTGGGAGCGAGCTTGCTCGCGATGGCGTCGGTACATTCAACATTGATGCAAGCGGCCCCACCGCGATCGCGACCCAGCATGCCCCTCTACCGGTTTGCGGGCAAATGGGCGGACTGCCTGGAAACCCGATTCATCGCACAACCCGGTTCATTGCATCAATGAGGTCTGCCTTGCCGCCAGCAAGCGAAGGCGCTGAAGCAGCCACCTTATCGTGTGGGAACCCAAGGGGCATGGCGCTGGCAGCGTCCAGCTGTGCCAGTTGATCCGCCGTCAGCTGAACTTCGACTGACGCCAGGTTATCGGCCATCTGCTCCGGCGTGCGTGGACCGATGATCGGGAGTGTTCCCTTGGCCAGCACCCAGGCGATTGCGATCTGGCCCGGCGTGTGGCCGGTCTCTTCGGCGATCGCTAACACCGCATCCACCGTCGAGGTCTTGCGCTCGCTGTCCTCATCGTGGATCACCGCCCCCAAACCCTGCGCACGACCGGTTTCCCCTTTGCGGTATTTACCGGTCAGCAAACCACCGCCGAGCGGTGACCATCCGACGGCTCCCAGATTGAAGGCAGCGGCCATCGGCAGGAGTTCGCGTTCAGCCGAGCGCTCCACCAGGCTGTGCTCCAATTGCACCGCCGATATCGCCGACCAACCACGAAGCTCCGCCAGGGTGGCGGCCGTTGCCACGCGCCAAGCCGGGAAGTTCGACAGTCCGCTATAGAGCACTTTGCCAGAGCGGATCAGGTCATCCAGCCCCCGCACAATTTCGTCGATAGGCGTTACGCCATCAGGCATGTGCACCCACAAAAGATCAATGTGATCCGTCTTGAGGCGCTTGAGGCTGGCCTCCACCGAGCTGCGCATGGCTTTGCGGCTGTTGCCGGAGCGCAGGACGCCGGCACCGGGTGAATCACCCAGCGAGAACTTGGTCGCCAGAACCACTTCATCACGCTCGGTCGCCATGAAATCGCCGAGCATGGATTCCGATTGGCCAAATTGATATTGATCGGCCGTATCGATGAAATTGCCCCCTGCTTCCCGGTAACCGTCGTAGATTCTACGGGCCTCGTCCAAGTCGGCCCCGTAGCCCCAGCCTTTACCAAAGTTGCCAGTGCCCAGCGCGAGGGAAGAGACCCGCAAGCCGGTATTGCCGAAAATGCGATAGCGCATGACGGACTCCTTCAGGGCAAGAGGCTTCGGCGACCTGCGCTGGGTTGAGAGTGAATGAGTGCGCATGGAGTCTAGACGGGTTATTGCGGGCTTGCTGTGATGGATTGGCTCGCCTATTGAACCTGACTCAAGAGATTGATAGGGTTGCCTCTCTTTCAAAACGCCCTCCCGGTTCGCCGGGAGGGCGTTTTCGTTTTGGTTCCCCCAACCACAAAGGAACCATGAAATGAAAGCCCCCGTTGAAATCAGTTTCGGAGCTGACGCCACCTTAGGGTATGTGCGGTACGGCAATGGCCCCATTCACGTACTGGTCATGCATGACTGGCTGGGCGACCACTCCAGCTACGATGCCGTCATGCCCTGTCTTGACGGTCGCGCGTTTACCTATGTTTTCGTTGATGTGCGTGGCTACGGACAATCCATTGAATTGGCGGGCGAATTTACGGTAGAGGAGATTTCCTCCGATTGCCTCATGCTCGCCGACCAGCTCGGTTGGACGCGCTTCCACGTAGTCGGCCATTCAATGACCGGGATGATCACGCAACGTATCGCTGCGGATGCCCCGTCTCGCGTCGCAAGCGCGATAGCAGTGTGCCCCGTTTCTGCCGCTGGCAATCGGTTGGGCCCAGAAGCGCTGGCGTTCTTTGCCAGCACGGCAGAAGACGACGAGGCCCTTCGGCGGCTGTTCAAATTCGTGACTGGAGGTCTCTCCGATGGGTGGGTTGATCTCAAGGTCCAACAAAGCCGCGACACAGTCTCACCTGCCTGCCGGGCGAGGTACCTCGAAATGATGGTCACGGCAAATTTCGTCGATGACATTCGAGGCCTTGAAACACCGTATTTGATTATTGTCGGTGACAAGGACCCCGGACTTGATGCCGCGGCTATGGCCAGAACCTTTCTGGCGTGGCATCCGAACGCAGAACTGCATGTTATCTCGAACTGCGGTCATTACCCGATGCAGGAGTGCCCGCCTTATTTCGCAACTGTTATCGAGGGTTTCCTGAAACGCCACACCGGTTGACCTGAATGGCGTAAATCAGGCTGCGTGCGGACATCATCGGGCCCCTGGCCTGGATTGTCCGCAACGGCTCAAGACATAGTTTTTTGGATGTCCTTAACGACAACACAAACAACCGCTGATCACCGGCTGATCAGGATCATTCTCAAGAAATGCAACCACGACTTCCATGCCCGTCCGGGGCGGCCCCATCTCACAACGCCAATCGGACGCCCTCTTCAGCCAACAACGACTTTTGTCGTCAAATCGATCTTCACGATCCCAGGGGAACTCGACCTTGATCCTTGCGAAGCGCCGATCACCCTGGATTTCTTCGTCCTCCAGGGCAATGACTACAGCGGTCTGGTTGCGTAGTACCTGCGGTTTCTTGTGAGCCAACGGCGGACGATAGGACACATTCCATGGAAGCACGATAAAGCGGTTGCGGTAACCCTGATGGAAGTCATCTTCGTTTCCCGTGTTGCCACTGGCGACGTGCTCACTCATTACCTGTGGTTGCCGGCCTTCGTGGACGACCTGGGTCAGTAGCCATGAGGTGTTCCACTCCTGGCGCGGATGGCCTGAGATGTCCAGTACTTGGCCGCTGACTAACCGAGTCTGGTCACTCTGCCCTTCGGCTTGTCGATAAGCCGCGTGGCGGCGTTCCATGGTCCGAAGACGTATCTGCTTGCCGTGCTCATGACCGGTGAAACGCTCCAGCCTGTCATCTGTTTCAATGTCCAACGGTTGTTGCGAGATACGACGGGTGAGCTGTCCCAGACGCAGGTTGATGCGCTTGATCAGTGGCTCGTTGGCCACCCTGTCGCGCGCTTGTCCATAAGCAGTGGGCTGTCCAATCCTGGGGAAAACCGCCTGATCGTCACCAAAGACCAGCACATGGCCTTGAGCACTGTGTTGGAAGTGAAAGTGAATACCCTCTTCTTCACACAAGCGCTGAACAAAGTGCAAGTCCGTTTCGTTGTACTGAGTACAGTATTCACGCTCTGGGTAGGTCGCCCCCAGATGAAACCGATAAGCGTCGCCCACCACACCGTGCTCTTCCAATATCAAGGCCACGATTTTCGGTACCGAGAACTGTTGATAGATCCGCCGGTTGATGCGGTGACGCAAGTAGGACAACTGCGGGACGAGTGCCAGGCTGTAGCGCATCAAGTGCTGACCATGGGCGCTTTGAACGATGTGATAGACCCGTCCATGAATGCCGTTGCCCTTCGCGTCCAAGGCCAGGAAAGCCTCTCGATCGAAGAGGCTTTCAAGCGCCAGGTCAGACCGTTCGCTGACAAAATCCACGCTGAACAGGTAAGGCCTGCTGAGCGCCTCTTCTCCCGTGAACGCGAGCACTTGAAAGTCATGGGCAAAACCGTCGATGGCCAAACTGAAGTGCGTTTGATTGGCTGGGTTGAACATCCGCTGTTCTCTTTTTAAACCTGCTGCTCATCCGACGCCCGCCTATAACCAAGGCACGCAACGAGCAACAGGCGACAATCAAGTCAGGTCACACACCACTCTTCACTTTGGTCCATATCCGCGTGCGGATTCGCTCCAGTTTCAATGGCAGAGGCTCAAGGGGAATAAGTGTCGCGACCGTCTTTTTGTCTGGATAGATCCAAGGATTGTCTCGCAACTTCTGCTCGACAAACTCAGCGGCATCTTTGTTTGCGTTAGGGTACAGCGTGTGATTTGAGGTCTTGGCGATAATTTCTGGTCGCAACATGTAATTGATGAACGCCATGCCTTCCTTGGGATGGGGCGCATCTTTCAGCAGCACCAGATTCTCCGACCAGGACAACGCGCCTTCGCGAGGAAGACTGTAGGAAATCTTGCGTCCGGTGTTAGCCTTTTCGTTGATGGCCTGTGCCGCCAGGGCACCATTGGCCCACCCCACAACAGCACAGATATTGCCGTCTGCCAGGTCGGCGTCGATTCTGGACGAATCGAAATAAAGGACGTAGGGGCGGATTTTCAACAGCAAGGCTTGGGCTTTCTGGTAATCATCCGGGTTCTTGCTGTTGCTAGGGAGTCCAAGGTAATTCAAGGCAATCGAGATGATCTCACTGGGAGAGTCGAGCATTGCCACTCCACACGACTGGAGCTTGCTGATGTTTTCTTCTTTGAAGATCAGATCCCAGCTATTGACCGGCGCATCATTGCCCAATGCCGCTTTGACTTTGTCCACGTCATAACCAATGCCAGTGGTGCCCCACAAATAAGGCACGGCGTAGCGGTTACCTGGATCATTGACTGCGAGCTGAGCGAGGATGTCAGGGTCAATATGTGAAAAGTTACTCAACTGATCACGATCCAGAGGCTGAAGGACGCCCGCTTGGATCAGGCCTGGCAACACGTTGGAGGTCGCCACCACCACGTCATACCCGGTGCGCCCGGCCATGACCTTGCTCTGCATGATCTCAGCGCTGTCGAACGCATCCATGTGCATTCGCGTGCCAGTTTCCTGCTCAAACTCCTTTGGCGTCTCCGGCGCCAGCAACCCGAACCAGTTATAGAGATACATTCCGGGCTCTGCAGCCGCCACGGATGTGCTTATCCCGACACAGAGAAGCGAGGCCGAAAAAAGGGTTCGCAAATGTGACTTTCTCATGCAACATCCTTGTCAAGACGACATGCCCTCATGGCTATCGTAAACCTGGCAGCGAATATACCGGCTGCCACCGAATAGTAAATACCTACGAATACTTACCTTAGACCTGCAACGCCCTAACCCTAAAGGGGTAGAAAATGCCGTTTGACCTTCATAGCCTGGCCTGGCATCGATCGATTGGGAAGCTGATCATGCAGCTGAACCGTCCAGAGTTCTGGAGTTCACTGGTTCGCACATTAAATGAATACGTGCAGATCGATAATTGGGTGGTATTGATTTTCAGCAACCAACAGGTACAGGTCGTCAGTCTTCCCGAAGTGGCCGATGCGGAAGAAGTTGACGCATTCATTCATCGCTACGTGAAAGGTCTTTATTTGCTGGATCCGTTTTATATAGCTAATCGGGAAAACCCACAGAGCGGTTTCTTCCACTTACTGGATATTGCACCGGAATACTTTCTTGAAACCGAGTATTACCACAAGTATTTCGCCCAATACATTTCCATGGACGAAGCACAATACAATGTCCAGCTCGACCCCGACAGAACGTTGTGCCTATCTATTGGCAGCAAAGCCCGTTTCAGCCAAGAACAAATAACCTTGCTCGACATTATCAAACCGTGGGTGACCGCATTGATGCATCAGCGCATGGGGTTTGAAATTGACGTGGAGAAAACGCTGGCTGAGCCACCTCTATGGCCAGAAACGGTCAACCAGCTGGGCACGCAGATAACAGCACGTGAAAGTGATGTCCTCCGTTTACTACTCAGCGGCTTCTCCAACAAAGAAATAGCCGGAAAGCTATCCCTCTCGGCGGAAACCATAAAGGTGCACCGCCGCAACATTTACGCAAAACTGAATATCAAGTCCCAATCCGAGCTGTTTGCTCGATTTTTCATGCCAAGACAGAACGTTCCCGCCACGCATTGAAGTCAGGCATCACACCGATCATGTGCCTGCAAGCATCAAATCCAGATTCTGCACCGCCGCGCCAGCGGCGCCCTTCCCCAGATTGTCAAATACCGCAGCCAGCAAAACCTGCCCGGTCTCATCGTTCTCGAACACCGACAATCGCACATCATCGGTCCCGTTAAGCGCCTGAGGATCAAGGGTGGTCAGTGCTTTGGCTTCCTGCATCGACATCACATGCACATGGCGCGCATCGGCGTAGTGCTGCATCAGACACGTATGCAACTGCACCCCACTCACCCCTGGCGCCAACAATCGGGGCTGCACAGGTAGGGTCAGCACGATCCCCTGCCGAAAGGAGCCGTAGGCCGGCACAAACATCGGCCGTTCCGTCAGACCGCTTTGCTGCTGAATTTCCGGAATATGCTTGTGTGCCAACCCCAGCCCATAGACCTGAAACGCAGACGCCTGGGCTGCGCCCGCGCCCTCATGCTCCTCCACACCGGCTCGTCCTTTTCCGGAATAACCCGACACCGCATGAATGTTCATCGGGTAATCCCTGGGCACCAATCCAGCCTCCAGCAATGGCCGCAGCAGCCCGATCGCCCCCGTTGGATAGCAACCGGGATTGCTGACCCGCCGGGCGGCGGCGATGCGCTGGGTCTGCTGCTGGCTCATTTCCGCAAAACCATAGGTCCAGTCTGGATGGGTACGGTGCGCCGAACTCGCATCGATCACCCGAACAGCGGGGTTTTCGATGGACGCTACTGCGTCGCGCGCGGCCTGGTCGGGCAAGCAGAGAATCGCGATGTCGCAGTGGTTAATGGCCTCGGCGCGACGTTGCGGATCCTTGCGATGTTCGGCGCTCAGCGTGAGCAGCCGCAGATCGCTCCGGTCGCGCAGACGTTGATGGATCTGCAACCCGGTGGTGCCTTGGTCGCCATCGATGAATACAAGGGGACTTGCCATGGCATGCTCTCGAACATTGGAATCAGGGGGTGCAATGTTCAGCCAGGCGCTAAGATAGGAAAAGTTGAATTTATAAACGATGAAATTCAGTTTTTCTGAACAAGGTGCACTTTATGCGGGAAATCAGCCTGGACCGCCTGCGCACGCTGGTGGCGATTGCCGACATGGGGTCGTTCGCCGAAGCGGCCCGTGCGCTGCACTTGGCGCCCCCCACTGTCAGCCTGCATATCGCCGACCTTGAGGCGCGGGTGGGCGGCAAGCTGTTGTCGCGCACCCGGGGGCGCGTTCAGCCATCGGCGATAGGGAACACCCTGGTGGAACGCGCGCGGCGCCTGTTGGCGGATGCGGAACAAGCGCTCGAGGACGTGGAGCGCCAGGTACAGGGGTTGGCCGGGCGTGTGCGGCTCGGCGCCTCCACCGGGGCCATCGCACAGTTGCTGCCGAACGCTTTGGAGATATTGAACCAACGCCACCCCGCGATCGATGTGCAGGTGGCGGTGCTCACTTCCCAGGAAACCTTGAAGAGGCTTGCCGGGGGCTCCTTGGAGATCGGTCTGGTCGCGCTGCCGCAGCCGCCGGTAAAGGGCTTGCGGATCGAGCCGTGGCGACGGGATCCGGTCATGGCCTTCTTGCCGGCTCGCTGGGAATGCCCGGAGGTTGTGACCCCCGACTGGCTGTCCGCGCAACCGCTGATTTTGAATGACACCACCACTCGCCTTTCGCGCTTGACGTCGGAGTGGTTCGCCAGTGATGGACGGCAGCCTGCGCCGCGCATTCAACTGAACTACAACGATGCTATCAAGAGCCTGGTGGCGGCAGGATATGGTGCGACGCTGTTGCCCCATGAAGCCTCCACGCCATTGCCCGACCCGCGGATCGTCATGCGGCCATTGAAGCCCTTGTTGTGGCGTCAACTGGGGATTGCCCACCGCAGTCGAGATATCGAACGGCCTACGCAACATGTGCTCGATGTGTTGTGGGAGTTGAGTGCGGAGTGATTATGTCTGGGCATGAGGTATTCTGCGCGGTGTTAAACACGATCCAGGCCTGCGGCGTGCCAATGCTTGTCACGACCCTTTGATCGATCTGAAGGCGACGCACCAGGAGTTCTGCATGTTGATTGGACATCGATTCGAGCGCACCGCGCAGGATGATCTGCACATCCACTCGCGTAACCTCGTACAAAGCGCATTCGTGCTGCTGGCAGGCGCGCTTGCCTTCATTGCGCCGGTAGTGTTCGCCGTGTTTGTGGTCGCTGACGGAGGCCCCCCTCAGACCGACGTCGATCCACTGTTCTCATTGCTGATTGTGCTGGGACTGCTGCTGATCCCTGCCCTCGGCCTCCTCTTGATGGTGTACACCGGCGTCCGCGAGACCTTGCTGTTATCGCGACGCGAGGGTGAAGGCAAGCGCCGCACCCGAAACTTTTTTGGACGCCGCGAGCGTGTGCATTCGGTCTTCAGAATCGACACGCCCAAATGCCTCGAACTTCGCCGCCGCCAAGAGGCCGAGCCCGCCTACACCCAATTGTGGCTGGTGATGCGCGATGGCACCGAGCACCGCCTGACCACCGACAACGTTCCGGTGGTGCCGGGGAGTAAACCCACCGACGTGTGGCTGCGTGAGCTGGCCGACTATCTGAACGTGGCAGTGCCTACTGAAGTGGTCGTGGGTTCGACGGTGGCTGTGAAGCCAGCCTACAGACCTGCTCCAGCCCCAACCAGCGGCAAGGCGGTGAGGGACGCCAGGCAGCGCAGAACCCAGGAACTCACGCCCTCCCACGAGCCTACCGAAAAACTCGGCACACCCGCACGCGCCCTGCTCCTTCTACTGGGTGTTTTCCTCGCCGTCCTGGAGCTGAGTCACGTCATCACCTTGGTCCCTGCGCTATTTAGCGGGCGACTGCGCGTCGGCGGCGGTCGAACCGGCATGACAACCTTCTACTGGGCCGAACAACCGCTGACCTTTTCATTCCACATGCTGGTGGGCATGGCGGAGGTGTTGATCCTCGGATTCATCGCCTGGGGTTGTCTGCGCACGGCGATCCAGGGCCGGATGCGTTCCAATCCCTGAGGGCGGTCAATTCGGCCACTGCTCGGTCAGAAACGGTGAACAGGAAGCGGCCCCCTCGATGTGGTAGACCCTCGGCTCCTCCGAAAAATATTCCTCTAAGCCCATCATGAACATCCGATGGTCTTCACTCGCTTCGAAACCCGGCGTGTGATCCTCAAGTGACTGCCATCGCACGATCAGGTTGAATTGCTCGGGGGTCTCGATCCCTTGTGCCAGCAAGTGACCGCCGTAACCCTTTGCCCGGGTGAGCAAAGGAGCGACCTCGGCAAATGCACGCCTGAACGTTTCAATGCGTTCTTTGTGAACAGGGAGCAGAGCGATCTCATAAATCATGGTATTCCTCGAAAATGGCTTGAACGGTTAAACGTACGCAATTACGGGATCAGCGAAGGCTCGACCGCTATCGCGATTTTTCCTTGAACACCGTTGTTGGGGCTCTCCAGCCGGGCATGGGCCAGCCCAATGTCGGCAAGCGAATAGACGGCGCCAACGTGTGGCCGCAGCTGACCTCGCGCGACCAATGCGCTCAAGTCATCGAGCTTGCCGCGATTCTGCCTGGTGAAAACGAAGTGGTAACTCGCATTCTTGCCCCAGGCCTGGACAAGGTTTTGTGGCTGCGCAATGTCCACGATCGAGACAACGCGGCCAAGCTGTGCCAGCGCGTCGGGGCTGCGCGACAAGGTATTGCCGCCGATGGTGTCGAACACCACATCCACTCCGCGACCACCCGTTTCCCCCATGATGGCGTCGACGTAGTCCTCCTTTTCATAGTCGATGACCACATCGGCTCCCAGGCTTCGCACGAACCCGGCGTTTGCCTCACGCACGGTCGTGAACACCCTTGCCCCCATGGCTTTTGCCACCTGGATCGCCACATGCCCGACGCCCCCCGCGCCGCCGTGGATCAGAATGCTTTCTCCCACTCTGAGCGCCGCACGCACGATCAATGCTTCCCACACCGTCCCGCCAACCAGGCTCAGGCTTGCCGCCTCGAGATGGCTCAGCGAGGCTGGCTTCTTCCCGATGATGCTTTCGGCGGCAACGTGGTACTCGGCATAGCTGCCTGGCCCGTCAAATATTTGCGGGGTGTACCAGACTTCGTCCCCTGGAGCGAAGGTGGTCACTCCCGGCCCTACCTCTTCGACAACGCCCGATACATCGTGTCCGGTAATGGCCGGCAGTTGCACCAAGTCGGGATAGTCGCCGCGACGAACCTGGTAATCCAACGGATTGATGGAGGTTGCGTGCACTCGGACCAAGACTTGTCCGGCGTGCGGTACGGGCTTGGCCACCTCGCGCAGCTCGAACGATCCCGAGCCGCCGAATGATTTAAGTACCATTGCTTTCATCGTAATTCCTCACATCTATAAAAAGGAATATCGAGATATCTCGATATATTACGGTAAAAAAACTACAATTCTTTCCCTATGACCTCGGCAAGCGCGCTGATGGTTGCTTCATTGCGCTTGTAGTAGGTCCACTGACCGATACGCCGGACTTCGACCAAGCCCACTCGTTGCAGCGTTGCAAGGTAACCAGACACCGTTGACTGCGACAGTCCGATACCTTCTTGAATACTGCTGACGCAGACGCCCACCGTGAGAACGTCACCTTCATCCTGCGGAGGGAAGTTCTTTGCGGGATCCTTCAAGCCTTTCAAGATTTGCAGGCGTGTAGGGTTCGAGAGCGCTTTGAATATTTCGATCAATTCCATGCCCCCGAGAATATCGAGATTTTTCGATATGTCAATACGCTGTTTAGCCCCCTCCCTGCCCCCAACATCCTGGGCGACATGCCAAGAGAGCCATACCCACCACTTCACATAACCCTCAAAGCAGTCTTTAAATGGCAGAATCTCCGTCATTGATCGTTTCGGAGACCACCATGCTTCGCGTATTTGAACAAAGACTCGACCCCTTCCCACCCGACGAAGTCCCCCCGCCACCCAACGGCCTGGCTCGGTTCCTTTGGGCCTGCACCCGGGGCGCCCGCGGTTACATCCTGGCGTTTGCGCTGCTCAGCGCCGGCGTGTCGATCTACGAAGCCTGGCTGTTTTCGTTCCTCGGCCAAGTGGTGGATCTGCTCTCGACCTGGCAAGCCGGGGGTGACGCGGCAGCGCAGGAAAGTCGCGTGCTGTGGGGCATGGGTATCGTCATGGTGGCGAGCGTCGGGCTGGTGGCGCTGCGTACGATGGTGCAGCACCAGATATTGGCGATCAATCTGCCGTTGCGGCTGCGTTGGGACTTCCACCGCCTGATGCTGCGGCAAAGCCTTTCGTTTTTTTCCGATGAGTTTTCCGGCCGGGTCACCACCAAGGTGATGCAGACGGCCCTGGCCGTGCGCGACGTGCTGTTCACCCTGATCGAAATCGCCCCGGGAATCGGCGTGTATTTCATCGCGATCATCGCCTTGGCCGGCGGCTTCGCCCTGAAACTGATGCTGCCGTTCGTGGCCTGGATCGTGCTGTTCGGGCTGGCCATGCTCTACTTCGTGCCCCGCTTGGGCAAAGTCGGACAGGAACAGGCCAATGCCCGCTCGTCGATGACCGGACGGATCTCGGACGCCTACACCAACATCACCACCGTGAAGCTGTTCTCCCATTCCAACCGCGAAGCGCACTTCGCGCGCGCGGCCATGGAGGATTTCAAGCAGACCGGCTTTCGCCAGATGCGCCTGGTCAGTCAGTTCGAAATCGTCAACCAAGCGCTGGTGGTGGGGCTGATCATGGCCGCAGGCGGCTATGCGCTTTGGTTGTGGCACCAGGGCGACGTCGGCGCCGGCGCGGTGGCGGCGATCACCGCCATGGCGTTGCGCATCAATGGCATGTCGCACTGGATCATGTGGCAAATGACCTCGCTGTTCGAGAGCATCGGCACCGTGCAGGATGGCATGGCAACCCTGACCCGCGGCCCCAAGGTGCAGGACACGCCGGACGCGGGGGTGCTGGTGACCTCCGGCGGCGCGGTCACCTTCGACAACGTGAGTTTCAACTACAACGGTGAACGCCAAGTGCTCGATGGCCTGAGCCTGGACATCCGCCCGGGCGAGAAAATTGGCCTGGTGGGCCGCTCCGGCGCCGGCAAATCCACGCTCATCAACTTGCTGCTGCGCTTTTATGATGTCGACAGCGGGCAGATCCGCATCGACGGGCAAGACATATCCCGCGTGACGCAAGACAGCCTGCGCAGCGCCATCGGCATGGTCACCCAGGATACGTCCCTGCTGCACCGCTCCATTCGTGACAACATCGCCTACGGCCGACCCGATGCAACTGACGCACAAATCCGCCGCGCGGCGGCCAATGCCCAGGCCGATGAGTTCATCAGCCAACTGAGCGACCGCCAAGGTCACTCCGGCTACGACACCTTGGTGGGCGAGCGCGGCATCAAGCTGTCGGGCGGCCAGCGCCAGCGCATCGCGATTGCCCGAGTGATGCTCAAGAACGCGCCAATCCTGCTCCTTGACGAGGCGACCAGTGCGCTGGATTCGGAAGTCGAAGTGGCCATCCAGGAAAGCCTCGATGAAATGATGCAGGGGAAAACGGTCATCGCCATTGCTCATCGGCTGTCGACGATTGCGGCGATGGATCGGCTGATTGTCATGGATGACGGGCGGATCATTGAACAGGGTACCCACGCACAATTGCTCGCCAAGAACGGCATCTATGCGCGGCTGTGGCACCATCAGAGTGGTGGGTTTCTGGGTGAGGATCGGTGGGTGACGGAGGCGATGGATCAGGTCTAAGCGTGAAGGGCCTGGGGGGATCTGCAGGTGGGTGCTTTGGGTCGTCAGCTGTCCTTCACAACGGGCAGCTTTCGGCCCAGAAGCCGTCGTTCAGAGTAGGAACATGACCCGCCTTCTTACTAGCGGCTGCATAAGGTGCACTGCGCGCACCCTGCGACAGACCCACACATGCTGTGGTGCATACAGCCCCCCTTACACGATAGCGTCTTTTCTCTTGAGTTTGATGCCGGCCTTCGATTAGATATGAGGCGTAAACGTTGTGACGTGAATAGCACCATCATACATAAGGGAATAGCACTAAATGGCCCGGATAGAACCCGTTTTCGGCAGCATCAGCAGCGAAATCGAAAACCCATACCAACCGGGCGACGCCCAACTGATTGACGACGAGGTTGTCACGTTTTCAAACCCCAAGATTTTGGATTTTTCCGGGCGTATTTCTCTGGCGCGCTTCTGGCTGATTCATGTGCCCTTGGTGCTGGTTCTTCCGTGCATTTTGCTGACGTTCTTTATGGTGGGGTTGCGCCATCAACTGGTGGTTTTGCTGATAGTCGGTGTCACCGTTGTCGTTCCTGCCATCCTGCTCAACGTGTCTCTACTGGTACGCAGGGCACGTGATCTAGGCTGGAGTCCGATGATATGGGGAATTCTCAGCGTAGTCCCTGTTATCGGCTTTGTGATAACGCTTCCGCTCTTCATGCTTCCGGGGCGTAAAGCGATTAATAAATACGGCCCGCCCAATCCACCTCTTTCGACGTCGGTAAAACTACTTACCGCGCTGTTGGTGGTGCTGGTGCTTGTAACTTCAACCGTGCTAGTTGTGTATTTTCCCCAATACCACCCACAGGCACTCTACGAGTGGTTCTTTAATTCATTGGTTCAGGCATAACGTTAGCGTACGCGAAGTCCATGCTTCGCCTCATTGCGCGGCGCCAAGTGCTCAGGTGCCTTTGTAGAGAGCGCTGCGCGCACCACGCGATAGCCCTGCGTACGCCGCGGTGATGTCCATTGGGAAAAGAGAACAGATTTATTTCTCTGCTCTAAACGTCCGTTCTTGGCCGATTGCAGCCCCTCACGACAGGCAGCTATCGGCCAGAAGCGGTCAGTGGATTTAGGGTGCTTGCGCCTCTAGCTGTAGCTTTGTAGGATCCTGCGAGCGCCCGACAATAGCGGTTCACATGAACAGCAGGTCAAGCCTGGAAATCGAGGGCGTTGCTTTAAAATCCAGACTTCGATTGCGGTGCTATCAGATATGGAGATTCTCCTATTTTGAATTATGGACAAGCTGTTGCAGTCGTCGAAGCCTTTCAAGATCTTGCACACAGAATTGACATTGAATTTCCAGAACGCCTCGCAGCACTCATGCGAATAGCGCATACCCCCCCTTCAAAGGCTGCACTGAGTAGCCTTGTAGATTTTCACTGGCTCGATGCAGAAGAAGCAGAACGAGAAATCAATGAGTGGCTTAACCCTGATGACCAGCAAGGTCGAACCTTTCTTCCCTTTGCGGCTACAGGCGGCGGTGAGCCTTACTGCCTGGTTCGATTGGAAAACGGGACTTCGGGGATTGCTCAGGTACTTCATTTTGCTCAGCCATCTCCACTTGCCCATGCAGATATCTCATCGTTCGTGACTAGGGAATACGTACGCGTCGCTACGGACTTATCTTGGCTACCGCCTCGAATGGACTTCAATATCGCACTGAAAAGTGAAGTGGCATTGATCGAAACGGCTTTACTACCCGCAGACTATGCGCTTCTTGAGACCTTGTTTAGTCGACAGTGTGTCGCTATGAATTACCAGGCTGGCCCTCAAGGCATCTCGAAAATTGTCAAAGCCTTCATCTCTCAAGAAGAAGAGGAATCGTTAGCCGCCCGACTACGCCATCCGAACCCAACCGAGTTCGAAGCTCTTCGTGCTTGGATGCGCTAAATGTGTTTCCACTAGGAACCGAGCCATTGCCGGCCAACACTCACCACTTGCCAATATCCGCTTTGGGTTGTTGCCCGTCCCAATAGACAGCAATCGACCAAAAGCATCGTTCGATCCACTACCTTCCAGCCGAAAAGCGAAAACCTCTCGATCTGTGAAAGCTAGTCTCTAAGGGTACGCATTATTTCCTCGACCACCGGCTTCGTGTATTTCTCACTGGGATCAGTTTCCGGTGGGTCGTTACTGCGGAACCATTCACCTTGATCGAATGCCTGGTAAAGCGAGAAAGCGGGCTGAGGCATGTCGTTAGTCATACCTACTTCAACCACAGCATTTATGATCCCGTTCATTACGCCGTTGCAAAAATCATAGAGCAGAGATCCTTGTAGATAGCCTTCCGCAACCGCGACGGACAGCTCGTTCAGCACATCATGCGGTGCAACGGCGAACCTTTCGCAAATGGGGACAAGATCACTCAGCGTTAAACCGTCTGCTTCCGCTTTCACCGACAGTTCCTTAAGTTCGATCTTCGGTATGGCCATGATCATGAGCTTCTTCCGGCTAGGTGCAATAGCGCTTACAGAGTGGCCGCGCTGCCACACGTCAGCTCCATGCTGCAATACGGATTCATGGTCGGTCAACTTCAGCTACAGGCAATGTCCGCTGCGGGTCGGAAGCTGCCCTTCGCTTCCGACCCGATCCATCTTGGGAAAATGGAATCTATTCCATCGAACGCTTACCTAGGGTCGATGACATCCAGCGCCCGGTTTGCCAATAGCAGACCTAGTTCAATCAACTGTTGCAGCCCCAGTGCAACATGCCGTCGAGAATCCTTCAGGTCAAACGCCAAATCGTTGGCCATGGCATTGGCAGAGGCTAACGTTTCGCTGAGGTTGGCCAACAGGCTTTCAGCATCGACGCCCTCCACGACGGTGAATAGCTGGTCCGGAGGTGGCTTCTTGTCAGGCTGGGCGGGTTTGGGGTTCAGATAGGAATCGATGACACGTTCGGCGTTGGCGTCGGCCGCGATGTCCAGGTGCAGCGGTGGAACGGGTGGGTCTGGGATGAGTTTGTCCATATGGACCTCCTAACGTCAGTCGGATCCGCCACTGTTCGCGACTAAACGAAGTGGGGTGGCGGCTGTGCGCAGGTTAGTCGACCGGGACGTTAGGAAACCGGCGCACCCGAAAGTGCCCTGCGCACAGCCACCATAAAATCAGCGAGAAAAACGTAGCCTGACTTCAAGGAGACCTTGCGCCTAACGAGATACCGAGCGACTAAACCCGACCGCTGAATTGGCAGCGGTGGACAAAGACTAGGCACCGAATTCAGCAGGCGCAAGGGACTGGAATTTTCTAGGAAATGTCCTGCAAGTCAATGGGCAATATTCGCTCCGTCGATTCCTACAAACTCGTTTTACCGTTCTACCACCGAAACAGGTTGCAACGTTTGTCCAGCTCTAACGCCCCTTCCAGAGAGGTCACAACGCCTATCGCAATCGCATAAATCCGATCAGGCGTACCGCTTTACTTGATCTCAACCAATCGCACGGCCTGTGACCCGTCCAGGGACAGGTGAATCACGGCGGCTCGGCTTGGGAAATTCGGCGCATCCTCGTCGGTATTCTCCATCACGGGAATGTCGATCAGGGTCTGTTCACCCGTCGGGTCGCTGACCAACTTGGCATCGAGGTTGTCGATGGCCCGCCAGCTGTCGCCACCGATGCGCATCACGTCCAACAGGCTGTAGTGCGGCACGCCCTCTTCGTTCTCTTCGGGCGTGAAGGCGGCCAGGTATTGGCTGTAGTTGTTGCCCATGCCGAAACCCTCGATGGTGAAAACCGCAAGGGTGACCTGGCTGTCCTCGCCGGTGTCCAGGGTCTGCACCAGCGTCGCTTCGGGATAGCCGGTGGCGTAGCTGTCCTTGATGAGCGCGACCAGGCGGCCAATCTGTTCTTCCAGGGCTTTGGGAACGGGTTTCGATTCAGCGGCGTGAGTCAGAGTGCAGGTGAACAACAAGGCAACGGCCAGCAGGCGCAATTTCATGAAAGTGAATGTCCGGGGGTGTCGGGAGGTCAGCGTGCAATGGTAGCGGTTGGCAAGGGATTGGGTAGGAATTGTTGATGGGGTTTGTGCTGGGGTGCACAACCTTATTCGTGAAAGCGGTGGGTCTGTGTGCACTGTTATTGGATGTACTGTCGCCATCGCGAGCAAGCTCGCTCCCACACTTGGACCCGGGACAGCCGCCATTTTCCATCAACCCGACATCCCCTGTGGGAGCGAGCCTGCTCGCGATGGCGGTGGGCCTGCGTGCATCGATGCTGAATGTATCGCTGCGCGCCTGCCCGAACGGCCATTGATTAACGCGGCGTGCCGTAGCCCTTGATCAACCCTCCAACTCTGCGGCGTCCAGCCCTACCCGTGCGAGGTAGTCTTCCAGCGCCTCCCCCGCTCCGGCTGATACGAAGGCACTGATGTACCCGTCGGGACGGACGAGAACCCAATCGCCCATCGCAGGTTGGTAAGCGTCACGAAAATGTCCTTGGTCATCCTGGATATCACCGCCTGGGCCGATGACATGGATGTGCAGCCCGGGGCGAGGTGCTACGGCATCGCGTTCCGCGCCATAACCGAGCAGTGTCCAGTGCGCCCCCCGGAACAGGTCGAACAGCCGTTGCAGTTTACCGGCCGCCCCGCGCATCGGTGCATCCGGCGCACGATCGCCTGCCAATGGGCCGCTGGTACGGTTGGATCGTTCAAGGGCGAGCGTGGATTCGCGATAGCCGATGTCGAGTTGGTGCACTTCGCGCCCACGGCGCATGTCGCCGCGCTGGTGCGCGTCCAGCAGCTTGGTGGCAAGGCCCAGCATCGTCGCAGCGACCGGGCGGCGTTCTTGCTCGTAGCTGTCGAGCAGTGCCGCCGGCGCGCCGTTGATGACCGCCGCCAGTTTCCAACCCAGGTTGTAGGCATCCTGCACGCTGGTATTGAGACCCTGGCCACCCGTGGGTGGGTGGATGTGTGCGGCATCGCCGATGAGAAACGTTCGACCGACGCGGTAATGATCGGTCAACCGCGCGTTCATAGTGTAGGCCGATGCCCAGGACACCGAATGGATATGGATATCATCGCGCCCCGTGCGCTGTGCTACCAGGTCCATCAATGTTTGCGCATCCAGGTCAATGTCCGCGTCGGGGGCTATCGGCGCCTGGATCTGGAAGAGCTGGGTCCCGGCCAACGGGCACAGGAATATCTGGTGCTGCATGTCGCCGTCGCCAAAACGATGCCAGCGGTCCCGCGACAGGCCCGTAGCCGAGACATCGGCCACAATGGCGCGAATGCCCAGCGTCTTGCCTGGGAAGCCGATACCCAGCGCATGCCGGATAAAACTGCGGCCGCCATCGGCCCCGACAAGCCAGCGCACCCGGAGCGTTTCTTCGCCGGCCTTACCGACCAACTGAACGCTGACGCCCTCGGCATCCTGCTCGAACCCCACCAGTTCGCAACCAAACTCCGGCCGATGGCCCAGTTCAAGCAGGCGTTCGCGCATGACCTGTTCCGTCAGCCATTGCGGCACCATCAACGGCGATTGATGAGGTTCCGCTGGCGTGGGCTCGTTTTGCTCGATGCTGACAGCGTCGGTGAAACTGCCATCGTCGCGATATCGACGTTCAGTCGGGTAGACTCCACCCACTGCGACGATTCGGTCGAGGATCCCCATGTCCTCGAATATTTCCTGGGTCCTGGGCTGTATGCCCTTGCCGCGCGAGCCGTTGAACGGCTGGCCTGCCTTTTCGATCAGGCGAAAGGGAACTCCCCTTCTCGCCAACTCGATAGCCATCGCCAGACCGGCCGCGCCCGCGCCGCAAATCAATACCTGGATTTCGAATTGCTCTTTCATGACGACCCCACATATGTGCAGAACGCACATATTTAGACGGAGCCGGAACAGTGTCAATCGAAAATGTGCATAACGCACATATTAATGCCCAATTGCGCGAGCTTCACGGTGCCTTGATGGAAATTGTCGGGGTGATGAACCGACCTCAGCGGGACGAAGCCATGGTTCGGGCGGCCGGAATATCCCTGGATCGCGCCCTGTTTCCGTTGCTGGTCTCGGTGGAGCGGCTTGGCCCTATCGGCGTTGGTGAACTGGCCGATCGCGTCGGGCGCGACTACACCACGGTCAGTCGGCAGGTGACGAAACTCGAAAGCCTGGAGTTGATCGCTCGGGAAAATACCGCCGACCGTCGGGTACGCAAGTCGGTCATTACCGCAAAAGGCAAGGCGATGACCGATCGCATCGACGAGGCACGTGCGCGGATCGGGCGAGCCATTTTCGCCACGTGG
Organism: Pseudomonas sp. MPB03; assembly: GCF_046605385.1. NCBI lineage: Bacteria > Pseudomonadati > Pseudomonadota > Gammaproteobacteria > Pseudomonadales > Pseudomonadaceae > Pseudomonas > Pseudomonas sp. MPB03. The sequence continues at coordinate 2,925,026 of NZ_CP176770.1, read as the reverse complement.
GACGAAGCAGATGTAGAGAACCTGGTACGGCTCATGTGCAAGTTTGCCAACGACATCAAGGATGACACGCTGACCGGTGCGCAGGAGCAGGCGTGACGCAGGATGATCGCCCGTTCTGATGCGTGGGGCACGCCCTGTGCCCCGAGAGGATTTTTCCCAGCGTCAGGCCTCTGAGCCGATCCGCGCAACCAAGCGAGCCTGGAGTTTTTCCAGTTCCTCGGGATCGGCCTTGCCCCGGCCATGCACACCCGCGTCTTCACCTTCCCAGCGAGGGATGATGTGCATGTGAATGTGGTAGACCGTCTGCCCGGCCACCGCGCCGTTGAACTGCGCGATCTGGACGCCGTCCGGCTGCAGCTCGTCCACGATGATCCGCGTCAGGCGCTGCACGGCCGACATCATAGCGCCCAGGACTGTGGGCTCGACTTCGAGGATGTTGCGCGCCTGGGAATTCTTGGGGATGACCAGGACATGGCCGCGCGATTGCGGAAAGAGATCCAGGAAGGCCAGCACATCGGCGTCTTCGTAAATCTTGTAGCACGGCGCATCGCCGCGAAGGATCAGCGCAAAGATGTTCTTTGGATCGTAATGACCGTGGAGACTCATGTTCACTCCTTGAATGGTTAGGGCGGTGGGTTGCCGGTAAGAGATTTAGCACAGTCCGAAGACAACGTCTCCCTTGTAGAGGCCTGTTTGAAAGCCAAGGGTTGGGCTTGCTGGCGATGGCGGTGTGAGTCAGTTGGTGATGATTTTGCCTGTGCCATCGCCATCGCGAGCAAGCTCGCTCCCACAGGGGATTTCTGGTTTGATTCAGATCGTGGGCACACCCTAAATCCATTGTGGGAGCGAGCTTGCTCGCGATAGCGGTGGATCAGTTGGCATCAGTGCTGGATGTTACTCCGCCTGCGCGGGCCTCCTTCAACGTTACGGCCATTTTCTGCTGCAATTCATTTTGCGAAAACGGCTTGTGCAACACCGGGCATCCGGCGTATTCGGCCGGCAGCCCGCTCGCGCCGTAGCCGGTGCTGAACAGGAAGGGAATGTGCCGACCGCGAAGAATCTCGGCCACCGGGAACACGCGCTCGCCAGCCAGATTGACGTCCAGGATCGCCAGGTCAACCTGCACCGAGCGGGCGATTTCACAGGCCTTGGCGAGCCGGGCGACGGACGCCACGACCTCGCATTCGAATTCCTCAAGCATCTCTTCGATCAATAGGGCAATGGCGCCTTCGTCCTCGACGACCAGCACCCTGTTTCCAGCCAATGGGGTCATGCCCCAGCCACCCCAATCAGGAACGAAAAGCGACAGCAAACGCCCTGTGGAGCAAAGGTGAGCTCAAAGGTGCCACCCAAGTCGCGCTCAATGCAACGCTTCATCAGGCGCGAACCCAGCCCTTCCCGTTCCGGCGGGGCTACCGCTGGCCCTCCTCGCTCTTGCCAGTCAAGGGTCAACAGCGTTCCGTCCCCTTGGGCTTGCAGCTGCCAGGTGACGGCGAGCGTGCCCGTCTCGACCGACATGGCCCCGTATTTAAGCGCGTTGATCGCCAATTCATTGAGGGTCATCGTCAGGTTGAGCGCCACGCGGGTGCCGACGTCCACGGCAGCCCCCTTGATCACCACACGGCCAGGCTCATGCCCGAAGACCGGCAGCAGCACTTCATGGGCCAGGGTGTCGAGCGGCGTCTGGCCCCAATGCCGTTTGGTCAAGAGATCGTGTGCTCGCGACAAGGCCAACAGCCTCGCCTCGAAACGCCGGTAGCCGTCCTTCGCATCCTCGGCATTGCGCGCGGTCTGGGCCGCCAGGGATTGCACCGTGGCCAGGGTGTTCTTGACCCGGTGATTGAGCTCATCGATCAATGTCTTCTGCCGGTTTTCCGCCTGCTTTCGCTCGGAAATGTCCACCAGCATGTTGATGGCGCCCACCAGGTTTCCATCGGCATCATGCAGAGGCGTGGGAAACGGTGTGAACGGTACACGGCTGCCATCCGGCCGCTCCGCAACCGCCTCGACGCCGCGTATCGGCCGGTTTTCCTTCAGCGCCACCGCCATCGGGCATTGATCGTGGGGCAGCGCGGTTCCGTCGGTATTGAACAGCTTCCAAGTCACGCACCACATCTCGCCCAACTGCGGCGTACGCCCCGACAACTCGATAGCGGCGCGGTTGAAGAACGTGATCCGCCCCTCGGCGTCGGTGGTGTACACCGCGGCCGGCAACGCTTCGAGGAGATTGCGCATGTGCCGTTCGCTTTCGCGGACCTGGTTTTCCATGCGCCGCGCCAGCGTGACGTCCTGCAGCACCCGCACGCCATACCGAAACGTCCCGTTGGCGTCCCTCACCGACGAGCTGTGGATGTCGAGGTAAACCACCTCGCCATCGGGCTTCACCGCGCGCTTGCGCAGCACGTAGTTATCCAGTTCACCGGCCACCTGGCGGGCGTACAACCCGGCATCCTGCGCGATGCAGTCCGGGTGGGTGTAGTCCAGGAAGGTCATCGCCAGGAGTTCGTCCCGCGAGCGGCCCAGCATGTTGCACAGGGCATCGTTCACCCGGAGCAAGCGGCCGTCGATGCCGGCCTCGGCAATGCCAATGGTGGCCGCTTCGTAGGTCGCCGAAAGCCGGTCATCGCTGTCCTGGCGCGCCGCCTCGGCGGCATGGACGCTGCTCCTGTCGATAGTGAAGCAGCGGGTGTTGAAGAGTTTTCCGTTCTCGAACCGGCCGTTCGAGGTGATCGTGACATGCTTGATCGAGCCGTCCTTGGCCCTCAGGCGCGCCGGATAGCTCTCCAGGCGATCGCCACTGCCCAGCTTGGTGAGAATGTCGCCAATAACCGGCTCGTCGACATGAAATTCGGTGATGTGGCGGCCGATGTATTCTTGTGCCGGATAGCCCAGCAGTGCCAGCTCCGCCTTGTTGGCGCGCAGGATGATGCCCTCGCCACTGACGATATGCAGGCCTACCGCGCTGTTCTCGAAAAAGTCTTCCAGGTCGGCACTCTTGCGCCGAAGCTCTTCGGCCATGGCGTGGTGCGCCGAAACGTCCTGGAAGCAATTGATCACCCCTTGAATGACGCCCCGCCGGTCCCTGAGGGCGCGGATGTTCATAAGCGCCACGAATCGCGAGCCATCCGGACGTTGGATGATCACTTCCTGATTGCGCGGCGCAATGCCGGTATCGAGCGCCGAGGCCGTCGGACTGTGCTCGAATGCCAGCGGCGTTCCGTCGGCCAGGAACAATCGATGGGCGCCGCAGAAGCGGTCGCCGTTCTCTCCAAGCGCCGGCGCCCTTCCCCACAGCTCGGCCGCCTCGCTGTTATACCGCACGAGCCACCCCTGGCGATCGCAGAGGTACACCGCACCGGGAATGGCATCCAGCGCATTCGTCCCCATCGCGATCAGGCTTTCGTATTCGCTTGGCGTACAGGCTTCCAAGGGGAGCTCTTCAATGTTCGACATCAGTCATCCTCAAACCCCCTGGCTGCAACGCTCAGGGTCTCAATGGATTCTAGATCGCTATTGAGCGCGCGAGTTCAGGAAACTCTTCAAGGACATCGGCGCCTGTGCCGTACGTCAGCCATGGCATTAATCGACAAGCTCCCGCAGCGGTTATGAACGAGGCCTGCTCCAGGCCCTGTCCAATAGCGCGACCACTGTTTCGTCCGGGGTCTGGCTGAAGTCTTCATACCAATCGCCGACCGAGCGCATCCACTCGGGCATCAACGGACACACAAACTCATCGACCTCACTGCGCAAGGCTTCGGCGGTTTCGACCGGTGCCACTGGAACGGCAACCACGATGGCAAGAGGGTCTTGCAGGCGTACCGCATGGACCGCCGCCATCATTGACGCACCGGTGGCCAAGCCATCATCCACCAGCAGGACCACCTGCTGTTTCAGGTCGACAGGTGGACGGCTGCCGCGATAAAGCGCTTCACGACGCGCCAGTTCCTGCCTTTCCCGCTGCAGCACCGCATCGAAGGCAGCCTGGTCGACGTGATGGGCACACAACGCATCGTCGTTGCGAATCTGGATGGCGCCGCTGGCAATCGCGCCCATCGCCACTTCCGGATGAGACGGCACACCCAGCTTGCGCACCAGCATCAGGTCGAGGGGCAACCCCAGGGCGTCGGCCACCGCCCAGGCGACGGGCACGCCACCCCGGGGCAACGCCAGGACGATCGCATTGCTCCGTCCACGGTACTGGGCCAAGGGTTCTATCAAGCGATGGCCGGCCGCGGCTCGATCGGCATAAGGCGGCGATGCAAAAGACAGGGGATTCATGGTCGGGTCTCCTTGCAAAAACAGACACGTCGTCCGCACAGTCACCCTGTCAGGATACCCGGCACAGGGTGTCCAGCAACGGCTGAGTGATCCAAACTGCCTGCGTCGTCACGCCAATCGACGGACGTGACCGCATCGTCGGCGCCAGCGACTTGGGAATCGCGAGTCATCACGCCTGCCGAAGCCGTTTCTTAACGAGGTCTGACGGAGGAGAAATTTTGGCACGACCGAGAAGAATCCCGTCAAACATGGGCTGCCCTTGTTCGATCTTCCGTAGTACAGTAATCAAAACCCGATAAATATCCACCTTGAGATGACCTGAAGTGCCAGGCCCCAACGTCAATGGACCGCACACCCCGTCATCCTTCTGCCGCGGCGGTAACTGCATGATCGACATCACCGAAGTTTCCATTGCCCAACTGCGCGCCGCGCTGGAATCGGGCCAGACCACGGCGGTAGCGCTTGTCCAGGCCTACCTCGCCAGGATCGATGCCTACGACGGCCCCGACACGCCCACCGCCCTCAACGCGGTGGTGGTGCGCAACCCGGATGCGCTGAAGGAAGCGCAGGCCTCCGATGCCCGCCGGGCCAACGGCCAGACCCTCGGTCCACTCGACGGCATTCCCTATACGGCCAAGGACAGTTATCTGGTCAAGGGCCTCACCGCCGCGTCCGGCAGCCCGGCGTTCAAGGACCTGGTGGCTTATCGCGATGCGTTCACCATCGAACGGCTGCGCGCCGCCGGGGCTATCTGCCTGGGCAAGACCAACATGCCGCCCATGGCCAACGGCGGGATGCAGCGCGGGGTGTATGGCCGGGCGGAAAGCCCGTACAACGGCGACTACCTCACCGCGCCTTTTGCCTCCGGCTCCTCGAACGGTGCGGGCACCGCAACTGCCGCCAGTTTCGCGGCATTCGGCCTGGCTGAAGAAACCTGGTCGAGCGGGCGCGGCCCGGCGTCGAACAACGGCCTGTGCGCCTACACGCCGTCCCGTGGGGTGATTTCGGTGCGGGGCAACTGGCCGTTGACACCGACCATGGACGTCGTCGTGCCCTTCGCCAGGACCATGGCCGACCTGCTCGAAGTGCTGGACGTGGTGGTCGCCGAGGACCCGGACACCCGTGGCGACCTGTGGCGCCTGCAACCCTGGGTGCCGATTCCGAGCGTCGACTCGGTTCGTCCCGCCTCGTATCCGAGCCTTGCCAGCAAACCCGGGGCGCTGGCCGGCGTTCGGTTCGGCGTGCCACGGATGTACATCAACGCCGACCCTGAAGCCGGCACGGCCGAGGCCCCCGGCATCGGCGGCCCGACGGGACAGCGCATCATCACTCGCGCCTCGGTGATCGACCTTTGGGAACAAGCCCGCAAGGCCCTGGAGGCCTGTGGCGCCGAAGTGGTCGAGGTGGATTTCCCACTGGTGTCCAATTGCGAGGGCGATCGTCCCGGCGCGCCGACGGTGTTCACCCGTGGCCTGGTTTCCAAGGAATTCCTGCACCATGAATTGTGGGACTTGTCGGCCTGGGCATTCGATGATTTCCTGCGGGCCAACGGTGATCCACAGTTGAATCGCCTGGCCGACGTCGACGGACCGAAGATCTTCCCCCACGACCCGGGCACCCTGCCCAACCGCGAGGACGACCTGGCCGCCGGCATGGATGAGTACGTGAAGATGGCCCAACGCGGCATCACGCCTTGGGACCAGATCCCGACACTGCCCGACGGGTTGCGGGGGCTCGAAGAAACACGCCGGATCGACCTGGAAGACTGGATGGAACGGCTGGGCCTGGACGCGGTGATCTTCCCGACCGTCGCCGATGTCGGGCCGGCGGACGCAGATATCAATCCGGCCTCTGCCGATATCGCCTGGAGCAATGGGGTCTGGGTCGCCAACGGCAACCTCGCCATCCGTCACCTGGGCGTGCCCACGGTCACCGTGCCGATGGGCGTCATGGCCGACATCGGCATGCCCGTCGGGCTGACATTTGCCGGGCGCGCCTATGATGATTCGAAACTGTTGCGACTGGCATCGGCGTTCGAGTCGATCGGCTCCAAGCGCCTGGTCCCGCCTCGGACCCCGCCGCTGTCGGCTTGAGCCGGTCATTGGGGTTGCTGCGAAGCCCAGCGGGAGCAAGCTCCCTCGCCACAAAAGCAGCGCTCGACTTCATTTTTGAGTACGGGCGCAACACCGTGGCGAGGGAGCTTGCTCCCGCTGGACTGCGCAGCAGTCCCCGGACCGGTTCTACAGCCGGAAATACTGCTGCATGGCACGGGCAAGCAGGTTCACGGCTTCATCATCCTGTGAGGCCTGGCCTCGCATGAACACCACCTCATGCTCCTCGATCACCGGCAGGCCTTCAAGGATCCGCATCGCATCCGTCACCCGCCCACGGTCGATCAGGCTGATCGCCAACCCGGCCTCCACGCAGGCCTTGACGGCCTGGTTGGAGGGGCTTTCCAGGACGATGCGCGTCCTGCGCCCGCCTTGCCTGAGGGTTTCCACCATCGCTTGCCGATAAGGGCATTGCGCCGCATGCACCGCCAGCGGCAACGGCTCCAGCGAGGCCGCCGTCCCGTGGACTGGCCCGACCCAGACCGGCGTGGTGGACACTAGCGCTTGCGTTTCTGCGTTCGCTTGGCCCTTCGGCTGGGTAACCACCGCTGCCTGGAGCTTGCCACGCTGCACCTGGTCACGCAGCGCGTAACTTGGCGCGGTCTTGAGTTCCAGCACGACGTTGGGCCACGCGGTGGCGAAGGTCGGGAGGATGTCGCGGATGACATGGTCGGCATATTCATCCGGCACCCCCAAGGTGATGCGTCCCGCCAAACGGGTGCCATGCAGGTCGGCCAGCACCCGGTCGTGAGTATTGAGCAGCTCCGTCGTCGCCACGAGCAAACGCTTGCCCAACGCGGTGAGGGATACCGATTGATTGTCCCGGTTGAGCAACCGCCCGCCCGCCACCGCTTCCAGCCGCTGAATATGCACGCTAACCGCCGCCGGGCTTTTGTGCAGATGCTCCGCCGCCCCACTGAACTTCCCGATCCGCGCCACCGCATGAAAAGTCCGTATCAAATCGATATCGAGTATGGCCGTCATGATTCAATCTTCGTGAATAACTGATGCATTTCATTTTGATTTATTAGATTAGCCGGGTTCCGTAGCCTGTGGTCATGAACCCGAATAAATCGATGACCTGCACGTCCCGGCCTCGGCCCGCCTGGCATTGGCTGATCCCACTGCCCTTGCTCGAAGCGGCTTTGCTGGTGTCGTGGAGCTCCGGCTTTATTGGCGCGCGCTTTTCCATCGACTACGCGCCGGCACTGCTGGTGGTGTTCTGGCGATGCGTCGTGGTCACGCTCGTCCTGCTGCCCTTCGTCGCCGGGCAACTACGCCGAACCTCACCCGTCGCGCTGTTGAAAAACGCCGGCATCGGCCTCTTGGCGATGGCGGGCTACCTGGGTGGTATCACCCAAGGCATTGCCCTGGGTGTACCGGCGGGCTTGGCCGCGCTGGTCGCCGACCTGCTGCCACTGGGCCTGGCGCTGCTGGCCGCCGGCGTACTCCGGCAACGGCTGCCCTGGCAAGTCTGGGCAGGCCTGCTCATCGGCCTGGTCGGCGTCATGCTGGTGACCCAGGGCGCATTGGCGTGGGGCAACGCACCCTTGTGGGCCTATGGCCTGCCGCTGCTTGGCATGCTCTCGCTCGCCGTCGCGACCCTGTGGCAGAAATACCTGCCCGCCGAACAATCGCTGGGCCTGCTGCCCAACCTGTGGCTGCAGTGTTGCGTGTCGGGCCTGGCCTTCGCCCTGGTAGAGGGCGTCCATGGCAGCCTGGCCCCGCTACCCAGCACCGGCTTTGCACTGAGCGTCTTGTGGACAGCGGGCATTTCGACATTGGGCGGTTACGGGCTCTACTGGCTGTGCCTGCGCCGCACGACCGCCACCCGCGTCGCCAGCGTCCTGTACCTCAGCCCGCCCATTACCATGCTCTGGGCCTGGGCGATGTTCAACGAACCACTTTCCTGGCAGATGGCGGTGGGGATGGCCGTGTCCGGGGTCGGCATCTGGCTGGTCGTGGGTACCGAAGCGCGGCAGGCGGTTTCGAGCTCAAGATAGCAAGATCGGTCGAGCGCATCGGGCTGGTTGGCCTCATGCTGGTGTCCTCTACAGGGAAAGACCATGACCGACACACAAAAGCGCTACCGATCCCGGATGCAGAAAGTGCTCGATTACATCGATCTGCATCTGGATGACTGCCTGGACCTGGATACGTTGAGCGGCGTCGCGGCCTTTTCGAAATACCATTTCCACCGGCAGTTCATGGCGACGTTCAATCTGCCTCTGAATCGCTATGTCCAGCTCGCTCGCCTCAAACGTGCCTCCTACAAACTGGCGTTTCGCGAACATGAAACGATTACAGAGATTGCCATGGGTGCCGGTTACGGTGCGCCTGATGCCTTTGCCCGTGCCTTTCGACAGCGCGTGGGGCAACAACCCTCGAATTTCCGCAAATCGCCCGACTGGCAGCACTGGGGCATTACTTTCACGCCATTGCACAACGCGAGGAACCGTTTCATGCCCACGACTTATCAGCCCAGCGATGTACAGATCCGTAGCGTTCCCGCGACCCCCGTCGCCATCATGGAACACCGAGGCGATCCCGCGATGATCGGCACGACGATCCAACGCTTCATTGCCTGGCGGCGCAGTGTCGGCCTGATCCCACCGATCAGTCCGACGTTCAATGTCTTCCACACCGACCCGCGCGCGACTGCACCGCAAAACTATCGATTGGATCTATGCGCAGGGACGGACCAACCCATCACGCCAAACGGCGAAGCGATCAAGGCCGGCAGTATCCCTGCCGGGCGTTGTGCCGTGCTGCGGGTCGAAGGTGGTGCCGATAACCTTGAGCCTGCCGCACTGTACCTGTACAGGGATTGGCTGCCGGCCAGCGGTGAGGAACCGGGAGATTTCCCGCTCTATTGTCAGCGCATTACGTTCTTTCCGGACGTTGCCGAGAACGAAGCCGTAACCGAGCTCTTTCTGCCGCTCAGGTGATCATAGTCCCACGTCTACAACGAGACGAGCCTGGTGGTCATTCGCCAGTCCCACCTTGATGTCGACAACCCGAAGCCCCCCTTACTGAATACATCTGTGGCGAGGGAGCTTGCTCCCGCTGGGGTGCGAAGCGCCCCCCGGCGCCTGTTGGCCCAAGCAATCTGGCACCCTCGATGGCCGCATGGGGCTGCTACGCAGCCCAGCGGGAGCAAGCTCCCTCGCCACAATGACTCATCCACAATGGCTCGTACCTTAAGCCTCAAGTCCCAAGTCCCAAGCCTCAAGCGAACAGCATTGCCTCCGCCGCCGAACATAGACCTTCACCCAGCCAACCCAATACCTTGCCCATCGGCCAACGCAGCGCCGTTGAGGTAATGGTCGCCAAGCAGCCGACGCTGGGTCAGCAGGGCCGGTTCGGGGCTGTCCGGCAAGGGCCGCGGCAGGCTGCGACCAGCCAGTTCGAAGTAGGCATGGCCGGCCAGGCGCGCGGCCTCGGCGGCGGCCAGGCGAAAGGCGATGGCGGCCGACTGGGACTCGTCGGCGTATTCCAGCAAGGCATCGGCAGCGTCGATGCGGATACGCAAATCGCCGACCGCGGCAATCACCAGGGCTTCATGCCGAGCGCTCTGGGCACGCAGAAAGTCGAGCAGCGCCGCCTCGACATGACGGGCATGGGCCAGGTCGCTACGGCCTTGGGAATGTAAGTTGGACATGGGCAATACCTCAGTTCCAGGAATGACGTTGCGGCTTGATGCCGTTGAGCAGTTGATTGCCGACCAAGTGATATTTCCAGCGCACCGGATCGTGCAGGGTGTGGGTCCGCGCATTGCGCCAGAACCGGTCCAGCCCCTGGCTGGCCGAGACGCTGCGGGTGCCGCCCAACTCCAACAGACGGCTGGATGCCTCCAGGGCAATCTCGGTGGACAGCACCTTGGCCTGGCCGACGATCACCGAGGCTTCTGCCACTCGTTCCTCGCTGGGTTCGGCGACAGCCCGGTCGACTGCGTGCGCCGCGCGCCGCAGAATCGCCTCGGCCGCTTGCAGGCGCCAGGCCAACTCACCGATCAGCGCCTGGCCAAGCGGGTCCTGCCAACCGTGTTGCAGCCCGCTGTCCACCCATGGACGCGCCTGGCGCGCGACGCGCAGGGTTTCGGCGAAGGCGCCACGGGCAATGCCAGTGTCCACCGCAGCCTGGATGATTTGCGAAATCGGGCCGTCGGAGGTGGGTTGCTCATAGGCTTTCCAGGCCGGCACCACGTCGTTCGCCGGCACCCGCACGCCGTCGATACGCACCTGGCCACTGGCGGTGATGCGCTGGCCGAAACCGTCCCAACTGTCGATCACCGTCAGGCCCGCCGCATCCCGTGGGACGAGGGCGATATGGACGTGCCCTTCCTCATCCACGCCGGCAACCGGCACGATGTGGGCGAACAACGCACCGGTGCAGTAGGCCTTCTCGCCGTCGAGTACCGCGGTGTCGCCGTCGAAGCGGATCTGCGTCTGGAAAGTGGTGACGTACTGGCTGCGCGCTTCGGAAAAGGCATTGCCGAAACGATAGCCCTGCAACACCTTGGCGTAGTAACGGCGCTTCTGCTCCTCGCTGCCGGTCAGGCTGAGGTTGCTGAGCACGCCGAAATGGTTCTGCGGCAGTTGGCCGAGAGACGGATCGGCCGCGGAAATGATCGCGATCACTTCGCTGAGGGTGGCATAGGACACTTCGGCGCCACCGTATGCCTTTGGCACGCGGATCGCCCACAGCCCACTGGCGCCAAAGCGCTCCAGCTCCTCCCAAGGCAGCCGCCGCTCGCGGTCGCGCAAGGCCGCCTCCCGGGCGAAATCCAGGGCCAGGCGATGCGCCACTTCAATGGCCTCGGCATCGCTGCGGATGATGTGGGCCGGACTGCGCGGCGCCGGATGGGCCTGCCCAGGCAGATCGAAAGACGGTGAGTCGGTCATGTGCTACTCCATGCATAACGGGTTCATCCAGCGCTAAAGCACAGCCCGTACCAACCTTAAAAACTCTTTACATTCAATGAGTTGATAAATAACCCGGATACACCTGAAAGCCCCGGGAACGACAAACTGTCGAGGGACTGTTGCCCCGCGAACAGTTGCGTCGCATCGTCCTCAGCGAGCCTTGCCACCCAGGTAGAAATGCTGGAGGTCTTCCCGGGCCGCCAGCTCCGTAGCATCGCCCTCGCCCACCACCCGGCCGTTCTCCAGGATGTAGGCGTAGTTGGCATGGCGCAGGGCGACATTGATGTTCTGCTCGGCCACCAGAAAGCTCATGCCCTCTTGGGCATTGAGCTGCGCGACGATGGCGAAAATCTCTTCGACTAGGATCGGCGCCAACCCCATCGAGGGCTCGTCGAGCAGCACCAGTCGAGGCTGGGTCATCAATGCGCGGCCGATGGCAAGCATCTGCTGCTCGCCGCCCGAGGTCAGCCCGGCCTGGGTCTTGCGCTTGGTCTTCAGCCGCGGGAACCAGGCGTAGATGCGCTCCAGATCCTGTTCCAATTCACGGCGCGTCGGCTTGCGCAGGAAGCCGCCGCTGCGCAAGTTGTCCTCGACCGTCAAATGGGCGAACACATGCCGCCCTTCCAGCACATGGACGATGCCCTGGCGCGCCAGCAGATTGGCCGCAACGCCGGCGGTGTCCTGTCCCTGAAAGACAATTCGTCCACGGCTGACCTGCGCCCGATCAGCCTGGACCAGCCCGGAAATGGCCTTGAGCGTGGTGCTCTTGCCCGCCCCGTTGGCGCCGAGCAGGGCGACGATATCGCCTTGGCCGACCCGCAGGGAAACCCCGGCCACGGCGAGGATCGCGCCGTCGTAGATTACTTCGATGTCTTGCACCGCCAGCAACTCGCTGTTTTCGGTGCCGGCAAGGGCCGCAAAGGTCATGGTTTCTTCTCCCTCGGGCGCAGTCGCGCCCGGTTGTGTGTCGCTGTAAATGGCTACTGCGCCGCGCAATCGCGGGCGGTCACGCCTTTCTCTTTTGCGTACTCGGCGGCCTTGGCATCGATCAATGGGCGCAACGTGGCGCGGTCGGCCTGGACCCAGTCGGTGATCAGGTTCCACTGCTGGCCGTCCCATTGCTGCACCTTGGCCGCCCCACCGCCTTCGTGGTCGCTGCAGGACAGGCGCAGCGGCTGCATCAATCCAAGAAAACCGATTTCCTTGAGGCGCGCATCGTTGAGGTCGAGGTGCTCCAGGCCCCAGCGACCTTCCTCACCGTTGAGCGGACGATTGCCGAAATGCTGCTGCGCGGTGCGGATCGCTTCGACGGCGATGGCGGCATTCACCAGGCCGGAGTTGTAGTAGACGCTGCCAAAACTCTTCGGATCCTTGAGGTCGCTCTTGCCGGTGTCGAGGATGTGCTGGCGAATGCGCTGGTGGATCTCGAAGTCGGCGCCGCCCGGATAGGGGGTCAACGCCAGGTACCCCTTGCCCGCCTCGCCGGCCGGCAACACGTCTTCGTTGGAACTGGCCCAGATGTCGCCGACGATGCGCTCCACCGGGTAGCCAAAACGCGCCGCGGTCTTGATCGCCACCGGCGTGGACACGCCCCAGGTCCGCAGGAACACCCAGTCCGGCTGGAGTTGCCGCACCTGGCGCCACTGCCCGGCCTGTTCGTTACCCGGGTCGGCCACCGCGATCTGGATATTCTCGAAGCCGTACTTCTGCGCCAGCAACGCCAGCGGCCCCTGGGTCTCCCGGCCATAGGCGGAGTCGTGGTAGACGGTGGCGATTTTCTTGCCCTTGAGCTTGTCCAGCCCGCCCTCGCGCTCGGCCACGTAGTTGATGAACGCCGAGGCCTCGCTGTAGAAGGTCAGCATGGCCGGGAAGTTGTAGGGAAACACCCGGCCATCGGTGGCTTCGGTACGGCCATAACCGAGGGTGATCAAGGGAATCTTGTCGGCTTCGGCCTTGTCCGCGAGGGCATAGGCGGCCGGCGCGCCATTGGGTTGATAGACCGCCACCGGCGCGCCATCGAGACCATTCTTGAAGCGCTCGTAGCATTCGATGCCCTTCTCCGCCGTCCATTCGGTCTCGCATTCCTGCCAGACCAGCTTGACGCCATTGATCCCACCTTCCACGTCATTGATGTAGCGCAGGTAGTCGATCATTCCGGCCCACACCGGAATACCGCTGGAGGCATAGGCGCCGACCCGATAGGTAGCCAAGGGGAAGAACTGCTCGTTGGTCGCCGCTTGGGCACCCGGTATCAGCGCCGCACAGGCGCCAAGCACCAGGCCGATGGCGGCGAGACGACGTTTGAAGGTTGCATGCATGATGGTTTTCTCGGTTTGAATGCCTGGCCGCGTCATGACGGCCGGCGGTTGGAAACCTCCTTTCCCTGGGTCGGGTCAAGGTTCATTGGGGGTGGGTCGGCGCTCAGAACCGCAGCGGCCAGACCCTGATGCGCTCGCGCAGGTCGTCGAACAGGCGTGCCAGCCCTTCCGGCTCCTTGATCAGGAACCAGATGATCAAGCCACCGAAGAGCACCTTCTGCAGGTTCTGCAGTTGCCCGGCGTCGACGTTGCCGTTGAACAGCCATTGCCCGGCATGGCTGAGCAGGATCGGCACAAGGCTGATGAAGGCAGCACCGATGAAACTGCCGGCGATGCTGCCCATGCCGCCGATAATGATGATGAACAAAATCTGGAACGAGCGATTGATATCGAAGCTCCCGGCGCTGGCCGTCCCCAGGTAGGCGAACGCCCAGAGCGCGCCGGCGATGCCCAGGTAGAAAGAACTGACGGCGAAGGCCATGCGCTTGTCGCGCTCGACGGCAATCCCAATCACCGCCGCCGCGGTGTCCATGTCGCGGATCGCCATCCAGTTGCGGCCGACCTGGCTACGCACCAGGTTGACCGCCACCCAGGTCAACAACACCACGCAACTGAGGGTCAGCAGGTAGCGACCGACCGGGGTGCCCAAGTGATGGCCGAACAGCTCCAGGCGTGGCGCGCTGATGGTGCCGGACGAGGCGTAGTTGTAGAACCAGGGGAACTTGGCGAACACCCACTCCAGGAAGAACTGCGCGGCCAGCGTGGTAACCATCAGGTAGAAACCCTTGATCCGCGAACTGGGGATGCCGAACAGCAGCCCGACCAACCCGGCGATCACCCCGCCGCCGAGCAGCGCCAGTGGCAACGGCAGGCCCGGCACGCGCAGCAACAGGCCGTAGGTGGCGAACGCGCCCACCGCCATGAAGCCGGCGGCGCCGACCGATGTCTGGCCGGTGTAGCCGGTCAGCAGGTTCAGCCCCAGGCCGGCCAACGACAACACCAGGAAAGGAATCAGGATCGCGTTGAGCCAGTAGTCGTTGCCCAGCCACGGCAGCCCGACAAAAGCCACCAGCAGCAACAGCAGCAGCCCCGGTCGCCAGCGGCGGCGCACCAGGGTCAGGGGCGCTTCGTCGAAGCTGGCCGTCAGGCGCGGAACAGTAGCAGTCATGGCGTCATACCCGTTCAATGATCCGGTCGCCGAACAGGCCGGACGGACGGATGTAGAGGAAGATCAAGGCAAGGAAATAGGCGAACCAGGGCGTGATGCCGCCACCAATCAGCGGGCCGATGTACGCCTCGGCGAGGTTCTCGGCGGCGCCGACGATCAGGCCGCCGACGATGGCCCCGCCAATCGAGGTGAAACCTCCGATGATCAGCACCGGCAGTGCCTTGAGCACCACCAGCGAGAGTGAGAACTGCACGCCCTGGCGCGCGCCCCAGAGCAGCCCGGCGACCAGCCCGACCACCCCGGCCACGGCCCAGACGATCTGCCAGATGCGGTTGAGGTTGATGCCCAGCGACAGCGCCGCCCGGGTATCGTCGGCCACGGCGCGCAGGGCCACACCGATGCGAGTCTTGTTGAACAGCAAGGCCAGCACCGCCACCGTCAGCGCCGACACCCCGGCGGCGATCAGGTCGAACTGGCTGATCATGATCTCGCCGACGAACAGCGGGACGTCCTCGATGCCCAGGTCCAGCGCCCGCACCTGGGCGCCCATCAGTCCTTGGGCCAGGCCCTCGATGATGAACGACAGGCCGAGGGTGGCCATGAACAGGGTAATCTGCGAGCGGTTGACCAACGGCCGCAACACCAGGCGCTCGATCAGCAGCGCGCCAACGATCATCACCAACACCGTCAGGAGCAGCGCCAGGGCAAAGGACAGGCCCTGCTCGCGCAAGCTGACGAAGGTCAGCGCGGCGAACAACAGCATGGCGCCCTGGGCAAAATTGAACACGCCGCTGGCCTTGTAGATCAGCACGAAACCGATGGCCACCAACGAATACAAGGTGCCGGCCAGCAACCCGCCGATCAGGGTTTCCAAAAAGAAATTCATGGGCGAGGCGTCCCCAGGTAGGCAGCGATCACATCGGGATTGGCCTGGACCTCGGCCGGCGAGCCGTCGCCGACCTTGCGGCCGTAGTCCAGCACCACCACATGGCTGGACAAGCCCATGACCACTTGGATGTCGTGCTCGATGAGAATCACCGTGGTGCCAAGATCACGATTGATATCGGCGATGAAGCGGCTCATGTCCTGCTTCTCCTCGGCGTTCATGCCGGCCATCGGCTCGTCGAGCAACAGCAGGGTCGGCTGCGCGATCAATGCCCGGCCCAGCTCCACGCGTTTCTGCAGGCCGTAGGCCAGGCTGCCCACGGCGACGTCGCGCCAGGCCTGTAACTCAAGGAACTCCAGCACCTGTTCGGCACGCTCGGCGAAAGCCCGGGCTTCGCGCCGGGCACGTGGCAAACCCAGGGCCTGTTCGAGAAAAAACGTCCGCTGGAAACGCGACAGACCGGTGAGCAGGTTATCCACCACGCTCATTTTCTTGAACAACGCATTGTTCTGGAACGTCCGGCCAATACCGAGCCGGGCCGCCTTCAACGGATGCGGGCGGCGCAACGGTTCGGCGGCGAAGAACAACTGGCCGGCGTCGGCCCTGTAGACCCCGTTGAGGATGTTCAGCAGCGAACTCTTGCCCGCGCCGTTCGGCCCGATCAGCGCGCAGATCTCGCCAAGCTTGACGCTGAACGAAAGGTCGGAAATCGCTTTCACACCCCGGAACGACAGCGACACGTTACGCACCTCCAGCAGCGCACTCATGCCGCTCGCTCCAGGTACTGCTGCAACCGCGCCGAACCTTGCCGCACGGGGTCCGCGTGTGCGCTCGGCACCTCGATCCGACGCAGCCGCCGGAAGCCGAGCAGGTGCCGTACCCGCGCCTTGAGCCAGCGGCGCAGGCCACGTCGCGGATCATCCAGGGTCCATTCGCACAGGCGTCGTCGCCAACTGCCTGCCAGCGGCAGGCGCGCTTCGATTTCCGCCGCCAGCGATTCGACTCGCGTAGCGGACAACAGCAAGGCGGTTGGGGCGATCTCGCGGCGATCGCGGCTGGCTGACTCGCGGGTTTCCGGAAACGCCAAGCCTTCGCCGCCCTCCAGCCAGCGGCTGAACACGTGGGCCAGGCCATCGCGCCATTCGGTGCCTTCATCGACCCACACCACCGGGTCTCCGGCGACCTGGCCCCAGCCCTGGCGCTGAGCTGTGGGTGCCTCGGTGACAAACAGCACCGACAGCGACCGCACCTGCCACAGGCCGCGACTGGCCGCATTGGCCTGGGCCGAATACAGCTGCAGTGGCCACGCCTCGTCCAAGCCGCACTGCAACCAGTGCGACACGTTTTCGCGGCGCTGGACAAAGGCGAACGCGGGACGGGCCAGGCGCAGCTGACGCTGTAGATCCTCACCACGGCTGTCGCGGTCGATCACCACGCTGTGCCCACCCAATTGGCGCGCGGCCAATGCCAGGATCAGCAGGCTGGGCTCGAACTCACCGCTCAGCGCCAGTCGCGCGCCCGGCGCAAAGCCCTGCTGGCGCAAGCCATCGCAGACACGCTCGACCTCGCGCTGCACATCGATCCAACGCCAGGCCTTCCAGATGCCGAGGCGTCGATGGCGCAGGGCGATCTGCGTCGGTCGTTCCCTGGCCCAGCGGTGCAAGGCTGCCAGAGCACTGTCGGTCACGCTGTCGGGCAGCGACGAATTGAGCTCGTAGACACTCATCGGCTTACTCCTCGCCAACCAAGGCCGGCTCAGGGAGGCGGGAGCGCCGGGCCAGGCGATTCAAGTCCCGATAGCCTGCGCCCGGGTGGTTGGCGGGCAGCCGCGGGCCATCGCCGAACAGCTTGTCCCGCAGGGTGCCGGGACGATATTGGGTCTTGTACGCACCGCGCTGTTGCAACTCGGGCACCAGCAGCTCAACCACATCGCGGAAGGTTTCATGGGCCAGGGCGTAGGCCAGGTTGAAGCCGTCCACATCGGTGTCCTCGACCCACGCCTGCAGCTCGTCGGCCACGGTTTGCGCACTGCCAACAATCAATGGGCCGAAGCCGCCAATGCCGACCCAATCGGCCAACTCCTGGACGGTCCACTGCTTGTCCGGGTCGGCGCTGGAAAAGGTTTCCACGGCCGATTGGATAGCGTTGGTATGGATGTGCTTGAGCACCTGGTCGGGTCGGTACTGACCGAAGTCGATGCCGGTCCAGCCGGAGATCAGCGCCAGCGCGCCCTCGTAGCTGCTGTAGGATTTCAGTTCGCGCCATTTGGCCTGCGCCTTGGTGTCGGTCTCATCGACGATCACCGTCTGCAGGTTGAAGATCAGCACCTTGCGCGGATCGCGCCCGGCCTCGGCAGCGCGCTGGCGTATATCGGCCACGGTCTTCTTCAGGATCACCTTGGACGGCGCCGCAACGAACACACATTCGGCATGCCCGGCGGCGAAGTCCTTGCCACGACTCGACGCCCCCGCTTGATAGAGCACCGGCGTGCGCTGCGGCGACGGTTCGCAGAGGTGGATGCCCGGCACCTGGAAGTGCTTGCCCTGGTGACGGATCTCGTGGACCTTGCTCGGGTCGCTGAAAACGCCGCGCTCACGGGCGCGTAGCACCGCACCCTCCTCCCAACTGCCTTCGAACAACTTGTAGAGCACCTCCAGGTATTCGTCGGCGTAGTCATAGCGCGCATCGTGATCGCTGAGTGCCGCCTGCCCGAGGTTCCGCGCCCCGCTGTCGAGATAAGAGGTGACGATGTTCCAACCGATGCGCCCCTTGGTCAGGTGATCCAGCGTGGACAGGCGGCGGGCGAAGGGGTAAGGGTGCTCGAAGGTCAGCGAGGCCGTGAGGCCGAAGCCCAAGTGTTCGGTCACCAGGGCCATCGGCGTGATCAATGCCAGCGGATCGTTGACCGGCACCTGGGTCGCTTGACGGATGGCAGCATCGCCATTGCCACCGAGCACATCGTAGATGCCGATCACATCGGCAATGAAAATACCGTCGAACTTGCCACGCTCCAGCAGCTTGGCCAGGTCGGTCCAATAATCCAGGTCCTTGTACTGCCAGGCGCGGTCCTTGGGATGCCTCCAGAGACCGGGCGACTGGTGACCGACACAGTTCATCTCGAAAGCATTGAAACGAATTTCACGGGGCATGGGGACTCCTGCTCGATAGGCTCGGCACCCTTTCCCGGTGCCTCTCACTGCTCTATCAACACGATTCGTGCCAAGTGATAATTCGTTTATTTACAGGTAGTTAGACTCTCATTCATTCGATGGAAATGCCTGTACGGGGACAGCGTTGTTGATCAACTGTCCGCTGGCGGACAGTGACAGGCGGGAGAACACGTCCACCAAGGTCCGATCAACGCACTAAGCGATCCGGAGACTGGACACCGTGAGCCCGAACTCTGACTGGACCGCCTGGGCAATACCGCTGGTGACGTCGGTCACCAATAGCTTTCCCTTGTCGGCACTGGAACCCAGCGCAGAGGACAGAACACCACTCGCAGGCACCCATTCGATTCGCGTGGGGTACATATCGTAGACCGGGAATTCGGCCGGTCCATGGTCAGGAATCTTGTCCAGGGCAACCATCTCTGGGTAGTAATGCAGCATCATCGAGGTTTCGATGACCGCCGCATGTTCCAAGGCGATTCCCGGAAATCCATTCACAAAGATCTTGTCGAGTGTCTGCGGGTTGACGAACTCCCAGTGCTCCAGGCGCATGACTTCCAGCCCGCTGTCCGGACCGATGTCGCGCATTGCCAGCTCTATGCCCTCGGTCACGAACCACTGGTTTTCATAGTGACCGATCACCAGCACCAGCCGCTTCACACCGTGGCGATGAAACTCACGGATGGCATCCCGAACCATGGCGACCAGGGTTGCACCGTCCACGCTGGTTGTGCCGCAGAAGTGCTGCCCGCCGCCACACTTGGGCTGGGATTTGTAGCCATAGGACAACGTCGGCGCAACGATGCCGCCGATTGCCTTGGCCACGTCTTCGCTGATGGCGCTGGCCAGCAGGGCATCGGTTCCCAGCGGCAAGTGAGGCCCATGCTGCTCCGTTGCGCCGATGGGCAGGAACACCACGGCACCTGATTGCACCCGATGCTCATAATCGACCCAACTGATGTTATCCATCCGAACATTGTTCATGAAGTTGTCCTCCTGAGGTCATTTCAAAGTGGCGAGCACCTCGGCGCATGACAGCCATCAACGCCGAGGTGATGCCCCATGGGCTTATGCGCGCGGCGGGTACCACGACTCTGGCTCCGGATAATCCCAATCGGAAGGAAATGCATAGGTTTCAAACACGGTGGTGGTGTCGGCCTCGGTGCCAAAGAACGCGAAATGATTCACGCCCATCCAGGAACCTGACTGCACGCATTTGAAGCCACGTCGCTCCAGTTCAGCGATGCGGTCTTCAAACGGGATGTTGTTGCAGTCATACGCGACGTGTTGGATGCCTTCGCCATGCTTGTCCAGGAAATCAGCGAAGATCGTCGGCCCGGAAACAGGCTCCATCAATTCCCAGACCATGTTTCCGGATTGCGCAAAGCAGACTTTCAGTACAAAATCGGCCGGCTCACCGCGGTAAGTCTGGTTCTGGGTGTTTTCCGGGCTGAAGGTATAGACGCGCCACGGGCCGATCCCCAGCTTGAGCAAGCCATCCATGGTGCGCTTATGGTCACGCGTCACGATCGCGATTTCCACGACATTGCCCAGGAACGCATCGATCTCGGCACCGCCGCTCAACGCCGCCAATATATTGGTTTGTTCAAGATGAGACATTTGCACAACCTCGCTTAATGAATAACAACATGGGTTTTTTACTTAGCCATGGCCGACGAGTGAATAACCTCGACCTGCCGGGATCGGTGCAACACATAATAAATACCGCCACCGACGGCAAACCCCGCCAACCAAGACAGATCAATACCGCCCAATGCCATTGCAAGAGGACCTTGTAGTGATTTAATGGTGCCGACTTGGAATAACCAGGCCGCCAGTACGCCAGCGGCAAGTGCAAACAAGCCTTTCCAGTTCACGTCCGTGCAGGCACTTTCCAAGTGATGACAATAAAGCGATTGAAGATCGAGCTGACCACGGCGAATCAGGAAAAAATCAACCAGCGTGATACCCGCCCACGGACTGATCCATACCACGAAGAAGACCATCAGGTTCTCGAAGGTATGCACGAACTCACCTGATTGCAGGAACAGATAGAGGATGCACAGCGCGACCACGCCCGAGACGGTTGAAACAACCCAGCGTGGCACTCGCAGATCCAACGATAACGTTGCCAGTGCCGCCGAATAGATGACCACGATGTTAGTGGCCACCGGACCATGTAGCAGCACCAGAAGTACCGGCAACGCCATGGTGCCGAACACCGCGATGATCAGTTGGGCCGGGTCCGAGCCTGCGCCCGCGGAAGCAATGGCAGCGCCAAGAAAGGCCAACCATACGGTAGGCAGGAACATGCCGAGGAATGTCGAGCGAAATACCTGGCCATCGGAGAGTTTGCGCTGGGTGAAGCGGGTGTAATCCGAGGCGTACACCAGCCAGGAGATGCCCCAGCCGATCCCGATCGCCGTCATCAGGCTGCTCATGGCCGACAGTTTGCCAATGCCCTCGACGGTCGAGGCCTGCCACTGGATATCCACCTCAGTGAAGGCGAGCCCGGTCATCACCACCATGATCAGCAGGATCACCGGCATGGTGTAGCGCTCGAAGCATTTGATGGCATTGAAGCCCCAGGCTGCGATACCCACCTGGATGACCATGACGCCCAAGGCGATACCGTACTTGAGCTCCATGCCCCCGCTGATGCCGATCTTTTCCAAGGCCGCCATCGCCAAGTCCAAGACTATCCATGTGTTGGTAGCGACCCAGCCCATCGGCATCAATATCTGCATGAAGGTTGGCAAGTAGGCACCGCGTCGGCCGAAGGCCAGCCGGGAAAGCACCATTTGCGGCACTCCCGTGCGGTGGCCCATGATGCAGATGGCACCGAACAGGGCGGCACCCAACAGGTTGCCGACGATAATCACCAGCAGGGTTTCAATCAGGCTCAAGCCCAGTTGGATACCGATTGCCCCCAGCACCCAATTGATCGGCGCCACATTCGCCCCGGCCCAGATCCAGAACTGGTCCAGCGGTGTGGAAGTACGATGGCTATCGGGCACCGGCTCAATACCCAGCGCATCGTAGTTGGCCTCGTTCGTTAAGTTTCTTTCAGATTCGCGACGCATTGACATTATTATTTTCCTCGCTGACCGGCGACCACGTGAATCGCCCCGAGCCATTAAAGCGAGGTCTGTATTTTTATGTAATTGACGATAACTAAACGACCCTTTAGAAAAATTGCCGGATTAAATTTTTTTCAAGCGTGTCATTCATCCGGGCATGAAATACCCGTTCAATGTCAAAAAAAGGGAAACATTTCAATTCACCCGACAAATAACAATCGCTCGTTGAGTTTTATTTGATCCCCTTCAAAGAAATATCAATAGCCGAAGCAGCGAGGGTCATGGCCAACTTGTTGCAGTCGCTGAAGTCATCCCACTTCAGGATTAACAGGAATCACGAAATGACCACCCTTCTTCATATTGATGCCAGTGCACGCTCCGACCGCTCCCTAAGCCGTAAACTGTCCCAGGCGTTTGTCGAAGCCTGGATCGAACATGATGGCAAGGCGCAAATCATCGCCCGTGACGTTGGGCACAACCCTCCTCCCTTCGTGACCGAAGCCTGGATCGCCGCAGTTTTTACGCCCGAAGAACACATGACGCCAGAAAAGCGCGAGGAAATTCGCCTCTCGGATGAACTGATCGACGAAATCGACCGGGCCGACATCATCGTGATCGGTACGCCGATGTACAACTACGGGATGCCGGCCGCTCTCAAGTCCTGGTTCGACAAAGTGATTCGTATCGGCAAGACTTTCACATTCGACCTCGACCGGGGCGACTACCCGTTGGAACCCATCATGAGCGGCAAGAAGCTGGTCATTTTGTCTTCCCGGGGTGAGTTTGGATTTGGTCCTGGTGGCGTTCGTGAGGCCATGAACCATCTGGACACGCACATTCAAACCTGTGCGCATTACTTGGGCGTGGATGAAACCCATGTCATCTCTATCGATTACCAGGAATTTGGCGACGCTCGCCATGAAGCCTCCATCGCGAACGCGTTCGATGCCGTTCCGGTCCTGGCCAGGCAAATGGTCGAGGCACGGCAAAGCCAGCTGTCTCCGGCTTGATGCCACGTATCGCCGCCAACACCAACGATGGGACAATCATGATCACGATGCTGCAAATTGCCGAGCGCTTGAGACTGGGCCATGCCACGCCGGATGAATTGATCGAGTCTGCATTGACCTCGGCCAATAACTCGAAGCACATATTCATTTCCACACTGGAACAACGCGCCATCAATGACGCTGGTGCATCAACCCAACGGTGGCAGAACGGGACTCAGTTGAGCGCCTTTGACGGTATCCCTTATGCGGTCAAGGACCTGCTGGACGTCGCGGGCAGTCGGACGACCGCCGGCTCCTTTACTCGTGTCAACGCGCCCATGGCGACCAAGGATGCAGCCGTCATCGCAGCCCTCACGGCGCAGGGGATGATCCCGATGGGTAAAACCAATCTCTCCGAGTTCGCCTATTCCGGCCTGGGCCTGAATCCTCATTTTGGAACGCCGGTTTCCGATCCCGCGACCGACGACAGCCGAGTTCCTGGTGGGTCTTCGTCCGGCTCGGCGATTGCGGTTCAACAGGGCATCGTCAGCTGCGCCATCGGCACTGACACCGCAGGCTCGATTCGCATTCCAGCGGCGTTCAATGGCTTGGTTGGCTACAAGGCTTCCACGGGCCGCTACTGCATGGAGGGTGTGCACCCGCTTGCCGTCACGCTGGATAGCTTGGGTTCTTTTGCCCATACCGTGGCCGATTGTGCGACGTTCGATGCGCTGATGCGAGGTTGCGCAAGCGTGGCCCTCCGGGCTGCCAACCTTGCAGATCTGCGCTTTGTGGTCGATGACGGCGTGATGATTGATCCAGCGCTGCAGCCTGCGGTACAGCACAACCTTGTCTCAATGATGGAACGGCTTCGTGAGGCCGGTGCGCGGGTTGAGTATCGAACGATAGCCGCAGTCGCCCATACCCGTGAACTGATTACCCGCTCGGGCTGGTTGGGGGCGATAGAAGCCTGGCGCCTTCTCGGCCCGATCGTGGAAGGTCCACAAGGTGTGCGAATGGACAGGCGCGTGCAGGCTCGCTTGCGCTCGGCCAAGGACATCGACTCTGCCACCGAAGCCAGGATCCGACATCTGCGCATGGAGTTGATGGCTGCAATCGAAAACGAACTCGACGGTGCCATCCTGGTGATGCCGACGGTCAAGCATGTCGCACCGCCGAGGGCGCCATTGGAGGATGACGATGTGCTTTTTGCCGCCGTGAACCTTGAGACCCTGTCACTCACCATGATTGGAAGTCTGCTGGATATGCCGGGCGTGGCAATCCCATCTGGGAGGGACAGTTCCGGGTTTGCCACCTCGACCCTGTTTTCGACAACCCGGGATCACGACGATCACCTACTCAGCGTAGCCCTGGCGGTGGAATCGAGCTTATCCGCCTCAGGTTTCAGGACGTCAGCGCCATTTGACGCCCCGCCATCTCATCAAGCGTATGTTCCCTGAACGATGTTGCCTCGCCCAAAAGCCATTCCCTGAATAACGAAAGGCTATGGCGAGGATTGCAATGACTATCTTCTACCAAGTGGTACGTAAACCCGGCCAAGGCCGGGCCCGCCACCTGTCGAATCCGACCAGAGCGAAGCTCATCGCCAATCAATACATTGCTGCACAGCAAGGGGCCTAATCCGCACTCCATTGCATGCAGCGCAAGCGTTTCCTCGCTGTACCAGGAGGTGCGCAGGTCCCGGGAGGCACCGTGTTCGGCCCGGGCCAGCCAGGCTGACCAAGAGGGAGCTTCGAGAGCCTGGTTCTTCCATTTGAACGCCAGCAGCGGTCGATTATGAAAGTCGTCGATCGTTGCCGTGCGCTCGACTGGGCAGATGCTTTTATCCGCGACGGCGATGTACCGATCCTCGAACAGCACTGGGCCTCGCACACCGGCCTCGACTGGACCATATCGAATCGCCAGGTCAATAGTCTCGGAACG
Organism: Pseudomonas sp. MPB03; assembly: GCF_046605385.1. Classification (NCBI taxonomy): domain Bacteria; kingdom Pseudomonadati; phylum Pseudomonadota; class Gammaproteobacteria; order Pseudomonadales; family Pseudomonadaceae; genus Pseudomonas; species Pseudomonas sp. MPB03. Next base: position 2,900,157 of record NZ_CP176770.1, on the reverse strand, counting down.
CAAATCCACCAGTTTCTCCGAGGCGTGGATCGACACCAGGATGTTCGGATAGATCTCGTTGAACTTCGCCAGGCGCGGCATGAGCCATCGTTCCGCGAATGCGCGCGTGGTGGACACCTGGATCGCATCGCCCTCCTTTGCCCCATTTATCAGGGCAAAGGCCTGGGCAATCTGGTCGAAGCCGTCCCGCAACAGCGGATAGATGGCTTTGCCCACGGGCGTGAGGGTCACCGTCCGCCCCCGCTCAAGGAGCTTTTGCCCCAACCCGTCCTCCAATTGCCGGACTTGATGACTGACCGCGGCGACTGTCACGGAGAGCTCGTTCGCTGCCACGGAAAAACTCTGGTGGCGTGCAACCGCTTCGAACGCTCGCACCGAATTCAGAGGGGGTATCTTGCGCATGATGGTCTCCTGGCAACCTGGACGGGTATTGCGTGCAGCGGATTCAGAGGATGCAATAGTGAACGTCCCGGGGCTCCATTCCATTTACGGCAGTAATGTCCTGGGGACAAGCAGAGAGCACCACAATTGCATCCATTTCCGCCGTAAGGCACACATACTGCCCAGGCTCACTGACCGGCGCGGCGAACTCGATGCGCCCGTCCCGATGAACCGGCACGTTCATGAACAGGTTCAAGGGACTCGGGGTTTCGGTCGCCACCAGGCCAAGGGCATCCAGGGCCAGGAAGAGGTTTTCATTGCAGCTGTCGTGATGACCAACGACACCCAACTGTACGTAACGCGTCGGATCGCAGGCGGCCACCAGCGTGTCATGCACGCCGGGTGTGGTGTCTTGCGCAAGCGTGAGGATTTTCCGGCGTTTGTTGGTCACGAGACTGTCACCCTTGCACGGGTTCAGCTTCAACCAAAAAGGCCGACTGTGCTCCATCGACATGACTTCGCAGAGATCATCCGGGTTGAACGCCCAGGTGTCGACGACCTGCTTGCCATGGGTGTTGATGAGCTTGAGGGTTTGCCCCCGTTGCAACCGGAGCGCAACACCCCGCCGGGCAGGCAAGCGGACCAGCTCTGTGCTGGGAAGGGTATCTACTGCATTCATGTTCTTGTTTTCCTCGCAAGACAAAGGCCGACGGCCGAGTACCTGCCATCAAGGAAAACACAGCGCAAAACCGCAAACCAATAATATAAAGTGGCCTCGGTATAAGTTGAATTTATAGGGTAGGCCCATGCGAATCCGGCAGCTAGAGTGCTTCAGGACCTTGATGATCCACGGCACGATGACCCGTGCCGCAGAGCTTTTGAACATTTCCCAGCCGGCCATCAGCAGCACCATCGCCAATCTGGAGCATGAGACCGGCCTGAAACTGTTCGTGCGCAAAGGCGGTCGCTTGCAACCCACACCTGAAGCCCGATTATTTTTCGTCGAGGCTGAGCGTGCGCTGGAAGCGGTGGAAAAAACCCATCGCATCGCCAAGGAAATCAGAACAGGAAAACGCGGCCACCTGGCAGTCGCGGCCTATGCCAGCATCTCGATCCATCTGCTGCCACGATTGATGGCCGAGTTCGCGAAAGAGCGCCCAGGGCTGGAACTCAAGATCATCACCCGCAACTCCCAGTCGGTCCGGGAACTGATGACAACGCAGCAATTCGACCTGGCCATCGCCGAATTGCCGCTCGATTACCCGACTTCCAACATGGAGGTAATTTCGTATGAATGCCAATGCATGATGCCGATTGGTCACCCTCTCGCAGCGTTGGACGTGATTACCCCGGCAGACCTGGATGGCGTACCGTTCGTTTCGCTGTTCAAGGGCGATCCTACCTATCAGCAGTTGGCCATGGCTTTTTCGGCTTATGGATCATCTTGGAACGTGGTGGCCGAGACAGAGTTTTTCTCGACAGCCTGCGAACTGGTCGGCGCCGGCCTGGGGGTGGGGATCGTCGATCCGGTGGTCAGCCGGTCCTTCACTCGCCATCTTGTCCTGAAGCCCTTCTCACCAGCGATCAGATACGAAATTGCGCTATTGCTTCCCACACAGGAGGAGCCATCACAGTTGGCGCGAGCATTCATCCACTACCTTAAAGAACACCTTTAAGAGTGCGTCGTACTCATCCCCGAAGGGTCAAGCAGGTACTCAGTGAGTGTCGCCGCACAGGCAACGATGCCTTCATGGAGCACCATTTCAAAGCCATGGGTATTTTCCGTTGGAATGGCGATGCACCCCGCTCGCGCGGCCACTCCCGCACTCATGATCGCACTCGCATCGGAGGCGAAATCGACCAGGAGCGCAACTTGTGGGTGATAGCCCGAGCGCTGTGCAGCCTTGACCAGGGCATCCACGACAGAGCGGGTGTAATAACCCTTTTGATCCCCCGTGTTGATAATCGGGTCTGCCGATAACACCGTTCCGTACTCCTCCAGGACCGGGCCTACCTCGACCGCGATGGTGGTGTCACCCGGCACGCGGGCAGCGGCATAAAGCGCACCGGCGTTGGACTCTTCCTCAAGTGTCGTGCAGACGAACCAGACGTCTTGCTTGAGCGCGTGCCTTTTGTTTTTCAGCTGTTGCGCGGTGGTGATCACGGCCGCCAAGGGCGCCCGGTCATCGAGGAAGTGGGCGGCGACCGTGTCTTTCACCTGGAATGGCCGGCGCCAGTGCCGGCTGAGCACCACGCGCACGCCGGGCCGGATACCGGCGGCGGTCAGCTCATCCTGGGAACAGCGGGTGATGACATGGACATCGCTCCACTGCACCGCCCCTGACAGCACATCCCGCCCCTGGGCGGAGCCGCCGGTGTTGTGCATGGAACCATAAGACAGTACGCCGGGCAGGCATTGGTTATCGCCGAGTATGTCGACCGGACAAACGCCAAAACAGATGGGCTGGGCACCGCCCAGCGCCACGACTTCCAAGTTACCGTCGGGCCTTGTTTTCTTCACGATCATGGCAATTTCATCGAGGTGCGCCATGACCCTGATGGGCTGTGCTTGCGAAGACTCATCCGACGCCTTGATCAGTCCCCGGATGTTGCCGGCCTCGTCGACAACGACCTCATCGCAGTGCTTGCCCAGTTCCCTGAGACATATTTCCCGGACTTCATCTTCCTGCCCGCCGGGGCCGCGGGCCAGAAGCAATTCTTCGAGCAAAGACTGAATACTCATTGGAGGCATCAGACAGGTTCCCGTCACGACCGTTGAACAGCGTAGACCCCACCCGCTTCCCGTCCGTTCAAATCGGTATTCCCTCGGTCATGACAGGTCAATCCAGCCCCGAACGGAACGTTTCGATCTTGAGTCCGAATCGATTCATCTTGTTGTACAAACCACCGCGCGACACGTTCAACCGTTGGGCAGCCAGGCGGATGTTTCCGCGCGTCTCCTTGAGGGCGGCAATGATCGCGTTCATTTCATGGGTGCCCAGGTCCGGCGCCGTCCGCGGTTCTGGCACACTTGCCCAGATCGAGGGTCGCCCGCGCTGCCTGATTTCCAACGCAAGGTCACTCGGCTGGATCAGTTCGGTCATTGCCAGGTTCGTCGCCCGTTCAATGACGTTTTCCAGCTCACGGACATTGCCCGGCCAGTGATAGGCACCCAGCAAATCCAGCGCCGCTGGCGAAACGTCCTGCATCGTCTTGCGCAGCGACCGGGCACAACGCGCGAGAAAATGCCGCGCCAGCAACGGCACATCCTCGCGACGCATCCGCAATGGCGGCACCGTCAGGTTCAGCACGTTGAGCCGGTAGTAAAGGTCCTCGCGAAAAGCCCCCTCGGCCACCGCCTGGCTCAGGTTGCGGTGGGTGGCAGCGATGATGCGCACGTTGACCCGCAGCGATTTTTTCGCACCCACCCGTGTCACCTCACCCTCCTGCAGGACACGCAGCAAGCTGACCTGCGCATCGAAGGACATGTCACCGATTTCGTCGAGGAAGATCGTCCCACCGTCGGCCAGTTCGAACTTGCCGGCCGACCCACCGCGAGCCGACCCGGTGAAAGCGCCTTCGACATGACCGAACAGCTCGCTTTGCACCAGGTCTCGCGGAATCGCGCCGCAATTGACCGCCACGAAAGGCCCGCCACGACGATCGCTGGCGTTATGGATGGCCTGGGCGAACAGCTCCTTGCCCGTGCCGCTCTCGCCGAGGATCAGCGTGGTCGAATCACTGCGACTGGCAATCCGCGCCAAGTGCATTGCATCCTGGATCGCCTGCGAGCGGCCCAGGATGGTTTCAAAGGTGTAGCTGGCCTGGGTGCCGATGATCCGCCGGGTGATTTCCCGGATGCGTCGGTTCTCGCGCAACGAAACGATCCGCCCGCCTTGCGCCAGCGGGCAGACCGACACCAGGCAAGCCAGATGGCTGCGATCGTGCAGTTCAAAGGTGCAGTCCAAGTCACGCACCCCGTCACCGCCCCCGAGCAGGACCGCATCGGTCAATTCGCTCTGCCCCAGGCTCTGGAACGGACTGCCGAGCAGGTCATGGCCGACGCGAAACAACTGTCGGGCGTAATGGTTGAGCGCCTTGATGCAACCGCGCTCATCCAATACCACCAAGCCCTCGTTGAGCACCTCAAGCACGGTCTGTTGTTCTTCCAGCAAGGCCTGCAGGGTCATCTGCCTGGAGACAGCCTCGGCCGCGGCCTGGACGGTGCCCAGCGTATGAAAGTGAAACCAGCCTGGCTCGGCCGTCAAGGTCAACATGCCCAGGGTCCGGCCCTGGCCATCGCGAATAGGCGCGGCGGCGCAATGCATGCGGCGCTGGCGCAGGCCAAGCCCGAAATTCTCCTCGGCCAGCACATACACCAAGCGGTCTTCGACGATTGCCAGCCCGGTGCAATTGGTGCCCTGCACCGACTCCAGCAGTCGACTGCCGATGGGGGTGAGGTCCAGGCCGCAGAAATACAACGTGGTGCCTTCGGCATCGGTCAGGTTGATATGGCCCCTGGGGTTATAGGCGAGCAAACCGCGCATGACTTGCGCCGCCGCCGCGATCAGTTCCCGGTTGGCAGCCAGTGTCGCGGTCAGGTCGGCGGGCGCGACAAAACGGTACGCGCCGTCTTCCGGATCGAGGCCGGCACTGACGCTGCGCAACCAGGATTCCCAGATCACCCGGCGGATCCCGACTGGGCGCTCGGCCTGCCCTTGCCAGCACGCTCGCCAGGCCTCCTCCAGCGCCGTGCCCGGCCCGTCGTTCAACGACGCTGGGCCAAGCGTGGTGAGGTAATCGCGGTCTTCGTCGCTCAATGCTAGGGGTTGCTGATCCATGGTTCGGCCACATGTTCATATTTTCGACATGTCAGTATAGACATGTCATCGACATGAACATTGATTCAAATAAAAACCATTAAATATCAATAAGTTAACTATTGGCACAGCACTTGCTCCCTGCATGAACAGACGAGGACATTCTTGCCGCCGAGTCGTAAAAACAATAAAGGGAGTCATATTCATGAGCACATCCAAGACCCTCCGCCTGGGCCTCATCGGTGCCGGCCGCATGGGCAGTTTCCACGGTCTGACCGCCGCCCGGCACATCCCTGGCGCGTGCCTCGCCGCCATCGCCGACCCTACCCCCGGCCAAGCCGCACGCCTGGCGGCAGAACTGGACGTGCAGAAGGTCTATACCGATCCACAGCAGTTGCTGGATGACCCGGACATCGACGCCGTGCTGATTGCCGCGCCGGCGCGCAGCCATGCCGAGCTGGTGATCAGCGCGGCCCGGGCCGGCAAAAGCGTGTTCTGTGAAAAACCGATGGCCATCACCCTGGACGAAGCGGATCGCGCCATCGCCGCCGCTGCCGATGCACAAGTGACGCTACAAGTCGGCTTCAACCGACGCTTTGCCAAAAGCTTTCGCACCGCTCATCTGGATGTGATGGCCGGCCGGATCGGTACGCCGCAACTGCTGCGCTCACTGACCCGAGACCCGGCCCTGAACAACCCGGCCGCGTCGCCGCAATGGGTGATCTTCCTCGAAACCCTGATCCATGATTTCGATACCCTGCGCTACCTGAACCCGGGCGCCGAGGCGGTTGAAGTCTTTGTGATGGCCGATGCCCTGATCGCCCCCGCCTACAAGGACAAAGGTTTTCTCGACACCGCGGTGGTCACGATCCGCTTCGACAATGGCGCCATCGCCACCGCCGAGGCCAATTTCCAAGCCGTGTATGGCTACGATGTCCGCGGCGAAGTGTTCGGCAGCGCCGGCATGCTGACCATGGGCAACGTCAACGATTCCGACTTGCTGCGGTACCTGGCCAATGGTGTGCAGGCCGACACCCAGCGCATGGACACCGACTTGCTGCGTGATGCCTACGTGGCCGAACTCAATCACTTCGCCAGTTGTGTGCGCAGCGGCGAAAAACCCCTGGCCAGCGGTGAAGATGCCCGGGCAGCACTGGCCATTGCCCGCGCCTGTATCGAGTCCTTCCAACAGGGCAAGACGGTGCGCGTGCAAGGAGCGCTGTCATGAGTTTCATCCCATTCAAACTGGCGATCAGCGCCGAGATGGTCTTCCTCGACCTGCCTTTTACCGAACGGGTCAGACGCATCCACGCGCTGGGCTTCAGCGTCGAGATATGGAACTGGGCGACCAAGGACATCCAGGCCCTCGTGGCGACGGGCGCGGACTTCACCTCTATGACCGGCTACCTGTCGGGCAACCTGACTGACCCCGACGATATCCGACAGTTGCTCGACAGCGCCCAGGAATCCCTGGCCGTCGCCGCTCAATTGGGTTGCCCAAGCCTGAACCTGCACGGCACCGGCCTGGGCGATCAGGGCTTGCCGGTCAAACCCGTGGCCCAGACCACCGGCCGCATGTGGTTGAGCGCCTGCAAGACGCTGGAAAAAATCGCTCGCCTGGGGGAAGACGCGGGCCGGGTGTTCCTGCTGGAAAACCTCAACACCGAGGTCGACCACCCGGGCACGCCTTTCGCCCGCGCAGACGACACCCTGGCGCTGATCGAGGCCGTGGGCAGCCCGCACTTGAAAATGAACCTGGACCTCTATCATGCCCAGATCGGCGAAGGAAACCTGATCGAACTGATCCAGCGCGCCGGCAGCGCCATCGGCGAAATCCAAGTGGCCGACGTCCCGGGGCGCAGGGAGCCCGGCACCGGTGAAATCCACTACCCCGCGATTGCCAGGGCCTTGTTCGGCATGGGATACAGCGGTGTCGTCGGCCTGGAAGGCTGGGCCAGCAGTGACAGCGAGGTCGCGCTCGAGCGTTTCAGGCAGGCCTTCACGCTTGATGGATAAAGCCCCGACGCACTCAACATGTGCGGCAGATTTTCAGTTCTTGGTGACGTTTCAACCCATAACAACAAAAGGATAACCATCATGCGTCGTTGCACACTGCTTTTCGCCACCCTGCTGTTGCTGTTCAGCCAATGGGCCGCCGCCGACTATCGCATCGGCGTCAGCATCGCCAGGGTCGACGACAACTTCATGACCTACGTACGTAACGGCCTGGACGAGGCCGCGAAAAAGGAAAACGTGCAAATCCAGTTCGAAGACGCCCAGGGCGATGTGGTGCGCCAACTCAACCAGGTCCAGGGGTTCATCAACCAGCAAGTGGACGCGGTCATTGTCCTGCCGGTGGACACCTCCGCCACCGCCAACATCACCCGCGCCGCGGTCGATGCGAAGACGCCGCTGGTCTACGTCAACCGTCACCCGGACGAGCGCACCTTGCCCAAAGGCGTCGTCACCGTGGCCTCCAATGACATCGAGGCCGGACAACTGCAAATGCGCTACCTGGCCGAAAAACTCGGCGGCAAGGGCAACCTGGCGATCATCATGGGCGACCTGGCGCAAAACGCTACCCACGACCGCACCGAAGGCGTCAAACAGGTGCTCAAGGATTATCCCGGGATCAAGATCGTCGAGCAGCAAAGTGCCGAGTGGCAGCGCAACAAAGGGATGGATTTGACCAGCAACTGGTTATTGGCCGGGAGTCGTTTCGATGCCATCGTCGCCAACAACGATGAAATGGCCATCGGTGCAGCGATGGCCTTGCAGCAGGCAGGCAAAACCAAGGGCGAGGTTGCGATTGTTGGCATCGACGGCTTGCCGGACGGCCTGGCGGCAATCAAGCGCGGGATGTTGGTCGCCTCGATATTCCAGGACCCCAAGGCCCAGGCGACCAGCGCGGTACAGGCAGCCCTCAAGATGATCAAGGGCGAGCCAGTGGAAACGGACGTCTGGGTGCCCTTCCAGTTGATCAAGCCTGAGCAGTTGGCAGTGTTCGAGCAACATTACAAATAACCTGCGACTTGATACATCGCCATGACGCTGGCAAGGGGGGCAACACACTGCCCCTCATCAGCCCCACCTGCGCATTCCCGATATTTAGCTTGACGATTGAGATGACGATCATCATATTTGAAAAATATTACGATCATCATGTGGATATCAACTCGACGGCGGCTTCGCGAACTGAAGTCGGAGCGTTGGGCATCAGCGTTTTGTCCACGTCAATCACATGCGCAGGAAATGACGTATGCAAGCCCGAACTTCATTGGCGATTGCCGGTACGCAACACACCTCCAGCCAACCGTTGACCGGCAGAATCGTCGCGCTGCTCGCCGGCCTGGCGGCGATCAGCATGCTCTCCACCAACATCATCCTTCCGGCGTTCGCGGCGATCGGTGAAGACCTGGGCGTGACCGCTCGCGAGCTCGGCCTGACGCTGTCCAGCTTCTTCATCACCTTCGCCTTGGGCCAACTGGTGGTCGGGCCACTGGCCGACCGCTACGGACGCCAGAAGCTGGTCCTGGGCGGGCTGTCGGTGTTCGTTGTCGGCACCGTCATCGCCGGCTTTGCCAGCACCCTCGACGTCCTGATCGCCGGACGCGTCGTGCAAGCACTGGGCGTGTGCGCAGCCTCGGTATTGTCGCGGGCCATTGCCCGGGATCTGTTCGAAGGCGAGACGCTCGCCCGCGCCCTGTCGCTGACAATGATCGCCACGGCCGCGGCACCGGGCTTTTCGCCGCTGGCCGGCAGTGTCCTGGCCGTCACGCTCGGCTGGCGTGCCATCTTCATCCTGGTGGGACTGGCCGCTGTTGCACTGGCGTTTTTCTACGTGCGCGACCTGGGGGAAACCCATCCCGCCGATCGCCGCGCACCCCACTCGGCCAGGAGCGTGGTACTCGCCTATTGCCGACTGGCAGTGGATAAGCGCTTCATCCTCCCGGCCCTGTCCATGGGCCTGCTGCTGAGCGGCCTGTTCGCCTCGTTCGCGGCGGCGCCCGCCATCCTGATGCAAGGCCTCGGCCTGACGTCGGTGCAGACCGGTTTGTACTTCGCCTCGACGGTCTTTGTGGTGTTCGCCGCCGGCATGGCGGCGCCGCGCCTGGCCCATCGTCTTGGCGCCCGGATCGTCACGCTGCTGGGCATAACCTGCGCCATGATGGGAGGCGGCCTGCTTCTGGTCGGTCCGACCGAGCCCGGGCTGTGGTGGTATGCCCTTTCGATGGTCACGTTCCTTTGGGGCATGGGCCTGGCCAATCCACTGGGCACGGCCATTACCATGGGCCCTTTCGGCAAGGAAGCCGGGATGGCCTCCGCCCTGCTGGGGTTTCTTTCCATGGGGGCGGCTGCGCTGGCCACCTGGCTGGCCTCGGTCTTGAGCTTCGCGCCGATGACCACGCTGGGTGGGATTCAGGCGACGGCCTGCCTGGTCGCGCTGGTGTTGTTTCTGCTGCGAGGCAAGATTTGATCACGGCCAAACACGTCACAAGCAACGATCAATACACGGGCCAGGTTTCGACAATCTTCCCCCCGCGCACGGCCAGCAAATCGCCAAATTGCAGCAGCACGGATTCGGTCTGGGTTGGCCTTAAAAATACCTGGTCTTCGACATTCAGCCCTACCGTCGGCGAGCCGTTGACCATTTCCTGGTTGGAACTGCGACCGTAGAGCTCGTTACTTTGCAGCCCTGGGGGAGACTCGAACTCGGCCATCCAGTTGCCGCCGTAGATGAAGAATGTCCCGCGCTGATTCGGGTCCCACCAGGAGAACAATCGGGACTTGCCATCCAGGGCGGGGAAATTCACCGGGCCGGTGCTCTTCAACACGGGCGTTGCGATAAAGGCCGCCGGCACATGCTCGGCCAGGGATGGCAGGTCGTAGTGGGTCGGCTTGAGGAACGCCGTTCCCACCGAGACTTCGCTGCTCAAGCGTTCCTGTTCATGCATGCGGTAGCTGGGGCTGCCGGCGGTATTGAGCGTGAGCCCATCATGCCAAAGCGCCGGGAAATGCTCCCGCACGTACTTCACATGACCGTTGTAAATGACCATCACCTGGTCGAACAAGGCCTGGGACGAACCGAGGACCCGGGGCACGCCCATGCCGACAAACGGGTCATACCCCATGAAGCCTGCAAATTCGAGATGCTGCCCATGGGTGCTGATCAGCGTCAGCATCTCGCCGAGCACTGCTTGATCAGACACGCCGCCGCGGTGCAGGCCGACATCCAGCTCGATATTGACCCGCATCCGAATGCCCAGGCCCTGGGCCAATGCCCGGTAATCCATCAGCCGCTGCGGAGTGTCGAGCAGCCATTGCAATTGCCTGGCAGGGTCGAAGGCGCCTTTGTGGGTTTGATAGAACAACTCGGCCGAGCGTACCGGCAGGGGCTTGCCGAGCAAGATGTCAGACTCGGGAAAGGTCAGCGCATCGCGGTTGAGGAACGGCTGGTGAAACGACATCAGCCGCCGGGTATCGGTGCGTTTGGCGATATACGCCAGCAGCCCCGGTGACGGCAGGGATTTTTCCACCAGACGCAAGTGTTTACCGGCACGTTTGACCGATTGCATGACCACATTGATGTTGTGATCGAGCAGGTCGAGGTCAATCAGCATCACGGGCCGCATCGGCCCATGGGTCTTCAACTCCTGATTCAACGCGCGGAAGTAATCGTTGTAGGGACCGCCCCGGTCGCCCGGCCGCAACAGCGCCCCCGCCCCTGCCATCAAGGCCCCCACTCCCGCGGTACCGAGCATAAAGGTTCTACGGTTCATCAGCCCCCCTCCACGTGCGCAATCAGGTGCACGTTACGGCAGCGCTGCGCCATCGTTGAGGTTATGCGGGGCCAGAAAGGGGGCTTTAGCGGCCATGCTTTGCCGATGCCCAAAAGCGGTGCCCTCCTTGGAGAGCGGCAACGACTGGCGCGACGCGTTTATGAGCCCCCGAGCTTTTTCCAAAGATACCCTGATGGCATATTCACCTGCGCAATGGCAAGCTTGCGACCGCAGCCCAGCCGCCAATGCCGCCGTTCATGGCTGATGCCCGTTGCCACTCACCTCGGGTACCCATCGACTTTTATTCAACTGAGCAAGGATGTCCTCATGAAAATTTCTCTTGGTCTCGTCGCCCTGGCCGGGTGCCTGTCCACCGCCCCTGCCTTGGCTGCCACCCCGAGCCACAGCGACCTGTTCAAGGCCCTGGCACAGTGCCAGGCCAGTGCGCAGCAGATCAGCGAATTCAACGGCCTGGTGGACGCCGAGCAAGTGTCACTCGCCAAGGATGAAGCCCATACCCCGTGGGGCGGTGGCGCCTGGCAGGCCACTGCGGCGCTGTCAGTGCACGGCGTGTCGTCGACCACCTTGGTGATGACCGACCGTTTCAGCTTCTTCCTCCAGGCCAAGAGCAGCAGCCCGAAGGCCGATGCAGAAAAACTCGCCAGCGCCCTGAAACTGGAAAAGACCCTGGATACCGACGGCTACGTGGACTACCAGCGCAACCTCGACAACGGCGCGACCCTGCGGGTGGTCTCCACCGAAAACAAGGACAGCGACCTTTATGTGGGTTGCACCTATCAGCAGGACGCTTCCTGAGACCAAGCGGCCTCGACAAAGCCTTCCCTGTCGTAACCCGGATCTAATGTGGGAGCGAGCCTGCTCGCGATGAGGCCTTCCCCGCTGGCTTCATTGCCTGACCCAACGCCATCGCGAGCAGGCTCGCTCCCACAGGGGGATCTCAGTCGTCGTTAAACGACGCTGCTGCATCCCTTTCACCCGGCGGACCGGGCCTTTGCAGTGTGGAACAGTTCGAGCCATGGCCCGGTCCGTCGAGTTGGGCCTCGACGAAGGCAAATGCATCGTCCAATGAACCATGCAGCACCCCGTCATGCCCCAGGCCTTCATACGTCCGCCAGGTGACCGGGTTGCCAGCGGCACACAACGCCGCGGCGACCGCATACTGGCGCACGGGCGTGATCGTTTGATCAGCCAGGCCGGTGGCGATGAATAACGGGAACCCAATCGATGCCTGTGGCATGTCGGTCGAGGGGATGCGCACCGCCTTCAACGCCTCGGGGGAAATGGTCAGAAGCTCGGCAAACGAATCGATCTGCAACGCTTTGGATTTGCGGGCAATGTCGCGGCTGCAGCCCTCCCGGGCAACACTTAGCAGTTCAAGGCCTTTGGTCGTCAGGATGTCCTCTACCCGTGGCCCGTCCTCGCGCAAGCCGCCGGACGCCAATGCCAGGAACAGCGTATTGGACTGGCGCGGCGGCAACGCAATGGGACCATGGGGAAATGTGCTGTTCGGGGCCGTGACTACTGCGCCGCGGATAGCCAACTCCGGCGCATAACCACCGGCCAGGATCGCCGCGCCCAACGCCGCCCCTCCTCCCTGGGATTGCCCGGCCAGAACCATGCGATTGGCAATCAGGCCAGGCCTGATGGAACGCGCAGCGCGAATCGCATCCAGGACAGAGCGTCCCTCGGCCTGCCAGAACGTATAGGGATGCGGCCCTGGCCCTCCCAGGCCTTGGTAATCGGTGGCGACCACCGCGAACCCGCGCGCCAGCCAACGATTGATATACGCCCCATCACGCTCGCGCCATCCAGCCCAGGACGGTGCGCAGGCGTCGGCAATCCCCAGCGTTCCGTGGGCCCAGGCCAGCAACGGCCAGCCTTGCGGCGGTGGCTGCCCAGCCGGCAAGTACAACGCCCCGCTGACCGGAACGAGTCCGGAGTGCCAGCGCTCGTCGGTGGAGCTGTAGAGCAGGCGCAACACCTGCCCGGCGGCGGGCATCTGCGGCGGCACCGCCAGCGTCTCGCTTCGCAGCAGCACACCGGGCAGCGCGGGCATTGCTTCAGGCCAGCGATAAAACGCCGACAGCTCCCTGTCTCCCGCGTCAGGACCGACGGGGAGCGTGCCTGCCGCCGAGGCGTTGGCCGTCATGACGCTGAATATCCCGAGGCAGATCCGCGCAAAATTCGCGATACGGAACAGGTTCATGGGAAGTTCGCCTGAGCGCAAAGTGCCCTGCGCAAAGCGCTGCCCTGCGCACCGATCACATTGCGCACGACCGGCGCCACCTCATTGAATCGGACAAACCCGTGGGTCATGTTCGCAAGCACTTGCAGGTGTGTCGCCACGCCTGCGCGTTCCAACCGATCCGCCAGCTCCCGGTTTTCATCCAGCAACGGGTCCAGTTCGCCCACCAGCAATCGCACGGGTGGCAGGCCGGCCAAGTCAGCGATGATCGGCTGTACCCGCCAGTCATCCTCATCTTCGACCAGGTAACTCGCCCAGTAGGCGCTCATGGTCTCGACCGACAGATTCTGCCCCCCATACCCACCCAGCCTTCGCCAGGAATCGGAGCCCAGGTCGCGCGAGTAACTGCCATAGAACAGCAGCAACTGCCGCAGCCCATCAAACCCTGCATCCCGTAGCGCAACTGCAGCGCCCAAGGCCAGGTTGGCACCTGCCGAATCCCCGCCCAAGGCATAACCGCGCACGGGGGAATCGGTGATTGCCCCGAGCCTGATCACCCGGCTGACGATCGACACCACTTCGTTGAACGCCACCGGAAAACGATATTCCGGCGACAACGCATAGTCGATGGACAGCACCGCCAGGCCACTGTCACGCACCAGTTGGCGCAGCGGTGCATCCCAGCCGGCAAGCGAACCGTGACGGAATCCTCCGCCATGGCAGTAGAACATCAAGCAAGGCGTCTCATCGCCCTCCGGCCAATAGAGCTTGCAGGGCACCGTTCGGCCATCGACAGCAAAACCCAAGGTGCGCTCATAGGACAGCGGCACGCTGCGGCGCGCCGCCCAGGCATCAATCCGTTCCAGTTGCGCCCGGACACGTTGCACGTCCCCCTGGACAACCGGTAGCAGCCCTTGTTCGCGCAGCGTCGTGGCCACGGCCACCAGGTCAGGGTGAACCGGCGGCGGTGAACCCGCCGCCCCGCTTGCAACGCAACTCATGGCCGGGGGTCCTCACCGGTTCCAAGTGCGTCCAGCAGGATGAACGCCCATTGAGCCCCGTGCATGTCTCGGTCCTGCAAGGCGCCCTGAACCACTGGACGCGGCAGGCTGATCTTGATCACGTTCAACGCCTCGATGGGAAAAATGCTGATCGACTGCGCAGGCCTGCGGAACAGCTTGGCAATCGCGGGGGCTTGCAACTTTGGCTCCGCGGCCATCTGCGCGAAGGTGTCCGTGTCCTTGCAGAACACATCGATGGTCAGGGAAAACGGTCCGGCATTCTTGGAGCGGATCTCATAACCCAATGTTTGAAGTGTGTTCATCTCACGCGCCCTCGACTGTCTTGATAGCAAACCGGAAAGGTGCCAACGGATCCGCCACGACCATCACATGACTGAGCACGAACTCATGCACCACGCCCCGGTCCATCGAGGCCGGCGAGAAAGGAAACGCGTGGGTGGGCAGGTCTTTGTCGCCGGGCAACGGAAAGTGCAGCAGGTAAGGATTGAGCAGCGCGACCATGTCCTGGGTGCGCTCGGCGGTCGCCGACGTCGCGATGGCCATGACGCCGATTTCCACGGGCGTGCCCACCCGTGACTCAAGCGATCCCAACGCTGAATCCTTGCCGATGGCGCGGAACTGCAAGTCATAGTCATCGGCGCCGATGCCCAGGTGCTTTTCGATCCGCTGACGCATGACCGAATCCAGATAGGCCAGCCACTCATCGAAGCGCTCGACGTATTCCGGATCCCGGACAATGCTCATGACCACCGATTGGAAGCCGCACGGCGCCGCCCCCTCCAACTTGACGGTGTAGTCTTCGCTTGGCGTCCAGACCGAACCTTCGACTCGCACGGTCTGTTCGTCCAACGCGGTGTAGACCGCCCTCTCCACGTGCAGTACGCCGCCGGGCTCGACGAGTACGTGGGGGTTGCTGTTTTCATACAGCATGTGCGCCATGACCGAACGCGGGGTGAGCCGGGCGCCCTCACCAATGGCCTTGATGGTGAATCCCGTGTCGTCGATCGCGGCCATTACCACCGCGTTGGCGGGCGTGGTCGTGCAGGACGCGCCGCACTCCAGGATCTTTCCGGCATGCCAGGCGGCGCCCTGATGGGCCCCGCGCAGGATGGGCAGCGAAGCCATCACCGCCGTGTCGGTGGAACGCCCTGCCAGGATGATGTCCGCGCCGTCTTCAAGCGCATGAATGAAGGGCTCTACGCCCATCAGCGCGACAATGCGCGAGCAGCGTTCGACCAAGGCATCGTCGATGTGATCGAGTTGCAAGGGTCTGATGCGTCCCTGCGCCAACGCTTGTTTCACCACGCTTGCCGGTTGCTCGCTGTAGACGCTCGCGATGCGCACGGCCTGACCGAGTTCGGCGGCGATTTCCTCGCACAGACCGCGCATCAGGTCGACCCCTGCGTCGGAACCACAGGTGCCGCAACTGCCGATAATCAGCGGGATGCCCAGTTCCGCCCGCGCCTGCATGAACACACGCAACTCGGCCCGCAGTATCGAGGCCGAAGCCTTGGTCGTGCCGGTGCCGAGGTAATGGGGACCAGAGTCGGTAGACCCCGCGTCCATTGCAATCACGTCCGGTCGTTCCAGCAGCGCCTGGTCAAACGCCGCCCGTGGGAAACCGGTGCCAATGGCGCCCGTTGGCGTCAGCACTTTAATCGGGGTATTCATGGATTCTCCTTCAAGTCTGTAGAGCGACGTCCGTCAGCGATGACGCAATGGCCAGGCGGGCTACGCCCCTCCAGTACAGCCACCGCACATTGAGCGGCAATCAGATTGGTACGATTGAGTCCCTCGACCGTGGAGGCGCCGACATGGGGCGTCACGATCACGTTGGGGAGTTGGATGAGTTGTTCAGTCACCGCCGAAAGCACCGGCTCCGACTCGCTTTCGAATACGTCGAGCCCTGCCCCGGCCAACCGGTTTTCCCGCAGGGCCCACAGCAGATCCGCATCCCGCACCAGCCCACCCCTCGCGGTATTGATCAGCACCGCGGAAGGCTTCATCCGCTTCAGCGCACGGCTATCGATCAGCCCATGGGTGTGGCGGTTGAGCGGTGCATGGAGGGTGATGAAATCGCTTTCCTCGAGCAGCGTTTCCAGGTCGACAAAACAACTTCGGGGGATACCCTCGACCTCTGCGTTGTCTGGATGAGGGGTGTAGATCAGCGGCTTGACTTCGAACCCGGACAAGCGCTGCAGTACACCCCGGCCAATCCGGCCCAAGCCGACAACGCCAACGGTCTTGCGGTACAAATCGCCTCCCAAGGGAATCGACCAGTCATTGGCCGACAACCCCAACTGGCAGCGTTTGAGCTGACGGCACACGGCGAGCATCAACGCCACGGTGTGGTCTGCGACGCTGGCGTCGTTGCCGCCGATGGCGATGGTCGCCACCTTCCCTGCCGCCGCCACCGCCGCCGTATCGACCCGCTCGTAGCCCACACCACGACGGGCGATGACTTGCAGGCGCGGGAGCCTACTCAGCAGGCTCGACGTGACATTCGCGTGACCGACGATCCAACCGTCGGCGTCTTCCAGGAGATTGAGCAACTGGCGTTCGCTCAGGTCGCCATCCGCTTGCCCCTGAGCCAGTTGCGCAATAACAACATTACAGCCGTGGCTCTTCAGGAAGTGCACGGTTTTTGCATCGAAAAACCGCTGTGTAACCACTAGGGTGTGGCGAGGTTTAGACATCTCTGGCCTCTCGATATATGTCCGGCAATCAAAATGCGTAATCCAGGTACACCCGGGCTTCCGAGCCAGTCACGACGTTGTCGGGTTGGGCGGACACCAAGGCGACAAAGTCCTGGTCGATTCGGTAATCGATGTAAATCAAACCCACGGAAAGTCCGGCATATTCCTTTTCGTCGAAGCGATAATAAAGACGGTATTCGTTCTGCCGTTCGCGCACGTCGGTGCGTCGGCCACTGAAAGGGTCCGTGGCGTCAAACTCACCTTGCTTGTAAATGGTCATGACTTTAAAACCGTCCAGCGAAGCGCCTAATAACGAATGTCCGCTCAAGTCATATTCGGCGCCTATTTGCCAGGTGCGTTCGCCGTCGTTATTAAAGTCGTTTCCGGAACGTGTCCAGGCGTCCATCTTGCCGTCGACGTTATCGCCATGATCGAAATAGGCGTAGCCCAGTTGTCCGTTGGTCAACTCGGCTTTTGTCTCGGAAAATGAAACGCCCAAGCGAAGCTTATCGAGCAATAAACCCACATTGATGTTCAGCCACGTCGCGTCATCGTCATAAGCGGCCTCGCCGGCCTGCCAATCGCGCTCCCAGATTCGCCCGGCTTTTTCAAATTCATAATATTGAGTGTCCAATACAATGCCGGCTTTATCGCCGAGGGGGGCTTTCAGGGTCAGACCATAACGGGTGTTCTCATTGAAGTCCCGCGATACACCATGGTCATAACCCAGTTCGATGGCCTTCAAATCGTATTTAATGCCGTAGGTGTAAAGGTCCTTTATTTCCTCGCCCGACTGGCTCAGCAGGTGTTCGAAGTCTTCCCGGTCCCGAGGAGACGTGCGGTTGATGTAGGCGGTTTCAAACCCCAACGTACCGGGCAGCGGGCCGATGCCCATCTCGGTGAAGTTCAGGTGGGCCCGGCCTCCTTGATAGGATCCCGGCACAATCCGAGTGTCGAGCGTGACCAACGTCCCCGCATCGAACCGGCCCCGGCCTATTTGCGAATCGGCGTTCCAGCCGTCGCCCTCGTAACGCAACTTGAAATAACCCTGGCCGACTTTTGCAAAGCCACCGTTAGTGCCATCGGTGTCGTCGAACAAATCCCGCCCATTGTCTTTGGAGTCGATCATCGCCACGCCATACAACGAGGCATCAAACCCTACAACGCCGGCCCAGTAACTGGAGTTATAGTCGAGGATCGCACCAACCCCTGTCCCGCCCAACTCGGCGCCGTCCGGAAAACCACCAAAACGATCTTCGATCAAATCGTTGGATATCCGCGTATTGATATACATCGAGCGAAGATAAGCATTCAACTTGCCTTCATGCTGGAACCTGTCGGGATTACTGATGGTTGCCGCAAGACAAACATCAGACACAAACAATGTCGACAGCAACGTCATAGCGACGGCGTTAATCGATTTCATCGACCACCTCATCTATTATTTTTATTTTGACGTGAGCAGACGCGAGCTGGCGTCCTTGAAACTTCGGCGCAGAGAACTAACTGATCAGATAATCGCCCGGGTAATTACCGCCGTGACAATCAGGACAAGGCTGCTGCCTATGGCCCAGAGCAGGCAATAGCGTTGCATATCACCCATGTCGCGCTTGATGATCCCGCTGATGAGATACACCGCGGCGACCAATGGGCTGAGTGCATGGACGGGTTGCCCCAACACCGACGCACGGGCTATATGCATCGGGTCGATACCATACTCGGCCCCCGCCGCCCCCAGTACCGGCAAGATGCCGAAGAAGAACGCGTCGTTGGACAACAGGAAGTTCAGCGGCAAAGCCACCAGTGCGGTAATGATGCCGAAGTATTGTCCGCCGCCGTCGGGAATCAGCTGGACGATTTTCCCCGACATGCCATCGACCATTCCGGTGCCTGACAAAATCCCGGTAAACGCACCTGAAGCGAAGATCAGGGCGATGACCATCAGGACACTTTCAGAATGAGCCGCCACCCGCGCCTTCTGCTCCGACAGGCGTGGATAGTTGATCAGCAGCGCCAGGGAAAAACCCACCATCATCAGCATGGGCAAAGGTGCCAGCCCTGTCGCCATGGCGTACATGAGCCCGGCGGTGAGCGCCAGGTTGATCCAGAACAGCTTCGGCCGCTGCGTTTCGGATTGCACGGTCGGCAAGGCGACCTCCTGCGGTGCAACGTCTTGGTGACCGGGCGTCCAGCCCAAGCGGCGCCGTTCCTTGCGGCCGATCCAGAACGCGACGACGAATGCATAGGCAAGCCCCGCGAACATGGCCGGTACCAGGCCCAGGAACATGTCCGCCACATCGAGATGGAGGGCACTGGCGGCGCGAGCGACCGGCCCTCCCCAGGGAATCAGGTTCACCACGGTATTGGTCAGCAGGAGCATCAACGCCAGAATGAGCGGGTTCATCCCAAGGCGCAGATAGAGCGGCAGGAACGCTGTGGTGACGATCAAGACCGTCGTCGCGCCATCCCCATCGAACGAGATCACAGTGGCCAACAGTGCGGTGCCCAACACAACGCGAAGAGGATCATTGCCGACAAACCGCAGAATCCGCCGTACCGCCGGCTCGAAGAGCCCGGCGTCAAACATGATTGCGAAATACAGGATTGCAAACATCAACATCAGTGCGGTGGGCGCTACTTGCTTGACGCCGCCCATCACCATCCCACCCAGTTCCGGCCCTGCCCCACTGGCCAGCCCGAAAGCAACCGGAATGAGGATGAGTGCCGTCACAGCGGACAGTCGCTTGCTTATGATCAATGCCATAAACGTGACGACCATTGCGAAACCTAACCAAGCCATGCGTTTCACCTTTTCGTTTTTATTGTTATCGACGCCATCAAAAATCAATGTGAACAACTTTTTGCACACTCGAAATCTACATAGGGGGTGAAAGCCTGTAAATCTTGATTTTTTTCGTCAATATTCGCCATTCACCGCGTCGGTTTGGACAAATGACTCAAGACGCAACAGAGAAAAAATTGCTGCTTTGTAGACATTGACGAAATGACCGTATATTTAATAAATATGTACGCCTTTCCAATCAACCTGCTCGGATTCGTCATGCCAGAACAAGAAGACCTCTACCTTTCGGCAGAAGAGGCGGCAGCCCTACTCGGAATCAGCCTGCCAACGCTGTACGCCTACGTCAGCCGCAAAAATATCCGCTCCCTCAAGATCCCGGGCACGCCCAAGCGCCGTTATTGGGCCGAAGACATCCAGCGCCTGGTCAAGCGTCCGGCGGGAGAGAAGCACGCGCCCAAGCGCTCGTCGCCGTCGGACAGCGCCATTACGCTGATCACCGATGATGGCCTGTTTTACCGGGGCCATGACGTCGTCGAGCTCGCTGACCGCGCAACGGTTGAAGACGTCGCCGAGCTGATCTGGCAAGTGCCGTCTGCGTTCGGCACGTCACTGCCCCGTGCACCGAGGGACAGTGTCAAGCTGCTGAACATCTACGAACACATGTCCGCCCAGGAAAAAGCCATCGCGCTTTTCCCATTGGTCCAAAGAGAAAACCCCAAGGCCTTCGACCTTTCCACGGACAGCTACGCGCGTACTGGCGCCGATGTCGTCCGATGGTTTGCCGCCTTGGTGGTGGGCGCCACCGGTCCGAGCACGCAACCCTTGCATGAATTCATCACCCAGGCCTGCGGCGCCCCACCGGCGTACGCCGACCTGATCCGCCGCCTGCTGATCCTCAGTATCGACCATGAGTTGGACCACACCGCCCATAGCGTGCGTGTCGCCGCCACGACCGGCGCCACCCCCTACTACGCGGTCATTGCCGGACTTGCCGCAGCCCGGGGCCACAGAATCGCTTTTGGAAGAAATGAAGCCGCCAGCAGGATGATCGAGGAAATCTGCACCGCTGTAGACCCTGCGCGACCTATATTGCAGCGCTACAGCCAGGACGGCCACATCGTCGGGTTTGGCCCCAATGTGCATGCCATCAACGATCCGCGCGCCAGCAATCTCATGGCGGCGTTGACGGCCGTCTTCGAGGGCGACAGCGAATTCGCAAAACTGCAAAAAGCGTTTGCGGTGGCCTCGGAACTCGTGGCGTACCCACCGGAATTCATCCTGCTGGTGAGCTTCATCGGCCAGAAGTTAGGGCTGCATGGACAGGAAATTTCATTGGCAGGGATCGGTCGCCTGATCGGCTGGATAGCCCATGCCAGCGAGCAATATAACCAGCACCACGACGCCCGTCCTCGCGCTCGTTACGTAGGGACGTTGCCTACGGCGAGCGAGACCGCCCGCCGTTAATCCTCGCTCGGTCGCGCCTCTGGGAAGCGCCCATTGGAGCGACAGACTGGCTATGAAACGGCCATCGCCGCAAACAGCGAGGTGAATTCGGTCTGCTTTTCGAGACCAGCAACGAAGCCGAGCACTTCAGCTTGTGCCGATGCGTCGATATGCGGCATGGCCATGCGCCGGAATTTACGTTCGAAATCGCCATCGGTCATCGGCGTTTCGACTGACCCGGGCCCGGTGATCATCTCACTCACGACTTGCTCGCCGGACATCAGGGTCACGCAGACACGGTTGGCAAGATGCCGCGGGAACAGTGCGGTCAACGCCGGATCCTCGACAACACTGACCTTGTCCATCAAGGCAATCGCCGCCGGGTCGGCAATCTTTTCAGGGCGATACGAATCCACCGTGATGTCGCCATCGAGCAAGGCCCGAGCCACGTTGTAGGGCAGGCTGTGATCTGCTGTTTCCCGGGTCTTCGGCAACCATTTTTCAGGCGTATCGGCCAACACCCGCCGGTTGAATTCAGACGTTGCGATCGTAATGGCGGCGATATCTTCTACGCCATCGATACGCTTGCGGATATCCAGCGCAGCCCAGACGGCGGTGTGCAGCTCGCCATTGGTGGGAAATGTCTTGGTCAACGAGCGCCGTATGGCATAGTCGCCATTGTCCGGCGTACCGAAACGACGGGTATCCAGATCGAACGAACCCGAAACCAGCTTGAAGAACCCCATCTCACCTTCAAACACCGGCGACGGTCCCGTCATGCCATGGCGCGCCAATTGGGCGGCGAAAATGGCGTTGCGCGCGGCGTTCGCGGCGGAGCAGCCCTTCCAGTCGGACAATGCTCCACTGCGCACCTGGCGCATGGCCAAGTGACCACTCACGGCAATGTTGATCGCCTGCTCCGTCTGCGCCACGTCCAGCTTCATCAGGTTGGCAGCCGCCGCAGCCATTGCGACGTTGATGTAATTGACGTGGTCCCAGCCCCGCTTGTTCAAGCTGGCCGCATCCTGCAAACGCATCTGGATTTCATAGGCCAGGACGATGGCCGACATCAGTTCCGCCCCGGTTGCGTTTTCAGCTTGCGCCAGCGCGAGGCAGGCTGGGATGTTGTCACTGGGATGGCCAGGCTCCAGGCCCATATAACCGTCGTTATAGTCAAGGAAACGAACCATCAGGCCATTGGTAAACGCCGCGATTTCCGGGGTCGTTTGCAGGTGCGTGCCGAATACGCTGGATGATTTGGCGCGATTGGCGGCGGCGTAACACACCGCGGCCTTTACCGGGTCAGCTCCGTAGGCACCCAGCACGCACGCCAGGCTGTCGATAAAGCGCTGGCGTACGAGGTGGATGATCGCTTCGGGCAGGTGCTGTTTTCTGAATGCATGGGCATAGCGTGCAAGCCGCATCGCTACGGTCGAGTCCGTCATAAGTACCTCGGGTTGAATAGGTGGACCGGTCCTCGTCCATGAGGCGAACAGATCAAGGCGCGACGCGGTGTCGCCGTCTCAGTCGATGACCACGTCAAGCAAGCGGACGTATTGCTGGCCGGCATGCATGTCACGCTCGACCATGCCGCCTTGTGGCGTTGCACGGGGATAAGAAATCTTGACCATTTCCAGGTCCGGCACTGCAATGCGCTTGACCCGTTCGGGATCGGTGCCGTAGAGCCTGGCAAATTGCGCCGAGGAAAGTGCGGCACAATCGGCATAACGCTCGAAATTTTCGCGGCCACTGAAAAAGATATCGAACGTAATCCAGAACGGCCCCGCTTGTTTGGAACGGACATGCCGGCAAACATCACGCAACTTGATCATTGTGCAAGCTCCTTCATCGCCATTGGCGTGTCCGACAAATCGATCCATTCAAGACGTACCAACGCCATGGGATTCTCAAGTTGCACCACATGGTTCAACTTGAACTCATAAATCTGGCCTCGGGGTATATCCGCCGGTGTAAAGGCGAATCCATACGAAGGTAATTCCTTACCCATGACACTGGGGTAATGAAAGAAGTAAGGATTGCACGCATGGGCAATGGTATTGGCTATTTCCTGAGTCGCAGCAGTGGCAACAAACAACATGCCTATCTCAGTTGGCGGTAATGTTCCGACAGGCGGCTTGACCCCGGTGACACCATTCCATCCATACATCCGCAAGGAAATATGAAACTCACCCAACTCTTCGGCTGGAATGGACTGACGGGCTCTTGTGTAAAGCGCTTCCAGCAGCCGATCGTGAAACCCATCGACATCGTTGAGCACATCCGGGTCCTGGATGCCCACCAACATGATCGTTTGATATAAACCGGCGGCGGCCCCTTCCAACTTCATCGTGTAGGGCATCGTTTCCCAGCGTGAGCCTTCTACCCGAACGGCACGCCCATTCAAATCGGCATAACGCGCCTGGGCAACATTCAAGATACCGCCAGGCTCCACCAACCGGAACGGGTCGCTGTTCTCATACAGCATATGGGCCGAGACGCTATGGGGCGTGCACTGGTTGTCCTGGCTCAACGGCTCCACTTCGAAGCCATTGGCATCAATACTCAGCAAGATCCCCGATCCAAGCGTGGGGTTGACGGCGCACTGCACGCCGCATTCGCCCGTCTTGCCGGCATGCCAGGACGGCCCCCAGGGCGCGCCTTTCCAGATGGGATAACAGGCGATGACGGCGGTGTCGGTCGCGCGGCCGGCCAATATGATATCGGCACCGCCATCCAGGGCGGCGATAAAGGGTTCTACTCCCAATGCCGCGACAATGTGTTCACAGCTGTCCACCGTTGTATCCTCCAGCTCGGCATGAGGCGGGAGCGGTTTGATACGACCTTCGGCATTGAGCTTCTTGATGATGTCCTTGTCTTGCTCACAGTAGATAAGTGCGATTTTCGGCGATACGCCCAACTCCTTGGCGATTTCCAAGGCGATATCACGGGTCCAGTCCAGATTGAGGTCACCGCCCGCTTGCCCAGCGGTCCCCACAATGATCGGTACGCCGGATCGCGCCTGCGCTTTCATTAATATCGTCAGGTCACGCTTTACTGCGCCTCGGTTGTTCTTGGACTTTCCAAGTGCAAGATAGGCCGCGCCGCTATCCGTTGAACCTGCGTCCGTGGCGATTACTTGCGCGCCAGCAGCCAATCCATAAGCAATTTCTTCTTCTCGAACACCCGCCCCCAAAGAACCACAGGGAACGATCACTTTTACGCAACCTTCAAATAACTGCGCCATGACAACCTCTTTCAGATCACTCAGTGCGCCAATAATAATGGCTGCAATTGCGCTGACAAGTGGACAGAATTTATCCATATATCATTAACAAACACACTGTAACTTTGGCACTCCAGGCATAACCCGATTAATATCGCGCCAGAGCGCCAGACCCATTTTTTATTTTCAAGCCGGTGTGTTAAAAACTTGCCTGGGGGGCGCCATCGATGGGCATGTTCATTGCAGCGCATGAACGCTTGGCGCCTACATCGCAAACTGACTCCGACAATTATGATTGGAATAATCCAGACCATGAGACGCAAGCCTCACCCTCGAGAACAATCCCTGTTGCCGGAGGACCTCCGTGTATTCCTCGCCGTGATCCGGAAAAATGGCTTTGGCAATGCTGCCGAGGCCTTGGGGTTTTCCCCGGCCTATGTCAGCAAGCGGATCTCCGTCCTTGAGGCCGCGTTGGGCGCGAAGCTGTTGCATCGCACGACCCGGCGTGTCGCGTTGACCGACGACGGCGAACGTGTCCGCGTCTTCGCAACGCGACTGCTGGGGGATATGGACGACTTCATCAGCGAGTTGACCGACTCGCGCCAACAATTGCAGGGGAGCCTGCACATTTGCAGCTCTTTCGGTTTTGGCCGCAACCACGTCGCGCCCGCGATCGCCGCGCTGTCGCAGTTGTACCCTCGACTGGAGATTCGCCTGGACGTGTTTGATCGCATGGTCGATATCGTCAACGAAGGCTTCGATCTTGAAATCAGGGTGGGTTACGACCTCCCTCAACAACTGCTGGGAAAAAAACTCGTGAGTAACCGCAGGGTGCTCTGTGCAACCCCCGGGTACCTGGAAAAACGTGGCATCCCGACGTCCCTGGATGATCTGGCCCGGCATGATTGCCTGGTGCTCAAGGAGCGTAACAACGCCTTTGGCATCTGGAACCTGACAAAAGACGGCGTTGAAGAGTCCATTCGCGTCAACGGCCCGCTGTCATCGAACAGTGGCGAGATTGTGTTGCGCTGGGCCTTGAGTGGCGCAGGCATCCTTCTGCGCTCCTTGTGGGACGTCAAGCCCCTGCTTGAAAGTGGACAACTGGTCCACGTGCTGCCTGACTATTCCCAGAGCGCCGATGTCTGGGCCATTTACCCGACGCGGGTCAGCCAGTCCGCCAAGCTAAGGGTCTGTATCGAATTCTTCGAAGAGCATTTCAGAACCCTCGCCCTCGCTTGAGCGCCCGGCAGCCGCAGCTGGCAGGCGCTTGGGAACTCAGTTCAGCCACGGATTTTCTGTGTAGTGACGCGCTTCGAAATCACGAATCTGCGCCGCCCGCTGCAAGGTCGCGCCGATAGCGTCCAGCCCCGACAACAACGATTGCTTGCGTAGCGCATCAATGGGGAATTCGATGACCGACCCCTCACTTAGCCAAATCCGCTGGTTCGGCAGATCGACGCTGATGGTCGCGGTGGCCCCATTGTTTACTACGCGAGCCAGTCTTTGTAGCTGCGATTCGCAAAGTTCTATCGCGAGCACGCCGTTACGCTGACAGTTGTCATAGAAGATACCGGCAAAGCTTATCCCGATCAGTGCACGAATCCCCAGTTGCTTGAGCCCCCATACCGCGTGCTCGCGGCTGGAACCACAACCAAAGTTGGGCCCGGTCACCAGGAAACTGGCCCCGCTCCACGCTGGTTGGTTGAGGACGAAGTCTGGATTGAGCTCGCCGGACTCAAGAAAACGCAGATCGAAAAACACACCTTTATCCAAGCCACTTCGATCGATCCCCTTCAAGAACTGCTTGGGCATGATGACGTCGGTATCGATGTTGGAGGCGAGCAAAGGCGCGGCTTTTCCAGTCACGATCTCAAAAGGTTGCATGGCTCAAGCCTCCTCGGCCAATAGGCGTACGTCCGTCAGGCGACCACGGATGGCTGCAGCGGCAACCATCGCCGGGCTCATGAGGTGAGTGCGTGCGCCCGCCCCCTGACGACCTTCAAAATTTCGGTTGGTGCTGGACGCACAACGATCGCCCGGAGCAAGCACGTCATCGTTCATGGCGAGACACATCGAGCATCCGGACTGGCGCCATTCAAAACCGGCCTCGAGGAAGATCCTGGCCAAGCCTTCCTCCTCAGCCTGGGCACGCACCAGAGTTGATCCGGGGACGATCATCGCCCGCACTGTCGAGGCGACTTTCCTGCCCTTCACCACCCGTGCGACGTCACGCAAGTCTTCGATGCGCGCGTTGGTACACGAGCCGATGAAGGCATGGCTGATCTGCACGTCACTCAACGCCATGCCGGCCTCCAGCCCCATGTAGGTCAAGGCGCGCTGCATGCCCTGGCGCAGGATCGGATCGGCGACGGTCGCTGGGTCTGGAACCTTGCCACCCACAGGCGACGCCTGGTCCGGGCTGGTTCCCCAGGTCACCATCGGCTCCAACGCATCCACGTCCACCCGCACTTCCCTGTCGAACAACGCGTCCTCGTCGGTGAAGAGTTCGCGCCACTTTTTTTCGGCGACATCCCAGTGCTCGCCTTGAGGCGCACGCGGCTTGGACTTGAGGTAGTCATAGACCTTTCCATCGGGCGCCATGAAGGCTCCCCGGGCGCCGGCCTCCACTGCCATGTTGCACATGGTCATCCGCGCCTCGACGCTTAATGCGCTGATGACCGGGCCGACGAACTCGATGGCGTACCCGGTCGCGCCTGACGCGCCAATCTTCTCGATCAGCGCCATGATGATGTCCTTCGAGGTGACGCCCATGCCCAGCGTACCGGTGACCGTGACGCGCATGGTTTTCAGGCGCTTGTAGACCAACGTCTGCGTCGCCAGCAAATGCTCGATTTCAGAGGTGCCAATACCAAAACCAAACGCACCCAGGGCGCCATAGGTCGTGGTATGGCTGTCGCCCGCGGCCACCACCATGCCAGGCAGGATAAAGCCTTGCTCCGGCGCGACCACGTGTTCAATCCCCTGGCGCTTGTCCAGCACATCGAAAAGCTCGATGCCGAAGTCCCGACAGTTCTCCTCGAAATATGCGACCTGCAAGGCGCCGCCGGCGTCGGGCATGGCAGCGACACGACTCGGGGTGGTCGGGTTGACATGGTCGACGACCGCCAGCGTGGCCTGAGGGCGCCAGACATCACGCTTCGCCTCGCGAAGCCCGCTGAAGGCTTGAGGGCTGGTGTATTCGTTAGCCACCTGGCGGTCGATGTAGAGCAATACATGCCCTTGATCGTCCAGGGTAGCGACAGTGTGGCTGTCGATGTGTTTCTGGTAGAGGGTACGAGGGCTGTTCATTGCGATGCGCTCTGTTGTGCCGGGTCACGGATGAACAAAGAATATTCGCAATGAAAAACCCTTCAATGGCCCTCAGGTAATGGTATGAAACACGATTCGTGAACAATCAGCGTGTTCAGACACCGAGCTTCCGCCAGCGTCATGCAGTCATCATTGAATTAGAACGCCCACGCCACCAGTACCTGACCATAAAGATTGGCGCGGCTATTGCCCACTTGCGTCCCGCCGCTCGCCGAACTCTGCTTCGGCTTGTAGAGACCGACCAGTGGCATCAGGGTCCAGTGCGGGTCGATCGCCCATTCGGCATAGATATCCGCTTCATCGGCGTCAAGCTGGCCACGGCGAGTATCGAGCGTACGGAACGTGTAGAGCAACATCCCCAGCTTGAGGTCATCGGCGGCGGTGACCTTCAAACCCAGATGCTGCACGGCCGCGTTGCTGTTGAACGGCCCCGCATAGTTGGCCGCGACTTCACCCTGGAACCAGGTGCCCAGCGCCCGGCCGTTTCCATAGAAAAGCGGGTCGTAGCCCTCTGAGAAACGGCTGTAGCGGTAGTTGATCGAAGGCGTGCCGGGCAGGTCGGCAAAGGTCCAGCCGGCCTCCAGGTACCAGGCGTTCTCCCTGGCGTTGTCCTTGTCTTCCCAGGCGTATTCACCCGCCAGGAATAACCCGGCAACACCGGCATTGCCTTGCCCTCGCACGCTATAGAGCTGCATGCCCTTACGGTCGGGAAACAGCATGTCGGCCATGGTCTGGTCAGTGTCGGTGACGTTCAGGTAGGTCAGGCCAAGGGTGCCTTGGGGACTGACATGTTCCAGCGTACCGACCGCCAGTTCCGGACTGGCTTGGGCCGGGTTGTCAGACTTGAGCCACATCAGGTCACCGCGCCAGCCTTGCTGGCCACCCAAGCGCAGCACGGCCGTGCGGTCGAACGCCTTGCGACCGGTCAGGTAGTAAGCCCCGCCTCGATTGGCCTGGCCGTCGAGAAATTCCTTGCCCAAGTTCAGGGCATCGCCACTGACCAGAAAGCCGTCGCCGATCACAATATTTTGCCGGCCGACCGACAGGTCCACGCCATTCTCGCCCAAGGCGCTGAACAGCGTGCCAGAGTGCCAGCCCACGTAGGCATCTTCGATTTTTGTCGTGCGTTCGTCACCAGAGGTCCAACCCGCCGGATCGCCATCGCCAAAGGTCGCGGAGCTGACCCAGTTCAACGAGCCATAGAGTTGCGAACCGGCGTCGAGGGTATGGCGCGCATCAAGGCCGTATTGCAGCACCGCTTCCTGCCAGCGGCTGGAACCCTCACCGCGGGTCCCAGACTGCGAGTAGTTTTCACGGCTGTAGAAGGCACCAGCCAACGCCAGCAGGCGCGCATCGACTTCTGTTGTCCCATTGTTGTAGAGCGGTTGTGCCAGCCCTGGAACAGCGGCGCAGGTGAGCGAAAGCACAACGATTGTTTTTTTATAGGCGTGCATAGGCCGAACTCCGATGTCAGAAAGGAGAAACAGTGGGCGCCGCCAGGCGGCGCTGGTCAGGTCAGGGATAAAGCGGTGTCAGCGGCGACCGTTGCGGTAGCCCGCCAGTTGGTGACTGACTTTTCCGAGTGTGCAGATCAAGTTTCGCCAATGGTCCTTGCCAGGAATACGAGTTCGCGGGATCGCACTCATCACATCCCAATGCCGCGATCCGCTGGTCATCCCGTCGGCAATGACACGGCTGACCACGTGGCTCGGTGTCACGCCGAAGCCCGAGTAACCCTGGACGAAATAAGCGTTATTGCGCCCAGGCAGCGTGCCGATTTGCGGGAACAGGTTGGCGCTGCACTCCATCGGCCCACCCCAGGCCAGGTCGATTTTCACGTGTTCAAGGTACGGAAAAACCTTGAGCATCAGATGGCGGTTCCATACCTTCAAATCGTTGGGGATGTACTCCAGCAGGCGCGTCGCGGAACCAAACAGCAGACGATTTTCATTGGTCACCCGGTAGTACTCGATCACCGGGCGAATATCACTGAACGCCCCACGGATCGGGCTGATCTGCTCGATCAGCGAGGTCGGCAGCGGCTCCGTCACCAACTGAAAGGCGTAGGTGCTGACCATCGTCTTGTGCAGCTCGGGTTCCAAGCGGTCGAGAAATGCGCCGCAGGACCAGAGGATTTTTTTTGCCCGCACCGATCCCTTCGCCGTGCGCAAGGTGATGGTGTCGCCGTAAGTCACTTCAAGCACGGGGGTGTTTTCATAAATGCGCCCTCCCAGTCCCACCAGGGCCTTGGCCGCCCCCAACAGCATGTTCAGCGAGTGGATGTGACCGTTGCCCATATGCTTGAGGGCACAGCTGTACACATCGGAGCCGACGATGTTCCTGACTTCGGCGCCTTCGAGGTAGGCAATCTCATGCTCCGGATTGAGCTGCTTGTATTCCTTTTCCCACACCTGCAGCAGGCGCCCCTGTCGCTTGTTGAAACCCAGGTAGCCGTAGCCATGGCAGAAATCCGCGTCAATCTGGTAACGCTGGATGCGGCTCTGGATGATCGATGCGCCCAGATCGCTGATCTCGAAAATCGCCTTGAGTCCCTCCTCCCCGACGCTTTTGCGAATCTTCTCCAGGTCATGGCCGATCCCGGCCATCACGTGTCCACCATTGCGCCCCGAGCCACCAAAACCCAGGTAGCGGGCCTCCAGCACGACCACGTCCGTCACTCCGCGCTCGGCCAGTTCCAGCGCGGTATTGATGCCGGAGAATCCGCCTCCGATGACCACCACTTCGGCTTCCAGATCCTGCTCCAGATCATCGAATTTCAAATCATATTTGCGGGTAGCCGTGTAATAGGTCGTAGGTGTTTCAACGGACAACATGGGTGTTCCTCTTGGTCAGCGCTTTTATTATTGTCAATACGATGCAGTTCAATGCTGGGATACCGGCGGCAAGGCTGGCACACGGTCCTGGACGACGCGTCGATAGGCATACAGCAGCAGCGAACACGTGAGGATGCCCACGGCGATCAAGACTTCTTTCAAACCGCCATAACCGGCCAGTTCGGCCGAGGCGGCCCCAACCACGACCACCACGGCGGTGAACAGGCTCAACAACCAGGCCACCGCCAGCCAGCCGCGCCCCAGGCGCACCGGACGCGGGTGCAACGGCGCGTCCTTGCGCAGCCAGATAAACCCCGAGAGGGCGAAGAAGATGGCGATCAGATAACCGATATTGGCCGTCACCAGAATCGCCAGGGGCGAAGACAGGAAAAAGATCATTGCCAGGTTCACCACCACCGCCACACTCATGCAACGTCCCGGCACCTGATGCTTGTTGAGCACGCCCAATTGCTTGATGGTCAGCCCTTCCAACGCCGTTCCGTACAGCGCCCGCGAGCCATCGGCCAATGCCGCATTCAGGCCCATGAACAGCCCCACCAACAACGTGGCGACAAAAAAGCTGCTCCAGCCCGAGCCCAGCACGGCGTTAAAAGCGCCGATGTAGAAACCGCTGGGGTTTTCCAGGGCCGCTTGCGGATCCACCAAGCCACCCAAGCCGAAGGCCACCGCGGCAAACACCAACACGGTGTAACCGCCTGAACTCATCAACGCTAGGCGCATATCCCGCTGGCTGCGGTATTCAGGGCCGAAGGCCGCGCACATCTCCGTGCCGTAGGCGCTCCAACTGATCAAGAACAGCCAGACCAACGCGGTGCGCAACGATCCCCAGTTAAACGCCTCTTGCGCCTGCCAGGCCGACTGGAACCGGTCCAGGCTCCAGCCATGGGCCAATAACGGTGCGACCGCCAGCACCAGGATCGGCACCAGCAACAGCGCCCCCATGTATTTGGAAATCGATGCCGCCAAATGGATGCCACGCCGGTTGAATTGCCAGAAGATCAGGATCAAGCCCGCCCCGATCAACTGCGCCAGACCGATGTTGGCCAGGCCGGTGTCGAGGCTCCAGGTCTGCTCGGGAAACCACTGGGCCTGAATCAGCGCGCCGGCGCTGACGCCGATGATGGAAAGCACCGCCGACCAACCCAACCAGTAGCCGAACGCGGCCAAAGGGCCGACCCAGGCACAGCGCTTGCGCCAGCCTTCAGCCGCGATCATCGCGATGCCGCCGGGTTTATCGGGAAACATCGCGCTGACCTCAAGAAAGATCCAGTTCTGACAGGCACCGATGGCGGCCGAACCGACCCAGAGCAACAAGGCCGCGACCGGGCCGAGTGCGCCGAGGGCAAAGCCGAAAGAGGCGAAAATCGAGCCCGACACCGCCATCGACAGCGCGAATGCGTCCGTCCAGCGCAGGGTCTTTTGCAGGTGCGAAGCCGAGGCCTGGGTATTGTTATACGTTGTATCCACGGGAATAGACTCCAGCCGAGTAAGAAGCACACGTCCATTAAGCGCCCCTCTGTACGGGCAAGGACATGGTTCAGAATGTCGTGCACATGTCTGTCACTGCCATGGCTGGGCGGATGCTTGCCTTTTCAACAGGCCTGTTACTAAATGCTTCTATCGCCGGAAACCTGCCGACGGTCGATCCAACCATAAAAACAAAACCGGCGCTCAGCCGGCAGCCGAGGTCACGATGCATAACGCTTGGCAAGCAGAGCCGCTCTACCAGGGCCCCCAGGGGTTCGAAGCCTGGCATCACGACCTTGGCGAAAAATGCGGCACCTTTCATGCAGAACCGCCGGCCGGACCGGGTCTGGCGAGTTTCACCGGCGCGATGAAAAACTTGATCGGCCCCCACCCTGCGCTGGACGGCTCGCGCATCATCAGCAACTGTCAGCACCTGCACCGAGCCCACAGCGACATTCGCGCCGACGACAAGGATTTCTTCTACCTGGTCTTACAAGTGGGTGGCAGTGCATCGATGTGCCAGGCTGACAATAGGGCCCGGCTCGGCAAGGGTGACCTGGTGCTGCTGGACATCACCCAGCCCTGCGATTTTTATTTCGATAGCCTGAGCGACCAGATGTCCCTGATCATTCCCCGTCAGGCGCTGCGGCAACGCCTGGGACAGCGGCAATTGCTGTTCAATCGGCCCTTGGCTGCCAACAGCGCCCTTGGCAGCATGGCCGGCCTGATGACCCAGCGCTTGTTCGACGCCGCCAGCCTTCAACCGGAAGAAACCGCAGCGTTGTTCGACGCCTTGCTGATGCTGTTGCGGCCCGGTGTCAGCGCCGCGCACGACGGTGAGCATTCCAGTGGCCAGGCACAGAAACTCGTCAAGGCAAAAGTCCTGATCGAACGGCATCTGCGCGACAGCGAACTGTCTCCCGAGCGCCTGGCCGAAGCCATCGGCACGTCGGTCAGGAACCTGCACCGGTTGTTCGCCCAACAGCACACCACCATGGGACGCTACATCCTGGAACAGCGGCTGCAACACTGCGCCGAGGCCATCCGTCAGGCTGCCCCTCAGGAAAAAATCACCGCCATTGCCTACGCCTGGGGTTTCAACGACGTCAGCCATTTTTCCAAGGCGTTCAAGGCGCGATTCGGCATTTCTCCTCGCGACTATCGCTATCAGCATTCAGACGAATACAGGTGATCTCGGCGTTGTCGGCAATGTGTCACTCCAGCACAAGCGATGGCACCCTGCGCCAAGACATTGATAGCCCCCCGCTCCTAGCATGAAACCTCAATCGGCACCGGCCGTGAAATCGAGGAAGCGTTGTGAGCTATCAAATTGAACAAGCATTGAAGAACCAGCCTTTCGTGCCAGAAGAACACTGGCCAACCCTGGAAGAAATGGCCGATGGTTTCAATGAATACAAATACCCACCGAGCCCATTCCTGGCTGGAAAAAAAGCCAACCTTCGCTTCGAAAACGGCTGGCTGATCGAGCATCACTTTGTCGATGACACGACGTTGACCTGGACCATCCTCGAGGGCGAAGGCACCGGCGCATCCGAAACGGAAACCTACGAAGCGGTGGAAGTACGGCCCGGCATTTTCTTCGTCGAATTCCTGAAACCCGAACACCAGGAGTCGGCCACGCTGGTGTGGAAATACGAGACCGGCGACGTGCTGGCGGCGGTCTCCGCCTTCTACAATCGTGGGAGTGAAAAACGCACCCGTACCGACTTCGTCACCGCCGTGGTCGATGGCAAGCCCGGTGGTTCGCCCATTCTCCAGGCATCCAGCCTGGTCGGTAAGCGCGTGCTGTACCGCTACAGCGCGGACGATTGGTATGAGCACGTCTATTTCGGCGCGCAAACCATGGCCTGGCACTGCGTGAACGGCGCGGAAAAAGGCATGGCCGATGTCGAGCGTTGCGCTTATTTCGACGTTGCCGATGACCTCTACGTGTTGTTCTGGACCGAAACGATCATGCCCGTGGAATCGGTCATCGTCGTGGATCTCGCGCAAATGCGTTCCATCGGACGCTTCTTTTGCTGGGACCCAAAGCCCGGAAAGCTGATCCACCTGACCTTTGGTTCGAAGGCGACGGTACTGAACGAGACGGCGTACCCTGCTTCATTTTGAACGTACGAATGTGTAGGAGCTGTCGAGCGAAGCGAGGCTGCGATCTTCCCCCTGACACTTGAATTTCAAGCGAAAGATCAAAAGATCAAAAGATCGCAGGCTTCGCCAGCTCCTACAGAGCCCAGCGGGAGCAAGCTCCCTCGCCACGGGTTTGTCACTCGCACCTATCCGCGTTCGAGTGACACCGCTTTCAGTCGCGCCAACAGCACCTGCAATGGATGAAGCACCGCCACACCCTCTTGCCGCTTCACCTGGCTGCGGCAGGAATACCCATCGGCAATCACCCTGCCCGACTGATTGAATTTCTGCAGGAGCGGCTTCCAGGACTGTCCATAGATCGTGTCAGACGTTCCAGCATTTCGCGTTTCATGCCCATAGGTGCCCGACATCCCGCAACAGCCGCTGGCTTGCACTTGAAGCGTCAGGCCCACGCGTTGGAAAATCTTCTGCCATTGCCCGATGCTGCCCGGCTCGTTGGTTTTCTCCGTACAATGCGGCAGAAAGTGATAAGGCTCGCTCGCCTCCACAACTGCATGTTCCGGCAGCGCATCAATCAACCACTCCTGCGCAAGCATCACCTGGGGAGCGTTACCGGTTTCCAGGGTCTTGGCGTACTCCTGTCGATAGACCAGGGTCATCGCCGGGTCGAGTCCCACCAATGGAATCCCGTACTGCTGAAGGCTGAGCAAGGACTGGCCATTGAAGCTGGCAGCCTTCTCAAACGCCTTCAGGAAACCCTGGACCTGAAGCGGTTTGCCATTGGGCGCGTACGGGGCCAGGAAAACCTTGTAGCCCAGTCTCGAAATCAGATCCACCCAGTCAACAAGCAATGGCGTTTCAAAAAAACGGGTAAACGCGTCCTGAACGAGGATGACGCTTTTTTCCCGCTGCTCAGCGCTAAGCGTTTCCAGGCGTGCAGGGGTTGCCACCTCCACGTTCCAGCGCCGGCACACGGCGGCAAAATCCACCAAACTGAGCAGCGGGCTATCGACCATCCCGGCTACTCGTTCGAGCCCCCAGCGGATCGGCCGGGCACTCATCACGAAGTTGTACAGGCGCGGCATTTTGGCGAGATACGGCACCGTGTATTCCAATGAGCCAATCAGGTAGTCCTTGAGAGGACGCAGGTAGCGGCTGTGATAAAGCTCAAGGAAACGCGAGCGGAACTCCGGCACATTCACTTTGACAGGGCATTGGCCCGCGCAGGATTTGCAGGCCAGGCAACCGGTCATCGCTTCGTAGACTTCATGGGAAAAATCCGCCTGGCCCATCTTCCGGGCCAGGCTGTTCACGGCCCGACGCGCAACACCCTGGTTCCTGCCAGCCCCTCGAACCCGATCGCTGGCCGCCAGCACATCGACACCCTGCTCGCCCTGCAACCTCAGCCATTCCCGGATCAGCGAGGCGCGCCCCTTGGGCGAGTGAATGCGATTGCGTGTGGCTTTCCAGGACGGGCACATGGCGTCATCCGGATCGAAGTTGTAGCACGCGCCATTGCCATTGCAATGCACCGCCGTGTCATAGCTTTGCCAGACACGTTCATCAATGGTGCGGTCCAGGGCACCGCGCAGCTCCACTTCGTCGACGCGGGTCAGTCGAGCGTCTGGAACCGTGTCCGGGGTGGCGATCTTGCCTGGGTTGAGTTGGTTGAAGGGATCGAAAGCCGCCTTCAGCGCTTGCAGCGCCGGGTACAAATCGCCGAAGTAATCGGGCACGTATTGCGACCTCAAGCCCTTGCCGTGTTCGCCCCACAACAGCCCGCCATACTGTTGCGTCAAGGCCGCGACCGCATCGGAAATCGGCCGGATCAAGGCGGCCTGGGCGGGATCCTTCATGTCGAGGATCGGGCGCACATGCAGGACGCCGGCGTCGACGTGACCGAACATGCCGTACTGCAAGTCATGGCTATCGAGCAGCGCGCGGAACGCCTGGATGAAGTCCGCCAGGTTTTCAGGCGGAACCGCGGTGTCTTCGACAAAGGGCTGGGGCCTGGCCTCGCCCTTGACGTTACCCAACAAGCCCACGGCACGCTTGCGCATCGCATAGACACGCTTGAGCGCATCGGCGCCAATCGCCAAGGTGTGACCCAAGCGGACAACGGACGTATCGCGTTGCAGGTGCAGGACGAACTCATGAACTTGCTGCTGAACCGCCGCTTCGTCATCCCCGCTGAACTCAATGAGGTTGATCCCCAGCGTCGGCGTATCGGGGTCTTCAGGGAAATACTCGGCGACGCCGTGCCAGACAATGTCCTTCATCGCCAGCATCAGTACCTTTGAATCCACCGTCTCGATCGACAGCGGTTTCATGGTCATCAACGCCTTGGCATCACGCAGGGCGTCCATGAACCCGGCGTAACGCACGTTCACCAGGATGGAATATTTCGGGATGGGCAGGACGTTCAGCTTGGCCTCGACGATGAAGCCCAAGGACCCTTCAGAGCCGCAAAGAACGCTGTTCAGATTGAAACGCCCATTGGGTTCGCGCAGATGGGCCAAGTCATAACCGGTCAGGCAGCGGTTGAGTGTCGGAAAGGTGTCCCTGATCAGCTCGGCGTGAGTATCGGCGATGTCCACCGCGCACGTGTAGACCTCGCCCACCCGATCCTCGCGGTTGAGCAGCGCCGGCAACAGCGCCGCGTCGACCGCTGAGCTGGTGAGACGCTCACCGCCCAGCAATACCGTCGAAAGCTCAAGCACATGATCGCGCGTCTTGCCGTAGGTGCAGCTCCCCTGGCCACTCGCGTCCGTGTTGATCATGCCGCCGATGGTGGCGCGATTCGACGTCGAGAGTTCGGGGGCAAAAAACAAACCGTAGGGCTTGAGCGCTGCGTTCAACTGATCCTTGACCACGCCACTCTGTACCCTGGCCCAGCGCTCCTCGACGTTGATCTCCAGGATGTTGTTCAGGTGGCGGGAAAGGTCGACCACCACGCCGTCGGTGAGCGATTGGCCGTTGGTGCCGGTGCCTCCACCACGTGGCGTGAGCACGACCGCACGGTGCGCGGGGTCGGCGACCAAGCGTGACAGGATCATCACGTCCTGTTCATCCAGGGGAAACACCGCCGCTTGAGGCAGGCGCTGGTAGATGGAATTGTCGGTGGCCAATACCGTCCGGTCGCCATGGTCGCGGGCAATCTCGCCTTGAAACCCCGCCCCTTGGAGCGCGTTTAGAAAAGCGTCATAGGTCGCTTTCTGGGGATCAGGAGGCGATAACCGGGCAATCATGATGTATTCCTACAGGCTGAAAAGCTAATCTATGCATTCACATTACGTATGCTCGGCACGAGACGCATCGAGCAGCCGTACAAGGTTTTCATGATTCTTGCCTTCCTGTACGGTTGGAGCAAACGTAATTCCTGCTGGCTTTGCATGAGCTTTATGAATGAACCCTAGACGCCTGACGCCTTCGATGTCGCTGCTGGTTGCCTTTGAAGCCGCCGCGCGCCACTGCAGTTTCACCAAGGCAGCGGAAGAACTGGCATTGACCCAAAGTGCCGTCAGCCGGCAGGTACAAACCCTGGAGGCGCAACTTGAAATCGAACTCTTCCGCCGCGAAGGCCGAAAGATTGAATTGACCGCCGCTGGCGCGCTGTATCAGCACGAACTGGCGGCCGCGCTGGGACGGATTCGAAGCGCAACGTTGCAGGCCATCTCGTACAAGAACGACAGCGGCCCCTTGAACCTGGCCGTCCTGCCGACCCTCGGTTCCAAATGGCTGCTGCCGCGGATGCATGAGTTCTATGCCAAGCACCCGGACCTGCTGGTGCACATACATTCGCGGATCCTCCGCGAGGACGTCCAATCCTCCACCCACGACATGAACGCAATCATCTGCGCAGGTTCGGGAGAGTGGCCCGGCTACGTTTCACATCAGTTGCTCAGGGAAAAGCTGGTGGTGATTGCCAGCCCGACCGCATTGCCCGAGTACCGGGCCATGTCGCCGGCCAATGTTGCCGAGCATGCCTTGTTGAACGTCGTATCGAGGCCCGGTGTCTGGTCGGATTGGTTTGACCAGCACAACGTCGATCACCGCACCATGCGCTCCGGCCCGAGCTTCGAACTCACCGCCCACCTTATCCAGGCCGTGGCGGCGGGGATCGGGATTGGGCTGGTTCCGCAAATCCTGGTGCAGGATGAACTGAAAAGCGGCGACCTGGTTGCGTTGTTCGAACCGATGGAAAGTGGGCGCAGCTATTACCTGGTCTACGCGACCCGATACCAGCACTTGCCGGCCTTGAAGGCCTTCAGTGCCTGGCTGCTCTCGTTGCCGTTTCCCGATAACTGAGTTCAGCCCTTCAGGGTTCAGGCTGATCCCCTGTGGGAGCGAGCTTGCTCGCGATAGCGGCCTGACAGCCGACCTATCTCTCCGGCCATAACCCCAATCCAACTGTGGGAGCGAGCCTGCTCGCGAAGACGGCCTGACCGCCGACATGCCTCTCCCGCCTACCCTTCCCACCCCGGATGACGCCAACTTATTGGCACAAAACCCAACCAATTAAAAATTTATTAATACAGCGACAAATTCCCGACGCGCGGTACTGATGTGCCATTGCTGGGGACTTGAACCGAAGCTCATCATCCGCAGGCAATCACCGCTAAACGTTTGGGCCGCCGACCTGGGCTACAGGATGTAATCACTCGCATCACGCAATGGAGCAACACCGAGATGATGACTGTCTATTTTGTTGTGATGACGATCTGCAGTGGCTACGAAGGCTGTGTCGATGAACGACAACCAGGGCCAACCTTTGCTTCCAAGGCAATGTGCATGGAGATGGCCAGAGTCATGGCGCCGCGCAAAGGGGTGAAGTTCAAGTGTCGCAAAGAACGTACATGGGTGGCCGATGGGGCACGGCCAGTAGAAGGTTACGACAAAGTTGTCACCACCAAGAGCCTGGGCCAGCCTTAGCATTACGATTTTTCTCGCCGACAACCCTCATCAGGCCCCAAGCATCTGCCACAACGACGCCCCCACCCCGGTAATGCTTTCCCCGGCAATCAACCCCGCCGCCGCGGTGATGGCGAAGCGTTCGGTGAGGCTCGGCCAGCGACAGCTCACCAGCCACGTCAGCACCGCACCGAGGGCCATCATCAAGGACACCGAGGCCGGCAGGACGAAGGCCAGGCCCAGGGCCGCCGTGCTTGGCAGGTAGCGGGCCCGATGCGCCGGCAACAGGCTATCGAGAATCCCCAACGACAAACCGACCAGGCCGCCGATGAAAATCGCCCAGCGAATGCTCGCTGACAATGAATCCAGGCCCAGGGTCAGGGTCTGCGCCACGGCCTTCCAGGTGGCGACCGCCGGGGCCGGCCACTCTTCGGTGAGCAGCATGGTCTGTGGGTCCGGGATCAGCGCCAGGTAGGCCAACACGCCGACGATGCTGCCGATGAAAATCCCCAGGATCTGGGCGATCACCTGCTTGCGCGGCGTGGCGCCAATCGCCCGGCCGACCTTGAAGTCGTTCATCAAATCGGTGCACTGCCCGGCCGAACCACCGGCGGTGTTGGCGCTCATCAGGTTGATCGGCACCTGGCCCGGGGCGACGATGCCAAAGCTCAACTGGGACAACTGCCCAATGGCCCCGATCGGCGGAATGCCCGTGGCGCCGACCACCCGGGCCGCCACCGCCGCCAGGCAGATCGCCAAGGGAATGGTCAGCAAGGCCATCCACGGGTTGATGCCGAACAACAGCACCTGCAGGCTGACCACCAGGATGATCGACAGGGCGAAACCGGCCGCCGGCCCAGGCTTGGGGATCGTCCAGATCGCCCCGCCGCCCGCCTTGGTCGAGCGGTGCAATGCCCACAAGCGAATCGCCAGTGAGGCCAGGGTCGAGCAGACCATCAGGCTCACTCCCGGCCATAACAACCACTCCACCAGCGCCGCGAATTGCGGGCCGCTGCTACCGCTCGGCAACTGCACCAGGCCTTGCTCCAGCAACCACGGCGCCAACCCGCCCCACGCCAGCAAGGCGCCGATCAGCAGGGTCAGGCCCACGCGGATACCGATGATCCCGCCAAACCCCACCAACAGTAGCGAAGGGTCCGCGGTGAACGTCAGGCGTTCCAGTTGAGCGGTCGGGGACCAGCGCGGGATAGCCCACAAGAACGTATCGACCGCCTTGACCAGCCCGGACAGCATCGCGGCGCTGAGCAGCACTTTCAAACGCGTTGCGGCTTCGTGGCCGTGATTGTAGATGTGCAGCAACGTTTCCAGGGTCGCCATGCCTTCGGGAAATTTCAAGGCCTTGTCATTGAGCAGCGAGGGACGCAGGTACCAGGCAATCCAGATCCCCAGGAAACTCACCGAAAAGACCCAGGCCACCATGGGAATAGCCTCCAACTGCTGGCCCGTCAGCAAGGTGTAGGCCGGGATGGGCGCCACCAACCCACCGGAAATGATCGACGCGGCGGCAGAAGCCACGGTCTGGTTGATGTTGCTTTCGTGCAGCGTCCAGGGCAACCGCCCCACCGATCGACTGGCCAAGCCCTGCCAGATGCCATAGCCGATCAGCAAGGCAATGATCGACATGTTGAACGACCAACCGATCTTCAACCCGGCGTAGACATTGGACGGTGTCAGCAGAATACCGAGGACAATCCCCGTACTGACCGCACGCAGGCTGAGCTCGCGTTCGACGACGGCGTTCAAGGGAAAGGTGGATGAGGTTGAGTGCATGCGAAGTCCTTGTCGGCACTGGGGGCAGCCACCAGATTCAGGCTGATCCCCTGATTGATGCGGTTTTACTTAGGGAAAACGATGAACCTGTGGCGAGGGAGCTTGCTCCCGCTTGAGTGCGAAGCGCTCACAAAAAAGGGCCGCTGCGCAGCCCAGCGGGAGCAAGCTCCCTCGCCACGGTTTGTCTACAGCCTAATTGAACAGGCCATACGGATCGCTCCAGCAAACGGGCACAGCCAGGATCACTTGAAGCGGCAACTTAATAAGTGAACGCAGGATCGGCGCAAGGTTCACACGACGGAGGCAAACCCTGGCGAGCGTGCTCGCCAGGATCGTCCATCCAGAGGCAGGAAATGAGGTGTGTCGCGAGCGCTGCCAACGGCCAGGCAACGCATCGCA
This sequence comes from Pseudomonas sp. MPB03, assembly GCF_046605385.1. Classification (NCBI taxonomy): domain Bacteria; kingdom Pseudomonadati; phylum Pseudomonadota; class Gammaproteobacteria; order Pseudomonadales; family Pseudomonadaceae; genus Pseudomonas; species Pseudomonas sp. MPB03. The sequence goes on along the minus strand of NZ_CP176770.1, from coordinate 2,858,921 downwards.
GCCAAGGCAGTGTCCGACTTATTGCTGGCCCTCGCAGTTGATCATCCAGGCAATCCCGAAACGGTCTTCGAACATGCCAAAGCGTTCCGCCCAGAAGGTCTTCGCCAAGGGCATCTGCACTTGCCCCCCCGCGCTCAGGCCTTTGAACAGCCGCTCGGCCTCCTCCACGCTGTCGACATTGAGGGAAACCGACACCCCTTGCGGCTTGCTATACGGCTGGCCCGGCGGGCAATCGGAGGCCATCAGGCTGAAATGGCCCACGGTCAGGCAGGCGTGCATGATCAGGTCCGGGTCCTTGGGCATGCCGACATCCTCAGGCGCCTCGGCAAAGGACATGGAAAACAGCTCGCCGCCAAGCACGTCCTTGTACAACGCAAAGGCTTCCTTGCAGCGACCGTTGAAAGTCAGGTAAGGGATGATTCTCATGGTGGGTCCTCCTGTCGCCGGCTTCACGATTGACTGGACAGCTGCGCCCGCAAGCGTGCTTCCTGCTCGCGCAACTCGGGGGTGAAGGTTTCGCCGAATTCCTCGAGTTCGAAGATCTGGCGGATTTCGATTTCACTGTCGCTGACCATCGGGTTCGGGCAGCGCTTGACCCAGTCGATGGCCTCCTGCAACGACTGGACCTTGAAGATCCAGAAGCCGGCGATCAGCTCCTTGGTTTCGGCAAAGGGTCCCTCGACAACCGTCCGGTCCTTGCCGGAAAACTGCACGCGTACGCCTTCGACGCTGGGATGCAGGCCCTCACCGGCGAGCATCACCCCGGCCTTGACCAGTTCTTCGTTGTAGGCGCCCATGGCGGCCAGCAGTTCTTCGCTAGGCATTTCTCCGGCTTCCGACTCCGGACTGGCCTTGACGATCACCATAAATCGCATGCTCGTATCTCCTGAGAATGAATGGATCAAGCCGTCGTTGTGGCGGCTCTACGGACTAATCGAATGGCAACGGCCGAAATCGACAGGTCGACGCCATTAATTTTCGATAGGCCGTGAAATCACGTCCGCTCAGGGATTCCATTGGAATCGATAGATGTCTCGATAACCATTGCTTGGGTCGTACAACAGCTTCTTCCCGCCGTCGAAAGCGATATTGTCGGCATTGACCAGGTGAACCGGTGCCACGAAGCCACTCACCGGCTGGCCGGCCATCAGTCGGTTCAACTCATCGATCACCTGCCAGCCATGCACGTTGAGCGGTTCGGCCACGGTGACGGTCTGGTAGTTCTTTTCCTGGATGCGCAAGAACGCCGAAGCACTGCCGTCACCGGCCGACAACAGGCTGATGCCATCGCGAGGTATCGCCGCGCTGGCCAAGGTCGCCACCGCGTAGTCGAAATAGATATCGTTGATGGCCAGCGTGTGGGTCCAGCGCTTGCCATGGCGCTGCAGCAGCTCCGTGGTGATCGCCGGCATTTTCTCGCGACTTTCGGAGATCGCGACATCGCGCACTTCCAGCAGCGAGCAGTCCCGACAGGCCCGAATCACGTTTTCCATGGCCTTGGCTTTCGCCATGGCAATGCTGTACCTGGAGTCGGTCAGGATGACCACGCCGGCTTTTCCGTTTGACTGCGCCACGGCCGCCATGGCCGTGATGCGAGCCACTTCGAGCGGATCGGTGGTGACGTTCATGGCCATCGGTGTACCGTCAATCGCCCCGGGCTTTTCCCCGGCGTGCCAGCCCACCACCGGCACGCCCTTGTCGGCGAAGACGGCCAGCGCCGCCTTGTTTTCAAGGGCATCGGCACCGCACAGAATGAGGCCATCGGGGTTCGCCGCCAGCGCATCGGCAAAGGCCTTTGCACGACCGTCCGGGGACCCGGCGCCATCGAATACCCTCAGCGTCCACCCCATCGCTTTCGCGGCCTCGCGAGCACCTTGGGCAACACCGACAATACCGCCGTTGCGCATATCTTCTGCGACAATGGCAATGCTCTTGCCGCGCTGGGCGCGCGGGCCGGTTTCAGGACCGCTCCAGGGCACGGCGCCGAGGGTGGCCTTGGCAACCATTTCCTGCGCTTGAGCCACCGTCACCGTGGCATCCGTCGCCGCTGGCGGATTCTGGCCGTATCCAGGCGTTGCCGTGAAAAGGCAGAAAACCGTCATTGAAACTGTCTTGAGCAACCGGGACCTGGTCAAACAGGTTCGATCACCACGTGTGGTGCCGGGTCTGGAGCCGATGGCGCGATCATAATGGGTCATGGCGTCTCTTTTTTTATGGAGGCAGTGTTCAGATTCAATGTCCGCAAGGATAGTCGCTTCTGTTGGCATCGGCCCGAAAGGGAAACGGCAAGTTTGTAACATCCCCCCAGCCCCAGTCCTCGCGAGAGATGAGATGGCACTTCCTCCGTTGCACAGTTTCAAGGTATTCGAAAGCGTGGCCCGCTTGGGCAGTCTGGCGGCGGCTGCGGTGGAGCTGCACGTCACCGTCGGCGCGGTGAGCCAGCAAGTCAAAGTCCTGCAGGCCAGCCTCGGCGTGGAGCTGTTCGAAAAGCGCGGCCGGCAATTGGTGTTGACCACCAATGGCCGCCAACTACAAAAGCGCGTGGCCAACGCCATGGGCGAAATCAGCGACGCGGTGGAGGCCTTGCGCAGTGGGAGCGCGGATGAGCCAGTACAGGTCGATATCACCTTGTCCATTCCTCCGGCCGAGGGTGTGGACTGGCTCACCACGCCGCTGCTGCACTTCATGGAAGCCTCCCGCTCGGTGCGGGTGAGAGTGATCACCGCGGCGGGCATGCCGCAAGTGGACTGGCGCCGCGCCGATGTCGCGGTGGTCTATGGCACCCCGCCGTGGCCAGGCTTATGGTGGCGCCTGTTGCACGGCATTCGCATGACACCGGTGTGCAGCCCGCAATACTTGCGCGGCCCACAAGCCATTCACCACGTCGCGGACCTGGCACGGCACCGACTGCTTCACGAAGACGATGGCAGCCAGTGGAAGCAATGGTTGCTCGAGGCCGGCTTCAGCCGTGGCGGGGTCGAGGATATCCATTTCGAAGACTTCGGCATGGTCTTGCAGGCCGCGCGGGACGGTTTTGGCGTGGCGCTGAGCGATGAACTCGTTTCTGCCCGGGACCTCGATGAAGGTCGCCTGGTCCGACCGCTGCCGATTTCGGTGCCGGCGGTGCACAACTACTACGTGGCCTGCTCCGAGGCGACCCGCGAACGCCCGGAAATCCGCGCGTTCATCGATTGGTTGCTGACCACCAGCGGACAGGCTGATCAGTAGCCGTAGCCCCGGCCGTCGTTGAAACGGATGTTGGTGAGGATGCTGATGTCTTTCTCCACCTTGTAAAGCTCGGAGCTCTTGATCAGTTCCGGATCGCTGAAGGCTTCACCCTTGGCGCGCCCGGCCTGGATCTGGGCCATCTTGTCGCGGATCGCCCGCACATCGGCATGGGTCATGGCCGGTACTTGGGTTGGGTCCTCGTCAGCATGGGCGCCATAGATGACGGTCTGCTGGTCGATCACCTTCAGGGTGGCATCCAGCGAGGCGACGTAATCCTTCAAATTGCCCGCCAGCAGCCAGGACGGATATACGTGGTCTCCGGCCAGCAAGATATTGTGCGTCTCGTCGTACAGCGCCACTTCGTCCGGCGTATGGCCCGGCACGCTCATCAGGCGCACCTTGAGACCGCCCAGGTCGATCGTCTCGCCGGGCTGTACCAGCCGCGCCACTTTGAAAGGGGGCACGACCATGTGATCGATGTTGCCCAGGTAGACCGGCTCCGGAACGTGGTAGAGCCCATCCTTGCCCTTGAAGCGACGCGTGAATGGCGTATCCACCAGGTAAATGCTCTGGAAGTTATGCAACCCGCCGAGGTGGTCGAAATGCAGGTGTGAAGGCAACATCGAGAGCGGTTTGTCAGTGATCTCGCGCGCGACTTCAGTGATGTCTTCCTTCTGGTTCGCCCCCGAATCGAACATCAGTGCCTGGTTCGTCCCCACCAGCAGGTAGGAGAAGTTTTTCTGGTAGTAGTGGGGTTCGCCGATGGCGTACAAAAAGTCCGTCAGCTTGTGCACCACAAATGCCGGGCTGGCTGCCTCGGGCACTTCCTGCGCCTGCGTGGCGAAGGGCACGGAGAGCAGCGTGAGGCATGCAAGGGCGAGTTTCTTTACGAGCGTGCGCATGGGGTGCAGACCTTTTTATTCGAGTGGGAGAACGACAGGACAATGCTGTCGTGCCTATCTCACCGCCTGCGGGCCTGCCCATCAATGGACGATTTTTAAAGCGGGACACTTCAAGGCAACTAAAGCATCCGGCATGAGCATTTGAGGAAAATAATGCGTGGCGCGCGCTCGGTGAGCCTGCCGACCTCGCGAAGAGCAGCCCGACGCTGCAGCATGACTATGCTCTGGAAACAGTCACGTAACGGAGAGTCAGTCCCCATGACTTCGAATCTGGCCGATATTTATACCGACTACATTGCCTGCCTGAATGCACAGGATTGGGACAATCTGGGCCTTTTTGTGCATCAGCAAGTGATTCACAACGCGAGACCATTAGGATTGCATGGCTATCGAAGCATGCTGGAAGCGGATTATCGGGACATCCCCGACTTGCGCTTTGAAGTCGAATGCCTGGTGGTCGACCCACCCAAGTTGGCGGCTCGCCTGGTATTCAATTGCACGCCGGCTGGGGAGTTCCTGGGGCTTGCAGTCAATGGCGCACGGATCGCCTTCACGGAAAACGTCTTCTACGCGTTCGAGGACGGCAGGATCCGCGAGGTCTGGTCGATTATCGACAAGCAAGCGATCGAGGCTCAGCTCCCATCCCTGTAGAGGACTGCTCCAGCGCTGCGAGTTGCAACGCCCCGGGCATCTTATCCGTAGGCAACGGCATCGCGGAAAACCAAATCCACGAAGCAATCGCGCTCGACATCCATTATTCGACGCACCCCGAAGTGAGGAACCTGTCGAGCGCATAGCCTGTGAGCCACTCTGGAGGAGATGGCAATGACACGCACCCGTTTTTTTGGAAAAACCGTATTGGCCTGCACGTTCATCCTGGCGATGATCGGTTGGGGGATCGGCTTCTACGGGCCGCCGATCTACATGCAAGCGGTCATGGAGCGCACGGGTTGGCCGATCGCCGAGGTCTCGACCGCCGTGACCGTGCATTTTCTCAGCGGCACGCTAGTCATCGCCAACCTGCCACGCCTTTATGCACGCTTCGGCATACCCACCATCACCCTGCTGGGCAGCATCGTCCTGGGCATCGGTGTGAACACCTGGGCTCAAGCCAACCAGCTCTGGGTGTTGTATGCCGGCGCCGTCTGCTCGGGTATCGGTTGGGTGACATTGGGGGCCGCAGCCGTTAACACTCTGATCGCCCCGTGGTACGTCAAGGAAAGGCCCAAGGCTTTGGGCAAGGCCTACAACGGCGCCAGCCTGGGGGGCGTGATCTTTTCGCCGCTGTGGGTGTGGCTGATCGAGCGCTTCGGCTTTGCCACGGCGGCGCTGGCGATCAGTGTCGTCGCCGTGCTGCTCATCGGCGCCTTCGCCTTCCTGGTCTTCAACAAAAGCCCACAAGGCCTGGGACAGCATCCCGACCACGCAGACCAGCCGGAACTCGTGCCGGCTAGCGCCAGCGCCGCGCCGTGGACCGCCCTGCAGACGCTCAGGTCGGCCAGTTTCCGTAGCCTGGCGGCCGGCATGTCCCTGGGCCTGTTCGCCCAGATCGGCTTGATCGCGCACCTGTATTCGATGCTGGTGGGACGCATGGGCGCCCATGACGCCTCGTTCGCCATGGGCCTGGCCACCGCCAGTGCGATGGGCGGGCGATACGTCGCCGCACGCCTGATGACCCAGGGTATGAACCGCCGGCAGCTGGCCTGTCTCGGGTATGCCATCCAGATGCTGGGCACACTGATGCTTCTGGGCCTGGACCTGCACCCGACGGTGGCCTGGATAGCCGTGGTGCTGATCGGTTCGGGCATTGGCAATGCGACGTCCTTGCCGCCCCTGATTGCCCAGGTCGAATTCAGCCGTGAACACACCGCCAGGGTGATCGCCCTGATGGTTGCGATCAGCCAGGCCACCTATGCCTTCGCCCCAGCCTTATTCGGCCTGTTGCGCACCATCTCCATCGATCCGAATCACGCCATCGTCGCCGTCGTGGCAGCAGCCGTCACCGTGCAGGTGCTCGCCATCGTGTCATTCTATCGGGGCGTATCCGCTCGCCCCTTCAAGAAAGCCGTTTGCTGACCCTATTCCCCCGGGGCGTTGGAGACCTGTACACCGGCATCGAAACCCGTCTCGTATTACTTTTGCTTATCCATCATCAGCACTATGAACAGCACCTGCCGAAAAACTCCTTGAGAATGCCCGCTTATCCATCAATCAGGTGAATCGACATGTCAGGCGAAAAATCGATAGCGAAACTGCTCAGCGGCATGCGCCCCTCACTCAATGAAGGCGATTACGTCTTCTGCTGCGTCGCTGACCCGGACTTGGTCAAAGGCGAAGAGGTGCTTGGCAGCTTCCGCGAAAAAGAAGGCCTGACCGTGATCATCGAACGCAGCAGAGCCTTGGCCTTGGGGCTGGACTTTGACTACGTCGCCGCCTGGATCACCTTGACCGTCCATTCGGCCCTGGATGCCGTGGGCTTGACCGCAGCCTTCGCAACGGCCTTGGGAAATGCCGGCATCAGTTGCAACGTCATCGCGGCTTACTACCACGACCATATCTTCGTGGGGCGGGAAGATGCGCAAAGGGCCATTGAAGTGCTGGAAGCGCTTGCTCGGTCGGGAGGTAGCGACGATTGCCGGTAATCTCCAGAGACTGCACCTACGCCCACCCTTCAAGCCGCAACGTGGCCCGCACCAGGCGTTGTTCTTCGTTTTCGATTTCCTTGAGGTGTTCGCAGATGCTCTGGATGTGGGCGATGGCGGCCTTGCGCGCCTGCTCCGGCAGTCGACCGGTCACGGCGTTGTAGAGCCGGGCGTGTTGGCGGTCGATCTGACGCTTCTGCGGTTCACGGTGGTAGAGGTTGTTGACCGAGGCAAACACTGAAGTGAGCAACAAGTCCGTCAGCGAACGCAAGGTTTGCACCAGCACCGGATTGTGTGAAGCCTCGCAGATCGCCAAGTGAAATGCATGGTCAAGCCGGGCATGGGCGCTGGCCTCCAGGGACCGGTCGTGGGCATCGAGCAAGGCCTCGTAGCTGCGGGTGATAAGGACGAAATCCGCTTCGGTCCCACGCAACGCCGCCAGACGCGCGGACTCGCCCTCCAGCAGGCTGCGGACCTCGAACAAGTCATAAAGCGTGCGTGGCTGTGAGCTGAACAGGTGCATCAGCGGCGAGGCCAAGCCGTGCCCGGACAGGTCGGCCACGAATGAGCCCTTGCCTTGCTCGGTCTTGATGATCCCGCGCGCGCGCAGCAGCTTCAGTCCTTCGCGAAGGGCGGTGCGCGAGACGCCGAGTTTTTCCGTCAACCGCCGCTCCGAGGGCAACAGCTGCCCGGTCTTGAGCACGCCGTCGACGATCAGGCGCTCGATGCGTTCACAGACCACGTCGGCGACCTGCGGGTTACGGCTGGTTTCTGCGCTGTCCATTGAATCTCCAACTGGTATGACCAGCTTCGGAACAGGCTCTACGCCCATCGAACAAAATCAATAAATCATTGTTTATTAAAGAATTTATTCGACCTACAAAAATAACCTGATGAATAAACTGGTTCGACCAGACCAACAGCCCATAGACAGTAGAACGCCCCGGGCCAATGATGCAAGTCAGCCGTATCGGAACAGACCTCAAATAAAAACAACTGAGTGTCGGCCACGAACCATGAACATTCTCTACGATGAACGTGTCGACGGCGTCCTGCCTGACGTCGACAAAAACGCGCTGCTACAGGCCCTGCAAGCCCAGCTGCCGGACCTGGAAATCCTGCATCAGCGCGAAGCACTCAAGCCGTACGAATGCGACGGGCTCTCCGCTTACCGCACCACGCCCATGCTGGTCGTGCTGCCGCGCCACGTCGACGAGGTCCAGGGCGTGCTGCGGCTCTGCCACGAGCGCAACGTGCCTATCGTCGCCCGTGGCGCGGGCACCGGTTTGTCCGGCGGTGCGCTGCCGTTGGAAAAAGGCGTGTTGCTGGTAATGGCGCGTTTCAACAACATCCTGCACATCGACCCCGCCGCCCGTACCGCGCGGGTTCAACCGGGCGTGCGTAACCTGGCGATTTCCCAGGCGGCCGCGCAGTTCGGCTTGTACTACGCGCCGGACCCCTCCTCGCAGATCGCCTGTTCCATCGGCGGCAATGTCGCGGAGAACGCCGGTGGCGTGCATTGCCTCAAGTACGGGCTGACCGTGCACAACCTGCTCAAGGTCGACATCCTCACCGTCGACGGCGAACACCTGACACTGGGCTCCCAGGCCCTCGACTCGCCCGGGTTCGATCTGCTGGCATTGTTCACCGGTTCCGAAGGCATGCTCGGGGTGATCACCGAGGTCACGGTCAAGCTGTTGCCTAAACCGCAAACGGCCAAAGTGCTGCTGGCGGCCTTTGATTGCGTTGAAAAGGCCGGTCGCGCCGTGGGTGACATCATTGCCGCCGGCATCATCCCGGGCGGCCTGGAAATGATGGACAACCTGGCCATTCGCGCCGCCGAAGATTTCATCCATGCCGGCTACCCAGTGGATGCCGAAGCCATCCTGCTGTGTGAACTCGACGGCGTGGAGGCCGACGTCCACGACGACTGCAACCGCGTGCGCCAGGTATTGGAACAGGCCGGCGCCACCGAAGTACGCCAGGCTCGCGATGAGGCCGAGCGCGTGCGTTTCTGGGCCGGACGCAAGAATGCGTTTCCGGCGGTGGGCCGCCTCTCGCCGGATTACTACTGCATGGACGGGACGATCCCGCGCCGGGAGCTGCCCGGTGTGCTGCGCGCCATTGCGGCGTTATCGGCCGAGTATGGCTTGCGGGTGGCCAATGTTTTCCACGCCGGCGACGGCAACATGCATCCGCTGATCCTGTTCGATGCCAATCAACCGGGCGAGCTCGATCGCGCCGAAGCCTTGGGCGGCAAGATTCTCGAATTATGCGTGAAGGTTGGCGGCAGCATCACCGGTGAACACGGTGTCGGCCGCGAGAAGATCAACCAGATGTGCGCGCAGTTCAACAGCGATGAGCTGACCGTGTTCCATGCCGTCAAAGCCGCGTTCGATCCAAGCGGGCTGCTAAACCCCGGCAAGAACATTCCGACGCTGCATCGCTGCGCCGAGTTTGGCGCCATGCACGTTCATATGGGGCAGTTGCCCTTCCCCGACCTGGAGCGTTTCTGATGGGCAGCGCACAGGATTTCGACGACAGCGCAGCGCTGCTGGAACAGGTCAACCAGGCGCTGGAGAACGCCACCCCGCTGCGTATCCAGGGCGCCAACAGCAAGGCATTTCTTGGCCGTAGCGTAACAGGTGAAATACTCGACACCCGCTCGCACCGGGGCATTGTCAGCTACGACCCGACTGAATTGGTGATCACCGCTCGCTGTGGCACGCCATTGGCAGAATTGTCCGAAGTGCTCGACGCGTCGCAGCAGATGCTGCCTTGCGAACCGCCCGCCTTCGGTGAAAACGCCACCGTCGGCGGCATGATTGCCTGCGGCCTCTCAGGGCCACGGCGTCCCTGGTCAGGCTCGGTGCGCGACTTCATCCTCGGCACACGGGTCATCACGGGACAAGGCAAGCACTTGCGCTTCGGCGGCGAGGTCATGAAGAACGTCGCCGGCTACGATCTGTCGCGCTTGATGGCCGGCAGCTACGGCTCGCTTGGCGTGGTGACCGAGGTGTCCCTCAAGGTCCTGCCAAAACCGCGACAGACCTTGAGCATCAGCCTGGAGATGGACGCCGCCCGGGCCTTGTTGCGCCTGGCGGAATGGGGCCAGCAACCGCTGCCGATCAGCGCCGCGTGTCACGATGGCCAGCGCCTGCACCTCAGGCTCGAAGGCGGCGAAGGCTCGGTGACGGCGGCTCATGACCGTTTGGGCGGCGAACGGCTGGATTCTGCGTACTGGCAAGACCTCAACGAACATCGGTTGGGTTTCTTCGATGAGGACCTGCCGCTTTGGCGCCTCTCCCTGCCCCACGACACGCCTCGGCTGCCCCTGCCGGGCGTGCAATTGATCGATTGGGGCGGCGCCCAGCGTTGGCTCAAATCCGCGGCCGAAGCGACCTTCATTCGCTCGGTTGTGGAGAAAGTCGGCGGGCATGCGACCTGCTACACCCCTGGCCTGATCGACAGCCCCTTCCAACCGCTGCCCGACGCCCTGATGCGCTATCACCGGAACTTGAAGCGACAACTCGATCCACGGGGCCTGTTCAACCCTGGGCGCCTGTACGCGGAGCTTTGAACCATGCAGACCACTTTGAGCGACGACGCCCGCCAGCTACCCCGCGCCGAAGAAGCCGAGCGCATTCTGCGCAGTTGCGTACACTGCGGTTTCTGCAATGCCACCTGCCCGACCTATCAACTGCTGGGTGATGAGCTGGATGGCCCACGGGGCCGAATCTACCTGATCAAGCAGGTGCTAGAAGGCAACGAGGTCACGGGCAAAACCCAGCAGCATCTGGATCGTTGCCTGTCCTGCCGCAATTGCGAAACCACCTGTCCTTCCGGCGTCGACTACCATAACTTGCTGGACATCGGCCGGGCGGTGGTCGATGCGGCAGTGCCGCGCCCGCTCGGCCAGCGTCTGTTGCGCGAGGGGTTGCGCGGCGTGCTGCCCAATCCCGGGCTGTTCAAAGCGCTGGTGCGCAGTGGCCAGGTGTTGCGCGCGGTGCTGCCCAGCACGCTGCAAGTCAAGTTGCCGCGCAACGTGCATCCGGCGAAGCCACGACCGACCACCCGTCATGACCGGCAAGTGCTCATGCTTGAAGGCTGCGTGCAACCGAGCCTGTCGCCCAATACCAATGCGGCGGCTGCGCGGGTACTGGATCGGTTGGAAATCAGCGTCACCACGATTGGCGAGGCCGGTTGTTGCGGTGCGTTGGACTATCACCTGAACGCCCAGGCCACCGGCCTCGACCGTGCCCGCCGCAACATCGATGCCTGGTGGCCGCGCATTGAAGGCGGTGCCGAGGCCATCGTGCAAACCGCCAGCGGCTGCGGTGCCTTCATCAAGGAGTATGGTCATCTGCTCAGCAGCGATCCGGCGTATGCCGACAAGGCCGCAAAGGTCAGCGCCCTGGCCAAGGACCTGGTTGAGGTACTGCGCGGCGAACCGCTGGATAAGCTCGGTGTACACGGCGACCAGCGCCTGGCCGTTCACTGCCCCTGCACATTGCAGCATGCGCAAAGACTCGGGGGCGCGGTCGAAACGATCCTGGAAAAGCTTGGGTTCAACCTGGCACCGGTGCCCGACAGCCACCTGTGCTGCGGCTCGGCGGGCACTTATTCACTGACCCAACCCGAACTGGCTCGGCAACTGCGGGACAACAAGCTCAACGCCCTGGAAAGCGGACGCCCCGACGTCATCGTCACCGCCAATATCGGCTGCCAGTCTCACCTCGACGGTGCTGGGCGAACCCCTGTCAGGCACTGGATCGAGCTGGTCGAAGCCGCGCTGCCTTGACCGAAAAAATCGGAGGGGCTTCAAATCGCCTCGGCATGCCTGGGTAATGCCATGGAAATCAGCGCAGCCAGCAATACGAAGGCGCTTGAGATCCACAAGCACGTTTCCAAACCGTACATCTGATAGACCCAGCCGGAGAGTACGGTGCCAATCAGTCGTCCCAGGGCGTTGGACATGTAGTAGAAACCCACGTCCAGCGACACGCCGTCTTCCTTGGCGTAGGACACGATCAGGTAGCTGTGCAGGGACGAATTCACCGCGAACAGCACACCAAAGACCATGAGGCCGCCGAGCAGTACCGTCTGTGGCGACCACCCGGTGTCGAGCCCAAGGGCAATCAAGGCTGGCAGGCCCGCCAGGGCAAGGGCCCACCCAAAGGCTGCACGACCATCCGGCACATGCCCGCTTTTCTTGCCGGTGATGTGGGGGGCGAAGGATTGCACGATGCCGTAGCCCATCACCCAGGCCGCCAGGAAGCCACCGACCTTCCAGAAATCCCAGCCGAATACGTGGCTCAAGTACACCGGCAAGGCCACCACGAACCAGACATCCCGGGCGCCGAACAGGAACATCCGCGCCGCCGAAAGAATGTTGATTGCCCGGCTTTTGGACAAGAGATCCCGAAACTTGGGCTTGGCTTTGGCCTTGCCCAGGTCCTTCTTCAATAACATCAAACTGCTGGCCCAGATCAGCGCCAGGACAGCCGCCATGGCCAGCAACGCACCTTTGAAACCGATCAAGGCCAGCAAGGCGCCGCCAAGAAAGAAGCCGACGCCCTTGAGGGCATTCTTCGAGCCGGTGAGGATCGCCACCCACTTGTAGAGCTTGCCTTGCTGCCCATCGGGGACCAGCAGCTTGATCGAGCTTTTCGCACTCATCTTGTTCAGGTCCTTGGCGATCCCCGACAGCGCCTGGGCCCCCATCACCCAAGGGATGGTCAGCCAGGCCAGCGGAACCGTGAGCATCAACAGCGCCGCGACCTGGAGGCCCAGCCCGATGTTCATGGTCCGGTTCAGACCCAATCGAGCGCCCAGATAACCACCCACCAGGTTGGTGATCACGCCAAAGATTTCGTAGAACAGAAACAACGCGGCAATTTGCAGCGGGCTGTAGCCCAACGCGTGAAAGTGCAGCACCACCAACATGCGCAAGGCGCCGTCGGTGAGGGTGAAGGCCCAGTAGTTGCCCGTCACGAGCAGGTACTGCCGCACTTCCGGAGCGAGGGCTGACAACGCTTTCATGACCGCTCCTTAGTTTGCCAGACCGACCAGCCTGGCCAGCTCGACGGTGCGGTTGGCATAACCCCATTCGTTGTCGTACCAGGCATAGAGTTTGACCTGGGTGTCATTGATGACCATGGTCGACAGCGCATCGATGATCGATGAGCGCGGGTCGGTGCGGTAGTCGATGGATACCAGGGGGCGCTCTTCGAAACCGAGGATATCTTTCAGTTCGTTCTCGGAAGCGTTCTTGAGGAATTGATTAACTTCTTCGACAGTGGTGGCCCGCTCGACTTCAAAAACACAGTCGGTCAGCGAAGCGTTGGCCAGCGGCACGCGCACGGCGTGACCGTTCAGGCGTCCACGCAGCTCCGGGAAGATCTCGGCGATGGCCGTGGCCGAGCCGGTGCTGGTGGGAATCAGGCTCATCCCCGAAGCACGGGCACGACGCAGATCCTTGTGCGGCTGATCGAGGATGCTCTGGGTGTTGGTCAGGTCATGGATGGTGGTAATCGAGCCGTGGCGAATGCCGAGCTTTTCATGGATGACTTTCACCACGGGCGCCAGGCAGTTGGTGGTGCACGAAGCCGCGGTGACGATGCGGTGCAACGCAGGGTCGAACAGGTGCTGGTTGACGCCCATGACCACGTTCAACGCACCGCTCTCCTTCACCGGCGCGCAGACCACTACCCGCTTGACGCCTTGATCCAGGTAGGCCTGCAACACGGCCACGGTTTTCATCTTGCCGCTGGCCTCGATCACCAGGTCGCAGCCTGACCAATCGGTGTCGGCGATCGCTTTGTTGGCCGTGACCTTGATCCGCTTATTGTCGATAACGACGCTGTCGTCTTCGGCGCTGGCTTCATTGTTCCAACGGCCATGCACCGAATCGAAGTTGATCAGGTGCGCATGGGTCGCCGCGTCGCCCGCTGGATCGTTGATCTGCACAAATTCAAACTCTGGCCAGCTCCACGCTGCTCGCAGAGCGAGGCGACCGATCCGACCAAAACCATTGATGCCTACTTTGATAGTCATGTTGTTGTGCTCTGTCTCTGTTGTCCGCGGGGGGTGCCTGGCTCGGGTTGGCGTGGCCATTGCCACTTTCGGCCTATCGTTCGGAGGCGATACCAAGCGACCTAGTTTGCAGAGCACATGGCTGTGCGTCCACGAAATGCTTCGGGTCGGTGAACGCCTGCCCGCGCTGCACCGCCTCGAAGAGCTCGGGGTAGGCCCTGTGGCGAGGGAGCTTGCTCCCGCTGGGTTGCACTGTAGGAGCTGCCGAAGGCTGCGATCTTTTGATCTTTCGCTTGAGATTCAAATGTCTGGGGAAAGATCGCAGCCTCGCTTCGCTCGACAGCTCCTACAGTGCAGCCGAGCGACATCTACTGTCAGTACGGCATTCGGCTCAAGCCGGATTGGAAACAGCCAGCTTGAGCCCAAACGCGACAAAAACACCGCCCGTGAGCCGATCAAGGGCCTTCAGGGCCGCCGGGCGTTTCAGGAAATTGCTCAGTGGCACCGTCGCCGCCACCAGAATGCCGAACCAGGCCAACGTCAACAGCACATGTAACGCCGCAAGGAAGAAGGAGTAACTGGCCACGCTCGCGCCACTCGGGACAAACTGAGGCAGGAACGTGATGTAGAAGACACCTATCTTGGGGTTCAGCAGGTTCGTCAATAAACCGCGGATAAAGGCGTCACGCGCAGACGCGGCCACGCTCTCGCTCCCCTGCCCTTGCAGTGCTGTCCTGGGCCGCAGCAGCAGTTTGACGCCCAACCAGAGGAGATAAGCTGCACCGACAATTTTCAGCGCAAGGTAAGCCCACTCCGAAGCGTGCAACAGGGCCCCGAGCCCCAGTGACACCGCGGCGCCCCACACCAGGCAGCCGAGCACGATACCGAGGGAAGCCATCGCCGCCGAACGTCGACCGCCAGTTGCGGTAGCGCGAAGCACCATGGCGGTGTCCACGCCGGGGGTCACCGTGAGCACTGACGCAGCGGCGATGAAGGCAAGCAGCAGGGATAAGTCGCTCATTGGGATGTCCATGGCAGTCGGCAGCCGGTCTGGCTACCCACTCTAATGAGCCACTTGGAGTCCGGTCAAACGTTCCGTGTATCCATCACACCGCCGCAGCCGCACCCACCCTTGAACGCCAGGCAAAAGCCAACACCATCAACAGCCCCAGGCCGGCCACTGCCGCTCCGGCCAGGGAAATCGCGGGATAACCCAACCCCGCGTTGATCACCGCGCCGCCCAGCGCCGCGCCAATCGCGTTGCCTAAGTTGAAGGCTCCGATATTCACGGCCGAGGCCAGGTTAGGCGCATCCTTGGCGGCTTCCATCACGCGCATTTGCAGGGGCGGCACCAAGGCAAAACTGGCGATGCCCCAGATCAAGATGGCGACCGCTGCTGGCAGCGGCCAGCGCATCAATACGGTGAAGGCCAGCAAGACAAGAATCAGCACGCTCAGCGAAACGATCAAGGTGCGGTCTATCGAGCGATCCGCGGCCTTGCCGCCCCACATATTGCCCAACGTCAGCCCTACTCCGAACAGCACCAGCATGGCGGTGATGAAAGGGGTGGATGCACGAGTCTCGCTGCTCAGGATCGGGGCGATGTAAGTGAAGACGGTGAACATCGCACCTGAGCCAACGACGGTCAGGGCCAACGCTCCCAGCACCGGACCACGGCCCAATACGCGGATCTCAGCCAGCACACCGATGTTTTTCGGCGCAGGCACATTGGGCAGGGCAAACCACAACGCGGCCATCGCCACCACACCCAGGCCGGTAATCCCCCAGAATGCGCTGCGCCAGCCGAACAGTTCGCCAAACCAGGCGGCCAGCGGCACGCCGCCGATGGTCGCGAGGGTCAGGCCCATGAACATGGCCGCGACCGCGCCGGCACGCTTGTCCGGGGCGACCACGCTGGCGGCGACGATGGAACCCACGCCAAAGAACGCACCGTGGTTCAGTGAGGTCACCACCCTGGCGACCATCAGGCTGTAGTAATCGGTCGCCAGCGCTGACATCAGGTTACCCAGGGTGAAAATCGCCATGAGTCCGATCAGTAGATAACGCCGGGGAATCCGCCCGGTGGTCAGGGTCATCAGCGGTGCGCCGAGCAATACGCCAAGGGCGTAAGCACTGACCAACAGGCCCGCGGCGGGAATCGAAACGCCGAGATCGGCAGCGATGCCCGGCAACATGCCCATGGGGGCGAACTCGGTTACGCCGATGCCAAAGGCACCCATGGCGAGTGCGACAAGTGGTGGATTGATACGCATTGGAAGGCTCCTCATCTATGCCGCAGATGCTACGATCCAGCCTTCCCTGGCGGTAGATGGCATTTTTGGCAATCACCTTTGCGTAAGGAGCACAAATGGACTTCAACGGTAGATCAGGTGAAATGGCCATGTTCGTCACGGTGGCGCAGGAAGGCAGCTTGTCGGCCGCCGCACGTGCATTGGGGCTGACCCCGTCGGCGGTCAGTCGCGTCATCGCCCGTACCGAACAACGCCTTGGCACCCGCCTGCTGTTGCGCACCACGCGAGCGATCACCTTCACCGCCGAGGGCGAGGCTTACCTGCGCGGCGCCCGGCGAATCCTCGCCGACATGGCCGAAGTCGAAGAAGCCGTCGCCGACCAGGGCGTGCCCAAGGGCCGTTTGCGGGTCAGCGCCGCCCTGGGTCATGGGCGGCAGACCATCGTTCCTCTGGTGGCAGCCTTCAGCGCCCGTTACCCCAACATCGTTGTCGACCTCACCCTCGGTGATGAAGTGGTCGACATTCTCGGCGGCCAAGCCGACGTGGCGGTACGCTTTGGCCATCTGCCCGACAGCCCACTGACCGCGCGCAAGATCGGCGACACCGGTCAGGTGGTGGTGGCTTCGCCCGAGTATCTAGAGCGCCATGGCACACCCCGGGAACCGGAAGACTTGCTCCGGCACAACTGCCTGCGCTTCAACTTCCGGCGTGCCGAACCCAACTGGCCGTTCACCCGTGACGGCAGAGCGTTTTCCTTGAAGGTCAGCGGCAACATCGAATGCAGCAGTGGTGAGGCGCTGGCACAACTCGCCCGGGTAGGTGCTGGCATTGCGCGAATCGGCGATTTCACCGTGAGCGAGGACCTGCAACGCGGCGACCTGATACCGCTGCTGGAAGAATGGAACCCCGGAGACCGGGAGCCGATCCATGCAGTGTTCGTCGGTGGCTCGGCGATGCCGGCGCGGGTACGCGTGTTCGTAGACTTTCTGCTGGAGCATCATCGGATGTGAACAGCCGCCCTCCTAGAACAGGTGCGAAACATCCTCCCCCGCTTCAAGCCCACGGTAATAATCAATCTTGACCTGCAATGCAGCCACGGCGTTTTGCATGGCAACCACTTCGGCTTGTACCTCCTGCAAATGGCTTTCCAGCATCTGGCGGCGTTGGGCAACCGTGGCATCCCCGGCGCTGCGCAGCTGGGCGAATATCTGCATCTTGCCGATGGTCATGTGAGTGGTGCGTAGACGCAGCAGAAAATCAAGCCACGCCATATCCGTCGGTGCATAGAGCCGTTGCCCGCCGGCCGCTCGGGCGACCGGTGCCAACAGACCTATGCGTTCGTAATAGCGCAGGGTATACGCCGTGAGGCCGGTACGCTTGGCCACCTGATTAATCGTCTGGTAGGCGTTCATAAGCACTGTCCTTGGCCATCGGTGTGGTCATGCAGGGGGCCGTTCACTGGGGACGCGCGGCGATCTTGATGCCTCGTTTGGCGAACACTTCCCGCGCTGCGCTAATGCCATTCAACGCGCTTGGAAAGCCAGCATATACCGCCATCTGGATGATGATTTCAACGATTTCCTCAGGTTGACAACCGACATTCAAGGCTCCCTCTATGTGCACCTTGAGTTGAGGTTGCGCGTTCCCCAACGCGGTGAGGGCCGAGATGGTTGCCAGCTCGCGTGTGCAAAGCGCGACGCCAGACCTGGAAAACACATCACCGTAGGCGAAATCGACTATCCACTCACCCAGCTCAGGCGAAATGTCACTCAGCGAGTTCACCACGGTGTTGCCGGTGGCTCCGGTGATTTTTTCCAGGGTCTCCGTGCCCTTCGCTCGTCGATTATCCGGCTCGGTTGCCGGCGCTACAGTTACGCACGCTGAAAGCACGAGCCCGGTTGCAACGCTAAGTTTTTTAAATGTCATGGCCTGTCTCCTTGTTTAAGCCGCACAACGGAACGGGCCGTTTTGGCGGTGCAACAAGGAGGCTATTGGTTAGAGCGCGCTCTAAGTCAAGCGCCCGGTGCTAGGGGACCGTTGTTAAAAGAACGCGTCAGCAGTCCAGCTGCTAAGCTCAGTTTTGCTCCAGACCCTACCCACAATAATTTCTAGACGAAGGTAAGGCAGCATGACCACGGCTCAGCCCCCGGCAACGTCAAAATCCGCGAAATGGCGCTTCAAGCTAGGCATCGCCATCCTTTGTCTGATGCTCTCGCTGTGGTTGTTGGTGCCGCTGGCAGCGGCTGCGGATGTACCCCGCTCCACCATCGCGGCGATTACCGGCGCACTGTTCATCATCAACAAGGTGTTGTTGCTGCTGGTCATCGCGGTGATGGGCAAGGCGGGTTTCCAGGAGCTCAAGCAACATGTGTTCGGCTACGTGTCGGGCCTTGTGCCCAGCGCCGAGCTGGAGGTCAGCGTTACCCGCCACCGTATTGGCTTGGTGATGTTCTGCTTGCCCTTGGTGTGCTCCTTTCTCGAACCCTATGTCGACGCTTTCGCACCCGGCCTGCGTCCCAATAGCTGGGCATTGCAACTGCTTGGCGATGCACTGTTGGTGAGCAGCTTCTTCGTCCTGGGTGGCAATTTCTGGGAGAAATTGCGCGCGCTGTTTATCCGCACCGCACGGGTCACGACCGCCGACCCGGTCTGAACCAACGCCCGGATCGCCTCCCCCCGGCGCTCTGTCAGCTGTTCTTGAAATGCCATGACTCGCAGGTACCGACATGCCCGGAACACAGAATCCGCCCGTTTCCTTCGAGCCTGAACGCCAGACTGAACCGCCGCCTGAAAAGCCTGGGCCAGCCAATCCACTGCGGCGCATTGCGCTAGGCGTTGCGATTCTGATCGCCGTGCTGTTCACCCTCTCCATCTTCATGGAGCGACGCACGCCCTCGACGTCACAAGCCGTGGTGCAAGCTTATGTGGTCGAAATGGCTGCCGAGGTGGGGGGCCGTGTGACAGAAATCGCGGTGCTCGACAACGCCCGGGTGAAGGCCGGCCAGGTGCTGTTTCGTATCGACCCGCAACCCTACAAGCTTGTCGTCAACGAGGCTGAAGCGCGACTGGAGGAAACCGGCCAAACCTTGGGTGCCAGTACTGCCTCGGTGGATGCCGCCCAGGCACAGCTGGTGTCGGCGCGGGCGCAGCGCGACAACATACGCGAGCAAGCCCGGCGGGTGAATCAATTGGTCGAGCGCGGTGTATTCGCCCCCGCCCGCCAGGATGAATCCAAAGCCTCGCTGAGCTCCGCCGAAGCGGCTGTGAGCAAAGCCCAAGCCGACCTGGAACGGGCGCGCCAGCAACTGGGGCCCAAAGGCAACGACAACCCGCAATTCAAGCAAGCCCTGGCCGCGCTGGAAAAAGCCCGGCTCGATCTGGTGCGTACCGAAGTCATTGCACCCGCCGATGGCGTGATCACCAACCTGCAGCTCGCCATTGGCCAAGTCATCAGCGCTGGCCAACCAGCACTGACCTTCATCGACAGGGGCACGGTATGGGTGTCTGCGGCTTTCAAGGAAAACAGCCTGGAGCATGTGCAGGCTGACGACCCGGCGGAACTGGTGTTCGATGTCTTGCCGGGCCGGGTGTTCAAGGGCCATGTTGAAAGCGTTGGCTGGGGTGTCGCACAACAAGATAGCAGCAACGCCGCACTGCCCTCCGTGCGCAACCAGAGTGGTTGGGTGCGCGACCCGCAACGCTTTCCCGTACGCCTGATCGTGGAGGAACCGCACCCGATCGGCCCACGTTACGGCTCGCAGGTAACCGTGGTGATCTATACCGACGACAACCCCATGACTAACGCGCTGGGGGCATTGATGACACGCCTGGGCGCCTGGCTGAACTATGTCAATTGATGGAGAAGCTGCGCTGGAACAGCTGCGGATCAAACGCCAGGGATTGCGCGTCGCCCTGGCCGCGACCGTGGGCTTGTGCACGGGTCTGGTCCTGGGTGACATCCTGCCCTTTCTCGCGCCCTTGTTTGCCACCCAGTTCCTCTTGGCCAGCCGCCGCGCGCCCGCATTATCCCAGGGGTTGATCACGCTGCTGGTGAGTCTGCTGACCGGCGCGCTGCTGGTGGGTATGACCGGCATGTTCGGTGAGCGGCCTTGGGTGCTCCTGCCGTCGCTGTGGCTGTTTTATTTCGCCTGCTTTACCGCCCAAGGCCGACAACTGGGCGGCGCGGGACCGGCGCTGATGCTAGTGATTGCCATTGTGGTGCCGATGCTCGATACCGTGCAGCGCGATCTGGGCGAGTCCATCGTGCTCGTTCTGGTCAAGGCGGTCAGCCTGGGTTTGCTACTGACCTGGGGCGCCCATGCGCTGCTGCCCGACCCTGCGGGTGAACAGGCCGACCCGCAACGCGCTCAGCCGCGCGAGCTGACGCTGGTGATTCGCCAGGCCATGGCCAGCGCGGCGATTTTGCTGGCCATGATTGCGCTGTGCCTGAGCGATCCACGATTGGCCACAGCGATGGTCGTGCCCATCACGGTGGCCTCGTTGCTCAGCCAGCTCTCTCTGGACATGAGCAGCCGCAGCGCCCTCGGGCTGGTGATGGTCAATCTGCTGGGTGGGGTCGTGGCTTCCTTGGCCTTTACGCTGTTCGAACTGCGGCCGACCTTGTGGCTGGTGGCGCTGATCCTGCTGCTGGTCAGCCTGCTGTTTGCCGGCAAAGCCGCCGTGGGTAACACCGCTGGCAAGGTATTCGGCGCAGGGCTCATGACGTTCCTCATCCTGTTCGGGCTCGGTGTATCACCGTTGCCGACAGAAACGCCCCAGCTGTTTTCCACCCGTATCGCCTACGTGCTGTTTGCGGTTATCTATGCCATTGGCCTGGCCGCGCTGCTGTGGCCCAGCGCGCGCGTGCAGCGGCCCATCGCAGCCACCAGGTCCGGCGGGTAAAACCTTCACTCATGGGTCGCGGACATATCGTCGACCGGCTGGACGTGCCGGTTCGGTGTGCTTCGCTGACTCAGCGAAGCATCAAGAGGAATATCGAGGGTAAAGGTTGCGCCCTGTCCGGCCCCGTCGCTGTGCACGGTCAAGCTGCCACCCATTTCCTGCGCGGCCAGCGCGCAGCTGTGCAGGCCGAAACCGTGACCGTCTTTGCGAGTCGTGAAGCCATGGGAAAAAATACGCTTGAGGTGCTCAGGCTCAATCCCATTGCCGTTGTCGGCCACCGTGATGCGCAATGCTCCGTCAGCGAGGAACGCGCTGAACGTGACGCATGGGCTGCGATCGACCACGCTGTCCAACGCCTGCTTGGCATTGTTGATCAGGTTCACCAGAATCAGCAGCACCCGATGCCGGTCCAACGGCAGCAGGGGCAAGTCGGCAAGGTCCTTGACCACCGTCACCTCCCGGCGCGCCAGTAGTCCCGCACTCATGCGCAAGGCATCGTCGATCAGCGCTGCGACTGGCACTGTCTCGACAATACTGACGGCGACGGCATAGGACTGCTGGGCCGCGACAATGGTTTTGATGTGGTCAATGCCCTTGGTGAGTTGCCCGAGCTCTTCGATGATGCCCTCTTGCTCTTCCGTCACCACCTTTGCCAGCTTGAGCAGGTAATCGGGCAGCATCTTTCCCTTGTGGTCGTTGGTGAGAAAATCGCTCAGGTCATGGACGTGTTCGCTCATCAATTGAGCCACCTTGCCCAGCCCCTGGGCCTTGGAGGAGCGCATCTGACTGCTGACCAGTTCTGCCGATACGTTCACGCTGTTGAGGACATTGCCGACGTTGTGCAGCACAGTCGTGGCGATTTCAGCCATGCCCGCCTGGCGGGATTTTGCATGCAGTTCGGTTTGCACCTGGCTCATGCGTAGCGCCGCGCGCACACGGGCCTTGAGCTCCAGCGGCGAAAAGGGTTTGGCGATGTAGTCATCGGCGCCACTCTCCAGCCCGGAGACGCACGCCTCGCTACCACCGCGGGCGGTCACCAGGATCACGGGTAAATGGGCAAAACCGGCGCTGGCCTTGATCCGTGCTGTCAGGCCAAAGCCGTCAAGCTTCGGCATCATCACGTCCGAAACCACGACATCGATGGCTCGAAGCTGCAGCAGTGCCCAGGCCTGCTCTCCATCCGTTGCGGTGGCGACCGTATAGTCGTCGTGCAACAGTTCGCTGAGATAGCTGAGCATTTCCGGGCTGTCGTCGACCACCAGTACTTTGGATCGCAAGGCATGTTCCGGATGCTGCTCGTCGTCTGTGCCTGGCGTCGATGCCCGGTCGTTGCGACTGCCCTGGCGGCCGTCGTCAAAGCGCAGGTGGCGCTGCTCTATTGTGCTGGTTGTGCTTGGCGACGATCGCTCGTGCATATGGCTGGCTTCGGTCGGCACAGTGTGTTGCTCAGCCCCCAGCGGCAGCCGGACAAAGAAACGCGAACCTCGTCCGGGCTCGCTGTTGACGCCGACTTCGCCCCCCATCAGTTCGGCCAGGTCCTTGACCAGGGCCAGGCCAATGCCTGTGCCGCTGTAATGGCGCGTGGCGGAATTGTCGATCTGGGAAAACCGCTGGAACAGCAGCGGCAGTTTGTCGGGCGCAATGCCAATCCCCGAGTCTTGCACCGCGAGTTCGAATCGCTCGCCATCCATTGGCGTCACGGCCAGGTGCACGGTGCCGCCGGCGGGCGTGAACTTGATGGCATTGCTGACCAGGTTGAGCAGAATCTTCTCGAAGTGTCGGGGATCCAGGAACACCGTGCCGAGCGCGGGATCGATGCTGGCGGTCAACGTGCAGCCCTTGCCCTCGGCCACCATGGCGGCATCCTCGGCCAGCACACCCACCACCGTGTTCAAGTCAATGGGCGTTGGACACAGTTCAAACTTGCCCGCTTCGGCCTTGGAGAAATCGAGGATGTCATTCACCCGGTTCATCAAGCGCAGCGCATTGCGTTGGGCGCGTTCGATTTGCACCCGCCAGTCCACTGGCGGGGTGGTCGCTGCCGAAAGCTGCTCCAGCGGGGCGAGAATGAGGGTCAGCGGAGTGCGCAGTTCGTGGCTGACCGTGGCGACGAAATCGCTCTTTGCCTGGTTAGCGGTCTCGGCCTGGTTGCGCGCCTGAATGAGTTCGACGGCTTGCGCCTCCAGCACTTCGGTTTGTTGGTGCAGCGTGTCGGTCCGTTCGGCGACCATTCTTTCCAAAGAGGCCTGGACTTGCTGTCGTTCGGCCTCGGCCTCGGCCTCCAGCACGCGAATGCGCAGGGCATTCTCCTGGAACACCCGTACGGCGCGGGTCATGATGCCAATCTCGTCGCCGCGTCCGGCGCTGGCGATCTCGGCGTTCAGGTCACCGGCGGCAAGCCGGCGCATGACCGAGGCCAGGGCCACGATGGGCTGCGCGACAAATCGCGACGTGCTCCAGGCGATGGCGCCGGCCAGCAGAATGGCGACGGTGCCCGCAAGTATCGTCGCAAGCATGCTGCGATCATTGTGGATCACGGCGTCGGAGCGCGCTTGGCCTGCGAAGCGCGCCACCAACAGGCCGGCGCTCCGTGCCTCGTTGCGAACCTGATCGCGCGCGCCGCCCAGGGCATTGCTCGCCTGATGGAACCTGGCGAATGCCGCCCGGTAACCGGCAATCTGATCGCTGACCGTCAGGGGCGTAGCCTTGGCCTGCAGCCCCACGGACGAAGGGAGAACCCGAGAGAGGCGGGAAAGCTCGTCCAGAATGGCGCCGACCGAACTGGCGATCTCGGCCGACGGTGACAGGCGGAACGACAAGGTCTGCGCCTCCAGGGTGGCGACACGCTCGGCGAAACGCTTGGACAACGCGGCGGCATTGTGCAGCAAACCGGTGGCTGCCTGAATGTCGCTTGCGTCATGGGCGACCTGCCCCTCCACGTCAGCCAGCATTGTCTCGAGGCGCTCAACCACATCCCCGACGACAGCGAGATGCCGCAAAGCCTCGTCCCCCTGGAGCTTGGGCGCTTCGCCAAGATGCTCGACCGCCCGGCTGGCAGCAGCGAGCGCCGTCGCCAACTGATCCAGGGTCTCTCGCTCCTGTGGCGCCCCCATCAGTTCGCGCAGTTGTTCGACCACGGGCTGGAGTGCCGCGCCGGCACTGCGCGCCGCAGTGGCGGCCGCCCCGTCACCGGTCACCAGCACCCTGGCCACATTGGCGGTGATGATCCGTTCGCCGTTGCGCAGGGTGTCCAGGATGCGATGGGCACTTTCAATATTGCCCGCCTGCGCCGCGTGCTCAACGGCGCGGGACTCGACTCCCTTCAACCCATCGGCGATGCCCTGTTCGACCAAGAGTGTCGCCTCTCGCATCCGGCCGTAGTGGGCTGTCATGTTTTCCGTCTCACCCTCCATGGCCAGGCTCGCCGCCCGCAAGGTGGCGATCGCCGCGGCGAGCCGTTCCAGACTGCCCTTGAGCGATTGCGCCTCGGCCACCGGAATGGCGGAAAGACCGGCGATAGCCGCCGCCACCATGCCTTCGGCCTGGGACAGGCTTTCCTGGTCGCGGGTGGCAATGAAGTTTTCCACCCGTCCGGTGGCCCCGTTGACCGAGGCCAGGATTTCCGCGGAATGGCTGGCGGAATCCACCGCACGTACCATGCCGCGCAGGCCGTAGAGGTTCACCAGCGACACCGCCAGCATCAGGAACACCAGCGCGGCGACCGCCAGGCCAATCCTGACGGCAATGGGCCTGTCTGTGGCGAGTTGGAATGTCACCATGGCCCCTCCCCGCTTCCCGCGCGCCACTACTGTTTGGTAACTTCCGGCAAAGGCGTGGGCGACGCCTTATTGTTGATGGCCGCGTCGATCATTGCCGCGACGGAAGCCTGGCTGTAGAAAGGATTGGCGGCGCCGCCCACCGGCATCGTGGCGAGCCAGGCGTCCAGGTCTTTCCCATCGATACGCACCAACGGCACCTCGACGAACTTAGGCACCTGCTTGCCCGCCAGGATCTGCTGGGCCACCCAGAAACCCACCTGGGAAACGCTCGGAGAAGCGGAGACAGAGACGGTCTCGTAACCATTGGCATCGCGTTCCTGTTTCCACAGGGCGAGTTCATCCTGGCGGTTCCCCATCACGATGATCGGCAATGGACGCCCCGCCGCCTTGAACGCCATGGCCGCGCCATAACCGTCGCCCCCTTGAGTCGCGACGGCATCAATGCCGGGCAGCGACGGCAGCGCCAGCGCCACCTCCTTGCGTGCCACGGAAGCCGTCCAGTTCCCGTACACCGTCTTGGCGAATTTCAGGCCTGGGTAGTCGCCAGCGGCCTTGCGAATGCCGTCGCTGATATTCTTATCGGTGGCATCGCCGGCAATGCCGCGAATCTCCAACAGCGTTCCGTTCCCCTTGAGGCGCTCGGCGATGTAATCGATTTCCACGCGGCCCATGGCAGACCAGTTGTAGTCCACGGTATAGACACAGCTTTCGGTGACCAGGCTGGCCATCACGACCACTACGATGCCGGCGTTGCACGCGTCGCGGATCACCCCATTGAGGGCCGTGTCGGACGCGGCCAGGATAACGATGGCGTTGGTGCCCTTGACGATCAAGTCCTGGATATGGGCCGCTTGTTCCGATGCGGAGTTATTGGCGCTGACCACCGGAGCCTCCCGGATCAAGCCATCCTTCTGCGCCTGGGCCGCGATCTCCTGCCAGTTGCGCACCATGACTTTGCGGAAATCGCTTCCCGCGTAGGAGTTGCTGAAGGCAATGCTATAGCTTGCGGTCGGGCCGCCGGCGATACCGCCCTCGGCCGCTTGGGCTGGAGGGGTGGCAACCATCGCCAGCCCGGCCACGCAGCCGGCGAGGCGCCACACGATTTGGGATACCAAGCCGCTCATTCGGCCACTCCCGAAGAGAACCGAGCAGGAAAAAACAGACACATACAGACTCCTTTCTTGGGCGGCCGACAATTGAAACCAGTACATTGCTGCAGTGGCAATGAGCATAGTCTCAACATGCCCGCTCCGCGCGGCCATGGAGAATTTCAGCCAACTGAGCGATCCATAAGCTCACAGTGGCGGCGGCACCGGGGATTCCCATCTCAACCGGCTCCACGCGGAGCAATTGCCTTACCACCATCCCGCCACGCAGTGGCGAAGAATGTTTCGCAACCCTTGTTACTCCGGACGTCGAGCAGCGTCGACATTGCGTCGACTGAAGGCGCCGATCATCGGTGTACCGTGAGCACGCATGATCGGCTCGATACGGCGATGCAATGCGTGGTAGCGATAGAACGGCACCCGTGGGAACAGGTGATGCACGGAGTGCAGGTTCTGGCCGAGCCAGAACCACTCCAACGGTTTGATCCAGCCGGGCATGATCAGGCTGTTGGTGTTCCGGTAACGCGTGGACTCCTGGTAGGGCACGTGGGGGCGATAGGCGAACCAGTACGCGACGAAGTACCCACCGGCCAAGTAGCCGAACACCAGCAGCACCCAGGTATGTTCTCGCTCAATGAGCGCAATGAGCGCGGCACGCCAGCCGATCGCGAACAGCACCTCTGCAATGTAGGTTGCCTTCACCCGCCGTGGAGCGGTCGGCCAATAGTCGCGGAACAAGAAGGTGTTCTGGACCCACAGGAAACGAAATCCGCACGCCAGGAACGCGAGAAATCCACCGCTCATGCCATTAACGACGTAGTCCGGATCCTTGTCCGGCTGGTTGGTGAAACGATGGTGGGTGAAATGCTCGACCTTGTGAGTAGAGAACGGCACCATCATCAAAGGCGCGACCAGGTACCCACAAAGATCATTGAGCCACTGCAGTCGATGATGAGCACCGTGAATATTGCCGTGCACGGCCTCATGCAGGGGTGTATAGGACATGTAGGTGACAACGGCATAGACCAGTGTTGCAGTTGGCAGGGACAACTGGCCTGTCGCGAACAGATAAAAATCGCCGATAAGCGATGCCCACACCAGTAGCACCAGTGCCATCGTCGGCCAGGCCAGTTCAGTGGTGTATTCGCGTGCCGTGGCCACGGCCTTTTTATTCAGCGCGTCGAGATCCTGATCCATGGTCGTCCTCCCGGGACGTTCTTATTGTTGGTGGGTTGCGCAACCTTAGTCGGTAGTCATGTACCCTTAGTAGGACCTGGGACGCCTATTGCCATGCATTTCTGGCCAGGCCGTATCACACCGTTGTCTTAGAAGTTTTCGGCATGGGCATACCAAAGCACGCGATCTTCAAGCACCCCGTGGCCATCAGTCAGGTGATGGTGAATTTTGCTGCGCGCTATGGCGTCGATGCGCAGACCTGCCTGCTGGGCACCGGCATCATCGAAGCGCAGCTGCGGGACGCGGACGCCCTGATCGCACGCGAGCAGGAGATGCGCCTGATCGAAAACCTGATGCTGGCTTTGCCGGACGTTCCCGCGTTGGGCTTCGAGCTTGGCCTGCGATACAACGTGGCGACTTTCGGCCTTTGGGGGTTTGCGCTGCGAACCAGCCGCAATGTGCGCGAGGCCGTTCAGTGCGCCCTGCGCTACCTGCCGCTGAGCACGGCGTATTGCCGGTTGGAGATATTCTGCGATCAGCATGAGTACGGCACGAGCGTCGACGCCTCAGCGATCCCGCACCACCTGCGGCAATTCCTGCTGGAACGAGACATGGCGACCAGCATTCGCCTGTTCGACGAGCTCGCGTTGTCGGGATTGCGCCTGCTACGGCTCGAATTTCAAGGCAGCCCGCCGGCGCACGCGGACCGAATCGAAGCACTGAGCGGCATCGCGCCGCACTATGGCTGTTCGCGCAACGCCATCGTGCTGCGTCGGCAAGATGCGGAGTTGCCGCTGCCGATGTACGACGCACATCTGGTCCGGTTATTGGAAGAGCAGTGCCGCGCGCAACTGGAGAGACGGCAAGTCGGCGGCGTCACCGGCCAGGTCCGACAACTTCTGTTGGGGGCAACGGGACTGGCGGCTTCCCTTGAAGAGGTTGCCAATCAGCTGGCGATGGCGCCGCGCAGCCTGCATCGCAGGCTGACAGAGGAAGGCACTACTTTGCGCAAACTCGTCGAGGCGGAGCGTAAACAACTCGCCGGGCAACTGTTGGAAAATACCGAGATGAAGCTGGAGGACCTAGCGTTTCAGCTTGGCTACGCGGATGCTACAGCCTTCGCGCGTGCGTTCCGGCGCTGGTTTGGACAGTCGCCGAACGCGTATCGGAAAGTCTCAACGCGGTGAGCGCGCCTAAAAGACCGGGAGGCAACAGGTGCCACCCAGTCGTTCAGTTCCCGTAACGCGGCAGTCCATCAGAAGCGGTAGCTGACCGAAGCACCCAGGCCATTGGCGCTGTTCTGATACTTGGAACGGTAGGCACCCCGGGTCGCTGAGGTGTGGTTGACCTGCACGCTCTCCTCCCGCAGATAAGAATAAGCGACGTCGACCGTGACATCTTCCACCGGTGTCCAGCCAGCACCGAAGCTGATCACCGTGCGGTCACCCGTGGGGATACGCGGTCCGCGATTGGTGTTATTGGCGGGCGACTGGTCGACCGACAAACCTGCGCGAAGCACCCATTGGTTGTTCAACCGATACGCCGCACCGATGGCGTGAGCCCAGGTATCGTGCCAATTCTGCTCTTCGGTAATGGTGCCGAGCGAGCCGCTGAGCAAAGGAGGCAATCCCGAGTTCTCGATGGTCAGTTCCTTGAAGCGACTCCAACGCGTCCAGGTGCTCCCCGCATACAGGGTCCAATCAGCGTTGAGCTGATGAGTCACCGAGAAGTCCACCGATTCCGGGGTATCCACATCCAGCGACGCGTCATAGCTTTCGCCACTGACACCCAGCAAGCTGAAAATTCCATCGGTGACCTTGGTCTTGGCGTCCAAGTGGTAACTGACCTTGGAATGGTAGGTCATCCCCAAACGGGTTCGGTCGGTAGCCTGCACCAGGATCCCGGCGTTGAAACCGAGGGCCGTGTCGTCGCCAGTGCTTTTGAGTTTTCCATCGTTACGACCAGGGCTCAGGGGATTGGGCACCATTCCCGATATTTCACCGCTGATGCGGTTGAGGGTGGGACCGAAGCCAATCGAGACTTTGTCGTTAAAGGCATAGCTGACAGTGGGCTGGAACGTAAGGGTCGTGACCTCGCTTTTGTTGGCGTAATAACGCCCGGCAAAACCGCTGCCATAATCGGTCATCAGGCCGAAAGGAACATAAAAACCAACACCGAACGCCCAGTGCTCATCAATGGGCTTGACGTAGTAACCCATTGGCACCGTGGTCACTGGCACCATATCGCCGTCCTCTTGGCCACCGAAAGTGCTGCTGGTTTGGCTTATGTCGGACTTCGCGAAAAGCATCGCCGCGCCAACGCTCACCTCCTCTCTCTTCAATCGAGACATGCCTGCCGGATTGCCGAAAACGGTGCTCGCATCTTCAGCAGAGGACGAACGACCGGCAAACCCCGATCCCATCCCGCTGATGCTTTGTTCATTAAGAGCGAATCCGCTTGCAAGCACATGAGAAGTTGCGAGCAGAGCGGCGAGGCCCAGTGGGGTCTTGAGCATTATTTTTTTCATTATTAGAACTCTTGAAACAGCAGCTGAGGTGGATGGAGCTCGTGAAGAATTGCTGCAGCAACTGGGCAAAGCTGGTCATATCAACGCTCCCTGAACGGGCTGACAGTGACCCCCGTAGAGGCCTGCCCTGGAAAAACCGGAAGCCTGCCGCGGCGCTGGTTCATGGCGATCTCTCGAGACAGACGCGTCATACTTATTCATGTGACCATTTGTGTCAATAGTCACAACCCGGACAAATAAAGGGGCTGATGCGGCATTGCGCCGGCAGGGTACGCGTTTATCGGAATAGGGCTGCGCAGAAGGGGTTCGGAGGCAATTCAGAAGCGTTGACGACTCA
This sequence comes from Pseudomonas sp. MPB03, assembly GCF_046605385.1. NCBI lineage: Bacteria > Pseudomonadati > Pseudomonadota > Gammaproteobacteria > Pseudomonadales > Pseudomonadaceae > Pseudomonas > Pseudomonas sp. MPB03. Next base: position 2,829,035 of record NZ_CP176770.1, on the reverse strand, counting down.
AGACAGCACTGAAAGCGAAGGCGGCGCCCTTGAACACGCATACAAGGTGGTCCTGGTTTTCAGCGCCCTGTTTAAACCCAATCGCCCACGGCGGAAGGTGACATCAAACTGCCTGTACATTTTTTGAGCGCCCGTCAAAACGCGCTGCCTGCCTGGCATCAGCGCGGTTATCCACAGACATACTCACGGATTTCTTGGATAACTAGGTCGCCGTTATCACACCGCTTCTCAGAAATCGGCGTGGCTGAGAAGCAGGATCAGAGGTGCAGCGCGGGCCTGGCCTGGGCATTGCCATGGGCAGAAGGAACCCGGACCCGCAACGCAATCAGCAACGCGGCCAACAGCATCAGTACAGCCGCCGCCACGAATACGCCGACGCTGCCGCCGAGGCTGAACATCGCACCGCCAGCAGCGGCGCCTGTTGCGATGGCCGACTGTACAGATGCCACCACCATGCCACCGGCGCTTTCCGCCTGATCGGGTACCGCGCTGGCGACCCAGTTCGACCATGCCACCGGCACACCACCAAAGGCCAAGCCCCAGATCGCCAACAGCACCGCCTGCCCCGGCACCGAGGCCGGCAACAAAACCAGCGCCAGTGCTGCAACGCCCACCAACGTCGGCATCAACACCAGGGTGGCCAGCGGGCGGCGCTCAAGCAGCCATCCGGTTAACAACGTGCCGCCAAAGTTCGCCACACCGAAACCCAGCAGCATCAGCGACAACCCTTGCGGGCCGATGCCAGTGGTCCCTTCGAGGAACGGCCGGACATAGGTGAACATCGCGAAGTGGCCGCTGTGCACCAGCACACAACCGAACATGCCCATGGCGATGCCCGGGCGCTGCAGCACTTGCAGTACAGTGCGCAGGCGTGCCGGCCGGCGCGGCGCAAGGCGCGGCAGCGTGAACGACTGGAAAGCCAGGGTCACCACGCCGACTGCCGCCGCTGCAAAGAACGCGCTACGCCAGCCGTATAGCCCGCCCAGGTAGCTGCCCAGCGGGACCGCAACCACCGTCCCGACGGCAATGCCGCTGAAAATGATCGAGAGCGCCCGGGGCAACAAAGCACCCGGCACCAAGCGCATCGCCACCGCTGCCGCCATGCTCCAGAACCCGCCTAGGGCGATACCCAGCAAGATACGCATGACCAGCAGCACCGCGAGACTGGAGGAAACGGCGACCAGTAGATTGGAGGCGATCATCAACGTGGAAAAACCCAGCAGCACCCAGCGGCGATCGATACCGCGGGTCAGGCCTGGCACCAGCAGGCCAGCGAACAGTGCGACCACGGCAGTGACCGTTACCGCCTGGCCAGCCAACGCTTCGGACACCCCCAGGTCGGTCGCCATGGGCGTCAACAGGCTGGCCGGAAGGTACTCGGCGGTCAGCAATCCAAACACGCCCATTGCCAACGAAAATACGGCCATCCATGCGGGTGTCGCAGGTTCAACATCCGCCCCGGCGCCGAGATGGCTATCGGATACGGCATTACAAACACAGTCAGTCATTACTCGGGTCTCCCAATCCTCATTGCGACCCGCAGTCTAGGCGTGCAAATCTGGATGATCTATGATCAAGAACCTCTATTTTTTGACTGAAACACCTGAATAATGCCTACCGATCAGTTTGCCCTTTCCTCGGAACTCATCAATGAGCTGTTGCGCGGCATGCGCCTGCGTGGCGTCGAATACCGGCGTATTCAAGCCGGTCCAACCTTCGGCCTGGGCTTCGCTGCCAAACCCGGGCATGCCTGGTTCCACTTCCTGGCGGTCGGCAATGCGGTGCTGCGGATGGAAGACGGGGCAACCTATGCACTGTCTGCTGGAAACGCCGTATTCATCTCCCAGGGTGCAGCCCATCAATTGCTTTCCCATCCGGATGTTCCTGTTCAAGACATCGACCGTCTGGACGGCGCCCCCCTCGGCGATACCGTGAGCGCGGTAGATGCCGGAACCGATGCCAGCCCCACGCCGCCCACCGTTTTGTTCAGTGGCTGCATGGAATTTGAACTGGGCAGCATCCATGGCCTTGGCAGGCTAATGCCGGGCCTGATGCTGATCGATGCCGGCGGCCAGCGTTACCCCGGGCTGGTGCCTATCCTGACCACCATGGAACGCGAGGTCAGCACCGCACGTATCGGCTTCGCGGGCATACTTGCGCGATTGGCCGACGTGGTGGCCGCCATGGTCGTTCGCGGTTGGGTGGAGTGCGCCTGCGGTAATGCCTCTGGCCTGGTCGCCGCATTGCGCGATCCACGCTTGGCCAATGCACTCCTCGCGCTCCATCAACAACCGGGGCGCGACTGGACCGTTGCGCAGCTGGCGGAGCAATGCAATACCTCTCGCTCAGTCTTCGCTGACCGTTTCCAGATGACGATTGGCATGGCCCCGTTGCGCTACGTGACCGAGCTGCGAATGCGGCTGGCGAGCCAGTGGCTGACGCTCGAAAGGCTGCCGATTGAAGAGGTGGCGCAGCGCTTGGGCTATACCTCCCAGGCCGCTTTCAGTCGCGCATTCAAGCGCATTACGGGCAAGACGCCTGGATTGAGTCGTCAGTCGAGGCAGTCCGCTGTTTCCCCGCATCGGAACTAAGGGTGTGAGTGGTATTACATCCCTCAGCGCCTTTGGTAGTAGGCGCTATCGTACCATTGACGCTGTTGCTCAGCCCTCGCAATACTTCCCGCCGCAAAACAAGCCAGTCACAACAACAATAAAAATTACTGCAGGGGTGCCTAGATGCCCCCATAAAACAAGGAGTTGTTAAATGCTTGGCTACTATGCGCCATACAGCAAGGAATACATCACCACCCTGATGATCGTGACCACGCTGTTCTTTGCCTTACCCATCTTCCTCGCCCCGCTCCAATGGGCCCGGCTCATGCGCTGGACCGTCCCCGAACACGAACACCTGGCTATCTATTTCGGCCGTTGCCTCGGCGCGTTCATTCTAGTCGTTGAAATAGCAATGTTGCGTTCGGCCACCACCGGTACCAGTTTCAGTTATGCCTTCGATATTCTTTTCGTGGTCTTCACACTGATGTTTTTCGTGCATGTCTACGGCGCAATAAAAAAGATCCAGCCTATTACCGAAACACTGGAAATTGGTTTCTGGATGATCCTCTTCGTATTCAACATTCTGTTCTACCCCGCCACCAGTATCACGCTGTAAAGCTTCTTCGGACCGCGGCCGGAGGGTGCTTTCGATTCAACTGCAACGAGCGACTCCAGAATGCTGGCCGCTGGAGGGCTTTGACACATCAACCCAAGTCAAAGCATCCCGCCGGAAGATGACCGACCTCGGGTCTTGCATACAAATATCCCTGCATCAGCTCGATCCCCATGCCTAGAAGCGTCGAGCTTTCTTCACGGGTCTCGACACCTTCGGCGATGACCAGGATATCCAAGCGCCTGGCGACCAGGATGATGCCTTCGACGATCGCTTGCTTGGCCAAGTCTCGATCAATGCTTCGGGTCAGTGCCATGTCAATCTTCAGCACCTGCGGCTGGAACATGGCCAGCAGGTTAAGGCCCGAATACCCCGCGCCAAAATCGTCGATGGCGGTAGTGAAACCCTGGCGTTCGTACTCCACGAAAATCGATTTGAGGTGATCAGGATCGACCACCTTCTCGCCTTCGGTCACTTCGAACATGAGTCTTTCTGGCGGGAAATGGGCCAGGCGCGCCGCTTCCAGGGTAGCCCGGATGCACGTCTCCGGCCGGTATACGGCGTTCGGGAGGAAGTTAATGCTCAGCAAGCAATCGGGAATGTCCAGCAGGCCCAGCCTTGCGGCTTCCTCGATGGCTTTCACCCGACAAGCCTGGTCGAATCGGTAGCGGTTGCTGTCGTTCACGAGCCCCAGGATGTAGCCAGCCGATTCACCATTGACGCCTCTGACCAACGCTTCATAAGCAAACGCAGCGTGTGTCCGGACATTGAAAATAGGCTGGAAGGCCATGGTGAAATCGAACCCCAGCGCCTCATGGTTGCGGCATTCGGCGCAGCCGAGCGATTGGAACGGAGGGCTTTTCGTCATGAGCAATATTCCGTGGCGGTCAAGATACATTCCTGCGGTTACCAGGAACTGTAGCCGACACCACCTGAGTCGGCGCGCCGGAAAGAACCGTATAAAGTATCCCCAGCGAATCCCAACGCAGCGCTGAGAGAAACGGCACGCTTGCTATCAGGACCAGGGGAATCGAGCGCAAGAAGTTGCCGGTTGTGGTGGCCAGCGGATCGGCGACAGTTTTGCCAAGCAGTGAGTAGATCCCTCATGCCACCCCCGATAACAGCATCGTGAATGCGCTAACGGGGTCCGGTGCGGCTGCGCCTGGCAGCAGCAGGCTGACCAAGCCATTCAGGTCGGCGTCAGCCCCGGTATTGCTTCGCTGATCATCCAGCTCAGCGTGTTCTTCACCATGGGTTGGGGCGTTACTGTTCAAAGAGAAGCTTCGCGGTGCTCAGCTTCTCGGTGCGCTGCTGGCATTGGTTGGGTTGGGAGGCATCATTTCTATCCAGCAAGGGGAGCACGCGATACTTGGCGTACCACATCTCGATACCGAACTTGATTTCAATTGCGATCATCATTTTGGGATTGGCAGTCGGCCTCTATCGTAAGTCCCCTGGCACAATCAATGCCGCCCCGGCTGCGCAGTCGGGTCAATGAATTGTTCACAGAAAGTCGCAGTGCTGCAGGCAGCCGCAGCATCTTGTCGATCATGCGTGAAGACGGTGAGCAACTGGGTCGGTTCAGGATGCGAGGAAGCTACTCAGTCCGGTGTCGGCGGAGCTGAACCCGAATAATCAATGTGCGGGTCGGCGGTATCAATCGTCTGGAGATCCCCGGCCGCTTCTCGGTGCACTTGCAAAAAAACGCTGGAGCTGACCGTTTAAAAAAAAGTTTCACGTATGCAATCCCGCTGGACCTTCCCTTCCACCCTCATGCTTTTTCATAGGCCGTCGATACCCTGCTAATTCAGACGTTCAAGGAATGACGACATGACCCTTTCAATCAATTCTGTATTTATCCGGCCATCACCCGCTCAGCTGAGCCAAACCAGCCAGCCATTGACCACCAAGACCCTCAATGAAGACTTGCTGAAAACCACGGTCAACATCAATCCGGCGGCAATTTACCATCCAATCAATGAAGCGCCCGCGCCGAGCCCGGAAACGGAATCGATCGAGAGCATGATCGCGCGCACCCAGTCGCCGGATTACCCGCAAATTGCCGAGGGGCACAAAAGCGCCCATCAATCGCTGAAACGCTCTTTCGAAGCGTTCCAATCAGCGTTGGCTTACACCGATCCGGATCTCGCCGACAAGAAATTTGGCTTCACCATCGAAGCGGATGGCAGCCTCAAGGTCCTCGACAGTTCACGCCAGCTCAGCGCTTCCGACATGGATCGTCTGAACGAGCTGCTGAATGAGTCCAGTGAATTGAAAGCGGCAGCGAGCAACTACCGCGACGCCTCCATCGCCCTGGTGGCCGCCGACGCTACGTGGGGTGGCAACTTTACGGGTGGGTACATTCTGAACAAGGACAACTTCGCGAACACCATCGATCTGGGTGCCCTATTCCTTAAAAAAGGGACAACCCCAAACGCAGATACCCTGAACGGCTTCTTCTCCTCCCAGTTGTGGAGCAAGGGCGAGCGGATGACGCATGAAACAGTTACCCAGATGCCCGTAGGCGCCAATAAGGTCGACGTGACGGTTTGACTGGCAAGCTCTTGGAACTCACGCTACTTCACAGCGAGGTCCTCGGACCGCAGCACCCATTACATACACCTTCCTTTGATGGAAGAATTTGTTTTGAAGTGAGAGACAGGAATAATTGAAGCTACGGGCCGCTTGTTCGCGGCATGTTGAAAGTGCTATCCAGCGGAGGCGCCATTGTAAGCACCGCCTCTACCGGGACTGATTTAAAGAATGACGGTAATAAGCAATACCCCGTTTATTCACCGCCCAGGTTTTTAATATCCTCAACCAGGCTATCGAGTGTCGGACGCATGATTAATGGATCAGGCGCACCTGCGGGCGCATCGAGCCCTATCCTGTTGTGCCAGAAAGTTGGCAAGCCGACTTTCTGCGTGCCAAACAGATCGTAAGCTGAGCCCGCTACGAATATGGCGTGAGCGGGCTCGACGCCCGCTATTTGCAGGGCGAGCCTGTAGGGTCGCGCATCGGGCTTGTAGAAGCCGGCCTGTTCAGAAGTGACAATGACGTCAAATGGCACGCCTAGAAGATCCGCTGCGATATGCCCCAACCGCTCCGAACAGTTGGTGACCACCCCGAGTTTGTAGTGCGGCGCCAACTCGGTGAGCACGCGTTTGGCCTCAGGCCAAGGTTGCAACTGCATCCAGCGCGCCTCCAGATTTTGCGCGGCTTCCTTGCCCAGTCCCACACTGATCGCAGCCTCCTCGACCAATGTTTCATAAGGTCGGTAGGCACCACAGCCATAGGTCGCCTTCAAATAAGCCATACGCCAGGTGCGCCCTATTTCATCGGAACCTGCCACGCAGTTCCATAGCGTCCATGAGTCCAGCAGAGCGGTGAGCAAATCGAACAGCACGAGCTTCACAGGAGTTTGCTGAAGATTGTTTTCAATCGAATTCATGACGAGTGCCCTTCTTGAAAGTATTCAAATTTCAGCCACTGCGGATATTTCCACCAAGGCCCCGTGATGGAGTGGACCACACGGAATGATCACCCTTGCGGGACGGTGCGGCCCCATTAGCGTTGCATACGCGAGGTTCACAGTCGGCCAGTCAGCAACATCAACGATGTATATTTGCACGCTGACCAAGTGACTAAGTGAAGCACCCGCTGCCTGAAGCACCGCTTCGACATTTGCCATTGCCTGAATAGCCTGGGCTTCTATTCCATCGGGGAATTCTTGTGCATCAGGTGGAAACGGCAACTGGCCGGAAATAAATAGAAGTTTTCCTGCCATGGCACCGTGTGAATAATGCCCACCGGGCACTGGCAGTTTCTCTGCTGTGATCAAGTTCATTTGCCCCCCTTGATCGTTCAAAGTTGTGTGTTCTGTTGAACGAATTAATTACCAACCCGCGATGCGTGGCCAATAACCCACCCCGCGCCCCTCGCTGAGAACGTGATAACCCGCGTGCTGCGCCGAGGTGGCACAGGCGTGATTCGGCAGGATCCGCAGCAGCGTGCCCAAGGGCAGCAAGTTCGAGGCTTCAAGCTTCCCGGCCCGGGATGAAATGATTCCGTGCTCCTGATTGGTGGCGCTGACGATCAGATCGCCAATGGGCAGGCCCGCGGCGTCACACACGATGCCATAGCCCTGATCGACCGCTTGTTTAGCGGTACCACGATCACGAGAAAGCGCCATCCATCCCGCATCCGTAATGATCCAGCCTTTCTCTATTTGATGACCAATGACAGTGGTCAAAACCGAGACGGCAATATCTTGCACCTGACAAACGCCCAAGCCCGCCATGACCAGATCGAAGAAGGCGAACACACCCGCACGTACTTCTGTCACCCCTGATAAGTTCTCAGTAAAAAGTGCCGTGGGTGTCGAGCCGACACTGATGATCGACAGGTTGAAACCTGCACTTGCCAGCAGTTGGCTGGCCTCGATAATCGCCGCGCGTTCCTGCCGGGCGCTGGCTTCAATTTCCGCAATCGACTGGCTGTCGTAGGACTTGCCGGCGTGGGTCATCAGGCCGCTGACCCTGACGCCTCTGGCGCTCAACAACTGCGCAATTTCCACCAACAGCGGTGATTGCGGGTCGAGACCGGAACGGTGACCGTCGCAATCGATTTCCAGCAGAACATCAAAGACATGACCCGACGTTTTGGCGAACTCGGCCAGTAACCTGGCGGTGTCCAGATTGTCGAGTACCACCTTGAGCTGTACGCCTTTGCCGATCAATGCAGCGGCATGAGCGAACTTGTTAGGCGCAATGCCAACGCCGTACAAGATGTCGGTAAACCCGGCCTCGAAAAAGAAATCTGCCTCCCGCAACGTTGAAACAGTGATAGGGCCGCGCCCGCCTGCAAACAATCGCTCGGTGACTTCCAACGATTTGTTGGTCTTCACATGTGGCCGCAATATCACGTTGAATGCGGCCAGCTTATTGCGCATCCGTTGGATGTTGGCATCGAGTCGATCGCGATCCAGCAATAAGGCGGGGGTTTCGATATGAGTGAATGCTGACATGTGTGGTCTCCTGGAATGGCGCTATTCTAAGCCTCCAGTTTCAGATTAAAATTTAATAATACTTATTCTAATATTCAGTGATTCTTAATGAACGAGACGTTTGATATCCGTTTTCTCTTGGTCATCCGGGAAAGCGAGAGTTTGTTGGCTGCGTCACGCAAGCTGGGCCTGACGCCTTCGGCGGTGACCCAACGACTTCAGCAAATGGAGAAAAAACTGTCGATTCGATTGCTGGATCGGTCAGCCCGGCAACTGCGCTTTACCGATGAGGGCGAGTTCCTATGCCTGCGTGGGGCTGACCTGGTCGAGCAGTTCGATTCCCTGTTGGCTGGTTTGCAAGAGCGGCGCAGCGGCTTCGTCGGCACGTTGAAAATCAATGCACCGTTCGGGTTTGGACGACTGCACGTGGCCCCCGCGGTGGCAGCTTTCCAGCGCCTGCATCCAGACGTAGAGATTCAATTGAGTCTGTCCGAACAGCCTATGGTCGAAGCGACTGACCGGTTTGATGTCGTTATCCATATTGGGGAACTGCGCACCTCCAACCTGGTGGGCCATTCCATTGCACCCAACCGTCGCTACGTATGTGCCTCACCCGACTTCATTGAACAGCACGGTCTGCCGGAACACCCCGACCAGCTGGCTACCCTGCCGTGCATTGCATTGCGGGAAAACAACGAAGACGTCACGCTCTGGCATTTCACCCGTGCGGGAAAAACACACAATGTGCGAATCCGCCCAGCGTTGAGCTGTAACGATGGAAGTGTTATTCGGCAATGGGCTTGCGAAGGGAACGGCATCATCCTGCGTTCTGAATGGGACGTTGCCGACGCTCTGGCGGAGGGAACGTTGGTACGACTACTGCCTGGTTGGAAACTGCCAGAAGCCAATATTGTTGCGCTGACACATCAACGCGAAGGCTTGCCCGCGAGAACGCTCAAATTTTTGCGCTTCCTCCAGGATCAATTCCGGCCACAGCCGCTCTGGCGGCAATAGATCTTGTTCTATTCGAAAAAGGCCCTTTGAAGAATCTTGTTTTAACCAATGCTGACCAGCCGCTTGGGTCGATAGCTGCCATTTGCATCGCTAAGAGCAATGCCCGATGCATAGGAACGATGAATGAAACCAATCAAGATTCAACAAATGCTGCTACCGCCAACACCTGCGGTTTCAATCCGCAGCGCACATCAACCACTTTTTAACCTCTAGCTAATGGGTACTCCGGTCCAATTGCGCATGTACTGGCAACTCCACCTCAAGAAACAGCGCGGACGTCCAGACCCGTGACTGGTCGCGCTGCCGGGCGCAGATGAACAACGGGTGTTCTCGCCCTGCTTCAAGCCCCAACCGCGCCAGCTCAATGTTGCCCTGCAACTCACGGGGCAACGGCGCAGCGGTCATCCGTTCCAGGGACATTTTCAACTCCGCGCCGGGCAAAATTTCGACCACTTGCGATTGCGCCAGCAGTTGTTCGCCGGAGAGTTCCATGACCACCATCGGCGCGTGTACGTAAGGTTGCGGTTCGGACGGGTCACCAACCTTGATGTAGTTGTCGATACGGCTATGGATCTGCAGCGTGGCGCCGGCCAGTTGCGACAGGTCGATTTCGATGCTGTCGGTGTCGCCGTTGGTGTCGGTGCGAAACGCCAGGACTGTTGCGTCCTTGCGCCATACGGTCTGCTCGGGATGATCGAGGCCCAGGGCGCGAAAGCCGTTGATGACTGCGCCGGTGATGCGGATCTCGCCGGTCCAGTAGGCGCCGCGATAACGATCCTTGATCCGTGCCCCTCCGAGACGCAAACGAATGCGATGCGCGCAGAAACCCAGTTCCTGGTGCAGGTTGCGCGACCAGATCAATTGGTCGCCATCGAACAGATCGACCTGTTCCCAACCCGCCTCCCCCAGCAGTCGATAATCCAGGGAGGCATTCGAATCGGCAGTGAAGACTTCACCCATGAAATGCTTGCCCTGACGCAGGCTGGCAAACGAACGCTCGCCGGTCGTGGCGAAGGTGCGGCGGGCGCGCAAGGCCTTGCCGACGCTGGCGCGGTCGAAAGCCTCGGCGACCACGCCGGTCAGCCCGCCACGGGAGCCGAACACCGCCGTGGCCGGAACGCCGCCACCGCAGCGCCCCTGATGTTCATCACTGTTCGCGGCGGCGCCGACCCGATAGCCGCGCTGCAACGCTTCGGCGTAGACCCAATGGAACTGGCCCCAGGCCGAGCCGACCTCGATCAGCCGTTCGAGCTCAGGGTGGTGCCAATCAAGGTTGCAACGGCGTCCGCCGACGTGGGGCATCATCAGGTGGCCTTCGGGATCCTTGGCATAGGCAGCGTACAACTCGTCAACCGGCCAGGCGCCCGGTTTGATGGTGCCGGCAGTGAACTCGTTCCATTCGAAGGAGCGCACCAGCCGGCCCTGATTGTCGAAAGGGAATTCGGGTTTGCGGTCATGCAGGAAGACGACGTTGCGGTCGCCCCCGGCACAGGAGTTACCGCACCATTCGGTGCCGGGATAACACACGAATCGGCCCGGCTCATTGAGTTCATGGATCAGCTTGACCGCCTGGTCCCAACGTTGCTCGGTGATATTGAAGTCATTGGCGGTGTAGCCGAGTACATCGAGCCCGGCGACATCGCGGCCGTAGCTGAGGTTGTACAGGGTGTCGTTGGTGCCCACCGTGTCATCGGAGTGCACATGCAGGTCGGCGTAGAGCGGGCGCAACGCCGTACCGGCCGGGTCGACAGTGACGAAGGCCTGGGCGCCGTCGACAAAAGGTGCCGCCACCTCGGCGGACAGACGCCACTCACCCACGACGCCGAGATCAAGCGCCTCGATACGGGCCGTCGCCCAACCTTCGCAGGCCAGCGTGAACGGCTGTTGACGCTCGCCGCCCTCCGGGTCAACCAGGGTCAAGACACCGTTGAGCGGCAAATTTCGGCAGGTGTTGCCCCACGCATCGTCCACCCGCAACAGGACATCGAACGCCTCGCCGGCGCTGACCAATCGCGGCACGATCAACTGCACGCGCTGCGCCGGCCCCGGCACGATGTCCAGCAAGGGGTCGCCCGGCACCTCGGCAAATTTCGAGCTGCCCAACGGGTCGATGAACAGGCGAAAACGGAAGTCCTTCTCGACGAAACTCTGCACCCGTGTCCCCGCCCCGCCCTGGCGTCGATCACCCAGGCGGATGATGACTTTGTCGCCCGGGTTCAAATAGCCGTCGATGATGTCGATGATGATCGCTTTCTGGAACGGCCGTTCGTGGCCCTTCTGATCGAAGCGCACTTTCAAGTGCTGCACCGTGGCCTGGCTCTGGCCGGGAACCAACTCACCGGCCTGGTATTCGGCGCTGACATAGTTGGGACCGGCCGGGTTCGAGGTCTGGAACAACGCCCAGTCGGAATAGAACTTGAAGGCCAGCTTAAGCCACGCACCGTCGGCCAGGCCGCTGCCACCGACCTCGTAGACCAGGGTGATTTCATCCCACTGCCCGGCGACCAGCGTGTCACGGTCGCAGTGGACGCTGCCCAGGAACGGACGTTTCTTGTTGCGCTCGTACAGGCCTTGCGGGGCGATGTAATGCCCGGCTTCGCGGGGATCGAAAACGTTACTCACATGACACCTCGTGCAGTGGTCCACTAAAGGGTTCGAATACGTAGGACGATGCTTATTGCATGCGCCATTTCTGGTAGTGAAGCTCGATGCGCCGGAACACGAAGCTCTCCATGAGCCAGGCGATCAGGCCGATCACGACGATGCCCAGCAGCACCTGGCTGCTGTTGCCGATCTGTCCGCCGGTGGCGACCATCCAGCCGATGCCTTGCGATGCACCGATCATTTCCGCCGCGACCAGCGCCCGCCAACCTTGGCTGAAGCCGATGCGCAAGGCGGCGGTCACGAACGGCAACGAGGCCGGCAAATAAACATGGGCCAACAGTTGCCCGGCGTTAGCGCCCAAGGTTCGCGCCGCACGGACTTCACCGCCGCGGATGCTTTGCACGCCCTCCTGGATCGTCACCGCCATGGGGAACATCGCGGCAATGAAAATCACCAGCACGATGGAGACATAACCCAGGCCGAAAATAATCATGATCAGCGGCGCCCAGGCAATCGGCGGGATGGCCATGAACAGGCTGTTGAGCGGCGAGATGAAATCGCGAAAGCGCGAGGACAGGCCCGCGGCCGTGCCCAGCAAGACGGCCACGATTACCGCCGCGCAAAAACCACCCAGCTCTTCCAGCACGCTGGCTTGCAGGTGCTGCCACAGCGAACGATCCCCCAACCAGCGCAGCGCCTCGCGGGCAACGTCCCAGGGCTGCGGCAGGATGTAGGTGGGAAAGCGGCTCGCCAGGGCGATCCAGATCAACAACAGGAATGGCAACGACGCCCATCCCCAATTCGGTTTTGGCAAGGACATGACGGACTCAGTGCGCGGATTTTTCCAGGTAGGAGGTATCCACGATCTGTTCGGTCTTGAGCGTGGTGTCGATAAAACCCAGGTCATGGGAGTAATTCATCAGGCGCTGGATGAACTGGATGTCCGAAGCCTGCAAGTCCGCCGACCAGCCCAGCCGAGTCCGCGCTTGGGCGACGATGGCCTCCGGCGTGATGGTCTTGCCGTCAATGCCCTGCACCGCTTCCAGCTTGAAAGCCTCGGCGATGAGCCGGTTCGATTCGACGGGGTGCTCATTGAGGAAGGCGATCGCCTTGCGGTGGGCACGTAGCAGCTTCACCACATCGTCCGGGCGCTCCTGCAAGGTTTTTGGCAAGGCAATCACCACGTACCATGGGTACTTGGGCAGCGCCTGGTTGACGTCCAGCAGGATCCGGCTCGAACCGCGCAGCACCGATTGGCTGACGAAGGGTTCCCAGGAAAATGCCGCATCGACAATGCCGCGTTCCAGGGCGGCGTTCATGTTGCCCGGCGGCATGTCGATGATGTCCAGCTCCTTGTCAGGATCGAGCCCGGCCTTTTCCTTCAGGACGTAACCGCGCAGCAGCACATCCATGCCACTGCCCTTCTTGACCCCGGCGAGCTTTTTCCCCTTGAGCGCTTCCAGCTGGATGATCGGACTCTTGGCGTCGACAATCACCGCGGCCTGACCGTAATTGACCTTCGCCAGGATCCGGCTTTGCAGCCCGCGGGAAAACCACTGGTACACCGGTGGCGTGCCGACATAAGCCACGTCCAGCTCACCGGCGGCCAGCGCCTGCTGGATCACCGGGCCATCGCCCAACGCCTTGAGGTCGACATTCAAGCCCTCGTCACGGTAGTAACCCTGTTTGTCGGCGATCAGCGCCGGGGCGTTGGCCATGGCGAAAACATAGCCCACGCGCAAGGGTTTCGCCTCGCCGGCCACGGCAAATGCGCTGCCCGCCAACGTAGCGGCGGACAAGGTAAGGGCAAGCAGCGAACGTTTGATCATGCTGTCAGCTCAAGTCGAGGGGTGGGGTAAACCGTGGCGTCTCCCGCGTTCATCACCTTGGCGATGCGGGTCATCAGCTCATTGCGGTAATCGAGGAACGCCGGCAGGCGGCGGGTTTTCAGGTTGGTACGCGGACGTGGCAGCTGGATCTCCAGCTCGCTGTGAATACCGCCCGGCGCGATGTTGAGCACAATGACCCGATCGGCGAGGAACACCGCTTCGTCAATGTCGTGGGTGATGAACAGCACCGTCTGGCCCAGTTCGGCCCAGATGCGCAAGGTCTCTTCGTTCATGCTGTTGCGGCTGATGGCATCGAGCGCGGCGAACGGCTCGTCCATCAGCAACACGCTGGGTTCCAGGGCCAGGGTCCGGGCCAGGGAGACGCGCTGTTGCATGCCACCGGAAAGCTGGTGCGGCAGCCGATGCGCCGCGCTCTCCAGACCAACCAGGCGCAGGTACTGCAAGGCCTGTTCGCGCTGCTGCGAGGCGTCGGTGCGGGCGCTCATCCGCAGGCCGAAGCGGACGTTTTCCAACGCGCTCAACCAAGGAAACAATTGCGGCGCCTGGAACACGTAACCCAACTCCGAACGCTCCGGCCGCACCGCTGTCTGGTTGATGGTGATCTGCCCAGCCTGTGGCTGCATGAAACCCGACAGCAAGTTCAACAGCGTGGTTTTCCCGCAGCCGGATGGCCCGAGAATCGCGACGAATTCACCAGGCTTGGCGTTCAGGCTGAACGAGGAAAACACCGCATGCCCATTGGGGTAACGGAAGCTGATATCAGCAACTGTCAGGGCATCGGCTTGCAGCTGCGGAAGGGTTTTGAGCATGGCAAGTGTCGTCAGGTCGTTTACAATGGCAATACCTGACATAATACGTATTAATACAAGTAGTCCCAATAACCTATTTTTATAACCTTAGAAGTGAAGGCGCCCTGCCCCACTCAAGGCCATGGAAGCTGACAGTGTCCACCTCCATTCTTCGCGACAGCAGCACCTCGCTTTACGAACAGATTGCCCATCAACTGCTGGAGGAAATTCAGCGCGGCGATTTCGAACCCAGCGGCAAACTACCGTCCGAGGCGCAGTTGGGCGAACGGTTCGGGGTGAGCCGCGTCACGGTTCGCCTGGCGGTGGGCAAGCTCAGCGACGACGGCGTGGTGGAACGCAAGCAAGGCAAAGGCACCTTCGTCGCCGCCAAACAGGTACGCCACGGCCTGGATGCGTTGCGCAGTTTTCATGAGGCGTTGTTGCTGCAAGGGCTGCAACCGAGCATGCGGGTGCTCAGCCATGCCCTGTTGCCTGTTCCGGAAGCCATGCGGGGTTTGTTTGAAGTGGCAGACGACTGCCTGCTGCTGGAGCGCCTGCACTTCGTCGATGACGAACCCATTGCCCTGGGACGCAGTCACTTACCGGCGGAGTTGGCCAACGTGGCCTGGAGTGAAGTCGAACATCAGCCGATCTATTCCATCCTCGAATCAATCACCGGCCTGGCGGTTATCCGCGCTGACTTGGCGATCCGCGCCCAGGAGGCTGACAAAAGCCTGGCCAATGCGCTGCACGTCAAACGCGGCGCGGCGCTACTGGTCATGGAGCGCACATCCTATTTCGCCGATGGCCGCTGTTGCGACCGCACGACGTTTTACATTCGGCCGGAACGTTATGCCTTTATTCTCAGTGGGGTTTTCAAAACCACTTCAGGTGTGTAGCCGTCGGAACAGCGCACAGGGCGTTGCCCCCCACGCGTTACCGAAGGTGTTAGCTGTATCGGAAACCCAGCCTGATCAGGTGCGTCCACCGGCCAGAACCATTTGAGGGGCCAACGAATTCGCGCCTCTGCATATAAAATTCAGGCACAAAAAAAAGCCACTCATCTGAGTGGCTTTTTTCTGAATCTTGGAGCGGGAAACGAGACTTGTATCTGGCATCCGACTCGTTGAAATTTAAGGGGGTTTCTTTTCTTGCCGGGGCAGGAAAGGCTTGATTCTGGACTTGTTTTTGACGTGCATCAAGGGCTAAGAGGGTGGCCTCGAATCTATGCGACTTTGTTCGATCTATAGCCCATCGGGCGGCAAAGTCCGCATTGGCAGCCGACTCGATGGCCGCTCACAACCGGATCCTGGCGATTAAAGCTGCATGCGGCGAATTGCCAATGACTATAAAAAGTCGCTTTTCGGTGATCCCAATTCCTCTACGCTGATTTCACGCATGCGGAATTTCTGCACCTTGCCGCTGACGGTCATCGGAAAATCGTTAACGAACTTGAAATGGCGCGGCGTCTTGAAGTGAGCGATCCGACCTTTGCAATACTCGCGCAACTCGTCGGCGCTGACCTGGTGCCCCTCATGCAACCTGACCCAAGCTACAATCTCTTCTCCGTAGGCTTTGTCCGGCACACCGATGACCTGCACATCTGCTACCGAAGGATGAGTAAAGAAGAACTCTTCGATTTCGCGCGGATAAACATTCTCGCCGCCCCGAATAATCATGTCCTTATTGCGCCCGATGATCCTCAGGTAACCCTCCTCATCCATGATTGCCAGGTCACCGGTGTGCATCCAGCCTGCGTCGTCGATGGCCTCCGCGGTCGCTTGCGGGTTGTTCCAGTAGCCGAGCATTACGCTGTAGCCTCGGGTACACAGTTCGCCGATCTGACCGCGAGCAACGATCCGGTTTTGCTCATCGACGATCTTGCTTTCCAGATGCGGCTGAGTGCGGCCGACACGGGTGACCCGGTGCTCGATATCGTCGTCCGGGCCGGTCTGGGTGGAGACCGGGCTGGTTTCGGTCATGCCGTAGGCGATCTGCATCTCCTTGAGGTGCAGGTCGTCGATCACTCGCTTCATGACTTCGATCGGGCAGGTGGAGCCGGCCATGATGCCCGTTCGCAGACGGCTCAAGTCCAATAATTGGCGCTCCGGGTGGTCGAGCATGGCAATGAACATCGTCGGCACGCCATACATGCCGGTCGCTTTCTCCTGTGCGGCGGCCCGCAGGGTCTCCAGCGGATCGAAGGCTGCGCTGGGGTAGATCATTGTCGTTCCGTGGGTGACACACCCCAGATTGCCCATGACCATGCCGAAGCAGTGATACAGCGGCACCGGTATCACTAACCTGTCGTGCTCGCTGAGCTTCAGGCTTTCACCGACCATGAAACCGTTATTCAGGATATTGTAGTGACTGAGGGTGGCACCTTTGGGAAATCCAGTGGTACCCGAGGTGTACTGGATGTTGACGGGGTCGTCGAACTGCAGTTGCTCACCGCATTGCCGTAGTTGTTCCGCAGGCACTTGTTCCGCCAGGTCCAACAGGCCCTCCCATGACAACATGCCGTCAGCCGGCGTGTCGCCGAGGCTGATCACGCCCCGCAATTCAGGCAACCGGCCGCTTTCCAGTACGCCGATAGCGCAGCGGTGGAGTTCGGGCAGCAGATCGTGAAGCATCGCGTGGTAGTTGGAAGTCTTGAACGAGTCGGCACAAATCAGCCAGCGACACCCCGATTGCTTGAGCGTGTACTCAAGCTCGGTCAGACGGTAGGCCGGGTTGATGTTCACCAGCACCGCCCCCACCTTGGCGGTTGCGAACTGGGTGATGCACCATTGCGCGCAGTTCGGCGACCAGATGCCTATCCGTTCACCGGCCTTGAGGCCCAGCGCGAGCAACCCTCGGGCGCAACGATCCACCTCCGCGGCCAACTGTGCCCAGGTATAGCGCAGCCCTTGATGCCGTACGACCAACGCTTCGCCATCGGTGAACCGTTCCACCGCTCGATCGAACGCTGCGCCGATGGTCATCGCCAGCAAGGGTGTGGTTTGCGGTCCACTGGTGTAACTGGGAACACTCATATCGATTCTCTCTGTACGATCCAGGTGTGGGCCGGGGGGTTTACCCCGCAGGTGCCCTTGTTGAATGACTTGTCCTCTTTGTTTTTAACGCGTGAATATTTGCGCCGTGGTAATCGCCATGTCACCGCCGGGCAATTTGATGTTGCCGATCTGCTTCAAACTGTCGGCATCGAACACCGCTACGTCGTTGAAGGTACCCGCCAGATAAATCTTGCTGCCGGCCTTGTTGAACGAAATGCAGTAGTAGGAATGATCCAGCGTAGCGGCCTGAAGCAGTTTTTTCTGCTTGATGTCGTACTTGGCCAGCCGGTTGAGCACGCCGAACATCAGGTTCGGGTCTCTGGGCGAACGCATGCCACTGAAGTAGATTTCCGTCAGGGGGCCGAAGTCGGTGGTTTCGGTCTTGCCGGTTTTCAGGTCGATGCTGAACAGCCCATAGAGGTACTCGGCGGTCGCCGGGTCCTGCTTCTTGTCCTTGAATTTCGCTGCGGTGTAGAGCAGCGAAAAATCATGACGGTAGGTCTGCTGGTTCCACACGTAGAGCACATCCGGTGCGCTGTAATTGGCACGTTTCCAATGGCGACTGGGAATCAGCACGTCGAACTTGCCAGTGTTCACGTTGACCTTGTAGACATCCGCTCCCGCCACATACAACGTGCCATCGTCGCCGCTTTGCATGATGGTCAGCTGCCGGGGCGCCGGGAAACTACGAATGGGTTTGGCGTCCATGCCGGCATCGGTGGCGTACACATCAAGCCGAGGTTGCTGCACCTCGTAACGATCGTTGAGCATCAACGTCGGATTGGCGATGGTGAACAGTTCCTTGCCGTCATGGCTGAGGGTAAAGGCGAACATCGACTTCGCTTTCTCACCCGGTTTCTGGGTAATGCTGGCGTGGAAGACCTGCTTGCAGCTGTCCAGCTCAACGCCGTAGACATCCGCGTAGTGGTTGTTCAGCACGTAGGCGGTCTTGCGATCCGGCGACAGCTGCACGGTGCCAGGACCGAAGGCGTCGGGCATTTTGCAGGTCTTGAACAAGCTGTCGGTGGCCAGGTCGATCACGTGCAGGTTGTTCGGATAATTGGTGGTCACCATGTATTCGTGACCGCTTTGGAGCGCGGTGTTTTCATCGGCCAAAACACTGAGCGATATAACGCCCAGGACACCGAACGCGGCCAAGCCGCAGGCTTTGATGCATTGCATGCTGGATTCCTTCTTCATGTCCGGTCACTTGTCTTTCGGAAAGACAGTGCCGAGGTTGCGCCAGTTGTCGTTGGACGCCTGGGCATCCTTGTTCCAGTCCGGGTAGGTGCTCATCATGTCCGGCACCTGGGCCGGCCACCAGCATGGGTCGGAGCAGCCATACAGGTCGGCTTCCATTGGCTGGCACAGCGACGACACGCCGCCAAACGCGTCGATTTCCCAACCTGGATCAGTGGTCGAGGCACAGCCGGCGACGGAGCTCATCGCCACCACTTCTTCGATACGGTTTTCGGCCGCGGCCTGATCGAGCTTCTGGGCTTTGTTGTTGATTGCCTTGAGATGTTTCATATCAGTGAGCCTTGCGCGGAGTGATGTAGCTGCTGATAAACGCAGGGTTGTGAGCCATGATCCGGGTGTAGACCTCGATGCCGAAGTCGACCCAGTCACGCATCAGTTCGCAGTAGTGATAAGTCGGATGGGTCGGGTCGCCGTATCGGGCGTAGCTCTCGTGGTAGCAGCCGCCAGAGCAGAGATTGCGGATCTGGCAGTCTTCGCAACCGGTGTTGGTACGGTCCAGGCGCTGGGACAGGAAATCGTTCAACTCGACCTGTTTCACCCCGCTGTGAACGTTGCCGAACGTCGGCAGGCTCGAACCGGTAAAGCGGTGGCACAGGTTCAATTCGCCCTTGTGATCCACCGCCAGCATCTTCAGGCCCGCCCCGCAAGGCAAAGCCTTTTTGTGGCCTTCATGGATATCGGTGATCAACTGGTGCAGGTTGGAAAAACCGATGTTGCGGTGTTCCAGCGCCGCTTCCAGATAACGCCGACCGAGCTTCTTCATGTTGGCGAACACTTCGATCAGCTCGTCGCTGGACAGGTTGAAGCTACTGATATCGCCGGACGTCACCGGAGCAAAACCGACCTCCGCGAAGCCCAGTTCGTTGAACAAGTGATCCCAGATCGTTTCGACGTCGGTGACGCCAGTGGTCAGGGTTACCCGCGCGCCGACCGGGCGGCTGTTGTAGCGCGACAGCAGCATCTGGGCCTTGCGCCGCACCACGTCATACGTGCCCTGCCCGCCCACGGTGATCCGGTTGCGGTCGTGCACGGTTTTCGGCCCGTCGATACTGACCGAGAGCCCGAAGCGGTGGGCGTTGAGGTAGTCCACGGTGTCTTCGGTGAGCAGCGTGGCGTTGGTGGTCATGACGAATTCGACGAACTTGCCCGCTTCGGCAAAACGCTTTTCACAATAATCGACCATGTACTCGATCAGCTTGCGATTGCTCAGCGGCTCTCCCCCGAAGAACACCACCGTGAAACGCTCTTCATCCGGGGATTCGCGCAGCAGCATTTCTACCGAAGCGACCGCTGTTTCAACGTCCATCTTCTTGCCGGCCGAGGGCTTGTCGAGGTCCTCTTTGTAGCAGTAGGTACAGCTCAGATTGCAGCCCGTGTTGACGTTGAGCACCACGGTATTGATCGCGGTGCGCTCGACGCGTTTGGTACCGATGTCCGGGGTCAGTGGTGAGCCGTCGCTGACCAGTTCCAGGGAGATCAGCTCACGCAGGGTTTCGGTGATTTCTTCTCCGTTGAAGCGTGCGGCCAAGCGTTGGATCAGGTCGTCCGATGAACAGCCGGGACCGCGCAAGGTGTCGATGATGGTGCCCGTCAGCTCATCGCTGGCGAACAGCGAGCTGCTAGGGATGTGGAACAGCATGCGGTCGGCGTCGACATGCACTTCGTGCAAATTGCGTTCGACCAGATTCAAAATAGCGCCCATTGCAAACCTCCTGTGCAAGCCCCGATTCACGAGGTCTGCGGTCATCCCGAAAAGTGTCTGGAACCGCTAAAAAACAGCCAACTTATGGAATGGGTGGATTGTTCCAGCGTTGCACGGTGACGATCATGTGGCCTTCGCCGGTCAGGGACCTCCCTGCGTCGTCGACGGCGGCGATCACCTTGAGATTGCCGGCATTGTTGGTGGACATCTTGCGTTGCGGGTTCGGCCCGGCATCGCCTGGGGTAAACACGCCGGTATCGGCCTGCATGGTGCCGGCAAACTTGACGTCTTCATCCTCTTTGGCGCGGTCATCAAAAGCCTCGACCGACCATTGCGCAGGGAACACGCCGATGCGATAGGGCTTGCCGTCAGCGCCCTTGCCCCAGGCTTCAGCATCGAAACGGCCCTGGACTTTCGGCGTCGAGCCACCGCCCTCGCCGATCCGCGCCACCGAGAATTCGGGCACGACTTTGACTTCAGCGATCCTGCTGTAGACCGACAGCGTCGGGCCTTTCAGCGTGCCGACCGTGACGTTGCGCAGGCCCGGTTGCGCATTGGCAGCCGCCTTGAGTTTGACCCTTATGCGCTCGGGCGTTTGCTCCAGCACTTGGACCACTTCCACGCCTTTGCCAAAGTCAGGTTTGCCAGTGAGACCGCTGCCGACCAGGGTGACTTCGGTTTCTCTGCCCGCCTTCAGATAACCCGGCTGCACCGCCAGCAAACGATTGGAACCCTGCTTGGCGGCGACGAAGTCCAGCCCTCGCTCGTCGTGCTCGGCCTCGAACATCCGACCCTGCATGGCGTTGCCCTGGGCGGCGAATACCTGGCGCATGGTCACGCCATCGATGGACACGTTGCCGCGCCATTCGTAGCCGGTGTAGACAATCGCACTGCCATCGCCGTTGAACAGGGTGCCATCGGCGTACTGACCTTTGACGCTGACCTTGAACGTGTCGCTGCCGTCGGCAGTCACGCTCATGACGCCAGCCAGTTCGCCTTTACCCGGCAGGTGCCCGCTGAAGCTCCAGTCGCCGACCAGCGCCTCGGCTTTCGGCGCGCTGCCCTGCCATGCTTTCCAGGCCGAGTTGTCCAGCGGATAACGCTTGGCCAGCAGCGGCACCATCTCTTTGCGGGCCAGATCGAACCAGTCGCGGTCGCGGGACAGGGCCTGGTACTCGAGGGACGGCCACTGGCCGAGGTGGAAGTTCACCAGGCGCTCCCATTCCTGGGCTGGTCGGCGCTGCAGCGCAACCCGCGCACCGGAGTGGCAACGGCCGCACATCTGGCTGGTCTGGTCGTCGAATTTCTCGACGGTATTGAGCCGTCGTTCCAGCGCATAACGCACACCGTCCGTCTCGCTCGGCGCCAGGCCCTGGGTGTCGGCCAGGTATTTGACCAGGATTCGACGATCGTCATCGCTGATCTGCAACCCGTGCATGACCTGCATCCGGGCAATGCTCATCAGCCAGCCTTCCGGCGTCTTGCGCTGGTGGCTGATACGGCTCAGGGCGTTATCGGCTTCGGGGGTGTGGCAGCCCTGACAGGTTTCCTTGAGGATGGTCTGGGCCTCGCGAGCTGCCAGGCTGTAAGGCGAATGCAGCGCCACACAGGCCGCCACGGCCAGCAGACTGACGCTCAGGCCTGATCGGAGTTTTCTCTTCATCAACGTCGAACCTCGCACGGTGCTTTCTTATTTTTGTGGCTTATCGTTTTTATGGTTTCTGCCGTCGGCGACAGCCCGCTGACGGAGGCAAGAGAAACGTCTGTGATGAGCAATACACGGAGCGTGCCAGCTTAACGACTATCTTATTAATCAATTAGTTACATTGTTATTTTGGCTTTGCAACGCGTCAGAACAAGACCGCCTGCGTCTAATATCGCGACAGCTGTTGCACTCTGAGACAAGCATAGATGTCCTCGGCTGAAACACTTCTTGTCCAGCGATGACGTTGGCGTACAACGGGATCCGCTCGTCGTCTCATGCGTTGTCGCGATTTGCGACAAAACCTGGGTGCCAACCGTCCCGTTTCATCGCTAGAACCCCCGTCAACAAAGGCCCATCCACCCGTTCCTGGTACTTGGCACAGCCATTGCCAACTTGGAGAAGTCCACGTTTCTCAGCACAACAAGAGGTCTCATCATGCCGCTGCCTTATCTGCTCCCCGCCACCTCGGCCTTCGTCCAACGCGCCCCACGCATGCTCATCGGCGGCGACTGGGTCGAGGCCGCCGACGGCCAGACCATGCCCCTGCACAATCCGGCCACCGGCGAAGTGCTGTGCTTGGTGCCAAGGTCCACCCCCGACGATGTCGACCGCGCAGTACTCGCCGCCCGCCAGGCTTTCGACGACTCCGCCTGGACGCGCACCCGCCCTAGGGAGCGGCAGAACCTGTTGTGGAAACTCGCCGACCTGATGCAGCGCGACGCAGAACTGCTGGCGCAACTCGAAT
Organism: Pseudomonas sp. MPB03; assembly: GCF_046605385.1. Classification (NCBI taxonomy): domain Bacteria; kingdom Pseudomonadati; phylum Pseudomonadota; class Gammaproteobacteria; order Pseudomonadales; family Pseudomonadaceae; genus Pseudomonas; species Pseudomonas sp. MPB03. The sequence goes on along the minus strand of NZ_CP176770.1, from coordinate 2,806,141 downwards.
GCCTGAACAACGGCAAGAGCGCGGCGGTGGCTCAAGTGATGGACGTGCAACTGTCCATCGACTTCCTGCGCTACATGGCCGGTTGGGCAACCAAGATCGAAGGCTCCAGCGTTGACGTGTCGCTGCCGCTGATGCCCAACGATCAATTCCACAGTTTCATTCGCCGCGAAGCGGTGGGCGTGGTCGGGGCCATCGTCGCCTGGAACTTTCCGCTGCTGCTGGCTTGCTGGAAACTCGGTCCGGCCCTGGCCACCGGTTGCACCGTCGTGCTCAAACCCGCCGACGAAACGCCGCTGACCGCGCTGAAACTCGCTGAGCTGGTGCTGGAAGCCGGTTATCCCGAGGGTGTGTTCAACGTGGTCACCGGCACTGGTATCACGGCGGGCTCCGCCCTGACTCACAATCCATTGGTGGACAAGCTGACGTTCACCGGCTCCACCGCCGTAGGCAAGCAGATCGGCAAGATCGCCATGGAATCCATGACCCGTGTCACCCTGGAATTGGGCGGCAAATCACCGACCATCGTCATGGCCGATGCCGACCTGAAGACCGCTGCCGCGGGTGCCGCCAGTGCGATCTTCTTCAATCAGGGCCAGGTTTGCTGCGCCGGCTCCCGGCTGTATGTGCAGCGCAAGCATTTCGACAATGTGGTGGCGGATATCGCCGACATCGCCAATGCAATGAAGCTCGGTAATGGCCTGGACCCCAGTGTCGAAATGGGCCCGCTGATTTCCGCCCGTCAACAGGAGCGGGTTTATGGCTACATCGAAAAAGGTCGGGAAAGCGGCGCGACCATCGCCTGCGGCGGTGAATCATTCGGGCCGGGGTTCTTCGTCAAACCCACGGTGATTGTCGACGTCGATCAACGGCATTCGCTGGTACAAGAGGAAATTTTCGGCCCGGTGCTGGTGGCGATTCCGTTCGACGACGAGGCCGATGCGTTGCGCATGGCCAATGACAGCCCTTATGGCCTTGGGGCGAGCATCTGGTCGAATGATCTGGCGGCGGTGCACCGGATGATTCCGCGCATCAAGTCAGGTTCGGTGTGGGTCAACTGCCACAGCGCCCTGGACCCGGCGTTGCCGTTTGGGGGCTACAAGATGTCGGGGGTCGGGCGTGAGATGGGGTATGCGGCGATCGAGCATTACACCGAGTTGAAGTCGGTGTTGATCAAGTTGTGATTGGCGGCGTTCTTTAGACCGCTATCGCGAGCAAGCTCGCTCCCACATTGGAATTGTTTTCGACGCAACTGTGAGAGCGAGCTTGCTCACGATAGGCCAACCCAGGCACCCCAAATATCAGGGCTTGAACCCCTGCCCCAGCAACCAGCTCCGAACCATCCTTCCCTGCTCCACTGACAACCCCGTCAACACCCGCTCGACCGGCTCGCTGCGCAACCGCCGCACCAACGGTGCCAATTCCACTCCTTGCACATGCCAGATCCCCAGCGGCTGATCCGCCGTGATCACCACTTCGGCCTCATCCACGAATCCATCCCTGAGCACCGGCGCAGACTCAATCTTCAAAGCGGAAAAATCCGCCGCGGCGTGGGCGACCTCAGCATCCGGCCATTGCCTTCGCGCCTGCCAGAACGGCTGGTCCGGCCAGCGCTGCTCATCGGCATAGAAGTCCCGGCCAATGCGCGCGAAGCGTAAAAACAACTGCTCTACCCGCTGCTGATGAAAACGCTGTGCCAGCAACCTCCGTTCAGGTTTGCGCAACAGCGTGTTGATCACCGTTGGCGCCTGCAACGCCGAAGACAATGACTGAAAGATGCCATTCCCCGACAGCGGATCCACCGCCATGGCGGCGTCGCCCACACGAATCCAATGGTCGCCACAGACCTGCGGACACAAAATCGCCGTGCTGCTTCGGGCATGCAGGTGCAGATCGGTTTGCGGTTCATCCCCGAAAAACGCCTGGGTCAATGTCGACTGCTGGAACCGCTGGCGGCAGTAATCGAGCAACAGCGCCTTGCCCGGCAACTCGGCACTGGCCACGTCCACTGTCCATTGCCAATAGCACTGGCCGTCGGCCCGACGCGCCATCCAGGCCCAGCCGTCCACAAGGCTTTCCACAGCGCTGGCGGTGATACCCGGCGTACCTTGCCAGCGATTGAGCAGACTGACTGTCTCTGGTCCCCGCAGGCCTTTGCCAAGGGCCGGTGCCTGGCGTCCGCGGGCCTCCACCAGGAAATCCGCGAGCAGCGCGTCACGCCCTTGCAGTTCGATTCGATGCCCCGAAGCATGCGACTGCACCGTCAGCACTCGGCCCTCGATCAATTCAACGCCGGCCAGGCGCAAGTCCTCGCGCAAGCCGCGATCGAAGCTCGGGCGATCCAGCAAAAATTCGATGTTCTGAGCATGCTGCTGACCGTTCCAGGACACCTGTCGCTGGGAAGGCTGCGCCGCATCCGTCAATGCTTGATGCAGCCCCGCACCGCGCAGTGCCTCCAGCACCCGCATGGACACCCCTTCGAGCGCCGCAAAGCGCCGCCACTCACTGACCAGCGTGACGGGGTATCCAAGCCGCCGCAACCCCAGGCCCACCGCCGCCCCCGCAGGCCCCGCGCCAAGAATCACAATCGGCTTCATGGGCCGACGCGCCGTTCAGGGCCGTGATAATGGGCGTTTTTTTGCAGCCACTCGACAATCTGTTCGTTGCTCGCCTCGGGATTTTCAACGAGAAAACCCACAATATGCCCGCTCAATGCCGCACAACCGAGGCTCGCACCCGACTGCCCCGGGTAGGTACCGTAAACACACCCGGCAAAATCTGCCTGGGCGCTGTCGAGCCACGACCATTGCTGCTCGGTGCAACGAGCGTCGCCGGTGACCCGCAGCACCTGCGGATAATCCGCCGGGAACACCCCTAAGCCCTGAGCCGGGCTGGACGCACACAATAGAATGCCCTGCGCCACCGCTGCTGCGCAGGCTTCACGCAACAAGCTTCGATCCTGCCGCAAACCGAGGCTCAGATTGATCAACCGCACGTCCTGCGCCACCAGCCAACCGATGGCGGTAGCGATCTGCAAGGCGCTGGTGACGCCACGCTGGTCGAACACCTGGGCGACGCAAAAAACCGCCGCCGGTGCACGCCGGCTGATGGCCTCGATCACCGCACTGCCATGACCTAGCGGATCGTCGCGCAAATCGCTTTCGGCCAGGCCATCCTCCCGCAGCGAGAACCGTCGACCGGCAATCACCCGCACTCGTTGCGCTGCGCAATGACCACTGTCCACCACCCCAATCCGCAGCTCAGGCCTCATGCTGCACCGTTCTTGACGTAAGCACGCCATCCAACAGTTCAAAGCACAAATTGGCATCGGCCAGGGTCGAGGGGCGATGGCTGATCAGGATCCGCGTACGCCCGGCGAACAACCGATCGATGGACGCGATCACTTCGCGCTCGGTGGCTTCGTCGACCGCCGAAGTCGCTTCGTCCAGCACCAGGATCAACGGATCCTGCAACAGCGCCCGGGCGATGGCGATGCGCTGTTTCTGTCCGCCGGATAACTGCTGGCCACGCTCGCCCAAAGGGCTGTCGAGGCCTTCGGGCAGTGACTCGATCAGGCTGTCGAGCTGCGCCAGCCGCGCCACTTCGGCAATCGCTTCGCGACTGGCGTCCGGCACCGCGTAGGCCAGGTTGTCGGCGAGGCTGCCGCGAAACAGCACGATGTCCTGACTGACCACGGCGATCCGCCGACGCAACTGGAACAGGTCCAGTTCCCGCAGATCGACCTCCCCCAGCAAGACCCGACCGGACTGCGGATCGTGGTGCCGCTGCAGCAGATCGATCAGGGTCGACTTACCGACACCAGAGCCGCCGCTCAGGGCGACTTTCAAACCATAGGGAATTCGCGCTTGAATACCACGCAAGGTGGTCGGGCGACCGGGGTGGCTGAAGTGCACGTTGTCGAAACGCAGTTCGCCAGAATCCGGCATCGGCTGCGGCGCAACAGGGGTGAGTACAGTCGGCTCTTCACCGCGCAGTTCCATGACCCGCCCAAGGCTCACGGTCATCCGCTGAATCGCGACGTAGAGCCCAAGCAGGCTCTGGACCGGGCCGACAGCCATGCCCAGATAGGTGGAAAACGCGATCAGCGCGCCCAACTGCCAAGTCCCTTGCACTACCCAGTATCCGCCAATCAAAAACGCACAGGCCCGCGACAACGATGTCAGCGTGCCGGGCACCGCTTGGGTGAAAAACTCAGTGACTTGCAGGCGCAGGAGCTGACTCATATACCCTTGGCCCAACGTCTCCAGCCGCCGCGCCTCGCGCTGTTGCTGACCGGCGGACTGAATGAATTTCATCACCGGCAAGGTCTCGACCATGAACGAGGACATGTCCGCGGAACGCTCGCGCAACTGCCGCACATCGCGCTCGACCTTGCGCCGCATCCAGCGTAGCCAAAGCACGTCGAGTGGAATCAGCACCAAGGCCAGCAGCGACAGCTGCCACGACAGGGTCACCAACATCGCCACGGCAACCACCAGGCCAATCACGCTCGACACCGCCGAGAACAGCGAGTCCACGGCAAAGCGCTGGATCTCCGCGACATCGCCATCCAGACGCGACATCAGATCACCGATACGCCGCTGGCCGTAGAAACCCGGCGAGAGCGTCTGCAGATGCCGATAAAGGTCATCGCGCAGGGCAAACAGAATCCGTCCGGATAATCGCGTGTGCAGGTAACGATTGATGCCCGACAGCGCCGTCCCCAACAACCCGGCGACAATCATCAACCCGGCGATCAGCACCAGCATCGCAAAATTGTGCGCCAACAGGCCGTCGTCGATCAGCAGCTTGGTTAGCCATGGTTGCACCAATACCAGCGACGAGGCGCAGACCGACAGCCCAAGCAACCCGGCAATCGCCAACCGGTGCGGGCGCACGAAGCTGTAGAGCCAGCGCAGCGCCGCTTGCAGGGCCGCGGGGTTCTGGCTGTCGATCAGCCGAACGATCAACCGCAACATCACGAACGCAACAGTTTGAGCTTGCGATACAGGGTCGCGCGGCTGATACCCAGGGCATCGGCGGCGGCCGAGACGTTACCTTGATGCATGTCCAGGGACTGGCGAATCAGTTCCAGCTCATGTTCACGAATACTGCCGCTCTGAGGGCGTTCGCCGGCGCTCAGTTCGTCGAGCATACTGTCGGGCAGATGGTCGAGGGTGAGTAGGGTGTCCCCCGGCTCACGCATGGCCAGCGCGGTGCGCAGGACCATTTCCAGTTGGCGGATATTGCCCGGCCAATGATAACCGCCTAGCAGGCGGGTCAAATCGTCATGCAGGACCACCGTCGGCGCGTCGAGCTTGGCCAGCAAACGATCGACCAGACCATTGAAGTCGTCGCGCTCGCGCAGGGCCGGGAGCATCACGCTGATGCCGTTGACCCGATAGAACAGATCCTCGCGAAAATGTTTGTCTTCCACCAGACGCTTGAGGTCGCGGTGCGTGGCGCAGATCAGGGCAATGTCGATCTCTTGCTCTTCTCCAGCACCCAGCGGCGCGACCTTGCGGTCCTGCAATACCCTGAGTAAACGGGCCTGCAAAGCCAGCGGCATGTCGCCGATTTCATCGAGAAACAACGTACCGCCGTGGGCCTGTTGCAAGCGCCCTACCATGCCGCCCCGACGCGAACCGGTAAAAGCGCCTTCGCGATAGCCAAACAGCTCCGACTCGATCAGGCCTTCGGGGATGGCTGCGCAGTTCACCGCGACAAAAGGTTTGTCGCAGCGCGTTCCAGCCATATGCAACGCTCGGGCAATGACTTCCTTGCCGGTGCCCGTTTCGCCCAGCAGCAACACTGGCAATTCATTGGCCAGGCCTTGGCGGGCCATGCGCAGCGCCCGGGCGTAACGAGCATTGTTGCCAGCCAGGGATTCAAGATCGGGTTGCGGTTTAGCGGTTTTAGTCGGGGTGCGCGATGGCGTGCTGACATTGATCAAGCGCTGCGGCGCGCGCAGGGTTTTGTAGAAAAATTCACCCTTGGCGGTTTGCAGACTGCCGATGCCGCTCTGATGCAAACGCGATAACAGCTGCAGGCCATCGACACCCAGGAACTCTTCACAGCGTCGGCCAACCAGCACCGAACGCTCGGCATGGAGCAACTGGCACGCCTGGGCGCTGACCGCAAGGATCTTTCCGCCGAGACTCACCGCGAGCAAGCCCTGCCAAGGGGATTCAAGATATTGCCGACGGCTGTGGAAGGCGAGGACGATCTGGTCCGGGTAACAAGCGTTGAACACGCGGCTTTCGATCTGGCTGACGGCCATGGTCAGCAACGCGGTGCTGTCGTGAACGCGGCCGAGCGGGCCTTCGCGGGTCAGGTCAAGGACCCCAAGGATGTCGCCCTGCGGGCAATAAATCGGCACCGAGGTGCAGGAGAAATTGGTCAGACGGTCGAGGTAATGTTCGCCGCAATCAATCATCGTTGGCCGGGCTTCCACCAGCGCGGTACCCAGCGCGTTGGTGCCGCGCGCCGCTTCGCTCCAGCAAGCGCCCAGCGTGATGTCTTGCAGCCCGCTCCCTTTGAAACCATCGGTGCGCCCTTCGGCGGCAAGGATGGTAGCGTCGGAATTGGCGAGGATGATGAGCCCTTCCTTGCCCTGGCGTTCGGCCAGATAATCGATGGCCGGCGTCGCCGCATCGATCAACAATCGATTGCTTTCCAACAGCACTTCAAGGCTCGCGTTCGATTCCAGCGCCAGTTCTTGCTTGGCATTGAAATGCACGCCATGGCTGAGACTGCGCCGCCACGACGCATCGATTTCCGCACGCAACACACCATCGGGAACGGTGCCCTCGAGATGCAGTTTTTCCCGGGCCAGGCGGGCTTCGCGATGAAGTTTGGGATGAGTTGTCTTTATCAGCATCAGCAAGCGCTCCGGATCGGTCCGCCCTGCGCCCTTCTGAGTTCAGCGCCTTGTTGCCATCTTTACGTTAACGTCAGGGCATTGGCAAGTGCGTTACGGCATTTCTAATGCTTAGGGGACAACGTGACCATCCATCGCCCGACCAGACGACCAATGGGCTTTCCCTTCAGAAGTAATAGACGACGTTCGTTACGACGACGAACCTATACGAGTAGCTTGTCAGGCCCAAAGCCCCCCCATGCCAGCCCCGATAACAGCATCGTGGCCGCTTTCCGGGTGTCTTTCGAATGGAACGGCCAAGAGTTGATGATCATGAGCCGCGCCATGGAGTAACGTGCGAATCCAGACTTGACCGACATCGCAACAACTCTACCTGTAGATGATCGCCACGGCGCGAACGAAACCTGCCGAGGCATGCTTGATCTTATACGGAAAGCAGGACACCTCGAATCCGTGGTCCGGCAGACTCTCCAGATTCGCCAGCTTTTCCATCTGACCATAACCAATGTCACGACCGGCCTTGTGTCCCTCCCAAATGATCGAGGCATCGCCGCTGGCAAGAAAGCGCTCGCGGGTTGACTTGAAGGGAGCATCCCAACTCCAGGCATCAGTGCCGACCACTCGCACGCCACGTTCGAGCAGGTATAGCGTGGCCTCGCGGCCCATCCCAATGCCGGCATCCAGGTAACCCGGTTGACCGAAGATTGCCCCGGCACGCACGCTTCTGGGCGGATCTGAACCAGGGAAAAAAGTCTTTCGATCATCAATGAACCACCTAAAATCGCTTGGCTACGAGGATTGACTGTAATTAACGAAAATCACCGGATAGAGATCCAAACTCAAACGATGTGTTCGTGGGCAAAATGGCATAATATGCCAATAATCAAAAACCTGTCTGCCCAAAGCTGGAGCTAATTATGGCGACGCGAAACGTTGTGCTCACCCCTCACCAGGAACAGGTTATCCATGACCTGGTGCAGTCCGGCCGTTATCAGAATGCCAGCGAAGTGATGCGAGAAGGTTTGCGTCTATTGGAGCAGCGCGTCGCCGAAGACACCGCCAAAATTGAAGCCCTGCGTCAGGCGACCTCGATCGGCATCATGGACCTTGAATGCGGGCGCTTTACGCGGTTGAACGAAGGGGATTTGGAGCACTACCTCGAGGGCTTGAGTCTGGAGGCAACCCTCCCCGCGAGCGAGAAACACTGAGCATGCCGCAGTATCGGATTTCCAACGCGGCGCGCGCCGATATTGTCGACATCCTCAGGCTCTCCCAGACGCAGTTCGGCGATCAAGCACGCCAGCGCTACCAGGCACTGATCCTCGCGGCGCTGCAAGCGATTGCCAACACGCCTTATCGCGTTGGCAGCCACGACCGCGATAAGCTTGCACCGGGCCTTCGCAGCTATCACCTCGTCTATTCACGCCAGCAGGCCAAACAACTTCATGGAGTGGTCAAAAGTCCGCGACATATCGTGTTCTATCGTGTGGGAGACGGCGACGTGATTGAGATCGTCCGACTCCTCCATGACGCCATGGAGGTGCCGTTGCATCTGCCCAACGATTGACCACAAACACCAAAGGCATAAATCCCAGGCACAAAAAAGCCACTCATCTGAGTGGCTTTTCTGTGAATCTTGGAGCGGGAAACGAGACTCGTATCTGGTGTCCGACTCGTTGAAATTTAAGGGGTTTCTTTTCTAGCCGGAGCAGGAAAAGACTTGATTCTGGACTTGTTTCTAGAGCACATCAAGCGGTCATGGTGCCCGTGTGAGGCATGCTTTCGCACCGCGGACCTGCCGCCGATGATCCGGGCTGCCCGCATCATCGGCGATTGACTTTATTGCCCGTTTTTAACCCGACTCCAGACACGCGTGCGCAGTCGGTCGGTCTCTAACGGCATCGCTTCCAGAACGAAGAGTTTCTTCATCACGCTTTCAGGCGGGTACACCATCGGGTCGTTGAGAATGGCCTTGTCGACCATGCCTTCAGCGGCAGCATTGCCGTTGGCATAGTGCACGTGGTTGCTGATGTCAGCCATGACGTTGGGGTCCAGCAGGTAATTCAGAAACGCGTAACCGGCAGCTTCATTCGGAGCATCGGCGGGCATGGCGACCATGTCGAACCACATGGGTGAGCCTTCCTTGGGGATGGCGTAGGCAATCTGTTGGCCATTGCCGGCCTCATTGGCTCTGGCGGCCGCCTGCATCACGTCGCCAGAGAACCCGACGACCAGACACACGTCTCCCGTTGCAAGATCGCTGGTGTACTTGGAGTTGTGGAAGTAATTCACATAGGGCCGCACTTTGAGCAGCAGCGCCTGGGCCTTCTCGTAGTCGGCCTTGTCCTTGCTGTGATGCCCAAGCCCCAGGTAGTTCAAGGCGATGGGAAGGATCTCGGGGCCGTTGTCGAGCATGGCTACGCCGCATCGGGCGAGTTTTTTCATGTTCTCCGGCTTGAAGATGATGTCCCATGAGTCTATCGGTACATCGCCCAGGACTGCCTTGACCTTGGCGACGTTGTAGCCGATGCCGGTGCTGCCCCACAGGTACGGGAAACCGTATCGGTTGCCCGGATCGTTGGCCTCCAGAACTTTCATCAGCGTCGGGTTGAGGTTCTGCCAGTTCGGCAGCTTGCTACGGTCCAGCGGTTTCAGCGCACCGGCCTTGATCTGCCGGGCCATGAAGTGGTTGGAGGGAAACACCACGTCATACCCGGAACGGCCGGCCATCAGTTTGGCGTCGAGGACCTCGTTGCTGTCGTACACGTCATACTGAGTCGGGTGCCCGGTATGGCTGGTAAAGTTTTGCAGGGTATCTGGGGCAATGTAACTGCTCCAGTTGTAGATCCTGACGGTGTCTGCCGCCTGAGCGGTGGACGCGATCAACAGTAGCGGAACGATCGACTTCAACATACGAGACCTCAACCTTTGTTCTTTACGTTCTGGGTGAAGGCAGTTCAGAAAATCAGCACGTAGCTTTTGCGAACGGTTTCTTGTATATCCCAGACTCCCGTGGTGTTCGCAGGCAACATCAATGCGTCGCCGGCCTGGATATGAAGGACCTCACCGCCATCCGGGGTGAAGGTGCAGCGCCCCTGGATGAAATGGCAGAACTCCTGTTGCACGATCTGGCGCCGCCAGCGGCCGGGGGTGCATTCCCACACGCCGGCTTCGACGCCGTCATCGCGTTCAACGCTTGTCGTGGCAACCTGTGAAACCGGCTCACCCAGCGGTACGCCGACAGCGCTCGATTCCCCGAGAGGCAAGTGTGGGGTGTCGCGAAAATGATCGATCTTCATGGGAACGGCTCCTTGGACTTCATCAATCGTTCCATGCAACCCGCCAGACCCTCGGCCATCCGGCGACGCCAGCGCGGTACATGGAGGTTGGCCAATATCCGATCCTCGTGAACAAAGCTCTGGATAATGGCGTTGTAACCCAGCCAGCGCAGGGGCTCTGGCTCCCAGCGTGGCAACGAGGCCAGCGGACGGTCGGCCCACACCCAAGGCTGGCGTGTCAGTTCGTTGTCCTGACCAAGAATCAGCGCGGCCACGGTGCGACCACCCAGGTTGCTGGCGCCTACGCCTTCGCCGCCATAGCCGCCGGCGAGTGCGATCTTCTGGCGCCGGTCAACCAGCATGTGCGGGTGAAAGCGCCGGGCGACACCCAGGTTGCCGCCCCAGGCATGAGTCAGGCGAACATCGCGCAACATCGGAAATAGCTCGCTGAACAGGTACTGGCGCAACTCACGTTCGGCCTGACTGAGGTTGAAGTCACTGCGCAGGCGACCTCCAAAGCGATAGCCACCTCGGGCACCAAATACCAAGCGGTCATCGCGGCTGCGCTGACCGTAGGTGACTTGTCGGCTGTTTTCGCTGAAAGCCTGGCCACGATTGAGTCCGATTTGGGCCCATACGTCGGCCGAGAGCGGCTCAGTCGCAACGATCAGGCTCTGCGCGGCCAGTTGATATTTGTTCAGCGGGGGCAAGGCACTGGCATACCCCTCGACGGCCGGCACCACCCAATCGGCGCTCACTCGACCGTGCTCGGTTCGAACTTGGCCTGCCGTCCAGTCGAGCACAGCGCTTTGCTCGAAAATGCGCACCCCCATGCGTTCCACGACTTTGGCTAACCCCCGTACCAACCGGGCAGGTTGAAGGGTCGCGCAGTGAGATGAATACAGGGCGCCGTACGCCTGGGCCACATTCAATTGTTCGCGCAAAGCCTGAGGGCTCAGCCAGCGATAATCGTCTTCACCAAGGCCTTGCGCACGGGCGGCAGCGAGTTGTTCGCGCAGGCGCCGTTCTTGCTCGGGATACCGCGCCGCGCAGTACAGCACGCCACCTTTACGCAGTTCGCAATCGATGCTTTCGACATGGCACACCCGCGCCACTTCATCGGGAATTCCGTGCAGCAGTTGATATCCTGCATGACGTTGGGCGGCGGGCAAGGGCCCCAGGAGTCGGTCTTCGCCGAGCAGATTCCCCATCAACCAGCCGCCATTGCGGCCGGAGGCGCCGAAACCGGCAATCTGTGCTTCAACTATGACGATGTCCAGGTGCGGTGCTTGCTGCTTGAGGTAATAGGCCGTCCAAAGGCCGCTGTAGCCGGCACCGATGATCACCACATCGGCTCGCAGATCCTGATGCAACGCCGGACGCGGCGTCAGCGCCTCGTCGACTTGCTCCATCCACAAACTCACACCACCCCAACCAGCCATTACCTGCTCCATCGTTTGATTGCCGACAGAGCTTAATGCGCAGCGAAGGGGCCTGTGTTATCTGCGGGTACGCGCGCAATTGGCCTTCAACCAGGCTTTTGGTGTGCAGCCGGTATGGCAGCGGAAAGCCTTGTAGAACGCAGAGGTGGAATTGAATCCGGCAGCCACTGCGAGGGCATCGATGGGTGCGTTTTCGTCGTAACTGGCGAGGCGTTCAAGGAGGTAGGCCAAGCGAGCCTGAGTCACGTAGCGATAGAAGCTTTGCCCGAGCACTTGATTCAATAGGTAAGACAACTGATTACGGCTGTACCCGGTGGCGCTGGCGATCCGAGCAAGATCCAGGTCAGGGTCCAGGAATGGCTGTTGGCGGGTAAAGTAATCGGCCAAGTCTCGCGCCATGAAACTCAACTGGCGCGCCGAGAGCCCTAGCTTACTGATGGCGGGGGCGCGACGCCCGGCGTGCGGCTCGCCGTCGCGCACGAGTGACGCGTATTCGTTGACACGCAGGATCTGACCCTCACATACGGTGATCGCTTCGCTGGTGCGAAAAACCACCCGCTCGCCACTGCCCTTCAGAGCGGTCTGGTACTGGATGAATGCCGTGCAGCCGTCAGCGCGGATGCGGTCATTGTGCTCAAGATACTCATCGGGATGGCGCGGCAACGTGCCGGTGATGTAGGCGCGCAGCTCGGTCAGCCCCATGCTGCGGTTCTGGAAAAAATCGTTGTATTGCACTTGCGGGTGATAGAGCGCAAGTATCGCCTCCAGGTCGCGGTGCTTCCAGGCCATGTGATAGCGCAGCACCACCTCGAGGGTGAGCTTTGTCTGTTCGGCGGTATCTGACGGGACGAGGAGCATGGGTTGACGGGCCTTATGACTGGGCGGCACCAGTCTAGTCCTTGAGTGGTTGAGCGAACAAACTCAGGCACGCCCAGGCGCACATGATTGAGAGAGCGGAGCCTCTAGCTGCCTGTGGCTCTGCAATGCTTGCCACCCAGCACCAACGCAACGCCGCCCAGTACAGCAATGGATGCCAACACCATCCTTACGCTCAGGCTTTCCCCCAGAAAAACGATGCCCGCCAGCGAAGCCAGGATGGGCACGCTTAGCTGCACCGTCGCGGCTTGAAACGCTGCAAGATAACGCACCGCGACGTACCAGACCGCGTAGCCGACGCCTGACGCCAGCGCACCGGAAAGCACCGCATAAAGTATCCCCTGCGGATCCCAACGCAGCGCTGAGAGAAACGGCACGCTTGCCATCAAGACCAGGGGAATCGAGCGCAAGAAGTTGCCGGTTGTGGTTGCCAAGGGATCGGCGACAGTTTTGCCAAGCAGTGAGTAGATCCCCCATGCCACCCCCGATAACAGCATCGTGAGTGCGCTAACGGGGTCAGGTGCTGCGGCACCTGGAACCAGCAGGCTAACCAAGCCAACAATCGCCAGCACAAACCCAACGACTGCCAACGTGTGCATCCGCTCGCCTTTGAACATGCCGTACAGAACCATGCTCAGCTGAACCGCGCCAAACAGCAGCAATGCCCCCGTCCCGGTCTCCAAATGACGGTACGCGAAGGAAAAAGCGAAGACGTAAACGAACAAGGCAGCGGCCCCCTGCCAACTGCCTTTGCCTATGGTTGAGGTCCGCCTCAAGGCACACAACAGCCATAAAACCGATGCCCCGCTGGCCAGCCGGACCACGCTGAAACTCGCGGCATCGATGTTGGTGTGCTTAAGCGCCAGGCGGCACAGCAGCGAGTTCGCGGCAAAGGCGAGCATGGCGAAACAGATCATCGCGATCAATCTTGCCGAAGCTGACGAGCTGGACGCCTTCGTTACGGAGTTGCTTATTGTCATGGTCGATTCCAATGCCCAGGCAGGCTCTCAGAACGCTCGACGCCACCACGCCCTTGGAAATACGTTAAACGCCTCTGTACCGATCGGTCAATACAACTATCTTCCTGCGACCTTGGGATGAGCTTCTCCCGTCTGTATCCTTCAGCGCGCACGCATGGGTATGATTGAAGCTCAACCGGTTGGAATCGACCCATGGGAAAAAAGAACGCCGTCGTCGCTGCCGAACCTGCTGAAACAAGCACCAAGGAGCGAATACTGAAAATCGCCGCGCAGTTGTTTTCGACGCGCGGGTTTCACGCGACCGGCATGGCTGAGTTGGAAAAAGCCACTGGCCTGGCTCGAGGCGCGCTGTATTACCACATCGGCAGCAAGGAAGAATTGCTGTTCGAAATCACCAGCCGGTATCTGCGGGTGCTCATCGCAGAAGGCACGCCTCTGTGCGAGAGCGATTTGGCTGCGGAAGATAAATTTCGCCAGTTCTCGGCCATCGTGATGCGCACGATTGTCACCCACCTGGCCGAAATGACGGTGTGTTTCCGGGAAGTGTATTCGGTCATTGGCGAGCGCCAGACCGAGTTGCTCGACCTGCACCGACAGTATGAAAAGCTCTGGTCGAATATCCTCAAGGCTGGCGTGAGCGAGGGGACCTTCCGCACATCGGACTCGTTGGCCGTGAAGGCTATCCTTGGTATTCATCACTACAGCTACTTGTGGATCAAACCCGGAGGCCCACGCTCGCCGGAATCCATCGCGACGTTTTTCTGCGACACCCTCCTGCCCGGACTGAAGGTTGAGCCACGCCTGGCTTGACTGTCATCAGCGGCGCTTCAAATGCGCCGCCTCCCTCGACCTCCTCCTCATTCACGTCCCATCACCGATGGTTGTCCTTGCGACTGGACCACGCGCGTTTTTCGTTCTAGGCTGACTACAGACCGACCGATCAGTCTACAGGCTTGCCGTTGGGTCCATCCCGACAAAGAACCAGAGGGAACAACAATGACAAAAAAATCCATGGTCCCCGCCCAGCAAGACACGTCTCAAACAGCTTTGGCTCGCCGGGATTTCTTGATTAAAAGCGGGGCCGTTATCGGTACTGCTGCCTATGCGCTGGGTAATAGCGATCTGGTCACCGCAGAGACGACCAACATCGCCCCGATTGATCCGAGCCAGCCTCTTGAAGTTCCGCAATGGACCCGCAGTCTTGGCGCCCCGACGGCAAGCCCTTATGGCAAACCTTCAACATTCGAAACCAAAGCCGTCAGGAATCTGTATCCCGGCCTGAAGGACACGATGTCCGCCTACAGCACCTCGCCACTTCAGGAACTGGACGGCATCATTACCCCGAACGGCCTGTTCTATGAGCGTCATCACGCAGGCGTCCCACAAATCGATCCGGCGCAACATCGGTTGGCAATTCACGGCCTCACCGAAACTGCCTTGATCTTTACCGTGGACGAGATACGCCAGTTCCCCGCCGTGTCACGAGTGCACTTCATGGAGTGTTCGGGCAATCCATCGTTTCTACCTCCGTGGGGCAAAACCGCCGCCGAGGTCAGTGGCCTGGTGAGTTGCGCTGAATGGACGGGCGTTCCCCTGAAGACCCTGCTGGATGAAGCCGGGCTCAAGCCCCAAGCCAAGTGGATCATTGCCGAAGGGGCGGACGGCGCCGCAATGACGCGCAGCATTCCCATCGAGAAATGCCTGGACGATGTGATGGTGGTCTACAGCCAGAACGGCGAGCGTCTAAGGCCGGAACAGGGCTATCCGCTGCGCCTGTTTGTCCCCGGCTACGAGGGCAATACCCACATCAAATGGCTGCGCCGACTGCATGTCACCGATGCGCCCGCCTACAGCCGGGAAGAAACCGCCAAATACACCGACTTGATGGCCAACGGCAAAGCTCGGAAATTTTCCTTTGTCATGGAATGCAAATCGCTGGTGACCTACCCTTCCGGCACCCAGAAACTGACGCGCAAAGGCCTGCATGAGATGCGTGGCATTGCCTGGAGCGGCCACGGAAAAATCACCCGTGTCGATGTCTCCGTCGACGGCGGCAATAACTGGACGCAAGCCAAATTACAAGAACCCATTCTGACCAAGGCGCTGACTGTCTTCAGGGCGCCTTTCGAATGGAACGGCCAGGAATTGATGATCATGAGCCGCGCCATCGACGAGACCGGCTATGTTCAGCCGATGCTGGAACAGTTGATTGATGAACGTGGCAAGGTCTCTTTCTACCACAACAATTCGGTGCAACCGTGGCGTGTTTCCAGCAATGGGGAGGTGACCAATGGACGGGCTTAAAGGTGGATCGTTTCTCATCGGTTTGCTGTGCGCCTGTGCGCTGACCCATGCCTCGGCACAATCCCAGTACGGTTTGGGCACCAAGGCTACCGAAGCGCAGATCGCCAGTTGGAACATCGACGTGGCACCCGACGGCAAGGCGTTGCCTCCAGGGCGCGCAACGGTGGCTGATGGGGAAAAGGTCTACATGAGCAGCTGCGTCAGCTGTCATGGCGTGAAGCTCGAAGGTGGCATCGGCCCCGCGTTGGCGGGGGGCGCAGGAACGCTGACGACTGACAAACCGCTCAAGACAGTCGGCAGCTATTGGCCCTATGCAACGACGCTTTTCGACTACATCCGAAGAGCCATGCCCTTCCAGGCGCCACAGTCATTGTCCAACGAAAAAGTCTATGCGGTGACCGGCTACATCCTGCACATGAACAAACTGCTGGACGCCAACGCGACCGTGGATGCATCGACCTTGGCGGATGTAAAGATGCCGAATCGAGACGGTTTTTATACCGACGACAGACCGGACAGCAAGGCGGTTGCCTGTATGTCGAACTGTTTAAAAGCTCACTGACGGATCAAAAAATGTAAAATCCGCTCGCCGATAAACCGTTCCTTCTCAACGAGCTTTGCTGATGAAGCTGGCCAGCCGCGAAAAATCGATGATTGCCTGGGTGCTGTACTTCAGCATCCTGTTCGGTTCGTTGCTGTGTGCGATGGGCCATGGACAAATGGCCGGCTTGCGATTGAGCGGTTTGGACGGCGGACTGTTTTGCTCTACTGACGGCGGGGCAATATTCGAGGGCCTGCAGGATGTGCCCGCCCCTTCGCTGCCCGTCGTCGCTGATTGCGTCATTGCGAGCCTGTTCGGTGCGATCCTGCTGGCGGCGTTTTTCGGGCTGCTCGCCCTGCTTGCCGGCGAGCCAGCCAAGCCCTTGCCCGCACAACCGACCCGTTGCCAACCCAGGCAGCGATGGCCCTTGATCAATCCTCGCGCCTCCCCCGCCCTGCTTCCCGCGCTCTGACATCTTCACCACCCGCCGCTGCATCAAGCGCGGCGGGGTGTGTGCTCATCGAATTAAGCCAGGAAGCTCTTCATGTTTCGCTTGACCACTTTAGCGCTGCTCGCGGGCAGCACCTGCGCGTGGGCGCAAGACACTGCCCTGAACTTACCCACCAGTTACATCAATGCCTCGGCCGACCAGCCGAAACCGGCCACCAGCCTGGACCTGGATACCCCCATCGAAAGCGGCTCGCGCCTGAATCTCAGTGCCCGGGAAAATCCCGCCTCTGTAAGCGTGGCCGATCGCAAGACGATGGAACGTATCGGGGCACGCAACTTTCAAGACGCGGCGAACGCTCTGCCTGGGGTTAACGCTTCTGCGCCACCCGGCTGGGGCGGCTATGTGTCGTACCGTGGTTTCAACGGTGCCCAGATCAGCCAGCTGTTCAACGGCATCAATCTGCAATACGGTGGCGCGGCCCGTCCGGTCGGCGCCTGGATTTATGACCGGGTGGAGTTGCTCGGCGGCCCTTCCTCGTTCCTCAACGGCAGCGGTGCCGTGGGGGGCAGCCTGAACGTGATCACCAAGCTTGCCAACCGTGAGGAAGATACCTTCGAGGGCCGAATGAGCTACGGTCGCTACGACACCTGGGAAACCGCGGTCGGCTTCAATAAAGCGCTCAACAGCGGCGATGGCCCGCGCCACTATGCGCGCCTCGACTACAGCCGCACCAGCAGCAACGGCTATATAGATCGCCAGGAGAACGGTGCGGGCAACCTGGCCTTCTCGCTGCTCAGCGACATCAACGACCGACTCTCCCATACGTTGGCGATCGAATACCTGGAAGAGAAGGAAGACAGTCCTTACTGGGGCACGCCGGTATTGCAACCGCTGACCGGCAAGCTGCAGATCGACAAGCGCAACCGCTTCAACAACTACAACGTCGAGGACGGTCGCTACGAGCAGCGCACCCGCTGGATACGCTCGATCACCGACTACCAACTGGACGACAACACCCAGTTGCGCAATACCTTCTACCACTACGATGGCCAGCGCGATTACCGCAACCTTGAGGTCTACCGCTACAACAGCGACAACAGCGCCATCGCCCGCTCCGGCGGTTACCGCCAGCGGCACGACCAGGAGGTCAACGGTGACCGAATCGAGTTGACTCACCAGGCTCAGCTGTTCGGCCTGGCCAGCGATTGGGCGCTGGGCGTGGATTTCAACACCAACCAGCAAACCAACTACCCGTTGTCCAAAGGCGCCTTCGACACCATCGATCCAGATGGCTTCGAGCCGGGCCACTTCCTGGACATTCCGGGGATGGATGCACCGCGCAGTAAAGGTCGCAGCACTTGGACTGATACTTCTTCGGCGTTCGTCGAGAACCGCACGCGCCTGACCGAGCAACTGGCACTGATCACTGCGCTGCGTTATGACCATATCGATTTCGAGGTAGTCGATCATGCGGCGCAGGCCAGGCTCGACAAGCGTTGGGATGCAATCACGGGACGCCTGGGCCTGGTGTACGACCTGACGTCGAATGTCAGCCTTTATACCCAATACAGTACCTCGGCCGAACCGCCGGGAGGGACGCTTACCGGCGCCTCCATTGCCCAGGTGAGCGACTTCGACTTGAGCACCGGTCGCCAATTCGAGGTGGGCAGCAAGTTCGATTTTCTCGACGGTCGCGGCTCGGCCACCGCCGCGGCCTACCGCATCGTGCGCAAGAACATCTCCGTCCCCTCCTCGACGGTGCCCAACACCACCGAACAAGCGGGTCAACAAACCTCCACCGGCATAGAGCTGGCCGCCTCATTCAAGATCACGCCCAAGCTATTGGCGGCCGGTAACTTCAGTTGGGTAAGGGCTGAGTACGACGAGTTCAATGAAACCATCGCAGGTGTTGTGTTCTCGCGCAAAGGCAAGAATCCGGTGAACATTCCCGACCGCGTAGCCAATCTCTGGCTGACCTATGACGTGGCTCCTGACTGGCAGCTCGGGGCCGACGTGCGCTATGTGTCGTCGGTCTACGCCAACACCGCCAATACGACCTGGGTGCCCTCGTACACTGTCTATGGTTTGTCCATGACCCACGATCTGGACAAGCACGTACAGGTCAGCGCGCGCCTGCGCAACCTGACCGACGAGGTCTATGCCCGTTTCATCCACCAGAGCAACACCCAGTATTACGTGGGCGAGCCGCGCAGTCTGGAAATCGCTGTGCAGTGGAAGTACTGACGACCCCGAACGGAATGCAGCACACGGTCTGGCGACCTGACAGGTCTAATCATGATTCGGAGCGCAGGCCTTCCCGCGTTGATCAGCCTGTTTGAATGGCCCGCTGGACGGGACCGCCAGGGACGGCGGCTTTCACTGTTTTTTCTCTGAGCTCAACGCTCATGGGGCTTACCCTCTAATCGACAATTGAGCGTCCATTGTTCGTACGGACTAAAACTTGAAGCGCCCGACCAATCCTTGAAGCTGGCCAGAAATGGCCGTCATTCGCCCCGATCCGGCATGGGCTGAATGCGCGAACTCCTCTACCATCTGCGCATCGGCGTGGATCTGTGCGATGTGCCGATTGATCTCCTCCGCCACTTGATGCTGCTCCTCTGCCGCCGTGGCGATCTGGGTGTTCTGGTCGCGAATCGAGTCCACTGAAGCGCGGATCTTGTCGAAGCTGTCGCGGGCCCGCTGGATCCGCTGCACGCTAGCCTTGGACGCTTGCAGGCTGCCTTGCATCTGCTGGGTGACTTCCTGGGTGCGGCGAGCGAGGTTACCCAGTAGGCTGTCTATTTCGCCGGTAGAGTCGGAGGTGCGACGAGCCAGGGCGCGAACTTCATCCGCGACCACTGCAAAGCCACGCCCTTGATCACCCGCACGGGCGGCTTCGATGGCGGCGTTGAGCGCCAGCAAGTTGGTCTGCTCGGCAATCGAGCGAATGGTGTCGAGAATCGCATTGATGTTATTGCTGTCTTGCTCGAGCAGATGCATGGTCTGGGTCGATACCTGCAGCTCCTCACTGAGCTTAAGCACGCTGCCGGTGGCTTCGCTGATTTGCTTCTGGCCATCGTGCACGTCGCGGTAGCCTTCATCAGCACTCGACGCCGCGGCACTGCAGGAACGTGCGACCTCATTGGCAGTGGCGAGCATTTCATTGAAAGCGGTGCTTACCAATTCCACCGCCTCACGTTGGCGGCCGGCAGCCAGGTTCATGTTATTGGCGACTTCGTTGGTGTCAGCGGCAGCGACTTGCAGATCGGACGACGCATTGCCAATACGCTTCACCAACTGAGCGATCATGCTTAGAAACTGATTGAACCATCCGGCCAGGTTGGCAGTTTCGTCCTTGCCCCGTACTTGGAGTTGACGTGTAAGGTCACCTTCACCTTCGGCAATCTCTTGCAACCCATCAGCCACGCCACGAATCGGGCGCACGATCATGCTGGCAAAACCAGCACCAACGATGGCGAACACCATCGCCAATGCAACAGCGATGGCTGCAATCAACCAGGTCAGGCTCATGGCGTCGGCCATCACTTCATCACGCTTGATCAGGCCAATGAAACGCCATCCCAGGCCATCGGAACTCAGGACGTTGACCATGTATGGCACACCATCGATCTCGACTTGAGTCACCCCATCAGCGCTTTTGGCCAATTCGGCATAGCCGGGTCCTAGCTCACCTAACGGCTTGAAATTGTTTTTGGCATTTGCGGGATCGACCAAGACATTGCCATTGGCCTCGACCAACATCAGGTAACCACTCTTGCCCAACTTGATGGCTTTGACCAATTCAGTCAGTTGCTTGAGCGATACGTCCACGCCAACGACGCCCACCGGGGCGCCGCTCGCGTCATTGATCGTGCGGACCGTGCTGACCAGCACCATGTCATCGGGTGCCCAGTAATACGCGCCCGTCCGTACGGTTGAGCCTCGTGCGGCTTCCATGGCCGCCTTGTACCAAGGTCGCACCCGTGGGTCGTAGCTGGCCATTGTCTGGTCATCGGGCCAACCTGCAAAACCTCCGTCATTGAGTCCAAGGGAAATGGAAGCCGTGGTTGGGTGGGTTTCTGCGAAACTGTCGAATATCACCTGGATCTGTCGATCGACCTTCGTCACAGGCGTTTTCGGGGCGTCAGCGGCCGTATAGTTCTTCAATTCCTGAACGTTGGCGATCCGAGGGTCTTTGGCAAGGTATTCGACGTTTTGGCGGATGCTGTCGAAAAACTGCCGCATCCCGCGGTCAATCTGCCTGATTTCGCGGCCACTGCTATCCAGGAAACCGGCTTGCGCTGCGCTACGCAAGTTCAGTACGACAACCATTGCGACCAATATGACTGGCGCGCAGGCGATAGCGGCAAACGCCCACGTGAGTTTCTGTTTGATGTTCATGAGTATTCCTGGGCAGGCAGATGGAACGTGGGCGCCCATGGGTAAAAGCGCCCGCGGCGAGTGCCGTTAACGTTGCTCACACGACGTGGAAACGAGACAACTCGGTCGTCATTTTTCTTTCAGATAATGCCTGCCCTCCTCTCAAGAGGAGGGACGAGAAGGCCGACGCATCGTCAATTCAGAAACGCCCAGGAGCGAAGGGTGCCGGCTCGACCACTGGTGTTTCTCCCATCATTAATTCCGCAAGCAGCCGGCCACTGACCGGACCTAGCGTAAAACCTTGATGAGCATGGCCGAAGTTGAACCAGAGCCCCTTATGCGACGGCGCGGCACCAATGACCGGTTTCATATCAACGGTACAAGGTCGCGCACCGCTCCATGGCGTCCGCTCAACCTGAGATCCCAATGCCAAGAGTTGTCGGGCCGCGCTTTCGGCCTTCCCTAGCTGCACTGGGGTCAGAGGCGCATCGAGACGGGCGAATTCGGCTCCCGTTGATAGGCGCACACCACGCTTCATCGGCGCCAACATGTAGCCTTGCTCGGTATCAAGCACCGGGCGACTCAAGTTTGCCCCGTCGGCGAAATGGGCGTGATAACCACGCTTGATAAACAACGGGATGCGGTAACCCATGGGCCTCAGCAACTCTTGGGCCCAAGGACCAAGCGCCACGACGACCTGTGATGCTTCGACCGGCCCGGACTCGGTGGAGACTCGCCAGCCGGCTCCCGCTTGGCGCAATGAACGGGCATCGCTGCGTTCAAACTGTCCGCCCTCACGCAAGAAGAGCTCGGCATAGCGTTGCACCAGCTCACCCGGATCAACACAGGTCCAAGGTTGAAGCCAGTGAATCCCCCCAACGAGAGCTTCACCCAAAGCGGGTTCTGCGAGCCTGAGCCCGGCGCCGTCCAACGCTTGCGACAATACACCGTGCGCACTCACACGCTGGGCGCTCTCCATCGCCTTTTCATATTTTTCCGAGGTTCGAAAAGCTTGAATCCAACCTTTGCGCACGATCAGGTGTTGGGCCTCGCTTTGCTCGATCAAATCGGAATGCTCGCTGATTGAATGCTCGACCAAGGTCCGAAAGGCGTCCGCAATAGCTTGGTAATGCCTTGGCGCTGAGTTGGCCCAATACCTGGTCAGCGTAGGCATGTACTCCGGCAGCGCACGCAGATGATAATTGACGCCGATATCGCGCTTGGTCACCACTCTCATCAGGCTCGCCAGGTCCCTTGGGAACCCGTACGGTTCAACGGCCTCGCGCTGGATGATCCCGGCATTACCGTATGACGTCTCGCGCCCGGGCGACCCCTTGTCTACCAAGGTCACCGCACAGCCCCGGCGTTGCAGATGCAGGGCCGTGCTTATACCAACGATGCCGGCACCCAGTACTACTACTTGTTTGTCGTTCACGCTGCCTCCAACTCAAGCACGCTGCTGCGCGATGACACTGATTTCAACCAACGCATCCACCACGAGGCCGGCACAGACGGTAGCGCGAACAGGCAAATTGGTCGTGAAAAACGAAGCATAAATCCTGTTGAACTCGGCGAAGTTACTCCGCTCGGTCAAGTACACCGTGACGCTCACAACGTCATCCAACGACAGTGACTCAGCTTCCAGTGTTTGAGCAATGCGCATCAAGGTCAGGCGCGTTTGTGCCTCGATACCCTCCGGGAAGCTGCCATCCTCATTGAACGGCAACTCTCCAGACAAAAACACGAGACCTTGGCTGTGGCGGACTTTTGAAAAGGGCAGATTGCTAACCGTCATTGTGGTGATTCTCTCTAAGCGGACTTATGAACGCGCCTATAACAGGCGCCATTTTTAGCCATCGACTCGACCGAGCGTGTCACAGCAGATCGGAAATCGGTCTACAAGCCCGATCGATGGGACTGTATATACAGGACTAAGCATTTACCGTGCCTGTTAGACAAGGATCCCCTTCAGACCCCTGATCCGAAGTGGATCGAGCACTGCTTCTGTCCAAAATACTGTCCGCAGAAAGGCCTACCATGCGCTTCCTTTCGACTCATCAACGAGACACCGGAAACACTCCGATGCAACCTTCAGTTACACCCGAACCAATATTCATGTGAGCACCCCCTGGCCTGGAAGGCGTTTACGAGCAGCGATCAACAGAAAAGATAAGGCTTGGCCTGAACATTGCGTTACCTATATATACAGGATCATACAGCAACACCTCCTTGTGGCCCTGCACCTAAGAGGTAATCAATGAAAAAGCTGCACCCGATGACTGCCGCGACTACCGAAGGGATGAGCCTCGCAGGCCGGATCGCCGAACTGGCGACACTCTTCCACTACAGCCTCCCGCGCGAAATCCTTCAAACCGCTGAACAGCCGAGCCCGCAGCGTCCCCTGCGGCACCATCCAGATCGCAATACCTTCCAGCAAAATTCCCGAGAGGTTAGCCTTGTATGAACGCCAACGACCTGACCCTGCTTGCTCGCGCTGAAGTACGCGAATTGGCCAGTTACAACGCCGGCCTCGCCGCTGATGCAGTGCGGAAACGCTTCGGTCTGACACGCGTCGCTAAATTGGGCAGCAATGAAAACCCAATGGGCACCGCCCCCGCCGTCAACGCCGCGACCACCCAAGCCTGCCATGAGATTGCGCTGTACCCCGACTCTGGCTGCCAGGCACTGCGCTCCGCACTCTCGGAAAAACTTGATGTTCCGGAAGATCGCTTCGTGTTCGGCAACGGCTCTGAGGATTTGCTGAGTGTCATCAGTCGAGTGTTTCTGGACCATGATGATGAAGTGGTTACCGTGGCGCCCTCCTTCGGCTTGCATTTCATTTTTCCAGTGGCAGCCGGCGCTCGGGTAATCGGTGTCCCCATGACCGACCAAGGCACTTTTGACGTGGCGGCGATGATTTCCGCCCTTACACCGCATACCCATGTGCTGATGTTTTCCTGCCCCTCCAATCCGGTTGGCTGCACCTTGAGCGCAATCGAATTGAAGCAATTGCTCGATGCATTACCTCCCAAGTGCTTGCTGGTGTTTGACGAAGCCTATTACGAATACGCCCAATGGGAGCCTGAGTACCCAGACTGCCTCGGCTTGATCCAGGCCAGCGGCAAGCCGTTTATCCTGCTTCGAACCTTCTCCAAGGCCTATTCATTGGCAGGTTTACGCATCGGCTATGGCATTGTCAGCGACCCGCTACTGGCCGATTTGATCAATCGCCTGCGCACCCCCTTCAACGTAAACCGAGTGGCCCAAGCCGCTGCGGTCGCCGCGCTGGCCGATGAAAATCATCTGAATGCCGGCCTCTCCCACGTCGCCAGCGAACGCCGACGACTGGAGATCGCACTGCAAGAGCAAGGCATCACAACTGCCCCCTCCATGGCCAACTTCCTCTTTTTCAGCACCCCTTATCCTGCCGAAATCATCAACCAGGCATTACTGCGCGAAGGGGTCATCATCAAGCCTTGGCGCGAAGCGGGATATACTCAGTACTTGCGGGTATCCATAGGAAGCTGTGAGGATAACGATCTTTTCCTCCATTCCTTGGCAAGAGTCCTTGCCGCACAAGAGACACGGACCGACTGATGATCAAAAATGCACCACAAGCGCTCTACCGACGCGCGAAGGAATTTGTGCTGGACCAACTTCGAGCGGGCGTTTGGAAACCTGGCGACCTGATCTACTCAGAGAACCAGTTGGTGCAAGAGCTGGGCATCTCGCGCATGACCGTCAATCGAGCCCTGCGCGAGCTGACCGAAGAAGGTCTATTGGTACGGATTTCAGGTGTTGGAACATTCGTAGCCGAAAGCAAGCCGCAATCGAACCTGTTGCGCATCACCAACATCGCTGACGAGATTCTCGCTCGGGGTCATAGTTACGGCTGTCGCGTCCTGCACCTGGGACGCGAATCCGCATCGATGTCAGTCGCTTCCGCCCTGGGCCTGCCCACGGGCTCTTCGGTTTTTCATCTGGTTTGTGCGCACAGCGAAGAAGACGTGCCAGTGCAGCTTGAGGATCGTTACGTCAATCCCGAGCTGGTGCCAGAGTTCCTGAAACAAAAATTCGGCGAACACCTGCAACCGGCAAAATACCTTTTGCAAGTCATCAAGCCCGACGAAATGGAACATATCGTAGAGGCCTGCCACCCCAGCGCAGAGGAGAGCAAACATCTGCAAATCGATGCAACCGAACCTTGCCTGGCCCTCATACGCCGGACTTGGAGCCAAAACAAAATTGTCACCTTTGTGCGGCTCGTCCACCCCTCCTCCCGCTATCGACTGGGTAGTCGCTTACCCATGAATGCAGCTCACAGAGACGTCTGACTCTTCGACACATCTGCCGTAAAACTTGACCAGCGCCGCTTCCAAAGGGCGTCGGTCGCTTTCTGATTCATACATCACAATAGACCCAGGCCCTACGCCCGTAGTGACCGGAAAAAACGAAACTGCTCACCCCCCTCCCCTCAGCGTTTCCAGCCCTTCTTCCACCCATGCACATCCGAGCAGATAAATGGCTGCTTGATTGGCTATGCCTGTATGTACAAGTATGTATTTACGCGGTAAAGTCGATCCGTCACCTCGACACGCTTAAACC
Organism: Pseudomonas sp. MPB03; assembly: GCF_046605385.1. Classification (NCBI taxonomy): domain Bacteria; kingdom Pseudomonadati; phylum Pseudomonadota; class Gammaproteobacteria; order Pseudomonadales; family Pseudomonadaceae; genus Pseudomonas; species Pseudomonas sp. MPB03. Next base: position 2,780,407 of record NZ_CP176770.1, on the reverse strand, counting down.
AAAAAATGGGCTCTGTGTACCACTCCCATAGCGACACACACGAGCTCCGTACCGCATCCGTGCGCTCAAGCGCTCTTTGGTCCTTAGGAATAAAAACAATGAAAAAATCTATTTTGACCCTCTCTGTACTGGCGTTGTGTGTGGCTGGCAGCTTTGCCTCGGCCAAGGAGTACAAGGAGTTGCGGTTCGGCGTTGACCCCTCTTATGCCCCTTTCGAGTCCAAAGCTGCCGACGGTAGCCTGGTGGGCTTTGACATCGACTTAGGCAATGCGATTTGTGCTGAATTGAAAGTGAAGTGCAAATGGGTCGAGAGTGATTTTGACGGCATGATTCCCGGCCTGAAAGCCAACAAATTCGACGGCGTGATCTCCGCCATGACCGTGACATCCTCGCGCGAAAAGGTCATCGACTTCTCCGATGAGCTGTTCTCCGTTCCTACCTCCTTCGTTTTCAAGAAAGGCTCCGGCCTGACCGAAGATATCAAGACGCTCGTCGGCAAGACGGTTGGTTATGAGCAAGGCACCACCGAGGAAGCTTATGCAAAGGCCGTACTGAACAAAGCCGGAGTCAAAACCCAAGCCTATGCCAACCAGGATCAGGTCTATTCGGACTTGGTGACTGGCCGTCTCGATGCCTCGATCCAGAATATGTTGCAAGCCGAAATGGGCTTCTTGAAGTCGCCGCAAGGGGCAAATTTTGAGGTAAGTAAAGCAGTCGAGCATGAACTGTTGCCCGCGAAAACCGCGGTAGGTCTCGCCCAAGGCAACGCCGATCTCAAGGCCCTGATAAACAAAGGCATCAAGGCACTGCATGAGGATGGCAGCTATGTAGCCATCCAGAAAAAACACTTTGGTGATCAGAATATCTACAGCGGTAAATAACACGCTGCGCCCATTTTCGGATGGGCGTTTTTCTTGATTGACGAAGGGCTGTCCAATGCTAGAAAACCTATTGCAGACTCTAGGCTTCAGCCTAAAGGGTTTCGGCCCGCTGTTGCTGCAAGGCTCCTGGATGACTGTCAAATTATCCGCACTGTGCTTGTTGCTGAGCGTGGGCCTGGGATTGATCGGTGCCAGCGCGAAACTCTCGAAGTCAGCCTTGCTACGCATCCCTGCGCAAGCCTACACCACGCTTATCCGCGGCGTGCCCGACCTGGTCTTGATGCTGCTGATCTTCTATAGCCTTCAGACGTGGCTGACGAATCTGACCGATGCCTTTGGCTGGGAATATATCGAAATCAATCCGTTCAGCGCAGGGGTCATCACCCTGGGCTTCATCTACGGTGCGTATTTCACCGAAACCTTCCGCGGAGCGATTCTCGCCGTTCCAAAGGGGCAATTAGAAGCAGCCACGGCCTATGGCCTGACCCGCGCCCAACGATTCCGCCTGGTGCTTTTCCCGCAAATGATGCGCTTTGCATTACCGGGCATTGGCAACAACTGGATGGTGATCCTGAAAGCGACCGCACTGGTCTCGATCATTGGTCTGGCTGACTTGGTCAAGGTTGCCCAGGATGCAGGAAAGAGTTCCTATCAACTGTTCTTCTTCCTCGTCCTTGCAGCGTTGATCTATTTGGTTATCACCACCGCGTCAAACTATGTCTTGCGCAGGCTGGAAAGTTTTTACGCCGCAGGAACTCGGGAGGCCGTGCGATGATCGAGCTATTGCAAGAATATTGGAAACCCTTCCTGTACCACGATGGTTATCACATCACGGGCTTGGCGATGACACTATGGCTGCTCAGTGCCTCGCTCTTCTTCGGCTTCTTGATGGCGGTCCCGCTGTCGATTGCCAGGGTATCAAGCAACCTTTTCGTGCGCTGGCCCGTGCAGTTCTATACCTATTTGTTCCGTGGCACGCCTCTGTATATACAGCTACTGATCTGCTACACCGGCATCTACAGCCTCGCTGCGGTGCGCTCCCAACCGCTGCTTGATGCATTCTTTCGCGATGCATTGAACTGCACCATCCTGGCCTTTGCCTTGAACACTTGCGCCTACACCACGGAGATCTTCTCCGGGGCGATTCGCAACATGAATCATGGTGAAGTCGAAGCAGCGAAGGCCTTTGGGCTTCGAGGATGGAAGCTTTACACCTACATCATCATGCCGTCTGCATTGCGTCGCTCACTGCCGAACTACAGCAACGAAGTGATACTGATGCTGCATTCCACCACGGTCGCCTTCACCGCCACGGTACCGGACATCCTCAAGGTTGCCAGAGATGCCAATTCAGCAACATTTCTGACCTTCCAATCGTTCGGCATCGCCGCAGCGATTTACCTCGCTATCACTTTCTCTCTGGTCGGTCTGTTCCGTCTGGCTGAGCGCCGTTGGCTGTCGTTCCTCGGCCCAGCTCATTAATTCAGGGTGCTTGAATATGTACAAACTGACCGTAGAAAACCTGCATAAAAGCTATGGCGACCACGAAGTCCTCAAGGGTGTTTCGCTGAACGCAAAGGCCGGAGACGTCATTAGCCTGATCGGTGCCAGCGGGTCGGGCAAAAGCACCTTTTTGCGCTGTATCAACTTTCTGGAAATCCCTAGCAACGGCGCCATGAGCCTCGACAATCAGCCGATACGCATGATCCATGACCACCACGGCATGCGCGTTGCAAATGCAGATGAACTGCAGCGGCTGCGCACGCGACTGGCGATGGTATTCCAGCATTTCAATCTGTGGAGCCACATGACCGTGCTCGACAACATCACAATGGCCCCTCGCCGAGTGTTGGGGGTCAGCAAGAAGGATGCAGAGGAGCTGGCTCGGCGTTACCTGGACAAGGTTGGTTTACCATCGCGAGTTGCCAATCAATACCCGGCCTTTCTCTCGGGCGGCCAACAGCAGCGCGTCGCGATAGCCCGGGCGCTGGCCATGGAACCGGAAATCATGCTGTTCGACGAACCCACTTCTGCCCTGGATCCTGAACTCGTGGGAGAAGTGCTGAAGGTCATTCAGGGCCTCGCCGAAGAAGGCCGAACCATGATCATGGTGACGCACGAAATGAGCTTCGCTCGTAAGGTATCGAACCAGGTGTTGTTCTTGCACCAAGGGCTCGTAGAAGAGCAAGGGCCGCCTGAGGAAGTGCTGGGGAACCCTAAGAGCGAGCGTTTGCAGCAATTTCTCAGCGGCAATCTGAAATAACCGAAGTGCCTTAAGCCGGCTGGACGCTTACCGCGCCTGAAAAATGTTTTCAGGCGCGCGATTGCGGCCGGAATGGTTCGCCGTTCTGTTGACTAGAAGAGCCCCGTGCGAGAGCAATCCCAGCGCCTTGCTATGGCTCAGCTCATGATCCCTGGCTGAAACTGTCACAGCGCGCCCAGTGCGCAAAGCTTGATGGCAAAACCTGCATCAATGCCATTCGAACGAAAAAACTAATCACGTGAAGATATTCATGCCGACAACAATAGCGGTCAAAAATCTGCTTGATTAAGCTTGTATATACATGATTATATTTACTCGCCCGATGTAGCGAAAACCAACAATAAGCTGCAAGTCATTTCGAGAGGATTACCGGTGAGCAAACCACTCCATTTCCGCAATATCGAAATCCGCGCCCCTCGCGGTAACACGCTGACCGCCAAGAGCTGGCTGACCGAAGCGCCGCTGCGGATGTTGATGAACAACCTCGATCCGGAAGTGGCCGAGAACCCCAAGGAGTTGGTGGTCTACGGTGGCATCGGCCGCGCGGCGCGCAACTGGGAGTGCTACGACAAGATCGTCGAAAGCCTCACCAACCTGAACCACGACGAAACCCTGCTGGTGCAATCCGGCAAGCCGGTGGGCGTGTTCAAGACCCACAGCAACGCCCCGCGCGTCCTGATCGCCAATTCCAACCTGGTGCCGCACTGGGCCAGTTGGGAACACTTCAACGAACTCGACGCCAAGGGCCTGGCCATGTACGGCCAGATGACCGCCGGCAGCTGGATCTACATCGGCAGCCAGGGCATCGTGCAAGGCACCTATGAAACCTTCGTCGAGGCCGGTCGCCAACATTACGATTCCAACCTCAAGGGCCGCTGGGTCCTGACCGCCGGCCTGGGCGGCATGGGCGGTGCGCAACCGTTGGCCGCGACCTTGGCCGGTGCATGCTCGCTGAACATCGAGTGCCAGCAGGTGAGCATCGATTTCCGCCTGAAAACCCGCTACGTCGACGAGCAGGCCAAAGACCTCGACGACGCCCTGGCGCGCATCGAGAAATACACCGCCGAAGGCAAGGCGATTTCCATCGCGCTGTGTGGGAACGCGGCCGAGATCCTGCCGGAAATGGTCCGTCGTGGTGTGCGTCCGGACATGGTCACCGACCAGACCAGCGCCCACGACCCCCTCAACGGCTACCTGCCGGCCGGCTGGACCTGGGACGAATACCGTGCCCGCGCCAAGACCGAGCCCGCCGCCGTGGTGAAGGCCGCCAAGCAATCGATGGCCGTGCACGTCAAAGCCATGTTGGCCTTCCAGAAAATGGGTGTGCCGACCTTCGACTACGGCAACAACATCCGCCAGATGGCCCAGGAAGAAGGCGTCGAGAATGCCTTCGACTTCCCGGGTTTCGTCCCGGCTTACATCCGTCCGCTATTCTGCCGTGGCATCGGCCCGTTCCGCTGGGCGGCGCTGTCGGGTGACCCGCAGGACATCTACAAGACCGACGCCAAGGTCAAGGAACTGATCCCCGACGACGCCCACCTGCACAACTGGCTGGACATGGCCCGCGAGCGCATCAGCTTCCAGGGCTTGCCGGCACGGATCTGCTGGGTTGGCCTGGGCCAGCGCGCCAAGTTGGGCCTGGCGTTCAACGAGATGGTGCGCAGCGGTGAGCTGTCGGCGCCGATCGTCATCGGCCGTGACCACCTCGATTCCGGTTCCGTGGCCAGCCCGAACCGTGAAACCGAATCCATGCAGGACGGTTCCGACGCCGTTTCCGACTGGCCACTGCTCAATGCCCTGCTCAACACCGCCAGTGGTGCGACCTGGGTGTCACTGCACCACGGTGGCGGCGTCGGCATGGGCTTCTCCCAGCATTCGGGCATGGTGATCGTCTGCGACGGCACCGACGAAGCGGCCGAGCGGATTGCCCGCGTGCTGCACAACGACCCGGGCACGGGCGTGATGCGCCATGCCGATGCCGGTTACCAGATCGCCATTGATTGCGCGAAAGAGCAAGGCTTGAACCTGCCAATGATCACTCTTGTTAAAGGAGCCACAGCATGAAAACTCTTAACGTTATCCCAGGCCAACTGAGCCTTGCCCAACTGCGTGACGTTTACCAGCGTCCGGTGAAAATTACCCTCGACCACAGTGCCTCTGCGCAAATTGAAGCCAGTGTCGCTTGCGTGGAACAGATCCTCGCCGAGAATCGCACCGCCTACGGTATCAATACCGGTTTCGGCCTGCTGGCCTCGACCCGTATCGCCAGTGAAGATCTGGAAAATCTGCAACGTTCGCTAGTACTGTCCCACGCCGCTGGTGTGGGTGAGCCGATCAGCGATGCGCTGGTGCGGTTGATCATGGTGCTCAAGGTCAATAGCCTCAGCCGTGGTTTCTCCGGCATACGCCGCGTGGTGATCGATGCTCTGATAGCATTGATCAACGCCGAGGTGTATCCGCATATTCCGTTAAAAGGTTCGGTCGGCGCATCTGGTGACTTGGCACCTTTGGCGCACATGTCCCTCGTGCTGCTGGGAGAAGGCAAAGCCCGTCATAAGGGCGAATGGCTGGAAGCCACCGAAGCACTGAAGGTGGCCGGTTTGGCGCCGTTGACGCTGGCTGCCAAAGAGGGTTTGGCGTTGCTCAACGGTACCCAGGTGTCCACTGCTTATGCTCTGCGCGGTTTGTTCGAGGGCGAAGACCTGTTTGCAGGCGCCTTGGCCATCGGTGCGTTGACGGTCGAAGCTGTCTTGGGCTCCCGCTCGCCGTTTGACGGACGTATCCATGCCGCTCGCGGCCAGAAGGCCCAGATTGATACAGCTACTGCTTATCGCGACCTGCTGGGCCAAAGCAGTGAGGTCGCCGATTCGCACAAAGACTGCGGCAAGGTCCAAGACCCCTACTCTCTACGCTGCCAACCTCAAGTCATGGGCGCATGCCTGACCCAGCTCCGTCAGGCCGCGGAAGTATTAGTCGTCGAAGCGAATGCCGTATCCGATAACCCACTGGTCTTTGCCGTTGAAGGTGACGTGATCTCTGGCGGCAACTTCCATGCCGAGCCAGTGGCCATGGCCGCAGACAATATGGCATTGGCCATTGCTGAAATCGGCTCGCTGAGCGAGCGCCGCATTTCGTTGATGATGGACAAACACATGTCACAACTGCCGCCGTTCCTGGTAGCCAATGGCGGCGTGAACTCGGGCTTCATGATTTCTCAGGTGACAGCAGCAGCGCTGGCCAGCGAGAACAAGGCGCTGGCTCACCCCCATTCCGTAGACAGCCTGCCCACATCCGCCAATCAGGAAGATCACGTATCGATGGCACCCGCCGCCGGCAAACGGTTGTGGGAAATGGCTGAAAACACCCGTGGAATCCTGGCTGTGGAGTGGCTAGCGGCCTGCCAAGGTCTGGACTTGCGTGACGGCTTGAAGACGTCGCCCAAGCTGGAACTGGCCAGGAAGAGCCTGCGAAGCAAAGTGGCCTATTACGAGAAGGATCGCTTCTTCGCGCCGGATATCAATGCGGCCAGTGAATTATTGGCTTCCGGCTGCTTGAACGACTTGGTATTGAACACATTGTTGCCCAGCATCTGATAGATGATATCCGCCATGAACAAATGATGACTGCGTTAGGCACAGCGCTTTATGGGCTGTGCCTAACGCGCGTAGGCGATCGCCTCGAAATACTGACACTCAAATCCACCGGGCCATCACAAGGATGACCGCTGGAAGTGCTAATCCTGCCAGCATGGTCTGGCAAGCGATGATCCCAGCCATAAGGGGGGCGTCTCCCCCTAATTGCCTTGCCATGATGTAGGAGGATGAGGCTGTGGGCAGTGCCTGGAATAGAAGTGCTGCAACCGCGGCCTTTCCTTCAAGTTCGAACAGGTGGCACGCCCAAAGCGTAACCAGTGGCATGATTAGAAACTTGGTCAGCGACGAGTAACCCACCGGGCGAAACCATTGCCTTATGCTTCCGAACTCAAGCGCAGCACCAACGCAGAGCAATCCGAGCGGCAGTGACGCTTGTCCCAAGGCCTTGAGCATCGGCTCAATACCGACAGGCAGTCCCCAGCCCGAGACCTGGACCAATCCGCCGGCGAAGCACGCGAGTATCAGTGGGTTCAATGCCAACTGCTTGAGGACTTTGCTAAATGGCATCCTGCCGGCTGATCCGTACTTCGCGAACACCATTACGCACAGAATGTTCACACTGGGCACTATGGCCGCATTCGCGACCGCTGCCAGGGCTATACCCTGCACACCGAACAAGCCCGCGGCTGCCGACACGCCTACGTAATTATTGAAACGTATTCCCCCCTGAAAAACCGAAGTGAACGCAGCATCGTCCATGGTGATCAGCGACTTCGCGCCCAACAACATTAGCGATACCACCACAGTCGAGAATACGAGCACCGAAACCATGCTTTGATAGGGCACGCCATCAAGGTTCGCGGTCGCCAGTCCGTGAAAGAAAAGAGAAGGCAGCAACACGTAATACGCCAAGCGCTCTGCCTGTGCCCAAAAAGTATCCATCAGAAATTGACGACGCTTGAGCCACGCGCCCAGGACGATCAGTAGTGCGATGGGTAACAAGGCAGTCAACAAGGAAAGGGTCATACGCGTGCCTTGGTTTTTTGTGCCGACGGTTTACATCCCACAATCAGTCGGCTCATCAGCGGCATGCCTACGGTAGGTCCAGTGATCATGGTGCCCTTAAGAACTCACTTGAATGAGGACCACGATAAGAGGTCGGACTCCAAAATAAAAACGTTTTAAACTTCAGCAATCAACAAGTACTACTCATGGTTTGCCGAGCAACGAATGCGCTTTCACCGCGTTCGCCAGGGCCCCTGCCAGTCGCCCAAGCGGACGATCTTCGCGCTCCAGCAATACCACGCGCCTGGTTTTTTGAGGCATGCCGAACGGCTCGACGGCCAGTGTCGTCAGGCTTACGACTTGATGTTCGGAGAGTGGAATGATGGATACGCCCAGCCCGCTTGAGACCATCTGGATAATCGCATCCTGGCTATCCAATTCCATGCTGGTCTGCACGCGCAGCCGCATAGCACGAAGCTCTCGCTCAATGGTACGACCTGCCCAGGCGCGACGATCAAATCGAATGAATGGCTGGCTTTTGAGTAGAAGCTTCAAGTCCTCATGCGCGTGTGATGTTGGCGCGATGATCCAGAACCCTTCCTCGTAAAGTACGGTGCTTGCGAGGCCGTAAGGGTGTGGCTTCACCGGCTCCGTGGTGATCGCAACGTCAAGCTCGCCCGCCTCTACGCGCGTGGCCAACTCAGCGGACATTCCCGACGCAACAGTGATGCGCAGGTGAGGATGCTCAGCACGCATTGCCGACAACGCGAGGGGCAACACGCTCGCCAGCGCTGTATGAATGGCACCGATTCTGAGCCTGCCGCGCAACTCAGTGTCGCCTCCAATCTCGGAGGAGATCCCGTCGTATAAGGCTAGAATTTCTCGCGCGCGCTCAACGGCAATATGGCCTGCATCCGTCAGCACCGGCAACCGTCGTGAGCGGTCAAACAGGAGCGTATTGAAATCCTCCTCCAATGACCGAACATGAAGGCTGACCGCTGATTGGGTCAGGTGCACGGCGTCCGCTGCCCGAACAAAAGAACCGTATTGGGCAATGGCAAGCAGTGTTCGAAGCGCGCGTAATGACATGGCCATTCATCCTGCAAATTGATGGCCGAGCTTACCAGTTGGGCAGGCGCATGGTTTGGATGAAGCCTCGTTCCTGCCTGGTGATGGTCGCGCGCTTTATACCGGAGTGACCGTGGATTTCTAAGAGCGATAATGACTGAAGCTTTGCGGTTTCAGTCATTTAGCTAGACAGTCCGGCAGTGTGCTCACTGTCGCTCGTCTTTCGGACCGGGCTCATGTCACGACAAAACATTCGCCTGTACTCAGACGGCGAGGTGCCGAGCTGAACGCCGAATTGTTGCCTCAAGGATAAGGGGGTGCCAAACCCTGCTTCACCCGCCACACACTCAATGGGCAGGTCAGTCGTTTCCAACAGTTCCTGCGCCCTGACAACGCGCTGGGCATTCAACCATTTAGAGACGGTGCTGCCGGTAGCCTCCCTGAAGCGCCGAGTGAAAGTGCGCCGACTCATCTTTGCCCTGTCCGCCAGGACGTCGAGCGTCAGGTCACTGGACAGATTCATCCGAGCCCATTCCAGTACATCAGACAAATGCGTCTCTCTAGATAGGTGCGGCACAGGATATTCTATGTATTGAGCCTGTCCTCCCTGCCTATGTGGCGGTGTGACCAGCATTTTCGCGGTGCGATTCGCGGCCTCGGCTCCAAGTCGTTCGCGAACCAAATGAAGGCAACAATCAATTGCCGCCACGGTTCCTGCTGACGTCACGATATTCTCAGCGCTGACATAAAGCACTTCTGGCCTGAAACGAACATTTGGGAAGCGTCGCGCAAACTCGTCTCGAGCAGTCCAATGCGTGGTCGCTTCTTTGCCATCAAGTAGCCCGGCATCTCCAAGCACGAATGCGCCTAGACACAACCCAACGATGAGCTTTCCTTCGGAATTGGCGAGTTGAAGCGCTTTCACAAGTTCGGCAGATGCACAAACCGCTTGATCCCCCCACGCAGGGATGATGATCAGGTCAGATGCCGCCATCAATTCCAGGCCCTGAGTGACCTCTAAACCGAGGCCTTGATCGCTTGCCACCATTCCCGGCGTCTCTGCGCAGTATTTGATCTCGTAATGAGGTTCGCCAGGCGCGGACTGAGTTGCCCCCAACACCATCCCGGGTACAGAAAGATGGAACAGGCTTACGCCATCAAAAGCCAAGACAGCAACACGTATGGAATGCATCAGGTAGCCTCGGTTTGGCCCAATGGGCTTGTCGTTACGCTCGCAGGTATCTGGGCGCGCGCCCTCGGTTAAATGCTTGGCAGAGGCTGAATTGAGCTGTCGCCTCCCCCTCTTTCCGTTCTGGAAACGAAAAACTGATTGGCCCGATTATATCGAAATATGTCATTCAGGCCACTGTCAGCCTTGAAAGCATTCAGCAAGAATGAAGCCTTGAGGTACCAACTGGAGACTGAATTCATGAGTTTTAAAACGCTTCGCGTTGCACTAAGCATGGCTTGCGCAGCCGCGACCACGTCGGCATTCGCGGGCACAAATGCCCCAACGGCACCTGACGCGTCCCCTAAAATGGATCTACAGCAAGTTCGTAACGCGACGGCCAAAATCACCTACGGTGAAACGACATTCCTGATCGATCCGATGCTCGCCAAAAAGGGCGCTTACCCGGGATTTGAAAATACCTACCGCAGTAACCTTCGAAATCCATTGGTTGATCTGACCGAGTCACCTTCTGAGGTTATCGCCGGCGTCGACGCAGTGATCGTCACGCACACGCACCTTGATCACTGGGACGACGCCGCGCAAAAAGCCCTACCTAAAGACATCCCTTTATTCACTCAACATGAGGACGATGCGAAGCTGATTCGTTCACAAGGCTTCAAGAATGTGCGCGTCCTGGAAGGCGACGCTGAATTCGGCGGCGTCAGAATTACGAAAACCGGTGGTCAACATGGCACAGATGAAATGTATGCCGTGCCAGCCCTGGCAAAGCCGTTAGGTGAAGCCATGGGGGTGGTCTTTCAAGCGCCAGGCTACAAGACCCTTTACCTTGCCGGTGACACGGTCTGGCGTAAAGAGGTAGACCAGACCATTGAGAAGTATCACCCCGAAGTGATCGTACTGAATGCAGGCAAGGCAATGATGACCGGATATGAGGGGTCGATCATCATGGGTGAGGAAGATGTTCTACGCGCCGCTCAGGCTGCGAAATACGCGAAGATCGTCGCCGTACACATGGATGCAATCAATCACATGTCCCTGACTCGTCAAGAACTGCGCACCTATGTCAAGAAGCACGGTATTGAGAACCGTGTAGCGATTCCGGAAGACGGCGCTTCACTGGAGTTCTGATTTATTGGGCCCCAGTTGACGCTGGTTTACCGACGCAAACAGCTCGACCCAAGAAAATGTCATCACGTTGTTTCCTTACGGGTAACTGATCTCAAGCAGCAGTTGGATGCCCTTGATTCCGGGTGTCGACTAGACTCTAGGGCCCTTCGGGGCCCTTGATTTCAATTGTTTCCCAATAGACAAGGGGGGGCGTAAACCCCTACGGTAGATTTCGACTTACCAGGTCAAAGCGCTCAACGATCGGCATAATCGACTTCGAGAGGATCTTAATGCCGCAAAATCCAGAATAATTTAAAGGGATCAATACCAATCATGAAAGATGCCACCATCGCACTGCACCATGGCTTCACGTCGGACCCGACCACCAAGGCTGTCGCAGTGCCTATCTATCAGAATGTTGCCTTCGAATTCGATAACGCCCAACACGGCGCCGACCTTTTCAACCTGGACGTGCCGGGCAACATTTACACCAGAATCATGAACCCCACCAATGATGTGCTGGAACAAAGGATGGCCGCCCTCGAAGGCGGCGTGGCAGGGCTGGCCGTATCGGCCGGCAGCGCGGCAATCCATTATGCGATCCAAACGTTAACCCGCGCAGGTGACAATATCGTCACCACTCCACAGCTCTATGGCGGCACCTACACTCTCTTCGCACACCTGTTGCCAAGCTTTGGCGTGGATGTGCGTTTTGCCCGAGATGACTCTGCCGAGGCTATCGCCGAACTGATCGACGACAACACCAAGCTGGTGTACTGCGAAAGCATCGGCAACCCGGCGGGTAACATCATTGATCTCGAAGCCTTGGCTGAAGCTGCTCACACCCGCGGCGTACCGCTGATGGTCGATAACACGGTGGCTACGCCTATCCTGTGCAAACCGATTCAGTTTGGGGCGGATATTGTTGTGCATTCCGTGACCAAGTACGTCGGCGGGCATGGCAACTCCCTAGGCGGTGTGATCATCGACAGCGGCAACTTCCCCTGGACCCAATACCCGGAAAAATTTCCCAGCCTCAACCAGCCCGAGCCGGCGTACCATGACGTGATTTATACTGAGAAGTTCGGGCCCGCCGCCTTCATCGCGCGCGCACGCACAGTGCCATTGCGCAACACCGGCGCGGCACTGGCACCCATGAACGCGTTCCTGCTGCTGCAAGGCCTGGAAACGCTCGCGCTGCGCATGGAGCGTCACACCGACAACGCCCTGAAAGTTGCGCAATTCCTGCAGAGCCATGCTGAAGTGGAATGGGTCAGCTACGCCGGCCTCCCGGACCATCCTCATCACGCACTGGCACAAAAATACATGCAGGGTAAACCGTCGGCGATCCTATCGTTTGGTTTGAAGGGCGGCTATGACGCAGGCGTGCGCTTCTATGATGCTCTGCAAATCTTCAAGCGACTGGTCAATATCGGTGACGCCAAGTCTCTTGCCTGCCATCCGGCTTCCACTACCCATCGGCAAATGAACCAGCAGGAACAAGCAAAGGCTGGCGTGAAGCCCGAAATGATTCGTCTGTCGGTAGGAATTGAGGCGATTGAGGACTTGATCGCTGATTTGCACCAAGCCCTGGGGCCAACTCAACGTCGAGGCTAGTCGTCGCCTCGACGATACGCGTTCCTGAGCATCACGAAGGCATCCGAAAATCCGGTTCGAGCGTCCTGACGCTTACGGCCGGATCTGGGTTTCAACTGCAACCTCGTGACAAAGCAATCGAGTGCGGAAATTCGGGAGCATAGCCAGGAAAGTCGTACAACCCAGGTTGAAAGATCAGGCGACGGGAACAGCCATTTACTCAATTTTTGATGAAATCGGGTCGCCTGTAATTGAATCCGGGATGAACTAATCGCGTGGTTTTGAGCAGGCCGATTTTAAGAAATGGTGAACACAAAAAAAGCGACCCTGAGGTCGCTTTTTTTGTGTTTCGATGTAGTTCAGAAGAACTACAAAGAACAATATTTGGAGCGGGAAACGAGACTCGAACTCGCGACCCCGACCTTGGCAAGGTCGTGCTCTACCAACTGAGCTATTCCCGCGTCTTGGTGTGGCGCATTCTATAGATTCAGATTACGCCGTCAACCCTTTGATTCAAAAAAGTTTTATTTCGGCTCCACATCCGTCCGCAGATGCGGCCAGGCGGCGCGCAGGTATTGGACCATCGACCACAGCGTAAGCCCTGCGGAAACCAGCAACAGCGCATAGCCCAACAGCACCCAGAAACTGAAATCCGAAGGGTTGGCCAGCAGGATCACCAGGGCGAGCATCTGCGCGGCGGTTTTCCATTTGCCGAGGTTCGACACCGCGACCTGGGCGCGGGCGCCCAGTTCGGCCATCCATTCACGGAGCGCCGAGACGACGATTTCGCGGCCGATGATCACCGCCGCCGGCAAGGTCAGCCAGAGGTTGCCGTGCTCTTGCACCAGCAGCACCAGGGCCACCGCGACCATCAGCTTGTCGGCCACCGGGTCGAGGAAGGCACCGAACGGCGTGCTCTGCTCCAGCCGCCGGGCCAGGTAACCATCCAGCCAGTCCGTCGCGGCGGCGAAGGCGAAGACCGAGGCGGAGGCCACGTAGCTCCAGTGGTACGGCAAATAGAACAGCAAAATGAAGATCGGAATGAGCAGGACGCGTAGAACGGTAATCAGATTTGGGATATTCATCGGCACAACTGGCTGCGAGGTTGACGGGCATTCTACTCGCTGTGCAGGTTTGCATAAATCGACTCAGCGAGCTTTTTACTGATACCGGGTGCTTTGGCTATCTCCTCGATGCTGGCACGAGACAGTTCCTGCAATCCACCAAAATGTTTCAACAAGTCGCGACGGCGCGTTGGACCGACGCCTGCCACACCTTCCAGTGTAGACGTACGGCGCGTCTTGCCGCGACGGGCACGGTGTCCGGTGATGGCGAAACGGTGGGCTTCGTCGCGGATCTGCTGGATCAGGTGCAGCGCCGGCGAATCGCCCTTGAGGGTGAATTCATGGGCGGCATCGTTGAGATACAAGGTCTCGAAACCGGCCTTGCGCGTCGCGCCCTTGGCCACGCCCAGCAGGATCAGGTCGGGCACCATCAGTTCATTGAGCACATCGCGGGCCATGGACAACTGGCCCTTGCCGCCGTCCACCAGCAAGATGTCCGGCAACTTGCCCTCCCCGTCCTTGAGCTTGCCGAAGCGCCGCATCAACGCCTGGTGCATCGCCGCATAGTCATCGCCCGGCGTGACGCCTTCGATGTTGTAGCGGCGGTAATCGGACTTGATCGGGCCCTCCGGACCAAACACCACGCAGGACGCCACGGTCGCCTCGCCACTGGAATGGCTGATGTCGTAGCACTCCAGTCGCTGGGGCGGCTCGTCCAGGTTGAGGACATCGGCCAGGGCATCGAACCGCGCCGCCACGTGCTGCCGGTTGGCCAGGCGCGCGCCCAAGGCCTGCTCGGCGTTGGTCACGGCCAGTTGCTGCCAACGGGCACGGGTGCCGCGAACGCGATGGCTGATGGTCAGTTCACGACCGCGAAGCTTGTCGATGGCTTCGATCAGGGCCGGGAAATCCTCATGGACCACATTGACGATCAACTCGGCAGGCAAGTCGCGTTCCGGGCTGCTGATGTAGTACTGGCCCAGGAAAGCGGCCATGACCTCGGCCACGTCTTCCTCGATACCCACTTGCGGGAAGAAGTTCTTGCTGCCCAGCACGCGACCGCCCCGCACGCTGATCAAATGCACGCAGGCGCCGCCCGGGTTGATGAACGCGGCGATCACATCCACATCGCCGCTGCCACCTTCCATGCTTTGCTGGTCCTGCACGCGGCGCAGCAGGCCGATCTGATCGCGCAGTTCCGCGGCCCGTTCGAACTCAAGGTTGACCGCCGCCTCCTCCATGGCCGCCGACAGTTCATCGGTCAGCGCATTGCTGCGGCCTTCCAGGAACATCACCGAGTGACGCACGTCCTCGGCGTAGACCTGCGGCTCGACAAACCCCACGCACGGCGCCTTGCAGCGCTTGATCTGGTATTGCAGGCAGGGCCGGGTGCGGTTCTTGTAGTAGCTGTCTTCACACTGGCGAACGAAAAACGTCTTCTGCAACAGGCTGAGGCTTTCACGAATCGCCCCGGCGCTGGGATACGGGCCGAAATAGCGACCCTTGGCCTTTTTCGCGCCCCGATGAATGCTCAGACGCGGAAAGGCCCCATCGGACAAAAACACGTAGGGGTAGGATTTGTCGTCGCGCAGCAGGATGTTGTAAGGCGGGCGCCATTCCTTGATCAGCGTCTGCTCGAGCAGCAGCGCCTCGGTTTCATTGGCGGTGATCGTCGTTTCGATTTGCGCGATGCGCCCCACCAGGGCGGCGGTCTTCGGCGCGAGGCCGGTCTTGCGAAAGTAACTGGCCAGGCGCTTCTTGAGGTTCTTGGCCTTGCCGACGTAAAGCAGGCGCGCCTCACTGTCGAACATGCGGTACACGCCGGGGCGACCGCTGCAAGTGGAGAGGAACGCGCTGGGATCAAACAATTCAGTCATGTTCAGGCGCTGGCATCGACCATGCCGTGGCGCACCGCCAAAAGTGTCAATTCGACGTCACTGCTGATCGAAAGCTTCTCGAAGATACGGTAACGGTAGGTGTTGACGGTCTTAGGCGACAGGCACAGCTTGTCGGAGATGATCTGCACCTTCTGGCAACCGACAATCATCAGGGCAATCTGGATTTCCCGCTCCGACAGTGCGTCGAAGGGCGAATCGTTGGTTGGCTGGAACGACTTGATCGCCAATTGCTGGGCGATTTGCGGGCTGATGTAGCGTTGCCCGGCAAAAACCAGACGAATGGCCTGGACCATCTCGTTCAAGCCAGCGCCCTTGGTGAGGTAGCCCGCCGCGCCCGCCTGCAACAGCCGGGTGGGGAATGGGTCCTCTTCACAGACGGTCACCGCGACCACCTTGATGTCCGGATGACTGCGCAGCAGCTTGCGCGTGGCTTCCAGGCCGCCGATGCCGGGCATCTTGACGTCCATCAGCACCACGTCGGGCTTCAATTCACGCGCCTTGATCAGGGACTCTTCCCCGGATTCAGCCTGGCCAACTACCTGCAGGCCATCGATGTCAGCCAGCATTCGTGTAATGCCCGTACGGACGAGATCATGGTCATCGACCACTAACACCCTAATCAAGCAGACACCTCACGATTTGGTCTTATTTGGGTTGCACGACACCTTAGCAAAAAAGCATCCCGCAGACCTAGCGCAAAGGGACAGATAAAAGTTACAACGCATCTTTATCGGCACGGTATCCGAGGCTTCAAGCACCAGCGTCTCGCTGCATTCTCAGGAAACACTCGTCCTCGCCGACGACCCGCAGGCCCATGCGTTCGTACAACGCCCTGGCCGGATTATCCTTGAATACCGTCAGGCGCAGCGCCGGCCGACGCTCCAGCCCCACCAAGCCCCAAACCTGTCCGATCGCCCAGGTGCCGGCGCCCTGTCCGCGAAACGCCTGGTCAATCTGCAATTCGCGAATGTACAACGCCCGGGCATCACGGCTGAGGCTGACAAACCCCAGCGCCTGGCCTGCCCGGCTGATGATCCAGTTCTGGCGAATGATCCAGGCCAGGTCGAACGCTTCGTCCTGCCAGAGCAAATCATGCCTGAGGTAATAAGCAAGCATGTTGTCGCAGGTCAGTTGCCGGGCGAAGTCGATATCCCCGTTCGTTGCGGCACGCCATTCGAAACTCATCAATACCTCGTTAAAGCACTGCCACCGGCATGACTTGCCCGGCCCAACCGTTGGCATCGCGGCGAACAATCACCAACCACTCGCCCGTGCCCGGTGCTGCCACGAGCAGCGAACCGTCCGGCCCCCAAATGGCGCTGCGGCCAGCCGATTCCCAACCGCCCGTGATGCCGCCATGATTCGCCATCAGCACGGTCATGGCGTGATGCCGGGCATAGCCTTGCAACAACGTCGTATCCGGCACGTAGCCGCCCTCGGTGATCAACACTCCCGCGGCATACAGCGTCGCGCCCTGCCCGGCTGCCGCGGCCGCATGGCTGGCATGGGAAAAATCGGCACACACCGCCAGTGCGATGCGATCCTGCCCCATCGTCAGCATCGAGCCACCATGGCCTGGGGCGAAGGCGACTTCTTCCCCCGGGTGCAGGTGCTGCTTGCTGTACACCCCAAGGGAACCGTCGGCGCCGAGCACCAGCGCGCCGATCAACACCGGGCCGTCCGTCGACAGCCGAATCGGCATGCCCACCACGGTGGTCAGACCGAGCGCTTGCGCCAAATCACGCAGCGGTTGCAGTACGGCATCCTCCGGCAGAACCGCCAGATCTGCCGCCAGGCCACGTTCGTAACCGGTGAGCGACAACTCAGGAAAGACCAGCAACTGCACCCCCTGTTCAGCGGCGGCCTGCATGAAACGCTGATGGCTCGCGAGGTTGGCGCGAGTGTCCCCCGCAATGGAAATCGACTGGGCGGCGGCGAAGGTTGGAACGGTCATGGTTCATCCCTGGAAGGCGGTGCAAACCTGAAGTGTGTCATAAAGCCCTGCGGACTCAAGCCAGGACGAACACTTACATGTCCTCGATAGAATTTTCTGATTGAACCGGCGCCCCGCCCTCTAGTAAGCTCAGGGCCATTCATCGGAGACAGACCATGTTCAACGCCCTCTCACCGCTTAAAATCGCCAGCGCCCCGCGCTCGGTTGCGGCTGCCCGGGCGAACAGCGTTCAAACTCCGGTCAGCTTTTATTTTGGGTATTGGTTTAGCCACTGGCGCGCCTGATACCCAACCGGCGCCCACTTTAAACGGGTCGCCTTCCAGAGTTTTCCAAACCCCCGGTCGGCCTCCCGACCGGGGGTTTTGTTTTTTCGGCTCCAAACATTTTCAGAACCAGACAACTTGAGGATTGAACCATGAACTACGCCACTTATTACCGTTACGACAGTTTTTCCGCCTGGCGATTTACCAGCCACCGTTCGGGACAGCCTGCCGCCTCCGATCGGTCACCTACCGGTGGCAAGCCTCAATTGCGGGCCCATACGGCCAATTGTCGAACACCCCACTAGGACCGGCGCGCGGGAACGAACCCGCCACCCGTCCAGGAAGCCAAATCATGAATTCGTCCGTCTCCGCTTTGCCGCTGTCCACGCTCAATCCTGCCAACGAAGCCCTGACCCTGCGTCTGCCCAGCTCGTTGCAACTCAAGCAGCAATTGCCGCTCAGCACCGCGTTGAGCCACCAAGTGAGCGCCCATCGCCAGGCCATCCGCGCGATCCTCGACGGTGAAGATGCCCGCCTGCTGGTCATCGTCGGCCCCTGCTCGATCCACGATCCGAAATCCGCCCTCGAATACGCCGCCAACCTGGCTCGCCTGGCCCACGAAGTGAGCGACAGCATGCTACTGGTCATGCGCGCCTACGTGGAAAAGCCCCGCACGACCGTCGGTTGGAAAGGCCTGGCCTACGACCCTGGCCTGGACGGCAGCGATGACATGGCCGCCGGCCTGACCTTGTCCCGGGCGCTGATGCGCGACGTACTCCAGTTGGGCCTGCCCGTCGCCACCGAACTGCTGCAACCCATGGCCGCCCATTACTTCGATGACCTGCTCAGTTGGGTCGCCATTGGCGCGCGCACCACCGAATCGCAGATCCACCGGGAAATGGCCAGCGGCCTGGGCATGCCGGTAGGGTTCAAGAACGGCACGGACGGCGGAGTCGGCATCGCCTGCGACGCCATGCGCTCTGCCGCCCACCCCCATCGGCATTTCGGCGTCGACAGCCAGGGGCATCCGGCGATCATCCAGACGCCGGGCAACCCCGACACCCACCTGGTGCTGCGCGGCGGCCATCGTGGGCCGAACTATGACCGCCAGAGCGTCACGCAGATACACCACGACCTGACCCGCCTGAAAATACCGGCGCGCATCATGGTGGATTGCAGCCACGCCAACAGCGGCAAAGACCCGTTGCGCCAGCCCCAGGTGTTCAATGACGTGCTGGAACAACGACTGCAAGGGAACCGTTCACTGATCGGCATGATGCTCGAAAGCCACCTGTTCGAAGGCTGCCAGCCGCTGGGCCCATCGATGCGCTACGGCGTCTCGGTCACCGATGGTTGCCTGGGCTGGGAGTCCACCGAGCAGCTATTGCGTGAGGCTCATCGCAAGCTGCATATAGGCACTGACTGACCTGACGCCATCGCGAGCAAGCTCGCTCCCACAGGACTCTGCGGTGTACCAGGATTTCAGGTACACCACCGCCCCCCCTGTGGGAGCGAGCTTGCTCGCGATAGCGGTATGTCAGGCGACATTGATGTTGACTGATACGACGCCATCGCGAGCAGGCTCGCTCCCACAGTTTTTGTCCCCGGGTGCTGCTGGCTATGTGCAGCGATTGCTCAGGCCAGCTCCACTTCCCTGGGCTTTACCGTCGGCGCCACTTCGAAGCGATCCGCCAGGAACGGCGTGATGTCCAGTGGCAGGGGTTCGTTGTTCACCAGTTTATCCAGCAGCACCCCGGTGATGGCCGAGGTCAGGATGCCGGTGCGAAAATGCCCGCAGGCGTTGAGGTAGCCCGCCACTCCGCGCATCGGCCCCAAGATCGGCAACTCATCGGGCGAACCCGGACGCAGGCCGGCCCAGGTTCGTTTCAGATTGATGTCGATCAACTGCGGGATACAGCGCACCGCGCCTTGCACCAGCCCTTCGATCTCCGGATATGTCGTGGTCACGTCGAAGCCTTTGTCTTCCGTGGTGCTGCCAATCAGGATTTCGCCGTTGTCTTTCTGCGCCACATAGCAGTCGCTGGTGGTCAGGCAGCCGTTGAGGATTTTCGGCATGCGCTCGGTCAGCAGGATCTGGCCCTTGACCGGCTTGACCGGAATCCGCACGCCAGTGGCCTGCTCGCTCAGGTCCGCGGCCCAGGCACCGGCGGCGTTGATCAGGGTTCGGCAGTTGAACGTCCCCGCCTCGGCGGTTTGCACCCCGGTCACCCGCGTGCCGTTGCGCAGCACCTCGGTCACATGGGTGTTGAAGAACAGGTCGACGCCGTTCTGCCGGGCGCCTTCGGTGTAGGCGTCGGCCAGGCGAAACGGACTGACCTGGTGATCGCAGAGAAATTCCAGCGCGCCCAGGGCCTCATGGCTGACATTCGGCTCTGCCGCGCGCAGGGCCGCCTGGTCGAGCCAGCGCACCTGGTCGGCCAGGTGGGGAATGCAGGCGACGATGTGCTCAGCGTACGAACGGTCTTCTTCGTCGTAGATCACGAACTTGAGCCCGGTCTCCTCGAACTTGAAATCCATGCCGTGACGGTCGATCAATTCGCGGTGCAACTGCGGATACATTGCGTTGGACTGCAAGGCGAAATCGAAGAACGACTGGGGCAGGATGTGCGGGGTGCTGGCATCCACCGCCACAGCGGCGCCCTGGGTCTGGCGCTTGCGGTTGGCCGACATCATGCGAAAGAAGATCACCCCGCATCCCAGGCCCACCGACTCACCGATGGCCCACAGCCCACCCGCCGAAGCGCGGGTCGCGTTGCCGGGGCGCTTGGCGTCGATCAAGGCGATCTTCAGGTGTTTGCGCTTGGACAGTTGATAGGCGCACGAAGCCCCGATCACACCACCTCCGGCGATAACTACGTCATAGTCCTTAATCATGGGAAACGGCCTCCGTGGCGACGTTCTGGAACGCTGAAAAGGGAATCGGATCGATGGGAAAACGTGGCCTCAGCCAACCGACGTCGGTGCGACCGGTGGCTTCGCGCAAGCGGTCGCTGCAATAGCCAACGCACATTCGCCCCTGGCAATCGCCCATGCTCACGCGGGTGCGCATCTTCAGGTTGGCCATGTCCTGCACGCCTTGCGCCAGCGCCCGGTCGATGTCGGCGCGGGTGGCGTGTTCGCAGCGGCAGATCACCGTGTCGGCGGCCGGCAAGGCGGTTTGTCCGGCGCCACGCTGGGTGTAGCGATCCACGGCGGCGCGAAAGCGAATGATCCGCTGCAATTGCGCCTGGTAGCGTTCCCGTTGGGCCAGGGCCTCGGACGGATCGAGTACGTTGCGTTGCATCAGGATCGACAGCGCTGCGATGCGCCCACTGAGCATGGCCGCTTCACCGCCACGAATCCCGCCCATGTCGCCGGCCAGGTGAATGTGCGCTTCGCTGCTTTGCTGCCAGGCATCGGACACCGCCCGCAAATAGCCGTCCTCGCTGAAACCGTGCTCCAGGCCCATCTGCTGGCTCAATTGAGTCCGCGGGATAAAGCCGTAGCCGACCGCCAGGGTCTGGGCCGGCACCTGTTCGACGCGTTTGAGGTCGGGTTCCCAGGTCGTGGAGTAAGGCGCAACGGTGACGTGGCTCAACTCGCCCTCGCCGTCAGCCTGTACCACGCCCCAGCCATAGCGCACGGGAATGCGATTGAGCTTGAGGTAGGCCAACATGCTCAGGCCATCGAGGAACAGCTGCGGCTTGTTCAGCAACGCCAGGCTTTCCTTGGCGATCCGGCCGAACGCGCAGGCTTCGAAGACCCCCGCCACCGCCACGCCCGCAGCGTGCAGTTGGCAGGCTACCAGCGGCAGCAACGGGCCGGTGCCGGCGATCACCACCGGGCTTGGCGGCCTGACCACGCCGCTCTTGATCTGCAATTGCAGGCCGCCAAGCATCATCACCCCCGGCAACGTCCAGCCAGGAAACGGCACGCTGCGTTCATGACAACCGGCCGCCAGGACCAAATGGGAATAAACGACCTCCCCCAGACGCTCGTCGGCACCCAGCAGCATCAGCGCCCGGAAGCCTTCGGCGCCGATGACCCGGCTGCTTAATCGCACGTCGATCAAGGCGGCGTGTTGCTGGAATTCACCGTGGAGTTTCTCCAGGGCGTCACTGTAGCGCGACCCCAGGTAGTCGAGGCTGACGCCATCGCGCAGCGGCCCGCGATACACGACGCCACCGAGGCGCGGCGCTTCTTCGAGCAGTGTGCAACGAACCCCGTGGGAGGCCAGCTCGATGGCCGTTGCCATGCCCGCCGGCCCACCGCCGACAATCACCGGATCCAGGCTCATGGCGCCTCCGTCTCGGTGATGCGGTTGACCCGGGTTTCGATCTGCATGCCAGGGCGCACCAGGGTCTGGCAGGCACGGCGCTTGTGGCGACCGTCGATCTTGACCAGGCAGCACTGGCACACACCCATGCCGCAGTAGGCGCCGCTGACCTGGTCGTGGTCGTTGCGGGCGACCTGGCGTTGCCCCAGGGACTGGATGACGGTAAGGACGGTTTCCCCGCGGGCGGCGTTGACGACTTGCCCGTCCAGGCGCACCGTCATGTCGGCGCGGGTCAACGGCTGGATATCGAATGTTCGGCGTAGAACGTCTTGAGGTTGCATCATGCTGCTCTTCCTTGAAGGTTCAGTGAAGTTTCGGCTCCTTGCGGCACACATTCACCGGTTCGCGTCGGCACCCGGCAACAGCGCACCGAAGCGGGGCAACAGACGCGACATGATAGTGCGCACGAAATTCATGTTAGGGATTATTTGTGACCAAGTGTTGATCCAGGCCAGCGAATCGGTGTGCCGGTCCATGAACTTTTTTTCAGGAAGCCGACAGCTGATTTTTGGCAGAATGCTGCGCAATCGCTCCAATTTCTCTACAGGGTACCGCCCATGAACCGCATCCTGACCATCGAAGACGACGCCGTGACCGCTCGTGAAATCGTTGCCGAGCTGACCCGCAACGGCCTGGATGTCGATTGGGTCGACAACGGTCGCGAAGGCCTGGAACGGGCAGTCAGCGGCGACTACGACCTCATCACCCTCGACCGCATGCTGCCCGAACTCGATGGCCTGGTGATTGTCACCACCCTGCGCACCATGGGCGTGGCCACGCCGATCCTGATGATCAGCGCCCTCTCCGATGTGGACGAACGCGTGCGTGGCCTGCGGGCCGGCGGCGACGATTACCTGACCAAGCCGTTCGCCACCGATGAAATGGCCGCCAGGGTCGAAGTGCTGCTGCGGCGCAACAATGGCACCCGCGAGCCGGAAACCGCGCTGCGGGTGGCCGACCTTGAGCTGAACCTGATCAGCCGCGAAGCCAGCCGCAACGGACAACTGCTCAGCCTGCTGCCCACCGAATACAAGCTGCTGGAATTCCTGATGCGCAACAGCGGCCAGATTCTCTCGCGCATGATGATCTTCGAGGAAGTCTGGGGTTATCACTTCGACCCCGGCACCAACCTGATCGACGTCCACATCGGCCGCCTGCGCAAGAAAATCGACCCGCCGGGCCTGGAACCGCTGATTCGCACGGTACGGGGTTCCGGCTATGTCATTGCTGAACCCCGCTAAGGGCTGGCGCTCCTCCAGCAGCCGTCTGCTGGCGCTGTACAGTTCGCTGTTCGTGATCTGGAGCGCGATCCTGATGGGAGTCATGTATTACGAAGTGTTTGGCTACCTCGACAGCCTGGCCAAGCACTCCCTGATGCAACGCCAACACCTGTTCGCGCGGATCCACGGCGACCAACTGGAAGACGCGCTCATGGCCAGCCTGACGCTGGACGAGCGCGGCGTCGATGCCTACGGGCTGTTCGATCCGCAATTGCGCCATTTGAGCGGACCGATCCAGCGGGTGCCCGCCGACCTGCCGCTGGACGGCAAGATCCACATGCTCGGTGGCTGCGTCGACTCCGATCAACCGGGCGTGCCTTCCGACAGCTGCGACGCGGTGGCGACCCGGACCCAGGACGGTCGCTGGCTGGTCCTGGCCCGGGACAACGGCTCGCTGTTCGCCGTGACGCGGATCATCTTGCACGCGTTGTTCTGGGGGGTATCGCTGACGATCCTGCCGGGCATCGCGGGTTGGCACCTGTTGCGCCGCCGACCGCTGCGGCGGATTCGCCAGTTGCAGGCCAGCGCCGAAGCCATCGTCGCCGGCGACCTGACCCATCGCCTGCCATTGTCGAGCCGGCGCGATGAGCTGGACATGCTGGCGGCGATCGTCAATGCCATGCTCGAACGCATCGAACGCTTGATGAACGAGGTCAAGGGTGTATGCGACAACATCGCCCATGACCTGCGCACCCCGTTGACGCGCCTGCGCGCCCAACTTTATCGCATCCAGCAGCAAGCACCGGACGGCTCCGCCGAGGCTTTGCAGATGGACCAGGTGCTCGCCGAGACCGACACCCTGATGGCGCGGTTTCGCGGTTTGTTGAGGATTTCCGAACTGGAGGACCAGCAGCGGCGCTCGGGCTTCGTGCGCCTCGATCCGTTGCAGCTACTGCAAGAACTCCATGATTTTTACCTGCCCCTGGCCGAGGAAGGCGAACTGACCTTCATCCTGGAGGCGCCCGACGCCCTGCCCCTGCTCAACGGCGACCGGGCCTTGCTGTTCGAGGCTGTGTCGAACCTGTTGAGCAATTCCATCAAGTTCACTCCGCCGGGGGGCACCGTGATCCTGCGCGGAGTCGATCAGGGCGACAGCACGCGCATCGAAGTGCTCGACTCCGGCCCGGGCATCCCCGAGGCCGAGCGCAAGGCCGTGTTTCGCCGTTTCTATCGCGCCGAGGGCAGTAGCCAGCACGGCGGATTCGGCCTGGGTTTGTCGATCGTCGCGGCGATCGTCAATCTGCATGGGTTCACGTTGGAAGTGGGCAGCAGCGAGCACGGCGGCGCGCGGTTGGTGCTCGATTGCCGGGCGACGTTGTTGTAAACACAGGGCTGGAGCAGCCCCTGTGGCGAGGGAGCTTGCTCCCGCTCGGCTGCGAAGCAGTCGCAAAACCGATGGATAGGGTTTGGCTTGCGTGTGCATCCGACAGATATTGGGGCCGCTGCGCGGCCCAGCGGGAGCAAGCTCCCTCGCCACTGGGTGTGGTGTGCCAAATCTTTAGTTATCAGGGCTCACTGCGATGCGGCGGGGTGTTTTGCAGCTCGTAGCGCAGCTCATCGATCAACTTGGCGATGCTCTCTTCCGAGCGGACGCTGTCGACACTCATGCCGCTTACCACCAGGTCCACCTCACCGCTTTCACGGTGATACAGGCGCACGGTGAGGGTGCCATCGCCATTGAGGCTGCATTCGCAGGCCAAGGGCGTAAAGCTTTCTTCAAGGCGGGCACGCAAGGGGGCCAGATGGGTCATACGATGCACCTCAGCCCCGGGGGCGCAAATGAACGGTAGACAGCTCCGACCTCCTGGTCCGCATAGACATCCTGTCGCTCACGTATGGGGTTCGTTCATAGCACATTGAGGAGTATTCCTTGAGTGTTTCGTGGGGGACGCGGCATCACGGAGGATGTCGCACACTCACAGCCTAAGGAACAGCCCCCCCTTGCAAAACCTGAATTTGCACCAGCACACCCGGTGCATTTGCACTGGCTATCATGGTGCCTTCATTCGCCATTCATTGGCGAACAAACCCCGCTCCCGCGCCCAGACAATCGCCTCGCTGCGGCTATGGACATCCAGTTTCGAATACAGTGTAGCCACATGATTGCGCACCGTATTAGGCGCAAGCTTCAGGCGCGCGGCGATTTCCTTGTCGGCCAGCCCCTCACAAATGAGCCCCAGCACATCACGCTCACGGGCCGTCAGCTCGGTGAAGGATGCGCTGGGCACTTGGGCATTGATGCTCTTCACGTTGGCCAGCTTTTCAATCAGGGTCCGGCTGAACCAGGACGCGTCCTTCATCACCTCCTCGATCGCCGCCACCAGTTCCAGTTCCGAGCGC
Source organism: Pseudomonas sp. MPB03 (assembly GCF_046605385.1). Lineage (NCBI taxonomy): Bacteria > Pseudomonadati > Pseudomonadota > Gammaproteobacteria > Pseudomonadales > Pseudomonadaceae > Pseudomonas > Pseudomonas sp. MPB03. The sequence continues at coordinate 2,754,567 of NZ_CP176770.1, read as the reverse complement.
TTGCGTTCGGTGATGTTCATCAGCACCAGCAAGTAGCAGGGCTTGTCCTGGATGAGCACCGTGTCGGCAGCGACCTCACAATCGATCAGTTCGCCGCCTTTCTTGTGCACCTTGACGTCGATGCTCGAGACAGCGGCGGCCTTTTCCAGCCGGGCAAACAGCGCGACGCTGGCGGCCTTGTCGAGGAAGCCGATTTCCTCCACGGTTTTGCCCAACAGCTCTTCGCTGGCGTAGCCAGTGGTCTGGAGAAACGCTTCGTTGATCTCCAGCAGCTGTTGTTCGGCGCTGCACACCAGCGTGGGCACGGGTGACAGGCGGAACGACTTGGCAAAGCGCTCCTCGCTCTGGCGCAACGCCGTCTCTGCCTTGCGGCGCGGCTCCATGTCCATGAAGGAAAACAGCATGCAGTCTTCGTCATGCAGGTCCAGGGGCTGGCCGGCGACGATCACCTGCTTGCTGGTGCCATCGGGCAACTTCAACTCAGCCTGCATTTGCGGAATGGTCGCGCCCTGCCCCAGGCGCTCGATGGCCAGGTCACGCTTCTCGGCGGCTTCGAGCACATCCAGTTCGTACACCGAACGCCCGATCACCTGGTCGCGGCTATAGCCGGTCATCTCCAGGAACCCCGGGTTGACCTTGATGTAGCGCAGGTCGCTGAGACGACAGATCACCGCCGGCGCCGGGTTGGCCCCGAAGGTCTTTTCGAAACGCTGCTCGGCGCTGGCCCATTCGGTGGCATCGCTGAGGATCAGCACGAGCAGTTCCGGCTCACCATTACGGTCGGCCAGCACCATGCTGCGAATCCGATGCACCCAGGTGCGATCCGGGTCGGCCTTGGGCGTAACCTCCACCAGCACATCGCTGAACTCATCGCCACGGGCCACCCGGGCGATGGGGTAGTTGTCGTCGGTCAACGGATGGTTGTTGCGGTAACGCAACTGAAAACGCCGGGCGTATTGCCGGGCCGTGGTGCCCAGCTCATTGAGGTCCTCGACGCCGTGCATGGCCAACGCTGCGGCGTTGGCCCAGGCAATGGTCTGGTCGACCTCGATCAACATCACCCCGTCGGACAGCCCGGCAATGATCTGCAGCAATTGACGACGGTTGGTATCGGTGGTCGGGACTTGCTGATTCATTGGGTCTCCATGTGGTCAGTAGGTTTCAAGCATGGATGCGCTGAAAGTTACGACCACATGGCTTTGCAATAGTGCATCGGCCCCCTCACGCCGCCATGCGTCCTTCGGCAATCGCCTGGGAGGCGGCCAGCATCGCTCGCAGCAGCACTGCGCAACCGGCGGCGAGGTCGTCCGGGGCGGCGTTTTCGATTTCGTTGTGGCTGATGCCACCTTCGCAGGGCACGAAGATCATTCCGGCCGGGCCCAGTTCGGCAAGGAAGATCGCGTCATGGCCGGCACCGCTGACGATGTCCAGGTGGGATAGGCCCAGCCCTTGGGCAGCACTGCGGACGGCGTCGACGCAGCCTTGGTCGAAATACAGCGGCGGGAAGTCGGCGGTGGGTTTCAAATCGAAGGTCAGGCCGTGTTGCCGGCAGGTGTCTTCGATCACCTGCTTGACCTCGGCGATCATCGAATCCAGGCGCGCCGGTTCCAGGTGACGGAAATCCAGGGTCATGCGCACCTCGCCGGGAATGACGTTACGCGACCCCGGATAGGCTTGCAGGCAACCGACCGTGCCGCAGGCATGGGGTTGATGGCCGAGGGCGGCGCGGTTGACGGCGCCGACGATGAGCGAGGCGCCCACCAGGGCGTCCTTGCGCAGGTGCATCGGGGTCGGGCCAGCGTGGGCCTCGACACCACGCAAGGTCAGGTCGAACCACTTCTGCCCCAGGGCACCCATCACCACGCCGATGGTCGTGCCCTCATCCTCGAGGATCGGCCCCTGCTCGATGTGCGCCTCGAAGTACGCCCCCACCGGATGCCCGCTGACCTTGCGCGGGCCGGCATAGCCGATGGCGTTGAGCGCCTGGCCCACACTGATGCCTTCGGCGTCGGTCTTGGCGAGGGTTTCTTCGAGGGTGAATTTCTCGGCGAACACCCCGGAGCCCATCATGCACGGGGCGAAGCGCGAGCCTTCTTCGTTGGTCCAGACCACCACCTCCAACGGTGCTTCGGTTTCAATGTTCAGGTCATTGAGGGTGCGCAGCACTTCCAGCCCGGATAGCACGCCAAAGCAGCCATCGAACTTGCCGCCGGTGGGTTGGGTGTCGATGTGGCTGCCGGTCATCACCGGTGGCAGGTTCGGATTGCGCCCCGGGCGGCGGGCGAAGATATTGCCCACCCCATCGATGCTGACGGTGCAGCCCGCCGCCTGGGTCCATTGCACGAACAGGTCGCGAGCTTGGCGGTCAAGGTCGGTCAGGGCCAGCCGGCACACGCCGCCCTTGACCGTGGCGCCGAGCTGGGCCAGGTCCATGAGCGATTGCCACAGGCGGTCGCGGTTGATGTGCTGATGGGTGGATTGCAGGACGTCGAGGGCTGCGTTCATGGGGATCTCCTTCAGGCAGTTATCTCATTTCGACGCGGTCCAGTGTGGGAGCGGGCTTGCTCGCGAATGCGGTGTATCAGTCAGCATTGATGTTGATTGACGCACCGCATTCGCGAGCAAGCCCGCTCCCACAGGCACCGCATTCATCTGCTATTGCAGAGGTGATTTGGCGACCGCCGGGCTGGCCCCTTGCATGCTGCACAACCCGTAATAAATCACCCCACCCAGCGCCGAGCCGGTGAACCAGCCATAGCTGTAGAACCAACTGAACGCATCGCTGCCCAGGGACAGCAGCGTCAGCACCACCGGCACGCCAAAGGCGATGAAGCCGTTCCAGTTCCAGGCAGGGTAAACGTCGTCGCGGTACAACCCGGCCAGGTCCAGTTGCTGTTTCTTGATCAGGAAATAATCCACCACCATGATCCCGGCAATCGGCCCCAGCAGGCTCGAATAGCCCAGCAGCCAATTGGAATAGACCGACTCGAGGCTGACCTCGGACACGATCAGGCCGAGTTTCTTCAACAGCTCATGGGCCATCAGCGCCAACCCCACCAATCCGGTGAGCATCACCGCCTTGGTGCGGCCGATCAGTTTCGGCGCCAGGTTCTGGAAATCGTTGGTGGGCGAGACGATGTTGGCGGCGGTGTTGGTCGAGAGCGTGGCGACGATGATCAGCACCATGGCCAGCGCCACCCACACCGGGCTCTGGATGTGCCCGATCAACGTCACCGGGTCGGAGACGGTCACCCCCACCAATTTCTCCGAGGCGGCGGTCATGACCACACCGAGGGAGGCGAACAGGAACATGGTCAACGGCAGGCCGATGATCTGCCCGACGATCTGGTCTTTCTGGCTCTTGGCATATCGACTGAAGTCCGGAATGTTCAACGACAGGGTGGCCCAGAAGCCGACCATGGCCGTCAGCCCGGCAAGAAAATAGCTCGTCACCCCGGCACCTTCGGGACGCTTGGCCGGAACCGCCATCAGTTCAGTCAACGAGACATTGGGCAACGCCCACACCAACAGCCCCACCCCCACCAGTACCAGCAATGGCGCAGACAAGGTTTCCAGCCACTTGATCGACTCGGCACCGCGCAACACCACCCACAGGTTGATGACCCAGAACACCATGAAGCCGATCACTTCGCCGGTGCCGCCCAGGCTCTTCCAGCCTTCGAACACCGAGCCGAGAAACAAGTGGATCGCCAACCCGCCGAACATCGTCTGGATGCCGAACCAACCGCACGCCACCAGGGCGCGGATCAGGCACGGCACGTTGGAGCCAATCACGCCGAAGGACGAGCGCAACAGCACCGGAAACGGAATGCCGTACTTGGTCCCGGCGAAGGCGTTCAGGGTCAGGGGGATCAGCACAATGATGTTGGCGAACAGGATCGCCAGCAGCGCCTCGCCCACCGTCAAACCGAAATAAGCGGTGAGCACGCCGCCGAGGGTATAGGTCGGCACGCAGATCGCCATGCCCACCCACAGTGCGGTGATGTGCCATTTGTTCCAGGTTCGCTCGTGCACCTTGGTCGGCGCGATGTCGTGGTTATAACGGGGGCTGTCGAGGACGTCGCTGCCGGCTTCAAGCTCGAATAGTCCGTCGCGCTCGGTCACTGTTGATCTGGTCATGTCCGCTCCACTGTTTTCATTATTTTTGCTCATCGACTGGCGATGGCCGGAGTACTTGCACGCGTGCTATCCACCGTCCCGCCAAGCCACGACAGCACTCAATAACCGTGCCGAATAAGGCGTCGAGCTGACCGGACGATCGATATAACCCTTTCAACCTTTTGATGTTTAACGTTTTAAAGCCAAGTGAATACCTTGTTCCACTGCCGGCTTGTCGACATAGAGGCTAGATGACCTTCACGCCCTGTCGAGTGGGAGATTCAAAGTGGTGCACCCCGAAACAACGCGAGGTGTCTGGCCCGCACTTCCAACACTTTCAAGCCGCTGATTTACCATGACAAATCTCGCTCAAATAACGATCCTGTCAAGTGCGTCAAAATGGTGAGCAGGCTCACCATTTTGGTGATTATTTAAGTTAACCCTTAAATTTCAATGAGTTAATTAACACATAAGCTTATAAAAAATAATCTTGCTCATTTCAATAACTCCAGCTAGCGTCTAATCCTGACAGTCGTGACAAGAATATAAACCGGCACGACTTTACCCACCGTGATGGATAAAACATAAAGAACCGACAACAGTCGGTCATGCCTGCGAGGAATTCGGAATGTCTCTGTTGATCCGTGGCGCCACCGTTATTACCCATGATGAAAGTTATCGCGCCGATGTGTTTTGCGCCGACGGCGTGATCCAGGCCATTGGTGACAACCTGGATGTTCCGGCGGCTGTCGAAGTGCTCGATGGCAGCGGTCAATACCTGATGCCCGGCGGCATTGATCCCCATACCCATATGCAATTGCCGTTCATGGGCACGGTCGCCAGTGAAGATTTCTTCAGCGGCACGGCGGCGGGCCTCGCCGGGGGCACCACCTCGATCATCGACTTCGTGATTCCCAACCCCCAGCAGTCACTGATGGAAGCCTTTCATCAATGGCGCGGCTGGGCCGAGAAAAGCGCCAGCGACTACGGCTTCCACGTGGCAATCACCTGGTGGAGCGAACAGGTCCGCGAAGAAATGGCCGAGCTGGTCAGCCATCACGGCGTGAACAGCTTCAAGCATTTCATGGCCTACAAGAACGCGATCATGGCCGCCGATGACACCTTGGTGGCGAGCTTCGAGCGTTGCCTGGAATTGGGCGCGGTGCCCACCGTGCATGCCGAGAACGGCGAACTGGTCTATCACCTGCAACGCAAGCTGCTGGCCCAAGGCATCACCGGCCCCGAAGCCCACCCACTGTCGCGACCCTCGCAAGTGGAAGGCGAAGCCGCGAGCCGCGCCATCCGCATCGCCGAAACCCTGGGCACGCCGCTGTACCTGGTGCACGTGTCCACCCAGGAAGCCCTGGACGAAATCACCTACGCCCGCAGCAAGGGCCAGCCGGTCTACGGTGAAGTCCTGGCCGGGCACTTGCTGCTGGACGACAGCGTTTATCGCCACCCGGACTGGCAGACCGCCGCCGGCTACGTGATGAGTCCACCCTTCCGCCCACGGGGGCATCAGGAAGCACTCTGGCGTGGCCTGCAGTCCGGCAACCTGCACACCACCGCCACCGACCATTGCTGCTTCTGTGCCGAACAGAAAGCCGCCGGACGTGACGACTTCAGCAAGATCCCCAACGGCACCGCCGGGATCGAAGACCGCATGGCGGTGCTCTGGGACGAGGGGGTCAACAGCGGCAAATTGTCGATGCAGGACTTCGTCGCCCTCACCTCCACCAACACCGCGAAAATCTTCAACCTCTACCCACGCAAGGGCGCGATCCGCGTCGGTGCCGACGCCGACCTGGTGCTCTGGGATCCCCAGGGCAGCCGCACGATTTCCGCCAAGACCCACCACCAGCAAGTGGACTTCAACATCTTCGAAGGCAAGACCGTACGCGGCGTGCCCAGCCACACCATCAGCCAGGGTCGGCTGGTGTGGGCCGACGGCGACCTGCGGGCCGAGCGCGGCGCGGGGCGCTACATCGAACGGCCGGCGTATCCGGCGGTGTTCGATTTGCTGAGCAAGCGGGCTGAGTTGAACAAGCCGGTTGCCGTGGAGCGTTGAACCCAGGCCTGCAGCCTATCGCGAGCAAGCTCGCTCCCACAGGGGATCTGCTGTGAACGTGGATTTTGCATTCACCCAAAATCCAGTGTGGGAGCGAGCTCGCTCGCGATGAGGCCAGCCCAAACACCAAAAATACACTGCCCACCAGAGGCAGCACCTCAAACACCGTGAGGCCCATTCCATGATCCAGCCCTTGAGTCATCTCCCCCATTCCCAGGAAGACCCGGCCACCCTCGCCGCCCGCTTCAGCGACCTGGCGCCGCCCCTCAACGCGCGCCAGGCCCACCTGGAGGCGTCCCGCTGCCTGTATTGCTACGACGCACCTTGTGTGAACGCCTGTCCGAGCGAGATCGATATTCCTTCGTTCATTCGCAACATCCACCAAGACAACGTCCAAGGCGCGGCGCAGACAATTCTCTCGGCCAATATCCTCGGCGGCAGTTGCGCCCGGGTTTGCCCCACCGAGGTCCTGTGCCAACAGGCCTGCGTGCGCAACAACGCCCATGAATGCGCCCCGGTATTGATCGGCTCGTTGCAACGCTACGCAGTGGACAACGCCCACTTCAGCGCGCACCCGTTCCAACGGGCCGCCGCCACCGGCAAGCGCATCGCCGTGGTTGGCGCCGGGCCCGCGGGGTTGTCGTGTGCGCACCGCAGTGCGATGCACGGCCATGACGTGGTGATTTTCGAAGCCCGGGACAAAGCCGGCGGCCTCAACGAATACGGGATCGCCAAGTACAAACTGGTGGACGATTACGCCCAACGGGAGCTGGACTTCCTGCTGGAGATTGGCGGCATCGAAATCCGCCACGGCCAGAAGCTCGGCGAGCACCTGAGCCTGAGCGACCTGCACCAGCAATTCGACGCGGTGTTCCTCGGCCTCGGCCTGGCCGCCAGCAAACAACTGGGCCTGAGCGACGAACAAGCCCCGGGGCTGCTGGCCGCCACCGAGTACATTCGCGAACTGCGCCAAGCCGATGACCTCAGTCAGTTGCCCCTGGCCGACCGTTGCATCGTCCTCGGCGCCGGCAACACCGCCATCGACATGGCCGTGCAAATGGCTCGCCTCGGCGCCCGGGACGTCAACCTGGTCTACCGTCGTGGCCTTGAAGACATGGGCGCGACCTTGCATGAACAAGACATCGCCAAGGCCAACCAGGTGCGCCTGCTGACCTGGGCCCAACCGCAACAGGTGTTGCTCGATGACGCCGGGCAGGTGCGCGGCATGCGCTTTTCCCGTACCCACCTGGAAAACGGCCGACTGGTCATCGGCGCCGAGACCTTCGACCTGCCCGCCGACGCCATCTTCAAAGCCATCGGCCAGGCCTTCGACGACAACGCGCTGGTGGACCCGCTGGCTCGGGAACTCAAGCGCCAGGACGGGCGGATCCTGGTGGACGAACACCTGCGCACCAGCGTTCCCGGGGTCTACGCCGGTGGCGATTGCACCAGCCTCGACCAGGACCTCACCGTGCAGGCCGTGCAGCACGGCAAACTCGCCGCCGAGGCGATCAACGCTCAACTGATGCTTAACGTGGAGGCTGCGTAAATGGCCGATCTGTCGATTGTCTTCGCCGGCATCAAAGCCCCCAACCCGTTCTGGCTGGCCTCCGCGCCACCCACCGACAAGGCCTACAACGTCGTCCGCGCCTTCGAGGCCGGCTGGGGTGGCGTGGTCTGGAAAACCCTCGGTGAGGACCCGGCGGCGGTGAATGTGTCCTCGCGCTATTCGGCCCACTACGGCGCCAATCGGGAGGTCTTGGGCATCAACAACATCGAGCTGATCACCGACCGTTCCCTGGAGATCAACCTGCGGGAAATCACCCAGGTGAAAAAGGACTGGCCGGATCGGGCGTTGATCGTGTCGCTGATGGTGCCCTGCGTCGAAGAGTCCTGGAAGAACATCCTGCCCCTGGTGGAAGCCACCGGCGCCGACGGCATCGAGTTGAACTTCGGTTGCCCCCACGGCATGCCGGAACGGGGCATGGGCGCGGCGGTCGGCCAGGTGCCGGAGTACGTCGAGCAAGTGACCCGCTGGTGCAAGACTTATTGCTCGCTGCCAGTCATCGTCAAGCTCACACCGAACATCACCGACATCCGCGTCGCCGCCCGCGCGGCCCATCGCGGCGGGGCGGATGCGGTGTCGTTGATCAACACCATCAACTCCATCACCAGCGTCGACCTGGACCGCATGGTCGCCCTGCCCAGCGTCGGCAGCCAGAGCACCCACGGCGGTTACTGCGGCTCGGCGGTCAAGCCCATTGCGCTGAACATGGTCGCTGAAATTGCCCGCGACCCGCAGACCCACGGCCTGCCCATCTGCGGCATCGGCGGCATCGGCAGCTGGCGCGACGCTGCCGAATTCATTGCCCTGGGCAGCGGCGCGGTGCAGGTCTGCACGGCGGCGATGCTGCATGGGTTTCGCATCGTCGAAGAGATGAAGGACGGCCTGTCACGTTGGATGGACAGCCAGGGCCACGCCAACCTGCAAGCGTTCTCCGGCCGTGCGGTGGGCAACACCACCGACTGGAAGTACCTGGACATCAACTACCAGGTCATCGCCAAGATCGACCAGCAAGCGTGCATCGGTTGCGGGCGCTGCCACATCGCCTGCGAAGACACCTCGCACCAGGCCATCGCCAGCCTCAAGCAGGCGGACGGCACCCGTGTGTATGAGGTGATCGATGAGGAATGCGTGGGCTGCAACCTGTGCCAGATCACCTGCCCGGTGCAGGACTGCATCGAAATGGTGACGGTGGACACCGGCAAGCCGTTTTTGGATTGGAATCATGATCCGAGGAATCCCTACCATGTAACGGCTTGAGGACTGCGGTGTCTGGACGGGCGCCATCGCGAGCAAGCTCGCTCCCACATTGAATTTATGGTGAACACAAATTTTGTGTTCACCACCGATCCCTGTGGGAGCGAGCTTGCTCGCGATGAGGCCATCAGCCCCAGCACAAAGCCTCAAGGCTCCAACCCAATCCCCCGCAATATCACACTGGTCACCGTCTGCACCGCCCGCTCGAACTGCATGTCCGACAGCGCTTGATGGTCATTGAGAATATTGATCTGATGATCGAAGTCGGCGTAGTGCTGGGTCGAAGCCCAGATCATGTAGAGCAGGCTTGAAGGCTCCACCGGCAGGATGCGTTTATCCTCCACCCACTGGCGAATTTTCGCTTCCTTCATCTTGGCCCAGTCATAGAGGCTGGCGTCCAGCGCTTCGCCCAGGGTCGGGGCGCCGTGGATGATTTCGTTGGCCCAGACTTTAGAGCCGTAGGGCCGGCTGCGGGAGTGGTTCATCTTGGCGCGGATGTAACTGCTGAGCACCACCCGCGGGTCGTCGAACATTTCGAAGCACAAGGCGTCCTGTTTCCAGACTTCCAGCAGGTCGAACAGCACGGCGCTGTACAGTTCGCTCTTGGTGCTGAAGTAGTAATGCAGGTTGGAACGCGGCAACTGCACTTCGGCGGCGATGTCGGCCATGGCGGTGCTGCCAAAACCTTTCTCGGCGAAGACCTTCTCGGCGGCCAACAGGATTTTCTCGACGTTACTGCGACGAATCTCGATCTTGTGATTGCCCATGAGGGCTCCCTGGCAACAGCGTTGGTCAAGACTAGCATTCACCCACTCTTGAAAACACCGATGCCGCTTGTGGGAAAGCTTTTGTGGCGAGGGAGCTTGCTCCCGCTCGGCTGCGCAGCAGTCGTAAAACCGGCTGGCGCGCTATCCCTGGAAAACCGCGTCAGTCCATTTTGGGGCTGCTGCGCAGCCCAGCGGGAGCAAGCTCCCTCGCCACAAAAGCGGGTTTTGCGTTATGTCGACTGGCGGGGTTCGACGTTATCCAGCGCGCGGTTCGCCAGCATTGCGCTCAGTTCGATCAGTTGCTGGATGCCCAGGGCAATGTGGCGCCTCGAGCCTTTCAGGTCGAAGGCCAGGTCATTGACCATGGCGTTGGCCGAGGCCAGGTTTTCGCTGAGGTTGGCGAGCAGGGTTTCGGTGTCGACGCCTTTGACCACGGTGAACAGTTGGCCGGGATCGGCCTCGGGTTTGCTGGGTTTGGGCTTGAGGTAGGAGTCGAGGATGCGGTCGGCGGCTTCGTCGAACGCTTTTGAGTTGGATGGATCTGTATCCGGTGGGTTGGGGGTTACTTTGAACATGGTTGAAGCTCCGATGCATTTAAAAGGGAGCCAACACCCTTTCGCTACCAAACGAATTAGGGTGGCGGCCATACGAAGGTTGGTAGACCGGGCATCGGAGCCGGCGCCTCCGAAGAGGCCCTGCGCATGGCCACCAAAAAGCGAAGTGCATGATCGCACTTGCAAGAGATGACGCTATGCACCGACACCAGGGCTACCAAACCCGATCGCTGATTCAATCAGCGACCCGGAAACGATAAAACCCTGGCCCAAGGCGCACAAGCCGGCGGATTCTGGCGCAGTTGTAGGCAACGGCGCAAGACAACGTAGCCCAATCCCGAACAATCCTACGTCTGGATAAACACAGGCCTGTTTGGACTGGAAACAGGGTTCACAACACACCTCTGTGGCGAGGGAGCTTGCTCCCGCTGGGTGGCGAAGCCGCCCCAAAAATTTCTGCGTTGAAACAAAAAACCGGGGCCTGCTTCGCAGTCCAGCGGGAGCAAGCTCCCTCGCCACAAGAGCCCGCTTCAGCCTTCCGGTCGCCTACATTCGACTAATGTCTTAGACCAGTCATCGCACAACCAAGCCCCCTCACCGCTATTCTCAAACCCCGTATCCACTCGGTGCCACCGCTTTCGTTCCTGGCCTGCGCCAGCGACAGCCATTGCACTGCCTCATTTTGAAGCACACCCCAGTTGGATAATTCCGATAATGGCCAGTTGACAACGAGCAGCCGCTTCCAAATAATCACCGCCATGTTGTACGACGACGTATGACAAATAAAAACAACAAAAAAGTAGGGAGCGCCATAGTGAGCACACGTGTCCGTTTTTCGCCCAACCATCGTCCAAACCGCCGTACCCTTCTGAGCTCCAGCCCCGCCCTGGTCCTGCTCGGTTGCAGCAGCCTTGCCGCATTTCTGCCGATGACCGCCAGCGCCGAAGGCTTCGTCGATGACGCCAAGGCCACGTTGAACCTGCGCAACTTCTACATCAACCGCAACTTCACCAACCCGAACAACGCCCAAGGCAAAGCCGAAGAATGGACCCAGAGCTTCATTCTCGACGCCAAGTCCGGTTTCACCCAAGGCACCGTCGGCTTCGGCGTGGACGTGCTGGGGATGTACTCGGTCAAGCTCGACGGCGGTCGTGGTACTGCGAACACGTCCTTGTTGCCTATTCATGACGACGGTCGCCCGGCCGACGATTACGGTCGCCTCGGCGTGGCCCTCAAGGCCAAGGTCTCGAAGACTGAGCTGAAGGTCGGCGAATGGATGCCGGTGTTGCCGATCCTGCGTTCCGACGACGGTCGTTCCCTGCCCCAGACTTTCCGTGGCGGCCAGGTCACCTCCACCGAAATCAACGGCCTGAGCCTCTACGGCGGCCAGTTCCGTGGCAACAGCCCGCGCAACGACGCGAGCATGGAAGACATGTCGATGAACGGCCGCGGCGCGTTCACCTCCGACCGTTTCAACTTCGGTGGCGGCGAATACGCCTTCAATGAAAAACGCACCCAGGTCGGCGTCTGGTACGCGGAACTGTCCGACATCTACCAACAGCAATATTTCAACCTGACCCACAGCCAGCCCATGGGCGACTGGACCTTGGGCGCCAACCTTGGCTACTTCACCGGTAAGGAAAACGGCAGCGCGTTGGCCGGCGACCTGGACAACAAAACCGCGTTCGCCATGCTCTCGGCCAAATACGGCGGCAATACCTTCTACGTCGGCCTGCAGAAAGTCGGCGGCGACGACGCCTGGATGCGCGTCAACGGCACCAGCGGCGGCACCCTGGCGAACGACAGTTACAACTCCAGCTACGACAACGCCAAGGAAAAATCCTGGCAAGTGCGCCACGACTTCAACTTCGCCGCTGTCGGCGTGCCGGGCCTGACCCTGATGAACCGCTACATCAGCGGCGACAACGTGCACACCGCCACCGTCGACGACGGCAAGGAATGGGGCCGTGAAAGTGAACTGGCCTACACCGTGCAGAGCGGTGTGCTGAAGAGCCTCAACGTGAAATGGCGTAACTCGTCGCTTCGTCGTGACTTCAGCACCAACGAATTCGACGAAAACCGAATCATCTTCAACTACCCGATCTCGCTGCTGTAACACGGGATATTGCCATGGGCGCATCCCATGGCAACCTGCGGCAGGGACGCCGATCCAGAGCGGTTCGTCGATCAAACGTTGACAAGGTAGCGGAAGGATAAGGATATTTCCTCTCGGTCGTACGACAACTTATAACAACTGTACCTCTCACTGTTTGCTCAGGTAATGCCATGACCACGACACAGATTCGCCACCCCTTCAATCGCCTGCTCTTGACCGGCGCCGCCGGCGGCCTTGGCAAAGTCTTGCGCGAACGCCTCAAGCCTTACGCCCGCCACATTCGCCTGTCGGACATCGCCAACATGGCCCCGGCCATCGACGAAAGCGAAGAAGTGGTGCCCTGCGACCTGTCGGATAAACAGGCCGTGCACCAGTTGGTGGAAGGCGTCGACGCCATCCTGCATTTCGGTGGTGTCTCGGTGGAGCGCCCGTTCGAAGAGATCCTTGGCGCCAACATCAGTGGCGTGTTCCACATTTATGAAGCGGCGCGCAAGCACGGCGTCAAGCGGGTGATTTTCGCCAGCTCCAACCATGTCATCGGCTTCTACAAGCAGGACGAGGCCCTCGACGCCCATTGCCTTCGCCGTCCGGATGGCTACTACGGCCTGTCCAAGTCCTACGGCGAAGACATGGCCAGTTTCTATTTCGATCGCTACGGCATCGAGACCGTGAGCATCCGCATCGGCTCGTCGTTCCCGGAGCCGCAGAACCGCCGGATGATGAGCACCTGGCTGAGCTTCGACGACCTCACCCAACTGATCGAATGCTCGCTCTACACGCCGAAGGTCGGCCACACCGTGGTCTACGGCGTGTCCGCCAACCGCGATGTCTGGTGGGACAACAGCCACGCCGCGCACCTGGGCTACCAGCCCAAGGACACGTCCGAAATTTTCCGCGACAAGGTCGAAGCGCAGCCGATGCCGGCCGCCGATGATCCGGCCAGGATCTACCAGGGTGGCGCCTTTGTCGCAGCCGGCCCGTTCGACGACTGATTCGTCTGTTGTTCATGGGATACGAACGAACCAAGGAATCACCATGCAAGCCGAATTGATTGTCGATGCACGCAATGCTGTCGGGGAAAGCCCGGTGTGGGTCCCCGAGGAAAACTCGCTGTACTGGGTGAACATCCCCAACGGCGGCCTGCAACGCTGGAACGCCAGCACTGGAAAAATCCAAGGCTGGGAAGCCCCCGAGATGCTCGCCTGTATTGCCCGCCACCAGGACGGTGGCTGGATCGCGGGTATGGAAAGCGGTTTCTTTCGCCTGCACCCCCATGACGACGGCAGCCTGGACAGCGAACTCTGTGCAAGCGTCGAACACAGCCGCACCGACATGCGCCTCAACGATGGCCGTTGCGACCGCCAGGGCCGTTTCTGGGCCGGCAGCATGGTACTGAACATGGGCGCCAACGCCGATGAAGGCCGGATGTACCGTTATGACGCCGGGCAACGCAGCCCGGTGGAGGCGCAACTGAGCGGGTTCATCGTGCCCAACGGGCTAGGTTTCAGCCCCGACGGCCGGACGATGTACCTCTCCGATTCCCACCCGCTGATCCAGCAGATCTGGGCCTTCGACTACGACATCGACAGCGGCACCCCGTCCAACCGCCGCCTGTTCGTCGACATGATGCCCCTGGCCGGCCGCCCGGATGGCGCGGCGGTGGACGCCGACGGTTGCTACTGGATCTGCGCCAACGACGCCGGGCTGATTCACCGTTTCACCCCGGACGGACGTCTCGACCGTTCGCTGGAAGTGCCGGTGAAAAAACCGACCATGTGCGCCTTTGGCGGCAGCCAGCTGGACACCCTCTTCGTCACCTCGATCCGTCCGGGCGACGACAACGATCCGCAGTCCCTGGCCGGTGGCGTGTTCGCCCTCAACCCCGGCGTCAAGGGCCTGGCTGAACCTGCTTTCGGAGGACGGAAACACTCCGCGAATTGATCTGCTTTGCCGCTTCACATCGATAGACATAAAAACAACAACACTGGAGATTGACCATGAATTTCAAACGCACACTTCTGATCGCGGCCTTGCCCCTGGCCTTCCTGGCCCAGGCGGCAAATGCCCTCACCCTCAAGATCGCCGACATTCATCCCGCCGGCTACCCGACCGTGGTTGCCGAGCAATCCATGGGCGAAGCCTTGGAAAAGGCGAGCAACGGCGAATTGAAGTTCAAGTATTTCCCGGGTGGCGTACTGGGCTCTGAAAAAGAAGTCATCGAGCAGATGCAAGCCGGCGCGATCCAGATGTCCCGCGTCAGCCTGGGCATCGTCGGCCCTGTGGTGCCGGACGTGAACGTCTTCAACATGCCGTTCATCTTCCGCGACCAGGCCCACATGCGCGCCGTCATCGACGGTGAAGTCGGCGATGCAATCCTCGACCGCATCACCAACTCCGAGTTCGGCCTGGTAGCCCTGGCCTGGATGGATGGCGGCACGCGCAACCTCTACACCAAGAAGCCGGTGCGCAAGATCGAAGACCTCAAGGGCATGAAGATTCGCGTCCAAGGCAACCCGATGTTCATCGAGACTTTCAACGCCATGGGCGCCAACGGCATCGCCATGGACACCGGCGAGATCTTCAGCGCCTTGCAGACCGGCGTGATCGATGGCGCGGAAAACAACCCGCCGACCATGCTCGAGCACAACCACTTCCAGAACGCCAAGTTCTACAGCCTGACCGGCCACCTGATCCTGCCTGAGCCAATCGTGATGTCGAAAATCACCTGGAACAAGCTCACCCCAGAGCAGCAGGACATGGTGAAAAAAGCCGCCAAGGCTGCCCAGGCTGAAGAGCGCGTGCTGTGGGACAAGAAGTCCGCCGCCAGTGAAGAAAAACTCAAGGCCGCCGGCGTCGAGTTCATCACCGTCGACAAGAAACCCTTCTATGACGCCACTGCGCCGATCCGGGCCAAATACGGTGCGCCGTACGCCGACCTGATCAAGCGTATCGAAGCCGTTAAGTAAGGTCTCTCAAACTGTACTCATGAAAAGGCTGGGCGCGCCTGCGGTTAAAAGGCGCGCCCGGTTACGGTGGAACCCGATGAAGAATTTGCTGCTGCGTATCAACGACACGATTTACATGACTTGCATCTGGGTGGCCGGCCTTTCTGTCCTCGCCGTTGCGCTGATGATTCCGTGGGGGGTGTTCGCCCGCTACGTACTCGGTACTGGCTCAAGTTGGCCGGAGCCCACCGCCATCTTGCTGATGATCGTATTTACCTTCATCGGTGCCGCTGCCAGCTACCGCTCCGGCTCGCACATGGCCGTGGACATGGTCACCAGCCGCATGCCCCCGCACTGGCAAACCTTGGCTTCGGTTTTCACCCAGCTATTGATGGCGGCGGTGTGCATTTTCATGACCGTCTGGGGCACCAAGCTGTGCATGACCACCTGGAATCAATTCATGAGCGCCATCCCCACCCTGCGCGTCGGCATTACCTACATGCCGATCCCGATCGGTGGTTTCCTGACGTTGATTTTTGTCCTGGAAAAACTCTTGCTGGGTGATCAAAGCAAGCGTCGGGTCGTGCAGTTCGACCTGGTTGAAGAAAACGAAGGTGCCGCTTAATGGACGCTCTGATTCTGCTGGGCAGTTTTTTGCTGTTGATCCTGATCGGCATGCCGGTCGCCTATGCGTTGGGCGCTGCCGCCCTGATCGGGGCGTGGTGGATCGATATTCCGTTCCAGGCCATGATGATCCAGGTAACGGGCGGGGTGAACAAATTCTCGCTGCTGGCCATTCCCTTTTTCGTCCTGGCCGGTGCGATCATGGCCGAAGGCGGCATGTCCCGCCGCTTGGTGGCCTTCGCCAGTGTGCTGGTAGGCTTCGTGCGCGGTGGCCTGTCCCTGGTCAACCTCGTGGCCTCGAGTTTCTTTGGCGCGATCTCCGGTTCCTCGGTGGCCGATACCGCCTCGGTCGGCTCCGTGCTGATCCCGGAAATGACACGCCGGGGCTACCCGCGTGAATACGCCACCGCCGTCACCGTCAGTGGTTCGGTACAAGCGCTGCTGACACCGCCAAGCCATAACGCGGTGCTGTATTCGCTCGCCGCCGGCGGCACCGTCTCCATCGGTTCGCTGTTCATGGCCGGCATCGTCCCCGGCATCATGATGAACCTCTGCCTGATGGCGCTGTGCCTGGTTTTCGCGAAAAAGCGCAATTACCCCAAGGGCGAAGTCATTCCGCTCAAACAAGCGCTGAAGATCTGCAAGGAAGCCATGTGGGGCATGATGACCCTGTTCATCATCCTTGGCGGCATTCTCTCGGGTGTGTTCACCGCCACCGAATCGGCCGCCATCGCCGTGGTGTGGGCGTTCTTCGTGACCATGTGCATCTATCGCGACTACAAGTGGAGCGAGTTGCCGAAACTGATGCACCGTACGGTACGCACCATCTCCATCGTGATGATCCTGATCGGCTTCGCCGCCAGCTTCGGCTACATCATGACGCTGATGGAAATCCCGGCGAAGATCACCACCGCGTTCCTGACCCTGTCGGACAACCGCTACGTGATCCTGATGTGCATCAACGTGATGTTGCTGCTGTTGGGGACCGTGATGGACATGGCGCCGCTGATCCTGATCCTGACGCCGATCCTGATGCCAGTGATCGTCGGCATCGGCGTGGACCCGGTGCAGTTCGGCATGATCATGCTGGTGAACCTGGGTATCGGCCTGATCACGCCACCGGTGGGCGCAGTGTTGTTCGTCGGTTCCGCCATCGGCAAGGTCAGCATCGAAAGCACGGTCAAGGCCCTGCTGCCGTTCTACGCCATGCTGTTCGTGGTGTTGATGCTGGTGACCTACGTGCCTGCCATTTCGCTGTGGTTGCCGCATTTGGTGTTGTAACAGAAAACAATAGGTCCCCTTGTGGCGAGGGGATTTATCCCCGCTGGGCTGCGCAGCGGCCCTTAAGGTCTGGATCTCGGTACATCAGACAGATCGAGATTGCTGGTTTTGGGGCTGCTTTGCAGCCCAGCGGGGATAAATCCCCTCGCCACAACAGCTCTTTCACCTTGTTAAACAAGGCCACCATGACGCAGCCCCTTCTCTACCTCGAAGACGAACTGACCCGCCTGACCCTGGCCCCGCACCTGGGCGCCAGCCTCGTTGAATGGACATTGCGCAGCAGCGGCGCTCCCCTGCTACGCCCGCCCGCGCCGCACGCACTGGAAAACGGCCTGCCAGGCAAACTCGGCTGCTTCCCGTTGATCCCGTGGTCGAACCGGATCGCCCAAGGCGGTTTCGATTGCCCCGGCGGCTGGCTCGCCCTGGAAGCCAACAGCCCCAACGATCCGTTTCCGATCCATGGCAGTGCCTGGCAGCAACCGTGGCAAGTGACTGAGCACAGCGCCCAGGAAGCCTTGTTGCAACTCGACAGCCAAACCCCATTTGCCTATTGCGCCAGCCTGCGGATCCGCTTGAGTGGCGGCCAGTTGCAAATGGCGTTGCATGTGACACATATGGCCGAACAGGCCGCCTGGCACGGGCTGGGTTTGCATCCGTATTTCCCGCGCACAACCGGTACTCGCCTGCAAACCGGTGCCAGCGAAGTCTGGATGTGCGACGCCGCGAAACTGCCAACGGAACTGAGGGGCGTTCCCTCGGAGTGGGATTTCCAGCAGTCCCGGTTACTGCCGGACACCCTTGTCGACAACGGCTTCGGTGGCTGGGATGGGCAGTGCCTGATCCAACAACCGGACCTGGGTTATGAACTGGAATGCCGTGCCAGCGGCAGCGATTATTTCCTGCTGTACTGTCCAGTCGGTTTGGATTTCTTCTGCATCGAACCGGTCAGTCATCCGGTCAATGCCCATCACCTGCCAGGACGGCCAGGGTTGCGTTTGCTTGAGCAAGGGCAATCGGTGGCGTTGGGGTTTTCGATGCAGTGCCGAGCGTTGTAAACATCACGCGTTCCCTGTGGTCAGGCGGATCACATCGCCCCCTGTGGCGAGGGAGCTTGCTCCCGCTCGGCTGCGAAGCAGACGCCGTGGGTCAAGACCGTATGGGCCTGCTTCGCAGTCCAGCGGGAGCAAGCTCCCTCGCCACAAAGGCAATGTGCAATCCTGATTCGTCGTCGCTAAGCCCGCACCAGCATGAACACCGCCACCGTCAGGCACACCCCGGCAAACCCCACCTGCAACGCCCGGGCCGGGACCTGGGCCGACAATCGCCGCCCGAGCACCATCCCAACGATACTCGCCGCAATGAACACCGCACCGACCCGGTCGATGCTCACGCCGGCATGAAACGCGCCCACCACGCCAATCAGCGAAATCAGGCTGATGACCATCAAGGACGTCGCGACGATCCCGCGCATCTGCACGTCAGTCAGTTGCTTGAACGCCGGCACGATCAGGAAGCCGCCGCCCACGCCCAGCAACCCCGAGACCATGCCTGTCACTGCCCCCAATGCCGACAGCGTAGCGGTGCAGCGGGCGGTCCAGGCCAGGCGCCCGGTCTGGCGGTCGAGCATGCAATTCTTCTGGCCCCAAATGGCGGCACCGTGATCGCTGGGCCCCGCTTGCGGCGTTTCCCGGCGCAACATGCGCGCCGCCACCAGCACCATCAACAGGCTGAACAGGATCATCAAGATTTTTTCCGAAAGCTGGTGGGCAAGGTAGATACCCAGCGGCGAGAACACCGCGCCCAGCAGCGCAATCAGCAATGCCGCTCGATAGCGCACCAGCCCATGGCGCAGCCCATCGATGGCCCCCACCGCCGCCGCGCTGCCCACCGCGAACAGCGCCACCGGCGCGGCCTGGGTCATGCTCCAACCCAGTCCCAACACCAATGCTGGCACCGCCAGGATGCCGCCGCCCGCGCCCGTCAGGCCAAGGACCAGGCCCATGACCACACCAAAAAAACTTGCCAGTAACATTCAGGTTCTCTCAAGCCGCGCACACCTGTTGGCAGGTGCGATCGCATTTGCAGGACGCCTTGGCCCTCACTAAGCTGCGGACCATAAGTTGTAAACCTCAAGCGTAGCAACCGCTTCTTCCCGCACAGGTCCGCTGTCATGCCCGCGCAGATCCAAAGTTTTCTCGACCCCGCCTCCAAGACCTTTACTTACGTCGTGTACGAACACGACGGCGGGCACTGCGCGGTGGTGGATCCGGTGCTGGACTATGACCCGGCTTCGGGCCGTAGCGGCACCGAACAGGCCAATCGGGTGATCGCGTTCGTGCGCGAACATCGGTTGACGGTGCAATGGCTGCTGGAAACCCACGCCCACGCCGATCACCTGTCCGCCGCGCCTTATCTGCGTCGGGAACTGGGCGGCAAGATTGCCATTGGCGAGTCCATCGGCCAGGTGCAGAACGTGTTCAAGGCCCTGTTCAACCTGGAGCCGCAATTCGCCGTCGACGGTTCGCAATTCGACCACCTGTTCGCGGCCGACGAATCCTTCCTGATCGGCAACCTCAAGGCCACCGCGCTGCACGTGCCCGGCCACACCCCGGCGGACATGGCCTATCTGATCGATGGCGATGTGATCCTGGTGGGCGACACGCTGTTCATGCCCGACGTGGGCACTGCCCGTTGCGACTTCCCCGGCGGCAATGCCCATCAGCTCTACGCCTCGATCCGCAAGTTGCTGGCCTTTCCTGCCGGGGTGCGCCTGTATGTCTGTCATGACTATCCACCGGAAGAGCGCGAGCCCCACTGCGTGAGTACCGTGGGTGAACAGCGCCAGCACAACATCCATGTTCGCGACGGCATCGATGAAGCTTCGTTCGTGACCATGCGTACCCAGCGCGACAAGACGCTGGGCATGCCGACGCTGCTGTTGCCGGCGATCCAGGTGAATGTGCGGGCGGGACACCTGCCGCCGGCCGAGGGCAATGGCGTGACTTATCTGAAGATTCCGATCAACCAGCTCTAAGGTCGCCACCTATCCAATGTGGGAGCGAGCCTGCTCGCGATAGCGGTGGGTCTGCTTACATCAGAGCTGAATATGCCGACGCCTTCGCGAGCGGGCTCGCTCCCACAGGGTTCAGCGGTGATCGCAGAACTCGACCAACAGTACAATCCGGTGTGGGAGCGAGCTTGCTCGCGATGGCGGTGGGTCAGGCAACAATGAGCCGTCAGAAATCCACAACTCCCCTGTAGGAGCTGCCGAAGGCTGCGATCCTTTGATGTTCAGGTACCCAAGGTCAACCCATTGGCCGGCAACGGTAGCGCGGTCTTGTAGCGCACCTGCTTGAGGGCAAAGCTGGAGCGGATGTTCGCCACGCCCGGGACCTTGGTCAAAAAGTCCATCATGAACCGCTCCAACGACTGGATCGTCGGCACCAGCACGCGAATCAGGTAATCCGGATCGCCGGCCATCAGGTAGCACTCCATCACCTCCGGCCGGTCGGAAATCGCTTCCTCAAAGTGCTGCAGCGCCTCTTCCACCTGTTTCTCCAGGCTCACATGGATAAACACGTTGACGTGCAACCCCAACAAGTCGGCATCCAGCAGCGTGACCTGCTCGCGGATCACCCCCAGCTCTTCCATGGCCCGCACGCGATTGAAGCACGGCGTGGGGGACAGGTTGACCGAGCGGGCGAGATCGGCGTTGGTGATGCGGGCGTTTTCCTGAAGGCTGTTCAGAATGCCGATGTCGGTGCGATCCAATTTACGCATGAGACAAATAGTCCTGTTTTTTATCGTTGTGCAGATTTTTTATCTGCAAATGATCTGAACAGCAAGCGAACAGAGAAAAATATTCTTCTTCGTCGAGCCTATGATTGTTGTAGGACAATTTCCCACCTACCCAGGGAAATTCGTCAGCTAGCGCGCCCACTACAAGAAATTCACAAGATCGAGCGTAGAAAGCCATGAACCCAGCGTATGAACCGCTACGCCTGCACGTTCCCGAACCCTCGGGCCGTCCCGGCTGCAAGACCGACTTCTCCTACCTGCATCTGTCCGATGCCGGCACGGTGCGCAAACCTCCCATCGACGTCGAACCCGCCGACACCGCCGACCTGGCCCGCAGCCTGATCCGCGTGCTCGATGACCAAGGCAATGCCCTGGGCGATTGGGCCGCGGACATCCCCGTCGAGATCCTGCGCAAAGGCATGCGTGCCATGCTCAAGACGCGCATCTACGACAACCGCATGGTGGTCGCCCAGCGCCAGAAAAAGATGTCGTTCTACATGCAGAGCCTTGGCGAAGAAGCCATCGGCAGCGCCCAGGCCCTGGCGTTGAACATCGACGACATGTGCTTCCCCACCTACCGCCAGCAAAGCATCCTGATGGCCCGCGAAGTGCCGCTGGTGGACCTGATCTGCCAACTGCTGTCCAACGAGCGCGATCCGCTCAAGGGCCGGCAGTTGCCGATCATGTACTCAGTCAAGGACGCCGGTTTTTTCACCATTTCCGGCAACCTCGCCACGCAATTCATCCAGGGCGTGGGCTGGGGCATGGCCTCGGCGATCAAGGGCGACACCAAGATCGCCTCGGCCTGGATCGGTGACGGCGCCACCGCCGAATCGGACTTCCACACCGCCCTCACCTTCGCCCACGTCTACCGCGCGCCGGTGATCCTCAACGTGGTCAACAACCAGTGGGCGATTTCCACCTTCCAGGCCATTGCCGGCGGTGAAGCCACCACTTTCGCCGGACGCGGCGTCGGTTGCGGCATCGCCTCCCTGCGTGTCGATGGCAACGATTTCATGGCGGTCTACGCCGCCTCGCGCTGGGCCGCCGAACGCGCCCGCCGCAACCTCGGCCCGGCGCTGATCGAATGGGTCACCTACCGCGCCGGCCCGCACTCCACCTCCGACGATCCCTCCAAGTACCGCCCCGCCGACGATTGGAGCCACTTCCCGCTGGGCGATCCGATTGCCCGCCTCAAGCAGCACATGGTGAAGATCGGCCAGTGGTCCGAAGAGGAACATGCCGCCGTCACCGCCGAGCTCGAAGCCGAAGTGATCGCCGCGCAGAAGGAAGCCGAGCAGTACGGCACCCTCGCCGGCGGGCAGATTCCAAGCGCCGCGACCATGTTCGAAGACGTCTACAAAGAGATGCCGGAGCACTTGAAGCGCCAGCGTCAGCAGTTGGGGATCTGACATGAACGATCACAACAACAATATTGCGTTGGACACCGCCATGACCACTACCACCATGACCATGATCCAGGCCCTGCGCTCGGCCATGGACGTGATGCTCGAGCGCGACGACAACGTCGTGGTGTTCGGCCAGGACGTCGGTTACTTCGGCGGCGTGTTCCGCTGCACCGAAGGCCTGCAGAACAAGTACGGCACTTCGCGGGTATTCGACGCACCGATTTCCGAAAGCGGCATCGTCGGCGTGGCGGTGGGCATGGGCGCCTATGGGCTGCGGCCGGTGGCCGAAATCCAGTTTGCCGACTACGTCTACCCGGCGTCGGACCAGATCATTTCCGAAGCGGCGCGCCTGCGCTATCGCTCGGCCGGCGAATTCACCGCACCGATGACCCTGCGCATGCCTTGCGGCGGCGGCATCTATGGCGGCCAGACCCACAGCCAGAGCATCGAGGCGATGTTCACCCAGGTCTGCGGCCTGCGCACCGTGATGCCGTCCAACCCCTACGACGCCAAGGGCCTGTTGATCGCGTCCATCGAAAACGATGACCCGGTGATCTTCCTCGAACCCAAGCGCCTGTATAACGGCCCGTTCGACGGCCACCACGACCGTCCGGTAACACCATGGTCCAAGCATCCGCAGGCACAAGTGCCGGACGGTTACTACACCGTGCCGCTGGACGTCGCCGCCATCACCCGTCCGGGCAAGGACGTGACCATCCTCACCTACGGCACCACGGTCTACGTTTCCCAGGTCGCCGCCGAGGAGACCGGCATCGACGCCGAAGTCATCGACCTGCGCAGCCTCTGGCCGCTGGACCTGGAGACCATCGTCAAGTCGGTGAAGAAAACCGGCCGCTGCGTGGTGGTCCACGAAGCCACCCGCACCTGCGGTTTCGGCGCCGAGCTGGTGTCGTTGGTGCAAGAACATTGCTTCCACCACCTGGAAGCGCCCATCGAGCGTGTCACCGGTTGGGACACCCCCTACCCGCACGCGCAGGAATGGGCGTATTTC
The DNA here is from genome assembly GCF_046605385.1 of Pseudomonas sp. MPB03. Classification (NCBI taxonomy): domain Bacteria; kingdom Pseudomonadati; phylum Pseudomonadota; class Gammaproteobacteria; order Pseudomonadales; family Pseudomonadaceae; genus Pseudomonas; species Pseudomonas sp. MPB03. The sequence continues at coordinate 2,731,053 of NZ_CP176770.1, read as the reverse complement.
CCTGGGCCGTCCCGTGTGGGCGCGGCGTTGAAACGGGTCATGGAGGTCTGAATGGGCACGCACGTTATCAAGATGCCGGACATCGGCGAAGGCATCGCGGAAGTTGAACTGTCGGTGTGGCACGTCAAGGTCGGCGACATGGTGGTCGAAGACCAGGTGCTGGCCGATGTCATGACCGACAAGGCGATGGTCGACATCCCTTCGCCGGTGCATGGCCGGGTCATCGCCTTGGGTGGCGAGCCCGGTGAAGTCATGGCGGTGGGCAGCGAACTGATCCGCATTGAAGTCGAAGGTGCGGGTAACTTGAAAGAATCGGCGCAACCGGCTCCAGTAGCGGCGGCTGTACAGGCGCCAACGCCAGCGCCAGTGGCCACGCCTGAACCGGTGGTGGAAAAAGCCGCCGCGCCACGCTGCGCCCCGCAAGCGCCTGTGGCCCGCGACCCAGAAGAGCGTCCATTGGCCTCGCCGGCCGTGCGCAAACACGCGCTGGACCTGGGCATCCAGCTGCGCCTGGTCCAGGGCAGCGGCCCTGCCGGGCGAATCCTGCATGAAGACTTGGAAGCCTATCTGGCCCAGGGTTCATCGCCACAAGCCAAGGGCGGCTCGGGTTATGCCGAACGCCACGACGAGCAGCAGATCCCGGTGATCGGCATGCGCCGCAAGATCGCCCAGCGCATGCAGGAAGCGACCCAACGGGCCGCGCACTTCAGCTACGTCGAGGAAATCGATGTCACCGCATTGGAGGAGCTGCGGGTTCACCTGAATGATAAGCACGGCGCCAGTCGCGGCAAGCTGACCTTGCTGCCGTTCCTGGTCCGCGCCCTGGTCGTGGCCCTGCGGGACTTTCCGCAGATGAACGCCCGCTACGACGACGAGGCCCAGGTCATCCATCGCTCCGGTGCGGTGCATGTCGGTGTTGCCACCCAGAGCGACGTCGGCCTGATGGTGCCGGTGGTGCGTCACGCCGAAGCTCGCAGCCTGTGGGACAGCGCGGCGGAAATCTCGCGCCTGGCCACGGCCGCCCGCAATGGCAAGGCCAGTCGCGATGAACTGTCCGGCTCCACCATCACCCTGACCAGCCTTGGCGCGTTGGGCGGCATCGTCAGCACGCCGGTGCTGAACCTGCCGGAAGTGGCGATTGTCGGCGTGAACAAAATCGTCGAGCGGCCCATGGTGATCAAGGGCCAGATCGTGATTCGCAAGATGATGAACCTCTCCAGTTCCTTCGATCACCGGGTGGTCGACGGCATGGACGCGGCGCAATTCATCCAGGCCCTGCGTGGCTTGCTCGAACAACCTGCCACTTTATTTGTGGAGTAAGCCATGCAAACTCTGAACACCAAGCTGCTGATCATCGGCGGCGGCCCGGGCGGTTACGTAGCGGCAATCCGCGCCGGCCAACTGGGCATCGAAACGATCCTGGTGGAAGGCCAGGCACTGGGCGGTACCTGCCTGAATATCGGCTGCATCCCGTCCAAGGCGTTGATCCATGTGGCCGAGCAGTTCCACCAGACCCGGCATCACAGCCGGGGCTCAGCCTTGGGCATCACGGTTTCGGCGCCATCGCTGGACATCGGCAAAAGCGTGGAATGGAAGGACGGTATCGTCGATCGCCTGACCACCGGCGTCGCCGCGTTGCTGAAGAAGCACAAGGTCCAGGTCATTCACGGCTGGGCCAAGGTCATCGATGGCAAGACTGTCGAGGTCGGTGATACCCGCATCCAGTGCGAACATCTGCTGCTGGCCACCGGCTCGAAAAGCGTCAACCTGCCGATGCTGCCCGTGGGCGGGCCGATCATTTCCTCCACCGAAGCCCTTGCCCCCACCTCAGTGCCCAAGCACCTGGTGGTGGTCGGCGGTGGCTACATCGGCCTGGAGCTGGGCATCGCCTATCGCAAGCTCGGCGCCGAGGTCAGCGTGGTCGAGGCCCAGGAGCGCATCCTGCCGGCCTACGACGGCGAGCTGACGCAACCGGTGCACGAGGCGCTCAAGCAATTGGGCGTGAAGCTGTACCTCAAGCACAGCGTCGAAGGTTTCGACGCCCAGGCCAGCACCTTGCAAGTGCGTGATCCCAATGGCGACACGTTGAACCTGGACACCGACCGGGTGCTGGTGGCGGTTGGGCGCAAACCCAACACCCAGGGCTGGAACCTCGAAGCGCTGAACCTGGCGATGAACGGTGCGGCGGTGAAGATCGACAGCCGTTGCCAGACCAGCATGCGCCATGTCTGGGCCATCGGCGACCTGAGCGGCGAACCAATGCTCGCCCACCGGGCCATGGCCCAAGGCGAGATGGTCGCCGAGCTGATCGCCGGCCAGCACCGGGAGTTCAACCCGACGGCCATCGCGGCGGTGTGCTTCACCGACCCGGAACTGGTCGTGGTGGGCAAGACGCCGGACGAGGCCAAGGCTGCCGGCCTGGATTGCATCGTGTCGAGCTTCCCGTTCGCCGCCAACGGCCGGGCCATGACCCTGGAATCGAAAAGCGGTTTCGTCCGCGTCGTGGCGCGCCGGGACAATCACCTGATCGTCGGCTGGCAAGCGGTTGGCGTGGGCGTGTCGGAGCTGTCCACCGCATTCGGCCAATCCTTGGAAATGGGTGCGCGCCTGGAGGACATCGCCGGCACCATTCATGCCCATCCAACGCTGGGCGAGGCCGTGCAGGAAGCGGCGTTGCGGGCGTTGGGGCATGCGTTGCATCTGTAGGCTTGCGCTGCACCCGTGGCGAGGGAGCTTGCTCCCGCTGGGCTGCGAAGCGGCCCTAATCCAAGCGACGGGATTATCCAGTCACATCGCGTTCACCGGGTTACGACTGCTTCGCAGCCGAGCGGGAGCAAGCTCCCTCGCCACGGGGAGTCGTCAGCAAATATCTCCTGCTCCTTATCGCGCAGGCTGCGAAACACCCCCGGAATGAAGTATTGTTGTCCCCATTCAAAACGTCAGAAGCCTTGAACCGTTTCGACGGTTGTCAGGAAATAGAGGGTGTCATGGGTAACGAGAGCATCAATTGGGACAAACTGGGCTTTGACTACATCAAGACCGACAAGCGCTACTTGTCGCACTGGCGCGATGGCGCCTGGGACACAGGCACCCTGACCGAAGACAACGTGCTGCACATCAGCGAGGGCTCCACTGCCCTGCACTACGGTCAGCAGTGCTTCGAAGGCCTGAAGGCCTATCGTTGCAAGGACGGTTCGATCAACCTGTTCCGCCCGGACCAGAACGCCGCCCGCATGCAACGCAGCTGCGCCCGCCTGCTGATGCCGCACGTCGACACCGAGCAGTTCGTCGAAGCCTGCAAGCAAGTGGTCCGCGCCAACGAGCGCTTCATCCCGCCTTACGGCACCGGCGGCGCGCTGTACCTGCGCCCGTTCGTGATCGGCGTGGGTGACAACATCGGCGTGCGCACCGCACCCGAGTTCATCTTCTCGATCTTCTGCATCCCGGTCGGCGCCTACTTCAAGGGCGGCCTGACCCCGCACAACTTCCTGATCTCCAGCTTCGACCGTGCCGCCCCACAAGGCACCGGTGCGGCCAAGGTCGGTGGCAACTACGCCGCCAGCCTGATGCCCGGCTCCCAGGCCAAGAAGGCCAGTTTCGCCGACTGCATCTACCTGGATCCGCTGACCCACTCGAAAATCGAGGAAGTCGGCTCGGCCAACTTCTTCGGCATCACACACGACAACAAATTCATCACCCCCAACTCCCCTTCGGTCCTGCCGGGCATCACCCGCCTGTCACTGATCGAACTGGCCAAATCGCGCCTGGGCCTGGAAGTGATCGAAGGCGACGTGTTCATCGACAAGCTGGCGGACTTCAAGGAAGCCGGCGCCTGCGGTACCGCTGCGGTGATCACGCCGATTGGCGGCATCAGCTACAAGGACAAGCTGCACGTGTTCCACAGCGAAACCGAAGTCGGCCCGATCACCCAGAAGCTCTACAAAGAGCTGACCGGCGTGCAGACCGGCGACGTGGAAGCGCCGGCGGGTTGGATCGTCAAGGTCTGATCCAACGCTTTTGTGGCGAGGGAGCTTGCTCCCGCTGGGCTGCGCAGCAGACCCAAGATCTTGCGGTCGCTGCGCAACCGAGCGGGAGCAAGCTCCCTCGCCACAGTGACCACATCTGACTCAGTGATGAGACAGTTCAGTAACAAAAAGCCCACGCCTGTTCTTGCAGGGGTGGGCTTTTTTTACACTTCACTTCGCTCAGTTACTCCCGCCGCAAAACCGGCCATCGTCCCCAACGCTGGCGAAACCATCCGTAACCACTGACCAGCAGGATCCCGCCGAGCACCATCACCGCGCCAACGATAAAGTTCGGCTCCAGCGGCTCATCCAGCAACCAGACGCCAAATCCGACGCCGTACAGCGGCGTCATGAACGACAGCACCCCCAGTTGCGAAGCCAGGTAACGGCGTAGCAGGGAGAACCAGACCAGGAAACTGGCGAAGGACACCAGCAACACCTGGAACGCCATGCTGGCGATGAGTTGTGGCGTGGGATTGATCGTCGTTTGCCCCAGCACCGTCGACACTCCGATCAACAGCACCCCGGCGCCCACCAGTTGATACAGCAGCGTCTGGCTGGCCGGCACGTCGGTCAGCCGCGAACAGCGAACCGTCACCGTGGTTGCGCCCCACAGCGCCCCCGCCAGCAAGCCCATGCCGTCGCCAAGCAATGAGCTGCCGTTCGCTGCGCCCGAGCCGCCACTGAAGGCCACCACGACCCCGCCGAATGCAACGGCGATGCCCAACCATTGCGCCGGTTTGAGACGCTCGCTCGGCAGTTTCCAGTGCAAGCCGAGGGCGGCGAACATCGGTGCGGTGTAGAGGAAAATCACCATATGCGAAGCCGTCGTATGGCGCAGGCCTTCGCCCACCAATACGAACTCCAAGGCAAACAACAACCCCACCAACAGGCCGGGGCGCCAGCTGCCATCGGTCAGGGACAGACGCTCACCGCGGGCCAGCACCAACAGCCAGACCAGTACCGCGGCGATGGCCGAGCGCACGCCCAGTTGCAGCATCGGCGCCATGTCGGCGGCGCCGGCCTTGATCGCGACTTGCTGGAAACCCCAAATGGCACAGAGGCCGGTCATCAGGGCGCAGACCTGGCCATCCAGGGCGCGGCGAGTGGTCATGGGAAAGGTCCTTTGGGCAGAAATAACAGATGAAAGGATTGTCTGCCTGACACCTTTGCTGGATATAGTGATTACCCGACAAGCCATCCCGGTAATCCGCCATTGCGGTCGATATGCAGCCTCCAGCCCAACACCTGAAGATCCCTCCGTTCGACGCGGCCCTGCCCTCGCCGATTTTCTTCCGTATCGGCTGCATGCCGGCCCACGCCACTTACCCGCGGCACCGGCATGCCTGGGGTGAGTTCGTCTATTCCTACAGTGGGGTGATGGAAATCGAGATCGCCCAGCACCATTACCTGGCGCCACCGCAGTACGGCATCTGGCTGCCGCCGGACATGGAACACGTGGGCTTCAATCGGCATGAGGCCTGTCATTGTTCGTTGTACCTGGCGGCCGAACTCTGCGGTGCGCTGCCGGCCGTACCCTGCGCGCTGACCTTAAGCCCGCTGATCCGCGCATTGCTGGAAGAACTGCGCAACGACCCACCGAGCCAACCGCAGACGCCCGAGCAGCAGCGCTTGTTGCAGGTGCTGGTGGACAAGCTGACGCAAGCGCCCCATGTCGGCAGTTACTTGCCTTTCTCGGATGATCCACTGCTGGGGCCCGTATTGCGGGCCCTGGAGGCGAACCCCAGCGACCCGCGTTCCTTGCCGCAACTGGCCCGCGCCGCCAACACCACCGAGCGCACACTGATGCGCCGGGCCCAACGGGACCTGGGCATGTCCTTGGTGGAATGGCGCCAGCGCCTGAAAGTCATCGAGGCCCTGGCCCTGCTCGAACGCGGCCAGAGCGTGGAAACCATCGGCCTGGACCTGGGCTACAGCAGCGCCTCGGCATTCATCAGCATGTTCCGCAAAATGATGGGCACCACGCCGGATGAATATCGGCGCAGGCACATGGCTGGATGACGAGGGTGGTGCTGGAATGGCTATCGCGAGCAAGCTCGCTCCCACAGGGGATTTGGGGTGGTCACGGGTCTTGTATTCAGCGCAGATCCATTGTGGGAGCGAGCCTGCTCGCGAAAGCGGTGGGTCAGTTTGCACGGAGGTTGGATGTGAAGGCCCCTTCGCGAGCAAGCTCGCTCCCACAGGGGATTTGGGGTGGTCATGGGTCTTGTGTTCAGCGCAGATCCATTGTGGGAGCGAGCTTGCTCGCGATAGCGCCAGTGGGTTTGGCGTCGATTTCGGCATTGATCCCAAACCGCGACGCCATTTCCCTGCGACCACTGGCCGTCACCCCCAGCGCCCGGCTGTCCAAATCCTGGGTCACCCATTTGCGCTTGATCGCCACTTGCAGCAACGCCGCGCCCAAGGCTCCCCCCAGGTGCGGGCGGCGCATGCTCCAGTCCAGGCAGGGGCAGGCGAATCGGCGGCGTTGCGTGGCCAGGCGCTGGACATCGATACCCAATCCGTCGAACACCGCTTCGCCGGATTCACTCAGCCGATAACCCTCGCCCTCCACCTCCACCAACCACCCCATCTCGAACATGCGATCGTGCAGGCGCACCGCCAAGGTGCCGGCCATGTGGTCGTAGCAGGTGCGGGCAAATTGCAGGCGATCCGGCGTGCGCGGCGTGAAGGTCGGCGCGGCGCTCTGGCCGATCACCATCAGCGCCTCCAGTGCCTGGGCTACGCGCGGGTCCGCCAAACTGTAATAACGATGCCGCCCCTGGACATGCAGGCGCACCAGGGCCATCTGCTTGAGTTTCGCCAGATGGGCGCTGGCGGTTGAAGCGCTGACCTCGGCGATGCTCGCCAACTCGGTACTGGTGCGGGCATGGCCGTCCATCAGCGCACAGAGCATTCGGGTGCGGGCCGGCTCGGCGATGGCCGCGGCCACCTGGGACACGCCCAGATCATGCTGTTCTGCGTTCATATTTCGCTCCCTGACGAATCAAGCCATGCATCGACTGGAGATAGTAGCAACACTTTCTTCCTCACGAACAAGGCAGCGCTTCATGGACCCGATCACCGCCGCGACGCATCCCGACCCTTACCCTTTCTACGCCACCCTGCGCGCCGCCGGCGGGCTGGCCTTCGACCCCGGGCTGAACCTGTGGATCGCCAGCAGCGCCGAAGCAGTGTGTGCAGCCTTGCATCATCCCGATTGCCATGTGCGCCCGGCCCACGAGCCCGTGCCCAAGGCCATCGCCGGGGGGCCGGCCGGCCGCGTGTTCGGCCACCTGATGCGCATGAATGAAGGCGAACGCCAGCGGTGCCCGAGGGCGGCGATTGCGCAGGGGTTGCAGGACATCGCCCCCCGACAGGTCGAAGCACTGGTCAGGGCCCGCTTGCTCCGGGACGGCGCCGAAGGCCTGCATCAGGCCCAGTTCATCGGGCCGGTCAGCGTGGTCGCGGCGTTGCTGGGTTTCAACCCGACGGACAGTCACCTGATCAGCGAATTGACGGGGAGCTTCGTCGCCTGCCTGTCGCCCCTGAGCCAGGCGCCGCAACTGGACGCAGCGCACCGGGCCAGCGAGCAACTGGCCAGGTTGTTCGAGGAACGGATCGAGGCGCAGGACAACCCTTTGTTGACGCACATTGATCAAGGCTTCGACGGCACGGCGCCGGACAGCAAGATCGCCAACCTGATCGGCTTGCTCTCGCAAACGTACGAAGCCACGGCTGGCCTGATCGGCAACGCGCTGCTGGCGCTGATCGACGACCCGGCGTTACGCCAGGCACTGCGGGACGATCCGGCACAAGTCGGCCCGTTGCTGGCCGAAGTCCAGCGTTTCGACCCGCCCGTGCAGAACACCCGCCGCTTCGTCGCCGCTCCTTGCGAAATCCTCGGCAGCGCCTTGAACCCCGGCGAAACGATCCTGGTGCTGCTGGCCTCGGCCAACCGCGATCCGCAGCTCAACCCACGACCGGACACGCTGTTGCTCGACCGACCGAACCGCCGCAGTTTCAGCTTCGGCAGCGGGCGTCATGAATGTCCGGGCCAAACCCTGGCCATGGGCATCGCCCACGCCACCCTGGCGGTACTTCTGGAAAGCGAACCCGGATTGGAGCAGTTGACCTGGCGCTACCGTCCCTCGGTCAACGGACGCACCCCAGCGTTCAGCGAGCGATCCTGACCCGCTCCACTCCCCTCAATCATCCCGGGTCAGGACTTCCAGTAACTCGATTTCGAAAATGAGGTTGGCGTTGGGCTTGATATGGGCGCCCATGGACCGCTCACCGTAGGCCAGGTGCGCCGGCACCAGCAGCTTGCGCTTGCCGCCGACTTGCATGCCCATCAGGCCCAGGTCCCAGCCCTTGATGACACGGCCGGTGCCAATCACGCATTGGAAAGGTTTGCCGCGACTGTAGGACGAATCGAATTCGGTGCCGTCTTCGAGGGTGCCGCGGTATTGGGTGGTGATCAGCGCACCTTTGACTACGCTTTTGCCGTCGCCCTGTTGCAGGTCGATGATTTGCAGTTCTTCATTCATGGCGTATCCCTCGTGTGATCCAGGCGCGGGGTTTTCGCAGAAATCAGGGCCCATGGCAAACGTTGTCTGCCATGGCCAGGGAACCGCAACGGCCTCTTCGGTTCACATGGGTATCGACCCTGCATTTCAGATAAGGATTTTCTGATGATCGACTCTCGCCCGCTCCACGGTTTCATTCCGCCGTACATCCTCAACCGCATCATTGCCCATGGCTCCGAACAGCAACGTTCCAGCGCCCTCGGCACCTTGACTCACGTGCGCAACCTGCGGCACAACCCTGGCCCGCCCAGCCACCCGCCCGTCGCGGCCGCGCTGCCCAAGCCCGGCAAGGCCGGACACCCGCAACGCAGCGTGCACGACGCCCAGAACCGCATGGAACTGCCCGGCCAGCCGGTACGCCTGGAAGGCCAGCCGGCCAGTGGCGACCCGGCCGTGGACGAAGCCTACGATGCCCTCGGCGCCACCTATGATTTTTTCTGGAAGGTCCTGGGGCGCGACTCCATCGACAACAAAGGCTTCGCCCTGGTGGGCAGCGTGCATTATGGCCAGGGCTATGAAAACGCCTTCTGGAACGGCGCGCAGATGGTATTCGGCGACGGCGACGGCGAAATCTTCCAGCGCTTCACCCGCTCCCTCGACGTGGTGGCCCACGAACTGGCCCATGGCGTCACCGAAAGCGAAGCCGGGTTGATCTACGCCAACCAGTCCGGTGCGCTGAACGAGTCCATCTCCGACGTGTTCGGTGTGCTGGTCAAGCAATTCGTGCTCGAACAGACCGCCGACCAAGCCGACTGGCTGATCGGCGCCGACCTGCTCACCGACAAGATCAACGGCGACGGCCTGCGCAGCATGTCCAACCCCGGCACCGCCTACGACGACCCGTTGCTGGGCAAGGACCCGCAACCGGCGCACATGCGCGAGTTCGTGATTACCCGCGAAGACAACGGTGGCGTGCACATCAACTCTGGCATTCCCAACCGGGCCTTTTATCTGGCCGCGACCACGCTGGGCGGATTTGCCTGGGAAAAGGCCGGCCGGATCTGGTATGAAACCTTGTGCGACCGAAGACTGGCCAATGACGCGTCCTTCAGCGCCTTCGCCCGCCTGACTGTCGAGCACGCCCGCCAGCGCTTCGGCACGCGGGAAGTGCAAGCGGTGCAGAACGGCTGGGCCCAGGTCGGCGTCGACCTGACACAGGAGAGCTGATGAAAACCCTTCCAGACCTCGACGACAAGGCCGTGGTACGGCTGTCGCGCCAGGGCGGCGTGGCCGCCATCCCTGCGCGGACCCGGCCACGGGAAATCGAGTTCGCCCAGTGCGACCTCGACCAGCGCACCCGCATCTGCTCGGTCCTGGAGGGCTGCCTGCCGCTGACCTCCTCCACGCCCGGGCGCGGGGACCAGCGTTTTTTCCAGATCGAGGTGCGTTATCGCGCCAACGATCAGGACGACGAGATGGTGCTGCAGGTGCCCGAGGACCGGGCACCTGGCGAGTTGGTGCATTTGTGGGACAAAGGTGAAGTGCTTTAACGGGTGGCCGGAACGATCTTGACGATGGCGCCGGACACGGTTTCGATCAACAAGTACTTGTCGTCGATCTGCACCCATTGCTGGTCGTTTGTCGGCTGCTCGAGTGCCTTCTGCTTCCAGTCTTTCACGGCCCTGTCCGCACGCTGGTAGTCCGCCGGTACCCGGTCGTTCTCCACCAGCCTGCGGCCATTGCTCGGCGAATGCTCCAGGGCGTCACCGGTTTTCTCGACCGCTTGCGCAACAGGCCCAAAGGCGGTGAGGCCAGCGATCAGGAACAGGCGGGCGATCAGGGTGGGTTGGCGCATAGAAAAACTCCAAATTATTCAAAAGACTAGAATCTGGGACTGCGCGGGCGGCGAATCATTCCGTTTACTGTTGCTTCTGAAGGCCCCCTTCCCCTGTGGCGAGGGAGCTTGCTCCCGCTGGGTTGCGCAGCGGCCCCAATCCAGGCAACGCGTTCATCCAGTGATACCGCATTCACCGGGTTTGCGACTGCTGCGCAGTCGAGCGGGAGCAAGCTCCCTCGCCACGGTTGCGCATGGCATAGTGGCAAGCCTGAACGACAACACCCGCCGGACGGACCCACCATGAGCACCACCACCTCTTCCCCTGCCCTCAAGGAAATCTTCAACAACGCCCGCCTGGAGCACATCGCCGGCGAAATGCGCGGGGTGTACCCAGCCTTCGACGCCAAGGCGTTCTTGCACATGGCCAACGATGGGCTGGCCGATTTGTCGGTGATGCAGCGCATGGCCCGGGTCAGTGAGTGCCTGCACGCGGTGCTGCCCCTCGATTACGAGACGTCGCTGGAGGTGCTGCGCGCCCTGGCCCCGCGCCTGAACAGCATGTTCGTCAGCATGTTCCTGCCGCATTACGTGGCATCCTACGGCCGGCATCGCTTCGACGTGTCGTTGGACGCGCTCAAGTATTTCACCCGGTTCGGCTCGTCGGAGTTCGCCGTGCGCCACTTCCTGCGGGACGACCTGGAACGCACCCTCAAAGTCATGCACGACTGGGCGCTGGACGCCAACGAGCACGTGCGCCGCCTCGCCAGCGAAGGCAGCCGGCCACGCCTGCCGTGGTCGTTTCACTTGGAGCCGATCCAGGCCAACCCCGACCTCGCCGCCGCGATCCTCGACACGCTCAAGGCCGACGACAGCCTTTATGTACGCAAATCCGTGGCCAACCACCTCAACGACGTCACCAAGCAGCATCCCGACTGGGTGCTGGACCAGATCGAAGGCTGGCCACTGCAAGACCGTCACACGGCGTGGATCGCCCGGCATGCGCTGCGTAGCTTGATCAAGCAAGGCAACCCCAGGGCACTGGGGGTGATCGGCGCCGGCGGCAAGGCGCAGGTCCAGGTGTTGGATTTGCAGGTGACGCCAGCGGTGATTCGACTGGGGGAACAGGTCACGCTGTCCTTCACCGTGCAATCAACCCTCGAACAGAGCCAGCGCCTGGTGATCGACTACGCCGTCGACTACGTGAAGGCCTCGGGCGGCACTTCGGCCAAAGTCTTCAAGCTCAAGACCTTCGACCTGCCCGCCCAGGGTCGCGTCAACCTTAGCCGTTCCCAATACATTCGCGAGCTGACCACCCGCAAACACTACGCGGGCCGGCATGCCGTGCACCTGCTGGTCAACGGCGAGCGACTGGGTAGCACGGCGTTCGATATCGTTCCCTGAGGGCGTCTCAGACCACCGCCAGGCGTTTGGCCTGGCGAATCTCCTGCAGGAAACGCTCGGCCGGCAGCGGATGGCCCAACAGGTAACCTTGCAGCGAATCGCAGCCCAGCTGGGTCAGGAAGTCTTGCTGCACATCGGTCTCCACGCCTTCGGCGACGATCCGCAGGCCCAGGGCCTGGCCGAGGGCGACGATGGCCGAGACGATGGCCGCGTCATCGCTGTCGTGCTCCAGGTCGCGCACGAAGCCGCGGTCGATCTTCAGCTCGTTGGCCGGCAGGCGCTTGAGGTACATCAGGCTCGAATAGCCGGTGCCAAAGTCGTCGATGGACAGATCCACGCCCATGTCCGACAGCTGTTGCAGCACCGTCATGCTTGCGTCCGCATCGCTCATGGCGGTGGTTTCGGTGATTTCCAGGGTCAGGCTGTTGGCCGGCAGCTTATGCGTCTCCAACGCCTTGGCCACGCTCTGCACCAAACCGGTGTGGCAGAACTGCAAGGCCGAGAGGTTCACCGCGATGCGCCAGTCGGTATAACCGAGCACGTACCATTCGCGCATCTGCCGACAGGCCTCGTTCAAGACCCATTCGCCGATGGGGATGATCAAGCCGGTCTTTTCCGCCAGGTCGATGAACGTGTCGGGCATCAACAGGCCCTGGGTCGGGTGGGTCCAGCGCAACAAGGCCTCGGCCCCGACCGGACGGCCATTGGCCGCATCGAACTTGGGCTGGTAATGCAGGCTGAACTGCCGCTGTTCGACGGCCGTGCGCAAATCTTGCAGCAACTGCAATTGCTTGCGGGCGTTGCTGTTCATCGAGGCGTCGAAAAAGCTGTAGCCGTTCTTGCCGGCGCCCTTGGCGTGATACATCGCCGCGTCGGCGTTCATCAACAGTTCTTCGGCGCTCTGGCCATTGCCAGGGTAAACGGCGATGCCGACGCTGGCGGATATCTGCAAGTCATGCTCAGAAACCCGGAACGTGCGCCCGATCAGGCCAACCTGACGGGCTGCCAGGCGCAGGGCATCGTCGGGCTCGGCCAGTTGCACCAATAGCACGAACTCGTCACCGCCGATCCGCGCCAGGGTGTCCTGGCTACGCAGGTCTTCGCGCAGGCGCAGGGCCACGTCCCGCAGCAACAGATCGCCCATGTGGTGACCAAAGGCGTCGTTGACCGGCTTGAAACCGTCGAGGTCGATGAACATCAAGGCGAAGCAACCGCCCTGCTCTTGCACCCGATGCATGGCCTGGTCGATCCGATCGGCCAGCAGCACACGGTTGGGCAGTCCGGTGAGGGGGTCGTGCAGGGCCAACTGGGTCAGTTCCCGGTTGGCCTGGGTCAGGGACTGGGCCAGCTCGGCGGTGCGGGCTTCCAGGCGCGCATCGAGAATCGAGGTCAGCAGGGCAATGGCCAATACCGCCAGGGTGGTGATCAATACCAGATTGTCCAGGCCCTTGCCGCTCAAGCCATCCAGCGAGCCGCAAAAGCTGCCCTCGCTGAAGCGCGCCCCCGCCATGCCGGTGTAGTGCATGCCAACGATGGCGATGCCCATGATCACCGCGGCGCCCGCCCGTGCCAGACGCACGTGGGGGGTGTTCTGGCGCAGGCGAAAGGCAATCCACAGCGCCGCGGCAGACGCGCCGACGGCGATCACCAACGAAGCGGCGAACAGCGTCGGGTCATAATCGATGCCCGGCTGCATCCGCAGCGCGGCCATGCCGGTGTAATGCATGGCGCTGATCCCGGCGCCCATGATCAGCGCCCCGAAAGCCAGCTGCCACGCCGGCAATCGCGGCTGGCTGACCAGCCACAAGGCAAACCCGCTGGAAAGAATCGCGGTGAGCAGCGACAGCGCAGTGATCGGTACGTCGTAGCCAAGCTCGATCGGCAAGGTGAACGCCAGCATGCCGATGAAGTGCATGGACCAGATGCCCACCCCCATCGCCAGCGCGCCCCCGGTTATCCACAAATGCGCGGCGCGCCCCTTGGCGGTCGCGATACGCCCGGCCAGGTCCAGCGCGGTGTAGGAAGCCAGCACGGCAACAAACAAGGAAATCGAAACAAGGGCGGGGGAATAACTGCCGATGAGCATGGTTTTTTCTCGTAACAGGAGAACCGGACGGCTTCCATGCCCGGTGGGCCGGCGATTGTACTGAATCGTGGCTGGGACGCACGAACCAAATGTCAAAAAGCCATCAAACCTGGAACATTTTCGACGAAAGACACTACGCCTGGCAGGGAGAATATTTTTTATGGGCTGCCAGCTCAGCATGGATCCACTGTAGGAGCGGGCTTGCCAGGGGTTGACGGTGGGTCGGCTTGCAGGGATGTCGGCTGTGAAGGCCCTTTCGCGAGCAGGCTCGCTCCCACAGGGTTATCCCGCTAGCCATAGGTCATATTGCAAATCCATTGTGGGAGCGAGCTTGCTCGCGATAGCGGTGGGTCAGCTTGCATAGATGTTGGATGTGCTGGCCTCTTCGCGAGCAAGCTCGCTCCCACAGGGTTAACCGGCTAGCTATCAGTCATGCGTCCATCGCAAATCCATTGTGGGAGCATCGATAAGGATGGCTCGTTGGCGGCGGCGATCCGGCGGATGCAGGAAGCGGGTGTGCAATTGATCGAGTCGAGCGCGATAGACCGCCGGTCCTTGGCCTGATGGCTCATACTAGATTCTTTTCCGAACAGTGAGCCTCCATGCCCCTCCTCGCCCGCACCCACCCGCGTCTTTCCAGCGCCACGGTCCTTGGCCTGGCGGTGGGAATCCTGGTTCCCGTGGACTCGATCATCAGCAAGGTCCTGATCGGTTGGAATGCCGGGGTCTGGACCTACCTGGTGCTGATGTTCTGGCTGACCGTGCGGGCCAAGGCGCCGGATGTGAAGCGCATCGCCGAAATCGAAGATGAAAATGCCGGGCTGGTGCTGCTGATGGTCTGCGTCGCGGCATTGGCCAGCCTGGCGACCATCACCTTCGAGCTGGCGGGCAGCCGCGACCTGCAAGCCGCCGGCAAGCTGTTGCATTACGGCTTCACGGCGATGACCGTGACCGGTTCATGGTTGCTGATCGGGGTGATTTTCAGCGTTCACTACGCGCGGTTGTATTACACCTGGGAAGGCAAGGAGCCGGCGCTGCGGTTTGCCGAAGGGCTGACCACGCCCAACTATTGGGATTTCCTCTACTTCTCTTTCACCATCGGCGTGGCGGTGCAGACCTCGGATGTGGGGGTTGCCACGCGGCAGTTGCGCAAGATCGTGTTGGCGCAATCGTTGATCGGGTTTGTGTTCAACACGGCGATCCTGGGGTTTTCGATCAATATTGCGGCGGGGTTGTTTGGGTGAGGCGCATTGGGGCCGCTTGGCGGCCCAGCGGGAGCAAGCTCCCTCGCCACAGGGTCAGCGTCGGGCAATAGACCGCGCGGCGAACCTCAGGACGGTGTCGGCAACCACAGTTTGAAGCGCGCCCCGCCCAGTGGCGAAGCCTCGACAGTCAACGTGCCGCCCTGGGCTTCCAGGGCCCGGCGGCTGATGGCCAGGCCAAGGCCAAAGCCGCCCGTGGCGCGGTCGCGGCTGCGGTCCAGGCGATAGAACGGTTCGAACACGCGCTCGCACTCGCTGTCGGGAATGCCGATGCCGTCGTCGTCGACCCAGATCTCACAGCCTTGGTCACCGACCAGCACACCGACCTGAATGCGCTTTTCGCAATACCGCATGGCATTGCGCAGCAGGTTCTGCAACGCTCGAGCGGTCAGGCGCGGGTCCAGCACGAAACGCTCCAACGCCCCGTGCAACAGCACGTCGATGACCACGTCCGGCGCCGCCAGGTCCTCGTCGACGCTGCCCAGGATGCTGTCGATGAATTCGTCCAGCGCCACGTCGACCCGTTCGGGCAGGCGCTGCGGGTTTTGCAAACGGCTGTAGGAGAGCAGTTCCAGCACCAACTCATCGAGTTCGCGAATGTGCGCCACCAACCCTTGCAGGCGCTCGCGGCTGGGCGCCGGCAGGTCATCGGACAGCGCCAGGGCCAGGCCGAAATCGAGCCGCGTCAGGGGCGTGCGCAATTCGTGGGACACGGCGTTGAGCAAGTCCCGCTGTTGGTTGAGCAGATTCTCGATGTCCCCCGCCATCGTGTCGAACACATGGGCCAGGCTGCCAATGTTCGAACTGGAAGCGATGTGCGTACGCTCATCCAAATGACCTTTACCGAAACGCTCGGCGGTTCGCCTGAGGCGTTCCAGGTCACGCCAGTGCGGCCGCAACCAGAGCAACAGGCAGGCCAGCATCGTCGCGCCGATCAACACGTTGATGCTCCAGTACAACCAACTGACATCGGCCGGGTCCGGCGGCACGACCATCTTCACCGCCGTGCGCTCGTCCAGCGGCGCCGCCGCCAGGGTTCGCCAGGCCCAGTCGCCGAGGCGTACCACGTTCTCGCCGCGCTTGAGACGCGCCTGCTCATCGGCGCTGAAGCCCTCGTCATCGACCGCGGCCAGTTCGATGCGCAGCGGCTCGAACTCCTTGTCCATCTGCGCCGCCAGCGCCGGCCACTGCTCGCTGGGCACGGCGCGGAACTGCTTGACCATCAGGGTTTGCAGGCCCCGGGAATAATCGAGGTTGTAGGTCAGGAAACGCTCCTGGAACAGGCGGATCACCAGCTCCGGCATCAGGTAGATCGCCGCGCTGTAGGAGACGATGGTGACCAGGTACAGGCGAATCAGCAGCTTCCACATCGGCTCAGCATTCCCACTCGGAACGACTGAACAGATAACCCTTGCCCCACACGGTCTTGATCTTGCGGGCTTCGTCGGCGTTGTCGTCGAACTTGCGCCGCAGCTTGGAAATCGCCACGTCCACCGAACGGTCGGTGCCGTTGAATTCGATGCCCCGCAGGCGTTGCAGGATCTGGTCGCGGCTCAGCACTTCGCCGGAATGCCGGGCCAGCACCACCAGCAGGTTGTATTCGCCACTGGACAACTCCACCGGCTGCCCGCGCCAGGTCACGGTGCGCTCGGAGAGATCGATGCACAGGTTGCCCATGAGGATGCGGTCGTTGGCCGTCTGCGGCTCGGTGAGGCTGCTGCGGCGCAACAAGGTGCGCACCCGCGCCAGCAACACCCGGGGCTCGCAAGGCTTGGTGACGTAGTCGTCGGCGCCCATTTCCAGGCCCAGGACCTGGTCGTGGCTGTCATCCCGGGCGGTGAGCATCAGGATCGGCAAAGTCGCCGAGTCGGCCCGCAGCAGGCGGCAGACCTGCAAGCCGTCCAGCCCCGGCAGCATCAAGTCGAGGATCACCAGGTCCGGCGGGTCGACCCGCGCCCGCTCACGCACATGATCGCCACGGCTGAGCACGCTGACCTGATAGCCGTTGCGTTCCAGGTAACTGGCGATCAGTTCGGAGAGTGCGGTGTCGTCTTCGACCAGGAGGATGTTGGGCATGGGTGTTTCCAGGAAAAGTACTGTGGCGCCTGGCAGGGCCTCATCGCGAGCAAGCTCGCTCCCACAGGGGCTTCGGTACGACACAAAACCCTGTGGGAGCGAGCTTGCTCGCGATGGCGATATCGCCGGCGCAGAAAATCTCAAGCTGCCAAGGATATACGCCCCCGCTCATCCACGAGCAAAACCCTTACACAATTTCACACAGCCTCTACAAAACTTTACCGCTGGGCCCGTAGCAGGTCCGCCGCACACGAGGCAATCCGCTGGCATGCATCCGCCAGTTTCAGCTGATCGACCACCAGCCCGATGCGGATATGCCCCGCCGCACTGGGCCCAAACGCCTCGCCGGCCAATACCGACACGCCGTGATCGTCCAACAGGCGCTCGGCAAACGCCTGAGCATCGAGGCCCGTCTGGCGGATGTCGACCATCACGAACATGCCACCATCGGGCCGCACCGGCTTGAGCCCCGGGCAATCGTCGAGCATGGCGCACACCAGGTCCCGGCGCTGGCGATATTCTTCATGCATCTGCGCGACTTCCGGCAACGCTTGCTCCAGGGCAACCTGCGCTGCACGCTGCACGAAGTCCGGCAGGCCGAACAGCATGCACAACGACAGGTTCGCCAGATGGTCAGTGAGGGCTTCGGGGCCAACGACCCAGCCGATCCGCCAACCGGTCATGGCGTGGGATTTGGACAGGCTGTTGATCGTCGCGGTGCGCTCGGCCATGCCCGGCAGGCTGGCCGGACTGATGTGTTCGCCGTCGTAGAGCAGGTCGCTGTAGACCTCGTCACTGATCAGCCACAGGTCATGTTCAATGCACAACCGCGCCAATGCTTGCCAAGTAGACATCGGCAGGCTGGCGCCGGATGGGTTGTTCGGGCTGTTGAGCAGCATCGCCCGGGTACGCGGGGTCACAAGACGGGCAACGTCCGCCGGCTCGACCCGAAAACCGTTCTCCGGGCGGACCGCCACCGGCAGCACTTTCGCGCCGCAGGCACCGAACACCGCTTCGTAGGTGACATACATCGGCTCGGCGACGATGACTTCGTCGCCAGGGTTGAGCAGGCATTGCGCGACCGCATACACCGCGCATTGGGCGCCCGGCAGCACGACGACGTGTTCGGCCCCTACCGGCTGGCCGCAGCGCAAGCGATGACGCCGGGCGATGCTGGCCCGCAAGGTGTGCAAGCCGCGGATGTCCGAATAGTGGGTCTCACCGGCCCGCAGGCTGCCCACGGCGGCCTCGACAATGGCGCGCGGGGTGTCGAAGTCCGGATCGCCCACTGACAGCAACAACACATCCATACCCTGTTCGCGCATGGCCAGCGCCCGATCGTGAATCTGCCAGGCGGCGGCACCCTCGCCGGTGATGCGTTGGGTCAAAGCTGAGAAGCGCATGTATCTCTCCTGATTGCGCGATATCCAGCCTCAACCCTATCTCAAATCACACACCACGCCACCCTCGCAGCGCTTTTGTGGCGAGGGAGCTTGCTCCCGCTGGGGCGCGAAGCGGCCCTGAAACCATTCACTTCAATGCATCTGGTCGGCACTTCCATTTGGGGCCGCTTCGCCCGAAGCGTCGGACCGGCCCAGCGGGAGCAAGCTCCCTCGCCACAGGTTCACCCAGCTCTCAAGTGCCTATCGAGCTTACCGCGCGGCCACCCGCCAAAGCCGAGCAATGTCCCGGGCGCGCTCGCTCAGCAGGCGCGGGGCGTCGGTGCAGGCTTCTTGCAGGGTCATCGGCCCGCTGGCCAGGGCGAAGGCGGCGTCGATGCCATGTTCATACAGGGCCTGGTAGCCCTCCCCCAGCGAGCCGGCAATGACCACCACCGGTACGCCATGTTGGCGGGCGATGCGGGCCACGCCGAAAGGGGTTTTGCCGCGCAGGGTCTGGGCATCGAAACGGCCTTCGCCGGTAATCACCAGGTCGGCGCCGCTGACCGCTTCGGCCAGCCCGGTCAACTGGGCGACGACGTCCACCCCGGTACGAAACTGCGCCCCCAGGAACGCCTTGGCCGCGAAGCCCAGGCCACCGGCCGCGCCGCTGCCCGGCTCGTCGCGCACATCCTTGGTCAACGCCCGGGCGCACTGTTCGGCGAAATGCCCAAGGGCCTGGTCCAGCGCCTGCACTTGCTGGGCAGTGGCGCCCTTCTGCGGACCGAAAACCACAGACGCGCCATGGGGGCCGCACAACGGGTTATCGACATCGGCGGCAATCTCGAAGCTGACCTGGGCGAGGCGCGGATCGAGGTCGCTCAGGTCGATGCGCGACAGGCTCGCCAAGGCCAGGCCTCCGGGTGGAAGGGGTTGGCTTTGCTCATCCAGCAATGCCACGCCCAGGGCCTGCATCGCACCGGCACCGCCGTCGTTGGTGGCACTGCCGCCAATCGCCAGGATCACCCGCCCGGCGCCTGCATCGAGGGCCGCGCGAATCAGCTCGCCAGTGCCGTAGGTGCTGCTGGAACAGGCATCGCGTTGCCCCGGCGGCACCCATTGCAAACCGCTGGCCTCGGCCATCTCGATGATCGCGGTGCGGCTCTCGGCCAACCAGCCCCAGCGCGCTTCGACGGCGACACCCAACGGACCGCGGACCCGGGTGCGGCGCCACTCACCGTGACAGGCCGCCAACACCGACTCCACCGTCCCCTCCCCGCCGTCCGCCATCGGGCATTTGATCAACTGCGCATCCGGCCAGACCTCGGCCAGCCCCAGGGCGATGGCATCGGCGACGCCCTGGGCGCTGAGGCTGTCCTTGAACGAGTCGGGGGCGATGATTATTTTCATATTATTCTCCGGTTCCGATGCTCTGCATGCTGGCAGCTGACCGCAGCCGTGACGCCGGTCCGCCGCACAAAAGACACCAGGCATTATTGTTCAAGATTACAAAAAACGGTTTTCCAGGGAAATTCAGGTTGAAGCGGCCGGCCTCATCGCGAGCAAGCTCGCTCCCACATGGGCCTGCGTAAACTCAGGATCTGCATATAACACCGACCCACTGTGGGAGCGAGCTTGCTCGCGATGGCGGTGAACCAGTCGATACAAATGCTGGCTGACTTGACGCTATCGTGAGCAAGCTCGCGCCCACAGTTGATGGGTGAGGGGTTGAGAAATCGGTTGGATCCACGCGGCGGTTCTGGTATTTGATTGGACCTTTCCCATGGATAAAAGGATCTTGTCATGAGCTACCGCACGCTAGGCCATTCCGGGTTGCAAGTCTCGACGTTGACCCTGGGCACGATGATGTTCGGCGAACAGACCAGCACCGAGGATTCGCTGCGGATCATCGACAAGGCCTGGGACCAGGGCATCAATTTCATCGACACCGCGGACGTCTACACCAACGGTCGCTCCGAGGAAATCGTCGGCGAGGCCATCGCCAGTCGCCGCCAGGAGTGGGTATTGGCCACCAAGGTCGGTTTCGGCCCGCCGGACGGCGTGCCCAACCGCAGCGGCCTGAGCCGCAAGCATCTGTTCAATGGCATCGAGGCCAGCCTGACGCGCCTGGGCACCGATTACCTGGACATCTATTACCTGCACCGCGAAGACCACAACACCCCGCTGCACGTGACCGTGTCGGCCATTGGCGACTTGATTCGCCAAGGCAAGATCCGCTACTGGGGCCTGTCGAACTACCGTGGCTGGCGCATCGCCGAAGTGATACGGATCGCCGACAGCCTGGGCATCGACCGGCCGGTGATCAGCCAACCGCTGTACAACATCGTCAACCGCCAGGCGGAAACCGAGCAGATCACCGCGGCCCAGAACTACGGCCTCGGCGTGGTGCCGTTCAGCCCCCTGGCCCGTGGCGTGCTCAGCGGCAAGTACGCGCCGGACGTGGCGCCGGACGCCAACAGCCGTGCCGGTCGCCAGGACAAACGCATCCTGGAAACCGAATGGCGGGTCGAATCCCTGCGCATTGCCCAGCAAATCCTGCAGTACACCCAGGGCCGAGGCGTGGGCATCGTCGAGTTCGCCATCGCCTGGGTGCTGAACAACAGCGCCGTGACCTCGGCCATCGTCGGACCGCGCACCGAGGAACAATGGGATTCGTACATCAAGGCGCAAGCAGTGAAGATCAGCGCGGAAGATGAAGCCTTCATCGACTCGCTGGTGACGCCGGGGCATGCTTCGACGCCGGGGTTCAATGATGTGGGGCATTTCGTGCCGGGGCGCGTGCCGCGTACGTCTTAACATTCACGGACATCGTGGCGAGGGAGCTTGCTCCCGCTCGGCTGCGCAGCGGCCGCTCTTTTCCGGGGGCCGCTGCGCGACCCAGCGGGAGCAAGCTCCCTCGCCACATGTACCCTCACCATCGGTTTTCCAGCCCCCATAATAAGAGGCCTCAGTGTCCAAAGGCATCGCTCTATCGGTCTCGGCCTCTGTGCTGTTCGCCGTCATGTATTACTACACCTCGTTGCTCACGCCACTGACCGGCCTGGAGATTTTCGGTTGGCGGATGTTGTTGACGATGCCGTGCATGACCGCGTTCATGTTGATCTCCCGTGAATGGAAGCTCGTTTCGGATCTTGTTGCACGCTTGATCACCACACCGCGCCTGCTGCTGGGCGCGATAGCGTCATCGGCCTTGATGGGCGCACAGCTGTGGCTGTTCATGTGGGCGCCACTCAACGGCTACAGCCTGGACGTGTCGCTGGGGTACTTCCTGTTGCCGCTGTCGATGGTCCTGACCGGGCGGCTCGTCTATGGCGAGCGCCTTTCCTATCTGCAGAAAGTCGCGGTGTTCTTCGCCACCCTCGGCGTGTTCAACGAGTTGTACCAAGTGGGTGGGTTTTCCTGGGCAACCTTGCTGGTGGTGATCGGCTATCCGATCTATTTCATCCTGCGCAAACGCATCAAGACCGACAACCTCGGCGGGCTCTGGCTGGACATGACATTGATGCTGCCATTGGCACTCTGGTTCGTGCAGAGCGGTGAACAGGGCTTCGGCGTCTTCGATCAGTACCCGTGGCTGTCGCTGCTGATCCCGATTCTGGGTGTCATCAGTGCTTCGGCGCTGGTGTCCTACATCGTCGCCAGCCGTCTGCTGCCATTCAGCCTGTTCGGCTTGTTGAGCTATGTGGAACCGGTGTTGCTGCTGGGGGTTGCGCTGCTGCTGGGGGAAAGCATCAAGGCCGAGGAATGGCTGACCTATATCCCCATTTGGATGGCGGTGGCGGTACTGGTGTTCGAAGGATTCAAGCACTTGGTACGGCAGCGGCGCCGAACTTGACGTCACCGCCAAACCCTGTGGGAGCGAGCCTGCTCGCGATAGCGGTGGGCCAGTTTACATCCATGTTGAATGTGCCGCCGTCATCGCGAGCAGGCTCGCTCCCACAGTTGTACTTTGTATGGGTACGGGCAATAAAAAACCCGCCTAGCATCACAGCCGGGCGGGCTTTTTTTCATGGGTCAGGCCTTACTCGGTCGCCAGCACGCCACGACGCACCTGATCACGCTCGATCGACTCGAACAGCGCCTTGAAGTTGCCTTCGCCAAAACCATCGTCGCCCTTGCGCTGGATGAACTCGAAGAACACCGGCCCCATCAGGGTTTCCGAGAAGATCTGCAGCAGCAGGCGCTTATCACCCTGCTCGGAAGCACCGTCCAGCAGGATGCCTCGCGATTGCAGTTCATCCACCGGTTCGCCGTGGTTCGGCAGGCGGCCTTCGAGCATTTCGTAGTAAGTGTCCGGCGGCGCGGTCATGAAGCGCATGCCGATGCTTTTCAACTGGTCCCAGGTCTTGATCAGGTCATCGGTGAGGAAGGCCACGTGCTGTATGCCTTCGCCGTTGAACTGCATCAGGAACTCTTCGATCTGCCCGGCGCCCTTGGACGATTCTTCGTTCAACGGGATGCGGATCATGCCATCCGGCGCGGTCATGGCCTTGGAGGTCAGGCCGGTGTATTCGCCCTTGATGTCGAAGTAGCGGATCTCACGGAAGTTGAACAATTTCTCGTAGAAACCGGCCCAGTAGGCCATGCGCCCGCGGTAAACGTTGTGGGTCAGGTGGTCGATGATCTTCAGGCCCGCCCCCACCGGGTTGCGATCAACGCCCTCGATGAACACGAAGTCGATGTCATAGATCGAGCTGCCTTCGCCAAAACGGTCGATCAGGTACAGCGGCGCGCCGCCGATGCCCTTGATGGCCGGCAGGTTCAGCTCCATCGGGCCGGTCTCGATGTGGATCGGCTGGGCGCCGAGTTCCAGGGCGCGCTTGTAGGCCAGCTGCGAATCCTTGACCCGGAACGCCATGCCGCACACCGACGGGCCGTGCTCGGCAGCGAAGTACGAAGCAACGCTGTGGGGTTCGTTGTTGAGGATCAGGTTGATCGCGCCCTGGCGATACAGGTGCACGTTCTTGGACCGGTGGGTGGCCACCTTGGTGAAGCCCATGATCTCGAAGATCGGCTCCAGGGTGTTGGGGGTCGGGGATGCGAACTCAATGAATTCGAAGCCCATCAGGCCCATGGGGTTTTCGTATAGATC
Source organism: Pseudomonas sp. MPB03 (assembly GCF_046605385.1). Classification (NCBI taxonomy): domain Bacteria; kingdom Pseudomonadati; phylum Pseudomonadota; class Gammaproteobacteria; order Pseudomonadales; family Pseudomonadaceae; genus Pseudomonas; species Pseudomonas sp. MPB03. The sequence goes on along the minus strand of NZ_CP176770.1, from coordinate 2,707,345 downwards.
TGCCATGTCGGCGCCTCATCATGCGGTCAATTAACAAAAAAACGTTAGTTGCAGGCAATGCTGAGGGCACGGGGCGGCGCGCAGGAAATGCCACGAACGCTGCGGGCGAGGAAATCGCCGTAGATCAGTTGAAACCCAAGTATCTTCATTGTCGACCCAAGGCTCTTGCGGGCGAGGCTTCTGCTGCCAGAAGACGTTATTCTTATATGCGTAAATCGATTCTACACAGCGTAACCGAATTTGTCCGCCTCCTGTATCAAATCGCCTTTTCCTTCGACCGCGCAAGGGGTTTGTTGCACAGGAAGATGCCCGCCAGGATCACGGCCCCACCGACACACATCAACGCCGTGAGCCGTTCGTCCAGCAGCAGCGCACCCAGCAGCACCGCCGTCAGCGGATTGAGCGCGATGAATACACCGGAGCGGGTCGCGCCGATCCGACGAATGCCGTCGTACCAGGCGATATAAGCCAGGGCCGAGCCCAGCACGCCGAGGTACAACAGGCTCAACCATTGCTCCACGTCCAGCCCGCGCAGGGTCTCGAGACGAATCTCACCCGCCGCCGCGCAGGCCAGCCACAACATCAGCGTGCCCAGCAGAATCGACCAGGTCACGGTCTGCAAGGGGCCGAGGCTTTCGTTGAGTTTTTTCGAAAACAGCGAATAGATCCCCCAGCCCAGCACACAGCCAAAAATCAGCAGGTCGCCGATCCAGGCCTGCGCCGCGCCTTGTAACAAGGACGGATCACGACTGACGATCACCAATCCCGCCCCGCCGATGCACAGCACGATGCCGGCCACTTTCAAGCGGCTCAGCCGTTCCTTGAACAGCCACCAGGACGCCAGCCCGATCACCGCCGGATTCAACGCCACGATCAGCGAAGCCCGTGATGCATTGATGTATTGCAAGCCGTAGAAGAAACACAGGTTATAGAAAAAGATCCCGAAGAACCCCAGCGCAGCCAGCTGCAGCCCTTGCTTCGCACTGGGCCGGACCAGCGGAATTCCGGCCAACCCTAGAAACATCAGCAGCGCGATGCTGGCCAGCAGGAAACGCAGGCTGGCGGCAAACATTGGTGCCAGGGCATCGGAAAGGATCCTGCCGGCCACGAAGGTTCCGCCCCAGATCATGGTGACCATGGCGAGCTTCAGGTAGACCGGCAGGTCCGAGGGGGTTGGGACGGCTTGTTCGAGGGTTTTCATGGTTCCACCACATTGAAATGAGACGAATGACCTGTGGCGAGGGAGCTTGCTCCCGCTGGGCCCTGTAGGAGCAGTCGAGTGCAACGAGGCTGCGATCTTTCCCCAGACACTTGAATCCCAAGCGAAAGATCAAAAGATCGCAGGCTTCGCCAGCTCCTGCACAGTCCACGGGAGCAAGCTCCCTCGCCACGGAAAAGCGCCTGGGCCACGGTTCCGTGGACGGTTGGGATGCCGTATTGTTCGGCTCATGTTCGATCATCGTAAAATGAGCAATCACTCATGACCCTTACTCAACTCGAAATCTTCTCCCTGGTCGCCGAGCTGCGTGGTTTCACCGCTGCGGCCACGCGCTTGGGTATTGGTCAATCCGCGGTGTCCCACGCCATCAAATCCCTGGAACAAGAGCTGGGCGTGGAATTGCTCAGGCGGCATCAGTCGGTGGTGGAGCTCAGCGATATTGGCCAGCAATTGCTGCTGCGGGCCCGGGCCATGCTCGGGCTGGCGAACACCTTGCGCCAGGAAGCCGCTGATGCCCGGGGCATGCGCCGGGGCACGTTGCGCATCGGCTCGTTCGGGCCGACGTCATCGATGAAACTGCTGCCCGGAATCCTGCGGCGCTATCGAGCCTTGCACCCCGGCATCGAAGTGCACATCGATGAAGGGCCCGACAGGCAGGTGGTCCAATGGTTGGACGAACGGCGGATCGATGTCGGTTTCGTGGTGCTGCCCGAGGAGCGTTTCGATACGTACATGCTCATGGAAGATCAGATGGTCGCCTTGCTGCCCACCGCACACCCCCTCGCCGCCCAGGCCAGCCTAAGCCTTGCGGACCTGTGCAACGACCCCTTCGTGCTCACCGAGGCGGGATCGTCGGAGCTGGTCACGCGCCTGTTCAATGCCGCCCGGCTGACACCGAACGTGCGTTTGCGTTGCTCGCAATTGCTCAGCACCCTGGATGTTGTCAGGCGTGGCGAGGCGGTAAGCGTGGTGTCCGAAGGGTCATTGCCAGATGACAAGAACCCTGGTTACGTCACCAGGCCCTTGTCGCCCCGGGTGCCGCGCCAGATCGGCCTGGCGGTATTGGACAGCCGCCAGGCCTCGCCCGCCACCCTGGCGTTTATCGAACTGGCCCGGCAGTCATGAGCCCGGCATCAAACCTGGGGGAGCCTGGCATTGAACCTGTGGGAGCAAAGCTTGCTCGCGATGATCGGTGCCGACGCCCTGTCGCGCCACCTCCTTGATAGCATCATCGAACTGTCGGGCAAGTTGGACTTGGACAGGGTGGCCGAGGGCGTCGAAACCGTCGAACAACGCGACTACCTGAGCACAAATGGGGTGAACTTTCTGCAGGGTTATCTATTTGGTCGCCCCATTAGCGGGCAGGCATTCGCTGAGGCGTTGACCGGCACTAATGGCAGTTAACTGCCGTCGATCTATTGACGACGACCTGCCCATTGATAAAACGTTTGCTGTTGTTACATAACGAAAAAGTTACGATTTACACTTTCCGGATTAACTACTACAATTTTTCTACCTGTGCCACATAACAGGAGAGAGTCATTAACACCGAGTCGCTTCAAGGCGCTTGGCTTATAGCTTTGTTTGCGGTTGGTATCAGCCAAATATTTTGATTGGAGTAATCATTTTGTCCAGACTCGCTGAATTTCGTGCAGCCGAAAAGGCCCTTCAAGAACAGCTCAAGCAGCTGGAATCACTGAAGAACGATGCCGGGCTCAAGAAGGAAATCGAATTCGAGGAAAAGCTCCAGGGACTGATGAAAACCTACGGCAAGAACCTGCGCGACATCGTCGCGATCCTCGACCCGAACCCGTCCAAGGCAAGCCTGCAGTCGACCAAGCCTACCAAGACCCGTCGTGCGCGCGTGGTGAAGGTTTACCAGAACCCCCACACCGGTGAGTTGATCGAGACCAAGGGCGGCAATCACCGCGGCCTGAAAGCCTGGAAAGAACAATACGGTGCAGCGACTGTTGATTCCTGGTTGCGGGGTTGACAGTGCGTTGACAGCCCAAGCCAAAAAGCCCTGAATATTCAGGGCTTTTTTATGGACTAAACTTTAGGGTTAACCCCTTTGGGGTATTACGTTGAAGGCATCATAGTTTCAAACTGTTTCGCACCGACTGTATTTCATCCTGGCTTTCAACAAACGCCTGCGCCTGCCCGGCATAGGACAGCACATAAGCCTTGCCCTCATTTAGTGCCGCAACGAGTGCCTGAGACAATACATGTCGTCCGTTTTGCGTGATCGTGCAAGTGGTTTCCAATGCAGTTACGCCACCCAACATGGAGGCATGCACCTTAGTGCACACACTTTGATAACCGCCCTGGAAAAAATCCTTCTGGATTGATTTGCGCATTTCCAGCAACACGCCTTGCAAGTTGACCTGGTGATCGGGGGCGACGGGGGTCGTGGTCAGTTCCAAGACCATCACGGCATTGCCTGCCGGATCACTCTTGGTGGCCCGTTGGCGCAGGGTTCCCGGGGCTGCCGAGGACAATGCCTCTGCCGGCAGCGGTTCGACGACCCAGCCCCGGGGCCAGGTAATTTGCGGTTCGGACGCCTGGACGCCGCCGACGCTCACTAGCAGCAGGACAAACAGCGAAAGGAACGGTCGAATCATTGCATTGGCACTCAAGAACGAAGCGTGAAGTCTGAAGGCCGAGGCAGAACCAGGCAATAGCCACGGGCGGTTTGGCGGCGCCACGTCCCTTGCGTATCATGGGCGCAGCTGCAAGGAAGCCGTTGACGCAAGCCCAGGAACCGTCGCGACCACGCTTGCGACGCCGTTTGCCCCACTTTTTCTCCGGAGGGCCCATGAGCCTGCACGAACTCAATACTTTCCCTGGCGTCACCGCCCAACCTGACGCCGCCACGGCCCAGTTCGTCTTCAACCACACCATGCTGCGCGTCAAGGACATCACCCAGTCCCTGGATTTCTACACCCGCGTGCTAGGTTTCTCGCTGGTGGAAAAGCGCGACTTCCCGGAAGCCGAATTCAGCCTGTATTTCCTGGCGTTGGTGGACAAGCACCAGATCCCGGCGGACGCGGCAGCGCGTACCGAATGGATGAAGTCGATCCCTGGCATCCTGGAACTGACCCACAACCACGGCACCGAAAGCGACCCGGCGTTCGCCTACCATAACGGCAACACCGACCCTCGCGGCTTCGGCCATATCTGCATCTCGGTACCGGACGTCGTCGCAGCCTGCGAGCGCTTCGAAGCATTGGGCTGCAACTTCCAGAAGCGCCTGAGCGACGGTCGCATGAAAAGCCTGGCCTTCATCAAGGACCCGGATGGCTACTGGGTCGAGATCATCCAGCCTGCGCCGTTGTAAATCCACAGCAGGATCACAAGTTCTACAACCACATCAGCCCCCTTGTGGGAGCCAATGCTGTTCACTTGAGGCAATCGACAAACCCGTGGCGAGGGAGCTTGCTCCCGCTGGGCCGCGAAGCGGCCCCAAAACCTGCCATGTGCGGCGTATCAGACACACCGCCCCCGCCGGTTTACGACTGCTTCGCAGCCGAGCGGGAGCAAGCTCCCTCACCACAGGGTCAGCATTTTTCTTAAGTGAACGGCATTACCTTGTGGGAGCGAGCTTGCTCGCGATGGCGGTCTGTCTGGCACATCAATATTGAATGGGCTGCAGCTATCGCGAGCAAGCTCGCTCCCACAGGAGAATGCGTGATTCGAATAAAAAACCCCATGAGCCAATGGCTCATGGGGTTTTGTGTTTTCCGCTATCGGTTGTTCAGGCCGGCGCGGAGGTGCGGATCAGGTGATCGAAGGCACTCAGGGAAGCCTTGGCGCCCTCGCCCACGGCGATCACGATCTGCTTGTACGGCACGGTGGTCACGTCACCGGCGGCGAACACGCCAGGGATCGAGGTTTCGCCACGGGCATCGACGATGATCTCGCCACGGGGTGACAACTCAACGGTGCCCTTGAGCCAATCGGTGTTAGGCAACAGGCCGATCTGCACGAAGATCCCCTCCAGCGCCACGTCGCGCACTTCACCGCTCGGACGATCCTTGTAGCGCAAGCCGTTGACCTTCTGGCCATCACCCGTCACTTCGGTGGTCTGGGCGTTGGTGATCACCGTCACGTTCGGCAGGCTGTGCAGCTTGCGCTGCAACACCGCGTCGGCACGTAATTGCACATCGAACTCCAGCAAGGTGACGTGGGCGACGATACCGGCCAGGTCGATCGCCGCTTCGACGCCGGAGTTACCGCCGCCAATCACCGCCACGCGCTTGCCCTTGAACAGCGGGCCGTCGCAGTGCGGGCAGTATGCCACGCCCTTGTTGCGGTATTGCTGCTCGCCCGGCACGTTCATTTCGCGCCAGCGGGCACCGGTCGCCAGGATCACGGTCTTGGCCTTGAGGCTCGCACCGCTGGCGAACTTGATTTCATGCAGCCCGCCGTCCTTGCCCGGCACCAGGCCGTCGGCACGTTGCAGGTTCATGATGTCCACGTCGTACTGCTTGACGTGCTCTTCCAGGGCGACGGCCAGTTTCGGCCCTTCGGTTTCCTGGACCGAGATGAAGTTCTCGATGGCCATGGTGTCCAGCACCTGGCCACCGAAACGTTCGGCCGCCACACCGGTGCGAATGCCTTTACGGGCCGCGTAGATCGCCGCCGAAGCGCCGGCCGGGCCACCGCCGACCACCAGCATATCAAAGGCGTCCTTGGCGCTGATTTTCTCGGCCTGGCGTTCGATACCGCTGGTATCGATCTTGGCGAGAATCTCTTCCAGGCCCATGCGGCCCTGGCCAAAGTTCACGCCGTTCAGGTAAATGCTGGGCACAGCCATGATCTGGCGCTCATCGACTTCGGCCTGGAACAGCGCGCCGTCGATGGCGACGTGGCGAATGTTCGGGTTCAGCACCGCCATCAAGTTCAGCGCCTGGACCACGTCCGGGCAGTTCTGGCACGACAGCGAGAAATACGTCTCGAAGTTGAACTCGCCCTTGAGCGAGCGGATCTGTTCGATGACTTCGACACTGGCCTTCGACGGGTGGCCACCGACTTGCAGCAGGGCCAGCACCAGCGAAGTGAATTCATGCCCCATGGGAATGCCGGCGAAACGCAGGCTGATATCGGCTCCCGGGCGGTTCAACGAAAACGAAGGCTTGCGCGCATCGGTGCCGTTGTCGAGCAAAGTAATCTGGTGGGAAAGACTGGCAACGTCTTGGAGTAACGCGAGCATTTCCTGGGATTTCGCACCGTCGTCGAGGGAGGCGACGATCTCGATCGGCTGGGTGACCCGTTCCAGGTATGACTTCAACTGAGCTTTAAGATTGGCGTCCAACATACGGGCGATTTCCATTTTTTTGAATTTCAGAAAAAACAACGCCCGAGCGAATCTCGCCCGGGCGTTTTGTGGGGCGAAGCGGCTTACTTGATTAAGAGCGGATCGCCCTCGGATGACTCACAGGTTTAGATCTTGCCGACCAGGTCCAGGGACGGAGCCAGGGTGGCCTCGCCTTCTTTCCACTTGGCTGGGCAGACTTCGCCTGGGTGAGCGGCAACGTACTGAGCGGCCTTGATCTTGCGCAGCAGCTCGGAAGCGTCACGGCCTACACCGCCGTCGTTGATTTCAACGATCTTGATCTGGCCTTCCGGGTTGATCACGAAAGTACCGCGGTCAGCCAGGCCGACTTCTTCGATCAGCACGTCGAAGTTGCGGGAGATGACGTGGGTCGGGTCGCCGATCATGGTGTACTGGATCTTGCCGATGGCTGGCGAAGTGTTGTGCCAGGCCGCGTGGGCAAAGTGAGTGTCGGTGGAAACGCTGTAGATCTCGACGCCCAGTTTCTGGAATTCGGCGTAGTTATCGGCCAGGTCTTCCAGTTCGGTTGGGCAGACGAAGGTGAAGTCAGCCGGGTAGAAGAACACGACAGACCACTTGCCTTTCAGGTCGGCGTCCGACACTTCGACGAAAGCGCCGTTTTTGAAAGCGGTGGCGTTGAACGGTTTGACTTGGCTGTTGATGATAGGCATCGATGTTTCTCCGTCAGGGGTTGAAAAGTTGATGGAGAGGATCTTACCCACTCATCTCCAGGCTGGCTCATTGGCAAACCTGATGCGAATGATTGGTTTTGGCTATCAGGAATCTATATAGATAGAAGAAATCTGTAGGGCCGTGTAGGAGCTGTCGAGTGCAACGAGGCTGCGATCTTTTGATCTTGATCTTTCGCTTGGGACTCAAGCGTTTGGGGAAAGATCGCAGCCTCGTTGCACTCGACAGCTCCTACATAGCTTCTATGCAGCGTATAAAGCTGCGTCAGGCGACGGGGGTACGCATCGTCACGAATTCTTCGGCGGCAGTTGGGTGCACGCCGATGGTTTCGTCGAAGTCGCGCTTGGTGGCGCCGGCCTTGAGGGCGATGGCCAAGCCTTGGACGATTTCCCCGGCGTCCGGTCCAACCATGTGGCAGCCCAAGACTTTATCGGTATTGGCATCGACGACCAGTTTCATCAAGGTGCGTTCCTGGCAGTCGGTGAGGGTCAGCTTCATCGGCCGGAAACGGCTTTCAAAAATTTGTACCTCATGCCCCTCCTCCCGGGCCTGCTCTTCGGTCAGGCCCACCGTGCCGATGTTCGGCACGCTGAACACGGCGGTGGGGATCATCCGGTAATCCACCAGGCGATACTGCTCGGGCTTGAACAGCCGCCGTGCCACCGCCATGCCTTCGGCCAGGGCCACGGGCGTAAGCTGCACACGGCCGATCACATCGCCAATGGCCAGGATCGACGGTTCAGTGGTCTCGTATTTTTCGTTGACCTGCACGAAGCCTTTTTCGTCCAGCTTGACGCCCGTGTTTTCCAGCCCAAGGTTGTCCAGCATCGGCCGTCGGCCCGTGGCGTAGAACACACAATCGGTCGACAGCGTGCGACCGTCCTTGAGCGTCACCTTGAGGCTGCCGTCCGCTTCTTTATCGATGCTCTGGATGTCGGCGTTGAATTGCAGATCCAGGCCACGACGTTGCAGCTCTTCAGCCAGATGCTTGCGCACGGCGCCGTCGAAGCCACGCAGGAACAAGTCACCGCGATAGAGCAAGGACGTCTGCGCGCCCATGCCATGGAAAATCCCGGCGAATTCAACGGCAATGTAGCCGCCGCCCACCACCAGCATGCGCTTGGGCAACGTCTTGAGGAAAAACGCCTCGTTGGAACTGATGGCATGCTCGCGACCTGGAATGTCAGGGATTACCGGCCAGCCGCCCGTGGCGATCATGATGTGTTCGGCGGTGTAGCGCTGGCCGTTGATCTCGACTTCGTGCGGGCCGCTGATCCTGGCGTGGCCTTCATGCAACGTCACGCCACTGTTGACCAGCAGGTTACGGTAGATACCGTTGAGGCGATTGATCTCGCGGTCCTTGTTGGCGATCAACGTGGCCCAGTCGAAACTCGCCTCGCCCGCCGTCCAGCCATAGGCCGATGCCTGCTCGAAGTCCTCGGCGTAATGCGCGCCGTAGACCAGCAGCTTTTTCGGCACGCAGCCCACGTTCACGCAGGTCCCGCCCAGGTAGCGGCTTTCCGCCACGGCCACCTTGGCCCCGAAACCGGCGGCGAACCGCGCAGCCCGCACGCCACCGGAACCGGCGCCAATCACATACAAGTCAAAATCGTAGGCCATCTTCTATCTCCTTCGGCAGGTCACCAGCATACCTGCTGTTTTCGCCAGAGGCAGCGTTGCGATGGTTATGGGGCGGAAAATGGAAAAGCCAGTTGGGTTGGATCGAATGGGCAACCTAAGCGCAATTTCTGTGGGAGCGAGCTTGCTCGCGATAGCGTCGGCACATTCGGCACCGATGCAAGCTGACCCACCGCCATCGCGAGCAAGCTCGCTCCCACAGTAGTTTTGGGTGGTCTCAGGATTTTCATACCTCACAGGGTTTTGTTTGTGGGATTGAGGCGTTGCGAGATTTTTCCCCAAGCAAAAAAAAACGCCCCGAACCATTCGGGGCGTTTTTTCAAGGCGTGGCGCGGGCTATCAGTAAGCCTTGCCCGTCTTGTAGAAGTTCTCGAAGCAGAAGTTGGTCGCGTCGATGTAGCCTTCGGCGCCACCGCAGTCAAAACGCTTGCCCTTGAACTTGTAGGCCATGACGCAGCCGTTCTGGGCCTGTTTCATCAGGGCGTCGGTGATCTGGATTTCGCCGCCCTTGCCTGGCTCGGTCTGTTCGATCAGGTCGAAGATGTCCGGGGTCAGGATGTAGCGACCGATGATCGCCAGGTTCGACGGTGCGTCTTCAGGCTTTGGTTTTTCAACCATGCTGTGGACGCGGTAGATGTCGTCGCGGATCATTTCGCCGGCGATCACGCCGTACTTGTTGGTTTCTTGCGGATCGACTTCCTGGATCGCCACGATGGAGCAGCGGAACTGCTTGTACAGCTTGACCATCTGGGTCAGGACGCCGTCGCCTTCGAGGTTGACGCACAGGTCGTCCGCCAGGACCACGGCGAACGGTTCGTCACCGATCAGTGGGCGACCGGTCAGGATCGCGTGGCCCAGGCCTTTCATTTCGGTCTGGCGGGTGTAGGAGAACGAGCACTCATCCAGCAATTTGCGGATGCCGACCAGGTACTTTTCCTTGTCGGTGCCTTTGATCTGGTTTTCCAGCTCGTAGCTGATGTCGAAATGGTCTTCCAGGGCGCGCTTGCCACGGCCAGTCACGATGGAGATTTCAGTCAGACCCGCATCAAGGGCTTCTTCGACGCCGTACTGGATCAGTGGCTTGTTCACCACCGGCAGCATTTCTTTGGGCATGGCTTTAGTCGCTGGCAGGAAGCGAGTACCGTAACCGGCTGCTGGGAACAAGCATTTCTTGATCATATAAGTCCTTGAAAAGGCGGTGTGTACGAGTTTCGGCGCAGTCTAATCAGGCGACGGGCACCTTACAATGCCCGCACTGGCCAACCGGTGCCATCATAGAGAAATAAAAAACGGCGGATAGTTCAATCGCCTTTCGTTTCGATGGCTGCAGCGGTCCACTGTACGCCAGTGAGCGCTGTTTGCGAGCATTTGACGTATCATGGCGGCCTTGATCACGCCAACTGAGGCAGCTAGATGTCGGCAAGAAACGCAAACGGTTATTCGGTCAGCCAGGGCAAGGACGGCCAGTGGTGGATTATCAACTACCACGGCGAGCAGGTCGCCGGTCCCTTGCCCAGCAAGGCCATGGCAGTGGAAGTGGCTGCGGTATTCCAGGACGAACGCGCGGCTCCAGCGACAAAAGAACGCGAAAGCGCCCCCGCCCGCAGCCCCCGCCGCAAGAAATGAGCCGCAGGAAATAAACAGACGAGCCTCTAGTAAATGCCATCCGCGCATCGAACGAGGCTTGTTTAGCTGTACCGCAATGGCCATTCGCTATAACCTCGCCATTGCCCTTCCCTCCTCGATGACGATCCCATGAAAACACTTCTGGCGCTGTTTACAGTCCTGGCCCTGGCGGGCTGTGCCTCGGCCGAAAAAACCTATCTCGATAATGGTGAGCAAGGCTTGGCGATCGACTGTTCGGGCGAGGCCAATTCCTGGGCGACTTGCTATGAAAAGGCCGATGCGTCCTGTGCCGGCACTGGCTACCGCATCGTCGGCACCGACGGCACGCCCCAGGCCAAGGACAGCGAGAAGACCCTGGGCGTCGACGTCGGCAACTTCAGCAGCCGCAGTGTCGTGGTGGTCTGCAAATAAGTTTGCAAAGAAATCAGATGTGGATCTCGGCGAACTTGATGCCCAGCCCACGTATGGTCTCGACCAGGTCATCGAGCTGGCTGAAGGACTCGACTTCGTCCTGCTCATCCACCAGGAAAAAACTGCGCCCGGCGCTTTTCTTGAAGAACACGATCCATTCGCCCGGGCTCGCCGGGTTCTGGATCACGTGGGTAGCAAAGATAAGGCCTTCCGCATGGCGCTCGCGCACCTGCTCGCGTTTCATCGAGTGACTCCATGAATGACAATGCCGCCAACGTTGACCGTGGCGGCATTTTTTGTCGAGGGACAGCAGTTTATCCGATGGCCGGTCCGCTCGTCAGGCGCTGACGGTGTTCAGCCGGAAATGCAGGCGTTGGCTGCATCCTGCACGTCGCCCGGACGCACGGGCACGTTGGACATGCTTTCGTGCAACTTGATGCTGCTACCACTGGAACGCTCGTCAATGTCGAACACTGCCGCTGGCAGGGTCGACAGTTTGCCCGGGACGATCAGCCGCACGCCGTTCTTGTGCGGCTCCATCTGCAGCGAACCACGGCTGCTGGCCAGCTTGTCGGCCACGCACTTGGCATATTCGTGGGGTTTCTTTCCGGAGATGACGCTCATGGTGGGGGGCGTCTGGTTGATGTCCGATACCGATGCACATCCACTCATGGCCAATGCCAACACCCACACGCTGCGCTTCATATGTTTCCTCCAATAAAGATGCTCCGACAGTGCAAACACCGTTTTGCTCCGGTGCCGCACCGCTTTTTTTTCCCGCTACCTGCGATAAATGAACAAAGCCTGGCGCGCGGGCCGGATATTAACACTCGGGGCTGATAAACTGCGCCTCATTGCCCCTTGCTATCGTTTTGATTTTGTAGAAAAAGCCCTTCTGGAGGCGCCCATGAAATTCATTCACCAGCGCGAGCACCTGAACGAAGACGACATTGTCGTCATCGAATGCTCGCAGATGTGCAACATCCGTTTGATGAACGACGCCAACTTCCGCAGCTTCAAGAACGGCGGCCGGCACACGTATCACGGCGGCGCGTTCGACACCTTCCCGGCCAGGATCACGGCGCCGAGCACCGGTTTCTGGAACATCACCATCGACACCGTCAACCGCCGTGCAATCAGCGTCACGCGCAAGCCGACCCTGACCCACAAGATCAAGATCATCCGGCGCTCCAGCTCGAAACTGAGCTGAACATCGCCCTTTCAAGAAAGGCAAAACCGTGGCCCAGACGACCAAATACGTCATCAAGTACAAGCTCAACAACGAGCGCCGTTTCGAATTCGCGCAACTGGAAACCGGCACCGAGGAAGAAGCCCTGGCCGCGTTGCAAAAGCTGCACGGCGAGACCGACGATGTGATCAGCGAGGTCAAGGTCAGCAAGGCGCTGTAATGGCTCATCCTGATTGATTTTTGTAGCCACTGGGTGGGCACGATGCTTTTGTGGCGAAGGAGCTTGCTCCCGCTCGGCTCTGTAGGAGCTGTCGAGTGCAACGAGGCTGCGATCTTTCCCCGGACATTTGAGTCTCAAGCGAAAGATCAAGATCAAGATCAAGATCAAAAGATCGCAGGCTTCGCCAGCTCCTACAGAGCCCACAGGGATGGCTGCGCACCGCAAGAATCGGAGTGCCCGGCAACGCCGCACTGCGCAGACTGAACAGTCCTTTCCAACAAGGATTGCCATCATGCCCCCTACGCTTTCCCTGCCCCAACACCTCGTCAACCTGGACTGGCCCACCCTGGAGCACAGTCTCGACCAGGACGGCTGTGCAATCATTCGCAACCTGCTGCCGCCATCGCAATGCCGGCAACTGAGTGGTTTGTACGCCGAACCCAGCCTTTTCCGTTCACGGGTGATCATGGCCCGCCATGGATTCGGGCGCGGTGAGTATCAGTATTTTCGCTATCCGCTACCGGACCTCATCCAACAGCTGCGTCAGTCGCTGTACCCCATGCTGGTGCCGCTGGCGAACCGCTGGAATGAATCCATGGGCCTGGACGTGCGCTACCCCCACAAACACACCGACTTTATCCAGCGCTGCCACGCCGCCGGACAATCGCGCCCCACACCGTTGTTGCTGCAATACGGCCCGCAGGACTACAACTGCCTGCACCAGGATCTGTACGGCGAGCAGGTGTTCCCCTTGCAGGTCGCGATCCTGCTGTCGGAACCGGGCCGGGAGTTTACCGGTGGCGAGTTTGTCCTCACCGAACAACGCCCGCGCATGCAGTCGCGGCCCCTGGTCATGGATCTGAAACAGGGCGATGCGCTGGTGTTTGCTGTGCACCAGCGGCCGGTCAAAGGCGTTCGCGGTTATTATCGGGTGAACATGCGCCATGGCGTCAGCCGCGTGCACAGTGGCAGACGGCACACCCTGGGAATCATTTTTCATGATGCGCAATAACGACACACCGATCACCTTGGACCTGTTCGCCGAGCAGGCGCCCACCCCGCCCGGCCAGGTAGAGCAAGTCGGCCAGCAAGCGTTCGTGCTGCGCGGGTTTGCCCTGCCCTGGCTCGAGCGCTTGCTGCCGGTGCTGGAGAGCGTCTTGCAAGCTGCGCCGTTCCGGCAGATGGTCACGCCCGGCGGCTTTACCATGTCGGTGGCCTTGAGCAGTTGCGGCGCGCTGGGCTGGACCACCGACCGCAGCGGCTATCGCTACACCGCCCATGACCCACAGACCGGCCGCCCCTGGCCCGACATGCCGGCGGTGTTTCGCGAACTGGCCCAGGCTGCCGCCCGCCAGGCGGGGTTCGAGGCGTTCGAGCCCGACGCCTGCCTGATCAACCGCTATGTGCCCGGCGCGCGAATGTCGCTGCACCAGGACAAGAACGAGCGCTCCCTCGACGCCCCCATCGTCTCGATGTCCCTGGGCTTGCCGGCGGTGTTCCAGTTCGGCGGCTTCGCGCGCAGCGACAAAAGCCTGCGCATCCCGCTGTTCCATGGCGACATCGTGGTCTGGGGCGGCGTGGACCGCTTGCGTTACCACGGCGTGCTGCCGCTCAAGGAAGGACAACACCCGCGCCTGGGCGCCCAGCGGATCAACCTGACGTTTCGCACCGCCGGGTGAAGGTGCAGAATTCGACCGCAAGACCCGGAGTGTCGCCCTCTCGCAGGCTGGCTAATGTAGCCAAAACGGGCCAATGGATAACGACCATGAACAGCACTTCAAACAATCTCGCCGCTGAACAGGATCCTCGCTGGGCCGCCGTGCTCGCCCGCGATCCGCGCGCCGACGGAACATTTGTCTATGGCGTGAAAACCACCGGCATCTACTGCCACCCCAGCAGCCTGTCGCGCCTGCCCAACCCGCGCAACGTCGAATTCTTCGACACGCCGGAACAGGCCCAGGCCGCCGGCTACCGGCCCAGCAAGCGCGTGGCTCGGGACCAGACCCAGGTCGCCGCCCAACAAGCGGCCCGGGTCGCGGCGGCCTGCCGGCAGATCGAGGCCGCCGAGGCACTGCCCGGCCTGAATGAACTGGCAGACAGCGCCGGCTTGAGTCCCTTCCATTTTCATCGGGTCTTCAAGGCCGTCACCGGCTTGACCCCAAAGGGTTACGCCGCCGCCCACCGCTCACGCAAGGTCCGCGAACGCCTGGCCGATGGCGGCACCATCACCGAGGCGTTGTACGACGCCGGTTTCAATTCCAACAGCCGTTTCTATGAGGCGGCCGACAAGGTGTTGGGCATGAAGCCCGCCGACTACCGCGCCGCCGGGCAGAATACCGACATCCGTTTCGCCGTCGGCCAGTGCTCCCTCGGGGCGATCCTGGTGGCGCAAAGCGAGCGTGGCGTATGCGCGATCCTGCTGGGCGACGATCCGGATACGCTGGTGCGCGACCTGCAGGACAAATTCCGCCGGGCCAACCTCATCGGTGCCGACCGGGAGTTCGAGCAGTTGATCGCCCAAGTGGTGGGCTTCATCGAAGCTCCCGCCTTGGGCCTGGACCTGCCCTTGGACCTGCGCGGCACCGCCTTCCAGGAGCGAGTCTGGCAAGCGTTGCGGGACATCCCCGCCGGCAGCACCGCCAGCTACGCCGAGATCGCCCAGCGCATCGGCATGCCCAAGGCCGTGCGCGCCGTGGCCCAGGCCTGTGGCGCCAACAGCCTGGCGGTGGCGATTCCTTGCCACCGGGTGGTGCGCAGCGACGGCAACCTGTCGGGCTATCGCTGGGGCGTGGAGCGCAAGCGTCAATTGCTGGCGCTGGAACGCTCGTCCGGGGATTGAATGCCGATGTAGATCGCCACGGATTCGGGGCCGCTGTAGACCTCGAAATCGCTGGTGAAACGGCGCAGCGTCTGCGGGTTATCGGCGAAGTACGCCCAGATCAAGCCCCAGGTCTGGATCACGCAATCGGGCATCGGTCCCTTGGCCGAAAACACCAGGTAATCCCCGCCCTCGATGTCCACGGCGGGGTAGCCTGCGCTGGTGGCATCCACCTGCACCCCGGCCGTTACGTCGAAGTGGCCGGTGGCGTCGGACTCGTAATTGGAATAGACACCGTAGACGAACGACTCCGACTGCCGGGCCGGAATCGTGTCGAACAACCCTTCGGTGAAGAATTGTTGCCACATCGGGCCGATCCTCGCCGTGTCGGGATGCTGCTCGTCGGTGTTGCGGGTGCGCACCTGCAAACCGGCCACGGTGAAGGGTTCGACAGTCTTGAGTTTCACATCCATGGGTCAGGCTCCTTGATGTATGAAGCCCGCATGGTAACTCTCACGGCGTCGGGATCAAGCGGCGAGCACTCGATTGAAAAACTCGACTGGCCGTCGCCGGCCCACACCTGTTAAAAACGCTGTTTCCTTCTGCCGTCGGAGACCCGTACATGAGCCAGTGGCCAGACACTCGCATTCTTGACTTGCTCGGCATCGAGCTGCCCATCATCCAAGGGCCGTTGGCCGGGGTGACCGGGCCGGCCATGGTGGTCGCGACCTGCAATGCCGGCGGGTTGGGTTCGATGCCGGCGGCGATGCTCGATGTCGAACAACTGCGCCAGGCGCTGACGACCATCCGCGAGCAGACCGACAAACCATTCAATGTGAATTTTTTCTCTCACCAGCCACCGGCCTTCGACGAACAACGGGCCGAGGCCTGGAAGCAACGGCTCAAGCCGTACTACGAGGAATTGGGCGTCGACTTCGACGCACCGACGCCGGTGTCCAACCGCACGCCTTTCGATGATGCAGCCTGCCGGGTGCTGGAGGAGATGCGTCCCAAGGTGGTGAGTTTCCATTTCGGTCTGCCGGAAAAATCCCTGCTGGACCGGGTCAAGGCCACCGGGGCGAAAATCCTTTCTTCGGCCACCACCGTCGAGGAAGCCATCTGGCTTGAACAGCACGGTTGCGACGCGATCATCGCCATGGGTTATGAAGCCGGGGGGCATCGTGGAATGTTCCTCAGCGACGACCTCAACACCCAGGTTGGGCTGTTTGCCTTGTTGCCGCAGGTGGTGGATGCGGTGAAGGTGCCAGTGATCGCCACCGGTGGCATCGGCGATGCGCGGGGGATTGTCGCGGCGTTCGCCCTCGGTGCCTCGGCGGTGCAATTGGGCAGCGCCTATCTGTTCACGCCCGAGGCGAAGATCAGCGCGTCCCATCACCGGGCGTTGCGCACAGCGAAGGAAAGCCAGACCGCGGTCACCAACCTGTTCACCGGCCGTCCGGCCCGGGGCATCGTCAACCGGGTGATGCGCGAAGTGGGCCCGATGAGTCCGCTGGCCCCAGCGTTCCCCCTGGCCGGCGGCGCGTTGATGCCGCTGCGGGCCAAGGGCGAAGCAGACTTCAGCAACCTCTGGGCCGGCCAGGCCTTCCCTCTGGGCCGCGAGTTGTCGGCGGCCGAGTTGACGCGGCGGTTGGCCGAGGAGGCATTGGCCCGACTCCACAGGGCGAATGTCTGATCGAGCGCTATCGCGAGCAAGCTCGCTCCCACAGGGGATAGGGGGCAACCGGCAAATCTGGACACACCACCGGACCTGTGGGAGCCGAGCTTGCTCGCGATAGCGGTAGCACATTCAACAGGGATGCAAGCTGATCCACCGCCATCGCGAGCAGGCTCGCTCCCACAGGGAAAAGGGGGCAACCGGGAAATCTGGATACACCGCCGGACCTGTGGGAGCAGAGCTTGCTCGCGATAGCGGTAGCACATTCAACAGGGATGCAAGCTGATCCACCGCCATCGCGAGCAAGCTCGGCTCCCACAGGGTTCGGCGGTGAACGTGAATCCGGCTTCCACCCCAGGCCTCGTGTGGGAGCGAGCCTGCTCGCGATGGGGCCAGCCCTGGCACCCTCACCACCCCAGGCAAAATGCCGCGTTCCGTTTGTCGGCCATTCGCTATATATTCCGGTATATAGCGAACCCACCCTCGGAGCCTCACCCATGCGCCTCACCTGCTTCGCGCCGTTGCTGTTGATCCCCTTCATGACGATTGGTGCCGTCCAGGCCGCCGAGGTGCAGGTGGCGGTCGCTGCCAATTTCACCGCGCCGATCCAGGCCATCGCCGCCGATTTCGAAAAAGACACCGGGCATAAACTGGTCGCAGCGTACGGCGCCACCGGGCAGTTCTACACGCAGATCAAGAACGGCGCGCCGTTCGAAGTGTTCCTCGCCGCCGACGACACCACCCCGGCCAGGCTCGAAAGCGAAGGCGACACCGTCAAGGGCTCGCGTTTCACCTACGCCATCGGCACCCTGGCGCTGTGGTCGGCCAAGGCCGGTTATGTCGACAACAAGGGCCAGGTCCTCCAGCACGCCGATTTCCAACACCTGTCCATCGCCAACCCGAAAACCGCTCCCTATGGCCTGGCCGCGACCCAGGTGCTGGACAAGCTCGGCTTGACCGCCCAGGTCAAAGGCAAACTGGTCGAAGGCCAGAACATCACCCAGGCCTATCAGTTCGTCTCCACCGGTAACGCTGAACTGGGCTTCGTCGCCTTGTCCCAGGTGTACAAGGACGGCAAGGTAACGGGCGGCTCGGCGTGGATCGTCCCGGCGGACCTGCACGATCCGATCAAACAGGACGCGGTGATCCTCGACAAAGGCCGGGACAACCCCGCCGCCGCCGCCCTGGTGGATTACCTTAAAGGCCCGAAAGCCGCCGCCATCATCCAGACCTACGGTTACCAACGCTAAATGCCCCTGACCAGCGCCGATTACGCCGCCATCTGGCTGACCCTGAAACTGGCGTCATTGACTACGGTGATCCTGCTGCTCATCGGCACGCCCATCGCATTGTGGCTGTCGCGCACCCGCTCCTGGCTGCGCGGGCCGGTGGGTGCGGTGGTGGCATTGCCCTTGGTGCTGCCGCCCACGGTGATCGGCTTCTATCTGTTGCTGGCGTTGGGGCCGAACGGCTGGATCGGCCAGTTCACCCAAGCCCTCGGGTTGGGCACCCTCACCTTCAGTTTCACCGGGTTGGTGATCGGCTCGGTGATCTATTCCATGCCGTTTGTGGTGCAGCCGTTGCAGAACGCCTTCGCCGCCATCGGCAGTCGCCCCTTGGAAGTCGCCGCCACTTTGCGGGCCGGGCCCTGGGACACGTTTTTCAGCGTCATCCTGCCCCTGGCCCGCCCCGGTTTCATCACCGCGGCGATCCTCGGTTTCGCCCACACCGTTGGCGAATTCGGCGTGGTGCTGATGATCGGCGGCAACATCCCGGAGAAAACCCGGGTGGTGTCAGTGCAGATCTACGACCATGTCGAAGCCCTGGAATATGCCCAGGCCCACTGGCTGGCGGCGGCGATGCTGGTGTTTTCATTCCTCGTGCTGCTGGCGCTGTACTCCAGCCGCCGAGCCCGCGCTGGCTGGAGCTGATCGATGATTCACGCGCGTTTGCAACTCGACCATGGGGCGTTTTCCCTGGACCTGGATGTGCAACTGCCGGGCCGTGGCGTGACAGCCTTGTATGGGCCTTCCGGTTCCGGCAAGACCACCTGCCTGCGCTGCATTGCCGGATTGGAACGGCCGGCCCAGGGGTTTATCGAAGTCAATGGCCACGTGTGGCAGGACAGTGAGCGCGGTGTGTTCGTGCCGCCCCACAAGCGTCCCGTGGGGTACGTGTTCCAGGAGGCGAGCCTGTTTGCCCATCTGTCGGTGCGGGCCAACCTGGCATTCGGCCTCAAGCGCATTGCACCGGCACAACGGCGGGTGGACATGGACCAGGCCACCGACCTGCTGGGCATCGGGCACTTGCTCGATCGGCAGCCGCACAACCTCTCCGGCGGCGAACGCCAACGGGTGGGCATCGCCCGCGCCTTGCTCACCAGCCCGCGACTGTTGCTGATGGATGAGCCGCTGGCGGCCCTCGACACCCGACGTAAAAACGAGATACTGCCTTATCTGCAACGGCTCCACGATGAGCTGGACATCCCGGTGCTGTACGTCAGCCATTCCCAGGACGAAGTGGCGCGCCTGGCCGATCACATCGTGCTGCTCGACGCTGGTCGCGCCCAGGCCAGCGGCCCCATCGGCGAAACCCTGGCCCGGCTCGACCTGCCATTGGCCCTGGGGGATGACGCCGGAGTGGTGATCGAAGGCAAGGTCAGCGGCTATGACCCGGCGTATCAATTGCTGACCTTGAATCTGCCCGACAGCCAACTGAACGTCCGCGTGGCCCACACCTCATTGGCCCTCGGCCAATCGCTGCGTTTCAAGGTCCAGGCCCGGGATGTCAGCCTCAGCCTGGCGAACGATGCCCAGACCAGTATTCTCAACCGCTTGCCGGCCACCGTGATCAGCGAACAGGCCGCCGACAACGCCGCCCATGTGCTGATCCGCCTGGAAGCGGCCGGCACCCCGCTGCTGGCGCGCATTACTCGCTACTCCCGCGACCAGTTGAAGCTGCACCCTGGGCAGGTGTTGTGGGCACAGATCAAGGCGGTGGCGGTGTTGGCTTAGGGTATCGAGCCACACCACTCTATTGTGGGAGCGGGCTTGCTCGCGAAGGCGACGGCACATTCAATACTTTTGCTGGCTGACCCACCGCTTTCGCGAGCAAGCCCGCTCCCACAGGTTTGGGGGGACCTTAAAATCTTGGCACGACCAGAACAGCCTGCGGTCAATGAATTCACAGGCCACCGGATTCGTTGCCAAGGACTTTTTTCATGCCCGACACCCTGCCGCCGGATGCACTGCCGGCCGACCTGCATTATGTCGATGACACGGCCCCGGGCATCACCCGCAAGAAGCTCCGGGGCAAATTCTGTTATTTCGACCCGCAGGGCCAGCGCATCACCGACGCCGCCGAGATCCAGCGCATCAACGCCCTGGCGGTGCCGCCGGCCTACACCGATGTCTGGATTTGCACCGACCCCCGTGGTCATCTCCAGGCCACCGGGCGCGATGCCCGCGGGCGCAAGCAGTATCGCTACCATGCGCGCTGGCGTGAGGTGCGCGATGCGGACAAGTATTCGCGGATGCTGGAGTTCGGACGCGCCCTGCCGCGCTTGCGCAAACGCCTGGAAGAAATCCTCGCCACGCCCGGCTTCAGCCGCGACAAAGTGCTGGCCACGGTCATCACCCTGCTGGACGTGACCCTGATCCGCGTCGGCAACCCCCAATACGCTCGCGCCAATCGCTCCTACGGCCTGACCACCCTGCGCAACAAACATGTCGAGGTCAACGGCAGCGCCATCGCCTTCCAGTTCCGTGGCAAGAGCGGCGTCGAGCACCAGATCACCGTGAAAGACCGGCGCCTGGCGCGGATCATCAAGCGCTGCCAGGAGATCCCCGGGCAGAACCTGTTCCAGTACCTGGACGAACATGGCGAGCGCCACTCCATCAGCTCCTCGGATATCAACGCCTACCTCAAGACGCTGACCGGCGCCGATTTCACCGCCAAGGACTACCGCACCTGGGCCGGCAGCGCAGCGGCGCTGGCCGGGCTGCGAGCGCTGCATTGGGAAACCGAGACCGAAGCCAAGAAACACGTCACCGAGATGGTCAGGCAGGTCTCCCGACAACTGGGCAACACGCCGACCGTCTGTCGTAAATGCTACATCCACCCCGCAGTGGTGGAAGGTTTCCTGCTCGGTGCCCTGAAGGCCTTGCCCAAACCCCGGGCCCGCAAAGGCCTCAGCGAAGAAGAAGCCGGACTGGCGCTATTCTTGAAGCGTATGACCCAAACGGCCGAGGCCTGCGAACAGGCGCAATCGGGTTAACGCAATGGACCCGCGGCGAGTCAAGGAGGTGGAACATCGGCAGACAACCGGACTCCCAACTGTAGGGCACGACCACTGCGCAGGTATTCAAAAAGGGTGAAATCGACAGGAGTTTCAGATGTCCGAACACATCGTCCATTTTCATTGCCAGATCGACCAGGGAACCACGGAACGCTTTCGCGACAACTGCCTGGAGGCCATCGAGCAAGGCGCCGACTCACTGATGCTCAACCTCTCCACCGTCGGCGGCAGCACCAACTTCGGTTTTACGCTGTATACCTTCATCAAGTCCCTTCCGGTGCCGGTGCGTGCAGTCAACGCCGGCAATATCGAGTCGATGGGCATCGTCATGTTCCTGGCCGCCAGCGACCGCACCACCACCCCGCATTCGCGCTTCCTGATTCATCCGATGAACTGGTATTTCGGCCAGAAATCCGTGGACCATTCACGCTTGCGCGAGTACCTGTCCAGCCTGGACAACGACGTGGCGCGGTACGTGGAGATCTACGTCAAGGAAACCGCCGGAGCGGCGACCCAATTGGATATCTTCAAGTGCCTGTGCGCCGAGGAACGAGTGATTCCGGCCGAGAATTCCCTGGCCTTTGGCATCGCCCACCGGGTCGAACAAGTAGTGTTCCCTGCGGAAGCCAAGCATTGGAAAGTCAGCGGCGGTGAAGATTAAACAATGGCATTGACAAATAACATGTTCGTTGGCTTTTCAATTAAAAGCGGCAATCTTGTACAACTTCAAAGCGAAGCGGCTGTATAACTTTTTCCCTATGCTTAACAAGCTGGTTACCGTTCGTCGCCAACGAAACGTTTTCTTTAAACTTCCCTCGGGAATTTCCTTTCACAGTTAGGCGAGGCAGTTTTTGCTCGCTTTAACCAAAATGAGGATTCTCAAAATGGCTAACACCGGAAACAAGAACCCAGGTAATTTCGCAAATGATCGTGAGAAAGCTTCGGAAGCCGGCAAGAAAGGCGGACACGCTTCGGGCGGCAATTTTGCAAATGACCGGGAAAAAGCCTCTGAAGCCGGCCGCAAAGGTGGCGAACGCAGCCATGGCGGCGGCAGGAAATCGTAACCTGGAAAACCGTCGGGGCGCAGTACTGCTGCGCCCTGGCGCTTAACCGCACCGAGGCCGCCCATGAGCAACCAGGATCGATTCATTATCAGTTTCATCAGCAACAACCAACCTGACAATCGTGTGGTGCAGGCAAGCACCGAGACATTGAGTGCCGACGAAGCCGAAGCACTCTTGAGGACGACGTTCAGTGAACTCAAGGATGTTGAACTCAGCGATGTCCAAGTTCAGAAAAAAACCCGGCCCAACGAAGAAGAACATGGTGTGCCGGGGCATTTCAAACAACCGTAGTTCAAACTAACTGCGCGGCGTCCTATCCCGCTTTATTACTTCGAACACTTCGTGGCGAGGGAGCTTGCTCCCGCTGGGCTGCAAAGCAGCCCCCCTCTATTGCTCAACTCGGTCAGTGATACGCCTGAGGGTTAATGGGGCTCTGCGCAGCCCAGCGGGAGCAAGCTCCCTCGCCACAAAAAAGCGGAATTTCGACAACCTTTTAATGGGTGTGATCCCCAGTCGGATCCTTGATTTGCCACACCTGCCCTTTCTGCCAGGCGTCCGCCCCGGGATCGATCGCCGGCGCTTCAATACCCGCTCGGGCCCGCTTTTTCGCTTCGCTGTCGATGCCCATCCGACCGTCCCGCTCGCGTACCAGCCGGGAGTTGATCTGCCCATCGGCCGTGAACCCCATCATCAACTGAGGCACTCCGTAAGGCAGTGCGTTGCCCTGTTCGGTGTGCCAGGTGTGCCAGGTCTTGCCATAGGTGCTGACCAGGTTTTCCATCAGCCGGGTTTCCGCGGCCTGGGGGATCCCCGGTGCGATCAATTGCCCGGATTTCACCTCGTGCACATGGCTGTGCCACAGCTGTTTTTCACTGGCTGGCAACCCTTCGAACAAACGCTTGCTGATGATGTACTCGACGCCCATCAGCTTGGCGCTGGCGGTGTTGCCGTCGAAGATCGCGCACTGAAAGACTTCCTCGTTCAGCGCTGTGCAGTAGTGATGCGCTTCCATCTGGCCGGACATCCGCCCGTTATAGAAATGAAAACCATCGAGGTAGGTGTCCAGGGCCCGCAACGGCGGTTTGTCCTGCATGAGCCGCGCCCCGGTTTCCAGCGTCGCAGTGGTCGGGGTCTTCGCAGCGCCCGGCGCATCGACGGGCGAGCCGCTCGTGCCGCCCGCGCAACCGGTCAATCCCAAAGCCGACGCCCAAAGCAGTGTCCAGGCGCCATAAACGCTTCGATCTAGCATGTCATCTCTCCTTTTCATGACTGTTCATGAGAAAGACAGTGCCGGGGGCGGGTTTGATTTTCCTGGCGGCCTACCGACGAATGGCGCGCCTCGGCGACTTCTGGGATCAACCGGCGCTATGGATTTGCTTCACCGTCTCGATCCAGCTCGGGTCCAGGCGCGACTGTTCAGGGTCCAGGCCCAGCGCCTGCATCTTGGCCAGATGCGCGTCGGCCTCTCGCGCCAGGGAACCCTGGGCGCTGGAGTTGGCGTCCAGCTGATGCATCTGCGCCAGCCCCAGGTGATAGAAGCGCAGCAGCTTCATGGCGGCGGGGTCCTGGGCCTGCACACCGGCCGTCACCTGGTGCATGACGTTGGTGATTTTCATCAGGCTGCGCTTGAGTTGCCAGCCGTACACCGCGGCGGCCATCCACGGCTGCGACCAGAAATACTGGCGCATCAGCACCGCCATCGCCAACACGGCGACAATCACTCCGCCCAGGTTGAAGCGAAAGTTATCGCCTCCGGGCGTACCCAACAGCATCACGGCCAGGTTGGACAGCAACATCGCCAGGGCCAGGAACACCACCGCGATGATCAGGGTGCTGCGGCGGGTCTGCCTGCGGTAGGTGTCGCCATTCCACGGTTTGATCTCGAACATCGTGGCGCAATTTCCTTGTACGGCATCAAAAGAGTCACGCATTATCGCCTGCCCGGTCGATTTAGCTATGCTGGGGCTCATTTTGTATCGCTACCGACTTGCCGGGCGAGAATCGAAGTCCATGGCGATGGCGCAAGGATCGTGCGATCTTTCGGTGTGGACGTTTTTTTCAAGATGCCGTCGTTGTGTGCATGGCATCGTTTTCAAGGAAAGCTGAATGACTCAAAGACATGTAATCAACGCTTCGGTAAGCCCAAAAGGCAGCCTGGAAACCTTGTCCCAGCGCGAAGTGCAACAACTGAGCGAAGCCGGCTCCGGCAGCATCTACGACCTCTTCCGCCAGTGCGCCCTGGCCATCCTCAATACCGGCGCCCATGTCGATAACGCCAAGACCATCCTGGAAGCCTACAAGGACTTCGAGATCCGCATCCACCAGCAGGACCGGGGCGTGCGCCTGGAGCTGCTGAACGCGCCAGCCGACGCCTTCGTCGACGGCGAGATGATCGCCAGCACCCGCGAGATGCTGTTCAGCGCCTTGCGCGACATCGTCTACACCGAGAACGAGCTGGACAGCCAGCGCATCGACCTCAGCTCGTCCCAGGGCATCAGCGACTACGTGTTCCACCTGCTGCGCAACGCCCGCACCCTGCGCCCGGGTGTCGAGCCGAAAATTGTCGTGTGCTGGGGCGGCCATTCGATCAATACCGAAGAATACAAATACACCAAGAAAGTCGGCCACGAACTGGGCCTGCGCAGCCTGGACATCTGCACCGGCTGCGGCCCGGGCGTGATGAAAGGCCCGATGAAAGGCGCCACCATCGCCCACGCCAAGCAGCGCATCCATGGCGGGCGCTACCTGGGCCTGACGGAGCCGGGCATCATCGCCGCCGAGGCACCGAACCCGATCGTCAATGAGCTGGTGATCCTGCCGGACATCGAGAAACGCCTGGAAGCCTTCGTGCGGGTCGGCCACGGCATCATCATCTTCCCGGGCGGCGCCGGCACGGCGGAAGAGTTCCTCTACCTGCTGGGCATCCTGATGCACCCGGCCAACCAGGACCTGCCCTTCCCAGTGGTGCTCACCGGGCCGAAAAGCGCCGCGCCGTACCTCGACCAATTGCACGCGTTTGTCGGTGCCACCCTGGGCGAGGCGGCGCAGAAGCACTATCAGATCATCATCGACGACCCGGCCGAAGTGGCCCGGCAGATGACCCAGGGGCTCAAGGAGGTCAAGCAATTCCGCCGCGAACGCAACGACGCCTTCCACTTCAACTGGCTGCTGAAGATCGACGAGGGCTTCCAGCGCCCGTTCGACCCGACCCACGCCAACATGGCCAGCCTGGGCCTGAGCCGCGACCTGCCGGCCCACGAACTGGCCGCCAATCTGCGCCGGGCGTTTTCGGGGATCGTGGCTGGTAACGTCAAGGACAAGGGCATCCGCCTGATCGAGGAACACGGCCCTTACGAAATCCACGGCGATCCCGCCATCATGGAACCCCTCGACCGCCTGCTCCAGGCCTTCGTCGCCCAGCACCGCATGAAACTGCCGGGCGGCGCGGCGTATGTGCCGTGCTATCGCGTGGTGACCTGATCTATCCAAGCAGCGCAGATCCCATGTGGGAGCGAGCTTGCTCGCGAAGGCGTCGGCACATCCAACATCGATGCAGGCTGACCCACCGCTATCGCGAGCAAGCTCGCTCCCACAGGGGGATTTGTGGGGGCTGCGATGCCTGTGGGCGACTCAAAAAACTGTGGGAGCGAGCTTGCTCGCGAAGGCGTCGGCACATTCAGCACTGATGCAAGCTGACCCACCGCTATCGCGAGCAAGCTCGCTCCCACAGGGGATCAGCTGTGGTTACAGAATCCGCATCAGCCCGGCGTCATCCACTTCAAGGCCTAGCCCGAGGTAATCCTTGATCTGCGGATGAAGGGTCACCACTGGGTGCGTGTGCGTTGCCGTCACCACCAGGACGTCAGCCCCGGCGGCCTCGCCTGCCCGGATCCCGGCCTCGGCGTCTTCAAAGACCAGGCACTCCTGGGGCGCCACGTGCAGGCGTTCGGCAGCCAGGCGATAGCAGGTAGGGTTGGGCTTGCCGTCGCTGACGTCTTCGGCGGTGACCATCACGGCGGGACGGGGGATGCCCGCCGCTTCCATGCGACGCAAGGCCAACGCCATGGGCGCGGAGGTGACGATTGCCCAGCGCTCCGGCGGCAGGCTTTCCAGGAACGCCAGCGCACCGGGCACTTGCACCACCCCTTCGACGTCTTCGATTTCTTCCTGGGTAATCTGCTCGGCCTGCGCCTCGGCATCCACTCCCGGCAGGTGCTGGCGGGCAATGGTGTCGATGGCGCGCACGCCATGGATGGTCGGCAGGAACGTCGCCACGTCCACGCCATGGCTCAGGGCCCAGCGTGTCCAGATCCGTTCGGCGGCGGCGATGGAATTGAGCAGCGTGCCGTCCATGTCGAACAGGAAGGCGCGGTAGGCGATGTTGGAGCGCAGAGTGACAGGCATCGGATCCTCAATGATGAAGGGGCGCATGACGGCCACTGTAACATCGTCATGCCCCTGGACCGTTGTGGGAGCGAGCTTGCTCGCGATAGCGGTGGGTCAGCTTGCATCGATGCTGAATGTGCCGACGCATCGCGAGCAAGCTCGCTCCCACAGGGTCCGGTGCTGGATCGGCTACACCAACCGCTCGATCGGCTGATGCTGCCACACCCGCTTGTAGTACAGCGTCTGCAACAGCAGCATGCTCAGGTAAGCCACCGGAAACGCCATCCACACCCCTTGCAGCCCGAAGCGGGCGTCCAGCAGATACGCCGCCGGCACTTGCACGGCGACGATGCAGAAGATCGAAATGGCGACCGGCGCCAGCACCGTGCCGCTGGCGCGCATGATGCCGCCAACGATTGCCTGGAAACCGAACACCAGCAAGCTCCAAAGCATGATATGCAGCAGGTGTTCGGCCTGGATCCGCGCCGCCGGGTCAGTGATGAACAGCCCCAACAGCCAGTGGGACAACAGGTAGCCCAGCAGCACCAGCCCACCGGTGAGCCAGAG
Organism: Pseudomonas sp. MPB03; assembly: GCF_046605385.1. NCBI lineage: Bacteria > Pseudomonadati > Pseudomonadota > Gammaproteobacteria > Pseudomonadales > Pseudomonadaceae > Pseudomonas > Pseudomonas sp. MPB03. Next base: position 2,680,210 of record NZ_CP176770.1, on the reverse strand, counting down.
GTTGATCGCCAGCCCCGTGCGCAGGATCGGCCCCAGGCGCTCCAGGCGTCCGGCACCGATGGCCTGGGCGCCGAGGATCGAGGCGGTGATGGCAATCGACAGCGCCGGAAACTGCACGTAGTTGACGATCTGCGTCACCGCGCCGTAGGCCGCCGTGGCCTCGGAACCGTGGCGATTGACCAGCGCGAGGATCACCAACTCTGACAACGAGATCACCACCATCTGCAACCCTGTGGGCAGGCCAATGCGCAGCACTTTGCCAAGGATGTCCTTGTCCAGGCGCATCGCCGCGAACAACGCACGGTCCGGCGCCAGGGCATGCTCGCGACGATTCAGGCGCCACGCCAGCATCAGCATCGCCGACGTCGTCCCCACCAGCCCCGCCCATGCCGCGCTCTGGATGCCCATCTGGGGCAAACCCAGCCAGCCGCGAATCAACGCCGGCGTGAGCAGCAGCCCGACACTGGTGGACACCAGCAGCGCCAACATCGGTGACACCGTATCGCTCACCCCGCGCAGCAGTTGGGTGAACAGCACGAATACCAGCAACATCGGCAAGATCCACAGCATGACCCGGGCATAGGAAACGGCGTCCTCCAGCACATCGGCCGGCGTGCCGAGCCCCTGCAACGCCTCCCGCGCAAAGACACTGCCAAGCACCGCCGCCGCCAGGCCGATGATCGCCCCCAGCAATAAGGTCGCCCCGGCAATCGCCTTCACCTTGCCGGTTTCGCCGGCGCCATAGGCCTGCCCGATCAACACCCCGGCCCCCGCGCCCAGGCCGATCACCAACGCGATAAAGAAAAACACGATGGGAAACATGCCCGACACCGCTGCCAACGCCTGGGTCCCCAGCATCTGGCCGATGTAGATGCTGTTGAGCGTGCCGGACATGGACTGCAGGAAGTTGGACAGGACCATGGGAAGCAGGAACAGGAGATAGGTTTTCCAGAGAGGCTGGGTGGGCATGGGAGCTCTGATGGCAGGTTTGAAAATCCGGGTGCCGGTAATTTAGCTCAATCCATACAACTCGTTTCAGAAGATTCGGCGCAGGCGGCTCTTATGGCTCTTGTGGCTCTTGTGGCTCTGTGGCTCTTGTGGCTCTGTAGCTCTTGTGGCGAGGGAGCTTGCTCCCGCTGGGCTGCGCAGCGGCCCCGAAACCTGGACACGCCGTGTATCAGGCTGACCTCGCCAGCCGCTTTTGGGACCGCTTCGCGCTCCAGCGGGAGCAAGCTCCCTCGCCACAAAGGCCCCTTAAGCCATCTCCCTCGCCACAAAAGCCCCTCTGCGCGTACTTCCCGCCACGCGACTTATACCTTCGTCGGGGCCATTCGACATTTCCCAGACTGCGTCTAATCTGAAGGCACAGTGCCACGTACTGGGTAGGCCAATGCCTACCGCAATACCGGAATCGGACAGCCGGTCTTAAAGTCCGAGTAAGGGTCGCAGATAACCAGTTATTCGCAAATAACCTGTTAGCAACACTGTTCAAGGACCGAACCATGACGTCGTATTCTCACGGTCATTCCCTTTCCCAACCACAACCGCGCATCCTCTGGAGTGCCGTGCTGGTGGCCATTGCCGCGAGCGTTGGCGTGCTCGCGCTCAATGGCGCGAGTGCATCGAACATCGGCTTGAGCGTGGCGATCCTGGCCTTGGGCACCGGGGTTGGCGTGTGGGCTGCACGCTCGCAACGCCAGCAGTTCGACAGCGCCCTCGCCGCCGCCATGGCCGACCACGACCTGCAAGGCAGCGAGCACCAGGCTCATAAAACCCACGCACAATTCAACGAAGTCATTCTCGGTGCCATGCCGATCTGGGCCAAGCAAGTCGAAAGCTCCCGGCAGCAGACCGAAACCGCGATCGTCTCCCTGACCAGCCGCTTCACCGGCATTTCGTCACGCCTGGAAGACACCGTGCAAGCCTCGCAACTGGCCGCCGGTGAACTGGCCGGCCAGAGCAACGGCGGTGCCGTGCAGGTGCTGGCCCAGAGCGAAGGCGAACTGGTCAAGGTCATCGATTCCCTGAAGGCCACCCAGGCCAGCCGCGACGAAACCCTGGCCCAGGTGCGCAACCTGACGGCTTATACCGGCGAGCTGCGGACCATGGCCGCCGACGTCGCGGCGATTGCCGCGCAGACCAACCTGCTGGCCCTCAACGCCGCCATTGAAGCCGCCCGTGCCGGCGAAGCCGGGCGTGGCTTTGCCGTGGTGGCCGACGCCGTGCGCAGTCTTTCGAGCAAGTCCAGCGAGACCGGCCAGCAGATGTCGGCCAAGGTCGACATCATCAACACCGCCATCACCCAACTGGTCCATGCCGCGTCCAGCGGTGCCGACCAGGACAGCCATTCCGTCAGCGCCTCCGAGCAGAGCATCCAGCAGGTGCTGGAGCGCTTCAAGAGTGTCACTGGCCGGCTGGCCGACTCGGCCGACATGCTGCAACGGGAAAGCTTCGGCATCCGCGATGAACTCACCGAGGTGCTGGTCAGCCTGCAATTCCAGGACCGGGTCAGCCAGATCCTCAGCCACGTGCGCGACAACATCGAGGACCTGCATGTGCACTTGCAGCAGGCCAGTCAGTCGCCCGAACAGGCTGTTTCCATCGACGCCCGCCAATGGCTGGCGCGCATGGAAACCACTTACGCCACCGACGAGCAACGCCGCAATCACCACGGCGACTCGAGCGCGCAACAGACTTCACAGGAAATAACCTTCTTTTAGGAGAGCCGTTCATGGCTAAAAGTGTATTGGTTGTCGACGACTCCGCGAGCGTTCGGCAGGTGGTCGGCATCGCGTTGAAAAGTGCCGGCTATGACGTGATCGAAGCCAGCGATGGCAGGGACGCCCTGGGCAAGCTCAACGGCCAGAAAGTGCACCTGATCATCAGCGACGTGAACATGCCCAACATGGACGGCATCACCTTCGTCAAGGAGGTCAAGAAGCTGGCCAGCTACAAGTTCACGCCGATCATCATGCTCACCACCGAATCCCAGGAATCGAAGAAACAGGAAGGCCAGGCCGCTGGGGCCAAAGCCTGGGTGGTCAAGCCGTTCCAGCCGGCGCAGATGCTGGCGGCGGTCTCCAAGCTGATTCTTCCTTGATGGCCGGAGGCTTAGATGCCGTTGCACTACGAAACAACCGATGACACCGCCCAGGTGCACATCGACGGCGAGCTGACGATCTACACCGCGGCCGAACTGGCCGCGCAATGGTTGCCGCACCTGGGCGCAACACCGCGGATGGCCCTGGATCTGTCGCAGATCACCGAGATGGACGGCGCCGGTCTGCAACTGCTGTTGATGGTACAGCGCGAGGCCTCCAGGGCCGGGACTCAACTGAGCCTGACCGGCCAAAGCAAGGCCGTCACGGAAACACTTGCCCTGTGCAACCTGGTTGCCTAGGACTGCAATACGTCGGACACGACAAAGGATATGAGCGTGAGCATCAATCTCGATCAGGCACAACAGACCTTCATCGTCGAGGCACGGGAACAATTGCAGGCGATGGAAGAGTCGCTGCTGCACCTGGAAACCGACCCTGGTGACGATGACGCCATTGGCGCGATCTTCCGGGCGGCCCACACGATCAAGGGCTCGGCCGGGCTGTTCGGCCTGGAACCGATCGTCAGTTTCACCCACATCGTCGAAGACGTGCTCGATCGCCTGCGCAACGGCAGCGTCGAGGTGGACGCCGGCCTGATCGCGGTGCTGCTCAAGTCCAGCGATCACATGCTGGAACTGATCAACGTGGCCGCCAACCAGGGCGGAACGCTGCCGCCGCCGGCCCTGCAACGGGAAGTGGAGCTGTGCCAGATCCTGCAGGAGTACCAGGCGCCCTCGCCCGCCGCGGCCCCGACGCCAGCCCCTGAAACCAGCCCCAGCGAACCCGGCGAAACGCGCCTCTGGCACATCTCCCTGCGCTTCGGCCAGGACGTGTTCCGCAACGGCATGGACCCGCTGTCGTTCCTGCGCTACCTGCAAACCCTGGGTGAAATCGTCGACATCGCCACCCTGACCGACGCTCTGCCCGCCGCCGACGCCTGGGACGCCGAGTCCTGCTACCTGGGCTTCGACATCGCGTTTCGCTCGGCCGCCAGTCACGGCGCGATCAACGAAGTGTTCGACTTCGTCCGGGAAGACTGCGAAATCGACATCGTTGCCATCGATGACGCCGCCGCGCCACAGGGAAACACTGGCCTGGTCACGACCTCGCCGGAGCCGCCCGAGGAAAACACCGCGTTGGTCGCCACCGGCGAATTGCTCGGCGACCAGCGCAAGACCCCGCGCATGCCCGCCCAGATCGCCACCGACAAACAGCCGGTGACCAGCGACAGCAAGGGCAAGGACGGCACCTACGTGCGGGTCAATGCCGACAAGCTCGACGAGTTGATCAACCTGGTGGGCGAACTGGTCATCGCCAGCGCCGGTGCGAGCCTGCTGGCCCGCACCTGCCACAACGACCCGTTGCAGGAAGCCACCTCGTCCGTCTCCGGGCTGGTGGAAGAAATCCTCGACGGCGCCCTGCGCCTGCGCATGATCCCCATCGGCGAAACCTTCAACCGCTTCCGTCGGGTGGTGCGCGATGTCAGCCAGGAGCTGGGCAAGGACATCGACCTGATCATCAGCGGCGCCGAGACCGAGCTGGACAAGACCGTGGTGGAAAAAATCGGCGACCCGCTCATGCACCTGCTGCGCAACGCCATGGACCACGGCATTGAAACCGCCGAGGCCCGCCTGGCCGCCGGCAAACCGGCCAAGGGGCACCTGCACCTCAATGCGTACCACGACTCCGGCAGCATCGTGCTGGAAATCGCCGACGACGGCGCCGGCCTGAACCGTGACCGGATCCTGGAAAAAGCCCAGGAACGTGGCCTGGTGCCCCAGGGTGCCAGCCCCACCGACCAGGAAATCTACAACCTGATTTTCGAACCCGGCTTCTCCACCGCCCAGGCCGTGACCAACCTGTCGGGGCGTGGCGTGGGCATGGACGTGGTCAAGCGCAACATCACCCTGCTGCGCGGCACCGTCGACCTCGACAGCCAAACCGGCAAGGGCACCGTGGTGCGCATCCGCCTGCCGCTGACCCTGGCGATCATCAATGGATTCCTGGTGGGCATCGGTCAGTCGACTTATGTCATTCCGCTGGACATGGTCCAGGAATGCATCGAACTGAGCGAAGACGATGGGCTTGCCAGCCGCGAACAAGGCTACCTCGACCTGCGTGGCGAGGTGCTGCCCCTGGTCTACCTGCGCGATCACTTCAACCATGAAGGCCCGCCCGCACGTCGGCAGAACGTGGTGGTGGTGCGCTACGCCGAACTCAAGGCCGGGCTGGTGGTGGATGACTTGCTGGGTGAATTCCAGACCGTGATCAAGCCGCTGGGCAAGCTGTTTGGCGCCCTTCGCGGCATCAGCGGCTCGACCATCCTGGGCAGTGGCGCCGTAGCGTTGATTCTCGACGTACCGGCCCTGCTCACCCAGATCGCCCAGGCCGAAAACCGCTTCAACCCGACTCAATTACAACAAGCCAACGCTCGCTGACGCTTTTAGCAACTCCATGGAGAGGTACTTCCCAATGAAATGGTTCTACGACCTTAGAATCGCCACCAAACTGATCACTTCATTTCTTGTGGTGCTGGCGCTGACCGCCGTCATGGGGGTGTTCTCGATCATTCAACTGGGCCAGGTGAACCACACCGCCCTCGACATCCGTGAAAACTGGATGCCGTCCATGCGCGCCGCCTCGGGCATGCGCTTCTATGCGGCGAGCTATCGCCTCAAGGAAAACCGCCATATTGTCGCCGACTCCGAGCAAGAGCGAATCACCCTCGAGCAAGAAGCCGAGGAAGCCAAGAAGGCCTTCGACACGCGCCTGGACACTTACGAAAAATTGCTCTCCAGCGCTGAAGATCGGCAGGTATTCGACACCACCCGCAACGACTGGGCTGCTTATCTGGCGGTCAGCAAAGACCTCCTCGCATTGTCGCGGCAGAACCTGGCCGAGCAGGCCAATGCGATGCTCAAGGGCGAGTCCAAGCGTCGGTTCGACCTGGTGACCGGCGACCTGCAAAAACTGGTCGAGCTCAACGCGGCTGGCGCTGATGTCGCCAGTGCACACGGCACCAAGCTGTATGAAAACGCACGCCTGTCGATCATCGCCGTGCTGGTTGCCGCCCTGCTGGTGGGCCTGGGCCTGGCGCTGTTCATCTCGCGCATCATCTCCCGTCCGTTGAAACAGGCGGCGGTTGTCGCCGAACAATTGGCCGAAGGCAACCTGAACGCAAAAATCGAAGGCGGCTCCAAGGACGAAACCGGCATGGTGCTCAACGCCATGCAGAACATGGTCGGCAAGCTCTCGCACATCATCGGCGAAGTGCGTAACGCCGCGGACAACCTGGCCAGCGCCTCCGAAGAAGTCAGCGCCACCGCGCAGTCGATGAGCCAGGCCACCAGCGAACAGGCGGCCAGCGTCGAGGAAACCAGTGCCTCCATCGAGCAGATGAGCGCCAGCATCAACCAGAACACCGAGAACGCCAAGGTGACTGACGGCATGGCCAGCAAGGCCGCCAAGGAAGCCACCGACGGCGGCGAGTCCGTGCAGCAGACCGTGGTGGCGATGAAGAAAATCGCCCAGCGCATCAGCATCATCGACGACATCGCCTACCAGACCAACCTGTTGGCGCTCAACGCCGCCATCGAAGCCGCCCGTGCCGGCGAACACGGCAAAGGCTTCGCAGTGGTCGCCGCCGAAGTGCGCAAGCTGGCCGAACGCAGCCAGGTGGCTGCCCAGGAAATCGGCGAGCTGTCCTCCAGCAGCGTCGACATGGCAGAAAAAGCCGGGAACCTGCTCAACGAGATGGTCCCCTCCATCAACAAGACCTCGGACCTGGTGCAGGAAATCAGCGCCGCCTCCGAAGAACAGGCTGCCGGCGTGGCGCAGATCAACACCGCCATGACCCAGCTCAACCAGGTGACCCAACAAAACGCCTCCAGCAGCGAAGAACTGGCCGCCACCGCCGAGGAAATGAGCAGCCAGGCCGAACAACTGCAACAGGCCATGAGTTTCTTCACCTTGGACACGCCGCCCAAATCCGCCGTCCAGGTCGCTCGGATCGACAACCCCCCCGGCCCGTCCAGCCGCAAACCGGCCCGGACGCCGGCACCGGTCATGCCCAAGGCATTTGCCTACAACATGGCCAGCGCCCCGGACGAATCCGAGTTCACCCGGTTCTGATGGCCCGGTTCCACAGGCTTGCTTAAAGGAGAAAAGGCAATGGGCGCCATCGCGACCACACGTCAAACCGCCCTCGCGGTCGAGGAAGAAGCGCAATACCTGACGTTCATGCTCGGCACGGAGATGTTTGCGATCGGCATCCTGTGCATCAAGGAAATCATCGAATACGGCAACCTCACCGTGGTGCCGATGATGCCGGCCTTCGTGCGCGGGGTGATCAACCTGCGGGGCGCGGTGGTGCCGGTGGTGGATTTGTCGGCCCGTTTCGGCCGGCCGAATTCGGCAATCAGCCGGCGTTCGTGCGTGGTGATCATCGAAGCGTCCAGCGCCGACGGCCTCGCCCAGGACATCGGCTTGCTGGTGGACACGGTGTCGGCGGTGCTGGAAATCCCGGCCTCGCAGATCGAGCCGCCACCGAGCTTCGGTGCGAAGATCCGTGCCGACTTCATCAGTGGCATGGCCAAGGTCGATGGCAAGTTCGTCATCGTGCTGGAGGTGGACCGCGTACTGTCCATCGACGAAATGTCCCAACTCGCCGAAGCCAGCCCGAACGCGCTGGAAGTGGATGCCCCGTGAACGCCGATACCTGCAAGGAACGCACGCTGAACGCTCAGGCGCTCACCGACCGAGAGTTCGGCCAGTTCCAGTCCTGGCTGTACCAAGCCGCGGGCATCAGCTTGTCCGAGGCCAAGAAAGCCCTGGTGGCCGGGCGTTTGTTCAAGCGCCTCAAGCACTATGGGCTGGACAGCTACGGCGAGTATTTCAAGTTGATCATGAACGGCCAGCGCACCGATGAATTGCAGGTGGCGCTGGACCTGCTGACGACCAACGAGACCTACTTTTTCCGCGAGCCCAAGCATTTCGACTTCCTGCGCCAACACGTACTGCCCCACGCCACGCCCGGCAAGACCTTCCGCTTGTGGAGCGCGGCCAGCTCATCGGGGGAAGAACCCTACAGCCTGGCCATGACCCTCGCCGAAGGGCTGGGCACCACGCCTTGGGAAGTCATCGGTTCGGACATCAGCAGCCAGGTGCTGGCCAAGGCGCGCTCCGGGCACTACCCGATGGAACGCGCCCGCACCCTGCCCCAGCCGTTGCTGGTGAAATACTGCCTCAAGGGCACCGGCAGCCAGCAAGGCACGTTCCTCATCGACCGGGCGTTGCGCAACCGGGTCAACTTCATCCAGGTCAACCTCAACGACACCTTGCCGGAGCTGGGGGAGTTCGACGTGATCTTCCTGCGCAACGTCATGATCTATTTCGACCAACCCACCAAAAGCAAAGTGGTTGCCCGCCTGCTGCCGCGGCTCAAGCCCGGCGGCTATTTCATCGTCAGCCACTCGGAAAGCCTCAACGGTGTGTCCGATGCGTTGAAACTGGTGGCGCCCTCGATCTACCGCAAACCATGAGCGCCGCCATCAGGGACGTAGCCGAGGTGTACCTGGCGCCGGGGGAATTCCGCTTCGCCACCTGTCCGACCCGCCTGCGCACGATCCTCGGTTCTTGCGTGGCGATCACGCTGTGGCATCCCGAGCGCCGGATCGGCGGCATGTGCCACTTCATGTTGCCCAGTCGGGTGCGCTGCTCCACCGCACTGAACGGCCTCTACGCCGACGAGGCCATCGAACTGTTCATCCTCCAGGCCCGGGCGCACCACACCGACCCCGAGGATTACCAACTCAAGCTGTTCGGCGGCGGCGAGATGTTCCCCGAGCTGCAGCGCCATGTGCCCTACGGCGATGTGGCGCGGCTGAACGTCAACGCCGCGCTGGAAATGGCCGCCCTCTATCGCCTCGACCTGATCGCCCAGGACATGGGCAGCACCGGCCACCGCAGCATCATCTTCGACCTGTGCAGTGGCGATGTGTGGGTCAGGCACCAACCCATAAGGACCCGGCACTGACCATGTCAAAAAAGATCAATGTACTGCTGGTGGATGACTCTGCCGTGGTTCGCCAGGTGTTGCTGGCGATCCTCAGCGACACGCCGGACATCCACGTCATGGGCGCGGCGTCCGACCCGATTTTCGCCATGGACAAACTGGCCAAGGAATGGCCCGACGTGATCGTGCTGGACGTGGAAATGCCGCGCATGGACGGCATCACCTTCCTGAAAAAAATCATGAGCGAGCGGCCCACGCCCGTGGTGATCTGCTCGTCCCTGACGCCCCGGGGTGCGGAAACCACCTTGCAAGCGATGGCGGCTGGCGCGGTGGAAATCATCACCAAGCCCACCACCGGGCTGAAAAACTTTCTGTTGGAATCAGCGCCGGAACTGGTCTCGGCGATCCGCGCCGCGGCCCAGGTCAACGTGCGCAACCTGGGCAAGCGCCCGGCCCCGGCGGCGTTGACGCCAGCGACCAAACTCACGGCAGACGCCATGCTGCCCGCCGCCAACGGCCACGCCATGGCGCAGACCACCGAACGCATCGTCGCCCTGGGCACCTCCACCGGTGGCACCCAGGCCCTGGAAGCGGTGCTCACCGCCCTGCCCCGGGTGTGCCCAGGCATCGTCATCGTCCAGCACATGCCGGAAAAATTCACCGCTTCGTTCGCGGCCCGGCTCAACAGCCTGTGCCAGATCGAAGTGCGCGAAGCCCGCAACAACGACCGCATCCATCCGGGCCTGGCGCTCATCGCCCCGGGCGGCAAACACATGATGGTGACCCGCAGTGGCGCGTTCTATCACGTGCAAGTGGTGGACGGCCCGCTGGTCAACCGCCATCGGCCCTCGGTGGATGTGCTGTTTCGCTCCGTGGCCAAGTTCGCCGGCCGCAACGCTACCGGCATCATCATGACCGGCATGGGCGACGACGGCGCCCGCGGCCTGAAGGAAATGCTCGACGCCGGCGCCAGCACCGTGGCCCAGGACGAAGCCAGCTGCGTGGTCTTCGGCATGCCCAAGGAAGCGATCAAGCTCAATGCCGCGCAACGGGTGATGGGGTTACAGGAGATTGCCCAGGTAATCTTGCATCGATAGCCAGGGAGTGAATCAAGCATGCCCGGCACGCGACGAACGCTGTGTGACCGGGCGCAGCGCCGCAGACTCGGGCAATGAAGCGACATGGACCATGCGTGACGGGAACGCAAACTGCGTGTCGAGCGCTGCAACCGCTTCCATTATCGCCAGGTTGATCCGTTGCTGGACGTCCATGTAGACGTTGTAACTGGCGTCCAGAACGATATACACCGTCTCGAATTCCAGGGCGCTCTCGCCAAAACTTCTGAAATGACACCGGTCGAACCGGGCTTTGTCTTCATTCCTGATGATCGCTTCAACCCGTTGCGTGATCTGCCTGATCTGTTCGGTGGAGCACTCATAAGTCAGGCGAAACTCGAAGACGATCCGACGCTCCTGCAGCCGCTTGTAGTTCTGGATCGTGCTGCCGATCATATCGGCGTTGGCCATGACGATTTGCTCGCCCCCCAGGCTTCGTATCCGGGTGGTTTTCAGGCCAACGTGCTCCACCGTACCGGCGAGCGAACCCACCACGATGAAGTCGCCCACCTCGAATGGCTTGTCAACGGCGATCGACAGCGAGGCGAACACATCGCCAAGAATATTCTGCACCGCCAGTGCCACAGCGATACCACCCACGCCGAGGCTCGCCACGAAGGCCGTGATATTAACGCCAACGTTCGAGAGCATCGCGAGCAAGATCACCGCCCACAGGAGCACCCGTGCGCCCCAGAGGCTCAGGGTCGCCAAGGCACTTGCCTGGAATGTCCCGTTCGCACCATGGACCGAGAAATAGCGATGCAGCAACAGCGCCAACGCTCGGTTCGTCCATAAGCCGACCTGCAACGCCGCCACCACGAACCAAAGGCTGCTGACGCGACTGAGCCAACGTTCAGGCAAATCAAGGATGCCTATACCGACCAGAATCGACGCCAATAACAGCAGCGTGTTACTGGTCGCTGAGAGCACTTGGCTGGCAATGTAGCTGAGATGACCATTGCCCGCCTTCGCCCTCGCCTGGATTCTCCTGAACACAAACCGGATCGCGGTTTTCGCAAGCACGTAGCTGAGCACAGCCGCACAACATGCAAAGATCCAGCTAGCCAGTGAAATACCTAGAATCATGTACCCCGTGAAAAACGCCTCGAAACCCTCAATCATCGCCCCACCCTTGGAGTCCTGCGGCTACGCATGAGTGATGGAGCCGCGCCAGGTCAAACGCCGCTTGATCCCTTGCGCAAATCAAGTGGCCTGTTGGGGATTAGTCGTTATGGGCACCGCAGTGTTCAATGAAATCGTCACGTCGTCGCCAGGAAAAAGCGCCAACCACCTTGCCTATACCGGCGAAATCGTCGCCAGTACGCCGATCAAAAGCGTCAGTGCCAAAAACCCACCTAAAAAAATCGCCATCTTCGCCATGAGCACTCCTGAATCAAGAAATTGCAGTACACGGGCCGTCCGATAGGCCAACGGGTGGTTATTCTGGGGTGGGGACTGGCCGCGTTACAGAGGCACCTGAGGCAGGAAAGTACGGATCAGACGCGCACCCCAGGCCAGCACAGGGCTTGCTCAATGCGATTAACCCGAGACTGGGCCGCCGCGCACGACCGCAAACTCAAGCAGGTAAATCGCTAACGGTCCTCGATCACGGCTATGATTGCCGCTCGCCCTTCTGACAGGCGATGTCGCAGGCCACCCTCAAGGATCCAGGTATGACTTTTCTGCCGTCACGCACCACCCTCTTCGTCTCCAGCCTCCTGCTCAGCTCCCTGTGCTTTGCCGAAGGCGAGCCAACCGACGGCAGCCTCATCAAGGACTCGACCAAGGCCGCCGTTTCAACGTTCATTACCGCCGGCAAGAACCTGCTGGGCGGCGTCAGCGAAGGTGTGCTCGATGGCCGCGAATCAGCCCAAGGCACCGATGGCGCCGCGATCATTTCCTCCGGCGAACAAATGAAAGACCGCATCGCCGTTGAAGTGTTAAAGCTCGAACCCAGCGACGAAAACGTCAGCATTACCCTCGGTTTCAAGAACAGCACCGACACCCAACTGCGCGTGGTCAACCTCGGCCAGACCGGCGTGCTGCTGGCCATTGACCAGGCGGGCTACTCCAACCGCCTCACCGGCCTGGACAACCCGGACGAAGTCACCATCCCGCCGAAGACCGCCGTGCGCCAGAAGTTCGTGTTCGAAGGCATGAACGAGGCGGTCAGCACGGTGCGGATGTGGGGGGAGGATTACCCGGTCAAGAAGTAATGCCGCAGGGTGTTTGGCAAGCGTGCCTGGTTCTCGCCATGTGCACGCTAACGGCTTGCGAGTACGGCTCAGAGCCGGACCCGCTAAAAACCGCCCTGCTCGACGCGCCGCCTGAGCTCGTTTTCAAGGGCCCGCCACCACTGGGGGAACCTACCGCACGACCGATGGCCGAGGATGGAAAAAGTTGTAGCCATAACACACCCTGTGGCGAGGGAGCTTGCTCCCGCTGGGCTGCGCAGCAGCCCCAAAAAAAGCCGCTACAACATCCCCTTCATTGTCTAAACCCACGACAGCATCAACCGACTTTTGCCCCACTCCCCGGCTCAAGCCTCAACGCCACCACACTCATCAACACAATCACCGCCCCCACAATAACCATCACTGAGGGGCGCTCAGCCAGCACCAAAGAAGCCATCAACATCGCCGTGGGCGGTATCAGGTAAAGCGCCATGGAAGCGCGGCTCACGTTGCTGTGCGCCAACACGTAAGCCCAAGCAAGGTACGCCAACGCACTGGGAAAAATACCGAGAACCAACACCGCCAGATTCACCGAAGCCGAAGCCTGTCGCCCCGCGCTCAACACCCCCGGCGCAAAAATGAACAACAGAATCGTGCCCGACCAAACGGTGTAGCAAACCACGGTCAAACCGTCATAACGATGGGCATGGCGCTTCTGCAAAGCGAAATACACACTCCAGGACAGCGCCGCCAACAGGATCAATAGCCCATGGGCGTCCATGTCACCCAAGCCGCGATCCCCCGCGACCACCACGCCTGCGCCAAGCAAGCCGCACAGCACACAGCCCCATTGCCAACCACTGACCCTGTCCTTGAAGACAAAATGCGCCAGCAACGTGCTGAACAACGGCGTGGACTGGGCCAGCACACTGGCCGCCCCGGCGCTGACGCCCCGCTGGCCGTAATTGAGGGCGATGTGGTGCAAGCTGACGGCAAAGAAACCCAACACCGCCAGCAACGGCAAATCCCTGAGACGTGGCCAGGAAATACCCTTCACCATCGCAACGAAGCCCATGAACACTGACGCGATGAGAAAACGCACCAACGCCAGTTGACCCGGCTCATAAGCCTGCAAGCCAATGCGAATGCCAATCGGCGAATAGGCCCAGCAAACGATCACCAACAGCGTCGCCAGGAAAACCTTCACATCGGTTTTGCCGGAGGAACCTTCAACCCGCGCAAAACGCGTTTCCATCTAGAGTTCCTGCTCACTGGCCGATTTGCCTCGAAGTATCGAAACCACCCCACCTCAGCACAAGTGACTTAAACTCAGCCCACCATTCACTTTTGGTGAGCTATGGAACTGTCCCAACTGCGCATGCTCAAGACGGTCTGCGACACCGGCAGCATCGCCCGCGCCGCCGAAGTGCTGCACTGCGTGCCGTCCAACATCACCGCACGCCTGAAGGCCCTGGAACGGGAACTCGGCACGCCGATGTTTTTCCGCGAAGGCCGCGGGCTGCGGGTCAGCCCGGCGGGCGAAGTGTTCCTGGAGTACGCGACCAAAATCCTGAGCCTGACGGAAGAGGCCCGCCGCGCAGTCGCCCCCACCCGCGCCCCGAGTGGCCCACTGCGCATCGGCGCAATCGAGTCCAGCGCCACGGGCCGCCTGCCCCAGCTGCTCGCCAAATACCACGCGCAGTATCCGGACGTTTCACTGGAACTGAGCACCGGCACCTGGGCGCAGCTGCTGGACGATATCCAGCATCACCGGCTCGACGGCGTGATCGTCGCGGTGGACATCGAACGGCCTGGACTCAAGCGAGCCGTAATGTACCGCGAAGACCTGATGCTCATCGCCTCCGAGTCCCACGGCCCGCTGCGCAGCGCCGCCGATCTGCAAGGCAAGGCGATCTTCATGTGGCCCACGGGCTGTCCGTACCGCTTGGCGCTGGAGCAGTGGCTGTTGCGTCATGACCAAGTGCAACCGATCACCAGCATCGCCAGTTATGGCGCCATCGTTGGCTGTGTCAGCGCGGGTGCCGGCGTGTCGCTGGTGCCCCGAGGGATCTATGAGCAATACCGCCAAGGGGCGGGTTGGACAGGGTATGAATTTCCGGAGTTGACGGGGATCGATAACCTTTTCTACTGGCATGAAAACGCTGGGAGGCATCCTGCCAGGGAAGCATTTTTGACGATGCTGCAAACGGAGTTCGAAGGCTAGTTGCAGCACTGCCCCTTGTGGCGAGGGAGCTTGCTCCCGCTGGGCTGCGCAGCAGCCCCCGATCATCCTGATAAACGAAGATCCCAACATCAGCAGGAGTCAGCTTTGGAAATAGCACCCCACTTCATCCTCCACGAAACCACCCACTGGCTAGTCAACCACCACCTGGCCTCCGCCCTACCCGGCTACCTCATGCTCGGCTCCAAGCACCACGTTAACTCACTGGCCCAATTGCCCGAACCCGCACTCGCGGAGCTGGGCGGCCTGATGGCAAACATCCAGAGCGTTCTTGAAACACAACTGAACCCCAAATGGCTGTACATCAGCCGCTTCGGCCACGATCCCCGCTATCCCATCCACTTCCATTTCATCCCGGTGTACGACTGGGTCGAGGCACTGTTCTGGAAAGATGCGCGGTACAGGCTGCTGGAAACCTTTGGGGCTCAAGAAAACGCACAGACATTGACCGATGGCGCAGAGCTGACGTTGTTCATCTGGCGTGAGTTTGGCGAGAGCCCTACGCCGCCAGTGATCCAAGGGCCCTCTATCAACCAGGTAATTGAAAAGTTGCGGCAAGCATTCAGGACTCAGCCAACACCAAACCTTCCTCCAGCGCGCTGGCCATGATGTCTGCTGCAGATGCGTTGACCCAGGTCGAAATATCAGTTTCGCCCCTCGACGCAAGCCAACGTCCGACCATTTGATAGCCCAACGAGTAACCGAGCCATTTGGGTTTGTCGCCAAAACCAAAGAACCACTCGTTGTGATCGTAATATCGTGATTCGAGAATTTGCAGCCCAACCGGTGAGCGCAATAGATCGGCAGATGCGATGGCATGCTCCCAAGGCTCCGGATCAGTACCAAGCACATGCCGAACAAACTGACCGGCAAGCCCTTCGCTGACCAAAGCCTCGCCTAACGTCCAACCATAACCAGGACCGCCCATGCGCAGGCAATGGTGAACCTCATGAACAACATGCCGACGCAGTGCGCCGGTGCGTAGGCTGGAAAAGAAACTCGGATTGTCGGGATCAAGGGTCATGGTAAACATGGAACTGCGATACGCCCGTCCTACCAGACCCATTTCCGGAATGGTTTCGCCCGGTAGCCGCTGAATCAGGACATCGAGGCGCGGTGGAGGCATCAGGCGAGCAATGGCTTCGTAGGCGGCGTCAAACTCATCAACCAGTTCGTGGCGAAACTCGGCCAGACTTCCCGAGGCCTCTAGCCAGTGCAGCGTCCATTTCTCCATGTCCCTTCTCCTTGATTAATCAAAGCATCTGGCTCGATGACTCCAGGCCGCTCGCGACGGTAGATCCCCCGCCGGGCAACTGTCCAGTGTCGATCAGGTTTGACTGCGCCTCTGTCTGCCCGGTTATCTCTGGCAAAAAACTGTCTCGATTCCTACAAGGCTCTCGGAAGTAGGTGTCTTGCTCGTCGTGTTCGGTGAAATCTATAGTCATTCCCATCGCCGAATAGGGTGATCAGGTTTGGCGACCTGCGTATCGGATCAGCCCTTTAAATTAATTGGAGCAATCCCATGCAAAGATACACACCCATCACCGGCATCGACTGCACTCCCGCTTCCCTGCTCATCGACACTCAAGCCCCGCTTGACGTACTACACGCCACAGCTGATTACCGCATCCGTGTGGTGACTCAGGTGCTGGAGAACATTGCGTTTCGTTCTGAGATCACCAGCGATACGGTGGTGCTTTCGGACTTTGCACAGCTTTTGGTGATTCCGTTGCGGGATGGGTGCGATTTGCTGGAGGTGATTGGTCGGCGGCTTCAGGCGCAGGTTGAAAGCTGATGGAGCTTAGGGCGTTTAAAAAGCGCCCTTTCTCACCCTCGGCTCGGTCAGCGGTTGCGATAAAACAGATCAAAGCAGGTATTAAGAGAGGCGCACGATCCTGGACATGTGGAGAGGTGAATGACATGAGCGATAAATTCACCCCTGAGGGTATTCCTATCCTCAATCTCAACACTACGAATACTACTCGTTATGAGGCGTCGCGTTTTCTCGATAGCCCGGACGTTATAGCGACTTATTTAGCTGAAAGTATAAAACCGATAATTTCGAGAGCCTCATTCATGCTTTGGCTGAAATCGCAAAAGAAAAGACGTAAATAAGCCCCAAGGAATCGCCGCGGGCTTCGTAGATACTAGAGCTATCACCGCCTAACCGCCCCTTGATAGTCGTGGTCTGGCCCCGATTTCTCGCGCAGGGTGCTTAAGGAACTGGTTTATGAGCGACAATCTACCGAGCATTACAGAAAAACAGGCCTTCGTGTTCGAAGCGGCTATGCAAGCGGGCGTGGCACATCTCCCATGCAACTTGGAAGCACAAAGACTGCCAGGGCAAACCGAGGTGGACGAAAGCCAGCACTCGCGACCCATTCTGCTGACCGGGCAAGAAGAAAGGGAGCCACCGCACCGGGATCTAATTGGTGCCTACTTCCGGCACCTCAGGCGCATTTTTCCGACCTACAACACCGATGCCAAGCTGGCGACGCTGTTGGGGCTGTCATCGGATCGCCGGGCGTGTCCCGCAAGAGATAACTCCGGTCTTGGCCTTGGCATAGCGAGAAGGATGCGCGACGCGCAATTGGTCGCGGCATTGAACCGTCAAGAGTTCGAATGGTTATACTGGGATCAGGAAAGCTTGCGATATGTACCTTAGAGGTCACCGCATGGATCTCAGGGCAGCGCACAAAGCGCGACTTGACCCGAAAGGATGAACACCATGCAGGAATTCAATATGAGCGGCGCAGAGCTGGAAAAGGTCCACGTCGAAATCGCTAAGTTGATGGCCGAGACGAAGAAGCTCAACGCCGAAGCCGGGAAAATGACTCGCGAAACTTTCTGGTATCCAGTCGCGGTCGCCACCGGTTTGATCGGCACGGTGGCTACTGTCACCACGCTGCTGATCAAGTTCATCTAACCGGACAGGCCCCCGGCTCGGCAAAGACGATGTCCAAATTACGATACCCGAAGTGGTCCCCTACCACCAAAAAGGGACGGATACATTTAAAAGCAATTAAATCCGTCCCCTTTCTCGTTCTGACCTCCAGGAATGATCAATCCTGAGGCGCACAACCCGGCTACCAGCACCCTTGGGCTCAAGCCTACAGCTACGCGCCAAGTCGCGCGCTAGGCCAGCGCGTTTCACCTCAAACCCTCTCCCCGTCACTGATATGAATACCAAGATCACAACGACCAACTGCAAGATGCGATTTAAGCGTCAACGCCGGAATTTCATAATCGCCATGATTCTGGCGCCGAAATGGCAGAGGTTGATCACTAAAAAGCGTATCCAAGCGAGCGGCATAAGCCGTGCAAATGGATTGGAATCGGGCGGCGTCCATCTTGCTGGTCTTATAGATTGGGAAGGCCGGCATGACCGAGAAGCCAGGGTAGAAAAGCACCCCATGCTGGATGGGAAATAGCAGGTCATCCAACGCGCCGTTCACCCCTCGGCCACTGTAGTGGGATTCCCAACCGCCCATGGTGACCACCAACATGGCACGCTTGCCTGTCATGCTGCCTTCGCCGTAGCGATCGCCCCAGTGGCTTTCGCTATGTTCGCCGACACCATAGGCAAACCCGTAAGCGTAGACGCGTTCGATCCAGCCCTTGAGAATCGCGGGCATCGAGAACCACCACAGCGGAAATTGAAAGATGACGGCATCGGCCCAGAGCAATTTGGCCTGCTCTGCCTGGATGTCCGCCGGTTGGCTGCCAGCGGCAAATACACGCTGGGATTCAAGTGCCGGGTTGAAAGGCGTTTCTGCGTCATAACCTGGGGCGTCGTCCGGATCGAGGGATGCTTTCCACCCCATGCCGTAGAGATCTGAGACTTTGACCTCGTGGCCTGCTGTTTCCAGGTGAGTGATCGCAAAATCCTTGAGCGCGCCATTGAGCGAACGAGGTTCGGGGTGGGCGTAGATCAGCAGTATGTTCATGAGGGCTCCGCGTTGAGTTTGTCCCTCAGCGTAAGCATGCATCCGCTATGATAGAAATGAATTCCCGAAACACATGGTATTTGCATGCACAATAGCTTGCGCCGTCTGGATCTTAATTTGCTGGTCACATTGGATGCCTTGTTGGCCGAGCAAAATGTGACGCGGGCGGCGCGCTTGCTCAATCTCGCGCAGCCGACCGTCAGCCTGCAATTGGGCAGGCTGAGAGATCTGCTTGATGATCCGCTTTTGCTGCCTGGCCCCCGAGGGATGTCGCCCACCGAGCGAGCTCGCGAGTTGCAGGGGCCCCTGCGTGACGCGTTGGCCGCGCTGGAAAGCGCACTGAGTCCTGTTGCCGCTTTTGAACCCGGACGGTCCCATCAAACGTGGAAGATCGCCGCCAGTGATTATGCGACGACTGCCTTGATCTGGCCGTCGCTCTCGCGGCTCAGGCGCTTGGCCCCGTATACGCGGTTGGCGCTTATGAATAAACCGACTGGCGACTATGCCAAGGATCTGGAGAACGGCCTTATCGATCTGGCGCTGCACACCCGCGATGAAGCGCCCCCCAAGTTGCGTCAGCGCTCCTTGATTCATGAACGCTATGTGCTGGCCGCGCGGCGCGGCCATCCCGCGCTGGTAACCAAGCTGTCGCTCAAAGCGTTCTGCGCCCTTGAACATGCCATCATGTCACCTGATGGCGCCGGCTTCGTTGGCAGTACCGATCACGCGCTGGCAGCTGAAGGTCTGGAACGGCGAGTGGTATTGTCCGTGTCCAATTTCAACTCGCTGGTCTCAGCATTGGTGCACAGCGATTTGGTTGCGGTGGTGCCGGAAAGCCTGGTGAAACATGAGCCAGCGCTTCACGTCCAGCCACCTCCCCTCGCCATTCCCGGGTTTGAAATGCTGATGTTATGGCCCGAGCGACTGCATCGCGATCCTGCCCATATGTGGCTGCGCGAGCTTATTGCTTCGACGTTGGAAACAACCAGCGCGCAGAAATGAATGGACCGGGAGGCACACATTCAAACCATGCTATTCGGAGGGAACGATGGCCAGCCGCCCATGGCCAAAGGCCGCGCTGCCCCGCAAGCGGCCTCTGGGTACGCCCTGGTCGGCGATGGCTTCTACGACCTCGGCCATGTCGGCCAAGATACGCCGAGCGCCGCGCAGAACGTTTCAAAATATCAATGTGGCTGATTTCTGGTCACTTTGACGATAGAGTCGACCCGTAGAACTGAACATCGTAGGAGGTCGTGATGGCCAAAAAACCTAAGATCGCAGCCGCGAAAGCCCATACCGCCGAGCCAGTGAAAAATCTCGCCGCCAAACCAAAGACTGCTTCCAAAGCGAAGGCTCCCCGAGCAAAGGCCGTTGCTTCAAAGCGAATGCACAATTCTCATTCTGACGTGGCGGAACGAATGATGCAGTTAGCTCAATTCCTTTCACAGGATCCTGAAGAAGCCAAGGTGTTTGCTAAAAAGACGGGGGTCTACACTAATTCGGGCGAGCTTACGGCTGCGTATCGATAATGTGTCAAAACCTCCCGTCATTTGTTTTGGGCTTTCATGGATGTGATCGAGATGTTTATCCGGGGACAAGCTTTCGGAAAAAACTCATATACAAATCTGCATCCGTGAAATCAGCTGCATCAAAGGTTACTTTCGGCCACTGAACGATGACGGCAGTCTGTATCAAGTATAAAAAGCCAAAGCAAATAGACCCGTCCCCTTTTCTATACTGTTGGGGCTGTCATCGGATCGCCGGGTTAGGGCTTTATGAACGGCAGCAAGGCCCCGCCCAGTGGCGTTTGGCGGCGCTTCCTGGTGCTCACCGGACGTGTCCCGCAAGAGATAGACCGCATGGGTCTCATGGGCAGCGCACAAAGCGCGACTTGTGACCCGAAAGGATGAACACCATGCAGGAATTCAATATGAGCGGCGCAGAGCTGGAAGAAGTCCACGTCGAAATCGCTAAGTTGATGGCCGAGACGAAGAAGCTCAACACCGAAGCCGGGAAAATGACTCGCGAAACCTTCTGGTATCCAGTCGCGATCGCCACCGGCATGATCGGCACGGTGGCCACCGTCACCACGCTGCTGATCAAGTTCATCTAACCGGACAAGCCCCGCAGAAGCGGACCTTCTATCATCGAACCTCCATGAAAATCATAGAGCAGTACAGTCCGCTCCCCTTTTCCAGATTTGCGTTTTACACCCAGAAGTTATCAGCCACTCCGACCAATTGAACGGCCTCCTCCCCCAACGGCTCGGCAAAGACGACATCCAAATTACGATACCCGGAATAATCCCCCACCAAGCTCAACTCGAACCGAGCCCCATCCGCGTCGGCTTCGTAGCTCTTCAAATAAGTCAGGTCCTTGGCTTCATTAAAAACCACGTCCAACGTGCCGTCGTAACCATTTCCCAACCGAGTAAAGCCCAAGGCGGACACATCGATCGTGTCTTCCCCCACGGTATAGTCCATCAGGCGATCCGTGTGATTTTCGGTGGCGGTACGGTAGCTGTCGCTCAGCAAGTCGAAGCGAAACACATCGTTATTACCGCCGCCCGCCAATAGATCTCGGCCCTCTCCGCCCACCAATACATCATTCCCTAACGCGCCATACAGGCGATCATCGCCCGCGCGCCCTTCGATGATTTCGCCTCGGGCGTTGCCTTGTAGATGATCGGCCCCTTCGGTGCCCGTCAACCTGGGTTGCTGAAACAGAAGGTTGGCTTCATTCAGCGCTTGCCCCAGGTTACCGTCGAAGACCAATTCGAAACGTTCGCCATCCGCGTTGACCTCGAAACTTTTCAGGTAGGTCCGCGTCCCGCTTTCATTGACGCGTATTGCCAGGGTTCCGTCATGTCCATCACCCAGCCCGAGGAAGCCCAGGGACGAGAGATCGATCGTGTCGGTGTTGGGGTCGAAGTCGGTGATTCGGTCGCTATGGGCCGCGGTTGCGGTTCGGTAACTGTCGGTGACTGACTCATAACGGAACGTATCGGCCCCGGCGCCGCCCGTCAGCAGGTCGCGACCTTGCTGGCCATCGAGCAGATCGTTACCGGCCCCGCCAAAGATTGCATCGTCGAACGAGGCGGTACCTAGCAAGTAGTCGTCATCGCGGCCACCGTCAAGGTGGTGATAACCGTCGTCGGGATTGCCAAAGCTGTGGTCCAGGCTGCCGTCGGGGTTCAACTGAACCAACGCGGCCAGATAACCGTCCGCGCTCGTACCTTGGCTTCCCCCGATCAATAGCTTGCCGTCGGCCAGCACGATCATGTCGGCGACGGCGAAAGGAGCGCTTTCCGAGCCCCAACGTACCTGCCCCTGGTCACCGAAATCGGTGTCGAGTGAGCCGTCGACGTTGAGTCGAATGACGGTCGCTACACCGCCCGAGGCGCCCGCCAGGAGGATTTTGCCGTCATCCTGGATGACGAGGGCGTTTGCGTGAACATCCAGGGCCAGGCTGCCGCCGTTTGCAAAGCTGCTGTCCAGCGTGCCGTCCGGGTTGAGGCGGGTCAGGGTCGCTTGCCCCGTGACTAAAACCTTCCCGTCTGCCTGCAGCGAAACGTCGAGCGTGCGGCTGGGGTGAATGCCGACGGACGCTGGCAGATGCAGGACCCCAGACTCGCCGAAAGACGAGAGCAAGGTCCCCGTCGCGTCGAAGCGGGCGATGTAAATCTCCCCGGAGGGATACCCAGCGCTTGCGAAAAAGCTGCCGTCGCGTTGCACGGAGAACGACGCTTGCTGGCCAAGATCTTCATTCCAATAGAAAGGCACTGTCGCGGTGCCGCCGTTGCCGAAACTCTTATCGAGGCTGCCGTCAGCCAAGTTACGACTGATGCCCGACACCCAGGCATCGCCTACTTTCACGTAGCGCGTCACCAGGTAACCGCCTCCCGGCTGCACGGCCGCATTACCGCCGTCCTCGATATCGAGCGCCACCGGGAGAAGGGATTTACCGTCTCCACTGAAGTTGCGGTCCAGGCTGCCGTCGGCATTGAACCGGACCAGGCTACCGGTGAAGCCTGAATCCTCTTCGCCGCCGAGCCCCAGGCGACTATAAGCGCCAAGCCAGAGAGTACCGTCCGGATCGACCGCGATACCGCCGATTTTGTCCGAGCCCCATAAAGTTGTGGCGACCATGCCCGTGTTCCGCACAGCTGAAGCGGCGGGCGAAATGATCTGAGTCATGTCGATGCCTCCGATAGCTATTGTCGCCAAAGACAATAGACACGGCTCAGTCAGGTTGCCACTTTACAAGACGAAGGGAGATTCTTGGACGGCCTACTACTCTGCTATCGATGTCGTGGCCTCGGCCGACTTCCCGGCAATAGTGCCCAGGTAAAGCGACAAGACGAACCCAGGTGACGTTCCCAGGGCAATGTCGACCGGAGCGCCAGCGTCATCCGGAATCAACTGCCCGCTCGTATCCTGTTCTTCGTTCAGCGCTTGCTCGACCCGCAGGCCATATCGGATAAATTGAAGAAACCCAGGGTCGGTTATCGCGATGGCCGCCAACGGGTCCCAAAAATACAGATAAGCGCCGATACCGGGGGCGATGGTCGAGCTTTGCAGCACGTTTGTGAGGAATTGAGCAACCGGGTTGTGAATGCTGGAGAGTGCTCGCAAGAAATCCCGATCGATGCGGATCTGGTTACAAGCATTCAGCGCAACCAATTGCACTGGAACCCCGCCATCAAAAACATATTGGGTAGCAAGCGGGTCCAGGAAGATGTTCCACTCTGCGACCTTATTGGTGTAGTAGGGAGCGTCGCCCAGGGTGTCGATAATATTGCCGCCCGCGCCGGGCTGGACGTACTGCGGCAACAAATTGCCTCCCATCATCACGATGCGATCGATTTTGCTGCGCAACAAGTCTTGTAACGCGTGATCGGTTTGAGCCTGCTGAAACAAATGCCCCCAGGTCGTGCCGCCACCGATCATCAATACGGTAAATGTATGATCGGCGTTCTTCAGTGTATCCATTAAGAACGCGACCGCATCGGTCCGCGTGGGGTTCAGGTTTGTCCGTGGAAACGACGCGTCGTAATGTTGATCCGCTGCCTGGCGTGTTTCGAAGGGAAAGGTATTGCTGTACACCATGGGCCGCTGAAAGCCAGCGACAACGGGGATGCGCTCGATCTCCGGGTCATCGAACACGGTGAGAAAGTTGCTGATGTTTTCAACGCCGTGACTCAAGTGAACAGCGCCCACCCCTGTCACGGTGATGCCTTCGACCTTGACCGCAGGATGCTTCAGCAAATACGAGATCGCCATGTAGTCGTCGAAATCGACATCGGTATCGATAAGCAGGTGCGTGAGAGATTGTGCTGACATAGTGCTAGCCTCCTGGCCAATGAAGAATTCACGTCCGATATAGGTCTTCCGTCAGCGGTCGCCTCCCGCCGCAGGTACCGAGGTAACAGTAGCATCGCCCAAGATAAACGCCTGTTTATCGTCTCGCGATCCGGCCCGGCCAAGTGGCTGGGGATTTAGCTGGTCCTGATTCAGGTTTATGCCTCGTATTTTTGTCGACGCCATCAAAGCTCAAACCGTATCCGGCTCTCACGACGCTGTGCCGGCGGTAAATCCTCTCCTAGCCTAACCGCCGCCAGTAACTGCTCGACACCGACATGTATGGCATCCGCTTGCACATTGGATGGTTTGAAATCCGGCGCGTTATCAAGGCCTTGTCGGTGTGCTTGAATGATCTTCACGTCTTGGCGAATGACGATGCGGGTGTACAGATGGATGAACGGACGCAACCCTCGAAGGACCCAGCGGGGCAGTTGGAAGCGGTAGGCGATGTAGGTATAGACGCGCGACTGACGTGAATCGATTGGGGTAATTTGACTGATGATCAAAAAAGCCGAGCGCTCGCCCCACTGGTAGTCACAGCGCGTGACGTTGGGCGCAAAAAAACGGTCGGTGTGAACCAGCGGCTCGCCGTCGGGATTACTCAGCCAGTTCATCACACCAATCTTGTCGCCGTCGTCGTGATAGGTCACTTCAATGCTCCGCGCTTTACAGGCGAGCGTGGCGTCCATCGAACGACCCGTGCTGGATCTGAAGATGCCCTCGTGTACGAAGACGGTATGGGGCACGTCCATGAAGTTCTGCACCAGGCTGCCGACGTCGGCGTCAAAGGTATTGATCATGAAGTAGGTCTGCCAGCGCTTGTCGGCGTAAGCCGGCAGCCTGAATAGCGGCTTGGCCTGTGGGTCACCCGCACCGGTGTATACCCAGACCAAGCCATCGAGTTCCTGCACGGCAAAATGGCGTTGTTTATAGCGATATTCGCCTGATGTCGATGAACACTGTTTAGCGCCGAGACTGGGGATGTGGACCACTTGCCCTTGGGCATCGTAGCGCCAGCCATGGTAGGGACAGACAAGGCAATCATCGGAAACCTTGCCGGCGGACAGTCGGGTTCCCCGATGCACGCATTGGTCCAGCAACGCCGCTACCTGCCCATCACGCTGACGAAAAAGCACCAGGTTCAGGCCGAGGATTCTTGCCCGGTAAGGTTTGTTCTTGCGCAGTTCTTTCTGGGCGCAAGCCACATACCATTGTTCGAGGGTTCCATCGCAAGGCGCTTCAAGATGGGTATTCAAAGATGCCGACATGAGCTTTCCGTTAGCGCGAGAATGGCCTCGGCTGTCTCAAGCCGATTGATCAATGGACGAGGTTTGACGTCACCGGCGCGGATACCGCTTAACTCCGCCGCCTGTTGAAGTACTTGGGCCAACACATCAGCGCTGCCTTTAAGCAAGCGAACCCGAAGCGGCCCCAACTGCCCAAGTCGGCGTGCCTGGTTGTAATGAAAGGCGTTGGACAGTTCCGATTCGACCGCCAGGGCCAATGCGCCTGCATCCAGGTCGTCAGAGGTCGCAACCAGCGCGAGGTAATGCGGTGGCGTAGCCGAGGCGTTGGGGATCAGGCAAGCAGCCCCTGCCGTGGTGATGCAACGGTCAAAAATGCTTTGCACGATGTGCTCATCAAGCTTTTCTCCGACCAGATCACTGGTCACCGTCGTACGCCCCACAAACTCTACACGCGGAGTAGCCCCCAGCATGCCGACGACTCGGACTCGGTCCCCCAATGCGTAGCGATACAAGCCGCCACCGGTTGTCAGCAGGACTTGCGCGCTTTCGCCCAGGCGCAGGGAGTGGGCATTGCGTAGCGAACCGTCTTCGCAGACAAACTCAAGATAATGGCTGCCAATCGCCAAGGGACACCCCGGCTCATCACCGAATGGCACGCTGACCACTCCTTCGGTGGCAAACAGACCTTTGGGTAACCATTGCGCCTGGGGGAAGCGCGCCGCCAATGGCCTGTAGTAGTTGCGGCTGGGGCCATCCATCCAGCAACTGACGGCTGCCAGCCGTGGCCATAACTCAGTGCAGACACCTTGGGCTCGCGCACGGCGCAACGCAGACCTGCGGGCGGCGGGTAGCGCATCGTCCAGCCAAGCAAACGTCTGCTCGTGCTCAGCGGTTCCACCACCGAACACTGGCTGCAACAAACTGGTCAAGAACGTAGGACTCCAGACACTGATAAAACTCAAATCAGCGTCTGCCACCAACGCCAGGAGCGTCTGCCTACGCCAGTTGGACAGATCACCGGCAAACGCTGGAATCAACAACGTTCCGGCCAGTCCCGCAATGCTGCTGCCCTTCAGGTATTCCAGATCACTGGCTGAACCAACGGGAATACCATTAGGGCCCATCACCGGTACTTGCAAGGGGGGTGACATTGACCAGTAGCCTGAGCCATGACTGATCCCCGGGACTTGACGGTACATATCCGCAAGCCAGACGCCTAGGGCACTGTGCATTTCAGACAGGAAGTCGCGGGTATAAGGAATCGCTTTGTGCAGCGCACTGCTACCGCTCGTACGCTCGAAGAACAGCGGCGGCCGGGAAGTCAGAATCGATTCCGATTCAGTTTGAGCTCGCTCTATCCAGGGATGCAGTTGTGAGTAGGCATGAATCGGGACGTTGTCGCGAAACTGCGCTGAATCAGCGAGACCCGCAAAGTTGTGGGCACGCCCGAACGCACAATCACTGTTGGCCTTCAGCAATCGTTGCAATAGCCGCTCTTGCGCCAATTCTGGCTGCTCAAGTTGCTCGTGCCATTGATCAAGCAGGGGTTGCGCGCTTTCTATAAAGCGCTCCCACAGCGTGCGCTTGACGCCATTGTCGGCACTCATCAAAAGTAGGTCTTGGCGAGTTGCGTCAGGTCATCCGGTAGACGCTGGGGTGGCAAGAAAACCTGGAGCCAGCCAAACCACAATGGCCGGGTTTCCTTCAGGTTCGATGCCCGGTGCATCTGCTGCCAATGCAGTTGTGATTGTCGATGATGGGTGAGGTTGTAGTTAAAGTTCAGAAAGGCCCAACGGACCAGGCGCGGCGCCCTCATGTTGTAGGCCCCCTCAACCACGTCCAACGGCGTGCGCATGTGGTAGACCCACTGCAGCGAAGACCAGGAAAAAGCAAAGGCGATGTAGGTCAACAGGACGACATGCCCTTTCCACCCCAACACTGTCCCGACCGATAACCACAGCGCGACACTGGCGATCACCTCCAGCCGGATACGGCTGAAATCGCTTTTGGAAAAGTCCTTGAAGGCGGCCGCATAGGTGTTGACCTCGGCGGTTTGCGACCACCGGCCAGTGATACGCGCCGGCAGTAACGGCAACAAAAGACTGCCAATAAATGCCGCGAGCCAGATACCGCCCAGAATCGCGAAATAGTATTCGACTCGCTTGCGCAGCAACGACTCGTCTGCGCTGGCAAAATCAGCCAGTTCCGCTCGGGTGCGATTACGCGTGTGGTGCCCAAGATGGTTGATATGGATGAGCGTAGCCGACGCGCCAAACAGGGTCGAAGCCCACCACATCACGAAGTAATTCAGCTTGCTCTTACTATGGGCCAGCCCATGAAAGGCCTCGTGCATCATCGAAAAGACCCCTTGCATGACCAGGCAAAAAGGAATCAGCACAAGCCACTTGAACCACCCCGCATCCGTGGATGACAACCACGTCAGCGTCGCCCCCCAAACGAATGTCTGCAGCATCAATACACACAGATTGGCCAAGTCGTAACGACGAGAGGGTGAAGTATCACCGGAACTGCGCATAAGAGGCCCCATGGAAAGTCGGATATCCATTTACACGATCAATGACAAAAGAGATAGCCTGTCGTTTTTTCAGGGCCGCACCGTCGATGATGTCGTATCTCAAAGGCCTTTTATCCTGGCGTCCGGCGGCAAAAGCCCCCGCCGCAAATATTTCCCGCCGCAACGTACGCTTTGCCCTCGATGAGCGTATTCCCCGTTATTGGTACCGTGACTGGCCCCACGTCACGCGTTTTTTTGATGGCCTGTCGATCATGTTTCCACTCGGCGAAAAGCTGTTCATTGATAGCGTCACGCATTTTCGTACCGAGATAGAAACAGAGGGATCGCTTTGCGACGCGGTTGAAGCGTTTGTTTATCAGGAGGCCTCGCATATTCGCGAGCACAGGCTGTATAACCAGCGACTCGCGGCACAAGGCGCGCCGGTTGAGGCGCTGGAAAAACTGCTGCTGCGCCGACAGGAAGTTGGCAATCGATTGTCGCCAGCGACTCGCCTGGCCATGGCCGCCAGCCTGGAACATTTCACTGCCATTCTCTCCGACCAACTCTTGCGAAATCCCGCTGTTCTCAACGGTGCCGATTCGACGATGGCCATGCTATGGCGCTGGCATGCCATAGAAGAAACCGAACACAAGGCCGTCGCCTACGACGTGTTGTGTCTGGTTGTGCGTCGTCCACTTTGGCGATACCTGATGCGGTGCGGGATCATGCTGGTAATGACCGCGTACTTCGCAGTCGATCTGCTGTATTTCATCTACCAACTTGCAGGCACTGATGGGCAACGCCGTAACTGGCGAGGGTGGGCGCGCTTGCAGTGGTGGCTGTTTGTAAATCCTGGCCCACTGACCCGGGCATTTGCGAGCTGGCTGGCCTGGTTCATTCCTGGCTTTCACCCCAATAAGCTCGACAACAGTGCAGCCCTGGAAACGGCTCGTCTCAGGCTGGATGAATACGCTGGGCCCACGCCGTGAGGCCCCCCTTGTCGGGAAAAAAAACCTGGGTGCCAGAAGGTTTTGACGAATGGCCGCTTCATTTTCCAGCCACGCAATGGGCGAGACCCGCTGCACACCTTGATTGGACAGAGCCATTTATCGCATGCTGGCATGACCCCGCGCCACGTCTTCCTCGAAGTACGTTGGTAGTACTGGTTGCCGGACTGTTTTCCGAATGGTTGCCACGTTGTTTTCAAGATTGCGCCCAGACGCTACGGCGCTCGAACTATCAGGTCCTGCGCATGCCCGTGCGCTCTTCCCGTGGGGTGATGGCTCAAGGAACGTCTATCGACAAGGTACTGACTGCCGAACTCCAGCCAGGCCAGCGATTCGTTGTGTTGGCTCACAGCAAGGGGGGGCTCGATGCGCTTGCGGCAATCTCACGGAACAGCGTCTTGAGTGAGGCGTGTGACGGCGTTGCGTTGGTGCAACCTCCGGCAGGCCCGTCGACGGTGATGGATGAGGTGCTGGGTTGCAGCACGCACCAACCGGCCCAACGATATCCTTTGGATCGCATTCGTCGAGTGTTTGCCAGAATGCCCTGGGTGGCCGATGGCGCACGAGACATCAGCCGCCTGCGCGACCCGCACATTGCTCACCTGCTCGACCATCTGGCCGCTGACCTGCATTGCGCGCATGTCGTCAGTTGGACCTGCGCGCCCTGCTCTGCTCTTGACACGCATCACGCACGCCTCAATGCGCTGCGACCCGGCTGGGCGCATGACGGTCAGTTTTACCTCGACCATCAACGACTCGATGGCATGCCGCAGATTTGCCTGCCGCACCTCGATCACGGCCAGCCTGTCTTGGGCGGTGGTGGATTTGATACAACCCGTTTTTGGTTGGCGCTGTTGAATGTCCTGCACGAGACCAAGCCCGGCCTGGGCTATCAGACGAGATAGATCTCAAACCCCGGAATACGCGCCGCCTCCATCGGTGCCAACGCTGACGCACCGCCGATGCAGGGCGCCGTATACAGGTCCATGGGGATGGCGACGCTACGATAACGGCTCATGGCGGCCCAAAGCGGATCATCGTCATACAAGCACATCTGCATCAACGCGTACTGACCGCGAACGCGCACCCACGCGGCATCCAGCAGTGCAGCGAAAATGTGCGGGTTTCGCTGCCGCACCTGTAAATGCGTCAGGTAGATGTCCCGCAGCGCCTCGCCAGGTGCAGCAATGGCAGGGCGCCCCAAGACTGGCGCGCAGGCGTTGAAAGCCAGGCGAAGTGCCTGGTGTGCCATGGGCAGTTTTTCCAGCACCACCCGCTTGATACGCCCGGCATCCCAAGGGGCGACACAACCGAGCACATTGTTACGGGTGTCCAAGGCCAGGAGAAATGACTCGATTCCGAAGTCCGGCCAGGTTTCCAGGCGTCGCGAGAACTGCGCTTCACTGAAGACGCAACCAAAGGGCTGGCCTGTCGACTCGCGATCGAGAAATGCCCGCAGTGCATCCGTATGGGCCGGCTGGGCTCGAACGATGCGGACGTTTTCCGGCGTTCTTGGCGCGCGACTCCACCCCCGCTGACCATATACGGAGACGTTGCTATAGCCGCGCCAGTGCGAAAGCATGAGCGGATTGGCTCGCCGCCCACCCAGAAGCGAGTGAACTGCGAGCCTGTTGCCGCGAATGACACAGCAATAAGCGTGCAGAGCACCGGTTTCACGGGCCAACGCTTCGAGCCGCACTTTGACCTCAGCCATCCACGACTTCGACAGGCGTCTGTCGGGCACCAGCCGCAGATCCCCCAGATAGGCCACAGGCTCGATACCGCCATTAAGGTAGCCATCGCGGACCACCAGGCTGGCGATGCCTTTGAGTTCCCCCACCTCGCTTTCGGCTATCCAGGTTCGATGGTCCGTGGCGTGACAATGATGCAGCGCGAAATAGTCCGGCCCACGGTCAAACCGCATCGGCAAACCACCCTGCATCGCCCGCTGCGCCTGAAAGTCGAGTAATTTCAGGTTGTCCGCGGCGCTTGCCTGGCGAATCAGCATGGCGATGGTTGAGCGCCAGCAAACAAGCGCAGCACCATCGGCCGAAAATTATTGGGGTGCAGCTCGCACAAACAGACCAACTCATCGCCCGATGCGTAAAGAGGGTTTCTTTCCAGAAAATACACTACGTTTGCCAGACGCAGGTGAGCCGCTGGAACCTGCGCCAATTCCGCGGTCAGCCGACCTTGTGGAACCTTGAAGGACAGAACGCCCGTTTTCGGATCATAGGCCTCACCAAAACGATCGATTGCCAAGTGATCCATCAGTGCCTGAACGCCAGGATTTGTCATCGTCCCGGCTCGGGGCGAATAGTTCAAAGCCATGGCGCCCAAATAACGGTAGGTCCGGTGACCCTTGCAGATCAGAAACCAATAGAGGGGGGTTTCAGACTGCTCCTGCCAGATGTCCCCCGCCAGTCGCATCCAGGCGAAAGCCAATTGCTGGCTTCCCCAGTGTTCACGATCAATGATTGTATCGCCCGAAAAAATCACCCTGATCGGTTTGCCGGCCCAGGTTTTTTCATACAGTTTGAGCGTGGTAAATCCGACGATTATTTCACCCGCATCCCGTAAAACGATGCAGTGGGTCTTTTCCTTGAAATCCTGATCGAACCTTACTCGCGAGGTGTCGGAGTAGGACGCAGAATAAATCTCGAACATCCGATCAATTTCATTCAGATGCAGATGGGCGCATTCAACGGAGGTTGCACTCAAACTCATGGAGACCTTCAGCATCGCAAGCAAGGGGGATGGATATTGGCCAGATCAATCGGCCAATGCAACGTAGACTTCCACTCGCCCTCCTCGTTTACCCAGGCGCCTTGATCATGTCATCCACTGTCGAACACCGTCCTGTCAATGCCTCAAGGGTGACCCGTCCCGTCAGTTGGCTGCTGGTTTATACCGTTGTGACAGGCATCCTGTATTTTCTCGTCACGCATTTCCCGATGGGGCCGGTACGGATTATTCAGCCCGGCGCTATCGATGCGCACATTGCGCAACTGCCTTACACACTGCCCTTGTACCTTAGCTATTTATTGATCATGCCCGCGCTCGTGTTTCTAGGGCGTCACCGCGACTGGCTGCTACCGGCTTTTTTTGCGGCGGCCCTGGCCTCTGGAACCTGCCTGGTGAGCCACCTGTTCTGGCCCACCGTTATAGAGCGTCCGGATAGCACGTCGCAGTGGCTGGCGTGGTTCTACAGCGTTGACTCACCGCTGGCGGCGTCACCCAGCGGGCATGTTGCATTACCGGTGGCCATCAGCGTTGTGCTGGGTTATCTGCGTGTCCGCCAGGCAGGGATCTTCGCGCTATGGAGCCTGATGCTGGCAATCACCGTGTTGACGACCGGCCAGCATGTACTGCTCGATGTGGTCTATGGGGCAGCCATTGGCGCAGCAGCGGGTTTGACGACAATAGCGCTGAATCGCCTGAAGGTGGATTTGCGCACCTTGGGGGCCATCCTGCTTGAGTGGTTGTGCATCATCGTGACGTTGCGCATTGCGCTGTATGTTTCGGACTGGCGTATGTATTGCCTGGCTTTTGTCATTATTGCCGCGCGCCAACATGCATTGTTCATTCTGTACCACGACGCGACTCACTATCACCTGACGCGTCATCGCGGTATCAATGACTTTTTGATCAACGTGGCCATCGGTGTCCCGGGTACGGTGCCCATTGAATTTTATAGACCACTGCACCTTGAGCATCATCAGCACACGGGATCAACGAAAGATCCGGAGCGGCGCTTTCTTTATCACCGCCAGCCATGGAATTTCCGACCGCTGTCCGGGAGCTTATTGCTCAGGCAATTGCTGGGGGATCTGTTCCTTATTAACACGCTGCGTAACCTGCGCGCTTACAGAGATGCGGGCGGGGTTTCACCGAAGATGACACGACCCATTGCTGCTGCGGGCACTATCTGGCTCGCCCTCTTATCTGTCATCGCCTGGCAAACCAGCGCCCAGACCATGATGCTTATCGTGCTGTTATGGTTTTTGCCACTCGCCACCTTGGGAACGCTGCTACAGAAAATCCGTAGCATCGCCGAACACAGTGGTGGACCTGGCGTAACCCCAGGCTGGCAGCAATGGACTTACGCCTGGAAAGTGAGATGTGCAGGCAGGTTTTTCATTTGGCCTTATCACATCAATCTGCACTTGCATCATCATCGCAACGCCAACCATCCATGGCATGCGCTTCCAGGCCTGGTGGAGGCCGACGAGCGTTTGATGGATTCGCGTACGCTTCTTTCCCTGCTCTGGTCTGCGGCGAAGCAAAAAAGCTAATTCCGCCCTCTTTCCGAACCGCGTGAGACATGTGTTATCTGAGTCATTCTTGAAACACTTCTTTATTTAACACACCCTTCACAACGTACTTCAGTAGCAGCCCCTCAAGCCACCAATCCCCTTTTGATAAAAAATACACAAAGCGGCTTTACGTCGAAAAAATCTAAACTATGCTGCACCCAACAAGCAAACAATAAAATAAAAAAGCACACAAGGAGTGATCAATTATTATGCGCAGCCTATTCGCGAACGCAACGATATTATCGCTAATTACACTCTGCTCAGCTTGCGCCATCAGCAATCAGGGAGCTGTTGATTACCGATATAATAGACCCGGCACCCACCAAGGAAGTCTAAACCCAAAATACATTCGCTCTGAAGCCGCAGCGAATCTGATTAGCGCCGGCGACCCGATCACCGTTTCATTGAAGCAAGTTTTCATAAAAGACTTTATAGAATATAGAAGCCTGTTGCGGGTAGTTAGAAACGAACCAACGACCGGGGACATTGCAATCGTTTCCAGCACCTGCGAGGACCCTTGCAATAGAAAGTTTGGAAGCGACGGAATAAAAAACTCCAAGGTTATTTTTTATAGCAATGACGTGCGTCGCGGGCAGTTTCTCAACTTATCAAATCTCCATGGTGTTTTCGGCCCAATAACTTATGGCGGAAACCCTCTGAAACTTGACTTCTATATAATAGAGTTAGATACCGACGGCACCCAATTAAGAAATCTGGCCGCAAACCTTGCCGGGCTCGGCGAAACTTTTTATCCTCCTGCACATCCAGCCACGGCGATCCTTTCATCTTTAGCTGAGGTTTTTATCAAGGATGATCAAGATGACAATATATTTACTTTTTCATTTGACTTGAAAAGCCCGACCGATGAAAAACCTACCGCAAACCCAAGCTCTGCCGCTATTGAGGCCGGAAATTATGTTCTGATAAGAAGCGAAGATCGCACCAAACAAATCCCTTGGTCATCCCTAGCTTACAATGATGCCACAGGAAGAGTTGTCAACTCACGCTGCGCTCTAATGCTCGAACCTGCTGACGATTGCTTCTATACAGATAACTCATATATGGTCATTGAGGTGAGCAAAGCAAAAAACGCGGTAAATAATGATGCTCAGCAGATAATTTTTTCCGCACTGAAATCAAGTATCGCGGCAACTGGACCAAGCCTTTTAAACAATCAATTGACTGCAGAAAAAATGCAGGAAATCAGGAATAGTTTAGAAAGCACCGAGATTCGCGGCCGCGCTGTACACACCCTTAAAACAATCAAGGACAGCCTGCCAGACTCCCAGGAAAGAAAGCTTGCCACCCTGAACTTAGCTTCAATGTGGTTTGATGAAAGCAAAGTGACACTTCCTTCAGACACGTCCATGGTAGCTATCCAGGCTGACGATCTATTAGGGCGGTGCACGGGGTTGTCAACCGAGGACGCACTTTTATATCAAGACGCGATTCGAACCAGGAAAGTGGCAAACAAAGCGGCATTTGTTAACACGCTCGTAGAATGTTCATTCAGCAAATAGAGCGCTTACCATGATATAGCTTCACCCAGGCTAGGCGACTCTGGTGCAAACCTCGCGTTGTTGAAGGGAGTAGACACCCTCGATGCATCCAATGCTGATACGAGCTTCAGCTTCATAGGACACTCATATTACGGAAGTAAGTCGATACTGAGTGACATGGACGATATTTTTCAAAAAAACAAATCAAGCCTGATAATCGTTTTGATCCAGAGCCCGTAGGTAAACCAGCTCCCACTGGACATTCCGTTAACCCCAGTGTCGTTGCTGCTGGCTCATTGCAGCGCAACAGGTCGGCAATCGTCGTTTCACCGGCGCTGGCCGGCCTGATTGCTGCAGAGCGTGAAATGAGTGAAGGCTTGCGGACCGGCTTTCGCCGGTTCCGCGCGTTCATTGTCCTCCCGCGCCCTCATACCGCCGCTGAATCCGCTCCAATTCCCCCGAACGCCGCAACTGCTCCAACGCCCGGGACCACGCCGCCACCACTTCATCCTCACTGTCGGGACTGAAGGCGATGTACAGCGATGAGCGATACAGTTCGATAGGAATCCGTCGCAAGGTGCCCGGGGCGATATCCAGTTGACGGCTGTAATAAGCCACGCCCGCATCAGTGTCGCCAACAATGATCTGGGTGCGACCGGCAAGCAGCATGCGGTAGAGCAGCTTGCTCTCGGTGGCGCTTTTGTCCAGGTTGTTGAAGCCCAGTGACTGCAGCATCTGAGGGACCAGGCCGGCGTGGCGCGTGGTGATCTGCGAGGCGTTAAGGAGTTGTTCCAGGGTGTCCAGCGGCGGCGCATTGGCCAGTTGATAAGGGTGGATGGACTCTTCCACGATCGGCCCGACCCATTTGAACTGCGATTCGCGTTCCGGCGTGCGAAACATGGAATACATGATGGTCTTGGGACGGTGCTTGAGTATCTGGCTGGTGCGCATGCTGGGCTGCAGCAGCACTTCGAAATCATCTCCGGTCAGCGCCATGATGGCCCGGACGATCTCGGTGGTCATGCCGGTGAGCCGGTTGTTTTCCTGGTAGTTGTACGGCGCCCATTCTTCGGTGACGATTTGATACTGCTCAGCCCTGGCAACCGTGCCGAGCAATAGGCAAAACAACGCTGCAGCCGGTATCGAATGTCTCACGCGTACTCCCTGTGGACCGTTCGGTGTTCGTGCATGGGTGGGCCTGATTCACGAAGGCAAGGTAAGCATAGACCCAAACACTTGCCCGGCAGTTGACGCAGTCCACATTCCGCCCCTTAGCAGCCACTGGCGCTTGGTGTAGGATCAGCGCGAACCGGATATCGGCCAACGTGCACGGCGTCTCCCTTTCGCCCTCCTCCTTGTGACCCAGCCCACATGAACCCAATCGATCCCCTGTCGTTGCAACGCATCATCAGCGCCCATGGCGATTTCGAAGGCGCGGCGTATTTCGATGTGGAGGAAAGCCTTGCCCATGAAGTGTTTCCAGACCGCATCGTGTTCCAGACCAACTACCTGGATTACCGCAGCTATGATGTCGATCTTGCCGAAGGCAGCGTGCGTGTGCGCAAGACGCGGCTGGACAATTACCTGCGCGGCCATAAGGCCCAGGTGATCGAGGATGACATGGATGACGAGGATTGGGACGAGCTGGGCAGCCTGTGGCAGCGCTTGAGCCACGACCTGGACACCCAGGGGCAAGGGCCGCAGCCCGATCTGGCCGATACCCTGGCTGACCTGTTCGATAGCCTGTTCGACGAGGCTCACGCGCAAGCACTTATTCAGAACCTGCCGGCGCCTACCGGGCAGTGGGATTGGGCCTGGACGCAAGTCGAGTCAGCGCTCACCGAGACCAATCAATTGGCCGGGTTCGAATGGAAGGAATGGTCGTCCTGCGGCGTCGATGCGGTCAATGCCTTGGCCCCATTGCGGCAGCTGGACATTGAAATTCCGACGCCCGAGCGTAAAACCATCGAGGCGGTCAACCGCGCCGACGATTGGGAACGCGCGCTCCTGCACTACTTCAATGGGCAGCTGGAAACCCATGATTTGAAGTTGCTGGCCATCGGCACGCACTTCGATGAATACCAAGCCTTCGCCTGCCTGCCCATGAATGGCCTGGGCCTGGTCACTGCCCTGGAGATCATGGGCAGGCTGGGCATCGTCTACAAATATTAAGCGACTGGCGCCCGGTGTTTTTGGCCGCTTTTACAAGCCCATAGAGGGCTACCCTCCTTTGAGCCTTGAAGTGACGACATGACAAACTGCGAACACTGCGGCTACCTCCTCCTTGACGACACCGCTGTTTGCCCGCGATGCGCCGGGGAGATGACGTTCCCGGTGGAGCCCCTCGCGCCGGGGGCTCCGTCGAAAGGGCTGAAAATTCTTAAATGGGTGCTTATCAGCATCGTGGTCGCGGTGCTGGCGGCCGTAGCGGTGGTCGTGTGGATCATTAATTCGTTGGGGCCGATGCCTTCGTTTGGTTGAGGGCGATTTCAGGGCGCTTGAACAATACATTGTGGCGAGGGAGCTTGCTCCCGCTCGGCGGCGCAGCCGTCGCACATCGGCCAATGAAATACACCAGGAAGACTCGCGTCGCTCCGTTTGGGGCGGCTGCGCCACCCAGCGGGAGCAAGCTCCCTCGCCACGAACGAGTCACGGCAACCGAAGCGCAACGCAGCTATCCGATTTTCCCATAGTTGCTATCGATGCCCACGCCGTTCTCGTCATCGGCCTCTCTCTCTAATCTGCCCACCAACGCGATCGATGACGATCGCCGCAGATCAAACCGACCTTATGGAGAGAGACACGATGAACACCTTCAACCGCACCCTGGCTGTCGCGACCCTGGCCTTGGCCACCCTCAACGCCGAAGCCGCGTCGCCGGTCCAGGCCGCTGCCAGCGCATCCGCTGTCGGCAGCGTGGTCCAGTCCGCCAGCTACATCACCACCCAGGATGGCGTGCAGCTGTACTACAAGGACTGGGGCCCGCGTGATGGCCAGGTCGTGACGTTCAGCCACGGCTGGCCGCTGGACTCCGACAGCTGGGAAGGCCAGATGATGTTCCTCGCCTCGAAAGGCTATCGGGTGATTGCCCACGACCGTCGCGGTCACGGTCGCTCCAGCCAGCCTTGGGAAGGCAACGACATGGACCACTACGCCGACGACCTGGCGGCGGTGATTGAAGCACTGGACCTCAAGAACGTGACGCTGGTGGGCTTCTCGACGGGGGGCGGTGAAGTGGCGCGGTATATCGGTCGCCACGGTACCGCCCGGGTGAAAAAAGCCGTGCTGGTTTCTTCGGTGCCACCGCTGATGCTCAAGACAGAAACCAACCCTGGTGGCTTGCCTATCGAAGTGTTCGACGGCCTGCGCAAGGCGTCCCTGGAGAACCGCTCGCAGCTGTACCTGGACATCGCCTCGGGCCCGTTCTACGGCTACAACCGCAAGGGCGCCAAGCCGTCCCAGGGACTGATCCAATCGTTCTGGGTGCAGGGTATGCAGGGTGGCAGCAAGAATACCTATGACTCGATCGCGGCCTTCTCGGCGACAGATTTCCGCGGCGATTTGAAGAAGTTCGACGTGCCGACCTTGGTCATCCATGGCGATGACGATCAGATCGTGCCGATCGACGCAGCAGGCCGGGCCTCGGCGGCGCTGATCAAAGGCGCTCGACTGATCGTCTACCCTGGCGCACCGCACGGCTTGACCGAAACCCACAAGGACCGGTTGAACCAGGATCTGCTGACGTTCCTCAAGGAATAAAAGCGCAGATTCCTTGTGGGAGCGGGCTTGCTCGCGAAGGCGTCGGATCAGTCAGCATTGAAGTTGACTGGCCTACCGCTATCGCGAGCAAGCTCGCTCCCACAGGGGTTTGGTTGTGAATCCGGCATTGAGCACACCACCGACCAAACTGTGGGAGCGAGCTTGCTCGCGATAGCGGTGGAACACATTGCCTCTATTCCTCAGACCGCCCCGTACCCTCACGATCCTGCTCATAACATCGGGTAAGCGCAAACGCCGGCAACCAGGACTCACGGCGCACGGTCCAGCTTTCGTAGGTGGGCATCAGTTGATCGGGCGCGTCCAGGGTCCCCAGGTGCACTTCGATTTCGTCGCCCGAGCGGGCAAACAGCGACGAGCCACAGCGTGGACAGAAAAATCGTCCGGCGTAATCCCGGGTTTCACCCTCGATCGTCACCGCCTCCTGGGGAAACACGGCTGCCGCGTAGAACAAGGCCCCGTGATGCTTGCGGCAATCGAGGCAGTGACAAAGACCAACACGATACGGGCGCCCCAAGGCTTCAAGTCGAACGTTACCGCACAGGCAGCCACCGGTGAATCGGTCCATGGTGTATCTCCTCTACAACTGGACAGCCAAATTTCACGAAACAGATCGATCAATAATAGGCGCATGCTGCGCCATCAGCTCCACGACCCAATCGATGAACACCCGCAACTTGGCGCTGATATGCCGGTTCGGGGGATAGGCCAGATAAAGCGGCATCGGCTCCAGCTGCCAGTCTTCGAACAGCGGCACCAATTCCCCTTGCGCCTGGTGACGCCGGGACATGTACTCGGGCAGCCAGAGCACGCCCAGCCCCGCCAGCCCGGCCGCGAGGTAGGCGTTGCCGTCGTCGATGGCCAACGCGTAGCGCCCTTTGACGTGAAGCAGTTCACCGTTACGGCGCATGGCGTAGGGCAAGGATTTGCCGGTGCGCGCCCACAGGAAACCGACGGTGCGATGGTGCGAGTCTTCCAGTTCGCGAGGGTGTGCGGGCGGGCCAAACCGTGCCAGGTAACTCGGGGCGGCGAAGACGCCAAGGGCCAGGTCGCCAACGCGTCGGGCGATCAGCGACTGATCCCGCAACTCACCGCCGCGCACCACGCAATCGACGTTTTCATCAAGCATGTCGACGAGGCGATCGCTGACGCCCATGTCAATCTGGATGTCCGGGTATCGCGCGTAGAACGCCGGCAAGGCG
The DNA here is from genome assembly GCF_046605385.1 of Pseudomonas sp. MPB03. Taxonomy (NCBI): domain Bacteria; kingdom Pseudomonadati; phylum Pseudomonadota; class Gammaproteobacteria; order Pseudomonadales; family Pseudomonadaceae; genus Pseudomonas; species Pseudomonas sp. MPB03. The sequence goes on along the minus strand of NZ_CP176770.1, from coordinate 2,640,692 downwards.
GGTATCAGGATCATCGCCGCCAGCGGACTCGGCACGTCCACCCGCAGTCGCCCGCGAGGTAACGCCTGGGCGCCGGACACGCTGGTCTCGGCATCGTCCATGTCGGCCAGCAACCGGATCACCCGCTCGTAATAAGCCGCGCCGTCGGCGGTGACATTGACCTTGCGTGTGGTGCGGTTGAGCAGCTTGACCCGCAACCGTGCCTCGAGCTGCTGCACCAGTTGGGTCACGGTGGTCTTGCTCATGTGCAGGGTTTCTGCCGCCTTGGTAAAGCTGCCCGCCTCCACGACTCGCACGAACGCTTGCATCGCATCAAAACGGTCCATTTCTGCCCCGGCATGGTTCGATTGTTTGGGATTAACAAACAGTGAACACCAAGGTTGCTCGTTTATCGCCCGGATACAAGCCCCTAGAGTGAGTTCATCGTTTGGAACCACTTTTTGAAGGAGGTATTCATGACACAGCGTGATGTGGTTTTTCCGCCTGGACGCCAGGCACTGTATGAGCGCAATCGCTATTCGCCGGCGATTCGTTCCAATGGTTTCCTGTTCGTCTCCGGGCAAGTCGGCAGCACCGCCGACGGTTCGCCAGAGCCCGACCTGGAGGCTCAGGTCCGGCTGGCGTTCAACAACCTGAAGGCGATCCTCGCCGCGGCCGATTGCAGCTTTGACGATGTGGTGGACGTGACAGTGTTCATGGTCGACCCCGAGTCGATCTTCGAACGGGTCTGGAGCGTCGTGCCCGAATTCTGGGGCAACGCGCCGCATCCGACACTGACGGCGGTGGGGGTGACGTGGCTGTATGGTTTTCAGTTCGAGATCAAGGTGATTGCCAGGGTGCCTGAGGCTACCCTGTAGGTCAGCTTGCATGGTGTTGGCTGTGCCGCCGTCATCGCGAGCAGGCTCGCTCCCACAGGGGATGTGGGCAGGCCGAGAAATCGAAGACACCACAACACAACTGTGGGAGCGGGCTTGCTCGCGAAGGCGTCGGACCAGTCAGCATTGAGGTTGACTGACCCACCGCCTTCGCGAGCAAGCCCGCTCCCACAAGAAAATAATGGTGATGATTCGACAGCTAGCCTTTCACCGCCGCTTCAATTGCGGCAATGTCGATCTTGGTCATGGTCATCATCGCTTCGAAGGCCCGCTTGGCCACGGCTTTGTCAGGACTGCCGACCGCTTCAAGCAACACCCGTGGGCTGATCTGCCACGACAAACCCCATTTGTCCTTGCACCAGCCACAGGCGCTTGCCTGGCCGCCGTTGTCGATGATGGCGTTCCACAAACGGTCCGTTTCGGCCTGGTCTTCAGTTGTAATCTGGAATGAAAAGGCCTCGTTGTGCTTGAACACCGGCCCGCCGTTGAGGCCGACGCAAGGAATACCGATCACCGTGAAATCGACGGTGATCACATCGCCCTCCTTGCCCGACGGATAATCACTTGGGGCATGGTAGACAGCGTTCACCGCACTGTCGGGAAAGGTTTTTGCGTAGAACTGCGCAGCTTCCTCGGCGTTGCCGTCGTACCAGAGGCAGATCCTGTTTTTATCGTTCATTCCGCTTCTCCGAAAGGGACTGGACGATAAAGTCTAGCAGTCCCCCCGAAAGTTGCAGATGGCCGGGCCTCAGGTAAACAGATCGACCCCCAACTGGAACGCGACCCACAATGCCAGGCCTGTGGCAAACAGCAGCGCGATATTCTCGAACAGGTTGTTGCGGTACTCCTTGCCCAGCAAGGACTTCTGGTTGGACATGATCAAAAGGCCCAGGGAAATCACTGGCAAGCCGACAATGTTCAGCGCGTTGACGCCGATGGTCAGCGTGACGAAGTCCGGCATGCCCGGCAGCGACCAGATCAGTGGCGTCACCAGAATGAACAACATGAACCATTTGTGCATCGGGTCGCGGTGGAACTCTTTGCCGTAACGCTCCCGGCGCTCGGGGCGCACATGCTGGAAGGCGTCGGTGATGAGCATCGGGAACGCCGTGGTCTTGCCCGAAATGCTGGCGAACAGCGTGGCGAACACACCCACGAAGAATACGTACCAACCGATCGGACCAAAGAATATTTCCAGGGCCTTGCCCAGGTCGCCCAGGGTTTTGACCTCGATGCCGTTGGGTCGCAGGATTTCCGCGCCGACGATCCAGATGGCCAGGTTGATGATGATCCCGACAAACACCGCAAACAGCAGGTCGTTGCGCTGGATACGCTTGTGTTCGGGTCCTACCCAGCCCTTCTGGCGCATCACATACGGATGAACGAAGTTAGCGATGGAACCGGCCACTGCGCCGATCACCGAGACGGCCACCAACAGCGCGCCATGCACGCCTTCATCGGGCGGAATGCTGAAGCCGATAGTGCCTTTGACGATGCCGGCGACATCCGGGCCGGACATCACCGCCAGCGCCAGGAACGCCAGCGTCATGATCGCCAGCAGCCCTTTCATCACGCCTTCGATCATCGAATAGATATTGCGCCCGACGAGCATCCACACCGCCAATACCACCGCCACCGAACACAGCAGCGGGTAGTCAATCTTGAGCAGCATGGCCAGGGCCTCACCGGCCCCCTTGATCATGTAGGCATTCATCAGATGCCCCATGAGCAGCGCATACACCAGCAGGAACCAGGCGAAAAACGGATTGAGCTGGGCATACCCCTGCAGGATGGTCATGCCCTGGTTATTGCAGAGCTGGAAGCGCGCGATGATGTTGACGATCAGGTAGCGCAGCAGCAGAGAGACCGCCAGCACCCACATCATCGCGTAGCCGTAGTTTGCGCCGGCCACGGATGACGTGATGAGGTCGCCAGCACCCAGCCAGGAAAGAACGGCGATGATGCCGGGGCCGAGAAGCTTCAGCAGGCGTACGAAACGGCCTTGCACGGGTGCCGCAGCTTGTTCCTCAGCGGTAGGAATGCTCGTCATGGGTGAATCTCCGTTTATTTTTTTTGTAAGAAACGGCCACAGTCGAACATATTAGATACGACGTCGTACAACCATTATTAATCCGTAATTATGTATAAATATTTCACGGCATTTGCTCCGAAATGCCGCTGTATTAAGCAGCAGATTGCCACTAACCCCTCATCTGCTCGCCGTTATCGATCATCCAGCGCACTATCGCCGCCAACGGCACCCGATGCTGCCGAAGGGCGCACCAACCGAGACGTTGATGGCGATACAGCTCGACATAATGGTTGAGCAGCACGTGGCTACCGTCCTCGGCCAACCGCAGTTCCACCTCACGGCAATGCAATGCATCCGGCTGGAGCAAACGCATTCGCCGATGCAAGACCAACGCCTCGTTACTCATCAGCGGCCCCTCCCTCTTGGCATTGCCGATTGTCCTCCACCACCGACCCCAACTTGCCCTGGGCGACAAGATCGGCACGCCGTTGCGCCGTGGCGTCGCGAAGGGCCGCGTAGTAGTCCGCTTCGGTCTGCAATTGATCGGTGGTTGGCAACGCCTCGGCACGGCCATCGACAAGGCCGCCGACGGTGTTGATCGTGCCCAGGGTCTCGACCGTGCTGCTGTTGTCGCCGAACGGGTCGACGGCAAAACTCAGCACTTTGCCCGTCGCATCCCGCAGGTTGGCGCTGCCCAGCAGTGGCAGTTCCAGGATGGGCCCAGGGGCGAGGTTCCAGACGCCGAAGGTCTGGCCGAAATCGGCCTTGTGGCGCTCGATGCCCAGCTTGCCCGACACGTCGATCAGCCCGACGATGCCCGCCGTGGAGTTGATGACGAAACGGCCCAGTGTGTTGACCGAGCGCTGGGCGTTGCCTTGCAGCAGGTCGTTGATGAACACCTTGGGCTCGCCGAAGTTCGCCACGAAGTTGTGCACGCCGGCCTGGAACATCTCCGGCAGCTTGCGATAACCACGGGCCACCGGTGCCAGTGCGTAGTCATCCACGGTTCGGTTGAAGGCGAAGATGCCACGGTTGACGGGTTCGGCGGGATCGTAAACGGTGTAGGTCGCGCTTTCACACGAGCCTGGTTTTGCGGCTGGCGTGCTGGAGCAACCACTGGCGAGTGCCGCCAATACAACCACGACGGTGGAGCGAACGAACAACGGAACGGGCTGGGTGATCGGCATACGGGGTGATCTCGGCGAGGATTGGGATGCTGCGTAGGCCGGTCAAAAAGCCAAACACCACCCTCTGTGGCGAGGGAGCTTGCTCCCGCTGGGGCGCGAAGCGGCCCTAAAAAGCGGTGAGCGCTTCGCACTCAAGCGGGAGCAAGCTCCCTCGCCACGGGTTCAGCGTTGGCTGGCTGTTCAACTGACCGACATCAAGGCCATCCTGCCGCCGTTTTTTTGCCCGCAGATTTCCATAATATTGCCCGCCGGCAACTTTGTTTCCGGGTTGAAATATATGACGCAGGCCCTGGATTGACCCTAGTATTCCCCCTGTATTCATTACCCTGCGTGCCCACCGTGAGCCATTTACTACTGGTGGACGATGACCTCGAAGTCCTCGCCCTCTTGCGCAAATTCCTCGAACAACATGGCTATAGCGTGGACGTGGCCGCCGACGGCAATGCCCTGTGGCAAGCGGTGGAACGCCAAGTGCCGGACCTGATCATCCTCGACGTCATGTTGCCGGGGGACAACGGCCTGGTGCTGTGCCAACGGCTGCGGGCCGAGCACACGGTCGGCATCATCATGCTCACCGCCATGGGTGAATTGAGCGACCGCGTCGTCGGCCTGGAGCTGGGAGCGGACGATTACCTGACCAAGCCGTTCGACGCCCGGGAATTGTTGGCCCGGGTGCGTGCCGTGCTGCGGCGCACCGGTGAAGCCAGGGCCACGTTGAACGACTCATCCCGGCCAATCCTGGAATTCGAAAACTGGCAGCTGGACGTCACCCGCCGCGAATTGCGCTCACCGGACAAGGTCATGATCCCGCTGTCCAGCGGCGAGTTCGAATTGCTGCTGGTGTTTGCCGAACACCCTCGCCGGGTGCTGACGCGCCAGCAGTTGCTGGACCTGGCCCGTGGCGAAACCTTCGAGGCGTTCGATCGCAGCATCGACGTCCAGGTCAGCCGCCTGCGACGCAAGTTGGAAACCGACATCCCCGGCGCCTCGATGATTCGCACCGTGCGCAACAGCGGCTATCTGTTCAGCCCCCATGTGGTGAAGCGATGAAGCGCTCGCGCCCGGGCATTCATCGACCAAGGGACACGGTGGCGCGGTGGATCGCCCTGACCACCATGATCGCCATGCTGACCCTGCTCGCCCTCAACGAACTGTTCAGCCTGCTGGCCGGTGCCTGGGCGCGCCCTCCCCTGATGGAAACCGGCCTGATGGAAAGGGCCGCCACCATCACCCGCATCATCGACTCCGTCGCCCCCGAACAACGGGCGGCGATTGCCAAGGCCGCGAGCAACCCGGCATTCAACACGCAATGGCTACATCGCCATGAGGAGGCCCGGCTACCGCTGATCGATGACCCAGAATTCAGCTCAGGTTCGGCGCTCCTGCGCCAGCAATTGGGCCGACCGGACGCCAGGATCGAAGCCTACGAACCGGCCGACTGGCCGGCCAACCAAGCGGATGCGCGCTACGCGGTGATCATCGAGCTGGCCGACCATTCCTGGGTGATTTTCTCCGTGCCGTCGCGCAGTTGGGGGCTGGGAGAATGGGCGCGCAACCTGATCATCATCGCGCTGATCCTGCTCTCGACGTTTATCGTCGCGCTGATCGCCACCCGGCACTTGGCCGCACCGCTGGAACGCTTTGCCGAAGGTGCGCGGCGCTTTGGCGTCGACCACCAGGCGCCGCCGATTCCGGTGATCGGCCCCCACGAAATCCGCCAGGCGATCCTCGCGTTCAACGCCATGCAGGCCCAGCTCAAGCACTTCCTGCAGGACCGCACGCAGATGCTCGCGGCCATCTCCCATGACTTGCGCGCACCGTTGACCCGCATGCGCCTGCGCGGGGAGTTCATCGAGGATGCCGAGCAGCAATCGCGCCTGTTCCGGGACGTGGATGAAATGCAGGCGATGGTCAATTCCGCCCTGGAGTTTTTCCGCGACGATGCCCGGCTGGAACATGCCACCGCGTTCGACCTGGCCGAACTGCTGCACACCATCGTCGATGACCTCAAGGACGCCGGCACCGAGGTCGCATTCGAAGGCGCCCAGCGCTTCGTGTACGTCGGCCGGCCCATCGGCATCAAGCGTGCCTTGGTCAACCTGATCGACAACGCGATCAAGTATGGCGGCGAGCCGACGGTTCGGCTCCAAGCCGACGCCCACCGGGTGGACATTCGCATCCTCGACCGTGGGCCGGGCATCGATGCCCAGCACCTTGAGCAGGTCTTCACGCCATTCTTTCGCATCGAAGGCTCGCGCAACAAGCACACCGGCGGCGTCGGGCTGGGCCTGTCGGCGGCCCGGGCGACGGTACTGGAGCATGGCGGGACACTGACCCTGAGGAATCGCAAGGGTGGCGGGTTGGAGGCCAGGGTCTCGCTGCCGCTTGGCTGAAGTGTCCCGATGTATCGATCCGCGCTAAACAATCAGCGCCTTCCTCGGTAGGATGTCGGGCCTTTCCGGCCTGGATCCTGCCTGGGAAGGCGCTCTTGTTTGTATCGCTCGGCGCCAAGTGTTTGTATCGCTCGGCTCCATGTGCCATCGCTCGCGCTCACGACAGACAAGAATCGACGGAGCCAAACCAAGGAATTCACCGATGATTCTTATCATTTATGCGCACCCCTACCCCGACAAATCGCGGGTCAACCAGCAGATGCTCAAGCGGGTATCCAGCAATCCGGACGTGGTCATACGTTCGCTGTATGCGCTTTATCCCAACTTCGATATCGACGTTGAGGCGGAACAACATGCCGTGGAGCAAGCGGAGCTGGTCGTCCTCCAGCACCCGATGTACTGGTACAGCACCCCGCCGCTGCTGAAACTGTGGATCGACAAAGTCTTCACCCACGGCTGGGCCTATGGCAAAGGCGCCACGGCGCTCAAGGACAAGCGGTTGCTGTGGGCCGTGACCACGGGTGGCGAACAGGATCATTTCCAGATCGGCGCCTACCCAGGTTTTGCAGCGTTGGCCCAACCCCTCCACGCCACGGCCATTTATTGCGGCATGCGCTGGCTGGAACCCGTTGCGGTGCATGGTGCGTATGCCGCCGACTCCGAGGCCCAACGCGCCCAAATCGAACATTACGGCGAACGCCTGGCCGCCTGGAAGGAAGATTGAGATGGAGACGCACAGCCTGATTGAAATGCTGATCTACCTGGCCTCGGCGACGCTGATCGTACCGATTGCCGTTCGGTTCGGCCTGGGCCCGGTGCTGGGTTACCTGCTGGCCGGGTGCATCATCGGCCCGTGGGGGCTGAAGCTGATTACCGATGTAAAGGCGATCCTGGAGTTCGCTGAAATCGGCGTGGTGCTGATGCTGTTCATCATCGGCCTTGAGCTCGATCCCAAGCGGCTCTGGGCCCTGCGCCGGATGGTCTTCGGCGGCGGCGCCTTGCAGATGCTGGCCTGCGGCGGCGCGATCGCAACGTTCTGCGCGGCCCTGGGCCTGAACTGGACGGCGGCACTGCTGGTCGGCCTGACCCTGAGCCTGTCCTCCACGGCCATCGCCATGCAGGCCATGAGCGAACGCAACCTGACCGCCACCGCCGTCGGCCGCAGCAGTTTTGCCGTGCTGCTGTTCCAGGACATCGCGGCCATTCCCCTGGTGGCGATGATTCCGTTGTTGTCGGCCCACGGCGACACGCCATCGGGCACCGGATTGTTGCTGTCGATTGGCAAAATCGTCGCCGCCATCGCCATCGTCGTGCTGCTGGGGCGCTACGTGACGCGACCGCTGCTGCGCTTCGCCGCACGCTCAGGCTTGCGCGAGATTTTCAGTGCCGTCGCACTTTTCCTGGTGTTCGGCTTCGGCTTCCTGCTGGAGGAAGCCGGCTTGTCGATGGCCATGGGCGCGTTCCTCGCCGGCGTGCTGCTGGCAAGTTCCGAATACCGCCATGCCCTGGAGAGCGACATCGAGCCGTTCAAGGGCCTGCTGCTGGGGCTGTTTTTCATCGGTGTCGGCATGTCGATCGATTTCGGCACGCTGATCAACGCACCGCTGAAAGTCATCACCCTGACCCTGGGCTTCATCCTGATCAAATTGCTGATGATCAAGACCATCAGCCGCTTCTTGAATGTCCCCGCCGGCCAGCGCTCCTGGCAAGCGGTGTTGCTGGGCCAGGGCAGCGAATTCGCCTTCGTGGTGTTCGGTGCCGCAACACTGGCCGGGATCCTGACCGACCAATGGGGCAAGAGCCTGACCCTGGCGGTGGCGTTGTCCATGTGCCTGACGCCTCTGCTGATCCTGCTGCTGGATCGCTTCGAGTCCGTCACCCAGAAAAACAAGCGCGAATCCGACCTCGTCGACCAGCAGAATCCCCGCGTGATCATTGCCGGCTTCGGCCGCTTCGGGCAGATCGCCGGACGCCTGTTGATGTCCTGTGGCGTCGATGTGGTGGTTCTGGATCACGACCCTGACAACATCGAGACGCTGCGCAAATTCGGCGTGAAAGTCTTTTATGGCGATGCCACGCGCCTCGACTTGCTGCACGCAGCCGGCGCGGCCCAAGCGGTGGTCTTGATCAACGCCATCGACAACCAGGAAGACAACCTGACGCTGACCCGACTGGCCCAGGAGCACTTCCCGGCATTGCAGTTGATCGTGCGGGCGCGGGACATGGGCCACCTCATCATCCTGCGGCAGATGGGCGTGGAGGCGGCCGAGCGGGAGACCTTCGAGAGCGCGCTGTCCTTAGGTCGCAGTGCGCTGGAGCGCATGGGCGTCGGGGCTTACGAAGCGCGTGAGCGAGCGGATCAATTCCGCCGATTGAACCTCAAGATGCTGGAGGAAATCGTCGCCCAGCCGGAAGACGACCTCAAGTTCCGACATGACGCCTACCGCCGCGCCAACGCGCTGCTCACGGAGATGTTCAACGAAGACCGTGCCCACCCCGTGGACAACTGGCCGGAACACCATCGCAACGAAACCGACAAGACGCCGGGCTGACCGACGTCACACACGCCCGAACTTGCGCCGGTATGCCATCGGCGTCAGCCCGGTCAGCGCCTTGAACATGCGCTGCAAGTTGGAGCTGCTGCTGAAACCCAGCTCGGCACCGATGCTGGCCAGGGGCAGCGAGGTCAACGTCAGGCGCTCGCTGACCTGGTTCAACTTGATACGCCGGGCGTAGGCCGCGACAGCCTGCCCCGTTTCACGGCTGACCTTGCGCGCCAAGGTGCGCTCGGACACCGCCAGCGCGCTTGCCAGGGCCTGCACGGTAATCCCCTCGGCCGGCATCTGCTCGATCAATCCATGCAACTGCCGCAGCCATCCGCTGGGTTGCTCGATCAGCGTGCTGCCCTGGAACGCCGCATGGGGAATGGCCGGGCGCGGTAGCACCATGAGCCGGGTAATGTCGCGCAGCACATCACTGCTGACGCTGCGCTCGATGAGTTGTTCGGCGATGGGCAGGTAGCCGTTCACCCCGGACGCGGTCGCCGTGCGCCCGTTGAACACGCAGTTCTGCTCACTTTGCCAAAGGACTTTTCGATACTGCTGCTGCATCGCTTGCGCCAGCCACCAGGTCACCGTCGCGCCCTGCCCGTCCAAGCGGCCGCTGGCGGCTAGCAGGCAGACGCCGGTGCAATAGGACCAGAGCTGCAGTGCTCGGGCTTGCTTCGACAAAGCGCTCAAAAGGGCTGTTTGCTCGGTCAGGACGGCATTCACCTGCTCGGCCGATTCGGCCCAGAAACCGGGAACCAGGACCGCATCCAGCTCGGTGCTGCCCAGGGCCGCGTCCGCGTGCAAGGTCACGCCATGGGCGCACAGCACCGGCCCGGCCTGCAACGCGATGTAGCGTGCCTCGAACAGCGCCCGCCCTCGCCTGCGGTTGGCCGCGTGCAGCAGATCGGCAAAGGCGAACAGGCCGGCGGGCATGCAGCCGGGAAACAGGAGCAGACCGATTCGGAGTTTTTGGGTCATGGCATGAAACGAATCAAAGATGTCAGATCCGGCCATTATGCACACGGGACCGGATCGGCACCATGAAGCGCTCGCTCAATAGGAACGCCTCATGAACATCCAGCAGATCCGTAACGCCACGATCCTTCTTGAATTCGGCCCCTATCGCGTGCTCGTCGACCCGATGCTGGCGGACAAGGGCACGCTCCCACCGCTTCGACTGTTTGGTGCCAACCAGCGCAATCCGCTGGTAGCGCTTCCGGCATCAACAGCGAAGGACCTGGAGACGGTCACGCACTGCCTGATCACCCACTGCCAGAAAGGCCATTTCGATCATCTGGATCGCGCGGCCAAGCGCTGGCTGAGGGAAAGACAGATCCCGGTCATCTGCACACCCCATGACGCCCCGTACCTGGCCAAGCGTGGCTTGAACGTCCAGCCACTTGCCCAGGCACATGATCAACCCAACCCCTTCCTGGGCGGCACCATTCGCTCCGTGAGATGCACCCATGGGCTGGGTTTGGTGGGCAAGTTGATGGAACACGGCGTCGGCTACCTGATCGAGTTGCCCGGCGAACCGAGTGTCTACCTCACCGGCGACACCGTGCTCACCCCCACCGTGCGCGAATTCGTCTTGCGCCACCAGCCGCAGGTCAGCGTGGTGCCGGCAGGCGGGGCACGGTTCGATATCGGCGGCGACATCATCATGGGCATCGACGAGACGCTGGAACTCACCCGTCTGAGCCGTGGGACCGTGGTGGCCAATCACCTGGAAGCGATCAGCCATTGCCCGACGACCCGCAAGGCCTTGGCCGACGCCGCCGCACTGGCCGGTGTCGCAAGCCGGTTGTTGATACCGGAGGATGGCGAGACGCTGGTGTTCCAGGCGGCCTAGATTGCATCCAGCTCGGCGAGCAGTTGCGCAGGAATCGTCAGCTCACTCGCCGAGAGGTTTTCCCGCAGGTGCGCCACGGACGAGGTGCCGGGGATCAACAGGATATTCGGCGCACGTTGCAGCAACCACGCCAGGGCCACGCACAGCGGTGACGCCTGCAAGCGCGCCGCCACGCTGGACAGGGTTTCCGATTGCAGTGGCGTAAACCCACCCAGCGGGAAGAATGGCACGTAGGCGATGCCCTGCCGGCCCAGGTCGGCGATGAGTTGTTCGTCGTCGCGATGGGTCAGGTTGTAGTGGTTCTGCACGCAGACCACCTTCGCAATGCCTTGGGCCTCCCTGACCTGTGCCGCCGTGACGTTGCTCAGGCCCAAGTGGCGGATCAGGCCTTGGCGCTGCAGCTCGGCCAGTGCCGTGAAGGATGCCTCGATGGAGTCTTCGGTGGGCGAATGCAGATCGCCCCACACCCGCAGGTTGACCACGTCCAGGACCTCCACGTCGAGGTTGCGCAGATTATCGTGGACCGCACGGGTCAATTCGGCGGGGCTGTGGGCCGGGTTCCAGGACGCGTCGTTACCGCGCACGGCACCGACCTTGGTGACGATGACCAAGTCCTGGGCGTAAGGGTGCAGCGCTTCACGGATCAACCGGTTGGTGACATGGGGCCCATAGAAATCGGCGGTGTCGACGTGGTTGACCCCACTCGCCAACGCTTCGCGCAGCACGGCGACGGCGGCGGCCGGATCTTTCGGCGGGCCGAAGACCTGGGGCCCCGCCAACTGCATCGCGCCATAGCCCATGCGATTGACCGTGCGCTCGCCCAATAAAAAGTTGCCCGCCTTGTCTGCAATGTTCATCTCGTAGCCCTCGGATCGATGTGAGTGGGCCGACTATAGGCGTTGACCATTCCCGTGATAATCAGGTGCAATCAGCACGGGTTGTACGGTGGAGAGAACAATGGCGACGGATATTCAAGGCTTGCTGGCCTTCGTGGCGGTGGTCAATGCGAAGGGCTTTCGTGAAGGCGCGCGGTTGAGCGGCAAGTCCGCGTCGAGCCTCAGCGATGCCGTACGGCGGATGGAAAGCCGGCTCGGCGTGCGCCTGCTCAACCGCACCACCCGCAGCGTGGTGCCGACCGAGGCCGGCGCCCGGTTGATGGAACGCATCGTGCCGGCCCTGGGCGAAGTCGAGGCGGCGATGGACGTGGTCAACGATTTTCGCGACCGGCCATCGGGCACCCTCAGGCTGAACGTTCCCGTCAGCGCCGCCCGGCTGGTGTTGCCGGCGATTATCACGCCGTTCCTGAAAAGCTACCCCGACATCCGCCTGGAAGTGGTCACCGAAGAGAGTTTCGTCGACATGCTGGCCGCTGGCTGTGACGCGGGGATTCGCTACGACGAACGCCTGGAGCAAGACATGATCGCCATCCCCATCGGCCCACGGTTCCAGCGCTTCGCCACGGCCGCGGCCCCGGCGTACCTCGACGCCCGGGGCCGCCCCGAACATCCACGGGACCTGCTGGGGCACGCCTGCCTGACGGGCAAGTTTCCCAGCGGCGCCCTGCCCTTGTGGGAATACGAACGTGACGGCGAGACCGTGAGCGTCGACCCGAGCGGCCCGTTGATCGTGCGCATCGGCGGCGCCATGGACCTGGCGGTGCAGGCGGCGGTGGATGGGCTGGGCATTGTCCACCTGTTCGAGGACTGGCTACGGCCCCACCTGGACAGCGGCGCCCTCGAACCGTTGCTCGAACCCTGGTGGCAGCGCTTCACCGGGCCGTTCCTCTACTACCCTGGGCGGCGCTACTTGCCTTCGCCGTTGAGGGCGTTTATAGACTTCATCCATGCACAACGCCGTGGGAGCGAGCTTGCTCGCGAAGGCGCCAGCACAGCCAACCTCCCCGCAAGCTGACACACCGCTATCGCGAGCAAGCTCGCTCCCACAGGGGTTCGGCGGTGTAGCTGAAAATCCTGACCCACCACAACTCCATTGTGGGAGCGAGCTTGCTCGCGAAGGCGCCAGCACATTCAGCATTGATGCAAGCTGATCCACCGCTTTCGCGAGCAAGCCCGCTCCCACAGGGGATAGGCGGTGTAGCTGAAAATCCTGACCCACCACAACTCCACTGTGGGAGCGAGCCTGCTCGCGAAGACGCCGACACATTCAGCATTGGTGCAAGCTGATCCACCGCTTTCGCGAGCAGGCTCGCTCCCACAGGGGCTCGGCGGTGTAGCTGAGAATCCTGACCCACCACAACTCCACTGTGGGAGCGAGCTTGCTCGCGATGGCGTCAGTGCATCCACCCCAATTGCCCGCTCGTCTCCCCGCCGCGAGGATTTTCGAACCAAGCATTTCGCCACGGGTTCGGACCTACATGACACCGCTGAAAGCCACGGCAACCACGGTTTGAACGGCGGGTACATCAAGGCTTCTTTGCGTTTCACTGCCGGAGTTTTCGCTATGTGTGACGGTCTGGTTCAACACGTTTCTTCAAAAGATTCCCTGGCGTATTTCGCCCAGCGAGACACCTCCGGCAGCCGTTTCGGTACATCCGTCACGCCCCTGGACCTGTACGAGACAACGCCGCCCAAGGCTCAGGAGCGGCACAGCCTGGTCAAGCCCAATATGCAGGTCAGCGCCATTCGCCGTCGCGGCGGGCACTTGGAATGCATTAAGGTTCGCTGGGGCTGGTCGCCGATCTGGTCGGTGGGAACCATGCCCCCGCTGACGCACCTGCCCTTGCACCTGGTCATGCGTTCCAAGGTCTTCGATCCCATCAAGCATGAAGGCCGCGTACTGGTCGCCGTGGAGGGCTGGTATGAGTCGCAAGCACCCGCCTCGCCGTCACAGGCGCCACGCCTCGCCTACCTGACCACTCGGCAATCGGCGCCGATCTTCCTGGCCGCCTTGGCCCAGGCCAGCGAGACCTCGTTTGGTTGTGACGGCTTGGCCCTGGTGACCTATGGCGACATCGCCAACCAGCAACAACGAGTCCTGGCCTTCAGCGCCGACGACGCTCTCGACTGGCTGGAGCCCGATCTGGGATGGGAACAGGCACAACAACTGGTCGCACGCTTGAACGGCACGCAACCGCCCCTTGAACCGGGGCAAACCATCCAACGTCCGGCCCAGGGCGGCCTTTGATTCCAGGAGATGAAGCCATGTACGTGATCATGGGCGCCACCGGCCACGTTGGATCGGCCACGGCCCGGGCCTTGCTGGCGCCAGGGCATGCCGTGATGGTCATGACCCGCAATGCCAACCACGCCGCTGAATGGCACGCCAGGGGCGCTCAAATCGTCGAAGCCGATGCTGAAAATGTCGAGTCATTGCGTGCCGCCTTTCGGCTCGGGCGCAGGGCTTTCATTCTCAACCCGCCCGCCGCGCCCAGTACCGATACCGACGCGGTGGAACGGCGCACGGTCGCCAACATCCTCGCGGCCCTCGACGGCTCGGGCCTGGAGAAAATCGTCGTGCAATCCACCGCCGGCGCCCAGCCCGGTGAGCGCATCGGCGATCTCAGCGTCTTGTGGGAATTGGAAGAAGGCGTGCGCAATCAGTCGATCCCGGCGGCGATCAATCGCGGGGCTTACTACATGAGTAACTGGGACGGCCTGCTCGAGACCGTCCGCGAGACCGGCAAGCTGCCCACGCTGTTCCCCGCCGACCTGGCGTTTCCCATGGTGGCGCCCCGGGACTTGGGCGAGGTCGCCGCCGCGCGCTTGCTTTCGCCGATTGACGACGTTGGCGTGCGTCATGTGCAAGGGCCTCGCCTGTATTCGCCCAATGATGTGGCACAGGCGTTTTCCCAGGCGCTCGGCCGGCCGGTCGAGGTACAGGTGATACCCAGGGACCAATGGGAAAGCCATTTCCGGAGCCTCGGCTTCAGCCCCGCTGCGGCGCAATCCTATACGCGCATGAGCGCCGTCAGCCTCGACAGCGGCTTCGAGGTGGGCGACGACGCGGCCCTGCACGGCACCACGACGCTGGAGGCCTACATCCAGGCGCTGGTGCAAAACCATGGCCCGGAAACGCACGGCTAAAGGAATGCAGGAACGGCGCGGCAATGGACGGTAAACTGCGGCGGTCCTTTTTCTTTCCTGCATGAGGCTTTGCATGAGCAACCCAGACATCACGTTTATTCCAGATCCGGATGCCGATTCGATTTCCTCCGACGTCGCCGGCTTCGGCGGCCTGCTGGTTTCCACGCAAATCCCCACCCGCGCCGACGGCAGCCTGGAACTGGGCGACATCACGCTGCAGAGCGAATGCACACTGCAAGCCCTCAAGACCGCCTTGGAGGGTGCCGGCAGTTCCATGGACCGGGTGTTGCACCTGACCATCTACCTGACCGACATGGCCGATCGCGCCGCGTTCAACGAGGTCTACAAACGCTTCTTCGCCAAACCCTGGCCGGTTCGCGCCGCCGTGGGCGTGGCATCGTTGGCGGTCGAGGGGATGAAGGTGGAAGTGACGGCGATGGCGGCGAAGGGCTAACGAGCACACCGCTCTGTTGGCCTGAGTCAGCGCTTTTGTGGCGAGGGAGCTTGCTCCCGCTGGGTGGCGAAGCCGCCCCAAAATTTCTGCATTGAGCAAAAAAACGTGGGCCTGCTGCGCAGTCCAGCGGGAGCAAGCTCCCTCGCCACAAGGGTTGTGTTGTTAGTCTTATTTCCGCTCCAAACAAGCCTGCGTTTATTCAGATGTAGGAACGTTCGGGTTCAGGCTACGTCGTCTTGCGCCGTTACCTACAACTACGCCAGAATCCGCCGGCTTGTGCGCCTGGAGGTCGGGCTTTATCGTTTCCCCGTCGCTGATAAATCAGCGATCGGGTTTGGTAGCCCGTCCTCTACATGACGCACGGCTCACTTTTTTGCAGGCGCGTTTCAGCATTTGCATTCAATGGTGGCCATGCGTAGGGCGCCCTCGGGCGCGCCGGTGTTCATGTGGACCGGTCTACCAACCTGCGTATGGCCGCCACCCTTCGTTTGGTAGCGAGGGTGATGGCTCCGTCAAACTTCCACATGAGCCTCAACTATGTTCAAAGTAACGCCCAACCCACCGGACACCGATCCATCCAATTCAAAAGCATTCGACAAAGCCGCCGACCGCATCCTCGATTCCTACCTCAAGCCCAAACCCAGCAAACCCGAGGCCGATCCCGGCCAGCTGTTCACCGTTGCCCCCGGCATCGACACCGAAACCCTGCTCGCCAACCTCAGCGAAAACCTGGCCTCGGCCAATGCCATGGTCAGTGACCTGGCCTTCGACCTGAAAGGCTCAAGACGCCACATTGCCCTGGGTATCCAGCAATTGATCGAACTGAGCGCAATGCTGGCGAACCGTGCGCTGGATAACGTCGAAGCACGCTAGCCAATCCACCCCTTGAAACTGGCCTCTGAGGAACAGCGCCCAGAGGCCAGCGCGAACCCGCTTTTGTGGCGAGGGAGCTTGCTCCCGCTGGACTGCGCAGCAGGCCCAGGTTCATTGTTTCAACACAAATTCTTGGGGCGGCTTCGCCACCCAGCGGGAGCAAGCTCCCTCGCCACAGGGGTTTGCCTGGCAATCGCTTAACAAATCCCCGCCTATACTTCTCTGCCAATCCCCCCGGGGCCTGCACTTCCAACAATAAAAAGCAGAGGTGGAACATGGTCTGGCAACAAGTCTACGATCCCTTCGGTAATGCGGTGCTGTCGACGCTCCTGGCGGCGGTTCCGGTGGTGGTGATGCTGGCGTCCCTGGCGTTCTTTCATGTCAAGGCGCACCTGGCGGCGTTGTACGCCCTGGCCTCGGCCTTGCTGATCGCGATCTTCGCCTTCGGCATGCCCGCCGACATGGCCGGTTCGGCGGCGTTGTATGGCGCGGCCAACGGCCTGCTGCCCATCGGCTGGATTGTCCTCAACATCATTTTCCTGCACCGGCTGACCACCGAAAACGGTTCGTTCAAGGTCCTGCAGGACTCCCTCGCGCGCATCACCGACGACCGGCGCCTGCAACTGCTGCTGATCGCCTTTTGTTTTGGCGCGTTCTTCGAAGGCGCGGCGGGCTTCGGCACGCCGGTGGCGGTGACCGGTGCGATCCTGATCGGGCTGGGGTTTTCTCCCTTGGCCGCCTCGGGCCTGGCACTGATCGCCAACACCGCGCCGGTGGCGTTCGGCGCCCTCGGCACGCCCATCATCACCCTGGCCAAAGTCACCGGGCTGGATGAAATGGAATTGTCGATGATGGTCGGTCGGCAGTTGCCGTTTTTCTCGGTGCTGGTGCCGTTCTGGTTGATCTGGGCCTTCGCCGGGTGGCGCAAGATGCTGGAGGTCTGGCCGGCGATCCTGGTGGCCGGCGTCAGCTTCGCCATCCCGCAGTTCCTGGTGTCCAACTACCACGGGCCGATGCTGGTGGATGTCATCGCCGCGTTGATTTCCATGGCCTGCCTCACCGGTTTCCTCAAGGTCTGGAAGCCAGCCACGGTGCATACGTCCGCGGCGTTGACGGGGCGCCACGATGACTCCAAGATCGACGCGAGCGAGCAGCAGCAACCGGTCACCACCGGCGCTTTCGGCAGCGACAACCGCCCCGCCGTGCTGCGTGCCTGGATGCCCTGGATCATCCTCACGGTATTCGTCTTCGCCTGGGGCACCCAGGGCTTCAAGAATCTGTTCGACACCCGCCCGGCACTGGACCCGCAAACCCAATCGGCCAAGCTCGACCCCCAAGGCAAGCCGATGCGCGAGGCCAACCCGATCTTCTCGCCACTGGTGACCTTCGGCACCATCCACCAGCAGATCGAAAAAGTCCCGCCCGTGGTCCCGCAGCCGAAAACCGAGGAAGCGGTCTACAAGTTCAACTGGTTCACCGCCACGGGCAGCGGCATCTTCCTGGCGGCGATTCTCGGTGGCTTGCTGATGGGCTACTCCATCCCGCAACTGGTGCGCCACTACCTGCGCACGCTGTGGGTGGTGCGCTACTCGCTGATCACCATCGTGGCGATGTTGGCGCTGGGGTTCCTCACGCGTTATTCAGGCCTGGACGCGACCATGGGCCTGGCTTTCGCCGCCACGGGCATTTTCTATCCGATGTTCGGCACCCTGCTGGGCTGGCTCGGCGTGGCGCTGACCGGTTCGGACACGGCGTCCAACGTGTTGTTCGGCGGTTTGCAACGGGTGACGGCGGAACAGTTGGGCATTAGCCCGGTGCTGATGGCCGCGGCCAACAGTTCTGGTGGGGTGATGGGCAAAATGGTCGACG
Source organism: Pseudomonas sp. MPB03 (assembly GCF_046605385.1). Lineage (NCBI taxonomy): Bacteria > Pseudomonadati > Pseudomonadota > Gammaproteobacteria > Pseudomonadales > Pseudomonadaceae > Pseudomonas > Pseudomonas sp. MPB03. Next base: position 2,622,565 of record NZ_CP176770.1, on the reverse strand, counting down.
CCCAGTCGATCGTGGTCGCCTCCACCGCGACACGTTGGTACGGCCACGAAGGCGAAATCCTGCGCTACGTGTTTTTCCACTCGGTGGTCTTGGCGATCCTGGTGGGCGGGCTGGTGACGTTGCAGGCGTATGTCGAGCCGTTCACGCATATGGTGGTGGGCGGACGCTGACAGAGGATCGGGCATGATCGGGCTGTTGTGGCGAGGGAGCTTGCTCCCGCTCGGTTGCGCAGCGACCGCAAAAAACGGGGCCGCTGCGCGCCCCAGCGGGAGCAAGCTCCCTCGCCACGGGTAAGCACGCTTACCTTTAACGCTTGGTGTTACTGAACGCTTTTCAGCTTGACCACATCACCGGACACCGAGGTGGTGTAGCCGGTCAGGACCCAGGCCCAGAACCAGTTTTCCTGGACTTGGGTGTTGATCATGGCGTCGCCGCCCTTGGCCTTGATCGCGGCGTTCTGGGCGCGCACGAAACGGTTGTTCTGCTGGATCGGGATCAGACCGAACAGCAGCAGGCCGGTGGCCTTGGCTTCACTGTGGCCGACAACGGTGTATTGGGTGCTGTCGTATTGCTGGGTTTTCATCGGGGTGCCGGTGCAACCCGCCAGGGCCAGGCCGAACAGTGCGCACGCAACAACTTTGCTGAGGTGATTCATTTGACGCTCCATGGGAAGACGCCCGGGATCCGTCTCTCGGGCGGCGCGTACTCTAACCGATCAGTAATAAATTGACACACCATAATCCGCCCAATTCAGTGCCCGTAAGGCTCATCGCAGAGCCATCCGTCAGGTGCGCCTCCAGCGAAACAGACCCTCGTCGATAACATGAAAACTACGCCACGGAAGGCCGTTCTTTGTCTTGACGGCCGCCAGGTAACGGCCGCTCCCGTTGGAGGTTTTCATATGATTGACGTGACTGTCTGGAGCGTAACCCTGCCGGTGCAAACGCCGGCGCAGGTCGTGGCGACCAAAGCCATGCCGACCTTGAAGAACAAGTATTTCGACAATAACGGCCAGAGGATCATCTTCTGGGCGCCCGTGACCGGCTCCCATACCGGTAACAGCCAATACCCGCGTTCCGAACTGCGGGAAACCAGCCGGGACGGGAAACACCTCAACTGGCGCTACAACAGCGGCATCAACACCCTCAAGGGCGAGCTGTCGGTGAACCAGGTGCCTTCCGAAGGCCGTGTGGTGGTGGCGCAGATTCACGCCAAGGATGCGCCGACGCCCTTGTTGAAACTGGTGTACCGCTACGAAAAGGGCATCGGCAATATCGACGTGGAATACCGGTTCAAGCCCAAGGACAAGAAAAGCCCGGTGATCTACACCGTGCCCAAGGTGCCGTTGAACAAATCCTTCTCGTATACGTTGCAAATGGACAAGCAAGGCCAGCTCTCGGTGCTGATCGGCAAGAGCGGTAAACAGGTGAAGTTGGACAAGTCCTGGCAAGGCTACAACTTCTATTTCAAGGCCGGCGTCTACACCTTGGATAACAAGGGCTATTCCAATGAAGGCGGGAAAGTGACCTACACCAAACTGAGCGCCAGTCACAAATGACTGGCGCCCAGCCCTGCTTCAGGCCTTTGATGGCGCAGCGATTGCCTGCTGGCCACGGAAGGTAAACACAAAGCCGACCAACACCAGCAGCGCAAAACCGGCCGGGAACAGCCAGATGCTCTGCCAGTCATGCCCACCGGCCACGACAAAGTGATCGGTCACCTGCCCCGCCACCCAGAAACCGATCAGCATCCCCACACCATAAGTCGCCAAGGTAATCAGGCCCTGGGCCGAGCTGCGGAAGCGCTCCGGTGCCTTGGCGTCGGTGTAGATCTGCCCCGAGACAAAAAAGAAGTCGTAGCAGATGCCGTGCAGGGCAATGCCGGTGAACAGCATGAACGCCAGGTCGCCGTTATTGCCGTAGGCAAACAATACGTAGCGCAACGCCCACGCCAGCATGCCCACCAGCAGCGCCAGCTTGATGCCGAAGCGCTGGATGAACAGCGGCAACAGCAGCATGAACAACACTTCCGAGACCTGCCCGATGGCCATCTTCGCCGTGGGGTTGGTCATGCCGGTTTCGGCCAGGAACGGGTTGGCATTCTGGTAATAGAACGCCAAGGGAATGCAGATCAGGATCGAGGCGATGAAAAACACCAGGTAACTGCGATCCTTCAACAGCCCCAACGCATCCAGCCCCAGCAGTTGCTTGACGCCGCCAGCGCTGGCCTGTTCCTTGAGCGGTGCCGTGGCCGGCAGCGTGAAGCTGTAGAGCCCGAGGACCAGGGATGCGATGGCGGCCATCAGGAACGTATTGCGCAAGCCGCCAGCCGCGATCGCATCGCGCGAATCCCAGGCGAACACGAAGCTGATTACCACGCCGGCGACGATCCAGCCAATGGTGCCCCACACCCGGATGCGAGAGAACTCCAGCGCCGGGTCGCGCATCTGCCGGAACGCCACGGAATTGACCAGGGCCAGCGTTGGCATGTAGACCACCATGTACACCAGCACATACGGGTAGAACACGCTGAAATCCGCCGCCGAATACAGCTGATACAGCAACACCGCGCCGAGCAGGTGCAGCACCGCCAGGATCCGTTCGGCGTTGAAGAAGCGGTCGGCGATCAGGCCAATGACGAACGGCGCAATGATCGCCCCCCACGATTGCGTGGAGAAGGCCATGCCGATCTGCCCACCGCTGGCGCCCAGGGTGCTGGAGAGAAAGGTGCCGAGGGTGACGAACCAGCCGCCCCAGATAAAGAATTGCAGGAACATCATCACGCTCAGGCGTGCATTCATCGTGGTCATGACAGTCACCGTTTTATTGTTTTTCTTGTGAAAATGAAAAGCTTGCACAGCGCTTGTGGCTTGCTTTTTATGGCCTGCTTTTGTGGCGAGGGAGCTTGCTCCCGCTCGGCTGCGAAGCAGTCGTAAAACCTCCTGACGCGGTGTTCCTGGAAAACCGCGCCAGCCTGTTTGGGGCCGCTTCGCAGCCCAGCGGGAGCAAGCTCCCTCGCCACGGGGGGTTTGCTTTGGGCGGCTATCTAAGCAAACCCAACAACCGCCGATTGGAGTCCTCATCCGCCGTGACGCTGGCGAAATCGTCGAACGCCTTGCCGGTCTTGCTGATCATGTGCCGCTGGATGAACGCCGCCCCTTCAGCAGCCCCCTGTTGCGAATCCTTCAGGCAACATTCCCATTCCAGGACCGCCCAACCGCTGAAATCGTATTGGGTCAGCTTGCTGAAGATCGATTTGAAATCGATCTGGCCGTCACCCAATGAACGGAACCGCCCGGGGCGATCGACCCAGCCCTGGTAACCGCCGTACACGCCGGAACGGGCATCGGGGCGGAACTCGGCGTCCTTGACGTGAAACATGCGGATGCGTTCGTGGTAGCGATCGATGAAGCCCAGGTAGTCCATCTGTTGCAACAGCAGATGGCTGGGGTCGTAGAGAATCGCCGCCCGTGGGTGATGATCCACCGCCTCCAGGAAGCGCTCGAACGAGGCCCCGTCGTGGAGGTCTTCGCCGGGGTGGATTTCGTAGCACAGGTCCACCCCCGCCGCGTCGAAGCAATCGAGAATCGGCAACCAGCGCCGGGCCAGTTCGGCAAAGCCCTGCTCCACCAAACCCGCCGGGCGTTGCGGCCACGGATAGACATAGGGCCACAACAGCGCACCGGAAAACGTCGCATGGGCCTTCAGGCCGAGACGCTGGCTGGCGCGGGCGGCCAGCTTGAGTTGCTCGATTGCCCACTCGGTCCGCGCTTGGGGCTGGCCACGCACATGGGCCGGGGCGAAGTCATCGAACAGCGCGTCGAACGCCGGGTGCACCGCCACCAATTGGCCTTGCAGGTGCGTCGATAACTCGCTGATCGCCACACCGGCCTGGGCACAGGTGGTCCTGAGTTCATCGCAATAGTCCTGGCACTCGGCGGCCCGGGCCAGGTCGATGTATTGCGTGCCCGAGGTCGGCACTTGAATGGCTTTGTAGCCTTGCGAAGCGGCCCACTGGGCAATGTTGGCCAGGGTGTCGAACGGGGCCTCGGCGGACATGAACTGCGCCAGGAAAATGCCTGGGCCGCGCAAGCCGCTCGGTGTTGGGTCGGGGGTATTCACAACAAGGATGCTCCAGTTTGCACGGTGGTCCATTTCGCCTCGCCGCGGTGGTTGAGGATCGCGGCCTCGATGAACGCCATGCCCCGCAAACCGGTCTCGATGCCGGGTACGCCTGGGGCGTCAGGGCCTTCGGCATGGCTGCGAATGGCCTGGGCGAAATCGCCATAGAGGTTGGCCATGGCTTCCAGGTAACCCTCGGGATGCCCGGCCGGCAGACGCATGCGACGTTGAGCCGCCTCGCACAGCCACGGCTGGCCGACACCGCTGCGCAGGATGCGCAAGGGTTGGTCGAAGGCGCGATGGATCAGGCTCGCCGGTTCTTCCTGGCGCCACTCCAAGGCGCCCTTGTCGCCGTAGACGCGAATCTTCAGCGGGTTCTCTTCGCCGGTGCAGACTTGGCTGGCGATCAACACACCGCTGGCACCGCCCGCCATCTTGAACAGCATCGCCGCGTCGTCGTCCAACTGCCGGCCCGGAACGTGCGTGCCCAACGCCACGCACAGCTGCTGGATGGGTTGGTCGGCGACGAACTCGGCCAGGGAAAACGCATGGGTGCCGATGTCACCGATGCACCCGCCCAGGCCGGACTGCGAGGGGTCGTCACGCCACTCAGCCTGTTTGTTGCCCTGGGCGGCGACATCCTGGCTGAGCCAGCCTTGGGGATATTCGACCAGCACTTTGCGCACCGCGCCGATCACACCCGAACGCACCATGTCCCGGGCCTGCCACACCATGGGGTAGCCCAGGTAGGTGTGGGCCAGGCCGTAGAGGCAACGGCTGCCTTGCAGCACTTGCTTGAGGGCGAGCAACTCCTTGAGGTCCAGGGCGGCGGGCTTCTCGCTGAACACATGAAAACCGGCTTTCAAGGCCTGGCTGGCAATGGGTGCGTGAAGGTGATTGGGCGTGACGATCACCAGCAGTTCCATGCGCTGGTCAAGCGGCAGCAGCGCTTCGGTGTCGAGCATCTGCTGCCAGTCGTGGTAGCAACGCGACGCCGTCAGGCCCAGGGCCGCGCCGGTTTGCCGGGTGTTGTGAGGGTCGCGGCTAAACGCGCCGCACACCAGCTCGAAACCGCCATCCAGGCCCGCCGCCTGACGATGGGCCTGGCCGATGAACGCGCCCTCTCCACCGCCGACGAAGCCCATTCTTATTTTCGGTGCTACAGGATTCATCGCGATTCTCTTCCTGTCAGGATGATGATGTAACCGGTTACATCATGGCGGAAATCTAGGCTCAGTTTCCCTCCGTGTCAAACCCAACGGGTTCACACCTGAACATTTGTCAGGCGCCCAACCTGCGGTAAGCTCCCCCACCGTACCCCTGTTCCCCGAGGTGATTTTGTCCAACATTCGTGAAGTGGCCCGGCTGGCGGGTGTTTCAGTGGCCACGGTGTCCAGAACGCTGAAATCCCCCGAGCGGGTGCTTCCCGAGACCCGGGACAAGGTCAACGCGGCCGTGGAACAGGCCGGCTACCGGCCCAACCTGATGGCGGTGCAGTTTCGCTCCCGTCGCACCGGCAACCTGGTGATCCTGGTGCCGGCTATCGCCAACACGTTTTTCGCCCGGGTCATCAGTGGCGCGCAGCAGGCCGCGCAGGCGGCGGGTTACCGATTGCTGCTATGCGACACCCAGGGCCGGGTGGAGGTCGAGCGGGAGTTCGCCGCCCTGGTCTATGCCCACCAGGCGGACGGGGTGATCCAGTTGCGCGCCAGCGATCCTTACGAATCGATGCCCACAGGCGCTGAAAGCCTGCCGCTGGTCAACGCCTGTGAAGTGGTCAAGGGTGCACCCTACCCGACCATCAGCCTCGACAACCGCGCCGCCGCCCAGGCCATGACCGAGCATCTGATCGGCCTCGGCCACCGGCGCATCGGCATCATCAAGGGCCCGCGCAGCAGCCCGCTGACCCTGGACCGCGTGGCCGGATATCAAGATGCCCTGGGCCAGGCCGGCATCGCCGTCGACCCCAGCCTGATTTGCCATGGCGACTTCACCTTGAAGGCCGGTGACGACGGTGCCGGCGCGATGCTGGCGTTGGCCGACCGCCCCAGCGCGCTGTTCTGTGAAAACGACGAAATGGCCATCGGCGCGCTCAGGCGCATCAAGCACATGGGCCTGCGAGTGCCCGAGGATATTTCCCTGGTGGGCTTTGACGACATCCCGTTCGCCGCCTACTGCGACCCGCCCCTGACCACCATTTCCCAGCCTGCCGAAGCGTTTGGTCAAAAGGCGGTGCAGATGCTGATTGCCTTGATCGAGAAGAAGCCGATTGCCGAACGGCATGTGGTGTTGCCGTTTAAATTGACGGTACGTGGCAGTACAGCGCCCCTGGCGTGACCAGGAACCTGTGGCGAGGGAGCTTGCTCCCGCTGGGGCGCGCCCTGTAGGAGCTGTGTAGGAGCTGACGAGTGCAACGAGGCTGCGATCTTTCCCAAGACACTTGAGTCTCAAGCGAAAGATCAAAATCAAAAGATCGCAGGCTTCGCCAGCTCCTACAGAGCCCAGCGGGAGCAAGCTCCCTCGCCACAAAAAGCCTTTACGGTGCCTCGACTCGCCTCCGCCCCCGTTTGAACTACAGTGGAAGGACTCTGCATAAAGCCATAACAAGACGGAGAGTTCCCCATGCGAGTCAACAAGCGCTTCACCCTCCTGGCCGCCGCGGCAACCTTGGTGGTCACCACCACCGCTCATGCGGCTCCCCCGGTGTTTATCAACATCCTGACCGGAGGCACCAGCGGTGTGTATTACCCGATCGGGGTCGGGCTTTCACAGATCTACAGCAGCGGCATCGAAGGTTCCAAGACGTCGGTCCAGGCCACCAAGGCGTCGGTGGAAAACCTGAACCTGCTGCAAGCCGGGCGCGGTGAGTTGGCGCTGGCCTTGGGCGACTCGGTGGCCGACGCGAAAAACGGCGTGGAGGATGCCGGCTTCAAGGCACCGCTGACCAAGCTGCGGGCGATTGCCGGCGCGTACCCCAATTACATCCAGATCGTTGCCAGCGAGGAATCGGGGATCAAGACCCTGGCGGACCTCAAGGGCAAGACCGTTTCCGTGGGCGCGGCGAAATCCGGCACCGAGCTCAACGCCCGGGCGATCTTCAAGGCGGCGGGGCTGACCTACAACGACATGAAGGTCCAGTACCTGCCGTTCGCCGAATCGGTCGACCTGATCAAGAACCGGCAACTGGACGCCACCCTGCAATCCTCCGGCCTGGGCATGGCGGCCATTCGTGACCTGGCGTCGACGATGAAGTTGAATTACGTGTCGATTCCCACCGACGTGGTACAGAAAATCGGCAACCCGGCCTATCAGGGCGCGATGATCCCCGCCAACACCTACGATGGCCAGGCCGAGGCCGTGCCCACCGTGGCCATCACCAATATTCTGGTGACCCGCGCGGACGTCCCGGACGAAGTGGCCTATCAGATGACCAAGCTGCTGTTCGACAACCTCGCCCGCCTGGGCACTTCCCATTCGGCGGCCAAGGACATCAACCTGAAAAACGCCGCGAAAAACCTGCCCATCGCGCTCCACCCCGGTGCCGAGCGCTACTACAAGGAAGTGGGCGCGCTATAGCCCCTGGCCTGCAACGGCGCACGCCGCCGTTGCAGCATTGCGTTCCACCTCCGCACGTCGACAACAGGCAGGCATTTCATGAGTGAAGACCAGCACGGCATCGCCACGGACCCGCGGGACTGGCCCAAGACGCTGTTCTACGTGGCGTTGCTGTTTTCCATCTTTCAAATCATCACGGCAGCCTTTTCACCGGTTTCCAGCATTGTGCTGCGGGCGGTGCATGTGGGCTTTCTGCTGTGGGTGGTGTTCCTCAGCTACCCCGCCCATGGCAAGCAACGACCCTGGCAACCCCTGGCCTGGGCGTTGGGCCTGGCGGGAATGGCAACGGCGCTCTATCAATGGGTGTTCGAGGCCGACCTGATCCAGCGTTCCGGCGACCTGACGACTGCCGACATGGTCATCGGGGTCATCCTGATCGTGCTGGTGTTCGAGGCGGCGCGGCGGGTGATGGGCATTGCCTTGCCGATCATCTGCGGCCTGTTCCTGGCCTATGGCCTGTTCGGCGAACACCTGCCAGGCGACCTGGCCCATCGCGGCTACGGTGTCGATCAACTGGTCAATCAATTGTCCTTCGGCACCGAAGGGCTCTACGGCACGCCGACCTATGTGTCGGCCACCTACATTTTCCTGTTCATCCTGTTTGGCGCCTTCCTGGAAAAGGCCGGCATGATCAAGCTGTTCACCGATTTCGCCATGGGCCTGTTCGGTCACAAGCTGGGCGGTCCGGCAAAGGTGTCGGTGGTGTCGTCGGCGCTGATGGGCACCATCACCGGCTCGGGCATCGCCAACGTGGTGACGACCGGGCAGTTCACCATTCCGCTGATGAAACGCTTTGGCTACAAGGCGGCGTTTGCCGGCGGCGTGGAAGCGACGTCGAGCATGGGCAGCCAGATCATGCCACCCGTGATGGGCGCGGTGGCGTTCATCATGGCCGAGACCATCAACGTGCCGTTCGTGGAAATCGCCAAGGCTGCGCTGATACCGGCGTGCCTGTATTTCGGCTCGGTATTTTGGATGGTTCACCTGGAAGCCAAGCGCTCCGACCTCAAGGGCCTGCCCAAGGACCAATGCCCCAGCGCGTGGGGCGCGGTCAAGGAGAGCTGGTTCCTGCTGATCCCGCTGGGGGTGCTGGTCTATCTGCTGTTTTCCGGACGCACGCCGCTGTTCTCCGGCATGGTCGGGCTGGCGCTGACGGCCATCGTGATTCTCGGTTCGGCGATCATTCTCAAAGTCTCGAGCTACGCCTTGCGCTGCGCCTTCTGGGTCGCGCTGGGCATACTCTGCGTCGGATTCTTCAGGATGGGCATCGGCATCGTGTTTGCGGTGATCGGCCTGCTGGTGGTGGCGTGCTGGTTCATGCAAGGCACGCGGGAAACCCTGGTCATCTGCCTGCACGCCTTGGTGGACGGTGCCCGCCACGCCGTTCCGGTGGGGATCGCCTGCGCCTTGGTCGGCACCATCATCGCCGTGGTGTCGCTGACGGGCGTGGCGTCCACCTTCGCCGGTTACATCCTGGCGATCGGCAAGGACAATCTGTTCCTGTCGCTGCTGTTGACCATGCTCACCTGCCTGGTACTGGGCATGGGTATCCCGACCATTCCCAACTACATCATCACCAGTTCCATCGCCGCGCCGGCCCTGCTGGAACTGGGCGTGCCGCTGATCGTGTCGCACATGTTCGTGTTCTATTTCGGCATCCTCGCCGACCTGACGCCACCGGTGGCACTGGCGTGTTTCGCCGCCGCGCCCATTGCCCGGGAAAGTGGCCTGAAGATCAGCTTCTGGGCGGTGCGCATCGCCCTCGCCGGTTTCGTCATCCCGTTCATGACGGTCTATAACCCGGCCTTGATGCTCCAGGGCGACAACCTGTGGATGACCGCGTACATGCTGGTCAAGACGTTGTTGGCCATCGGGCTCTGGGGGATGGCCTCCACCGGTTATATGCAACAGAAAATGCCGGTGTGGGAACGCCTGATGTGCTTCGCCGCTGGCGCGTTACTGGTGGTTGCCATGCCCCTGACCGATGAGATTGGCTTCGTGCTCGGTGGGCTGCTGATCTTCCAGCATGTTTGGCGCGCGCGACGTAGCGGACGGGCCTTGACGTGATCGGGCTGTGCCTGGGCCTGTCCGGCGTGGTCTGGGCCCAGCTTGCCGTGACCGATTTCACCCTGGCGTGGAACCACACCATCGAGAAGATCCGCTGGGAGGAAGACTATCGCGTCAGTGAGCAGGGCCTGGTTCTGGGTGAGGCCAGGGTCAAGGGCAACGGCGCGGGCATGGAGATTCCCGACAATGCCCGGCTGGAAAATGGCAGTTGGCACTATCAGCGCCAGGTGCCGCCCCTACAACCGCTGAAACTGGGGCGCACGCCCCAGGCCGGTGATTATCAATTGTGTTTCGACGGGGGTTGTCGGCCGATGAGTCATTGGTTGGGGCCGCCTACGGCGGGCCAGCCGACGGTGGAGCTGTGGAGTTGCGGACAGTCCTGAGCCCATCAGAAAACACCTGAGAAAAAGTAGACATCTGTGGCGAGGGAGCTTGCTCCCGCTGGGCTGCGCCTGTAGGAACTGTCGAGCGGAGCGAGGCTGCGATCTTTCCACTGACAATTAAGTCAAAAGCGAAAGATCAAGATCAAAAGATCGCAGGCTTCGCCAGCTCCTACAGAGCCCAGCGGGAGCAAGCTCCCTCGCCACAGAGACCATCACGCCATCGAAGATGGATGCTTCAATCAGGCAAACGTCGCCCCTCGGGTATTCACGAACAGCGAATACAACGAATGGCTGCCGGCCATGAACAACCGATTGCCTTCCCGGCCGCCGAAGCAGACGTTAGGGCATCGCTCCGGCAGCGAGATGTGCCCGATGGCCTTGCCTTCGGGGTTGAACACCCGCACGCCGTCGAGTTTTTCCAGGTCGGCCTTGGGGTCGCCATTGCCGCCCCAACCGCACCAGAGGTTGCCGCTTTCATCGCACTTGATGCCGTCGATCGCTGCGTAATCCAGGCCTTCGATGTGCTTGCGCCGCTCGCCCAGGGTGCCGTCGGCCTTGACCGCGATGGCCCAGACCAAGCGGTTGGGCTTGGCGCGGCCCTCGACCACATAGAGGGTTTTCTCGTCCGGGGAGAAACACAACCCGTTCGGCCCCGCCAGGTCGTCGATCACCCGACTGACCTTGCTGGTTTCGCCGTCGATGCGGTACACCGCGTGGGGTTGGACCGGGGTGACTTTGTGCCCTTCGTAGTTGTTGCCGGTCTGGAACGGTGGGTCGGTGAACCAGACCGAACCGTCCCGCTTGCAGACGATGTCGTTGGGCGAGTTGAAAGGCTTGCCCTCGAAACTGTCCGCCAGCACGGTGAGGGTGCCGTTGTGTTCGGTGCGAGTGATACGCCGGCCTTCGCTGGCGGTGGTGGAGCCTTCGCACACCAGCAGTCGCCCCTGGCGATCTCGGCACATGCCGTTGGAGAAATTGGAGTTTTCCCGGTACACCGACAGGCCACCGGTGACTTCATCCCAGCGCACGATGCGGTTGTTGGGGATGTCACTGACCAGCAAGTAACGCCCGTCACCGACCCACACCGGCCCTTCCGCCCAACGCAGGCCGCTGGCGAGCTTCTCCACGCTGGCGTTGAAGATGCGCAAGTCCATGAAGCTGGGATCAAGGATGTTGATCAGCGGGTCCGGGTAACGCTGGCTCAAGGGCTCGGCCTGGGCGAGCCCCGGCAGGTTGCCGAGGGTTGCGGCGGCGGCCGAGACCACCAGGGATTTTTTCAGGAAGACCCGGCGGCCTTGATCGGCGGCGGTTGCAGATTGCGAAGCATCCATCGTGCGTCTCCGTTAATTATTATTGGACGGGACGACAGTTTTACTCCGTGATAAGACATCGTACAAGTAGATGAAGCGGCTCACCTGGACAACTCTCAGTCCGGGTGCAGCGGTATGCGCACGGTGAAGGTCGTGCCGACTCGTGCCTTCGAATGCACCTCGATGGTGCCCTGATGGGCCGATACGATTGCCGAGGCGATGTGCAGGCCCAGCCCGAGCCCGGCCGTGGAACCATATTGCGCTTCACCGCTGCGCAGATTTCGGACCATCGGATTGAAGATGCTGGCGATGGCCTCTTTCTCGATAGGCTTGCCCTGGTTGTTGATCGCGATCACTGCCATATCCCGTTCAACGCTCAACGAAACGGTAATCGGCGTGCCTTCGGTGCCATGCTGGACAGCGTTGCCGATCAGGTTGGCGAACACCTGCTCCATACGGGCCGGATCGAACAGCCCCTCCAGGGCACCGGTCGTTTCAAAGAGGATTTCGCTTTCCGGATGATAGGCCCGCGCCTCCTCCACCATGCCTTCGCAAGCGGCCACCAGATCACCGTTGAAACGCTGCACCGGAATGCCCGAGCCGAGTTGGGTACGGGTGAAATCCAGCAGATCGCCGACGATCTTGTTGGCCCGCTTGACGCTGGTGTAGATGCGCGACGTGATCTTGGTGGCTTTGGCGGGCAGGTCCCCGGCCCGTAGCAGCACTTCGGAACTCAGCAGGATCGCGCCCAAGGGGCTGCGCAGGTCATGCCCAAGAATCCCCAGGAAGATGTTGCGCGACGCATCCACCGCTGCCGAATAACTGACCACGGACTCGGCCAAGGCCTGGTCCACGGCCTCGTTGAATCGAATCAGATCGTCCATGACCTGCTTGTGATCCAGTTGCATGTGCGGCATCCAGAGCATGAGCACGCTGGTGCGCAGGGCCCGGTATTCGGAAACCATTTGCTCCACGGTAAAACCCGAAGACTGGCGGATGACCGCATGGGTTTCGGCGGCGGTTTCGGCCTCGGTCGCCGGCGCTTCCCCGTGGGACTTGGCAATCGCCTCCTTGCGCGTTTGGGAAGTGCGCAGGTCAGCGGCGATGGTGCGCAGCATCTGCTCGGCATGGTCGCGCAGGGCCACGGAATCCATGCCAATGGACGCGGGGGTGATGGTTTTGGCGAAGTCTTCCCACGCCTGAAGAATCGGCTCGATGTTGTCGAGGATGAAATCGGCCAGGCGCATGAGTTTTCCCGCAAGAAGGCAATGCTGTAGACGACACAGCGGCCTGATGGTTGTACAGCAAAGCGCTGGGCAATGTGCGTAATGCTGTTCACCAAGCCGTTATGGGAGCGGGCTTGCTCGCGAAGAGGCCAGCACATCCAACACCTTCATTGACTGAACCACCGCTATCGCGAGCAAGCTCGCTCCCACACTGGATTTTCAACAGACACAAAACTCATGCCCACCCAGTCCCCCTTTGGGAGCGAGCTTGCTCGCGAAGAGGCCGGTACATCCAACATCTTCATTGACTGAACCACCGCTATCCCGAGCAAGCTCGCTCCCACACTGGATTTTCAACAGACACAAAACTCATGCCCACCCAGTCCCCCCTGTGGGAGCGAGCTTGCTCGCGAAGAGGCCAGCAAGCCCAGCATCCATGTGACTGAACCACCGCTATCGCGACCGCCCCCATGCAACCGAGCGCACAGGCCCGCCGATCTTGTCCCTTGCACCCCATGAGATAAAAACCTTAGAGTTGTACGACAACCTATAACTTAAAATAACCGATCCGGGGCCTTTTGCCTTGGCGGTCGCCTTCGAGACATCTGCCATGACCCGCTCCACCGCCACACCTGCTATCCCCACACCGTTACCCCGCCACCTCGCCGTACTGGTCCTGCTGTGCATGGGCTGCGCCTTCGCCGGCAACCACGTCGCCGCCCGGGCCGCGTTCGATGACGGTGCCGGGGTGTTGCTGGCGATCCTTTTGCGTTCGGGCGGGACGCTGCTGGTGCTGGCGGCGATGGTGCTCTGGCAACGGCAGAGTCTGCGCTTGTCGCCCGGTGCGTGGCGTTGGCAATTGACCCTGGGGCTGTTGATCGGCGCCCAGAGCCTGTGCCTGTACTCCGCTGTGGCGCGGGTGCCGGTGGCGTTGGCCTTGTTGGTGGGCAACGTGTTTCCGATCCTGCTGGCCTTGCTGACCTGGGCGTTGGGTGGCCCCCGCCCGACGGCGCGCACCGCCGCGTTGATGGGTATGATCCTGGTGGGGCTGGTGTTCGTGCTGGAAGTGCCGGCGCGGTTGTCGTCCGGGCAGGACGTTGGTCCGCAATGGCTGCTCGGGGTGGGCCTGGCCTTCTGCGCCGCGTGTGTGTTCGCCTGTGCGCTGTGGATCACTGATCACAAGTTGTCCCAGGTGCGCGGCTCAGTCCGCAGCCTGCTGACGATTTTCATCGTGTTCAGCAGCGTCAACCTCGCCGGCCTGACCGGTGCCCTGCCCGGCGGCTTCGACCTGCCAGCCAGCAGCACCGGCTGGTTTGCCCTGGCAACCTTGGTGGTGCTCTATGGCACCGGGTTCATCGTGCTGTTCATTTCCGTACCCCGGCTGGACATGCCGCGCAACGCCCCGGTGATGAACATCGAACCGCTGGCGACGCTGCTGATCGGTTGGCTGGTGCTGGACCAGATGCTCAACCCGGGCCAGATCCTGGGCGGCGCGATTGTGGTGACAGGCATCGTGTTGCTGACCTATCGCAAGGTTGAGCGGGCCAAGGCGCCGGTGGCTGAACCGACAAATTGAATTGACCGAACCGATTGTGGCGAGGGAGCTTGCTCCCGCTCGGCCGGGCTGGCGTTCCAGCGCGAAGCGGTCGCCAATGCCTTGGGCCTGCTTCGCAGGCCAGCGGGAGCGAGCTCCCTCGCCACAAAGGTGTTCAGTCAGCGCTACAGCGTATGCCCCGCCATGGGTCCAGACAGACCCACACGGACCTGAAAATTAAGTCTTCGCCCTGCGTGTTCAGGGTTGAGATAAATCCTACCGCATAAGCGAGATAAATCCGGGCTATTCCGGGCTAGGCTGGCACAAACTGGGACAGCCTATGCAATACCGTTGCAACCAGTGCAATGAAAACGCCCCGCTCAGTCATCGACTGGCGGGGCGAACATATCGACCTGGCGGCGCGCAATTTCATCCTTTCGAACCGCCTTAACGATCTTATAGATCCACTGAAGCGACACCCCCCACTTGCGCGCCAGGTCGCTTTGATTGGTGCCGTTGAACTCCTCGTAGATCTGCCGATCCCGTCGGCTCAGCTTGCCCGCCAGCCCCATGGGGAAATAGACATTCTGCCCACCCCAATGCGCCGCCATCCGATCGGCGACCTCATTGGCCACATGGCGAGCGGCCTCATCATCCATCGACACCAACTCGCCAAGCGCAGCCGCAACGTGTTCGGTCAGATCCACCAGCAGTTCCGGCCCCTTGCTTCGGAAGTCACTCATATAGCAGTCACCGCAGCATCAAGGGCCAGATTCATTGCTCCTGCTCCTTCACTGGCGTGAACCAAGCCACATCGACGCCCCGAACGGTCACGGTGTTACAGGTCAGAGGTCCCGCAGGCGAATAGCGAATCCCCCGCAATTGAGATCCAAATCGGCGCATGAACAGCCCAAGACTGTCCTGCTCGATAAAGATCCTATTGTCCAAGAACACCAAAAGCATGATCGAAACCCCAGCTTCACGGATGTCACGAGTCAACTCATTGAAGGCGGCCAGTTGCGCCGGAAACGCCTCCGTCAAAATACTCAACGGCTTGATCGGCGCTGCATCCCTCACCAAATCCAGAGAATCCATCTCAAACCCCCTTAACAACATCGGCGGTCACCTTAGGCACCCCCAACTGAGCAGCCAAGTTCATCGCCGCAATCACCAAATTGCCAATCGCCAATGGATAAAGCAGCGAAACAGTCCCATCACGCCCCCCATAGCGAGTCGGCTGAGACAACCGCGCCGCAATCGCCTCAATGGCACTCTTATCAATAACGTCCCCCAGCACCTTGCCCACCCGATCAAAGCGGAACGTCAAAAACTCCCCCAAACGCGAATGCCCAACCGGCATCAGCTTGACCCGCTCACAGCGCTGCACCACCTCACGCACATCCGCGTTGCGCTCACTCAATTTTACCCCCAGCTCGGGCTGGCCGATCATGATGATGCTCACCAACTTAGTGAACCCGATCTCCAACTCCAGGATGCGCTTAAGGTGCTTCAACGTCGGCACCGGCAAACTGTGCGCCTCCTCAAGAACCAGGCAATGGCGATACCCAGCCGCATGCGATTCCTTCAACGCCTTATGGACCTGAGCGAAACGCGCCTCAGGACTACTTTTGGGCTTCGATAGCGGTGCAACAGCCGCCATCATCGACTCGGCGATATGCGTGCTCTTCAATGACTTGCCCTTAGCGTCGTTATCCTCGGAAGCCAACACATATGGTTCAATGATCATCACGGGATCGTTGTTCTCGGCAATGCGGTTCACCAGATCCCGGCGAAGCGTACTTTTGCCGGCCCCCGATTCCCCCTCAACCGCCAGAAACCCACCGTGCCGGGCCGTCTGATACATCGCCTCACGCACATAACGAATCTCCGGGCTCACCCACATATCCTGCGCACACTGCAACTCATCAAACGGATCACGAAACAAACCAAACGCCTTGCGAGTGGCTGGTTGCAGTACTTGTTTGGGCAATAACATCGATTCCTCCTCCCCGGACGGCCCCCGCACAAGGGCCGAACCTGCCGTATTCGCGTACGGCCGATCCACTTCATCAAAAGCATTAGCAATAGCGGCATCATTGACGCCGGACTCCGCCAAGAACCCCCGAATGCGCCCCCGCAAAACCTCACCATCAAGACGGCGAGGCCAAAGGTTGTGGTTCACCAACTGCGCAATCGTTGCGCTACTCAAGCTCAGCGACTGGGCCAACGCCGCCTGAGGCCGCCCCACATCCTGCAAAATCCTTTTCAGTTTCAACATCACTCAACTCCAATCGAATGGCGCATGACCTCAGCGGGCCGTTTCAACTCAGCCTCAACCGCCTCAATCTGTTCTTGGGGAACCCCCTCCGGAAACCGCGTCAGCAACCAACCAAACGTCTGAGCCGACCACAGATTGCCCAAACGCGGGCGCAGAAGCTTCGCCGCCTCAACATGACTCAGCGGGGCAATCTCAACAGTGGGAGCATTAAAATCCAGGTGCGTACCACGCCGCGGCAGATAAGCCGGCAACACGGTGTCATTGACATGTTTATGCGGATCGATCAGCCCACCAAACGGCACGGCCTTCGATTTGCGGGCGGCCTGCGCATCGGCCTGATTGCTCGTGCCCGTCGCAATCTGCTCCAACACCTTGCGCGACACCTGGGCCGGCGTCTCAGCGTGGCGCTTATACCGCTCACCGAGCATCGCAGCCGACTCGGCAAACCCAAACGCATCCACCCCGACGCGCTCAATCACGTGATAGCACTCACGCCCGTCATCGCCCACCAGCACCGCAATCGCCGAGTCCTTATCGCGCCAGCAATTGCGAGTGATCAGCAACTGATCACCCACCATCACATCCGGCACTGAACTCACATCAAACTGCGAGCCCCGAAACGAAACCCTCAGCAAATTGCTCACCTTGCGGTTCTCCGGCGTACTCACCGCCAGCTCCCGGCACACCTCAACACTGGGCGCCAGGCGCAACTGCTCCGGCCTAATCAACTGCCAAACGCCATACCGGGTACGCCGCGTGCGGGTATGAATCGACGTCCCATTGAAATACCGCATCCACTGACCGGCCCAGGCATTGATCTGCTCCAGACTCGTGGCAGCCTGAAACTTCAGCGCGCTCTCAAACTCACGCTCGACAATATTGTGGGCCTGCTCAACCTGACCCTTGGCCCGCGCATTACCGGGCCTGTGAATCATCAAATCAACCGACAGAACACGGCAAAGATTGCGAAAAATACCACTCGTCATCGCCGCCCCAGGGTCCGTCATCAACACCCAAGGCACCCCATGAAAAGGGTCCGACTCACTGCGCTTCTGCATCGCATTAATCAACACGCTGCACAGATTCTCAGCCGACTCAGCCCCCAACACATACTCCACATACAGCGTGCCGCTCGTATGATCGGTAATCACATACCGCCACAGCCGCTGGCGTTCGATCTTCTTCAGGTTCGCAGGCTTGCCGTCGTAAAACTCGGCCTTATTCATCACCCGAGCGCCATCATCGGCCAGATAAAATTGCGTCGAGATCGAAGCATCAATCTGCCAAACATGATTGGGATGCTGACTCGCCAACGACACCGCCGGCGCGTCCTGCAAAAGTTGTTCGGGATGCAACTTATAAGCGCGCAACGCCCGACTAATCGCACTGCGACTCAACGGTCGAAACTCCCCCGTAGCCTCATCCAACCGGCCAGCCATCACCAAGTTATTGCTGCGCAAGCGCTCGACGGCTCGCTCAATCGTCGACAACTGCTTATTGTTCGCCCGGATGGACTCCAACAACACCGCCGAAATCAACCGCGCTTCCTCAAGCGGCAACGCACTGCAACCCGCATCACTGCGCCGCTTACGCGGCTTCGCCAAACGCACCGCCTTCAACTGGCGTTGCAGAGTAGAAATCGACACCCCTAACGCCAGCGCCCCAGCTTCGTAAATAGCCGTACGCTCACCGTGCATAGCCGCATCAGCCCGCCGTGCGACCTGCATCAACTGCTCAATGTGTACCGGATTCATCAATCAGGCCTCCGCAGTCGTCATCCAGGCCGCGCCATCCGCCTGATCAAGCAAATTGAACTCACTGCGAACTGTCCCCAGCGTGATCTCCAATTGCCGAATCAAACCGGCTTTAAAGACACGGTGATCCTCACCACCGACACCTAACGCCTCTAACTTCGCAAACCCCTCGCGCAGCGGTCCCAACACATTGGCCTCGGCCTCATAAGCGATCGCCGATACTTCCGCACGCAAAGCCTTCGCCGCTTCATCGGCAGGCATCGCCTGAATCCGCTTGCGAGTCAGCTCCAACTCCCGCCGAGCCTTATCCAACTCACCAGTCTTCTTCGCCATCACCTCGCTTTGCGCGGCATAATCGGCCTTCGCCTCATCAAGTCGCCGGCCCAGCGTCTCTTTCTCCTTGGTGTGCTTAGCAATCATCTCCTCAGCCAGATCAACAAACGCCTCCTTATCGCCAGCTTTCGCCACCTCAACCAGCGCCGCCTGCTGGTCCTGCGGCAATCGCCGATACTGGCGCAACTCGCGATAACCAATCCCCATCCGCGACATCGAATCCAGCGCCTCCTCACCGAAGGCCCGCAGGTTCGCAACATCCCGATCCACCTGATCAACCGAACGTCCCAGCAACCCACAAAACTCATCCCACGTACCGCTCAACGTCCCCGCACCGTGCGGGCTTTTGCGCCCGGCCAAGCCTCGATACAGCTTGTTCTCCTTCACAAACGCCAACTTCGACGTCCGCACCGTGCGGGAAAACGCCTCAAATACCCCGGCCATTTGCGCCTGGCCCAGCAACTGATTCACCGTGTCGCACTCTTCGCTGTGCGAGGCCTGCAGCGCAGCCATCGCATTCTGATCAGCCGTCAACATCACCCCATCCAACACAGGCAACGCCAGTGCCTCCGCGGGTATGCTCTTGCTCCGTGCCATACAACCCTCCTTAAACAATCGACCCAGCGGCAATACGCTGATTGATTTCCTGCATGCGGCCCGTCAAACGAGCCATGTGCTCGGCATGCGCCTGCGCGATCTGCAACACCCCCACCGAGTGGGCAAAGCGGCCGTTATCCAGCTTCACCGCTAAACCTTCCTCAATCAGTGTTTGCATCGCTCGCGTGATATTGCTGGGACTGTCCTGCGTCAGATGGGCCAACTCCGCATTACTCAACCCCGTCACCGTGTGGCCCTTCAACGCCTTCAGCGCACGCAAAACACGTGCGGCCGCCGACACCGAACGATTCATAACCTCGCCTCCGGCATAAACAATTCAGGTAAATTGACGACCTCAACCCCCTTGGTCCCGACTCGTCGTGGGGCCCGGTAGGTGTTGAAAACAACAAAAAAGGTGTGAATTGGTGGCTTTTTTGTAGGAAGTTTCTTTTTTTGCCCTGCGTACCCACGCGGCCTAGGTTTTAAAGCGGTAGATTCCAAATTACCGATATGATTTTTCATCACGAGCCTCACGCCACAAAACGGTTGAGCTCAAGGGCCGCCGCCGGATCAGTACAAATTTCTCCGGCCTTAAGACCTAATTTGATCGCGATCTGATGGGCCTGACCCCGTACACATTTTTTGCGCCCACCCAACACCTCGAACACCAGGTTGGGTGAGAAACGATTCGCGATTGCCCATTGGGTAATCGAGATACCTTTGGCCTTAAGCTCAGCTCGGGCCTGATCTGCTGTACGTAGCTCCATGGGTTCACTCCGGGGGGCTAATGGCGCCACTTGGGTGCCGACTAAATTGCCGTTCGTGGTCGGACGGTGTGAAATGATGATGGAACCAATTGGTTCCCATGAAAAGGCTTTTTGGCAACCGAATGGTTTCTTTTTGTGAGCGGCTGCGCGCCGAACGAACGCGACTTGGCCTCAACCAGACCGACTTCGCAGCACTGGCCGGCGTGACGAAAAAAACGCAGATGCTCTACGAAGCAGGCGAACGCGTGCCTGATGCCAACTACATGACCGCCATCACCAAAGCGGGCGTAGACATGTACTTCATCATCACAGGGCAAAAAATCGCCGCCACGCCGCCGGCCACGGCCTGGACGCCCATCGATGGTGAAAAGCTCTGCCGAATCATCGAAATGCTAGAGGCCGCCGCCAAACAAGCCGGTCGGCGCTGGCCGGCCAAAAAATTGGCCGAAGTGGCCGCCGAGATCTACAACGCGCTGGGTGAAGATCAAGGGTTTGATCAACCACGCGTTGAGCGAATATTGAAGTTGGTAGTGAATCGCTAAATAGCAAAGGAGTTCTATGCGAAGAGAGGACGAGGCCCTGGTTAACAATCTGTCAGCCAGGCTTTCTGAGGAAATCGAAAATCTCCCCAGGGATGGAAAAAATCGCGAACTCACCATCAAGATCAAGGGCAACCGGGGGCACATCAACCTCGGCCATCAAATCTTTGACATAAAGACCGCCAAAGCGCCCCCGCCAGAAGGCAGTGACCGCGCACGAAAGTGTCCGCAATGTCACCACTGCACCTGGCGCTACACGCAACTGTGCATGCACTGCGACTACAACCTGCACCGCCACGACAAAGTTGCTGAGCAGGAAAAAGAACGGGCACGCCAAGAGCGCCACAATCTCAAGGTGCTAAAAATTGCAGTCTGCTGCGCGGGCATTACCGCGCTAAGCGTTATCGTCATGGAATTCCTGCCCGAAACGCCAAAAGCCTTGGCCCTAGGCCTGACAGGCGTCCTTGGTTTCCTCACACTCATGATTATGAGGACACACAAATAGAACGCTGGTGGACAGCACTGTAGTTGCCAGCTTTTAACGGTCAGGGACGACCAACGACACTTTAAAAGGAGGTTTCAATGACCGAGAAAAAACGCAGCACGCCTTGGAATGATCGGCCAACCGCCGAAAAAATTGCACTGATCGTCGGCTGGTTAATCATCGCAAGCCTCATGGCTTACGCATTCCTGCCGAACAAACCCGAACCGGGCGCGCCCTCATTAGGCAGCGAATCTGAAGCGCTTCCCTCCGCAGCCCAACACAACCGCGCCAGTGCACAGGCCTTGAGCAGTGCAACCCGCTTCCTATCGCAACTGGATAGCGCAATGGCCGAAGGTATGTACATATTGAAGGCCAACCAGCTGCCTGAACTGGCCGCCCACAGCCAACTATTCAAATCATTGCTTGAAGAGGGCTACGCGCAATTTGGCCGCTCCGTATTTCAACCCTTGGGTCGGTGCAGCTCGGCGGCTGTCTTTGCCAACAGCTGGTGGCAGGCCCAAGTGACTGCCGTTCACCAAGGAGGTACTGAGACGATTCCCGGCGCGATCCAAAGCCACTTGGATGAGTACACACTCAACCGAGCTGACTGCCTGCAAAGCGCGGCCCCCTCAGCCGACACCGCTACGTCAACCATCGACAAAACACGGCCGATTGGTCAGCGCACTTATCAGCGATGACCTGCTGAGAGCAACGCGTCGATGCAGGTGGCGACAAGCAGAAATCGCCAAAAGCTGCCTGTTGATGGAATAATGGCAAATAGATGGCTACGCTTACTTGACTGCCGGAGGATGACCTCGACTTCAATAATCGCCACGCCAAGCCTAAGTGGCAGGTGCGAATTGCAATTTTCAACCCTAATCAAGATCGGCCGATGCAAAACACTTTGAAAACTTTGGCTTACTTACCGATGCTTTGGGCCACATTAGCCAGCGCAACGTCACCATGCACAGGTGATGGATGCGTCGACGAAGCATCGGCTTCCCTTATTGCACCCTATGATTTTTTCGAAGCCAAGTGCTCTTCGGTGAATCCTGGTATGCGGGAGCGATACTCTGCGGTGGCCGCCCACCTCCTACAGGATGCGGACGCAGACACCCTCAAAAAACTGCGGGCTTCGCAAGCCTACGCTCGTGTATTCGCCAAGATAGAGTCGAAGGCGAACTCATTAAGCTCAGATGAGCTTGGCAATGCTTGTGAGAATTTTTCGAAAGAAAACTAAGGCCCAGAAAAAAATAGCAAAAAACGAATCCAACCAGAACAATGAGCATCGATATGTCGAAACAGCTATTCACGTTCCTTCTTATGGGAACCCTGTCTACCTCTGCTCTAGCCCTCCAAGAGCCCGCACAGCAGACGCTCAAGTACGATGGCAATGAACTACTTCGCGCATGCCACGAGTGGAGCAGTTCGGATGCATCCCGAAGAGACCCGTTCCAGGCCGGCTACTGCGTTGGTACCATACTTAGCGCGAAGAGCACGATATCCGCTTTGCAACAGGCTCAATTGATGAAACCATTCGTGTGCGTTCCCAAGGGTATTATTAACAGCGAGTTGATTAAGTTGGTGATGCTGCGCCTGGAAGACGATGAGCAGTTGCGCCAGATGAATCAAAACGTGGCTGTCGCCAGTGCGCTATCGGATGCCTACCCTTGCCGATAGGACAGCGCCCTTTGGGGGGCATGATTTGCCCTGGCATCCCACATGTGAGGGCGCAGCCCTACCTGTTTTGTCTCACTCATAATTTGCGGGAGCGGCTTCCAGATATGCGTGGAGTTGCGATAAGAACTTGCAATGGCCCTTGATTTTAGCCAGCTCCGTCATCAGCAGATCAATCCGGAAAACCATCAGCTTAGCGTTGCCACCTTCCAGCGCAATACCATCGCGTTTTTTTGCGTCTGGCGCGCTTCTCGAGAGAGCCACTAGATGCTTCCCATCCGAGTACCGTTTAACGACCCAGTGCGAGAATGTGTGTCGGAACATTCTGTGCATCTCAAACGTCTCCACCGCGGAGATGATGCCGGCCTTGTCGATATTCAGGGCGGTCTCACGAGCTTCTTTTTTTGTGTGGAGCAAGACGTCGGTATCGTTCAGTGAGTATGCCGAATCACTTGTAGTACCAAGCCGATGCTCTTGAAGCATAGCGATGAGCCCACGGCACAATGCGTCTGCCATGCAGTACATCTGGATAAGATCGCCGATCAGGGCGAGATCCTCCTTACCGACGCCCAACAGGAGTCGTGGCAACTCACGAGTACTTTCAGCGCCCTCCAGTAGACGCATAATCTCGCGCATCTCTTCATCGACCGACCCAACCATCGAGTTGTCAGCTTCCATTTTTTTTGACCTCGTAATGTCGGAGCTAGCGGATAGACCTAGGCGGCTGTTGTGCCATGGCTACGTACTCGGGTGCTGGTTTGCGCAGCTTACCTCAACAGAATCTCTTGTTGTCTGCTCGGCTAACCATCTCCTTAAACCCGATTAAAAGCCCCTCCAGCCCACGCCGCCCACCATAACAGCGTGAGCACATCCAGCGCCCCAACCCCCAAGGCGCCACGACTGGAGGCAACCCCATGCGACCCCAACACCCCCGCGGCATCCGCAACTACAACCCCGGCAACATCCGCCACGCCCAAGGCATCCGCTGGCAAGGCGCAGCCCCGTTCCAGACCGATAGCCAATTCACCCAATTCATCAACCCACGCTGGGGCATCCGCGCCATCGCCCGCGTTCTCATCACCTACCAAGACAAACGCCGCGCCGCCGACGGCAGCCCCATCGACACCGTGCGCGAAATCATCGAACGCTGGGCGCCCCCCTCAGAAAACAACACCGACGCCTACGTCATCAGCGTCGCGCGCGCCCTGGGCCTGGACCCCGACGTAGCCAGCGTCGACGTCTACGACTTCGAAATCATGCGCGCCCTGGTCACCGTCATCATCCGCCACGAAAACGGCGCGGGTCCCTTACCAGGCGGCCGCTGGTACGGCGACACCATCATCGCCGACGGCCTATTACTGGCAGGCATTGAGCGCGGTATTGCCCACGGCCAGTTCAAAGGGCCGACAGCATGAGACTGATCACCGACTGGCGCCACAGCTACAAGCTCTACAGCCTCCAAATCACCTTGGTCATCGTCCTGGTAGCGTTCGCCCAACTGGAACTATTGCCGCTCTGGCAACCCCAGCTGTCACCCAACGCCTACGCCACCCTCAACAGCGCACTGGCCGTCCTCCTGTTCGTCGCACGCCTGATCAAACAAGGCCCAGACCCGGAGCGTTGAATGAACCTGAACGAACTCAACTTCGGCTTCCAAACCGTCCAGTGGCTGGTCCTCACCGTACTCGCCCTCTATACCTGGATAACCAAACGCCAAACCGCCAGCACCCAAGAACTGCTCGAACTGCGCACCCGCATCGTCGCGCTCGAAGAACACGTCCGGCACCTGCCAGACCCGTCGGCCATCACCGACCTCCTGGGCGACATGAAAGCCATCCGTGCCGAACTCTCCGGCGTCAAAGACGCCCTCAGCCCCTTGGCCCGGTCGCTGGACCGCATCAACGACTACCTGCTGCGAGAAAAAACATGACCCCCTACGCCGACTACCTGCGCCACGACATGCGCCTGGTCATCCTGCGGCTCCTGGTTGAAATGCCTGGCTACCGCGCCAACAGCTCCGTCCTCAACACCGCCCTCGACAACTTCGGCCACACCGCCAGCCGCGACCAAGTCAAAACCGAACTGCACTGGCTCACCGAACAGGGCGCCGTCACCCTGGCCGACATCGGCCCGGTACTGGTCGCCACCCTCACCGAACGCGGCCAAGACATCGCCGCCGGCCGCGCCCGCGTGCCCGGCATCAAACGCCCGGGAGCCTGACCATGGTTGGCAAATCCTCCATCAACCGCCTGCCGCCCATCGTCAAGGCCTACATACAAAAGCTCTTGCGCGAGGACCGTCTGACCCTCGACGACATGCTCGCCGACATCCACCGGCGCTTCCCCAACGAAAAGCCCCCCAGCCGCAGCGCCCTGGGCCGCTTCAAAGTCGGCTTCGACGAACTCATCGACAAAGCCCGCCAGCAGCGCGAAATGGCCGAAGCCTTTGTCGGCGCCTTCGGCGAAGACGCCACCGACAAAACCGGCGCCTTACTCGTCGAAGCCATCTCGACCCTGACCTACCAAGCCGCCATGGGCGCCCACGAAAAAGACGACGTCACCGTCGCAGAAGTCTCCGCGCTGGCCCGCGCCGCCAAAGCCACCATGGAAGCCCGCACCCTCAGCGTCAAAGAGCGTCAAGCCATCGAAAAAGCCACACGCGAACGCCTGCTCCAAGAGCAAGCCGCCGAACTCGACAACGCCGTCAAAGCCCAGGGCATGACCGAAGACCAAGCCCTGTTCTGGCGCCAGAAGTTCCTCGGCGTCAAACCATGAAGCCGTCCTCCAGCACACTGCGCGTCATCGAATGGGACGAGTTGCCGCCCAGCGTCCGTCAGATCCCCGAGGGCTACAACCCGCTGGCCGAAGGCATTCTCATGGTCCACCAATCCCAATGGCTGGCCATCGACGCCCACATCAAGCTCTGTGAAAAAGGCCGCCGCACCGGCATCACCTTCGCCGAAGCACTGGACAGCGTCATCACCGCCGCCTCGCAAAAAGTGGCCGGCGGCATGGACTGCTTCTACATCGGAGACACCAAAGAAAAGGGCCTGGAATTCATCGGTTACTGCGCCAAATTCAGCCGCGTCATCGCCGAAGCGCAGGCCTCCGGCGTCAGCCAAATAGAAGAATTCCTCTTCCAAGACCAAGACAACACCGGCAACACCCGCCACATCAACGCCTACCGCATTCGCTACGCTTCAGGCTTCAAAATCGTTGCGCTCTCCAGCAACCCGGCCGGCGTACGCGGCCTGCAGGGCAAAGTCATCATCGACGAGGCCGCCTTTCACCGTGACGTCTCGGCCGTGCTCGACGCCGCCACCGCGCTGCTCATCTGGGGCGGTCGCATCGTCATCATCAGCACCCACAACGGCAAAGCCAACGCCTTCAACCAAATGGTCAGCGACATCCGCGACCAGCGCTACGGCAGCAGCGCCCAGGTCTTTCGCGCTACCTTCGACGACGCCGTCGCCAACGGCCTGTTTGAACGGGTCTGCTTCATGGCCGGCAAGCTCGCCACGGCCCAAGACAAAGAAGCCTGGTACAAACAAATCCGCAACGCCTACGGCCCGCGCAAAGCACAGATGCGCGAAGAACTCGACGCCATCCCCCGCGACGGCAACGGCGTCTGCATCCCCGGCGTCTGGATCGAAGAAGCCATGCGCCCCGGTCGCAGCGTCCTACGCCTGGCCCTGGACGACGACTTCACCCAACAGCCGGTCTACCGGCGCGAGGCCTACGTCGACGACTGGATCGAGCGCTACCTGGCGCCGCTACTGCAACCGCTCAACCCCGAGCACCGCCACTTCCTCGGCATGGACTACGCCCGGCACCGCGACTTCTCCATCATCTGCCCGATGTCCGTTGACCAAGCACGGCATCGCGACGTCCCGTTTGTGGTGGAAATGCACAAAGTGCCCACCCGGCAACAACAGCAAATCCTGTTCTACATCCTGCGCCGGCTGCCGCGTTTCGTCGGCGCGGCCCTGGACGCCACCGGCAGCGGCGAAACACTCGCCGAAGACACCGCCGACGCGTTCGGCCACAACCGCATCCAACAAGTCAAAATCACCCGCGCCTGGTACGGCGCCTGGATGCCCAAATTCGTTCAACTGTTCGAAGACGCGACCCTCACGCTGCCCAAAGACGACTCCCTGCACCAAGACATTCGTGCCATCGAAACCGTCGACGGCATCCCCATGATCGTCAAAGCCCGCAAACAAGACCTCAAAGACCCCGACCTCTACCGTCACGGCGACTTTGCCGGCGCCGGCGTGCTGGCCAACTTCGCCACGCTGGAGGTCGCCAGTGGCCCGGTCACCGTCAAATCACGCCGCCCACGCCAGGGCCAACGCCTCACTCAGGGGTACGCATGAACACAACCGGTGTATGGGTCAGCCCCACCGAATTCATGAGCTTTGCAGAGACCAAGCGCGGGCCCTCGCTCAAACAGCACATAGCCACCCGCGGCCGCGCACAGGCCAGCGACTTCACCAGCCACTTGCCCAACCCCGACCCTATCCTCAAAGCCCAGGGTAAAGACATCGCCATCTACCGCGACCTGCGCAGCTCAGCCTTGGTCGGCGGCAACATCCGCCGCCGCAAGGCTGCGGTCCTGTCCCTGGAGCGAGGCCTGCAACGTGAACAAACCAGCCGCAACGTTGAGCGCTTCGTCACCGATTGGCTCGCCGACCTCGACCTGGACCGCATCATCCGCGAAATGCTCGACGCCCCCTTGTTCGGCTACCAGCCCATCGAACTGCTATGGCAGCCGTTGGGCAGGCACTGGGTACCGCAAGACCTGCTCGGCAAGCCGGCTGAATGGTTCTTCTACGACAAAGACAACGCGCTGCGCTTCCGCGCCAAAGACGCCGGCCCAGACGGCGAGCTCTGCGACCCGCAGCGCTTCATCGTGGCCCGCCAAGACGCGACCTACGCCAACCCCTACGGTTTCCCAGACCTGAGCATGTGCTTCTGGCCGGCCACCTTCATGAAAGGCGGCCTCAAGTTCTGGGTTCAATTCACCGAAAAGTACGGCAGCCCCTGGGTCATCGGCCAACACCCACGCGGCGCCACCGACGGCGAAACCGAACTGCTGCTCGACAGCCTCGAAGCCATGGTCCAAGACGCCGTCGCCGCCATCCCCGACGACGCCAGCGTGCAAATCATCGAAGCCGCCGGCAAAGCCGGCAGCGCCGACGTCTACCGCCAACTGCTCGAATACTGCCGCAGCGAAATCAACGTCGCCATGCTCGGGCAAAACCAGACCACCGAAAAAGACACCAACCACGCCAGCGCCACCGCCGGTGCCGAAGTCACCCAAGACATCCGCGACGGTGACGCCGCTATTGTCGCCAGCGCGCTCAACGCCTGCATTCGCCACGTCGTAGACCTCAACTTCGGCCCACACGTCGTCGCACCGCACTATGCGCTGTGGCAACAAGAAGAAATCGACAAATCCCTCGCCCAGCGCGACAAAGCCCTGACCGAGTCCGGCGTAAGGTTCACCAACGCCTACTGGCAGCGCACCTACAACCTGCAAAACGGTGACCTACAACAAGCACCGATCCAAGGGGACAAACCCGCATTCGCCGAAACCACACAACACCGGGCGCCGGATCAAGCCGCCCTTGATCAAGCCATCGACAGCCTGCCATCCGAGCCCTTAAACCAACTCACTGAAAACCTCGCCAACCTCATGTTCATGGCCGACACCTGGGGCCGCCTAAGCGCATCCGCAGACCGGGAAGACTGACATGGCCAGCCCCGCAAAGCAGCTCGACCCTGCGGACCTAAAGATCATCTTCGGCCTCGAACCCGCCAACGCCATCGCCTACCTGAAAGCCAAGGGCTACACCATCACCTGGCATTGGCAAGACATCCTCGACCAGGCCCACGACCACGCGTTCACTGTCGCTAAAGCCATGCGCCTGGACCTGCTCACCGACATCCGCGCCGCCCTCGAAACCGCGCTCCAACAGGGCCAAACCCTCCAGCAGTTCACCGCCAACCTCAAACCCGTCCTACAAGCCCAAGGCTGGTGGGGCCGGCAAGTCATCGTAGACAGCCAAGGCACCGCCGAAACCGTCCAGCTGGGTAGCCCGCGTCGGCTCAAAACCATCTACCAGACCAACCTGCAAAGCGCCTACATGGCTGGCCGCAAAGCCGCCATGGAACAAACCACCGAGACCCACCCGTACTGGATGTACATCGCCGTCCTCGACGGCAAAACCCGCAGCAGCCACCGCGCCATGCACGGCCAAGTCTTCCGCCACGACGACCCCATCTGGTCAACCATCTTCCCGCCCAACGGATTTAACTGCCGCTGCCGCGTCATCGCGCTGAGCGAAGCCGCCGTCAAACGCCGCGGGCTCACCGTAGTCTCCAGCCAGGGGAAGACCTTCACCGAAACCGTCGAGACCGGCACCGACAAACGCACCGGGGAAATCAGAACAGCAACCGTGGGAGGCATCCGAATCACCAACGCCCAAGGCCACAGCATCACATTCCGCACGGACCCAGGCTTCAACCACGCCCCCGGCACCGGCCTGAATTAATGCGCCCCCCGTGGCGAGGGAGCTTGCTCCCGCTGGGCTGCACAGCAGCCCCAACCCAGCCCAACCAATACTTCCTGGCCCACCACAAACCAATATGGAAGGCACCCCATGTTCATCATCGAACTAGACCATCAACACCTGCAGCAGACCCTAAGCAAAGTGGAGCAGACCATCGGCGACCTAACGCCACTCATGCACAGCCTGGCCGGCGAGCTAGCCAGCCAAACCGAAGAAAACTTCGAACATGAGGGCCGCCCCCAGTGGCCTGAGCTTTCCGACGTCACCACTGGACGCCGAGCCGAAATCGGCCACTGGCCTGGAAAAATCCTGCAAGTCAGCGCTGCTGGGCTGGCTGCCTCGATCGCCATCCAAGCGACAGACAGCACGGCGCTGGTGGGTAGCAACAAGCCCTATGCGGCAATGATGCAGTTCGGTGGGGATCAAGCTGATTTTCCGCAGCTGTGGGGTGATATCCCGGGCCGGCCGTACTTGCCCATGGATGCTGAAGGCAACCTGCAGCCTGAAGCTGAAAGGGCCATTCTCGACTTGGTTTTGGCTCATTTGGAAGAAGCAGCACGTTTCTAGGGGGCGCATCCATCGCACGGCCTGACAACGGAACGGAAAAAAAAATATTCCTCGCCGTTGCGCTTCGCTTTTTCTCGGCTAGTATCAAAATGACATCGCGCACCCAGATTAAGGAAAATCGATGAACACACTTATCGGGCTTATCGGGCTTAGCTTCATTCTGAGCGGTTGCGCAAGTGGTACAGCTGACCAGCCGACAAAGATCATCGTAAATCCTTCTCCTATCTGGCCTTGGGATCAAAAGGATGATGACGATAACGATAAAAATGACAATAGAGTTCCTCTCAACGGTTGTCGTAATAATTACTGCAGTGACAACGACATGTTCGCAGCGATGCTTGCGACAGGCACGTACTGCAGGCAGGTCAGCAATTATTATGAGAACGGCGGGAACATCAACTCGGGCACCCGGTTAGCTGTCAAAGTGCTTGGCGTTCTGGCGGGAAGCGTCTTTGGTATTACCGCAGGTGGATCGGCAGCAAAGGCTTGGTCAGGTTTATCGGGCGCAACCAATGGCATTCAGGCCGATTTGAGCGACAACGCATCCGCCCGCTCAAATCGAGCACGAATCGTTAGCAAAATCCTGGCGGATTATAACGTGGAGGTAAAGGCGTTACTCAGCGACAAGGACCCCACAGTGCAGGTGCGGCGGCAGATTGTATGGGCATCTATTAATACATCGAATCGTTGCGCGACTGAAGCTGAGATAGAACCTGAAAATGCGGCTAAAAAAGTAGAGGCTCAGGTCGCAGAAATCAAGAAAACGATTCAGGACAGCAAAGACTCCCAGGCAGCAGCAGCAGCACCACCACCAGCACCAGCACCAGCACCAGCACCAGCACCAGCACAGCCTATACCCAAACCTGCACAGTAATATCCTAGGCCGGTCGTACGCTACCGCGTAAGGTGTGTTTGACGTAATCGTGACGAGGAACTTGCTCCCGCTTGAGTGTGAAGCTCTCATAAAGCAGAGCTGTTGCGCTGCGGGTGGAAGCAAACCCCTTCGCCACGGATCACTCTATCCCCTCAAGTAAATCTTATTCTGTCTCAGCAAAGGAGCTTTCCCAGTAAAACTTATTTACCGTCGGATGGACCATCTCCAGCCGCCGGTTTAGGTTTCGAGTCGAACAAGCCTTTAAACTTGTCTAGCGAAGCGTGAACCGAGTTCATAGACTCAATCATATAGTTAAAATCATTATTCATATTTTCCTTATGTCCGGGCCACATCACGTCCTCTTTGATCACCTCGAGGACCCGATTGAGTTTTTCCGATACTTCGCCCCCCTCAGGCACCATCTCTTTAACGGCGTAATAAGAAAGCATATATCGATCATATACGGACTTAACGCGCAGGCACGCCAGTGATGCATCCATGTAATGCCGGTACTGTTTAAGGAACCAGGCAGCCAGAAATTCACATACCAAGAACACAACGGAGCTAGCGACCATCCCTATATACATGACAGTATCGCTAGGCTGGCCAATCTTCGCCCAAGCCTGCCAAGCCACAATAGCTACCACATAATAAAGAATCCCACCAAATAAGAATAATAAACCCCTATCAAGAAGGTTTGATCCTTTTTCTTCAGTAAGAGAGATATGCTTATCTAGGCTTTCAACCACACTGCATACATATACTTCAAACGCGGTACCTAAAACCCTCTCACGCTCTACAGCTTTATACTCGGCAGACGCTTCCTTTATCTCTTCCTTTACAAGCTCCAACGTGTCATTTATTTCGGTTGAATCTAGCGTCAACGGCAATCCCAACCGATCAATGACTCCTTTGGCAAATGAACTTATTGTTAATTTGTTAAATGATCCTGCAGAGACATTGGATTCCTTTCTTGCCTTTCGATCAATCGCAACAAATGAGGAGCCCACGATGCGCTCGACAGTTTTTACAATCGTACCAAACACGGCAAATCCGAATAAAATAATGCAGAGCGTTCCTGAAATGTTAGCTTGCAACACATTGAATAGGGTGGGGGCAGTAAAAGATACAACCCCATACAAGCCCACCAAAATTATCCCGTACCCTACAACCAAGGCAAAGAAATCATGAAGACCCGTGCGCTTTACTGGCGAGGTGGGAGGCCTTCTTTCTTCAGGCTTGTTATTATCTTTCTTACGTCCATCGCTCCCTGGCACTTCGTCTTTATTGCTTTTTATATTTTCCTTTACACCCATGTTTGCCTCTACGCAACTATGTTTTATGTAATGTTCTTAACAGACGTTTAACCCCTGCAATTGCGATGTCGATCTGAATGAGCAAAAAGCAAGCGAGGCCGCACAGCATTCTTCGGGTCGCCAATGCAATATCTTACCAGTAGTAGCTCAATGCTATCAGTCTTTTTTGAAGGGCATGTCTCGTTCAAATTGAGAGCGTTGCAAAACCGGCCACTGAGGCCTAGCTTCAGTCATTAGCCAGACCACCAATAGCTCGACACTGATGACAGCTATCGTCCTAGGTGGAGGCGATGTCCGGATCATGCCGATTGGCGAAACCGTGGGATGACTCCCCCGTTCTCTGTCACCAGTGAAGTCACCGTAGGAAATTTATGGCATGGAAAGCCAAAAATATTTTCGCTTTAAGCGAATTTATTTTGACTTTTGGCGAAGCGAGACGTAGCCTGCATCTGCGGTATGGAGATTCTCTCGCTGTTGTTGGGGCTTCGGCCCAGTGGAGGCTTGCCTCTAAACCCTTTCCCAAGCGATTCGCCACCCGGCTGCACAGGGATCCGGATACGCGGGGATACTGCTTTCGTGCGAGACGAAAGCAGGTGCTCAGAAGGGGGGAAATGCGTTGCTTGCTCCAATTTTCAATCCGGTTACATGCGAGACCCTTTCAATTTCTGAGAGGGGTAACTGGAATACAAATATGAAAATTGACAAACCCGCCAAGCGACGTCCGGCTGTTAGAACACGAAAAATGGTTAAGTGGTTGAAGCTGATGATGTGCGCTGTACGTTGGATCGGGGTTCTGTTTGCTCTGATCGACAAGCACTGGCCCAAACTCCTGGAGCACCTTCGTGAGATTTTCTAATGCCTAACCCCCGCTGTTGTCACTTCACTAATGAGGATGCAGTGATGCTAAACCAAGCATTACGCCTAATTCGAACTTACCACGACCTATCCCAGACAGAGTTGTGCAAGGAACTGGGTGTATCTAACTCTCACCTTTCCGAGTTGGAGTCAGGCAAAAAGCAGCCGACTATCGAGCTGCTAGAAAAATACAGCAGATATTTCGACATCCCATTGTCGTCTATACTATTTTTCTCTGAAAATCTTGACACACCTAAGCCTTCGGACAAACTGCGGACAGGTGTAGCAAAAAAAGTAATTCATCTCCTCGAATGGATTGAAAATAGAAATGAGGCTAAAGTGCGCAAAAAAGGTTAAGCAAGAAAAAAAGTCTTATGACATATCGCAAAGCGCTTTATACAAGACCTCCTCAAAGTCAAAACTAGCAGCTATTTACTCCCTTAGCGTTTCTCAACTTCTGAATAGCATAGGTAACTACAAGCGCTTTGAAATGACGCCAAAAGCAGATCCATTTAACACTGGAAAGCAACCAAAGTCGCGCTGGGTTCAAAAGCCAAAAGGGAAGCTGTTAGCCATTCATGAGCGTACTCTGAAGTTATTACGATGCGTTCAAGTTCCTGAGTATATGCAATCTGCTTTAAAAGGCACTTCTTACAAAAGAAATGCCGAGTCCCACTTGGCCGGGCGCATGGTGGCAACGCTTGATATCAGCAGTTTTTTTCGCTCAACCACAAAGTCGCAAGTTTTCAACTTTTTCAGAGAGCAGCTTGAGTGCCCAGGTGACATTGCAAAAATTTATGCGGATCTTGTTACCTGCGATGACTGCATACCGACAGGAAGCCCGCTTAGCCCACTTCTTTCTTATTATGCGAACAAGCCATTATTTGACGAATTGAGTGTGATGGCGAAAAGTTTAGATTTAAATTTCACATGCTACGTTGATGATCTTGCATTTTCGGGAAATCATATAAAGCTAAATTTTCTATGGAAGATCGAAAAAATAATAAAAAAATACGGACATTCTACCGCATCAAAGAAAACAAAAATTTTCGGTCCTGATACTCCTAAACACATTACAGGTACTGTGATTGAAAATGGGGTGTTGAAGGTTCCTAATGTCAGATTCAGAAAGATCAGACTAATAAAATCCGCACTCGCGGGGAAAGGAAACAGCTTCGGCTTTAGCGAGAGTCAATTGAAATACAAATTAGGTGGGCTGCTAGGTGAGGCAGCGTATCTTGACAGCGATTTCAAGTCATTGGCCGATGAATACAACAGAAAAATTAGAGAGCTAAATCTAGCTGCGCTCGGGAATGGAGAGGCATATCGATCACTCCCCAATCCTTCAGAGGTTGCTGATGAAAGCTTCATTCCTCCGTGGAGAACAGAATAATAATTATTACACTCAGCACAGTACAGCTACCGTAAGACCCCCTATCGAGTCAGCTGAAGGAGTTGCGTCAACAGATAACACCCTTCAGATTTTTCGTTACCGAGTAACGATTGCTCTCAAGATCAACCAAATTTCGCCGAAATATAGAGGTACAAGACGACCGGCCTCTATGACGACAACAAACTGGATAGCTCGGCGATGTACGCAAACGGGCCCGACAAGGAGAGTTACTCAGTGCTAGACCTCATATACATCGTGGATGAACCAACCACATCCGCCCGAGCGCAATGCGGTAGCGACGGTTCGTCAGTAAATTTCACAATGCCCGGTCGGGACGACAATCTCAGCGGCATGCTAAATGCGAATCTTGCGGGCGTTGCAGGTGCTACGGTGCTTGCAGCCGGTGCGAGGTTTTTCGCTGGTCCGCTGCTGCCTACCGCTTTGGTAGCCTCCGCATTATTTAGCGTTCCAAGCTTGCTTTCTTCTTATACGAAGGAACGCAGCGCGAAAGGCGAAGACCTAGACGCGGCGAAATTGGAGGAATCACGTGTGCTCGCCGCATACATAGCGCACCATTCGCTATCACGCAGCCAAGCCAAAGCTCAAGGCTATTGCTTTCAACCTGGGCACCCAGTCGTGGGCAAGGCATACAGGAGGCACCCTCTGACGGACTATCCGAATCCAGACAATGGGAATCTCTACATCCCCAGTGATAGCTACGATGCAATTTTGTTGGAAGAGCGAGAGTCAGAGCTGATCAAACTACTGGTCCATCTAGGCGCGACCAAAATCACGATTACCAAGAAAGCGTCAGACAAAACGCGCAACGGTGTGACCGCTGGGTTATCCGCTCAAGCCGGCTCAATGGGCGGCGGTGACATCAAGTTTGCAGGCAACGCCGAGCGTGACGTGAATACGCTTGATACGCGTGAATTCTCGCTGACCGGCCGACCATGGAAGGCAGACAGCAAGGTCGAACGCGAGAGCTTTTTTTGGTTGTCATATGAACCATCTTGGAAAGCAGTAGTATTCGCCCGCGAAAACGGCGGCTGCCTAACTGCGTCTTTGGAAATCAAAGAAAGTACTTCATTTTCATCGGACAAGAATTTGGAGCTTTCGATCAAAGCACAAATGACCGAGATAGGAGGTCAGGCG
Source organism: Pseudomonas sp. MPB03 (assembly GCF_046605385.1). Lineage (NCBI taxonomy): Bacteria > Pseudomonadati > Pseudomonadota > Gammaproteobacteria > Pseudomonadales > Pseudomonadaceae > Pseudomonas > Pseudomonas sp. MPB03. Next base: position 2,587,146 of record NZ_CP176770.1, on the reverse strand, counting down.
GGAATATCAAACAGTGGCAACGAGGAAAAAACGTACTTAGTTAGGGCAGAGTTCGCCCCCGTACAGCGTAATAGGGACGAGCTCTAGGTGCTCCTTCGTCAATGTTCTGCTACGACCTGTCAGCCACACAGCTGCCGCCCACCCTGTCATGAGAGGTGAAAAAGGTCGCCTTCCTTTATCCCAAGCCATATTTCCAGATGCTCGTGCAGGGTTTTCAAGGCTAGCGCGTGTTCAGGAAAGTCGGTGGGTTTTATCGCCTCGCATCGGTCCTTTGCCACCTGGATACCGATCAGGTCTTCGATCACATCCTTGCTGAACATGTGGTACGTTCGGCCGACTCGGTCTCCTAGGGTATGGCTTGTGCCGGTACTCATCATGCGCGTTGCCATTCTTGCAAAGCCCTCGTCGGTCTCGATGGCACCCGACATCCAATTGCGTGGCTCGGTAAGGGAGCCGGTATAACTTTTCCATCGGTAGAGTTGGGTAACGATATCTGGTTCAGCAATCATCGCGTCCCTGTCAGAGGCGCGATTTCTGATCAGTTGTAACCAAACGGCTTTCATTGCCTCAACGGTATCGAGATCAAGCGCAGGATTGAAGCTTTCCGCCTTATCTTCTTTTTGAGCCGCAGGATCGTTCAAGTGGATCAATATCGCAGCAACGGACAGAGCTTTGGTCTGGCGGAACGCTTCGAGTGCTAGATCACCTCGTACATTTTCCGGGATTCGCTTCAAGAACCATGAAATTGCTCGCCATGCCGAAACCCAAGGCGAATTGAAGGGATCGCCGCCTACGCCTGCGAGCTTCTGTGCAATGTTAAACATCCCTGGAAGCAAAGTGGCAGCGTTATCAACAGGAAGGCGTTCGACGGACTCGTCGAATCTAGCTACAAGTGAGGGTAACAGCTCCTCTGCCTCTAGATTTGCGATAGCGGCAGTTAGTTCGTCCTCCGTTGCCGTTGCGTCAAGGAACTCAACAAAGCGACGTTCAGACATTTCTCCTAGTGCAGTCTGAAGTTCGAAGTAGCGGGGGAAGAAGCGCGGTGAGCAAGCCCGCTTCGTTGTCAGCCAATTGAGACGAAAATCCTCAGCATAATTCGGACCGCCAAACGCCCATTCAAGAGGTGGGAACAGTTCGGTGATCGTCTCCCTGGCGATTTTGCGACGCGCCTCTGGTACCACCTCAAGGAGGCGCTCGGCTGCGGCTCTTTGCGTATCCTCTTGGCCATCACTTCGAAAGCGACGCTCTTGAAGGACCAGTGTCCTTTCTCGGAATAGAGCTTCGTGTAGATCCGCCTCAAAAACTCGCAGAGCTTCAAGAACCAAAAAATCGACAATATTCACTTCGAACACGTCGCCAGATACATGCAAGGGCATGTGCACTGCCACAGATAAGATTAGCCGACGAGCATCTCGGACGTTGCGTAGACGCGGTTGGATGCAGCCCACGAAAGCGTTGCCCCAGCGTGTCTCTGAGAACCCATTGGCCTCAGTCGCATAGCGGCCGACCAACAGGGAAAGTTCCTCTCCAAAAATCCTATGTACAACCGTCACAGGGACGGCGGGTAGATCGAAATTTGTTTGCACAATTTTTTCGAGAAAAGCTCGCCCGTCGCCGTCCGCGACCGGATCGAGCGCTCTCTCTACGATGCTGGGTTGGAAGAGCAGCACGAAGACTATGTTGGGCAAGTTTGCGTTGGCCTTCACTTGCCGAAGTAGTACCCGAATCTGCTCGGGCTCGAGTCTATCAATATCGTCGACGAAAACGATTAACGGACGGGGGAGCTCTCGTAAACGGCGGTCGAGAGCCTCGCGTACCTTGTCGAGTGGTTCCCCACTGCGATCACGTCCGTAATGCAAGAGTAGACGTCCGATCAGGGATGTGGCTACGGCCAGACCGGCAAGTGCAGCCGCGACCTTAGCAGCGGTAGGAAGATCGAAACCAATGGCCGAAGCAATGAAAAGCACTGAAGCATTCGTCAGCACTGACGAGATCATTTGGCTAGAACTGCTAGCCTTTTTAAGCGGGGCGCTGGCCCCCGTCAGGATCGCGCCGTAGCGCCGCAGAGCTTCGGCGCGCTTGAGCGCGGCCTTCGAATGCTCCCCTCCAAGTTGATCCGCTATTTGGCTGAAGAGAGCACGGGAAATTGCGTCGCCGTCCCCCCATTGCCATGGATTGAAGTCTAGCCAGTCCGAACCACTGCCTCTTTCCGTAAGTCGCTCAGTCACTAGGTTCTTCAAGGAGGATTTGCCAAAACCCCAACCACCGCGGATTGCGAACACTCTTCCTTCACGCAAGCTGAGTTCTGAGAGCACCGTAGCTATGCGGCTCGCAAAGTCGGCCCTTCTAAGGCGATCCTCCGACTTCGTACGAATCGGACTTTCCGATCCGATTTCATCTACAGATAGACCAGCCGTGATGGGACTGATTTTGGGCTTCGCTCCGCGACAGGAAAACCATGTTGAGAAGCGGATGAATAGCCCGTTCATAATGCTGATACTCGCAGGGAATTTTCGTTCGATCAAAGTGCCAAAATTGGAATGACAGCCGAGTGGCTGGATAGCCAGTTCGCGATAAAGCGGTCAGTAGGGCAGATTATGGTCAAATACTGGCTTAAAGCCAGTAAACAACTAAGAAATTTTAGGTAAGCCCTCGCCATAGAAATAACAGCTCTTCTCCGGAGAGAATTCCACGAACCGTAGCATTGCCCCGTCCTAAGAAGGCGAACCTTGACCCCAGTAGTTAGTTTCGTAAACGCCCGTGCCAGACGCGAGGAACAGCCTAGGTCATACCGATTCACAGTGAAGCGAAAAATCCGATGTAAACGCTTTATAAACCCGGTCAGCCCCATTGCGAATCATTGAGTCTCCCCTCATCCGGCCAACCCTCACCAATCGAACTCCACGTTAAACCTGCCGATTTCCTATCTCGAACGTTTTGTACTCCCCCAGAACCTCGCCTGAGTTGGCTCACCAACCCTTTAAATCCGATTAAAAGCCCCATTTCCATCCGGCGCCCAAGCTCTGCACATCATCACAACGCAGCGCCCACCATGACCCCACTCCACATCTTCAAACCCGGCACCCACACCGCCCAATGCGGCACCACCTACAACTTCACCGAAGCCGACCTGGCCGCCACCGTCGCCGCCTACAACCCATCGCTTCACGAAGCCCCCCTGGTCATAGGCCACCCACAACACGACGCTCCTGCCGCCGGCTGGGTCAAATCCCTGTCCGCCACCACCCATGGCCTCATCGCCGAACCCCAACAAATCGACGCGTCCTTCGCCGAGCAAATCGCCAAGGGCAGCTACAAGAAAATCTCCGCCTCCTTCTACCACCCAACCGCCGCCAACAACCCCGTGCCCGGCGTCTACTACCTGCGCCACGTCGGCTTCCTCGGCGCCCAACCGCCAGCCGTCAAAGGCCTGCGTCCCATCGAACTGGCCGAAGGTGAACCCGGCGTCATCGAATTCAGCGAAGGCGGCCTACAGCCCACGTCCTGCGCCACTGCATTAGAAGCAGAAAACAAACGCCTCAAAGCCGAACTCGCCCAACGCGACAACGCTGCCCAAAAAAACCTCCACAGCGCCAGCGTCGCCTACGCCGAACAACTGGTCGCCGCCGGCATGAAGCCGCTGCACGCCGCAGTCGTCATCGCCGCCCTCGACGCCGTGCAATCTGCCGCCACCCCCTTGGAATTCGGCGAAGGCGACCAACGCCAGCCACTAAGCGCAGGCCTCAAGACCCTCTTCAAAGACCTGACCAACCCCGTCAGCTTCACCGAAGTCGCCACAAAGGCCCGCACCGGCCAACCCGATGCAGCACCCACCAATCCTCTACTCGCCGATGCCGCAGCCCGCGCCCAACGCTAGGAACCCCCATGGCCACCTTTAACCAACCCAAAGACCTGGGCGACTTACTGTTGCTCCAAGTCAGCCCCGGCTGGACCAAAAGCAACGTCACCTTACTCGCCGGCACCGACTACCCACTCGGTCAAGTGATCGCCAAAGTCGCCGGCAAATACCAAGCCCTCGATCCCGCCGGCAACGGCGCCGCCAAAAAAGCCGCCGCCGTCCTGGCCGAGCACGTCGACGCCACAGCCGGCGATCAACCGGGCGTGGTCATCGCCCGCGGCGCAGTCCTCGCCATAGCGCACCTGGTCTGGCCCGCCGGCATCACACCCGCCCAGCAAGCCGTCGCCCTCGACGAACTCAATGCCCTGGGCATCGTCGCCCGCGTAACCCTCTAACCGGAGCCCACCATGAACCTGCCAGACCTATTCAGCGTCGCCAACCTCACCGCCGCCGTGAACAAACTCCCGGCCATCCCCGGCAAGGTTGGCGCCATGGGCCTGTTCGACGAGAAAGGCGTCACCAGCACCAGCGTCGTCATCGACGAACGCGAAGGCCGCTTGGTGCTCGTGCCCAACACCTCACGCAACGACGACCCGGCGCCGCTCGAAGGCCGCAAACGCAAGCGCCGTACCTTCGAAACCCTGCATCTGCCGGTCAGCAGCTCAATCCTGCCCAGCCAGCTACAAGGCATCGCCGCCTTCGGCCAGGAAAGCGCCACCGCGCCCGTCGTCACCGTCGTCAACGACCACCTGCAAGAACTCAAAAACAGCATTGAAGCCACCCGCGAATTCCAACGTGTCGGCGCACTGCGCGGCCAACTGCTGGATGCCGACGGCTCGCTGCTCTTCAACCTGTTTGAAGAGTTCGACGTCAAACAAAAGAAGGTCACCGTCGCCCTCAGTAACCCAGACACCAACGTGCGCAAAGCCTGCCTGGACGCCAAGCGCCACGCCGAATCCAAACTCGGCGGCGTCATGGTCACCGGCTTTCGGGCCTTCTGCGGGCCGGACTGGTTCGATGCCTTCACCGACCACGCCAAGGTCAAAGAAGCCTTCGCCCACTACCAGGCCGCCCAAGATCGTCTCGGTGGTGACATGCGCTCGGGCTTCACCTTTGGCGGCATCGAGTACATCGAATACGACGTCACCGTCAGCGGCCAGCGCTTCATCCCGGCCGACATCGCTCAGGTCTTTCCCGTCGCCCGCGGAGTGTTCCGCCTGTTCAACGCCCCGGCCAACTACAACGAGACCGTCAACACCCTGGGCCAGGCTTTCTACAGCAAAGCCGAGCCGCGCAAGATGGGCAAAGGCTGGGACCTGGAAGCCCAAGCCAACCCCTTGGCCATGTGCTTGTTTCCCGAAGCCCTCGTCGAACTGAAGGCGGGCTGAGCCATGCGCTACTGCACCCGCGCCGACCTCGGCAACGCCATTCCGCTGATGACGCTCACTCAGCTGTCCAACGACGACCCGGCCGCCACCGCACCCAACGAAAGCGTCATCGACGACGGTGTGCGCCAGGCCGAAGAACTGGTCGACGGTTACCTACGCGGTCGCTATCAACTGCCGCTCGACCCAGTGCCCACCGTCCTGCGCGATGCCGTGGTCTACCTGGCACGCCATTGGCTCTACCAACGCCGCCCCGAGGGCGCCTTGCCAGACGCCGTCAAAGACAGCCGCAAAGACACCCTCAAACTGTTGGAGAACATCCGCGACGGCGTCATCACCCTAGGCACGCCCACCGGCCTGGCCGTGCCAGAGCCGGGTGAGATCCGCGTGCGCGCTCGCCCTCAACAATTCGACGCCCAACAGTGGGACCGCTATTAATGACGCCGGCCAAAACCCAAACCGAACAGCTGCTCGACGCCATGCTCGCCCGGCTACAAGCCGACCTCGGCAACGAACTGATGATCGAGCTGTTCCCCGAAAATCCGTTGCAATATCGGCTCAACCATCCCCGCGGCGCCGTCTTGCTCGCCTACGGCAAATCCACGTTTGGCCAGTCAGAAAGCACCGACGCCTGCTTCCAAGCGCGTCACCTGGTGCTGCGCCTCACGTTGGTGTTCCGCCAACTCAATGGCAAAGACGGCGTTGTCAGCCACCTTGACCGCATCCGCGCCTGCCTCACCGGCTGGTACCCACCGCACGCTAACCAGGCCTGCCGTCCCGTCTCCGAACACTTTATCGGGCATCACAACGGCCTCTGGCAGTACGCCCAGGACTTCGCCGCCGGCATCCCACACCTGCAAACTCAGGACCACGAAAGCGGGCCAAAACTGACCTCCGTCCAGCTTCAGGAGCACCCATGAAACTCACCACCTACCGCTACGCCGGGCCACCCAGTTGCGCCTCTCTACGCGTAGGCAAAACCGGCGAACGTCTCGAAGTCCTCCTGCACCCCGGCCAACCGGTCAGCATGCCCGCCGACCACGAATACACCCGCGTCTTACTGGCTCTCAAACACCTGCATCCACTACACGCTAACCCTCTGCCAACGGGCTTACCCGTAAAGGCAGCAGCACAATCAATAGCCGCCGCTAAGGAATAACCCATGCCCGCCAACTACCTACACGGCATCGAAACCACCGAAGTCGAGCGCGGCCCCAGGTCCATCCGCGTGGTCAAATCCGCCGTCATCGCCGTAATCGGCACGGCGCCCACCGGCCCCATCAACGAACTGACCCTATGCCTTAACGACATCCACGCCGCACAGTTCGGCCCGCACATCACAGGCTTCTCCATCCCCGAAGCCCTGCAAGGCATCTTCGACTTCGGCGCCGGCACTGTACTGGTCGTCAACGTGCTCGATCCCGCCATCCACAGCACCACAGTGGCCGAGCAAGACGAACAATTCACCAGCAGCGATCAACTGCTACTGGAACACGGCGCACTGCAAACGCTGGAAATAAAATCCGCTGACGGGTTGGTCACCTACTTAGAGGGCACTGACTACAGCACAGACAGGCTGATGGGACACATCCGCCGCTTACCGGCGGGCGCCATCGCCGCCAATGCCCAGATCAAAGTGGACTACACCCACGCCGATCCCAGCAAAGTCACCGCGACGGACATCATCGGTGCTGTCAACGCCGCAGGGCGGCGTACCGGCCTAAAAGCCTTCCAAGACAGCTATAACCAACTGGGCTTCTTTCCCAAAATCTTCATTGCCCCGGGCTTCAGCACCTTGAAAGAAGTGACCGCCGAGCTGGGCGCCTCGGCCGGCCAGGTCGGCGGCATCGCCTACATCGACGCGCCCATCGGCACCACCGTACAACAGGTACTGGCCGGGCGCGGGCCAGCGGGCGCCATCAACTTCAACACCAGCAGCGACCGTGTTCGGTTGTGCTACCCGCACATCAAAGTCCACGACGCCGCCAATGGCGAACGCCTGCAACCGTTGTCGATCCGCGCCGCAGGCCTGCGCGCCAAAGTTGATAACGACCACGGTTACTGGTGGAGCAGTTCCAATCAGGAACTGATCGGCGTCATCGGCCTAGAGCGACCACTAACCGCCCGGGTCGATGACTCACACAGCGAAGTCAACCTGCTCAACGAAATCGGCATCACCACCGTCTTCAACGCCTTCGGCACCGGCCTGCGCCTGTGGGGCAACCGCACCGCGGCCTGGCCCAGCGTCACCCACATGCGCAACTTCGAAAACGTGCGCCGTACCAAAGACGTTGTCGACGAATCCATCCGCTACAGCGCGCTGCAGTTCGTCGACCAACCACTCACCACCTCGCTCATCACCAGCATCACCGAAAGCGTCAACTTGTTCCTGCGCAAACTTATCGGCGACGGCGCCTTGCTCGGCGGCGAATGCTGGTACGACCCGGCCCGCAACCCTCAAACCGAACTGGAACAAGGCCACGCACTGTTCAACTACAAACTCACCGTACCGCCGCCCTTTGAACGCGGCACCTTCGAAACCGAAATCACCGGGCAATATCTGGTCAACTTGGGAGCTGCATAAATGGCAGGCTTTACCGCGCACCGTATTTCCAATGCCAACGTCTATCTCGATGGCACCAGCTTCTTTGGCAAGTGCGAAGAGATCGACCTGGGCAGCATCAAAACTGTGTCGAGCGACTTTCAGGGGCTGGGCATGGTTGGCCTGATCGAGTTGCCGGATGGCATTGATAAGCTGGAAGGCAAAATCACATGGAACAGCTTGTACTTCGAGGCGGCCAAGAAGCTGGTCACGCCGTTCAAGAGCGTGCAGTTGCAATGCCGTTCCAACGTACAGGTGTTCAACAACGGAGGGCTGGTCAATGAGATACCGCTGGTCACGACCATGACCATTACCGGTAAGGAGTATCAGTTGGGCACGCACAAACCGCGTGACCCGACCAAATATGAGACGCCGTTTTCGGCGACCTACGTGCGGCAGATGATCAATGGGGATGAGGTGGTGTTGCTGGACTATCTGGCGAATATTTTTCGGGTGGGCGGAGAAGATCAGTTGATCAAGTACCGAAAAAATATAGGGCAAGCTTAAATTACGTCGCTGTGCGGGGGGTGGAAGTAAGTGGCTCACGAAGCCGGGACGTCAGCCGATATTGAGCGTGAATTTCTTAAAATAGGATAATCACTGATGGCTGATTTGACGTGGTCGCAGACGCTCGCGGTTTCACTGCTCACTGCTGCTATAACCCTTGCAGGCACGAGCTGCCAACAAGCTCGCCAGGATGAGCGAGCGGACAGAGCAAAATTTTTGGATGGCGCCCAAGTCACGGCTCAAGAAACCAGCCGTCTGTTGTATGACGGCTACAATGCGCTGGATAAGTTATTAAAAGAAACGGATCAGAAAGGCTGGGGGGAGTTCTCTAAAGGGCCGTGGCATGAATACATGCAATTCCAACGCGGTTGGCGTCAGCACCTGATCGCCGAACATTTTAAGCTATCGCGTTACTTTGGCAAAAATATGGCAGATGAGCTAGTCCATATCGATGAAATCGACATTCACCCTGTGAACAATCTTTCCTCCCCTAATCCATGCTCGCCACCAGGAGACGAAAAAAATTATGATATAGAAAAACTCTCCGGCCAGATCGAATGTTATGCCCGACTTGCAACATTAAAACAAGATGTCATTAATCAGGACATTGAAGACAGAAAGGCCGGAGAGCTATTCGACGCAATACAATCTAAGAGTGGCACCGAACAATATGCCCGGGATCTGCTTCAGCACTATGATAAATCTACGGTTAGCTATCTTAGAAGGCTGGATGCAACGCTAACAGAGCTAGGTGTTACGAAAGTAACTGTCGTGCCTAGCGATTCTTAATATAAAACCTCCTAGGGCAGCTGGACAAGTCCTCGCAATCGGTAGTAAGAGCGGTGACTTACCTGCAGGCTCTGATTGAACGCCTTTCCAAGCAGAATGGAGGGGCGTAACCGAACCAGACGTGCCTGCTTCCACCTACCTAAAATCATTCTGGCTGAGCCAATCCGGACTAAATGCCTTCAAAAGGTTTACCTCTGGCCAGAAATAATGGCAATATAATACTCATCAAGGACTGATAGTAGAGGCGAGAAACCCGTGATGATTGGCCCAAAATTACAAAACGATTTTCTCATAAGATCGCTGGGTTTAAAGAAAGAAGTAGACCTTTTCCGAGCTTTTATTAGCGCCTTTAATGCACTGGGAACTGATGCGCTCGCGAAAGAGTATCATGGTAACCGATATCAAGTTACGTTTAACGAACGTCGGGGTGCTGGACGGGCGGTCCCTCGCTGCGAATTATGTGATGTAATGATCATCAATTATCCGATAAGTGATCCTGGCGCCGCCCGAATTACTTTCAATCAAGCAAAAGTCACGGATAACGTGCTGCGATGTCATCAAGCCTTTTCAACGGCAGCTCCTTATAGTTTTCGTGCAAACCTGGAACAATGGGATTTGCTTTCCAATCGCCCATATATAAGCTCTGCGTCAAGATTTTTTTACCCACCGTCCAATCTGCTTTCTGGTGCGCTTCTTTCATCTGTAGGTACATTTGGAGTCTTTTACCCAGTCGGCACAAGTTTTGACTTTGCATATTTGGTGGCAGACGGTCTCACTCCGCTCCATAACAATGCCAGCCCATCCGGGACGCTTCTATGGAGAGCTCCATTACTGCAAATTCGTGTTGTTGGAACCCATGACGAAATGACAGGAACGTGCTGTCTGCATCAATTTGGGGACGCGTTGGAACAAAACCTCATTGGTACACCTATCTCAACGCTTCTATCGGGTTCATCCGGGCAGGGGGCGGCTCAGATGCGTGCTTGGCTTAGGGAGGTTTTATTGTCGCTTCAGCGAGAACACCCAGACTCTTCGCTGCCGGAAGAACTCTTGAACGGCCTCCAGTTGGGCCAAGAAGAGGAGCAGGACACTACAGGGAAACGTCCACAGTCCCTATCACTTCCTCGGGCCATAGTATTGACTAGGACGCGTGGCCGCGACATGGACAAAGAGACGGGCCTATTCCACCGGTGAGGTTGGCCTACCGCCTTTATAGTGCTCTCTTAGTTCTTCGTTTCCAGAGAGCACCTCCATCATGATCTGCAACATGAGGAGGGGGCCAGGTGTGATCTGGTCGGGATTGACATTTCGCCCATCAAAATCTGGATCAGTTTCGATCTCGACATTAATAACCCACCAGACCTCGACCTTCCGCATCAAGCTCATGATTTCCTGCATTTTTTCCGAAAGCGCGAGATCTTTTCCGACCAACACGATCTCAGGCATCTCATGAGCTAACGAGTTGCGTAGTTGTTTGAGTCGCTCAAAGTCTTCAATATCATCCTGATCAATCGCCCCTATATTCTTCAGCCATATTAATGATGCATATAGGGGGCTTTTACTAAGCTTTAGAACTTTAAGGTCGTATTCTGGGGATGTGGCTATTTCGCCAGCAGTAAAATCGATGCAATAAAAATCCTTTAAACGACGAACGATGGAGTCCTTCAGCATTTCAAAGGCTGTTATGTAAAGCGATATAGCAATCAATCGCTCCTGCATCACCGCAGGTGTCAGTAGATTCTCCCATTGCTGCTCAATGCTCATATCGTCGTCCTGATGGAATTGCTACAAGTGTTCGGCGCATCCGAGCAGGGGGTGATCACTACTGACGCAGCCAGCGCTGCGAACTAATCGCTATGAACTGCCTAATCCCTAACGAGCCACGCTCATTCCGGGCTTTTGACCCCGGCTTAGTCAGGGCAGTAACCACCGCATCACGACTGGCCTCGTACATAGCAAAAGCGTCGAAATCAGAGTCAAGCAACACCAACAGCACCGTGTCGAAGGGTTGCGCCAAATCAATAGAACCCAATCGGCCGGATATCTTGGCCTGAGTCACCACGCACCGGCCTTTGATCTGGATATGTACAGGGCCGCCGTTTCTGATTTCGGTGGCGTCGTAACCGGCCTTTCTGGCGCAATGTAGATCCAGGCCAAGCTTGGTCGCGGCTTCGTATTCAGCCACCTCACCGGTAATACCTAACGGCTTGCCCGTTAACCGGTAGTAGCGTCGAGCAAGTACTTTCGCATCGCGTAAGACTTCAAATATCTCAGCATTGATGGGATCGACGCTGGCTTGGATGTCATTCGTAACTGGGAGCTGAGCCAAATCTGAGCCTCATTACGCTAGACACCGGGACGCTGAAGATTAGCAGCCATTTAGCGGTGAGTCCGTTCGCAATGTTGAGGACGATACCTTTTAGGGGTAGGAGTCTTTCAAAGGGCTACAACCCCCAGCGCCATTACCTACAACCACCACAGAATCCCCTGGCAGCACTTCCACAGCTCCACCGGTATCTTATCCCTCGTCACCGCTCGCGGTGACCGGGCAGAGCGGCCTGCAGTAGTACTTAAGGTGCCTCTGATGAAGGAACAGGTCGCTCCGCCCGATGTTGATGGCGCTGTACGCCGGGCCCCCTGGGCACTCCGGCATTGCAAATCCCCGGTCCACACCGGCGTACAGTGCCATCTTTTTAGCCGCCAGAGCTTTATGGTAGCTATGCGGGGTTCAACCCACTGCATTGAGCGCGATCTTTCAGCCGGTGACCTCGTACAGCTGCCTCCCTCCGCCAAGCATCTTCAAAGCCCATCAAAAGCGGTCGAGGGCTGAAGCCAGTCGCCCAAAACAATCGCCTCCAACCTCAAGCCTTCGGCCGAGAATGCACGTTGTTGCTGCGGTCAGATGTAGGCAAATTCCTCAAAGCATCCGCCAGCGTATTATCTACGGCAGAATCTCGTTTAATATCGATGAGCCCGAAGCGCCCCATAAGACGCTGTATTTACAACAATACAGTCCCAGGAAGTAACAAAGAAAAGTCGCCCCGTTTAATTGCCGTAAACATATCCAGCGCGACACGTTTAAATACACTCCACATTACGCCCTAAAGGCTACGAGACCTTGCGTCCTTACTTACGCATGCGTCAGAATCCGCTGGCTTGTGCGCTTTGCCCCGGGCCTCTATCGTTGACCTGCCACTGCCCATCAGTGGTCGGGTTTAGTCGCCCATCAGGTTTGGTAAGGTGCTTGAGCACCGTTCAGTCAGGTCATTTATATGCCTGCACTAAATGGTGGTTGTGCGCAGGGCGTCCTCGGGCGCGCCGGGTTTTACCAATTCCTACCGGTCGACTAACCTGCGTACAGCCGCCACCCTTCTTTTAGTCGAGAACGGTTGCAGCTCCAATGTAGGAATTGTTAACTATGTTCAAAGTAACCCCCAACCCCCCGGATATCGATTCGGTACTCTACGGCGACTCTCTCGACCCCGAAAGGTTGAAAGAGGCGGCAGACCGCGCGCTCAAGCATTACCTGAACCCCGGGGCAACGAAAACGCAGATACAGCCCCGCAAGCCCAGCACGATCTTCACCATCGACGCAGCGGTGGATGACGAAACGTTGCTCGTTGAGGCGTGCGAATCCTTGGCATCCGCCAGCGTGTTGGTCAGCGACCTCACCGATTTGACGGACGGCCCAAGACGCCAAACGATGCTGGTGCTGCAACGGGTCATCATGTTGGGTGAGTTAGCGGTCAATCGAGTACTGGATAACCACAGGCTACCTGGGTAGTCGCCAGGTAATGTTGCGGGGGCGCCGCAAGCGCCCTCACAACAAAACAGACAGCAAGAACTACAAGGTCTCTTGCTTCTTCTGTTCAGCAACGCGGCCAATGTAAGCACGCAGGTGAACCCTCGCGGCACTGACTGGGCTAAGCCCACGAAGCTCGGTGGAGCGTTGGCTTCCGTCAGGCAGCGATACCGTCAAGGTGTCATTGAACACGCTGTACAGAGCGGTATGCTGCACGCCGTCAATTTCAAGTGTGATTTCGTCTTCCATCCGGTCTCCGATCGTGGCAAGGGTGAACCATTCCCGCCGCGACGGGAATGATCGCCGGTCATCAACGCATGTTCAGGCAGGCGGGCAGGCTATCGAACACTTCCAGGCCGTGGCCGGTTACCACGTATTCCGAGTTCCCTCGGATAAGCTCTTCATCTTTGAGCCACCGAACGCAGTCGTTTAGGAATAACTCCTCAGGCGTTTCAACATAATACCCCTCGTGAGGATCCAGACGGCCTTTCGGAAAGCCGAAATCCTCCGCGCCCAAGCCAATAGGCGTAGGACAAGCATCGATTAGTTTGCTCATTATCTGAGCGATCAAATCATTAAATTTTTCTTTGTTCGACTCACTCATAACTCCATTTCTCCTTGTGTAGCGGGTCTGGTTACCGTCTTCCAAAGCAGCCTGAATCCTCTCTTTAAATCCGATTAAAAGCCAGTATCCACTCGCACCGTCATCATCAGGGCTCAACCAAAGAGCAACCGATCTCACCGATCGACCTGGAGCAAAACGATGGCCGATGCACTGACCTTTACCCTCAATTTCCCGTTCACCAGCGCCAGCGGCGAGCAGATATCGACGCTGCCCATCAAACGCCTCAAACGCAAAGACATCACTGCAGCGCAAGCAGTGACCAAAGACGAAGGCGCCATGGAAGATCAACTGGTGGCCAAGATGCTGGGCATCACCCTGGAAGATCTGGGCGAATTCGACATCGCCGACTCCCGGCTAGCCACCGAGGTGTTGCGGGAAATGGCAGCCGCACGTGACCTTGCTGCACTCCTGGGACGAAGCGTTGTTGCTGGTGCTCAGGATGCAGCCCTCTGAGATCGCCCAGCTCGACTTGGTGGAGTACTGGCGCTGGGTAGAGGTGTGTCAGCGTGAGATCGATCGCCGGCTCGAACTGACCGAAAAAACCAGTGGCTGATCAGCGTCACAACACCCACCACCAGCCCCGCCAGCAACGCGCCGCCCGCCGCCAAAGGGGCAGCGGCCAAGGCCAGCAGCGGCAGCCCAAAACAGAACGCCAACACCGCCGCCCACAACGGAAAATGCACCAGGCACAGCCAGGCAAGCCAGACCACACCGGCGCCGAGGGCCAGTGCGTAAACGATGTGGGCGGTGCGTAGCGCGATTTTTTCTAACATGCCCAAAGCGTAGCAAGATCGATGGCGAATGAAGTCCTATTGGGGTTAAAAATCGGCGGGGTTGTTTCAGGCAGTTTCAACGCGGCCTTCGGCACAGCCAAATCCACCGTGCAGCAGCTCGGGCGGGCCACTGATGGCCTTGCGGTTAAGCAGCAGGCCGTCGGTAATGCGCTATCGGCGTCCTTGGCACGTGGCGGCACCGGTCTTGTGCAGTTGCGCCGCCAGTACGATGCGCTGGGCAACACCATCGACCAACTCAAAGCCAAGCAAGACCGCCTCACCGCCAGCATCGAGCGCGGTGCAGCCCTCAAGAACCAACGGCGTGAGCTACGTGGCCAGGCCATGGAGGTCATCGGTACCGGCGTAGCGTTGGGCGCCCCCGTGCTGCGGTCATTCAATACCGCCGTCGATTTCCAGGACCAGACCCGCGACATCGCCATCACCGGCGGCTTCAACCCGGCGCAAGAGCAGCGCCTGAGCCTGGCGATGCGTGGCGCGGCGCTCAGGTGGAACCAGACCCAAACCGAGGTCGCCAACGGCACCGCCATCCTCATCGCAGGCGGCATCGACAGCCTGAAAGAGCTCACCGCGTACGCCCCGGTCATGGCTAAAGCCGCCACCGCCACCCGCGCCAGCATGAAAGACTTGGGTTCGGTCGCCATCGCGCTCAACGACAACTTGGGCATTGGCGCCGCGGGCCTTGAACGCTCCATGAACATGCTGGCCTTTGCCGGTAAAAGCGGCCAGTTCGAACTGGCCGACATGGCCAAGTGGCTGCCACAGCTCACGCCCCAATTCGCAGCCTTGGGCATTACCGGCGAGCGCGCCGTGGCAGAGATCGGCGCCTCCTTGCAGATCGCCCGTCGCGGTGCCGGCAGCAACGATGAAGCCGCCAACAACTACAAGAACTTCCTCTCAAAAATCACTGCGCCAGAAACGCTCAAGGCCTTTGAAAAAGTCGGCATCGATCTCAAGGGCAGCATGAAAAACCTGGTCAGCGAAGGCCTGTCCCCGGCACAGGCCATGCTCAACATCCTCACCGCGCACTTGGGCAAAAAGGCCCCGACCGCGGCGGCCGAGTACGGTAAGGCGCTGGACATCAAGGATGAGCAAGAACGGGCCATGGCCCTGGCTCGGCTCGACGAAGCGTATAAGCTCGGCGCCTTGTTCGCCGACCAACAGGTGTTGTCCTTTGTTCGGCCGGCATTGGCGAATCAAAAGGATCTGGCCAGCATCGAACAAGGCAGCAAAAACGCCGCCGACCAAGGCGTGCTGGATCGGGACTGGGCCAAGCGCATGGGCAGCTCCAAAGAGCAATTGAAAGAGCTGCGCAATAACCTGACCGATGTAGGCCTTTCGGTCGGCAGCGCGCTGCTGCCCGCCATCGTCGACGTCAGCCGCGCCGTGGTGCCGCTCATGCGTTCGTTCTCGGCTTGGGCAGAGCAGCACCCGGACGTCATTCGCGGCGTGGTCGGCCTGGTCGGTGGTTTGTTGCTCGGCAAACTGGCCTTTATCGGCGTGGCCTATGGCGCCCACCTGGTCATGGCGCCGTTCGTGGCCCTGACCACCACCGTCACCACGCTGTCCGCCAAGTGGGCGATGTTTCGCGCAATGTGGCAGATGGGTAAGTTCACGCCGCTCATCACAGGATTACGCCGTTCCGGCGCGGGCCTGCTCAAGGTCGCCCGTGGTGCGCTGCACCTGGGCAAGATGCTGGGCGGTACGTTGTGGGTCGGATTGAAGCTCGCCGGGCAAGCCGTCCTTTGGCTCGGCCGTGCCCTGATGCTCAACCCCATTGGGTTGGCGATCACCGGCATCGCCCTGGCGGCCTACTTGATCTATCGCCATTGGGCACCGATCAAAACCTTCTTTACCGGCCTCTGGAGCGAAGTCCGCGCAGGCTTCGACGGCGGCCTGTCTGGCATTCTCGCGGTACTGCTCAACTTCTCACCACTGGGGTTGTTTTACCGGGCCTTCGCCGGCGTGATGAACTACTTCGGCATTGAGCTACCGGGCACGTTCACCGAATTCGGCAGCCTGCTCGTCACGGGGCTGGTCAACGGCATCAGCAACATGGCCGGCGCCCTTAAAGACAGCGTCGTGGGCATAGGCGTATCCGTTAAAGATTGGTTCACCGAAACCCTGGGCATTGAGTCGCCCAGCCGGGTCTTCATCGGTTACGGCGCCAACATCAGCGAAGGCGCGGCCCTGGGCATCAAGGCCCAGTCGGGGTTGGTCCGGCAGGCGGCGTTGAGCATGGCTGCACAAAGCACGGTCGACATGGCGCCGCCCAATCCGGCGCAGGTGACCCGGGCCAGCATGCTAGGCGCCGCTGGCGCGAAGTCCGCCGCCTCTGAGTCCGTGGGGCCCATGACCTTCCATTTCTCGCCCCAAATCAACGTGCCCAGCGGTGCCGGCATGGAGCAAATCAACCAGGGCTTACACGCCACTTATGCCGAATGGGTGCGGTTAATGGAGCGCTATTTACACGACAAACGCCGCCACAGCTACGGCCCCGCCAATGAGGTCACCGCCTAATGTTTGCCATCTTGGGCGATATCGAATTCACCGTTGCGGGCGGCATCAGCGGCATAGAACACAGCGGCTCGGCCGACTGGGCCGAACATGCGCGCATCCAAGGCAAGCCGTTACTGGAATGGATGGGTGAAGGCCTGGATGAATACCACCTGATCATTGAATTGCACCCGCTACTCGGCGACCCCGAGGAGCGTCTACGAGCGTTGCGTTTAGCCAAAAGCCAACACCAGCCGTTGGCGTTCGTCATGGGCAGCGGTGAATACCTGGGGGCCTATGTCATCAGCAACATCAGCCACACACTGCGGCGCACCACGGCCATCGGGCAGGTCAAAGCCGCCACCGTGCAACTCAGCCTGAAGGAATACGCCGGCGCCTTCACGCGCAAAGCCCTGCGCCCCGGCTTACTTAACGACGCCCTTAGCGGTACGTCAGCCGCCACCATCGGCTCGCCGGGTTTGATCTCTCACATGAAGCCATCGCCCAGCGTCCTGCAAAAAGTGGTCGCTCATGCGAAAACCGCCGCCACGGTGCTCAAGGCAGGCCAAAACCTTTACCACACGATCCAGAGCCGTAACACCACCCTGATTCTGGAACAGGTCCCGCAGTTACTCGGTAAAACAGCCCAGGCCATTGAGCCGCTGCAAGGGTTAGCCACTGCCGCAGGACTGCTTCACAACGGCGCCGATTTATCGCGCCTGGGCGAACAGGTGCTTGGCAATGTCATGGGCGCACGCGCCAGCCTGAACCCCGTGGACCTGAGCAACCTCGTCGAGCGTTTTGCTGCATCCCGAGAAGCCCTCGACCAAGCCGTCAGCCAAATGGACGATGCCAACACTCGACTGGCGACCTTGGCCGCACAAATCTTGACTCGGAGGGGCTGATGTTCATTGCCCATATCACCACCGAAGGCGAACGCTGGGACCAACTGGCCTGGCGGTATTACGGCGACGCTCACCGTTATTTACCCATCGTCCAGGCCAACCCCCACGTTCCTATCAGCGCCACATTGCCGGCGGGGCTGACACTTGCCATCCCCGTATTGCAACCACTGCCCACCACAGAAGACCTCCCGCCATGGATGCGATGATTCCCCAGCAGGTGCCACAGGCGCGCTTTGTGCTGACCTATCAGCAGCGCAACATCACCCGTAACGTCAGCCAACACTTGCTGTCTTTGTCCTACACCGATTTCCTCACCGGCAAAGCCGACAGCTTGGCCGTCGAGTTGGAAGACACCCAAGGCAAATGGCGCGATCAATGGTACCCAGGCCACGGCGACAGCTTGGCACTGTCCATTGGCTGGGAAGGCCAGCCCCTGCGCGCCCTCGGCCGTTTCGAGATCGACGAACTCGAACTCAACTGCCCACCCTCGACCATCACGCTGCATGGCTTGGCCACCGGCATCAAAGCGGCGCTACGCACCACCCACCATCACGCCTACGAAAACACCACGCTGGCCGTCATCGCCCAGCAGATCGCCACGCGCCAAGGCTTACAGCTGATCGGCAACATCCAACCGATCCCCCTCGACCGTATAACCCAGCAAGACGCCGACCTGACCTTCCTGCGCAATCTGGCTGCCGAATATGACTATGCCTTCAAGATCAACGGCCAGCGCATGGTCTTCCATGCCATCAGCGAACTGACCAACATCGCGCCAGTCGCCACGCTGATACTCCAGGACTTAAGCCATGTGAACCTGCGCGACCAAATAAAGGACGTCCCCCAAGCCATCGAGCTCAAACACCAAGACCCCACCAACAAACAACTGATCACCTACAAAATCGAGAACGGCGAAACCGTCGCCGCGCCCAGCAGCCTCAGCAAAACCACTACCAGCGGCGACACCCGAAAAAGCCGCAAACGCAGCGCCTCAACCGAAGCGTCCAAAGCCAGAGCCAACGCCGAACGGGCCAAAGCCAACCGCGAACGCACCACCGGCAGCTGGACGGCCATGGGCCAACCCAACCTGGTCAGCGGCAACGTCATCGTCCTGGCCGCAGCCGGCCAACTCGGCGGCCACTACCTCATCACCTCATCCCACCACCGCATCATCCGTACCGGCGGCTACACCGTCGACAAACACGTCTGCCGCGTCCGCACACCCCACCAAGAGCCAACCCCATGAGCATCGAACTGGCCTACGGCGAAGTCAGCGCCATCGACTATCTAAGCTGCCGCATCCGCGTCCGCCTGGACGACCGCGACGGCCTGCAGACCTATTGGCTCAACATTCCCCAGCGCAACACCCAAGGCACAAAGCGCCGCCCACTTATGCCCGAACTGGGTGAACAGGTCGCGGTGTTGCTGGATGCGGATGGGGTGGACGGCGTTTACCTGGGCGGCATTTATTCAACTGCCGAACCGCCGCCGGTTGCGGATGAAGACACCGATTTTGTGCGGTTTAGTGATGGGACGGTTTCGATGTATGACCGCAAGGCTGGGGTGATGGGGCTGGAGTGTGTAGGGGCTTTGATTGTGAAGTGTGGGCGGAATATCACAGTTGAAGCGAGTGAGCCGTTGGTCGTGAAGGCGCCTTCGGCGACATTGGACATCCTGCAGGTCACCTTGAATGGTGACCTGCAGGTGAACGGGGGCATTGAGGCTACGGGAACGGTTATGGATATGAGTGGTAACTCAAATAACCATAAGCATTAAAGGCCAGGGCCTCCGCCGCTAAAGTTCTGCAATTTATTTTTCTTGAGGGCAGAGCTAGAATCGTTTTTCGTTTTGGTAAGAGTCATCGAAAGATCTGTGCCACTGCCAATGCGCTTGAAGAACTTTATGTCTTTTTCCATAGTGTCCACTGACCCCTGCCAAGCACCTGCGGGCCCCAGAGCAGAAAGGTCAAAATCCGTATCCACCAAAGCTTGAAGCATTTGGGGGTATCGTCTGTAGTAGAAATCCCATGCGGTTAAAAATTTAACTCGCACAGTCGGGACAGCATGCGATCGCATCAAAGTATGAATGTCTTTTAAGAAACGGACCTGATAAGGGACGTTTGTAGCGTAGTCCTCACCCGGCATTTTGAGATCAATTGGGTAGGTCCCGGCGGACCATTTGTTCAGTTTTTCAAGGCCCCGATTTAGGTAAACGAAATGGAAATTTGAGCTAAACGGTGCGGTTCGAAAAAATTGGTTGTACTTCTGACACTCCGAACTCATGAAGAGCCCCAACGATGGAATTTCCTTCTCTGCAAGGTAAGCAGTGATGAGGGCACCACCAAAGAAGCATTCCACGTAGCTCAGCTGATAGTGATTGAAGTCACCTTGCACCAAAACCGCTCTGAAGAAAATGTCCTGTCCTGTTAGTCTATGGTGCAGGTCCTCCGCAAATTCCGTGAGCTGCCATACATAGTCTCGCCGTTCAGTGTCAGAGCCCGCATCTTCCTTGTTGTAAACCAGAATGGTGTCAGAAAAGACGATGGTGCTGAAGCTTGCCTGTCTGTGTGCGTTTAGCGTATTCAGAATGGAGTAAACCCGAGCTACCTTCCTAGGCTCATTGAGGGTCATTTCCTTGAAGCCGAGGATGTCGATGTACAGAAGAAATTTGTTCATTCCTTGACCTTTTGTGTGTTCAAGAGCTGATGCAGATGGCAGCTATGAAAAATTATTCATCACTTGTAGCAGCAGGGGTGACAGTCTTGAACTTTGCTGAGCCGCGGCCCTGATGCTCCGATAAAGGCTCGTCACAGTGCCTTAGAACCTCCCCGGTTAGCGGGTCGGTCACAGTTTCCAAATAGCGGTCATTGTCTTTGTCCAGAACTCGCTCCTTGTTCACATACCGGCCCAAACGGACGCTAAGCTCTTGGCCCGACTTAAGATGGAACCTGAGCTTCTTTTTCCCAGACAGACTCGGTTGCTTAAGCTTCGCATCAACCATCTCGACGACGGGCGAAACCACGGTGTCTGAAATCTCAAATTGAATGGTTTGGCTCATCGAACCACATTCAGGACAAGGGGCTCGGTCTGACGCACTCGAATGTTGATTCAGTTTCGTTCCACAGGCGCTACACATAACACTTTCGGAATCTACTGGCATTTTGCTTTCCTTTTCGATTGGCTCCGATATTAATCTGAAAATCGTAGCTTCTGCCTCTTATCTTTAAATGTGATTAAAAGCTGTCCTTTCCTCATTCGCCCACCATGGGCTCATGACGAAGCCCATTCTCCACACCAGTATTACCGCCGCTCACTGGCAGCCCGCCCTCGGAACTTCCGGCGAAGTGGTTGAGGGCCTGCGAGACATCGACCAAGCCATCCGCATCATCCTCTACACGCCCAAAGGCAGCGACCCCCACCGCCCAGAATTTGGCAGCAACCTGCACCTATACCTCGATTGGCCCACTAACCGCGTCACACCGCACCTGGTGCGCGAAGCTGTCGACGCGATTCGCCAATGGGAACCCCGCGTCTCGGTAGTCCAGGTGCAAATCCAGATCCACGCGGCGCAGATCACCGTTCGCGTGCAATGGCGCGTAGCCGGTGAAATACAGCAGTTGACCGAGGTCCCTTATGCGCGAGTTGCCTAAACCCGAATTCATCAAAATAGACCCCGCCGCGCTGGAAGCTCAGCTAATCGCCCGTTATGAACAGAAGTCGCGCAAAACCTTGTACCCCGCCCAAATCGAACGGCTGTACATCGACCAGATAGCCTACGCGGTGTCCCGGTTGCAGATGAGCATCCAGCATGCCGGCGAACAACTGCTGGTGCGATTCGCCCGTGGCCCGATCCTCGACTATCTCGGTGAGCTGGTCGCCACGCCTAGGTTGCTGGCCCAGGCCGCCCGCTGCACCGTACGCTTCACCATGCCTGCAGTCGTAACGCAGCCGCTACTGATCCCAATCGGCACTCGGGTCAGCACCCAAGATGCCAAGCTCACTTTCATCACTGATCGAGACGTAGTGATGGCTGTCGGTCAAAGCCAAGTCACCGTCACCGCAACCAGCACGACCGTCGGCGAACAAGGCAACGGCTGGACCGCCGGACAGATCAGCGTCCTCGGCAACTCACCAGCACCGGGCCTGACCGCAAGCAACACGACGGTCACCGCCCACGGCGCCGAAGATGAAAACGATGAACGCTACCGCGAGCGCATCATCTTGGCCCCCGAAGCCTTTAGTAACGCGGGCAGCCGCGCAGCCTATCGTTACCACACCCTGGCGGTGCACCAATCCATCGTCGATGTCGCCGTGCAGGGCCCAGACGAAGGTCAGCCAGACGGCCACGTCGCACTGTTCCCACTCACCACCTCGGGCTTGCCAACAGACGATCTACTCCAACGCATCGAGAACCAGATCAGCGGCGAAAAACTCCGCCCCCTATGCGACACGGTCAGCGCGCTGTCACCCGTCGAGGTCGCCTATCAAATCAAGGCAAACATCACGTTTTATGCCCATGCCGACCGAAGCGTCGCCATGGCTACCGCGAAGGCTGCTGCCCAGGCCTATGCCGACGAATGCCGCGCCAACCTCGGCCGAGATTTAGTGCCTGAACAGCTCACCGCATTGCTTCAAGTCACCGGCGTATACCGCGCTCATCTATTGCTGCCGGCAGTCCCACAGGAATTGCAGGGTAATGAGTGGGCAAACTGCTCAGAGATACAACTGATCGACGCCGGGGTGGCACATGACTGACCACCCACTGCCGCCGCCATTGGCCGGCGACGAACGTTTCATGCTGCTGTGTGAGCTGCTTACCCAAACCTTGGATGAGCTCGACCTCAACGTGATGTTGGTCTACTTGATCGATCTGGTGAAACCCTCGCTGCTCCCGATCCTGGCCGACCAATTCTCACTGCTAGACGAAGCCGCCTGGCAACTGGCCGAGTCCGAAGAAGCCAAACGCAAGTTGATTAAAGGTGCCGGTGAACTGCACCGTTTCAAAGGCACGCCTTGGGCCATCCGCGAAGTCATCCGCCTATTGGGCTTCGGCGAAGTCATCCTTTTGGAAGGAATACACGCACAGCCAACCAGTGAGCCTTCCACCTGGCCGCTGTACCGGGTCGTTCTAAAACGCGTCATCACCAACGATCAAGCGGTGCTTGTGCGCCGCTTACTTCTTTCGGTCGCCCCAGCGCGCTGTCGCCTGGTGTCGCTCGACTATCAATCCGTCGCCATCCGCTACAACGCAGTCGCGCGCTACGACGGCCAATACAACCATGGGAGCAGCTAATGGCCGATTTACCCGAGTCCCAGGAATGGGCCCCAGGTGTCTACCAACTCGAAACCTCCGATCCCGTACTCGGCGGGCCGGACGGCGTATCGAATCAACAAGCCAAGCAATTGGCGAATCGAACGAGCTGGTTAAAGAAGAAGATAGAGTCTTTCCTCGACGGCTCAGGCATTACCTTTGCGAGCCAGCAGGAAGCAGAACAAGGGGTTGAGACCAACAAGCCCATGAACGCTCTCCGAGTGTTCCAAGCGATCGGCGCCAAAGTCGTTCAGGCGACGACGGGTACGCCAGGCATTGCGCGGATTGCAACTTCCACCATGGTCAGAGCCGGCACCGACAACCGCGCAATCGTGACACCTAAGATGCTCGCGGCGATGCTCCCGTTCCGGGGGCGGCAGGTCTATAAAGTGCCGGGGGTCTACACCTGGGAAGTACCCTCTGGGGTTACCAAAGTGTGGGTGGAAGTCATCGGTGCCGGTGGCGGCGGTGCGCGATCTACAACACCTCCAGGTCCCTCAGGCGGGGCCGGTGGAGGATTAGCCCGAAAGTTTTATGATGTCGGTGACAAAGCCTCAGTGATCGTCACTGTAGGCGCGGGCGGTATTGGCGCTTTAGTTGATGGGGGCGCGGGCACCTCTGGTGGCACTTCATCATTTGGCACTGCTATAGCGGCGATGGGCGGCGGGGGTGGTGTTATTGACGGCAAAGCACCCTACGGTGGGAGAGGTTTAGGAGGAGACGAGAATCATAGCATCGGAACAGCGGGTCACTCCTCCGGCACCGCCAGTAATAATAGCTTCCATGGGGGCGCAGGCGGGGGCGGTGAATCAACCTCTACTGCAGATGACAGCCGTAAGCCGATGACGCCGGGGCAAGGAGGCGGAGGACGCATCGTCAGCTCCGCCCCTGACGGCGCAGATGGACAGGTAACAATTCAATGGTGACGAGCATGTGGGCCCGCATAGAAAACGCGACAGTTGCAGAGATGACAAGTATCGACCCGCAGGACCGGTTCCCCCCGTCACTAAACTGGATAGCATGTCCTGACGACACACAGCCAGGCATGCAGTATGCGGATGGATTATTTACTGTAAAACCAAAAACGCCAATCGACCTTGCCGCACAAATTGCCAGTCGGCGCTACCAACACGAAACAGCAGGCATCACCGCAAACAGCGTGAATATCGATACCAGCCGAGACAGCCAAGCGTTAATCACCGCTGCGGCGTTATCTGCCGTTATGGACCCCACTTACGTGTGCGTTTGGAAAGCACTAAACGGTCCGGTCACGCTAACGGCAGCTCAGATAATCGAAATCGCCACCGCCGTACGAGCGCATGTCCAGGTCTGCTTTGATCGGGAATGTCAGCTACTGACGGCATTAACCGAGGGAACCTACACAGTCGACATGCTTGACCACGGCTGGCCGGCGGCCCAAGAGGCATAACCATGCAGGAAATTCGCTGTGGCGAGTGCCACCGCAAACTCGCCACCGTCCGCAGCTTCACAGAACTACAAATCAAGTGCCCACGCTGTCGGACACTCAATCACCTGAAGGCCCCGAGCCTCCTATCCGAATGCCCTGAGCATCTGCCCAAAAAAGAGCAGACATGCCCCAGCCCACCATTGGAAGCCTGTTCGCAGGCATAGGAGGTTTTGATGTCGGATTCGAAAACGCAGGCTACCGAACCGCCTGGCAAGTGGAACTCAACCCCACCAACCGGGCTGTCCTTGCCGATCGATTTCCTCACGCCACCCAGTTCGAAGACGTCCGCCACTGCGGCGTCCACAACCTCAGCCCCGTCAACGTCCTCACCGCCGGATTCCCCTGCCAAGACATCAGCATCGCCGGCTCAAGACCCAACAACAAAGACACCCGAGGCCTGCGCGGCCAACGAAGCGGCCTGTTCTGGGAAGTCATACGAATCCTCAAAGAGACACAACCTCGCTGGGTGGTGCTTGAGAATGTCGTTAACCTGCTCGCTATCAACGATAGCCAAGACTTTGAAACAGTCATCGGGGCCCTTGCGCAATGCGGGTATGTGGGATGCTGGCGAGTGCTTAATGCTCAATATTTCGGAGTCCCCCAGCAACGTCGTCGCATATTCCTGGTCGCAGGTCATCGACGAATGCCCCCCATCGAGCTGCTGGCTGACGCCGCGCCAGTGGAAGCAATACCTCCAGCGTCTGGCAAGATCCCGTGGCCACGGCCCGCGGATGCATGGGCTGCCAATACTCTATTGGCAAACAAAGCCGGCTCACAAATCGCTATGGGCTGTACAACTTTCATCGCTCACCCGAACCGATGGCATCAGATGGCTGAGCGGCAGCGAACGTCTGAAGATGATGGGCTTTGCCTCGGACTGGATGCGGCCAACCTTGCAGAGGCTTTCGCTGCCGGAAACGCCGTCGTTACGCAAATCGCGCAATGGATTGCCGAAAAGCTAATCAGGGCAGGCTAACAACCAAGGCAGCGGGGATATCGTCCCCGCTGCCAACCCCCACCTCAACTTCCGAAATTCCCTTGCACCACACGCAAAAAACCTAAACCCTATTTACCTCGCCCCAGCGCCCGGACTTTTCGCGCTCGGCATCACCTGCGGAAACTTGTTCCCGAACCCACAGTCCTACCCCAGCCGTGAAAACCTCGCCGACCTGCAGCGACGAATTTTCCAACTGATCGGCGCCGAGCCTGGCGCTAACGCAACTCCCCCTTCTTGAGCCGTTCGCCCCATGCGCCACCCTGTTCGCTCTTGCCGTTTCGTTTCGCTGTGCCTGCTTGCCCTGTTTCCCTTACTCACCAGCCCCGCCCAGGCCCGCGGCGAAAGGCAGCTGGTGGAAGCCATCAACGACTTCCGTAGCCAGTCCCGCCGTTGTGAATGGCGCACGGTGCGGGCGGCGCAGCCGCTGGTGCTGCGTTCGAGCCTGGGCTTGCCGATCGGTTTTCGCGGCGGTCTGCGGGATACCTTGAAAGGCGCCGGCTATCAAGCCCAGGCCGTGCGCAGCATTCGCCTGACCGATGCGCGGGACGCCGAAGAAGCCTTTGAAATGCTGGCCGATGAACATTGCGCAGCGCTGCTGGACAACCAGTACGCCGATGTCGGCGTCAATCGGGTCGGGGATGAATGGCGCGTCGTGCTGGCGCAGCCCATGGGCGGCACGCGGATGAGCGATGCGGGGGCGTCGGACAAGACGCTGCTGGCCCAGGTCAATGCCGCCAGGGCCAAGCCCCGGTTGTGCGGGCGCCAGCGCTTCGCGGCGACTCGGCCGCTGAGCTGGAACGCCGCCTTGGGCACGGCGGCCCAGGGCCACAGCCAGTCGATGGCCCGGGAGAATTATTTCGCCCATCGCGACCCGGACGGACGCTCCACCTCCGATCGGGCCAAGAGCGCCGGTTTTCGCGGACGTAAATTAGGTGAGAACATCGCCGCCGGCCAACGCTCACCAAGCCAGGCCCTGCACGATTGGCTCGCCAGCCCCGGACATTGCGCCAACCTGATGAACCCGATGTTCACCCAAATGGGCGCAGCCTCCGCCCGCGATTCACGCAGCGATGCGGGGGTGTATTGGACGATGGTGCTTGGCGCGCCGTGAAACATTACTCCCAGCGCTGAACCATCCGCTGTGGTGGCGAGGGAGCTTGCTCCCGCTGGACTGCGAAGCAGGCCCCAAGGCATTGGCGACCGCTTCGCGGTCGAGCGGGAGCAAGCTCCCTCGCCACAAGGGCTACGGCGAATCGGCTAGCGCTCACACAGGCCGACGCACCGCCCGCACCTTGCCACTGCCTCCGCCACCACAGAAAAACCTATCCGCGCCGTCAGACTCCAACCCCGACACACCGATCCCTGGCGGCATCGTCACGCTTTCCAGCACTTGCGCCGTTTGCGGATCGATCCGCCGCAAGTCGCTCTCGTCGTTTTCCCAGGTGCCATGCCACAGTTCGCCATCGACCCAGGTCACGCCCGTGACGAAGCGGTTGGATTCAATGGTGCGCAGGACCCGGCCGTCGGCGGGGTCGATCTGCAGGATCTTGCGCGCCTTGTACTGACCGACCCAGAGCGAGCCTTCGGCCCACGCCAGGCCGGAATCATCACCGCTGTTGGGGGCCGGAATCGTGGCCAGGACCTGGCCGGTGCGCGGGTCGATCTTGCGGATGCTGTCACCGGCGATCTGGAACAAATGCTCACCGTCGAACGCCGTACCCGCGTTCGCCGGGACATCGAGCGCATGCACGGTCTGGCCGCTGGCGGGGTCGAGGGCGTGCAGCTTCTCGCCTGAAGCGAACCAGACGCGCTCGCCATCATGGCTGACGCCGTGCACGCAGTCGACGCCCGGGAACGGGCCGTATTCACGCAGGATCTGTGCTTCTGAACGTTTCATCTCACTCACCTCATCGGTAGGGGTTGAGTGCATCCTAGCCATCGGATGGCAGTGCCGTGAGTAACAATACCGTCGCGAATCCCGGCATCGACGGCGCCATCCAACGCCGGGCCCTGGCGCGCCCGAACGACTGCGCCTTGCCGGCGGCGGCCAGTGTTTCCAGGGCCCGCTGCACGCTGCGCTGGCTGATGTCCAGGGCCAGCGCCAACGCCGACGTGGACCAGGCTTCGCCATCGGCCAATAGCGCCAGCACTGCCCCGTAGGGTTCCTCGACGGGGCGCGCGAGCACCACGACCTCCTCAGCCTGCCGCGGCACCAGAGTAAAACCGCGCGGGGTGGCCTTCACCTCCGCCAACGGGCGAAGCATCGCCCGCAACCGCCCCATCTCGACCCGCAGCCGGACGCGATGGGACTCATCCGTCAGCTTCAAGCCAAAGCCCTGGGTCATGAGTGCTTCCCTCGACACGTCGCCGGGCCATGCGTGCGCCAACGCCCGCGCCAGGGCGAACAACACCGGGCGCCGA
This sequence comes from Pseudomonas sp. MPB03, assembly GCF_046605385.1. Classification (NCBI taxonomy): domain Bacteria; kingdom Pseudomonadati; phylum Pseudomonadota; class Gammaproteobacteria; order Pseudomonadales; family Pseudomonadaceae; genus Pseudomonas; species Pseudomonas sp. MPB03. The sequence goes on along the minus strand of NZ_CP176770.1, from coordinate 2,559,189 downwards.
GCCAGGTCGACCTGAATGCCAGCGCCACTGATTCCATAGCGGCACGCGTCCACCACCAGCGCCGACCCGGCCAACAGGGCTTGCACCTCTTCCAGCACGAGCAGGCGCTCTTCGCCCCGGGCGATCAGGCGCGCGGCGGGCGTACTCAGCAGTTGCCAGGCGCTTTCGATTTCGGCGCCCAGCGCACCGATTCCCGCTTGCTGAGCGGCGTGCCCGGCTCGTTCCAAGGCGGCGCGGGCGGTTTGCATTTGCAGACGCCGCATGGCGATCCCTGCGGCCACCAACTCGCAAGCCGCCCGTGATGCCAAGGGCAGCCAGGCAAGATCCAGATCGACCAGTTTGAGCTCGGCCTCGTCGAGTCGACCGATCAACAGCAGGCGGCGGATTTTGATCGTGTGGGCATGGGCGACGTTCGCTCGGTCGCCGTGGGTTTCGAGCACAGCCCGCGCGGCGTCGAGGCGTTTCATTGGCCATGCCAGGTCACGGGACGCCAGGGCGATTTCACCTTCGGCGATCACACAACGCGCCCGTGCCACGGCTTCCTGGGGCCCGAAGGCCGCGCCGGCCCGACGCATCAGGGCCCGGGCCTTGGCCAGATCGCCCAACTGCGCCATGGCGATGCCGCGAAGCGCGAGGGCTGGGGCATCGTTGCGCAAGGCGATGCGATTGAGCGCGGCCACGGGGTCTCCCGCTGCCAGTGCGCGCGCTGCCGTGGTGATCTCGTGATCCATGAACGATGACCTGTGTGGCGAGGTAGCTTGCTCCCGCTGGGCTGCGTGTAGGAGCTGCCGAGTGTAACGAGGCTGCGATCTTGTTCCAGACGATTGAGTTTTGAGCGAAAGATCAAAAGATCGCAGCCTTCGGCAGCTCCTACGCACAGGCCAGCGGGAGCAAGCTCCCTCGCCACAAATGCGTGCCCCAACCCAAACCAGCCGCAGCCCAAGCAATGGGTATCGGCTATAAGCGAATGTCAGCCGCCGCCACCACATCGATCCGCGACACCGCGCTGCTCAGCCGCCCCAGTCGGTTGTTGTGGTTGGCGATGATCTGCTCGGCCGCCATGCTGCCATTGTCCACGGTGGAGTGGGCGTCGGCCGCCAGGACCACGTCGTACCCCAGGGCATGGGCCTGGCGCACGGTGGCATTGATGCAACAATCGGTTTGCAACCCGCAGATCACCAGGCGGTCGATGCCCCGGGCCTGCAACAGCGGTTGCAGGTCGGTCTGGTAGAAGGCGTCGGGGGTGGTCTTGCGCACCCGCAGGTCATCCGCCGCGGTCAACAGGTCGGCGGTCAGTTGCCAGCCGGCAGCGCCATAGGCCAGCGCGCCCTCCAGTTCTTCATGCTGGATCAGGATCACTGTCCGGCCGACAGCCCGGGTCCTGGCACTGAGGTCGTTGATGGTCTGGAGGATGCGCTGGCGGTCGAAGCACTCTTCTTCGCCGCTGCACAGCGCCTCCTGGACATCGATGATCAGCAATGCGGTGTTCATATTTCCCTCTTCTGACGGTATCGGAGCCGCGCTCCCTCAATAACCCAACGACAGCCCGGTGTTGCGACGGGGATCGTTGGCGCCATAGAAGCGGTTCTTGCCCACGGGCTTGCCGTCCAATGACGGCGCGCCCACCAGGATAGCGGCAATGTGGTTGGGGTCCTGCGGACCGGCAAACTTGTGCCCCCAGCTTTCCAGCAACTTCTGGGTATCCGGGCTGGCCGCGAAGGTCTCCAGGTTGGTTTCCTCCGGCATCCACTGTTGATGGAAACGCGGCGCGTCGACCGCCTCCTGGAGGTTCATGCCGTAGTCGATCACGTTGAGGATGGTCAGCAACGTCGCGGTGATGATGCGGCTGCCGCCCGGGGTACCCACCACCATGACCGTCTTGCCGTCCTTGGTGACGATGGTCGGGCTCATGGATGACAACGGCGCCTTGCCCGGCGCGATGGCGTTGGCCTCGCCCTGCACCAGGCCATACATGTTGGGCACACCGACCTTGGCGGTGAAGTCGTCCATCTCATCGTTGAGGATCACCCCGGTCTTGCTGGCCATGACACCGGCACCGAACCAGTCGTTCAAGGTGTAGGTGACTGAAACGGCGTTGCCCCACTTGTCGACGATGGAGTAATGGGTGGTGTTGCTGCCCTCATGGGGTGCTACGCCGGGCTTGATCTTCTGCGAGTCGCCGGCCTTTTGCGGCTCGATCGCGGCCCGCAGCTTGGCGGCGTAGTTTTTATCCAGCAGATGGTCGATGGGGTTCTCCACGAAGTCCGGGTCACCCAGGTAGCTGTTGCGGTCCACGTAGGCGTGGCGCATGGCTTCGATCTGGTAGTGCATGCCCTGGGCCGAATGGAACCGCAGTTCCTTCATCGGATAGCCGTCGAGGATGTTCATGATCTGGCACAGCACCACTCCGCCGGAACTGGGCGGCGGCGCCGAGATGATGTGGTAGCCGCGATAGTCGCATTCCACCGGGGCCAGCTCGCGGGTCCTGTATTTGTCCAGGTCGGCCTGGGTGATGATGCCTTTGTTGGCCTGGCTGGAAGTGACCAGGGCATCGGCGACCCAGCCTTTGTAGAAACCATCGGCACCTTCGGCGGAGATTTCCCGCAAGGTCTTGGCGAGGTCCTTTTGCACCAGCTTCTGGCCGACCTGCATGGGCTCGCCGTTGTGCAGGAAGATCGCACCGGAGTCACGCATGTCTTTCTTGAACACCTCGGTGGCGGTTTCCAGCAGATCGACATCGCCCTGCTCCAGGGTGAAGCCCTCCTCGGCGAACTGGATGGCCGGGGCGATCAGTTCAGCCCGGGGCTTGCTGCCGTACTTGCTCAACGCCAGTTCCATGCCGGACACGGTGCCGGGCACACCCACTGCCAGGTGGCCGCGGGTGCTGAGTTCGGGCACGACGTTGCCGTCCTTGTCCAAGTACATGTTCGCTGTGGCGGCCAAGGGGGCTTTTTCGCGGAAATCCAGGAACGTCTTGCGGCCATCGGCCAGTTGCAGGGTCATGAAACCGCCCCCGCCCAGGTTGCCCGCCGCCGGATACACCACCGCCAGGGCATAGCCCACCGCCACCGCCGCATCCACGGCATTGCCGCCGTTCTTGAGCACGTCGACCCCGACATGGGTCGCCAGGTGCTGGGCGGTGACCACCATGCCGTTTTCGGCGGCCACTGGCGCCTGGGAGGCGGCGTACGTCGATAAACAACCGAGGGTCAACGACGTAGCGATAAGGGTCCGGGCTAAGGATTCGAACTTCATGAGTCGGCCTCTTCTTGTTTTAGAAAGTCGGGGAACGCATCAAGCAGCTAGCTAGTATGGCTCGGTTTGCGTAATGCGCCTGTTTCCAAGTCGACCGGATGACGCCAAGGCAGCCTTTGGGATAGGCTCCTGCGCTTCATCTGACTGCATAGGGACATCGCCGATGACGCTACGAATCGAACGCACGGACACACCCACCGACGAAGAACGCCAGGCCATCCTCGCGCCGCTGCGCGCCTATAACACGGCCAAGACCGGCGGGACGGTGCCGGAACTGGTGGCTTGGCTGGTGCGGGATGAACAGGGGGAGATTGTCGGTGGGCTGTACGGCCGAGTGTTTTTTAGCTGGCTGTACATCGAATTGCTGGTCGTGCCGGAACAGGCCCGGGGCCAGGGCACCGGCTCGACCCTGATGCAGCTGGCCGAAGAATTGGCCCGGGAGAAGAACTGCGTGGGGATCTGGCTGGACACCTTCGACTTCCAGGCGCCGGCGTTCTACCGCAAACACGGCTTCACGGAAATCGGCCAGATCGACGACTACCCGCCGGGCCACCAGCACTTCTTCTTCCAGAAGCGCCTGACTGCCTCTGACTGAAACCCAATACCTGTGGTGGAAGGCAATCGTTCGGCCACCCCCGACCAGTGTGGGAGCGAGCTTGCTCGCGATAGCGATCTAACAGTCAATATTCCTGTTGCCTGAACCACCGCCATCGCGAGCAAGCTCGCTCCCACAGGGGTCCTGCGGCGGATGACCTCGTGTGGGAGCGAGCCTGCTCGCGATGGCAGGCACCTCGGTCTATCGGCTTAAAGACAAGTCGCCAACGCCGCCAACCGGCGCTTGGCCACGAAGTCGTCTTGCTTGGCGTAATAACTCAACTCGGTGCCCGTCGCCCCGGCGTGCAAATCGACAAACGATTCGGCAGAGCGAGTATAGACCGTCGAGCCGCCCTTCTTGCCCGGTTGCAGGTAAGCGCCGGCATCGACACCGAATACTGCCTCGTCCTGCCAGGAAAACTGCACGCACTGGGCCACGACCTGTTCGGGTTTGTCCGAAGTCAGGGTCTTGTAAGGGGCCTGGGTCCGGGCTTCGTTCATCGCCGAACCCGCGCAGCCGGCCAGCAAGGTGGCGGCCAGGGCCACGGTCAACATTCGCATTGCGTTCACTCATCGAGAAAAAAAACGGACTGTAGCACTGCGGCCCCAGCCATCGTGCTGCTTTACTGAAATTTACCCGCGACAGCGAACACCGATTCACGCACTCTGTCGCGCCCTGTCCCCCAAGGAGTAACCATGGCGACAACCGAACAGCAACACGAACGGGCCTTGGAACGGTTTCTCGATGAGCGCCCCGAACTGCGCCACGAACTGGACCACCTCAACCCGCTGCTGGCCCAAGCCAAGGGCGAGACCGCCACGCAGTACCGCGCCGAGCGCTTGCATGAAGCGTTCGAAGCCGAGGCCGAGCGCCTGGGGCTGTTTGCCTGGGAACTGACCCTGAAACTGACCGCCGCCTCGCCCGAGGACTACCAGGCCCAGCGCCTGGAGGTGCATAAGGAAGTGGCGGAAATGGCAGGGATGGAATGGGCCGAGTATTGCGAGCTCAATGGCCTAAAGGCCAAGCACTGAACCCTTGTGGCGAGGGAGCTTGCTCCCGCTGGCCTGCGCAGCAGGCCTAAAAAAAGCAACTCATTCAACCTGACACACTGCGTTGCCAGATCCAGGGGCTGCTGCGCAGCCCAGCGGGAGCAAGCTCCCTCGCCACAGGGTTAACTCCCAAAAAATCTCACCCTTCCCTGGCAATCGCCCCACCGCCCATAAAGCTTTATCATGGCCGCAGTTTTGCTGATCGGATTTGTCATGAAGTTCGCCATCGCGCTGTTTTCCGCCGCCCATGCGCCCTCCTCGCGCCGTGCCTTGCTGTTTGCCCAGGCGGCGCTGGCGGGTGGGCATGAGATCGTGCGGCTGTTTTTCTATCAGGACGGCGTCTACAACGCCTGTGCCAGTGTCGTCACGCCCCAGGACGAGCAGGACCTGCCCCAGCAGTGGCGCGCCTTTGTCAGCGACAACCGGCTCGACGGCGTGGTCTGCATCGCCGCGGCGTTGCGCCGTGGTGTGTTGAACGAGGAAGAGGCCCAGCGCTACCAGCGCTCGGCGGCCAGTGTCGAAGCGCCCTGGGCCTTGTCCGGGCTGGGCCAGTTGCACGACGCAATCCAGGACGCCGACCGCTTGATCTGTTTTGGAGGCGCGTGATGGCCAAGTCTTTATTGCTGATCAGCCGACAGGCCCCGTGGTCCGGCCCTGGTGCCCGCGAAGCGCTGGACATCGTCCTCGCCGGCGGGGCGTTCGACCTGCCCATCGGCCTGCTGTTTCTCGATGACGGTGTGTTCCAGCTCAGCGCCGGCCAAAACGCCAAGGCCGTCCAGCAAAAGGACCTGAGCGCCAACCTGCAGGCCCTGCCGATGTTCGGTGTCGACGACCTGTTTCTCTGCGCCGACAGCGCCGCCGAACGCGGCGTTGCTAACGATGCCCTGGCGCTGGGCGAGGTGAAAGTACTGGGTGCAGCGGACATCGCCGCGCTCATCGACCGCTACGACCAGGTGATCACCCTCTGATGTCGACTTTGCATGTGTTGTCTCATTCGCCCTTCGGCGACAACCGCCTCGCCAGTTGCCTGCGGGTACTGGGCAATCAGGATGCGCTGCTGTTGTGTGGCGACGCGACGTACGCGTTGCAACCGGGCAGCCCACCGTTTGACGTGCTGCAGGCTGCGGGCGTGAGCCTGTTCGTGCTCGCCGAAGACTTACAGGCCCGCGCCCTGGACACGCCAGACTGGGCCGAAGCCATCAACTACTCAGGTTTCGTCGAGCTGTCGATCGAGCACGACAAGGTCAACACCTGGCTATGAACACGCTGAACGTGGGCGGTCGCGCCATCGCATTGGACAAGGACGGCTACCTGGCCGACCTGGACGACTGGTCGGCCGAAGTCGCCACCGCCCTGGCCACCGCCGAAGACATCGACTTGAGCCCCGAACACTGGGAAATCCTCGAACTGCTGCGCGGCTTCTACAACGAATTCCAACTCTCCCCCGCGACCCGGCCGCTGATCAAATACACGGCGCTGAAACTGGGGGCGGACAAAGGTAACAGCCTGCACCTGAACCGATTGTTCAAAGGCACTCCCGCCAAACTCGCCGCCAAGCTGGCGGGCCTGCCCAAACCGACGAATTGCTTATGACCGACTTCCCAGCGCTGACCCTTGAAACCCCGGCCGAACACCCATTCGCCCAGTTCGTGCGCATTCTTGGCAAAGGCAAGCGCGGCGCCCGCAACCTGACCCGCGAAGAAGCCCGCGAAGCCATGGGCCTGGTCCTCGATGAAAAAGTCGAGGACACCCAACTGGGCGCCTTCCTGATGCTGCTGCGGCACAAGGAAGAAAGCGCCGAGGAAATGGCCGGCTTCACCGAAGCCCTGCGTGAGCGCCTGGTGGTTCCGGCGTTGACGGTGGACCTCGACTGGCCGACCTACGCCGGCAAGAAGCGCCATTTGCCGTGGTACCTGCTGGCGGCCAAATGCCTGGGGCAGAACGGCGTGCGGATTTTCATGCACGGCGGCGGCGCTCACACCGCCGGGCGGCTCTACACCGAACAATTGCTGGGCTTGCTGCGGATCCCGCTGTGCCGGGACTGGCAACAGGTCGGCAGCGCGCTGGACAACGGCGGCCTGGCCTTCATGCCGCTGGTGGACTGGGCGCCGCAAATGCAGCGCATGATCGACCTGCGCAACACCCTGGGCCTGCGCTCGCCGATCCATTCCCTGGCGCGGATCCTCAATCCGCTGGCGGCTCGTTGCGGCTTGCAAAGTATCTTCCACCCGGGCTACCAGGCCGTGCATCGCGATGCCAGCGGCTTGCTCGGTGATACCGCCATCGTGATCAAGGGCGACGGCGGCGAGATCGAGATCAACCCCGACGCCGACAGCCACCTGTACGGCACCACCGGCGGCGCCAGTTGGGACGAAGAATGGCCGCGACTGGCCGAGCAGCGCCACGTCAAACCCGAACGCCTCGACCCTGAGCACTTGAAGGCAATCTGGCGCGGTGACGTCGAGGACAGCTACCCGCAACTGGCGCTGATCGCCACCATGGCGTTGGCGCTACGCGGCCTGGGCGACACACGCGACGAAGCGTTCGACAAGGCCCGGCGATATTGGGATGCCCGGGACAGATCGATTTAATCGATCATCAACGCCCAACCTTTGCGCTTTTTGTTCGAACCTATCGGAATAGACTCGTCTCCAATGATTATTGAGCGAGGACATTCAGATGGGTTTGTTGGTCGAGGGCCGCTGGCAGGACCAGTGGTATGAAAGCAAGGACGGCAGTTTCCAGCGCGAGCAGGCGCAACGCCGCAATTGGGTGACCGCCGACGGCAGCGCCGGCCCTTCCGGCGTGAGCGGCTTCGCCGCCGAGGCCGGGCGCTACCATTTGTATGTCTCCCTGGCCTGCCCCTGGGCCCACCGCACGCTGATCTTTCGCAAGCTCAAGGGCCTGGAAAACCTGATCGATGTCTCGGTGGTCAGCTACCTGATGCTGGAGAACGGCTGGACCTTCGACCAGGCCCACGGCTCCACGGGTGACAAACTCGACGATCTGCAATTCCTTCATCAGCGCTACACCGCCGACACGCCGGACTACACCGGCCGCGTCACCGTGCCGGCCCTTTGGGACAAACAGCAACAACGCATCGTCAGCAACGAATCGGCGGAAATCATCCGCATGTTCAACAGTGCCTTCGACGGCTTGACCGGCAACGACCTGGACCTGTATCCCGAACACCTGCGCGGCGAGATCGATGCGTTGAACGAGCGCATCTATCCGGCGGTGAACAATGGCGTCTACCGGGCCGGATTCGCCACGACCCAAGCGGCGTACGAAGAAGCCTTCGACCGATTATTTGCCGAGCTGGATTGGCTGGAAACGTTGCTGGCAAACCGTCGTTACCTGGCGGGCGAATACCTGACCGAGGCCGATATCCGGCTCTTCACCACGATGATCCGCTTCGACGCGGTGTACTTCGGCCACTTCAAATGCAACCTGCGGCGCATCGCCGATTACCCGAACCTGTCGAACTGGCTGCGGGAGCTGTACCAATGGCCGGGGATTGCCGAAACCGTGGATTTCACCCATATCCAGGGCCATTACTACGGCAGCCACAAGACCATCAATCCCAATGGGATCGTGCCCAAGGGGCCGAAGCAGGACTTTACCGTCGCCCATGATCGGGAGCGGTTGAGTGGGAAAGGGATTTGGCGTGGGACCCGGGACTGATCCTGATTCTTTGTGGCAGATGAGGACCCTTTCGCGAGCAAGCCCGCTCCCACATTGGATCGGCGTACGCCTCAATTCTTCGGCTGAACGCGATCAAATGTGGGAGCGGGCTTGCTCGCGAAGGGCGCGACGCGGTCTTCAGACCTGCCCCTGAGCCCCTTCGAACCAGGCCAACTTCTCGCGCAACTGCACCACTTCCCCAACAATCACCAACGTCGGCGCATGCACCTCATGCTCGGCCACCAGCCTTGGCAAATCCGCCAACGTGCCGGTAAAAACCCGTTGGTTGGACGTCGTACCCTGCTGGATCAACGCCGCCGGCGTGTCCGCCGCACGGCCGTGCTTGATCAGCTCGTTGCAGATCATCGGCAAGCCAACCAAACCCATGTAGAACACCAGCGTCTGCGCCGGGGACACCAGGTCGGCCCACGGCAGGTCGCTGGTGCCGTCCTTGAGATGGCCGGTGATGAAACGCACCGACTGGGCGTAGTCGCGATGGGTCAGCGGGATCCCCGCGTAGGCCGCGCAACCACTGGCGGCAGTGATGCCCGGGACGACCTGGAACGGGATGCCATGGGCCGCCAGTTCCTCGATCTCTTCCCCACCACGGCCGAAAATGAACGGATCGCCGCCCTTCAACCGCACCACACGCTTGCCCTGGCGGGCCAGGTCGACCAATTGCTGGTTGATCTGGTCCTGGGGCACGGCGTGGTCGGCGCGGCGCTTGCCGACGTAGATGCGCTCGGCGTCACGCCGGCACAGTTCCAGGATCGCCGGGGCCACCAGGCGGTCGTACAACACCACGTCCGCCTGCTGCATCAGGCGCAAGGCGCGGAAGGTCAGCAGGTCCGGATCACCCGGCCCGGCCCCCACCAGATAGACTTCGCCCGGCGCGTTCGGCGCCTGGCCGTCGATCTTTTCCCGCAGCAAGCGCTCGGCCTCGCCGCCCTGCCCGGCCAATTGGCGGTCGGCGATGGGGCCTTGGAACACTTCTTCCCAGAACGCCCGGCGCTGCTGGACATCGGGGAACAAACCTTTGACCTGATTGCGGAAACGCGCCGCCAACCCCGCCAATTGCCCGTAAGTCGAAGGAATCCAGGTTTCCAGCTTGGCCCGGATCAGCCGCGCCAGCACCGGCGCATCGCCGCCACTGGACACCGCTATCACTAATGGGGAGCGGTCGACGATGGCCGGAAAGATCACGCTGCACAGGGCCGGCGCGTCCACCACGTTGACCGGCACGCAACGCTTATGAGCGTCGGCCGAAACCTGGGCATTGAGCGGTTCGTCGTCGGTGGCGGCAATGATCAGCACGCAACCGTCCAGATCCGTCTCCAGGTAACCGCGCTGGAGACACTCGCCGCCGCTGCCACTGACCAGTTCCCGCAACTGCGGTTCGATGTCGGGTGCGACCACCCGCAGCAACGCGCCGGCATCGGCCAGCAGGCGGGACTTGCGCAAGGCAATTTCCCCGCCGCCGACCACCAGCACGCGGCTGCCGCGCAGGTTGTGGAACAGTGGCAGATAGTCCATTTAGCCGATGACCTCGATGCCGCCCATGTAGGGTTTCAACACCTCGGGCACCCGAATCGAACCGTCGGCCTGCTGGTAGTTTTCCAGCACGGCCACCAGGGTACGCCCCACCGCCAGGCCGGAGCCGTTGAGGGTGTGGACCAGTTCCGGCTTGCCGGTTTCCGGGTTGCGGAAGCGCGCCTGCATGCGGCGGGCCTGGAAGTCGCCACAGTTGGAGCACGACGAAATCTCACGGTACTTGTCCTGGCTCGGGATCCAGACTTCCAGGTCGTAGGTCTTCACCGCGCTGAAGCCCATGTCGCCGGTGCACAGCGCCAGGGTGCGATACGGCAGTTCCAGCAGTTGCAGGACTTTCTCGGCGTTGGCGGTCAGGCTTTCCAGGGCTTCCATGGACTTCGAAGGCTCGACGACCTGGACCATCTCGACCTTGTCGAACTGGTGCTGGCGGATCATGCCACGGGTGTCGCGGCCCGACGCCCCGGCTTCGCTGCGGAAGCACGGCGTATGGGCCACGAACTTGATCGGCAGTTGCTTGGCGTCGACGATCTCGCCAGCGACGATGTTGGTCAACGAGACTTCGGCGGTCGGGATCAGGTACAGGTCGGCCTCGCCGTCGCGGCTGATCTTGAACAGGTCTTCCTCGAACTTCGGCAACTGGCCGGTGCCTTGCAGCGCCGGGGCCTGGACCAGGTACGGCGTGTAGGCTTCCTCGTAGCCGTGCTCGGTCACGTGCAGGTTGATCATGAACTGTGCCAGGGCCCGATGCAGACGGGCAATCGGCCCGCGCAGCAAGGCGAAACGCGCGCCCGACAGCTTGGCGGCGGTTTCGAAGTCGAGCCAGCCGAACTTCTCGCCCAACGCCACGTGGTCCTGCACCGGGAAATCGAAGGTGGTCGGCGTGCCCCAACGGCGCACTTCGACGTTGCCGTCTTCGTCTTCACCGACCGGCACCGATTCGTGAGGCAGGTTCGGGATGCCCAGCAGGATCGAATCCAGCTCGGTCTGGATCGCGTCCAGCTCGACCTTGCCCGCGCTCAATTCGCCCGCCATGCGCTCGACATCGGCCATCAGCGGCGCGATGTCTTCGCCACGCTGCTTGGCCTGGCCGATGGACTTGGAGCGCGCGTTACGTTCAGCCTGCAGGGCTTCGGTGCGGGTCTGGACGGTCTTGCGCTGTTCTTCCAGCGCTTCGATGCGCGCGACGTCCAGGGCAAAGCCACGGGAAGCCAGGCGGTCCGCTACGTCCTGGAGGTTGCTACGTAACAGTTTGGAATCGAGCATGTCGGTCTCTCGTTATCAAAGTTTGGTCAAGGACAGGCCGGCCCAGGTGGCGAGCAGCCCGCCGAATACGCTGATGGCCGCGTAGCCCAGGGCCAGCGGCACCTGCCCGCTTTCCAGCAGGCGCACCGTATCCAGTGAAAAGGATGAAAAAGTTGTCAGGCCGCCGAGAAAGCCAACCATCAGCCCGGCCCGTACCTCGATGGGCACTTCCGGGCGAATCAAAAACAGACCGTATAGAACGCCAATCAGCAGACAGCCCACGATATTAACGGCCAGCGTCGCGGTATAGAAGTGCCGCGGCCAATTTGCGTTGATCCAGTTGCCCGTGGCGAAACGCAACAAGGTGCCGGCAACGCCGCCAGCGGAAACGGCCAGTATCAAGGGGATCAAGGTTTTCTCCGCTGCCGTGGACTCAGGCGATCCAGTTGCGCCAGGTGGTTGAGCTTCTCGCCGATCTTCAGTTCAAGGCCCCGGGGCACCGGCTGGTAGAAGCGCTGGGGGTCGAGTTCATCGGGAAAATAGTCTTCGCCAGCCGCATAGGCGTCCGGCTCGTCATGGGCGTAACGGTATTCATCGCCATAGCCCAACTGCTTCATGAGCTTGGTTGGCGCGTTGCGCAGGTGCAGCGGCACTTCGAGGGAGCCGTGCTCGGTAGCGCTGCGCATCGCGGCCTTGAAGCCCATGTACACGGCGTTGCTCTTCGGCGCGCAGGCCAGGTAGGTGATGGCCTGGGCCACGGCGAGTTCGCCTTCCGGGCTGCCGAGGCGCTCTTGCACGTCCCAGGCCGCCAGGCACAGGCTCAGGGCCCGCGGGTCGGCATTGCCGATGTCTTCGCTGGCCATGCGCACCACGCGACGGGCCAGGTACAGCGGATCGCAACCGCCGTCGATCATGCGCGCAAACCAGTACAGAGCACCGTCAGGATTGGAGCCGCGTACCGATTTGTGCAGCGCCGAAATCTGGTCGTAGAACGCCTCGCCGCCTTTGTCGAAACGCCGGCGGGTATCGCCCAGCAGGCTTTGCAACAGCTCGACGCCAATCTCGCTGTCGTCTTCGGCCAGGTCCGAGGCGTTTTCCAACAGATTGAGCAAGCGTCGACCGTCGCCATCGGCGGCCGAAAACAGGATCTGGAAGCCTTCATCGCTGAGGCTCAAATGCCGCTTGCCCAGGCCGCGCTCCTCGGTCAGCGCCCGATGCACCAGCTTGCGCATCGCCGTTTCGTCGAGGCTCTTGAGCACATAGACCCGCGCCCGCGACAGCAAGGCGTTGTTGAGTTCGAACGAGGGGTTTTCGGTGGTGGCACCGATGAAAATCAGCGTGCCGTCTTCGACGTAGGGCAGGAACGCGTCCTGCTGGGACTTGTTGAACCGGTGCACTTCGTCGACGAACAGGATCGTGCGCTTGCCGTACTGCCCGGCCTGCTGCTTGGCGACTTCCACCGCCTGGCGGATTTCCTTGACCCCGGCCAGCACCGCCGACACCGTTTCGAAGTGCGCGTCCGAGACTTCCGCCAGCAGCCGCGCCAAGGTGGTCTTGCCCACGCCCGGCGGGCCCCAGAAGATCATCGAGTGCAGGGCGCCCTGCTCCAGGGCCTCGCGCAGAGGCTTGCCGCGGGCGAGCACATGTTCCTGGCCGACGTACTCATCCAGGTTGGTCGCGCGCAGGCGGGCGGCCAATGGCTGGGCAATCGGGGCGCTTCGAAACAGGTCCATGATTACTACAAAACCTCCGCTGGGTCCTGTTGCCGAGATTCCTTGTGGGAGCGGGCTTGCTCGCGAAAGCGGTGTTTCAGTTAACAATAATGTCGATTGATACACCGCATTCGCGAGCAAGCCCGCTCCCACATACAAGGTTCCGGCAGGTTATTCCTGGATCACATCGGCACCCTTGGGGATGTCGAACTTGAACTTGGACGCGGCAATCGGCTCATTGGCCTTGACCCCGGTGAACAGGATATTGGTGCGCTGGCCGACACTGTCGATCAACTGCATGTCGTTGACCAGGCCATTGCGGAACGACAGGCGCAGGCTGTCGAACAGGCTGTCCTTGGTCTTGGGCTTGAGGGTGAAGTCAATCACGCCACCGGCCTCCTTGGAGGTGATGTCGAAGCTCTGGCTGATCTCGGAAATGTCACCGGAGAGCAACAGCGCCGGGGTCTGGGTCAGGCGCTGGTCGAGGGTCTTGATGGTGACCTGTTCCAGGTCCGGGTCCCACAGGGAGACTTTCTTGCCATCGGAGACCATCAGCTGTTCGGCTGGCGCATCGGTGTGCCAGTAGAACAGGCCCGGGCGCTGCAGGGCCATGTCGCCGGCGGTTTCCTGCAACTGGGTGCCGCCGCCATCGAGGGTCAGCTGGGAGAAACGTGCGGTCAGGGTCTGGGAGCCGCCCAGCAACTGGGTCAGGCGAGCCACGTCCTTTTCGCCGGCGTGGGCCGAGAAAGTAGACAAGGCCAGTACGGGCAACAGCAGCATGCGAATCAGGCGCATGGGAGTCCTCATGAAGTCGTGGGGGTTCGGGCGGCGCTTCAGCAGGCCGCCCGGGTCATTAGTCGCGCATCGGGCCCGGCGCCAGTACTTCGCGCGAACCGTTGGTGTTCATGGCCGTCACCACCCCGGCCATTTCCATGGCTTCGATCATGCGGGCGGCGCGGTTGTAGCCAATCTTCAGCTTGCGCTGTACGGCGGAAATCGAGGCCCGACGGCTTTCCAGGACGAACTGCACCGCTTCGTCATAGAGCGCATCGGTTTCAGCATCGTCGTCACCGCCGCCACTGCTGCCTTCGAAACCGCTGCCGGCTTCCTCGACACCGTTGAGGATGTCGTCGTTGTATTCAGGGGCGCCGCGCAACTTCCAGGCTTCCACCACGCGGTGCACTTCGTCGTCGGACACGAACGCGCCGTGCACACGGATCGGCAGGCTGGTGCCGGGCGGCATGTAGAGCATGTCACCGTGACCCAGCAATTGCTCGGCGCCACCCTGGTCGATGATGGTCCGCGAGTCGATCTTGCTCGACACCTGGAACGCCATGCGGGTCGGGATGTTGGCCTTGATCAGGCCGGTGATCACGTCCACCGACGGCCGCTGCGTGGCGAGGATCAGGTGGATACCGGCCGCACGGGCCTTCTGGGCGATACGGGCGATCAGCTCTTCGACCTTCTTGCCGACGATCATCATCATGTCGGCGAATTCGTCCACCACCACCACGATGGTCGGCAGCTTGTGCAGCAGCGGCGCTTCGTCGTGGATGCTCTCGCGGTTATACAGCGGGTCAGTCAATGGCGTACCGGCGTCTTCGGCCTCCTTGACCTTGGCGTTGAAGCCCGAAAGGTTGCGCACGCCCATCTTCGCCATCAGCTTGTAGCGGCGCTCCATCTCGGCGACGCTCCAGCGCAAGGCGTTGGCGGCGTCCTTCATGTCGGTGACCACCGGGCACAGCAGGTGCGGAATGCCTTCGTAGATCGACAATTCGAGCATTTTCGGGTCGATCATAATCAGCTTGGCGTCTTCCGGGCCGGACTTGAACAGGATCGACAGGATCATCGCGTTCACCCCCACCGACTTACCGGAACCGGTGGTACCGGCCACCAGCAGGTGGGGCATCTTCGCCAGGTCGGTGATGACCGGCTTGCCGCCGATGTCGTGGCCCAGGGCCAGGGTGACCGGCGACTTGTGGTTGTCATACTCAGGCGTCGACAGCACTTCGGAGAAGCGCACGATCTGCCGGTCTTCGTTGGGAATCTCGATGCCCACGGTGGTCTTGCCGGGAATCACTTCCACCACCCGCACGCTGGTCACGGCCAGGGAACGCGCCAGGTCCTTCGCCAGGTTGGCGATGCGGCTGACCTTCACGCCAGCGGCCGGCTGGATTTCGTAACGGGTAATCACCGGGCCCGGGTGGATCGAGTCCACCGAGACCTCCACGCCGAACTCCTTGAGCTTGATCTCCAGCAAGTGGCCGACGGCCGCCAGGGATTCGGGGGAATAATTGAGCTGCTTCTTCTCGGCCGGGTCGAGGATCGAGATCGGCGGCAAGGTGCCTTCCACCGCGCTGTCGACGAACAGCGGCGCCTGTTTCTCTTTCTGCACGCGCTTGCTCTGCTCCGGCGGCTTGGGCGGGGCCATGGTAATGACCGGCGGCACCTGTTTTTCGCGCTCGGACATGTGCTTGCTCAACGCCTGCTCACGCTCGATCAGGCGTTCCTTGACCTTGGCCTGCTCGCGTTTGTCCGGTGTGGTCGGGGCCACCACGTCGTGGACGCGGTCGTCGACTTCACGCAGTTGCGCCACCAGTTGCTTGCGCTCGGTGCGCGCCGCCCACCAGCGGTTGACGGCACCCTGGATCAGTTCGATCAGGTCGAGGGTGATCTTGCCGGTGACGTCCATGACCTTGAACCAGGACAGGTCGGTGAACACCGTCAGGCCGAACAGGAACAGGGCAATGAACAACAACGTGCTGCCCTGGATGTTCAGGGCGTTCCTGGCCAGGTCGCCGAGGCTTTCCCCCAGGGCACCGCCCGCCCCGGCCGGCAAGCCGGTGGGCGCATGGAAATGGATATGGGCCAGCGCGGCTCCCGACAGCACCAGGAACACCAGGCCGATCAGGCGCCAGGAGAACAGCCAGCCGCTCCACTGCCACGGCTCATGGCGCTGACGGAAGATCTGGTAGGCCTTGATCGCCAGCAGCAGCGGGAAAATGTAGGCGAAATAGCCCAGCACCATGAACAGGATGTCGGCGCTGTAGGAGCCGGCCGGACCGCCGAAATTCTGCACATCGTCGATCTTGCTGTTATGGCTCCAGCCCGGATCGTCCTTGCCGTAGGTCAGCAAGGCCATCATCAGGAACAGGCACAGGGCGCCGATGGCGATCAACGCACCTTCCTTGAGCCGGTAGTGCAATTGCTGGCGCCAGAGCGGAACGACTGGTTTGGGTGCTGCGGTGGATTTCTTCAAAACGCTTCTTTTCCTGCGCCAACGGCGCGTCCATCTGTTGAATGACTATAAAAAACTGCCCATGACGAGCAGGTAAAAAAGTGAATGTGCACAACCGGTACTACTTTTACCACTGTGAGGTGCATCCAGAAAACTGCCGGTGCGGCGGAAAATTTTGATCTTTGGGTCATCCTGCGTTCAAAACCCATGCATTGTACGGGTTTGTCGACGCCAAGGCATTGGCCGCGCGCTGGGTAGCAGCATAGCCGGACTCAAGGTGCACACGCGTCAATTGGACCATGCATTCTCTTTTGTGACAAAGGCTTATGAGGTGTTTTTTATGAGCGAAGTGAAGCATTCCCGCCTGATCATTCTCGGTTCCGGCCCTGCGGGGTACAGCGCTGCTGTCTATGCCGCCCGCGCCAACCTCAAACCCGTTGTCATAACCGGCATACAGGCCGGTGGCCAGCTCACCACCACCGTGGAAGTCGACAACTGGCCCGGCGATGTCGAAGGCCTGACCGGCCCGGTGCTGATGGAGCGCATGCAACGGCACGCCGAGCGTTTCGACACGCAGATCGTCTACGACCATGTCCACACCGCCAAGTTGCAGCAGCGCCCGTTCGAATTGATCGGCGACAGCGGCACCTATACCTGTGATGCGCTGATCATTGCCACCGGCGCCTCGGCCCAGTACCTGGGACTGCCCTCGGAAGAAAGCTTCGCCGGCAAAGGGGTTTCCGCCTGTGCGACCTGCGATGGCTTTTTCTATCGCAACCAGGTGGTGGCGGTGGTTGGTGGCGGCAATACCGCGGTCGAGGAAGCCCTGTACCTGTCGAACATCGCCCGAGAAGTGCACCTGGTCCACCGCCGCGACAAGCTGCGCGCCGAGAAAATCCTCCAGGACAAACTCTTCGAAAAGGCCAGCAGCGGCAATATCAAACTGCACTGGAACCAGAACCTGGATGAAGTCCTGGGTGACGCCAGCGGCGTGACCGGCGCGCGCCTGCGACACAGCGAGAGCGGCGAAACCAGCACCCTGTCCCTGGCCGGGGTGTTCATTGCCATCGGCCACAAACCCAACACCGATCTGTTCCAGGGCCAGTTGGCGATGCGCGACGGCTACCTGCTCGTGCGCGGCGGCAGCGAAGGCAACGCCACCGCGACCGATATCGAAGGCGTATTCGCCGCTGGCGACGTGGCCGACCATGTCTATCGCCAGGCGATTACCTCCGCCGGCGCCGGTTGCATGGCCGCGCTCGACGCGGAGAAGTATCTCGATGACATCCCGACCGTTTGACGGTTAACCTTCCCGGCGGGTGCTCGTGACGGGCGAGCCCCGTCACCCCGCCCTCCCCTTCTACAAGCCGGACACCCATGCTGACTTGGTTACAACGCAACAGTTTCGAATTTCCGCCACTGGCAAAAGCCATGCGCGATCCCAACGGGTTATTGGCCGCCGGTGGCGACCTGTCGGCCGACCGGCTGATCCAGGCCTATCGCCACGGCTGCTTCCCCTGGTTTTCCGAGGGACAACCGATCCTGTGGTGGTCGCCAGACCCACGCACGGTGTTATTTCCCGACGAACTGCACATCTCCCGCAGCCTGGGCAAGCTGTTGCGCAAGCAGCGCTATGACGTGACGTTCGACCAGGATTTTGCCGCGGTTATCCAGGCCTGCGCCGCGCCACGGGACTACGCCGACGGCACCTGGATCACCGAGGCCATGCAAACCGCTTATCTGGAACTGCATCGGCGCGGTTTCGCCCATTCGGTGGAAGTCTGGGACCAAGGGGCGTTGGTGGGCGGCCTGTATGGCTTGGCCATGGGCCAGCTATTTTTTGGCGAATCCATGTTCAGCCGAGCCGACAATGCGTCGAAATTCGGCTTCGCCATGTTGGTCCAACACCTCAAGGCCGCCGGTTTCGTGCTGATCGACTGTCAGATGCCCACCGAGCACCTGCACAGCCTCGGCGCCCGCTCGATCCCGCGCACGCGGTTCGCCGAGTATCTGGAGGCGCACCTGGACCAACCCAACCGTGCGACCTGGGTTTGCTGAGCGACATCCGCGCTCCTGGCTTACAATTAGATTTAAAGCTCATCCGAGGGTTGATTCATGACCGAGTTGGCGCGTTTGAAGTTCTATGCCACTCAGCCCCACTCTTGCAGTTACCTGCCGGAGGAGCAGGCCACGACGCTGTTCCTCGATCCTAGCCAGCCCATGGATGTGCATGTCTACGCAGACCTGTCGGAAATGGGCTTTCGTCGTAGCGGCGACCACCTTTACCGGCCCCACTGCCAACATTGCAACGCCTGCGTCCCGGCGCGCATTCCGGTGGCGCAGTTTTTGCCCAATCGCCAGCAGAAGCGCATTTTCAAGCGCAACGCCGACCTTCAGGTCCGCCCGGCCAAGCCGCAGTTCACCGAAGAATACTTCGACCTGTACCAACGCTACATCGAACAACGCCATGCCGATGGCGACATGTACCCACCCAGCCGGGATCAGTTCTCGACCTTCCTGGTGCGTGACCTGCCGTTTTCCCGCTTTTATGAATTCCGCCTCGAGGGGCGACTGGTCGCCATCGCTGTCACCGACCTGCTACCCAACGGCCTTTCAGCGGTGTACACCTTCTATGAGCCCGAAGAGGAACGGCGCAGCCTGGGGCGCTTTGCCATTCTCTGGCAAATCAACGAAGCGCGGCGCCTGGGGCTGGAAGCGGTGTACTTGGGCTACTGGATCAAGAACTGCAAGAAAATGAACTACAAGACCCAATATCGGCCTATCGAATTGCTGGTTAACCAGCGGTGGGTTGTCCTGAGTTAGCCCCCTTCGGCTTAAAAGCTAGAACCCCTTGGCTTGAACCCCCTTTTTCGGGCACAATGCACGCCGCTTTTGCCTGGCGCAGTTGCACCGGGCCATTCACTGGATACCGAGGGCTTTACTGCATGTCGAAAGAAGACAGCTTCGAAATGGAAGGCACTGTCGTCGACACCCTGCCCAACACCATGTTTCGTGTGGAGTTGGAAAATGGGCACGTCGTAACCGCGCATATCTCCGGCAAGATGCGCAAGAACTACATTCGTATTCTTACCGGTGACAAAGTGCGCGTCGAGCTGACGCCCTATGACTTGAGCAAAGGGCGCATCACTTACCGCGCTCGCTAACAAGTCAATACAAGACGCCCGGCTGATGCCGGGCGTTTTTGTTTGCCTGGGATTTGCCCCAATCGTCAGAAACACACGCCCCCCCCCTGTGGGAGCGAGCTTGCTCGCGAAGGCGGCGGCACAAGCACCGTTGATGCAAGCTGCCCCACCGCTATCGCGAGCAAGCTCGCTCCCACAGGGATTGATGAAACGCAATCTTGTTCCATGCCCACAGCAGCGCCTGGTGTAGGCATGGAACAGCAAAAAGGCGCCTTTCGGCGCCTTTTGCTTTATTGCAGCTAACGATCAGGCCATTTCAGCCGTGGTTTCGAAGTCGAAGGTCAGCTCGCCGTCCTTGATGTCGATGTGAACCACACCGCCATGCTCGGCCAGCTCGCCAAAGAGGATCTCCTCCGCCAGCGGACGCTTGATCTTGTCCTGGATCAAGCGAGCCATTGGCCGCGCGCCCATCGTCACGTCGTAACCACCTTCCGCCAGCCAGCTGCGGGCCGCGTCGGTGACCTCCAGCAACACACGCTTGTCTTCGAGCTGGGCCTGAAGTTCGGTAAGGAACTTGTCCACCACGCTCTTGATGACTTCATGGCTGAGGCGACCGAACTGGATAATGGTGTCCAGGCGGTTGCGGAACTCAGGCGTGAAGCTCTTCTTGATCACTTCCATCGCATCGGACGAGTGGTCCTGATGGGTGAAACCGATCGAGGCGCGAGCCGCGGTTTCGGCACCAGCGTTCGTGGTCATGATGACGATCACGTTACGGAAGTCCGCCTTGCGCCCGTTGTTATCGGTCAGCGTACCGTGGTCCATGACCTGCAGGAGCAGGTTGAAGACTTCCGGATGCGCCTTCTCGATTTCGTCGAGCAACAATACGCAGTGCGGTTGCTTGGTGATGGCTTCGGTCAACAGGCCGCCCTGGTCGAAACCGACATAACCCGGAGGCGCACCGATCAGACGCGATACGGTGTGGCGCTCCATGTACTCGGACATGTCGAAGCGCACCAACTCAATGCCCATCGCCTTGGCCAGCTGCCGTGCCGCCTCGGTCTTGCCGACACCGGTAGGACCGGCGAACAGGAACGAGCCGACCGGCTTGTCCGGCGACTTGAGACCGGCACGGGACAGCTTGATGGCGGTCGACAGCGAGTCGATGGCCGCATCTTGGCCGAACACCGTCAGCTTCAGGTCACGCTCCAGGTTACGCAGCAGTTCCTTGTCGGAACTGGTGACGTGCTTGGGCGGAATACGCGCGATTTTCGCGACGATGTCCTCGACCTGTGGCACTTCGATGCGCTTGACCCGTTTCTCCACGGGCTGCAGGCGCTGGTAGGCACCCGCCTCGTCGATGACGTCGATGGCCTTGTCCGGCATGTGCCGGTCATTGATGTAGCGCGAGGCCAGTTCAGCCGCCGCGCGCAGGGCTTCATCGCTGTATTCGATGTTGTGGTGCAGCTCGAAACGCCCCTTCAGGCCGCGCAGGATGCCAATGGTGTCTTCCACCGAAGGCTCCGACACATCGACCTTCTGGAAACGCCGGGCCAGGGCACGGTCTTTCTCGAAGATCCCGCGGAACTCCTGGAACGTGGTCGAGCCGATGCAACGGATATCACCCGACGACAACAGCGGCTTGAGCAAGTTGGACGCATCCATGACCCCGCCCGACGCCGCCCCGGCACCAATAATGGTGTGGATTTCGTCGATGAACAGGATCGCCTGCGGACGTTTTTTCAGTTCGCCGAGCAACGCCTTGAAGCGCTTCTCGAAATCGCCGCGGTATTTGGTACCGGCCAGCAAGGCACCCAGGTCGAGGGAATACACCACGCTGTTGGCCAGCAGGTCCGGCACCTGGTTGTCGACGATGCGCTTGGCCAGGCCTTCGGCAATCGCGGTCTTGCCCACGCCAGCCTCGCCCACCAGCAACGGGTTGTTCTTGCGACGCCGGGCCAGGATCTGGGCCACGCGCTCGACTTCCGCCTCGCGCCCGACCAGCGGATCGATACGTCCCTGGCGCGCCAGTTCGTTCAGGTTGCTGGCATAGGCATCCAACGGGTTGCCTGAAGAAGAAGACTCACCGCCCTCGTCGTCCTGCATATCCTGTTCACCCTCGGAATGATCGCCATGCCCCGGCACCTTGGAGATGCCATGGGCGATGTAGTTGACGACATCGATACGCGCAACGCTCTGCTGCTTGAGCAGGAACACCGCCTGGCTTTCCTGCTCGCTGAAAATCGCAACCAGTACGTTGGCGCCGGTGACTTCACGCTTGCCCGAGCTCTGTACATGAAAGACAGCACGTTGCAGGACACGCTGGAAGCCCAGGGTTGGCTGGGTTTCGCGATCCTCGTCATGAACGGGGATCAATGGCGTGGTGGAGTCGATGAACTCCTGCAGATCATGCTTGAGTTTATCGAGGTTCGCGCCGCAGGCACGCAAAACGGTGGCGGCAGCCTCGTTATCCAATAGGGCCAGCAGCAGGTGTTCGACGGTCATGAATTCATGACGCTTCGAACGAGCCTCCTTGAAGGCAAGATTGAGGGTGACTTCGAGCTCGCGGTTTAACATAGCTTCACCTCATACCCAAGTGGTCGGCGTTAACCGTCCTTCTCGATTTCACAGAGTAGCGGATGCTGGCTTTCCCGGGCGTACTGGTTGACCTGCATGGCCTTAGTCTCGGCGATGTCGCGGGTAAACACTCCACATACTGCCCGTCCCTCTGTATGGACGGCCAGCATGACCTTGGTCGCCAGCTCCCGATTCAGGTTAAAAAACACCTCGAGCACTTCGACGACGAAATCCATCGGTGTGTAGTCATCGTTGAACAAAACCACCTTGTACATCGGTGGCGCCTGTAATGCGGGCTTTGCTTCCTGAACAGCAATGCCTGCGGAATCGTCGTCGTGTAGATCCGGGCGATCCTGATTGAATGTTAGTCGAATCTGGCTGACTGCATGCATGGAAAGAAAGGTTCGTTTAGTTGGCGAATACAGTGATGGGGGCGCTTGTGGGCGATTTCAACCACGACCACCGGAGCCACCTTGACTATCGGGAAATCGGTGTTACAACCAATAGAGCCCATCGTGGGTTAAAAAGGTCCGTGGAATCTATCCTGTTAACAAGATTAGCCTGCGGATGGACTGGATGATACTCCAGTGATGGAGTGCGTTGCAGAGGGAAATGGGTTATGTCGGGCGTGAAGGGTAAGGTGAAATGGTTCAATAATGCCAAGGGCTACGGTTTCATTCTTGAGGAAGGCAGGGATGAAGACCTGTTCGCCCATTATTCGGCGATCCAGATGGACGGTTACAAGACCCTGAAGGCCGGGCAATCCGTGACGTTCGAGATCATCCAGGGCCCCAAGGGCCTGCATGCGGTCAAAATTCAAGCTGCCGCTGTCGAAGGCGCACCCGCCCCTGTCGAAGTGAGTCGCAGGGTCACCGAACCCCATTGACCGGCAGTCGCCACACCACCTAAATAAAAATGCCCGGCTCGATCACTCGAGCCGGGCATTCGCGCTGAGGGCCGATTCGCTTACATGTGCGAAATCAGGGCCTCGCCGAAGCCCGAGGACGACACCAGCTTGGCACCCTCCATCAAGCGTTCGAAGTCATAGGTCACGGTCTTGGCCGAAATCGCGCCATTGGTGCCCTTGATGATCAGGTCGGCCGCTTCGGTCCAACCCATGTGACGCAGCATCATTTCCGCCGACAGGATCAGCGAACCCGGATTGACCTGGTCCTTGCCAGCGTACTTGGGCGCGGTACCGTGGGTGGCCTCGAACATCGCCACGGTGTCGGACAGGTTGGCGCCCGGCGCGATACCGATACCGCCCACTTCCGCCGCCAGGGCGTCGGACAGGTAGTCACCGTTCAGGTTCAGGGTGGCGATCACGTCATATTCAGCCGGACGCAACAGGATCTGCTGCAACATCGCATCGGCGATGGCGTCCTTGACGATGACGTTCTTGCCAGTGCGCGGGTTCTTGAACTGCATCCACGGCCCACCGTCGAGCAGGGTCGCGCCGAATTCCTCGGCCGCCACTTCGTAGGCCCACTCCTTGAAGGCACCTTCGGTGAACTTCATGATGTTGCCTTTGTGCACGATGGTCAGCGAATCGCGATCGTTATCGACCACATATTGCAGGGCCTTGCGAGCCAGGCGCTTGGTGCCCTGCTTGGAAACCGGCTTGACGCCGATGCCGCAATCCTCATCGAAGCGGATCTTGGTCACGCCCATTTCTTCTTTCAGGAACTTGATGACCTTGGTGGCCTCGGCCGAACCGGCCTTCCACTCGATGCCCGCGTAGATGTCCTCGGAGTTCTCCCGGAAGATCGTCATGTCCACGTCGCCAGGCTTCTTGACCGGGCTTGGCACACCTTCGAACCAGCGCACCGGGCGCAGGCACACATACAGGTCGAGCTGCTGGCGCAGCGCTACGTTCAACGAACGGATACCGCCACCGACCGGCGTGGTCAGCGGGCCCTTGATGGACACCACGTAGTCCTTGACCGCATCCAGGGTTTCCTGGGGCAGCCAGGTGTCCTGGTCGTAGACCTGGGTCGCTTTCTCACCGGCATAGACTTCCATCCAGGAAATCTTGCGCTTGCCGCCATAGGCCTTCTGAACCGCAGCGTCCACAACCTTGATCATGACCGGACTGATATCGACACCAATGCCGTCGCCTTCGATGAAGGGGATGATCGGGTTGTCGGGAACATTAAGAGAATGGTCTGCATTGACGGTGATTTTGTCACCGACGGCTGGAACCTGAATCTTTTGATACCCCATGCTGAACTCCATTGCTTGGATTGAACATCTGGCTGCGTTCGAGCGTACCCCAGTTGAATCGGCACGCAAACCCTACGTTAGGCCCATCCATGGCAAAGCCTTGCACTTCGCCGTGTACAAGCCTGAAAACCAAGGGAAAAGCGCCAAACATGAGCATAGTCCGCCCCAGGAGTACTGCGACGTTTAGACCAATGGACGTGTACGGAAGTCTATGAACCATCGGCAGATCGCCAGCTACCTATGTATAATGCCGCCGCTGACCACAGGGTCACGACGGCTGACGGCTCTATTACGAGACTTTCCGCCATTTTGAAAGCCGGACCGTTACCGCGGCCCGACCGCTTGACGCTCGACTGATGCACCCAACATCACCGCGAAGAAACCTCGACATTCGGCTCACGGATGACTTTGAACGAACGCGCTTACCCGGCGCCCCTCGAGTTTCTGCGCATGCTTTAGCAAAGAAGAGAGTTAATCCGAATATGCCCACCCGCTCGAAGATCATCTATACCTTCACCGACGAAGCGCCTGCCCTCGCCACCTATTCGCTGTTGCCGATCGTCGAAGCCTTTACCGCTTCGGCCGATATCGCCGTGGAAACCCGCGATATCTCCCTCGCAGGGCGCATCCTGGCCAGCTTCCCCGAGCAACTGGGTGACAAAGCCGTAGCCGACCACCTCGCCGAACTGGGCGACCTGGCCGTTACGCCTGAAGCCAACATCATCAAGCTGCCGAACATCAGCGCCTCGGTGCCGCAACTGCAGGCCGCGATCAAGGAATTGCAGGCCCAGGGCTACGCACTGCCGGACTACCCGGAAACCGTGACCACTGATGCCGAGAAAGACGCGCGCGCCCGTTACGACAAGGTCAAGGGCAGCGCCGTGAACCCGGTCCTGCGCGAAGGCAACTCCGACCGTCGCGCGCCGCTGTCGGTCAAGAACTATGCCCGCAAGCACCCGCACAAGATGGGCGCCTGGGCCGCGGACTCCAAGTCCCACGTAGCCCACATGAGCACCGGCGATTTCTACGGCAGCGAAAAAGCCGCCCTGATCGACGCCGCCGGCAGCGTGAAAATCGAGCTGATCGCCCAGGACGGCACTGCCACTGTCCTGAAGGAAAAGACCACCGTACAAGCCGGTGAGATCCTCGATTGCGCCGTGATGAGCAAAAACGCCCTGCGCGAGTTCATCGCCGCCGAAATCGAAGACGCCAAGCAAAAAGGCGTGCTGCTGTCGGTCCACCTCAAGGCCACCATGATGAAGGTCTCCGACCCGATCATGTTCGGCCAGATCGTGGCCGAGTTCTATAAAGACGCCCTGGCCAAGCACGCGCAAGTGCTGGAGCAGATCGGCTTCAACCTGAACAACGGCATCGGCGACCTGTACGCCCGCATCAAGGCCCTGCCGGCCGAACAGCAGGCGCAGATCGAAGCCGACATCCAGGCGGTCTACGCGGCGCGCCCATCCCTGGCGATGGTCAACTCCGACAAAGGCATCACCAACCTGCACGTGCCGAGCGACGTCATCGTCGACGCCTCGATGCCGGCCATGATCCGTGACTCCGGCAAGATGTGGGGCACCGACGGCCAGCTGCACGACACCAAGGCCGTGATCCCGGATCGCTGCTACGCCACCATCTACCAGGCGGTGATCGAAGACTGCAAGCAACACGGCGCCTTCGACCCAACCACCATGGGCAGCGTGCCGAACGTCGGCCTGATGGCCAAGAAAGCCGAAGAGTACGGCTCCCACGACAAGACCTTCCAGATCAAGGTCGCCGGCGTGGTGCGTGTTTCGGACAACAACGGTCAGACCCTGCTGGAGCAGAACGTCGAGGCTGGCGATATCTTCCGCATGTGCCAGACCAAGGACGCGCCGATCCAGGATTGGGTCAAGCTGGCCGTCAACCGTGCCCGCGCCAGCAGCACCCCGGCGATCTTCTGGCTGGACCCGATGCGCGCCCACGATGGCGTGGTCATCGAGAAGGTCCAGGCCTACCTGAAGGACCACGACACCAGCGGCCTGGACATCCGCATCATGTCGCCTGTCGACGCGATGAAGTTCACCCTGGGCCGCACCCGCGAAGGCAAGGACACCATTTCGGTGACCGGCAACGTGCTGCGCGACTACCTGACCGACCTGTTCCCGATCATGGAACTGGGCACCAGCGCCAAGATGCTGTCCATCGTGCCGCTGATGAACGGCGGTGGCCTGTTCGAAACCGGCGCCGGCGGTTCGGCACCCAAGCACGTTCAGCAGTTGCTGGAAGAGAACTTCCTGCGCTGGGATTCCCTGGGCGAGTTCCTGGCCCTGGCCGCGTCCCTCGAACACCTGGGCGTGACCTACAACAACCCGAAAGCCCTGGTGCTGGCCAAGACCCTCGACCAGGCTACCGGCGAGTTCCTGGACCGCAACAAGTCGCCTTCGCGCAAGGTCGGCGGCATCGACAACCGCGGCAGCCACTTCTACCTGACCCTGTTCTGGGCCCAGGCACTGGCCGCCCAGGATGACGACGCAGCCCTCAAGGCCCAGTTCGCTTCCCTGGCCAAGACATTGACCGACAATGAAGAAAAGATCGTTGCCGAACTCAATGCCGTGCAAGGCAAGCCCGTGGACATCGGCGGTTACTACTCCGCCAACCCGGAACTGACCAGCAAGGCCATGCGCCCGAGCAACACCTTCAACGCGGCGATTGCTGCGCTGGTG
This sequence comes from Pseudomonas sp. MPB03, assembly GCF_046605385.1. Taxonomy (NCBI): domain Bacteria; kingdom Pseudomonadati; phylum Pseudomonadota; class Gammaproteobacteria; order Pseudomonadales; family Pseudomonadaceae; genus Pseudomonas; species Pseudomonas sp. MPB03. The sequence continues at coordinate 2,532,215 of NZ_CP176770.1, read as the reverse complement.
TAAGGTTGTAAGGAAGCACCACGAACCCCGGCCTTGTGCCGGGGTTTGTGTTTCTGGCACACCCTATTTCCCCTGACAATAGATTCCCCTGTGGGAGCGAGCTTGCTCGCGATTGCGATGTAGCATTCAACATTGATGTTGACTGACCCACCGCTATCGCGAGCAAGCTCGCTCCCACAGTTGGATTGGGATACAGCCGCCAGAAACAGGTCGACTGTCAGGCCGCCTTCGCGAGCAGGCTCGCTCCCACAGTTGGATTGAAGTAGAGCCGCCAGAGACAGGCCGGCTGTCAGGCCGCCTCGCTTTTGATTTTGATCTTGATCTTGATCTTGATCTCGGACGCCCCATTAACCACGATGGCCGAACGCAGGCATTGCGCAGTGGGCAACCCGGCATGGATGCCGGGTTAGCCGCGCCGGGCCATGGATGGCCCTTCGCGGCGGCCCACGGAGCAATGCCGGAGTGAGGGCATGCCGAGCCTAGGCGAGGCACCGAGTGGTGGGGCAGGAGCGTTTTGCTTACTTTTGCGCTTTTCAAAAGTGAGCCGCCGTCAGGGCGGAACCCTAAGTGGCCGTTACCGCAGGAATGGATATGTACTCAATCAACAAGGTCAGCTCTCAGGGCCACCATCGCAAGCAAGCCCACAGCGGCCCACACTCCAATCCGAGAAACGGAAGAACCTTATGAACTGGCACCCCCACATCACCGTCGCCACCATCGTCGAAGACCACGGCCGCTTCCTGATGGTGGAAGAGTCCAAGGGCGGACGCGCAGTACTCAACCAGCCCGCCGGCCACCTGGACCCCAACGAAACCCTGATCGAAGCCGCCGTGCGCGAAACCCTCGAAGAAACCGGCTGGGACGTCGAGCCCACCAGCGTCACCGGCATCTACCTCTACACCGCCCCGAGCAACGGCGTGACCTACCAACGGGTCTGCTTCGCCGCCAAAGCCCTGAAACACCATCCCGAATACCAACTGGACGACGGCATCCTCGGCGCCAGATGGCTCACCCGCGACGAACTGCTCGCACAGCGCGACCACTGGCGCAGCGAGCTGATCATCCGTTGCATCGACGATTACCTGGCCGGCCATCGCCATAGCCTGGAGCTTATCCGCCCTTCTCTTTAGCCTTGCGCGCCCGGGCCTGATAGAATCGCGTCCTTTTTCAAGACACTCATTGAATTCCTATGCGTGATCCAGCCTCTTCGAACACTCCCAAGCAACGCGTCATAGTCGGCATGTCCGGCGGCGTGGACTCTTCCGTTTCCGCCCTTCTGCTGATCGAGCAGGGTTACGAGGTGGAAGGCCTGTTCATGAAGAACTGGGAAGAAGACGACGGAACCGAATACTGCACCGCCATGGACGACCTGGCGGACGCCCAGGCCGTGTGCGACAAGATTGGCATCAAGCTGCACACCGCCAACTTCGCCGCCGAGTACTGGGACAATGTGTTCGAGCACTTCCTGGCCGAATACAAGGCCGGCCGCACGCCGAACCCGGACATCCTCTGCAACCGCGAAATCAAGTTCAAGGCGTTCCTCGACTACGCCATGATGCTCGGCGCCGACTTGATCGCTACCGGCCACTACGTACGTCGCCGCGACATCGACGGCCGCACCGAACTGCTCAAGGGCCTGGACCCGAACAAGGACCAGAGCTACTTCCTGCATGCCGTCGGCGGCGAGCAGATCGCCAAGACCCTGTTCCCGGTGGGCGAACTGGAAAAGCCCGAAGTACGCGCAATTGCGGAGAAACATGACCTGGCCACGGCCAAGAAGAAAGATTCCACTGGGATCTGCTTCATTGGCGAGCGTCGTTTCAGCGATTTCCTCAAGCAATACCTGCCGGCCCAACCGGGCGAGATCAAGACCACCGAAGGCGAGGTCATCGGCCGTCACCATGGCCTGATGTACCACACCATCGGCCAGCGCCAAGGCCTGGGCATCGGCGGGTTGAAAGACGCCGGCGAAGAGCCGTGGTACGTGCTGGTCAAGGACTTGGAACACAACGAGCTGATCGTCGGCCAGGGCAACGACCATCCGTGGCTGTTTTCCCGCGCCCTGCTCGCCTCCGACATCTATTGGGTCAACCCGATCGACCTCAGCGAACCACGCCGCCTGACGGCCAAGGTTCGCTACCGCCAGAGCGACCAGCCCTGCACCCTGGAAAAAACCGCCACGGGCTACCGTGCCACCTTCGATGACCCGCAGCGGGCGGTCACGCCTGGCCAGTCCGTGGTGTTCTACGACGGCGACGTCTGCCTGGGCGGCGGCGTGATCGAAGTCGCGCAACCCTGGAGCAGCCAGGCATGACCCCTATCCAGGAACAACTGACGGCATTGGGCGGTGTGTTTCTCGCCGCCGTGCTGGTGGACCGGATCGCCAAGACCGGCCAGGCCTCCGAAGCAGGCGTGGCCTGCATGTTGGGCAGCCTGCTGGTTCGCGACCCCAAGGACACCCTGGAGGTCTACGGCGGCGACGACTTGAACCTGCGTGAAGGTTACCGTGCACTGATTGGCGCCCTGGAGCGCGACCCCAGCGCCCTGCAACGCGAACCGCTGCGCTATGCCCTGTCGATGCTGGGCCTTGAGCGCCAGTTGGCCAAGCGCGACGACCTGCTGGAGACCATCGGCAAACGCTTGCCGCAGATCCAGTCCCAGGTCGAACACTTCGGCCCGGCTCACGAAAACGTCGTCGCGGCCTGCGGCTCGCTGTACCAGGACACCTTGAGCACTTTGCGCCAGCGCATCCAGGTGCATGGCGACATGCGCAACCTGCAGCAACCGAGCAATGCCTCGAAGATCCGCGCCCTGCTCCTGGCCGGGATCCGCTCGGCACGGCTGTGGCGGCAGTTGGGTGGCCATCGCTGGCAACTGGTGATCAGCCGACGCAAATTGCTGAAAGAGCTTTACCCGTTGATGCGCAACGAATAAGTCGCCTTTGTGGCGAGGGAGCTTGCTCCCGCTGGGCTGCAACGCAGCCCCCTGAGCCCGGCGGATCTAGCGGGCGGCTTGGATTCAGGGCCGCTTCGCGCCCCAGCGGGAGCAAGCTCCCTCGCCACAGGTGATCAATAGCTTTAGTTTTATCTTGTTACGCGTAGCACGCCGGTCAGTTGGCGACGGACCGGCGCTGGTTTTCATGTATGATACGCGCCCCATTTCGTTGCCCGACTGTCCGAGAACACCCCATGCAGCTCTCTTCGCTCACTGCGGTTTCCCCTGTTGACGGCCGCTACGCCGGCAAAACCCAGGCCCTGCGCCCGATTTTCAGCGAGTACGGCCTGATCCGTGCCCGCGTCCTGGTTGAAGTGCGCTGGCTCCAGCGCCTGGCCGCTCACCCTGCCATCCCTGAAGTCCCGGCGTTTTCCGCCGAAGCCAACGCGGTGTTGAACGCCCTGGCGGAAAACTTTGTGCTGGAGCACGCCGAGCGCGTCAAAGAGATCGAGCGCACCACCAACCACGACGTCAAGGCCATCGAATACCTGCTCAAGGAGCAGGCGGCCAAGCTGCCGGAACTGGCCAACGTCAGCGAGTTCATCCACTTCGCCTGCACCAGCGAGGACATCAACAACCTGTCCCACGCCCTGATGCTGCGAGAGGGTCGTGATGAGGTGATGCTGCCGCTGATGCGCCAGACCGCCCAGGCCATCCGCGAGCTGGCGATCCGCTTCGCCGACGTGCCGATGCTGTCGCGCACCCACGGTCAACCGGCTTCGCCGACCACCCTGGGCAAGGAACTGGCGAACGTGGTCTACCGCCTGGAGCGCCAGATCGCCCAAGTGGCCGCCGTGCCGCTGCTGGGCAAGATCAACGGCGCCGTGGGCAACTACAACGCCCACCTGTCGGCCTACCCGGACATCGACTGGGAAGCCAACGCCCGCGCCTTCATCGAAGACGAACTGGGCCTGAGCTTCAACCCGTACACCACCCAGATCGAACCGCACGACTACATCGCCGAGCTGTTCGATGCGATCGCACGCTTCAACACCATCCTGATCGACTTCGACCGTGACATCTGGGGCTACATCTCCCTGGGTTACTTCAAGCAGCGCACCATCGCTGGCGAAATCGGTTCTTCGACCATGCCGCACAAGGTCAACCCGATCGACTTCGAAAACTCCGAAGGCAACCTGGGCATCGCCAACGCACTGTTCCAGCATTTGGCGAGCAAACTGCCGATCTCCCGCTGGCAGCGCGATCTGACCGACTCCACCGTGCTGCGCAACCTGGGCGTGGGTTTTGCCCACAGCGTCATTGCCTATGAAGCCAGCCTCAAGGGCATCAGCAAGCTGGAACTGAACGAGCAGAAGATCGCCGCCGACCTGGACGCTTGCTGGGAAGTCCTGGCCGAACCGATCCAGACCGTGATGCGTCGCTACAACATCGAAAACCCGTATGAAAAGCTGAAAGAACTGACCCGTGGCAAGGGCATCAGCCCTGAAGCGCTGCAGACTTTCATCGATGGCCTGGACATGCCTGCCGAAGCCAAGGCCGAGCTGAAGAAGCTCACGCCAGCCAGCTACATCGGCAACGCGGCGGCACAAGCCAAGCGCATCTGATCCATCGCTTTACCTTTGAGACGCCCGGCCGCGCCGGGCGTTTTTATTCGCGTCTGAAAAGTATATTTTTTCAATAGGTTACACATGAATCCTGATATTCCTCTGCAACTCCTGGGCGGCATCACGGCACGGGAGTTCCTGCGCGACTACTGGCAGAAAAAACCCCTGCTGATCCGTCAGGCGATTCCTGACTTCCAAAGCCCGATCGATGCCGACGAATTGGCCGGCCTGGCCCTGGAAGAAGAAGTCGAATCGCGCCTGGTGATCGAGCACGGCGAGCGCCCCTGGGAATTGCGTCGCGGCCCGTTCGCCGAAGACGAATTCAGCAAGCTGCCGGAGCGCGAGTGGACCCTGCTGGTGCAGGCGGTGGATCAGTTCGTACCGGAAGTCAGCGAACTGCTGGAAAACTTCCGCTTCCTGCCGAGCTGGCGCATCGACGACGTGATGATCAGCTTTGCCGCCCCGGGTGGCAGCGTGGGTCCGCATTTCGATAACTATGACGTGTTCCTGTTGCAGGGCCATGGCCAGCGCAACTGGAAAATCGGCCAGATGTGCGACTCCGAAAGCCCACTGCTGCAACACGCCGACCTGCGCATCCTCGCCGACTTCGAAGCCACTGACGAGTGGGTCCTGGAACCCGGTGACATGCTCTACCTGCCGCCGCGCCTGGCCCACTGCGGCGTGGCCGTGGACGACTGCATGACCTACTCGGTGGGTTTCCGTGCGCCGAGCGCCGCTGAAGTGCTGACCCACTTCACCGACTTCTTGAGCCAGTTCCTGCCGGACGAAGAGCGCTACACCGACGCCGACGCCCGCCCGGTGGCCGACCCGCACCAGATCCAGCACGACGCCCTCGACCGCCTCAAGGGTCTGCTGGCCGAGCATATGAGCGACGAGCGCCTGCTGCTGACCTGGTTCGGCCAGTTCATGACCGAGCCACGCTACCCGGAGCTGGTGGTGGGCCCGGAACTGGAAGAAGACGACCTGCTGGCCAGCCTGGAACAAGGCGCCGTGATCATCCGCAACCCGAGCGCACGCCTGGCCTGGTCGGAAGTCGACGATGACCTGCTGCTGTTCGCCAGCGGCCAAAGCCGCTACCTGCCGGGCAAGCTGCGTGAACTGCTGAAAATGATCTGCGCCGCCGACGCCCTGCACATCGAAAACCTCGGCCCATGGTTGGCCGACGAAGACGGTCGCGGCCTGGTCTGCGAGTTGGTCAAGCAAGGCAGCCTGGGGTTCGCCGATGAATAAAATTCACGTTCGTGTCGCAGACTGGCAAAAGGATAACGCCGAGATCCGGCGCATTCGTGAGACCGTGTTCATTGCCGAACAATCCGTACCACCCGAACTGGAATGGGATTCGGATGATCAGGACGCCGTACATTTCCTGGCCTTCGAAGGCGACTTCCCCATCGGCACCGCGCGCCTGCTGACCGATGGCCATATCGGCCGGGTCTCGGTCCTCAAGGACTGGCGCGGCCTGAAGGTGGGCGATGCGCTGATGCACGCCGTGATCGCCGAAGCCGAGAAGCGTGGGCTCCAGCAACAGATGCTCAGCGCCCAGGTGCACGCCACGCCGTTCTATGAGCGGCTGGGGTTTGCGGTGGTCAGCGAGGAGTTCCTGGAGGCCGGGATTCCTCATGTGGACATGGTGCGGCGCTCGGCCTGAAACCGCGGCGCGGCCATCGCGAGCAAGCTCGCTCCCACAGGGGACCAGTGGTGAACATATAATTTGTGTCCCCCACCCCATGTGGGAGCGAGCTTGCTCGCGATGAGGTCCTAAAGCCATCCAAAAACGCCCCGCCATCCACCGATGCCGGGGCGTTTTGCCGTCTACCATTCAACTTGCCCCACCCGAGGCCGACAAACTGGCAATATCAGGCCTTTGCCTCACGGAGAAATGGACATGCTTCTACGTACCCTGCTGACCCTCCTGCTGCTGGGTGGCAGCCTGTCAGCCATGGCCGACACGCAAATCGTGCCGCTGAACTACCGCACCAGCGCCGACCTGTTGCCGGTGGCACAGAACTTCATCGGCAAGGACGGCCAGGTCAGCGCCTACGGCAACCAACTGATCGTCAATGCCGAGCCCGGCAAGATTGAAGAACTCCGGCAATTCCTCGCCCAACTGGACACCGCGCCCAAGCGCCTGCTGATCACCGTCGATACCAACGAAAACAACCTGCAGGGCGACCAGGGTTATTCCATCAACGGCGCCGCGCCCAGCCAGACCCGCATCATCAACCGCAGCACCGCCAGCCGTGACGGCGGCGTGCAGCAGGTGCAAGCCAGCGAAGGCCAGCCGGCGCTGATCCAGGTCGGCCAGAGCGTACCGTTCACCAGCAGCCAGACCGACAACTACGGCCGCCTGCAAAGCCAGACCGAATACCGTAACGTCACCCAGGGTTTCTATGTCACCGCCAGCGTCACTGGTGAAACCGTTCACCTGAGCATCAGTACCAACCGTGACCGCATGAGCCAGGAACGTCCCGATGTAGTGAACGTTCAGAGTACCGACACAACGGTCAGCGGACGCCTGGGCGAATGGATCACCCTGGCCGGGGTGAATCGCCAGACCCAGGCCGACAAACAGGGCCTGACCCGCAGCTACTCGACCCAGGGACGCGACGACATGATTTTGCGGGTCAAGGTCGATACCCTGAACTGAAGCACCAAAAACTGACTGATGAGTCGTATTAGACCAAAGATGTAGTGCCACAAAAAAAGCACTACAAAACGTTTGACGAGCCAAAAAACCGAAGGCATGATGGCCTCGCTCCCGCTAATCAGGGGCCCTGGCAAGGGCCTTCGGGTCGACGCTTGCAACTACCCTGCGAGCCGATTCGTGTCTGTACCGCCCACAAGGTGTGTTTGACGAGGTTGCGACTGGAACGAAGTTGTCCCGAGGGACGGAAGCGTAACTAGGTAACCCGGCATCACTCTGAGTTCGTATGAAAGGCCCACGACGCCCGAATGCGCCCGCAGTTCGCCCCTACCTGCTCACTTTCCCCTCGAGCCCATCGTTCATCCCGTCGCCACCTCGCCTGAACCGACTTGTACGCCAGCCCCCTGGTCGGCAGGAGCAGGAATTTTCCACCAAGACCTATGCGACGAGGTTTATCTCCATGGCACTGACACGCGAACAGCAAATTGCAGCCCTTGAAAAAGACTGGGCTGAAAACCCGCGCTGGAAAGGCGTGAAGCGCAATTATTCCGCTGCTGACGTCGTCCGTCTGCGTGGCTCGGTTCAACCTGAGCACACCTTTGCGAAGATGGGCGCGGAGAAGCTCTGGAACCTGGTCACCCAGGGCGCCAAGCCAGCCTTCCGTCCCGAGAAAGATTTCGTCAACTGCATGGGCGCCCTGACCGGCGGCCAGGCCGTACAGCAAGTCAAGGCCGGCATCCAGGCGATCTACCTGTCGGGCTGGCAAGTGGCCGCGGACAACAACTCCGCCGAGTCGATGTACCCCGACCAGTCGCTTTACCCAGTGGACTCGGTTCCAACCGTGGTCAAGCGCATCAACAACTCGTTCCGTCGCGCCGACCAGATCCAGTGGAAAGCCGGCAAGAACCCGGGCGACGAAGGCTACATCGACTACTTCGCACCGATCGTGGCTGACGCTGAAGCCGGTTTCGGTGGCGTCCTGAACGCCTACGAGCTGATGAAGAGCATGATCGAGGCAGGCGCCGCTGGCGTTCACTTCGAAGACCAACTGGCTTCGGTGAAGAAATGCGGCCACATGGGTGGCAAGGTCCTGGTGCCGACCCAGGAAGCCGTGCAGAAGCTGACCGCCGCCCGCCTGGCCGCCGACGTTGCCGGTGTACCGACCATCATCCTGGCCCGTACCGACGCCAACGCCGCCGACCTGCTGACCTCGGACTGCGACCCGTACGACCAGCCGTTCGTGACCGGCACCCGTACCCAGGAAGGCTTCTACAAAGTGCGCGCCGGTCTCGACCAGGCCATCGCCCGCGGCCTGGCCTATGCGCCGTACGCCGACCTGATCTGGTGCGAAACCGCCAAGCCGGACCTGGACGAAGCCCGTCGCTTCGCCGAAGCGATCAAGAAGGAATACCCGGACCAACTGCTGTCGTACAACTGCTCGCCTTCCTTCAACTGGAAGAAAAACCTGGACGACGCGACCATCGCCAAGTTCCAGCGCGAACTGTCCGCCATGGGCTACAAGCACCAGTTCATCACCCTGGCCGGCATTCACAACATGTGGCACAGCATGTTCAACCTGGCGCACGACTACGCCCGCAACGACATGACTGCCTACGTGAAGCTGCAAGAGCAGGAGTTCGCTGACGCCGCCAAGGGCTACACCTTCGTGGCTCACCAGCAGGAAGTGGGCACCGGCTACTTCGACGACATGACCACCGTGATCCAGGGCGGCACTTCGTCGGTGACCGCACTGACCGGCTCCACCGAAGAAGAACAGTTCCACTGATCCATGAGCTAAATGGCCCTTGCGGACCGAATAAAAGCTAACCGCAAAGCCGACGATCTGACGCCCCGACTGGTTCGGGGCTTTTTTTTGCCTATGCTTCGCAGACCGCCCCCATCCTCTGTGGGAGCGAGCTTGCTCGCGATAGCGCCAGACCCGTTGAAATGCAGATGACTGACACACCGCTATCGCGAGCAAGCTCGCTCCCACAGGAAATGAGCCGATACGCAGAAAAATTGATCGAACGCAGTATCAGGCAGTCTGAAAAAGAGTAAAACGGCCGGCGCTGACAACTGCAGTTAACGAGCATGTAAGAAAAGTTCTCAGCCACTGCGTCGCAGTATTGATCAAAAGCCACGCCAAACAATAATAATTATCATTTAGCTGGAGCTTTCCTTGTTACAACCTGCACGAAATATAATTGCTGAATAACGGGTCAATGCCCGCCCCGCCGGGGCTGCGGGGTCATGGAGGCGCGCTATGTCCTTATTCCAATAAATAATTTCGCTATAGGAATTTTACTTGCCCGGTGTTTAGCCATAAAATCACCGCGATTGATTGCTGCGACATATCGTCACTGCGTTATTTCATTCAAGCTCAGAGACCTTTGCTCTCTGTTAAGGATTTCCAGCATGTCCGAAGCGACAGGACTCATGGCCCACAATTGGGGCTTTGCCATTTTCCTTCTGGGCGTTGTTGGCCTGTGTGCTTTCATGCTCGGCGTGTCGAGCCTGCTTGGGTCAAAAGCCTGGGGCCGCAGCAAAAATGAACCGTTCGAGTCCGGCATGCTACCTACCGGTGGCGCCCGCTTGCGGCTCTCAGCCAAATTCTATCTGGTCGCGATGCTGTTCGTGATCTTCGATATCGAAGCCCTCTTTCTCTTTGCATGGTCTGTGTCCGTCCGCGAAAGCGGCTGGACCGGATTCGTCGAAGCTCTCGTTTTCATAGCAATTCTGTTGGCAGGTCTTGTCTACCTTTACCGGGTGGGGGCACTTGATTGGGCTCCGGAAGCTCGGCGCAAGCGGCAAGCGAAGCTGAAACAATGAGGCTTTGGCAATGCAATACAATCTCACCAGGATCGACCCCGATGCTCCTAACGAGCAGTATCCGATTGGCAAGCGGGAAACCGTCGCCGATCCGTTAGAAGATCAAGTCCACAAGAACATCTTCATGGGCAAGCTCGAAGACGTGCTGAACAGCACGGTCAACTGGGGTCGCAAGAACTCCCTGTGGCCGTACAACTTCGGCCTTTCGTGCTGCTACGTGGAAATGACCACCGCCTTCACGGCGCCCCACGACATCGCGCGCTTTGGCGCCGAGGTGATCCGGGCATCGCCGCGCCAGGCGGATTTCATGGTTATCGCCGGGACCTGCTTCATCAAGATGGCGCCGATCATCCAGCGTCTCTACGAGCAAATGCTCGAACCCAAGTGGGTCATCTCCATGGGTTCGTGCGCCAACTCCGGTGGCATGTACGACATCTATTCCGTCGTTCAAGGCGTGGACAAATTCCTGCCCGTGGACGTCTACGTGCCTGGCTGCCCACCTCGCCCTGAAGCGTTCCTGCAAGGCTTGATGCTGTTGCAGGAGTCGATTGGCCAGGAGCGTCGCCCACTGTCCTGGGTCGTTGGCGATCAAGGCGTCTATCGCGCCGAGATGCCGTCGCAAAAGGAACAGCGCCGCGAACAGCGTATCGCAGTCACCAACCTGCGCAGCCCCGACGAAGTCTGATCCAGCTCTGCTCTGTACAAGAAACGAGAACCTGGCTTCATTCTTTACGTTGACCGAAAGCGATAAATAACCATGACTACAGGCAGTGCTCTGTACATCCCGCCTTACAAGGCAGACGACCAGGATGTGGTCGTCGAACTGAACAACCGTTTTGGCCCCGAGGCGTTCACCGCCCAGCCGACCCGCACCGGCATGCCGGTGCTTTGGGTTGCCCGCGCCAAACTCGTCGAAGTCCTGACCTTCCTGCGCAACCTGCCCAAGCCGTACGTCATGCTCTATGACCTGCACGGCGTAGACGAGCGCCTGCGCACCAAGCGTCAAGGGCTGCCCGACGGCGTCGACTTCACCGTGTTCTATCACTTGATGTCGATCGAGCGTAATAGTGACGTAATGATCAAGGTCGCCTTGTCCGAGAGCGACCTCAGCGTGCCGACCGTGACCGGCATCTGGCCGAACGCCAACTGGTACGAGCGTGAAGTGTGGGACATGTACGGGATCGATTTCCCCGGCCACCCGCACCTGACCCGCATCATGATGCCGCCGACCTGGGAAGGTCACCCGCTGCGCAAGGACTTCCCGGCCCGTGCCACCGAGTTCGACCCGTTCAGCCTGTCCCTGGCCAAGCAACAGCTCGAGGAAGAAGCCGCACGCTTCAAGCCTGAAGACTGGGGCATGAAGCGTTCGGGCGCCAACGAGGACTACATGTTCCTCAACCTGGGCCCGAACCACCCTTCGGCCCACGGTGCCTTCCGCATCATCCTGCAGCTGGACGGCGAAGAGATCGTCGACTGCGTCCCGGACATCGGCTACCACCACCGTGGCGCCGAGAAAATGGCCGAGCGCCAGTCCTGGCACAGCTTCATCCCGTACACCGACCGTATCGACTACCTCGGCGGCGTGATGAACAACCTGCCGTACGTGCTCTCGGTGGAGAAACTCGCCGGGATCAAGGTTCCGGAGAAGGTCGACGTCATTCGCATCATGATGGCCGAGTTCTTCCGCATCACCAGCCACCTGCTGTTCCTGGGCACCTACATCCAGGACGTCGGCGCGATGACCCCGGTGTTCTTCACCTTCACCGACCGCCAGCGCGCGTACACGGTGATCGAAGCCATCACCGGTTTCCGCCTGCACCCGGCCTGGTACCGCATCGGTGGCGTGGCCCACGACCTGCCCCGCGGCTGGGAGAAACTGGTCAAGGACTTCGTCGAGTGGATGCCCAAGCGCCTGGACGAATACACCAAGGCAGCCCTGCAGAACAGCATCCTCAAGGGTCGTACCATCGGCGTCGCCGCCTACAACACCAAGGAGGCCCTGGAATGGGGCGTCACCGGTGCTGGCCTGCGTTCCACCGGTTGCGACTTCGACCTGCGCAAGGCGCGTCCGTATTCCGGCTACGAGAACTTCGAGTTCGAAGTACCGCTGGCGGCCAACGGTGACGCCTACGACCGCTGCATGGTCCGCGTCGAGGAAATGCGCCAGAGCATCAAGATCATCGACCAGTGCCTGCGCAACATGCCGGAAGGCCCGTACAAGGCGGATCACCCGCTGACCACGCCGCCGCCAAAAGAGCGCACGCTGCAACACATCGAGACCCTGATCACGCACTTCCTGCAGGTTTCGTGGGGCCCGGTCATGCCGGCCAACGAATCCTTCCAGATGATCGAAGCGACCAAGGGCATCAACAGTTATTACCTGACGAGCGATGGCGGCACCATGAGCTACCGCACCCGGATTCGTACCCCAAGCTACCCGCACCTGCAGCAGATCCCTTCGGTGATCAAAGGCAGCATGGTCGCGGACTTGATCGCGTACCTGGGTAGTATCGATTTCGTTATGGCCGACGTGGACCGCTAAGCATGAACAGCACGCTTATCCAGACTGACCGTTTCGCCCTGAGCGAAACCGAGCGCTCGGCCATCGAGCACGAGCTGCATCACTACGAAGACCCGCGCGCGGCGTCGATCGAAGCCCTGAAGATCGTCCAGAAGGAACGTGGCTGGGTGCCTGATGGCGCGCTCTACGCCATCGGCGAGATCCTCGGCATCCCGGCCAGCGACGTCGAGGGCGTAGCCACCTTCTACAGCCAGATTTTCCGCCAGCCAGTGGGCCGTCACATCATTCGTGTCTGCGACAGCATGGTCTGCTACATCGGCGGCCACGAATCGGTGGTCGGCGAGATCCAGAGCAAGCTGGGCATCGGCCTGGGCCAGACCACCGCCGACGGCCGCTTCACGCTGCTGCCGGTGTGCTGCCTGGGCAACTGCGACAAGGCACCGGCGTTGATGATCGACGACGACACCTTCGGTGACGTCAAGCCTGACGGCGTCGCCAAACTGCTGGAGGGCTACGTATGACCCTGACTTCCTTCGGGCCCGCCAACCGCATCCAGCGTTCGGCCGAAACCCATCCCCTGACCTGGCGTCTGCGTGACGACGGCGAAGCGGTGTGGCTGGACGAATACCAGGCCAAGAACGGCTACGCCGCCGCGCGCAAGGCGTTCGCCGACATGGCCGGCGACGACATCGTCCAGACCGTGAAAGACGCCGGCCTCAAGGGCCGTGGTGGCGCGGGCTTCCCCACCGGGGTGAAGTGGGGCCTGATGCCCAAGGACGAATCCATCAACATCCGCTACCTGCTGTGCAACGCGGATGAAATGGAACCCAACACCTGGAAGGACCGCATGCTGATGGAGCAACTGCCCCATCTGCTGATCGAAGGCATGCTGATCAGCGCCCGTGCGCTGAAGACCTACCGTGGCTACATCTTCCTGCGCGGCGAGTACACCACCGCCGCCAAGCACCTGAACCGTGCCGTGGAAGAAGCCAAGGCCGCCGGCCTGTTGGGCAAGAACATCCTGGGCAGCGGCTTCGACTTCGAGTTGTTCGTCCACACCGGTGCCGGGCGCTACATCTGCGGTGAAGAAACCGCGCTGATCAACTCCCTGGAAGGCCGCCGCGCCAACCCACGCTCCAAGCCGCCCTTCCCTGCCGCCGTCGGCGTGTGGGGCAAGCCGACCTGCGTGAACAACGTCGAGACCCTGTGCAACGTGCCGGCGATCATCGCCGACGGCGTGGACTGGTACAAATCCCTGGCCCGCGACGGCAGCGAAGACATGGGCACCAAGCTCATGGGCTTCTCCGGCAAGGTCAAGAACCCTGGCCTGTGGGAGTTGCCATTCGGCGTCACCGGTCGCGAGCTGTTCGAGGACTACGCCGGCGGCATGCGCGACGGCTACACGCTCAAGTGCTGGCAGCCTGGCGGCGCCGGCACCGGCTTCCTGTTGCCGGAGCACCTGGACGCGCAAATGTACGCCGGCGGTATCGCCAAGGTCGGCACCCGCATGGGCACCGGCCTGGCCATGGCGGTGGACGACAGCGTCAACATGGTCTCGCTGCTGCGTAACATGGAGCAGTTCTTCGCGCGCGAATCCTGCGGTTTCTGCACCCCTTGCCGCGATGGCCTGCCCTGGAGCGTCAAGCTGCTGATGGCCATCGAGAACGGCGAAGGCCAGCCCGGCGACATCGAGACCCTGCTGGGTCTGGTGGGTTTCCTCGGCCCAGGCAAGACCTTCTGTGCTCACGCACCGGGTGCCGTGGAGCCGTTGGGCAGCGCGATCAAATACTTCCGCCCTGAATTCGAGGCCGGCATCGCGCCAACCCGCGCGGGCGACCTCAATCAGGTGGTCACGCCGACCATGGTCGGCGCGTAACGACGCTTTAGAAGGCGCAGGGTCCGTGCCCTGCGCCTTTCGTCCGATGACGCCTTTTACCAGGCTGTTTGGATTCGGACGAACGACAAGATTCCATTAGCCACGCCCGCTGACACCGGGCCAACGAAGAACTTTGAACCATGGCCACTATCCACGTAGACGGCAAAGAGCTCGAAGTCGATGGCGCAGACAACCTGTTACAGGCATGTCTGTCGCTGGGCCTCGACATCCCTTATTTCTGCTGGCACCCCGCCCTTGGCAGCGTTGGCGCTTGTCGCCAGTGCGCAGTCAAGCAGTACACCGACGAAAACGACAAGCGTGGTCGGATCGTCATGTCCTGCATGACCCCTGCCACCGACGGCAGCTGGATCTCCATCGACGATGAAGAAGCGAAAGTGTTTCGCGCCAGCGTCGTCGAATGGCTGATGACCAACCACCCTCACGACTGCCCGGTCTGTGAGGAAGGCGGCCACTGCCACCTGCAAGACATGACCGTGATGACCGGCCACAACGAGCGCCGTTATCGCTTCACCAAGCGCACCCACCAGAACCAGCAACTGGGCCCGTTCATCTCCCACGAGATGAACCGCTGCATCGCCTGCTACCGTTGCGTGCGTTTCTACAAGGACTACGCCGGCGGCACCGACCTGGGCGTGTTCGGCGCCCACGACAACGTGTACTTCGGTCGCGTTGAAGACGGCACCCTGGAAAGCGAATTCTCCGGCAACCTCACCGAGGTCTGCCCCACCGGCGTGTTCACCGACAAGACCCACTCCGAGCGCTACAACCGCAAGTGGGACATGCAGTTCTCGCCGAGCATCTGCCATGGCTGCTCCAGCGGTTGCAACATTTCCCCGGGCGAACGCTACGGCGAATTGCGTCGCATCGAAAACCGCTACAACGGCTCGGTCAACCAGTACTTCCTGTGCGACCGTGGCCGTTTCGGCTACGGCTATGTCAATCGCAAGGATCGCCCACGCCAGCCGCTGCTGGCGGGCGGCGCCACGCTGAGCCTGGACGAAGCCCTGGACAAGGCCGCCGAGCTGCTGCGCGGTCGCAACATTGTCGGCATCGGTTCGCCTCGCGCCAGCCTGGAAAGCAACCACGCCCTGCGTGAGCTGGTCGGCGCCGAGCACTTCTACAGCGGCATCGAAGCCGGCGAGCTGGAACGCATCCGCCTGGTGCTGCAAGTGCTCAAGGACAGCCCGCTGCCCGTGCCGACGATGCGCGACATCGAAGACCACGACGCGGTATTCGTTCTTGGCGAAGACCTGACCCAGACCGCCGCCCGCATGGCCTTGGCCCTGCGCCAGTCGGTCAAGGGCAAGGCCGAGGACATGGCCGACGCCATGCGCGTGCAGCCATGGCTCGACGCCGCCGTGAAGAACATCGGCCAGGACGCGCTGAACCCACTGTTCATCGCCAGCCTCGCTGAAACCAAGCTCGACGACGTGGCCGAAGAATGCGTCCACGCCGCCCCGGACGACCTGGCTCGCATCGGTTTCGCCGTGGCCCACGCCCTGGACGCCAGCGCCCCGGCCGTCGACGGCCTTGACAGCGAAGCGGCCGCCCTCGCCCAACGCATCGCCGACGCCCTGCTGGCGGCCAAGCGCCCCTTGATCATCGCTGGCACCTCCCTGGGTTCCAAGGCGCTGATCGAAGCCGCCGCCAACATCGCCAAGGCCTTGAAGCTGCGGGAGAAGAACGGCTCCATCAGCCTGATCGTGCCGGAAGCCAACAGCCTCGGCCTGGCCATGCTCGGTGGCGAATCCGTCGATGCAGCCCTGCAAGCCGTGATCGACGGCAACGCCGACGCCATCGTCGTGCTGGAGAACGATCTGTTCACCCGCACCGACAAGGCCAAGGTCGATGCCGCGTTGAACGCCGCCAAGGTTGTGATCGTCGCCGACCATCAGAAAACCGCCACCACCGACCGCGCCCACCTGGTGCTGCCGGCGGCGAGCTTTGCCGAAGGCGACGGTACGCTGGTCAGTCAGGAAGGTCGCGCCCAGCGCTTCTTCCAGGTGTTCGACCCGACTTACCTGGACGCCAGCATCCTGGTCCACGAAGGCTGGCGCTGGCTGCATGCCCTGCGCGCCACCCTGCTGGACCAGCCGATCGACTGGACGCAACTGGACCACGTCACCGCCGCCGTCGCGTCGAGCAGCCCGCAACTGGCGCGCATCGTCGATGCCGCGCCATCGGCCGCGTTCCGCATCAAGGGCCTGAAGCTGGCCCGCGAACCGCTGCGCTACTCCGGTCGCACGGCGATGCGCGCCAACATCAGTGTCCACGAACCCCGCACGTCCCAGGACAAGGACACCGCGTTCTCGTTCTCCATGGAAGGTTACTCGGGCTCCGCCGAACCGCGCTCGCAAGTGCCGTTCGCCTGGTCGCCGGGCTGGAACTCGCCGCAAGCCTGGAACAAGTTCCAGGACGAAGTCGGTGGTCACCTGCGTGCCGGTGACCCGGGCACCCGCCTGATCGAAAGCCAGGGCGATGGCCTGGGCTGGTTCGCCGCCGTTCCGCGTGCCTTCAACCCGGCACCGGGCACCTGGCAGGTCGTGCCGTTCCATCACTTGTTCGGCAGCGAAGAGAACTCTTCCAAAGCCGCACCGGTGCAGGAACGCATCCCCGCCGCCTACGTGTCGCTCGCCAAGTCGGAAGCCGATCGCCTGGGCGTCAACGACGGTGCGCTGCTGAGCCTGAACGTGGCCGGCCAGACCCTGCGTCTGCCGCTGCGCATCAATGAAGAACTGGGCGCCGGCCTGGTGGCCCTGCCGGCTGGCCTGGCGGGTATTCCACCGGCGATTTTCGGCAAGACTGTCGACGGTCTGCAGGAGGCAGCGCAATGAGCTGGTTCACCCCTGAAGTGATCGCTGTGATCCTGACGGTCCTCAAGGCCATCGTGATCCTGCTGGCCGTGGTGGTTTGCGGCGCGTTGCTGAGCTTCGTCGAACGTCGCCTGCTGGGCTGGTGGCAGGACCGCTACGGTCCGAACCGCGTCGGCCCGTTCGGCATGTTCCAGATCGCCGCCGACATGATCAAGATGTTCTTCAAGGAAGACTGGACACCACCGTTTGCCGACAAGGTGATCTTCACCCTGGCACCGATCGTGGCCATGAGCGCCTTGCTGATCGCCTTCGCGATCATCCCGATCACCCCGACTTGGGGCGTGGCGGACCTGAACATCGGCCTGCTGTTCTTCTTCGCCATGGCCGGCCTGTCGGTGTACGCGGTGCTGTTCGCCGGCTGGTCGAGCAACAACAAGTTCGCCCTGCTGGGCAGCCTGCGGGCCTCGGCCCAGACCGTGTCCTACGAAGTGTTCATGGGCCTGGCGCTCATGGGCATCGTGATCCAGGCCGGCTCGTTCAACATGCGCGACATCGTCGAGTACCAGGCCCAGAACCTGTGGTTCATCATTCCGCAGTTCTTCGGTTTCTGTACCTTCTTCATCGCTGGCGTGGCCGTGACTCACCGTCACCCCTTCGACCAGCCGGAAGCGGAGCAGGAACTGGCCGACGGTTACCACATTGAATATGCCGGCATGAAGTGGGGCATGTTCTTCGTCGGTGAATACATCGGCATCATCCTGATCTCGGCACTGCTGGTAACGCTGTTCTTCGGTGGCTGGCACGGTCCGTTCGGCATCCTGCCGCAACTGTCCTTCGTCTGGTTCGCCCTGAAGACCGCGTTCTTCATCATGCTGTTCGTCCTGCTACGCGCCTCGATCCCGCGCCCACGCTACGACCAGGTGATGGACTTCAGCTGGAAATTCTGCCTGCCGCTGACCCTGATCAACATGCTGGTGACCGCTGCGATCGTTTTGATGAACGCGCCTGCGGCCGCGGTTCAGTGAGGATTTGACCCATGTTCAAATATATTGGCGACATCGTTAAGGGTACCGGTACCCAACTGCGGAGCCTGGTCATGATCTTCGGCCATGGCTTTCGCAAACGCGACACCCTGCAATACCCGGAAGAGGCGGTCTATCTGGCGCCCCGCTACCGTGGCCGCATCGTCCTGACCCGCGACCCCGACGGCGAAGAGCGCTGCGTGGCCTGCAACCTGTGCGCCGTGGCGTGCCCGGTGGGTTGCATCTCGCTGCAGAAAGCTGAAACCGAAGACGGTCGCTGGTACCCGGACTTCTTCCGCATCAACTTCTCGCGCTGCATTTTCTGCGGCCTCTGCGAGGAAGCGTGCCCGACCACCGCGATCCAGCTCACGCCGGATTTCGAAATGGCCGAGTTCAAACGTCAGGACCTGGTGTACGAGAAAGAAGATCTGCTGATTTCCGGTCCCGGTAAAAACCCTGATTACAACTTCTATCGTGTTGCAGGTATGGCCATTGCCGGTAAGCCAAAAGGCGCCGCGCAGAACGAAGCCGAACCGATCAACGTGAAGAGCTTGCTGCCTTAAGGAAGAAAGATGGAATTCGCTTTCTATTTCGCATCGGGTATCGCGGTGGTGTCCACGCTTCGTGTGGTCACCAACACCAACCCCGTGCACGCCCTGCTCTACCTGATCATTTCGCTGATCGCCGTGGCCATGACCTTCTTCGCCCTCGGCGCGCCGTTCGCCGGTGCCCTGGAAGTGATCGCCTACGCCGGCGCCATCATGGTGCTGTTCGTGTTCGTGGTGATGATGCTCAACCTCGGCCCGGCCGCGGTCCAGCAGGAACGCGCCTGGCTCAAGCCCGGCATCTGGGCGGGACCGGTGATCCTGTCCGCCCTGCTGCTGGGTGAACTGCTGTATGTGCTGTTCGCTCACCAGAGCGGCCAGGCCATCGGCCACACCACCGTAGACGCCAAGGCCGTGGGCATCAGCCTGTTCGGCCCGTACCTGCTGGTGGTCGAACTCGCCTCGATGCTGCTGCTTGCCGCAGCCGTCACGGCGTTCCATTTGGGCCGTAACGAGGCGAAGGAGTAATCACATGCCTGCTATCCCTCTCGAACATGGCTTGGCGGTTGCCGGCATCCTGTTCTGCCTCGGTCTGGTCGGCCTGATGGTCCGCCGCAACATCCTGTTCGTGCTGATGAGCCTGGAGGTCATGATGAATGCCTCCGCCCTGGCCTTCATCGTCGCGGGCGCTCGCTGGGCGCAACCGGATGGACAGATCATGTTCATCCTGGTGATCAGCCTGGCAGCCGCCGAGGCCAGCATCGGCCTGGCGATCCTGTTGCAGCTGTATCGCCGCTTCCACACTCTCGATATTGACGCTGCCAGCGAGATGCGCGGATGAACCTTCTCTTCCTGACTTTCATATTTCCTCTTGTCGGTTTCCTGCTGTTGTCGTTCTCCCGTGGACGCTGGTCGGAAAACCTGTCGGCGCTGGTGGGCGTGGGTTCCATCGGCCTGTCCGCCATCGTCACGGCCTACGTGATCTGGCAATTCAACGTCGCCCCACCGGAAGGTGGCCGTTACGTGCAGGTGCTGTGGCAATGGATGGCGGTGGAAGGCTTCACGCCAAACTTCGCCCTGTACCTGGACGGCCTGTCGGTGACCATGCTCGGCGTGGTGGTCGGCGTGGGTTTCCTGATCCACCTGTTCGCCTCCTGGTACATGCGCGGTGAAGCCGGTTACTCGCGCTTCTTCGCCTACACCAACCTGTTCATCGCCAGCATGCTGTTCCTGGTGCTCGGCGATAACCTGTTGTTCCTGTACTTCGGCTGGGAAGGCGTGGGCCTGTGCTCGTACCTGTTGATCGGTTTCTACTACAGCAACCGCAACAACGGCAACGCCGCGCTCAAGGCGTTCATCGTCACCCGCATCGGCGACGTGTTCATGGCCATCGGCCTGTTCATCCTGTTCCAGCAACTGGGTACGCTGAACATCCAGGAACTGCTGGTCAAGGCACCCGAGCACTTCAAGGTCGGTGACTTCTGGATCGTCCTGGCGACCCTGATGCTGCTGGGCGGCGCTGTCGGTAAATCCGCGCAACTGCCGCTGCAAACCTGGTTGGCGGACGCGATGGCCGGCCCTACCCCGGTCTCGGCACTGATCCACGCCGCGACCATGGTGACCGCCGGTGTCTACCTGATCGCCCGTACCCACGGCCTGTTCGCCCTGGCGCCGGACATCCTGCACCTGGTCGGCATCGTCGGCGGTGTGACCCTGGTGCTGGCCGGTTTTGCCGCCCTGGTGCAGACCGACATCAAGCGCATCCTCGCCTACTCGACCATGAGCCAGATCGGCTACATGTTCCTGGCCCTGGGCGTCGGTGCCTGGGAAGGCGCGATCTTCCACCTGATGACCCACGCCTTCTTCAAGGCGCTGCTGTTCCTTGCCTCCGGTGCGGTGATCGTTGCCTGCCACCACGAGCAGAACATCTTCAAGATGGGCGGCCTGTGGAAGAAACTGCCGTTGGCCTACGCCAGCTTCATCGTCGGCGGCGCGGCCCTGGCGGCCCTGCCACTGGTCACCGCCGGTTTCTACTCCAAGGACGAGATCCTCTGGGAAGCGTTCGCCAGCGGTAACCAGGGTCTGCTCTACGCGGGCCTGGTGGGTGCGTTCATGACCTCGCTGTACACCTTCCGCCTGATCTTCATCGCGTTCCACGGTGAAGCCAAGACCGAAGCCCACGCCGGCCACGGCATTGCCCACTGGCTGCCGCTGTCGGTGCTGATCGTGCTGTCGACCTTCGTCGGCGCCATGATCACCCCACCGCTGGCCGATGTGCTGCCGCAAAGCGTCGGCCATGCCGGCGGCGAAGCCAAGCACAGCCTGGAAATCGCCTCCGGCGCCATCGCCCTGGCGGGTATCCTGCTGGCTGCCCTGCTGTTCCTCGGCAAGCGTCGCTTCGTCACGGCAATCGCCAACAGCGGCATCGGGCGTTTCCTTTCGGCCTGGTGGTTCGCCGCCTGGGGCTTCGACTGGATCTACGACAAACTGTTCGTCAAGCCATACCTTGCGATCAGCCACATTCTGCGCAAAGACCCGCTCGACCAGACCATTGGCCTGATCCCGCGCATGGCCAAGGGCGGCCACACTGCCCTGAGCCGTACCGAGACCGGTCAACTGCGTTGGTATGCGGCTTCCATGGCGGCTGGCGCCGTGCTGGTTATCGGCGCCATCGTGCTGGTAGCGGTCTGATATGAACCTTGCGAACTTGCGAAAGGAAACGAGCCCGTCATGATTCTGCCCTGGCTAATCCTGATCCCCTTCATCGGCGGCCTGCTGTGCTGGATCGCGGAGCGCTCCAGCTCCACGCTCCCGCGCTGGATTGCGCTGCTGACCATGTCCCTGGAACTCGCGCTCGGCCTCTGGCTGTGGGCGACCGGCGACTATTCATTTGCACCGGCCCCTGGCGCCGATCCAACCTGGGCGCTTGAGTTCAAGCACGCCTGGATCGCGCGCTTCGGCATCAGCGTGCACCTGGCCCTCGACGGCCTGTCGTTGCTGATGATCCTGCTGACCGGCCTGCTGGGTATCCTCTCGGTGCTCTGCTCCTGGAAAGAGATCCAGCGTCACGTCGGTTTCTTCCACCTGAACCTGATGTGGATCCTGGGCGGCGTCGTCGGCGTGTTCCTGGCGCTGGACCTGTTCATGTTCTTCTTCTTCTGGGAAATGATGCTGGTGCCGATGTACTTCCTCATCGCGCTCTGGGGTCACAGTTCTTCGGACGGCAAGAAAACCCGGATCTACGCGGCGACCAAGTTCTTCATCTTCACCCAGGCTTCCGGCCTGATCATGTTGGTGGCGATCCTTGGCCTGGTCCTGGTGAACTTCAACAACACCGGCGTGATTACCTTCAACTACGCCGACCTGTTGAAAGTGCAGATGTCCAAGACCACCGAGTACGTGCTGATGCTCGGCTTCTTCATCGCCTTCGCGGTGAAGCTGCCGGTGGTGCCGTTCCACTCCTGGCTGCCGGACGCCCACGCCCAGGCGCCGACCGCAGGTTCCGTGGACCTGGCGGGTATCCTGCTGAAGACGGCGGCCTACGGCCTGTTGCGCTTCGCCCTGCCGCTGTTCCCCAATGCCTCGGCCGAGTTCGCGCCGATTGCCATGACCCTGGGCCTGATCGGGATTTTCTACGGTGCGTTCCTGGCGTTCGCCCAGAGCGACATCAAGCGCCTGATCGCCTTCTCCAGCGTTTCGCACATGGGCTTCGTGCTGATCGGGATCTACTCCGGCAGCCAACTGGCCCTGCAAGGCGCGGTGATCCAGATGCTCGCCCACGGCCTGTCGGCCGCGGCGCTGTTTATCCTCAGCGGTCAGTTGTACGAGCGCCTGCACACCCGGGACATGCGTGAGATGGGCGGCATCTGGTCGCGCATCGCCTACCTGCCGGCCATCAGCCTGTTCTTCGCGGCCGCTTCCCTGGGCCTGCCGGGTACCGGCAACTTCGTCGGCGAGTTCCTGATCCTGATCGGCTCGTTCGTCAGTGCCCCATGGATCACGGCGATTGCCACCTCCGGCCTGGTGTTCGGTTCGGTCTACTCGCTGATCATGATCCACCGCGCCTACTTCGGTCCGGCCAAGTCGGATGAAGTGTTGCGTGGCATGGACGGTCGCGAACTGATCATGGTGCTCGGCCTTGCGGTGCTGCTGGTTTACCTCGGCGTCTACCCGCAACCGTTCCTCGACACCTCTGCCGCCACGATGCATGGCGTGCAGCAGTGGCTCGGCACCGCCTTCTCTCAACTCGCTTCGGCCCGGTAAGAGCGCTATGGAATTCACGATTCAACACTTTATCGCGCTTGCGCCGCTGTTGATCACCAGCGCCACGATCATCGTGGTGATGCTGGCGATCGCCTGGCGGCGCAATCACTCACAGACCTTCCTGCTGTCGGTGGCGGGGCTGAACCTGGCCTTGCTGTCGATCTTGCCGGCCTTGAAAGTCGCGCCACTGGCGGTCACGCCGCTGATCCAGATCGACAGCTTCGCCTGCCTCTACATGGCGTTGATCCTGGTCGCCACCCTGGCCTGCGTCACCCTCGCCCACGCCTACCTCGGCGATGGCGGTTCGGGTTACCCGGGCAACCGCGAAGAACTGTACCTGCTGATCCTGATGGCCGCCGCCGGTGGCCTGGTCCTGGTCAGCGCGCAGCACCTGGCCAGCCTGTTCATCGGCCTGGAACTGCTGTCGGTACCGGTCTACGGCCTGGTGGCCTACGCCTTCTTCAACAAGCGCTCCCTGGAAGCCGGCATCAAGTACATGGTGTTGTCGGCGGCCGGCTCCGCGTTCCTGTTGTTCGGCATGGCCCTGCTCTACGCCGAAGCCGGCACCCTGAGCTTCGTCGGCATCGGCCAGGCCCTGGCCGCCACCGGCCTGCCTAGCCCGATCGCGCAACTGGGCCTGGGCATGATGCTGATCGGCCTGGCGTTCAAGCTGTCGCTGGTCCCGTTCCACCTCTGGACCCCGGACGTCTACGAAGGCGCCCCGGCGCCCGTGGCGGCGTTCCTTGCCACTGCGTCGAAAGTGGCGGTGTTCGCAGTGATGGTGCGGTTGTTCCAGATCTCGCCAGTGGCCAGCAGCGGTGTGCTGAGCAACGTGCTGACCATCATCGCCATCGCGTCGATCCTGTTCGGTAACCTGCTGGCACTGACCCAGAGCAACCTCAAGCGTCTGCTGGGTTACTCGTCCATCGCCCACTTCGGCTACCTGCTGATCGCCCTGATCGCCAGCAAGGGCCTGGCCGTGGAAGCCATCGGCGTGTACCTGGTCACCTACGTGATCACCAGCCTCGGCGCCTTCGGCGTGATCACCCTGATGTCCTCGCCGTACAACGGCCGCGACGCCGACGCCTTGTACGAATACCGCGGCCTGTTCTGGCGCCGTCCGTACCTGACCGCCGTGCTGACCGTGATGATGCTGTCCCTGGCCGGCATCCCGCTGACCGCCGGCTTCATCGGCAAGTTCTACATCATCGCCACCGGCGTCGAGGCCCACCAATGGTGGCTGGTCGGCTCCCTGGTGCTGGGCAGTGCCATCGGCGTGTTCTACTACCTGCGCGTCATGGTCACCCTGTACCTGATGGAACCGAACCTGCGTCGCCACGATGCCGAGTTGCACTGGGAACAAAAGGCAGGCGGCGTGATGCTGCTGGCCATCGCCGTATTGGCATTCTTCCTGGGTGTGTACCCGCAGCCGTTGCTGACGTTGGTTCAGCAGGCTGGGTTGACGGGTTGATTGCCTGAGCGTCACCGAACAAAAATGCCCGTTTCGAGAGATGCGGGCATTTTTTTTGAGCAGGATTCGAGTGATCAAAAACCGTGGCGAGGGAGCTTGCTCCCGCTAGGCTGCGCAGCAGCCTCGATCAGCTCAACACGGACCATCGGGTAAACGATCGTTACGACTGCTACGCAGCCGAGCGGGAGCAAGCTCCCTCGCCATGGGTTGGTGTTTTTTCTGAAAGTGAGACGGTTTCTTATTACATCTGATAGTTTGCCGCAGAGAATATCGACAACAATCATCTACGATCATCCTTCAGAAGCGACTGCCTCAGAAGACAGGGCGTGTACCGTCAACTGCAATAGAGAAATCCGCCATGACAGCCACCACGAAAACCCGGTCGGTTACAGCTCACGTCCCGGTGCACCTGGCCGAAAAAGTCGACTTGATGGCCGAACGCCTCGGGCGCTCCAAGGATTGGATCGTTAAACAAGCGCTATCTGCCTGGATAAACCAGGAAGAGGAACACAGTCTCCTGACTCATGAGGCCTTGGCCGATGTTGACACTGGCCGAGTGATTGACCACCAGGCAGTTCAGGCTTGGGCCGATAGTCTCAACGGGGATCGATAACTTCGGCTCGACCAACCTGACTGCCAAAGCGCAGTGGCCTTTCCATTTGGTGATCGGCTGAGATGTATGTCGATTCGAACGCGCCGTGGCAGGCCATCAGCGCAAACTGCAACGCATTTTCCCCCCGGCTCATGCAGCTTGCACGACGCTGAAAATCAAGAACGCTTCAACCCATTGTTTTTAAAGCGTTTTAAAACCCGTCTCGGCTGGCACAGCTCATGCAATTCAGCTCTTACGCGGCGTCGGCGCTCGAAGCCTGCCCGCATCCGTGAATTGCCGAGGAGCTTCCCATGAATGCCATCGATCTGTTGAAAGCCGACCATGAGCGCGTCAAAGCCATCTTGACTCAACTGAGCGAGTCGACCGAGCGCGCTGTGAAAAAACGCACCGACCTGTTGGCGAAACTGGAAATGGAAATTTCCATCCACACTCGCCTGGAAGAAGAAATTCTTTATCCGGCGTTCAAGCAAGCCGGTGGCAAGGACGAGGCTGAAATGTACTACGAGGCCAAGGAAGAACACCGCACCGTCGACTCGTTGGTGCTGCCGGACCTGAAAACCACCGATCCAACCCAGCCGGAATTCGCCGGTCGGGTGAAAGTGGTCAAGGAACTGCTTGAGCACCACATCGAAGAAGAAGAAAAGGAAATGTTCCCCCACGCGAAAAAACTGCTGGGTAAGGCCAAGCTGGACGCCTTGGGCGCGGAAATGGAAACCATGAAAGCGCAGTACAAAAAAGAACTGAGCAGCGCCAACCTCGCCGCCTGATCAAAGCGCCAGATGCTTCAGCCGTCATGTGGCGGCTGAATGCGTTGCGCCGCTTTATTGCATTTGTTCGCGCAAGAATTCCACCAACGCCTGCACTGGGCGTGCACTTTGCCGATGCTGGGGATACACCGCCGAGAGCGCCAGCGGTTCGGTCTCGAAGCCTTCCAGGACCTTGATCAGCCGACCATCCCTCAAGGCATCGCCGAGGATGAAAGCGGGCAGATAGGTGATGCCCATGCCGGCAATGGCCGCGTCCCTGAGTAAATCACCGTTATTGGCGCGCATGCGCCCCGTGACCTCCAGCGTCAATGGTTTGCCCGCCCCCGCGAAACGCCACTGCACCTGACGGCTGTGACCGTAGGGCAGGCAGTCATGGTTGCGCAGGTCCTCAGGCCGCGCGGGTGTGCCTTTTTGCGCCAGGTAGGTGGGGCTGGCGCAATACACCCGTTCGATGGTCGCGATGCGCCGGGCAATCAGGGTCGAATCCTCCAGCACGCCGATGCGCAGCGCCAGGTCATAGCCCTCCCCCAGCAGATCCACCGAACGGTCGCTCAGGTCCACCTCGACGCTGACGCCCGAATAGCGTTGCAGGAACAGCGGCAACAGGCTGCCCAGGTGCGCCACAGCGAAAGACAGCGGTGCGCTGAGGCGAATCGTGCCGCGGGGCTCGCTGGTCTGGCCGCTGATGCCCTGCTCCACTTGTTCGACGTCATTGAGCAGGCGCAGCGCCGCTTCGTAGTAACGCTGGCCCAACGGGGTGACGTCCAGCCGGCGGGTCGAGCGATTGAGCAGGCGCACGCCCAGGCGCTGCTCCAGTGCCATGAGCTTGCGGCTGACGAACTGCTTGGACAGCCCGAGCTTGTCCGCGGCGGCGGTAAAACTGCCTGACTCCATGACCTGGGCAAAGATGCGCATTTCTTCGAAGGGGTTCATTGTCATTCCTGGGGTGGACAGTCAGGGAGATGAGTTGGGCATTGTGGGTGGTGTAAAGCAGGTTGGAAAGGTGTTGGATGGGCTGACGCCATCGCGAGCAAGCTCGCTCCCACAGTGATTACAGAACCTGAATACACCTCAAACCCTGTGGGAGCGAGCTTGCTCGCGATAGCGGTGGTTCGGTTTGCAAGGGTTTAATGCCCTGCACAAAAACGCCCGCACAAGGCGGGCGTCATACAACATGAACCGCTTACTTGGCCGTCAGCGCCGAGTAGCTGTTCATCAGGTTGCGGTAGTTCGGAATGCGCTGGGACAGCAGGTTGCCCAGGCCTTCGATGTCGTTGCGCCAGTCGCGGTGCAGCTCACAGGCCACCGAGAACCAGTTCATCATCTGCGCGCCGGCGGCCGTCATGCGCACCCAGGCGGCTTGTTGCACGGTTTCGTTGAAGGTACCCGAAGCGTCGGTGACGACGAACACGTCGAAGCCTTCAGCCAGAGCCGATAAGGTCGGGAATGCCACGCAGACGTCGGTGACCACGCCGGCGATGATCAGTTGCTTGCGGCCGGTGGCCTTGATTGCCTTGACGAAATCTTCGTTGTCCCAGGCGTTGATCTGGCCTGGACGCGGGATGTACGGCGCGTCCGGGAACATTTCCTTGAGTTCCGGCACGATCGGGCCGTTGGGGCCTTGTTCGAAGCTGGTGGTCAGGATGGTCGGCAGTTCAAAGAACTTCGCCAGGTCGGCCAAGGCCAACACGTTGTTCTTGAACTCGTTGGGCGAGAAGTCTTGGACCAGGGAAATCAGACCGGTCTGGTGATCGACCAGCAGGACGACCGCGTCGTCTTTGTTCAGACGGTTGTAGGCGGGAACGTTGCTCATGGGGTGACTCCTTTGGGATGGATGTATTGAAAGCCAATGTGGGAGCGAGCCTGCTCGCGATGACGGTGTGTCAGCTTGCGGCGATGTCGGATGTGCCGACGCCTTCGCGAGCAGGCTCGCTCCCACAAGGGGAGAATCGGTGTGTTAGTCAAAAGGCAAAGCAGGAACAGCCAAATGCGCCCCAGAAACCCTGGAAATCGCTGACCGGGACGTTCGACAATCGCGCCCGTTCATGGCTGTGGGAATGCACCGTGCACGGCCCGCTGCACTGGTGGACCTGGGCCTGCAACGGTGACGTCGGGCGCCAGTGCCCCGGGACCTTGACCACGGGCGACCAGTCCGGCAGCACCGGGACGCTGGCTGGGCCGAGTTTTTCGAAGTCGCCAGCGGCGTACACCACTTTGCCGTCCACTACGGTCAGCACCGACTCGATCCACTTGATGGCTTCTTCCTCGACGCTGAAGAAGTCCGCGCTCAGGGCCGCCAGGTCCGCCAGTTGGCCGACCTTGATCTGGCCTTTCTTGCCCTGCTCCGACGAGAACCAGGCACTGCCGTGGGTGAACAACTCCAGCGCGGTCAGGCGCGGCAAGCCCTCTTCGTGCAACGACAGGCCGCCGACGGTGCGGCCGCTGACCATCCAGTACAACGAAGTCCACGGGTTGTAGCTCGACACGCGGGTGGCGTCGGTGCCGGCGCCCACCGGCACGCCTTCGGCGAGCATGCGCTTGATCGGCGGCGTGGCTTCGGCGGCCTTGGCGCCGTAGCGATCCACGAAGTATTCGCCCTGGAAGGCCATGCGGTCCTGGATCGCAATACCACCGCCCAGTGCCCGCACACGCTCGATGTTTTTCGGCGTGATGGTTTCGGCGTGGTCGAAGAACCACGGCAGGCCATTGAACGGAATGTCGCGATTGACCTTCTCGAACACGTCGAGCATGCGGCTGATGGATTCGTCGTAGGTGGCGTGCAGGCGGAACGGCCAGCGCTGCTCCACCAGGTGACGCACCACCGGCTCCAGGTCCTGCTCCATGCCCGGCGGCAGATCCGGGCGCGGTTCGAGGAAGTCTTCGAAGTCCGCCGCCGAGAACACCAACATCTCCCCGGCGCCGTTGTGCCGCAGGAAATCGTCGCCCTGGTGCAGCTTGACGCTGCTGGTCCAGTTCTTGAAATCGGTGAGTTCTTCCTTGGGCTTCTGGGTGAACAGGTTGT
The DNA here is from genome assembly GCF_046605385.1 of Pseudomonas sp. MPB03. Lineage (NCBI taxonomy): Bacteria > Pseudomonadati > Pseudomonadota > Gammaproteobacteria > Pseudomonadales > Pseudomonadaceae > Pseudomonas > Pseudomonas sp. MPB03. The sequence continues at coordinate 2,503,228 of NZ_CP176770.1, read as the reverse complement.
AGGCAATGCGCACCGTCAACTGCTGCTCGCGGGCCAACTGCTCGATGACCTCGTAGTCGTCCGGGTAGTTCTGGTAGCCGCCGCCGGCGTCGATGGCGCTGGTCAGGCCCAGGCGATTGAGTTCGCGCATGAACTGGCGGGTGGAGTTGACCTGGTATTCCAGCGGCAACTTCGGCCCTTTCGCCAGCGTCGAGTACAGGATCATCGCGTTGGGCCGCGCCACCAGCATGCCGGTGGGCTCGCCCTTGCTGTCGCGTACGATCTCGCCACCCGGCGGGTTCGGCGTGTCGCGGGTGTAGCCGGCGACACGCAGCGCGGCGCGGTTGAGCAAGGCGCGGTCATACAGGTGCAACACGAACACGGGCGTATCGGGGGCGGCCTGGTTGAGTTCTTCCAGGGTCGGCATGCGCTTTTCGGCGAACTGGAATTCGTTCCAGCCGCCCACCACGCGAACCCATTGCGGCGTTGGCGTGCGGTCGGCCTGGTCCTTGAGCATGCGCAAGGCATCGGCCAACGACGGCACGCCTTCCCAACGCAGCTCCAGATTGTAGTTCAAGCCACCCCGTATCAGGTGCAGGTGCGAGTCGTTGAGACCGGGAATGACGGTGCGGCCCTTGAGGTCGATGACCTGGGTACCGCTGCCGCGCAGGGCCATGGCCTCGGCGTCGGTGCCCACGGCGACGAAGCGGCCCTGGCTGATAGCGACCGCACTGGCGCGGGGCTTCTCGCGATCGACGGTGTGGAATTGGCCATTGAACAGAATCAGGTCGGCGTTCATCGGATTTCCTTGTGAAGAGGAAGAAGCAAGGGACAGGCGTGGCCAGAAGGCCGCCGCCGCGCTGAGCAAGGACCCGGCGGCGAGCAATTGGCGGCGCAGCGGATCGGTTGGGTCGTCCTTATTGGCCATGACCGGGCTCCAAGTGTTCGTGGGTTGTGGAAGCTTCCAGCCACGGCGCGAACAGCCGGGTCGCCAGCGGCATGCACACGTACACCACCGAGAGCACGATGGTCACGGTGATCAAAAACGTGGCGACCACGTAGTTGGACAGAAAGGCATTGAGTTGCAGCAACGGGCCCCAGAGCAACGGCACCAGCAAGGTGTGCGGCAGGATGACCAGCAGCGTCACCACCGATTGCTTCCAGCGCGGCGGTGGCGTGGCGGCATCGGCCAACGGGGCGAACCAGAATTCCTTATGGGAACCGACCTCGATCTGATCACCGTCGGCCAACAGTGGCGCAGCCTCGGCCACCAATTCACGCCGCTCGGGGGAGTCCAGCCAGCGCTGCATGGCCTCGGTGGAGCGAAAACGCAGCACGCAGGTAAACAATGACAATCCGTCCTGCTTGCCCCGCACAACGTCGACGCCCAGATGGCCCGGCCACTGGCCGGCCACGGTGACGATGCGCCGCAACCAGGCCTCATAGGCATCGTTCTGCCCGGCTTTGATTCGGTGCTTGACCACCAAGGTGACGATCTCATCGAAACCGGGTACCGCCGGGCTCGCGGTTGATTCGAGGGTTTGGGACTCAGGCATGACGCAGCACTCCATCAAAACGCGCGTTCAGCGCCAGGCGTCCAGGGCCGGCAATGAACACGCTGGTAAATACAATCAACAGCAACCAGCCAAACTGGCCTTCTTCCAGGCTCCACTGCGGGTGCACCACCAGCAGCGCCACGGCCAGCAGGAACAGGATCGGCAGGCACGCCAGGCGCACCAGCACACCGGCCATGATCAACAGCGGACACAGCACCTCGGCGAAAATCGCCAGGACCAGGGTCGGCGCGGCGCCGAGGTGGAACGGGTCTTCGATGCGGGTCAGCTCGGCGTTGTAGTTCAAGAGCTTCGGCAAGCCATGAACCCACAGCAAAAACAACCCGCCGCTCAGGCGCAGGAACAACAAGCCCAAGTCCTGCAACGGGCGCTCATCGGTCAGGTTCATCGGTGGGCTCCGTCCGCGGCCGCAGCGGCCGGCAGTGGTTGCGACATGTGGCTGGCGATGCGCGAACGCAGCCAGCGTTCGGCCGGGTCGTTGTCATGCACGCCGCTCCAGACCATCGACAGTTCGGCGGCGTTGATCTCGAACGGCGGGTCCTCGGCGCGCAACGCGCAGCCTTCCACCAGTGCGCAGGCGGCGTAATCGGGCACGGTGGCGATCAGCTCGGTACCCGCCAACAATGCTCGCAGCCCGCTGAATTGCGGCACCGCCAGCACCACTTTGCGGCTCCGGCCGATGCGGGCCAGGTCCAAGTCGATGTTGCCGCTCAGGTCGCCCGAAAACGAAACCATGGCGTGGGGCCGCGAGCAGTATTCGTCCAGGGTCAGCGGCCCCGGGCGCTTGTCGCCGCGCAAGACCTTGCAGGGAATGTCTCGCAGTTTCTTACGCTTGGCATTGGCCGGCAGGTCGGTGGTGTAGCTGACGCCGACGCTGATTTCACCACTGGCCAGCAGCGAGGACATCAGCAGGAAATTGGCCCGGCGCACCACCACGATGATCCCCGGCGCTTCTTCGCGCAGTTGGCTCAGCAGCGGAGGAAACAGGCCGAATTCGGCATCGTCGGACAGACCGATGCGAAACACGTCGCAACTGGTGGACGGATCGAACGCCTTGGCCCGGCTGACCGCGCCGGAGATGGTGTCCATGGCCGGTTGCAGCTCTCGCAGGATCGCCAGGGCCCGCGGCGTCGGTTCCATGCCGCGACCGTGACGGATCAGCAACGGATCGTCGAACAGATCCCGCAACCGCCCCAGCGCCGCACTCACCGCCGGCTGGCCCATGAACAGCTTTTCGGCGACGCGGGTCAGGTTTTTCTCGAACATCAGCGCCTCGAAGATCACCAGCAGGTTCATGTCGAGACGGCGTAAATCGTTGCGGTTCATGGGGGTTGTTCCTGTTGAATGCCAAACCTGTGGGAGCGAGCTTGCTCGCGATAGCGGTGGGTCAGCTTGCATCGATGTTGAATGTAATGACGCCATCGCGAGCAAGCTCGCTCCCACAGGTGTGTGGTTTGATCAACCCTGGATGAACGCCAACAGGTCCGCGTTCAAGCGGTCCTTGTGGGTATCGGTCAGGCCATGGGGCGCGCCCGGGTAGACCAGCAACTGCGCGTTCTTGAGCAACTGGGCAGCGGCAATGCCGGCCGCTTCGATGGGGACCATCTGATCGTCATCGCCGTGCACCACCAAGGTCGGCACGTCGATGTTGCGCAGGTCTTCGGAAAGATCGGTCTCCGAGAACGCCTTGATGCAGTCGTAAGTGTTCTTGTGGCCGGCCTGCATGCCTTGCATCCAGAACCAGTCGATCATGCCTTGGGAGACCTTGGCGCCCGGGCGGTTGGCGCCGAAAAACGCGCTGGCCACGTCTTTGTATAGCTGAGAACGGTCGGCCAGGGAGGCTTGGCGGAAACCGTCGAACACTTCGACCGGCAAGCCACCAGGGTTGGCCGCGGTCCTGAGCATCAACGGCGTCACCGCCGAGATCAGGCCGAGCTTGGCGACGCGGGCCGCGCCATGGCGGCCGATGTAGCGCGCCACTTCACCACCGCCCGTGGAGAAGCCGATCAACACCGCGTCTTTCAAGTCCAGCCGTTCGATCAGCTCAGCCAGGTCATCGGCGTAGGTGTCCATGTCGTTGCCGTCCCAGGGTTGGCTGGAGCGCCCGTGTCCACGGCGGTCGTGGGCGATCACCCGGTAGCCGTTGGACGCCAGGAACATCATCTGCCCTTCCCAACTGTCCGAGTTCAGCGGCCAGCCGTGGCTCAAGACCACCGGTTGGCCAGTGCCCCAATCCTTGTAGTAAATCTCGGTGCCGTCGCGGGTGATGAAGGTGCTCATGACAGGGTTCCTTGAGGTGGGTGGATCGCTTCATGGTCCGGCCGTAGGGGACGTTTGCGTGAGTTAAACGTTGTTAATTTTTTCGGAACGGCGGTGTTAAAAACCCGCTTTTGTGGCGAGGGAGCTTGCTCCCGCTGGGCTGCGCAGCAGCCCCAGAACTGTCACCTCGGAGTGTCAGATTGGTTGGGAGGTGGGGCCTTTGGGGCCGCTTCGCGGCCCAGCGGGAGCAAGCTCCCTCGCCACAGGTTCGGCGTCTGGAAGGCCGGGAGTAGAGCCTGCGCCGTTGCGCTTGAAGCCAAACCTGAGGAATATGCTCGGGTAAAGCCCGGGCATCGGGACCAGAACATTGAGAGCACCATGAGCCACTACCTCAGCCTGCCCGTCGAACAGACGGTGCACTTCGGCCCTTACCGGGTCCATCCGCGCCAGCGCCTGGTGCTGGAGGGCGAGCAACCGTTGCGCCTGGGGCGGCGGGCCGTGGAGATCCTGCTGGTGTTGCTCGAACACGCTGGCGAGGTGGTGAGCAAGCAGCAACTGATCGCCCGGGTCTGGCCCAGAAGCGTGGTGGAAGACACCAACCTGCGCGTACACGTCGCAGCCCTGCGCAAGGCCCTCGGGGACGGCCAGGCCGGGCAGCGCTACATCGTCACCGTGGCGCAGCGCGGCTACAGCTTCGTCGCGCCGCTGGCTTTCGAATCCCTTGACCCATTGGCGCGCATCCCCCATCCGTCCCTGGCGCGCAACCTGCCACTGCAGCGCACGCGCCTGATCGGCCGCCAGGCCCTGGTGGAAAACCTGGTGGCCCAGCTGCCGCGAAAACGCTTCATTACCCTGGTCGGCACCGGCGGCATCGGCAAGACCACCGTTGCCCTGCGGGTCGCTGAACGGCTGATCGGCCATTACCGTGACGGCACCCACCTGCTGGACCTGGCGTCGCTCAACGACGCGGCCATGATCGCTCCCAACCTCTGTGCGTTGCTCGACCTGCCCCTGCAGGACGGCGATCCGCTGGACACCCTCGCCCGACAGCTCAAGGAACGGCATCTGTTGCTGGTGCTCGACAACTGCGAGCACCTGATCGACGCCATCGCCCAGCTCAGCGAAACCTTGCTACGTGGTGCGCCTCACCTGCACATCCTGGCCACCAGCCGCGAAGGCCTGCGCGCCGAAGGTGAACACATGCAGCGCCTGGACGCCCTGGCGTTCCCGCCCCGTGAAATGCCCATCGAGGGTTATCCCGCCCTGGAGTACCCGGCACTGCAACTGTTTGCCGAGCGTGCGATGGCCAGCCGTGACGACTTCGAACTGACCGACCGCGAGGTGCCGTTGGTGATCGACATCTGCCAGCGTCTGGACGGCATTCCCCTGGCCATCGAGCTGGCCGCCGGACAACTTGGCCGCTTCACCCTGGAGGCGCTTCACCGACACCTGCAAGACAGCGTCGCCCTGCTCCACAACGACACCGGCGCCGCACCGCGCCAGCAGACCCTGCGCGCCACGCTGGACTGGAGCTTCGCGCTGCTCACGGCCTGCGAGCAGACCTGCCTGCGGCGGCTGGCGGTGTTCATGGGCAGTTTCAACCTGGCCTCGGCCGCGGCAGTGATCGTCGGCCAGCATGTCGCACCCGAACAGGTGCTGGTATCGATCAGCCAGTTGGTCGCCAAGTCATTGCTCAACGTCGAGATCGGCGATGAAGAGGTGCGCTATCGCCTGCTGGACACCACCCGCCGCTATGCCTTGGAAAAACTCGCCGAAGCCGGGGAACTGACGGCCAGCCAGGAACGCCACGCCGAACGCTGCCTGGCGCTCATGGGACAAGCGGAAAGCGATTGGGAAAACACCCCCACCCGATTGTGGATCGCCCGCTACGCCGACTATCGCGATGACATCCGCGCCGCGCTCGACCGAGGCCTGGGCCCGCAGGGTTCTCACGCCGTGGCGATTCGCCTGACTGCTCGCACCCTGCCCCTCTGGCAGGAACTGTCGCTGCTCAAGGAACACGGCCTCTACGTCAACCGGGCGCTGAACTTGCTGCGGGCCAGCCCCAATCCCTGCCCACGCTTGACCCTGGCCCTGGAACTGGCCCACGCCAGTTTCAACTACCACACCGAGGGCGGTACGCCGGCCACCGTGCGGGCCTTCGCCACCGCCCGGCAGTTGGCCCGGCAATGCCAGGACCTGGCCGGCGAGCTGCGGGCCGTGTCCGGGCAAATGACCGTCGACCTCAGCTGCGGCCGCTACCAACAGGCCTTGGACCACAGCCTGGATTTCGATCGGTTGGGTTTGCAGGGCGACCCGACCCTGTCCTTGAGCGCTCTACGCCTGCGGGTGCTGGCACTGCATTTCACCGGTGACCAGGGCGCGGCGCGGCATGAAGCCGAGCAAGTGATCCAGCGCCTGGCCCAGAGCGGCCACCTCAGCCGCTTCAGTCACGGCTTCGGCGTGCAATACGACCAGAGCGTGGCGGCGCTGACGATTCTGGCGCGGATCCTCTGGCTACAAGGTTTTGCCGAGAAAGCCCGGCGCACCGCCAACCTGGCGTTGCAGATCGCCCTGCAGATCAATCACGGCATTTCGATCTGCTACACCCTGGCACTCACCGGTTGCGTGATCGCCCACTACAACGGCGATCATTCAACCACGCGGGAAAGGCTCGATCTGTTGAAGCAGCAGGCGAAGAAACATTCGGTGATGCTGTTCCATGACTGGGCCTGCCATTACGCCTGCGTATTGGATGGTGAGACGCTGGAGACGAGTGCGACAAACGGGCTGATCCAGGACATCGTCGTCACCCTGCGTCCTGAGTTGGTCAGCCCGGCGCAACTGGAACGGGCCCGCACGGGTACTGCGGGCTGGTGTTCGGCGGAGATCCTGCGGGCCGGCGCCGAAACCTTGCTGGCGCGGAACGAGCCGTCCCTGGAGGAAACCGCCGAAGCGCAACTGCTGGACGCCATGGCCGTGGCCCGTCGTCATCAAGCCCTGGCCTGGGAACTGCGCAGCGCGACCTCCCTGGCCCGCTTGTGGCAACGTCAAGGGCAGGTGCATGCCGCGCAGGAACTGCTCGGGCCGGTCTACCGCCGCTTCAGCGAGGGCTTCGACACTCCCGATCTATTGGAAGCCGACGCGCTGCTCCAAACGCTGACTCGCCGGTTGGGGCCGTGAACGCCGCGCCCCCCAGGCACCTTGCAGTACGTAACGCCGATGGAACACAGGCCACTGACCACTGCGCCGCAGTTTGTCCATGGCGTAGGCGCGAGTGGTGTGCAGCAGTCGAAATCGCCCGCCCTCAGCCAACGGCTCGACCATCAGCAGTGACACGCTCGCCAACCGCAACAGCAACCTGGGCACCTGCCCGACATTCAGTTCAGCGCAACTGATCACGGCCTGCGCCGCCTTGAGCGTAAACGGTCCCTCGAACACCGCCAGGCGCTGGAACGCGGTTCGTTCGTCAGCGCTCAAACGCTCGACACTCGAATCCAGCACCGCCTCCAGGCTACGATGCCGGGCCACTGCGGTACGCCGCCCATGGCTCAAGAGGGACAAACCGTAGTCCAACTGTTCGAGCACCCCAGCCACCCCCAAGGCGTCGACCTGGGCCGCCGCCAATTCCAGTGCCAGCGGCAAGCCGTCCAGGCGCTGGCAAATCTGGGCGAGGATCAGCCAGTCGCGGCCATGGGGCTTGAAATCCTGCTGCCGGGCGCCTACCCGCTCAATCAGCAACTGCACCGCCGGGCATGCCACGATCTGGTGCTCCGGCTCGAGGGGCGACGCCACGGTCAGGCCCGGCAGTGGCACGATTCTTTCGCCCGACAGCTCCAGCGGTTCGCGGCTGCTGCACAACAGCGCCACCCCCGGTGCCGTCACAGCCAACGCCTGGGCCAGTTCCCGACAGGCGCCGAGCACCTGCTCGCAGCCATCGAGCACCAGCAACATCCGGCAGGATTCCAGGCGCCGGCCTAAAGCCCCATGCGCCAGGCCCAGCGCGCCGGCCACCTGAGCCGTCACCTGCGAGGGCTCGCTGATGGCGGCCAGGTCAACGAACCAGGCACCGTCGTCAAAATGTTCAAGCAACAGCTGCGCCGCCCGCAACACCACGGTAGTCTTGCCGACCCCGCCCGGGCCGGTCACGGTGGTCAAGGCTTGACGAGGCACTTGCGCCAACAACCGTCCCAGGATCCTGTCGCGGCCGACCACCGGGCTCAAGCGCGTGGGCAAGTTGTGTCGCTCGGCTGGGGGACCGAACGGCGTCTCGATGTCCTCGTGAACCGCCAGGCAATAGCCTTGTCGTGGATGGTTGAGGATATAGCGCGCGCCGTCCCGCCCGTCGCCGAAGGCCCGCCGCAGCGCCGCAATGTGCACCCGCAGGTTGATGTCTTCCACGACGCTGTCAGGCCAGACGTGGGCGATGAGGGTTTGCTTACTGACATAACGGCCGGCGTGCTCCACCAGCACCTGCAGAACATCCAGGGCGCGACCACCCAATGCGAGTGGCTGGCCGTCACGGGTGACCAGCCGCTGCTGCCGGTAGAAGGCAAACGGACCGAAGCTCACCGCCGGCTCGCTGTCGGGTTTGACGAAACTGTTCATGGGCGATCCAGCGCCGGAAAACCGGTGCGGGCGTCAGCGTGCGGATCACCGAACACGTCTGCCCTGGGCTCCTGCGCATCCTTTCCAAGGGGTTCGCCGTTATCTTGGCAGGCGCACGCCACAGGACAATGCTGGCACAGGGAGCACCACGGACATCACGGTGCCTTGGACGGACACCGACGGCTCAACTGAACTGCTGACGATATTGCACCGGGGTCAGGCCGAGCTTTTCACCAAACAGAAAACGCATGTGCCGCACACTGCCGAAGCCGCTGCGAAACGCCACGGTCTTGAGTGGCAGGTCAGTGGTTTCCAATAACTGACGCGCCCGGTCGATGCGTGCGCCTTGCAGGAACTCCATGGGCGTCATCTTCACTTCCCGGGCAAAGACCCGGGCGAAATGCCGCGCACTCATGGCGGCCAGCGCGGCCATGCGTTCGATGGTGAAGGGCTCTTCCAGGTGCTCCATCACATGATTCTGCACCCGGGTGATGGCCGATTCCTGTGTCGACACCGCCGCCACCGAGGGACTGAACTGCGCCTGCCCACCCTGGCGTTTCATCACCACCAGCAACACCTTGGCCACGTCCAACGCGACTTTGCGGCCATGGTCCTGGGCGACGATGGACAGGGCCAGGTCGATCCCGGCGGTGACGCCGCCCGAGGTAATCAGGCGCCGGTCCTGCAGGAAGATCTTGTCGGTTTCCACCAAGGCCTCGGGGAAACGCTGGACCAGGCGTTCGGTGTAATGCCAATGGGTAGTGACGCGATAACCGTCGAGCAAGCCCGCCTCACCGAGCACAAAGGCGCCGGTGCAGATGGAACCGTAGCGCGTCGCCCGTTGCGCCGCGGCGCGCAGCCAGGTGTGCAGCCCCGGATGCTGGTCGTTATAGGCCCCCGGCCCGCCCGGCACCAACAACACGTCATAGGCCGCCCAGGCTTGGTCGATATGGATATCGGCCTGCACCGCCACGCCGTTGGATGCGCGCAACGGCCCGCGCTCGGTCCCCAGGGTCAGCAGTTGATAACGCTGGTTCGTGTCGAGGTAACGATTGGCGATGGAAAACACCTCCAGCGGCCCGGCCATGTCGAGCAGCAAGAAATCCGGGAACAGCACCATTGCAACGGTTTTCATTAAAAAGACGCCAAAAAAATCCAGAAACTGTAAATGCCCCTGTGGGAGCGAGCTTGCTCGCGATAGCGGAGTATCAGCCACATGAGTATTGGCTGACCTGACGCCATCGCGAGCAAGCTCGCTCCCACAGGTTTTGTGTAGCGTCAAAGCTTCAGCATTATGTCGAAGCGAAGCATCCGCCGGTAGGCATTCTCGATTGTCCACTCAAAACGGACAGTCTTTCGTTTTCCACCTGCTTATTGAATATCTCGGCAACCATTAACCTTCTTCTGAACCCGGCGAACGGCCCCAGCCGCCGCCCAAGACATCAGGAGAATTCATCATGCTGACCCTTCGCAAAGCTTCGGACCGCGGCATTGCTCGCCACGGCTGGCTGACCTCGTTCCACACCTTCTCGTTCGCCAGCTACCGCAACCTCAACGAACAGGGCTTCTCCGACCTGCTGGTTATCAACGACGACCGGGTCGCCGCCGCCAAGGGTTTCGGCCAGCATCCGCACCGGGACATGGAGATCTTTTCCTATGTGCTCGAAGGGGCGCTGGAACACAAGGACACCCTGGGCACGGGCTCGGTCATTCGCCCCGGTGACGTGCAGTTGATGAGCGCTGGCAGCGGCGTGGCCCACAGCGAGTTCAACCACAGCGCGGACGAGCAGGTGCACTTCCTGCAGATCTGGATCGTGCCCGACGTCAGCGGTGCCACACCCCGCTATCAACAGGAGCACTTCAGCCGCGAGCAGAAACTGGGACGCCTGCAATTGATCATCTCCCCGGATGGCGCCGACGGCTCGCTCCAGGTGCGCCAGGACGCGCGGGTCTACGCCGGGTTGTTCGATGGCGAGCAACGCGCCACCCTGACCCTGGCAGCGGATCGTTATGCCTACGTGCATGTCGCCCGGGGCGCTGTCGAGCTTAACGGCGTGCAATTACAGGAAGGGGATGGCGTGCGGGTGCGCGAGGAGCAGGCCCTGACCTTGAGCCATGGCCAGGATGCCGAGGTGCTGGTGTTCGATCTGCGGCCGCAGGAACTGCCGCAGATGCCGTGAAGCACCGTGGGAGAACTGCCACAGATGACATGGATCAACCTCTAACCCCTGTGGGAGCGAGCTTGCTCGCGATGGCGGAGTGTCAGTCACATGAGTATCAACTGACCTGACGCCATCGCGGGCAAGCTCGCTCCCACAATGCACCTCAGACGAAAAACGTCTAAAAAAAGTCAGCCGATGGGTCAAATTCAGGCTTTGATCTAGTGGAGCTACAGCACGCCTCGGACAGCATCATCGTCTAATCTGAACGCGCTCGTCTGTTGCCACGAGGTACGTCGACCTATAAAGTTCCCGAAAATATTTCGTTTCTGACCGACGGTCATTAATACTGCCCAAAGCAAATTGACCCAACGCTAGAGCCTAGGCAAAATGATTTCACTTTGCCACTAATTCTCTCCTGACTTGCTTATTCACGGAAGAAAGCATGAAAACCGCCATATCCTTCGCTTTAATCTCGATTGCGTGCAGTGCGACCGCGGACGTCCAGAACATCAAATACCTATACGATGATTCGGATGCCGTGTACTCCATCGTCTCGTCTGTCGACAGCGGTTCAGCCATCCAGGCCACCGTGCAGAGAAAGGGCACTTACTTCACCAACTACACGAAACTGGAACTCGACTGTGCCAGCCGCAATGTACGGCACATGGGCATGTACAACAGTCTCGCAGGGGTGGAGGAAGCCGAGTTCGACCAGATGCAAGGACGAATCATCGACGGCTCGATCGCCGACGAAGTCGGCAAGACGCTGTGCAAGGAGACGACCTTGACCGCATCGCAAGCCGCTCCGCAAACCGAAGACCTGCCTACCGAAACACAAACCGACGATAACAGCTGATTTGTGTCGGTGACGCGGGAGCTGTGTGGGAGCAAGGCTTGCTCCACCTGGCTCCCGCACAGCTCCGGCAACGCCCTCTCCCCGCCCTAGATATTCATCTCTGATCAACCAGCGCCTTCATCGCAAGGCTTGCTTGCGCTCCGATTTCGAACGGTAGCTGCCAGGCGGTACACCGAAGAAATCCCGAAAACGACGCTGGAAGTGCGGCGAACTGACGAAACCTGTCGCCACGGCGATTTCGGTCACGGACCGATTGGTCTGCTGGATGAGTTGGCGCGCGCGCGTCAGGCGCAGCTCCAGGTAATAACGTGTAGGGGTCGCACCGAGAAAACTGCAGAAACGCCGCTCCAACTGGCGCTTGGAAATCTTTACGCACGCCGCCAGCTCATCGATGGTCAAGGGCTCTTCTACGTTCTGCCACATCAGTTCCAACGCCAACTTGAGGCTTTCCGGCAGCGTCGGGTCGGTCTCGACAAAAACCGGCGGCAGGTCTGTCGCATCCTCGCCGGACTCATCGCAACGCAGGATTTCCTCGATAGCCCCCACCAACATCGCCCCGCCCGTCTGGCGGATCAACTGGAGCATCATGCGCAGCGAACTGTTGGCACCCGCGCAACTGACCCGCTCCCGGTCAACCACATAGGCTCGATTGGACACCTTCACATGGGGGAACACCTCCGCCATCATGGCGCGGCTTTCGGGGTGAACAGCGCACTCGAAACCATCCAGCAGATTGGCATCCGCCACAAAGAAGGCACCGTTCCACAGCCCGCCCAGGATCGCCCCGGACGTTGCATTGGCCCGCAGCTTGCGGCGCAGCAAGGGATGGCCTTGCAACTTCACGCGAAAGCCCCCGGCAACGATCAGCACATCCTGGTTTTCCGGTATCTGCGCCAGTTCGATGTCCGTCGAGATGACAATGCCCAGGTCGCTCGTCACCTGCCCACCCGACACCCCCACCGTCAGCACCTCGTAGAGGGGCATGTCGCTCATCAGGTTGGCGGTCACCAGCGCGTCCACGGCGCCGGTGAAAGACATCATCGAGAAGTTGTCCATCAATACAAACGCGACGCGGATCGGCGCCTGGCTGGCGGGTGCCGATCCAAGTGGCCGATAAGCCATGTTCTTGTTTTTGAGTACGCTCTCGAATGCGCTTGGCATAGGGCCTCGTTAGTACATTAAAGATGAGGATTGGCTGCACGTGGGTGCCCTGCCGCAGGGCGAAGGCGCAGGACAGACCACGTTATCTTCCAGGCAAGTCAAGCCGGCTGCATTCGCACCTGCGCCGTCTACCGGTCGGCCCGCGCCAAAAAAGGCGAGCCTCAAGTGCCTACGACTTTGGTCGATACACTGGCAGTAGGCATGGGCGCTTTTCCCTTCCAGAGACTCGCAACGCCAACCACAGCTGTTTCCGCCGTCCCAACACTTAAAATATTCCGCGGGAGAAGTCATGAATATCAAACAGAAGCTGACATGGGCGTTCGCGACCATCGCCTGCCTTCCCGTTATCCTGGTGGCGGTGCTTGTCGTACTGAACCTGCGCGACGCTGCGAAAGCCAACTTCCTGGACAGCAGCGGCCGAGAAATCCGCCAGATCGACAACGGCATGAAGCAGTTCTTCGATGGCATCAGCCAGAACGTCGAATACTTCGCCAAGGATCCACGGATCGTCGCAGCCAAGGATCTGAAAAACTACGCCGGTGCCGACGCCGCACAAATCCCGCTTACCGAGAACAACAAACAGCTTCTGGAGATCTTCGACCGATTCGCCAAGAGTCACCCGACGACCGCCTACCTTTCCCTGGGCCTGGCCGACGGCGGGTATGCCAGTTGGCCTGACGACCCCAAAATCTCCAACTACGACCCACGGGTGCGTCCATGGTACAAGGCGGCCATCGCCGCGCCGGGTACCACCGTGCGCACCGACGCTTATTATTGGGCGCCGGATGATGTGTCGTTGATCGGCATCGTGCACACGGTTTCCGATGCCGCCGGCAAGCTGGTGGGCGTGGTCGGCCTGGACGTGTCGCTCAAGCAACTGACCGAATTGGTGAAGAACATCAAGCTGGGCGACAGTGGCTACCTGATGCTGGTGGAAGCCAACGGCAACGTCCTGGTGGACGCCGCCGATGCCAAGCACAACTTCAAGCCGCTGGCCGACTTGGGCCCCAACTATGCCGAACTGGCCAAAAGCAGCGATGGCGTGACCCAGATCGAGATCGACGGCGTGCCCTACATGGCCAACGTGGTCAGTTCCAAAGGGTTGGGCTGGCGCTTCATTGGCCTGATCAAGCGCGATGAAGTGATGGCCGAGGCTTCGAGCCTGACTTGGCTGATCGCCGTCATCGCCGCCGCGCTGGCCGTGGTCTTCGCTGTGGTGGGCGCCAGTTTCGCCAGCGTCATCGTGCGGCCGATTCGCGGCGTAGCCAACGGCCTGCAGGAAATCGCCGAGGGTGAAGGCGACCTCACCCGTAAACTCTCGGTGCAAGGCAAGGACGAAACGGCCACCCTGGCGGGCTGGTTCAACCAATTCCTGGGCATGATCGCGCAACTGATGCAGCGCATCGGCAGCGCCTCTTCCGACTTGCAGACCGCCGCAGCCGATACCAGCCACGTGGCCCAGAACATGAACGACGCCGCCGGGCGCCAACGCCAGGCCGTGGAATTGGTGAGCACCGCGTTCAACGAAATGGTCGCCACCGCCAACGAAGTGGCCCGCTCGTGCAGCCAGGCCGCCACCAGTGCGGACGAGGGCTATCGCGATGTACATGATGGCCAGCATCATATCGGCGAAGCCACGGGCAGCGTGCTGAAACTGAGCGAGGACCTGCAGCAGTCGACCCAGACCATGCAGGCGCTGGAACAGGACAGCAAGAACATCAACACCATCCTCGACACCATTCGTTCCATCGCCGAGCAGACCAACCTGCTGGCCCTCAACGCCGCCATCGAGGCCGCGCGCGCCGGTGACCAGGGTCGCGGCTTTGCGGTGGTAGCCGATGAGGTACGGGCCCTGGCCCGCCGCACCGCCGACTCCACCGGCGAGATCGACAGCCTGCTGGGCAACCTCGCACGGCGCACCCAGGAAGTGACCCAGCAGATGCAAAGCAGCCTGCAGGTGTCACACACCAGCGTCGAGCGCATCCAGCAGGCGCGGGACAGCTTCGACAAGATCCGCAACTCGGTGGACTCGATTCGCGACCAGAACACGCAGATCGCCACGGCTGCAGAGCAACAGCACCAGGTCGCCGAGGACATCAACCGGCACATCGCGCAGATTCATGCCGATGCGCAGCTGGTTGAAGAGTTTGCTCACACGGCGCAGACCGGCTCGGGGCGCTTGACGGATATTTCCGGACAGCTCAAGGGGTTGGTGGGACGCTTCAAGTTCTAAACCGGGCTTACGTCCACTGAAGATCAAATGTGGCGGCGGTTTGCTCGCGAAGGCGTTGTCACAGCCAATGAATAGGCTGGATGTGCCGGCCTCTTCGCGAGCAAGCTCGCTCCCACAGTGGACTTGAGCTGTACGCAATGTCTGTGTTCACCACAAAACCCTGTGGGAGCCGAGCTTGCTCGCGATGGCGGCGGTACATCCAGCATCCCAGTGACAGGCACACCGCTTTCGCGAGCAAGCTCGCTCCCACAGTGGACTTGTGGTGTCAGCAATGTCTGCATTCACCACAAAACCCTGTGGGAGCCGAGCTTGCTCGCGATGGCGGCGGTACATCCAGCATCCCAGTGACAGGCATACCGCTTTCGCGAGCAAGCTCGCTCCCACAGTGGACTTGTGGTGTCAGCGATATCTGCATTCACCACAAAAACCTGTGGGAGCCGAGCTTGCTCGCGATGGCGGCGGTACATCCAGCATCCCAGTGACAGGCATACCGCTTTCGCGAGCAAGCTCGCTCCCACAATGGACTTGTGGTGTCAGCGATATCTGCATTCACCACAAAACCCTGTGGGAGCCGAGCTTGCTCGCGATGGCGGTGGGACATCCAGCATCCCAGTGACAGGCATACCGCTTTCGCGAGCAAGCTCGCTCCCACAGTGGATTTGAGCGGTACGCATGTCTGTGTTGCTCGGTATCTGCCAGGCCACTAACCTTTCGCCTTGATCGCATACATGCCACCGGCAATCACCAGACACGCCCCCACCACCGTCCAGGTGTCTGGCAGTTCGCCGAATACCAACAGGCCAATCAGCGTGGCAAACACCAGCAGCGTGTAGTTGAACGGCTGGAGCGTGGCCGCGGTTGCATACTTCAGCGCCTGGAGAAATAACAGCTGGGCCACCACGCCTGTCGTGGACAGTACCGCAATCAGGCCCCATTGCGTCGGGCTCGGCGCCACCCATCCAGGAAGACCTACCGAAGTGATGGTGATCGCGCCGAAGAAGCCCATGTACAGCATGTTCGTGGCGAACGAATCATGCTGGCTGATCCGACGCGTCAGCACGCTGAAAACCGCGAATCCCAAGGCAGACGCCAGCGGAATCAGCGCTACAAGTTCGAAGACACCAGTGCCAGGCCGAAGGATGACCAGCGTCCCCGCGAAGCCCACGGCGGCGGCAACCCATCGACGCACGCCGATGAACTCACCCAGGAACACCCCAGCCAACGCCAGTGTCATCAAAGGGAACACCGCATACAGGGCATGCATCTCCGCCAGTCCCAAATAGCGCAGCCCCCATCCAAACAGCACGATTTCACCCACCCCGACCAATGCACGGATGACCTGCAGGCAAGGATGGCGGCTTCGGCACGCGGTCCGCAGGCTGCCCTGATAGACGCTATAACCGACAGCAAAAGCCAGGAACGCCCAATAGCGCACCATCACCAACTGCGCGACGGGAAGGTCTTTGACCAGCACCTTGGTGATCCCATCCTGGCTGGCAAACACCAGCATGGAGAGCAGGCACAGGAGAATGCCGAACTGGGGCCTGGGAACGTCATAAGCTCGTGCAGCGCTGTCCGACTGATTGCTCATGGATCATTCCATCTGGAGGGAAATTGTTGCTTCGTGACGCCAGGCATCATCCATGCCCCGGCACGCCATTCGCGTCATCGTAAGCCGGGCCCGGTTGTCAGGCGAGCTCAGACTCGAGCGCGATCAACGGCGCAAGGGCAACCTTGAGCACATCGATTTTATCGGCGGACAAACGCGCCAAGGGCCGACGCGGATTCCCCGCCCCATAACCAGTGATCTCGGCAGCGGCGTAGACCGACTGCACATAGTCACCCTGCCAGATCAACGACATCACCGGCTCGATCGACCGCCAAACCTCCCGGGCACGTGCCCAGTCCTGTTTCATGGCAGCCTCCACCACGGCAACGCAAGCGCGCGGGGCCATGTTCGCCCCGCCCCAGATCAAGCCCGCGGCACCGGCGAAGAGCGCGTAGGGTACCAGCGCGTCGGCGCCATTCATCGTCGGCAGCCCCGTGCGGATCAGCGAGGCTTGGGCGGCAAGGTCACCACTGCTGTCCTTGACCGAGACGAAGTGGGGTATCTCGCTCAGCCGGCGAAACAGCGACGGGGTCACTTCTACGCCCACCGCCTGGGGCACGTTGTAGCCTATGATCGGCAACCCGGCCTCCGACACCGTCGAGTAGAAATCGACGATGCCCTGGTCGTCGGTCGGGCCTTCGAAAAACGGTGGCAACACCATGACGCCGTCGGCGCCACATTCAACGGCATGACGGGTGCGCTGCACCACTTCGTCCGCCAACAAGGCAGAGGTTTGCACAATAACGCGAGCACGCCCCTTGAGGACCTTGGCGCCGAAGGCCACCAGTTGTCGGGACTCTTCCTGGCTCAGGTAGACATGCATGCCAGTCCCCGAGCTCAGGACAAAACCCTGGACGCCAGCAGCCAGATAGCGCTCGAGCAACGTCTCGAAGCGTGGATAGTCAATCTTGCCTTGGGCATCGAACGGCGTGGTCACGGCCAGGTTGAGGCCGGAAAAAGCGAATGCGGACATTGGGTCGTGCCCCCTTTCTTGTTTCCTGATCGGACGCACCCACAGCCCTTCCCGGGCTGTTTGCACGCAGTAGTGGCAACACATATCGTCTCAGGAAAATCAGCTCACCGATTCAAGTGGAATCTGGGCCTGGAGGCGCGTCAGCATGGTTTCGCAGTACCAATCATCGAACTGGCACACGCCATTTTCCGCAATGTCCGAAAAGGGTCCCGGCTCGTAAGTCGGCGAGGTCACACCGGCCTGCGTGCCTTCTACCAAACGACGGTCTTGATCGTTGGTGGCCAGCCAGACCTTCGTCAGCCGGTCAATCTCATAGTCCACACCTTCAACGGCAGTATTGGGCACCAGCCATTTGGTCGTCACCAGCGTTTCGCCGGGGCCGATCGGAAGCACCCGGAAGCTCAAGGCGTGATCGCCGAGAAAGTGGTTCCAGGTAGACGGATAGTTAAAGTAGAGCAAGGCGCCAATATCCGGCTCGCCGCTTTTATCCAAGCGTCCCGCCACGGCAGGTTTACCGTCCATGGTGTAACTCACGGCGCCTGCGGACAGTGGAATGCGCGTCATACGAAAACGGCCATTCGGATCCATGACCAGCTTGCTGGGCATACCCGCGGTTTCGCAGCGATTCCAGTGGGCGGTCAGTTCTGGATCATCTTCGCCCCCGACCCCGGCCACCGAAAGGTTCTCGACAAAAGAATTCATCAACTCGGGATGCGTACCGTCACAGTGGAAACACTCGCGGTTGTTTTCAAATACGAGCTTCCAGTTACCCTTTTCGATGAGGTTTGACTCGAAAGCCACCTTGCAGTTATCGAGGAAATGGGGGGCGATGAAAGGGCTTACAGAGTGCCTGAAACTTTCGAACTCAGGCGCCTCGTCAGCGACGCAGACATAAATATAGGTATGAACAATTTCACAATGAACAGCTTTCAGGTTGTATTGAGACCTGTCGAAATCGGCGCCCATATTACCGGCAAACAAAAGATTGCCATCCAGTTCAAACGTCCACTTATGATAAGGGCAGACGAGTTTCGCGACTTTACCCTGGGCGTGTTCGCAAACTTTAGAACCACGATGACGACAGGCATTATGAAAAGCCCGGACCTGGCCAATTTTATCCCTGATGATCAAGACAGGATAGTCGCCGATTTGCAGCGTCAAGTATTGCCCGGGCTTTTCAAGCTCGAAAGTATGCCCCGCAAAGATCCAATCCTTGTGCCAAATCTGCTCAAGATCCTGACGAAAAACCTCAGGTTCAATATACAGTTCACGGGGAAGCGCGTGGCGCGCCTTACGTTTTTCAATCAGGCCGATCACGGATGCCTTGGTATTCATTATTATCCTCTTCACATCAACCTGACGGTTAATGGCAAGTACGCCCAGAAAACGGTGTCATGGCCAACGGATCCTGCGCGCTGGAATGTCCAACGCCGCCGTTGAATTAATATTTTTCAACCATGTTTAACACGAAGGGTACGGTAGCCTGCCCAGCCGGCAAAACTACATTTTCGTCGTTCAACTGATAACTTAGCGTTATGACCCAGCGAATCCAGAAAATACCGTGCCGACCATCGCTACCGACCGAGAAGACTTGAAGGAAGCGGGGGAATTTATACGCTCCACCTGGAAAATTTCGAAAGGATCCAGTCGCGCACTCTCCGGCAGGCATCTTCGTATTCAGTCCGTTCATTGCAGGCCACGTAATGAAGGCTGTTTCGAAGCGTCACTTGATGCTCGACAGGGCGAACGAGCTGCCCTCGCTCGACCATTGCCCCGACCAGCTGGTTCCAGCCCAGTGCGACGCCTTGATGGGTCAGGACCATGTTCATGATCAGGTTGTAATCATTGGCATGAAAAATAGGCGGACAGTCGGAAGGACGCTCATCGATATCAACGTTCAGAAAGGCCAGCCATACCCCCCAATCCACATGTTCAGCCACGCCCGACCGTCCATAGGGACTCAGGTTGAGCAGCGAAGAATCGCGCACCCCTTCCAGCGAGGTCAGTTCGGGATGCGCGTCCAAAAACGCTGGAGAGCAAACAGGATAAATAATATCGTGGCACAACTGATAACTCTTGTACCCGTCTCCCACTTTGCGAATTTTTGAAATGATGATGTCCGGCTCTACGCCCGGCTCCATATTCACAAAGTTCTGAGTGGTAATCAGGTTAAACTCAATATCCGGGTTAGTCGCACGAAACTCCGGAAGATGCTCTGACAGCCACAATGCAGAAAAGGCCGGTGAGCAACAAACCGTCAGGATATGTTTCTGCGTCGGCGCGGTACGAATCCTTTCAGCCGCCTGTGCGATATTAACGAAGGACAGTTGCGCCGCCTCGAAAAAAATCTTTCCCTCGGCGGTTAGTTCTACCGTGCGCCCGGCACGCATGAACAGTTGAGCGCCCAACGAGTCCTCCAGTTCTCGAATCTGCCGACTGATCGCGGCTTGCGATACGCACAGCGCCTCCGCTGCCCGCGTGAAGCTTTCATATTTAGCGGCGGCGACAAATGCTCTGACAGCCCGAAGGGAAGGCATTCTAAGCAGCAATGTATCAGGGTCTACGTGTCTGCTGAGCATGGTAAGCCCTCATCCTCCTGTCATCCGCGGAAGCGGCGGAGCCTAACTCAATAGCCTAGCCCAGGCCATACCAACGCGTCGTGATTGGGCCAAGGCGGTCGTTTCGGCGGGTCTGGATAACGTTAGGTTATCCATAAAGCCCTGTAAATGTTGTTGGATTTAAAACCAGGATACTTATAGATTGAAAAAAAGCCCGAGCCCAAGGGCAAACAATAAAAAACAGGTACATGTCATGCGCAGATCCATCTTTTATTCCTGCCCGCCTAAATTACCAACGTTCGAATTCAATTTGATTTCGTGCGCTTGTAGCGTTACACGCAAAGGAGGGACGCAATGACGAGTTCAGACGAAATCATTTCTGTTAAGAACGTTTTTAAAATATTTGGCGCACAACCTGAAACGGCGATGAAAATGCTCGACGCCGGGGCAAGCAAAAAAGAAGTCTTTGAAAAAACAGGCCAAGTCATCGGTGTTTTCGACGCCAGCTTTGCCGTCAAGCGTGGCGAGATCTTTGTGATCATGGGGCTCTCAGGTTCTGGGAAGTCGACGATGGTGCGATTGTTCAACCGCCTTATCGAGCCCACGTCAGGCAGTATTTATCTTAACGGGCGCGAAATTACCGGGCTGGCTGATAAAGCCCTTCTGGATGTCCGTCGCAAAGAGATGGGCATGGTGTTCCAGTCCTTTGCCTTGATGCCGCACATGAGCGTTCTGGAAAACACCGCCTTTGGCCTGGAGATTTCCGGCATCAGTGAAAAGGAACGGCATAGCCGCGCCAGGGAAGCCCTCAGCCAGGTCGGTCTTGCCGGACAGGAGCACAGCTATCCGCATCAACTTTCCGGCGGCATGCAACAACGGGTAGGCCTGGCCCGTGCGCTGGCCAACGACCCGACCATCCTGCTGATGGACGAAGCCTTTTCCGCCCTGGACCCGCTTATCCGCAGCGAGATGCAGGGAGAACTCATTCGCCTGCAAGCCGAGCAGAAGCGGACCATCATCTTCATTTCCCACGACATCGAGGAAGCCGTCCGCATCGGTCACCGGATCGCGATCATGGAGGGCGGCCAGGTGGTACAGATCGGCACGCCTCAAGAGCTGATCAGTCAACCGGCCAATGACTATGTGCGCACGTTCTTCAAAGGCTTCGACAGCTCCCGGATCCTCAAGGCAGGCGACGTGGCCAGGCTCGATCCGGAATGGGTTCGCAAGCTGAACGGCCAAGCGCCACAGTTCAAGGCCGGCCTCCCGTTCGGTTACTTGATCGATGAAGGCGGGCAATTGCTCGGGGTCGTGGATATCGATACCAGCGGCGCAGGTGGCAGCACGCATTACACCCAGCACCAACAGCATCCCGTCTTTACCGATACCCCCCTGCACGAAGTACTGGAAATCGCAGCCAACCTGCCCTACCCGGTCCCTGTACTCGACCGTTCGGGCGCCCTCACCGGGACGCTATCAAAGAGCGAGTTACTGCAAACGCTGAGCCGCCATTAATCCAGGCGCGCCCCTCTACGCTGGCGCGTCCCTGACCTGAAGTACCTGCGGCCTTCATAACGCCGCTGCGGTGATGATGAAGAGGTAAACCCTGATGTCCGAGTTCAGTTTTCTCGACCCGTTTCAAGTCCTCACTATTCCATTGGGTGACTGGGTGGAAAGCACCCTGAATTTCCTGGTACACAACTTTCGCGATGTGTTCCGCGCCATCCGCTGGCCGATTGACCAGGTACTGAACGGCGTCGAGTACACGTTGCAGAGCATCCCACCCAGCATCGGGATCATTCTGTCTTCCTTGCTGGGATGGCAGCTGGCCGGTAAACGCATGGCTTTGCTGTGTTTTGTGACGCTCACCCTGCTGGGCCTTATCGGTGTCTGGTCCGAGTCGATGACCACCTTGGCGCTGGTACTGACTTCAGTCTTCTTTTGCGCCTTGCTAGGGATACCCCTGGGTATTCTCTGCGCCCGTAGCGACAACCTGGAAAGAATCTTGCGGCCCGTACTCGATGCCATGCAGACATTGCCGGCGTTCGTTTACCTGGTCCCTGTCGTCATGCTGTTCGGCATCGGCAACGTGCCGGGCATCCTTGTCACCATTGTCTTCGCCCTCCCCCCTCTGGTGCGCCTGACGAACCTGGGCATCCGCCAGGTCCCGGAGGACAAGATAGAAGCGGCCCGCGCGTTCGGCTGCACGCCGCGGCAGATGCTGACCCGCGTCCAGTTGCCCCTGGCGACGCCCACCATCATGGCTGGACTCAACCAGACCCTGATGCTCTCGCTGTCGATGGTGGTCATCGCGTCGATGATCTCGGTGGGCGGCCTTGGCCAAATGGTCCTGCGCGGCATCGGTCGCCTGGACATGGGCTTGGCCACGGTCGGCGGGACTGGCCTGGTGCTGCTCGCCATCTTCCTTGACCGACTGACCCAGGCCATGGGCGCTCGCACCGGGGCCGACCCGAGCCTGCGCTGGTATCACACCGGTCCTGTCGGCTTTGTTCTGCGCTTGTTCGGGGCGAAACAACCGGTGGGAAGGAGCAAGACAGCTTAAACCCCCGTATTCGATCTGCCGCACACGAAGATAAAACCAAAAAGGTACGCGAAGATGTCTGAATTCAAGCTTTCCCGCAGCATTCTCAATTGCGCTACAGCCCTCGCCATAGCGGCGATGTCGCTTTACGCAAACGCCTCGGCCAACCAACCGGGCGACGGTGTAAAAATCACCCCCATCTTCCCTTCTATCGCAGAGGAACGATTCCGCGGTGAAGTGGCCATGGAAGGTCTTCGAGAGCTGGGTTACAAGGTGCAGGAACCCAAGGAGACCGAGTACGGGGTCATGATGATGGCCCTGGGCAGTGGTGATGCGGACTTTACGGTGCACTTGTGGGACAAATTGCACGATAAGTTCTATCAGCAGGCCGGGGGCGATAAGACCATGGTCAAGGCGGGCGACATCATGCCCGGCGTACTCCAAGGTTATTTGATCGACAAAAAGACCGCCGACGCCCATGGCATCAAATACATCACCGACCTGAAAAAACCGGAAATCGCCAAACTGTTCGACACCAACGGCGACGGAAAGGCGGACATGACGGGATGCAATCCTGGCTGGGGCTGCGAGTTGGTCATCGCGCACCACATGAAGGCCTACGGCCTCGAAAAGACGGTCACCGTCAACCAGGGTTCTTATTTCGCACTGATGGCGGACACCATCACTCGTTATAAGGAAGGGCAGCCGATTCTGTACTTCACCTGGGTCCCACAGTGGATCGCCACTGTCTTGGTCGAAGACAAGGACGTGGTGTGGCTGGAAGTACCGAAAACCGACTTGCCTGATGGCAACAATACTGTCGACACCATGTACAAGGGCAAGAACCTTGGCTTTGCGGTAGACAAAGTCCAGGCCGTGCTGAACAAAGACTTCGCCGAGAAAAACCCGGCGGCCTTGAAGTTCCTTTCGGTGATGCAAATTACCACGGCTGACGAAAGCGCCCAGAACTTGAAAATGCAAGAAGGTGAGAAAAAGCCAGCGGATATCCGCCGTCACGCCAAGGAGTGGGTGGCAGCCCATCGCCAGCAATTTGATGCATGGTTGCAAACCGCTCGCGCTGCGGCGACACAAACGAAAAATTAATACAGATAAGAGGCGGGACAAGTCGATGACTGCCCCGCCCCTTTAATGACGTTCCGTTCCACGTAGAATTTAATCAGTAAAAGCCAACCGAAAGGCCCGTTTCGATTACTTATAACGGAGGATTATCTGTTTCCTCTATTAAATGTTGTTGGATATCAAGCAATCACCAGAATAAATTTGGCGCTGGCCCTACAGCCAATTAAAACTGCAAAAAACTTAACCGTTACGGCCGTTAAATACTCAGTTCACTTGAAGTTACCAAACAGCTTTTTTTGCATGACTGGCATCGGATCGGTTGAATGAACAGGATCTTGAAATGTTAAAAGTATCTTCATTGCCTGCCGATGATCAATCTTGCGGGTGGTACCACTTGAGCAAGGGGCGCCAGATCAAGCCCGCCCATCAAGGCCATGGCAGTGCCCGTTGGGTGATTGTCGGTGCCGGCTTCACCGGCCTTGCCGCCGCCCGGCAGCTCGCGACTCACTTCCCCGACGATCAGATCGTGTTGATTGACGCCCAGGAAGTGGGCTTTGGCACTTCCGGTCGTAATGCAGGGTTCGCTATCGACCTGCCCCATGACATCGCTGCCGAGGACTACATCGGCGATATCGCCACGGCGAAAACCACACTGAAACTTAACCTGAGTGGCCTGAATTATTTAAAAGAGTTGGTTGAACGCCACGGCATCGATTGCCAAATGAAGCATTGCGGCAAATACCAGGCAGCCGTTGAGCCACGGGGCATCGCCGTCCTGGAGGCCTACCGTCGCGGACTCGATAAACTCGATCAGCCCTACCAGATGATCGAGGCCAGCGAACTGCCCGAACATATCGGCACGCATTTCTACCGCAAGGCGTTATTTACGCCAGGGACGTCTTTGCTTCAGCCTTCGGCGCTGGTCAAAGGCTTGGCCGACAGCCTTCCCAGCAACGTGACGCTATACGAAAACACCGCGATCACCCATGTGGAATACGGCACCAAGACAGTACTCACGCACGCCGCGGGTTCAATTACCGCGGACAAACTGATCCTGACCAATAATGCCTTTGGCATGAGTTTCGGCTTCCTGAAGGGCCGCATGCTGCCGGTGTTCACCTACGCCAGCCTGACCCGCCCCATGACCGAGCAAGAACAGGCTCGCCTCGGTGGCCGGCCTTATTGGGGCGTCATTCCTGCGGATCCATTCGGTACTACGGTACGTCGCACACCGGATAACCGTCTTCTGATCCGTAATAGTTTCAGCTTCAACCCGGACGGCCGCAGCGATGCAAAATACTTGAAACGTTTTGTCGCCAGGCACCAGGCCTCTTTCGAACAACGCTTTCCCATGCTGCCTGAAATGAACTTCGACTATACCTGGGGCGGCGCACTGGCTCTTTCACGTAACCATATGGGTTATTTCGGCGAACTTTCACCCAACGTCTATGGAGCTCTGTGCTGCAACGGATTAGGTGTTACCCGCGGGACGGCGACCGGCAAACTCTTGGCGGATTGGCTGGCTGGAGAACAATCCGAGCTCATTGATTTTGTCTTGAAATCACCCGGCCCCTGCCCTAACCCACCCGCGCCGCTGGTTTCAGCGGGCGTCAATATAAGTTTGCGCTGGGGGCAATACCGCGCTGGTAAAGAAAGTTAATCATATCGAAGAAACTTGAAGACGTTGGAGCTGCTCGCTCGATCTTCTGCGAGCGGTTCTCTTGGTTAAAAAGGCTGCGCTGACTGGCTAGCGCCGCTTGATAGGCATTGACACTAACTGGAGCGAGATCAATGAAGTTTGAAGGCATTTACACACCGGCCGTTACGCCGCTGACCTCTGACGGCAGTATCGATAAGACCGCCTTCGCCGAAGTCCTGGAGTATCTGGTCGACTCCAAGGTCCACGGCATCATTATAGGCGGCTCGACTGGCGAATATTACGCACACACCGCCCAGGAGCGTTTCGACCTGGCCGCCCAGGCCAAGGACGTATTGCGCGGGCGTCTGCCACTGATCGTCGGTACCGGCGCCATCCGCACCGAAGACTCGGTCGCCTACGCCGAAGCGGCGAAGGCCATCAAGGCCGATGCGTTGTTGGTGGGCTCGCCACCCTATGCACTGCCGACGCAAAAAGAGATCGCCCTGCATGTCAAGGCGGTGGACCGCGCCGCCGGTCTGCCCATCATGCTTTACAACTATCCAGGCCGCATGGGCGTGAGCATGGGCGAGGAGTTCTTCGACGAAGTCAGCGATGTGAAAAACATCGTCGCCATCAAGGAAAGCTCCGGTGACATGGCGCAGATGCACCGTCTGGCCTGCAAGTACCCGCACATCGCCCTGTCATGCGGGTGGGACGATCAAGCCCTGGAGTTTTTCGCCTGGGGCGCCCGCAGTTGGGTGTGTGCCGGTTCCAACTTCATTCCCCGCGAGCACGTCGCGTTGTACGAGGCCTGCGTGGTGGAAAAGGACTTCGACAAAGGCCGACGCATCATGGCGGCGATGATGCCGCTGATGGACTTCCTGGAGGGCGGAAAATTTGTCCAGTCCATCAAGTACGGCTGTGAACTGAACGGCTTGCGCACCGGTGGCCTGCGCGCCCCTCTGCATGGCCTGGACCTTGAGGAAAAGCAGGCCCTGCAAGGCGTCGTCACCGAGCTCAAGCGCAACATCGCGCAGATCACTGGAGGTGTCTGAAATGGCTGATTTACTGAGCAAAGAACAGTACGCGGCCATCGCCGCCCAGTTGAAATTTCCTACCCAAGCGTTCATCAACGGCGAGTTCCGTGATGCCCTCTCTGGAAAAACCTTCATCACGACGAACCCGGCCACGGGTGAGCAGCTTGCAGAGATCGCGGCGTGCGATACCCGTGACGTCGACGTTGCCGTGGCGGCCGCCAAGCAAGCCTTCGAGGATGGTCGTTGGCATAAGCTGTCACCCGGCGCACGTAAGCAGGTGCTCCTGCGTTTCGCCCAATTGCTGGAAGACAACGCCCACGAACTCGCCGTGCTGGAAAGCCTGGACAGTGGCAAGCCTGTCAGCGAATGCCAGAACGTCGATGTGCCCGACACGATCCATACCTTGCGCTGGCATGCGGAGTTGATCGACAAGGTGTACGACAGTACCGCGCCGACCGGCCACGGTGCGGTCACCCTGGTGGTGCGCGAAGCGATCGGCGTCGTCGGCCTGGTCCTGCCGTGGAACTTCCCACTGTTGATGCTGGCCTGGAAGATCGGCCCGTCCTTGGCCGCAGGCTGTTCCATCGTGGTCAAGCCGGCCAAGGAAACCACCCTGACCGCGCTGCGTGTGGCCGAGCTGGCCCATCAGGCCGGTATTCCGCCAGGCGTGTTCAACATCACCCCGGGTGGCGGCCGGGAGGCTGGCGAGCCAATCGGTCGACACATGGATGTAGCGATGGTCAGCTTCACCGGTTCGACCGACACGGGCCGGTTGTTCCTCAAGTACGCGTCCGAGTCGAACCTCAAGCGCGTGGTGCTGGAACTGGGGGGTAAAAACCCCGCCGTGGTGATGAATGACTGCGAAGACCTCGATCAGGTTGCCCAGTATGTGACGGCCGGCGCTTTCTGGAACATGGGCGAGAACTGCTCGGCTTCCTCGCGGCTGATTGTCCATAAAGACGTCAAGGATGAGCTGCTGCAACTGATCGGCAAGCATCTGCGCGATTGGAAAATGGGTGACCCGCTGGATCCTGAAAATCGCCTCGGCGCCATGATCAGCAAAACCCATTTCGACAAAGTCCGTTCTTATCTGGAATACGCAGCCGAGCACAAACTCAATGTGATGCAAGGGGGCGAGACCGAGTCCGGCGTGTTCGTGCAGCCGACCATCATCGATGGCGTCGAACGTGACAGTCGCCTGTTTATCGAGGAGATCTTCGGACCGGTCCTGAGCGTGACCAGCTTCAGCACGATCGACGAAGCCATCGAGCTGGCCAACGACACGGTCTACGGCCTCGCGGCCTCCGCCTATACCGGCAGCCTGCGCAATGCCTTGCGCCTGTCGCGGGAAATTCGTGCGGGCGTGGTCACGGTCAACTGCTTCGGCGAAGGCGACGCCTCCACGCCGTTCGGCGGCTACAAGGAGTCTGGCTTTGGGGGTCGCGACAAATCGGTCTGGGCACACGACCAGTACACCGAGCTGAAGACCATCTGGATTGATGCTTCATAACCTGTTCGAGATCGCGATTTTGTGGCGGCTGTACTGGCCTCATCGCGAGCAAGCTCGCTCCCACATTCCTCCGGCGTACACATGACCCTGTGGGAGCGAGCTCGCTCGCGATGAGGCCGGCACAGCTGGCAATACCTCAAGCAGACTGAACACTGGACGCCATCATGAAGACTTCACCTTTTTCGATTCCAGCCAATGCTCGGCGCATCGACCCCGCCAGGCAGCGTGCAACCGCCTTAAAAAAAGATGGCTCCGTCAATGACAACGACCGCGTCGAAATAGGCCCCACTCCCCTGGCGTTCGCGGAGTGGGAGCGTTTGGGCCTGGAACCGCCCCATTTGCCCACCCTGCGCAAGTACCGGCTGCAACGAATTGTCGATCAACTGGTCGCCCGTGACCTGGGCGGCATTCTGTTATTCGATCCGCTGAATATTCGCTACGCGACCGACACCACCAACATGCAGCTGTGGACGACCCATAACCCCGCACGGGCCTGCTTCGTCGCCGCCAGTGGGCACGTCGTGTTGTGGGACTTCCATGGCTGCGATCACCTTTCCGCCCATTTGCCGCTGGTTACAGAATTGCGCAGCGGCGCGTCTTTTTTCTTTTTCGAGACCGGCGAGCACACGGATCGACACGCCAGGCATTTCGCCGCGCAAATCGACGAGTTGCTGCGCCAGCACGCCGGGGCCAACCGACGCCTGGCGGTAGACCGAATCGAAGTCGCCGGCGTACGCGCATTGGATGCCCTGGCCATCGAGATTTGCAGCGGCCAGGAAGTCACCGAATTCGCGCGCATGATCAAAGGCCCGGATGAAATCAAGGCGATGCGCTGCGCGGTGGCCGCGTGCGAAGCCTCAGTGGCCGAAATGCACCAGGCAATGCGCGCCGGTGCGACCGAAAACGACGTCTGGGCCGCCCTGCATTCGGGCAATATCCGCCGTGGTGGCGAATGGATCGAGACGCGCATCCTCAGTTCCGGTCCTCGCACCAACCCCTGGTTCCAGGAGTCTGGCCCACGGGTGTTGAGCGACCGCGACCTGTTGTCGTTCGACACCGATCTGATCGGCACCTACGGCATGTGCGTGGACATGTCCCGCAGTTGGATTTGTGGAGGACTGGAACCTACGGCCGAACAGAAACGCCTGTATCGAATTGCCCATGACCATATCGTCCATAACACCGAGTTGATCAAGCCGGGCGTGCGCTTCACGGAACTGACCGCCAAGGCCCATCGGCTGCCCGAGTCCTGCCGCGCTCAACGCTATGGTGTGCTTTATCACGGCGTCGGCCTGTGCGACGAATACCCGAGCATTCGCTATCCAGAGGACCTGGAGTCCTACGGATACGAGGGCGAGCTGCAAGCGGGGATGGCCCTGTGTGTCGAGGCGTATGTGGGTGAAGTGGGTGGCCGCGATGGCATCAAGTTGGAGAACCAATTACTGGTCACTGAAACCGGCTATGAGTTGTTGACGCATTACCCCTTCGACGACAGCTTTCTACACATATGAAGCTTGATTGATGAGCCATTTAACTGAAGGCCATAAACCATCAAGCATCGGTTTTCTCTTGCTTGAGAACTTTTCCCTGACGTGCTTCACGCAATGCCTGGACGTGCTCGTGACGGCCAATCTGATCCGGCCAGGCTCGGTAAAAATTCATACATTCAGTCGAAACGACTCCGAAGTCATCAGCGACCTGGCCATCCCCATCAGGCCGGATACCCCCCTGACGGACATCAGGATCGCCGCCCTGGATCTGATGATTGTCTGCGGGGGGTTGCGCACGCCTAGAGTCGTGCCTGATGGATTGGTGAAACTATTGAACAAACTCGCCAGCATGCCCATCGCGCTCGGAGGGCTATGGAATGGCGCCTGGTATCTGGGCAAGGCCGGGCTGCTGGATGGCTACCGCTGTGCCATTCACGCAGAACAACGGATCGCGTTATCCGAATTTTCGCCCAACACGAACGTCACGTTGGACGCCGTGGTATTCGATCGAGACCGGCTCACGGCGGCGAGCCCCGCGGGCGCTTTTCAAATGATGATGAAGTGGCTTTACAAAGCGCTTGATCAGAACGTCGCGAACGCAGTTTTTGACCTGTTGGATCATGACCAATCCAGGTTTCGGACTTCAGTACAGGTTCAAGACGGCAAGGTCAGCGCCCCGCTACGAGAAATCATCACCTTGATGGAGAGTAACCTGGAAGAACCGCTGGGCCCGGATCAACTCGCCGAGTGTGTTCAATTATCAAGACGTCAGGTGCAACGTCTTTTCCAGGAACAATTGGGCGTCCCTCCCCAGCGCTATTACCTGGAACTGCGACTTAAAGGCGCCCAACACCTGATACAGAATTCACGCTTGGCAATCATCGATGTTTCGATTGCCTGCGGCTTTGTCTCAACCCCACACTTCAGTAAATGCTACAGCTCCTTTTTTGGATACCCGCCGTCGAGGGAACGTCGCCACGAATTATGAGGGCTGCGAAGCTGGGCCTAGGGTAAGGACGAGGCACACGTCTCCCATTCAGTGCCTAATCGGTTTGGGGATCGCAATCCGGTTACTGGACTTTACCTCGCGCAAAGCCAGACTCGACTGAATCGAGGCAATACCGACCTGACGCCTGAGCACCTGCTCGATAAAGTCGCTGTAGCTATCAAGATCCTCCGCCAGCACTTGCAGCACGTAATCGGCGTCCCCGGTGATCTTGTGGCAGGACAGCACCTGCGGCAGTTGCGCAATCACCGCCTCGAAGGCATCCGGTGCGTGATCGGCGTGGGTGGAAAAGCGGATGTGCACGAAAGCCATGATGTCCAGCCCGAGCATTCTTCGGTCAAGGTTTGCCTGATAGCCCTTTATCACCCCCGCCTCTTCCATTCGTTTGCGCCGTCGCCAGCAAGGCGTAAGGCTCAATGAGAGTCGCTCGCTGAGTTCAGCGTTGGAAATACTCGCGTCCTCTTGCAATAACTCAAGAATCGCCAGATCGGTCTCGTCGAGGCTGATGCGTTTGGATAGATTTTTCTTCAATTTGGTATTCCTGAGTCAAAGCGCCCGATTAATCTAGCAAAGCACGAAAACAAAGCAAAGAAATCGCCTCAATACCAGAACAGAATATTTGCACTGGCTTAAATTGACGGATGCGCAGAATGTTTACAGTTTTCAGTGATTCCCACCGTTTGCACCACGGCACCGAATTGAAAGACGGCGTGCTCAAGCCGTCGTTCGAACAACCCAGTCGGGCCGACACCGTTCACCACCGCGTCAAGCAGGTAGGTCTTGGCCAGATCGTCGAACCGCGTATGTTTGACCGATCGTGTTACGTCAACGCGCACAGTGAGCGCTACGTCAGTTTTCTGGAAAGCGCCTGGACACAATGGTGTGCGACAGGACGTACGCATGACGCCTTGCCACTGGTATGGCCGGTGCGTGATCTGGCCAATGAACACGTACCCACTTTCATCGACGGCAAGCTCGGCTTTTATGCAATGGATGCCGGCTCACCGATTACCGCCACCACGTGGCAAGCGGCAAAAACCAGCGCCGAT
The DNA here is from genome assembly GCF_046605385.1 of Pseudomonas sp. MPB03. NCBI lineage: Bacteria > Pseudomonadati > Pseudomonadota > Gammaproteobacteria > Pseudomonadales > Pseudomonadaceae > Pseudomonas > Pseudomonas sp. MPB03. Next base: position 2,471,903 of record NZ_CP176770.1, on the reverse strand, counting down.
ATCGCCCTGACAGGCCTGGCACTGATCGATGAAGGTCACGACAGTGCCTTTGCCCTTTGTCGTCCGCCGGGCCACCACGCGGCACGTGAATACATGGGGGGTTATTGCTATCTCAACAACGCGGCCATTGCTGCACAACAGGCCATCACCCAAGGCGCCAGACGTGTCGCGGTACTGGACGTCGATTTCCATCATGGCAATGGCACCCAGAATATTTTCTACGAGCGAAGTGACGTCATGTTCGTGTCGCTGCACGGCGAACCGACCGTGTCCTATCCGTACTACTCGGGCTTCAGCCACGAGGTCGGCGCCAGCCATGGCGAAGGCTACAACCTCAACTACCCCTTGCCGAAGAACACTACCTGGGAAAGCTACCGCAACGCCCTGCTCCATGCCTGTAAAAAGCTCCAGCAATTCGCGCCCGAAGTGTTGGTGATATCACTGGGCGTCGACACGTTCAAAGACGACCCCATCAGCCACTTTCTGTTGGAAAGCGATGATTTCATCGGGATTGGCGAGCTGATTGCGAGCGTTGGCTGCCCCACCCTCTTCGTGATGGAAGGGGGCTATATGGTCGATGAAATCGGCATCAATGCGGTGAACGTACTGCATGGTTTCGAGAGCAAACGCGCTTGAGAATCCCCCCGCCCTACAGCGTTTCATGACTGGATTGGAGAATAAGAACATGACTCTTTTTATTGATGTCGATGATGCCGCACGCCTGTTTGCCAAGGTCGGTATCCGCCGGGCGATCAGTGAAATGGCGGCGTACATCGAAGCGGACTACCTACGCTGGACGCAATTTGATAAATCGCCGCGCACGGCCAATCATTCTGCGGACGGTGTGATCGAGTTGATGCCTACCGACGACGGCCAGCAGTATTCATTCAAGTACGTGAATGGCCATCCGGACAATGGCCAGAGAAACTTGCTGACGGTCATGGCCTTCGGCCTGCTGGCCGATGTTCAAAGTGGCTATCCAATCCTGCTCAGTGAACTGACACTGACAACCGCTGTACGCACCGCAGCCACCTCGGCATTGGTTGCGCGATCGCTTGCCCGTGCAGGTACAAGCTCTATGGCGATCATCGGCAATGGCGCCCAGAGTGAGTTTCAAGCGCTGGCTTTCCATGAAATGTTGGGCATCGATGAAATCCGAATCTTCGATATCGATCGCGACGCGTCACACAAGTTGAAGCACAACCTGGCGGCCTTTCCCACGATCAAAGTGACGCTGGCCAACTCCGTACAGGAGGCGGTCAGGGGTGCACACATTGTCACCACCGTCACTGCCGACAAAACCTACGCAACCATTCTGACGCCCGAGATGATTGAGCCCGGCATGCATATCAACGCCGTCGGCGGTGACTGCCCGGGCAAAACCGAACTGCACGCCGACATCCTGCGTAATGCCCGAGTCATCGTCGAGTTCGAACCGCAAACACGGATTGAAGGTGACATCCAGCAACTGGAAGCCGATTCACCCGTCGTTGAGTTTTTCCGGATTGTGCAAGGTGAAGTTCAGGGACGCGAGAGCGACGAACAGGTCACGGTATTCGACTCGGTGGGCTTTGCCCTGGAGGACTTTTCGTCACTTCGCTATCTGCACGCATGGCGCAGGAGCATCAAGCCGGCAAGCCTATTCACCTGGTGCCAAAGCCCGAGAACATAAAAAACCTTTACCAGTTGATTGATCAACCGCCGGCCAAAGCCGAGCGATTGCGCGCAGCCAATTGACCCAATGGTGACGCCCCGAGACCGTGTATCAAGGGGCCCCTCACCGTCCAGACAGACACACCGCCGTCGCTAGCCATTGCGTCTCCAACAACAACGCTAGACGTCCACCTTTCTGCCAAAACTCAAAAAACATAAGATCAAGAGGTTTTGAAATGAAATCGAGTTCATCAGAGCTGGTTGAACAGCCTGCGCTGCAGCGCACCCTCAGCAATCACCACATTCAGTTAATGGCCATGGGAGGGGCCATTGGAACAGGCCTGTTCATGGGCTCCGGAAAGATCATTGCACTCTCCGGCACGTCGATCATCCTCATCTATATGATCATCGGGTTGTTCGTTTACTTCGTCATGCGCGCCATGGGCGAAATGCTACTTTCCAATCTGAATTTCAAAACCTTTGCGGATTTCGCCGGCGCCTACCTGGGCCCTCGCGCAGCATTTTTTCTCGGCTGGTCTTACTGGCTGAGCTGGAGCGTTGCAGTGATAGGCGATGCCGTAGTGGTCGGCGGTTTTTTTCAATACTGGTTCCCCGGTCTACCTGCCTGGATACCGGCCATAGGGATGTTGGCGACACTGTTCGCCTTGAACGTGCTGACGGTCCGGCTGTTTGGTGAAGTCGAATTCTGGTTCGCAATCATCAAGATCATCGCCGTCGTGACCCTGATTGGCGTCAGTATTGTAATGATTGCCAGTTCCTTCGCTTCCCCCAGTGGCGTCACCGCATCCCTGAATCATCTGGTGGACAAGCAGGCTGCGTTTCCAAACGGCTTACTCGGCTTCTTCGCCGGTTTTCAGATGGCTATTTTCTCATTCGCGGGCACCGAGCTGATCGGCACCGCGGCGGCAGAGACCCGATCTCCGGAGAAGACCCTGCCCAAGGCAATCAACTCCATCCCGCTGCGAATCATCTTGTTCTACGTACTCGCATTGAGCTGCATTATTGCCGTGACATCCTGGCAACAGGTTTCGCCGGTCAAGAGTCCCTTTGTAGAACTTTTTCTGGTGGCAGGCTTCCCCGCAGCGGCTGGCATCGTCAACTTCGTGGTACTGACATCCGCCGCGTCCTCGGCAAACAGTGGCGTATTCTCGTCCAGCCGCATGCTTTTCGGGCTGGCCAACCAAGACAACGCTCCTGGCATTTTCCGGCGACTATCGGGCAATAGCGTACCGCTGCTGAGCCTGGTGTTTACCATGCTGTTGGTGCTGGCAGGTGTACTCGTGCTGTTCATCGTACCGGAGGTCATGACAGCGTTCACCATCGTCTCTACCGTGTCGGCGATCCTGGTTATTTTCACTTGGTCAACCATCCTCGCGTCTTACATTGCCTATCGCAAAAAATGCCCTGAGCTTCATATGAAATCTGCCTACAAGATGCCCGGTGGGGTGCCGATGGCCTGGATCTCATTGGCATTCTTGGGTTTTGTGCTGGGCCTGTTGGCATTGAGACCTGACACCCGTATTGCCTTGATGGTCATGCCAGGGTGGTTTGTATGGCTGGCAATTGCCTACCCGTTGACCCACCTTCGCAAGCCCAAATGTGCAGTTGAGTCGGCGAGTCAACTCGGTTGAGTCAAGGGCACTATCGTTACACGGCCTCGACAGCCTGCAAGTGTGTGTAGCTGGCGGCAAAGCGACTGTACTTGTGTTGACCGCAGGTATAAGGCGCGTATTTCGCCGGGTTATCGGCACTGATGCACGTGGCGACGGTCTCGACCGTCGCCTCGAAGTCCAAGTCAATGAAGAAAGGAATGGAATACCGTTCGACACCGCTGGTGTTGATGACGCGGTGCATGGTCGATGTATAGCGATCGTTCGTCAGGGTTTGCACCAGATCACCAATGTTGACAATGAACGTATCTTCCACCGGTGGCGCGCTTACCCATTCGCCCGCACGATTGCGTACTTGCAAGCCACCGACCTTGTCCTGGAAAAGAATCGTCAGGAAGCCATAGTCCGTGTGTGCGCCGATCCCGATTTCCTTTTGTGAAATGTCGCCACTCTGCGAGGGGTAATGCAACAAGCGCTGGATGGTGATCGGTTTGCGTTGCAGTTTTTCAAAGTAGTCCGCCGGCAGATCCAGGCTCAGCGCAATGGCGCTGATGAGCTTACGCGCCAGGTCAAGCATTGCACGGTGGTAGGCCTCGCAGACCTCGGAAAATTGCGCCGGCTCCGCTGGCATCAGGTTCGCCCCGAAGAACGGGGACACTTCATCATCGTGGGCACCGTAGTCGAAGCACTCCTTGAAATCCCGGGTGTTTTCCGGATCGACGTTTTCCGCGTACATGGGAATGTAGCCACGAAGCGTAGGACCTGAATTGATGACGTTCAGCTTATTCTTTTTATCAAAAGGCATGGCGAAGAAGCCTTTCGTCTGGGCGTACATCGCGTCGATCAAGGCACGAGAAACGCCATGATTCCTGATATAGAAAAAACCAACTTTCTCGCAAGTTTCGCCGATCTGGCGCGAGACTGTTTGTGGGTCGCTCCCATCGAGTAACGGCGCAATATCAATAAAAGGGATTTCTTCGAATGTGGTCTGTTTGCTTGCAAGCCGGGTATCGGTCAGCTGAATCATCGGTGAACCTCAACAAGAGCGCCGTATTTTAATTATCCTGAAGCGAGTTGCAGCGTCGGGACCAAGAGCGTTGATCTTGATCGCTTATGCTGAAGTTATTGTTCAGGATTGAATCGGCACTCACAAACCACTTTTCATTCAATGCTCATGAGAAAAAATCAATCATGAGAACAAGGCTATATTTCGATGCCCTGTGCATGGCATTGAATGGTGGTCACCGTCAGGTTTCGTCAACCATCATACGACTTGGCGGATCCAAGGTACCTCATCAAGTTAATTCATCAGCGTTGCAATCCTTGCACTGCCGACGTGCGATGCTGTGGCGCCGCGTGTCTTTTTCTAAAAGCTCGACCGCCATGAACGCTTCGATACCCGCCCCACCTTCAACTCTTTCAATAAAACTCAGAATGGCCTTTTTCATGAACCAATGGGCGGTGCGATCCAACTTAGCCGACGCGGACTTCAGCCTGGCCCGCGTCTCTTCGTCCAACTTGATGCCCTGCGTGGTCACCGCCATCTCTCTTCCTCTCAATCATTACCCGAGTTCATCGTTTCTTATAACGAGGCATTAGTGCATCAAGCCCCACAGGGCCAGAAGTGGAACATCCCTCGACTTCATTGCATGGACACAGGAGGGCGGGTTGAAAACCAAACCTCCCGCGCCAGGACTCCACCACCCCACCTCCTCCCGATACCACTCGCCCGGCGACAGGACGAGATAGAACTCGGCAGGCGGGTGTTGGTGATAGGGGTAACAGGTCTCGGGCAGCATGAGCGCCAACCCCAAGGTCAGGGTGGAACATTCCAATAACCCTCCGGGGCCGGCGATCATCCCGTGGCGATGCCGCTCCACGAAAGCGCTGTCCTGGTCGGCCCGGGCCTGGCGATTCATCCAGGTGAGATGGGGCAAGAGCGTGCCTAACGCCTCCCGTATCGACAGCAGGCCATCATCGGTCCTGGGCGCAGCTTCGAGTGCCTCGGATAAGTGGGACGCCAAAAAGCCTGGCAGTGCATTTGAAGCTTGCGTAGCCGTCCTGATCGTCCATTGGGCCGCCTTCAGAGACGCGACATGCGCTTGCGCCTCATCGCAGCCGCTGCCCGACAGGATGTTTTGAAGCGAACACCTGAGCGAGTCGCCGCTGCGGAGCATGTCCTGACCCCACGCTGGATTTTCAGTGCTATTCATCATCGTTTCGATCCCATTTCCCGAGCGACGTATCGGAGCGGCTTACAGACAACTCAGTTGTTCCAGCAGGTCAACGGGAACACTGATTCCATGATTCTGCGCGGTGACCGTTGAATGTTGCCGTTCCCATCCCGGCCTGTGGACGCCCATCTGCGCCAGGCGGGTCAGTTGACTTGAGAGCCGCAGCTCGAATCCCGTCGAAAAGAAATCCGGCGCCAGCAGCTGGACCAACAGGCCACAGCCAGGCGTCTGGTTTCCCTGGTTGAAGTCCGGCGCATCCAGCGACCAGTTGGCGCCTGTGAGCCCCGCCGCCAGCACCTCGACCATGAGCATCAGGTTGGCCCCACGGTGACCGCCAAAAGGCAGCAGCGCACCGCCCAGTGCCGCCAGGGCATTACGTGTGCCGTTGCCCTCCTGGTCCACCGCCCAACCTTCGGGAATATCATTGCCCGTCGAAGCGGCGTGGGCGATGTTCACGAATGCCGCAGCACTGCTGGCCTGGTCGAACAGCAAGGGAATGCCATCGGCCGAGGGCGCGGCAAACGAGAGCGGGTTGGTCGAGTAGGTCTTGCCCTTGGCGCCAGGAACGGCCACCAGCGCCGGTCCGTTTGCGACCGCCAAGGCAATCAGCCCGGCCTGGGCAAACCGCAGCGTGTAGTCGCCCAACTCACCGCTGGTAAAACTGTTGCACTGGCTCAACGTGGCCATGCCATTGGTGTGCGCGGCATGGCACAGCGAATCGAAACAGCGATCGACACCCAACTGGGCAATTCCGCCTTGGGCATCGGATTTGAAGATCATCGCGCCGGCGCGGGAGATACTTGGCTCGGCACGTGGATCGATGCGTCCGGAGGAAAAGCCCGACAAGTAATCGGCAAGATGCCGGAACCCCACGGCCTGGTTACCGCGCGCTTGTGCAGCCACGGTGGCGTGGGCCAATGAAAGGGCAACCGCGGCTGAGCAGCCCTTCGCTGCGCAGAGGTGCTTCACCCAGCCGACCGCTTCATCCAGGGTAAAGCGACGGTAAGCGGTGGTCTTCAAGGGGATCGCCTGAATGTTCGTTCGATGCAGCCGATGCCCCTCACAAGGGCATCGGACGGCAACACAACTATTGGATGACGGCCATTACTGAGCCGGTGTCGCGGAAGCGGTCTGGCTGCCGAACATCGCCTCGAAGCGCGGCTTGTTGGCGGCGTAATACTCCGCAACGACCTTGTCCGCCGAACTGTCACGAGCGGTCGCCATCAACTTCTCGAGGTCGGCCTTTGGGATCTTGAAGTTGGCGAAGAACCGGGCGACATCGGGATGTTCGGCGCTGAAGCCTTTGCGAGCCACCGCATGGATCTGCTCGGCGCCCCCGAAAATCTGCTTCGGATCGTCCAGGTAGCGCAGCGGCCACTTGGCGAACATCCAGTGCGGGCTCCAGGCGTTGATCAAGGCCCATTTGTCACGCTTGAGGTTGCGATCCAGCTCGCTCAACATGCCGGACTCCGAAGAGGCGACCATCTTGTAGCCCTCAAGCTTGTATTCCTTGATGGCCTTTTCCGTGAGTTTGTATTGGCCATTGCCCACTTCCGAAGTCAGGATCTTGCCGCCGAGTTTTTCCCGTACTTCAGGCTTGTTCAGGTCTTCTACACTGGCAATCTCGCTGGTGGGAATGGACGTTGGCACGGCCATGCCGATCCGACCTTCATACAGCACGCCAAGGTCTTCGAGCTTGTCCTGGTATTTGTCGTAGAACGCCTTGTGGGTGCTCGGCAGCCAGACCATCGGGATCAGGTCGATATTGCCGTTGGCCAAGGCCTGGAACTGAATGCCAATATCGGCGAGCACCAATTTGACCGGTTGCTTCAGGTGGTCGCGCAATGCGGTATCCGCCAGCTTTACGGCAATTTCCGTATCCGACCAATTCACCCATCCGATGCGGATAGGCGTGGGTTCCTCGGCGTGGGTCATCAGGCTGCTGGCGGCCATCGCCAGGCCGGCAAACCAGCCGATACACGTCTTACTGGACAACGTCATCATGGTGCATCTCCGCGTACTGTATTAATAGTTATTGGCAGGGCAGCAGAAGAATTAACGTTCCCTCATCAGAGCAGAGTGCCATCACCCTGCTCAAGGGATTTAATGTTATGCATGGATAAGTTTTAGTTATGGGAACAGCTCATGTATTTCGGTCGCTCGGCCCTCCTCCGCCCTTTGGCGAAACTCTTTTGGTAATGCAGATTCCCTTAAGATTGTCGACAGACCGTGGCGAGGGAGCTTGCTCCCGCTGGGCTGCGTAGCAGCCCTTTTGTGAGCGCTGCGCACTGGAGCGCCAGCCCGGTCAAGCGGGAGCAAGCTCCCTCGCCACGGGTTCAGCGTTTTGCCACTCACAACGCTTTTTCGAGTGCCGGCAATGCTTCGAACAGATCCGCCACTAACATGTAATCCGCCACTTGGGCGATGGGTGCTTCAGCGTCCTGGTTGATCGCGACGATGACTTTTGAACCACTCATTCCCGCCAGATGTTGAATGGCGCCACTGATGCCCGCCGCGATGTAAAGCTCTGGCGCGACGATTTTCCCGGTCTGCCCGACCTGCAAATCGTTGGGGGCAAAACCCGAATCCACCGCGGCACGGGAGGCCCCGACGGCGCCGCCAAGCTTGTCCGCCACTCGCTCGATCAGGGCGAAATTTTCTTTACTCTGCATCCCGCGACCACCGGACACGACGACACGGGCGCTCGACAAATCCGGCCGTTCGCTGGCCGTCAGTTGTTCGCTCACGAAACGCACATTGCTTGCGCTTTGCCCGCCCTCCACCGCCACCACTTCACAGTGATGTTCATGGGACAGGGCTTGGGCAAACGCCGAGGCGCGGACCGTGAGCAACTTGATCGGATCGAGGGACTGCACGGTGGCGATGGCATTGCCGGCATAAATGGGCCGCTGGAAGGTGTCCGCCGAAACAATGTGGGTGACGTCGGACAGCATGCCGACATCCAGGCTGGCCGCGACCCGTGGCAGCACATTGCGCCCCATGCTGCTGGCATCGGCAACGACATGCGTATACCCATCGGCCACCAGCGAAGTGATCAGTGGCTGGACATTTTCCGCCAGGGCATGTTCGAACATCGCCCCGTGTGCGAGCAGCACCCGGTCCAGGCCCTGGGCCAGTGCTGCCTGTTGCGCCACTGCCGACGCATCCGCCCCGCCCATCACCAGCAAATCCGTCTTGGCGCCCAACGCCAGGGCGGCGGTCACGGCACTCCATGTCCCTGACGTCAGTTGACCTGCACTGTGCTCGGCGATCACCAATGTGCGCATCAAATCACCCCCGCAACGTTCTTCAATTTATCCACCAGCTCGGCCACCGAACCGACGTTGATCCCGGCTTTGCGCACCGCCGGCGGCACTACGCCTAATAATCGAGCGTGTTCCTTCACGCTCGCGCCCAAGGTGTCGGCGGCAATGATTTCAAGCGGTTTTTTCTTGGCTTTCATGATGTTCGGCAACGACGCATAGCGCGGTTGGTTGAGGCGCAAGTCGCAGGTCACCACGGCCGGCATGGCGAGGGCGACCACCTGGCTGCCCCCGTCGACTTCACGTTCGACGACCCATTGCCCGTCGACCTGATTGACGGCCGAGGCGTAAGTGGCCTGGCCGCTGCCGATCAACTGCGCGACCATTTGCCCGACCTGGTTGTTCTCCTGGTCGATCGCCTGTTTGCCAAACAGGATCAATTGCGGCTGTTCCTGATCGATTACTTTGCTCAGGTACTTGGCGACGTTGAGCGGTTCGAGTAGCCCATTCGTCTCGACCAGCAACGCCCGGTCCGCACCGAGTGCCAAGGCCGTGCGCAGTTGTTCCTGCGCCGCCGACGTGCCCACCGAGACCACCACCACTTCGGATGCCAGCCCCTTCTCCTTGAGGCGAATCGCCTCTTCCACAGCGATCTCGCAGAACGGGTTCAAGGCCATCTTCACGCCATTGAGTTCGACGTCTGAACCGTCGGCTTTTACCCGGACTTTCACATTCGGATCGATAGCGCGCTTTACCGCAACGAGCACTTTCATGGTTCTTCCCATAGCCCCCTTGCACTGTGGATCGATGCGAGATGGCCGGCCGCACGAGCCGGACCACCCCTGTTTCGACTGGATGGTAATCCTGGTTTTTCCGCCACGCAAGAAAAATGTACACCTGTGTCCTAATCGTTGACACACATGAACATTCGACATACCGTTATGTCAAACCAAGCCTGATGTTCTGTTCCCGGAGCGCAACACCATGTCCAGCGATCCTCTGCTGCAGCCCTATAAGATCAAACACCTGACCCTCAAGAACCGGATCATGACCACCTCCCATGAGCCGGCTTATCCTGTCGACGGCATGCCGAAGGATTTGTACCGCGCCTATCACGTCGAACGGGCCAAGGCTGGCGTGGCACTGACCATGACGGCGGGCTCCGCCGCTGTTTCCCGTGACAGCCCGCCGGTGTTCAACAACGTGCTGGCGTACAAGGACGAAGTGGTCAAATGGATGAAGGACCTGACTGACGAATGCCACGAACACGGCGCGGCAGTGATGATCCAACTGACTCACCTGGGCCGGCGCACGCGCTGGGACAAGGCTGACTGGCTGCCGGTCGTCTCGCCGTCCCATCGCCGCGAAGCGTCCCACCGGGCCTTCCCGAAAAAACTGGAAGACTGGGACATCGACCGGATCATCAAGGATTACGTGGACGCCGCCGAACGCATGAAGGCCGCCGGTCTTGATGGCCTGGAACTGCAGGCCTACGGGCACCTCATGGATCAGTTCTGGTCGCCGCTGACCAACGATCTCGACGGGCCCTACGGCGGCTCGCTGGAAAACCGGATGCGCTTCACCTTCGACATCCTGCGTGGCATTCGCCAGCGTTGTGGCGAAGATTTCCTGCTCGGGGTGCGCTACACCGGCGATGAAGACCTGCCCGGCGGCTTCGGTGCCAGCGACGGCCTGCAGATCTCCCACATGCTCAAGGACAGTGGGCTGGTGGACTTCCTCAACGTGGTGCGCGGGCACATCGATACCGATGCTGGCCTCACCGACGTGATCCCCATCCAGGGCATGCGCAATTCACCGCACCTGGATTTTGCTGGCGAGATTCGCTCGGCCACCGGTTTCCCGACGTTCCACGCAGCGAAGATTCCGGACGTCGCCACGGCGCGGCACGCCATCGCCTCCGGCAAGGTGGACATGATCGGCATGACCCGCGCGCACATGACCGACCCGCACATCGTGCGCAAGATCATTGAAAAACGCGAAGAAGAGATTCGCCCCTGCGTCGGCGCCAACTATTGCCTGGATCGCATCTACCAGGGCGGTGCCGCCTACTGCATCCACAACGCTGCCACCGGCCGCGAAACCACCATGCCCCATGAGATCCCGAAGGCGTCGGTCAAGCGCAAAGTGGTGGTGATCGGCACCGGCCCGGCGGGCCTGGAAGCGGCGCGGGTGGCTGGCGAACGCGGTCATGACGTCACGGTGTTCGAAGTGGCGGATCAGCCCGGTGGACAGATCCGCTTGACCGCCCAGAGCGAGCGGCGGCGCGAGATGATCAGTATCATCGATTGGCGCATGGCGCAATGCGAACGGCTGGGGGTGAAGTTCCATTTCAACACCTGGGCCGAAACCGAGACCGTGATGGCCGAGGCGCCGGACGTGGTGATCGTCGCCACGGGCGGCTTGCCCCATACCGAGGTGCTCAAGCACGGCAATGAACTGGTGGTGTCGACCTGGGACATCATTTCCGGCGACGTCAAACCCGGCCAGAACGTGCTGATCTTCGACGACGCGGGCGACCACGCGGCGCTACAGGCGGCCGAGGTCATCGCCAACAGCGGTGCGAAACTGGAAATCGTCACGCCGGATCGGTCGTTTTCGCCGGAGGTGATGGCGATGAACCTGGTGCCGTACATGCGCAGCCTGCAAGACCTGAACGTCACCTTCACAGTGACCTATCGGGTCGATTCCGTAGAGAGGCGCGACGGTCAACTGATCGCCAACTTCGGAAGCGACTACGGCCAGGTGCACAAACAGCGCGTGGTCGATCAGGTGGTGGTCAACCATGGCACCCTGCCCCTGGACGACCTGTACTTCGAACTGCGCCCGCATTCGAGCAACAACGGCGCGGTCGAACAGCACAACCTGATCGCCGGGAAAACCCAGGACATCGTGACCAACCCTGAAGGTCGCTTCCAGCTGTTCCGGATCGGCGACGCAGTGTCGGCACGTAATACCCACGCGGCGATCTACGATGCGTTGCGGTTGGTGAAAGACATTTGAAGTCATGCCCCTGATCTTGTGGATCAGGGCCATTTCTCCACTCAACCCGTGATGCTGCTCACTTAAGCAATTCGGTAACCCCGTGGCGAGGGAGCTTGCTCCCGCTGGGTTCTGTAGGGGCTGGCGAAGCCTGCGATCTTTTGATCTTGATCTTGATCTCTCGCTTGAGATTCAAGTGGCTGGGGAAAGATCGCAGCCTCGTTCCACTCGACAGCTCCTACACAGCTCCTACCAGCTCAGGCCGAGCGGGAGCAAGCTCACTCGCCACAGGTTCATCGTTTCTCAAGTAGATAGCGCTGCAACTAACACGAGGCTTTTCCATGTCAGTACAGACCTTGAAATCAAGGGCTGCGGTCGCATTCGCACCCAACGAACCGTTGCGGTTGGTCACCATCGATGTGGCACCACCCAAGGCCGGTGAGGTCCGGGTACGCATCGTCGCCACCGGGGTTTGCCACACCGACGCCTTCACCCTCTCGGGCAGCGATCCCGAAGGCATTTTCCCCACCGTGCTGGGGCATGAAGGCGGTGGTGTGGTCGAGTCCATCGGCGAAGGCGTGACCTCGCTGCAAGTCGGCGACCACGTGATCCCGCTCTATACCGCGGAATGCCGGCAATGCAAATTCTGCCTCTCGGGCAAGACCAACCTCTGCCAGGCCGTCAGGGCCACCCAAGGCAAAGGCTTGATGCCCGACGGCACTTCGCGCTTCTCTTACGAAGGCCAGCCACTGTTCCATTACATGGGCTGCTCGACCTTTTCCGAATACACGGTGCTGCCGGAAATTTCCTTGGCGAAGATATCCAAGGACGCACCATTGGAGCAGGTTTGCCTGCTCGGCTGCGGAGTGACCACGGGGATTGGCGCGGTCCTCAACACGGCGAAAGTCGAAGCCGGTGCCAGCGTGGCGATCTTCGGGTTGGGGGGGATCGGCCTGGCCGCGATCATTGGCGCCAAGATGGCCAACGCCGGGCGCATCCTGGCCATCGACATCAACCCAGCCAAGCGCGATGTCGCCCTGTCGTTGGGCGCGACGGACTTCATCAATCCCAAGGAGGATGACCGGCCGATCCAGGACGTCATCGTCGAACTCACCGACGGTGGCGTGGATTACTCCTTCGAATGCGTCGGCAACGTGCAATTGATGCGCGCAGCGCTGGAGTGCTGCCATAAGGGCTGGGGCGAGTCGATCATCATCGGTGTGGCCGGCGCCGGCCAGGAAATCAGCACCCGCCCGTTCCAGCTCGTCACCGGTCGGGTGTGGCGCGGCAGTGCCTTCGGCGGCGTGAAAGGCCGCACCGAACTACCCAGTTATGTGGAGAAGACCAGTCGCGGGGAGATCCCGCTGGAAACCTTCATCACCCACAACATGCCCCTGGAAGCGATCAACGAAGCCTTCGAGTTGATGCACACCGGGCAGAGCATTCGTACCGTCATTCATTTCTGAAATCCGCTCGTAAACCCAATGACCCAAAGAAAGGAAACCAAGATGTCCGTTTTTACCCATGTCACCGTCGGCACCAACAACCTGGCAAAAGCACGCGCATTTTATGACGCCACCCTGAAAGAGATCGGCCTCAAGCGTGTCGCCGACCTCAACGAGGCCGGCTCCATCTGGGGCGTCGACAAGCCGTCGTTTTTTGTCCTCAACCCGGCCAACGGCAGTGCGGCCACCATCGGCAACGGCGTCACGGTGAGCTTCGAAGCGCCGAACCGCGCGGCGGTCCAGGCGTTCCATACGGCCGCCCTGGCAAACGGCGGCGTTTGCGAAGGCCTGCCAGGCCCGCGTGGCTGGGCGGACAACGCCTTCGCCGCTTATGCCCGGGACCTGGATGGCAACAAGCTGGCGGTGTATTGCTTCAAGGCTGAATAAACGCAGGCAGCACCACCGCTATCGCGAGCAAGCTCGCTCCCACAGGGATCGTGGGTGTTCATGAATCTCATGTTCATCACAGGAGTCTTGGGTGTTCATGAGTTTTCATTCACCACAAGACCACTGTGGGAGCGAGCTTGCTCGCGATGGCGGCGGCACAGTCAACATCGAGCCCAACCTGCCTCACGCGTTTGGCGACCAACCTAGCCCCCATCGGTATCGATATCGGCATCCGTGCTGTCACCGGATTTCGGCCGGTCCGGATCAGGCTTGAAGCCGGGGCTGAAGGTGTTGTCATTGTCCTGGTGGTGCTGCTTCTGATCGACCTCAGTGGCGGCGCTATCAGCCTGGTCCGTTCCGGCAGGACTGACTGGCTCGGCATCAGACGCTTTGCCCGGAACCTGGGGGTCGATGGCCGGATCATTACGCGCAGACGGCGTCTGTGGCTGGGTGTTTGCGGGATCGTCGTTCATAGGCACCTCGTTCATGGCAGGGCCGGATGGTTGACCGGTCTTGAACATTCGAAGGTGACGCAACGGCTTCGGTTCCATTTGTTTAAAACGCAGCGATCAACCGCCCAACACACTCCTGATCATCCGGGCCAATGCGTCCGGGCCGTAGGGTTTGCTCAACAAATGGGTGTCGGGGCTCAATTGATGGTTTCGGGAGATGATGTCCCGGGTATGGCCCGAGGTGAACAGCACCGGGACCGGCGGGCTCTGCACCTTGGCCCAGGCGGCCAGGTCGGAACTCTTGATCAGGCCAGGCATGACCACGTCGGTGAAAATCAGGTCCACCGCGGTGCCGTCCAGCAGCAGTTTCATCGCCTCATCGCCGTTGGCGGCCGTGAGGGTCCGATAGCCTGACTGCTCCAGCAGGTCCACCGACGCACTGCGCACCTCGTCGTTGTCCTCCACCACCAGAATCGTCTCCTGCCGTCCGGACTGAAGCGCGTCGTGTTGCTCGGTTTCCCCTACTTCGGGCGCAAGGCTTCGAGGGAAATACATCCGCACCCGCGTGCCTTCACCCAGGTCGCTGGAAATCTCGATATGGCCGCCACTCTGCTTGACGAACCCGAACACCATGCTCAATCCAAGCCCAGTGCCCTGGCCATCGGTCTTGGTGGTAAAAAACGGTTCGAACACTTGCTGCAGGACATCGGGCGGCATGCCGGCACCGCAATCGATCACCGACAGTCGGACATAGTCGCCGGCCGGGATTCCCTTGCCGGCGCAGAACGCTTCATCGAGCACGATGTTCTCGCCGAGCAGGCGGATGGTGCCCTCGCCGCCCATGGCGTCACGGGCATTGATCGCCAGGTTCAACAGGGCATTTTCCAGTTGGTTGCGATCGACATGGATGCACCATGGCGCCTGGGGCAGGCTCACTTCAATCCGGATGGTTTCGCCCAGGGCCCGTTGCATCAACTCACCCATGCCCTCATAGATGCGCCGAGGGTTGTAGACCGCCGGTGACAAGGGCTGGCGCCGGGCAAATGCCAGCAACTGCGAGGACAGCTTGGCCCCCCGCTCCACGGCTTCGATGGAGGCACTGACACGCCGTTGCACATTGGCATTGTCTCGTTCGTGGCGTGCCAGTAAATGCAGGTTGCCGGCGATCACCTGCAGCAAGTTGTTGAAGTCATGGGCCACGCCACCGGTGAGGCCGCCAATGGCCTCGAGCTTCTGCGACTGGCGCAACTGCTCTTCCGCTGCCAGCCGCGCCTGCACCTCGTTGGCAACGCGCTGCTCCAAGTCGCGGGTGAACTTGAGCAGCGACGCTTCGGCCGTCTTGCGCTCATCGATATCAATCAGCACCCCCGGAAAACGCAGGGGCTTGCCCGCCCCATCGAACTCACATCGACCGCTGGCCAGCACCCAGCGATAGTTGCCGTCCAGGCGGCGAACCCGATATTCAGCGCTGTAAGACACGCCGGTGCGCACGGTCAGTTCGACCCGCTGGTTGACCTCTTCAAGATCGTCCGGGTGGATACCCTGGCGGGCAATTTCGATGGGCAATGCCTCCAGCGAACAGTCGGGTGGGTAGTTGAAAGTACGGGCGAAACGCTCATCGCCCGATAACGTGTCGGCCTGGATGTCCCAGACGAACGACCCCAGCAAGGGCCCGGCCGAGAGCGCCAGCTGGATGCGTTCATTGACCGCGCGGTAACTGCGTTCGGCCGCTTGCCGGGCGCGCTCGGTCAATACGTGCTCGGTGGTTTCCACCACAATCGCCAACACCCCCGCCGGAGATTGGTCGTCATCGGGCACCGGGCTGTAGTAGAGGTCCATCCACACGTCTTCAGGCTTGCCATCGCGTAGCAGGACCAGCTCTTTACTGCGGTAGGACAAAGTGCCGCCGGCCAGGCAGACGTCCAGGACATGGCGATTGAATTCAGCGACCTCCGGCCAGCCCAACTCCACCGCGCACCCCAGCAGGTAGGGATGGCGGCCGCCAGCGAACTCGGCGTATGCATCGTTGTAGATCATGAAGCCCTGGCGGCCCCACAACATCACCATCGGCAGGGGCGAAGCCAACAACAATTGGACAGCGCTGCGCAAGCTGGCGGACCAGTGCTCGATGGCGCCCAACTCGGTTCGGCTCCAATCGAACGCCCGGATACGCCCGGCCATCTCACCGCCCCACCCAGGGCACCCGTGATTCTGGGATAGAAACTGCATGGTCGACTCTGAGCCTCAAAATACCTGCAGGGAATCGGCATACACAAATCCCTTGCGATCAGAGCTTCGAGCGTCGGGTTGGCGTTTGGTTTCATGCTGACCGGTTTGCGCACGATCCCTGTGGCGAGGGAGCTTGCTCCCGCTGGGCTGCAAAGCAGCCCCAAAAAAGGCTGACGCAATCCTTCAGGCACACCGGGCCGGCTGGTTTACGACGGCTGCGCCGCCGAGCGGGAGCAAGCTCCCTCGCCACAGGGTTGTGGTGTTATAGCAACCTCAGCGGAAATCGCGGCTTTGCACCTGGATACCCGCCAACAATTCAGTCAGGTCGCTCAAGCGCCCGGCGATCAAGTGGCGGACCTCGCCGACGCTTTCCCAGCGCCCGTCGACCCTGAGCAATTGCGAGCCCACCAGGGTCTTGCGCTGGCGCTCGGCCAGGTCGCGCCAGACCACCACGTTGAGGTTGCCGAATTCATCTTCCAGGGTGACGAAGGTCACGCCGCTGGCCGTGCCTGGGCGTTGGCGGCCGGTGACCAGCCCGGCGACGCTGACGTTGCGGCCATGCTCCACGTCCTGCAATTCCCGTGAACTGCGGCAGCGCCGGGCGCCCAGTTCGGAACGCAGCAGGGCCAGCGGATGAGGGCCAAGTGTCGTGCCCAGCGTGGCGTAATCGGCAAACAGGTTTTCCCCCAGCGTGGGTTCGGGCAGGGTCACGGGCGGTTCTTCCTGGCTGGGCAAACCGGCGAAAAGGCCCAGTTGCTTCTGCACCCCGGCCACTTCCCAGCGAGCCCGATGGCGATCCCCGGCCAAGCCCTGCAAGGCCCCCGCGTCCGCCAGTTGCGCCTGGGCCCGGGCATCGAGTTGCGCGCGTTCACCCAAGTCGGCCACGTCGCTGAAGGGCCGCTGCCGGCGCGCCGCTTCGATACGGCGGGCATCCTCTTCGCGAAACCCCTTGACCAGGCGCAGCCCCATGCGGATCGCCGGTTGCCGGCCGTCCATGGGCTCGAGGCTGCACTCCCAATCGCTGGCGCGCACATCCACCGGGCGGATCGACAGTTGATGCCGGCGGGCATCCTGGAGGATCTGGTCCGGGCTGTAGAACCCCATCGGCCAACTGTTGATCAAGGCACAGGCAAACGCCGCCGGTTCGTGGCATTTGAGCCAGCTGCTGGCGTAGGTCAGCAAGGCGAAACTGGCAGCGTGGGATTCGGGAAAACCGTAATTGCCGAAGCCTTTGATCTGTTCGAAGATTTGCGCGGCGAATTCAGCGGTGTAGCCATTGTTCTTCATCCCCTGCGCCAGGCGTTCCCGATGGGGCTCCAACCCACCGTGACGTTTCCAGGCAGCCATGGAGCGCCGTAATTGGTCGGCTTCGCCCGGGGTGTAGTCGGCCGCGACGATGGCGATCTGCATGACCTGCTCCTGGAACAAGGGAACACCCAGGGTGCGGTCAAGCACTGCTTTCAGCGCCTCAGAGGGATACGTCACCTCTTCTTCTTTATTTCTGCGCCGCAGATACGGGTGCACCATCCCTCCCTGGATCGGCCCGGGCCGCACGATCGCCACTTCGATGACCAAATCGTAGAACCTCTCGGGTCTCAGCCGAGGCAACATCGACATCTGCGCCCGGGATTCGATCTGGAAGACACCGATGGTGTCGGCTCGCGAGATCATCTGGTAGGTCGCCGGATCTTCCTGGGGCAACGACGCCAAGGCATAACGCTGCCCCCGGTACTGCTCGATCAGGTCGAAACAACGCCGAATCGCGCTGAGCATGCCCAAGGCCAGGATATCCACCTTGAGCAGCCCGACCGCGTCCAGGTCGTCCTTGTCCCACTGGATGATGGTGCGCTCGGCCATGGCCGCGTTTTCCACCGGCACCAGGGTGTCCAGGGGCTGTTCGGAAATCACGAAGCCGCCAGGGTGCTGGGATAAGTGCCGGGGGAAACCGATCAATTGCTGGGTCAGGCCCAAGACCCGGCGCAACACCGGGCTGTCCGGGTCGAAGCCGCCTTCACGCAAGCGCTCCACCGGCGGCGCCTCGTCGCTCCAACGGCCGCAGCAATCGGCCAGGGCATTGACCTGGTCCGGCGGCAGGCCCAGGGCCTTGGCCACATCGCGCACCGCCCCGGCGCCGTGGTAACTGCTGACCACCGCCGTCAAGGCCGCACGATGACGACCGTAGCGCTGGAACACGTACTGCAGCACTTCCTCGCGACGGTCGTGTTCGAAGTCGACGTCGATGTCCGGCGGCTCGTTGCGCTCCCGGGACAGGAAACGCTCGAACAACAGGCTGGTGAGACTGGGGTCGATTTCGGTAATGCGCAAGGCGTAGCACACCGCCGAGTTGGCCGCCGAACCGCGCCCCTGGCAGAGGATATGGCGACTGCGGGCAAAGCTGACAATGTCCTGCACGGTGAGGAAATAGCTGTCATAGCCCAATTCGGCGATCAGGCTCAACTCCTTGTCGATCTGTGCCCGCACCTTGTCTGTCACGCCATCCTTCCACCGCTCGTGCATGCCCCGCTCGGTCAGTTCCCGCAGCCAGGACGCAGGATCATGCCCCTCGGGCACCAGCTCACGCGGATATTCATAGCGCAGTTGGCCAAGGTCGAAGGTGCAGCGCCGGGCGATGGCCAGGGTTTCATCGAGCAAGGCCCGCGGGTAGAGCTCGGCCAGATCCTTGCGGCTGCGCAAGTGGCGCTCGCCGTTGGGGTGCAGGCGCTGGCCGGCCTCGGCCACCGTGACGTGGTGGCGGATGGCGGTCATGGTGTCCTGCAAGGCACGACGGCCGCGCACATGCATGTGCACATCGCCGCTGGCCACGGCCGGAAGATCCAAGCGTTCGGCCAGTGCCAGGCAGTCCGCCAGCCGTCGGCGGTCGTCCTGTCCACAATGCAACTGGACCGTCAGCCACAAGCGCCCGGCAAAGATCGGCTGGAGCCAACGCCCGTGCTCCTCGGCGTCCTTGCCCTCGGCGACCCACAACGCCAGCAGCCCCGGCAAGGGCTCGTCGAAGTCCTCCCGCACGATGCGATAGTGGCCCTTCTCGCTGCGGCGACGGGCGCGGGTGATCAACCGGCACAAGGCTTGATAGCCGTCCAGGTTTTCCACCAGCAGCACCAGTTTCGGACCGTTCTCGACCTGGATTTCGCTGCCGACAATCAATTGCAGCGCCAACTCCTTGGCCGCCTGCCAGGCCCGGACGATCCCGGCCAGGGTGCATTCATCGGTGATCGCCAAGGCCTGATAGCCCTGCTGCTTGGCGCGACGGCACAACTCCAGGGCACTGGAGGCGCCGCGCTGGAAACTGAAGTTCGACAGGCAATGCAGCTCGGCATATTCAACGCTCATGCGAACCAGCCCTGCAGCCACAGCGGCCCGCCCTCGCCCACCGGTCGATAGGCCCAGCCCCGTTGTCCGCTGCGGGTTTCGATCAGGTAATAGTCGCGGCGCACATCCGCGCCGTCCCACCAACCGGTCTCGATGCGCTCGGGCCCCATGAGGATCTGTGCCTGGCCTTGCGGCAAAGCCTGGGGTTCATCCAACAGCCAGCCGGGACGCTGCACGCCCTCGAGCGCCGGACAAACCTGGGAACGGGGTTGGGCCGTCATCTGCCAGGCGCACTCAGGCCGATGGTCGTCGCGAAACCCCAAGCCTTGCACGGCATCATCCCCCAGGCGGGCCCGCAGCCGTTCCCGCAGTTGCTCCCAGGGCAATGACTGTTGCGGGCGCTCGTCAAACAGCTCCAGGCGCTGGGGCACGAAACTCGGCAGGTCTTCGGCACACAAGCGAAAACCCCGCACCGGGGCCTCGACCTGGACTTGTTCCAAGCGACCGCGGGCCAGTTCGAAGAGCATCGCCGGGTCGCGTTCGGCGCTGAGCAGGCCGACCTTGATCACCGTATCCGGCAACCCGGCGTGTTCCAGGTGCAAGTCGAAGCGCTGCACGCCGCTGTCGCGTCCGCAGAGGAAGGCCGACAGGTCACCGGTCAGGCGGCGCAACGGGAACAGCAGCGCCTGATGGGATTGCACGTCATAGTTGAGTTCGATGCGCACGTCGAAACGGTCGGGCGGCAGGTAGAACGACAGCGCCAGGGTGCGGCTGCCCGTCAACGCGTCGAGGTGCTTGAGCACCTGGGCCTCGAAACGCCGAGCCAGGGTCTGTCGGGGCAAGGCCTGGACCTGGCTCAGGCGGCGCAGGCCCATGCGCGACAGCGCCGTGGCGACGTCGGGCTCCAGGCCAATTCGTTCCACGGGCATGTGGCCCAGGCAGTGCTGCAAGGTCTCGGCATCGGGCACCACCAGGGCGTCATAGGCATTGGCCAGCACCCGCGCCGCCACCGGGTTGGGGGCGGCGACGATGCGATGACGAAAGCCCAGCTCGTTCAGCTCGGCTCGCAAGCGCGCCTCGAACACCGGCCAAGGCCCGAACAGGCCCAGGCTCGACTCGATCTCGAACAGCAGGGTACGCGGGTAATGTACGCTGACCTGGGAGCTGAAACGGTAGGCCCAGGCCGCCAGGAACTGTTGCCAATACTCGATCTGCGCCGCGTCGTACTCGGCGGTGGCAAAGCCTTTGCTCAAGGCCTGGGCGGCTGTCATGGTCTGGCCGGGACGCAAGCCCAGGGCCCGTGCCGGCGCGTTCACCGCTTGCAGGATCCGGCGCTGGGCCGGGCCGGTCAGCAAGGCCAGGGGCTGGTCGGGATCGGGGCGCTGACGCAGCGCGGCGTCCAGCGCCAATTGCGGGAAAAGAATACAGACCCAGCGCATCGCAACCTCAATGCCCGGTTTGTGGGGCGAGCGTGGCAAAGGCAATCGGCGCCGAACGGGCCAGCCCGCCCCGGCACTTGAGCACGCGCAATTGCGCCGGCCGGGTATCGATGGCGATGCGCAAGGCCGCCGGCGACGGGTTGATAGCCTCCTGGATCGGGCGCCAGGCGAATGCCAGGGTCTGGCCGGTTTCCGCCGCCACTTGCAAGCGGCGCAAGGCCCGGTCGTCCGCTTGGCGGGGCCAGCACAGCACCGCGCCACAACTGCCCGACCGCAGGCATTGTTCGGTGGCCCAGAGGGCCTCACGCTCATCGGCACGGATGATCGACAACTGACGTAGGTCGATGCCGGCGTTCTGCCAAGCCTGGGGATAAGGCACGAATGGCGGCGCCACCAACACAATCCGCTCCCCCGCCGCCGCCAGCCGCGCCAGGGTCGGCCAAACCAATTGCAACTCGCCCACGCCCGGCGCGGCGATGAGCAATTCCGTTAATGCCGCTTCCGGCCAGCCGCCACTGGGCAACGCCGCGTCCAGTGCGTCATGGCCAGTGGGTTGCGGGCTGGCAGCCGGCGGCGCGGGCCGGCCCTTCCAGACCTGGCCGCCATTGAACAGCGTGTCCAGCGCAACGACAGCGCCCATCAGCCTTGCCTCACCAGTCCACAGAACACCCCTTCTATCGCCAGGTCCTGGTCGGCCTCGACGATGATCGGCTGGTAGGCCGGGTTGCGCGGCAGCAAACGCACCCGCTCGCCGGTGCGCTCGAAGCGCTTGATGGTGACTTCACCGTCCAGGCGCGCCACGACGATCTGGCCGTTGGCAGCCTGCGGCGTACGCTGCACGCCCACCAGGTCACCGTCGAGAATGCCGTCCTCGATCATCGAATCGCCCTGGACCCGCAGCAGGTAATCCGGCGCCTTGGTGAAAATCGCCGGGTCCAGCATCAGGCGACTGTGGACCTCGGCATCGGCGCCAATCGGCAGGCCGGCAGCCACTCGCCCCAGCACCGGCACGTCAAGCAGTTCGGGCCGCGACGGCTGGTTCAGCAAGCGAATGCCCCGGGCCTGGTGCGGATTGACTTCGATGAAACCAGCCTCGGTCAACGCCAGCACATGCTTGCGCGCCACGCTGCGAGAGGCAAAACCGAATGCCTCGCTGATTTCAGCGAGGCTTGGAGGCTGACCCTGATCGGCGATGCGTTCGCGGATAAACGTCAGGATGGCGGTGCGGCGGGGAGTGAGAGTCGTCATGGAGTACATTTGTACTCTTCCGGGGTTTTCCTGACAAGCGCCGCCAGTCAGTTCACACCGCAATACCCTGTGGGAGCGAGCTTGCTCGCGAAGGCATCAGCACATTCAACACCCAGGCAAGCTGACCCACCGCCATCGCGAGCAAGCTCGCTCCCACAATGGGATCGAAGTACGACTGTCAGAGCAGGTCGGTTGAAAGACCGTCTTCGCGAGCAGGCTCGCTCCCACAGGGGGAACGCGGTCTCACCAAGAACCAGGTCGGCTATCAGGCCGCCTCGCTTTTGCTTTTGCTTTTGCTTTTGATCTTGAGGCCCCGTTAACCACGCTGGCCGAACGCAGGCATTGTGGAGTGGGCATCCCGGCATGGATGCCGGGATAGCCGCGCTGGGCCATGGATGGCCCTTCGCGGCGGGCCCACGGAGCAATGCCGGAGAGAGGGCATGCCGAGCCTAGGCGAGGCACCGAGTGGTGGGGCAAGCCTTTTTTGCTTACTTTTTTTGGCGTTTGAAAAAAAGTGAGCCGCCGTCAGGGCGGAACCCTAAGTGGCCGTTACCGCAGCAACGGATATACACACAAAACCCGCCCCCTCTCAAAAAACCAAAAAAAAACGACGCTTCCCATTTCTGCAGAAGCGCCGTTTCTCTAAATGAGCAGCATTACAACCAAGTTTGAAAAAGCATCAAGCAATCAGAAACGCTTGATATCCGCCTGACTCTCCAACTGCTTGCGGTACGCCGCAAAGTCCTGCTGACCCACGCGGGACGCGAGGTAGCGGCGATATTGCGCCTTCTCTTCGTCAGTCGGTGCCGCCGCTTCGTTTACACCGTTCAGACGCACGACCACCAGGCTGCCGTCAGGCAAGGTCACGCTGCTGAAAGTCGGCTTGTCCTTGGACTCAGGCTTGGGCATGCGGAACAGTGCTTGCAGCACCGCCGGGTCGATGCCTTCCTGGTTGCGGGTGACCGCCTCGGTGGCTTTCCAGCCCTGGCCGTCCACCGGTTTGTCCAGCGGCGTCTTGCCATCACGCAGGCTGGCGATCAACTCGTCGGCGCGGGTCTTGGCCGCTGCGCTGGCGTGTTCCTTGGTCAATTGAGCACGAATAGGGCCAGCCACTTTTTCCAGCGGCAGTTGCTCAGGCTTGCGGTGCTCCTTGGCACGCAGCACCACGACGGTTTCCGGGTCCAGCTCGATGGCGGTGCTGTTGGCACCCTCCTCCAGCACCTCCGGGCTGAACGCCGCAGTCACCACCGCGCGATTGGCCGCAATGCCTTCGCCGCCTTCACGACCGAACGGGGCCGATGTGTGGACGGTCAGCTTCAGGTCCTGGGCCGGTTGCGCCAGGTCGGACGCTTCGAACGAGGCATCTTCCAATTGCTTGGTCGCCTCCACGAAACGCTGCTCCACCTGCTGGGTCTTCAGATCGCGGGTCAGTTTGTCCTTGAGGCTGGCAAAGCTCGGCACTTCAGGTGCTTCGACACCCAGCAGCTTGATCAGGTGCAGACCGAAGTCGGTGCGCACCGGTGCCGAGACCTGATCCTTGTTCAAGGCGTACAAGGCCTTTTCGAACTCCGGATCGTAGACGCCTGGGCCGGCATAGCCGAGATCGCCGCCGTTGTTCGCCGAACCCGGATCCTGGGAAAACTCCTTCGCCAGGGCTTCAAACGATTCGCCTTTGGCCAGGCGAGCCTGGACCTCTTCGATCTTCGCCTTGGCCTGGGCTTCGGTGACCTTGTCGTTCACTTCGATCAGGATGTGCGCAGCCCGACGTTGCTCGGACAGATTGGCGATTTCTTTCTGGTAAGCCGCTTGCAGGTCTTCGTCCTTGACGCTGACCTGATCGAAGAAAGAGGCTTTCTTCAGCTCGAGGTAATCGATGACCACCTGGTCAGGCGTCATGAATTCCTTGGCGTGTTGGTCGTAGTAAGCCTTGACCTCATCATCGGTCAGCTTCACCGACGCCGGATCGGCCTTGATGTCCAAGGTGGCGAAATCACGGGTCTGCTTTTCCAAGCGGGCGAATGCCAGCACCTGGGCATCGGTGACGAAACCGCTGCCTGCCAGGCCGGCGCGCAACTGACCGATCAGCATTTCCTGAGCCAGCATCTGGCGGAATTGCATACGGCTGTAACCCAGCTGGCGGATCACTTGATCGAAACGCTCGGCGCTGAATTTGCCATCGACCTGGAACTCAGGCGTTTGCAGGACCACTTGATCGAGCGCAGCTTCGGAGAAAGCGAATTTCGCATCGTGTGCGCCTTGCAGCAGCAACTTGCGATCGATCAGGCCCTTGAGTGCCGAATCGCGCAGCATTTTTTCGTCCAGCAGGGAGGCGTCGAAATCCTTGCCCAACTGTTGCATGAGCTGACGGCGTTGCATGTCGACCGCTTGGCTCAGCTCGTTCTGGCTGATCTCTTCGCCGTTGACCTTGGCCGCCTCATTGGTGTTCGAGGTGGCTTGAAAAATGGCTTCGAAACCGGTCAACGCCATCAATGCGACGATGATCCCGATGATGGTCTTGGCAATCCAGCCTTGTGAATTGTCCCTGATATTCTGCAGCATGCGTCCCCCAGAAACGGTTGAACTTCAAATTTAGGCAACCGTGGAGCGTGGGTAGAATCCGGATAGAAGAAAGGCGCATCCGAGGATGCGCCTTCTCGTAACTGGCGGAGCGGACCGGGCTCGAACCTGCAAGCCCTGGCGTGCCAGACCGGTAGCAACCGGTCGTATTACCGCTCCGCTGCCAAGCCAGGCATGACCCCGACCCGGATAAACTCAACGAAACCTTAGTTAACGGCTTCTTTCAGTGCTTTACCAGCTTTGAAGCCTGGTTTTTTGGCAGCAGCGATTTCCAGCGTCTTACCGGTCTGCGGGTTGCGACCGATACGAGCAGGACGATCGGTCACGGAGAAGGTGCCGAAACCAACCAGAACAACGGAGTCGCCAGCCTTGAGAGCGCCAGTGACGGATTCGATTACAGCGTCCAGCGCACGGCCAGCAGCAGCTTTCGGGATATCAGCGGATGCAGCGATAGCATCAATCAGTTCCGACTTGTTCACTCTAAGTCCCCTTATATCTATTTGAGATGATTCTAAGTTTTTTTGGTGAAAGCAAAAACGAGTGCTGAATGGCCTGCAGACACTTAAGAGCCGCTTTATAACAAGGGCTCTAAAAAACTGTCAAGGAAGGCCCCCCAGGCAAATGCGTATTAATGCGTGCTAATTCTTTCCTTAGAGTCAGACTCTCGCTTTTCTTCCTTCGCGACAATCTCCGGAGCCACATCCGGCAAGGGCTCCGGCGCGTATTGCAGCGCAATTTGCAGGACCTCGTCAATCCATTTAACCGGTTTGATCTGAAGATCTTGCTTGATGTTGTCAGGAATTTCCTTCAGATCGCGGACATTCTCTTCGGGAATGATCACGATCTTGATCCCGCCACGGTGTGCCGCCAGCAGTTTTTCCTTCAATCCACCAATCGCCAGCACTTGACCGCGCAGCGTGATTTCACCCGTCATGGCCACGTCGGCGCGCACCGGAATACCGGTCAAGGCCGAGACCAGGGCCGTGCACATGCCTACACCCGCGCTTGGGCCGTCCTTGGGCGTAGCCCCTTCAGGCATGTGGATGTGCGTGTCGCGCTTCTCATGGAAGTCCAGGGGAATGCCCAGGCTCCGGGCGCGACTGCGAACCACCGTCAGTGCCGCAGTGATCGACTCGACCATCACGTCGCCCAGGGAACCGGTCTTGATCAGTTGCCCCTTGCCGGGTACCACGGCCGCTTCGATGGTCAGCAACTCGCCACCGACCTGAGTCCACGCCAGGCCAGTCACCTGGCCGATCTGGTCCTGCTGCTCGGCCAAGCCGTAGCGGAACTTGCGCACGCCCAGGAAATGCTCCAGCAGGTCCGCAGTGACCTTGACCGCGAAGCGTTTTTCCAGCGCATGTTCCTTGACCGCCTTGCGGCAAACCTTGGCAATCTGCCGCTCCAGGCCACGCACACCGGCTTCGCGGGTGTAGTAGCGGATGATGTCGCGAATCGCTTCCTCGTCGAATTCCAGTTCGCCTTTTTTCAGGCCATTGGCCTGGATCTGCTTGGGCGAAAGGTACTTCACCGCGATGTTGATCTTCTCGTCCTCGGTGTAGCCCGGCAGACGAATCACCTCCATCCGGTCCAGCAATGCTGGCGGAATGTTCATGGAGTTGGAGGTGCAGAGGAACATCACGTCCGACAGGTCGTAGTCGACCTCCAGGTAGTGATCGTTGAAGTTGTGGTTCTGCTCCGGATCGAGCACTTCGAGCAATGCAGAGGCGGGATCGCCGCGCATGTCGCTGCCCATCTTGTCGATTTCGTCCAGAAGGAACAGCGGATTGCGCACGCCGACCTTTGTCATCTTTTGAATCAATCTTCCCGGCATCGAACCGATGTAGGTACGGCGATGACCACGAATTTCCGCCTCGTCACGCACGCCACCCAGGGCCATGCGCACGAATTTACGGTTGGTCGCGTGGGCAATCGACTCCGCCAGGGAGGTTTTACCCACCCCGGGAGGACCGACCAGGCACAGGACCGGACCGCGAATCTTCTTCACGCGCTTCTGCACGGCGAGGTATTCAAGGATGCGTTCCTTGACCTCTTCCAGGCCGTAATGGTCGGCATCGAGGATGTCTTCGGCCCGTGCCAGGTCCAGACGCACCTTGCTCTGGGCTTTCCACGGCACCTGGACCAGCCAGTCGATGTAGGAGCGCACCACGGTGGCTTCGGCAGACATCGGCGACATTTGCTTGAGCTTGTTCAGTTCAGCCTGGGCCTTGGCCAAGGCATCCTTGGGCAAGCCGGCGGCATCGATGCGCTTTTTCAGCTCTTCGATTTCGTTGTGGCCTTCATCGCCATCACCCAGCTCTTTCTGAATGGCCTTCATCTGCTCATTCAGGTAGTACTCGCGCTGGCTGCGCTCCATCTGCTTCTTGACGCGACCGCGAATGCGTTTCTCGACCTGCAACAGATCGATTTCGCCATCGAGCAATGCGAGCACGTGTTCGACACGGGCCGACAGATCGATGATCTCGAGAATTTCCTGCTTCTGCTCGATCTTGAGGGCCATGTGGGCCGCCATCGTATCAACCAGTCGTCCAGGCTCGTCGATGCTGTTAAGCGACGACAGGACCTCTGCAGGCACCTTCTTGCCCAATTGCACGTATTGTTCGAACTGTGACAGCAGGCTACGGACAAACACCTCTGATTCACGCTCGGGCGCATCGACTTCTTCGATCAGCGACACTTCGGCCCGGCAGTGGCCGTCCACTTCGCTGAAACGCTCGACAGTACCGCGCTGCTCGCCTTCGACCAGGACCTTGACGGTGCCATCGGGCAACTTGAGCAACTGCAGAACCGTTGCAATCGTACCTACGCGATAAAGTGCGTCTTCGCCGGGATCATCGTCGGCTGGATTTCTCTGAGCCAGCAGCAGAATCTGCTTGTCACCCGTCATCGCAGCCTCAAGGGCTTCGATGGACTTCTCGCGCCCCACGAACAGCGGGATAACCATGTGCGGATACACCACGACATCGCGCAATGGCAGGAGAGGCAATTCGATGGTTGTCTTCATGATTTCGCCTCTACGGCGGCCCTAGGGCCGGAAACAGATGGAAGTAAGCTTGAAACCAAGATGGGGGCAGCCTTGAAAAAAAACAAGCGCTAAGACACGTCTAAAACGCGCTAAAAGCAAAGGGGCCCGAAGGCCCCTTCTTTATTCCGGCAGCGGGACGCTTAAGCGTCCGGTGCGGCCTTGGCAGCCGGCTCATTGTTTTCATAGATATACAATGGCTTGGACTTGCCTTCTATAACGCTTTCGTCGATCACGACTTTACTCACCTCGGACTGCGAGGGGATTTCATACATCGTGTCGAGCAATACGCCTTCGAGAATCGAGCGCAACCCACGGGCACCGGTCTTACGCTCCAGGGCACGTTTGGCGACCGATTTCAGCGCGTCGGAACGGAACTCCAGGTCTACACCTTCCATTTCGAACAGCTTGGCATACTGCTTGGTCAGGGCGTTCTTCGGCTCGGTCAGAATCTGCATCAACGCCGCTTCATCCAACTCATCCAGCGTTGCCAGGACCGGCAGACGACCGACGAATTCCGGGATCAGACCGAACTTGACCAAATCGTCAGGCTCGACTTCACGCAGGGACTCACCCACCTTCTTGCCTTCTTCCTTGCTGCGCACTTCGGCGTTGAAACCAATGCCGCCGCGGGTGGAACGGTTCTGAATAACCTTTTCAAGGCCGGAGAACGCACCGCCGCAGATGAACAGGATGTTACGGGTATCAACTTGCAGGAATTCCTGCTGCGGATGCTTGCGACCACCTTGGGGTGGAACGGAAGCGACCGTGCCTTCGATCAACTTGAGCAAGGCCTGCTGCACGCCTTCACCGGAAACGTCCCGGGTGATGGACGGGTTGTCGGACTTGCGGGAAATCTTGTCGATTTCATCGATGTAGACAATGCCCATCTGGGCCTTTTCCACATCGTAGTCGCACTTCTGCAACAACTTCTGAATGATGTTCTCGACGTCTTCACCGACATAACCCGCCTCGGTGAGGGTGGTTGCATCGGCGATGGTGAACGGAACGTTCAGCAAGCGGGCCAGGGTTTCGGCAAGCAGGGTCTTACCCGAGCCTGTCGGGCCGATCAGCAAGATGTTGCTCTTGCCGAGTTCGACCTCGTCATTCTTCTTGTCACGCTGGTTCAGGCGCTTGTAGTGGTTGTACACCGCTACGGCCAGTACCTTTTTCGCACGTTCCTGACCAATCACATACTGATCAAGGATGCCGCTGATTTCTTTAGGCGAAGGCAATTTATGCGCGCTGCTCTCGGCCTGGGCTTCCTGCACCTCCTCGCGGATGATGTCATTGCACAGGTCGACGCACTCGTCGCAAATGAAGACCGAGGGGCCGGCAATCAATTTGCGTACTTCATGCTGGCTTTTGCCACAGAAGGAGCAATAAAGCAGTTTGCCGTTGTCCTCGCCGTTGCGGGTGTCAGTCATTCGATCGATCCAAATCCGATAGGCTTGCAACACAAGATGAAGGCAATTGCGGGCTTTTTCAAGCCCGCAGGTGATCGGACCTGCCGATCAACCTCATTTTGAGCTGCTTATTTTAAGCGGGGCGCTGGCTGATCACTTCATCGATCAGACCATATTCACGTGCGGCTTCAGCGCTCATGAAATTGTCGCGATTGGTATCGCGCTCGATTTCTTCAAGCGTGCGCCCGCTGTGCTTGGCCATCAAGGTGTTGAGGCGCTCGCGGATGAAGAGGATTTCCTTGGCATGGATTTCGATATCCGATGCCTGGCCCTGGAAACCGCCCAGTGGCTGGTGAATCATCACGCGCGAGTTCGGCAGGCAATAACGCTTGCCATGGGCACCAGCAGTCAGCAAAAACGCGCCCATGCTGCACGCCTGACCGATACAGGTCGTCGAAACGTTAGGCTTGATGAACTGCATGGTGTCGTAGATCGACATGCCCGCCGTCACCGAACCGCCCGGGGAGTTGATATAGAGATGGATGTCTTTGTCCGGGTTTTCGGCTTCAAGGAACAACAGTTGCGCACAGATCAGGTTGGCCATGTAGTCCTCTACCGGGCCCACCAGAAAGATGACGCGTTCCTTGAGCAGACGCGAGTAGATGTCATAGGCACGTTCGCCACGGGCGGACTGCTCGATAACCATCGGGACCAGGCCGCCTGCGGCCTGGATGTCAGAGCTCTGCTGATAAAAAGAATTGCGGGACATGTCTCGCAGTCACTCCCAAATAGTTATGTCTTGAATACGCATAAGCCAGCACGAAGGCTGGCTTATGGGTGTTTATTTCTTACCGCAGAACCATCAATCGGCTTGTGGAGCTTCCACCGGCTTGACCGCTTCTTCGTAAGAGACCGCTTTATCGGTCACGCTAGCTTTCTGCAGAACAGTATCCACAACTTGTTCTTCCAGCACAACCGAACGGACTTCGTTCAGTTGCTGGTCGTTCTTGTAGTACCAGGACACGACTTGCTCAGGTTCCTGGTAGGCCGAGGCCATTTCCTGGATCAGCTCGCGAACACGGGCTTCGTCAGGCTTGAGTTCGAACTGCTTGACCACTTCGGCGACGATCAGGCCCAGCACGACGCGGCGCTTGGCTTGCTCTTCGAACAGCTCGGCAGGCAGTTGGTCCGGCTTGATGTTGCCGCCGAACTGCTGAACAGCCTGCACGCGCAGACGGTTCACTTCGTTGTCCAGCAGGGCCTTTGGCACTTCGATCGGATTGGAAGCCAGCAGACCGTCCATGACCTGGTTCTTGACCTTGGACTTGATGGCTTGGCGCAGTTCACGCTCCATGTTCTTGCGAACTTCGGCGCGGAAACCTTCCAGACCGGTTTCCTTGATGCCGAACTGGGCGAAGAATTCTTCGTTCAGCTCAGGCAGTTTCGGCTCGGAAACGCTGTTGACGGTCACGGTGAACTCGGCGGCTTTGCCAGCCAGGTCCAGGTTCTGGTAGTCCTCAGGGAAGGTCACGTTCAGCACGCGCTCTTCACCGGCCTTGGCGCCAACCAGGCCATCTTCGAAGCCAGGGATCATGCGACCGGAGCCCAGTACCAGCTGGGTAGCCTTGGCGGAACCGCCAGCGAACACTTCACCGTCGACCTTGCCGACGAAATCGATGTTCAGTTGGTCTTCGTTCTGGGCAGCACGCTCGGTCACTTCGAAACGGGTGTTCTGCTTGCGCAGGATGTCCAGCATCTTGTCCAGGTCGGCATCCGACACGTCGGCGCTCAGGCGCTCGACGGCGATGGATTCGAAACCGGCAACCGTGAACTCAGGGAACACTTCGAAAGTAGCGACGAATTCCAGGTCCTTGCCTTTTTCCAGCACTTTAGGCTCGACGGACGGAGCGCCGGCCGGGTTCAGCTTCTGCTCGACGACCGCTTCGTAGAACGAAGACTGGATCACGTCGCCCACGGCTTCCTGACGCGCATCAGCTTCGTAACGCTGACGGATCACGCTCATTGGCACTTTGCCTGGGCGGAAACCTGGGATTTTGGCCTTTTGGGCAGTCTGCTGCAGACGCTTGTTGACCTGAGTCTCGATGCGCTCAGCCGGCACGGTGATGCTCATGCGGCGCTCAAGAGCAGAAGTATTTTCAACAGAAACTTGCATGGATATTCCTCGTTGCACAGACGTTGGCCGGGCGTTTCCGACCCCAGAATCAAGGGCATGCATTCTAGTAGGTCAAACTCAAGAAGTCACCCTACTGAAAACGCGCTGGAAACAGGCGCCGGATTTAGGACGGGACAAACGGTCATGCCCCGCCCGGATTGCAAATACAGTCGATTCAGTCCAGGGCTCTGCGCCAACGCTTCTATATATAGAAGCGGCTTGTCCGATCGCGCAGCGCCCCGCCCCACAAGGAGACCGACGGGCATGCTACGCATCATCACGAAACATATTCGCGACAAACCGTCCGCTGCGCTCAACCGCAAAAAACAGCGCCGACGCCAGACACAGAACCACCGAAAACAAAAACGGCGCAGCCCTTTTCAGGTACTGCGCCGTTTTCTGCTATTTAAATAGCGACTTGTATGGTGCGGACGGAGAGACTCGAACTCTCACACCTTGCGGCGCTGGAACCTAAATCCAGTGTGTCTACCAATTCCACCACATCCGCGTATCAAGCTTTTAAAGCAAAGGCGCCAGATTGTTAGATCTGGCGCCTTTCTAGAATATGGGGTGGACGATGGGGATCGAACCCACGACAACGGGAGTCACAATCCCGTGCTCTACCAACTGAGCTACGCCCACCATATTGCCTTGTTGCCTTACTTGTGCCAAAGCTGCCTAATTGGCGCACCCGGCAGGACTCGAACCTGCGACCATCCGCTTAGAAGGCGGATGCTCTATCCAGCTGAGCTACGGGCGCCTTTTTAATCTGTATTCTTGGACGATTACAAACTAAGTGCTTTCAGTTTTGCCGAGTTGAAACAACCAACTCCGCTCGACCTTCTTAACCAGTGCTAGGCTGTGCCCGACAAGTGCGACGAATGTTATAGACGGCCTGATAGGTCGTCAACTCTTTTTTAAAAAAAATTCATTTAATTAAAGGGGTTAGGGGAATTTGCAGACCAAGCGCCTTTGCCCTCACGCCCCGGCGTGCGAGAATGCGCTCTCTTTTTTTCCCCTCTCGATGGTTAACCACGCGCAATGACTGCACAACTTATCGACGGCAAATCGATCGCCGCCAGCCTGCGCCAGCAGATCGCCCAACGAGTCACCGAGCGCCGCCAGCAAGGCCTGCGCACGCCCGGCCTTGCGGTGATCCTGGTCGGCAGCGATCCTGCCTCTCAGGTTTATGTCTCGCACAAGCGTAAAGACTGTGAAGAGGTCGGCTTCCTTTCCCAGGCCTACGACCTGCCTTCCGAAACCACCCAGCAAGCGTTGGCCGATCTGATCGATCGCCTGAACGACGATCCGAACATCGACGGTGTTCTGCTCCAGTTGCCGCTGCCTGAACACCTCGACGCCTCCAAGCTGCTGGAGCGTATCCGTCCAGACAAAGACGTCGACGGCTTCCATCCTTATAACGTCGGCCGCCTGGCCCAGCGTATCCCACTGCTTCGCCCCTGCACCCCCAAGGGCATCATGACCTTGCTGGAAAGCACTGGCGTGGACCTGTATGGCCTTGATGCCGTGGTGGTGGGTGCGTCCAACATCGTTGGTCGCCCGATGGCCATGGAGTTGCTGCTGGCCGGCTGCACCGTGACCGTGACCCATCGCTTCACCAAGGACCTGGCCGGCCATGTCGGCCGTGCCGACCTGGTGGTAGTGGCCGCCGGCAAACCCGGCCTGGTCAGGGGTGAGTGGATCAAGGAGGGCGCCATCGTCATCGACGTGGGCATCAATCGCCAGGACGACGGCAAGCTGGTGGGCGACGTGGTCTACGAGACCGCCCTGCCCCGCGCTGGCTGGATCACCCCGGTACCTGGCGGCGTAGGCCCGATGACCCGCGCCTGCCTGCTGGAAAACACGTTGTACGCGGCCGAAACACTGCACAGCTGATAGCCCTCGACAAAGCCCCTGTGGGAGCGAGCTTGCTCGCGATAGCGGTAGACCGGCCAACCTCCAGGTTGACTGACACACCGTTATCGCGAGCAAGCTCGCTCCCACAAGTGTTTCTGGTGATTGGGATTTAGCCGCCAGGTGTCGGTCGCTTGCATGGCTCGCGCAAACTACGAATTTTTCAGATTCGATTCGCCAGAATCCCCCTTCATTAAACTTTATTTATTCACAACCCCTGGCGGTACAGGCATATAGCGCTGCTGTCGCCCATACTCCTAGAATGCGACGTTTTTTTAAGTCGTTGCTCAACGGCACCTTCAACTCCATCGAGTCTACTCGCGTGAAAATCCATCTTTCGATCATCAGCCTGTTCATCGCTTTCGCAGGCAGCTTTATCACGCAAAACGTCGTTGCACAGGAAACCATCGCGCCCCCTCGGGACACGACCAAGCTACAAGTCGCCTCGGGCAGCGCGATGTTGCTGGACTTGCAGACGGATAAAGTCGTCTATTCGAGCAACCCCGACGTGGTGGTGCCGATCGCTTCGGTGACCAAGTTGATGACCGGTCTGATCGTGCTGGATGCCAAACAGAACCTGGATGAATACATCTCCATCACCATCGCCAACACTCCGGAGATGAAGGGGGTGTTTTCGCGGGTCAAGCTCAACAGCGAACTGTCACGCCGGGACGTTTTGCTGATCGCCCTGATGTCTTCGGAAAACCGCGCCGCCGCCAGCCTCGCCCACCACTATCCGGGCGGCTATGCGGCGTTCATTGCCGCCATGAACGCCAAGGCCAAGGCGCTGGGCATGACCAGCACGCATTACGTCGAGCCGACGGGCCTGTCGATCAACAACGTCTCCACTGCCAGGGACCTGACCAAGTTGCTGATCGCCGCCCGCAAGTACCCGCTCCTGAGCGAATTGAGTACGACCAAGGAAAAGACCGTTACCTTCCGCAAACCGGTGTATAGCCTGGGGTTTCGCAATACCGACCATTTGGTTCACAAGGCCAACTGGGATATCCAGTTGACCAAGACCGGCTTTACCAACCAAGCCGGCCACTGCCTGGTGCTGGTAACGAAGATGGGCAATCGCCCGATGGCGCTGGTGATCCTCGACGCCTTTGGCAAGTACACGCACTTCGCCGATGCCAGCCGGATTCGTAGCTGGGTGGAAACCGGAAAAAGCGCCGCCGTGCCGGCGGTGGCCCTGCAATACAAGGCCGCCAAGAATCTCAAGAGCCGCCAGAGTGGGGTGGTGGAAGCCTCCAAGTAATCCACGAATCAAAAAAGCTCCGATTCGTCGTAATGCCAACCTCATCGCGAGCAAGCTCGCTCCCACAGATGATCTTGGGTGTTCACAAGTTTTGTGTTCACTGAAGGCCCATTGTGGGAGCGGTGCACATGAATTTTGTGCCTGCTGAAGATCCAATGTGGGAGCGAGCTTGCTCGCGATAGCGGTGGCTCAGCCACATAGATGCCGGCATGTGCCCCGCTCTTGCTCTTGCTTTGGATCCTGATCTGGACGCTCTTCCAAAAGTGACCCGCTTTAAGAGCGGAACCGCCAGTAGCCGTTACCGCAGAAACGGATCTACACACCAAACTACGCGTCCATGAACAGCATTACCCAACTCGCTGGGACCTTTTAATCTATGGCTTCAAGTCACCCAGCGGATCATAAGGCTCAGGCTTTCGCTCATCCTTCTTATCCAGCGGCGCCTTGGCCGGCCCGACCGGATCGACCTGGGGATCCTCAAGGTCCGGCGAGTCCGGATCGAACCCCAAATCATCACCACTGGAATGCTCGGATGAATGTGGCCCCGTAGGTGTTTTCGACTGTGCCATGCGTGCCTCCTCCTATCACGGTCGGAAAAATGCCCAACCCTGACGATAAGAGCCCCAGCCCTGCCAGGTCGTGCCCGGCAAGTGACGAACGGGATGAACGATCAATGGGCGGCGCTGAGCGCCTTGGTGGCCCGCGCCGCCGCTTGCTCCTGCCCTGCCCCGGCCAGATCGGCCGCCGCTTTCAACCAACGCTGTGAGTCGACATTGGCCGGAAGCTGCGTGGGGCGCTGAACCAGCACCGCCCAGCCACCCGCGCTCTGGAAGGCCGACTCGAAGGCACTGAAACTCATCAACTGCCGACGATTCATGCCTGCACGCAACAACACCGTCTGCTTCTGGCGATTGTAGCCGGCAAGAATCCCATACCGAGGCGCGGCCCAAAACGCCGAACCATCGACATAGCGCACCAGCACCGGATAACCCGCCGCGACCTGCTCCAACAGCGCGGGCAGCTTGGCGTCGAGGGGATACACCAGCAGCCCGTACTCGCGCGCCAGTGTTTGCATATTTTTCTGCAAATGGGCTTCGCCACCGGGTAGGTGCAGGGGTTTTTCCAACAGACCTGGAGTGATCACGGTGCCTTGCAACGTCAGCAAGGCGGCCAGGGATTGCGGGGCGCCCTGGTGCATTTCGCCACGATAGAACGGCACGCTGTTGAGTTCTACCCGTTCGGGCAGGCGCTGGATCTGCGGCGATACGCTGCCCGCGCAACCCGCCAGGGCGACGAGGCAGGACACCGCCAGTACCAATGATCGAAACGATGGAATGACTGGCGACATGATGACTCTCTTGTTCAGGTACCCGGCATCCGGGCCAGGCGTGGGTCGACGATCATAAGGTGCGCACAGCCCTGGGTATAGCCATAACAATCGTTTTAAAAGGGCGATAGAACGAACCGATCCATACCCCAGCGCCATACATCGACAAGCTGCAACACTTGAGCGACTAGACTGTCCATTGTACTGGGTGCGTTATCCCGAACCGGGGATAGAAGGAGGCACAAATGAGCCTGACGACGACAATCCTGATGCTGATATTCGGCTGGCTGAGCGTAGCCACGGCCATGCTGTGGGGGGTGCTTCGAATCGCTCGACGCCACCATCACGCGCCACCTGCGCCATCGGGAAAAACCGCCAAACCTGCCCGGCACCACGCCGCCGCGCACTGACCCATCACCTTCAAACCCATCGTTCTCAAATCCAAAAAAAAAGCCACCCGGGCCTGGACCCGGGTGGCTTCTGCCTGCTGCCTGGAATCAGGCGTTGTCGGGCAGCGCCTTTTCCTTGGCCCTGCGGGACAACATGTTCAACACCTCGATCGCCGCCGAGAACGCCATGGCCGCATAGATATAGCCTTTCGGTACATGGGCGCCGAAACCTTCAGCGATCAGCGTCATGCCGATCATGATCAGGAAGCCCAGGGCCAGCATGACCACCGTCGGGTTGTCATTGATGAACTTGGCGAGCGGTTCGGCCGCCAGCAGCATCACCAGCACCGATACGACGACGGCGATGATCATGATCGGCAAATGCTCGGTCATACCCACGGCAGTGATGATGCTGTCGATGGAGAACACCAGGTCCAACATCAGGATCTGACCGATGGCCGCGGCAAAGCCCAGGGTCACACCGGACGTGGCCGACTTGGGATCATTCGGCGCCGGGTCCATGCTGTGGTGGATTTCAGTGGTCGCTTTCCACAGCAGGAACAGGCCGCCGGCGATCAGGATCATGTCTTTCCAGGAGAACGCCTGGCCGAGGATTTCGATGACCGGTTCGGTCAACTGCACAATAAAGGCAATCGTGCTCAACAGGCCCAAGCGCAGGATCAGCGCCATGCCGATACCGATCCGCCGCGCCTTGGCACGATGCTGTTCGGGCAGCTTGTTGGTCAGAATCGAAATGAAGATCAGGTTATCGATGCCAAGCACGATTTCCATCACGACCAGAGTCGCCAGGGCGATCCACGCGGTGGGGCTGGCGGCGAGCTGTAAAAGATAATCCATGGGTCAGTCCTGACTGATGTGACGCGTTAGATGGTTTTGGTAGGGGTTTGTGTTTCGTCAGCTTCGTCCGCTGGCTCTTTCTTCGGGCTGATCAAGCCGCCGGTGGCTTCGCTGATCGCCTGTTCGGCGGCCTTATGGGTATCGTCGATGGCCTGCTTGGCGGTTTCCGCAGCCTGCCCCATTAACTGCTGGGCACTTTTTTCAGCCTGTTCACAGCCCGCCAGTGTCGTTGCCGACATCACCAACAGGGCTGCAAGCCCCAGGGATTTATAGGTCATGGAATAAATGCCTCTTGAAGAATAGAAGGAGCTCGAAAGTGGCCCACCAATGGCCAGGCATTCTAGAGAGACGAATACTTCAGGAAAATTCGTATTTTCAGCGGTTATACTTCGGTTTTTACGAAGCAATGTGAACCCATGCTCAATTATCGACAACTGCATTACTTTTGGGTCGTGGCGAAAACCGGCAGCATCGTGCGGGCGTGCGAGCAGTTGAACCTGACCCCACAGACTATCAGCGGGCAGATTTCCCTGTTCGAGCAAACCTATAACATCAAATTGTTTCGTCGTGTCGGGCGGCAGTTGGAACTGACCGAAGCCGGCCGCCAGACACTGCCCTACGCCGAACACATGTTCCAGTTGGGCGGTGAGCTGGAATTGATGCTGAGGGCCCAGCCCAACGAGCAGCAAACCCTGTTCCGGGTCGGAGTGGCGGATGTGGTGCCCAAGTCCATCGTCTATCGGCTGTTGGCGCCGACCATGGAGTTGAGTGAGCCGCTGCGCATCACCTGTCGCGAGGACAAGCTCGAACGGCTGCTGGCGGACCTGGCGATCCAGCGCCTGGACCTGGTGATTTCCGACAGCCCGATGCCAACCCACCTGGACATCAAGGGCTACAGCCAGAAACTGGGGGAATGCGGGATCAGTTTTTTTGCCACCGCCGCGCTGGCCGAACGCTACGGGCAGGATTTCCCCCATGGCCTCAATGACGCTCCGCTGCTGATTCCCGGGCCGGAAACCGTGGTGCGCAGCCGCTTGCAACGCTGGTTCGCCGAGCAACAGATCCAACCGCGCATCGTCGGCGAGTTCGACGACAGCGCCTTGATGCAGGCCTTTGGTCAATCAGGCAGTGGGATTTTCATCGGCCCGAGCGTGATCGCCGAAGAGGTCAAGCGTCAGTACGGCGTAGAAGTGATCGGCCAGACCGATGCGGTGAGTGAATCCTTCTACGCCATTTCGGTGGAACGCAAGGTCAGCCATCCTGGCATCGTTGCGATTGCCGAAGGCGCCCGTCGCGAGTTGTTCAGCGCTTAGCTATCCAGGCAAGTCGCGCGGGGCTTGAAAGTCATCAGGAGCAACGCCAGCAGAATCGAGACGAAGATGAACCCGGCGGCCGCGAACCCGACACTGCCCAAGCCCAGGGTATCGATGACCCGGCCACCGATCATCGCCCCCAGGCCAATCCCCAGGTTGGCCCCGGCGATGTTCAACGAGGCGGCAAACGCCGGGGCCTGCGGGGCTGCCTTCATCAACCGCACATGGCTGACCAGGAACAACGCGGCCTGGGTCACGCCCCAGATGCCCATCGCCGCCGCCAGCGCGAGGGGTGAATGGATGCTTGGGACCAACGCCACCATGCCGCCGATCAGGAACAGGCAGAACACCATCGACGCGATCAGCGGATGCCGGTCCACCGCACGGCCGCCCAAGGAGTTGCCCAACAGCCCGACGGCGCCGAAGCCCATCAGGCACCAGCCCACCAGGGTGCCATCGAATCCGGCGAGGCGTTCGAGGATATCCGCCAGATAGGTGTAGGCGGTGAACATGCCGCTGAACACCAGGATCGACAACAGCACGTGCCCTTGCATCAACGGGCTGCGCAGGATCTTCAATTGCGAACGGAAGCTCACCTGATGCTGGTGCAAGTTGGTTTTCGGCAAATAAATAAACAGCAACAAGGCCTTGGCGAAGGCAATGACCGCCAGGATCGCGAAGGCACTGCGCCAGCCAAACGCATCGGCGATCAACGTGCCCACTGGAATGCCGAACACGGTGGCACAGACGATGCCGAAGCCGATCCGGGCGATAGCCCGCCCGGCCAGTTGCGGCCCGACAATGTCCACCGCCGTTTCACTGGCCAGCGCCCAGAACACAGGCAAGCCCAGGGCCGGGATCAATCGGGCAAGGGCCATTACCCAAATGTTGGGGGCAAAGGTGGCCAGCAGGTTGGCCAGGCCGAACATCACCAGCACGCTGATAAACAGCTTGCGCCGCTCGAAGCGGGCGAACCAGGCCGTGAGGAACGGCCCGAACGCCGCCACCGTAAACGCGAACAACGTCACCAGCAGCCCGGCCTGGGGAATGCTGACGTGCAGGTCGCGAGCGATGGAGGGCAACAGGCCGACGATGACGAATTCCGTGGTCAGCACGGTGAAACCGGCGGCCGACAGCAGGAAGATGGGTAGCAACATGTAGAACTCCAGCAAAACGACGACACCAGCGTTAGCCCTGGGGCCCGCTGGCGGAAAAAAAGTGAGAGTGACAAAGCCTAACAGAATGCGCGCGTCATACAAACGCTCGGCATGGCCCGGATAAGGGTGACGGACTGTCACAGGTCCGTCAGATTTTTCACCGGCTGTGCTAAAGTCCGCGGCCTGCAAACGCCGTACTTTCTCTCGGTCCGCTCATGTGGCCTGCCCGCTTGTTGCCCTGATCTGTCGACCGTTGAACACAATAAAATCAGAGATGCCGCTATGACAGCTTCGTCCGTTACCCCTTTGCAACGCCTTAAACGCACCAGCCTGGTGACGCAAATCATCATTGGCCTGATCGCCGGTATTGTCCTGGCATGGCTGGCGCCCGACCTGGCCAAGTCCACCGCCTTCATCGGCAAGGTCTTCGTGTCCGCGCTCAAGGCCGTGGCACCGATCCTGGTGTTCGTGCTGGTCATGGCGTCGATTGCCAACCACAAGCACGGCCAGGAAACCCATATCCGCCCCATCCTGTTCCTCTACCTGCTGGGCACGTTCGCCGCGGCGGTGGTCGCGGTGGTCGCCAGTACGCTGTTTCCGTCCAGCCTGGTGCTATCGACCCAAGACGTCGCAGTCACCGCGCCCGGTGGCATCAGCGAAGTGCTGCAAAGCCTGTTGCTGAGCGTGGTGGATAACCCGGTCCGGGCACTGATGGACGGTAACTTCATCGGTATCCTGGCCTGGGCCATCGGCATGGGCATCGCCATTCGCCATGCTGGCCAGACCACGCGCACCGTGCTCGAAGACCTGTCCAACGGCGTGACCGTGATCGTGCGCCTGGTGATCCGCTTCGCCCCGCTGGGGATCTTCGGGCTGGTGGCCTCGACCCTGGCCACGTCCGGCTTCGGCGCCCTGCTCGGCTACCTGCACCTGCTCACTGTGCTGATCGGTTGCATGCTGTTCGTGGCGTTGGTGGTCAACCCACTCATCGTGCTCTGGAAGCTGCGTCGCAACCCTTACCCGCTGGTGTTCACCTGCCTGCGCGAGAGTGGCATCACAGCGTTTTTCACCCGCAGCTCGGCGGCGAATATCCCGGTGAACCTGGAACTGAGCAAACGCCTGGGCCTGCACGAAGACACCTATTCGGTGTCG
Organism: Pseudomonas sp. MPB03; assembly: GCF_046605385.1. NCBI lineage: Bacteria > Pseudomonadati > Pseudomonadota > Gammaproteobacteria > Pseudomonadales > Pseudomonadaceae > Pseudomonas > Pseudomonas sp. MPB03. The sequence goes on along the minus strand of NZ_CP176770.1, from coordinate 2,430,962 downwards.
ATCCCACTGGGCGCGACCATCAACATGGCCGGCGCTGCCATCACCATCACCGTACTGACCCTGGCCGCCGTACATACCTTGGGTATTGCAGTTGACCTGCCAACAGCCGTGCTGCTGAGCGTTGTCGCCGCCATTTGCGCCTGCGGTGCGTCCGGGGTGGCCGGCGGTTCGCTGTTGCTGATTCCCCTGGCGTGCAGCCTGTTTGGCATTCCCAGTGAGATCGCCATGCAAGTGGTCGCTGTGGGTTTCATCATCGGTGTCCTGCAGGACTCGGCGGAAACGGCGTTGAACTCGTCGACGGATGTGCTGTTCACGGCGGCGGCGTGCCTGGGTGAGGAAGCGAAGCTGGCGCGTACGGCGTAATCAGGAAGGAACTGAATCTTGCGGTGTCGGTGCTGCCCTCATCGCGAGCAGGCTCGCTCCCACAGTGGATCTGTGTCAGCCGCAAAACCTTGTGGGAGCGAGCCTGCTCGCGATAGCGCCAGATCGCTCACCTCCAATTAGCATGCTTAACCACCTAGACTGCAGCCACAAAAAAGCCCGGGAACGGCCCAAACCGTCCCGGGCTTTTTCATGCCGGCGGGGTTAGAACGCGCCCATGTAGTCACGCTTGCCCACTTCCACGCCATTGTGGCGCAGCAATGCGTAGGTGGTGGTGACATGGAAGAAGAACTGCGGCAGGCCGTAGGTCAGCAGGTAGTTCTGGCCACTGAAGCGTTTCTCCTTCGGCGTCCCCGGACGGGTAACGATTTCGATGCCTTCCTTGCCATCGATCTGCGCAGGGGCGATGCCATCGATAAAGGCCAATACCTTGGCGATCAGGGCTTGCAGCTCGGCGAACGTGGTCTCGCTGTCGTCATATTTCGGCACTTCAATCTCGGCCAGGCGCGCGGACACACCCTTGGCGAAATCCACCGCGATCTGCACCTGGCGCACCAGCGGGAACATGTCCGGGTACAGGCGGGCTTGCAGGAAAGCGTTCGGGTCGATGTTTTTCGCGGTGGCGTGGGCTTCGGCCTTGTTCAGAACGTCGCTCAACGCGTTGAGCATCTGCTTGAAAACCGGGACGGAAGCGGCGTACAGGGAAATAGTCATGGCAATCTCATGCAGGTGGCAGGAAAGAATGAATCAAACGGCAGCGATTATAGCCACGGCTGGTTGCACGGCTTGTCTTTTATTGCGCAAGGATTAGGCTAGGCGGCTTCCACAGCATAGGGAACGCGCGATGAGCATCGAAGAACAACAGCAGGCTGAAGAACCACGGCTCAATAGCACGGAAATCCGCATCCTCGGCGCGCTGGTCGAGAAACAGGCCACCAACCCCGAGACCTACCCGCTGACCCTCAACGCCCTGGTACTGGCCTGCAACCAGAAAACCAGCCGCGAACCGGTGATGAACCTCAACCCCGGCCAGGTCGGCCAGAGCCTGCGGGCGCTGGAAGGTCGCGGTTTTACCAAACTGGTGATGGGCAGCCGCGCCGACCGCTGGGAACATCGGGTCGACAAAGCCCTGGAGCTGGTGCCGGCCCAAGTGGTCCTGATGGGCTTGCTGTTCCTGCGTGGCCCGCAAACGGTCAATGAGTTGCTGACCCGCAGCGGACGGATGCACGATTTTGAAGACGCCGAGCAAGTGGTGCACCAGCTCGAACGCCTGATCTCCCGGGGACTGGCGCTGCTGGTGCCACGCCAGGCCGGCCAGCGCGAGGACCGCTATGTGCACGCCATGGGCGATCCGGCGGACATCGAAGCGATTCTCGCCGCCCGCCAGCATCCGGTGGAGCGTGGCGCGGGCGGCGGTGTCTCGCTGGAGCGCATCGAAGAGCTCGAAGCGCGGATCGCCGCACTGGAAGAACGCCTGGCGCGGCTGGAATAGCAGCGCCTACGCGGACCGGGCGAAAGCGACGGCTTTTTCGAATTGCTCCAGGTTGGGCCGCACGCCGGTGTACAGCACGAATTGCTCCAGGGCCTGGATAGCAATGACTTCCAACCCGGTGATGACCCGTTTGCCTTCGGCCCGGGCGCGCACGATCAGGGGCGTTTCCGATGGGATCGCCACCACGTCGAACACGGTCTCGGCGGCGGCGATGGTCTCGGGCTCGAACGCCAACTGGTCGGCTTCCGGGCCGCCGGTCATGCCGATCGGCGTGACGTTGATCAGCATCTGCGGCCGTCGCGCACCCAGTTCAGCTTGCCATTCATACCCCAGGGATTCGGCCAAGGCTCGCCCTGCGGCTTCATTGCGGGCGACGATCAGCCCGTTTCTGTAGCCACCATCGCGCAAGGCACTGGCCACCGCCTTGGCCATGCCGCCGCTGCCGCGCAGGGCAAAGGTCGAGTCCTTGGGCACGGCGTGGCTTTGCAACAATTGGGCAATGGCAATGTAGTCGGTGTTGTAGGCCTTCAGATGACCGTTGGTATTGACGATGGTGTTAATCGACTGGATCGCGGCAGCGGAAGGGTCCAACTCGTCCACCAGGGCGATGCAGGCTTCCTTGAACGGCATCGACACGCCGCAGCCACGAATACCCAAGGCACGGATACCGCCCACCGCGCCAGGCAGGTCCTGGCTGCTGAACGCCTTGTAATAGAAGTTCAGGCCCAGTTGCTCATACAAATGGTTATGAAAGCGCAGGCCAAAGTTTCCGGGACGCCCCGAGAGCGACATGCACAGCTGGGTGTCTTTGTTGGGGTTGATCTGCATGCGTGTCTCCTTGCATTCACTTTCGGACAAACGGAACGCCGCCCCGAAAGATCTATTGGATGATGATACCGCCAGGTCCGGCCAGATCCAGGCTGCTGGATGACGCAGCGCGGTAAAAAAAGCGCTACAGACCTTACACAATATTTACCCAACGGCGGCGCAAATCCTGAGAAAATCGCTGTCATAGCAGTATCCCCGCGATGCTCATCGGGTCTGTAGCAGACCACAGGCGCCGGGGCCGAAACGAGGAACAGCCATGAATCGTAGACTTCCCATCATCGCCCTGCTCATGGGGGCACTCGCGGTCACCGGCCAGGCATCCGCCCACGGTCGTGGTGGTTGGGAGGGGCCCGCCGTGTTTGGTGCCATCGTCGGTTCGGCCATTGTCGGCTCGGCCATCATCAACCGTGATCGTCCGGTGTATGTGCAGCAACCGGTCTACGTGCAACCGCAACCGGTCTACTACCAGGCACCACCGCCGGTCTATTACCAACCGCAGCCGGTGTATGTAGAGCGGCCAATCTACTATCGCCCGGCACCGGTGTATTACGGGCCACCACGGGGCTACTACTATGGCCCACCCCGGGGTCATTACGGCCGTTGGTAACCCGCCTCCGAGTAACACAAAAAAGCCTGTGATCATTGATCACAGGCTTTTTCATGTCCGCTGGATAAACCATGTGGGGAGGGAGCTTGCTCCCTCGCCACAGGGCTTTGTCAGACGTGCTCGCTGCTTTTCAGTCGGGTCGGCCCATGTTCCGCCGGTTCGTGAACAGGCTCTGCCACCACGGGAATCTCGTTGCCGTCACAATCATGCAGCTTGCCGTCGCTGAAATAATCGCCTTCGCGCAGCGCCGCCAAGTCCTGATAGCGCAACACCCGCTCGGTGCCGGCGGCGAAGACTGACTGCTGGTCGGAATTGCCCGTGGTGAAGTGGTTGAACGCCAGGTTCAGCATGATCGCCATGATCGCCGAAGAACTGATGCCCGAATGGAAGATGGTCGCGAACCAGCTCGGGAAATGATCGTAGAAGTTCGGTGCGGCGATGGGAATCATGCCGAAGCCGATAGAAGTGGCGACGATGATCAGGTTGACGTTGTTGCGGTAGTCGACTTTCGACAGGGTGCGAATGCCACTGGCCGCCACCGTGCCAAACAATACGATGCCGGCACCGCCCAGCACCGAAGTCGGCACCGCGGCGATCACACGGCCCATGAACGGCAGCAGGCCGAGTACTACCAGGAATACCCCGCCGGTTGCCACCACGAAACGGCTCTTGATCCCGGTGACGGCCACCAGCCCGACGTTCTGGGCGAAGGCACTCTGGGTGAAGGAACCGAAGATCGGCGCGATCATGCTCGACAGCATGTCGGCCCGCAGACCATTGCCCAGGCGCCTCGAATCGACCTTGGTGTCGATGATCTCGCCCACCGCCAGGATGTCGGCGGAGGTTTCCACCAAGGTCACCATGATCACAATGCACATCGACAGGATCGCGGCGATATGGAACGTCGGCATGCCGAAATGGAACGGTGTCGGGAAACCGAACATCGGGCCTTGGCTGACCGACGAAAAGTCCGCCATGCCGAGGAACACCGCGATGACCGTACCAATGACCATCGCCAACAGAATCGACAACCGCGAGATGGTTGCGCTGCCCATCTTGCTCAGCAGCAGTACCAGCACCAGGGTCACCGCGGCCAAGCCAATGTTGGCCATGCTGCCGAAATCGGCGGCGTGGCTGTTGCCGCCCATCGCCCAACGCGCCGCCACCGGCATCAAGGTCAAGCCGATGGTGGTAATCACAATGCCCGTGACCAGTGGCGGAAAGAACCGGGTGATGCGAGAAAACACCGGAGTGATCAGCAAACCAATCAGGGACGCTGCGATCACCGCGCCGAGGATGGCTTGAAAGCCCCCCTCCCCGCCACTGCCGACAATCGCCACCATGGTCGCGACGCCCGAAAACGATACGCCCTGCACCAAGGGCAGTTGGCAGCCGAAAAACGGCAGGCCGAGGGTTTGCAGCAAGGTGGCCAGGCCTCCCGCGAACAACGACGCGGCAATCAACAGACCGATGTCCGCCGGCGAAAGCCCGGCCGCCTGGCCGATGATCAACGGCACGGCGACGATGCCACCGTACATGGTCAACACATGTTGCAGGCCATAAGCCATATTCGCGCCGACGCCGAGGTTTTCGTCCTCGGGCCGTGGGAGTGAAACATGGGGCGTTTTCATGGTTCGGGGATTCCCTGTTTTTTGTTATGGGCACACTGTATTCAAAACTCAGGACAAATGTCCATAGAGTTGTATACAACTTGTTGCATGCCCATCAGGAACAGCGCCCCGACCCAGCGCTTTTTATGACTGCAGCAACCCCACCACTGCGGGCCGCAACAGCTCGCGCGGCGGTACGCGCAGGCTGAATTCCTGCTCCAGCAAATCGATCAACTCATCGGCATCAAGGATCACGCGCCGTTCACTCTCCTGCCCTATCCGGTGTACGGCATAGCTGTTGCCGTTGAGGGTCTTGCGCAACCCGTCGCCGGTGCGGGCCACCATCAACCGGCCCATGAACGGCGACTCAGGGTGATTGCAGACGTACCAATTGCCGACGGTGTAGTCGATGTCTTCCTGGCGCTGCAGGTCGAACAGGTACATCGGTCGCCATTCGTCGGCGACGTTGGCGCGCAACAAGTAACCGTCCGCGTGGGTCTCGATGCGGTACGGCTCATGGGGCGTGACCTGGGTCTCACGACTATCGAGCAACAGCGGCGCGGTGGGCACCATGCCGCCAAAGCCGACGTCGGTGATGTAGCGCACACCCTCGATCGTCACCAGGCTCAGCCGATGGGTCCGGGCGGTCCAGGCGCCCTCAGGCGCATTCATCACCACGCGCCCGGTGATGCCGTGAGCGTCGTAACCCAGTGCTTGCAACAGCGCCAGGAACAGCTGGTTGAGTTCATAGCAATAGCCACCGCGCCCCTCTTCGAAAACCTTGCGCTCGACCGATTCAAGGTCGATGGGCACGGGCTGACGCAGCAACGTCGACAGGGTTTCAAAGGGGAATTCAGCGGTATGGCGCCATTGCAGCTGACGCAAGGTGTCGAGGGTCGGCGCCGGTGGTGCGTCGAAACCCAGGCGCCGCAGATAGCGAGCCGTATCGCTCAGTTGGGGATGACTCATGAGGGTGTCCTTTTCCGGGGTCGGCGCAGCGCTCACAAGCGCACTGCTATTGGGCGCCAGGTATAAGGCATTCCCCTCACAGAGACAACAATCGCCCCCGGTCAGCGCCGTTTACGCGAAGCCAGCCGGATCCAGGTGGGTGCATGGTCGCTGGGGTGGGGCTGGTTCCGGACCCAGGCGTCCACGCCCGCCTCGCTCAGGTAGGCGCTGGCGGCCGGGTTGAGCAACAGGTGATCGATGCGCAGCCCCGAGTTCTTTTGCCAGTGTTGGCGAAAATAATCCCAGAAGGTGTAGATCCGCTCCTCCGGATACAGGTGGCGCAGCGAATCGGTCCAGCCCTGGTCCAACAAGCGCTGGTAGCATTCCCGGCTTTCGGGCTGCAACAGCGCATCCTTGAGCCAGGAGCGCGGGTTGTAGATGTCCATGTCGGTGGGCACCACATTGTAGTCACCGGCCAGCACTACGGGATGATCACTGGCCTGCAACCCTTGGGCATAGTCGATCAGCCGTTCGAACCAGGCCAGCTTGTAGTCAAACTTGGGACCCGGTTGCGGATTGCCGTTGGGCAAGTAAAGGCACCCTACCAGCACGCCATGCACCGCCGCCTCCAGATAGCGACTGTGACTGTCGTCGTCCCCGCCGGGCAAGCCTCGGCGGCTCTCCAATGGCTGCGCACCGCGGGCCAGGATCGCGACACCGTTCCACGACGCCTGCCCGTGCCAGATCGCCCCATACCCCACCGACTCCAGCTCCGCCGCCGGGAAATCCTTGTCCGCCGCCTTGAGCTCCTGCAAACAGGCAATGTCGGGTTTCTCCCGCTCCAGCCATTCCAGCAGGTTGGGCAGACGGGCCCGGATGCCATTGATGTTGAAGGTTGCGATCCGCAGTTTTTTCATAGGCCCCTTACTCGAAATGCCACGTTACTGGCTGTGACCGTCAACCCGTCGCGGTGGTTGCAACGAGTCTTCAAGAGCCGGTTTTCGGTAAGGCCCGACCGTTCTCCAGCAACTGTGCAAAGGCCTGTTTATCGATCGGTCGGCTGAGGAAATAGCCTTGTACCTCGTGGCATTGGTCCGAGCCCAATGAACCGAGCTGGGCCAGGGTTTCCACGCCTTCGGCAGTGACCGTCAGCCCCATGGCCTTGCCCAGGTTGATGATCGCCTGCACCACGGCGCGGTCGTTGCTGCTGTTGCTCATGGAGGCGATGAAACGCTTGTCGATCTTGATGCCGTCGAATGGATAGGTGCGCAGGTAACCCAAGGACGAGTAACCAGTACCGAAGTCATCCATGTTCAAGCGCACGCCCAGTTCCTTCAGGGCATTCATGACCTGCAGGGCGCCATCGACGTCGTTGAGCATCACGTTTTCAGTGATTTCGAGCTCCAGGCGACTCGCCGGGAAACGGGTTTCGATCAACACCTGTCGCACATCCTCCACCACGTCGCTGCGCTCGAACTGCGCTGGCGACAGGTTGACCGACACCATCAATTCCCCCGGCCAGGTCAGTGCGGTTTCGCAGGCCTCACGCAACACCCAACGAGACAGCGGGACAATCAGGTCGGTTTGCTCGGCCAACGGAATAAAGGCATCGGGGCCCAACAAGCCTTGCGTCGGATGCTGCCAGCGAACCAATGCCTCGACCGCCACGATCTCCCGACCATCGACGGTGTAGCGCGGCTGGAAATGCAGGACGAATTCATTTTTCTTCACGGCCTGCCGCAGGTCGCTTTCCAGTTGGCGACGGTGCTGGATCTGATCGTTCATTTGCGAGGCGAAATAGCACCAGGTTTTCTTGCCCTCGGACTTGGCCTGGTACAAGGCAATGTCGGCGCAGCGGATCAGTTCACCGGGCACGTAACCCTGACGGCGACTGACGGCGATACCGATGCTGGCACCGATGTGCAGCGAATGGGTTTCGTAGAGAATCGGTTGCTGCAAGCTGTCGATCAACCGCTCACAGAATCGATCGATTTCCGTGGTGTGCTCCATGCCGTTGAGCACCACCACGAACTCGTCGCCCCCCAGCCGCGCCACCAGGTCTTGCTCGCGGGTGCTGTCGCGCAGCCGCTGAGCCACTTCCAGCAACACCGCGTCGCCGGCCGGGTGGCCAAGGGAATCGTTGATCGGTTTGAAGTTGTCCAAGTCCACCATCAACAACGTCAGGGGGGCGGCATGTTCCTTGGCCACCAGCGCATCATCCAGGTACCGCGCCAGCTTGTTGCGGTTCGGCAAGCCGGTCAGCGCATCGTGCATCGACAGATGCTGGACCTGGGCATGGGCCGCCACTTCATCGGTGATGTCACTGGCCGTACCGCGATAGCCCACCACTTCGGTCTTGGTGTAGATCGGGCGTGCCGACACGCGACAGAAACGCAATTGCCCGGAATGATCGCGGTAGGAGCAGCGCAAGTTGCTGGTGCTCTGCTCCTCCGTCAGCTTGCCCAGCCAAAGGGCGATTGGCGTGGTGTCGCAATACAGCAGTTGCTCGATGTCCTGCCCCAGCCATTGCTGGTCGGAAAACCCGGTAACCGTATTGAAACGCGCCGACAGATACGTGATGCGCTGCTGACCGTCGATTTCCCAGATCCAGTCGGAAGCCGCCTCGGCCACGGCCCGGAAGCGCTCCTCGCTGGCCTCAAGGGCGTGCGCGGACCTTTCCAGGCTGTCGTAACTGGCGTCCACATGCCGTGCCGTGCGCAACGCATAACGAAAGAAGTAAGCGGTCAGCAGGGCCAGGATCAACAGCGCGGCCCCCAATGGCGGCACCAGGGACCAGAGCAATTGCTGGCCCGGACGCTCGAGTCGGGACACCAGGCTGTAGCCGGTACTGTCCAGCGGCACGGCCGGCTGGCCGGGCTCGAGCTCGGTGTCTTTCTTGAGATTCAAGTCGGTGAGGCCATAACTCTTGCCCATCTTGCGCAGCTTGACGGGGGTCAGTTGGTCGACGAACAGCAACACCGAGGTTCCTTTGGCCTCGACCTGGGGCCTTTCGTCGTTGGGCAGGATCACCGACGCCGTGACGACGGCCGGCCAGCCCTCGAACAATGTGTAGCGGATCGTCGACATCGTCAGATCGGGCTGTGCCTGGAGTTGCTCCACCAGCTCGGCCAGCGGAGTGTCCATATAAACCGAGGCGTCATCCTGGACATTGCGTCCACGCACCACGGCATATTTGGTGCGTTGCCGATCGATGACAAACACGCCTTCGTATTCGTCATTGGTAAACAGGGTCTTGCCCATGTTCTGTTCGGCGTAGGCCCACTGCACATTGACTTCACCGTTGAGGTGGTCATAAGCCGTGGTCCAATAGGCATAACTGGCAATGTAGTTTTTCGATGCGGTGATGCGATTCTCGAGGGCGCGCTCGATATAGAAATGCGTCTTGCGCACGTCCTCCGCGTCCAGCTTTTGCGCGATGTTGAACAGCGCAGCGATCGCCACCAGGACGCCCAGGACAAACAGTCCCGCGACGGCCACGACCAGGCGACGAGTAATGGGGGTGTGACGTGCGGTGCCTGAAGGGGTATCGGCAGTGGAATCCATTGACCTGCTCCTATCCTGTCAACGCTGGCCTCGGTGCCTGGAAAAATGAGGACCGGGGCCAGTCGTTCGTAACCTTAGCAGCCACTGCTCGATCCGTTGGCGAGCCCACGATGTTTTGCGAAAGAGCCTACACGCTGCTGGAGACCCGCCCGCGCGATGCCTGAATAGTTGACCGTGGCAGGCTGCCGATGATTCCAACCGATCTCAACGATCCGAGCGCGCCAAGCTGTCGAACCCGCCTTCGGTCGATAACACCGCCACCCGGTTGCGGCCGCTGTGCTTGGCCTGGTAAAGCGCCGCATCGGCGCGCTGGATGAAGACTTCGATGCTGTCCAGGCTGCTGGGCACAAAGGCATAACAGCCCAGGCTCACCGTGAGGTAGCCGGTCGGGGAGCCGGAATGGGTGATGTGCTTGTCGATGACAGTGCGCCGGATTTGCTCGGCCAACGCCATGGCCCCCGAAAGATTGGTGTCAGGCAACAGCACGGCAAACTCTTCGCCGCCATACCTTACCGCCAGGTCGGCCTTGCGATGGCAACAACTCTTGAGCACCTTGGCGACTTCCGCCAGGCAATGATCCCCGGCCACGTGCCCATAGGCGTCGTTGTAGTGCTTGAAAAAATCGATGTCGAGCATGATCAGGCTCAAGGGGCTGCGCTGACGGGCGCCCCGGCCGAACTCGATATCCAGGGCCCGCTCGAACAACCGCCGGTTCGCCAGCCCGGTGAGGCTGTCGTGAGTAGCAATCAGTGCCAAGGCTTCCTGGGCCTTGCGCAAATCCGCTTCGATCTTTTCGCTGTTGCGGACCTGGCGCACGAATACCCAGCCGAACAAGCAGATGCCCAGGACCACCAAGCCCACGATGAGGCTGGATTGGAAAGCCCGGTCATGCCAGCCCGCGAGAATCGATTCTTCGGACATCGCGGCGGTGACCACCAGCGGATAAGCCTGCAAATGTTGGTGCCCATACAACCGGATGACGCCGTCGATGGCTGAGCGGATGGTCGCATCGCCAGACATCCCGCCGGTCAGGGCATGGTTGTAGATATGCTCCTCGTCCAATGGGCGGCCGATCCGCGCCTCATCGAAGGGGCGACGGGCCAACAGTGTCCCGTCAGACAAAGCCAGGGCCATCTCGCCTTGCTCATCCAGGCTGAAGCTTTTAAAGAACCGGTCGAAATAGGACATCTTGATGCCGGCCATCAACACGCCCTGGAAGTTGCCGTCTTTATCATTCAGGCGCCGGGAAACCGGAATGATCCAGTCGCCGTTTTGCCGACTGCGGACCGCCGGGCCGATATGGGCGATCAGGGAAGCATTCTGTTGATGGAAAGCGAAATACTCTCGATCCGCCACCCCTGCCCCCCTGTGCAGGTAGTCGAAGGAGGTGGTGATCCACTGACCGTGCTTGTCGAACAGGAACAGCCCATGCAACTGCTCGAGCGATTGCACGCGGCGGGCGAGGGTTTGTTGCAAGCGTGGCAATACCGCAGGGCCGAACCCATCGATCTGGATCCAGTCCGCCAGGCTGGCCAAAACCAGATCGGCCTGGAGGAAGGTGTCCTGGGCCTGCTGGGCCATGGCCCGGGTAAGGGTGGCCGAGGCGATGCGGGCCGACTCCAGGTCGTGGCGACGGGACTGCTCCAACTGCAGGAAAAGCAAACCGCACAGGCACAGGCACACCGCCGCGATAAACGTCACCGCGGCCTTGAGCAACGGCAGGCGTTTCAGGGCGCCGGCAGGGGTATGGAAAGGGTCGTAAATGGAGATAGGCAAGCGAGTTCCTGGAGAGGGTAAAAGCATGAGCAAATTCGCCCATAACCCTTAATATTCGTGAGCTTAGCCTACCGCTTGTGAGGCGGCAATTTGCCTGTGTAACTGAGCCGATGGGTGGCTTGAGTGGATCCAAAACACCGCCCGTCAGCTAACTGAAATGCGCATTCCTGAATGAAGAAGTACCCGTGTCTACAAGCAAACCTTCCTGGGGGCTATCTAAATCGCGTAACGCCCCATAACGTATGGGCGCCTTCGACTTTTAAGTGCCCCGCTGCCCATGAGCAAATCGACCCGAACCAATGACGAACAGCCCCTGACCCAACCCGACGCCGTCAGCCTGCGGGAGGCTTTCTGGTTCTGGCTCAAACTGGGCTTCATCAGTTTCGGCGGCCCTGCGGGGCAGATCTCGATCATGCACCAGGAACTGGTGGAACGTCGGCGCTGGATTTCCGAACGGCGCTTCCTGCATGCCCTCAATTACTGCATGTTGCTGCCGGGGCCCGAAGCCCAGCAACTGGCGACCTACCTGGGCTGGTTGATGCACCGAAGTTGGGGTGGCGTGGTCGCCGGGGCGTTGTTCGTACTGCCTTCACTGTTCATTCTCATCGCGTTGTCGTGGTTGTACATCGCCTTCGGTGAAGTGCCGGTGGTGGCAGGTATTTTCTATGGCATCAAGCCGGCCGTGACGGCCATCGTGGTGCATGCCGCCCACCGGATCGGCTCCCGCGCGCTCAAGAACAATTGGCTGTGGGCGATCGCGGCGGCATCGTTCACGGCGATCTTTGCCTTTGATCTCCCCTTCCCGTTGATCGTACTGGGTGCGGCTGCCGTTGGTTATTTCGGCGGTCGCTGGGCACCGGATAAATTCAGCCTGGGCGGCCACGCTACCCAGCACAAGTCCTTCGGCCCCGCCTTGATCGACGACGACACGCCAACCCCGGACCACGCCCGGTTCAGCGCTACCAGGTTGGCCCGGCTGGTCGTCGTCGGCGCGCTGTTGTGGGTCGTGCCAATGGGCCTGCTGACCGTGTTGTTTGGCTGGGACGGCACATTGACGCAAATGGCCTGGTTCTTTACCAAGGCCGCATTGTTGACCTTCGGTGGCGCCTATGCGGTTTTGCCCTACGTCTACCAAGGCGCCGTCGGACACTTCGGCTGGCTGACCCCGACACAAATGATCGACGGCCTGGCCCTGGGCGAAACCACCCCTGGGCCGCTGATCATGGTCGTGGCCTTCGTCGGTTTCGTCGGCGGCTACGTGATGCAGGTGTTCGGCCCCGAACAGGCCTTTCTCGCCGGGGCCGTCGCGGCCACGCTGGTGACCTGGTTCACCTTCCTGCCCTCGTTCCTGTTCATCCTGGCCGGCGGCCCGCTGGTGGAATCGACCCACAACGCATTGAAATTCACCGCGCCGCTGACGGCGATTACCGCAGCGGTGGTCGGAGTGATCCTTAACCTGGCGTGCTTCTTCGGTTACCACGTGCTCTGGCCCAACGGTTTTGCAGGGGCCCTGGACTGGCCATCGGCAATCATTGCAATTGCCGCGGCCGTGGCGCTGTTTCGCTACAAGCGCGGGGTGATCCAGGTCTTGCTGGCGTGCGGCCTGGCCGGGCTGGCGGTGCATTTGCTGCGCTAGACGAGGCGCTTGCTCAGGTACGTCGCCGAAGCCGGGCACAAGGTCTTGAACTGGGCCGTTGCGCTGATCGAAGCGGGCGCCAGCGAGCGGTCCCCCGGCTGATAGCCCTGGCCGGTAAAAAACGCGGCGGCGCTCTCGGTCAGCAGGTGAAGCCGGTCTGCCCCCTCGCGTTTTGCAAACGCTTCAATAGCGGCCAGCACCGCCGCACCAGTGCCCTTGCCTCGCAGTCCCTCAAGCACAACCAGCGAGCGCAGCAACCGCTCGGCCCCCTCTCCTTCTATGCCGGCAAACGCCACTTCAACGCCTTGGTGGCTGAAGCTGAAGAACTGTCGGCCAGGATACGTCAGGTCGTCCACGGGTAGGCCGGCCAAGCTAAGCGCATCGCGCAGTGGTTCCAGATGGTTATTGCTTAGAGCTGTCATACGCATGGCTTGGGCTCGCTCCTATTTATTGGTTATCCTCTAATTTGGCCAACCGACAGGGTGAATAGGAGGATGGAATTCCAATAACATGTCCCACCGTCAGGCACTGGAGATAACCGTGAGCATTTTTTTCGATGAGCTGATGGAAAGCGTGCAACAGATGGACGAACTCGTCCACGCTAAGCAGCTACCGTCACCACCACCTTCCGGCAACCCACCACCTCATGACCCAGCGCAAACGAACACCCCAGCCCATCAGCTAAGCTCAACCTATCATCACGACAGGGAATCGACATGAGCAAGGCAGACGAGCTAGCGGCCAAACTAAGGAAAACCCAGCAGACCCGCGCGGATACCGACAACTGTGCCGACCTGGCGATCGAGCACTGGCCCGCCCAGGTCTACGAACTGTATCGCCAGATCGAAATCTGGCTGGCGCCCGTGTGCGAGGCCGGCCTGGATATCCGGCGCAATCCCACCCACGTATTTGAAAGTCATTCCAGCGGTTCGACGTACAACTACGCGATCGATCAACTGGTGATCGAAGGCAATCATCGCCGCATTTCATTCGACCCGATTGCGCGTTTTTCGCCCCAGGGCGAGGGCTGCATTGAAGTCCATATGAAGGGGCAGGAACACTGCATCGTGCGCTCGCTCGGCGAGCATGGCGAATCGCTTTGGCATATCCAAGCCCTGCGATCGGCCGGGCAACCGCGTCCTGATCCTATCATTCTGGACGAAGACGCCTTGCTCTCGCTGATAGAAGAAGGCCTCGGCCTTTAACGCAAATGGGCGACTCTTGAGGTCGCCCTTTTTCATGGGGGATGAACTAGCCCTGCGGCGCAGATTCGCGTGTTGGATCTGCCCCGGGCACTGGTAGCGTCAGTTCCATCGCCGGCCTTCCTACAAGAGCGTTCAAGGCATGGTCGATTTCGTCCACCGCGCCTTGGGCGTACCGGGCATCCGCCCAACTCCAGTACGGATCGGATATCAGCCCGCCCACGGCGTGTGCGCACAATTCATCGCTGCTGATGCCCATCTTCCCGGCAGCAGCGATCACAGCCATCAGGGCTTGTTCTAATTGGGAAATTCGCTCGGTAGTCACAATCAACCAACATGCTGGATAAACAGACCCCGAGCATAACAAGCCATCAATGTGCCACCAAGCTCAGGCGCCCAACGGTCACCCTCTCCTGGCTTACAGGACTGGCCTCAATCCGCCGCGCCATAAGAGGCCGTATCCGAAATCGATGAAGGCTCTCGGACCGCTGAACGAGCAGCCAGCACCGTCAGCACAGCGGCCATCCCCAACACGGCCGCACTGGTTTCGAACGTCGCGCGATAGCCACTCAGATCAAACAGAACGCCACCCACGGTCGCGCCCCCGGCGATGGCAAGTTGGACGATCGCCACCATCAGGCCGCCGCCCGCTTCGGCATCTTCCGGCAGCGTTCGCGAAAGCCAGGTCCACCAGCCGACGGGCGCAGCCGTGGCCGCCAGGCCCCAAAGGCCGAGCAAGAGGGTCGTGACCGTCACCGACCCGCCGAACCCCACCAGGGCAATGGCAATCGCGGCCATCAGCAGAGGAATGACGATGAGCGTCCGATAGAGGTTGTTTTTCAAGCAGGCGCCGATCAGGAAAGTGCCCAGCAGCCCCGCCACACCGATCACCAGCAGCATGAAGGACAGCGTGGATACGCTCACTTGTGTCACCGACTCGAGGAACGGTCGCAGGTAGGTGAACAGCATGAACTGGCCCATGAAAAACGTGCTGACCGCCAGCATCCCCAGCGCGACCGGTGTCCGGGCCATCAACTTGAAGGCGTTGGTACTGCCCCGCTTCCCCTGCGTAGGCATGGCGGGCAGGCGTAACAGCAGCCAGACCAGGGCGATGCCAGCAACAGGCACGATGCAGAAAAACGCGCCACGCCAGCCAATAATCGCCCCGAGGAAACTGCCCAGCGGCGCCGCGACCACCGTCGCCAAGGCGTTGCCGCCGTTGACGATGGCCAGCGCTTGCGGGACGTTATCTTCCGGCACGAGCCGCATGGCCGTGGCCGCCGACAACGACCAGAAGCCGCCAATCGCCACGCCGATCAACGCACGTCCGACCATGAATACCGCGTAGTTTGGCGCGAACGCCACCACGGTACCTGAAACGATCATCAGCAAGGTCAGCCCCAGCAGGAGCCATTTGCGGTCGACCCGGGCGGCAATCGAGGCGATGAAGAGGCTGGTGACCAGGGCAAAGGCGCCAGAGACGGCAATGCCTTGACCGGCCTGCCCTTCGCTGACCTGAAGATCCGCCGCCACCGGCGTCAGCAAGCTGACCGGCATGAACTCCGAAGCCACCAGCACGAACGCGGCGAGGGCCATGGCAAATACCGCGCCCCAGGCGGGCGGGTCTTGTGGCAATGATTTATCGCTCATTGAATGACAATCCTGTATTTCTTGATGAACCTGTGGGAGCGAGCTTGCTCGCGATGACGACGGCACATTCACCCTCCCGTCCCAGGCAGACCGCTATCGCGAGCAAGCTCGCTCCCACCGTCTCGAATGGCGGCGTTTACCTATTTCGTGCCTGCTATCTTCATCGTCCAGATCAATGTGCAGGTAGTGCATACCGATGAGATTCTTGCCTGATCCTGGGAGTTGTTCCCGCGCATATAGGCAACGCTTCGCTTAGCGCGTTAATGTCCTGCCTATAGCGATTGAGCCGAGACGACACCCGGAGCCGACATGGCCACCCAACGCAGATCCATACAAGAAACATTGACCGCCATCATCGACGACTGGACCCCACACCCGGGCGACGTCGAAACGCCCATCCCCGGCCTCGCCTTCTTCCGACGTGAGGCCCCGGCACCGCCGGTGATTTGCATGATCGAGCCGAGCATCGTGCTGGTGACCCAAGGCGTGAAGCAGGTATGGATCGGTGGCGAGGCGTATGGCTACGACCCCGGGCGATTCCTCATGACCTCGCTGGACATCCCGGCCAATTCCGAAGTGCTTCAGGCAAGCCCCGAACAACCCTGCCTGGGTCTGGTCCTGAAGCTCGACTTGCGCATGGTGGCCGACCTGATCGCCCAAGGCAGCCTGTCGCCCCCGCGTGATCGAGCGGTCGGGATTGGCGCGGGCATCGGCACCGTGACGCCCGACCTTTTGGCGCCGTTCGCACGCCTGCTGGCGTTGTTGGAAGAACCCGAAGCGATCCCCATACTGGCACCGTTGATCCAGCGCGAGATTCACTACCGTCTGCTGCTCAGCGACCAGGCCGCGCGGCTACGGCAGATCGCCTCGGTCGATAGCCAGGGCTACCGGATCGCCAAGGCCATCGACTGGTTGAAACTCAACTACACCGAGCCCGTGCGCGTAGACGACCTCGCGGCGCGGGTGCAAATGAGCGCGCCGACGTTTCACCACCACTTCCGCCAGCTCACGGCGATGAGCCCGCTGCAATACCAGAAGTGGCTGCGGTTGAACGAAGCAAAACGCTTGATGCTCAACGAGCACGTGGACGTGGCGAGCGCGGCCTTCAAAGTGGGTTATGAAAGCCCTTCCCAGTTCAGCCGCGAATATGCCCGCTTGTTTGGTGCACCGCCCAAGCGAGACATCGCGGCGTTGCGCGGGCTAGGCAATCACACCAAGGCGGTTTGATTAATCCGGGCTTGATCCGTTGTGGCTTGATCCATTGTGGCGAGGGAGCTTGCTCCCGCTGGGCTGCGTAGCGGCCCGCTTTTTTGTGAGCGCTTCGCACTCAAGCGGGAGCAAGCTCCCTCGCCACAAGGGCCAACTTTCACCCGTCAAATCGCGGCAACATGCTCCAGGCTGTTCAAGACATTAGGCTTGCCAGCCTCCTGCGCCAACGCCACACACTTCAACGCCAGGATCATCGTCGGATCAACAAGCGCCACCCTATGCCCGTTGATCTCGAACGCCTCGCAATGCCCCAGCACCAGCGGCAACTCCGTGCACCCCAGGATCAGCACGCCCGCGCCCAACTCACACAAATGCTCGGTCGCCAGTAGCAACTGCTCCTTGCAAAGGCCTTGCGTGAAGCCGGCCTTGATACCCCGCCGTCCGTAGATAGCGTCCATGACCATCGCCTGATAATCGACACCGGGCGTGAGGACCTGGAGCCCGGCATGGCGCGCCGCCTGGTGATAGACCTGGCTCTGCACCGTACCGGACGTCGCCAGCAGGCCAATCGCCTGGCCCGAACCATAGGTGCGCGCAATCCACTCCACCGTCTCGCTCAACATGTTCACGATGGGCACCCTCAAGTGCGCCTGGATGCGCTCGACGAAGGCATGGGCGGTGTTGCAGGGAATCGCGATGGCGTTGGCGCCGGCGCTTTCAAGACGTTTGCAGGTGGCATACATCGCCATCGTCGGATCGGACTCGTCCCGCAGCAGGCTGGCCGTCCGATCCGGTATCTGCGGGTTTTGCTCGACCACCATCTTGATGTGGTCCTGGTCCCTTCCCGCCGGCGTGTTGGCCACCACCTTGGCCATGAAATCCACCGTGGCAGCAGGCCCGACGCCGCCCACGATGCCCAGCTTGAACGGTGGGCGCCTGGGCTGCTGGTCTAGCGTCGCGAAGTCGGCGTAGATCTCATTGATATCCAGCACGGTAATCCCGCGACGCTGCAAGTCGGCACACACCAGGGACAGCTCGGTCATGCCAGGCAGGATCACCGTCGCCCCCTGGGCCTGCAACGACAGGCACGCCTGGTAGACCGCTTCAAGCGGCGCGCCCTCGAGGTGACCGTCCTTGATGCCGTTGAGACCGTACATCGCCTCCATCAACTTCGCTTGAGTGTCTGCGTCGGGGTAAACAATCTGGAAGTCTTTGGCAAAATGTCGCTCGAACAAGCCGCAATGGCGCACGAAGTCGGAGGCGATCACCCCCAACGTCGTCCGGGGCGACACCGTATGGCGGACGTGCCGGGTCAAGGCCGCCATCATGTCCAGCACCGGAATGCCCAGTTCCTCCTCGATTTCAGCACGAAAGGTATGGCTGGCGAAGCACGGAAGCATCACCGCATCGAAGCCACTGTCCTCGAACGACTTGCACACTTGGAACACATAGAACTTGCGCGACGTCATGCTCGCGCCCTGGTCCAGCGGCAGCAGCACGTCCTTGAAGGGGTGCTGCTCGAACAGGAAATGGTAGCGCCCCTGATCCTCGAGCACCGCCCGGGACTTGACCAACTTGTAGAACAGATCGCCACCGGCCAGTGACCCAAGCCCGCCAACGATACCCAACTTGCGCACCACACTAACCTTGCGACTCGACTTCGCTTTAGCCTTCATGAATGTCTCCTCAAGCCACCGGCACCGGCTCGGATCGCGACCGAATAGGAGCATGTACATCCTCGTCCTCGTCGGCTTCTTCGGGGGGTTCGGACTTGGCGACCACCGCCGTGGCAATGCTGTTACCCACCACGTTGGTGGCGGTGCGGGCCATGTCGAGGAACTGGTCGATGCCGATGATCAACAGCAACCCCGCCTCGGGCAGATTGAACATCGGCAACGTGGCCGCGACCACGACCACCGAAGCCCGGGCGACACCGGCCATGCCCTTGCTGGTGATCATCAACGTCAGGAGAATCAGCATTTGTTGAGTGAAACTCAAATCGATGTTGTAGGCCTGGGCGATGAACAGGATGGCGAACGCCTGGTACATCATCGAACCGTCGAGGTTGAACGAATAACCCAACGGCAGCACGAAGCTGGACACGCGTTTTGGCGCGCCAAACTTCTCCAGCGCCTCGATGGTTTTCGGGTAGGCGGACTCGCTGCTGGCAGTGGAAAAGGCCAGGAGAATCGGTTCGCGAATGAGCTTGCCAAGGTGGAAAACCGAGCGGCCAAGGAACAGGTAGCCAGCACCGAACAGCAACACCCAAAGGATCAAGATCCCCAAATAAAACTCGGCAATCAACTTGCCGTAATCCACCAGCAACCCAAGCCCCTGAGTCGTAATGGCCGAGGCGATGGCGGCAAACACCCCAATCGGCGCGAAGGCCATCACGTAGTCGGTGATCTTGAACATCACCTTCGCCAACTCCTCGATGGAGTCGGTGATCCGGGTGTGGCCCGCCCGCTTCACGCCCGCCAATGCAAAGCCGAAGAACAGCGAAAACACCACGATCTGCAGGATCTCGTTGTTGGCCATCGCTTCGGCAATGCTGCGGGGAAACACGTGGCCTATGAACGCCTTGAGACTGAAGTCACCGGTATTGACCGGCACGACCACAGCCGCATGCTGGGCCACGTCCATGTTCAGCCCGGCACCGGGTTGGAACAGGTTGACCAGCCCCATTCCGATCAACAGCGAGACGACCGAGGCGGTGACAAACCAGGCCATCGCCCGCGCCCCGATCCTGCCGACGGAACGGGAATTGCCCATGCTGGCGATACCGCCCACCAGCGTTGCGAAGACCAGGGGCGCGATGATCATCTTGATCATGCGCAGGAAAATATCCGTGACCATCGAGAAGTAACTGGCGATCTCTTTGGCACTTTGCTCGCTCCCTGCGAAATGGTGACACGCCCAACCGACCAGCACGCCCAGGGCAATGCCCATTGCAATACGACGTGGGAGCTTATTCTTCTTCACGGTGCTGTCCTCAAGTAGTTCTTGGAGTTTTTTACTTGGCAGAATCGATTCTAAGGAGCGGACTCAAGAGGATGATGAGTAATCCAGCTAGCCCCATGCGCTTTTGGAATAGTTAGCGAAAGGCCGCGCTATGCCGGGAGATCGCGCAGTAAAATCGTGCTCTCACCGCGGGAGTTCTCGATATGCAACTCAAATGGCTGGACGATCTTCTGGCGATTGGCGAATGGAAAAACTTCTCCCGCGCGGCCGAGGTACGTTGCGTGACGCAATCGGCCTTGTCCCGGCGTATCCGTTCACTGGAGGAATGGGTGGGGGTCAAGTTGGTGGACCGGGGCACTTACCCTGTCCAGCTCACTCCCGCGGGGGTCACCTTCTGCGATGAAAGCCGAGAGGCGCTCGCCGGGTTATTGAGGTTGCGCTCGACCCTGCGGGACGTGGAACGCATGCCCGGACGCTCGATCCAGATCACCGCCGGCCACAGCCTGTCGATGACCTTCCTGCCCAAGTGGCTTTCGCAGTTCCAGCCACACAACGAACAGTTCAACGCCCGGGTGGTGGCCGCCAATATTCATGATGCCGTCATTGCACTGGAGGAAGGCAGTTGCGACTTGATGATGGTCTACCACCACTCGCTCGCCCCCATCCTGCTGGACCCCGAGCGGTTCGGCAGCCTGGTGCTCGGCCACGATGCGTTCATCCCCCTGTGCGCGCCCAACCGCAAGGGCGAACCGCTGTTCCGCCTGCCCGGCCGCGCCGGCAAACCGGTGCCCTACCTGGCGTACACGGCAACGACGTTCCTCGGTCGCGTCGCCGACATCGTCATCAACAACGGCCCTGAACCGATCGCGCTGGAGCGCTGTTATGAAGCGGACATGGCGATGCTACTGATGCGCATGGCCATCGAGGGCTACGGCGTGGCCTGGTTGCCGCAGAGTGCGGTGGCCGACGAGTTGGAGCGCGGGCTGTTGGTGCGGGCCGGTGGCGAACAATGGAGCACGCGATTGGAGATTCGCTCGTACTGTGCGCTTGCCAATCGCAACCCGACGATGCGCAAGCTGTGGAAAACGTTGGAAGGGGCTTCGTTGCAGCGGCCGGGCAGCGCGCCCTCTGCGCCCACGGAGGCGAATTGATCAACGTTACTCAAGCACTGCTCACAAGTTTTACTGTGGGGGCGAGCTTGCTCGCGATGACGGCAGCACATCCAGCCACTCATCAACTGACCCACCGCTATCGCGAGCAAGCTCGCTCCCACAGTGGATTTAGGGTGTACGCACTGTCTGTGAACACCCCGGAAAAAACTGTGGGAGCGAGCCTGCTCGCGAAGACGGCAGCACATCCAACCTCTCTACCAACTGACCTACCGCTATCGCGAGCAAGCCCGCTCCCACAAATCGCTGGCTGCAAAGGATGGTGAGTCAGGCAGGTGACCTTAAGAGATCACCCACTTCCATTACGACGCCAAAATCTGCGCCTGCAACCGCCGCCCAATCACATCCAGCAAATCACACCCGTCACGCAGGGGAATCGCTAGCACTTGGGCGAAATCATGGAGTACCACCGCATCCGTACTGATGTCGGAACGCATGGCGAGGTTTTCCAGTAACTGGGTGACAGCGGCAATGCGGTAAGCGGCGGTGTCGTGCAGCACGTCCAGCGGCGCTTCTGTGTCGATCAAGAGCGCGTGGAAATTGTTTTCGATACCGGTGATGGGCATGTAGCGGGACATGAGGGGTTACTCCTGCGGGGATGGGAGGTCAGTGGCGGATTGGGATGCCGCTGGCAAAGGGAGCGAATCCGGGATCGAGCTTCGGATATTTAGCAGGAGATGTTCGTGGGTGACGCTAGACGAAAGCCACCTTGGATTGGTTGTGGTTTTCGGAGGGTTGGGGGTGAGCTTTTTCATTTGGCTAACTTCCTGAGTAAGAGAAATATCTGCCAGCATCACTTCCACACGATGGGTGGCAGCTGTACGCGGGTGTGGAAGACCGGCACTCAGGAACCCGGCGCGCCCTAGGACGCCCCGCGTACAGCCGCCGTAATTTAACAGCAGACATAAGAAAAGTGCCTGCTTTAAATTTTGCGGCGCTACGCGCCTCTGAGTCAGGGCTTCCACACCCTGCCGCTGAATTTGCAGCGACGGAGAGAACTTAGCGCATGGGGTGATCGGGTGGATAGTCAGCGGAGAGCGACGCGTCTTGAGGGAAATTTCCGATGGGGGTGTCCGGCGTTGGACTCAGTAGTTCAGTTGATGGGACGCAAGAATGATTTCGATACGAATGAGCGCGCAACGCCATAAGCGAGAGCTGAGGTTTCATCGTATGGTTGAACGCACCCGTACTGCCCGCAAGCCAAACGAAAGGGCTGACACAGGGTCTTTTTTATACATATAGAATATGCATAATGACAACATTCAGAATTCAATATGATCCAGCAAAAAACGTCGCGAACAAGAAAAAACACAAGGTGAGTTTGGCTGATGCCGAAGCTGTGTTTTATGACGAAATGGCTCTTGAGCGAGAGGATAATGATCACGATGAAAAACGGTGGATTATCATGGGGCAAGACGCCTGCGGTCGTGTACTCGTCGTTGCATACACCTACCGTGAGCCAAATTTCGTTCGCCTTATCAGCGCACGACTAGCCTCCAAAAAAGAACTGCGTCAGTACCTAGGAGGTTGAACCTCATGAAAGAAGAATACGATTTCAGCACAGCCAAGCGTGGGGCGGTTGCCAGCAGCAAAGGCAAAACCCGCATAACCATCATGCTTGATGATGACGTCATCGAGGCCGCTCGCGAACGCGCCGAAAGTGCTGGTACTGGATATCAGACCATCATCAACAATTTACTGCGTCAGGCTCTGGTATCTGAAACTGCCCACAATCTGGCACCGGCAGCCCAAAAGCGAACCCGAACAGTCAAACCCTATGCAAACGGCATTACCCGGTCCGATGTGAAGGATCTGGAAAAGCGACTAGCCGCTATGACTGAAGAGCTGCACAAGATGGTGGACGCATCTAAGCCCGGTAAAGCCAAAGCATCGGTATGAACTGAGAAGATCCGATTTACTCAGGGGCAAGGCACTGTCTTAACTCAGTGCCTTCACCCAGACCGACAATAATCCGCTTGCCCATTTTCTCCCCCACCTCCAGCGCCTGCCCATCCCGCTGCTTCCCCCGCCGCGCCAACCCCACCAGTCGAGGAATCAACTCCCCCTCCGGCAAGTGCCGCCAGAATCGCCCCGGCATGTGCTGACTCAGCGCCTGGGGATTGAGCCGCGCCGGGTTGAAGATGTGCTTGTAATAAGTTCGCCACAGCTCCGCGCCGGGATCCTCGGCGTGACGTGCCCAATGCTGCCATTGCTCGGGGCAACGACGCTGGTAATCCAATGACTGCCCATCAAAACGGATGCCGTCGCGCGGCGTTGCGATCAGCCAGCGTTGCTGCCCCAGTCGCTCGGCAAAATGGCCGCTGGCGCTTTCGAGGATGTCGTGGGCGGGCTGATGAAAAGCGACCAGATCCAACTGCAGTTGCTTGGCCAATGGCTGCGGCAAGGGAATAAAGCGCACGAAGGCATGCAGGTGATGAGCCTCGCGTTGCACCTGCTTGATCCGCCGCTGCAATTCACTGCCCAGGCGGTCACCGGCGAGCATGGCCGTGCGGTCGCCGTGGGCAACCCGCCAAAGCACTTCGTACAACAGACTCCAGCGTTGTTCGCCCTGGTAGCGGCTAGCCTGTTCGAGCTGAGTCAGCAAGGCCGCAGGGACCCGCGTACGGAACGGGCCCGGCCCTTGGGGCAGCGCTGCCGGCACGGCCAACAGATCGGCCATCGGACCTTGGGCCCAGGTGACATCGCTCGGGTCGATACCGTGGCCGAGGAGCGTTCGGGCCTGATCGCGCCACGTGGAGAAATCATCCTCACAATCCAGGGCAATCACGACCAAAGCCCCATCTGCTCTGGCCGCTGGGGGTCGCGCAACCGCGCCCGTAGCAGACCGCTGCGCACCTGGGCGTCGGCAGGCCGGTAATCGCTGGTCACAATGAACGGTCGCGCCTTTTCCAGCACGCACCGCAACTGCACCAGGTCGTCATAACGCACCCGCCGCTCCCGGCGCAGCGCAACCAGACGTTGCACGCTACGCAGGCCAATCCCCGGAATACGTGCCAGCAATTCGGGTTCGGCGCGGTTGATATCCAGCGGGAACACCTCACGATTGGCCAGCGCCCAGGCCAACTTGGGGTCGATGTCCAAATCCAGGTTACGGGTTTCACTCAAAAGCTCCCCCGCCTTGTAACCGTAACCGCGCATGAGAAAGTCGGCCTGATACAGCCGATGCTCCCGCAACAACGGCGGTGCCGCCAGGGGCACGCTGGCGGGGCTGTCGGGAATCGGGCTGAACGCTGAATAGTAAACCCGTCGTAAACCGTACCCCTGGTAGAGCGACTCGGCGTTGCTCAGGATGGCGTGATCATCAGTGGCATCCGCCCCCACAATCACCTGCGTGCTCTGCCCGGCCGGGGCGAAACGCGGCGCTCGCGGCTCGCCGACTACCGCCTGTTGCCCCTGATGGATGGTGCCCATGGCCTGGCGAATGGTCGTCAATTGCTTCTCTGGCGCCAGGCGCTTGAGGCTGACATCGGAGGACAACTCGATATTCACGCTCAAGCGATCAGCCAACCGCCCCGCTTCCTCGATCAACAGCGGATCGGCATCGGGAATAGTCTTGAGGTGGATATAGCCACGAAACTGGTGCTCCTCCCGCAACAACCGCGCCACCCGTATCAACTGCTCCATGGTGTAATCGGCCGAACGAATGATGCCGGAACTCAAAAACAGCCCACTGATGCAGTTGCGACGATAAAAATCCAAGGTCAGCCGCACCACCTCCTCCGGCGTAAAACGCGCCCTCGGCACGTTGCTGGAACGACGGTTGACGCAATACTGGCAGTCGTACAGGCAAAAATTGGTCAGCAACACCTTCAGCAAAGAAACGCAACGTCCGTCCGGCGTATAGCTGTGGCAAATGCCCATGCCATCGGTGGCCCCCAGCCCCTCACGACCACGGGAGCTACGCTTGGGGGCACCGCTGCTGGCGCAGGAAGCGTCATATTTGGCAGCGTCGGCAAGAATGCCGAGCTTGGCGATCAATTGCATGGAACGCTCTCGAATACTGGATATAAATACAGTATTTTGAGGCGCGCCGAGATGCAAGCGCCGTTGGTCATTTCCGCGACATAGGCCATGCCAACGGGATGGGCTATAATTCGCCCATCAACGCGATTTGAGGTCCAGCCCATGGGCAATGTCAGCCTTGAAACCAAAAAGGCCTACGCCGCGAGAACACGTAGATCCAACTACGCGGCCAGCCTCCGTCTGGAAGGTTTCAAAACGACCTTCGCCGACGGCGAACACAAAATGCCAACGCGTGAAGAGGTCTTGAAGGCCTTCACCCAGACCAGAACCTGATGCCTGATAAATATGGAGTCGGTGAAGACGCTTATTGCTATCCCGGCTCCACGGTCCTACGCAACAAACTCGATATCCGTGACGAACCGACCCTAAGCGAAGCCGAACAACAGCTCTCGGCCATCGCAGCGGACAACGTCGAATTCGGCCCTCCTCCCTACAGCCTGGCCTACCTTCAAAACATTCATCGAATTCTCTTTTCGGACTTGTTCGAATGGGCTGGAGAGTTGCGCACCGTTGGCATGTCCAAACAAGCCACCCGCTTTTGCCAACCTGAGTACATGGAGAAGGAAGCCAATAAAATCTTTGCCAACATGGCCGAGGCAAACTGGTTCGAGGGCATGGAGCGGACTGAGCTGATCGTCGCTGTGGCAGAGGCTTATTCCGACATCAACGTCGTACACCCCTTCCGCGAAGGCAATGGCCGTGCGCAGCGGATTCTGTTTGAACACCTGATCATGAACGCCGGGTTTGAAATCAGTTGGTGGGGGATTGAGAAGGACGAGTGGATCTACGCCAATATCGCGGCTTACAACTGCGTCATGGGGCCTATGGAGTTGGTGTTCGAGAAGTGCATTGGCAAGACCATTCAGCCATAAAACGTGACGTCTACTCCGGATAGACGCTCGTCCAATCCCTCGTCCGATCCAGACAATTCTATGCCCCACGTACTGTAATCCCCTCGCGCCGCTTCAGCGTAGTCACGATGATGGGTATAGCAACTTCTCAAAGCCTCGGCGAACCTAACTATCCCGCTAAACCACATCGATTCGTAGCAATTTTTAAGCAACCACTACCTTGTCCAGCCTGCTGCTATGCTTAGGTCTTCTCGAACGGAGTATATCGTACGGAAACCGGTACGAGATTTACTTCAATTCGCCCTGCCCCGTAGAGCAGTTATTTCAAGGATGGCATGCTCAAGCCAGCTCAATAGACCATGAGCCCCGCTTTTCCTGGTTACCGTAACGCTGGAACCACCTACCGTCGTAGAAGCCACTTCCTTCCTGCTGCAGTGTCGCGGTATAGAGATAGTCCTCCTCCTCAATCTCTTGCCGTATTTCGAACTGCCCCTCAGCAACTTGTCGAGCGTGATAGGTCACACGGCTACCAAACTCGTCGACATACTCGATGATCATTGCTTCCTCGCGTACCACCACCTGACAGGGATTAAGCTTTTCGCGATCAACACCATCGGTAGTGTGGTACATGCGTGAATCTGGAAAAATCATAACGAATTCCTATTTTTATGGTTTGCTTGGCACCAACCACTTTATCCTCAATCCATACACACGGCATCGCTGGTTAACCCGCCGAGGGGTTTGATCAGATGAGCTACTGCCTCCCGGTCACGGCTCAAGCTAGCCCCCATCACATCTTCAAAGCTTGGAAAAACAACCGCGCCAATGAGGACACCTGGACAGCCTTCAACTGGGGAGGCATGGAGTCGCATTAAGTAAAGAGCGGCACCGCCGATATACGCTTCAGCGCAGCGTTCGTGAGGAGGGAAAAGGGAATGAGGCGGCCCACCAGGCTCGCCGCGCTTTGTACACGAAACACGGACCTTGGCCCGACTCGCAGGACGATACTGCAGATTCAGTGACCACCCCTAATGTTGACACATAGGAGGTAGTCGCTCTTTTCACATGAGCGAGTAACGAAGCATGAAAACTCTCAATAAAATTTTGATCTTAACGCTCCTTACCCAAGTCGCGGCATGCGTAAGCAAGCCTTCAAGTGCGTACGATAGTGGATGGACTGAAAATACCAACGAGGACGCCTACAGCAGTTGCGGGCGCTACCGATGGGATAATAAGTTCAAGGAACCTTCGGTATTACAAAATCTTGTTGCGTCAGGCGCCCTCTCCAGCTCACAAGCACAGCGAGCGGAGAAGCAGGACGTACGCGTCGGTGATCCAGAATGCCTAGCCTATGCGGCCTATGGTTTGAATCGAGCCAAAATTGGGTTTCAGAGAAATGAAAAAGGTCAGGTCACTGAAAAAACTGCCACCTACCTTTGCTTCAACAGTGCGCCGGCCTGCTCAGGTATCCGTGTTCATTTCGCCGATGGAAAAGTCTCCCGTATCAGCACGGTGAGTGAGTAATCCATTCTGTCGCTCATGAACAGCGGGGCATCGAAGCATTGATAGGCTTCGTGCATATGCCTGACAAGCCGCCAATGCGATCAGGCCCACGGTCGACGGCATCGCTGATGCCGATAACTCATTGAGCCTGCACGGTCACGTTAGGAAAAAAGGGGACGGATTTATTATCCCGTTACCGAAACAAAGCTAATCAGCAAGCAGCAAAAAGCCGCCTCATCGGCGACTAATTATCTTGCGAATAATATCTGGTGACTAAGCCTTCAGTTCTTCTGGTGTATGCGTCTTGAGCCAATCGGCCAAAGCGGCGTTCATCCGTGTTTGCCAGCCCGGGCCAGAAGCTCTGAATCTCTCCAGCACGTCAGCATCGAAACGAACATTGACGTGCTCTTTAGTGGTTACCGACTTGGGTCGACCACGCTTTGGCTTGAGCATTTCCTTTGCCTGGGCTTTGCCAAACAATCCAACAAGCACCTCGCTGGCTGGTTTGGCCTTGGCAAAGTCTTCGGTCGACCATTCGGGATTTGCCGTATCGACCCTCTCAGGACTGGGTTTCTTGGTCATAATTTTTGACCTCCCGTTTGTTGGCTTTTCGAAAGCTGATGACGTGCAAACGGAAGTCCACGTTCTTCGACGTTGCGAGCGTCTTTGGCTGGGTCATAGGTAAGCTGCATGCAATTATCGTAGCCACATTAAAATCGCCAATACAAGGTGCGCGTTGAAACGCTGACCGAGCATGCGCCCTGTCTGGTTGTATCAAAGATTGAGTGGCCAGGCTTGAGAGCCCGGCAAGTACCCGACAAGCATCCCTGATAAACTGCGGCCATTCGCCCCAATGACTCAGATTCCCAATGTCCCTACAAACTGCCCCACTGTCCCGCCGCTTCTCCGTCGCCCCCATGATGGATTGGACCTAGCCCTCCAAAAAAGCCCCGTCTACCTTGCTCACAAGATGTTCATCCGCGCTACCTGTAGCAATTTCTAAGCAAGCGCCAAGTGGTTAGACCGCTGCTATGCTTTGCTTTTTCGACGAGGTAGCGCACATGGCAGGGGAATACTCACTCACGGATTTGCTTGAACGAATGTACGAGAATCAGCTCGCATTGGAAGCGGCGCTTATGGAACTGGCGCTCCAAAGCGAAAAACAAGGATCGACAGAGGTTGGCGATAACGTACGTGGCGCTTTATTCGTGATCGGTGAAAATGCTGGCCACATCAAGCAGGGTCTAGCGAAGCTACGAACCAAAGATATCTAGGTGAGCACACGCCGATTGTGCTGGAGTATATGGCGGAATTTGGGGGTGGAGCCCGTATTTACTGGCTTTAACGCCCGCCTCGGCGGACTTGCATAGATGCATAAGGGGCATTGAATGGCATGGTTTGGCGTCCGGTTTGCCCCATTTTTGCCCCATTGTCTGATCAAAGGCTTGAGCCTGTGTTGCGTGCGCTATGACACTGGTACGCAAGGCGGGGACTGTTGGGGGTACGGGATTCGCTTCGTTAGGCTGCCCGAAAGATAACAAAATAGACGACTCTGTTAGCACCGCACGCTGCCCCTGCGGGACATGTGGTCGGCTTGGTATCGGAGCACCGTTTTTACTAGCTACAACACCCGCCCTGTCCTCCTTACATAGATACCCAATAGACACTGGGCTGCATCGTTCGGCGTAAGGCTTGCCCCATTTTTTCCCAAGATCATCATCGGCACGAGCTAGTCCGATGAAATTGGACATAGCTCTAATCCAAAGTGCTAGCCAGATTGACAGCGTTGAACAATGAGCCTCAAACAGCGCTTCATAATCTTGGCGGTGACGGCAAGGTGAGTTCCGCTCGCTGACTCGATGGAGCTATGCCTATGCCGCACCCCAAACACTGTACTATGCTGAATTGCGCCACCTAGCGTCAGAGCTCTACGTCACATCACATAATTTTAGGAGGTTTTCATGGGCGAATCAAAGTACCGAAAACAGAATGACTCAAACTATGGGAAGCCAGTAAAACTCCGAGGTTTAATTTTATCCTTGCCTATGCGAGCAGACAGCGATGTTGTTGAGCTAATCCAAGATTTCTTAGATCCACAAGAACTACGCTCCTCTCTTATGTATTGGGATAGGCTAGCATGGCCGGAATCCAACGTCATCACATCTCCAACGTATGCTGATATTGAGTATTTAAAATCAGCAGGCGTACTTCAGCGACCGAAATTCAATTTTGTAGGTAAGGGAAACTTCGGCGACGTCCTTTTAGGCCTACAAAATGCGGTTTTCTCACATTATGAAAAAAACTCCCCTGGAGTATGGTCCCTATGTGAAGGATTAAATTCTGTTCAAAATAAAGCCACTATAGGAACCGAGCCGGGAGCATTGATAAAATTACTAAATGCCGTCCCTGTGCCATCGGAGGATGTTCCTCTGGCAGAAATATTGGAATTCAAATCCAAAAGACGAGATGAGCTATTAGCATTCAGAGAACACTTTGAGCAACTGATTGAACGCATCACCCGGCATAGCACTCCAGACGACGAACTACACCGAGTGGTTCAAGAGGTTGATACAGCCTGTAGCAACCTGGTCCAGACAACCAGAGAATGGCAATTCCCGGTAAAACTCAGCAACACACAGGCATCGATTAATTTCAACATTACAAAAGCAGTCAATGCAGCTGCTACAGCTTATAAGGGGCTAGAACTAACTCCCCTCGCCTTATCAACCACGGCCACCGCTGTAGCCGTCGGTGGTGCAGCAGTTTTGAGTCAAATTGAATTCAAGCCAGGGCTTTCATACAAGGGGATAAAACGTCCAAAATCCCCATACAGTTATGCCTACCACATCCAGCGAGACTTAACCTAAAACTTCACACCCCCAAACTATTGCGGCGAACGAGCCAAGACCATAAATAATAGATATAGCAAAGGTTCTAAAATGCCTAATCACATTGCGAAAAACACACTCAAACCAAAGTTTCCATGGACATTAGTAAAAGCTGTAAACTCACTACTATTCCTGTCAGGAGTGGTCTGCATTAGCGTTGGCAGCTATCATCTAGTCCAAAACAGTATTGCAACAGCTGGCACCGGACTTGGGGCAGGTCTAGTACTTCTTTTTGCCGCCACGATTGAGCGCTTCGAATCACTCAAAGGAATGAGCATGGAAGTTACCACAAGAAAATTGGATGCTAAAATCTTAGAGGCTGACAATGCTGTCCGAGAGCTTAAAGAACTTGCAGAGATTTTTGGTTACAACATGTCACTAACTGCTGCAAAAATAGGCAGACCCAATGCTCACTTTACATTTATCGAGGGACTCGATCTAACAAACAAAATCCGTGAAAATCTAACCCATCTTAAGTGCGACAGAAACTCTATTTCACACGCACTATATCCATGGGTTCGCACGACAATGTTCGATCTCGGAAAACACTTACTACAACCCATAAACGACGAAATTCACAAAAGGCTCCACCACATCATTACCGATATAAATAACACCCCACAACCAGTCGACAAGGCCAATGAAAAATACAATGAATTGTATAAAACGATGCGAATTCTTGCAGACTATTGCCAGCCAGGACTACAGACCCACCTATTAGACATCTCCCAAATAAAAGGGGAAGCATCCAAATACATCCTACTAACGCCAATACTAAGCGAAGATGAGAAAAAACGTTTTCACGATGAGTTTATTAGCTGGAATGAAGAGATTGATTATTTCCTAAGCAACAGTGAAATTAGAACCCCTGATCGTTGGTCCTTACTTTTTGAACAGCAATCGAAGCGAGAAACTAACCCACCCAGTTAAAAATCAACGATATTATGAAAAGGCCAGCAATTCTTCATGAGTACTGAGTCATGAGCATGACACACGCCAAAGCTGATCTAATCGCGTAGTGTAGCTTTGACTCATCATTTCTCGACGCATTCCCCATTCGGGATTGATTGGCACACTAGCCGAGCGCAACGTACCCCTTCCCCACCTTTCGTTGATTTTATCCAGTACCGCCATCAGATTCATCGCCTCGGCGGACTGAGAGGTGGCAAACAGATCGTCGGTGTACTCCCCCTTTTGACAGAGATTCATCAACAGCACCTCAGCCTTGCTGTACTTGAAGCCAGGCCGAAACACGCGGTCGAGCGCCTCCACCGCCGCCCTGGTCAGCAACCGGACGTCGTCGGTGGGGTACGGCATATCAATAAGAACACCATTGGCGTACTTCGCCTCCTCCGGGTTGAACATGCCGGTGCGGATGCTGACGCGAATCTTCTTGCACAGCGACTTCTGTGCCCTGAGCTTTTCCGAAGCTCGCATCATGTACGTAGCCACCGCTTCCTTGATCGGTGCCAGTTCCGTGAGACGCTTACCGAACATCCGACTACAACAGATCTCCTGCTTCGGCGGATCCGGCTCATCCAGTTCCAGGCAAGGCGTGCCGGCCAACTCCCGGGCAGTCTTCTCGATCACCACGCTGAATTTCTTCCGTAGCGTCCACGGGTCGGCCTTCGCCAGGTCCATCGCGGTCTTGATACCCATGGCATCCAGATGAAGTTTCATCTTGCGACCGACTCCCCAGACTTCGGACACATCGGTGTTGCGCAGCACCCAGTCACGCTTGAACGGATCGCAGATATCGACCACGCCGCCCGTTTGCACTTGGAGCCGCTTGGCCGTGTGATTCGCCAGCTTCGCCAGGGTTTTCGTGTGAGCGATCCCTACCCCAACCGGGATGCCGGTGCAGCGCAGCACGTGGCCGCGGATCTTGCGGCCAAGGGCATCCCGGCCGTCGATGCCGGTCAGATCTGCGAAGGCTTCGTCAATGCTGTACACCTCGACTGCGGGCACCATCGATTCAATGAGGGTCATGACGCGCTCGCTCATGTCCCCATAGAGCGCGTAATTCGAGGAGAACGGGACGATGCCGTGTTTCTGCAGCTTCTGCTTGATCTGAAAATACGGCTCGCCCATTTTCACGTAGGGCTTGGCGTCGTAGCTGCGAGCGATCACACAGCCGTCGTTGTTGCTCAGTACCACAATGGGCACGCGGGCCAGGTCCGGGCGGAACACTCTTTCGCAACTGGCGTAGAAGCTGTTGCAGTCGATCAGGGCGAAAACGGGCTGTGCTTTAGACATGGCTGCGCACGCTGCAGGTGATGACGCCCCAGATGACCAGCTCGTCGCCCTCGAGCACGTACCTCGGTGGGTACTTTGGGTTCTCCGAAAGGAGAATCACCTCCTTCCCACGAATGCAAAGGCGTTTGCACACGGGCTCATTGTTCAGCAGCGCTACGACGATGTGACCATGCACAGGTTCCATCGCACGATCCACAACGGCTAGGTCCCCTTCAAAGATTCCAGCGCCCTGCATGCTCTCCCCGGCGATAGAGACCAGGTAGACATGAGGGGCGCGAATGTTCAGAACCTCATCCAATGAGATGTGCGCTTCGATGTGGTCCGCCGCCGGGGATGGAAACCCGGCGGGTACACGAAACGAACACAGGGGCAGCTTCAAGCCACCCTCAGCAATAGGGCCTAGAATTGAAAAGCTCATGACGCACCGATCCAAAAATACTGTACGAACATACAGTTAACTTTGTACAAGGTTCGCGGTCAATTTTGTATAGGAAAAATCTGACAGGCGGGACAGCTCATGTGCGGGAGATTCGTGCAGTACGAGGGGATGGCGGTGTTTATGGAGGAGCTTGGTCCTCAGCTGCCATTGTTCGGCGGGTACGACGCGGAGCCGATCAGTCGGTACAACGTGGCTCCGACGACCCGTGTGCAGATCCTGCACAGCACAGAGGCAGGTGTTCATATCACGCCAGTGAGGTGGGGATGGGCGCCCTTTTGGGCGAAGGGGAAACGTCCGGACCCGATCAATGCAAGGATCGAGACCGTTACGACGGGGAAGTTTTTCAAACAGCTTTGGCCGGCCGGGCGCGCACTGGTGCCCAGCGAGGGATGGTATGAGTGGGTCAAAGACCCAAATGATCCAAAGAAAAAACAACCCTATTTCATCCGATTGAAGGATCAGAAGCCGATGTTTTTCGGGGCGCTCGCACAGGCCCGTCCAGGTCTGGACGAGCAAGACGGTGACGGTTTTGTAATCATTACCGCGTCATGCGACCAAGGTATGGTAGATATCCATGATCGCAGGCCGTTGGTGTTGTCACCCGAGCAAGCGCGGGAGTGGCTTGACCCGGATCTTAGCCCAGGGCAAGCAGAGGAAATTGCAAGAGACCGTTCCCGACCGGAAGCCGATTTCGAATGGTATGCCGTGGGCAAAGAGGTGGGAAACGTCAAAAACCAGGGAGCACAGTTGTTGCTCCCCTGGAGTCCAGAAGAAAACTAAGCCTGACTACGTTGATCCAGAAGTCGGGCCGCCTCTGGGAATCCCACCCAGCGTGCGTTCTGGTCCAACCCTCGCCCAGCCAGCACCACGCCGGCCCAGTGATTCAGATCCACCTCCCCGCGTGCCACCGCCGCCAGCAGCTCGGAGGGGAAGATGTTCAAGTATTTATCAGCGGTTTCGGTTTCCATGATCTTGGCCCTTCGTTTGCGTGACCACAGTAACGCTCCAGCGTAATCACATAGCAAGCGGATCAGATCGAGCGCGACAACCATTAGAACAGCCCTCCCAACGCCGCCGGCTCCCAGTTCATGATCACTAGTTCACCGCTGACCTCTGCCTTGCCCTGACGTTGGTTCGTGTTGCTGTACCTAATGTCCAGCGTCTCAAAGTGAAAGCCCTCGAACACACGTCGAATGTCCGGGTGGTCGTTGATGCTGACCATTACCTTGCCCTTGCAGCGACGCATGAAGTCAGCCATCCGCTCGTAATTCTCGAACGGGAAGTCCACGCCATATCCAGCGGTCTGCCAGTACGGCGGGTCCATGTAGTGGAACGTATGAGCGCGGTCATAGCGCTCAGCACAATCAAGCCAGGGGAGATTTTCGACGTAGGTGCCGGACAGTCGCTGCCACGCGGCCGAGAGGTTTTCCTCGATCCGCAGCAGGTTGATGGCCGGGCCAGTGGTCGCGGTGCCGAACGTCTGCCCGGTGACCTTGCCGGCAAAGGCATGGTGCTGCAGGTAGAAGAACCGGGCGGCGCGCTGGATGTCGGTGAGGGTTTCAGGGCGGGTCATTTTCTGCCACTCGAATACCTGGCGGGAGCTGAGCGCCCATTTGAACTGGCGCACGAATTCTTCCAGATGGTTCTGCACGACGCGATAGAGCGTCACCAGGTCGCCGTTGATATCGTTCAGGACTTCAACGGGAGCGGCCTGGGGTCGCATGAAGTAAAGCGCGGCACCGCCGGCAAAGACTTCGACATAGCATTCGTGAGGCGGAAAAAGCGGAATGAGGCGGTCGGCTAGGCGGCGCTTGCCGCCCATCCAAGGGATGATGGGTGAACTCATTGAAAGCAAGACCTTTACTGTATGGATAAACAGGTGCTAGGCTCGCCGCGCTTTGTGCACGGAGCAGGAGCCTTGGCTGGACTTGCAGGGACATCTGCAGGGACGGCGACCGGGTCGGATGTTGGCGCATCCGGCTCGGTCGCTCCTTTTCACTTCGGTGTTGAAACTTCTTTGGCGTAGGCCTGGCAGGCCGCCAGGGCTATCAGCCCCCGGTCGCCGGCATCGGTGATGCCGATAATTCGTTGAGCATGTGCCGGGTCAAGTCGGGCGCGTGTGGCTCCATGAACCACGCCGCCGGCGCTGGTGGCGGCTGGCACTGCACAGCCGTTGGCGGTATCGGTGGCGTCGAGTAGGACTGACAGCCGGACATCAGCAGTAGCGAGGCGATCACGCAGGCGATCCTGATCACGTTGGGCATCGGTTAGGGCTCGATAGTGGGTTTGGTCTTTGGCTGCTAGCCGCTGTTCCAGGGCCAGGCGCTTGTCTTGCTCGGTACGCTGCAGCGCGGCCGAGGCCAGGGTTATTTGGTTGAGGGTTTCGGTGTGGAGCCGGGCTTGTTTTTCCAGCTGCTGACCGTATCGCCAGCCCTGGACCGTCCAGGCGATGACCGCCGAAGTGGCGACCAGAGCGAACAGCAGAAGCCCGGCGGCCAGCACGCGGTATTGCAGCGGGATCAGGTCGACGAGACGCATAGCACCGCCCTCGCCCGTTCCCACAGCTGCAGGCGATCCTGCAGGCCATTGAGCCCGCCATTGATTTTCCGGGTGATCATTTCGAACTCATTACGATCAGCCAGCACGTTCAGTTCCCTGACCCACCAGAACCATGCAGCCGACTCGGCCGCCCATTGGGGTAGCTCCAGCAGTTCAGGCGTGCGCAACAGGCGCTCGTCGCCGAACAGCGCCAAGCTGCAGCGCAGGTAGTTGTTGCGCCCCGTCACCTGGATCAAGCCGCGACCGCGATAGCGCTGGCCATCTCCGTCGGGCTCGGAGGTGTTGCCGAGTTTCGAAGCCAGCGAACCGGTGTCGTATTTGCTGAGGTACTGATCGCCGCCCAGCTCCCGCACGTACTGCAGTTGGCCGGACTCATGCCCAACCTGGGCCAGGAATGCCGCCTGCCGCTTGGGTGTGTCGATCTGACGGTGGGCCATGGCGGCGTTCAGGGCAGAAACAAAAACGCCCGCTTGGCGGCGGGCGTTGGGCATGATCCGTTGTAGTTGCTGCTCGGTGAGTGGCATGGGGGCTCCAAAAAAATCCCGCTCGATGGCGGGTTGCGGTGGTGTTTGAGGGTGGTGCTTGACGCGTCTAAAGCTGGACGACCTTGACCGGCTTAGCTTCCTTCTTCTTTTTCTTACCTTTGGCATTGGCCTTGCCCTTCTTGCCGCCGTTGCACTCGACGGTGGTGGTCCAGCCACTGGAGGTGAACAGTTGCTCCACCGCCTCAGCCAGGTATTCACCATCAAGCCCGGGCTTGATCCCCTGGACGATGATGGACCGTTCGGCAAACACATCGGTACGCCCGGCCATTTCCAGGCGAACCCCGGCGCTGCTGCGATTGAAGGCGGCCAAGCGTGCCTTCGCGGCCTGCTCGGCGGCTGGCTTGTTGGGGTAGATATGCCGGTCGGTATGGACCGCTGGCAGGCCGTTCGGCAGGTCGTCGTTGTTCAGCTCGACCACCTTGAGCGCGCCGGACTTTTTGTCCTGGTGCTTGGTGCGTACCGCCTTTTGCGTATTGCGGTCGCCGAGACGGAATTGATAGCGGCTCAAATCAGCCCGCCTCAGAACCACAGGGCTCAGGTTCTTACCGCTCGCGGTCTGGCCACCTTGCCGAGGCATGACCAACAGCTTGCCGTCGGCCAGCTTAGCCGTGCAGTCATATTGTTTAGCAAGGCGGGTGATGAAGTTGTAATCCGACTCGTTGAGCTGGTCGACTCGAGGCACCTTGGTTTGCACCGGGCACACCGGCTGCCAACCATTGCGGGCTGCCACGTCGCGGACAATATGCTGCAGGGGCACGTTTTCCCAAGACCCACTGCGCACGGTCTTGCCGCTGCCGCGCATGTCACTGGCTTTACCTCGAATCACCAACGTATCAGGCGGTCCCGACAACTCGATCTCATCGACGGTGTAGCGCCCCAGGCGGGTCAGGGCCTGGCCGGTATATCCCAGGTAAACCTCGATACCCGCCCCCCGCGTGGGCAGCGCAACCGCTTGATCACGATCATCGATCCGCAACTCGAAGTCGTCCGAATCCATACCCGGCTTATCCGAGGTGCGCAGACTCAACAACCGGTCATTGATCAACGCGGTGATGTCCTTGCCGTCCGCAACGATGCGAAAGGTCGGCTTCATGGTGATACTCCAGAAACAAGAAGCCCCGCACAGGGCGGGGCTTTTGAGGTATGACGGTGCTGTTTAATCCCACAGCTGGATATCCTCCAGCGTCTGCGCTGGCAGATCCGGCAGCAGGATAATCACACCAGCGCGAAACGGTTGAGGCTCATCGGCCAGGCCTTGATTGGCGGCAAGCACGGCCTCCACCGTGCCATTCAGATGGCCGTAATAGTGATGACAGACGGTGTCCAACAGATCCCCGTCAGACGTTCTGCAGGTCGTCGCCATAGCTCACAAACTCCAGTGAAAAGGATTGCTTACGCGGAATGCCACCCGCGAGCAGGTTGCTTTGATCTTCCTCGATGCTGAGCAGGCACCAGGTGCCGAGCACTTCGCCGTAGCCGGTGGTCAGGTTCACTGGCTGCAGGCGCCGTCCGATTGAGCGCAAAGTATCCAGCTGTTTGAGGCCACCTTTGAAGCCCGGAAAAATCGCGCCTTTGAGGCTGATCTTGTCCTCTCCCTGGCCGACCGCCTGCTGGGCGATGCTGCGTGTCAGACGCTCCTGGCCTGCCCAACGAAACGACGTCTGCCGACGTAGCTCCTCGAACGCCGCCGTATCCAGGTTGAAGTAATACGGCTGCGCGTTCGGCTCCAGGGGCTGCATGATCAGCAGGTGCGGGAACGGCTTCACTGCCTCGGCCGCTGGTGTCAGCTGTGGTGCAAATGACCCCGTGGGCATGATGTTGCTCAGTGATGGGCTCACCTGGCCGGCGATGCGATTAATCGCTGCCCCCGCCTTGCCTGCCTGTTCCTTGAGCGAACCCAGCCGCTCTTGGACTTGGCCGGCAGCGGTGACGGCTTGGTTGTACTTGGCCGCCACCTGGCCCACGGTGGACTGCGCCGCGTTGATTGCCCGCATGGTCCGTTGCATCTTGGCGCCGATGGCAGGCCCAATGAAGGGCACCCCCTCCAGCTCCGAGGCGGCGCCCGTCATGTCGCTGATTGCGCCATTAAGCGGGCCCAGCATGCCGTCGAGACTGGTACGGCCAGCCTCCCCCGCTGCGAGCAGTGATTTGAACACCGATTGCAGTTGCTCCATGTAGGCCATGGCACCTCCTTAAACGTGAGGGGCATCGAACAACTGATTCGACGCTTGACGGGCGGCCACTTCCCGGGAGAAGGACTCCATTAACTGGCGCAATTGCGGCTCCAACTCGCGGACCAACTGCGCCGGGTCTTTTACATCGCCTTGCACGACGATGGAGACTTGCGGCGCAAAGCTGAAAGCCTGCTCAACTTTTGGCGGCACAGGCGGCGTCGGCTCCACCACCTTCGCGACCTCGGGCGGCTTGGTCGGCGCGTCAGTAGAGGCCGCTGGCTTGTCGGCCTTTGCGTCCTCAGCCTTGTCATCACTGCCAAACCAAGACTTGCCCAAGAAGCCACCGATACTCTCGCCACCCAGACCGCCCAAAGCGGCACCAATTAATCCCCCAATGGCGGTGCCAACGATCGGCACCACCGAGCCGATAGCGGCACCGGCAGCACCACCCGCAAGCGCGCCCGCAAGACCGCCAGCCGCGCTGCCGTACCCTTCGGCTTTCTCATCCTGCGTTGTAGCGTTGAGTGCGGTGTCCAGGGCACCCACTCCCGCATCAAGCACCGATCCACCTGGGAGACGTTTGGAAAGGCGCGTTACCCCTCTTATCGACTTCACCGTCTGACCGAGCGAACCGCTAGGGACGGCCTCTGCCACGGCAGCCAAAGGGAGAGCAGCCACCGCTGCGGCCTTGGGTAAGGCGGACACTGCAGACGCTTTGGGCAAGGATGGCATTGCCGGTGGAGTCACTGCAGGAGCGCTCGGTGCACGAACCATCATCCGCTTGCGCGGCATAGATCCCATACCAGCACGACGACCACGGCGGCCACGTTGACGCTTGCGCGCAGCGCCTCCAGGATCCGTCCCCGGGCCGCTGGAACTGGCCCTGCCGATAGCATCCGCATTGACGACAAAGACCCGCTGCGGCTCGCTGCCAGCGTCCGAGCTCCCTCCCATGAGTTTGCCGAGCACACCCAGGCCCTTGTCCACCGTTTTGATACCGGTTTTCGGAGCCTTGGCAGCGGCGTCACCCAAGGCGCCCGCGCCTCGTTCCATCGCTCGACCACGCGATATGTTGTAGAGCCCCTTGCCAATCTTCACCGCGCTGGCAGCCGTCTTGAGGGCCAACAGGCCGGTGGTGATAGCAGCAATGCCAAGCACCACCGGTTGCGAGCCATCCGAAAGCTTGGTCAGCCCACGCACAATTGAGGTCAGGCCCTGGGCGACCGCATCGGTCGCCGGGCGGATGGCGTCCCCCACGCTGCGCATGCCATCGCTAACCGCCTGGCCCAGCTCGTCCCACATTTGTTTCGACGTTTCGCGCCGCTCGGCCAGGTTCTTATCGAGGATCCCGCCAGAAGATTGCGAGTCCTTTTTCAGCTGCTCGTACAACTCCTTGTTTTGCGAGTAGGCCGTGAGCGCTGCCTTGACCTGCATGTCGGCGAACAGGTCACCGGTACGCAGGGATTTTTCCAGCGCATCGAGCGCCGCCTTGGCCTTCTCCGGATCTGTCTCCTTGCTGATCTTGGCCTGGGCCTCGGCCATCTTCGCGGCTTTCGCCGGGTCGGTGGCCTGGATGTATTTCATCGCCAGGGCGAAGCTGGATTCCAGGGTCGACATGCCCTTCTGAATGCCAGTGTTCAGAGAGCCTTGATAGTCAATGCCGGCGTCCTTGTACGCCTTGACCACGTCGCCCGAACCGATTTTCTCCATCCAGTTTTTCAGGTTGTTGGCCGCTTCGTCCGAGCCGCCGGCCGTTTTCATCTGGACTTGAAGCATCGCGCCCAAGGAGCTGACCGCTTCCATGCCGGTGCTACCGTTTTTCTCCATGCTCGCCAGCAGTTGAGGGAACCACCGGGCCATGTCGCTGGCCTCGAAGCTCCCCGCCTGTCCCTGATAGGCGATGGCCTCCAGGGCCTGCTGCATCACCTTGGGATCGTTGATCTTGGCGTTCTGCTGCAGCGCCATGATCATGCTGGCCGTGTCGACGCCGGACGCGCCCTGGCCAATGGCAAACTTCGCCGCCGTCGGTGCGTAGGCCATGGCCTGTTTAAGGTCCATGCCGGCTCCGACCAGCTGGTTCACCAGGTCCGCCACGTCGTTACGGGCCATGCCGGTATCGCGAGAGGTCTGGATTACGGTCTGGCTAAGCTGTGTTTCTTGCGGCTTATTGACCACATCCGCCTTGATCGCGATGTCGCGGATGATCGCCTGATAATCCGCGCTGACCTTGGTCGGAATCGCTGCAAGGCCGGTGGCGACAACACCTTGACCAATGCTCGACGTGAGCCCTTTCTTGCCGGCGTCGAGCTGCTTGTGACCTTTGAGCTGCAGATCGGCGGCTTTAGCTGCACGGCCCAGGCGCTGGTACTCCTGCCCCAGCCTGCCCACCTCAACGCCCTGCTTGCGCAGGGCATCAAGGTTGCCGTTAAGCTTGCGCAACAGGCCATCCGCCGAAGCGGCGCCGGTGTCGTGAGCCCGCTTCCATTCATCGCGCAGGCGGATGGTTTCGCCAATGGTGCTCTTGAGCACCTTGGCCTTGCTGCCTTTTTCCTCCAGCTTTTTGATGTGGCCATCAACCGTGCGGAAGGCAGACGCCATCGTCGAGCTGACGGCGCCGCCAATCACCAGCGATAACGCCAGTTTGCTAGCCATCGTCTACTCCTTGTTCAGTCTGAGAGCCACCAGACCATGTCGGAGAACGGCATGGCCAGGATTTCAGCGGCGGAAAAGTTCAGCTCAGTGGCTAAGCGCTTAGCGAGTTGTTTTTGCACTTTCTGGTTGAAGCTCATCATCGTGCACCAGGCGAAAATAGCCGGCCTGCAAGCGATTGAGGTCCTTCACAAATAGCCCGTCTAAATCCTTGATTCCGATCTCAGCCAGCGACGTATACAGGTACTCATCCTGTTTTTCTTCGTCCGAGGGGAACGCCTCTCGAGCGTTGCGAAGGTCGCGCACAGTCGGGGCTCGCAAACTCAACGTATCAACGCGCACCCCGTTGGCTTCGCTTGGTACGCTCAGCTTCACAGTCACGCGGTCAGCCGTCAGAGTCATCCAGCTTGGGATTTTGGTGTAGCTCATAATGTTATGTCCTTAAAAATAAGCAGGAAGCCGCCGCCCAGGCGAGGCACTGGGCGGACGGACAAAAGGAAATTAGAGGCCCAAAGCGGAACGCTGGGCGGCGAGTTGGTCAACGCCGTTGATCACTCGGCGCATGCCGATGGGGTCGATCTCGTAGACGGTTCGGCCGTCCACTTCGAGCTTGTAGTACGTCAGCCCGATGGAGTGCTTGATCTCGGCTTTATCGCCCGGCTTCCAGTCGCCCATGTCGACCTCTTTCAACGTGCCGCGCAGGGTGACGATGACCGGCGTGACCTTACCTTTGAGCCCTTTGTAGGCCCCCCGGAACGTACCGTTGAACGCCGTGCCGTCCGCCAAGCCGAAGAACTTCAACGACTCACGGCGCACGCCCGTGGTGGTGAAGTTCGCCTCCTGTTTTTCCATGCCCATGTCCAGCTCGACCGGCGCGTCCATGCCGCCACCGCGATGCTCTTCCATCTTGAGCGTGAGCTTGGGCAAAGTCAGGCTCGGCACGTCGCCCTGAAAGCTGACGCCATCGACGAACAAGTTCAGGTTCGCCAGGGTTTCGGGAATCATTGCCATTGAGGTCGCTCCTTAAGCGGCGGTGTCGAGGACTTCGGTCAGCCATTGGTTGGTGACCTCTACGCGGAAGTTGGGGTTTTCTGCCGGCGGAACGTCGGTGAAGCGGATGTTCCAATACACCTTGCCCTGCTCCAGCTGGCTGGCCGTGTTCAGCTCCGGGTCGGCATACACCTCGAAGTTGATGATTGCGCCTTGGGCTTTCAGGTCGCGCATGAACGCCTGCAGACCTTCGGTCACGTCCTTGATGTAAGTCGCGGTGATGGAGCGGTCGACCGCCCATTTGTGGCCGTAGAGGATCGCGTCCATGACGATGTCCATCGTCCGTACGCGAGTAACGAACGCCCACTTCGGATCGCTCGACAGCGTGCGGTTGCCCCACAGGCGGAAGCCGTCATCACGGATGATCGTGGTGATGTTGGCGTTGTTGAGCAGGTTGGCCCGGCAGGTTTCGTCACCGTCCAGAAACTCGATGGACCGCGTGGTACCGGTGATGCCGACAAATTCTTTGTTCGAGGGCGAAGCCCAAAAGCCGTATTCGCTGTCGGTCCAGGCAAACAAGCCAGCCACCCAGGCAGAGCCCGGCGCGTCAACCGTGGCGTCCGCCGTGGTATCCCAATACTGCACGCCTGGATCAACCAGATACGCCCGCTTGGCGCCGAAGTTTTCGGCGTAGGCCATCACTGCCTCATCGGTAGTATTCGGGCCATCGAGGATGGCGAGCCCTCGCAACTTGTCGGCCAACGCGACCAACGCGGTACCGACAGCCTGTGTCGCGCTGTGCTTGGGAGTCACCAACAGCCGCGGCTGCGCGTTGAACCGACTCTTGCCGTCCAGCAGCGCTTGCAGGCCGGTACGCTTGCCGTCAGCCAGAACGCCGCCGATGATTGCCGAAGTCTGTGCAGCCGGATCGGCCAACTGGGCAACACCACAGGCGACGATTACCGCCTTGGCCCGGGTGTAGATGGCCTTGCAGGCTTTGGTAATCGCCGAGTCGGCGCCGAAGGCAGCCACCGCCTCACGCTCATTGGTGATCACCACCAGGTCATTCGGCTGCGCGCTGTAGGCCGGCGCCGGTACAAAGGTGTCAACCAGTCCAATGATCGAGGACGAAGGCAACGCGATGACACGAGCGCCGGTGTCGACGTTCGTGGTGGTAACGCCGTGAAAGAAGCTCATAGGTTCTCCAGATACGGAAAAGCCCCGCAATGCGGGGCCTTGTTTGTGGTGAAGCGGAAAAGAAAACGCCCCGTCGGTGCGGAGCGTTTATAGGGTTTGTTCAGCGATCCAGGGCGGTGCCACAGGACGGTATTGGCTGTCAGGGAAGTGCTCGGACTGAGGCCAGTCTCGAAGAGACAACCGATACCCCAGCAGTTCGGCAAACTGTTCCGTTGTCAGCGTGGTCTCTTGAGCCAGACCCTGCTCATCGCGGTGACGAGTCACTAGCCATTCATTGTTTTGCAACTCAGCGTTACGCCATACCCGCTCAGCTTCGGCCTGTTCGGCGATAGGAATGGGCGGAGGGGGCGAAAACTCATCCCCTTCTAAAGTCCATCCTGGCCGGGTATCAGTAGGACAGGCTTGCCATACCAAATCGGGATGGAAGCGCTCAGTTGGATCAACATCAGTGGTTTCGACCACCGCTCCGTTTTCTATTCTTGCCCACATGCCGATCACCACTGAATGATTACGTTGCCGGCGGCACCTGCACCACCGTTGTAGCCGAAGGTCGCACCTGAACCACCACCTCCAGGCCCAAGACCTGTATTACCTGCGACCGCCCCCTGCGTGGATCGACTACCGGGACCACCACCCGACCCACCGTATGGTCCATAGCTGGGCTGTCCAGCCCCAAGTGACGTGTTGAAATCCCCCCCGGTGCCGAGCCCACCACTCCCTGGACCATTTGCATAACCGGACGAGGCGTTACCAAAGCCCCCGGCCCCGCCAGTAGCAGATAGATAGGTCCCAAAAGAAGACGTTGCACCGGTTTCGCCAACACCCGAATCTACGGTAGCGCCAGCGCCGCCAGCCCCAACGGTTACCGTGACACTGGACACGCCTGAGAGATCAACCAGCTCTTGTGCCAAACCACCGCCACCACCGCCACCTGAGCCTGCCCCGGAGACGCCTGCGCGACCGCCGCCGCCGCCACCCCCGATGACCGTAACCCAAGCCTTTTTCACGCCAACAGGCACCCCCCAGGTGAATACACCTGCGGTTTTAAATACTTGGGTACCGCGAAAAGGCGCTTGCTCACTGGTGATGCCGAACTGCCAAGGCGTCCATTCCCCAGCGTTCTGCATAGCACGCGAGGCAAATACCGGCGTCTGGCCGCTTCCTAAGCCGCCAGTGATTCGCTGTACCAGGTAGTTGTTGCTCATATAGCCTTCAACAACGACGCTGTAACGAGCCGACGGCGACCAGCCGGGTGGGATGTTTACTAAGCCGGCCATGGGAGTGAGATAATTACCGGGAATCAGGTAATTATTCATATCAACCTCAGTGCTCAAGATACCGCGACCAGCCCCGAAGGCGCCGACCGGCATAAGGACGCCGGCTGTAACATCGGTCGGATTTGCCTGCCGTTTTATTGCGG
The DNA here is from genome assembly GCF_046605385.1 of Pseudomonas sp. MPB03. Lineage (NCBI taxonomy): Bacteria > Pseudomonadati > Pseudomonadota > Gammaproteobacteria > Pseudomonadales > Pseudomonadaceae > Pseudomonas > Pseudomonas sp. MPB03. The sequence continues at coordinate 2,386,414 of NZ_CP176770.1, read as the reverse complement.
CAGAAAAATATGCTGAATACTCCAGCGAAACGCTGCCGCCAATCAACCGCCACAGCGAGCCGATACGAATAAATTCAGCGGTATCACCTTGAGCCATGGCGATGTTGCCGACGAAGTTAACGGCATCGATCGAATCACCTGCGGCTGCCTTTACCGTTACCGTGCCCATGCCGCACAGGATTTTGACAACCGCCCCTCGCGGAATTGTCCCGCCAGTTGGGAGAGTGGCGATCATTGCCCCAGCGCCAGCAAACGCAGCCACCTTGCCAATGTCAGCAGCGGTTAGCGTCGCCGTCGCCGCGTAGTTGGTGTAATCCCCATATTCGAGCCCCATCCTCTTTACAAACTCGGAAGTGGCCAGCGCCTTCGTATTATCAAACTGAGGCGGCGTGTTTGCCGTTGGGTTCACCAACGCCGGGGAATTGATGGTTGCAAACCCTTGGGTGATGTTCTGAAAGGTCAGCGACGTGGTTCCAAGGACAATCGCCCCGTCCGTTACCAACTGCCAGCGAGTGTCGGCCAGCGTAGCGCCTTGCTCGACGGACAGAATCATCGCCGAGGTGACTTCAGCATTACTGTCAGCATCCGGCGCGCGCTGCCAAGCCGCTATGCCGACAATGTAGATGCCATTGTCCTTGGAGGCCGCTTGATTCTTCACCAGCACCCGGTCACCTGCGAGCAGGCTGATGCCGTCAATGGTCTGAAGTCCAGTCAACGCGATATTGGCCGTAGTCGCTACGCGCACTGACTGCTTGTTGTCGAGCTTGTACAGTTCTTCCTGAATGCGCCTTTCGACAAACTCCCGCGTTGCCAACACAACCGATGGGTCAATTTTGAGTGTGATATTGCCCGTGCTGCTGACGATGAAATTCATCCGCACGACCTGTGTCCGACCCGAGCCCTGTGGCAATAGCGGCTTAAAACTCGGTGCGCAATTCGCGACCGCCACCAGATCTCCATCAGCATCATACAAGCCGAGTTCGCGGATCCAGTATCCGCCCTCGTCAGACGGGATCACTTGCTCGGCGACAATTACCGCCGGGTTGACTGGGTCAATAAAAAGCTGATTCAGCGGCCGACGGCGCCATTCGTTGATAAGCGACGTTTGCGTCGCGCTTGGAATCGGGTCGGTGCCGTTGGCATCACCCACGCCCATCTCAGTAAGTTTCCAGGGAACGCCAAGGGCATCGGCGTTCGCCTGTTTCGCCGCTCCCACGTTCGTGAGAATGGCGAAAAATTGCGAGGTCTGATCAATCATTGGTAAACGTCCAAAATGTCTATGGTGTGTTCGCGGCCTACCACGCCGAAGGATCCGGTGACTTCAATGTCACGCATGGTTGGCGGGTACACGTCGATTTCGTCGCCCTCGTACAGGACAACACCGATATTTAATTTGCCTCGAGTTTCGAGACTGATCGCCAACCCGGTCATGTGGCGACTGACTGGCCTGGCGTCATCGATCAGCCACGTCAGTTCCTGATAGGTCTCTTCGCTGATGCCCTCATCGGAAACACCGATCTTCAAGGCGAACGTTCCAGGCACACCCATAGGTTGAGTCTTGAACCATTCCACTACTTCAATGAGGTAGCCGAACGGCTCCACCACCCGGCGCAAAGCGCCGATGGTGCCCTTATGGGCATGGACGTAGAACGAAGAGCGGATCACCGAGCGCTTGACCTCTTCGGGCCACGCCTCGTCCCAACGGTCCACGGACCAGGCCCAAGCCAATTGGTAAAGCAGGTGCGCCGGGCAGGTGTCCGGGTTGTAAAGCGTCTTAAGCGGCACCTCTGTCACTTCGTAAGTAGCCACCTCAATGGCTCGTTCGAACTGAGTACTGTTGAGGGGAAGCAAGCTTTTCATCAGCCACCCCGCGTGATGGTAAAGCCCGAGCACCACGCCGCTTGGGCCTTGGTTGGCTTGATGTCCTTCCATCCGGGGATCTCCACGCGGGCCACCCCACTGACGTGGACCTGCGCATCAATCGCCGACCGGGCCACCTCAACGCCTAAGCGGCGTCGTGGATTGATCCAGGCTTGCAAGCGCGCCTTGCACTCCGCCAGCGCTGCCTCGTTTTCCGGGCCATTACCGGCCATGTACACCACGGCATCGATTCGATAAGCCAGGATCTCGGCGCCCTGCACCGTCAGCCGGTCAGCAACCGGCCGCCGGTCATCATCGCTAAGGTAGGTTTCGACCTCGGCCAATAGCTCGGGGCTGGCCGTGCCATCGCCGTCAAGCGACAATACAGTGACCACCACCTCAGCAGGCGCCGGGCTTTCGGCCGTGGCATCTGCCACCAGGCCCGAGGCGTTCCGTGCGTGTAAGATGTAACTGTTTCGGGGGCCGGCAGTGGTAAGCCCTTCGTATACCAGTTGGATCCGCTCGCGCAGGGCGTCGTCCTCCTCCATCACCGCCGACACGGGCGGAACGGCGGAAAGATCCTCGGCTTGAACAACCAAGCGTCTGAGCCCTACGTTGCCTGCCAGATGATCAAGGTCGGCCCGTTTTGCAAAAGCCAGCAGCAAGGCTTTACCGGCATCGTTGACCCGCGCCCGGTTCTGCATGCGTCGATAAGCACCCAGTTCCAGCAGCTTCGTCACCGGATCGCTTTCAAGATGTGCCGTCCAGTTATCGCCCATGTATTCGCGAAACGCCGCCAACTCTTCTTGGTACAGTTCCTCAAAATCCAGGCTTTCCAACACCTGCGGCGCCGGCAACGCCGAAAGGTCGATAGTGCTCATGCGTTCACCTCCAGCACCACGCCATCGCCAATATATGAGCCCGTCAGTTGCAGGGTGATTTGTCCATCCACCACCGCAACGACCCGGACACGCTCAAGCTTTAAACGGGGCTCCCAACGCCCTAGGGCACGAGCGACCTCGGCCTGTACCGCGCTTTTCCAGCCCTCGTTAACTGGCAGATCGACATAGCGACGCATCTGGCTGCCGTACTCTGGCCGCATGCGGCGGCTACCGACAGGCGTGCTCAGAATGTCCTCAATGGACTGCCGCAAATGCGCCTGGCCGGACAGCGGCTGCCCCGTGCGACGGTCCACTCCGATCATGTGATCACTCCGCCAGCTGTTGCATATCCGGGTGTGCCTTGAGGAAGGCGTACTGATCATCGCCGCCGGCTGTAACCTGGCCGGCAATGACCGGCAAGGTGCTGCCGTCTGGCATGATCAGCGTGCGTGAGGTGTACCGGGTGTCGCGGAACACTCGCGCCGGTCCGATGGGCGCCGGCGACTCTGTTTGGACTGGCTCAGGCAACGCCGCGACGGCAGTTGGCCGCTCGGTGTCTGTTCGCGTTTTGCTCATTTGGGTAGCTCCAGAAATGCGAAAGCCCGCACGTGGCGGGCTGTGGATAAATGTCTGAGTCAGTGTTTGTGGTTCGGCGTGTTGCCAGTGGTATCGATGATTTTGCCGCCGCCGTTGATGTCGCCCGTGACCCGTAACGGGCCGTTGATCTGCACATTGCCGGTCAAGGTGATATCGCCTGCCGTGGCGTTGATCTCGCTGTCCGTTACGACCACTTCGGTTCCGCCGACCTTGATGGTCACGGTACCGCTTGGCACGGTGATGGTGTAGGTGCTGGCCTGCCAGTCATAGACCAGCGAGCCACCATCATCGAAACGCCACACCTCGACATGGTCTCGGTTGTCCGGCGGTGCCCCGGCATCCCCATACAAACCGGGGATAAATGTGCCCTGCGCCACATCGCCGCTGGCACTTACCAGAGTTCCCTGCTCGCCCATGCTGGGCGCTCGCCAATGACGGGCTTTGCCGGCGGCGATGCTGTGCCAACGCACCCAAGCACTGACCCAGTCCCCATCCGACACCCGACATGCGGGCGGCGAAGCGGTCAGGTCCAGCGCGACCACATAACAATCCTTAACCAGGCCGGCCAGCATGCGGTCATGCTGCGCACTGGCGTAGCTCATGCCATTTCCTCCGGTGGCTGATAGCTTCCTTCGCTGCCAGGCCCCGTGTCAGGGCTGAAGCCCCAGAGCAAGGTACCCGGTGGCTGATTCGGCCACGGCCACTCTTCTACACCCAGGTAAATAGCCTGGGTCCATTCAACGACCCAGACCGCATAGCCGTCCAATTCGGGGCGAGTCCAGTCTTGGGCTGCCCGAACAAACTCGGCGGGCTCGACCTCCAGCCCCCATGTCTGGATACGCAACAGCACGGCCATTTGTGCGGCGGCGAATGCCGCTTTCTGCTGGCACTCGACATCCTCACCGCCAACGATAAAGCGCACCTCCAAGCGCGCAACCAGCGCCGTCTCCCCTGTACCGGGATCTCGGCCGGGCTCCAGCTCGACCAACTCAATCACCGCAGCAGGCAAGTCGATGTGATCGGCCATATAGGGCATGGTCCGCACGCAGGCCAATCCTGGGATAGCTTGGTCGATACGAGCCTCAACGGCCTGATACAAAAGCTCAAGATTGAAGTCAGACACGGGCAGATCCTCGCAGATACTTCTGCAGTTCAAAGTTCAGCTCCTGCTCCAGGATCTCAAGCAAGCGTTGATGCGCCCGCTTGGTCCATGACTCGAAGTGCGGCCGGACGTCTTCCAGGGATATCTTGGCCTTGGCGAGTGGAAAGCGACTGTCGTTCTCCGAGATCCAGCCTGAGCTTGCCCCGCCACCGCCAGACACCTCACTGTCGGGGTAGTCGCTGGCCTTGAAGTGCTTGCTCGCGGTTCGAATCCAGATATCGGGCCGGCTGCCGTAGACCTTCTTGAAAAACGCTCCTTCATATCGACGGCCCGCTACCGAAACACCTGACCGTGATTGGCGTGGTCGACCCGCACGGCTGGCCTCAATCGCATTGATGCCGAACCACAGCTTGCCTTGCCCGTTGCCGGACAGCGGGTAGGCCCGCAGGCGCTGCCGGACAGCAGACACCGCGATGCGCTCCTGCCGGCTGACGGTGCGGGCAATGTGAGTTCGCAGCCACCGCAACGTTTTATTGATGGCCCGGCGCTGTGCAGCTAAGGAAGCCTTGGGCACCAGCGCAGCGAAGTCAGCAAACGCTTTCAGATCCGACCGATCAGCCTGCAGCGTGATCATGCCGCTGCTGGCTGACTGCTTGACGTAGCTGCCGACGCTCATGGGGATTTCCTCAGCACCAGAGTCACCAAGCCATCGCCTCCTGGCTCCGGCCTGACGATGATGTAATTACCACCGCCGTCATGCACCGGCAGGTCGACCACGACCGCCTGCCGCTCACTGATGCCCTTGGCGTCTGCCACGCGGATGACCAGGTGCGGCTCGCGAAGGCCGGTGTTAATCCGGCCAAGTTTGGGTTGCAACCAAGGAGCGGAGAACATACCCAGGACTGGTCGGCCTTCGATCAGCACCGGGTCGCCAAGGACATCGAATACCGTATTATCCAGATCGCTGATCAGCTCACGAAAGCTCATGATTAGAGCGTCAGGTGAATAACGGCGCGTGGCCGAGTGCAGATGTGCAGCGGGTTGGATTGCGCCTCGCCCGCAATCCCCTTGCCGAACGGAAGCGGCTCCAGCTTGCTGTAGTACGGCAGCCCCTGGGTGTTGACAGTCTCCATGTAATCGGCCGGCGCATAGGCTGACAGAAACATCTCCGAAACACCCTCCGGCACCAGGCGAGCTTCGTCATCTGGGATGAAGGCGATGCCACCGACCTTGCCCCGATAGCGCTCCCAGGAAATCCCACCGAACTCGAAAGCTTCACGGCCATCGCCCCGCAAGGCCGCTGCCTGTTGACTGCCCTCATAGGTTTTAACTACAGACTGATGGGCGATCAGCTTTTTCCAGAAAGTCTTGCCGCAGAACGCTCGCGAGGATGTAGTGGTTACGTTACCCAGCGCGTCCTCTTGCATGTCCAGCGCTTCCACACACTGCACCTGCACGTTGGTTTCAGGGTCGTTAAGCCCCATCGGCAGGGTCTGTCGCTGGACACCGAATCGATCATAGATATCCAACAATACCGTCGTGCCGTCGGCATCGAGCACCTTGCCATTCAAAGCCCCCATTCGATGGAACTCGTGGGTGGCGTCCAACTGTCGTCGTGCCTTGTCCAGACGCTTGTTGACGACGTCCTGCACCGCCTGCAGCTCGGTCTGGGTACCGAAGGCGCGAATGCCTTGAATTTCGTCAGCCTTGATGGTGAAACGTTCAGGCAAGTGGATGGTGTTGAAGGGCAACAGCACGCGCTTGCTGCCGTTGACAACCAGGCCAGAGGTACCACGTTCACCCGCTGGCACCAGGGCCAGCTTGTCACCGTCCTTCTCGATTTGAACGGTCAGGGTTGTCACACCTTCCTCCTCAAACAGACCGAGGCTGGCAAGACGACCCGGGACAAACTCTTGCTCGTTGATGGCAGCGGTCAAAGCGGCCACTCCAAAAGCATCATCTTCAAAAATGGCGATGTCAGCCATGTGCGTACTCCAGAAAGTAAAAAGCCCGCTCATGGCGGGATCGGAAAGAAAGAGCTGTGAGCGTTAACGAACGATGATGAAGTGCGCAGCCAGGTCCTTTTCAGCAGCCAGGTCCAACCCCGTCAGCAGGCTTTCGCTGACCTCGGCCAGGCGCACCACAGCGCGGCCGCGACGACTGACGTCGGACTCGCCAAGCGAGGCGTAGAGGATGCATACCGCGTTCTCGCTGCCGTCTTCTGCAACGGGGTTGTAAGGTGCGAACTCGCCCGTAGCGGTCACGATCCCCAGCACCTGTCCCGCAATCAGAGCGGGCCCCGCCACGACGTTGATTGCTTCGCGAGAGATCTTTCCCGCACCTTCAGACAGCAGAAACTCACCGGCGTGAACCGGTTCGCGATGGATATTGCTCATGATCATGCTCCTTTGCGGGCGGCCTGCCGGCGGGCAGACCAGATGCTGCTGGGATTAGGCAGCTGTGCTTTGATTTTCGGTGGCTCGTCCTCACCGAGCGGGAGACTGTTGTCGATCTCGAAGCCTTTGCCGCTGCCCACCAACTTGTCGAACAGCCGCGCTCGAACCGAGGCGGCATCCAGACCGGCCGCGACATACTCGGCGCTGAACTCAGGCAGTCGTGCGGCAACGCACAGATCGTTTACGGCTTTGGCACGGGCCACGCCAGCCAGGACGATGGCCTCGCTTTCCAGCTTGGTCGAGTTGATCAACGGCTCAATCAGGTTGCTGATGCCGTCCGCCGTACAACGCTGGGTGATCATCAAGGCCAGCTTGGCCGAGTTCGCCACAGGAGGCTCCTGGGGCAGATCAGTAGGTTCAGGCTCCAGCTCGATATCCGGCTCAGGTGGCTCGTCCAGTTGGGCAAGCAATTCAGCCGGGGCATGCTGGTAACGCTGCAGCACGGCGCCCTGCCCCAAACACGCCTTGACCTTCACCCCATCGCCCACCTCATCGGCCAGCCCCAGGGCCACCGCTTCGTTGGCAGTCAGCCAGGTTTCCGCCGCCACCAGACGCCGAAGCTCGGCTTCGTCGATGTCCGGCGCCTTGGCCTTGTAGGCCGCGATGATCGCCTCCATGGTTTGATCTAGGACGTCGGCCACCTTGCGGAAGTCTTCAGCGTCCCCTGCCGCATAGGTCCATGGGTTGTGGATCATCAGCATGGCGTTGGAGGCAATGACCACGCGGTGCGCACCGCAGACCGCGACACTGGCCGCGCTGGCCGCCAGGGCATCGACACGGCCGGTGCAACGCTCGCCCAAGCGGGACAACGCGTTGTGCATCGCCAGACCATCGAACAAATCGCCGCCAATGCTGTTGAATGCGGCGATAACCGGCGAAACGCCGTCGTCCATGGCGCGCAGATCCTGCACGAACTGATTTGCCGTGATGCCCCAGGTACCGATCTCGCCGTAGACGAACACCTCGATAATCCGCTCCTCGGCTTCGCCGCTATCCTGCATGGCGTACCAGGTCTTGTCCTGGACGTTCACCCGCTGGCCGGCTCTGTTGTAAATGCGCGGAAGCGCTGGTTTGCTCATGATTGCTCCTTGTCGTCAGTAACCTCGACGGCTTCGTGCGTGTTGTAGTTGAGGCCCAGCGCCTGGGCTCTAGCGTTGTCGGCTGCGTTTTCCGCGTCGACGGTTTCGGCGTCGTAACCGGTGCGGGTGACCATTTCGCTGCGTGAGGCGAAGCCGGCTTGTACTTCCATACGGCGGGCCTGCACATCCTGGACGGGCTGGATGTAGGCCCAGCCTTGCGGCACCCAGCGTGTGCGCAGGTATTCGCGGCGCCGTTTGGCGTAGTCGTCCAGCACCAAGGCGCCGGACAGGACCGCCATGTCCATCCAGGCGGCACGGATCGGGCGGCAGAGCTGGTGCACATAAACGCCAAACTGAAGCTGTTCCAGGCGGCGCCGGAACTCGTTCAACACGACGCGCAACGCCCGGTCATTCACTTCACGCATGTCACCAGTGAGGATCTCGTATGGCGTGCCGGTGCCCGCAGCTGCGGCCATCAGTTGTTGACGCATGAAGTCGGGGTAGTTGTTGCCTGCGTCCGGTGGCTTGGAGAACTCAACCTCCTCACCCGGCCCCAGCTCCTGCATGGTGCCGGGCTCCAGCGCGACCATGGGCGTGAATCCGTCACGGTCAAAGCTCAGCGGCTCACCGGTGACAGGATCCCTTGGCACGGGGCCAGACTCCGGCGCCGGGCGGCTGATGAATCCGGCAAAGAGGTTTGCTACTTCCTGCCGGAACAGCACTGCGTCGTCATAGTTATCCAGGCTACGCAGGCGCTTGAGTACGGGAGACAGGCGCGGTACACCGCGCAATTGCCCCGGCTCCACCGGTTCGAAGATGTGCAGCACCTGCGATGCCGGCACCCGTACCAGCTGGTTGTAACCAGCGTTCAGCGATACGCCGTCGCGGGGGTGCGACAGGTACATCCAGTAGGCCACCCGCTTGCCCTCCGGATTGAACTCGATGCCAGCACGAATGGCGTTGCCGGTGCGCGTGGTCTCGAATTTGTCGTGGGGCACAAACTCCGGCGCGAGGATCTGCACCTGGAGCGGCACCGCCAGCCCCTCGTCCAGGCGGCGGGGTCGTAAGCGGACAAAGCATTCGCCGGAAGTCTCGACGGTGCGAGCGACCAGCGCCTGCTGCCCATAGAAGTCGGTGTGCTCATCGACGTCCGACTCGTCCACCCAGTCATCCCATAGCAGCTGCAGCAGCTTGCGAAGCGCGTTATCTTCGGTGTTCGGCCTGGGTGTGATGCCCGTGCCGATCAAGTTACTGACGCGTTTGTCGATGACGTTAAAGGCATACGGGTCGTTGCGCACCGCCGCCCGTGACCGGCCGCGCAGGTTGCGCAGTGCCGGTGTGTTGATGCTGTTGATTCCGTTGTCGGGCGCATCCCAGCCAGTGGAACGGCGACCCTCTCCGGCGCCTTCGTAACTGGCCTTGATGTTCGACGGCAACAAGAATCCGCTACGGCTGAGCGTCGGATAGTGTCGGGCCATCAGACTCCTTTGCCTCCGTGATAAAGCCGGACTACGCGGGAGCGCGGCCCGGCCGCGTTGACCAGAGAGGTGCGGATCTCGTCGCGGGCCTTGATCAGCTCGTCGACGGTTCGGTACTCCACGGTTCGGTCGGTGTAGCGCACGACTTTCTCACCGCGTGCGATGGCCGCCTCAATTACGTCGAGGTGCTTCTGTGTAAAGGACATATCAGCGTCTCTTCAGATAGCCGCTGGTGGAACTGCGGCGTTGAGGGGGTGGTGCAGCGGGTCGTGGTTGAGCCGTTTGGGCGACGGATTGTGGTGTCGGCTGTGGCAAGGCCGCCGGAACCGGCTGAGTGACTCGTTCGCCCTGCACGGGCTTGATGCCCAGCGCGTCATCGAACAACCCAGATTGCGCCAGGGCCTGACGGACCCGCTCCCAGTCATGCTCCTTGTAGCGGTTGATACCCAGGTAATGCGCCATGGCGAGGCAGTACACCATCAGGTCGAGGGCTTCGTTGCGCTCGGCCTTGCCCTTGACCCATTCGATGCGCTTGTGGCCCCGCACATACCGGGCGACCTTACGTTCAGCTACGCACTGCGCGAAGAAGTCGTCCGGCAGGTCACTGGCAAAGTGCAACGCGCCCGGGCCTGACTCGAATGGATAGCGGTTGTAGATCCAGTCTTTCGCCGTGTCGGTACCGACAAACCACAGTTCGGCGCCGTTGCGTTCTGTCTGGCCTTTCCAGGTCACGTCCACCATGGATGGCCGCTGGGCAATTACCGGCTTGCCGGGCTTGCTCGCGCCCTTGATGGCGAACACGTTTCTCCAGCGTCGTGCGCGGCAGAACTGATAAACCTCGTCGGTGTGATGGCCGCCGGAGTCGACAGCCGTTGCCAGAATGCCCAGGCCGACACCACACGGATGCCGGTACTTGGCCTTGAGCAACTCGTCCAGCGCCGCCCAGGTGCGATCATCTGCCGGGTCGCCCGCAACGATCTGGTAGTCAATGACCCAGCGCTCCATGCCGACGCCCCAGCCCATCGCCATGAACTCCAGGCGGTTGGCCTGGACGTCAACGGCGCCGGTGATCATGAGCACACCGGCCGGCATCGAGCCGAGGGTGAAGTTCTCCAGGCGTGCCCGGTGCTTCAGGGTATCGGCCTTGGTTTGCTCCTGGGCGCTGTCCCAGACCTTCGCCAAACGGGTGTTGTAGAACACCTGCATCGGTTCAAGGTCGCCCTTGGCCTGGGCTTTCTTGGCCTTTTCGAACTGCTTGGCGAGGGACTTCCAGTCCATCCAGCCGAGCGGTGAATACAAGGCGTTGAGGGTAAACCCCACCGTCTCACCGTCCCCCTCGGCATGGGCGCGCCATTCGCCTTTGGCGAGCATCTCGGCCTTGTGGTATTCCTCGATCAGCACGTCACAATCAGGGCCTGCGCACTGATAGTGCACCACGCTAAAATCCCGCGAGTAGTGCAGGCGTTCCCATTCCAGGGTCTGCATGTGGCCGCAGGTCGGGCACGGCACGTAGTAGTGCCGCTGGTCACTGCCCTCGAACAAGTCGGAGATCCGCGAGGCGCCCTTGATGGTTGGGGAACTGGAGAAGTAGAACTTCGCATTGCGACCGAACGTACTGCCCCGCGTTTCCGCCAGCTCGATGGGGTCGCCCTCCTCGCCGATGTCCACTTCCCAACGGTCAATCTCGTCGCCGTAGACGTAGCGCGCCGACAGCTCCGAAAGGTTGGCCGCCGAGCCGGCTGTGGTGACGTACAGCGACCCGCCTTCGAACTCCTTGGTGTCCATGGTGTTGCGCGAGTCTCGCGAGCGGCTGGAGGCCACCCGTTCGCGCAGGACCGGCGTGGCCTTAATGGTCTTGCCAATCCGCGAAGAGACCCGCTTCGCCAAGCCCAGACTCGGCAGCAACGTCAGGATGTTCGACGGAGCCATGTGGATAAGGCCGCCGATCCAGTTCAAGGCGATCTGGGTTTTCATCAACTGCGAGGCGACCATGGTCACCACGCGTTTGCAGGGGTGCGCCGGTGACAAACAACGCATGGGTTCGCGGGCATACGGTGTACGCGACGTGCGGTACTGGCCGGGCTCGGCGGCGCCGGTGTCACGCGGGATGCGCATGTATTCGTCGGCCCATACATCGATCCAGACATCCGGGTCGGGACGCAGCCCACGGAAATACGCCTCGCGGTACACCTCTGCACCGTCAGGAATTTCCGTGGGCATAGGCTCAACTCGTGTTCAGGGCGTGTTCAAGGTCCGCCGAGGACAGGCGCTCCGCGTCCTCCAGCGTGCGGCGCAACGCCGCCGTCAGGTGCTTTTCGATTTCCCAGGGGTCGGTCATCACCGCCAGCTCTGGCGCCAACTGTGGCGGCATGCCGAACAGCTGATCGCGCAGGAGGCGGCCAGCGTTGTAGGCACCCAATTTCACAGCGGGTAATGCGACCAGCGACCCCTTGGCTTTGTGCAGCTCGATTTCCGCGAGCTGGGCCAGGTTGTGCTCGCGCAGAGCGCGGGCTTTCTGGAAGTCGGGGAGCTGCCCCGCAGGGGTGTTCGCGGGCGGCGGCGCAGCCGTGCAAGTCGGCTCAACCGAGGTTGAAAGCTGGCCGTACACATCACGCTGAATCCGGTCCTGCTGGTGACGCTCGGCGACGGCGGCTTTGCTCGGGTCGGCAGTGTCGCGAATCAACGCTTCACTGGCCTGAACATCAACTTGTTTGCCGTCGGCACTGAGCACCAGCCGGTTGTTGTTTTTCAACCAGGTGATGTAACTCGGTGCCCTGCCGATCCGGGCCGCGAAGGCGCTCTTCGACAGGTACTGTGGTTCTGTCATGAGCCCTCCTTTCAACGGCTTTTCAATGCAGACCTTTCAATTTCAATGGGTTGAATTTCAGTAAGCTGGCAACCCTTCCACTAACGCTTTCCCGCGGGTTTGCGACCCCGTACCCCAGGGAAAACGGCAGGGTCCCCGGCGTCAAAATCATCCCTGCCCGCCACCGGCCGGCGGTGCCTCTGCTACACCCAGCCGCTTGGCGGCCCAGCGTTCGTAAAGGCCGATGGCGACATCGGCGCCGGCCATCGCGGTGATGCTGCCCAGACTGCCCGCTGTCCAGAGCGACATGCCGGCGGCGATCATCAGCATCATCGCCGACACCCCGCAGACAACGCAGGCACCGGACCGCAGTGCCAGGCGCCTCAACAGCGCCCAGCCCCGCGCCCCATCCTTGTCGGCCCGCCACATCTCCCCCGATACGCCGCCGACCAGGGCCAGAAGAATTACTAACCAGATCGGCATTTCTGCCAGTGCTTGCTGCTCGCTCGTCATTGCCCCGCCCCTTAAACGCAAAAACCCGGCGCAAGGGCCGGGTTAGGTGTGTGGTGCCTGCCGCTTTATGCGGTCGCACCTATCGAAGATGAGTACTTTTTACAGGTCGATTCCGGTGGCAGCAAGCCCGTTTTAATGCCACCCGGTGAATGTCTGGTGAACGCCTAGGCAATGTCGGCGAATATCTTTATTTCGGCTTCCAGCGCCTGGGGCGCTGTCCTTCCTGTCCCACTATCTCTGATCGAAGTAGGACAGCTACAGGCGCCTAGAATCGGGGCCTGCCCCACTGTCCTACTTTATTTTCTCTTCTCTCCCGTAAAGAGAAAAAGCTAAGAGCACGCGTGCGCGCCATGGGCGCGTATGCGCTCCCGCTACGCTCACACATGGGCGGGACGTGCTGGAAGGTTGGACAGTAGGACAGCTCAACAACAGCGCGGCCCGCGCTTGTCCAACTGCATCGAACAGCAGTGGGACAAGGCGAGCCGGTAGGACAGCCTCGGACGCAAACGGGGTCAAGCAGCAACTCCCATCAGCAGCCAATAGATGCACAAGTGCGCGTCATGCAGACGCTGGTAGTAGGTGTCGCGCCCGCAGCCGCAGTGGGCATACTTCAAGCGCATGTCGCTGTCCTGGTTGCAGTAGTGCTCTCGCACGATTTGCACATGCAGAGGATCGAGATGTTTGGTCACGATCAGCTCGATATCAAGCGAACCTTCCAGCGGCGCACGGAACGCCCGCCGGCCTCGAATCAATTGCCCATTGCTCTCCATCATCATGGCAACCATGTTCCCACCGGCGAGCCCGCCGGCACTCAGGCCGCAATGCAGATCCTCGGCCCATTTACGCAGCCGCGCATCGATCTCCTTAATCATCGAAACATGGCTCCTCGACCGGCTGCACTTTCAGGTTCGATGCCCTGCCCCAATCTTGTGGCTTCTTGTATCCCCATGGCCGGACGCCACTCTTAGGCAACGCGGGTAGCCGGACCTTGCGCCAACCCAACCGGTGCATGATCGCACCGACCCGCATCTGTTCTGGTTTGCCCCAGTGACCGAAGTCCAGCTTCAAAGCCCCCAGCAGAATGTCGGTGCCGGTTGCAGTCTCGCCAAGCTGGGACTCTTCGAGCCAGGCCAGGATCGGGCCTTCCCACTCATCCACCACGAAGCGCTCTTCCTGCGCCTCGGCGAACAGCGGCGCCTCCTCCCGGTTAACCCACCAGATATCGCCAGACTGATAGCAAAACATCGCCTCGGCCCACAGCTCGTCACGGATCTCGCGCAACTGGTCCAGATCCACCTTGGTACAAGCCACCGGCCAATACCGCCGGTTTCCCGTGGCATCCTTCAGGTATTCATCCTGGTTCGTCGTACCCACGAAAACACACTGGCGTGGCACGTCCATCGTTCTGCGGCCATAGCTCTCGCGGTAAGTGTCCGTCGAGGCCGAGAAGAACTGCTTCGCCTTGGTGGACTCGGCCTTGTTGAAACTGTCCAGCTCACCCAGCTCAACGATCCACTTGCCGCGAATCGCCTGAAACCCATCCTTGTCGCCCAAGGCGAAGGGGGTATCCATAAACCAGGCACCACCCAGCACCGACATGGCCGTGGATTTACCGGCGCCCTGTGCGCCTTCGAGGATCATCACTGAGTCAGCCTTGCAGCCCGGCTGCATCACACGGCCGACCGCCGACACCATCCAGCGCTTACCGACCTTGGAGCTGTAATCCGTCGGGGCCACACCCATGATGTCTGTCAACCAAGTGTCGAGCCGAGGTACCCGATCCCACTCCAGGCCATTGAGGTAATCGCGTACAGGGTGAAAGGCATGGTCATGGGCAACAACACTGACAGCCTCGATAACGCTGCTCGCCTTGACCCGCAGGTTGTATTGTTGCGCGAGCCACTTCATGACCAGCATGTCATCAATGTCAGCCCAATCGCCGACACCGCCGCCATACGGGGCAGCACGCAGCTTGACGATCTTGGAGCTGAACGCACTGAAGCCAATCACACCGGCCCAGCGTTCGTCGTTGCCCAGGATCAGCTCGACGTTTTGCATGTGCGCGATCAACATGCCGTTTTCTGTGCGGGCCAACAGGTCTTTCCAGCCACCCGCTGCAGGTGGCTTGACCACCGCCAGAACTTGGCGGCGCACCGCCTCCAATCCTTCAGCACAGTGCAGGTCGTTGAAGTCGGTCCACTTGTTCTCTCGTTCACCCGAAAAGATCGGGGCAACTACCTGGCCGCCAACAACCGTGGCCGCGTTGTTGGCCTTTTCTTCACCTGGGTTCCAGGGCTCGCCATTTGGGCGCTTGGTTTTCCAGTCATCATCCCGGCAGATGATTAGTGGACGCCCCGGGAACCGCTCGCGCATCGCCTTGGCGACCATCATCAGGTTGCCCGCATCAAAGGCAATGGCGACCGTCAACGAGGTCGCCATGTGCAGGCTTGCACCGGTGGCGTAGCCCTCACACACCAACACTGGCTCGCCCGGTTCAGGGTGCGGACCAATGAGATGGAAAGCACCCTCCTTCGCCATCCCATAGGGCCAGTAAGACTTGTCGCGGCCAGTGTCCTCTTGCTTCTCGGGGAATATCACTTGTAACCCGACGATCTGGTCCCGAGCGTTTTGCATGGGCACCAAAACCGCGCCGGAGCGCGGGGCATAACGAACGCCTAGGCCTACGATCTGCTTTCGATCCAGATAGGCGCTACGGCCCTTCTCGGGCATCCGCTTGAATAAACCAGCAGCACGGTTAGCCGCTCGACGGGCAGCGTTGGCAGCCTTCTCGGCGGCCTTGCGCTTGGCCTCCTCCTGACGGGCGCGCATGACTTCACGCTCTTCAGGCGTCATCCGGCCGGGCTTCACCTTGATCTTTTGCGTTTCCCCTGTACGCCAGTCGCCGAACGCACCGAAGATCAAAGTTTCGCCTTTCTCGGTGTGGTGCTCGTGGAGAACGTACCAGCCGTTTTTCTCTTTGCCCTTATCCAAGGCGGTCTTGCACCGAGTCAGCTTGCCGTAAAGCAGTGGCTGCGCGGGCTCCAGACCGAAGTCCGCAAATTGATTCAGCACGTCATCGAGCATGACGAGCCTCCCGCATCTCATCAATGGACTGACAGTTCACACATTGCGTGCAGCCCTGCTGGGCCAGTCGCCGCGCCTCGGGGATCGGATCGTCACAGCTTTCACAGAACAACAACGAATGGCCAGGCAACGCCGGCTTGAACGCACTGCGCGCAGCAAGCGCCTGATCAATGCGCTCCTGCACCAAGTCATTGGCAAAATCAGCTATATCAGCCACGGCCGTCACCCCGAGTTGTCTGGTTGACGTACGTGGCGCGATTGAACAAGCCCAGCAGCCCCTGAATACCTCGAAACACCTGCAGGCGGATCGCTGCCAACTCGTGATCACTGACCACCCCATCGCCAATGCTCTTGGCCCAGGTGTCGGCCAGATCGGCCACCTGCCGAAAATACTCGGCAAGACCGATGGTCAGGGTTTCGGGCATGTCAGTGGTGTACACCTCAGACAGCTCATGCCAGATCGTATCTCCGACCAAGGCATGCACCGCATCCAGAATGCGCCTGTCCTTTGTCAGCTCAAGGATCTCGCCGAACTCTTGAATGTTCACCGAGTGACTAGGGTGCGTGGGGGACAGCTTGTGCTGCAGCGTGGTGGGGTTTCGGCCGGTGGTGGCGGCAATTGCAGCGGCACCGCCAGGGTAGTCCCGAGCGGCATGGTAAAGCGCCAGATCGAGCGGCAGGACTTCCCGCTGTGCTCGTTCGACGCAACTCAGAGCGATTCGGCTCATGGCATTAATCCTAATAAGTTGCCAGTGCCGCGCGACATGCAGTGGTGATACATTTGCCGCGTGGCTTGAAAGGGCCCAGACGCCGGCTAGATCTTCGGGATCAACACCGGCACCGTGCCGGGGCAAGCAATCCGTTGCTCACCCCTGGCGCAACAGCTGCCCAATCTGTGGTGGAAAAGGCAGCAACACCAAGGCTTCCGAGCCTTGGGAAAGCGCGATAAAGGGAGGTGGTTTGCATGTGGTGTGCCCGCCTACCTTTATCGCGACCCGACAGCGCTGTGGTGGTGCGTGTCGGGAGGAACTGGGCGACCTTTGGGTCGCCTTTTTTCTAATTACGCTGCAGCTTTTTGCGGAGCCGAAGCGTTCAACAGCCAAGCAGCTTGGAACGCGTTGCCTTTCTGCTTCGCAGCAGTGGCCAACAGCTCCGCGTATTGGGTTTCACCTGTGTAATCCGTACGCGGCAGGCATGCAGCCTGACGCCATTTGTTCAATGCTTGGTAGCTTCTATTGCATACCTTCGCGGCGGCCCCGATGCCGCCTACGGCTTCAAACGCGAACGCAATTGCGCTCGGAAAATCCGCGGGGTCCAACATGACAGCCTCCATTTATCAACTCGCGGTTGATGTTATAGATCAACTGACTATTGCGCAACCTTTGTGAGACTCTCAACTCATGGTTGATAAAAATTCTCTTCGTTCAGCTTTTAGCGAACGCTTACACGAGGCACTTGATGATTCCGGCGTTCGCCGCCGGGGGCGAGGTGTGGATGTTCATCGCAATCTGAAAAGCTATGGCGTCTTTAAAACTACGCAAGCGATCAGCAAATGGCTGAATGGCGAAGCGATGCCCGAGGTAGACAGCGTGGCCGCCCTTTGCTCATGGCTGAAGGTACGTCGCGAATGGCTGGAGTATGGCGTCCTGCCGAAAGAGAAAACTGGGGGAAGCCAAGTAGACCAAGACCTAGTTTTTAATGGCAACAATGTAAGCGAGATCAACCAGCGATTTGGCAAGGTACCGCTGATTTCTTGGGTTCAAGCAGGAGCTTGGTGCGAGGCTGTTTCAAATCTGGAACCCTACGATGCCGATACCTGGCTGTCATGCCCTGTTTCAATTAGCAGCCAAGGATATGCTTTAAAAGTATTAGGCGACTCAATGACTAATCCAGGCCCAGGTCGTAGCTATCCAACAGGCTGTATTATTTTCGTAGACCCGGAAGCTGAAACCAAAACTGGAGACCGTGTCATTGCAAGGCTACCAAGGACTAATGAAGCCACTTTTAAGATTTTAGTGGAAGATGCAGGAAAACAATTCCTTAGACCTATAAACCCCCAGTACCCAATTATAGAAATCACAGAAGAAACCCACATTTGCGGAAAGGTTGTGGGCTCATTTATTCCTGAATGATCTTTATAAACCCTTTAAGAATTTAACTCCCCTGTATGAATAATCATCGTCCGAGCTATGGGCAAGGCATTCAACACATCTCTTTGCCTAGCAGTTAATTTAATTTTATCCTCCATAATAATTACAAAGTGCACTTCTGCCGCTTTATTTGTAATCCCCTCATATCGTTTTGCCACACTACTTAAATGCACACCAAGAAGTTTAGCCCACGAAATAAAGTTTTGTGCAGATCGTATATATTTCAACTCAAAAAGCACATCAGGATATTGAGCATTATTAGTGATTAGCCCATCCAACTGAACCGAAGCACCATTAGTGCTAACGATTTTTACCCCTCGCTCAATACCCTTACCATAAAGCTTTTCCAACCTATCTAACGCTTTCGTCTCCAGCTCATAGATTCGTTTGACTGAAGCAGACAAGCTTGATTCGAGGTCAAAACCAGACTCTTTTTCATTCGAAAGCTCACCTGAAATTGGAACATCAATGGGGACCTTTCCAATATCACGTTCATCAGCTACGGGAGGAGCACCGTCTTGCTCACTACCAGTCGTATCCTGACCTTTTGTTGGTCCCCCCTCCGCATGCAAATCGTCTTTAGCGGGAGAATCGTCCTGAGCAGGATCAGGCATGCATGGATCTGCTAAAGGAGCAGCGGATACTGTAGAAGCTTGCGTGACTTCGGCAGCTATATTTCTAAGCTTAACGTCCGTAGATAGAACCTCTTTGCGATAATCGAAATACTCTTTGTTCCCTCGCACTATCGCAGCCAGGTTTTGTAAGAACTCAAGTTCAGTAACAGCGGTCGCAATGACGAATATAGCTACAAAGTAAGTAGTAACATGGTTAGAAAAAATGGCCAAAGCACATATAAATGTTATTGCAAGAATCCGTAGTAGGTGCGTTCTTAGATTGGCACATAACGACAGCAATCCTGCAAGAACAGCAACGACTGCTAATCCACCCCCAATAAACTCCAGAAAGGTCGCAGGTAAGAATTTTTCCATGTGAATGATTTAGTCCATTTAGACGGTTTTGGGGATGAGACTAAAATGCCATCACCAACAGAAATAAGATAGTACTCGGAAAAATATCAATCGACAGTTGTTGACACAAATCAACCATTGGTTGATATTTGCCCCACTCTTCCACCACAGAGCGAGGCAAAACCATGCACACCACAGCATCCCTGCACGTCCATCCGGCCGTTGCCGACCTATCCCGCATCTTCGAAGTAAGGCGCCTGGCCCGCATCTACGGCTGCACCTTCATTCCGTCTAGACCCAAGCAACCCGCCCGTACCGCACCGACTTCCTTCGATCCAAACGATGGAGGCCGGGCAGCATGAGCAAATACCTGATCGACAACCGCACACTGACATTGCTCAGCGCCCAGGTGAACCTGAGCGGGACTTTCAATCACACCCTTCGGCGACTGTATCGACGCGACGTGTTGGCGTTTCGGCTGAAAGTTGAACGCAACAAGACCGACAGCACCTTCACCGTTGAGCTGGGCTCAGAGCGTCACACGCTGACCGTGCCCAACACCAAAAAAACACACCTGAAGCTCGCCGACTTCATTGAGGAGGTCGTCAACGGCCCCTCAGACCTGACGGGCGAACCCCAGCCGAAACGACATGCTGAACGCGACTACGGCGCTTTCAGTAGCCAGCAGCGGGAGCAGGTTTACAGACTGGTTTCCACAGGCGGATTTGTCGACCTGGACCTGGGCTTTGAACTGCCGATCCGGCTCGCCGTGCACCGCACACGTACACGCTCGGGCATCACCGTAGTCATGAGCATCGGCGTTAAAAGCCCTCGTACCAAGTGCTTCACCGTGTACGGCACCGACGCTGAGATGTACGAGCAGGTTTGCGAATCCATCCACCACCTGGCTGCGCTGGCGACACCCGCCGCGCACGCAGCATAGGAGGGCTGACATGGAGCGCAATCTCGAAAAGACCGCCAAGCACTTTGGCCTGACCCGCCCCACCCTGATCAAGCTCATGCGTGAGAAGGGTCTGCTCACCGACCGCAACCTGCCGGCGTTCCCCGTCCGCGACCGTGAATACCTTCGGGTCAAGGACAGCAACTGGTACCACGACACGCTGGGCATGCAGTACAGCCAATCGACACGCATCCGGCAGGCCGGCATCCCCTGGCTAGCAGAGCAACTGGGCCTCGACCTTCCTGCCATCCCGGCAGACAACCGTGACGTGGCCTAGGGAGTACGCCCGCCAGATCATTGCCCTACGCACCCGAGAGGAGCGCAACGCCGCGCTCCTTGAGGTGCCGGAGCATCTGCGCGAGCTGACCAAACGCCATTGCCTCAATGCCTGGAATCACCCGGCCCGAAACAAACGCATGGAGAGCCCAAAGCCTCATGACTAGCCAGCCTCAAAACCCGCTGCGCCTGATGCCAGCACCGGAGACGGCCACCGTCGAGCTGCTGTATCGCACCTTCGGCGACGTGCTTATCCCCCTCGAAAAGCTGCGCGTGCAGTACTTCCGCAACCTCAACGAGCAGTCGTTTGCAGCTGAAATCACCAGCGGCCGCATTCAACTGCCCGTGACCACGCTGGACAGCAGCCGCAAAGCACCGAAGTACGCGCACATCCGCCACGTCGCGGCACTGATAGACATCCAGGCCTACAAGGCCGACGAAGTCCACGCGAAGGCCCAGGCCGACGCAACCGAAGAAGTCCAACCGTAACGGCTGCCACCACCAGCCACCTACACCACCAGGAGCACACCACATGACTGCAATTCAAATCTGCGCATTGATCGGCCTGATAGTCGGCGCGGCCCTCATCTACTGGACCGGCTACCGAGGCGGGCTAATTGACGGCCGCGTCGAAGGAGTCGAAGAGGGCACGAACGACGAACGCGCCGCCAACGCAAAAACCATTCGTGAGCTGGAGGCATCCCTTCAATTCATCCGCGCCGATCACAAGCACCTCGCAGCCCATGCGAAGCGGCTGAGAGAAAGCCAAGCCTTCGGCCCTCAAGAGCGCCAAACGCTTATGCAGATCGCCGAAAAACTGAGGCTGGCCTCAGACACCTTCCGCGCCATGAGTTCGAAGGCCCAGGCACAGCAGGCGCTCGACCTGCGCGAAAAAGCGCTGGGCATGGCCGCTCTGCTGGATCAGGCCAAAGTGGAGGATGCAGCATGAGCCGTCATAGCCCGATGCTACGCCTCTCACCTCAAGATGCCGGCGTGCTGCACCAGCAACACGCCAAAGCCACCGCCGAACTGCGCGAAGTGACTCGATTCCGCAAAGAGTTCGACCGGCAGCTGTCGAAGCTGATCGGCTACGACGCCCTGCGCAAGTTGCACAAGGACACCCAGAACGTCCTGCTGCTCGCCGACCTGGTCAAGGAGGCAGCATGAACTGGATCTTCACGCATACCGGCAAACGCTTTGACCTGTTCGAGCCGGACGCCGACATGATCGACCCAAGGGATATTGCTCACTCGCTGGCTCACCTGTGCCGCTTCAACGGCCACACCCGCGAGTTCTATAGCGTGGCCCAGCATAGTTGCTTGGTTGCAGATCTGGTGCCGGCCGAGCACAAACTCGCCGCCCTCCTCCACGACGCCACCGAGGCTTATCTGGGCGACATGACCCGGCCACTCAAGGAGTGGATGCCTTATTACCGTGGCTTCGAGGACGTCATATGGGGGCGCGTTTGTGAGCGCTTTGGCTTGGAGATTGACCTCCCCTCAAGCGTACATCAAGCCGACCTAATCGCCCTGGCCACCGAACGCCGCGACCTGATACCACCCGACCCGGCCACCTGGGATTGCCTTGTCGGCATCGAACCCGCGCCCGAACGCATCCGGCCGTGGTCACCCACCGAAGCCCGGCTCACCTACCACCAGCGCCTGATGGACCAACTCGCTATAGAACATCGGAGGAAAGCGGCATGAAGCAGGAACAGAACAACACCCAACTCCAGGCCGCTTTGCTCCGCAGCGCTAGCAGGGTCGACGCGCCTGTAAAAAATAGTCTCTGCTGCGCAGCAGCAGGCATTACTGCTCTTCCCAGCAGCACCACCGAGGCGCTTATACCCCACGAAAAGCTGCGCGGGGCAGCGCACACTGAAGCAACGCTAATCGCTCAGGAACGCCCGCTCGCGCAGCCTGTGGTGGGGTATACGCATGGAGGCTGGGTATGACCGCCTTTTCCCAAACCCCAATAAGCACTGCCGTCATCACCCAATTTGGCCTCGACCTCACGGGCAAAATCCGCGTCGATCTGTTTGCCGGTGGCGGCGGCGCAACCATGGGCCAGGAAATGGCCACGGGCAAAGCCGTCGATATCGCGATCAACCACAACCCCAAAGCCATTAGCATGCACAAGCGCAACCACCCAGGCGCAGAGCATTACATCTCGGACGTCTATGAGGTGTGTCCCCGAAAAGCGACACGAGGCCGCCCCGTCGCACACCTACACGCAAGCCCCGAATGCACCCATCACAGCCTTGCCGCCGGAGGTCAACCACGCAGCAGTGCCAGCCGCTCCCTGTCGTGGGTCACCGTCAAGTGGGCCGGACAGGTCAAACCCGACCTCATCACTATGGAAAACGTCTGGCAGATCCTGCAATGGGGCCCCTTGATTGCTAAGCGATGCAAAACCACCGGTCGGGTGATTCGCCGCGATGGGAGCGTGGCCGCACCAGGCGAGCGCGTTCCAGTTCAGGATCAATACCTAGTGCCTGATCCAAAACGTAAGGGCAAGACCTGGCGCCGCTTCCTGCAGATTCTCAAGAACATGGGTTATGACATTCTGCATGGAAAGCTAAAGGCCTGTGATTTTGGCGCCGCTACCACACGTGAACGCCTTTACATGGTCGCTCGATGCGATGGCAAGCCCCTGTATTGGCCGGAGCCGACCCATTTCAAGACACCCGCAAAGGGCCAAAAAGCCTGGCGCAACGCAGCCAGCATCATCGACTGGTCTATCCCCTGCCCGAGCATCTTCCTGACTAAAGAAGAAGGCCGTGCCGCTGGTGTTCGCCGGCCATTGGCAGACAAGACCATGGAGCGCGTGCGCAAAGGTGCTCGCCGCTATGTGGTCGATCATGCCGACCCGTTCATCGTAAGCGTCAACCACTCAGGCAACGACATTGCACGATGCCAGTCCGTGCAAGATCCAACTAAGACCATCACCGGAGCGCATGGCTTCGCCCTGGTGACGCCACAAGTCGCGCCTTTCCTCACAGAGCACGCCAATGCAACGTCCCAGCGCACCATGCCCGCAGATGCGCCGCTGGGGACCATCTGTGCACAGGTCAAGGGCGGGCACTTTGCGCTCGCCGTGGCCTACATCGCACAACACAATGGTGGCTTCAACGAAACGCTGGGGCGGCACCCAGATCAACCACTGACAGCGATAACCACTACGGGCAGCCAACAGCAGTTGGTGACCGCCAACCTGCTGACCCTGCGCAAGAACTGTGTGGGCAGCGCGATGGATGAGCCGATCTCAACTATCTGTGCCGGTGCAGAACATCACGCGCTGCTCGAGTACACACTCGCACCAGACGTGGAAGAAGGCGCTCTACGCGTTGCCGCTTTCCTGATGGGGTACTACGGCACCGATAACATCTACGACCTGCGCGACCCGGCCGCCACGATCACCACACGGGATCGGCTAGCCCTGGTTACCGTGGTGATCAAAGGAACACCGTACGTCATCGTCGACATTGGCATGCGCATGCTGACGCCCCGGGAACTTTACCGAGCCCAGGGCTTCCCGGACAACTACGTGATTGACCATGGCCACGACGGCAAGAAGTTCAGCAAAAAAGACCAGGTACTCATGGTAGGGAACTCTGTCTCCCCCTGGCCGATGATGGCACTGATCAACGCAAATGCGGCTCAAGAAGACGAGCTCATGAGGGAGGCGGCATGAACACTCTCTTCTTACTAATGGCCCAATATGAAGGGCAAGCTGTCATTCCCCTTGATCGGGTATGCGCTGATTACATGCATTTGACGGTCGAGAAGTTCAAGCGAAAACAACTGGATGGGGAGATAGATATTCCAGTCGTACGTTTGGGGGCAAACTCTCAGAAAGCTGCGCTTGGCATTCACTTGAAGGATCTGGCGGACTACATTGATCGGCAGCGTGAAAAAGCCATGAGGGAACATAATCAGCTAATGGGTAGAGCAGCTTGAATTAGCCGTTACTACAGCAGAAAGTACGCGCCTTCTAGCATGGCAGGACATTTCATTCTAGAAGGCGCTTGCTGCATGCAGTCAAAATAAAGCCTTAAAAAACCTTAAGATTTCTTAGGTTATCGCGAGCCGTTGAGTTGGGGTCCGCACGAAGGAACTCACCATCAAATACCTCGACCTCAGCGCCGGTATGCCAGTCACCATTGTGTAAGTAGCGAGTTTTGAACGAAATACCGGACTCGATCAAATGTGCAGCCAACGCACGGGCAATTACATAATAGTCCTTAGTTAGATGTTTTCGAATTTTTACCGATTCAATATGTTCTTTCTTACTGTCTAAGCGAATAGCGGTGATGTAGTACTGCTTCATGGGGACGCTCCGATTTTTTTCCTGCTGACGGAAGATGGGGACTGGATCCAATTTTTCAAGTGTCTACGGAAAAAATCGGTGCGACCTCAAGCCATAACCTTCTTCATCCAAGGCCAATCTTGGTATCGATCCTGTCGCCCACGTAAATGGGTGTATCTCCGCAAAGAGTTCCAGTCCCTATGACCTGAAACACTCGAAACTCTCGGAATATCCCAGTCCATCTCAAACAACCGACTCACCCCTTCATGCCGGAGGTCATGAAAATGAAGGTCTTCTATCCCCAGTAACGGGCAAGCCCTGGTGAAAGAAGCTGATACCGATTTACCGTTGAAGGGGAAAATCTCTGGCTCCACTTTGGGCATTGAATTCAGGATCGCCCATGCCTCATCAGGCAAGTGGCACCAGACGTCGTTACCTAGCTTCTGACCAGGATTCTTCATGTCTCGAACCAGCACCGCCTGCCTGGATTCGTCGAGATCCTCCCAGCGTATCCGCGTGATTTCCTCCTGCCGGCGTGTCGAAAAGAGTGCGAAAGCGATTATTTTCGGCATAGGAATCGAGTTATTACCCCGAGTCTGCATGTCGAAGAAATGCTTCATCAGCTTGTCCAACTCATCAAGAGTAGGCCGGCGATTACGCTCTTTGCTCTTGGCGACCATTCCGAGCTTACGCAATACCTTTCGAGCGTCAGTCATGGCAAGCGGATCTATCTGATACCCCCACGCCGGCCTAGCGACCGAAAGGACCGCTCCAAGGTGCGATAGATCATTCCCGACCGTCTGCGCCTGGACACCGCCTCCCTCTTTGCTCATCCGCCATTGAGCAAACTCCACCAGCTTCTGGCTATTCAGCGCTGAATCATCGACCTCGCCCAGCCACGTCTCCTTGATCGCCGTCAGGGTTGCTCGCTTAGTCTTCCCCAGCGGTCTGACCTTCTCGTACTCGTCCAGGTACTGATCGATCATCTTCTTGATCGTCACACCCTTCCGGTTCGCACGCTCGATAGCACCTGGCGCGGCCAGCTCCGTCTCCCGTCGCTTGATCCATGCCTGAGCCACCTGCTTCCGGTCGAAGGTTTGGCTTTCCTGATAAACTGTCTTCCCGTCCCGATTAATCCGTATCTGCGCCGTGTAGGCCGTCGAATTGTCCTTGCGCTTGCGTGATGTGATCGTGCCCATATCCAGTTGCTACATTGCCGAGACCGGTTGCTACAATGTAGCAACCGCTTTCCAAAAACAAGGAAAAATGGGTAAAAACCGCTGTATAAAAGATCAGTATCAATGAATTTAGAAAAACCTAAAGCGCCCGTAAACACTGCATCATCCCGCCAAGAGCTGTCCCGCCGCTTCAGCGTTGCGCCGATGATGGATTGGACCGACGCCCACTGTCGCTACTTCCTACGCATCCTCTCCAAGCACGCCCTGCTCTACACCGAGATGGTCACCACCGGCGCCCTGCTCAACGGCGACCACGAACGCTTCCTGCGCCACCACCCATCCGAACACCCCCTAGCCCTGCAACTAGGCGGCAGCGTCCCGACCGACCTCGCCGCCTGCGCCCGCATGGCCCAGGAGCACGGCTACGACGAGGTTAACCTCAACGTCGGCTGCCCCAGCGACCGGGTGCAGAACAACATGATCGGCGCCTGTCTGATGGGTCATCCGGACTTGGTGGGCGATTGTGTAAAGGCCATGCGCGATGCGGTGTCGATTCCGGTGACGGTCAAGCACCGCATCGGGATCAATGGGCGGGACAGTTACGAGCAGTTGTGTGAGTTTGTCGGGACAGTACGCGAGGCAGGTTGCACGAGTTTTACCGTGCATGCGCGGATTGCGATTCTGGAGGGGCTGTCGCCGAAGGAGAACCGTGACATCCCGCCGCTGCGTTATGACGTGGCCGCGCGGTTGAAGGCGGATTTTCCGGAGTTGGAGATTGTGCTCAACGGCGGAATCAAGACGCTGGAAGCCTGCCACGAGCATCTGCAGACCTTCGACGGCGTGATGCTGGGACGCGAGGCTTATCACAACCCGTATCTGCTGGCCGAAGTGGATCAGCAGTTGTTCGGCAGCACTGCGCCGATCATCTCTCGGGCCGAGGCGCTGGCGCAGTTGCGGCCTTATATCGCCGATCACTTGGCCGCGGGTGGGGCGATGCATCACATCACCCGTCACGTGTTGGGGCTGGGCACCGGCTTTCCGGGGGCACGGCGGTTTCGGCAGTTGTTGTCGGTGGACATTCACAAAACCAAGGATCCGTTGGCGTTGCTGGATCAGGCGGGGCAGTTGCTGGAGGGGCGCTGACACGCGCAAGTTGACGCAAACGCGCTTGGTTGGAAATACGTAACTTGCATTTAACCCAGCACTCGCCTCCAAAAGGGTCGATTGGATCCACAATACTCGCACCTTGCTCCAACAGTATGTAAAACTGTTGTGCCATCACGGATCACAAGGACGAGTATCCCCATGCAAGGGCAACATCCGCTTATTGAAAAGCTTTTTGAATTCGTCCATGCCGAGCGCGATGCGAACCTTCATCAACTCCTGCAAACCTGGCAGCGCCCGTTACATCAGAAGCTTGAAAAGGGCCTGACCCAAGGCTTCACGCATCTTGAAAAAGCCGACAAGGCTACTTGTCTTTGGGCGTATCTCGATGACAGCGAATCGCGCTTTCGTGAAGGGGACATGCTGCGCTTGCACTTGGGCGATCCGTCCACAGGGTTGTTATGCGCCCGAATGACGTTTGAACGTGAAGAGGACGGCCGTTGGTTACTGAGCGAGAAACTGGCCAATACAGTCTGGGACAACTATCAGGACGGACCTTGCTACGCCGACATGGACGCGTTGGACCTGACGCCTCGCTATGAAAAGACCTTGGAAGATATCGCCGATTCGATCAATGCCGATAACATCATTGTCCCGTTGCTCGGCGATGCGCCGGTTATCACATTCAACGACGCAGATCTGGATTACGCCGAAAGGTTCGCCATCAAGAACAAGTGTAACGAGCATCAGGCCCGGGCCGTTGCCATGGCTTTTGCCGCCGAGCAGATTGCTTGCATTCAAGGCCCGCCAGGGACAGGCAAGACCCGTGCCCTGGCGCTTATCGCCCAATTGCTGGTAGAGCGTCACGAGCGGGTGTTCGTCACCTCCCATACGCACATGGCTATCAATAATGCCCTGGCAAAGATTGCCGAGCGAAAAATCCCAACCGTGAAGATTGGTGGTCGCCGGGATGATCTAAGCAAAACCGTTGACTGGGCAAAAACACCTGCCGACTGGGAAAATCTACCAGCGGACGGAAGTGGCTATGTCATTGGCGCGACACCCTTCGCCACCTGCAGCCAGCTGGAGCATTTCAAATTCGACACGGTGATCTTTGACGAAGCCAGTCAGATTACCCTCCCCCTCGCGCTAATGGCCATGCGCAAAGGTAAGCGGTTTATCTTCATCGGAGACCAGAAACAGCTGCCGCCGGTGCTGTTGTCCCAGTCGGTTCTTTCTGGCGAATCGATGTCGATATTCGGTCGTCTCACCTCCCAAACTGCCGACCATACGGTGATGCTCGAAGAAACCTATCGGATGAACCAATGGCTGACCGAATGGCCGAGCAAAAACTATTACAAAGGCAAATTACGGGCTGCAGGCCCTAACAAGGAGCGGCGTTTCAATTACGTTGGTGCAGAGGCCCCTATGAACTGCGTATTTGATCCAGACGCAAGCGCCGTGTTTATTCCCACCACAGACAGAACAGCCAAGACCCGCAACTATCGCGATGCCCAGCATGTACTGGAACTCTGTAAGACCGCCCAGACCATGGGCCTTGCCCTGTCTGATATCGGCATCGTCACGCCTTACCGAGCCCAGGGCCGGGCGATTCGAACGCTGTTGGCGCGTAGTTTCGGGCGCGAGATCGCCAGCACCGTTGTGGCGGACACTGTTGAGCGCATGCAGGGTCAGGAACGTGAACTGATCATCGTCTCGTTGGCCAGTGGCGATGAGGAGTTCATTGGCGCTGTGGCGGAGTTTTTCTTCCAGCCCGAGCGATTGAACGTATCCATCACCCGGGCAATGACTAAATTGATCATCATCGGGCCTGAACTGAGCCAAGGAATTGAATGCAGCAACAGCATCACGCAGCAATGGGCCAATGACTATTTGAACCTGATCAGTCGATGCCGCAAAGTGGTGCTCACCCCATGACGCTATTTATCCCTGAATGGCAACGCAGCACTGGCGCGCATGTCCACGTCAAACGGGTGTTGCGCAAGCTGGACGACCACCATGTCGTTCGCCAGTGCCTCCCTCGAGAGGCCTGGGCGCCGGACTTTTTCCTTCAGCACGCACAACATCAATGGCTGGCCATGGTGCTGTGTGAACTCTCTTTTGAAACATTGGACCCTGATCAACTGTTCGCGGCTACCGGACAGCAGGCTTTCAAGGAGTTGCTCTCGCGCCTGGAAGCAACCGAGCCCGACGGGATGCCGACCGGGCAGCGGCTCGGCAGGCTGATCGTCATGTGGAACTGCACACCCGACCAGACCAAGCGGCTGTGGCTGCACTACTCAACGCCTGATGGCCCGCGGCTGATGTCGAAAAACACTTTTATCGAACATGGCCACGAACAACTGCCCAAGTTGCTTAACTCACTGAGCCATGAGGCCAGCGACACGCTCATGGGGCACTACTTTCCAGAGGCGGAAATACCCGCGATATGTACGACGCGCCGGCATTTCTCACGGGATAACTCGGCAAAGACCACTCGATACTTTCTGGACTCACAACAAGAGTGGGCCAGTAAGCTGGATCTGGAACTGCCTGAAGAACAAACGCAAACCTTGAATGATTTTTCGGTGCGTCTGGTCAACGGCGTGGCGGGTAGCGGCAAAACATTGATCGCCGCTAACCGGGCGTTGATCCTGGCAAAGAAATTTCCCGATCAGAAGATATTGATGCTGATCCACAATGTCCCGGTGGTTAAAGACCTCAAGCATCGCTTGAAGAAGGCCAGCCCGGGAGATCTACCGCGCAACCTGACAATCATGACCGCGCTGGCCTGGATACGGCAGCAATGGGTGAATCATTTTGAGCCGCAACCAGAGATGGCATCCCCTATCAAGGTTACAAGCCAGATCGCCCATTATCGAAAAGCCTTTCCGGACCTGAAGCCCGGCGATCAACAACTTCTGGATGAGTTCGACTTCATCAATGAATCACTGATCTGCGACGAGCATGACTATTTGGTTGCTGAGCGCGCAGGCCAAGGGTTTGCCTTGCGTAAGGAAGAACGGGTGCAGGTGTGGTCGCTCTACGGGCAAGTCAATGACGCGCTGAGCAAACAAGGCGCTCGCTTATGGAGTTCATTGTCTCGGGATTTATGTCTCACGAAGCTCGACAAGCTAGATAAATACCAGCACATCCTGGTAGACGAAGCTCAATTCTTTGCGCCGACCTGGTTTCAGCTGGTCAAGAGCACCTTGACCGACTCCGAGGGCAGCCTGTTCTTATGTGCCGACCCCAACCAGGGCTTTTTGAAAAGCCGACTCAGTTGGAAGCGTGTCGGCTTGGATGTGGCGGGTAAAACAAAGAAACTTCACCACTCCTATCGAACCACTCAAGCCATATTACGGGCTGCCGGCCTTGTCCTGGCCGAATTCACCCAAACCGACCCGGACGATTATCTGCAACCTGATTTCGACGGCATGGATGAAGGCGTTGCCCCGCTGTTGATCCGATCAGAGACTCCCCAGGATGCGGTCATACAGACCTATAACGAAATAGAGGGCTACCTGGAAACCCAGCAGATCAATCTATCGAATATGCTGGTTCTGTATGGACGAGACACCAACAAGAAACTCCTGTTCAAGGCGTTGAGCAAGCGATTCGGTTCGCGCAAAGTCTGGGATTTGAACAGCATGGAGTCAGTACACGTGGACGCAGATAACCTACGTGTTTCCAGCCTGGATACTGCTACCGGACTTGAAGCCAGCATCGTGTTTCTGCTGGGCCTGGAAAAACTCATGAAGGAAACGGCCCAGGCCGGAGTGCTTTCGGCCCAGGAGCGTGAACAAAACTCGCGCAAGCTCTATATGGCAATGACCAGGGCCGGCCAGCGACTGATCCTGATCTCGACGGCGCATCTGCCGGAAGGCATTGCAGGCTTGTTCCTGAACGCACAGCAGCCATGACCGTCAGGCAGTGATGTTGAACCTGCGGGCGGTTTTGGCATCGTATCTACCGATACCGCCCCGGCCTTTCAAACAGCCGTTTTCAGGTTGTTGCCGCCGGGGCCCGTCGATACCTCTTCACGCCCTTGAGTGGCTGCCGGCCCTCGGGTAATGTCAACAGACCCATAGGACAGAGCACGCTCATGACTTCCAAGCTGGAACAACTCAAACAGTTCACTACCGTCGTGGCCGATACTGGCGACTTCGAAGCCATCGCCCGCGTCAAACCCGTCGACGCCACCACCAACCCTTCCCTGCTGCTCAAGGCGTCGGCCATTCATGGCTATGCCGAGCAACTGAATGCCTGCGTGGCGGACTGCAAGGGCGATGTGGGCCTGGCCAGCGACCGTTTTGCCGTGGCGGTCGGGCAAGAAATCCTGAAAGTGATTCCAGGGCGTATTTCCACTGAAGTGGATGCGCGCCTGTCGTTCGACACCGAGGCCATGTTGAAGCGTGCGCATCGTCTGATCGACCTGTACGAAAAGGCCGGTATTGGCCGCGAGCGCGTGCTGATCAAGATCGCCTCCACCTGGGAAGGCATTCGCGCGGCCGAGCAGCTGGAGCGTGAAGGCATCCAGTGCAACCTGACCCTGCTGTTCTCCTTCGCCCAGGCCGCCGCCTGTGCCGATGCCGGGGTGTTCCTGATTTCGCCGTTCGTGGGCCGTATCTACGACTGGTACAAGAAAGCCAACGGCAACGATTACACCGGCGCGGATGACCCGGGCGTGCAGTCGGTGACGCGTATCTACAACTACTACAAGGCCAATGACTACAAGACCGTGGTCATGGGCGCGAGCTTCCGCAACCTCAACCAGATCGAGCAATTGGCCGGTTGCGACCGCTTGACCGTCAGCCCGGACCTGCTGGAAAAACTCGCCGCCGACGAAGGCAAGCTGGAGCGCAAGCTGGCACCGGGGCAAGCCGGGGAAGCGCGCTTGATCCTCAACGAAGCGCAGTTCCGCTGGTTGTCCAACGAGGACGCCATGGCGACCGAGAAACTGGCTGAAGGCATTCGTCAGTTTGCCCGGGATCAGGAGAAGCTGGAGGCGTTGCTGCAAGCCAAGCTTTGAGCTGATTCAACTGGCACGCAAAAAGGGCGAACCTGGGTGGGTTCGCCCTTTTTTATGCGGTTTGGCCTAGGGGATGTGGTGGATTGATAAATGCCATCGCGAGCAGGCTCGCTCCCACAGGAGATTGAAGGCAGATCCAAATGGTGTGGTCGATGCAAGACACTGTGGGAGCGAGCTTGCTCGCGAAAGCGTCAGTTCGATCTACACAAGCCCAAGGCTCAAGGCCGCTCCAACGCATTCACCAGATCATGAAACGCTTCACGATTGGAGTCGTTGAGCCCCATGAGAATCTTGTGGGCTTCGAGCACCTTGATCCGCACTTCCTCTTCGGACTGGTCCTGGTCAGGCAGGTCGTCCAGGCATTCCGGGCACGGCACAGGGTCGCCCACGATGTTGAACACCTGGTCGAAGCCCATCGATTGCAGCAGACGGGTAATGTCGTTGTGGGTGGTGACGACGGTCGGCAGCAGGCCGACCTTTTGCCGCGACAGGATCGACAGCTTGGCCAACAGGCCCAACGTGGTGCTGTCGATGCTGCGGGTTTCGGTCAGGTCGATCACGATGGCGCTGAAGTTCAGCGCGGTGAAGATCCGCTCAATAGTCGCATCCAGCGCCGAACACAGGGTAAGGCGCACTTCACCGACAAACTTCAGGACGAAGGTGCCATCCTGCTCGGCGAACTGGATTCTACCGGTACTCATCAAAGGTTCCTGCTCAACACTAACAGGGCGATATCATCCGGCATCTCCCCGAGCGTGGCTAATCCAAACACTTGACGCAAGCCTTCCAGGCTGCCGCCCGCTGCACTCACCCGTTCAGGCAAGGCCGCTTCTTTCTCTTTGAGTGTAGGTTCTGTCAAAAGGTCCAAAATGCCATCAGACATCAGCGTCAGGCTGAAGGTCGGCGGCAATTCAAGCACATGGTCTTCGTAGGTGGCCTCGTTGAACAGGCCCACCGGCAAACCACGCCCTTCCAGGTAACGAACACTGTCTGGCGTATACAACACAGGCAAAGGCAGGTGACCGCCGATGCTATAGGTCAACAAACCAGTCTCCTCGTCGATGACTCCACCGACCATTGTGACGTGTTTGCCCAGCTTACAACTGATCAGGCCTCGGTTGATATGCCCAAGGACTTCCGAAGGCTTGAACTCTGGCAGCGTGCCGTTGCGCTTGGACTCGAACAACAGCCGCGTGGTCATGAACTTCAACAGCACCGTCACGAAGGCCGAAGACGCACCATGGCCGGAAACATCCGCCAGGTAGAACGCCACTCGGCGCTCGTCAACGCGAAAATAGTCCACGAAATCGCCCGACAGGTATAACGACGGGATGATCTGGTGAGCAAAGCGGAAATCGTCGACGGTCCAAGGGCTGACCGGCAGCATGTTCATCTGCACTTGGCGCCCGGCGTTCTGGTCTTCCTGCAACAGGTTCAGGCTGGCTTCCAGCTCGCGGTTGGCGGTTTCCAGCTTCTCGCGGTAGCGTTGGTTCTCCACCAACAGGCGCGAACGGTCCAAGGCCCGGCGCACCGAATGCTCGAGCACGGCAAGGTCTTCAAGGGGCTTGATCAGGTAATCCGCCGCGCCCAGGCGCAATGCCTCGACCGCGTCGTTCATCACGCCCGCGCCCGACACCACGATCACCGGCGTCTGCGAGGAGATCTCGGTGACTTGGCGAATGAGTTCGAGTCCGCCCATCTGCGGCATGCGCAAGTCGCAGATGACCAGGTCGGGCTTGTCTTGCTCGAATACCTGAAGACCCTGTTGGCCATTGCTGGCCTGCAGGACGCTGAAACCACTGTCTTCCAAGTAGGCTGCGAGACTGGCTCGCACCACTTCGTCATCGTCGATTATCAGCAGCGTGGCACTGGTTTTTGGCATGTGGGCAAACGGCGCCAGAATTAGGTTGGCGTAGCGGGCTGGGCGGTCTGGCCTGGCACGCACTACTGGATTCGCTTTCTAGCCTCTCTGTCGTACCGGTTTCAGGCGATTGCCCTACACACGATTACATCAGAGGTGCCCTTCTAAGGCGCAGACGGTACTCCCATCCGCGGGGCGTTTCAAGCTCATGCAGATAGCCGCTTGCCGTCTTTATTTGTCAAAGCACAGAGAGTTATAAGAACCGAGCGAAGCGTAACTCAATGGAAGGATCAAACCCGCCCCGAAAGCACAGAAGGCGGCCTTATGGGCCGCCTTCGTGGTTTTACAGGACGAAATTAAAAGTCGTCTTCGACCTGCCCATCCTTGACCTTGAATTCACGGTTTTGCAGGTAGGCGTTGCGGATGAAGACATATTTGTCGCCACTCACCATTTTCTCGGCCGACAACAGGCTGGCGCGGGTGTCGACGATGTTCAGGCCCCAGATGGAGTTACGCACCGAAACGTTATCGATATAGCGATACGGGGCGGTGTAGTTATCCACCAGCTTGGCCGGCGCATCTCGCAGGGTGCTTGGCCCCATCAGCGGCAACATGACATACGGCCCACTGCCCACGCCCCAGTAGCCGAGGGTCTGGCCGAAATCTTCATCGCTGCGCTGCAGGCCCATCTGGGTCCCCACGTCAAAGAAGCCCAGCAAGCCGAAGGTGGTGTTGAAGATCAATCGGGCGGTGTCGACCCCGGCAGCAGCCGGCTTGGCCTGCAGCACGTTGTTGGCCAGGTTGCCCACGTCACCGATGTTGCGGAACATATTGTGGATGCCGTCTTCGAGGAACTGCGGCGTCACGTATTGATATCCCTGGGCCAGTGGCTTGAGCGCATAGGTATCAAGGGTGTCGTTGAAGGTGAAGATGGGCCGGTTGACGCTTTCCCAAGGATCGTCTTCCGTAGCGGCCTGGGCGGCGAACGGAACCAGCAGGACGCAGGCGGAAAGACACAGCTGAGCTAGACGATGGCTCCAGCGCATAGGGGAAAACTCCTTGGATTATTCAGGCAAGGGCGCCGAGCCCAGGCGGTAAGCTGGCTAGTATAAGACGGAACGCGAGGATAGGCAGCACCGAAAAAACACGCCGGCCGTAGGATGTTTCCGCTATTGGCGCCCTTCACTTCACTGTCACTGGACTGTCATCCGCGCACTTTAGGCTGCTGGTTATTTCAAGGACGTTCCCATGCCCCGCACCGAAGCCCTGCCCCTTCCTGCCCCCAGCCTCACCGCTGTACTGTTTGGCCTGAGCGGGTGCCTGGTAGATTTCGGGGCGCGCATTCGTCAGCCAGGGGCAGCGCCAGCGGATCACGCCCAGCCGACACCCGGCGCGCTGGAAAGCCTGCAAAGCTTGCAGCATCTGAACATCCCCTGCGCCTGGCTCGATGAATTGCCTCCGGCCACCAGTCATAGCCTCGCGGCCGCATTGCCTACGTCCATCAAAGCACCGCAACTTCCTGCAACAAATTATCCATGGCCGGCTCCGCACGCCTGCTGGCAAGCCCTGATGGCGCTGAATGTCCAGCAGTTGGACGGCTGCGTGTTGGTCAGCGGCGAACCCCGATTGTTGCAATCTGGGCTCAATGCAGGTTTGTGGACCATCGGACTGGCCTCCTGCGGCTCTTTGTGTGGCCTGGCGCCCGCCGAGTGGCAGGCATTGAGCCAACAGGCGCGGGAAGCCAAACGCGCCAAGGCCACCGTGCAGTTGTTCAGCCTGGGGGTGCACTCAGTGATCGATCACTTGGGCGAACTCGAGACTTGCCTGGCCGATATCTGTCTGCGTCGCATTAAAGGCGAGAAGCCCTGACCGGGATCATGCAGGGCGCGTGAGTGTGGATTACTCTTAAGGCAGGCCATGGACTTTTGCCGCTGCGTCGCGGTCCATGGTGTGCCTATCAATAAAGGGAGTACGCCAATGCCTGCCCGCCGCGAATTGCAAGACCAACTGAATGCCCTGCGCGAGCAATTGGACCAGAACCCACCGCTGTCTGAACCAGAGCGCGAAAGCCTGCATCAACTAATGGCTCAGATCGAAGCTGAGATCCAATTGGAAAACCAGCTTCAGGACAACAACCTGGTCGACGGCGTGAACCTGGCCGTAGAGCGTTTTGAGGTTGACCACCCAGGTATCGCCAGCACGTTGCGCAACATCATGTTGACCTTGGGCAACATGGGAATCTGAATGCCGGATGCCAAAAAGCCCTGCTAACGCTAGCAGGGCTTTTTAGTTCCAACGACCTGAAATGCAATCCCCTGTGGGAGCGAGCTTGCTCCGGGCGGCGATCCGACGATAGCGATGTGTCAGCCAATCTCACTATTGAATGTGCCGGACTCATCGCGAGCAAGCTCGCTCCCACAAGAGCTCACCTCCACAAGAACCCACTGCCACAAGAAAAGTTATTGGCGGACCAGGCGATGGTTCGGCAGTTGAACGGCTTCAGTACTGCGATACGGGTTGATATCCAGCCCGCCACGGCGCACATACCGCGCATACACCGTCAATTTCTCCGGCTTGAGCAACCGCTGCAGGTCAAGAAAGATCCGCTCCACGCATTGCTCATGGAAATCCGAATGCTGGCGGAAGCTGACGATGTAGGCCAGCAGGCTGGCCGGGTCCAGGGCCGCGCCGCGATATTCCACCGCCACGCTGCCCCAGTCTGGCTGGCTGGTCACCGGGCAGTTGGACTTGAGCAAATGACTGTGCAGGCTTTGCTCGACGATGCGCGAAGCATCGCAACGCAGCAGTTCCGGGCGCGGGTGCGCGTAGGAATCGACACTGATGTCCAAGTCGTCGATGCACGTACCGGGCAGCGCCACGATGCCTTCGCTTTCCACATCCTTGAGACTGCGGATCCGTACACCCACTGGCTTGCCGGCAGCCGCCGAAAGGTCTTTGCGCAGCGTCGCTTCCAGGCTCGCGGTATCGGCGAACGGGGTCTGGTTCAACGAATTGAGGTACAGCTTGAAGGATTTGGATTCGATGATATTCGGCGAATCCGCCGGGATCGCGAATTCCCCGATGGCCACCACCGGCTTTCCGGACGGCAACAGCCAGGACAGCTCGAAACAGTTCCAGAAATCCACGCCCTTGTACGGCAGGGTCTCGGCCGTCAGGCCCAGTTCCGCCCATTTCGCGGTGCGCGGGATCGGGAACAGCAGTGACGGCGTGTACGTGGCGATGTATTCGCTGGATTTGCCCAGCGGCGAATGTTCGGCTGCGGGATGCATGACGGAAACCTGACTGAAGAATCAGTGGATTCTACCAGCCTTTGCCGCCGCCTTTGAGTGCTTACTGACTGACTGTCAGGTCGCCCTTCATCCCGGCCTGGTAGTGGCCAGGAATATTGCACGCAAACTCCAGGCGCGTGGCCTTGCTGAAGGTCCAGGTCAGCTCGCCGGTCTTGCCCGGCTCCACTAGCACGCTGTTGGGATCATCGTGGCGCATGCTCGCCTGGTCGTGGCCCATGGCGGCGTGATCCATCCCTGGCTTCATCGCGGTCGGCAGCAACTGGCCGCTCTGCTGCATCTTGAGCATTTCCTGTTGATGGTCGGCGTGCATGGCTGCGTTGCCCAGGTTGAATTCGTGGAGCAACTGGCCTTTGTTGACCAGCACGAACCGAACGGTCTCGCCGGCCTTGATATCCAGGGCTCCGGGATAGAACGTCATGTCACCCATCACCACCTCGATGCTGCGACTGGCCTTGGTCGCCGGTGCAGGCTGGCCGAAATCATAATGCCCCGGCGATGCCCACGACGGCGTACTGAGGGCCAGCGCGCAAGCGGCCAGGATCAAGCGTTTTCCCATCAACATGTCCATACTCCAAGCAGGTTCGGCATGTGGGAAACTCTATCGTTGCAGGCCTGCCAATCGGCTTACAGCTCGATTACAACTTTGTCAGGTTGCGCCACGAACCCACCCGCCACGGTATAACGCCCTCGTCCCAACCTGCCTCGAGCCGCCCATGAAATTGCTGATCGTCGAAGACCAAACCAAAACCGGCCAATACCTGCGCCAGGGCCTCGGCGAAGCCGGGTTCAACGCCGACCTGGTGGCCGACGGCATCACTGGCCAGCAACTGGCCTTGAGCGGTGAATACGCCTTGCTGATCCTCGACGTGATGCTGCCCGGCCGTGATGGCTGGCAAATCCTCCAAGCGGTCCGTGGGGCCGGCCTGGATACCCCGGTGCTGTTTCTCACCGCGCGGGATGCGGTGCAGGACCGGGTCCACGGCCTGGAGCTGGGCGCCGATGATTATCTGGTCAAGCCCTTTGCCTTTTCCGAGTTGCTGGCGCGAGTGCGGAGCCTGTTGCGTCGAGGCAACTCGACACAACAGGAAACCAGCCTGCAACTGGCGGACTTGCGCCTGGACCTGATCCGCCGCCGCGTCGAACGCAGCGGCCGGCGCATCGACCTCACCGCCAAGGAGTTCGCGTTGCTGGAAATGCTTCTGCGCCGCCAGGGTGAAGTGCTGCCCAAATCGCTGATCGCCTCCCAGGTCTGGGACATGAATTTCGACAGCGATACCAACGTCATCGAAGTCGCCATCCGGCGACTGCGCATCAAGATCGATGATGAGTTCCCCAATAAGCTCATCCACACCGTGCGGGGCATGGGCTATGTGCTTGAAGAGCGCAGCCTGTGAGGGGCCGGTGGTCGCTGAGCAGCCGCCTGGCGCTGCTGTTCGCCGCCTGCACGGCGGTGGTGTCGTTGTTCGCCGGGGTCTTGTTCAGCCGGGGCAGCGAGGCGCACTTCATCGAGCTGGACCAGCAACTGCTCGAAGGCAAGTTGATCGGCCTGCGCCGGGCCCTGCAAGACCTTAACGCCGAGCAGACCCAAAGCCGTCTGGAAGATGAACTGAGCCGTCAGGCCGACCTGGCGTTGCGCATCAAGGGTAGTGACGGGGTGCGCTGGTACGACAGCTCGATCCGGATCCCGGCGCAATTGCCGGAGCGCCCCGGCCTGTCGACCCTCAGCGATGCCGACAACGATTATCGAGTGTTGAACGCGCCGCTGTACCCCGACCGAACCGATTCACCGCAACTGACCTTGCTGCTGGATATCACGCATCACCAGCACTTCCTGCAGCGCATGCAACGGCTGATCTGGCTGACCGTCGGCCTCTCGGCCCTGGCCACCGCCCTGCTCGGTGCCTGGGCCGCCCGGCGCGCCTTGCGGCCGTTGCGACGCATGGGCGCCATAGCCGGCAATGTCTCGGCCCGCTCCCTCAACGCCCGGCTGCCCGAAGAGCAAATGCCCGCCGAACTGGCGGAATTGGCCCACAGCATCAACGCCATGCTCGGACGCCTCGACGACGCGTTTCAACGGCTCTCCGCGTTCTCCGCCGACATCGCCCACGAATTGCGCACACCGCTGTCGAACCTGCTGACCCACACCCAAGTCACCCTCACCCGCGAGCGCGCCCTTGAGGATTACCGCGAGGCGTTGCACAGCAATCTCGAAGAACTGCAATGGATGTCGCAACTGGTCAACGACATGCTGTACCTGGCCAAGGCCGACCACGGCCTGCTGGCGCTCCATCGCGAACCGCTGCAATTGGCCGAGGAAGTGGACATGTTGCTGGATTTCTTCGCGCTCCTGGCCGAAGACGCTAACGTACGCCTGAGTCGCGACGGCGAGAGCCTGATCCAGGGTGATCGCAACATGCTACGTCGAGCCCTTTCCAACCTGCTGGACAACGCCCTGCGCTTCACCCCGGTTGACGGCGAAGTGCGGGTGAGGATGGTCGATGGGGCTCAAGGGGTGAGCGTAAGCGTGGAAAACAGTGGCGAGGGAATTCCAGCGGATTTGCTGCCGCGCCTGTTCGACCGTTTCTACCGCGCCGACCCGGCTCGCCAGGAAGGCAGCAGCGAACACGCGGGGCTTGGACTGGCCATCACCCGCTCGATCATCCGCGCCCATGGCGGGCAAATCCGTTGTGAATCGGCCGATGGCTGGACGCGGTTTCTTATCGAACTGCCGAAGGGTAATTAAGGCCGAATCAAGTCCCTGTGGCGAGGGAGCTTGCTCCCGCTGGGCTGCGCAGCAGCCCAAAATGCTGCGCACGCATGCGCGGAACTTCCGTTTTTTTGGGAGCGCTTCGCGCTCCAGCGGGAGCAAGCTCCCTCGCCACAAGAGCAATCGTCACTTGCCAGTGGGCTTGCAGTGAGTCAGCAAACCCACTGTTGCAGGGCCTCAGGAATACCGCAACGCCTGCGCCGGTTCGATCTTCGCCGCGCGCCACGCCGGGTACACGGTGGCGAGGAAGCTCAGGATGAACCCGGCCGAGCAGATCAGCACCACGTCCCCACGCTGCAGTTCCGACGGCAAGTTGCTGACGAAGTACACGTCGGAACTGAAGATGTGCTGGCCGCTGACCCGCTCCAGCCAACCCACCAGCGCACTGACGTTCAACGCCGCGATCACGCCCAGCACGCCACCGATCAGCGTGCCGACGACGCCGATCACCGTGCCCTGGACCATGAAGATCGCCATGATCTGCCGCGGCGTGGCGCCGATGGTGCGCAGGATCGCGATGTCCGCGCCCTTGTCGTTTACCACCATGATCAGGGTCGCGATGATGTTGAACGCCGCCACCGCGACGATCATCAGCAACAGCAGGCCAATCATGGTTTTTTCCATTTTCATGGCGCTGAACAGGCTGCCCTGGGTGTGGGTCCAGTCGTCAGACTTGTAACTCGCACCAAGACCGGCAGCGATGTCACCGGAGACCTTCGGCGCCGCGTACAGGTCTTTCACCGCCAGGCGCACGCTTTGCACCTGGTTCGGCTGCCAATGCTGCATCTGCGCGGCATCGGCCAGGTGAATCAGCGCCATGGAGCCGTCCAGCTCCGCGCCGACCTTGAACACACCCACGACATTCAAGCGCTGCATCCGCGGGGTGATGCCGCCCGGCGCGGTGCTGACTTCCGGCACGATGAGGGTCAGTTTATCGCCCACGTTCAGGCGAAAGCGCCGAGCCGTGATCTCACCGATCACCACGCCAAACTCGCCCGGTTTCAAGGCATCGAGACGCCCTTGGACGATATGCTGGGCAACGATGGACACCTTGCCTTCCTGGGCCGGATCGATGCCGCTGATCTGGATCGGCTGCATCGAACCCTTATGGCTCAGCATCCCTTCCATCTCGGTAAACGGCACGGCCGCCGTGACTGCGGGATTTTTCAGCGCCGCGGCGGCCACCGGCTGCCAGTCGTCGATCGGGTTGACGCCGACGATGGTGGCGTGGGGCACCATGCCGAGGATGCGCGAGCTCATTTCGCGCTGGAAGCCGTTCATCACCGACAACACCACGATCATCGCCAGCACGCCCAGGGCGAGGCCGATCATCGAGGTCATGGAGATGAACGAAACAAAGCGATTGCGGCGCTTGGCGCGGGTATAGCGCGTGCCGATGAAAATCGATAACGGTCTGAACATTCGCTGGGCACCGTATGCAAATAAAAGACCCGGCACTTGCAGCAAGTACCGGGTTTCGGTCGGTCAGATGGGGGTCAGGCAACCTTCCTGCAAATGCAGGACGCGGTCCATCTGGCGGGCCAGGTTCATGTCGTGGGTCACCACCAGGAACGCCGTACGCATCGAGGTGCTGAGTTCCAGCATCAAGTCCTGGATGCCTTGGGCGGTGTGGGAGTCGAGGTTGCCGGTCGGCTCGTCGAGCATCACCAAGCCAGGCTTGTTGACCAGGGCCCGGGCAATCGCCACGCGCTGGCGCTCGCCACCGGACAGTTCGGCTGGCTTGTGCTCCAGGCGATGCCCCAACCCTACCCGTTCCAGCAACGCCGTGGCGCGCTGACGAGCCTCGGGAATTGCCGTGCGGCCGATCAACAGCGGCATGCAGACGTTTTCCAGCGCGGTGAACTCGGGCAGCAGGTGGTGGAACTGGTAGACAAAGCCCAGGGACCGGTTGCGCAGCAGGCCACGGGCCTTCTCATTCAGCGCCGAAAGCTCTTCGCCGGCCAGCCAGACACTGCCAGCGGTCGGCGTATCCAGCCCGCCCAGCAGGTTGAGCAAGGTACTTTTGCCCGACCCGGAGGTGCCGACAATCGCCACGCGCTCGCCTGGATGCAACTCCAGTTGCAGGCCCGACAACACCACCACCGACTCTGGGCCTTCCTCGTAGGATTTGCCCAGGTTGCGGCAGCTCAAGATTGCTTTTTCACTCATGCCCGACTCACTCATAACGTAACGCCTCCGCAGGCTGGGTGCGCGCGGCACGCCAGGCAGGATACAGGGTGGCGAGGAAACTCAGGACCAACGCGGCGCCGCAGACCATCAACACGTCATCGGACTGCAGCTGCGATGGCAGGTAGTCGATGAAGTACACGTCGGCGTTGAGGAACTTGTGCCCGATCAGCCCTTCGAGGCCGGCGATCGCCGCGCTGACATTCAGCGCGGCGAACATGCCGACCAAAGCGCCGACGAACGTGCCGATGACGCCGATGACGGTGCCCTGGACCATGAAGATCCGCATGATCTGCCCCGGCGTGGCACCGAGGGTACGCAGGATGGCGATGTCGCCCTTCTTGTCGTTCACCACCATCACCAGCGTGGAGATGATGTTGAACGCCGCCACGGCGACGATCAGCAACAGCAGCAGGCCGATCATGGCTTTCTCCATGCGGATCGCCTGGTACAGGTTGCCGTGGGTGCGCGTCCAGTCCCGGGCGTAGTAGCGGTCTTCGCCAAGCTGCTGGGCGATGGTCCAGGCCACTCGAGGGGCCTGGAACAGGTCGTCGAACTTCAAGCGCAGGCCCTGGACCTGATCCGGCTTCCAGCGATGCAGGCGGGCGAGATCCTGGAGATTGGTCACGCCGAGGTAGCCATCGAGCTCGCCAGCACCCACATGGAAAATGCCGACCACGGTAAAGCGCTTCATGCGCGGGAACATGCCGCCCGGCGTCACGGTGACTTCCGGCGCAACGAACGTCAGCTTGTCGCCGATGGCCACGCCGAGCTTCGCCGCGGCCTTGTCGCCGATGACGATGCCGAAGCTGCCCGGCGCCAGGTCGTCGAGTTTGCCCTGCTTCATGAAGTTGTCGATGATCGACACCTGCCGTTCCAACCCGGGATCGATGCCGTTGAGCAGGACCTTGGACACCTTGCCGTCGTTGGTCAGCAGCCCCTGCATCTGGGTGAAGGGCGCCACGGCCAGCACCTGCGGGTTCTGCTTGACCTTGGCGGCCAGGCTCGGCCAGTCGCTGATGGCTTCGCCGGTTTCGAGGGTCGCGTGGGGCACCATGCCCAGCACGCGGGTGCGCATCTCATGATCGAAGCCGTTCATCACCGACAGTACGACAATCATCACGACCACGCCGAGGGCGAGACCGATGATGGAGGTCAGGGAAATGAACGATACAAAATGATTGCGACGCTTTGCACGGGTATAACGCGTGCCGATAAATACGAAGAGAGGTCTGAACATGTCGGGGCTTGTTCGGAGGGAAAAGGAACG
The DNA here is from genome assembly GCF_046605385.1 of Pseudomonas sp. MPB03. NCBI lineage: Bacteria > Pseudomonadati > Pseudomonadota > Gammaproteobacteria > Pseudomonadales > Pseudomonadaceae > Pseudomonas > Pseudomonas sp. MPB03. The sequence continues at coordinate 2,343,185 of NZ_CP176770.1, read as the reverse complement.
TCCTTGTGGCGGGGGTCACAAACCAGCTTTACACTCAGACCACCGCCGCTACCATGGGTTCGCCATGTCGACATTAGATGAAGAAGATCGCCGCGAATACTACCGTATCGAGGACACGATCGCACTGGAAATTCGGCCCCTGTCCATTCCTGAAGCTGCTGGCCAGGAAGTGTTGCAGGATGCTTCTCCATTGTTCAATCTGCTCAGCGAACTGCACCTGAGCGAATTCGAGTCGCAACACCTGCTGCGTCAGATCAGCGAGCGCGAACGCAGCATCGCGGCGTACCTCAAGGCGATGAACAAACGCATCGACCTGCTCAGCCAGGTCATTGCCTTGACGGTGCTCGGCGAAATCGGTGAACCGCAGCCAGTGATCATTTCCGAAGGCGGCATCGACTTCCAATACCCCACCCCCATCGCCGTCGGCGCGCACCTGTCGATCAAGCTGGTGCTGATGCCCCAGGCCCTCGGCTTGCTGCTGCGGGCGCGGGTCACGCACTGCGACCCCAAGGGCGACGGCTACGACGTGGGCACCGAGTTCGAACGCCCGACCGACGCCCAGCGCCAGTTGCTGGCCCGCTACATCCTGCAGAAACAGGCGCAAGAACGGCGCCTGGCCCGGGAACTGAACGAATCAGGTATCAATAAGGAAGAACCGTGACCCTCATTTATGGCCACCGCGGCGCCAAGGGCGAAGCGCCGGAAAACACCCTGACCGGTTTTCAGGAGTGCCTCAAGCACGGCGTACGCCGTTGCGAGCTGGACCTGCATCTTTCAATGGACGGCGAGTTGATGGTGATCCACGACCCGACCCTCAAGCGCACCACCGACCGGCGCGGCAAGGTGGTGGAGCATTCCGCCGCAGAGCTGGTGACCTACGATGCGCGCAAGGGTGGCCCGGGCTGGATCAAGCCGTGCCCGATCCCGCGCTTGGAGGAGCTGTTCGAGCAATGTGATTTCGAGCATTGGCAACTGGAGGTCAAGAGCGCTTCACGCACCCGCGCCGCCGCCACCGTGCTGGGCATCCGCGAAATGGCCCAGCGTTTCGGGCTGCTGGACAAGATCACCATCACTTCCAGTTCCCGGGAAGTGCTCAAGGCGGCCCTGGACCTGACCCCGGACATTTCCCGTGGACTGGTGGCCGAATACGCCTGGCTCGACCCGTTGAAGGTCGCCCAGAGCTACGGCTGCGAGATTCTGGCGCTGAACTGGACCCTGTGCACGCCGGAACGCCTGGCCAAGGCGCAGCGCCAGGGGCTGCATGTGTCGGTGTGGACCGTCAATGAGCCCGCGCTCATGCGCAGGCTCGCCGACTTTGGCGCTGACAGCCTGATTACAGACTTTCCCGGTTTGGCCACTGCCACCCTCGAGAATTGCTGAAATCGGTCTCCCCGGCCGGCTCAGGCCACCGGCCGGAGCCGCTCAAAAAAGCCGGTTGAGCCCGTCGTAGGCGGCTACCCGATAGGCTTCGGCCATGGTCGGGTAGTTGAACGTGGTGTTGACGAAGTACTTCAGCGTGTTCAGTTCGCCCGGCTGGTTCATGATCGCCTGGCCGATGTGCACGATCTCCGATGCCTGGTAGCCGAAGCAGTGCACGCCGAGCACTTCCAGGGTCTCGCGGTGGAACAGGATCTTCAGCATGCCTTGCGGCTCGCCGGCGATCTGCGCACGCGCCATGCTCTTGAAGAATGCCTTGCCCACCTCGTACGGCACCTTGGCCTGGGTCAGCTCCTGCTCGTTCTTGCCGATCGAGCTGATCTCCGGAATGGTGTAGATGCCGGTCGGCACGTCGTTGACGAAGCGCCAGCTGCCGTTGTCGACAATACTGCCGGCGGCCGAACGACCCTGGTCGTGAGCGGCACTGGCCAGGCTCGGCCAGCCGATCACGTCACCGGCACCGTAGATGTTCGGCACGCAGGTGCGGTAGTTCTCGTCGACTTCGATCTGGCCACGGCTGTTGACCTTCACGCCGATGTTTTCCAGGCCCAGGGTGTCGGTATTGCCGGTACGGCCGTTACACCAGAGCAAGGCGTCGGCCTTGATCTTCTTGCCAGACTTGAGATGCAGGATGACGCCATTGTCGACGCCTTCGACGCGGTCGTAGTCTTCGTTGTGGCGCACGGTGATGTTGTTGTTGCTGAAGTGATAGCTCAGGGCCTGGGAGATTTCCGAGTCCAGGAAGCTCAGCAACTGGCCGCGGTTGTCCACCAGTTCCACCAGCACACCCAGGCCGCTGAAGATCGAGGCATATTCGCAACCGATCACGCCGGCACCGTAGACGATGAGCTTACGCGGGGTGTGGCCCAGGCTCAGGATGGTGTCGCTATCGTAGATCCGCGCATGGTTGAAATCGATGTCGGCCGGGCGATACGGGCGCGAACCGGTGGCGATGATGATGTGCTTGGCCACCAGCTTCTCGACCACGCCGTTGCCACAGACCACTTCGACCGTCTGCTCATCGGCAAAGCTGCCGGTGCCGAAGAACACGTCCACGCGGTTGCGGGCGTAGTAGCCGGTACGCGAGGCCACTTGCTTGGAGATGACCTTCTCGGCGCTCTTGAGCACGTCCGGGAAGGAGAACCAGCGCGGTTCGCCGATGGCCCGGAACATCGGGTTGGTGTTGAACTGCATGATCTGCCGGACCGAGTGACGCAAGGCCTTGGACGGGATGGTACCCAAGTGGGTGCAGTTGCCGCCGACCTGCCGACGGCTGTCGACCATCGCCACCTTGCGCCCTGCCTTGGCGGCGTTCATTGCCGCGCCTTCCCCCGCCGGGCCGGAGCCCAGTACCACCACGTCGTAGTTGTAGACAGCCATGCGTACTCCTCAGAACAGGCCGCGATGCCACGCTTGGCATCCACGGCTAAATCATGCCGGCCGGCGGCATGAAGGAACAATTTTAGGCCGGTTCACGCGCCCGGCCACAGTCTATAGAAGCGTCAACGCCGCGCACATTACCCCTTGGTCGCGTCGTAGGCTAGTTTTGCCTGCGCTATTTCGCCACAGGTAGGCTTTCAAAACGCTGTCAGCGTTCACTTAAGATTTGCCCAAATCATCGTGGCGAGGGAGCTTGCTCCCGCTGGGCTGCGCAGCGGCCCCCTTTTGTGAGCGCTTCGCACTCAAGCGGGAGCAAGCTCCTTCGCCACGGTAATCCCGCTTCAGTGGTCATTGGTTTTTTCCACGGGTCATCCGTTCAAAGATGTCGTTGGTGCGGCTGACGAAACGCTCCCCATCCCGCAGCACGAAAAATACCCCGATGTGATTTTTTTCGGCATAGTCCCAACCCCGTTCAGGACCGAGAATCAGCAACAGCGTCGATAGTCCATCGGCCATCATCGCCGAAGGATGAATCACCGTGACGGACGCCAGGTTGTGTAGGACCGGCGCACCAGTACGCCCATCAAAGGTGTGGGAATAACGCTGGCCGCCCTGCTCGAAATATTTACGGTAGTCACCCGAGGTGGAAACCCCGTAGCCGTTGACCTCGATGATACGCTCAGCCACTTGCCGGTCATCCCGAGGCTCTTCCAGGGCAATGCGCCAGGCCGAACCATCAGGCTTACGCCCGACAGCCTTGAGTTCACCGGTGGCTTCGGCCAGGTAACTGTCGATGCCCAAGGCCTGGAGCCTGGCGGCGATGCGGTCGACGGCATGACCGGCGGCGATACTGTTGAAGTCGACCTCTACCGCCGCATCCTTGCACAACCGATCACCCTCAATGCGCAGATGGTCGTGGCCAACGCGCTGGCGCACCTCGGCCAGCGCCTCGGCGCTCGGCACTTGCTCTGTGCGGGACTGAGGACCGAAGCCCCACAGGTTCAACAGTGGCTCCACCGTCAGGTCGAAGGAGCCATCGCTTTGGACCGACCATTGCTCGCCCACGCGGATCAATGCCAGGACCGGGCCAGGCATGACCTGGCAACTGTTGGCGGGCAGCGCATTGAAGCGCTCGACGTCCGAGTCGCTGCGATAGGTCGAGAATTGCCGATCCACTTCGGCCAGGATGTTTTCCACCTCGGCCTGCACCGTTTTCGGACCGGGCCCGGCGGGATGCCTGACGTACTGGATGGAATAGTGACTGCCCATGGTCGGGCCGTCGAAGCGCTCCAAGGTGTCGCCACCGCCGCAACCGGACAACACGCCGGCCAGCACCACAAGGCCTATCCATCGTCCAGTTAACAAATCTTCATCTCTCCTCAAAACCGCGCCCGCCATTATGGGCTACGGCGCGAACAAAAAGCCTGTGGGAGCGAGCTTGGTCCGGGCGGCGATCCGACGATAGCGGCGGAACGTTCGGCACCAAGGTGGCTGACACATAGCCATCGCGAGCAAGCTCGCTCCCACAGGTCCTGCGTTTCCAAAAAAATGTGAAAGTGAGTACCTACCCATGTCTTCCAACACGAGCAACGGCAAGGCGATTTTTCGCGTTGTCAGCGGCAACTTCCTGGAGATGTTCGACTTCATGGTCTATGGCTTCTACGCCACGGCCATCGCCAAGACGTTCTTCCCCGCCGACAGTGCGTTTGCCTCGCTGATGCTGTCCCTGGCCACGTTCGGTGCCGGGTTCCTGATGCGCCCCCTGGGAGCGATTTTTCTCGGTGCCTACATCGACCGCCATGGCCGTCGCAAAGGCTTGATCATCACCCTAGTGCTGATGGCCATGGGCACCATACTGATCGCCTGCGTGCCGGGCTACGCCGTCCTCGGCGTGGCGGCGCCCTTGCTGGTGCTGCTCGGCCGCTTGCTGCAAGGTTTCTCCGCCGGCGTGGAACTGGGTGGCGTGTCGGTTTACCTGGCGGAAATCTCCACGCCGGGGCGCAAGGGCTTCTTTGTCAGTTGGCAATCGGCCAGCCAACAGGCCGCCGTGGTGTTTGCCGGTCTGCTGGGGGTTGGCCTCAATCACTGGTTGAGTCCCCAGGAGATGGGGGATTGGGGCTGGCGCGTACCGTTCCTGGTGGGTTGCATGATTGTCCCGGCAATCTTCATGATCCGTCGCTCGCTGGAGGAAACGCCCGAGTTCCAGGCAAGAAAACATCGCCCTACCCTGTCGGAAATCGTCCGCTCAATCGGTCAGAATTTCGGCATCGTCCTGGCCGGCATGGCGTTGGTGGTGATGACCACCGTGTCGTTCTACCTGATCACCGCCTACACACCGACCTTTGGCAAGGCCGAGTTGAACCTGTCGGACCTGGACGCGCTGCTGGTCACGGTGTGCATCGGCTTGTCGAATTTTTTCTGGCTGCCAGTGATGGGGGCGTTTTCCGACAAGATCGGACGCAAACCCCTGCTGCTCGGTGCGACTGTCCTGGCGATCCTGACCGCTTATCCGGCCCTGTCCTGGCTGGTGGCGAACCCCAGTTTCAGCCATTTGCTGATCGTCGAGCTGTGGCTGTCGTTCCTATATGGATCCTACAACGGTGCAATGGTCGTCGCCTTGACGGAAATCATGCCGGTCGAGGTGCGCACCACCGGGTTCTCCCTGGCCTACAGCCTGGCGACGGCAACGTTCGGCGGGTTTACCCCGGCAGCCTGTACCTACCTGATCCATGTGCTCGACAACAAGGCCGCACCGGGGATATGGCTCACTGGGGCGGCAGTGCTGGGGCTGATTGCCACCCTGGTACTGTTCAAGGGTAATCGGCATGAACTGCGCACGGCGCAGGCTTCCGTAGTGGGCGGCGCCTGATAAATCGTCATCGCGAGCAAGCTCGCTCCCACAGTTGACCGAGTTGTTGCTGATGTATGCGGTCCAATGTGGGAGCGAGCTTGCTCCGGGCGGCGATCCGACGATGAGGCCAGCCCAGGCACCACAAACTCCAGACAAAAAAACGCCCCGACAAGTCGGGGCGTTTCCACAAGCGGCTAACGCTTAGCGCGGGAACGCTGGCGGGTTTACCCCGGCCATGTCTTCCATCACGCGAACCACCTGGCAGCTGTAACCGAATTCGTTGTCGTACCAGACGTACAACACAACGCGGTTATCTTGGCTGATGGTGGCTTCAGCATCCACCACACCGGCGTGGCGCGAGCCCACGAAGTCGGTGGACACCACTTCCTGGGAATTGACGAAGTCGATCTGCTTGTGCAGCTCGGAGTGCAGCGCCATATAGCGCAAGTACTCGTTCATCTCTTCACGGGTGGCGGCTGTCTCAAGGTTCAGGTTGAGAATGGCCATCGACACGTTCGGCGTCGGCACGCGGATCGCGTTGCCGGTCAGCTTGCCGGCCAGTTCAGGCAGGGCCTTGGCGGCGGCGGTGGCGGCACCGGTCTCGGTGATGACCATGTTCAGCGCTGCGCTGCGGCCACGGCGATCGCCCTTGTGGAAGTTGTCGATCAGGTTCTGGTCGTTGGTGTACGAGTGAACCGTTTCGACGTGACCGTTGACGATGCCAAACTTGTCGTTCACGGCCTTGAGCACCGGCACGATGGCGTTGGTGGTGCAAGAAGCGGCGGAGACGATCTTGTCGTCAGCAGTGATTTCGCCGTGGTTGATGCCGTGAACGATGTTCTTCAGCTTGCCCTTGCCAGGCGCGGTCAGGACAACGCGGTCGACACCCGGGCAGGCCAAGTGCTGGCCCAGGCCGTCGGCGTCACGCCATACGCCGGTGTTGTCCACCAGCAGTGCGTCCTTGATGCCGTACTGGGTGTAATCCACCTCGGTCGGGTTCTTCGCGTAGATCACCTGGATCAGGTTACCGTTGGCGGTGATGGTGTTGTTTTCTTCGTCGATGGTGATGGTGCCATTGAACGAACCATGGACCGAATCGCGACGCAGCAGGCTGGCGCGCTTGGTCAGGTCGTTCTCGGCGCCCTTGCGCACCACGATGGCCCGCAGGCGCAGGCCGTCGCCACCACCGGTTTTTTCGATCAGGATGCGCGCCAGCAGACGGCCGATACGACCGAAGCCGTACAGGACCACGTCAGTGCCTTTGCGAGCCGAAACGTTCTGCTGGCCAACCACATCAGCCATCTCTTCACGCACGAATTGCTCGGCGCTGCGGCCATTGCCTTCGTTGCGGAATTTGAATGCCAACTTGCCCAGGTCCACCGAAGCCGCGCCGAGCTTGAGCTCGCTCATGGCCTTGAGCAGGGGGAATGTTTCGTGGACGGAGAGTTCGCTGTCGTCGGAAGAACGGTGGCGCGCAAAGCGGTGGGCTTTGAGGATCGCGATGACAGACTGGTTGATCAGGCTGCGGCCATAGATCGAGCTCACCACGTTGTTATTGCGGTAGAGCTGACCGATGAGAGGGATCATCGCTTCGGCGAGCGCTTCACGATCAATCCATTCACCAAGACACTGGTCGGGCTTCTGAGTCACGGTAACCTTCCACATGTAGGGGCTGAAAAAAGGGGCTACATTATGCCGCCGAGTCATCGGCGGAGCAATGCGCGCCCGTCGCGCCGTGGTTTTCCTGCCTGCCTGGGTAGTCTGCGACTGACAGCAGCCCCCTTCCCCCGCTACAATTGTCGACTTTGTCGCAATGCTGGAGCTCAATCTTCCGTGCCCGTTCTGCGTCTTCCGCTTCTCCCTGCCGCGGCAGGTAAACAGCACTGGGGCAACCTGCCCGGTGCCGCCCTGAGCCTGGCCATCGCCGAGGCTGCCAGCGCTGCAAAGCGTTTCACCCTGCTATTGACCGCCGACAGCCAAAGCGCCGAACGGCTGGAACAGGAGCTGAGTTTCTTCGCGCCGGATTTGCCGGTCTTGCATTTTCCGGACTGGGAAACGCTGCCCTACGACCTGTTTTCACCGCACCAGGACATCATTTCCCAGCGAATCGCCAGTCTTTATCGGCTGCCGGAGCTCAGTCATGGCGTTTTGGTAGTGCCGATCACCACAGCCCTACATCGCCTGGCCCCGACCCAATTTCTGCTCGGCAGCAGCCTGGTGCTGGACATCGGCCAGAAGCTCGACGTCGAGCAAATGCGCACCCGCCTCGAGGCCAGTGGCTATCGGTGCGTCGACACGGTGTATGAACACGGCGAGTTCGCGGTGCGCGGCGCCTTGATCGATCTGTTCCCGATGGGCAGCAAACTGCCGTATCGCATCGACCTGTTCGATGACGAAATCGAGACGCTGCGCACCTTCGACCCGGAAAACCAGCGCTCCATCGACAAGGTTCAGTCGATCCGCCTGTTGCCGGCCAAGGAATTCCCGTTGCAGAAAGACGCCGTGACCCGCTTCAAGGCGCGCTTTCGCGAACGCTTCGATGTGGATTTCCGCCGTTGCCCGATCTTCCAGGACCTGAGCAGCGGGATCACGCCCGCCGGTATCGAGTACTACCTGCCGCTGTTTTTCGAAGAAACCTCCACCCTGTTCGATTACTTGCCCCAGGACACCCAGGTGTTTTCCCTGCCGGGCATCGAGCAAGCGGCGGAAAATTTCTGGAACGATGTGCGCAACCGCTACGAAGAGCGTCGCGTCGATCCGTCCCGGCCTCTATTGCCGCCAGCCGAGTTGTTCCTGCCGGTAGAAGATTGTTTTGCCCGTCTCAAGAGTTGGCCGCGCGTGGTGGCGAGCCAGCAGGACGTGGAAACCGGCGTCGGCCGTGAGCGCTTCCCGGCCAAGGCATTGCCGGACCTGGCCATCGAAGCCAAGGCCACGCAACCGCTGGCGGCGCTGGCGGGTTTTCTCGATGCATTCCCCGGCCGCGTACTGTTCACCGCCGAATCCGCGGGACGTCGCGAAGTGCTGCTGGAACTGCTCGAACGTTTGAAGCTGCGACCGAAGACTGTCGACAGCTGGCCGGACTTCGTCGCCGGCAAGGATCGCCTGGCGATCACCATCGCGCCGCTGAACGACGGCCTGGTTCTGGATGACCCGGCCCTGGCACTGGTGGCCGAAAGTCCGTTGTTCGGCCAGCGGGTCATGCAGCGCCGCCGTCGCGAGAAACGTGCCGACGCCGCCAACGACGCCGTCATCAAGAACCTCACCGAGCTGCGTGAAGGCGCGCCGGTGGTACACATCGATCACGGCGTGGGTCGCTACCTGGGCCTGGCGACACTGGAAATCGACAACCAGGCCGCCGAGTTCCTGACCCTTGAGTACGCCGAGGGCGCCAAGCTCTACGTGCCAGTGGCGAACCTGCACCTGATCGCTCGCTACACCGGCAGCGACGATGCCCTGGCCCCGCTGCATCGCCTGGGCTCGGAAACCTGGCAGAAAGCCAAGCGCAAGGCGGCCGAACAGGTGCGCGACGTCGCTGCCGAACTGCTGGACATCTACGCCCGTCGCGCGGCTCGCGAGGGCTACGCCTTCGCCGATCCGAAAGCCGACTACGAAACCTTCAGTGCCGGCTTCCCCTTCGAAGAAACCGTCGACCAACAGACCACCATCGAAGCCGTGCGCGCCGACATGCTCGCCCCCAAGCCCATGGATCGACTGGTGTGTGGCGACGTGGGCTTCGGCAAGACCGAAGTGGCGATGCGCGCCGCCTTCATTGCCGTGCATGGCGGCAAACAGGTGGCGATCCTGGTCCCGACCACCCTGCTGGCCCAGCAGCACTACAACAGTTTCCGCGACCGCTTCGCCGACTGGCCAGTGACCGTGGAAGTGATGAGTCGCTTCAAATCCACCAAGGAAGTGAACGCCGCCGTGGCCGACCTGGCCGAGGGCAAGATCGACATCGTCATCGGCACGCACAAGCTGCTGCAGGACGATGTGAAGATCAAGAACCTGGGGCTGGTGATCATCGACGAAGAGCATCGTTTTGGCGTGCGCCAGAAGGAACAGCTCAAGGCCCTGCGCAGCGAAGTCGACATCCTGACCCTGACCGCCACGCCAATCCCGCGCACGTTGAACATGGCGGTGTCGGGCATGCGCGACCTGTCGATCATCGCCACGCCGCCGGCCCGGCGCCTGTCGGTGCGCACCTTTGTCATGGAGCAGAACAAAAGCACGGTCAAGGAAGCCCTGTTGCGTGAGCTGCTGCGCGGCGGCCAGGTCTATTACCTGCACAATGACGTGAAGACCATCGAGAAATGTGCCGCCGACCTGGCCGAGCTGGTGCCGGAAGCGCGCATCGGCATCGGCCACGGGCAGATGCGCGAGCGTGAACTCGAACAGGTGATGAGCGACTTCTACCACAAGCGCTTCAACGTGCTGATCGCCTCGACCATCATCGAGACCGGCATCGACGTGCCGAGCGCCAACACCATCATCATCGAGCGCGCCGACAAATTCGGCCTGGCCCAACTGCACCAGTTGCGCGGCCGGGTCGGTCGCAGCCACCACCAGGCCTATGCCTACCTGTTGACGCCACCGCGCCAACAAATCACCCCGGATGCGGAAAAACGCCTGGAAGCCATCGCCAACACCCAGGACCTCGGCGCCGGCTTCGTGCTGGCCACCAACGACCTGGAAATCCGTGGCGCCGGCGAATTGCTCGGCGACGGCCAGAGCGGCCAGATCCAGGCCGTCGGCTTCACGCTGTACATGGAGATGCTCGAACGCGCGGTCAAGTCGATCCGCAAGGGCGAGCAGCCGAACCTCGACCAACCCCTGGGCGGCGGGCCGGAAATCAACCTGCGAGTACCGGCACTGATCCCGGAAGACTACCTGCCGGACGTCCACGCACGGCTGATCCTCTACAAACGCATCGCCTCGGCCAGCGACGAGGAAGGCCTCAAGGACCTGCAAGTGGAGATGATCGACCGCTTCGGCCTGCTGCCGGAACCGACCAAGAACCTGGTGCGCACCACGTTGCTCAAGCTTAAGGCCGAGCAACTGGGCATCAAGAAAGTCGATGGCGGCCCCAATGGCGGCCGGATCGAGTTCGAGGCCCAGACGCCGGTCGACCCACTGGTGCTGATCAAGTTGATCCAGGGCCAGCCCAAACGCTACAAGTTCGAAGGCGCCACGATGTTCAAGTTCATGGTGCCCATGGAACGCGCGGAAGAGCGTTTCAATACCGTAGAGGCGCTGTTCGAGCGCCTCACTCCGACCACTGCTTGAAGGACGCCCCATGCGCCTGTTTCGCTCATTGACCTTGTTGTTGACCCTGGTCGCTCCCCTGGCGTTCGCCGACGACCTGTATCAGGTTGAAATGATCCTGGTACGCCAGAACGCCGAGCCGGCGATTGTCAGCCGTGCCGCACCGGAAGACTGGGACGCCGGCGCGCAACGCCTGGGCGCGGACAGCCAGCGCACGCCGGCCTTGGGCAACGTCGTCGAGAAACTCACCGCCAGCGGCCAATACACCGTATTGATGCACAAGGCCTGGCAGCAGACCCTCGGCGAACAGGGCCGAAAAGTCGCCATCAGCGACGGTACTGAACAGTTTGGCCAGTTTCCCATCGAGGGTACTCTGGAACTGAAACTGGGGCGCTTCACCGACGTGGATGCCGATTTCTGGGTCAACCAGATCGACGCCAATGGCCTGGTCACCGCCAGCGAGCGCCTCAAACAGCAGAGCCATACCAAGAATGGCCAACTGAACTTCCTCGACAACGGTCACCTCGGCCTGTTGATCAAGATCACTTCGCTGACTGCGCCCGCACCTCGGCAGGCACCTGAAGTCATTCCGGACTGATTGGCGCGCCTATGCCCTCGCCCCTGAGCAAACCCCTGGCACCCTCCTGGGTCAATCGATTCAAGGAACAGAGCCTGGAGCGTGGGCGCCGTTACGCGCTGGAAAACCGCGTCAGGATCGTCGAGGCTGGCGATAGCACCATCATCGCCAGTTGCGAAGGCTCTGGCGGCAGCGTCTACCGTCAGACCATTCGCCTTAAAGAGTCAGCCAAGGGCACGCTGATTCTGCTCGAAGCCGCGTGCTCATGCCCGGTGCGCATCAACTGCAAGCACTGCGCGGCCGTGTTGCTGCAAGTCCAGGAAACCCTGGCCTACCCGGCCGCCGAAAAGGACGCCCACCTGCTGGAGAAACTCCAGGCGGTGCTGGACAACCGCAGCCCCAAGGCCCCGCCACAAGTGCTGGTGGACAACGTGCAGCCGGTGCCGCGCCTGTGGCTGGCCAGTATCGAGTTCAGCGCCTTCGAGCCACGCAACGGCAAGATGCAGCGCTACATCCAGCACCGCGCCGCCCTGTCCTTCAGTTATCTGGATGAATACGTCAGCGGCCAGCGCAACACCGACGTGCTGATTCGCCAGGAAACCCAGACGTTGCGGATAAAACGCCACACCGATGTGGAACAGTCCTACCGCGAACAACTACGAATCCTCGGCTTCAAGGTCGCGACCCGACAAAGCAAGGCCCTGCCGGAAAGCGCCGGCGAACTGTACGAAATGGTCAACGACAGCGCCTGGCTGACCTTCACCCTCAACGACCTGCCGAAACTACGCACCCAGGGCTGGGAGTTGCAGATCGACGAGGACTTCGGCTTTGACCTGACGGCGGTGGACGAGTGGTATGCCACGGTCGAGGAAACGCCGGAGCGGGACTGGTTCGACCTGGAGCTGGGGATCATCGTCAACGGCGAGCGCCTGAGCCTGCTGCCGATCCTGTTGAACCTGATGCGCTCGCACATCGAATTGTTCAATCCCGAACGCCTGGCCCGGCGCCGGGACGATGAGCTGATCCTGGTCAACCTGCCCAACCGCCCGAACTCGGAGTTCGGCCCGCAGCAAGTGGCCCTGCCCTATGGCCGGCTGAAACCGGTGCTGGCGACCCTGGGCGAGTTTTACCTGCAAGAGCCCGGCACCACCAAACTGCGCCTCAACAGCGCGGACGCCTTGCGCCTGAACCCGCTGCAGGACATGCCGCTGACCTGGGAAGGTGGCGAACACATTCGCGGCCTGGCCCAACGCCTGCGGGACATCAAGGATTACACCGCCACCGCTCCAGAGGGCCTGAACGCAACGCTGCGGCCTTATCAACTCGAAGGCCTGAGCTGGATGCAGTCGCTACGACAGCTGGAAGTCGGCGGCATCCTCGCGGACGACATGGGCCTGGGCAAAACCCTACAGACCCTGGCGCACATTCTGAGTGAAAAAAATGCCGGGCGCCTCGACCGTCCGTGCATGGTAGTGATGCCGACCAGCCTGATTCCCAACTGGCTCGACGAAGCGTCCCACTTCACGCCGCAGCTCAAGGTCCTGGCGCTTTACGGTGCGGGACGCAAAAAACATTTCGAACGGCTGGTGGATTACGACCTGATCCTCACCACTTATGCCCTGCTCCCCAAGGATGTCGAGCGCCTGAAAGCGCAGCCACTTCACGTACTGATCCTCGATGAAGCCCAGTACATCAAGAACCCCACCAGCAAAGCCGCCCAGGCCGCCCGGGAGCTCAACGCCCGCCAGCGGCTGTGCCTGTCCGGTACGCCGCTGGAAAATCACCTGGGCGAATTGTGGTCGCTGTTTCACTTCCTGTTGCCGGGCTGGCTCGGGGACGTCAAGAGTTTCAACCGCGATTACCGTGTACCGATCGAAAAGCGCGGCAGCGATGTACGACTGCAGCACCTCAACGGTCGGATAAAACCCTTCCTGCTGCGCAGGACCAAGGAACAAGTGGCGACGGAGTTGCCACCCAAGACCGAGATCATCCATTGGGTCGAACTCAGCGACGCCCAGCGGGACGTCTACGAAACCATGCGCCTGGCGATGGACAAGAAAGTCCGCGACGAGATCACCCGCAAAGGCGTGGCTCGCAGCCAGATCATCATCCTCGAAGCACTGCTCAAGCTGCGCCAGGTGTGCTGCGACCTGCGCCTGATCAACGACGCCACCCTGCCCGCCCGAGGCAGCACCTCGGGCAAGCTCGACAGCCTGATGGAAATGCTCGAAGAGTTGTTTGAAGAAGGGCGCCGGGTACTGCTGTTTTCGCAGTTCACGTCCATGCTGGCGCTGATTGAGGATGAACTGAAGAAACGCGGCGTCGACTACGCCATCCTGACCGGCCAGACCCGGGATCGACGCACGCCCGTCAAGGAGTTCCAGAGTGGCAAGCGTCAGATCTTTCTGATCAGCCTGAAGGCCGGTGGTGTGGGCCTGAACCTGACCGAGGCCGACACCGTGATTCACTACGACCCGTGGTGGAACCCGGCCACCGAAAACCAGGCCACCGACCGTGCCTACCGCATCGGCCAGGAAAAACCGGTGTTCGTCTACAAGCTGATAGCCCGAGGCACGGTGGAAGAGAAGATCCAACTGCTGCAAAAGGAAAAATCCGACCTCGCCGCTGGCGTGCTGGATGGACGCGTGGCCGGCGATTGGAAATTGCAGAGCGACGATATCGAGGCGCTGTTCGCGCCGCTGCCGGACAAGCTCGAGAAGCGCTGACACTCCCTCAACTCATCCTGGGTGTCCATGAGTCTGGTGTTCACCGCAGAGCCACCGTGGGAGCGAGCTTGCTCGCGATAGCAGTGGTTCAGCCGGCCTAGATGCTGACTGTGTTGCCGTCATCGCGAGCAGGCTCGCTCCCACAGGGGGGTGTTGCAATGTTCACACAACCAGAATCCCCTACATCAGCTGCGCAGCTCTCAGCGCGCCGAGCGCCGCCAGCCAGCGTGGGTCCTGGCGGTATTCCGTGGAGGCACAGGCCTGGCCGCGCATGCGGGCGATCCGCGCCGAAGGCTTGACCTTCAGGCGTTGGGCAGCGCTCAGGGCCAGCTCCGCGGCGGCGCGATCGTTACACACCAGGCCCATGTCGCAGCCCGCCGTCAAGGCCGCCTCGATACGACTGGCGGCATCACCGACCACATGAGCCCCGGCCATCGACAAATCATCGCTGAAGATCACACCGTCAAACTGCAACTCGCCGCGCAGGATGTCCTGCAACCAACGGCGAGAAAAACCAGCTGGATTGGCGTCAACCTGCGGGTAGATGACGTGGGCCGGCATGACCGCGGCCAGTTGCTTGCTCAGCTTGGCGAACGGTACCAGGTCGTTGGCGCGAATCTGTTCCAGGCTGCGCTCATCGTTCGGGATCGCCACATGGGAATCAGCCTCGGCCCAACCATGACCCGGGAAGTGCTTGCCAGTGGCCCCCATCCCGGCGGCGCTCATGCCACGGATGAAGGCACCGGCCAGCAACGCTGCGCGTTCGGGGTCACCTTCGAAGGCACGACTGCCGACGACGGCGCTGCGCTGGTAATCGAGGTCCAGCACCGGCGCAAAACTCAGGTCGAGACCCACCGCCAGCACTTCGGTGGCCATGATCCAGCCGCACTGCTCGGCCAGGTATTCGGCGTTCGGGTTGTCGGCTATCGCCCGCATGGCCGGCAACCGCACAAATCCTTGGCGCAACCGTTGAACACGGCCGCCTTCCTGGTCCACCGCCAATAGAAGGTCGGGACGGATGGCGCGGATCGACGCACTCAATTCGCGCACCTGACGTGGATGCTCGATATTGCGGGCAAAAATGATCAGGCCGCCTACCTCGGGCTGGCGCAACAGGTGGCGATCTTCGGCCGTCAGCCAGGTACCGGCGACGTCCACCATCAACGAGCCTTGCAGGCCAGCAGTCATAGCATTTCCTTAATAACGATGAACCCGTGCGGTGACACAGACACGACCACACCGCCAGGCCCAAGGCCCGACAGGTCGCGGTCATGCAATAAAGAATGGAACGGGTTCGAAACGAGAGTCGACATGGGCGGCTAGCTTAGCGGATGTAGGCAGCCCGCGCCCACCCGTGCGCTCAAGCCTTGGCCAGCGCTGGCGTCGATTTGCTGCGTGGACGCAGTTGCGCGGCCGCCATGGCCTCATCGGTGACGCCACTTTCGGCACGCATGCCGGCTGCCAAGAACGGCACCATCAGGCGCATCACCTGCTCGATCGAGGTGTTCACGCCAAAATCGGTTTCAGCGATGGCCCGCAGCGCTTTGATACCGGACATGCTGAACGCGGCGGCGCCGAGCATGAAGTGCACCCGCCAGAACAGCTCGATGGGCGGAATGCGCGGCGCGGCTTCGTTGACCAGCAGCATGTAGCGACGAAAGACCTTGCCGTACATGTCTTCCAAGTAACGCCGCAGGTGGCCCTGGCTTTGGCTGAACGCAAGGCCCAACAGGCGCATGAAAATGGACAGATCGTTACCGCTGCGCGGTTGCACGACGAGGGCTTGTTCGACCAGGATTTCCAGCAGTTCTTCCAGGGTTGGCTTGACGTCGGGCTTGGCCTGGCGCCGCTCCAGTTCACGATCGAGGCTGAGGCAGAAAGGCCCGAGGAACCGCGAGAAAACCGCCTGGATCAACGCTTTTTTCGAGCCGAAGTGATAATTCACCGCCGCCAGGTTCACCCCGGCCTTGCTGGTGATCAGACGCAACGAGGTTTCGGCGAAACCTTTTTCCGCGAACAACTGCTCGGCAGCATCGAGAATGCGTTCAACGGTTTCCGACTGGGCCATGGTTACTCCGCCTGACAAACACTTGTTTGAAACATACGTTTCAGCCTAGGGGGTTGTCAAGCCTGCCGGGGCGTTTTGCGAACGGTCGGTCACGTATTTAACCACACCTTTTCACAGGTGGTAGCCCTGCCCCAACCAACAAGCCGAACGACCGTCCAGCGGCCCGCGAAAAAAGGAGGATTGCCAAGCGGCGTCCACTGTATATAATCCCAGTCACTGTATAAAAAGACAGAGCGATCAATATGCTAAAGCTGACGCCACGCCAAGCAGAGATTCTGGCCTTCATCAAACGCTGCCTCGAAGACAACGGCTACCCGCCGACCCGCGCGGAAATCGCCCAGGAACTGGGTTTCAAGTCGCCCAACGCGGCTGAAGAACACCTCAAGGCGCTGGCGCGCAAGGGCGCGATCGAAATGACCCCGGGCGCATCCCGTGGCATTCGCATCCCTGGCTTCGAAGCCAAGGCCGACGAAACCACCCTGCCGATCATTGGCCGGGTCGCGGCAGGCGCACCGATCCTCGCCCAGCAGCATGTCGAGGAATCCTGCAACATCAACCCTTCGTTCTTCCATCCACGGGCCGATTACCTGCTTCGTGTACACGGCATGAGCATGAAGGACATCGGTATCTTCGACGGTGACCTCCTGGCCGTCCACACCACCCGCGAAGCCCGCAATGGCCAGATCGTGGTGGCGCGAATCGGCGACGAGGTGACCGTCAAGCGCTTCAAGCGCGACGGCAGCAAGGTCTGGCTCATTGCCGAGAACCCGGAGTTCGCCCCCATCGAAGTGAACCTGAAAGACCAGGACCTGGTCATCGAAGGCTTGAGCGTCGGCGTCATTCGCCGCTAAAGGAGGCTTTATGCAGTTCCCTCACACACCACAACACACACAACTTCCGCTGTTCGAGGCATTCATGGCCCAACCGCTGGTTCCAGTCCTGAAAGAGGTCATCGAGTCGCCCTGGGGCGTCGAACCCGAGGCTTTCAGCGAACTGTCGTTACGTGGTGCGGCCGGAAACTGCCTGAACCTGCTGGCGCCGATTCTGCGAGAACTCAGCCAGGACCAGGATGCTCGCTGGTTGACGCTGATCGCGCCACCGGCCAGCGTTACCCAGGCCTGGCTGCGGGATGCCGGCCTGAACCGTGAACGCATCCTGTTGTTACAGCCACGGGGCACCCAAAGCGCCCAACAGTTGACCTGCGAAGCCTTGCGCCTGGGCCGTAGCCACACCGTGGTCAGTTGGCTCAACCCATTGACCGCGACCGCACGGCAACAGTTGATCAGCGCCGCCCGCACCGGGGACGCACAAAGCCTGAATATTCGATTGGGCTAAGACAAACGCGGGGCTTCTCCAAGACAGAGAAGCCGGTCAGTCACATTATTCAAAAAGCCGACAGGCGGGATTAATGAAGGACCCGCGGCCCCTCATCCTTGTTGAATTCGCCTTCAACCAGGCGACCGGCCATCTGGACGCCCACGCTCAACATCGCCTTGGCGACTTCGACGTGCTGGCCTTGGAGGAACACCTTGGCATCTTCGGAGAAGTTCAGGGTAACCAGAGAACCCTCGTCCTCGGCCCTGCGCAGCTCGATGCGGCCATCAGGAAGTTCGACAATTTCTAGAAAGGACGTAGGCATAAAAGTCTGTTCTCCACGAAAGGCGAGGATTATATAGTCATCGGCCAGGCTCCGCTCGGGATCTTGACCAAGCGTTATCAATGGACGTAAAGGGCCGAAGGGAAACTCAGCACTCGTTCAACCCTTCACGAAAGCGTATCGCCAAGCTCTTGAGGTTCTGGCGCCAGCTCTCCAGCTCTTCCCGGCTCAGCTCCTGCTCGGGATCCTGCTCGTCCAGATTGACCGCCACGATCAACGGCTGGGTCACGTCCCCCTTGGGCTTGCGCGGGGCTCGTGGCGGCTCGAACAGCGCCGCATGGGCCGCCAACAGCTTTGCCAGCCAGGTTTCCGGGTTGTGTGCCAGCTCGACCATTTCGGCCATTTCCGGGATGGCGATGGTTTCCAGCACTTCGCGGGTCAACAGCAGCTCGGCCCGCGGCGCATTCGCTTGTGGCAGGCGATAGAAACCCGCGATTTCATGGCATAACCCCAACAACGCACCGTATAGGTGAAACAGCGCGGACTCACGCCCTGCCTGGAGCAGCGCCGGGGAATTCATCGCACGCCCGTCTTCGGCCCGGGTGAGCGCTTCGAGCGACAGACCGGCGAAATAGATTTTCTGATTGGTGCGGGTATAGAGTTCGTGGGCCATGGCGGCATCTCCCCAACGAAATGAAAGCTTCACGCAAGTGCGACAGTGTCGTGGATCAACCAAGGCCACTGCAAGCCAAAAACAAAAAGGCCACATGAAAACCTATGGTTGTCATGTGGCCTTTTTGTTCAGTCGGGCCCTATCGAGGATGGCTGTGCCGCCCAGCGGGAGCAAGCTCCATCGCCATGGGGGTCTCGCCTAAACAGGCGTTCAATCAACGCTTGTCTTCAACCGTCCACTTACCGCCGTCGTAATAGGCCTTCCAGCCGGTCGGCTTGCCATCGACTTCGGTCTGCACGTACTGCTCCTTGGTCTTGCGGCTGTAGCGAATGACCGCCGGACGCCCTTCCGGATCCTTCTGCGGTGCTTCACAGAGGAAATGGTACTTCGGATCGATCTCGTCCTTGTGCGGCACGATCTCCATCACCAATGGCGCACGGGTCTCGCGGTTTTTCGGGAACTGGCTGGCTGCCAGGAAAAGGCCGGAGGCGCCGTCACGCAGGATGTAGGTGTCGTTGACCTTCTCGCATTTGAGCTCAGGCATCTTCACCGGGTCCATCTTCGGCGGCGCCGCGTCACCGCTCTTGAGCAGTTTGCGGGTGTTCTTGCAGGTCGGGTTGGTGCAACCGAAGAACTTGCCGAAACGGCCGGTCTTGAGCTGCATCTCGCTGCCACACTTGTCGCATTCCAGGCTCGGGCCTTCGTAGCCCTTGATGCGATAAGTGCCCTCTTCAATCTCGTATCCGGCACAGTCCGGGTTGTTACCGCAGATGTGCAGCTTGCGCTTTTCATCCAGCAGGTAGGCATCCATCGCCGTGCTGCAGATCGGGCAGCGATGCTTGCCGCGCAGTACCAGGGATTCCGACTCGCCCTCGTCGTCCGCAGCGATTTCGTCGCCCGGCACCAGGTTGACGGTAGCCTTGCAGCGCTCCTTGGGCGGCAGGCTGTAGCCCGAGCAACCGAGAAACACGCCAGTCGAGGCGGTACGGATTTGCATCGGACGCCCGCAGGTCAGGCACGGGATGTCGGTCATGACCGGCTGGTTGGCGCGCATGCCGCTGTCAGGGCTTTCGGCTACTTCGAGTTTTTTCTTGAAGTCGCCATAGAATTCGTCGAGGACATTTTTCCAGTCCCGTTCGCCCTGAGCCACGTCGTCGAGGTTTTCTTCCATGCCGGCGGTGAAGCCGTAGTCCATCAGGTTCGAGAAGCTCTCGGACAGACGTTCGGTGACGATGTCCCCCATCTTTTCCGAATAGAAACGACGGTTGTGCAGCGCCACATAACCGCGGTCCTGGATGGTGGAAATGATCGCGGCATAGGTCGAAGGACGGCCGATGCCGCGTTTTTCCATTTCCTTGACCAGGCTGGCTTCGGAGTAACGGGCCGGCGGCTTGGTGAAGTGCTGGGTCGGATCGAGCTTGATCAGCTTCATCACGTCGCCCTGGGCCATGTCCGGCAGGACATCGTCATCCCCAGGCTTGGTGATCTGCGGCATGACGCGGGTGTAGCCGTCGAACTTCAGGATGCGCCCCTTGGCGCGCAGCTCGAAGTCGCCAGCACCGACGCTGACCGTGGTGGACAGGTATTGCGCCGGCAGCATCTGGCAGGCCAGGAACTGGCGCCAGATCAGCTCGTAGAGACGCTCGGCATCGCGCTCCATGCCCGACAGCTTGCTTGGCTCGGTGTTGGCATCGGACGGACGAATCGCTTCGTGAGCCTCCTGTGCGCCTTCCTTGCTGCTGTAGACGTTCGGCGTGTCCGGCAGGTACTTCTTGCCGAACTCGCTTTCTATATAAGTGCGCGCCATCGCCACGGCATCGGCCGACAGGTTCGTCGAGTCGGTACGCATGTAAGTGATGTAGCCGGCTTCGTACAAACGCTGGGCCATCATCATGGTTTTCTTCACGCCAAAGCCCAGGCGATTGCTCGCGGCCTGTTGCAGCGTGGAAGTGATGAACGGCGCGGACGGCTTGCTGCTGGTCGGCTTGTCCTCGCGCTTGACGATGCTGTAGCTGGACGCCTTGAGCTTCTCCAGCGCCGCCATGGCCTGGGCTTCATTGAGCGGCTTGAAGGCTTCACCCTTCTCGCGGGCCACGTCGAAGCGCACAGTCGCGCCTTTGGCAGTGCCGAGGTCGGCGTGGATTTCCCAGTACTCTTCAGGGATGAACGCCCGGATTTCCCGCTCGCGCTCCACCACCAGCTTCACGGCGACCGACTGCACGCGACCAGCCGACAGGCCGCGGGCGATCTTGGCCCACAGCAGCGGCGAAACCATGTAGCCCACCACACGGTCGAGGAAACGCCGCGCCTGTTGGGCGTTGACCCGATCGATATCCAGCTCGCCCGGCTGGGAGAAGGCTTCCCGGATGGCCTTCTTGGTGATTTCGTTGAACACCACGCGCTTGTAGCGGCTGTCATCCCCACCAATGGCTTCGCGCAGGTGCCAGGCAATGGCTTCCCCTTCGCGGTCCAAGTCCGTCGCGAGATAGATGGTGTCGGCATCCTTGGCGAGCCGACGCAGTTCTTCGATGACCTTTTCCTTGCCTGGGAGGATCTCGTACTTGGCTTTCCAGCCGTGTTCCGGATCGACCCCCATGCGTGAGACCAGCTGCTTGCGCGCCTTGTCTTTCGGCGACAGCGCCGGCGCTTCACCGGCAGCAGCCTTGCCGCGCTTGGCGGCTGGCTCCTTACTGGCGCTAGCCGAACCGCTGGTGGGCAGGTCTCGGATATGGCCGATACTCGACTTCACCACGTATTGGTTGCCCAGATACTTGTTGATGGTCTTGGCCTTAGCCGGGGATTCCACAATGACCAGCGATTTGCCCATGGATCAGAAAATTCCTGAATTCTAAAAAGTGAAAGGCGGTTGGCGCCTGACGCGGCACCGCTATATATAGTGGCTGCAAGGTGAGGTCAAGCGCAGGGTTGCCCGCATGCCGGCCTCAAGGCTTGGAAAAAATGCTCTCCTCGGCCTGCACCAAAGCAAAGCGTGGCACCTGTTCGCCGTCAACCTCGACGGACTCCTCGAACATGCTCAAGGGACGCACCCAAAAGCCGTAATCGCCATACAGGGCTTGATAGAAGACCACTTCTTCCTCGGTCTCGGAATGCCGCGCAATGCTGAATACGCGGTACTGAGGACCTTTGTAATGCTGGTAGAGCCCAGGTTGTATCGGCATGCTTTGGCCCTCACTCAAATCTTTTCAAAATAAAAACAAATCTTTGTCTACTAACCCCGAAAAAACAAAAACCGGGGCACTTGGCCCCGGCTTCCATCGACGCAACGCTTAGACGCGTTCGAAGACAGTGGCGATGCCTTGGCCGAGGCCAATGCACATGGTCGAGACACCGAAGGTGCCGCCATTCTGCTTCATGACGTTGAGCAGCGTGCCGGAGATACGCGCACCGGAGCAACCGAACGGATGACCCAGGGCGATCGCACCGCCGTGCAGGTTAACCTTCTCGTTCATCTTGTCGAGCACTTTCAAATCTTTCAGCACCGGCAGGGCCTGTGCGGCGAAAGCTTCGTTGAGCTCGAAGAAGTCGATATCGGCGATACTCAGGCCTGCACGCTTCAAGGCTTTCTGCGTGGCCGGTACTGGACCATAGCCCATGATCGCCGGGTCCACACCCGCCACGGCCATCGAACGAATCACTGCCATCGGCTGGATACCCAGGTCCTGGGCACGCTGGGCCGACATCACGATCATGCACGAGGCACCGTCGGTGATCTGCGATGAAGTGCCAGCTGTCACGGTGCCACCCTTCGGATTGAAGGCCGGCTTCAGGGCCGCCAGGCTTTCCAGGGTGGTTTCCGGACGAATGGTTTCGTCGTAGTCGAACAGCTTCAGGAAGCCATTCTCGTCATAGCCCTGCATCGGGATGATCTCGTCCTTGAACTTGCCTTCCACGGTCGCCTTGTGGGCGAGCTGGTGGGAACGCACGCCAAAGGCGTCCTGCTGTTCGCGGCTGATGCCGTGCATCTTGCCCAGCATTTCCGCAGTCAGGCCCATCATGCCCGAGGCCTTGGCCGCGTACAGCGACATGTGCGGGTTCGGATCGACGCCGTGCATCATGCTCACGTGGCCCATGTGCTCGACACCACCGACGACGAACACATCGCCGTTGCCGGTCATGATCGCCTGGGCGGCGGTGTGCAGCGCGCTCATGGACGAACCACACAGGCGACTGACGGTCTGGCCGGCCGCGGTGTGAGGAATCTGGGTCATCAGCGAGGCCATGCGGGCGATGTTCCAGCCCTGCTCCAGGGTCTGGTTCACACAGCCCCAGATCACGTCTTCGACTTCGTTGGGGTCGACCTTGACGTTGCGCTCCAGCAGCTTGCTGATCAGGTGCGCCGACATGTCTTCGGCGCGGGTGTTGCGGTGCATGCCGCCCTTGGAGCGGCCCATCGGCGTACGACCGAAGTCGACGATCACGACGTCTCTAGGATTCAAGCTCATAAAATGTTCTCTCGCTCTAGTCGTTGGGCGCTTAACCGAAGAAGCGTTGGCCGTTCTTGGCCATTTCACGCAGCTTCGCGGTCGGGTGGTACAGCGCGCCCAGATCAGCGTACTGGTCAGCCAGGGCAACGAACTCGGCCACACCGATCGAATCGATGTAACGCAGCGCACCGCCACGGAATGGAGGGAAACCGATACCGTAGACCAGACCCATGTCGGCTTCGGCGGCGGTTTCGACAATGCCGTCTTCCAGGCAACGCACGGTTTCGAGGCACAGCGGGATCATCATCCAGTTGATGATGTCCTCGTCGGTGACGTCGCGCTGCTCGTAGACGATCGGCTTGAGCACTTCCAGCACCGACGCATCGGCGACTTTCTTCTGCTTGCCGCGCTTGTCGGTCTCGTAGGCGTAGAAGCCCTTGCCATTCTTCTGGCCCAGGCGCTTGGCTTCGTAGAGCACGTCGACAGCCGAACGACGGTCGTCTTTCATGCGGTCCGGGAAGCCTTCAGCCATGACGTCGCGACCGTGGTGGCCGGTGTCGATGCCGACCACGTCCATCAGGTACGCCGGGCCCATCGGCCAGCCGAATTTTTCCATGATCTTGTCGATGCGCACGAAGTCCACACCGGCGCTGACCAGCTTGGCGAAACCGCCGAAGTATGGGAACAGCACGCGGTTGACCAGGAAACCCGGGCAATCGTTGACGACGATCGGGTTCTTGCCCATTTTCTTGGCGTAGGCCACGGTGGTGGCAACAGCCAGCTCACTGGACTTCTCGCCACGGATCACTTCCACCAGCGGCATCATGTGCACCGGGTTGAAGAAGTGCATGCCGACGAAGTTCTCCGGACGCTTGAGGGCCTTGGCCAGCAGCGAGATGGAGATGGTCGAGGTGTTCGAGGCGAGGATGGTGTCCTCCTTGACCTTGTCTTCGACTTCAGCCAGTACCGCCTGCTTGACCTTCGGGTTCTCGACAACCGCTTCGACCACCAGGTCGACATGGCCGAAATCGCCATAGGACAGCGTCGGACGAATGCCGTTGAGCACTTCGGCCATCTTCGCGGCGGTCATGCGCCCCTTGTCGACGCGACCGACCAGCAGCTTGGCGGCTTCGGCCAGGCCCTGCTCGATCCCGTGTTCGTTGATGTCCTTCATCAGGATCGGCGTGCCCTTGGACGCCGACTGGTAGGCGATGCCGCCGCCCATGATGCCGGCGCCGAGCACGGCGGCCTGCTTCACGTCACGGGCGATTTCGTCGTAGGCCTTGGCCTTTTTCTTCAGTTCCTGGTCGTTGAGGAACAGGCCGATCAGGCTTTGCGCAGCCGAGGTCTTGGCCAGCTTGACGAAGCCGGCGGCCTCGACTTCCAAGGCCTTGTCGCGACCGAAGCTTGCGGCTTTCTGGATAGTCTTGATCGCTTCGACCGGCGCCGGGTAGTTCGGGCCAGCTTGACCGGCCACGAAACCCTTGGCGGTTTCGAAGGCCATCATTTGTTCGATGGCGTTGAGCTTGAGCTTTTCCAGCTTCGGCTGGCGCTTGGCCTTGTAGTCGAACTCGCCGCTGATGGCGCGCTTGATGGTTTCAAGGGCCGCTTCCTGGAGCTTGCCAGGTTCGACCACCGCATCCACGGCGCCGACTTTCAGTGCGTCTTCGGCACGGTTTTCCTTGCCGGCGGCAATCCACTCGATGGCATTGTCGGCACCGATCAGGCGCGGCAGGCGCACGGTACCGCCGAAGCCCGGGTAGATACCCAGCTTGACTTCCGGCAGGCCGATCTTGGCCGTGGTGGCCATGACGCGGTAATCCGCCGCCAGGCACATCTCCAGGCCGCCACCCAGGGCGATGCCGTTGATGGCCGCGACGGTCGGTACGTTGAGGTCTTCGAAGTCGCTGAAAATACGGTTGGCTTCGAGGTTGCCAGCGATCAGTTCGGCATCGGGCAGCTTGAAGTTGTCGACGAATTCGGTGATGTCGGCACCGACGATGAACACGTCCTTGCCGCTGCTGACGATCACACCCTTGATCGAAGCATCTGCCTTGATAGTGTCTACGGCCTGACGCAATTCATTCAGGGTTAGACGGTTGAACTTGTTGACGGACTCACCCTTGAGGTCGAATTTCAGTTCGACGATGCCACTTTCAAGAGCCTTAACCGTGATGGCTTTACCTTCGTAAATCATCAACTGATCTCCACGATATGGAAGCTGAACAGTACACGTTGGACGCTGGCCACTGGTTCGACACTGACGTTACCGTCGATGCTACGCCAATCCGCCAGGCACACCCGTCAACGCGATAGTCGGGGTCTGTAGGAGCGTTCTGAAAATACAAACGCTCAATTCATACGCCCGTTTGATTTGGGTACGTCACCTTCACGGAATTTCCGACAATTGTCAATCGCCCTAAACACGGGCGAGAACGCGACTTTACGGTCATTTCCGTACCGTACGGATCCGCAACACGGCGCCGCATGTGCAGCTATTCATAGGATCAATCATTAGAAAAATCGCCCTAATTCCAGACATATCGGGTCCAGCCGACTACGCTGTCGGGAGCGCGATTGAAATTTCAGGAACGAAGGGCGCTGCGAACGCACGCCCCGACACGAGATGGATTACCGGCCTGCCTGGCCAACCGCCCGATGAAACTGTCGGGCTTTTTTATGCCAGTAGGAGCTGCCGAAGGCTCGGGCCGCGTTCGGACGATCTTTTGATCTTTCACTTGAGACCCAATGGCCAGGGCAAAGATCGCAGCCTCGCTTCGCTCGACAGCTCCTACGCAGCCAAAGTCGCTCAGGCCAGCGCCTTGAGCGTGCTGGCAATGTCTTGCAAAACACTGGCTTCGCCTTTTTCGCCCCAGTACACCGCAATCATTTGCCGGTCGGCTTCGACTTTGTAGACGTTGGCCGGCAATTTTTCGAAATGATTGAGCAAGGACTCATCCTGGCAGACTTCCCGCCACTGATTGGCCCAGACGCCCGGTGCCGTTTGCCAATAGCTCCAACAGGCCGGCTGGTTGCCTCGCCGAGGCCGATAGTACTGGGCACAGGGGTTTGGCGGCTGCTGGCCGAGCCAGTGCGGCCACTCCTGTGGCGCCAGTTGCATGGCCAGGCCCAGGCGTCGCGCTTCCATGCGCAGGGCCATGCGACCGCTCTGTACACGGGACGGACGCAACCATGCCAATGGACTTAACACCACCAACAGGATTGACAGCACTATCCAGACCGTCATATTCGTACTCCCCGATTCTGATGAGCCATTGACCCAGGTCGCCGTCAATGCGCTTGAAACCAGCCATACTTACCGTATCGCAATTCTCTGGAGTGCCTTCCATGTACTACAACCACGTTCTGGTCGCCGTTGACCTCACTGAAGAATGCGATCCGGTCGTCAAGCGCGCCCTCGCCCTTTGCGAAGGCCGAGACACCCAGCTGTCGCTGGTGCATATCGTCGAACCAATGGCCATGGCCTTCGGCGGCGACGTGCCGATGGACCTTTCCCAGTTGCAGCAGCAGCAATTCGACCAGGCCAAGGAACGCCTTGACCGACTGATCGTGAAATACCCGGCCCTGAAGAAGGAGTTCAGCCACTTGACCTACGGCCAGCCACGCCAGGAGATCCATCACCTGGCCAAGGAACAGGGTTGCGACCTGATTGTCGTCGGCAGCCATGGTCGCCATGGCCTGGCGTTGCTGCTGGGCTCGACTGCCAACGATGTGCTGCATGGCGCGCCTTGCGATGTGCTGGCGGTGCACTTGGTCAAGCGCACATAAACCCAGACCCTGACCTTGTGGGAGCGAGCTTGCTCCCACAGGGATTGCGGCTCAAATAGAAATCCCGGCACTCATGACTGAATGCCGGGATTTTTTAGCACGAGATCAAGCGTCCAGCTCGGCCCAGCGCTCGACCAATGCATCCAGCTCGGCCTGCAGTTGTTCCAACTGCGCGATAACCTTGGCGGTTTCGGCAGCAGGCCGCTGGTAGAACCCGGCGTCGGCCATTTCGGCTTCCACCGCGGCGATCTGCTGCTCCTTCGCATCGATATCGCCCGGCAGAGCCTCCAGCTCGCGCTGCAGTTTGTAGCTGAGCTTTTTCTTCGCGGGGGCCGGAGCTGCGGCGGCAACCGGCGCGGGCTCGGCCTTGACCACCGCCGAATTCAGGTCGGCCTTGCCGGACTTGCTCTCGGTGACCCCAAGCAGACGCGGCGAGCCGCCCTGGCGCAGCCAGTCCTGATAACCACCGACGTATTCACGCACCAGGCCTTCGCCTTCGAACACCAGGGTGCTGGTGACCACGTTGTCGAGGAATGCCCGGTCGTGACTGACCATCAGGACGGTGCCGTTGAAGGTCAACAGCACTTCTTCCAGCAACTCCAGGGTTTCCACGTCCAGGTCGTTGGTCGGTTCGTCGAGCACCAGCAGGTTCGCTGGCTTGCTGAACAGCTTGGCCAGCAACAGACGGGCGCGCTCACCGCCCGACAGCGCCTTGACCGGCGTACGGGCACGCTGTGGACTGAACAGGAAATCGCCGAGGTAGCTCAACACGTGACGGCTCTGGCCATCGATGTCGATGAAATCGCGGCCTTCGGCCACGTTGTCGATCACGGTCTTTTCCAGGTCCAGCTGATGACGCAACTGGTCGAAGTAGGCAACGTCGATCTTCGTACCCTCCTCCACCTTGCCATTGGTCGGCACCAGGCCGCCAAGCATCAGCTTGAGCAAAGTCGTCTTGCCGGTGCCGTTGGCCCCTAGCAAGCCGATGCGATCGCCACGCTGCAGGACCATGGAGAAGTCCTTGATCAGGAACGGGCCGCCAGGGTGGGCGAAGCTCACGTTCTCAAGGACCATCACCTGCTTGCCGGACTTGTCGGCAGTATCCAACTGGATATTGGCCTTGCCGGTACGTTCACGGCGCTCGCTGCGCTCAACGCGCAAGGCCTTGAGGGCCCGCACTCGGCCTTCGTTGCGGGTGCGACGAGCCTTGATGCCCTGGCGAATCCAGACTTCTTCCTGGGCCAGTTTCTTATCGAACAGGGCATTGGCGGTTTCTTCCGCCGCCAGCGCCGCTTCCTTGTGCACCAGGAAGCTGGCGTAGTCGCCGTTCCAATCGATCAGGCCGCCGCGGTCCAGTTCAAGGATGCGCGTCGCCAGGTTCTGCAGGAAGGAACGGTCGTGGGTGATGAACAGCACCGCCCCCTGGAAGTCCTTCAGGGCTTCTTCAAGCCAGGCGATGGCGCCGATGTCCAGGTGGTTGGTCGGTTCGTCGAGCAGCAGCAGGTCGGGCTCGGAGACCAGGGCCTGGGCCAGCAGGACGCGGCGACGCCAACCGCCGGACAACTCGGCGAGGGTCTTGTCGGCCGGCAATTGCAGGCGGCTCAGGGTGCTGTCGACCAGTTGCTGCAGACGCCAGCCGTCGCGGGCCTCGAGGTCGTGCTGCACGTGCATCAACTTGTCCAGGTCGGCGTCGGTGACGATGTTCTGGCTCAGATGGTGATACTCGGCCAACAGCGCGCCGACACCGTCCAGGCCTTCGGCAACCACGTCGAACACGGTCCGCTCGTCGGCCACCGGCAATTCCTGGGGCAATTCGCCGATCTTCAGGCCCGGCGCACGCCAGACCGAGCCGTCGTCAGGCTTTTGATCGCCCTTGACCAGCTTCATCATGCTGGACTTGCCAGTGCCGTTGCGGCCGATGATGCACACCCGCTCACCACGGGCGATCTGCCAGGACACCTTGTCCAACAACGGCATAGCGCCGAAAGCAAGGGACACATCGCTGAATTTGAGCAGGGTCATGAGCTTCTCCAAAAACCGGGCGCGCATTCTACCTGAGATGAGGCCTCAAGGGTCCGCCAATTTCGCCACTGAAGCACTCTGCACGACAAATGTTGCGAACTTGCACCGACAGCCCTGCAAAGCTTTCGCCGGCTGCTGGCAAAAGGCTAAGCTACAGACAGTTACCCTGGGTTAACCCTTGGGCTTGTCATGTTTTTTCTGCCCGGACGTCTCATGCGCAGTCGCCTTTTCAGTGTTTTATCGTGTCTTTTTGTATGTGCCACTGCCGTTCAATCCGCTCAGGCGGTGGATATTTCCACTCAGCGCCAGTATTACAACGAGGCCAAGCGGGCCTTGGCCAAGGGTGATTCCGGCCCTTACTTTCGCTACAGCCAGGCCTTGCGCGATTACCCGCTGGAGCCGTACCTGGCCTACGACGAACTGACCGCTCGCCTCAAGAGCGCCAGCAACGCCGAAATCGAAAAATTCCTCGCCGAGCACGGTGACCTGCCCCAGGCCAACTGGATGAAACTGCGTTGGTTACGCTGGCTGGCCGAGCGCGGCGATTGGGCGACCTTCGTCAAGTATTACGACCCCAAGCTCAACTTCACCGAACTGGACTGCCTCAACGCTCAGTACCAACTCAGCCATGGCCTTAAGGCCGAAGGCTATGCCAATGCCGAAAAGCTCTGGCTCACCGGCAAGTCACAGCCCCAGGCCTGCGACGCGTTGTTCGGCCTATGGGCATCCCAAGGCCAGTTGACCGAGCAGAAACGCTGGGAGCGCACCAAGTTGGCTGCCCAGGCGCGCAATTATCCGCTGGCCAACAGCCTGGTCAGCGGCCTGACCACCCTCGCCCCCCGTGGCAAGTTGCTGGTGGACGTGGCGCAGAAACCTGAGCTGCTCAACCAACCCTCGCGTTTCAGCCCGGCCGATGAACCGATGTCCGATATCGTCAGCCTCGGCCTGCGTCGCCTGGCCCGCCAGGATCCGGAAAAAGCCATGACGCTGCTGGATGGCTACGCCAGCACCATGCATTTTTCCCGGGATGAAAAAGTCGCGATTGCCCGGGAAATCGGCTTGACCCTGGCCAAGCGCTTCGACAGCCGCGCCTTGGACGTGATGACCAAATACGACCCGGAACTGCGCGACGACACCGTTTCGGAGTGGCGCTTGCGCCTGCTGCTGCGCCTGGCCCGTTGGGACGATGCCTACCAACTGACCCGCCGCCTGCCCGAGTCGCTGGCCAGCACCAACCGCTGGCGCTACTGGCAAGCCCGTACGCTGGAGCTGGCGCAGCCGCAAAACCCCGAGGCCCTGGCGCTCTACAAGCACCTGGCCCGTGAGCGGGACTTCTATGGGTTCCTGGCCGCCGACCGCTCCCAGTCGCCGTATTCCCTCGTCAACAAGCCACTGGTGATGAGCCAGGCGCTGATCAATAAGGTGCGCAACACACCGGGCGTGCGCCGGGCGCTGGAGTTTCATGCCCGTGGGGACATCGTGGACGGACGCCGCGAGTGGTATCACGTCAGCCGGCATTTCAACCGGGACGAAATGGTCGCCCAGGCGAAACTGGCCTATGACCTGAAATGGTATTTCCCGGCCATTCGCACCATCAGCCAGGCCAAGTACTGGGACGACCTGGACATCCGTTTCCCGATGGCCCACCGCGACACCCTGGTGCGCGAAGCCAAGGTGCGTGGCCTGCATTCGAGCTGGGTGTTCGCAATCACTCGCCAGGAAAGCGCCTTCATGGACGACGCCCGCTCCAGCGTCGGCGCCGCCGGTCTGATGCAACTGATGCCTGGCACCGCCAAGGAAACCGCGCGCAAGTTCAGCATTCCCCTGGCCTCCCCTCAACAAGTGTTGAACCCGGACAAGAACATCCAGTTGGGCGCGGCCTACCTGAGCCAGGTTCACAGCCAGTTCAACGGCAACCGAGTCCTCGCCTCGGCGGCCTACAACGCCGGCCCCGGTCGCGTGCGCCAATGGTTGCGCGGTGCCGATCACCTGAGCTTCGACGTCTGGGTGGAAAGTATTCCATTCGACGAAACCCGCCAATACGTGCAGAACGTGTTGTCATATTCGGTGATCTACGGCCAGAAGCTCAACTCACCGCAACCGCTGGTGGACTGGCATGAGCGGTATTTCGATGATCAGTGAGTATTAGCGCAAGCTGTTACTGAGAAGAAAAAATGCCCGCCACGAAAGAGGCGGGCATTTTTTTTGCTCGGTTACTGGGTCGGTTGATGATCTCTGTGGGAGCGAGCTTGCTCGCGATGACGGCGGCCGCTCGACATCGATGCAAGCTGGCTCACCGCTATCGCGAGCAAGCTCGCTCCCACAGGGGGATTCATGTAGACGCCATATTTACTCGGTTGCCAACCCCACATTGAACTGCAACGCCGCCAACCGCGCATACAGCGCATTGCTGGCAACCAGCTCCTGATGAGTGCCCACAGCAACCACCTTACCCTGGTCCATCACCGCGATCCGGTCGGCGTTTTTCACCGTGGCCAGGCGATGGGCAATGACCAGGGTGGTGCGGTTTTTCATCAAGCTCGGCAAGGCTTGCTGGATAAGGTGTTCGCTTTGCGCATCGAGGGCGCTGGTGGCTTCGTCCAGCAGCAGGATCGGTGCGTCCACCAGCAAGGCGCGGGCGATGGCCAGGCGTTGGCACTGGCCGCCGGACAAGCCCAGGCCGCCGTCGCCCAGGTGAGTCTGGTAGCCATCAGGCATTTTTTCGATGAAGTCATGGGCATGGGCGATCTGCGCCGCCTCGCGCACCTGCTCGGGCGTCGCCTGGGGATTGCCGTAACGAATGTTCTCTTCGACCGTGCCGAAAAACAGCGCCGGATTCTGTGAAACCAAGGCAAAGTGCCGGCGCAGGTCCAGCGGATCGAGTTGGGTCAACGGCACGTCGTCGATCAGGATCTGCCCTTGCACCGGATCATAGAAACGCAACAGCAAGTCGTAGACAGTCGACTTGCCCGCACCGGAAGGCCCGACAAGGGCCAGGGTCTCGCCGGCCTTGACGCTCAGGTCGAGACCGTCGACCGCATAACTGTCCGGCCGGGACGGATAGGAAAAACGCACGCCTTCAAGGCGCAGATCGCCGCGGACCCGCACCGGCAAGGTCACCAGGCCCGTGGCCGGCGGCTGGATGATGTTCTCCGAACGCAGCAGCTCGGCTATACGCTCTGCCGCACCGGCCGCCCGCTGCAACTCGCCGATCACTTCGCTCAGGGTCCCGAAGGCACTGCCGACGATCAGGCTGTAGAACACGAACGCCGCCAGCTCGCCACCGGAAATCCGCCCGGCGATCACATCCATGCCACCGACCCAGAGCATCACCCCCACGGCCCCCAGCACGAGCACGATCACCAAGGTGATCAGCCAGGCCCGCTGGGCGATGCGCTTGCGAGCGGTGTCGAAGGCCTGCTCCACCGTCACGGAAAAACGTTGTTCGTCCTGGACCTGATGGTTGTAGGCCTGCACGGTCTTGATCTGGCCGAGGGTTTCGGAGACATAGCTGCCGACGTCGGCAACACGGTCCTGGCTCTCACGTGACAAGCTGCGCACTCGTCGACCGAAGATCAGGATGGGCGCCAATACCAGCGGCAAGGCAATCACCACGATGCTGGTCAGCTTGGGATTAGTGATAAACAGCAACACGATACCGCCCACCACCATCAGGGCGTTGCGCAAAAACAACGACAGCGACGAACCGATCACCGATTGCAGCAACGTCGTGTCAGTGGTCAGCCGTGACTGGATTTCCGAACTGCGGTTGTTTTCGTAAAAGCCTGGGTGCAAGTACACCAGATGGTTGAAGACCTGCCGCCGGATATCGGCCACCACCCGCTCACCGATCCAGGACACCCAGTAAAAACGTGCAAACGTACCGATCGCCAGCCCCACCACCAGCACCATGAACAGGCCGATGGATTGATTGAGCAAGTGTGGCGAGCGGGTCATGAAGCCCTGGTCCACCAGCAAGCGGATGCCTTGGCCCATGGACAAGGTAATGCCGGCGGTAACAATCAAGGCCAGCAACGCGCCGGCGACTTGTTTGCGATAAGGGGCGATGAAGCCGCTGGCCAGGCGTATGGCACGGCGATGTCGGGAAGAAAGCATCAAAGGCGTCCGATAATGCAGCGGGAAAAGGCCGGCCCGCGCGGTCGAAACGCAGCGGAACCAGGTTGAATCAGAATGAGTCAGGTTAAATATGACCACCACGACTAGCAGCTAGATGTTATCGGTCTAAAGTCTGGCTGGAAACGCAACCGTATTTCTGATTGAGTGGAGGTGTCGCCATGAACCTACAAGGAGTGTCATGGCTCGGTCACCTGGCGACATTAAAGTAGGCACACAACCTGATGAGGAGACAGGCCATGTCCTTGCAACACAGCAGCGACGACAAGATTCAAGTAATCCGCACGCAACCGGACCAGTCTCTGGGCTGCTCGTTCATCGATGAACAAGGGCGCGAAGTACCGATCACCGAAGACATGATCCGCAAAGCCTGCGGCGAGCTGGAAAAACGACTGGTCAAGCCTGCCGAACAAAAGTGATACAGCCCGTCTCGATTGAACCCGACCTTGATGTCGGGTTTTTTATGCCGGTTGATTTTGCAGGCTTCTGTGACCAGGCTCTTGTGGCGAGGGAGCTTGCTCCCGTTGGGCGGTGTAGGAGCTGGCGAAGCCTGCGATCCTTTGATCTTTTACTTGGAACTCAAGCGGCCGATGAAAAGATCGCAGCCTCGCTTCGCTCGACAGCTCCTACAGCGCAGCCGAGCGGGAGCAAGCTCCCTCGCCACAAGAACGCACCGCCCTTAAAGGGTGGTGGCACCCAGCGCAGTCACGATCTGTTGCAAGGCCGCCGACGACCCTTCGATACGCACCTTCAAGCTATCGATTTCCCGGCGTGGCGGGTAGTGCTTGCGCAAGGCATCGAACGCACTGCGTTGCTCGTCGACGGTGCCCACCAGGCTGCGACGGAAGTTCGCATCGTCGCCACGGGGGTCGTACACGCTCCGGCACAGCGCCGCCAAGGCCCAGGCCGGGTCGGCTTCGGCGTCCAGGATGATGCCCCCCAGCCACGGCCGAGGCAACAGGTCGCTGAGGCGGACTTCAACCGGCTGTTCCAGGAACGCGCATAAAGCCTGGTAGATCTGGGCCGTGCCACGCTGGCGGCCATCAAGACTGTACCCGGCAATGTGCGGGGTGGCGATCACGCATAAGTCTGCCAGGTCCACGTCCACGGTGGGCTCCTGCTCCCAGACATCCAGCACCGCTTGCAGGTCTTCGCGCTCCAACAACACCTCGCGCAACGCGGCATTGTCGATCACCGGACCGCGGGCCGCATTGATCAGCCAGGTGCCGGGCTTGAGCTGGTTCAGGCGCGCTTCGTCGAACAGGTGCCAGGTCGGTTGCTCGCCGTCGCGGGTCAACGGGGTGTGCAGGCTGATCACATCGCACTGCTCGATGATCTGTTCCAGGCTCACATAATCGCCGCCCTCAACGGCCTGACGCGGCGGATCGCAGACCTTGACGGTCCAGCCCAGGCCCTTGAGCAGTTCGATCAACCGCCCGCCCACCTGCCCTGCGCCGACCACGCCGAAGGTCCGCTGCGCGAGCGCCACGCCTTCGATTTCCGCCAGGGTCATCAGGCTGCCCAGCACGTAGTCCACCACGCCACGGGCGTTGCAACCGGGTGCGCTGGCCCAGTGGATACCGGCCTCGGCCAGATAATCCAGGTCCAGGTGATCGGTGCCGATAGTGCATGTGCCGACGAAGCGTACCTTGCTACCCTCCAGCAGCGCCCGATTGACCTGGCTGACCGAACGCACCAGCAGCACATCGGCTTGCTCGACCATCGTCCGGTCGATTCCCCGGCCCGGTACCCGGCGGATTTCGCCGAGCCCTTGGAAAAACGCATCAAGCAGGGGGATGTTTTCGTCGGCGACGATCAGCATGGCAGAGCTCCTTTGGCGGGAGGGGCAGTGTAGGCGTTCCTCGCCTCGATGGGCCAGTCCTTGCCTCAGTGAACTAAATTGTGGCGAGGGAGCTTGCTCCCGCTCGGCTGCGTAGGAGCTGGCGAAGCCTGCGATCTTTTGTTCTTTCGCTTGATACTCAACTGACCTAGGAAAGATCGCAGCCTCGCTTCGCTCGACAGCTCCTACAGCGCAGTCGAGCGGGAGCAAGCTCCCTCGCCACAACAGCATCCGCACGACTGAGAAAGCGATTACAAATCCACAACACAGCTTTTTTCCTGACCACAGCGTCAAGGCGTAGAATTCGCCGCCTTGCGCTAATTTCTCTCGGACGCTTCGCCTGTGAATCCTGTCATCGACTCTCCTGCCACCCTTTCCCGCCCGGCCCGGGTGCGTCTGGAATTCAAGACCCTGCTGGCCTTGGCCGTGCCGATCATGGTGGCGCAACTGGCAACCACCGCCATGGGCTTTGTCGACGCGGTGATGGCCGGTCGGGTCGGCCCACGGGACTTGGCGGCAGTAGCCCTGGGCAACTCGATCTGGGTACCGGTGTTCCTGCTGATGACCGGCACGTTGCTGGCGACCACGCCAAAAGTGGCCCAGCGCTTCGGTGCCGGCACGTTCGACGAAATCGGGCCGCTGGTGCGCCAGGCACTGTGGCTGGCGCTGGTTGTGGGGTTGCTCGCGACCCTGGCGCTGTTCAGCGCCGAACCAATCCTGCACATCATGAAGGTCGATCCCGAATTGATCGGCCCCTGCATGGAATACCTGCGCGGCATCGGCACGGGCCTGCCGGCCGTGGCGCTGTATCACGTGCTGCGCTGCTTCAGCGATGGCCTGGGCCGCACGCGACCGGCAATGGTGCTGGGGCTGTGCGGGCTGGCATTGAACATTCCGCTCAATTACATCTTCATCTACGGGCACCTGGGCGTACCCGCCATGGGCGGCGTCGGTTGCGGCTGGGCCACGGCCATCGTGATGTGGTTCATGGCCCTGGGCATGGCCGGTTGGGCCCGTTGGGCACCGGCCTATCAGTCGAGTCGGTTGTTCAGCCGTTTCGACTGGCCGCAATGGACAGTGATCAAGCGCCTGCTGGGCATCGGCCTGCCGATTGGCATCGCGGTGTTCGCCGAGTCGAGTATTTTCGCGGTGATCGCGCTGCTGATCGGCAGCCTCGGGGCCACGGTGGTTGCCGGGCACCAGATCGCGCTGAACTTCAGCTCCCTGGTGTTCATGATCCCCTACTCCCTGGGTATGGCTGTCACGGTGCGGGTCGGCCAGGCCTTGGGCCGTCGCCAGCCCCGTGAAGCGCGCTTTGCCGCCGGGGTGGGCATGGGCACGGCCCTGGCGTACGCCTGCCTGTCGGCGAGCCTGATGTTCGCACTGCGCGGGCCTATCGCGGCGATCTATACCGCCGACCCGGTGGTGATCGAAGTGGCGTCGATGCTGATCGTCTACGCGGCGCTGTTCCAGTTTTCCGATGCGATCCAGGTCACGGCGGCAGGCGCGTTGCGCGGCTACCAGGACACCCGGGTGACGATGATCCTGACCCTGTTCGCCTATTGGGGCATCGGCCTGCCGGTGGGCTACGCGCTGGGCCTGACCGACTGGCTCGGCGCGGCCAGCGGCCCGAGCGGGTTGTGGCAAGGCCTGATCGTAGGCCTGAGCTGCGCGGCGCTGATGTTGTCGATCCGCCTGACACGCAGCGCGCGCAAGCAGATCCGCGTCAGCCGCTCGACGGACTAAGCGAGCTTCTTGCGGATCCAGTAGAGGTAGGTGCCAGCCGCTTCCTGCTGGGCCACCAGTTCGTGATCCAGGAACACGCAAAACTTGGGGATGTCGCGGCGAGTCGAGGGATCGGTGGCGATGACTTTCAACAGGCCACCGGGGGCCAGGTCACGGATGTGCTGGTGCAGCATCATCACCGGTTCCGGGCAATTGAGGCCCGTGGCATCCAGTGTGCCGTCGACCGGCGTGTCGTTCATTTCACTCATGTTCTACTCCTGAAACTGGCCGGTATTGTCGCGCAATGCCGGCGTTCAGTCACCTCTGGCTTAACGCCGCACCCTGTGGGAGCGAGCTTGCTCGCGATAGCGGTGGGTCAGCTTGCATCAATGTTGAATGTGCCGACGCCATCGCGAGCAAGCTCGCTCCCACAGGGGATCTCACAGTCCTTAGGGGATTAGCGGGACTTCGGCTTTTTGGTATCCAGCCGCCGCAGATGGCACGTCACTTCCTCGCGGTCGTGGTACAGCTGCTTGCAACCGATCTCGACCTGGATACCCCGGGCCTTGAAACCCTCGGCAATGCGCTCGAGCAGGCGTTTCACCTCGGCATAACGCTGTTTCATAGGCAGCTTGAGGTTGACCACAGCCTCGCGGCAATGCCCTTCGCCAATCCACTCCTCCAGCATCGCCGCGTTGCGCGCGGGCTTTTCGACGATGTCGCAGACCATCCAATCCACCGGCTGCTTGGGCTTGAACGTGAAGCCGTCCGCCATCAAGTGCTGCACCAGGCCGGTATCCATCAGGCTTTCGGCCATCGGGCCGTTGTCGATGGCCGTCACCAGCATGCCGCGGTTGACCAGTTGCCAGGTCCAGCCGCCCGGCGCGGCGCCGAGGTCCACGCCCGTCATGTCACTGTGCAGGCGCTCGTCCCACTGGTCCCGGGGGATGAAATGGTGCCAGGCTTCTTCGAGCTTGAGGGTGGAGCGGCTTGGCGCCTCCCGGGGGAACTTGAGGCGCGGGATGCCCATCGGCCACATTGCCGAGTTATCCGCGTCCGCCAGGCCCAGGAAGACTTCACGGCCACTCTTGAAGGTCAGCAGCAGGCGCGGCTTGCGCGGATCGTCCACCAACTTGCCGGCCCCGCTCAACGCCTTGCGCAGCGGGCCTTCGAATTTCTTGCAGAAGTTCGACAGTTCCTTGCCGTCATTGGTGTCGACCACCTCCAGCCACAAGCTGCCACAGACCGGGAAGCCGCTCATGTGGGCCAGGATGACGCTGATACGGTCGGTTTCCGGCAAGTCAATGAACGTGCCCCGCGCCCACTGGCGCGGGAAAATCAGCTCGGCAAAACGCTGCCCACGCATCAGCCGTTCGGCGCCGTCCTCTTGCGTGCAGACAAATTCGGCGCAGGCGCTGGCCGGCTTGGCCTTGGCATAGCCGGCCACGTTGAGCCGAGCCGCATGTTCGGCGATCTCGGAACAGACCTCGCCTTCGAAGCCCGGCCGGCAGTGCATAAAAAGCGTGTTCATTGAAACTCCGTAGCAAAGCCTGTCACGAAAACCGCCGCATGATAGCGGAGTTCGGAACCGCGAACCTTGCAATAGAGTCCAGTGATTAGTCATACGCTTAAAACAGGGCTAGGTTAAAGGCTCTGTCCGTTCCGTCAGTCCGTAGCCGTGCGGACTCAAAGGAGTGATTTCAATGCCGTCCCTCGATAGCCTGAAAACCCTTAAAACACTGCAAGTCGACGCCAGGACCTACCACTATTTCAGCCTGCCGGATGCCGCCCGAAGCCTGGGCGACCTCGACAAACTGCCCATGTCCTTGAAGGTGCTGCTGGAAAACCTGCTGCGCTGGGAAGATGAAAAAACCGTCACCGGCGCCGACCTCAAGGCCCTGGCCGGTTGGCTCAAGGAGCGCCGCTCCGACCGCGAGATCCAATACCGCCCCGCACGGGTGCTGATGCAAGATTTCACCGGCGTGCCCGCCGTAGTCGACCTGGCCGCCATGCGCGCCGCTGTGGAAAAGGCCGGCGGCGACCCCCAGCGGATCAACCCGCTGTCCCCCGTGGACTTGGTGATCGACCACTCGGTGATGGTGGACAAGTTCGCCAGCAGCCAGGCGTTCGAGCAGAACGTCGACATCGAAATGCAGCGCAACGGCGAACGCTACGCCTTCCTGCGCTGGGGCCAGAGCGCCTTCGACAACTTCAGCGTGGTGCCGCCGGGCACCGGCATCTGTCACCAGGTCAACCTCGAATACCTGGGGCGCACCGTGTGGACCAAAGAAGAGGACGGCCGCATCTACGCCTTCCCGGACACCCTGGTGGGCACCGACTCCCACACCACCATGATCAATGGCCTCGGCGTACTGGGCTGGGGCGTCGGGGGGATCGAGGCGGAAGCAGCGATGCTGGGTCAACCGGTGTCGATGCTGATTCCCGAAGTCGTTGGCTTCAAACTCGTCGGCAAGCTGCGCGAAGGCATCACCGCCACCGACCTGGTGCTGACCGTCACGCAGATGCTGCGCAAGAAAGGCGTGGTGGGCAAATTCGTCGAGTTCTATGGCGACGGTCTGGCCGACCTGCCCTTGGCCGACCGCGCCACCATCGCCAACATGGCCCCAGAATACGGCGCCACCTGCGGGTTCTTCCCGGTGGACGAGGTGACCCTGGACTACCTGCGCCTGTCCGGGCGTCCGGCTGACACCGTGAAGCTGGTGGAGGCCTATTGCAAGGCCCAGGGCCTGTGGCGTCTGCCCGGCCAGGAACCGGTGTTCACCGACACGCTGGAACTGGACATGGGCAGCGTCGAGGCCAGCCTCGCCGGCCCTAAACGCCCTCAGGACCGGGTCTCGCTGCCGAATGTCGGCCAGGCCTTCAGCGACTTCCTGGGGTTGCAGGTCAAACCCACCAGTAAGGAAGAAGGCCGCCTGGAAAGTGAAGGCGGCGGTGGCGTCGCGGTGGGCAACGCCGACCAGGTAGGCGAAGCCGAGTACGAATACGAAGGCCACACCCATCGCCTGAAAAACGGCGCGGTGGTGATTGCTGCGATCACCTCGTGCACCAACACCTCCAACCCCAGCGTCATGATGGCCGCCGGGCTGCTGGCGAAAAAAGCCGTGGAAAAAGGCTTGGTTCGCAAGCCTTGGGTCAAGAGCTCCCTGGCGCCGGGCTCCAAGGTGGTCACCGATTACT
The DNA here is from genome assembly GCF_046605385.1 of Pseudomonas sp. MPB03. Lineage (NCBI taxonomy): Bacteria > Pseudomonadati > Pseudomonadota > Gammaproteobacteria > Pseudomonadales > Pseudomonadaceae > Pseudomonas > Pseudomonas sp. MPB03. Next base: position 2,303,461 of record NZ_CP176770.1, on the reverse strand, counting down.
ACAACGCGGCCGGCCTGACCGAATACTTGGATAAACTCGGTTTCGACCTGGTGGGCTATGGTTGCACCACCTGCATCGGCAACTCCGGGCCGTTGCCGGACCCCATCGAAAAAGCCATTCAGAAAGCCGATCTCACCGTGGCCTCGGTCTTGTCGGGCAACCGCAACTTCGAAGGTCGAGTGCATCCACTGGTGAAGACCAACTGGCTGGCCTCACCGCCATTGGTGGTCGCCTATGCCCTGGCCGGCACGGTGCGCATCGACATCAGTAGCGAGCCGCTGGGCAACGACCGGGACGGCAAACCGGTGTACCTGCGGGACATCTGGCCCAGCAGCCAGGAAGTCGCCGCCGCCGTGGCCCAGGTCAACACCAGCATGTTCCACAAGGAATACGCCGCCGTGTTTGCCGGTGACGAGCAATGGCAGGCCATCGAGGTGCCGCAAGCGGCCACCTATGTCTGGCAGGACGACTCGACCTATATCCAGCATCCACCGTTCTTCGACGACATCGGCGGGCCGCCACCGGCGGTCAGGAACGTCGAGGGCGCCCGAGTGCTGGCCCTGCTGGGGGACTCGGTGACCACCGACCACATCTCCCCGGCCGGTAACATCAAGGCCGACAGCCCGGCCGGTCGCTACCTGCGCGAACAGGGCGTGGAGCCACGGGACTTCAACTCCTACGGTTCACGGCGTGGCAACCATCAGGTGATGATGCGCGGCACCTTCGCCAACATCCGCATCCGCAACGAAATGCTCGACGGCGAAGAAGGCGGCAATACGATCTACATTCCCAATGGCGAACGCATGCCGATCTACGACGCCGCCATGCTGTACCAGGCCGCGGGCACACCGCTGGTGGTGATAGCCGGCCAGGAATATGGCACCGGTTCGAGCCGGGACTGGGCGGCCAAGGGCACCAACCTGCTGGGGGTCAAGGCGGTGATCGCAGAGAGTTTCGAGCGCATCCATCGCTCCAACCTGGTGGGCATGGGCGTGCTGCCGTTGCAGTTCAAGCTCGACCAGAACCGCAAGAGCCTGAACCTCACGGGCAAGGAAACCCTGGACATCCTCGGCCTCAATGACGTCGAACTGACGCCGCGCATGAACCTGCCCTTGGTCATCACCCGGGAGGATGGCAGCCAGGAGCGAATCGAAGTGTTGTGTCGGATCGATACCTTGAATGAAGTGGAATATTTCAAGGCCGGCGGGATTCTTCACTATGTCTTGCGACAATTGATTGCTGCTTGAAAAAACCGCCTCCATGGCGAATACAAGCCTGGACAAGGACCTGTGGGAGCGAGCTTGCTCGCGATAGGGGCAGTTCAGTCAACATTGATGTTGGCTGATCCACCGCCATCGCGAGCAAGCTCGCTCCCACAGGTTTTATAACTGACTGACTGCTATTTAACAGGCACTGTTTTTGGATCAGCCCGCCTATAATCCCGCCAGCACCCACACAACCGCGCCAGCCAACCGCCAGCCCTTCCTGCGCATGAATCTGCATGGACACAAATGTGCTCTTTGCGCGACACAGTGGCGTCGAAGACCCGACGGCCGCCCTCGCCCAGAGTTCTCCCGCTAAAAGGATGTTGTATGCCCGCTCTATCCTGGCTTCACCTGGCCCTTCTTTCCACCGGCTATGGCTTGGCGCTGCTCTACGGCCAGTTGGCCTGGACCGCGGTCATCTCGGTGGCGCTGCTGCTGTTCGCCGGGTATGCGGTTCGCCAGCAACAAACACCGGTTGGCCAGTTTCTCGGGCATGCGCTGTTCATTGTCATGGCCCTGGCATTGGCCCTGCACTGGATGCCTGGCTTCTTCAACGGCCGGGCCATCGCACCCCAGCGTTTGACTGATGACGCCGTGCCGTTTGCCATGTACCTGAACCAGGACAAGCCGCTGATCGGTTTCTGGCTATTGCTGGCCTGCCCCTGGATCGTCGGCCGGCGCTCACTGCGCCTGTCCGTCCAGGCCACGGCGCTGGGCCTGGGGCTGAGCGCGGTGCTGGCCCTCGGCGGGGCCGTGCTGCTGGGCATGGTCCATTGGGCGCCGAAGTGGCCGGATCACGCTTGGTTGTGGACCGCTAATAATCTTTTATTGGTCACGATCGTGGAGGAAGCGCTGTTTCGTGGCTACATTCAGGGGGGCTTGAGTCGACGCTTCAAACATCTGGCCCAGGGCGACAACCTGGCGCTGCTCCTGGCCTCGCTGCTGTTCGGCCTGGTGCACGCCGGCGCGGGCTGGCAATGGGTGCTGTTGTCAGGCCTGGCGGGCGTCGGTTACGGCCTGGCGTATCGTTTTGGTGGCCTGGGCGCGGCGGTCGCCACGCATTTTCTGCTCAACCTGCTTCATTTCGCCCTCTTTACCTACCCGATGCTGGCGTGATAGCGACAGGCAAAAATAACTTCAACTAAAACCTGACAACGCCGACAACCTTTCAAAGCCTTGCGGATCTACACACCATGCGTAACAACCAACCCGTCACACAACGCGAAAGGACCTTCCCGGCCCAGCAACGATTGATTTCCACCACCGACACCAAAGGTGTGATCACTTACTGCAACGATGCTTTCGTTGAAGTCAGCGGGTATTCGAAGGAAGAACTGATTCGTGCGCCGCACAATCTCGTGCGCCATCCCGATGTCCCCTCCGCCGTGTTCGCGCACATGTGGGGCACACTGAAACAAGGCTTGCCATGGATGGGCATCGTCAAGAATCGCTGCAAGAACGGTGACCATTACTGGGTCAACGCCTATGTCACGCCCGTGTTCGAGGGCAATCAGGTGGTCGGCTACGAGTCGGTGCGGGTCAAGCCCACCGCTGAGCAGATCGGCCGCGCCGAAGCCCTCTATCAACGCATCAACCAGGGCAAGTCCGCAGTGCCGGGCAGCGACAAGTGGTTGCCGATACTGCAGGACTGGCTGCCGTTCATCCTGGTCAGCCAGCTGGGCTTCGTCGTCGGCGCGTTTCTGAATTCTTCCTGGGGCTTTGCCCTGGCCGCCCTGCTGTCGGTGCCCTTGGGGCTGATGGGACTGCAATGGCAGCAACGCGGGATCAAGCGCCTCCTGCGCCTGGCTGAACAAACCACCTCCGACCCGCTGATCGCCCGGATGTACACCGACAGCCGCGGCGTCCAGGCACGCCTGGAGATGTCGATCCTCAGCCAGCAAGCGCGCCTGAAAACCTGCCTGACCCGCCTGCAGGACACCGCCGAGCACCTCAACGACCAGGCTCGCCAGTCCAATACCCTGGCCCACGACAGCTCCAGCGGCCTGGAACGTCAGCGGGTGGAGACCGAACAGGTCGCCACGGCCGTCAACCAGATGGCAGCAACGACCCAGGAGGTCGCCAGCCACGTGCAGCGCACCGCCGATGCCACCCAGGAAGCCAATCGCCTGACCAGCCGCGGCCGCGACATCGCCGGGGAAACCCGCGATGCCATCGAGCGGCTATCGGTGGTGGTGGGTGAGACCGGTCAAACCGTCACCCAACTGGCCAAGGACAGCGACGAGATCGGTGGCGTGGTCGACGTGATCAAAGGCATCGCCGACCAGACCAACCTGCTAGCCCTCAACGCGGCCATCGAAGCGGCCCGTGCCGGCGAGATGGGCCGCGGCTTTGCCGTGGTGGCCGACGAGGTAAGGCAACTGGCGCAACGCACCAGCGAATCCACCGGGCAGATCCACGCGCTGATCGCCAAGCTCCAGCAGACCGCCACCAACGCCGTGCAAACCATGGACGCCGGCCACCGCCAGGCCGAAGAAGGCGTGGCGCGGGTCATGGAAGCGGACCAGGCGCTGGTGGGCATCAGCGAAGCCGTGGCGCATATCACGGACATGACCACCCAGATCGCCGCCGCCACCGAGGAACAAAGCTCAGTGGCCGAGGAGATCAGCCGCAACATCAGCAATATCTCGGAACTGGCCGACCAGACTTCGGGACAGGCCCACAGCTCAGCGCTGCTCAGCGAAGAGCTGACCCGCACGGCCAATACGCAGTATTCGTTGGTGGAGCGGTTCAACCGCTGACTTCGATTGGCAAACTAAAAACCCGGACAGTGAAAGCTTCCGGGTTTTTTGTTGCCTGGGCAGCCGCTATCGCGAGCAAGCTCGCTCCCACAGGGTGTTGTGAACGCCGCAAATCCCGTGTGGGAGCGAGCTTGCTCGTGACGAGGCCATGACAGGCAACATCAATCGCGAGACAGGAACCCGGCCACTTCTCGCGCCGCCGTCTCCAAATGCTGCTCATGACTGAACCCCGATACCTTCAGCGGCTTGAGGTCATGATCCCCCGCCACCAACCACAACACCTCGATGCTCGGTGACAAGGCGTAGCCCTGCACCGCCTCCCGATTACCCAACGCATCCCGCTCGCCCTGGACGATCAAGGTGCGGGTCTTCAATGCCGCCAAGTGCTCGACCCGCGGTCTCTCCGGCTTGCCCACCGCGTAGAAGGGATAGCCCAGGCATACCAGCGCATCGGCGCCCAGCTCATCGGCCAGCAGGCTCGCCATGCGCCCCCCCATGGACTTGCCGCCAATGGCCAGCCGCCCAGCGACATAAGGCCGCACCTTGACGTACACCTCTCGCCAGCATTCGAGCAGCTTGGGCGCTGGGTTCGGTGGACGCTTGCCGCCATCCTGACGCCGCTGGGCCATGTAGGGAAACTCGAAGCGCAACACGTTGACGCCTTGTGCGGCAAGGCGTGCGGCCATTTCCTCCATGAAGCCGCTGTCCATCGGCGCTCCGGCACCGTGGGCCAGGATCAGGGTCGGTGGTTCGGCGCACACCCCGGGCCGCGCGGCCGTCCACAACCAGCCATGTTGCTCCACGCACCGCGCCCATTGATCCCCGTCAATACTGGCCTTGTGCTGTTTGTCCATGCTTGCCTCGCTTTTAGTCTGCCTATAACTCCAGGCGAAGAACGCCGCACTGCCTTGCGCAGGCGCTCACTTCGGCTGAACCGTGGATGGGGAACCATGAACACTTCTATCAGTACCGCCTACAACTACAAGGTGGTCCGCCAATTCGCCATTATGACGGTGGTGTGGGGCATCGTCGGCATGGGGCTCGGGGTTTTTCTCGCGGCCCAATTGGTCTGGCCACAGCTCAACTTCGATTTGCCCTGGACCAGCTTCGGCCGCCTGCGCCCGCTGCACACCAACGCGGTGATCTTCGCCTTCGGCGGCTGCGCGTTGTTTGCCAGTTCGTTCTACTCGGTGCAACGCACCTGCCAGACCCAGCTGTTTGCGCCGAAAATCGCCGCGTTCTGCTTCTGGGGCTGGCAACTGGTGATCCTGCTGGCGGCCATCAGCCTGCCGCTGGGCTACACCAGTTCCAAGGAGTACGCCGAGCTGGAATGGCCGATCGACATCCTGATCACCGTCGTCTGGGTCGCCTACGCCATCGTGTTCTTCGGCACCGTGGCCAAGCGCAACACCAAGCACATCTATGTCGGTAACTGGTTCTTCGGCGGATTCATCCTGACCGTGGCGATCCTGCACATCGTCAACAACCTGGAACTGCCGGTGAGCTGGACCAAGTCCTACTCGGTGTACGCCGGGGCCACGGACGCGATGGTGCAATGGTGGTACGGGCACAACGCCGTAGGCTTTTTCCTCACTGCAGGCTTCCTGGGGATGATGTATTACTTCGTGCCGAAGCAGGCCGAACGCCCGGTGTATTCCTATCGCCTGTCCATCGTCCACTTCTGGGCGCTGATCACCCTGTACATCTGGGCCGGCCCGCACCACCTGCACTACACCGCCCTGCCGGATTGGGCACAGTCCCTGGGCATGGTGATGTCGCTGATCCTGCTGGCACCGAGCTGGGGCGGCATGATCAACGGCATGATGACCCTCTCCGGCGCCTGGCATAAGTTGCGCAGCGACCCGATCCTGCGGTTCCTGGTGGTGTCCCTGGCGTTCTACGGCATGTCGACCTTCGAAGGTCCGATGATGGCGATCAAGACCGTCAACGCCCTCTCCCACTACACCGACTGGACCATCGGCCACGTGCATGCCGGCGCGCTCGGCTGGGTGGCGATGATTTCCATCGGCGCGCTGTACCACATGATCCCGAAAGTCTTCGGCCGGCCACAGATGCACAGCATCGGCCTGATCAACGCGCACTTCTGGCTCGCGACCATCGGCACCGTGCTCTACATCGCCTCGATGTGGGTCAACGGCATCGCCCAGGGCCTGATGTGGCGGGCGGTGAACGAGGACGGCACGCTCACCTATTCCTTCGTCGAAACCCTGGTGGCCAGCCACCCAGGCTTCGTCGTGCGGTTGGCGGGCGGGGCGATCTTCCTCATCGGCATGCTGCTGATGGCCTACAACACCTGGCGCACCGTGCGGGCCTACCAGCCTGCCGAAGCCGCCGCTGCCGCGCAGATGGCCTGAGGAGTCCGCCATGAAACACGAAACAATCGAAAAAAACGTCGGCCTGCTGATGCTGCTGATGGTCCTGGCCGTGAGCATTGGCGGCCTGACCCAGATCGTGCCGCTGTTCTTCCAGGACGTGACCAACAAGCCGGTGGACGGCATGAAGCCCTACACCGCCCTGCAACTGGAAGGCCGCGACATCTACATCCGTGAAGGCTGCGTCGGCTGCCACTCGCAGATGATCCGTCCGTTCCGCGCCGAGACCGAGCGCTACGGCCACTACTCCGTCGCTGGCGAAAGTGTCTGGGATCACCCGTTCCTGTGGGGTTCCAAGCGTACCGGGCCGGACCTGGCACGGGTCGGCGCGCGCTACTCCGATGATTGGCACCGCGCCCACTTGTACAACCCGCGCAACGTCGTGCCGGAGTCGAAAATGCCGGCCTACCCCTGGCTGGTGGCCCAGGCAGTGGACAGCAGCCACACCGAAGGCAAGCTGCGCGCCATGCGCACCCTCGGCGTGCCGTACACCGACGACGACATCGCAGGCAGCGTGGCCTTGCTCAAGGGCAAGACCGAAATGGACGCGCTGGTGGCCTACCTGCAAGTGCTCGGCACTGCCATCAAGAGCAAGAGGTGAGCCTGATGTTCTTTGAAATGAGCACTGGAATGATCCGTGGGCTGGGCACCGTCGTGGTGTTCATCGCCTTCATCGGCCTGATCCTGTGGGTGTTCAGCAGCAAGCGCGGACCGGAGTTCGCCCAGGCGCGCCTGCTGCCGTTCGCCGACGAGCCACCCGCCGATCTCACCCCCCAAGACCCTGCGACAAGGAGTACCCGGCCATGACCACCTTCTGGAGTACGTGGATCTGCGTACTGACCCTCGGCAGCCTCATCGGCCTGACCTGGCTGCTGATCGGCACCCGCAAGGGCGAGACCAAGGGCAGCGTCGACCAGACCATGGGCCACAGCTTCGACGGCATCGAGGAATACGACAACCCACTGCCGCAGTGGTGGTTCCTGTTGTTCGCCGGCACCCTGGTGTTTTCCGTCGGTTACCTGGTTCTCTACCCAGGCCTGGGCAACTGGAAAGGCATCTTGCCCGGGTACGAGAACGGCTGGACCGGCGCCCATGAATGGGAAAAGGAAATGGCCAAGGCCGACGCCAAGTTCGGGCCGATCTTCGCCAAGTTCGCTGCCATGCCCGTGGAAGAAGTCGCCAAGGACCCACAGGCCTTGAAGATGGGTGGCCGCCTGTTCGCCTCCAACTGCTCGGTCTGCCACGGCTCGGACGCCAAGGGTGCCTTCGGCTTCCCGAACCTGGCCGACAGCAACTGGCGCTGGGGCGGCGCCGCCGAGACCATCAAGGCGACCATCATGGGCGGGCGCATGGCGGCGATGCCGGCCTGGGGCGAAGTGCTGGGGGAGTCCGGGGTCAAGAACGTGGCCGCCTATGTTCGCCACGACCTGGCCGGCCTGCCTTTGCCGGCGGACAGCGGTGCCGACCTGCAAGCCGGCCAGCAGGCCTTCAACACCACCTGCGTTGCCTGCCACGGCGCCAACGGCCAGGGCACCGAAGCCATGGGGGCGCCGAACCTGACGCAACCGGCCGGCTTCATCTACGGCACCAGCCTGACCCAGTTGCAGCAGACCATTCGCCACGGACGCCAAGGCCACATGCCGGCACAGAATGAGTTGCTGGGCAATGACAAGGTGCAACTGCTCGCGGCTTACGTCTACAGCCTGTCCCAGGGTGTCGGCACCGAGCGCCTGCAAGCGGAACACAAAAGCGAATAAATCCTGACCACACGAACAGCCGCATTCATCTGGATGCGGCTGTTCCGTGCCCCTGCGCGACTCATTGTCGCACCCTCCCATGGTCTTTCTTTCGGTTCCCCTGAATCAGGTCTAAGCTTGCCTTTGCGTGCGCTGGCGACTGCCGGTTTCAGGTCGATCCGACCCGATGCGTTCGACAATCGTTCGACAAAAAGGCCGCAAAGGCAGGTGAATACCGGCTGTTGCGACAGTTGCCTGGCATCACCCGAACGCCGTGTTCGAACACACCCCGTTACAACCGACCTGACCCCCTCGCCTCTTTCCTTCGTTGCGACATTTTGCCGAGGGCCAATTTTGTCCCTACACCGAACATGGAAAGGCCGCAGAATCAGCTTTGGAAAGCATTGACCCAGGTCATGGCGCGTTGCAATGACCCCCCGCTTTCTCCATACTTGCGACCGATTTTTATCCTAATAAAACACCCAAACCGTGGAACCTTAGAATGAGCACAGCAATCAGTCCGACTGCTTATAACTATAAGGTAGTCCGCCAGTTCGCCATCATGACGGTGGTCTGGGGGATCCTTGGCATGGGGCTCGGTGTCTTCATCGCCTCGCAACTGGTCTGGCCGGAGTTGAACTTCGATCTGCCATGGACGACATTTGGACGCCTGCGCCCGCTGCACACCAACCTGGTGATCTTCGCCTTCGGTGGTTGTGCGTTGTTTGCCACTTCTTACTACGTCGTGCAGCGAACCTGCCAAACGCGACTGATTTCCGACAGCCTCGCCGCCTTCACCTTCTGGGGTTGGCAAGCGGTGATCGTCGGCGCGATCGTGACCTTGCCAATGGGTTTCACCACTACCAAGGAATACGCGGAACTGGAATGGCCCCTGGCTATCCTGCTGGCGATCGTCTGGGTGACCTACGGTTTGGTGTTCTTCGGCACCATCGTCAAGCGCAAGACCAAGCACATCTACGTCGGTAACTGGTTCTACGGTGCCTTCATCGTCGTGACCGCCATGCTGCACATCGTCAACCACGCCTCCCTGCCGGTCAGCTTCTTCAAGTCGTACTCGGCCTACTCGGGTGCGACCGACGCGATGATCCAGTGGTGGTACGGCCACAACGCCGTGGGGTTCTTCCTGACCACCGGCTTCTTGGGGATGATGTACTACTTCGTGCCGAAACAGGCCGAGCGTCCGATCTATTCCTATCGCCTGTCCATCGTCCACTTCTGGGCGCTGATCACCCTGTACATCTGGGCCGGCCCGCACCACCTGCACTACACCGCACTGCCAGACTGGGCACAATCCCTGGGCATGGCGATGTCGATCATCCTGCTGGCGCCAAGCTGGGGCGGCATGATCAACGGCATGATGACCCTGTCGGGTGCCTGGCATAAATTGCGCACCGACCCGATCCTGCGCTTCCTGGTGGTATCCCTGGCGTTCTACGGCATGTCGACCTTCGAAGGCCCGATGATGGCCATCAAGACCGTCAACTCCCTGAGCCACTACACCGACTGGACCATCGGCCACGTACACGCCGGTGCACTCGGTTGGGTTGCGATGATTTCCATCGGCGCCATCTACCACATGATCCCGAAACTGTTCGGTCGTGCGCAGATGCACAGCACCGGCCTGATCAACGCGCACTTCTGGCTCGCGACCATCGGCACCGTGCTCTACATCGCCTCGATGTGGGTCAACGGCATCACCCAAGGCCTGATGTGGCGTGCGATCAACGACGACGGCACCCTGACCTATTCGTTCGTCGAAGCGCTGCAAGCCAGCCACCCTGGCTTCATCGTGCGTGCCCTGGGCGGCGCGTTCTTCGCCAGCGGCATGCTGTTCATGGCCTACAACGTGTACCGCACCGTTCGTGCCTCTGACCCGGCTGAAGCTGAAGCCGCCGCCAAGATCGCCGTAGTTGGAGCTCACTGATGAAGCACGAAGCAGTAGAGAAGAATATCGGCCTGCTGGCCTTCTTCATGGTCATCGCCGTGAGCATCGGCGGCCTGACCCAGATCGTTCCGCTGTTCTTCCAGGACGTGACCAACAAGCCGGTCGAAGGCATGAAGCCGCGTACCGCCCTTGAACTGGAAGGTCGTGACATCTATATCGCCAACGGCTGTGTCGGCTGCCACTCGCAGATGATCCGTCCGTTCCGCGCCGAGACCGAACGCTACGGCCACTATTCCGTTGCCGGCGAAAGCGTCTGGGACCACCCGTTCCTGTGGGGTTCCAAGCGTACCGGCCCGGACTTGGCCCGCGTTGGCGGCCGCTACTCCGACGACTGGCAGCGTGCGCACTTGTACAACCCGCGCAACGTGGTGCCTGAGTCGAAAATGCCGGCCTACCCGTTCCTCGTAGAAAACAAGCTCGACGGCAAAGACACCGCCAAGAAAATGGAAGTCCTGCGTGCCTTGGGCGTGCCTTACACCGACGAAGACATCGCCGGTGCCAGGGATGCCGTCAAGGGCAAGACTGAAATGGACGCGCTGGTGGCCTATCTGCAAGGCCTGGGCACCATCATCAAAAGCAAACGGTGATTTAGATGGATATCGGGATGATTCGTGGCCTGGGCACCGTCGTCGTGATGGTGGCCTTCATCGGTCTGGCGCTGTGGGTGTTCAGCCCCAAGCGCAAGTCGGAGTTTGACGACGCGACCTTGCTGCCGTTCGCGGATGATCCCGAAGCCATCAAGCACGTCGAGCAAGCTTCTAGGAGTAACAAAGAATGACTACATTCTGGAGTCTGTACGTCACAGTCCTCAGCCTGGGAACGATCTTCGCCCTGACCTGGCTGCTGCTGTCGACCCGCAAGGGCCAGCGCAGCGAAGCCACCGAAGAGACGGTTGGCCACTCCTTCGACGGGATCGAGGAGTACGACAACCCGCTGCCGAAATGGTGGTTCATGCTGTTCGTGGGCACCATCATTTTCGCCCTCGGTTACCTGGTGCTCTACCCTGGCCTGGGCAACTGGAAAGGCCTGCTGCCAGGCTATAACTACCTGGACACCGAAAAGCAGACCGCCTTCGCCAACGGCCAGACCGGCTGGACAGGCGTTCATGAGTGGGAAAAGGAAATGGCGCGCTCGGACGCCAAGTTCGGTCCGATCTTCGCCAAGTTCGCCTCCATGCCGATCGAAGAAGTCGCCAAGGACCCGCAAGCCCTGAAGATGGGTGGCCGCCTGTTCGCCTCCAACTGCTCGGTTTGCCACGGTTCCGACGCCAAGGGTGCCTACGGTTTCCCGAACCTGACCGACGCCGACTGGCGCTGGGGCGGTGAGCCGGAAACCATCAAGACCACCATCATGGGCGGCCGTCACGCCGTGATGCCGGGCTGGGCTGCCGTGGTGGGCGAACAAGGCGTGGCCGATGTGGCCGCCTACCTGGTGACCGGCCTGCACGGTCGCAAGCTGCCCGAAGGCGCCAAGGCCGATCCGGCCAACGGCCAGAAACTGTTCGCGGCCAACTGCGTGGCCTGCCACGGTCCTGCCGGCAAGGGCACGCCCGCCATGGGCGCACCTGACCTGACGCATCCAGCGGGGTTCATCTACGGTTCGAGCTTCGCTCAACTGCAGCAGACCATCCGCTACGGTCGCCAGGGCCAGATGCCGGCCCAGGCCGACCTGCAAGGCAACGACAAGGTCCACCTGCTGGCGGCCTATGTCTACAGCCTGTCTCACGGCGAAAAGGCTCCGGCCGCTGACGCCCAGTAAGACAAGTCGCTGATACACGAAAGGCCCCGCCAATCCGATTGGCGGGGCCTTTTTGTTACAGCAGAAAAAACCTGGGCAAAGCTGTTGCGCTTGCGGCCTATCCATACCAGTAGTAACGTGCCTACATTCGAACTAAACATGAGGGCACGCCCATGTCCATAACCACCCTCTCCAGCCGTGAATTCAACCACGACACAAGTGGTGCCAAAAAAGCCACCCGCGAGGGGCCGGTGATCATCACCGACCGTGGCAAGCCGGCCCATGTGCTGCTAAGCATTGAGGAGTACCAGAAACTGACCGGCCTCGGCACCAGCATTGTCGAGTTGCTGGTCATGCCCGATGCGCCGGACATCGACTTCGAGACCGAGCGCGCCGTCATCACGCCTCGCTCGGTGGACCTGTCCTGAATGTTTCTACTCGATACCAATGTTATTTCCGAACTGCGCAAATCCCAGGCAGACAAGAACGTCCAGGCCTGGGCGCGCAGCGTTCCCGCGCCCAGCCTGTACGTATCGGCGATTACCGTATTGGAGCTGGAAACCGGTGTACTGCGCTTCGAACGCAAGGACCCGACGCAAGGCAGCCGCTTGCGGGCCTGGCTGGATGATCATGTGCTGCCGGCCTTTGCTGGCAGGATCCTGGCCGTGGACCGTGCCGTCGCGCTGCGCTGCGCTCGTCTGCATGTGCCTGACCGCAGCAATGAATGTGATGCATTGATCGCTGCGACCGCGCTGGTCCATGGGTTGACCGTGGTGACCCGCAACGTGAGTGATTTCCAGAGCTGCGGCGTGGCGCTGCTCAATCCGTGGTCACCCGTCCCAGGCGCGTGAGACGGCATGCGCTCCCACTGGGGGGTTGTAGGAGCTGCCGAAGGCTGCGATCTTTTGATCTTTCATTTGATGGGGAAAGATCGCAGCCTCGCTTCGCTCGGCAGCTCCTACAATAGTCAATTGATCTGGATCATGACTTGTTACATCCGCTACACCATTCGACCCAGACGCCCAACGCGACCAAAGGTCGCACCCTTGAGCCAGAGCGACAGGCGTATCATTGCGCCACTGCAACACCCTTTCTGACCGAGGTCGGCACGTACTGGCCCCGGCACTTTTCCACTGCCGTGGGATGCAATTGATGAGCAACCAGATTCCGGTACATGACGTTACCCCGCCTGCCAAGGACGCTAACAAAAGCGTCGACCTGTATGCCTCTCGGGAAAAAATCTACACCCGCGCCTTCACCGGCCTGTTTCGCAACCTGCGGATGGTGGGCGGAGCGCTCCTGTTCCTGCTGTATTTCGGTACGGTCTGGTTGAACTGGGGCGGCCATCAGGCCGTCTGGTGGAACCTGCCGGAACGCAAATTCTTCATTTTCGGGGCGACGTTCTGGCCCCAGGATTTCATCCTGCTTTCCGGGATGCTGATCATTGCCGCGTTTGGCCTGTTCTTCATCACGGTCTATGCCGGACGGGTGTGGTGCGGCTATACCTGTCCACAAAGCGTGTGGACCTGGATCTTCATGTGGTGCGAAAAAGTCACCGAAGGTGACCGCAACCAGCGCATCAAGCTCGACAAGGCGCCCATGGGTGCCAACAAATTCCTGCGCAAGTTCGCCAAGCACAGCCTGTGGCTGCTGATCGGTTTCGTCACCGGTGTGACCTTCGTCGGTTACTTCACGCCGATCCGCGAACTGGTGTTCGAGTTCTTTACCGGCCAGGCCGATGGCTGGTCGTATTTCTGGATCGGCTTCTTCACTCTCGCCACCTACGGCAACGCCGGCTGGCTGCGTGAACAGGTGTGCATCTATATGTGCCCTTACGCGCGTTTCCAAAGCGTGATGTTCGACAAGGACACCTTGATCGTGTCCTACGACCCGCGTCGTGGTGAAAGCCGTGGCCCGCGCAAGAAGGGCGTGGACTACAAGGCCCTGGGTCTTGGCGACTGCATCGACTGCACCATGTGCGTCCAGGTCTGCCCCACCGGCATCGACATCCGCGACGGCCTGCAGGTCGAGTGCATCGGCTGCGCGGCCTGCATCGACGCCTGCGACAACATCATGGACAAAATGGATTATCCCCGCGGCCTGATCAGCTACACCACCGAACACAACCTCTCGGGGCAGAAAACCAATAAACTGCGCCCACGCCTGATCGGTTATGCGCTGGTGTTGCTGACGATGATCAGCCTGCTGGCGGCGGCGTTCTTCATGCGCTCGCTGGTGGGGTTCGATGTCAGCAAGGATCGCGTGCTGTACCGCGAAAACGCCGAAGGCCGGATCGAGAACGTCTACAGCCTGAAGATCATGAACAAAGACCAACGCGACCATACGTACATCCTGGACGCCGTTGGCCTGCCCGACCTCAAGCTGCAAGGTCGCCGGGAAATCAAGGTCGCGGCCGGCGAGATCTACAGCCAGCCGGTCGAGCTGTCCAGCGCACCGGAACAACTGCCATCGAGCGCCAACGAGGTGACGTTCATCCTCAAGGACGCCGATGACGAAAGCGTACATATCGAAGCCAAGAGCCGGTTCATCGGCCCACAAACTCGTTGAGAGAAATGAACATGCCTGCAGCAACTGCCACCAGCCCTTGGTACAAGCACCTCTGGCCGTGGATCATCATTGCGATCCTGAGCTGTTCGGTGACACTGAGCCTGACGATGGTGACCATTGCGGTGAACAACCCCGACAACTTGGTCAATGACAACTATTACGAAGCCGGCAAGGGCATCAACCGCTCGCTGGAGCGCGAATTGCTGGCCCAGACCCTGCAACTGCATGCCAATGTGCAACTGGATGACGTGACCGGCGAAGTCAACCTGCGCCTGAACGGCGACAGCCGTCCCCAGACCCTGGAACTGAGCCTGATCTCGCCGACCCAACCGGAGAAGGACCGCAAGATCGTCCTGACCCGCAACGACAGTGAGCCGGGGCGCTACGTCGGCCAGTTGACGGACAAGATCGAAGGCCGGCGCTTTGTCGAATTGCTGGGGATGGAGCACGACAAGACCTGGCGCCTGTTCGAAGAAGAGCAGATCAACCACGACCAGGCCATCCTGCTGGGCGATGAACCGCTGCAAGGCGCTGAAGACCTGAAAAAATAAGCTGCTGTTGTGGCGAGGGAGCTTGCTCCCGCTGGGCTGCGAAGCGGCCCTGAAGCCTGAGTCCCGGCGCTATCAGGCTCCATCGTGTCGGCTGCTTTGGGCCTGCTACGCAGGCCAGCGGGAGCAAGCTCCCTCGCCACAAAAAGCGCCCTCACTTGTAGCAAGCTCCTTCCACAAAGGCCTTCATGCGATACCCATGACCACTCCACAGCCCTGCTACCACTGCGCCCTGCCCGTTCCCCCCGGCAGTCGCTTCACCGCCGTTGTCCTCGGTGAAACCCGCGAGCTGTGCTGCCCGGGCTGCCAGGCGGTGGCCGAAGCCATTGTCGCCGGCGGCCTGGAAAGTTATTACCAGCATCGCAGTGAAGCATCGGCCAATCCTGAAACCTTGCCCGTCCAGTTGACCGATGAACTGGCGCTGTACGATCGCCCTGACGTACAGCAATCATTCGTGCGCCATGAAGGCGAACTGGCCGAAACCACCCTGTTGATGGAAGGCATCAGTTGCGCCGCCTGCGGCTGGTTGATCGAAAAACAGCTGCGCAGCCTGCCGGCCGTGGCCGAGGCGCGGTTGAACCTGTCCAACCATCGCCTGCATGTGCGCTGGGCCGATGCCCAATTGCCGCTGAGCACGCTGCTCGCCGAATTGCGCCAGATCGGCTACGTAGCGCACCCGTACCAGGCCGACCAGGCCTGTGAA
Source organism: Pseudomonas sp. MPB03 (assembly GCF_046605385.1). Lineage (NCBI taxonomy): Bacteria > Pseudomonadati > Pseudomonadota > Gammaproteobacteria > Pseudomonadales > Pseudomonadaceae > Pseudomonas > Pseudomonas sp. MPB03. Next base: position 2,287,786 of record NZ_CP176770.1, on the reverse strand, counting down.
CAACTCGCCGCACAAAACCGCCTGGCCCTGCGCCAATTGGGCGTGGCCGGCCTGTTGTGGTTCCAGGCGATGATGGCGACCATGGCCACCTGGCCGGAATTCAACATCGACCTGAGCCCGGAGATGCACACCATCCTGCGCTGGGTCGCCCTGTTTCTCACCACGCCCATCGTCTTCTACAGCTGTGCGCCGTTCTTCAAAGGTGCCATGCGCGACCTGCGCACCCGCCACCTGACCATGGACGTTTCGGTGTCCCTGGCCATCGGCAGCGCCTACATAGCGGGTATCTGGACATCGATCACCGGCGTCGGCGAGTTGTACTTCGATGCCGTGGGCATGTTCGCCCTGTTCCTGCTGGCCGGCCGTTACCTGGAGCGCCGGGCCCGGGAGCGCACGGCGGCCGCCACCGCCCAGCTGGTCAATCTGTTGCCGGCCTCGTGCCTGCGCCTGGCGGATGACGGCCAGAGCGAACGTATCCTGCTCAACGAATTGCGCACCGGCGACCGGGTGCTGGTACATCCCGGGGCGGTCCTGCCGGCCGATGGCAAGATCCTTGAGGGTCAATCCAGCATCGACGAATCGCTGCTGACCGGTGAATACCTGCCACAGCCTCGGCAAGTGGGCGATGCGGTCACCGCGGGCACGCTGAATGTCGAAGGCGCCTTGACCGTCGAAGTGCTGGCCCTCGGGCAAGACACCCGGCTGTCGGCCATCGTGCGTCTGCTGGAGCGGGCCCAGGCCGAAAAACCGCGACTGGCGGAAATCGCCGATCGCGCCGCCCAATGGTTCCTGTTGTTCTCCCTGGTCGCGGCTGCGGCTATCGGCTTGCTGTGGTGGCAACTGGACGCCTCGCGGGCCTTCTGGATCGTCCTGGCGATGCTGGTCGCTACCTGCCCCTGCGCGTTGTCCCTCGCCACGCCGACCGCCCTGACTGCGGCCACCGGCACCTTGCACAAACTTGGCCTGCTGCTGACGCGCGGCCATGTGCTGGAGGGCCTGAATCAGATCGACACGGTGATTTTCGACAAGACCGGCACCCTCACCGAAGGCCGCTTGGCCTTGCGCGCCATTCGGCCACTGGCGGGCCTCGACAGCGATCAGTGCCTGGGCTTGGCCGCGGCCTTGGAAAACCGCTCGGAACACCCCATCGCCCGGGCGTTTGGCCGCGCGCCGTTGGCCGCCGAGCAGGTGCACAGCACCCCGGGGCTGGGGCTGGAAGGCCAAGTGGCGGAACAGCGCCTGCGCATCGGCCAGCCCGGTTTTGTCTGCGAGCTGAGTGACGCCCCCGTACCGCAAATGCCGGAGGAAGCCGGGCAATGGCTGTTGCTAGGCGATGAGATCGGGCCGCTGGCCTGGTTCGTCCTCGATGACCGCTTGCGCGTCGATGCCCCGGCCCTGTTGGCGGCCTGCAAGGCACGAGGCTGGCGAACGCTGCTGCTGTCGGGCGACAGCTCACCGATGGTCGCCAGTGTCGCGGCCGAGCTGGGCATCGATGAGGCCCGCGGCGGCCTGCGTCCAGACGACAAGCTGGCGGTGTTGCAGCAGCTACACCAACAAGGCCGCAAGGTGTTGATGCTCGGCGATGGCGTGAACGATGTGCCGGTCCTGGCGGCGGCGGACATCAGTGTCGCCATGGGCTCGGCCACCGACCTGGCCAAGACCAGTGCCGACGCCGTGCTGCTGTCCAACCGCCTCGAGGCCCTGGTCCACGCCTTCAGCCTGGCCCGACGCACGCGCCGGGTGATCGTCGAGAACCTGATGTGGGCAGGGCTGTACAATGGCCTCATGTTGCCGTTCGCCGCCCTCGGCTGGATTACGCCGGTGTGGGCCGCGGTCGGCATGTCCATCAGTTCGTTGACCGTGGTGTTGAATGCCTTGAGGCTGACCCGCCAACCGAAGGCGCAGGTGTTCGCCGCCACGCCCGATACCCGTCCGCTGCCGGCCTGAGCCGCGCGGACATGGAGTTCCGACATGCCAGCTCTCTACGTGATGATTCCGGCCGCGCTGCTGATCGTGGCCATCGCCGTGTACATTTTTTTCTGGGCCGTGGACAGCGGCCAGTACGACGATCTCGACGGCCCGGCCCACAGCATTCTGTTCGACGACCAGGACCCGAACCACAAGGCAGCGGTGGACGAAGCCAGTGGCGAGGCCCGCAAGCCGGACGACAAGGCCCCGCCCCATGCTTGACCTGGCGCCATTGCTGGTATCGGCGGTCATTCTTGGCCTGCTCGGTGGCGGCCATTGCCTGGGCATGTGCGGTGGCCTGATGGGCGCCCTCACCCTGGCGATCCCCAAGGAACAGCGCAGTCGGCGCTTTCGGTTACTGCTGGCGTACAACCTGGGGCGGATCCTGAGCTACGCCACCGCTGGGCTGCTGATCGGCCTGGCGGGATGGGCCGTGTCCAACAGCCCGGCCGCGATGATCATGCGGGTGCTCGCCGGCTTGCTGTTGATCGCCATGGGCCTGTACCTGGCGGGCTGGTGGAGCGGCCTGACCCGCATCGAAAGCGTGGGGCGTGGCTTGTGGCGGCACATCCAACCCGTCGCCAACCGCTTGCTGCCGGTGTCGAGCCTGCCCCGGGCCTTGCTGCTCGGCGCCCTGTGGGGCTGGCTGCCGTGCGGGTTGGTCTACAGCACCCTGCTCTGGTCCGCCAGCCAGGGCAATGCCTTGGACAGTGCCTTGCTGATGCTTGCCTTCGGCCTGGGCACCTGGCCGGTGCTGCTCGCCACCGGCCTGGCCGCCGAGCGCATCACCGCCCTGTTGCGCAAACGCAGCGTGCGGATGACCGGCGGGTTGTTGGTGATGGTCTTTGGCCTCTGGACACTGCCGGGGCCGCATCAGCATTGGCTCATGGGGCATTGATGATGTCAGTCCAGACAACTCAAAACCCTGTGGCGAGGGAGCTTGCTCCCGCTGGCCTGCGAAGCAGGCCCCAACACTCCTCAGGTAGAACGCATTAGCTGATATTGCGACTGCTGCGCAGCCGAGCGGGAGCAAGCTCCCTCGCCACGGTTTTTGAGTTGTCTGGACTAACATCATCGACAGCTCCGATGCGCCGTTGACGCAAATCAAAACAGCCTCGCCCACAGCCCCCTAGACTCGCCCCATGCCAGCCTATCCGGGGAACACCCGCATGCTCGACGCCATCCGTTGGGACTCAGACCTGATCCGCCGCTACGACCTGGCGGGACCACGCTACACCTCATACCCGACTGCGGCGCAGTTCGGCGGCCAGGTGGGCACCTTCGACCTGCTCCATGCCCTGCGTGACAGCCGCAAGGCCCGGCGGCCGCTGTCGCTGTATGTGCACGTACCGTTCTGCGCAAACATTTGCTACTACTGCGCCTGCAACAAGGTCATTACCAAGGACCGGGGCCGCGCCCACGCCTACCTCCAACGCCTGGAACAGGAAGTCCAGCTGATCGGCTGCCACCTGGACCCGACCCAGCGCGTCGAACAATTGCACTTTGGCGGCGGCACCCCGACGTTCCTCAGCCATGACGAACTGCGGCAATTGATGGCCTCGTTGCGCAAGCACCTGAACCTGCTGGACGACGATTCCGGCGACTACAGCATCGAGATCGATCCCCGGGAAGCCGATTGGTCGACCATGGGCTTGTTGCGTGAACTGGGTTTCAATCGGGTCAGCATCGGCCTGCAAGACCTGGACCCGGCCGTGCAACGCGCCGTCAATCGCCTGCAAAGCCTGGAAGAAACCCGCGCGGTGGTCGAGGCTGCCCGGACCTTGCAGTTCCGTTCGATCAACATCGACCTGATCTACGGGCTGCCCAAGCAGACTCCGGACAATTTCGCCCGCACCGTCGAAGAAGTGATCCACTTGCAACCGGACCGCCTCTCGGTGTTCAACTACGCCCACCTGCCGGAACGCTTCATGCCGCAGCGGCGCATCAACAGCCAGGACTTGCCAAACCCGGAGCAGAAGCTGGCGATGCTGCAAGGCACCATCGAACAGTTGACCGCCGCCGGCTACCGCTACGTCGGCATGGACCACTTCGCCCTGCCCGACGACGAGCTGGCCATCGCTCAGGAAGAGGCCACGTTGCAGCGCAATTTCCAGGGCTACACCACCCATGGCCATTGCGACCTGATCGGCCTCGGCGTGTCCGCCATCAGCCAGATCGGCGACCTGTACTGCCAGAACAGCAGTGACCTGAACCATTACCAGAACACCCTCGCCGACGGGCAACTGGCAACCAGTCGAGGACTGACCTGCACGGCCGACGATCGGTTGCGACGTGCGGTGATCCAGCAATTGATCTGCCATTTCCACCTGGCGTTCGCGGACATAGAGCACCGTTTCAATGTCGATTTTCGCGGTTACTTCGCGCCGCTGTGGCCGCAATTGCAGGCCATGGCCGAGGATGGGCTGATCGAGTTGGATGACACCCACATCCGGGTATTACCTGCTGGGCGCCTGCTGGTGCGATCCGTGTGCATGGTGTTCGATGCCTATTTGGAACAGCACAATCGCCAACGTTTCTCCCGGGTCATTTGAGCGCGACAATTTGACGAGTCAACCGCACTGGCCGGAGCGTCTGCTCTGGGGTACCCTTACGCCTTATGTGTGATTTCCCACAAGGATTTAAGAAATGTCCGAGCCAGTCAAACTGCGCGCCCACAACCAGGCCCATTGCAAGGATTGCAGCCTGGCCCCCCTCTGCCTTCCACTTTCGTTGAATCTGGAGGACATGGACGCGCTGGACGACATCGTCAAACGAGGCCGCCCGTTGAAAAAAGGTGAATTCCTGTTTCGCCAGGGCGACGCGTTCGATTCCGTCTATGCCGTGCGCTCGGGCGCCTTGAAAACCTTCAACTTGAGCGACGGCGGCGAAGAACAGCTCACCGGTTTCCACTTGCCCAGCGAACTGGTGGGCCTGTCGGGCATGGACACCGAGACCCATCCGGTCTCGGCCCAGGCGCTGGAAACCACCTCGGTGTGCGAAATCCCCTTCGATCGCCTGGACGAGCTGGCCATACAGCTGCCGCAACTGCGTCGCCAGTTGATGCGAGTCATGAGCCGGGAAATCCGTGACGATCAGCAGATGATGTTGCTGCTCTCGAAAAAAACCGCCGACGAGCGGATCGCCACGTTCCTGGTCAACCTCTCGGCACGCTTCCGCGCCCGCGGGTTCTCGGCCAACCAGTTCCGCCTGAGCATGTCGCGCAACGAAATCGGCAACTACCTGGGCCTGGCGGTGGAAACCGTGTCCCGGGTATTCACGCGTTTCCAGCAGAACGAGCTGATTGCCGCCGAAGGCAAGGAAATTCACATTCTCGACCCGATCCAGCTCTGCGCCCTGGCTGGCGGCTCGATCGACGGCTGATGAACCTGCGCGGCTGAGGGATTGGCCTCGCCGCGCTATACTGCCGCGTTTGCAGCCCTGCCAGGACACCTCGACGATGGTCTTTGACTCCTTCGACATCAAATCCCTGATCCGCCCCGTGATCGACTTCCCCAAGCCCGGCGTGATCTTTCGCGACATTACCCCACTGTTCCAATCCCCGACCGCCCTGCGCCTGGTCATGGACAGCTTTGCCCACCGCTATGTCGAGGCTGAGTTCACTCACATTGGCGCAATGGATGCTCGCGGCTTCCTGATCGGCTCGATCCTGGCCTATCAGTTGAACAAGCCACTGGTGTTGTTCCGCAAACAAGGCAAGCTGCCGGCCGACGTGCTGGCCGAGGGTTACCAGACCGAATACGGTGAAGCCTTCCTTGAAGTGCACGCCGACAGCCTGTGCGAAGGTGATTCAGTGGTGATGTTCGATGACCTGATCGCCACCGGCGGCACGCTGATCGCCGCCGCCAACCTGATCCGCCGCATGGGCGCCAAAGTCCACGAAGCCGCGGCGATCATTGACCTGCCGGAACTGCTCGGCTCCCAGCGTCTGGAAGACATGGGGATCCCGACGTTCTGCCTGACGCAGTTTTCCCTTAGCGAGAAATAATGGTCGAGTAAGCCTCCTGTGGGAGCGAGCTTGCTCGCGATAGCGATGGATCAGCCAATATCTATGCTGGCTGACACACTGTTATCGCGAGCAAGCTCGCTCCCACAGGGGTTATATGTTGTGGCTGTTACAAGGCGATCGGCTTACGCCCCGCAAACGAATGCGCCAGCGTCCCGCCGTCCACCAATTCCAGCTCCCCACCCAGCGGCACGCCGTGGGCGATACGGGAGGCGACCAAGCCTTTGTTGCTCAGCAATTGGGCGATGTAGTGGGCGGTGGCTTCGCCTTCGACCGTCGGATTCGTGGCGAGGATGACTTCCGTGAACGTGCCCGCCTCTTCGATCCGCGCGATCAACTGTGGGATGCCAATGGCTTCAGGCCCCAAGCCATCGAGCGGAGACAAATGGCCCTTGAGCACGAAATAACGGCCACGGAAACCGGTCTGCTCCACCGCATACACATCCATCGGCCCCTCCACCACGCAGAGCAGGCTGTCGTCGCGACGCGGGTCGGCACATTGCGGGCAGAGGTCGTCTTCGGTGAGGGTGCGGCATAAACGGCAATGCCCTACGCCCTCCATGGCCTGGCTCAGGGCCTGGGCCAAGCGTGAACCGCCACTGCGATCACGCTCAAGCAATTGCAACGCCATGCGCTGGGCAGTTTTCTGACCTACACCCGGCAACGTTCGCAGGGCATCGATCAGTTGGCGAATCAAAGGGCTGAAGCTCATGGAGGAAATGTCCGACATAACAACGAGACGCGGTTTATACCCGCGCCTCCGATTAGCGTCAAATACTCAATCCTGCGCGACCCGCACCACCAACTTGCCGAAGTTGCGCCCTTCCAACAGGCCGATAAACGCCTGTGGCGCATTTTCCAGGCCGTCGACCACGTCCTCGCGGAACTTGACCTTGCCATCGCGCACCCAAGGCGCCATGGCACTGACGAACTCCGGCTGACGGTCACCGTAGTCGTCAAACACAATAAACCCCTGGATCCGCACGCGCTTGGTCAGCAAGGTGCGCTGCAGTTGCGGCAAACGATCCGGACCACTCGGCGCCTGATGATCGTTATAGGACGCGATCAGGCCACAAAGCGGGATTCGTGCCTTGGCGTTGAGCAACGGCACGACGGCATCGAAGACCTTGCCGCCGACGTTTTCGTAATAAATGTCGATGCCCTTGTCACAGGCCCGCGCCAATTCCTCGGCAAAATTGGCGCTCTTGTGATCGACACAGGCATCAAAGCCCAGCTCGTCGACCACGTACTCGCATTTCTCGCTGCCGCCCGCGACGCCGACCACCCGCAGGCCCTTGATTTTTGCCACCTGGCCGACCACCGAGCCCACGGCACCCGAGGCTGCCGCGACCACCAGGGTTTCCCCGGCCTTGGGCTGGCCAATGTCCATCAGCCCCATGTAGGCGGTCAGGCCCGGCATGCCCAACACCCCCAGGGCCATCGACGGACTGGGTAGCCCGGAAGGAATGGGCATCACGTTGCGCCCGTCACTGATGCTGTGGGTTTGCCAACCCGTAGCGCCAACCACCAAATCGCCCTCATGGAATTTCGGGTGCGTCGAACGCTCCACGCGGCTGACAGCGCCGCCGGTCATCACCTCATCGATTTCCACCGGAGCAGCGTAGGAAGGCGCATCACTCATGCGCCCGCGCATGTAGGGGTCCAAGGACAGGAACAACGTCTTGAGCAGGATCTGTCCCTCTGCCAGATCCGGCAGTGTCACATGTTCAAGACGAAAATTTTCAGGGGTGGGCGCACCTTGGGGACGGGAGGCCAGGACAATGCGCTGGTTGGAAATCGATGACATGGAGGCGTCTCCTTGTTCGTTGAGCGGACACGTATAGGAAGCAGACCATTGCCGAGGGGGCGGCGTTCGATGTTTGTTCGGTTGGACCGCAGTGACCGCATCGCGAGCAAGCTCGCTCCCACAGTGGACTGTGGTGAATACAAGATTTGTGCTCACTCATGAACCCTGTGGGAGCGAGCTTGCTCGCGATAGCGGCCTGACATCCACCGAAGTATTTGGACCAGAAACAAAAATGCCAGGCGCGATGCCTGGCATTGTGTGTAGCCCATCCCGACCGGGATGGCGAATCAGAACGGCAGTTTCATGCCCGGCGGCAATTGCATGCCTGCCGTCATGCCGGACATCTTGTCCTGGCTGTTGGCTTCGATCTTGCGCACCGCGTCATTGACGGCGGCGGCGAACAGGGCTTCGAGCATTTCCTTGTCGTCTTCGCTCAGGCCTTCGACCACGCTTGGGTCGATGCTGACGCGCTTGATGTCATGGCGACCGGTCATGACCACGGTCACCATGTCGCCGCCGGACTTGCCGGTGACTTCGGCGTTGGCCAGTTCTTCCTGCATCTTGGCCATCTTTTCCTGCATCTGCTGTGCCTGCTTCATCAGGCCGGCCATGCCACCTTTCATCATGGGAATCACCTCGAAAGTACTTGGATAAACAACGCACCCGGCCCGTTCGGCCCGGCGCCTTCAGTTATGAGCCCTGGGTGACCGGGGCCTCGACAGGTTCGATAGTATCGTGACGGACCACGGCGCCGAACTGTTGCATCATCTGCTGGATGAATGGATCGCCGTGGATCGACTCCTCGGCTTCGCGCTGACGGTCGGCACGACGGCGGGACGCGGCCTGGGCCGGGGTCTCCTGCTCGGGCTTGATCAGCTCGATGGTCAACGTCAGGTTACGCTGGTGGTACTGGTTCAGCGCATCGTTGAGGCGACGCTGCTGGGTCGCGTTGAACAGTGCACTGTGTGCCGGATCCAGGTGCAGCAGCCAGTGGTCGCCTTCCACCGCCATCAGCGTGCAGTTGGCGGCGATGCTGCCGGTCATGCCGCTGATCGGCAATTTAGGGAACAGTTCCAGCCATTGCAGGGCCAGGCCTGTGGCTGGCATCGCCGCCGGTTCGGGCTCGGGCTCCGGGGCCGGTTCAGCGGCGTGCTCGCTGGCCAGGTCATCCAGATAGCTATAGGCCGAATCCATGTCCGGCTCGATGTAGTCCTCGTCCAGCGGCGGCTCGTCGTCCAGGTCGATGCCCGGCGTGGCGACATCGACATCGGCCACCGTCGGCTCGGGCACCGGCGCGGCCACCCACTCTGGCGCATCGGGCACCACGCTGTCGGGCGTTGGCAGCGGCATTGGCGGCAACTCAGGCTGCTCGGCAACGGTTTCCAATACGGGCTCGACGACCGGCTGCTGGACAACTTCCGGCTCGACCGGGTCATTCCACGGCAGGTCGATGACTTCTTCAACAACGGGCTCGGGCAGCGCCTCGACGACCGGTTCGGGTTCCGGCTCAGGCGTCGCGACAACAGGCGCCGGCATCGGCTGGGCGACAGGCACCACCGCGGCCGGAGCCGAAGCCACTGCCGGCGCAACGACAGGCGCGGCAGCCACTGGCTTGGCGGAATCAGCTGTGGCTTGGCTGATCCCCACTGGCTTTAGCGCTTGCCTCGGCGCATCCGCCGTGTCGGCTGGCCGGAACGCCAGCATTCGCAACAGGACCATTTCGAAGCCGCCGCGCGGATCCGGCGCCAGGGGCAGATCGCGCCGGCCGATCAAGCCCATCTGGTAATAGAACTGCACGTCTTCGGCCGGCAGCGCCTGGGCCAGGGCCAATACGCGGTCACGGTCGCCGTGGCCGTTGTCGACGCCTTCAGGCAGGGCCTGGGCGATGGCGACACGGTGCAGCACGTTGAGGATTTCCGAGAGCACGCCATTCCAGTCCGGGCCCTGCTCGGCCAGGTGACGCACCGCCTCGAGCAGCGCCTTGGCATCGCCTTCGATCAGCGCATGCAAGACGTCATAGACCTGGCCATGGTCGAGGGTGCCGAGCATGGCCCGGACATCGGCGGCCATGACCTTGCCTTCACCGAAGGCGATGGCCTGGTCGGTCAGGCTCATGGCGTCACGCATCGAACCATCGGCGGCGCGGCCCAGCAGCCACAGCGCATCGTCTTCGAACGGGACGTTCTCGACACCCAATACGTGGGTCAGGTGCTCGACCACCCTTTCCGGCGTCATGTTCTTCAGGGAGAACTGCAGGCACCGCGAGAGAATCGTTGCAGGAAGTTTCTGCGGATCGGTGGTCGCCAGGATGAACTTGACGTAGGGCGGCGGTTCTTCAAGGGTCTTGAGCAGCGCATTGAAGGAATGGCTGGAGAGCATGTGCACTTCGTCGATCAGGTAGACCTTGAAGCGCCCACGGCTCGGCGCGTACTGCACGTTGTCGAGCAGTTCGCGGGTGTCCTCGACCTTGGTGCGGCTGGCGGCGTCGATCTCGATCAGGTCGACGAAGCGGCCCTCATCGATTTCCCGGCAGACCGAACACTCGCCGCAAGGCGTCGAGGTGATGCCGGTTTCACAGTTCAGGCACTTGGCGATGATCCGCGCGATGGTGGTCTTGCCCACGCCCCGGGTCCCGGTGAACAGGTAGGCATGGTGCAACCGCTGGCTGTCCAAGGCATTGATCAGAGCCTTGAGCACATGGGTCTGGCCGACCATTTCGCGGAACGAGCGCGGACGCCATTTACGTGCAAGAACCTGATAACTCATCGAAAACCGTCGCAACGAAGGAACATAAGCGGCTAATGCTAGCGGAGCAGGGGCGAAATTGCATCCGGTGTGCTCGTCTAATCTGACTAAGCTTGGGTTGTCGACGCGGTTTTACACAGTCAGGGAGAGTTTATGCGCTCAGCCATGGGGGCTTTGCTGTTGTTGGGTACCGGTTGTTTCGCCGAAGAAGTCCCTTTGCGTTTCGCCATTACCGACGGCTGGGCAATGCCCATGGTACAGATCGAACGAGGCCGCCCGATCCAGGGCATCCTTCCCGATATCATGACCAGCCTGGCGACCCAAGTGGGAAGGCCGGCGCAATTCCACGTCCTGTCCCGCGCCCGGCTCGACGCTGCCATGAAACACGGCGAAATCGATATACGTTGCTATGTCAGCCCTGACTGGGTGAAGGACAATGGCGATTATCTGTGGAGCATCCCGTTGTTTTTCCAGCGCGACCTGCTCGTCGCCCCGACCAGCGCACCGGCGACGGTCACGCCAGCAACGCTTTCGCACCAAGCCATCGGCACCGTGCTCGGCTATAGCTACCCGACCCTGCAACCCTTGTTCGACACCGGTCAACTGCACCGCGACGATGCCCGTAGCCAGGAACAAGTGCTGGCGAAACTGCTGGCCGGGCGTTATCGCTATGGGGTCACCAACCAATGGGCGCTGGACTGGTTCAATCAACGGCATGCCGCTGATCGCCAGCTCCATGAGGTGACTGTCCTGCAGGAACAGCAGTTGAGCTGTTACGTGCGCAACGATCCGGACATTCCCGCACAACGCATTCTGAGGACATTGCTGAACATGAAAACGTCCGGGGAAATCGACGCGATCATCCAGCTTTACACCGGCCGCAGTGAAACATCGCGGGGCAGGAGCGAGGTGCCTTCGCCCTGATCGCCGGGCCGCTGTTGCCATTGGGACGGCGGAATGAACCCCTGAACCCAGTCGGGTAGCTGTTCGGGCGGCATGGGCCGGGCGATGAAATAACCTTGTGCCACCTCGCAGCCCAGGCTCAGCAGCAGTTGGCCGTGCTCCAGGCTGTCCAGCCCCTCGGCGACCACCTCGCGACCAAAGGCCCGGGCCAGGCCGATCACCGCTTCAGTCAGCGCCAGGTCGTCGCGGTCATCAAGGATGTCGCGGACAAAGGTCTTGTCGATCTTGATGGTTTGCGTGCGCAGGTGCTTGAGGTCGTTGAGCGAGCAGTAGCCCGTGCCAAAACCACCCAGGGAAAAACCCACGCCCAGCGCCTGGCATGCCTGGAGGCAGGCGCTGACGTGGGCCAGGTTCTCCACGGCGACGGACTCGACAATCTGCAGGTCCAACAGCCGTGGCGGCACCGCCGGGTGCCGCTCCAACACCTGCCGCAGCCGCTCGACAAAATCCGCCCGCTGGAAATGCCGTGCCGAGATATTGATGCTCACCGGCCAGCCTTGCCCCACTTGCTGCCATTGCTGCAGCTGGGTCAAGACCTGTTCCATGACCCACTCGCCGATCTCGACGATCAGGTCAGTCTCCTCCACCAAGGGCAGGAACTCCCGAGGCGGCACCAGGCCACGTTGCGGATGCTTCCAGCGCAGCAACGCCTCCAGGCCGACCACGGTGCCATGGCGCATGTTGACCTTGGGCTGGAAATGCAGCCGCAGCTCGTTATCGGCCAGTGCCTGGCGGACCCGCTCGACGGTCTGGTAAGTGGCCCGTACCTCCTTGTCCCGGGACACATCGAACAGGTGAAAACGATTGCGCCCGCTTTGCTTGACCACATACATCGCCTGGTCGGCGTGACGCAGCAGGGTCTCGGCGTCTTCGTTGTCCCACGGGAACAGCGTGACGCCAATACTGGCGAAGACCTTGATGTCCTTGCCATCAATGCCATACGGCATGGAGACGGCGATCAACACCCGGTTCAACGCGGCATGCAACTCCTCCATTCCACGCACATGGCGCAGCACCAGTACGAACTCGTCCCCGCCCAGCCGCGCCACCACGTCCTCGCCACGCACGATGCTGCGCAGGCGCCTGGCAACCTCCACCAGCAGCCGATCACCGCTGGCATGGCCATAGCCGTCGTTGACGGCCTTGAAACCATCGAGATCGAGCATGCACACCGCCAGGGGCAGGTTCTCCGTGCGGGAAAATTCCAGGGCCTGATCCAGCAGGTCCGACAGATAAGTTCGATTGGGCAGTCCGGTCAGCACATCGTGACCGACCCGCCATTGCAGCGAATGCAGCAAGCGACGCTTTTCACTGACGTCGAAGCGAATCGCCAGGTAGCGCTCGATTTGCCCGGTTTCATCGTCGATCACCGGCACCAGGGTGGTGTCGACCCAATGCAGCGTGCCGTCCTTGGCCCGGTTGCAGATTTCCCCTTTCCAGACCTGCCCCAAGGCAATGGTGCGCCACATGGCGCTGAAGAACTCGCCGGGGTGCTGAGCGGAATTGAGTAGGCGATGGTTCGCGCCCAGCAACTCATCGCGCCGGTAACCAAAAAGGCTGCAAAATTGATCGTTGACGTAAGTGATGCGCCCGCTCAGATCGGTCTCGGAAAAAATCGCGGCGGCGTCAACGGCCCTGCGGTACTTCTTATCCATCGAAGCAGTCATCCATGAGTCAGGCTCATTTGTCGCGCGCGGTTGCACCGCCTTCAAGACAGGCGAAAATCAACTAGGCTCAAACACTTTGAGGAAGCTGGAGCGCGGGCCCTGGCGGCGCCCAGGGAGGGCTCAGCCCTTGCCTTGTATCGTGGCAAGAAACACAAGGCCCGGTCTTTGCACACCCCTCGGCTTCGCAAAGCGGGTCACCAAATACCCGTGCCAAAGGCCGATTCTACGAAACACATCACACTTTGCAAAGCAAGGTGATGGATCACGCGGTTGCCTAATGCGAAAATCTATCGTTAAGTTCTTGATTCTAAATGGGAATTAAGCGATGCAAATTTCAAGTTTGGGTCCGGCCATCAGACGCTACCGCAAAGTAGCGGGGCTTACTCAGGCTGAACTTGGCGAAAAAACCGGTTTTGACCCTAAAACCATCAGCCGCTTCGAAACCGGCACCTACACCCCCAGCGTCGAAGCCTTGTTCCTGCTTGCCAATGTGCTGGATGTGCAACTGAAGGCTTTTTTTGCCGACATGACCGATGAAGACGAACAGCGGGCGTACCTGTTCGGTGTCATACACAAAGCCACCCCGAAGGATCTTGGAAAGCTGATTGCGGCGGTCGACCAGGCCTTGTCCAAGCCTTGATGCAATGGAAGAGAAGCCTGGCCTGTCGATGCGAGACAGGCCAGGCTTCTCTTTGACACTCACTTGCCCTGTCCAGCAAAAACCTGGACAGCAGAAAGCACCGATCAGTATCGATCAGTGAAACAAAAAGAAATTTTGAATTTGGCAAACCTTGCGAACGAAGGCTTGGGCGTTATGGAGGCAACCCCACCAGCCACACCCCGGCACACAATGTTCCCGCTGTGGCTGCTTCCTTCCGGATCTGACCAGGTTCACGGGTAATCGTTGCGGGGGGACCGATGGGGTCACCATAACGACGCCCGCCTGACGGCGAGCCGCGCCATTGTACCTATCTGGCAAGAAGTTACAACCGTTCGTGTCGGATTAAAAACTGAAGGCGTTCAAGCACTTGCCATGGGAGCAAAGCTTGCTCGCGATGACGTTGGCACATCGGGCATGGATGCAAGTTGATCCACCGCTTTCGCGAGCAGGCTCGCTCCCACGGGGTTCTGTGCCTGACGCAGGAGCTGTGGACAGCCGAGAGCCAGTGTGGGAGCGAGCTTGCTCGCGAAGGCGTCGGTACATTCGGCATCGATACAAGCTGACCGGTCGCTATCGCGAGCAAGCTCGCTCCCACAGGGGATCTGTGCCTCTACAACAGCACCTCATCCGCCCGACCGCCCTCCTCCTGGATCACCAGATGGATGAAGTGCAGCTTGGTAATGACGGCGGCCGGTACGACGAACGGGTAGAAGTCCGGTTGGCCCATGCTGCGGGACAGTTCGTTGAGCATGCCGGCCAGTTCGATCCAGGCGTTGACGAACGAAAGGAAAGCCGCGCCGCCTGCATGTTCGGCGTCGTACAAGGTCTCGGGCGGGAACGGCTGGTAGTCGAAATCCATCTCCCGAGCACTCATGCCAAAGCCCAGGGCAGTATCCACCGCGTCCATCATGTGCAGGTAATGGGCCCAGGTTTCCGCCCAGTCCTCCCATGGGTGCATGGTGGCGTAGGCACTGACGTAGCGGCTTTGCCAATCCAGCGGCGCACCTTGCTGGTAATGCCGCTCCAAGGCGTCGGCATAGTTGGCGCGCTCGTCGCCGAACAGTTCGCGAAAAGCCTCGAGCCAGTGACTGTTGGCAATCAGCCGGTCCCAGTAGTAGTGCCCCACCTCATGGCGAAAATGCCCGAGCAAGGTGCGATACGGTTCGTGCATTTGCTGGCGCACATGCTCGCGATGGGCATCGTCCGCCTCCTTGATGTCGAGGGTGATCAATCCGCTGGCGTGACCCGTGGTCGGCGGCGTGCCATCTGGGTCGACGCCGATGAAATCGAACGCCAGGCCGATGTCTTCATTGACGGTTTTCGGGATGACCGGCAAGCCGAAGGTGATCAGTTGCGCGACCAGTCGACGCTTGGCGGTCTCGACCTTGCGCCAACGTTCAGGATTTTCCGGAATCGACAGGTCAGGAATGGTGCGATTCAGGCTACAGGCGATGCACAGGGTATCGTGGCCATTGTCCGGCAGCAGCCAATTGCAGGCCGCCGGGGTGTCGAGGTTGGCGCAACGGCGGAACAGCCCCGCGTGCGGATCGGCATCCAGCGTCCAGGTGTCGGGTTGCTCACCGGGTTGCAGGGAGGACAGGCGGCTCCGCTCAGGTTGATAACCCAGCGCCGCCAGACAGGCCAGGCACTGGCTGTTGCGAAAGAACAATGACTGGCCGCAGCGGCACGGCCAGACCTTGCTGTTACGTGACCGATCACCCAGGAACGGCGCGGCGATGCGTGAGCTCAGTTGTTCGAAGAAGCGGTACATGGCGATCTCTCCCTGGAGCCTGCAAGACTAGATCACCTTACGCTCATGATCGTTCCAACGCGTTGCGTCATAGCGCCGATCAACCGTGGCGAGGGAGCTTGCTCCCGCTCGGCTCTGTAGGAGCTGGCGAAGCCTGCGATCTTTTGATCTTGATCTTTCGCTCACGACTCAATGGGCAGTGGAAAGATCGCAGCCTCGTTGCACTCGTCAGCTCCTACAGTACAGCCCAGCGGGAGCAAGCTCCCTCGCCACAAAAGCCGATCACCCTCAGACCGTGATGCCATGGCCCGCCAGGAAATCGACAAAGGCTTGTTCGTCGAGCACCTTGAGACCCAGCTCATTGGCCTTGGTCAACTTCGAACCAGCACCCGGCCCGGCCACCACGCAGTGGGTTTTCGCCGACACGGACCCCGCGACCTTCGCCCCCAGGCTCTCCAACTTATCCTTGGCGACGTCACGGCTCATCAGTTCCAGCGAACCGGTCAGCACCCAGGTGTGACCTGCCTCGGGCAAGCCTTCGACGACCTTCTTCTCGCTCTGCCAGTGCATGCCAAAGTCGCGCAACTGCTGCTCCGCCGCTTCGGCCTGCTGACGGTTGGCGGCGATGGCAAAGAACTCGCGCACGGCATTGGCCTGTTTTTCCGGCAGGGCCTGGCGCATGTCCAGCCAGTCGGCGTTCATCACCGCGTCGAGCGAGCCGAACTTGTCCGCCAGCTTCTGCGCCCCGCCCGGCCCCACCGAGGGAATGTGCAACTTGTCGAGAAAGCCGCCCAGGGTCGTACTGGCGGAGAATTCGGCGCCCAACTCGCCCTGGTCCTGAATCTCCAGGCCATGGCGCAACAGGTCCTTGATCACCTGGCGGTTGTGCGGGTCTTCGAAGAAGCTGTGGATCTCGTGGGCGACTTCCAGGCCGACATCAGGCAAGTACGTGAGCACTTGGGGCAACGCCGCCTGCACGCGCTCCAGCGAACCGAGGGAGCGGGCCAGGACCTTGGCGGTCTCCTCGCCCACGTCCGGGATGCCCAGGGCATAGATGAAACGCGCCAGGCTCGGCTGCTTGCTGTCGACGATGGCGGCCAGCAGGTTCTTGCTCGACAGTTCGGCGAAGCCTTCCAGGTCGACCACCTGCTCGAAGGTCAGCGCATACAGGTCGGCAGGCGATCCCACCAGGCCCTCATCCACCAGTTGCTCGACGCTCTTCTCGCCCAAGCCTTCGATGTCCATGGCCCGACGCGAGACGAAATGGATGATCGCCTGCTTGAGCTGCGCGCCACAGGCCAGGCGACCGACGCAGCGGTAAACCGCGCCTTCGCTGACGGTTTCGCGGCCCTTGCTGCGCTTGATCAGCTGCGTGCGCTCGACGTGGGAGCCGCAGACCGGGCATTGCTGGGGCACTTCCACCCGGCGGGCGTTTTCCGGACGGCGCTCGGTGACGACCTGAACCACCTGCGGGATCACGTCCCCGGCACGGCGGATGATCACCGTATCGCCGATCATCACGCCCAGGCGCGCCACTTCGTCCATGTTGTGCAACGTCGCGTTGGCCACGGTTACGCCGGCGACTTTCACCGGCTTGAGACGGGCCACCGGAGTCACCGCGCCGGTACGGCCGACCTGGAACTCGACGTCCAGCAACTCGGTGAGTTCTTCGGTGGCGGGAAACTTGTGGGCAATGGCCCAGCGCGGTTCCCGGGCACGGAAACCAAGCTCGCGCTGGGAAGCGATGCTGTTGACCTTGAACACGACACCGTCGATCTCATAGGGCAACGCGTTGCGCCGCTCGCCGATGTCACGGTAGTAATCCAGGCATTCGTCGACGCCGTGGGCCAGCTTCAACTCACGACTGATGGGCATGCCCCACGCCTTGAGTTGCTTGAGGTTGCCAATATGGGTGTCGGCGATGTCCGCCGTCACCTGGCCAATGCCATAGCAACAGAACTCAAGGGGACGGTTGGCCGTGATCCTGGAGTCAAGCTGACGCAGGCTGCCGGCCGCCGCGTTGCGCGGGTTGGCAAACGTCTTGCCGCCCGCCTCCAGTTGCGTGGCGTTGAGGCGCTCGAAGCCGGCCTTGGACATGTACACCTCGCCGCGCACTTCCAGCAGCGGCGGCCAGCCACTGCCCTGCAACTTGAGGGGAATGTTGCGCACGGTGCGTACGTTGACGCTGATGTCCTCGCCCGTGGTGCCGTCACCGCGGGTGGCGCCGCGCACCAGCATGCCGTCCTGGTACAACAGGCTGACCGCCAGGCCATCGAGCTTCGGTTCGCAGCTGTACTCCACTGCCGCGCCACCGCCCAGCAAATCGCCCATGGGCAGGTCGAGGCCTTCCGTCACCCGGCGGTCGAATTCGCGCAGGGTAGTTTCGTCGAAAGCGTTGCCCAGGCTGAGCATCGGGATCTCGTGACGCACCTGGCTGAACGCCGACAGCGCCACGCTGCCGACCCGCTGGGTCGGGGAATCGCTGGTGACAAGTGAAGGGTGCTGCTCTTCCAGGGCCTTGAGTTCGTGGAACAGGCGGTCGTACTCGGCGTCCGGAATGGTGGGTTCGTCGAGGACGTGGTAGCGGTAGTTGTGCTGATCCAGCTCGGTGCGAAGCTCTAGGATGCGGGTTTCGACGGCGTTCATGGGTGTTCTCTCATAAAGCAAAAGAGCAGCCTGGGCTGCTCATTCTTTTTAAACCTTTTGGGGGGCTTCGCCCCCAGCGGGAGCAAGCTCCCTCGCCACAAAAGCTCTCCTGCCACAAAAAGCTCTCTGGTCAGGGAGAGCCTGTGTCATTGATCAGCGCTTCTGGGTCAGCGCCCGGCGCTCGAATTCGACGATGCGCTGGCGGTAGTGCTCGATGGTCTGGGCGGTCAGCACGCTGCGCTGGTCGTCCTTCAGTTCGCCGTTGAGCTCCTGGGACAACTTGCGAGCGGCGGCCACCATCACGTCGAATGCCTGCTTGGGATGACGCGGGCCCGGCAGGCCAAGGAAGAAGCTCACCGCCGGCGTGCTGAAATGATCGATGTCGTCGAGGTCGAACACGCCAGGCTTGACCGCGTTGGCCATGGAGAACAGCACCTCGCCGTTACCGGCCATGCTTTCGTGACGGTGGAAAATGTCCATTTCGCCAAAACGCAGGCCGCTTTCGAGGATGTTCTGTAGCAACGCCGGGCCCTTGAAGCCGGCCGGGTCGCGGCAGATCACGCTGATCACCAGCACTTCTTCAGCCTGGGCCTGGTCCTTGTCGCCGCTCGGGGCCTTGTTTTCGTCCGGGAAGTCGCCGTCGCGACTGCTGAAGCTCGGCCCGCCATCCAGGTCGAGGTTCAGGTTCAAATCACCCTGGGACGGCTCGCTGTTGCGCTTGCCACGCTTGGAACCCGACTCCCGTGGCTCACGGGCAGGCGCGCTCATCGACGGCAAGTCATGCTCGTCCAGCTGCGGCTCCTTGTGGGCGTCCAGCACCCGCGGCGGCCCCAGCAGCTCGGCGCTATCATCCTCATCGGGCAGGTTCGACAGGCTGCGATCCAGGCGAAACTTCAGTTTCCCCTTGCCGCCGCGCATGCGACGCCAGCCGTCGAAAAGAATACCGGCAATGACAATGATGCCGATGACGATCAGCCACTCGCGCAGACCGATTTCCATGTAATCCCGTGCCTCTATAAAAATGCTGAAAAATAAGGGGCTTAGCTATTTGCAAACCGCTTTAAAACGTGGCGCCAACTCTATGTTCTGAATGGCGTTTTGCCCACGCATACGAAAAATTGACATTAAACTAGCACGACCAAAGATAACTTTACACCGTCTGTCGCATAGGCTTGTGCCCAATCTGTGAATTGAACATCAGCCCCAGGGGTAAAAAATACCTGCAGCGTTCGAAGGTGAAGCCCTACAAGCCGTTGTTCAGGCATCCACCATGGCCATGGCCTCCTCCACATCCACCGCCACCAGTCGCGAACAGCCCGGCTCGTGCATCGTCACCCCCATCAACTGATCGGCCATTTCCATGGCGATCTTGTTGTGGGTGATGTAGATGAACTGCACCGTTTCAGACATTTCTTTCACCAGCCGTGCGTAACGGCCTACGTTGGCGTCGTCCAGCGGCGCGTCGACCTCGTCGAGCATGCAGAACGGCGCCGGGTTCAATTTGAAGATGGCAAAGACCAGGGCCAGCGCGGTCAGCGCCTTTTCGCCACCGGAGAGCAAATGGATGGTGCTGTTCTTCTTGCCAGGAGGACGCGCCATGATTGTCACCCCTGTATCGAGTAAATCTTCGCCCGTCAGTTCCAAGTAGGCGCTGCCGCCACCGAAAACTTTTGGAAAAAGGGCCTGCAAACCGCCGTTGATCTGATCAAAGGTATCCTTGAAGCGGTTGCGGGTTTCCTTGTCGATCTTGCGGATGACGTTTTCCAGGGTCTCCAGCGCCTCCACCAGGTCGTCGTTCTGAGCGTCCAGGTAGCGCTTGCGCTCGGACTGCTGCTGGTACTCGTCGATGGCCGCCAGGTTGATGGCCCCCAGGCGCTGGATGCGCTGGGCAATGCGCTCCAACTCCTCCTCGGCGTCCTTCTCGTTCGCCCCGGCCACCAGGGTAGCGAGCACGCCGTCGAGGTCGTAGCCGTCTTCCAGCAACTGGTCCTGCAAGGCTTTGCGCCGCACCGTCAGGGCTTGCCATTCCATGCGCTGCTGTTCCATCTGGCCACGGATCAGTTGCGATTGCTGCTCGGCCTGGCTGCGGCGCTTTTCGGCGTCGCGCAGTTCACGGTCGGCGTCCTCCAAGGCGATTTGCGCGGTCTTGAGCTCCTCGTCGACACTCATGCGCTTGTCGAGCAACTCTTCAAGCTTGAGGCGCAGCTCTTCCAGCGGCGCTTCGCCCTCCTCCAGATTGAGGCTCAACTGCTCGCGTTTTTCGGTCAGGCGTTCGGACTGCATTTCCAGCCGTTCCAAGGCCTGGCGCGTGGAATCGTGCTGGGCTCTGAGCGAGCCCAGGCGCACCGCCAATTGATGGGCGTGGTCCTTGTGCTGGCGTGCTTCCTGGCGCACCCGGTCCAGGCGCTCGCGCAAGCTGTCACGCTGGGCCAGCAACAGTTCGCGCTGCTCGGTGTCCAGCGCCATGGCATCGAGGGCTTCTTGCAATTGCAAGCGCGCTTCGCCGATCTGCTCGTGCTCTAACGCCCGCTGCTCACCCAGCTCGGCGATTTCTTCTTCCAGGCGGGTGCGGCGCAGCGCCAGTTGCTCGACCTTGGCCTTGCCGGCCGACAACTGCGCCTTGAGCTCGCCTTGCTGGCGCGCTTCATCCTGCAATAGCCGCCGCAGATGTTCGCGGCCGTTTTCCTGTTGACGCTGTTGCGCCCGCAGGTTTTGCAATTCGGTTTCCAGGGCTTCGACGCTGGCTTCGCGCTCTTCGCGCTCGGCGCCCAGGCGTTGGATTTCCTGGCCGCGGGCGAGCATGCCGCTCTCGGCTTCGCTGGCCCGGCGCACCCGCAGGAAATGCCGGCCAACCCAATACCCGTCACGACTGATCAAACTTTCGCCGGCTGCCAATTGTCCACGCAGGGCCAAGGCCTGCTCAAGGCTGTCCACTGGCTTGACCTGCCCGAGCCAGGGCGACAGGTCGACCTGGGCCTCGACCTTATCGAGCAAGCTGCCGGGAATTCGCACGCCATCGCCGGCCGGGCTGAGCAGACGCAGATCGCCTTGAGTAAAGCCCGACAGGTCGAAGCCAGCGAAATCATCCACCAGCACCGCTTGCAGGTCGGCGCCGAGCACGGTTTCCACCGCCAGTTCCCAGCCAGCATCGACCTTCAGGCCCTCGGCCAGTCGTGGGCGCTCGGCCAACTGCTGGTCGCGCAGCCATTCAGCCGTACCCGTGCCTGGGTCCAGCGCCGCTTGCTGCAAGGCCTCCAGCGAGGCCAGCCGCCCATTGAGCCGCTGCAATTCGCCCTGGGCCTGTTGCTGGTTCTGCAAAGCCAGTTGCAAGGCTTGGCGCAGTTGTTCAAGGCGCTCGACCTGGGCATCTTCGCTGGCCTGCAGGTCTTCGAGGGTGGCTTCGCTGGTCGCCAGTTGCTCGCTCAGTTCCAGAATCGCGGCGTCTTCCGGATCCGCGGCGAGCAAGGCGCGCTCTTCGGACAGGCGGCGCTGGCGTTCGGCCAGGCGCTCCATGCTGGTTTCCAACTGCTGGATGCGCGACTGTTGGACTTCTGCCTGGCGCCGTGGCTCGGCCGACGTCAGGTTGAAACTGTCCCACTGCTCTTGCCAGCCATGCATGGTCAGCTCGGCTTCTTCCAGGGCTGCGGCGGCCTCTTCAGCGGCGGCGCTGGTGATTTCCTGCTCCGGCGTCAGCCTGTCCAGCTCTTCGCCGAGGGTCAACAGCAGCGTGCGGTCATGACCCAGGTGCGATTCGGTTTCCAGGCGCGCCCGCTCGGCTTCCTTCAAGTCGTCCTGCAACTGCCGCAGCCGCTGCTGACCATGCTGGATGCTCTGCTCGACCCGGGCGATGTCGCCCCCCACGGAATAGAAGCGCCCTTGCACCAGATTGAAGCGCTCGGACAAGTCATGGTGGCCGTCGCGCAGCCGCTCGATGGCCGCGTCAGCGTTGCGCTGCTCGGCCACCAAAGCTTCGAAGCTGATTTCCTGGTTGCCAATGATCGCTTCGCGCTGGCCGACCTGCTCGTTCAGCGCCTGCCAGCGCAAAGCCGACAGTTGGGCCTTGAGCTGGCGCTCCTCGCCCTTGTATTCCTGGTACTTCTTCGCGGCCTCGGCCTGACGGTGCAGACGTTCGAGCTGGCGTTCGAGTTCTTCGCGCAGGTCGGTCAGGCGCGCCAGGTTTTCGTGGGTGCGACGAATGCGGTTTTCGGTCTCGCGCCGGCGCTCCTTGTATTTGGAAATGCCGGCGGCCTCTTCGATGAAGTTGCGCAGGTCTTCGGGCTTGGCCTCGATCAGCTTGGAGATCATCCCCTGCTCGATGATCGAGTAGCTGCGCGGGCCCAGGCCGGTGCCAAGGAAAATATCGGTGATGTCCCGGCGACGGCACTTGGCGCCGTTGAGGAAATAGCTGTTCTGGCTGTCGCGGGTCACTTTGCGACGAATGGAGATTTCCGCATAGGCCGCGTACTCGCCCACCAGGGTGCCGTCGGAGTTATCGAACACCAGCTCGATGCTGGCCTGGCTCACCGGCTTGCGACTGGTGGAGCCGTTGAAGATGACGTCGGTCATCGACTCGCCGCGCAGGTTCTTGGCCGAGCTTTCGCCCATCACCCAGCGCACGGCGTCGATGATGTTCGACTTGCCGCAACCATTGGGCCCGACCACCGCCGCCATGTTACTGGGGAAGTTCACCGTGGTCGGGTCGACGAAGGATTTGAACCCCGCCAACTTGATGCACTTGAGCCGCACGTCAGGCCGCCGTCAGGGCAGAAACCACCAGGTCGCAACTGCGCTGGGCGTAGGCCGTGAGCACGATGCGGATCTGCGGCAAATCACGGGCCAGCACCGCGGCGAGCAGGCGCTGGAACAGGTCGAGGAACTCACTCATTTCCGCCTTGCGCTGGTCCAGGGCCAGGAAATAGGCACGGCTCATGGCCGGTTGCAGGTTCTCGACGGTTTCCTGCAAATACGGATTGTTGGCAAAGGGATAGGCGGCGCGCATCACGCTGAAGCTTTCATCGACGAAGGTGCGGATGTCCTGGCGCGCGTAGGCGTCGTTGAGACGCTGCTGGATCGCGACGAACGGCGCCATGTCGGCCTGTTCTTTCCAGCCATGGGCCACGGCGTTGCCCAGCAGGATGTACAGCTCGCTCATCAGGGTGCAGAGGCTGCGCACCTTGTGCTCGGTGAGTTCGGTGACGTGGGCGCCACGGCGCGGCAGGATCGCGATCAAATGGCGTCGCTCCAGGATCAGCAAGGCCTCGCGGACCGAGCCGCGGCTGACGTTGAGCGCCAGCGTGACCTTCTGCTCCTGGATGCGCTCTCCCGGTTTCATTTCGCCGCGAATGATGCGTTCGGCGAGGTGATGGGCGATTTGCTCGGCGAGGCTGTCCGGGGCCTTGAACGTCATGGTTGTCCTTCAAACTCTTCGATTTGCACAAGCGGCGCAGTGTAGCGCACTCGGTACGTCATGGCGCAGGGCCTGCAGCGGGTTTTTGGCACGATATAAGCAAAAAAACCGGGCTCTCATCCTGGAACAGAATCTGTGGGAGAACCTGTGGGAGCCGAGCTTGCTCGCGATAGCGGTCTGTCAGCTTGCATCCATACTGAATGTACCGCCGTCATCGCGAGCAAGCTCGGCTCCCACAGGGTTCCAACGTGTCCATAAAGCGTTGTTCATCGACCAGATGGATTTTCTTGACCCTTAAGTCAGAAAATCGTTGACCGAAAAGTCAGACCTGATAAATTCAGGCCCACGTCGAAACAACAATAATGAGTCTGCGAGGCCTTCCGTGATCCAGTTTTTACTCAACCAGGAACTCCGTAGCGAGCACGCCCTGGACCCGAACCTGACCGTGCTCAACTACTTGCGCGAACACGTTGGTAAACCAGGCACCAAAGAAGGCTGCGCCAGCGGCGACTGTGGCGCGTGTACCGTGGTGGTGGGCGAATTGGAAACGGACGCCAATGGCCGCGAACGCATTCGCTACCGCAGCCTCAACGCGTGCCTGACCTTCGTCTCTTCCCTGCACGGCAAGCAACTGATCAGCGTCGAGGACCTCAAGGACCAGGGCCAATTGCACAGCGTTCAGCAAGCGATGGTCGATTGCCACGGTTCGCAATGCGGTTTCTGCACACCGGGCTTCGTCATGTCGCTGTTCGCCCTGCAGAAGAACAGCGAGCAAGCCGACGCCCACCAGGCCCACGAAGCCCTGGCCGGCAACCTGTGCCGTTGCACCGGCTATCGGCCGATCCTGGCCGCCGCCGCGCAGGCCTGCTGCGGCAAGCAGCCCGACCAGTTCGACGCCCGCGAGGCCGAGACCATCGCCCGCCTCAAAGCCATCGCCCCCACCGAGACCGGTGAACTCAACAGCGGCGACAAACGCTGCCTGGTGCCGCTGACCGTGGCCGACCTGGCCGATCTCTACGACGCCTATCCCCAGGCGCGCCTGCTGGCCGGCGGTACGGACCTGGCCCTGGAAGTCACACAGTTTCATCGCACCCTGCCGGTGATGATCTACGTGGGCAACGTCGCCGAACTCAAGCGCATCGAGCGTTTCGACGACCGCCTGGAGATCGGCGCCGCCACCGCGCTCTCCGATTGCTACGAGGCCCTGAAAGCCGAATACCCGGATTTCGGCGAACTGTTGCAACGCTTCGCCTCGCTGCAGATCCGCAACCAGGGCACCTTGGGCGGCAACATCGGCAACGCCTCGCCTATTGGTGACTCGCCGCCCCTGTTGATCGCCCTCGGCGCGCAGATCGTGCTGTGCAAGGGCCAGGTCCGCCGCACCCTGGCCCTGGAAGACTACTTCATCGATTACCGGGTCACTGCCCGCCAGGAAAGCGAATTCATCGAAAAGATCATCGTGCCGCGGGCCAATGCCGAACAGGCGTTCCGTGCCTACAAGGTGTCCAAGCGCCTGGACGATGATATTTCCGCGGTGTGCGCGGCGTTCAACCTGCGCATCGACAACGGTGTGGTCCGCGACGCCCGCGTGGCCTTCGGCGGCATGGCCGCCACACCGAAACGTGCCAAGCATTGTGAAGCCGCATTGATCGGCGCGCCGTGGACCGACAGCACCGTCGAACGCGCCTGCGCCGTCCTGGCCGAGGACTTCACGCCGTTGTCGGACTTCCGCGCCAGCAAGGAATACCGCCTGCTCAGCGCCCGCAACCTGTTGCGCAAATACTTCATCGAACTGCAAACGCCGCACATCGAGACTCGGGTGACCGCTTATGTCTAACCATCACGCCGTAGAGAAGACCCAAGCCGAACTGGCCGAGCTGTTCGCCCGCGACCTCACCACTGGCGTGGGCCGTAGCGTCAAGCACGACAGCGCCGCCAAGCACGTGTCCGGCGAGGCGCAGTACATCGATGATCGCCTCGAATTCCCGAACCAGTTGCACGTCTATGCCCGGCTGTCGGACCGCGCCCACGCCCGGATCATCCGCATCGATACCGCGCCGTGCTACGCCTTTGACGGCGTGCGCATCGCCATCACCCACGCAGACATTCCAGGCCTGAAGGACATTGGCCCACTGCTGCCCGGCGATCCGCTGCTGGCCATTGATGATGTGCAGTTCGTCGGCCAACCGGTGCTGGCTGTTGCGGCCAAGGACCTTGAGACCGCTCGCAAGGCAGCGATGGCCGCCATCATCGAATACGAAGACCTGGAGCCGGTACTGGACGTGGTCGAAGCCCTGCGCAAGCGGCACTTCGTGCTGGACAGCCACACCCACCAGCGCGGCGATTCGGCCACGGCGCTGGCGAGCGCCGAGCATCGTATCCAGGGCTCGCTGCACATCGGCGGCCAGGAACATTTTTACCTGGAAACCCAGATTTCCTCGGTGATGCCCACCGAAGACGGCGGCATGATCGTCTACTGCTCGACCCAGAACCCCACCGAAGTGCAGAAACTGGTGGCCGAAGTACTCGGCGTGTCGATGAACAAGGTCGTGGTGGACATGCGCCGCATGGGCGGCGGCTTTGGCGGCAAGGAAACCCAGGCCGCCAGCCCGGCGTGCCTGTGCGCCGTCATCGCGCACCTCACCGGGCAGCCGACCAAGATGCGCCTGCCTCGGGTCGAAGACATGCTGATGACCGGCAAGCGCCATCCCTTCTATATCGAATACGACGTCGGCTTCGACAGCCGCGGGCGCTTGCACGGCATCGCCCTGGAACTGGCCGGCAACTGCGGCTGCTCGCCGGACCTGTCGGCCTCCATCGTCGACCGGGCGATGTTCCACGCCGACAACGCCTACTACTTGGGCGATGCGACCATCAACGGCCACCGCTGCAAGACCAACACCGCGTCGAACACTGCCTACCGGGGGTTCGGCGGGCCGCAGGGCATGGTCGCCATCGAAGAAGTGATGGACGCCATCGCCCGGCACCTGGGGCTCGATCCGCTGGCGGTGCGCAAGGCCAACTACTACGGCAAGACCGAACGCAACGTCACCCACTACTACCAGACCGTCGAGCACAACATGCTCGAGGAAATGACCGCCGAGCTTGAAGAAAGCAGCCAGTACGCCGAACGCCGTGAAGCGATCCGTCGCTACAACGCAGGCAGCCCGATCCTCAAGAAGGGCCTGGCGCTGACGCCCGTGAAGTTCGGCATTTCGTTCACCGCCAGTTTCCTCAACCAGGCCGGCGCCTTGATCCACGTCTACACCGACGGCAGCATCCACCTCAACCACGGCGGCACCGAGATGGGCCAGGGCCTGAATACCAAGGTCGCCCAGGTGGTGGCCGAGGTGTTCCAGGTGGAAATGGACCGCGTGCAGATCACCGCGACCAACACCGACAAGGTGCCGAACACCTCGCCCACCGCCGCTTCCAGTGGCGCTGACCTGAATGGCAAGGCGGCGCAGAATGCCGCCGAAATCATCAAGCGGCGCCTGGTGGAATTTGCCGCGCGGCAATACAAGGTCAGCGAAGAAGACGTGGAATTCCACAACGGCCATGTGCGGGTGCGCGATCACATCCTGACCTTCGAAGCGTTGGTACAGCAGGCGTATTTCGCCCAGGTCTCACTGTCCAGCACCGGCTTCTACAAGACCCCGAAAATCTACTACGACCGCAGCCAGGCCCGTGGCCGGCCGTTCTACTACTACGCCTATGGCGCGGCGTGTGCCGAGGTGATCGTCGATACTCTCACCGGCGAGTACAAGATGCTGCGCACCGACATCCTCCACGATGTCGGCGCCTCGCTGAACCCAGCCATCGACATCGGCCAGGTCGAGGGCGGTTTCATCCAGGGCATGGGCTGGCTGACCATGGAAGAGCTGGTGTGGAATGACAAGGGCAAGCTGGTGACCAATGGCCCGGCCAGCTACAAGATCCCCGCCGTGGCGGACATGCCACTGGACCTGCGGGTCAAGCTGGTGGAAAACCGCAAGAACCCTGAAGACACGGTGTTCCATTCCAAGGCCGTGGGTGAGCCGCCGTTCATGCTCGGCATCGCCGCGTGGTGCGCCATCAAGGACGCCGTGGCGAGCCTGGGGGATTACCGGCAGCAACCGAACATCGATGCCCCGGCGACGCCGGAGCGGGTGCTGTGGGGGTGTGAGCAGATGCGGCAGTTGAAGACTGTTAGGCCTGCGGAAGCCGGGGCTGAGTTGGCTCCGCTTTAGACCGCGGCGCGGCCAATCGCGAGCAAGCTCGCTCCCACATTGGGTCAGTGTTCACAAATCCCCTGTGGGAGCGAGCTTGCTCGCGATAAGGCCGCCACAGACAACAGAGATGTCGAGGTGAATTATGTACAACTGGATCAGCGCCCTCGCCGACCTGCAAACCCGCGGCGAACCCTGCGTGCTGGTGACGATCATCGAAGAGCTCGGCTCCACCCCGCGCAACGCCGGTTCGAAGATGGTCATCAGCGCCAGCCAGACGTTCGACACCATCGGTGGCGGGCACCTGGAATACAAGGCCATGGAGATCGCTCGGCAAATGCTCGCCAGCGGCCAGCAGAACACCCATCTGGAGCGTTTCAGCCTTGGTGCGAGCCTGGGCCAGTGCTGCGGTGGCGTCACCGTGTTGCTGTTCGAACCCATGGGCCAGGTCCAGGCGCAGATCGCCGTGTTCGGCGCCGGCCATGTCGGCCGCGCCCTGGTGCCGCTGCTGGCGAGCCTGCCCTGCAAGGTGCGCTGGATCGACTCGCGAGAAGCGGAGTTCCCCGAACACTTGCCCCATGGCGTGCGCAAGATTGTGGCCGAAGAGCCATTGGATGAAGTCGATGAATTGCCCGCCGGCAGCTACTGCATCGTCATGACCCACAACCATCAGCTCGACCTGGAACTGAGCGCCGCGATCCTCAAGCGCAACGACTTTGCCTACTTCGGCCTGATCGGTTCGAAGACCAAGCGCGTCAAGTTCGAACATCGCCTGCGTGATCGCGGTTTCGATAGCAATACCCTGCAACGCATACGTTGCCCGATGGGTATCGGCGAAGTCAAAGGCAAGTTGCCTGTGGAAATCGCCATCTCCATCGCCGGCGAAATCATCGCCACCTATAACGCGGATTTCGGCCAGCACACCTCGCGCGCCGAACCCATTGCCAAGTTGCTGCCAGCTTCGCGCCGCAGCCAGCGTTAATCCCTTTATCGAGACAGACCATGCCCCTGACACGCAAAGCCTACCGCGCCGCCCTCCTCCACAGCCTCGCCGACCCGGCCGAAGTGGGTATCGAAGCGTCCTATGAATATTTCGAAGACGGCCTGCTGGTGGTGGAAAACGGCCAGATCAGCGCCATCGGCCACGCCCATGACCTGTTGCCGACCCTGGCGGCGGACATCGACATCGCCCATTACCCGGACGCACTGATCACGCCAGGTTTGATCGACACCCACATCCACCTGCCGCAAACCGGCATGGTCGGCGCCTATGGCGAGCAATTGCTGGATTGGCTCAACACCTACACCTTCCCCTGCGAAAGCCAGTTCGCCGACAAGGCCCACGCCGATGCGGTGGCGGATATCTTCGTCAAGGAGTTGCTGCGCAACGGCACCACCACCGCGCTGGTGTTCGGCAGCGTGCACCCACAATCGGTGAATTCGTTTTTTGAAGTAGCCGAAAAACTTGATCTGCGGATGATCGCCGGCAAAGTGATGATGGACCGTAACGCCCCGGACTATCTGGTCGACACCGCCGAATCCAGCTACACCGAGAGCAAGGCGCTGATCGAGCGCTGGCACGGCAAGGGCCGGTTGCACTACGCCGTGACCCCGCGCTTCGCTCCCACCAGCACCCCGGAACAACTGACCCTGGCCGGTCAATTGCTGGGGGAATACCCCGACTTGTACATGCAGACCCACATCAGCGAGAACCTGCAGGAAGTGCAGTGGGTCAAGGAGCTGTTCCCGGAGCGCAAGGGCTACCTGGACGTCTACGATCACTACCAACTGCTTGGCGAGCGTTCGGTGTTCGCCCATGGCGTGCATTTATGCGATGACGAATGCGCGCGGCTGGCCGAGGCCGGGTCGGCCATCGCTTTCTGCCCGACCTCGAACTTTTTCCTCGGCAGCGGCCTGTTCAACCTGCCCATGGCCGAGAAGCACAAGGTGAACGTCGGGTTGGGCACCGACGTAGGTGGCGGCACCAGTTTTTCGCTGCTCCACACCCTGAACGAAGCCTACAAGGTGATGCAGCTGCAGGGCGCGCGGCTGAGCCCGTTCAAGTCGCTGTACCTGGCCACCCTCGGCGGCGCGCGGGCCCTGCGCCTGGAGGACAAGATCGGCACGTTGCAACCGGGGACGGACGCGGACTTCCTGGTGCTGGACTACAACGCCACGCCGCTGCTGAGCTATCGCCTCAAGCAGGCCAAGGACATTGCCGAACGGTTGTTCGTGTTGATGACGCTGGGGGATGACCGGACGGTGGCGCAGACTTATGCGGCCGGCAGGTTGGTGCATCAGCGCTAGGTTGTATTGCCTGCCAGGACGCTATCGCGAGCAAGCTCGCTCCCACAGTGGATTTGTGGTGTACACATACCCCCTGTGGGAGCGAGCTTGCTCGCGATCGGCGGTATGACTGACTCAAATCCCTCAGAGCTTGGCCGTCGACCGCCCCGGCTTCTTGCTCTGCAACAAATGCGAAAACACCGCGTGCAGGTCATCCGACGCGCTTTCTTCGTCGAGGTTGAGCTTGCTGTCGATGTGGTCCATGTGATGCATCATCAGGTCCACGGCCAGCGTCGCATCGCGGGCCTCGATGGCGTCGATCAACTGGGTGTGTTCATCGTAGGAACAGTGGGACCGGTTGCCGCTTTCGTACTGGGCGATGATCAACGAGGTCTGGGACACGAGGCTGCGCTGGAAGCTGATCAGCGGGGCATTCTTTGCCGCTTCGGCCAGCTTGAGGTGGAACTCGCCCGACAAACGGATGCCAGCGCCACGGTCGCCCCGGGAAAAACTGTCGCGCTCGTCGCTGACCATCTGCCGCAGCTCAGCCAGTTGTTCGGCCGTGGCGTGCTGCACCGCCAGTTCGGTGATCGCCCTTTCCACCAGGCGCCGGGCCATGAACACCTGGCGGGCCTCTTCGACACTCGGGCTCGCCACCACGGCACCGCGATTGGGCCGCAGCAACACCACGCCTTCGTGGGCCAGGCGGGACAAGGCCCGGCGGATGATCGTGCGGCTGACTCCGAAAATCTCCCCCAGCGCCTCTTCGCTCAATTTGGTCCCGGGCGCCAGGCGTTGTTCGAGGATGGCCTCGAAGATGTGCGCATAGACAATATCGTCCTGGGTTCCGCTGCGGCCGGTTTTACCAGCTCGCGGTTGTTTCTTGAGGGGCTGCAACTGTTCGTTCATGGGCACTCGAGTCGGGAGAACTGCGGCGAATTGACCGTGACTGTAATACGGCACAGCGGGTCGCTGGCAAGTATCGCGTAAAAAACAGCTCGATTGTACACAACCTCTGATGGCAACACGACTGTACGGCTGTTTGCGGGCATGGCTGTATTGCAATCGATGATGGGGTTGAGTTTAGGCTTAAACCTCGGTTTTGTGGCGAGGGAGCTTGCTCCCGCTGGATTGCGAAGCAATCCCCCCGCATTCGTTCAGACCTCCAACAGGATGCATGACGACCGCTCCGCGGCCGAGCGGGAGCAAGCTCCCTCGCCACAAAAGCAATGGCTCGCCCGAGTCCAGACAATCTATAACAAGGACCACCGCCCACCATGACCGAAGTCACGACCACGCCACTTCGTCCATTGGCCGACACCTCGCCTTCGGCCATCGTCGCCGGGTTCATCGCGATGATGACCGGCTACACCAGTTCCCTGGTGCTGATGTTCCAGGCCGGACAGGCGGCGGGACTGACCAGCGGGCAGATTTCCTCGTGGATCTGGGCGATCTCCATCGGCATGGCGGTGTGCTCCATCGGGCTGTCGCTGCGCTATCGCACGCCGATCACCATCGCCTGGTCGACACCCGGCGCCGCGCTGCTAATCACCAGCCTGGGCGGCGTGAGTTATGGCGAGGCCATCGGCGCCTATATAACCTGCGCGGTGCTGGTGACGATCTGCGGCCTGACCGGCAGTTTCGAGCGCCTGGTCAAGCGCATTCCGGCCTCGCTGGCGGCG
The DNA here is from genome assembly GCF_046605385.1 of Pseudomonas sp. MPB03. Lineage (NCBI taxonomy): Bacteria > Pseudomonadati > Pseudomonadota > Gammaproteobacteria > Pseudomonadales > Pseudomonadaceae > Pseudomonas > Pseudomonas sp. MPB03. The sequence continues at coordinate 2,255,972 of NZ_CP176770.1, read as the reverse complement.
GCGTTGCTGGCGGGGATTCTGTTCAAGATCGGCAGCGAGATCTTCGTCGCCACCCAGCATCGCACCGGCCTGGTTCTGGGGATGTTCTTTACTTACCTGATCGTCAAGCGCCTGTCGCCGCGCTACGCGGTGCTCGCGGCGCTGCTGATCGGCACAGCGCTTTCCGGCCTGCTGGGGTTACTGGACTTCAGCGGCTTTGCCCTGGAAGTCGCGACGCCGGTCTGGACCACGCCGCACTTTTCCTTGGCAGCCACCATCAGCATCGGCATTCCGCTGTTCGTGGTGGCGATGACCTCGCAGAACATGCCCGGCATCGCCGTGTTGCGGGCCGACGGCTACAACGTGCCGGCTTCGCCGCTGATCACCAGCACCGGCATCGCCTCGCTGCTGCTGGCACCGTTCGGCTCCCATGGCATCAACCTGGCGGCCATCAGCGCGGCCATCTGCACCGGGCCCCACGCCCACGAAGATCGCAACAAGCGCTACACGGCGGCGGTCTGGTGCGGGATTTTCTACGGAATTGCCGGGGTGTTCGGCGCGACGCTGGCGGCATTGTTCGCGGCGCTGCCCAAGGAACTGGTGTTGTCCATCGCGGCCCTGGCACTGTTCGGCTCGATCATCAATGGCCTGAGCATCGCCATGAGCGAAGTGAAGGAGCGGGAAGCGGCGCTGATCACCTTCATGGTCACGGCGTCGGGGCTGACGCTGTTCTCCATCGGTTCGGCGTTCTGGGGGATTGTGGCGGGGGTGTTGACGTTGCTGATCCTGAACTGGCGCAACAATTGAAAGCATCGCGAGCAAGCTCGCTCCCACAGGGGATGTGTGTCGTTCACATCACCCCTGTGGGAGCGAGCTTGCTCGCGATAGCGGCCTGAAGGGCAACAGCGACCCAACAGACAGACACAAAAAAACCGGCACCCAAAAGGGCTGCCGGTTTCTGACCATCAAGCGACCGGATTGATCGGCTTTTCCGGGTACCACACGTCCAGCAACGGGCTGACTTCAACGCTGGTCAGCTCAGGACGGGCCTTGAGCCAGGCTTCAACGGCAGCGCGCTGCTCTTCGGTGACCGAGCCACGCTTCTGCAGGCAAACCAGACCGTAGTCGTCACCGCCGACGTAGCCCAGGCCATTGGCTTCCATGGCTTGTTTCAGGAACGCCTCGAGGAAAGCGTCAATAGCCTCATCGGCCAGATCTTCCTTGAAATCCAGGTTCAGTTCGAAACCCAGCTCTTGAAATTCATCCACGCACAGCTTTTTGCGCAGACGCTGGGAACGGTTAGTCGCCATTGGAACAATCCTCATAAGTAATAACGGCCGGCACTTTACCAGTTTGGTGCGTCGATTGCCCGACTCATCGGGCAAGTCCGTTAACCGTTGGTAAAAAAATACCGCTTCGCTGGGCTTGGGCACGGCACATGCCGTTGCGCCTTGGGGCATAATGCCGACACTTTCATGCCCGTTGAGGACGTTCATTTTCATGTCCTCGTATTTTCCCCCTCGCCTGTAGGGTTTTATTTCAAATGATCAAATCTTTGCGTCCATTGCTTCTGGCCAGCCTTCTTCTTCCCCTGGCCCTCCCTGTCACCGCCCACGCTGCCACGATCAACACCGCCCTGTCGCCCAACGTACAAAAGGCCCTCAAGGCCAGCAAACTGCAGAACGACGCCCTGTCCCTGGTGCTGGTGCCGCTCAACGGCCCCGGCACGCCAACCCTGTACAACGCAGATGTTTCGGTCAATCCGGCATCCACCATGAAACTGGTGACCACCTATGCGGCCCTGGAGATGCTCGGTCCCAATCATCAGTGGAAAACCGAGTTCTACACCGACGGCACCCTGAGCGGCGGGATCCTCAACGGCAACTTGTACCTCAAGGGCGGCGGCGATCCCAAGCTGAACATGGAAAAACTCTGGCTGCTGATGCGCGATCTGCGGGCCAACGGCGTCCAGCAGGTCACCGGTGACCTGGTGCTGGACCGCAGTTTCTTCATCCAGCCGCAACTGCCCGAGTTCAACGACGACGGCAACGACGAAAACAAACCCTTCCTGGTCAAGCCCGACTCGCTGCTGGTCAACCTCAAGGCCCTGCGCTTCGTCGCTCGCAATGATGGCGGCCGGGTGCTGGTGTCGGTTGAGCCGCCGATTGCCAGCATTCGCATCGAAAACGTGGTCAAGGCCGTCAACGGCAAGCAATGTGCCGGCGGCGTTCGCTACAACCCCGTCGCCCAGGCCGATGGCAGCATGACCGTCACTGTCAGCGGCCAACTCGGTGAAGGTTGCAGCTCCCAGACCTACCTGTCGCTGCTCGATCATGCCACCTACACCGCTGGCGCGGTGCGGGCCATCTGGAAGGAATTGGGCGGCAGCATCCAGGGCCAGGACCGCCTGGCCACGACCCCGGGCAACGCCAAGGTATTGGCCCGGGCGTTCTCCCCGGACCTGGCAGAGATCATCCGCGACATCAATAAATACAGTAACAACACCATGGCCCAGCAACTGTTCCTGAGCCTGGGCGCACAATTTCGCAACGAAGCCGACGGTGACGACGCGAAGGCTGCGCAACGGGTGGTACGCCAGTGGCTGGCGAAGAAAGGCATCACCGCACCGCACCTGGTGATGGAGAACGGCTCGGGCCTGTCCCGCGCCGAACGGGTCAGCGCGCGGGAAATGGCTGCGATGCTGCAAGCCGCCTGGCGCAGCCCGTATTCGGCGGAGTTCATCAGTTCGATGCCGATTGCCGGCACCGACGGCACCATGCGCAAACGCCTGAAGACCACCGCCATGGCCGGCGAAGCCCACGTCAAGACCGGGACCCTGAACACCGTCCGCGCCATCGCTGGCTACAGCCGCGACATCAACGGCAACACTTGGGCAGTGGTGGCGATCCTCAACGATCCAAAGCCATGGGGCGCTTCGTCGGTGCTGGACCAGGTGCTGCTGGACCTGTACCGCCAGCCGAAATTGCCACAGACGGCTTCGGTGCTCTAACCCAGCACATACCCAATGTGGGAGCGAGCCTGCTCGCGAATGCGGTATGTCATTCAACATCGATGTTGCTGACCGACCGAATCGCGAGCAGGCTCGCTCCTACAGTGAATCGGGCCATACACAAATCTTGTGCCCACTGAAGATCAACTGTGGGAGCGGGCTTGCTCGCGAAGGCGGTACAACATTCAACCATTGTGTTGACTGACATGCCGCCTTCGCGAGCAAGCCCGCTCCCACACTTTGACCTCAATATCCCCTGGCTATCCCAACTGCGTCTCGACCCGATCCCGCCCGGCCTGCTTGGCCGCGTACACGCCTGAGTCGGCCCTGAGCAGTAACGCATCGGCGCCCTCCCCGGCGCGCCAGGTGGCGATGCCGAAGCTGGCGGTGACCACCCCGACATCGTCGATGGGCCCAGCCCGCAAGCCTTCCCAAAGCCCCAGCGCCAGGGAATATGCGCTGTCACTGTCGGTGTCCGGGCACAGCACCACGAACTCTTCCCCACCCAACCGGCAGAACACATCGGTACGGCGCAACCGTTGGACGATGCGCTGGCAGACCGCCTGCAACACCCGGTCGCCCACCGCATGGCCGTGCTGGTCGTTGATGCGCTTGAAGTGATCGATGTCGAGCATGATGACCGCCAGCCCACCGGAACCGCGCTCGACCCGGGCCATTTCCGAGGTCAAGCGTTCCTGGAAATACCGGCGGTTGCGAATGCCGGTCAGGGCGTCGGTCACGGACAAGGCCCGCAGCTCTTCTTCCACACGCTTGAGGTCGGAGATATCCGAGATATAGCCGTGCCACAACACCCCGCCGCCAGGCAGCTCCTCGGGGGTGGCCTCGCCGCGCACCCAGCGCAGCCCGCGCAAGGGTAATTGCACCCGGTACTCTTCCCGCCATGGGCTCAAGGTATTGGCCGAAGCACGGATCGAAGCTCGGACGCGCGTACTGTCCAACGGATGAATACGCGAGAAAATCGCCTCGGCGTTCTGCACCAGTACATCGGGTTCCAATTCATAGATGTCGCGGATACCGTCGCTGGCATAAATCACGCTGAAGCGACCATTGAAATCCATCCTGAACTGGTAGATACCCCCAGGCACATGAGCGCTGAGCTTTTTCAGCAACAGGTCGCGGGCCGCCAGGGCTTCGTGGACGCGCTTGCGTTCGGTGATGTCGATGCAGATCGCCAGGTGCCCGACCCATAGCCCCTGCTCATCGAGCATCGGCGTGGCCAGCATGTTCACGGTCAGGTGACTGCCATCGCGGCGCACCAGGGTCCATTCCCGCGCCTGCTGCCCACCCTGCTCGCCGCCCTCGAGCAGCATCGCATGGCAGGTCGGAATGGGTTTACCAAAGCGCGCGGCAAGCTGAGCGGCCCGAGCCTGGAGTTCGCGCGGCACATGCAGGCTCTCCAGGGTCATGCTTTGCAGCACGTCGCAGCTCGGGTAGCCGAGCATCTGCTCGGCGCCAGCATTGAAAGTGGTGATGACGCCGCGCAGGTCGGTGGCAATGATCGCCACCTGGGTCGCGGCATCCAGCACACCGCGCAACTGGCCGTGGGTACCGCGCAACTCCTGCTCCCGGGCACGCAGTTCACCGGTGCGTTGTTCCACCAGCGCCAAGGCTCGCTGCCGCTGGCTGACCAGCACATAGAGCAAGGCACTGAGCAGCAGGCTGAGCAGACCACCGAGTATCACTATGCTCGTGACCGAAGAATGATTGGTCGACAGGAACACCCGGCTGGGCCGCAACTCCACCCGGTAGTCGCGATCGGCCAGGCGTAGCAGGCGCGTCGCCGACAACTCGCTCTGGCCCGGCGGGTTTGGGGATTCGAACAGCGCCTCCCCCCCGTTTTCGCTAGACAGGTCCACGACACGCATCGACAGATTGTCGTGACCGGGCGCGGGCAGTCCGTCGCCCGCCAACTGACGCATGCTGATGGCCGCCATCACGTACCCGAACGGTTCGCTGGCCGATTCCCGTATAACCGGCGCGACCAGCAGCACCCCGCGAGTGAACATCGGGTCGGCCCCCATAAAATCCAGGGGTTGCGAGGCCGCCACCCCGCCACGCTGACGCGACCGCTCGACAGTGGCACGGCGCAAGGGCTCGGAAAACAGGTCCAGGCCCAGTGGGGGCCCGTAGGCGCTCCGACTATGAATGTAGAGCACCGGAACGTACTCGTCCCGTTCGGCGGCCAGTTGCAGGCCGCCGTGGCCGTCCGGCTCGCGAATCATGAATTGAGCCCCACCGTCGGCCTGCGCCTGCCGTTCGAACGCTTGCCGCTCGTCCCGAAGGACCCTGGGCGCCCAGGCGAAGGCCCGGGTACGACGCATCAGCGAGTCGGCGTAGCCATGGAACTCATTGCTGGCTACCGCTTCGGAGTTGGCAAAAAAACGCCCGAGGCTGTCGAGAAACTGCTCCTGGTCCTGGAACTGTTCCTCGATGCGGCTGAAGCGCTCCTCGACTTGCAACTCGAAGCGCTCGCGCAATTGCCGATTGAACAGGTCCATCATCGCCCAGCTCAGCACGCCGCTCAGGCAGGTACCGGCCAGCAGCACCAGCGAAGCCACCAGCCAGGCCGAAACGTCTTCGCGGATAAAGCCCAGGATTCTGGGGCGCACCTGATGCAATGCCATAAATACAACTCGCAAAGGTACCAGGCATAGGCACAGCCCCGGACACAGCCTAAGTTATAGCTATTCGCCATCACTTTGACCAGTCCCCAATGAGGCTAGAAGCCTTGGACTACAAGGCTCAGTGGATCCAATCGATCTCCTTCAACGCGCCATGATCTTCCAAGCGCGGTGGATCTTGCCGTTGCGGGCGAAATCCGGATCGATGGTCTTGGCAGTGATCTCTTCCACTGCATAGCGCTCGCCGAGGTTGTCCTCGAGCTGGAACTTGCGGAAGTTGTTGGAAAAATACAGCACGCCGCCCGGCGCCAGGCGCGCCATGGCCAGGTCCAGCAACTGGACGTGGTCGCGCTGCACATCGAACACACCTTCCATGCGCTTGGAGTTGGAGAAGGTCGGCGGGTCGATGAAGATCAGGTCGTACTCGTCACGACTGGCTTCCAGCCAGGCCATCACGTCGCCCTGCTCCAGGCGGTTCTTGTCGGAAAAACCATTGAGCGACAGGTTGCGTCGCGCCCAATCCAGGTAGGTTTTCGACAAGTCGACACTGGTGGTGCTCCGGGCACCGCCCTTGGCGGCGTGGACGCTGGCAGTCGCGGTGTAGCAGAACAGGTTGAGGAAACGCTTGCCGGCCGCCTCTTTCTGGATCCGCAGGCGCATCGGCCGATGGTCGAGAAACAGCCCGGTGTCCAGGTAATCGGTGAGGTTGACCAGCAGCTTCACGCCGCCTTCGTTGACCTCGGTGAACTTACCCTGGGCGCTCTGGCGCTCGTACTGCTTGGTGCCGCTCTGACGCTCGCGGCGCTTGATCACCACGCGACTCTTGTCCACGTTCAGCGCCTGGGGAATGGCCGCCAAGGCATCGAACAACCGGGCCGAGGCTTTTTCCGGGTCGATGGACTTCGGCGCGACGTATTCCTGTACGTGCACCCAGTCGTGGTAGAGGTCGATGGCCATGGAGTATTCCGGCATGTCGGCGTCGTAGACCCGGTAGCAATCCACACCTTCACGCTTGGCCCACTTACTCAGCGTCTTGAGGTTTTTTTGCAGGCGATTGGCGAACATCTGCCCGCCTTCGCTCAACCGCGCCTGCTCGATCACAGGGGCTGGCGCCGGCGCCGGCTTGATCGGGTTGCCGTTCTTGTTGTACTGGCGCTCTTGTGGCACTTCAGGGGTTTGATCATAGGCGGCCTGTTCACGCTCGGCCTGGCGCTGTTCCGGGGTGCGACGCTCGCCGGTGACGAACTGGTCCGGCAACACCTTGATCAGCAGCAACTTGCACGGCAAGGCGCCGTTCCAGAACGAATACTGCTTGTGGCTGCGAATGCCCATGCGCTTGCCCAGGTCCGGCGCGCCGGTGAACACCGCTGCCTCCCAGTTCAGGCACGCCTGGCGCAGGCGCTCGCCGAGGTTCTGGTAGAGGTAAAGCAGACTGGCTTCGTCACCCAGGCGCTCGCCGTACGGCGGGTTGCAGATCACCAGGCCCTTCTGGTTCTGGTCCGGGCGCGGCTCGAAGGTGGCGACTTCGCCTTGATAGATCTTGATCCACTCGCTCAGGCCCGCACGCTCGACGTTATTGCGGCCCGGCTGGATCAGCCGCGGGTCGGCTTCGTAGCCACGAATCCACAACGGTGGCTTGGCCAGCCCGGCGGCGGCGCGCTCGGAGGCTTCTTCGTGGAGTTTCTTCCACAACGCCGGCACGTGGCCGAGCCAGGCGGTGAAGCCCCACTGCTGGCGACGCAGGTTCGGTGCCATATCGGCGGCGATCATGCCGGCTTCCACCAGGAACGTGCCGACACCGCACATCGGGTCGGCCAGCGCCCCGCCTTCAGCGGCAATGCGCGGCCAACCGGCGCGGATCAGGATCGCGGCGGCGAGGTTTTCCTTCAGCGGCGCGGCGCCCTGCTGCAGGCGATAACCGCGCTGGTGCAGGCTGTGGCCGGAAAGGTCGAGGGAAAGGATCGCTTCGCCGCGGTCCAGGCGCAGGTGGATACGCAGGTCCGGGTTGAGCTTGTCGATGGACGGCCGCTCACCCGATGGCGTGCGCAGCTTGTCGACGATGGCATCCTTGACCTTCAAGGCACCGAAGTGAGTATTGTCGATGCCCGAGCCATGGCCGCTGAACTCAACCGCCAGGGTGCCATCGGCCAGCATATGGTCTTGCCAGTCGACGTCCAGCACGCCGTGATAGAGGTCTTCGGCGTCCTTCATCGGGAAGCGCTTGAGTACCAGCAACACGCGGTTGGCCAGGCGCGACCAAAGGCACAGGCGATAGGCCGTTTCCATGTCGGCCATGCCGCGCACGGCCGAAGTGTGCTCGCGCGCCTCTTCAAGGCCAAGCCCGACGGCTTCCTCGATCAGCAGGCCTTCGAGGCCCTTGGGGCAAGTGAGGAAGAGTTCGAAACGATCGGACATGGGATTTCCAGAGCCTTTGGCTAAGTGGACCGGGCAACGCATTGCCGGGCCGGGTTCAATCAGGTGCTTTTCTCAAGAGCACCCGCGTGGCACGAAAGTGTGCCGTGCCGCCCTCGCCGCTCAGGTTAAAAGAGCTTAGATGCGAAGGCAGATAAAAAATTCTGTGCAACAAATTGTGAAAAACTCGACCCTTTCGTCGAATAGTACCCGAGTGCAACGGGTGGACATTCTCATTCGAGAAAGGGCAGCCCCTGTTGGCGCAGGGCCGATCATACAGGGGTCTTGCTCAAAAGCGGTCAACGAACATCAAGTTACTTATCGCCCTAACATCTTTATTGTTACGTGCTTATGACAAAACGATCATTCCATCCCTGTGACGCTTTGGTTAGAACTCAACACAGGTTGACGTCGCAACGGCGTCAACACCTCGGCTCGTCACGCCGGCAACGAGCCACCAACGGCAGAATGATTCTGCCCCGGCCTCGATAGAGGTCGACGCTAAGCAACAGTCAACAAGTGAGGGCAACACCCTATGAGAAGACTTAAGCGTGATCCGTTGGAAAGAGCATTTTTGCGTGGTTACCAATATGGCGTTGGTGGTAAATCCCGTGAGCTTTGCCCCTTTACTCTACCGTCGGTACGTCAAGCCTGGATCAATGGCTGGCGAGAAGGACGCGGCGACAACTGGGACGGTATGACCGGCACTGCGGGTATCCACAGACTCAACGAACTTCACGCCGTCGGCTGACACAGGGCTTATTACTCAAGAACTCGACAATTTGACATCCCAATCGATTTAACCACGCACGTCCCATCCGGGCGGCGGGCTACGGCCCAGGGGGCTCCTTCGAGGAGCCCTTTTTAATGCCTGGGTTTCATAGGCACTTACGAATGCCTGAGCTGTGAACATTATTGTGGCGAGGGAGCTTGCTCCCGCTGGGCTGCGCCCTGTAGGAGCTGACGAGTGCAACGAGGCTGCGATCTTGCTCCAGACAGTTGAGTCGAGAGCGAACGACCAAGATCAAAAGATCGCAGGCTACGCCAGCTCCTACAGAGTCCAGCGGGAGCAAGCTCCCTCGCCACGATCAGCGCCGAACTTTAATCCTCGGTTCACCCCAACGCCGCAATCGCATCCACCGACTCACGAATCAACGCCGGCCCCTTGTAGATGAAGCCCGAGTAAACCTGCACCAGGCTCGCCCCGGCGGTGATCTTCTCGGCGGCGTGCCGGCCTTCGGTGATCCCGCCCGCCGCAATGATCGGCAAGCGCCCCGCCAATTCAGCGGCCAGCACCTTCACCGTGTGGGTGCTCTTGTCACGCACTGGCGCGCCCGACAAGCCACCCGCCTCGTCACCGTGCTCCAGCCCTTCGACGCCTTCGCGTCCCAGGGTCGTGTTGGTGGCGATCACTGCGTCCATACCCGTCTCGATCAGGGCCTGGGCTACCTGGGCGGTCTCCTCGTCGGTCATGTCCGGGGCGATCTTGATCGCCAGGGGCACGTGCCGGCCGTGGGTCAACGCCAGTTCCGCGCGACGTTGGGCCAGGTCGGCCAGCAGTTGCTTGAGGGAATCACCGAATTGCAGGCTGCGCAGCCCCGGGGTGTTGGGGGAGCTGACGTTGACGGTCACGTAGCTGGCGTGGGCGTAGACCTTGTCCAGGCAGATCAGGTAGTCGTCGACGGCGCGCTCCACCGGCGTGTCGAAATTCTTGCCGATGTTGATGCCCAGCACGCCCTTGTACTTGGCCGCGGCCACACGGGCCAGCAGGTGATCGACGCCCAGGTTGTTGAAGCCCATGCGGTTGATGATCGCCTCGGCTTGTGGCAGGCGGAACAACCGTGGCTTGGGGTTGCCCGGCTGCGGACGCGGCGTGACGGTGCCGATTTCCACAAAGCCGAAACCCAACTGCGCAAAGCCGTCGATGGCCGCGCCATTCTTGTCCAGGCCCGCCGCCAACCCGACCGGGTTGGGAAACGCCAGGCCCATGACCGTCACCGGCACTTTCGCCGGCGCCTTGCACAGCAAACCGTTGAGGCCCAAACGCCCGCCCGCGCCGATCAAGTCCAGGGACAGGTCGTGGGAGGTTTCCGGGGAAAGTTTGAACAACAGCTGACGGGCCAGGGTGTACATGGGCGGCTTTGACTCGGGCGAAGAAATGAGGCGGCGATTATAGCCGGGCAACGGCGGCTCAAGCGAGGCGCCCGCACAAAACCATAGCGCTGGCATATGCCTTGCACCCTTTTGGCCATCAGCGCCCATGCCAGCGACGGAATGAGTGCCACACTGTTTTAAGGGACAACGGCGTCGTCGTCCGGTCTCCTGGGCCCGGACACGGCGCTTTTTCATGTGGAAGGTGATAGTGATGAATGAAGTTCCAGCCAACCCCCTGGCCTGGGTCAACGGTAGCGATGCCCCGGAAAAGAGCGCGGTCAACCTCGGCTTCATGGCCTTGAGCGACTGTGCCCCAGTGGTGGTCGCTGCCACCCAGGGCTTCGCCCAACCCTACGGCTTGACCCTGAATCTCAAGCGCCAGGCGTCCTGGGCCAACCTGCGGGACAAGCTGGTCAGCGGTGAAATCGATGCCGCCCACAGCCTGTATGGCCTGGTCTATGCGGTGCACCTGGGCATTGGCGGGGTCGCACCGACCGACATGGCGGTGCTGATGGGGCTGAACCAGAACGGCCAGAGCATCAACCTGTCCCATGGCTTGCAGGCCCAAGGCGTGACCAGTCCTGAAGCACTGGAACGGCACGTGCACCAAACTCGCCCGAAACTGACCTTCGCCCAGACGTTCCCCACCGGCACCCACGCCATGTGGCTCTATTATTGGCTTGCGGCCCAGGGCATCCATCCTCTATCCGATGTCGACAGCGTCGTGGTACCGCCGCCGCAAATGATCGCGCACCTGCAAGCCGGGCGCATCGACGGGTTTTGCGTCGGCGAGCCCTGGTGCGCCAGCGCGGTGAAACAGAACCTTGGCTTTACCCTGGCGACCACCCAGACCATCTGGCCCGACCACCCGGAAAAAGTCCTGGGCTGCACCCGTGCGTTCGTCGAGCAATACCCCAATACCGCCCGGGCGTTGGTGATGGCCATTCTCGAAGCCAGCCGTTTCATCGAACAAAGCAGCGAAAACCGTCGCAGCACCGCGCAACTGTTGAGCGCACCGGAATACCTCGACGCCCCGCTGGACTGCATCGAGCCGCGCCTGCTGGGCATCTATGCCGACGGCTTGGGCAACAGCTGGCAGGATCCCCACGCGATGCGCTTCCATGGCAACGGCGAGGTGAACCTGCCGTACCTGTCCGACGGCATGTGGTTCATGACCCAGTTCCGTCGCTGGGGCTTGCTGCGCGAAGACCCGGATTACCTGGCCGTGGCCCGGGACGTTCAGCAACTCACGTTGTACCGTGAAGCCTGTGGGGCGCTGGACATTGCGTCCCCGAGCCAGGACATGCGCAGCAGCCAACTGATCGACGGCACCACCTGGGACGGCTCGGACCCGGCCGGGTACGCCCGCAGCTTCAAACTGCACGCCTTGAGCGATGCGGCTCCCCTTCTCGCCAGCCGCTGACAGGAGCCACGACCATGCTGCGTATCCTGCTGATCAACGACACCGCGAAAAAAGTCGGCCGCCTCAAGGCTGCCCTGATTGAAGCCGGCTTCGAAGTGATCGACGAATCCGGCCTGACCATCGACCTGCCGGCGCGCGTCGAAACGGTGCGTCCGGACGTAATCCTGATCGATACCGAGTCACCCGGACGCGATGTGATGGAGCAAGTGGTGCTGGTCAGTCGCGACCAGCCACGCCCGATCGTCATGTTTACCGACGAGCACGACCCCAATGTGATGCGCCAGGCGATCAAGTCGGGCGTCAGCGCCTACATCGTCGAAGGCATCCACGCCGCGCGCCTGCAACCGATCCTCGACGTGGCCATGGCCCGCTTCGAAAGCGACCAGGCCCTGCGCGCCCAACTCCTGGCCCGGGACCAGCAACTGGCCGAACGCAAGCGCATCGAACTGGCCAAGGGCATGCTGATGAAGATGAAGGAATGCAACGAGGAGCAGGCCTACACCCTGATGCGCCGCCAGGCCATGAGCCGCCAGCAGAAGCTGATACAGGTGGCGGAGCAGATCATTGCCATGAACGAGTTGCTCGGCTGAAAGCCTTGTAGCGCAGGGCCTGCCGCCATCGCGAGCGAGCTCGCTCCCACAGGTCCGAGCACACCTCAGGTCCCTGTGGGAGCGGGCTTGCTCGCGAAAGCGGTCTTACTTCCAACATTGATATCGACTGACCCACCGTCTTCGCGAGCAAGCCCGCTCCCACAGGGTTTACGGGGTGAGCACGACATTGGCGGACAACCACAATCCCTGTGGGAGCGAGCCTGCTCGCGATAGCCCTCACACCAGTCCCTCCTGTTGGCACAGATCTCGCTTAAACAACCCCACAGGTAACCAACGGCGGTTGCCCCACCTACGACAAAGACGTCGCACACCCTCCTTGCCTCTCTGGCGATCCGGGTTGCGGCGTTTTTTTGTTTTGGCCCTTCGGGGCCGGTGGTGCGACCACAGGCGGCGCACTGCTCCAAGCACTGACTCATTTCTCGAGACTTTTACAGCTGAGGTGCGCGATGAATTCAAGCTTCTGGAAATCCGGCCACACCCCGACACTGTTCGCGGCCTTTCTTTATTTCGACCTGAGCTTCATGGTCTGGTACCTGCTCGGGCCACTGGCGGTACAGATCTCCGCCGACCTGCACCTGACCACTCAGCAACGCGGCCTGATGGTGGCGACACCGATCCTGGCTGGCGCCGTGCTGCGCCTGTTCATGGGCCTACTGGCCGACCGGATTTCACCCAAGACCGCCGGCATGGTTGGCCAGGTGATCGTGATCGGTGCGCTGTTCTGCGCCTGGAAACTGGGCATCCACAGTTACGAACAAGCCCTGCTGCTGGGCCTGTTCCTCGGTGTGGCCGGCGCTTCGTTCGCCGTCGCCCTGCCCCTGGCCTCCCAGTGGTATCCGCCGCAACACCAGGGCAAGGCCATGGGCATCGCCGGGGCTGGCAACTCGGGCACCGTGCTCGCCGCGTTGATCGCACCGGTCATGGCCGTAGCCTTCGGCTGGACCAACGTGTTCGGCTTCGCGCTGATCCCGCTGGTGCTGACGCTGGTCCTCTTCGCCTGGCTGGCCAAGAATGCCCCTGAGCGACCAAAAGCCAAATCCATGGCCGACTACCTCAAGGCCCTGGGCGACCGTGACAGCTGGTGGTTCATGTTCTTCTACAGCGTGACCTTCGGCGGCTTCATCGGCCTGGCCAGCGCCCTGCCCGGCTACTTCAACGACCAATATGGCCTGAGCCCCGTCACCGCCGGCTACTACACCGCTGCCTGCGTCTTCGGTGGCAGCCTGATGCGCCCCTTGGGCGGCGCCCTGGCGGACCGTTTTGGCGGCATCCGCACTTTGCTCGGCATGTACACCGTAGCGGCCGTCTGCATCGCCGCGGTGGGCTTCAACCTGCCGAGTTCCTATGCGGCCCTGGCCCTGTTCGTTTGCACCATGCTCGGCTTGGGTGCGGGCAACGGCGCGGTGTTCCAACTGGTGCCACAACGCTTCCGTCGCGAAATCGGCGTGATGACCGGGCTGATCGGCATGGCCGGCGGCATCGGTGGTTTCGCCCTGGCGGCGGGCATGGGCGCGATCAAGCAAAGCACCGGCAGCTATCAACTGGCGCTGTGGTTGTTCGCCAGCCTCGGTGTCCTGGCCTGGTTCGGCCTGTATGGCGTCAAGCGTCGCTGGAGAACCACTTGGGGGTCGGCAGCCGTCACCGCTGCTCGGGTATAACCTGCAACCATGAGCCTGCAATTGAGTTTTGCCGAGGCCAGCGCCATCGGCCCGCGGGAAGAAAACCAGGACGCCCTGCGCCTGGTCACCCCCGCCCCGGCCCTGGCTGCCAGCAAGGGTTACCTGTTCGCCATCGCCGACGGCGTGAGCCAATGCGCCGATGGTGGGCTGGCCGCCCGTTCGACCTTGCAGGCCCTGGCCCTGGACTACTATTCCACGCCGCAAACCTGGGGCGTGGCCCAGGCGCTGGACCGGCTGTTGCTGGCCCAGAACCGCTGGCTGCAGGCCAACGGCGGCGGGCAACCGCTGCTCACCACCGTGAGCGCCCTGGTCCTGCGGGGCCGGCGCTTCACCTTGGCCCACGTCGGCGATTGCCGGGTCTACCGCTGGCATGCCGATCACCTGCAACGGGTCAGCGAAGATCACGTCTGGGAACAGCAGGGCATGCAGCATGTACTCAAGCGGGCCCTGGGGCTGGATCAGCACCTGATCCTCGACTTTCTCGATGGTGAACTGCGCACCGACGAAACCTTCGTGTTGCTCAGCGACGGCGTCTGGGCGGTCTTGGGGGACACGGCCATCGCCGGCATCCTTCGCGACCAACCCGACCTGCACCTCGCTGCGCAGACGCTGGTCAACGCCGCGCACCTGGCCGGTAGCCAGGACAATGCCAGTGCGTTGTTGGTGCGGGTCGATGCCCTCGGCGAAGCCAGCATTGGCGATGCCTTGATCCAGCTGCAGCAATGGCCCTTGCCGCCGGCGCTGAAACCGGGCCAGGTATTCGAGGGCTGGCAGATCGAAAGCCTGCTCGGCCAGAGCCAGCAATCATTGCTTTACCGGGTGCACGACGGCCAAGGCCAACCTTGGCTGCTGAAAACCTTGCCCGTGCAGCTACGTGACGACAGCCGGGCCGGTCAGGCCTTGCTCTCGGAGGAATGGTTTCTCAAACGCGTCGCCGGACGGCAGTTTCCCGAAGTCCATGGGGTGCCCCAGCGTCAGCATTTGTACTACGTGATGCGTGAATATCCGGGCGCGACCCTGGCCGAGGTGTTCAACCAGGGCGGTCCGCTGCTCCTGGCCCAATGGCAGGACCTGGCGCAACGGCTGGTGCGGGCGGTGGGCCTGTTGCATCGACGGCAGATCTACCACCGCGACATCAAGCCGGAAAACCTGCACCTGGGCGACGACGGGGAATTGCGCTTGCTGGATTTCGGCCTGGCGTATTGCCCGGGCTTGTCCGAGGACCAGGCCAACGTGCTGCCCGGCACACCCAGCTACATTGCTCCGGAAGCCTTCGGCGGCACCGCGCCCACTGCGCAACAGGATTTGTACGCCGTCGGCGTGACCTTGTATTTCCTGTTGACCGGGCATTATCCCTACGGCGAGATCGAAGCCTTCCAGCGCCCGCGCTTTGGGGTGCCGGTCAGTGCCAGCCGCTATCGGCCGGACTTGGCCGAATGGCTCGGGCAAAGCCTGGAACGGGCCGTCGCGGCAGACCCGGGCCAGCGCTTTGAAACCGCCGAGGAATGGCTGTTGCTGCTGGAGCAGGGCGAACGCCGCAGCTTGAGTGTAAGGCCCCGGCCATTGCTGGAAAGAGAGCCGCTGAAGGTCTGGCGGACGTTGGCGCTGGTGTCATTGGTGGTGAATGTTGTGCTGTTGTTTCTGGTGTTTCACTCATGACCGTGGCGAGGGAGCTTGCTCCCGCTCGAGCGCGCAGCGGTCGCCTTTTTTGGGTCTGCTTCGCAGCCCAGCGGGAGCAAGCTCCCTCGCCACAAAAGCTTTTTCGCCAATCCCTTCACGCTCCATTACCGGGCAACACGCTTTGATTCGGTGCAATAAATCCCCCCCCAATCCGCTCAACCAGCCCGCTGCTCAATAAATCCGCGCCTTCGCGCCACTTGGCACAACCACTGCATTACCTACCCCACCATACATAAAGCAACGCCTCCAACGATGAAGGCGGTGCTTCCCGAGAGAACGGGACCAGGACAAAGGCGTCCTCGCTAGCTTGCTAGCGGGACGCCTTTTTTTGTTTTCGTAAAAATTGCCGAGCCAGTCCGATCGCCGTGATGAACCGGACATGAGCTTGCGGAGAACCCTGATGAAAAAACTCAAACTGGTGATGATCGGCAACGGCATGGCCGGGGTTCGCACCCTCGAGGAACTGCTCAAGCTGAGCAACGAGCTGTACGACATCACGGTGTTCGGCGCCGAGCCCCACACCAACTACAACCGCATTCTGCTTTCGCCGGTGCTGGCCGGTGAGCAGACGTTCGAAGAGATCGTGCTCAACGACCTGAGCTGGTACCTGGACAACAACATCAAGCTGCTGCTCAACCGCAAAGTGGTGGAGATTGACCGGGTCAAGCGCCGCGTCATCGCCGAAGACGGCAGCGAAGCCGAATACGACCGCCTGCTGATCGCCACCGGTTCCACACCGTTCATCTTGCCGATCCCCGGCAACACCCTTGAAGGCGTGATTGGTTACCGCGACATCGCCGACACCCAGGCGATGATCGACACCGCCAAGACCCACAAGCACGCCGTGGTCATCGGCGGCGGCCTGCTGGGCCTGGAAGCGGCCAACGGCTTGAAGCTTCGGGGCATGGACGTGACCGTCGTCCACATCGGTGAATGGCTGTTGGAACGGCAACTGGACAAGACCAGCGGCCAACTGCTGCAAACCGCCCTGGAAAGCCGTGGCCTGAAATTCCGCCTCAGCGAACAGACCCAGGCCCTGCACGACGCCGGCAACGGCCGGGTCGGCTCGGTCCAGTTCAAGAACGGCGACATCATTCCCGCCGACCTGGTGGTGATGGCCGCCGGCATCCGTCCCAATACCGAACTGGCGGAAAAATCCGGCATCCCCTGCAACCGCGGGATCCTGGTCAATGACACGATGCAGACCTATGACCCGCGCATCTACGCCATCGGTGAGTGCGCCAGCCACCGCGGCACCGCCTACGGCCTGGTGGCGCCGCTGTTCGAACAGGCCAAGGTCTGCGCCAACCACCTCGCGCAACTGGGCTTCGCCACTTACAAGGGTTCGGTCACATCGACCAAGTTGAAAGTCACCGGCATCGACCTGTTTTCCGCCGGCGACTTCATGGGCGGCGAAGGCACCGAGACCATCACCCTTTCCGA
Source organism: Pseudomonas sp. MPB03 (assembly GCF_046605385.1). Lineage (NCBI taxonomy): Bacteria > Pseudomonadati > Pseudomonadota > Gammaproteobacteria > Pseudomonadales > Pseudomonadaceae > Pseudomonas > Pseudomonas sp. MPB03. The sequence goes on along the minus strand of NZ_CP176770.1, from coordinate 2,238,939 downwards.
CCCGATCGGCGGCGTCTACAAGAAACTGGTGATCAAGGATGACGTGCTGGTGGGTGCCTGCCTGTACGGCGATACCGCGGACGGCGGCTGGTATTTCCGGCAGATTCGTGAGAATCACGGCATCAGCGAGATCCGCGATCACCTCATGTTCGGGGAAAACGCACTTGGCGATGTAGGACACCAAGGCCAGGACAAAGCCATGAGCATGGCCGACACCGCCGAAGTCTGCGGCTGCAACGGCGTGTGCAAGGGCACCATCGTCAAGGCGATCCAGGAGCACGGGCTGTTCAGCGTCGATGACGTGAAAAAACACACCAAGGCCGCCAGTTCCTGCGGCTCTTGCGCCGGCCTGGTGGAACAGATCCTGATCAACACCGTGGGCGGCGCGGCGGACGTCAAGCCAAAAAGCGAAAAAGCCATCTGCGGTTGCAGCGACCTCAACCACGGCCAGATCCGCCAGGCGATCCGCGACCAGCACCTGCTGACCATCGCCGGCACCATGAGCTACCTGAACTGGCGCACCCCGAACGGCTGCGCCACCTGCCGCCCGGCGTTGAACTACTACCTGATATCCACCTGGCCCGGCGAAGCCCACGACGACCCACAGTCGCGCCTGATCAACGAACGCGCCCACGCCAACATCCAGAAAGACGGCACCTACTCGGTGGTCCCACGGATGTGGGGCGGCGTGACCAACCCCTCCGAGCTGCGGCGCATTGCCGACGTCGCCGATAAATACAACGTGCCGATGGTCAAGGTCACCGGCGGCCAACGCATCGACTTGCTGGGCATCAAGAAACAAGACTTGCCCGGCGTCTGGAAAGACCTCGACATGCCGTCCGGCCATGCCTACGGCAAATCCATCCGCACCGTGAAGACTTGCGTGGGCAGCGAGTTCTGCCGCTTCGGCACGCAGAACTCCACCCAGTTGGGCATCGAGCTGGAACACGACCTGTTCAATATGTGGTCGCCGCACAAGGTGAAGCTGGCAGTCTCCGGTTGCCCACGCAACTGCTCGGAAGCCGGGATCAAGGACGTCGGCATTATCGGCGTCGATTCCGGCTGGGAGATGTACATCGGCGGCAACGGTGGGATCAAGACCGAAGTCGCAGAGTTTTTCGTCAAGCTCAAGACCGCCGAGGAGGTGCGTGAATACAACGGCGCCTTCCTGCAGCTGTACCGCGAGGAAGCCTTCTACCTCGAACGCACCGTGCATTACATGCAGCGGGTCGGCATGGAGCACATCAAGAAAGCCGTGCTGGAAGACCCCGAGCGGCGCAAGGCCCTTCACGAACGCCTGAAGTTTTCCCTGTCGCTGGAACAGGACCCTTGGAAACAACGCCTGGAACAGCCTCAGTTGAAGAAAGAGTTCGAAGTCATCCCCGTGAAGAACCTGGAGGTGCCGGCATGAACTGGCTGGATATCTGCGCACTGGAAGAGATCAATATCCTCGGTTCGCGCATCATCAATGGCCCCAAAGGCGATATCGCGATTTTTCGTACCAGCGACGATGAAGTGTTCGCCCTCGATGACCGTTGCCCGCACAAGGGTGGCCCGCTGTCCCAAGGGTTGGTCTACGGCAAGCGCGTGGCCTGCCCGCTGCACAACTGGCAGATCGACCTGGAAACCGGTCTGGCCCAAGCCCCGGACGTGGGCTGCGCCCATCATCATTCGGCCCGGGTCGAAGACGGCCGGGTGCAACTGGCCCTGCGGGACGCAAGCTGATGAACCGCCAGATCACTGCCTCGACCTGCTGTTATTGCGGGGTCGGCTGCGGCGTGCTGATCGAGCATGACGGCGAGCGCATTCTCGGCGTCAGCGGCGATCCCGCCCACCCGGCCAACTTCGGCAAACTGTGCAGCAAGGGTTCGACCCTGCACCTGACCGGCGACCTCGCCGCCCGCGCCCTGTACCCGGAGCTGCGCCTGGGCAAAGGCCTGGCCCGGGCCCGCACCGGCTGGAACAGCGCCCTGGATCACGCCGCCAGCGTCTTCGCCGACACCATCGCCGAGCACGGCCCCGACAGCGTGGCGTTCTACATCTCCGGCCAGCTGTTGACCGAGGACTACTACGCCTTCAACAAACTCGCCCGGGCGTTGGTGGGTACCAACAATATCGACAGCAATTCGCGGCTGTGCATGTCCTCTGCCGTGGTGGGCTACAAGCGCAGCCTCGGTGCCGACGCCCCACCCTGCAGCTACGAAGACCTGGAGTTGAGCGACTGCGTGATGATCGTCGGCAGTAACATGGCCTACGCCCATCCCATCCTGTTTCGCCGCCTCGAAGAGGCAAAATCCCGCCGGCCGCAGATGAAAATCATCGTCATCGACCCCCGGCGCACCGACACCTGCGACCTGGCGGACCTGCACCTGGCGATCTTGCCGGGCACCGATGTCGCCTTGTTCCATGGGATTTTGCACCTGCTGCTGTGGGAAGACTGGGTCGACCGCGCCTTCATCAAGGCCCATACCGAAGGTCTGGCGGACCTGAAGAACCTGGTCCGCGACTACACCCCGGCGATGGTCGCCCAGTTGTGCGGCATCAGCGTCGAACAACTGCACCAGTGCGCCGAATGGGTCGGCACGTCGCCGAGCTTCCTGTCGTTGTGGTGCATGGGCCTGAACCAGTCCACCGCCGGCAGCGCCAAAAACAGCGCACTGATCAACCTCCACCTGGCCACCGGACAAATCGGCCGGCCGGGGGCGGGCCCGTTCTCGCTGACCGGCCAACCCAACGCCATGGGCGGACGGGAAACCGGCAGCCTGTCGAACCTGCTGCCGGGCCATCGTGAAGCCGCCAACCCGGAACATCGTGCCGAGGTCGCCCGTTATTGGGGTGTGGAGCAATTGCCCGCCACCACCGGCCTGAGCGCCATCGAGCTGTTCGAGCAGGTGCGCAGCGGCAAGATCAAGGCCTTGTGGATCGCCTGCACCAACCCGGCCCAGTCAATGCCCGACCAGACGGCGGTACGTGAGGCCCTGCAAGCCTGCCCGTTCGTGGTATTGCAGGAAGCCTTCCGCACCACCGAGACCGCCACGTTTGCCGATCTACTGTTGCCGGCGGCCAGTTGGGGCGAGAAAGAAGGTTCGGTGACCAACTCCGAGCGGCGTATTTCCCACGTCCGCCGGGCCATCGACGCACCCGGTGAAGCGCGTCCGGACTGGGCAATCACCGTGGATTTCGCACAACGCCTGGAGAAACGCCTGCGCCCGGGCCAACCCAGCCTGTTCGTCTTCGACACCCCGGCCCAGCTGTTCGACGAGTACAAACAGCTGACCCGTGGCCGCGACCTGGACTTGTCCGGCATCAGCCATGCCCTGATCGACCGCCTCGGCCCCCAGCAATGGCCCTTCCCGGAAGGCGCCACGGTTGGGACGGCGCGACTGTACGTGGACGGGATTTTCCCGACCGACAGCGGCCGGGCGCACTTCGTGGCCGATCCCTATCGCGCCGCCAAGGAACTGCGTGACGCCCGCTACCCATTGACGCTCAACACCGGCCGCTTGCGGGACCAGTGGCACGGCATGAGCCGGACCGGCACCGCTGCGCAGTTGTTTGGCCATGTGAACGAAGCCGTGCTCAGCCTGCACCCCGACGAACTTCTCCGGCATCGCTTGCAAGCGGGCGACCTGGTCAACCTCAAGAGCCGTCGCGGCAGCGTGATCGTGGCCGTGGACAGCGACGACAGCGTGCGCCCCGGCCAGGCGTTCCTGCCCATGCATTGGGGCGATCGGTTCCTCAAGGGCGGCGTGAATACCCTGACTCAACCGGCCTTCGACCCCTTGTCGAAACAACCGGAACTCAAGCACAGCGGCGTGCGCCTGGAACCGGTGAACCTGCCTTGGCAGCTTTTCGCTTTGATCGAAGGCGATGTTCAACAGCATCTGGAGGCCCTGCGTCCCCTGTGCGAGGCGTTTTCCTACGTCAGCCTGAGCCTGACCGGCCGCGAACGTCCCGCACTGCTGATTCGCGCTGCCAGCGCCATCGCGCCTGAACCGCAACTGCTCCAGGCCATCGACGAGCAATTGGGCCTGATCGACGGGCCGGTGCTGGCCTACGACGACCCGCGTCGCTCCATCGGTAAACGAGTGCGCATCGAAAACGGTCGCATCACCGCCATTCGCCTGGCCGGTGAAACCCTGGCCCGGCATTGGCTGCAGAACCTGTGGCTGGAAGGCCGTGCCGATGAACAACTGCGGCGCTGGCTGCTGGCGCCGTTGAGCGCGCCGCCGGGCAATGTTGGCGCCACAACGGGTGGCAGCAAAACGCTGTGCAACTGCATGAACGTCAGCCAGCGCGCGGTCTGCGCCGGCATCGAGCGTGGCCTGGACTTGCAGGGGCTCAAACAGGAACTGGGCTGTGGCACGCAATGCGGCTCCTGCGTACCGGAAATCAAGCGCCTGCTGGTTGCCACCGCGCAACCACTGGCGGCTATCTCGTGAGGAAAACACTATGAACGCAAAAGTCTGGCTGGTGGGTGCAGGTCCCGGTGACCCTGAATTACTGACCCTCAAAGCCGTGCGCGCCTTGGGCGAGGCCGACGTGGTGTTGATCGACGACCTGGTCAATGCCGCGGTGCTGGAGCATTGCCCCGCTGCACGCATCATTGCCGTGGGCAAGCGCGGCGGCTGCCGCTCCACCCCCCAGGCTTTCATTCATCGATTGATGCTGCGTTATGCCCGCCAGGGCAAATGCGTGGTGCGCCTCAAGGGCGGCGACCCGTGCATCTTCGGCCGCGGCGGTGAAGAGGCACAGTGGCTGCGCGAGCATGGCGTCGAGGTGGAAATGGTCAACGGCATCACCGCCGGCCTCGCGGGGGCGACCCAATGCGACATTCCACTGACCCTGCGCGGGATTGCCCGGGGCGTGACCCTGGTCACGGCCCACACCCAGGACGGCAGCAGCCTGAACTGGCAAGCCCTGGCCCAAAGCGGGACCACTTTGGTGGTGTACATGGGCGTGGCGAAGCTGAGCGAGATCCGCGAGCAACTGCTGGCCGGCGGCTTGGCGGCGGACACGCCCGTGGCCATGATCGAAAACGCCTCCCTGCCCCACCAGCGTGACTGCCGCAGCGACCTGGCCTCGATGGAGGCCGCTGCCAGCGCCTTCCAGCTCAAGAGCCCGGCGATCCTGGTAATTGGCGCCGTGGCCGAAGCAGCCGAACTGGCCGCCTCACCGCCGGCTTTGGCCCAGGTTTGCGCCCTCTAGCAGACACCCCAAAACCTGTGGGAGCGAGCTTGCTCGCGATGACGGTGGTTCAGTTAGACATACATTGACTGACACACCGCCATCGCGAGCAAGCTTTGCTCCCACAGATCTGATGGGTGTACGACCGAAAGAGCCAGGTCGGCTATCGGGCCGCCTCGGCCCGGCTTTTGATCTGGAGGCCCCGTTAACCACGCTGGCCGAACGCAGGCATTGTGGAGTGGGCATCCCGGCATGGATGCCGGGATAGCCGCGCTGGGCCATGGATGGCCCTTCGCGGCGGGCCCACGGAGCAATGCCGGAGTGAGGGCACACCGAGCCTTAGCGAGGTGCCGAGTGGTGGGGCAAGCCTTTTTTGCTTACTTTTTTTGGCGTTTGAAAAAAAGTGAGCCGCCGTAAGGGCGGAACCCTAAGTAGCCGTTACCGCAGCAACGGATATGTACCCGATCAAGCCATCAGACCGCCATCGCGAGCAAGCTCCCACAGGTCTTGTGTTCCACCCATCTCCATAAATCGCAGGCAAAGAAAAGCCCGGCCGAGGCCGGGCTTTTCCAAAGCTGTAGGCTAATTACTTAGCTTGAGCTTCAACCTGCGCTTCTACGCGACGGTTAACTGCACGACCAGCGTCAGTGGCGTTGTCGGCAACTGGGCGGGATTCGCCGTAGCCAACAGACTGAACGCGGGACGATTCAACACCGTACTGGTTGGTCAGAACGTTCTTAACGGCGCTTGCACGACGCTCAGACAGCTTCTGGTTGTAAGCGTCAGGACCGACGGAGTCAGTGTGACCTTCAACAGTAGTGGTGGTGGATGGGTACTGCTTCATGAAATCAGCCAGGTTCTTGATGTCGCCATAGCTGTTTTCTTTAACGACCGACTTGTCGAAGTCGAACTTGACGTCCAGCTCAACACGAACGACTTCAGCAACAGCTGGGCAGCCATCAGCGTCAACAGTTACGTTGGCTGGGGTGTCAGGGCACTTGTCGACGTTGTCGCACACGCCATCGTTGTCGCTGTCGGAGCAGACTTCAGCAGGTGCTGGAACTGGAGCAGCAGCTGGCTTGGAGCCGCCACCGAAGTTCACACCGATACCAACGCTAGGAGCCCACTCGGTGTCGCCCTGGTCGATGTTGTACTGAGCTTCAACGCCAGCACGGGCGTAGAAGTTGTCAGTGAAATACAGCTTGGCGCCGCCACCAACGTTGGCGAAGGTAGAACGGTTACGACCGTTGCTGCCATTCTGGTCGATGCTCTGGTCGGAGAAACCGGCCGAAACATAAGGACGCAGCATGTCGCCTGGGTTGTTGAAGTGGTACAGAGCGTCCAGAGCGGTGTTCGCGCCCTTAACGTTAGTGCCGTCTTCGGTACGTGCGTTGTGCACTTCGTCGTAGGCCAGACGCAGTTCAACGTCGTCGGTCAGGAAGTAACCAACCGAACCGCCGAACAGGTTGCCGTTGTTCTTGAAATCACGAGCGCTGTCGAACATTTCTTTCTTGGCGAAGCCTTCGATTTCAACTGCGCCTTGGCCTTGTGCCAGAGCGCCGAACGAAGTGGCAGCAATCAAAGAACCAATGGCAAAGCCCAAGGTGTTTTTCAGTTTCATCCGTTAAATCCCCATCTGGTGATTGTGAAGCAGTCCCGCAAACCGGGGGACAACTCGGCGGCAAGTCTATCAGAACTTGCCTACACGTAAGAGATATTTGCGCCGAACTAAGTTTCAGCAATGCCTGCAAATTTCTCACGCAATTTGTCAAGAGCGCGCTTGTAACGCATTTTTGTCGCGCTCAAACCCATATGCATTATGTCTGCGATCTCCTGAAATTCCAGCTCTGCGACAAATCGTAGCACCAGAATTTCCCGGTCGATCGGGTTTACATAGACCAGCCAGCGATCGAGTCCACCCTTTTCCTCGGGCTTGGGCGCCTTATCTTCCGACGCTTCCTCGAGAGGGTCCAGGCTCAACGCGTCCATCAAGCGACGCTTTCGCCGTTCCTTGCGATACTGCGTGATGCATTCGTTGTACGTGATGCTATAAAGCCATGTCTTGAACTTCGATTTCCCCTCGAAGTTCTTCAGGCCATACAGCACCTTCAACATCACCTCCTGACAGACATCGTCAGCATCACGATCGTTCCCGAGATAGCGCGCACAAACGTTAAATAAAGTTCTCTGGTAACGACGCATCAACTCTTCATAGGCGCGTGTTACGTGAAACAGCTCCGTATGCGCGCGCGCGACCAACTCCTCATCGGAGAGATCACGGGGGTCGTAGCGCGTGGATAGCGATTGGGGTTTGTTCAAAACAAGTCGGGCCGACAGTCTAGGTCAATGTGCGCCGCAGCCTGGGCTAGCAGGCATTTCGCGGCGGCATACATTAGCAGGATTTGCCGGGTTAGCGGCTACTCACATGCTGTTCCAGCAAGATCCGATTGGAAAGCGACACCAGTTCGCCCTCCTCGGTCAGCAATGTGGTTTTCACCGTGCCGATCTCTTCGATCTGGCCTTCGACCTCGCCAACACGCACTTGTTGCCCAACCTCATACAATTCACGCACATAGATTCCCGCAAGAATCTGACCGGCGATCTCCCGGCTTCCCAATCCCATTGCCAGCGCAACCGCCAGACCAACGGTTATCAATACAATCACGATCACATGGTTGAGCAGGTCAGTCTTGACCTCCAACTGGCTGATCGCCACCGAAATACTGATGATAATCACCAGGCCCTGGGCGATACGCCCCACGCCAGCGGCATAATCCAGCCCGACGCCTTCGGCCGCACCGCGCACCAGCCCATTGGCCAGTTGCGCCAGCAGGACACCGACCAGCAACACCAGCGCGGCACCAAAAACCTTCGGCAAATACAATGCAAGCATATCGAGCGTAGCCGAAACTCGCTCAAGGCCAAGGGATTCTGCTGCGGAAACCAGGAAAATCAGCAATACGAACCAGTACACGATCTTGCCGACCAGGGTCGAGATCGGCACTTGGATGCCGCCACGGGACAGCAGCTTGGTCAGGCCGGTGCCGCCCATCAGGCGATCGAGACCCAGCTTGGCGAGCAGCTTGGACAGCAGCGTGTCCAGCAACTTGGCCACGACAAAACCCAGCAACAGCACCACCAGCGCACCGAAGAGGTTCGGGATGAAGTTAGCTACCTTGGTCCACAACGCAGTCATTGCCGTGACGAGGCTCTGGGTCCAGAGATCAAGTTCCATATTCAATCAGCCTTATCAGCGGTGCGAGTAACAGGTTTACGGCGGGAAACCGGCGAGACATGGGCCGATCCATTATTCAGGGCGATCATCAGCGCGGGCAACCAGCGGCCCAGCAAGCTGAACAGATCGCCCGCGCCGACCTGGCGGTTGGCGGTTTTCAGTACACGCCCCAAGCATGCGTCGTCGTCCCGGCTGGACGGCGAAGCCTTGAGCATGTCGCGCAAAGACTGTTCAAACGGATCGTGCATACGCACCTCTCGTGATGTCTGTGGAAGACGCGATCACATTTCGTCGGGTCACATGAAACCCCATCACACCCAGCGCAAACGGCGGAACAACCACCACTGCCCCGTCGCGACGCAGATCATCAGCAGGCACGCGACCATGAAACCGTAGGGGCTTTCGGAAAACGGAATGCCGCCGACGTTGATGCCTAAAAGGCCGGTGAGAAAACTCATCGGCAGGAAAATCCCGGTGATGATGCCGAAGCGGTACATGGTCCGGTTCATGCGCACCGACAGGCGCCGGTCTTCGGCCTCCAGCACAAGCCCCACGCGCTCTCGGGTCAATTCCAGCTCTTCGAGATAACGGGTCAGGCTGTTGTTCAATTCGTTCCAATAGTCGCCATCGTCCTCGACGAACCAGGGCAACTTGATCCTCGACATCTGGCCGAAGATATCTCGCTGTGGCGCCAGGAATCGCTTGAGTCCGGCAGCCCTTCGACGGATGTGCAAAATGGCGTCATGCTCGGGGGCATACCGTTCGTCGGCGTCGAGTTTTTCTTCCTCGCCATCGACGATTTCCGAGAGGCAAGTGACCAGGTCCTGCACCTTGTCGGTGAGGTATTGCGCCATATAAAGGATGAGTTCGGAAGCGTTCTCGGGCCCCTTGCCCTCGGCCAGTTGCGCCAACAGTTCATCGGTGGCGCGCAACGGCCGCAGGCGCAGGGAGATCACTCGCTGGGCAGACGCGAAGATCCGTACCGAGACCATGTCTTCAGGCTCGGCGCCCGGGTTGAGGTTGATCCCGCGCAGGAACAGCAGCAGTTCGGCGTTGGGCAACGGCAACAACCGCGGCCGGGTGTTCTCTTCCAGCAGCAGGTCGCAGTTGAATTCGCTCAGGCCGCTGGATTTGCGCAGCCAGGTGTGGGTTTGCGGATGACTGCGATCCCAGTGCAGCCACAGGCTTTCGTGGGCCTGCAGCTGCAAATCGTCGAGTTCGGTCCGGGCTATGGAACGCGCGCCGCCTTTACCGTCCAGCACCAGGGCATGCACCAGCCCCCATTGCGCGTTTTCTTCCTCGAACATCCTCATCCCTTATGGCTGCGGTGCTTTATTCAGGCATCTTCAGTGGGCTTGGCGAAACGATCACGCCGTTGTTGTCGGCATAGACATACTCGCCCGGGCGGAACGTCACGCCAGCAAAGGTCACTGCTATATTGAGCTCGCCGACACCACGCCGGTCGGTCTTCATCGGATGGCTGGCCAGGGCCTGGACCCCGAGGTCGGTCTGGGCAATGACGTCGACGTCGCGGATGCAGCCATAGATCACCAGGCCTTCCCAGCCATTCTTAGCCGCTTTCTCGGCCAACATGTCACCCAGCAGGGCCCGGCGCAGCGACCCGCCGCCATCCACAACCAGCACTTTACCCTTGCCATCGAGTTCAACCTGCTCCTTGACCCGCGAGTTGTCCTCGAAGCACTTGATGGTCACGATTTCGCCGCCGAAGGAATCGCGGCCACCGAAATTGCTGAACATCGGCTCCAACACCTGCACCAGGTCCGGGTAGGCGTCGCACAGGTCGGGCGTGAGGTAATGGTTCATCGAACAACTCCTGAAAGGCTGGAACGTCAGATTGAATGTGCAACCGTTTGTGACCGGAACCGCTTGAAGCGTCATATCTTAGCCGCAAGCAGACCAGAGCGAAATGCCCTTGTCAGAGCCTTCGCCTCAAACCGCCTCGGCCAACTGCGGCTGTTCACCCAGCAAGGGCGCCTGCTGATCCTCGAGCCAACGAGCCACCAGCGGCCAGACCTCAAGGCGGGCGGCCTTGCTGACCAGCATCTCGACGTGACCGAAATCGTCAGTGAAACCCTGTCCCCGACCCAGGCAGACAAACTGCTTGTGCGTGGAACCGATCTGGTCGAAGAGTTTGCGGCACGCCCAAGTCGGGTCCTGGTGATCGCCGGCGGCACTCACCGCCAGCACCGGCAACTGGACATCGGCCAAGCCGGCCCACCAGTTCTTCTCGGCATCGCCGAAACGCCCGAACAGGCCGTACCAGCGCATGCTTTCCAGGGCCAGGCCAATGGGCTCGTCCTCGGGGCCGCGCTTGAGCCTTGAACCGGACAACTGGGCAAAGCGCTTGAGGATGAAGCGGCCGCTCCATTCCACCGGCGGGATCTTCAGCGGCCAGTAGGTGCGGCTGACCTGGGTGCCAAAAAATGCCGCCGACGCCACCGCGGGCTCGCCCAGGTAGTGGCCGCCCAAGGCTGCCGCCAGGGTAATGCCCCCCAGGGAATGACCGATCCAATGGGGCACTTGTCCGCTCTGCTCACGCACGAAGGCGCCGATGGCCGGCAGGTCGTAACGGGCGTAGTCAGCCACCCGATTGTGGCGATAACCCTGGTTACGCTGGGATAAGCCATGGCCGCGCATTTCGGGAATCCAGACATCGAATCCCAGGCGCGTCAGGTACGCGCCCAGGCCGAGGCCTTTGGGCGAATACCAGAAACGCCGATTGGAAAAACTGCCGTGCAACAAAATCACCGGGACACCACGGGTTTCGCCGGGATCAGCCATGCCCAGCCGCGTGACGGCCAGTTCGACGCTGGCGTCCGGGCTGTTGCCGGGTTTCAAGCGATAGACGTCTTCGCTCAGATCACCGCGCCGCTCGGCGCTGATCAGGGCGACAGGAAAGAGGTTGCTGCTGCTTTGCATAATCTTCTTGCACAAAAAAGGGCGGCTTCCTTGTGGAGCCCGCCCTACTTCAATCAAAAGGGGCCAATGAACTGATCACCGGAAAACTGTGGGAGCGAGCTTGCTCGCGATTGCGGTGGGTCAGCAAAATTAATATCGGCTGACACTCCGCCATCGCGAGCAAGCTCGCTCCCACAAGGATTTACCCGGCCGACATTATCGGCGCGGCCCCTTCACTCGATCAGACCGCCGCCTGACCCTCGGCCAGGAAGAACCAGGTTTCCAGCACGGAGTCCGGGTTCAACGAAACGCTTTCGATGCCCTGCTCCATCAGCCATTTGGCCAGGTCCGGGTGGTCCGAAGGGCCCTGGCCGCAGATGCCGATGTACTTGCCAGCCTTGTTGCAGGCGGCAATGGCATTGGCCAGCAGCTTCTTGACCGCCGGGTTCCGCTCGTCGAACAGGTGGGCGATGATCCCGGAATCGCGGTCCAGGCCCAGGGTCAGCTGGGTCAGGTCGTTGGAACCGATGGAGAAACCGTCGAAGAACTCAAGGAATTCTTCAGCCAGGATGGCGTTGGACGGCAGCTCGCACATCATGATCACGCGCAGGCCATTGTCGCCACGGGCCAGGCCGTTTTCCGCCAGCAGGTCAACCACCTGGCTCGCTTCGCCCAGGGTCCGCACGAACGGCACCATGATCTCGACGTTGGTCAGGCCCATCTCGTTGCGCACGCGCTTGAGGGCGCGGCATTCGAGTTCAAAGCAATCGCGGAACGATTCGCTGATGTAGCGCGACGCACCCCGGAAGCCCAGCATCGGGTTCTCTTCTTCCGGCTCGTAGAGCTTGCCGCCGATCAGGTTGGCGTATTCGTTGGACTTGAAGTCCGACAGGCGCACGATGACCTTCTTCGGCCAGAACGCCGCCGCCAGGGTGCTGATGCCTTCCACCAGCTTCTCGACGTAGAAACCGACCGGATCGTCGTAGCCGGCAATGCGCTTGTCGACGCTGTCCTTGATGTCCTGGGGCAGGCCGTCGTAGTTCAGCAGCGCCTTGGGGTGCACGCCGATCATGCGGTTGATGATGAACTCCAGGCGGGCCAGGCCCACGCCGGCGTTCGGCAACTGCGCGAAGTCAAAGGCACGATCCGGGTTGCCGACGTTCATCATGATCTTGAACGGCAGCTCCGGCATGGCGTCCACGGAGTTCTTCTTGATGTCGAAGCCCAGTTCGCCCTCGAAGATGTAGCCGGTGTCGCCTTCGGCGCAGGAAACAGTCACGCCCTGGCCGTCCTTGAGCAGTTGGGTGGCGTTGCCGCAACCGACCACTGCCGGGATTCCCAGTTCACGGGCAATGATTGCCGCGTGGCAGGTACGCCCGCCGCGGTTGGTGACGATGGCGCTGGCGCGCTTCATCACCGGTTCCCAGTCCGGGTCGGTCATGTCGGATACCAATACGTCGCCGGCCTGGACCTTGTCCATCTCCGAGACGTCCTTGATGATCCGCACCTTGCCCGCGCCGATGCGCTGGCCGATGGCCCGGCCTTCCACCAGCACGGTGCCGGTTTCCTTGAGCAAGTAGCGCTCCATGACGTTGGCCTGGGTGCGGCTCTTCACGGTTTCCGGACGGGCCTGCACGATGTACAGCTTGCCGTCGTCACCGTCCTTGGCCCACTCGATGTCCATCGGGCACTTGTAGTGCTGCTCGATGATCATCGCCTGCTTGGCCAGCTCGCTGACTTCAGCGTCGGTCAGGCAGAAACGCGCGCGCTCGGCCTTGTCCACGTCGACGGTCTTCACCGAGCGACCGGCCTTGGCTTCGTCGCCGTAGATCATCTTGATGGCCTTGCTGCCCAGGTTGCGGCGCAGGATGGCCGGGCGACCGGCTTGCAGCGTGCCTTTGTGAACGTAGAACTCATCCGGGTTCACCGCGCCTTGCACGACGGTTTCACCCAGGCCGTAGGCGCCGGTGATGAACACCACGTCACGGAAGCCCGACTCGGTGTCGAGGGTGAACATCACGCCGGCGGTGCCGGTTTCGGAGCGGACCATGCGCTGCACACCGGCGGAGAGGGCGACCAATTTGTGGTCGAAGCCCTGGTGCACGCGGTAGGAAATGGCACGGTCGTTGAAAAGGGAGGCGAAGACTTCCTTGGCGGCGCGGATGACGTTTTCCACGCCACGGATGTTCAGGAAGGTTTCCTGCTGGCCGGCGAAGGAGGCATCCGGGAGGTCTTCGGCGGTGGCCGAGGAACGCACGGCGACGGCGATGTCAGGATTGCCTTCGGACAGCTTGGCGAAAGCGGTGCGGATCTCGGCGTTCAGTTTCTCGGGGAATTCGGCTTCCATGATCCATTGGCGGATCTGGGCACCGGTCTTGGCCAGGGCATTGACGTCGTCGACGTCCAGGGCATCGAGCGCATCGTGGATCTGCTTGTTCAGGCCGCTCAGTTCCAGGAAATCACGATAAGCCTGGGCGGTCGTGGCGAAGCCACCTGGCACCGATACGCCGGCACCGGCGAGGTTGCTGATCATCTCGCCCAGGGATGCGTTCTTGCCCCCCACATGCTCCACATCATGGACGCCGAGCTTATCGAGGGAAACTACGTACTCTACCAAGGTGATCTCTCCACTAACTGTGTTGGAAAAGCTCAAGGCACCGGCGGCTCCAGGGGAGCGCTTGCCGGCGATATGGCCTGGACCTGGAAAATAAGTGAGAATGCGGGCCAATGGTGGCCGGCAAATCGCGCCTATCATATCCAAGAATCGTCACTAGCTCACTAGCTTAAGGCCCAAGGCGCAAATGAAACGATCTGCTTTCTTTATCTCCGACGGCACCGGCATCACGGCCGAAACGCTAGGCCAAAGCCTGTTGGCACAGTTCGAAAACATTACCTTCGCCAAATTCATACGTCCGTACATCGACAGCGTCGACAAGGCGCGGGCCATGGTACAGCAAATCAATAAAGCCGCCGAAACCGACGGTTTCCGCCCGATCATCTTCGATACCATCGTCAATCAGGACATCCGTGAGATTCTCGCAACGTCCAATGGTTTCATGATCGACATTTTTTCCACCTTCCTGGCGCCCTTGGAACAGGAACTGAGCGAGCATTCTTCCTACTCGGTCGGCAAGTCCCATTCCATTGGCCACAACTCCAACTACATGGAGCGGATCGAGGCGGTCAACTTCGCGCTGGACAACGATGACGGCGCCCGCACGCATTATTACGACAAGGCCGACCTGATCCTAGTGGGTGTGTCGCGTTGTGGTAAGACACCGACGTGCCTGTACATGGCGATGCAATTTGGCATCCGCGCGGCCAACTATCCATTGACGGAAGACGACATGGAGCGCCTGCAACTGCCCAGCGCCCTGCGCGCCCACCAGCACAAGCTGTTCGGCCTGACCATCGACCCGGACCGCCTCACCGCGATCCGCAACGAGCGCAAGCCCAACAGTCGTTATTCAAGCTACGCCCAGTGCGAGTTCGAAGTGCGCGAGGTGGAAAACCTGTTCCGGCGGGAGAACATTCCCCATATCAACTCCACGCATTTTTCCGTGGAAGAGATTTCGGCGAAGATCCTGGTGGAGAAAGGGGTGGAGCGGCGGTTCAAGTAAACCCGCTACACCACTAAAACCTGTGGGAAAACCCTGTGGGAGCGAGCTTGCTCGCGATAGCGGAGTGTCAGCCAACACCAATGCTGCTGACGAGCCGCAATCGCGAGCAAGCTCGCTCCCACAAGGGAATCGCCCACAGGGGAATCCGTGGTGTTCCTGGATCAGTGTTTCAACCGCTCGACCAACACCTTCCCCACTTCCAGCGCCGACGCCGGGTTCTGGCCGGTGATCAACTCACGATCCATGACCACATGGGACGTCCAGGGTGATGTGTTGCTGCTGTATTGGCCGCCCGCCTGCTCCAACGCATTCTGCGGGTAGAATTTCATGCTCCCGCCACCTAGCAGCCCCTTGGCCAATTCTTCCTCCTGATTGCTGATCACCGTCATCTTGTACCCGGCATAGATCCAGCCGGCCTTGGCCGAGGCCTGGCCTTTGGCCGCCAACTGGCCAACGAAGCCCTGGGCATCGGTCATGGTCGACAGCAACGCGATCGGGCCATGGCAGACCAGCGCGGTGGCCTTGCCCTTGCCATGAAAATGCGTCAGCACCCGCCCCAGCGGCGCGCTCGTGAGCAAATCCTGCATCGGCGCATGTCCGCCCGGGATGTACAGGGCATCGAACCGGTCCAGGCCGATCTGCTCGACAAGGGCCAGGCTGATCACCGGTGAGTCCTTGGCCGACGTGATCTTCAACTGCGCCAACAACGCCTGGTAACGCTCCAGCTCCGCCGAGTCATTGTTGAAATACATCTTGTCCACCGAGGAAAGGTCCAGCGTCGGCACCTTGCCCTCGGGCGTTGCGAACGTTACCTGGTGACCCGCCTCCAGCAAGAGTTTCACCGGTTGCAGCAATTCGTTGAGGTAGAACCCGGTGGAGAAGACCTGGCCATTTTTCAGGTCCAGATGATCGGCGTCCGACAGGACCACCAGCACGTTATCGGCATGGGCCGCGACGCTGATGCCCGCCAGAACGACAGACGTTGCCAAGGTAGTGAGCTTTTTCATGATGACTCCAGGACGCTTCGATAAAAGATGCGCTCACTGTATTGATGCGCTTACCGGCGATAAACTGGCTTCCCGGAACATCACTTGGCCCCTGGAGGCAACAATGCCCCGTCGATTCGATCATCTGGCCGACGTGGAAGCCTTCGTCACGGCCGTGGAAAAAGGCACCCTCAGCGCCGGCGCCGTGGCGCTGGGAACCACGCCTTCGGTCCTGAGCCGCGCCATCTCCCGCCTCGAAGCCCGGCTCGGCGTGCAGTTGTTGCGTCGTACGACCCGGCGGCTGAACCTGACCGATGCCGGCACGTTGTACCTGGAACAGTCGCGCTCGGCCTTTGCCCTGATTGACGATGCGGAGCGGCGAATCCAAGGCCAGGACGGCGTCCTGACCGGTCGCGTGCGCCTGAGCGTGCCGACCACCTACGGCCATTACCGCCTGCCGTCGCTGCTGTCGCGTTTCGTCCAGGCTTTTCCACAGGTTCGGGTCGAGCTGAGCATTACCAACCGCAATGTCGACCTGGTGGCCGAGGGGTATGACCTGGCGATCCGTCTCGGGCCATTGCCGGACAGCGGGCTGGTCGGCCGCAAGCTCGAAGACGCCCGCCTTTGCCTGGTGGCCGCGCCGCACTACCTGGCACGCGCCGGAACGCCCCGGCACGTCGATGAACTGGCGGCCCACGCCTGCCTGCCCTTCGTGATGCCCAGCAGCGGACGCATCGCACCTTGGCTATTTCGCGAAAACCAGCAAGATCGGGAATGGCTGCCGGCGGGCAATGTCCAGGTGTCCGACGATGTATTGGGCATCGTGTCCCTGGCCCAGGCCGGGATGGGAATCTGCCAGACCTATGAATTCATCGTCCGGGAGCGAATCGAGCGCGGGGAACTGGTGGTGTTGCTGGAAGACGTTGGCGGGCGTAGCCGACCGTTTTCAATCATCTATCCGCCCCATCGGCAATTGCCGGCGGCGGCACGGGCGTTGATTGATTTTCTGATTGGGCAATAGCTATAACACCGACCGGACCCTGTGGGAGCGAGCTTGCTCGCGATGGCGGAGTGTCAGCAGCATCGATATTGCTGATCCGCCGCCATCGCGAGCAAGCTCGCTCCCACAGGGGGTCTGGTGTGACTGCAGGATTTGCATTCCCCCGCAGCCCTCCTGTGGAAAGCTTCCTTGCTGCTACAGGTTCTGGATTCAGTGGGCCGCAGCCGCCTGCTCTTCCATCTTCTTGCGCAGGCTCAGCGGGCGCATGTCGGTCCAGACTTCTTCGATGTAGGCCAGGCATTCCTTCTTGAACCCGCTCTTGCCAACGGTGCGCCAGCCCTCGGGCACGGCCTTATAGTCTGGCCAGATCGAATACTGTTCTTCGTGGTTGACCACGACCTGAAAGACGATGTCCTCGCGGTCGAATACTGAAGTCATGGGTGTCTCTCCATCTATGCTCGAGGTTCGCTGCATCACATGCGCAGCCAGGATATGAAAGGAACGTATAGGGTCGGGTGAAAATTAACGATCGGTGATCGCCGCCTGCAGGGCTCGCCCGAAAATTTCGGCGACCCGGTCGATTTCCGCCCGGGTGATGATCAACGGTGGCAGGAACCGCACCACGCTACCCTGCCGACCGCCCAGTTCCAGGATCAGCCCGCGCTTGAGGCATTCGCGTTGCAGGCGTGGCGCCAGCTGTGCGTGTACCGGCGGATGGCCCAGGGCGTCCCGCTTACCCGCCGGATCAACCAGTTCAACGCCAAGCATCAGCCCGCGACCGCGGATATCGCCCAGTTGCGGGAAGTCCCGCTGGAGGATGTGCAGGTGCTCGCTCAAGCGTTCGCCCATGGCCGCGGCATGGGCCGGCAGGTCGTGCTCTTGCAGGTAGCGCATCACTGCGGAACCGGCGGCCATGGCCATCTGGTTGCCGCGAAAGGTGCCGGCGTGAGCGCCGGGCAGCCAGGTGTCGAGCCAATCGCGGTAAACCACCACCGCCAGCGGCAGGCTGCCGCCGATGGCCTTGGACAGCACGACCACGTCGGGGATGATCCCGGCATGTTCGAAGGCAAACATTTTGCCGGTACGGCCGAAGCCGCTCTGGATTTCGTCGACGATCAACGCCACCCCGGCCTGTTCCGTGATTCGCCGCAAGCCGCGCAGCCAGTCCAGGTCGGCGGGAATGACGCCGCCCTCACCCTGCACCACCTCGACGATGACCGCCGCTGGCAATTGCACGCCTGCCTCCGGGTCGTGCAGCAGGTTTTCCAGGTAATGCAGATTGGCCTTGACGCCCTCGGCACCGCCCAGCCCGAACGGGCAGCGGTAATCATAGGGATACGGCATGAACTGCACGCCATTGCTGAGCAAGGCGCCCAAGGGCTTCTTCGGTCCCAGGCTGCCCATCAGGCTCAATGCGCCCTGGCTCATGCCGTGGTAACCGCCCTGGAACGACAGCACGGTGCTGCGTCCGGTGGCGGTGCGCACCAGTTTGAGGGCAGCTTCCACCGCGTCGGTCCCGGTGGGGCCGCAGAATTGGATCTTCGCCTCGGCAGCCAGCGGCGCCGGCAACAGGCCGAACAGATCCTGGACGAACCGGTCCTTGACCGGCGTGGTCAGGTCCAGGGTGTGCAACGGCAACTCATCGGCCAACACCTGCTGGATCGCTTCGATCACCACCGGGTGGTTATGCCCCAGCGCCAGCGTGCCGGCCCCGGCCAGGCAATCGATGAAGGTGCGGCCTTCGACGTCCTCGACGTACAACCCCTTGGCGCGCTTGAGGGCCAGGGGAATCCGCCGTGGATAGCTGCGGGCATTGGACTCCTGCCGACTCTGGCGAGCCAGCAGTGGCGATTCATTGAACTGGTAGAGCGTCTCGGCCGGCACGGGGCTGACCCGCGCCGGCTGTGCTTCGATAAGGCTGTTGGCGACTGACATCTCTCGACCCCGCAATAGGTAGTGACCCAAACGGCACACCGGGCAGGTGCGCATCCGGTCGGGGCGCACATGCAGGTTTCCTGTTGTGGAAACGCATCAGCCACGGGGGGATTTACTCTCGGACAACACTTTCGCCGTCGGCGCGATCAGTGGCTTGTGCATCGCGATGGCCTTGACCCCGCCAAGGGCAAAGGCCTCGGCGCTTTGCTCGAAGCCCAGGTGTCGATAGAAGGCCTGGCTGGAACGGGTGCTATTGAGGCGCACCCGGGCCACCCCGCGTCCGCGCAGCCAGGTCTCGATGTCTCCCACCAGCGCCTGGCCGACACCCCGGCGGAAGGATTCTGGTTGCACGTAGCAGAAGGCGATCCGGCCACTGGCCGTGGCCATGGCGACACCCGCCGGGCGACCCTGCAAACGTGCCAGGGTCAGGCGCAACCGTGGGTCGATCAGCCAGGGGCGAATATGCGCGAGGGTGTTGTGGCGCACCCAGGCGGCCACGACAGTGGGATCGTTGCGGTGTTCAGCGGCACACCCGACCCGGATGGAACGCTCGGCGATCCGGCTGATGATGCCGGCATCGCTGGGCGTGGCCGTGCAGATTTCAATGAAGGTATCCATGGCGCGGTTTTCCTCAGTCCTTGAGTCGAGCTGAAAAAAACATAGACCTGGATAACGCCAGTGCGCCAATGCCAGGTCGTTACAGCAGATGTACAACAACCACGCCGGGGTATTACCAATACGCTTGGGGCTCAGCCTGAAACACTGTGGCGAGGGAGCTTGCTCCCGCTGGGCTGCGCCTGTAGGAGCTGTGTAGGAGCTGACGAGTGCAACGAGGCTGCGATCTTGTCCAAGACAGTTAGGCCTCAAGCGAAAGATCAAGATCAAGATCAAGATCAAGATCAAGATCAAGATCAAAAGATCGCAGGCTTCGCCAGCTCCTACAGATCCAGCGGGAGCAAGCTCCCTCGCCACGCAAATCACCTACTTAACAACGGTTGCCTGCACCGGCATCGTCAATTCGACCCGCAACCCATCCGGGCGGCTGTCGAAATGCAGGCCACAGCCGCAACGCTGGACGATGGCCTGGACGATCGCCAGCCCCAGTCCGCAGCCGGTGCTCTGGCCGTTGCGCCAGAAGCGCTGGGTCAGGTGCTGGATGTCGTCGGCGGCGATGCCGGGGCCATGGTCGCGGACTTGGAAGCGCACGCGCTGGCCGATCATTTCCAGGCTCAGTTCCACATCGGTATCGTCCGGGGTATGGCGCAGGGCGTTATCCAGCAGATTGCGCAGGGCGGCGATAGAGAGCACCGCCGGCATCTGCACGGGTGCGTCGGACAGCCCTGGGGCCAGGTGTAGCTTGATGCGCCGGGACTCACTGCCGGCAGAGTCCTGGATCGCCAACCGCGCGACCTGCTCGGCGTTGCAGTGCACGCCATCGTCGAATGACAGGCTGCCTTCGACCCGCGCCAGCAACAACAACTGTTCAAGGGTGCGGTGCAAGCGGTCGGCGCCCTCTTCGGCCCGGGCCAGGGACTGGTCGCGGGCAACCCCTTCGGTCATGCGCGCCACTTGCAGGTGCGTCTTGATGGCGGTCAATGGGCTGCGCAGTTCGTGAGCGGCGTCGCCGGTCAGTCGTCGCTCGCGCTCGATGGCCTTGCCGATGCGCTGGAACAATTGGTTCTGGGTTTCCAGCAACGGCTGCAACTCGCTGGGCAGCGGATGGATCTGCAAGGGCTCCAGGGAATCGGCATTGCGCCGCATCAGCGCATCGCGCATGCGATTGAGCGGTGCCAGGCCCTGGCCGATGCCCAGCCACAACAGGCACAGGCAACCGAGCAGCGCCACCCCCACCGGCACCGAGGCGGCCAGTAATACCGACATGTTCAGGGCTTCGCGTTCGATCTGGCGGTCGGCGGTGGTGATGCGCAAGTCGCCCTGGGCCAGGGTGAAGCTGCGCCACGGCGTACCATCGATCATCTGGTCGTGGAAGCCCATCTTCTCGGCTTCTAGGACCTGTTCCGGGGTGCCGTGGCTGCGGGCCAGGATCTCGCCGCGCAAGGAGCTGACCTGACAGGCCATGCCGCCGGGAATGCTCAGTTGCTCGGCGCTGATATGCGTGCCGTCACCCTTCGTCGGCAAGGGCGGCAGTTGCTCCAGCAACCCGGCCACCATCCGCGCCGAAGCCACCAGGCGCTGGTCGAGGGAAAACATCATCTGGTTGCGCAGGTCGCTGAGCATCCACGCCGCGGCCAGGGCCCAGATCAGGGCGAAGGCCGCGCCGAGGGTCAGGCTCAGGCGCAGTCGCAGGCTCATCACTTGGACGACTCTCCGCCTTCGGCCGGCCCCAGGCGATAACCCAGGCCGCGCACGGTCTCGACAATACCGTTACCCAATTTACGCCGCAGGTGATGGATATGGACGTTGAGGGCGTTGCTTTCCAGTTCGTCGTTGAACCCGTAGACGCTGTCCTTGAGTTGCTCGCTGGACAGCACCCGGCCACGACTGTGCAGCAGTGCCTGCAACAGCGACTGCTCGCGCCGGGACAGATCCACCGGCTGGCCGTCGAGGGTGGTTTCCCGACTGCTGGGGTCGTAGGTCAGGCGACCGTGCTCGATCAGGTTGACGCTGCGCCCCGCCACGCGCCGCAGCAACGTGTGCAGGCGCGCCGCAAGTTCGCGCAGGTCGAAGGGCTTGAGCAGATAGTCGTCGGCGCCGGCCTGCAAGCCGTCGACCCGGTCGGTCACCGAGTCGCGGGCGGTGAGGATCAGCACCGGCGTCTCCAGCCCCTGCTGGCGCAATTGCTTGAGCAGCTTGAGACCATCTTCATCGGGCAATCCCAGGTCAAGCACCATGACATCGAACTCCGCCACGCCGACCATCGCCCGCGCCGCCGATGCGGTGGCGACGTGCTCGACCGTCAGGCCCTGCGCCGTGAGGCCGGCAACGATCCCGCTGGCAATCAACTCATCGTCTTCGCACACCAGTACATGCATGGTAAGCCCCGTGGAAAAAGGTACATTAGGCCGCCGGCCGATTAAGCCGACATTATGCGACGAGTCCGGCCAACATGGGCGATCATTGCTGCCTGCCGGTCGCCGCCGGGTTAATCGACGGTTAATCGCCAGCCGCCATTGTCCTCGTCACTTGTTCCGTTCTAAGGCTTTTATCCATGCGTCGATTGTTTTTGTTGTGGCTGTTCCTGATCTCGGGCTTGGCCCAGGCCGCCAATCCCTTCGAAACCAAACCCGATTTCCTGCCGGTGGAAAAGGCGTTCGCGTTGACTTCCGAACGTCTGGACTCCGGTGAAACACAGCTGTTCTGGCAGATCGCCGACGGCTACTACCTGTATCAGCAGCGCCTCAAGTTCGATGGGCTCAGCGAGGCCCAGAAACCGAAACTGCCGGAGGGCGAGGCTCACAGCGACGAGTTTTTCGGCGACCAGCAAGTCTATCGCCAGGCGCTGGAACTGAAGATACCCGCCGGTGCCACGGGCAAGATCAAGGTCGGTTTCCAGGGCTGCGCCGACGCCGGCCTGTGCTATCCGCCCCAGACGCAAATGGTAGACCTGGGCGGCAGCCCGTCGCTGGCAAACACTGGCGAGGCGCAGGATCAGGCGCTGGCCAGCGGCTTGCAACAGCGCGCGTTGGGCTGGAGCCTGCTGGTGTTTTTTGGCCTTGGGCTGTTGTTGGCGTTTACGCCTTGCTCGCTGCCGATGCTGCCGATCCTGGCGGGATTGGTGGTGGGCAGCGGCGCCGGCCCTCGGCGCGGCCTGGCATTGGCCGGCAGCTACGTGCTCAGCATGGCGCTGGTGTACGCCGCCATGGGCGTGCTCGCCGCGCTGCTGGGGGCGAATCTGCAGGCCTTGCTGCAGCAGCCGTGGTTGCTGGGTACCTTCGCGGCAATCTTCGTTGTATTGGCCCTGCCGATGTTTGGCTTCTTCGAACTGCAACTCCCGGCCGCCCTGCGTGACCGCTTGGAAAACGCCGGCCGTCAGCGCCGCGGTGGCAGCCTGGTGGGCGCTGGCGTTCTCGGGGCGCTGTCCGGCCTGTTGGTGGGGCCTTGCATGACCGCGCCACTGGCCGGCGCGCTGTTGTATATCGCCCAGAGCGGCAATGCGCTACACGGTGGCCTGATCCTGTTCACCATGGGCGTCGGCATGGGCCTGCCACTGCTGTTGCTGGTGACCGTCGGCAACCGTTTCCTGCCCAAGCCCGGTGCCTGGATGAACCTGCTCAAGGGCGTGTTCGGCTTCTTGTTCCTGGGTACCGCGTTGCTCATGATCCGTCCGGTCATCGATGGCTCACTGTGGATCGGACTCTGGGGCGCGCTGCTGGTGATAGCCGCCTATTGCGCCTGGCGCCAGACCCAAGGGTTCGGGCGCGCGCCCTATCTGTGGGGCAGCGTATCGCTGCTGTTCGGGTTGTGGGGCAGCCTGCTGGTGGTCGGGGCGGCGGGAGGCAGCGACGACCTGTTCAAGCCGCTGGAGGTCTACAGCGGTGCCCGGGGCAATGCGACTGCCGACGCCCACGACGCCTTCATCACCGTCAGCGAGCCCGCCGCCCTGCAACGGGAACTGGACAGCGCCAAGGCCCAAGGCCAATGGGTACTGCTGGACTACTACGCCGATTGGTGCGTGTCGTGCAAAATCATCGAGAAACAGGTGTTTGGCCGCGCCGAAGTCATGACCGCGCTTAAAGACGTACGCCTGCTGCGCCTTGATGTCACTGCCGACAACGCCGCCAGCCGAGCGCTGCTCCAGCGCTATCAGGTGCCGGGCCCGCCAAGCCTGCTGTGGATCGGAGCCGACGGAGAGGAACGCCGCGGCCAGCGCATCACGGGCGAGATCGATGCCAAAGGTTTCCTGGAACGTTGGAACCTGACCCGGGACGCAGGCTGATGCTGACCTTTACCCTGGGCACCTTCGCCATCGCTATCCATCACCTCCTGTTGATCAGCGCGTTGGCATTGGCGACGTTCATCGGCTGGCGAGTAGCCAAGCGCGGTGGCGAGAACCCCGAATCGGTGCTATTCGCGCTGTTTCTCCTCGGGCTGCTCGCCGCGCGGACAGGTTTTGTCGTGGCCTACTGGAGCCACTATCGGGACGACCTGTGGCAAATCATCGATCTGCGCGATGGCGGTTTCCTTGCATGGCCGGGGATCCTGGTGCTGCTGGCCGCGGCGCTGCTTTGGGCGCGGCGCCGACCAGCCCTGCGTCGGCCATTGGGCTTTGGTGTCGGCAGCGGCCTGCTGTTCTGGCTGGTGGCGACGATGTCGTTGACCATCTATGACCAGGGCACGCGGCTGCCGGAGATCGAGCTACGCAACGCCGACGGCCAGACGGTCAAACTCACCGACTATCAGGGTGGGCCTCTGGTGGTCAATCTCTGGGCCACCTGGTGCCCGCCCTGCCGGCGCGAGATGCCGGTGCTGGAAGCCGCCCAACAGGAACGCCCGGACCTGACATTCCTGTTCGTCAACCAGGCCGAAGGCATGCACAGCGTCAGTACCTACCTCGCCACCCAGGGCCTGAGCCTGCACAATGTGCTGTTCGATGGCAGTGGCCGTCTCGCCCAGGCCGTCGGGTCAATGGCCTTGCCGACGACGCTGTTCTACGGCGCCGACGGCCGCCTGCTCGGCAGTCACTTGGGTGAACTGTCGGAAGCGAGCCTGGCCCGCGCCCTGGAAAACTTCGAAACGCCGGATCCGACCTCGGCGAACCCACTCCCTACAAGGAAACTGCCATGCCCCGCCTCCGCCACCTGCTGACCCTGGCTTTCGCCGGCGCGTTGCTGCAGGCACCGCTGCTTCACGCCGAAGACTTGCCAGCGGCCATCAAGAAGATCGAAGCCAAGGGCGCGAAGATCGTCGGCACCTTCGAAGCACCGGACGGCCTGCGCGGCTACGCGGCGCAATACCAGAACCGCGGGATGGCGCTGTACCTGACGCCGGACGGCAAACACGTTCTGCTGGGCAACCTGTACGACGCCGACGGCAAGGACTTGAGCGCCGAACCGCTGCAAAAACTGGTCTACGCCCCGATGGCCAAGGAAATCTGGGCAAAAATGGAAGCCAGCAACTGGATCGCCGACGGCAACAAGGACGCACCGCGCACGGTGTATCTGTTCAGCGATCCGAACTGCCCGTACTGCAACATGTTCTGGGAACAGGCCCGGCCTTGGGTCAAGGCTGGCAAGGTGCAGTTGCGCCACATCATGGTGGGCATCATTCGCGAAGACAGCCCGGGTAAATCCGCTGCCTTGCTGGCCGCCAAGGACCCGGAAAAAACCCTGGCCGAGCATGAAAAGGCCGGCAAGGGCAGCCCACTCAAACCGCTCAAGGACATCCCAGCCGCCATCCAGGCCAAACTGGACGCCAACCAGCAGTTGATGGACGAACTGGAACTGTCTTCCACCCCGGCGATTTTCTACCTGGATGAAAAAGGCGACCTGCAACAGCAGCAAGGCGCGCCGTCGCCGGACAAGCTGGTGAAGATTCTCGGGCCGAAGTGACGAGCCTCACTGCAGACCCCTTGTGGGAGCGAGCTTGCTCGCGATAGAGGCAGATCAGTCAGCATTGATATGACAGACACACCGCAATCGCGAGCAAGCTCGCTCCCACAGTAGATTGGCATTGGTTACGAAATCCCTGAGGGAGCAAGCCTGCTCGCGATGGGGATAGTTCAGCGACGCAGGAACTCCAGCAACGCCTCTGTCACGAATTCCGGATTCTCCAGGTTGGAAATATGTCCAGCCTCGGGAATCAGCACATGAGAGCAACCAATCAGCTCGGCCATTTCCAACGCCTCGGACGGTGGACGCGGCTTGTCCTGGTCGCCGCACATCACCAGCGTGCGCTTGGCGTCCAGTTCATGCAGGCGCGGCAGGATGTCGTCCCGGCCAAAAATGATCCGCCCCAGCGGCACGATGCTGTCGCGCAGGCGCTCGGTCGGCAACGCGGCCAAGGTGGCGCGGAACCGCTGGTAGAGCGCTGACTGCGGATCGATACCCGGCCGGAAGAAGATCGGCACGACGATGTCCAGCAACGGCTCGGGGATACTGCCGCTGGCTTCGATCTTGTCGAACAGCGAGAAGTAGTAAAGCCGGGTCGGCTCAGGCTCGACACCGACGTAGGTGTCCATCAATACCAGCGACTGCACGCGCCCGGGCGCCGCCAGTGCCAGCCGCGCGCCCCACATCCCGCCCACTGAAAGCCCGACCAGGTTGAAGCAGTCAATATTTAGGTTATCCATCAATGCCAGCGTCTGGCGGGCCAGGTCGTCCAGGGAAGACATGCCTTCTGGCAAGCGTCCGGACTGGCCGTGGCCCCACAAGTCCAATGCGATGACCCGGTAATGCCGGGACAACACCTCGATCTGCGGCGCCCACATGCTGTGATCCCACAGATAGCTGCTGCCCAGCAGCACCACCGGGCCTTGGCCCTGGTCCAGATAATGGAGCGGTTGTCCGTCGATCATTGCAAAGGGCATCGGTGACCTCCTTGTTTGAGTCTGGAAAAAAGCCCTGGGGAGACTGAGCCGCCAGGCGCGAGGCGTCAACCTTGGGTTTTTTGCTGTTTGTGCCACCGCCATCGCGAGCAAGCTCGCTCCCACAGGGTTTTGTGATCGACGCAAATCCCATGTGGGAGCGAGCTTGCTCGCGATGAGGACATCAAAGACAGCGCAAAACTACATGCCTTCCAACTCCGCCATCAGGTCATTCAACCGATCCACCTTCTCCTCGGTCATCTCACTGGCCGCCAGCCCGTCGATGTACTCGGCCAGTTCCTGCACCGTGCTGCACTCGAACATTGCCCGCAGTGGCACATTGCGTTGCAGGGCCTTTTGCACCCGTGAGGCGATTTGCGTCGCCAGCAAGGAATGGCCGCCCAGTTCGAAGAAGTTGTCCTTCACCCCTACCCGCTCGACTTTCAGCACCTGGGCCCAGATGTCGGCCAGGGTCTGTTCCAGCTCATTGCCGGGGGCCCGGTAGTCCTGGCTGTGCAACTGGCCGATCTCCAGGGCAGGCAAGGCCTTGCGGTCCAGTTTGCCGTTGGCGTTGAGGGGCAGGCGGTCGAGCCACAGCCAGTGCAGCGGCACCATGTATTCGGGCAGTTCGGTCCGCAGGCGCTGCTTGATACGCTCCAGGCGTTCGGCGGGTTTCAGCGCCGAGTCGGTGGCCACGAGGTAGCCCACCAGATGTTTGCCATTGGCCCCATCCTGCACGCCCACCGCGCCATCGCGCACTTCCGGCTGTTCATGCAACCGAGCCTCGATTTCCCCCAGCTCGATGCGGTAGCCGCGGATCTTCACCTGATGGTCGATGCGCCCGACGTATTCCAAGACCCCGTCGCTGCGCCGCCGCGCCAAGTCGCCGGTGCGGTACAGCCGTTCCCCCGGCGCCCCGAACGGGTTCGGCACGAACACCGGGGCAGTGCGCAACGGATCGCTGACATAACCACGCCCGACCCCGGTGCCCGCCACGCACAACTCGCCCACCGCGCCCAGCGGCACCAGGTCCAGCGCGCCGTCGAGCAAATACAAACGGTTGTTGTCGGTGGGCGTGCCAATCGGCAAGTAAGTGCCGCGGGTCGACGCCTGATCGACGCGGAAGAACGCTACGTCGTCGGAGCATTCCGCCGGGCCGTAGGCGTTGACAAGGCCGATGTCCGGGTAGCGCAACAACCACTGGTGAGCCAGTTCCGGCGGCATCGCTTCGCCGGTGGGCAGCATCCAGCGCAGGCCGTCCAGACTGATGCGTTCCTGGGCGAGCATGCCCTGGATCAGCGACGGCACGCTTTCCAGCACGGTAATGCCCTGCTGTTGCACATGCCCTAGCAGCCCTTGCGGATCGTGGGCGATGGCGTTGGGCACGATGTCGACCCGGGCGCCGAACAACGGCGCGGCGAGGAACTGCCAGACCGAAATATCGAAGCTCTGGGAAGCCGTCTGGGCAATCACATCCGCCTCGCTCAGCGCCAAGTAAGGCACTTTGCTCAGTTGGTTGTTGAGCATGCCCCGTTGTTCCACCATCACGCCCTTGGGCAGGCCGGTGGAGCCGGAGGTGTAGATCACGTAGGCGAGGTTGTCCGGCCCGCTGTAGACGCCAGGGTTTTGCGGGGAAAAGTCGCCGGCCTGGACGCTTTCCCACACCAGCAGCTTCGGCCGCCCGGAGCAGGCGAACTCATCCAACAAGGCCTGTGCCTGGGCCTGGCAGGCCTGGGTGCAGACCAGCAACGGCGTGCGGCTCAATTCGATGATGCGGCTCAGGCGCTGGCTTGGCAGGCCGGGATCCAGCGGCAGGTAACCGGCACCGGCCTTGAAGCTGCCGATGATCATGCCCAGCAACTCGGCATCTCGTTCGGCCAGCAGCGCCACCGGTTGATCCAGGCCGACACCGGCCGCAATCAGGGCGTGACCGAGGCGGTTGCTGCGGGCATTCAACTCGGCGTAGCTGTAGGTCGCGTCCGGGCAACTGACCGCCGGGCGTTGCGGATGGGCCGCGACCCGCGCCTCGAACAACTCGACGTAGCTCTGCTCCAGCGGATAAGCATGCTCGCTCTGGTTGCAGCCTTCGATCAGGAAAGCCTGTTCTTCGGCACCGATCAGCGGCAGCTCGCTCATATCGCCGTGCAAGCCCTCCATCAGCGCCAGCAGCAGCCGCTTGAACTCGCCCAGCAGGCCTTGGACGGTGCTTTCATCGAAGTAGCGCTGGTCGTACGAAAGGTGCAGCCCCAGGTCGTCTCCCGGGTAGCAGACCGCCGTCAGCGGGAAGTTGGTGTGGGTACGACCCGAGTCTGAAGTGGCGTTGAGGCTTTGGGCGCGGTCCAGCACCGAAACCTCCACCGGCGCGTTCTCGAACACGAACAAGCTGTCGAACAATGGCTGGCCCTTGGGCAGTTCGCTGACTTCCTGGATGCTCACCAACGGCAAGTATTCGTACTCGCGCAGTTGCATGTTGCGGTCCAGCAGATCGCTGAGCCACTGGCGCACGCTGCTGCGCTGATGAACCTCGGGCATCTGCACGCGCAAGGCGATGCTGTTGATGAACAGTCCCACGGTGCGTTGCATCTGCGGCAGCTCCACCGGGCGCCCGGCCACGGTGACCCCGAACAACACGTCGCGGTCGCCGCTGACCCGGCGCAGTACCAGGGCCCATGCCGCCTGGGCGAAGGTGTTGACCGTCAGTTGATGGGCCTGGGCCAGCTCCCGCAGCCGCGCACCGTCCCGAACGTCGAGGCGGGTGTAGCAGTCGCCGACGATCATGCCGCCGCTGTCACCGGCGTGCTCGCGCAGGAACGGCCGGTCGCCAGGGATCGGCGTGGTCCGCTCGAAACCTTGCAGGTTGTCCTTCCACCACTGCCGGGCTTCGTCCAGGCTCTGGTGCTGCAGCCAGCCGATGTAGTCGCGATAGCGCGGCGGCACGGCCAACTGCGGTTCGCGTTGTTCACCCAGGGCGGTGTAGACCTCGAAGAAGTCGTCCATCAGCAGCGAACGGCACCAGGCATCGATGAGGATGTGGTGATTGCTCATCATGAACCAGTAGCGTGCCGCGCCGACCCGGATCAGCCGCAAGTGGAACGGGGCCTGGTTCAACAGATCGAAACCGGCCTCGCGCTCATCCTTGAGCAGGGCCTGGAGCTTGGCTTCCTGGGCGTCTTCGGCCACCTCGGTCCAGTCGAGATAGTCCACTGGCGTGCGGCCGGGCTTGTGGATGATTTGCAGCATGTCTTCGCCAACGTTCCAGCAGAACGAGGCGCGCAAGGCTTCGTGGCGAGCGATGACCGCCTGCCAGGCCTGGGCGAAACGCTGCGGGTCCAGTTCGCTGTTGATGCGGTAGCGATCCTGCATGTAGTACAGGCCAGTGCCCGGCTCCAGCAGGGTATGCAGCAGCATGCCTTCCTGCATCGGCGTCAACGGGTAGACGTCTTCGATCTGCGCGGCCGGCACAGGCAGGCTGTCGAGCTGGCCCTGGGTCAGCTTCGCCAGGGGGAAGTCCGAAGGCGTCAGGCCGCCCGCCTCGTCCGTCAGGCAGTGTTCGATCAGGCGTTGCAACTCATCGAGGTAGGCCTCGGCCAGCGTGGCAATGGTCTCGGGCTCATGACGTTCGGCACTGAAGGTCCAACGCAACACCAGCTCGCCGCCGCTGACCTGGCTGTCGACGCTCAGCTCATTGGGCAGCGGCGCGGCGGGATCATGGATCGCTCCCAGCGGCGCATCCAGCGGCTGGAACAGCGCCTCCTGGCCCAAGGTCTGGTCGAGCTGGCCCAGGTAGTTGAAGGTGATCGCCGCGTGCGACAGGCCGGCCATCGCCTCGCGAGTCGCCGCGTCCGCCAGGTAGCGCAGCACACCATAACCGAGGCCCTTGTGGGGCACCGCGCGCAGCTGCTCCTTGATAGCCTTGATCGAGCCGCTGACGCTTTCGCTCGCGGGAGTCAGGCGCACGGGGTAGACGCTGGTGAGCCAACCCACGGTGCGGGTCAGGTCGAGGTCGTCGAACAGCGCTTCGCGGCCGTGGCCTTCGAGCTGGACCAGGGCCGAATCATGGCCGCTCCATCGGCACAACACTCGAGCCAGCGCCGTGAGCAGCAGGTCATTGACCTGGGTGCGGTAGGCGCTCGGCGCCTGTTGCAGCAGCTGCCGGGTGCGCTCGGCGTCCAGGCGCACGCTGACGGTTTGCCCGTGACGCTCCTGGCCTCCACCCTCGGGGTTCGTGCACGGCAGCGCGACGTGCGCACCGCTCAACTGCGCTTGCCACCAACCGAGTTCTTCGCGCAGGGATTCGCTGCCGGCGTAAGCCTGCAAACGCGCAGTCCAGTCACGCAACGGGCTGGTCTTGGCCGGCAATTGCGCCTCTTGCCCGGCGACGAGCTGGCGGTAGACGGTTTGCAGGTCGTCCATCAGCACCCGCCACGACACACCGTCCACCACCAGGTGATGGATGACGATCAGCAACCGTTGCCGGCCATCCGGCGTTTGCGCCAACACGGCATGCAGCAACGGCCCGGTGGCTAGATTGAAACGGCTCTGCGCCTGGGCAAACAACGCTTCGCACGCTTGCGCGGTGTCCACGGATACCTGCTGCAACAGCACGGCGTCAGACAGCGGCTGGTGCTCGGCGCGCCAGTGCCCGGCGGTTTCGCCGAAGACCAGGCGCAAGGCATCGTGGTGCTGGAAGATCGCGTGCAGGGCCTGTTCCAGCGGTTGCGGGTCCAGGGCCGTGGTCGGTTCCAGCAGCAACGCCTGGTTCCAGTGATGCCGGTTGGGCATCGGGCGGTCGAAGAACCAATGCTGGATCGGCGTCAACCCGGACTCACCCTGCACCAGGCCCTGTTCGGCGTGCACCTGCTGGCTGCGCGTGGCAACGGCGGCCAGGGTCTGTACGGTCTGGTGCTGGAACAAGTCCCGGGGCGTGAAATGAATGCCCTGCTGCCGGGCGCGGCTGACCACCTGGATCGACAGGATCGAATCGCCGCCCAGTTCGAAGAAGTTATCGTTGAGGCCCACCTGCGTCACGTTCAGCACGTCGCACCAGATCGCCGCCAGGGTCTGCTCCAGGGCATTGCTCGGCGCCACGTAGTGTTGGCGATTGAGCTCAGGATCGGGCAGCGGCAAGGCGCGGCGGTCGAGCTTGCCGTTGGCGGTCAGCGGCATGCTCGCCAGCAGGATCAGGTGCGTGGGCACCATGTAGTCCGGCAGTTGGGCCTTGAGATGGTTCTTCAAGGCGTCGCGCAGGGTCGCTTGTTGCTCGCCGTCCTGGCTGGCGATGTCGCTCACCAGGTAGCCGGCCAGTTGCTTGCCGCCCGGCAGGTCGAGAGCCAGGACCACGGCCTCGCGCACCGTCTCATGTTCCAGCAGGCGGGTTTCGATTTCCCCCAGCTCGATGCGGAAACCACGGATTTTCACCTGATGGTCGATCCGTCCCAAATACTCCACCAGACCGTCGGCACGCTGGCGCACCAGGTCGCCGGTGCGATACAAGCGTCCGCCTTCGGAGGCGAACGGGTCGGCGACGAAACGCTCGGCGGTCATGCCCGGACGCTGGTGATAACCCTGGGCCAGGCCAGCACCGCCGACGTACAACTCACCCGTGGCACCTGGCGGCACCAACGCCAGGTCAGCGTCGAGGATGTAGGCCACCCGGGCACCGATCACGCTGCCAATCGGCACACTGGCCGCGCCCTCCTCCAATTGCTCGGGGGCCAGGCTCGCCAGCGGCATGACCACGGTTTCGGTCGGACCGTAGGCGTTGAAGAACAGGCTCGGGCTGAACGCTGCGCGAATGCGCTGCAAATGCTCGCCGGTCAGGGCTTCGCCGCCGGTGATGCACATGCGCACCGGCAAGGTCTGCCCTTGGGTCGCCAACCACTGCGCCAACTGACTGCCATAGCTGGGGGTGAAGCCGAGAATGTTGATGCGATGCTGGCGAATCAGCTCGCAGATCTCCTCGGCGTCCCACTGGCCTTGGGCACGCAGCACTACTTGGGCACCACTGAGCAACGGCACCAACAGGCGTTCGGTGGCGGCGTCGAAGTTGATGGAATAGAAATGCAGCTCGCAATCGTCCGGGCGCATGCCAAAGCGCTGGATCACCGCCTGGCAATGCATGGCGATTTCACCGTGGGACACCACCACGCCCTTGGGCTTGCCGGTGGAGCCGGAGGTGTAGATCAGGTACGCCTGGTGTTGCGGCAGGTTGA
Organism: Pseudomonas sp. MPB03; assembly: GCF_046605385.1. NCBI lineage: Bacteria > Pseudomonadati > Pseudomonadota > Gammaproteobacteria > Pseudomonadales > Pseudomonadaceae > Pseudomonas > Pseudomonas sp. MPB03. Next base: position 2,206,362 of record NZ_CP176770.1, on the reverse strand, counting down.
TCAACGGCAGCGGGTGGTCCGGGTAGTGGGCCAAGGCCGCCGAGTCGTCTTCCAGGCACCAGCAGCCCACGCCCTCGGGCAAAGCACCCAGGGCCTGGAGCATAGCCCGATCGCTGAGCAACAGGCTGATGCCGCTGTCTTCGACCATGTAGTGCAGGCGATCCAGCGGGTATTCCGGATCCAGCGGCACGTAGGCACCGCCGGCCTTGAGGATCGCCAGCAGGCCGACGACCATTTCCAGCGAACGCTCCAGGGCCAGGCCGACCCGCACCTGTGGTCCGACGCCTCGCTCGCGCAAGTGCCAGGCCAGGCGATTGGCGCGGCTGTCCAGTTGCGCATACGTCAGGGTCTGCCCGGCGAAGGTCAGGGCCGGCGCATCGGGACGCGCCCGGGCCTGTTCGTCGAACAGTCCGTGGATGCATTGGTCGAGGCGATGCTCACCGGGCTCGACGCCCAGGCTGTCGAGCAATTGTTGCTGCTCGCCAGCCTCCAGCAACGGCAGCTCGCTCAACCGGCGGGCCGGATCGACCAGCAACGCTTCCAGCAGGTTACGCCAGTGCCCGGCCATGCGCGCGATGCGCGGCTCGTCGAACAGGTCGGTGCTGTAGGTCAGGCAGCAATCCAGGCGCTGGTCCAGATCCGTGACTTCCAGGTTGAGGTCGAACTTGGTGGCCCGGGCGTCGTTGACCAGGTATTCGACGCTCATGCCGGCCAGCGTGCGGCTCTGTTGGAACTCCCAGCGCTGCACGTTGCACATCACTTGGAACAGCGGGTTGTAGGCCGCACTGCGCGGTGGTTGCAGGGCTTCCACCAGATGATCGAACGGCAAGTCCTGATGGGACTGGCCTTCGATGACGGTATGGCGGACCTGTTCGAACAACTCGCCCACCGACATTTGCCCGTCGAGTTGGCAACGCAGCACTTGGGTATTGAGGAACGCACCGATCAGCCCTTCGCTTTCCGGACGGATACGGTTGGCCACCGGCGCGCCGATGCGCAGGTCGGTCTGCCCGCTGTAGCGGTAAAGCAGCACCGCCAGGGCGGCGGTCATGGTCATGAACAGGGTCAGGCCCTGTTGCGCATTGAAGGCGCGGACCCGCGCCGCCAGTTCATCGCTCAGATCGAAACGGAACAATTCGCCGCGATGACTCTGCACGGACGGACGCGGGCGGTCGCCGGGCAGTTCCAGCAGCGGGTGTTCGCGGCCCAGTTGCGCGGTCCAGTAATCCAGCTGCCGCTGACGCTCGCCGGACTCCAGCCACTGGCGCTGCCAGACGCTGTAGTCCAGGTATTGCACCGGCAAGGGCTCGAGCGGCGACTCGCGGTCGTCGACAAAGGCTTCGTACAACGCGCTCAGTTCCCGGGCGAAAATGTCCATCGCCCAGCCTTCGGTGACGATGTGGTGCAGCGTCAGGACAAAGTAATGTTCATGCTCGGCGGTCTTGACCAGGCAGGCCCGTAGCAGCGGCCCGGTTTCCAGGTCGAATGGCTGGTGGGCCTCGCTGTCCGCCAGTTGCTGCACCCGCTGCTGGCGCGTGTCGGCGGCCAGTGTCGAGAAGTCCTTCCAGTCCATGCGCAGGCCCGTCTCGTTGTGCACCTGTTGGCGGGCCACGCCGTCGACGCTCGGGAACGTGGTGCGCAGGGTTTCGTGACGCAGGATCAATGCCTGCAAGGCCGCCTCGAAGCGCCCGACATCCAGTACCCCGCGCAAGCGCGCCATGCCGCCGACGTTGTAGGCCGGGCTGTCCGGCTCCATTTGCCAGAGGAACCACATGCGCTGCTGGGAATACGACAGCGGCACCGGTTGACTGCGGTCGACCTGCTCGATGGCTGGCTGGCGGTTGGTCTGGCCGCTGGCCTGGATCAAGCGCACCTGTTCGGCGAAGGCTCCCAATTCACTGGCCTCGAACAGCGCCCGCAACGGCAGTTCCACGTCACAGGCCTGGCGAGTGCGGGAAATGATCTGGGTCGCCAGCAGCGAATGGCCGCCGAGGGCAAAGAAATCGTCCCGCAGGCCGATACGCGCCAGTCCCAGCACATCGCGCCAGATGCCGGCGATTTGCTGTTCGAGGGCGCTGACCGGCTCGACGTGCTCGCGCACCTGCCAGTGCGGTTCGGGCAAGGCGCGACGGTCGAGCTTGCCGCTCGGGCTCAAGGGCATGGTGTCCAGGCGCAGCAGTTGGGCCGGCACCATGTAGTCCGGCAGCTCGGCGGCCAGGGCGGCCTTGAGTCGACTATTCAACTCGTCCTGACCTTGAGCGACATCCGGCGCGGTGTAATAGCCGATCAGTTGCGGGCCGGCCGAGGTGTCGCGCACCAGCACCGCCACTTGGGCGACGCCGTCCTGGGCCAGCAGGCACGCTTCGATTTCCTGCGGCTCGACCCGGAAGCCGCGCAGCTTGACCTGCTGGTCGAGGCGGCCGAGGTATTCGATCACACCGTCGGCGCTCCAACGGGCGCGGTCGCCAGTCCGGTACAACCGCGCCCCGGCCGGGCCCAAGGGGTCGGCGACGAAACGCTCGGCGCTCAGGCCCGGACGTCCGAGGTAACCCCGGGCCAGGCCCAGGCCGCCGATGCACAGCTCGCCCGGGACACCGGCCGGCACCGGATTGAGGTTGCTGTCGAGCACCCGGCACAGGACGTTGCCCAAGGGACGGCCGATGGGCGAGCGCTCGCCATCGGCTTCGGTGCACTGCCAATGGGTGACGTTGATGGCGGTTTCGGTCGGGCCGTAGCGGTTGTGCAACTGCACCGACGGCAGTTGCGCCAACACCCGATTGCGCAACTCGGCCGACAAGGCTTCGCCGCCGGAAAACAGCCGGCGCAGGCTGGTGCAGCGGGCACTCAGGGGCTCATCGATAAACAGGCTGAGCAACGGCGGCACGAAGTGCAGCGTGGTGACGCCAAACTGCCGCACCAACTGGGCGATGCGGTGCGGGTCACGGTGTTCGCCGGGGCCGGCCAGCACCAGTTGGCTGCCCGTGATCAGCGGCCAGAAGCATTCCCAGACCGACACGTCGAAACTGATGGGGGCCTTTTGCATCAGCACATCGCTGGCCTCCAGCCCGTAGGTCGCTTGCATCCATTGCAGCCGCTCGGCCAGGGCCGCGTGGGTGTTGCCGACGCCTTTGGGCTGACCGGTGGAACCGGAGGTGTAGATCACGTAGGCCAGGTGATCGCCGTGCAGGTGCAGGCCCGGCGGGTTGCTCGGCCATTGCTCCAGGTGCAGGGCGTCCATGGCGATGACACTGACGCCGTCGCAGGCTGGCAAATGCTCCAGCAACGCGGTTTGGGTCAGCAGCAGATCGACGCCACTGTCGTGGAGCATGTAGGCCAGGCGTTCGGCCGGGTAATCCGCATCCAGCGGCACGTAGGCGCCGCCGGCCTTGATGATGGCCAGCACACCGATGAGCAACTGCGGCGAACGCTCGGCGGCAATCGCCACGCAGACATCCGGGCCAACGCCCTTGTCCCGCAGGTAATGGGCCAAGCGATTGGCCTGGGCGTGCAGCTCGGCATAATCGAGTTGACCGCCGTCCCAGCGCAACGCGATCCGTTGTGGCGTGCAACGGGCCTGCTCGTTCAGCAGCTCCGGCAGCCATTGACTGGCCGGCGCGCACGGGGCCGCGCTCCATTGCTGCTGTTGGCGGTGCTCATCGGCGGTCAACAGCGGCACGTCGCCAATGGCTTGCTGCGGATCGGCACAGACCGCCCGCAACAGGTTGCAGTAGTGCTCCGCCAGGCGGGCGATGGTCGTCGCCTCGAACAATTCGTCGGCGTAGTCGAACGACAGGGTCAAGCGACCGTTGCGATCTTCTTCGCTGTGCAGTTGCAGATCGAACTTGGCTTCGCGGCTGTGCCACGGCAACTCTTCGGCGAGCAGCCCCGGCAGGCGTCGCAAGGCGCTCAGGTCACGTTGCTGGTGGTTGAACATCACTTGGAACAGGCCGTGCTCGCGCGCCTCGGGAAACGCTTCGAGCAGTTGTTCGAACGGCAGGTCCTGGTGAGCCTGGGCACCCAGCGTGGCTTCGCGGGCCTGGGCCAGCAGCGCGGCGAACGATTGCCGGGAATCGACCTGCCCACGCAGGACCTGGGTGTTGATGAAGAAGCCAATTAACCCCTGGGTTTCCAGGCGCGGACGGTTGGCGTTGGGTACACCGATGCGCAAGTCGGATTGCCCGGTGTAACGCTGCAACAGCGCCTGGAAGGCGGCCAGCAACAGCATGAACGGCGTCGCGTCATGGGCCAGGGCCACTTGGCGCAGGGCCTCGCCGAGGTCCTTGTCCAGGCGCAAACTGTGCCGCGCGGCGCTGCGTTGGCGTTGAGCGCTGCGTGGATGATCCGTGCCCAACATCAGGGCCGAGTGCTCAGCGCCCAGTTGCTGCTTCCAATAGCTCAGTTGACGCTCGGCCTCGCCCTCGGCCAGCCACTGGCGCTGCCAACTGCCGTAGTCGGCGTACTGCAAGGGCAATGGCGCAAGCTCGGCGACCTGCCCTTGGGAAGCGGCGGCGTACAAGCGGGAGAACTCTTCGATCAACACATTCATCGACCAACCGTCGGCGATGACGTGGTGCAGCGTCACCAGCAGTTGATGGTCATCCTCGTCGAGGCGCAGCAGGGTGACCCGCAGCAACGGTCCCTTCTCCAGATCGAACCGCGTGGCCGCCTCGTCTTCTCGAACCTGTCGCACCCGGGCTGCGTGCGAGTCGGCAGGCAGGTCGCCAAGGTCGATGACATGCAGCTCGAACTCGCCGGCCGGATCGACTTGTTGCAGGGCCACGCCATCGCGCTCCAGGAACCGTGTGCGCAGGGATTCATGACGCTCGATCAGTCGCTGGAAGCTGGCGCGCAAGGCGTCTTCGTCCAACTCGCCGCGCAGGTGCAAGCCACCGGGAATGTTGTAGGCGCGGCTCGTCGGGTCGAGCTGCCAGGTGATCCATAAACGGTTCTGCGCCAGGGATTGCGGCAGTGGCGCGTGGCGCGGCAACGCGCTGATGGCGCCCCGGGCCTGGCCGCCGTCCTGCTGCTGGTTCGCCACCGCTGCCGCGAACGCGGCCAGGGTCGGGGCTTCGAACAGCAGGCGCAGGTTGAGCGCCAGTCCGAGGGTTTCACTCAATCGCGCAATCACCTGGGTGGCAGCGATGGAGTTGCCACCCAGCAGGAAAAAATGATCATCAGCCTGGACTTGCTCGACCTGTAGCTGCTCTCGCCAGACCTGGCCGATGAGGGTTTGCAATTCGCAGGACTGCGCGGACTCATCCGCCACGGTGACTTCGGTTGACGGGGTTACTTCGGCTGAGGGGAACTGGGCATAACTGTCCAAGCTGCCGTCGGCCAATCGGGTGCGGCAGGCCGAGCGCTGCAACTTGCCGCTGGAGGTCTTGGGCAACGCGCCGGGATTGAGCAGCACCACCACGCTTGGGGCTTGCTGGCAGGCCTCGGCCACCGCCTGGCGAATGAGCTTGATCAGGGCTTCCGGCGGCAGGATTTTCTGCACGCTGCGGCTGATTTCCGCGGCGATGCCGATGCCTTCCTCCCCCCCGTCGTTGACCGAGAACGCCGCCACCCGGCCCTTGCGCACCACCTCCACTTCACGCTCGATGGTTTGCTCGATGTCCTGGGGATAAAGGTTGTGCCCGCGCACGATCAGCAAGTCTTTCAGGCGCCCGGTGATGAACAGTTCACCGCCGCGCAGGAATCCCAGGTCACCGGTGCGCAGCCAGGTCCGGCCGTCGTGCTGGACAAAGGTCTTCGTGCTGGCTTCAGGGTTGCGCCAATAGCCCAGGGCGATGCTCGGCCCGGCGGCCCAGACTTCACCGACCTGATTGTCGGCCAATGGCTGCAACGTCGCCGGCTCGACGACCAGCACCGCGTGCCCGGGCTGACTGACACCACAACTCATCACCGCGCTGCCCTGCCCCGGCTCGACCCGGTTTTGCGCCAGTGCCGCCTCAACCACCCGCAGCGAAGGAATGCCATGGTGGCGTGGCGTGCCGGCGACGAACAAGGTCGCTTCGGCCAGGCCGTAGGAGGCCATGAAATTATCTGGCGTGAAGCCGCACGGGGCGAACTTCTCGGCAAATCGTTCCAGGGTGTCGAGGCGAATCGGCTCGGAGCCGGAATAGGCCACGCGCCAGCCGCTCAGGTCGAGACGCTGCAGGGCTGAATCACTGACCCGCTCGCTGCATAACCGGTAGGCGAAATCCGGACCACCGCTGATGGTGCCGCCGTATTCGCTGATCGCTTCGAGCCAACGCAGGGGGCGGGCCAGGAAATAAGCCGGGGACATCAATACACAGGGAACGCCACTGAACACTGGCTGCAACAGGCCGCCAATCAGGCCCATGTCGTGGTACAGCGGCAGCCAACTGACGATCACATCGTCGGGGTTCAGGTCGATGCCGAAGCCATGGCGGATCAGCAATTCGTTGGCCACCAGGTTGCCGTGGCTGACCTGCACGCCCTTGGGCAATGCAGTGGAACCGGAGGTGTATTGCAGGAAGGCAATGTCATCGTCCTGCAGCATCGGCATCCGCCATTGTCCGGCGCGGGCCGGGTCGAGGGTATCGACGCACACTACCGGTGGCGCCGATTCGATGGCTTGCAGCGGTTCGCGCAGGTCGCTGCTGGTGAGCAGCAGGCGCGGTTCGGCGTCCTTGAGGATCGACAACAGTCGCTCTTGATGGTGGCGACGAGTGGATTCCGGCGGATAGGCCGGCACGGCAATCACCCCGGCGTAGAGACAGCCAAAGAACGCTGCGACGTAATCCGGGCCACTGGGGAACAGCAGCACCACGCGATCGCCCAGCGCCGCGTCGGCCTGCAAGGCGCTGGCGATGGTCCGGGCGCGCAGGTCCAGGTCGCGATAACTCAACACCACACCCTGCCCAGGGGTGTCGGCAAGGAAGCGCAGGGCCACCCGGTCCGGCGTCAGCGCGGCACGGCGCTGGAGGGCATGAGCCAGGGTGCTGGGGAGTTCGAACGCGTCGGTCATGGGGGTTTCCTGCCTGAATTCGGCTTGCAAGTTGTCCCCCATGGAACGGATAGCGGCGGCAAATAATTAGTCGGGCAGCTGACTCACCAAGGCCTGCCGCGAAGCATCCGACAGCCAGGCGCCGCGGCAATGGGTCGCGGCGCCGAGACTGGACTTTATCGCATCAATAATTCTTCTTCTCAATTGACAATCATTATCATTAAGCCTAATTTGGCGCTCGATGTGTAGGACGGGTCCGGCATCCGGACGTCCCGCTAACTTTTTGCAGCAAGGTGAATTCCATGACGGAACAAGTATCCACAAGCAGGTGCGACTCACCGTTACTCCAGGCGTTCGTCGATAACCGACTGATCCTGGTCAAGATCGCGGCGCGCATTACCGGCTGCCGGTCCCGCGCGGAAGATGTGGTGCAGGACGCTTTTTTCCGGCTGCAATCGGCGCCACAAATCACCTCCTCGTTCAAGGCACAGCTCAGTTACCTGTTTCAGATCGTGCGCAACCTGGCGATCGACCACTACCGCAAGCAGGCGCTGGAACAGCGATACTCGGGGCCGGAAGAGGAAGGGTTGAACGTGGTGATCCAGGGTGCTTCGCCAGAAACCTCCCATATCAACTTCTCCACGCTGGAGCACATCGCCGACGCGCTGACCGAACTGCCCAGCCGCACCCGCTATGCCTTCGAGATGTACCGCCTGCACGGCGTGCCGCAGAAGGACATCGCCAAGGAACTGGGCGTCTCGCCGACCCTGGTGAACTTCATGATCCGCGACGCGCTGGTGCATTGCCGCAAGGTGTCGGGGGTTCGCGGGGATACGTTCGCCCGGCGGTAACTTGCGGTGGTTTTGCCGGCCTCATCGCGAGCAAGCTCGCTCCCACAATTCTGGCAATCACTGAAGATCCACTGTGGGAGCGAGCTTGCTCGCGATGAGGCCATAAGGTTTCACATCAACCCACACCGATCAAAGAACCGCTCACGCCCCAGGATCATCAGCGCCGCGCGCTTGTGGGGAAAATCGAATTCCTTCTCGCAATGAAAGCACTGGTCATGCAAGTGCCCGATCATCCGCGCATTGTCGGCCCGGGGCTCGGCGACCACGCGCTGGGTGCGCGGGTCGTCCAGGAACAGGTAGTGCACCAGCGCCGACAGCCAGCTCGCCACCTTGTGCGGCCCGCGGTGCTGCTCTTCGCCCACCAGCATATGGATGCCGCGGTCGTAGTGGTCGGCCTCATAGAACGGCGCGATCCGATCCTCCTTGGCCCAATAGGCTTCGAAGTAAGCGAACGGCTGGTCATCGAAGCAACCGATCAGGGTCAAGACCCGCGGATCGGCCTGCAGCTTGCCCAGGTACTCGCGATGCTGTTCCAGGCTGCCCTCCTCCTGCCAGAAACTCGCCACCCGCGGGCTGTTCTGCCAGCGGTTGAAACGTTCCAGGTCCTGCTCGATTTCCAGGGTGCGCAAGGACACCCAGGCCCCCAGCCGCGCATCGAAACGTCGGTACACCTCACCGCGCGGCTTGATCGGCCGGCGTGGATGGCGACGACCATCGGTGATAACCATCTGTTGCGGGTAACTGCCGCTGAACGACTCCCCCAGCCAAGGCTGCGGCAATTGCCAGAACAGCGTGCGCTCGCAACGGTATTCACCGGCACGTTCGGTGCCCGTCAGTAAACCGCTGAGCAAGGCTTCGCCAGGGCGCTCGTCGAGGTGCCAGGTCAGGCGCTGGCACTCGGGATCGCGGGCAAACAGCCAATAGCAGGCTGCCCACAACGCCGGGCCCATCGGACGGTCGTTGATTTCCTGTAAATGCACATGCAACTCGGGACCGCGCACCAGGCGCAGCCGGATCAGCGGCGCGCCTTCGAGCATCAGGCTCAGGTGGCGTTCGGTTTCATCGGCGCCGAGGCGACGACCGCCGGGCAAGGGCAGCGTCGTCGGGTGGTTGAGGTTGGACATGGGAGCGACTCGCGTATTCGTCGGTAGTCAACGTGGGACGTGAGCCGGGAAGGGAAATTTAGTGTCACCGTCAATGGGAATGCGTGGGCACCAGCTGGATCTGGTAGGGCTGGAAAATCTTCAGCAGTTGACCGTTGTCCCGCAGCTTTTGCAGCAACTGTGCGAACGCTTCGCTGGAAATGGGCGCTTGCGGGCGGAGCAACGCGTAATGGTGGTAAACCTGATCGATGCGTTCGGACACCAGCAATTGCGGGCCGACTTCCGGATTGCGCAACACGTAATCGTTGAGGTACGAACGGGTCACCAGGGCGATATCCGCCCGCCCGCGCAACACCATCAGCAGGTTGCTGTCATGGGAATACGTCAGCGTGGCGTTGTATTGGCCGGCGAGGAACTTGGGGTCGGGGTTGAATTCGGCAAAGGCGTAGTGGTAACCGCTGAACAACGCCAGGCGCTTGCCCCTGAGGTCGGCGAAATAACTTTGCTGGCGATCCGGCTGGCGCTGGGCGACGAAGACCTCCGCATCTTCCAGGCCCATGTCCACGGCAGTGTGTGGCACATCCTGCCAACCCCATTCGGGGTTCTCGAAAATCGCCATGTCGACCCGGCCTTGCTTGAAATCGTTGAAGCGGCGCGGGATCGACGTCGGCACCAGTACGAACTGATAGTCGCTTTGCGACTGGTTCAAGGCCTCCACCATCTGCGGCAGCAGGCCGGTGTCGGCGCCGTTCTCGGGACGAACGGTATAGGGCGGAAAATGCGCCGCGCCGATCCGCACCTGTTGCGCCGCCTCGATCGGCAACGCCAGGAAAGCGGCCAAAGCAGCCAGTAGCACACGCGAGGTCATCCCCATCGGCAAAAACGTCAAGATAACCCACTCCCCAAAAGTCCCGTCACTACAATCAAGCTAGGCGGTTTCAGCCGCTTAGCCAGCCACACGGCCCTTCAAAGCACCGTTCGATTATTGTTTTTCTTCAAGCACCAGGATCAGGGCCTGCTCGGCCAGTTCATCGAGACTCAAGTTGCCTTCGGCGCGAAACCAAGTGGTGGTCCAGGACAACGCCCCCGTGAGGAACCGTCGAGTAATGGACACGTCCCCGCGAATATACCCGTCCTCCTTGGCCTGGCCCAGAACCTCCAGCCACAAGTCTTCATAAATATCACGCAGGGCCAGTACCTGCTGCTGTCCGTCATCCGAAAGCGAACGCCATTCATAGACCAGCACCGCCATGGCCTCGCCCGTGCCGCCCATGATCGACTGCAATTCGCAGCGGATCAGCGCCAGCACCCGCCCGCGCACGCCGTCGGCCTCGGCCAGGGCGGCGCGCATCAGCGCAGTGTTGTAGCGGATGGTTTCTTCCATCACCGCCCGCAGGATTTCATCCTTGCTTTTGAAATGGTGAAAGATGCTGCCCGACTGGATGCCCACGGCACTGGCCAGGTCGCGCACCGTGGTGCGCTCGAAGCCCTTGTTGCGAAACAGGTGGGCGGCGGTCTGGAGCAGTTTGCCGCGAGCACTGTCAGGGTCGGTCAGTTGCCCGCTGTCGACCAGCTCACGCATCACGTCCAAGGCTTTTTGCTCGTCCACCCATTCTCTCCTACAGTCGATCAACCAACGCGCCGCCATTGCCCGTCGAACCATCGGTGGCGCGGGCAATTTAAGCCGAGCGAGGCAACCAAGCAAGCGCTCGGCCACAAGTACGGGACAGCGTTTACAAACCAAGCGCTTGCTTGGTAGTCTCGAACCACCTTTGCCGGAGGGAACGCCATGCCAAAAACGATCCGTATCGGTTGCGCCAGTGCCTTTTGGGGCGATACCTGCACCGCGGCGGCGCAACTGATCGAGGGCGGGAAGCTGGATTACCTGGTGTTCGACTATCTGGCCGAAGTGACGATGTCGGTCATGGCCGGGGCGCGCTTGAAGGACCCGTCGAGCGGCTATGCCACGGACTTCATCGAGGTCCTCACCCCGCTGCTCAAGCGATTGCATGACGACCGGATCCGCGTCATCAGCAACGCCGGCGGGGTCAATCCCCAGGCCTGTGCGAGGGCCTTGCAAGCCGCCTGTGATCAGGCCGGCGTAGCGCTGAAAATCGCCGTGCTGCTGGGCGATGACCTGCAACCGCAAGGCGAATGGCTCGCCGCCCAAGGCATCCGCGAGATGTCCAGCGGCGAGCCCCTGCCGCCCGCGTGCGTGTCCATCAATGCCTACCTCGGCGCGCCCGGTATCGTCGAAGCGTTGCGCCTGGGCGCCGATGTGGTGATCACCGGGCGAGTGGTGGACAGCGCCGTGGTCAGCGCCGCCCTGGTGCATGAGTTCGGCTGGGCTTGGGACGATTACGACCGATTGGCCCAGGCCGCGCTGGCGGGGCATCTCATCGAGTGCGGCGCCCAGTGCACCGGCGGAAATTTCACCGACTGGCAGCAAGTGCCGGATTTCGAGCACATTGGCTTCCCCATCGTCGAAGCCAGCGCCGACGGCCAATTTATCGTCACCAAGCCTGAAGGCAGCGGTGGACTGGTCACGCCGCTGACCGTCGGCGAGCAGTTGCTCTACGAAATCGGCGACCCGCAAGGTTACCTGCTGCCGGACGTGATCTGTGATTTCAGCCAGGTCAGGTTGACCCAGCAGGGCAAGCACGCCGTGCGCGTCCACGGGGCCAAGGGGCTGCCGCCCAGCGACCGGTACAAGGTCTGCACCACCTGGTTGGACGGCTGGCGCTGCACCGCCACGTGCCTGATCGCCGGCATCGATGCCGTGGCCAAGGCTGAACGGGTCAGCCAGGCGATCATCGCCAAGACCTCGCAGCTATTGCGCCAGCGTGGCTGGGCGCCCTTCAGCGAAGTGAACATCGAACTGCTGGGCAGCGAAGCCACTTACGGCCCACATGGCCAGCGCCGGGACAGCCGTGAGGTGGTCATCAAACTGGCGGTGCGACACCCGGACAAACAACCGTTGGTGCTGTTTTCCAGGGAAATCGCCCAAGCCGCCACCGGCATGGCGCCGGGACTGACCGGCCTGGTCGGTGGCCGGCCGACGGTGTCGCCGTTGATTCGCCTTTTCTCGTTCCTGATCGACAAAGCCACTTGCCGGCTCGACATCGAGTTCGACGGCCAGCGCCACCCGTGTCCCCTGCCCGCCCTCGAACCGCTGGACATCACCGGCCTGCCGGTCGCCCCGGACCTGCCCAAACCCCAGGGCCGGGCCGACGCCAGCGTGCCGCTGATCAAACTGGCGGTGGCGCGCTCCGGCGACAAGGGCAACCACAGCAACATTGGCGTGATTGCCCGCGAGCCCGAATACCTGCCCTGGATCGCCGAAGCGCTGACCCCGGAGGTGATGGTCGACTGGATGAGCCACGTGCTCGACCCGCAGTTGGGCCGGGTCGAACGCTGGTACCTGCCGGGCACCCACAGTTTGAATTTCCTGCTGGAAAACGCCCTCGGTGGCGGCGGTGTCGCCAGCCTGCGCATCGACCCCCAGGGCAAGGCGTTCGCCCAGCAATTGCTGGAGATTCAGATACCGGTGCCGCAACACGTTGCCGATCAGGTCGGCTAAGGACGGTCGCCATGGCAAATGAACGATCTGCAGCACCTGTGAAACCTGTGGCGAGGGAGCTTGCTCCCGCTGGGTTGCGCAGCGACCCCGGCTTTTGCGATTGCTGCGCAATCGAGCGGGAGCAAGCTCCCTCGCCACAGGGTTTGGCGCTAATCCGTTCCAACACGAGGAGTCTGCATGCCGGTCATCGAATCGCACCTGGATCCCCACAGCGCTGACTTCGCGCGCCATTACACGGCGATGCGGGCCGGCGTCGAACAACTGCGCCAGCTCGAACAGGCCGTGGTGGAGAAAGCGGCACAGGCCCAGGGCAAATTCGAACGGCGCGGCCAACTGTTGCCGCGCCAACGCCTGAACCTGCTGCTGGACCCCGGCGCGCCGTTTCTTGAGCTGGCGAGCCTGGCCGGCTACAAACTCCATGACGACAAGGATGGCAGCCAGGCCGGCGGCGGCCTGATCGCCGGGATCGGCTACGTGTCCGGGACGCGGGTGCTGGTGGTGGTCAACAACAGCGCGATCAAGGGTGGCACGATTTCCCCCAGCGGCTTGCTCAAGACCCTGCGCCTGCAACAGATCGCCATGGAAAACAAACTGCCGGTCATCACCCTGGCCGAAAGTGGCGGCGCCAATCTCAATTACGCCGCGCAGATTTTCGTCGAAGGCGCGCGCTGCTTCGCCAATCAGGCACGTATGTCGGCCATGGGCCTGCCGCAGATCACCGTGGTGCATGGCTCCGCCACGGCCGGCGGAGCCTATCAGCCGGGTTTGTCGGACTACGTGGTGGTGGTGCGCGATAAGGCGCGGTTGTTCCTGGCCGGGCCGCCGTTGCTCAAGGCCGCGACCGGCGAAGTGGCCAGCGAAGAAGAACTGGGCGGTGCGCTGATGCACGCGCAGGTGGCCGGCACCGCCGAATACCTGGCCGAGAACGATGCCGATGGCGTACGCCTGGCCCGGGAAATCCTCAGCCTGCTGCCCTGGGATGCACAACTGCCGTCACAACCCGAACGAACCTGGACCGAGCCGCTCTACCCCGCCGACGAATTATTGGGACTGGTGCCCGACGACCCGAAGAAGCCTTATGACGTGCGGGAAATCATCGCCCGCATCGCCGACGGCTCGAACTTCCTGGCTTTCAAAAGCGAATTCGACGCCCAGACGATTTGCGGCCACCTGCACATCCGCGGCCATGCCTGTGGCCTGATCGGCAACAACGGACCGATCACGCCCCAGGGCGCCAGCAAGGCCGCGCAGTTCATCCAATTGTGCGACCAGAGCCGCACGCCCTTGCTGTTCTTGCACAACACCACCGGATTCATGGTCGGCACCGAGTCCGAGCGACAAGGGGTGATCAAGCACGGGGCCAAGATGATACAGGCCGTGGCCAATGCCCGGGTGCCCAAGCTGACCGTCGTCGTAGGCGGCTCCTACGGCGCCGGCAACTACGCTATGTGCGGCCGCGGGCTTGATCCGCGCTTCATCTTCGCCTGGCCCAACAGCCACACCGCCGTGATGGGCGGCGCCCAGGCCGGCAAGGTCCTGCGGATGATCACCGAGGCCACGCAACTCAAGAACGGCCTGAGCCCCGACCCGAAGATGCTGGACCTGCTCGAGCACACCACCGCGCAGAAACTCGACAGCCAATCCACCGCCCTCTACGGCAGCGCCAGCCTGTGGGATGACGGGCTCATCGACCCGCGCGACACCCGCACATTGCTGGGCTACCTGCTGGACATCTGTCACGAGGCCGAACAGCGGCCATTGCAAGCCAACAGCTTTGGCGTGGCCCGTTTCTGAGCGCTGACTCCAGGAGAACAACAACAATGATCTTCACCCAAGAACATGAAGCACTGCGGCGCACCGTTCGCCAATTTGTCGACCGCGACATCAACCCCTACGTCGACGAATGGGAACGCGCTGGACGTTTCCCCATCCACGGGATTTTTCGCAAGGCCGGCGAGCTGGGCCTGCTGGGCATTTCCAAGCCGACGGCATTCGGCGGCATGGGCCTGGACTACAGCTATTCGATCGTCGCGGCCGAGGAGTTCGGCACCATTCATTGCGGCGGCGTGCCGATGTCCATTGGCGTGCAGACCGACATGTGCACCCCCGCCCTGGCCCGATTCGGCTCCGATGAGTTGCGTGACGCATTCCTGCGCCCGGCCATTCGCGGTGAACAGGTGGGCTGCATCGGGGTTTCGGAAGTCGGCGCCGGTTCCGACGTCGCCGGGCTCAAGACCACCGCGCGCAAGGACGGCGACGACTACGTCATCAACGGCGGCAAGATGTGGATCACCAATGCGCCGAGCGCCGATTTCATTTGCCTGCTGGCCAACACTTCGGACGACAAGCCCCACGTCAACAAATCGCTGATCATGGTGCCGATGGACAGCCCCGGCATCAGCCTCGGCCAGCACCTGGACAAGCTCGGCATGCGCAGCTCGGAAACCGCCCAGGTGTTTTTCGACGACGTGCGCGTGCCACAACGCAACCGCATTGGCCAGGAAGGCGCCGGGTTCATGATGCAGATGCTGCAATTCCAGGAAGAACGGCTGTTCGGCGCGGCCAACATGCTCAAGGGCCTGGAACAGTGCATCGACAGCACCATCGCGTACTGCAAGGAACGCAAGACCTTCGGCACGGCCCTGATCGATAACCAGGTGATCCACTTTCGCCTGGCGGAACTGGCCAGCGAGATCGAATGCCTGCGGGCGCTGGTCTACCAGGCCACCGAGCAGTACATCCACGGCCAGGACGTCACGCGGCTGGCGTCCATGGCCAAGCTCAAGGCCGGGCGCCTGGCCCGGGAAACCACCGACAGTTGCCTGCAATATTGGGGCGGCATGGGTTTCATGTGGGACAACCCGGTCGCCCGGGCCTATCGCGACGTACGGCTGGTGTCCATCGGCGCCGGTGCGGACGAGATCATGCTGGGCATCATCTGCAAGCTCATGGGGATTTTGCCGGGGAAGAACAAGTGAGCGGTTGGCCTGGCAGGCCGCCATCGCGAGCAAGCTCGCTCCCACATTGGATCGCATTCGCCCTCCCCCTGTGGGAGCGAGCTTGCTCGCGATGAGGCCCTGACAGCCACCACAAAAACCAGGAATGCTTCCATGCCCACCTTCAGTAAAATCCTCATCGCCAACCGCGGCGAAATCGCCTGTCGCATCCAACGCACCGCCCAGGCCCTGGGCTACCGCACGGTGGCGGTGTTCAGCGAGGCCGACGCCGATGCGCTGCACGTGCGCATGGCCGATGAAGCCGTGCTGATCGGCCCGGCCCCGGTGCAACAGTCCTACCTCAATTCCTTGGCCATGCTCGACGCAGCCCGACGCAGCGGCGCCGACGCGATCCATCCCGGCTACGGCTTTCTTTCGGAAAATGCGGGGTTCGCCCAAGCCTGCGAAGAAGCCGGCATGGTTTTCATCGGCCCCAGCCCCCAGGCCATCGACCTGATGGGCAGCAAGCGCCGCGCGAAAATCGCCATGCTCGCAGCCAATGTTCCCTGCATCGCCGGTTACCAGGGCGCGGCCCAGGACGACGACACGCTGCTACGCGAAGCCGAGCGCATCGGCTACCCACTGATGATCAAGGCCAGTGCCGGTGGCGGCGGTCGCGGCATGCGCCTGGTCCAGCGCGCCGAAGACATGCTGGAGCAATTGCGCAGTGCACGCTCGGAAGCCTTGCACGGTTTTGGCAGCGACGAGTTGATCCTCGAACAGGCGTTGATCGATCCACGGCATGTGGAAGTGCAGATATTCGGCGACCATCACGGTCAACTGATCCACCTGGGGGAACGGGACTGCTCGATTCAGCGGCGCCACCAGAAAATCATCGAAGAGGCGCCCTGCCCGGTCATGACCGCCGACCTGCGCCGGGCCATGGGCGAGGCGGCACTCAAAGCAGGGCGTGCTGTGAATTACGTCGGTGCCGGGACCGTGGAATTCCTGCTCGCGACGGACGGTCGATTTTACTTTCTGGAGATGAACACACGCTTGCAGGTCGAACACCCCGTCACCGAGTTGATCACTGGCCTGGACCTGGTAGCCTGGCAGTTGGATGTCGCCGCCGGCAAGCCGTTGCCCTTGCGCCAGGATCAAGTGATGTTTAGCGGCCATGCCCTGCAAGTGCGGCTGTACGCCGAGGACCCGGCGACGGATTTCCTGCCCCAGACCGGGCGGTTGATCGGCTGGGCGCCGCCGATACAGGACGGCGTGCGGATCGACCACGGCCTACTGCAAGGCCAGGTCATCACGCCATTCTACGATTCGATGCTGGGCAAACTCATCGTCCACGGCGCCACCCGCGAAGACGCCCGGCGCAAATTGCTCCGGGCGGTGGAAGATTGCGTGCTGCTGGGCGTCCAGAGCAACCAGCGCTTGCTCGCCGGCTTGCTGGCGCACCCACGCTTCATCGACGGCGACTTCGGTACCGGTTTCATCGGCCAGCACTTTGCCAATCATCCCGCACTACTGCCCATTGAGCCCTCCACCGAACAACTGGCCATCGCCACGGCGGCGTTTTATCAGGCCTCGCAGGCACGGCATGCACCCGGCCTGGGCGGGTGGCGCAACAGCGTCGGCATGGCGCGGCATTTTCGGATTGGCGTCGGGGAGCGCGACTGGACGCTGAGCCTTGAGGCCGAAACCGACGGGACATTGAACATCCGCAGTGCCGAACGCCTGGTCGAACTGAGGCTGCTCGACGTTGACGCCAATGGCGCGTCGCTGATGATCGATGGGATTCGCCAGCGCCAGGCCTGGCGCCTCGATGGCCACGACCTCTGGCTGTCCACCCGCCCCGGCGGCCTGCACCTGCAAGACCGGACCCTGGCTCCGGTCGCCGCCAAGGCCACCACCAGCGACGGAACGCTCAAGGCGCCCATGGACGGCGCCATTGTCGAGTTGCTGGTCAGCGAAGGCAGCCCGGTGCGCCAGGGCCAACTGCTGATGGTGCTCGAAGCGATGAAAATGGAGCATCCACTCATGGCCGGCGTCGACGGCGTGGTCAGGCAATTGCAGGTAAAGCGCGGTGACCAAGTGAAAAACCGTCAGGTTTTGTTGCGTGTCGAAACAGCCCACTAGTCGGATGCCCGGGGTTTGACTACGCTCAAACCCATCAGCACGCCGATACCGGGAACCCTGCGATGCCTCACTGGCTGGTGATTGATCTGGAGGCCACCACCGATGAGGGTGGCTGGCCGGTAACCGAAATGGAAATTATCGAAATCGGCGCCACACTGGTGAATCGTGACGGCCGCGAAGTGGATCATTTCCAGCGCTTCGTGCGGCCCCTGAGACGCCCGCTGCTCACGCCGTTCTGCCGCGAACTGACCCATATTACCCAGGCCAATATCGACAGCGCCGAGCCCTTGACCGAAGTCTGGCCGGCGTTCGAGCGCTGGCTGGCGCCGTATCATCCGAAGCTGGAAAGCTGGGTCAGTTGGGGCGACTACGACCGCAAGCAACTGCTGCAGGAATGGCAGCACCAGCAGTTACACAGTGTCCTCGGCCAAGTGCCGCACATGAACCTCAAGCAACGTTTCGCCAAGACCCGTCGGCTGGAACGACCGCTGGGGCTCAATGGCGCACTGCAACTGGCGGGCCTGCAATTCTGCGGTCAACAGCACCGAGCCCTGGAAGATGCCCGCAATACCGCGCGGTTGTTGCCCTTGGTGCTGCCGGGTTGAGCGGTGTCCGCCACCCGGCGCGGCAGATGACGAATGTTGCAGCCTTGTGCATACTGGCCGGCCTTTTTCAGCCCCTTTTTCGAGGAATCGCCCATGTTCAAAGTCAACGAGTACTTCGACGGCACCGTCAAGTCGATCGCTTTTGGCACTGCCGAAGGCCCAGCGACCATCGGCGTCATGGCTCCGGGCGAATATGAGTTCGGCACGGCCCAACGGGAAATCATGCACGTCGTCTCCGGTGCCCTGACCGTGAAGCTGCCCGACAGCACCGACTGGGAAACCTTCGAGGCCGGCAGCCAGTTCAATGTACCGGCCAACAGCAAGTTCCAGCTCAAAGTGGCTGTCGACACTGCCTATCTGTGTGAGTACCGCGGCTAAGCCGACGAACCACCAGAGATGCTCCCCTTTTGGGGACATGGTTAACCCTGTGGCGAGGGAGCTTGCTCCCGCTGGACGCGCCAGCGTCCCCTACGATGTGATGACTGAAATGCGGGGGCCGCTTCGCAGCCCAGCGGGAGCAAGCTCCCTCGCCACAAAAGCTAAAGCGGTTGCGTGATAAACAAAAATGCCCGTGTCCAATGACACGGGCATTTTTATTCACGGATCTTTTTACTCAAGCACCTCGACCGGCATGCCGACTTCAAGCCGACCGTTGCTGTCGTTGACGAGGTTCTGGCCGAACATCGCGCCGTCCGGTGTCGAACGGTATTGCTGCAGCGTGGCAAAGGGTTCGCGATTCGGATCGCGCTCGCCGGTTTGCGGATCGACCGTGGTCATGATGCACCGCGAGCAAGGCTTGACCAGCCGGAACTCCACCTCGCCGATACGAATGCGCTTCCACCCGTCCTCGGCAAACGCTTCGCTGCCCTCGACCACCAGGTTGGGACGAAAGCGCAACATGTCCAGCGAACGACCGACCCGACTCGACAGGTCCTGCAACGAGGCCTGGCCAATCAGCAACAAGGGGAAACCATCGGCAAAGGCGACCTTGTCGTCGTCCTTGCCATAACCGGCTGCGGTGGTGCGCGCCAGCTCCACCGGCACATGCACCAGCCGCGTAGGGTTGCCGATGAATTCACTGACCCAGGCCGCGGCCTCGTCACCGGCGTCCGGCACACGCAAGGTGTCACGCCAGATGATCACACCGCGCCGCTGCTCTTCCTGGGCAGGTGGCAACGACACGTCGATGGCACCATGGCCAGGCGCACTGAGCGTCAGGCCCCCCGCCTCGTTCCACAAGGCCGAAAGCTGGCTCATCTTCGCCACGGCGCGCTGGGTCAGGAATCGCCCCGTGCCCTCGTCCACCAGCATCCAGCGCCGATCGCCGTCCAGCCCGAGCTTGTCCAGGCCGATTTCCGACAGGGGCTGGCCCTTGCCGGACTTCAACGGATACCGATACAGCGCGCTCAGCCGCAACATGCTCAACTTCCCCGGGGGCAAAAAAATGCCACCTTATACGAGCCGGCCATTGAAGCAAACCACCATCGGTTTCAGTCGAGCATCAACCGCTGGCGCACGACATCGACCAGCTTGTCCGGCTGGAATTTGGAGAGAAAGTTGTCGCAGCCGACCTTCTTGACCATCGAGTCGTTGAAGCTGCCCGACAGCGAGGTGTGCAGAACGACATAGAGTCCGCGCAAGCGCGGGTCGTTACGGATTTCGGTGGTCAGGCGGTAGCCGTCCATTTCCGGCATTTCCGCGTCGGTGAAGATCATCAGCAATTTATCGGTCATGACCTCGCCGGTATCGGCCCAGGCCTTGAGCATGTTCAGCGCCTTCAGGCCGTCGCTGGCAATGTGCATTTTCACGCCCAGTTGACCCAAGGTGTCGCGCAGTTGCGAGAGCGCCACATTGGAGTCGTCCACCAGCAACACTTCGCGACCACGGGCACGTTCCAGCACCGGATCTTCGAGTTTGTCACGGGAGACCTTGGCGTTGTACGGCACGATTTCGGCCAGGACTTTTTCCACGTCGATGATTTCCACCAGCTGATCGTCCACCTTGCTGATGGCCGTCAGGTAGTGCTCGCGGCCGGCACTGGTCGGCGGCGGCAGGATGGCTTCCCAGTTCATGTTGACGATGCGATCGACGCCGCCCACCAGGAATGCCTGCACCGAACGGTTGTATTCGGTCACGATAATGGTGCTGTTGGCGCCCGGCACCAACGGGCGCATGCCAATGGCCTGGGACAGGTCGATCACCGGCAGCGTCTGGCCGCGCAGATTGACCACACCGCACACGAACGGGTGACGTTGCGGCATCAACGTCAGCTTCGGCAGTTGCAGCACTTCCTGGACCTTGAACACGTTAATGGCGAACAGCTGTCGACCCGCCAGGCGAAACATGAGAATTTCCAGGCGATTCTCACCCACCAATTGGGTTCGTTGATCTACTGTGTCGAGAATGCCGGCCATCGGTGACTCCTGGGCTTGTTCGGATGAATCCAATAAAACAGCTATCGGCGGCACGAGCCGAATCTTGACCCCAGATAAAATACAGCGTGGGGAATTGATATCACATTAACATCATGCTTTACTGGCTTCACGATTTCATTCCCCGTTTTTCCCGCTGCGCGACTCCGGTTTGCGCACTAAGTTCCCCTGCCTAAGGGATTCCCCTAGGCACAATCAGGTCCAACCTGATATTCCCGCTTTCCAATAGCCATTAATGTGACGCCATTCTCATTGCTGAACGGAGTCAGGCTTTTGTGCGCGACCACAGGACATCGGACCTGCTGCCTTTCGGCCGATCCCATCCGTGCAATCGTTTGCGAACTCGCCTTCGCGCAACGGCGCGGGCGTGTCGTCGTGCGTCCGCCCGCGGTCGTCCTTGAGATCCAGCCGTTCGCCATACGCGGTTTCCTTTCGCCTGACATGATGTTGTGGAGATAAGCATGCCGAACGATCGCAGAAACTGGAATCAACGTCTTCCCGAATTTCTGATCGAGGCCGAGACGCTGCTGGCCAAGTCGGAGGAATGCCTGAGCCATCTGCAATTGATCAACAACGACAAGGACGCCATCGATTGCATGCTCAGCACCTTGCTGAAGCTGTCGAACAAAGCCAATGCCCTGGCGCTGGAAGCCGTTTCGGAGTTTTCCATGCATATCCATGGTTTGCTCAGCCACGCGCAAAACATGGAATTACATGATCAGGCCCTGGAAGCCTTGAAGGATTGCTTCACCCTGATGGCCTGGCAATTGGAGCTGGTCGATCACACCACCGGCCAGTTGGGCCTGGACAGCAGCGAGCAGACCTCCTTGATTGAGGCATTCGCTTTCCAGGTAGGCCAAAGTCCCGGCCAGGCATTGGCCGCGTCACGTCCGTTGGCGTTGGTGTCCTACCCCCAGAAACAAGCCTGACCTGATGGCAATTAGCCTGCGCTTTAGCCCGTTCACGGCACCATGCCGAGCGCGACCCGCGATAGGCGAAGTGGTACTATCTCCTGCGTCAGCCACTTCAAGACGGCGCCGTAAAAGTCGCCGACCGAAGCCGTCTTCGACCTGATACGTTTACCCGACCTGGCCTGTCAGATGCGCTGACCGGCCTGCCCGCAGCGAACATTCATTGGCTCCATCCGCTATGCACGCCAGCCTCAAGTCATTTATCACCTGGCCTCCTTCCCGAGATAACGCCCGTCGCTTCACATTACTATTGTGCATCTGCTCGACCCTCGGCTGCCTGCTGGCCTACCTGTACGCCCACACGGTGCCGCTGGGCCTGCTGGCCCTGAACGTCGCGGCCTTGAGCTGTGTCTGGATCCACCATCGATTGTCGCGCAAATCCATCAAGTTCCAGCCCCAGGAGCTGGCCGACCGACTGCTGGAGGTCCAGGAGAATGAGCGCCATCGGCTCAGCCGTGAATTGCACGACGACATTGGCCAGTTGCTGACCGCGGCGAAACTGCAAGGCGAATGGCTCAAGCGGCGGATACCGGAAGAATTGCAAGACCAGTGCGCACTCCTGTGCGAGACCCTGGACGAAACCCTCAACAAGGTCCGTAATGTATCGGCGATCCTCAATCCGCGGGAACTGACCAGTCTCGGGCTTGAAGCCAGTCTGCGGGCGCATCTGCTCAAGACCCTGGCCAACGCCCCGGTGAAGTGGAGCCTCGATTGCCAGCAGCGCATGACGGGCATCCCGGAGGAGATGTCGGTGGCGGTGTTCCGGATCACCCAGGAAGCGGTCACCAATATCTTGCGCCATGCCCGGGCGACCAATCTGCTGGTACGCCTGCAACGCTTGCCCGACGGCCTGACCCTGCTGATCAGCGACGATGGCCTGGGTTTTGCGCCCGCCAGCCACCCCGCTCGCGAAGGTCAGCGGGGCATGGCCGGCATGTCGGAGCGGGTCGAACAATTAGGCGGCACCCTCAAGGTCATCAGCGAGGCCGGCAAAGGCACGCACATCGAAGCACGCTTTCCCTGGGCGCCGCGTGCCCTGGAACGAGCCAGTAAGAATAAGGTTCTCCTTTGATTTGTAATTTGCTTCTGGTAGATGACCACTCCCTGATCAGGGCCGGCGTACGAGCCCTGGTCATGGATATCCCAGGTTATGCCGTGATCGGCGAAGCCAATGACGGCACGCATTTGGTGGCGTTGGTAGAGCGACTGAACCCCGACATCGTGCTGCTGGACATTTCCATGAAGGACACCAGTGGCCTGGACGCGTTGCAGCAGCTCAAGCGGGTGCGCCCCCACAGCAAGGTGCTCATCCTGTCGATGCATACGGATCCGGCGCTGATCATGCAGGCGCTGGAATACGGAGCCCATGGCTATCTGCTCAAGGACACCACCGCCACTGAGCTGAAACACGCCCTGGAGGCGCTGCGCAACAACGAACGCTACCTGAGCCCGGCCATTGCCCATACCGTGATCAACCAGGCGCTGACCCGTGTCCAGAAACATCAGCCGGACCCAGCCCAGACCCATAACCTGACCGCACGCCAATTGGAGATCCTGCGGCTGATCGTGCGCGGCAAGTCCACCCGGGAAATCGCCAACGGCCTGAACCTGAGCATCAAGACCGTGGAAACCCACCGGGCGCAAGTCATGAAGCGCCTACAGATCCATGACGTGGCCGGCCTTGTGCTGTTCGCGGTGCGCGAGCAAATCATCAGCCTGGACGATTGAGCGCCGTCGCGCCGCCCAACAGCGGCGAATCGGACGGCAGGTGCAGCCGCAACGCCTTTGGGCGGACAGTGAAGCGCAGGGTATCGACCTGCAACGGCTCGCCATCGAGATTGATGTCCAGGCCTTGCGCGACCTTGATCTCCACCCAGGGCAAACGCGCGCGGACAAACATGTTGTCGATGCCCAGGCCGCCCGCGAGCAAGTCCTTCAAGGTACTGACCACTTCCTGGGGCGCCGGCAGGATGCTGATGTCCAGCAACCCATCATCCGCCAACGCCTCCGGGCACAGCACATGGCCTCCCCCCGCCTGCCGGCCGTTACCGATGCCCAGCGCGAGCAAATCGCCCTGCCAGTGGAAATCGGGCCCCTGCAGCTCACCATAGGCGGCACTCAGCTCACTGAATCGCGACAGGCCCGTGAACAGATAGGCAGCGCCGCCCAGGACCTTCTTGAGGTCCTCGGAGGTGTTCGCCGTCACCTGGCTGCCGAAACCACCGGTGGCCATGTTCAGGAAAATCCGCCCGCCGACTTCGCCCACGTCAACGGCCCGCGGCGCAACGGCCAATAAATCCATGGCTTGCGCAGGTTCCAACGGCACACCGGCCGCCCGGGCGAAATCGTTGGCCGTGCCCAGCGGCAACAGGACCAGGCTGGCATCGCTGGACTTGTGAGCGATCGCCTCGGCGATATCACGCAAGGTCCCATCACCGCCGCCAGCGATCAGTCGCGTATATCCGGCAGCCAGCGCTTCATCGACCCAGCGCTGGGCATCACCGGCTTCCCAGGTCAACCGTACCGCCAGGTCCCAGCCCTGCTCGCGCTTGAGCATCACGGCCGAGCGAACCTCTTCGTTGAGCGCTTGCTTGCCATGCAAAATCAACAGCGCCTTGCCTTTGCTCATCGTGGTCTCCGTCATTGGAAGGTTCAGGCATGAGACCGCTCATTCGAGCGAAAAAGCCCAGTGCACCCCATTATTTTAAAAGCGCAGGACGGCTCGTCCGATCAACATGCCCTGATTCGAAGAGTTTTCTTACAGGGTCTGGCGAATCAGCTCAATTGACCCTCCAGCGGTATTGAGACACCTTGGGTTCATGTTTTGCTGGATCGCTTAAACCTCATCACACAAGGAAGCATGCTCCCATGGATGGATACGCCACGGCCCGCAGGGGCCGGATCACTCGCTCGAACCGTTATGGCCAAGGGGATGGACCGTCCCATGCATAACCGTGAATACAAGCTGTCTACCCGGCAGCTCGCGTCCTTTGGAAGCGGGCAGGCCGATACTCGAAACGAATGCAAAAGTTGCAGTAATCCCGTTGGAGGAATTGATTTGGAACCGCGCGTCGTTGAACTGGAAACCCACCTCAAATACATCCGCAAAGACATGGATGAAATTCGTACCGACGTCAAGGTGATCCGCCACAGGCTGGCCTATTCGGCCGGCGCCGCGGCGGTGGTGCTCGGCCTGCTGGGCTGGGTCGCCAACAATCGATTCGATCAGCTGGTGATGCTGCTCACGCGATAAGGTGAGGCGCGCAACGGCCCGAGCGTCCCACTCGGGCCGGAGAACACCTGGTAGGCATGCTAGCCCAGGACTTCGCTCAAGGGGATGAAGCCCACTTCGTCACCCTCCACCAGCATCTGTCCCTCAAGCACTTCGACCAATCCTTCGGCCCAGGCCGCGCTGCGCAGGACCCCCGAGCTCTGATTCCGGTAGATGACCGCTCGACCATTCTCCATGCGGCCTCGCAGGTATTCTCGGCGACTGCCCGCCTTCGGCCAGGCGAAACCGGCCGGCACCTTGAACTTGAGCGGCGTCACCGACTGCACGCCTTGGCGTCTCAACAGGTAAGGCCTTGCCAGCAGTGCGAACGTCACGAGGGTCGACGCGGGATTTCCAGGCAGGCCTATGACCGGCACGCCACGGTAATGCCCGAACGTCAGCGGCTTACCTGGCTTGATGGCGAGCTTCCACAATGCCAGCTCACCGTCCTCACGCAAGGCGATGCCGAGGAAGTCCGCTTCCCCCACCGAGACACCACCGGTGGACAGGATCAGATCGACATCCGACAACTGCGCCAAGCGCTCGCGGGTGGCCGGCAAATCGTCGGGCAGGATACCGGCATCAAGCACCTCACAACCCAGGCGTTGTAGCCAACCACACAGCAGCACGCGGTTACTGTTATAGATCTGACCAGGCCCCAGTGCCTGGCCGGGCTCGACCAGCTCATCACCCGTGGACAGAACGGCGACGCGGACCTTGCGCACCACGTCCAGCGATGCACAGCCCAAGGATGCCGCCAAGCCCAGCTCGATCGGCCCCAGGCGAGTGCCGGCAGAGAGGACCTGCTCGCCAACGGTGGTCTCCTGTCCTTGAGGACGAATGTTCTGTCCACTGACCATGGGCTCGGTAAACCGCACCCGCTGGTCGCTTTCGACCACGGCGTTTTCCTGCATCTCGACGCAATCAGCGCCGGCAGGAACTGGCGCCCCCGTGAAGATCCGCGCGCACGTGCCAGCGGCCAGCGGCTCCGGCGCCTGCCCGGCAAAAATCCGCTGGCTGACCACCAACGGCTCGCCGCTCCAGTCCGCCAGCCGCAAGGCATAACCGTCCATGGCGCTGTTGGGCCATGGCGGCAAGTCAAGGGTCGATATCAGGTCCTCGGCCAGCACTCGCCCTGATGCTTCGGCCAAAGGCAAACGCTCGCGTTGGACAATCGGTGTGCTCTCCGCCATCTCGAGCAGCCGCGCCAAGGCTATCTCAACGGCCATCAAGGCGCCGGCCTTGCCCGGTTTACCCACGGGATTCACAAGGGGCTGCCTGTTTCAAATGAGCCACAAAGTTACATGGCCGATGCCGCACATCCAATTGTTCGGCCAGGATCCCATCCCATCCGGTACGCACCGCGTTGGTCGACCCTGGCAGGCAACATACCAGCGTGCCATTGGCCAGGCCGGCCAGCGCACGGGACTGCACAGTGGAAGTGCCGATGTCGGCCACGGATATCTGCCGGAACAACTCGCCAAAGCCATCGACCTGCTTGTCCAGCAGGCACGTGACGGCTTCCGGCGTGCTGTCACGCCCCGTGAAACCGGTGCCGCCGGTGATCAGCACGACTTGCACCACGTCCTCGGCAATCCAGGTCGCGACTTGTGCCCGGATCTTGTACAAATCATCTTTGAGCAGGACCCGTGCCGCCAGGTTGTGACCCGCCTCCGTGAGCCGATCGACGAAGACCTGCCCGGACGTATCGGTTTCCAGGGTACGGGTGTCACTGACTGTCAGCACCGCGATATTGAGCGGCACGAAAGGTACATCAGCCTTGGCTTTCATAGGCTCGTCCAGTTGTGAAGGAAACAGCCCGGTGTTATATCACAGCGCTTCATTTTTTCGCCCGTGCGGAGACACGCCATGACCTCGGAAACGCCACTGCCATCCTGCTCCATTCTGCTCCTGGCGGGCGGGCGCGGACAACGCATGGGCGGCCAGGACAAAGGGCTGGTGCAATGGCAAGGCGAACCGCTGATTGCCCATCTTCATCGCCAGACCCGCGACATGAGCGATGACCTGATCATTTCCTGCAACCGCAATGCGCAACGTTATGCGCCGTATGCCGATCAGTTGGTGCATGATGAGGAAGGCGATTTTCCCGGGCCATTGGCGGGCATCCGCGCAGGTCTCAAGGCCGCGAGACACCCGTATCTACTGGTGCTGCCATGCGACGTGCCGCAAATCGACGCAAGCCTGCTCGACAATATGCGCAGGACGGCCAGCTTGCACCCCGACCAACCGTTGATGGTGCGCCACGGCGAGCATTGGGAACCGCTGCTGTGCGTCATCCCGTTGACCCTGGCAGCACGCTTCGAACAAGCCTGGAGCGAAGGCGAACGCAGCCCCGGCCGCATCATGCGCGCGCTGCACGCCGTTGCCTTGCAATGCCCTCCCGACGATCCGCGGCTGGCCAATCTGAACACCCCGGAACTACTGGCTCGACATAAAGGCGTGTCAGATTGACACTAGCCAGGAACTTGCGCGCGATGTATACGTCTGAAGGTCAGTAACTTGAAGAATCCATTTCGGAGAAACACCATGACACAACGGACCCTCGCCACGTTCATGCTCGCCCTGGGCCTCGCCACCCTTGCCGGGTGCGCTTCGCCAACGGTGATCACCTTGAATGACGGTCGCGAAATCCAGGCCGTCGATACCCCACATTACGATGAAGAAAGCGGTTTCTACGAATTCGAACAACTGGATGGCAAGCAGACTCGCGTGAACAAGGATCAGGTTCGTACCGTTAAGGATTTGTAATCTGTAACGCTGCTGCCCGATGTTGCTAAAAACCGGCGCTTCCTGAAGAGGGAAGCGCCGGTTTTTTTTGGGGCTTGGTTTTGGGTTCTGGGATAGCCGACCTGGCTCTTGGTGAGACCGTGTTTCCCCTGCGGGAGCGGGCTTGCTCGCGAAAGCGGTGTGTCAGTTTGCGGTGACGTTGGACGGGGCCGGCCTCTTCGCGAGCAAGCTCGCTCCCACAGGTTTGGCGGTGCACATGGGCTTTGGGCCTGCTGAAGATCCAATGTGGGAGCGAGCTTGCTCGCGATAGCGGTGGTTCGGCCACATAGAAACCAGCATGTGCCCTGCTCTTGCTCTCCTAACGAAAAAATCAAAACCTCACACAGTGATAGCGGGTTCTAAACCAACTACCACCGCAACGAAATACCACTCTCGAACACCCGCTCCCGACCAGTAACCGGATCAACAAAACGCAACCCCTGAGCCAGCAATTTCAAAGGATTGGCATAATCATCCTCAACATCCCGAAGCACATCCGGATAAAACGGATCATTGCAGATCCCCGCCCCAAGGGCATTCATGTGAACCCGCAATTGATGCTTCTTACCCGTAACCGGATACAAGCCATAACGCCAAAACTCACCATTCCTTTCCAACACTTCAATGGCCGTTTCGGTATTGGGCTCACCCTGCCCTTCCTGCATCCGGAAGAACGGTTCGCCATCAATCATCCGGCTTTTATGCACCAGGGGAAAGTTCAACCCAGGCAACGCACGGGCAATGGCTTGGTAGCGTTTCTCGATTCGCCGTGTCGGGAACAATGACTGATACGCCGAACGGGTTTGCGGGTTGGCCGAAAACAACACCAGCCCGGCCGTATGCCGATCGATGCGGTGCAGGGGCACCAGATGCGGATTGTCCAGCCGCCGGATCAACCGTCGCAACAAGGTTTGCTCAACATACTCGCCCGCCGGAGTGACGGGCAGGAAATGCGGTTTGTCTGCCACCACCAGGTGCTCGTCGGCGTACAGGATCGACTCCACCACCGGGATCGGTTTCTCGTCGGGTACTTCCCGGAAGTAGTGGATGCGCAAGCCTTCGCGGTACGGCAAGTCGACAGGGATCGCCTTGCCCTCCCCATCCAATACCCGGCCCCGGGCGATCCGGTCCAGCCACTGTTCACGACTGATGGCGCTGAAATGCTCGCACAGGCATTCCAGCACCGTCGGCCAGGAACCGGGCGGCAGGTACAACGTACTGGCCTGATGATGAGCGGCGGAAAACGATGAACCGGACATTAAAAACTCTTGGATATTTGGCATGCCGGCATTATCCGACAGTCGCCCCAGCCAGCCCAGCGATGATTGCTTTACGCCGTGGCCGACGTCGGTTTTGCCGCCGCTTCGGTGAACTCTTTCAACCAGCGCAGTACGTCCACCGCCTCCCAGCGACCCGGATCGTAGAGCGCGTACAGCAAGCCCTGGTAACCCACCACATCCAATTGCTTGTGATAGCCGGCGCGCTGGAACAACGCTTCGATCTCCGCGAAGCAGGTATTGAAATGCAGTTTATTGAAGGGTGTCTTGCCTTCGGTCACCAAGCCATCCAGGCGAAGCTCCAGGACCGCCTCATGCACAACGTCCGCGGACATCCTGTTTACGCTGGCTTTCAGTTGTTCGACATTGACCAAGGGGTGCACTCCAGATAGCTGTATGGGCATACAGTAACCGAAGCGCGATATTTTCGCCAACCACAGTGTCAGGAACTGACGAACGAGCCGTTCAACGGAGGAATGCCACGATCTGTTCGGTATCGAAGGGCCAGTCCAGCTCGGCACCGGTATCCAGCCTGCGCAGCACTGGAATACGCAGCCCATAGTCCTCCACCCAGTCTTCACGTTCTGAAATGTCCACCAATTCCACCAACAATCCATGTTCAACCAAAGGCATCAGCTCAGCTTCGGCGACTTCGCAAAGATGGCACCCCAGGGTACCGAACAATTGGCATTCAGGAGGCATGGCGGGTAGACCCAAAAAAGATAGACGGTCATTCTAGGCCCGCCTCGGAAAACCGTCGAGTCGCTGGCTCGCCTCAGGGTGTTTCGGTAAAACGCTGATGCAAATCACTGAACGCAAATGCTTTTCCAGCGACGCTTGTCACGTTTTCCCTTCTACGCTGTGCGTTGTACCTTGAAACGGAGTTCCCCTTGTTTGCCAACCTGCTGATCATCCTCGCCTCGTCCCTGGTGGTCATCGCCCTGTTCAGGCGGCTGCGCCTGCCTCCCGTACTGGGTTATCTCTGTGTCGGGTTGGCGGTGGGGCCTACCGCGCTGGACTGGGTCAACGACAGCGAAGAATTGCCAGACCTTGCCGAGCTTGGGGTGGTATTCCTGCTGTTCTCGTTGGGCCTGGAATTTTCCCTGTCGAAAATGCTCGAACTGCGCCGGGTCGTGTTCGGCCTGGGCAGTCTGCAGGTGCTGTGCTCGGGCGCGCTGCTGGCGGGATTGCTGGCTGTGTGCGGCGCGCCAGCGATCGCCGCGTTGCTGCTCGGGGCCGGGCTGGCCTTGTCCTCCACCGCCATTGTCAGCAAGGAGTTGACCAGCCTGGGCGAGATCTTCAGCAGCCACGGCCAGAACGCCATCGGTGTGTTGTTATTCCAGGACGT
Source organism: Pseudomonas sp. MPB03 (assembly GCF_046605385.1). Lineage (NCBI taxonomy): Bacteria > Pseudomonadati > Pseudomonadota > Gammaproteobacteria > Pseudomonadales > Pseudomonadaceae > Pseudomonas > Pseudomonas sp. MPB03. The sequence goes on along the minus strand of NZ_CP176770.1, from coordinate 2,176,083 downwards.
TGTCGCAGTGCTGCTGTTGACCCTGGTGCCAGTCTTCGCCGGCAGCAGCGAGCACCCGTGGTATTGGGCGCTGCCCCTGACCCTGGGCAAGACCCTGGTGTTGTTTGGCGGCCTGCTGCTGGCCAGCCGATTGCTGCTGCCACGGCTTTTCCATGAAGTGGCGGCGTCCCGGTCCGCGGAACTGTTCGTGCTGCTGGCCCTGGTGATCGTGCTGCTGACAGCATGGCTGACCCACCTGCTCGGATTATCGCCGGCCCTGGGCGCCTTCCTGGCGGGGATGCTGCTGGGGGAAAGCCACTACCGACATCAGATCGAGGCCGATATACGCCCGTTCCGTGACATCCTGCTGGGGCTGTTTTTCGTCAGCATCGGCATGCTGATCGATCTGCAGCTGTTTCTCGATGACGGCCTGTCGATCCTGGGATTGACCCTCGGCTTGATGCTCATCAAGGGCTGCGTGGTCGCCGTCCTGGTGAAATGGCGCGGCAGCGACGGTGAAACCGCCTGGCGCAGCGGCCTGGCCCTGGCCCAGGGCGGCGAATTCTGTTTTGCCTTGATGGCGCTGATGCAGCAGAACCGACTCATGCCCGCCGACATCAGCGGCCTGCTGCTGGCTGCGACGTTCTGCTCGATGCTGCTGACCCCGTTACTGCTGCGCGCGGCGCCACGCATCGCCGCACGCCTGCACCGCAAACCCAACGAAGAGGCACAACTGGACCAGATCAGCGCACTCAATGCCGGGTTGTCGAATCATGTGGTGATTTGCGGCTACGGACGCGTCGGCCAGTCCATCGGACGCTTCCTGCGTCGCGAAAGCCAGGCGTTCGTCGCCCTGGATGACGACCCTGTGATCATCCAGGAAGCCACCGTCGGGGAGAACTGCGTGCATTATGGCGATTCGCGACGAGGGGACCTGCTCGCCGCCGTTGGCTTGAACCGCGCCCGGCTGCTGGTGATCGCGGTGGACAAGACCGACATCGCCATCACCGTGCTCCAGGCGGCCCGACGGATCAACCAACAGGTGCCGATTCTGGTGCGCACCCGTGACGACAGCCAACTGGCCGAGTTGCAGGCGGCCGGGGCCAGCGAAGTGGTCCCGGAACTGTTGGAATCGAGCCTGATGCTGGCCTCCCACGCCTTGATCATGCTCGGCCTGCCTGAACAGCAGGTCCGGCATCACGTGGATCAGGTCCGCCACGACCGCTACCGCCTGCTCCACGGTTTTTATCCCGGCAATCAGGACAAGGAGCCCTAGCAGCCTGTGTGGTTAATCCTGGCTGACCGCGCCGATCTTGTGAATCGACAGGTCGGCGCCGTAATACTCTTCTTCCTGGGTCAGGCGCAGCCCCAGCACAACCTTGATGGCGCCATAGACCGCGAACCCGCCGGCCAGGGCGATGACCACGCCCAAAGCCGTGCCGATCAACTGGCTGATCAGGCTGACCCCACCCAGGCCGCCCAAGGCACTCTGGCCAAAGACACCGCAGGCAATGCCACCCCAGACACCGCACAGCCCGTGCAGCGGCCAGACGCCGAGCACATCGTCGATCTTCCATTTGCCCTGGGCTGCCGTGAAGCACCAGACAAACAAGGCACCGGCAATGGCACCGGTGGCCAGCGCCCCCACCGGGTGCATCAGGTCGGAACCGGCGCAGACGGCCACGAGCCCGGCCAGCGGGCCGTTGTGCAGGAAACCTGGGTCATTGCGCCCGACAATCAATGCCGCCACGGTACCGCCCACCATCGCCATCAGCGAATTGATCGCGACCAGCCCGCTTACCCCTGGCAAGGTCTGGGCACTCATCACGTTGAAGCCGAACCAGCCGACAATCAGGATCCACGAGCCCAGGGCCAGGAATGGAATGCTCGAAGGCGCGAACGCCACCAGGCGACCGTCCCGGTAGCGGCCATTACGCGGGCCGAGCAAGAGCACGGCGGCCAGCGCCAGCCAGCCACCCATGGCATGCACCACCACGGAACCGGCGAAGTCATGGAAACTGGCGCCGAACCGGGCTTGCAGCCAGGCCTGCAGGCCGAAATTGCCGTTCCAGACCAAACCTTCGAAAAACGGATAGACAAACGCCACGATCAGCACCGTGGCGCACAACTGCGGGGCGAACCGCGCGCGCTCGGCAATACCGCCGGAAATGATGGCCGGGATCGCCGCAGCAAAGGTCAGCAGGAAGAAGAACTTCACCAGGCTATAGCCATGGTCGGTGCTGAGCACCGCGGCCGGTTGCAGGAACGTCACGCCGTAGGAAATCCAATAGCCGACAAAGAAATAGGCCAGGGTCGAGACCGCAAAATCGCTGAGGATTTTCGACAGCGCATTGACCTGGTTCTTTTGCCGGACCGTTCCCACTTCAAGGAACGCGAAGCCGGCATGCATGGCCAGGACCATGACCGCGCCGAGCAGGATGAACAGCGTGTTGGAGCTGTGGACCAGACTGTCCACGGCACTTTGCATATTTTCCATGGTGTTGGCAGACCTGAAAAAGTTGAAAAAAGCACCAAGCCGGTTCGCTCACCTCACAAACGCACCAAGTTGAAACGGGGTAATGACCGAATGTAGGCCGGTGAACCGCTTTGGTGCGCCAGAATTGGCAAAACGAAGCCCCGCTTCGCGGGTTTTAATTATTTGGGTTAAGGTTTTGCGGGCTTGCGCCCAGCTTCAGCGCACTGGCACGGGCTGACGCACCAGTACATGGCGCAAGCCTGAGCAAAAGTTGTACCAGCCACTTGCACTGAACCTTCCGGCAAGGCTCATACTCGAACGCTTCAGACGTCACTTACGGAGATTCACCCCATGGCCAGAACCCAGGCAAAGACTGCTCAAGAAATCCTGATGGAAGACTTCCAGACGCTGGTCAGCGACACGGAGCGCTTGCTCGATCACACCGCGACGCTGGCAGGCGATCAAGCCGATGCACTACGCAGCCAGATCCACGAAACCCTCCTGCGCGCCCGCGAAACACTCAAGCTGACCGAAGATTCCATGCGCGAACGCGGCCAGGCTGCGGTAGTCGCCACCGAGGAATACGTACAGGCCAACCCTTGGCAATCGGTGGGCATCGCCGCGGGCGTTGGTTTTCTGATTGGTCTGTTGGCAACACGGCGCTGATCATGGGTATCGACGAATCCGGCTCGTCCGAAGCGGGCACACAACCTACAGCGCGCCGACTGGGCGCGGCGTTTCTCGGCTTGCTGCACAGTCACGTCGAATTGTTCGGCATTGAACTGCAGGAACAGAAGGCACGCACCGTCAGCCTCCTGCTGTTCGCCGGCCTTGCGCTGGTATTCGGCTTGCTGCTGTTGGTCGGGCTTTCGGCGCTGGTGCTGATCCTGGTGTGGGACACCTATCGTCTGTCGGGCATTATCGGCCTGTGTCTGTTTTACCTGCTGGCGGCCCTGTTTTGCGGTCTGCGGCTCAAGGCAGCGATCTACGACGAGTCCTCTCCTTTCAACGCCACCCTCGAAGAACTGGCCAATGACCGGGAGCGCCTGCTGCCATGAGCCTGCCTGACATCCCCCAAGCCCGGACACGACAGGAAATGCGCAAGGCACTGGTGCGCCTGCGCATGGAAATGCATCGCCAGGAAATCCGGCAAGAGACGCGCCAGTTGTTGCAGCCCTTGCATCGGGTCCGCGGCTTGACGCAAAGCTGGCACGAAGGCTTCGGCATCAAGCATGCGCCACTGTGGGGCGTGGCGGCGGTGTCCCTGCTGGGCTTTCTCACCGGCAAACGTACCCGCCGTGGTGGTGGCGGTGGCGTAACAGGCTTGATCCGCCTGGCAACCACATTGCTGCCGCTGATCAAGCTGGCCAAGACCCTGCGCAAACCCTGAATACCTACACCTGTGGCGAGGGAGCACTCACAAGATTTGGCCTGCTTCGCAGTCCAGCGGGAGCAAGCTCCCTCGCCACAAAGGGTATGTATCCAGCCTGTGCAGGCCTATAGGCCTTGCAGGCCGCCCCACGAACCGGGAAGCTAGGGCATCGACCTCATCGAACGGAGCAACCGGCCTTGGATTGGCATACCCTGCTGACTCGCGAACGTCTCGGAAAACCGCTGCACAGCCCACAAGAGCTGGGCCGTAGTCCCTTCCACAAGGACCACGACCGCATCATCTTTTCCGGTGCCTTCCGCCGCCTCGGGCGCAAGACGCAAGTGCATCCGGTGTCCAGCAACGACCACATCCATACGCGCCTGACCCATTCCCTGGAAGTCAGTTGCGTCGGGCGTTCCCTGGGCATGCGTGTGGGCGAAACCATCCGCAACGCCCTGCCCGACTGGTGCGAGCCCAGCGACCTGGGCATGGTGGTGCAATCGGCTTGCCTGGCCCACGACATTGGCAACCCGCCGTTCGGTCATTCCGGCGAAGACGCCATTCGCTATTGGTTCCAGCAGGCCGCCGGGCGTGGCTGGCTCGATGCCATGAGCGAAGCCGAGCGCAACGACTTCCTCAACTTCGAAGGCAACGCCCAGGGCTTCCGCGTCCTTACCCAACTTGAATACCATCAGTTCGACGGCGGAACCCGGCTGACCTATGCCACCCTCGGCACTTACCTGAAATACCCCTGGACCGCCCGTCACGCCGACTCCCTGGGCTACAAGAAGCATAAGTTCGGTTGCTACCAGAGCGAACTGCCACTGTTGGAACAGATTGCCCACAAGCTCGGCTTGCCACAGATCGAGGATCAACGCTGGGCACGGCATCCCTTGGTGTATCTGATGGAGGCCGCCGATGACATCTGCTACGCGCTGATCGACCTGGAAGACGGCGTGGAAATGGACCTCCTGGAATACCCCCAGGTGGAATCGCTGCTCCTGGACCTGGTGGGCGACGATCTTCCGGACACCTACCGGCAGCTCGGGCCGCAGGACTCTCGGCGGCGCAAGCTGGCGATCCTGCGGGGCAAGGCCATCGAACACCTGACCAACGCCGCCGCCCGGGCGTTTGTCGAGCAGCAGGAAGCGTTGCTGGCCGGCACGCTGCCAGGAGACCTGGTGGAACATATGCACGGCCCGGCAAAACGTTGCGTGTTGAATGCCAAGGACATGGCACGGCGGAAAATCTTCCAGGACAAGCGCAAGACCCTGCATGAAATCGGTGCCTACACCACGTTGGAAATCCTGCTCAACGGCTTTTGCGGCGCCGCCCTCGAACAGCACGGCGGGCGCACGCCTTCGTTCAAGAATCGACGCATCCTCGACCTGCTGGGGAACAATGCGCCGGATCCCAACGGCCCTTTGCATGGTGCGTTCTTGCGCATGATCGATTTCATCGCCGGCATGACTGACAGCTACGCCAGCGAGATGGCCCAGGAGATGACGGGCCGTACGCGTCAATAAAAGGCGTGGAGTCGACGGTGTGCGGCACCTGGCACAAAACCTGTGGGAGCGAGCTTGCTCGCGATGGCGGTAGATCTGTGCTCATCGATGCAGGATGTGCCACCGTCATCGCGAGCAAGCTCGCTCCCACGGGAATGGCGGTGAATGTGAATTTTGTAGCGCTGCGCCACAGGAAGTTGGAACTAGATAAATAAATGTATGGCTTACACACACCTTGATTTAAACGCTTCCTTTGTTTGCGCAAAAAACACAATCAAAGAAATATTCCTTCACACATTGCCAACACCTACCCGTCTTTATTGTCATCCACCTACTAAAAAACCGTTTACGTCGTAATATCTTGCCTCTTTTTTTGTAGGAAACTTCTGAAATTGAAGTTGCATGCCTGTCTCTTCGTACGGCCCTGGCTATAAGTGGGCTAAGGTGCGCGCTTTATTCAAGTTCGCAGGGTAATTTATTCATGAACTCCGTTTTCATTGTCGACGATCATCCGGTCATTCGCCTCGCCGTTCGCATGCTCCTGGAACATGAAGGTTATAAGGTCGTAGGAGAAACTGACAACGGCGTCGACGCGATGCAAATGGTGCGCGAGTGCATGCCAGACCTGGTTATCCTGGACATCAGCATCCCCAAACTCGACGGGCTGGAAATCCTGTCACGCTTCAACGCCATGACCACGCCGCTCAAGACGTTGGTGCTCACGGCACAATCGCCGACGCTCTTCGGGATCCGATGCATGCAATCCGGTGCCTCTGGTTACGTTTGTAAGCAGGAAGACCTCAGCGAACTCGTCAGTGCGATCAAAGCGGTATTGTCCGGCTACAACTATTTTCCCAGCCAGGCGCTGAACCCGGTACGCCCGGATGATCCACGCAGTGTAGAGCTGGACCTTTTCAAAAGCGTCAACGATCGGGAACTGATGGTGTTGCAACTTTTCGCCCAGGGCCGTACCAACAAGGAAATAGCCAAGGGGATGTTTCTCAGCAATAAAACCGTCAGCACTTATAAAAAACGTCTGATGCAGAAACTCAAGGTCAAGTCCCTGGTCGAGCTGATTGAAATGGCGAAGCGCAACGCGCTGGTGTGAGAAACAGCATGCTCAGACGCATAACCGAATGTCTCTTGCTGATCAGCGTAGCGTTGTACGCAGGAGCGCTCGCGGCGACGCCAGAGACGCCCGGGCAATACACGCTGCTGGGTCGGTCGTCCACGGTTCAGGCCGAGATCAAGCTCGATGACGTTCACCGCGCCTGGCTAAAAGACCGACAGGAATTGGTCCTGGGAACCTCCGCACCGGATTATCCGCCCTTCGATCTCTCCGCCAGTGGACGCGACTACGAAGGCCTGACCGCCGACTATGCCAACCTCGTCGCCAAGGCCACCGGCCGGCCCATCAGCGTCCTGCGCTTCGCTTCCCGTGAGGCCGCCATGGCGGCTCTCAAGAACGGGCACATCGATATGCTTGGCACCGCCAACGGTTTCGAAGCCCGCGATCCCGACATTGTGTTATCGACGCCATACGCGGTGGACCAACCCGTGCTCGTCACCCGAACGAATGAAAGCCGATCCCTGAATGAAGACCTCAAGGGGTTGCGGCTGAGCATGGTCTATCACTACCTGCCGCTGCGGGAAATCGAAAAACTCTACCCCAAGGCGATCATCACCACCTACCCGTCCTACCAGAACGCCATCAATGCCGTCGCCTTTGGCCAGGCCGATGTATTTCTCGGCGATACCCTGTCCACCCACTACATGATCAGCAAGGGCTACCTGAGCAATATCCGCATGGCCAGCTTCGGCAAGCATGAAACCTATGGATTCGGTTTCGCCGTACGCCGTGGCGATACCCGCTTGCTGGAAATCATCAACACCATACTGAACCAGGTCCCCATTGCCGAGCAGGCGGCCATCTCCAAACGCTGGAGTGCGGGCAGCGACCTGTACCTCACCGATCACCGGGTACAACTGACTGACCGCGAGCAACGTTGGCTGGACAGGCATCCGGTGGTCCGGGTGGTGGTGAACGAAACCTCCGCCCCCTTCACCTTCTTCGATTCGGACGGCGATTTTCGCGGCATCAGTGCCGACCTGCTTGAACTGATCCGGTTGCGCACCGGCTTGCGCCTGGACATCCAGCGCCGCCAGAACGACAGTGAGATGATCGCTGCCGTCCTGAACGATCAAGCCGACATGATCGCCGCACTGTTGCCCAGCAGTGAACGGCAACGCCAGTTGAAATTCAGCCGCCCCTACATCGACAGCGCGTTCGTCCTGCTGACCCGCAAACAGTCCGACACCCCCACGACACTCGACCAGTTCGGCCAAGCCAGCCTGGCGATCGCCAAAGGCAACCCCGTCATTGACTGGCTACGCAGCCAGTACCCGAATATCCGGATCATCGAAACGGACGGCTCCGTGCGCGCCGTGGAAATGCTCGCCCATGGCCAGGTCGACGGCGGCGTGCACTCGCAGGTGATGGCCAACTACTTTATCGCCTCCCATGCGTGGCGGGACAGGTTGCAAATCAGCAGCACGGTGGGCACCCAGCAAGCCCTGTTCGCGCTGGCCACCGCCAGACACGCCAGCGAGTTGAACGCCATCCTCGACAAGGCCCTGACCAGCATCGACCCTGACGAACTGGGCGTCATCAACAACCGCTGGCGCGGTTACGTCTCGCCCTCGGAACACACCTGGCGCACCTATAACCGCCTGTTCTTCCAGGTCGTCGCGGGGGTTGGCCTGTTGCTTCTGCTGTCCCTGGCCTGGAACGCCTACATGCGGCGCCAGATCAGGCAACGTCAACGGGCGGAACTGGCCCTCAACGATCAACTGGAATTCATGCACGCACTGCTCAACGGCACCCCGCACCCCATCTACGTGAGGGATCGCAACGGTATCCTGCAAAGCTGCAACGACAGTTACCTGGAAGCGTTCAACGCCAGGCGTGAAGACGTCATCGGCAAGGACTCGATGCCAGGCTCCATGAGCAACGCCTTCGAAGCGCAGGAGTACCAGGCGGACTACCAACGCGTCATGGCCGAAGGCAGCGCCCTGATCGTCGACCGCCCCCTGCACATCGGCGACCGGAAGCTGACGATCTATCACTGGATCCTCCCCTACCGAAACTCCGCCGCCGAAGTGCAAGGCATCATCGGCGGCTGGATCGACATCAGTGAACGACGGCAGTTATTCGAGGAATTGCGCGCGTCCAAGCAACGGGCCGATGACGCGAACCGCGCCAAAAGCACGTTCCTCGCCACCATGAGCCATGAAATCCGCACCCCTATGAACGCGGTGATCGGCATGCTCGAGCTGGCCCTGAAACACGCCGACAAGGGCCACCTGGACCGCTCGACCATCGAAGTCGCGTACGAGTCGGCGTCCGGCATGCTCGAGCTGATCGGCGATATCCTCGACATCGCTCGTATCGAATCCGGCCACCTGAGCCTGGCCCCCGAACGCGTCAATCTAAGGGCCCTGCTGCAATCGGTCATACGGGTCTTCGAGGGCGTGGCCCGACAAAAAAACCTGGTGTTGTCGTTGCAGTTCGACGCCGCCGAGGGAAACCCTGACGTGTCGATAGACCCCTTGCGATTCAAGCAGGTGCTGTCGAACCTGATCAGCAATGCCCTTAAATTTACCGAGCAGGGCCAGGTCGTGGTCAAGGTCCGGCTATCGCCAACCGAGCGGGACGACGTCCTGGACATGCACCTGGAAGTCAACGACAGCGGCATCGGCATCGGCCCGGCCGACCTGCATCGATTGTTCGAGCCTTTTGCCCAGGTCGATAACAGCAGCCGGATGGCCCGCAAAGGCGCGGGACTGGGGCTGGTGATCAGTCGCAACCTGTGCCAGATGATGGGCGGCAACCTCCATATGAGCAGCCAACCCGGCGTCGGCACCCAGGTCCAGGTCCGGCTGCAACTCACCGTCCTGTCAACGGCGCCGGTCAGCGCGCCACTGGAACCGATCATCGAAACGGCACAGGCCATCTTGAACGTCCTGATCGTGGACGATCACCCGGCCAACCGCCTGCTGATGTCCCAGCAATTGGAATACCTCGGCCATCACTACCAGGTCGCCCACGATGGCGCCCACGGGCTCGAGGTTTGGCAAAAAGGCGATTTCGATCTGGTCATTGCCGATTGCAACATGCCCATCATGAGCGGCTACGAACTGGCCCGGTCGATTCGTCGCGAGGAGTCCGAACAGCGACGGGCGCCCTGCACCGTCCTGGGGTTCACCGCCAATGCCCAGCCGGAGGAAAAACAACGCTGCCTGGACGCCGGAATGGATGATTGCCTGTTCAAACCGATCAGCCTGAGCGCCCTGAGCCAGTGGATCAAGACCGTCAAACCGGTCGACCATCCAGCGGTTTTCTCCCTCCACAGCCTCCAGGCGTTGACCGGCGGCGACCCTTCGTCGAACCGGCGCCTGCTGGCTGAGTTACTCAGCAGCAGCCGCGCGGATCGCCAGGAGTTGCTCGACGTCGCCCGGGGAGCGAACCGGCAAGCGCTGACCGAAACGGCGCACAAGATCAAAGGCGTCGCCCGCATCGTCCAGGCGACCTCTTTGATCCAGCGGTGCGAGGCGCTGGAACAGGCGTGTCATCAGGCACAGGCACCTGAACGCATCAGCGACTGTATCGATGCCCTCGACCGCGCCATGACCGAACTGGAACGGGCCTTGGAAACGGAAATCGCCAAGGCAAAATAACCCAGTGTTTACTATGCTATTCGCTCAGCAGTGCGTACCTGGGGGGTTCTCGATCGGTTTCCCTTGCACGCGGAAACACCCATCGAGAACGCCCCCTGCCCCCATGGAGTGACTGCAATGCCCAGCGCACCGCGTCCGGACAAACGCCGGTTCCCCCTGCACGTCCATATCAGCGTGATGTTTACCCTGCTTTTGTTGTTGACCGGGGTGGTGCTGGGTATTTTCAACTACCGACAAACCACGCAAATCATCCTCTCCAGCAGCGAAAAACTGTTCAACCGCATTGAGCAGGATGTGCGCCTGGACCTGTATGACACCTACGAACCCATCCGCCACCTGTTGAGCCTGTTGGCCGATTACCCGGCGACGCGCACGCCGCAGATGGCGCAACGCCTGGCCCTGCTCGCACCCTTCAGCCAGGCACTGCGGGACAACCCGAACCTGGCGTCGTTGTACCTGGGCGATCAGCGTGGCAATTTCCTGATGGTTCGGCCATTGCGCACCGCAGCCCTGAGAACCGCCCTGCAGGCACCCGCCGAGGCGGCCTATCAAGTCTGGACCGTCGAGCGAGCCTCCGAGCAAGGCCCGGTCCATTCCCAGTCGCTGTTCTACGACGAGACCCTGACGCTTATCGAGCGCCGGGACATCGCCGACGAAACCTACGATCCGCGCAGTCGGGGCTGGTTTCGCAGCGCCGCCGACAGCACCGAGCAGATCACCACCGAACCCTACGTTTTTTTCTCCACCCACAATGTCGGCACCACCCTGGCTCGGCGTAGCGGCGAGCAGGCGGTCATCGGCGCCGACCTGACCCTGGCGGCCCTGTCCCAGACCCTGGCCAAGCACAAGGTCACCACCGGCACCGAAATCGTCCTGCTCGACCCCAAGGGCAACGCCGTGGGTTATCCCGACAGCGACCGGCTGCTCGCCGACGCCCAGTCCGCGCGCCTGATCAAGGCCCGCGACCTCAGCCCGGCCATCGCCGCCGTCCTCGATGACAACGCTGACACGACCCGCCTGGAAGCGGCTGGACGCCAGTGGATCGTTTCCCGCAGCCACATGCAGGAAGGCGGGCCCCAAGGCCTGGAACTGGCGTTGCTGGTGCCTGAAGACGAGCTGCTGGACAACGCTTATCGCATGCGCTGGCAAGGCGCGCTCATCACCCTCGCCACCCTGCTGCTGTGCCTGCCCCTGGGCTGGTTGACGTCGAGGATCCTGGTCAAGCCGTTGCGCGAACTGGTGCAGGAAGCCGACGCCATTCGCAGCTTCGATTTCAACTACCCGGTGTCACGCCGCTCCCCGGTGCTGGAGGTCGACCAGTTGAGCGTCTCGATGGCGCGCATGAAAGAGACCCTGGCAAGTTTCTTTGAAATCACCGCCAGCCTGCGCGCCGAAACACGCTTCATCCCACTGCTGGAGCGGGTGTTGTTCGAAACCGTAAAAATCGGCCAGGCCCAGGCCGGCCTGATCTACCTGCGCGAGAACGACGACAATCGGCTCAAGCCCTACGGGCTGGTGATCGATGGCACGCCCAGGGACCTCGAAACCTTCAAGCTGCGCAGTCTTGAGTTGCAGGCGGGCGACAGCCCGCAATGGCTCCGGCAACTGGCCGTCTCGGACAATCTGGTGACCTCCCTGGGCTTCGAGCAGGCCGCCGACCTGCAGGGCATCCTGCGGGCACTGGACTCGCCTCGGGCCCACCTGATTGGTATCCGCCTGCGCAATCGTCACCAGGAAACCGTCGGCGTGTTGGTGTTGCTGATCACCGACAGCGGCACCGAAGCCGACCTGGAAAAACTCCAGCCCGACCGCATCGCCTTCCTCCAGGCCGTGTCCGGCGCCGCCACCGTGAGCATCGAGGGCCAGCGCCTGCAAGCCAAGCAAAAACAACTGCTGGACGCTTTTATCCAACTGCTGGCTGGCGCGATCGATGCCAAGAGTCCCTACACCGGTGGCCATTGCCAGCGGGTGCCGGTCCTGACCCTGATGCTCGCCCAGGCCGCCGCCGCCAGCCAGGCGCCGGCATTCGACGCCTATCGGCCCACAGAGGATGAATGGGAGGCCCTGCACATCGCTGCCTGGCTGCACGACTGCGGCAAGGTCACCACCCCTGAATACGTCGTCGACAAAGCCACCAAACTGGAAACCCTGCACGACCGGATCCACGAAATACGCACCCGCTTCGAAGTGCTCAAGCGCGACGCCTGGATCGATTACTGGCGGGCCGTGGCAAACGGTGGCGAGTCGTCATCCCTGGCGCAACAGCGTGACGCGACGTTGACCGCCCTGGATGACGACTTTGCTTTCGTCGCGCGCTGCAACCTGGGCTCCGAAGCCATGGCCGAGGCCGACCTGCAACGCTTGCAACACATCGCGCAACGCCCATGGACCCGGACCCTCGATGATCGCCTGGGGGTTTCCTGGGAAGAGAACCGGCGCCAGGCCCGCACGCCCAAGCCGACGCTACCGGTCACCGAGCCGCTGTTGGCGGACAAGCCCGAGCACCTGTTCGAGCGCCACGCGGCCGAACTGATCCCGGCAGACAACCCGTGGGGTTTCCAGCTCGATGTGCCGGCCTGGAAATACAACCGCGGCGAGCTCTACAACCTGAGCATCATGCGTGGCACGCTGACCCGCGAGGAGCGCTACGTCATCAACCATCACATGGTGCAGACGATCCTGATGCTCAGCCAGCTGCCCTTTCCCAGCCACCTGAACAATGTGGCGGAGATCGCCGGCGGTCATCACGAGAAGATGGACGGCAGCGGTTATCCCAAGCGCCTCAAACGCGAGGAAATGAGCCTGCCGGCACGCATGATGGCGATTGCCGACATCTTCGAAGCACTGACAGCGGCCGACCGCCCCTACAAGAAAGCAAAGAAGCTGAGCGAGGCCCTGGGCATCATGGCCACCATGTGCCGTGACGCCCATATCGATCCCGAACTGTTCGGGCTGTTCATCGAGGAAAAGATCTACCTGAGCTACGCCGAGCAGTTCCTCGACCCGCACCAGATCGATGAAGTCGACCCCGACAGCCTGCTGGCCAAGGCCGGGCTGAAGGCATGAAAGCAATCCCTGTAGGAGCTGCCGAGCGAAGCGAGGCTGCGATCTTTCCCCTGACACTTGAATCTCAAGCGAACAATCAAAGGATCAAAAGATCGCAGGCTTCGCCAGCTCCTACTGGACGTGGGTCAGCAATCCGTCAGGCGCAGGAAGATCGCAGCCAACGCTTCAATGCCGGCCTGATCATGCTCGCTGAAACGCGACAATTTCGGGCTATCCAGGTCGAGCACGCCGATCAGGCGCCCGTCCTTGACCAGCGGCACCACCAGCTCGCTGTTCGACGCACTGTCGCAGGCGATGTGCCCAGGGAAGGCATGGACATCTTCGACGCGCTGGGTCTGCCGGGTCGCTGCCGCCGTGCCGCAGACGCCGCGGCCAAAGGGAATACGCACGCAGGCGATCTGGCCCTGGAACGGCCCCAGGACCAGTTCTTCATTGCGATTGAGGTAAAAACCAGCCCAGTTCAGGTCTTCCAGTTGCGTGAACAGAAAGGCCGAGAACTGCGCGGCATTGGCGATGAAATCACGCTCATCGGCCAGCAAGGATTCCAGCTGTGCCGATAACAAGCCGTAGCCATCGAGGCCTTCTCCAGCAGCGTTCAAATCGATCATGCCTTGTGCTCCAACAATTTCAGGCCGACCCAGTAACGGGCAAACTGATAAGCGCAACGTCCGTTGCGGTTGCCGCGACCGGTTGCCCAGCGCACGGCCTGTATCTCCAGGGCTTCATCGCGCTCCCAGGCCAGCCCGGCCTTGGCCGCCAGTTCGCCGATCCAGTGTTCCACGACGTCGAGGAAATGCTCCTGGGTAAACGGATAAAACGACAGCCACAAACCAAAGCGGTCGGACAAGGCGATCTTGTCCTCCACTGCTTCGCTGGGGTGAAGTTCGCCGTCGACCCGCTTCCAGTTCTCGTTGTCGCTTTCCTTTTCCGGCACCAGGTGACGACGGTTGGACGTGGCATACAGCAGCACGTTGTCCGGCGCCTGTTCCAGCGAACCATCCAACACGCTCTTGAGCACGCGGTAATCGCCTTCGCCGGACTCGAACGACAAGTCATCGCAGAACAACACGAAGCGCTGTGGCAGTTTCGCAACCTGCTCGACCACCCGGGGCAAGTCGGCCAGGTGATCGCGTTCGATCTCGATCAACCGCAGGCCATGCTGGGCATGTTCGGCCAACAGGGCGCGCACCAGGGACGATTTGCCGGTGCCACGCGAGCCCCAGAGCAAGGCATGGTTGGCGGGCATGCCATCAATGAACTGCCGCGTGTTGCGCCCCAGTTGTTCGACCTGGCGATCCACGCCGATCAGGTCCGACAGGCGCATGTCGAGGCTGACTTGCAGCGGCAGCAGGTAGCCGCTGCGCCCGTCCCGCTGCCAGCGGGCGGCCAGGGTCTGGGACCAGTCGATGGTGGGCCGGGGCGCCGGCAGCAACGGCTCGATCCGGGCCAGCACGGCATCGGCGCGCTCAAGAAAAGCATTCAATCGCGAGTCCACGTCTTCTCCTCGGACAGGTTCACAGTAATGATGGCGCTCCAGCAACGAAACGCCGTATCCAATGGCGGGTCTACTTCACACAAAACCAACCGGTTGCACCGGTATTCAGAGATGATCAGCTATGCTTGACCGGCGAAGGGAAACGTAAGTGGTTCATCACTCCATGGACATCCGATTCACCCAACGGCTTTCCTATAAGCAGGCCCGCCTGACCGTCCTGGTGGGCTTCGTGCTGGGCACTTTGCTCAGCCTGATGCAGATCGGCATCGATTATGCCAGCGAAGACGCGTCGATCAACCGTGAAATCCTGTCGTTGCTGGAAATCAGCCACAACCCGGCCTCGCGCATCGCCTACAACATCGACGCCGAACTCGCCCAGGAGCTGTCCATGGGCCTGTTGCGCTCACCGGCCATCATCGGGGCCGAGCTGATCGACAACAACAATACCGTGCTGGCCAGCGTCAAGCGGCCCGAGCTGCAAAGCAGCTACCGGTTCATCAGCGACTTCCTGTTCGGCGCCCAGCGTCAGTTCGAGGACCGGCTCTACCTGGATCATTTGCCCGGCGAATCCCTGGGCATACTGCGACTGGACGTCGACACCTATGCGTTCGGCAGCCGTTTCCTGCGCCGCGCCGAGGTCACCTTGCTCAACGGTTTCGCCCGCAGCCTGATCCTGACCGGGCTGCTGCTGGCGCTGTTCTACGTGATGCTGACCAAGCCCCTGGTGCGGGTCATTCGCGAGTTGAGCAGCCGCGATCCAAGCAGCAACGAACAGAACCGCCTGGAATGCCCTTCCGGCCACCAGTCCGATGAAATCGGCGTGCTGGTGTCCGTCGCCAACCAGCAGTTCGAAAATATCTCCACGGAAATTCAACAACGGCGCACGGCCGAAAATCGCCTCACTGAATACCTGGCGCAGCTGGAGAACATCGTCTCGGCACGCACCGCCGAACTCAAGGCCATCAACGCCCGCCTCAGCCAGTCCAACGAGGAATTGGAGGTAGCCCGGCGCACGGCCCTGGACATGGCCGAAGCCCGCTCCGTGTTCCTCGCCAACATGAGCCATGAGATCCGCACGCCGCTCAACGGCCTGCTGGGGATGATCGCCCTGTCCCTGGACGGTCCCCTGACGGCCGAGCAACAGCAGCAGCTCTCGATTGCCCATGACTCGGGCAAGGTACTGGTCGAACTGCTCAACGACATCCTTGACCTGTCGAAATTCGACGCCGGTCAACTGGAACTCGAACGCATCCCGTTCGACCTCGGCGCCCTGGTGGAGGACACCGCCAACCTGCTTTCCCAGAACGCGGCCCCCAGTGTCGAACTGGCTTGCCTGATCGAGCCGCAGTTCCCGGCACAAGTCATCGGCGACCCGACCCGGGTGCGCCAGATCGTCAGCAACCTGCTGTCCAACGCATTGAAGTTCACGCGCTTTGGCCGGGTCGACGTCAAGTTGAGCCATTACGAAGGCGGCGTGCGAATCGAAGTCTGCGACACCGGTATCGGTATTCCCCAGGAGGCCCAAGCGCGGATCCTGCAACCGTTCACCCAGGCCGGGGCCGGGATTACCCGTCAGTTTGGCGGCACCGGGCTGGGCCTGGCATTGACCTACAACCTCTGCGAAGCCATGCAGGGCCGATTGACGATCAGTTCCGAAGCCGGCTTCGGCAGTCAGTTCTGTGCAGAGCTGCCGCTGCCCTGCCATCTTCCGGCAACGCCGGTCGAACCGCTGCACGGCAATGTCGTCGCCATCACCGCCAGCAGCAGCGGCCTGGCCGAGTTGCTAGGCATGCTACTGCCGGGATGGGGCCTGGATTATGTGCGGCGCTCCATCGATGACGGGCTGCTGGGGCTCAAGCCTGACGTGCTGATCACTGACTGCCCGGAGTGCCTGTTCAACCTGCGACCGACCTTTGATGCGCCGATCCTGCTGGTGACCGCCTATGGCAGCTTCATGCCCAGCGAAGAAGCGGCTGCCCTCGCACCGCTGATACAACAGGCCCGACCATTGGCACGCCATGCGCTGTACCAGATCCTGCGACGCGCCATGCAAAACGAGGCGACCATCATCAACGAGGCACAGATCGAAACCCTGGTGCCGTCCAGGCGCGGACAGGTATTGCTGGTGGAGGACAATCCGGTTAACCAACTGGTGGCCAAGGGCATGTTGGTCAAGTTGGGCTGTGAAGTCACCGTCGCGGCCCACGGCGTCGAAGCCCTGGATCAACTGGAACAGCGGGTGTTCGACCTGGTGTTGATGGACTGCAACATGCCAGTGATGGACGGTTACGAAGCCAGCCGGCAGATTCGCCGCAGCGGGCGCTGGTCGGACCTGCCGATCGTTGCACTGACGGCCAACGCGATGCCCGAGGAACGTGAGCGCTGCCGGGCGGCCGGCATGAACGATTACCTGTCCAAGCCGTTCCGCCGCGAAGAACTGGCGGCCGTGCTGGACCAGTGGGTGCCCACTACGTCAGCGCTTTGATCTGGCCCAGCAAATGATCGAGACCGTCTCGCAACGCGCCCAGGCGGTCCAGATCGACACCGCTGTCGCACAACAGGCGGGCCTTGAGCGGGCCGACCTGCTCGCGCAAGGCCCGCCCCGCAGCCGACAGGCTCAAGTGCACCTCCCGCTCGTCCCGGGCTGAACGCTGGCGCTGGACCAGGTCCAACTGCTCCAGGCGCTTGAGCAGCGGCGTCAGCGTGCCGGAATCCAGCAGCAAACGCTCACCCAGGGCCTTGACCGTCGGCTGTGGTGGGGCCGTGTCCTGCCACTCCCACAACACCAGCATCGCCAGGTATTGCGGATAGGTCAGGCCAAGTTGATCGAGCATCGGCTTGTAGCCACGGATCACCGCACGGGAAGCGGCGTACAGCTTGAAGCACAACTGGCTGTCGAGCTTCAACGAATCGGCTGACAGATCATTCATTTGAGCAGTGCTTCGATCTCGCCGGTCAGGTCCTGGGGTTTGGTGGTCGGGGCAAAACGCTTGACCACCTGACCGTCCTTGCCGATCAGGAACTTGGTGAAATTCCACTTGATGCCTTTGGACCCCAGCACGCCAGGGGCTCGCTGCTTAAGCTGGACGAACAGCGGATGGGCGTTGGCACCGTTGACTTCGATTTTCTTGAACAGGGGAAAACTCACGCCGAAATTCAGTTCGCAGAACTCGGTGATCGCCCCTTCATTGCCCGGCTCTTGCTTGCCGAACTGGTTGCAGGGAAAGCCCAGCACCACCAGGCCTTGGTCCTTGTAGGTCTGCCACAACGCCTCCAGCCCTTTGTACTGCGGGGTAAATCCGCACTGGCTGGCCGTGTTGACCACCAGCACAGCCTTGCCGGCGAAATCAGCGAGGGTCTTTTGCTCACCCTTGATGGTGGTGCACGGGATGCTCAGCAGGTTGTCGCTCATGGCAAGACTCCGGATTGGAAGAAGAGGACGAAGAAGATAGCGAGCAATTAAATTGTATGCAATCTAATTGTTCGCCCCACGGCCTTGAGAACCTACGGGACTCTGTGGCGAGGGAGCTTGCTCCCGCTCGGCGGCGCAGCCGTCGTAAACCGGCCGACACGGTCTTTCTGAAAAATCGCGCCAAGCCGTTTTGGGGCGGCTGCGCCACCCAGCGGGAGCAAGCTCCCTCGCCACAGGGGAGTTGTGATGAACAGTCCCTAGCGAGGGACCAGGTCCAGGCACACCGAATTGATGCAGTACCGCAGCCCCGTAGGCGGCGGGCCGTCGGGGAAGACATGGCCCAGGTGGGCATCGCATTGGGCGCAGACCACCTCGGTGCGGATCATGCCGTGGCTGGCGTCCCTTACCTCTACCACCGCGCTGCCTTCGATCGGCGCGTAGAAACTCGGCCAGCCACAGCCCGAATCGAATTTGGTCTGCGAATCGAACAACGGCTCGTTGCAGCAGATGCAGTGGTACACACCGTCAGTCTTGGTGGCGTTGTATTTGCCGGAGAACGGCCGCTCGGTGCCCTTCAACCGACAGACGTTGTACTGCTCCGGGTCGAGCATGGCGCGCCATTCTTCAAGGGTTTTCTGCAACTTTTCCATCGTCCTACCTCGGCAATTGAAAAAGCCCGATCCGACGCTTTTCCGCAGATCGGGCGGCACGTATGATTGCGCCTCGTCAGACGCCAGTCTGGCAGTCACGTCATGCGCATTCAAACGGATTGTGGCGCCTATACCGCGTCAGGCCTGGGCACAGACGCAGGATCCCCAGTACGGTAGTTCACACGCCGCCTGGATCGTTCATTTTCGGGAACACATCGCCATGCAGGTCAGCAAATCGAACAAGCTCGCCAACGTCTGCTACGACATTCGCGGCCCGGTGCTCAAGCACGCCAAACGCCTGGAAGAGGAAGGCCATCGCATCCTCAAGCTGAACATCGGCAACCCGGCGCCCTTTGGTTTCGAAGCGCCCGATGAAATCCTCCAGGACGTCATCCGCAACCTGCCGACCGCCCAGGGCTACAGCGACTCCAAGGGCCTGTTCAGCGCGCGCAAGGCCGTGATGCAGTATTACCAGCAAAAGCAGGTCGAAGGGATCGGCATCGAGGACATCTACCTGGGCAACGGCGTGTCCGAGCTGATCGTGATGTCCATGCAGGCCCTGCTCAACAACGGCGACGAAGTACTGGTGCCGGCACCGGACTATCCGCTGTGGACCGCTGCCGTGAGTCTGTCCGGCGGCAACCCGGTGCATTACCTGTGCGACGAACAGGCCAACTGGTTCCCCGACCTGGCGGACATCAAGGCCAAGATCACGCCCAATACCAAGGCATTGGTGATCATCAACCCGAACAACCCGACCGGCGCCGTGTATTCCAGGGAAGTGTTGCTGGGCATGCTGGAACTGGCCCGCCAGCACAACCTGGTGGTGTTCTCCGACGAGATCTACGACAAGATCCTCTACGACGATGCCGTGCACGTGTGCACCGCATCCCTGGCGCCGGACCTGCTGTGCCTGACCTTCAACGGCCTGTCCAAATCCTATCGGGTTGCCGGTTTCCGCTCCGGCTGGATCGCCATCTCCGGGCCCAAGCACCATGCCCAGAGCTACATCGAAGGCATCGACATGCTGGCCAACATGCGCCTGTGTGCCAACGTGCCGAGCCAGCACGCGATCCAGACGGCACTGGGCGGCTACCAAAGCATCAACGACCTGGTCCTGCCCCAGGGCCGGCTGCTGGAACAACGCAATCGCACCTGGGAATTGCTCAACGACATTCCCGGCGTCAGTTGTGTCAAGCCCATGGGCGCGCTGTATGCCTTCCCACGGATCGACCCGAAGGTCTGCCCGATCCACAACGATGAAAAATTCGTCCTCGACCTGCTGCTGTCCGAGAAGCTGCTGGTGGTCCAGGGTACGGCATTCAACTGGCCGTGGCCGGACCACTTCCGCGTCGTGACCCTGCCGCGAGTCGATGACCTCGACCAGGCCATTGGCCGGATCGGCAACTTCCTCAAGTCCTACCGTCAATAAGCCGGACTGCGTGCGAGGCGTCCTCACCTCGCACGCTGTTTGATTCAGCAACATATCCGTTCGGGCCGGTTTCGTCGGGCCTTCTACACTCGGTGCAGGACGGCCAACGTGCAGCGGGGCTCAACGTTCACGGGGCGCAGGCAGCGCATTTCTTTTCCCTTGTCACTTTCAGAAAAGTCTTTCAAACATTTAGGACGGCTGTAGGACACAGTTTGAAATAGTCGGCGAGTTGAATAGCCTGCGGCAGCACCTTATATACCCCGCATAACGCTACATCTTTAGCATGAGGAGATTTTCACAACCATGATGCGCATCCTGCTGTTCTTGGCCACTAACCTGGCGGTCGTGCTGATTGCCAGCATCACCCTGAGCCTCTTCGGCTTCAACGGGTTCATGGCGGCCAATGGGGTTGACCTCAACCTCACTCAGCTGCTGATCTTCTGTGCGGTGTTCGGTTTCGCCGGTTCCCTGTTCTCGCTGTTCATCTCCAAGTGGATGGCGAAGATGAGCACCGGCACCCAGATCATCAGCCAGCCGCGCACGCGTCACGAACAATGGCTGTTGCAGACAGTCGAGCAGTTGTCCCGCGAAGCCGGTATCAAGATGCCGGAAGTCGGTATCTTCCCGGCCTACGAGGCCAACGCCTTCGCCACCGGCTGGAATAAGAACGACGCCCTGGTCGCCGTCAGCCAAGGTTTGCTCGAGCGGTTCTCGCCCGATGAAGTCAAGGCCGTGCTGGCCCACGAGATCGGCCACGTCGCCAACGGCGACATGGTGACCCTGGCGTTGATCCAGGGCGTGGTGAACACCTTCGTGATGTTCTTCGCCCGGATCATCGGTAACTTCGTCGACAAGGTGATCTTCAAGAACGAAGAAGGCCAGGGCATCGCCTACTACGTGGCGACCATCTTCGCCGAGCTGGTACTGGGCATCCTCGCCAGCGCCATCGTCATGTGGTTCTCGCGCAAACGCGAGTTCCGCGCCGACGACGCCGGTGCACGCCTGGCCGGCACCAGCGCCATGATCGGCGCCCTGCAGCGCCTGCGCGCCGAGCAAGGCCTGCCGGTGCACATGCCCGATACCCTGAATGCCTTTGGCATCAACGGTGGCATCAAGCAGGGCCTGGCTCGCATGTTCATGAGCCACCCGCCGCTGGAAGAGCGTATTGACGCACTGCGTCGTCGGGGCTGACAGGTTCGAGCGTACTGCTGTTCACTTAAAAAAACGGCGATTCTCCAGAAATGGGAAACGCCGTTTTTTTGGGTTTTACGCAGCCATTCCGGCCTTTTCTGGTCTGGTGATCATGTGTTGTTGATCAGGCCCCCATCGCGAGCAAGCTCGCTCCCACAGGGGAACTTGGGTAACCACAGGTTTTGTGTTCACAACCCATCCAATGTGGGAGCGAGCTTGCTCGCGATGGGGCCGCCTCAACCGACACATCAACGGCTGGAAATCCAATACACCCGCTCATCCAGCCGCTTCACACCCGCCTGCAAGAACTTCCAGCTCTCCCCCAACACATCCTGCTCCTGCAAGACCTCCAGCCGCCAGGCACCTCCCAGCAGCCGCTGCACCTCATCATCTCCCACGGAAAACGGTGGGCCAGGCATTTCATCCTGGTTGTAATCCAAGGTAATCAACAAGCCGACGCCGTCGGGCAAAATCTTCTGCAGATGGGCCGCGTACCGTGCCCGCATCGGCACCGGCAAGGCGATCAACGCGGCGCGGTCGTACAGCCCCGTGCAATCGGCAACATCCTGCGGGCCCAGGGCAAAGAAATCACCGCAGCGAATCTCGATATCACCGGCACGGAACACCCTGAAAACCCCCTCTTCGCTCACCACCGGCTCAAGCTGATGCTCAAGGAAAAAATCAGTGGCGGCTTTCTCCGACAGTTCCACGCCCAATACCGAATATCCTTGATGAGCGAGCCACAACAGATCCAGGCTCTTCCCACACAGCGGCACCAGCACCCGACTGCCCCGGGCCAATCCCAGTTGCGGCCAGAACCGTTGCAGGTAGGGGTTCACCTCCGGCAAGTGAAAACCGATCTGGTTCGATGACCAGCGCTTGTGCCAAAACTCGGGCTCCATGATTCACTCCAAAAAATCGATCAAAACGGGTTAAAACTTATATTAGATTTAGATCATAGACCTGACGGAAGATGACCCATCTTAACGCTCAGGAGTCCGTTCATGCTGCCCAGCCTGTTTATCTCCCATGGCTCACCGATGCTCGCCCTGGAGCCCGGCGCCAGCGGCCCGGCGCTGGCCAGCCTTGCCGCTCAATTGCCCAAGCCCAAGGCCATCGTCATCGTCTCCGCCCACTGGGAAAGCAATGACCTGCTGGTCAGCGCCAACCCGCAACCGCGTACCTGGCACGACTTCGGTGGTTTTCCACCGGCGCTGTATGAAGTGCAATACCCCGCGCCAGGCAATCCTCAACTGGCGACGCGAGTAGCAGACATGCTCAACACAGCCCACCTGCCGGCCCGCCTCGACCCTCAACGGCCCTCCGACCATGGCGTCTGGGTGCCATTGTCGTTGATGTACCCCGACGCCGACATTCCGGTGGTACAGGTTTCCCTGCCTAGTCGCCAGGGGCCAGTGTTACAGACCCAGGTGGGCCAGGCCTTGGCGAGCCTGCGCCACGAAGGCGTCTTGCTGATCGGCTCCGGCAGCATCACCCATAACCTGCGCGACCTGGACTGGAATGCCGGCCCTGACAGTATCGAGCCCTGGGCCAAGGCCTTTCGCGATTGGATGGTCGAGCAACTGACGGCCAACGACGAAACCGCGTTGCACGACTACCGCCGCCAGGCGCCCAATGCCGTGCGCAGCCATCCCAGCGACGAGCACTTGCTGCCGCTGTATTTTGCCCGGGGTGCGGGTGGGAAATTCAGTGTTGCCCATGGGGGGTTCACCATGGGGACGCTGGGGATGGACATTTATCGGTTCGACTGATTGACCGAGTCGCTTCCATCGCGAGCAAGCTCGCTCCCACAGGGGATTTGTGAGCACCGAAAATTCATTGTGGGAGCGAGCTTGCTCGCGATGGCGCCCACGCCACCTTCCTGAAGGAACACCAAACGACAGGCGAAAAAAATCCCCGAACCAGTCGGGGATTCTTCATGTTCGATCAATCAGCCCGAGAGCCGATCAATCTTCGCGGTAGCGACGCAGCTTGAGCTGCTTGCCAGCCACGCGGGTGTCTTTCAACTTGGTCAGCAACTTCTCCAGACCATCTTCCGGCAGCTCTACCAGGCTGAAGCTGTCACGCACCTGGATGCGACCGATCGCTTCGCGGGCCAGGCCACCTTCGTTGAGGATGGCACCCAGCAGGTTCTTGGCGGCGATGCCGTCACGGGCACCCAGCGCAGTACGGCAGCGCGCACGACCTTCGGCCAGCGGGATCGGTGCACGACGCTCGCGATCACCACGGTCCGGACGATCACCGGTGCGCTCAGGACGATCGCCACGCGGTGCGTTGTTCGGCACCAGGGGACGTTCTTTCTCGATTGCAGCCAGGTTCAGCGCTTGGCCATTGGTGGCCTTGCGCAGCAGTGCTGCGGCCAGGGCGCGTGGGGTGCAACCGATGTCGGCGGTCAGGCGATCAAGCAGATCACCGTGGGTCGATTCGGCGTCAGCCACCAGTGGCGACAGGCTGTTGGTCAGTTTCTTGATGCGGGCATCGAGAACGGCCTGGGCGTCCGGCAGGCGAACTTCAGCCACCTTCTGGCCAGTCACACGCTCGATCACTTGCAGCATGCGGCGCTCACGCGGGGTGACCAGCAGCAGCGCACGGCCTTCGCGACCGGCACGGCCGGTACGGCCGATACGGTGAACGTAGGACTCAGGATCGTACGGCATGTCCACGTTGAATACGTGGGTGATGCGCGGAACGTCCAGGCCACGGGCCGCGACGTCGGTCGCCACAACGATGTCCAGGCGGCCATCCTTGAGGGAGTCGATCACGCGCTCACGCTGGTTCTGGGCAATGTCACCGTTCAGCGCGGCGGCTTTGTAGCCTTTGGCTTCCAGGGCGCTGGCCAGGTCCAGGGTCGCTTGCTTGGTGCGTACGAACATGATCAGGGCGTCGAAGTCTTCCACTTCCAGCAAGCTGAGGACGGCGGACGTCTTCTGGTCAGCGTGAACCAGCAGGTGAGCCTGTTCGATCGCGGTGACGGTCTGGGTCTTGGTCTGGATCTTCACGTGTTGCGGATCGCGCAGGTGGCGCTCGGCAATGGCACGGATCGATTGCGGCAGGGTGGCCGAGAACAATACGGTCTGGCGAGTCGCTGGCAGGGCCTTGAAGATGACTTCCAGGTCATCCATGAAGCCCAGCTTGAGCATTTCGTCGGCTTCGTCGAGAACCAGGTGGTTCACGGTAGCCAGGACTTTTTCGTCACGACGCAGGTGGTCGCACAGACGACCCGGGGTGGCGACAACGATTTGCGCGCCGTTACGGATGGCTTTCAGTTGTGGGCCCATCGGGGCGCCGCCGTAAACGGCCACAACGGTAACGCCAGGCATTTGCTTGGAGTAGGTTTCGAAAGCGGTTGCTACTTGCAGCGCCAACTCACGGGTTGGCGCCAGGATCAGGGCTTGCGGTTCGCGCTTGGCAGGATCGATGCGATGCAGGATCGGCAGGGCGAACGCAGCGGTTTTACCCGTACCGGTTTGCGCCTGGCCAATCATGTCGTGGCCGGCCATGATGATCGGGATCGATTGCTGCTGAATCGCCGAAGGTTCTTCGTAGCCGGTCGCAGTGACGGCAGCAAGAATGTTCGGGTTGAGATTAAAAGCGGCGAAGCCGCCGGTTTCCTGGGTCATGGGTCTGCCTCTAAGTGCATCCGCAAAGACCCATGCTCCAAAGCTGCGCATGCCGTGTTGAGACTCAAGAGTCGCCCTGGCTGCTTTGTCGGCGGGGATTTGCGAAAACGAATGAATGGAAAAAGAACGTCGTGGAAGCATCCGTTGTGCGGACATGCAACCGAAGCTGACTTCGGAGAATTGCGCTACCTTGACGCGGCCCGGCTAAAGGCCGGCGCGCACTATACCGGAATTCGCCCAAAAAGGGAGCTTTTTTTATTGCCAAACCCCGCTATGGGGCTTGCTGTCCCAGGCCCGGGGACAGCCGGCTAAAACGGTTCACCTCCAGACGCCTCCGCCCTTGTGGCGAGGGAGCTTGCTCCCGCTGGGTCGCGAAGCGGCCCCCTTCAATTTCAGAGATCAACCCAGGCGTCTGCTTGGCAGCCGAGCGGGAGCAAGTTCCCTGGCCACAGGGGAACTCACCGGCCATAGGATTCCTGGCTTTGATCAGGTCGCCGGGCGAATGGCCTTGATCAACGACTGCAACGAATAGCCCAATCGCGGCGCCAACCCTTCGGCCCTGGCCACCAGCCCTTGCATATCCAGTTCCTGATCCAGGTCCGCCGGCACGATCAGGATCACGTTGCCCTCTTTCACCGGCAGCTCCCAATAATGCCGGTGGTACAAACCACGCAACAGCGCCGCGCCCAACGGCTTGCCGTCGTCGGTAGCCCATTGGTTGATCACCAGCCAGCCGCCGGGGTTGAGGCGTTTCTGGCAGTTTTCCAGGAACCGCCAGGCCAAGTGCCCGACGCCTGGGCCGACATCGGTGTAGAGGTCGACGAAGATCAGGTCCGCCGGCTCCGCCGTTTCAAGCAATTCCAAGGCATCGCCAACGCGGATATACAGTCGCGGATCGTCGTCCAGCCCCAGGTATTCGATGGCCAGGCGCGGCACATCGGGGCGCAGCTCAATGGCTTCGACATCTTCCAGCGGCAGGAACTTGAGGCAGGCCTGGGTCAGCGTACCGGCGCCGAGCCCCAGGAACAGCGCACTTTCCGGCTGCTCGTGACACAACGCACCGATGAGCATGGCGCGGGTGTAGTCGTATTCAAGCCAGCTGGGATCGGCCGTGAACACGCAGCTCTGCTCGATGGCATCGCCAAACTCGAGAAACCGGTAATCGGCCACTTCGAATACGCGGATCATGCCGAACTCGTCGTGCACCTCGGCGAGCAAATGCTCGACGCGCTCCTCAGTCATGTCATCTCCTGATGTTGCCGGCGGGTAGGGGCCTGCGCATTCGGGGCAAAGGCGCGATTGTCCGCGAAGCAAGCGGAACAGGTCACGCACTAATTTGCTGATAACATGAGCGCCCGAGCGTAAACCACCTAGAGATCATGATGAGCCAACCCTGGAGCCCTGACAGCTGGCGCGCCCTGCCGATCCAGCAGCAACCCCGCTACCCCGACGCCGCGCACCTGTTGCAGGTGGAGCAGACCCTGGCCAGTTATCCGCCACTGGTGTTTGCCGGTGAAGCCCGGGAGTTGCGCCGTCAGTTCGCCGAGGTGACCCAGGGCCGGGCGTTCCTGCTGCAAGGCGGCGACTGCGCCGAAAGCTTCGCCGAATTCTCGGCGGCCAAGATCCGCGACACCTTCAAGGTGCTGCTGCAGATGGCGATCGTCATGACGTTTGCCGCCGGTTGCCCGGTGGTCAAGGTCGGGCGGATGGCCGGGCAGTTCGCCAAGCCGCGCTCGGCCAACGACGAAACCATCGACGGCGTGACCCTGCCGGCCTATCGCGGCGACATCGTCAACGGCATCGGTTTCGACGAAAAAAGCCGCGTCCCGGACCCGGAGCGGTTGTTGCAGTCCTATCACCAGTCCACCGCCACCTTGAACCTGCTGCGGGCGTTCGCCCAGGGCGGTTTTGCCGATTTGCACCAAGTACACAAGTGGAACCTGGATTTCATCGCCAATTCAGCCCTGGCGGAAAAATACAGCCACTTGGCCGACCGCATCGACGAAACCCTGGCATTCATGCGTGCCTGCGGCATGGACAGCTCGCCGCAACTGCGCGAAACCAGTTTCTTCACCGCCCACGAAGCACTGCTGCTCAACTACGAAGAAGCCTTCGTGCGCCGTGACAGCCTGACCAACGATTATTACGACTGCTCCGCCCACATGCTGTGGATCGGCGACCGTACCCGTCAGTTGGACGGCGCCCATGTCGAATTCCTGCGCGGGGTGAACAATCCGATCGGGGTCAAGGTCGGCCCGAGCATGGACCCGGACGACCTGATCCGCCTGATTGACGTGCTCAATCCGGACAACGACCCCGGCCGGCTGAACCTGATCGCCCGGATGGGCGCCAACAAGGTCGGCGAACACTTGCCGCCACTGTTGCGCGCCGTGCAGCGTGAAGGCAAGCAGGTGCTGTGGAGCTCCGACCCGATGCACGGCAATACCATCAAGGCCAGCAGTGGCTACAAGACCCGGGACTTCGCGCAGATCCTCGGTGAAGTGAAGCAGTTCTTCCAGGTCCACGAAGCCGAAGGCACCTACGCCGGCGGGATTCACATCGAAATGACCGGGCAAAACGTCACCGAATGCATCGGCGGCGCGCGGCCGATTACCGAAGACGGGCTGTCAGACCGCTACCACACCCACTGCGACCCGCGGATGAATGCCGATCAGTCGCTGGAACTGGCGTTTTTGATTGCCGAGACGTTGAAACAGGTTCGGCGCTAGGTTCTTCTTCGGCGGTTAGACTGCTATCGCGAGCAAGCTCGCTCCCACATGGGATCGGCGGTGAACACAAGACTTGTGGTCACCCGAGATCCCTTGTGGGAGCGAGCTTGCTCGCGATGACGCCCGCTCAGTCACCATCAATCTGTGCCAATGCCACCGCCAACCGCACCCCACCCTCTCGCCGGCAATTGAGCTGAACCCGCTCCAGCCCCAACCACCGGGCCATGCGCCACAGGCTCAGTGCAAGAGCCTGCATCCCCTCCTCGTCCAGCCCCGGCGCCTCCTCGTGCACGGCATGCACCGCCAACTGTCCCAAGGCCCGCTCCGCCCGCAGATCGACCCGGGCGGCAATTCGTTCGTTGTGCAGAAATGGCAGGACGTAATAGCCATACACCCGCTTTTGCACCGGTGTGTAGATCTCCAACCGATAGCGAAAGTCGAACAACCGCTCGGTACGACCGCGCTCCCAGACCAGCGAATCGAACGGCGACAGCAAGGCACTGGCGGCAACTTTGCGAGGGATTTTCACCGCGGGTCGGCACCAGGCCGGTTGCTTCCAGCCTTGCACCTGGCAGCGCAGCAGTTCCCCAGCCTCCTCCAACTCGGCCAGGCGCCCGCGACTGTCGGCCGGGTCGAGGCGAAAGTAGTCGCGCAAGTCTTTCTCGGTCGCGATGCCCAGGGCTTCGGCGGCATGTACCAGCAAGGCGCGCTGGGCCTGGGCTTCGTCCGGCAGCGGTTGCTGCAGGATCGAAGCCGGCAATACCCGTTCGGGTAAGTCATAGAGCCGCTCGAACCCACGCCGCCCGGCTACCGTGACTTCGCCTGCCGCGAACAACCATTCCAACGCATGCTTCTCAGCGCTCCAGTCCCACCACGGCCCGGCCTTTTCCTGGCGTGTGGACAGACTGCCTGCGCCAAGAGCGCCCTGCTCCTGGACCGCCGCCAGGACGCGGCGGATGACATCCTGGCGTTCCTGGCCGAAACGCGCCAATTGCTGGTAGATCCCTTCGCCACCCGACGCCCGATTCATGCGCCAGCGCATCAGCGGATACATCGACATCGGCAATAGCGAGGCCTCATGGCCCCAGTATTCGAACAGCGTGCGACGTCGGCCCTGGCTCCAGGCAGCTTGATCGAGCAAATCGCGATTGTAGTGACCGAGGCGAGAAAACAGCGGGAGGTAATGCGAGCGCACCAACGCATTGACGGAGTCGATCTGCAGGACGCCGAGGCGTTCGATCAGGCGGTTGAGGCGCGAGGGTTGCACCGAAGCTGGCGACGACCGCCCATCGAATCCTTGGGCGGCCAACGCCAGACGCCGGGCCTGTTTGAGGGTAAAGGACACAGTCGCGGGCATGTAGATCTCCTTGTCTGCTCGCAACCTACCTCACCAATAAGGGGTTTGTGTAGGAAAGGATGGCTCATTTGTGCATTGGGTCATCCCAGAATGGCCGAACCACTTCCTGCTCTACATCGGCACGACTCACGCCAATGTCCTTGAGCGCCTCGTCGCTCATGCCGGCCAGCAACTCACGTTCGTGGTGCAATTCGTACCAGCGACTAACCTTATGCAGCAGAGCACTGACCGAGAAGCCGTGGGAGAGTTTGTCTATCAGTAGATAACCTTTTTGACCTTTCATCGTGATGTCCTCCGTTGGGGATGGCTCAAGTCTCGCGCTAACGCTAAGATCAATCCAACGAATGTTTCTTATGCAATACATCTCGGAGATTGATCAATTGTCGAGTTACCCGAGCATCGATACGGAAGTGCTGCGCACCTTTGTCGCCATCGCCGACCAGGGCGGTTTCACCCGGGCCGGGGAATTGGTCAATCGCACTCAGTCTGCCGTGAGCATGCAGATGAAGCGGCTGGAAGAAGACGTGTTGCAGCGACGACTGTTCGAGCGTGACGGGCGCCAGGTCAAGCTCACCGCCGAAGGCCAGGTGCTGCTGGGTTATGCCCGGCGGATCCTCAAGCTGCACAGCGAGGTGTTCAATACCCTGCGCGAACCGCACATGGTCGGTACGGTGCGCATCGGCACGCCGGACGATTACGTGATGCGCTTCCTGCCAGGCATCCTGCAACGCTTCGCCCAGTTCTACCCTTTGATCGAAATCGAAGTGCACTGCGAATCGTCCAAGCAGTTACTGCTGCGCCAGGACCTGGACCTGTCCATCGTCACCCGTAAACCGGGGGACGAGATCGGCCAGTTGCTACGCAAGGAGCGCTTTGTCTGGGCCGAAGCCGCCTGTTTCAACGTCCACGAACAAACACCGCTGCCGCTGGCGATGTTCAACAGCGATTGTTTCTGCCGGCAATGGGCGTGCAACGCATTGGATGCCATGGGCCGCGATTATCGCGTGGCGTACAACAGCTCGAGCCTGTCGGCGCTCATGGCGGTGGTGGGGGCCGGCCTGGCAATCACGGCGCAGCTGGAAAGCCTGCTGACCCCGGACATGCGCGTACTCGGCGAGGCCGAAGACCTGCCGGAACTGCCCGAGGCCAGCATCATGTTGATCCGCAACCTGCACAACCCGTCGCCGATCACCGAGTGCCTGGCCGAACACATCGTCGAAGGTTTCAAACTTTAAAGGCGAGCAGCACCGCGCACAGCACCAGGAAACCGCAGAACAGCCCGCGCAACAGCCGCTCCGGCAGCGCGTGGGCGACTTTCACTCCCCAACTGATGCTCAGCAGGCCACCGATGGCCAGCGGCAGGCCGATGCTCCAGTCCACTTCGTGGTGAAACGCATACGTGGCGAGGGTCACGCCAGTACTGGGCAAGGCCAGCGCCAGGGACAAGCCTTGGGCAACCACCTGGGTGGTGCCAAAAATGCTGGTCAGGATCGGCGTGGCGACCACGGCCCCACCGACACCGAACAGACCGCCCATGGTGCCGGATGCGGCCCCCAGCACGGCGAGCCATGGCCAGCCATGACGCATCTGCGCCGATGCCGGTGCAGTGGCGGCGAACATGCGGACCAGATTGTAGAGAGCCAGCGCGATGAGGAACGCTACGAAACCGATCCGCATGCGGTCCGCGTCGATCCCCACGGCCCAGATCGAGCCGAGCCAGGCAAAGCAGAAACCCATGGAAGCCAACGGCAGGACATGGCGCAACTCGATGCGATTGCGCTGGTGATAGCGCCACAACGCAAGCATGACGTTGGGCACCACCATGACCAGCGCCGTACCTTGGGCCAGTTGCTGGTCGAGGCCGAACCAGACGCCCAGTACCGGAATGGCAATCAGGCCGCCACCGATCCCGAACAATCCTCCCAAGGTGCCCAAAACGGCACCAAACAGCAAAAACTGCACAAATTCGAACAAGACGATTCCCCTTTCCTTAGGGCGCATATCCTACGCAGTCGGCGGCAGCGGGGAAACGGGACATCTGATCAGGTCGTCAGAATTATCTGGCGCATTAAAGATTTGCCCGCTAGATTCATAACGATCACTGATTTGAAGGTTTGGCCATGAACACCCTGCGCGACACCCCCGAAGCCTGCGAAGCCCTGCTGCTCGACAACCAGGTCTGCTTCGCCCTGCACTCCACGTCACTGCTGATGACCAAAGTCTATAAACCGCTGCTACAGGCCTTGGGCCTGACCTACCCGCAATACTTGGCGATGATGGTGCTGTGGGAAAAGGACGGATTGACCGTCGGTGAAATCAGCACACGCTTGCTGACCGACCCCGGCTCGTTGACGCCATTGCTCAAGCGCCTGGAGGCCGAAGGCCTGTTGAGCCGCACCCGCAGCCGTGAGGACGAACGCGTGGTGATTGTCGAACTCACCGAACAGGGCCGTGCCCTGCGGGAAAAAGCCCTCGACATCCCCCAATGCATCCTCGCCGCCAGCGGCCAGACCCTGGAGCAGCTGAAGAAGCTACAGCTTGACCTGCAGGCGCTGCGCGGGCATTTGCAAGACAGCCTCTAAAAACACCGCTAACCCCCTGTGGGAGCGAGCTTGCTCGCGAAAGCGGCGGCACATTCAACATCCGCTGTTCAGATCCACCGCTATCGCGAGCAAGCTCGCTCCCACAGGGGTTTTGTGTCGGACATGAATTTTGTGTTCACCGCAGATCCAATGTGGGAGCGAGCCTGCTCGCGAAAGCGGCGGCATATCCAACATCCTCTGTGCGGATCCACCGCTATCGCGAGCAAGCTCCCACAGGGGTTTTGTGTCGGACATGAATTTTGTGTTCACCGCAGATCCAGTGTGGGAGCAAGCTTGCTCGCGATAGCGGCAGCCCTGTCTACCCTGCCCTCCTCAAAAAATTTTTACGCTCAATAATCGCTCTAGCTAAAGGCTTTCAGACTTTTTCAGATCGCCAATTCCATCTCGCCTCGAAAATTTATCTTGCGCACAAAATATTAGCGTTATACATTATCTCCACACCTACTTAGCGCGCAAACATTTAGCGCAAATACCTACCCAGAAACGAGGCGATCATCATGCAAACTCTCTACACCGCAATCGCAACTTCCACTGGCGGCCGTGACGGTCGTGCGATCTCCAGCGACAACATCCTCGACGTCAAACTCGCCACACCCAAGGAGCTCGGCGGTGCAGGCGGTGCGGCTACCAACCCTGAGCAGCTGTTCGCCGCCGGCTATTCGGCCTGCTTCATCGGCGCCTTGAAATTCGTGGCTGGCCAAAGCAAACGCAAGATCCCGGACGACGCCTCGATCACCGCCCATGTCGGTATTGGCCAGATCCCCGGCGGTTTCGGCCTCGACATCGACCTGCACATCAGCCTGCCGGGCCTGGACCAAGCCGACGCACAAAGCCTGGTGGACGCGGCTCACCAAGTCTGCCCGTACTCCAACGCCACCCGCGGCAACGTCGATGTGCGCCTGCATGTCGCCGTCTGACCATAGCCCCCTGGACCCGAACTTAAGGAGATACACATGAACACGCTCAGCAAAGTCTTGACCGGTACTCTTCTCGCCCTCAGCGTCAGCAGCGCCTTCGCCGACGGCATCGTCGAACACAACACCCAGGCGTTTCTCGACGCTCTGAATGCCGGCACCGGCAAGCCCTTGGAGCAACTGTCGCCCAAGGACGCCCGCGCCGTATTGGTGGGTGCCCAGGCGGGAGTCAAACTGACCTTGCCCAAGGCCGATGTCAGCGAGAAGACCATCCAGGTCGATGGCCAGCCGATCAGCCTGACCATCGTTCGCCCAGCCGGGGTCAAGGGTGAGTTGCCCGTGTTCATGTTCTTCCACGGTGGTGGCTGGGTATTGGGCGACTTCCCGACCCATGAACGACTGGTTCGGGATCTGGTGGCGGGTTCGGGTGCTGTCGCGGTATTCGTCAACTACACGCCCTCACCCGAGGCGCATTATCCAGTGGCGATCAACCAGGCCTATGCGGCGACGAAGTGGGTCGCCGAGCATGGCAAGCAAATCAATGTCGATGGCAAGCGCCTGGCCGTGGTGGGCAACAGCGTCGGCGGCAACATGGCGGCGGTCGTAGCCTTGATGGCGAAGGACAAAGGCACACCGGCGATCCGCTTCCAGGCATTGCTGTGGCCGGTGACCGACGCCAGCTTCGAGACGGCGTCCTACAACCAATTCGCCGAAGGACACTTCCTCAGCAAAAACATGATGAAGTGGTTCTGGGACAACTACACCACCGATGCCGGGCAACGCGGCGAGATCTATGCCTCGCCATTGCGGGCAACCACCGCGCAACTCAAGGGCCTGCCGCCCGCGCTGGTACAGACCGCCGAGGCTGACGTGTTGCGCGACGAAGGTGAAGCGTACGCTCGCAAGCTGGACGCGGCCGGTGTCCCGGTCACAGCTGTACGGTACAACGGCATGATCCACGACTATGGCTTGCTCAACGTGGTCAGCCAGGTGCCGGCGGTGCGTTCGGCGATGTTGCAGGTGTCCGAAGAGCTCAAGCAGCACTTGAAGTAATTGCACGCCGAAGCTGAAGTGACTGCACGCCGAAGCTTTTGTGGCGAGGGAGCTTGCTCCCGCTCGGCTGCGCAGCAGTCGTCATCGGGTCAATGCGGTATGACTGAATGACCGAGTTGCCTGGGTTGGGGCTGCTACGCAGCCCAGCGGGAGCAAGCTCCCTCGCCACAGGGGCCGGGTCGAAATAAAGATATAAAAAAGCCCGACTCAATGGTCGGGCTTTTTTATACAGAAGGCTTCGCTTATTTAGCGCGGCCTTTGTAGGAACCGCCTTCGCGGGTATCGATCTCGATCATGTCGCCGATTTCGATGAAGTCAGCAACCGACAGCTCGGTGCCGTTCTTCAGTTTGGCAGGCTTCATCACCTTGCCGGACGTGTCACCGCGAGCGGAGCCTTCGGTGTAGTCAACCTGACGCACGATGGTGGTCGGCAGCTCTACGGAAACCAGGCGCTCTTCGAAGAACACGGCTTCGCAGACGTCGGTCATGCCTTCTTCGATGAACGGCAGAACGCTTTCGATGTCTTCGGCGTTCAGCTCGTACATGGTGTAGTCAGTGGTATCCATGAACGTGTAGGTGTCGCCGCTGATGAAGGACAGGGTCGCTTCCTTGCGGTCGAGGATCACGTCGTCCAGTTTGTCGTCGGCGCTGTAGACGATCTCGGTCTTGTAACCGGTCAGCAGGTTCTTCAGCTTGGTCTTCATGATCGCGCTGTTACGACCCGACTTGGTGAACTCAGCTTTCTGAACCAGCCAAGGATCGTTTTCGAGACGGATCACGGTCCCGGGTTTCAGTTCTTTACCAGTTTTCATTGCGAATATCCGAATTTGGATGGGATTTACAAAAATCTAGGCCGCGTATCATATCCAATTTACATAAAACTTCACCAGCGCTGCGGCAAGATCGGGTCGCGAGGCCTGTTCCAGACACCACGCCTGGGCGTGTTCGAGCAGTTCCGGCTGCTGTTCACGGCTGGCTTTCCAATGTTCGGCCATGTCCTGGCCGGCATTCCAGGCCCGCCACAGACCACTGGTCGCTTTTTGCGCGGCAGGCGAAAGCCCCTGATTGTAGAGGGTGAGAAACGCCTCGAGCTTTTCCAGGTGGACGTCCTCTTCCTGCTGGTAGATATGCCACAGCAGCGGCCGGCCGGCCCATTGGGCGCGCACGAAGGAGTCTTCGCCGCGCACGGCATTGAAATCACAGCACCACAACAAATGGTCGTACTGGTCCTGGCGGACGAACGGCAGCACCTGCACCGTCAGCGCGCCGCGTCGATGCAGCGCACCGGCCTTCAGGCCTTGGACACCGAGCCAACGCTCGACATCGCCCAACACCCGCCCTTCGGGAACCAGCACATGGAACGCCTGGGCATCGGTTGCCATTGCGTCAAACCAGCTCGCCAAACCTGCGTTTTCATAGGCAAACAGCGAGACCAGGCAAGTCTCCGGCGCCCGCTCGACGCCCAATCCCTGGAGGAAAATACGTTGAGCCTCGGCATCCTGCTGGAATTGCCGACGACGCTCCAGCAAACCGGCCTCACGCAGCAAGCCACCGGTTCCCTCCCGAAAGCCTGGAAAAAAGAAGTATTTCTGCACGTGCTTGTATTTGACCGACGGCAAGCCGTGGCAACCGATCACCCAGTCCTCGGCGCTCAGATAATCGAGGTTCATCCACAAGGGCGCGGTCGGGCGCTCGGCCATCGCCTCCATGTAGGCACTCGGCAACTGGCAGGCAAAAGCGGCGATCACCACCTCGGCGGCCTCGGTAGCCGGCCAGTCCGCAGGCCAGTGGCGCACCTGTACGCCCTGCTGCCATTGCTCGGACAGGGTGATATCGATTTCCGGACACAGCCGCTCGAAGGCGCGTAGATCGTCAACCCAGAGCCGCACCGCACATTGGTGCTCGGCCACCAATTGCCGAGCCAGGCGCCAAGTGACACCGATGTCGCCATAGTTATCGACGACGGTGCAAAAAATATCCCAGCGCACAGCCATTCTCGACTCCCTGTGACAAAGGCCTGATTGTCCCGAATAAACCGATCGCGCAGAAGAGCCGACGGCGATTAATCTTCATGCGACAATCACCGCCTGCCCATGCCCCTGCCAGGAAGCAGCCATGCCCGATCACTCTCCAGCCCCACGTCTCAGCGCTTTGAAATTGACTGTTAGTATTGCCTTGGGCCTATGGTTGGGGTTTCTCGCCATCGTCCTGACCGGCTGGCTGCTGTCAAAGTTCCTGTTCGACGAACAACTGGCGCCCGTGGCCGCCGCCGTCCATCAATTGGCGCAACCGCCGGCGCTGCAGCCGGCCCCGGAACCGCCCGCCCCCATGTTCGAGCAGTACCAGCAGAACCTGCAAAGGAACGAGCAGCGCCAGGCGCTCGATCAGGCCAGGAGCAATCCGCGCAACCTGTCCAACCCCAAGTGTCAGTTCTGGTTGCAGCAGGACCAGAATGCTCCCAGTGAAAAAAGCCGCGCCAATGTCCTGCAATTCTGCGAATGATATGAACAAACAGACCGTCCACCAGTTGATCCTCGACAAGCTCAAGATTGATCTGGACATCGCCGAACGCGCTGCGCAAACCGCCTACGAAACCGCGACCCACGAAGAAAACATCGCCGAGAACAAATACGACACCCTGGGCCTCGAGGCGTCCTACCTCGCCGCCGGACAAGCCAGGCGCGTGGAAGAAATCCGCCAGGCCCTAACCCTCTGCCAGAACCTGGCGTTGAGGCCCTATGACGAGGAGCGCGGCATTCAGGTCGGCACGTTGATCGGCCTGGAAGATGAGGACGGTCGCCAGCAATGGCTCTTCCTGGGGCCCGATGCGGCAGGCTTGAAGGTTTCGCTGGTGGGCCAGCCGATCACCGTCATCACCCCTCGCTCACCGCTGGGCCGAGGCCTGCTGGGAAAGACCGAAGGAGATGAAGTGGAGATCGTCGTCGCGGGCGCCCGGCAACAGTTCGCTGTCACCGAGGCGATCTAGAAGGGCCTTAGTGCACCGGCAGCTCGACACCGTCGAACAACTCTTCGAGTTCCTGCTTGTTGTGGCACTGGATGGCCTTGGCCATGACTTCACGGGTCAGGTGCGGCGCGAATTTCTCGATGAAATCGCACATGAAACCCCGCAGGAACGTGCCACGACGGAAACCGATCTTGGTCACGCTGGATTCGAACAACTCGCTGGCGTCCAGTACTACCAGGTCACTGTCGAGCTTGGTATCGACGGCCATCTTCGCGACGATGCCCACGCCCAGGCCCAGGCGAACGTAAGTCTTGATCACGTCGGCGTCGGCGGCGGTGAACACCACTTTTGGCGTCAGGCCACGGTGGCTGAAGGCTTCGTCGAGTTTGGAACGACCGGTGAAACCGAATACATAGGTCACGATCGGGTATTCGGCCAGGGCTTCGAGGGTGAGCTTCGGCAGCTTGGTCAACGGATGGCCCTGGGGCACGACCACGCAGCGGTTCCAGCGGTAGCACGGCATCATCACCAGGTCACCGAACAACTCCAGGGCCTCGGTGGCAATGGCGAAATCCACCGTGCCGTCGGCCGCCATCTCGGCGATCTGCATCGGCGACCCCTGGTGCATGTGCAGCGCCACGTCGGGGTATTGCTTGATGAAATTGCTGATCACCGGCGGCAGCGCATAACGAGCCTGGGTGTGGGTGGTGGCGATCGAGAGGGTGCCTTTTTTCTCGTTGGAGAATTCCTGGGCGATCTGCTTGATGCTCTCGACCTTGCGCAGGATCTCGCCTGCCGTGGTGATGATGCGCTCACCCGCCGGGGTCACGCGGGTCAAGTGCTTGCCGCTGCGGGCGAAGACTTCGACGCCCAGTTCATCTTCCAACAGGCGGATCTGCTTGCTGATGCCGGGTTGCGACGTGTAGAGGCTTTGGGCAGTAGCGGAAACGTTGAGGTCGTGGTGCGCCACTTCCCAGATGTAGCGCAGTTGTTGAAGCTTCATATGTATCCCTCAAAGCAGTTGGACGCCACGGGCATCAGCGACGGTATATAACTATATGGAAGGTCACGACAATAAATCTAGAACTTTTTATAAAACGCCATCATTTAGCCTCAGGCCTCGCCCTGGCGTCGGCGCTGCACCAGGGGGACCAGGTAGACCGGCACCCGGGATAACTGCAATACCCGCGCAGCGGTCCTGCCCAAGGGGGTTTCACCGCTCGCTCCTTGGCAATGACTGCCCACGATCAACAAATCCACGGAGAGTTTCGCAGCCTGCTCCAGGATGACCTGGGAAGGATCGCCCTGGTACACCCTGACCGATTTGATCAGTTTCAAGTCCTGTTGCCCGTCCCCCAACTCCTCGCGGAAATTGTCGAGCACCCGCTGTTCGATATTGGCCATCACCGTACTCAGACCTTGGCGATGGAATTCGTTCAGCGCGTGCTCGTCGAGATAGCTTTGCAACACCGATTCGGCGAACAGCCCCATCGGTTCTACCGCATGCACCACATACAACTCGGCTTCAAACGTCCGTGCCAGCGCCAAGGCATGCTGCATCACATAAGGGGCGTAGAGACCCAGGTCTGTGGCGTACAGCATCGAACGAATCATGTGACCTCCTCGAGTGCCAGAATGGCGGAGATTGATTCAGCTTAGCAGCGCCTTGGAGACTGCGACGTGCGGCCTGACGTCCCGGCCCCGAGGTCGTCAGGGCTTTATTTCGTTACTGATGCCATGGGGCACGTGACCGGTGGCGACCACCTCCCGAGCCAGTTCGCAATGGCCTGTCTGGTCATCGAAAAACACATCGGCGGCGAAGGCCTCCAGAAAGGCCGATTTGGTCAGGCCGCCGAGAAACAACGACTCATCCAGACGGATGTCCCATTCACGCAACGTCCGGATGACCCGCTCGTGGGCCGGTGCCGAACGGGCCGTCACCAGCGCCGTGCGGATGGGGCAGGCGTCCTCGGGAAACTCGCGTTGCAGCGCATTGAGTGCCGCCAGGAAGCCCTTGAACGGCCCGCCCCGCAGTGGCTCGCGGGCGGCCTGTCGCTCGCTGGCCTGGAATGCTTCCAGACCACCGGTCTGATAGACACGCTCCGACTCATCGGAAAACAGCACGGCATCGCCGTCGAAGGCTATGCGCAATTCCCCGCTGGCGGCGCGACTGGCCCCACCCGACAGGATGGTCGCCGCGGCAAAGCCGGCGTCCAGGGCGCTGCGCACGTCTTCAGCGTGAGTGGACAGAAACAGATCGCAGCCGAAAGCCTTGAGGTACGGGTAAGGGCTACGGCCGCCGACGAAGGCCGCGCGTGAAATCGCCAGCCCATAGTGATGAATCGAGTTGAACACCCGAAGGCCGGTGTCGGCACTGTTGCGCGAGACCAGGATCACCTCGACCCGGGCACGCCCCAGGTGCTCGTTGAGGTCCAGCAGTTTCTGCACGAGGGCGAACGCGTCGCCAGGAGCCAGGACTTCGTCTTCATGCTCGATCTGATATTGCCGATAGGCCTCGACGCCACTCGCCAGGTACACCTTGTGGCTTTCCCTCAGGTCGAACAGCGCCCGCGACGAAATCGCCAGCACCAATT
This sequence comes from Pseudomonas sp. MPB03, assembly GCF_046605385.1. Taxonomy (NCBI): domain Bacteria; kingdom Pseudomonadati; phylum Pseudomonadota; class Gammaproteobacteria; order Pseudomonadales; family Pseudomonadaceae; genus Pseudomonas; species Pseudomonas sp. MPB03. The sequence continues at coordinate 2,136,912 of NZ_CP176770.1, read as the reverse complement.
TGTCGTCGATGTTGTTTGCCATGCCGCTCCCCCTTTCGCCCGCTCAGCGGTTGTTCCGATCCATGAAGGCCAACGCCTGATACAAGGCTTCGATTTTCGGCAGCTCACACCCTGCCGCTTTCGCCGCCGCCAATGGCCGGCCATAGATCGCGTCCAGTTCCAGCGCACGCTTGTGGGAATAATCGTGGTACATGCTCGGCCAATAGTCGGGCATCTTCTCGGTCATCGCGAACAGGTACTCGGCATAACCCGGCGCGATCTGATGCCCGCAGGCTTGGGCACCGCGAACCACCTCCCCCATCAGTGCCTGGATCAATTCGCGGCTATGGTCGTTGGCCATCAACGGCGTGGTACTGGCGCCCAGCAGAACCGAAAGGCCGTTGTACGGCACATTCCACACCAGTTTCTGCCAGCGGGCCTGTTGCAGGCCAGGCATGGCCTGGGCCTCGATACCGGCGCTGCGGAACATCGTCGTCGCTTCTTCGACGATCGCCATGCGTTGCGCCTGATCGACACAAGGGCCGCTGTGATAACCGACGTTGACCGCGCCAAGTGCCTGGTGGGCGACGACGCCAGGGCCGACGCGATGCACGCAGATCAGGCACAGGCCACCCAGCAGGTGCAACGAATCGGGCAGCAACGGCCGAAGATCGTCCTCGACATCGAGGCCGTTCTGCAGCAGCAGGACTTTGGCCCCATCAGCGGCCGCCTGGGCAATGGCCGGGGCCAGGTCGGCATTGCTGGTGGTCTTGGCGCCGACCAGTAGCCAGTCGCAGGGCGGCATGTCGGCTGCCGAGGGATAGGCCTGGACCGGGTGGAGGGCCAGCGCACCGTGGACCGCGCTGTCGATCCGCAAACCGGCTTCGGCCACGGCGGCAAATTCGCTGCGCAACAGGAAGTGCACGTCAAAACCGGCACGCGCCAGCATCACCCCGTAGAACCCGCCAATCGCCCCGGTGCCGATCATTCCGATCCGTGGTTTAGCGCCTGCCTGCATCGTCGCAACTCCCCTGGTAAAAAGCCTGTGCACATCATTACACAGGACCAGCTCCCCGTGGCGACGGCACTTTCCGGCGCAGGGCCGATTGGCGCCCGGCGCAATTAAACCGGGCCCAGCCCATTGTCGAGCAGCCTCGTAACGCGATAAGGTTCGGCTCCCCGACGCGCTTAAAATCCGCTGTGCACCGCCGCGCGGGGATCGCTGGCGGCCGGCACCCGTGACCTGACGAGTAACACGATGGCTGATTTACCGATCAATGACCTTAACGTCGCCTCCAACGAGACCCTCATCACGCCTGACCAGCTCAAGCGCGATATCCCCCTGAGCGACGCTGCCCTGCGCACCGTGACCAAGGGCCGGGAAGTCATTCGCAACATCCTGGACGGCACCGACCATCGCCTGTTCGTGGTCATCGGCCCCTGCTCGATCCACGACATCAAGGCCGCCCACGAATACGCCGAGCGCCTGAAGGTGCTGGCCGCGGAAGTGTCCGACACCTTGTACCTGGTCATGCGCGTGTATTTCGAGAAGCCTCGAACCACCGTCGGCTGGAAAGGCCTGATCAACGACCCGTACCTGGATGACTCCTTCAAGATCCAGGACGGCCTGCACATCGGTCGCCAATTGCTGCTGGACCTGGCGGAAATGGGCCTGCCCACCGCCACCGAAGCCCTCGACCCGATCTCGCCGCAGTACCTGCAGGACTTGATCAGCTGGTCGGCCATCGGCGCGCGCACCACCGAATCCCAGACCCACCGCGAAATGGCCTCCGGCCTGTCGTCGGCGGTAGGCTTCAAGAACGGCACCGACGGTGGCCTCACCGTGGCGATCAACGCCTTGCAATCGGTTTCCAGCCCGCATCGTTTCCTGGGCATCAACCAGGAAGGTGGCGTGTCGATCGTCACCACCAAGGGCAACGCCTACGGTCACGTGGTGCTGCGCGGTGGCAACGGCAAGCCGAACTACGATTCGGTCAGCGTTGCCCTGTGCGAGCAGGCACTGAACAAAGCCAAGATCAAGCCGAACATCATGGTCGATTGCAGCCACGCCAACTCCAACAAGGACCCGGCGCTGCAACCACTGGTGATGGAGAACGTGGCCAACCAGATCCTGGAAGGCAACCAGTCGATTATCGGCCTGATGGTCGAAAGCCATTTGAACTGGGGCTGCCAGGCTATTCCGAAAGACCTTGCCGACTTGCAATACGGCGTCTCCATCACCGATGCCTGCATCGACTGGAGCGCGACCGAGAACACCCTGCGCAGCATGCATGCCAAGCTCAAGGATGTATTGCCTAAGCGGCAGCGTGGCTAAAGGATCGCAGCCTCGTTGCACTCGACAGCTCCTACACGGCTCCTACGCCGGTATGTAGGAGCTGGCGAAGCCTGCGATCCTTTGCTCCACCAGAAATAAAAAACGCCGGGCTTCTCAGCCCGGCGTTTTTTATTGGGAATCCGTTTTCTCAGAGCTTCGCCGCGTGCCGCTGGTGACGCTCCATGTAGCGCTCCACGTAGGAGCAGGACGGGATCACCGTGTAGCCCATTTCTTCAGCGTACTTCAGCGCCTCTTCGGTCAACTTCGCTGCAATCCCCCTGCCGCGCAGTGCGTTGGGCACGAAGGTACGATAGATGTCCAGGGTCTGCTTGCCCAGGTCCATGTAGGTCAGATAGGCACGATGACCGTCCACATTGGTCTCGAACTGATGACCAGCCTGGTCATGGTGGATGGTAACCGCCTCGCTCATCACTACTCCTCGCGGGTCTGAATGCCGACCCCTACCTTACCGATGTTTTTCCGGCGAAGGAACCTCTACGCCACCCCGTGCCTTCCCGGTCACCGAGCGCCAAAACCGATCCGCCCAAACCCGAGCACGTCGTGAATAGTAGGCACCAATGACGCAAATGCTCAAGGCACGGCTGTCATCGAAGGGGTGAACCTGGTCGGGTTTATCGATTGAGCGCCATCGTCGCGCTGTAGTCGGTCACGGTGCAATAGCTGAACATCGCCAGTTGTTGAGTCTTGAGACGAGCGCGCGTAGTTAAAGTCACCGCCAATACCAATAAAGATGCCCGGAGCGCTGCACAAAAAATGTACAAAAGTGTAGGTGAATCAATAAACAACGACGTTAGCGAGGGCTGCGAGAGTTCACCCAGCCACGGAACTTTCTTTCGTCGACGCGCTCCGGGCAAGGGCTTTGGTCTGTATATTTTTTAAACAACCCCCAGAAAAGTTGCTCGAAAAAGAATCACCGCCTACAATTTTTTTGCTTCTTGCGCTACGTCAGTTTACTTACTACAAGTAATGGGTAGTATGTACGCCGGCTAACTCCTCAGTCTGGGGAGACAGTCACTAATAGAAAGTCCTTGAAGGGGAAACCGATGAACAACGTTCTGAAATTCTCTGCTCTGGCCCTGGCCGCAGTTCTGGCTACCGGTTGCAGCAGCGCATCGAAAGAAACCGAAGCACGTCTGACCGCTACCGAAGACGCAGCAGCTCGCTCCCAGGCTCGTGCAGACGAAGCTTACCGTAAAGCTGATGAAGCTCTGGCTGCTGCTCAAAAAGCACAACAGACTGCTGACGAAGCTAACGAGCGTGCTCTGCGCATGCTGGAAAAAGCTAGCCGCAAGTAATAGTCCTTCGGGATTGTTATCGAGCCGACCCATTCTTGGGTCGGCTTTTTTTTTGGCTTCAAGAGCTATTGACTGGTGTTTTACCAGGCGATAAAAAACCCGCCGACATCGCGAAACGTCGGCGGGTTGCTTTCGGGTTTTTACTGCTGCAGGTCGATCGGCGCGCTCGAAACCATCGGTGCCGAGGTATTTGGAACTGCGATTTCCACTGGCAGGCCATCTTCGGCCGCTACCACGTCCCGTACCACGTCCCAGTTCATGCGCAGGTTGCTGGTGATGTCTTCGCGCTTGAGCATCGCGTTGATGACGGCGGTGTGCTTGTCCACCACCGACGGGTTGCCCTTGTCGTCCAACGGTGTATGCGCTTCCAGGTACACCTTGCCGCCGCTCAAGCCCAGCTTGTAGGGGTCGTTGATGATCCGCACCGACGTACCCACCGGCACCATGCCGGCCATCTCCAGTACGTTGTTGTTGAACATCCGGAAGCAACCGTGACTGGTCCGCATGCCGATGCCGAACTTCTTGTTCGAACCGTGGATCAGGTAGCCCGGGGTGCCCAGGGTGAACTTGAAAGGACCCAGCGGGTTATCAGGGCCGGCAGGCACGACATTCGGCAACGGGTCGCCGTCGGCGGCGTGTTCGGCCTTGATCGACGCGGGTGGAGTCCAGGTCGGGTTCGGGGTCTTGGCGATGATACTGGTGTGGGCGATTGGCGAGCCCCAGCCCTCACGGCCAATCCCCAGCGGGAAGGTATAGACCACGTTCCGCCCCTTGGGGAAATAGTAGAGACGGTACTCGGCCAGGTTGATCACGATGCCCTCGCGCGGGCCCGGCGGCAGGATGAAGCGAGTGGGCAACACGATCTCGGTACCAGTGCCCGGCAACCAGGGATCAACCCCCGGGTTGGCAGCGACCATCTCGCTGTAGCCCAGGTCATAGGCGGTGCCCAGGTCGGCGAAGGTGTCTTCGTATTTGGCCTTGATGACCTGCACCTGGCCGATGATGTCTTCACCCGGCGGTGGCAGGGGCAGCTCCAGGGCGGCAACGGGGCCCGCCATACACAGGGCGGCAAGAGACAGGCAGCGGGCGACGGCAGGCAAGCGCGGCAACATCCGGGAAATCCTTCGCAGATCGAACTGGGGTATGAAAACGGCGATTGTACACTGCCACCTGTTATTTCGGGGAGAGCGCTACAGGGGCGTCCGATGCGCAGCATGTCCGGGAACTGGAATGAAGTCCTGTGGGAGCGAGCTTGCTCGCGATAGCGGCACGTCTGCTTGCATTAATATTGAATGTGCCGCCGCCATCGCGAGCAAGCTCGCTCCCACACTGGAACAGGGGGATTAAAGTTCGAACCGCAGCTCCGGCCAGATCGGCGAGGTGCCGCGCTTCTGGGATTCAAGGATCGCCCGGCACAGCGAGCACAGGCGATGATCCTGGAAAATCTTGCGGTCCACGCTCGACCAGCGCGGCTGGGCCGGCAGCAGGCTGCCGCAGAGGGTCCGGTCGGCCGAGCCACCGAGTTCCAACTGCCGGGTCACCAGGTGCACCCGTACTTCCTGGCAGGCGAACAGGTCCAACTGCTCGTCAGGCTCGATCAGTTGGTAGGCAAACAGGGACCAGGCGGGACGCGGCATCGGGGGCTCCAAATCGGGGGCGCCACATTAGCCGAAAGCCCGCCGGTAGAAAAGCGTCAAAGCAGCGGTTTCAGCGTCGGCCAGACATTTTCCAGCAACTTGCCCTGGGCCGCGACGGACGGGTGCAATCCGTCACTCTGCATCATGGTCGGGATGCCACCGACATCCTTGAGGAAAAACGGCACCAGCGGGACGTTCTTCTCCTCGGCCAGGGTGCTGTAGACCCGAGCGAAGGCATCGGTGTAGCGCCGTCCGTAGTTGGGCGGCAATTGCATACCCAGCAAAAGTACCTTCGCACCGCTGGCGCGGGCGCTGTCGATCATCGCTGCAAGGTTTTGTTGCAATTGTGTTGGCGGTTGTCCACGCAAGCCATCGTTGCCGCCCAGTTCCAGGATCACCAGGTCCGGTTTATGGGCTGCAAGCAGCGCCGGCAGCCGCGCCTGGCCTCCGGCGCTGGTGTCGCCGCTGATGGAGGCATTGACCACTTTATCGTCAAAACCCTCGGCCTTGAGCCGTTGTTCGAGCAACGACACCCACCCCTGCCGGGTATCCAGGCCGAAAGCCGCGCTGATACTATCGCCAACGATCAGGACTGTACCCGCCGCTGCGTTCTGGACCATGCACATCAAGGCCAGGCCGGCACTCAAAAACCACACACGCATCGGATTCTCCATGGGCTCAAGCATTCTCACCGCGACGGACCTTAGCAAAGTGGTCGCCAGCGCGGAAGGTGAACTGACCATCCTGCATGAACTCAGCCTGGAACTGAACAAGGGCGACAGCCTGGCCATCGTCGGCGCGTCCGGTTCCGGCAAATCCACCCTCCTGGGCCTGCTGGCCGGCCTCGACCTGCCCAGCAGCGGCGAGGTCACGCTCGCCGGGCAGGCCCTCAGCGCGCTGGATGAAGACCAGCGGGCGCGGATCCGCGCCGAGCATGTCGGTTTCGTCTTCCAGTCATTCCAGTTGCTCGACAGCCTCAATGCACTGGAAAACGTCATGTTGCCGCTGGAGCTGGACGGCCGCAAGGATGCCCGCGAACGCGCCACGCAACTGTTGCAGCGCGTCGGCCTGGGCCAGCGCCTGACCCATTCGCCGCGCCAGCTCTCCGGTGGCGAACAGCAACGAGTGGCGATTGCCCGCGCCTTTGCCGCCGAGCCCGACGTGCTGTTTGCCGACGAACCCACCGGCAACCTCGACAGCCACACTGGCGAGCGCATCAGCGACCTGCTGTTCGAACTGAACAAGGAACGCGGTACGACTTTGGTGCTGGTCACCCATGATGAACGCCTGGCCCATCGCTGCCGGCGCCTGATCCGACTTGAAGCCGGCGAGATGGTCGCCCCCCTGGAGCCTTGATGGCACGTCTGCCGCTGTTGCGCCTGTTCAGCCTCGCTGTCCGTCAATTGCTTCGCGATGCCCGCGCCGGTGAGTTGCGGGTGTTGTTCTTCGCCCTGTTGGTGGCGGTGGCGGCGAGCACCGCCATCGGCTACTTCGGTGCCCGCCTCAACGGCGCGATGATGATGCGCGCTACCGAATTCCTCGGTGCCGACCTGCTGCTCGAAGGCAGCTCGCCGGCCCGCCCGGAGCAGATCCGCAGCGGCACCGAATTGGGCCTGGAACATGCCCGGGTGGTGGAGTTCTCCAGTGTCGTGGCCACCGACAATGGCATCCAGCTGTCCAGCGTCAAGGCGGCCGATGACCGCTACCCATTGCGCGGCGAGCTGAAAAGCACCCCTGCCCCGTTCGCGCCGGAAGAAACCGGCGGACGTCCGAACCCTGGCGAGGCCTGGGTCGAGGCGCGGCTGCTGACGGCACTGGACCTGAAGATCGGCGACAGCATCGACATCGGCAACCAGACCCTGCGCCTGGCCCGGGTGCTGACCTATGAACCGGATCGCGCCGGCAACTTCTACAGCCTCACCCCGCGGGTACTGATCAACCTCAAGGACCTGGAGGCCACCGGCGTGGTGCAACCGGGCAGCCGTGTCAGCTATCGTGACCTGTGGCGCGGCCCGGCACCGGCCCTGCAAACCTACCGCGACCTGGTCAAGCCTGGCCTTGAACCCAACCAGCGCCTGCAGGATGCCCGCGACGGCAACCGCCAGATCGGCGGCGCCCTGGGCAAGGCCGAGCGCTACCTGAACATGGCCAGCCTGGTGGCGGTGCTGCTGTCCGGTGTGGCCGTCGCGCTTTCGGCCAACCGCTTCGCCACCCGACGCTTCGACGCCAGCGCGCTGCTGCGCTGCCTGGGCCTGTCCCGCCGGGAAACCATGGTGCTGTTCAGCCTGCAATTGACGGTGTTGGGCCTGCTCGCCAGCATCAGCGGTGCCCTGCTCGGCTGGGTCGCCCAATTGGGCCTGTTCGCCCTGCTGCATGACCTGCTGCCTACCACCGTTCCGCCCGGCGGCCTGCTGCCGGCGATCGCTGGTATCGGTACCGGGCTGGTGGCGTTGGCAGGGTTCGCCTTGCCGCCACTGGCTGCGCTGGGGCGAGTGCCGCCGCTGCGTGTGCTGCGCCGGGACATGCTGCCAATCCCCTCCAGCTCCTGGGTGATCTACGGTGCCGCACTGGGCGCCCTGGGCCTGATCATGTGGCGCCTGAGCCTGGACCTGGTGCTGACCTTCGCCCTGTTGGGCGGTGGTGTCATTGCCGCGCTGGTCCTCGGCGGCCTCTTGTTGCTGTTGCTCCAGAGCCTGCGTCGCCTGCTGGCCCGCGCCGCCCTGCCCTGGCGGCTGGGCCTCGGCCAATTGCTGCGTCATCCCTTGGCGGCAGCCGGCCAGGCCCTGGCGTTCGGCCTGATCCTGTTGTCGATGGCGTTGATCGCGCTGCTGCGCGGCGAGTTGCTGGACACCTGGCAAAACCAGTTGCCCAAGAATGCGCCGAACTATTTCGCCCTCAACATCCTGCCCAACGACAAGCAAGCCTTCACCGACAAGCTGCTGGAATTGTCCGCGCAATCGGCCCCGCTCTACCCCGTGGTACCCGGGCGCCTGATCAGCATCAATGGCGAACCGGCCACGGAGTTCGTCACCAAGGATTCGGCGGGGGACCGGGCACTGCAACGCGACCTGAGCCTGACCTGGGCCGCGGACCTGCCGGCGGACAACGTCGTCACCGCCGGGACCTGGTGGCCGCAGCAGCCACCGGACGATGTCCCGGGGGTTTCGGTGGAAGGCAAAGTGGCCGAAAACCTCAAGATCAAGCTGGGCGATCGCCTGGTCTTCAGCGTGGGGGGCGTCAACCGTGAGGCGAAGGTCACCAGCCTGCGGCAAATCAACTGGGACAATTTCCAGCCCAACTTCTTCATGATCTTCCAGCCCGGCACATTGAAGGACCTGCCGGCGACCTACCTCACCAGCTTCTACCTGGCGGCGGGTCACGACCAACAGATCGTCGACCTGTCCCGGGCCTTCCCGGCGGTGACGATCCTGCAAGTCGAAGCCCTGCTCGAACAACTGCGCAGCATCCTGGCCCAGGTGACCCTGGCCGTGGAGTACGTGCTGTTGTTCGTGCTGGCAGCGGGGATGGCGGTGCTGTTCTCCGGCCTGCAGGCCACCCTCGACGAGCGGATTCGCCAAGGCGCGTTGTTGCGCGCACTGGGCGCCGAACGGCCCCTGCTGGTCAAGGCCCGACGCATCGAATTCGGCCTGTTGGGGGCGGTCAGCGGCCTGCTGGCGGCCCTGGGCTCGGAGCTGGTGAGCCTGGTGCTTTACCGGTACGCCTTCGACCTGCCCTGGCACCCGCATCCATGGCTGTTGGTATTACCGCTGTTGGGGGCCTTGTTGATTGGCGCGGCCGGGGTGTTTGGCACCCGTCGGGCGCTCAACGCCAGCCCGCTGACAGTATTGCGCGAGGGTTGATAGACTCCCGGCTTCGCTATCACAAGAAGTTGCCATGAGCCGTTATCGCCCACCCCGCACCGCCGGCACTGCGCTGATCACCCCCGAGGGTGAAGCGCGGATGCGCGCCGAATTCCATGAGCTGTGGCATGTGCGCCGTCCCCAGGTGACCCAGGCAGTCAGCGAGGCTGCGGCCCAGGGCGATCGCTCGGAAAATGCCGAATACACCTACGGCAAGAAAATGCTGCGGGAAATCGACAGTCGCGTGCGCTTCCTCACCAAGCGCCTCGAGGCGCTCAAAGTGGTCAGTGAAAAACCCAGCGATCCAAACAAGGTTTATTTCGGCGCCTGGGTCACGGTCGAAGATGAGGACGGCAAGGAATCACGCTATCGCATTGTTGGTCCGGACGAGCTGGATCTGAAACAGAACCTGATCAGCATTGACTCGCCGTTGGCCCGGGCACTGATCGGCAAGGCCTTGGACGCGGAGGTCAGCGTCCAGACACCCACAGGCGAGAAACGGGTTTATATCGTCGACATCGCGTATCCGTGACTCTCAACTCAGCGGCGCGTGATCAAGCCCTGCCGTGCGACACGGGTCAATTGCCGGATCATTTCAGGAGCATCTTCTGCGCTGGGGGATTGGATGACAGCCAGGTCGAAGCTGTCATTGGCAAAACGTGCCAGTGACTCACCGTCTTCGACGAATTGGATCAGGAAAGCAGCAGGCCCGTGGTTGCGACGTGGCCAGCCGTCAAGGTAACGCAAGAGTGTTGGCTGGTGGGTGCCGCCCAGGAGGATTTTCGGGTTGCGCTGCACTAGGTTCGCCGTGATCGGCGCAAGACGTACAAGGGGACTGGGTGCGTTCATCGTGTCGTGTCTCTGCCTCAAAAGTCTGCATGGCAGGTGAGAGGCAACACCGAACCAGCGCTTTAGCGGTATTTCGAAGCCGTGTTTTTCTGGCTTCTATCGGCGACTGGATGAGTCACCTGGCGCCCCGCAAGTAGCTGTTTAAATCGGCGCATGAGCGGCATCCTAGAGAAGCTGACTGGTCAGTGTCAAGAATCACTTCCCATAAAAAAGACCCGTGCAAGACGGTAATGCTGTGTTCTGATTATCTGTTCAGAGGGGCGTGGGTTGGTGTGTATATCCGTTTTTGGCGTAACGACGGCTTATGGTTCCGCTCTTACAGCGGGTCACTTTTGGAAGAGCGCCAAAAGTAACCAAAAACGCTTTGCCCCACCACTCGGCACCTCGCCTAGGCTCGGTGTGCCCTCACTCCGGCATTGCTCCGTGGGCCGCCGCGAAGGGCCATCCATGGCCCAGCGCGGCTACCTCGGCATCCATGCCGAGGTGCCCACTGCGCAATGCCTGCGTTCGGCCATCGTGGTTTAACGGGGCGTCCAGATCAAGATCAAGATCAAGATCAAGATCAAGATCAAGATCAAGATCAAGATCCAAAGCAAGAGCAAGAGCAAGAGCAAGAGCAAGAGCAAGAGCAAGAGCAAGAGCAAGAGCAAGAGCAAGAGCAAGAGCGGGGCATATGCCGGCATTTATGTGGCTGATCCTCCGCTATCGCGAGCAAGCTCGCTCCCACACTGGATCTCCAGTGAACACAAAATTCATGTCCGACACAGAACCACTGTGGGAGCGAGCTTGCTCGCGATGAGGCCTGCACACCCAACATCTTCGCCGACTGAGGCACTGCCTTCGCGAGCAGGCTCGCTCCCACAGGAAAAACGCTTCCCATTTCTGAAGAAGCGCCGTTTTTCCTAAGTGAACAGCATTACGTACAAGACGGGCCTCGAATTCAAATCGAGCAATCAACCCGCAATGGCACGATCGACCGACAGCTTGCCCGCCCCTTCGATCAACACGGCAATACTGCCTCCCAGCAACGCCAGGGCAAACTCATAACCGTTGTTGGCCATGAACAAGCCGTTACCAATGTGCACCGAGAAAATCGCCACCAGCGACACAAACGCCAGGCCCAACGCCGCAGGACGGGCCAGCAGACCGATGATCAACGCCAGGCCGGCAAAAAACTCCGTGCCGCCCGCCAGTGTCGCCATCACATAGCCCGGGGTCAGGCCGATGCTTTCCATCCACTGCGCCGTGCCTGCCAGGCCGTAGCCACCGAACAGACCGAAGAGTTTCTGCGAACCGTGGGCGGCAAAGATGACGCCGACGACGATGCGCAGCACAGTCAAGCCGTAGCCGGCGCGGGTGAACAGAACTTTGTTGATGAACGTGCTCATAAGGTCATTCCTTGGGGTAGTGGGGAGTTGGCCGCTATATTAATCAATAAAATTCATGTTAAAAGCGGAAATAATCCGTGATACCAATCAGTTTATTCGATCATTTACGCAATGCAACCTTTTGCTCCTTCGGTTCCAAGGACTCCCGTTCACGATCAAACGCCAGGTAGTACTTATTCACACTATTAACATAGCTGACGGCGCCCATTCCCACCTGCTCCATGGCGATGCGCTCGACTTGGAAAAACCATTGGTTGGGGTTCAGTCCCCGCCGCCGAGCCTCGGCGCGCATACCTTGGACGCGCTCGGGGCCCATGTTGTAGGCCGCCAGGACGAAGGCCATGCGTTCGCGCTCGTTGAGCTTGGGGCTGGCGAAGAACTTGCGGCGGATGAGGGCCAGGTATTTGGCGCCGGCTTGCACATTGGCGTCCAGGTTCTGGATGTTATCGACCCCGACCCGCTGGGCCGCCGCCGGGGTGATCTGCATCAGGCCGGTGGGGCCTGAGCCGCTGCGGGCGTTGGGTTGCAGGGCGGATTCCTTGAAGGCCAGGGCCGCCAGGTTGAGCCAGTCCATGCCCTGGGCGTCGGCATGTTTTTGCAGCACCGGGCGCAGCTTTTCCAGGCGCTGGCGATTGGCCCTGGCCAACGGATAGTGGACTTGGTACAAACGCCGATAGATACGCAGGAATGCCGCGTCTTGATTAGAGGGCACCTTGTAGGTCACCAGGAATCGATCGATGCTCGCCCGCAGCATGGCGGCGTCACGGCGAACGAACCAGTATTCGTCACCCGGCTTGCCAATCAGCACCTGACGGTCGAAGCGCAGCTTGGGCAGGATCTTGCCCCAGCGCTCGGCGATGGGCTGCTCGACGATGGTCAAATGGAAAATCCCACCCTGAACCATCTCCAGGACATCCTCCACAGCCAGGGAGGGATCGACCCATTCGATCTTCACCGGCGGCAGCTTGAGCAGCGCCAGTTTCTGGTTGATCTGGCTCACGGCGTCCCCCGCCGCACTGCCGTTGGGCAGGGCCAGGGTCTTGCCGGACAGTTGCTCCACGCGCGTGTAGCGCTTCTCTCCCTTGATGCCCACCAGCAGCAAAGGCACGTCGGTACGGATCGGATTGCTGGCACTGACGGCATGGCCGGCCTGGGGCTCAAGCAACTCACCCGGCGCGACGAGGTCGCCCTCCCCACGCTGCAAGGCACCGAGCAATTGGTCCTTGGCCTTGGGGATGATCTTGAGGGTGATTTCCTGGCCATCCAGGGCGTGGCCATTGAGGTATTGCTCGAAAGCGCGCAGCCGGTGGTATTCGACGCCAATGGGTTGGCCCTGGACTTCACCGGAGCTGTTGCGACTCTGATTGACCAGCACCTTCAACACTCGGCTGCTACGGATCTGCGCCAAGTCGCGCACCGTGCCCGGCGCCACCGCCTGCACCGGGCCAGGCAGCCGCGCTTCGGCCGGCATCGGCAACAGCAGCGAACAACACAACAGTAGCAACACCTGGGGACGTGTCATCCACTCTCCGGAAGGAATACCGCCGACCGCCTCCCTTGAAAAACGAGGCTGAGTCGACAGAAACAGAGCGCCTGAGACGCCGAAAAAGTGCGGAAGACTGGCACAGCGATGGTTTTTATACCACCCAATGTGTCTCGCGGCCTTAACAGACAGCCTCAACTCGTTGTAGTTCTTGGTTTTTCTTATAAATCTACAGCTCTGATATGCTTTCCGGCCTTTGGGCCGAGGTAGCACCATGCAACTCATCGATATCGGCGTCAACCTGACCAACCCCAGTTTCGCCGACAAACACCAGGCGGTACTTGAGCGCGCCTATGAATCCGCGGTCTGCCAATTGGTCCTGACCGGCACCAGCCTCGAGGGCAGCGAACAGGCCCTGGAACTGTGCCAACAGCTCGACGACACCGGGCAGCGGCTGTTTTCCACCGCTGGCATTCACCCCCACAGCGCCAGCGAGTGGACCGCCGACAGCGCCCGGCACCTCAAGGACCTGCTGATGCACAGCCGCGTGCGTGCGGTGGGCGAATGCGGGCTGGATTTCAACCGGGACTTCTCTCCTCGGCCCCAGCAGGAAAAAGTCTTGGAGGAGCACCTCGCCCTGGCAGTCCAGTTGCAACTGCCGGTCTTCCTCCATGAGCGCGACGCCGACCAGCGCTTGCTGGACATCCTCCGGGATTTTCGCGATCAGTTGCCGGCGGCCGTGGTGCATTGCTTCACCGGTGAAAAAAAGGCGCTGTTCAGCTACCTCGACCTGGACCTGCACATCGGCATCACGGGCTGGATTTGCGACGAACGCCGGGGCACGCACCTGCACCCATTAGTGCGTGAAATACCCCGCGGTCGGCTGATGCTTGAAAGCGACGCGCCCTACCTGCTGCCCCGCACGCTGCGGCCCAAACCCAAGAACGGGCGCAACGAGCCGGCCTACCTGACGGAAGTCCTGCGCGAAGTGGCCTTGCACAGGGGCGAAACCCAGGAAGACCTGGCCGACCACAGCACCGCCTGCGCCCGGGCATTTTTTGGGTTGCCCACTCTTTCCTGACGTCTACACATCCCTGTGGGAGCGAGCTTGCTCGCGATAGCGGCGGATCAGCTTGCATACAGGCTGACTGACACACCGCTATCGCGAGCAAGCTCGCTCCCACAAGGGTAATTTGTTGCCTGTCGGCCCGCATCAAAACCGCGGAATCCGCATTGCCTGTTGACCCACATCAAAACCCAGCCTCTTGAGCAGCGGCACAATAATGGCACCTTGCCAATGCTGTTTCCGCTATCAGAGAAAACCTTCCATGGGTGCCTGGCTTAGCAATATCTCGTTGAAATACAAATTCTGGGCGGTCAATGCAGTCGCCTTTATCACCACGTTGCTGCTGGTGCTCTACGCCGTGCACCTGGAACAGCAAGCCCGCAACCACGCGGCCCAGGCGAACGCACGGGCCCAGGCACAGGTGCTCGACGCCTGGCCTACTGGACAACCCGTGCCCAAAGCCAACAACCTTTTGGCATTCCAGCGCGGGCAGATCCCGATGTTCAATGAGCAACCGTTGCCTTCGCTGGTGCAGGTCGAGGGCTGGGTCGAATTCGATGCCGGGCCGCTGTTGGGCGACAACCCGCTGCTGGGTGCCCAGGTGATTCGTCGAGGTGACGGCCAGCAACTCGCGGTGTTAGCCCATGGTGCAAGCCTGAGCCAAGTGTTCGGTGAACGCTTCAGCCAATACGCCGTGGCGGTGTTCGTGTTGATGCTGGCGATGTTGGGCGCGTCGCAACTGTTGATCCGCTTTTTGCTCAGCCAGCTCAATACGCTCAAGGATGTGATGCTGCACGTGGAAAAAACCGGCGACTTGTCCGCCCGTGTGCCCTTGGCCTGCAAGGATGAAGTGGGCCAGATGGCGGCGGCATTCAATGCCATGCAAGCCGGTTATCAACGGGTGGTTGATACCGTTGCCAGCACCGCCCGGCAGTTGGACAGTGGTGCGGCGCGCCTGGCGTCGAGCATGAACGAGGTACGCCACGGCATGCTCGGCCAGCAAAGCGAAACCGATCAGGCGGCCACGGCGATCAACGAAATGTCCGCCACGGTTTATCACATCGCCCAGCACGCCGGCGCCACCCGCGACCTGTCGAAAACCGCCGACACCCTGGCCGGCAATGGCCACGAAGTGGTTGGCCGGGTGCAGCAGTCGATCACCGGGTTGTCTTCGGGCGTGCAGCAGACCGCCGAGATGATCCAACGCTTGGCCGAAGACAGCCAGAAGATCAACGGCGTGGTCAATGTGATCCACAGCATCGCCGAACAAACCAATCTGCTGGCCCTGAACGCGGCCATCGAAGCAGCGCGGGCTGGGGAAATGGGCAGGGGGTTTGCCGTGGTGGCCGACGAGGTGCGCAATCTGGCCAAGCGGGTCCAGACGTCCACGGATGAAATCACCACCATGGTCTCGGCCCTGCAAGCCGGAACCCGGGACGCGGTGGACTTCATGCAGGAGAGTTCGCTCAAGGCCGATGACTGCGTACAACAGGCCCGCGAGGCCGGCGATGCGTTGGCGCAGATCACCGCAGCGGTGGCACAGATGCGCGAGAGCAATACCCAGATTGCTGTCGCGGCCGAGCAGCAAAGCCACGTTGCCGAAGAAATGAACCGGGCGGTGGTGAGCATTCGCGACGTGACCGAAAACACCGTGCGCCAGACCGTGGATTCAGCCACCACCAGTGACGAACTGGCAACGTTGGCGGGAGAGTTGAGCAAGGCGATCGGACAGCTGAAACTGTAGAAACTGGCTTGCCTGTGGCTTCTGTGGCGAGGGAGCTTGCTCCCGCTGGGGCGCCCGTAGGAGCTGTCGAGTGCAACGAGGCTGCGATCTTTCCCCAGACACTTGAATCTCAAGCGAAAGATCAAAAGATCAAAAGATCGCAGGCTTCGCCAGCTCCTACAGAGCCCAGCGGGAGCAAGCTCCCTCGCCACAACAGCGGTTCCTTGCCACAAAGCAGCTCCTTGCCACAACAGCAAAACTGTATGGCCACCTATCGCTTCGATAGCCAACCGCCATTCGCCGCACCGCCCGCCCGGACCTATCCTTGGGTTATTCGGTTTCGTTCGAGGAATAGCATCATGGGCAAACGTCACCCCAACCTTCCGGCCTGGCAATGGCGCGCCTACCCCGACAATCATCGCCATCCCACCAACCTGGTGTTGCACCTGATTGCCGTGCCGCTGTTCATCATCGCATTTCTGCTGATTGTGTCGGGGGTATTCAGCTTGAGCCTGGGCGATGTCGCCATCGGTGTCATCGGCCTACTCGCGGCACTGGGTTTGCAGCGCCACGGCCACAGCCTGGAGGCCCAGGCCTCCGAACCGTTCAGCGACCGCAAGGATGCGGTCTCACGCCTGTTGGTGGAGCAGTTCCTGACTTTTCCGCGGTTCTTTCTCGGTGGTGGCTGGTGGCGCGCCTGGCGTGATCGCCACCGTCACAACCGCAAGCCTTAACTGAGGAAAGCGTTAACCAAAGATCGTTACGGCCTGCCGGCTCAGGGCGATCAAGCGGCCATCGGCGCTCCAGAACTTCGCGGCGACATGGCCGTAGCCGTCCTGGGCATGCTCGATCTCAGCCAGGTATTTGCACCAGTCCAGCGTCGTGAGCTCCAGCAACGGCTGGACGAACTCGATGGTCCAGGTGAGCGTACTGCCGGGGGCCATTTGCGAGAGGTGCGGCAGCAACGCCGGCGGCCAGGCGTCCACCAAGGCCAGGATATGGCTTTCGTTAAGCGGCTCCTCCTGCACATCACCGCGCAAGCGCACCCAGCCGCCCATGCTTCGGGATTTATTGCCGCTGAACGGCAAGCCGCCGACGCTCCAACGCATCGCCAGGTGCCGCATGAATTCCGGGGTCATGCCCTTGACGTAAGGCAGTTCCTGGCATTGCTCCACACTTTTGAAATCCGGCGCGGGGTCGGCCTGCACCGCCACCACGGATGAGCGCGAAGCGCCAAAGCTGCCTTGCACCACGGTCACCACCTGGCCGTTCTGCACCGCCCGCCCCAACACTTGGCTCACCGCCTTGCCTTCACGCAACACATCGACTTCAAAACTCACCGGCACGTCGGGCTCGACCGGGCCGACGAAGGTGATCGCCAGCGAACGCACCGGGCGATCCGCCGGTACTCGGGCACGCATCGCCTCATATTGCAGCGCCGCCACCAACCCGCCAAAACTGGCCCGGCCCTGGCCCCATTCTGGCGCGATGGTCACCGCGCCTGGCTGCCGGCGCACGGCATCGATCAACTCGGAAAAGCGCATGACGACCTCGAAAACAGGGGAAAAGGATGAAGGCATCTTAACCAGCCCGGACGGGCGGCACAGGGCTCATTCCGGCCAAAGAGGCTGACAGAAAAGCCGCCGTTTTTGAATTTCCCATAAATCTACTGTGGGAGCGAGCTTGCTCGCGATAGCGGTGTACCAGTCAATCATTACGCAAGCTGACACACCGCTATCGCGAGCAAGCTCGCTCCCACAAAAGGAAAGTCCCATAGGGGGAATACGGTGGGTTCAGGACTTTCCGAAGCAACTCGCGATCAACTTGTCGAGCACCTTGTCGGACTTGGCCTCGGCCTTTTCCATCGTGGCGTGCCAGGTCGGTACGCAAGCGTGCAGATCGGTTTCTTCCTTGGCCCTGGCCAGCCATTGCCAGCAATCATGCCAGTCGCCCAGCGCGCCCTGGGCGGATTTGAGTCGGGGCATGGCCGCTTCGGGCAGGCGGTCGAGCTCAGGGTAAGCTTCGATGGCGTAGCGCACACGCTTGATCAACAAGCGCAAACGGTGGCGGTCATGGGCCGGATCGCGCAGGGCTTCGTCGAGTTTCTTCCATTGCTTGTCCAGGCGCTTTTCGATGCGTTTGCGCAAGCCCTTCAGCAACCCCTCACGCTGGGCGGCGCGAATGAAGCGCGGGAACGCATCGAGGATCATCAACAACTGGGCCAGCTCGACACTGGCGGCCACGGCGGGATAGGCATCGGCCATTTGCACCTGGCGTCGCCGCGCCGCCGCGATCTGGCCGTGTTGCTCAAGGTAAGCCGCCAACACTTCGCGGTCGCGCAGGGGGGTGGTCAACGTACCGACCGCCGAAGCCGCCGTTTCCAGTTGTTCGACGCCAGGCAATCCACGCAGCGGACGCAACAAGCTGCGCAAACGGCGTACCGTCGTGCGCAGGTCATGCAGGGCTTCGCTGTCGGTGTGGGCATTCAAGCGGGCCTGACAGGCCAGCAGGCGGACTTCCAGGCCCAGTATGCGGGCCACCAGCCGATCGATCATTGGGCGTACTCCGTACGCAGCTTCAAGTCGGGAGCCTCAAGCCGCAAGTAAGGAGCGCGTCGCACGTTCCTTACTTATAACTTGCAGCTGTTTTTATCGTCCCGCGCGGGATTCGCGGATGTAGAAACGCGCCTTCTCGGCTTTCTTGGCGCAGCCTTCGAACGCTTCGAATTGCTGCTGGGTCTTGGCGCCAGTCAGCAGGGACAAGGCCTTGGAGTAGCTGACGGTGCCGGCAAAACCTTCGGCCTTGGCCAGGTCCAGTTCACGCCAGGCGCTGTCGAGTTGGCTGCCACAGCTGTCACGGTAAGCGGTTTTGCCTGCGCAACCAGCCAGGGCCAGAACCATCAGGGAAGCCACCAGGGGCAGGCAGATCCGGGCTTTCATCGATTACACCTCAAGTCAGGAAAACAGTCGTGCTGGTAAGACGGTCGCACCGGCAAAAAGTGCCAAGGCCCGACCGGGTAAATTCCAGTGTGGGAAAGAATACGCAAATGCCGCGCTGGCGTATCAAATAACGACGCGTGCGCCACAATGATTGAGCCGAGCCGTCGATGAGTGCATTGTTGAAGCCTGTTCGACAAGAGGCCGGGTCATGACAAAACGTGTCGCATTGGTATTGGGTTCGGGTGGAGCCCGGGGCTATGCCCATATCGGGGTGATCGAAGAAATCGAACGACGCGGCTATGACATCGCCTGCATCGCCGGTTGTTCCATGGGCGCTGTCGTCGGCGGGATCTATGCCGCGGGCAAGCTCAAGGATTACCGCGACTGGATCGAAAGCCTCGACTACCTGGATGTCCTGCGGCTGGTGGACGTCAGCTTTCGCCTGGGGGCGATTCGCGGTGAGAAAGTGTTCGGGCAGATCCACAAGATCGTCGGCGACATCAATATCGAGGACCTGCGCATTCCCTACACCGCCGTGGCCACCGACCTGACCAACCAGCAGGAGATCTGGTTCCAGGAAGGTTGCCTGCACCAGGCAATGCGCGCCTCGGCAGCGATTCCCAGCCTGTTCACGCCGGTGATGCAAGGCAATCGTATGCTGGTCGATGGCGGCCTGCTCAATCCGTTGCCGATCGTGCCGGTGGTGTCGAGCCACTGCGACCTGATCATCGCCGTCAACCTCAACGCCACCAACCAGAAACAGTATCGATTACCGGTGATTCCGCGCCCCGCCGCGTTCAGGCGTCGCTTCGACACCCTGGTCAGCTCACTGGGTTCGCGCCTGCCGTTTCGCCGCAAGCAGGCCGAACAACTGTTGCTGCTGGAGCAGGAAGCCTTGAAGGCCGAGGCCGCCGACATCAACCCATGGATCGACTCGGTCGAGCCCGAAGGCCAACAGCCGGCTGCCGCGCCGGAGAACGAAGGCGCGCCGAAATCCGCCACCGGTTCATTCATCATCGATAACGTCGGCCCGGCCTCGTTGCTGGACTTGATCAACCAGAGTTTCGAAGTGATGCAGACCTCCCTGGCCCAGTACAAGATCGCCGGTTACCCGCCGGATGTGCTGATCAACGTGCCGAAGCGGGTGTGCCGGTTTTTCGAGTTCTACAAGGCGCCGGAATTGATCGCCCTGGGGCGGGAGATTGCCAGCGATACCCTGGATCGGTATGAGCGTGAGCAGAACTAGGGATTTGCGGTGGCTGTGCGGGCCTCATCGCGAGCAAGCTCGCTCCCACATTGGATCTGCGGTGGACACTGCCCCTGTGGAGCGAGCTTGCTCGCGATGGCCACAGCCCAGACAACACAGAACTAAAGCCCACCCTCCCCCAACAACCGATACCCCACCCCCGCCTCGGTCACGATGAACCGCGGCCGGGTCGGGTCGTCGGCCAGCTTCTGGCGCAGGTGACCGACCACGATCCGCAGGTAGTGACTGTCTTCGGTGTGGGTCGGGCCCCAGATGTCCTTGAGCAGTTGTTGCTGGGTGATGACCCGCCCCGGATGCCGCGCCAGTTGCGCCAGGACGGCGTACTCCTTGCGGGTCAAGGCCACTTCGGTGTCGTCCAGCAGCACCCGTCGATAGGCCAGGTCCACCGTCAGCGGTCCGAACTTCAGCGCAGCCTCCTGGGGCTCGCCGGTCGGGGCCTGGCGCAACAGGGCGCGAATACGGGCGAGGAACTCCTGGATGCCGAACGGCTTGGTCACGTAATCGTTGGCGCCGTTGTCCAGCGCCTCGACTTTTTGCGCTTCGCTGGCCCGCACCGAGAGCACCAGCACCGGCACCGTCGACCATTGGCGAAACTCGCGCAACACCTGCTGGCCGTCCATGTCCGGCAGGCCCAGGTCGAGCACCAGCAAGTCGGGCTTGTTCAGCGCCGCTTGGGCCAGCCCTTCGGCGCCGGTGCCGGCTTCCAGCACCTTGTAGCCTTGGGAGCTCAGGCTGATGCGCAGGAATTTGCGGATCTGCGGTTCGTCATCGATGACCAAAAGGGTCGCGGTCTGGCTCATGGGGCTCGTTCATTGCAATCAAATGGAAAGGCTAGCAGGTCGCAAGCTGCGGGTAGCAAAAGAGTATCTCAGCCGGGCTCAAGCTTCATCGTCCATGCCTGGTTGCGCCTGCAACGGCAGGTGCAACGTGATGCAGGTGCCGCGTCCGTCGAGACCTTCGGCCACACTGATTCGCCCGCCGTGGGCGCCGACCATGCCCTGACAGATCGCCAGCCCCAACCCCGTGCCCTGCCCGCCCCGATCACCGCGCGCGGCGGTATAGAACATGTCGAAGATTTTCTCCCGTTCCTCTTCAGGAATCCCGGGCCCTTCATCGGCCACGGCAAAAAACACCTCGCTGTCGGTCGCCCCGGCGCTCAGCAACAGGCGTCCTTGAGCCGGCGAGAAGCGCGCCGCGTTCTCCAGCACGTTCACCAGCGCCTGCTCGATCAATGCTGCATGGACATGCAATAAGGGAAGTTCGGCAGGCACCTCGATACTCAGCGTCAGCGGCGCCAACACCGCCCGCAAGCGGCTCAGCGCGCTGCCGACGATATCAGCCGGCGCAACCCAGTCCCGCGCCAGTTTCAGGGCACCGTGGCCGAGGCGGGTCATGTCCAGCAGGTTCTGGATGTAGCGATCCAGCCGCTCGGCCTCATCGCGGGTGCCTTCCAGCAGCTCGCGACGATCGGCCAGCGGGATCGCCTCACCCAGCGCCAGCAGGCTGTCGATGCTGCCGCGCATGGCGGTCAGCGGTGTGCGCAGGTCGTGGGACACTGAAGCCAGCAAGGCGCTGCGCAGTTGTTCGGTTTCACCATGCAGACGCGCCGCCTCCAGGTCCTGGGCCAGTTGCGCCCGCGCCAGCGCCTGGGCCAAGGGCTGACTGAGGGCCGCCAGCAAACGGCGGCGCTGGCCACTCAACGGCTTGCCTTCTTTCGGGCATACACCCAGCAATGCCAGCGGCCCGCCTTCCGCCGATAATGGCCACCACCACCAACGCCCGGAAGGCAGTGTCCCGGTGCCGGCGCCAGCCGGCTGGTCGTGCTGCCAGGACCAGTCGGCCGCCGCCCGTTCGGCCTCGGTGAAGGTCAACGGCTCACCACTTTCGGCCTTCCAACCGCCCTGGCCATCGCGATTGAGCAGGCACAGTTGCAAGTCGTGCCAATCGTTGAAGTGCTGCACGGCGGCGCTGATCACCGCCTGGCGGTCGGTGGCGGCCGTGAGTTTGCGGGACAGGTCGAGCAGCTCGCCGGTTTCCTGTTGGGTATCGCGCAAGGCCTGCAACTGGCGACGCTGGCGAGCGGCAAGATTGCCGGTCAGGGCCGCCATGAGCAGGAAAAACACCAGCGTCAGCACGTCTTCTTCGCGCTGGATGGTCAGGGAAAAGTTCGGCGGGATGAACAAGAAGTCATAAGCCAGGAACGACAGCGCCGCGCAGGCCAGCGCCGGGCCGAGACTGCTGCGCACCGCCACCAGCAAGACCGCCATCAGGAACACCAGGGAGATATTGGGCAACGCCAGCAACCCCGAGATACCCCAGGCCAATGCGCTGGCCGCCGCGGTCGCCAGCAACGCCAGTACATAATCGAACCCGGTCTGGACGGCGCTGGAACGCACGCGGGCAGGACGCGGTTGCTCATCGCTGTCCAACACGTTGATCTCCAGCCCCCGGGCATCGCGCAGCAGGCGCGAAGCGAGGCCGCCGCCAAACAGGCGTCGGCGCAGACGTGGCCGGGACTGGCCCACCAGCACCAGCGTGGCGCGCCGTTCAGTGGCATGCTGGATCAGCGTCCTGGCCACCTCGCCGGCCCGCAGCAACACGACCTCGCCACCAAGACGTTCAGCCAGTTGCTGGGCGTTCTGCAAACGCTGGCGCGAGAGTTCGTCACGGGCACTGCCGTTGTCCACATGCACCAGGCTCCACGGCAGATGCCGACGCTGGGCGACGCGGCTGGCATGGCGCACCAGGCGTTCAGCCTGCACGTCACCGTCCACACCTACCAGCAAGCGTCCGCGCACCGCCGGCGCGGCCTGGCCCAGTTGTCGATAACCCTGGGCCAAGTCATTGTCGACCTGGGCGGCGGCCGTCTGCATCGCCAGCTCACGCAACGCGGTGAGGTTGGTCTGGGAGAAAAACGCATCGATCGCCGCCCGAGCCTGCTCCGGCACGTAGACCTTGCCATCGCGCAGGCGCTCCAGCAGCTCACGTGGCGGCAGGTCAATCAGCAGCAGTTCATCGGCTTCCTGCAGGACCCAGTCCGGCAACGTCTCGCGCACCTGCACGCCGGTGATGCCGCGTACCTGGTCGTTGAGGCTTTCCAGATGCTGGACATTGACGGTGGTGTAGACATCGATGCCCGCCGCGAGCAGGTCCTGAATGTCCTGCCAGCGTTTGGCATGGCGGCTGCCGGGCGCGTTGCTGTGGGCCAGTTCGTCCACCAGGACCAAGGGCGGCCGGGCGGCGAGCAGACCGTCGAGGTCCATTTCCTCGAGCATCACACCGCGATATTCCGAACGCACCAACGGCTGCTGTACCAGGCCGCCGAGCAGCGCTTCGGTTTCGCTGCGACCGTGGGTCTCCACCACCCCGGCCATGACCCTCACGCCTTGGCGCAATTGGCTGTGGGCCGCTTGCAGCATGGCGTAGGTCTTGCCCACACCCGGGGCCGCGCCCAGGAAGACCTTGAGCCGGCCACGGCCGTTGCGGGGCAGATTGGCTAACAGTGCGTCGGCGCGGCCGGAGTCGCTCATGTTGGGGATTCTCATCTTTCGAATAGGTCAGTCACCCTGTGGGAGCGAGCTTGCTCGCGATAGCGACAGGTCAGCCGACATCGATGGCGACTGATACACCCTCATCGCGAGCAAGCTCGCTCCCCACAGGTTCCTACAGTTTTTCCAGGGCCAGGTTCAGCGCCAGCACATTCACCACAGGCGGTCCCACCAAGGGTTGCTCGGTGTTGGCATCGAGCAATGGCTGCAACGTCGAGATCGGCAGGTTGCGCGCCGCGGCGACACGCGCCAGTTGATAGGCAATCGCCGCCGGAGGCAAGTGCGGATCCAGCCCGCTGGCGGAGGTGGTCAACAGCGCCAGCGGCACCGGGCCCTGACCGGGCACCTGGAGCTTGCCGGCGGCATCGATCACCCGTGTGGCCAGGGCCGGGTTGCTCGGGGAGAAGTTGCTGGCACCGCTGGCGACCGTGGCGAAGGCACCGGCCGATGGCCGTGGATGAAACCAGGCATCACCGGTGAAATCCTGGGCGATCAGCGTAGAGCCTCGGACCTTGCCGGCGGCGTCGACGACCAGGCTGCCGTTGGCCTGGGCGGGAAACGCGACTTGCGCCACGCCGGTGACTACCAGCGGGTAAGCGACACCGGTGATCAGGCTCATCAGTAATAACAGGCTCAAGGCCGGGCGAATCAGAGTGGACATCTCAAAACCCTCGAATAAGAAAACAGCTGATTTGCAGGCACATCCATTTGTGGCGAGGGAGCAAGCTCCCTCGCCACAAAAGCTTCTCCTGTCACAACAACCAAGCATCAGGCTCAAACCAGCCCCAACGCCGTCAGCAACATATCGATCGCCTTGATCCCCACGAACGGCACCACGATCCCGCCCAGGCCATAGATCAACAGATTGCGCCGCAACAACGCCGCCGCGCTTGCCGCTTGCACGCGCACGCCGCGCAGGGCCAGGGGGATGAGCACGACGATGATCAAGGCGTTGAAGACAATCGCCGACAAAATCGCGCTCTGCGGGCTGCTCAGGTGCATCACGTTCAACACACCGAGCTGTGGATAAATCGAGGCGAACAGTGCCGGCAGGATCGCGAAGTACTTGGCGATGTCGTTGGCGATGGAAAAGGTGGTCAACGCCCCACGGGTCACCAGCAACTCCTTGCCGATCTGCACCACGTCCAGCAGTTTGGTCGGGTCGCTGTCGAGATCGACCATGTTGGCCGCCTCCCGAGCGGCCTGGGTACCGTCGTTCATCGCCATGCCGACATCGGCCTGGGCCAGGGCCGGGGCGTCGTTGGCACCGTCGCCGCACATGGCCACCAGCCGACCGTCATTTTGTTCGTGACGGATACGCGCCAGCTTCTTCTCCGGCGTAGCCTCCGCCAACACATCATCGACACCCGCCTCGGCGGCAATCGCCGCGGCAGTCAGCGGGTTATCGCCGGTGACCATCACCGTGCGGATCCCCAGCTTGCGCAACTCGGCGAAACGCTCGCGGATGCCCGGCTTGACCACGTCCTTGAGATGGATGGCTCCCAGCAACCTGCCGTCCATGCACACCAGCAGCGGCGTGCCGCCACTCTGGGCGATCTTGTCGACCTCCCGCGCCAGTGCCGACGGCAACTCATTGCGTGCAAGGCCGATGAAATCCAGCAAGGAATCCACGGCGCCCTTGCGGTAGATGCGGCCCTGATAGTCGACCCCGGACAAACGGGTTTCAGCACTGAACGGCACAGCCGTCAGCGCTTCGATGCCAGGCTCGGGCTGTGGTTGCAAACCGCGCAGGTACTCGACGATGGACTTGCCCTCCGCCGTGTCATCGGCCAACGAGGCGAACAGCGCGCCTTCGGCCAGTTCCTTGGCAGTCACACCGGGGGCGGCATAGACCGCCGTGCAGCGACGATTGCCAAAAGTGATGGTGCCGGTCTTGTCCAGCATCAACACATGCACATCCCCCGCCGCCTCGACCGCGCGGCCGGATTTGGCAATCACATTCAGGCGCACCAAGCGGTCCATCCCGGCGATGCCGATGGCCGACAGCAACCCGCCGATGGTGGTGGGAATCAAGGTGACCAGCAGGGCCACCAGAAACACCAGCGGCAGGCTGGCGTTGGCGAAATGGGCGAACGGCTGCAGCGTCACCACCACCAGCAGGAAGATCAGCGTCAGGCCGATCAACAGGATGTCCAGCGCCACCTCGTTCGGCGTTTTCTGGCGCTTGGCACCTTCCACCAAAGCGATCATGCGGTCCAGGGTGGACTCACCAGGATTGCTGGTGATGCGTATTAGCAGCCAGTCGGAGACCAGTCGCGTATTGCCGGTGACGGCCGAGCGATCGCCGCCGGATTCGCGGATGACCGGCGCCGATTCGCCAGTGATCGCCGCCTCATTGACCGCGGCGATGCCTTCGATCACTTCACCGTCGCCGGGGATCATGTCGCCGGCCTCGACGCGCACCACATCGCCTTTGCGCAGACGGGTGGCGGGGATGATTTCAAAACCGCTGGCGGTCTGGCGACGGGCATTGAGGCCTTCGCTGCCGGCCTTCAAGCTGTCGGCCCGGGCCTTGCCCCGCCCTTCGGCCAAGGCTTCGGCGAAGTTGGCGAACAGCACCGTGAACCACAACCACAGCGCAATTTGCGCGGCGACGAAGGTCGGCACGGCGCTGTCAGGAATGAAGCACAACACGGTGGTGAGGATCGCGGTCAGCTCCACCACCAGCATCACCGGTGCACGGTGCAACTGGCGAGGATCGAGCTTGACGAAGGCTTGCAACAACGCCGGGCGCCAGAGGGCCGACAGGTGAGTCTTGGGTTGCTCCGGCGCCTTGGCGGCGATGGTTTTGCTCATTGGCATATTCATCATCAAGTCCTCAGAAGCCCATGCTCAGGTGCTCGGCAATCGGCCCCAGCGCCAGGGTCGGCAGGAAGGTCAAGCCGCCGACCAGCAGGATGGTCACGGTCAACAGGGTCACGAACAGCGGGCCGTGGGTGGGAAAGCTGTTCTGGCCAATCGGCGCGGTCTTCTTCAAGGCCAGGCTGCCGGCCAACGCCAGCACCGGCAGGATGTAGCCGAACCGACCGATCAGCATGCCCAGGCCCAGCATCAGGTTGTGGAAGGGTGTATTGGCACCGAACCCGGCGAATGCCGAACCGTTGTTCGCCCCCGCCGAGGTGTAGGCGTACAACAACTGGCTGAAACCATGGGCGCCAGGGTTGCTTACCGCCGCGGCCGGCCCGGGCAGGCTGGCGGCGACAGCACCCAGCACCAGCACGCTGACGGGCATCACCAGCAGCGTTGCGACCAACAGTTGCACCTCTCGGGCGCCCAGCTTCTTGCCCAGGTATTCCGGGGTGCGACCGATCATCAAGCCGGCCAGGAACACCGCGATCAGCACGTTCAACAGCATCCCGTAGAGCCCGGCCCCGACGCCGCCGAAGATCACCTCGCCGACCATCATGTTCACCAGCGACACCATGCCACTGAGCGGGTTGAGGCTGTCGTGCATGCCATTGACCGAGCCGTTGGACGCAGCCGTGGTGGTCACCGACCACAGCACGGTGGCGGTGGTGCCGAAGCGGGTTTCCTTGCCTTCCAGCGGTGCGGTTTGTTCGACGGCCGCGTTGTCCAGGGCCGGGTTGGGCTGGTATTCGGCCCACAGTGACGTCGCGCCGCCGATCAAGAACAGGGCCAACATGCAGGCGATGATCGCGCGGCTCTGGCGCAAATCCTTGACGTAATGACCGAAGGTGAACACCAGCGCGGCGGGAATCAGGATGATTGAAGCGACTTCGAACAGGTTGCTCCAGGCCGTCGGGTTTTCGAAAGGGTGCGCCGAGTTGACGCCGAAGAAACCGCCGCCGTTGGTGCCCAGTTGCTTGATCGCGATCTGGCTGGCGGCCGGCCCCAGCGGGATGACCTGGTCGGCACCCTGCAGCGTGAGCCCATGCACATAGTGGGCGAAGGTCTGCGGCACGCCCTGCCAGACCAGGAATAACGCCAGCAGCAGGCACAGCGGCAACAGTCCGTAGAGGGTGGCGCGGGTCATGTCGACCCAGAAGTTACCCAGCGTCATGGCGGACTTGCGCCCGATGCCGCGACACAGCGCCACCAGCACAGCCAGGCCGGTGGCGGCGCTGACAAAGTTCTGCACGGTCAGGCCGACCATCTGGCTCAAGTAGCTCAGGGACGCTTCACCGCTGTAGGACTGCCAGTTGGTGTTGGTCATGAAGCTCACGGCCGTGTTGAAGGCCTGGGTCCACTCCATGCCGGGCAGTTGCTCGGTATTGAGGGGTAAATATCCCTGCAGCAGCAGAATCGCAAACAGCAAGACAAAACCCGCCAGGTTGAACGCGAGCAAGGCCAGGGTGTATTTCTGCCAGCTCTGCTCAACGGTGGCGTCGACACCGGCCAGGCGATAGCAAGCGCGCTCCACCGGGCCGAGAATCGGCGAAAGCCACGTGCGCTGGCCTTCCATCACTCGGTAATAAAACCGCCCCAGGAACGGCGCCGGAACCAGCACCAGGGCGAAAAAGGCGAGGATCAGCCCGAAGTCATAACCGTGCATAACCGCTCCTAGTTCCGATCGGCGCGCAACAGCGCAACCAGCAGATAAATGAACAGCGCCACTGCCAGCAGCAGCGACACCCCGTCCAGAACACTCATGGGATTTCTCCGTGGTACGGCGTCGTGCCGTGTGGGGAGTGATTGTCTGCAGGGAGGCTGTAAAGGAGCGAGATCGAGAAAGGGATTGGGGGATAAAGAATCTGTAAAAAATACTGGCTGGGCTGGCCTCATCGCGAGCAAGCTCGCTCCCACAGGAATTCTCAGTGGACGCGGATTCTGTATTCACAACAGAACCATTGTGGGAGCGAGCTTGCTCGCGATAAGGCCAGCCCTGGCACCAACGCTCTGAACTGGGGCACAAAACCAAGCCATCCGGCAGCGAACATCCCCGATACGACACGATTTCACCCATTACGACTGCCCCCGCCAGCCTGGCACGCCCGCTGCACAGCCCCTCCCCAGCGCTTTTGCTATGGATCGAGGGGAGCCACCGATGAACACACAACTCAAACCCACCCTGGGCACCCTGCATTTATGGGGCATTGCCGTCGGCCTGGTGATTTCCGGCGAGTATTTCGGCTGGAGCTACGGCTGGGGCGTGGCCGGGACACTGGGCTTCCTGGTGACCTCCTTCATGGTGGCGGCCATGTACACCTGCTTCATTTTCAGTTTCACCGAACTGACCACCGCCATTCCCCATGCCGGCGGGCCGTTTGCCTACAGCCGTCGCGCCTTCGGCGAGAAAGGCGGATTGATTGCCGGGCTGGCAACACTGATCGAATTCGTCTTCGCCCCACCAGCGATTGCCCTGGCCATCGGCGCCTACCTGAACGTGCAGTTCCCGGCGCTGGACCCGAAACACGCCGCCGTCGGCGCTTATATCGTGTTCATGGGCCTGAACATCCTCGGGGTCAAACTGGCCGCAACGTTCGAGTTGGTGGTCTGCGTACTGGCTGTGGCCGAACTGCTGGTGTTCATGGGCGTCGTCGCCCCGGCGTTCAGTTTCAGCAGCTTCGCCCTCAACGGCTGGGCCGGCTCAGATGTGTTCGGCGCACCGGCCATCGCTGGCATGTTCGCCGCGATTCCTTTCGCCATCTGGTTCTTCCTGGCCATCGAAGGCGCGGCCATGGCCGCCGAAGAAGCCAAGGACCCGAAACGCACGATTCCCAAGGCCTACATCAGCGGCATCCTGACCCTGGTGTTCCTGGCGATGGGCGTCATGTTCATGGCCGGCGGCGTCGGCGACTGGCGTACCCTGTCGAACATCAACGATCCCCTGCCCCAAGCCATGAAAACCGTGGTCGGCGAAAGCTCCGGCTGGCTGCACATGCTGGTGTGGATCGGCCTGTTCGGCCTGGTGGCGAGTTTCCACGGCATCATCCTCGGCTACTCACGGCAGTTCTTCGCCCTGGCCCGCGCCGGCTACCTGCCCGCCTCCCTGGCCAAACTGTCACGCTTCCAGACCCCACACCGGGCCATCATCGCCGGCGGACTGATCGGCATTGCCGCGATCTACAGCGACGGCCTGATCAACCTCGGCGGCATGACCCTCACCGCCGCGATGATCACCATGGCCGTGTTCGGTGCCATCGTCATGTACATCATGAGCATGCTCAGCCTGTTCAAGCTGCGCAAAACCGAACCCAACCTGGAACGTACTTTCCGCGCACCGGGCTACCCAATCGTGCCGGGGATCGCCTTGGTGCTGGCGGTGGTGTGCCTGGTGGCGATGGCCTGGTTCAACGCGCTGATCGGGCTGATCTTCCTTGGCTTCATGGCGGTGGGCTTTGTCTACTTCGTCCTCACCGCACAACTGCGTGCGGATGCTCCCGCCGACGCGATGCTGACCGGGCTGTGAGGTGAAGCCGGCCGAACGGGCGTAGTATTGAACCACTGCGAACAACATTCGCTCATAAGTGGTAAGTGCGATGGATTGGCGAAACGTTCGTCTGTCCATCGCGCCCTCAAGGAGAGCCCTATGCCCTGGTATGCCTGGTTGATTCTGATTGTCGCAATCGGCTCGATCGTGGGAGGCCTGATGATGCTGCGCGACACCGCCAACAAAGTCGAACTCACGGACGAACAGCGCAAGCGTGTTGCCGAGCGCAATGCGGAAATGGATGCGAAGGAAGCCAAGGATCGTTGATTACCTGGCTTACCCAGACTTTTGTGGCGAGGGAGCTTGCTCCCGCTGGGCCGCGAAGCGGCCCTAACCCTGCTGGCGCGGAGTGTCAGGCTAATCGAGTTTTGGCCGTTGGGGCTGCTGCGCAGCCCAGCGGGAGCAAGCTCCCTCGCCACACAAGCAGGCACCCGATAGCAAACGCGGTGCTATTTTTCCCAATCCGCCTTGGCAATATGCAAGCCATGCAGCCCCTTGTACGCGGCCCGCTCAGGCTGGCTCCAGCCCTCCAGCAATGAATCCTCCAACCGATAGATCTCCACACCCAGCGGACGGCAGACGCTGAGAGGATCCTGCGCCTCCGGCCCCCACATCGCCAGCGACAGGTCACCACCCGGGCAGGTGGACAAGGCACACAACAAATCGATCTCGGCAAAAAACTCCAGGTAATCCCCCTTCTGCGCCGGACAGGCCTTCATGAAGTACATATCGTCATGATTGAGCCCTGTGCACTGGAAAATATTCAGCACGTCATGCACATCGAACTCCGTCAGGCCATGGGGCAACACCGCACGGGTCAGGTTCGAATGGCAGTGATGATGGAAATCCTCCCCGGTCAGCATCTTGTTCACATACGGATCACAGCGCGTACCCAGCAGGTCATGGAGTCGTCCACCATGCTCATCGATGCCGTAGCCAGCCAGGCTGTCGTCGGTGATGGTGACCAACGGCCGCAGGAATGGCAGGTTCGACCACAACCGATCATGGGTGCTGACATGAGCGCCCTGAAGCTGACGGGTGCGCGCCGCCCACAGGCGCTCCCGCGGGTCATGGGCATTCCAGACGTTGAAGTCCCCCACTTGCGGCCCTACTGGGGTGGTGACGCGGAACACATGACCTGCGGGCACGTGCCAAGCGCGGCCGGTGCGGATGGGTACTTCGAACTGCTCGATCAGGGTGCGTTTGTCCTGCTCGGTGCGGATACGGTCGTAGAAGGGTTTGTCCACCTGCAGGGCTGAACCTTTGCTGACTTGGTAGGCGGCTGGGTAGTCTTTGTGCATGGCGCGGGTCCTTGATCAGGGGTGATGGGTGGGAGCCAGCATCTGCAAAAGCAGTTGCTCGGAATCATCGAGATAAAGGCTCATCGCTTCGTGAGCCGCCAGCTTGTCACCTTCGGCCAGCCAATCATGGATGCGTCGGTCACGGGCCAGCCACGGCGCCTGGAAACGCGCCTCATCGGGTGCGGAGCTAAACACCAGTCGCAGTTGTGCGATCACATTAGTGAAGAACTCAGCAACGGACTGCGCATCATCCCTTTGTCGCGCATGCACCAGGTCAACCCTTCCTGGCCGAGGCGGTGTAGCGCTTCGCGGATGGTGTTCGAGGTAAGCGCTCCCCTCCCAACCTAGTCGAGCTTGAGGAACATATCGATGCACAGCCTCGCCTTGCGTCCTCTTACAAACAGCTTGATCGTCCTTCCTGCCGCATTATGTCGATGAGTAAGAAACCGCCTCAACCATGCCGGATGCACAGAATTTAGCACCGTTACCTCGCGGCTACGAGCCAGGGTGAGGCGCAGAGGACAGTAGGATTCCAAAGAAGTAAATTAAGGCTCTGCTGACCATGCCGACGAGAATGTAACGAGGTACTCAGCGGGGTACACCAATGATGTTTGGATTATATGAAGATGGGCGCAACCTGGGGCCGGTGGCCGTTTGTCAATAATATTCAGGTGCACAAGCCCAAGCCCAAAAAGGCACCTTTCGATTACTTTTACAGAGCGCCCAGACGAAGTTTTAGCATTGAATATCACTACAGTAATGTCAGAACGCAAATATTCTTGCTATGCCCCCGGCATGATGAAGAGTTCGCCCGAAAAGTCTCTAGTGGTTCTGATCAACGGATTCCTCAGCGCAACAATCAGGGACTGATTGTTGACCCTTACTAACATCGGAGAAGCGAATTTCCCACTCTTAACCAGTTCGACCACATGTCCTGTCGTTAGGTCTTTCCTGACCAATCCGCCATCAACAGGGGAAAAAACAGCGAAGAGTCCATCGTCTGTAATTGCCGATCCGCCAGCGTAAGTATGGACCGCCACGTCAGCAATTTCTCTATTAGAGAGGCATTGCCGATTCTCCACATCAACCAGAATAACTCTGCTGAGCCCGACATGCCGGCCTTCATCCATTTGGGTGTAGGACACCGACAACACGCTTTCAGAAACCCACTTGCTCTCAAATGGAACAGTGTCCGCCAATGCGCAGCCTCCAAGTTCGATAGGTATCTCGAGTTTTGTTTGAAAAGCATCGCCAGTAATTAGCACCGTCAGACCTTGATGACGTTTCGCCGCGGCTGAGTATATAGCGTATGTCATCGCGCAACGGCCATTGACCGAAGTTGACAATGCCGTTGAATATGGAAAAGTGCCTGGGCCAATACCTGCTATCAGTATCGGGTTGCTCCAAGTATCACCACCATCTTCCGAAGTCCTTGCCACGACTTTACGCCACTCACCTGCTGAATACTGCCCAACACGCTCTTGTAGCGTATGCATAAGAACGATTTTTCCGTCCGGCAGCGCTGCCAACGAAACATAGGTCGAGCGTCCACCATCGATTATACGAACCTTACCCCACTCTCCAATTGTTCCTGGGTGCGATGTGCGAGCGAAGAACAACGGCGAAGAATGGTTGCTGAAACAAGCAATCACATGACCGGCATATTTCCCTGAAGGAATTCTTAATAGCGACGGGGAACCGTGGTCGCTAGCCCCTTCGAAAGTATGTAACTTGGCTGTCTTATTAACAAGCAATCGCTCACTGACGTCAGATACCAGCACATCACCGGTTGAGCTGATATAACCAATACAGAACCCCCCAACGACTTCAGCGACAGCCGGGCGATTGTACCAAAGACTGTATGCGTTACTGATATTCAGTGGTCGATTCGGCATATAACGCCGAATTAAAGGAACTGAAGTGAACGCTGCAACAACCCCTGCCGATATCAGAAAGCTCCTACGGTTCATCAAAACAACTCGCCTGCTTGAAAAGGGTTGGATTATGACACCGTAAACGCCGCAAGCCACGGATTTGCTCATACCATTATTTCCACCACTTCAGGGACGGAGGCGTGGCATACCTCTACCCCGCCCATAGGCTGTATCCGTCCGGCCACCTCAGCTTCCTGACGCAACCTCCGAAGGCCTTGCTGTCCTAATTTAAGTGGACACCATTTCTGGCCCAACAAGCGGATTTTTCACGCACCCTCAGCCGTACCTAAGCAAATCTTTTAAAGACAAGGTCATCCAGAAGTGGCCGAGCCCGGCACCTCTATCGCAAGCATCGCCTTGGGCTACGGGCCTCAATCCCAATTTGGAACCGGATATACGCCGCCGAATAGGGCAAAAAAAGCGGTACCCGTGATGGATGAGTTGCATGCCTGGATGGTCGACCAGCGCAATATCGAGCACAACGGTTCGGCCATTGGCAAAGTCTGGTCATAGCTTGAAACGCTGGACGGGGCTGTGCCTATTGCTACGCAGCGGGCAAGCGCGATTGCAGCGCTACCGCCGCATAGGTGGCGTCCGGCTTAATCGTACGAGACGGTTTGCTCGTACGCTTAGGCGCTTCCAGAACTCATTCAAAACTCGCACCCGCCAGACGGCAAAAAGGCCAGTCAATTCGACCGGCCTTCTCAATCACAAACTCAATTCAATTCAATTCAATTCCAACTTATCAAGGTTCCTGTCGAGAATCGCCTTACCGATCCCCTTGACCTCCAGCAACTCCTCGACCGAAGAGAACGGCCCATTACTCTCCCGATAAGCAACAATCGCCTCGGCCTTGCCCTTGCCTATCCCTGACAGCTCGCGCTGCAACGTTGCAGCATCCGCCCGGTTTAAATCCACCTTGGCGCCCTGCGTTTTGGCGGGCTGCTCCACCGTGTGAGGCGTAACGACGGACTCATGCTTGGCCGCTGGGGCGGCGATAGCCGCGACTGAGGCACTGGTCAGAAGGGCAAAAATCAAAGAGTATAAGTAACCTGTACGCATAAATGACGCTCCATGACATCGTAAGAGAGAAGCAGCTTTCCCGAAGCTGCCTCTCAAACTTAGGCCATGAAGACAGCTTGTCAAAAGTCAGAATGTTACAGAAAGCGTAAAAAAAAGCGCCAGTCCACCGAAGTGAATTCATAATCGGCGGGATCCATGACTCCGGATATCGGGGCAACGAACCCGAAGCCTCTGGAAACGGGCCGTGGCGGTTGCACGCATCAGGACCATACGGCAAACTTGCCGCGCTTTTAATTTTGGGGAAAATGATGAGTTTAAAGATAAAGGGACTTGACGGTCTGCGAGGTATTTCGGTGCTACTTGTTATCATGTCCCATGCGGTCATCTGGCCTGTCATAGGGGTCACGAACCCCGCCTTACTGTCAGTTTTGAGTCCTCATGTGGGTGTTAGTATTTTTTTTGTTCTATCTGGCTTCCTGATAACTTTTTTGCTTATTAGAGAAAAAGAAGCAACTGGAAAAATTGACATCTTTTCCTTTATCAAACGACGAGCCCTGCGAATATTTCCACTCTATTATCTGGCCATTCTTTTCTTGGCTATCATGGATGTCACAGGCAAAGCCGGGATAACGAATTGTATTTACCCTTATGCATTGACATACACCATAAACTTTGTTCCAAAAGCGTGCGCTTTTTCTGCGATGTCACACTTCTGGTCTCTGTCCGTAGAAGAGCACTTTTATTTGTTCTGGCCAATTATTTTTGCTTTTGGCAAACGAACCGCCATCGCAACGATTTCGCTGCTAGTCTTTGGTTGCCTTTATTTCGGAACCAGTCTTTATGAACCTACAACACTCTACTATTTAGGCAGATGGACATTCCCGGCAATGCTGCCAATTCTGGTCGGCTGCCTGGTTGCCTTTGTTTGCAACGTTGATCATATCAAGAAGACTTTCTCCAGCCCTACCATATCTGGAATATTGTTAATCTCGATAGTGGCTGGACTCACTGCGCCGGCATTTATAAAATCGGAAACTGCCTGGCTTGTCTCAGTAGGGGCCTTAGTTTTATACATTTATCACAATCAAGAATCCTTGCTAGTCAAGTTGCTCGAACTCAAACCTTTAGTAGCCGTCGGAATCATTAGCTACGGTTTGTATGTATGGCAAGGCGTCTTTACGGGTAACGGCACTTATCGAACAGGACACGTGTTTCCACCCAGCGTGGATATCGGCGTATGGCTGACCTTTGTAGTCGCACCACTAAGTTATTTATTCTTTGAAAAACCGTTATTGAAACTAAAGAAAAAATATTCTTGGCAGGAGAAAAAGTCTCAAGACGATAAGATTTTCAGCGCGGAAAAATTAACTACTGCAACAAAGCCGGATTAACGGTTTCGTTTCAACCAGTTAGCCCAGCTGACAGCTTAACGACGCCTAGGGCCTGATGTCAGGCCCGGGCATATGCACTTCGTCAAGGTTCAAGACGACGCTGCTGATAGATCCAGTCGACGATCTCCCCGTCTGGGGCGTATCCACTGACAGTGTCACGTAGCAACTGACGGACTCTCGCGTAGTCATCATGCTCGATGGCAGCCAGCAGTTCAGTCAATCTCGCCTTAAGCACATCCCACGACAGATAGTCCTCGTTGGCACTCATGATCATCGGATGGGGGGTTGCGACGACGTTATCGCCAATCAGCAACTCTTCGTAAAGCTTCTCGCCAGGGCGCAGGCCTGTGAATTCGATTGAGATATCGCCGTGAGGATTCTTCTCCGAACGAACACTCAAGCCGGACAAGTGAATCATTTTTTCCGCCAGCTCTACAATTTTCACCGGCTCGCCCATGTCCAAAACAAACACATCCCCCCCCAGCCCCATCGAGCCCGCCTGAATGACAAGCTGAGCGGCCTCTGGGATTGTCATGAAGTAACGTGTGATCTTGGGATGGGTGACAGTTAGCGGTCCACCTGATTTGATCTGCTTATGAAACAGCGGGATAACCGAACCGGATGATCCCAGCACATTGCCGAAACGGACCATCGTAAAACGGGTCTTATTGACACGAGATACATTGGCCTTGTCGCCGAACAACACTGGCGCCAGTTCACGACTAAGCGCTTGCAGGGTCAGCTCAGCAAGGCGCTTGGTACTGCCCATCACATTGGTCGGACGCACAGCCTTGTCCGTCGAAATCAATACAAAATTCGATACACCTGCCTGAAGCGCCGCCTGCGCAGTGTTCAACGTCCCGACCACATTATTTAGAACGCCTTCGGCGATATTATGCTCCACCATCGGCACATGCTTATAAGCGGCGGCGTGATAGACCGTGTCGACATTCCATGTCTTCATCACGTCCAGCAACTTGTCTTGATCCCGCACTGACCCAAGGATCGGTAATAATCGAACCGACAGCGACTCACGAGCGATTCGAGGCTCAAGTTCGGACAAAATGCTATAGAGATTGAATTCGCTATGCTCGAATAACAGTAACGTAGTTGGCTTGAGCGCGAGGATCTGCCTGCAAAGTTCGGAGCCGATCGAACCTCCCGCCCCTGTCACTAAAACCGACTGCCCCGAGACACAATGCTCAAGCAAATCAGCCTGAGCAGGGACCGGATCACGCCCTAGGAGATCGGCGATATCGACTTCCTGGATGTCGTCGACCTTTACCCGACCACTGGCCAAGTCCATGAATCCGGGGACGCTACGTACATGCAGCGGAAAACCTTCGAGCAGCGTCAATATCTCCCGACGGCGTCCTCGAGACGAAGACGGAACGGCAAGCAAAATCTCTTGCGCGCCAGTGGTATCGATCATTTTTTGAATGTGTTTAGGTTGATAGACCTGCAACCCGGCAATGACTCTATCGGCGATGCTTCTGTCATCATCAATGAACGCGACCGGCCGCATCACTCGCCCCATGCGCAATGCCGCAACGAGTTGGTTACCTGCGGCTCCGGCACCATAAATAGCGACCTTCGGCAGGCCATCATCACGACTGGTAAACGGTACATGTTGGGCTGCGGTAAACCAGTCCCCCAGAAAATACTGCCGCATCACCAGGCGCAACCCGCCAATCATGATCAGGCTCAGCCACCAGTAGTTGAAAATGATAGAGCGAGGCACTACGGTCTTATGATTGCTGTACCAATACACCACAAGAGCCAGCAGCAAGGCCGAAAGACTGACCGCCTTGCAAATGGTGATCAGCGCGTCGTTACCGAAATAACGCATGACCGCGCGGTACATGCCAAAGCGGATGAAAATCGGTATGGCAATCAACGGAGCGGAGGCAAAAAGCCAAAGATGCGTTTCGATCGGGCTGGCCAAAGCCTCGACGCCGAGCCGTACGACGAATGCCAGCCATAAGGCAACCCAGACCAAAACGACATCAGTGGCCACTTGGATAGCGCGCTTGTGGCGTCTCGGCAGCCCCAGTAGGATTGTTCTTAATTTGTCCATAAACCCTTCACGCACCTTGGCCAGCTCCTAAACTAATCCATTTTCGATACACACAGTTACATCTTCGTTCGTTGGACAACCGACGAACAAAAAACGCGAACCCTACAGCGAAATCAGGCCTTCTCAAGCTCACCGGCATGAAACCGGATTGCCAGTACCAGCAGTGGCACGTAAGCCAATATTAACGCCAATGCTCCATCCATGTTCCACAACACGACACAAGCTGCCAAAGGCAGCAGCCAGAACAGATTGATTGCCGTCACCGCCAACGTAACCGGCAAGTGGCGGCCATAATGACGGGAAGCGAACTGATAGGCGTGACTGCGATGAGCCTCGTAGACCTTATCGCCGCGCAGCAGGCGCCGTAACAATGTTGCGGTTGCATCGACAATAAAGACTCCCAGCAAAATCAGCCAGACCCAAAGCAGCTTGGGTGAACTCCAGGCCGCCTGCAGCGATAGCAACCCCAGGATAATGCCAAGAAATCCACTCCCCGCGTCGCCCATGAAGATACGGGCAGGAGGAAAATTCCAGTACAGGAACCCCGCTACTGCCATCGCAAGTACCAACGGAGCCAAAATCAGGTTTTCAAAACCTCCCAACCAATAGAGCAGACAGGCTCCAAGGCAAGCACAAATCGCCTCGACGCTGGCGATTCCATCGATGCCATCCATGAAATTATAAAGGTTGAGCATCCAAACCAGATAAATCGCCGCGAGCACATGCCCGAGCCAGCCCAAATCCAATACAAAACCAAACATCTCCAGCGCAGGCAAGCCACCCAGCCAAAAAAGAGCCCAGCAAGCACCGAGGAAATGTCCTAGTAATCTCCAGCGTGCAGCGATGTGGCCGTGGTCGTCGAGAAAGCCCAAAAGCGCTATGCCTGCTCCAGCCCCCAACAAAGCCCAGGTAAATGTCCAACTGAGCCCCCCAAGAAAGGCCAGGATTGGCAACACTGCTAGAAACCCCAAGACGATGGCCACGCCCCCACCGCGAGGCGTTGGAACCGAATGAGAACTTCGGGCGTTCGGAACATCCATCAGGCTTCGGGTCAGGGCATAACGTCGCAAGCCGCTGGTTAAGGCCAATGAAACAAAAAACACAATACCCACTACAAAAGAAATTGCCATGAATTCAAACTCGACCTTTTTTTGATGAAAGGGCCATGTAATCCACTCCAGCCTTGAATAACGCTTCAGTTGTTCCAAGCGGGGGGGTCCAGTCAAGTAGCTGATGCGCCTTGCGGGAATCAATAACCAAGGAGCCAAATAATTGGGAGAACATATTTTCTTTTCCCAATAGTTTTGCTCCCAAACGGATGGCTCCTACAGGCACATAAATCAAGCGGGCTGTACGTCCCATGCCGCTGGCAACAGAACGTACAATATCTGCTGTAGAGACATCCGTCCCATCGGAAATCAAGAACAGCTCCCCGGCCGCAGCAGGATGCTTAATGCAATGCGCGATAAAATCTATGAGATTATCTAGCGCAATCATGCTGCGTTGATTATTGGCTGCCAAGAAAGGAAGTGGCATACCGAGCTGAACAATCTTTAGCAAGCGGTGAAAATTTCCAGGAGCATTTCCACCATAGACCAAGGGTGGACGGATAATGACAAGCTCCATGGAGGAGTTCTTGACCAGTTCCTTCAAAGCCTCTTCGGCTTCAAACTTTGAAAGCGCATACGGTGTACTTGGGTTATTTCCACTCAACTCCGAAATTTTTGAATCCGTTGTCTCAGTAGCACTGACGCCGATCGAGCTGACAAATATAAATCTCCTGACACCGCTACGCATTGCCTCTTTCGCCAAGCGAAGCGTCGCGTCCACATTTGCACGCCTGAAAGCCGAAAGAGGATCCTTTTCCTTGTCGTTCAGAATATGCGCTCGTCCTGCGAGATGTACGATTGTCTCCACATCAACACACGCTTCGGCTAAAGAGTCATTTTCAAGATCCAGGCAAACGTAGTCAAAATCCTGTGATGGAGGAATAGAACTCCGACCTACACCCTTTACGACATGACCTTGTGCACTCAAAATTTCACAAAGCAAACCGCCTATATAACCTGACGCTCCGGTAACCAACAGCATGCGAAATACCTTAATTAAATTTCCAGAATCCGCCGAGACAGAGACGCATACTCAAAATTAGCCTCTAAGAAACGTCGACCTTTCACGCCCATCTCTTTCAAAAGATTTTTATCAAGCAACAGCATCTCTTTGAATGTCTCTGCAAGCTGCTCAGGCTGACCAGGAATTAAGGACATACCGCAACCGGATTCTTTTACCGGATCATTAAAAGCGTTATACGAAGCAACGACAGGAACACTGGCAGCCATATAATCATACAGCTTGTTCAAGCTTACACCGAATCTATAAATAGGCAGGTCGTGCATCACGAAAAAACCAGCGTCTACAAGTGAAAGAGCTTGCTGGATTTGCGCTTTATCAACCTGCGAGTAAAACAGAACGAAGTCAAAACCAAGCTCTTTGCAGCGAGTTCGTAACTCGGCGTCTTGCTCTCCCTTACCAACTATGATGAATTTTACCGCTACGCCATCCGGAATTTCAAAAAAACGTAAAGCATCTAAAAATAAGTGCATTGCGTTGGGCTCACCCAAGGCCCCAGCATAAAAAAACAAGAAATCACCCTGAGACTTAAAGCGCCTTAAATCCGTCAATAAACAAGAGTTTGTAGAGTTCATAAC
The DNA here is from genome assembly GCF_046605385.1 of Pseudomonas sp. MPB03. NCBI lineage: Bacteria > Pseudomonadati > Pseudomonadota > Gammaproteobacteria > Pseudomonadales > Pseudomonadaceae > Pseudomonas > Pseudomonas sp. MPB03. Next base: position 2,096,676 of record NZ_CP176770.1, on the reverse strand, counting down.
GGAGTAAGCATCAGTAAGCGAGAAGCCATTAGGAACGTATCTAAATTTCTCAGGTTTCATTCCTCGAGATACCATATGCTGCTGGGCACCAGGCAATAAGGAAATAACTGTATCAGCTGAAAAATATGCAAAACGTTCAATAAGCGATAAAACGAGGACAACAGGATGAAATTTATTAAATCCGGCGATCTCCTTCAAGCTCAAGGGCCAGATATCCCGAACCTCGAAAGAAATTTTCGCCCTGAAAAATTTTGCGCAAATAAAAGCAGCCGGATAGCCGAAAGGGTGTGCAGAAGAGTATATAATGTGGTGTGGCTTTCTTTTTAGTCCCAAGCGTATTAAAGAAAAGAAAAGAACAAAACCAAAACACACCATGGACAAGAATCTACCGATACCATTGCCCCTGTATCTCATACTCCTTACAAAATTATATGAAATTCCTTCAATGAGTTCACGTCCCGATTTTCTTACCTCACCATCCATCAGATGATGATAGCTAGGCGTAACTATCTCAACGTTGTTCCCCTGAGCCTTCCATTCGCTTGCAAAATAAAAGGAACGCCAATAGCGCCCGACACCAGGACCACCAGCATAAGGATTAATGTACCAAATATTCATATCCGAACCTTAAAGTCCAGACTGAAAAGTGGAATAGAGGCTCAGTAGTTTTCTTTCTTCAACCCCCCAGTTGTAACGACTCAAGACAGCGGCTCTACCATTCGCCCCCATCTCAGAAGCAATGGAGGGATTCGATACAATATAATCAATAGCTTCTGCTATTTTATTTGGATCAAGCGGATCCACACATACTCCACATTCACTACTCTCGATGATTTCTCTCCATAATGGGAAGTCTGAAGCGATCACCGGTAAACCAGCGCACATATACTCAAACATCTTGACAGGCAAAGCATCTAAGTAATTAACAACAGGATGCAAAGTTACCAGTCCTGCCGACGAATGGGCTAGAGTATTTGCTATCAAATCTCTGTCTAGCCACCCCAGTTCTTCTACGCGCTCCCAACCAGAAAGCGACTTAGCTTTTAACTCAACATCCTTCTCGGAGAACTTCCCCCCCAATAGCAGGCTCACATCACTCTTGACAAACTCCATCGAAGAAACGATTTCATATATGCCCCTTATGACAGAAATCCCTCCCACGTAGCATATTTTCTTCCCGTCCCTAACAGAGGAAGTTGAATCAACAAACGAAAACTCGCTTAAAATAGGAAAATTATTTACCGAAACTGACAACGGGTTGATTTTTAAAAATTTCTCTTCGATGAACGGCGTAGCCGCTACAATTGCATTAAACTTTCTGCAAGCCCACCGCTCATAAAAATCAAATAATTTTGAGACTACTTTAGCGAGCGTTTTGTTAAGATAAGGCTTCGCCAACAACTGAGATGGGACATCTTCATGCGAATCAAAGATTACAACCTTACCAGCTTTTTTAAGTTTTATCCCACAAGGTATCAGTTCCGGATCATGTATATGATAAATGGCCGCATCTTCAAGCAGCGCGGCCTTAAATACTTTCCTGGTCGTAAAAAACACTCGATCTAACCGACCTGAAGCCCTACCAACATCAACAATTTTTATATTTTTCTTAGTTTCCCTACCCTTACCATCTGCCACAACAAGAATGACCTCATAGCCAGCAGCTTCGAGTGAGCAGCATTCCTTGTGGAAAATTCGCATGTCATCGCGAGGATGAGCAGATGTAAGATGAGCAACTTTCATATCGATCCCTTAAGCTTTTACGAATAAACAGCGATTTTTTTCCCAGTGACTTTCTGAATAAATTGTTGCGCTTTTTTGGTGCCTCGCTGTAGTCCGCCCCAGTTTTTAAATTTGGTAAAATCTTGGATTGGCGCTGCCATGAGCTCATCAAATTGGCTTCGTGTAACTCGCATTTTTTTACAAAAATACTCTATATCAACCTCAAGCTCATGAGGGTCATAAAGAGATTCTTCTAATTTCGCCAATGCCTCTTCCCGCGAGAGTTGCGCGGAAAGAATCATACTGGAATAGTGTAGCTTGCGCTTATCGTATCCAAATTTAGTAGGAAGATAGTAGTTCTGGAACAGCTTGGTAAAAATAGACTCTCCATGCTTACGAGCATATGAGCGGTAACCTATCGTTTCCTGAAGATATATTTCCGCTTCTTTTTTATTGTAATCCATGAAATTCAATGGTCTTACTGTCCGCATTCCTTTAATAAAAGGATACCAAAAATAGTAATCAAAAAAACTGATGGTTTTATAGTCTCGCAGAGGCTTCGAGCCGTACTTTTTGTGAATATCCTTTAAATTAATGGCGTCCATTGCACTTCCATGCCAAGAATCAGGAAACACCGCCTCAGTCGCTAAGTTACCGCCGCTTAGAATGTATTTAATACCATTCTTCACTGCAAAGTGATACATACTGGAAAAAAAGGCATGGTCTTGGGGAACATCTTGATTGGCCACTGCTGCCTTCATGTAGGAGAGCTGCAAGTCGCGCATCTCCTCCCAATTAATCACATGGGTATGAAGATCGTATCCGCAATATTTAATAATTTTTTCGATATTGCTAACTGCAAGCTCGCTATTCCAACCTGCATCGACATGCACTACTAATGGCCGCAGCCCGAAGTCCTTAATTTTTACAGCCAAGTAAGAACTGTCAACTCCACCGCTCAACCCGATAATGCAATCGTATTCCTTTCCAGCCCCTTCCTTTTTTATCTTATCAATAATACTTTGCAATCGAGTATTTCCATCGACGCCAGTAAATAATTGAAGAGACTGTACCTCATCAAATTTATGACAGTGATTGCAAACGCCATGCTCGTCAAATCTGATATTCGCGTCAGTCTCATCCATCACACAGCGTGAACATGTTTTATACACAATCTGCCCTCTCGAATTCATTACAATACCTCCTGCTTTCGAATTAATCATGGCAGCGCATGGACAAACTCCACATGCGCGCCAAGATCAAGAAAAGCAAGTTATTTATTCCCGGACAACGAATTATTAAGATCCGGATAACTTATCAAAACTGCCTTATGTTTTCCGTGAAAGACGAAAAAACTTCCTGCCGCGACCGCGGACACACCCGCTTGTTCAAAGGGCTCGTTAAGGTCGGCTATCGAACCCGCGCCACCGCATGCGACGACAGGTATATGAACGCCAGCAACAACCGACTTGATGAGCGGTATGTCATATCCTTGCATAGTTCCATCACGATCTATGGAGTTTAGGAATATTTCCCCGGCTCCAGCGTCCTCGACCCTTTTGGCCCATTCGACTGGCGAGACCTTGGTATCTTTCGTGCCTGATTGGGAATAGACCGAATAACGGCCCAACAAGCTTTTTTTACAATCGATAGAACAGACGACACTTTGAGACCCGAATTGATCAGCTATTTTCCGAAGAAGTTCGACATCGGCCAAAGCCGCAGTATTCAAAGCTATTTTTTCAACACCCAAAGCAAAAACCCGCTGTGCATGCTCAAGCGTACGAATACCGCCACCGTAGCAAATAGGCATGAAACACTCACCGGCTACCTCGGCTAACAGTTCATAGTCCGGCTCACGACCTAATGTAGACGCCTCTATATCAAGCAGAACCAGCTCATCAACTTCTTTTTCATTGAAAATGCGAATAGCATTAATCGGGTCGCCCACATATTTCGGAGCCTTAAATTTCACCGTTTTAACCAGCCCCCTGTCTTTTAACAGCAAGCATGGAATTACGCGTTTTCTCTGCATCAGATCAACTCGACGAAATTCTTGAAAAGCTGCATGCCGAAGCGATGACTCTTTTCCGGATGGAACTGAAAACCGAAAATATTATCCTTGGCAACCGCAGCCGTAAATTTCTGTCCATAATCGGCCGTCAAAAGCGTATCGCGCTCATTATCGGGACACATATAATAGCCATGGACAAAATAATAGCGACTTTCATCTGTTAGACCCTGCACCAATGGATGCTCATAATTACATGAGACATGACTCCACCCCATGTGAGGCACTTTTCGTTCCGGACGCTTCTCAAAACGCTTGATATCCATATCGATCCAGCCTAACCCTGGCTCGATACCTTCCTCAGAACGACGCCCTAGCATCTGCGACCCTAAGCATACTCCCATCACAGGTTTACGAGCGACAAGCACCTGTTGATTAAGTACATCTATGAGGCCGCTCTCACGCAAGGTTTTCATTCCGGCATCAAACGCGCCTACGCCGGGCAAAATCAGCTTTTCTGCGTTTACAATATCATCGATGAGGTTGGAAGCCTTGGCCTTCGCCCCAACTCGCTTCAACATATTCAGTACCGAGGCTATATTCCCCACACCATAATCGACCACTACAATCATGAGGAAACTCCCTTAGCACAACGATATGACATCGCAAAATAAATAACATACATTATGGCATAGCTTGCCGAGTACCACCACAGGGCTTCCAGCACCCCACCCGCGAGCAGAAAGCATGCCGCCGTGATGCCCAGCAATCCTAATTGCCAAATCAGATCCAATCCTTGTCGTTGAGCGATATAAATAGTGTAACTAAGGGGGCTCACGACAAAACGCATATAGAACATTGGAATAAGCAGAATTGCATATCGCCCCGACTCAGTCCATTCAGCACCAAAGACAAACATGAATGCCCACTCCCCCAACCACCAGAACAAAACAAATGGGGGCAAGGCCAATAGAGCCAAGACAATGAAGGTGCGCAAGAAGATGGTCCGGCAAGATCCCGTAACTCTATAATCTCGAGCTGCTTGTTCTTTGAATACATCCAGGACTGAAGTAGCTAGCAGTGTAATGGGTGCCCCCATCATTTTTATTGTTAATGCAAACCAACCTGCAGCCTCCGCGCCGAACCGGGAAGCTATCAAGATGACTGGCAACTGGCTGGCGACAGTGTTGGTAAGATCAGCGGGCAGGGAAAACTTTGGAAAGTCTCTATACCTAAAAGCCACCGTCCTTACTGAGCGAGTGCTTTCATCCCAACATGACTTTAACCAAGAGCGATCAAACCAGAAAAATACCAATAAGGTAGCCAATAGCACGCCAATCGTTTGGCCGTAGACTAGCCCACTTACGCCCAGTGCGAAGTAACCAGCCAGCACCTGTGCCACCGCGATAGCACCCGCCAGAGCGACTCTGGCAATGCCAAGCTTGTTGAAGGCCTGTTGAAAAGCCAATAACGAAAGCAGCCCTTTATTTGCGCCCATCCCAAAAACGACAAAAGCCAAGACGAAGGAATAACTCTTGACTATAGAAGGAACTTGCTCAAAAAAAGAACTCGCTATTGCGACCAAAACCGTAGCTATAATTGACAGCGCGACGGTTATAAGTAAAACCAGCTTAATGATTGGCTTTGAATCATCATTCGTATTACCGCTGAATAATGCCAACTCATAACGCCCCGTGACCACAACAGCCATTATCGTAGCGAATGAAAGCCAAACGTTGAAAGAGCCCAGCTCTCCTGGAGAATACAGCCTTACCAGAAGCAACATAACGCCCAAGGATATCACTTGGGCCCCTAAGGTCCCGATGAGCACGCTGCGTACCCGAGAAAAAAAGTTACTCTTCAAGCTAATGCCCTCGTCTGCCCCGTTGGTTCTCTAGAGAAAGCCATCAACACGAGAAGCAGAAGCATGAAAGAGATACCTGACCCTAACAAAACCGTTGGCAATGACTGCTCAACAATTTTTGTTACAAAGAGCAGCGCAACGGGCATCGCAATAAACATGGAGCGCTTCATGTAAAGAAGATTCAGCAGCATAACAATCGCACCGACTATGAATGCTTCGATTACCACAGCCATGTAACCCAGCCTCAAATACGCCACTGCAAAAAAATTGACGTTAGCATTAGTTTCCGTATTACTATAAATATACTCGCCAATTCGAAATGTAATCGGCTCACTTTTGCTAAAACCTGACAAAAGACCTATAGCCGTATCGCTATAATTATTAATTCCGTACGAATCATAAAACAGCTCCGCCGCGCCTAGCATTGTGGAAGGCACGGTATACGCTCGCCTAATCAGGTAGTCATTCAGGTAGGAATACCCCATAATCTCGAATTCGAGAAAACCTGCAATCAACAAGCCTATTGCACCGAACAACAACCAAGAAACATTAACTTTCCCATAATACCTAAAATAGGTCATCAAAACATAGACCAAAGCCAAAACAACAAAGGGGTACTTCTGTCCAAACGCCCCCCATAAAACCAGAACGTTAATCACCCCTAGCCAAAAAAAGAAATTGGATTTCTTGTAGACCCCCCAGGCAAATAAAACGGGAAAAAACGCCTGTGTTCCTATCGATGCAATATAACCTTCCATAGATCCCGCTGCAAAAACATCACGGGCGATTGAACGACGCAGATATTGCCCAGAAAAATCGATAGAAAAAAACGATACACTTTTGAGCAAAACAAACACTAGAACGAGGATATTAATCACTGAAACAGCAAATAGATATCTCTCACCACTACTGGACTGACCGCCGTCACGGCGAAATCTAATCTTATTAATAAGCGCAATAAGAACAACGCCTATTAAAACAGACAAGCACAACCCAGAGAATGGACTAGCCGCTGGGTAAAATGTATTTGCCCCGTTCAATACAAGCGCATGAGGCACGACAACCAAAAACAGCAATGCTACGACAATATCCCCAGGCTTACTTATACTTGAGCCGCATAAAAGAGAGCTTCCAACGGCTAACAGAAACAAGTAAACAACCTGGAGGCCATCCAAGCTTTTCTGGGCGGCCCCCATATAGTCATACAACAAGTACAGATAATTATTATTCATCCATAGAAGCAGGACAAAATATATAAAGAAGTACATTCCATTCAAAAAAGTTGCCTTGTCAACTTTTAAAGAAATATACATAGCTTAACCAGCTACCGCAGCGCAGATCGTTGCCACAGCCTCGTCATCCAGATAAGGATGCATTGGTAAACTCATGACCTGTTCTGCGACGCGGTCCCCCACAGGCAACTGGACGCTTGCATCGGCCACAGCAGGCTGTTTGTTCAGGGGAATAGGGTAATGAACAGCCGTCGGAATTCCCTGCTTCTTTAGCTTCTCTTGTATCTGGTCACGCCCATCAACGAGAATGGTATATTGAGCATAGGCACTGGTGTTCCACTCTTCGACATAAGGGATTGTCTTTATCCCCAAGGCTTTGAGTGACTCACCATACAAACTTGCAATACGTTGGCGCTGTTCAAGCTCCTCCTCAAAAACTTCAAGTTTAGGCAGGAGAATTGCCGCTTGCAGCGTATCCAGGCGACTATTAACTCCCACGCGCACATGATGATAGCGGCGGTCCTGTCCGTGTCGCGCGATCTGGCGCAGTACTTTGGCCAGTTCGTCGTCATTGGTAAACATCGCACCACCGTCCCCATAACATCCCAGCGGTTTGCTTGGAAAGAAACTGGTGCACGCTATTGTAGTGAGGTTGCAAGAGCGTTTCCCTTTGTAGGTAGCGCCGAAGCTTTGTGCTGCGTCTTCGATTACTGGGATTGAATATTTAGCGGCAATCGCATTAATCGCATCGTAGTCTGCACATTGCCCGTATAGAGAAACCGGAATGATAGCTTTCGTACGCGGGGTAATTGCTGCTTCCAGCTTTTGCGGGTCAAGATTATATGTCCGTGGATCAATATCCACATACACTGGTTTTGCACCGAGCAAGGCAACTGTCTCGGCGGTCGCAATATAGGTGAAACCTGGTGTTATGACTTCGTCACCTGGCCCAATTCCCAGCGCCATTTGAGCGATTTGCAAGGCATCGGTGCCGTTGGCGCAAGTTATGCAATGTTTAGCGCCAACAAACTGAGCAAGTTTTTCCTCGAGTTCCGCTACCTCTGGGCCGAGAATGTACTGGCCGTGGCTCAAGACACGCTGGATACCGGCATCGATCTTGTCCTTGATACGTGCTTGCTGGCTTTTCAGGTCAATGAATTCAATCATGCTCAGGCATCCGTCTTGTTCAAAAGTTTTCCGTTCAGCACGTAGCGTGCCCCCGTATGCGAGCAGAAGGCCTCGCCCTGCTCGTTCAACTGCAGTTGCTCGCCAAATTCGCTCATCCAGCCAATCTGCCGTGCGGGCACACCCACCATCAATGCGTAGGCCGGTACATCCTTGTTGATGACCGCGCCGGCACCGACGAAAGCATATTCACCAATGGTAACGCCGCAGACGATGGTGCAATTGGCGCCAAGCGTCGCGCCCTTTTTTACCAGCGTATCGAGGTACTGGTCCTTGCGCTCGATCAGCGAACGCGGATTATAGACATTGGTGAAAACCATGCTGGGACCACAGAACACGCCTTCTTCCAGCGTGACATTGTCGTAGACCGACACATTGTTCTGGATCTTGCAGCGGTCGCCGATCACGACCTTGTTGCCCACAAATACATTCTGCCCGAGCGAAACGCCGGCACCAATGCGGGCGCCCCCGCAAACATGGACAAAGTGCCAGACACGGGAGTTTTCACCGATCTGCGCGCCCTCATCGACGATCGCGCTTGGGTGCTGATAATAATTCATGGCGTCAGACTCACATTAGACTGAGGTTGATCGAAAGCACGCTGCAGTGGCTCGGCAGCATAGTGCCCATAACGACGTGCACCTACCTCGTTAAGGTGGTGGCTGTCACGGTAGATGAGCAAGCCTTGCTGATAAGGCGCAGCGGCAAAGAAGCTGCTATTGGAAAAGTCCAGGAAACGCACGCCCGGCGTGCGGTCGACAATAGCCTGAACTTGCTGGTTGGCAACCTGCCACTCACGATTGAATGTCAATGGCGCCGGCAGGCCAAGCTCGGTAAAGCGCCTTACCCGCTGCACGTCTGTTTCAAACATGGGTACCTGAGCAAGCACCACGATGTGTTTATGGGCTCCTGCAGTATCGACGAGAAACTCAGCAAACGCCTTGGCGAATGCTTGGCTCTGCATCTGGTACTGCCACATGCCCGCGATGATCACCCGCTCCACCTTCGGCAACTCACGAACCACGGCCTCGATCTGCGCACGGCAAGGTTTTTGCGCCCAGGTTGGCAGGCGTTCAATGTCGAAGCCGGGGATAGGCACGCAACTGCTGGCAGTGAGCACACGATAAGCAACGCCCTGCTCTTCGCCCACCTGGTCGAAGAAGTAGTTCAGTTGGGCAGCATGGCTATCGCCAATTACCAGGACGGACACTTCGGCATCCGCCTTGCCTCGCTTGCACGCGCCCACTTGGGTGCCATGGCAGATAAGCTCTGGAGCAGCATAACGTGTGAGTTCCACAGGCAACGGAGCGACCAGCGAGGCGTTGACACGTTGCCCACCCCACGCCACCAGCACGACAACAGCACCGGCTGCAGCCCACTTGGGCAACTGGCGCATCATGCCGGAAGCGTTTCTGGCGGGTGTTTCGACCAAGCGATAGGACAGCCATGCTAGCAGTACAGAGCTGGCCACGAAAATCAGCAACCATGCAGCCGTCAGCTCGTACTGCCCCGTGTAATAGCGAATGAACGCCAGCACCGGCCAATGCCACAGGTACAACGAATAGGAAATGCCACCGATCCAGACCATCGGCCGAGTGGCCAGCAACGCACTGACCGGACCACGCCGGGCGGCGATGAGCAGCCCTGCCGCGACACAAGGCAAGATGGACCAGAAGCCTGGGAAGTGTTGCTTATCGATAGCCAGCACTGCCCAAGCCAGCAGGATTGCGCCCAGCCCACCGAACACGCTTGCAAGTAACATGGGCAGCTCGCGCTGGCGCATCAGCAAGGCAACGATGGCACCGACCATGAATTCGGGAATCCGTGCCGACAGGGCAAAGTACATCCCCTCTTGCGATTCGCCCAGTCCACGGTAGCCGCTCCAGCCAAACAGACTGGCGGCGAGCAAGGCAAACGTTATGAGACGCCACTGCTTTGGCAAGCAAATGATCAGCACCGGGAAGAACAGATAGAACTGCATCTCGATGGCCAATGACCAAGTATGCAGAAGCGGCAACTCATGGGCCCGCGGCGCAAAATAACTGCCGAAGCCAGAAAAGTACTGGTTGCTGGTAAACAGTGCCGAGGACTTCAGGCTGTCGAGGAAAAATGCAAAGTCATCAGGCAGAAACAGGAGCGCGGACAGCGCGCACACCACCACCAGCATGACGAAATACGCCGGCAGAATGCGCTTGATGCGGCTGGCATAGAATGAAACGAGATCGACCTTGTCGCTTCGCTCGGTCAACAATGCCGTTATGATGAAGCCAGAGATGACAAAAAAGATGTCGACGCCAACATAGCCGGCTTTCAGCCAGCCACTATTGGCGTGATAAAGCATGACCGCCAGCACCGCAATTGCACGCAAGCCCTGAACATCGAGACGAATGCTGCGCACGCGGCGCATCGCACCCGCTTCGTTTGGCTTGTTGAAATTATCGTTCGACACGCTGGCTTGCGATCCTGCTTGGGAAACTTGAAACGGGTGGCGCAAGACCACCCGTGTTGTCTCGCCGCTCAGCGAGAAAGGGCTTGGACGAACGGATGCGCTTCGTTGTCCGCTGCCACGACGATGGCAGCACTGCGAATGGTGTTGACCGTCTCCACGCAGTGGCGAGCATCCTCGATGCCATAACCACGCCCAGCCAGGATTTCCTCGTAGCTGGTGGTGTGCAGGTCAGTGAAACCTTCGGAGAACTCCATTTCCTCACCGTTGACGGTAATCGAGCGGTAAGTCGGCTTCTTGCCCTTTACCGATTCCGGCAGGTCGTTGGCGTCGACCGACAAGAACCAGCGTACGCGTGCTTTCTCGTACTCCAGGTAACCGGCCGCCTTGTGTTCGGAAGTGAAGTGCACAACGTTACGCTGCAGCTTGCCGAAGATGAAATGCAGCATGTCGTAGAAGTGCACGCCGATGTTGGTGGCGACGCCGAAGGACTTGCGCGGATCACCTTTCCAGCTTTGCAGGTACCACTTGCCGCGGGAAGTGATGTAGGTCAGGTCGACTTCATACTTATGGGGGTTGTTCTCGCGGGCAACCTTGTCCTTCAAGGCAATGATTGCCTGGTGATGGCGCAGTTGCAGGATGTTGAACAGGCGCTTGCCGGTTTCCTGCTCGATCAGGGCCAACTGGTCCAACTGCTGCGGGGTCGGAACCAGCGGTTTTTCGCAGATCACGTCACAGCCCATGCGCAGACCGGCGGCAATGTGCGGCTGGTGCAGGTAGTTAGGCGAGCAGATCGACACGTAATCCAAGGCGGTCGCTGGGTCGCGCTTGAGGCTGTGGGCGTGATCAAGGAAGAACTCGAACTCGGTAAAGAATTCGCTTTGCGGTGAAATGCTGTCGATGATGCCTACCGAGTCATTGATGTCATAAGCGGACACCAATGTATTACCAGTATCCTTGATGGCGCGCATATGGCGTGGGGCGATATATCCGGCGGCACCAATTAGAGCAAAACGTTTCATCCAGAACTCTCCTGTCATCAAGCTTTGATAATATTCGATTGAGGGGCGCGATATTTACCACGACTATCGATGATCAGTTGAGCATGTTGACTGATAAGCTCATAGTCGAACCTATCGTGGTCGGTGGCCAGGATAACAGCATCATAAGCCTTTAGGACTTCAGCGGTCAGAGGCTCACTGGAAAGGTCAAAGTGGTGCTCACGCATCTTCGGAAACTTCAGGACGTGGGGGTCGGAATATCCTACGACACCTCCTTTGGCCTCGATCAACTCCATGATTTCAACAGAAGGTGACTCACGCATATCATCTACGTTCTTCTTGTAGGCGATACCAAGTACCAGAACTTTACTGCCTTTCAAAGGCTTGCCGCGCTCATTCAGACCGTCCATCAGTTTGTTCAGCACGTACTCTGGCATAGCTTGGTTGACTTCACCCGAAAGCTCGATAAACCGTGTGTGCAAACCATACTCACGGGCTTTCCAAGTCAGATAGAACGGGTCGATTGGAATGCAGTGACCACCAAGACCAGGGCCCGGATAGTAGGCAGTGAAGCCGAAGGGCTTGGTTGCAGCGGCGTCGACGACTTCGAAAATATCAATGCCCATGCGGTCTGCGACCACTTTCATTTCATTCACCAAGCCGATATTGACCGCACGGTGGATATTTTCCAGCAGCTTGGTCATTTCAGCAGCTTTGGTAGAACTAACCTGTACCACTTGGTCAATCGCATGCTCATAGAGAGCGACACCGACCTCAAGGCACTCCGGCGTATGCCCGCCGATTACCTTTGGAATGGTACGGGTCTCAAAGTTCGGATTGCCCGGATCTTCGCGCTCCGGAGAGTAAACCAGGAAGATGTTCTCACCCACACGCAACCCTTTCTCCTGGACACGCGGCAGCAACTCTTCTTCTGTGGTGCCCGGGTAAGTCGTACTTTCAAGCGAAACGATCTGGCCCGCCCTTAGATAGGGTTTTATCGCATCAGTCGTGTTTATCACGAAGCTCATATCGGGTTCGCGATATTTATTCAACGGTGTGGGTACACAGAGAATCAGCGCATCACATTCAGGCACACGTGTAAAATCGGTAGTGGCTTCAAATCCGCTTTGGCAAGCGACTTCGATTTTCTCGCTCGGAATGTGTTCAATGTAACTTTTCCCCGAGTTCAGCAGCTCAACCTTTGAACTATCGATATCGAGACCAATGACTTTAAATCCAATCGCATTATAACGCAGCATCAAAGGCAGGCCGACGTATCCAAGACCGACGATACCGATGACGGCCTCTTTTGCTTTAAATTTGGCGACGCTCGCCTGCTTTATGCTCGACATCCAACTCTCCATTTAACTTGTCAAAATTATCTAATTCATCAGGGCTATGAATCAGGCCTGAATCTGCCTGACCCCTACCATTGCAAACCCGCTAAACCTGCGTCTCAGCCCGACGGACCGGTACTGGGGCGCATCCACCTCAGCTTTTCTATCGCGAGGCAAAAAAAACCGTCAAGGGACAGCACGATCCGGCACCAACCGCCGCCCCTACAGATGTCTCACCATGCTCTGATTCACAAGACATCTACAGAACTTATTGATAGCGGCCGCTGAGCGACAGGACCACCCGCCCCCTCGCAAACCGCCATTATGCCTGTTGTGCAGCAAAATGGCTTTCTTGGATTGCACTTTACTGATCTCCGGCAAGCTTTTTCAGGGTTTGCTTCCGTTAGCTAGCTTGCCTTTTTTTGCCATCATTACGACATCTGAGCTCTTAAGCCCCCCCATCTAGCGGCCCTGATGAATACAGCAGACGGGGCTTCGGCACACCTACTACCGCATCATATTTCATACTCAACCTTCAACTCTGCTCCAGATCAGGACCCCGACTTCCATTAACTTTCTCATATCAGCAAAAAGCCCGGCTTCACGAAGATAATCCTCACAAAGACGGGCTTAAGTAATCATTTGGAGGCGCCACTCTAAAAGCGCTGCGGAAACATTCTAGAATCGAGAAATCAACCCTCTCAATCCTGTATTTGTTGCTCCTTACTCCGAACAATCGCAAATCGAATTAACGCTATGAAACCACCCAACGCCCCGCCAGCAAGAATACCCAGCAGCAAAATCATAGCTTTTCTTGGCTTAATTGGGCTTTGCGGCACCTCGACACTACCATCTTGTCGATAAACCGAAATGCTTTCTGGATCAATATTCAACTTACGGTAAAAATTGTATCGCATTTGGAGTGAACGCAAATCCGATATGAAGGCGTCATCAGAAGCTCTTGACTCCAGCGCTTTCACTTCCGCAGCCAAGGCTTTGCTGCCTCGCTGGTAATCCATTTTATTACCCGTTTCTACTGTTATATCAACGGCTGCCGTGGAGTTTATACTCGGACTGGTAAGACCAATTGCTTCCGCGATCTTCAATGCTTCGCGCAACTGCTGGATCCGATCCTCACGTATTCGCTGTGCAGTCTCGCGCAAACTGACAATACGCTGTTCCAGATTACGCGCCCTTACTGCAGCCTCAGCCGTAACGTTCTTGATCAGCTCTGACTCAGCCGCCTCACTGGCACGCGCCACATAAGCCTTCGCCCACTCCGTAGCTCGAACGGGATCCTTACCCTGGACCGTCACCGAATAGCGGTCTGGCGTATCTTTACCAGCCCCCTTTATCACCAGCTCTCGAGAGAAACGCTCATACAAGCGGTCAAGCGCACCCTTTCGCTCGGACTCATCAAGTGAAGGAAGATAAACCTCATTGAAAAATGTCTGACGAAGAGATTCACCTTGTAGATTTCGGGCAAATACGTCATAGACATGCTTGATGGAATAAGGATCGAGCTCAGTGCTTTTCCCTCGACCATAGTTCAACTCAGCAATACCGTTCTGAGTAGGAGGCATGATGAAAAGCTGGGCTTGATAGATCGGTTTACTGAGGAACGCATAAGCAGCTGCACCCACGGTAACCAACAAGGTGACCGCAAGGATCAACCACTTTTGCCCCCAGAGCCCGCGCGCAAGCGCAATCAGATCGATCTCATTGGCGCCTGGGGTTTCAATACGATTATTTTGCATGGCTGACCCCGACTCCCTTTTTTGGCATTGCGCCTACAGACACATCGAACTCACTAAAAGGCAAGACGGGCACAGCGACAAACTGAATCAACTTAATTTTGAACAAAACGCACCCAAAGTCAGAAAAAAATGTTGGCCGTGATCCTTACACCAAGACTACTGGGCTCACATATCCATTATTTCGGCCGTCTACGCATACCTAGAAGCCACGCAAGCGACGGCCCGACTATCATACCAGCGAGCAACGCCAGAATCACCAAAACTGAAACAGGAAGTTGCGGGGCTGACCAGCCCAGAAACAGCAGTGTGACCGGCTGGTTGTTTTCAAGCACAAACAGGACGATAGCTGAGGCCACGAGCAGCGCAAGTACGACAAGGGCCAGGCGTTTAAAGTTCCGCATGAGAACTCCTTTGTCTTAGCGCTCCGTCAGAGCTCATCCCCCTCCTCCTCATTCACCCGATCCCTAAGCTCTTTGCCTGGCTTGAAATGAGGAACAAATTTTCCATCAAGGCTGACGGACTGGCCGGTCTTTGGATTGCGACCTACCCGCGGGGCGCGGTAATGCAGGGAAAAGCTGCCGAAACCACGGATTTCAATACGATCACCCGTAGCCAGGCACTGGGACATTTGTTCAAGCATGGTCTTGATGGCCAGCTCCACATCCTTGGATGAGAGTAGCCCTTGATGGGTGACAATTCGTTCGATCAACTCCGACTTCGTCATATTTTTCCCTTCTTTTTCAAGCAGCTAGGAAAATCGCTTGAAAAGGTTTTAGCATGACCAGAGGGATTTGAACAGCCCAAGTATTGACATTCTTCTTTGCTCCCTTGCCGCTTCTTTCCATGCAGGCCAGGAGCTTTCTCAAACTATCTACAGATGACCAACATCGTGCGAGTCAGATAGCCAGCAGGATTAAAACCAAAGGGGTATTGATCGTTATCCTTCGCGTCGTCGGATCGGGTAATGACCTTGTAGCCTGCACCCTTGCACTCTCTTGCGGCTCTCTTATGGCACTTCTCCCAGCCAGAGCCCAACCCTGAGCAGTCGACCTCGATACCACTGACACCACGCACTGCGTGGGTCTTGGCACTCGTAGCGCAACCTGCCAAGGCCAATATTGCGAATATCAGGATGTACCTGTTCATTCATCTCCTTAAATATCCATCACTCGACTGGGTGGTGCCTGATCTGGCGCTATCGCGAGCAGGCTCGCTCCCACATTGCTCAGGGGGAACCATGACATCTGTGGTCCAACCTTGATAGATGGCTGATACGCTTAAAGAAAGAGACAGCTGGGCTTGGAGGTTGGTTTCGCGACTGGAGAAAGATCGCAGCCTTCGGCAGCTCCTACAAGGTAATCGCAGGCACAAAAAAGGGCGACCGAAGTCGCCCTTTTTCATGGTCTGACAGAACTTAGTTCTGTTTTTCCATCTGTGCACGCAGCAGGTCGCCCAGAGTGGTAGGACCAGGAGCATCAGTAGCTGGCTTCTCGCGCAAGCTCTGGATTGCTTCTTTCTCTTCAGCATCGTCTTTCGACTTGATGGAGAGCTGGATTACGCGGCTCTTGCGGTCAACGCTGATGATCTTGGCTTCTACTTCTTCGCCTTCTTTCAGAACGTTGCGCGCGTCTTCAACGCGGTCACGGCTGATTTCGGAGGCTTTCAGAGTCGCTTCGATATCGTCGGCCAGAGTGATGATGGCGCCTTTGGCGTCAACTTCTTTCACGATGCCCTTAACGATTGCGCCTTTGTCGTTCTCTTGAACGTACTCGGAGAACGGATCGCTTTCCAGTTGCTTGATACCCAGGGAGATACGCTCGCGCTCTGGGTCAACCGACAGGATAACGGTGTCCAGCTCGTCGCCCTTCTTGAAACGGCGTACGGCTTCTTCGCCCACTTCGTTCCAGGAGATGTCGGACAGGTGAACCAGGCCGTCGATGCCGCCGTCCAGACCAATGAAGATACCGAAATCGGTGATCGACTTGATGGTGCCGGAGATTTTATCGCCCTTGTTGAACTGGCCAGAGAAGTCTTCCCATGGGTTGGACTTGCACTGCTTGATGCCGAGGGAGATACGACGACGCTCTTCGTCGATGTCCAGAACCATGACTTCCACTTCGTCGCCGACTTGTACGACTTTCGAAGGGTGGATGTTCTTGTTGGTCCAGTCCATTTCGGAAACGTGTACCAGGCCTTCAACGCCTTCTTCCAGCTCAGCGAAGCAGCCGTAGTCGGTGAGGTTGGTAACACGAGCGGTGACGCGGGTGCCTTCTGGGTAACGGGCTTTGATAGCGACCCATGGATCTTCACCCAGTTGCTTGAGGCCCAGGGAAACACGATTGCGCTCGCGATCGTACTTCAGAACCTTGACATCGATCTCGTCGCCAACGTTGACGATTTCCGAAGGATGCTTGATACGCTTCCAGGCCATGTCGGTGATGTGCAGCAGGCCATCGACGCCACCCAGATCGACGAATGCGCCGTAATCGGTGAGGTTCTTGACGATACCCTTGACCTGTTGGCCTTCCTGCAGCGATTCCAGCAGAGCTTCACGCTCGGCGGAGTTCTCGGCTTCCAGGACACTGCGACGGGAAACGACAACGTTGTTGCGCTTCTGGTCCAGCTTGATGACCTTGAATTCCAGCTCTTTGCCTTCCAGGTGCGTGGTGTCGCGCACTGGACGGACGTCAACCAGGGAACCTGGCAGGAACGCACGGATGCCGTTAACGTCGACAGTGAAGCCGCCTTTAACCTTACCGTTGATAACGCCCTTGACCACTTCCTCAGCTGCGAAGGCCGCTTCCAGAACGATCCAGCATTCAGCGCGCTTGGCTTTTTCACGGGACAGCTTGGTTTCACCAAAGCCATCTTCAACCGAGTCCAGCGCAACGTGAACTTCGTCACCGACGTTGATGTTCAGTTCGCCAGCGTCGTTGTAGAACTGCTCAAGCGGGATCAGCGCTTCAGACTTCAGACCAGCGTGAACGGTTACCCAGCGAGCCTGGTAATCGATATCAACGATAACGCCGGTGATGATGGAGCCTGCCTGAAGGTTCAGGGTTTTCAAGCTTTCTTCAAAGAGTTCCGCAAAGCTTTCGCTCATTTTAATTCCTGTTGATTAGGGCGAAGTAAACGCCCATCTCCACACCCCAGACGGTGTGGGTTAGTTTCATATAAAAGAAGCGCCGCAGGACTATGACTGGTCCCCTGCGGAGCTTCCTGTCACCCGGCGATATCGCGAAGCGCGATCTCGCTCATGATGCGTTGCAACACCTGATCAATGGACAACTCCGTGGAATCCAGCTGTATCGCATCGGCCGCCGGCTTTAGCGGGGCTACTGCGCGCTGGGTGTCACGCTCATCGCGTGCACGGATCTCATCTAGCAGACTCGACAGACTAACATCCTCGCCTTTGCCCTTCAACTGCAAATATCGGCGGCGCGCCCGTTCCTCGGCGCTGGCCGTCAGGAAAATCTTCAGCGGCGCATCGGGGAACACCACCGTGCCCATGTCGCGACCATCGGCCACCAGCCCCGGCGGCTCCTGGAATGCGCGCTGGCGTTGCAGCAAGGCTTCGCGCACCGCCGGCAGCGCGGCGACCTGGGAGGCTCCGGCGCCCACGCTTTCGGTACGGATGACGTCGCTGACTTCGTCGCCTTCCAGAATAATGCGCTGGAGCTGGCCGTCGGTCGCCGCGATGAATTGCACGTCCAGATGAGCGGCCAGCGCCTTGAGCAATTCCTCGTTGGTCAGGTCGACGCCATGGTTGGCGGCGGCGAACGCCAACAGACGGTACAAGGCGCCCGAATCGAGCAGGTTCCAGCCCAACTGCCTGGCCAGGATCCCGGCGACGGTGCCCTTGCCCGAACCGCTTGGGCCATCGATGGTGATGACCGGTGCCTTGATGTTCACGACTGTGCCTCTTGTGCTACTCGGATACCGACCTGCGCGCACAGCGCCAGGAAGTTCGGGAACGACGTCGCGACGTTGGCGCAGTCATGGATGCGAATCGGCGCACTGGCGCGCAAAGACGCAACACTGAAGGCCATGGCGATGCGGTGATCACCGTGACCATGGACTTCGCCGCCGCCGATCTGGCCGCCGTCGATAATGATGCCATCCGGGGTTGGCTGGCACTTGACGCCCAGGGCGAGCAAGCCGTCAGCCATCACCTGGATGCGATCCGATTCCTTGACCCGCAGCTCTTCGGCGCCCGTCAGCACGGTACGCCCTTCTGCACAGGCGGCCGCCACGAACAGCACCGGGAACTCGTCGATGGCCAGTGGAACCAGCGCCTCCGGAATCTCGATACCCTTGAGTTTAGCCGCTCGTACGCGCAGGTCAGCCACCGGTTCGCCACCCACTTCACGCTGGTTTTCCAAGGTGATGTCGGCGCCCATCAGGCGCAGGATGTCGATCACGCCGGTACGGGTCGGGTTGATGCCAACGTGCTCCAGAACCAGGTCGGAGCCTTCGGCGATCGAGGCGGCCACCAGGAAGAACGCCGACGACGAGATATCGCCCGGCACTTCGATGTGGGTCGCGGCCAGCTTGCTGCCAGACTCGACGGACGCCGTGGCGCCATCGACCGTGACCGGGTAGCCGAAGCCGCGCAGCATGCGCTCGGTGTGGTCGCGGGTCGGGGCCGGCTCGGTGACGGTGGTCTTGCCTTCGGCGTAGAGACCCGCCAGCAGCAGGCAGGATTTCACCTGGGCGCTGGCCATTGGCATGGTGTAGGTCAAGCCCTTGAGCTTGTTGCCACCACGAATGATCATCGGCGGACGACCCTCGGCGGCCGTCTCGATGACCGCGCCCATTTCCCGCAACGGGTTGGCCACGCGATTCATCGGACGCTTGGACAGCGACGCATCACCGGTCAGGGTGCTGTCGAAATCCTGGGCCGCCAGCAGGCCGGACAACAGGCGCATCGAGGTTCCGGAGTTACCCAGGTAGATCGGCCCCGGAGCAGGCTTGAGGCCGTGCAGGCCGACACCATGGATGGTCACGCGACCGTGGTGCGGGCCTTCGATGACCACGCCCATGTCGCGAAACGCTTGCAGCGTCGCCAGGGCGTCTTCGCCCTCGAGGAAGCCTTCCACTTCGGTTACGCCTTCGGCCAGGGAGCCGAGCATGATCGAGCGGTGGGAAATCGATTTATCGCCCGGTACACGAATACGCCCACTCAGGGAGCCACCAGGTTGTGCCAGGAAAATCAGATCGTTGGAGTTCATAGCGTCCACATAGGCCCGACGGGCCAGGATTTTACTGAAATGCTCGCGGGCCACCCTGGCGCGTGTGAAAACGCCCAGCAATTGGTGCCCGTCCCCTGCATC
The DNA here is from genome assembly GCF_046605385.1 of Pseudomonas sp. MPB03. Lineage (NCBI taxonomy): Bacteria > Pseudomonadati > Pseudomonadota > Gammaproteobacteria > Pseudomonadales > Pseudomonadaceae > Pseudomonas > Pseudomonas sp. MPB03. Next base: position 2,076,788 of record NZ_CP176770.1, on the reverse strand, counting down.
GACCGCGTCGCGCAAGGCGTCGAGATCGCTGCGAAATGTATCGAGTGTGCGCAAGACAGCTTCGCGGTTGGCGAGGAAGATGTCGTGCCACATGACCGGGTCGCTTCCGGCGATTCTCGTGAAATCGCGGAAACCGCCGGCAGCGTAACGGAAGATCTCAAGATTTTCATTGCGTTTGGCCAATGAATCCACCAGGCCGAACGCCAACAGGTGCGGCAAATGGCTCGTGGCCGCCAACACTTCATCGTGACGCTCGACCTGCATGTGCTCGACATCGGCGCCCAATTCGCGCCACAAACGGTCCACTACGGCGAGCGCGGCAGGGTCCGTCTGGTCCAGGGGCGTGAGGATCACTTTGTGACGACGAAACAGTTCGGCGTTGGAGGCTTCCACCCCGCTCTGCTCGGAACCGGCAATCGGATGACCGGGCACGAAACGCGCCGGCATCCCACCGAAAGCCTCGGTGGCTGCACGCACCACGTTGCCCTTGGCACTGCCGACGTCGGTCAGGATCGCTTGCCCCAGGTTCATGGTTGCCAGGCGCGCCAGCAATTTTTCCATGGCCAGGATCGGCACCGCCAGCTGGATCACATCCGCGCCTTGGCATGCGATTGCCAAGTCATCTTCGCAGCGATCAACCACGCCCAACTCCACGGCCAGCCTGCGCGACTGCGGATCCAGGTCGACACCGACCACTTCACGGCACAAGCCGCTTTCACGCAAGCCCTTGGCAAACGAGCCGCCGATCAAGCCCAGGCCGACCACCACCAGGCGATCGATCATAGAAACAGCAGGTTGCAGCGAAGTGACATCAACCACGAACCAGGACCTTGCTCAACGCCTCGAGGAAACGGCTGTTTTCCGCCGGCAGGCCAATGGTGATGCGCAGATGGTTCGGCATGCCGTAATTGGCCACCGGACGCACGATCACACCTTCGCGCAACAGCCCCTGGTACACCGGCGCGGCGACGCGCCCCAGGTCGACACAGATGAAGTTGCCTTTCGAGGGAATCCAACCCAGGCCCAGTTCACGCAGGCCTGCCTCCAACTGCTCCATGCCGGCCGCGTTCAGGCGACGGCTTTCAGCCAGGTAGGCTTCATCCTGCAAGGCCGCACAGGCGGCGGCCAGGGCAAAGCTGTTGACGTTGAACGGCTGGCGCACGCGGTTCAGCACATCGGCCACCACGGCAGTGGACAGGCCGTAGCCGACCCGCAGCGAGGCCAAGCCGTAGGCTTTGGAGAACGTACGCGATACCAGCAGGTTCGGGTAGGCCGCGAGGAAGTCCAGGCCATCGGGCAAATCGCTGCCTTCGGCGTATTCGATGTAGGCCTCGTCCAGCACCACCAGCACGTGGGCGGGCACGTCCTGGAGGAAGTCATCCAAGGCCTGGGCATCGAACCAGGTGCCAGTCGGGTTGTTCGGGTTAGCGATGAAGACCACTCGGGTATTGGCGTCGATGGCCGCCAACATGGCCAGCAGGTCGTGCCCCCACTCCTTGGCCGGAACCACATGGGCATCCGCGCCGACGGCCTGGGTGGCGATCGGGTAGACCGCGAACGCGTGCTCGCTGAATACAGCGTTGAGACCTGGCGCCAGATACGCCCGCGCCACCAACTCAAGAATGTCGTTGGAGCCGTTGCCCAGGGTCACCTGGTTCAGCTCGACACCGCAACGCTCGGCCAGCAGGCTTTTCAACGCAAAGCCATTGCCATCGGGGTAACGGGTCAGCTCGGCCAGTTCGTCGCGGATTGCCGCCAGCGCCTTGGGGCTCGCGCCCAGCGGGTTTTCGTTGCTCGCCAACTTGACGATGCTGGCCGGATCCAGGTCCAGCTCGCGGGCCAGTTCGTCCACGGGTTTGCCCGGAACGTAAGGCGAGAGTTGTTGCACGCCTGGCTGAGCCAGAGCGAGGAAGTTGCCACTCATTTGCTATCCGCCCTTAAAGAACTGCCTTGGGGTAGGAACCCAGCACCTTGAGTGCCACTGCTTCCTGACTGATTTTTTCCAGCACACCTTTTACCAGCGGATCGCGGTGATGGCCGACAAAATCGATGAAGAACACGTAGGTCCATTTACCGCTACGCGACGGACGGGTCTCGATCCGCGTCAGGTCGATACCGTTGTCGTGGAACGGCACCAGCAGCTCATGGAGCGCGCCCGGCTTGTTGCTCATGGAGACGATGATCGATGTCTTGTCGTCGCCGGTCGGCGGCACTTCCTGGCTACCGATCATCAGGAACCGCGTGGAGTTGTCCGGACGATCCTCGATTTTCTCGGCCAGGCGAGTCAGCCCGTAGAGGCCGGCCGCCATGTCGCCGGCAATCGCCGCCGAGTTCCACTCGCCCTTGACCCGCTTGGCCGCCTCGGCGTTGCTCGAGACCGCCACGCGCTCGACGTTCGGGTAATGAGCGTCCAGCCACTTGCGGCACTGGGCCAACGACTGGGCGTGGGAATAGATCCGGCTGATGCTGTCGGTCTTGGTGTTCTCGCCCACCAGCAGGTGATGGTGGATACGCAGCTCGACTTCACCGCAGATCACCATGTCGTGCTCGAGGAAGCTGTCCAGCGTGTGGTTGACCGCACCTTCGGTGGAGTTCTCCACCGGCACCACGCCAAAATTCACCGCGCCGGCGGCGACTTCACGGAACACTTCATCGATGGCCGCCATCGGCTTGCTGATCACCGCGTGACCGAAGTGCTTCATGGCCGCAGCCTGGGTGAACGTGCCTTCCGGCCCCAGGTAGGCGACTTTCAGCGGCTGCTCGAGGGCCAGGCACGAGGACATGATTTCGCGGAACAAGCGCGCCATCTCTTCGTTGCCCAGCGGCCCCTTGTTGCGCTCCATGACACGCTTGAGCACCTGGGCTTCACGCTCGGGGCGATAGAACACCGGCACTTCGCCTTCAGCCAGGGAGGCCATCTTCACCCGGGCGACTTCCTGGGCGCAGCGCGCGCGCTCGCTGATCAGTTCCAGGACCTTTTCATCCAGGGCGTCGATGCGCAGGCGCAGCGCCTTGAGTTCTTGCTCAGACATCAGCCATGTTCCTTCTCGAACTCTGCCATGTAGGCGATCAGCGCATTGACGGCGTTGATGTCGACGGCGTTGTAGATGGAGGCGCGCATGCCACCGACCGAACGGTGGCCCTTGAGGTTCAGCAGGCCGCGTTCGTCGGCACCGGCCAGGAACGGTTTGTCGAGACGGTCGTCGGCCAGGCGGAACGGCACGTTCATCCATGAGCGATCGGTCTTGTTGATCGGGTTGCTGTAGAGGCCGCTGGCGTCGATGAAGTCATACAGCGTGCGCTGCTTCACTTCGTTGAGCTTGCCGATGGCTTCGACACCGCCCTGCTCCTTCAGCCATTCGAACACCAGCCCGGACAGGTACCAGGCCAGGGTCGGCGGGGTGTTGTACATCGAGCCGTTGTCGGCCGCGACCTTGTAGTTGAGCATGGTCGGGCACAGGGAACGGGCACGCCCCAGCAGGTCTTCGCGAATGATGGCGACCAGGATGCCGCTTGGGCCGATGTTCTTCTGGGCACCGGCGTAGATCATGCCGAAACGGGAGATATCCACAGGGCGCGAGAGAATGTCCGAAGACATGTCGGCCACTAATGGCACGTCGCCAGTTTCCGGGATCCAGTTGAATTCCAGGCCGCCAATGGTTTCGTTCGGCGCGTAGTGAACATAGGCCGCGTCCTTGGACAGCTTCCACTCGTTCTGGCCGGGAATGGCGAAATAGTCGTAGGGCTTGGCGGTGGCCGCCACGTTGACGTGACCGTAGCGCGACGCTTCTTCGATGGCTTTCTGCGACCAGATGCCGGTGTCGATATAGTCGGCGCTGCCGTTTTCCGGCAACAGGTTCAACGGGATCTGGGCGAACTGCTGGCTGGCGCCGCCCTGCAGGAACAGCACCTTGTAGTTGGACGGGATGTTCAGCAGATCACGCAGGTCCTGCTCGGCCTTGGTGGCAATGGACACGAACTCATCGCTGCGATGGCTCATCTCCATGACCGACAGGCCCTTGCCGTGCCAGTCGAGGAGTTCACCCTGGGCACGCTTCAGGACCGCTTCAGGAAGCGCCGCCGGGCCGGCACAGAAGTTATAGGCTCTCTTGCTCACATCCAATCTCGCTCTGATCTGGTGGTCACTAAATCTTTTGATCTATACACAACTCCACTGTGGGAGCGAGCTTGCTCGCGATAGCGGCACAACAGTCAACGTTGATGTTGAATGCCAGTCCGTCATCGCGAGCAAGCTCGCTCCCACAGGGGCCGTTCACTCAAGGTATGAAACCTCAGGAGAGCAGCATTACCCCGGTAGGGCATGTGCAGTGTCGCAAATTTTCAAACAGAACAAACAACAAGGGGGCGAATCTTCATCCGCCCCCTGCGTGTCCGCTTAGTCCTGCGGTTCTTCTTCGTCTGCGGCAGCGTCAAGCGGTTGGTCGCCGACAGCATCGTCGACATCGGCGCCGAGGGTGCCGTCGAGCGCCACGCCGTCTTCGCCTTCCAGCTCCTCGCCTTCGACTTCCGACGGCTCCTGGACCCGCTCGAGCCCGACCAGCGTTTCGTCGCTGGCCAGCTTGATCAGCGTCACGCCCTGGGTGTTACGACCCAGGCTCGAGACTTCGTCGACCCGCGTACGCACCAGCGTGCCCTGGTCGGAAATCAACATGATCTCCTCGCCGTCGAGCACCTGCACGGCGCCGACCAGGCGACCGTTACGCTCGTTGCTGACCATGGCGATCACGCCCTGGCCGCCACGCTTGTACTCGGGGAACTCGCTGATGGCCGTGCGCTTGCCATAACCACGGGCCGAAGCGGTGAGGATCTGGCTGCCTTCTTCAGGGATCAGCATGGAAATCAGCTTCTGCCCTTCCGGCAGGCGCATACCACGGACACCGCGGGCGGTACGGCCCATGGCGCGAACGTCGGATTCCTTGAAGCGGGTAACCTTGCCGCCGTCGGAGAACAGCATGACCTCACGCTCGCCGTCGGTGATGGCGGCGGAAATCAGCACGTCGCCTTCGTCCAGCTCCAGGGCGATCAAGCCGACGCTGCGCTGGCGGCTGAAGGATTCCAGCGGGGTCTTCTTCACGGTGCCGTTGGCGGTGGCCATGAAGATGTAGTGACCTTCGGTGTATTCCTCCACCGGCAGCATGGTGGTGATGTATTCACCCTCGTCCAGCGGCAACAGGTTGACCAGCGGACGGCCGCGGGCAGCACGGGATGCTTCCGGGATCTCGTAGGTCTTGAGCCAGTACACCTTGCCTTTGCTGGAGAACAGCAACAGCGTGGTGTGGCTGTTGGCGACCAACAGGTGAGCGATGTAATCCTCGTCCTTGACACCGGTCGCCGACTTGCCTTTGCCACCGCGACGCTGGGCCTGGTAGGCGGCCAGCGGCTGGGTCTTGGCGTAGCCGCCGTGGGAGATGGTCACCACGCGCTCTTCTTCCGGGATCATGTCACCCAGGGTCAGGTCCAGGCGCGCATCGAGGATCTCGGTGCGGCGCACGTCGCCATATTCGGCGCGGATCACTTCCAGTTCTTCGCGGATCACTTCCATCAGGCGCGTGGCGCTGTTGAGGATGCGGATCAGCTCGCCGATCTGGTTGAGGATCTCCTGGTACTCGGCCAGCAGCTTCTCGTGCTCCAGGCCGGTCAGGCGGTGCAGGCGCAGTTCCAGGATGGCTTGCGCCTGTTCCGGGGACAGGAAGTACTTGCCTTCGCGCAGGCCGTATTGCGGATCGAGGTTTTCCGGACGGCACGAATCGGCGCCGGCGCGCTCGACCATGGCCACCACCGCGGAGGACTCCCAAGGGGTGCTGATCAGCGCCTCCTTGGCTTCCGACGGCGTTGGCGAGGCCTTGATCAAGGCGATCACCGGGTCGATGTTCGACAGGGCAACGGCCTGGCCTTCGAGAATGTGACCCCGCTCGCGAGCCTTGCGCAGTTCGAACACCGTGCGACGGGTCACCACTTCGCGACGGTGACGTACGAAGGCTTCCAGCAGGTCCTTGAGGTTCAGGATCCGCGGACGACCGTCGATCAGCGCAACGATGTTGATGCCGAACACGCTTTGCAGCTGGGTCTGGGCGTAGAGGTTGTTGAGGATCACCTCAGGCACTTCGCCACGGCGCAGCTCGATCACGACGCGCATGCCGTCCTTGTCGGACTCGTCACGCAGCTCGGTGATGCCTTCGAGCTTCTTCTCTTTCACCAGCTCGGCGATCTTCTCGATCAGGCGGGCCTTGTTCAGCTGGTATGGCAGTTCGGTGATAACGATCTGCTGGCGACCACCGACCTTGTCGATGTCCTCGACCGTCGAGCGGGCGCGCATGTAAATGCGGCCACGGCCGGTGCGGTAGGCTTCGATGATACCGGCGCGACCGTTGATGATCGCGGCGGTCGGGAAGTCCGGACCCGGGATGTATTGCATCAGCTCATCGACGGTCAGCTCGGGATTGTCGATGAGGGCCAGGCAACCGTCGATGACTTCACCGAGGTTGTGCGGTGGGATGTTGGTCGCCATGCCCACGGCGATACCGCTGGAGCCGTTGACGAGCAGGTTCGGGATACGGGTCGGCATGACCGCCGGGATCATTTCGGTGCCGTCGTAGTTCGGCACCCAGTCCACGGTTTCCTTGTGCAGGTCGGCCAGCAGCTCGTGGGCCAGCTTGGTCATGCGCACTTCGGTGTATCGCATGGCCGCGGCGTTGTCGCCGTCCACGGAACCGAAGTTGCCCTGGCCGTCTACCAGCAGGTAGCGCAGGGAGAATGGCTGCGCCATACGAACGATGGTGTCGTACACGGCAGTGTCGCCGTGGGGGTGATACTTACCGATCACGTCGCCGACGACACGGGCGGATTTCTTGTACGGCTTGTTGAAGTCGTTGCCCAGCTCGCTCATCGCGAACAGCACGCGCCGGTGCACGGGCTTCAAGCCATCGCGCGCATCCGGCAGCGCCCGCCCGACGATTACGCTCATCGCGTAGTCGAGGTAGGACTGTTTCAGCTCGTCTTCGATATTGACCGGGAGGATTTCTTTGGCCAGTTCGCCCATGAGAAGCCTGATTCCTTTTTCTGGTGAAACCTCGTCACATCCAGATGGGACGAACGAAGCTCGCCGCTGCAGAACAAGTGCCGTGCAGCGACTTACGACAAATCAACGAGTTATGCCATGGATCTGCGCAGTAAAGACCACCTCGCGAGGCGGCCTTGGAAACCGCCGGATGTTATCACAAGAGCCGCCACGCACCTATCCCCCAGATGCGCATGGTGCGTAGTTAGTTGACCGGTGACAGGCTGATATGGGATCAGAGGGGCTTAGAAGCGCAACGAATGAAGATTTATGGCTGGATTCCGACTCATTTGTTGACTTTTCAGACCTCATCGCGAGCAAGCTCGCCCCCACAGGAATTTTGTGAACACCGAAAATCCAGTGTGGGAGCGAGCTTGCTCGCGATGGCGGCCGATCAAACCCTGGAAATCCTCAGTGCAGCCGCTTGCGGCACATCAATTGCGCCAGCTTGGCAGTGTCCGGACGCTCGATGATGCCCTTCTCGGTCACAATCACATCGATCAAATCCGCCGGCGTGACATCGAATACCGGGTTGAAGGCGTCAATATCCGCGCCGAGCCCCTTGCCGCCGACTTCCAGCAGTTCGCGCCTGTCGCGCTCTTCCATTGGAATGTCATCACCGCTGGCCAGGCTCAGGTCGACGATCGAACTCGGCGCCACCACCATGAAGCGCACGCCATGGTGCATGGCACAGACGGCCAACTGATAAGTGCCGATCTTGTTCGCCACGTCGCCATTGGCGGCGATGCAATCGGCACCGACAATCACCCAAGTCACCCCTTTGGTCTTCATGATGTGGGCAGCGGCGGAGTCGGCATTGAGAGTCACCGGGATGCCTTCACGAGCCAATTCCCACGCCGTCAGGCGCGAGCCTTGCAGCCACGGCCGGGTTTCGTCGGCATAGACACGCTCCACCATGCCCTCGATATAGGCACCCCGGATGACCCCCAAGGCCGTGCCGAAACCGCCGGTGGCCAGGGCGCCGGTGTTGCAGTGGGTGAGGATGGCCTGGGCGTTGCCCTGGTGCTTGCGGATCAGGTCGACACCCAGCTGGGCCATGGTCAGGTTGGCTTCGCGATCACTCTCGTGGATGGCGATGGCCTCGGCCTCGAGCACCGCCAGTGGCTCGGCATGCCCTTTCAAGCGCCCCAGCCGGTCACGCATCCGATCCAGCGCCCAGAACAGGTTCGCCGCCGTCGGCCGGGCCTCGGTCAGCAAGGCAAAATCGGCCTCCAGCGCCGCCTGCCAATCGCCGCCCTCGGCCATCCTGGCCCGTGCCGCCAGCACAACGCCATACGCCGCGCTGATGCCGATGACCGGCGCGCCGCGCACGACCATCGCGCCAATGGCCTCGGCCACGTCGGCGACACGGGTGCAGGCGATCCAGTTCTCCTCGAACGGCAGGCTACGCTGGTCCAGCAGGTACAGGACGCCATCACGCCAATCGATGGCCTTCACCTTCTCCGCAGCCAATAGTCGATCGCGCATCCTTCACCCCGTACTCATGAACAAAAGCCGCCGATTATAGCGATCCCTCCGCGAAGACGCTCGGGTATACTTCGCCATCCTTTATACCCCATGGAACCGTTCCACGATGCCCAAGCCTGCCGTTGCGCTCGACTTATTATTGCTGCCGACCTGGTTGGTGCCTGTCGAACCCGCCGGTGTTGTGCTCAAGGATCATGGCCTGGGCATCCGCGACGGTTGCATCGTGTTCATCGGCCCACGGGCAGAAGCCCTGAAATGTGACGCCACCGAGGTCCGTGAGCTACCCGGCATGCTGCTCAGCCCCGGCCTGATCAACGCCCACGGCCACGCGGCCATGACCTTGTTCCGTGGCTTGGCCGACGACCTGCCCTTGATGACCTGGCTGGAACAGCACATCTGGCCGGCCGAGGCCAAATGGGTCGATGAAGATTTCGTGCGCAATGGTACCGACCTGGCGATCGCCGAGCAGATCAAGGGCGGCATCACCTGTTTCTCCGATATGTATTTCTACCCCAAGATCGCCAGCCAGTGCGTCCACGACAGCGGGATCCGCGCGCAAATCGCCATTCCGATCCTCGACTTCCCGATCCCCGGTGCCGCCAGCGCCGACGACGCCATTCGTCAGGGCATCGAATTGTTTGGCGACCTCAAGCATCACCCACGGATCAAAGTCGCATTCGGCCCGCACGCGCCCTACACGGTGGGCGACGAGAACCTGGAGAAAATCCGCGTGATCGCCGAGGAACTGGACGCGGCCATTCATATGCACGTTCACGAAACCGCCTTCGAAGTGCAGCAGGCTGTGGATAACACCGGTGAGCGGCCGATGGCTCGCCTCGGGCGCCTGGGCCTGCTGGGGCCACGCTTCCAAGCCGTGCACATGACTCAAATCAGCGACGAAGACCAGGCCTTGCTGGTAGAAAGCAATTGCAGCGTGATCCACTGCCCGGAGTCGAACCTGAAGCTGGCCAGCGGTTTCTGCCCGGTGGAACGCCTGTGGCAGGCCGGCGTCAATGTCGCCCTTGGCACCGATGGCGCGGCGAGCAACAACGACCTTGACCTGCTCGGCGAAACCCGCACCGCCGCCCTGCTGGCCAAGGCCGTCGCCGGTTCGGCCACGGCCCTGGATGCCCATCGGGCCCTGCGCATGGCCACGCTCAATGGCGCCCGGGCGCTGGGCATCGAAACGACCGTCGGCTCCCTGGAAATCGGCAAGGCCGCCGACTTGGTGGCGTTCGATTTGTCGGGCCTGGCCCAGCAACCGATCTACGACCCGGTGTCGCAGTTGATCTATGCCACCGGTCGCGATTGCGTCAAACACCTGTGGGTAGGCGGCAAGCCGTTAATGGAGGATGGCCGGCTGACCCGGATGGACGAACCGACACTGATCGCCACGGCCCAGGCCTGGGGTCGCCGCATCAGCGGCCACAACGAATGACCACGCCCCTTGAGCCACGGCTCGGGGCACCTGATTTTTCAAGCTTTTCGAGGATCTGCACATGAGCAACGTCGACCACGCCGAAATCGCCAAATTCGAAGCCCTGGCCCATCGCTGGTGGGACCGTGAAAGCGAATTCAAACCGCTGCACGACATCAACCCGCTGCGGGTCAACTGGATTGACGAACGGGTCAATCTGGCCGGCAAGAAAGTCCTCGACGTCGGTTGCGGCGGCGGCATCCTCAGCGAAGCCATGGCCCAGCGCGGTGCAACGGTGATGGGCATCGACATGGGCGAAGCCCCGCTGGCGGTGGCGCAACTGCACCAGTTGGAATCCGGCGTCAGCGTGGAATACCGGCAGATCACCGCCGAAGCCCTGGCCGAAGAAATGCCCGGCCAATTCGACGTGGTCACCTGCCTGGAGATGCTCGAGCACGTGCCAGACCCTTCCTCGGTCATCCGCGCCTGCTTCCGCATGGTCAAGCCGGGCGGCCAAGTGTTCTTCTCCACCATCAACCGCAACCCGAAGGCCTATCTGTTCGCCATCATCGGTGCCGAATACATCATGAAGCTGTTGCCACGGGGCACCCACGACTTCAAGAAATTCATCCGCCCTTCCGAACTGGGCGCCTGGAGCCGCGCGGCCGGGCTGACGGTCAAGGACATCATCGGCCTGACCTACAACCCGCTGACCAAGCACTACAAGCTGGCCGCCGACGTTGACGTCAACTACATGATCCAGACCCTGCGCGAGGAATAAGTCGATGCGTCTCAAAGCGGTTCTCTTCGACATGGACGGCACGCTGCTCGACACCGCGCCAGACTTCATCGCCATCTGCCAGGCCATGCGCGCCGACCGTGGCTTGCCACCGATGAACACCCAGCACATACGCGACGAGATTTCCGGCGGCGCCCGGGCGATGGTCGCAGTGACCTTTTCCATGGACCCGGAATCACCGGGGTTCGAGGAACTGCGCCAGGAATTCCTTGATCGCTACCTCAAGGGGTGCGCGGTCCACAGCCACCTGTTCGACGGCATGGCCGAGGTGCTGGCCGATATCGAGGCGGCCAACCTGATCTGGGGCGTGGTCACCAACAAGCCGGTACGTTTCGCCGAACCGATCATGCAGCAACTGGGCCTGGCCGAGCGCTCGAAAGTGTTGATCTGCCCTGACCACGTGAAAAACAGCAAGCCGGACCCGGAACCGCTGACCCTGGCGTGCAAGCTGCTCGACCTGGACCCGGCCAGCGTGCTGTTCGTGGGCGATGACCTGCGGGACATCGAGTCCGGCCGCAGCGCCGGCACCAAGACCTGCGCGGTGACCTACGGCTACATTCACCCGGACGACAACCCCAAGCACTGGGGCGCGGATGTGGTGATCGACCATCCATTGGCGTTGCGTAAAGTGCTGGATAGCGCATTGTGCAGTTGCTGAGCTGAGGACCGCTCTAGTGGCGAGGGAGCTTGCTCCCGCTCGGCGGCGAAGCCGTCGCCTGGGGACCGCTTCGCAGTCCAGCGGGAGCAAGCTCCCTCGCCACAAAAGCTCACTAAATTCATTAAGCTCAGTTAGCTCAGTTAGCTCAGTTAGCTCACTGGCCATGACTGCTCTGCACAAACGGTAACGTGCCGCTTTATTTTGTTGAGGTTTTTTATGTTTGATTATTCCCCCCGCCCCGATCTGCTCAATGGCCGGGTGATCCTGGTCACCGGCGCCGGTCGCGGGATCGGTGCCGCTGCTGCGAAAGCCTACGCCGCCCACGGTGCCACCGTCCTGCTGCTGGGCAAGACCGAAGCCAACCTGACCCAGGTCTACGATGAAATCGAAGCGGCCGGTCATCCGCAACCGGCGGTAATCCCGTTCAACCTCGAAACCGCCCTGCCGCATCAATACGATGAACTGGCGGCGATGATCGAAACCGAGTTCGGTCACTTGGACGGCCTGCTGCACAATGCCTCGATCATCGGCCCACGTACGCCACTGGAACAGTTGTCCGGTGAGAACTTCATGCGGGTGATGCACGTCAACGTCAACGCGATGTTCATGCTCACCAGCACCTTGCTGCCCTTGCTCAAATTGTCCAAGGACGCGTCGGTGGTGTTCACGTCCAGCAGCGTCGGCCGCAAGGGCCGGGCCTACTGGGGCGCCTATGGTGTGTCCAAGTTCGCCACCGAGGGGCTGATGCAGACCCTGGCCGACGAAGTCGATACCGTCGCCCCGGTGCGCGCCAACAGCATCAACCCCGGTGCCACCCGCACCAGCATGCGCGCCCAGGCCTATCCGGGAGAAAACCCGCTCAACAATCCGACGCCCGAAGAAATCATGCCGGTCTACCTGTACCTCATGGGCCCGGACAGCACCGGCGTCAACGGCCAGGCGTTCAACGCGCAATAACGATCAGGGCCGATGTCGCGACGATTTACCGTCGCGACATCGGCCCTGATCCGTGCCAAACCAGGCGAACCGCCAAGCCCACGTCGCCGAAGCTATCGCGAGCTGTTTTCAATCCATTGATTCCTAACCGGTTTTTACTGAAATGAACCGAATGGCACGACTTTCGCTCTAACCTCTTCAAACATGCCATGTTCGGCAGGTAGTGGACGTTGAGACGAGACTTATGCCTGCCATGGAAAGCGGACTAAACTCAAATCAGTTGTCCTACGGGACTGATGGACCAGTACGACGCGCAGCCCAAAGTCGCCACACCCAACCTGCGGGACAGATTTAGCTTAGGTGCTAACGCCATATGAAAACGCCCACCCAGATCAACGCGATCGACTTCGACAGCGCCAAATTGCAGCGCCTGGGCCTGGCCCAGTCATCGCCGCTTGCGGCACGCTCTGTCAGTCTGTCGCAATTGCGTCAACAACTGAGCCAGCAACTGCAGACCAGCCTGGAGCCACAGCGCATCCTGGGCCTGTATTTCCGCGAAATTCAGCGACTGGTGCCCCTGGATGCGTTGGCCTATCAGCACAAAGCCAGTGACCTGCGCCTGGAGTTCGGGCAACGGGGGCATCACACCCTCAGCTACAACCTGAGCCATGAAGGCGAACACCTGGGGGAACTGATATTTCGCCGCAACCAGCGTTTCACCGAGGCGGAACAGAGCGATCTCGAATCCATCATGTCGACGCTGCTGTACCCACTGCGCAACGCGCTGCTCTACCGCGCCGCCACCCGTAGTGCCCTGCGCGATCCGCTGACCGGTACCGGCAACCGCATCGCCATGGACCAGACGTTGATGCGGGAAATCGACATGGCCAAGCGTCATTCGCAGCCCTTGTCAGTGCTGATGCTCGATATCGATCATTTCAAGCGCATCAACGACAACCATGGTCACGGCGTCGGTGACGAAGTGCTCAAGGCCGTGGCCGAGTCGATCAAGGGCCAACTGCGCAACGTGGACATGGTGTTCAGGTTCGGCGGTGAAGAATTTCTGATCCTGCTGGCCAATACCAGCCGGGATGCGGCGGCCATGGTCGGCGAACGGCTGCGTTATGCCGCCCAGGCTCAGGATTACTTCGCCGCTGGCACCCGGATCGAGCTGACCGTCAGCCTGGGCTGCGCCACCCTGCTACCGGGGGAATCTTCGGAAAGCCTGCTGCGCAGGGTCGACAGCGCGCTGTACGTGGCCAAGCGCGAAGGCCGCAATCGCCTGGCGATGGCTGGCTGACAAGTATCGACAGCAAAGAATATCGAAATACTTGTGGGAGCGGGCTTGCTCGCGAAAGCGGTGGGTCAGCCTACGACTATGTTGCATGTGCCAGAGCCTTCGCGAGCAAGCCCGCTCCCACAAGGTTTAAGGCGATTCAAGACAGCGCTCATCCAAAACAACTGTGGGAGCGAGCTTGCTCGCGATAGCGATCTGGCAGTCAACCTCCCCGTCGACTGTCAGACCGCTTCGCGAGCAGGCTCGCTCCCACAAGTTGTGGCTATCTGTAGCGGTAGTAATCAGCTCCCGGCCAATGCCAGGCGCTCGCGGGTGGATGACGACTTACTCACCGTTTCCGACTGTTCCAGTTGCATGCAACGCTCCAGGAACAGGTACATGTAGTCATAGCTCTTGCACACGGCCTGGCGCAGCTCCGTTTGCAGGGCTTTGCTCGGGTTCATCCCCGCCAGCGTACAGATGATTTCCAAGGCTTCCCAAGGATGGGCATCGTCGTACTGGGCATGCATCTTCAGCCATTTCATGGCCCGCTTGCGGTCTTCCTCGGCGAAGGCGGCCGCATAGACACCGTTGGAACACACCAGCGCCGACCACTCTCCCGTGGCACCCTCGATGGCATAGTTGGTCGCGGCGATGGCCACGATCAACGCGTCCGAGGAACTGGTGTGCCAGCACCAATGGCTCAAGGCATGAAGCTCAGGCGGTACCTGCTGGGCCTGCAGGTCTTCCAGGGTCACGCCATGGGCGGCGCTCCAGTTGACCCAGTAGTCGGCATGGTTGAGTTCGACACGAATGTTGCGCATCAGCCAGCGACGCGCCATGTCCTCGCCAGGGTGGCGGGCAAAGCGGGTCTTGGTGAGGTTCTGTGCCATGTATAAAGCGAACTGCTCGACGACCGGCCAACCACCAATGAGGTAGTGGCGCATGGTCTTGGCGCTGAGCTTGTTGTCGCGCATGCGCTGATACAGTTCGTGTTCGACAACCCGGCGCTTGCTCTCGCTGCAATCGGTAATGAGCTGCTGTGCCCATTTCGGATAGCTTGTAGCGTCCATGAGCGGGCCTGTTCGGTTGAATGTGTCGATCACTGTCGGGCTCCTTTTGATTGTGATTTTCTCGGATCAACAAGCGTTTCAGCGGAACGTGCCGGGGGCCTTGAATAACAACGGCTGGGGCCGGGCCGGCCGACATTGCAACGTGTCGCAGGTAAACAATTGCGGGCGTTCGATCACATACCCCTGAGCGTAGTCCACCCCAATCTCCAGCAATGCCTGCTCGATCTGGGCTGTTTCTACAAACTCGGCAATCGTGCGCTTACCCATGACGTGACCGATGTGATTGATCACTTCGACCATTGCACGGTTAATCGGGTCGTCCAGCATATCCTTTACGAAACTCCCGTCGATCTTCAAGAAGTCTACAGGTAAATGTTTCAGGTAAGCGAATGAAGACATTCCGGCGCAAAAGTCATCCAGCGAGAAATAACATCCCAAGCTCTTGAGTTCATTGATAAAACGGATCGCACTGCCGAGATTCGAAATAGCGCTGGTTTCTGTAATTTCAAAACAAATCATTTCCGGCGGAATCGAGTAGGCGGCGAACTGTTTACGCAGGAAGTCGAGGAACGCCTGATCTCCGATAGTTGTGCCTGACAGATTAATCGCACACATCGCCATGGGCCCCTGTCGCGATTCATTCAGGCACTGGCGGATGATCTTGAAGACGTTTTCCACCACCCAACGATCCAGGGATGTCATCAGCCCGTAGCGTTCCGCCGCGGGAATGAAGCTGTCCGGCAGGATCATCCGCCCGGCTTCGTCATGCAGGCGCAGCAGGATTTCTATGTGTCCGCCACCATGATCGCCCGGGCCCAGCGCGGCGATTTCCTGGGCGTACAGGCAAAAGCGGTTTTCCTCCAAAGCCATGTGCAGGCGCTGGACCCAGGCCATCTCGCCAAAACGCAGGGACAACTCCGAGTCGTCGGCATGATAGACCTGGACCCGGTTGCGCCCCTTTTCCTTGGCCATATAACAGGCCATGTCGGCGGCCCGCAGGGATGCCTCCAGGGTCGTTGGGGTCTGGGCGATGTGCACCAGGCCAATGCTCACGGTGGTCACGAACGGCCGGCCCTTCCAGACAAAATGCAGGTTCTGCACGGTCTGGCGCAGCCCTTCGGCAATCTTTTCCGCCGCCTCCGGCGAACAGTTCTCCAGCAGGATCCCGAACTCATCGCCGCCCAACCGGGCCAGGGTGTCGTTTTCCCGCAGCCCTGACTGCAACAAGGCACAGATATGCCGCAACAACTCGTCTCCCGCCGCGTGGCCGCAGGTGTCGTTGACCAGCTTGAACTGGTCCAGGTCGAGAAACATCAAGGCATGACGACCGACCTGGCGAGTGAGGTTGTGCAAGGCCTGCTCGAGGCGATACTCGAATTCCCGGCGGTTGGCCAGGCCGGTCAGGGCGTCGTGGGTGGCCTGCCACGACAGGTTGGCGATGTATTGCCGCTCCTGGGTCATGTCATGCAGCACCAGCACGGCGCCGCTGACCTTGCCAGCATGGCGGATCGGCGCGCCCACCAGGGTGACCGAGACCGTGCTGCCATCCAGGCGCTGGATCAGTTTCGAATGTTCGCTGGCGCCACTGAGTCGACCGCTGAGGATGTGCTCGATCAAGGTCAGCCCTTCGGTCTGGGCATTGTCATCGAGCAAATTGAACAGCGCGGCCAAGGGCAAGCCCGTGGCGTGTTCGGCCTTCCAATGGGTCATCGCTTCGGCGGCGGGGTTCATGTAGGCGATGGCCCCTTCCACGTCGGTGGTGATCACCCCATCGCCAATGGATTGCAGGGTGATCTGCGCTCGTTCTTTCTCCATCTGCAGCGCATTGGCGAACACCTGCCGCTGGGCCAGCAACTTATGGGTACGCAACAGCGCCAGGACGATCAACCCCAGGGCGGTGGCGAAATTGGTCACCAGCAGCAGCCGCAGGATGAAACGCGAGCCCTCGCCCAGCGCGTCGCTGAACGCCTTGGCAGCCGGGGTCACGGAATCATTGATCGCAAAGATCTGGGCCTTCCAGCCGCGGATGTCCACCTCCGAGGCCTGGCCCGCGGCGATGCTGCCGTGCATCTGCCGGGCGACGTTATTCAATTCGATCAGGTAGCCGTCGCCCACCGTCCAGAGATCGATGGCTTCTTCCAAGTAACTGAAGTGACGGAAATTCAAATAAAGCCAGATCAGGCTGGACACATCGTCCGGGTGATTGCCGCCCTTGAGGATGCCGGCCCGTGCGGCTTCCAGGTCCGGCGGTTCGCGGTCCAGCGCCACCCGCAATTCGTGGCCGCCCTCGGGAACGGCGATGGCTTGCTGAAATTTTCGGAAAATCGCCTCGTCGCGGCTGTCGGCGTAAAGGTTGAGGTAATAGATGGCGTCTTTCTGGCCCTTGGACCAGAGACTCTCTCCCGCCACATAGCCGCGAACCGCGGACAATACGTATAGGCTGACGCCGCCGAGCAATGCCTGAAATAGCACAACGGCGATAAAGGGCCAGACGATACCCAGCAGCCGTGGTGTTCCGAGAGTCTGCTTTTGCTTCATGAGGTCCCTTGCACACAGGTATTGCGGACGAACACCCGCCAGAATTCCACTCCTGACTCAATAGCCTAGGCTAGTTTTCGACCCATCGAATGAATGGATGAACAGATCGACAGACTTTGCGTGGAATTTGGGAAGAACAGCGGGTTTGCCTGCTTTTTTTCCGATACTAAGCGCAGAAAAGCGCCGGAAACTCAAGGCTGCTGTATTTGTTGCAAATGACCGTAGAGCCGAGCGTACAAGCCCCCTTCGGCAATCAGTTGCAAATGGTCGCCGTCTTCGGCGATTTGCCCACCGTCGAACACCAGGACTCGATCGGCCTGTTTCACCGCCGAGAGTCGGTGGGCGATGATCAGGGTGGTACGCGCGCTCAAGAAGCGCGCCAGGGCCTGGTGCAGGTTGTACTCGGTGGCCGCGTCAAGGGCCGAGGTGGCTTCGTCGAGAATCACCACCCGAGGATTGGCCAATACCATGCGGGCAATGGCCAGCCGTTGGCGCTGCCCGCCGGACAACCGCACCCCGGAACGCCCAACGATGCTGTCCAGGCCCAGGGGCAGCGCCCGTACCGTGGCGTCGAGTTGGGCGATTTCCAGCGCCTGCCAGCAGGCCTCGTCGCTGCGTTCACGGCCCATGGTCAAGTTAGCCCGCACCGTGTCGTTGAACAACGCCGGATGCTGAAGCACCACAGCGACGTTCTCGCGAATGGTTTCCAGGCCAACCTCCTGCTGCGTGGCGCCGCCGAAACGAATGCTACCCGACTGCGGCGTGTACAGCCCGAGCAGCAACTGCACCAAGGTGCTCTTGCCGCCGCCACTGGCCCCGACGATGGCGACTTTTTCCCCCGCAGAGATGGACAGGTTCAATTGGTCGAGCACCAACTCCTCGCCGTAACCGAAACTCAACCCCTGGATCTCGATGCCCACGGTGTCACGGCTCTTGAACGGATCGACGCCGCCGGTGTACTGCGGCTCGTCGGCCCGGGCCAGCAGTTCATTGATACGGTTCAAGGCGCCACCGGCGGCGTAAAAGGCGTACTGCAAATTCAACAACTGCTCGACCGGACCGATCATGAACCAGAGGTAGCTGAACACCGCCAGCATCTGGCCGATGGACAGGTCGGAAAACACCACGGTGAGCATGGCCGCCGCGCGAAAAATATCGATGCCGAACTGGAACAGCAAACCACTGGCGCGGTTCGAGGCGTCGGTTTTCCACTGCGAGTTCACGGCGTAATCGCGGACTTCCTTGGCGCGCATTCCCAAGCGCCCAAGGAAATGGCCTTGGCGATTGCCTGCGCGCACTTCCTGGATGGCGTCCAGGGTTTCGGTCAAGGCCTGGGTGAAGCGCGAGGTGCTGTCGTTCTCCAGTTTCTTGAGGTGCTTGACCCGCTTGCCCAACTGTACCGTGGCGTAGATCACCAGCGGGTTGAACAGCAGGATCAGCAGCGCCAGTTTCCAGTGCATCCACACCAGGATCCCAGCGGTGCCCACCAAGGTCAGCATCGCCACCAGGAAACGGCTGAGGGTTTCGCCGATGAATTTGTCGAGAGTGTCCAGGTCGGTGACCAAGTGGGCCGCCACGGTGCCGCTGCCCAGGCTTTCGTACTCGCCCAGGGAGATTCGCTTGAGACGTTCGATCAGGCGGATACGAATGCGGTAGACAAGGTCCTTGGCCAGCCTGGCGAACAAGCGCGCCTGCAGCACGTTGAACAGCAAGGCGCCGCAGCGCAGGGCCAGGGTCGCCAGCAACATCAGCCCGATATAGCCAGCAGCGCTCTGCCACGCCGTTGGCAATGCATGGTTCATGACGTTCAAGGCCGCATCGCCGTGGCCCAGCAGGACCTCGTCCACCAACAGCGGCAACAGCAACGGGATCGGCACGCTGCACAGTGTCGCCAGCACGGCCACGCCGTTGGCGATCCACAGGGCTTTTTTATGGGTGAGGGCCAGGCGACGGATTTCCGCCCAGCTCAACCGGTCGATGCGCCGCGAGGCCGATGGGTCTGGCGGCCGCTCAGGCACAGGTCGCGCGCTCCAGCCATCGGCCCAGCAACGGTGACAACTGGCCCAGGGGCTGATAACCATTGGTCAGCAAGGCCAGTTGGCCGTCGCGCTCGGCCAACAGCGTGGGGAACCCGGCGATGCCCAGGTCCTGTACCCAGGTGAAATCCGCCGCAGTGGCCGCGTGTTGGTCGGCGCGGTCAAAAGCCGCAGCGAATTCGATGCGTGGCAACCCGGCCCGTTCGGCCAGCTCCACCAGGACGCTGGCGTGGGTGACGTCGCGGCCTTGCACATAAAAGGCCTGCTGGATCAGCTTCACCAGCTTCCAGGCCAAGTCCGGGGCGAGGCTGCGGGCCGTCACCAATGCCCGGCAGGCTGGTTCGGTGTCGTAGACGAAACCGTCCGGCAGCGCGCCTTCAAGCTTGAAGGGCTGGCCGGTGGCCTGGGTCACCGCCTGCCAATGCTCAAGAATGTAGCGCCGGGTGGTCGGCTCCAGTGCCGAACCACTGCCGGTGCGCAAACCGCCCACCACCAGGTGCAATTCCACGCCCGCGGCCTGCGCCTGCTCGACCAATGCCTCGGCCACCGGTGCAAAGCCCCAGCACCAGGAGCACATCGGGTCCATCACGTAGAGCAGGCGTGACGCCATGGTTCAAGCCTCGGAAGATGTTTGCTTATAGTTGTAGCCGATCGGGTGCGGCATGTTCCGCGCCTTGGCCAACTCGATCTGCTTCTGCCGGTCGATGGCGCTGCGACGGGTTTTCTCGCTCAGCTTATCCCAGCAATGCGGGCAACTGATGCCAGGCACGTAATGCTCCGAAGCGCGGTCTTCGACGCTCACCGGCGTACGACAAGCGTGACATTGATCGTAGTCCCCTTCGCTGAGGTCATGGCGAACGGTCACGCGGTTGTCGAACACGAAGCAGTCGCCGCGCCACTTGGTTTCCTCCTGAGGCACCTCTTCGAGGTATTTCAGGATGCCGCCCTTGAGGTGATAGACCTCGTCGAAGCCTTGACCAAGCATGTAGCTGGAAGCCTTTTCGCAACGAATGCCGCCGGTGCAGAACATCGCGACTTTCTTGTGCCTGGCCGGGTCGAAGTTGGCCTTGATGTACTCGGGGAACTCGCGAAAGCTGGTGGTCTTGGGGTCGATGGCGCCTTCGAAGGTGCCGATGGACACTTCGTAATCGTTGCGGGTGTCGATCAACAGCACTTCCGGATCGCTGATCAACGCGTTCCAGTCTTGTGGCTCGACGTACGTGCCGACCTGCTTGTTCGGGTCCACGCCTTCGACGCCGAGGGTAACGATTTCTTTCTTGAGCTTGACCTTGGTGCGGTAGAACGGCTGCTCGTCGCAGTACGACTCTTTATGGTCGATGTCGTCCATGCGCGGATCGTTCTTGAGCCAGGCCATCAACCCGTCGATGCCTTCACGGGTGCCGGAGACCGTGCCGTTGATGCCTTCCTCGGCGATCAGCAGCGTGCCTTTGATGCCGTTGTCGAGCATAGCCTTGAGCAGGGGCTCACGCAGCTCGACGTAATCTTCAAGGGTGACGAACTTATACAGTGCCGCCACGACAATGGGTTGTGTCATGGGTGTTTCTCCAGGTGGCTACCCTCGTAAAGGGTGAACCGGATGCGAAAAAAAACGCGCCGGGTGAGCGGCGCGTTGCGATTCTAACAAAAACAATGTGGTTTTAGGAGCGAGAGCCTGTGTGGCGAGGGAGCTTGCTCCCGCTGGGTTGCGCAGCAGCCCCAAAAAACTGATTGGGATCAGCCTGACACGACGCGGTGATTGGCTTGGGGGCCGCTTCGCAGCCCAGCGGGAGCAAGCTCCCTCGCCACAAAAGCTTCCTCGCCATAAGAACAGGTTGTGCGCTCAGTGCTTGCTGCCACCGGCACACGTCGGCGAAGCCGGGGCCGCGTCAACCTGCGCCCATTCTTCGGGCGTGTAGGTGTGCAGCGCCAACGCATGGAACTCACCCATCAGCTCGCCCAGCGTGCCGTAGACCTTCTGGTGACGCTTGACGCGATTGAGCCCTTCGAACTGCTGGCTGACCACCACGGCCTTGAAGTGCGTCTGCAGGCCACGGCTGTGCATGTGGCTTTCATCCAGCACTTGCAAGTGCTCGGGCTGCAAGAGCCCGAGTGTCGATTCGATGCGTTGTTGCATGCTCATACCGGGCTCCGCTTACGGCTTTTTCTTGGCTGGGGCGGCGGCTTTTGGCTCGAGCTCGGCCGTCATGTCGGCCAGCAGCTTGTTGACCACCGGCACCGCGCTTTCAAGCTTGGCCTGGGTCAGCTGGGCCGATTGCTGGGTCAGCTGTGGCATTTTTTCCAGGACTTTCTTGCCCAATGGCGATTGGTAGAAAGCCACCAGGTCCTTGAGCTCCGATTCGTTGAAGTTGCTGGTGTAGAGCTTGACCATGTCAGGCTTGAGCTTGTTCCAGCCGATGGCTTGGTCCAGCGCGGCATTGGCCTTGGCCTGATAGGTTTCCAGGGTGGCTTTTTTCGACTCAGGGGCCTTGGTCTGCTCAAAGCGCTGGGCAAACATCTGCTGCACTTGCATGTACACCGGAGTGCCCAGTTTGTCAGCGTGCGCCAGGGTCAGGAACGCTTCGGCGCTGGCATTGTGGCTGGCGGTATCGGCGAAAACAGGGCCGCTGGCACACACCAGAGCAACTGCGGTACAGATGGCACGAAGACGGGTCATCGAGTTTCCTTTGTTTACAGGCGAGGTAAAACCCCAAGGGCGACCATTCTGCGCCTAAAAAACGCCAGGCCTCAACCCCGATGCTTGTCGGGTCCGATTGACGGAGCGAACACACCGCTCCTGGATTGAGCGATGATTGAGGGAACCGGTGCCGCCCATCTGGGCCTAAACTGCGCATTCAGCCTTTAAGGAGTTTGACCCGATGAGCCGTATCGAAACCGACAGCCTTGGCCAGGTTGAAGTCCCGGACGACGCCTACTGGGGCGCCCAGACGCAGCGTTCCATGATCAACTTCGCCATTGGCAACGAACGCATGCCGCTGTCGGTGCTGCATGCCCTGGCCCTGATCAAGAAGGCCGCCGCGCGGGTCAATGATCGCAATGGCGACCTCCCCGCCGACATCGCCCGCCTGATCGAGCAGGCCGCCGACGAAGTGCTGGACGGCCAGCACGACGACCAGTTCCCGTTGGTGGTCTGGCAGACCGGCAGCGGGACCCAGAGCAACATGAACGTCAACGAGGTGATCGCCGGGCGCGCCAACGAACTGGCCGGCAACCCCCGCGGCGGCAAGAGCCCGGTGCACCCCAACGATCACGTCAACCGCTCGCAGAGTTCCAACGACTGCTTCCCCACCGCCATGCACATCGCCGCCGCCCAGGCTGTCCATCAGCAATTGCTGCCGGCCATCAGCGAACTCTCCGGCGGCCTCGCGGAACTGGCGGCGCGGCACATGAAGCTGGTCAAGACCGGCCGCACCCACATGATGGATGCCACGCCAATCACCTTTGGCCAGGAACTGTCGGCGTTCATTGCCCAACTCGATTATGCCGAACGGGCGATCCGCGCCGCGCTGCCGGCCGTCTGCGAGCTGGCCCAGGGCGGCACGGCCGTGGGCACCGGGCTCAATTCACCCCATGGTTTCGGCGAAGCGATTGCCGCTGAATTGGCGGCGCTCTCGGGCCTGCCGTTCGTCACCGCACCGAACAAGTTCGCCGCGCTGGCCGGCCATGAACCCCTGACGTCCTTGTCCGGCGCCCTGAAGACCCTCGCCGTGACCCTGATGAAGATCGCCAACGACCTGCGCCTGCTGGGCTCAGGCCCCCGGGCCGGCTTCGCCGAGGTGAAATTGCCAGCCAACGAACCGGGCAGTTCCATCATGCCTGGCAAGGTCAACCCGACCCAGTGCGAAGCCTTGTCGATGCTGGCCTGCCAGGTCATGGGCAACGACGTGACCATTGGTTTTGCCGCCAGCCAGGGGCATTTGCAGTTGAACGTGTTCAAACCGGTGATCATCCACAACCTGCTGCAGTCGATACGCCTGCTGGCCGACGGTTGCAGCAACTTCCAGCAGCACTGCATCGCCGGTCTCGAACCGGACGCCGAGCAAATGGCCGCGCACCTGGAACGTGGGTTGATGCTGGTGACCGCACTGAACCCGCATATCGGCTACGACAAGTCAGCGGAAATCGCCAAGAAAGCCTACGGCGAAGGGCTGACCTTGCGCGAGGCGGCGCTGCAGCTGGGGTACCTGACCGATGAAGAATTCGATGCCTGGGTGAGGCCGGAGAATATGTTGGAGGCCGGTAGCCAGGGCTAACGCCAGCCCTCCTGTGGGAGCGAGCCTGCTCGCGATGGGGCCGGCAGGTTCGACATCACAGTTGCCTGTCGGGCCGCCAATCGCGAGCAAGCTCGCTACCACAGGGGGGACAGTTTTAACCGCGACAGTCCAACCGCTGGAGATCCGCTGTGGGAGCGAGCTTGCTCGCGATGAGGCCGGCAGGCTCGACATCACTGTTGCCTGTCAGGCCGCCAATCGCGAGCAAGCTCGCTCCCACAAAGGGGCTAACGCCCCACACGTCGGGCCTTGAGCCCGGCGATCAACGAGGGGCCCAGGGCGACCAGCGCCGAACCCAGCACCACCAGCACCGCCCCGCCATAGCCCAGCAGGTTGATCTGCTCGGCATGGACATAATCAGGCCACCACCAGGCCGCCATCGCCACCGCGGAGAAGGTCACCAGCGGCGTGATCGCCAGGGTTGCGCTGACCCGCGACGCTTCCCAATGGGCCAGGGCTTCGGCAAACGCGCCATAGGCAATCAAGGTATTGAGGCAGCACGCGAGCAACAACCAGCCTTGCAGCGGGCTCAACTGCAGCGCCTCCAACGGATGCACCCAGGGCGTGAGCAGCAGCGCGCAAAACAGGTAGATCACCATCATCACCTGCAGCGAATTCCACACCGTCAACAATTGCTTCTGGCCCAGGGCGTAGAACGTCCAGACCGTCGATGCCAACAACACCATCAACACCCCGGCGGTGTATTCGCTCAGGGAAGTCAGCAACTCGCCCAGGCGCTGGTTGAAAAACAGCGTGAAACCGATCAGCAGCACCAGCAAGCCAATGCCCTGCCCCACGCTGAACCGCTCCTTGAACACAAACAGGCTGGCGACCAGCAACATGATCGGCCCCATCTGCACCACCAATTGCGCGGTGCCGGGGCTCAAGCGGTTCAGGCCCATCAGGTACAACACGTAATTGCCCACCAGCCCGAGCACCGCCATCGCCACCAGCCAGCCGCCGCGAGGGCCGAGGACCTTGCGACTGGGCAGGCGCCGGGTCGCCGCCAAATAAATGAACAGCAAACCGCCGGACACCAGCAAGCGAAACCAGGTCACGGTAACCGGGTCCATCACTTGCAGCACTTGCTTGAGCTTGATCGGCAGGATTCCCCAGAGCAGGGCCGTCAACAGGGCGAGGAACAAACCGTAGACCCAGCGACCGGACGATATGTGCATGCAACCCTCGAAGCCCAGGACAAAGAACGCCCATTCTAGTGGCCTGTACGGTTAATTCTAGTACTCAAATTCGAGTGCCAGGGCTTGCCAGGCAAGGCGCCATGACGAGTCGTAGCCCGCTACGGCGAGGAATGGCAACGCAGACTGGCAAGTTCTGGCGCCGAAGTTGAGTGCACGAATTAGCCACACAGGCCACTAGGCATCTATTCGCCCAGCGACACAGGAACAGTTGCGGATGAATTGAATCGATACCGACATGGCACATGGCCGCCTATCGGCTGACCAAGCAGCGGTCCACGCCAGCCTCTAAACTTCACTCAACCTGATCCCGCCGCCCCTTTTGGAGCCCCTCATGCTTGGCAAACGCGCCCAGGACCTCGCCCCTGCGATGGTCTTTCCCAGTGACCGGATTTGCCGAATAAACGGCGAATTTTACTTCAACACCCGGGAAGGCACCCAGGAAGGGCCATTCGCCAATCGCGAGGAGGCGTTGCGGGAGGTGGAAGCGTATGTACAGCGGATGCTGCAACTGACTCAGGTCGCCAGCTAGCACCATACTCCTGTGGCGAGGGAGCCTGCTCCCGCTGGGTCGCGAAGCGGCCCCCCTGCCTATCAATAAACCGCATCGACAGTTTGGCGCCTGCTTCGCAGTCGAGCGGGAGCAAGCTCCCTCGCCACAAAAGCTCTGTGCAAGCATACTTTTTGCGGTTATCTCACCGCCTCGAACAACCCCGTCGCCCCCATCCCGCCGCCCACACACATGGTCACGATGCCGTAGCGCAGGTTGCGCCGTTGCAACTCACGCACCAGATGCCCGACTTGCCGGGAACCGGTCATGCCGAACGGATGGCCGATGGAGATCGAGCCGCCGTTGACGTTGTATTTCTCTGGATCGATTTCCAGCCGGTTGCGGCTGTACAGGCACTGGGAAGCAAACGCCTCGTTGAGTTCCCAGAGGTCGATATCGGCGATCTGCAAGCCCTTGGCCTTGAGCAGCTTGGGCACTGAAAATACCGGGCCGATGCCCATTTCGTCCGGCTCGCAACCGGCCACGGTGAAACCGCGAAAAAACGCCTTGGGCTTGAGCCCCAGCGCCAGGGCCTTTTCCAGGCTCATGACCAAGGTCATCGAGGCGCCGTCGGACAACTGCGACGAGTTACCCGCCGTCACCGAGCCGTCTTCGGCGAACACCGGCTTCAGGCCTGCGAGGCTTTCATAGGTGGTGTCCGGGCGGTTGCAATCGTCATGATCGACCACGCCCTCAAGAATCTGCACCGCACCGGTCTGCTTGTCCTCGACCCAGTACTTGACCGCCATCGGGATGATTTCATCATCGAACAATCCCGCCGCCTGGGCCTTGGCGGTGCGTTGCTGGCTCTGCAAGGCGTAGCGGTCCTGCTCTTCGCGGCTGACCTGGTAACGGCGAGCGACGATCTCCGCTGTCTGGCCCATGGGGAAATAAATCCCGGGCACTTGCTCCTTGAGCAGTGGGTTGATCAGGTTGTCGGTATTGACGCTTTTCATCGTCAGGCTGATGGATTCCACACCACCCGCCACAATGATGTCGCTGCAACCGGAAGCGATCTGGTTGGCGGCGATGGCAATGGCTTGCAAGCCCGAGGAACAGAAGCGGTTGAGGGTCATCCCGGCTGTGCCGATGCCCAATCGCGAGAGCACCGCCACGTTGCGCCCGATGTTGTAGCCCTGGGCGCCCTCATTGGAGCCGGCCCCGACGATGCAATCCTCGACACTGGCCGGGTTGATGTCGTTGCGCGCCAACAAGGCATCGACGCAATGGGCCGCCATGTCGTCTGGGCGGGTCATGTTGAACTTGCCACGAAAGGACTTGGCCAGGCCGGTCCGTACGCTGTCGACGATCACCACTTCACGCATGGCTGTACCTCATTGTTCTGGTCGGTTGAGAGTGAATCGAGCATAGATCCACTGGATAACCGACCGCGACAATCATTCACCTCGCGTATGCGTACCCATCGCCCTAGCGCTTCTTCTTGCGAGCCTGTTTTGCGCTGCGCTCGAAAGCCGCCTCCAATGCCTGGTTGAGGGTGCGCAGTACCTTGACCCGCGCCCAGCGCTTGTCGTTGGCCTCCACCAAGGTCCAGGGGGAAATCTCGGTGCTGGTGCGGTCGACCATGTCGCACACTGCGGCGCGGTAGGCGTCCCACTTGTCGCGGTTGCGCCAGTCATCCTCGGTGATCTTGAAACGCTTGAACGGGATTTCCTCGCGCTCCTGGAAACGCGCCAGCTGGGTTTCCTTGTCGATGGCCAGCCAGAACTTGACCACCACCACACCAGCGTCGGCGATCTGCTCCTCGAAGTCGTTTATTTCCCCGTAGGCCCGCAGCCAGTCGGCCTGGCTGCAAAAACCTTCGACCCGCTCCACCAGCACCCGGCCGTACCAGGAGCGGTCGAACATGGTGAACTTGCCGCGCGCGGGGATATGCCGCCAGAACCGCCACATGTAGGGGTGGGCGCGCTCCTCTTCCGTGGGCGCGGCAATCGGCACGATGCTGTATTGGCGTGGGTCCAGGGCCGCCGCGACCCGCCGGATCGCCCCGCCCTTGCCCGCCGCGTCATTGCCTTCGAACACCGCCACCAGGGCATGTTGGCGCATGCGCTTGTCCCGCAGCAGGCCGGCGAACCGCGCCTGCTCGGTGATCAGTTGTTCTTCGTAGTCAGCCTTGTCCAGGCGCCGGGTCATGTCCAGGCTGTCGAGCAGCGTGACCTGCCCGTCCAGCTCGGGCAGCGGCGCCACACTGACCTTTTGCGGTTTGATCTTCGACCGGTCCAAGGCCTGGCGCAAACCGTCGAGCAGGATCCGCCCGACGGTGAGGCTGCGATAACAGCTGTCCATGCCTTCGATCACGTGCCACGGCGCGTAATCGCGGCTGGTGCGGCGCAGCACCCGCTCACCGTATTTGACGAACTTGTCGTAGGTCTGGGACTGCTGCCAATCCAGCGGGCTGATGCGCCAACTGTGCAGCGGGTCATCCTTGAGCCCCTTGAGCCGGGCCTTCATCTGCTTCTTGGAGAGGTGGAACCAGAACTTGAAGATCAGCGCGCCTTCATCGCAGAGCATTTTTTCCAGGCGCTCGGCACCGGCGATCGCCTGGTCGAGTCGTGGGTCCTTGAATTCGCCATGGACCCGGCCCTGGAGCATCTGGCTGTACCAGTTGCCGAAGAAAATCCCCATGCGCCCCTTGGCCGGCAGCATCCGCCAATAGCGCCACGCGGGAGGCCGCGCCAGTTCCTCGTCGGTCTGCTGGTCGAAGGTGCGCACTTCGATCAGCCGTGGGTCCATCCACTCAGTGAGCAACTTCACCGTCTCGCCCTTGCCCGCGCCTTCGATGCCGTTGATCAACACGATGACCGGAAACCGGCCCTGCTGCTGCAACTCGAACTGCGCTTCCAACAGCGCTTCACGCAGGGCGGGCACCTCGGCCTCAAAGGTGTCTTTATCGATCACATGGCCGATTTCAGCGGATTCAAACATGGGCAGCTCCTTCCGGGGATGGCTCAAGACTAGCGGATTGGATGCGGCCCTGTGCAGCAGATTCCATTCAGATGCGCGCTGTGTTGCGATGGGTCAAGCAAGCCGATACCGATCGGCTAGAATGGCCGCTCAGTTTTGACCGAGCCTGCCATGACGCCCATCCAGCAACACGCCCAACTCGACTGGGATGATCAGGGGCGCCCGCGTTCGCGGGTGTTCGACGATGTGTATTTTTCCGATCAGTCGGGCCTGGATGAAACCCGTTATGTGTTCCTCGAGCAGAACAACCTGGCCGAGCGCTTCGCTGCGCTGGCCGCTGGCGGGCGGCTGGTGATTGGCGAAACCGGGTTTGGCACCGGCTTGAATTTTCTCTGTGCCTGGCAATTGTTCGAACAGTGCGCGCCAGCAGGCGCTCGGCTGCACTTCGTCAGCGTCGAGAAGTATCCCTTGAGCCCCGAAGACTTGCGCCGGGCCCTTGCCCTGTGGCCGCAACTGAGCCTTCAAGCGGAACAATTGCTTGAGCAGTACGTGGCGATCCACCAGGGTTTCCAGCGCCTGGTCCTGGCCAATGGCCGGGTGACGCTGACCTTGTTGATCGGCGATGCCCTGGAGCAGTTGCCGCAGTTGGACGGGCAGATCGACGCCTGGTTCCTCGACGGCTTTGCGCCGGCCAGGAACCCCGAGATGTGGACCGCCGAGCTGTTCGCCGAACTGGCCCGGCTGGCCGCACCCGGCGCTACCCTCAGTACCTTTACCAGCACCGGTTGGGTTCGGCGGTTGCTGAACGCGGCGGGCTTCAAGATGAAGCGCACACCGGGCATTGGCCATAAATGGGAAATCCTGCGCGGCGTGTTTCTTGGCTGGCCCGAGCAGGCACCCGCGCCGTCCCTGGCAAAACCCTGGTACGCCCGTCCCTTGCCGCCCACCGGCGAGCGTCGGGCCTTGGTCATCGGCGGTGGCCTGGCCGGGTGCGCCAGCGCGGCGAGTCTCGCCGCCCGTGGTTGGCAGGTGACGCTGCTGGAGCGTCATGCCGGGTTGGCCGAGGAAGCTTCCGGCAATCCCCAGGGCGTGCTGTACCTCAAATTGTCGGCCCATGGCACCGCGTTGTCGCAGATGATCCTCAGCGGCTTCGGCTACACCCGCCGTGTGCTGGAGCAACTGCAACGCGGCGTTGACTGGGATGCCTGCGGCGTCTTGCAACTGGCCTTCAACAGCAAGGAAACCGAGCGCCAGGCGCAACTGGCCGAGGCGTTCCCAGCGGACTTGCTGCATTCACTGGATCAGTCCGAGGCCCAGGTTCGCGCCGGTATCGGCCTGGCCTGTGGCGGCTTGTTTTATCCCGAAGGCGGTTGGGTGCATCCGCCGGCGCTGTGTCGCTGGCAAGCCTCGGGGCCGGCAATTGATGTGCGACCCCATCATGACGTGCTGCACCTGCGCCGAGTCGACGGCCAATGGCAGGCATGGGACGGCGAACGCTGCCTGGCCAGTGCGCCAGTGGTGATTCTCGCCAGTGCTGCCGAGATCAAACGCTTCGAACCTGCCGCTGGTTTGCCGCTCAAGCGCATTCGCGGGCAAATCACGCGGTTGCCGCAAACCAGCCGCAGCCAGAGCCTGGCGACGGTGGTCTGCGCCGAAGGATATGTGGCGCCGCCGCGGCTGGGCGAACATACCCTGGGCGCCAGTTTCGATTTCAACAGCGACGACCTGACCCCCACCGCTGCCGAGCATGCCGGCAACCTGCAGATGCTCGAAGAGATCTCCCACGACCTGGTGGAGCGCCTGGATGCTGGCACCCTGGACCCGCACCACCTCGAAGGCCGCGCGGCGTTTCGTTGCACCAGCCCGGATTACCTGCCGATTGTCGGACCGCTGGCCGAGCGCCAGGTCTTCACCGAGGCTTACGCTGCCCTGGGCAAGGATGCGCGCCAAGTGCCGGACGCCCCCTGTCCATGGCTCGATGGCCTGTACATCAACAGCGGCCACGGTTCCCGCGGCCTGATCACCGCGCCCCTGTCGGGCGAACTGATCGCCGCCTGGCTGGACAACGAACCCCTACCACTGCCCCGCAGCGTAGCCGAGGCCTGCCATCCGAACCGGTTCGCGTTGCGGGCCTTGATTCGGGGCAAGACCTGACACCCATTTAAAGTGCCCCCCATCCCCTGTGGGAGCGAGCTTGCTCGCGATGGCAGTGGATCAGTTGGCATCTGAGCTGACTGACCCACTGCCATCGCGAGCAAGCTCGCTCCCACAGGTTCCTCTTATTTCGTGAGGCATGCGGCAACCCCCACCCACCGGCTTATAACGCATCGATCTAAAACTCACAGCAATCCCTCCGGTCAGTTTCAGAGTACCCGCCCTTTCGGCGCGTGCTGCTTGACCCCTCCCCAACGGAAACACCGGTAAGGACTTATGTGCGGATTAGCTGGAGAGTTACGTTTCGATCAACAACCTGCGGACCTTGCGGCCGTAGAGCGAATCACCCATCACCTGGCCCCTCGCGGCCCTGATGCCTGGGGTTTTCATAGCCAGGGACCGATTGCCCTCGGCCACCGACGCCTGAAAATCATGGACCTGTCGGACGGCTCGGCCCAGCCGATGATCGACAATCAATTGGGCCTGTCACTGGCCTTCAACGGCGCGATCTACAACTATCCGGAGCTTCGCACCGAGCTGGAAGGCCTGGGCTACACCTTCTACTCCGGTGGCGACACCGAAGTGCTGCTCAAGGGTTACCACGCCTGGGGCGAAGCGCTGCTGCCCAAGCTCAACGGCATGTTCGCCTTCGCCATTTGGGAGCGTGATGCCAAGCGGCTATTCATCGCCCGCGACCGCCTCGGCGTCAAGCCGCTGTACCTGTCGCGCACCGGCCAGCGCCTGCGCTTCGCCTCGGCATTGCCGGCGCTGCTCAAGGGCGGCGACATCAATCCGATGCTCGACCCGGTGGCCCTCAACCATTACCTTAATTTCCACGCGGTGGTCCCGGCGCCCCGCACCTTGCTGGCCGGTGTTGAAAAACTGCCGCCCGCCACCTGGATGCGCATCGAAGCCGACGGCACCACCGAGCAGAAAACCTGGTGGACCCTGCCCTACGGCCCTCACGCCGATGAACAGCACCTGAACCTGGAAGACTGGATCGATCGCGTGCTCGACAGCACCCGGGAAGCGGTTGCCATTCGCCAGCGCGCCGCCGTGGATGTCGGCGTGCTGCTGTCCGGCGGCGTCGATTCAAGTATGTTGGTGGGCCTGTTGCGGGAAGTCGGCGTCGAGGACTTGTCGACATTCTCCATCGGCTTCCAGGATGCCGGCGGCGAGCGCGGTGACGAATTCCAATATTCGGACCTGATCGCCAAGCACTACGGCACTCGCCACCACCAACTGCGCATCGACGAAAAAGAGATAATCGAGCAACTGCCCGCCGCGTTCCGCGCCATGAGCGAGCCGATGGTCAGCCACGACTGCATCGCCTTCTACCTGCTGTCGCGGGAAGTGGCCAAGCATTGCAAAGTGGTGCAAAGCGGCCAAGGCGCGGATGAGCTGTTCGCCGGTTATCACTGGTACCCGCAGGTCGATGGCGCCAGCGATCCGTACGCCGCCTATCGCGCGGCATTCTTCGACCGCAGTTACGCAGAATATGCCGCCACTGTGCAGCCCAACTGGTTGACGGCCAACGACGCGGCCGGGGACTTCGTCAAGGAGCATTTCGCCCAACCCGGCGCCGATGCCGCGGTGGACAAGGCCCTGCGCCTGGACAGCACGGTGATGCTGGTGGACGACCCGGTCAAGCGCGTCGACAACATGACCATGGCCTGGGGCCTGGAAGCGCGCACACCGTTCCTCGACTATCGCCTGGTGGAACTCTCGGCCCGGGTCCCGGCGAAATTCAAGTTGCCCGATGGCGGCAAGCAGGTGCTCAAGGAAGCCGCCCGACGGGTGATTCCCAGCGAAGTGATCGACCGCAAGAAAGGCTATTTCCCGGTGCCGGGCCTCAAGCACCTGGAAGGCGACACCCTGGCCTGGGTTCGCGAACTGCTGCTGGATCCGAGCCAGGACCGCGGCCTGTTCAACCCAGCCATGCTCGACCGCCTGCTCACCGACCCCAACGGGCAACTCACGCCGTTGCGCGGTTCGCGACTATGGCAGCTGGCGGCGCTGAACCTGTGGCTCAGCGAGCAAGGAATCTGATCGATGAAACCTCACGCAACTGTTCACAACCAACGCCTCTTGCGCGGCCAGGCGCCCTCCTATGAACGCCTGCAGGCACGCCTGGCCGAAGACGGCAGCGAATTGGGCGCCGACCCGATCGCGGTGCATTGCGGCTGGGGCCGACTGCTGATCGGCCACACCTTCCCGGACGCGGCGTGCCTGGCCCGGGAACTGCTCAACGAACAACCCGGCGAACGCGACATTGCCTTGTACGTGGCCGCGCCCCAGCAGGTGCTGGGGCTGGAACCGGCGCAACTGTTCCTCGATCCATCCGACACCTTGCGCCTGTGGTTCAGCGACTATCGCCAGTCCACCCGGGTGTTTCGCGGCTTCCGCATTCGCCGCGCCCAGAGCGAGACCGACTGGCAGGCCATCAACCAGCTCTACCAGGCCCGGGGCATGCTGCCTATCGACCCGCTGCGACTGACCCCGCGTCACGAAGGCGGACCGGTGTACTGGCTGGCTGAAGACGACGATACCGGTGCGGTAATCGGCAGCGTCATGGGCCTGAATCATCAGAAGGCCTTCAACGATCCGGAAAACGGCAGCAGCCTCTGGTGCCTGGCCGTCGATCCGCAATGCCCGCGACCCGGTGTCGGCGAAGTGCTCGTGCGTCACCTCATCGAACATTTCATGAGCCGTGGCTTGAGCTACCTCGACCTGTCGGTGCTGCACGACAATCGCCAGGCAAAAAATCTCTACGCCAAACTCGGCTTTCGCAACCTCTCGACCTTCGCCATCAAGCGCAAGAACGGCATCAACCAGCCGTTGTTCCTTGGGCCCGGCCCCGAGGCGGAGTTCAATCCATATGCGCGGATCATCGTCGAAGAAGCTCACCGGCGCGGCATCGAAGTGCAGGTGGACGATGCCGAGGCCGGCTTGTTCACCCTGGTGCACGGCAGCCGCCGGGTGCGCTGCCGCGAGTCCCTGAGCGACCTGACCAGCGCCATCAGCATGACGCTGTGCCAGAACAAAAGCCTGACCCACAAGGTGCTGAAAAACGCCGGCCTGAACCTGCCGGCGCAACAGCTGGTGGGGAACGCCGATGACAACCTGGCGTTTCTCGATGAGCACGAACGGGTGGTGGTCAAGCCGCTGGACGGTGAACAGGGCCAAGGCGTGGCGGTGGACCTGCGTACCATCGAGGAGGTGCAGAGCGCCATTGAAGCGGCTCGGCAGTTCGATAGCCGGGTGCTGCTGGAGAGCTTCCACGAAGGACTGGACCTGCGCATCCTGGTGATCGGCTTTGAAGTGGTGGCGGCGGCGATCCGGCGCCCGGCGGAGGTGATCGGCGACGGCCGGCACACCATCGGTGCCCTGATCGAAGCCCAGAGCCGCCGACGGCAGGCCGCGACGGGTGGTGAAAGCAAGATACCGATGGACGCCGAGACCCTGCGCACCCTCAATGCGGCGGGGTACGACTACGACAGCGTCCTGCCGGCCGGAGAGCACCTGTTCGTACGCCGTACAGCGAACCTTCATACCGGCGGCGTCCTGGAAGATGTCACCGGTATCCTGCATCCGACCCTTGCCGATGCGGCGGTCCGTGCCGCACGGGCGCTGGACATCCCCATGGTCGGCCTCGACCTGCTGGTGCCGGCGGCCGATCAACCCGAGTATGTGTTCATCGAAGCCAACGAACGCGCAGGTTTAGCCAACCACGACCCCCAACCCACCGCCGAGCGTTTTGTGGATCTGTTGTTTCCTCATAGCCAGACGGTGGCTTAGCAGAGGTGTGGTGTCTGAACAGTCCCCATCGCGAGCAAGCTCGCTCCCACAGGGTTCTGAGGCGCACTGCAGATCCCATGTGGGAGCGAGCTTGCTCGCGATGAGGCCAGTTCAGGCACCCATCATCCACAGCCGAACACACTCATCGAAACCATCGATGCGCTCAACCCATCAGGAGTTTCCATGATCAGCAAAATTCCCGAACCGGATCTCGAATACCTGCAAAAGGTCCTGCTGGAAATGCTCGCCATTCCCAGCCCGACCGGCTTCACCGACACCATCGTGCGCTACGTCGCCGAGCGGCTCGAAGAGCTGGGTATCGCCTTCGAAATGACCCGTCGTGGCACGATCCGCGCCACGCTCAAAGGCCGCAAGAGCAGCCCCGACCGGGCCGTGTCGGCGCACCTGGATACCATCGGTGCCTCGGTGCGGGCCATCAAGGACAACGGTCGCCTGACCCTGGCTCCGGTGGGGTGCTGGTCCAGCCGGTTTGCCGAAGGCAGCCGGGTCAGCTTGTTCACCGACACCGGCGTGATTCGTGGCAGCGTGCTGCCATTGATGGCATCCGGTCACGCGTTCAACACCGCCGTGGATGAAATGCCCATCAGTTGGGACCACATCGAATTGCGCCTGGACGCCTATTGCGCCACCCGCGCCGATTGCGAAACCCTGGGAGTGGGCATCGGCGACTACGTGGCCTTCGACCCCTTGCCGGAATTCACCGAAAGCGGTCACATCAGCGCCCGGCACTTGGACGACAAGGCCGGGGTCGCGGCACTGCTGGCGGCGCTCAAGGCGATTGTCGACAGTGGCGAGGAACTGCTGATCGACTGTCACCCCCTGTTCACCATTACCGAGGAAACCGGCAGCGGCGCAGCGGCCGCATTGCCCTGGGACGTCAGCGAGTTCGTCGGCATCGACATCGCGCCCGTCGCCCCTGGCCAGCACTCGAGCGAACATTCGGTCAGTGTGGCGATGCAGGACTCCGGCGGCCCTTACGACTATCATCTGTCGCGGCATTTGCTGAAACTGGCCAAGGAGAACGACATCTCGGCACGCCGCGACCTGTTCCGCTATTACTTCAGCGACGCTCATTCGGCCATCACCGCTGGCCACGATATCCGTACCGCCCTGCTCGCCTTCGGCTGCGACGCCACCCATGGCTACGAACGCACCCACATCGACAGCCTGGCCGCCCTTAGCCGCCTGCTCGGCGCCTACATCCTCAGCCCACCGGTGTTCGCCAGCGACGCGCAACCGGCCCAAGGCTCCCTGGATCGCTTCAGTCACCAGATCGAGCACGATGCCCAGATGGAAAGCGATACCCGGGTGCCGTCGGTGGACAGCCTGGTGGGGCAGCGGTCGGATAATTGATCCAGCGCTTTCATTGCCTGGTCTCATCGCGAGCAAGCTCGCTCCCACATGGGGTCTGCAGTACGCCTCAGAAACCCTGTGGGAGCGAGCTTGCTCGCGATGAGACCAGAACAGCCACCACAAAACCCAGGCTAGCCGCAAAAGCCCATTGGCCGTAGCATCGCCCTATTGTCTAGCTGAGGTCCCCCATGCTCATCCCCCACGACCAACTCGAAGTCGACACGCTCACTCGCCTGATCGAAGATTTCGTGACCCGCGACGGCACCGACAACGGTGACGACACGCCCCTGGAGACGCGGGTGCTACGGGTCCGGCAAGCCCTGACCAAAGGCCAGGCCTTGATTGTCTTCGACCCGGAAAGCGAACAGTGCCAACTGATGCTCAAGCACGACGTGCCCAAGCACCTATTCGACTGAACAGGCCTTGCGGGCGGCGTTAGCCTTTTTCCTCTGGATTTTTTCATAGATTTCGGAGCGATGGACATCGACGTGCCGTGGCGCTTCGACGCCAAAACGCACGGTGGTGCCACTGACCGACAGCACCCGGACGGAAATATCGTCACCGATGGAAATCAACTCGCCCACAGCACGGCTTAATACGAGCATGGTTCTTGTCCTTAAGAATGTCTGGACCCTGACCATGCCCGGCCTGCTTTCCGTTCTCAAGACACCGGCGAGAATTCAGTAAGGCCCTACAAGCAAAGTTCTTGCGACTGAAGGAAACGTCCTGCAAAAACCTGGCGAACCGTAGGTTATTCAGGAAGCCGAGAGCCGTGGGCCGAATAGAATCACACTCGCCCCCAACACGCAGAGCGCCACGCCAATCCAGTCGGAACCCAGTGGCCGGACCCGCTCCACCACGGCCAGCCAGCCGATCGAGGCAATGATATAGATACCGCCATAGGCGGCGTAGGCGCGCCCGGCGTAGATCGCTTCGATGCGGGTCAGCAACAGCGCGAACAAGGTCAGGCTGAGCAGCGCCGGGGCAATCCACCAAGCGCTCTTGCCCTGGCGCAGCCACATCCAGAAGGCGTAGCAACCGGCGATTTCAAACAGCGCGGCGAGAAAGAACCACAGGTAGTTGAGCATGCAGATGTCCATCAAGAGGGCCGAATGGCGCCATCCTGAGGACATCGCGCAGCCAGGTCAATTCAGGTTCTGGCGGGCCTTGGCGCGCATCTTGTCGGCCATGGCCGTCATTTCGTCGTAGAGCAACTGTGGGTTCTTCTGCTTGAGCGCCCAGGCCATGCGCCCCTGTTCATGGGGCAGGATCATGAACTGCCCTTGGGCCACTTGCTGGTAGATGTAGTCGGCAATGTCAGCGGCGCTGATCGGTGAGCTTTCCAGCAACTTGCCGACCTGAGCCTTCATGGCTGGGGTCGGCCCTCGGAAGGAGTCCAGCAGATTGGTCTGGAAAAACGACGGGCACACCACGTGGACGCCGACTTCCTGCTGCGCCAACTCTACCAGCAGGCTCTCCGATAACGCCACGACGCCTGCCTTGGCCACGTTGTAGTTGCTCATGGCTGGCCCCTGCATCAAGGCTGCCATGGAGGCGATGTTGATGATCTTGCCGCGGCTCTTTTCCAGCAATGGCAGGAACGCCTTGCAGCCCTTGACGACGCCCATCAGGTTGATCGCGATCTGCCAGTCCCAATCTTCCAGGGACAGTTCACTGAAAAACCCACCCGAGGCAACGCCGGCGTTGTTGACGATGATATCGATACCGCCGAGCTTTTCTTCGCAAGCCTGGGCGAACGCCGTCAATTGGCTGTAGTCGCGCACATCGCAACGCTGGATGAAGCCTTCACCACCGGCAGCGCGCACCAATTTCAGAGTTTCCACCAGGCCCGGCTCGCTGACATCCGACAAGGCCAGGCGCCAGCCTTCACGAGCCCAGCGCAGCGCGATTTCGCGACCCAGGCCGGAGCCGGCCCCTGTGATCATCATGCGATTTTGCATAGCAAACAGCCTTGTTCCGGGAGAGATAGGCCGAGTGTAGCGAAGGCGCCTGCCGGACCCACGCTCCATCAGATTGCTGAATGGCGGGGGCAAACTGTAGGAGCTGGCGAAGCCTGCGATCTTTTGATCTTTCGCTTGGGATTCAAGTGTCTGGGGAAAGATCGCAGCCTCGTTTCACTCGACAGCTCCTACACAGCGCCTACCGGCGCCTACAAAAACTTTGAATTTTTTACAGGACGTTACGGTCGGACTTATTAAGCCGCCCGGATTTAACACATGCGCGCTGGTAGTTGGAAGTTGCATCACTCCAGAACCAACCAATAAGGAAATCTACGATGGGCACAATACTTATCATTATTCTGATCCTCCTGCTGATCGGTGGTCTTCCGGTCTTCCCGCACTCCAGAAGTTGGGGCTACGGTCCGTCCGGTATCATCGGTGTAGTGTTGGTGGTGCTGTTGGTCCTGCTATTACTGGGCAAGATATAAACCACTAAGTAAGCGCAAAAAAAAGAGGCCTCTGCAGGCCTCTTTTTTTATGCTCGCCGTTTCTCAGTCCGGCTTACCGTCAATCACGCCGGCGGTGTTATCCAGCAGGCTCTTGGTCGCGGTTTGCAGGAACGATTCGAGCTTGAGCTTCATCTCAGCCGTCTCCGGTGCATCCGGGATGACCTCTGCATGTGGATTGGCGCCCAGTTGATAACGGAACAGTTTCGGTGCCATTGCCTTTTCCTCTGGCAACACCAGGATCTTGTCGTCGTGGATAAGTGCGGTGGTCTGATCGCTACCCGACGGTTTGATCACGCCAAAACCGGTGTCGCCTGGCGGCAGATTCAACAGGTCGCGGCCCCAGCACTGGTTGCGCACTTCTCCGCCGAGCCGGCCCATGATGGTCGGGACGATATCGACCTGGGTGCCAATGGTGTGGTTGCGCTGGCCGAATTTTTCCTGGACGCCCGGCCCGATCAGCAGCATCGGCACATTGAAGCGGCCCAGGTCCATCTCGGTGATCTGGCGCTCGTTGCCGAAGCCATGGTCACCGACCACGACGAACAGGGTTTCCTTGAAGTAAGGTTCCTTGCGGGCCTTCTCGAAGAACTGGCCCAGCGCCCAATCGGAGTAACGCATGGCGGTCAGATGTTCGTTCAGGCGGCCACGGTCAGTGACCGGCTCCACCGGCAACGGCGTCGGCAGCGCATAAGGCGTATGGTTGGACAGGGTCTGCAGCAACGCATAGAACGGCTTGCCGTTTTCCCGCGCCTTGAGTTCGATCAGGCCCCGGTCGAACATGTCCTGGTCGGACACGCCCCAGGTCGGGTCGGAGAACACCGGGTTCACGTAGTCGTTACGCCCGATGAACGTGGTCATGCCCTGGCTGCTGAAGAAACCCGACTGGTTGTCCCAGGCAAAATCGCCGTTGTAGACATACACGTCGTCGTAGTTGCGGGCGCTGAGCAGTTGCGGCAGACCAGACAGCTTGTGGCTGCCCTCCGGCGTCTGCATCAGGTATTCGAAACCCGGCAGGTTCGGGAAGCACGCCATGGTGGCGAACATGCCTTGGTGGGTGTGGGTGCCATTGGAGAAAAAACGGTCGAACAACAGGCCTTCCTTGGACAGTTTGTCCAGGTAAGGCGTGATGTTGCCCGGCGCGCCCAGGGCGCCCACCGAGTGACCGGCCATGCTCTCCATGAGAATCACGACCACGTTCTTGATCGGCAGGGTCTTGTCCGCTGGCGGCGTGTAGTCGCGGCGCACGGCGGCTGTCTCGGTGTCCACGAGCTTGTCGTCAGGCATCACCAGCATGTCGCGCACGGTCTGCTGTGCCAGCGGTTGCTCGAGTGTGGCCTTCCAGATGTTGTCACGATGTTCGGACAGCCGGCTCTTGGCCGCCGCCACCAGTGACAAAGTGCCATTGAGGCCCAACTGGTTGGCGAAGTTCGAATCAGTGGTGTAGACGTCGCCCCAACGCAGTGGCGGACCTTGGCGCAGGGTACCGCGCGCAGCGGCCACGGCCACCACCAGGCAAACCATGAACACCGCGACACGTCCGTACCACGGGGCGAGCTGACGCGTTCCGATGCTGCCGCCGCTGAACGGCCCACGCGGGCGGGTGGCATGGTCGGCGCCCTTGAAGGCCAGGCTCAGGATAAGGGTGCCGCCCACCCAGGCCAGCAGGTAACGCACTACCGGAAAACCGTACCAGAGCATGCTCATCACGGTTTTCGGGTCTTCCTTCACATACTGGAAGACCAGGCCGTTGAGGCGCTGGTGGAATTCACGGTAGAAGTCCATCTCCATCAAGCCGAGGAACAGCGCAACACTGGAGGTAATGGTCAGCCAGAAACGAAAGAAGCCACGGGCGGCCATGGCCCTTGCGCTGAACAATGCCAGCAGCAACGGGATGCTGAGGTAGACCACCAGGCGCAAGTCAAAGCGCAGGCCATTGAAAAACGCTTCAACGAAGGTCGAGGCCGGGGTGTCGAGGATCATCTCGCGGTTGTAGACCAGCAGCGCCACGCGCAGCAGGCTCAGCATGACCATCATCACCAGGGCGCAAAGCAACGTGTAGGCCAGGTGCGATTTGACGGTCGGTTGCAGCAGGCGATGCGTGGTGCGCTGCTGACTCAGGGCGTCCGGGATTGCCATGTCGTTTAAGGACCCTATTGGAGTTGGAGTGACAAAAAAAGAAACAACGGCGCGCCCTCTGTTGGCCAAAGCCTGGCCCCGGGGCTTGCGCGAGTGCGCAAATGTTGCACGAACGGCTATGGCATTGCCATTAAATAACCGGCGGCGATATGAGCGCGGGGGATTGTCCGCAAGATTTGGTGAAAATTTCGTGCAAAGAATATTCGGAAACACAAAAAGCCCGGCCTACCGCACGGTTGTGCCGAACGCCATTGTGGTGGAGGACTTGATTGTGGCGAGGGAGCTTGCTCCCGCTCGGCTGCGCAGCAGTCGTAAAACCTGGATAGCGAAATATGCCTGACAGACCGCGGTGGCTGGATTGGGGCTGCTTCGCAGCCCAGCGGGAGCAAGCTCCCTCGCCACAGGGTTGCCGATCACTTCCAGATCAGTGTGAAACGACCACTTTCAGTGGAACTTGCGCCCCAGCCCCGCCGGCACGCCTTCGATGGTGGTTTCTTCCCACGGGCCGTTCGGGCTGACGGAGCGGCTCCAACCGTTGTTCCAGCGGAAATAGGTGCGCTGGCGGTAGAACGTATTGGTCTGGTTATCCAGCACATAGACCCCCAGTTTGGCATCCCAATGGCTGTTGCCACCCGGTGGCGGGGCGAAACTGGCGGAGGTACGTGGCACCGGCTTGGCCGGTTTGTTCGGGATGACTGGCTTGCCAGGAGGCGTGGACGGGGCCGGCTTGGTGGTCGGGGTCGACGGTGGAATCGGTGGCAGTGGCGCCGAGGGCTCCGGCGGACGCTGGACCGCGCAAGCGCTCAGGCCCATGACGAGCGTGAGCAGGGTGATACGAGCGATGGCGGTCATGGTGCGAATTCCTGTTATTTATCCGGACTGTCGATGGTCAATTGTTGTTGCGCCGTGGTGCTGCTCGCCAGGGGCTGGCTGCGGCCGATCCACTCACCCGCGGTCGGCTGGCCGGCCCGGGAGACGCGCGCCATCAGTTGGACTTCGGGGAAGTTCGACAGTTTCAACTGGGGCATCATGGCGTCCGCATCGCCCAGTTCAACCGTGACCGGCAGATCGGCCACCGTCAGGCGCTTGACGGCCAGGGGTGCCGACGGGCCGGAAACGGCGCGGGCAAAGATGAACACGCTGTCGCCCGGCTGCACCTTGGCCTTGAGCTCTGGCGCCAGGTCGACGCGAACCTTGAGCAATGCACCGGTCTTGGCCTGCGGGGCCTGGACGACTTTGCCGCCGCCGGCTTGCAGTTTCTCGGTGGCGCGGGTAATGCCGCCCTGTAGCGCCTCACGGGATTTGTCACCTTCCGGCAACTGCGCGAGCAGGCGCCCCCAGTAATCGATCGCCTCCTGATAGTGTTCGCCTTCGAATGCGGCGATACCCAACAGGCCGAGGCTGGTGACTTCCTTCGGATCGAGCTTGAGCGCTTCGTCAGTCAAGGCCTGGACCTTATCCGACCATTTCTTGCCATCGGCGAAATACTGCGCCTGGGCCCATTGGCCCAACAGTTCCGGTTGGCGACCGGCGACCGCCACGGTGCGCTCGAAGATCTTCGCCGCATCCGCGGGCCGATCCTGGGCCATGTAGGTACGCCCGAGGAAATACAGGCCTTCGGCCGAGTCCGGCTGCGCCGCCACTGCGCGTTCCAGGCGCTGGGTCATCTCTTCCATCGACTGCGGCGCCTGGGCGAACTCGCGGGTCAGCTCGACCTTGTCACTGGCACCGAAATGCAGGTACAGCGCCAGGCCCAGCACCGGCACCAATACGGCGGCGAGCAACGGCAACGGTTTGCCCAGCCGGGATTCGCGCGGCGCATCGACGCCCTCGGTGTCGGCGAGCAGCTCCCGGGCGGCTTCGGCACGACCGGTGTCCAGTTGCGCGGCGTTGAGCACGCCCTCCTCCCGCTCGGCTTGCAGTTCGGCCACACGCTCCTGATACAGCGCCACGTTGAGGGCGGTGCGGTCCTCTTCGCGTTGAGCGCGACGACCACGCAGTACAGGGATCAACAGAAAACTCAGGGCAACCAGAAGAAGCAGACCTGCGGCGAGCCAGAAATCAATCATGCTTGGTTTTATCCAACAGTTGGTCGAGGCGCTGGCGCTCTTCGACAGAAAGCGTGTCCGGTGCGGCCGTGCGCTGGACCCGGCGCCGGCGCACGATGACTGCGATGATCACGAGACCACCGAGCAACAGCCCGGCGGGGCCGAACCAAAGCACCGCGGTCTTGGAGGACAGGGCGGGGTTGTAGCGCACGAACTCACCGTAGCGATCGACCATGAAGTCGATGATCTGCTGGTTGTCCTTGCCCTCGCCGAGCATGCGGAAGATTTCCTTGCGCAGGTCGGCGGCAATCGGGGCGTTGGAGTCGGCGATGTCCTGGTTCTGGCATTTGGGGCAGCGCAGTTCCTTGGTCAGCTCGCGAAACCGCTCGCGCTCGCCGTCGTTGGCGAATTCGTAGGTGTCGATGGCCGCCTGGGCCACACCGACCAGGCTCAACCCCAGGATGGCAGCGGCTAACCAGCGCTTCATGGCTTGGCCTCGTCCACCAGGGACTGGTATTTGGCGGCCAGTTTCTCGCGCCAGACCTGTTCGTCGATCACGCCGACGAACTTGTCGCGGATCACGCCCTTGGCATCGATGAAGAAGGTTTCCGGCGCGCCATAGACGCCCAGGTTCAGGCCCAGGGAGCCGTCTTCGTCACGAATGTCCAATTGGTACGGATTGTGAAACTCGGCCAGCCACTTCAGAGCGTCGGCATTGACGTCCTTGTAGTTGACGCCGTAGATCACCACGCCGTTCTGGGCCAGTTTGTTCAGCACCGGGTGCTCGACCCGGCAGGAAATGCACCAGGTGCCCCACACGTTGACCAGCGCCGGCTTGCCCAGCAGGTCGGCACGGGTCAGGGTCTTGTCGCCTTGCACCGAAGGCAGGGAAAACTCCGGGAATGGCTTGCCGATCATCGCCGAGGGCAACTCGCTCGGGTTCAGGTACAACCCCCGGTACAAAAACACCGCCATCAACAGGAACAGCGCCAGCGGCAACAGCATCAACCAACGTTTCATGCAGTGGCTCCCGTCACGCCCAGGGCTTCACGCACCCGGGTTCTCACCTTGACTCGATAACGCCGATCCAGCGCCGCCAGTACCCCGCCCAGGCCGGTGAGCAAACCACCGAACCAGATCCAGCGCACGAACGGCTTGACATGAACGCGCACCGCCCACGCGCCGTCGCCCAGGGACTCGCCCAGGGCCACGTAGAGATCGCGAGTGAACCCGGCATCGATCCCGGCTTCGGTCATGACCGAGTTCTGCACGGTGTAGAGGCGTTTTTCCGGGTGCAGCACGGTGATTTCCTGACCGTTGCGAATGACCCGCACGGTGCCTTTGTCAGAGGTGAAGTTCGGTCCTTCGAAATGCTTGGCGCCTTCGAACACGAACTGATAACCCCCCAGGTCCATGGACTCCCCCGGCGCCAGGCGCAGGTCGCGCTCGGCACTGTTCTGGCTGGACAGCACCACACCCAAGGCACAGACGGCGATGCCCAGGTGGGCGATCTGCATGCCCCAATAACTGCGGGTCAGGGATGGCAGGCCTTTGATCAGGCCTTTGTGGCGGGTCTTGTCGAAGATGTCCCGGACGCCGGCCAGCAACACCCAGGCCGCCAGCACGAACGTCGCCAGCACCGCCCAGTTGAAATCGCCATAGGCCACGCCGGCCACCACGGCCAGGGCGGCCGTGCCCAGCAGCACCGGGGTCAACATGCCCAGTAGCCACTTGACCGGGGTGTCTTTCCAGCGCACCAGCACACCGATGGCCATCACCACCATCAGGATCGCCATCAGCGGGATGAACAACGCGTTGAAGTACGGCGGACCCACCGACAGCTTGGCGCCGGACAGTGCATCGAGCACCAGCGGGTACAACGTCCCCAACAGGATCATCGACGCCGCCACCACCAGCACCAGGTTGTTGCCCAGCAACAGGGTTTCCCGCGACCAGAGGTTGAAGCCGACCTGGCTCTTGACCACCGGGGCACGCAGGGCGAACAGCGTCAGCGAACCGCCAACGACGAACAGCAGGAACATCAGGATAAACACGCCACGTTCAGGGTCCGAG
This sequence comes from Pseudomonas sp. MPB03, assembly GCF_046605385.1. Taxonomy (NCBI): domain Bacteria; kingdom Pseudomonadati; phylum Pseudomonadota; class Gammaproteobacteria; order Pseudomonadales; family Pseudomonadaceae; genus Pseudomonas; species Pseudomonas sp. MPB03. The sequence continues at coordinate 2,032,479 of NZ_CP176770.1, read as the reverse complement.
GCAAAGGCATGCACCGACGTCAGCACGCCGGAACGCACCAGGAACGTGCCCAACAGGCTCAACGAGAACGCCGCGATGGCCAGCAGCACGGTCCAGCTCTTGAACACACCGCGCTTTTCCGTGACGGCGAGGGAGTGAATCAGCGCGGTACCCACCAGCCAAGGCATGAAGGATGCGTTTTCCACCGGATCCCAGAACCACCAGCCGCCCCAGCCCAGTTCGTAGTAGGCCCACCAGGAGCCCAACGTGATACCGACACCGAGGAAGGCCCAGGCGACGATGGTCCACGGGCGCGACCAGCGTGCCCAGGCGGCATCGAGACGCCCGCCGAGCAACGCGGCGATGGCGAAGGCGAAGGCCACGGAAAAACCGACGTAGCCCATGTAGAGCATCGGCGGGTGAACGATCAGGCCGATGTCTTGCAGCAATGGATTGAGGTCGCGGCCATCCATCGGCATCTGCGGCAGGATGCGCTCGAACGGGTTGGACGTGACGATCAGGAACAGCAGGAAACCGGTGCTGATCATGCCCATGATCGCCAGTACGCGGGCGAGCATCACGCGTGGCAGTTGCCGGGAGAACACCGAGACGGCGAAGGTCCAGCCCGCGAGAATCAATGCCCACAACAACAGCGAACCTTCGTGGGCGCCCCACACCGCGCTGAACTTGTAATACCAGGGCAAGGCGCTGTTGGAGTTGCTGGCGACGTACTCCACGGAAAAGTCGTCAGCCATGAACGCATAGGTCAGGCAACCGAAGGCGAACAGCAGGAACGCGAACTGCCCCCATGCCGCCGGCTGTGCCAGGCTCATCCACAACCGGTCGCCACGCCAGGCACCGAGCAGGGGCACCACGGCCTGTACCAGGGAGAAACACAGGGCCAGGATCATCGCCAGGTGGCCCAACTCGGGAATAAAGATACCAGCCGTCATCGGTCAGCCCTCCTTCACAGGCGCGGGTGCCGACTGGCCGCTGTCTTTCAGGGCCTTGGTCACTTCCGGCGGCATGTATTTCTCATCGTGCTTGGCCAGCACTTCATCGGCGACCACTACGCCGTCAGCGTTGAGCTTGCCCAGGGCGACGATGCCCTGCCCTTCGCGGAACAGGTCCGGGAGAATGCCGCGATAGGTGATGGTCACGGTCTTGTTAAAATCGGTGACATTGAATTTCACGTCCAGCGAATCCCCGGAACGCACCAGCGAGCCCTGCTCCACCATGCCGCCGGCGCGGATGCGCGTGTCTTTCGGCGCTTCGCCATTGGCGATCTGGGTCGGGGTGTAGAACAGGTTGATGTTCTGCTGCAAGGCGCTGAGAGCCAGGCCGACCGCGGCACCGACACCCACCAGGATCGCCAGAATGATGACAAGACGTTTTTTGCGCAGCGGATTCACTGACCGTTCTCCCGGCGCAGACGACGCGCCTCTTGTTGCAGATACCGCTTGCGGGCCAGGATCGGCACCGCCACGTTGAGAGCCAGCACCACCAGGCAAATGCCATAGGCTGACCAGACATACAGGCCATGATGGCCCATGGCGAGGAAATCGCCGAATGACGCGAAACTCATCGAGCGGCCTCCAGGCTGTTCTGTACTTCGGCCTTCACCCAACTGGCCCGGGACTCGCGCTTGAGCACTTCCAGGCGCATGCGCAGCAACAACACCGCGCCAAAGAAACAGTAGAAGCCCAGTACCGTCAGCAGCAGCGGCAGCCACATTTCGATGGGCATCGCCGGTTTTTCGGTCAGGGTGAAGGTCGCGCCCTGATGCAAGGTGTTCCACCACTCCACCGAATACTTGATGATCGGGATGTTGATCACGCCGACAATCGCCAGCACCGCGCAGGCCTTGGCCGCGCTGTCACGATTGCTGATGGCGTTGCCCAGCGCAATAAGACCGAAGTACAGGAACAGCAGGATCAGCATCGACGTCAGCCGCGCATCCCAGACCCACCACGAACCCCAGGTCGGCTTGCCCCAGATGGCCCCGGTGACCAGCGCCACGGCGGTCATCCAGGCGCCGATGGGGGCGGCGCATTGCAGGGCGACGTCGGCCAGTTTCATCTTCCACACCAGCCCGACCACACCGCACACCGCCAGCATCACATAGATGGACTGGGCCAGCAGGGCCGTGGGCACGTGGATATAAATGATGCGAAAGCTGTTGCCCTGCTGGTAGTCCGGCGGGGCGAAGGCCAGGCCCCACACCACGCCAGAACCCATCAATAGCAGCGCGAAGAGGCTCAACCAGGGGAGCAGTTTGCCGCTGATGCCGTAGAACCACTTGGGTGAGCCGAGCTTATGAAACCAGGTCCAGTTCATTGCTGTTTCCATCACGGTTGCGGTTCGTCATCACGAACCGCCGGGTCTGCCTTTACTTCCAGGGAAGTGGTCAATTTTTGACCAGGCCTCGTTATTATTCGCCGACGCTGATTTTCAGGCCAGCGGCTATTGCGAAGGGTGTCAGGGTTATTGCCAGGGCGGTCAGGCTCCCAAGCCACAGCAGATAACCGGTCGCGGGCATGCCTTGCAATGCGGCTTGCAAGGCACCGCTGCCCAGGATCAACACCGGGATATACAACGGCAGGATCAGCAGCGCCAACAACAGGCCGCCGCGCTTCAAACCCACCGTCAACGCCGCGCCCACCGCACCGAGCAAGCTCAGCACCGGAGTGCCCAGCAGCAGCGACACCAGCAGCACCGGCATGCACGCGGCGGGCAAGCCCAGCATCATCGCCAGCAGCGGCGAGAGCAGCACCAGTGCCAGCCCGGAAAAAACCCAGTGTGCCAGTACCTTGGCCAAAACCAGAAGGGCCAGGGGGTGCGACGAAAGGACCCACTGTTCCAGTGAGCCGTCTTCGAAATCACTGCGGAAAAGCCCGTCCAGCGAGAGCAGGACCGATAAAAGCGCGGCCACCCAGACCAGTCCTGGGGACAAGGTTTGCAACAATTGAGTCTCCGGACCGACCGCCAACGGAAAGAGCGCGATGACAATCGCGAAGAATACCAGCGGATTAGCCAATTCGGCCGGACGACGAAACAGCAGGCGCGCCTCGCGGGCAAGCAACAGGCCAAACACACTCATACGGCCCAGTTCCCCAGATCGATATTGCGATAACCGGACGGCATCCGCGCCAGCGTGTGGTGGGTCGTCAACAGGACCATGCCGCCGTTCTCGCAGTGCCGGGCCAGGTGTTCCTCGAGTTGCGCGACGCCCTGCTTGTCCAGGGCCGTGAACGGCTCGTCGAGAATCCACAGCGGCGGGCCGTCCAGGTACAACCGGGCCAAGGCCACTCGGCGCTGCTGGCCGGCGGACAGGGTGTGGCTCGGCACATCCTCGAAGCCGCGCAGCCCGACCGCCGCCAACGCTTGCCAGATCGCCTCGCGCTCGGCCGGCGTATGCAGTGCACAGAGCCAACTGAGGTTCTCTTCGGGGGTCAGCAAATCCTTGATGCCCGCGGCGTGGCCGATCCAGAGCAGGTTACGGGCCAGTTCGCTGCGCTGGCTGTGCAAGGGCTGGCCATTGAGCAACACTTGCCCTGCGGTGGGCTGCATCAACCCGGCGAGCAGGCGCAACAGACTGGTCTTGCCACTGCCGTTGGGGCCACTGATCTGCACCATGTCGCCAGGCGAGAGTCTCAATTCCAGATGTTCGAAAAGCAGCCGCAAGTCTCGCTCACAGGCGAGGCCAACGGTTTGCAGGAGAGGACTGGTCAAGGGATCGCGGGCCTTATACGGTGTTCAAGTCGGCGGTGCAGCGGCCGTTAAAGAGGTGCAGCATAGATGCTTTGACGGCCTGTTCCACAGAGCTGCGTCAAACAATTGCAAGGTTTTCGCCACTCCCTGAAAGACGGGCGGCATTATACATGCCCTGACCTACTCTCAAGAGAGCTTATTTCCCCAAGGTAAGACCGCAAATGACAGGCGACATGAACATCCTGCCGCTGCCCCAGGCCACGGCAACGACGCGTATGCCAACGGTGACGGGGGAGCTGCTCAAGTTGCTGGCGCCAGCCGAAGGGCTGATCGGGCCCGGCCAGACCGCCAAGGCCGAAGTGCTGTCGCTCAAGCAGGCGGACCAGACTTTTCAGCTACTGCTCAAGGTCACCCTGGAAAGCGGTCGACAGGCCACCGTGCAGGCCACCAGCACCCAGCCACTGCCCCAGGGCACCAGCCTGGCCGTGACCCAGCCGTCCGCCAGCAACCTGGCGATTGCCGTGCAACAGGCCGTTGCCTCCAGCGTTGCCACCTTGACGCGCATCGACACCGCGCAGATGCCGGCGGGCACGTTGCTGCAAGGCAAGGTGTTGACCAGCCAGGCGTTGCCCGCCTTACCCGGACAGCCGGTGGTCTACCGGTCGTTGGTGAGCCTGCTCAACACCGTCCAGGCTGGCAGCACCCTGGACATCGACAGTCCCCAACCGCTGCGCATCGGCACACTCTTGAGCGCCCAGGTGCAAGATGCCCAGACGCTGAAATTCGTACCCCTGAGCAACCGTCAGGAGCAACTGGCGGTGAGCCAGCAACTGGTCACCCAAGTCAGCCGCCAGGGCTCGCTGGACAGTCTGATCACTGCGCTGCAAAACCTTCCCGTCACTGACGACACAGAAACACAGCTGCGCGCGGCGGTGACTCGCTTGCTGGCAGGCCTGCCGGATGCCCAGCAACTGAGCACGCCCAAGGGCGTGGCCCAGGCCATGATCGCCAGCGGTGTGTTCCTGGAAAGCAAGCTGCTCGCCGGACAGCCACCGAGCCTGGCGCCGGACATGAAGGGCGACCTGCTGAAACTGATTGCCCAGCTGACACCGGCCCTGCCCGCCTCGACCAACCTCGGCGCCATCATTGCCGCCAACACGCTGGCCCAGGCCCTGCCGAGTTTCGTGCGCAGTGCCCTGGGGATGCTCGGCCAGGTCAGCGCCAAACCGTCGCCCACCAGTTTTCCGCTGCCCTCACGACAGTTGAAAGAGCAGGACGAAGAAGGCGACCTGGAACACCTGCTCCGCCTGGCCGCCGCGGCCGTGTCGCGCCTGCAAAGCCATCAGTTGTCGAGCCTTGAACAGACCGGCCTGACCGACGACGGCCGACTGATGAGTACTTGGCAGTTGGAGATCCCGATGCGCAACTTGCAGGACATCGTGCCATTGCAGGTCAAGTTCCAGCGCGAGGAAACCCCGCCCCGGGAACAACCCGACGAACGCCGGGAAGAACGCGAGCCGAAACAGCAGCTCTGGCGGGTGGAACTGGCGTTCGACGTGGAACCGCTCGGCCCCTTGCAGGTCCAGGCCCAGTTGCTCAGCGGCAGCCTGTCCAGCCAGTTATGGGCAGAACGGCCGTATACCGCGAGCCTGATCGAAAGCAACTTGACGGCCTTGCGTGAACGCCTTGTGACCTGTGGCCTGAACGTCGGTGAGCTGGACTGCCACCTCGGTACCCCGCCCCAAGGCCCCAAGACTCGCCTGGAACAGCGCTGGGTGGACGAAACCGCATGACCACCCACACCGAACCCCGCCAGGCCATCGCCCTCAAGTACGACGGCCACCACGCCCCGACCCTCACCGCCAAGGGCGACGAGGCCCTGGCCGAGGAAATCCTGCGCATCGCCCGCGAAAGCGAAGTGCCGATCTATGAAAATGCCGAGCTAGTGAAGTTGCTGGCACGGATGGAGTTGGGGGACAGCATCCCGGAGGAACTGTACCGCACGATTGCCGAGATCATCGCGTTCGCCTGGAACCTCAAGGGCAAGTTTCCGCAAGGGTTTGACCCGCACGCGCCGAGTGTCGAGAAGGACGTGACCGACCGCGGCGACGATTACTGATCAAAGCGGCGGTATGATCAGTCGGTGAGCGCCAGAAAACCTGTGGGAGCGAGCTTGCTCGCGATGACGGAATCACACCCGACATTTCTATCGACTGCCACACCGCTATCGCGAGCAAGCTCGCTCCCACATTGGATCTGCGGCAGGACGCAGCATCGTGGCGAGGGAGCTTGCTCCCGCTCGGCTGCGCAGCAGTCGCAAAACCGGGCGATACGGTCTGCTGCGGGGGCCCGCTTCGCAGGCCAGCGGGAGCAAGCTCCCTCGCCACAAGCGCTGCGTGTGCTGGAATGATCAGGCGTGAGCAGCAGAAAAACCTGTGGGAGCGAGCTTGCTCGCGATGACGGAATCACACCCGACATTTCTATCGACTGCCACACCGCTATCGCGAGCAAGCTCGCTCCCCACATTTCGATCGGAGTAAAGCGATCAGCCGCCCTTGTGCAGCTTGCTCATCAACTCCGCCTCGGCCTGGGTCAGGCCGCAGGCTTGGGTCAGTTCGTCGACGCTGGCGCCCATGCCCACCAGGCGGGCGGCCTGGGCGAAGGACAGGCTGGAGGGGTCGCGCTGTTCCAACTGGGCGAGTTTGTCCGGCAACGGCGCGACCACGGCACGCAGCTCATGGAGCGCTTCGCCCATGCGCACGGTGCCGTTCTGGTAATCGTCGACGCGCTTGGCCAGGTCCTTGATGCGCTGGTCGCGCAGCGCATCGCCCTGGGCCTGCTGAGCGGCGATCTGCCGCTGGCCACGTATGTATGCCAAGAACATCGCCAGCGTGCCTGCCCAGAAAAGGAACAGGACAATGACAGCTACCTCAAGAATCAAATCAGATACTCTCCAGTTCCGACCACTCTTCTTCGCTCATCATCTTGTCCAGTTCAACCAGAATCAGCAACTCGTTGTTCTTGTTGCACACGCCCTGAATGAACTTGGCGGACTCTTCGTTACCCACGTTCGGCGCGGTTTCGATTTCCGACTGACGCAGGTAAACCACTTCGGCGACGCTGTCGACCATGATGCCAACCACTTGCTTGTCGGCTTCGATGATGACGATCCGGGTGTTGTCGCTGATCTCGGCGTTCATCAGGCCGAAGCGCTGACGGGTATCGATCACGGTGACCACGTTGCCGCGCAGGTTGATGATGCCCAGCACATAGCTCGGTGCACCCGGTACCGGGGCGATCTCGGTATAGCGCAGCACTTCCTGAACGCGCATCACGTTGATGCCGTAGGTTTCGTTATCGAGCTTGAAGGTCACCCATTGCAGAATCGGATCTTCAGAACCCTTTTGAGACGACGCCTTATCATTCATACCCTGACCCCTCGAAAAACCGCCTGTGGCGGCGTGTATTCTGTCCGGCGACGCTGCGCGCCACCGGTTGTCTTATTTCGGTTTCTGGACCGGCTTCTTGCTGCCGCCCAAGTGTTTTGCCCCGCCGCTGGCGATCAACTCCGCCAGTTCGGAAACGTCCAGCAAGGCGCACATGTGCTCGATCACGGTACCGGCCAGCCATGGCCGTTGCCCTCGACGGCTGCGCCACTTGATCTCGTTCGGGTCCAGGCGCAGCGAACGGCTGACCTGGTGCACCGCCAATCCCCACTCATAACCTTGCACCGAAATCACGTATTGCAAGCCCTGGCGAAAGTCGTCGCGATAACGGTCCGGCATCACCCAACGCGCCGTATCCAGCACCTTCAGGTTGCCGGCCTGGCTCGGCAGGATCCCGAGGAACCATTCCGGCTGGCCAAACAACGGCGTCAATTCCTGCCCGGCCAGGGAGTAGATCGACCCCAGGCAGACCAGCGGCACCGCCAGGGTCAACCCGGCCACATCGAACAGCAAACACTCGAACGGCTCGGCAGCCCAGGCCGGACGGTCGTCGCCCGGCACCGGTGGCGGCGGACTGCTCGGCGGCAAGTGGACTTCCACCACCGGCGTCACCAGGCTCTGCAGCAACGGGGCAACGGTCGAGACCGGCGCCAGGATCGGCGCTGGTGCTTGCATCACCGCCAGTTGAGGTTTGATGAGCGGTGTTTCGACCGCCGCAGCCACCACTGGTTTGCGTGCATCACGGGCCTGCTCTTCGAGCACGGCCGCTTGAAATTCATCCAGCACACCCTCGGCTTCGACGGGGTCGGGCAACGCCTCGATCACGCTTGGCGGCGGTGGTAGTTCTTCGGTCGCTTCCTGCAACAGCCCATCCAGATAGGACTGCAGGGCCATTTGCGGACGCGAGGTTGTCTTTATCGGGCGGCTCATGGGAACAGTGCGCCACTTGAAGAGGTTATCGGCATGAATGCCATGAGACTTGAGCTCGCAAAACTGTCAGACATCCGAGTAGGAGCTGCCGAAGGCTGCGATCCTTTGATCTTGATCTCCGGAATATCCATGCTCACTGAAAGATCGCAGGCTGCGCCAGCTCCTACAACGCCTGCTCCCGCATACAGAAATTTCAATCAGGCCACCTGCTGCGGAACAAGCTGTTGGGCCAGCAGGTGCTTGAGCAGCGCCCGGTAAGCCAGTACGCCACGGCTCTTGCCATCGAATTGCGAAGGGGTCACACCGGCACGGCTGGCATCGCGCAGGCGCGTATCAACGGGGATATAGCCTTGCCAGATGTCCTCCGGGTACATGTCCCGCAAGACACGCAGGGTGCCCAGGGACGCCTGGGTGCGACGGTCGAACAGGGTCGGCACGATGTTGAAGGCCAGCGTCTGCTTGCGCGAACGATTGACCATCGCCAGGGTATTGACCATGCGCTCCAGGCCCTTGACCGCCAAATGCTCGGTCTGCACCGGGATCACCAACTGCTGGCTGGCCGCCAGGGCATTGACCATCAGCAAACCCAGCAACGGCGGGCTGTCGATGATCGCGTAATCGAAATCCTGCCACAGCTGCGCCAGACTCTTGGCGATCACCAGGCCCAGGCCGCTCTGTCCGGGCGACTGTCGCTCCAGGGTGGCCAGGGCGGTGCTCGACGGCAACAGGGAAATCCGCTCGTCGCTGGTGGACAACAGCAACTGCCCCGGCAGGCCCTCGGGCACCACGCCCTTGTGCAGGAACAGGTCGTAGTTGCTGTGCTCCAGGCTGTCGGGATCGTAGCCGAAATAACTGGTCATCGAGCCGTGGGGGTCCAGATCGACGATGACCACGCGCTTGCCCGCCTCGGCCAGCAACCCGGCTAAAGCGATGGAAGATGTGGTCTTGCCCACACCACCTTTTTGATTGGCGACTGCCCAGACTCTCATTCGGATCGTTCCTCCCGGCCGAAACAGGCTCGACCGAGAAATAGCTCGGTTATAAAGCGGGTGACGGAGAATTGACGGCACTCTGTCTTCCCGGCGACTTGACCGGTGCCGGTGCAGTTTGTGTGCCAGCCCGCTTCAATGCCGCGTCCGGGGTTGCATTGGCCGTACCGGTACCGGTCAGGCTGCGACGCACATCGAGGTTGCGCGACACCACCAATATTACGCGACGGTTGCGCGCACGCCCCTCGGCGGTGGCGTTGTTGGCCACCGGCTGGAACTCGCCATACCCCACCGATGCCAAGCGCCCGGGATTGAGCCCCTGCATCGCCAGCATGCGCACGATGCTCGCCGAGCGGGCCGAGGACAGTTCCCAGTTAGTCGGATACTGCGCAGTACGGATCGGCTGGTCGTCGGTGAAGCCTTCGACGTGGATCGGGTTGTCGAACGGCTTGAGGATCGCCGCGACCTTATCGATGATGTTGAACGCCATGTCGCTGGGCATGGCGTCGCCGCTACCGAACAACAGGCTGGAATTGAGTTCGATCTCGACCCACAGCTCATTGCCGCGCACGGTCATCTGGTTCGAGCTGATCAGGTCGCCGAACGCCGCGCTGATGTCGTCGGCGATGCTTTTCAACGGATCGCTACTGCCGGCGACACCGGCGTCGACCTGCTCGCTGTCCTTGACCAAGGGTTTGGCCGGCGTGGTGGTCTTGGGCCGCTCCTCGCCGATCGGAATGGGCTTGAGAGCCCGGTCGGAGTCAGTGAAGACCCCGATCAACGCCTCGGAAATGACTTTGTACTTGCCTTCGTTGACTGACGAAATCGAATACATGACCACGAAAAAAGCGAACAGCAGCGTGATGAAGTCGGCGTAGGAAACCAGCCAGCGTTCATGGTTGACGTGTTCTTCACGATGCCTGCGACGTGCCATGCTCCATATCCCCCATCAGTCCATGAAGCCCTGGAGCTTCAATTCAATGGAGCGCGGGTTCTCACCCTCGGCGATCGACAGGATCCCTTCCAGCAGCATTTCGCGATAGCGCGACTGGCGCAACGCGATGGACTTGAGTTTGGCCGCGATCGGCAGCAACACCAGGTTGGCGCTCGCCACGCCGTAGATCGTCGCGACGAAGGCCACGGCGATGCCGCTGCCCAGTTGCGACGGATCGGCCAGGTTGCCCATTACATGGATCAGGCCCATCACTGCACCGATGATGCCAATGGTCGGCGCGTAGCCGCCCATGCTTTCGAAGACCTTGGCCGCCTCGATGTCGCGACTTTCCTGGGTGTAGAAGTCCACTTCCAGGATGCTGCGGATGGCTTCCGGCTCGGCGCCGTCCACCAGCAATTGCAGGCCTTTGCGCGAATAGCTGTCAGGTTCGGCATCGGCCACCCCTTCCAGCCCCAGCAAGCCTTCCTTGCGAGCGGTCAGGCTCCAGTTCACCACGCGGTCGATGCCACCGGCCAGGTCGACACGGGGCGGGAACAGAATCCAGATCAGCACCTGCATGGCGCGCTTGAAAGCGCTCATCGGTGATTGCAACAGCGCCGCGCCAATGGTGCCGCCGATCACGATCAACGCCGCCGGACCGTTGGCCAGCGCGCCGAGATGACCGCCTTCCAGGTAATTGCCGCCAATGATGGCAACGAACGCCATGGTGATGCCAATCAGGCTGAGCACATCCATTAAATGCAGGCCTCGACCAGGTGTCTACCGATGTCGTCCAACCCGTACACCGCGTCGGCAAGATCAGCTTTCACGATCGCCATGGGCATGCCGTAGATCACGCAACTGGCTTCGTCCTGGGCCCAGATCGCACTGCCGCCCTGCTTGAGCAGGCGCGCGCCTTCGCGACCGTCGGCGCCCATGCCGGTCAGCACCACTGCCAAAACTTTGTCGCCGTAGGACTTGGCGGCGGAACCGAAGGTAATGTCCACGCAAGGCTTGTAGTTCAGACGCTCATCGCCCGGCAGGATTTTCACCGCGCCGCGGCCGTCGATCATCATCTGCTTGCCACCCGGTGCCAGCAACGCCAGGCCGGGACGCAGGATGTCGCCATCCTCGGCTTCCTTGACGCTGATGTTGCAGAGCTTGTCCAAGCGCTCGGCAAATGCCTTGGTGAACGCCGCCGGCATGTGCTGGATCAGCACGATGGGGGCCGGGAAGTTGGCGGGCAATTGAGTCAGGACCCGTTGCAGCGCCACCGGGCCGCCGGTGGACGTGCCGATCGCCACCAGCTTGTAGGCTTTGCGCTTGGGTGCCGGCGACGATGCACTGGCAGGCGCCGAACGCGTCGGCGCAGGTGCCGGGGCGCTACGCACCGGTGCAGGATTGAAGCTGCTCGAAGCCGTCGGCGCAGGCGCAGGCGCCGGGCTTGGCGCCGCAACCGGGGCGGGTGCCGGCGCGCTGTAGGCACTGACACGGCGATTGCTGCGGGAAATGCTGTGGACCTTCTCGCACAGCAACTGCCGGACCTTGTCCGGGTTGCGCGAAATGTCTTCGAAATTCTTCGGCAGGAAATCCACCGCGCCGGCGTCCAGCGCATCGAGGGTCACCCGGGCGCCTTCATGGGTCAGGGAGGAGAACATCAAGACCGGGGTCGGGCAGCGCTGCATGATATGCCGCACGGCCGTGATGCCGTCCATCATCGGCATCTCGTAGTCCATGGTGATCACGTCCGGCTTGAGTGCCAGCGCCTGATCGATCGCCTCTTTGCCGTTAGTCGCGGTACCGACGACCTGAATACTCGTGTCCGCTGAAAGAATTTCCGAGACGCGGCGACGGAAAAAACCCGAATCGTCCACCACCAGGACTTTAACTACCATAAACACTCCGTTAGACGAGACGCGGCCCTGGGCCACGCCCCTCCAGAATCAAATACGCCGGGCGGCGTAACGCTTGAGCATGCTTGGCACATCGAGAATCAACGCGATGCGGCCGTCGCCGGTGATGGTGGCGCCGGACATGCCCGGGGTGCCCTGGAGCATCTTGCCCAACGGCTTGATGACCACTTCTTCCTGGCCCACCAACTGGTCGACGACAAAGCCGATCCGCTGGGTGCCCACCGAAAGGATCACCACGTGGCCTTCGCCTTGCTCGACGTGAGCAGCGGAGCTGACCAGCCAGCGCTTGAGGTAGAACAGCGGCAGCGCCTTGTCCCGCACGATGACCACTTCCTGGCCGTCGACCACGTTGGTGCGCGACAGGTCGAGGTGGAAAATCTCGTTGACGTTGACCAATGGGAAGGCGAAGGCCTGGTTGCCCAGCATCACCATGAGCGTCGGCATGATCGCCAGGGTCAACGGGACCTTGATGACGATCTTCGAGCCCTGGCCCTTGGTCGAGTAGATATTGATCGAACCGTTGAGCTGGGAAATCTTGGTTTTCACCACGTCCATGCCCACGCCACGGCCCGACACGTCGGAGATCTCGGTCTTGGTCGAGAAGCCCGGGGCGAAGATCAGGTTGTAGCACTCGGTGTCGCTCAGGCGGTCGGCGGCGTCCTTGTCCATCACACCGCGTTTCACCGCGATGGCACGCAGCACGTTCGGGTCCATGCCCTTGCCGTCGTCGGAGATCGACAGCAGGATGTGGTCGCCCTCCTGCTCAGCGGCCAGGATCACCTTGCCGCCACGGACCTTGCCCGAGGCTTCGCGTTCTTCCGGCGACTCGATGCCGTGGTCGACCGCGTTGCGCACCAAGTGGACCAGCGGGTCGGCCAGGGCCTCGACAAGGTTCTTGTCGAGGTCGGTCTCTTCACCCACCAGTTCCAGGTTGATTTCTTTCTTGAGCTGGCGAGCCAGGTCGCGAACCAGGCGCGGGAAGCGCCCGAAAACTTTCTTGATCGGCTGCATCCGGGTCTTCATGACCGCGGTTTGCAGGTCCGCCGTGACCACGTCAAGGTTCGACACGGCCTTGGACATGGCTTCGTCCTGGCTGTTGAGGCCCAGGCGCACCAGGCGGTTACGCACCAGCACCAGCTCGCCGACCATGTTCATGATCTCGTCCAGGCGCGCGGTATCGACCCGAACGGTGGTCTCGGCTTCGCTGGCCGGTTTTTCCGCTGGCGGCGCAGCCGCCGCAGCACGGGCAGGCGCCGGGGCGGCGGCAGGCTTGGCGGGCTCGGCCTTGGGCTCAGGTGCCTTGGCGGCGGGTTTAGGCGCGGCCTTGGCCGCTGGCGCAGCAGTGGCGGTGGTGCCGGCAGCAGGGGCAGCCGTGGCCTTCCCGACTTCTGTGAACTTGCCTTTGCCGTGCAGTTCGTCGAGCAGCGATTCGAATTCATGATCGCTGATCAGGTCGCTGCCAGCCGCGGCGGCAGCCGGCTTGGCTGGCGTCGGCGCGGAAGCGATGGCCGAATCCAGGGCGTCAACGGCAAAGGTGCCCTTGCCATGCAACTGGTCGAGCAAGGCTTCGAATTCGTCGTCGGTGATGTCCGAGCTGTCGCCCGCCGCTTTCGGGGCGGCCGGGGCTGCTGGCGGGACAACGGCATCTGGCGCGAACTGGCCCTTGCCGTGAAGCTGGTCGAGCAGCGACTCGAACTCGGCATCGGTGATTTCGTCGCTGCCAGCCCCATTGCTGGCCGGTGCAGCCGGCGCAACCTGAGCGGCCGGCGCTTCGGCCTGGGCCTTGACGGCACTCAGGGAGTCCAGCAACTGTTCAAATTCGTTATCGGTGATGTCGCCCGATTCCTCGGCGACCGGTTCTTCAACCACCGCCTCGGCAACCGGCGCGGCTTCGTCAGCCGATTGCGGCTCGGCCAGGCGTGCCAGCGCGGCGAGCAGCTCGGGGGTGGCTGGGGTAATCGGCGAGCGCTCACGCACTTCGCTGAACATGCTGTTGACCGCATCCAGCGCTTCGAGCACCACGTCCATCAATTCCGAATCAACGCGACGCTCACCCTTGCGCAGGATGTCGAACACGTTCTCGGCAATGTGACAGCACTCCACCAGCTCGTTGAGCTGGAGGAAGCCGGCGCCTCCTTTTACAGTGTGGAAACCGCGAAAAATTGCATTGAGCAGATCCGCATCATCAGGTCGGCTTTCCAGCTCGACCAGCTGTTCGGACAGTTGCTCTAGAATCTCGCCGGCCTCAACCAGGAAATCCTGAAGGATCTCTTCATCGGCGCCGAAGCTCATTAATGGCTGCTCCTAAAATAGGGCTAAATCAAAATCCAAGGCTGGACAGCAAATCGTCCACATCGTCCTGACCGGACATAACGTCTTCTCTTTTATCGGCATGAATTTGCGGACCTTCACCCTGAGAGAGATGTTTTTGTGGATCTTTTTCGGCAAGCATCGCTTCACGGTCGTGTTCGATGCCTGCAAAGCGGTCGACCTGGCTAGCCATCAGCACCAGTTTGAGCAGGTTGCTTTCCACTTCGGTGACCAGTTGGGTCACACGCTTGATCACCTGGCCGGTCAGGTCTTGATAGTCCTGGGCCAGCAGAATGTCGTTGAGGTTGCTGGCCACGGCGCGGTTTTCGCTGCTGCTGCGCGTCAGGAAACCGTCGACCCGACGGGCCAGCTCCCGAAATTCTTCAGCACCGACTTCGCGACGCATGAACCGGCCCCAGTCGGTGCTCAAGGCCTGGGCCTCTTCACTCAGGCCATTGACCAGCGGCGTAGCGCTTTCCACCAGGTCCATGGTGCGGTTGGCCGCCGCCTCGGTCAGCTTGACCACATAGCCCAGGCGCTCGGTGGCGTCGGTGATCTGCGAGACTTCCTCGGCCTGCGGCATGTGCGGGTCGATCTGGAAATTGACAATCGCGCTGTGCAGTTCACGCGTGAGCTTGCCCACTTCCTGATACAGACCACGGTCACGGGTCTGGTTGAGCTCATGGATCATTTGAACCGCATCGCCAAAGCGACCTTTTTCAAGGCTGTCGACCAGTTCGCGGGCATGTTTTTTCAGGGTCGATTCGAAATCGCCCATTGAAGATTCGTTGTCCATAGCTCCCCCGTGGCGCCGTTAACCGATGCGTTCGAAGATTTTTTCGATCTTCTCTTTCAACGCCTGGGCCGTGAAGGGCTTGACCACATAGCCGTTTACACCGGCCTGGGCCGCTTCGATGATCTGCTCGCGCTTGGCTTCGGCAGTCACCATCAGCACCGGGAGGTGCTTGAGTTTTTCGTCGGCGCGCACATGGCGCAGCAAGTCGATACCGGTCATGCCGGGCATGTTCCAGTCAGTCACCAGAAAGTCGATGCTCCCGCTGTTGAGGACCGGAATGGCTGTGACGCCATCATCCGCCTCGACCGTGTTGGTGAACCCAAGGTCACGCAACAGGTTTTTTATGATCCGCCGCATCGTTGAGAAGTCATCAACGATGAGGATTTTCATGTTCTTGTCCAATTCGACCTCCAAGCAGTCTTAAACGCGCCCAGCACCTGGACGCGCCATTTCAATCAATTCCGGCACAACACTCGACAACGGTCTGGAGCACAACGGATGGAAACTGACCCGGCAACGCCATGCCAGTCCCGCTCGCAGTGTCCCCACACTGCCTGTCAGCGCGCTCGCCACTCCCCCAAACGGCCCCGCAAGCGGGCCGCGCACTGGCTGTGTAACTGGCTGACCCGAGATTCGCTGACCCCCAGGACCTCACCGATTTCCTTGAGGTTCAGCTCTTCGTCGTAGTACAGCGCCAAGACCAGTCGCTCACGTTCCGGCAAATTGGCAATCGCATCCGCCAGCGCGCTCTGGAAACGTTCATCTTCCAGGTCACGTGACGGCTCCATGTGAGCACTCGCGTTATCCTCATGCAGCCCTTCGTGCTCGCCGTCCTGCAAGAGGTCGTCGAAGCTGAACAGGCGACTGCCCAAGGTATCGTTCAAAATCCCGTAATAATCATCGAGACTCAACTGGAGTTCGGCCGCAACCTCGTGATCTTTAGCGTCACGCCCAGTTTTAGCTTCGATTGCCCGAATCGCGTCACTGACCATGCGGGTATTGCGGTGCACCGAACGCGGCGCCCAATCACCCTTGCGGACTTCATCGAGCATCGCCCCACGAATGCGAATACCGGCATAGGTCTCGAAACTGGCGCCCTTGCTGGCGTCGTATTTGTTCGACACTTCAAGCAGGCCGATCATGCCGGCCTGGATCAAATCCTCGACCTGGACACTGGCTGGCAACCGCGCCAGCAAGTGATAGGCGATACGCTTGACCAGTGGCGCATAACGCTCGATCAATTCGTATTGGGCGTCCCGTGCCGATTTTTTGTAGAGATGGTTGTAACCGCTGGCTGTCATAACACGGGCCCTGCTGTTTGTTGCACAAGACGCTCGACGAAAAACTCCAGATGCCCGCGGGGGTTGGCCGGTAGTGGCCAGGTATCGACCTTCTGGGCGATCGCCTTGAACGCCAGCGCGCATTTGGAACGTGGAAAGGCTTCATAAACGGCACGTTGCTTCTGGACGGCCTTGCGCACGCTTTCGTCGTAAGGCACTGCACCGACGTATTGTAGGGCGACGTCCAGAAAGCGATCGGTGACCTTCGTCAATTTGGCGAACAGGTTGCGTCCTTCCTGCGGGCTCTGGGCCATGTTGGCCAGGACGCGGAAGCGGTTCATGCCATAGTCGCGGTTAAGCAGTTTGATCAGGGCATAGGCGTCGGTGATGGACGTCGGTTCGTCGCAGACCACCAGCAGCACTTCCTGGGCGGCGCGCACGAAACTGACGACCGAGTCGCCGATGCCGGCCGCGGTGTCGATCACCAGCACATCGAGGTTGTCGCCGATGTCGCTGAACGCCTGGATCAGGCCCGCGTGCTGCGCCGGGGTCAGGTGAACCATGCTCTGGGTGCCGGAGGCAGCCGGCACGATGCGAATCCCGCCCGGCCCCTGCAACAGCACGTCGCGCAGTTCGCAACGGCCTTCGATCACGTCCGCCAGGGTGCGTTTGGGGGTAAGCCCCAACAACACGTCGACGTTCGCCAGGCCCAGGTCGGCGTCCAGCAGCATGACCCGTCGGCCAAGCTCTGCCAGAGCCAGGGACAAGTTCACTGACACGTTAGTCTTCCCGACGCCACCTTTGCCGCCGGTCACCGCGATCACCTGTACGGGATGCATGCTGCCCATGTTCGTTCTTTACCTTGTCTTCTTAGACGGAGGCCACATTACTGGCTGCGCGTTCGCATACGGAACAATGCATGGCAGACCATCGATGTAGGTACAAAAAATATTCATGATTACCTCAGCCGACCTGCTTGGTCGGGCTGTGGTAGATGTCAGCGAACATGTCAGCCATGGCTTCCTCGCTGGGTTCTTCCTGCATTTGCACACTTACGGCACGACTGACCAATTGATGACGGCGCGGCAGATGCAAATCATCCGGGATCCGCGGCCCATCGGTCAGGTAGGCCACCGGCAGTTCATGACCGATCGCCAGGCTCAACACCTCGCCCAGGCTTGCCGTTTCGTCCAGCTTAGTCAGGATGCAGCCGGCCAGCCCGCAGCGTTTGTAGCTGTGATATGCGGCGGTTAGAACCTGTTTTTGGCTGGTGGTTGCCAACACGAGATAATTTTTTGACTTGATACCGCGTCCGGCCAGGCTTTCGAGCTGCATGCGCAGGGCCGGATCGCTGGCTTGCAGGCCGGCGGTATCGATCAGCACGACGCGTTTGCGCAGCAGCGGCTCCAGCGCCTGGGCCAGGGATTGGCCCGGATCCACATGGGTCACCGACACATTGAGGATGCGGCCCAGGGTCTTGAGTTGTTCCTGGGCACCGATACGGAAACTGTCCATGCTTACCAGGGCGATGCTCTGGGCGCCGTACTTGAGTACATAACGGGCGGCGAGCTTGGCCAGGGTGGTGGTCTTGCCCATGCCGGCAGGACCGACCATGGCAATGACCCCGCCCTCTTCCAGCGGCTCGACTTCCGGCGTGGCAATCATGCGTGCCAGGTGCGCCAGCAACATGCGCCAGGCTTGGCGCGGCTCTTCGATACCATTGATCAGCGCCAGCAGGTCGCGGGACAACGGGCCGGACAGGCCGATGCGTTGCAGGCGACGCCACAGGTTGGCCTGGGCCGGACGGCTGCCTTGCAGCTGGTTCCAGGCCAGGGAGCCGAGCTGGACTTCCATCAGCTCGCGCAGGCTGTTGAGTTCGAAGCGCATCGAGTCCAGGGCGCGCGGGTCAAGCCCACGGGCTGGCGCGGCAGGTGCCGGCTCTGGACGACGCGGTTCGGCCTGGACCTGTTCCATCAGCGGTTCGGCGGCGGTCAACGGCAGGCCGGCGGTCAGCGGTTGACCGGCGAACAATTGACGATTGATGCCCGGCGCACCTTCGCCTTCGCTGCTGCGCAGGCTCAGTTCGGCCTGGGCGCTGGCGATGCGCGATTGAGTCTTGCGCAGCTCATCTTCAAGTTCCATGTTCGGAACCCGTGGCGCCAGCGCCGACAATTTGTAATCCAGGGCCGCCGTCAGCTCGACACCGCCGGCGATACGACGGTTGCCAATGATGGCTGCTTCAGCGCCCAGCTCGTCACGAACCAGTTTCATGGCCTGACGCATGTCTGCGGCGAAAAAACGCTTCACTTGCATAAACCACTACCTCAGCCGTTGGGCCCTACTGTCGCAACGATGGTCACTTGCTTGTTGTCCGGTATTTCCTGGTACGCCAGCACATGCAGCCCCGGGACCGCGAGGCGTCCGAATCGCGAGAGCATCGCGCGAATCGGACCGGCCACCAGCAGGATCACCGGTTGGCCTTGCATCTCTTGCCGCTGGGCTGCCTCGATCAGCGAACGCTGCAGCTTCTCGGCCATGCTTGGCTCCAGCAGAACACCCTCTTCCGAGCCTTGTCCTGCCTTCTGCAGACTATTGAGCAATATCTGTTCCAACCTTGGCTCCAAGGTGATAACAGGCAGCTCAGACTCAGTGCCTACAATGCTTTGGACGATTGCACGGGATACGCCGACCCGAACCGCGGCCACCAGGGCGGCGGTATCTTGACTCTTGGACGCGTTGTTGGCGATGGCTTCGGCAATACTGCGTATGTCGCGCACGGGCACTTGTTCGGCCAACAACGCTTGCAGCACCTTGAGCAACTGCGACAACGAAACCACGCCCGGCACCAACTCTTCAGCCAGCTTCGGCGAGCCTTTGGCCAGTACTTGCAGGAGTTGCTGGACTTCTTCGTGGCCAATCAACTCGCTGGAGTGCTTGTACAGAATCTGGTTCAAGTGGGTCGCCACCACGGTACTGGCGTCCACCACGGTGTAGCCGAGGGACTGGGCCTGGGCCCGCTGACTGATTTCGATCCACACCGCCTCCAGGCCAAAAGCCGGATCCTTGGCGGTGATGCCGTTGAGGCTGCCGTAGACCTGGCCAGGGTTGATCGCCAGCTCGCGGTCGGGGTAGATCTCGGCTTCGGCCAGGATCACGCCCATCAGTGTCAGACGATAGGCGCTCGGCGCCAGGTCGAGGTTGTCGCGGATGTGCACAGTGGGCATCAAGAAGCCCAGGTCCTGGGAGAGCTTCTTGCGCACCCCCTTGATCCGCGCCAGCAACTGACCACCCTGGTTGCGGTCGACCAAAGGAATCAGGCGATAACCGACTTCCAGGCCGATCATGTCGATTGGCGTCACGTCATCCCAGCCCAATTCCTTGGTTTCCATGGCGCGGGCCGGCGACGGCAGCAGTTCCTGCTGGCGCTTGACCTCTTGCAGGGCCTGGACTTTCTGCACGTTCTGCTTCTTCCAGAACAGGTAGGCACCGCCAGCCGCCAGGGCCGCCATGCTCAGGAAGGAAAAATGCGGCATGCCGGGCACCAGGCCCATCACGGCCATCAGGCCGGCGGCAACAGCCAGGGCCTTGGGCGAGGCGAACATCTGCCGGTTGATCTGCTTGCCCATGTCCTCGGAGCCCGAAGCGCGGGTCACCATGATCGCGGCGGCTGTGGATAACAGCAGTGATGGCAATTGCGCCACCAAACCGTCACCGATGGTCAACAAGGCGTAGACCTTGCCGGCGTCACCGAAGGTCATGCCATGCTGGAAGATGCCGACGGCCATGCCGCCGATCAGGTTGATGAACAGAATCAACAGGCCGGCGATGGCGTCACCGCGCACGAATTTACTGGCACCGTCCATGGAACCGTAGAACTCGGCTTCCTGGGCCACTTCCAGGCGGCGCAGCTTGGCCTGGCTCTGGTCGATCAGGCCGGCGTTGAGGTCAGCGTCGATCGCCATCTGCTTGCCGGGCATCGCATCGAGGGTGAAACGCGCGCTCACCTCGGAAATCCGCCCGGCGCCCTTGGTCACCACGACGAAGTTGATGATCATCAAGATGGCGAAGACCACGATACCGACCACGTAGTTACCACCGATCACCACCTCACCGAAGGCCTGGATCACCTTACCGGCGGCGGCGTGGCCTTCCTGGCCGTGGAGCATGACCACACGGGTCGATGCCACGTTCAGCGCCAGGCGCATCAACGTCGCCACCAACAGGATGGTCGGGAATACGGCAAAATCCAGCGGCCGCAGGGCGTAGACGCACACCAGCAGCACCACGATCGACAGGGCGATGTTGAACGTGAAGAACACGTCCAGCAGGAACGGCGGCACTGGCAGCATCATCATGGCGAGCATGACCAGCAGCAAGATTGGCACACCCAGATTGCCCCTGCTGAGGTCGGCTACATTGCTGCGCGCGGTGCTGAGTAACTGAGAGCGATCCACCAATAATCCCCGTGCCTGTGAAGCAAACTTTTGACGCCCGGAGGGGGCGCAGGCGGGGTATTGCAAGAAGCCTTCCAACTTTTGTCGGAGGCTGGAATAGAGCGGCTGACGCACATCCAACCCTGTGGGAGCGAGCCTGCTCGCGATGGCGATTTGTCAGTCAATATCTGTATCGACTGGATCATTGCAATCGCGAGCAAGCTCGCTCCCACAGGGTCATGCTGTTCACCTAAGGCAAACGACGAACCTGTGGCGAGGGAGCTTGCTCCCGCTGGGTCGCGAAGCGGCCCCGAAACAAGTCGAATACGAAACATCAGACACACCTGTTATCGCGGTCGCTGCGCAACCGAGCGGGAGCAAGCTCCCTCGCCACGGGGCCTGGCGCTTTCCAGGCAAACCTAACAGTTCTGCTAGTTCCCCCTTTGCACCCCAACCCCGATAATCCAACGGAGCCTCACCCAAACGGAGCGTCGACCATGTCAGCCACGCACCTCTGCACTTACCGCTATGACCCTCTGGATCGCCTCACCTGCCACACCGTGATGACTCACGCGCCTGTCCAGCGGTTTTATTGCAAGTCTCGCCTGACGACAGAAATCGAAGGGGCCATCAGCCGGTCAATTGTCCAACATGGCGATCAATTGCTGGCCCAGAGCGAAACCCAAGGCAGCGCAAAGCAAGCGACATTGTTAGCGACCGATCAGCAACGCTCGGTATTGCATGCCGTTTCCTCCAATGAAAGGCAGTCCCATGCCTATTCGCCTTATGGCAATCGAACTATCGGCAACGGTTTTTTGAGCCTGCTCGGCTTCAATGGAGAACGACCGGACCCGGTGATCGGGCATTATTTGCTGGGGAATGGTTATCGGGCGTTCAATCCGGTTTTGATGCGGTTTAATAGTTCGGAAAAATTGAGTCCGTTTGGCAAGGGCGGGATAAACTCTTATGCATATTGTTCAGGTGATCCAATAAACAGGAGCGACCCGAACGGAAGGATGGGGATCAGTTCTCTCTGGCGTTGGGTGAGCGCGGCTCTTTTTCCTGCTCGCCCGAGAATTCACTTAAGCGGGCCCGAGGTCGTATTTAATTTAAGGGGGGCCGAGATTGTAATCAATAAGTTCTCCCTCCCTCCAAAAGGTTATTATGTATTTAAAACAACTATCCAACGTCCATGGCCGACGGCGGAGGGAATTCAAACAATACATAAAAAAACCATACTATCCACCCTCCCGCAAAGACTTGAAGAAGCGAGCTTTTCAATCCTTCCGAATACTTTCGATCCACGTAAATATACGCGCCTCTTCCAGAACAAGATTGACCATCTCTCCCGAGTCAATTTTTTTAATTACTTGCAGGATAGGAAAACAGTAACCCGTCTTCGAACCCCCGGAATGCCAGATACGGGCATAGTCAATCTTATGCTATCCCTAAGCGAAGCGAGCAAGGTACGAGGAATCAATATGTTTGCGCTGGAAAAGTGGAAGATGGAAATTAGACGTAGTGAATATTATTATTCCCTCAGTGACTTCGACAGCGATGGTAAATGGGAATCGGACTTTTTAGCGCCCCTCGGTCTTCGCCTCGGGTTCGAATAAGCCTCCACTGAAACCCCATCAAACATCCCGCCGCAAATCCGGCGGAATCGGCAAATCCTTGAGCGGTTCGGGACGCTTGCCCTTGCCGGCGCGGTGCTGGCGGATCTGGTAGACGTAGGCCAAGACCTGCGCAACAGCCAAATACAGGCCCCCAGGGATTTCCTGGTCGAGTTCGGTGGAATAGTAGATTGATCGCGCCAACGCCGGGGATTCGAGCAGCATCACTTCGTTGGCGACGGCGATTTCACGGATCTTCAGCGCCAGGAAGTCATTGCCCTTGGCCAGCAACACGGGAGCGTTGCCTTTTTCGGGGTCGTACTTGAGGGCGACGGCGTAGTGGGTCGGGTTGGTGATGACCACGTCGGCGTCAGGGATCGCCGCCATCATCCGCCGCTGGGAGACCTCGCGCTGCAACTGACGAATGCGCTGCTTGACCTCCGGCTTGCCTTCCGCATCCTTGTGCTCGTCGCGCACTTCCTGCTTGGTCATCAACAGCTTTTGCTTGCTCTGATAGAGTTGGATCGGCACGTCGATGGCGGCAATCAGGATCAAGCCGCAGGCCATCCACAATGTGCTCCAGCCCACTAACTGCACACTGTGGATAATGGCCTGTTCCAGCGGTTCGTGAGCAATGCGCAGCAGATCGTCGATGTCGGCCTGCAACACCGTCAGCGCAACGAACAGAACCAGCAGGAACTTCCCGAATGCCTTGAGCAACTCCATCAGCGCCGTGGTGGAAAACATGCGCTTGAGGCCGGCGGCCGGATTCATCCGGCTGAACTTGGGGGCCAGGCTTCCGGCGGCGAACAGCCAGCCGCCCAGGGAAATCGGGCCGATCACCGCAGCCAGCAACAGGCAGATCAGGATCGGCTGCACCGCCAGGATCGCGATCTTGCCCGAGTGCAGCAGATGCTGGGCCATGGACCCCGGAGAGAGCAGTACTTCGCGAGGCAGGGAGAAATTCAGGCGCATGATTTCCAGCAGGTCCAAGGCCAACCCGCCGCCATAAATCAACAACCCACCCGCTCCTGCCAGCATCACCGCCAGCGTATTGAGTTCCTTGGAGCGGGCAATCTCGCCCTTTTCCCGGGACTCGCGCAGGCGCTTTTCCGTGGGGTCTTCTGTCTTGTCCTGACCACTCTCGCTCTCGGCCATGGTTCAGCGCGCCTGTGCCATGTCACGTAAAAGCTGCAAGGCCTGGGTGGCCAGCGGCTGATACTGGTTGAGGATATCCCCCAGGCTGACCCAGAAGATCACCATGCCCAGCACCAGGGTCAGAGGGAAACCAATGGAGAAGATATTCAGTTGCGGCGCCGCGCGAGTCATTACGCCAAACGCGATGTTGACCACCAGCAACGCGGTGATCGCTGGCAATACCAGCACCATCGCGGCACCCATGACCCAGCCGAGCTTGCCAGCGATTTCCCAGAAGTGATTGATCAGGAACGCACTGCCCACCGGCATGGTGGTAAAGCTCTCGGTCAAGACCTCGAACACCACCAGATGCCCGTTCATGGCGAGGAACAACAGGGTCACCAGCATCGTCAGGAACTGGCCGATCACCGCGGTGTTGACGCCGTTGGTGGGGTCGATCATGGACGCGAAGGCCATGCCCATCTGGATCGAAATGATTTGCCCGGCCACCACAAAGGCCTGGAAAAACAGCTGCAACGAGAACCCCATCAAGGCACCGATGAGAATCTGCTCGGCCACCAGCATCAGCGCGCTGAGGTCCAGGGCATTGACCGGCGGCATCGGTGGCAGCCCGGGCGCGATAACCACCGTGATCGCCAGGGCGAAGTACAAACGCACCCGAGTTGGCACCAGTGTCGTGCCGAAGATCGGCATGCTCATCAGCACCGCGGTGACGCGAAACAGCGGCAGGATGAACGATGCCACCCACGTGCTGATCTGGGTGTCCGTCAGCTCGAGCATCGACATGGGGTCAGCCGATCAACTGCGGAATACTGCCGTACAACTGCAGGATGTATTCCATGAAGGTCTGTACCATCCAGGGGCCGGCGACGATCAACGTCACCAGCATCACCAGCAGGCGCGGCAGGAAGCTCAAGGTCTGTTCGTTGATCTGGGTCGCGGCCTGGAACATCGCCACCAGCAAGCCCACCAGCAGGCTGGGGATCACCAGGATGGCAACCATCGAAGCCGTCAGCCAGAGCGCTTCACGAAACAGGTCTACCGCTACTTCAGGCGTCATATCGTCCTACCCGCAAAAGAGGCCTAAACACCGCCGAAACTGCCCGCCAGGGTACCGATGATCAGCGCCCAGCCATCCACCAATACAAACAGCATGATCTTGAACGGCAGGGAAATGATCAGCGGCGAGAGCATCATCATACCCATGGCCATCAGTACGCTGGCGACCACCAGGTCGATGATCAGGAACGGGATGAAAATCATGAAACCGATCTGGAACGCGGTCTTCAGCTCGGACGTCACGAACGCCGGCACCAGGATGGTCAGCGGTGCCTGGTCGGCACTCGGGATGTCGGTGCGCTTGGACAGGCGCATGAACAATTCCAAGTCACTGCTGCGAGTCTGGGCCAGCATGAAGTCCTTGATCGGCACCTGGGCCTTGGCCACGGCATCCTGGGCGCTGAGTTGTTCCGCCAGGTAAGGCTGCAGCGCATCCCGGTTCACCCGGTCGAACACGGGCGCCATGATGAACATGGTCAGGAACAGCGCCATGCCGGTGAGGATCTGGTTCGAAGGGGTCTGTTGCAGGCCCAGGGCCTGGCGCAGGATCGAAAAGACAATGATGATCCGGGTGAAGCTGGTCATCAGCATGACGAACGCCGGAATGAAACTCAGCGCGGTCATGATCAGCAGGATCTGCAAGCTGACCGAATATTCCTGGGCCCCTTCGGCGTTGGTTCCCAGGGTGATCGCCGGGATCGACAGCGGGTCCGCGGCGAACGCCAACGGTGCGGCCAGCATCAGGGCCAATGCCAACAGAATGCGCAACGGCATTACTTTTTATCCTTCTGGTCTTTCCCCAGCAGCTCCATGAGGCGCTGGGCAAATTCGGGGCTGGCCGACTCGGTGGAGGGTACCTGTACCGGCTCCTTGAGGACGTGCAACGCAGTGATGGTGCCCGGGCTCAGGCCCAGCAGGATCTGCTCGTTGCCGACCTGCACCAGCACCAGCCGGTCGCGCGGCCCGAGCGCACGGGAACCGACGATGTCGATGACCTGGCCCTTGCCCGCAGGCCCCGCCTGTTGCACGCGCCGCAACAGCCAAGCGAGAAAGAAGATCAAGCCCAGCACCAGCAGCAAGCCGAGCACCAGTTGCGCCAGTTGCCCGGCGATACCCGTGCCCGACGCTGGCGCAACGGCCGCCGTGGCAACCGGTTCGGCCGCCAGCACGCTCAAGGGCAGCATCGACGCTGCGGCGAGGAAACCTTTCACTCAGCGCAGCTTCTTGATGCGTTCGCTCGGGCTGATCACGTCCGTCAGGCGAATGCCGAACTTCTCGTTGACCACCACCACTTCGCCATGGGCGATCAAGGTGCCGTTGACCAGCACGTCAAGCGGCTCGCCGGCCAGGCGGTCCAGCTCGATCACCGAGCCCTGGTTGAGCTGCAGCAGGTTGCGGATGTTGATATCGGTGCTGCCCACTTCCATGGAGATGGACACCGGAATGTCGAGGATCACGTCCAGGTTCGGCCCGTCCAGCGTCACCTGTTCATTGCTCTTGGGCACGCTGCCAAACTCTTCCATCGGCAAGCGATTGGAGCCGTGGTTACCGCTATCGGCGGCCAGCAAGGCATCGATGTCAGCCTGCCCGGCATCGCCGGTTTCTTCCAGGGCCGCGGCCCATTCGTCGGCCAGCGCCTGGTCATCCTGGGTGTTCATATCGTTAGCCATCATTTGTCCTCGGCGGGCAAAAATCAGTTAGAAACGCAAACTTAAAAATTCGACACCGCTCAGCGGCGTTCGATCGGCTCGATCACCTGCAACGCCAGGTTGCCTTTGTGAGAGCCCATCTTGACCTTGAAGGCCGGTACGCCATTGGCGCGCATGATCATTTCGTCGGGCATCTCGACCGGAATGATGTCACCCGGCTGCATGTGCAAGATGTCCCGCAGGCGCAGTTGGCGCCGGGCGACCGTCGCGCCGATCGGCACATCGACGTCGAGCACGTCCTGGCGCAAGGCGTTGATCCAGCGCTCGTCCTGGTCGTCGAGGTCCGACTGGAAACCGGCGTCGAGCATTTCCCGCACCGGCTCGATCATCGAATACGGCATGGTCACGTGCAGGTCGCCGCCACCGCCATCGAGTTCGATGTGGAAGGTCGAGACCACGATGGCTTCGCTCGGCCCGACGATGTTGGCCATGGCCGGGTTCACTTCCGAGTTGATGTACTCGAAGTTCACTTCCATGATCGCCTGCCAGGCTTCCTTCAAATCGATGAAGGCCTGCTCCAGCACCATGCGCACCACTCGCAGCTCGGTCGGGGTGAATTCGCGACCTTCGATCTTGGCGTGACGACCGTCGCCGCCGAAGAAGTTGTCCACCAGCTTGAACACCAGTTTGGCGTCGAGGATGAACAACGCAGTGCCGCGCAACGGCTTGATCTTCACCAGGTTGAGGCTGGTGGGCACGTACAGCGAATGCACGTACTCGCCGAACTTCATCACCTGCACGCCACCCACGGCCACATCGGCCGAGCGACGCAGCATGTTGAACATGCTGATGCGGGTGTACCGGGCGAAACGCTCGTTAATCATTTCCAGGGTCGGCATGCGTCCGCGAACGATGCGATCCTGGCTGGTCAGGTCGTAGCTTTTGACGCTGCCCGGTTCAGCAGCGTTTTCGGTCTGTACCAGACCGTCGTCGACACCATGCAACAGCGCATCGATTTCGTCCTGGGACAGCAGGTCCTGCACGGCCATGTCGTGTTCCTACTGCAATACGAAGTTAGTGAAGAGCAACTGTTCGATCACCACTTTGCCGAGCTCTTTCTGAGCCACTTCCTGCACGCTGGCCGTGGCTTTCTGGCGCAGCATTTCCTGGCCGACGGGGGTGGCCAGGGTATCGAAACTCTGTCCGGAAAACAGCATCACCAGGTTGTTGCGAATCAACGGCATGTGCACCCGAAGCGCTTCCAGGTCAGCCTGGTTGCGACCCTGCAAAGTAATGCTGACCTGCATGTAGCGTTGGCGACCGTTCACGGTGTAGTTGGCCACGAAGGCCGGCGCCATCGGTTCGAAAATCGCCGGCTGCTTGCCCACTGGCGCGACTTCGGCCGCTGCCGCCGCCGGCTTGCTTTGAGCGCTGTGCATGAAATACCAGGTTGCCCCCACGGACACGCCGATCGCCAGGAGCAAACCCACCACGATCATGATGATCAGCTTGAGTTTGCCTTTGGTTGCAGGGTCTTTTACAGCTGCTGCTTCGCTCTTCGCCATGCCAATAATCCGTCACTAATCGGGGTTTTCACTGTTGCACGGCAAGGCTGGAGCAAGTGTTATGCCAGAAGTGTCGGTACTCAGGATGACGGGGCAGATGCGATCTACAGAACCCATAAAAACCAATGTGGGAGCGAGCTTGCTCGCGATAGCGGCGGTGGACCAGCCCCTGCAAGGGTGACTGACCATCCGCTATCGCGAGCAAGCTCGCTCCCACAGGGGTGAGCCGCGTTGGATCAGGCGTAGTAGTCGACCGCGCTGGTGCCGATGACGCTGGTCGTGCTGGCGGCCACTTCAGCGATGCCGGCGGGAGCGGCTTCATCCGCGGCATCCACCGGCCCACCTGAAGATGTCGAACGCCCCGCCCGGGCCTGCTGCTGGGCTTGCTGCTCCTGGTTCTGCGAACCACGGGATTGGTCCGACACGCTGACGTCGACCTGGCCCATGCCCTGCTGGGCAAAACTGTCCCGCAGGCGATGCATCTGGCCTTCGAGGGCTTCGCGAACGCCGGAGTGGGCGCTCATGAAGGTGACCTGGGTCTGCTGGTCCGGCACCATGCTCACCCGGATATCCAGGCGCCCGAGTTCGGCGGGCTGCAATTGGATGTCGGCCGCCTTGAGATTGACGCTGGAAAGGTACATCACCCGGTTCACCACCTCTTCGGTCCAACCGCTCTGGTTCATCGCGATAGGTTGATTGACCGGCACCGCGTTGGCGGTTTTGGGCGTGGCGGCCTGGGTCAGTGCAGCCAGGCGGTTGGCGAAATCGTCTACGCGGGTGTCACTGGACGCGGCGCTCAAGTCCTTGAGACCCTCGCTGATCAAGCCGCCGAAGGCCTTGTCGCCACCCTGGCTGCCGGACTCGGTGCTGTTCTGGTCGGCTTGCACGCTGAGCATGCTGGCCATGCCGGCGGCGAAGGTCTGCGCCGAAGTCGGCTCGCCGTCGAGCGACGCCGGGGCAGCGCTCTTGGGCTGTGCCTGGCTGCTGGCGGAAACATGACCGCTCTGCTCCATCGCCAAGCGCAAGGCGGGCAATGCGTCGAGCGGATCGGCTTGTGGGTCGAAGGCTGGATCGACGACCGGAACCGCAGGTTGGGCCGGCGCGGCCAATGGGACAACCGGTGCCGCGACCGCAGTCGTTACCTGAGCCTCAGCCGGGACCACCACGGGGGCAGGTTCGGCCGGGGCTGTCGCGACTGGCACCGCCATGTCCGTCAGCGCGCCTGGGTCGAGGCTCGGATCGACCGGTGCCGCATCAGCCACCGGCGCTTCAGCCGCGTCGGCATCGTTATCGCTGGCCGCTTTGTCGTCGGTGCTAGCCGCTTTGTCCGCGGGCAAGGGTTTGCCGCTATCGGCAACCGTCGGTTCCGGGGCGGCAGGGTTTTCGTTGCCGGCGTCTTTTTTGACGGTGTTGTCAGCGGCCTTGTCGCGCGCCGGTTTCACCACGGGCTCAGGGGCCGCCGCTGCTTTGGCAGGCGCCTGCTTGGCGAAGACTTGAGCGAAGCTGGAGGCTCTATCCCCGAGGTCCGGGGCCGCTGCCGGTGAATTGACGGCGGCCTGGGGCTTGGCCTGGACGGAGGCCTGAAGCAATGAATTAGGGGTGACGGGCATAAAAAGGTCTCCGCTGCACTGGAATCATAGGTACAGTCGAGACTAGGCAATGCAAGGCACGGGCCAACGTTTTACCCGACCGTCAAATCTCAGCAGTGGAAACCTTCACGCTCTTCCCGGCACAGCTTGCGGACATGGGCAAATTCGCTGTCGATTTCGTTGACCAGGTTTTCGATGCCGCCCAAGGACGGCTGCTTGGCACGCTGTTCCAGCTCGCCGCACAACTCGGCCAGGCGAATGGCGCCCATGTTGCTGCTGCTGCCCTTGAAGCTGTGGGCGGTGGCGCTCAGTTTTTCAGCGTCCCGTGCTTCATGCAGCACGCGCAAGCGAGCCTCGGAGTCGTTGAGAAACGTATCCAGCAACTCCGGATACCCCTCCTCCATGACTTCCTTCAACGTGCTAAGCACGTCGCGGTCCAGATGAATCTCGTTCACTTGTTCGCTCCCTGATCAAGAATGGCCCCAATTATGCCAGAGCCTCCCAGAAAAACTCCACGCGCGCACTACGACCATCGTCTGACCAACTGGCCTGGTGGCTCAGTTGGCGAACCAGGCTCACGCCGCGTCCCGACAATCGATCACTGTCCACGGGCCGTGCCAGCACCCGGGCGACATCGAACCCTTCGCCACTGTCTTCGACTTCGATGGCCAGGCGACCGCCCTCGCCGTTTGGCGAAACGTGCAAGTGCACCCGCACGTAACCGTCGCTCAACTCATCCAGGCGTGTATTGCGCTCCCTGTAGTAGCGGGCGAAACCCGCTGCATCACGCTTGAGACTCGAATCGAGGCCCAGCACCCCGTGATCCAGGGCATTGGAGTAGAGCTCCGACATGACGCTGTAAAGGGCGCCGCTCTGCGCCCTGAGCCCATGCACCTCCAGCAGCAATTGCAACAGGTAGGGCATCGGGTTGAAGCGCTTGAGCGTCTGCGCACGGAACTCGAAGCTCACCGACCAATCCAGCGGGCTGGACTGGCCGCTATCGGAATAGACCGGTGGTGGCGGATTGAGTTGCGTCGGAGCGACCAGCCGCACCTCGACCATGCTGAAGTCGTCACGGGCCTCACCACGAAAATCCAGCAGCGCCTGCTGGATATCCTCGAAAAGACGGTCGGGCTCACGGTTGGCCGAAAATACCTGCTGCAACCGCTCCACGCCAAACGGCTGGTCGTCGCGGTCACTGGTCTCGATGACACCATCGGACAGCAGGAACACCCGATCCCCCAGCGACATCGGATGCACTTCGGTGCGGTCATCGAACAACTGCGGGGTGAGCACGCCCAATGGCAAGTGCCGCGCCGGCAAAGGCGTGCGCACGCCGCTGAGGCTGTCATGCAGGTAACCATCGGGCATGCCGCCGTTCCAGATCTCCACCGTACAGCGCTGGAAGCTCAGGCATAACAGTGTCGCGCAGCAGAACATATCCACTGGCAGGATGCGTTTGAGCTTGGCATTCATCTCCCGCAGGATTTGCGCCAGCCCATAGCCCTTGGCCGTCATCCCGTAGAACACTTCCGCCAGGGGCATCGCGCCGACCGCCGCCGGCAGGCCATGCCCGGTGAAATCCCCCAACAGGATGTGCATGTCGCCGGCCGGGTTGAACGCGGCCAGCAGCAGGTCGCCGTTGAACAAGGCGTAGGGTGATTGCAAATAACGGATGTTCGGCGCGCTCAGGCAACCGGAGTGGGCGATCTTGTCGAACACGGCCTTGGCGACCCGTTGTTCGTTGAGCAGGTAATCATGGTGCCGGGCGATCTGGTCGCGCTGCTCCACCACCGTGGCCTGCAACCGGCGCAAGCGGTCCATGGCCTTGATCTTGGCCGTCAGGATCACTTGGTTGTAGGGTTTTGCCAGGAAATCGTCGCCGCCTGCTTCCAGACAACGGGCCAGGGCTTCGCTCTCAGTCAGCGAGGTGAGGAAAATGATCGGGACCAACTGGTCCCCGGCCAACTGTTTGATTTTCTGCGCCGCTTCGAAGCCGTCCATCACCGGCATCATCGCATCCATCAGCACCAGGTGCGGACGCTGTTGCAGATAGACATCGACCGCTTCGGCGCCATCGGCCGCCGTGAGCACATGATGGCCCTGGCGGCGGACAATGGTCGACAGCAGCAGTCGATCAGCGGCGCTGTCTTCGGCAATCAGGACCGTCAGTGGCTCCGACGACGATTGCATGGCGATCAACTGATGTCGAACAGCTTGTCGAAATTGGAGATCGCGAGGATTTTCTTGACGTCGCTGCTGCTGTTGACGACGCGGATATCCGACTGGTCGCCACCGGCATGATCGCGCAACAGCAGGAGCATGCCCAAGGCGGAACTGTCGAGGTAAGTGGCTTCTTTCAAATCCACCACGATGGAGTCAGGTTTCTTGTGGAGCCGCTCATAGGACTCACGAAACTCCTGATGCCGCCCGAAATCGAATCGACCCTTGATCGAGATCGTCAGCTTATGCCCATCGGGGGATACTTCGGTAACGACTGACATGATCGGCTTCCTTGTCATGGACATACGTGTACAAGGTGTAGCATCTGGTAAAGGTCTGAGCAAGGTTTTGCCTCGTTCATCCGACAAAATCCTCGTTTCCCATCAGTAGGGATTCTGCCGCGGCAGGCGCTGGGACAATTCATCGAGCAGTTTCTGTTCGCGCTTGTCTTCCAGTTGCCGCGCCTCATCGATATAGCGCTGCACCAGTTTGCGCAGCCCTTCGACCCGGGCGAATGCTTCTTGCCAGCTCTGGCGGGCCTTCTCCAGGTTGTTCTGGTGCCAGACCAGGCTCTGGCGCTGCTGATCGATGGCAGTGCCCAGTTGCGCAAGAAATCCTTGGTAACCCAACAACCACTGCCCCGACACCCCATGGGCGCCACGGGCGATCCACTGCTCCTGGTATTCGAGTCGAAAATTTTCGAGGTCTGCCAGCTTGCTCTCGGCAACGGCCACTTGCCCCTGGAAATACGCCAGGCGCTGGACGGCGGTCTTCTCGGCCTTTTCCGCCATGTCCACCACGGGCGCCAGGCGTGCCGCACGACTTGTGGCCATGGTCGGTTATCCGCCAGCGACCGGAGCGAAAATCGTCTGCAGGTGCGCTTCGCTGGCACCCATGCCGATATTGTCGTTCAGGCTCTGGCGCAGATAAACGGCCATCGCCGGGTAAAGGCTGATGGCGGTGTCGGTCTCGCGGTCACCACCAGGTACATAGGCGCCGACGCTGATCAAATCGCGGCTTTGCTGGTAGCGCGACCAATATTGCTTGAACTGCTGGGCACGCCTCATATGCTCGGCACTGATCACCGACGGCATGACCCGACTGATGGACGCCTCGATGTCGATGGCCGGGTAGTGCCCTTCTTCGGCCAGGCGCCTGGACAGCACGATGTGGCCGTCGAGTACGCCCCGGGCCGAGTCGGCGATGGGGTCTTGCTGGTCGTCACCTTCGGACAGCACGGTATAGAACGCGGTGATGGAACCGCCGCCCTTTTCCGCATTGCCGGCGCGCTCGACCAGTTTCGGCAGCTTGGCGAACACCGAAGGCGGATAACCCTTGGTGGCCGGCGGCTCGCCGATGGCCAGGGCGATTTCCCGCTGGGCCTGGGCGAAACGAGTGAGCGAATCCATCAGCAACAGGACGTTCTTGCCCTTGTCGCGGAAATACTCGGCGATACGGGTGCAATACATCGCCGCCCGCATACGCATCAGCGGTGCATCGTCCGCAGGCGAAGCCACCACGACCGAACGCTTGAGCCCTTCCTCGCCGAGGATGTGCTCGATGAATTCCTTGACCTCACGGCCCCGCTCGCCGATCAGCCCTACTACGATAATGTCGGCTTCGGTGAAGCGGGTCATCATGCCCAGCAGCACACTCTTACCTACGCCGGTACCGGCAAACAGGCCCAGGCGCTGGCCGCGACCGACCGTCAATAAACCGTTGATGCAACGAATGCCCACGTCCAGCGGCACGCTGATGGGGTCACGCTTGAGGGGGTTGATCGTCGGGCCGTCCATCGGCACCCAGTCTTCGGCCTTCATGCCGCCCTTGCCGTCCAAGGCCCGTCCGGCCCCGTCCAGCACGCGTCCGAGCATGCTCATGCCCATGGGCAGGCGTCCGTTGTCGGCCAGGGGCACCACGCGCGCGCCGGGGGCGATGCCGGCGACACTGCCCACTGGCATCAAGAAGACCTTGCTGCCGGAGAAGCCCATGACTTCGGCTTCGACCTGCACCGGGTGGTAGCTGTCGTCGTTGATCACCATGCAGCGGCTGCCCATGGCGGCACGCAGGCCCTCGGCTTCGAGGGTCAAGCCAACCATGCGCAGCAAGCGACCTTCCAGGATCGGCTGGCCGGCCAGCTCACTGGCCTCGGCGTAGCTGCCCAGGCGCTTGCCGAAGCTGGTTCGCTCAAGGCGCATCGCGGCTGTCCAGTGCAGAAGTATCCAATTCAGGCACGTCCAATTCCTCCTCGACCGTCGCCACGTCACCTTGGAGTTCGTCCGGCAACTCCAGGCTCAGGTCGGCGGCGGCCGGGTGCAGGGCCTGTTCGTGTAGCTGGTCGAACAATTTGGCCATGATCTGGCTGATGCGTGTTTCAACCGTGGCGTCGATGCGGCTGTGTTCGGTTTCCACCCGACAACCGCCCGGCAGCAGCGTCGCATCCTCGACGATGCGCCAGGTTTCCTCATGGCGCTCGCGCAAGGCCTTGACCAGTTCGAAATCCTGGGGATTGATGTACAGCCGCACGTTGCCCACGCCCAACGGCAACAGCTTGAGCGCTTCACGCATGACCTGTTCGATCTGGGTCGAATCGATGGCCAGTTCGCGCTGGATCACTTGTTTGGCGATGTGTTGCACCAAACCCACCAGGGATTTCTCGATCTGGGTGTCCTGCTCGGCAATGGGGTCGAACAGGTTGAGCATCAGCGATTCCAACGCACGGAGCTTGGCCGTCAACGCCACATCGGCTTCCTGGCGGACCTTGAGCGTGGTGCTGTGGAAGCCCTCCTTTTCGCCCACGGCGAAGCCTTCGTTATAGGCTTCCTGGCGAATGCTCTCGACTTCCTCGAGGGTCAGCGGCTGGACTTCTTCCAGCGGCACCTCCTCCATCTCCGGCAGTTCCTCCACGGGCTCCGGCTCAGGCTCGGGCACGTGGGGGTCGAAGCTGGGCAGCGACCAGACGTCGAAATTACTGACGTCTCGGCCGCGAATCAGGTCGCTGGGTGCTTCATCACTCTTGGCAGACATAACGACCTTAGATCATCTCTTCGCCGCCCTTGCCACCGAGAACGATCTCCCCGGCTTCGGCCATGCGGCGGGCGATGGTGAGGATTTCCTTCTGTGCGGTTTCCACGTCGCTGACGCGCACCGGGCCCTTGGCCTCGAGGTCGTCGCGCAACAGTTCGGCCGCCCGTTTGGACATGTTCTTGAAGATCTTTTCCTTGACGCCTTCGTCCGAACCCTTGAGGGCCAGCACCAGCACGTCGGACGACACTTCGCGCAACAGCGCCTGGATGCCACGGTCGTCGACATCGGACAGGTTGTTGAACACGAACATGAGGTCTTCGATCTGACCGGACAGGTCTTCGTCGACTTCGCGGATCGAGTCCATCAGCTGACCTTCGATCGAACTGTCGAGGAAGTTCATGATGTCCGCCGCGCGCTTGATGCCACCCAAGGTGGTGCGCGAGGCGTTGGAGTTGCCCGAGAACTGCTTCTCGAGAATCTGGTTCAATTCTTTCAGGGCCGCCGGCTGCACGGTGTTGAGCGACGACACCCGCAGGATGATGTCCAGGCGCACCTTGTGATCGAAGTTGCCGAGCACTTCACCTGCCTGGTCCGGGTCGAGGTAAGCCACCACGATCGCCTGGATCTGCGGGTGCTCGTAACGGATCACGTCGGCAACCGCCCGCGGCTCCATCCACTTGAGGCTGTCCAGGCCGCTGGTGTTGCCACCCAACAGGATCCGGTCGATGAGACCGTTGGCCTTGTCCTCGCCCAGTGCCTGGGTGAGCATCTTGCGCACGTAGTCGTCGGAACCGACGCCCAGGCTGGTTTGATCGCCGACGATGTCGACAAACTCGCTCATCACCTGCTCGACCTGCTCACGGTGCACGTTGCCCATTTGCGCCATGGCCACGCCCACGCGCTGGACCTCTTTGGGCCCCATGTGACGCAGCACTTGGGCGGCGTCGGTCGACCCCAGGGACAGCAGCAGGATCGCGGCTTTGTCGACCCGGGACAATTTGGCAACAGCGGCTCGATTATCACTCATCTGCGTTAATCCACTCTTTCACGACCTGGGCCACACGACCCGGGTCTTCTGCCACCAGACTCTTGATGGCGTTCAACTGAGCGTCGTAGCCTTCGCTCGGGCTTGGCAGCAGGATGCTCTGCGGCCCGCCGAGGCTGACGCGATCGTTGGCCAATTCGCCATCCAGGCCACCCATGCCTCCCAGCTCGACATCGCCCAAGCCTGCCAACTGCTTGTTCTTGCCACCACCAGTGATGTTGTTCAGCACCGGACGCAACACACCGAAAACCAGTATCAGGATGAACAACACACCCAATACTTGCTTGACCACATCCCAGAACCAGGGTTGCGAATAAAACGGAATGTCGGCGATTTCTTCACCGCGCTCCAGGGAGAACGGCACGTTGATCACACTGACACTGTCGCCACGGCTGGCGTCGAAACCGACCGCGTCCTGCACCAGGCGAGTGAAGCGCGCCAATTCGTCGGCGGTCCATGGCGCACGGCTGGTTTCGCCGTTGGCCGGGTTGACCTTGACCTGGTCGTCCACCACCACGGCGACCGACAGGCGATTCAAACGGCCCTGCTGCTGCTTGGTGTGGCTGATGGAACGGTCGAGCTCGAAGTTCTTGGTCGATTGCTGACGCTTGTCGGCCGGGTACGGCGCGAGCATCGGCTGGCCGGTGGCCGGATCCATGATTTGCTGGCCATTGGCATCGATCAGCGGCTGGCCTGGCTGCACCATGCCGGCGGCCGCCGTAGCACCACCGGTGGTTTGCGGCGCGCTGGCCGGCGACGGCGGCTGGTTGCTCAGGGCACCGGGCACGCCCTGCGGACCATTGCTGGCGGTACGCTGCTCGTTCACCGACTGCTCGCTGCGCAACGCCGGTTGATCCGGGTTGAACTGCTCGGAAGTCGATTCGACGGCGCTGAAATCCACATCCGCGGAGACTTCGGCCTTGTAGCGACCATTGCCCAGGATGGGTTGCAGAATGTTATGTACCCGCTGGGTGAACATGCCTTCCATGCGGCGGCTGTAGTCGTATTGCTTGCCGGCCATGGTCAGTTCGGAATTTTCCGCCTGGTCGGACAGCAGGTTGCCCTTCTGGTCGACCACAGTGATCTGCGACTTGCTCAGCTCGGGTACGCTGGTCGCCACCAGATTGATAATGGCAACGACCTGGCCTGGCTCAAGGGAGCGGCCGGAATACAGTTCGACCAATACCGAAGCGCTCGGCTTGCGCTCATCGCGCACGAACACCGAGCTTTTCGGAATCGCCAGGTGCACACGCGCACCCTTGACGTTGTTCAGGCTGGAAATGGTCCGTGCCAGCTCACCTTCCAGGCCGCGACGATAACGGGTCGCTTCCATGAACTGGCTGGTACCCAGGCCCTGATCCTTGTCGAGGATCTCGAAACCGATGTTGCCGTCGGTCGGCGTCACGCCAGCGGCGGCGAGCTTGAGGCGCGCACGCGCGACGTCGTCGGCCTTGACCAGCAAGGCGCCAGAGTTGGGTTCGACGGTGTAAGGAATGTCGGCAGAAGCCAGGGTTTCCATGACTTGCTTGGCATCCATGCCCTCCAGGCTACCGTACAACGGACGGTAGTCTGGCTGCTGGGACCACAACACCACGGCGAAACCAATCGCCACGCTGGCAGCCAGGCCGACCAACAGGCCGACCTGACGCAGCATGGTCATCTCGGAGAGATTTTCCAGGAAGGACAGACCGAACAACGGCGGTTTGCCGTCTACCGGAGTGGCCTTGGCTGGAACGTTATCAACGGCTGCTTCTGCCATGACTCAATAATTTCCTTAAACCGGCATCTGCATGATGTCTTGGTAGGCCTGAACCAGTTTGTTGCGAACCTGGGTCAGCGCCTGAAACGAGACAGTGGCTTTCTGCGAGGAGATCATTACGTCCGTCAGGTCGACGCCACTTTTGCCAATCTCGAAAGCACTGGCCAACTGGTTCGAAGCCTGCTGGGTATCGTTCACTTTATTGACGGCCTGACCGAGCATGTCGGAAAAGCTGCTGCCACCCACCTGGGGGACCGCGACCGATTTAGGCTGGGCCATGGCGTCCATTTGCATGGCCCGCATGTCCAGCATCAACCGATTAAATTCAATACCTTGGCTCATGGTCTACTCTCTCTGGCGGCCCGCGTTTTTTTGACACTTACTCAGCGGGTACGTAGGTATTAGCAACAAGGGTGCCAGCTCCATGGCGATAGAAAACAAATGCGCGCACAGCCCCCCTGTGGGAGCGAGCTTGCTCGCGATAACCCCATCACATCCGACCTCGACTTGACTGACCCACCGCTATCGCGAGCAAGCTCGCTCCCACAGGGATTGCTGGTGCTTATTCAACTGGCGAACAGATAGGCCTCGACATCCATGCCGGCGTCGCGCATTTGCGCCAGCTTGTAGCGCAGGGTGCGTGGGCTGATGCCCAGGCGTTCGGCCGCCTCTTTGCGACGACCGCGCTCGGCGCGCAGGGTATCGATGATCATCTGGAACTCGCGGCGCCGCAGGTCGTCCCCCAAAGCCCCCACCGAATCGCCCTCCCTATCCACCGACGGCGCAGTGGTTGCGGCGGGTACCGGTGCCAGGGTCGGCAATGGCGCACAGGCCACCGGCCCGGCCAGGCAGAAATCCTCCGGCTGGATCAAACCGCCCTGCTGCAGGATCAGGGCCCGCTGGATGGCGTTATCCAGCTCTCGGACATTGCCCGGCCACGGGTAGGCAACCAGACAGGCCCGGGCCTCGGCTGAAAGCCGGGCCGCCGCATGCTTCATTTTATTGACGTGTTTGTTCAACAGCCGCTCGGCCAGTGGCAGGATATCGGCGGTGCGCTCGCGCAACGGACGCCAGGCCAGCGGAAATACCGACAGGCGGTAATAGAGGTCTTCACGAAAACGCCCCGCCGCCACTTCGCCGGCCAGGTCGCGGTTGGTGGTCGCCACCACGCGGATGTCCAGGCTGATGGGCTTGCGGGCACCAACCCGTTCCACTTCCCGCTCCTGCAATACCCGCAACAGCTTGGCTTGCAGGCCCAAGGGCATTTCGGAAATTTCATCGAGCAGGATCGTGCCACCGTCGGCCTGCTCGAACTTGCCGGCCTGGGCGGCAATGGCGCCAGTGAACGAGCCTTTTTCGTGGCCGAACAGTGTCGCCTCGAGCATGTTGTCGGGAATCGCCGCGCAATTGATGGCGATGAACGGTTCCCCGGCACGCCGGGATTGTTGATGGATGTAGCGGGCCAGTACTTCCTTGCCCGTACCGGATTCGCCGGAAATCAGCACCGTCGAATCGCTGCGGGCCACCCGCGCGGCCAATTCCAGCAGCTGCGCGCTAGCCGGTTCGATGGCCACCGGGCCTTCGCCCTCCACCGCAAGACTGCCCAAGGCATGACGTGCGACCAGGTCCAGCAGCGCCTTGGGCTCGAACGGCTTGACCAGGTAATCCGCTGCGCCCTGGCGCATGGCATCCACCGCTCGCTCGACGGCCCCGTGGGCCGTCATCAGCAAGACCGGCAGTTGCGGCTGACGGGCGCGCAACAGACCCAGCAACTGATGACCATCCATGCCCGGCATGTTGACGTCACTGACCACCAGGCTGAACGCTTCCCGGCCGACCGCCAACAGCGCTTCTTCCGCCGAACCGACGGCAGCGTAATCGTGCCCGGCCAGCACCAGCGTATCGGCCAGCGCCTCGCGCAGGGCCCGATCATCCTCAACCAGCAACACCTTGATCGCCATTGCGTTCACTCCACCCCCGGCGTGTTGGAAAACAGCGGCAAGCACACCGTCGCGCAGGTGCCACGGCCCAGCCGCGAGCGCAGCTGCAATTCTCCCTGGTGGGCACGGGCCACGGCCTTGACCACGGTCAGGCCCAGGCCAGTGCCGGTGGTCTTGGTGGTAAAGAATGGCTCGCCCAGGCGCGCCAGCACCGCCGGCTCTATACCACTACCGTTGTCGCTGACCGACAGGCGCAAGGTGTTGTCTCGTGTGTATAAGTGCACTTTCAGCCGGACGTCGCCGCCGCTGGCCTGGATCGCGTTTTCGATCAGGTTCAACACCGCTCCCACCAGCGTGTCGCGATTGCACAACACTTCGCCGGCATGGCTGTCGCACTGCCAGCGGATCGGCAATTGCTGCACATGGGTCAATGCCGCGGCTTGCAGCGATTGCAGCAAGGCCTTGGGGCTGACGCGGTCGGTCAACGGCAGCTCGCCGCGGGCGAACACCAGCATGTCGCGCACTTGGTGTTCCAGCTCGTGCAGGCGCTCTTTCAAGCGTCCAGCAAAGCGTTGCTGGGTTTCCACCGGTAATTGCTGCTCGGTCAGATGACTGGCGTAAAGCAGCGCGGCGGAAAGCGGCGTACGAATCTGGTGGGCCAGCGAGGCTACCATCCGCCCCAGGGAAGACAGGCGCTCATGGCGCGCCAATTGGTCTTGCAGGTGACGGGTTTCAGTCAAGTCGTTGAGCAACACCAATTGCCCAGGCTCGGCATCCAGCGAGCGCGTCGAGATGGACAGGCGGCGACCGTCCTTGAGGGACACCTCATGGCCGTCGTCTTCCCGGGGCGCAAAGCAGCGGGCGATAACGTGCCGCCACAGCTCGCCTTCCAACGGCAGGCCGAGCAATTCGCAGGCCGCCGGGTTGGCTTCGCGCACGAAACCGTGGGCATCGATGACGATGACGCCACCCGGCAACAGGTCGAGGAGATTCTGCAGCCGATTGGCCAGCCGTTCTTTTTCCGCCAGCTCCTGCATGCGCTGGGCGCTGACCACGGCCAACTCACCCTTGAGCTCGGTGACCCGGGCTTCGAGCAGGCTGTAGGAATCCGTCAGTTGGCTGGACATCTGGTTGAACAGCGAAAATGCCTGCTCAAGTCCAAGCCGGCTCGCCTGTTCGGCGGACGGCAGGTGTCCCGGCTCGGGGACAGGCGACATCTGGGCGGCTTGGGTCATCGTGCTCTCTCGCTTGGCTGACCGTCAGTTAAACGGAACGTTGCGAGGGATATAGCAATACCCGTGCCGAAAAAAAAACGCCTGAAAATCAGGTGGTTGGAAAACAGGCGTCAATCATCCGCCTGTTCATCTCCTTCGCGACGGCTCATGCCGTACTTGCGCATCTTCTCCACCAAGGTGGTACGGCGGATGCGCAGGCGTTCCGCCGCGCGGGCCACGATGCCGTTGGCATCGTCCAGGGCCTGCTGGATCAGCCCTTGTTCAAGGCCTCCCAGGTAATCCTTGAGGTCCAAGCCTTCGGGCGGCAACAAGGCATTGGCGGTGAAGTCCGGCGTGTGGCCGTTGATCGCCACCCGTTCTTCCAGGTCGCTGCGCAGGCTGTCGACCATTTGCTCGTCTTCATCGTCGACGTAGCGGAATTTCTTCGGCAGTTCGTTCACGCCGATCACCCCGTACGGGTGCATGATCGCCATGCGCTCCACCAGGTTGGCCAACTCACGAACGTTGCCCGGCCAGCCATGGCGGCACAGGGACATGATCGCCGCCGAGTTGAAGCGGATCGAACCGCGCTTTTCGTGCTCCATACGCGAGATCAGCTCGTTCATCAGCAACGGGATGTCTTCGACGCGCTCACGCAGTGGCGCCATCTCGATCGGGAAAACGTTGAGGCGGTAATAGAGATCTTCGCGGAAACTGCCGACCTCGATCATGCTTTCAAGGTTCTTGTGCGTGGCGGCAATGATGCGCACATCGACGCTCTGGGTCTTGTTGCTGCCCACGCGCTCGAAGGTGCGTTCCTGCAGGACGCGCAACAGCTTGACCTGCATCGGCAGCGGCATGTCGCCGATTTCGTCGAGAAACAGCGTGCCGCCGTTGGCCAGTTCGAAACGCCCGGCGCGGCTGGTGATTGCACCCGTGAATGCACCCTTCTCATGACCAAACAGTTCGCTCTCCAGCAACTCGGCCGGGATCGCGCCACAGTTGACCGGCACGAACGGCGCTTCGCGGCGCTTGGAGTGATAATGCAGGTTGCGCGCAACCACTTCCTTGCCGGTACCCGATTCGCCCAGGATCAGTACGCTGGCGTCGGTGTCGGCGACCTGCTGCATCATCTGGCGCACATGCTGGATCGCCCGGCTGGTGCCGACGAGGCTGCGGAACAGGTTGGGTTCGCGATGCCGGCCACGCTCGCGGGCCTGATCGTACATCTCGCGGTAAACCTGGGCGCGATGCAGCGAATCGAGCAGCTTGCTGTAGCTGGGCGGCATTTCGAGGGTGGAAAGTACCCGGCGACGCTGGTCCTCAGGCAAGTCAAGGGAAGAATTTTCGCCCATTAACAAAACCGGAAGGAACTCATCCCAGGTTGAGAGTGTCTTTAGCAAGCCCAAAAGCGTTGCGGGAGCATTTACGGTCCCGATAAGGACACAAATGACTTCACGACTGGACGACAATGAGCCGACGGCCTGCTGCCAGTCATGGCTTCCGCAGGGTAAATTTTCTTCGCCAAGAAAATTCAGGATCACCGCCAGGTCGCGGCGGCGGACGCTATCGTCATCGATCAGGAGAATTTTGGTTTCACGCCACATGCAATAGCAACTTCCCTAGTCAACCCAATGCCCAAAAATTAGGGGGCAAGCTAGACGCTTGCAGACTTGTTATGCCTGTAGACGCCTGAAATCTGTAAACAGTTACTAGTTAAGTCAAAAAACCGTGCACAGTCAAATTTATGGCGCAACGGATTCGGATTAACTGAGCATTAACCGAACAGATGGTAAACCTTTGCAGCGTTCTGTGCTTGATGGATCTGCTGCATCTCATCGACGATCGCCTGACGCTCTCCCGTCGCCGCCTCCAGCAATTGCCGATACACCCCCAGCAATTCCTCAAGATTGATCCGCAACGCCGCCTCGTCCACCTGAGGCTCACCCAGGACGTCTTCCATGCAGGAACGGCACGCCAGGTCCAATTGACCGATGGCCTCCCAGTTTCGCTCGGCCAAGGCATCGACCAAGGCGTCACGGGTTTTTTCGATTCGCTGCAGGACAAGACTCATGAGAGCACTCCTTAGAATTGCGGACCAGGTGCGGCAATGGCGTCCCAGCCTTCCTTGACCGTGCGAAGCAGATCGGCGACTTCGTCGAGGATCTTCGGATCGGCCTTGACGTTGGCTTCGGCCAGACGTTTCATCATGTAAGCGTAAAGAGCATCCAATTCAGCGACCGACTCGGCCTGGTTTTCCAGGTCCAGGCCTTCACGCAAACCACCGACAATGCCGATGGCCTTGCTGATCAGAATGCCTCTGCTTGCAATATCCTTGCGCTCCATCGCGCCCTTGGCCTGGGCAATACGGTCCAACCCGCCTTCCATGAGCATCTGCACAAGACGATGGGGACTGGCTTCGGAGGTTTGCGCCTGGGCGCCAATCTTCTGGTATTGGCGAAGGGCCAACATCGGATTCATGTTCTACCTCATCAAAAAACTTCGGTTCGTATAAACAGCGTATCGACGCTGCGCCAAAAAACTTTAGACCGAAAAGCCGAAAGCCCGGAGCGTTGTCAAAACGTTGCCGGGCTTTTTTTGCATCGCTGAAAAATCAGCTGTTTCTCTGTTGCGCCGTCATTGCCTCGAACATCGAAGTGATGTTGCTGGCAGTGGCCTTCAGCTTGCCGACCAGGGTGTCCATATCGTTGTACTTTTTAGTCAGCACAGCGGTCAGGGTCTCGACCCGACGATCCAGAGCCTCCTGATCGCTCTTCAGGCGGGTCTGGGTCCTGGTCAGCGTCGTGGTCCGCTGATCCAGGATACCACCCCTCTCGCTGAAGGGTTCGATCGCCTTGCCCATGCGTTCCAGCAGGCCGTTGGTGCCCGTGAACAACGTCTGGACTTCACCGCTGAGCTTTTTATCGCTCATCGCTGCGCTGAATTTGACGCCATCGAAGGTCAACGCACCCGTCTTTTGATCGGTGGTAACACCCAACTGGGCCAGCGACGTCAGCGCGTCGCCAGCGCCGGTTTCAGACAAGGGCGTTCGAATCGTCGCCAGCAGCGAGCGGGGCAACGCATCGCCGGTCAATTTTGCCGGCACCGTCAACTTCCCATCGGCATCGAGCGACGGCTTGGTCAGTGCGGTAATGCTATTGGCGACCGCGTTATAGGCATCGACAAATTTCTGGATCGAGGCCTTCAAGCCATCATTGTTCGGCGCCACGGTAACGGTTGAAGTGCCGCCGTCCGCTACTCCGAGCAGATTCAACGTCAGCCCGGAGATTGCCGTGCTGACTGTATTGCTCTTGCTGGTCAGCAGCATGCCATCGACTGTGAAGCTGGCATCTTTGGCCAGGGCACCGATGGCGCCCGCCGAAGAAGCCGTCAACGCAGTATTGTTGGCACCCACAACGTTCGTGCCATCGATCTCCAGCCCCGCAATACCACTCACCGAAATATCGGAGCCTGCGCCGGTCGTGGTCGAACCCAGCACCAGGCGCGAACCGAAGGAGTCGGTGATGATGTTCGCACTGACACCGGCCGCCTTGAGCGACGAGTCGGCGTTGATCGCGTCGCGAACCGATTGCAAGGTGGAGCCATCCGGCACATTGAGGTTGTAGTTGTTCCCCCCCTGCGAGATGGTCATCGTACCCGTGGGAATGGCACTGGTCGTACCACCCGCGAAGGCCGCCGAAGTGACCTTGGACGCAGTGGCCAGGTTGGTGACTTTGATGGCGTAAGTGCCATTCACCGCCGTGTTACTGGCGGTAGCCGTGAGAACGCCGGGAGCTGAAGATGTCGCAGCAAAACCCGAGAATTGCGGGGTCGTTGTGCTGGACAAGTCCTTCATGGCGGTATTGAAAGCTGCCAACAACGACTTCAGGGTACCCACCCCGGAGATACTGTTGGTAGTCGTCGTCGTCGCTCGGGTGATCTGACCTTGCTTGGCGGCCTTGTCGGAATCGACCAGCGCCTTGACGATAGCGCCGGTATCAAGGCCGGAGCCTAGACCCAAGCCAGGTAGAATTGGACTTGCCATGTGGGACTCCCTTCAGTATGTCGCCGGCCTTTTGGCCTTTACACGCCCAAAAGAACATAACAACAAAATTCGTGCCG
The DNA here is from genome assembly GCF_046605385.1 of Pseudomonas sp. MPB03. NCBI lineage: Bacteria > Pseudomonadati > Pseudomonadota > Gammaproteobacteria > Pseudomonadales > Pseudomonadaceae > Pseudomonas > Pseudomonas sp. MPB03. The sequence goes on along the minus strand of NZ_CP176770.1, from coordinate 1,987,795 downwards.
ATTGTCAGGCTTCGGCGCTGAACAACAAGCTGTTTGCATCATTCAAACTGTTGGCCAGTTTCAGGACTTCTTCGTTCGGAATCTGGCGAATCACTTCACCGGAACCACTGGCAATCACTTTGACCACTACTTTGCCTGAAGGCTCGTCAATAGAGAACTCCAGATTGCGCTTGACCGACTGGACGAACTTCTCGATTTCCTGAACGGCTTTCTTGAGTTTGTCCTGCTCGGCGGCAGCGTCTTTAGGTGCTTCCTTGACCGGGGTCACGGTAGCAACCTCGGCTCGAGGCTTCTCCACGGGCTTGTCGGCCACGGTAGGTGCCGGCTTCGCCGCTGGATAAGACAAGTTCAGCTTCACGCTCATATCCATGTCCATCACCTCTTGAACGGAAAAAGCGAGAGAGCACGCAAGCGCACTCCCCCGCTAAAACTCATCCGGCTATTACTGAAGCAGCTTCAGTACAGCGGATGGCAGTTGGTTGGCCTGGGCCAGAACCGAGGTAGACGCTTGCTGCAGAGTCTGCTGCTTGGTCAGTTGTGCAGTTTCAGCAGCGAAGTCGGTGTCTTGTACGCGACCCAGTGCAGCACTGGCGTTTTCGTTGATGTTCTGCAGGTTGGAAATGGTGCTGGCGAAACGGTTTTGTGCAGCACCGAGGTCGGCACGAGCACTGTTGATGGTGTCGATCGCACTGGTGATTGCGTCCATCGCCGATGCGAAGTTGGTTTCAGCAACAGCGCTGTCGGAACCAACGATGGTGATTGCCGAGTCAACACCCAGGGCTGCAGCGTCGAAGCTGGCGCTCAAAGTCAGGGAGATCTGGTTGTCAGCACCGGTGTTCGAACCGACCTGGAACGTCATGGTGCTGGCGGTACCGTCGAGCAGGTTCTTGCCGTTCAGGTTGGTGCTGTTGGCGATACGGGTCAGTTCGTCGCTCATCTGCGAGAACTCTTTGTTCAGAGCGATACGGTCATCTGCGCTGTTGCTATCGTTACGGGACTGGATGGCCAGTTCACGCATACGTTGCAGAATGTTGGTCTGCTCTTGCATCGCGCCTTCAGCGGTCTGCGCCATGGAGATACCGTCGTTGGCGTTTTTGATCGCCATGGTCTGACCGCGGATTTGCGAGGTCATACGGGTAGCGATCTGCAGGCCGGCGGCGTCGTCTTTGGCGCTGTTGATTTTCAGGCCGGAAGACAGGCGAGTCATCGAAGTGGAGAGAGCGTCGGAAGCACGGTTGAGGTTCTTCTGAACGTTCAGCGATGTGGTGTTGGTGTTTACTGTTAAAGCCATGACGAATTCCTCGTTGGTTGGGTACTGCGGCTTCCGGCCCTTGGCAACCGCCGGGGTGTGGCCTAGAGAACCTTCGTAATAGTTATCGTCGGATTAGGAACTTGCTTGAGGGCTTTTTTCAAAAAATTTGCTAGCAGACTGCCACCCCTTGCAAAACAAGGCTTTAGCGGCGAGTAAAAGCCCGAAAAATGGCGTCAAGAAAGCGCAGGAGAGAGGTGCGGGCAAAAAAATAGCGCCACAGGCCAGCCTGAAGCGCTATCGAGAAGAACGTGAATGGGTCAATCGCGATACAGAATCGCCGAGCCCCACGACAGGCCCACACCAAAACCACTGATTGCCACGCGCTTCCAGTCAGCATCCAGGACGTGCTTTTCCAGCAGCAGCGGAATGCTCGACGACACGGTATTGCCGGTCTCGACCATGTCCTTGATGAACTTCTCAGGCTCGCCCTCGAAACGCCGCGCCACGGCATCGACAATTGCCGCACTGCCCTGGTGGATGCAGAACGCATCGATGTCACTGGGTTGCAACGACGACTCGGCCAGCAGTTCGTGCAAATGAGCCGGTACTTTCAGCAAAGCGAAGTTGAACACCTGACGACCGTTCATGAAAAACACTCCGTCGCTGACCTTCAGGTGCGGCGCACCGGAACCGTCGGTGCCGAACTTGGCCTTGCCCAACTGCCAGCTGGCGTCTTCGGCCATCCAAGTGGCGGTGGCGGCATCGCCGAACAGCATGGTGGTGTTGCGGTCCTCAGGGTCGACGATTTTCGAATACGGATCGGCGGTGACCAGCAACCCGTTCTTCAGCCCTGCGGCCTCCATGAACCCTTTCAGGGCGTAGATGCCGTATACGTAGCCCGAGCAGCCCAGCGAGATATCGAACGCCGCCACATGGGTCGGCAGGCCGAGCTTGTCCTGCACGATGGCGGCCGTGTGCGGCAGCCCCTCTTCGTCACCGTTCTGAGTGACGACGATCAGCGCGTCGATGGATTCACGCGACAACTGCGGATTGTTGGCGAACAGTGCGTTCACTGCTTCGACACACAGGTCCGAGGTTTCCTGGTCAGCGTCTTTGCGCGGCAGGAACGCTGAACCAATCTTGCCGAGGATGAATTCTTCATCCTTCTCGAATTTGGCACCCTGAGCGTAGTTATCCACACCAGCGGTCGGCACATAACTCGCTATGCTTTTTATGCCAATCATCATGGCTTCCCGATCATGTACTGCGACTAGGTTCACCCCCAAAAGCTCAGGGGGCGCTTCAAAATGGTTGATTTCCAAGGGCGGACGCCTTGTCAGGCGAACGGACAGGCCTCCACTCCGGGGAATACAATACAGTGAAGATGCACTTTATGACCTATGCGTCACGCCGTTTTGTTCTGGAGGGGCATTTTTTCATGACAAACGAAGCCGTGTCATTTCCCACAAAGGGATTGGACACCGGAAAGAAATCTCGGGGATGGCAGCGTAATACGGGAACGAAGCCGGCAGGTTTTCACCTGCCGGCTTCGTCAATGAAAGCCCCGCAAGGCGATGAATGTTGTTCACTCAAGGCAATCGCCACAATGATCAGGCCAGTCTTGAGTGGACAGCATTACCGCAAGGCGACAGGTTAGTTCAGCAAGCCGGTCCAGGGTACGTTGCGCACCGGTCCCAGAGCGAAACCCGCGCCCTGCAACGCCAGGTTGCCGTTGTAGAACCGATCCTGGGCGAATGCCCCGGCCCACTTCTCACGCAGTGCCGTAAGCGCTTCAGGCGTACTCGCCAGCACACCGGGCTGGATCACCTGCACATGCGGCGTCCACACCGTCAAATAACCGGCCTGGTCAACTCTCAGGCAGAGGTCGACGTCACCCAGGGCATCGTCGAACAGTCCTGTATCAATGCCGTCAGCCGCTTCGAACAGTTGCTTGGAGATCATCAGGCAGGCGAAAGAAACCGCCGAACAGTTCTGCTCGACCACCAGCCTGTTCATGTAGCCCCTGGCGGTCTTCGGCTCGCCGATGAAGGCCGAGCCGACTTCGTCATTCAGACCCAGGATCAGGCCGGCCTGGGTGATGCGCCCATCACGTTCGACCAGCTTGGCGCCGACCACGCCCACTTCCGGACGCAACGCCTGATTGAGCAGCGATTCGATCCAGTTGACGTTGACCACTTCGCTGTCGGCTGCCAGTGTCACCAGATAGTCGCCCTTGGCCTCCTGGCTGGCAGCGTTGATCAAAGTCCCCGTCGCGACGCCCGCGTCGATATTCAATAACCGAACGCGACTGGCCTGGTGCCCCTGGCCATCGAGCCAGGTGCGCAGTACGGAATGGTTTTCCGTCCCGGTGGGGACCAGTACTTCGTAGCGCTGATATCGGGTGCGCTGCAGTACGCTGAGCAGGCAACGTTGTAGCGTCGTCAGATCGCCAATACCGTGCAGGATGATCGACACCTGGGGGCGCTCGGCAAAGCGGTAGTCGATTTTGTGCGTGCCCGGCACAACTGCACTCACGTCAGCTTGATAACCACGAACCGCCAGGTGACGCAGCAAGGTCTTGCGCTCGTCGGCATTGTCTTCCACTGGCGCCGCCTGGCAAGTCAGCAGAGGCTCATCCAAGTGGGCAAGCCCCTCCAGGCCGTCCTGCTCGATCAAACGCAACAGCAGGTCGAACTCCAGCGCATTTTTGAACTCGCGCGAATAACCGCCGAGCTTTACCAACGTCTCGCGGCGTACCAGCCAATGACGGGCCATCAAGGCCGGGGCGTTTTGCAGCAAGTCAAGGTTGAACCCTGGCCGGAAGACATTGGCCAGCGTCCCGTCGGGCTGGCGCTGGAACTCGTCCATTGCCACGGCCTGGCACTGCGGTGCGGCCAGCAGTTCCACACTCGCGCGAAACAGGCCGCTGGGTGTCAATTCATCGCCGGCCTCGACCATGACCATCCAATCGCAATCGCTTTGACTGACAACCTGGTTGATTTTGTCGACGTAATTGCTTTCGTTGACTTTGACGAAATGCAGGACGCTTTGTGGCGTGGTCTCGCTCGGCAGGTCACCCGTGGTGAACACAACAATCTTGAACATCCGGCAATAGCCATTGATCACGCTGTCGAAGGTGGCCTGCATCTTGAAGATGTCGGCTTCCAGATCCAGGATCAAAATGCCAAACGTCGGCCCCCCGTTGCGAGCAGCCAGGTACTTCGACACTTTCTGGGCTTCACTGGCGCTCGGTTCACGCGCCTCGAGCCAGCGCAGCAATTGACCGGAGCGCGTGGCGTCGAACAACCTCGCGGTATTTTCAAATGCCGCTGCCTTGAGCCGTTGTTCCCAGGCCTGAATCATTTGCACGTAGCGCGTGTCACCCTTTGCCTGCATGACCTCATGCAGTTGCTTTACCAGATCCTGGTTGAAGGCATAGCTCAGGAAAGCCCTCGCCAGTTGTTGATCAAGCGGCTCGGCGCTGGTGTTGCGCTGGGGACGAGTCAGCTCCTTCTGCTTGAGCATGACGGCTTCGAGCTCCTTCAACTGCACCTGCCCGCTTGGCGCCGCATGAAGCAGGAATTCCAGCGCGGTGAGCACGTCAAAAAAAGACTGGTTATAGAACGGCAACTCAACGTATTGCGTCGGTTCGAAACGCCGAACCGGTTCGCCACGCCGCGAATCCCAGATCGACTCGAACAGTTTTCCGGGCTGCGGCACCGAACGCTCGTCCAGCTTCTTGACAATGGCCTTGGCCTGTTCCCGCGCCGTGGTGTCCGTGCCGAAGGCACTGGCCAAGGCCGTGGCAAAACGTTCCTGTTCAGCGACCGCACGCAAGTCCACGGAGCCAGGCGCCGTGGTGACCGAGCCCTGCGGCTTCGCCACGCGACTGCGCTCCTGCACACCATAGGGGACGTCCAGCAAGCGAACTCGTGCAGCGGCTACCAATCCATAGGAATGGCCGGCCTCCTGCAGCCGAGAATCAAAACCGCCGGGCAACGAAGCGTTGCTGTGCCGCAGGGTCTCGGTGCGGGTGACGGCATTCACCAGCGACGGGCAATCCTCGGCAAACATGGCCAGCCGGGCTTCGGCCGATAGGCCGGAATAATCCTCGCAGCCCTTGCGATCGAGCACGTAATAATCGACACGGTCGGCATGGGCCTCGAATGCCAGGCTGTAGCCTTGGCAGGCACCGTATTCTGCGTGTGCTTCGAGGAAACTCACCGCTTGTTCGAGCGCTTGGGGCAGCAGGAAACTCTCGGCATCGGCAATCGCCAGGTAAGGCGTGGCGACTCGCTCGACAGCCTGGCGAACCTTGTCGCCGAAACCAATGGCCGTGGGCGCATACAAATATTGCACTTCAGGGAACGCTGCCGGGATATCCGCAGCGATCTGGCTCGATGAGTCGATCACCAGCACCGCGAACGAACTGTCGCGGTAGTGGCGCAACGCCCGCCGCAGGGCAGTCGGCTGGTCATGAGCGAGCAGCACCAGGGTAAACCGTTCATTCAATGGCGCAGTCGATCCTGTTGGGGCATTGCTTTGCATATTCGTTCCTTAACGAGTGGGGGTCGCATCGGCGATACCGGGAGTTTCGCGGTTGAAACTCATCAATCCGGTAGCCAACCATTGGCCCAGTACTGCAGGTTATCGCCGCGCAAGATAAAGTCGCGCAGCACCACTTCACGTAATTCGTCGCCCATCCGGTAACTGGCAATCGGATCCGCCAGGTGCATGCGGATGGCCTCCAGCCATTCTTCGGTGCTGTTGGTGAGGACCCGGGTACAAGGCAGGTGCCCCCGGTAAGCCTCGGTATCCGAACAGATGACCGGATAGCCGCACGCACCGTATTCCAGCAGGCGAAGGTTGCTTTTGCAGTCGTTGAATATATGAAATTCCAGCGGCGCCAAGGCCAGGTCGAGATTCAGGCTGGCCAGCTTCGCCGGATAATCCGCCAGGCTCACGCCTGGGTGAAACTCATGGATATAGGGCTTGAGCAAATCCGGACACATGCCGAAGAAAACCCATTCGACTTCGTCGGCCAATTCCCGAACGACATCGACAATAAGCTCCAGGTCGCCACGGTGGCTGGTGCCGCCCCCCCAACCGATACGCGGCTTGCTGGAGGTTGCACGCCGGCTTCTGAGTTGGTTCCACAGGCTGGCAGCCAGCATGTTCGGCACCACGCGGATATCGTGGTGCATGCTCGACAAGACGTCCGCCAGCGGATGGGTGGACACCACGACCCGATCACACAGGGCGATCCCTCGGCGCAACATGTCATCAAGGTTGTCCGGCATGTTGCGGCGGTGTTCGTTTTTTTCCGGGACCCGGGAGATGTAGTCATCCAATTCATAGATGCGCATGGCGTTGGAGTAAGTCTTGACTTGAGTGATGTCCTTGAACTTACTCACGTTATAGCGACCCTGAAGGATGACCACATCCGGTGACTGGCGCTCGATGTCGATGATCGAGGGCGTATCGTAGGCCACACGCCCCACGACTCGACCCGCCGCTTCCAGTTCGAACAACGGTTGGCTGACCCGGTAATGCCCCACCGCCGAGGTATTGACCGCCATCCCGAGGATCGAAGGGACGTTGCGGGTGATCAACGGATTCCAGCCGGTGCGGGGTCCGGGCTCAAGACTGAAGCTTTTCCCGGTCAGGCTCAGGTTACGGTTGTAGGCAGGATCGTTGGCGATCTTGGGCAACCAGCGCTGATAGAATGCCTCTTGTTCGTGCTCCAGCCGCTGCTTCCACGCAGGATCAGCACTGGTTTCCACGCCGGACGCGGACGCCAGCACGACATCACTGTGAGGCGTGGTGACGATCAGGTAGCCGTTTTTACCGACCTGCTGGCAGAGCTCCAGCGAGTTGATCCGCTGTATCGTAATGCTCTGATCGAACCCGCCCACTTCCTTCAGAACCTGCTTGCGTATCAACAGGCAGTGATCACCGACGGCGCTCCAGTTCTGCACCGTCTGCAAGCGTTGCATGTAGCCGCCCGATGTCACCGATTCGTTGACGAAAGCCCTGCCCGCCAACCCACCCATTCCCATGATCACGCCGGAGTCGATGACTCGGCCTTGCAGGTTGAGTGTACGAGGGCCGACGATGCCGACCTCAGGACGTTGACCCTGATTGAGCAGTTCGTCCAGCCAGGCGGCCTCAAGCACGATGCAATTGGGGCTGAGCAACAACAGGTATTCGCCGCGGGCCTGTTGCGCGGCGAAGTTGCGGATCACCGCTTCGCTGGCACTTTCGGAATGCGCGAATATGCGCAACTTTTCACTGCCCAGCTCGGCCATTGCCCGCAGCCAATGCTGCAACTCGGCATCTTCACTGGCGTTATCGACAATGATGATTTCGTAGTGTGGATACGCAGTCGTACTGATCAGGCTGTTGACGCAACGCTCCAGCGCGCCCAGGCCATCCTTGACGCTGATGATGATCGACACCAGGGGGCGCTCGGCGAACAGGTATTCAATGCGCGGAATCAACGCCAGCAGCGGCCCAGGGTGCAGCTGGTGCGGCACGCCAATACGCTGTAGATGAGCGCCAATCAATTCGGCGTTTCGCTCGATGACTTTCGGCAACGACAGCCATTGGGCGAACGAAAACGTCGACTCGACCTGGACTTCCGGAATGTGGCCAATGACCTGCGGCCCATCCGTTTCCACCAGCCGCCAGATCAAGTCATGGGGTGCCAGCTCGCCCAGGCTCGGATCGAATCCACCCGAGGCCAGGAATCGGGCACGCTCGAAAGCCAGTGTCCGACCGACATAGGGATAACCGCGCATCAGGTCGAGATTGAAGTCGGGCTTGAAGATCGGCTCCACCGCCTTGTCATCCACCAGCGCACCTTCATCGCTGTAGAGGCAGGCAGCAGCCGGCGAGCTGACAATCCGATCGGCCATGATCAGCAGCGCTGACTCGGTCAAGCGATCGCCGGCTCGCAGCAGGTAGAACCAGTCGGCACCGTCCAGTTGAGGCAACAGCCCGTTGAGCTGCTGCGCCCAGTCCGCCTGCAGGCCAAGGCGCAGGACGTGATTGTCCACAGCCTGGCGACCATTGGACAACAGCAGCACCGATTCGCAGGCATAGGCTTGGGCAGCGATACTCTGCAGGGTAATGTCCAACGCATAAGGATCGTCCTGCTCGTCGATGATGACGGGAACGATCTTCGGTCGATAAGCCCAGCGGGCGATCTGCCGGGACAAGACTTGCTTGCGCGATGGACTGAAACGGCGACAGGCCAACCACTGCGGGTAGAGGTCTGCGTAGCTCTCGATGTCAGTGCCGACTTGCGAGTTGATGATGCCCTGCCGATTCGCAATGACCGCGTAGGCGTTGAGTTCTTCCCATTCGGGCGCCCCAGGCTCCCTGGGCTGCCCCAGTGGCTGGTAACGCACCCAGCCGCTGGCGGGCGCCGGATCGCCACTGCGCTGGGCGAGCATTTCCTTGAGCCAAGTCATCTCCACCGTGGCCGCCTCGAGCATCTTGGCCTGACGCGCCAGGCGATCCGGATGCAAGCGCTGGCCGCTTCCCTCGGCGAACAGTTGAACCAGGTGACCCCGGCGCAACAGGCAGATGAACAAGGCAAAATCGAGGACCGCCTCGAAGCCTTCGCCAGGCCGCGCCAGCGCCGGCAACAAGGCCTCGACATCGGCGCGGCGCATCAACGCGCCACTCAAACCGCCGAGAAGTTGACGGGCGCTCTTTTCAAAATACGCCAGCATGTCGGTACCGTTGAACAACGCATCGAACTGCGTGATGCCAGTGTTTTCAAGGCGGACCGGCAAGGCATAGTTATCGACATCGATTAGATGATGCCTGTTGATCACCAGCGATACGTGCGCATGCTCCTGCAGGATGGCCGCCTGTTGACTGACGCAGAACGCCAGCAACTGGTCGTCATCGCACAGAAACTTGATGAACTCGCCCCGGGACTCTTCCAGACAGCGCAACAGGTTCTGCTGGAACCCCAGCCGAGTCGGGTTGCGCAGGTAACGCACCTCAACCTTGGCGTTCGCGCCAAGCTCCTGGACAATCTGCTCGATGCCATCGGTGCGGCAATCGTCGCAGATGACAATCTCCAGGTTCTCGTAGGTCTGCTCGAGCGCGCTTAGCAAGGCGAGGCGGAAAAAGCGTGGGCGGTACGCGGGGATGGCAATGCTGACAAGAGGAGCTGATTTCACACGCATGGCTCTCAACCGGTGGGCGCCAACTCGGGCGAGAGCAGGACGTCCTGAATCGTATTAGGAACGGGTCAGGGACCGCTTATAGCGTCACGGTCCCGGCCCTGAATCACACTTTATTGAACAGGCCCAATTGAGCGATCTTGCTGAACGCCAACTGCGACGCTTGAAGCATAGTCTGCTGCAAAGTCAGGCGCGTCATCACTTCGGCCGGGTCGGAGTCACGTATCGCCGACTGGGTCTGCGAGTTGGCCAGGACAAAGCTTTGATTGGTATCGCTTTGGGTATCGAGCGACTGGCCGCGACCACCGACTGAACTCAGTGCACTGGTCAAGTGGTCGGTACCACTGGCCAGGTTACCGATCGCCGAAGCCAGTGACGCATTCAGTTTCTGGATGGCGATGTTGTCGCCATTGGCCGGCGTATTCAAAGCAGTGCGCAACTGGTTGACGGTGTCCAGGATGTTCTGCGTCTCGTGGGTATTGACCGCGATGCTGAACTGATCGTTGGCCGCCGGCGCGCCATTGAGTGTGAAACTCACACCCGATGCGGTGGCGACGTTGCCTGCAAGGGTACCGCTGGAGACGGGTTTGCTGTCCGCGGTCAGTGGCGCGGCGTACAGGTCGAAGTCCGTGGCACTGGTAAACTTCAGTACTGCCGAGCTCGTCGGGAAGCTGGCGTGGTAGGCCGCTGGATCGGTAATTGCGCTGCCCGTGATTTGGGTCGCGGTGGTGTTGCCAGGGCTGCGAGCCGGTGTGAACGAATCAGGTTTGGCGGCCAGGGTGAAGGTATGGCCGGGCAAGATCGTGCCGGCAACATCACCCGCATGAAGGTTGACGTTCAAGGTCAAGTCGACGCCGCGAAAGCTCACGGTCTGGCCGGCCTGGCTGTTGGGATCAATAGTCCCGCCCTTGCTGGCTTCGGCAGTCACATCGTTGCCGCCCGAGTCGGTGATTTTCAACTGGGTGCCGCTGACGAATTCCACCGTGTACGGCTCGCCACCGCGGAACTGGCTGTTGTAACTGACGCTGGACGAGACTTGGCCGTTGGTCAGCACTACGCGACCATCATCCACCGCAGGCGCGGTCATGGTGACTTGGGTGCGACTGGTGTTGACCGCTTGCTGGAACACTTCCCAGCCAGTGCTGTTGGTGGCCATCGACATGGTGTCGCCAATCGGCAGGTCCAGGGTGACCTGGTCGCCGTTGTAGCTGTAGGTGCCGTCATCGTTGCGGGTGAACGGTACGACATCGCCCTTGGAGCCGGCAAAGATGTATTTGCCGTTTTCATCCTTGGTGTTCATCAGGCTCAGCAGTTGATCTTCGATCGAGCCCAATTCCGAGGCGACCGCTTGACGGTCTGCGTCGGTGTAGGCTGCGTTGCCGGCACTCACGGCCAATTCCTTGGCGCGCTGCAGCACGTTGCCGATGCTGGTCATGACCGCTTCGGTGGTCCCCAGGGTGGCCTTGATGGTGGTGACGTTGGCCTCGTACTGGGACAGCATCGAAGCCTGGTTGCCCAGTTGCAGCAAGCGCGAAGCGCCCACCGGATCATCGGCGGCGGTGTTCACGCGCACCAGGCTGCTGGCTTCCTCGCTGGTCTTGACCACCTTGGCGAAGTTCTTCTGGTAGTTCGCAGCCGTGCTTTCGTAAAACTGGGAAGTGGAAATACGCATGGGCTACGGCTCCTTAAAGGCTGTTGATCAATGTGCTGAAAATTTGTTGCGCAGCCTTGATGATCTGCGAAGACGCGGTGTAGTACTGCTGGAACTTGACCAGGTTGCCGGTTTCTTCATCCAGGTCCACACCCGACAACGAGTCGCGGGCATTCTTGGCATTGTCCAGGATCGCACCGGTGGCAGCGCTGTCGAGCTTGCCCTGGGCGGCCTTGGCACCGACCCCTTCCACCAGTTTGCCGTAGGCATCGTTCAGGGAAATGCCTTTGCTGGCGGAGTCGGTGTCGACGGTCTTGGCGGTCTGCAAGCCGGCCAGGATCGTACCGTTACGGTTGTCCAGGCTGCCGGGCTGGCTGAGGCTGATGTTGATACCTGAACCTTCGGACGGCGCTCCGGCGATGGACATGTCGAACGTGACGGTGCGCTGCACCGGCGGTACGGACGAATCCAGGATCGGGGCACCGGTGGCATCCTTGAGCGGAACACTCAAGTTCAGGGTGTTGCTCTGGCCGGGCTTGATCGTGCCGCTACTGATCAAGCCGCCCTGGGCATCGAGCAGCCGGTAGGCCTGGCTGGTGCCATCAGTCGAGGCCGCGCCGAACACCACCTTGACCGGCATGGAATTCTTGATGCCGTTCTGGATGATGCTGGTGGTGGCTTCGTCGTAGATGTCCAGCTTCGTGGTCATGGTCGGCTGGCCGCTGGCCGGAATCGTCAGCGTACCGCTGCCGCCCGGCGTGATGGCGGCGCCCAGCGGGGCAGCAATCGCCAGCCGCTTGGAGTCGGTCATCTCGGTCTTGATGCTGTCCGCCGCGTTGCGGGTCGGGGTGATCTTGAACGAATCGCCGGCGGCCGCGGTGCCATTGGCGAAGGTCAGCGAGAAGCCATCGACGACCGGCGCTGGCGTGGTCGTCGTGCTGAATGCGCCCAGGGAGGTGTTATCAGGCAGGCGCTGTACGGTGTAGTTGGTGCCGCTGGTGAAGGTGATCTTGTAGTCGTTGGTGGTCAGCTTGCCGGTGTCTTCGATGGACACGTTGAAGTTGCCGGAGCCTGCGCTGTTGCCCAGCGAGGCGACGCTGCGCTGGCTCATCTGCGCGGCGCTGTTGATGCTGCTGAACAGGTTGGAACCAAACGCACCGTTCTTGTCGATGCCCGAGGCCTGGATGCTGTTCATCTGATCGGCGACAACCAGTGCCACGCGGCCCAGCTCGTTCATGGCCGGGTCGAGCACGGTGCTGCGGTAGCGCATCAGGCCACCGATCTCGCCACCGGTCATCACCTGGGTGAGGTCCATGACGCTGGAGCCGCTGTTGAGCTGGATGCCAATGCGCCCCGGATCGTTCTTGTCCGGCACCGCTTCGAGTTTATTGGTGATGTTGCCCATCACCAGCGGCTGGCCGGAACCGAGGTAGATGTCCAGGCTGCTGCCGTTCTCGACGATCTGGGTGCCGGTGAAGGTCGACAGTTGGCGAATGGTTTCGCTGCGTGCGTCGAGCAAATCGTTCGGCGCGCCACCAGAATTGGAGACTTCGGCGATTTTCTTGTTCAGCTGGGCGACGGTGGTGGCCAGGCTGTTGATCTGGTCGACCATGTTCGACAGGTTGCCGTTGATGTTGTCGTTCTGCGCGGTCAGCTGGCTGGCAACCGAGTTGAAACGGTTGCTCAAGGCCTGGGCATCGCTGAGCAGCAACTGGCGGGACGCATCGTCGCCCGGCTTGGCGTTGACGTTCTGCACCGAGGCGAAAAACTTGGTCAGCGCGCCGTTGAGGCCGGTGCCGCTGTCCGACAGCAGCGAGTCAAGCGGCGTGATCTGCCCTTGGTAGGCCGCCGCATCGCTGTTGAGCGAGGTGGTGGTCTTCAGTTGCGCTTCAAGATACGAGTTATACACCCGGCGCACATCGGCCAGGGTCGTGCCGGAACCGATGAACACGTTGCCGTACTGGTTCGACGCCTTGGTGGTCTGCACGGTCTGCTGACGCGAATACCCGGCGGTATCGACGTTGGCGATGTTGTTACCCGTGGTCACCAGTGCGGTCTGGCTTGCGGACAGACCCGACATCCCGATATTGAGCAAACTCATGGTTCAGACCTTATAAAGTCGTGGTGGCACCAGCCGATGCGTAGTTCTGGTAACTCGTCATCTGCCGGGCTATGTTCGAAATCTTGCTGGCGTAGTTCGGGTCGGTGGCGTAACCGGCCTTCTGCAACTCGCGTACAAACTGTTCCGGTTTATCGGCCGACTTCAGCACTTCTTGATAGCGGCTGTTGCTTTGCAGCAGATTGACCAAGTCATGGAAACTGTCGCGGTACGAGGCGTAGGAACGGAACTCGGCCGTCTCCTTGACCATCTCGCCATTGCGGAATTCGCTGGTGATCGCCCGCGCCGAATCGCCCTTCCAATTGGCGCTGGCCTTGATGCCGAACAGGTTGTGGCTGCTGCTGCCATCGGGCTGGCGCATGACCGATTTGCCCCAACCGGTTTCCAAGGCGGCCTGGGCCACCAGGTAACGTGGGTCGACACCGATGCGGTCGGCGGCTTCCTTGGCCATCGGCAGCATGGCATTGACGAATTCATCGGCATCGCGGAAGGCCTTGCGCGCTGGCGCCAGCGGTGGCTGGGCCACGGCGCGACCATAGACCTGCATGTCGCCTTTGGGCTCGGACGCCTTGAGCGCGGCCAGCCAGTCGCCATTGGCCAGTTCGCCGGTGGCCGGCTTGACCGCGGCGATGGCGCGATCCGGCAGCAGGTTCTGCGCAGGGGCATCGGCATTGGCCGCTGCCGAAGGTACCAGCCCGGCGAGCAGGCGGTCAGCCAGTTTCGGTGGCAGGGCCAGGCGCCGCTGGTTGAGCAGTTCCATGTCGTTACGGTGGACGCCCTCGGCCCCTTGCGGTGCATTTACGGCCCGCGAAGCCCACAACGGACGCTGGCCACTGGTACGCGACAACGGCCCATCGGTAGGCAGGGTCCCGGCCGCCACTGGCGTCGGCACTGGTGCCTTGGTGACATTGTCCTGCGCTTCTTGCTGCTTGGCAGCCGACAATGTCGCCGCCTCGCCGGACACCAACGGCTTGTTCTTCGACATCTGGCGCAACAGCACATCGGCCAGGCCGATACCACCGCCTTCGCGGGACATGGAAACGGCCAACTGCTGGTCGTACATTTCCTGGTATTGCTTGGCTTCCGGCGTGTTCATCGGATTGTCCTTGCCCAGGGCCTCGGTGGCCGAACGCATGGACTTGAGCATTTCGCCGAGGAACAGCGACTCGAATTCCTGCGCCACTTTGCGCAGGTTGCCTTCGCTGTTCTTGTCGCCGACCTTGAGCTGGTTCAGGCGATTCAGGTCCGAGTAGGACCCCGAATCCCCGCTGATCAAGGCGCCTTTGCGCATATCCACCATGACCGCTTTCCTTAAATCACGATCAGGTCGGCTTGCAACGCGCCGGCCTGCTTCAAGGCTTCAAGAATGGCCATCAAGTCGCCCGGCGCCGCGCCGACCTGGTTCACCGCCCGAACGATTTCATCCAGGGTCGTGCCCGGGCCGAACTTGAACATCGGCTTGGCTTCCTGTTCGGCATTGACCCGCGAACGCGGGACCACGGCGGTCTGGCCGTTGGACAATGGCCCCGGTTGGCTGACGATCGGGTCTTCGGTGATGGTCACGGTCAAGCTGCCGTGGGTCACGGCGGCCGGGGAAACCTTGACGTTCTGGCCGATCACGATGGTGCCGGTGCGCGAGTTGATGATGACTTTCGCCACCGCCTGGCCCGGATCGACTTCGAGGTTTTCCAGGATCGACAGGTAGTCGACGCGCTGGCTCGGATCCAGTGGCGCGGTGACGCGGATCGAACCGCCGTCGATGGCCTGGGCCACGCCTGGGCCGAGCATGTCGTTGATCTTGTCGACGATGCGCTTGGCCGTGGTGAAATCGGAACGGTTGAGGTTCAGTGTCAGGCTGTTGCCCTGGTTGAAACCGCTCGGCACCGCACGCTCCACCGACGCACCACCCGGGATGCGACCGGCCGACGGAACGTTGACGGTGATCTTCGAACCGTCGCGACCCTCGGCATCGAAACCGCCCACCACCAGGTTGCCCTGGGCGATGGCGTAGACGTTACCGTCGATCCCCTTGAGCGGCGTCAGCAACAAGGTGCCGCCACGCAGGCTCTTGGAGTTACCGATCGACGAAACGGTGATGTCCACCTGCTGGCCGGGCTTGGCGAACGCCGGCAGATCGGCACTGATCGACACCGCCGCGACGTTCTTCAACTGCACGTTGCCGGAGCCGGCCGGCACCTTGATGCCGAACTGCGACAGCATGTTGTTGAACGTCTGCAGGGTGAACGGGGTCTGGGTGGTCTGGTCACCGGTGCCGTTCAGGCCCACGACCAGGCCGTAGCCGATCAACTGGTTGGAACGCACGCCGGAAATGCTGGCGATGTCCTTCAGACGCTCGGCTTGAGCGGTGAAGGCTGCCGACATCACCAGGGCACCGATCAACAGCTGTTTAAGATTCAACTGGGCCACCTAGAAAGGGAACTTCGGGCTGAGGAAGAAACGGTCGAACCAACCTGGCTGACTCGCATCGGCAAAGGCACCAGTGCCCGAATAGGTGATGCGCGCATCGGCCACGCGGGTCGATGGGACAGTGTTGTCGGTGGAAATATCATCGGCGCGAACCATGCCGGCGATGCGCACCAGCTCATCACCCGTGTTGAGGGTCAGCCACTTCTCGCCGCGCACGGCGATGATGCCGTTGGGCAACACATCGGCGACGGTCACGGTGATCGAGCCGGTCAGGCTGTTGCTCTGGCCGGACTGGCTGTCGCCCTTGGTGGCACGGTCGGAACCGTAGCCGGCGTTGAGACTCAGGTCGCCGCCACCGATCGGGTTGTTGGTGGTCAGGCTGGAGCCGAACAGCGAGGTGAGGCCGACGCTGGTCTGGCTGGTCTTGTCGATCTGCGCGTTGGCGTTCTTGCTGGCCTGGGTCCGCTCGTTCAGGGTGATGGTGATGATGTCACCGACCCGGAAGGCCTTGCGGTCGCTATACAGGTTCTGCTCGAAGCCGGCCTGGTAGATCGAGCCATTGTTGGCGGCAGCCGGCAACGGCGTGCGCGGCAACACCGGAGCGTAGTACGGGTCATTGGGCCGTGGCGTTGGCGCAACACAGCCCGCGAGTGCGGTAATCCCACTCAGTGCCAGAACAGATACGAAGCGTTTCATGACCCTACCTCTTGGTGTTGCAGGCGACCCTGGGGCCGCCCTGTCTACGTAATGACGGACGACGCGGTTACAGATTCTGCGTAACGAACGAGAGCATCTGGTCGGCGGTGGAGATCACCTTGGAGTTCATCTCGTAGGCACGCTGGGTGGTGATCATGTTGACCATCTCCTCGACCGTGCTCACGTTGGAGGTTTCCAGGGTGTTCTGCAGCGTGGTACCGAAGCCGTTCAAGCCCGGGGTGCCGACTTGCGGGGCGCCGCTGGCAGCGGTTTCCAGGAACAGGTTGTTGCCCACCGCTTGCAGGCCGGCCGGGTTGATGAAGTCGGCGGTCTGCAGGTTGCCGATGACCTGGGCGGCCGGGTTGCCTGCCACGGTGATGGACACGGTGCCGTCACGGCCCACGGTGAAAGTCTGGGCATCGTTCGGGATGACGATGGCCGGTTCCAGGGCGAAACCGCTGGCGTTGACGATCTGGCCGTTGGAGTCGAGGTGGAAGGTACCGTCACGGGTGTAGGACGTGGTGCCGTCCGGCTGCAGGATCTGGAAGAAACCGCGACCGTCGATGGCCATGTCCAGCGGCTGCTCGGTGGTTTGCAGGCTGCCGGCGTTGAAGTTTTTCTGGGTGCCGACAATGCGCACACCGGTACCCACTTGCAGGCCCGACGGCAATTCGCTGTCCTGGGTCGATTGGGCGCCTGGCTGGCGTTTTACCTGGTAGAGCAAGTCCTGGAACTCGGCGCGATCACGTTTGAAACCCGTGGTCGAGACGTTCGCCAAGTTGTTGGAAATGGTAGAAAGGTTGGTGTCCTGGGCGGACAGACCTGTTTTGGCAACCCAAAGAGCCGGAAGCATTCGATTCTCCTCGTACGCCTGTTTTTCGGCGCGACGCTGTAATTAATAGTTAGATCTGCAAGACCCGAGCCATGGCTTCATCGCCTTCTTTGGCGGTGTTCATCATCTTGACGTGGAGCTCGAACTGCTTGGCCAGGGCCAGCACCGACGTCATTTCATCCACGGCATTGACGTTGCTCGCCTCTTGGAACCCGGAAACCAATTGCACGTTGCCGTCGATGGGCGCCGGCTGGCCGTCCTTGGTCCGGATCGAACCGTCCAGGCCCTTGGTCATGGTCCTGAGGTCCGGGTTGACCAGCTTGATGCGGTCCACTTCCGCCATCACCCGAGGGCCTTCGCCCATGGCACGGATGCTGATGGTGCCGTCCTGGCCGATTTCGATTTTCTGCTCGGGTGGCACGGCGATCGGACCGCCATTGCCCATCACCGGCATGCCATTGCCGGCCCGCAGCACGCCCAGGGCGTCGACATTGAGGCTGCCGGTGCGCACGTAGCTTTCACCGCCATCGGGGTTCTGCACGGCCATCCAGCCCGGCCCGCTGACCGCCACATCCAGATCGCGACCAGTCTCGATCAGCGCACCCGGGGTGAAATCGGTGGCAGGACGCTCGGAGAGGGCAAACGCCCGCGCCGGAAAGCTGTCGCCGAACACCGGCATCGAGCGCGCCTGCTCCAGGTCTTTCTGAAAACCATTGGTGGAGATGTTCGCCAGGTTGTTGGCATGGGCCCGCTGCGCCAGTGCGTTCTGGCTGGCGCCGGTCATTGCCACATAAAGGTACTTGTCCACTGTCGTTCCTCTGCATGCCGGACGTTTGCCGCCCACTGCTGTGTTGCACAGCCTTAAGCAATTTGCAGACCAACTTTTTTCTGGCGGGCCCAGGCCTGGAAAACAAAGGGCCTGGGGGATTCAGGGAGCACCGCTCAGATGTGCCGAAGTCGAAAAACCGGCGGTGTCATGCCGCTAAGTGGCAAGGGCTGCCAAAGCACTGCCGAGAACATCCACCACGCGATCTTGCTGATCGGTGGTTAAGCCGAGCCACATTGGCAAACGCAACAGCCGCTCGGAATAACCATCGGTAATTTCCATCGAGCCATGCACCCGCCCATAACGCGCCCCACCGGGCGATGAATGCAGCGGCACGTAATGGAACACCGCATAGATCGCGTGGCTCTTGAGCGTCTCGAGGACCAACTGGCGCTCCACGCCAGGGGCGAGGAGTACGTAATACATATGAGCATTATGCTGGCAATGTTCAGGAACGATCGGACGACGCAGCAACCCTTGCTGCTCGAGCCCCGCTAAGGCGGCATGGTAGCGGTCCCAGATCGCCAGGCGGCGATTGGTGATGGCTTGCGCCTCTTCCAACTGGGCCCAGAGGAAGGCAGCCGTCATCTCTCCAGGCAGGAACGAGGAACCCACCTCTTGCCAGGTGTATTTATCTACCTCGCCCCTGAAGAATCGACTGCGATCGGTACCTTTTTCGCGGATGATCTCGGCTTGCAATGCCATTGCGGGATCATTGACCAGCAACGCCCCACCCTCTCCCGAGATCACGTTCTTGGTTTCGTGAAAGCTGAATGCACCAAGGTTTCCGATACTGCCCAAGGCTCGACCCTTGTAGGTTGACATCACACCTTGCGCGGCGTCTTCAACCACCGCCAGCCCATGCTTATGCGCAATAGCCAGGATAGTGTCCATCTCGCAGGCCACACCGGCGTAATGGACAGGCACGATAGCCTTGGTCCGTGACGTTATCGCCGCCTCGATCAGGCGCTCGTCGAGGTTCAGGGTATCAGGACGAATATCGACGAAGACCGGCACCGCGCCACGTAACACAAAGGCATTGGCCGTGGAGACGAAGGTATAGGAAGGCAAGATGACTTCGTCGCCAGGCTGGATGTCCAGCAGCAACGCCGCCATTTCCAGCGCAGCCGTACATGAGTGGGTGAGCAATGCCGTGTTGCACCCCGTGTGCGACTCCAACCAACGGTGACAACGCTTGGTGAATGGGCCATCACCGGCGAGCATGTTGCCGAATTTGGCCTGGGCAATGTAGTCCAGCTCTTTGCCGGTCATGTACGGGCGGTTGAAGAATATCGTTTCGTTGCTCATTGCAAACTTCCCTGGGTGGGCATAGTAAATAGTGGCGCACGGCACAACCCTCAAACCGTACTGATCCGCCCACCTATCTGACTGCCGATATCAAGATTTTCATAGAAGTACGGGGTGAATCCGGCGCGCTTCATGGCCTGCTGGGTTTCAGTAATATCGTATTCCATCCGATGCAGGTCGAACGTTTCGCCGTCCCAGGTCGCGAAACCTGCCCGGGGATCACCATCACGTGGCTGGCCGACTGAACCGGGATTGCAATAGACCTTGCCTTCCCCGCTCCACAAGTACTGGACGTGGGTATGGCCTGAGGCGAAATACCGGCCAGGCAACGGCGCGAAATACGCTTGTGAAGGGCGCACGTATTCGTCCAGCGGATCGTTCCAACCGCCATGAACGATGCTCAATCCATGCTCGATCGAGCGTTCAGGAAGCGATTCCAACCAGGCCAGGTTCTGGGAGGTGATGATGCCCCGCTGATAGTCCAGGCAAGCATTGGCGCTATTGGAGCGAGGGCAGCGCTCATCCCTGGCAAGGTACCAATCATGATTGCCCATCACGGAGAAAATGTTTCGCTCGCGCAGGGCTTCGCAGCACTCATTGACTTGACTGTAATAACCGGCCGTATCACCCAGGCAGACAATCCGCGACACTCCCAGCTCATCCAACTTGGCAAGCACTGTCCGCAGGGCGCTGTAGTTGCCATGTACGTCAGAAATGATTCCGATCATAGACAATGAAATCCTCTATATAACGAACAGCGAAACCACTGCGAATGGTTGGCTGGGCCGGTGTTTTGCCATCGAGGTAAAAATCCAGGCACATGGCCGCCTCGTTGTAGCCGAATGCGCGCCGTATCGAACTGGTCGAAGATATTCGCGGGTTGATCTCCAGCAGACTCCAGGAGCCATCGCTGCCACGACGGAATTGCAAGTTGGTCGGGCCCTCCGGTTTGAAGGCGCGACACAACCTGGCGACTGTTTTATCCAGCGAATCATCCTGATACACCCAGGCCTTGGCGGTGGACCCGTCCGACGCCAGCTTGCGCTGGAAGGCGATGATCGGACCCGTATCGCCGTGGCCATCGCCGAACGCCGCCACGGTGAATTCATCGGCCGCGCTGCCAATGATGGGTTGCGCCATGAGGTATTCACCGAGCAAGGCCGCGTGAGGCGTAAAGTCGCGCTCCTCGCGAACCCAGACCAGCCCTTTGGAGGCGTAGCTTCGACGCGGCTTGAGCAGGAACGGCAAGCCCAAGGACGCCTTGAGCGCGTGAAAATCCCCCGCCAGCAAGCTGGGAATACGACTGGCATCCCCCAGCGCCACAAGCGCCTGGTCCATTGCCCATTTGTCCCTGGAAAGTTCGATCAAATGCGGGTTGTTGAGCGCGACCTGGCAATCGAATGTCGCCAGCAACGCTCGATTGTCCGACAGCCAATGAACATCCTGTTCGATGCCGGGAATCAGCAGGTCGACCTCATGCCTGGCCAGCGTATCTCCCAGCCACTGAGCGTACCCCGGGTCAGCAGTCAAAGGGGCCTGCACGAATGCATCGCACCAACCGCGACCGACGGCATCGTCGTAGATATCGGTGCCGACCAGGCGAACAGCAGGGTCCGCCGCACGTAGCGACTTGAGCAGGCCGTAACCCATGATGGCGCCAACACCCGTCACCATGACGGTCTTCATGACAGGTTCTCCCGGTGCGCTCGCATCAGCTCGAAACCCCGGCGAATATCTATTCGCGGGGTGAAACCTATTTGCTCGTACAAGTCATGCCCGCAGTCAAAGGAAGGCAGATCGGGAATATCGTTTTTTTCCGGCAGGAAGCGGACGTCCGACGGTTTGCCAAACGCCTCGAAGGCGGCCTGGGCAATTTCGGATAGACGAGGAGATTCGGGATGGCCGCAGTTGTACAAACCAGTGATGCCCTGTTCCGCCAGCCGCGCGCAGACCTCGGCAAGATCACTCAAGTGCAGGTAGTTGCGCCGGGGGTCGTTGCTGCCATAGAGCTCGACAGTCTGCCCCGCCTGCGCCTTGTCGGCGATGACGTATAACAGCGGTTGGTGAGTCCTGCACTGCTCCCCGCTGTCGTAGACCTGACTGATGCGCAGGACGCTCAACGCCATGCCCCGTTCCTGGCAATACAGGCTCGCCACTTCTTCGGCATGGCGCTTGGAAAGCGAGTAGATGCCGAAGTAGGGATCCGTCGCCTGATGGCTGGCCCAACGCGACGACAGCAGAATGAAATGCCGCGCCCCGCATTGTTCGGCCAGGCGACAGGCAGCCAATGCACCGACACTGTTGACCTGTTCGGCGCGAATCAGGTCATCCGGCTGGCCGCCGCCGAAATCGGCCGCGGCCAGCACGACCACGTCGAAGCGCTCGTCGCAGGCGCTGGGTTGCGGGCTATTCAAGTCAAAGGCAACATCGGCGTCCCGGCGTCCCGCCAATTTGACTGGGCCATAGCGCGATAGCGCCCGGGCGACCGCCTTGCCAATGACCGAAGTACTCCCTATGACCAGGCTCTTCATGACGGCGCGACTGTCGCTTCCAGCATCATTGCACAGCACAGTTCTGGATAATCGATGCCCACAGTACACATGGCCTGGATGATGTCCGCACTCAAGTTCAGCGATTTCAATTGCCCGGTGGTTAAGGGTTTGAGAAATATGCCCTCCTTGCGCACCACCTGGAGCCCGGCGGCTTCGAGTTCCGCGGTCAGGGTCTGTAGCGAGTAGCTGCGTACATGACCCAGCTCAAGATCCGCGCCGCCCAGTGCCGCCATGTCGTCAAGCAGCCCGGCCGCATGACCGAATCGCCGATGCAGGGACTCGCCGTTGGGAACCGCCACGAAGCAACGACCACCAGGGGCCAGAAAACGCTTGAACCGTTGCAGCACGGTCTGTGGATCCTCGACATGCTCAAGAATAAAACCCATCACGATGAGATCGAAACGCTTGTCGGTGTCGAATGTCTCAAAATAACTTTCAACGATCTCGGCCGCACTGTCCGGGTATCGGGCCTTGAACTGGGCAATCACCGATGCGGAACCATCGATGACCGTGTGTTCGCCAAAGAACTGCGAGAAGCGGTGGGTGCTGAAACCATGACCAACACCGAGTTCCAGCAGGCTCTGCGCCTGGGTGCACAGCGCCATGATGCGCTGGGGATACCAGTTGAGCATGATGTTGTTGTCATACGCATAGCCAAAGCTGTCGCTATAGGCGGCGATGAAGGTATCGAGATCGTTGCTCATGTCACATGTTCTCCGCTGAGCGACCAAGGTCACATCATATTAGTAGGGATCAATCGGCCAACCATGCCCGCCGCCAGGCGTCCAGGCGCTCGCCTTCGAGCAGCCACTGCGCCCGCACCGTCGACTGCAAGGTGTCCCCCAGCGTCGCGGAAGCTTCACGGTCTTCCAGGTGCAAGCGAATCGTTCGGATCCAGTCTTGCGCCTCGTTATTCACCCGTGACAGCGGTAATACCTCACCACCGACAAAACCCGGCACCCGGCTGCAAATGACCGGATGACCGCACGCGGCATGCTGCAAGACACGCAGGTCACCGGAGCAGGCATTGCCCAGGGTTTCAGCCATGGGCACCAGAGCCAGATCCAGATTCAAGGCTGCCATGGCCCCCGCCAATTGCTGCTGCGCGACAGCTGGGTGCAGCTCCTTCAAATAAGGCTGCAGTGCCGCGGGGCAGTCGCCCAGCACCACCCAATCGACTTCGCCAGCGAACGCGGGCAATACCTCGGCCAGCAGATGAGTATCCTTGCCGCCCAGCCAGCCCAGGCGCGGCTTGGCCCCGATGCGTCGCTTGCTTTGCACACGACCCCAGGCGGCCGGCAGCAGGGTTTCCAGCACGCGGATGTCGTCATGTTGACCTTGCAACAGTTCGGCCAGCGCCGGCGTGGGGACCAGCACCCGATCGACCTGCAGCATGCCGAACCGCAGGCGCTCCAGCAGCTCATCGGCAGCGTAATCGCCCTTCAACTCCATCTGCGGCAAATAACCGTCCAAGTCGTAGACCGTGAACGCCTTGGAAAACGCTCTAAGGCGGCTCAGAGCCAGTAGCCCGGCGTCATCCAGAGGGCGCTGCAATACCACGGTTGTCGGCGCCAGGCGCTCGACCTCCACCAGCGACAGCAAACTCGAAACAGCTGCACCTTCGACCTGCCCCGCTTCCAGCAAGGTGCTGAATGGCTGAACCAGCCGCGAATAGGCCCCCGCCTGCTGTTCAGTGACGCAAACCAACACCCTCGGCACACTGCCTTGCAGCGGATACCAGCACAGATCGGTATTTTCCCGGACAAAACCCTCGCCGACGCGCAGCGAAAAGTTGGGGTTGTAGGCCGGGTCGCGGGCCAATTGCGGCAACCAACGCGCGTAGAAGGCATCCTCCTGCCCGCTAGTTGCCTGGGGATCTGACACAGCGTCCATCAACAGACGTGCGTAAGGGGTCCAGACGTTCAGGTAACCCGCCTGCTGCAACTTCAGACACAGGTCGACATGGGTCCATGGGGCCAGGAGTGGATCGGTATCGAAGCCATCGGCTTCAAGGAACAGCGCACGACGCAGCATCAGGCATTCACCGCCCACTGCGGAGCAGTTCTGCTCAAGCCCGGACCGGCCCATGCCCTCCGATGCCTGGGCTGACAAGCCCTCAAAGGCCCGACCGACAACCCCGCCCAGCCCCAACACGAGGCTCGCCTGGCGTATCCGGCCCTGGCTATCCTGCAACGTGCCGCCCACGGCACCGACTTCCGGGCGCTGGGCGTGATTGAGCAACACGTGCAGCCAACCCGGCTCAAGCACAGCGGTTTGCGCGTCGAGCCAGAGCAGATATTCACCGCGCGCCTCCTGCGCCGCCGCATTGCACATCGCCGCACGCGACTGCCCCGGCAGGAAACGCAATACTTGGAAACGGCCTTCGCCCATTTGCTCGACCAGCCCCAGCCACTCCAGCAACGCGGGGTCGTCGTTGCCCGGCTCGATCAGCAAGACCTCGAAGTCCACGGCGTCTGTCCGCATCAGCAGGCTTTCCAGGCAACGCTGGAAATTGGTCAACTGTCCTTCGAGGTAAATCAGAATACTGACCGAGGCCAGTCGCTCGTGACCGTAATCGATACGATAGCGGCCCGGCTCCTTTTCAAGGGCAATCGCTCGCGCCTGACCATAGCCACGTCCGTGCAGGTGCGCGTCAATGACCGAGCGCTCATCGGCACATTCCGACTGCCGCACTTCGTTGGCGATCAGCAGGGGCTCGCTGACATGACCAATGCTCGCCATCCCTTGCTCGCCGATCAGGCGCAGTTGGTAGGCCAACTCGAAGGCGCCGCTGCAGCCACTATCAAAACCGCTCAAGCGCACTAGCGCCTCCCGACGGTACATCCAGTGACGGGAAAGACTGGTCGGAAACGCCAAGAGCAAATCCAGATTCAGGTCAGGCCGCAACGAAAGATTCGCCACCCCGCCCACCCGCAGCGCCTCGTCGGCGTACACCGCCAGGCAACTGTCTGGCGCATCGAGCAGATTCAGCGCCGCCATCAGCAGCCCCGCGGCGGTAAACTCCTCCCCCGCCTCGACCAGCAGGAACCAGTCGGTCTGGGTGCTCTCGACCAGGCCATTGATCGCTGCCGCAGGTTGCTTCGGATCACACGCCAACCATTGAACGTTGGTTCGCCCCGGGTCAGCGTCACCCATCACGCATACATGGATACGCTGGTACAACTGTCGATCCAGGCTGTCCAGGGTGTGAGCCAGCGCCAACGGATTGCTGTCATCGCGGACCAGGACAGTGAAGCTCGGCGCCGCCGCGCTTGCCAACCGTTCATTGATCAGACGCAATGGCTGCGCCGCCGGATAGCGTTGGCGCAACCAGTCGAGCGCCCCCAGACGGTTGCCGACCGCCTCACGAGCGGCAGTCGCCTGGGTTTTTGCAATAAACACGTCCAGCTGCTGCCAGAAAGCCGCCGTGCGCTCAACATAACGGGGCAAGGCGTCGCCGAGGCTTGCCCGGGCATGTTCCAACGGGTCCGGCTGGTCGAGCATGGCAAAACCGACGCTGCCGAAAAAACTGTTATCGAGCAGTGGCTGGTCGACGCCATGTCCTGGAATGAATATCACCGGACATCCGCACAGCACGGCCATGACGCAGGTCATCGACCACTCGTAGCTGTACATCACCTCGGCATTGCGCAGCAGCTCGGCCAGCTCAGGCAGGGCCAAGGGGTTGGCCATGCTCAGCAGGCGGACATCCGCTGGCAGTAGCGAGTAGTCGATCTGACCCAAGGGGTGACGGTTCTGGTAGAGATAGCTGCCCTTACGCACGGTGCCGGCGCCCACCGTCGAGAACATTTCGATATCGATCGCCGGCAGGCACAACAGGTCACCGTCAGGGTCGCCACGGTGCTCAGCGAGCCGGGCGGCGTAATAGAAAAACAAATCGGTGGGCGCGGCGTCCATGCTTTTCCCAGTGAGGAACCCCTCGAAATTCAGGAGAAAACGCGCCACGACCGGACAGTTGAGTGGATTGCCAGGGAATACCTCGGGATAAACCGCGATCGGCACCTTGCCCGCCGCCCTATGGCGCTGCTTGATCGCAGAACTGATCAAGGGCGTCTTGAGATCTGGATTGACCACTTCGGTGCTGCAGATGTAGGCCTCACGGCCACTGAGGTTGAGCATATGGCAGAGGTAGTGCAGCGAGACGACGCCCGACGAGGATTCACGGTAAGCAGGCGCCAGGATGTAGTAGGGATGCTCGGGTTTGGCATACATCAGCCGTAGACGCGCCAACGCCTGTTCGAGCAAATGAGCGTCCAGCTGCGCAAGGTTCGACATCGGGTGAAATCTCCAGAATCAAGTCAAAAAGGGTGTCACTGGCAAGGCCCGCTCAGACAGCCCCTTTCTCCAGAAAAGCCGATGCATCCGCGCCGGTATTGAACAACAGGTCGATGACGCTGAGCGCATGCTGGAACTCGCCGTATAGCTGCGGATACTCGGGATAGCCGGCATAGCTCATGTACGACACCGCGATCCCCTTGGCGGCGAACGCCGCTTCGTCGAGGTAGTGACTGGCCGCGGGTCCAGAAAGGTACTCGTTGGCCCCGAGGGCCTGGCAGAGATGGATCAGGCGTTCATTCTTGCCCTCTGCGCGCCCCAATTCTTCGGAACGGTGGAGCGGCGTATGGATGCCCAGCAGGGGGCATAAGCCGGCGATGAACAAGTGGTTGATGCGAGTCAGATCGGTGAGGTCGGCAGCCTGCTCGTAGAGCGCACGAATCGGCGCCTCCATTTGAGCGAAGCACGGGGCGCGCCGATAACTCCGCTCAATGGTCTTCCAATGCGCCGCGGCCCAATCCGGGCTGGTCACCTGGACTTCGTTGATCAATTGTTCGAGACGGCCCTTGTTCTTGACCGGAATACTCAGCCAATGCTCACCTTGGGCGGTCTTGATCTTGTTGCGGTTGCGCCAGTCCCTCCGGGTGTACTGGACATCGTCAAACAGGACGAACGCATCGACGCTGCGGATCAGATCGAAATAGCCCTTCCAAGGGATGTAGTTCGACTGCACCACAGCTATTTTTTTTTGCATCCTGAGCCTCATTGTACGCAGCCGAAACCGGGCCTCAGCCCTGTCAAAAAGTCGCCACCTACTCCGAATAAGCGGGGGACAGCCACGATCTAGCAAATCCCATACCAGGGAAAAAACGCCCCCCCGCTAAGGCTCCGTCTTGCCCACTTCATACTCACGCAACTTATTGGCAATGGTCGTATGGGAAACCCCCAGTCGCTTGCCCAGTTGCCGGCTGCTGGGATGTTCGGAATACAAGCGCTCCAGCACCGCTTTCTCGAAACGCCCAACGATCTCGTCCAAGCCCCCCTCAAGGGAGAAATCGCCAAGGGGCTGGCGCACGCCGTAGTCCGGCAGGCGGATGTGCTCGGCTTTCACCTTTCCGCCGTCGCACAGGGAAACCGCCTGGAACAGCACGTTTTCCAACTGCCGGACGTTGCCCGGCCAATGGTAATGACTGAGGCGGTCCATGGCCGCCGGCGCCAGCTTGGGCAGCGCACAGCCGATCTGGCGGCTGGCCTGGTCGAGGAAATGCTCCACCAGTGGCTCCAGGCCATCGAGGCATTCGCGCAGGGGTGGGATGTGCAGCGAAAGCACATTCAAGCGGTGGTACAAATCCTGACGGAATTCGCCCCGGGCGCAGAGTTCGGACAAGTCCACCTGGGTCGCGCAGATCACCCTGACGTCCAGGTACACCTCTTCATCGCTGCCGACACGCCGGAAGCAACCGTCCTGCAAAAAGCGCAGCAGTTTCACTTGCAGCCGCGGACTCATCTCCCCGACCCCGTCGAGGAACAGCGTTCCTCCAGCGGTCAGTTCCAGCAGTCCGAGCTTGCCTTCGGCCCTTGCCCCTTCAAATGCACCGGGGCCGTAGCCGAACAGCTCGGTCTCGGCCATCGACTCGGGCAGCCCGGCGCAGTTGAGTGCCATCAAGGGTGATTGCCCGCGCGGGCTGGCCAGGTGACAAGCCCGGGCCAGCAGTTCCTTGCCCGTGCCGGTTTCGCCCTCAATTAATAGCGGCGCGTCCAGCGGTGCCATGCGCCGGGCCTCACGGACCACCGCCGCCATCACCTTCGAGCTCTGGAAAATACTGTCGAAGCCGCGCAGCTCCTGCTTGCGCACGTTATAGATCCGTTCACCCACCCGGTCGGCCCGATGCAACGTCAACACCGCACCGGCCATGGCTTCGCTGTCGTCGTGCTCCGATTGCAGTGGCGCGATGTCGGCCAGGAACACATCGCCCTTGACCTTGACCCTCAGACCGTTGATGCGTGACTGGTTGGCGCGCACCAGTTCCGGCAAGTCGAAATCCTCGGCGTAGCGTGACAAGGGAATCCCCGGCACCTCGTCGACCCGTACCCCGAGCAACTGCGCCGCCGCCCGGTTGGCCGCGACGATGGAGCCGCCCATGTCGATGGACAGCACTGGAAACTCCAGGGCGCCGAGCAAGGCGTTGAGCTCCATGTGCCGACGCTCGCTGGGCATCAGCCCTACACGCTTGACGCCAAACACCCCGGCGATGCCTTCGAATTTCGGACGCAACGCCTGGAACTGGATGTTGATCAGGTTCGGGCAGTGCAAGTAGATCGCATTGCCGTGCTCACCACCGACCTCGCCCCGGGCGACGTTGATGCCGTACTCCACCAACAGGTTGAGGATGTCCCGGAGGATGCCGATGCGATTCTGGCAATGGACTTTGATGCGCATGAAAGGGCCCAGGTGCATATGAGATAGAAAAACGCGCCATTCCAGCCCCTCTGTGGCGAGGGAGCTTGCTCCCGCTGGGCTGCGCAGCAGACCCAAAACAGGGGCCGCTTCGCGCCCCAGCGGGAGCAAGCTCCCTCGCCACAGAGGTTTTCGGCGTGGCAACGCAAATAATCGTCAAGATTATGTGACAGATGTAGGCCGTTTCCCACCTGAAAATCCCGGAAAGATCGTACCGCCCGCCAAATCGTAACGAAAACTTTACGATTCAACCCGTCGTTCGCCCAATCCATCCTCGCCAAGCCGATGCACACACCGCTGCTTCGGGTTATCTCTAATGCATCGCTCGACATAACAACAAACGCACCTTCCCCCCTGAGGGAAATCAGCAGGAGAGCAGCATGAAGCAGACGCAATACGTGGCCCGCGAGCCCGATGCGCAAGGTTTTATCCACTACACCGCTGAAGAACACGCGGTGTGGAACACGCTGATCACCCGCCAGCTCAAAGTCATCGAAGGCCGTGCGTGCCAGGAATACCTGGACGGCATCGACAAGCTGGGCCTGCCCCACGACCGCATCCCGCAACTGGACGAAGTCAACAAAGTGCTGGGCGAGACCACGGGCTGGCAAGTCGCCCGCGTGCCGGCGCTGATCCCTTTCCAGACCTTCTTCGAATTGCTCGCCAGCAAGCAGTTTCCGGTGGCGACCTTCATTCGTACCCGTGAAGAACTGGATTACCTGCAAGAGCCGGACATTTTCCACGAGATCTTTGGCCACTGCCCGTTGCTGACCAACCCTTGGTTTGCCGAATTTACCCACACCTACGGCAAACTCGGCCTACAGGCTTCCAAGGAAGAACGCGTCTACCTGGCGCGCCTGTATTGGATGACCATCGAGTTCGGCCTGGTGCAGACCCCGCAGGGCCGGCGCATCTACGGCGGCGGCATCCTCTCGTCGCCCAAGGAAACCGTGTACTGCCTGTCCGACGAGCCCGAGCACCAGGCCTTCGATCCGTTGGAAGCCATGCGCACGCCGTATCGCATCGACATCCTGCAACCGGTGTATTTCGTGTTGCCCGAGCTCAAGCGTCTGTTCGACCTGGCCCACGAAGACATCATGGGCATGGTCAAGCGCGGTCGGGAACTGGGCTTGCACGCTCCGAAATTTCCGCCCAAAGCGGCGTGAGCCGCGTCTTTTAATCCCAATTGAGTCTGTTGCACGACGCGGCTTTGCTTTAGCGTGGGTGCATCGACGTTTTTCAAATATTCGATCCAGGAACACACCATGAACACTCTGAACCAAGCCCACTGCGAAGCCTGCCGCGCCGATGCCCCGCAAGTCAGCGACGAAGAATTGCCGGTGTTGATCAAACAGATCCCGGACTGGAACATCGAAGTGCGCGACGGCGTCATGCAGTTGGAAAAAGTTTTCCTGTTCAAGAACTTCAAGCACGCCCTGGCGTTCACCAACGCCGTTGGCGAGATCTCCGAGGCCGAAGGCCACCATCCAGGCCTGCTCACCGAGTGGGGCAAAGTCACCGTGACCTGGTGGAGCCACTCCATCAAGGGCCTGCACCGCAACGACTTCATCATGGCCGCTCGCACCGATGACGTGGCCAAGACCGCCGAGGGCCGCAAGTAATGCATTTCGACGCCATCGGCCGGGTACCCGGCGACCCGATCCTCGGCCTGATGGAGGCCTACGGGGCGGATAGCAACCCGAGCAAGTTCGACCTGGGCGTGGGCGTCTATAAGGATGCCCAAGGCCTGACGCCGATCCTTCAATCGGTGAAACAGGCCGAGCAGCGACTGGTGGATCGCCAGGTCACCAAGACCTACATCGGCGGCCATGGCGACGCCGCGTTCGGCCAGTTGATCAATGAGCTGGTGCTGGGCGCCGACTCGTCGCTGATCAGCGCAAAGCGCGCCGGCGCCACCCAGACACCCGGCGGCACCGGTGCCCTGCGCCTGAGCGCCGACTTCATCGCCCAGTGCCTGCCGGGCCGTGGTGTCTGGCTGAGCAACCCGACCTGGCCGATCCACGAGACCATTTTCGCCACGGCCGGGGTCAAGGTCAGTCATTACCCTTATGTGGGCGCCGATAACCGCTTGGATTTCGAGGCGATGCTGGCAACCCTGAACCAGGCGCCCAAAGGCGATGTGGTCTTGCTGCATGCCTGCTGCCACAACCCCACCGGGTTCGACCTGTCCCATGGGCAATGGCAGCAGCTGCTGGAAGTGGTGCGCAGCCGCGACCTGCTGCCACTGATCGACTTCGCCTACCAGGGCTTCGGCGATGGCTTGGAACAGGACGCCTGGGCGGTCCGGCTATTTGCCCAAGCGTTACCCGAAGTGCTGATCACCAGCTCCTGTTCGAAGAACTTCGGCCTGTACCGCGACCGTACGGGTGCGTTGATCGTCTGCGCCCGGGACGGCGAAAAACTGATCGATATCCGCAGCCAATTGGCAAACATCGCCCGGAACCTGTGGTCGACGCCACCAGACCATGGCGCAGCCGTGGTGGCGACCATCCTCGGCAACCCGGAACTCAAAAGCCTGTGGGCCGATGAAGTCCAGGCCATGCGCCTGCGCATCGCGCAATTGCGCAGCGGTTTGCTGGAAGCTCTCGAACCCCATGGTCTGCGGGAGCGCTTCGCCCATATCGGCGTGCAACGCGGGATGTTTTCCTACACCGGCCTGACGCCGGAACAGGTCAAGCACCTGCGCGAACGCCACAGCGTCTACATGGTCGGCACCGGCCGGGCCAACGTGGCCGGTATCGATGCCACGCGCCTGGACTCGCTGGCCGAGGCGATTGCCGACGCGTGCAGATAACACCACCGTAGGCTGTTGATTGTGTGGCGAGGGAGCTTGCTCCCGCTCGGCTCTGTAGGCGCTGGCGAAGCCTGCGATCTTTTGATCTTGATCTTTCGCTTGAGACTCAACTGTCTGGGACAAGATCGCAGCCTCGTTGCACTCGACAGCTCCTACACAGCCCAACGGGAGCAAGCTCCCTCGCCACGGTGGATCAAACCAGCCTCAAGTCATCCGCCGGCCCTTGAGCCGTTATTGGCCCGTCCACTCCCGGACAAACTGCCCCACATCTTCCTGCGGTGCGGTACGCGCCTCTTTCTGCGGCGTGCCCAGGTAGAGGAAACCGATCACTTCTTCCCCATCTTCAAGGCCAAGCCCCCGGGCCACATGTGGCGAGTACGCCAGTTCGCCGGTGCGCCACACGCCACCAACCCCCTGGGCATACGCGGCCAGCAGGATGCCATGGGCCGCGCAGCCAGCCGCCAGCAGTTGCTCGGATTTCGGGATCTTGAAATGGTCCTGCAAACGGGCGATCACCACCACGACCAGAGGCGCGCGCAATGGGCCGTTGAGGGCCTTTTCCACGACGGCTTCGGGCACCAGCGGGTCATTGAACTTTGCCGCTTCGGCCAGCAGTTCGCCCATGCGATGCCGCGCCTGCCCCTCCACCGTCAGGAAGCGCCATGGCCGCAACTGGCCGTGATCCGGTGCCCGCATGGCTGCGGCGAACATGAGCTCGCGCTGTTCCGGCGTGGGTGCCGGCTCCACCAGGCGCGGGACGGAAACACGGTTGAGCAAAGCGTCGAGAGCCTGCATCGGCCACCTCCTGAAAAAATGTCCAGCTATTCTAGTGGCTGTGCGGCGAGTCCGTTAGCGCAAATTCCGTGGCCAGGCAGCCAGGCGCCGCCGAGTGCCGGTTTACAGGACGCTGGCCGCAGGTAGAATGGCGCCCTTCCCTTTCAGCCTGAGCGGACTTCATGGCGTTGCCGACCCTGCGAATCATCGGTTTCATCATCGGCATCTTCCTGATCACCCTGGCGATCTTCATGGTCGTGCCCATGGTCACGCTGATGATCTTCGAGCGCACTGGCGACCTGCCGTCGTTCCTCTGGTCGAGCATGATCACGTTCCTCGCCGGCCTGGCGCTGGTGCTTCCAGGGCGCCCGGAGCACATCCACCTGCGGCCGCGGGACATGTACCTGCTGACCGTCAGCAGCTGGCTGGTGGTGTGTATCTTCGCTGCGCTGCCGTTCCTGCTGACCCAGCACATCAGCTATACGGATTCGTTCTTCGAAAGCATGTCGGGCATCACCGCCACCGGCGCCACCGTCCTGAGCGGCCTGGACAATATGTCGCCGGGCATCCTGATGTGGCGCTCGCTGCTGCACTGGCTCGGCGGTATCGGCTTCATCGGCATGGCGGTGGCGATCCTGCCCCTGCTGCGCATCGGTGGCATGCGGCTGTTCCAGACCGAGTCATCGGACCGCTCGGAAAAAGTCATGCCCCGCTCCCACATGGTGGCGCGGTTGATCGTGGCGGCCTACGTGGGCATCACCATTCTTGGCACCCTGGCGCTCTGGTGGGCCGGGATGAGCCTGTTCGATGCCATCAACCATTCGATGTCGGCGATTTCCACCGGCGGCTTCTCCACCTCGGACCTGTCCCTGGCCAAGTGGACCCAGCCGGCGGTGCACTGGGTCGCCATCGTCATCATGATCCTCGGCAGCCTGCCGTTTGCCCTGTACGTCTCGATGTTGCGGGGCAATCGCCGGGCGTTGATCAAGGACCAGCAGGTCCAGGGGCTCATTGGCGTGCTGCTGGTGACCTGGCTGGTGCTCGGCACCTGGTATTGGGCGACCACCGACCTGCATTGGCTGGACGCCCTGCGGCACGTGGCGCTGAACGTGACGTCCATCGTTACCACCACCGGCTTCGCCCTGGGCGACTACAGCCTGTGGGGCAATTTCTCGCTGATGCTGTTCTTCTACCTGGGGTTCGTCGGCGGTTGCTCGGGTTCGACGGCCGGCGGGATCAAGATCTTTCGCTTCCAGGTCGCCTACATCCTGCTGCGGGCCAACCTTAATCAACTGATCCATCCCCGTGCGGTGATCAAGCAAAAATACAACGGTCATCGCCTTGACGAGGAAATCGTCCGCTCGATCCTGACGTTCTCGTTCTTCTTCGCCATCACGATCTGCGTGATCGCCCTGCTGCTGTCGCTGTTGGGCGTGGAATGGATGACGGCGTTGACCGGTGCGGCCAGTACCGTGTCCGGCGTCGGCCCGGGGCTGGGGGAAACCATCGGGCCGGCCGGCAACTTCGCACCGCTGCCGGACGCCGCCAAGTGGATTCTGTCGGGGGGCATGCTGCTGGGCCGGCTGGAGATCATCACCGTGTTCGTGCTGTGTATCCCGGCGTTCTGGCGTCACTGACCGGTTCAGGCTGGCTCGCCAATCGCGCCCGGTATTCGCCGGGCGTGGTGTCGAACCAGCGGCGAAAGGCCCGGAAAAAATTGCTCGGGTCGGCAAATCCCAACAGGTAGGCGATTTCCAGCAGCGTCATGCCCGGCTGTGCCAGGTACTGCTCGGCCAGCTCGCGGCGGGTGTCTTCGAGCAGGCTCTGGAAACTGGTGCCCTCTTCCTGCAAGCGCCGCTGCAAGGTGCGCTGGGACAGGTGCAGCGTCTGCGCCACCACGTCTCGCTTGGGTTCCCCCTGGGGCAACAACCGACACAAGACTTGTCGTGCCTTGTGGGTCACGCGGCTTTCCGAGAAACGCGCGAGGTATTCCCCGGCAAACCGATCGTGAAGCTGCGCCATGGCTTCATTGGCCGTCGGCAGCGGCGCCTCCATGTCGGCCCGTTCGAAGATCAGCGCGTCATAGGGAGCGCCGAACACCAACGGCGCGTGAAAAGCTCGGTGATAAGGCGCCGGGTCCGAGGGTTCGGCACCCTGGAACAGCACCTTCACCGGATGCAGGGTGCGCCCGGTCAACCAGCTGCACAGGGCCAGCGCACAGGCCAGGGACGCTTCGGCGCTTTGGCGGGTCGGGGGCAGATGGTCGCCATGAACGGTCAGGATCAGCCCATAACCGCCTTCCAACGGACGAAAACTCAAGTCGGCGCTTTCGGCGATGATCCGCTGGTACCGCACCAGCCGTTGGAAACCCTCCACCAGGGTGCGACTGGACATCAAGGCGTAGCCCGCCACATGGAACGAGGCCGGGCGCACCACCTTGCCCATGTTCAAACCGATGGCCGGGTTGCCCGACAACTCCACCGCCCGTTGCCAGAGCCGCGTCATCGAGTCCTGGGGGAACCGTGCATCCGGATCGTCCAGCGCATCGAAATCCAGCCCCAATTGATTGAACAGCGCCCGACAATCCAGGCCGTCCATTTCCAACGCCTTGACAATCCCCATCGCCCAGCTTGAAGAAGTGGTTCGTTCGCTCATGACGTTTTACTTGCATGACGAGCCGCAGGGTACGGCTGGATTTGCGAAGGATACTAAAGTGGCGCTGATTGTCACTGGCCGTTGTAATTGATAGCTCTAGACTTAAATATCAAAACAATAACCACAGAGTCAGCCGTCGTGGAAAACGCCAAACGATTCAATACCTTCGCTGAGTTCTACCCGTATTACCTCAGCGAACACAGCAACAGCACCTGCCGACGATTGCATTTCATCGGCACCTCCCTGGTCATCGTGATTTTCGTCATGGCCCTCGTCGCAAGTAGCGGGTGGCTGTGGCTCGCCCTGCCGGTGGCCGGCTACGGCTTCGCCTGGGTCGGGCACTTCTTCTTCGAAAAGAACCGTCCCGCCACCTTCCAGCATCCGCTCTACAGCCTATTCGGTGATTTCGTCATGTACCGCGACATGCTGCTGGGCAAGGTCGCGTTCTGATAAGGAGTGTCGATGAGCAACCACGCACGCTTCACCCACATGCAGGACGGCACTGCGCAAGATTGGGCGATCATCGCGGCCGACTTCAGCGCCTACGCCCGGCAATTGCCGGGCCGGATCCTGACTCACTTAAAACTGCTGGACGGCGATTTCGGCGGGTTCCCGGTGGATCGCCTGACCCACTCGCTGCAAACCGCCACCCGTGCCTACCGTGACGGGCGCGATGAAGAATACGTGGTCTGCGCCCTGCTCCACGACATCGGCGACACCCTCGGCACCTATAACCACCCGGACATCGCCGCGGCGATCCTCAAGCCCTTCGTCAGCGCCGAAAACTTGTGGATGGTGGAGAAGCACGGGATTTTCCAGGGCTATTACTTCTTCCATCACCTGGGCATGGACCGGCACCTGCGCGAGCAGTTTTTCGAACATCCGCAGTACCAGGCGACCATTGATTTCTGTGCGAAATACGACGCAGCGGCGTTCGATCCCGAGTACCACACACTGCCGTTGAGCTTCTTTGAGCCGATGCTGGAAAGGCTGTTTGCCGCGCCGAAGCAATCGATCTACAAGGCGGCGATGGCGGAGCAAGCCTGAATCCAACGGACGCAGGAAAACCCGTGGCGAGGGAGCTTGCTCCCGCTGGGCGCGAAGCGCCCCTCTTTTCCAGGGCTGCTGCGCAGCCAGCGGGAGCAAGCTCCCTCGCCACAAAAACACTATGTGGGCTTGCGAAACAGGCAGGCCGGCCTAGGCAGGCTCAGTCACTTTCAACTCAGCCTTGATCAACGCCTCCCGCGCCTGGGCGTCCGCCAACCGATACAACTCGATCGTTCCATCCCAATGCTCGATCAGCGCCGTGCAGGATTCGACCCAATCGCCACAGTTGAGGTATTCCACCTCCCCCACCATCCGCATCTCGGCATGGTGGATATGCCCACAGACCACGCCATGCAATTCGCGCTTCACGCACTCGTGGGCGATGGCCTCTTCGAAATCGCTGATGAAGCTGACCGCAGTCTTCACCTTGTGCTTGAGGTACGCCGACAGCGACCAGTAACCGTAGCCATAACGGGCCCGCCAGTGGTTGAGCCAACGGTTCAGCGTGAGGGTGAATTCGTAGGCCGAGTCCCCGAGGAACGCCAGCCAACGGTGATAACGGGTGATGACATCGAACTGGTCGCCATGGATCACCAGCAGGTGCCGGCCATCGGCGGTGACGTGCACCGCTTCGTCCACCAACTGGATATTGCCCAGGATCAGCTTCGAATAGCGCCGCAGGAATTCGTCATGGTTGCCAGTGACGTAGATCACTTCGGTACCGCGCTTGCTCATGGTCAGCAAGCGGCGGATGACGTTGGTGTGGGCCTGGGGCCAATACATGCCACCGCGCAGCTTCCAGCCGTCGATGATGTCCCCCACCAGGTAGATCTTGTCGGCGTGGTAGCCCTTGAGAAACTGCGACAGGTGCTCGGCCTGGCAGTCCCGGGTGCCCAGGTGCACATCGGAGATCCACAGGGTGCGTACACGCTGCTTGCGGCTGGGTTTGGCGAGCTCGGCGCTGGTCATTGGGCAACCCTCTGATCGTTTTCGCCACTGTGCACCCCAGCGGTTAATGGCCTATGACAAACACAAGTCCATTGCATGACAGAGCCGGGCGTTGCCCCTCGGTGTATGCTGGCGGCCTGACACGGGAGACCGCGATGCGACCGATCCTCACGCTACGCCACTACAGCCACAACTTAATCGCCCACAGCCACGACCACGCGCAGCTGGTGTTCGGGTTGTCCGGCGCGCTGGACTTCGAGGTCGAAGGTCGTGGCAGCCAAGTGGTGCAACAAAGTTTCGTGGTGGTACCTGCCGGCGCCCATCATGGCTGTGGCAGCCCCCACGGCAGCCGCTGCCTGGTACTGGATGTGCCCAGTGACGACTGGGTCGGGCAATGCCTGGGGGATCACGCCGACGCCAGCCGCCGCTTGCTCGACGACAGCGCTCGCTTGCCCCTGGATGCTGGGCAAAGCCAACTGGTCAGTTGGCTGGCGGGCAGCCCGGTGGACGATCCGGTGATCGCCCAGCAAGGCGCGGTGCTGCTCTTGGCGAGTCTCAATGGTGTTCACCAGGACACCCTCGGTGGCCGGCGCCTGCCCTACGCCGCGCTCAACGCCCACATCGACCAGAACGCGGCCTACCCGCTGCAAGTGGCGGACCTGGCGCGGGTCGCCGGCCTTTCCAGCGCCCGCCTGCATGCGCGTTTCATCGCCGAGTGCGGGCAAACCCCAATGGCGTACATCCGTAGCCGCCGCTTGCACCAGGCCGTGGCGTTGTTGCGGGAGTCGGACCTGCCCATCGGCGAGATCGCCCATCAGGTCGGCTACAGCTCCCAGAGTGCTTTCGCCGCGGCGGTGCTGCGGGAATTCGGCGCCACGCCGGGCACGCTGCGGCATCAGCGCTAGGTTCGCGCTAAAAATCGCTAGGATCGCGACAGACGCCACCCCCTCCCAAACGCTTAAATGCCTGTAGGAGCTGTGTAGGAGCTGCCGAGCGCAACGAGGCTGCGATCTTTTGATCTTTCGCTTGAGATTCATTTGATCTTTCGCTTGCGACTCAAGTGTCTGGGGAAAGATCGCAGCCTCGTTGCACTCGTCAGCTCCTACAGTCAGCTCCTACAGGGGATTGATGTTTGTCCGTCGGTTTTGGCTTATCTGTTGAAAGGATCGAAATGACACCTCGTACCGCCCTCGGCGCCCTGCACATTGGCGCACTCATGTTTGGCCTGACCGGTGTCTTTGGCAAACTCGCCGCGGCCTCGCCGGCGGTCATCGTGTTCGGCCGCGCCGTCTTCGCCGTGCTGGCCCTGGCGGTGTTTGCCCGGTTCGCCAGCCGCAGCCGCTGGCAGAAACTGCGGGCCCAGGATAGTCGGCGATTGCTGCTGGGCGGCCTGTTGCTGGCCGGGCACTGGGTGAGCTTCTTCATCGCGGTGAAAGTGGCCGGCGTGGCGATCGCCACGCTGGGGTTCGCCAGCTTCCCGGCCTTCACGGTATTGCTCGAGGGGCTGATCTTCCGCGAGCGGATTCGCGCCAATGAAATCTGGCTGGTGGTGTTGGTTAGCGTCGGCCTGGTGCTGGTCACGCCGAGCTTCGACCTGGCCAGCGGTGCCACCACCGGCTTGCTCTGGGCCGTGGCCTCGGGGCTGCTGTTCTCCCTGTTGTCATTGACCAACCGTGCCGGCTCCGCCCATGTGCCGCCGGTACAGGCGGCCCTGTGCCAGAACGTGGTGGTCGGGTTGTGCCTGCTGCCGGTGGCCGCACCGCAATTGAGCGATGTTCGTCCCATCGACTGGTTATGGATCGGCTTGCTCGGCGTGTTTTGCACCGGCCTGGCCCACAGCCTGTTCGTCGCCAGCCTGGCCGTGATCAAGGCCCGCACGGCGGCGGTGGTCTTCGCCATGGAGCCGGTCTACGGCATCGCCATGGCCTGGTGGCTGTTCGACGAGCGCCCGACGTTGCGCATGTTGCTGGGCGGCGTGGTGATCATCACGGCCATCGTGATCTCAAGCCAACTAGGCGGCTCGAAGAAACCGCGGGTGGAGACCCAAGCCGCGTCTCACTGAACCCGATCGTTGTGGCCCAGGTCCCGCTCCGGGTCGATCCGGTCGCGAACCCGCTGCTTGAGGACCTTGGCCTCGGGGAAACCACCATCGGCCTTGCGCTCCCAGATCTGCGTACCGTCACAGCTGATGTGGAACACACCGCCGGTGCCCGGCACCAGGGACACTTTGCCCAGGTCATCGCCAAAGGTGCTGAGCAGTTCCTGGGCCAGCCAGGCGGCGCGCAGCAACCATTGGCACTGGGTGCAATAGGTAATGACGACTTCCGGTTTGTGTTCGGTCATGGCGGGTGGACTCCTGGGTGCTAAGGCGTCGTTATAATACCCGCCTTTGATCGCCCGCCCCGAGATTGACGATGCGCCGCCTCCTGCCCCTCCTGCTTCTGCTGCTGTTGCCCCCTTTCGTCCAGGCTGTCGAAGCACCGCGGCCGAAAATCGGCCTGGTACTGTCCGGCGGCGCGGCGCGGGGACTGGCCCACATCGGTGTGCTCAAGGCCTTGGAAGAGCAAGGCATCAAGATCGATGCCATTGCCGGCACCAGCATGGGCGCGGTGATCGGCGGGTTGTACGCCTCGGGCTACAAGATCGACGAACTGGAAAAACTCGCCCTGGGCATCGACTGGCAACAGGCCTTGTCCGACGCGCCGCCGCGCAAGGACGTGCCGTTCCGGCGCAAACAGGATGACCGGGATTTTCTCGTGAAGCAGAAACTGAGCTTTCGTGACGACGGCAGCCTCGGCCTGCCCTTGGGGGTGATCCAGGGCCAGAACCTGGCCCTGCTGCTTGAAAGCCTGCTGGCCCATGCCAGCGATACGCGTGACTTCGACAAACTGCCGATCCCGTTTCGCGCCGTCGCCACTGACATCGCCACCGGCGAAAAGGTGGTGTTCGGCAAAGGCCACCTGCCCAAGGTCATTCGCGCCAGCATGTCGATCCCGGCGGTGTTCGCCCCGGTGGAACTGGACGGCCGGCTGCTGGTGGACGGTGGCATGGCCGATAACATCCCGTTGGATGTGGCCCGGGAAATGGGCGTGGACATGGCCATTGTGGTCGACATCGGCACGCCGCTGCGCACCCGCAAGCAACTGGTCACGGTGGTCGATGTGCTGAACCAATCGACCACCCTGATGACCCGGCGCAACTCTGAAGAGCAACTGGCGACCCTGAAAAAAGACGACGTACTGATCCAGCCGGCCCTGGCGAGCTTCGGCTCTACCGACTTCGGCCGTGCCCAGGAAATGATCGACGCCGGCTACCGCGCCACCCGCATACTCGACGCACGCCTGGCCCCTTTACGCCCGCCCGAGACACCCGACGCCGAACTCATGGCTGCGCGTACTCCCAGCGAGCGCACGCCGGTCATTACCGCCATTCGCGTGGAGAACGACTCGAAAGTCGGCGATGACGTGATCCGCTATTACATTCGCCAGCAGATTGGCGAGCCGCTGGACCTGGGTCGCCTGCAGACCGACATGGGTACGCTGTACGGTCTGGATTACTTCGAGCAGGTGCAATACCGCGTGGTTCACAAAGGCCAGGACCGTACGCTGGTAATCAGCGCCCGGGGCCGACGGACCGGCACCGATTATCTGCGGCTGGGGCTGAGCCTGTCGGACGACATGCGCGGCGACAGCGCTTTCAACCTGGGGGCCAGTTATCGGGTCAACGGCATCAATCGCCTGGGTGCCGAATGGCTGACCCGGGCGCAGATCGGCGACAAGCAGGAGTTGTACAGCGAGTTCTACCAGCCATTGGATGTCGGCTCGCGCTACTTCATCGCACCCTACGGGCAATTCGAATCGCGCAACGTGGAGTCCATCCTGGACAACGATCCGGTGGCCCAGTATCGCGTCGAGCGTTATGGCTTCGGGCTGAACGTGGGGCGCCAGATCGGCAACAGCGGTGAAATTCGCTTCGGTGTCGGCCAGGCCTGGGGCAAGGCCGATGTGCGCATCGGCGACCACGACCAGCCCAGCGAGAATTTCAACGAGGGTTTCTACGAGCTCAAGTATTCGTTCGACTCCCTGGACAGTGTGTATTTTCCCCATGAAGGGGAAGACATCGGCCTGAGCTGGCGCCAATACGAACCGGGGCTGGGCTCCGACCAACGTTACCGTCAATGGGAGTTCAAACTGGACAAGGCCCTGAGCAGCGGCCCGGACACCTTCATCCTGGGCGGGCGCTACGGCCGCACCCTGGACACCGCCGAGGTGGTGACGTCCAGCTTTGTGCTCGGTGGCGCGCGGCAATTGTCGGGCTTTCGCGAAGATGGAGTGTCCGGACAGAACATGAGCCTGATGCGTGCCGTGTATTACCGCCGCCTCACACCGCGGGCCTACCTGCCCTTGGACTTCCCGCTGTACATCGGTGGCTCGTTGGAGCGCGGCCGGGCCTGGAACAACGACAACGAATTCGACAGCGGCTACATCAATGCCGCGAGCATTTTCCTCGGTTTCGATACGCCGCTGGGGCCACTGAATTTCAGCTATGGGTTCAACGACGACGATGAACAGGCGGTTTACCTGAACCTGGGGCAGACGTTTTGAGGGGATAGATGCTTGCCTGGGTGGGATTGATCGCCTGACAGGCCGCTATCGCGAGCAAGCTCGCTCCCACACTGGATTCGGGATATACGTGAAATCCCTCTCCACCAAAGAGCCCTGTGGGAGCGAGCTTGCTCGCGATAGCGGTGGGTCTGTGCCGGTGATGTTGGCTGTGCTGCCGCCTTCGCGAGCAGGCTCGCTCCCACACTGGATTCGGGATATACGCGAAATCCGTTTCTACCCAAGATCGCTGTGGGAGCTTGCTCGCGATAGCGATGGGTCTGTGCCGGTGAGGTTGGCTGTGCTGCCGCCTTCGCGAGCAAGCTCGCTCCCACACTGGATTCGGGATATACGCGAAATCCCTGTCCACCCAAGAGCCCTGTGGGAGCGAGCCTGCTCGCGATAGCGGTGGGTCTGTGCCGGTGATGTTGGCTGTGCAGTCGCCTTCGCGAGCAAGCTCGCTCCCACACTGGATTCGGGATATACGTGAAATCCCTCTCCACCCAAGATCCCTGTGGGAGCGAGCTTGAACGCGAAGAGGCCGGTTGACTCGACATTCATTTACAACTTCAACGAATGCCCGCCAGCAGCACCCGGGCAGTCTCCTTGAGGGGTTCGTCGCCCTCTTCGAGCAACTCTTCAAGCAGGGTCACGGCGGTCTTCAGGTCGCCATCGTCGATGCAGTTCTGGGCCTGTTCCAGCTTGGCCGAATGTTCCGGGGGCTGGGGTTCGAGGGACAGGGTGTCCAGGGAAACAGGTTCGAGGGCCAGAAGCTCAAATTCCAGCGCCTGTTCTTCATCGGCAAAACCATCGAGGAAAGCATCGTCCAGCGACTCGGTTTCCAGGGGCGCTTCCCATTGCAGCTCCGGTTCGTCGAAACCTGAAAGCGACAACCCCTCGGTCGGGTCGTTAGCAAGGGGGGCTACCGGTTTGTTTTCGGTGGAGGTGTCCTGATCATCGGCAAGGTCCCAACTGGTTTCCATGGACAGCGCATCCAGGTCCAGCTCGAACTCATCACGCGGCGCCTGTTCAGGCTCAGGTTCAACTTCAGGAGCCGGTGCCTGGGGTTCTGTCGGAGCCACTATCGGTGCGGTGATCGCGGCAACCTTGGGATAACGCCCACGAATGTCCTCCAGCGTCCCGGCATCGACCCCCTGTCCCAGCAAATGATTTTCCTGGGCCTGGAAACCGATGACATCGCCCTGCCTGCCCAGGACCTCCAGCAGTTTCAGGCCCAGGTCGGTGCGTTCAGGCTCCGCCAGCAACGCCGCGCGCAACAGCCCCGCAGCCTCGGTGAAACGGCCGTAGGTCAGGTAGATCCCGACGCCCTCCAGCACATCACCCAGGGGCGCATCGCCGTTATTGAACGTTGTCGCCGCCTCGGGGGGCTCCGTGTCGGGGATTGAGTCGAAGTTTTCGTCGCCCGCCTCCAGCATCGGCTCCGGGCGCTCTGCCATTGGCTCCAGCTCGGCCTGCTGCTGGCGCCGTCGAATGAACAGTAACAGCGCCAACATCCCCAACAGGGCTACCAACCCGACCACCCATGTCCAATTGATGCCCTCTGGCTCTGCAACCGGTTCGGTAACGGGGGATACGTCCGGGGCCGGCTCCGACGCAGGCTCCGCCGGTTGCGGTTGCGCCGACGCAACGGGGGCTGGAGCCGTCTCGGCCAGCCGGGCCTGCAATTCGCTGATCTGCTGGCGCTGCCCGGCGAGTTCCGCATCCTGGGCCTGGAGCCGCGCTTGCAGTTCCTCGATGGTCTTTTGTTGCTGCTGGTTTTGCAGCACGCTGGCGGCCAACTGCTCATCGGACGCGGCAGAAGCCTGGCCAGCGGTGGTTGCAGCCGATGTCGGCAGCACGGCCGAATCGGGCAACAACAGGCGTTGACCGATGGAGAGCCGGTCGCTGCCGGGATTCAAGGCCTGGATCCCTTGCACCAGTTCATTGACCGACGCGTTACTGCCGGCGTCATGCAGGCGCTGGGCAATGATCCAGGGGTTGTCTCCCTGCACGACCGTATAGCGCTTGCCCTGTACTGCCGGGGGCGGCTTGATGGCCGGGGTGGCCTGGCTCGGCGCAGGCTGCGCAGCCGTGGAAGGTTCGTCACGTTCCGGCACGATACCCGGTGAGCCCGGAGGGTCGAGCAGCACGGTGTATTCGCGCAGCAGGCGCCCATTGGGCTGATTAAGCTGCACCAGGAAATTAAGGAAAGGTTCCTCCACCGGTTTGCTGGAGGTCACTCGAATGAAGCTGCGCTCCCCGCGCAAAAACGGCGTAAAACGCAGATTATTGAGAAAAAACACCCGTTCCACGCCCGCACGACTGAAATCGTCCGGGCTCGCCAGGCTGGCCGACAGATCACCTTCACTGATCCCGGCCACGTCGACCAGGGCGATATCGGCACGCAACGGCTGGTTCAGGGCGGAATGGAGCGTGATCTCGCCAAGCCCCAGCGCTGACGCCAAGGCCGGAAACCCAAGGGCACCCACGACGATCGACACGTTGACCCAACTGCGCAACGTGGACTGCAAACTTTCAAGCATGGGCATCCCTTTCGATTACCAGAACCAACCTCGGCAT
Source organism: Pseudomonas sp. MPB03 (assembly GCF_046605385.1). Taxonomy (NCBI): domain Bacteria; kingdom Pseudomonadati; phylum Pseudomonadota; class Gammaproteobacteria; order Pseudomonadales; family Pseudomonadaceae; genus Pseudomonas; species Pseudomonas sp. MPB03. Next base: position 1,943,757 of record NZ_CP176770.1, on the reverse strand, counting down.
AAACGCCCTCATTAGGAACGCTTACTACTGGTTATAGTTCGCTAACCGGCGAATCTCAAAAGTCTGACGCCAGGGATATACCTCAGGATTTTTCCAGATTGGCCAGGATCGTGCCATGGACCCGCATGCAGACGCGCATGTCGGCCTCGTCGACACCTTCGAACAGTTCCCGGCGCAATTGCGTGGCAATGGTTTCGATCTGTTCGATCAAGGGCAGGGCCGGTGCGCAGAGCACGATTTTCTTGGCCCGGCGGTCTTCTGCCACGGCCTGGCGCTGCACCAGCCCCTGGGTTTCCAGGCTGTCGAGCAAGCGGGCCAGGGTCGGGCCTTCGACCGCGACGCTCTGGGCCAATTCGCGCTGGGTCGGCGCCTGTTCGAAACGGGCCAAGTGCAGCAGCACCAGCCAGCGCGCCTGGGACAGGCCCAACCCGGCCAGGCGACGGTCCAGTTCGGCACGCCAGCCTCGGGACATCTGCGCCAACTGCATGCCAAAACGGTGTTGATCGGTTAACGGCATAAAAAACTCATCAGATCTGAAATAGAGAAAAACTAATTATTAGTCAGCTAAGCATGAGCTTTGGATTCAAGCAAGGCTGGCCTTGTACTGAATCGTTAAAGGAGCGCAACTCACTGATCAGACTTCAAATTCCGACTGCAATGCAGCCCTGACGCAGTACAGCACACCTTCAGGCACCCGTCCGACAAACAACGCGGCGACTTCGGACACTGGCGGCAACTCGCCTTCGCCATCCAGGAAAGCGTCCTGTACTTCGCCCATCAGCTCCTCGGGCAGATCCAGGGCCTGCTCCAGGGATAACTGCTGTTTGCCAATCGCCTCGGCCAGCATCGTGTAGACGTTTTTTTCCGAACATTGCAATTGCCCGGCGATCTGCACCGGGGTCATGCCGGCCCGAGCCAGGGTGATGAGCTCGTGGCGCACATCGGCCACCGCTTTCGGCGCTTCGGCTTCACCGCCCAGCACCTGGAGGAAGGCCTCGCCATAACGCTCCAGCTTGCGCGCCCCCACACCGCTGACCCGGGCCATTTCCGCCAGGGAAGTGGGCTGGCTGCGGAGCATTTCCAGCAGCGTGGAGTCGGGGAAGATGACGTACGGCGGTACGCCGTGTTCCTCGGCCAGCTTGCGCCGCAAGGCGCGCAAGGCTTCCCATTGCTCGCGCTCTTCGCCACGGACCAATTGGCTGGCCTGGCTCTTGCTGCTCTTGACTGCCGTTGCCGGCTTGAGGTCGCGGCGCAGTTCGAGGGTGACCTCGCCCTTGAGCAAGGGCCGGCAGGTTTCGGACAAACGCAAGCCGCCGTAGCCTTCCAGGTCGATGTCCGCCAGGCCACGGGCCACCAGTTGCCGGAACAATGAACGCCACTCGCCCTCGGTACGGGCCTTGCCCACGCCGAACACCGTCAGGTGCTGGTGGCCGAAGTTGCGGACCTTCTCGTTGTCCTTGCCCAGCAACACGTCCACCAGGTGCCCGACGCCATAACGCTGGCCGGTGCGGAAAATCGCCGACAAGGCCTGGCGGGCCGGTTCGGTGGCGTCCCAGGTTTCCACGCCATCGACACAGTTGTCGCAGTGCCCGCACGGCTGGGGCATGTCTTCGTCGAAATAGGCCAGCAACGTCTGGCGACGGCAGCGGGTTTCCTCGCACAGCGAGAGCATGGCGTCGAGCTTGTGCTGCTCCAGGCGCTTGTGCCGCTCATCGCCCTCGGAGTTCTGCAGCATCTGCTTGAGCATCACCACGTCTTGCAGGCCGTAGGCCATCCAGGCATCGGCTGGCAAGCCGTCACGGCCGGCGCGCCCGGTTTCCTGGTAATACGCCTCGAGGGACTTGGGCAGGTCCAGGTGCGCGACAAAACGCACGTTGGGCTTGTCGATGCCCATGCCGAACGCCACGGTGGCCACCATGATCAGGCCCTCCTCGTTGAGGAAGCGCTTCTGGTGGTAGGCCCGCAGGTCGTTGGGCAGGCCGGCGTGATACGGCAACGCCGGGAACCCTTGTTCACACAGGAACGCCGCCACTTCGTCGACCTTCTTGCGCGACAGGCAATAGACAATGCCGGCATCGCTGCGGCGCTCGGCGAGGAACGCCAGCAACTGCTTGCGCGGCTGCTCCTTGGGCACGATGCGGTAGAAAATATTCGGACGGTCGAAACTCGACAGGAACCGCTCGGCATCCTGCAAATGCAGGCGCTCGACGATTTCCTCGCGGGTGCGCTTGTCGGCGGTGGCGGTCAGGGCGATGCGCGGCACGTCGGGGAACAGTTCCGCCAGTTGCCCCAACTGCAGGTATTCACGCCGGAAGTCATGACCCCACTGGGACACGCAGTGGGCTTCATCGATGGCGAACAGGGCGATTTCCAGGCTCTGCAGGAACGCCAGCATGCGTGGCTGCACCAGGCGTTCCGGGGCCAGGTACAACATCTTCACTTCGCCGCGCTTGATCCGCGTCGCCAGGTCTCGCTGTTGCTCGGCGCTGAGGGTCGAGTTCAGCGACGCGGCGGCGACACCCAGTTCCTCGAGGGTCGCGACCTGGTCGTCCATCAGCGCGATCAGCGGCGAAACCACCACCGCCAGGCCGTTGCGCAGCAGCGCCGGTACCTGGAAGCACAAGGATTTGCCGCCGCCGGTGGGCATGAGCACCAAGGCATCGCCACCGTTGGCCACGCGCTCAATAATGGCACCCTGGCGGCCACGGAAACTGTCGTAGCCGAAGATGTCCTTGAGGACGCGTTGAGCCTGTTCGAGCATAGAAACTCCAAAAATCACCGAAACATCCCTGCAAGGCTGGTTCAGAATCACAAACGCTGCACCGGCAAATCGTAAGTGCGCGTTTCGAACCGGCGGGACGCCGCAGGGCATCGCAAAACGCGGCAGTATACCCGAGGCCTTCGTTGCAAAGGGGGCTGCTGACAAGAGGTGCTAGCGGCGAGTGTTGGACAACACCCAAACCTGTGGCGAGGGAGCTTGCTCCCGCTGGGGCGCGCAGCGGCCCTGTTTTATGGGGCGGCTTCGCCACCCAGCGGAGCAAGCTCCCTCGCCACAGGGGGTATGCGCCTGGACATTGGGGCAACCCAGCCCCCAATGAGAAGGCAAATCCACCACGCGGCTGGCCTGGGCGCTCAAGAAGGCCTAGAATTCCCGCATTGTTTATTCCCCAAGGTAGCCCGTAATGTCCTTCGCTGAGCAACTGACCCGCCTGCAAGTCTTCCTCGACGCCGATGAGCTGCACGACGAAGCGCTGGACTACGTGGCCGCTCATGGCTACTTGACCGCCCTGTCCATCTGCGCAGAAACAGTGCCGGAGCGTGAGTGGATCGACGCCTTGTTCGCCGAAGAGCCGCACTACAGCGACGAAGCCCAGCGCGCCGAAATCGAAGCCACGCTGATTGGCCTCAAGGCCCACATCGCCCGCCAACTGGCTTCCGATGAAGAATTCGAGCTGCCGTGCGAGCTGGACCTGGGCGATGACCCGGACGATTCGGAGCTGCGCGGCTGGTGCATCGGCTTCATGGAAGGCGTGTTCCTGCGCGAAGCCGCCTGGTTCGAAACCGCCGAAGAGGAAGTCAGCGAAATGCTGTTGCCGATCATGGTCGGTTCCGGCCTGTTCGACGAGCAACCGGAGTTTTCCGACATCGCCGCCGACGCGAACCTGATGGACGACATGATCGTCCAGATCCCCGAAGCCCTCACCGCCTTGTACCTGCTGTGCAACGCCCCGGACGAGAAACCGGCGATCCTCAAGCCTCGCCACCACTGAGTGACCGGGTGCCCTCGCCCGTCGGCAACCGCCCGCTGATCCTGCGTTACGCTCTACTGGCCATCGGCTGGTTGAGCGTGGTGCTGGGGGTCATCGGCATCTTTATTCCCATCCTGCCCACTACTCCCTTCCTGCTGCTGGCCGCGGCCTGCTTCGCTCGCAGTTCACCGCGCTTCTACCAATGGCTGGTAGGGCATCCCCACCTGGGCCCGTGGATCCGCGACTACCTCAGCGGCAACGGCATCCCGCTCAAGGGCAAGGTCTATGCCATCGGGCTGATGTGGGCCAGCATCCTGTTGTCCTGCTACCTGGTGCCATTGCCATGGGCGCGGGGGTTCATGCTCACCAGTGCGGTGCTGGTGACGGTTTATATTCTCAGGCAAAAAACGCTGCGCAAGCCCTGAATATCTAACGTGGCGAGGGAGCTTGCTCCCGCTGGGTGGCGAAGCCGCCCCTCTCAGGATTATTCAATCTCCCAGGCATTGCGCGCCAGGCCTTTTGCGACTGCTGCGCAGCCGAGCGGCAGCAAGCTCCCTCGCCACAGGGGCCTGTGCGTCTTCAGGTAGCTGTGGGTCCCCCATTTGTCTTCACTGAAATAAACAAAACCCGCCACATCCAAACCGGACATGGCGGGTTTTGTCATTTCAGCTCAGCTCACCTCACACCGTATCCACCTTCAACGAGTGATCATTCAACATCCCATTGATGATGGTCGCCGTGTCCGCACCGCCGATGATTCCCCCCGCGCCCGGCGTGACGCCGTAGTGACTGGCCAGGTTGACGCCGGCCAGGTCGATGGTCTGGTTCGCCGTGGCGCCGGCAAGGGCGCTGATGTCGATGCTAGTGGTGACCGATGCACCGCTGCCGCTGACGGAGAAATGCAGGTAGTCATCCAGTGACGCCGCGCTGCCGTTCTCCCCTTGCAGCAGCTGGGACAGGTCGAGCTTGTCGACGCCGGGCGCGAAGTCGGTGATCACGTCGTGGCCGCTGTTGCCCGCCTGCCATTGGAAGGTGTCGGCGCCACTGCCGCCGGTCAGGGTGTTGTTGCCCTGGCCGCCGATCAGTAGGTCATCGCCGCCTGCGCCATTGAGCACATCATGGCCCAACCCGCCGTCGATGCGATTGCTGGCACCGTCGCCGGTGAGGGTGTCGTTGAAGTTCGAGCCCACCAGGTTTTCGATGCCTGCCAACGTATCGGTGCCGGCGCCCAAGGTGTTCTGTGCCGCGAGCAGGCCCAGGTTCACCGTGACCGCCGAGGTGGCGTGGGCGTAGCTGGCGGTGTCATGACCGCTGCCGCCATCGAGCAGGTCATTGCCCGCGCCACTGTAAAGCACGTCATCGCCCGCCCCCCCCTGCAAGGTGTTGTTGCCCGAACCGGCACTGAGGGTGTCATTGCCGCCCCCCGCATTGAGGACATCGTCGCCATTGCCGGCCAACAGCACATCGTCGCCACTGGTGCCCGTCAGGGTGTGGCCCGCCTGATAGCTGATGCCGACCGAGGCGCTGTCACTGCCGCCGTGGTTGTCGCTGGCCGTGTAGCTGCCGTGGAAATCCGCGGTCTTGTCCTGCGCCCCGGCATAATCGACAGTCAGAGTCAGTTGGTAGTTTTCCGCAGCGTTGGCGTTGCCGCCGCCGGGATTGGCGATGTTGGTGACGTGGATCTGATAGTTGCCATCCGCTGCCGCGGTGAAAGATGCGCCGTCGTTGATTGCGATGAACGGTCCGCCGTTGAGCGAATACTCCATCGCAATGCGACCGGCCGACAGGTTGTGGTCCAGGGTGAGGGTTTCGCCCTGCTTGAGGCTGATGTTGAGCCGGTCTTCGTCGTTGGCGTTGTTGTTGGAGACCATTCCCAGGGCACCGCTGACCACCAGCATCGCCGTCATGCTCGCGGTATTGGCAACGAAAGCACTGCGGTTGAGGTTGATCGACTGCACGTTGTTGCCGGTAAAGCTCGCCGTGCCGATGCTGCCGGTAAAGTCCGCGCCCTTGGCGAGCCAACCGGTATTGAAACTGGTGGGCGAAGCCGTGAGCGGATCGCCGTTGGCGTCGCTGTCGTTACCCAGCAGCAATTCACCCGGGATCACGATGTTGCCCGACAGCACGTTGGTGATGACGTTGTCATCGACAGCGATCGGCGGGCTGTTCGGAACGACTTTGATCACTAGGTTGGAGCTTGCCAGGTCACCGTCGTTATCGCTGACGGTGTAGCCGATATTCTCGGTGATCAAGGTATGGGTGACGGTCTGGGAGGTATAGCTGAACGCACCGGTATCCAGGTTGACCACCAGGGTGCCGTCGTGGTCGGTGGCGATGCTCAGTGTGTTGGTGGCGGTATTGAAGGAGCCGTGGTTGAGCCCGCCGCTAGCGGTCAATGCACCGTGACCACCGTTGGCCGCCGGGTCGTAGTTGTACGTGGTGCCATCGACCACCAGGCTTTTGACAAACCCGCCATCGGCGCCGAACGAGCCGCCCTCGGCCAGCAGGTTGCCGGTGACCGGTGCGCCTTGCACGGTGTCGGCGAGCACCGAGTTGAGCTGGTTCAGGTCAGTGACCACCACCGCGTTGGTGTTGGTGTGGGTGCTGCCGTCGTAGGCCAGCGGGTCGAGGTGGGCGTTGCTGACGCCACTGCCCAGGCCGATGGCGTAGTTCTTGATGCCGTTGGCGTCGAGGAAGGCTTTCCAGGCGGCTTCGTCCGTCGAGCCGATTGCGCCCAAGGTCGGCTTGCCGTCGGAGAAGAAATAGCCAACGTTCTGTGCGCCGGTCAGTTGGCCGGAAGTTGCGAACGCCGTCTGGGCCATGGCCACGGCCGCATCGTAATTGGTGTCACCGTGCGCCGTCAGCGCGGCGATCAGCGTCTTGGCCGTTGCCACGTCTACCCACACGGCGCTCTGGTCGGTGGCGCTGCCGCTGAAGGTCACGAGCTGGACTTTTACATCGCCCATGTCGTCGTATTTGTCGAGCAAGGCGCTGACCGCCTGCTTGGCCAGGTCCATCCGCGAGAGCCCCGACACGCCGGAGGGGTCTTTCATGCTGCCGGAGACGTCGAGCACGATCAGCAGGTTGGAATCGATCTCGGTCGCCGTGACCGAACGCTCGGACGCGACAGCCTTGGGCACGTCATCGACAATGCTGACCACCAGGCTGCCGGTGGTGCTGTTGCCCAGGGAGTCCGTGGCCTGGTAGGTGAAGCTTTCACTCAGGGCATTCGGACCATCGTTGGCGTGGGGCGTGGTCGTGGCTGGCGCCGTCAGGGTGTAGGTGTAGGAACCGTCGGGGTGAAGCTGCAACTGGCCATAGGCACCGGTGGCGTTGCCCACCAGGTTGAAGGTGACGGCGCCGGTGGCTCCGCTGATCGAACCGACCAAGCTGCCGCTGGCGGTTTCACCGGTGGCGCTCGGCTCGCTGCCGGTGACGGTGCCGGGGGCCAGGTCCTGGCCATCCTGATTCAGATCGAGGGCTTTCTCGTAGACGGTAATGTCGTGGTCGGTTTCGGCGACGAGGCAGCTGTTGTGTACATCAATGGTGATGGTCGTGGTGCTTTCATCGCCATCGGCATCGCGCACGGTGTAGGTGAAGACATCCGTCGCGCCCGCTGCACCAACCGCGTCGGGATTGCTGTGGTAGACGGCGTTGCCGTTGGCGTCCAGGGTCAGGTAGCCGTAGGTGCCATTGATCTGGGTGTTGAGGCCGCCGATGGCTGGATTCGAGGTGTCGTTGCCGGCGCGCACGCCGATGACTGCGCCGCCGTCGGCACCCAGTATGTCGTTGTCTAGCACGTTGCCATTGACCGTCCCACCCTCCACCACCGAGGCAGCGTCGCAGTGAGCCTTGGGTACGTCGTCGACAATGTCGATGACGATGGTGCTGGTGACCGTGTTGCCCAACGAGTCCGTGGCCTGATAGGTGAAGCTTTCGCTCAATACGTTCGGGCCATCGTTGGCGTGGGGCGTGGTCGTGGCCGGCGCCGTCAGGGTGTAGGTGTAGGAGCCGTCGGGCTGTAGCGACAATTGACCGTAGGCACCGGTGGCGTTGCCCACCAGGGCGAAGGTCACTGCACCCACGGCGCCGCTGACCGAACCGACAAGGCTGCCGCTAGCGGTCTCGCTGGTGGCGCTCGGAGCGCTGCCGGTGACGGTGCCGGGGGCCAGGTCTTGGCCGTCCTGGTTCAGGTCGAGGGCTTTTTCGTAGACGCTGATTTCTTGATCCGGTATGGCGACGAGGCAGCTTTCGTGGACATCGATGGTGATGGTGGTGGTGCTTTCATCGCCATCGGCGTCGCGCACGGTGTAGGTGAAGACATCGGTCGCGCCCGGGGCGCTGACGGTGTTCGGATTGCTGTGGTAGACAGCGTTGCCGTTGGCGTCCAGGGTCAGGTAGCCGTAGGTGCCGTTGATTTGGGTGTTGAGGCCGCCGACGGCCGGGTTCGAGGTGTCGTTGCCGGCGCGCACACCGACCACCACGCCACCGTCCGCGCCTAGCACGTCGTTGTCCAGCACATTGCCGTTGACCGTGCCGCCCTCCAGCACCGAGGCAACATCGGCATGAGCCTTGGGCACATCGTCGACAATGTCGATGACGATGGTGCTGGTGACCGTGTTGCCCAACGAGTCCGTGGCCTGATAGGTGAAGCTTTCGCTCAATACGTTCGGGCCATCGTTGGCGTGGGGCGTGGTCGTGGCCGGCGCCGTCAGGGTGTAGGTGTAGGAGCCGTCGGGCTGTAGCGACAATTGACCGTAGGCACCGGTGGCGTTGCCCACCAGGGCGAAGGTCACTGCACCCACGGCGCCGCTGACCGAACCGACAAGGCTGCCGCTAGCGGTCTCGCTGGTGGCGCTCGGAGCGCTGCCGGTGACGGTGCCGGGGGCCAGGTCTTGGCCGTCCTGGTTCAGGTCGAGGGCTTTTTCGTAGACGCTGATTTCTTGATCCGGTATGGCGACGAGGCAGCTTTCGTGGACATCGATGGTGATGGTGGTGGTGCTTTCATCGCCATCGGCGTCGCGCACGGTGTAGGTGAAGACATCGGTCGCGCCCGGGGCGCTGACGGTGTTCGGATTGCTGTGGTAGACGGCGTTACCGTTGGCGTCCAGGGTCAGGTAGCCGTAGCTGCCGTTGATCTGGGTGTTCAAGCCGCCGATGGCCGGGGTCGAGGTATCGTTGCCGGCGCGCACGCCGATCACGGCACCACTGGCAGCCGGCCCGTCGGCACCACCTTCGTCATTATTCAGGACATTGCCACTGACCGTCCCGCCCTCATCCACCGAGGCGGAATCAGCATGAGCGGTCGGCAGGTCGTCAACGATGTTTACGTCCAGGTTGCCGTTGGCCGTGGTGCCGTTGTCATCGGTGACGACGACCGCGAATTGCTCGCTAACGCTGTTGGCACCGTTGGCGTTTGGATGGGCTTCATTGTCCAGAAGCGTGTAGCTGTAACTCACTACACCGGTAGCCGCGTTGAAACCGGTGATGGTCAGGGTATTGCCCAGCGCAGTCGTGATCGACTGTGGGAAACCGGCCGCTACGCCGCCCGTCACCACATTGATCCCGCCCACGCTCAGGGTCTGCACACCGTCCAACGCCGTCACGGTGAAGGTGCCGCTTTGGGTCAGGGCCGATGCATCCGGGCTGCTGCCGTCGCTGAGATTTTTCTCCTGCAACGACAGCTCGCCGCCTTCGGTGTCGAGGCCGGTGATGGTCACCGGGTCGTCGTTGTTGTGCACTTGCAAGACCAGGTTCGCGGTACTGGTGTCGCCATCCGCATCGGTCAGGGTGTAGGTGAAGGTTTCGCTGCCATTGCCGCCGCCGTGCAACCCCTTGAAGTCGGCGTCGGCGGTGTTGAGGGTGTAGGTGTAGGAACCGTCGGCGTTGAGCACCAGGGTGCCGTAGGTACCGGTGAACGTGCCGGGAGTGATTGGGCCGGACGCCACAGGGTCCGCGCCCTGAGTGTCGTTGGTCAGCACGCTGCCGGTCAGGGTCAGGTTGGTTTCCGAGGCGGTACCGTTGCTGTCGTCCACGGCTTTGGGCAGGTCATCGACGATGTTCACATCGAGGTTGCCGTTGGCGGTGGTGCCGTTGTCATCGGTGGCCACAACCGCGAACTGCTCGCTAACGTTGTTGGCACCGTTGGCGTTTGGATGGGCTTCATTGTCCAGAAGGGTGTAGCTGTAACTCACTACACCGGTAGCCGCGTTGAAACCGGTGATGGTCAGGGTGTTGCCCAGCGCAGTCGTGATCGACTGTGGGAAACCGGCCGCTACGCCGCCCGTCACCACATTGATCCCGCCCACGCTCAGGGTCTGCACACCGTCCAACGCCGTCACGGTGAAGGTGCCGCTTTGGGTCAGGGCCGATGCATCCGGGCTGCTGCCGTCGCTGAGATTTTTCTCCTGCAACGACAGCTCGCCGCCTTCGGTGTCGAGGCCGGTGATGGTCACCGGGTCGTCGTTGTTGTGCACTTGCAAGACCAGGTTCGCGGTACTGGTGTCGCCATCCGCATCGGTCAGGGTGTAGGTGAAGGTTTCGCTGCCATTGCCGCCGCCGTGCAACCCCTTGAAGTCGGCGTCGGCGGTGTTGAGGGTGTAGGTGTAGGAACCGTCGGCGTTGAGCACCAGGGTGCCGTAGGTACCGGTGAACGTGCCGGGAGTGATTGGGCCGGACGCCACAGGGTCCGCGCCCTGAGTGTCGTTGGTCAGCACGCTGCCGGTCAGGGTCAGGTTGGTTTCCGAGGCGGTACCGTTGCTGTCGTCCACGGCTTTGGGCAGGTCATCGACGATGTTCACATCGAGGTTGCCGTTGGCGGTGGTGCCGTTGTCATCGGTGGCCACAACCGCGAACTGCTCGCTAACGTTGTTGGCGCCGTTGGCGTTTGGATGGGCTTCATTGTCCAGAAGGGTGTAGCTGTAACTCACTACACCGGTAGCCGCGTTGAAACCGGTGATGGTCAGGGTGTTGCCCAGCGCGGTGGTAATCGACTGTGGGAAACCAGCCGCTACACCGTTGGTGACGACGTTGATCCCGCCCACGCTCAGTGTCTGCACACCGTCCAACGCCGTCACGGTGAACGTGCCGCTTTGGGTCAGGGCCGATGCATCCGGGCTGCTGCCGTCGCTGAGGTTTTTCTCCTGCAACGACAGCTCGCCGCCTTCGGTGTCGAGGCCGGTGATGATCACCGGGTCGTCATTGTTGTGGACCTGCAAGACCAGGTTCGCGGTACTGGTGTCGCCGTCGGCGTCGGTCAGGGTGTAGGTGAAGGTTTCGCTGCCATTGCCGCCGCCGTGCAAACCCTTGAAGTCGGCGTCGGCGGTGTTGAGGGTGTAGGTGTAGGAACCGTCGGCGTTGAGCACCAGGGTGCCGTAGGTACCGGTGAACGTGCCGGGAGTGATTGGGCCGGACGCCACAGGGTCCGCGCCCTGAGTGTCGTTGGTCAGCACGCTGCCGGTCAGGGTCAGGTTGGTTTCCGAGGCGGTACCGTTGCTGTCGTCCACGGCTTTGGGCAGGTCATCGACGATGTTCACATCGAGGTTGCCGTTGGCGGTGGTGCCGTTGTCATCGGTGGCCACAACCGCGAACTGCTCGCTAACGTTGTTGGCACCGTTGGCGTTTGGATGGGCTTCATTGTCCAGAAGGGTGTAGCTGTAACTCACTACACCGGTAGCCGCGTTGAAACCGGTGATGGTCAGGGTGTTGCCCAGCGCAGTCGTGATCGACTGTGGGAAACCGGCCGCTACGCCGCCCGTCACCACATTGATCCCGCCCACGCTCAGGGTCTGCACACCGTCCAACGCCGTCACGGTGAAGGTGCCGCTTTGGGTCAGGGCCGATGCATCCGGGCTGCTGCCGTCGCTGAGATTTTTCTCCTGCAACGACAGCTCGCCGCCTTCGGTGTCGAGGCCGGTGATGGTCACCGGGTCGTCGTTGTTGTGCACTTGCAGTACCAGGTTCGCGGTACTGGTGTCGCCGTCGGCGTCGGTCAGGGTGTAGGTGAATGTCTCGGTGCCGCTGCCCCCGCCCTGCAACGCGACGAACTGCGGGTCGCTGGTGTTCAGGGTGTAGGTGTACGTGCCGTTGGGGTTGAGCACCAGGGTGCCGTAGGTGCCGGTGAACGTCCCGCCAATGATCGGTCCGCTGTCGGGGCCGGTGGGGATCCGGTCGGCACCCTGAAGGTCGTTGGGCAATACGTTGCCGGTGAGGCTGACCAGGGTTTCCGACGCCGTGTTGGCGTGGCTGTCGTCGATCGCCTGGGGCACGTCATCGGTGATGTTGACGTCCAGGGTGCCAGTGGCCGTGTCGCCGTCGGTGTCGACCGCCACCACTGGGAACTGCTCGGTAATGTTGTTGGCACCGCCGCCGGCAGGATGGGTTTCATTGTCCGTCAGTGTGTAGGTGTAGCTGACCACTCCCGTAGCCGGGTTATAACCGGTGATGGTCAACGTGTTGCCCAGCGCCGACGTGATGGTTTGGGGGAAGCCTGCGGGCACACCGCCGCTGATCACGTTGATGCCGCCGATGTTCAGGCTGTCCAGCCCGTCAGGCGCGGACACCGTGAACGTGCCATTTTGCACCAGCGCCCCCGGATTGCTGGCCGAACCATCGGCCAGATTGGCCTCGTTGGTGGTCAGTTCGCCGCCCTCGACAGTCACACCGTCGAGGGTCACGGGGTTGTCCGGGGTCTCAGGGACGACCGGTGGCACGGTCGCATCGTCGCCCGTGTTATCCGGGTCACCGGCCAGGCGCAGGTCTGGAAACTCAGGAATCCCGTTGAACCCGGCCGTCGGGAAACCGATCAACGGATCGACCTCCCCGCCTACCTCTTCCAGCAACACAAAACTGTGTCCACCCCCTACGCCACCCGGGTTGCCCCCTTCGGGTCCGGCAGCCGTGGCTTCGCCGGTCTGCGTCGGGTCGGCACCGGCAGCGATGGCTTGCTGCAGCTTTTGCACATCGGTCAGTTGCGCGTCACTCGGTGCCACCGTGTCGGGCGTGTCGACATGAGGCGCAGGGTGAGCAAGCAACTGCGAGGTCAGGGTCAGGTTGCTTTCGCGGCCCAGGGTCAACGCCTGGCCGTTTTGCAATTGAACAGCCACGGCCCCTTCGGCACCGGTGACCAGGTGTTCGCCGGCATAAAGGCGATCGCCTTCGACCAGCGGCCGCCGCAGGCCACCAGCCGTTTCCGCGAAAACTTGCCCGACCACTTTGCTGACGATACCGATGAGCGCTGCCATGTGCATTTCCTCCGTTGCCGACCGCAGTCGGCACCTGTTTGGGTGAAGAATCCGTCCTCAGATTGGCGGCCTGCAAAGCTGGAAAATCTGCCAGCTTTCGAGAAGGAGGAACGTGCTGGCAATTCGCCTAAACGACAAAAAACCGTCACCTGTAACCGCCTCATCCATCGCCCTTTCGGCACTTCTTCACATCGCTTAAAAATCTGAATGGAACTTTTATTGACGCCTAAAATCCGTCAGAACCCGCAGATTCAAAGGCTTTCGCTTTGAACAATGTGCCGGTTTTTTACAAGCACATAAGTTTTTTTCGGAATAAGAGTTATGAGAAATTCTTCTTAGGTTTTGCGCAGGATGTTCTTAGCTGTGTTGTTACAAGGTTGAAACGGTTTTGATCTTAAATACGTCAATAAATTGGCGACAACGAAGCACTACAGACCTCAGGAGATGCACCCCATGCGCGTTCTAACCCCCCTCTGCAGCGCGGTTTTGCTGGCCATGGCCTGCTCTTCTCAGGCGCAGGCCATGTCCTTGACCGAAGCGATCCAGAGCACCATCGCGACTCACCCGGAATTGGCACAACGGGTGGACAGCCGCCTGTCGGCCAATGAAGACGTCAAAGTCGCCCGGGGGGGCTTTTTCCCGTCGGTGGATCTCAATGCCGGTTATGGCCGTGGCTACAGCGACAACACCAACACCCGGGCGCAGGGCAACCACCACACCAATATCCTGACCTACACCCAATCGGAACTGCGCCTGCGGCAGATGATCTTCGACGGGTTCAACACCGCCAATGAAGTGCAGCGCACCCAGGGCGTGGTCAATTCCCGGGCCTATTACGCCCAGGGCACCGCCCAGGATCTGGCACTGCGCACCATCGAGGTCTACCTGGAAGTGCTCAAGCGTCGCGAACTGGTGACCTTGGCCAAGAACAACCTGCAGGCGCACCTGCGGGTCAACGACCAGATCGGCCTGCGCACCGAGCGAGGGGTGGGCAGTACGGCCGACTCCGACCAGTCCAACGCCCGTCGGGCCCTGGCGGAAAACAACTTCGACACCGCCCAGGTCGACCTGGCTGACGCCGAGGCGAACTTCTACAGCGTGGTCGGGCGCATGCCCGATGAACTGGAAGCACCGCCCTCGACCAAAGGCGAGCTTCCCGCCGACCTGCGCGAAGCCCAGCAAAGCATGGTGGATAACAACCCGTACCTGAAATCGGCCCAGGCCGACATCCAGTCAGCCGAAAGCCAATATGAAGTGGCAAAATCGCCGTTCTATCCGCGCTTTGACGCCGAGGCGGCAGTGGGCGCCAACAACAACATCGGTGGCGAAGAAGGCCACGACAACAACTGGCGGCTGGGCGTGGTGATGAACTACAACCTGTTCCGCGGCGGCAGCGACAAGGCGCGGCTGGCGTCCAACGCCCACCAGATCAACCAGGCCATGGACATCCGCAACAACGCCCTGCGCCAGCTCAACGAAGACACGCGCCTGGCCTGGAACGCCATGCTCAACGCCCGCAAGCAGACCCCGACCGCCCGCGAATACGCCGACACCACCGCCCGTGTGCGCGCCGCCTACCAGGATCAGTTCGGCCTCGGCCAGCGCACCCTGCTCGACCTGCTCGACAGCGAAAACGAGTTGTACAACGCCAACCGTCGCTACACCGAAGTGCGCTACACCGAGGAATACTCGATGTACCGGGTGCTGGCGAACATGGGCCTGTTGTTGCAAAAACAACGGATCGTGCTGCCGGCCGATGCGGTCGCGCAGACCGAAGTCAAGAACCAGGCACGGTTGCCGGAACTGAAGTAATCCAGTGGGAGCGATCAATGTGACCAGCATGGAACCCGCAACCCCCGGCGCCGATCCGCGCCTGAACTTCGATGATCCCTTGCTGGACGGCCTGTTGATCCTCTGCAAACTCCATGGCGCGACGGCCAGTCGCGCCAGCCTCAGCGCCGGGCTTCCTATGGCGCACCAACGCTTGAGCCTGGACCTGCTGCCCCGCGCAGCGGCCCGGGCGGGCTTGCAGGCGCGACTGTTGCGTCGTGAGCTGGCGGACATCTCAGCCCTGAACCTGCCGGTGATGCTGATCCTGGCGGGGGGCCGCTGCGCCGTATTGCGGCGCTGGGGCGAGGATGGCAAGGCGCTGATCCTCCCCAGCGAAGCCGATGGCGGTGAACAATGGGTCAGCCGCGAGGAACTGACCACCGATTACAGCGGCCAGGCGCTATTCGCCCGGCCGCGCCATGAACTCGAAGACTTGCGCGCCCCGCTGGTGCCGCGGGTCGAGGCGTGGTTTCGCGACACCCTGAAACTGTCGCGCTGGCTGTACAGCGATGCGATCCTGGCGAGTTTCCTGATCAACCTGCTGGGCCTGATGGTGCCGCTGTTCGTGATGCAGACCTACGACCGCGTGGTGCCGAACCAGGCCACGTCGACCTTATGGGTGCTGGCCGTGGGGCTGCTGATCGGCACCGGTTTCGAACTGGTGCTGCGGGTGGTGCGCGCCCATCTGCTGGACACCGCCGGCAAGAAAACCGACGTGATTCTCTCCGCGACCCTGTTCGAACGCATCACTGGCATGGCGATGAAGGCCAAACCGGTGACCATCGGCGGCTTCGCCCAGAGCATCCACGACTTCCAGGGCCTGCGGGAATTCCTCACGGCGGTGACGCTCACCAGCCTGATCGACCTGCCGTTCGCCCTGCTGATGCTGGTGGTGATCGGCCTGCTGGGCGGCTGGCTGGTGGTGATTCCCGTGATCGCATTTCCGATCACCATTGTCTTCGCCATGATCATCCAGGCACGCCTGCGCGACACCGTGCAAAAAAGCCTGGCCCTCGGCGCCCAGCGCCAGGCCCTGCTGATCGAAACCCTCGGCGGCCTGGAAACCCTCAAGGCTTGCAGCGCCGAAAGCGAGCGCCAGCACCAATGGGAAAGCACCCACGGCGCCCTCACCCGCCTGGACAGCCATGCGCGCAACCTCTCGGCACTGGCGACCAACGGCACCTTGTTCCTGCAACAACTGGCGGGCATGGCGACCATCGTCGCCGGGGTCTACAGCATCATTGCCGGCAATCTCAGCGTCGGCGCGCTGGTGGCGACCTACATGCTCGGCAGCCGCGTACTGGCCCCGCTCGGGCAGATCGCCGGGTTGATCACCCGCTACCAGCAAGCCCAGCTCACCATGCGCAGCACCGATGCCCTGATGGCCTTGCCCCAGGAGCGTGACGCCAAGCAGCGGCCTCTTGAGCGCACCCAATTGCAGGGCGCGCTGGACGTCAGCGGTGTGACGTTCCACTACAACGGCCAGAGCGCCCCGGCACTGGCCAATATCAGTTTCAGCCTCAAGCCCGGCGAACGGGTCGGGATCATCGGCCGCAGTGGCTCAGGCAAGAGCACCCTGGCGCGC
Organism: Pseudomonas sp. MPB03; assembly: GCF_046605385.1. Lineage (NCBI taxonomy): Bacteria > Pseudomonadati > Pseudomonadota > Gammaproteobacteria > Pseudomonadales > Pseudomonadaceae > Pseudomonas > Pseudomonas sp. MPB03. The sequence goes on along the minus strand of NZ_CP176770.1, from coordinate 1,927,351 downwards.
CTGGTGATGGGTTTCTATGCACCGGAGGAAGGCCAGTTGCTGCTCGACGGCCTGGACCTGCGGCAACTGGACGTCGCCGACCTGCGCCAACAGATCGGCTACGTCGCCCATGACCTGCCGCTGCTGGCCGGCAGCCTGCGGGACAACCTCACCCTCGGTGCGCGCTACATCAGCGACGCGCGCATGCTGGAAGTGGCGGAACTGACCGGTGTCACCGAACTGGCGCGCCAGCATCCCCAAGGTTTCGACCGCCCGGTGGGCGAGCGCGGACAACTGCTGTCCGGCGGCCAGCGCCAGGCTGTGCTGCTGGCCCGGGCCTTGTTGCTCGACCCGCCGATCCTGCTGCTGGACGAACCCACCAGCGCCATGGACAACAGCAGCGAAGACGTCTTGCGGCAGAAGCTTCACACCCACGTACAAGGCAAGACCGTGCTGCTGGTCACCCACCGCACCTCGATGCTGAGCCTGGTGGACCGCTTGGTGGTGCTGGATAACGGCCGGATCGTGGCGGACGGGCCGAAGGACGCGGTGATCGATGCGCTGCGCAAGGGACGGGTGGGCTCCGCGGCGGTATAGCTGCCAACACAACCACTGTGGCGAGGAAGCTTGCTCCCGCTGGGCTGCGAAGCAGCCCCAAGGCGATTCACCCGGTTGTGTCAGGCGGACCGCGCCGGCAGGTTTTACGACGGCTTCGCCGCCGAGCGGGAGCAAGCTCCCTCGCCACAAAAAGCAGCACCCAGCTCTTTTCACTTAACCAACGGGTACCGCCCCATGTCTGCTCAAACACCGGATTCAGCCGCCCGAAGCTACTTCGGCAGTTTCAGCAAAAGCGCCGAAAGCGAGTTCATGCCGGAAACCGCCGGCGCCACGCTGCAGGATTCGCCCCGTCGCTCACGGGTCACCGTGTGGCTGGCCGCCGGGTTGATCGTCACCGGGTTGGTCTGGGCGAAGTTTGCGGTCTTGCAGGAAGTCACCACCGGCGAAGGCAAGGCGATTCCGTCGAGCAAGATCCAGGTGATCCAGAACCTGGAGGGCGGCATCGTCACCGAGATTTTCGTGCGCGAAGGCCAGATGGTGAACAAGGGCGACACCCTGCTGCGCCTCGACGATACGCGGTTCCTGTCGAACAAGGGCGAGAGCGAGGCTGATCGCTATGCCCTGACGGCTCAGGTCGAGCGCCTGTCGGCCGAAGCTGAAGGGCGGCCCTTCGCGCTCTCGGCAGAGGTCACCGCCAAGGCCCCGCAAGTGGCCGAGGACGAACGCTCGCTGTATGAACAACGCCAGCGACGCTTGGCCAGCGAACAACGGACCCTGACCGAACAGCTGCGGCAGAAGACCCAGGAACTGGCGGAGTTTCGTTCCAAGCAAGGCCAGTTCAGCTCCGCCCTGGCCTTGCTGCAAGAAGAAATGAATATGTCCGCGCCGCTGGTGCGCACCGGGGCGGTATCGCCGGTGGAGATCCTGCGGCTCAAGCGCAGCGCGGTGGAAATCCGTGGCTCGCTCAATGCCACCACCCTGGCCATTCCCCGGGCCGAATCGGCGATCAACGAGATCAAGAGCAAGATCGACGAATCGGAACAGACCTTCCGTTCCGAGGCAGCCAAGGACCTCAACGAGAAACGCACCGAACTGTCGAAGATCACCGCCTCAAGCATCGCCATCGACGACCGCGTGACCCGCACCACCGTGGTCTCGCCGGTGCATGGGGTGATCAAGCAATTGAAGGTCAATACCATCGGCGGCGTGGTGCAGCCGGGCAACGACATGGTGGAAATCGTGCCCCTGGAAGACAACTTGCTGATCGAAGCCAAGGTCCGCCCCCAGGACGTGGCGTTCCTGCACCCAGGCCAGAAAGCCATGGTCAAGTTCAGCGCCTACGACTACACGATCTATGGCGGGCTCAGCGCCAAGCTCGAACTGATCGGTGCCGACACCATCACCGACGACAAGGGCAACAGCTTCTATTTGATCCAGGTACGGACCGATAAAAACCACTTGGGCGGCGATGCCAAGCCGTTACTGATCATTCCGGGGATGGTGGCGACGGTGGACATCATCACTGGGGAGAAAAGTGTCCTGGATTACTTGCTCAAGCCGGTCTTGAAGGCGCGGACCGAGGCGATGCGTGAGCGATAGGCCTTGAGCTGAGACTTTCTTTGATTGCTCTACCGCTATCGCGAGCAGGCTCGCTCCCACATTGGTTCTGTGGTGTTAGCAGATTTTGCATGCACTGGAGATCAACTGTGGGAGCGAGCCTGCTCGCGATGAGGCCAGCACAGTCACGACTTATTTCTCAGCATGATTACGCCGAAACGTCTCCTCCCCCATCGCCGCAATCTGACCCTCGATCAACGCCTCGAACGGCCGCAGCAACGGCTCGAAGCTCACCGGCGCCTCAAGCACTTGCAACGCCTGGACAATCGCCTCCACCGTCGACAACGCCCCCGGCCCCGGTGCCTTGCGCAAACGATAACGAGACACCCCGCCCTCGGCCAATGTCACCCTCGGCAGCGCCGCCAACAGCGGGTTGAGGTGCAGCAGCTTGCGCGCCTTGCGCCAAGTGCCGTCGGGCACGACCAGTAGCAACGGCTCATCGGAGGGCGCATAGGCTTGCAGCGGCTGTGCATCGTCAGCCGGAAACAACAACCGCGCCTGATAACCCGGTTGATTGAGCAACCTGGGCAAATCCTCGAACACCTCGCCCACGATCAGTTCAGCGTTATTAAGCCCCAACGCCGCCAAGCGGGCAGTGTTCAAGGCGTGGTTCACTTCGCTGGGATGCTGCAACAGCAAGACGCGGGTGCGGCTGTCGAGGCTGGGGATCAACGGGCACAGGCAGTGGCTTTGCGGTCGTTGGCAGCGCGGGCATTGAGTTCTGGACATGGTCAGGCCTGGTTCAGTTGAGCTTTGAGCAAATCGCGGAAGGTCTGGATCAGCGGCTCGCGGCTGCGACCACGGCGTACGATCATCGAAAACGGCGCCTGATAGCCGAAGGTCGCCGGCAACAGCACGCGCAAGTCGCCCTTGTCGACCCAGGCCTGGGCGTAGTGTTCAGGCAGGTAACCGACGTAGGCCCCGGACAACACCAGGATCAACTGCGCTTCCATGCTCTCCACCGTCGCCGCGCTGTGCTTGAAGCCATGACGGGCCAGTTCGGCCTGGCTCCAGTAACCGCGCCCGACCATGCGCTGCTGGGTGATGACCTGCTCGGGGATGCGCCGCTCGTTGAACAGCGGGTGACGGTTGCTGCAATACAACCAGTGCTGCTCACGGTACAGCGGCATGTAGACCAGCCCGCTCATGCGCGTGGAAAACGCACCGATGGCCAGGTCCAGGCGGTTGTCCTGCACGCCGAGTTGCAGCTCGTAAGGGCTCATGACCGACAGGTGCAAATGCACCGCCGGATGCTCCTGGCTGTAGGCACCGATGGCTTCGGCGAACGGCAAGGCCTTGTCGCTGACGGTGGAGTCGATCACCCCCAGGTTCAAGGTGCCACGCAGCTCACCCTTGAGCGCGGCGGCGTACTGCTCGAACCCTTCGAGCTCGCCCAACAGGCGCAAGGTTTCCTGATGGAACAATTCGCCCTTGCTGGTCAGGCTGAACCCACCCCGGCCGCGATGACAGAGCACCAGGCCCAGGGCCGATTCCAGTTGGCTCATATAAGTGCTGATGGCCGAGGTGGAGAGGTTGAGCTCGTGCTGGGCATTGGCGAACCCCTGGTGCCGGACCACGCTGACGAAAATGCGCAGCAGTTTCAGGTCGGGTAGAGCATTGGCCATGGGGGTGTCTCCGGATCACACATAGACAGTACTTGTCGCGCTTTTGTGGCGAGGGAGCTTGCTCCCGCTCGGCTGCGAAGCAGTCGTAAACCTACCCACGCGATGTACCTGATACACCGAGGGGAATGGTTTTGGGGCTGCTTCGCAGCCCAGCGGGAGCAAGCTCCCTCGCCACCGGGGTAATCGTCTGCCCCAGGATTGCGCTGCTGCGGAGTCTATCGCCCCACCCGCCATTAGTTTAGAAAAATCTGAACTAAGTATTTGCCGCCAGGGATTCTTCACGGCAAACACTTTTCGCAGAATCGGCCCCTGATAAATAAAACAACGATGAGGCCCTACCCGTGGACAAGATTCTTCACCAACCACTGGGCGGCAACGAAATGCCGCGCTTCGGCGGCATCGCCACCATGATGCGACTCCCCCACCTTCCCACCGCTGCCGGCCTGGACGCTGCTTTCGTCGGCGTGCCGCTGGACATCGGCACCTCCCTGCGCGCCGGCACCCGTTTCGGGCCGCGGGAGATTCGCGCCGAATCCGTGATGATCCGCCCCTACAACATGGCCACCGGCGCCGCACCGTTCGACTCGCTGTCAGTGGCGGACATCGGTGACGTGGCGATCAACACCTTCAACCTGCTGGACGCGGTGCGGATCATCGAAGAGTCGTACCACAAGATCCTCGAACACAACGTCATCCCCCTGACCCTGGGCGGCGACCACACCATCACCCTGCCGATACTGCGAGCCATCCACAAGAAACACGGCAAGGTCGGCCTGGTGCACATCGACGCCCATGCCGATGTGAACGACCACATGTTCGGCGAGAAAATCGCCCACGGCACCACCTTCCGCCGCGCCGTGGAAGAAGGCCTGCTCGATTGCGACCGCGTGGTGCAGATCGGCCTGCGGGCCCAGGGCTACACGGCCGATGATTTCAACTGGAGCCGCCACCAGGGCTTTCGCGTGGTCCAGGCCGAAGAGTGCTGGCACAAATCCCTGGCGCCGTTGATGGCCGAAGTGCGTGAAAAAGTCGGCGGCGGCCCGGTGTACCTGAGCTTCGACATCGACGGCATCGACCCGGCCTGGGCGCCCGGCACCGGCACCCCGGAAATCGGTGGCCTGACCACCATCCAGGCGATCGAAATCATCCGTGGCTGCCAGGGCCTCGACCTGGTCGGTTGCGATCTGGTAGAAGTCTCGCCGCCGTACGACACCACCGGCAACACCTCGCTGCTGGGCGCCAACCTGCTGTACGAGATGCTCTGCGTACTGCCTGGCGTGGTTCATCGCTGAGGCGCCGCCATGAACCATCGAGACCAGGTTCTCAAGGCCGCCGCCGAGCTGGTGTCGGCCTTCGCCCGCAACGATCGCGAGGCTTATTTCAGTGCGTTCAGCACCGATGCGAGCTTCGTGTTCCACACCCTCGAACAGCCCCTGCTGTCACGCGATGCCTACCAGGCGTTGTGGGATCGCTGGCGGTCCGAGGATGGCTTCGAGGTGCTGAGCTGCACCTCGAGCAACGCCTTCGTCAGCCTGCAAGGGGACGTGGCGATTTTCATCCATGACGTGGCCACCGAGCTGCGCATGCAAGGGGAGCTTCACATTAGCCAGGAGCGCGAAACCATTGTGTTTCGCCAAGAACAACAAGGCCTATGGCTGGCCTGTCATGAACATTTGTCCGCAATGCCGGAAGGGCTGCCACCCCCTTAGCCACAGGCGACATTCACAACCGATGAATGCGCCTCGATGATCGGAGCAGATCATGAATAACAATAACGATAAAAGCCTTACGCAGATTGAAACCAACGGGGTCGAACAGATCCCGGACCACGAACGCACCGCCGGCCCGGGCGACCTGTTTCGCCTGATCTTCGGCGGCGCCAATACCTTTGCCACCGCCGTGCTCGGCAGTTTTCCGGTGCTGTTCGGCCTGTCGTTCCAGGCCGGGGTCTGGGCGATTGTGCTGGGCGTGTTGGTGGGTTCGATCATTCTCGCGCCGATGGGCCTGTTCGGTCCGCTCAACGGCACCAACAACGCGGTGTCATCCGGTGCGCACTTCGGCGTGCACGGGCGAATCGTCGGCTCGTTCCTCTCGTTGCTGACCGCCATCGCGTTTTTCTCACTGTCGGTGTGGAGTTCGGGCGATGCATTGATCGGCGGCGCCAAGCGGCTGATCGGCGTGCCGGAAACCGACTTGAGCCTGGGCTTGGCCTACGGCCTGTTCGCCCTGCTGGTGTTGACCGTGTGCATCTACGGCTTCCGCTTCATGCTGTGGGTCAACCGCATCGCCGTGTGGGCCGCCAGCCTGCTGTTCCTGCTGGGCATTTTCGCCTTCGCACCGACCTTTGACAGCCAGTTCGCCGGCACGGTCAGCCTTGGCCAGCCGGGCTTCTACGCCGCCTTCATCGGCGCGGCGCTGGTGGCCATGAGCAACCCGATTTCCTTCGGTGCGTTCCTCGGTGACTGGTCGCGCTATATCCCGCGCAACACGCCCAAGCGCCGCATCATGCTGGCAGTGATCGCGGCGCAACTGGCGACCTTGATCCCGTTCCTGTTCGGCCTCGCCACCGCCACCATCGTGGCGATCAAGGCGCCGGACTACATCGCGGCCAACAACTACGTGGGCGGGCTGCTGGCGGTGTCGCCGGGGTGGTTCTTCCTGCCGGTGTGCCTGATCGCGGTGATCGGCGGCATGTCCACCGGCACCACGTCGCTGTATGGCACCGGGCTGGACATGTCCAGTGTGTTTCCACGGCTGCTGTCGCGGGTCAAGGCGACGCTGCTGATCGGCGTGCTGTCGATTGCCTTCATCTTCATCGGGCGCTTCGCGGCGAATCTGGTGCAGAGCGTGTCGACCTTCGCGGTGCTAATCATCACCTGCACCACGCCGTGGATGGTGATCATGATCATCGGCCTGCTGGTGCGCCGCAGCTTCTATTGCCCGGACGATCTGCAAGTCTTCACCCGCGGCGAAACCGGCGGGCGCTACTGGTTCAGCCACGGCTGGAACTGGCGCGGCCTGGGGGCGTGGATCCCCAGCGCGCTGGTGGGGTTGTGCTTCGTCAACCTGCCGGGGCAGTTCGTCGGGCCGCTGGGGGAACTGGCCGGCGGGATCGACATCAGCCTGCCGGTGACCCTGGGCCTGGCCTCGGTGGTGTACCTGGCGTTGTTGGGGCTGTTTCCAGAGCCGGCGGCGGTGTATGGGCCGCAGGATCCGCGGAGCCAGGACGCTTCGGTGCCCAGCGATAAACCAGTCCTCAGGCAAACCGCCTGATCCGAGCAAACGAAATACCTGTGGCCAGAGATTGCTCCCGCTGGGTCGCGCCCGTAGGAGCTGTCGAGTGCAACGAGGCTGCGATCTTTCCCCAGCCACTTGAATCTCAAGCGAAAGATCAAAAGATCGCAGGCTTCGCCAGCTCCTACAGAGCCCAGCGGGAGCAAGCTCCCTCGCCACAACAGCCCGTTCGCACTGAGGCTGCAGTGCCAGGGACAGCACCGCCTCGTCCCACATAAAAAAGACAATCGGAGACACGCCATCATGGCTTTGGATTTAATCGTCGTTCTCATCTACGCCGCCGGCATGATCGCCCTCGGCTGGTATGGCATGCGCCGCGCCAAGACCCGTGACGACTACCTGGTCGCCGGGCGCAACCTCGGCCCGGGCTTCTACCTGGGCACCATGGCCGCCACCGTGCTGGGCGGCGCATCGACCATCGGCACCGTGCGCCTGGGCTACGTCCATGGCATTTCCGGATTCTGGCTGTGCGGCGCCATCGGCCTGGGCATCGTCGGCCTGAGCCTGTTCCTGGCCAAGCCGTTGCTCAAACTGAAGATCTACACCGTGACCCAAGTGCTGGAACGCCGCTACAACCCGGCCGCGCGCCAGGCCAGTGCGCTGATCATGCTGGTGTATGCGCTGATGATCGGCGCCACCTCGACCATCGCCATCGGCACCGTGATGCAGGTGCTGTTCGGCCTGCCGTTCTGGATGTCGATCCTCGTAGGCGGTGGTGTGGTGGTGCTGTATTCCACCATTGGCGGCATGTGGTCGCTGACCCTCACGGATATCGTGCAATTCCTGATCATGACCATTGGCCTGGTGTTCCTGCTGATGCCAATGTCCATCGGCGATGCCGGCGGCTGGGACGCGATGGTGGCGGCCTTGCCGGCCAGCTACTTCGATTTCACCGCGATTGGCTGGGACACCATCCTCACCTACTTCCTGATCTACTTTTTCGGCATCTTCATCGGCCAGGACATCTGGCAGCGGGTGTTCACCGCCCGCAGCGAAGGCGTGGCCAAAGTGGCCGGCACCGCCGCCGGCCTGTACTGCGTGCTGTACGGCCTGGCTGGGGCGTTGATCGGCATGGCGGCAAAGGTATTGCTGCCGGATCTGGAAAACGTCAACAACGCCTTCGCCAGCGTGGTGCAGACCAGCCTGCCCAATGGCATTCGTGGATTGGTGATCGCCGCGGCCCTGGCGGCCTTGATGTCCACCGCCGCGGCGGGCCTGCTCGCCGCGTCCACCACGGTGGTCCAGGATCTGCTGCCCCGCCTGCGTCATGGCCGTGAGAGTGGCAGCGGCGACGTCCACGAAAACCGCATCGCCACCCTGCTGATGGGGGCGGTGGTCCTGGTGATCGCCCTGGTGGTCAGCGACGTCATCAGCGCCCTCACCCTGGCCTACAACCTGTTGGTGGGCGGCATGCTGATTCCGCTGATCGGCGCCATCTACTGGAAACGCGCCACCACCGCTGGCGCGATCACCAGCATGTCGCTGGGCTTCTTGACCGCGCTGTTCTTCATGTTCAAGGATGGCCTGGATGCGAACACGCCGATCTACTACAGCCTGAGCGTGGCGCTGGTGAGTTTCGTGCTGGTGAGCTTGCTGTCGCCCAGGTCGAACGTGGTGGCCAAGGCGGTTTGATCGACCACTGAATCAAGCCGAACACATTTGTGGCGAGGGGATTTATCCCCGCTGGGCTGCGAAGCAGTCCAGTTTAAGCGTTTCCTATCCTTCAGAAGATACTCATGACCTGTTTGCGACTGCTGCGCAGTCGAGCGGGGATAAATCCCCTCGCCACAGGGGTTTGTCTTCGCCAATAAAAAGATCGCAGTTCCGGGCCATCTCGATCGAGATGGTCCGGAACTGCGATCTCTGCAAATTCCTGGTGGGTTTAACGGCGGCGCGGCTGGCGGCGGCGTTGCTCGTCATCGGTGCGGATCGGTACCGGTTGCATCGGCGGCTCGATCAGGCCAAGCGCGACACCCAAGTCGTGAAGCCAGTTCTGGATTTTCTCTTTCATCGTGGTGCCCCCTCAGGGTGGTGCGAGCGGCAGATTTCTGTGGCCCCTTCGCACTGATAATAGTCCGATGTGCTACGCAATGCTCGTCTCAGTTTGCAATGATCTGTTACTGAATTGATCCAAATCCACCTCCCGGAGTTCAAGCCGATTGCGCCGTGATCATTGGCGCTCGCGGCCACGCCTGTTGTTGCAATTCAATCCAGGCATTCAAGTTGGCCCCGACCATGCCTTTACGCCACATCAGCCAAGTGGTGGCGCTGGCAAACGGCTCGGCCAGCGGATGCACCGTCACCCGCTCGCGGCCCGGCAGGCTGGCCAACATCGACTCGGACATCAACGCCACGCCGGATCCGGCGATCACACACGCCAGCATCCCCTGGTAAGACTCGATTTCCATCGCCCGGCCCATGGTCGCGTGATCATGGGCAAACCAGGCTTCCAAGCGCATCCGGTACGAGCAGCCACGGCGGAACGTGAACACCGCGCGGCCCTGCACATCCAGCGCACTGCGCACCGGCGGGTGATCGGCCTCGGTGATCAGCACCAACCGTTCGTCGCACAACGGCACGCCATCCAGCCCCGCCAACTCCAACGGACCGTCCACCAACGCCGCATCGAGCCGATTGGTGAGCAGGCCTTCAAACAGTTCACCACTGGGCCCCGACTGCACTTGCAGGTTCACCGCTGGATACGTCCGGTGATACGCCGCCAGCAGGTCCGGCAAATGCGTCGCCGCCGTGCTGTACATCGTGCCCAGCAGGAAATCCCCGGCCGGCTGTCCGCCCTGCACCGCTGCGTGGGCTTCGTCGTGCAAGGCGAAGAGCTTGGTTGCATAGTCCAGCAGGACTTTTCCTGCCGGTGACAACTGCAAGCGCTGACGCTCTCTTAGGAAAAGGTCTACGCCCAACTGCTCTTCGAGCTGCTTAAGCCGGGTCGACAGATTCGAGGGCACCCGGTGCAAGCGCTCCGCCGCCCGGGTGATCGAACCTTCCTCGGCCACGGCCTGGAAAATCCTTAACTGGCTGAACTCCACGACCTTCTCCAAAAAAGAACAAGTTACTCACTATTATTCATTTTTAATGAAAGTCAATCAGTCCTAGCCTGACGGTCATTCGCCCCGACACCCGGAGAACGACCATGTCACCCCTAATTCGCCTGCTTGGCAGTTTCATCGCGCTGATGATGGCCATGGGCATCGGCCGCTTCGCCCTCACACCGCAGTTACCTCATTTGATCGGCGAAGGTCAGGTCGACTTGACCGCCGCCGGTCTGATTGCCGCCGCCAACTACCTGGGTTATTTCCTCGGTGCCCTGGACGCCATGTTCGCCCGGCGCCCGGAACAGGTGCGGCGGCGGTTGCTCGGCGGCCTGTGGCTGTGCGTGCTGCTGACCCTGGCGTCGTTCTGGGCCTGGGGCTTCTGGCCGCACCTGGCATTGCGCTTCGGCACCGGCGTAGCGAGCGCCTGGGTGATGGTGATGATTACCGCCCTGAGCCAACCCTTGGCAGCGGCGACGGGACGGCCACGGCTCGGCGCACTGGTGTTTGCCGGCCCTGGGTTGGGGATTTTCCTGACAGGTTTGTTGGCGTTGGGCTCGAACCTGCTGGACCAGACCTCCGCAACCCTGTGGCTGACGTACGCCGGCGTAGCGCTGGCGATGTTGCTGGTGATTCTGCCGATCCTGCCGCAACCCGCCGCAACCGCGACCGTTGCCGCGCCAGTCACCTCCTCGCCGAATCGTGGCATCGCTCGACTGGGCGTGGTGTATGCCTTGTACGGCGTGGGCTACATCATTCCGGCCACGTTCCTGTCACAAATGGCCTCGGCGCAGTTCCACGGACAATGGCTGGCGGACCTGTTCTGGCCCTGCTTCGGCCTGGCCGCCGCCATCGGCGTGTTGCTGGTCAGCTTGCGGCGGCCGAACCCGAACAGCACCGGTCGCTGGCTGATCGGTACGCTCTGGCTGCAAGCCGCTGGGGTGTTTGCCTGCCTGCTGGGCAGTGGGCCGGGGCTGGCGCTGGGGGTGATCCTGTGTGGTGCGCCATTCCTGGCCTGCATGCAGCTGGTGATGCTGCGCTCCCGGGAACTGGCCCCCCACGCCACCCAGCGCAACGCCGGCCTGCTGACCGCCTGCTTTGCCGTGGGTCAGCTCAGCGGGCCGTTGCTGGCAGCGCTGAGCAGCCATTTCAGCGGCGGCCTGCAACCGGCGCTGATCATTGCCGGCAGCGGCCTGCTGTTGGCTGGCGGCCTGTTGCTGCGGCCCGCCAGCCGGGGCGCGGTGGGCCCTTGCGCCCAGACCGCCCTGCGTTGATCAGGCCTGGCCGGCCGGGCTGAACGCTTTGCTCGATTGCGCGGTCGGCTCTCGTAGGGCCAAGGCGAAATACAACACCCCGCCGAGGAAGCAACCGGTGAACCAGGCGAAGTTGGCCATCGGTTGCAGCAGCGGCGTGAAGGTGATTGCCACGCCCATCAAGGTCGCCGGGATCAGCGCCTTGACCGCGGTCCAGTTGATACCGCCGCTGTAGTAATAGCGTCCGCTCGGCCCGTCATTGAACAGCGCATCGACGTCGATCTGCTGTTTTTTGATCAGGTAGTAATCCACCAGCAGAATCCCGAACAGCGGGCCGATGAAGGCGGCCAGCACGTCCAGGGTGTAGTGGATCACTTCAGGGTTGTTGAACAGGTTCCACGGCGTGATGAAAATCGACGCCACCGCCGCGATCATGCCACCGGCGCGCCAACTGATCTTGCTCGGCGCGACGTTGGCAAAGTCGAACGCCGGGGACACAAAGTTGGCGACAATGTTGATGCCGATGGTGGCGGTCACGAAGGCAAAGGCCCCCAGCAGGACGGCCACGTCGTTGTCGATGCGCGCCACGGTGGCAATCGGGTCGTGGAGCATTTCACCGAACACCGGCAAGGTCCCGGAAACAATCACCACGGTGACCAGGGAGAACGCCAGGAAATTCACCGGCAGCCCCCAGAAATTGCCCCGGCGCACGTCAGACATGCTCCGGCAGTAACGGCTGAAATCGCCGAAATTCAGCGTCGGGCCGGAAAAGTACGACACCACCAGGGCCGTCGCCACAATCACCTGGCCGAACGCTTGCCAGCCAGACAACGACTTTTCCGCCAGGGTGAAGCTGATATTGCTCCAACCGGCCTTCCACACGATCCAGCCGGCCAACAGGAACATCACCGCATACACCACCGGTCCGGCCCAATCGATGAAACGCCGGATCGACTCCATGCCGGTCCAGAACACCAGCGCCTGGACGAACCACAAGCTGAGGAAACCGAACCAGCCCAGGTAGGACAAACCGGCAAAATGCGGCGTCGCGTAGACTTCCATCGAAGGAAAAAACCGCAGCACCACGATGATCAGCGCGCTGGACGCCAGGTACGTCTGAATCCCGTACCAGGCTACGGCGATCAGCCCGCGGATCACCGCCGGAATATTCGCCCCGAACACGCCGAACGCCAACCTGCAAATGACGGGGTAAGGCACTGCCGCCTGCTGGCTCGGCTTGGCGACCAGATTGGCGATCAACTGCACGATGCAGATCCCGCCGAGCAACGCGATCAGCACTTGCCAACTCGCCAGGCCCAAGGCGAACAGGCTGGCAGCGAACACATAGCCGCCGACGCTGTGCACATCACTCATCCAGAACGCGAAGATGTTGTACCAATTCCATTTCTGCGGCAGCGGGCCCAGGTCCTGGTTATAGAGGCGGGGGCTGTAGCCGTTGGGCAATTGCTCGGACATTGCGGGGCTCCTTTTGAGTACCGCCGTGCCCCCGTATCGACCTGCTCACCATACTGCGCACGGGAGCCGGCATGGTTTGTATACGGGTTGCTACGCAGAATGCGTGCCATAGGCGTGGAATATGAGACAAACCGGGGTGTGTAGCGGGGGCTAAAGCCAGGCAAGCGCAGGCATGCGCCCACGAACAGGGCGTGGATGCATGCTAAAGGTGCAGGAGTTTGTATACAGAGATGAGCACCCGTGGCGAGGGAGCTTGCTCCCGCTGGGCTGCGAAGCAGCCCCAAAAGCGGTTGTATCACCACAGCATGTCAGGAAGAACGCCGGGGCCCGCTGCGCAGGCCAGCGGGAGCAAGCTCCCTCGCCACAAGGTCACAAGCCACTGGATCATTGATCACAAGGTTCACAAGCCAAGGATTCTGCGTTCGATCAGCTCAATTCAATGCGATCCGCATGAATGACAATCTGCCCATTCTTGTACAGCGCACCAATGGCCTTCTTGAAGTTGCCCTTGCTCACGCCGAACAGGCTGCTGATCAGCGCCGGGTCGCTCTTGTCGCTGACCGCCAGGGTGCCGTTGTTCTCACGCAACTTGGCGAGGATCTTGGCGTTGAGGCTGGTGGCGGCCTCCTGGCCAACGGGCTGCAGGCTCAGGCTGATCTTGCCGTCCGGACGGATTTCCTTGATGAAGCCCTTTTCCTGTTTGCCGGCGCGCATGAACTTGAAGATTTCATTCTTATGGATCAGGCCCCAGTGCTTGTTATTGATGATCGCCTTGAACCCCATGTCGGTGGCTTCGGCGACCAGCAAATCCACTTCCTGGCCCGGCGTGTAGTTGGCCGGGGTCTTGTCCAGATAACGATCCAGGCGCGCCGTGGCGGTGATGCGGCGGGTGTGCTTGTCGAGGTAGACGTGCACCACGCAGTATTCGCCGGCGGTCATCTGGCGCTTTTCTTCGGAATACGGCAGCAACAGGTCCTTGGGCAGGCCCCAGTCCAGGAACACGCCGATGCTGTTGATCTCAACCACTTTCAGGCTGGCGAATTCACCGACCTGGACCTTGGGTTTTTCTGTGGTAGCGATCAGTTTGTCGTCGCTGTCCAGATAAATGAAAACATTGAGCCAATCTTCATCTTCGCTGGGAATATCCTTGGGAATATATCGATTGGGCAGCAGGATTTCGCCGTCCGCACCGCCGTCCAGATATAAACCGAAGTTAGTGTGTTTAACCACTTGCAAACTGTTGTAGCGCCCGACTAAAGCCATTTCCAATACCCTCATTGCGTGGGCGGCATTCTACCCGGTTTTGCGGTGCGATTCGTGGCCGCCGGCACGGTTTGCCGACAAGGCCCGGCACAACCTTTGATTTTCCTGGGTTTTCATCCCGGGCACGGCCATTCGTCAGGCGAGCGGCGGTGCGTACCGCTTGCCATCGGCACATTATTTTTCGCACGGTTGTTATTTAAAACAGGGGCTTAGGGCAATAATTGACGGATAACCGCGCATTATTCCCGTCACGCCGACGAAAATTCAGAAGGATATTTGCCAAGCAATTGTCAAGTATTTCCTGTACGATGCCTGGCCCAATTAATTATCTACAGGTTAATGGCCGTCATGCGCGTAAAAGCATCCAACAGCAAAGCAAAGCCAGCTCCAGCCGTTGAAACCAGCGAGTCGATCAACGACCAGATCGCTGCGTTCCTCAAGTCCGGCGGCGAGATCCAGCAAATTGCCAAAGGCGTCAGCGGCCAGACATTCGGCCCGTCCAAGCAGATCAGCCTGGGCAAGAAGTAACCTGCGCGTCACCTGGTCCCAAAGCGCTTTGAGCTTCGAAGCGCTTGGACTGGAACCTTCCCCGCCTCACCCATTTCCCAAAAATCGACGAACGGCCTTCGCTGCCGAGTATTCGCCGGTATGCTTGCACCTCTCTAGCCCAAGCGTTTCAGCTTAGTTCCTGCTCCTCGCTATTTCATGGAGTGAAGCATGCGCATTCCTATTGTCCTGCTGATGATCAGCCTACTGTCCTGTTCTCTCGCTCATGGGCAGGTGTTCCAGCGCGAACTCGGCGACTTCGACCTCAAACTCGGCACCACTCCCAGCCGCAGCATGGCCCAGGGCCTGGTCACGCCGTCGAGCACCGGTTCGTTCCATGGTGGCCTTGACCTGAGCCACGACAGCGGCTGGTACGTCGGCCAGTGGTCACCCAGCGCCGGCCTATCCGCCGATCTTGAAGTCGATTCCTACATGGGTTTTAAACAACCCTTCGACCAGACCCTGGGCTACGAAGTCGGCCTGATCCACTACAGCTACCCCACCGTCGATACCCTCGACAGCCAGGCGTTCTACGGCGGCCTGACTGTGCTGGGCAGCCGCTTCGGCGCGGCCCTGAGCAACGATCCGGACAAGCAGAACAGCACACTGTTTGCCGACCTGGGCGGCAATGTGCCGTTCGGCATTGGCATCAGCGCCAAATACACCACCCACCAACTCAATACGCCGGTCTCGGTCGAGAACGGTTCTGTAGGCAGTTTCAGCGACTGGTCATTGAAAATTTCCCGCCCCTGGATGGGCATCGACCTGGACCTGATCTACAGCGACTCAAGCCTCAGCGGCAGCAGCTGCTCGGCGTACTCCGGCCACAACAGCGAATGCAACAGCCTGCTGACCCTCAAGATGGCCCATCCTTTTTACTAAGCGTTACGCATTAATCAGCTGAACTGCTGCGCGCCTGCCATGCTCAAACAAAGCACTTACGCATTCGCAAGGACTCGCTCATGTCGCGCTGGTTAACACGCACCGCCATGTTCATCGCCATGCTCTTCGTGCTCACCGCTTGCAGCCGCGTCGGGCTGGCGTACCGCAACCTCGACCTGATCATCCCCTGGACCCTCAACGACTACCTGGACATCAAAGGCGAGCAAAAAGACTGGTTCAACGAACGCCTCAAGGACCACCTGACCTGGCACTGCACCACCCAGTTGCCCGGCTACCTCGACTGGCTGGATCGCCTCAAGACCATGGTGCAGACCAACCAGGTCACCGACGAAGCGCTACAACAGCGCACCCGGGAAGCCAAGGCCGCCATCGCCGAAACCGCCCGGGCAATCACCCCTTCGGCCATCGAACTGCTGCAAGGCCTGAGCGACGACCAAGTCGCCGACATGGACGCCGCCTTCGTCAAGGACCAGCGCAAACGCCAGCAGCAATACCTCAAGCCGACGCTGCAGGAGCAGATCCAGCAACGCAGCGAACGCATGGTCAAACGCCTGGACGACTGGCTCGGCCCGCTCAACGACGCCCAGCGCCAACGGGTGATGGCCTGGTCCACTGCCCTCGGCGACCAGAACCAGCAATGGATCGCCAACCGCGCCCACTGGCAAAACCAGTTCAGCGAAGCCGTGGCCCAACGCCACAGCCCGGACTTCCCCAAACGCATCGAGCAGTTACTCGTCGACCGCGAAAGCCTCTGGACTCCAGCCTACCGCGAGGCCTTCAACAAAACCGAAGCCCAGGCCCGCAGCCTGCTGGTGGACCTCATGGCCGAAAGCACCCCGCCCCAGCGCGAACAGCTGTTGAAGAAAATCGACGGGGTGAAGAAGGATTTCACTGACTTGAAGTGCTTGAAGGCAGCACGCTCTTAAAACCACTGAGATCCTGTGGAAGACCCAATGTGGGAGCGAGCTTGCTCGCGATAGCGGCAGAACAGGCAACACATCAGCTGAATGTCAGACCGCTATCGCGAGCAAGCTCGCTCCCACAGGGTTCAGTGCCAGGCTGTCAGGCAATCTGCGCCTTAGAAGCCACTTCATCAAACGTAAACTCATCCAGCGCGTCTTCCTGCTCATCCAACACCTCGCGTGGATGATCATTGCCCGGAATGCTGCTGTCGATCAGGCTCAACAACCGCGAGCCACGCGGCGTCAGCACAAAATTCTCGCCGTTGCCGCCCTCTTCCTCCGGCCGCGGCTCGATATAACCACGCTCCAGCAGTAACTTTTCATACTCCCCGGCGACCGCTTTCAGATGATCGAGGTTCTCGATTTCCCCCCCTTCAGCCGCTTTCGCCGCCGCGTACTCCTCGGCATAAACCCGAGGAGCAAAACTGTGGCCAGCGCCGTTCTGCACTTCGTGCAACAACCGTTCGATCAAGTCCCAGTTATAAGTCGTCATCCTGGTCCATCCTCTAAAGAGTGAGATGCCTACCTAGGTTGTGACCGAGGCGCCACGCCACCGTTCAGCCGGGTTGGCGGACGGCCCATCCCGCCAGCCGACCAACGGCCTGTCGAATTTACCCCAGGCCAAACGACCAATGAGTGAAGCGCCGACTTGAGCAACTGCCTACAGGAGAAATCACCATGAACGTAGAGAATCATCCAGTCGTCTCGCGGGAAGAATGGCTCGCCGCCCGTCGCCAGCACCTGGCCCACGAAAAAGCCTTCACCCGCGAACGGGACAAACTCAGCGCCGAACGCCGCACCCTGCCCTGGGTCAAAATCGACAAACCCTACCGCTTCCAAGGCCCCCACGGCGAACTAAGCCTGGCCGACCTGTTCGGCGGCCGCAGCCAACTGATCATCTACCACTTCATGTTCGGCCCCGGCTGGGCAGAAGGCTGCCAGGGCTGCTCCTTCCTCTCCGACCACATCGACGGCGCCAACCAACACCTGGCCCACCACGACGTGGCCGTGGTCGCCGTCTCCCGCGCGCCCTTCGCCGAATTCCAACCGTTCAAACGCCGCATGGGCTGGGCCTTCGACTGGGTCTCGTCGGAAGGCTGCGACTTCAACTACGACTTCGGCGTCAGCTTCGAAGCCGAAGACACCGCCGCTGGAAAAACCACCTACAACTACGAAAAAACCGACACCACCGAAGGCGAACTCCCAGGCCTGAGCGTCTTCTATCGCAACGAAGCCGGCGACATCTTCCACACCTACTCCACGTACGCCCGTGGCCTCGACATATTGGTCGGCACTTACAACTACCTCGACCTGACGCCCAAGGGCCGCAACGAAGAGGAAATCATGGACTGGGTGCGGCATCATGATAAGTACGAAGACGCCAAGCCCCATAATTGCTGCCACAGCTGATACGCCAACCCGCCCAGTCGAGCGCGAGCCCTGCGGCTAGGGAGCTTGCTCCCGCTCGACTGCGCAGCAGTCGCTTGCTTTAAGCCGACAAATGCCAGGCCAAACGTCCTACATGAAGCTCGGAAAGCGGTGTCTTGTGGTATTGGAGGGGGTCAGCCTATAGTCCCCCGTCGCCCCAAAAGGCGACCGGGTTTGGCGACCCGATCTACAGAGAGACTCATCAATTTTCGAGGCTCTGATTATGACCAGATACATGCCCATCACCGGAATCGACTGCACCCCAGCCACCCTGCTCATCGACACCGAAGCCCCACTCGATGTCCTCTTCGAAACTGCCGACTACCGCATCCGCACCGTGACCCAACTGCTGGAAAACATCGCGTTTCGCTCGGACATCAGCTCCGATACGGTGGTGCTTTCGGACTTTTGCAAGATGCTGACGATTGCGTTGCGCGATGGGTGTGATGTGATGGATGTGATTGGGAGACGGTTGCGGGCGCGAGCTGCTGAGTAACGAAAAACGGGCGACTTTTGCTGAGGGTCGCCCGTTTTTCACATGCGCGGAGAACAAAATGATTGAGACCTTTACAGAATTTGACCTTGCAGAATATCTCAGCACACCAGAGACCATTGCGGAGTTTATGAGAGATGCCTGGGAAACCGGCGATGCGAACTACTTCGCCAAAGCGATGGAAGTATTCGCACGCGCCAAGAAGAGGGCCGAATTGTCTAGGGAATGACCCATGCGAAAGCGAGCTTTCCTACCAGCAACAAATCAACATGCTGGCGAGCAAACTCGCGGATCGGGACTCTTGGGTACAAACCAAATTTTACATCTAAAACCTACACAGATATGTGGTCCGTCCCTGAGGAGCCGTACTCCAAGGCCAGTCTTTTTCATTTTTTGCAGCTACATCAGCTAACTAGTCGTTAAGTAAGCACCATTAAAATCTGTCCCCTTTTTCTATGCCTTGTCCCTCATGCGAAGCGATTTAACAAATACTCCCTATACCCCTCCGGTGAAGCATCGATCAAATCAGACACATTTCGTCCGTCGTCCGAGTACACATCCACTACCGACTCAACGAAGTAATACTGCTCTCCAGGCAACTCACTTAACACCCCACGATTCGACTCAAAGAACTCAACCATGTCATCAATTGTTTTATTTCGAGCAAGATAGCGAGCTATCTCCTCATATGCAGATATAAACAGATTACTCTCTACGACCCCTTGAACACCGTCAAACTCCTCAAGAATCTTAGATAACTCTCCATCTGAAAAAAAACGCAACGAAACCAACCAATTCACAAAATCATAAAATATCTTAGCGCTTGAGTGCATCATTTAAAGCCTCTAATAACTCACGAGCATACTCAACATCTCTCCGAGAGTTTGGATAAATCAAAAAAAACCGCCCCTTTTTTTTCCGTCTCCTTTTTCCATGTAAAACAAATCACCATGTTGGCGAGCAACCCCACAGATCGGGACTCTTAGGTACAAACCGAGTTCTACATCTAAAACCTACACTGATATGTGGTCTGTCCCTGAAAAAGCGTAGGCCAGAGTCAGTTTTTTAAACTTCACTTCGAAAAAACGAACTCGCTAATAACTCACTGATCTCCTGCGACCTTTCGGGAGAACGATCCAGAAACTTATCACAAGCAAGTTTCAACCATTCACAAAAAACATCCTCACTAACAATTACTGAATTATCTTCATCCGAAGGATACCCGTACGAAAATCTTACGCCTTCGAAGTGATCTTCCAGAAAATAACTGTTCATATCCGGAAAATCACAGTGAGCACCGTCTGTACCAAACCCCCATCGCTTAACAAGACACCCTATCGCTTTAACAAACAGACCATCATCATGCAAAACATCAAAATAAGCCTTTATAACCCAGTTAGGATCTAGAGAATCATAAGGCTGCCCAAATAATTCATTCAAAACACACTCCTTACTCATCTTGGGTGAAAGTTACGTACTGTGCCTGTAGTAGGATCTAGATAAACCCTAAACTTTACACCTCCGGCCTCACCATTATAGGCTGTCATTCCTCTTGTCATGGCATTGATATAGCCCTCCGCCGCCGCTTGTCGGCCAAGTTCAAATATTTTCTGTTCGCTTATGACCCCCGGGTCATACACGGTCTTTGTAAACAGTTTATCCTTGTATCCCGTCAAATTACCTGCCCTATCATAAGACGGTATTTGATAACTTACGGTACTTATGCCATTCGTGAAGCTTGGCACTTGATCAACTATCTTCACCCCGTTATCAGTAGCAGCCTTCGAAAAAGAATCCAATCTATGAGCTCCACTGATTCCGTCTTTCTGTGAAAACCCATCAAACTCACTCAAGTGATGCTTAAGATTGGGATTTATATTCATTCCGTCAGGAAATACTGTCGTCGCTTTCCCAACACGACGCCCAGCAGCCAATCCAACAGCAAGCGTCACAGTGCCAGCAATAATAGCCGCAGCATACTCCGGACTTATACCCCATTTCGAAATCAGGACATCCGTCACCGCCTTCGCCGAATGCTCTGTGGTTACCCCTGCCAACAGGTTCTGAAACTCGTTGTTTTCCGCGATCAAAAGCTCATAGGTTTCACGGGTTCCAGGTGACGCAGAGCTCATCAAATCACGGAGCTGTTCTTTCCGGGCTTGCACCTCGGCATCCAGCTTCGAGATGTTCGCGCAGTTGCCCTTATTCTGACCACAGCTAACCAGCGCCTCTAGAGTCTGTCGCTCGCTTAACTCATGGTAGGTGGTATAGGCCTCTGCTATGCATTGGCCTTCATTCCCGCAGCCCTGCAGCTTCTTGGCTGCTCGCTCGAGATCGGAATGGGTCAAGTAGTTATATTGGGTGGCGTTGGCGGCGATATCTGCCGCGATGCGCGGGTCGCTGCCTGACACCACCGCTGTGAGCACACCAAGCAACTGCGACATCGCCAACAGGTTGGCTTTAGCCTGGTCGGCTCCCGGACGGTTTGGGTCATACCCTTCGGGTAGCACCAGTTCCGCCAGGTACTGCACGAGCGCTTCGTTGGCGCCTCCAGCCAAGGCTCCCGACTTGAAGTCGCCACCCATGGCCATCGACTTGAACCCACCGACCAAGGCGTGGGCGGCGACTTTGGTCGGGCTGCCTTCAGCCAGATTCCTGTTGCCGACTTTATTGGCGGCCACCGCTCCGCCGATATCGATGACAGCACCCAGCAAGTTATTGACGAAATTGTCCGCCAGGCTGCCTCCCTGGATAGCGGTTTGCACCGCGGACTCAGCACTGGTTTTGAGAACAATCTGGCCTACGCTGTTCCAGTCGACCCCCAACTTCGTTGGATCGTAGCCGAGGCTGTTGCCAATACCGCCCATCATTCCTGACACCAAATAGCCTTTAAGGCTATCGCTGCTGGTGGTGTCTTTTAGAACAGCACCCAAATCGCCCTTGTTACTGATGGCACTGTTGACTGCCTGGTTTTCCACCGCGATCAATGCAGCATTGGCAAAACCGGCCGAGAAGGTTCCTCCAGTGGCCCCTACCAGGCCTGCGCCAGCTCCGCCAGTGACCACCGCCAGCACAATTGCCAAGACCATTTGAGCGGCGACGCCAAGCCCCGAGTTTGAATACTTGAAACTCTGGTGGATTTCTTCCACACGGCGCCAATCAACATCTCCTCGCTTCTCTGCTTCCTTCAACCACGCCAATTTCGGATCAGCCTTGACCATCGCATCAATGGTCTCGCTGACACTTTTCTGGTTGATTTGCTTGATATCGATGTTCAAGCCATCGACGGCATTGATGACCAGATCACCCTGAGCCATCAATTGGCTCTGACGCAAGGTTTCGTCGGTGTTGCCTTTCCCCTTCATCGAGTTCCAGGCCATGCTGGAACTGCTCTTGGTATGGCTTTCCTGGCTCAGGTCTTTCACGCCCTCGAAGGTAATTGAGCCACCACCTTGCAAAATCAGGTCGTTACCACTGGTCAAGTTCGCAACCTGATACCGCTGGTCATCTCCACTGACCAGCTTCAAATCACCGCCCGTGGTGATTTCGCTCCCAACATTGACGACCTTGGTGACCTCATCACGTCGGCTCTGTTTGTTCCCGAAACTGCCCTTCTTCTTTTTCTCATACAGTGAGTAATCGCTGTCTTGGGCGGCCAGCAACTCAAGGTTTTCACCGGCCACCAGATAGGCTTCGTCACCTGCGCTGATGCGACTGGATGTGACGGTCATGTCTTGTCCCGTCTTCATCGTCACATCGCCGCCAGCGCTGATGGCGCTGCCGACTTGTTTGATGTGGTCTTCCTGGGCCGTGACCTTTTTCGATTTGTAGTACGAGTGAGTTTCGTTGGCACCGGAAGAGACAGACATATTCTTGGCGGCGATGAGCGCTACATTGCGATCGGCGCTAATCTGGCTGGCGATGGCTGTGAAATTCCTGCCAGCATCGACGGTAATGTCACGACCGGCATCCACCTCCGAACTCAGTTGTGTAATGGTGTTTTGGCGTCGGCCTCCGCTGAGGGAGCTCTGCTGTTGCGCCGAGACTATATTGACATCCCATCCGGCAGTGATTTGGGTATCACGGCCGCTGACCATGACGCTGCCTATACTGCTGACATCCCAGCCTGCGCCCATGGTGAGGTCGTTAGACGCCTCGATGCGGGCGGCGTTGTCCATGTAGTCCTGGCGCTGGTTGTAGCCTCTGTTGCTGACGCTTGCGGTGGTCACCGTGCGCTCGTTGATCACATTCCCCACGAGTGCTTTCAGGCTGACGTCCCGCCCGGAAATGATGCCGCCGGATTTGTTGACGAGGTCGTTGCCGCCCAATAGGTCAAGACGATTCCCTGCTTCGATCAACCCACTATTGACGAGATCGTTGCCTGCGGTCGCGGAAAGGTTGTTGGTAGCCCGAAGCGTGCCGGCATTTTCCAGATCCTTGCCGGCGATCAACGTAACGTTCTGCCCGGCAATCAACGCACCATTAGGTGCCAGACGATTATTGGCCTGGGCCATATACAGCACCGGCACCAGCACCTTTTCGCCGTTCACTTCGTGCTCTTCGAGCCAGACGATGTCGTGGGTCAGGGCGGCGACTTGTTGGGCGGTGAGGGTGACGCCTACCGACAGGTTGAGGGCGTCCTTGCTGGCGATGGCGTTGTTCATCAGGTACGTGAACATCGCCTCGTCGGAGGTCTGGCCGTCGATGAAGCGTTGGCCGGTACGGGCGACGACGGCCTGTTGGATGAGTCGTTGTTCGAACAGGCCGTCACCCAACCGCTTGGCGCTGGTGTCCGCGTCGTAGCCGAGTTTCGTCAGCAGATAATCCGAGCTGGTGAATGACTTGAGGTTGGTAAGGACCGGGTTGGTTTCGATCAGGTATTTTTGCGGTTTGGAAGCCACGGTTGTGCTGGGTAGCCCCGTGACCCGCGCCACCGTTTGACCGGTGACAGGCACTGGCGCGCTTACCGAGGCGTCGGTTGGGCGACTGACGCCAATTGGCGGCGTGCCCGAAGTGTCCAGCGCAATGTCGGCGCCACGGGTGATGGTGCCATCGAGGCTATGCCCTGGCAGTTGCGGCTTGCCTGTGGATGAGTCCGTTGGGGCGGTGACCTGAATGGCGGACGCGCCGGCGGTGACGCCGCCGCTGTCACGATTCAACAACTGCACCTGTCGTTCGGCGGCGGAAACCTGGGTGACATCGGCGATCTCGATGTCGCGCACATTGGCGATCGGCGCGGCGGTGGATCGATTCGATGCGCTCACGCTGGCGCCGCCGATTGTCCAGTTCTGCGACACGACGGGGGTCTGGGAGGCTGACGCGTCGCTGGCGCCCTGCCCACTCAGCCGGAACAGGCCGTTTTGCCCGGTGGGGAGGCTGAAGCCGGGGAGCGTCAGGGGGTTTATTTGTTGTTGGGCCAAGTCCGGTGGGAGTTGGCTGTTCAGGGTCACGACCGTGGTTTTGCCTGATCCTGCGGCGGCGGTTGTGGTGTTGCGGGACGACGTTGTTATGCCGGTGGAGAATGGGCGCTCCACACCGTTGGTGATTTTGTTTGTTGCGGTAATGGAGACGTTGCCGCCGGCTTGAATGATGGCAGGGGCAAAATTGTCGGATGCGGTGGAAGTAAAAACCTCCTGTTTGAATGGATTGAGGTTTTTTATAAAGTCAGGTAGCTCCGCACGATTGCCCGCGGCAAACTCAGACTGTCCAAATATAATTGCCGACGATGTATTCCAACCCGCCGCGAGCAAAAACACCACCGGACCGATAACCTGGTAAGTTTCTTTATCCGGATTCTTGGAGCCAGTACGCAGAACCTCAGAATAAACTGGGGATTCAGTACCTGCTGCGTTCCAGAAACGCAGATCCTCCTTGTAGCCCGCGTCGTTACGTATATTGTAATTTACAACCTCCCTCATCCTCTCCAAAGAAAGATCATCGTCAAAATACTGGTAGCTCGTGTAGTCTCCCAGAGCTGTACCTGAGTTTTCAAACTCACTTACTGCAACATCGATATCACCTCCAGCACTAACAAGTGAATTTGAATTCAAGAAAGAGAAACCCTTAACGGTCAGATTTTTTCCTGCACTCAACGAAGCCGCTTTAGCCGTCGCATCTCCAGAAACTTTAACTCGATATTGCTGTAGATAAACCAAATATAAAGAAGGTTGCCGATCTGTCCAATAACGTGAAATCGAATCACAGCTATAGCAGCGAACCCCCACCGCCGACGAATACAACTCCGCCTCAGTCTTAAAATCCCCCCGCTTATTGATAATCGAATCCGCATTAATGGAAAAATCCCGCCCACTTTCCATGGTGCCCGAATCATTCTCCATCAACGCCGACCGCCCCCCCAGGTCATTGCGCGCTACATCAATGTCCTCTAGGGCATAAACATCCGACTTACGGTTGGTAAAGCTCCCCACCCGCAGCTTCATGTCTCCGCCGCTGAACAAGAACCCACCTTGATCGTTCAGCAAGGTCGAAGCCGTCAGTTTCAATCCATCCGCACCAGCAACCGTCCCATAGTTATTAATGGTGCTCGCAGTGATATTCAGCGCTCTCGCCGATGTCAGCCGCCCGTAGTTGTTCAGGCTGCCCAGGCCACCGCGCCCACCGATCGTCGTGGTCCCGCCACCGGTAATACTGGCCACGCTACTCAAGTCGATCGCAGCGGCGTCTACCGTCATGTCGCCCAGGCTGGTGACCCGGCCATTGCCGCTATACCGCCCGGTCAACTGCAAGCCCAAGCCACCATCACTGGCGATCAACCCATTGTTGACCCAATTCCCACCCTTGCCTTCCAGTTGCGTCGAAGCCAGCAGTTGCCCCGTCTCGGTCTGGGTGAAGTTGTTGACGTCGACCGTCAGGCGTCCGGCCTGGATGGCGCTGGTGTTGGTCCAGGTGTCGGCTTTGAGCGTCAGGCCGCCACGGGTGACGATGTCGCCGCCGGCGCCAGTGACGTTGGCCAGGGAGATATCGAAGGTGCCGTCGCCCAGATGCAGCAATTGGCCGCCGCTGTTGAGGAAGCTGTTGGCGGACAGGGTCAGGTGAGTGTTGGCGCTTTCCAGCTTGCCGCTGCGGTTGTCGAAGAGGCTGCCGATCTGGAAGTCGGTTTTGCCCGCGCCCCCAAGGGCTCGCAGTTGGCCGGTCTGGTTATCGACGCTCGTAGCGCTGACCACCAAGGTGCTGTCGCTTTCCAGAATGCCGCCACGGTTGGTCAGGGCACCGTCCAGATCCAAATGGATGGCGTTGCCGGCGATCTGCCCGGCGGTGTTGTCCACTCTGGCACCGGTGCCGGCGACCTTGATCAGCCCAGAGGCATAAAGACCGCCGTTGCGGTTGTTGAAGCTGGCGGTGTCGATGATGACATCGCCAGCCTGCGCGGCGATCCGACCACCGTTGTTGTTCAGCCCGGCCAAGGCGCGCAGGTCCAAGCCTTGGCCTTGGATCACGCCCCCCTTGTTGTTCACATCGAAGCCGTTGCGCAGCACGCCCACGGTTCTCGCCTCAAGGGCGCCCTTGAGGCTGGCGAGGGTGCCACCACGGTTGTCGATATTCGCCGCGGTCACGTTGACATCGCCGGTTTGGGCGATGAGCTTGCCGCCCTGGTTATCCAGATTGCCGGCCAGTTCAAGCTTGAGGCCAGTCTGGCCTTGCATCTCACCCTGGCCGTTGGCAAGGCTCGCGGCATCGAGTGCAACATCGGCCGTCTGGCTGTAGATCAGGCCGTTGTTATGGTTCTGCACGGCTCCGGAGGCAGTGATCTCCAGCGCATTTTTCGCGGCGACGGTGCCGGTATTGCTGTTGTCCAGGCCATCGGAGGACAAGGTCAACGAACCTTGGCTGGCGATCTGGCCGCCCTGGTTGCTGATCTGTGTGGCGCGTTCGACTCGCAATGGGCCAACACTGGCGACTTTGCCATTGGTGTTGCTCAGCGCACCCAGCAGGTCCAGGGTCACGGCAGCGTTACCGACTAGTCTGCCGCCGCTGTTGTCCAAGGTGGTGCCGGTGAATTTCAAGGCCTTTTGCGCGTTGACGGTACCGCCAGCGTTGCCCAGGGTCATGGCGTTCATGACCAGGAGGGCGCCGCTGTCGATCAGGCCGCCTTGGGCGTTGTTGAGCAAACCGCCAGTGACCGTCAGGGTCTGGTCGCCGCCGCTGGAAAGAATCCCGCCGCTGCTGTTGTCCAGGCTGGCGGCGCTGACGGTGAGTTTTTGCTGACCGACCAGTGCACCGGCGCCGCTGTTGAGCAGTGCCCCGCTAAGGGTGACGCCGACGTCGCCATTGCGGCTGGAGAGCGTGCCGTTGTTGCGGTTGTCGAGGCTGGTACCCCTGACGTCCAGCCCCTGCCAGCCAGAGATCAGGCCGTTCTGGTTGATCAGGCTGGTGGCGTTGAGGCTAAGCAGGTTGCTGCTGATCAGCTTGCCGCCCGTGTTATCGAGCGTACGTCCGGCCAGGGTGAAGCTTTGGCTGCTGGACACTTCACCGCCCTGGTTATTCAGGTCGCGCAGGCCGTTGAGGGTCAGCGGACCTTTGGCGGTGATCAGGCCATTGCGATTGTTCAGGTCATGGCCGCCCAGGTTCAGCGTCATGGCCTGTTCGCCCATCAGGCGACCGCCGTTTTGCGTCAGCGCCGCCAGGGTCAGGTTCATGTCGCCCTTGGCCGACACTTCGCCGCCGTTGCTGGAGTCCAGGGAATCGGCGCTGAGGGTGAGGTCGCCTTGGGCATTGATCAGACCATTGGCGCTGTTGTTCAGGGCCATGGCATTGAGGACCAAAGCACCGCCCGCCAGCACACTGCCGCCCTGGTTGTTCAGGTCACCGCTGTTGAGCGTGAGCAATTGCGCGGCGCTGATCAGGCCTTGGGCTTGGTTATCCAGTTGCTGATCAACCGTCAGGACGAGATTGCCACGGCTGGTGAGCGTGCCGCTGTTGTTGTTCAGGCTTTGAGCGTGGGCATCGACGCTGGCCGCGCCGATCATGCCTTTGACGTTGTTCAGCGCCTGGGCGATGCGCAGGGTCAGGCCCTGGTTGCTGAGCAGCCGGCCGCCATCGTTGCTGAGGTTTTTAGCCGTCAGGGTGAGGGCCAGGGCACTGGAGATTTCACCGCCCTGGTTGTTCACACCGTTGAGGTTTTTCAGCAGCAACGCCCCGGGAGCATTGATCAAGCCGCTCTGGTTATTGAGCTGGCCGTTGTTCATGTCCAGGCTCAGCGAGGTGTTGCTGAACAGTTGGCCGCCCTGTTGATCAAGGCCGGAAACCGATGCGGTCAACGCGCCTTGGCTGCCGATGCGACCGCCCTCCTGGTTGGTGACCTGGGCGGCCGTGAGGTTCAGCGTGCTGCCACTGTTGAGCCGCCCCTGCTGGCTGTTGTCGAACGCGCCGGTGGTGACGTTTACCGCGCCTTTACCGCTGATGTTGCCCTGCTGACGATTGTCCAGTGCTGCGCTGGTGAGCAGCAACGCGCCGTCGGTGACCAGTTCGCCGCCCTGGTTGTCGAGACGCCCCAGGCTGTGCACGGTCAGGTCCGCCGCACTGGACAGACTGCCGCCGGTGTTGGTCAGGTTGGCGGCGCTGACATGCAGCGTGCCTTCGCTGCTGAGTTGGCCTTGGGTGTTGAGCAGATCGCGGCTCAGGTTGATGCGCTGGTTCTGCTGGCTGATCAGGTAGCCGCCGCTGTTGTCCAGCGCGCCGCCCTCCAGGTCCATCCCGGCCTTGGCGCTGAGCAGGCCTTTGGTGCGGTTGAGCAATTTATCCACGGTCAGTTTCAGCGCTTGCCCGGCGAATACCTGGCCGCCGTCGCTGTTGTCGAGGTTCTGGCTGACCAGCGTGACATCGGCGCTGCCGGACAACTCACCGCCACGGTTATCAAGATCGTCGACATTGAGATCCAGCGCTTTTGTCGCGCCGATCAAACCGGCCTGTCGGTTGTCGAGACTGGCGGCCTTCAGTGTCAGGGCGTCGGTGCTGATCAGTGTGCCCTGACGGTTATCCAACGTGCTGACAGTGGCGTTGAATCCGGTCTTGCCGGCGATGCTGCCGGCACGGTTATCCAGGCGATCAGCGACCAGCAACAACGCACCGTCGGCCAGCAACGAGCCACGCTGGTTGTCGAACACGGTATCGACATTCAAGTCGAGGCGGCCACGACTGCTGACCAGGCCATCGCTGTTGTCCAGGCTGGCGCTGCGGCTGTCCAGGGACGCTGCCCAGATGACGCCGCGGGCGTTGTTGAGCACCTGGGCGGTTCTGAGCATCAGGCCTTGGCTGCTCAGCAATTTACCGCCGCTGTTATTGAGGTTTTGCGTGGTCAGGGTGAAGGCTTGCTGGCTGGAGATTTCCCCGTCCTGGTTATTGACGTCCTTGAGGTTGCTCAGCAGCAACGCATCCGAGGCGTTAATCAGGCCGCCCTGGTTGTTCAACTGACCGTGGTTCAGGTCCAGGCTCAGGCGGGTGTTGCTGAACAGTTCGCCTTGCTGCTGATCCAGCCCGGTGACTGACGCGGTCAGGGCTTGGCTGCTGGCAATACGGCCTGAGGCATTGTTTACCTGCGTGGCGTTGAGCGTGAGCGTGGTGCCCGAGATCAGGCGCCCGCCCTGGCTGTTGTCAAGGGCACCGGTGGTGACTTGGGTCGCGGCTTTGCCCGAGATCAGGCCCTTTTGGCTATTGTCCACGCTGGCGCTTTCGAGGGTCAGCGCGGCGTCGGTGCTGATGGCCCCGCCCTGGTTGATCAACCCACCACCACTGACAATCGACAACACGCCGGCGCTGCTCAGGCTGCCGGCGGTGTTATCGAGGCGGCCCACGTCGACGCTCAATTCCCCTTCGCTGCTGATCAGCCCTTTGTTGTTCAACAGTGCGTTATCGAGGGTGATCACCAGGCCGTTGAGGCTGTCGAGCACGCCTTCGCTATTGTCCAGCGTGGTGCCGCTGAGGGTCATTTGGCCTTGGGCGTGGATGAGTCCTTTGCTCTGGTTGATCAGCTCAGCGACCTTCAACTCCAGATCAGTGCCGGCGATGAGTTTGCCGCCCTCGCTGTTGTCCAGTCGCTGGCCGCCCGCCTTCATGCCAAGCCCCGCGGACAGCTCGCCCGCGCGGTTATCGATCTGCCCGACCTGCAAATCCAGCGCTTTTGTGGTGCCGATCAAACCACCGTTGCGGTTATCAAGAATCTTGCCGGTCAGGCTCAAATTGCCTTGGGCTACCAGCGCACCGCCCTGTTGCTGCAGGGTATCGATAATGGCGGTGAGGTCGGTTTGGCTGGAGATACGACCGAGGCCGTTCTGCACCTCAGCGGCCTTCAAGGTCAGCACACCAACGCTGGTCAGCAGCCCGGCGCTGTTGTCCAGACGCGAGCCTTCGAAAGTGACGCTGCTTTTGCCCGCGATGACGCCGTTATCACGGTTATCCAGTTGATTGACCGTCAGTTGCAGCGCCTTGTCGGCACGGATGCTCCCGCCACGGTTGTCGACCGAGTCGCTGCGCAAGGTCAGCAAGTCGTTGCCGGCCAGGCGACCACTGCGGTTATCGAGGCTGCCGGTTTGCAGGTCGATCGCGCCTTTGGCAAGCACTTGGCCTTGGTTCTGATTGTCCAGCAGACCGCTGATGCGCGCGGTCAGGCTGCCATCGCTGATCAATTGGCCGCCGTTGCTGTTGTCCAGGCTGGCCGCCTTGATGTCCACGGCCTTACCCGAACCGAGTACACCGTTGCGGTTGTCCAGCGCGCCGCCAAGCTCAATGCTCAAGGCGCTGTCGCCCAGTACCTGGCCGTTGCGGTTATCCAAGGCCATCGCGTTGAGCCGGGTCAGGCCCGCGCTGGAGATTTCGCCATCGAGGTTGGTCAACGTGCCGTCGACGTTTACCGTCAGGTCTGCATCGCTGCCCAGGCTGCCGCCGCTGTTGTCCAGGCTGGCTGCACGCACTTCAAGGCCGTTGGCTGAGATCAGGCCCTTGGCATTATTTAGCGCCTGGGCAATGACCAGATCGAGACGCTGCTGGCTGACGATCGAACCGGCGCGGTTGTCCAGGCTCATGGCATTCAGGCTGAACGCCTGGTCGCTGGAAATCTCACCGTCGCGGTTGTTCACCGCCGCCAGGTTTTTCAACAACAGGCTGCCCGGGGTGTTGATCAGCCCGCCCTGGTTATTCAACTGCCCATGGTTGAGGTCAAGGGATAGGCGGGTGTTGCTGAACAACTGGCCGTTCTGTTGATCGAGGCCGGTGACACTGGCATCCAGGGCTTTGGCACTGGCGATGCGGCCGCTGGCGTTATTCACTTGGCCAGCCTTCAATAGCAGCGTGTCACTGCTGATCACGTTGCCGCCGACGTTGCTCAGGGCTTCCATGCTGTCGAGGCTCAACGCACCGATGCTGGAAATCTGGCCACCGTCGTTATTTATCTCGGCGGCTTTGAGGCTGGCGGTGGTGTCGCTTTTCACACTGCCCTGGGCGTTGAGCAGTGCCCCGCCCAGGTTTAGATTCAGGCCTTGCTGGGCATAAAGCGATCCCTGGCGGTTGTCCAGTCGTTGCGCGTCGATCGCCAAGGCTGCGCGAGTGGAGATCAATCCCTTGGTCTGGTTGGTCAAGCGTTCGAGGGTCAGGCGCAGGTCGCCATAGGCAATCAGCTTGCCGCTATCGCTGTTGTCCAGTTCGGTGCCGACCAGGGCCAGGACGCCCTGGCTCGACACTTCGCCGCCACGGTTATCCAGCGTGCCGACGTTGAGGCTGCCCGCCTGGGCGGCAGTGAAGACGCCACCCTGGCGGTTATCCAGACTCGCCGCGTTGAGGGTCAACAGGCCAGCCGATGACAATAACCCGGCCTGATTGAGCAACTGTGCCGAAATACTGGCGGTGAGCGCTCCGTCGCTGAGCAATCGACCCGCCGTATTGTCCATTGACGCCGCCGTCAACTGAGCGCGTTTGCTGGCGGAGAGCCGCCCGTTCCGGTTGTTCACTTGGCCGCTGGCGTTGATGTCAAGCATCTGCCCCGCCGCCACCAGACCTGCCACGTTATCCAGCGAGGCGACGCGCAACGTGATGTTGCTCAGGCTGTTGAGTTCGCCGCTGCTGTTGTTCAACTGCCCGACGTTGGCTGTCAGGTTGCCGTTGCTGCTGACCACGCCTTGGGCGTTGAGCAACTTATCGGCAGTGATGTTCAGCGCGGTGCCGCTCAGCACCCTGCCCTTGTTTTGATTGTCCAGGCTCCCGGCTTTGACCGTGGCCGTTTGGCCGGCACTCAAGGTCCCGCCTTGGTTGCTCAGGGTCTGCCCAACATTGGCCGTGAGGTTCCGGCTGGCAACGATGCTCTTGCCGTCGTTGCTCAGGCGCTGCGCCGTAAGGCTTACATCTCCCGTCGCATTGCGCGTAGCGTCGGCATTGACCCCGGCTTCGATGATGCCGTTGTTGGTCAACTGCCCACCCGCATTCAGCGTGATGCTGTTCCGCGCCGCGAGGGTTTGCTGGTTGCTCAAGTTGCCTTGTGTCTGGGCGTTCAGCGTAGTGCCGGCATAGACCGCACCCCGAGCATCGAGGCTGGCAGCCTTGACGTTGACGGCGCCGCTGGCCGAGGTCTCGGCCAGGCTCAGGCGACCGTTGGCGTCGAGCTGGATATCGCCGCCGCTGGCGATCAGTTTGCCGTCCAGCTTCACGCCGACGCCCGTCTCGGTGCCCACCAGCTTGATCGCACCGGCGTACATGCCCCCCAAGGCCGAGGAGTCGATGGCCAGTTGCGGTTTGACGCTGCCGTCATCGGCGCGGGCTGTGGCGTCGAGGGTATTAGCGTTGACGTCGTTGCGTCCGGCCACAATCGTCAGGTTCTTGGCCTGGATTTCGGCGTTGATCTTGGCGCTGCGGGTGATGATTTCGAAGCGATCAACGTTGTTCGCGTTCAGGCCCGCTCCTTCGATGGCGACGCTGCCCTGGTCCACCTGATAACGATCCAGCCGACCGCTTTCCACCACCGGTTTACCGGTACTCAAGGTCACTTTCGGGCTGTTGATAAAACCGCAACCATTGCAGGTGATGCCATAGGGGTTGGCGACGATGACATGGGCCGACTGTCCCGCCACTTCGGTGTAGCCACGCAACTGGCTGGGGTTGCCGCCGTTGACCTCGTTGAGAATGGTCGTGGCGGCCGTACCGTTGAGGTTCGGGTTGCCGATAATGATCCCGCCCAGTTGCGTGGACTGCGTGCGGGCGGTGGCGTTGTTGAGGATCACGCCGTTGCTGCCGACGTTGTAATCGCTGAACTGGTTGTGAGACAGGCCGCTGCCGTTGGGTTTGGCGATGTTGACGATGGGCACGCCGTTGCCCGCCCGATCCAGGCCAGTGCCCGGCGCACTGACGATGATGCCGTCGGCCTGGGCCCACATCGGTTGCCAAAACATGACGTTGGCCAACAGGAACGCCAGGCCGCGCTTGGGCATGCCCCAGAATTGCTCGCGCGATTGCAGCGTCGCGGAGGGTTGGCGGGCCAGGAAGGCGTGTTGACGGTCGTCCATGTTCAGGTCTCGTTGCAGCGGAATTAGAGGAGTACATCCACGCGGAAGTAGATCGGCGCTTCGCGCTCGGTCAGGGCATCCGGGCGTTCCAGGGAATGGGCGAAGGTGACGCTGGCGTTCAGGTGCTCACCGCGGGCAAACAGCTCCAGCGAGTTGCTCGACATGCGTCCGTGCTGGTCGCCGTTGTAGCGATTGCCCTGAATCACACCCTGGTCATAACCGAGGCTGGTGCCGTATTCAGCGAACACCGGGCGCAGCCATTCCAGCGTCACCGGGCGACTCCAGCGCAGGTCGTTGCGCCAATAACCGCCGCTGTCGCCGGACAACGATTGATCCTTGTAGCCACGAATCGACGACTGGCCGCCCAGGCTCATGCGCTGCGGGCTGAACAGCACGTCTTCGCTGCGCTGGCCGGTCATCAGGCTGCTGAAGCTGAAGGACTCGCCCCACACCTGGAACGGTTGCAGGTAGCTGGCGGTGGCGGTGTATTTGCGGTAGCGGGCATCGGCCTGGCCGGGACCCGGATCGTTGTCGTCCTGGGCATCGAAGGCGCCGATCCCCTCTTGCATGCCCAAGTCGAGGTTGACGAAAGCATTGCCAACCCGCCGGCCATGGTTGATGCCGAATTGCGCTTCGCTGAGCCGATTACTGCTCACCGCCAGCTTGCTGTCTTCGATGAAGTTGTTGGTGCGCAGGTACGCCAGGCCCGTATTGAGGGAGGTCTTGCTCAGGGCGTCGCGGTGGATCACCCGCTCGACCCGCACCTGGTGATTCTGGCTGTCGCCGGTCTGCTTGAAGTTGAAACCGTTGGCCGGGATCTGCGAGCGGTATTCGCTCTGGCTGTAGGTGTAACTGACATTCCACCAGCCCCAGGGCAGGTTGTAATAGAGCATGGCGTTGCGGGAGGTATGCTGATGGTCGGTCATCGCGTCATGACCACCGCGCAACATCAACTGATCGGCCAGGCCCAGCGGGCTGTCCCATTCGAAACTGCTGCCCCACTGCTGCTCGCCCGTGCTGCGCTGGCCATCGTTGCTGCGCGACAGGCCGGCGCGCCAAGGCTTTTTCGGTTCATTGGTGACCCGCACTTCACTGCCACCGACGTTCTGCCCTGGCGTCAATTCCATTTTTGCCTGGTTCGACGGCAGGCGATTGAGCTGATCGACCATCTGCTCGATCTCCCGCAGGTTGACCAACTCGCCGGTCGCGCCGGGAAAAGCCATCGCCAACTCACGGTCCGATAGCTGGCTGGTCTCGGCCCCCTTGAGGCCTTCGAGCCGCCCTTCCACCACCAATACGCTCAGGTGCCCGCCGGACAGATCCTGCTGCGGCAGATAGGCGCGGCTGGTGACCAAGCCCTTTTCGATGTAATGGTCAGTGATGACTTTGAGCAGTTCGTTAAGCTGCGGAACGCCCAGGCATTGGCCGATGTAGGGCTTGAGCAATTGCTCGCGCTCGCCGGCGGAAAGGCTGTCGGCGCCCTTGAGTTCGATGGTCTTGATGGGGAAGCAATGGGTATCGGCAGGTGCGCTCGGCTGGGCCGGCTTCGCCTCCTGGCCGGGCAAATCCTTGAGTTCTTCCAGACGACGGCGCTGCTCTTCGAGCAAGCGATTCTGGCGTTCGCGGATCAGGTCCGTGTCGCCAGGCGTGGGGGCGGCGTGAGCCAGGGTGAATGGAGAAAGGCACAGCAAAGCCAGGCACAACCTCGCCCAAAAGGCGGGTGAGGACATGTTCGATCCCTCGAGTGGAAAGTGACATCAAAATAGTGGCGCGATATTAATGAGCCATCATTTTGACGTCAACTAAATGGGTTTGGCTTTGAGGCTATTCCTAGACCCATTCATCTGAAATCAGATGGCTGCGGTACGGGGCATTGGTAACGCCGATTGGCCTGGGCACACCCGTTACTCGATAAACGTCGCGAATTGAGGCTGCGGGAAGGAGGACCGAATTTGCTTTTGTGGCGAATTCAGGATGGGCTTCATAAAAAACCGGACTCAAGGTCCGGTTCTTTATTAAAGCGCTAGGCATCTGCCTCAGAAAGCAGGGATATCCTGCTTGGCAGAGATTTGACGACTACTTGCTTGCCTCCTCAACGGCTGCCGCATTCTGAGGACCGAAAGAGTATTTCAGGGCCCGTGCCTTCGAGGTCCGCGGATCAGGTAAGCCTACGGTCTCCGGGCCCGCAAAGCCGGTGACGCCTTTGGCGAACGTGGGATTGATCGCATCGAACAAAAAGCTGAAGCCTTGTTTCAGCGAGCTCTGGGCGATGCCGTGACAGCCCATGCAGCCGCCCATGGTCAGGCTTTGAGTACTGTGGGCGTAGTCCGGCACCTTGATGTTCGGTTGGTTGCGCGCATTGGTCAGGGTGTTGTTATTCGGGATGGGGAACACGTTGCTTCCACGAAACAGCTGGATGCCCGGCTGGCTGCTTTCGACCATGATGTTGGCCAGATAGTAATCCGGGT
This sequence comes from Pseudomonas sp. MPB03, assembly GCF_046605385.1. Classification (NCBI taxonomy): domain Bacteria; kingdom Pseudomonadati; phylum Pseudomonadota; class Gammaproteobacteria; order Pseudomonadales; family Pseudomonadaceae; genus Pseudomonas; species Pseudomonas sp. MPB03. Next base: position 1,891,935 of record NZ_CP176770.1, on the reverse strand, counting down.
CGGTTGAGGTGCTCGACGGGATGGCTTGCACCCCTTTGAGCCGATAGTGCTTCCAGACCGAATTGTCGAATTCGCGGCTGCCGTCCATGAGCTGCCTGACCTGGTCGTTCACCGCCTGGACTTCTGAATGGACGGTCAGCGGTTGCACGACCTTGATCGGGCCGGCTTGTCCTTCGGGGATCCCGTTGCTGCCGGAGTAGACCGGCGGATCAAGTTTCGCGTTTGCGACCAGTCCCTCCGTTGGCAGGGAAACCGTATAGGTCTTGTTGCCGTCAGAGAAGGTGGCGGTCGGCGGCGTGGCTGAATCGAGGCCGGGGTAATCGATCTTGTTGTAGTTGGCGATGTAGTAGAGCCCGGTCGGCGATTTACCGTCGGGCAACGTCAGGGCATCTTCGTGCTCGAATGTGGCGAAGATGAAGGTCGGGTAGTTGGCCGTCTTATGGATGATATGCAAGGCGACCAGTGCGTAGTCTTCGTTCTGCGCCTCCGGGTCAGTGTCGGTACCCTTATAGGTCACCACCGTCGCCGTATGGTAGCGCCCGCGATCCGGCACCGGAATGTCGGCCAGCTTGCGCCATGCCGCCTTTACCTCCACCGCGCCGTCGGGCAGCACAATATGATCCGGATAACGGGTCAGGCCTTTCGCATAGTTGTAAACGACGGGGTTGGCCTTGGCCTCGAACAGGATCTGGCTGTCGCTTGAAGGGGCATAGTCTCCCCGCGCATCTGTTGTCTTCGCCGCATTGGGCGGCTTAACCGGGAAGAAAATAGCGTTTTGTCCTATTTGGGTCGCCTCATCCAGATTGTTGTAAAGGGTAAAATCAGTGCCTGGCGCCATCCGTATCGGCTTCTTGAGGAACTGGGTATAGGTGTAGTTCGGATCAGAACCAAGCGAACGCGTAGGACCGCCAACGGGATTGAACCCTACCGCCGGAAACAACTCGCTGCGGTGGGCGAAGGTTTGCCACAACAAAGGGGTTGGAGACTGCGAGGCCTTGCCCGAATCGGCAAAGCTGCTGGCGGGATTACCCATGCCACGGCTAGCCGGTAACGGCGTCATGGCGGTGTTATTCAGCGCAAAAAAACTCCGCCAGGCAAAGGTCGCATAGTCGGTATGGCTAAGGCCCGTCGCCAGGTCAGCAGGCAACTGCGGGTTGTCCCCTGTCAGATCGTTTGTGGTAATGCCGTAGGAAACGCCCAATCCCGATGGGCCGGTCAAACTGTCAGAGAAAAGCCTTGAATAATAGGGACTCCAGTTGACCCCATCGCTTGAACCAAAAGTGGTAGGGCCACTGCTGAGAAAAATGCGGTTACCGGTGATGGTTGCACGGTTCAGGAAAAGCTCGCTCTTTGCTAGGCCCGACAGTCTTTGTTCATCTCCCCAGTTACCGCCCCGGTCGTAACTGCGCACGGCAAAATTATTAAGATCATAAGAGTAATAGACCAACAGCTCACCGTTATAGACCACGGGCACCAGACTCAGCACTCTGAGAGCATTTGCAGTGAACCCAGGATTTTCCTTACTCCACAGCAAGCCATCGTCCGAGGTCACATAGTTAATCGTGTGATCGTCCTCCTCGCTATACAGGACAAATAATTTTCCGTTGTACACCACAGGACTGTTAGTAGCGGCGTCGCTGGAGACCGCAATAGGGTTAACATTGGACCAGGTTATGCCGTCCTCGGAACTGATGCTATTTATGTGCTTCTCGTCGGTAAAGGTCAGCACCAGCTTTTGCTGAAACACGGTCGCTGAGACATTACCCACGATGCCAGACACCGGAATGGGCTGTGGTGGGGACCAATTACTGCCCTGCGCCGAAGTGGAAAAATAGATAGCGGAATCACTATCGTTGGCCCAAAACATATAAATCTTGCCCTTGAACGATTGCACCGCGGGTGTAGCCAACCCTACCGAGGGAAATGGCACCATGCCCGACGAAGAAGGTATGGCGTTTGCGGCATCAGGGCTGTCAAACACATCAACTACGATCCCTTCATCGGGTCGCGACGTGGCGATGATCACACTTTCTGCATAAGCCGATGACACCGCGAACAAACCACACAGGCACAACATCAGCCGACTGAGTATCGCTCTAAGGCTCATAGATTTCATTCCTTGAATTAATAGCTATCGCAGTCCGTGGGCACGTCCTGACAGGCGTAGTTGTTCCATTGCTCGAATGCGAGCGGCACCGGGTGATCCAGAACTCATTGACTGCATTGCGTCAGACATATTGTTAGCCTCCTGGCTAATGAAGCACTTACGTCCTGTGTGAAGGAGCGACCCAGCATTGCAGGCATAGGGCTACCAGTCACTTTCTCCATGGTAGACGACGGTTTCATATCGGCTAGGGAAACCCTGAAAAAGACTTCAATCCGTGTCTGGGCCCATGCAGCGACGGAACGCCTGCCAGCGGCAGGCTAATGAACTTTCCACTCTGCACGGGCCTCAACCCATTACCTGCCCAACAAGGAATATGAGGCCCTGCCATGAAAACCCTCATCAAACTTACCCTCGCCGCCACCCTCACCTGCGCCCTGCCCGCCTGGGCCGCGTGTACACCTGAGGAAGCGACCATCAAGCGTGAACAACTGGCGGATAAAATCGCCAAGCTCACCGAACAGGATCCGTCCAAGGCCAAGGAGATGAATGACGAGTTGAAGGCTATGGATCTGGAAACATCCAGCAAGGAAGTGCCGGATAAGTGCCAGTTGATCGATAAGCGTCTGCAGGAGCTGGAAGAGGCGCAGAGGAAAGCGGGGTGATCGCCGAGCGAGCACGGCCAGCTTTTGTGGCGAGGGAGCTTGCTCCCGCTGGGGTGCGAAGCGCCCCCAAACCTGAGCGTCAACATCAGGGCTGATAAACCAGTGACCCTCTCGGGGCTGCTGCGCAGCCCAGCGGGAGCAAGCTCCCTCGCCACAAGAGCCTGTTGGACGTAAGGCTGAGTAACCGCCCATAAAAAACCGGACTCAAGGTCCGGTTCTTTTTAGCAAGCGCTAACGCAGCTTCACTCAGCCGCTGGCGCCTCTGGCTTGCGCCGCTTGAGCGGGGCCATGCCGTCCTTGCTGACCAGCGACGGGGCGTCGGACTTCGGACGATTGGCAGTCTTGCGTTTGGTCGGGCCCTTGGCACCGGCTTTTTTCTTGTCGCCCTTGGCGTCGACCTTTTTCTTCTTCACGCCAACGGCCTTGCCCGACGCCTTGACCTTCTTCGGTCCGCCGTAAGTACCTTTGACTTCCTTGATGGTGCGGCGCTCGAAGCTCTGCTTGAGGTAGCGCTCGATGCTCGACATCAGGTTCCAGTCGCCGTGGCAGATCAGCGAGATCGCCAGGCCGTCGTTGCCGGCGCGGCCGGTACGACCGATGCGGTGTACGTATTCATCGCCACTGCGGGGCATGTCGAAGTTGATGACCATGTCCAGGCCATCCACGTCCAGGCCGCGGGCAGCGACGTCGGTCGCGACCAGGATCTTGACGCCGCCCTGCTTGAGGCGGTCGATGGCCAGCTTGCGGTCCTTCTGGTCCTTCTCGCCGTGCAGCACGAACGCCTTGTAATCCTGGGCAACGAGCCGGCCGTAGATGCGGTCGGCCATGGCCCGGGTGTTGGTGAACACGATGGCTTTTTCGTAGGTCTCGTTGGCCAGCAACCAGTTGACGATCTGCTCTTTGTGCTGGTTGTGGTCGGCGGTGATGATCTGCTGCCGGGTGGTGGAGTTCAGTTGGCTGACCGCGTTGAGCTGCAAGTGCTCGGGGTTGTTCAGCACCTTGGCGATCATCTCGCGCAGGCCCGAACCGCCGGTGGTGGCGGAGAACAGCATGGTCTGCTGGCGGTTGACGCACTCGTCCACCAGGCGCTGCACGTCTTCGGAAAAACCCATGTCCAGCATGCGGTCGGCTTCGTCCAGCACCAGCACTTCGACTTCCTTGAGGTCGAGATTGCCGGCGTTCAACTGCTCGATCATCCGCCCCGGCGTGCCGATCAGGATGTCCGGCACCTTGCGCAGCATGGCGGCCTGGACCTTGAAGTCTTCGCCGCCGGTGATCAGGCCGGACTTGATGAAAGTGAACTGCGAGAAGCGCTCCACTTCCTTCAAGGTCTGCTGGGCCAGTTCACGGGTCGGCAGCAGGATCAGGGTCTTGATGCTGACGCGGATCTTGGCCGGACCGATCAGGCGGTTGAGGATCGGCAGCACGAACGCGGCAGTCTTGCCGCTGCCGGTTTGCGCCGTCACCCGCAGGTCACGCCCCTGGAGCGCGAGCGGAATGGCCGCTGCCTGCACCGGCGTTGGCTCGACAAATTTAAGCTCGGCCACGGCTTTGAGCAGGCGTTCGTGCAGGGCGAATTGGGAAAACACGGGTGCTACCTCGAAGAAATGCAAAAAAACAGCTGCATAGGGTAACGGTTTCGAGCGCGAAGGCCGAGTTTCTTTATACAAACGGCGGTAAATCAGTGCTTTTTTATCAGCCGATATTGTATCAACGGTCACTTGAGCAGGCTTAAATGCTCTAATCGCCCCGTCGCGTCTCTATAGAAGAATCGTTTCGTCCATGGACATCAAACAACTCTGGGTCAACATTCAAGACCTCTGGGGTGCCCTTGACCAGCACCCGCTCCTGCATTCCAGCCTCGCCCTGATGTTGCTGCTGGTCATCGCCCTGGTGCTCGGACGCGTCGCGCGCTACCTGATCCTGCACGCCGCCAAGTTGCTTGGGCGCCAGCCAGCCTTGCATTGGGTCAACGACCTGCGCCAGAACAAGGTCTTTCATCGCCTGGCGCAAATGACGCCGTCACTGATCATTCAATCCGGCCTGCACCTGGTGCCGGAACTGAGCAAGACCAGCATGATTTTCCTGGGCAATGTGGCCCTGGCGTTCACCATCCTGTTCATGGTGCTGAGTCTCAGTGCCCTGCTCAGCGCCCTGCTGGACGTCTACGCACGCACCGAACACGCGCGGACTCGCTCGATCAAAGGCTACGTGCAACTGACGAAGATGGTGCTGTATGTGTTTGGCGCGATCATCATCGTCGCCACGCTGATCGACCGCTCGCCACTGTTGCTGCTGTCGGGCCTGGGTGCGATGTCGGCGGTGATCCTGTTGGTCTACAAAGACACCCTGCTGTCGTTCGTCGCCAGCGTGCAGTTGACCAGCAACGACATGCTGCGGGTCGGCGACTGGATCGAGATGCCCCAGGTCGGCGCCGACGGTGATGTGGTGGACATCACGTTGCACACAGTCAAGGTGCAGAACTTCGACAAGACCATCGTCTCTATCCCCACCTGGCGCCTGATGTCCGAGTCGTTCAAGAACTGGCGCGGCATGCAGCAGTCCGGTGGACGACGGATCAAGCGCAGCCTGTTCATCGACGCGAGCGGCGTGCGTTTCCTGCATGACGAGGAGGAACAACGCCTGACCCAGGTCCGCCTGCTGACCGACTACATCAGCCGCAAGCAGGCCGAGCTCAAGGCCTGGAACGAGGCCCAGGGCAACGTCGCGGCGATGTCGGCCAACCGCCGGCGGATGACCAACCTGGGCACCTTCCGCGCCTATGCCCTGGCCTATTTGAAGAGCCACCCGGAGATCCAGCCGAACATGACCTGCATGGTCCGGCAGATGCAGACCACCGCCCAGGGCATCCCGCTGGAAATCTACTGTTTCACCCGCACCACCGCGTGGGCGGACTACGAGCGCATCCAGGGGGACATTTTCGATTACCTGCTGGCGGTGATGCCGGAGTTCGGATTAAACCTGTACCAGCAGCCGAGCGGCACGGACCTGCGCTCGGGGCTGCTGCCGGCGGTGCTGGGGGCGAGTCACCTGCCGGAGCCGCAGAAGCAGGTGGTCTAAAGCCAACCCCATTCCCCTGTGGGAGCGAGCTTGCTCGCGATGGCGGTGCATCAGAATCATAGATGCTGACTGATACTCCGCCATCGCGAGCAAGCTCGCTCCCACAGGGTTCAGGGGTCAGTACGCAGGCTGAGGTTTGCGTACCCCCAACCGACTGATCCACACCGCCATCAATATCACCGCCCCACCCAGCAGCAACCGCCCCAACGCCTCATGCTGGTTCCAGATCAGCAGGTTCACCAACAGCCCCACCGGCACGTGCAGGTTGTTCATCACTGCCAGCGTCCCGCCGTTGACCAGGCACGCGCCCTTGTTCCACCAGTACAGTCCCAATGCAGTGGAAACCAGCCCGAGGAACACCAGCACACCCCATTGCAACGGCGCTTCGGGCCAGAAGTCTGGCTTGCCGAACAGCAGGAACGCCGGCAACGCCACCATCAGCGCACCGAGATAGAAATAGCCGAAACGCCGGTAATGCGGCAGGTCGCTCGGGTGACGGGCCACCAGGTGTTTGTAGAGCACCTGCCCGGCGGCATAGGTGAAGTTGGCCAGTTGCAGCAGCAAAAATCCCATGAAGAAATCCGGGTTGATCCGGTCATAACGAATCACCGCCGCACCGGCCACGGCCACCAACGCCGCGATCAATGCCCAAGGATTGAAGCGACGGTTCAGCGCGTCTTCGATCAAGGTCACGTGCAGGGGCGTGAGAATGGTGAAAAGCAGCACTTCCGGCACGGTCAAGACCCGGAAGCTCAGGTACAGGCAGACGTAGGTCACGCCGAACTGCAAGGCGCCGATCAACAGCATGCCGCGCATGAATGACGGCTCCACCTGGCGCCAGCGGGTCAACGGAATGAACACCAGCCCCGCCAGCACCACACGCACCAGCACCGCGAAATAACTGTCCACATGCCCGGCCAGGTACTCGCCAATCAGGCTGAAGGAAAACGCCTGGATCAATGTCACAAACAGTAGATAGCCCATACCGCCCCTCGTTTCGAATGGCGGCGAAGATAGCGGGTTTTACGGGTTGTCGCGAATATCTCGACACGCAGAACCCTGTGGGAGCGAGCTTGCTCGCGATGGCGGCGTATCAGTCAGCATCCATGTTTCTGACACACCGCTATCGCGAGCAAGCTCGCTCCCACACAGGGCATTGCGCGAATGGGAATTGCAGGCAAAAAAAAGCCCGATCTCGCTAAAGCGTTCAATCGGGCTGATGCACTCAGGAGCATTAGCAGTGCAAAGGGAGGTTCGATGCGCAAAACGGTTTGAAGGGAAGCGCCAGGCCACTAGACCACCTGGCGATTATCCGAGGATTAACGGATCAGGCGACTTGGGACAGTTTGGCGTTGGCCTGATTCAACCCTTTCTCCTGGAACTCACCACCCAGGTTCATGCCCTCGGCATGGATGAAGGTCACGTCGTGGATCCCGATGAAGCCCATGACCTGGCGCAGGTAGGGTTCCTGATGGTCGGTGCTGCCACCGGCGTGAATGCCGCCCCGGGCGGTGAGCACGAAGGCGCGCTTGTCGGCCAGCAGGCCTTGGGGACCGGTGGGGGTGTATTTGAACGTCACGCCGGCACGCAGCACGTGGTCGAGCCAGGCTTTCAGGGTGCTGGGAATGGCGAAGTTGTACATCGGTGCCGCCATGACCAGCACGTCGGCGGCCAGCAGCTCATCGGTCAGTTGGTTGGAGCGTTCCAGCGAGGCGTTCTCAATGTCGTTGCGCTGCTCGGCCGGCTTCATCCAGCCGCCCAGCAGATTGGCATCCAGGTGGGGCACCGGGTTGATGGCCAGGTCACGAACGCTGATTTCGTCGGCCGGGTGCGCAGCTTTCCACTGGCTGATGAAGGTTTGGGTCAGTTGACGGGAAACCGAGTCTTGCTGGCGGGCACTGCTTTCGATGATCAGAACGCGGGACATGGCTTGTAGGCTCCATCTGAGAATGTTGTCAGTCGATGGAGTGAAGGTTAAACGTGAGCATATCGATGAAAAAGCGCAAATAACTGCTGTAATGCATCGATATTTTCGTTTATAAGCGGAGCAAGCAATGTCTCCTGCCCCGCTGCCGGCCTATTTCGGCTGACAGGTCAGCTTGATGCGCAGCTTGATGATGTTGCGGTTGAACTTGGCCGTGGCGTTCTTGAACTTGCCGGCGGCGACTTCGATCTTGCGGGTGCGCGGTGACTCGGGACCGTTGCGGAACACGACGGTGCAGGCCGCGTCGGTACGGCCGTAGTTGTTGACCTGGATGGAACCGATGTCGGCATCGGTGTCATAGGCGGTGTAGTCGATGCTCAGGCCGTTGAGGTGTTTTTCCACATCGATCGGGTAGGCAAACGCCGTCAGTGGCAGCAAGGCCAGCACCACACAACAGATTTTCTTCATTCGGCAGTCTCCACCAAGGGACCGCCAGCTTAGGACAAGAGGAGCCCGATATGAAAGCGCCCCGCGTGACCCTGGATCAATGGCGCACCCTGCAGGCGGTGGTCGACCACGGCGGTTTCGCCCAGGCCGCCGATGTGCTGCATCGCTCCCAGTCGTCAGTGAGCTACACCGTGGCCCGCATGCAGGATCAACTCGGTGTGCCGTTGCTGCGCATCGATGGGCGCAAGGCCGTGCTGACCGAAGCCGGCGGCGTGCTGCTGCGCCGCTCGCGGCAATTGGTGAAACAGGCCAGCCAACTGGAAGACCTGGCCCACCACATGGAGCAGGGCTGGGAAGCGGAAGTGCGCCTGGTGGTCGACGCGGCCTATCCCAACGCCCGCCTCGTTCGCGCCTTGACCGCGTTCATGCCGCAAAGCCGCGGTTGCCGGGTGCGGCTGCGGGAAGAAGTGTTGTCGGGTGTCGAAGAAGTCCTGCTCGAAGGCGTGGCCGACCTGGCCATCAGCGGTTTCAGCATTCCCGGTTACCTGGGGGCGGAATTGAGCGACGTGGAATTCATCGCGGTGGCCCACCCCGAGCATGCCCTGCACCGCCTCAATCGCGAGCTTAACTTCCAGGATCTGGAAAGCCAGTTGCAAGTGGTCATTCGCGACTCCGGCCGCCAGCAGCCCCGGGACGTTGGCTGGCTCGGCGCCGAACAACGCTGGACCGTGGGCAGCCTGGCCACCGCCGCGAGTTTTGTCGGCAGCGGCCTGGGTTTCGCCTGGCTGCCCCGGCATATGATCGAACGAGAACTCAAGGAAGGCGTGCTCAAGCGTCTACCCTTGGAACAGGGAGGCAGCCGCAACTCGACCTTCTATCTTTTTTCAAACAAGGAAAAACCCCTGGGCCCGGCCACGCAAATCCTGATCGAACTGCTGCGCACCTTCGACACCGCGCCGCTGGATGCGCCATTCGCCGCCCCTGAACAAGCCTGACAAGGACTTCGCCCATGGCCTATTTCGAGCATGAAGGTTGCAACCTGCACTACGAGGAATACGGCCACGGCACGCCCGTGGTGCTGGTCCATGGGCTGGGCTCCAGCACCCAGGACTGGGAAAAACAGATCCCGGCGCTGTCCGCCCACTACCGCCTGATCGTGATGGATGTGCGCGGCCACGGCCGTTCCGACAAGCCCCGCGAGCGCTTCAGCATCGCCGGTTTCAGCGCCGACCTGAGCGCCCTGATCGAACATCTCGGCCTGGGCCCGGTGCATCTGGTGGGCTGGTCCATGGGCGGCATGATCTGTTTCCAATTGGCGGTGGATGAACCCGAACGGGTCAAGAGCCTGTGCATCGTCAACAGCGCGCCGGAAGTCAAAGTCCGCACGCCGGACGATTGCTGGCAATGGTTCAAGCGCTGGAGCCTGATGCGCCTGCTCAGCCTGGAGACCATCGGCAAGGCCCTCGGTGCGAAGCTGTTCCCCAAGCCCGAGCAAACCGAGTTACGCCTGGAAATGGCCCGGCGCTGGGCAAAGAACGACAAACGTGCTTATCTCGCCAGCTTCGATGCGATCGTAGGCTGGGGCGTCCAGGAACGACTTTCACAGGTTACCTGTCCAACCCTCGTCATCTGCGCCGACCATGACTACACCCCGGTGGCACTGAAAGAAGCCTATGTAAAGCATCTGCCCAACGCACGGCTGGTGGTCATCGCCGATTCACGGCACGCTACCCCGCTGGATCAACCCGAACGCTTCAACCAAACCCTGCTCGACTTTTTGACCGCAACCGATTCCACCACTCAGGATCACTGACCCCATGCTGAAAAAAATCGTCCTCGCCGCCGGCACCGTACTGTTCGCCGCCAACCTGATGGCCGCGACACCCGCCAAGGCACCGCATGTATTGCTGGACACCACCAACGGCCAGATCGAAATCGAACTGGACCCGGTCAAGGCCCCCATCAGTACCAAGAATTTCCTCGAGTACGTGGACAGCGGCTTCTACAACAACACGATTTTCCACCGCGTGATCCCGGGCTTCATGGCCCAGGGCGGCGGCTTCACCCAGCAGATGCAGCAGAAAGACACCAAGGCGCCGATCAAGAACGAAGCCAGCAATGGCCTGCACAACGTTCGCGGCACCTTGTCGATGGCCCGCACGTCCAACCCGGATTCGGCCACCAGCCAGTTCTTCATCAACGTGGCCGACAACGCCTTCCTCGACCCAGGCCGTGACGCTGGCTACGCGGTGTTCGCCAAGGTGGTCAAGGGCATGGACGTGGTGGACATCATCGTCAACTCCCAGACCACCACCAAGCAAGGCATGCAAAACGTGCCGATCGACCCTGTGATCATCAAGTCGGCCAAGCGCATCGACTGAACACACAGGGCAAGCCTGAGCGGTGCCGGCAACCCCGCGCCGCTCACAGCAAATATAAGGAGAGCCCTGCCCGGGCTAGGTACCCATGGTTTACCGCCGTTTTGAAAAACTGATCGACATCTTCCGCGACGCCCCGACCTCGGCCCCGCCGGACCGCGTCCTGCCCTTCTACACGTATTACCTGAAACAAGTCTGGCCAAGCTTCGCCGCGTTGCTGGTGGTGGGCCTGGTCGGTGCGCTGATCGAAGTGGCGCTGTTCAGCTACCTGAGCCGCATCATCGACCTGACCCAGGCAACGCCCAGCGCGGATTTCTTCAAGCTCCACGGCCTGGAACTGGCCTGGATGGCTGTTGTGGCCCTGGTTTTTCGGCCCATCTTCGTGGCCCTGCATGATTTGCTGGTGCACCAGACCCTGAGTCCCAGCATGACCAGCCTGATCCGCTGGCAGAACCACAGCTACGTGCTCAAGCAGAGCCTGAACTTCTTCCAGAACGATTTCGCCGGACGCATCGCCCAGCGCATCATGCAGACCGGCAACTCCCTGCGCGACTCGGCGGTGCAGGCCGTGGACGCGCTGTGGCACGTGCTGATCTACGCCATCAGCTCACTGGTGCTCTTCGCCGAAGCCGACTGGCGCCTGATGATTCCGCTGCTGATGTGGATCGCCTCGTACATCGGCGCACTTTATTACTTCGTGCCACGGGTCAAGGAACGCTCCGTGGTGTCCTCCGATGCCCGCTCCAAGCTCATGGGACGGATCGTCGACGGTTACACCAACATCACCACCCTGAAGCTGTTCGCCCACACCAATTTCGAACAGCGATACGCCCGCGAAGCCATCGAGGAGCAGACTGAAAAAGCCCAACTGGCCGGCCGCGTGGTAACCAGCATGGACGTGGTCATCACCACCATGAACGGGCTGCTGATCGTCGGCACCACGGCCCTGGCCCTGTGGCTGTGGACCCAGTCGCTGATCAGCGTCGGCGCCATTGCCCTGGCTACCGGCCTGGTGATTCGCATCGTCAACATGTCCGGCTGGATCATGTGGGTAGTCACCGGCATCTTCGAAAATATCGGCATGGTCCAGGACGGTCTGCAGACCATCTCCCAGCCCGTCAGCGTCACCGACCGCGACGAGGCCAAGCCGCTGGCGGTGGCCCAGGGCGAGGTGCGTTTCGAGCATGTGGATTTCCACTATGGCAAGAAAAGCGGGGTCATCGGCGACCTGAACCTGGTGATCAAGCCCGGCGAGAAAATCGGCCTGATCGGCCCGTCCGGCGCGGGTAAATCCACCTTGGTCAACCTGCTGCTGCGCCTCTACGACGTACAGGGCGGGCGCATCCTCATCGATGGCCAGAATATCGCCGAAGTCGGCCAGGAAAGCCTGCGCGAGCGCATCGGCATGATCACCCAGGACACGTCGCTGCTGCATCGTTCGATTCGCGACAACCTGCTCTACGGCAAGCCCGACGCCACCGATGCGCAACTCTGGGAAGCCGTGCACAAGGCCCGGGCCGATGAGTTCATCCCGTTGCTGTCGGACGCCGAAGGCCGCACCGGCTTCGACGCCCATGTGGGTGAGCGCGGTGTGAAACTGTCCGGCGGCCAGCGCCAGCGCATCGCTATCGCACGGGTGCTGCTCAAGGACGCGCCGATCCTGATCATGGACGAAGCGACGTCAGCGCTGGACTCGGAAGTCGAGGCCGCGATCCAGGAAAGCCTTGAAACCCTGATGCAAGGCAAGACCGTGATCGCCATCGCCCACCGCCTCTCCACCATCGCCCGGATGGACCGCTTGGTGGTGCTGGAAAATGGCCGCATTGCCGAGACCGGCAGCCATGCCGAGTTGCTGGCCCATGGCGGGTTGTATGCGCGGCTGTGGCAGCATCAGACGGGTGGATTCGTGGGGATCGACTGATCTCTACCAGACACCACTGACCCCGTGGCGAGGGAGCTTGCTCCCGCTGGGGCGCGAAGCGCCCCCAAAATCTGAGTTCCAACACAATAGATCGGTTGGACACCCAGCCTTATTGGGGCTGCTACGCAGCCCAGCGGGAGCAAGCTCCCTCGCCACAGGGATCCGCTTTGAGTCCGCAATACTGAAAAATTCTGTCCAGGATCCATTTAGCCCACGCAGCCACCCCATACTCCCCGCCGACCACGGCCAAAACCGCCACAGTCCCTGACTCTGGCGGTTTTTTCATGCCGCTGGATTTGTCGATGAATCCTGCTGTACTCAGCCCAGGTTCTGGAGATGAACCTGTCGTAATGCTGCTGGGATGCATAACCGAATATCACGACTGTTTTTTCAAGGATGCTTATGTCTTTACTCAAACGTTCAACGACTGAGTTGTTGGGTACGTTCTGGCTGGTGCTGGGCGGCTGCGGCAGCGCGGTATTGGCCGCCTCCGGGATTGGCGTGCTGGGGGTGGCCCTGGCCTTCGGCTTGACGGTATTGACCATGGCGTTCGCCATCGGTCATATCTCGGGTTGCCATTTGAACCCGGCCGTTTCGTTGGGCTTGTACGTGGGGGGTCGGTTTCCAGCCAGGGAGCTGCCTGCCTACATCATCGCCCAAGTTATCGGCGGGGTGCTGGCCGCCGCGTTGATCTACTTCATCGCCAGCGGCAAGGAAGGTTTTGACCTGGCGGCGTCCGGCCTGGCCTCGAACGGTTACGGCGAGCATTCGCCCGGTGGATATTCGATGGCAGCCAGTTTCGTCACCGAACTGGCAATGACGGCGATGTTCATCCTGATCATCCTCGGTGCCACCGATAAACGCGCGCCGGCCGGGCTAGCACCGATTGCCATCGGCCTGGCCCTGACGCTCATTCACCTGATCTCGATCCCGGTCACCAACACATCCGTCAACCCGGCTCGCAGCACGGGTCCGGCGCTGCTTGTCGGCGGCTGGGCCATCGAGCAATTGTGGCTGTTCTGGGTGGCACCGCTGCTGGGCGCCATCATCGGTGGAGTCTCTTACCGCTGGCTGGGCCAGGAAAACCGCTGAGTCATTCCCGCAAAAAATCAGCACTGCCGATAAGGCAGTGCTGTTTTCGCTTCTTCGGCATACGCCAGCACGCCCTCCTGCTCCCTCATGAGGAAATCCGCCACTGCCGCCTTCAAGCCCGGGTGGCGCAGGTAATGCCACGAGCGAGTAATCACCGGCTCGAACCCGCGAATCAATTTGTGCTCACCCTGGGCACCGGCGTCAAAGCGCTGCAAACCGTGGGCAATCGCGTAGTCCATACCCTGATAGAAACAGGTCTCGAAATGCAGGCGGTCGAACTCCGCCAGGCAGCCCCAGTACCGCCCGTAGAAACTGTCACCGCCCACCAGGCTGAACGCCATCGCCACCGGCCGTGAACCTTGCTTGGCCAATACCACGCGAATGGCCTCGGGCATGCGCTCGGCCAGCAAACTGAAGAATGTCCGGGTCAAGTAAGGCGCCTGCCGTCGTATCGCGTAGGTATTGGCATAACAGGCGTAGACAAAATCCCACTGCGCCTCGTCCAGTTGACCGCCTTCCAGCCACTCGAACTCGATCCCCTGCCCCGCCACCTGCTCGCGCTCCTTGCGCATCTGCTTGCGCTTACGGGAACTGAGGGCATCGAGAAAATCCTGGAAGTCCCGATAACCGCGGTTTTGCCAGTGATATTGGCAGCCAATCCGCTGCAGCCAGCCTTCTTGCCCGGCGAGCGCCGCGTCGGAGAAAGCATCGGTGAAGTTGATGTGAGCGCTGGAAAGCCCTTCGATTTCCAGATAACCCGGCAGGCTGCCCAGCAACTCCAGGCCGTCCTCCACCCGCGCCGCCAATAATCGCGGCCCACTGACCGGGCTGAACGGCACCGCTGTCAGCAGCTTGGGGTAATAGTCGATGCCGGCGCGGGCGCAAGCGTCGGCCCAGCCGTGGTCGAACACGTATTCACCGTAGGAATGCCACTTGCGGTAACTGGGCAAGGCCGCCAGCAGCCGACCGTCTTCAATGTGCAGCAAATGCTCGGCTTGCCAACCGGATTGCGGGCCCAGGCTGGCGCTGTCTTCCAATGTGCTCAGGAAGGCGTGGCGCAGGAAAGGCTGGTTGACGGGCACCAACGCATCCCACTCCAGAGGCGCGATGGCGGACAGGCTGTCCAAGACGTGAAGCGGCATACGGTTCCTCGAGAGCCAAACGATGGATGGAACGAGTATCGCCGATCCTGACCGGGCGCACATAAAAAAACCCCGCCAGGGGCGGGGTCGAAAGGAGCATTAACGGATGAAAGTGCAGCGGTGTATCAAGTCAAGACGTTTTAGAACACGTACTGGGCACGGACAACAAAACCGTCGCCATCGTCATCGCCATTGGCGTTGGTGACTTTGTCGGTCTTGGCCTTGACGTAGGCGCCGGTGATTTTCACCGCTTCGTTGGCGTACCAGTTCACGCCCAGGTTATGCACCTTGGCTTCGGCATCGCCGACTTCACGGGTTGCCGAGGCAGTGGTGATGTTGTCGTCTTCGACGGTCATGCTGTCGAAGCGGTAGAACACTTCCCAGGCGCCGATGGATTTGTTCTGAGGCTTGATGGCGTCGAACTTGCCGACTTTATAGCCACGGGACTCACCGGTGATGGTGTAGGCACCCTGGACGTAGAAGCCGTGGCCTTTGAGGTCTTCGAAAGCGTCGCTGTCAGCCTTGGTCTTGCGGGAGATGTATTCACCCTGGATCGATGCTGGACCCATGGCGAAAGCGGCTTCCAGGCCGAAGGCGGTGTCGGTGTCGTAAGAACCGGCCGGCGAGTTGTTGGCGCCGCCCAGGACCGGACGGTTACCGTTAGGACCGGCATCGTTGCCGCCCAGGGTTTCAACGCCACGCATGCCCAAGCGGGAGCGGTAACGCGCGTCGAATGCGGTGTCCGAAACGTCGCGGGAGGCCACGTTCAAACCGAAGTGCAGCACGTTGCCGGCTTCGTGCATCGGGGCGAACACGAAGCGACCGTTGGCTTGCTTGATGCTGTTGCCGTCGGTGTCGTCGGTGTCTTTGCTGAATACACCGGCCGAGGCGTAGAACGAATCAGCGAAGGTGCTGGAAGCCTGGATGCCCAGACCGTTCTGATGGCCGTTGGCCCAGTCGATCAGGTCATAGGCGGCGTTACGTTCAGGCGCGGTTACCCACTTGGAGCTGGTGGCTTTTTCCAGGCCGAAGTCGGGGTCGAAGCGACCGACTTTGATCGAAACGGGCTTGAAGCCGTTATAGGCCAGGGACGCTTCGTCGAAGTAGCCGTTGTCGGAGTCGCCGCTGTTGTGGGCGAAATCGTAGTTGATGGTGTAGGCCCAATCCGTGTACAGCACACCCGACAGCTCCAGGAAGCCACGACGGATGTAAGCCGCATCGGCCTTGTCGCCATTGTCGGTGTAGATACCGTCGAACTGGCTGTAGTCAGCCTGCAAACGACCGCCGAGCTTGAAGCTGAACTCTTTGTCAGTGGTAGCGACCTCAAGGCCGCCCTTGGTTTTGACCACGATATCGGCGCCGTCGGTGGTGACGGTGCCGGCGAAAGCCTGGGCGGTTACTGCCATTGCCAGTGCGCTGGCGGCAACACCTGCGAAGTGCTTACGGATCATCGAAGAATTCCCCTGTTGGTAGTCTATGCGTTAGAAAACACGCGGAACTGGGCCCGCTGGTGTTGGGAGGGGATCTTGGCGGCCGGTTGTGTCAGGCGAGTTGCTATCACATAAAGATTTTATGACAGCGGAACTTTTTACTTCGAATGGGAATAACCAGTTCAACCATGGAGAACCTGTGGGAGCGAGCTTGCTCGCGATAGCGGTGGTTCAGTCGGCAGTGATTTGACTGATATACCGCTATCGCGAGCAAGCTCGCTCCCACAGGGGTAGGGTGGTGTTTGGGGTTTAGCGGTGGTCTTTGCGCCGTTCGGCGGCGAGTTTCTCGGCGAGGTGATCCAGGTCGGGAATCGGTGGCTGCGGCAGTTTTTTGAGGGTCGCCTGCATCAGGCGCATCTGGCGGATGAACCGTCGGCAATTGGGGCAGAACATCAGGTGATGGCGCACCAGCAGGCGTTCACGAAAGCTCAGTTGTCCGTCGAGGTAATCGCTGGAGCGGGCCACTTGTTCCTTGCAGGTCAGCATTCGCCGGTTTCCTCGAAATGTTCAACAGTCGCGAAGACCTTCAATCGGGCGCGATGCAACAGCACGCGTACATTGGAGAGCGAGATATCCAAAAGATTACAGATTTCGTCCAACTCCAGGCCCTGTTGTTCCCGCAGGGTCAGCACGCTGCCTTGCAGTTCCGACAGGCTGAGCAAGGTGTGTTCCAGGCAATCACGTAATTCACCCTCGGTGAGCAGCGCTTCGGGCGTGTCCTGGTGCCAGGCGAACGGCGCCAGCAGCCAGTGGCCGTCAGCGGCGAAACGCTCATCGCCAAGGGTGCCGTGGGGCGCCGGAAGATCGTCGAGCAACACTTCCCGCCGGTTCTGTTTGTAACGTCCCTTGGCGGCGTTGGCCGTGATGGTCAACAGCCAGGTCTTGAGGCTGGAACGTCCTTGGAAACCATGGAGATTGCGCACCACCGACAGCCATGCGTCCTGCACCACTTCGTCGGCATGGCGGCTGCCGACGATGGCATAGGCCACGGCGCGCATCGGGCTCTGGTAGGCGCTGACCAGTTCCTTGTAGGCCTGCTGTTCACCGGCCAGGAGGCGTTGGAGCAGGAGGGTGTCGTCGGTGACTGTCATTCAACATCCCAAGATCTGCAAGACTGCGATGCTTCTGTGGCGAGGGAGCTTGCTCCCGCTCGGTTGCGCAGCAACCGCAAAATCTTGGGGCCGCTTCGCCCGAAGCGTCGGACCGGCCCAGCGGGAGCAAGCTCCCTCGCCACAAAAGCTTCCCCCACAGCAAGCGCCCTTGCCCAAAAATCTGGACCAGACCAGATCAATGCTTACGCAAAATCACGCTGCCAATCGAATAACCGGCGCCAAACGAACTGAGGACAGCGACCGAACCGCTGGGCAGGTCGTCCTGGTAGGTGTGGAATGCAATCACCGAACCGGCCGAACTGGTGTTGGCGTAGCGGTCGAGAATCACCGGGGCTTCCGCTTCGGTGGCTTCGCGCCCCAGCAGCTTGCGCACGATCAGATGGTTCATGCTCAGGTTGGCCTGGTGCAGCCAGAAACGTTTCACGTCGCCAACGCTCAACTGGTTCTCTTCCAGGTGGGCACCGATCAGTTCGGCCACCATCGGACAGACATCGCGGAACACCTTGCGGCCTTCCTGGACGAACAGTTTGTCACGGCTGCCAATGCCCTCTTCCGCAGTGCGGTTGAGGAAGCCGAAGTTGTTGCGAATGTTGTTGGAGAACTTGGTCAGCAGCTTGGTACTGACCACGTCGAACTGGTACGGCGAGGTCGCCAGGTCGGCGCGTTCGATGATCACGGCAGTGGCCGCGTCGCCGAAGATGAAGTGGCTGTCACGGTCACGGAAGTTCAGGTGGCCGGTGCACACTTCCGGGTTGACCATCAAGATCGCCCGGGCCTGGCCCAGTTGCACGCTGTTGGCCGCGGCCTGGATGCCGAAGGTTGCCGAGGAGCAGGCCACGTTCATGTCGAAACCGAACCCTTCGATGCCCAGGGCTTCCTGGACTTCGATGGCGATGGCCGGGTACGCACGCTGCAAGTTGGAACAGGCGACGATCACCCCATCAATGTCGGCGGCCGTACGACCAGCGCGCTCCAGGGCCTGTTTCGCGGCGCCGACGGCCATTTCGCAGAGCACCGACCACTCATCGTTGGAGCGCTCGGGCAGGCGTGGGGTCATGCGTTGCGGATCGAGAATACCGTCCTTGTCCATGACAAAGCGGCTCTTGATGCCGGAAGCCTTTTCGATGAACGCGGCGTTGGATTCGGTCAAGGCCTCGACTTCACCACGCTCGATGGCAGCGGCGTTATCAGCGTTGAATTGGGCGACATAGGTATTGAAAGATTGCACCAGTTCTTCGTTGGAGATGCTGTTGGCCGGGGTGTACAGGCCGGTGCCGCTGATGACGACGTTATGCATGGGTCGTGTCTCTGATCTGTTCAGGCAGAAAGTATTGGCACCGACGTACCAACACGCAAAGGGACTTTTTCCATCCGGGGAAGCAGCCCTGGCATCGCTTTATTCCGATCCGCCCGTGGCATTGAAGCTCAAAACCACGGAACCGGCATTTATAGGCGCGAAGTTTGCCATAAACGCTGGGGTTTGGCCCATTCTCCATTCACTACAACACCCAACCCTGTGGGAGCGAGCTTGCTCGCGATGGCGGTGTATTAGTCAACATCTATGCAGGCTGAACCACCGCTATCGCGAGCAAGCTAGCTCCCACAGGGCTTCACAGGGGGTTGATGGTGTGTGCCATCACCCCTCCGCCAACCCCCACTGCTTGCCCAGGCGCTTGTCGGAAATCGGCACCTTGGTGCCCAACTGCTGGGCGAACAACGACACCCGGTATTCCTCCAGCCACCAGCGGTACAGCTCCAATTGCGGGTCGCGCTTGCCTTCCTGGGCGTGTTTGCTGGCGCGGGCCTGGTATTGGGCCCAGAGGTTCGACAGTTCGCCGCTCCAGACCCGGTCCTTCTGCACTTGGCTGCCGAGCTTCTCGAAGCGTTGCTCGATGGCCTTGAGGTAACGCGGCAGTTCCTTGAGCCACTGATGCGGGGTTTCCCGCACGAAGCCTGGGTACACCAGGTGGCTGAGTTGCTGCTTGATGTCGTTCAGCGCCACGGCCTGGGCCAGGTCGATCTTGCCCTTGAAACGTTTTTGCAGGCTGTGCCAGAGCTTGAGGATGTCCAGGGTCAACTTCGCCAGGCGTTCGGCGTGCTCGGTCCAGCCGCCGCGCTTGCGCTCGGCCAGGGCGGCCAGGGCGGCGCCGTCACGGGGCAGGCTCGCCTCACCTTCGAGCACGCAGCTGTCGAGGCTGGCGAGCAGAATGTCTTCCACCAGGCCGTCGATACGGCCCAAGTCGCGGTATAGCAGGCCAAGCTCCGTCAGCCCCGGCAACTTGCCACGCAGAAACTTGGCCGACTCGGCCAATTGCTGCATCAGCAAGCGCTGCAAGGCGCGGCGATGCTGGAATTCGGCTTCGGCTGGCGTCGGGAAACGTCCCTCCTTGACCACGCCGCCCTCTTCCACCAACGCCGGGTACACCGTCATCGACAGCCCGGCGATCTTCTGTTGGGTTTTCTCCGCCACCGGCGCGAAGACCTTCGCCTCCACCGGCGCCTGGCTTTTCGCCGTTTGCGGCACGGCCAAGGCCGCCTGGCTGGCCTCGGCAAAGCGTGCCGTCAGCTCGGCCAGGTCGCGGCCTTCGCCGAGGAACTTGCCCTGGCCGTCGACGATTTCCAGGTTCATGCGCAGGTGGCTTTCGACCTGCTGGGCCGCTTCGGCCCAGGCTTCGTCACTGACCCGCGCCCCGGTCATGCGCAGCAGCTCACGGCCCAGGGCCTGCGGCAGCGAGCCCTCGGCGAAGGTGATGCGCTGCAGCGCCGCCTTGACGAAATCCGGCACCGGCACGAAGTTCTTGCGCAGGGCCTTGGGCAGGTTGCGCACCAGGGCGATGCACTTGGCCTCGATCATCCCCGGCACCAGCCATTCCAGGCGTTCCGGCGGCAGCATCGGCAGCAATGGCGCCGGAACCCGTAGCGTCACGCCGTCACGGGGATGGTTGGGCTCGAAGTGATAGCTCAGCGGCAAGGTCAGGTCACCAACGCGCAAGGTGTCGGGGTACTGCGTGGCGGTGACTTCGCTGGCTTCGCGGGCCAGCACGTCCTCCTCGCGCATGATCAGCAATTGCGGGTCTTTCTGGCTGTTGATCCGGTACCAACTGTCGAACGTCGCGGTCTGGTGGATCTCCGCCGGCAGGCGCGCGTCGTAGAACGCAAACAGGGTTTCTTCGTCGGCCAGGATGTCACGGCGACGGGCCTTGGCTTCCAGCTCGTCGAGCTGTTCCAGCAAGCGGGTATTGGCCCCCAGGCACTTGGCCTTGGACTGGATCTCCCCGCGCACCAGCGCTTCGCGGATGAACAGCTCACGGGACACCACCGGGTCCACCGGTCCGTAGTGCACCGGTCGGCGGCCGACGACGATGAGCCCGAACAGGGTGATCTGCTCATAGGCCACCACTTGCCCGCGCTTCTTCTCCCAATGGGGTTCGAAGTGGTTTTTCTTGATCAGATGCCCGGCCAGCGGCTCGATCCAGTCCGGTTCGATCTTGGCCACCATGCGCGCGTACAACTTGGTGGTTTCCACCAGTTCGGCGGTCATCAGCCACTGCGGACGCTTCTTGCCCAGGCCCGACGAGGGGTGGACCCAGAACCGCCGCTGGCGAGCGCCGAGGTAATCACCGTCCTCGGTTTTCTGGCCGATCTGGCTCAACAGCCCCGACAGCACCGCCTTGTGCAGTTTCGGGTAATCGGCCGGGTCTTTGTTGAGGCTCAACTGCATGTCGCGGCAGATCAGGCTCAACTGGCGATGGGAATCACGCCACTCGCGCAGGCGCAGGTAGTTGAGGAAGTTCTTGCGGCACCAGTTACGCAGGGGGCTGGCGGTCAGGGCCTGGCGCTGCTCTTCGAAACCGCGCCACAGGTTGACCAGCCCGGCGAAGTCCGAGTCGACATCCTTCCATTGGGCGTGGGCCTGGTCGGCCGCTTGTTGCCGTTCCGGCGGACGCTCGCGCGGGTCCTGGATCGACATGGCGCTGGCGACGATCAGCACTTCCTGGAGGCTGCCCAGCTTCGCCGCTTCCAGCAGCATGCGGCCCATGCGCGGGTCCACCGGCAGGCGCGCCAACTGCCGACCCAGCGGGGTCAGCTGACTGTTGCGGTCCACCGCCGAGAGTTCTTGCAGCAGGTTGAAACCGTCGCTGATGGCCTTGCCATCCGGCGGCTCGATGAACGGGAAATCGGTGATCTCGCCAAGGCGCAGGTGCAGCATCTGCAGGATCACCGCCGCCAGGTTGGTGCGCAGGATTTCGGGATCGGTGAATTCCGTCCGCCCAAGAAAATCTTCTTCGCTGTACAGCCGCACACAGATTCCCGGCTCGACCCGTCCGCAGCGACCCTTGCGCTGGTTGGCGCTGGCCTGGGAAATGGCCTCGATGGGCAGGCGCTGGACCTTGGCCCGATAGCTGTAGCGGCTGATGCGTGCGGTACCGCTGTCGATCACGTAGCGGATGCCCGGCACAGTGAGCGAGGTTTCGGCGACGTTGGTCGCCAACACCACGCGACGGCCCGGGTGGGACTGGAAAATCCGCTGCTGTTCGGCCGGCGACAATCGCGCATACAACGGCAAGATCTCGGTGTGCTTGAGCTGGGCCTTGCGCAGCATTTCCGCGGCGTCGCGAATCTCCCGCTCGCCCGGCAGGAACACCAGCACATCCCCGGGGCTGCGGCGCTCGCTGCGCTCGTAGGCGGCGATTTCGTCGAGGGTGGCGAGGATCGCCTGGTCGACGGTCAAGTCGTCCTCGACCCGGTTGCCCTCCTCGTCCTGCTCCAGGGTCAGCGGGCGATACCAGGTTTCCACCGGGAAGGTACGGCCCGAGACTTCGACGATCGGCGCGTCATCGAAGTGCTTGGAAAAGCGTTCCAGGTCGATGGTCGCCGACGTGATGATGACTTTCAGGTCCGGACGGCGCGGCAGCAAGGTCTTGAGGTAGCCAAGCAGGAAGTCGATGTTCAGGCTGCGTTCGTGGGCTTCGTCGACGATGATCGTGTCGTAGCGCTCGAGGTAGCGGTCATTCTGGGTCTCGGCCAGCAGGATGCCGTCGGTCATCAGCTTGATCAGGGTGTTGGCGTCGCTCTGGTCTTCGAAGCGCACCTGATAACCCACCAGCGCCCCCAACGGCGTGGCAAGTTCCTCGGCCACGCGGCTGGCGACGCTGCGGGCGGCGATCCGGCGCGGCTGGGTGTGGCCGATCAAGCCATGCTGGCCACGACCGATTTCCAGGCAGATCTTCGGCAATTGCGTGGTTTTGCCCGAGCCGGTCTCGCCCGCGATGATCAACACCTGGTGCTTGAGCAGCGCTTCCTTGATTTCGTCGCGCTTGGCGGCGATCGGCAAATTATCGTCATAGCGGATCACCGGCAGGCTCGCCTTGCGCGCCAGCACCTGATCGCACGACGCCTGCATGCGCGCCACCCACTGGGCCAGCTTGGCCTCGTCGGGCTTCTTGCGCAGCTCGAGCAACTGCCGCCGCAACCGGTGACGGTCGGCGAGCATGGCGTGGTCGAGGTTTTTCAGCAGTTTGTCGATAGCGGGGGCTTGGTCAGTCATCAGGTACGCAAGGGTCGTCGGTTTGAGCAAGGGGCGATTGTCGCAGATTTGCGGTCATTGCGCCGAGCACACAAAGCAGCCCCACCACCCTCCCACAGGAGGTTTGTGCCAAGGCTGGGCTTTTGTGGCGAGGGAGCTTGCTCCCGCTGGGGTGCGAAGCAGCCCGCAGCAGTATTCGGCACCGCGATGTGACGGACAGAACGCAGGGGCCTGCTGCGCAGTCCAGCGGGAGCAAGCTCCCTCGCCACAAAAGCCACACAAACCACAAACCACAAAGCACAGAGCACAGAGCACAGAGCACAAACTACAAGCCACAAGCCACAAGCCACAAGCCACAGTGGCTTCGTTTGCTCGCCTGGCGTTATTCGCTGTCCAGGTCCTTGCGCCGATACGGGAACACATCGATCACTTTCCCCGCCCGGATCGCGTCCTGCAGGCCTTTCCAGTAGTCAGCGTTGTACAACTCGCCGTGCAACTGGTCGAACAGCTTGCGCTGCCCGGCGTCGGCGAACAGGAACGGCGGGAACTCCTCCGGGAAGACGTCCAGCGGGCCGATGGAATACCAGGGCTCGGAAGCCATTTCGTCTTCCGGTGTACGGGGCTGGGGGATGTGGCGGAAGTTGGCTTCGGTGAGGAAGCAGATTTCATCGTAGTCGTAGAACACCACACGGCCGTGGCGGGTCACGCCGAAGTTCTTGAGCAGCATGTCGCCGGGGAAGATATTGGCCGCCGCCAGTTGCTTGATCGCCAGGCCATAGTCTTCCAGCGCCTCGCGCACCTGGTCCGGGTTGGCGTTTTCCAGATAGAGGTTCAGCGGCGTCATCCGGCGTTCGGTCCAGCAGTGGCGAATCAGCACCGTCTCGCCTTCCACCGACACCGTGGAGGGCGCCACATCCAACAGTTCCTCCAGGCAGGCCGGCTCGAATTTGCTCAGGGGAAAGCGGAAATCGGCGAACTCCTGGGTATCAGCCATGCGCCCGACCCGGTCGACGCTTTTCACCAGTCGGTATTTCTCGATCACCGTGGCCCGGTCGACGTTTTTCGACGGCGAGAAGCGGTCCTTGATGATCTTGAACACGGTGTTGAAGCCCGGCAGGGTGAACACGCTCATGACCATCCCGCGCACGCCCGGCGCCATGATGAACTGGTCGTCGGTGTTCGCCAGGTGATTGATCAGTGCCCGGTAGAACTCGGACTTGCCGTGCTTGTAGAAACCAATGGAGGTGTATAGCTCGGCGATGTGCTTGCCCGGCAGGATGCGCTTGAGGAAGCCGATGAATTCCGCCGGCACCGGCACGTCCACCATGAAGTACGAACGGGTGAACGAGAAGATGATCGACACCTGCGCCTCGTCGGTGATCAGCGCATCGATCTGGATACCCCGGCCCTCGCGGTGCAACAGCGGGATCACCAGCGGCCATTGGTCGTCGCGGGTGTAGATCCGGCCCACCAGGTAGGCGCCCTTGTTGCGATAGAGCACCGAGGAAAACAACTCCACCGTCAGCTCCGGGTCCTTGCAGACCCAGTCCGGCAGGTTCTCGCGCAACTGCGCTTCGAGGCGCTGCAGGTCCCCCGGCAAATCGGCGTAGTCCTCGCTGAAACGGTAATCGGCGAAGACGCTCTCCAGCATCCGGTCCAACTGTCCCTGGGGCTTGTAGGTGCGCGTCTGGGCGGCGCGGGCCCGGCGCAGGCTGGGCCGGGTGGTGTGGATGAACATGGTGCCGTCGCTGATCAGGTCGTGGCTGAACAGCCCGCAGAAGATCGAGTTGTACCAGGTTTCCGACAGCTCATCGTCGAAGCGCAGGTCGATCAGGCTGATGTAGGCACTTTTGACCAACGGCCAGCAGCCCACATCCATCAGGGCTTCCTCATCGAAGGCCTTGTGCAGCTTGGCGACGGTTTCGAAGACTTTTTCTTCATACAAGTTGATGCGCGCCGCCGAAGCCGCTTGGGCCTCCAGCCACTGGGCCTGCTCGAACCGGGCGCGAGCGCCATCGGTAATCTGCCGGAAATGCTCACGATAATCGTCGAAGCCGTCGAGGATCGAACGGGCGATTTCGATAGCGGGCCATGGCTGCGGCATAAGGTAAACCTCGGCGGGTCATGCTTGTTATTGGCGACTGAGCTTAGAGGCCAATCACGCGGCAACGCAACCATTGCCATCGGTATGCAAGGCGGCGACACTTGCCCCCCCATCAAGGAAGGAGTGGCTCGTGAACCTCGTCGATATCCTGCGTTTACTGTCATTGGCCGCCATCTGGGGCGCCAGTTTCCTGTTCATGCGCATTATCGCCCCCGTCATCGGCACGATTCCCACTGCCTTCTTCCGTGTGTCCATCGCCTTCGTCGGGCTGCTGGTGATCCTGGCCCTGATGCGCGTCGACTGGAATTTTCGCGGCAAGCTCAAAGTCGTGATGATGCTGGGCCTGATCAACTCGGGCATTCCGGCCACGTTCTATTCGCTGGCGGCCCAGGTGCTGCCGGCCGGTTACTCGGCAATCTTCAATGCCACCACGCCGCTGATGGGGGTGTTGATCGGCGGTTTGTTCTTCAGCGAAAAACTCACCTTGGCCAAGGTCGGCGGGGTCTTCCTCGGTCTGCTCGGCGTGGGCATCCTGACCCGCGCCGGCCCGGTGGCGTTCGACCTGCAACTGTTGATGGGCGCCCTCGCCTGCCTGCTGGCCACGACCTGCTACGGCTTTGCCGGTTTCCTCACCCGGCGCTGGCTCGATCACCAAGGTGGCCTGGACAGCCGCCTTTCGGCTCTGGGCAGCATGTTCGGCGCCACGGTGTTCTTGCTGCCGCTGTTTGGCTACAGCGTCATCAGCCAACCGCCGGCCAGTTGGGGTGGCTGGAGTGTCTGGTTGTCACTGCTGGGCCTGGGCCTGGTGTGCACCGCGCTGGCGTACATCCTTTATTTCCGTCTGCTCAGTTCCATCGGCCCGGTCAAGTCCATGACCGTGACATTCCTGATTCCGCCGTTCGGTGTGTTGTGGGGGGCGTTGTTGCTGGATGAGCCGTTGGGGATGGCGCATTTGTATGGCGGGGTGTTGATTGCGGCGGCGTTGTGGTTGGTGCTCAAGCCCGCAGCTGTTAAACCAGCTGAAGTGTCTGCCCGGTAGTACGCCATCGCGAGCAAGCTCGCTCCCACAGGGTTATACGCGGTTCTTTGTGGGAGCGAGCTTGCTCGCGATAGCGGTGGTACAGCCAGCGAACAGCTAAGGGCTAGCGGCTCTTACGAAACACAAACACCAACCCCACGATGATCAGCACCATCCCCAGCAAGCTCAGCAACGCCAGCCGGTTGCCGAACACCAGGTAGTCCATG
The DNA here is from genome assembly GCF_046605385.1 of Pseudomonas sp. MPB03. Taxonomy (NCBI): domain Bacteria; kingdom Pseudomonadati; phylum Pseudomonadota; class Gammaproteobacteria; order Pseudomonadales; family Pseudomonadaceae; genus Pseudomonas; species Pseudomonas sp. MPB03. Next base: position 1,865,703 of record NZ_CP176770.1, on the reverse strand, counting down.
ATCGCCGTCACCGCCGGCACCAGGTAGAACAGGCTGGTGACGTTCACCAGATTGCCCCGGGCAATCAAACGGTACAGCAGCAACGTCGCCAGCACCGACACCACCAGTCCCATCCACAATACCGGCACGAAGAACCCCGTGCTGTATTCAAAATGGAACGGCTGGAACGGCACGAAGACCGCGCACAGCACCAGCCCGGCCAGGTACTGCACCGGCAGCGTGCCCAGTGGGTTGTCGGTGATGCGCTTCTGCATGATGGAGCCGGCCGTCATGCTGACCAGTGCCAGCAACCCGCACAGCATCCCCGCCAGGGACATGCCGGCCAGGCCGATGCCCTGGTACACCACCATGACCAACCCGACCAAGCCCAACACCAGGCCGAACATCCGCGACCAGGAACGTTGTCGCTCCATGAGCACCACGGTCAGGATCGGTTGCACGCCCATCAAGGTCGCCATGACCCCAGGCGTGACACTCATTTGCAGCGCCAGCAGATAAAAAATCTGGTAGGCGCCCAGCAGCACCAGACCGGTGATCACCGCGTACAGCATCGGCTTGCCGGTCTTGGGCAACTTCAACTTGAGCAACGGAATCAACAGCACCAGCGCGAACAGCGCGATGGCAAAACGGATCAGCAGAAAAGCGAAGGGTGAAGCGTGGGCCAGGCCCAGCTTGGAAAAGATCGCCCCGCTGCTCCACAGCAAAACGAACAGGCTCGTGGAAGCCGCCGCCAACAAGGCGTTTTTGGAAAGGGAAAACATGGATACCACCTGTAGTCAGGCAAAAAGCCAACTCAGCCGAAGCTGAAGTCCAGTAGTTTTTTTCAGGCGGGCACAGGGGATGGCAACCGTTGCCGATCAGCCCTGAATGCCAGCGCCCGGCGGTGATACGACGGCGTACACCGATGAGCTACGGACAGGTGGGGGGTATTGACCGATCTGCGCAGGCTGCTGGTTCCCACACGGCACGACGCCAGCGTTGAACGCTGGAACCACGACCGCGATGACAGGGGATGCAGGCATGAGCCGATCTCTTGGAGAGTGGGTTCGAAAACCCGAAGAGCGCTGACTATAACCAGCGCCCGATGGACTACGCAATGTTTTAAACGAACAACCAATAGCCAAGCGCCGTCAGCACCGCCACCGCCAACACCGGTCGCATCACCCGGTAGGCCTTGGGATGCTTGCGTTTGAACTGTTTGACCCGGCCGCTGATGCCGTCGCTGAACGACTTGCTCCAGGCATAGGCCTGGTTGATGCCACCGACGTGTTCATCGTCCAGGTTCTGTGGCGCGGTGGCACGGCCGAGGAACGCGCTGATGGTGCGGTTGAGGCGGGTCATCAGCCGACTTTTCAAGGGCCGCTCGACATCACAGAACAGGATCAGGCGGGTCTGCGGGGTTTCGTTCTTGACCCAGTGCACATAGGTTTCATCGAACATGACGTCTTCGCCGTCGCGCCAGGCATAGATCTGACCGTCGACGAAGATACGGCAGCTCTCGGAATTGGGGGTTGAGAGCCCCAGGTGATAACGCAACGAACCGGCGAAGGGGTCTCGATGAGGGTTCAGGTGGCTACCACCGGGCAGCAAGGCAAACATCGCGCCCCGGACGCTAGGGATCCGACTGACCAGTTCAACCGTCCTCGGGCACAGCAACTCAGCCGACGGCAGCGGTTTGTCGTACCACTTGAGGTAGAAGCGCTTCCAACCCTTCTTGAAGAACGAACCGAAGCCCGCATCGTTGTTCTTCTCGGCGGCTCGAATGTAGCCATCGTCGAACAAGTGCATGGCTTCGTCGCGGATGACTTGCCAGTTGTCCTTGAGCACATCCAGTTCGGGAAATTGGCTGCGATCCAGGTAAGGCCTCGAGGGCACGCCGGAGAACAGGTACATCAAGGCGTTATAGGGGGCGAACAGCGCCGAGTGGTTGACGAACTGACGCAACACCGGCAGCCGCGCCTTACCACGCAAATGCACATAAAGCGTACTGCCCAGGAACAGCAGCAACACCGAGGCCTTGGCGACAAACGAAACGGTCATTTTTTAAACTCCTTGTCCAAAAACAACTGACGCAACGCCTACTGCCCGACGTAGTCGGGGGCCATGTTAAATACCCATGGCCCGGGTAAAAACCGTCTGACGGAAGATTCTCTGTTGAGTGAAACGCAATAAACACTTTTTAACAGGCGCCACCTGAACCTTGGCTGACGCATCGAACAATCAGTCAACCTACCTGAGATCGCGAGTGCTCTTGTGGCGAGGGAGCTTGCTCCCGCTGGCGTGCGGAGCGCGCCCCCGGGATTTGGCGACCCGGGTTGAATCCGGGGCGCCTGCTGCGCAGTCGAGCGGGAGCAAGCTCCCTCGCCACACAAGCAGTGCTCGCCACCCATCCTGCCTGCGGTTACTGCTGAGTCTCCTGCTCGGTAAACAGATCGCTGAACAACATGCTCGACAAATACCGCTCGCCCGAATCCGGCAGGATCACGACGATGGTCTTGCCCTGCATTTCCGGTTTTTCCGCCAGGCGCACGGCCACGGCCATCGCCGCGCCGCAGGAGATCCCGCAGAGGATGCCCTCCTCCTGCATCAAGCGCAGGGCCATGGCCTTGGACTCGTCGTCAGTGACGCGCTCGACCAGGTCGACGATGGACAGATCGAGGTTCTTCGGCACGAACCCGGCGCCGATCCCCTGGATCTTGTGGGGGCTGGGCTTGATTTCATCCCCCGCCATCGCCTGGGTGATCACCGGCGACACCTCGGGCTCGACCGCCACCGACAGGATCGGCTTGCCACAGGTGTTCTTGATATACCGCGAAACCCCGGTAATGGTTCCGCCGGTGCCCACGCCCGCGACCAGCACGTCCACGGCGCCGTCGGTGTCGTTCCAGATTTCCGGGCCGGTGGTTTTTTCGTGGATCGCCGGGTTCGCCGGGTTATCGAACTGCTGCGGCATGAAATATTTGGACGGATCGCTGGCCAGGATCTCGGCGGCTTTTTCGATGGCGCCCTTCATGCCCTTCGCCGGCTCGGTGAGCACCAACTCCGCGCCCAGGGCCTTGAGCACCTTGCGCCGCTCGATGCTCATGGAGGCCGGCATGGTCAGCATCAGCTTGTAGCCACGGGCGGCGGCGACGAACGCCAGGCCGATCCCGGTGTTGCCCGAGGTCGGTTCGACAATGGTCATGCCCGGCTTGAGCTTGCCCGAGCTTTCAGCGTCCCAGATCATGTTTGCGCCGATCCGGCACTTGACCGAATACCCTGGGTTACGCCCCTCGATCTTGGCCAGGATGGTCACGCCGCGCGGCGCAATGCGGTTGATCTGTACCAGTGGCGTATTGCCGATGGAATGGGCGTTGTCAGCGAATATGCGGCTCATGGCTGGGTCCTTGATGGGGCGGAATTGAAGCCTTTAAAGGTATGCCTGTTGCCCATGGGCGTCCAGTTGCACCGAACGTTCCCGTTGTTGCGACAGTCAATGGCATTAGGAGGCGCTCCCCCAACAAACGCTGGAGACTGACAGACATGAAGCGTCGATACCGCTGGCCACTGTGGGTTTTCGCCACCCTCGTCGCGGTGCTGGTGGCCCTGCATTTCGCCCTGCCTTACCTGGTACGCGACTACCTGAACGATAAACTGGCCGACATGGGCGATTATCGCGGCCAGATCACTGATGTGGACCTGGCCCTGTGGCGCGGTGCCTACCGGATCAACGGCCTGGAAATCGTCAAGGTCGACGGCAAGGTCCCGGTGCCGTTCGTCAACGCCCCGCTGGTGGACCTGTCGGTGAGCTGGCACTCGCTGTGGTACGACCATGCGGTGGTGTCCGAGGTTGAGTTCACCCGCCCCGAAGTGAACTTCGTCGACGGCGGGGCCAACCGGCAGAACTCCCAGACCGGCCAGGGCACCAACTGGCGCGAGCAACTGAGCAAACTGTTGCCCATCACCTTCAACGAAGTGCGCATCCGGGAAGGCAAGGTCACCTTTCGCAACTTCAACTCCAAGCCCCCGGTCAACCTGCGGGCCACTGACGTCAACGCCAGCTTCTATAACCTGACCAACGTGGTCGACACCGAAGGCAAGCGCGACGCCCGCTTCGAAGGCAAGGCCCTGGTGGCCGAGCATGCGCCCCTGGAAATGCAGGCTACTTTCGACCCCTTGAGCGACTTCGAGGATTTCGATTTCCGCCTGCGGGCCAGGAACATCGAACTCAAGCGCCTCAACGATTTTGCCGCCGCCTATGGCAAGTTCGATTTCAATGCCGGCCACGGCGACCTGGTGATCGAGGCTGAAGCCGATAACGCCCGGCTCAGCGGCTACATCAAGCCATTGCTGCGGGATGTCGACGTATTCGACTGGCAGCAGGACGTGGAGAACCAGAACAAGAACATCTTCCGCTCGGTCTGGGAAGCGCTGGTCGGGACCGGCGAAACGGCCCTCAAGAACCAGCGCAAGAACCAGTTCGCCACCCGGGTGGAACTCAGCGGCAATGTTCACCAGCAGGACATCAGCGCCTTCGAAGCCTTCCTGCAGATACTGCGCAACGGTTTCGTCCAGGCCTTCAATGCCCGTTATGAACAGCCACCGCCTTCGCCCGATTAAGGTTTGCGGCTTTTAGTGGCGAGGGAGCTTGCTCCCGCTGGGCCGCGAAGCGGCCCTAAAAGCCTGCGAGCGCTGCGCACTCGAGCGGGAGCAAGCTCCCTCGCCACAAGACTGAGTCAACATGTGACGCCCCATTCAGAGACTGAATACAGCGTCTGCGTTCACAGTCGGCGCGGCCTCGCGTTATAGTCGGGCACGATATTTATTTCGCGCGCCCCGCCTCGCCGGGCCGGCGACACGTTCGAGGAAATTGCAGATGAAGTTCGAAGGCACCAGCGCCTACGTGGCCACCGATGACCTGAAACTGGCCGTGAACGCCGCCATCACCCTGGAGCGGCCGTTGCTGGTCAAGGGCGAACCAGGCACCGGCAAGACCATGCTGGCCGAGCAATTGGCCGAGTCCTTCGGCGCGCGCCTGATCACCTGGCACATCAAGTCCACCACCAAGGCCCACCAGGGTTTGTACGAGTACGACGCGGTCAGCCGCCTGCGGGACTCGCAGTTGGGCGTGGACAAGGTCAACGACGTGCGCAACTACCTGAAGAAGGGCAAGCTCTGGGAAGCCTTCGAGTCCGAGGAGCGGGTGATCCTGCTGATCGACGAAATCGACAAGGCCGACATCGAGTTCCCCAACGACCTGCTGCAAGAGCTCGACAAGATGGAGTTCTACGTCTACGAGACCGACGAAACCATCAAGGCCAAGCAGCGCCCGATCATCATCATTACCTCCAACAACGAAAAGGAACTGCCGGACGCCTTCCTGCGTCGCTGCTTCTTCCATTACATCGCCTTCCCCGACCGCGTCACCCTGCAGAAAATCGTCGACGTGCATTACCCGGACATCAAGAAGGACCTGGTCAGCGAAGCGCTGGACGTGTTCTTCGACGTGCGCAAGGTGCCGGGCCTGAAGAAAAAACCTTCCACCTCCGAACTGGTGGACTGGCTCAAGCTGCTGATGGCCGACAACATCGGCGAAGCGGTGCTGCGCGAGCGTGATCCGACCAAGGCCATTCCGCCGTTGGCCGGCGCCCTGGTGAAGAACGAACAGGACGTGCAACTGCTCGAGCGCCTGGCGTTCATGAGCCGTCGCGGCACCCGCTGATCCTCTTCGTTTAACAAGAGCGAGGGCGATTGCCATGCTGCTTAACCTGTTCAATGAGATGCGCGCCGCCAAGGTGCCCGTGTCGGTGCGTGAACTGCTGGACCTGATCAACGCGCTGAAACAGCGGGTGATCTTCGCTGACATGGACGAATTCTATTATCTGTCCCGGGCGATCCTGGTGAAGGACGAACGGCATTTCGACAAGTTCGACCGGGCCTTCGCCGCCTACTTCAACGGTTTGGAGAAACTCGACGATCACCTCCAGGCGCTGATTCCCGAAGACTGGTTGCGCAAGGAATTCGAGCGTTCGCTGACCGACGAGGAACGCGCGCAGATCCAGTCCCTGGGTGGCCTGGACAAGCTGATCGAAGCATTCAAGAAACGCCTGGAAGAGCAGAAGGAACGCCATGCCGGTGGCAACAAGTGGATCGGCACCGGCGGCACCAGCCCGTTCGGCTCCGGGGGTTTCAACCCCGAGGGCATTCGGGTCGGCGACGCCGGCAAGCGCCAGGGCAAGGCCGTGAAGGTCTGGGACCAGCGCGAATACAAGAACCTCGACGACCAGGTGGAATTGGGCACCCGCAACATCAAGATCGCCCTGCGTCGCCTGCGCAAGTTCGCCCGCCAGGGCGCGGCCGAAGAACTGGACATCGACGGCACCATCGACCACACCGCCCGGGACGCCGGCCTCTTGAACATCCAGATGCGCCCGGAGCGACGCAACACCGTCAAGCTGTTGCTGCTGTTCGACATCGGTGGTTCGATGGATGCCCATGTGAAAATCTGCGAAGAGCTGTTCTCGGCCTGCAAGACCGAGTTCAAGCACCTGGAGTATTTCTACTTCCACAACTTCGTCTACGAATCGGTGTGGAAGAACAACCTGCGCCGCACCTCGGAGCGCACCTCGACCCAGGATTTGCTGCACAAGTACGGTGCCGACTACAAAGTGATCTTCATCGGCGATGCCGCCATGGCGCCCTATGAAATCACCCAGGCCGGCGGCAGCGTCGAACACTGGAACGAAGAAGCCGGTTATGTGTGGATGCAGCGCTTCATGGAGAAGTACAAGAAACTCATCTGGATCAACCCGTACCCCAAGGACACCTGGGGCTATACCGCCTCGACCAACATCGTGCGCGAGTTGGTGGAGGACCGGATGTATCCGCTGACGTTGCGGGGGTTGGAGGAAGGGATGCGGTTTCTCTCCAAGTGATCTTTGGTGCCCTTCAGGGCCTCTTCGCGAGCAAGCTCGCTCCCACACTGGTTCTTCGTCACACTGAAATCCCCTGTGGGAGCGAGCTTGCTCGCGATGCTTTTCAGCTGTTCAAAAACACCTGCATACACTCCACCTGCTGCCGATGCGCAACCTCCTGCACCACCGGCCGCAACCGCACCTGCGCCCCGGGCAGGCATTGCGCCAGCCGGGCCAGGGACAGCGGCGTCAACGCACCCAGGCGTGGATAACCACCGATGGTTTGTCGATCATTGAGCAACACGATCGGCTGGCCGTCCGGCGGCACCTGCACGGCACCGAGGGGAATGCCCTCGGAAATCATCGCCGGTCCCTGATATTCCAACGCCGTGCCCAGCAAGCGCATGCCCATGCGGTCGGCGCGACTGTCCAGCGTCCACGCAGTGTTGAACGCATCGAACAGGCTGCGCCCACTGAACGCGCCATTCTGCGCACCGAGGATCAGGTCCAGCGGCTGCGCTTGCTGGAAATCCGGAATCCGCGTGTGGGGCATGGGCCGCGGCGTCGCCAAGCCCGAATAGCTCAAGTGTTCACCGCGACTCAGCGCCCGCCCCCGCCCATCCAGGCCACCGAGTTCCTCGCGCACCACCGTTGCCCGGCTGCCCAGCACCGTCGGTGCGTTGAAACCACCGGGGGCCGCCAGGTAGGCCCGGGCACCGAGCACAGGCTGGGTGAGCGCCAGGACCTGGCCTTTGCGCAAGCTGAAGAAACGCCACGATGCCACGCCCTGGCCGTCTATCCGCGCGCCCAGGTCAGCCCCGGCCAGCGCCAGCACGCAATCCTCGTCGGCCGCCACGGTAAAGCCGCCGAGGGTAATCTCCACCACCGCCGCGTCCAGGTCATTGCCCAGCATCCAATTGGCCCAGGCCATCGACAACCAATCCGCCGCGCCGCCCTGGGTCACGCCCAGGTGTCTCACGCCGAAACGGCCGGCGTCCTGCAACAGGCACAGCGGGGTGCTGGCCTCGATCAACAACCGGCTCATGCCTGGGCCTCCAACGGTGTGTCGTCGCCACCCAGGGCGATGAATTCGGCGTGATCCACAGGCGCAAAGCGCACCGTGTCCCCCGGCTGCATCAGGCTGTAGCCGTCACGCTCGCGATCGAACAGCTTGGCCGGGGTGCGCCCGATCAGGTTCCAACCGCCGGGCGAGACCACTGGATATGCCGCGGTCTGACGCTCGGCAATGCCGACGCTGCCCGCTGCCACGCGCTTGCGTGGTGTGTCGAGGCGCGGGGCGGCCAGTTCTTCGTCCACCAGCCCCATGAAGGCGAAACCAGGGGCGAAGCCCAGGGCAAACACCTGGTACTCCCGTTCGCTGTGGCGGCGGATCACCTGGGCGACCGTCAAGCCGCTGCGGCTCGCCAACAGCTCAAGCTCCGGCCCGACGCTAAGGTCGTACCACACCGGCAGCACATGGCATTGGCCGGTCGAGCGGGCATCCGGTGAAAGGTTATGCAGCGCCTCGTCGATCAAATCGCGGGCCTGGACCGGGTTCAGGGCGAGCAAATCGTAGTGCACCATCAAGGTGGTATAGGACGGCACCAGATCGATCAAACGCTCGGCAAACACCGCTCGCAGGCGCTCGCTGGCGGCGAGCATCCAGGGCATGTTGGCCTCGGCGATCTCATCGAACAGGCGCACCATCAGGCAGTCCACCGCCACCACTTCCACGCTTGGTTTCATGGCGCACTCTGCCGGTCCAGGGCTTCGCGGATGCGCTGCACGGCCGCCACGGAACTGGCGTTGTCGCCGTGCACGCACAAGGTATTGGCCATAAGGTGCAAGGCACTGCCGTCGCTGGCGGTCAATGCATCGCCACGGGCGATGGTCAGGGCTTGCCCGATGATGACCTCGGGATCGTGATGCACCGCCCTCGGTGCCTGTCGCGATACCAGGCGACCGGCACTGTCATAGGCGCGATCGGCAAAGGCCTCGAACCACAGGGTCAGGCCGTACTCGTCGCCCAGGGCCTGGGCGGCGCTGTTGTCCCGGGTCGCCATGAGCATCAGTGGCAGTTGCCGGTCATAGGCCGCGACGGCCTGGATCACGGCGCGCAGTTGCGCCGGGTTGGCCATCATGTCGTTGTACATCGCTCCATGGGGCTTGACGTAGCTGACTCGCCCGCCCTGGGCCCGGCAGATGCCGTCGAGGGCGCCGACCTGGTAGTGCAGCAAGTCCTGCAGCTCCTGGGCGCCATAGGCCATGGAACGACGGCCGAAGCCCGCCAGGTCCTGATAGGCCGGGTGCGCGCCGATCCGCACGCCGTGGCTCAGGGCCAGGCTGACGGTCTTGCGCATGATGCTCGGGTCGCCCGCATGGAAGCCGCAGGCGATGTTGGCGCAATCGATGAAGGGCATCACCTCGGCGTCCAGACCCATGGTCCAGTTGCCGAAGCTTTCGCCGATGTCGCAGTTCAGTAGCAGGCGGTTCACGGTGAACGCTCCTGTAGGTTTTTTCTTCTTTGACTGTGGGGCCAAGCCATGGAGCCCAGGCCCCCACAGGGTATCAGTTACTCGGCTTCCAACTGCTTGCCTTGGGTTTCCGGCAGGCTCAGGGCCGCGAGGATCACCACGCCGTAGGACACCGCCGCGAAGGCGCCGATACCCACGCTCAGCGGCACCTTCTGGCTCAAGATACCGATCAACAGCGGGAACAATGCCGCCACCGCCCGGCCAATGTTGTAGCAAAAGCCCTGGCCCGAACCGCGGATGCGCGTAGGAAACAGCTCGGTGAGGAACGAGCCCATGCCGCTGAACATCCCGGAAGCGAAAAAGCCCAGGGGAAAGCCCAACCACAGCATCACGTTATTGCTCACCGGCATCTGGGTGTACAGCAGGACGATGGTGAACGAGCCGACAGCGTACAGGACGAAGTTCTTCTTTCGTCCCAGGATGTCCGACAGATACGCGCTGATGACATAGCCCACGTAGGAGCCGACGATCACCATCGCCAGGTAGCCACCGGTGCTCAATACACTCAAGCCCCGTTCATTCTTGAGGAACGTCGGCAGCCAGGACGTGATGGCGTAGTAGCCGCCCAGGGCACCGGTGGTCAGCAGCGAGGCACGCAGGGTGGTGAAGAGGATGCCAGGGGCAAAAATCTCGTAGAACTTCGCGGGATTTTCCGGCGTCAGGCGGGCCTTGGTCTGGTTATAGACTTCCGGGTCCTTGACCAGCCGGCGGACGAAAATCACGAACACCGCCGGCACGATGCCGAGGATGAACAGTGCGCGCCAGGCATCTTCCGGCGGCAACACCGAGAACAGCAGCGCATACAGAATCGCCGTCATGCCCCAGCCCAGGGCCCAACCCGATTGCACCATGCCCACCGCCTTGCCGCGGTCCTTCGCACGGATCACCTCGCCCATCAACACCGCACCGGCGGTCCATTCGCCGCCGAAGCCGAAGCCCATCAAGGTGCGGGCGATCAACAGCTGCTCATAGTTCTGGGCAAAGCCGCACAGGAAGGTGAAGAACGCGAACCACAGCACCGTCAGTTGCAAGGTGCGCACCCGACCGATCCGGTCCGAGAGAATACCCGCCACCCAGCCGCCAATGGCCGACGCGATCAAGGTGCTGGTGTGGATCAGGCCTGCCTGGCCGGTGGTGATGCCCCACATCGCGATCAGGGTCGGCACCACGAAACTGAGCATCTGGGTGTCCATGCCGTCCAGGGCGTAACCGATCTTGCAGCTCCAGAAGGTGCGACGTTCCTGCTGGTTGATGTTGCGATACCAATCGAACGGGCCAGAACGGGCCTGGGGTTGGGGGACGCCGAGCGTGTCGGGTGCACTCATGGTGGTTCTCCACGGTTTTATTGTTGTGAGTCTCGACGACGCTGACGTGGAGACCGTTGCCCCGATTCTTGAGCGCACGGCCGATCCCGTCCAACGAATAAAACCTTGGTTGGGTCATAAGAAAAATTTGATTGGGCAGCACATCACCCGCAAAGGCAGACCGCTTTTGTGGCGAGGGAGCTTGCTCCCGTTCGAGTGCGTAGCGCTCGCAAAATCTTGGGGCCGCTGCGCGCCCCAGCGGGAGCAAGCTCCCTCGCCACAGGAAGCTCACTGAACCATCGAGTCAGAGCCCGCGCAGGTCACGCTCTTCGATCGGCCGGCCCTGGCGCAGGCGCTTGCCGCCCAGCACCACCCAGTCGATCAGGCGGAACAGGCATTCCAGGCCGAACGACAGCAACATCGCGCCGCTGATGCCCCAGATCATCGCTTCGGGGGTCAGCAGGATCTGGTAGCTGTAGCCGTTCCAGGTTTCCTTGCGGATGTCCGGATCGGCGGCCAGCGCCACTTGCAGCAGGCGGATGTACCACGGGCCTTGCATCGCCTGGAATTGCTTGTCCAAGGCCTGCTGGCGCACGAGCAAGGTGTTCAGGCTGTCGGCATCGCTGCGAAAGATCGGGTCTTCGCTGGCGCGGTAATGGGCCACCAGCGCCTGCATGTCGCCCTTGAAAAACTGGTTGGCGGTGCCCTGGAAACCTTGCAGGCCGGTCTGCGCCTCGATCAGGTGAGCCTCGACCCGCTTGGCGTAATCATTGATGAACCCTGGCACCTGGACCCCAACCAACAGGCCCACCGCGAACAACACCAGCCGTAGATAACTGAGCAACATAGCGTGACGTCCTTATTCGGTCCGGCCCTGGCTGACGCATTCGCCGCGTCGCCACAGGCTCCATTGGCCCGGTTCGTAGCGGGTCCAGGTTTCGTTTTCGGTCAAGGGTTCGGTGGCGATCACCGTGACCACGTCGTTGGGTGTGGTTTCCGCCTGGAAATCGACAATCACGTCCACATCCTTGAGCCGCGCCGGGCCGAACGGCGCGCGACGGGTGATCTGGGCCAGTTTGGTCGAGCAATAGCAGAACAGCCAGTCGCCATCGCTGAGCAGGCAATTGAACACGCCTTTGCTGCGGTATTCGGTGCAGGCCTCGATCAACGACGGCAGCAACTGTTCCACTTCCACCGGTTCGGGGAAGGCCTGGCGCACGCGGTTGAGCAGATCGCAGAAAGCCGCTTCGCTGTCGGTGTCGCCCACCGGGCGGTAGAAGCTTGCGCCCGGCTGGAAATCGGCGAGCTGGCCGTTGTGGGCGAAACACCAGTTGCGGCCCCACAACTCACGCACGAACGGATGGGTGTTGGACAGGCAGACCTTGCCGACGTTGGCCTGGCGGATGTGCCCGATCACCACTTCGCTCTTGATCGGATAACGCTGCACCAGGTTCGCCACTTCCGATTCGCTGCTGGCGGCCGGGTCCTGGAACAGGCGCAGGCCACGGCCCTCGTAGAAGGCGATGCCCCAGCCGTCCCGGTGCGGCCCGGTCTTGCCGCCGCGCTGCATCAGCCCGGTGAAGCTGAACACGATGTCGGTCGGCACATTGGCGCTCATGCCCAGTAACTCACACATGCTCGAACTCTCGCTTCAAGGGGCAGGCCTGCTTACAGGCGCGGTTCGATACGCGAACGCTGGGGGTTGCTCGGCACGGGTGGGCGACCGTAACGGTCATCCCCGGCCACGCCGAATGGTGGTTCGTCCTCCGGCTCATCGGCCGCGGCGGCGGCTTTGGCGGCGGCAGCCCGTTCCTTGCGCGCGTTGGCGGCCCGCTCGATGGGGAAGCGGATCAGCACGATCACCAGGTAGAGGCCGAAGGCGATCATGCCGTACATGAGCAGGTCGGACGCCGCCCGCCAGGCGTTGTTGCCGACCTTGAACAAGATGTCCAGGGCGACAATGGCCAAGGCCGGGGCAACCTTGTCCTTCACCGGGTCGACGACGGTGGGGCTGAACAGCAACACCGCCATCAGCAAGCGCAGCGGTTCACGCAACCAGCGCCACATCCAGCGCGTCATGCGCATCCACACCAGCAGGCAGCCCAGGGCGGCGAAGGCGTAGAGGCCCCAGGCGATCAGATAGTCATTCTCGGTCATGGTGTCCATGGCAAGGCAGGCAAAGAGGCGCTTATAGTAACGGCTTTTCGCGCGTCAGGCTGCCCCGGCGTCTGGCGAATGGCCTGGGCGGTGGGTTCTGTCCAGGCCGCGTGTCCCTTTTCGTACAACGTTCGAGAGCCTTTCATGTCCCTATCTGCCCACGTTTCCAACGCCCCGATCGCCCGCAGGGACGCTGGTGTTGACCCGTACGCCTGGCTGCAGGAACGCGACACCGACGCCGTGCTCGACTACCTCAAGGCGGAAAACAGCTACCAGGAGGCGCAACTCGCCGATCAGGCCGAACTGCGCGAAACCCTGTTCCAGGAAATCAAGGGCCGGATCCTCGAGACCGACCTGTCGCTGCCCTCGCCCTGGGGCCCGTACCTGTATTACACCCGCACCACCGCCGGTGACGAATACCCACGCCATTACCGTTGCCCGCGCCCGGCTGACGACAGCCTGACCGTGGACGAGCGCCACGAACAACTGCTGCTGGACCCGAACGCGTTGGCTGGCGGCGGTTTCTTTGCCCTGGGCGCCTTCAGCATCAGCCCCGACCACCAGCGCCTGGCCTACAGCCTGGACACCACGGGAGACGAGATCTACACCCTGTTCGTGAAGGAATTGTCCAACGACAAGGTCAGCGAACTGTCCTTCGACAATTGCGACGGCAGCATGACCTGGGCCAACGACAGCCTGACACTGTTTTTTGGCGAACTGGACGACACCCACCGCCCCCACAAACTCTGGCGCTATCGCCTGGACGGCACGGCCGCCGAAGAAGTGTTCCATGAGCCGGACGGACGTTTCTTCTTGCATTGCTATCGTTCGAGTTCGGAAAAGCAGTTGATCCTGTCCCTCGGGAGCAAGACCACCAGCGAAGTCTGGGTATTGGACGCCGCGCAACCGCAACAGCCCTTCGCCTGCCTGGCGCCACGCGTGGAAAACCACGAATACGACGTCGACCACGGCCTCCTCGATGGCCAATGGACCTGGTTGATCCGCAGTAACCGCGACGGGATCAACTTCGCCCTGTATCAGGCCGTCGACACCGGCGTGGCACCCACCGAGGCCGACTGGCAGAACCTGATCCCCCACAGCGACACGGTGATGATCGACGGCCTGAGCCTGAACGCCGGGGCCATGACCTTGAGCCTGCGCGAAGGCGGCCTGCCGATCATCGAGGTACATCCCCAGGGTTTGCCGGCGTATCGGGTGCAACTACCGGACGCGGCCTACAGCCTGCATGTGCAGAACAGCCTGGAATTCATTAGCGATCGCATTCGCCTGCGTTACGAGGCCTTGAACCGTCCGGCGCAGATCCGCCAGTTGGACCTGGCCAGCGGCGCCCAGGTGGTGCTCAAGCAAACCCCAGTGCTGGGGCCGTTCGATGCCGATGCCTATGTCAGCCAGCGGCTCTGGGCCACGGCGGCGGACGGCACCCAGGTGCCCATCAGCCTGGTGGTCAGGCGCGAAGACCTCGGCCGACCGGTGCCGCTGTACCTGTACGGCTACGGTGCCTATGGCGAAAGCCTCGACCCGTGGTTTTCCCATTCGCGGCTGAGCCTGCTCGACCGCGGCGTGGCGTTTGCCATCGCCCATGTACGGGGCGGCGGCGAGCTGGGGGAAGCCTGGTATCGCGCCGGCAAGCAGGAACATAAGCACAACACATTCGGCGACTTCATCGCCTGCGCCGAACATTTGATCGCCAACGGTTTCACCACCGCAGGACAACTGGCGATCAGCGGCGGCAGTGCCGGTGGCCTGCTGATCGGCGCGGTGCTCAACCAACGCCCGGAGCTGTTCAAGGTGGCGATTGCCGAAGTGCCGTTCGTCGATGTGCTCAACACCATGCTCGACCCAGACCTGCCGCTGACCATCACCGAATACGACGAATGGGGCAATCCAGAGGAGCCGGACGTTTATGATCGGATCCGGGCCTACGCCCCGTACGAAAACGTCAGCGCCCAGGCGTACCCGGCGCTGCTGGTGATCGCTGGCTACAACGACAGCCGCGTGCAGTACTGGGAAGCAGCCAAGTGGGTGGCGAAATTGCGCGCCACCAAGACCGACGACAACCCCCTGCTGCTCAAGACCGAACTGGGCGCCGGCCACGGCGGAATGAGCGGGCGCTACCAGGGATTACGTGACGTAGCGCTCGAATACGCATTTGTCTTGAAGGTTTTGGGGCGGGTCTGAGGAACTCTGTGGGATGGCCGGGTCTTAGCTGCATGCGCAAGGCTCAGACATGACGCTGTTCCAATGTGGGAGCGAGCTTGCTCGCGATGGCGCCAGTTCAGCCACATGGTTGTCGACTGATACGCCGCTATCGCGAGCAAGCTCGCTCCCACAGGGGTTCGCCTACACTCAAAACAATCCAAAAAACCGCAGAAAACGACAAGAAAAAGACCGTGCCAACATGTCAGAACCGACCTTACTGAACAAAGAAATCCGCGACTGGCTGATGGACTGCGGCCTGTTCGACCAGTTGCTACCCGTAGACTTCGCCGCGGCGTCGGGCTATTTCAGCATCAGCGCCATCGCCGAGGGCGAAGCGATTTTCCGCGAAGGCGATGCCGGCAGCTTCATGTGCATCATCCACACCGGCCAGGTGGCCGTGCAGAAAACCGGCCCCGACGGCCAACCCGTGACCATCGCCACGCTGCGCAGCGGCCGGGCCTTCGGCGAAATGGCCGTGCTCGACGGCGAACGGCGCTCGGCCAGTTGCATCGCCGCCAGTGATTGCCAGTTGCTGAACCTGGGCAAGGACTCCTTGGAAAAAATGCTCAACGACGCCCCCAAGATCGCCGCCAAGATCATCCGCGCCCTTGCCGTTTCCCTGTCCAAGCGCCTGCGCATGGCCGATGGGCAGTTGTTGTCGCAGCAGGTCTGACCGCACCATTAAACCTAGCCGGAGCCCCCTGTGGGAGCGAGCTTGCTCGCGATAGCGTCAGTTCAGCCAGTATCAATGTTGACTGATACACCGCCATCGCGAGCAAGCTCGCTCCCACAGGTTATTGCGTCGTGTGGGCGTTCTACCCCCCCGGCGACTTGGCCTTCACCGGCTTCGGCTCCATGCCCGGTATCGGCTGGTCCTTGGGCGGCTTGGGCATTTCAATCGGCGGCAGCAAGGGTGGCCCACCACTTCCCGGGCCGGCCTTGGGCACGCCGTTAGGCGTGACCGGCGGATAGGGCATGGGCGTGGCAGTGCCCGGCGATCCGGGGATACTCGGCGGGTTGACCGGAATCGTCGGTTGTTGAGCCTGGGCGCAACTTATTGAGAGCGCCGCCAGGGCAATGGCCGTTAGAATGATGCACTTCATCAATGGCTCCGTGGCTATTGTCTGCTTTAAGGCTAGTCGTTACCGCGCCGGTCTGCCCTCCTACGAGATCTCCATGAAACGTTTCGTTCTGCTCGACACCACGCCCATCCCTGACAACGGCGGTGCCCTGTGCCTGTTCGAGTACGGCGAAGACTTCGTCATCAAGATCCAGGGTGGCGACGGCGGGCAACTGATGAACACCCGCATGCACGGTTCCGAAGACGCCCTGGCCGAGATTCCTTGCCGCAAGGTCGCCGGTCGTCCCGGCTCGCGCGTGCTGATCGGCGGCCTCGGCATGGGCTTCACTCTTGCCTCGGCCCTCAAGCACCTGGGCAAGACCGCCGAAGTGGTGGTGGCCGAGCTGGTGCCCGGCGTGGTCGAGTGGAACCGTGGCCCCCTGGGTGAAAAGGCCGGGCGGCCGCTGGCGGACCCGCGCACGGTGATCCGCCTGGAAGACGTGGCCAAGGTGCTGCAAGCCGAACCCCAGGGGTTCGACGCGATCATGCTCGATGTCGACAACGGCCCGGAAGGCCTGACCCAGAAAGCCAACAGTTGGCTGTATTCGGCCGGTGGCCTGGCCGCTTGCGCCAAGGCCCTGCGGCCCAAGGGCGTGCTGGCGGTATGGTCGGCCAGCGCTGACCGGCAGTTTTCCGACAAGCTGAAGAAGGCCGGTTTCAAGGCCGAAGAGGTGCAAGTGTTCGCCCATGGCAACAAAGGCACCCGCCACACCATCTGGATTGCCGAGAAGCTCAAGGGCTGAGCTAAACTCTGTCCAACCGTCATCAGTCTTTTCTACAAAGGTGAACCCATGAGTTCGTCAACGCCACCGTCCAACACCGCCAAGCTGGACCGCATCCTCGCCGATGCCCAGCGCGACCGGGAGATGGGTTACCGCGACAAAGCCCTGAAAATGTATCCCCATGTCTGTGGCCGCTGTGCCCGTGAGTTTTCCGGCAAGCGCCTGAGCGAACTGACCGTTCACCACCGCGACCACAACCATGACAACAACCCGCAGGACGGTTCCAACTGGGAACTGCTGTGCCTGTACTGCCACGACAACGAGCACTCGCGCTACACCGACCAGCAATACTTCGGCGACGGCTCCCTGAGCACCCCGAAGATTGCCAAGGCGACCCACAACCCGTTCGCCGCGTTGGCTGGGTTGATGAAGAAAGACGAGTAATCGTCATCACCCAAGAATTTTTACAGGCTGCAAGGCCGTCATCGCGAGCAAGCTCGCTCCCACAGTGGATTTTCGGCGTTCACAAAACCCTGTGGGAGCGAGCTTGCTCGCGATGGCAATCAAACAAACACCACACATCTCGAACCTGACCACCCTCCCCCATTCCCCGTATAATCGCGCCTTTTCCCCAAAGGCACCCCGCCCGTGGCCAACAAACGCTATAGCTGCATCGGTCTGTTCAACCCCAAGTCACCGGAAAACGTCGGTTCGGTCATGCGTGCCGCCGGTTGCTACGGCGTGGCGTCGGTGTTCTACACCGGCAAGCGCTATGAGCGCGCCGCCGACTTCGTCACCGACACCAAGAAAGTCCACTACGACATCCCGCTGATCGGTATCGACGACCTGAAGAAAATCCTGCCCCTGGGCTGTGTGCCAGTGGCCGTCGAGCTGGTGGAAGGTGCCCGCTCGCTGCCCGAATACACCCACCCGGACCGGGCGCTGTACATCTTCGGCCCGGAAGACGGCTCGCTGGACAAGGAGATTCGCGATTGGTGCGAGGACGTGGTGTACATCCCCACCACCGGTTGCATGAACCTGGCCGCTACCGTCAACGTCGTGTTGTACGACCGCATGGCCAAAGGCAACAACACCCGTTCGGGACCGCAATTCCGCTGATCGGTGCGATATTCGATTGAACAAGGCAATCGCTCAGGCAGTCAGCTTTATACCAATCCCCACACTGGAGACAGATCATGAGCGATAACAATCCGTTCGAGCCGATTGAGCGCACCCCTTTCCAATCCCATCCGCCGCAAAACGTGCACGGCTGGGAGCGCATTGGCTCGTTGGCCGGCGGTGTGCTGATGATGGGCAAGGGTCTACGCCGTGGCGGGGTGATCGGGCTGGCTCAACTGGCGATCGGCGGCATGGCGTTGGCGCGGGGCATCACCGGGCATTGCTCGGCCAAGAGCCTGCTGGAAAAGAATCGCCAGAACCTGGACAACGCCCGCGCCCGCATCGAGCAGGCCGGTGAAGAGCTGAGTCGCCTGAAGGCCAACGCCGAGGCGGCGACTGGCACGGCTACGGTGACGGGGAATGATTCGTTGAATTCGCCGAAGGTTGGGCTCTGATTTTTGCAGTGCCGCTGATGGCCTCATCGCGAGCAGGCTCGCTCCCACATTGATCGAGTCATGCACAAATAATCTGTCCACTGAAGATCCAGTGTGGGAGCGAGCCTGCTCGCGAAGGCGGTATTACTGAAGTAACTGGGTATCCAGCACAGTGGAAGCCCCACCCAAAACACTTTCACTGAGCTGGACAAACTCCTCGGTGTCGACGGTTTCCAGGCGCATCGCCCCCTGCAACACATCATCCAGCGAACGCTTGTTACGGGTCTTCAGGCGAATCTCGCGGTCCAGCTCCTGCAACAGCAATACCGCCTTGGCCACGGCCGCCGGGCTGATCTGCTCGCCGCGCAACGTGGTGACGCCCTTGCTGTCATGGGCGAGCCGGTCGTTCAAGGTTTGGTAGCGCTCATCACTCAAGCCGCCGGCGCGGCGCAGCAGTTCGACCGCGTAATACTCGGTCAGCCCCTCGCTGATCCAATCGCTACGGTCCTGATCATTGACCCGGGCCAGTGCCTGCACCAACTCCCGCAACAACGGGCTGCTGCCCCGCTCGCTGACCAACGGCGGGCGGCTGTGCAGGTAAATCGAGTCATGGCCGGCCTGGGCGCCACGCCACAGCGGATCGCCGGCGCCGACAATCAGCAACTTGGCCGGATGGCGCGGCACCAGCGCTTGCACCTGCGGCCAAACGAACGTCAGCAGCGTCAGCACGTCCATCCGGCGCATGCCCTGGCCCCGGGGCGAGGCCACGGTCACTTCGGTTTCACCCAGGCGGGTACGGCGGCTGCCCAGTTTGCCGGCGAGCATCCAGCCCGTGGGACGGTCGAACAGGCGCGAGGGGTTGTCGATGCGGAAGCGCTGCTTGCCGATGCGCGGCCAAGGGGTCTCGATGCTTTTCCAGCCGTCAGGCAATTCAAACTCAAGACGTGCCACCAGTTCGATGCCGTCCTGCTGATCGAGCTTGGCCAACGGCACCAGATCATCGCCGCGCAGCAACGCCCAGGTCGGGGTCATGCGGGTTTCGAAGGTGGCGTTCTTGCGGGCATGGCTGATGCGCACGCGATAGCTCAGGCTCGCCTTGTCCGCGGCCGGACGCCAGACACCACGGGCTTCTTTGCCAGGGGTGAGCTGCCATTGGCCGTCGGCCTTGAAATCGCTGTAGCGACTGCCGTCGCCGAGGTCGAAATCCAGGCTGCGCACCGCTGAACCCCGGGCCAGGGTCAGGCGCACTTCGGCCTGGTCGCCCTGGGGCAACAGGTGCACGTGATAATCCAGGTCGACTTTCTGCGCCGCCCACAGCGGCCCGCACACTGCCAGCAACCCGGCCGCCAGTATCCGTTTCAATCCTGCAGCCATGGGTTCTCCCAGGTGGCGCGCCGCCCGGTGGTTCAGCCGGCGCGAAAAATCAGATGATCTTCCCAGTCGTCTTCCGGCACGCTGCCTTCGGCCAGCATACGTCCAGACTGGGAAATGCGTTCATGGTGCACGGCATCGCGATCGCCGCAGACCAGGTGGTGCCACAAGGGCAAGTCCTTGCCCTCGCTGACCAGCCGATAACCGCAGGTCGGCGGCAGCCATTTGAACTCATCGGCCTTGCCCGGCGTGAGCTGGATGCAATCGGGCACGTACTCACGACGGTTGGGGTAGTCGGTGCACTGGCAGGTTTTCAGGTCCAGCAGTTTGCAGGCGATGCGGGTGTAGTAGACGCTGTTGTCATCTTCGTCTTCGAGCTTTTGCAGGCAGCACAGGCCACAGCCGTCGCACAGCGATTCCCATTCCTGGGGATCGAGCTGATCGAGGGTTTTGCGTATCCAGAACGGTTCGACTTTGGCGGCCATGGTTCGAGCATCAACATCAGGTGGTGAAAAGGCCGACAGTCTAGTGCCGGGGCTTCTTGAGGCCAAGCATTGGCGACTGTCGGTATACAGGGGCTTGTCAGGCCGGACGGCGGGACGTAGGTTGCTTGATTGTCTTTCCACACTCGAGCCAGGTAAGCCCATGAGCGCCAACTCCCGCATTGCCGATTACGCGATTCACCCTCAGTTCATCGAACGCTGGTCGCCCCGCGCCTTTACCGGCGAAAGCATTGCCGAAGAAACCTTGCTGAGCTTCTTCGAAGCCGCACGCTGGGCCCCTTCGGCCTACAACTCCCAACCTTGGCGTTTCCTGTATGCGCGGCGCGACACGCCGAACTGGGAGCGTTTCCTGGGCTTGCTCAACGAGTTCAACCGCGGCTGGGCCCAACACGCCTCGGCCTTGGTGATCATCGTCTCGAAAACCACCTTCGCGGTGCCCGGCGCCACCGAGGAAACCCCGGCGCAGAGCCACACCTTCGACACCGGTGCGGCCTGGGGCCACCTGGCGCTGCAAGCCAGCCTCAGCGGCTGGCACACCCATGGCATGGCCGGTTTCGACCAGGAACTGACCCGCAAGGAACTGAAGATCCCGCAAGGCTACGCCCTGCACGCCGCCGTGGCGATTGGCAAGCTGGGGGACAAATCGACCCTGGCCGAATACCTCCAGGCCCGCGAAGTCCCAAGCCCACGCCGGCCGCTGAGCGAACTGGTGGCAGAAGGTGATTTCACCCTGTAACCCCTTTTGTAGCCGCCGGAGTCCCCCCTGTGGGAGCGAGCTTGCTCGCGATGGCGTCAGCTCAGCCACTTTGATGGCGACTGGCACTCCGCTATCGCGAGCAAGCTCGCTCCCACATTCTGATCTGTGGCGGACACACTTCTTGTGGCCACTGAAAACCCACTGTGGGAGCGGGCTTGCTCGCGAAAGCGGCGTGTCAGTTCACGATTATGTCGGCTGAAACGCCGCCTTCGCGAGCAAGCCCGCTCCCACAGTTTGATCGAGGATGGCTTCAGTAACCCCGGCTGAAATCCACTTCACCACGCAGTGCTTCGCCCGCCTGATAGGCCCGCAGATTTTCCAGGAACAACTGCGCCATCATTGGTGGCGAGGTCGGTGCCGAACTGTGGCCGGTCAGCAGCAGGCCCCAGGCGGTCCAGAACGGATGGCGCTGCGGCAGCGGCTCCTGGCGGCAGACGTCGATCACCGCACCGGCCAGGTGCCCTTCCTTCAGGGCTTGCACCAGGTCCGCGTCCACAACCGCCACGCCGCGGCCAACGTTGATGAACAACCCGGTCGGCTTGAATTGCTTGAACAGCGCCGCATCGTAGATGTCATGGGTCTCTGGCGTGTTGGGCAGCAGATTGATCACGTAATCCACCTCGCCCACCAGACGCGGCAGATCCTTCAGTGCCCCGACCTCGATGAACGGCGCCATTTCCCTGGCTTCGCTGGCGATGCCGTACAGCTGCACGCCGAACGGCACCAGGAACTGCGCCACACGCTGGCCGATGTCCCCCGTCCCGACAATCAATACCTTGCGTCCAGCCAAGCCTTGGCCCTGGCGGTTGTCCCACTTGCGCTCGACCTGGCTGACCAACCGGGCCAGTACCTCGCGCTCATGGCCGAGCATGTAGGTCAGCACATACTCAGCCATCACCTGGCCAAAAATGCCCACGGCACGGGTCAGGCGGTAATCGCGGCTCAAGCCATCGGCCAGCAGCGGCGTTATGCCCGCCCAGGTCGATTGCAGCCAACGGGGTTGGTGGCCTTGACGCAACAGGGTGGCCAGCAGATCAGGCTGGCCGAGCCAGACCGGGCAATCGGTGGCCAGTCGCGACAGCTCGGCGGAATCGCCGCTGGTCAGCACTTCAATATCGGGTGCAGCCTGACGCAGAAGCTGGGCATACACCGCGTGATCGTGTTCGGCAATCAGAACGCGCATGAATCAAACCTTTCAAAAACAGTGCAGACGAGCGCCGACAGAGTGTCGCTCTATCCTTGCGATCGTCGTCAATAAATCATTCCGTTTTTCAAGAAGCGCCCAGGACAGGCGCCTCCAATACCATCAGACCGGGTCGTTACGGCGCAACAACTCTTCGGGCAAATGCTCGATGTATTCGTCTTCGGCCGGTGGCATCTGCAAGTGATAGCCCTGGGTGTCGAGGTTTTCCAGCACTTTGTTGATGTCTTCCCGGGACAGCTCACGCTCGGGGCTCAGCACCAGGTCAAAGGCGTGGATCGCCTTGCCGAAGGCGGCCATCAATGGCTCGGGCACACGCTCCAAGGCATCGCTCTTGAGCACATACAGGTACATCTCGTTTTTCTTCGAGCTGCGGTAGATGGAGCAGATACGTTTCAAGGCTGTTCTCCGGCAGTGGCCAGGCTGTCGAGCAGCGCCTGGCCCATCAATTCGCGGCGCCAGCCACGCAGCGAATCGGGCAATTGGTAGGGGCCCTCGGGAAAGCCGCTCTTGATCAGCGCCTCGAGGGTTTTCTTGCGCAGCATCAGCTCCGGGGCAATGCCCAGGCGCTCGGCTTCAACCTGCCCCAACGCCCGCAGGCGCTTGACCAGGGCAGCGGCCTCGATGGGCAACGGTTCGGCCACGGCCGGCGGCCATTGCTCAGGCGGGATGCTGGCGGCGCGCTGGATCAGATCCAACAGAAACTGGCCGTCCTGGCGCACGGTACGCGGGTGCATGTCTTCGATTTTCGCCAGCGCGCCGAGGTTATCCGGCTGGGTGCGGGCCAGGGGCCACAGCGAATGTTCACGGATGATGCGGTTGCGCGGCAGGTCGCGGGCCCGTGCTTCACGTTCGCGCCAGGCGCACAGCTCGCGCAGCACGGCCAATTGGGCGCGGGACAGTTTCCAGGCCAGCTTGGCCTCGCGGTAGACCTCGTACGGGTCGACTTCGCGACGCAGGTTGGCCACCAGTTCGGCGCCATCCTCCAAGACCCAGCGGTATTTTTCGTCGGAAAGCTTCGGGCGCAGGTCTACGAAAACTTCCGCCAGATGCACCGCATCCTCTGCCGCATAGCTGATTTGCGTCTCGGACAGGGGCCGTTGCAACCAATCGGAACGGGTCTCGCCCTTGGGCAGCTCGATGCCCAGCACTTCCTGCACCAGCCGCGAATAGCCCATGGAGAAACCCAGGTTCAGGTAGGCGGCAGCCAATTGGGTATCGAACAGCGGCGCGGGCAGGCTACCGGTCAGGCGCAGCAGCACTTCAAGGTCTTCGCTGCAAGCGTGCAACACCTTGAGCACCGCCGGGTTTTCCAGCAGAACGGCCAAGGGCTGCCAGTTGTCGATGGTCAAGGGGTCGATCAGATAGGCACGCTTGCCATCGCCAATCTGCAGTAAGCCAGCAATGGGATAAAAGGTGTCGACCCGCATGAATTCGGTGTCGAGGGCGACGAATGGCAACTGCTGCCACTCGGCGCAAAACTGACCGAGGCTATCGTTGTCGCGAATCCAGTGAATATCGATGGCCACACGGCTCTCCCTTGAAGAATGGCGCGCAGTATATATCGCCGCTGGTGATTGCGAGCATCCGTAGAGCATCTGTCTGAGAGAAATCGCCTGCGAAAAAGCAAGAATAGTCCTACATCAAGAATTAACCGGTCTTACGCAATACATAAACACGCGTCAGCGCAAAACCGGGTAGGAAATCCTGATACCAAAGCACGCTGAAACCCGCCTGGCGAAACTCGGCTTCGACATCGGCCTTGTCGGCCAGGCTGCGTTGCGGCACCTGGCCCATCTTGAGACGCCCTTCGATTTTCACCGAAACGATCACCGTATCGCGACTGACCCGATGAAACTCGCGCAACAGCACCAGGCGATGCTCGCTGGCGCGGAGATGGCGAAACAGTTGCAAACAGAAAATACAGTCCACTGCGTTGGCCGACAGCCCAAGGGTGAATGCCGAACTCGGGAAGGTCTTGACCCGCTGGAGCAACGTGTCGCCATGGTGGGTGAGCGCGTGTTCGAGCATGTCCGGCGACGGGTCCGCCGCCAGGATCACCCGGTTGGCATGCTCGGCCAGCACCGGCCAGAACCGCCCTGCCCCACAGGCCACGTCCAGCACCAACCCCGGCTCGCCCGCCACTTTCAGGGCATTGCGCACCATTTGTTCGTCGCGCCAGAACGCCAGGCGCAAGCGGCGAGGTGCCGGTCGGCAGCAAACCTGCGCATGCTCCTGGTCATGCTGCCTGGCGAACTCAAGCTCAATGGTGGATGGGGGTAACCCGGACATACAAACGGCTCTTGGAAAAGGCTGGCTGACAGGTTAACCAACCCCGCGTGAAAAAAAGGTCCAGGCGTTCACTCCCGTGCCAGGACACCATCAATCACCGCGCCGCGACAATTGGCGAACAGGTCCAGGTCGCGGTTATAGACCTGGCTGTTGACTTCCAGCAACCCGAGCATCGAATGAAACAGGTTGTCCTGGCTCAAGGGCTTTTCACGACTCAGTTGCAGGCAATGGGTGTCGACCGAAAAGGACTTCTGGTAGCTGTCGGAGAACCAGGCCAGCATAGCCACGTGTTTCTGTTGTTCCGGGGCGAGCATGTAGGGCGTGCCATGGAGAAACAGGTTGTACTCGCCCAGGGACTCGCCATGGTCCGACAGGTACAGCATGGCCGTGTCGACCTTGTCCTGGTTGGCCCGCAGCAGATCGATCAGGGTCGACAGCACATGATCGGTGTACACCAGCGTGTTGTCATAGCCATTGACGATGCTCTCGCGGCTGCAATTGTTCAGCGCATTGCTTTCGCACACCGGCGTGAAATGCTCGTATTCCTTGGGGTAGCGCTTGAAGTATTCCGGCCCGTGGCTGCCCATCTGGTGCAGCACCAGTACCGTGTCCTTGTCGAGGGTGTCGATGAAATGCTGCAGCCCCTGGAGCAGTATCTCATCGCGGCACTCACTGTTGGCGCACAGCGCCGGGTCCTTGAGGTTGCTGACATCCTGCAGCGTGACCCGGTCGCAGGTGCCCTTGCAGCCAGATTGATTGTCCCGCCAGATCACCTCCAGCCCGGCGCGCTTGAGCACATCCAGCAAGCCCTCCTCATTCTTGGCCTTGCTGGCGTCGTAGTTCTTGCGTCCCATGTTGGAGAACATGCAGGGCACCGACACGGCGGTCTCGGTGCCGCAGGAATGCACGTCGGTGAAGGCGATCAGGCCGGCCTCCTTGTCCAATGTCGGCGTAGTGTCGCGGTGATAACCGAGGATGCCGAAGTTCTCGGCCCGGGCACTCTCGCCCACCACCAGGACGGTCAGGGATTTGCGGCCATGGGTTTGCCAGGCCGGGTTGCGGCTCGCGTCCTCGCCCAAGGTGATGAACGGCTGCTTGGCCGACGCGACCTGTTCACGCAAGTACCCAAGCGAGGCACCGATGTAATTGCTCGGTACGACCATCAAGCGCAACTCGTGGTGGTTGCGAAACAGTGACGACAAACCTTGGTAGTTGACCAGGGCAACGACGCCGATCACCGCGGCCGAGGCCACGCCGACCAGTAACTTACTTAATAACTCCTTTGGCCAACGACGGTAGTTGATCGGGGTCTTGAACAACAACCAGCACGGCAAGCCCCCCAATAAGCCGATATAGACAAACAACTTCAACGACAACAGGTCACGGACTTCCGTGGCATTGGTTTCAGCGAAGTTGCGCAACATGCCGGCATCGATCAAGACGCCGTATTGGGCCATGAAATACGCCACGCCGGCGCTGATCAGGAATAACAGCATCAGCACCGGCTTGAGCAGCGGACGGAAGGCCACGAGCGTCAACACCAGGTTGAACGCACAGAAAATCATCAGGCCAAACGCCACGCACATCAGCAGGCCCCGAGCGTCCGCCGTCGTGATCGCCAGCAAGTGTTGCCAGAGCACGAGGTTGAAGCCCACTAACAAAAAGGCACTGGCGGCCAGCGTCACCCACTCGGGGCGCACGGCTTTAATAGTCAGCATGAGGGTTGACGGCTTCCTGAAGTTGCTCTTTGAAAAAGAAGTGCCGCAGAAAACAGATGAAAAAAATGTTTTCTACGGCAACACAAACTTTAGGTAGCCCACCATCAATTTTTCGTGAAAAAGTTGCTGTTAAATAATTATTTAATCTGCTGCTAAGCCTGATTCAGATACCAGCGCCAATCCTGCTCCCCGACTTCCCCCATGAACTGCCGGTATTCGGCGCGCTTGACCGCCAGATAAACACCCAGGAACGCCTCGCCAAACGCTCCCCGCGCCCAAGTCGAAGCTTCAAGGGCACGCAGGGTAGTGAGCCAGTCAGTGGGCAGCAGCTCGGTCGCCTGGGCGTAGCCGTTGCCTTCCACAGGTTTCCCGGGATCGCATTGTTCACGCAAGCCGTGATGGATGCCGGCCAATATCGCCGCAGCCGCCAGGTAAGGGTTGGCATCGGCGCCGCAAATACGATGCTCGATGTGCCGCGAGAACGCCGGGCCGCCCGGTACCCTCAGGCTCACGGTGCGGTTGTCCACGCCCCAGGTGGCGGCCAGCGGTGCGTAGCTGTTGCTTTGGAAGCGCCGGTAGGAGTTGGCGTTCGGGCAAAACATCAACAACGAATCGAGTAAGGTATCGAGCATCCCGCCCACGGCATGGCGCAACAGTGGCGTCCCGTCGCCGGCCTCACTGGCAAACAGATTGTGGCCATCGCGGTCGGCCAGGCTGACATGCATGTGCAGGCCGGAGCCCGCCAAGTGCTCGAACGGCTTGGCCATGAAACACGCCTGCATGCCGTGCTTGTGGGCCACGCCCTTGACCAGTCGTTTGTAGCGCACCGCTTCATCCATGGCTTGCAAGGCATCGCTGCGGTGTTCAAGGGTGATTTCCACTTGTCCCGGGGCGTATTCGGAAATCGCGGTGCGGGCCGGAATGCCTTGTAGCTTGCATGCGGCGTACAGGTCGGCGAGGAACGGCTCTAACTGCTCCAGTTCACGCAAACCATAGACCTGGGTGGCGCGCGGCCGACCACCGTCAGCGTCCCGCGCCGGTTGCGGCCGGCCTTGGCTGTCGCGCTGTGTGTCCAGCAGATAAAACTCCAGCTCCGCCGCCATCACCGGATAAAAACCGTCGGCCTGCAGGGCTTCGATCACCTGACTGAGCAGATAACGCGGATCGGCGATGGTCGCTGGCATGCCTTCCTGGGGATGCATACTGACCTGCACCGCGGCCGTGGGAATCAACCGCCACGGCATACGCTGCAAACTGCCGCTGAGGGGATAGGCGCGGCAATCGATGTCGCCGACGTCCCACACCAGCCCGGAATTTTCCACATCGTCGCCATTGAGGGTCAGCCCGAGAATCGTACTGGGCAGCGGCCGACCACTTTCATAGACCGCCAGCAACTCGTCCCGATGCAACAACTTGCCCCGGGGCACGCCGTTGTTATCGAGAATGAACAACTCGAACAACTCGATATCGGGGTTTTGCGCAAGGAACGCCTGGGCGTGTTGCACGGGTGCGAAAGACATCTTGGCAAGGCTCATGAGAAAACTCGTATTTCCGTGTCGGACGGGCGACAACGCACCGTCAGTTTGTGCTCGCCATTGAGCGAGCACCGTGGAGGTTCAACAGGAAAAACGAGTGTCCGGAGGACGCGCATGGCGACAATGCCAGAGCGCCCAAAAAGCCAGCTCGGAGGGCAGCGCACTAAGGGAGGGGGCCATGGCAGGCGTGCTCCTGCCGACCGGATCGACTGCGGCGGATGGAGGGTATTGCACTGCCAGGGGCCAAGCGTCCATGAGCGCATCACAGGAAACACATCGGGCAAGCGTCCCACGGCACCTTGGGCGGTTAAACATGGATTTGATGAAGCTTGGATCATCGCTAACTAAACTTAAGCAAACGAGTCGGTCGTTGATCGACACGTCGTGTTCCCTACACAATCTGTCCCGTTCCCGACCATGAAAAGGCCTGCCTGGCATTCTCTTGGCACTATCGTTCCGTTACGATCGTCAGCCTGGTTTGCGCAAGATCCGCGCAAGGAAGCAGAGTGAGAGACAGAACGGATGCTGAACAGTAACGCCCTCAGAAAGCTCGACATGCAGGACCTCATGGTGTTTAGCGCCGTGTACGAGCAAAGCAGTGTCACCGGTGTGTCAGAGGCCTTGTGCGTCAGCCAGTCAACCGTCAGTTATTGCCTCAAGAAACTGCGAACCTGTTTCGAGGACGAACTGTTTATCAACACCCGCACCGGCATGCGCCCCACCTGCAAGGCCGAGGGCATGTACAACCATGTGCGCGCCATTTTACAAAGCATCAACCTTTGCCATGCCGGTCCGCCGACCTTTGATCCAACTCGGCAAGCCGTCACCTTCAACATCTGCGCACCAGAATATTTCGAACACCTGATCCTGCCGCAACTGCTGCAAGGCTTCGATTACGCCAATTTGCCGGTGGTGGTGAACGTGCACAAGCTTGAAGCCGACATTCCCGCCGAGGAATTACGCGACGGCAGCCTGGACTTGGTGATCTGCTTCGGCCCGAACGTTCACGGCGACCATGCCGATTTCAGATCCCGGCAGTTGCTGGAGGAAGATTGGGTCTGCGTCGTGGACAAACGGGCGACGCCACTTGAGCCGCAACTGAGCGTTCAATCTTTCGTACAGCGCCGACACGTGTTTGCGACGCCTTGGGCGTCAGCGAGCAACAGGGTGGACGGCTGGCTGTCGCGGCAGGCCCATCACCGGCAAATCGCCGCGCGCGCCAACAGCTACAGTGCCGCGCTGAAGATGATCACCGGCACTGACTTCATCCTGACCCTGCCCCGCCGCATCCAGAAACTGCTGGCCAATGAGGCGATCTTCAATCACCACGAAGCGCCCAAGGGCTTGCCGGGGTTGACCTTGGACATGCAGTGGAGCCAAGCCGCCGATCAGGACAGTGCCAACGCCTGGCTACGCGAACAGATCATCAAGGCCTGCGCCCACGCA
The DNA here is from genome assembly GCF_046605385.1 of Pseudomonas sp. MPB03. Lineage (NCBI taxonomy): Bacteria > Pseudomonadati > Pseudomonadota > Gammaproteobacteria > Pseudomonadales > Pseudomonadaceae > Pseudomonas > Pseudomonas sp. MPB03. The sequence goes on along the minus strand of NZ_CP176770.1, from coordinate 1,836,377 downwards.
ACGCCTGCGCGTCATTGACCGATCAGGGCCTTGGCATAGGGCTCGCGGTCGATGTCGAGGATCTCCACGCACAATTGCACGCTGACTTCGGCCGGCCATGGCCCCAGGTCCTGGATCACCGCCAGCAGGCTTTCGGCCAATTGCTTCTTGATTTCCGGCGAACGGCCACTGAGCAGGGCCAGCTTCACATGCACGAAACCCCGTTCGCCCATCCCTGTACCCACCCGGAACGTCTCCAGTTTCACGGCCCGGCTCTTGATGTCGTGCTCGGCGGAAAATTGACCGGAGGCCACCAGTGCATTGTTCAGGCGCAGCAATGCGACTTCGGCCTTCAGCTCGGGCAGGTTGGCGGTGTACTCCATGTGCAGGTGAGGCATGTGTTCGACTCCGATTCGAAAAATATGACGAGGTGGTTTCAGCGGTCACAACCTTACCTCGACTTTATTCGTTGGGGCAGGATTTTGTTTCGCGGCAGGCCCGCGTCAAGGTTGTGCCAAGGGCCCGCGCTCGCCCATGAAGGCCTCCAACCGCGAGCGCAACCAGCGCTCGGCCGGGTCACTGTCGACATGGCTCAACCAGACCATGGACAAGTCCAGGGTCGGGGTCTTGAAGGGAAAGGGTTCGTTGAACAGTTGCCCCGAGGCCGCCATGGCGGCGGCGGTATAGTCCGGCAGGCTGGCGATCAGGTCAGTACCGGCCAGCAACGCCGGCAATGCGCTGTATTGCGGCACCGACAGCACAACCTGGCGCTTGCGCCCGATCTCCGCCAGCCATTCGTCAGCGAACCCGGCGACGTTGGCGGTGTGGGACACCAGCACATGAGGTCGCGAGCAGTATTCGTCCAGGGTCAGCGGCGTGTCCGACGCATCGGCGCGCAACACGCGGGGTTGGATATGGCGCAACAGCTTGCGCTTGGCGTTGGCCGGCAGGCCGCGCGTCTGGCTGATACCCACGGTGATGTCGCCCGATGCCAGTAGATCGGGGATGCGCCAGTAATCGACATGCTGGACCACGAACACGATTTGCGGCGCCTCTTGCCGCAGGCTGCTCAACAGGGGCGGCAACAGGCCGAACTCGACGTCGTCCGACAGGCCGATGCGGAATGTCATGGCGCTGTTGGCGGGATCGAAATCGTGGGTCAGGCTCAACGCCACCGACAGCGAATCGAGCGCCGGCGACAGGTGCTGGATGATTTCCTCGGCCCGGGCCGTCGGTTCCATGCGGTGGCCGACGCGAATGAACAGCGGATCGTTGAACATCTTGCGCAGCCGATTGAGGGCCGAGCTGATGGTCGGTTGGCCCAGGAACAGTTTTTCCGCCACCCGTGTCACGTTGCGCTCAAGCATCAACGTTTCGAACACCACCATCAGGTTGATGTCGGCCTTGCGCAATTCGTTGCGGTTCATCCACTGCCCCTCGATCCCTTGATGGAGTGCAGTGTAGGAACGCTGGGGGTGGTGCGTCTATGCGCTAAACGTCCAGTCGCCTGGGCACACCCTCCAAAGAGTCGGAAGAGGCCCTTGCTTTTGTGGCGAGGGAGCTTGCTCCCGCTCGGTTGCGCAGCAACCGCAAAATATTTGGGGCCGCTTCGCAGCCCAGCGGGAGCAAGCTCCCTCGCCACAGTGAGTAAGCCATTGTGAAGTGGAAAACTACTTCACAGTCAGTGATTTCAGTCCCAGCGCCATGACTCGCTCATCGCTGCCCAACCCCAGCGCCTTGGGACTGATGGCATCAGGTAAATGGAACCGCACGCGCAACCGCCCCTCCGCGCCAATCGTTTCTCGAATGGCCTGCGTCAGAGGCAGTTCCAGCGTGTTGTCCTGCAGTCGGTTGAACTGCGTCGCCAGCGCCGCGACACCGTTGATCGACACCTCCACCCGCTGGCGCGTGTGGGAGGGCTGCACGAACGCCGCGGCTTCGATCGAGATAGCATGCGCTTCTGGCGGTATGCGTAAAACAACCTCAGCCTCAGGCCCTTCCGACCAGGTGCCCCAATCCTCGACCCGCCCCCAGCCATCGGCCAACATCGCGTTGGCTCGGCTGAACACTTGGCGCTCACCGAGCTTGACCTGCATGTCCAGTGTTTCATCGGCGAACGGTGGGCATTGGGCGCATGTCTTCCAGCCCGGCGCCAGCACCACCAGGCCATCGATACGGGTCAACAGGTCGGTCGGGCGATTGACGGTTTTCGCCGCCTGGAGCGCGGCGACAGGGCCGAGGATGTACAGCGAATCCGCGGCGTACTGGCCGCTGGCAAGCATCTGCTCGGCGTGTCGCTGGGCTCGCTCGATCGCCCGGTCACTCATGCGTCCCAAGTACACGCCATCGGTTTCCAGGCCGTGCGTCAGGGCGTATTGGCTGGTCAGCAGCCAGTTGTCCGGCTGGTTCTGCGGCAATAACGTGCGGACTTTCGAATAATGACCGGCGGCACTGGCCCAGAACGGATCATTCAGGGGCGTAGGCCAACTCGAGGCCGCCGGCGTCATCCGGCTCTGGCGCAGGCCGGCCCATCCCGCGCGGGTATCCAGGACCTGCACCACCAGGGCCATAGCCAGCAGACACGCCGCCGCCCGGGGTTTGTTGCCGCGGATCACCAGGAAAATCACCGCAAAGATGATGGCGTAGAACACCGGCCAGAACATCCGACCGGACGCGCGAAAGACGTTCGCCACAAGCTCAAGGGGTTTGGGCAGCCAGTAATGCACGTTCTGCATGCCGATGCCGAGATGGTTGGTCAGCGAAAACAACGTCAGCCCGATCAATGCCCACAGCAACAGGCGCCTGTGGCGCACGGCATTCGCCAAACCTGTGTTGCCTTGCAGTAAAGCCACGCCGGCGCAGATCGCCAGCATGAGGACGCCCAATCCCAGGTAATTGAAACCTTCGTAGTCCCCGGGGCCCTGGGGCATATCGCGCAAGGTATAGGACCAGCCGCTAGGGTTGACCAGCGACATCACATTCAGGCGATACAACCCAAAACCGCCCGCCACGGTCCCGCCACCCACGCTGAAATAACCCGCCTGCCAACAACAGAACGCCACCAGCACAAACAAGCCGCCCAGTTCAATCAAGGCATCACGCCGGGACAACCGCCCCTTCGTGGCCTGGCTGGCAAGGTCGGCCAGCCAGATCAACGCCACCATCGCCAACAGGTACGCATGCACCAGCGCGGTGGCGGCCAACAGCACGCCCCAGGCCAGCCGCCGCTTCTGCAAGCCGGGCCGCAGCGCCAGGTACAAGGCCGCGAGGATCAGAAAATGCCCGGACAGCGACAGGTGCCCGCCCATGCGCAGAAACATCGGCGGCGAAAACACAAATAGCCCAGTACCCAACAGCCTGATCCACAGCGACGGCGTCAGCAGTCCGACGAGTTTCCAGGCGAACCAGGCTTGCAGGACGAAACAGGCCAGCAACCACAGGCCGAAGTACTGGAACGTCTCGGGAAGCCAGGCGTGAAAGGGTTTGAACAAGAACGCCAGCAACGGATTGGAGTCGGAAAAAATGATGCCGTTGCCCAACTCCAGACCATAGGAAGGGTTCATGCCCAACGGAAAGGTCCAGGGTGAACTGCGGAAAAACGCCCAGCCCATGTAATGGGTCGCCGCATCGCCCTCCCCCAGCCAGGCGATGTTGGTCGGATCCAGCACCCGAGGACCGATCACCAACAGGAACGCCAGCGCGCCCAACAATATGGGCAACAAGGAAACCGGGAAACGCTGACTACGAAGGGTCATCGATACGTCCAGAAATTATGCAGGATGAAGGTGTACACCGGGATGATCAGCGCCACGGCCGCGATGCCCGCCAGGTAATCCAGGCCGACGCGCTGGGCCGCCCAGGCCACGAGCATCGCCAGTCCGAATCCGCCGATCGAGACCACCACGAAACGGCCGAGGGTCCGGCCATGCAAGCGGCTGGAAAAACTCCAGAGGGTGTTGATCAGGTACGACACCACGGTCGCCACGACAAAGGCGAAACCATTGGCCAATGGCGGGTTGGCCAGGACCAGGTGCACAAACAACACGGCCGCCACCACGTGGATGCCAGTGACGAGCAGGCCGGTCATGGCAAAACGCAAGGCACGTCGCAGCAAGGGCGAGTGCGTCCAGGTCACGGCTTCTGCGCCAGGCAGAACACCGTCAGGCCGGCAATGCGATTGGCCCCCATGAATGGACGCTCCAGGCTGCACAGTGTCCTCAACACGCCATTGACCAGCGGATGATGCCGGGCAAGCTGCGACTTGGCCGGTGCCCCGGAGGCTTTGCGCTGCAACAGGCGCAGGCCGGCGGCAATGGGAAATACCAGGCCGAAGTAGTACGCACCTTGCTGCACCTGCAAACCCGCCTGCGCCACGACGCTCTCCAACTGCTTGAGGGTATAGCGGCGCTTGTGCTCGAGAAAATCGTCATGCCCGCTCCAGAGGAACTGGAACGCAGGCACGGTGATCAGGAAGCGGCTGCCGGACGGCACCTTGTCGACATAGGCCTTGAGCAGGCCCACGTCATCGTCCACGTGTTCCAGCACATCCATCAGCAACACCAGGTCGGCGTCCAGCGTGTCGATGGCGCGTCGGTAGCGGACCGGTTTACCGGCGGTACTGGCGTCGGAGTCGGCCGGGTAGCTGATGTCCACGCACCAGGCCTGGGCGGTTGCGGTATGGGTCAACAAGTGATGGGAAAAAAAGCCCGACCCTGCGCCCACGTCCAGCAGCGTACTGGCCGAGGTGCCCTTGAGCATGTGGAGCATGGCCCGCGCTTTCGACCGGTAGTACCAGTGCTGCTCGATATCGGGACCGAGGATGTCGGTTTCCTTGAGGTCCATGGTCAGTCCTTGGCGTCATAGATGCGCCGCACCAGGAAAACCGGTCGACGCTTGGATTCGATATAGGTGCGGCCCAGGTATTCACCCAACACGCCGATGCCGATCAGTTGCAACCCGCCCAAGAAGGTGACCGCGACCATCAGCGAGGCATAACCCGGCAGGTCGACCCCGGAAATCAAGGTCCGCAACACGATGAAAATGGCGAACGCAAAGGACACCAGCGAGACGCAAAGCCCCAGGTACGTCCAGATACGCAGCGGTTCGGTGCTGAAGCTGGTGATGCCTTCGAGGGCAAAATTCCACAAGCGCCAGCCATTGAACTTGCTTTCTCCGGCGCTGCGCTCAGGCCTGACGTAGTCCACGTAGGTAGTCCGGAACCCCACCCAGGCAAACAACCCTTTCATGAAGCGACGCGATTCCGGCAGGGTTAGCAAGGCATCGACCACGCAGCGATCCATCAAGCGAAAATCGCCGACATTTTCCGGCAGCTTGTGGTCGGCGATCTTGTTGTGCAGTCGGTAGAAGCCGTTGGCGGATACCTGTTTGGCCCAGGAATCGGAGTCGCGATTGATCCGATGGCCCAGCACCACTTCGGCGCCGTTGCGCCAATGGGCGATCATTTCCAGGATGACTTCGGGAGGATCCTGCAGATCGACATCGATCGGCACCACCGCCTGGCCACGGGCGGCTTGCAGGCCGGCACTCAAGGCCGCCTCCTTGCCGAAATTGCGACTCAGGTCGACGATCCGGATGCGCGGGTCGGCCTTCTGCCTGTCCAGCAGCAGCACCAACGTATCGTCCGCGCTGCCGTCGTTGACGAACACCAGCTCCAGGCTCACCAGTGATTCATCGGCAAAGACCTGGTCGATCCGGGCCATGAACAAATCGATGGACTGGGCTTCGTTGTAGACCGGGATGACAAGCGAAAGCGTTAGACGACCTTGTAGATCCACTCCTGGATATTCAGTCACTTGATGGCTCTTTTTCTTATAGTGTTTTCAGTCCCTTCGGGCTTCCGGCCCTAGGCATCGAAACGTATTAAGCAGGACCAGGCAGGGCAACGCAAGGATCCAGCCCGAACTTCCAGCCGACCCTATGTTCGCAACATGACTTTCTTCATGGAAATGGTCGAATGCCCGATCCGGCAATATTCGATAACCAATGGAAACGATTTTCCCGTAGCCAAAACCACCCACTTGGCTAGGCTTGCAGCCACATGTCCAACGCATGTCTTGAGTGAATCAATCGCAGGGAGCGAACCGATGTACTTTGAAATCTATCGACAGACCCGAGGCACCCCGAGCACCGGAAAAGGCCAATGGCGCTGGCGCTTGAGGGCCGGCAACCACGAAACGATCGCCAGTGGCGAATCCTATGTGAACAAGAGTGACTGTCTTCATGTGATCGGGTTGATCAAGAATGTCCAGGGTGAGACGCCGGTAAAAGAAATCTGAACTGTGGCGAGGGAGCTTGCTCCCGCTGGGCTGCGAAGCGGCCCTATGATTTTGCGGTCGCTGCGCAACCGAGCGGGAGCAAGCTCCCTCGCCACAGGTTCAATCCTCTCAAGTGAACGGGCGTTGCAACCTGAGCCGTTTTTTTCTGTGACGAAAGTTTCCAGGCAGGTAGGGTATGCGGACAAAAGCAGGAGGCCCGGCGCAATGACTCGATCCATCCACAACCGCGACTGGCTGGTGCGAGCACCCGAATCGAGGAAAATGGAACGCATCGAGGCTTATTTCAGTGGCCATGGCTACAGCACCCATCGCCATGACACCTACGCCATCGGCATCACGCTTTCGGGTGTGCAGAGCTTCAACTATCGCCACAGCAAACGCCACAGCCAGCCCGGCGGCACCATCGTCCTGCACCCGGACGAGGTACACGATGGCGAAGCCGGGACGCGCGAGGGCTTTCGCTACCGGATGTTCTACATAGAACCGTCGATGATCCAGCATGTACTGGGAGGCAAGCCATTGCCTTTCATCGAAGGTGGATTGTCCAACGACCCTCGCCTCAACATCGCGACCCGCCGATTGTTGAACAGCCTGGATCACACCCTCGACTCGCTGGAGGAAGAGGACGCCATCTACGACGTGGCCCAGGCGCTCGACCTTGCGGCGGGCAATCGGCGTGGACGGCGATTGATCGACTACCCGGCAGCAGAACGTGCCCGCCTGTTCATTCACGATACCCTCGACCAAGTGATCACCCTGGACGACCTGGTGCAGGCAAGCGGCAGGGATCGATGGAGCCTGTCCCGGGATTTCCGGGCGCTGTACGGCACCAGCCCCTATCGCTACATCACCCAGCGGCGCTTGAATGAAGCCCGGCGCCTGGCATTCCACGGCACGCCATTGAGCGAAGTGGCCCTGGCCTGTGTTTTTTTCGATCAGAGCCACATGACCCGGCTGCATACCCAGGCCTTTGGTATCTCACCGGCACGCTGGCTGAACATGCTGCGCTAAGGCATCGACTGCGCGCGGCAAAAAGCTGCACGATCATCCAATACGCACGTTGGCTCGAACAATAAAGTAGGACGCACCACCCACCCAGGAGCATGCCTCGATGACCCGCTATTGCCCCATCAACTTCGCCCAGAAATACACCCTGTTCCAGGAACAGTGGACGCCAAAAGTCGTGGCCGAAATGAACGACTACCAATTCAAGCTCGCCCGGCTCGAAGGTGACTTCGTCTGGCACACCCACGCCGACACCGATGAAACCTTCATCGTGCTGGAAGGCGAGCTGCGTATCGACTTTCGCGATGGCGCGGTGACCCTGGGCCCAGGCGAGATGTACGTGGTCAAAAAAGGTGTGGAGCACAAGCCCAGCGCCGCGCAGGAAGTGAAACTGCTGCTGATCGAGCCTCGCGGCGTCATCAATACCGGCGAAGAAACCAATGAGCGAACGGCGGTCAATGATGTATGGATCTGACTGAGCCAGCCTCAATCGTATTCAGCTTCCTGGTGATCACCCAGTAACCGCCGCTGGCGAGGTGTCGCCGCGGCCAGCACCTCAGGATTGAACTGCCAGTGCAGATAGGGTGAAAACTTCTGTGCGACCATCCGCCGGCCATAATGCACTTGGAGCATGTAGCGGGTGCGGTCGGCGGTGCGGTTGTCGCTGCCGGCGTGCCACAGTTCGCTGCGCAATATCAAGACATCGCCCGCCCGGCACAACACGGGCTGCGCGGAGCGCCCCTGCCATTGCGCTTCACCCGCTACCGGCGCTCGACCAGCCTTGTGGCTGCCAGGAATCACCTGGGTCGGGCTCAAGTCGGCGTCGATGTCATCCAGGTAAAACTGCGCGGTGAACACCTGCATTGGCAGCTCGAAGGCCGGGTCGGCCAACAGCGTGGGCGGCAATTTCATCGCCAGGTAATCCAGGTGCAACGGCGCCCCTTTGAAACCCGGATGGCAGCGCCAGGCCGTCTGGCCGATAACATGACAGTCATCGCCCAGGGCCGCCTCGGCCAATTCGATCACGCCGGCCACCTCCAGGAACGGCAGCCAGAACGGGTTGCGATTGAACACGCATTTGTAATGATCGATGACGCCGCTGTAGTCCCAGTGCTGAGGCTTCAACTGGTCGATGGCATGGCGCAGGTCGGCAATCTGCGCGGCATCCAGTACGGCTGGCATCAGGACGAAACCGTCCTGATGCAACGCTCGCAGGCTATCGCCGATGGTCACAGCGCGCCTGCCTCAGGTGCGGAAGCGGCCGACCAGCCCAGCCAGGTTTTGCGACAGAGAGGAAAGCTGTCGGCTGGCATGCATGCTCTGGGCGGAATTGGCAGCCGCTTCGTTGGACAAGTCGCGGATATCGGAGATGTTGCGGGCAATCTCCTCGGTGACGCTGCTCTGCTCCTCGCAAGCACTGGCAATCTGCGCGGCCATGTCGTTGATCCGCTGGATCGAACCGCCGGTACCGCTAAGCACCTGGTCGACACCCGCTGCACGTTCGACACTGTCCCGGGCCTTGCTGCTGCCCACATGCATGGCTTGCACAGCCTTGGCGACACCGCTTTGCAAGCGCTCGATACGAACCTGAATGTCTTTGGTCGAGTCCTGGGTGCGGGCCGCAAGCGCCCTCACCTCATCGGCCACCACGGCAAAACCACGGCCCTGCTCACCGGCCCGCGCCGCTTCGATGGCAGCGTTCAGCGCCAACAGGTTGGTTTGTTCGGCGATGCCACGGATCACTTCGAGCACGGCGCCGATACTGGACGTTTCCTGGGCCAATGCCTCGATCGTGCCCGAAGCGGTCTCCACTTCCTGGGCCAACTGGCGGATCGACTCGATGGTACTGCTGACCACCTGAGCGCCGTCACGAGACTGGCTGCTCGCCTCCTGCGCGGCGCCCGAGGCGCTCGCCGCGTTATGCGCCACTTCATGCACCGCAGCGCTCATCTGGGTGGCGGCGGTACTGACCTGATCGAGTGCCGCGTGCTCGCTGCTGATCAACCGGTCATTCGTCGAGGCCATGTCGGCCATGGCCCGCGCTGCGGAATCAACCTCTCCGGTCACCCGCCCAACCTCGGCGATCAACGGTTGCAACTTGTCGAGAAAACGGTTGAAGGCACTGCCGAGTTGTCCCAGCTCATCGGCCGAACGTATCTCGAGACGCCCTTTCAAATCGCCACCGCCCTCGGCGATCTGCTCGATGCGGTGCAACAAGCGACGCATAGGGCTCAACACCACCAGTGGCAGAACCACAAGCACCAGGATGCAACCGAGCAGGCCAATGAGCAGAATCACGCCCTGTTGCACGCCGACTGCCTCGCCGTTTTCAATCGCAGCGTCGCCTTCGCGATGGGACGCCGCATCTTCCAGCTCACCCAGCTTGTCGATGGAATCACGCATGGTTTCAAACAGGCGCTCACTGTCACCAAAACTCAGCGCACTGGCGCCCTGCGGATCGCCTACCGACAGTTCGAGGACCCGCCGCGAAACCTGCATCCATTTACCGAAGCTGTCGTTGAACTGACTGACCAACGCCTGCGCCTCGGCACCGGGCTGCATCGCGGCATATTTCTGCACACGGTCGTAAGCCTGCTTCGCATTTTCGCCATGGCTGGCGCTCAGCGCTTTCAAATGCTCGTCGGCATGACCGTCCAGCAGGCTGCGCTCAGCCACGAACGCCTGATAAAGATCACGGTCGGCATTGAGCAACAAACTAATGGCCGGCAGATAACGTTTGGTCAATTGCGTGCTGGATTCGGTCACCTGACTGATGCCGCGCATCCCCGCGCCCCCCATCAGGACCAGCAACACAGCCAGGAACGCTATCGGGAGAGTGATTTTCCAGCGAAAGCCCAAGTCGGCGAAGAACCGCAGCATGGTGTCACTCCTTACACGGGGGAATACCTGCCTATCGGCAGCCATGTCTTGAGCTATAGCCCATTAGTCTGATTGTCACAAAGGTTTTGGTGTGAAGGGTTGTGGTTATTCAGGATGCGGAAGGGAGTTGAGCTGGATAAAAAGATACGGTTGGACGCAGTATCGCCGGGGAATTTTCTGACATTTTCCGCTCACATAATTCAGGGAAGCTTCCTACGCATCGTCTGATTGATGATCTCTACAAAAAGGCCCTATAGTCCAAGCGTCGTTCGTAAGAGCGGCTTGGGTTTGGCGACTCGACTACAAATGGTAAGAAGGCCTTCAATCAAACGGAGTTTGAAATGAACAGATACATGGCTCTTACTAGTAATGCCGACGATCAACCCCTTTTCGTCGATACCTCCGCACCGTTGCACATCCTGCTCGATACGGCGGGCTATAGAATTCGCGCGGTTACCCAGCTTCTAGAGAACCTCGCGATGCGAGGGAATATTCCGAGTGACTCAGTAGTGCTTCAGGACTTTGCACAACTGTGCTGCATCTCCTTGAGGGATGGTTGTGACGTGCTTGATGTCATCGCCCGACGCTTGGATGCAGAGCCGGCCTAGTTCAAAGGGCTCTCACGGGTAACACCGATCAGAAAGTGGATGCCACGAGGAAACACACAAACCGTGGCGAGGGAGCTTGCTCCCGCTGGGTCGCGAAGCGGCCCTATTTTGGTGCTGCTACGCAGCCCAGCGGGAGCAAGCTCCCTCGCCACAGGGTATTACCCGGCTTTATATCGCTTAGCTGACTGGCATTACTTTCACGGAGCCCATCTCGTCGAAACGAGCATGGTTCGATAACACGAAACCTCCGCTTTGCCCGGACTCGATTAGTCACACAAGCTGATCAGCATGAATACACACACCTCGGAGACTCCGATGGCTACCACAAAAAAGTCGACAAATCGCACAAAAAAATCGCTTCAGACCAGCCTGAATAAAACTGAAGTCGCTCCCCTCGCATTGCGTCAGCTAACTGACCGTTACTTACCAAAGTATGAGCTGGATGGAGGCCCTTTGACCGAAGATCAGATAGCCGCAATTCGCACCTCTAGCCTCGCTACGGCTTTTCCGGAGGAACGTGTAACTAGAAAGCTCAATTAACCTATGACAGCGCCTTTTCGCCCACTACCGACGTTAAGTCACGCTTAGTCTTCTTGGCGCTCACGACGACGATTGGCGTCTGCCTGATTTCGAATAATTTGAATTCGCCGCAACAGACCACGAGAGACAGGCCGAACCCTTTCAGAATTATCCTTGCTGTCCCTATTGAGCAGGTCGACAAACTCTATGTCTGCCTGAGCCTTCGTGTCTCTTTCGGAATTATTCTTAGACATGACTTCCCTCCAATAAGAACTCTCCTGCAATATTACACATCATGAGGATATTACGCCGCTCTTGTATAGTTACTTTTCCTCAGTGCCACCAGTCGTTTGCTGTAGAATGGCAGACTTTGAGGGAAACGGGGGATTTTTCGTCAGAACACGCCTACTTGGGCTGATCCGCACTGTGCAAAAGGAAATATTTCAATTGATGCCCACTCATGTCGTGATCTTGGGGAATGAACTGCCTACAAATGAAGGGCACTTCTTTGTCATTCTTTGAACGATCAATCGCATTGAAAGTCGTCCTGAAAGCGTCAGCAACTTTAGCCCCGTCGTGCAACTGCTCGATCTGAGATGCGAGCGCCGTTTGAGCTGCAAATCCAGCTTGGTGTCCTAAATAGCTGGACGTGCGATAGTAGAAGTGATTCATGCAGAATGCGGATTGCGAGAGAGCTTCATAAGCGGCATCAGGTACCTCCGCATAGATCACCCCCATTGCAACCTGACTAACCAGTGACCCACTGAGTGCCATCCCTATTGCAAGCGCTTTCATGCAATTTCTCGCTCTGCTCAGTACTTTCCTAGCTGCCCTTCAAGTTCGATCCTTTCTTTGAGCAAGAGAAACGGGGGCAGACCACGATTTTGAGTTCACTTTAGGAATCGGGGTACTGCCCACGATTTTGAGTTAATTTGTAATCGCCTCGCTTCATAATCGCCCCCCTTCCCCTCAACAACGTAAGGAAAAATTATGGACGCTGGATTCCAAGAGATACAAAAAACATCTCAACCCTCGCATCCGAGCAGATGGATTTCGAACAATGCTAAAGCCAACCACTAACCTTATTGAATAGCTTTCCAGCGAATAGCAGTCATGACGGTATGATAGACATTGTAGATAAAGGATTTTAATTGCATCAACAAAAAAAACATTCCCGTATAAAGAGCAACGTAAGCCATACCAACCAACCACTCAGTGATCTTCCATGATATCGGGGAGAGCTGGACTATTTTATGCACCAACCCTCCTTTAATAGCGAACACAATTACCAACAGACAGAAAACCGTATAAACCAAGTAATATATAAACACTCGCATAAAAATGAAAAAATTATTCTTCAGAAAGGACAACTGCGATTTCTCATGCCTGTACTTAGACATAGCCACAAGCATATCTGGTTGACTTATAGTTGCAAAAATAGTGAAACCGGCCAAAATAAAGCCTAAGACAGAAACCACAACCCCCAAAGCCATGGAGCTAAACTCACGCACAATTTTAAGCTTCTCATCCAATGAGATTTCCAACATACAATATTGAAGCACCACCAAAATAAAAACAGTAAACGTCGTCCAAAAGTTAAATGAACTGAAGGGAATTCGTCTCGCTTTGACGTAAATCGCCCACAAGCTTTTCTCATCCATCAATGCCTTGGGAGACAAATCATCGTTCACTGCTTCACCTACGATAAGGAGTGAGTTTGGCAATCGCAGCCAGGGTGGGAGCTGCGACTTGGATCATACCGTCGCCTACCAACTGAATGAATTTTTGAAACAGAGTAGGCGCAGCTTGCGAAGGCGAGTTCGTTGTTAACTCAACATAACTCTTAAGCTGGAAATGCTCATTGTCGCCACGCAGCTCCGTACCCGAGCTATCTTTACCTACAAGCGTTACCTTCTGATTCCCCTGAACCGTGGCAGCCTGCACTTCTTCGATAACACTATCTTTATCCAACCCTTCAGAGTTTGAGTGACGAATTGTAGTCGTCTTACTATTGACCTCATCCTTCTGACGCTGCACAGCTTCGAAAAAACCTTCGTTGTCATGTTCATCATTACGATTTGAAAACTTATATGTAACCGAACTCAAAACGTCATACTGCCGAACAAATGAGTCAATACTCTGAGCGGAAGTTAACGGAATCAATTCTAAAGTAGGTGGAAAAACGTCAAGCATCAATTGTTTTTTCGTTACCTTTTCACCGCTCTCTTTACGATGATCGTATATAGCATCAATATAAGCTTTATGATTACGCTTCAAAAAATTTTCAAGTGTCGACTTGAAATTATCCAGCGTTGGAGCGAACCTCGTTTCTTTAAGGAAGATAAGGCGATGAATATCAAGAACCAAGACAAAAATAGAAGAGGGTGAGGACTGCATTTCCTCGTGATCCTCTACCAATCCCGACTTTGTATAAATTTGCTCTCGTTCTAGAACCATATCTTTGATAAATCGACCAACAAGTAAAACACGGTTATCAACTGTAACTAACTCAACGTTTTCAAAGAAAAACTCCGTCGCCCCATAAACTCTTTTGAGATCAGGATCAGAAAAGGACGGAAGCACAATTTCTGCGAAATAATCGAGAAGATTCTGACTCCCAAATTTGCAAACGAGATTCGCCATTTCAACCGGGTACTGGCGTCTAGACATTAGATCCCTCTAAATGAGCGCTAACGCTCTTGGTAGCCATTTGATGGCTGACTTTAGCGTTCCAGTGAATGTTTGTCACTGAGATCCGCTGAATGAGCAGGGATTGCTCTTCCACCGTAACGGAGCATAGGGACGCCACCGAGCTCGCCGAAGGTGTTTTTGCCCTAAAAATACCCTACCTTAATCATCGGAAACGAAAAAGCCCCTGAAACGTTCAACCATTTCAGGGGCTTAGTCATACACAATAATGGCGGAGAGATAGGGATTTGAACCCTAGGTACTGTCGCCAGTACAACGGATTTCGAATCCGTCCCGTTCGGCCACTCCGGCATCTCTCCAGTGGCGCGCATCATACCAGCACATTCGCCGGAAGCGAACCCCCGAGCGAAATTTTTTCCGTGCTATCAGATGCTTGCGTCGATTACAGCGGCACACCCAGGCGCTGGGCAACTTCTTCGTAGGCTTCGATGACGTCACCGAGGCCTTGGCGGAAGCGGTCCTTGTCCATTTTCTTCTTGGTGTCCTTGTCCCAGAGGCGGCAGCCGTCCGGGCTGAACTCGTCGCCCAGGACGATGGAGCCGTCGCTGAACACGCCGAATTCAAGCTTGAAGTCCACCAGCAGCAGGCCGGCGTCGTCGAACAGCTTGGTCAGCACGTCGTTGACCTTGAGGGACAATTCCTTCATGCGCGCCAACTGCTCGGCGGTGCCCCAACCGAATGCCACGACGTGGGATTCGTTGATGAACGGGTCGCCCTTGGCGTCGTCCTTCAGGAACAGCTCGAAGGTGTAAGGGTTGAGCTTCATGCCCTCTTCCACGCCCAGGCGCTTGACCAGGCTGCCGGCGGCGTAGTTACGCACGACGCATTCGACCGGGATCATGTCCAGCTTCTTGACCAGGCATTCGTTGTCGCCCAGCAGCTTGTCGAACTGGGTCGGCACGCCGGCGGCTTCGAGCTTTTGCATGATGAAGGCGTTGAACTTGTTGTTCACCATGCCCTTGCGGTCCAGCTGTTCGATGCGCTTGCCGTCGAACGCCGAGGTGTCGTTACGAAACAGCAGGATCAAGCGGTCAGCGTCGTCGGTCTTGTAAACCGACTTGGCTTTGCCGCGGTAGAGTTCTTCACGTTTTTCCATGATGGGCTCCGCTTGCTAAGTAGTGGGCTAGGCGATATGTCGCCAGTCGAGCCCTGAATCTTGATCGGCCAGTTGCAGCCAGTCCGGGTCGCACCCGAGGGTGTCGACAAAACATTGCCGGGCCAGCTGCGGCAGGTTGTTCTTGCTGCTCAGATGGGCCAGGACCAGGTGTTGCAGGCCTTGCCAGCCCAACTCGGCCACCAGGAACGCGGCCTGGTGGTTGTTCAAATGTCCGTGCTCCCCGCCGACCCGCTGCTTGAGAAAGTACGGGTAGTAACCACGGGCCAGCATGTCACGGCAGTGGTTGGACTCGATCATCAACGCATCGAGGTCCCGGTAACTGTCCATCACCCTGTCGCAATACGACCCCAGGTCGGTCAGCAACCCGAAGCGCCGCTCGCCGTCGCTGAACACATACTGCGTTGGCTCCCGAGCGTCATGAGCCACGCTGACCACGCTGATGTCCAGGCCACCGATGCGCAGTTGCTCGCCACCGGCCACGAAACCCGCTGGCTCGATGGGCTTGCGCAGGCCTTCCAGCGTGCCACGGCTCAGGTACACCGGCACATTGTAGCGCCGAGACAGCAAACCCACGCCATGCACGTGGTCGGCATGTTCGTGGGTCACGAGTATCGCGCTCAGTTGCGCCGGGTGCACACCCAGGCGCAACAGGCGCTTCTCGGTTTCCCGCAGGGAGAAACCACAATCGACCAGCACATACGTGCCGGCGCTGGCGATCAGCGTGCCGTTGCCCTGGCTACCGCTGCCGAGAACGGCAAAACGCATCGGATCAGCCCAGGTTGTCCTGAATCACGCTCAACACCTTGCGGGCCACATCGGCCGGCGCCACGGTATTGATGTTTTTCTCGACGGTGACCTGGACGTTGTCGCCGACCTTGCTCAGGCGAACCTGATAACGCTCGGCGCGGGCTTCGACTTCTTCCTTGTCCGGCTTGCTGCCGAACAGGCCACTGAAGAAGCCAGGCTTCTCGTCTTTCCTCTCGGCCTTTTCAGCCAGGTTGATGTAGTACAGGCCCAGGCTGCGGTTGATGTCCTCAACGCGCCACTCGCCCTGCTCCAGCGCACGGCCAACGCTCGACCAGGCACGGTCCAGGTCGGAGCCGACGTTGAGCACCGGGTTGCCGCTGCCGTCTTCGTTCAGGCTGACGCGGCTCGGCGTATCGTAGTCCCGGGTCGCCAGCATCGACACCGAACCGCCCTGCTCTGCGGTACGGCTCATGCTGGCAAGCATGTCGTCCACCAGCGCAGCGTCGAGACCGGTATTGACCGAACGGTTGGTGAAGGCCACGTCGGCGGTGCTGCCGGCAGGACGCTCGGCGCTGACCACGTAGATTTCACTGGTGTTGCGCTGCACGCCCGGCTCGATGCGCACCCGCACGCGGGTTTCGCTGTCGGCCGCGACACCGGCGGCGCTCAGGCGCTTGGCCATGGCGGCGGACAGTTCATCGGAACGCTGCCAGGTGGTGGTGAACTCGCCGGTTTGCGGGCGCTGTTCGTCCAGGCGGAAACCGTTGTCCTGGAAGAACTGGATCGCCACGGGCCAGACTTCGGCCGGTGGGTGCTGGCCCATGACCCAGCTGGAATCGCCACTCTTCTGCAGGGTGTAGTCGCTGGCATCGGCCACGGCCGACAGCGGCTGTGGACGCGGAACGATGTATTCGCCCTTCACGCTGTCGTCCGCGACGTTGCGCGGGATCGGCAACAACGGATCCAGGCGCTTGGCGACGCTGACGTCTTGCGGCAGTTGCATCGGTGCAGTCTGTTGCGCTTGCAGGTAATCACTACCACGGTCGCGGAAGTAACCCTCCGGCCCCCAGATCCATCCGCAGCCGCTGGTGCTGGAGATAATCAAGGCAAGTGCGGAAAGTCCGGCCATTCGCTTCATGCGTTGTACTTCCTCAATTAAACCAGGACGCCGGACTGGCGCAGGGCCTGCCGCAGCGGTTCGTGACAGGGGGTGCTCAACCAGGTCAGTGGCAGGCGGATGCCATCGTGCATCAAGCCCATTTCGACCAAGGCCCACTTCACCGGAATCGGGTTGGCCTCGATGAACAGGTCCTTGTGCAACGGCATCAGTTTTTCGTTAATGGCCCGTGCGGTCTCGGCGTCGCCCTTGAGCGCGGCCTCGCACAGGTCGGCCATTTCGCGCGGCGCGACGTTGGCAGTGACGGAGATGTTGCCCTTGCCACCCAGCAGGATCAGTTCGACCGCGGTCGGATCATCACCGGACAGCACGATGAAGTCCTTGCCCACGCCATCGAGAATGGCCTTGGCGCGCTTCATGTCGCCGGTGGCTTCCTTGATGCCGATGATGTTCGGCACAGTGGACAGGCGGATCACGGTCTCGGCCTGCATGTCGCAGGAGGTGCGGCCGGGAACGTTGTAGAGGATCTGCGGGATGTCGACGGCTTCGGCAATGTGCTTGAAGTGCTGGTACAAGCCTTCCTGGGTCGGCTTGTTGTAGTACGGGACGACCAGCAGGCAGGCGTCGGCACCGGCTTCCTTGGCGTTGCGGGTCAGCTCGACGGCTTCGCGGGTCGAGTTGGCGCCCGTGCCGGCGATGACCGGAATGCGCCCGGCAACTTGCTTGACCACGGCTTTGATCACGGCGATGTGTTCTTCTACATCAAGCGTTGCCGACTCGCCGGTGGTACCGACGGCGACAATGGCATGGGTGCCGTTCTCAAGGTGGAAGTCCACGAGTTTGCTGAGGCTGTCCCAGTCAAGACGCCCGTCTGCATCCATGGGTGTGACCAGAGCCACCATACTGCCCGCAATCATGAAACCGCTCCTGCCGGAAAAAGAGAGCGTAATGGTACTGGCGCCAAGATGCTTGTACAAGCGAACTACCATTCCCCTTGGCGTTGGTTTTCGCTACCCTTCAGGCTTTGATCGGTACCGACAAGCTCATACGCCGGTTTCCAGCCTCCGTTTTCGACGCCACAAGCCCCGATCCCGGGTTTGTCCTGCTGCATTCCTGTTGTCACGGAATGCAGCACAACCCCGGGCACCAGGCTTGAGCCGTTCGTTTTTCGGGGCCGGGCGCCGTGTCGAGCGGCAAAGGTGCCGACCGCTCATCGCTTTAGGAATGCTGCATGTCCACCCCCACAGTCCGCGAACAATTCCTTGTTATCAGTGCCCTCGGCGCCAACCCCATGGAGCTGACTAACGTCCTGTGCCGCGCCAGCCATGAAAATCGCTGCGCCGTCGTGACCTCCCGCCTGACCCGTCATGGCGAATGCAGTGCACTCGTGCTCGAGATCTCCGGCAGCTGGGACGCCCTGGCGCGCCTGGAAGGCAGCCTGCCGGTACTGGCCAAGAAGCATGCCTTTACCGTCAACGTGGTGCGCAGCGCCGCCCTGGAGAACCGTCCCCAGGCCCTGCCCTACGTGGCCTACGTGAGTTCGGCCTACCGTCCGGACATCATCAACGAGCTGTGCCAGTTCTTCATGGACCATCACGTCGAGCTGGAAAACCTGACCTGCGACACCTATCAGGCTCCGCAGACCGGCGGCACCATGCTCAACGCCACGTTCACCGTGACCCTGCCGGCCGGCACCCAGATCAGTTGGCTGCGCGATCAGTTCCTGGACTTCGCCGATGCGATGAACCTGGATGCCCTGATCGAGCCGTGGCGCCCACAAAACCCAATGTAAGGAAGCGTTCATGGCCGTTGCCGTCGACCAGCCGGTTACCGATTTCCAGGCGCCTGCCACCAGCGGGCAGACCATCAGCCTCGCCGCCCTCAAGGGCAAGCAGGTGGTGATTTATTTCTACCCCAAGGACAGCACCCCTGGCTGCACCACCGAAGGCCAGGGTTTTCGCGATCAATATGCACAATTCCAAGCCGCCAACACTGAAGTGTTCGGCGTCTCCCGGGACAGCCTCAAGTCCCACGAGAACTTCAAGTGCAAACAGGAGTTCCCGTTCGAGCTGATCAGCGACAAGGACGAGGCCATCTGCCAATTGTTCGACGTGATCAAGCTGAAAAAGCTCTATGGCAAGGAATACCTGGGCGTTGACCGCAGCACCTTTCTGATCGACAAGGAGGGTGTGCTGCGCCAGGAATGGCGTGGCGTGAAAGTGCCGGGGCATGTGGATGCGGTGTTGGTGGCGGCCCAGGCCCTGAACAAGGCCTGAAATTTTCGCCGCCTGTACTGGCGCCATCGCGAGCAAGCTCGCTCCCACAGGGATTTGATTAACACCACCAATCCAATGTGGGAGCGAGCTTGCTCGCGATGAGGCCATCAGCATCACCCCCATTACAAGCTACAACAACGGCGCCACCACCGGCTCCTTGCTCGGCCATGCATCCAGCACCGCCTTGAACAGCGTCGCCAGGGGAATCGCAAAGAACACCCCCCAGAACCCCCACAGCCCGCCAAACAGCAGCACCGCGCAGATGATCGCCACCGGGTGCAGGTTCACCGCCTCGGAGAACAGCAGCGGGACCAGCACGTTGCCGTCCAGGGTCTGGATGATCCCGTAGACCGCCATCAGGTAGATGAACTGATCGCTCCAGCCCCATTGGAACAGGGCAATCAAGGCCACCGGCACGGTCACCACCACCGTGCCGACGTAAGGCACCACCACCGAAATGCCCACCAGCAGCGCCAACAGGGCAGCATAGTTGAGCCCCATGGTCACGAAGCCGATGTAGGTCACGCCGCCGCAGATGAAGATCTCGATGACTTTTCCGCGAATGTAATTGGCGATCTGCCGGTTCATCTCCTGAGCCACGCGGGTAATCAGCGCCCGCTCGCGCGGTAGGTAGCCGCGAACCCAACGCCCGATCATTTCCCGGTCCTTGAGGAAGAAAAACACCAGGATCGGCACCAGTACCAGGTAGATCATGATGTTGACCAGCAGCGGCAGGCTGGACAGTGAAAACGTCAGCGCCCATTGGCCGAACTTGCCAATCTCGCCGCGCACCACTTCGATGGTCTGCAACACTTGCTCATCGGACACCAGGTGCGGATAACGCTCGGGCAGCAGCAACAGCAAGGATTGCCATTTGGCGAGCATGCCTGGCAACTCATTGAACAGGGTCACCAACTGGTGCCAGAGCAACGGCACGATCACCACGAGAAACACCACCAGCACACCCATGAACAGGGCGAACACCAGCCCCACTGCCGCGGTGCCGGGCAGCCGCAGACGCTCCAGCGTCGTGACCAGCCCCTGCATCAGGTACGCCAGCACCATCCCCGCCAGCACCGGCGCCAGCATGCCGCCCAACGTGAGCACGGCGGTAAAGGCCAGGAACAACAGCACTGCCAGGACCACCGCCTCTTCATCGGAGAAGTAGCGCTGAATCCAGTCGCGTAACACTTTGAACATTAAAAATCCTTAAGGACGCTGTCGGTGTTTTCAGGCTTTTTTCAGCCAATAACGGTAGACGCCGTTTTCGTCTTCTTCACGCAGCAGCGTATGACCGGCCAATCGGGCGAAGGTGCGAAAGTCACGTTGCGAGCCCGCATCCGTGGCGATCACCTTGAGGACACTGCCGCTGGCCAGGCGATTGAGTTCCAGCTTGGCCTTGAGCAACGGCAACGGACAGTTCAGGCCGCTGGCGTCCAGTTCGGCATCGTGGGCTACAGCATCAGTCATGGGTTCGCTCCGCGGCAGGTCGTTGAGCGGCCTAGAATATCTGGTCCCGGGCCCGGTGTCCGGCTACAGTAGGGTCTTTGTCAACTAAGGCCTCGTGCATGACATTTCTGCGCCCCACCCTGCTGACGCTCGCTTGCCTGCTTGCCTCACCGGGCTTCGCCGACGACTTGCCGTCACTTGGCGATGCCAGTTCTGCCATCGTCTCGCCAGAACAGGAGCACCAATTGGGTCGCGCCTGGCTGGCCCTGCTGCGCAGCCAGGTTTCACAGCTCAACGATCCACAGCTCAAGGACTACGTCGAAACCAGCGTCTACAAGTTAGTGGAGACCAGCCAGGTCAACGACCGGCGCCTGGAATTCATCCTGATCAACAGTCCGCAGCTCAACGCCTTCGCCGCACCGGGCGGGATCGTCGGGGTCAACGGCGGCCTGTTCCTCAACGCCCAGACCGAAGGCGAATACGCCTCGGTCATGGCCCACGAACTGGCCCACTTGTCACAGCGCCACTTCGCCCGTGGCGTCGAAGCCCAGCAACGCATGCAGGTGCCGATGATGGCCGCACTGCTGGCCGGCATCGTGATTGCCGCTGCCGGTGGCGGTGACGCCGGGATCGCCGCCATCGCCGGGACCCAGGCCGCCGCCATTCAGGAACAACGGCGCTTCTCGCGCCAGAACGAACAGGAAGCCGACCGCATCGGCATCCAGAACCTGGAAAAGGCCGGCTACGACCCGCGGTCCATGCCCACCATGTTCGAGCGCCTGATGCGCCAGTATCGGTTCGACGCCAAGCCCCCGGAATTCCTGCTGACTCACCCGGTGACCGAATCGCGGATCGCCGACACCCGTAACCGCGCCGAACAGGCCAGGCCGGGCGGCATCGAGGACAGCGTGCGCTATCAATTGATTCGTGCACGGGTCCAACTGACCTATGAAGAAACCCCGGGCCTGGCCGCCAAGCGCTTCCGGGCACAGCTGGACGAGAACCCGAAGAACGACGTGGCACGCTATGGCCTGGCGATCGCGCAGATCAAGGGCGGTCAGTTGAACGAAGCTCGGGAGAACCTCAAGCCGCTGCTGGCCAAATCACCCAACGAGATCATCTACAACCTCGCCCTGGTGGACCTGGACATCACCAGCAACAAACTGGCCGACGCTCAGTCCCGCGTCGACCGGATGCTGAGCCAGTACCCAGGCAATTATCCGCTCAACCAGGTCCGCGTCGACCTGCTGCTCAAGCAGAACCGTCCCGCCGACGCCGAGAAGGCCCTGGAAACCCTGCTCAAGTCACGCCCGGACGATCCGGACGTCTGGTACATGGTGGCCGAGACCCGTGGGCTGTCCGGCAACATCATTGGCCTGCATCAGGCCCGTGCCGAGTACTTCGCCCTGGTGGGCGATTACCGTCAGGCCATCCAGCAACTGGACTTCGCCAAACGGCGCGCCGGCACCAACTTCCCCCTTTCGTCACGCATCGATGCGCGCCAGCGGGAACTCATGGAGCAGGAGCGCATGGTCAAGGACATGATGGGCTGAGCATTGGCCAGACAATAAAAAACCGCCTCTCTCGAGGCGGTTTTTTATGAGCCGCTAACCGGTCATTCGGCCAGCTTGAAGGTGATGAAGCTCGCGCGCCCCTGGCGCAGGACCCGCATCGACACCGAACGATTCTTCGGCAATGCCTTGGCGATGTCGGTGAACTCCTTGGCCGAACCAATGGCCTGGTTGTTCAGGTGCGTGATGATGTCGCCCGGCTGGAGACCGATCAGCGCGGCAGGGCCGTCCTGCACTTCCTTGATCACCACACCGCCCTGCAGTTCCAGGGTGCGTTTCTGCTCTTCGGTCAGCTCGGCCACGGCCACGCCCAGGCGGTTGCTGCTGCGCTCGACGCCGGATTTTGGCAGCGAATCCAGTT
The DNA here is from genome assembly GCF_046605385.1 of Pseudomonas sp. MPB03. Classification (NCBI taxonomy): domain Bacteria; kingdom Pseudomonadati; phylum Pseudomonadota; class Gammaproteobacteria; order Pseudomonadales; family Pseudomonadaceae; genus Pseudomonas; species Pseudomonas sp. MPB03. Next base: position 1,813,743 of record NZ_CP176770.1, on the reverse strand, counting down.
CCTTGCCTTCTTCAGGAATGGCGCCGACGGTCAGTTCGACGTTCTTGCGCTTGCCTTCGCGAATCACTTCCAGATTAGCCTTGGCGCCGGCCTTGAGAGCGCCCACCAGGTGCGGCAGGTCCGCGGACATGACGATCGGCTGGCCGTTCATGCTCAGGATCACGTCACCCACTTGCAGGCCGCCCTTGGCAGCCGGGCCACCTTCCTGGATCTGCGCCACCAGCGCACCGGCAGGTTTATCCAGCCCGAACGACTCGGCCAGATCCTTGTTCACTTCCTGGATCACCACGCCCAACCAGCCACGGCTGACCTTGCCTTCGCTTTTCAGCTGGTTGGACACGTCCATGGCCACGTCGATCGGAATGGCGAAGGACACGCCCATGAAGCCGCCCGAACGGGTATAGATCTGCGAGTTGATGCCGACCACTTCACCGTCGAGGTTGAACAGCGGGCCACCGGAGTTACCCGGGTTGATCGGCACGTCGGTCTGGATGAACGGCACGTAGTTTTCGTTCGGCAGGCTGCGACCGATGGCGCTGACGATGCCCTGGGTCACGGTGTGATCGAAGCCGAACGGCGAACCGATGGCCACCACCCATTGGCCGGCTTTCAGGTCCTGGGATTTGCCCAGCTTGAGCACCGGCAGGTCCTTGCCTTCGATTTTCAACAGCGCCACGTCGGAACGTGGGTCGGTGCCGATCAGCTTGGCCTTGAGTTCGCTGCGGTCGGCCAGGCGCACCAGGATTTCGTCGGCGTCGGCGATCACATGGTTGTTGGTCAGGATGTAGCCATCAGGCGAAATGATGAACCCCGAGCCCAGGGATTGCGCTTCGCGCTGGCGGCCACCGCCGGGCGAGCGCGGCTGTTGCGGCATGCCGCGCTCGAAGAACTCCCGCAGCATGGGCGGCAAGCCTTCCAGGTCCGGCATCTGCGGGTCCGATACACGGCGATCCGGCAGCTTCTGGGTGGTGCTGATGTTCACCACGGCGGGTGAAGCCTGCTCGACCAGTTGCGTGAAATCGGGCAATTCCACCGCCACGGCAGGAACGGCCTGGCCGAGCACAAGCACGGTGGCAAAAATGGAGAGATAGGTTTTCAAGCGTGGTATCGACATACGGCTCCCGTTACGACGAGCATGGTTAAGCGATATGGAGCAAGGAATACCAGGGAAAGATACGCCGGTATTTTTGTTCCGGGAACAGACAAGGCCAGAGCCGAGCGGCTCTGACCTATAGAAAAAAAGCTGAGTTTTTGCAAATGAAAATGCTGACAGGAAGTTTCGGCATTTCGATCAAGCCCTGGCGTCATCGGCCTCTCGCGCAATCGAATCACCCGTGCAGCCAGCAGGTTATTGGGTCGCCGTGACGTCAGAGCGCATGGACAGCGCGATCCGTTCCGCCGTACCGATAGGAATTTCACCGACCACCGTGACCATCATTTCGCCCTGGGGCGTCGTCAGCCTGCGAGACACGGCCGCCGTCGGGCCGAGCTGGGTACGGGTATCGGTGGCGTTGGCACCGTTCAACGGCTCCAGGAACACCGAGAAGCGCGCGAGCCCGTCGTCATACATCAGGCTGCTGACCTGGACCTGGGAGTCCGGGTCCTTGCGTGCGGCACTGCTGGTCAGCTCGAAGCCGGGCGGCAGCCAGTCCGAGTGCCAGGCGGTTTTCGCCGCGACGGCCTTGCCAGGATCCTGCGTGACAGCCTTGCAATCGGGGCTGGCCTGCAAATCAGCGTCTGCGGGCGCGGCGAGATTCATGCGGGTAAACTGGAAGCGCTCGAGCAACTGGCCTTTGTCATTGAGTAACAAGGATTTGAGCGGCAGGCCGGTTTCTCTGTCCAGGTGCAGCTCGAAGCCATAGCGATGCTGGTCCTTGGGCGTCAGCGCAACGATGACCGCTTGACGTCCGGCCACACGTGACTTGCCAATGACTGCAAGGTCATACCAATTCTTGAGTTTTTGCGGATCGAGCGCACGTGAAGTGCTGTCCGGCGTATTGCCCAGCCCCGGGATCAAGGAGCCGCTTACGCATTGAGTATGCCCATCAATGCGCACGACTTCCTGTGCCGAGCCGTCGAGCTGGAGTAACCGCTCGCGGACCTTGCCATCCTGGACGCGATGCCAGATGTTATGGGTAGAAAAACTACCGTTGCGCTCGTAAACGAAAGTGCCCTGGAAGCTCTGCTGTTGCTCGGCTTGACTCAGGCGGTTCAACCAGTCCTGAGCCTCATCGGCATGGGCTGGAATTGCACACCAGCCACCAAGCAGAAGCGTGAATAGAGGTATGGCGCGCAATGGCTTTCCTTATTAACGGTTTTCCAGGCTGGCGGCACGGGCGTAAGGCAGCGCGCTTTCGGTACCTTTCAGGGCAGCTTGCTGGGCATGCTGACGCAGGTAGTTGGGCAGGCGCTGATCATGCCAGCCAGGCTGGCCTTGCAGAACACCGTTGGCCATTGGGCCTGCGGTTTCCGAACCTTCGCTGTAACCGGCCAATACCGCTGGGCCCTTGACCTGTGGAGCGGCCAAGCCAGGCTGATTGGACTGCTGCGCCATCTGCACGCCAGCAATCTCATCCTGGTTGTACAGACGTACACCCGCCAGTACAGCGACGGTGACCGACGCGGCTACCGCCAGGCGACCCAGGCTGCGCCATGGTCCGCGAGAAGCTTTTGCCGGTACGGCTTCGTCAGCCAATGCAGCAGAAACGGCGGCAGCGATGTCCAGGCGAGGAAGCAACAAGTCCTTGTGCATCACAGCCCGGGCGATCTGGTAACGAGCCCAGGTCTCACGTGTTTCAACATCGTCGAAGGCATTCAATACCCGACGTAATTCAAGTTCGTCCGCTTCGTTGTCCATAACTGCGGACAGCGATTCCTGCAGGGCTTCACGACTCATGGCGTTCCTCTCTTGGCTGTCGCCGCTGTCTCTAGTTTTCCTGCAACAACGGTTGCAGGGCTTTATCAATGGCCTCCCGAGCGCGGAAAATCCGGGAGCGCACGGTGCCCACAGGACATTGCATGACGCTCGCAATGTCTTCGTAACTCAGACCGTCGAACTCACGTAAAGTTAAAGCCGTACGCAAATCTTCAGGCAGTTGCTGGATGGTTCGATGGACGGTGCCTTCGATCTCATCCCGCAGCAACGCACGTTCCGGTGATTCGAGATCCTTGAGGCCATGATCGCCATCGTAGAACTCGGCATCTTCAGAACTTACATCGCTATCCGGCGGCCGGCGGCCGCGTGAAACCAGATAGTTTTTCGCCGTGTTGATGGCGATGCGGTAAAGCCACGTATAAAACGCGCTGTCACCGCGAAAATTACCAAGTGCGCGGTAGGCCTTGTGAAGGCTTCCTGAGCGACATCCTGCGCTTCATGGGTGTCGTGCACGAAACGCACGATCAACCCGAGAATTTTGTGCTGGTATTTCAGCACTAGCAGATCGAAAGCTCGCTTGTCGCCGCGTTGGACGCGCTCGACCAGCTGCTGATCCTCTTCCTGGGTTAGCATGAACACTCCTCGATAAGCTCGAAGGAGGCTTGCATTACTAATTGACCGGGCTTGCAAACATAGACTCGGGCTTTTCGCAAAAGTTCTCCCCCTTCCAAGCAAGTTTCCGACGCGCTCTGATCTCGGCACGCACGAAAAACGCAGCAGGAGATTCCCCGGCTGCGCGAATAATCTGTCGCCGGGCCTGTTGGCAGGGATTCCAATCGAAATCCTGCATCAACCCGACGCTGCTCCCTTTTGCAGACAACCGTCTATTGAACGTAGGCGCCTGGCAAAAGTTCCCGCTATTTCCAGCGTCGCAAATAGAATAATGGACGACCATGACGTGATAAACAGCGTTCTGTCTTCGAAACAGACGCCTTTGTCGACTCAGAGCCAACCGGCTGATCCGACGAAGCGTGCCGCTTTTCTGTCACACTGGTTTCACATTGCCATGAATGCCCGGCTATTGTGCCGATCCCCCCCTCTATATACTAGTGGGCTGCGTGGCTGCCCGACCCGTTGAAGCGGTGTCTGGCGCCAACCCCGACCCGGGTCGCCTTGAGCGGAAACCATTCGAATGAGCCAACAGTTCCAACATGATGTTCTGGTAATCGGCAGCGGTGCCGCCGGATTGAGCCTGGCCCTGACCTTGCCTGCGCACTTGCGCATCGCAGTACTGAGCAAGGGCGACCTGGCCAACGGTTCGACCTTCTGGGCCCAGGGCGGCGTCGCCGCCGTGTTGGACGATACCGACACCATTGAATCCCACGTCGACGACACCCTCAACGCTGGCGGCGGCCTTTGTGATCCGCAAGCGGTGCGCTTCACGGTCGAGCACAGCCGGGAAGCCATCCAGTGGCTGATCGACCAGGGCGTGCCGTTTACCCGTGACGAACAATCGAGCACCGAAGACGGCGGTTTCGAGTTCCACCTGACCCGCGAAGGCGGCCACAGCCATCGGCGCATCATTCACGCAGCCGACGCCACGGGCGCGGCGATCTTCAAGACCCTGCTCGCCCAGGCGCGACAACGGCCGAACATCGAATTGCTGGAACAGCGCGTCGCGGTCGACCTGATCACCGAAAAACGCCTGGGCCTGGACGGTGATCGCTGCCTCGGCGCCTACGTGCTCAATCGCGGCACCGGTGAAGTCGACACCTACGGCGCGCGCTTCGTCATCCTGGCGTCCGGGGGTGCGGCGAAAGTCTACCTTTATACCAGCAACCCCGATGGCGCCTGCGGCGACGGCATCGCCATGGCCTGGCGCTCGGGTTGCCGGGTGGCGAACCTGGAGTTCAACCAGTTCCACCCCACTTGCCTCTACCACCCACAGGCCAAGAGTTTCCTGGTGACCGAGGCCTTGCGTGGCGAAGGGGCTCATTTGAAACTCCCCAACGGCGAACGCTTCATGCAACGCTTCGACCCGCGCGCCGAACTGGCACCACGGGACATCGTCGCCCGGGCCATCGACCATGAAATGAAGCGCCTGGGTATCGATTGCGTCTACCTGGACATCAGCCACAAGCCCGAAGCGTTCATCAAGAGCCACTTCCCGACGGTGTACGAGCGCTGCCTGGAATTCTCCATCGACATCACCAAGCAACCGATCCCGGTGGTGCCGGCAGCGCATTACACCTGCGGTGGCGTGATGGTCGACCAACGCGGCCGCACCGATGTGCCGGGCCTCTACGCCATTGGCGAAACCAGCTTCACCGGCCTGCACGGCGCCAACCGCATGGCCAGCAACTCGCTGCTGGAATGTTTCGTCTACGCCCGCTCGGCGGCGGCAGACATCCTCGAGCAATTGCCACAGATCGCCATTCCGGTCGCCCTGCCCTCGTGGGACGCCAGCCAGGTCACCGACTCGGACGAAGACGTGATTATCGCCCACAACTGGGACGAGCTGCGGCGCTTCATGTGGGACTACGTCGGCATCGTGCGCACCAACAAGCGCCTGCAACGGGCACAGCACCGGGTGCGCTTGCTGCTGGATGAGATCGACGAGTTCTACAGCAACTACAAAGTCAGCCGCGACCTGATCGAGTTGCGCAACCTGGCCCAGGTGGCCGAACTGATGATTCGCTCGGCCATGGAGCGCAAGGAAAGCCGGGGGCTGCATTACACCCTCGACTACCCGAACCTGCTGCCCGAGGCGCTGGACACTATCCTGGTGCCGCCCACCTACGCCGACTGAACCTGAGCTGCACTCGCAGGCGCCGATGGACATCCGGCGCCAGCGCGTCGCGGGGCACGCACAGCGAGCGAACCCGCCGCTCGCCCTGCAGGCGAAAGCGCAGCACGATGATCATCGGCAGCGCCAGGCTGTCGGGACGGAATTGCACAGCCCGCCAGCCGTCGGCCCGGCTCCAGAGCTGCCAACCGGCGGCATTACGCCGCAACCCGCAAAAGGCCCGGCGATGGGTCAGCCATAAATGTCGAGGAATGACCCAGGCGCCATGGGCCAGGCACACTACGACGCCAAGCGCCGCGCACCAGGACGGCACGGACAACAGGAACAACGAACCCAAAGCGAACACCTGGGCCAGCAGGTAAGCCGCCAGCAGTTGCCCGGAGGCCTGCCAGCGGCATTCGAAGCGATTACTTGGGCTGGACACGGTCCAGGATCATCCGGACCATGCGCTGCAACTCAGGGTCTTCGGATTCGCTGCGCTCCATGAACCAGCCGAACATGTCCTGATCCTCGCATTCGAGCAAGCGGACGTAGCACGCACGGTCCACTTCATTGAGATGGGGATAAACCTCTTTCACGAACGGCACCAGCAACACATCCAGCTCAAGCATGCCGCGGCGGCTGTGCCAGTAGAGGCGATTCAGTTCAACGTCTTCGACCATGGAGCGCTCCTCAAATAGAGCGCAAGTATACAGGCCCCACCGCAGCGGAACAGACAGCTTTGGTCGGGCGCCATCGATCCTTTGTGAACTACCCATTTCAAGGGCGTCCCCTTATGATGTCTACCAGACTTTTTACCCTGCGATGACCCATGGCTGATTTCGCTTTTTTCTGCACCCTGTCCCACGAAGGCGTCCTCGCGGTCCGCGGCGTGGATGCCAGCAAATTCCTGCAAGGCCAATTGACCTGCAACCTCGACTACCTGAGCGACAGCCGGGCCAGCCTCGGCGCCCGCTGCACCCAGAAAGGCCGGATGCAATCGAGTTTCCGCATCCTGCTCGAAGGCGACGGCGTGTTGATGGCCATGGCCACCGAACTGCTCGAACCGCAACTGGCGGATCTGAAAAAATATGCCGTGTTCTCCAAATCCAAGCTCACCGACGAAAGCGCCGCCTGGGTTCGCTTCGGCCTGGAAAACGCCGACACGACCCTGGCCGGCCTGGGCCTGGAACTGCCGAGCGACACCGACAGCGTGGCGCGCCATGAAGCCTTGATCGCCATCCGTGTTTCCCCCGGCCGCGCCGAATTGTGGGTCCCCGCCGACCAGGCCCAGGCACTGCGCACCCGCCTGGGCGCCGAACTGGCCGAGGCGGACCTGAACCCGTGGCTGCTGGGTCAGATTCGCGCCGGGATCGGCCAAGTCATGCCGGCCACCCGCGAATTGTTCATTCCACAGATGCTCAACCTTCAAGCCGTCGGCGGCGTCAGTTTCAAGAAAGGCTGCTACACCGGCCAGGAAATCGTCGCCCGCATGCAATACCTGGGCAAGCTCAAGCGCCGCCTGTATCGCCTGCGGCTGGACGCCAGCGAACTGCCGGAACCCGGCACGGCGCTGTTCTCCCCCACGCATGGCAGTTCCATCGGCGAAGTGGTGATTGCCGCCCGCGGCGAGGGAAACATTGAACTGCTGGCGGTTTTGCAGGCCGAAGCAGCAGAAGATGACAATGTGCACCTCGGTGCCTTGGAAGGCCCGCACCTTCAATTGTTGGACCTGCCTTACGAACTGGACCGCGACCGCGAAATCCAGCGCTGATCGCAGTATTTGCCGCAGTACTCTAGAGAACCTAAATGAGCGATTTGGCGGATAAGGTCCAACGGGATTTGGTACAGGCCATCGATAACGACGACCTGGTTCTGCCAACATTACCGGAAGTGGCCATGCAGATTCGCCGGGCCGCCGAAGACCCGGAAATCAGCGTCAGCAACCTGAGCAAAGTGATCGGCCGCGATACGGCCCTCTCGGCACGCCTGATAAAAGTGGTCAACAGCCCGCTGTTGCGCGCCACCCAGGAAGTCACAGACCTGCACACGGCCATCACTCGACTGGGCGTCAACTACAGCAGCAACCTGGCCATCGGCCTGGTGATGGAGCAGATTTTCCATGCCCGCTCCGAGGTGGTGGAACTGAAGATGCGCGAAGTCTGGCGCAAGAGCCTGGAGATCGCCGGCGTCAGCTATGCGCTGTGTCGCGGCTACACCCAACTCAAGCCCGACCAGGCCGCGTTGGGCGGGCTGGTGCATCAGATCGGCGTGCTGCCGATCCTCACGTATGCACAAGACAATAATGAATTGCTGTCGGACCCGGTCAGCCTCAACCACGTCATCGAGACGATTCACCCGGTGCTGGGGGACAAGTTGCTCAGTGTCTGGGAGTTTCCGGAGCGGTTGGTGAAGCTGCCAGGGCTGTACCTGGATTTCAGCCGGGACTCCAAGCAAATCGATTATGTCGACCTGGTGCAGGTCGCTGCGCTGTACTGCTACAAGGACACCGACCACCCGCTGTCCAGGATCGACGTGTTCGGCGTCCCGGCCTTCAAGAAACTGGGCATCGACCCGGAAAACAAGGCCCGCTGCGCGGATATCGAAGAAGCGCGGTCGATGTTCTATTAAAAGGATCTGAAGCCACGAAGGCCTCTTGGCCATGCCGCTATTTTGCAGTCAGGCAGTTGCTTTTGTGGCGAGGGAGCTTGCTCCCGCTCGGTCGCGTAGCGGCCGCAAAAGCTTAGGGCTGCTTCGCAACCCAGCGGGAGCAAGCTCCCTCGCCACAGGGTTTGGCATCGCCAGGTTTATCCCGGGACAAAACTCACCCGCACCTTCAACCCACGCTCCTGCCCGTCGTGCAAAGTGATCTGCGCCAGGTGCGCGCGGCAGATTTCGCCGACGATCGCCAACCCGAGTCCCGAGCCGGCCACTTGCTGGTTACGTCGATAGAACCGCTCGAATACCCGATCCCGCTCATGCAACGGAATGCCGGGGCCATCGTCCTCGACTTCCAGCACCGCCGGCGCTGACACCCGCAGGATTACGTTGCCGCCCGACGGCGTGTGGGCCAGGGCGTTGTCCACCAGATTGCTCAACAGCTCGTTCAACAAGGTCGGCTCGCCCCGCAGCCATACCGGTTCGTCGGCCTCCAGGGCCAGCGCCACGCCTCGGGCATGGGCCAGCGGGGCCATGGCCATGCCCAGCTCACGGGCCAACTGGCTCAGATCGAGCAACTGCGCGCCGCCTTCGGCAATGGCCCGGGCGCCATTTTCCACCCGCGCCAAGGACAACAACTGGTTGGCCAGGTGGGTCAATCGATCGGTCCCCTGGGCCGCGGTTTCCAGGGTTTCACGCCAGGTCACCGGCTCGCTGGCGCGCAAGCCCAGCTCCAGGCGCGCCTTGAGCGCGGCCAAGGGCGTGCGCAGTTCGTGGGCGGCATCGGCGATGAACTGCGCCTGACGTTCGAACTGCCCGCGCAGGCGCTCGGTGAAATGGTTGAGGGCCCGCACCAGCGGCCATAACTCGTGCTGCACCTCCACCAGCGGCAACGGCCGCAGATCGTCCGGCTGACGCTCCTCCACTGCCGTGCGCAAACGCTCCAGCGGGCGCAGCGCCGCGCTGACGGCGAACCACACCAACAGCAGCGCGCCCACGGCCAGCATGCCCAGGCGCAACAGCGTGTCGGCCATCAGGCTGCGGGCCATGCTGACCCGCGCCTCTTCGGTCTCGGCCACGCGAATTTCCGCCATGCCGTTCATGTTCGGCTCGCTCACGGCCTTGAGCAGGCTCACCACGCGCACGTTCTGCCCCTGGTATTGAGCGTTATAAAAACGCGCCAGGGCTGGGTAATCGTCCGTGCGGGGCGTTCCGGGTGGCGGGCCGGGGAGGTTTTCGTAGCCGGAAATCAACTTCTTGTCGATGTCGTTGACCTGGTAATAAATCCGTCCGGCACTGTCGTAGGCAAAGGTGTCCAGAGCCACGTAGGGCACATCCGCGCTGAGGCTGCCGTCGCGCTGGGACAGGCCTGCGGCGATGGTCCGGGCCGAGGCCAGCAGGGTCCGGTCATAGGCGGTGTCCGCCGCCTCGCGGCCGTTCCAATAAGCGCTCAAACCGCTGGCGAGCATCAGCACCACCAGCAGCAAGGCCAGGTTGCGAAGCAACCGCCAGCGCAGGCTGTCGGGCTTATGCATTGCGATTTTCCAGAAGATAGCCCAAGCCGCGGAACGTGACGATCGCCACCGCATGGCCGTCGAGTTTCTTGCGCAGGCGGTGGACGTAGATTTCGATGGCGTCGGGGCTGGCCTCTTCGTCCAGTCCGAACACCTGGGCCGCCAGTTGCTCCTTGCTCATCACCCGCCCCGGCCGGGCAATCAACGCTTCCAGCACGGCTTGCTCGCGGGAGGTCAGGGTCAGTAGTTCATCGTCGAGGGTAAAACGGCGGGTGTCCAGGTCGTAGACCAGCCCGCCGCAGCGCTGCTGGCGTTCTCCGCCCAGTACGCTGCGGCGCAGCAGGGCCTTGACCCGGGCCTCCAGCTCGGTGAGCTCGAATGGCTTGGCCAGGTAATCGTCGGCCCCCAGGTTGAGGCCATGGACGCGGTCCTTGACGTCGCTGCGGGCGGTCAGCATCAGCACCGGCAACGTCTTGCCACGGGCTCGCAGACGCGCCAGCACCTCGAAACCGTCCATGCGCGGCAGCCCAACATCGAGGACCGCCACGGCGTATTCCTCACTGCTCAAGGCCAGGTCGGCCGCGACGCCATCATGCAACACATCCACGGTCAAACCGGTGCTCTTGAGCGCCTGGGCAACGCTTTCGGCGAGCTGCAGATGGTCTTCGACGAGCAGGACACGCATGGGTTATTCCTCGATTCAGGGATGGCCGACGCCATTCTTTGGCGCGGAGTTTACAGCCGCATCCGCCACTGTGAAGCCAAAAAACACGCTGAAAGGTTTTGAAAGGTTAGCGAAAGGTTCGGTCGTTAGAGTCTTGAAACGGACAGTTACGACTGCCGGTCGCGAAACAGATCGCGAACGAAAAACGCCTCGAAGCGTTTTCGCCGAATAAAAACAATAAGCGGAGTATTCATCATGCGGTCCATGCACCTCCAGGCCTTCACACCCGCCCCTCTTTTGCGCTCCAACCAGACTACCCTTGCCTGTGCCGACGCCTGCGCCGATTTGCATCGACGACAAGGTGCATGCGCGCAACGTGACCTGCCGCGTCGTTGAAACGCTGCGCAGTTGCGCTACAGCTTCAAGCTTGCAATGCCCCATCTACAACACACAACAACAACTCCTGTGGAGACAACAATGAGCCTATCACTGCGTAAAGTAGCCCTGGCAGCCGGATGCCTGATGTTCGCCGGGCAATTGCTCGCCGCTGATCCATCCAAAGAACCGAAGCGCCCGGAATGTATCGCCCCGGCCTCCCCCGGTGGCGGTTTCGACCTGACGTGCAAGCTGGCGCAAAGCGCGCTGGTCAACCAGAAGCTGCTGACCAAACCGATGCGCGTCACCTACATGCCCGGCGGTGTCGGCGCGGTGGCCTACAACGCGGTGGTCGCCCAGCGCCCGGCCGACGCCGGTACGCTGGTGGCCTGGTCCAGCGGCTCACTGCTGAACCTGGCCCAAGGCAAGTTCGGTCGTTTCGATGAAAGTGCCGTGCGCTGGCTGGCCGCCGTGGGTACCAGCTATGGCGCCATCGCCGTGAAAAGCGACTCGCCCTACAAGACCCTCGACGATCTGGTACAGGCCCTGAAGAAAGATCCGGGCTCGGTGGTGATCGGCTCCGGCGGCACCGTGGGTAGCCAGGACTGGATGCAGACCGCCCTCATCGCCAAGGCCGCCGGCATCAACCCTCGCGACCTGCGCTACGTGGCCCTCGAAGGCGGCGGCGAAATCGCCACCGCACTGCTTGGCGGGCACATCCAGGTAGGCAGTACGGATATTTCCGACTCCATGCCGCACATCCAGAGCGGTGACATGCGCCTGCTCGCGGTGTTTGCCGAGAAACGCATCGACGAGCCGGAAATGAAAGACATTCCGACCGCCAAGGAACAAGGCTACGACATCGTCTGGCCTGTGGTCCGCGGCTTCTACCTCGGGCCGAAGGTCAGCGATGAAGACTACGCCTGGTGGAAAGACGCCTTCGACAAACTGCTGGCCTCCGAAGAGTTCGCCAAGCTGCGCGACCAGCGCGAGCTGTTCCCGTTCGCCATGACCGGCCCGGAACTGGACACCTATGTGAAGAAGCAAGTGGCTGATTACAAGACGCTGGCCAAAGAGTTCGGCCTGATCCAGTAATCCTCCCTGTTCTCGCGGCGGCGCCGGCACAACCGGCGCCGCCCAGGAGTTAGTCATGCTCACCATCCAACGTATTTTTGCCGCAGTGCTGCTGCTGGCCTGTCTCGGCCTGGCGCTGATGGCCTGGCCGTATCAGGCCGCCTTTTCCTACGAACCGGTCGGCCCGCGCGCCTTTCCATTATTGATCCTGGGACTGATGGGCCTGGCGCTGCTGTACATGCTGTTTCGCCCTACGCCCGTCATACACAGCGAGGACGACCCGCAACTGGACCGTGAAACCCTGCAGAAGATCGGCATCTGCGTCGCGCTGCTGCTGGTTTTCGCCGGGACCTTCGAACCCCTGGGCTTCATCGTCGCCAGCATCTTGGTCGGTGTGCCGATGGCGCGCCTGTATGGCGGTCGCTGGGTACCGAGCGTGGTGATCATCAGCCTGATGGCCATCGGTCTTTATCTGTTGTTCGACAAGCTGATGGACGTGCCGCTGCCCCTGGGCCTGCTCGACGTCCTGGAGAATTGATATGGATACCCTGAATTATCTCGGCCAGGGTTTTGGCGTTGCACTGACCCCCTACAACCTCGTCACAGCACTGAGCGGTACCCTGATCGGCACCGTGGTCGGCTTGCTACCAGGCCTGGGACCGATCAACGGCGTGGCGCTGCTGATCCCGATTGCCTTCGCCCTGGGGCTGCCGCCGGAATCGGCGCTGATCCTGCTGGCGGCGGTGTACCTGGGGTGCGAATACGGCGGGCGCATCAGCTCGATCCTGCTCAACATCCCCGGTGAAGCCTCCACCGTGATGACCACCCTGGACGGCTACCCGATGGCCCGCCAAGGCCTGGCCGGGGTGGCGTTGTCGCTATCGGCATGGAGCTCGTTCATCGGCGCGTTCATCGCCACCTGCGGCATGGTGTTGTTTGCACCGCTGCTGGCCAAATGGGCGATTGCGTTCGGGCCGGCGGAATACTTCGTCCTGATGGTGTTCGCCATTGTCTGCCTCGGCGGCATGGCCGGCGATCGACCGCTCAAGACCTTCATCGCGGCGCTGATCGGCCTGTTCCTCTCCAGTGTCGGGATCGATGCCAACAGCGGCGTCTACCGTTTTACGGGTGACAACATCCATTTGACCGACGGCATCCAATTCGTCGTGCTAGTGCTGGGCCTGTTCTCCATCAGCGAGATTCTGTTGCTGCTGGAGAAAACCCATCGCGGCCAGGAAGCGGTGGAAGCCACCGGGCGGATGATGTTCAACTTCAAGGAAGCCGCCTCGGTGTTCTGGGTGAACATCCGCTGCGGCGTGCTGGGTTTCATCATGGGCGTATTGCCTGGCGCGGGCGCGACCCTGGCCAGTGCCGTGGCCTATATGACTGAAAAACGCATGGCCGGCGCCAGTGGCACGTTCGGCCAGGGCGACAAGCGTGGCCTCGCGGCGCCGGAAACTGCCATCGGCGGCGCAGCCTGCGGTGCGCTGGTGCCCATGCTGACCCTCGGCGTTCCCGGCTCGGGCACCACGGCGGTGATGATCGGCGCGCTGTCGCTGTACAACATCACCCCCGGTCCCCTGCTGTTCCAGCAACAGCCGGACATCGTCTGGGGCCTGATCGCCTCGTTGTTCGTCGCCAACATCATGCTGGTGATCCTCAACATCCCGATGATCCGCATCTTCACCCGCATCCTGGCCGTGCCAAACTGGGCGCTGGTACCGGTCATCGCGATCATCACCGGGATCGGCGTCTATGCGGTGCATGCCACCACGTTCGACCTGTTCCTGATGATCGGCATCGGCATCTTCGGCTACATCCTGCGCAAGTTGGATTTCCCACTGTCGCCGGTCTTGCTGGGCTTCATCCTCGGCGGGCTGATGGAGCAGAACCTGCGCCGTGCGCTGTCGATCTCCAACGGTGCGCTGGAGATCCTCTGGTCGAGCCCGATCACCTTCGGTTGCTGGATCCTGACGGCGATCATGTTGTTCCTGCCGCTGCTGCGCATCTGGCGTCGTCGCAGTGCCCAGCGTCGTGCCCTGGCCAATGTCTGAGGCAACAACCTTCAGACAATGGTGGGGAACACCGCTGGTCGGTCTGGCCGGCGGCTACCTGGCCAGCCTGATCGGCTGGCCTTTGCCCTGGATGGTCGGCTCGTTGCTGGCGATCATCCTGGTGCGCTGTCTCACGCCTTGGCAATTGATGGAAATCCCCGGCGGCCGCAAATGCGGCCAATGGGTGGTAGGCATCGGTATCGGCCTGCACTTTACGCCGGTGGTGATGGAGCAAGTCCTGAGCCACTTCGGCCTGATCTTCTTCGGCGCGCTGATCACCAGCGTGTCCAGCGTGGTGAGTGTCTGGCTGATGCGTCGCACTGGCGAGGACCGTGCCACCGCGTTCTTTTCGAGCATGCCGGGCGGTTCCGGCGAAATGGTTAACCTCGGCGCCCGCAACGGCGCGGACCTCAGCCGCGTTGCAGCGGGCCAGAGCCTGCGGGTGCTGGTGGTGGTGTTGTGTGTGCCGGCGGCCTTCAAGTACTTGTTGGGTGAAGGTACGCCGATGCAACACGCCACGACGGTGGACTGGCTGTGGCTGGCGATCCTGTTCCCGGCGGGCGCCCTGCTCGCCTGGGTCTGGGAGCGCTTGCGCCAACCCAATCCCTGGTTGTTCGGGCCGTTGCTGGTGAGCGCGGCGGTGAGTATCGGTTGGGACCTGCACATTGGCCTGCCCGACGGCGCCAGCCAGCTTGGCCAGTGGCTGATCGGCAGCGGGTTGGGTTGTCATTTCAACCGGCAGTTCTTTCGTCGGGCACCGTCATTCATGGGGCGTACGTTGGTTGGCTCGGTGTTGACGATGCTGATCGCCACACTGGCAGCCCTTGGCTTGAGCACCTTGACCCACCTGGATCTGCGTTCGTTGACGTTGGGCATGATGCCCGGCGGCATCGCGGAAATGAGCCTGACGGCGGAGACGCTGCAACTGTCGGTGCCATTGGTAACGGCGTTGCAGGTGATGCGGTTGTTGTTCGTGCTGTTCCTGGCGGAGCCGTTGTTCAGGTATTGGACGAGCAGGTCGGGTTCAGACTTGTAGACCGAGTGGCCTTCATCGCGAGCAAGCTCGCTCCCACATCGGATTTACGGTGCACCACATCTGATGGTTGCTGAAGATCAATGTGGAGCGAGCTTGCTCGCGAAGGCGTCGGCACAGTCACCATTGATGCAAGCTGATCCACCGCTTTCGCGGGCAAGCCCGCTCCCACAGGGGATTTGTGTTGCCCTGGAACCCTGTGGGAGCGAGCTTGCTCGCGATGGGGTCTTTATTGCCAACCGTTTAAACCGGCGGCAACCGCCACTCGATCGGCTGCTCGCCATGCTGCTGGAGAAACTTGTTGGTTCGGCTGAAATGCCCGCAGCCGATGAAGCCACGGTGGGCCGACAGCGGTGACGGGTGGACCGAGGTCAGCACCAAATGCTTGGTCGCATCGATCAACTTCTGCTTGCCCTGGGCATGGGCGCCCCACAGCAGGAACACCAGGTTCGGCTGGTGTTCGCTGACCACTTCGATGACCCGGTCGGTAAAGTGTTGCCAACCTTTCTTGGCGTGGGCGTTGGCATTGGCGCGCTCCACGGTCAGGGTCGTGTTGAGCAGCAACACGCCCTGGTCGGCCCAGCTTTGCAGGTAACCGTGATTCGGAATGTCGATGTTCAAATCGCGCTTCAATTCCTTGTAGATGTTCACCAGCGACGGCGGCGTCGGCACGCCCGGTTGCACCGAGAAGCACAAGCCATGGGCCTGGCCTGGACCGTGGTACGGATCCTGGCCGAGAATCACCACCTTGACCTTGTCCAGCGGCGTGGAATTGAGGGCATTGAAAATCAACGGTGCCGGTGGATAAATTTCCTTGCCGGCGGCGTATTCACTGCGCAAAAACTCGCGCAACTCCGCCATGTAGGGCTTGTCGAACTCGGCACGCAAGGCCTGCTTCCAGCTCGGTTCGAGTTTGATACGGTCGTCAGCAGTCATGGTTGCATCCGGTAAAAACAATGGGCGCACCCTAGGAAAGCCTACAGGGCTTGTCAATTGATCTGACGCAGAACCGGCACTTTCCCACGCAGCGGTCATACTGAACATTCAAATTTCTGATCGAGGTCACGATGAATCTGCACTTCGAAGAACTCACCGGCATCGACGGTGCCCGTATCGGCATCGCCACGCTGGATGCCGAAAAATCCCTGAACGCCCTGTCCCTGCCCATGATCAACGCCTTGCGTGATCGCCTCGATGCCTGGGCCCGAGAGCCGCAGGTCGTGTGTGTGCTGTTGCGCGGCAATGGTGCCAAGGCCTTCTGCGCCGGCGGCGAAGTGCGCAGCCTGGTGGAGGCCTGCCGCGCGCATCCCGGCGAAGTACCGCCGCTGGCGGCGCAATTCTTCGCAGCGGAATACCGCTTGGACTTCAACCTGCACACCTACCCCAAACCCCTACTGTGCTGGGGCCACGGTTATGTACTGGGCGGCGGCATGGGGTTGCTGCAAGGCGCCAGTACCCGCATCGTCACGCCCAGCAGTCGCTTGGCGATGCCGGAGATCAGCATCGGCCTCTACCCGGATGTCGGCGCCAGTTGGTTCTTGTCGCGCCTGCCCGGCAAGCTCGGGCTGTTTCTCGGCCTGACCGGCGCCCACATGAACGCCCGGGACGCCATCGACCTGGGCCTGGCCGACCGCTTTCTGCTGGACGAACAACAGGACGATCTGATCGAGGGCCTGCTGCAACTCAACTGGCAGGAGCAGACCGAGATGCAGCTCAACAGCTTGCTCAAGGCCTTGCAACAGGAAGCCATCACCCAACTACCCGAAGCCCAATGGCTGCCGCGGCGGCCGAAAATCGACGAGTGGCTGGATGTCAGTGATGTGCGCTGCGCCTGGAAAGCCCTCAGCCTGTTGGTAGACCACCCTGATCCGCTGATCGCCCGGGCCGCCAAGACCATGAGCGAAGGCTCACCGTTGACCGCTCACCTGGTCTGGGAGCAAATTGCCCGAGCCCGGCATTTGTCCTTGGCCGGTGTGTTCCGGATGGAATACACCTTGAGCCTCAACTGCTGCCGTCATCCGGAGTTCAGCGAAGGCGTGCGGGCGCGTTTGATCGACAAGGACCACAAACCGCGCTGGCACTGGCCGGACATCAACCACGTGCCCGAAGCGGCGGTCGAGGCGCACTTTCACAAGGCATGGGAAGGCAGGCATCCGTTGGCGGACTTATCTAACGAATAAGCAAGCCAGAAGGAGCCCCCTGTGGGAGCGAGCTTGCTCGCGATGGAGGTATGGCAGGCACATGAATGCTGGCTGACCTGACGCCATCGTCGGATCGCCGCCCGGAGCAAGCTCGCTCCCACAAGTGGTATTCCGTCGAGGTTATCGCAGGCACAAAAAAGCGGCGCTTCATGCGCCGCTTTTTGCTGCCAGTCCATTACCGATGATTGCCCCGTCCATCATGACCCCGTCCCCGATGATCATGTCCACGGTCACGTCCGCCACGGCCACGACGGTCGTCGTTCCAGCCACCCCGATCGCGACCGTCCCAGCCGCCCCGGTGTGGATAAGGCCGGTACGCCGCTCGCGGTGGCGAGTAATGGCGTGGACCATGTTGGTAGTAGCGCGGTGCCGAGTAATAGCGCGGCGCCGGTTGGTAGTATCGCGGAGCGTAATAGCCGCGCGGTGCCGAATAGTAACTCCCGCCACCGCTGTAATAGACCGGCGCCGGTGAGGTGTAGACCTCGGAACGGTAGTAGCTCGAGTCTCCGTCGTAGTAGGGCACGCATGCCGAAAGAGTCAGGCCAAGAAACGCAATGAGCAGCAGTCGTCGATACATGGCGGCCTCCTGGACCGCGAATGGGCCACATCAGCGACGCTGATGGGCGGCAGTCAACGTTGTGTGACTGACACTTACTCAGACAGCAGAATTGGAATCTGGTGCGTTTGTGCAATAAGTTGAAACATGTAGCGCTTTGCCCAGTTTCGGCCACTATTTTGAATGCCCCCACAAACGTGGCAAATCCGACTGTCTTTTCCCACAAGGCCACTAAACTGATTTCATTGGGTCTGCGCCAAGGGAATCGCCATGTCGCTCCGTTCGCCGTTATATTCCCAGCGCAAGCCGCTCCTGGCCGTGGTGGCGCTGCTCGGTTCTGGTTTCCTGATCATTACGTTGCTGGGCTATTACGCCGCCCATGCCCCGCTACGGGAACACATCCTAAAGACGTTGTTCGTGAATCTACTGATCGGCGTGCTCGTGACGCTGACGGTCCTGGCCATCCTTTATCGGCTTATCAACAATTACCAACAGCGCATCGACGCCCAGGCCACCCTCGACAGCCTGACCGAATTGCCGAACCGCCGTGGCTTCGACCTGCTGGCCGTGCAAGCCCTGCACGAAGCCCAGCGCGAACCCAAACCCTTGACGGCGCTGCTGGTGGAGCTGGACGACTTCAAGCAGCTGGACACCACCCACGGTCATATCGCCACCGATCAACTGCTCACCGGCTTCGCCCGCAACCTGACGGAGAGCCTGCGGCATTCGGACATTGTGTGTCGTTGGAGCGCCGACGCCTTCGTCGTCCTGCTCAAGGACACCGATGGTCAGACCGGTCTGAAAATCGCAGAGAAAATTCGTCAGCACATCGAAAAGCAGCGCTATTTCTGCAGTGGAAAGCAACTGCGGGTTACCGTCAGCCTCGGCCTCACCACCCTACAAGACGAAGACACCTTGCACAGCCTGCTGTCGCGGACCGATCATGCGCTGCAACGCGCCCGGCAAACCGGGTGCAACCGAACCTGTGTGGAAATGCCTCACTCCAGCTATGAATAAACCCGACCTTTGCCCGGCCTGCGGCGGCGCCAACGACTGCACCCTGGCCGATCCTCGAACCGCCGACCGGCCCTGCTGGTGCTACAGCGTGAGCATCGACCCGGCCGTGCTCGAAGCATTGCCGACCGAGCTGCGGGATCAGTCCTGCTTGTGCCCGCATTGCGCGCAGGTCGACATCCAGTTGCGCGCCAAGCCCCGGCCAATCGCGTAAGATGCCCGCCCTCCGCTGCCCTGCCTGAACTGCCCATGCGCGTCGACCGTTTCCTCAGCAATCTGCCGCGATTCAATCGCCAACAAGTGCGCCTGTTGCTGGTGGAACGCCGAGTGCGAATCGACGGCCAGACCGTCAGCGATCCCCATGCCCCGGTACGTGAGTTCAGTCGCGTCGAAGTCGACGACGACGTGCTGCAAGCCGGCCGACCGGCGCGCTACTTCATGCTGCACAAGCCGCCCGGCTGTGTCAGCGCCACGCGCGATCCGCAACACCCTACCGTGCTCGACTGGCTGGACGAACCGGACAAGGGCGATCTGCATATCGCCGGGCGCCTGGATTTCAACACCACCGGGCTGATGCTGATCACCAATGATGGAACCTGGTCCCGACGCCTGACCCAACCGCAGACCAAACTGCCCAAGGTCTACTACGTCGAAACCGAGCAAACCATCACCACCGAATACACCGACACCTTCGCCCGAGGCATGTACTTCGCCTTCGAAGACCTCACCACCCAGCCGGCAGAACTGACACTGCTGGGGGAAAAGTCGGCGCGCTTGAGCATCGTGGAAGGACGTTACCACCAGGTCAAACGCATGTTCGGCCACTTCAACAACAAGGTGCTGCGCCTGCACCGCGAGCGCATGGGCCCGCTGGTGTTGGACGCTCATTTAGCGCCGGGTCAATACCGGGCCTTGCGCCCTGAAGAAATCCAGCTCATCTGACCCCACGACCGCTGGGCAGAAGTGTCGAACAATTTTCCGATAGGGACTTGCGCAACGGTCGCCCCCCTGCTTGAATCAAACCGTCGGCCGAAATGTGACCGACTAGTCACCTCATACCTCTAAGAAACTTTTTGCCGGCGGGAACCCTCAGGTTCCGCCTTATCCGTCCGGCAAACTGCCCGCCATAACAATACCCGTCGACCGGCTTTCATGGATCGACATGGGCCTTATCTTCCAGGCGTATGCCTACCTGTCACATTGCCCGTGCAATCTTATTGCGCGCATACCCGCTTGCCAGGAGTCTTATGACATGAGGCCAGAAATCGCTGTGCTGGATATACAGGGTCAGTATCGGGTTTACACGGAGTTCTATCGCGCAGACGCCGCACAAAAGACCATCATCCTGGTCAACGGCTCAATGGCCACCACCGCGTCGTTTGCACAGACCGCCAAAAACCTCTACCCGCAATTCAACGTCGTGCTGTACGACCAGCCCTACGCGGGCAAGTCCAAGGCCCACAATCGGCACGAGAGAATGCTGACGAAGGAGATCGAAGGGCAGATCCTCCTGGAACTGATCGACCACTTCGCCGCCGAGCACGTGCTGTCGTTTTCCTGGGGCGGCGCCGCCACGCTGAGCGCCCTGGCCCAACGGCCACGGCGCATCGAAAAAGCGGTGATCAGCTCGTTCTCGCCAGTGCTCAATGCGCCGATGCGCGACTATCTAGAGCGTGGTGTGGACTACCTAAGCAGCCTGGACGGAGACCGTGTCGGTCACTTGGTCAACAGCACCATCGGCAAGCATCTGCCGCCGCTGTTCAAGCGCTTCAACTATCGCCATGTCAGCAGCCTGGCCGAGCACGAGTACGGGCAGATGCACTTCCACATCACCGATGTGCTCCACAGCGACCAACAGTGCTATGTCAACGCGGCCAAGAAAATCAACGTGCCGGTGCTGTTCCTGAACGGCGAATGGGATGAATACACCTCGGCCGACGACGCCAGGCTGTTCGCCAACCACGTCGAGCACAGCACCTTCAGCACGCTGCAAGCCACCGGGCACTTCCTGGACATGGAACACAAAGCCGCCTGCCGCGACAGCCGCAACGCCCTGATGGGTTTCCTCACACCGGAACCCCACGAAAGCCGACCGCGCTACAGCTACGTGCAGGGCTACCATGCACTGGCCATCTGAAACCGAGTCCTGGCGAGCAAGCCCCTTTCCCCCTTCAGCGCAGGGGCTTGCCCGCCAACGACCGCTCTGGTTTGAGGCTCGCGTAGACGACTAGTCGCACGCTGTGTGAAGAAATACTTCAAATCCGTGTCCACATCTGGTACAAAGTCAGCCGCTCTGAGCGGGTGTCGTATAATGGCATTACTCCAGCTTCCCAAGCTGATAACGAGGGTTCGATTCCCTTCACCCGCTCCAATCGAATTTTGGTCCCGTGTTGTGCGTTTTTGACGGGGGATTAAAAAAACCGGCTCTTGGTGGCCGGTTTTTTTTGGTCTGGGGTTTTGTGGGGTTTGCGTCCCCGACGGTCGCGCCGAGGATCCAGGGCGGCAAGCGTGCCGACCCAATCGAATAGGCTATGCCGAAAAGTATCTGAGCGACAGACAATCAAACATGTTTTGCGACAAAAACGACAACGGCAAACAGAGTCAGGGCGAACGTAACACCGATGCTGAATGGCAACAACGTAACGCGGACTGTGGTCGGCGCCGGGCGTCTCATCTCCTCAGCTAACGCCTCTACTTCTTGATGCAATTGCTCGATGCTTGCTCGATAACTACGAGGTGTAGGCATGTTTCTTTCTCCTCTGAGGCCGCGGGCCTTGCTGAGTCTGTGAACCCTTTCGAACAATGTGAGCCGCGTGCTTGCAGAGCTCAAGTACCCGAATGCAGGGAGAGTATTGGCTCATTGTGGCGAACCAGCGCTCAGATTTTAATCCCAAAACCCGCAACAGCGACAATGGCGGTCGCTACCCCTGCCCCTACTGCGTATGGGCACCAGAAGGCTTCGCTCTTCAGCTTCGTTTCTTCGGCCGTAAGCTTGCGAGTCTCAGCCAACAACTTTCGGGTTTCGATCAAAAGTTTATCGAGCTCTAAATTATCGCGGTCATTCTGAAGCATCGATCATTCTTCCAGGGTTTAAGCCATCGTCCTAAGCGTCGCTTACCGCGAAGCCGGCAAAATCCATCGGACGTCAACCGCTCACTGCCAATCGTATGTTCGTTCGTGGAGTACTATTTCCTATCTGAGCAGTTGTGGATAGCGGGCGGCTGCCTCTTAGTTTGTAGGCAAGATCAGAGACCTGTGTACGACAGAGAATCAACTGCTTTTCGGTCAACTGATCGGTTTGTTGGCCCTTGTTTTTAGGTAGAGCCAATCCCGGAAATAACCCTGAGAAAAATGAGTCCCGTGGCGAGGGAGCTTGCTCCCGCTTGAGTGCGAAGCGCTCACGAGAGGGCTGCTGCGCAGCCCAGCGGGAGCAAGCTCCCTCGCCACGTATGGCATGGCCCCAGGGGAGATTTGTAGGCAAAATCCGAAAACTGCGTAGGGGGTGCGCTTACTTTGCTTTTCGGCGAGTTTTCGTCTTGTTGCCCTTGCCCTTCGATGGCTACTCTCCCAGACGTCGCTGCAAATCAGCGATCGGGCTTGGAAACCCGTGAGTCACGCAACCTCGCTTCACGGGAGCTAGACAATGCGTACCTCGCAGCAAATCAAATCATTTTCAAACCAGCCAAAGCTCAGGCCTCGAACCTATTGTTTCTCGATCAACGGTGGCAGGCCATGAATGAAGACACAACCCTCAAAACCATCGGCTACACCCCCTTCAACTATTCCGCTGATCGAGCACTGTTCCGTGTCAACGGCGGCGTACCCATCCAAGAAGCATTGGAACGGGCGTCGGATCTTTTGCATCTCGCTCACCGGCTTGCCGAAGACGCGGCGTTTGAAAAGAGCACCGACCGCTACGCCTGGGCTGCGCATTTTTTGTTGGAAATGAGCAAGGCGGTGATTGATGACGTTGTGAAAGTCATTACGCCAAGAACGGAAGTTGAAGTTAGAAAAAAAGAGGAGAAGCAATAGGCGGACAGTCCGTTTGAGAATGGGAGCAGCACGATTCCCACCTGACGGCAAAACAAAAAGCCCCGGCGTTTTTCGCAGCGGGGCTTTTTGTATTTAATTTGTGTCATCCATTGCTCAGCTCCCCGGCAAATGCCCCAACGGCAACTCCCCCGGCGTTTTCACCGTATTAATCGCAAAGTTACTCCGGATGTCGCTGATCCCGGGCAATTTCAACAACTGCCCTGTGACAAAACGGTCATAAGCCCGCAAGTCCGGCACCACGACTTGCAATAGAAAATCCGACTCGCCCGATACCAGGAACGCCGAAATCACTTCGGGCAATGCCGTCACTGCCTGGCGAAATGCTTCGGCTCGCTCGTCGTTGTGCCGTTCGACCTTGACGCCGACGAAGATCGTTAGCCCGAGGCCCACTTCGTCGCGGTCCAGGACGGCTTGGTAACCACGAATCACCCCCGCCTCTTCGAGCATCCGCACGCGGCGCAGGCAGGGTGACGGGGACAGGCCGATTTCTTCAGCCAGTTGCACGTTGCTCAGGCGGCCGTCGCGTTGCAGTGCGACGAGGATTTTGCGGTCGAAGGCGTCCAGTTTCATGACTTGGCATTTTCCGATTGTATGACGCAGATGCTTGGCAGATTATGCCAATTTCAGACGCTTTAGAAGCTGTCTTCGCAACCACCTGCCCTGCCCGTCAGCCATAGACTTGGCACTTGCGAATCGTTGATAAAAAGGGGGGTGGCATGGCAGGGCTCGGGTTGTTTTTGATGGCGTTGACGGTGGCGTATCTGTTGCCCGGGCCGGACATGATCCTGCTGCTGCAAACCGGTGCCCGTCAGGGCAGGGGCGCGGCGTTGGCGACGGCGGTGGGCCTGGGAGTTGCTCGTGGGTGTCATGTTGCGTTGGCGGCATTAGGGCTTTCGGCCTTGTTCAAGACCGCGCCATGGACCTTCGATGTTGTCCGCCTGGCCGGTGCTGCCTACCTGTTATGGATTGGCTTTCAATGCCTGCGGACCACGTTGCTGCCGAATTTTGAAGGCGCCACTGTCGAGGTTGGGAAACGGCATTATTACGAGGCCATTCAACGCGGGCTGCTGACGAACCTGCTCAATCCCAAGGCCTTGCTGTTTTGCTCGGTGTTGTTACCGCAATTCATTGATCCACAGGCCGGGTCGGTGCTGGGGCAGTTCGCGATCCTGGGCGTGGTGCTGGTCGGCGTCGGCCTGCTGTTCGACTGCGCCTACGCGTTGGTCGGCGTGGCACTCGGCCGCTGGCTTCAGCGCTCGCCTTCGGCCCAGCGCGTGCAGCAGTGGTTGTTTGGGAGTCTTTTGATTGGGTTTGCGGTACGGCTGACGTTTGTACAGCAGTCATAGTTGCTGTGGATAAACCAACGCGGTGATCGTGGGATGAACATCAAACGCCATCGCGAGCAAGCTTGCTCCCACATTTTTCCGAGTTGTTCTCAGGTAACGCATTCACCGCAAATCCCCTGAGGGAGCGGGCTTGCTCGCGAAAGTGGTGTGTCATTCAACATTGATCTTGGCTGACCCGACGCATTCGCGAGCAAGCTCGCTCCCACAGTTTTTCTTAGCCACGCCAGGGCTATGACATCTATTTATCTTCAGACTTGGACTCCTGCATCTGCACCGAAGACTTGGTGCCGTCAGTATTGTCCTTGGTCTCGTTATCCGAGTTGTCGAAGCAGCCGTGCAAGGCAAACAGGCAGCAGGCGAGGCAGAAGGTGCGGATGAAATTCATGGTGTACTCCAATCATGAGGACTTTCAGGAGTGACCTGCAAGAGACCCAATGGTTGCGAATGACCATCGTGCCGGGCGATGAATGACGGCGGATGTTTGCGACTTGCTGTTTCACCGCCTCGTTGCCGTCGCACCCGACAGGCGCAATCGCCGACGGCTGGTCCCAATGTGTCACGTACGGCACCGATCAAGCGCCACATCGCAATCATTAAGGTTTGCGGTTTGAAATAATGCCACTTCCTTTCTCCGTCATTGGCTCAGTCGTGGCAGAACAACCGCTCCTGAGAAACAACTTGTTGGACATTGAAAAACAAGGCAACACAGGACTCCAACACAATCAGAACAAACAAAACTATTATTCAGGCAGATAACGCTCATCCGCGAAACTTACCATCAACAACGTACAAACAAACGCCCACCGACGAGTAACCCCATCAAGCCTTAAAAACTTACAAAGGGAAATTTGACACCCGAAGCAAACTATCATTTTATATGGCAACGCATTTTCAAGGCACTGAAAATCTTACCCACGAAACAACGATCACTGACTACTCTTTGGCGTAGTACACGCCAGATCCAAAAGGATATATTTCATGTTGACACCCTTCTCTGCAGCCACTTGAACATACGTTATATTCATATTAAAAACCATTTTCGCAACGCTACATCCTAGGATATTGCCGTGTCAGAGCGCATCAAAGTAGTTATTTCCGGAGCTGATCGCCTGGATCAAAACCAAATCTGTAAATTTAATTCAACGCATTACGACGTAAACTTGATCCATGAATCATTTCCTGATCAGGCGCGGATTATCTCTGCAATCACCGAGGCACATGTTTACATTCAAGCCGGTGAGGAAATATTGACCGAAGAGATTCTGCAGCACGCTGGCCAATTGCAGCTCGTGGCATGCCTGGCTACGGGGGCCGAGCACTTGGTCGATATTGAAGCAGCTGACCGCCTGGGTATCTCGGTTACCAATACGCCAGACTTGAAAGTGATGTACGAAGCCATGGGCGAGTTCCTCATGGGATTGGTTATCGGGCTAAGAAGAAAATTGATCTACTTCCACACCGAGCAGAAAAAAGGTCGCCTGCATGAAATGGATACTCCCCTTCTCAAGGATGCGGTGATCGGCTTCATCGGTTTGGGCAGGGTCGGCTCCCGGGTTGCCCGGATGATGCACGATGCGTTCAAGTCCAGGATCGTCTACACCGCTAACTCGCAGAAGCCCGACATAGAACGCGACACCCAGGCCCAACGCTTGTCGATGACCTCCCTGCTGGAGAGTAGTGACGTTGTGATTCTGGCCTGTCCGTACAACGACTCCACCTTGGGCCTCATTGGAGAGCAGGAAATTGCCCTGATGAAATCCTCCGCCATTCTGATCAATACATCAGAGGCCTCGTTGGTTGATGGCCGGGCGCTCTACAAGGCCCTGCTCGAGCAGAAAATTGCAGGGGCCGCATTCGACGACAAGAACTGGGATATGCCACCACTCATCAAGAATGGCGAGGCGATCAATATGCCGATCGCCATGCTTGAGCTGCCTGATGACCGTTTCATCTGCACCCCCTACATAGGGGCGTCGACTGCTGCCGTGTGGGATGAGATGGCGGGCGTGGCAATCAGCTCGGTCATGCACTATCTCAAGCATGGGACAGACGAACATCTTTACAACCGGAACCTGGATATGGCCAAGCATGCACAACGTGCCAGCGCTGTTTCATTCCACGCCGCAGTACTGAAAGACTGAGTGGCGTGAATAACGCTATAACGCAACAACATCTTCAGCGGACTTAAGCGACTTAAATGGGTGGAGTGAATTGGGATTACTCTCCTCCACCGCTTTTTTTCGGTCGTCGTCATTCGCGGCCGACACACACCTCATGTAATGGGGGAGAACGCCCGGTGGCTTGGGCGCCAACTATTTAAGTTGGTAGTCGTGAGTTCGAGTCTCACTCTCCTCCACCATTTTTTATTCGGTCGCGGTTGCTTCGCGTTCGAGAGGCAAGGCATGTAACGGGGGAGAACGCCCGGTGGCTTGGGCGCCAACTACTTAAGTTGGTGGTCGTGAGTTCGAGTCTCACTCTCCTCCACCAATTATCGGAAGCTCGGTTTGTTCAGCTCAGCGCGAGACAATTTAAATAGCTTGCAAGCATTTATATCTTCTCGTCTGTGGTGATTTGAATGAAGGATGCAGGATATGCAGTGGGTTGCAGAGAGTCGGCGCATCATCAAAATTGCGGTACCACTTTCAATCGTCTATCTGATTGAGAGCATGATGGCATTCGTTGACTCCGTATTCATGGGCCGTTTTCGTGCGGATGAAATCGCTGGCTATGGTTTAGGTGCTCGCATTGTTTTCGACGCCGCCAATGTCATTTGCTTGTGCGTCATTGGCATGGTTGCGGTTTTTTCAGCCAAGTACGACGCAATCCAGAACAAACGGGCCGTGGAAGTGCATGTGCAACATGGTTTCTACATGTGCGTTCTACTTAGCCTGCCAGTCGTTCTGCTGACCTTGAACCTTGGCAGTTTGCTGCTTGCCTTCAATATAGACCCAGCGGTGTCTTTCCAGGCTGATCAATACGCACAAGGCGCGGTCTACTCAATCTTGCCGTTAGCGTTGTTTTGCGTCCTGCGGGACCACTCAGCGGCGGTTTCCGACTTTTCGTCCATTTTCTATATCACGCTGTTTGCCAGCGTATTTAAAGCGGTGATTTCCTACGCACTGATTCTCGGTGAGTTCGGTTTTCCGCGGCTGGGTGCATACGGTGCGGGACTTTCGACCTCCTTGGTAAGCTGGGGAATGCTGGCTGCGGAGATCGGGCTCTACTCCCTGAGCAATCGCAGATCCGCCAAGGCATACGCAATCTTCACGGGCTGGGCGGCACCTAAACTTTCCCTGATTAAAAAATACCTGGCGATGGGGTTGCCACTCTCCGCCAATAGCTTGGTCATTTCACTGATGTTCATCGTCCTTATGTTCTTTACAGAGAACGTGGGCACGTTGGAGCTGGCAGCGGCGCAACTGGTGTTCTCCTATATCTTTCCAATATACATGCTGGTTGAAGGGGTTCGTGAAGCCATTGCCATTCGTGTCGCTCAAGAGCATGCATTGGATAACGTGCACAAGGTGCGGAAACTGACGGCGGTGGCATCCATGGTCGGCATACTGGTCTTGTTGCCTTTTGCCTTTATCGTATTTTTCGACTCCACGTTGGTCGCATCCATGTTCTTCGACGTCAAAGCCCCCTCGAACTCTGATCTTCTAACCCAGTTCAACCTGATTGTTTGCCTGGCGACGCTGAGCATCGTCGTTGAGTGCGTCCAGGTCATGCTGCTGGGCGCATTGAAGGGTTTGGAAGATACCAAGGTGCCCTTCCTTATCAATATCATTACCGCCTGGTTGATCGGCGTGGCCGGTGGATATCACTTGGCGTTCAACATGGATCAAGGCGTAGTCGGCCTATGGGTGGCATTGATTCTCAGCCATCTCCTTTCGCTGCTGATGCTGATGGTACGGCTGGTACGGGTCACCAAACCCAACAGCCCGTTACTGAGCGCAAGCCCTACACACGACTAGTCGCCACATTCATCACGCCTGTCGAGACAGGCCGAGAGGCTGATCATCAAAGCTTTTGCAACCATCACCGGTTGGTATGAGGGGAAATGCGTATGCGTGAAGTACTGGCTACTTACATCGACGCTTATGAAGTTTCAATCAACTGCCTTGAGCAGTTACATGACGCCGAGCTTGCGACGGCGGTAGGTGAATTACTGTCAAGGATTGCTGCCTGCGATGATGCGCTGGTCAACAATGTACTTAAATATCATGTCCATATACTTGAACTCAGCGATGAGGAATGGACGTGGTTCTTGCCCGGCATTCTTGAGTTGGAACGCAACAGCGCCTTTGTCGCGGCGTATCTGATAGAAAAGATCCCACTGCTCAAGCGTCACTTGGATATGCAGGCGTTCGTAGAATTCCTGTTGGCCATCAAGGATCAATCTGCACGCGGCCTGTCCTACCTGATCGGCACATCCGACTCTGCCTCGTGCGATGATCTGGAGTCGATCCTTGAGGCCGTAGGCGTGGCTTATTATCAGGCCGCCATGGACTGCGTGCTACGCCACAAGGATGCATTAGGCCCTTGCTGCGCCCCTTTGCTCATTCATATCAAGAACTACTATCGGCACTTGCCTGCCACGGACCTGGATGCGCTGGTGGCATTGATTTGCGCCGTGCACGCTCGTTATGGCAGTTTTGGTGCCGTTGCGTTGCTGGAAAATGCTGATGTGGTATTTGAACACCATAGCATTCAGACAGTACACAACCGTCTTGATGCGCTGTCAGACAACAACGTCGACTACTTCCATTATCTGTTGGTCAATGGTTTGCCGGAGGTCGGGGTGGTGCGTACCATCGCCGCTTCGCTCGATCAATTGGATGCCGCGAGTCTGACCTCGCATATCGATGCACCCCGGGTATTCGATGGAGGGTTAATCTCTGCGATCATTTCCAATATAAACTTCATGGACTCTCGAACAATCGAGAATATGCGGTATCAGTTGGCGATTGACGATTTCAATAAGTGGTTCGAACAGCAACACGCTTTCGCCAATGCGCGCGCGCACATCACCGATTCTTATGCCGGCGCCTGGTTTTTACCGTTCAACTATTGGGGCGGGGAAATGGGTATTGCCCGTTTCAGGGCGCTGATAGGACAGGCTATAGAAGCGACCTACGACAAAGGCGCCCGGCAAACCTTGGTGCACCGGAACAAATCATTGTTCGACCGACACGCCGAGTACACCGAAACCCGCTTGCGGTCAATGATAGATGTAGCCTTCCCCAGAGACAGCGTTGGATCGGCAGAGCCTGAAAATATAACAAGTATCAGAACCTATCTCGACGATAAGGATTGGGAGGGTTTAAGGGAACGTCAATCAAGGCAGCGGGGCTTCATTAGTACCTGGAACAGAAACCCATGGCAGGACTACAGTCGCTCCGACGAGTTTTATTCCTGTACCGGTATCGGTGACTACGCTGTCAACAATGCCCCAGGATATTTGGTTGAGCCGAATTTATGTCGCCTGTATGTCTGGTATCAAGGGCGGCGCATTGGCCGTATCAATCTGATTGCCGTGGCAGATGTCAAAGGTGTGCCCGGGCTATTGCTTGACGGCGTCGAGGGCGGCGGCCGCTTGCTGCAATCTGAAGAACGGGTGCGGGACATCTTGGACAGCGTTGCTGAATTCGCCAAGCGCTGTGGATTGAGCGCCTATTACATTAACTGCAAGGCGACCTACAACAATGTCCCAAAGCAGTTCATAACCCAGGCGATTTTTCATATGGGGCTACCGGTGAAGCCTCGTTATCTGCGGCGCTTTTATCACGGGATGGAAATCTATCAGGCGATGCCGCATGGACTCATACCGTTCTTCGAATCTTTCGGGAACAACCTGTCCGGTATAGTGAGCTGCCTCAAAATAAAATTGGATTGATGAGGGTTTTCAGGGGGACCTGCGGCAGGAGCACTGGTTGCGACTGTCATCGTGCCGGACGATGAACGAGGGGGGACCGGCTGAAATGTGAGTAGAATTTTCGCCGACTCGTTGCTGTCAGACCAGACAGGTGCATCCAATAAGGAAACACGGCAATGACGTTCGCAAAAGTCGCGCAAAAACTATCCCTTTGGGCGGGGAGCCCCAAAACCTTTCTAGGCGCCATCGTGTTGTTGTCGATCTGGGCCGCCAGCGGACCTTTCTTCGGCTTCAACGACACCTGGCAACTCATCATCAACACCTCGACCACCATCATCACCTTCCTGATGGTGTTCCTGATCCAGAACACCCAGAACCGCGATACGGACATCTTGCATTTGAAAGTAGATGAATTGCTGCGGGCGTCCAAGGACGCACAGAACGCAATGCTCGGCCTCGAGTCGCTAGACCTCAAGCAACTTGAAGCGCTGCGCAAGCGCTATCAAGACATGGGCAAGGACGAAGCCAAGGGCCTTGATGGCGTGGAACAAAAGAACAAGATCGACCTGAACCAGTGCTGATGCCTATGCGCGAGTGGCGCCAACCACTCGCGCATCTGTCAGGTATCAAGGCAGCGGGTTACCGCCCGTCACGCCAAATACTTCCCCGGTGATGTAACTCGACTCCTGCGATGCCAGCAGGACATAGAGCGGCGCGCACTCGGCCGGTTGGCCCGGGCGCTTCATCGGTACCTGGGAGCCAAAGGTGGGAATCTTTTCCCGAGGTTGACCGCCGCTCGGTTGCAGCACGGTCCAGATCGGCCCCGGTGCCACGGCATTGACCCGGATGCCCTTGCCAATGACCTGTCCAGCCAGCGCCTTGGTAAACGCTACGATGGCCGCTTTGGTGGTGGCATAATCCAGCAAGGTCGCGGACGGGTCGTAGGATTGGATCGAGGCGGTATTGATAATGGTCGCTCCCGCCGGCATCAGCGGCACCGCAGCCTTGCAGATCCAGAACATCGCATAGATGTTGGTCTTCATGGTGTCGTCAAACTGCGCAGTGGTGATGTCGGCAATGTCTTTTTGCGCTTCCTGCTTACCGGCAACGTTTACGAGGATATCCAGCCCGTCGAGCTGTTGTTGCGCCATCTTGACCATTTGCACACAGAACGCTTCGTCCTTGAGGTCGCCAGGAATCGCAATCGCCTTGCGGCCCTCGGCTTCGATCAACTCAATGACTTGCCGGGCGTCGCGCTCTTCGCTGGGTAGATAGTTGATCGCCACATCGGCACCTTCCCGGGCGTAGGCGATCGCCGCGGCGCGACCAATCCCCGAGTCACCACCGGTGACCAGCGCCTTGCGCCCCTCCAGGCGGCCGAAACCTTGGTAACTTTTTTCGCCATGATCGGGTTGCGGCAGCATGTCCTGATCGATGCCAGGCGGCGATTGCGGTTGGTCGGGAAATTCCGGGCGAGGATAT
This sequence comes from Pseudomonas sp. MPB03, assembly GCF_046605385.1. Taxonomy (NCBI): domain Bacteria; kingdom Pseudomonadati; phylum Pseudomonadota; class Gammaproteobacteria; order Pseudomonadales; family Pseudomonadaceae; genus Pseudomonas; species Pseudomonas sp. MPB03. The sequence continues at coordinate 1,782,184 of NZ_CP176770.1, read as the reverse complement.
TGGGTCAGCGGGTTCTGCATCGCGTATTGGTTGGGTTCTCGGCGTGTGGACATCGAGGTTCTCCTTTTCGGCGGGCAAAATCTGCCGGGACGCTGACGTCCCGGTCCTGAATGTAAAACCGGACGCGGCAGGTCAACGGCTGGCCTGCAGCGCCCTGGCCATTTCGAGATGGGTCTGCAATTTAGGCAGGGTTTCGTCGGCGAAAGCCTTGATTTCCGGCACTTCGGTGGTCTGGGCTTGCTGCTGGATCTGCGCGATGGCCTCCTCGGTCGCCTTGATCTGGCTGGCAGCATACGCGGCCTCGAACGACTCGCCTTCCTGTACCTGCGGGATCAGCGTCTTGGCCTTGTCAGCCACTTCTTCCCGGGGGGCGACAGGCAAGTCGAGCTTCTTGGCGATCTTCGCCAGGTGTTGATTGGCGGTGGTGCGGTCGTTGATCACCATGATGGTGTAGTCCTTGACCTCCCTGGATTCGGCTTTCCCATGGGCCATGCGACTGGCCTCGATGTCGGCCATGCCTTTGGCAGACGCATCGTTGATGAATTCGACAGGCGATTGGGCCCAGGCACTGTTGGCACCCAGGCCCATCAGCACGACGAGACTGGTGGTGCGAAATAAACTGGCCATACGGCTCATGATCGCGCCCTCCTCTGATAAAAGTTCTGGTGGGTTATCCACCTTGAATCAGAACCAACCCAGAATATTCAGCGACACTTCCGACCCGGCTTTCGGCCAATTTCGGCTTTCGACGGGCTTCTATCGACGGTCGTGATGGTGGTTCTCCCACTTTTGCGACCTGCTTCGGACACCTTCGTTCGATCATGGGCACTGTTTGTCGGATAAATACTGCTTGAACCAGGCATGGTTCAGCCCTCCGTATTCGTGAATGCCGGGCGCGCGAGCCCTGCCCTATATTCGAATGGGATGCGGGCTGAAGGTTTGAGAAAGCTGCGGGCGCCACGACGAACGGTGACGCGTTTTCAGATGCCGAACGCCCGGTGATTGTGGCGTTTGGCGGCGTACATCGCCTCGTCGGCGTGGCGGAACAGTGCGATGTCTTCAGTGCCATGGTCGGGAAAGCAGGCCACGCCGATGCTCGGTTCGATGCTCAAGCAATGCCCGTCCAGACGCAGCGGCTGGGCCAGTGCATGATGGATTTTGTCCTGCACGCGATGGGCATCCTCCAAGGTCTGGATGCTGTGCAGCAGGACCACGAATTCATCTCCACCAATACGCGCCACGGTGTCGGTGTCGCGGATACAGCCCTTCAGGCGACTGGCCACCGCTTGCAGCAGCATGTCGCCCACGCCGTGGCCATAGGTGTCGTTGACCTGCTTGAAACGATCCAGGTCGATATACAGCAAGGCCATGCGCCCAGACGCAGCACGAGCGGCCGCCACTGCGCACTTGAACCGCTCACGGAGCAATTCGCGGTTGGGCACCTGGGTCAACTGATCGTACTGAGCCATGTGCTGCAACCGGGCGTGCAACTGCTTGCGCTCGATGGCGACGGTGATTTGTGCGCAAACGTATTGCAACAGCTCCTTGTCCTGTTCGGTGTAGCGTTCGTTGTCCGGCGCACTCTTGACGATCAGCGCGCCAATCGTGCCGCTCTGGGCGTTCAGCGGCACGCCCAGCCAGCATGGCGCGTCCGGTTGCGCCATCAGGTCGTCGAACCCCGCAGGCAACGAGCTGCCACCGGGCGTCAGGAGGATCGGCTGGCCACTGCGAATCACCTCGGCGCACAAACGCCCGGTGACCGTGCCCGGCAATTCGGGCTGCCCTTCCCGGTCATCGACGTGATAGGGGAAATTCAACTGTGAGCATTGTTCGTCATACAGCGCCACCGAGAAATTCAGCGCCGGCAGCCACTCGCCAATAATCAGGTGGATGCGCTTGAACAGCGCCAGCAAGTCAGCCGCGGCATGGGCCGCTTCGGAAATCGCATACAACGCCGCTTGCCGGGACTCGGCCTGCTTGCGTTCAGTGATGTCCCGGGCCACGGCAATGCGCAGTTGGTCCACCGGCGACCAGCGCGCCGACCACAGGATGTGCACCACCCGCCCGTCCTTGCGCAGGTAGCGGTTCTCGAAATTGAGCTTGGGCTCGCCCCCCATGATTTCCCGCGCCGCCTCGAGGGTCCGCTGGCGGTCGGCAGGGTGCACCAGATCGATCATCGGCTGGCCGATCAGCTCCTGCGGGGTGTAGCCGAAAATACGCTCGCAGGCGGCACTGACAAACACGAAACGCCCTTGACCGTCGACGGCACACACGGCGTCCAGCAGAAGGTCGATGTAGCTGGCCAGCGGCGCGGAACTTGAAGTGTCCATGGGGCTGGAGGTCATCCGGGTAATGCAGCGGTGAGCGAAGCGGGGGATGGTCAGTTCGTGACGCCGACACAACCAGCGAGACCGACGCGGCCAATACCGATGAGGATAGCGCAGGCAATCAACCGTAGGGGATGAGCGTCGATATCGAGACGAACATTCACACAGACGATGAAGACCAACGGGGCTGGCGACTCTCTAAGGACGTGTAGTATGTTGTATTACAAACCACTACATCGAGACCATCATGTCCATCATGTCATTGCGATTGCCCGATGAAGTCGCCGAAACCCTAGCGGTATTGGCCAAGGCTACCGGGCGCAGCAAGTCATTCCTGGCAGTCGATGCGCTACGCGAATACCTGGCCCGTGAAGCCTGGCAGATCAAGGAAATCCAAGAAGCCTTGCATGAGGCAGATGCGGGTGATTTCGCCAGCCCCGAGGATGTCGACGCGATTGCCGAAAAATGGATGAACAATGCAGGTTGAGTGGCTGCGTACTGCCCTCAAGAATCTGGACGACGAAGCCGCTTATATTGCGTTGGACAATCCAAAAGCAGCGGCGCACTTCATCAAGGCAATCCTCACGAGCGTCGAGCAACTCGCCCAATTCCCAGCGTCCGGTCGTGAAGGCCGCCTGGCGGGAACCCGTGAATGGGTTGTCCCCGACCGTCCGTACCTGATTCCCTATCGCGTTCGCCACGGGCGCGTGCAAATCCTGCGACTGTTCCATACGCGACGGCTGCCGCCCAACGCCTGGTAGGCCACTCACTCGACTCGCCACGCCCCATCACGACTCCGTAAAAAACACCATGCCGGCATACGGTGCCTGCCGACAAGCCTTCAACCGCGACGCGAGGTCGCCCACATGGACCTCCAGCTTGTGCCCGTCGGGGTCGAGAAAGTAGAACGAATCCCCCTCGCTGCGGTTGTCTCGCCACGACGACACCTGGGCCGCGTTCAGCCGCGCCACCAGCAGCGGGAGATGGTCGGCGCCGATGCTGAACGCGTAATGGGTGTAGTCCGCCGCCGGCTCGGGCCCGCGTAACGGGTCGAGAGACAGGCACAACCACAACCCCGGCAGCGACAAATACGCCCCGCTGTTCCATTTGGCCTCAAGACGCAGCTGCAAGAGCTCGCCATAAAAAGCCACACTGCGATCCAGATCGGTGACCGCAAGGGTCAGATGATTGAGACCTGAGAGCATCAGCAAGCTACCTTCCGAAAAGAGTGATAACCCAGCGGGCTTGGGGCAAACCGAGGATGCTCCCAGGCTCCGACATCACCGATGGATTCCCCGTCCAAGGTCCTAGTGGCCTGTGTGGCTAATTCGTGCACTCAAATTAACCGTACAGGCCACTAGGCAAAGTCCTACGCAGAAATCTCCAGTGACACGCAAGCACGCCGGAAACAGCCGATTCAAAGCCCTGCACAACAATCTGTAAAGTCTGGAAACACGCCGCAATCGAAACACCCCACGGACAGCACCCTCCACCAAGGAATGTACTCGCACCATGAACCAGACGGCTCAATCACCTCATTACTTCACCAACTACCGCAAGCTCATTTCCCTCGCAGACCGGGATTGGCAGAGCACCGAAGCCGGGAAAGTCTCAGGCCTGAATGTCGAGGTCAGGACACCCAACGTCCTGGTCGACCAATACGGTCGGACCTTTCATCACTTCTGCACCACGTCCTACCTGGGCCTGGACTATCACCCCGCGCTGCTGGACGGCGCCATGACCGCCCTGTGGGAAGCCGGGACCCTACGGGTCGCCAATTCAAGGAATCGCTGCAAGCTGGCGATCCTGGACCAGTACGAAACCCAGTTATCGGAGCTGTTTGGCGCCAGTTGCCTCAGCGCCCTGTCTTGCAGTGCGGCGAGCGCCGGGATCCTGCCGCTGCTGGCCAGCGGCGCATTCACGCAAAATCGGGCGCCCGTCATGGTGTTCGACAAACAGGCCCATTATTCGATGAACCACAGCAAGGCCGCCTGCGCCGACGAAACCCAGGTCATCACCTGCCCGCACAACGACATGGATTTCATCGAGGACGTGTGCAAACGCCAGCGCGAGGTGGCGTATGTAGCCGACGGCGCCTACAGCATGGGCGGGATGGCGGACCTGGACAGCCTGATGTACCTCAAGCAGCGCTATGGCCTGTTTCTTTACCTGGACGATTCCCACGCCCTGTCTGCGGTCGGGGAATCCGGCGCCGGCCTTGTCCGTTCGCGCATCCCGGCGGTGGACGAGCGCACCCTGGTCGTCGCCTCGCTGGCCAAGTCATTCGGCGCCAGTGGCGGGCTGGTCATGTTTGGCAGTGAACGGCACAAGGCGCTGGTGCAGCGTTACGGTGGACCGAGCAATTGGTCCCAGAGCCTGAACGCAGCGGCCATCGGTGCCGGCATGGCTTCGATCCGCCTGCACCGCAGTCTGGAATTCAGCGCCTTGCAGGCGCGTTTGCAGGCTAATATCCGCCTCTTCGACAGCCTCGTGCGGACCGGACAGCGCGGCACTCCCATGGCGATCCGTATGGTGCCTTGCGGTGAAGCATCCCTGGCCAACAGCCTGGCGATCGAATTGGCCGAACTGGGGTATTTCACCTCGGCGGTGTTTTTTCCCGTGGTGCCGCAAGGCAAGGCCGCCATTCGCATTACCCTGCGCGCCGACATGGAGCCTGACGTGATTCGCTCGTTTTGCGAAAAGATCACCGAACTGCTGCTGACCCACGGGCGTGACCTCCGCCCCTGAGACAGGACGCTTGATGAAGAACCGTACAACCCTGATCGTCACTTGCACCACCGTCTTCCTGGCACAACTGGGCATGAGCATCTATTTGCCCGCCCTGCCGGATATCGCCCGGGATATCGGTGCCGACGCGTCCCGGGTGTCATGGGGCCTGTCGGTGTACTTGATCGGCATGGCGCTGCCCATGTTGCTGTGGGGCAGCCTGAGCCAGCGCCTGGGGCGCAAGCCGGTCTTGCTGGTGGCTTTGGGGTTGTACGGCCTGGGCAACCTGGCCTTGCCGCTGGGCACGACAATCGAGGCGTTCCTGACGCTTCGGTTGATCCAGGGCATCGGCGCCAGCGGTATCTCGGTGATGGCGCGGGTCCTGATTCGTGACAGCTTCAGCGGTGACCTGCTGGCCAAGGCCCTGTCCTGGATATCGATCGCCTTTGTGATTGCCCTCGGTATTGGCCAGTACCTGGGCTCGCTGATCCAGGCGGCTTTCGGCTGGGAGGCGATTTTCCAGGGATTGGGCGCCGTCAGCCTGGCCATGGCAGCGGCGGTGTCCAGGGCCCGTTTCCCGGTGCTGATACAGGCCAGCAACGGGCAATCTGCGTGGGGTATCTACGGGCAGATATTCCGGCAGCGGGCGTTCCTGCTGCCGGCCTTGGCCGGTGGGCTGGGTTACGGCGTGATCGTCGCCTTCAATACCGCCGCGCCGCTGATCCTGCAGGAGAGCTTCCACTGGTCGGCCATTGAATACGGCTTGCTGGGCTGGCCGATCAGTGCCGCGTACCTGCTCGGGGCACTGGCGGTGAATGCCTTTGTGCTGCGCACCGGTCAACGGCGAATGATGGGCTGGGGCATCGCGCTGGTGCTCGGCGGCAGCATGACCATGCTGGCAGGCAGCCTCACCCTGAGCGGTATCGCGTTGCTCTTCTGGCTGCCTTACTGCTTCGCGGTGTTCGGCCAGTCGTTGATCTACCCCATCAGCCTGTCCCTGGCCAATGAAGGCTCACCGGTGGCCGGCGCTTATGCCATGGCATTGAGCGGGTTCCTGCATCAACTGATGGCGTCGGTGATCGGCGCCATGGCCAGCCTGCTGTTGAGCCAGCAAGCCTGGCCGCTGGCGGCGTTGTGCGCACTGCTGGGGGCGACGGCGATGCTCTGTGTGAGGTTCGTGCCGCCCCGGGTCGCTTAGGCTTTTTACGAAAAGTGCCTGCGCGACTTTTCATACAAAGCCTAGAACGCGCTGCGGAAAATCTCTTCGACCTGCCGCTGGTCCGCCGCCCGTGGGTTGGTCAGGCCACACGCGTCTTTCAAGGCGTTGGCGGCCAGCACCGGAACGTCGTTGAGGCGCACGCCCAAATCACGCAAACCGGCCGGAATGTCCACGTCCTGGGCCAGGCTGCGGATCGCCGCAATAGCGTTCCGGGCTCCCTCTTCCGGGCTGAAACCCCGTGTATCGGCGCCCATGGCATGGGCCACGTCGGTCAGGCGAGCGGCGCACACCGAGGCGTTGAAACTCTGTACATGGGGCAACAGCACGGCATTGCACACGCCGTGAGGCAAGTCGTAAAAACCACCCAGTTGATGCGCCATCGCGTGCACGAAACCCAACGACGCATTGTTGAACGCCATCCCCGCGAGAAATTGCGCATAGGCCATGTTTTCCCGCGCCGCCAGATCGGTGCCGTCGCGCACGGCCAGGCGCAGGTTGTTGCTGATCAGGGTAATGGCCTTCAGGGCGCAGGCATCGGTAATCGGCGTGGCGGCGGTGGAGACATAAGCCTCGATCGCATGGGTCAGCGCATCCATGCCAGTGGCGGCCGTCAGGCCCTTGGGCATCGCCACCATCAACGCTGGGTCATTCACCGACATCAGCGGGGTCACGTTGCGATCGACAATCGCCATTTTCACGTGGCGGGTCTCGTCGGTGATGATGCAGAAACGGGTCATCTCGCTGGCGGTGCCCGCCGTGGTGTTGATGGCGATCAGCGGCAGTTGCGGCTTGCTCGAACGGTCCACCCCTTCATAGTCACGGATCTGTCCGCCGTTGGTGGCGCACAGGGCGATGCCCTTGGCGCAATCGTGGGGTGAACCGCCGCCCAGGGACACGACGAAATCGCACTGGCTTTCCTTGAGCAAGCCCAGCCCGAGCTCGACATTGGCAATGCTCGGGTTGGGCTTGGCACCGTCGAAAATCACCGAGTCGACGTCCTGCAGCGCCAACAACTCGGCCACCTTGGTGGCGACGCCGGCCTTGGCCAGCCCTGCGTCGGTGACGATCAGCGCCTTGCGAAAGCCGTAGTTGCGGATAGCGGTCATGGCCTCGTCGAGGCAACCCAGACCCATGATGTTCACGGCGGGAATGAAAAAAGTGCTGCTCATGGGGTCACGCTCCTGGAAGAGGCCGAATCGGCAGGGGCGTACAGGATTGACCGAGTAGTCACAACGTATCTTGATCTGGCTCAAGACTGGGTCGTGATAAAGTCGCGGCCTGCCTTTGCCACGTTTTGAGATGATCCTTGCGATGACCGATTTCCAGGAATACGACACCCGGCTCGAAGACTGGGAGGCCTTGTGCGCCGACACTGCCTTCAGCGGCCTGCTGCTGGGCAATGGCGCCAGCCGTGCGGTGTGGGACGATTTCGGCTATGACTCGCTGTTCGAAAATGCCCGTACCGTCGAGGAAAAACCCTTGAGCCCGTCGGAACTGAGCGTGTTCGACGCGATGCAGACGCGCAGCTTCGAACAGGTGCTCGGGGCGCTGAAAACCACCAGTCGGGTCAACAAGGCCCTGGCCGTCAGCTCCGCCGCCCCGCGTAACCGCTACTACGCAATCAAGGAAGCGCTGATCAACACCGTGCACGCGGTGCATATCCCGTGGCGGCTGGTGCAGCCATCGACCCTTGCGACAATCAATCAGGAACTGAGCCGCTACCGCACGGTGTTCACCACCAATTACGACTTGCTCAATTACTGGGCGATCCAGCATGGGGCCGAGACCCTCAGCGATCTGTTCTTTGGCGATGACCACAATTTCGACCTGAGCCAGGCGAGCGCGGACAAACCACGCCTGCTGTACCTCCACGGCGGCCTGCATCTGGTGCGCAACCAGGACGGCACGGCGCGCAAGCTCACGTCCACCGAAGGCACCTTGCTGGGCAGTTTCGCCATCAACAACACGATCAAGACCCTCGACGACGTGCCGCTGTTCGTCAATGAAGGTCCCAGCACCGACAAGCTCAAGACCATCCGCAGCAGCGATTACCTGTCGTTCTGCTACGACCAGTTGCTGCAGCATGGCGATAATCTGTGCCTGTTCGGCCATGCCCTCGGCGAGCAGGATCGGCACATTGTCCATGCCCTGCGCCTGGCCGCCCCGAAAACCGTGGCGGTTTCGATCTATCCGCGAAGCCAGGCGTTCATCCAGCATCAGAAGCGGCATTACGCCAAGGTGTTCGAGGGGCTGGACGTACAATTGCACTTCTTCGATGCCAAGAGCCATCCGTTGGGCGATCCGAAATTGTCGGTGCCGGTGGAGGTTTAGCCTCGCAAGGCTGACCTTAAGCTCAACCCTTCAGGTCAGCGTGTGTGGCGAGGGAGCTTGCTCCCGCTCGGCTCTGTAGGAGCTGGCGAAGCCTGCGATCTTTTGATCTTTCGCCTTGAGACTCAATTGTCTGGGACAAGATCGCAGCCTCGTTGCACTCGACAGCTCCTACAGCATTTACAGCCGAGCGGGAACAAGCTCCCATAGAGATGAATTCAGAGCGCAGCCACCGTCTTGTCCTTGATGACCGTCGTCAGTCCATTGGCCTTGACGCTAGCGATGCCTTTGTCCCGGGCTGCATCTGATGAATACGCCTCACTGCTGCCAATCACTTCGTGGTTGCCGGCCTTGAGGTTGAAGTACGGATGGCCGTCCTTGGTGGTCTTGAGTTCATAGCGTTCGGCCAACGGGCTGTTTTTCTGCACCGAAGCGATGCCGCCGTCGGCGCCACTGCGGGTGGTGTACAACTCGCTGGTCAGGATTGTCTCGGCGTTGGCCGCCTTGAGCACAAAACGAAACTGGCCGCTGCTGCTTTTGCTGACTTCGTACCATCCGGACATGATTGTTCTCCAGGCAATGAGGACATGCCCCGAGAGTAAAGACCCGCTGCGCTTGTCCCGCCAGTCCGTTACTACAAAGTGATGGCCGTGCCCAGCAGGGTCAGGAATCCCGCCAGCCAGTTCGGGTGCGCAGGCCAGGCCGGTGCGGTCGCCAGGTTGCCCTGGACATGGCCTTGGGTCACGGGAATGTCCATATAGGTCCCGCCCGCCAGCCGGACTTCCGGAGCGCACGCTGGGTAGGCGCTGCATTCGCGCCCTTCGAGGATGCCCGCCGCCGCCAGCAATTGAGCACCGTGGCACACCGCGGCAATCGGCTTGCCCGCCAGATCGAAATCACGCACCAGTTGCAGGACGGCTTCGTTCAGGCGCAGGTATTCCGGCGCCCGGCCACCCGGCACCAGCAGCGCGTCGTAGTCGGCCGCCTGGACGTTGGCGAAGTCATGGTTGAGGGCGAACAAGTGCCCCGGTTTTTCGCTGTAGGTCTGGTCGCCTTCGAAATCGTGGATCGCCGTGCGCACCGTTTGGCCTGCGGTTTTGTCCGGGCACACGGCGTGCACGGTGTGGCCGATCATCTGCAGGGCCTGGAACGGCACCATGACTTCATAATCTTCGACGTAATCGCCGACCAGCATCAGGATTTTCTTGGCGGCCATGGGAAGGACTCCTTTGGGAATGCGTGAGGGGTGGACGCATTAAAGGTAGTCCGGTACGTCGGTAGGTGAGGGATAAGCGCTGATAACCTGACGGACTGCACCTCTGCCCTTTGTGGGAGCGAGCTTGCTCGCGATTCAAGCGATACGGTGTTTCAGGCACACCGAGTTATCGTTTCATCGCGAGCAAGCTCGCTCCCACAGGAGGTCAGTGTTGTCAGGCGAGGTAACCATCCGCCCGCAGCAGCGTTTCGAGGCAGTGCTCGGTGATGTGGTAGAAGGCCTTGAGTTCTTCGATTTTTGCCAGCAGCTCGGTGGGGTCCGCCGGTTCGGCGCGTTTGACGGCCAGGATCATCTTGTTCTTGTTGGTGTGGTCCAGGGAGATGAACTCGAACACCTTGGTCTCGTAGCCACACGCTTCGAGGAACAGCGCCCGCAAGCTGTCAGTGACCATTTCCGCTTGCTGGCCCAGGTGCAGGCCGTATTGCAGCATCGGCTTGAGCAGCGCCGGGCTCTGGATCTGCAGGCGGATCTGCTTGTGGCAGCACGGCGAGCACATGATGATCGAGGCGCCCGAGCGAATGCCCATGTGGATCGCGTAGTCGGTGGCGATGTCGCAGGCGTGCAAGGCGATCATCACATCCACCGCGCTCGGCGCCACGCTGCGCACGTCACCGTGCTGGAAGCTCAGGCCCGGGTGCTCCAGGCGCGCGGCGGCTTCGTTGCAGAGCTTGACCATGTCTTCGCGCAGCTCGACCCCTGTCACCACGCCCTCGGCCTGCAAGGTGTTGCGCAGGTAGTCATGGATGGCGAAGGTCAGGTAGCCCTTGCCCGAACCGAAATCCGAGACCCGCACCGGTTTGTCCAAGGCCAGGGGCGAAGACGTCAGCGCATGGCTGAAGACCTCGATGAACTTGTTGATTTGCTTCCACTTGCGCGACATCGCCGGAATCAGCTCGTGCTTGTGGTTGGTCACGCCCAGGTCAGCCAAAAATGGCCGGCTCAGGTCGAGGAAGCGATTTTTCTCACGGTTGTGCTCGGCAGACGGCACTTCCCGCAGTTGCTGGGGCTTGCTCTTGAATAGCGAGCTCTTGCCCTTCTTGCTGTACTCCAGCTGCGCCTCGTCGGTGACCGCCAGCAAATGCGCGTTCTTGAACGACGCCGGCAACAGCGCGGCGATGGTGTCCACGCCTTCGGCCAGTGGGAAATTCTTGGTGATGTCGCGGGTCTTGTAGCGGTAGACGAAGGACAGGCATGGCTGGTCCTTGACCGTCAGCTGCTTGATGATCAGCCGCTGGAGGTCCGCTTCGTCCCCCACGTACTTGGCCAGTACCAGTTTGATGAAAGCGTTTTGTTCAAGGCTGGTGCGCAGCAGCTCGATGAATTGGGCGTGGTGATCCGGCGCGGGACGGGCTGGAGTTGCGGTGGCGGACATGAACAAGCGGCCTCGGGGCGGGCAGATCGGGAATGGCGGGTATTTTAGGGGGGATGGGCAGCGAGGGCACGGGGAATTTCCCCAGTGGTCGAAAATCCAGGCCCTTTTTATGAAGGCCCGGCTTTTGCGGCTCACTGAACTTTTTGTGGCTCACTGGGGCATTTGTGGCTCACTGGGGCATTTGTGGCTCACTGGAGCTTTTGTGGCGAGGGAGCTTGCTCCCGCTGGACCGCGAAGCGGTCCCCATCGGTTCCAAGGTCGGGCAACGAGCTCGCAAATCTACGACTGCTTCGCAGCCGAGCGGGAGCAAGCTCTCATCAAACAAAATCCATCCCCTTGTTCTCCAAAGCTTTTTAAGCCGCGACCAATCGAACACCCAGCTTTGTAGCCTTACGCTGTAAGGCTCTAAGCTGACGATCACGACTTTTGGCCTCGTACTCGTCCATATCCTGCGCCACGTAAGGCTGTCCCTTGGTCAGCATGGCGTAGATCAGGCGGGCCAGCTGGTGAGCCGTAGCCTTAATGGCGCAGGCCGTATCCATGCGAGCCAATCGGGCGCGGTGACTGGCACCGATAAAACTTTTATCGGTGCGGGCGCTAGAGGCCGCCTGCTTCAACGCTTGTGCCGCCCGGTTAAATACCTTGGGGACATGACCGGGCAAGGGTTTTCCCCCCGATATTCGGGTTGAGGGCGCTACCCCCAACCAAGAACTGAAATGTTGCTCAGTCGGAAAACGCGACAAATCAGGTCCGACTTCGCTCGCCAGAACCAAGGCAGATTCGATTCCGATGGTGGGAATCGCGGTCAGGTCCACGCCCATGATTCTCACAAGTGCCTGGTGCAAGCTGGCCTGTTCATCTGCCGAGCGATGCGGGCTACGCAGTGGCTTGGTGGGTTGCGGGGGCTCATGGTTCAGCACTGGGAGTCGATCAAGTGCCTGAGTGATGGCCTGATCACATTCGGCAATCTGCTTCTCAAGGAAATCATGAGCAGCCACCTCCTGAGCCAAAGCATGCAGATGCTCGACTCGCCAGTTACCGTGCAGGCTGCGGGCAATGGTTTGGTGATCGGCCTTGATACGGCCGTCTCGGAAGTTGGCCAAGACTTGAGGGTCACGCTCGCCATCGATGATGGCCTTGATGATTTTCATCCCTGTCACGCCAGCAATATTGCTGATGACATTGGCTAACTGAATATTCATCTGCGTCAGGGCTTTTTGCATGCGGTTGATGGTCTTGGCTTGATCACGAACCTTCATGGCCCGCTGGCGAACCAATGATCGCATCGAGCAAATATCATCAGCGGGTCGGAAAGCACCTCTGAGTAAGCCATGGGTCATGAGTTGCCAGATCCACTGGCAATCCAGAACATCGGATTTACGCCCGCTTATCTGACGAGTTGCACGGGAGTTGACCAGGTACACCTCAAAGCCCCTTGAATCGAGAAGCTCGAACAGGGGTATCCAGTAAACGCCAGTGGCCTCCATCGCCACGACCTTGATTTTCAGCGATTCCAGCCATTCGGCCAGCCTCACCAAATCCTCAGTGAAGGCCGGAAAACAGCGAACAGGCTTGTCGCTTTGATCGGGATTGACGCCAACCCAGTGCTCGCGGCTGCCGATATCGATACCGGCACAATGAGGGTGAATCACTTCAAATCGTTTCTGCTGCTTCTTGCGCGCCATGACAATTCCTCGCAGGATTGAATGGCGCGCGGGGAACACGGTGGCGAACGGATTCACTCTCTCATACGTGGTCACAGCTTGCTGTGCCTACAACGACTCCACGCCGATACCGTGCCGGCCACTCTCCCTCGCGGGTGCGGACACACCAGTGATAGCTACGGCCTCTTTCCCCGCGCGCACCCAATCTTAAGCCGAGCACTTGTTTGCTGCGCGACAGCGCAGCGTCGGCGACGCGGCGGGGACTCCCTCGCCACAAAAGCGGCTCTGGCCATGGTGATCGACAATCAGCTTAAAACCACCAACCGATTCGGCAGTTCATTGCGCTCCTGGGTCAGCGGCACGTGTTCCTTGAGCAATTCTCCGCAGGCCTCGATGCACGTCACGAAACCTTGCAAGGTCTGCCCCTGGCGAACCTGCTGGGTGAACGCTGCGACAATGGCGTCCCAGCAGGTGTTGTCCAGGTGCTTGGAGATGCCTTCATCGACGAGGATTTCCACATACCGCTCGGCCTCGCAGACGAAGATCAGCACGCCCGTGCTGCCCACGGTGTGGTGCAGGTTCTGTTCGAGGAATTGCCGGCGCGCCAGGTTGGAGGCCCGCCAGTGGCGCACGGAACGGGGAATCAGGTGCGTGGTGATCTTGGGGATGCGGAACACCAGGCACAACACGATGAAACTGACCCACTGCACCAGCAGCAGGCTGTGCACGGCCAGCCACCCGCTGAGGTAATGGACCACGCCGGGCACCACCAGGGCCAGCAGGCTGGCCCACAGCAGCGGGATATAGGCGTAGTCGTCGGCGCGAGCGGCCAGCACCGTGACCAGTTCGGCGTCGGTATGCCGCTCGACCCGGGCGATGGCCTCGGCGACCTTGCGTTGTTCGTGTTCAGTCAGTAATGCCATGGTTAAAAGTGCCTGCTCATTATTATTATCACCAGCCGCCCGACGAACCGCCGCCCCCAAAACTGCCACCGCCGCCGCTGAAGCCGCCCCCACCGCCCCCACCGCCTCCACCGCCGAAGCCTCCGCCACCGTAGCCGCCCGAGCCGCTGGAGCCACCGCGCCCGGTCGGCAGGATACCGAGCATCTGGCAGACCAATATCGTCAAAATAAACAGTATCACCAGGAAGATGAACAGCCCCGGGTGACGCTCGACAAAATCGCCCTGCTGCCCATCCGTATTGTAAGCAGTCGCCGGCTCGTCCAGCGGGTTGCCGCCCAGCACCACCAGCATCGCCGCGACGCCGTCGCTGATGCCTTTGTTGAAGTTGCCCGTCTTGAAGGCCGGCGTGATCACCTGATGGATGATCACCGAACTCTGGGCGTCGGTCAGGCGATCCTCCAGGCCATAACCCACTTCGATGCGCAGTTTACGGTCATCCCGGGCGACGATCAGCAGCGCGCCGTTGTTTTTATCCTTCTGCCCGATGCCCCAATGGCGCCCCAGTCGATAGCCGAAGTCCTCGATGCTGCTGCCCTGCAAGTCCGCCAGGGTCACGACGACCACCTGTTCGCCGGTCGCCTGTTCATGGGCCTTGAGCTGCATGTCCAGTTGCGCGCGCACCGAAGGGTCGAGCATCTGGGCGGCATCCACCACTCGCCCGGTCAGTTCCGGAAACTTCAATTCGGCCTGGGCCGTGAATGTAAAGACCCAGAGCAACAGCACCAGGCCGAATTTCAACACTCGCATTGGAACTCCTGTGTGGGAGCGAGCTTGCTCCCACACTGCTTCAGAACTTCACTTCAGGGGCTTTTTCAGCATTGGGGCTGGTGGCCTCGAAGGTTTCGCGGATCGGCAGGTCGCTGTACATCACGCTGTGCCACAGGCGCCCCGGGAACGTGCGGATCTCGGTGTTGTACTTCTGCACCGCCAGGATGAAGTCGCGGCGGGCCACGGCGATGCGGTTCTCGGTGCCTTCGAGCTGCGATTGCAACGCCAGGAAATTCTGGTTGGCCTTGAGGTCCGGATAACGCTCGACCACCACCATCAGCCGGCTCAATGCGCCGCTCAGTTGGTCCTGGGCCTGCTGGAACTGCTTGAGTTTTTCCGGGTTGTCCAAGGTGCTGGCGTCCACCTGGATCGACGTGGCCTTGGCCCGCGCCTCGATCACTGCGGTCAGGGTGTCCTGCTCGTGCCGGGCGTAGCCCTTGACGGTTTCCACCAGGTTGGGAATCAGGTCGGCGCGGCGCTGGTACTGGTTCTGCACCTGGCCCCAGGCAGCCTTGGCCTGTTCGTCCAGGGTCGGGATGTTGTTGATGCCGCAACCGGCCAACAACGTGGTGAGCAGCATCAGCGCCAGCATCGGCAGGCTGCGAAGGTGATTCAGTCGAGGATTCATCGGATATGGCGCTCCCTTGCATGACATAGGAAAACCCGGCCACCTATCCCGCCGACGTCTGGGGCATAATCTGCCGTCGCGCTGGATTGAAACGGGCCGATGGGCTAAAAGATGCGCAGTGCGAAACTAAGTTCAGCCCAATGGGTTCGAAAGTCTGCTGCATTTAATTGAACAACAATAGCCGCTCCTCACATTTCGGCTGACCGGCGTGTCCTGATCACCGCCCTTTAGGCTTGCGAGAAAATTATTCATGAAGAAGCTGTGTTTGCTGGGCCTGTTTGTCAGTCTGGCCAGTTACTCCGTATTAGCCGACAACCTGCCCGCCCCCATAGAGAACAAGGATGCGTTCATCAGTAACCTGATGAAGCAGATGACCCTCGAAGAGAAGATCGGCCAATTGCGCCTGATCAGCATCGGCCCGGAAATGCCCCGGGAGATGATTCGCAAGGAAATCGCCGCCGGCAATATCGGCGGTACGTTCAACTCCATCACCCGCGATGAGAACCGTCCGATGCAGGACGCGGCCATGCGCAGCCGGTTGAAGATCCCGATGTTCTTCGCCTATGACGTGATCCACGGCCACCGCACGATTTTCCCGATCCCCCTGGCCCTGGCTTCAAGCTGGGACATGGACGCCATCTACCACTCCGGCCGCATCGCAGCCAAGGAGGCGGCGGCCGACAGCATCGACATCACTTTCGCGCCCATGGTCGATATTTCCCGCGACCCGCGCTGGGGCCGGACTTCAGAAGGCTTCGGCGAAGACACTTATCTTGTGTCGCGCATTGCCGGGGTGATGGTCAAGGCGTTCCAGGGCAGCGGGGCCAACGCCGCCGACAGCATCATGGCCAGCGTCAAGCACTTCGCCCTGTATGGCGCCGTGGAAGGCGGTCGGGACTACAACACCGTGGACATGAGTCCGCTGAAAATGTACCAGGACTACCTGCCGCCCTACCGCGCCGCCATCGACGCCGGCGCCGGCGGTGTGATGGTCGCGCTGAACTCCATCAACGGCGTGCCGGCCACGGCCAACACCTGGCTGATGAACGACCTGTTGCGCAAGGAATGGGGCTTCAAGGGCCTGGCGGTCAGTGACCACGGCGCCATCTTCGAACTGATCAAGCACGGCGTCGCCAAGGACGGTCGCGAAGCGGCGAAGCTGGCGATCAAGGCCGGCATCGACATGAGCATGAACGACTCGCTCTACGGCAAGGAATTGCCAGGGCTGCTCAAAGCTGGCGAGATCGAGCAGAGCGACATCGATAATGCGGTGCGCGAAGTGCTCGCGGCCAAGTACGACATGGGCCTGTTCAAGGACCCGTACCTGCGCATCGGCAAGGCCGAGGATGACCCCGCCGACGTCTACGCCGACACCCGCATGCACCGCGCCGATGCCCGCGATGTGGCGCGCCGCAGCCTGGTCCTGCTGGAAAACCGCAACCAGACCCTGCCCCTGAAGAAAACCGCGAAGATCGCCCTGGTCGGTCCCTTGGCCAAGGCACCCATCGACATGATGGGCAGTTGGGCTGCCGCCGGGCGCCCGGCGCTGTCGGTCACCCTGTTCGACGGCATGGCCCGCGCGCTGGGCGGTGAGTCGAAGCTGATCTACGCCCGTGGCGCCAACATCACCGGCGACAAGAAGGTCCTCGACTACCTGAACTTCCTCAACTTCGACGCCCCGGAAGTGGTGGATGACCCGCGCCCGGCCCAAGTGCTGATCGACGAAGCGGTGAAGGCCGCGCAGTCCGCCGATGTGGTGGTGGCCGCCGTGGGTGAGTCCCGTGGCATGTCCCATGAATCGTCGAGCCGTACCGAACTGAACATCCCCGCCAGCCAACGCGAGCTGATCAAGGCCCTGAAGGCCACCGGCAAGCCCCTGGTGCTGGTGCTGATGAACGGCCGTCCGCTGTCGTTGCTGGAAGAAAAGCAGCAGGCCGATGCGATCCTGGAAACCTGGTTCAGCGGCACCGAAGGCGGCAACGCCATCGCGGACGTGCTGTTCGGCGACTACAACCCGTCTGGCAAGCTGCCGATCACCTTCCCACGCTCGGTAGGGCAGATTCCGACCTACTACAACCACCTGAGCATCGGCCGGCCGTTCACGCCGGGCAAGCCGGGCAACTACACCTCGCAGTATTTCGACGACACCACCGGCCCGCTCTACCCGTTCGGCTACGGCCTGAGCTACACCGAGTTCAGCCTGTCGGACATGGCGCTGTCGTCCACCACGCTGAACAAGACCGGCAAGCTCGATGCCAGCGTGACGCTGGAAAACACCGGCAAGCGTGACGGCGAGACCGTGGTGCAGCTGTACATCCAGGACGTGACCGGTTCGATCATCCGCCCTGTGAAGGAGCTGAAGAACTTCCGCAAGGTGATGCTCAAGGCCGGCGAGAAGAAAGTCATCCACTTCACCATCACCGAAGACGACCTGAAGTTCTTCAATGCCCAGCTCAAGTACGCCGCGGAGCCAGGCAAGTTCAACGTGCAGATCGGCCTGGATTCCCAGGATGTGAAACAGCAGAGTTTTGAGTTGCTCTGACCTCCAGAACAACTCAATCCTCCCTGTGGGAGCGAGCTTGCTCGCGATAGCGGAGTATCAGTCGATATCGATGTGACTGATCCAACGCCATCGCGAGCAAGCTCGCTCCCACAGTTGTATCTGGGTGTTCGGACTAGCCCCGCCGATCCAGCAGATTCACCACCAACCGATCCACCCACCCCCACAGGCGCTGCTTGAACCGCTTCCACAACGGTCGGCGCTGCCAGGCGTCGAGGCTGACTTGCAGGCTCTGGGCGAAATCCCGTTCGAAGCTGGCCGCCACGGCACTGCTGAGCTTGGAGTCCAAGGCTTCGAGGTTGGCTTCCAGGTTGAAACGCAGGTTCCAGTGATCGAAATTGCAGGAGCCGATGCTGACCCAATCATCCACCAGCACCATCTTCAAGTGCAGGAAACACGGCTGGTACTCGT
Organism: Pseudomonas sp. MPB03; assembly: GCF_046605385.1. Lineage (NCBI taxonomy): Bacteria > Pseudomonadati > Pseudomonadota > Gammaproteobacteria > Pseudomonadales > Pseudomonadaceae > Pseudomonas > Pseudomonas sp. MPB03. Next base: position 1,763,941 of record NZ_CP176770.1, on the reverse strand, counting down.
AGATCTGCACACCCGCCCTGAGCAGTCGCGGATAGTAACGGTGCCCGGCGTAGCGCACGGACGGGTGATCGGTGCGTGGGCCGGTCAGTAGCAGGCGCACGTCGATGCCGCGGGCGGCGGCCTTGCGCAAGGAGCGGCGCACATTCCAGGTCGGCAGGAAGTACGGCGTTGCCATCCAGATGCGTTTCTGGCCGCTGTTCAATGCCCGGGACAGCGATTGCAGGATGTCGCGATGCTGACGGGCGTCGGCATACGCCACCCGGCCCATGCCCTCGCCCACCGGCGGCACGCGAGGCAGGCGCGGCAAGCCGAAGTTGGACGCCGGTTTCCAGGCACGCCGATGACGGTTGGCGAGCCACTGGCGATCGAACAGCAGTTGCCAGTCGAGCACCAGGGGGCCGACGATTTCCACCATCACTTCATGCCACTCACTGCGGTCGTCGAGGGGGTTCCAGAATTCATCGGTCACCCCGGTGCCGCCGACCACGGCCAGGCGTTGGTCCACCAACAACAGCTTGCGATGATCCCGATACAGATTGCGCACCCAGCGCCGCCAGCTCAGGCGGTTGTAGAAACGCAACTCCACCCCGGCCTCGGTCAGGCGCTTGCGCAGGGCCAGGGTAAACGCCAGGCTGCCGTAGTCATCGAACAGGCAGCGCACGCGAACGCCACGCTCGGCGGCCTGGACCAGTGCCTGGACCATTGCTTCGGCGCAGGCCCCCGCCTCCACCAGGTACAGTTCCAGCTCGACCTGTTCCCGGGCACGGGCGATTTCCACCAGCATGCGCGGAAAGAATTCCGGGCCGTCGACCAACAGCTCGAAGCGATTGCCTTCACGCCAGGGAAACACCGGGCCGCTCATGTCAGCGCGCCGTGAAAATCAGCACCGCATTCACCGGCACCGACAAGCTGATGGCCGATAACCCGGCCAGGTTGCGCAGCTTTTCCAGGCCCGGCGCCAAATCGAAATCCGCCGCGTTGAGCACCACCGGCTCCAAGGTCACCACTTGGAAGCGACGCTCATCCAGGCGCGTCGCGAGCAACTCAACGGGATATTCATGCTGCTTGCCATGCAGGTTCACCGTCAGCGGCAGGCGCAATTCCAGCTGTGCGCCGTTGGCCAGGTCCTGGATCGGCATCAGGTCGATCTTGGCGGTGACCGTGGCCTCGGCGAACTGCTTGATCTCGAACAGCTCGGCGCGCATGCGCTCGTCCCGCAGGGGGATACCGCTGTTGATGGATTCGAGTTCCACTTCCAGGCGCGCCAAGCCGTCGGGCTGGACTTGGCCGTGCAGCACCAGGAAACGCTGGACTTCGGAAATGTTGCCGTTTTTGCTGCTGATAAACGACAGCCGCGACGACTCGCCGTCCAGGTACCAGTCGGCCTGGGCCGGCAGCGCTGCGCAGGCCAGCAGCACGCTGGCGACCACGCGTGGGAAGAACCGCTTGAACATATGCACTCGGAGGGTAGATAAACCTGTGGCGAACCTTAACCGGGCCGAGGGCGCTTGCAAACTGTCTGTTTCAGAACATCCCTGCTGCGCACATAACCCTTGCTCCCACTGGGATCTGTAGGAGCTGGCGAAGCCTGCGATCTTTTGATCTTTCGCTTGAGATTCAAGTGCCCTTGGAAGGATCGCAGCCTCGCTGCACTCGTCAGCTCCTACACAGCTCCTACGGCCCAGCGGGAGCAAGCTCCCTCGCCACAAAAGCCATCATCGAATCAACTTTCAGGGTTCCAACCGACACCCCTGCCGCTCCCCCATCCACCGCGCACTGTTGCTGCGCCCCAACCCGCTGACGGTGACGCGCTTGGCTGCAACGGTCTCGAGAAAATCACTGGTGGGCACCGACTGCTTCACATAACCCCGGCAATACTCGGCCGGTTGCTCCATCACATAGCGACACGAGCAATATTGCTTGGCGGTGTAGGCGCTAATGATGTCGGGAAAGGCCCGCAACGCCACCCGCTCCAGCCACATCCAACTGAACAGGGCGATGAGCACCGCCGACAGCAGGGTCAGCAACACGTTGCGCCTCATGGCTGCACCGTCCCGGCGAACGCCGCCATGGCCCGCTTGAGCAGTTCGTTATGGCGATAGCGGCCGTCGCGGTCGTCGCCGTAGCGCACGATCACCAGTTTGGCGCTGGGAATGACGTACAGCGCCTGGCCCCAATGACCCAGGGCGGCAAAAGTGTCCGGCGGCGCGTCGGGCCAGGGGTGGATCGCCGGATCGGCGGCGCGATTGAGCCACCAGTGCCCGCCCGGCACGGCTTCATCCTGGCCGGCCTGGAAGTGCACGAACGGTTCACGGCTGAACGTGACCCAAGCCTTGGGAATCAGCTGCCGTTCGCCCCAGCGGCCGTCCCGCTGCATCAACAAGCCGACACGTGCCAGGTCCCGCGCCGTCAGGTAGGCGTAGGATGACCCCACGAACGTGCCGCTGGCGTCGGTTTCCCAGGTGGCATTGTGGATGCCCAGGGGTTCGAACAGGGCCGTCCAAGGGTAATCGGGATAACGTGCCGGGCCGACGATACTTTTCAGGGCCGCCGCCAACAGGTTGCTGTCACCACTGGAATAACGGAACGCCTGCCCCGGCGGACTGAAGCGTTCATGCTGCGCGGTAAACGCCGCCATGTCATGACGCCCGCGGGTGTAGAGCATCGCCACCACCGATGACTTCAGCGGCGCGTATTCGTAGTCTTCCTGCCAGTCCAGGCCGGACGCCCAATGGAAAAGATTGGCCAGGGTCAGGCCCGGATGTCGGTTCAGCGGCGGGTAGTACTTGGCGGCCGGATCGTCCAGGGCAAAGCGCTGTTCACCGTAGGCCACGCCAAACACCGCCGCCAACAGGCTTTTGCTGATGGACCAGGTCAGGTGCGGGGTCTGGGCGGTGGTTGATCCGGCGTAGCGTTCATAGACCAGCCGACCGTCCTGGATCACCAGCAGCGCATCGGTGCGGATGCCCTCGCGGCTCTCATCGTCCCGGGGCGGGAAGGCGTATTGCGCCAAGGCTTCGATGGCCGGCCCGCTCGGCGTCGGGCCGCTTGGCCATTGCTCGCCGGGCCAGTCTTCGGCGTGGACGCTCAGGTTGAGCAACAACAGCGGGATCAGGAACCAGCCTTTGGACATGCTTGGGGCTCGCAGGGTTGAACCTTCAGAGCCTATTCAGACTTGATGACAGTTTCGAGTGTTGTGCAGTCCCCTGTGGGAGCGAGCTTGCTCGCGATAGCAGAGTGTCAGCTAAGCATATGGCGACTGACAGACAGCTATCGCGAGCAAGCTCGCTCCCACAGGTGGTTAGTGGTTTGAAGGGCTATCCCAACGCCTTGGCCAACCGCTTGGCCCGCGCCCCCGCCGCAATGTCCATCACGCCTTTATCCCGTGTCCACAGCTCGCGCCACGTCGCAGGTCCGCCGGCCAGGGCAGCGTTGAGTTCACCGTCGAGCCCATGGAACTGGGCGAACAACCCGCCCAGCAGCACATGCCCGGCAGCATTCGAAGGGTTATGCCGGCTCACCTCCGCACAGCCGGCGAGCAACGCCAGCAGGCGCAGTTGCAACGCCTGGGGCCAGGCGCACTCCTGCCCGACGCCATGCAACCAGGCCGTCATCGCGCTGAGCACATAAAGGTCTTCCAGGGTGCGGAACGGTTTGACGTAGGCGTCCCAACCGTCGCCCGCCAGTAACTCGCACAACGCGCCGTCGAGCAGCACGCGGCCATGGCTGATGTCGGGCATCAGGCTTATGGCGGGCAGTTTCTCCAAGGTCACGCCGGGCTCGCCCGCGTAGGCCACCGCCAGGTTCAGCCGTGGCGTTTCACCGGGCGCTTCGCAGCGGGCAGCAATCAACAGCCATTCGGCGGCGTCGCCAGCGGTGACGAAATCCTTGCGTCCGCTCAGGCGCAAATCGTCGAGACGGGTGTGCATGTCCGCCGGCCGCACGCTGCGCTGCTCAGTGGCACACAGGGCGCCGAGGCTCTGCGGCGCGCTGGGCCAAAGCACTCGCAGTGCCGCCTGGTAGCCCACCAGGAACGCCAGCCCCGGCGTGGCCATCGACCGAGCCCCAAGCACGGCCAGCTCGAACGGCGTCACCGGCCCCAGGCGTTGCAGCAACGCGGCATAACCTTCGGCCAGGTCCGGATGGGCGGGCAAGCGCTCGCCGTGTTCGATCAGGGTTTGCCAGGGCATTGGGCGGACTCCTTGAGGGCTGTCATATAAGCATCACCAAAGCTTCATGGCGATGACACCGGGGCTACATAGCCTGACTTTGCACAACATGGCTGCATAAAGAAAGTCGACAGGCTGCAACTGAACAGCCCGCACGGAGATTCGCTATGACTCAGATCGCCCGCATCAGCGACACCGGCAATGAACGCCGCCTGCAAGCCGAACGCCTGGTCGGCGCCCACGCCTTGCAAGAAGCCCAGGCCCTGCGCTTCAACGTCTTCAGTGGCGAGTTCAACGCCAAGCTCAAAGGCGCGGAAATGGGTCTGGACATGGATGACTATGATGTTCACTGCGCCCACATCGGCGTACGCGACCTGAACACCGGCCGCCTCGTGGCGACCACCCGCCTGCTCGACCACCAGGCCGCCAGCAGCCTGGGCCGGTTCTACAGCGAAGAAGAATTCAGCCTCCACGGCCTGGTCCACCTCAAGGGCCCGATCCTGGAAATCGGCCGTACCTGCGTCGACCCGGCCTACCGCAACGGTGGCACCATCGCGGTGCTCTGGGGCGAGCTGGCCGAAGTCCTGAACGAAGGCGGCTACAGCTACCTGATGGGCTGCGCGAGCATTCCGATGCAGGATGGCGGCATCCAGGCCCAGGCGATCATGCAGCGCCTGCGCGAACGCTACCTGTGCACCGAACACCTGCAAGCCGTGCCGAAAAAACCACTGCCGACCCTGGACGTGCCGTCCAACGTCATTGCCGAGATGCCACCGCTGCTCAAGGCCTACATGCGCCTGGGCGCGAAGATCTGCGGCGAGCCGTGCTGGGACGAGGATTTCCAGGTGGCCGATGTGTTCATCCTGCTCAAGCGCGACGAGCTCTGCCCGCGCTACGCCCGTCACTTCAAGGCAGCGGTGTGATGAGTCGGTTGCGGGTGTACGCGCGTATCGCGCGAGTCTTGCTGGTGGTGACGCTGGGGCTGAGCATGGCCAGCGTGTTCGGTTTGTTCGAACGCCTGGGGATCGCCAACTCCATGGTGCGTCGCCAGCGCTGGTCGCGGTTCTTCATGGCCCGGCTGAGCCATGCCCTGCCCTTTGCCGTCACCGTCCATGGTCAACTGCCGCAACGACCGATGCTCTGGGTCAGCAACCATGTGTCCTGGACCGACATCCCGCTGCTGGGCATGCTCACGCCGCTGTCGTTCCTGTCCAAGGCCGAAGTGCGCACCTGGCCGGTCGCCGGCTGGCTGGCCGCCAAGGCCGGCAGCCTGTTTATCCGTCGCGGCTCGGGTGACAGCCAGCTGATCCGCAAACAGATGAGCCGCCACTTGGAACAGGCCCATCCGTTGTTGATGTTCCCGGAAGGCACCACCACCGACGGCCGTTCCCTGCGCACCTTCCACGGTCGCTTGTTGTCGGCGGCGATCGATGCCGATGTTGCCTTGCAACCGGTGGCGATTCGTTATCTGCGCAACGGCGAGCCGGATTCCTTGGCGCCGTTCATTGGCGATGATGATTTGCTGTCGCACCTGATGCGCCTGTTCGCCAATGATCGGGGCGAGGTGCACATCCACCTGCTGGAACCGATTGCCTGCCATGGCCAGGAACGCGCGGCCCTGGCCTTCCAGGCGCAGCAGGCGGTGCACAAGGCGTTGTTCGGCGCGATTCCCGAGAAACAGCAAGTGCCGGTGCGACCTGCGGCAATTGCGGCCTGACCCGATCTCTGCGGAGCATCCCCTGTGGGATGCGAGCTTGCTCGCGATAGCGGCTTAACATTCAGCCGATGTGCTGGCTGGTACACCGCTATCGCGAGCAAGCTCGCTCCCACATTAGTTTTGTGGCGTCGTCTGGTTCAACGCAAAATCCTGAAGCTGCGGATAGAACAACCGAAAGTCTTCGCTCAACGGCTCATAGAGCCTGATCAACTCCGGCATCGCCCCGGCCAGTTCCTCGGGACGGGACAGGCGGCGAGAAATACCGCGCAGTACTTGCCCCAACACCTCGAATTCCTGATAAGACCCCAGCCAGTCATCCGCCGCCATGTGCGGGGCGATGTGCGCCAGGCGTCCTGGCAACTGCGGTTCGGTGCCGAGCACCTGGTAAACCCGGGACGTGAAATCCAGCAGCGGCTCCTCGCCGTACAACGGCCAGTCCCGGGCCAGGCAATGATCGAAAAACACGTCGAGCACGATCCCGGCATAGCGCCGTCGCACCGTGGAAAAGCGCGACAGGGCGATGTCCACCAGCGGATGACGGTCGGTATACATGTCGATGCGCCGATGCAGGGCAATCGCCGCCTCGATCCGCGGGTCGTAGAGCCCTTGCAGCGGTCCCTTGACGAAGTCGCCGTAGAGGCTGCCGAGCAGTTGTTCCCGGCCAGGGCCGCCGAGGTGCAGGTGCGCGAGATAGTTCATGGCCCGCAGCTTAGCACTCCCGCGCCCATATCGTTATAACCCGATATAGCGATTTGTTCGGCGCTCAGATCAAATCCATATTGGTATATCGCAAAGTAACGATTTAAGGTTCGCTCCATCGCGATATAGCGTTTTACTCACCCCGAGCCTGCCACCATGACCCTCGACCTCGACGAAATAATAAAAGCCCTGGCGCACCCAGTACGGCGAGACATCCTCAACTGGCTCAAAGACCCCAAGGTCCAGTTCCCTGACCAGTTGCACAACCATGAGTTCGGCATTTGCGCCGGGCAGATCGACCAGCGTTGCGGCCTGTCGCAATCCACGGTGTCTGCGCACTTGGCGGTGTTGCAACGGGCGGGGCTGATCACCAGCCAGAAGGTCGGTCAATGGCACTTCTTCAAACGCAACGAGGACGTGATCCAGCAGTTCCTCAAGCAAATGAGCCAAGAGCTCTGACCTGACAAGGACCCATCATGCCCCTTTCACTCCTGATCCTGGCCCTGAGCGCCTTCGCCATCGGCACCACCGAGTTTGTCATCATGGGCCTGTTGCCCGACGTGGCGGCCGACCTGGGCGTGTCGATTCCCGGCGCCGGCTGGCTGGTGACCGGCTACGCCCTGGGCGTGGCCATCGGTGCGCCGTTCATGGCCCTGGCCACCGCCCGGCTGCCGCGCAAGGCCGCCCTGGTGGCGTTGATGGGGATTTTCATCGTCGGCAACCTGCTCTGCGCCATCGCCAGCGACTACAACGTGCTGATGTTCGCCCGGGTCGTCACGGCCCTGTGCCACGGTGCGTTCTTCGGTATCGGCTCGGTGGTGGCCGCCGGCCTGGTGGCGCCCAACAAGCGCGCCTCGGCCGTGGCCTTGATGTTTACCGGCCTGACCCTGGCCAATGTGCTCGGCGTGCCGCTGGGCACCGCACTGGGCCAGGAAGCCGGCTGGCGTTCGACCTTCTGGGCAGTGACGGTTATCGGCGTGGTGGCACTGATCGGCCTGGTCCGCTTCCTGCCGGCCAAGCGCGATGAAGAAAAACTCGACATGCGCTCGGAGCTGGTGGCGCTCAAAGGCGCCGGTCTGTGGCTGTCCCTGAGCATGACCGCGCTGTTCTCCGCCTCGGTGTTCACCCTCTTCACCTACGTCGCTCCGCTGTTGGGTGAAGTGACCGGCGTATCGCCCCGTGGCGTGACCTGGACCCTGGTGCTGATCGGCCTCGGGTTGACCCTGGGCAACATCATCGGCGGCAAGCTGGCGGACAAGAGCCTGGCAAACACCTTGATGGGCGTCTTCATCACCATGGCCGTGGTGTCCACCGTGCTGAGCTGGACCAGCGTGGCGCTGATCCCCACTGAAATCACCCTGTTCCTCTGGGCCACCGCCTGCTTCGCCGCCGTGCCGGCCCTGCAAGTCAACGTGGTGGCGTTCGGCAAGGACGCGCCCAACCTGGTCTCCACCCTGAACATCGGCGCCTTCAACGTCGGCAATGCCCTGGGCGCCTGGGTCGGCGGCAGCGTCATCGACCAAGGCCTGGGCCTGACTGCCGTACCCCTGGCCGCCGGCGCGCTGGCCGTGCTGGCGCTGCTGGTCACCCTGATCACTTTCCGCCAGGGCGGCAATGCCGACCTGGCCACGGCAACTCGTTGACTGTTAACCCTTCCACTTTCGAGGTTGTATTTTCATGGCGACTATTTTCGACCCCATCAAACTCGGCGACATCGAGCTGAAGAACCGCATCATCATGGCCCCGCTCACCCGTTGCCGCGCCGATGCAGGCCGCGTGCCTAATGCGCTGATGGCCGAGTACTACGTGCAACGCGCCTCCGCTGGCCTGATCCTCAGCGAAGCGACCTCCGTCACGCCGATGGGCGTGGGCTACCCGGACACCCCGGGCATCTGGTCCAACGACCAGGTACGCGGCTGGTCCAACGTCACCAAGGCGATCCACGGCGCTGGCGGCAAGATCTTCCTGCAACTGTGGCACGTCGGCCGGATCTCCCATCCGTCGTACCTGAACGGCGAAACCCCGGTGGCACCCAGCGCGATCCAGCCCAAGGGCCACGTCAGCCTGGTCCGTCCACTGGCCGACTACCCAACGCCGCGCGCACTGGAAACCGCTGAAATCGCCGACATCGTCGACGCCTACCGCGTCGGTGCCGAGAATGCCAAGGCCGCGGGTTTCGATGGCGTGGAGATCCACGGCGCCAACGGCTATCTGCTCGACCAGTTCCTGCAAAGCAGCACCAACCAGCGCACCGACAACTACGGCGGCTCCCTGGAAAACCGTGCCCGCCTGCTGCTGGAAGTGACCGACGCCGCCATCGAAGTCTGGGGCGCCGGCCGGGTTGGCGTGCACCTGGCGCCACGCGCCGACTCCCATGACATGGGTGACGAGAACCGCCTGGAAACCTTCAGCTACGTGGCTCGCGAACTGGGCAAGCGTGGCATCGCCTTCATCTGCTCCCGTGAGAAGGAGGGCGAAGACAGCATCGGCCCACAACTCAAGCAGGCTTTCGGCGGCCCGTACATCGCCAACGAACGCTTTACCAAAGAGAGCGCCAATGCCTGGCTGGCAGAAGGCAAGGCTGACGCCGTGGCCTTCGGCGTGCCGTTCATTGCCAACCCGGACCTGCCGGCACGCCTGCAAGCCGATGCGCCGCTGAACGAAGCGCATCCGGAGACCTTCTATGGCAAAGGGCCGGTGGGTTATATCGATTATCCAGTGATGTAAATCGTAAAAAACAAAAGCCCTGCCTCGAAAGAGCCAGGGCTTTTTTATGTGCGCTAAATATCCCGCCAAACATCCAAACTTCTAAAGTCCCTTCAACCCGTCTTATTATCGCCAACCACAAGACAAAGCGTCTTGCAATCACTCTCTTTGAAAAGGATTTCAAATGAACGCCACCCCTGAAAACAGCCCACAGGCTGACAAAAGTATTTATGAAGTCTTCGCCGCTCAATTCAACTGGGCACCGTTGGCCGTGTTGTCCCAGTACCTCAGATCGCTCGATACGCAAGAGTACAAGCCGATGCTCACGGCGCTGATGGAGAAAGCGAGCCAGAATGACAAGATCAATAAGCAGATCCAGGCCTGGGAACAGGAACGCGTCGACCCGAACCGCACTCGTCTCGTCGTTAAGTTGATCAATCATACCGACCTGGACTTTGAAGTCAGTGAACACAATCTGCATTCGAATGCGGACAGGCAGAACTTTTCAGCGATTCTTCCTTGGGATATCCAAGCGTTGAAATTCGATCTTGCTTATAGCCGACGCCTGGGCAGTCGCAGTAAGGACATGTTCAAACACTTCATTGTGTTCGGCGATGAAGAATTTGGCTTTCGGTTTGACTTCGGTTTGCGCGTCAATACGTCCTTCGGTGTCATTTCACCAACGCTGACACCCGTCCGGATCCACCAAGTAACCTCCATTGGAATGAGCCCGATCCAATGCACGACTCGAATCACTCGCACAGCCAATGAAGAACCTTATGGTTTTACCGTGGAACTCACGGTGAGCTGAAAAATGCAGCCTTGCCGGTAATGCTGTTCACTTAAGGCTTATCTGTGGCGAGGGAGCTTGCTCCCGCTTGAGTGCGAAGCGCTCACAAAATGGGGCCGCTACGCAGCCCAGCGGGAGCAAGCTCCCTCGCCACTGGTTCATCATTTGTCTTAAGGGAACAGAATTACCGTCTCGCCAAGGCAATCTGGCGGAGTATCTACTGACCTGTTCGGACAGCCTTGCCGAGCGAATTATTCCTACACGTTTACCAGCGCGAAACAAATTTCCTACAAAATTCGCCGCCAATTGCCTACCAACCGCGCCAACGTCGGTTTATAAAAGCACCCTTACGCGCTGTATTGACACAAACCGACGCAATTACGCATTTTGTTTCATTTGCGCAGGCTGGGGCTCAGGTGCAGCATGTCCAGCCCGATCTCCACCCAACGCTCGGCCTCACCCGCCAGGGCGAAGCTGTCGGGGGCCAGCAGCCACTGGTACAGAATGCCATCGATGTAGGCATGAATGGCGACTGCCGCCCTTTCCGGGTCCAGATCATCCGGTAACTGGCCGCGTTTCATCGCATTGCGCAACGACAGGGCGATGCGCACATTGCAGTCGAGGCTGACCTCGCGTCGCTGCTGGCGCAAATCGCACATTTCATCGGTGAATTCACACTTATGGAACAGGATCTCATTAATGCGTCGGGTTTTCGGGTCCAGGGCCACTTGCTGGAACAACCGGACCAGCAGCTTGCGAATACAGCCCAGCGGGTCAAGCTCCTCTTCACTCTCACTGGCACGGGCCAACTCGTCGAGCGGCTCGTGCAGGGTATCGAGCATCGCCTGGAGCAAATCCGCCTTGTTGCTGAAATGCCAATAGATAGCCCCGCGCGTCACCCCGGCCAGTGTCGCGATGTCCGCCAGGGTTGTACGCGCCACGCCACGCTCGAAAAAGGCCTTTTCGGCGGCTTCGAGGATCTGGCTGCGAGTCTCCTGGGCTTCCTCTTTGGTACGACGGACCATGGCAGTAAACACCTCAATCAGGATGCGGTCAGCAATGCGTAAGAATCAGCTGAACAAATATGAGGCGACGTCCCTTGGAGCGCGTCGCCGATCTACGCTGGCCTTTGTCAGGCTTTTGTAAATCCGGATATTACGCAATTTGGCTGTTTACAAACAACCGTGTACGTAAGTATATTTCTTAGCATCCTACTAATTGAATTACTGCTGCTTTTTTACCTTTCCACCTTTCGAGTGCGCCCCGTTGCGCGCCTGGACCCGAGGATTTCCATGCAATTCAAGCCAGCTGTTACTGCTCTGGTTACCGCCATCGCCCTGGCATCGCTGCTCAGCGGATGCAAAAAGGAAGAGGCTGCACCTGCTGCTCCCCCTCCTCAGGTCGGCGTCGTAACCCTCAAGACCCAGCCCTTCACCTTGACCTCGGAACTGCCGGGCCGCACCAGCGCGTTCCGCGTCGCGGAAGTACGGCCACAGGTCAACGGGATCATTCTCAAGCGCTTGTTCAAGGAAGGCGCCGACGTCAAGGCCGGCCAGCAGCTGTATCAGATCGATCCGGCTGTCTATGAAGCGACTCTCAAGAGCGCCGAGGCCAACCTGCGTTCCACCAAGTCGATTGCCGACCGCTACAAGCAATTGGTGGACGAACAGGCGGTGAGCCGCCAGGAATACGACACCGCCGTGGCCAATCGCCTGGAGTCGGAAGCCAACCTGCAGACTGCCCAGATCAACGTGCGCTACACCAAGGTCTATGCGCCGATTTCCGGTCGCATCGGTCGTTCCTCGGTGACCGAGGGTGCGCTGGTCAGTAACGGCCAGACCGATGCCCTGGCGACCATCCAGCAACTGGACCCGATCTATGTTGATGTGACGCAGAGCTCGGTCGAGCTGCTGCAACTGCGCCGCGAGCTGGAAAGCGGTCGTCTGCAAAAGGCCGGCGAGAACGCCGCCATGGTCAAGCTGACCCTGGAAGACGGCAGCCAGTATCCGCACGAAGGCAAGTTGGAGTTCTCCGAAGTCTCGGTTGACCAGACCACTGGTTCGGTGACCTTGCGCGCCGTGTTCCCCAACCCTGACCACACCCTGCTACCGGGCATGTTCGTCCACGCCCAATTGCAGGCGGGTGTGAACAGCGCGGCGATCCTGGCACCGCAGCAAGGCGTGACCCGCGACCTCAAGGGCATGCCGACCGCCATGGTCGTGGGCGCCGATAACAAAGTCGAACTGCGCCAGCTCAAGGCCAGCCGCACCGTCGGCAGCCAGTGGCTGATCGAAGACGGGCTCAAGGCCGGCGATCGCCTGATCACCGAAGGGTTGCAGTACGTACGGCCGGGGGTGGAAGTCAAAGCCACCGAAGCCACCAACGTCAACACCCAGAACCCGGCCCCCGCTCAGGCAGCTGATAAAGCAGCCGAAGGCAAAGGGGAGTAAACCATGTCGAAATTTTTTATCGACCGTCCGATTTTCGCCTGGGTGATCGCCCTGGTGATCATGCTGGTCGGGGCTCTATCGATCCTCAAGTTGCCGATCAACCAATACCCGAGCATCGCGCCACCGGCCATTGCGATCCAGGTGACCTACCCGGGCGCGTCCGCGCAAACCGTGCAGGACACCGTGGTGCAGGTGATCGAGCAGCAGCTCAACGGTATCGACAACCTGCGTTATGTATCGTCGGAAAGTAACTCCGACGGCAGCATGACCATCACCGCGACCTTCGAACAGGGCACCAGCTCCGATACCGCCCAGGTCCAGGTCCAGAACAAGTTGAACCTGGCCACCCCGCTGTTGCCGCAAGAAGTGCAGCAGCAGGGTATCCGCGTGACCAAGGCGGTGAAGAACTTCCTCATGGTCATCGGCGTGGTGTCGCGTGACGGCAGCATGACCAAGGACGACTTGGCCAACTACATCGTGTCCAACCTGCAAGACCCGATCTCGCGTACTGCGGGTGTCGGTGACTTCCAGGTCTTCGGTGCCCAGTACGCCATGCGGATCTGGCTCGACCCGGCCAAGTTGAACAACTTCAACCTCACCCCGGTGGACGTGAAAAACGCCATTGCCGCGCAAAACGTCCAGGTCTCGTCCGGCCAACTTGGCGGCTTGCCTGCCCTGCCCGGCCAGCAACTGAACGCCACCATCATCGGCAAGACCCGTCTGCAGACCGCCGAGCAGTTCAAGGCGATCCTGCTCAAGGTCAACCCGGACGGCTCGCAAGTGCGCGTCGGCGACGTCGCCGATGTCGGCCTGGGCGGTGAGAACTACAGTGTCAGCGCCCAGTTCAACGGCGCCCCGGCGTCGGGCCTGGCGGTCAAACTGGCCAACGGCGCAAACGCCCTCGACACGGCCAAGGCCCTGCGCAATACCATCGACGGCCTCAAGCCCTTCTTCCCGCAAGGTGTGGAAGTGGTGTTCCCGTACGACACCACGCCGGTGGTGAGCGAGTCGATCAAGGGTGTGGTTGAAACCCTGGTCGAAGCGGTCGCTCTGGTGTTCCTGGTGATGTTCCTGTTCCTGCAGAACTTCCGCGCTACCATCATCACCACGATGACGGTGCCGGTGGTGTTGCTGGGTACGTTCGGCATCCTCGCGGCGGCCGGCTTCAGCATCAACACCCTGACCATGTTCGGCATGGTACTGGCCATCGGCTTGCTGGTGGACGATGCCATCGTCGTGGTGGAAAACGTCGAACGGGTGATGAGTGAAGAAGGCCTGTCACCCAAGGAAGCCACCAAGAAGTCCATGGGCCAGATCCAGGGTGCGTTGGTGGGTATCGCGCTGGTGCTGTCGGCGGTGCTGTTGCCGATGGCGTTCTTCAGCGGTTCGACGGGTGTGATCTACAAACAGTTCTCCATCACCATCGTTTCGGCCATGGCCTTGTCGGTGCTGGTGGCGTTGATCTTCACCCCGGCCCTGTGCGCCACCATGCTCAAACCGATCCCCAAGGGTGAGCACGGCACACCGAAACGCGGCTTCTTCGGCTGGTTCAACCGCAATTTCGACCGTGGCGTTCGCAGCTACGAGCGCGGCGTGGGCAATATGCTCAAGCACAAGGCCCCGTACCTGCTGGCCTACGTGCTCATCGTGGTTGGCATGATCTGGCTGTTCACTCGCATCCCGACGGCGTTCCTGCCGGAAGAAGACCAGGGCGTACTATTCGCCCAGGTGCAGACCCCGGCCGGTTCCAGTGCCGAGCGCACCCAGGTGGTGGTGGACAAGATGCGTGAGTTCCTGCTGCGTCCGAGCAAGGATGGCGGCGAAGGCGATGCGGTGGCGTCGGTGTTCACGGTGACCGGCTTCAACTTCGCCGGTCGTGGCCAGAGCTCCGGCATGGCCTTCATCATGCTCAAGCCATGGGAGGAGCGTAACGCCGACAACAGCGTGTTCAAGCTCGCGGCCCGCGCCCAGCAGCACTTCTTCACGTTCCGTGACGCGATGGTGTTCGCCTTCGCCCCGCCGGCGGTGCTGGAACTGGGTAACGCCACCGGTTTCGACGTGTTCCTGCAGGACCGTGCCGGTATCGGCCACGACAAGCTGATGGAGGCCCGCAACCAGTTCCTGGGGATGGCTTCCCAGAGCAAGATCCTCTCCCAGGTGCGTCCGAACGGCCTGAACGACGAGCCGCAATACCAGCTGGAAATCGACGACGAGAAGGCCAGCGCGCTGGGCATCACCCTGTCGGACATCAACAACACCCTGTCGATTGCCTTGGGCAGTAGCTACGTGAACGACTTCATCGACCGTGGTAGGGTGAAGAAAGTGTACGTGCAGGGTCAGCCCGGTGCCCGCATGAGCCCCGAAGACTTGCAGAAGTGGTACGTACGCAACAGCGCCGGGACCATGGTGCCGTTCACGGCGTTCGCCAAGGGCGAGTGGGTCTATGGTTCGCCAAAACTGGCCCGCTACAACGGTGTGGAAGCGATGGAAATCCTCGGTGCTCCTGCCCCGGGCTACTCCACCGGCGAAGCCATGGCCGAAGTCGAAGCCATCGCCAAGAAGTTGCCGGCCGGTGTGGGTATTTCCTGGACGGGCCTGTCCTACGAGGAACGTCTGTCGGGCTCCCAGGCGCCGGCGTTGTATGCCTTGTCGCTGCTGATGGTGTTCCTGTGCCTGGCGGCGCTGTATGAAAGCTGGTCGATTCCGATCGCGGTCATGCTCGTGGTGCCCCTTGGGATCATCGGGGCGCTGATGGCGACCAGCCTGCGCGGCCTGTCCAACGACGTGTACTTCCAGGTGGGCTTGCTGACCACCATCGGCCTGGCGGCGAAAAACGCCATTCTGATCGTGGAGTTCGCCAAGGAACTCCACGAACAGGGCCGAACCCTGGTGGAAGCCGCCATCGAAGCCTGTAGGATGCGTCTGCGGCCGATCATCATGACGTCCCTGGCGTTCGTCCTCGGTGTGGTTCCGCTGGCGATTTCCACGGGGGCCGGTTCGGGCAGCCAGCATGCCATCGGTACGGGTGTGATCGGCGGTATGCTCACCGCGACCATCCTGGCGATCTTCTGGGTGCCCTTGTTCTTCGTGACCGTGTCGTCGATGGGTCGTCGCAAAAATATCGACCAGGACAACACTCCTGAAACTTCCAAAGAGGCTGGCCAATGAGCAAGTCGCTACTCTCCCTGACCATCGCCGCCGTCGTGCTCAGCGGTTGCTCGCTGATCCCCGACTACCAGCGGCCCGACGCACCGGTTGCGGCGCAATACCCGCAAGGGCCGGCCTACGAGGCCGCCAAGGCGCCCGGCCAGGCCGCCGCCGAGCAAGGCTGGAAGCAGTTTTTCCATGACCCGGCGTTGCAACAGCTGATCCAGGTCGCCCTGGAAAACAACCGCGACCTGCGCGTCGCGGCATTGAATATCGATGCCTACGCCGCGCAGTACCGCATCCAACGCGCGGACCTGTTCCCGGCAGTCTCGGCCACCGGCTCCGGCAGCCGCCAGCGGGTACCGGCACGGGCTTCGCAAACCGGCGAAGCGGCGATCAGCAGTTCCTACTCGGCAACACTGGGGATCAGCGCCTACGAGCTGGACCTGTTCGGTCGGGTTCGCAGCCTGAGCGAGCAAGCGTTGCAAAGCTACTTCGCCACCGAAGAAGCCCGCCGCAGCACCCAGATCAGCCTGGTGGCCAACGTCGCCAATGCCTACCTGACCTGGCAGGCCGACAAGGAACTGCTCAAGCTGACCCAGGAAACCCTCGGCGCCTACGAGCAAAGCTTCAAGCTGACCTCGCGCAGCGCCGAAGTCGGCGTGGCCTCGGCCCTGGACTTGAGCCAGGCGCGCACCGCCGTGGAAAACGCCCGCGTGCAACTGGCCCGCTACACTCGCCAAGTCGCCCAGGATGAGAACAGCCTGACCCTGCTGCTGGGCACCGGCCTGCCGGCCAACCTGAACGCGCAACCGTTGAGCGATGACCTGCTCAGCGAAGTGCCGGCCGGGCTGCCGTCGGACCTGCTGCAACGTCGTCCGGACATTCTCCAGGCCGAACGCAACCTGTTGGCCGCCAACGCCAACATCGGCGCCGCGCGGGCCGCGTTCTTCCCGAGCATCAGCCTGACGGCCAACGCCGGCACCCTGAGCCCGGACCTGTCCGGCCTGTTCAAGGGCGGTTCGGGCACCTGGAGCTTCGCGCCGCAGATCAACCTGCCGATCTTCAATGCCGGCAGCCTGCGAGCAAGCCTGGATTACGCGAAGATTCAGAAAGATATCAACGTCGCGCAGTACGAGAAGTCGATTCAGACCGCGTTCCAGGAAGTCTCCGACGGCCTGGCCGCACGTCAGACCTACAACGAGCAGTTGCAGGCCCAGACCGACTTCGTCGCCGCCAACCAGGACTACTACCGCCTGGCTGAGCGTCGCTACCGCATCGGCGTCGACAGCAACCTGACCTTCCTCGATGCCCAGCGCCAGTTGTTCAGCGCGCAGCAATCGCTGATCACTGACCGTCTTGCGCAACTGACCAGCGAGGTCAATCTGTACAAGGCACTGGGCGGTGGTTGGAATGCCGAGACGGGTAGGAACGAGCCGGTGGCGGAGAAAGCGCCGGAGACGAAGTTGTTCTGATCCGATGCTTAAAAACACGAAGCCCACCGAAAGGTGGGCTTTTTGTTTGTGCACCTTTTAACGCTGGCCTATGTGGGAGCAAGGCTTGCCCGCGATGGCGGCCTGACAGCTGGCCTTGCTCTTGTTGACTGGGTACATATCCATTTTCGCGGTAACGGCGGCTTAGGGTTCCGCCCTGACGGCGGCTCACTTTTGAAGAGCCCGGAAGCCGGCCCAGTCAAAAGTGACCCGCCGTCAGGGCGGAACCATTAGCGGCCGTTACCGCAGGAATGGATATGTACTCCGCCAAGACTGTCAGACCGCCATCGCGAGCAAGCTCGCTCCCACAAGGGATTGCGACCATCCAATCGGCCGTTTTGCCGTTCGATAATCGCCCAAAACCCGCAAACGGCAATTGAACCGATCCCGGGCCGCCCTTCACCATCGCTCGCACAAAACCAATAACAACAGGTTCGACGCCATGCCCCAACGCCCCGTCCCACCCGGCTGATTCCGATCGCCCTGACGCCCCTGGCTACCCCGTACCGCCAGCACCTCAAAAGTGCGGCAGCAACTCGCTTCGTCCACAAAAAATAGAGACAACGCCCATGAAGCCCACACAGCACCTGTTCCCCAGCCTTATCGCCGTAGCCCTGGCCAGCACCGCCCTGCCCGTCCTGGCCGCGGAATCGGGATTCGTCGAAGATGCCAAGGCCACGTTGAACCTGCGCAACTTCTACCTCAACCGCAACTTCACCAACCCGAACAATGCCCAAGGCAAGGCTGAAGAGTGGACCCAGAGCTTCATCCTCGACGCCAAGTCCGGTTTCACCCAAGGCACCGTCGGCTTCGGCGTGGACGTGCTGGGCATGTACTCGGTCAAGCTCGACGGCGGTGGTGGCACGGCAGGTACACAACTGCTGCCGGTACACGATGACGGTCGCCCCGCCGATGACTTCGGGCGCCTCGGCGTGGCCCTCAAGGCCAAGGTCTCGAAGACTGAGCTGAAGGTCGGTGAATGGATGCCGGTGTTGCCGATCCTGCGTTCCGACGACGGTCGTTCCCTGCCGCAAACCTTCCGCGGCGGCCAGGTCACCTCCACCGAAATCAACGGCCTGAGCCTCTACGGCGGCCAGTTCCGTGGCAACAGCCCGCGCAACGACGCGAGCATGGAAGACATGTCGATGAACGGCCGCGGCGCGTTCACCTCCGACCGTTTCAACTTCGGCGGCGGCGAATACGCCTTCAATGAAAAACGCACCCAGGTCGGCGTCTGGTACGCGGAACTGTCCGACATCTACCAACAGCAATATTTCAACCTGACCCACAGCCAGCCCATGGGCGACTGGACCCTGGGCGCCAACCTTGGCTACTTCACCGGCAAGGAAAACGGCAGCGCGTTGGCCGGCGACCTGGACAACAAAACCGCGTTCGCCATGCTCTCGGCCAAATACGGCGGCAACACCTTCTACGTCGGCCTGCAAAAAGTCGGCGGCGACGATGCCTGGATGCGCGTCAACGGCACCAGCGGCGGCACCCTGGCGAACGACAGCTACAACTCCAGCTATGACAACGCCAAGGAAAAATCCTGGCAAGTGCGCCACGACTTCAACTTCGCCGCCGTCGGCGTGCCGGGCTTGACCCTGATGAACCGCTACATCAGCGGTGACAACGTTCACACCGCCACCGTCGATGACGGCAAGGAATGGGGCCGCGAAAGTGAACTGGCCTACACCGTGCAGAGCGGTGTGCTGAAAAGCCTGAATGTGAAATGGCGTAACTCGACGATGCGCCGGGATTACAGCACCAATGAATTCGATGAGAACCGGTTGATCGTCAGCTATCCGATCGGTTTGTTGTAAAAGCTGAATATGGATGGAGGCTGTACCACCGTCATCGCGAGCAAGCTCGCTCCCACAGGGAATTGGCGGTGGGCGCAGATTCAATGGCCGCTGGAGATCAGTGTGGGAGCGAGCCTGCTCGCGAAGACGACGGCACATTCAGTATCTTCGAAAACTGACACACCGCTTTCGCGAGCAGGCTCGCTCCCACAGGGAATTGGCGGTGGACGCAGATTCAATGGCCGCTGGAGATCAGTGTGGGAGCGAGCTTGCTCGCGATGGCGTCATCACATTCAACATCGATGCAACTGACCCACCGCTTTCGCGAGCAGGCTCGCTCCCACAGGAATCGAGGTATGTCCTAACCCCGCGATTCGACACCCAGCTCATCCCAGACGGATTCGGCCAGGTGGAAGGTGGCATTGGCCGCCGGAATGCCGCAGTAAATGGCGCTCTGCATGATCACTTCCTTGATCTCGCTGCGGCTTACGCCATTGTTGGCGGCGGCGCGCAGGTGCAGCTTGAGCTCTTCATTGCGGTTCATGCCGATCAGCATGGCAATGGTAATCAGGCTACGGGTATGGCGCGGCAGGCCCGGGCGGGTCCAGATGTCGCCCCAGGCGTGGCGGGTGATCATCTCCTGGAATTCGCTGTTGAACTCGGTCAGGGCATTGAGGCTGCGATCGACATGGGCATCGCCCAGCACCGCGCGGCGTACTTGCATGCCTTCGTCGTAACGTTGTTTCTCGTCCACAGGAAACTCCTCAGGCACGGCCAGAATCAAGCAGGAAATCCAAGACCCGCGCACTGAACGCAGCACCGGCCTGGACGTTGGACAGGTGCGCGGCATGGAACTCGGCGTACTCGGCGCCATTGACGCGCTCTTGGATAAAGTGCCCACCCGACGGTGGCGTCACCGCATCTTCGGTGCCGGCGATCACCAGCAGCGGCACGCGAATCGATGATAACTGCTCGCGAAAATCGGCATCACGCACCGCCGCGCAGTTGGCGGCATAACCCTGGGGCGAGGTCGCGGCCAGCATCTCAGTGATTTTTTTTGCCGTCGCAGGCTGGGCCTCGGCAAAGTCGGGGGTAAACCAGCGGGCAATCGACGCATCGCGCAACGCCACCATCGCATCCTTGCCGTCACGCAGCACGGTTTCGATGCGCGGGTTCCACATCGACGGGTCGCCGATCTTGGCCGCGGTGTTGCACACCACCAGTTTGTGCAAGCGTTCACTGGCATTGATGCCCAGCCATTGACCGATCAAGCCCCCCATCGACAAGCCGCAGAAATGCACCTTGTCGATCTTCAACTGATCAAGCATCGCCAGCACATCGCGACCCAGCTGTTCAATGCTGTAGGGGCCTTCGGTCACCAGCGACTGGCCATGACCACGGGTGTCGAAACGCAGCACGCGAAAATGTTCGCTGAAGGCCGGGATCTGCTCATCCCACATGTGCAGGTCGGTGCCCAGGGAGTTGGAGAGCACCAGCACCGGGGCGTCTTGCGGCCCGTCCAATCGGTAGTTCAGATCGCCCTCGGCGAGTTTGACGAATCCCACAACAATCTCCTTTCAGGCATTCAAGGCAAGGTGTTCGGCCACGGCTCGGGCAACCCAGGTCTGGGCCTGGCCGAGGTAGTGGGCCGGGTCGAGCAGATGGTCGAGCTCGGTGGCGGATAACTGCGCGTTGACCTGGGGTTCGTCTCCCAGCACAGCGCGCAAATGCCGCTGTTCGGCCACGGCGCGCTTGCAGCATTGCTCCAGCAGATGATGGGCGGTGTCACGGCCAACCCGCTGGGCCAGGACGATGCTCACCGCTTCGGCCAGCACCAACCCCTGGGTCAGTTCCAGGTTGCGGGCCATGCGCGCCGTGTCCACTTCCAGCCCTTCGGCCAGCAGTCGCGCCTGTTGCAAGGCGCCGGAGACCAGGCAGCAGATCTCCGGCAGGGTTTCCCATTCGGCGTGCCACAGGCCCAGGCTGCGCTCGTGTTCCTGAGGCATGGCGCTGAACAGCGTCGACAACAGGCCAGGCACTCGTGTCGCCGCGCCGATCAGCACCGCCGCGCCCACCGGGTTGCGCTTGTGCGGCATCGTCGACGAACCGCCCTTGCCCGGTGCAGAAGGTTCGAAGGCTTCACCGGCCTCGGTCTGCATCAACAGGCTGATGTCGCGCCCCAATTTGCCCAGGCTGCCGGCGATCAACCCTAGCACCGCGCCGAACTCCACCAGGCGATCGCGCTGGGTGTGCCACGGTTGCTCCGGCAGGTTCAGTTGCAACTCGGCGGCCAGGGCTTCGGCGACCGGCAGCGCCTGTTCCCCCAAGGCGGCGAGCGTTCCGGAGGCGCCGCCGAATTGCAGCACCAGCAAACGCGGCTTGAGTTCCCGCAAGCGTTGGCGACTGCGGGTGATCGCCCCCAGCCAACCGGCGATCTTCATGCCCAGGGTTACCGGGGTTGCGTGTTGCAACCAGGTGCGCCCGGCCAGCGGTGTGGCGGCGTAGCGTTCGGCTTGTCGGGCCAGGGTCGCGGCCAGTTGCGCCAGCTCTGCCTCGATCAAGTCCAACGCTCGGCGCAGTTGCAGCACCAATCCGCTGTCCATCACGTCCTGGCTGGTGGCGCCCAGGTGCACGTAGCGTTCGGCCTCGGCGCTCTCGGTGGCGATGCGCTTGCCCAATGCCTTCACCAGCGGGATCGCCGAGTTGCCGGCACTGGCAATCGCTTCGCTCAACGCGCCAAAGTCGTACAACTGGGCACGGCAGGCGTTCTCGATCGGCGCCACCGCGGCCTGGGGGATCAATCCCACTCGCGCTTGGGCCCGGGCCAATGCGGCCTCGACGTCCAGCATGGCCTGCACCCGCCCTGCATCGCAGAACACCTCGCGCATGTCGCGGGCGGTGAAGTAGGCATCGAACAGCTGATTGCCCGGTCGTTCGCTCATAAACAGTCCTTCGAAAAATGGATGCCTTTGGCCAGAGATCGCTCCCGCTTGAGTGCGAAGCGCTCACAAGATAGGGCTGCTGCGCAGCCCAGCGGGAGCAAGCTCCCTCGCCACAATGAATCTAACGGGCCTTCGGTTCACCACTCACAGGTCATGGTGCAAATACGCCGGCTGCTTGGGCAGGCGCAGGCTGAACAGGAACGCCACCCCCATCATCACCGTGACATACCAATAAAAGGCGTTTTCCATGCCCTGGGCCTTCAGGCTCAAGGCGACGTATTCGGCCGATCCGCCAAAAATCGCATTGGCCACCGCGTAAGCCAACCCTACTCCCAGTGCCCGCACTTCAGGTGGAAACATTTCGGCTTTCACCAGGCCGCTGATGGAGGTATAGAAACTGACGATGGCCAGCGCCAGCGTAATCAGGACAAACGCCAGGAACGGGCTGCTGATGCTTTTGAGCGTCAGCAGGATCGGCACCGTGCACAACGCTCCCAGGCCACCGAACCAAAGCATGGAGTTACGCCGGCCGATCTTGTCCGCCAGCATGCCGAACAGCGGTTGCATGCACATATAGAGGAACAGCGCGCCGGTCATGATGTAGCTGGCGGTCTTGGCGTGCAGGCCTGCGGTGTTCACCAGGTATTTCTGCATGTAGGTGGTGAAGGTGTAGAAAATCAGCGAACCACCGGCGGTGTAGCCGAGCACGGTGATAAACGCCGCCTTGTGGTCGCGAAACAGCGCGGCGATGCTGCCGGCGTCCTTGTTCTCGCGCATTTCCTTGCTGCTGGTTTCTTTCAGGGAACGCCGCAGGAGCAGGGAAATCAACGCCGCCGCGGCGCCTACCACGAACGGAATCCGCCAACCGTAGGCACGCAGTTCGTCCTCGTTGAGAAACTGTTGCAGGACCACCACCAGCGACACCGCCAGCAGCTGCCCGCCAATCAGCGTCACGTACTGGAACGAGGCGAAAAAGCCGCGCTGGCCCTTGAGGGCCACTTCGCTCATGTAGGTGGCGGTAGTGCCGTATTCGCCGCCCACCGACAGGCCTTGCAGCAAGCGCGCGAACAACAGCAGCACCGGCGCCCAGACGCCGATGTCCTTGTAGGTGGGCAGGCAGGCGATGAGCAACGAGCCGAAGCACATCATCAGCACCGAGATCATCATCGAATTCTTGCGCCCGTGGCGATCCGCCACCCGACCGAAAATCCAACCGCCGATGGGCCGCATCAGGAACCCGGCGGCGAACACACCGGCCGTGTTGACCAGTTGCACCGTCGGGTTGTCCGAGGGGAAGAACGCCGGCGCGAAATAAATCGCACAGAATGCATAGACGTAGAAGTCGAACCATTCGACCAGGTTGCCGGATGAAGCACCGACGATGGCGAAGATGCGCTTGCTGCGTTCTTCACCGGTGTAGTGGCTGATTGGGATGGTCATGGGTTATTCACTCGTTGGGGGCTGACGAAGTCTAGACACACTTCGTAACACTCCCGTTCCACAAACAGTTTTTCGACGTGTAGTGCCTGTACTGCGGCCATCGCGAGCAAGCTCGCTCCCACAGGGTTGCATCTTCTCTGTGGCGAAGGAGCTTGCTCCCGCTGGCTTGCGCCCGTAGGAGCTGTCGAGCGAAGCGAGGCTGCGATCTTTTCCCAATCACTCGAGTTTCAAGTGAAAGATCAAAAGATCGCAGGCTTCGCCAGCTCCTACAAAGCCGAGCGGGAGCAAGCTCCCTCGCCACAAAATCGCCCATCACTCAGTAATCGAAGAACACCGTCTCGGCGTCCGTGCCCTGCAGGATCACGTTCCACTGGTACACGCCCGACGCATCGGGCTTGGCGACGAGGGTGCCGCGGCGCTCCTCGGGCACGCAGGCCAACAGCGGGTCAGCTTCGTTGGCCTGCTCGCCGTCAAAGTAGATGCGTGTCAGCAAATGCTTGACCAGCCCACGTGCGAACACCAGCACGACCAGATGCGGCGCCTGGGTCGTACCGCCCAGCCCTGGCACAGTGCCCGGCTTGATGGTGGTGAAGCGGAAGCGCCCTTCGGCATCCACCGGCACTCGACCGAAGCCCTCGAAGTGCGGGTCCAGGGGCTTGTCCTGGTCGTCTTCC
This sequence comes from Pseudomonas sp. MPB03, assembly GCF_046605385.1. NCBI lineage: Bacteria > Pseudomonadati > Pseudomonadota > Gammaproteobacteria > Pseudomonadales > Pseudomonadaceae > Pseudomonas > Pseudomonas sp. MPB03. Next base: position 1,739,912 of record NZ_CP176770.1, on the reverse strand, counting down.
GGGTGGGCGTATTTGCCGGCGGCGTTGGCCTGCCAGACTTCCAGCATCGCGTCGTTGACGAACTGGCCATTACCGTCGACCACCTGCCCGGTGATTGCCACACGTTGGCCAAGGGTTTGGGCAACGGTCAGGTCTTCGCGGTTCAGCCAGGTCAGGCCGATGTGGTAGTAAGGGCCAACGGTATGGGACGTGGTGGCGGTGAGCGTCATCTTATTTCTCCATCGGCGTGGCATCGCGGCCGCGCAAGACGATGTCCCAGCGGTAACCGAGGGCGTAGTGAGGGACGGTTTTTTCCAGGTCGAACCGGGCGATCAGGCGCTCCTTGGCGCGGGTGTCCGGCACGCAGTTGTAGATCGGGTCGTATTCCAGCAAGGGATCGCCCGGGAAATACATCTGCGTCACCAGGCGCGTCAGGATGCTCGGCCCGAACAGTGAGAAATGGATATGCGCCGGGCGCCAGGCGTTGTGATGGTTGCCCCACGGATAAGCGCCGGGCTTGATGGTCTGGAACTGATACCAGCCGTCGGCATCGGTCACGGTGCGACCGGTGCCGGTGAAGTTCGGGTCCAGCGGCGCGTCATGGTCGTCACGGTCATGGTTATAGCGGCCGGCGGCGTTGGCCTGCCAGATTTCCACCAGGATGCCGGACACCGGCTGGCCGTGCTCATCCAGCACCCGCCCGTGAATAATGATCCGCTCCCCCAGTGGCTCGCCGGCATGCTGGGCGGTCAGGTCGTGGTCCTTTTCCTGCAAGCGGTCGGCGCCTACCGTCGGGCCGGTAATTTCCGACAGCGAATGGGGCAGGAACACCAACGGCTTGGACGGCGAGCGCAGGTTGGTGGACTGGTACGGCGGGTGCAGATACTCCGGCTGGGTGCCCGCTTGGGGGCGACGATAACCAGGCTTGTCAGTCATGAAGCATTCCTCGGTTTTCTTATTAGTAGAGCGACGCGTCAGACGCGTTCGATGGCCAATGCCAGACCCTGGCCGACGCCGACGCACATGGTCGCCAGGCCTTTCTTGCCGCCGGTCTTTTCCAAATGGTGCAACGCCGTCATCACCAAGCGCGCCCCGCTCATGCCCAGTGGATGGCCGAGGGCGATAGCGCCGCCGTTCGGGTTGACCTGCGGCGCATCGTCCGCCAGCCCCAAGTCCCGCAGCACCGCCAGGCCCTGGCTGGCAAAGGCTTCATTGAGTTCGATCACATCGAAATCCGCGACCGCCAGGCCCAGGCGTTCAGTGAGCTTGCGCACTGCCGGCACCGGGCCAATGCCCATCACCCGTGGCGCGACGCCGGCGCTGGCCATGCCCAACACTTTGCCCCGAGGCGTCAGGCCATGTTTTTTCACCGCTTCGGCCGACGCCAGGATCAAGGCGGCCGCGCCGTCGTTGACACCCGAAGCGTTGCCGGCGGTGACGGTCTTGTCAGGGCCATTGACCGGTTTGAGTTTGCCCAAGGTTTCCAGCGTGGTGTCGGCGCGCGGGTGCTCGTCCTGTTCGACCACGGTTTCGCCTTTTTTATGAGTGATGCGCACCGGCACGATTTCTTCGGCGAAAAAACCTGCCGCCTGGGCCGCCGCCGTTCGCTGTTGGCTGCGCAAGGCGAAAGCGTCCTGGTCGGCGCGGGACACGGCGTAGTCATCGGCCACGTTATCGGCAGTCTGCGGCATCGCGTCCACGCCGTACTGGGCTTTCATCAATGGGTTGATGAAACGCCAGCCGATGGTGGTGTCTTCCAGCTTCATGTTGCGGGAAAACGCGGCGTCGGCCTTGCCCATCACGAACGGCGCCCGAGACATCGACTCCACGCCGCCAGCGATGGCCAGTTCCATCTCGCCGCTGGCAATGGCGCGGAACGCGGTGCCGATGGCGTCCATGCCCGAGGCGCAAAGGCGATTGAGGGTCACGCCGGGAATGCTTTCCGGCAGGCCCGCCAACAACAGCGCCATGCGCGCCACGTTGCGGTTGTCTTCGCCGGCCTGGTTGGCACAGCCGAGGAACACCTCATCCACCGCATTCCAGTCCACCGATGGATTGCGTTCCATCAGCGCCTTGATCGGCACAGCGGCCAGGTCATCGGCGCGCACGGCAGACAAACCGCCGCCAAACCGACCGATCGGGGTTCGAATCGCATCACAGATATACACGTCGCGCATCAAGCTTCTCCCGGTGCCTGGCCGTGGGCCGCCGCGGTGCGAGCTTCCAGGTCGCGCAGTGCGCGCAACTCCACCTCGGTCGGCTCGGCGGTGGTTTGCACCTGGTCGGCGAAACGAATCGCCCACCCGGTGGCCGCAATGACTTGCTCGCGGGTCACGCCGGGGTGCAGCGCGGTGACCACGAATTCATGGCTGCCGGCTTCCGGTTCCATGATGCACAAATCGGTGATGATGCCCACGGGCCCCGCCCCCGGCAGGCCAAGACGCTTGCGCGAATCACCGCCTTCGCCATGGCCCACCGAGGTGATGAAATCCAGCTTGTCGACAAACGAACGCGCCGACTGCTTGAGGATGATCAACACGCTTTTGGCGGAACCGGCGATTTCCGGCGCGCCACCGGCACCCGGCAAGCGGACTTTCGGCTGATGGTAGTCGCCCACCACCGTGGTGTTGATGTTGCCAAAACGGTCGACCTGGGCCGCGCCAAGGAAACCGACATCGATACGCCCGCCCTGCAGCCAGTAGCGAAAAATCTCACCGGTCGGTACGACAGTGTCCGCGGTTTCCGCCAGCTCACCGTCGCCGATGGACAGCGGCAGTACGCTGGGCTTGGCACCGATCGGACCCGATTCGTAGATCAGCACGACGTCCGGCGACGAAGTCAGCCGCGCCAGGTTGGCCGCTTTCGACGGCAGGCCGATGCCGACGAAGCACACGGCATTGTTCTTCAAGCGACGCGCCGCGGCGACGGTCATCATTTCGTTGGTGGAGTAGTTCATGGTTTCACCTGCGAAGCGGCTGCCAGCCGGGCCTGGAATTCACTGAAATCTCGAGTGCCGTGAATGTATTCGTTGATCCATGCGGTAAAGGTCTCACGGTCCCGGGCGATCGGGTCCCACGCCTGGTAGAAACGGTTGTCACGCTCGGTGTAGCCGTGGGCGTAGGACGGATGGGCACCGCCGGGGACATGGCACACGGCGCTCAACGCCCAGGTCGGCAGCACGCAGGCGTTCATCGGCGCGTTCAGGTCGTCGACGATTTCTTCCACGGTGACGATGCAACGCTTGGCGGCCAGGGCAGCTTCTTTCTGCACACCGAGGATGCCCCATAGCAACACGTTGCCCTTGCGGTCGGCTTTCTGGGCATGGATCACCGTGACGTCCGGGCGCACCGAAGGCACGGCGGCCAGGACTTCACCGGTGAAGGGACAGGTCACGCTCTTGATCAGCGGGTTGACCTTCGGCAGGTCAGAACCGGCGTAGGCCCGCAACACTGCGAACGGCAGGCCGGAAGCGCCAGCGACGTAGGCATTGGCTAGGTCGGCGTGGCTGTGTTCCTCGATCTCCAGCGGGTGTGGCCATTGTTTCTCCACGGCATCGCGCAAGCGGTGCAACGACCCGACGCCAGGGTTGCCGCCCCAGGAGAAAATCAACTTGCGAGCACAACCGGCGCCGATCAACTGGTCATAGATCAGGTCAGGCGTCATGCGCACCAGGGTCAGATCTTTCTTGCCCTGACGAATGATTTCATGACCCGCCGCCGTAGGAATCAGGTGAGTGAAGCCTTCGAGCGCGACGGTATCGCCGTCATTGACGAATTGCTTCACCGCGTCGTGCAGCGAAAGGATTTCAGCCATGGGGCAGGCTCCCGTTATCCAGTAGACCGACATGAAGAAAAAGGCGCTAGGTTAAGCGCCGGAGTGACTGAAGATTAAGCTTCGGGATGACGGCAAAACAATCCGATAATCGACTGAGTGTTCGTTTATCGAACAGATTGTTGTTTGGCTATCGATTTGCCCTCACATCGAAAACAGGTGGAACCCGTGGCGAGGGAGCTTGCTCCCGCTGGGCTGCGTAGCAGCCCTAATATAGAGGGCCGCTTCGCGCCCCAGCGGGAGCAAGCTCCCTCGCCACAGGTGTGGACTCAGGGTTTCGTGCAGGTGAACAGCTCAGGTCGCATCCGCATGACTGACCATGCCCTTGATCACCACCGCCGTGGTCGCCAGCGCCGCAGGAATAACCAGCGCCGTCAGGACCTGTTCAAAGTTCCAGCCCAGCCCCAGCAGTGTGGCGCCCATCCAGGCGCCGAGGATCGCGCCGAAACGACCGATGCCCAGCATCCACGAGACCCCGGTGGCCCGGCCCTGGGTCGGGTAGAAACGCGCCGCCAGGGAAGGCATCGCCGATTGCGCGCCGTTGACACACATGCCGGCCACCAGCACCAGGGTGGCGAGCACGGTGATGTTGCCCAGGCTCTGCCCCACCGCGTAGGCAAACACCCCGGCCATCAGATAGAAAAGGCCGATGACCTTGTGCGGATTGAATCGGTCCATCGCCCAACCGACAAACACAGCGCTCAATACGCCGCCGAATTGAAACAACGCGCCGATAAACGCGGCCTGTTCCATGCTCGCGCCGCTGTCGCGCATCAAGGTCGGCAGCCAACTGGTCAACAGGTAGACAATCACCAGGCCCATGAAATAGGTCAGCCACAGCAGCAAGGTGCCGGCGCTGTAGGTGCCGGAGAAAATCACCGCCAGCACGTTGCGGGCCTTGACGGTTTTCTGTTCCGGTACGCTGAAGCTCGCCGCTTGGGCAACCGTGTGCGGCTCGATCGGCGCCAGGGTCTTGCGCACTTTATCGGTGCCGCGATTGCGCACCACCAGGTAACGCGCCGACTCCGGCAGCCAGAACAGCAACACGACCGCCAGGATCAACGGCAGCACCCCGCCGATCAGCAGCAGGCTGTGCCAACCGAAGGCCGGGATCAACTTGGCGGAGATGAACCCGCCGCCCGCCATGCCCAGGTTGAAGCCACAGAACATGCTAGTCACCAACAGCGATTTCTTGCGTTCCGGGGTGTACTCCGAGAGCAAAGTGGTGGCGTTCGGCATCCCGGCGCCCAAGCCCAGGCCGGTCAAGAACCGCAATACCAGCAATTGATCGACGTTGGTGCTGTAGGCCGAGGCCAGGCTGAACGCGCCGAACAGCACGACCGCGCCCACCAGTACGACTTTTCGCCCGAAGCGGTCAGCCAACGGCCCTGAACCCAGTGCGCCGAACACCATGCCGATCAGCGCGGCACTCATTACCGGGCCGAGGCTGGCGCGATCGATGCCCCAATCCTGGGACAACGCCGGGGCGATGAAACCCATCGCGGCCGTATCGAGGCCGTCGAGGAATACAATCAGGAAACACAGAATCACCACCCGCCACTGATAACGCGATATGGGCTGGGTATTGATGAAGGACTGCACATCGAGGCAATTGCCTACGGAGATCTGGGGCTGGTTCATTTTATTTTTATTCCAAGCGAAAAACGCAGGCGGACGAACGGAGACCCGGCGACACAAGCCGGATGACGCTGCGCGACATTAATGAGGCCGGGCAAATACCGTCAATTCATCGCCGCCGACTGTGTGCGTTTATCGAACAGCTTAAGTGAACAGCTGCGCGCTCAGGTCGCGACTGGCCCCCAGCAGGCCAGGCAGGAAGCGTTGCTCCAGCTCATTGCGGCTGACCCGCCCGGCATGGGTACTGACGTTTAGCGCGGCCACTACTTGACCGGAAGCGTCGTACACCGGTACGGCAATCGAACGCAGACCCTGTTCCAGTTCCTGGTCGACGATGCACCAGCCCTGCTGCCGCACCTGTTGCAGGCACTCGAGCAAAGCCTCAGGTGTGTGCAAGGTGCGGCTGGTCTTGGCCTGCAGGTCGGCGTGGTCGAGGTAGTCGCGCAACGACGCATCATCCAGGGCCGCCAGGAGAATCCTGCCCATGGAGGTGCAATAGGCTGGCAGGCGCCCGCCCACCGAAAGGTCCACCGAAATCAGGCGCTGGGTGGTCGCGGAGCGGGCGATATAGAGAATGTCGTCGCCTTCGAGCGTGGCCATGTTGCAGGCTTCGTGCAGTTGCTCGCTCATGCGGTCCAGGTACGGCTGGGCAGAAACGGCCAAGGGTGTGGAAGACAGATAGGCGTGACCGAGGGTCAACACTTTGGGCAGCAGCGAATAGGTGCGCCCGTCCGTGGTGGCGTAGCCCAGCTTGATCAAGGTATGCAGGCAACGCCTGACAGCGGCGCGGGGAATTTCCGTGCGGTGGCTGATCTGGGCGATGGTCAGGTGCCGCTTGCGTTCCTGGAAGGCCTGGACCACGGCCAAACCGCGAGCCAAGGACGTCATGAAGTCGGGGTCACCAGTCAAGGCCTGGATCCGCTTGGCCGGCGAGGCGACGATCGGTGGCGCGACGGAAGTGAAGGCATTGCGCAATTGGTCGTTCATGTTTGATCCTTCCCCGGGAATGACGGCTATTCAAGCGGCTGCCCGATGGGCAAGCAAGGGCCGCCGGCCGAGAACGTTCGATTATCGAACCGTCGACCGATAATCGCAATCGGGTCAGCTATCGAATGGCTCCCGCTGCGAACACCGTTGAGTTAAGTTGCAGGAAACAATGATTTTGTCTGGCGTGAAGGCGTGGGCCAATTGAACTTGTCGGCGTGAATGGCATCTGGATAGCGGTACTCGCCGACCTTTTTGCACGCGGTGATACAAGTTGCACATACAAACATGAGTTCACACAACAACAGCACCTTTTAATTTTCCCGATAGTGTTATTCGGCTGGGCCGCTATAATGCAAAACAGTGACGGTACGGCCAATCGACCGTTCCCGTACGCAGGCGCCGTGGTCATTACCCTGGTGCCCGAAGCGCCGTTATGGTCGCTTCCCCTGTTTGGCAACAACGCGAAGCCCTGATGCTACGTCAGCTGTCAGCTCTGGTGCCGTGGCCGTCTGCATGTCCACATGCAGTGCGTATCACCAGATTCAACTTCAATTAATTTAGGTAAAACTGTGACGAAAGACGAACTGCGCGCGGAACTTGAGCGCCAGGAACAACGTTACAAGGAAGTTTACGGCGGGGAAGTCACCACCTACGCCGCGCAACCTGAACCGGAACGCAAACCCTGGCGTAAGCGCGCCACCGTTCAGGACCAGGCCTTCACCCAAGAACTCCAGAAAATGGAAAAGGAACTCAAAGCCGAAGAGCAGTGACGCTCAGCGCCCGAGGTTCCTGTGAAGAGGTTTCCGGCCGCCACCCAGGCTGGAATCCGTAGCGCACGCCCGCCATGAGCGGGCCGCCATCCGCTCCTGCCCGACGGTCGGGAAGGGTCATGGCCGACCTCCTTTTCAGAAATTTCATACAACCGCTCACGGCATCATTCAGCTTGCCGTGATCCTGGCCAAGTGTGCTTTGCGCCCCTGATTCAAAGGGTTACGCAACCCGCGGCAAACCTGGCGCTTGGGGCTGTCCTACAATTATTTTCGTTGAAGAATGTTACCGATGAGCAGGCAGTGCATCGATTACCGAGGTTTTCTGGCATAATCGCGCCCCCTTATGACCGGGTCAGAAAACCTTCATGATCGATTTATTCAGCGGACTGGATGCTTGGGTGCTTGTGAGCCTCTTGCTCGCCCTGGCTTTTGTCCTCGCCTTCGAGTTCATCAACGGCTTTCATGACACCGCTAACGCGGTTGCCACTGTTATCTACACCAAAGCCATGCCGCCTCACCTGGCGGTGTTCTTTTCCGGTGTGTTCAACTTTCTCGGTGTGTTGCTGGGCGGCGTGGGGGTGGCGTACGCCATCGTTCACCTGTTGCCCGTGGAGCTGCTGATCAATGTGAACACCGGACACGGGCTGGCCATGGTGTTTTCGCTGCTCGCAGCGGCCATCACCTGGAACCTGGGCACCTGGTACTTCGGTATCCCGGCATCCAGTTCCCACACATTGATCGGTTCGATCCTCGGCGTGGGTCTGGCCAACGCGCTGATCAACGATATCCCGTTGGCCGACGGGGTGAACTGGCAGAAGGCGATCGATATCGGCGCTTCCCTGGTGTTCTCGCCCATGGCCGGGTTCCTGATCGCCGCCCTGGTGCTGATCGGCCTGAAATGGTGGCGTCCGCTGTCGAAGATGCACAAGACGCCGGAACAGCGCCGCCAGATCGACGACAAGAAACACCCGCCGTTCTGGAACCGCCTGGTACTGGTGATCTCGGCCATGGCCGTCAGCTTTGTCCACGGTTCCAACGATGGCCAGAAAGGTATCGGCCTGATCATGCTGGTGCTGATCGGTATCGTGCCGGCGCAGTTCGTACTGGATCTGGGCAGCACCACCTACCAGATCGAGCGGACCCGTGACGCAACCTTGCACCTGAGCCAGTTCTACCAACGCAACCACGAGTCCCTGGGTGAATACCTGGCGCTGGGCAAAAGCGTGAACGGCGATCTGCCCGAGAAATTCCGCTGCAACCCGCAGCAGACCGAGCCGACCATCAATGCCCTGCTCGACACGCTCAAAGGCGTGGCGGACTACCATTCGCTGCCGTCGGAACGACGCATCGAGGTTCGTCGCTACCTGCTCTGCCTGGACGACACGGCGAAGAAGGTAGGCAAGTTGCCAGGCTTAGCAGCTCGCGAAAAAGATGACTTGAACAAGCTGCGCAAGGACCTGACCGCCACCACCGAGTACGCCCCGTTCTGGGTGATCCTGGCAGTCGCGCTGGCACTGGGCCTGGGCACCATGGTCGGCTGGAAGCGTGTGGTGCTGACCATCGGCGAGAAGATCGGCAAACAAGGCATGACCTATGCGCAAGGTATGTCGGCGCAGATCACCACCGCGTGCATGATCGGCGCGGCGAATATCTTCAGCCTGCCGGTTTCTACTACTCACGTGCTGTCTTCCGGCGTGGCGGGCACCATGGTCGCTAACAAGAGCGGCCTGCAAGGCGGCACCGTACGCACCATCCTGCTGGCCTGGGTACTGACCCTGCCAGCGACGGTGGCACTGTCGGCGGCGCTGTTCTGGCTGGCGTCCAAGGCCATCGGCAGCTGATTCCAGCGGCTCACAAAAAAGGTGCAACCCTTGCGGGTCGCACCTTTTTTATGCCCGGACACCAGACACCTGTGGGAGCGAGCTTGCTCGCGATGGCGGTGGGTCAGTCGACATCTGTAGTTACAGGCATACCGCTATCGCGAGCAAGCTCGCTCCCACAATGGCTTCGTGTGGAACCGGGAAAATTTGCCAAAAAAAAGGGCGACCGAAGTCGCCCAAAATGCCTTGCGTGCTCGTTGTAGCCAGAAAGACCTACGGTTTTTTCCGCTTGTGTGCGTCTTTCCAGATGAATAATCCAAAACCTGCGAAAAACACGAACATGAGGCCGACCGTCAACACCCCGGCAAACACCACATTATCGAAAAACATGACTGGCCTCCTGGTCTTGCCCCTGTTGCGATGGGTTCAAGGTAACCAATCAGGCCTGGATGAAAATTGACCGGGGTCAATAACGCCCTCGACGGGGCGCAAAGGTGGGGAAATAACTGATCTGCATCAATGGATCGAGGGGGTTCAGCGCTTTTTCGGCTTGTTCTTCGACTTTTTCTTGGGCTTGCCCAACGGCATGGCCTGCTCGAACGCCTGGCGGACTTCATTGAGGCGTTTTTCGTTGAGGTCGTGAACGCGCTTGGCGCGCTCGGCACTGAGGTCGATCAGCTTGTCGTCTTGGCTCATGGCGTGTGGGCATCGTGCAGTGAATTGCGGATGCGCCCATGATGCGGGCTGTTGGCGGCGTTGACCAGCCTGTGAATGCAGCCAGACACCCGGGATCAGATCTGGATATCGACCCACAGGCCTTGGCGCGGCTCTTCGTCGATCAGCGGCACCACCGGTACGGTATTGTCGGCGTTGAGTTCGGTACCCGGTACGGCCAGGTGCTCTTCAGGGTCTTCATCGGCCTCGCGGCGGCGGCGCTCGCGCTCCTGCTGGCGCTGCTGCTCCTCGCGCAACAGCAGCGCGGTCTCTTCCGGGTCGCGGTTTTGCAGGTCGATGGTGCTTTCGTTGGAGCTTTGCTGCACCGGGACCACGGGCGGTATGTCCGGTCGCTGGCGAACCGGATCCTGTTGAGCGGTGATGGGTACAACGCTCAAAGGGAGTATGGGTGGCAACATAAGGTTCTCCTGTCTTCAGGTTGTCGGCGGCTAAAGTGGCAGCTTGAACCGCCGGTCCGAAACTTGTGACCCAGTTGGCAATTGCGGCGATGACCAGGGCCGAGCTTGTTTGATCGCCGGGCAAGCATAAGTTCCGTAGCATCGCGACGAATCAGCGTACGTAAATCCTTTGGTATGAAGGATCCTTCCGTTAAGATAACCGGCTTTTTCAAGGCGGGAGTCAGGCAGCATGGCGCAGCAGTATCAACCGGGGCAACGCTGGATCAGTGACAGCGAAGCCGAGCTGGGTTTAGGCACCGTTCTGGCACAGGACGGCCGCTTGCTGACCGTGCTCTATCCGGCCACTGGCGACACTCGCCAGTACGCGCTACGGAATGCGCCACTTACCCGTGTACGGTTTTCGCCGGGCGATGTGATCACTCACTTCGAAAGCTGGAAAATGACCGTGCGCGAAGTCGATGACGTCGATGGGCTGCTGGTCTACCACGGTCTCAACGAGCAGAACGAAGTGGTCACCCTGCCCGAGACCCAATTGTCGAATTTTATCCAGTTCCGCCTGGCCAGCGACCGTCTGTTCGCCGGCCAGATCGACCCGCTGGCCTGGTTCTCCCTGCGCTATCACACCTTGGAACACACCAGCCGCCAGCTACAATCTTCCCTGTGGGGCCTGGGCGGCGTACGTGCCCAGCCAATCGCCCACCAACTGCATATTGCCCGTGAAGTGGCCGACCGCATTGCGCCGCGGGTATTGCTGGCCGACGAAGTGGGCCTGGGCAAGACCATCGAAGCCGGCCTGGTCATCCATCGCCAGTTGCTGTCCGGCCGTGCCAACCGCGTCCTGATCCTGGTGCCGGAAAACCTGCAGCACCAGTGGCTGGTGGAAATGCGTCGGCGCTTCAACCTCCAGGTCGCGCTGTTCGACGAAGAGCGCTTCATCGAAAGCGATGCCAGCAACCCGTTCGAAGACACCCAATTGGCCCTGGTGGCGCTGGAGTGGCTGGTGGACGACGAAAAGGCCCAGGACGCGCTGTTCGCCGCCGGCTGGGACCTGCTGGTGGTCGACGAAGCCCATCACCTGGTGTGGCACGAAGACCAGGTTAGCCCGCAGTACGCCCTGGTCGAGCAGCTTGCCGAAACCATCCCGGGCGTGCTGCTGCTGACCGCGACCCCGGAACAACTGGGTCAGGACAGCCATTTCGCCCGCCTGCGCCTGCTGGACCCGAACCGTTTCCATGACCTCAAGGCCTTCCGCGCCGAGAGCGAAAACTATCGTCCGGTGGCCGAAGCCGTGCAGGAGCTGCTGGACAAAGGCCGCCTCTCGCCCGAAGCCCACAAGACCATCCAGGGTTTCCTGGGGAACGAAGGCGAAGCATTGCTGACCGCCGTCAATGATGGCGATGTCGAAGCCAGTGCTCGCCTGGTGCGTGAACTGCTGGATCGCCACGGTACCGGTCGCGTGCTGTTCCGCAACACCCGCGCCGCCGTACAGGGCTTCCCCGAGCGCAAGCTGCACGCCTACCCGCTGCCGTGCCCGGCCGAGTACCTCGAACTGCCCTTGGGCGATCACCCCGAGCTGTACCCGGAAGTCAGCTTCCAGGCCCAGCCGGACGCCAGCGAAGAAGAACGCTGGTGGCGTTTCGACCCGCGGGTCGAGTGGCTGATCGACACCCTGAAGATGCTCAAGCGCACCAAAGTGCTGGTGATCTGTGCCCACGCCGAAACCGCCATGGACCTGGAGGACGCCCTGCGCGTGCGCTCCGGCATCCCGGCCACGGTGTTCCACGAAGGCATGAATATCCTGGAGCGCGACCGCGCGGCGGCCTATTTCGCCGACGAAGAGTTTGGTGCCCAGGTACTGATCTGTTCGGAAATCGGCAGTGAGGGGCGTAACTTCCAGTTTGCCCATCATTTGGTGCTGTTCGACCTGCCGGCGCACCCGGACCTGCTGGAACAACGTATCGGTCGTCTGGACCGGATCGGCCAGAAGCACACCATCGAGCTGCATGCGCCCTACCTGGAAACCAGCCCCCAGGCGCGGCTGTTCCAGTGGTATCACGAAGCCCTGAATGCCTTCCTCAACACCTGCCCGACCGGCAACGCCTTGCAACACCAGTTCGGCCCGCGCCTGCTGCCCTTGCTGGAGGAAGCCGATGATGGCCAGTGGCAGGCTCTGATCGACGAGGCCCGTACCGAACGCGAGCGCCTGGAGGCCGAGCTGCACACCGGTCGCGACCGTTTGCTGGAGCTCAACTCCGGCGGCGCCGGTGAAGGCGATGCGCTGGTGGAAGCCATTCTCGAGCAGGATGACCAGTTTGCCTTGCCGATCTACATGGAAACCCTGTTCGACGCCTTTGGTATCGACAGCGAAGACCATTCGGAAAACGCACTGATCCTCAAGCCGAGCGAAAAAATGCTCGACGCCAGCTTCCCGCTGGGCGACGACGAGGGCGTGACCATCACCTATGACCGCAACCAGGCGCTGTCGCGCGAAGACATGCAGTTCATCACCTGGGAGCACCCGATGGTGCAAGGTGGTATGGACCTGGTGCTGTCCGGCTCCATGGGCAACACCGCCGTGGCGCTGATCAAGAACAAGGCGCTCAAGCCCGGCACTGTGTTGCTGGAGCTGCTCTACGTCAGTGAGGTGGTTGCGCCGCGCTCGCTGCAACTGGGCCGCTACCTGCCGCCGGCCGCCCTGCGCTGCCTGTTGGACGCCAACGGCAACGACCTGGCCGCCCGGGTCTCGTTCGAAACCCTGAACGACCAGCTCGAAAGCGTGCCGCGCGCCAGCGCCAACAAGTTCATCCAGGCCCAGCGAGACCAGCTCACGCCTCGTATCAATGCCGGCGAAGAGAAGATCGCCCCGCGTCACGCCGAGCGTGTGGCCGAGGCCCAGCGCCGCCTGGCGGCCGATACCGACGAGGAACTGGCACGCCTGACCGCCCTGCAAGCGGTCAACCCGACCGTGCGCGACAGCGAACTGGTGGCCCTGCGCCAACAGCGGGAGCAAGGCTTGGCGATGCTTGAGAAGGCAGCGCTGCGTTTGGAGGCGATTCGGGTGTTGGTGGCGGGCTGAGTTTGGCTGGGATCCCGGCTGTGGTGCTTTTATCGGGTGTATATCCGTTTTTTCGGTAACGGCCGCTGGCGGTTCCGCTTTTACAGCGCCGCCGCGAGGCGGCCTGATAGCCGACCTGGCTCAGGGTGATCGCGTTTCCCCTAATGTGGGAGCGAGCCTGCTCGCGAAGGCGGTGGGTCAGTTTGCGGTGATGTTGGATGGGCCGGCCTCTTCGCGAGCAGGCTCGCTCCCACAGGGGATCTTGGGTGCTCATGAGTTTTGTGTTCACTGCGGCCCATTGTGGGAGCGGGCTTGCTCGCGAAAGCGGTGTGTCAGTTGACGGTGATGTTGGTGCGCCGGCCTCTTCGCGAGCAAGCTCGCTCCCACAGGGGATCTTGGGTGTTCATGAGTCTTGTGTTCACTGCAGACCCATTGTGGGAGCGAGCTTGCTCGCGATAGCGGTGTGTCAGTTTGCGGTGATGTTAGATGTGCCGCCTCTTCGCGAGCAAGCTCCCACAGGGGATCTTGGGTGTTCATGAGTTTTGTGTTCACTGCGGCCCATTGTGGGAGCGAGCTTGCTCGCGATAGCGGTGGCTCAGCCAAATAAATGCAGGCATGTGCCCCGCTTTTGCTCTTGCTTTTGCTCTTGCTTTTGCTCTTGCTCTTGCTCTTGCTCTTGCTCTTGCTCTTGCTCTTGCTCTTGCTCTTGCTCTTGCTTTGGATCTTGATCTTGATCTGAGCGCCCCGTTAACCACGATGGCCGAACGCAGGCATTGCGCAGTGGGCATCCCGGCATGGATGCCGGGATAGCCGCGCTGGGCCATGGATGGCCCTTCGCGGCGGCCCACGGAGCAATGCCGGAGTGAGGGCATGCCGAGCCTAAGCGAGGCACCGAGTGGTGGGGCAAAGCGCTTTTGGTTACTTTTGGCGCTCTTCCAAAAGTGACCCGCCGTAAGGGCGGAACCGCCAGTGGCCGTTACCTAAGAAACGGATATACACCCAAAACCCAAAACCCAGCCCCAGCCCCAGCCCCAGCCCCCAAGCCTCAAGGACTGTAATACCCCACCGCCACCAGAAAATGCCCAACCTTCTTCAGATACGCGTGCTTGTCCTCAATCTTCCCGGTCACCGGATTCTTCCAACGATACTCATACTCCCCCACATCCTGCTTGCCGATCATGGCCAGGATCGGCTCCCCCACCGGTTTGCCATCCGGGTCCTTGACCTTGGCAAAGTCGGTATTGATCAAACGCAGGTTGGTGCCATGGCCAACATAGCGCCGGGTATCGAGGTCGACGACAAAGACATACAAATCATCCTGCAGATACCCGCCCTTCAGAGCGTTGACTGCCGTCAGCGTGGCTTTCTCGTTTTTCAGCAGGTCACTCGAGGCCTTGTCCAGCAGTGCCCGGGCCTGTTCGGCTGAAGCACGCGGCAAGTAATAACCGACGGCCAGGATTCGCTCACCAACACGCTGGAAATACACATGCTTGCGCTCGACCTTGCCGTCTGCCCAATTCTGCCAACGGTACTCGGCTTGCTGAATGCCGCTGGCCTCGGGAGTTTTCAAGGCGTCCTTGAAGGCTTTGCGCAAATCCGGCCCCAGCACTTCGGACACGTCCCGCCCGATCAACGCCGAGGAAGGTCCGCCGCTGGCAAGCATCACACCCTGGGTATCGACCACGAACACATAACGATCCTTGTCGACAAATTCCCCTTGGCGGCTGAAGGCGGCGAAAGCCTTGTCACCGTTGTCATGGTAATAGGCCAAGGCCTTCTCCAGCAGCGCCCGGGCCGCGTGGCCATCGTCCGCAGTGGCCGCCTGGGCCTGGGCCATCCCCAGCATGAGCATTGCGCCCAGCCAGGCCATCCTGTGAAAAAAACCCATGCGTGCGCCCCTCGTTCTTGTTGGTGTTTCAAGAGCGTAGACGGCGTGGGTTAATGTTGGAGTATTCAGGGGATTGCTGGGGAGTCGAGTCAGTGGGATTGATATCGACTGACATGGCGCTATCGCGAGCAAGCTCGCTCCCACACTGGACCGCGTTTACTGTGGGAGCGAGCTTGCTCGCGATGGCGGCGGCACATTCAGAAGGATGCGCCGGGATACTCCACTATCGCGAACAAACGCCCCCCGACTATTGAGCCCGAGCGCTGAGTTGCTGCTGCAAATGCTGGATCTGCGCTTGCAAGGTATTGATGTTGCGGGTGACCTGCCCGCGGAAGGCGTCGAACTCGGCGGTGTTGCTGTTATCCTGCTGGCTCTTGAGCACGATCACGTCCTGCTCCAGGCGCTCGATGGCAGAGTTGGAGGTCGCTCTTTTCAGGGCGGTAATGTCGGCACCGATGCTCTTGAGCTGGGCATCCAGGGCACCACCCTCGCCTTGATTCTTCAAGGCGGTCACTTCAGCGGCCAGCGCCTTGACCTGGGCTTGGAGCTCCTTGTTGGAAGCTTGCAGTTGAGTGTTGGTGTTCTGCTGGTCAGAAGCCTGGGCAATGAGCTGGGCCAGTTCCTTGTCCAGGTCGGCGGACGGACCGAACGTGGCTTGTTGCTGCCGGTACTGCTCCTGCAGCTTGCCGTCGAATTGCCGGGCCTGCTCCTGCAGCTTGTTGTCCAACTGTTTGATCTGCAATTTCAAGGCTTCACTGTCACTCATGACATTGGACTGCCCGGCGACCACCTTGCCGGAAATGTCCTGCAAGCGCCCCGCCGCATCTTCACTGATCCGGGCGAAGCTTTCCTGAGTCGCCACCAACTGCTGCTCCATCAGGGAAATCTGCTGGAAGCTCCACCAGGCCAGGAAACCGAACGCACACAACAGCGCGCCGACCAATGCCCACAGCGGCCCGGTGCTGGGCCCCTTGACCTTGACCTTCGCCGCGGCAGCCGGCGCCGGGCGCGCTTGTACGTGGGGCGGCTGGCGGTTGGGCAGGAAATCATCGTCATCGGGAATGTCGGCCCGCATCCGCAGGCTCGGTACATCATCGAAGTCGTCGTTGGCATCGTTACGCATGGGCATGGTTCGACCTTTGGGAAACCGGTAATGGCTTGATGCGGCGAGTATAACCCCGTCGCCCGCCGCACCGATTGACCCCGAACCGGGCACTCGGTTCATGGCGGGCCGATCAGCGGGCGTTTTGGACCGTCCACCAGGCGCAAAATTCATCCAGGGCGGTCCAGAGGCTGACCTGCGGATCGTAATCGAGAGAATGCCGGGCCCGGCTGATGTCCAGGGTGAAATTCTTGTTCATGACCTGCATGCCCAGGCGCGACAGCGTCGGTTCGGGGCGGCCTGGCCAGAGCTTGCAGACCCCTTCATTCAGGGCCGCGACGCTGTAAGCCAAGCCGTAGGAACGATAACGTCGGACCTGTGGGACTTCCATCTGGCGCATCACATAATTGACCACATCCCACAATGGGACCGGTGCACCGTTGCTGATGTTGTAGGCCTTGCCCAAGGCGGAATCGCTGGCCAGCAGGCTGCTGAGCAACGCTTCGTTGAGGTTCTGCACGCTGGTGAAATCCACCTTGTTCAAGCCGTTGCCGACAATGGCCAGGCGCCCCTTGCGCTGCATTTTCAACAGGCGCGGAAAAATACTCATATCACCGGCACCCGTCACGAAGCGCGGGCGCAGGGCCAGCACTTCTAGGCCGAACTCCCGGGCGCCGAAGACTTTCTGCTCGGCCAGGTACTTGGTGGCGGCATAAGGATGCTTGAAGCGCTTGGGCACCTGTTCTTCGGTCAACCCGAGGTGGTCACGGCCATCAAAGTAAATGGACGGCGAGGACAGATGAACCAGGCGACGCACCTTCTGCTTGAGGCAGGCCTCGACGACATTTTCCGTGACCTGAACGTTGCCCTGGTGGAAATCCTGGTAGCGCCCCCACAGCCCAACGGAACCGGCGCAATGCACCACGGCCTCGACATCCAGGCACAGGTCGCGGGCCAGCAGCGGGTCGCTCAAGTCCCCTTGGACGAATTGCGCACCGCGCCGCACCAGGTGCTCCACACTCTCGGCCCGGCGACCGGTGACCCGCACATCCAGGCCCTGCTCCAGGGCGAAACGCGCAAAGCGCCCGCCAATGAAGCCGCTCGCGCCGGTGACCAAAATCTTCATGCATGCTCCTAAAAATCAGATTCGAGCTACAAGCCTCAAGCTTCAAGCCAAGGGCTTTTAACCGACTGCTTGCAGCGTGCTGCTTGCCGCTGCGATCAGTCGCTCGGTCAATAAGCCGAGCAACTGTCCACCATTGCGCCAATGATGCCAGTACAGCGGCACATCGATCGGTTTATCTGCCAACAATTCCACCAGCACGCCTCGTTCCAGCTGTTCGCGCACTTGCAGCTCCGGCACCAGCCCCCAGCCCAGTCCCGCTTCAGCGAGACGGATGAAACCTTCGGACGAGGGGCACAGATGATGCTCGAAACCGCCCTCCACGCCCACGGACGCGAGGTAGCGGTGTTGCAGGAAATCATCCGGACCAAACACCAAGGCTGGCGTACGGGCCAGTTGATCGGCTCGCACGCCGCCGGGAAAATGCCGGGCGATGAAGGCCGGGCTGGCCAACGCCCGGTAACGCATCGCCCCCAGCAAGACACTGCGGGCGCCCGCCACCGGGCGTTCGCTGGCGCAGACACAGGCCGCCACTTCACCGGCGCGCATGCGCTTGAGGCCAACGGTCTGGTCCTCCACCACCAAGTCGAGCAACAGGTGTTGGTCGGCGCAGAAATCGCCCACGGCAGCGGCCCACCAGGTCGCCAAACTGTCGGCGTTCAAGGCGATGCGCAGACGCTCCGGCAGGCCCTCTTCATCCAGCGCCGGCACCAGGCTTTGCAGGTCACGCTCGAGCAGCCGCACCTGTTGCACGTGGTTGAGCAGCCGGCGGCCGATTTCCGTCGGCACCGGCGGCGTGGCCCGCACCAGGACGGGCTGGCCGGCACGCGCCTCCAGCAACTTGATTCGTTGGGAAATGGCCGACTGCGACAAACCCAGCACCTGGGCTGCGCGCTCGAAACCGGCCTGCTCGACCACGGCGGCCAGGGCAGAGAGCAATTTGTAGTCGAACATCAGTAATCCTAATGGGCAATCAGCAATATTGGTTTTTCTTATACAGCCCTTCCCGGGAAAATGACCAGCGACAGCAACTGACCGGGGGATAAAAAAATGTGGCAAAGCTATGTGAACGGGCTCGTGGTGGCCCTCGGGCTGATCATGGCCATCGGCGCCCAGAATGCGTTCGTACTGGCCCAGAGCCTACGCCGCGAGCATCACTTGCCGGTAGCGGCGCTGTGCATCACCTGCGATGCCCTGTTGGTCGCCGCCGGGGTTTTCGGCCTGGCGACCTTGCTGGCCCAGAGTCCGTTGCTGCTGTCGATTGCCCGCTGGGGCGGTGCGGCGTTCCTGCTCTGGTACGCCAGCCAGGCCTTGCGCCGGGCCTGCTCGAAGCAGAGCCTGAAGCAAAGTGAGAACCACGCCGTACGCTCGCTGCGGGCGGTGTTGCTCAGCGCGCTGGCGGTGACGCTGCTCAACCCCCACGTCTACCTCGACACGGTGCTGCTGATCGGTTCCCTCGGCGCCCAGCAGAGCGTGCCCGGCGCCTACGTGATAGGGGCGGCCAGTGCCTCGCTGCTCTGGTTCCTCACCCTGGCCATCGGCGCGGCATGGCTGGCACCGTGGTTGGCCCGCCCAAGCACTTGGCGGTTCCTGGACCTCTTGGTAGCGGTAATGATGTTTACCGTGGCGATGCAATTGATCGTCACCGGCTGATTATTCCAAACCGCTCTGGAACCTCTATTCCACACAGTTGTTGCGTGGTTATGCCGCACCCCCGGTGCTATGATCCGACTCCTGCGCCGCAAAGAGTACAAACTCCCCGGCGCTAGTCTGGCCGCCCGTGATCGGCCTTGCGCTCACCGCAACCTGACCTGATTAGGAGAATCACCATGGCTTTCGAATTGCCGCCGCTGCCCTATCCACACGATGCACTGCAGCCGCACATCTCCAAAGAGACTCTGGAGTACCACCACGACAAGCACCACAACACCTACGTCGTGAACCTGAACAACCTGGTGCCTGGCACCGAGTTCGAAGGCAAGACCCTGGAAGAAATCGTCAAGACTTCCTCGGGCGGTATCTTCAACAACGCCGCTCAGGTCTGGAACCACACCTTCTACTGGAACTGCCTGGCGCCAAACGCCGGCGGTCAACCAACCGGCGCCCTGGCTGAAGCCATCAATGCAGCCTTCGGTTCGTTCGACAAGTTCAAGGAAGAGTTCAGCAAGACGTCCATCGGCACCTTCGGTTCCGGCTGGGGCTGGCTGGTCAAAAAAGCTGACGGTTCCCTGGCCCTGGCCAGCACCATCGGCGCCGGCAACCCGCTGACCAACGGCGACACCCCGCTGTTGACCTGCGACGTGTGGGAACACGCCTACTACATCGACTACCGCAACGTTCGTCCGAAATACGTCGAAGCGTTCTGGAACCTGGTCAACTGGAAATTCGTCGCCGAGCAGTTCGAAGGTAAAGCCTTCACTGCCTAAGCTCGATGCCAGACCAAAGAAACCCGGCGCCATGCCGGGTTTTTTTTTTGCACGGCGAAAAATGATCGCAGACAAGACACCTCGCGTCTGGAAAGCAAGAAAAAATCCCGGCGGGCCTCAAGTTGCGGTGCCTTTCAACCGACACAATGGTCGTAGAGCAATCACTCTGGAAAAAACGTATACCGGTCAGGTTTCAAGCGAAAACCCTTGTGTTTGATTGTCCCTTTGACTGACATCACAGGATTGCCAATACTCATGGCAACTTGACGCTACCCGCACGGAACAAGGAACCACTCTTTGAAGCTGGAACTCAAGAACAGCTTGTCTGTGAAGTTGCTCCGGGTCGTGCTCCTCTCGGCATTGATCGTTGGTGTGGTCTTGAGCTGCGCCCAGATCGTGTTCGATGCCTACAAAACCAACCAGGCCGTCGCCACTGACGCCCAACGTATCCTCGACATGTTCCGCGACCCTTCGACCCAGGCCGTCTACAGCCTGGACCGGGAAATGGGCATGCAGGTGATCGAGGGCCTGTTCCAGGACGAAGCCGTACGCATGGCGTCCATCGGCCACCCCCGCGAAACCATGCTCGCCGAAAAAGCCCGACCCTTGAAGCACTCCGACAGCCGCTGGCTGACCGACCTGATCCTGGGCAAAGAGCGCACCTTCACCACGCAACTGGTGGGACGCGGCCCCTACAGCGAATATTACGGCGACCTGAGCATCACCCTCGACACCGCCACCTACGGCGAGGGCTTCATCGTCAGCTCGGTGATCATCTTTATCTCCGGGATGCTGCGGGCCCTGGCCATGGGCTTGGTGCTGTACCTGGTCTATCACTGGCTGCTGACCAAGCCGTTGTCGCGGATCATCGAGCACCTGACCGAAATCAACCCCGATCGCCCCAGCGCGCACAAGATCCCGCAGCTGCGCGGCCATGAACGAAACGAGCTGGGCCTGTGGATCAACACGGCCAACCAATTGCTCGAATCCATCGAACGCAACACGCACCTGCGCCACGAAGCGGAAAACAGCCTGCTGCGCATGGCCCAGTACGATTTTCTCACCGGCCTGCCCAACCGCCAGCAACTGCAACAGCAACTGGACAAGATCCTGGTGGACGCCGGGCGCCTGCAACGTCGGGTGGCGGTGCTGTGTGTGGGGTTGGATGACTTCAAGGGCATCAACGAGCAGTTCAGCTATCAGACCGGCGACCAGTTGCTGCTGGCCCTGGCGGATCGGCTGCGGGCCCACAGCGGCCGGCTCGGCGCGCTGGCGCGGTTGGGGGGCGACCAGTTCGCCCTGGTCCAAGCCGACATCGAGCAGCCCTACGAGGCCGCCGAGCTGGCCCAGAGCATCCTCGATGACCTGGAAGCGCCGTTCGCCATCGATGATCAGCAGATCCGCCTGCGGGCCACTATTGGCATCACCCTCTTCCCCGAAGACGGTGACAGCACCGAGAAACTGTTGCAGAAAGCCGAGCAGACCATGACCCTGGCCAAGAGCCGCTCGCGCAATCGCTACCAGTTCTACATCGCCAGCGTCGACAGCGAGATGCGCCGCCGTCGCGAACTGGAAAAAGACCTGCGCGAGGCCCTTGCCCGCGAGCAGTTCAGCCTGGTGTACCAACCGCAGATCAGCTACCGCGACCTGCGGATAGTCGGCACCGAAGCCTTGATTCGCTGGCACCATCCCGAGCACGGCCTGGTGCCGCCGGACTTGTTCATTCCCCTGGCCGAACAGAACGGCACCATCATCGCTATCGGCGAATGGGTGCTGGACCAGGCGTGCAGGCAATTGCGCGAATGGCACGACCAGGGTTTCCTCGACCTGCGCATGGCGGTCAACCTGTCGACGGTGCAACTGCACCACGCCGAGCTGCCGCGGGTGGTGAACAATCTCCTGCAGATGTACCGGCTGCCGCCGCGCAGCCTGGAACTGGAAGTCACCGAGACCGGCCTGATGGAAGACATCACCACCGCGGCCCAGCACTTGCTGAGCCTGCGCCGCTCCGGGGCGCTGATTGCCATCGATGACTTCGGCACCGGCTATTCGTCCCTGAGCTACCTCAAGAGCCTGCCGCTGGACAAGATCAAGATCGACAAGAGCTTCGTCCAGGACCTGCTCGACGACGAGGACGACGCGACCATCGTCCGGGCCATCATCCAGTTGGGCAAGAGCCTGGGGATGCAGGTCATTGCCGAGGGCGTCGAGACGGTGGAGCAGGAAGCCTACATCATCGCCGAGGGCTGCCATGAAGGTCAGGGGTACTATTACAGCAAACCGCTGCCGGCGCGGGAGTTGGGTATTTACCTGAAGCAGGCCGAGCGCAGCAAGGTTTCCATAATCTGACCCCCCAGCACCAAGCCTTCGTAGGAGCTGGCGAAGCCTGCGATCTTTGGTTTGTTCGCTTGGGATTCAAGCGCCAGGGGAAAGATCGCAGCCTCGCTTCGCTCGGCAGCTCCTACAGACGCCTCCTACAGGGGGTGATTCTCATCATTAAACAAGAAATATTTACAACCATAACCCTTTACACATAATGCAAATCTTTCGCATTATGTCGCAGTTTTTGCGCACCCTCGCGCCTGTCCCATCCATCACCGAAGCAGGATGTTCGCCATGATTCGTATGCCCCTGGCTACCGCCAGTCTGCTGGCCATCGCTATTTCCCTCGCCGGTTGCGGCGAAGGCAAAGACAAGGCCGCCGCGCCCCAAGCGCCAACGCCGGCCGCCAGCACCGCGGCACCGGTCGCCCCTGCTGCCGCTGGCAAAATCGACGAAGCCGCCGGCAAGGCTGTTGTCGCGCACTACGCCGACATCGTCTACGCCGTCTACAGCGATGCCGAATCCACGGCGAAAACCCTGCAAACCGCCGTCGACGCGTTCCTGGCCAAGCCGAACGCCGAGACCCTGAAAGCCGCGAAGGCTGCCTGGGTCGCCGCACGCGTACCGTACCTGCAAAGCGAAGTGTTCCGCTTCGGCAACACCATCATTGACGACTGGGAAGGCCAATTGAACGCCTGGCCCCTGGACGAAGGCCTGATCGACTACGTCGACAAGTCCTACGAACACGCCTTGGGCAACCCGGGCGCCACCGCCAACATCATCGCCAACACCGAAGTCCAGGTTGGCGAAGACAAGGTCGACGTCAAAGACATCACCCCGGAAAAACTCGCCAGCTTGAACGAGCTGGGTGGTTCCGAGGCCAACGTCGCCACCGGCTACCACGCCATCGAATTCCTGCTGTGGGGCCAAGACCTCAACGGTACCGGTCCGGGCGCTGGCAATCGCCCAGCTTCGGACTACCTGGAAGGCGCCGGCGCCACCGGCGGCCACAACGACCGTCGTCGTGCCTACCTCAAGTCCGTGACCCAACTGCTGGTCAATGACCTGCAGGAAATGGTCGGCAACTGGAAGCCGAACGTGGCCGACAACTACCGCGCCACCCTGGAAGCCGAGCCGGCCGAGAGCGGCCTGCGCAAGATGCTGTTCGGCATGGGCAGCCTGTCCCTGGGTGAACTGGCGGGCGAGCGCATGAAGGTGTCCCTGGAAGCCAACTCGCCAGAAGACGAGCAGGATTGCTTCAGCGACAACACCCACAACTCGCACTTCTACGATGCCAAGGGCGTGCGTAACGTGTACCTGGGCGAATACACCCGCGTCGACGGCACCAAGCTGGCTGGCGCCAGCCTGTCGTCCCTGGTCGCCAAGGCCGACCCGGCCGCGGACACCGCGCTCAAGGCCGACCTGGCCGACACCGAGGCCAAGATCCAGGTCATGGTCGATCACGCCAACAAGGGTGAGCACTACGATCAACTGATCGCCGCCGGCAACACCGCTGGCAACCAGATCGTCCGCGACGCCATCGCCGCACTGGTCAAGCAGACCGGTTCGATCGAGCAGGCCGCGGGCAAACTGGGCATCAGCGACCTGAACCCGGACAGCGCTGATCACGAGTTCTGATCAACGCCGGCTGGCTGAGGATTAACGCAGCCAGCCACGCCACAAAACCTGTGGGAGCGAGCTTGCTCGCGATAGGGGTCTATCAGTCGACATCGATGTTGGCTGATCCACCGCTATCGCGAGCAGGCTCGCTCCCACAGTGCTTTCTGGGGTTTCGAAAATGTGCGATCAGCCATCACTTCCCTTGTGGGAGCGAGCCTGCTCGCGATGAGGGTATGTCAGTCGACATCGATGTTGGTTGATCCACCGCTATCGCGAGCAGGCTCGCTCCCACAGGGGTGCATCACTGCAACCCCGCAAGCCGCCCTTCGATAAATCGCCGTTCCGGCAGTTGCTGCGTCAGTTCAAGCGCACGCCGGTAGGCAGCCCTCGCCTCGTCCACCTGCCCTAACTGCCGACAGAACTCCGCCCGTGCCGAATGGGCCAGGTGATAGTCCGTCAAATCGCCCCTGGCGAGTATTCCGTCAACCAGGCGCAGCCCTTCCTGGGGCCCGTCGCGCTTGGCCAGGGCGGCGGCTCGGTTGAGTTCGATCACCGGCGACGGCACGGCCCGCAGCAGCACATCATAGAGCCCGACGATCT
This sequence comes from Pseudomonas sp. MPB03, assembly GCF_046605385.1. NCBI lineage: Bacteria > Pseudomonadati > Pseudomonadota > Gammaproteobacteria > Pseudomonadales > Pseudomonadaceae > Pseudomonas > Pseudomonas sp. MPB03. The sequence goes on along the minus strand of NZ_CP176770.1, from coordinate 1,715,618 downwards.
GCGGCCAATCGGTCTCCTCGGCCGTCGGCGCTTCGGCATGCACCGCCGCTATCGCCGCTTGCAAGCAGTACGGCCCGAACCGCCGGGTCTTCAACGCGGCTTCCACCAACGCGCAGCCCTCGGCGATCAGCTCGGTGTCCCACAAGGATCGGGACTGTTCATCCAGCAGGATCAGCTCACCGGTCGACGACGTTCGCGCCGGTCGCCGGGATTCGTGCAGCAGCATCAACGCCAGTAGCCCCATGACCTCGGCCTCGGGCAGCAACTCCATCAGCAGACGCCCGAGGCGGATGGCTTCGCGCGTCAGGTCTTCGCGGGTCAGCTCGGCGCCCATCGACGCCGAATACCCTTCGTTGAACACCAGGTAGATCACTCGCAGCACGCTGTCCAGACGCTCCGGCAGCTCCGCCCGGGACGGCACCTGGTAGGGGATCCTGGCATCGCGGATTTTCGCCTTGGCCCGCACGATGCGCTGGGCAATGGCCGCCGGGGCGGCGAGGAATGCCCGGGCGATCTGCTCGGTGGTCAGGTCGCAGACTTCCCGTAGCGTCAGGGGCACCTGGGCATCCGCCGCCAGGGCCGGGTGGCAGCAGGTAAAAATCAGCCGCAGGCGATCGTCTTCCACGTCTTCGTCACCCCACTGGCCCTGTTCCAGTTCCTCGAGTTGGGCGATCAACATCGGTCGGGACGCGGCGAAACGCGCCCGTCGGCGCAAACTGTCGATGGCCTTGAAACGCCCGGCAGACACCAGCCAGGCCCGTGGATTGTCCGGCACTCCGTCGCGCTGCCAGCGATCGACCGCAATGAAAAAGGCCTCGTGCAAGGCCTCTTCCGCAAGATCGAAGTCTCCCAGCAGGCGAATCAGGGTCGCCAGGATCCGTCGCGAGTCTTGCCGATAAACCTGCTCGACCCGCGCCTTGACCGTTTCGGCCGACATCAGTCGGGCATGCCCCGGGTAACCAGCGCTTCAAGCCGGTCCAGGCTCTCGCCCCACCCTTCATGGAAGCCCATGGCTTCGTGCGTCTGGCGATCCTCCTCGCTCCAGTGCAGCGCACGGGCGGTGTAACGGGTTTGGGTTAACGCATGAGAGGCAGTTGTGAGGTTCATGAATGAAATCCTGTTTGTGCTTGTTGTTCAGGGGTTCAGTTGGCGTACCGGTCGTACTTCGACGCAGCCGACCCGGGCCGCCGGAATATTGCCGGCGACCTGGATGGCTTCGTTGAGGTCCTTGGCGTCGATCAAATAGAAGCCCGCCAGTTGCTCCTTGGTTTCGGCGAACGGGCCGTCGGTGATCGACAGCTTGCCGCCGCGCATGCGCACCGTGGTGGCGGTCTGTACCGACTCCAGGGCCTCGGCGGCCACCATGCGCCCGCTGCCCTGGATCGACTCGGCATAGGCCATGCACTCGGCGTCCTCCGGGCTGTCGGGCGAGTTGTGCAGCGTGTGTTCGTTGCTATACACCAGGCATAGGTACTTCATGGAAGGCTCCGTGATCGGACTGATCAACTATGGACGGCAGAATGACCCTCGGCAAAAAAACCGACGATCAGGGTTGCAGGTCGAACAGCGCCGTCCCGGCCATCGGGTCGAACGGGGCGGACCAATGTTCATGGACGATCCGCCATTGTCCGGCAACACGCTGATAGCAGGCCGTCACGCGCATCCAGCAGGCTTGTTCCTCACCCTTTTCGTTGGTGCCGCCGCAATAGGCGAGCCAATGGGCGAAGGCGATGTTATCGGCCGGGGTAATCTTGACCTGATGAAAGTCGAACTTGTGCGGGCCGGGGCACATTTCCATGCAGGCTTGCCAATGGGCCCGGTAAGCGGCCTTGCCCTTGAACTGCAAGGCCTGGATGGCATCGAACGAGACAATGTCCTCGTCATAGAGCGCCATGACCTTTTCAACGTCCTTGGTCATCACGGCCTGGCGATAGGTGTCGATCAGGGCCTGGATCTGGGTTTCAGTGGTTTGGGTATTCATGGTGATTCTCCGCAGTTTTTTTGTTGAAGACACCCTTGGTCGTTTGGAGAAACAGCGAATCGACAATCCAACAAAAATAATCCAAAGAAAAAAATTCGCTAGAATCCACGTCTCATTTAGCCGGCAAACAATGGATGTTTTTGTGACCGTTCAGCTCGTCCCCTACGAAGACCTGACCCCGCGTCAACGCGAACAGGTCACCGCCATCGAAATCCACCCCGGACAGATCAAGTTCGCCGGCGATATCCACGGCGCCCTGCATACGCTGCTGTCCAAACCCGGCCCGGGGGTCAAAGGCTTTGCGCTATTGGCGCAGGAGGTGCCGGTAGCCTTCCTTCTGCTCAAGCGCCCACCGGTATTGCCCGCCTGGGCCAACGAACACAGCGCCACCCTGCATGCCTTGCAAGTCGACCACCGGGCCCAAGGCCAAGGTTATGGCAAGGCCTGCCTGCAGGCGCTGCCCGCCGTGGCGCGCGCCGCCTGGCCGGAGATCCGCGGGTTGGAGCTCTCGGTGGACGCCGACAACGACTCGGCCATCGGCCTGTACACGCGGATGGGCTGGGTCGACAGTGGCGAAGCCTACAAGGGCCGCATCGGTTATGAGCGGCGGATGGGGTTGGTGTTTTGAAGACCTTGGCCCATAGACTCAGGATGAATGGATGATGGTGACGTCGATTGAACAGTTGGAAGCCCTGTATGGCTTGCCTCACGAACGGGCAGTGCGTAAACAGATCCCGTTCCTGAACGAGGACTATCAGGCGATGGTCCGGGCCTCGCCGCTGGTGGTCATCGGTTCCGCAGGCCCCGACGGCCTCGATAGCTCGCCCCGGGGCGACGTGCCAGGTTTTGTGCAGATCCTCGACGAGCGGACCCTGGCCCTGCCGGATCGTCCCGGCAACAACCGCATCGACACGCTGCGCAACGTTCTGCACGATCCACGGGTATCGCTGCTGTTCCTTATTCCAGGCATTGGCGAGACCTTGCGGGTCAACGGCACCGCCCGGATCAGCGCCGAACCGGCACTGCTGGAACGCTTTGCGGTCAACGGCAAGCCGGCTCGCACCGTGCTGCTGGTGACGGTCGAAGCGGCGTTTTTCCATTGTGCCAAAGCCATCGTGCGTTCAGACCTGTGGAACCCGGCCCGCCATCTCGAGCGCTCAGCCCTGCCCAGCGCCGGGGCGATCCACAAGCGTTTGAATGATGGGCAGTTCGATGCCGAGACTTACGACCGTGAAGCGCCTGCGCGGGTGCAGGCCAGTTTGTACTGAAGCCGCAACGATCAGCTCGGCTTGAGCGGGATCCAGATCTCCAGGGTGCCTTGGCCAGTCCTGGGGTTGAAATCCTCGCTGTAGCGCTCGAACTCCGGCAACTCGGCCGCTTCGTGGCCGGAATGCGGCAACCACTCATTCCAGATGTATTGGAACGTGTCCGGCAGCTGTTTCAACGGCCCTTTGTGTTCGAAGACCGCGTAATGCCCTGGCTGGATTTCGATCCAACGGTATTGCTCCGGCAGATCGTCGAGCCGGCTGATCTCCACGCCGGCGATGTATTCGAACCCACCCTTCCCGTCCGGGTTGCAACACACGCCGTAGGTCACTTCATCTTTCTGCCCTGGCACTTTGCCGAGCCAGGGCAGGAACTTTTCCCAGAGCAAAGGAATGTCTTGGGCGGTGTCCTCGGTAAACCGGGCACCAAAGCCAGCGATGAGCTGAAAACGTCCCTGTTCAAAGCGTGGTACGGCTGTGTAATCGCGTTTGGGCTTTTCCATGCGGCAACACTCCAGCAAAACGTGAAGTCGGGCTTGGCAGTATAGAAGCCAAACCGTGATTGGCAGGACCGTTTCGCTTGTCAGAGACCAGGCACGGTGCCGGTGACGGCTTTTCCTACAAACTCGTTGTAGCCAGAAACAACCACATACACTGCGAAATAGCAGAAGATCGCGGCGGATGCCCAATAGGAATAACGCAACAGTTTATCCCCCAACAGTTTGCCGCCCTGGGTCGCGGCCAGGCACAAGGCCGCGCACCACAGCAGCCCGGCACAGAGAAAACCACTGAGGAACAGCGCCGAGCTGAGCAACGTTCCGCCGCCCGAGCGAGCGATCAGCGTGCCGCCCACCGCCGCGAACCAGAGGATGGCACTGGGCGATGACATGGCAAGGAAGATCCCGCGAAAAAACTCCTGGCGCGAAGAGTTGCCTTGCACCTCACTCGCCTCGGCCAGCACGGTGCTGTGATAGATCGCCGAATGGATCATCTTCGCCGCGAAGTACAGCAACAACACCGAGCCACCGACCCACAGCACCCAGCGCACCGCTTCGTATTGCAGCAGCACGGTCATGCCGGCCAGGGCCAGGACGGCGTAGACCAGGTCGCCCACGCAAGTGCCCAGGCCCAAGGCGAAACCCTGGAAATAGCCACGCTGCATCGCCAGGGTGATCATCGCGATATTGGCCACGCCAATGTCCAGGCACAGGGAAAGGCTCAGCAGGAAGCCGCTGGAAAATTCCATCATTCATTCCATCAGGATTGGGTGAGACAGGTTGAACATGCCGCGGCGACCATCGATAGCGCCGCAGCCTGGGCGACAGTGTCGTCGAAAATAGTTCGACGCGGCTACTGGACAATCCGACATCCGCCCGATTATCTTGCGCCGCAGGCCACCGCAGTGGCCAACGTCGCTCGGACGGTTCCGGGCGCTCACGTATCTCGAGGCAACAATGGCCGAACAAGGTTCGCCGCGCCGCTTTGCGCGCATCGATCGACTCCCCCCGTACGTATTCAATATCACTGCCGAGCTGAAGATGGCTGCGCGTCGGCGCGGCGAAGACATCATCGACTTGAGCATGGGTAACCCCGACGGCGCCACGCCCCCGCACATCGTGGAGAAACTGGTCACCGTCGCCCAGCGTGAAGACACCCACGGCTACTCCACGTCCAAAGGCATCCCGCGCCTGCGCCGCGCCATTTCGCGCTGGTACAAGGACCGCTATGAAGTGGACATCGACCCGGAAAGCGAAGCCATCGTCACCATCGGTTCCAAGGAAGGCCTGGCACACCTGATGCTGGCCACCCTGGACCAGGGCGACACGGTGCTGGTGCCCAACCCCAGCTATCCGATCCACATCTACGGCGCGGTAATCGCCGGCGCCCAGGTGCGTTCGGTGCCGCTGGTGCCTGGCGTGGATTTCTTCGATGAGCTGGAACGGGCCATTCGCGGCTCGATTCCCAAGCCAAAGATGATGATCCTGGGCTTCCCCTCCAACCCCACCGCCCAATGCGTGGAGCTGGACTTCTTCGAACGGGTCATCGCCCTCGCCAAGCAGTACGACGTGTTGGTGATCCACGACCTGGCCTACGCCGACATTGTCTATGACGGCTGGAAAGCCCCGTCGATCATGCAGGTGCCTGGCGCGAAAGACATCGCGGTGGAGTTCTTCACTCTGTCCAAGAGCTACAACATGGCTGGCTGGCGCATCGGTTTCATGGTCGGCAACCCGGAACTGGTCAGCGCCCTGGCGCGGATCAAGAGCTACCACGACTACGGCACCTTCACGCCGCTGCAAGTGGCCGCCATCGCCGCTCTCGAAGGCGACCAGCAATGCGTGCGCGCCATCGCCGAGCAGTACCGCCAGCGCCGCAATGTGCTGGTCAAGGGCCTGCATGAGCTGGGCTGGATGGTGGAAAACCCCAAGGCATCGATGTACGTCTGGGCGAAGATTCCCGACGCCTATGCGCACCTGGGCTCGCTGGAATTCGCCAAGAAGCTGTTGGCCGAAGCCAAGGTCTGCGTCTCGCCGGGGGTGGGGTTCGGGGAATACGGGGATGATCATGTGCGTTTTGCGCTGATTGAGAACCAGGACCGGATTCGCCAGGCTGTGCGGGGGATTCGTGGGATGTTTCGGGCGGATGGGTTGACCGGCAAAGCCTGACAGCCAACCACAACATCTGTGGCGAGGGAGCTTGCTCCCGCTCGACTGCGAAGCAGTCGCAAACCGGTCGCCTCACTCTATGAGTCGGAGTTGACTGGATTGGGGCCGCTTCGCGGCCCAGCGGGAGCAAGCTCCCTCGCCACAGTTAGTCCAGGGTGTTCTTAGATCACCAGCGACAACAGCAGGATAAAGATCAGCCCCACCACGGACAGGATGGTTTCCATCGCGGTCCAGGTCTTGAAGGTTTCGGCCACGGTCATGTTGAAGTACTGCTTGACCAGCCAGAAACCTGCGTCGTTCACGTGGGACAGGATCAACGAACCGGCACCGGTCGCCAGCACCAGCAGCTCACGGTTCACGCCTGGCATCATCCCCACCACCGGCACCACGATCCCGGCCCCCGTAATGGTCGCCACAGTGGCCGAACCCGTCGCAATCCGAATCACCGCCGCCACCAGCCAGGCCAACAGGATCGGCGAAATCTGCGCACTAACCGCCATGTGGCCGATCACATCGCCCACGCCGCTGGTCACCAGCATCTGCTTGAAGCCGCCACCGGCACCGATGATCAGGATGATCGCGGCAGTCGGGGCCAGGCTTGCGTCCAGCCATTTGAGCATCTGGCTGGAGCCGATGCCCTGCTTGTAGCCGAAGGTATACAGCGACAGCAGCAACGCCAGCAGCAAGGCCGAGATCGGGTGGCCGATCATGTCCATCCAGACGCGGAAGAGGTTGCCGTCCGGCAGCGCTACGTCAGCAAAGGTCTTGAGCAACATCAGGAACACCGGCGACAGTACGGTGATCAGGGTGATGCTGAAGCTTGGCAGCTCGGCGGCGTTCGTCTCGCGGGCCAGTTGATCCACCAGTTCCTGGTTCGGATGGCCGGGGATGTGCTTGGCAATGAACGTACCGAAGATCGGGCCGGCAATGATGGCGGTCGGCAGTGCGACGATCAGGCCATAGAGAATGGTCTTGCCGATGTCAGCGCCAAAGATACCGATCGCCAGCAGCGGACCCGGGTGCGGTGGCACCAGGCCGTGGACTGCGGAAAGGCCGGCCAGCAACGGGATACCGATCTTGATGATCGACACGCCGGTGCGGCGCGCCACGATGAACACCAGCGGGATCAGCAACACGAAGCCGATCTCGAAGAACAGCGGGATGCCCACCAGGAACGCAGCGAACATCATCGCCCACTGCACCTTGTCCTTGCCGAAGGCACGGATCAGGGTCTGGGCAATCTGATCGGCCCCGCCCGACTCGGCCATCATCTTGCCGAGCATCGTGCCCAGCGCCAGGATGATGCCGACAAAGCCGAGCACGCCACCGAAGCCGTCCTGGAACGCCTTGATGATGGTGCCGGTCGGCATGCCCGACGTCAGGCCGAGGAACGCGGCGGCGATGGTCAGTGCAATGAACGGGTGGAATTTGAACTTGGTGATGAGGACGATGAGTCCGATCACCGTGACCACTGCATCAAGCAGTAGGAACGTCTCGTGGGACATGCCGAACATGGGAGGTGTCTCCTGATTTGTTGTTGTTATTGAAGCAGTTATTTATGAGCCGTCGGGACAGCGCTATCTTTCTGACGCGAATTTTTTGAAACTCAGCCGGCAAGCTTCAAACCGTGGGCCAACCACCAGACGTAAGCCTGGCGCGCCAGTTCGTCGATGCTGTGGCTGGACGCGTCGAGAGCCAGGGTCAGGGGCTCGCCGACAGGGGATTCGAGGGTGGCAAACTGGCTGTCGATCAGAGTCGACGGCATGAAATGACCGGGACGGTGGGAAACACGGTCGGCGGCCACTTCGGGGGTCAATTCAAGGAATACGAAGCCCAGGCCGGGCAAGGCACTGCGCAGACGCTCGCGATAACTGTGCTTGAGGGCCGAGCAGGTCAGCACCGGGCGCTCGCCCGTGGCGTCGACACGGCGCAACTCATCGCACAGGCTGTCGAGCCAGCCGGCACGGTCGTCGTCGTTCAGGGGAATACCGGCGCTCATCTTCTGGATGTTGGCCGCGGGGTGGAAGGTGTCGCCTTCGATGGCGGTGGCGCCGCTCAATTGGCACAGGGCCTGGCTGACGCATGTCTTGCCGCAACCGGCAACGCCCATGATGACCAGGGCGGTGATGGGATTGTTCATGTAACACCTCAGCGCGCAGACAGCGCTACCTTTGCCAGTTATGACACCGCAGCAAAAGCAGAAGTTGCCGACGCCTTCTTGTCATTTTTGTGGTTGCAGCATGTTCGTTCACGACGCGAGCGGACGGGAGATCAGGCAACCCCCGTTCACGCATTTGCAGCGGCGTCGAGACAGCGCTACCTTAGTGCCTTGATTTTTGTTTGGCAAGCCGCCCTGATGACCGCCTCTAAAAACGATAAGAATACTCGCACCACCGGTCGCCCCACGCTCAACGAAGTCGCACGCCTGGCCGGTGTCAGCCCCATCACTGCCTCCCGTGCCCTGCGCGGCGTCAGCACCGTAGCCTCGGAACTGGTGGAAAAAGTCCGCCAGGCCGCCGTGGAGCTCAACTACGTCGTCAATCCCGCTGCCCGCGCCCTGGCTTCGGCCCAGAGCCATTCGGTGGTGGTGTTGGTGCCGTCGTTGTCCAACCTGTTGTTCATCGACACCTTGGAAGCCATCCATCGGGTCCTGCGGCCCAAGGGTTTCGAGGTGGTGATCGGCAACTATCACTATTCCCGGGACGAGGAAGAAGACCTGTTGCGCAACTACATGGCCTATCAGCCACGGGGTTTGCTGCTGACCGGTTTCGACCGCACCGAAAGCGCCCGGCGGATGATCGAGGCCAGCAACATTCCCTGCGTGTACATGATGGAACTGGACCCCGGCGCCGGGCTCAACTGCGTTGGTTTTTCCCAGCTCAAGGCGGGGGAAACGGCGGCCGGGCACTTGATTTCCAAAGGCCGCAAGCGCCTGGCCTACATCGGTGCACAGCTGGACCAACGTACCCTGCTGCGCGGCGAAGGCTTTCGTCGCGCCCTGCAGAAAGCCGGCTTGTATGACCCGGACCTGGAACTGCTGACCCCGCGCCCCTCCTCGGTGGGCCTGGGTGGTGAATTATTCCTGCAATTGCTCGACAGCCACCCGGACGTCGATGCGATTTTCTTCGGCAACGACGACCTGGCCCACGGCGCCTTGTTCGAGGCCCTGCGCTGCGGCATCAAGATCCCCGAGCAGGTCTCGGTCTTGGGCTTCAACGACCTGCCCGCCTCGGCCCACATGGTGCCGCGCCTGAGCAGTATCAGCACCCCACGGGAAGCCATCGGCCGTCGCGCCGCCGAACAGATGCTGACGCTGATGGCTGGCAACCGCATCGCCCAGCCGGTGGTGGACATGGGCTTTGAGCTCAAGGTTCGCGAAAGCACCTGAACAGCCTCGGCACGAGGCGGTCAATCCATGCCGACGAACGGCAAGGATTGGCCGCCGCGCTCGCAGCACGCCCGTCTAAAAGCCCTTGGCATAAGGTTCTCGCGGCAACGGCATGGGAATTGCTCCTGCCCCTCGCTCAGCCATTACCTACAAGGTGTTCATCATGTTGGTCAGTGCAAAACAGCAAGCGATGGTCTTGCCGCTCAAGCGCCCGGGCGAGGATCCCACCGCCGAAGCCGCCAGCGGCCTGCAAAGCGCCGCGTTGCAGGCGTTGCGCGATAACGTCCAGGCCCGGGCCAGCCAGGGCAGTGCCCAGGTCCAGGACGCCTTCACCCGACAAGCCACGCAGCAGGTCAGCGCCGCCACCGCCATCAGCGACAAGGTGGACGAGGCATTCGCCAAGACCCGCGTGCACTTGCAGACCGTTGCTTCGTCAGCGCCCGAAGAAACCACGACGCTTGGCGGCTCCGCGACGGCAGAATTCAAGGACTACATGAGCAAGACGCCCGAAGAGCGCCTGCGCGACAGCATCCTTGAAGAGATGGGCATTACCCAGGAAGAGTTGGAGGCGATGCCGCCCGAGAAGCAGATGGCCATCAGTCAGGAGATTGCCCAGCGCATGCAGGACAAATCGGCGATGGCACAAGTGGAAAAGGCCGAGGAAAGCCGCACAGGGGACACGGCCTCGGCCACGGACATGTTTCTCGCCTCGCTCTGAGCTTCGACACATAACGAAGGGTTTGAGCTGGGCCGACCGCCCCAGCTCAAACTGAGGCCAACCGAGACGGTAGCGGCTCAATGACCGAACAGATTCACCTTCTTGGCCTTCTTGTCGGCACGCTTTTCATCAGCACTCTTCGCCGGTTTTTTCTTTGCCGCTTTTTTTGAATCCATGCCTTTGGCCATGATACGTACTCCACTCATACGGGATGTGCAGTCAGGTATACACCTATCGCCGCACCCGCGTTCTTTTATAATCGCCTCCCCCTTCTGCGCCACGACCCTGCCATGTCCGAAATCCTTTACACGCAACTCGACGAGCCGCTGTGGCCACTGATGAACAAGTTTTACCGCGCCCACCAATCTTCGATGAAAGCGGTGCGTGACGCACAATTGTGGGTGGCAAGACGCGATGAGATCGTCGCCGCCCTGTGCCTGCGGCCGGTGTCGGGCGGGCATTGGTTGACCGGGTTGTTCGTCGCCCCGACGTACCGCGTGCAGGGCATTGGCGCGCGGTTGATCGCCGAGGCAGTGAAAGACCTGGATGAGCCGGTGTGGTTGTTCTGTCACCCGGACTTGCGTGGTTTTTATGAGCGACGTGGTTTCAGCTTCGATCCTGAACTGCCCTATGCCATGGCCGAGCGCCTGAGCCGGTATGCGCGCAGCAAGCCGATGATTGCGATGGGGTTGGCATCTGCAAAACCCTGAAGATCAACGCAGCCCACTGTGGGAGCGAGCTTGCTCGCGATGGCGTCAGGTCAGTTGCATCAAGGGTGGCTGACACACCGCCATCGCGAGCAAGCTCGCTCCCACAGAGTTAGTCGTCGGCCATGGGATCCAGGTCCGGAAACATCACCTCGGTAAAGCCGAACTTGCTGAAATCCGTGATGCGCGACGGGTACAACCGCCCGATCAGGTGATCGCATTCATGCTGCACCACCCGCGCATGGAAGCCCGACGCGTAGCGCACGATCGGCTCGCCCTTGGGGTCGAAGCCTTCGTAGCGGATGTCCTGGTAGCGATCCACCGCACCGCGCAGGCCCGGTACCGACAGGCAACCCTCAAAACCCTCTTCCATCTGCGGGCCCAACGGAGTGATCAATGGGTTGATCAGAATCGTCTGGGGCACCGCCTCGGCGTCGGGGTAACGCTCGCTGTGTTCGAAGCCGAAGATCACCAGTTGCAAGTCGACACCGATCTGCGGCGCCGCCAGACCGACACCGCCGACGCTTTCCATGGTCTGGAACATGTCGTCGATCAATTGCCACAACTCAGGGCTGTCGAACAGGTCGGCGGGCACCGGCGGGGCGATGCGCAGCAGGCGTTCGTCGCCCATTTTCAGGATTTCACGGATCATGGTCGGGCTTCGTCAGGGTGGGTGTGAGGGATGGAATGGTCGCGCCCCAGGCCGGACACGTGCTGCTTTTCATGCTCGCCCGGGTTCTTTTCACCTGGATTCTTGCCCTCGGCGGACATGTGCTCGATCACCGCATTCATCTCCGCACCGAGCAGCAGCACTGCCGAAGAGATGTAGAAATACAGCAACAACACGATGATCGCGCCGATGCTGCCATACATGGCGTTGTAGTTGGCGAAGGTCTTGACGTAAAACGCGAAGCCCAGGGAGGCGATGATCCACACCACCACCGCCAGCACCGACCCTGGGGTGATGAAGCGAAACTCCTGCTTGACGTCGGGCATCACGTAATAGATCAGCGCCACGGCGACCATCAGCAAGAACACGATCACCGGCCAGCGCACAATCGTCCAGAGCGTGACGATGAACTCCTCCAGGCCGACCTGGGCCGCAATCCAGCCCATCACCTGCGGCCCGAGCACCATCAGCGCCGCGGCGGCCAGCAGCATGCCGGCGATGCCGACCGTGTAGAAGATCGACAGCGGAAAGCGCTTCCAGGCCGGACGGCCCTCGACCACGTCGTAGGCGGCGTTCATCGCGCTCATCATCAGCCGCACGCCCGCCGAAGCGGTCCACAAGGCGATGACGATACCCACCGACAACAAGCCGCCCTTGGATTGCTGGAGCTGGTCAATCACCGGGTTGACCTGTTCCAGGGCCTGGGGCGGCAGCACCAGTTCCGATTGCAGGCGCAGCCAGGAGAAGAAGTCCGGCAGGTGCAGGAAGCCAATCAATGCAATCAGAAAGAGAATGAACGGGAACAGCGAAAACAGCATTTGGTAGGCCAAAGCCGAGGCGTAAGTCGACATCTCGTCGTCGAGAAACTCGGTCACGGTGCGCATCATCACACGATGCAAGGGTAAGCCTTTCAAGGCCGGGAACATCATGTGCGTCTCCTTTCGCCGCAAAAAGGGGTGGTCGCTTGGCGACTCAGGGGGCGTTGCCACAACAAAGTAGCCTGTTTGGCGACGTTGGATCAATTTCGTCTTTTCAGGCCCGACGCTGAGTTGACCGATGATTGCCAAGCCAAGTTTCATCGTTCGTACAGGCGGGGCTTTATGTTTACCCGGCAACCACCGAGAATGCCCCACGTATTCAGGCGGCGGCCTGAAGCTCCAACCCCGTAGGAACGTTATGAAACTCGATAAAAAGCAGGCCATCGCCCGCAGAAACCTTGAACTGGGCGGCGCCGTACTGGGCGTCAACAACTGCCACTTCAGCGAATTGAACCGCAACCGCAACATCTTCTGGTTCGATATCCCGGTGGCGCGCCTGGCCATCGGTCAGTACGAATGGATCCACCTGCTGCTGCACACGCCGGCCACCGATGAGCTGCTGCACTTGAAAGTGCCGACCGTGTTCCTGCGCGAAAAGATGGAAGGCCTGGAAGTGCGCAACCAGGGCAAACGCAAGGCAGCCCTGAGCCTGGAGCTGAGCGCCGACAAAGACTCCTACCTGCAGGATATGCGGCCGGGGGGCACCAACCTGGATTTTGCGCAGTTCAGGTTGTAATGCTCCACATAGGTTGATTGCAGGGAGCTCTTGTGGCGAGGGAGCTTGCTCCCGCTGGACGCGCAGCGGCCCCTTGCGGTGTGTCAGTGGGATCGGAGGGGGCTGCTGCGCAGCCCAGCGGGAGCAAGCTCCCTCGCCACAAAAAGCTGCCCCGCCCCGGGACATTCGCCGCACAATGAAAAGCCCCGCATCAGCGGGGCTTTGTCATTGGCAACGGCCTTACTTCTTCAGCCCCAGCTTTCTAAGCTCTTCATCCCGCAACTCGCGCCGCAGGATCTTGCCCACGTTGGTGGTCGGCAAGGCATCGCGGAATTCCACGGCCTTGGGCACCTTGTAGCCGGTGACGTTGGCGCGCATGTGCTCCATCACCTGTTCCTTGGTCAACGTGACACCCGGCCGTGCGACGATGAAGATCTTGATCGCCTCGCCAGACTTCTCGTCCGGGATGCCGATGGCCGCGCATTGCAGCACGCCCGGCAGGGTTGCCAGCACATCTTCCAGCTCGTTGGGGTACACGTTGAAACCGGAGATCAGGATCATGTCTTTCTTGCGATCGACGATGCGCATGTAGCCATCCGGCTGGATCAGCGCGATGTCACCGGTCTTGAGCCAGCCTTCGCTGTCGAGGATCTCATCGGTGGCTTCCTGGCGCTGCCAGTAGCCTTTCATGACCTGCGGGCCTTTCACGCACAACTCGCCGATTTCGCCCAACGGCTGTTCGACGCCCGCGTCATTGATCACCTTGCACAGCGTCGACGGCACGGGGATGCCGATGGTACCGACCTGGATGTGCTGGATCGGGTTGACCGTGGCCACCGGGCTGGTTTCGGTCATGCCGTAACCTTCGCAGATCGGGCAACCAGTGACCGCTTTCCAGCGCTCGGCTGCCGCGAGTTGCAGGGCCATGCCGCCGGACAGGGTGACTTTCAGGGCCGAGAAATCCAGCTTGCGGAAGGCTTCGTTGTTGCACAGGGCCACGAACAGCGTATTGAGGCCGACGAAACCACTGAACTTCCACTTCGACAGTTCCTTGACCATCGCCGAGAGGTCACGCGGGTTGCTGATCAGGATGTTGTGATTGCCGATCAGCATCATCGCCATGCAATGAAAGGTGAACGCATAAATGTGGTACAGCGGCAGTGGCGTGATCAGTACCTCACAACCTTCATTGAGGTTGGAGCCCATCAGCGCCTTGCACTGCAGCATGTTCGCCACCAGGTTGCGGTGGCTGAGCATCGCGCCCTTGGCCACGCCGGTGGTGCCGCCGGTGTATTGCAGCACGGCCACATCGTCGCTGGAGGGGTTGGCTTCGTTCACGGGCTGGCCGTGGCCTTTGCTCAACACGTCGTTGAACTTCACGGCCTTGGGCAAGTGATAGGCCGGGACCATTTTCTTGACGTACTTGATCACGCTGTTGATCAACAGGCGCTTGAGTGGCGGTAGCAGGTCGGCGACTTCGGTGACGATGACGTGCTTGACGCCCGTCTTCGGCACCACGGTCTCGGCCAGGTGCGCCATGTTCGCCAGGCACACCAACGCCTTGGCGCCGGAGTCATTGAACTGGTGTTCCATTTCCCGCGCGGTGTACAGCGGGTTGGTGTTGACCACGATCAGCCCGGCGCGGATCGCACCGAACACGGCCACCGGGTACTGGAGAACGTTGGGCAACTGCACGGCGATTCGATCGCCCGGCTGTAAATCGGTATGCTGTTGCAGGTACGCGGCAAACGCCCCGGACAACTCGTAGAGCTCACCGTAGGTGATCGTCTTGCCGAGGTTGCTGAATGCCGGCTTGTTGGCAAAGCGTTGGCAGGACTGCTTCAACACCGCCTGAATATTCGGATACTCGTCTGGATTGATGTCGGCAGCAATCCCAGCTGGGTACTTATCCTTCCAAAAGTCTTCGATCATGGAAGCCCACTCCTCAGCAACGCGAATTCTCACCGCATTTGATGCGATTATTATTGGTGTGTTTATTGGTGAATCTGGCTTGAATCAAGGCCGAGAAGTCACAAAAGCGCGCCGAGAGTAGCAGCTTTGCCGAGGGTCGCCTAGAGCCAAAAACAACCCCTACAGTCATAAACATGACTCATGAACAATCAATGGTCATTTTTAGAGTAAAAATTCCAAACCTCCACTGCATCGCCCTGAATACACAAAAATCTGTGGGAGCGAGCTTGCTCGCGATGACGGTGTATCAGCCAACATTTCTGCCACTGACCTACCGCTATCGCGAGCAAGCTCGCTCCCACAGGGTTTCTATTGGTCTTCCTTAAGCTCAGGCGATATCCCGCAGCTCCCGCCGCAGGATCTTGCCCACCGGCGTCATCGGCAATGAGTCCCGCAAGACGATGTGCTTGGGAATCTTGTAGCCGGTGAAGTTCTCCTTGCAGTAGGCCTTGAGTTCTTCAAGGCTGACCCCGGTTTCCCGCGCCACCACGAACAACTTCACCGCCTCGCCCGAACGCTCGTCCGGCACGCCGATCACCGCGCAGTTGGCGACCTTGGGGTGGGCCATCACCACGTCTTCGATTTCGTTGGGGTACACGTTGAAACCCGAGACGATGATCATGTCCTTCTTGCGATCAACGATGCGCACGAAGCCGTCCGGGTCGATCACCGCGATGTCGCCGGACTTGAACCAGCCCTCGCTGTCCAGGACTTCGGCCGTGGCCTCGGGTTTGTTCCAGTAGCCTTTCATGATCTGCGGTCCCTTGATGCACAGTTCCCCGCGCTCGCCCAGGGGTTGCTCGACGCCCTCGTCGTCGATCACTTTCATCAGCGTGCCCGGCACCGGCATCCCCACCGTGCCCAGGCGGGATTTACCGCCATAAGGATTGGCGCTGGCCACCGGCGAGGTCTCGGTCAGGCCATACCCCTCGGTAATGCCGCAACCGGTAATCTGCTGCCAGCGCTCGGCGGTGGCCTTGATCAACGCGGTGCCGCCGGAGTTGGTGACCTTGAGGTGGGAAAAATCCAGGGTCTTGAAATCCGGATGGTCCATCAGCGCCACGAACAGCGTGTTGAGCCCCAGCAATAACGAGAAACGCCAGTTCTTCAGTTCCTTGATGAAGCCACCGATGTCCCGCGGATTGGTGATCAGCACGTTGTGGTTGCCGGTCACCATCATGCACATGCAGTTCGCCGTGAACGCATAGATATGGTACAGCGGCAATGGCGCGATCATGACCTCCTGGCCTTCGCGCAACAGCGGCTGGCCGTCATCGCCGAGCTGTCCCAGGCACGCCCGGGCCTGTTGCATGTTGGCCACCAGGTTGCCGTGGGTCAGCATCGCCCCCTTTGCCAACCCGGTGGTGCCGCCGGTGTACTGCAGCACGGCAATGTCATCGAGGCTGACCTTCAACGGCTTGATGCCCTGGCCGCGTCCCAGGCGCAAGGCGCTCTTGAAGGAAATGGCCTGGGGCAGCGAATAGTCCGGGACCATTTTCTTGACTTTGCTCACCACCGTGTTGACCAGCCAGCCCTTGGCGGTGGGCATCAGGTCGCCCATCTTCGCTTCGATCAGGTATTGCAGGTCCGTGTCGGGCAACACCTCCTGGACTTTCTGCCCGAACATGTTCAGGTACACCAGCGCCCGGGCACCGGAGTCCTTGAACTGATGACGCATTTCCCGCGGGGTGTACAGCGGGTTGGTGTTGACCACGATCAGCCCGGCGCGCAACGCACCGAACACGGCGATCGGGTACTGCAGGATGTTAGGCATCTGCACCGCGATACGATCGCCCGGCGCCAGGTCGGTATGGGCTTGCAGGTAACCGGCGAAGGCTGCGCTGTAGCGCTCGAGCTCGGCGTACGTGAGGGTCACCCCCATGTTGCTGAACGCCGGGCGGTCGGCGAATTTCTTGCAGGAACGCTCGAACACCTCGACCACCGACTTGTAGGCCCCGAGGTCGACATCCAGGGGCACGCCGGCCGGGCGCTTGTCATTCCAGAAATCAGGCTGCATTGTTTTTGTCCTCTTTACCTGAGCATATCCGGGCCGCGTCTGTATCGCTTGCAGAGGCGGAGCTCCTGGGACACTAGCAGCTATGGCGAATCAGGCAAATATGGCAACCTGCGTCATAGATTGTGTGAATCTTCCTCCCATGGATCAGCCTGATCAGGCGAGACGCAGCGGATGCGCTATACAATGCAGCGACGCAGCGTCTGACTTTGTGCAAAGGAACCGCCATGATCCACCAAACGTTCTGGCTGACCGCGACCGACCACAGCCGCCTGTTCGTCAACCAGTGGCTGCCTGATACCGCCCCGTTGGCGGTGGTCATGCTGGCCCATGGCATGGCCGAACACAGCGGCCGCTACGCCCGCCTGGCCCAGGCGCTGTGCGACGAAGGTTACGGAGTCTATGCGCTGGACCTGCGCGGCCATGGCAAGACCGGCGAAGAAGCGATCCTCGGCCACTTTGCCGACGAGGACGGCTGGGCCAAGGTCGTGGGCGACCTGGCCAGCCTCAACCATCACATCGGCCAGCAACATCCGGATACGCCTATTCTGCTACTGGGCCACAGCATGGGCAGCTACCTGGCCCAGGGTTACCTGCTGCATCACAGCGCCAGCCTGCACGGGGCGATTCTCAGCGGCTCGAACTTTCAACCGGTGGCGCTCTATCGCAGCGCTCGCCTGATCGCCCGCTTCGAACGCCGGCGCCAGGGTGCGGCGGGGCGCAGCGCCCTGATCGAGTGGCTGTCGTTCGGCAGTTTCAACAAGAAATTCAAACCGACGCGTACTCCCTTCGACTGGCTCAGCCGTGACCCGGTCGAAGTCGATAAATACATCCACGACCCCTTGTGCGGTTTCCGTTGCACCAATCAGCTTTGGGTCGACCTGCTCGGCGGCTTGCAGCAAATCAGCAAAGCGTCCAATCTCGCCCAGATCGATCCGGGCCTGCCCCTGCTGGTGATCGGCGGTGAATGTGATCCGGTGAGCGAAGGCAAGCGTCTGAAGGATCTGGCCGACGCCCTGCGCGACGCCGGCAGCCAACACCTGCAATTGACGATTTACCCGCAGGCCCGACACGAATTGTTCAATGACACCAACCGCGATGAAGTGACCGCCGACGTGCTGGCCTGGATCGCCCAGGCCTTGGACCACAAGCGGCCGCCACGCAGCGAGTAGGTTTGCGACGTTTTTCTTTACCCCACAGGATCTGAAACAGATGACCCAGGTTACCAACACCCCTTACGAAGCCCTCGAAATCGGCCAGACCGCCAGCTACAGCAAGACCGTCGAGGAACGCGACATCCAGCTGTTCGCGGCGATGTCGGGCGATCACAACCCGGTGCACCTGGACGCCGAATTCGCCGCGGCGAGCATGTTCAAGGAGCGCATCGCCCATGGCATGTTCAGCGGTGCGCTGATCAGCGCGGCGGTGGCGTGTGAGTTGCCTGGGCCGGGCACTATCTACATCGGCCAGCAGATGAGTTTTCAGAAGCCAGTGAAAATCGGCGACACCCTGACCGTGCGCCTGGAAATCCTGGAGAAACTGCCGAAGTTCCGCGTACGTATCGCCACCCGTGTGTTCAACCAGCGCGACGAGCTGGTGGTGGACGGCGAAGCCGAGATCCTCGCCCCGCGCAAGCAGCAGACCGTGACGTTGCCGACGTTGCCGGCGATTACTGTCGGTTGATCCACTGAAACGAACAGCTCCAGCGGACTGAATGAAGCAACACATCCTCTGTGGCGAGGGAGCTTGCTCCCGCTCGGCGGCGAAGCCGTCGTAAAAAAAAGCGCCCGCGTTTGATCAGATCTAACGTGGGCGCCTTTTTTGGGGGCGCCTCGCGCCCCAGCGGGAGCAAGCTCCCTCGCCACAGGGAACGCAGCGCGGCGGTTATTGCGGGTCTTCCCGCACCTGCACGCTCGCCGTCATCCCGGCGCTCAGGTTCACGCCCTCAGGCACCTTGTCCAGCTTGATCCGCACCGGGATCCGCTGGGCCAGGCGCACCCAGTTGAAGGTCGGCTCCACCTCCGCCAGCAACTGCGCATCGGGGTTGGTGTTGCGGTCGGTAATGCCACGACTGATGCTTTCGACATGCCCCTCCAGCGCATGGCCGGCACTCATCAGCCAGACCTTGACCGGATCGCCCACACGAATCCTGGGCAACTTGGTCTCTTCGAAATAGGCCTGAACATAAAACGTCGAGTCGTCGATCAGAGCCATGACCGGCTGCCCGGCATTCACGTAGTTGCCTTCGGCCAGGCGCAGGTTGGTGATGTGGCCGCTGCGGGGGGCCAGGACCTGGCTGCGGGCCAGGTTGAGTTCGGCGACCTTGGCCTCGGCCTGGGCTTCGCGCAATTCGCCCCGGGCGATGCCCGCGTTGATCTGGGCGTTTTCCCGCAGTTCGGCACTGATGGCCTGGGGGCCCAAGGCGGCGCGGCGACTGGCTTCGTGTTCACGCAGACTCAACTGCTGCTGGCGTGTCTGGACCACGGCCCGGGCCTTCTCCAATGCCGCCTCGAAACGCTCGCGATCAATGCTCAACAGCAGGTCGCCAGCCTTGACCTGCTGGTTATCCACCGCCTTGAGCTCGCGCACCCACCCCGACACATCGGGGGCAATCACCACCACATCGGCGCGGATCCGCGCATCGCGGGTCCAGGGCGTGAGCATGTAGTACTGCCACAGGTGAAAGCCGGCGAAGATCGCCACGGCCACCATGCACAGCGTGACGGCAACACGTACGGATGTACGCATGTTCAACTCCTATAGCGGCCCGAGGACCACGGTAATAACAGTCAGGACACAGACATACAGGGCACAGTCGAACAAGGCTTCATGCCAGATCCAGCGCCCGGCCGGCACCAGGCTGAGCAACAGGCGCAACGCACCCGTCACCAGCAAGGCCAGCACCACATAAATCAGGAACGGGCTGAGCAACACCCCGCCGATCGACCACTCACGCAAGCCCATGGCTGTGCTCCCGTCGTTCAGGTTCGTGCTGGCGGCACCAGGCGCGCCAGCTGTTTTGCAATTGCACCACCGCGCCTTGGGCCAGCTTCAGTGCGTCACCGGGCGGCTGGGCAGCCAGCACGCTCAGGAACTCGGCGCTCGCCGGGGCCAGCGCATCGGCCTGGTCACCGGCCGGGCCGCGTTCGAGTACCTGCTCCAGCGCTTCGAAATAACGGCGCTGCGCCCGGGTATCGGGCACTTGGGCGACGGCCAGGCTCAGGCGCAAATGCAGCAACTCATCGCCAATGTCCAAGCCAAGCAAACCATCATCCCAACGGGTGCGCGCCTGCACCGGCAATTCAGGGTAATGCCGCGCCAGCTGCAACAGCCGGTCGGCCATGCGCCCACCGAACCAGCTCTCGGCGCCACGCAGGCTGCGATGGGTCAGGCGCACCAGATCGTGGAGCGTCGCCGCCAGCAGGCGGCGGCTGTGCCAGGCCGGGTTGCGCAAAATCAGCAGATTGAAAGCCAGCACCGCCGCGCCCACACCGATCATCATCGCCTGGGCGTTGTTGAAGAACGCCGCGACGTCGTATTTCATCGCATTGAGCGGCGAAATCAGCACCACGAAATGCAGGCAGAACGACGTCGCCGTGGCGAAGATCTGCGGCTTGGCCATGCCCAATGCGCCGAAAAACAACGGCACGCCCATGGCCATGCACAGCATTGCGAAACTGCTCCATTGCGGAAGTATGAGCTCGCCGATCACGAACGCCGTGGGCACGGCCAACAGGATACCCCGCAGAAAACTCATGCCGATCTGCGCGCCGTTTTCGCGACTGGCGAACAGGCTGCACACCACGCACGTCAGCAGCATCGCACCCGATGCGGCGGGCCAGGCGGTCGCCAGCCAGAAACAGGCAACGACCAGGAACGCCAGGGCGCTGCGAGCGCCGAAGACCATGGCCAGGGACAAGTCGCGATGGGGCGCCAGGGTGCGAGGTGGATCCGCCGCTTCCCTACCCTCCTGCACCGCCGTCAAGGCGGCGCAGGCGGCCAGGGCGGTATCGAGCAACAAGGCGAAGCGGGCCAGGCAGTAACTTTGCGCCGCGCTGAACTGCGGGTCGTGGGACGCATCCCACACCCGGGGACGCAAGGCTTGGAGGGTCGCACTGTCGGCGTCGAGGGCTTGCTGCACCTCGTTCATCCATGGCTGGAGCGCCACGGTTTCCTCGGGGTCGAGCTGCTTCCACTGCCGCCGCACCGAGCGTGAAAGGCGCAACAGCATCAGTAACTTCTGGCTCAAGCCGCTGATGGCCCGGGCGCGCTGCCGGCCACGGCTGCCTTCGAACCAGGCATGTTCGCGCTGGGCATCCACCGCGACAATCCTGCCCAGGATTTCCAGCAACCCTTTGCGGGCCTGGGCATCGCCGGCCAGGGTCGCACGGGCGGCCTGCATGCCGCTTTGCCACGCCGCCAGGGCCTGACCGGCCAATTGCCGCTCGACCCGCAACGGCCAGAGCAAGGCGCTGGCCGCCGTGGCGCAGACGATGCCCAGGCTGATCTCGGTGCAGCGCGCCACCGCCTGGTCGAACACGCCCAGCGGATGGGAAAGGGCCGGCAAGGCAATGATCGCCACCGTGTAACCGGCCAACACGAATGAGTACGACCAGGCACTGCGCAGCAGCGTCGAGCAGGCCGTGCACAGGCCCAACCAGAGTGCCAACGCCAGCAAGAATAACCACGGTGCCTGGGCGAACAGGCCCATGAACACCACCGACATGACGGTGCCCACCAATGTGCCGAGCAATCGCGCCAAGCCCTTCTGCACCACCATCCCGGACAAGGGCTGGGCGACGATGAACGCGGTCATCAGCGCCCACGACGGCTGCTCCAGCCCCAAGCGCAAGGCCAGCCACAACGCCAACCCACCGCCGAGCACAGTCTTGATGGCGAACTGCAAGGCGAGGCGGTCGGGGGCGAACAAGGCCTGGATAGTAATGGGCACGCGGAAAACTCTTTGGGAGACGCCAGTAACAATAGATGCAATGCGGGGGATAGGCGATGCAATTATTAGCTAGCTATCTATTAGAGTCCAGAGCTGTTTGTCGACTCGCATGCAAAGGCTTTCGTGGCGAGGGAGCTTGCTCCCGCTGGGCTGCGCAGCAGCCCCCAAAAACAGGGTCGCTGCGCAACCCAGCGGGAGCAAGCTCCCTCGCCACAAGAGTGCTCACCTTCACCCAGAGTCGTTCCCCACAAAAAAACGCCAGGCAGGCTGGCGTTTTTTTGGATCAGGACGCGTTGTTTAGCTCGCGCGCGCCTGGTTACGCAGCGCCTTGACCTGGTCATGGTTGCGTTGCACGCCGTGGTACTGACGCTCCACAAGGTCACGAATGCCCACCAGGTTGTGTTTGTTGATCTTCTCGATGGCTTCCTTGTACGCCTTCAGCGCGTGGTCTTCGCCGCGCTCGGCTTCATTCAACACGGCTTCTTCATCCTTGCCGGTGAACATGGATTTTACATCTACCCAACGGCGGTGCAGATCACCGGCGACGCTGGTGGAAGTTTCCGGATCGCCGCCCAAGGAACGAACCGCTGCTTGCAGCTCAGCCGCGGCGGTTGCGCAATCTGCGGCGCGCTTGACAAACAGAGCCTTGAGTTCGGGGTGCTTGATGTCTTCAGCGCAGGTCTTGAAGCCTTCCTGGCCATCCTTGCTGGTCTCGATCAGGTCGTTCAAGACAGAGATGGATTCTTTGTTGATGTCAGTCATTTTTCAGTTCCTTTGCTGGTGAATAAAAAACCTGCAAGGGATATTGCATCGGCCATGCCAGCCATCGATTTTAATAAAACAAATTTAAAATCAATAAGTTAATAACAAACAGGAAATCTGTATCCGCGCGATTTGCATGATCTGTCATTTGGCCTGCATGCAGAATGCCTGTATTTTCGAGGCAGGTTTGAATCAAGACAATTGCCATGAATCCGGAAAAGCTCGAATTGCTCGTCACGCGCCAAATGCCCTTCGGAAAATACAAGGGCCGAATCCTCGCCGACCTGCCGGGTCAATACCTGAACTGGTTCGCTCGCGAGGGTTTCCCCAAGGGAGAGCTGGGCGGTTTGCTGGCCTTAATGCAGGAAATCGACCACAACGGCTTGTCCGACCTGCTGGACCCATTGCGCGCCAAACATGGCCTGCCCAAACCTCGCCATTGACTGACTGAGACCGCCATGCCCGAGAACACGCTGCGCGCCCATGATGAAGTTTTCTGGCGAACCTTCGTCGACCGCTACGACATCGACCCCGCCGGGCCGCTCAATCTGGAAAACGGCTACTTCGGGCGCATGTCCCGCACCGTGGTGGAGGAGTACCAGCGCAACATCGAATTCATCAACCGTGGCAATTCGGTGTACGTGCGCCAGCATTTCGACCTGGAACACGGCGAAGCCATTCGGCGGCAGGTGGCCCGGCTGATCCACGCGTCCCCCCAGAGCGTGGCCTTGGCTGGCAGCGCCGTGGATGCCCTGCAAACGTTGATTCGCAACTACAACGGCCTCAAGCCGGGCGATCAGGTGCTGATCTGCGATGTGGAGTACGCCTCGGTCAAAAGCGCCATGCGCTGGCTGGCCCGCCAGCGTGGCGTGGAGGTGATCGAAATTGTCCACCAGCACCCCGCCAGCTTCGAAAGCCTGGTGGGCACTTATCGCGAAGCGTTCATTCGCTACCCGCGCCTCAAGTTGATGGCGCTGACCTACGTCAACCACCTCACCGGTTTGGTGATGCCGGTCCAGGCCATTGCCGAGAGCGCCCGGGAGTTTGCCGTCGATATCATCCTCGACGGTGCCCATGCCCTGGGCCAGATCGATTTCGACCTGAAGAAGCTCGGGATCGAATTCGCCGGATTCAACCTGCAGAAGTGGATCGGCGGCCCGCTCTCCCAAGGCTTCCTGTACATCGCCCCACAGCGGTTGGCCGACATCGATCCGGACATGGACGAAAACAGCTACCCCGCCACCGACGTCCGCTCCCGCACGCCCCACAGCACGCCGAACATCCCGGCCTTGCTCACCCTGCCCCTGGTCTTCGAAGAACATCGGGCCCTGGGGGGTGCCTTGGCCAAGGGCGCGCGCCTCTGTTACCTGCGTGACTTGTGGGTGGACGCCGTGCGCGATGTACCGGGCATCGAAGTCATGACCCCGGATGACCGGCGCCTCTATTGCGGCATCACGGCGATGCGCTTCACCGCCCACACCGATCAACAGGCGATGGCTGATCGATTGCTCAATGAGCATGGGATCTTCACGGTGGTGCGCCAGACCAGCACCGGACCGTGCATCCGCATTACTCCGGGGTTGATTACCTTGGCGAGTGATATCGAGCGGTTGACTGCGGCGCTGCTGACCCTGAGCCAGACATAGTTGTGGTGAGGGGATTTATCCCCGTTGGGCTGCGTAGCAGCCCCAAAAACAAGGGGGCCGCTACGCGACCCAGCGGGGATAAATCCCCTCGCCACAAGGGCAGAGTTCAGGGCCAAACCCCAGGCAAAAAAAAACGGTGCGCCGACCAAGCGCACCGTAAAACCGTAGAACACCCAACGAGGTTCGGTAAAAAATCAGTCCAGCAGCGCCAAGGCCTCGGCGGTGCATTCCTGAATGCGGGCCCAATCGCCGTTCTTGATCCACTCCGGATCGAGCATCCAGCTACCGCCCACGCACATCACGTTTTTCAACGCCATGTAGCTTTTGATATTGGCCGGGCTCACGCCGCCGGTCGGGCAGAATTTCACTTCGCCGAACGGGCCGCCCAAGGCCTTGATGGCCGCGACGCCGCCGCTGACTTCGGCCGGGAACAGTTTGAAGCGGCGATAGCCCAGGCCGTAGCCTTCCATGATTCCCGAGGCATTGCTGATGCCGGGTAGCAACGGGATCGGGCTGTAGACGCTGGCTTCGAGCAGATCACGGGTAATGCCCGGGGTGACGATAAACTGCGAACCGGCAGCCTCGGCGGCGGCCAGCATGTGGCGGTCGAGCACCGTGCCGGCGCCGGTCACCAGTTCCGGACGCTGCTCGCGCAGCACCTGGATGGCCTTGAGGCCGAATTGGGAACGCAGCGTCACTTCCAGCGCCGTCAGGCCGCCGGCGGCCAGGGCATCGGCCAGCGGCAGGATGTCCTGTTCACGGGCGATGGTGATCACCGGCAGGATCCGCGCCTTGGCGCAGAGGCTGTCGATCAGGGCAACTTTGTCCGCCATGGAAACGGTCGGGGATGGGTTTGTCATAGCGGCTGATCCTTGGTTCATGGGCACCAGTAAATCTCTAACGTAGGTTGCAGAAACGCGCGGATCGGCATTTCGGCGACGTCGTCACCCGCCACCGCAGCGTTCAATGTGGTCAACTTCGATTGGCCGGAAATCGACAGCACTTTGTGTTGCGCCGAGGCCAGCAAGGCACGGCTCATGGTCAGGCGCTGGTGCGGCACGGTCGGCGCCAGCATCGGCCAGCAGCGGCGTGCGCCATTGGTGTCCAGGGCCTGGGCCAGGTTCGGACTGTCGGGGAACAGCGAGGCGGTATGCCCGTCATCGCCCATGCCCAGTACCAACACGTCGATAGGCGGCAGCTCGGCCAGCAAACGGTCCGCCTGTTCGGCCGCCGCTTCCAGGTTGGCGCTGGCGCTGTAGAGGCTCAGGAACTGGGCCTTGGCCGCCGCGCCTTGCAACAGGTAACGCTTGAGCAGGCCGGCGTTGCTGTCGGCGTGTTCAACCGGTACCCAGCGCTCGTCGGCCAGGCTGACCACCACTTTGGACCAGTCCAGCGCCTGCTTGGCCAGGTGCTGGAAAAACGCCACCGGGCTGCGGCCACCGGAGACCACCAGGGTCGCCGCACCGCGCGCGTCGATTGCGTCGCGCAACTGCTCGGCCACCTTCAGCGCCAGGCCTTCGGCCAGCAGCACCGGATTCTTGAATGCATGGGCGCTGACGCCCTGCGGCAGTTTCACATCAGATATCGCCATACCACGACCTCCCATCCCGCGTGATCAGTGCAATGGAGCTCATCGGCCCCCACGACCCGGCCGCATACGGCTTGGGCGCATCGCCGGACTTCTTCCACCCGGCGATCAACTGGTCACACCACGTCCACGCGGCTTCAATTTCATCTTTACGGACAAACAGGTTCTGATTGCCGTTCATGACTTCCAGCAACAACCGCTCGTAGGCATCGGGAATACGTGCGCTGCGATAGGTGTCGGAGAAGTTGAGTTGCAGCGGACCACTGCGCAATTGCATGCCCTTGTCCAGGCCCTGCTCCTTGGTCATCACCCGCAAGGAAATCCCTTCGTCCGGTTGCAGGCGGATGATCAGCTTGTTGCTGATCTGCAAGCGCTGCTCGGGGGCGAAGATGTAGTGGGACGGTTCCTTGAAGTGAATGACGATCTGCGACAGCTTCTGCGGCATGCGCTTGCCGGTACGCAGGTAAAACGGCACCCCAGCCCAACGCCAGTTGCGGATGTCGGCGCGCAGGGCGACGAACGTCTCGGTGTCGCTCTGGGTGTTGGAATTGGGTTCTTCGAGGTAGCCAGGCACCGCCTTGCCTTCGCTGTGGCCGGCGATGTACTGGCCGCGCACCACCTGGGTGGTCAGGCCTTCCGGGCTGATCGGGGCCAAGGCCTTGAGCACCTTGACCTTCTCGTCGCGGATGCTGTCGGCGGACAAGTCGGCCGGAGGATCCATGGCGATCAGGCACAACAGCTGTAGCAGGTGATTCTGGATCATGTCCCGCAGTTGGCCGGCCTTGTCGAAATAGCCCCAGCGACCCTCGATACCGACCTTCTCGGCCACGGTGATCTCCACGTGGGAGATGTAGTTCTGGTTCCACTGGGTCTCGAACAGGCTGTTGGCGAACCGCAACGCGATCAGGTTCTGGACCGTCTCTTTGCCCAGGTAATGGTCGATGCGATAGGTACGGTTTTCCGGGAAGAACTGCGCCACGGCGTCGTTGACCTTGCGCGACGACTCCAGGTCCGAACCAATCGGTTTTTCCAGGACGACGCGGGTGTTTTCGCTCAAGCCGACCTTCGCCAGGTTCTCGCAGATCGCCCCATACACCGCCGCCGGGGTGGCGAAATAGGCAATGACCTGCTGGGCCGAACCGGCCGCTTCGGCCAGGGCTACGTAATCGTCGGCCTTGAGGAAATCCACGTGCAGATAGGTCAAACGTGCCAGGAAGCGCTCGAGCACGGCTTCGTCCACGTCTTTTTCCCCCACGTAGCGACGCAGCTCGGCGGCAATGAATGCCAGGTGCTGCTGCTCGCCGCCGGGTTCACGGGCCAGCGCAATGATCCGCGTGTCCTCGTGCAACAGTTGAGCGCCATCGAGTTGATACAGGGCAGGAAAGAGCTTGCGCAGGGCCAGATCGCCCAACGCGCCGAACAAGGCAAAGGTGCACGGTTCAACCGTAATCGAAGGCATGATGTTTGTTCTTTTATCAAGTTAAACTACAAATACCTTTTTTCAAGGTATCACTCAAGGAAAAATGTAGTAATAACCACAACATTTTTCGAAAATACTGATTCCGAGTGGTGGTCCGCCGGAGCCATCAGTAGGATAGGCCACCGCAAAGGGTCGTATCAAAGACCCGTCTTCCTAGGAATCTTGTATGGACCGCGTGCGAAATCTACTGGAACAGATCCAGAGTCGCCTTGAAGACCTGAACAAGGCCGAACGCAAGGTGGCCGAGATCATCCTGCTCAACCCGCAGCAGGCCACCCGCTTCAGCATCGCCGCCCTCGCCCAGGCGGCTTCGGTCAGCGAACCGACCGTCAACCGCTTCTGCCGCTCGTTCGGCGTCAGCGGCTACCCGGAACTCAAGCTGCAATTGGCCCAGAGCCTGGCCAGCGGCGCCGCTTATGTCAGCCGCGCAGTGGAAGCCGACGACAACCCTGAAGCCTATACCCGCAAGATCTTTGGCAGCGCCATTGCCTCATTGGACAGCGCCTGCCAGGCCCTTGATCCCAATTTAATCAGCCGCGCCGTGGACCTGCTGATCCAGGCCCGGCAGATCCACTTCTTCGGCCTCGGCGCCTCCGCCCCGGTGGCCCTGGATGCCCAGCACAAGTTCTTTCGCTTCAACCTGGCGGTGACCGCCCACGCCGACGTGCTGATGCAGCGCATGATCGCGTCGGTGGCCCATACCGGCGAACTGTTCGTGATCATTTCCTACACCGGCCGCACCCGCGAATTGGTGGAGGTGGCACGCATCGCCCGGGAAAACGGCGCCTCGGTGCTGGGCCTGACCGCCGAAGGTTCGCCGCTGGCCAAGGCCAGTACCCTGAGCCTGAACATCCCCCTGCCCGAGGACACTGACATCTATATGCCGATGACCTCGCGAATCATCCAGCTCACCGTGCTGGACGTGCTCGCCACCGGCATGACCCTGCGCCGTGGCGTGGACTTCCAGCCGCACCTGCGCAAGATCAAGGAAAGCCTGAATGCCAGCCGGTATCCGGTGGGGGATGAGTTCAACTGATTCGGTCCAGGATCTCTAGCGTCTGGTAGTCCGTCATCGCGAGCAAGCTCGCTCCCACAGGGGTTTTGTGAACACCAAAGATCCAATGTGGGAGCGAGCTTGCTCGCGAAGGGGCCAGCCGCCACACCGGAGATCCTGAGCTAAGCCCCCACCCACGCCTGCAAACTCAAGTGCGCCCGCTCCCCCGGCGCCAGGCACAGGCTGTCGGTGCCGCCACTGGCCGCTTCGACACAGACAAACTCACTGACCTCATCCCAACTCACGCCCAGCAACGGCCGGGTGCCGGGATGCCAGACCACGGTGTCGGCGCTGTCACCGGTGTCGATGCACAATTCGCGCTGCCAGGCGTGATCCTTGAGCTGCAATTCGCCTTCATGCTGGAACACCCGCTGACAACCGCCCTCGACCCGTAACTCGCCTTCCTGCTGGCAAGCTTCGCGGCTCAACTGGTCATAACCCTGGGCGCCTTCGAGCCCAGACAGCGCTACCTCACCGACATCACCGATACGCCAGTAAGCGTGCAAAGCCTGGCTCAACTGGCACGGCAGGCTGTCCTGGTGCTCGGTGCTCAAGCGCAGCTCCATGCGTTCACCCAGGTCGGCATGCAGGTCCACTTGCCAGTCGCACAACTGCAGTTGCCAGTGCAAATGCACGCCCCCTTCATCACTGCGGCTGTCTAGCAGTTTCCAATCGATCAACCGTGCCCAACCGTGGGACGGCCAGGCGTTTTCGCTGGGATGACGGCCATACCACGGCCAGCACACCGGCACCCCGCCTCGTATCGCCCCGACTTGCGGCCACTTGGCCGCGCACCACAACCAGGGCTTCTGGCCGCGCGGCTGGAAGTGCAGCAACTGCGCGCCCTGGCGACTGAACACCGCCTGGCACAACGGGTGATCGATCACCAACACATCGCGCTGCCGATAGCGCTCCCACGCGAATACCGGGCGCTCGCGCAAGGATCTGAAAAAGCGTTGTAGCGGATGCTCATGCATGGGCCGCGGTCCTGGGAATCATTGAATTGCTCATCTGTTTGCAACGCGTTCTTTTGTGGCGAGGGAGCTTGCTCCCGCTCGGCTGCGAAGCAGTCGCAAACGAGGCGAATGCGGTCTGGCGCAAACACCGCAGTGAATGGCTCTAGGGTCGCTTCGCAACCCAGCGGGAGCAAGCTCCCTCGCCACAGGTTCTGCGCTCCGCAAAAAAAAGCGGACAGCCTTGGCCGTCCGCAAATATGCGCACATAGAGAGGAGCTTATCGCAACAGCGTTAGAACACCGACTGAATTTTCAGGCCGGCCACCAGCGCGTTGTCGACTTCATCCACACCACCTGGGTGAGTGATGTACTGCAGGTTCGGACGCACGGTCAGCCAGTTGGTGACGTGGAAACCGTAGTTGATCTCGTAGTTGTATTCAGTGCTACGCAGTGGCGCGAACAGCGGATCGTCGTAGTCGGTGACGCCATTGGCGGCGTTGACCAGTTCGGAGTTTTTCTTCACGTCTTCGTTGACATGGATACGCGAGAAACCGATGCCGACATCGTCTTTTGGACGAGCATCGAACGGCCCCTTGTACACGAACATCAACGACTGGTAGTTGTCGACGACGTTGGTTTCCTTGTCATGGAAAGTAGCGTTGGCGGCGATGTTCAGGCCGCGCGAAGCATCACCGTTGTGGCTGGTGAGCTGTTGTTGCACGACGAGCCAGTAGCCGTCCTTGCTGCTGTGGCTGCGATAGGCGTTGCCGGTGGTCGCGGCGTCGTTGCCATCCTCGTCTTCACGGACGTCATCGGCCTTGGCTGTACTTTTGTAGTAACCAACACGGTATTCACCCGGCAGGTTATTGATCTTCGGCGACCAGACCAACTCGACCGGAATGAGGGTACCCTTGGTACCGCTGCCGCTGAGTTTGTAGCGGTTGTTGTTTTCCAGCTGCGAAGGGTTCTGGTTGTAGGCGCCGATTTGCGCATAGAGCTCAGGCGTGAGGTTGTATTTGACGCGAATCGCCGCCTGCATGATCGGCCAGTTGTACCAGATGCCGGTCGCCCAGTTACCCGCTTGTGAACCGCAGAACGCCAGGTTCTGGAATTCGCACGGGAAGGTGTTGAAGTCTTCGCCCTCACCGAAATAACCGGCTTTGACATCCAGTTTGCTGTCGAAGTATTTCTGCTTGATCCACAACTGGGTCAGACGCGTGGTTTGCCCACGGCCCCAGACTTCCTGGGAAGAACTGAGGGTACCGGCGCGTGGATCACCGATGCGGTCGTTGGAGATGTTGCGACCGTCACGTCGGGTGAACTGGATCTTGGCTTCCGTATCACCCCAGCCTGCCAGTTTTTCCAGGTCGAGCGCGACGCCCAGGCCAAACTGCTGGGACCAGCGCGCGGTCTTGTCATCGTTGTAGCCGCCGTGGAGGTTGGCACCCATCTCACCGACGAAATCCGCCTTGATATCGATACCTTGCTCGATCAGCTTGGTCCGTTCACCGCCCCAGTCGCCCGTCATCCACTGCGAATCGGCGCTGAACGCGTCGGCTGCGTGTGCGCTACCGGCCAGCATCATCGCCGCAACGGCTGACAACTGGCAGATACGCTGGGCGTTTTTTTGCTTTTTCATCCCTACATCCTCGTCTTTATTTATTGTTATTAACTGTTTTTATCTAACGCGGTTTACAACGATTGCGATGGATGGTCCCCCACTCACCGCATACTCCTTTTTCTGTGGGAGCGAGCTTGCTCGCGATAGCGGTGTGTCATTCACCTCGGCAGCAACTGATGTACCGTCATCGCGAGCAAGCTCGCTCCCACACAGGCCTCTCACCGGCCTTTGAACTGCGCTACGTTGGCACTTCGGGCATCGGTTTGCGGCTGGCCGGCCACGCCCAGGCGCTCGCCGGACTGGGCGTCGAACAGCAGCACTTTCGACGGATCGAATTGCAGCGTCAGGGTTTCCCCCGGCTGCGGTGCCACGTCCGGCGCCAGGCGGCAGCAGACCTTGGTGTCGTTGAGGTTGACGAATACCAGGGTGTCCGGCCCGGTAGGCTCGGTGACCTGGACTTCGGCGCGGATGGTCGGCAGGCCATTGGGCTCGCTGCCGGCCAACGCGATCTGTTCCGGACGCATGCCCAGGATGACTTCGCGGTCTTCCAGGCCGGCGTCCTGCATGCCCAGCGGCAGCTCGCAACGGGCCTGGCCGCTGTCGAGCAGTGCCAGCAGGCGACCGTCCTTGCGTTGCAGGCGCAGCGGGATGAAGTTCATCGGCGGCGAACCGATGAAGCTCGCCACGAACAGGTTGGCCGGGTTGGTGTAGATGTCTTTCGGCGTGCCGAACTGCTGGATGATCCCGTCCTTCATCACCGCCACTTTGTCCCCCAGGGTCATGGCTTCGATCTGGTCGTGGGTGACGTAGACCGTGGTGGTCTTCAGGCGCTGGTGCATCAGCTTCATTTCGGTGCGCATCTCGACCCGCAGCTTGGCGTCGAGGTTGGACAGCGGTTCGTCGAACAGGTAGATCTTCGGCCGCCGCGCCAGGGCCCGGCCCATGGCCACGCGCTGTTGCTGGCCGCCGGAAAGCTGGCCAGGCTTGCGATTGAGCAAGTGCTCGATCTGCAGCAGCTTGGCCACGCGGTTGACTTCTTCGTCGATGTCCGACTGTTTCATCTTGCGGATTTTCAGGCCGAACTCGATGTTCTCGCGCACGCTCATGGTCGGGTACAGCGCGTAGGACTGGAACACCATGGCGATGTCGCGATCCTTCGGGCTCATGCCGCTGACATCCTGGTCACCGATCATGATGGCGCCGCCGGTGATGGTCTCCAGGCCGGCGATGCAGTTCATCAGCGTCGACTTGCCGCAGCCCGACGGGCCGACGAGGATCAGGAACTCACCGTCCTTGATCGACAACTCGATGTTCTTCAGGGTATCCGGCAGGCCGGCACCATAGGTCTTGTTTACATTGCGAAGTTCAAGCGTTGCCATGATTACCCCTTGACTGCGCCGGCCGTCAGGCCGCGCACGAAATACTTGCCTGCCACCACATAGACCAGCAGGGTCGGCAGCCCGGCGATCATCGCCGCCGCCATGTCCACGTTGTATTCCTTGGCCCCGGTACTGGTGTTGACCAGGTTGTTCAGCGCCACGGTGATGGGTTGCGAATCACCGCTGGAGAACACCACGCCGAACAGGAAGTCGTTCCAGATCTGCGTGAACTGCCAGATCAGGCAAACCATGATGATCGGGGTCGACATTGGCAGGATGATCCGCCGGAAAATGGTGAAGAAACCCGCACCGTCCAGTCGCGCCGCCTTCACCAGCGCATCGGGAATGCTGACGTAGTAGTTGCGGAAGAACAGCGTGGTGAATGCCAGGCCGTAGACCACGTGCACGAACACCAAACCGGTGGTGGTGCTGGCCAGGCCCATCTTGCCAAGGGTGAACGAGGCCGGCAGCAGGACGGTCTGGAACGGCAGGAAGCAGCCGAACAGCAACAGGCCGAAGAACAGCTGCGAACCGCGGAAGCGCCACATCGACAACACGTAGCCATTCAAGGCACCGATGGCGGTAGAGATCAGCACCGCCGGGACGGTGATCTTGATCGAGTTCCAGAAGTAGCCGTCGACCGTGGCCCAGGCCTTGACCCAACCGATGCCGCTGACCACGGTCGGCCAGCTCAGCAGGTTGCCGGTGCTGATGTCTTCCGGCGTCTTGAAGCTGGTCAACAGCATGACCACCAACGGCACCAGGTAAAGCAGTACGGCGAGGATCAGCACCGCGTAGATCGCGATGCGACTCAGGCTGATGGAGGGTTTGGCAGCGAGACTAGTCATGACGCTTGGTCCTCAGCTCGGAGTACAGGTAAGGCACGATGATCGCGAGGATCGCACCGAGCATCAGGATTGCACTGGCCGAGCCCATGCCCATCTGGCCGCGACTGAAGGTGAACGAATACATGAACATGGCAGGCAGGTCGGAGGAATAACCCGGGCCACCGGCTGTCATCGCCGCCACCAGGTCGAAGCTCTTGATCGCGATGTGTGCCAGGATCATCACGGCGCTGAAGAACACCGGGCGCAGGCTCGGCAGCACCACTTTCCAATAGATGCGCGGCATGCTCGCGCCATCGATCTGGGCGGCACGGATGATCGATTGGTCGACACCCCGCAGGCCGGCCAGGAACATCGCCATGATGAAACCCGACGCTTGCCACACCGCCGCGATCACCAGGCAATACACCACGCGGTCCGGGTCGATCAGCCAATCCAGGCGGAAGCCTTCCCAACCCCAGTCACGCAACAATTTGTCCAGGCCCATGCCCGGGTTGAGCAGCCATTTCCAGGCCGTACCGGTGACGATCATCGACAGCGCCATCGGGTACAGGTAAATGGTGCGGATGAAACCTTCGCGACGAATGCGCTGGTCCAGGAACACGGCCAGCAGCACGCCGATCACCAGGGTGATGCCAATGAACAGGCCGCCGAACAGCGCCAGGTTCTTGCTCGCCACCCACCAGCGGTCGTTGTCCATCAGCCGCGCATACTGCGCCAGGCCTGCCCATTTGTAGTTCGGCAGGAACGTCGAAGTGGTGAACGACAGGACGAACGTCCACAAGATATAGCCATAGAAGCCCACCAGAACGATGAACATGCTCGGCGCCAGCACCAGTTTCGGGAGCCAGCGCTGCAATGCATCGAACGGCGAGGCCTTGCTGAACACAGCAACAGAACTCATGGGAAGATCCAAAACAAGGTTACAGGGGTATCCCTCTGTGGGAGCGAGCTTGCTGGCGATGACGGTGTGTCAGTGACTCATCTGCTACCTGACACTCCGCTATCGCGAGCAAGCTCGCTCCCACAAAGGGACCGCGGCGCTAATTACTTGGCTGACTGAACCGCTGCACCCAATTTCTTGGCAGCATCGGCCGGGTCGGCTTTCGGGTCGTTGATGTAGTTGGTCACCACATCGAAGAACGCACCCTGTACCGCCAGCGTGGTCGCCATGTTGTGCGCCATGCTCGGCTGCAAGCCGCCGGACTTGGCGTCCGTCAGGAAGTCCTTGGCCGCGGTCTGGGCGCAGGAGTCGAAACCGTACTTGGCCATGTCGCCCAGCATGTCGTTGCGCACCGGGATCGAGCCCTTGTTGATGCTGAAGACTTTCTGGAAGTTCTCACCCAGCACGACCTTGGCGATATCCTGCTGGCCCGCCGCAGTGCCTGCGTCCTTCTGCTTGAACACCGCCAGGGAGTCGATGTTGTAGGTGAAGGCCTTGTCGGTGCCCGGGAAGGCCACGCACTCGTAGTCCTTGCCGGCGACTTTCTTCGCGGCGGTCCACTCGCTCTTGGCCCAGTCACCCATGATCTGCATGCCGGCCTTGCCGTTGATGACCTTGGCTGCTTCGAGGTTCCAGTCCTGGCCCTTGCCGTCGGCGTCCATGTAGGTCGCGACTTTCTTCAGCTCGGTCAGCGCCTTGACCATTTCCGGACCGGTCAGGGCCTTGTTGTCCAGGTCGACGAGGGCCTTCTTGTAGCCCTCGGCACCCATGACCGAGAGCACCACGGCTTCGAACACGGTGCTGTCCTGCCAAGGCTGGCCGCCATGGGCGAGCGCAATGAAACCCGCCGCCTTGAGCTTGTCGCCAGCCGCGTAGAACTCGTCAAGGGTGGTCGGGTTCTTGGTGATGCCGGCTTTCTTGAAGACTTCCGGGTTGATCCACAGCCAGTTGACGCGGTGGATATTCACCGGCACGGCGACGTAGTCACCTTCGTACTTCACGGTATCGGAGACTTTCTTGTCGAGCAGGCTGTCCCACTTCTCGGCCTTGGCGACGTCCTCGAGGATGTCGGTGTCGAGCAGCCCGGTGGACGCCCACTCCTGGATGTCCGGGCCCTTGATCTGGGCGACACCCGGTGGGTTGCCGGCCACGGCACGGCTCTTGAGTACGGTCATGGCAGTGGAACCACCACCACCGGCGACAGCGCCGTCCTTCCAGGTAAAGCCGTCTTTTTCTACCTGGGCCTTGAGCACATCGACCGCGGCCTTTTCGCCACCCGACGTCCACCAGTGGACGACTTCCACGGAACCTTTGGATTCGGCGGCAAGGGCAGTGACGGGAAATGCTGCGACGGGAAGCAGGGAAGCAAGAGAAATGACAGTAGCGAGGCGAGAAATCGCATTCATCTAGAATTACCTTTCTTGTTGTTATGCATGCAAGTCTGGAGCTTGCGCTGCATGGATTCTAATCAGAGGGAATCCCTTCGCAGGTAACGAAGGGACGTGCAAATGTCACGACATGGTTACACAGGTGCAGGGCTGGATAACCGCGCCAGGGCTGACGCCATGCTCGGTGCCAGGGGCAGGCGTGGAATCAGGACTGCTTGCCAGGCGTGATACAGGTCCGGCTTGCCCGGCCAGATATCGGCGCTGGGGCGGTTCTGCGGATCGAGTTCGTGATGCCAACTGCCGTTGCAGCGATCGATGAAATGCTTGTCACAGAACTCCCAGAAACGCCGATACCAGGCTTCGTATTTCGCCTCGTCGGTGCGCTTGAGCAAGGCGCTGGCCGCGGCCGCCGCTTCGGCGTGGACCCAATGCAGGCGGTGGCGAACCACGGCGCGGTTGTCCCAGTCCAGGGTGTAGACAATGCCCGGCGCACCATCGACGTCCCAGCCGTGGCGGCAGTTCTGGTCGAAGAGTTTTTGCGCGTCCTGGGCCAGCCAACCCGGGGTCAGCATGCCAATCTGCACCCGCGCCGCTTCAAGGTGCAGCAACAACCGCGCCCATTCGAAGCCGTGGCCGGGCGTGGTGCCGTAGGGGCGAAAACCATCGGCGGGATTGTCCTGGTTGTAGTCGCGCAGTGGCTGCCAATGGCGATCGAAATGTTCCACCACCAAGTAGTCGTTGGCGGCGGCATGGTCATGGATCACCCGCTCGACGATACGCAGGGCGCGGGCCAGCCAACGCGGATCGTCGGTGGCATCGGCCAGGGCGAGAAAGGCTTCGGTGGCGTGCATGTTGCTGTTGGCGCCGCGATAGGCCTCTTCCTCGCGCCAGTCGCGGTTGAAGGATTCGCGCATGGCGCCCTCTTCTTCGCACCAGAAATGCGCGTCGATGATCCGCACCGCTTCGTCCAGCAACGCAGGGGCGCCGGGACGCTGGGCCACCACCGCGGAACTGGCTGCCAAGGCGACGAAGGCATGCAGGTAGGCGGCTTTGCCGGTGCTGTCCGCATCGGGTTGCGACGTGGCGAACCAGCCACCATGCTCGGCATCGCGCAAGGGGCCGTTGAGGGCCTGGATACCGTGGTCCACCAGCTCGGCGAAACCCGGCAAGCCCTGGATGTGGGCCATGGCGAAGCTGTGGGTCATGCGCGCGGTGTTCATGGTTTCGGCCCGGGCATCGGCCGGCAGGCGCCCAAGCTCATCCAGGTTGCCAAAGCCGTCCGGCAGCTTCGAGGCCTTGGCGAACGCCAGCAGCCGCACGCCTTCATCGGCGAGCCAACGCTGGTGGGCAGGGGCGTTCAGCCAACTGCTGAAGGCCGGTTGGAAGGTGTCCATCGGAGTACCTTTTTTGTTGTTTTGACGCAGGGAGTCTAAACAAGGGAGGGTGGGTGGCAGGTAACGAAAGGGGCGAGTTATGTCACCGAGTTGTGACATTCCTTGAGAGATGCGTTGAGGCGACTGGCGCCTTCGCGAGCAGGCTCGCTCCCACACTAGATCTTCGGCGTTCACAAAATCCCTGTGGGAGCGAGCCTGCTCGCGAAGAACGATAACGCGGTGTTGCTAATCCACACTACGAGGCAACTGCAACGTCACCCGCAACCCCCCTTCACGAAGGTTCTGCAGGCTCACCTCGCCGCCATGGCTGTGGGCAATGTTGCGGGCGATACCGAGGCCCAGGCCATAGCCCTGCTGTTGCCCGGCGAGGCGGAAATGCGGCTCGAAAACTTGCTCCAGGCGCTGTTCCGGCACACCCGGCCCTTCGTCGTCGACGTGCAGGATGAACGCGGTTTCATCGTCATCAATGTGCAGGTGGGCGTTCTGTCCGTATTTCAAGGCGTTGTCGATCAGGTTACCGATGCAGCGCTTGAGGGCCAGCGGCTTGCCGGGATACGGCGCCAGCGCCCGGCCATCCTGGGTCACCCGGCCATTGCCGTTGGGCGCCAGGTACGGCTCGACCAGGCAATCGAGCACATGGTTGAGGTCCACCGGCTCGATGTTCTCGTGGATGTCGGTGTCCTTGACGCATTGCAGCGCGCCTTTGACCAGCAGCTCCAGTTCATCCAGGTCACGGCCGAACTTGGCTTGCAGGTTTTCGTCCTCCAGCAGCTCGACCCGCAGCCGCAATCGGGTGATCGGTGTACGCAAGTCGTGGGAAATCGCGCTGAACAACTGGCTGCGCTCCGTCAGGTAACGGCTGATGCGTTCGCGCATGGCATTGAACGCCCGTCCCACTTCCACCACTTCGCTGCCGCCGCCCTCGGCCACCGGCTCCACCTCGGCACCCAGGGACATGTCCCGCGCGGCCCGGGCCAATCGCTTGAGGGGCCGGCTCTGCCAGTGCACCAGCAAGCCGATGAACAGCAACAACAGGCTGCTGGTGAGCACGATGAAACCAACCTGTTGCTTGGGCAGGTCTTGTTCTTCGAGGCTGGTGTAGGGTTCGGGCAGCAGCGAGGCGATGTACAGCCACTCACCCGGCGCCATCTGGATCTGCGTGACCAGCACCGGTGGATTTACCGGCTCCAGGGTCAGGGCATAGTGGGCCCACGAGCGAGGCAGTTCATCGAGCTTGAGCCCGGCATTGAAAATCCGCAGGTCGTCGGGGCTGACGAACGTCACCGAGATGTCGGCGTTATGACCCAAGGAGCGGCGCAGCACTTCATCCACGGCCGTGAGCACCGCCTGCTTGCGCGGCGTCACCGGCAACACGTCCATGCCCAGGGGTTTGTCGTTGAGGGTGACGACGAACCGCGTGCCGCCCATGCTGCGCAACTGGTCCAGCACCAACGGCCGGTACGCCACGGGCAGCGAGCGCAAATAACTGACGCTGGCGGTCATCGAATGGGCCAGGCTGCGGGCGCTGGTGACCAGGCCTTCGAGCTGAGTCGCGCGCAATTGCGAAACCCAGATCAGGCTGGACAGGGTCTGGGCGAACAGCACCACGAGCAAGGTCAGCAACAACATCCGGCCCAGCAACGAGCGTGGCACCGGTACCCGCCGGGCGATTTTCTTGATCCCGTCAATGACCATTGCTGGCAACCACACTGGCCGCCAGCTGGTAACCGCTGCCCCGCACCGTACGAATCAGCCGCGGCGGCTTGTCGGTGTCACGCAGGCGCTGGCGCAGGCGGCTGACCGCCATGTCGACGATCCGGTCCAGGGGCATCAGCTCACGGCCACGGGTCGCGTTGCCAATGGTGTCGCGGTCGAGGATTTCCTGGGGATGGTCGAGAAACAACTTGAGCAAAGCGAAGTCGGCACCGGAGAGAATCACTTCTTCACCGTCGGTATGGAACAGCCGATGGCTGACCATGTCCAGCCGCCATTCATCGAAGGCCAGCACTTCGCCGCCGGCGCGTTCCTGGCCGAATTGCGCCCGGCGCAGCAGCGCCTTGATGCGCGCCTGCAGTTCACGCGGGCTGAAGGGTTTGCCCAGGTAATCATCGGCGCCCAGCTCAAGACCGATGACCCGGTCGGCCTCGTCGGAACTGGCGGTGAGCATGATGATCGGCACATGCGCCTGGCGTGGATGTTGGCGAACCCAGCGGCAAAGGCTGAAGCCGTCTTCATCGGGCAGCATGACATCGAGGATCACCAGGTCGCTCGGTGCATCGTTCAACGCCTGGCGAAACCCGGCGCCGTCGGGCGTGGTCCGCACGTGGAAACCCGCACGGCTGAGGTAGGTGTCCAGCAGCTCGCGAATCTCCTGGTCGTCGTCGACCAACAAAATCGATTTGTTTACTGAACTCACGGGCCTCGTCCTTGTTGTTTGGATGGGGGCGATTATGCCTGATGGACGGGTTCTACAAACACACTGCAAAACCTTGTGGGAGCGAGCTTGCTCGCGATAGCGGAGTGCCAGTCACCTTGATGTTGGCTGATAGGCCGCTATCGCGAGCAAGCTCGCTCCCACAGGGGGGGACATTTTCAAACTTCAAGCTGCGGCGGATTGCTCCAACGCCACGCCCGCGCCCATCAGGCCGGAGTATGGCGCGGTCACCAGCCAGACCGGAATGCCCTTGAAATAATCGCTCATGCAACCCTTGTCGGCGAAGCACTTGGCGAAACCGCTTTCGAGGAAGAAATCGGCAAAGCGCGGGACTACACCACCGACGATGTAGACGCCGCCGCGTCCGCCCAGCGTCAACACATTGTTGCCCGCCACGCGCCCCAGCCAGCGACAGAACTGCTCCAATACTTCCAACGCGATTGGGTCGCCAGCCAGGCCGGCCGCGGTGATGGATTCGGGGGTATCGAGCACTGGCGCATGGCCGTCCACGGCGCAAATGGCCCGGTACACCCGAGGCAAACCGCTGCCGCTCAAAGCGGTTTCGGCGCTGACGTGGCCGATCTCGTTGTAGATGTGCTGCCACAACTGGGTTTCCCGCGGGCTGCTCATGGGCAGGTCGACATGGCCGCCCTCCCCCGGCAACGCGGCGAACCGGCCCTCACCCAGATCCAACAGCGTACCGACGCCCAGCCCGGTGCCCGGCCCGATCACCACCGCCGGGCGCATCGGCTCCGGGGTGCCTTCGCACACGACCCGGTATTCATCGGGACGCAAGCGAGTCATGCCCAGGGCCATGGCCGAGAAATCGTTGACCAGCAACAGCTTCTCCACCTGCAACCTTTCGCAGAACGCCAGGTTGCTCAAGCGCCAGTGATTGTTGGTAAAACGAAACTCATCGCCGCTCACCGGACCCGCCACCGACAGGCACACCGAACCGATGGCGCCCGGCTTCAGGCCCATGCCACTCAAGTAAACCTCGATGGCATCTTCCGGGCAGGCGTAATCCGCCGTGGCCAGCACCTGGATGTTTTCCAGGGTGTGATTTTTCCACAGCGCGAAGCGTGCGTTGGTCCCACCGATGTCACCGACCAAAGCCAGTTTCAATTAAGCGTCTCCAGGGCAGAAGTGAAGGCGCTGGCGCCCTGCTCCGCCGAGCTGAAGGCCATGCGCATGAAACCGAACAGCTCGCGACCAGTGCCTATGTTGTTGCCCAACAGGCCCTTGGCCGGCGTGCGCGCGGCAAATTCCTCGGCGTCCACCTTCAGTTCCAAGGTACCTTTGACGCCATCGACACGGATGATATCGCCCTCCTGCACCCGGGCCAACGCACCACCGACATAAGCTTCCGGGCTGACATGGATGGCCGCCGGGATTTTCCCCGATGCGCCGGACATGCGCCCGTCGGTCACCAGCGCCACTTTGAAGCCGCGATCCTGCAGCACACCGAGGAATGGCGTCATCTTGTGCAGCTCCGGCATGCCGTTGGAGCGCGGGCCCTGGAAGCGCATCACCGCGACAAAATCTTTTTCCAGCAGGCCGGCCTTGAAGGCGTCCGCCAGGTCCTGTTGGTCCTGGAAGACCATGGCCGGGGCCTCGACCACCTGGTTTTCCAAGGCCACGGCCGAGACTTTCATCACGCCGCGGCCGAGGTTGCCTTCCATCACCCGCAACCCGCCTTCTGGCGAGAAGGCGCGGGCCACCGGGCGCAGGATGTTTTCGTCGAGGCTTTCGATCGGACCGTCGCGCCATACCAGTTCGCCGTCCTCGAGGAACGGCTCCTGGGTGTAGCGGCTCAGGCCGTGACCGAGCACGGTGTTGACGTTTTCGTGAAGCAAACCGGCTTCCAGCAACTCACGGATCAGGAACGACATGCCGCCCGCCGCCTGGAAGTGGTTGATGTCGGCCTTGCCGTTCGGGTAGACGTGGCTCAGGGTCGGCACCACCTCGGAGAGGTCGGCCATGTCCTGCCAGGTCAGCTGGATACCCGCCGCCATGGCAATGGCCGGCATGTGCAGGGTGTGGTTGGTGGAACCGCCGGTGGCATGCAGCGCGACGATGGAGTTGACCAGCGAGCGCTCGTCAACGATTTCGCCGATGGGCATGAAATTGCCGCTCTGCTTGGTCAGGCGCGTCACCTGGAACGCCGCTTCACGGGTCAGGGCATCGCGCAGCGGCGTGTTCGGGTTGACGAACGAGGCGCCCGGCAAGTGCAGGCCCATCACTTCCATCAACAACTGGTTGGTGTTGGCGGTGCCGTAGAAGGTGCAGGTGCCGGGGCTGTGGTAGGACTTCATCTCCGATTCCAGCAGCTCTTCGCGGGTGGCCTTGCCTTCGGCGTAACGCTGGCGCACGTCGGCTTTTTCCTTGTTGGAAATGCCCGAGACCATCGGCCCGCCGGGCACGAAGATCGTCGGCAAGTGACCGAAGCGCAGCGCGCCCATCATCAGGCCCGGAACGATCTTGTCACAGATGCCGAGCATCAGTGCGCCGTCGAACATGTTGTGGGACAACGCCACCGCCGTGGACAGCGCGATCACTTCGCGGCTCGGCAGGCTCAGTTCCATCCCCGCCTCGCCCTGGGTCACGCCGTCGCACATCGCCGGCGTGCCACCGGCGAACTGGCCGACCGAGCCGATTTCGCGCAGGGCTTTCTTGATCTGTTCCGGGAAGGTTTCGTAGGGCTGGTGAGCCGAGAGCATGTCGTTATAGGACGACACGATGGCGATGTTGGCGGCGTTCATCATCCGCAGATGGTGCTTGTCTTCGGTGCCGCAACCGGCCACGCCATGAGCGAAGTTGGCGCATTGCAGCTTGCCACGCATCGGACCGTCGCTGGCGGCACCACGGATCAATGCAAGGTAAGCCTCACGCGTGGCGCGGCTGCGGGCGATAAGCCGTTCGGTGACCTCAAGAACGCGGGGATGCATGTGTAGAACTCCAGGCTAACGGATGTGGCGACCTGATTGTCTATGCTGGTCAAAAGCCCGCTGCACGCTGTGTGGAAGGCGAGGCGACAGCCGGTTTTTGACCATTCGGACCAGTTGATTCAGGTCACTCGTTGTAGATAAAACAAAATATTGCCACTAAAAAGGCTTGTTTTCTATTTTTATGCGAATAATCTTGTAATTCCAACAACAAATCGACGGCGGCGCAGTTAATGACTCTTCGAATCGCAATCAATGGTTTTGGCCGCATCGGCCGCAACGTCCTCCGTGCACTGTATACCCAAGGCTACCGTCGCGACCTGCAGATCGTCGCCATCAACGACCTGGGTGACAGTGCAATCAATGCCCATCTGCTCAAGTTCGACACCGTGCATGGCACCTTCGATGCCGACGTCCAGCACGATCACGAAAGCCTGACGGTCAATGGCGACCGCATCTCGGTCAGCGCCATCCGCAACCCGGCCGAACTGCCCTGGGCCGCCGAGAAAATCGACGTCGTGTTCGAATGCACCGGTCTGTTTACCGACCGTGCCAAGGCAGCCGCGCACATCAGCGCCGGCGCCCGCAAGGTAATCATCTCGGCCCCGGCCAAGGGCGCCGATGCCACCGTCGTGTATGGCGTGAACCATGACATCCTGCGCCAGTCCCACCAGATCATCTCCAACGCGTCGTGCACCACCAACTGCCTGGCCCCGGTGGCCCAGGTGCTGCACCGCGAGCTGGGCATCGAAAGCGGCCTGATGACCACTATCCATGCCTACACCAACGACCAGAACCTGACCGACGTCTACCACAGCGACCCGTACCGCGCCCGTTCGGCCACCCAGAACATGATCCCGAGCAAGACCGGCGCCGCCGAAGCGGTGGGCCTGGTGCTGCCGGAACTGGCAGGCAAGCTGACCGGCATGGCCGTGCGCGTACCGGTGATCAACGTCTCCCTGGTCGACCTCACCGTGCAGCTCAAGCGCGAAGCCTCGGCCGAAGAAGTCAACGAACTGCTGCGCCATGCCAGCCAGCATTCGAAGATCCTCGGCTACAACACCCTGCCGCTGGTCTCCAGCGATTTCAACCACAACCCGCTGTCGTCGATCTTCGACGCCAACCACACCAAGGCCAGCGGCAAGCTGCTCAAGGTGCTGGCCTGGTATGACAACGAATGGGGCTTCTCCAACCGCATGCTGGATAACTGCCTGGCGTTGTGTAACGCCGAGTAACTGCCACGGTAGTTCTTGAGCTTTTCTGTGGGCGCTTTTCTGTGGGAGCGAGCTTGCTCGCGAAAGCGGTGTATCAGCCAACATCAATGGCGACTGACACTCCGTCATCGCGAGCAAGCTCGCTCCCACAGGGTTACAACATCGATGAAATGAAGGCTTGACCCGTCACGCAGATGATAAGCATTATCATCTGCTAGAACCGGATCGGGCCCTACCGTGAGTCAATCGCGCTTTCATCATGTATTCCTCGCCCAGCGCACGCCGCTGCTACGCACCCTCGAGCGCATGGTCAGCAACCCCAGTACCGCCGAAGACCTGCTTCAGGAAACCTACCTGCGCGTCACCCGAGCATTGGCCGAACGTACGGTCGAGCACCTCGAACCCTTTGTTTTCCAAACCGCCCGCAACCTGGCGCTGGACCATCTGCGTGCCCGGCGCATCCAATCCCGAACGCTGTTGGACGACGTACCGCTGGAAGTCGTCCACAACGTCGTCGCCCCCCAGAGCAGTGCCGAGGACGCCGCCCATGCCCAGCAACTGCTCGAGCGCCTGGACGTCAGCTTGCAAGCCCTGAGCCCGCGACAACAGCAGATCTTCATCCTCAGCCGCCTGCATGGCCACAGTTACCAGGAAATCGCCGAACGGCTCGGTGTATCCCTGAGCACCGTGCAGAAGGAACTGAAGCTGATCATGGCGATCTGTGTGGGTGTGGCTGAACGCAACCTATGAACTTCACGCTGCGTACAGGCTTGCCTCCTACTGCCTGCGGCT
This sequence comes from Pseudomonas sp. MPB03, assembly GCF_046605385.1. NCBI lineage: Bacteria > Pseudomonadati > Pseudomonadota > Gammaproteobacteria > Pseudomonadales > Pseudomonadaceae > Pseudomonas > Pseudomonas sp. MPB03. The sequence continues at coordinate 1,671,314 of NZ_CP176770.1, read as the reverse complement.
TGTAGCTTGTGCGGGCCGCTAATAAGAGAACCCACCGTGACGGACTACTCCCCTTCTCCTGAGCCGACGCCGGAAACCGCCCATGCCATGGAGCAGGCGCTGGACTGGCTGATCCTGCTGGACAGCCCCAGCGCGGAACAGACGCGGCAGTTCCAGGCCTGGCTGGCGGCCGATCCACGTCACGGCGAGGCGTTTGCCCGGGCCCAGGCGATCTGGAACGGCCCGCAGGTGCTGGAAAGTGCCCGCCGGCTGGAAACCGCGCCCAAGGTCACCGCGCTGTCGCGCCTGCGTGCCCATTGGAAACCCCTGGCCACCGCCGCCGTGCTGTTTCTCGGCCTGTTCAACTTCAGCGACCTGCCTCTGCATCTCCAGGCCGATCACCTGACCGTGGTCGGTGAGCGCCAGCGCCTGCAATTGGAGGACGGTTCCAAGGTCCTGCTCAACACCGATTCGGCGTTCTCCAGCACGTTCAACGAACAACGGCACGTGGCGCGCCTGTACAAAGGCGAGGCCTTCTTCGAAGTCCCGGGCAACCGCACCCAGCCGCTGGAAATCGATGCCGGCCCGGTCACCGCCAGCGTCAGCGACACCACCTTCGCCGTGCGTTACCTCGACGGTGTGGCCCAGGTCCAGGTGCAGCGCGGCGATGTGGACCTGCGGGCCAACCGCAACGACACCCATGTGCGGCTGTCGGCCGGGGAAAGCATCCGCATCGGCCCCAACGGCTTCGACCGCCCGGCCCGGCTCGATGCCAGCACCGAGCTGGCCTGGGTCCAGGGTCGACTGGTGTTCGAGAACCGGCCGCTGAGCCAGGTACTGGCCGAGCTGCGCCGCTACTACCCCGGCTGGATCATCAACAGCAACGAACAGTTGGCCAACGTCGCGGTGACCGGCAATTACCGCCTCGATCAGCCGCTGGACGTGGTCCGTTCCCTGGCCCACATTACCTCGGCGCGCCTACAGGAATTCCCGGCGCTGGTGATCCTGAACTAAATGAGAATTATTTTTACTCGATAGGCTTCGCTGGTTCGTCTCGTTATAGCCAATGCAATTGATTCGTATCTAGCCGTGCGAATCTGCACCTATAACAGATGCGACACGGAGCGCTATCGATGTCCTCTCGCCTTACTTGCCGGTTTCTTGCCCCTTCTTGCACGCTGTCACTGCTTACCGCCGCCATCCTGATGGCCGGCATCGCGCCGCTCGTCCTGGCCGCCACCACCGTGCAGCCCCCTGCACGCAACATGGGCGACTACACCTTTGCCATCGCCCGGCAACCCCTGGTCTCGGCCCTGAATGCATTCACCGCGGTCACCGGCTGGCAGGTCGGCCTGCCGGCGGAACTGGCCGAAGGCGTCGCATCGCCAGGGGTGAACGGCTCGCTGCCGCCGGAAAAAGCCCTGGAACGCCTGCTGGCGGGGACCCAACTGAGCTATCGCAAGCTAGGCGACAACAGCATCGTCCTGGAAAAACGCAGCCGCGGCAGCGCGCTGGAACTGCAGCAGGTGACCATCAGTGCCACCCGCCAGGAACAGGACATCACCAGCGTACCGAGCACGGTCACCGTCCACGACCGCCAGGTGCTGGACCGCAACAACGTCAATACCCTCAAGGACCTGGTGCGCTATGAACCGGGCGTATCGGTGGGTGGCGCGGGCCAGCGCGGCGGCATCAGCGGCTACAACATCCGCGGCATCGATGGCAATCGGATCCTGACCCAGGTCGACGGCGTGGAAATACCCGGCGGGTTCTTCAACGGCCCCTACGCCAAGACCCAGCGCAACTACGTCGACCCGGAAATCATCAAGCGCGTGGAAATCCTCCGCGGCCCGGCCTCGGTGCTGTACGGCAGCAATGCCATTGGCGGTGCCGTCAGCTACTTCACCCTCGATCCGGACGACATCATCAAGCCGGGCGAGGACGTCGGCGCGCGCCTGAAGACCGGCTACAGCTCCGCCGACGAGAGCTGGCTCAAGTCCGCCACCGTTGCCGGCCGTAGCGGTCCAGTCGATGGGTTGCTGCACTATAGCCAGCGTGACGGCCACGAAACCGAATCCTACGGCAGCCACAACGGCACCGGCCTGGACCGCACCGCCGCCAACCCGGAAGACGTGCGCACCTACAACGTGCTGGCCAAGCTCGGCTGGAACTATAGCGATGACGCACGCCTTGGCCTGGTCTACGAGAAATACAAGGACGACCGCGACACCGACCTGAAAAGCGCCTACGGCGGCCCCTACGCCAACGGCCAGCCGGCGATCCCCGACTTCGTACTGCCCGGTGGCATGTACCAGTGGCGCACCGGCAACGACACCATCACCCGCGAGCGTTTCGGCCTGGAACACAGCTTCGCCCTCGACAGCCTGCTGGCCGATCACGTCAAGTGGAGCCTGAATCACCAGGTCGCCAAGACCGACCAGAGCACCGCCGAGTTCTATTTCCCGATCACCCGCCAGGTCCTGCGCACCCGGGAGACCCTCTACGAAGAAAAGCAGTGGGTCTTCGATGCGCAACTGGACAAGGCCTTCAGCGTCGCCGACACCGACCACGCCTTGACCTACGGCACCACCCTCAAGCAACAGAAAGTCACCGGCTCGCGTAGCGGCAATGGCGTGTGCCTGGCGGTCGGCGTCGGTTGCTCGGCGGTGGGCGCCATCAGCACCCGGGACGTGCTGGCAAAAGCCAGTGACTTCCCCGACCCGACCATCAACACCTACAGCCTGTTCGCCCAGGACCAGATCAGTTGGGACAAATGGACCTTCACCCCCGGCCTGCGCTACGACTACACCCGGCTCAAGCCGCACCTGACCGAGGAATTCCTCAGTACCGTGGACCCTACCGGCGGCGGCACAGTCAGCGGCAAGAACAAGACCTGGCATCGCGTCTCGCCCAAGTTCGGCGTGACCTACGCCCTGAGCGATGAGTACACCTGGTACGGCCAGTACGCCGAAGGCTTTCGTACCCCAACCGCCAAGGCTCTTTACGGTCGTTTCGACAACCCCGGCGCCGGCTATAGCGTAGAACCCAACCCCGATCTGGAACCGGAAAAAAGCCAGGGCTACGAGACCGGCCTGCGTGGCCGTTTCGATTCCGGTTCGTTCGACGTGGCGGTGTTCTACAACAAGTACCGCGATTTCATCAACGAGGACGCCATCATCCCCGGCGACGACCAGTTGACCTTCCAGAGCAACAACATCAAGCACGCCACCATCAAGGGCGTCGAAGCCAAGGGGCGCCTGGACCTGGACGTGCTGGGCGCGCCAGAAGGCCTCTACACCCAGGGTTCGGTGGCCTACCTCTACGGTCGCAACAACGACACGGGCGAACCGCTCAACAGCATCAACCCCCTCACCGGCGTGTTCGGCCTGGGCTACGACCAGAAGCAGTTCGGCACCTTGCTCAGCTGGACCCTGGTCAAGAAAAAGGACCGCGTCGACGACAGCAATTTCAACTCCCCCGATGGCGTGAGCAGCCAATTCAAGACACCAGGCTTCGGCATCCTCGACCTGACGGGTTACTACAAGGTGACCGGCGACGTGACCGTCAGCGGCGGCCTCTACAACCTCACCGACAAGAAATACTGGCTGTGGGACGACGTGCGCGGCTACGACAGCGTCGGCGAAGCGGCCGTGCTGAGCCCCGCCAACCTCGATCGCCTGACGGCGCCCGGGCGTAACTTCGCGGTGAACCTGATCTGGGATATCTGACCAAGATTTTTGTCGGCAAGCCAAATGCCCTGTGGCGAGGGAGCTTGCTCCCGCTGGACTGCGCAGCAGTCCCAAGAACTTGCGGTCGCTGCGCAACCGAGCGGGAGCAAGCTCCCTCGCCACAATGTTCCAACTCGAAGGAATTTTTTCATGACCACACAACGTCCCGCTTCACGTTCCCAACGCCTGAACCAGATCACCCACGAGCCCCACGGCAAGCTCGATGCGCTGGTCAAGGCCCACGCTCCGTTCGACACCCCGGCCAGCTTCGCCCGTTTCGTCGTCGCCCAGTACCTGTTCCAGTCGGAACTGGTGGCGCTGTACAACGACGCCGAACTGGCCGCCTTGATCCCCGACCTGCCAGCCCGCTGCCGTGCCGACGCAGCCAAGGCGGATCTCGCCGACCTGGACACCGAAGTCCCCGGGCCGGTGGCCGGTGCGGTGAAAACCCCGACCCAGGCCGAAGCCCTGGGCTGGCTGTTCGTCTCCGAAGGCTCCAAGCTCGGCGCCGCCTTCCTGATCAAGCGTGCCGTGGGCCTGGGGCTGAGCGAAACCTTCGGCGCCCGGCACCTGGCCGAACCCGCCGGCGGACGTGCCGAAGGCTGGAAAACCTTCACCCGCACCCTCGATGGCCTGACCTTCACCGAACAACAGGAAGCCGAGGCGGACAAAGGCGCGCTGGATGCCTTTAACCGCTTCACGGTGCTGTTGGAACAGGCTTACGCGACCGAGTTGGCCTGATTCATACAAGGAACTTAGGGTGGATGCATATCTTGCAGTCCACCCAGAAACCAGTGTGGGAGCGGGCTTGCTCGCGAAGACGGTGTGTCAGTTAACGATTATGTCGGCTGATACACCGCCTTCGCGAGCAAGCCCGCTCCCACAGGAAATGTGTATGACTGAAAAACGCTGATGAACCATCCCTCGAAACTCACCCAACTGCTCTTCGCCCTGCTCGCCTACACCAGCCTGGCCATCGGCCTGGTCGCCATCGTCGTGCCTGGCCTGCCGACCACCGAGTTCATCCTCTTGGCCGCCTGGGCCGCGACCCGCAGTTCGCCGCGCCTGAGCGCCTGGCTGGAGAACCATCGGCTGTTCGGGCCGATGCTGCACAACTGGCGCAACGGCAAGGTTATCCCGCGCCGGGCCAAGGTCGGTGCCAGCGCCAGCATGCTGCTGTGTGCCGGGTTGATGCTGGTGATGCTCGACCACCGCTGGCCGGTCTACCTGGCGCTCGCCGGCATGGGCCTGGGCAACCTGTGGATCTGGTCGCGGCCGGAACAAGCACAGGGCGCTTGTGGCGAGGGAGCTTGCTCCCGCTGGGCCGCAAAGCGGCCCCCGAAGGATTTTTGATCTATGCTCGCCCTCTGGTTCAGGAGGGGCTTTCGATGGCAGATCTACTCACATCCATGCAAGCCGCGCTCGGCTTGCCCACGACCTCGATCACCTTCAGCGGCGAAGGCGCCCTGCCCTCGGCATTCGCCGTCACGGAGCTGGCCAGCGCCAGCATCGCCGTGGCCGGCCAGGCGACCGCCGCGCTCATCCACCATCACACCGGCCGCCAGCCCCCCGTCGAGGTCGACCGACGCCTGGCATCGTTCTGGTTCGCCACTTCCCTGCGCCCCATCGGCTGGAGTGTGCCGCCGATGTGGGACCCGGTGGCCGGCGACTATGCCTGCGCCGACGGCTGGATTCGCCTGCACACCAACGCGCTGCATCATCGCCTGGCGGCGGAAAAAGTCCTCGGCACCTGCACCGACCGCACCGACATGGCGGCCAGGGTCGCCCGCTGGAACAACGCCGAGCTGGAGCAAGCCGTGGTCGACGCCGGCGGTTGCGCTGCCCAGATGCGTTCGTGGCAGGCCTGGCAAACTCACCCTCAAGGCATGGCGGTGCATGCCGAGCCGCTGGTGCATCTGAGTGAAACCACTGCAGGACAGCACAAACCCTGGCCTGGCTCCGTGACCCAGCCACTGGCGGGCCTCAAGGTCCTGGACCTGACCCGGGTGCTGGCCGGCCCCGTCGCCAGTCGCTTCCTCGCCGGCCTCGGGGCCGACGTGCTGCGCATCGACCCGCCGACCTGGAACGAACCCGGCGTGGTCCCGGAAGTCACCCTGGGCAAACGCTGCGCCCGCCTCGACCTGCATCGAGCCGATGATCGCGCGGCGTTCGAGGCATTGCTCAAGGACACCGACATCCTCCTGCACGGCTACCGTGCCGACGCTCTGGAACGCCTGGGCTACGGCGCCGAACAGCGCAGTAAACTGGCTCCGGGCCTGATCGACGTCAGCCTCAACGCCTACGGCTGGAGCGGCCCCTGGCAGAACCGGCGCGGCTTCGACAGCCTGGTGCAGATGAGCAGTGGCATTGCCGAAGCCGGCATGGCTTGGAAACACACCGACAAACCGACACCGCTGCCGGTGCAAGCACTGGACCATGGCACCGGCTATCTGCTGGCGGCCAGCGCCTTGGTGCTGCTGTCCCGGCGCTTGGAAAATGGTCGCGGCGGTTCGGCACGCTTGTCACTAGCGCGCACGGCGAAGCTGCTGATCGAACGTGGCGCCGGCGACCCGACCCCATTGCGGGCCGAGGCCGAAGATGATCACGGGTTGGTCGTCGAACAGACGCCATGGGGGCCAGCCCATCGCCTGCAGGTGCCCTTGAAGATCACCGGGACGCCGCTGCAATGGACTTTGCCGGCGGCTGAGCTGGGGGCGCATCGGGCACGGTGGTGACGCTCGCTACCGGTTAAAACTGCCCCTGTGGCGAGGGAGCTTGCTCCCGCTGGGCTGCGCAGCAGCCCCAGAAAAACAGGGCCGCTACGCGCCCCAGCGGGAGCAAGCTCCCTCGCCACAGGGGTTCGCCTTGGCATTGCGGTGAACCTCACAACGCCAAAAATCCACTGTACAACCCATACGCCGCTACACCCGCGCCAAACAGCACACAGGCAAAAACACCTTTTTCCACAGCGGTGAATAAGGGCTGTCCCTGTTCCCGCTTGGCCTGGGCGAACAGGATCACTCCGGGTGCATACAACAACGCCGACAGCAGCAGGTATTTCAACCCGCCGGCGTACAACAGCCACACCGCATAGCACAGGGCTACGCCACCGATGCACAGATCCTTCATGCGCTGGGCCGAGGCTCGTTCGTAGGTTTCCCCCCGGACGCACAGCAGCACCGCATAAGCGGCCGACCACAAGTAGGGCACCAGGATCATCGATGAGGCCAGATAAATCAGGCTGGTGTAGGTGCCGGCGGAAAACAGAGTGATCAGCAAAAACAGTTGGATCATGCCATTGGTCAACCACAGCGCATTGACCGGCGCATGGTTGGCATTTTCCTTGGTCAGGAATGCCGGCATGGTCTTGTCCCGGGCGGTGGCGTAGAGGATCTCGGCGCACAGCAGCGCCCAGGACAGCAGCGCCCCCAGTAATGACACCGCCAAGCCCAGGCTGATCGCCAATGCGCCCCAAGGCCCGACAATGTGCTCGAGCACGCCTGCCAGTGACGGGTTCTGCAACTGCGCCAATTCCGGCTGGCTCATGACGCCCAGGGACAACACATTCACCAGCACCAGCAACGCCAGGACACCGAGGAAACCGATCACCGTCGCCCGCCCTACGTCCGCACGTTTCCGGGCCCGCGCCGAATACACGCTGGCGCCCTCGATACCGATGAACACGAACACCGTGACCAGCATCATGTGCCGCACCTGGTCCATCACGCTGCCCAGGTCCGGGCTCATCGTGCCCCAGATATCGCGGGTGAACACCTCGGCCTTGAAGGCCACGGCCGCCAGGACAATGAACATCAACAGCGGCACGACCTTGGCCACGGTGGTCACCAGGTTGATGAACGCCGCCTCCTTGATGCCCCGCAACACCAGGAAATGCACGGCCCACAACAGCAACGATGCACAGCCGATGGCCACCGGCGTATTGCCCTGGCCAAACACCGGGAAGAAATACCCCAACGTGCTGAACAGCAGCACGAAGTAACCGACATTGCCCATCCAGGCGCTGATCCAGTAACCCCAGGCGGACGAGAAGCCCATATAGTCACCGAACCCGGCCTTGGCGTAGGCATACACGCCCGAGTCCAATGCCGGTTTGCGATTGGCCAGGGTCTGGAACACGAAGGCCAGGGTCAGCATGCCGACGGCGGTGATGGCCCAACCGATCAACACCGCCCCGACATCGGCCTGAGCCGCGACGTTTTGCGGCAGGGAAAAGATCCCACCACCGATCATCGACCCCACCACCAGTGCGACCAACGCGCCCAGCGGCAATTTTTCAATCGGTGGCGACATTTCGCCTCGCTATTTAATAATTAAATAAAAGCCCAATAGCGCTTTTGAATAACGCCTACCGTGCAAATTCCGTTGCCTTATTTACTGGCCCTTATTCAATCGCGCTAAATAAAAAGTGCCAGAACAGCCAACTACAAAATAGTTGCGACTCAGCGGAAATCAACTAGCGTGAATAATCCTGTGAGAGCGCAGATTATCGCCATTTTTGCCAAGACCACCTGGAATGGGCCTCTCGAGCAATTAAAACCCCTAATGGACGCTTCAACTCCTTCATTAACAACGGAATGTTGTCATGCACTGATCCAGATCAGCTATTCAAACTTCAAATCGACTTAGCCTGTTGACTCTCTTCTCCTGCATTGGAGTCTCGTACATGTCTGATACGCCCGGAAAACTTCGATTGGGTGCGTTGGTTGCATTGGTCGTCGGCTCAATGATCGGCGGGGGAATCTTTTCCCTGCCACAAAACATGGCAGCCAGTGCCGATGTCGGCGCGGTGCTGATCGGTTGGGCCATCACCGCCGTCGGCATGCTGACCCTGGCCTTCGTGTTCCAGACCCTGGCCAACCGCAAGCCTGATCTGGACGGCGGCGTGTATGCCTACGCCAAGGCCGGGTTCGGCGACTACATGGGTTTTTCGTCGGCCTGGGGCTACTGGATCAGCGCCTGGCTGGGCAACGTCGGTTACTTCGTGCTGCTGTTCAGCACCTTGGGCTACTTCTTCCCGATCTTTGGTGAGGGCAATACCGTCGCGGCGGTAATCGGCGCCTCCGTGCTGCTGTGGGCAGTGCATTTCCTGGTGCTGCGCGGCATCAAGGAAGCCGCGTTCATCAACCTGGTCACCACCGTCGCCAAGATCGTGCCGCTGGTGCTGTTCGTGCTGATCGCCCTGTTCGCTTTCAAGCTCGAGATCTTCACCCGGGACATCTGGGGCACGATGAACCCGGACCTGGGCAGCGTGATGAACCAGGTGCGCAAGATGATGCTGGTCACCGTGTGGGTGTTCATCGGCATCGAGGGCGCGAGCATTTTTTCCGCCCGGGCCGAGAAACGCAGCGACGTCGGCAAGGCCACCGTCATCGGTTTTATCACCGTGCTGCTGTTCCTGGTGCTGGTGAACGTGCTGTCCCTGGGCATCATGACCCAGCCTGAACTGGCGAAGTTGCAGAACCCGTCCATGGCCGCCGTGCTGGAACATGTCGTCGGGCATTGGGGGGCGGTGCTGATCAGCGTCGGCCTGATCATCTCGCTGCTCGGCGCCCTGCTGTCCTGGGTATTGCTGTGCGCCGAGATCATGTTTGCCGCCGCCAAAGACCACACCATGCCCGAGTTCCTGCGCCGGGAGAACGCCAACCACGTACCGGCCAACGCCCTGTGGCTGACCAATGCGATGGTCCAGCTGTTTCTGGTCATAACCCTGTTCTCGGCCAGCACCTACCTGTCACTGATCTACCTCGCCACCTCGATGATCCTCGTGCCGTACCTCTGGTCGGCGGCCTATGCGCTGCTGCTGGCGGTGCGTGGCGAGACCTATGAAGGCTTCGCGGCCGAGCGGCGCAAGGACCTGGTCATCGGGGCCATCGCCCTGATCTATGCGGTGTGGCTGCTGTATGCCGGCGGCATCAAGTACCTGCTGCTCTCTGCCCTACTCTACGCCCCCGGCGCGATCCTGTTCGCCAAGGCCAAGCGCGAGTTGGGCAAACCTATTTTCACCTCTGTCGAGAAGCTGATTTTCGCCGCGGTGGTCGCAGGCGCCCTCGTGGCCGCCTACGGGCTCTACGACGGCTTCCTGACCTTGTAGTTGGCTGATTGTTTTAACGGGAGGATGTGTAATGACCACGGAAAAAGTGAAGTACGGCGTTCATTCCGAAGCCGGCAAACTGCGTAAAGTCATGGTCTGTTCCCCGGGCCTGGCCCACCAGCGGCTGACCCCGAACAACTGCGACGAGCTGCTGTTCGACGATGTGATCTGGGTCAACCAGGCCAAGCGCGACCATTTCGATTTCGTCACCAAGCTGCGCGAGCGTGATATCGATGTGCTGGAAATGCACAACCTGCTGACCGACATCGTCGCCATCCCCGAAGCCCTGGACTGGATCCTCCAGCGCAAGATCAGCGCCAACTCGGTGGGCCTGGGCCTGGTGAATGAAGTCGGTTCGTGGCTGCGCAGCCTGGAACCGCGCCACATCGCCGAATTCCTCATCGGCGGCGTCTCGGCCGATGACCTGCCGGACAGCTTCGGTGGCAAGACTATCCAGATGTTCCGCGACTTTCTCGGACACTCCAGCTTTATCCTGCCGCCGTTGCCCAATACCCAGTTCACCCGCGACACCACGTGCTGGATCTACGGCGGCGTGACCTTGAACCCGATGTACTGGCCGGCGCGCCGACAGGAAACCCTGCTGGCCAGCGCCATCTATAAATTCCATCCGGAGTTCACCCACGCGGACTTCCAAGTCTGGTATGGGGACCCGGACCAGGACCACGGCAACGCCACTCTTGAAGGCGGCGATGTCATGCCCATTGGCAACGGCGTGGTGTTGATCGGCATGGGCGAGCGCTCGTCCCGCCAAGCCATCGGCCAGTTGGCGCTGAACCTGTTCAAGCACAACGCGGTGGAACGGGTGATTGTCGCCGGCTTGCCGAAATCCCGGGCCGCCATGCACCTGGATACCGTGTTCAGTTTCTGCGACCGCGACCTGGTCACGGTATTCCCCGAAGTGGTGAGCCAGATCGTCGCCTTCTCCCTGCGCCCTGACGAGAGCAAGCCTGGCGGCATCGACGTGCGCCGCGAGGACGGCAGCTTCCTCGACACCGTGGCCGCCGCCCTCAAGCTACCCGCGTTGCGAGTCGTGGAAACCGGCGGCAACAGCTTCGCCGCCGAACGCGAGCAGTGGGACGACGGCAACAACGTCGTGGCGGTGGAACCGGGCGTGGTGATCGGCTATGACCGCAACACCTACACCAATACCCTCCTGCGCAAGGCCGGCGTGGAAGTCATCACCATCAGCGCCAGCGAACTGGGCCGGGGCCGGGGCGGTGGCCATTGCATGACCTGCCCGATCATCCGCGACCCGATCGATTACTGACTTCGAGCCGAGGCCGTTCCTTACCCAGAATCGGCCCCGGGGATAACCTACACCAGAGGAGATCCACACCATGGCGTTCAACATGCGCAACCGCAGCCTGCTGAGCCTGATGCACCACACCAACCGCGAGCTGCACTTTCTGCTGGACCTGTCCCGCGACCTCAAGCGTGCCAAGTACACCGGCACCGAACAGCCGCACCTCAAGGGCAAGAACATCGCGCTGATCTTCGAGAAAACCTCGACCCGCACCCGCTGCGCCTTCGAAGTCGCCGCCCACGACCAGGGCGCCCACGTCACCTACATCGACCCGGTGTCGTCGCAGATCGGCCACAAGGAAAGCATGAAAGACACCGCCCGAGTCCTGGGGCGGATGTTCGACGCCATCGAATACCGTGGCTTCGAACAGGAGATCGTCGAGGAGTTAGCCACGTTCGCCGGGGTGCCGGTGTTCAACGGCCTGACCGCCGAATTCCATCCCACCCAAATGATCGCCGACACCCTGACCATGCGCGAACACAGCGACAAGCCGCTGCATGACATCAGCTACGCCTACCTGGGCGATGCCCGCTACAACATGGGCAATTCGTTGCTGATGATCGGCGCGAAGCTGGGCATGGACGTGCGCATCGGCGCGCCAAAAGCCTTGTGGCCGCACCAGGATTTCATCGACCAGTGCCAGGCCTTCGCCGCCGAAAGTGGCGCCCGCCTGACCATCACCGAAGACCCGAGGGAAGCCGTCAAGGGCGTGGACTTCATCCACACCGACATTTGGGTGTCCATGGGCGAGCCGGTTGAAGCCTGGGATGAGCGCATCGAGCAATTGCTGCCCTACCAGGTCAACGCGCAGATGATGAAGGCCTCGGGCAACCCACGGGTGAAATTCATGCACTGCCTGCCGGCGTTCCATAACAGTGAAACCAAGGTCGGCAAGGACATCGCCGCACGCTACCCGAACCTGGCCAACGGCGTGGAAGTGACCGAGGAGGTGTTCGAATCCCCGGCCAACATCGCCTTCGAGCAGGCGGAAAATCGCATGCACACCATCAAGGCGATCCTGGTGGCGGCGTTGGCGGATATCTAGAACCCACTGTGGGAGCGAGCTTGCTCGCGATGGCGAAGTGTCAGCTTGCATTGATGTTGGATGTGCCGCTGTCATCGCGAGCAAGCTCGCTCCCACAAGGGAATCAGGTTGTTCGATCCATTTTTTAAAGGACAGCACCATGCGCATCGTCGTTGCCCTGGGCGGTAACGCCCTTCTGCGTCGGGGTGAACCCATGACCGCAGCCAATCAACGCAGCAACATCCGCACCGCGACCGAACAGATCGCCAAGATCCACCCCGGCAACCAACTGGTCATCGCCCACGGCAACGGCCCGCAAGTCGGCCTGCTGTCGCTGCAGGCGGCGGCCTACACCTCGGTCACGCCGTATCCGCTGGACGTGCTCGGCGCCGAAACCGAGGGCATGATCGGCTACATCATCGAACAGGAACTGGGCAATCTGCTGGACTTCGAAGTCCCCTTCGCCACGCTCCTGACCCAGGTCGAAGTGGACGCCAACGACCCGGCCTTCCAGAACCCCACCAAGCCCATCGGCCCGGTCTACAGCCAGGAAGAAGCACAGGAACTGGCCGCTGAAAAAGGCTGGGCCATCGCCCCGGACGGCGACAAGTTCCGTCGTGTGGTCGCCAGCCCCAGGCCCAAGCGCATCTTTGAAATCCGCCCGATCAAATGGCTGCTGGAAAAAGGCAGTATCGTGATCTGCGCCGGCGGTGGCGGCATCCCGACGATGTACGACGCCGACGGCAAGCTGCAAGGCGTGGAAGCGGTGATCGACAAGGACTTGTGCTCGGCGCTGCTGGCCGAACAGCTGGAAAGCGATCTGCTGGTGATCGCCACCGACGTCAACGCCGCGTTCATCGACTTCGGCAAGCCGACCCAGAAAGCCATCGCCCAGGCCCATCCCGACGAACTGGAGCGGCTCGGCTTCGCCGCCGGTTCCATGGGGCCGAAGGTGCAGGCTGCCTGTGAATTCGCGCGCAACACCGGCAAGGTCGCGGTGATCGGGTCGCTGTCGGACATCGATGCTATTGTCCAGGGCACCGCCGGCACGCGCATCAGCACCGCGACGCCGGGCATTGTTTATCGCTAACGGGAAAACTTATGCGGCAGGCACGGTGTCTGCCGTTCTCCATGCCTTCGAAGGAGAGTCGTTTATGGCCACGTTCAAACCCGGTCACCTGCACATGGAACGCCATGCGCTGAACAAGGATGATTTCAGCTACAACCTGTGCATCGACTACAAGCTCGATCAGAACGACAAGGGCGAGACGGGCATGTCGTTCCAACTGCACGGCACGGTGGAAGAAAAAACCCTGGACGAGACCTTTTTCCTGGCCAAGGACCAAGCCTTCGACTTCGCCCGCCATGCCACGCGCATCGCCCAGAAATACGGCCTGCCCAAGGCTGCCAGCATCGGTTCGATGCACAAGTACTACGACGAAATGTTCGAAGACGTGCGCCAGCAACTGGACGTCAAGCCGGGCGACCCGATGAAGCCGGAGCACCTGGAATAACTGGCTGGGAAACGCTGCCATTCCTGACATGAAATGAACCTGTGGCGAGGGAGCTTGCTCCCGCTCGGTTGCGCAGCGACCGCAAGAGCTTGGGGCCGCTGCGCGGCCCAGCGGGAGCAAGCTCCCTCGCCACAATGAAGCAGGGCTTCAGCCTTGAGGCCTGGGCCCCAACAGGGGAATATCAGTGTTCTGAATATCGGGTTACACACAAAGCCTGCCTGGCTGGCAACTCGCTATAGCTGACCTATGCTGAATACAGTACCCCCGGGTATTCGTTCAGAGGTCACCGCCATGAACATCAAAACAAGAAGACGCCTCGCCATTTTCGTCACTTGCGCCGCTACGCTTGCGCTGTATGGCACTGCGGCCTACCGGGTCGAGCAGGCCAGGCAACTGCCCCGTGAATATGCCAGCTGCAATTTCGAACGCTGCATCCCCCATAGCGCAACCCTGAACGCCCTGCGCTGAGGCGTGGTCAGTCGTCCTGTTGATCGGTCTTGAGCCGGTCCCGGAACGCCTTGGGCGAGATACCGACGCGCCGACGGAACAGCCGAGTGAAGTTGGTCGGGTCGGAAAACCCGAGCAGTTCGGAAATCTCGTAGATGGTCATGCCCGTGTAGGTGAGCAGGCGCTTGGCTTCCAGCAACTGGCGCTCATGCATGATCTGCAACGCTGGCTGCCCCGCCAGTTCGCGACAGGTGCCGTTGAGGTGCGACACGGAAATGCCCAGGCGATGGGCCAGGTCTTCGACCTTGACGTGCTCGCGATAGGTTTCTTCCACCAACTGAATGAAACCGTTGAGGTACTCCCGGGCCCGTTGCGGGCGCTGGGCCTGGGTGTGGCGCTGCATCACCTGGCGGCTGACCCAGACCATGATCACGCTGACCAGCGCATGCATCAGCATTTCCCGGGCCGGTTGATGCCCCATGTACTCATTCTGCAAGGCGCTGAACAGGCTGTTGAGGTACTCGGCATTCTCAAGGGCCGGGTAGCTTTCGGCCTGGGCCAGCACATTGACCGAATGCCCCAGCTGCGCTTGCAGGTGCGTGACCAGCGGCGCCGCCAGCGTCACCACGTAACCTTCCACATCCTCGGAAAAACGAAAGCCATGGACCGACAGCGGCGGCAGGATCTGCACGGCCGGCTCGGTGAGTTGCGTGCGCCGGCCTTCGATTTCCAGTTCCGCCTGGCCATTGAAGACAAACAGCAACTGGCACAGGTCGGCGTGCCGATGGGGCTTGATTTCCCATTGATGCTCGCGGCTGCGCTTGGAGATGGTCTCGCAATGCAGCAGATCCGGCGTCGGCCATTCCTGGCTCTCACCGTAGAGCTTGAACACCGGGATCGAAGGCAGGTCAGGTTTTTTCATAACGTGGATCCGGGCCTGGGGTTGCGGGCGATAATCGCACCAATTGGCGAAAAGAACAGGTATCGGCTCAGTTTTCCCCTTCAACTGACAGGTCCGCAAGCGAAAAATGCAGGCACTCGGTCCATAACAATCAACACCGACCCTGGTCGCGTGCTTCGTGCGAGTCATAAGAACAATGAAAACCCTCAAGACCCAAGTCGCTATCATCGGCGCCGGCCCCTCTGGCCTGCTGCTCGGCCAGTTGTTGCACAACGCCGGGATCGACACTGTCATCCTCGAACGCCAGGCCCCGGACTATGTCTTGGGTCGCATCCGCGCCGGTGTGCTGGAGCAAGGCATGGTCGAGCTGCTGCGCCAGGCCGGCGTTGGCCAGCGCATGGACGCCGAAGGCCTGCCCCATGACGGCTTTGAACTGGTGCTCAACGATCGGCGGGTACACATCGACCTCAAGGGCCTGACCGGCGGTAAAAACGTCATGGTCTACGGCCAGACCGAAGTCACCCGTGACTTGATGGCCGCCCGCGAAGCCGCCGGCGCCCGCACCCTGTACCTGGCCAGCGACGCCCAGCCCCACGACATGCAAACCGAACACCCCTTCGTGACCTTCGAACATGAAGGGCAAGCCTGGCGCCTGGACTGCGACTACATTGCCGGTTGCGACGGTTTCCACGGCGTGGCCCGCCAGTCCATTCCAGCGGAAAAGCTCAAGGTCTTCGAGCGCGTCTACCCGTTTGGCTGGCTCGGCGTACTGGCCGACACCCCGCCGGTGCACGAGGAGCTGGTCTACGCGCGGCACGACCGCGGTTTTGCCCTGTGCAGCATGCGCTCCAAGACCCGCACCCGTTATTACCTGCAAGTCCCCGCCGAGGAACACGTCGCCGACTGGCCGGACGAGCGCTTCTGGGGTGAACTGAAAAACCGCCTGCCCGCCGACCTGGCCGACGCCCTAGTGACCGGCCCCTCCATCGAAAAAAGCATCGCGCCCCTGCGTAGCTTCGTGGTCGAACCGATGCAGTATGGGCGGATGTTCCTGGTGGGCGATGCGGCCCACATCGTCCCACCGACGGGGGCCAAGGGCTTGAACCTGGCGGCCAGCGATGTCAGCACGCTGTTCAACATCTTGCTCAAGGTCTATCGCGACGGCCGTGTGGACTTGCTGGAACAATATTCGGCCATCTGCCTGCGACGCGTGTGGAAAGCCGAGCGGTTCTCCTGGTGGATGACGTCGATGCTGCACCGCTTCGACGACGACGCCTTCAACCAGCGCATCAGCGAAGCCGAACTGGAGTATTTCCTCGACTCCGAGGCCGGTCGAAAAACCATTGCGGAAAATTACGTCGGGCTTCCTTACGAGGCTATCGAATAGCCGCCTATCGACTTAAACTGCGGGCTTCGTCCCATTCGCCTCTTTGGCGCGACGCCCGCAGGTTCTGTCGTGACTCAGCTCAATACGCACCAAGCCCCAAAACCGGCCATCCGCAGCGTACTGGTTGCCCTGATGCTGGCGATTTTCCTCGGTGCCCTGGACCAGACCATCGTCGCCGTCTCGATGCCGGCCATCTCCGCACAATTCGCCGACGTCAGCCTGCTGGCCTGGGTGATTTCCGGCTACATGGTCGCCATGACCGTGGCGGTGCCGATCTACGGCAAGCTCGGTGACCTTTATGGCCGCCGACCGCTGATGTTGTTCGGCATGGGCCTGTTCACCCTGGCCTCGCTGTTCTGTGGCCTGGCGCAAAACATGGAACAACTGGTACTGGCGCGGATTTTCCAGGGCATCGGCGCCGGCGGGATGATTTCGGTGAGCCAGGCGATCATCGGCGACATCATCCCGCCCCGGGAGCGGGGTCGCTACCAGGGGTATTTCAGCAGCATGTACGCGGTGGCCAGTGTGGCCGGGCCGGTGCTCGGTGGCTACATGACCGAATACCTGTCGTGGCGCTGGGTGTTCTGGGTCAACCTGCCACTGGGCCTCGTGGCCTGGTGGGTGGCCCGGCGCACCCTGGTCGGGCTGCCAATACCGCAACGCACGCCAATCATCGATTACCTGGGCACCGTGTTGCTGATCATCGGCCTGACGGCATTGTTGCTGGGGATAACCCAGGTCGGCCAAGGCCATGCCTGGCACAGCCCTGAAGTGCTGGGGTTGCTGGGTTGCGCGGGGGTAGCGCTGGGGATGTTCGCCTGGCACGAGCGCCGGGCTCGGGAACCGTTGCTGCCGATGCACCTGTTCGCCAACCGCAGCGCGGTGCTGTGCTGGTGCACGGTGTTCTTCACCAGTTTCCAGGCGATTTCCCTGACGGTGCTGGTGCCGCTGCGCTTCCAGAGCGTGACCGGCGCCGGTGCCGACAGCGCGGCGTTGCACTTGTTGCCGCTGGCGATGGGGCTGCCGATCGGCGCGTATTTCGCCGGCCGCCGAACCTCGGTCACGGGGCGCTACAAACCGATGATCCTCAGCGGCGCCCTGCTCTTTCCATTCGCGATCCTCGGCATGGCCTTCACCGCGCCTGACGCGTTCTGGCTCAGCAGCCTGTTCATGCTGCTCAGCGGCATCGCCTCCGGCATGCAATTCCCCACATCGCTGGTGGGTTCGCAAAACGCCGTGCAGCAACAGGACATCGGCGTCGCCACCAGCACCACCAACCTGTTCCGCTCCCTCGGCGGCGCGGTGGGCGTGGCCCTGATGTCGGCGTTGCTGCTGGCCCTGCTGCAGGATTCAAGCTTCGCCCAGCTCACCGGTTCGTCGCCGCTCGGCGAAGGGCATTCCGGCAACGTCTTGCTCGACGGCCTCAATGCTGCCCCGGGCGAGGCGCAGCATGCCTTGCGCCAGGCGTTGCAGGCGACGTTCCGGCATTTGCTGCTGATCAGCGCGGCGGTGTCGCTGCTGGGGTTGGCCGCAGCGGTGGCGATGCCTAATCGCCTGTTGCGGGGGCGGGATGACAAGGCTGGATAACCTGTAACACACCACCTCTGTGGCGAGGGAGCTTGCTCCCGCTGGGCCGCGAAGCGGCCCCAAAAATGGTGCGGTCGCTGCGCAACCGAGCGGGAGCAAGCTCCCTCGCCACAAAAGCATCGTTGTCACAAAATCTCACTAGGCTGTCGCCACCACCCCCTCCGGCACCACCACTGCACTCATCCCATCCTTCATCCGCTTGGCATCGCGCACGAAGCAGCGTGACGCCAGGAACAGGAACACCATGGTCAGGAGCAGTGCCACCGGGATCAGGTACATCGCGTCGTGCAGGCCGATGGCCTTGAAGGCTTCGGTCATCTGCGGGGCGCCTGCGGTCGCCATGGCCGTGCGGGCGAAGTAGTCGGACAAGCCGCCCACCACCACCGGCCCCAGGCCGCCGCCGAGCAAATACAGCCCGGCAAAGTACAACGCCATCGCCGTGGCGCGCAGGCGCGGCTCCACCACGTCCTGGATCGCGGTGTAGACGCAGGTGTAAAAGTTATAGGCAAACAGCCAACCCACACTGAACACCGCCACGAACACACCGATTTCTATGCGCCCGGCATGCAGGGCCCACGCCGTGGTGACCGTCGAAATCGCCAGGCTGAACGCGGCAAACAGCAGGCGGCCGTTGGGCACGCGCTGGTGGATCTTGTCTGCGACCCAGCCGCCCAGGGTGAGCCCGAACAAGCCCGTCACGCCCACCATGATCCCGGTCGCCACGGCCGCCTCGTGCAGCGGCATCAGGAAATAACGCTGCAGCATCGGCACCAGGAATGAGTTGCAGGCATAGGTGGCGAAGTTGAAGCACAGCCCCGCCAGCACCAGCCAAAGAAAGGTCGGAATCGCCAGCACCCGGCGGACCGGCTTGTCGATCTTTTCCTGGGACACCTGCACGGTTTCCGCCGCGCCGCGCTTGGGCTCCTTGATGAAAAACATGAACACCGCCAGCACCAGCCCAGGCACCGCCGCGATGAAGAACGGCGCGCGCCAGCTGTCGAAGGCCTTGACCATCGCGCCGATGGTGAAAAACGCCAGCAGCAGCCCCAGCGGCAGCCCGAGCATGAAAATGCCCATGGCCCGCGCTCGACGATGGGCCGGGAACAGATCGCCAATCAAGGAGTTGGCCGCCGGCGCGTAGCTGGCCTCGCCGATGCCGACGCCCATGCGCACCACCAAAAACGCCCAGAAACTGCCGACCAGGCCGTTCACCGCCGTCAGCCCGCTCCAAGCCGCAAGCCCCCAACCCATCAATTTGCTGCGCGAACCGTTATCGGCCATGCGCCCCAGGGGCAGGCCGGCAATGGCATAAACGATGGTGAACGCGGTGCCGATGATGCCGATCTGGAAGTCACTGAGGCTCCATTCCATGCGGATCGGCTCAATGATGATCGCCGGGATGGTGCGGTCGAAGAAATTGAACAGGTTGGCCAGGAACAACAGGAACAGAATGCGCCAGGCATTCGCCGCTTGGGTCGAGTTCTGCATGGGTCCGTCTCTTTTTATTGTTTTGGGGCTTCATTGCCAACGCGCTCGAGCCCGGAACCGACAATCTAGTCATGCCCGCCAGCGCTGTCTGTAACTATTCGCAGGGCTGATATCCATCCATGGCAGCGGTTATCTCCAACAATGTTTTTTCAAGCGTTCCAACCGCTATTTCCAACCCTGAAACCAAAATGCTACTACGCTACGTTGGATACCGTGCAACGCCACTGACATTACCCGTGCTGGCCAGTGCCCACCGCGAAGGCCGGATTACCAAGGGATGGAACGAGCTATGGAGTGGCTTGGTTTACATTTCATGACCGACCTGCCCGCAAGCGGGCAGGTCATACTCGATTGCAGCCATAACCCTTTCCTGGTGTTACTGGCCTATCTGGTGGCCTGCACGGCCAGTTTCGCCACGCTGGATATGACCGAACGGGTCGGGAACGTGACAAAAACCGCGTCCCGCCGGCTCTGGCGCTGGGTGGGCGCCGGCTGTCTGGCGGGCGGTATCTGGTCCATGCACTTCATCAGCATGTTGGCGTTCCAGGCACCGATCGAAATCCATTATCACCTGCCCACCACCCTGCTCTCGCTGTTATTTGCCCTGACCGCCTCGTGGCTGGCCATGCACACCCTCAGCCACCCTGAGCTGAAATTCCGGCAGTACCTGCAGGCCGCGGTGTGGATCGGCCTGGGCATTGCGATCATGCACTACGTGGGCATGGCCGCCCTGCGATCCAATGCGATGATTTACTACCAACCGGCCCTCTTCGCGCTCTCCGTCATCATCGCCATCGGTGCCAGCCTGGCCGCCCTGCTGATTGCCAGTCACCTGCGCGATGGCACCGGCATCGTCCATAAACAGCTCAAATACATTGCCAGCCTGGTACTCGGGGCCGGCATCGTCAGCATGCATTTCACCGGCATGGCGGCGCTCAGCCTGGTGCTTCCCGAGGGCAACCTTCATTCGCCGTCCGGCGGCAACGATCACCAGCAAATCGGACTGACCGTCGCGCTGATCACGCTGCTGATCATCGGCAGCAGCATCGGTGCAGCACTGGCGGACAAGAAGCTGCAACACAAGGAGCATGATCTGCAGCGGGTCAACACCCTGGTCAGTGAACTGGATCAGGCACGTCTGTCGCTGCAACAGGTGGCCCACTACGACCCCTTGACCAATCTGCTCAACCGCCGCGGCTTCAACCAGGTCTTTGCCGAAAAGCTCATCGAGAACACCCGCAAAGGCGGCATGCTGGCGGTGATGTTTCTCGATATCGACCACTTCAAACGAATCAATGACAGCCTGGGCCATGATGCCGGCGATGAACTGCTCAAAGCCCTGGCCAGCTACATCAAGGCCTCGGTGCGCAGCCAGGATGACGTGGTGGCGCGTTTCGGAGGCGACGAATTCTGCCTCCTCACCAGCTTGCAGGACCGTGAAGAAGCGCGGCTGATGGCTCAGCGAATCATGTCCAAAATGAAAGAGCCCATCGAATTGTCCGGACGGCGCGTGGTCATGACCACCAGCATCGGCATCAGCCTGTTTCCGGAAGATGGCAAGACATGCGAAGAACTGCTGAAGAATGCCGACCTGGCGCTGTACCAGTCCAAGGACAGCGGCCGTAACGGGCTGCATTTTTTCAGTCCACACCTTACGACCCGCGCCACTCTGGAACTGCAGCTCGAAGAAGAGTTGCGTTACGCCCTGCGCAAAGGCACCGGGTTGATGCTGTATTACCAACCGATCTATGACTTGAGAGTCGGTCGTGTTACCAAACTTGAAGCACTGGTTCGCTGGCAGCACCCGGTACATGGATTGCTGACGCCGGATCGGTTCGTTGGCATCGCGCAAGCCAACGACCTGATGACCGAACTGGACAACTGGGTGCTGCGCAAGGCCTGCGAAGACTTGGGCGCATTGTCCCACTGCGATTGCGCAACGCTCAGAATCGCCGTGAACTGCTCGCCCCTGAACCTGGCGCGAGAAGAACTGGCTGACGAAATCGAACACACCCTTCGCGTCAGCGGGGTGGCGCCACAGCGACTGGAATTGGAAGTGACCGAAAGCGCGCTGATGGGGGATCTTCCCAAGACCCTCATTCTGCTGCGGCAGATTCGAGCCCTTGGGGTCTCATTGTCGATCGACGACTTCGGCACCGGCTATTCATCCCTGTCCTACCTCAGGCGCCTGCCACTGGACACGTTGAAGATCGACCGTTCATTCATCCAGGACATTGCCACGACGCCCCAGGACATGGAAATCGTCCAGGCTATTATCGTCATGGCCCATGCCCTGCATTTACAAGTCGCCACCGATGGCGTCGAAACCGTCGAGCAGTATGACTTTCTCGAAGGCCATGGCTGTGACTTCATTCAAGGCTACCTGCTCAGCCGCCCGGTACCGCTGGCTGAATTGCCGGCAGTGGTGACCGAAATCAATCAACGCACGCACATGAACAACGTCACCGCCATCATTTAGCCTTCATTGATTAAAGAACAACGAATGTTGGCCGATTCAACATGATTGAAGGACTCCCCAGGGACGTTCAGGCCAGCCCCTGACGCTGGGGCCACATTCGCGCAGCAGGAAGACGCGATCCCATTCCGTGATGACTCGATGACAGCTTGTCGCCGAGCCGACCACTACAGGCATACGGCGCACAATGACCTCAAAAAAAACAGCCACTGCGGTATCCGATCTGACCTTGAGCCCGGCCGCCAACGGCCCTGAAGTCTCGAAGCCATCGCCCCCTCCGCGCCCTCTGTCGACCCAGCAGTACCTGTATTTCACCGAAACCAATACCGACCGTATCCTCGACAACCTCGATGGCCTGCGTGACACCGTGTTCCCGCGCCCACCGCACCTGGTGGACGACGAATTCGACCGTGCCCAGCAGGAGTTCCCGTCGGTGTGCCTGATCGGCCTGGGTCGCTGCGGCTCCAACATCGCCCTGGACGTGGCCGAGCTGGTATACAACGCCCGCAAGTTCTACCTCAACGAGTTCAACGCCGAAGACAAAGGCTACAGCGACAAGGGCTACAGCCCCGCACAGTGGATCCGCAACAACCTGCGCCTGGGCACCAGCAAGGCCAGCAAACCGGTATTCCTGGTGGAACCGCTGGTCATGCTCGGCGACTTGGACAAGGACATCGCCGGGCGCATCCGTTTCTCGCGCAAGGGCGAGAAAAGCGGCTTTTTGCGCGACTACAGCAAAATGAAAATCATGGACCTGTCGGAAGTCCACGCCGGTGGCGCCGGTAACGCGCCGATCCTCGGCCAGTACCTGGCCAAGATCATCCTGAACAAGGACACCCAGCGTTTCTCCAGCCCCGACTGGAAAATGATCCACTCGTACCTGATCGACAGCTGCGGCATCAAGGCCAACCAGTCGCGCCTGTATTTCTCGATCTTCAGCGCCGGCGGCGGTACCGGTTCGGGCATGGCCTCGGAGTTCGGCCTGGCCCAGCAATATTCGTACATGAACAAGACGTTCGACACAAAACCGATGGACGAGCACGACAGCAAGAGCGGTCATTCCTTCGTCTTCGAGCCGATCTTCACCAGCGGCATCTGCGTGCTGCCGAACATTTCCGACCATCGCAGCGAAATGTCCGAGGCGCTGCACATCAACGCCGGACGCCTGCTGTGCAAGTACCTGTCGGAAGAATGGGATTTCTCGTACAACTTCGCCAACGAAGACAGCAGCGAAGCCAGCGTCATGGGGCGCATTCGCCCGTGGAACGCGATGATGCTGATCTCCAACGACATCATGCGCTACGCCGAAGAAAGCGATGACGGCAACATCCAGAACATTGATGTCAATGCCATGGAGAAGCACGCCAACCAGTACATCTCCCAGCAGATCTTCAACATCCTGACGGCCCAGGCCGTCACCACCGACTACGACCAGAACTACTTCCGTCGCGCCGGCATCGACATCGGCGAAACCATTCGCCTGGACGCCAACGACCTGTTCATGAGCCTGGCCGGCCCGGTGGCGATTGCCTACGCCGAGTCCGTCGTCCCGGAAACCCCGGCGCCGAGCGGCGACAAGTTCAAGGTGTTCGAGAAAGAGCCGCCGCGCCTGAACATCGACGACCTGTTCTTCCGCTCCATCGACTTGCCGCACTTCAACAAAGTCACCCAGGCCATCGAAGGCATCAGCCTGTTGCCCATCGAATCCAAGCGCTACCGTGCCTCGTTGGAGCAGTACAAGAACTCCGGCTACGACGCCGCCGCGTTGCACGACCTGCATTTCTTCAAGAATTGCTCGTCGGTGGTGTCCATTGTCTCCTTGCCCAAGGACTACAAGCTGTCCTACATGGACCTGAACCGGCTCAAGACCCACCTCAACAGCCTGTTTCCCAATACCACGCTCAAGCGCTACGCGCTGGTGATCGGCGCCTCGGCCAACCTGTCGCTGACCACCCTGATCGCCAAGAGCCCGTGCCTGTCGGATGACTTCCTGACCCTGATCGTGGCGTTCATCAAGCGCTGCTTCGCCCGCACCCCGTACCGCTTCGACGAGACCCTGGACAACTCGATCCTGGACTTCATCATCAATGAAGACTTCGACGAAGCCCGCATCGACGAGTTGCTCAATGAGTTCGAGAACCCGGCGAAGATCCTCGACACCAACTGGTACGCGATCAAGCCGATGTATGAGAAGAAGTACCGTGAGCTGATCAACGACAAGGACAAGTTTGTCTCGATCAACGACATCCGCCTGTCCCGGGACTGCGTTAAGAAGTCGATCAAGTACCTGCGCGAGATTTACCGTCACCGGATTGGCAAGACCAAGGTTATTTCCCTGAATAACCATACGGGCAGGTCTTATTGAGGCTGGCTTGAAACCGTTTCGCCCCAAATCGCGAGCAAGCTCGCTCCCACAGGTTTTGTGCACAGGCTCATTGTGGGAGCGAGCTTGCTCGCGATAGCGGTCTTGAATCTCTACCTTGAACAACATCCAGAAACAATTAAGCAGCCCAAAGGCTGCTCAATGAACTGTTCCCGTTACGTATACGTCACCCTGCCCTGTGGCGTTTCGCCACGGCAGGCTGGCATCACGCTACTCACCTACACACTTTCCATCAGGCCAACGAGCGAACCAACTTGGTGCATCGATCAATTCGACGCCCTTTCCTGGATCATAATCCAGGGCGAAACCACTACCGCCCAGAGCGGCGGATCACGCTCCAAAAAATCCAGCGCCCGCGTTTCAGACAGCTTGGCGAGCTGGTCGGCGGCCAGCCAGGCGGCGACTTTGGTACCTTCGTCCTGGGCAACGGCCTCGGCGGCGGCGATCAGATCCAGTGCCGGATCGACCCACAATAGGGCACCCTTGGCAAAGAACGGCTCCAGCTCTTTCCAAGTGATGGATGCGGTTTCACCAAGCAGCTTGGCATAGAGGGTGCTAGGTTCTTGATTCATGGGAACTGTCCGGAAAAGAAATCGGCGCGAATGATAACGTCGGTGGTCTGGCAGAAAAACCCGGTAGCAATTGCAACACCGATTGAAAAGCGCAGGAAAGCCAAGGATTGCCGAAACGACCGGACAACCCCCGCCGCTATTCTGTCTTTTTCTTTCAATTAAGCGACACCCCCAGGTTTTGCCCCCAAGCGCCAGCTTCCCTTGCCAACAATCGGCGCTCTACACTGTACCGGTACAGTTGCCGGGGGCATTTTCCGCGAGGGTATCCAAGATATCTGACCCGGTTCTGCTGCTACGGCGCCAGGACTATAAAAACTACAACAGCATGAGTGGAGCACTATGACTAAGGCTACTAAGCAGATTTCCAAACTGTTTGCCGCTATGGTTCTGGCCGGGGTTGCCAGCCATTCGTTTGCCGCCGACACCATCAAGATCGGCATCGCCGGCCCGAAAACCGGCCCTGTAGCCCAATACGGCGACATGCAGTTCAGTGGCGCGAAAATGGCCATCGAACAGATCAACGCCAAGGGCGGCGTCGACGGCAAGCAACTGGTCGCCGTTGAATACGATGACGCCTGTGATCCAAAACAAGCGGTCGCGGTCGCGAACAAAGTCGTCAACGACGGCATCAAGTTCGTGGTCGGCCACCTGTGCTCCAGCTCCACCCAGCCAGCTTCCGACATCTACGAAGACGAAGGCGTGATCATGATCACTCCGGCGGCCACCAGCCCGGACATCACCGCTCGCGGCTACAAGATGATCTTCCGTACCATCGGCCTGGACAGCGCCCAAGGCCCAGCGGCCGGCAACTACATCGCCGACCACGTCAAGCCGAAGATCGTTGCGGTCCTGCACGACAAGCAGCAGTACGGTGAAGGCATCGCCAGCGCCGTGAAGAAAACCCTCGAAGGCAAAGGCGTGAAAGTGGCCGTCTTCGAAGGCGTGAACGCCGGCGACAAAGACTTCTCCTCGATGATCGCCAAGCTCAAGCAAGCCAACGTCGACTTCGTCTACTACGGCGGCTACCACCCGGAGCTGGGCCTGATCCTGCGTCAATCCCAGGAAAAAGGCCTGAAGGCCAAGTTCATGGGTCCGGAAGGCGTGGGTAACGACTCCATCTCGCAAATCGCCAAGGAATCTTCCGAAGGCCTGCTGGTGACCCTGCCGAAATCCTTCGACCAGGATCCGGCCAACGTTGCCCTGGCTGATGCGTTCAAGGCCAAGAAAGAAGACCCGAGCGGTCCGTTCGTATTCCCGTCCTACTCCGCTGTGACCGTGATCGCCGACGCGATCAAGGCTGCCAAGAGCGAAGACGCGACCAAAGTGGCTGAAGCCATCCACGCCGGCACCTTCAAGACGCCTACCGGTGACTTGAGCTTCGACAAGAACGGCGACCTGAAGGACTTCAAGTTCGTGGTCTACGAGTGGCATTTCGGCAAACCTAAAACCGAAGCTTCGCCTCAGTAAGGCCTGGCCTGACTGACTGCCAATAAAGCCCACGGCGTGCCGTGGGCTTTGTTTTAAATGTATTGGGCCGCGCTGGCGTGATCCGCCAGTCTCCCCACCTGAAAATCTCAAAACCGTCATCAGCGGTTCGCTGGCAAACCTCGAGTCCGAAGTGGATGCAGATCCATGGGGCCCGGGCGGGAAAATGACTCCACCAGTGAAATGCGTATCAGGTTTTTAGGAGCGCTGTAATGCCTGACATCTATCACTTCTTCCAGCAGCTGGTTAACGGCCTGACCGTTGGCAGCACGTATGCCCTGATCGCCATCGGCTATACGATGGTCTACGGCATCATTGGAATGATCAACTTCGCCCACGGCGAGGTCTACATGATCGGCTCCTACGTGGCGTTCATCGCCATCGCCGGGCTGGCCATGATGGGACTCGACAGTGTCCCGCTGTTGATGACCGCGGCTTTCATCGCGAGCATCGTGGTCACCAGTTCCTATGGCTACAGCATCGAACGGATCGCCTACCGCCCCCTGCGCGGCAGCAACCGTCTGATCCCGTTGATTTCCGCCATCGGTATGTCGATCTTCCTGCAGAACACGGTACTGCTTTCGCAAGACTCCAAGGACAAATCCATTCCCAACCTGATCCCGGGCAACTTCGCCATCGGGCCAGGCGGGGCACATGAAGTGCTGATTTCCTACATGCAAATCGTGGTGTTCGTGGTGACCCTGGTCGCCATGCTCGGCCTCACGCTGTTCATCTCCCGTTCCCGTCTGGGCCGCGCCTGCCGCGCCTGTGCCGAGGACATCAAGATGGCCAACCTGCTGGGCATCAACACCAACAACATCATCGCGCTGACCTTCGTCATCGGTGCGGCCCTGGCCGCCATCGCCGCGGTGCTGTTGAGCATGCAATACGGCGTGATCAACCCCAACGCCGGCTTCCTGGTGGGCCTGAAAGCCTTCACCGCCGCGGTACTGGGCGGCATCGGCAGCATCCCCGGCGCCATGCTCGGCGGGCTGGTGCTGGGCGTGGCCGAAGCCTTTGGCGCCGACATCTTCGGCGACCAGTACAAGGACGTCGTGGCATTCGGCTTGTTGGTTCTGGTTCTGTTATTCCGGCCGACCGGCATCCTGGGCCGCCCGGAGGTTGAAAAAGTATGACTAGGCATCTCAAATCGGCGCTTTTCAGCGCCCTGCTGGTCTGGGCCGTGGCCTACCCGGTACTGGGTCTTAAACTGACCATCGTCGGCATCAACCTGGAAGTGCACGGCACCAGCCCGGCCATCCTGGCGACCATCGCCGTGTGCTCGCTGCTGATGTTCGTGCGCGTGCTGTTCAGCACGCAGATCAGCGCGGCGTGGAAGTCTTCGCCCGGCCTGCCGGTGATGCCGGCCAAGGCCAGCAACTTCCTGACCCTGCCGAGCACCCAGCGCTGGATCGTGCTGGGCTTGATCGTCGTGGCCCTGGTGTGGCCGTTCTTCGGTTCGCGCGGCGCGGTGGACATCGCCACGCTGATCCTGATCTACGTGATGCTGGGCCTGGGCCTGAACATCGTCGTAGGCCTGGCCGGCCTGCTGGACCTGGGTTACGTCGGTTTCTACGCCGTCGGCGCCTACAGCTACGCGCTGCTGTCCCATTACTTCGGCCTGAGCTTCTGGATCTGCCTGCCGATTGCCGGGATGATGGCCGCCACCTTCGGTTTCCTGCTGGGTTTCCCGGTCCTGCGCTTGCGCGGCGACTACCTGGCGATCGTGACCCTGGGTTTTGGCGAGATCATCCGCCTGTTCCTACGCAACCTGACCGACATCACCGGTGGCCCGAACGGCATCAGCAACATCGAGAAACCGACGTTCTTCGGCCTGACCTTCGAACGTAAAGCCGCCGAAGGCTTGCAGACCTTCCACGAGTACTTCGGCCTGGAATACAGCTCGATCAACAAGGTGATCTTCCTCTACCTGGTTGCTCTGTTGCTGGCCCTGGCCGCGTTGTTCGTCATCAACCGCCTGCTGCGCATGCCGATCGGCCGTGCGTGGGAAGCGCTGCGTGAAGACGAAATCGCTTGCCGTGCCCTGGGTCTCAACCCCACCGTGATCAAACTGTCGGCCTTTACCCTCGGCGCTGCGTTCGCCGGTTTTGCCGGCAGCTTCTTCGCTGCTCGCCAGGGCCTGGTGACACCGGAATCCTTCACCTTCATCGAGTCGGCGATCATCCTTGCCATCGTGGTACTGGGCGGGATGGGCTCGCAACTGGGCGTGATCCTGGCGGCGATCGTGATGATCCTGCTGCCGGAAATGATGCGTGAATTCAGTGAATACCGCATGTTGATGTTCGGCGCCTTGATGGTGCTGATGATGATCTGGCGTCCTCAAGGTCTGCTGCCTATGCAACGCCCCCACATGGAGCTGCGCAAATGAGCCGCGAGATCCTGAAAGTCGAAAACCTGAGCATGCGCTTCGGCGGTTTGCTGGCGGTCAACGGCGTAGCCCTGACCGTGCAAGAGAAGCAAGTGGTTGCCCTCATCGGGCCGAACGGCGCGGGCAAGACCACCGTGTTCAACTGCCTGACCGGCTTCTACCAGCCAACTGGCGGCACCATCCTGCTGGACGGCGAGCCCATCCAGGGCCTGCCCGGTCACCACATCGCCCGCAAGGGCGTGGTGCGCACCTTCCAGAACGTGCGGCTGTTCAAGGACATGACAGCGGTCGAGAACCTGTTGATCGCCCAGCACCGTCACTTGAACACCAACTTCTTTGCCGGCCTGTTCAAGACCCCGGCGTTTCGCAAGAGCGAACGCGAGGCCATGGAATACGCCGAGTACTGGCTGGACAAGGTCAACCTCACCGAGTTTGCCAACCGTACCGCCGGGACCCTGGCCTACGGTCAGCAACGGCGCCTGGAAATCGCCCGCTGCATGATGACCCGCCCGCGGATCCTCATGCTCGACGAACCGGCCGCCGGCCTGAACCCGAAGGAAACCGAAGACCTGAAGGCGCTGATCGGCGTGCTGCGTGAGGAGCACAACGTCACCGTGCTGCTGATCGAGCACGACATGAAGCTGGTCATGAGCATTTCCGACCACATCGTCGTGATCAACCAGGGCACGCCCCTGGCCGACGGCACGCCGGAGCAGATCCGCGACAATCCTGAAGTGATCAAAGCCTACCTGGGGGAAGCGTAAATGCTGCAGTTCGAAAACGTTTCCACCTTCTACGGCAAGATCCAGGCCCTGCACAGCGTCAACGTCGAGGTCCGCCAAGGCGAAATCGTCACGCTGATCGGTGCCAACGGCGCCGGCAAATCCACGTTGTTGATGACGCTCTGCGGTTCGCCCCAGGCCCACAGCGGCAGCATCCGCTACATGGGTGAGGAATTGGTGGGCCAGGACTCGGCGCAGATCATGCGCAAGAGCATCGCCGTGGTGCCTGAGGGCCGTCGGGTATTTGCCCGATTGACCGTGGAAGAAAACCTCGCCATGGGCGGTTTTTTCACTGACAAGGGCGACTATCAGGAACAGATGGACAAGGTCTTGCACCTTTTCCCACGCCTGAAAGAACGCTTTACCCAGCGCGGCGGCACCATGTCCGGCGGCGAACAGCAAATGCTCGCCATCGGCCGTGCGCTGATGAGCAAGCCCAAGCTGCTGCTGCTCGACGAGCCGTCCCTGGGACTGGCACCGATCATCATCCAGCAGATCTTCGACATCATCGAACAGCTGCGCAAGGATGGCGTGACGGTGTTCCTGGTGGAGCAGAACGCCAACCAGGCGCTGAAAATCGCCGACCGGGCGTACGTGCTGGAGAATGGTCGCGTGGTGATGCAAGGCACCGGTGAAGCCTTGCTGACCGACCCGAAAGTGCGCGAGGCGTACTTGGGCGGTTAAGTCTGCGCAATGAAAAAAACGGCCTTCGGGCCGTTTTTTTTTGCCCTTCGTAAAATGAGTGCCTTTGTGGCGAGGGAGCTTGCTCCCGCTCGGTTGCGCAGCGACCGCAACACCTTGGGGCCGCTTCGCGGCCCAGCGGGAGCAAGCTCCCTCGCCACGGGTGTGGGGAAAACCGAAAAAAATCTGCAGACGCTGTAACGCTTTCCCATCTCCCTCCTCTAGTTCAGTAGACCGGCACTAACGCCGGTTCATTTCCCTGAAGACTGGAGAATCACCATGACTGCTTCGACCCGCACCCTGTCCGCCACCGCCCTGGTCCTGGCCCTGGGTTCTGCCCTGAGCATGACAGCCGTCTCGACCGTCCACGCAGCCGACGACACCATGGAGAAATGCTTCGGCGTTGCCCTAAAAGGCAAGAACGATTGCGCCGCCGGTGCCGGCACCACCTGCGCCGGTACGGCAAAAATGGATTACCAGGGCAACGCCTGGAAATCGGTGCCAAAAGGCACTTGCACCACCTTGGAGAGCAAAACTTCCCCGACCGGTTTCGGCCAGCTCGAAGCGTTCAAAGCCAAGTCCTGATCGCAACTGCCTGAGGCCCGTCACCATGTTGAAGACCCCTTCCCTCGCCCTTGATAGCCGGTTGCCGCCCAAGGCGGGGCTGGGGCTCAAGAGCGAGCATTTTCGTGAAGTGCTCCAGACCCGACCGGATCTGGGCTTTTTCGAAGTGCACGCGGAAAACTACATGGTGGCGGGCGGGCCGCTTCATTACTTCCTGGGGCGGATACGCGAGCAGTACCCGCTGTCATTGCATGGTGTCGGTCTGTCGATCGGTGGGGAGGGGCCGCTGGATGTTGCGCATCTGCAGCGCCTGGCCGCATTGATCGAACGCTATCAGCCCCAGTCTTTTTCCGAACACCTGGCCTGGTCCAGCCACGGCCCGGTGTTCCTCAATGACCTGCTCCCCCTGGCCTACGACGAAGCAACCCTCGACCGCGTCTGCCAGCACATCGATCAGGTCCAGAGCAGCCTCAAACGCGTGCTGTTGCTGGAAAACCCGGCCACCTACCTGGCCCTCGAAGCCTCGACCCTCGACGAGCCACACTTCATCAGCGAAGTGATCCGCCGTACTGGCTGCGGCCTGCTGCTGGATGTGAACAACGTCTACGTTTCGTGCATCAACCACTGCCGCGACCCCTTGGCCTACCTCGATGCCCTGCCCTTGCAGGCGACCGGCGAAATTCACCTTGCAGGCTTTGCCGAAGACACCGACAGCCTCGGCGAGCGCCTGCTGATAGACGATCACGGCGCCCCCGTCGACCACGCCGTCTGGCAACTGTATCTCAAGGTGCTGGAGCGGATCGGGCCGGTGGCCACTTTGATCGAGCGCGACAACCACGTTCCTGCGTGGGAGGTGCTGCTGGCCGAAGCGCGACAGGCCGATCGGCTGTTGAGTGCCACGGGAGCACGGTCATGAGCAATCAACACGCCTTCACCGCCGCCCTGCTCGACCCGCGCAAAGCGTGTCCGCCCGGCTTGGTCAGCGCCAACGGCGCGGCCCCGGAAAGCCGTTTCGCGGTGTACCGCAATAACGTGCTCGGTTCATTGATCAACGCCCTGGCCGACAACTATCCGGTGGTGGTGCATCTGGTGGGAGAGGAATTCTTTCGGGCCATGGCCGGGGTCTACGTCCAATCGACAGCGCCGCGAAGCCCGGTGATGAGCGACTACGGGGACGACTTTGCCGAGTTCATCAAACACTTCGAACCCGCCGCCAGCGTGCCGTACCTGACGGACGTCGCTCGCCTGGAGCGACTGCATCTACAAGCTTGGCATGCCGCCGACGCCGAGCCCATGGCGGAAGAACAAATTGTAAAGGCGCTGTCGTCCCCCACGCTGGCGGGGCACCTGAAGATTGGGCTCCACCCGTCACTGCGCCTGCTGCAATCGCCCTTCGCCGTGGTGACGATCTGGGCCGCCCATCAGCACCAGACGCCGGTGCCGTTCGAAGCGTTCCCCGCGCAAAACGCCTTGGTGCTGCGCCACGGCCTGGACGTGAAGGTGTTTGCGATCAGTCACGCTGCCCATGGCTTTATCACGGCCCTGCAACAGGGGGTGTCCCTGATTGCAGCCATTGAAGCCTCAAACGACCTCGACCTGGAACACACCCTGGCGGGCCTCATCCGTCACCAGGCCATCACTCACCTCCTCGCCGAACAGGTGTCTCCATGAACGCCCTGATTGCCGGTTTCATTCAATGGCTGGAGAAAATCCCCCACAGCCTGATCGCCTTCGTTGCACGTTTCTCGATTGCCGCGGTGTTCTGGAAATCCGGCCAGACCAAAATCGAAGGCCTGGCCATCGACCTGCTCGATGGCACCTTCCAGATCGGCCTGCCGCACCTGGCGGACTCGACCATTCCCCTGTTCAAAAGCGAATACGCCCTGCCGCTGCTGTCGCCGGAACTGGCCGCGTACCTGGCGGCCTCAGCCGAGCATGTGTTCCCGATCCTGATCCTGCTTGGCCTGGCGACACGCTTTTCGGCGCTGGCCTTGCTCGGCATGACCGTGACCATCCAGCTGTTCGTCTACCCGGACGCCTACCCGACCCATGGCACCTGGGCAGCAGTCTTGCTCTACCTGATGGCCCGTGGGCCGGGGCTGCTGTCGATCGATCACGGAATTGCCAAGCGCTACGCCCACGCCTGACCCTGTCGGAGAACCCTGTGGGAGCGAGCTTGCTCGCGATAGCGGTGGGTCAGCTTGCACAAATGCCGGATGGGCCACCGCCATCGCGAGCAAGCTCGCTCCCACAGGGGAACTAGACAGGTCGAAAAATCCAGGCATCCCACCGGGACTGACCAATGGCTGGACTATCGCTGCAGTCGATCCAACGCCTCGCCGCTGCGCTTGAACCAGTCGATCAAGTAGTCGGCCAGCACCTGGGTGCGTTTGGGCAGGCCGCCCTGGTACGGGTGCACCAGGTACATCGGCATGCGCCGGGTCTGGTAATCGCGCAGCAGCCAATGCAGGCGTCCGTCAGCCAACTCTTCATGCAGCAGGTACGACGGCAGCCGGGCGATTCCGGCATCAGCCAGGGCGGCTTTTTTCAGCAGGCTGTAATGATTGCTGGCGAACGGCCCCGAGACGCGGACCCTCAGCAATTCGTGTTGCTGGTGGTAAAGCCATTCTTCCCGACCGCTGTAGTGGCTGTTGAGCAAGCAACGGTGCTCGGCCAGGGCCTGGGGCGTCCCGGGTGCGCCGTAACGCTCCAAGTAGGCCGGGCTGGCGCAGGTCATTTCGTGCCACGCCAGCAGTGGCCGGGCCACCAGCCGTTCATCGATGGCAGCGTCGGAACGGATCGCCAGGTCGAAACCATCGCGGCTCAAGTCACGGTAACCGTTGTTGAGCTCCAGTTCGATCTGCACGTCGGGATAGGTGCGAGCGAACTCCGTCAACAAACCCTCGAAGAACGTTTCGCCCAACGAAACCGGCACCGTCATACGCACCGGCCCGGAGATGTCATCCTTCAACCGCGCCAATGCCTGACGCGCCCTTTCTACCTGCACCAACAATGCCTGGGCCTGGGGCAACAACGCCGCCCCTGCCGCCGTGAGGCTCAAGCGCCGAGTGGTGCGTTGCAGCAGCACCACTGAAAAGCGCTTCTCCAACAGGCTGATACGCTTGGACAACTGGCCCTTGCTGCACCCCAACTGCTGGGCCGCCAAGGTGAAACTGCCGGCCTCTATCAACACGGCAAATGCCGCCAGGTCATCCATTTCGCTCATTGGATTGTTTCCAAATGAAAACCAAAGGTTGCCTATTAGCATGATTATCAATGGAAAGAACCCCTCTAGACTGAAAACTCATTCAACCCATTGAGGAACAGCTCATGAAAATCCTGTTGATCGGCGCCAACGGCACCATCGGTTCGGCCATCGATAACGAACTGTCGCCCCGCCACGAAATCGTTCGGATCGGCCGTCACAGCGGTGAACTGCAAGTGGATATCAGCGACAGCGCCTCGATTCGCGCTATGTTCGAGAAGACCGGCCGTTTCGATGCCTTGGTCTGCGCCGCCGGCAACGTCACCTTTGCGCCCCTGGCCGAGATGACCGAAGACAGCTTTGCCCTGGGTTTGAAAGACAAACTGATGGGCCAGGTCAACCTGCTGCTGATCGGCCGCGAATTCGCCAATGATGGCGCATCCTTCACCTTCACCACCGGCGTGCTCAGCCACGATCCGATCAAGAGTGGTGCCTCGGCGGCCCTGGTCAACGGGGCCCTGGACAGCTTCGTGCGCGCTGCGGCAATCGAGTTGCCACGGGGCATGCGGGTCAACTCGGTGAGCCCGAACGTGCTGCTGGAAGCCATGGACAAATACGCGCCTTATTTCCGCGGCTTCAAGCCCGTACTTGCAGTGGACGTGGCATTGGCCTACGCCAAGAGCGTCGAAGGCTTGCAAACCGGTCAGACGTTTCACGTGGGTTGACCGATCACCTACTCGTGTAGGAGCTGCCGAAGGCTGCGATCTTTTGATCTTTTGATCTTTGGTCTTTCAATCAAGACTCAATTGCCGGGGGAAAGATCGCAGCCTCGTTGCACTCGACAGCTCCTACACAGCTCCTACACCGCTCCTACACCGCTCCTATGGGTTGTGATGTGGGATCAGTCTGAGTAACGTGGCGACACTTGTCTGGAGACCCAATGATGCGTGCCGCTCGTTCCCTGTTGTTTGTCGCCCTCCTCCCGCTTTTCGCCGGCTGCCAGTTGCTCGAAGCGCCGCGCCAGAGCGCGTCCCATGCCGGGCAAACGCGTATGCAAGGCGAACTGACGGCGGCGGATGGCAAGCTGATGTTCCAGCCCTGCCAGGAACAGCGCCGCTACATCGTCAATGACGCCGGCGGCACCAGCGTCCTGCAGCAAGCCGCCACCCTGGCGGACGACAGCGGCAAATTGTTTGCCGACCTGCGTGGCCGCATCGTTTCCAGCGCATCGGCCGGTACCGACAGCCAGTTGGACGTCGAGCAACTGTATCGCCTGGAACCTTCGGGGACCATTTGCGACAACATTGACTTCAAACGCATGATTCTGCGCGCAACGGGCCACAGTCCGGAATGGACCCTCACGGCCAGCGGCAAGGGCCTGGTACTGGATCGCGTAGGTCAGCCGCCACTGGCAGTGCCTTATGTCGAAGAGCAATTGGGCGATGGCCGCTTCAACCTCGGCACCGAAGCCAACGGCGAGAAGGTCGAACTCTGGGTGACACCAGCACGCTGTGTCGACAGCGCCACTGGCAGCGTGCAGCACATGAGCGCCGAATTGCGGGTCAACGGCCAAGTCCAGCGCGGCTGCGCCTACTTCGGTGGCGCGCGCGACGACTGATTCACCGCTTTTGGCTTATAATCGCCGGTTCACGCCCTGGTGCAGTTGTGCATCCCGCGAACCGGACCCCGCCATGTTACGAATCACCGAACTCAAGCTGCCAATCGATCACCCCGAAGACGACCTGCGCCCTGCCATCCTGCAGCGCCTGGGCATCGCCAGCGATGACCTGCTCGACTTCACCTTGTTCAAGCGCAGCTACGACGCGCGCAAGAAATCCTCGGAACTGTGCTTCATCTACACCCTCGACCTGACGGTGCGCGATGAAGCCAGCCTGCTGCGCAAGTTCGCCGATGACCGTAACGTCAACGAAGCGCCGGATGTCAGTTACAAAGTGGTGGGCCAGGCGCCGACCGACCTGAGCGAACGGCCGATCGTGGTCGGCTTCGGCCCGTGCGGGATCTTCGCCGCCCTGTTGCTGGCACAGATGGGCTTCAAGCCGATCATCCTCGAGCGTGGCCCGGAAGTGCGCCAGCGCACCAAGGACACCTGGGGCCTGTGGCGCAAAAGCGTGCTCAACCCCGAGTCCAACGTGCAGTTCGGTGAAGGTGGCGCGGGGACGTTTTCCGACGGCAAGCTCTACAGCCAGATCAAGGATCCGAAATTCCTCGGTCGCAAGGTCCTGCACGAATTCGTCAAGGCCGGTGCGCCGGAAGAAATCCTCTACGTCAGCAAACCGCACATCGGCACCTTCCGCCTGACAGGCGTGGTGGAAACGATGCGCGAGCAGATTCGCGCCCTGGGCGGTGAAGTGCGCTTCGGGCAGCGGGTCACCGACGTTTTGATCGAAGACGGTCAACTGGTTGGCGTCGAGCTGGCCAGCGGTGAGCAGATCCATTCGAAACACGTAATCCTGGCCTTGGGCCACAGCGCCCGGGACACGTTCCGCATGCTCCACGGTCGGGGCGTGTACATGGAAGCCAAGCCGTTCTCGGTGGGTTTCCGTATCGAACACCCGCAATCGCTGATCGACAGTGCGCGCCTGGGCAAATACGCTGGCCATCCGAAACTCGGCGCCGCCGACTACAAGCTGGTGCACCACGCCAAGAATGGTCGTTCGGTGTACAGCTTCTGCATGTGCCCGGGCGGCACCGTGGTGGCGGCGACGTCCGAGCCGAACCGCGTCGTGACCAACGGCATGAGCCAGTATTCGCGCAATGAGCGCAACGCCAACTCCGGCATCGTCGTCGGCATTACCCCGGACGTGGATTATCCAGGTGGCCCACTGGCCGGGATCGAATTGCAGGAACGCCTGGAATCCCATGCGTTCGTGCTCGGCGGCAGCAACTACGAGGCTCCGGCGCAACTGGTGGGCGACTTCATCGCCGGCAAGCCGTCTACAGCCCTGGGCAGCGTCGAACCTTCCTACAAACCAGGGGTGTCCCTCGGTGACTTGGCCTTGGCCCTGCCGGATTTCGCCATCGAAGCTATCCGCGAGGCCCTGCCGGCGTTCGAGAAACAGATCCGCGGCTACTCGCTGCATGACGCCGTGCTGACCGGCATCGAAACCCGCACCTCATCGCCCCTGCGCATCACCCGAAACGAGTCGCTGCAGAGCCTGAACGTCAAGGGCCTGTTCCCGGCGGGTGAAGGCGCCGGCTACGCGGGCGGGATCCTGTCGGCGGGGGTGGACGGGATTCGGATTGCCGAGGCGGTGGCGCGGGATATCCTGGGTCTCGAGGGCTGAGGGGCCAATGCTGTTCACTCAAGGCAGCGTCTTGCCTAAATAGACAGCATCACCCTGTGGGACGAGCTTGCTCGCGATGGCGGCCTGGCATTCAACACAGCTGTTGACTGATCCACCGCTATCGCGAGCAAGCTCGCTCCCACAAGGGATCTCGGGGGCTTTCAGATTCAGATATTCGCCCGCAACACACTCTCCGGCAGCGCCTCGCCCCGCTCCACACTCGCCGCCACGATGTCCATCAGCCCATTCAACTCATAACCCTGGGCCTTGAGCCACGCCGGGTCGTAATAGGTCGTGGCATAACGCTCGCCACCGTCACACAAGATCGCCACGATCGATCCCGATTCCCCGGCATCTGCCATCTGCCGGGCCGCCATGAGTGCGCCGATCAGGTTGGTGCCGCTGGACCCACCGACCCGTCGTCCCAAGCGCTCGGCCAGGTAGTGCATGGCCGCCAGTGACAAGGCATCCGGAACCTTGACCATCGCATCGATGACTTTCGGCAGGAACGACGCCTCGACCCGCGGCCGGCCGATGCCCTCGATGCGTGAACCGCAGTCCAGGCGCAGGCTCGCATCGCCACTGCGGTAGTAGTCGAAGAACACGGAACGCTCGGCGTCGGCGCATAACACGCGGGTGCCGTGCTGGCGGTAACGGACATAACGTCCCAGGGTCGCCGTGGTGCCGCCGGTGCCAGGGCTGGAAATCAGCCAAGCGGGTTCCGGATGCCGCTCGAAGCGCATCTGCTGGAAGATCGATTCGGCAATGTTGTTATTGGCCCGCCAGTCCGTGGCGCGCTCGGCGTAGGTGAACTGGTCGATGAAGTGCCCATCATGCTCGCGGGCCAAGCGTTCGGATTCGGCGTAGATCTGCGTAGGGTCGTCCACCAGGTGGCTCTGGCCGCCATAGAACGCAATCTGTGCGATTTTTTCCCTGGAGGTGGTCGCCGGCATCACCGCAATGAACGGCAGGCCCAGCAACCTGGCGAAGTAAGCCTCGGAAATCGCCGTCGAACCGCTGGAGGCCTCGATCACTGGCGCACCGGGCTTGAGCCAGCCGTTACACAACGCATAGAGAAACAGCGAGCGCGCCAGCCGATGCTTGAGGCTGCCGGTGGGATGGCTGGACTCATCCTTGAAATACAGTTCGATGCCCGGCAGGCCAGGCAGCGGCAGCGGAATCAGGTGGGTATCGGCGCTGCGCTGGAAGTCAGCCTCAATGATGCGGATCGCTTCGCGGGCCCACTGGCGATGGTCGTTCATGGTGTTTTCTCACTGATCGGTTCGACGCGGGGAAATCACGCGGTCGTGCAGGCAAAGGCTGGCGTTCGGAAAAACCAGACGCCAGCTTAGGAAAAAACCGACATCGCGCACAGGTACAGCTAAGGTCCAATATGGCCCGTAACTGCCGACTGCGTGGCGCAGGCCTTGTAACGACATATAACAAAAAAGAATATAACTTTTGTTTTAACAACTAACAGTACGGGTTAGGGTGTGCCATCTTTTTGATTCAATGAATGGAGAGCGATCGTGGCTCTACGCAATTCTCTGACACGTTTTTTTCAATTGGAGGCTGCCAGCGGCCTGCTGCTGATCGCTGCCGCCGTGCTGGCCCTGGTCATCAACAATTCGCCGCTGTCCTGGCTGTACAACGGCCTGCTCGACACGCCGGTGGTTGCCCAAGTCGGCGCGCTGAAGATCGCCAAACCCTTGCTGCTGTGGATCAACGATGGCCTGATGGCGATGTTCTTCCTGCTCATCGGTCTCGAGGTCAAGCGTGAGGTCCTCGATGGGCAGTTGTCGAAACCTTCGCAAATCGTCCTGCCAGGGGCGGCGGCGATTGGCGGTATGGTGGTGCCCGCCCTGATTTATTGGTTTCTCAACCGCGACAATCCTCCCGCCCTCGCTGGCTGGGCAATTCCCACCGCCACCGACATCGCGTTCGCCCTCGGTGTGCTGGCCTTGCTTGGCAAGCGGGTGCCGGTGTCGCTCAAGCTGTTCCTGATGACCCTGGCGATCATCGACGACCTGGGCGCCATTATCATCATCGCCATCTTCTACTCCGGCGCCCTGTCGACCTTGTCGCTCATGCTCGCGGCCGCCTGCATCGCCGCGTTGGTGGCGATGAACCGGATGGGGGTGGTCAAGCTCGGGCCCTACATGGTCGTGGGCCTGATCCTCTGGATCTGCGTACTCAAGAGCGGTGTCCATGCCACCCTGGCCGGGGTAACCCTGGCGTTCTGCATCCCGTTGCGCACGAGAAACGCCGAGACCTCGCCGCTGCTGACCCTGGAACATGCCCTGCATCCCTGGGTGGCCTACGGCATCCTGCCGCTGTTCGCTTTCGCCAATGCTGGCCTGTCCCTGAGCGGCGTCACCGTCGAAAGCTTCACCCATCACGTGCCGATGGGTATCGCCATCGGCCTGTTGCTGGGCAAGGCCGTCGGCGTCTTCGGCCTGACCTGGCTGGCGGTGAAAATCGGCATCGCCAGCCTGCCCGCCGGGGCCAATTGGGGGCAGATCCTGGGGGTGGCGATCCTTTGCGGGATCGGCTTTACCATGAGCCTGTTCGTTGGCTCCCTCGCGTTCGAGCCGGGTGTGAGTGACTACGCCGGCATGGATCGGATGGGGATTCTTACGGGTTCGATTCTGGCGGCGTTGTTGGGGTATGCGGTGACGGCGGCGGCTAGTCGTAAGCCTGCATTGCCAAGCTGATCTAGCTTTTTTAAAGCCATTCCGGACGGTGTGTATATCCGTTGCTGCGGTAACGGCCACTGGCGGTTCCGCTTTTACAGCGGGTCACTTTTGGAAAAGCGCCAAAAGTAACCAAAAGCGCTTTGCCCCACCACTCGGCACCTCGCCTAGGCTCGGTGTGCCCTCACTCCGGCATTGCT
The DNA here is from genome assembly GCF_046605385.1 of Pseudomonas sp. MPB03. Taxonomy (NCBI): domain Bacteria; kingdom Pseudomonadati; phylum Pseudomonadota; class Gammaproteobacteria; order Pseudomonadales; family Pseudomonadaceae; genus Pseudomonas; species Pseudomonas sp. MPB03. The sequence goes on along the minus strand of NZ_CP176770.1, from coordinate 1,631,088 downwards.
CCGTGGGCCGCCGCGAAGGGCCATCCATGGCCCAGCGCGGCTAACCCGGCATCCATGCCGGGTTGCCCACTGCGCAATGCCTGCGTTCGGCCAGCGTGGTTTAACGGGGCGCCCAGATCAAAATCAAGATCCAAAGCAAGAGCAAGAGCAAGAGCAAGCGGGGCATAGGCCGGCACTTATATGGCTGAGCCACCGCTATCGCGAGCAAGCTCGCTCCCACACTGGATCTGCGGTGAATACAAAACTCATGTCCGACACAGAACCACTGTGGGAGCGAGCTTGCTCGCGAAGAGGCCAGCCCATCCAGCATCTTCATCGACTGTGACATCGCCTTCGCGAGCAAGCCCGCTCCCACAGGAGGAACGCGGTCACCAGCATGAACCAGGTCGGCTATAAGGCCGCCTCGCTCGGCTTTTGATTTTGATCTGGGGCGCCCCGTTAACCACGCTGCCTTCGTGGCGTCTGAAAAAAGCGACCCGCCGTAAGGCGAAACCCTAAGCCGCCGTTACCGCAGCAACGGATATACACACCACCACTCAAAACAAAACCATAAAAAAACGGCGCCTTCCCTCCCAGGAATGAGCGCCGTTTTTTCTGACCTGACTCCGCTTAGTGCGATACGCGACTCGTGCCATCCACAGTGGAAATACGAACCCGCTCACCCACACGGAACACCTCGTTCTCCTGAACCTGCTGCACATAGGCACGCATACTGCCGTCATCTTCACGCACAGTGATTTCCACACCCTGGGTACGGGTCAGGCCTTCTTCAGTGGCGGAACCGATCAGGCCACCGGCCACGGCACCGATCACAGCAGCGACGATGCTGCCACGGCCACCACCAATGGCGCTGCCGCCCACACCACCGACCACGGCACCCGCCGCACCGCCGATCGGGGTCTTGGTGCCTTCGATCTTGACCGGACGCAGGGACTCGATGGTCCCCATGCGAATCGTCTGCACGCGACGCGCTTCGTCACGGGAGTAGGAGTCACCGGTCAGGCTCGACTGACAGCCAGTGAGCAACATCGCCATCGTGGAAAAGGAAGCAACCAGCAAAACAGACTTACGCATAGCATCAACTCCAAAAGACAGGGATTCATTAAACTCCCCGGCTTGACGCCTGTCACGGCCTTGCCGGGATAAAATTGTTTTCATTCAGGTGGGATACAGGCGCACCGGAAAAATTCACCAAACAGTAGCGCCAATTTACGAAACCTGCGTCATCAACCCAGGGATTTTTTCATGGATTATTTCATTATCGTCGTGACCACCGTGGCCGGCCTGTACTTCCACGGGTGGCTGTACGTGCGGATCAAACGCTGGATGGACCGCGACCTGGCGCTGTCGTTGGCGGGGCAGGACGAGCAGAAAAAGACCTATATGCTGCAACAATTGGCCCGCGCCCGGGAGCAAGGCATCAAGCGCCGAGACCTGCCGCAATGGTTGCAAACCGCTGCGGCAGGTTATCCGCCTAAGGCGCCAGGCGCTCGCGAGTCCAGTTCGCCCCTTGCAGGCGGTAGTTGAGGCGATCATGCAGGCGGCTCGGGCGGCCCTGCCAGAACTCGATGCGCTCGGGCAGCAAGCGGTAACCGCCCCAATGCTCCGGGCAATGGGGTTGGCTGTCACTGAAACGTTGCTCGGTAGCCTTGAGCAAATCGTCCAACTCCGCGCGCCCTGAAATCACCCGGCTCTGGGGTGAAGCCCAGGCGCCGAGACGGCTGCCCAGCGGGCGAACCTGGTAATAGGCGTCCGACTCTTGCGCCGTGACCTTGACCACTTTGCCTTCGATGCGCACCTGGCGTTCCAGGGCCGGCCAGAAAAACGTCATGGCCGCGAATGGATTCGCGGCCAGTTGTTGGCCCTTGGCGCTGTCGTAGTTGGTGAAGAACGTAAAGCCCAGGGCATCCAGCCCCTTGAGCAGCAGGATCCGGCAATGCGGGCGCCCGTCTGCATCCACCGTCGCCAGGGTCATGGCGTTGGCCTCCACCGGGGCCTGTTCGGTTTTCACCGCGTCAGCGAACCATTGGTGGAACAATGCAAACGGCTCGGCCGGGGCCTGTGCCTCGGTCAAGCCGTCGCGGGTGTAGTCGCGGCGCATATCAGCCAGCGGTTGGGTCATGGCGCATTCCTTATGGTTAGCCCATCACTGCTTCGGAGTCTCGGCGGCCGCGACTTTCTTGGTATCGGTGGCGGCTTTGGCCGGTTGGGGTTTCTTCGCCGGGGTGGCGGGCTTGGCCGGGGCTTTCTTTGCAGGCGCCTTGGCCGCGGCTTTTTTGGCCGGCGCTTTCTTGGCCGAGGCTTTCTTGGCCGAGGCTTTCTTGGTCGAAGCCACCGCTTTTTTAGCCGCAGGCGCAGGGGCCGGGGCCGCAGGTTTCACATCCTGGGCGGCTACCATGGTCACCGGGGCCGGCGCCGGCATGTTGTATTTGCTCAGCAGCGCAACCATGGTGTTGGCCGGCGTGACCAGCAGTTCCACACGACGGTTCAAGGCGCGACCCTCGACGCTGTCGTTGGCCGCACGTGGCGCCACTGCGCCCATGCCGCGCAGCATCAGGCGATCGCGTTGCAGGCCGCTGAGGCGGAAAATCGCCGCCACGGACTGGGCACGCTCCTGGCTGAGCTTGAGGTTGGCCGGGGCGGCGCCCGAGGTATCGGCATGGCCGAGAATCAGCACGGCGGTCTTCGGATCGGCCTCGAGGATCTTCGCCACGCGGGTGAACGGGCCGAGCGTCACAGGCAACAGCATGGCCGGGCGATCCGGGTTGAACGAGCCGTCCACAGGCGCGGTGACCACCAGCACGTTGTCACGGCGCTCAAGTTCGAGCTTGCTGTCCTTGATGGCGGTGCGCAGCTTCGGCTCGTAGTCGTCGAGCCAGGCCTGGGTAACTTTCGGATCGGGCATCGGCACCGCCTTGGCGGTTTCCTGATCCTTGCCGCCGAACGGCCACCACCACTTGCCGTTGCTTTCGGCTTCGGCCTTGGCAACCGCTGTTGGCGCCTTGGCCTCAGGCTTGGCTTCAGCCTTTGCTTCGGCTTTTCTGGCGGCGTCTGCGGCGGTTTCCTCGGAAGAGAACGGCCACCACCAATGGCTGGCGCCCTCAGCCTTGGCTTGCGGTGCGACGGCGGCCGGCTTCAGGGGCGCCACGGGCGCCGCTTCCTTGGCCGCTACCTTGTCGGAAGAACCGAATGGCCACCAGCCACTGCTGCCCTCGGCATCATTTTGTGGGGTTTGTGCGCAACCGGTGATAGCGAAGCACAGCGCCAGAGCGAGGGTTTTATTCGATGACATTGGATATCCACAAAATGATCTAGATGAAAAACAAGGCCATGTTTTGGCCGCATAAACAGACGCTTGGAAACTGAAAAGGACACGAGGTTCCGGTGTCCATGGCCTTCAATGGCGTTTTATAGACAAGTGGCAAGCACCCGCGCAAGGTTCTGCGCGCGTGGGTCCATCAACACGTAAGGTCCAAGCGTGTTGGTCACGAAGCCGAACGCGACATCATGTTCGGGATCGGCAAACCCGATGGAGCCCCCTGCCCCCGGATGACCGAACGCCCGCGGGCCGAGGCCGTAGGTCGCATTCGGCACCTCCGGCTGGTCAAGCATGCAGCCCAGGCCGAAACGGGTCTGGGTCAACAACGTCTTATCCTCGCCGAGGCTGTGCTGGCGAGTCAGTTCGTCGAGCATTTCACCTTCCAGCAGGCTGCCATCGAGCAGTCCCGCGTAGAACCCGGCCAGGCTACGGGCATTGCCGTGGCCGTTGGCCGCCGGTTGCTGCATGCGTCGCCATTCCGGTTTGTTGGTGCTGGTCATGATCGACGGCGGATTGATAAACGCCCGGGTGGTCATGGCCGTGGGCTCGCGCATCGTCACCTGCAACAGGCGCTGGGCCGCCGCATCGCCGACGTTGCCTTTGCCACGGGCGATGTGGGCCACGCGATGAAATTCCTCGTCGGCCAGGCCCACGTGAAAATCCAGGCCCAACGGCTTGGCGACGCGGGCCACGATGGACTCCCCCGGGCCTCGCCCGTCGGCCCGGCGCAACAGCTCGCCTACCAGCCAGCCGTAAGTGATCGCGGCATAACCGTGGCCCTCGCCCGGCGTCCACCAAGGCGTTTCGGCCGCCAGGGCGTCAACCATGGTTTGCCAGTCATACAGCGCTTCGGGCGGCAATAGCTCACGCAACGCCGGAAGCCCGGCCTGATGGCAGAGCAGTTGGCGCAGGGTAATGCCAGCTTTGCCCGCCACCGCGAACTCAGGCCAATAGCGGGCCACCGGGGCGTCCAGTTGCAACTTGCCTTCGGCCACCAGTTGCAAGGCGGTGACGGCGGTGAACGTCTTGGTGCAGGAGAACAGGTTGGCGATGGTGTCGCTGTGCCAGGCTTCATGGCCATCCTTGTCGGCGGTACCGGCCCACAGGTCGATCACCGTACGGCCCCCCACCTGGATGCACAACGCCGCGCCGCGCTCCTGGGGGTCATCGAACAATGCCGCGAACGCTTCACGCACCGCTTCGAACTGAAGCTCGTAATGGCCTTGAATTTGCACCCGTAACTCCCTTGAAACAAACACTTTTAAGGTGGCTGGCATTGTTTCAGCCATTCAGGCTTTTGGGAACCGCCGCAAGACGGCTGACCGGACTGGTTCTGGCCTTTGTGGCGAGGGAGCTTGCTCCCGCTGGGGTGCGTGGTAGGAGCTGTGTAGGAGCTGCCGAGTGAAACGAGGCTGCGATCTTTCCCCAGACACTTAAATCTCAAGCGAAAGACAAAAATCAAAAGATCGCAGCCTTCGGCAGCTCCTACAGACCCCAGCGGGAGCAAGCTCCCTCGCCACAAAAGCGTCCATTTGCCACAAAAGCGCCCTTGCCACAGCAACACGTATCAGGAAATCTCCCGCCGAAACGGCGGCAATGCATTGAGGATCGCCTTGCCATAGCGCTGGGTCACCAACCTGCGGTCGAGCAAGGTGATGGTGCCGCGGTCTTCTTCGGTGCGCAGCAAGCGGCCACATGCCTGGACCAGCTTCAGCGAAGCGTCCGGCACGGAGATTTCCATGAATGGATTGCCACCGCGGGCTTCGATCCACTCGGCCAGCGCTGCCTCTACCGGATCGTCGGGAACCGAGAAGGGGATCTTGGCGATCACCACGTGCTCGCAATAGGCACCGGGCAAGTCCACGCCTTCAGCGAAGCTCGCCAGGCCGAACAACACGCTGGAATCGCCACCGTCGACTCGTGCCTTGTGCTTGTTCAGGGTTTCCTGCTTCGACAGGTTGCCCTGGATGAACACCTGCTTGCGCCAGTCACGGTCCAGGCCATCGAATACGTCCTGCATCTGCTTGCGCGAGGAAAACAGCACCAGGGTGCCCCGTGAGCCTTCCACCAATTCTGGCAGGTCGCGGATGATCGCCGCGGTATGGCCGGCCGCATCCCGTGGGTCGGCCTTGAGGTCCGGCACCCGCAGCACACCGGCGTCGGCGTGATGGAAGGGGCTTGGCACCACGGCGGTCACGGCCTTCTTCGGCAGGCCGGCGCGCATGCGGAAGCGGTCGAACGTGCCGAGGGCGGTCAGGGTGGCGGAGGTCACCAGCGCGCCGTAGGCCACGTTCCACAGGTTGCGCCGCAGCATTTCCGCCGCCAGGATCGGGCTGGCATTGACCTCGATGTCGAACAGCGAACCGCTTTCGGCCAGGGTCAGCCACCGCGCCATCGGCGGGTTGTCTTCCGGGTCTTCGGCGGTGAAGGCCGTCCACAGCTCCCAGTTGCCTTGGGAGCGGGACAGCAGGCTGCCGAACAGCGGATACCACTCCTCGGCCTGGTTACTGGCGATACCAATGTTGACCTCGCCATCCATGCCCTCCTTGAGCAGGTCGGTCAGCCGCGTGAACAGATCCGTCAGGCGCGCGAAACCTTTCTTGAGCTCGATGCCCATTTCGCGCATGTGCTCAGGAATCACCCCGCCGACAAACCGGTGGCGTGGCCGCTCGCGGCCCTCGACGTCTTCGCCGGGCTTGAAATCGGCCACTTGCTCGCACGCGGTGAACATGAACTGCTGGTTCGTCTTGATTTCCCGCGCCAGCTCCGGCACTTGCTCGATGAACTTGCCCAGGTCGCCCGGCAATGGATGCTGGGCCAAGAGCTTGGTGAGGTTCTTGGCGGTGGTTTCCAGCCAATCGGCGGTGGAGCGCAGCCGGGTGTAATGGGCGAAATGGCCGATGGCCTTGTCCGGCAGATGATGGCCTTCGTCGAACACGTAGATCGTGTCGCGCGGGTCCGGCAGCACCGCACCGCCGCCCAGGGCCAGGTCGGCCAGGACCATGTCGTGGTTGGTGACGATGACGTCGACCTTGCCCATGCCTTCCCGGGCCTTGTAGAAGGCGCACTGGCCGAAGTTCGGGCAATGGCGGTTGGTGCACTGGCTATGGTCGGTCGTCAGGCGAGACCAGTCGGCGTCTTCCAGGGCCGTGGACCAGCTGTCGCGGTCGCCGTCCCATTTATTGCCGGCCAGCTTTTCGATCATGCTGGTAAACAGCTTCTGGCTGGCTTCATCCACCTCGATCTTGAAACCTTCTTCTTCGAACAACTGGGCCGTGGCGGTCTGGGCGTGGCCTTCCTGGAGCAACATGTCGAGCTTGGACAGGCACATGTAGCGCCCGCGGCCCTTGGCCAGGGCGAACGTGAAGTTCAGCCCGCTGTTGCGCATCAGGTCGGGCAGGTCCTTGTAGACAATCTGCTCCTGCAGGGCGACGGTGGCCGTGGCGATCACCAGGCGTTTGCCAGCGGCCTTGGCAGTCGGAATCGCCGCCAGGCTGTAGGCCACGGTCTTGCCGGTACCGGTGCCGGCCTCCACCGCCACGATGGCAGGCTCGCCGCTGCGCCGGCCTTCGTCGTCGGTGTCGATGTCACCCAGGACTTTTGCCACTTCGGCAATCATCAGGCGCTGGCCATATCGCGGCTTGAGGCTCTTGGCTTCGAGAAAACGCGAATAGGCGCCCTGGATCGTGGTTTTGAGTTCGGTGCTGATCATGGATGGTCGGGCGCTAAAAACGCTGGATAAATTTTCAGTGGTTCGGATCGGCGGCTATCATACCCCGCTAATGAATCCTGCGCAGAACGGAGTAACCCAATGACACCCTTTGCCCTCGTCTACACCCTGCATTTACTGGCGGCCCTGATCTGGGTCGGCGGCATGTTCTTCGCCTGGATGATCCTGCGACCCGCCGCAATGACGGCGCTTGAGGGCCCTACCCGGCTCAAGTTATGGGTAGAAGTGTTTCAGCGTTTTTTCGTCTGGGTCTGGGTGGCGGTGGTGCTTTTGCCGATCAGCGGCGTCGGCCTGATCCATCTGCGCTTCGCCGGCTTCGAAACCGCGCCGCGTTATGTGCAGATAATGATGGGGCTGTACATAGTGATGACAGCACTGTTTATCCGCATCCAGGGCTTGCAACTGCCGGCATTGCGTAACGCCGTAACGGCGCAGGACTGGCCGGCGGGTGCCGCGGTACTGGGCAAGATTCGGCGGTTGGTGGGGATCAATTTGCTGATCGGGTTGCTGGTGGTGGCGCTTGGCGCGGCGCGGCCGATGTTCTGAAGAAATCTCCAGTTGGACACAGCACCTGTGGGAGCGAGCCTGCTCGCGATAGCGGTGTGTCAGTCATAGCAAGGTCGACTGATCCACCCCCATCGCGAGCAGGCTCGCTCCCACAGGTTAGATTCGGGGCAGGTTCAGAACCGCTGCACCGTCACCGTCCCCGCCGCTCCGGCAGGCCCGGGCTGGCCGTCGGCGCCAGGGCGACCGCTCTTGCCGCCATCCGCGGTATAGACCACGCAGCCCTTGGCCTTGCCGCCCGCCCCAGGCTTGCCGCCGTGTCCCGCCGGGCCACCGGCACCGCCATCCACCGTGACCTTGATCTGCTCGGCAGGATAGGCCCGGGGCAGTTCGAGGCGCACCTGCGCACCGGCGGCGCCCGGCTGGCCATCGCTGCCACTGCTGCCGTCGGCACCGCGACCGGCCGAGCCCCAGGTGCAACCCGGCGCCTGGCCATTGGCACCGTCGAGCCCCACGAAACCCGGTGCACCGGTGCCGCCACGGGCATCCACCGACAACAACGGCCCATTCAACACCTTGAAACGCAGGTTGAGATCGCGCCCCGGCCGCGCGGCCTTGGTGTAGGTACCCGGTGCGCCCCGTGAAGTGATCTGGCTGCCCTCGGCCAATTCAGCCCGGGCCACTTTCATTTCCAATGCCTGCTGCGCCGGCACGATGGCGATCCGCGCTTCACGCCCCAGGTGCAATTGGTCGATGGACAGTTCAGCGACATTGGACGGCACCAGCAGCGTGCCGTAATCGGCCACCTCCAGACGTTCCAGGGTCAGTGTGCTGGTGGTGTTGGGCAGGCGCATCAACGAATGGCTTTCGACCTGGAGCACCTGGGCCGAAGCCCACGGGCATACAAGTGCGGCAAGCAGACACAATTTACGCATGGGAAGCCTCTGGCGCGGTCGGGAGGGTTTGCAGATGGAAGATGCCGAACAGCAGCACTCTGAGGCGGTCACGGCCGGGGGCGGCGCGGCCACGGAAACTGGCCCGGAACAACAGCAGTTCCAGCACATGCAGCACCAGCAAAAAAGCACCGGCGAAATTGACCAGCAGATGCAGCGGATGGACGAACGGCACGACCAGATTGACCAGCACCACCAGCCAGAACAGCAGGGTCAGCAAGCGCCCCAGCCCCCAAAACACCTTCATACGCCCCCCTGATGGAGAATTATTCTTTGCGCGCACAGTAACGGCTTGCGCGCCGGATAAGCCAGAGGGCCAGGCAAATTTAATCCAACCCAAGCCCCGGCCGGCCGGATCGCCCTCCCGACGATCCGGCAGCTCTGGCCCGCTGTTCAGCGCTGGAGATGCAATTCGACCCGGCGATTCTGCGCGCGCCCTTCGTCGGTCTCATTGTCGGCCACCGGCTCGCTTTCGCCCTTGCCTTCGCTGGTGAGTTTGTCGGGGGCGAGTCCCTGGGTCAGCAAATACTCCACGACGCTACTGGCGCGACGTTCGGACAGCCCTTGGTTATAGGCATCGCTGCCGACGCTGTCGGTATGGCCCACCACCCGGATGCTGGCGACATTGGCATGGCTGAGCTTGCCCATCAGCCCATCGAGCTGGCTTCGAGCCTCTGCGGTGAGATCGGATTTGTCGAAATCGAACAGCACCTTGCCCGCGTCGTTGAGGGTAATGACCTCGCTAGCCGGCGCTTGCGGTTCGACCGGTGGCGCGCTGGCCGGGTATTGCGGCACCGGGCAACCGTGATGCTCGACCGGTGTATTGGCTGGGGTATCGGGACAACGGTCGCGGCGGTCGAACACGCCGTCATCGTCTTCATCGCCATCCTGGGCGTAGCAGATCAAGCCACCGCCCAGCAGCCCCAAGGCGGCGCCACCAGCGGCCCAACCGCTGCTTTCAATGGCCCCCAACCCGCCGCCGACGAGGCCGCCGATCAGGCTACAGATTGGCCAGGTGCGTTGATTGAGGGGTGCGCTGCCGTCGCTGTGAGTGGCGCAACCGGACAACAGACTGCTCGCCAGCAGCACCGGTAAGGCGGCCCTGATTAGAACGTTCATGGTGAAGGCTCCTGTGTCACCGGCCCATACCGGTCACACAGGAGTAAAGACCCGCATACGCAACTCTACAAGCCGCGGATGCCAAGGGTTTCAACGGTTTATCTTGATCTCCGTGCGGCGGTTCATCGCGCGGCCGTCGGCGGTCTTGTTATCGGCCACCGGCTGGCTCTCACCGGCGCCGGACACCGAGACAAAACTGGACTGCGGCACGCCGTTTTCGACCAGGTATTTCACCACCGAATCGGCTCGCCGCTGCGACAGCTTCTGGTTGTACGCATCGCTGCCAACGCTGTCGGTGTGGCCGGTGACACGCAGTTGCGCGGTGGACGTTTCCTGCTTCAGGCGGGTGGCGACCGTACTCAGTACATCCTTGTCGGCTGGGGTCAGCGTGGCTTTGTTGAACTCAAAGTGCACATCGCGGATCACGATGGTTTCTTCCTTGACCACGACCGCTTCTTCGACCACCGGCGCCGGTGCGGGCGGCGGGCAACCGTCGGCATCGACCTGCACGCCCTTCGGTGTGCCCGGGCATTTGTCACGGCTGTCCGGCACGCCATCGCCGTCTTCGTCGCCGTCGCCCTTGACCCAGCAATAAGCTGCCGCCATACCGCCAACGTACAACGCGCCGCCGCCAGCCCAGGAAGTGCTTTCTATGGCGCCCAATCCGGCGCCGATCGCTCCGCCGACGGCCGCACAGGTCGGCCAGTCGGTTTTCTGCAAACCTGCGCAACCAGTCAACACACTGGTTAGCAGAACCAGGGGTAACGCTGTCCGAACTATGCTCATCGGGTTTCTCCTTGAGGGATCGGCTTGGCGCCGATTCAGGGGAGTAAAGACCCGACTTCGAATCTGCGCCAGCCTGAGCAATCGCGGGTTTTCGCCCCGTGTTTACGACGTTTGCGCACATTCCGGGACAAACCGCTCTAGGCCATGATGTCCGGGCAGGCTATCGTGGTGGTTCTGACTGAGGAACTTCGATGACCGTTGCCATTTCTTCGCGTACGCCCCAGCAAGCCCTGGCGGCCGTGCTTGACCGTTATGCCCCCCGAACACTGCTGCTGATCGGTGCCAGCGGCTTTCCCGCACTCGAAGCCTTCCAGCAGGCCCACCCCGACACCGAAGTGGTCCACGCCGGCCCCGGCGCGCTGCCGGCGGACGTCGCGGCGCGCCGTTTTGACCTGGCCCTGGCACTCGATTGCCTGGAGCATTTGCCCAAGCGCGAGGGTCTGAACCTGCTGGGCGGCATCCGCAATCTCAACGCCAGCCGCATCGCCGTGCTGGCCGACCTCACTGCCTGCGGCTGGCAAGAGACGGACTTTTTCTCCCTGGCCCTGCAAGCCAGTGAGCGATTCCAGCGTGACGATCAGGTGCTGACCCTGTTCACCTACGATCTGCTTGAATACAAACAAGTCCCCGACTGGCTCAACTCACGTTTCTGGGCCAACCCGGAAAACTTCGGAAAATATTGGTGGTAACCGTGAACACAAGCTCCCAATCACCCATTTGCCCCTGCGGCAGTGGCAATTCACTGGACGCCTGCTGCGGCCACTACCACGACGGCCACCCGGCGCCCTGCGCCGAAGCCTTGATGCGTTCGCGCTATAGCGCCTATGTGCTGGGCCTGGTGGATTACCTGGTTGCCACCACCCTGCCCGCCCAGCAGCAAGGCCTTGATCGCCAGTCCATCAGCGAGTGGAGCGCCAACAGCACCTGGTTGGGGCTGGAGGTGGAAAGCAGCGAAGTGTTCGGCGGTAAACCGGAACACGCCTTCGTCACGTTCACGGCGCGCTGGCACGATGGCCAGGGCGAGCATAGCCACCGGGAACAGTCCTCGTTTGTGCAGAACGACGGGCGCTGGTACTTCATCGACCCGACCGTGCCGGTGAAGACGGGACGCAACGACGATTGTCCGTGCGGCAGCGGGTACAAATTCAAGAAATGCTGCGCCGGTTACTTCAACCGCTGATTTTTCGGAAACGTCCGACGCCCGTCCATCGGCCCATAGGGCTAGACTGGGGATAAACCAGAGGCACGGACATGACCCTTCCATCCTTCTTGCTGCGCGTCACCTGCCTGCTGCTGCTCTTCGGGTTCGGCGGCTGTGCCTCCTGGCGAGGTGATGAAGCCCCTGAGCCCCAGGTGCACCTGGTCAAGGTCGAGGTGATCCGGGCCCGGCTGGTGGAACAGCGGTTCATGCTGCACTTTCGCGTCGACAACCCCGGCGACAGCGACCTCACCGTTCGTGGCCTGACCTACCGTGTCCACCTGGGCGAGCTGTTGCTGACCGAAGGTGAGCATGAACACTGGTTCACCGTGCGCCCCAGGCACAGCGCCTACTTCAAGGTGCCGGTGCGCACCAACCTGTGGCCGCAAGTGCGGGAAGTGGTGAAGCTGCTGGAGAAACCCCGGGAACAGATCCCCTATCGTCTGGAAGGTGAGCTGGAAACCGGATTATTCATTGCCCACTACGTGCACCTTGAGCGCAATGGCGTGATAATCGCCGCCGATTTAATTGCGGAGTAACCCCGATGACCCAGCAACCCCACGTTCACGGCCCTGATTGCAACCACGATCACGACCATCACCACGATCATGACCACGGCCACGTCCACGGCCCGAACTGCGGCCACGCCCACCAGGAGCCAGTACGCAACGCCCTGAAGGATGTCGGTCGCAACGACCCTTGCCCGTGCGGCAATGGCAAGAAATTCAAGAAATGCCACGGAGCTTGAGGGGCAGGGCGAAGAAGTTTTTCGCCCGTTAGACCGTCATCGCGAGCAAGCTCGCTCCCACAGGGGATTTGCGGTGAGGCGATATTTAATGATCGCCGAAGAATCAATGTGGGAGCGAGCTCGCTCGCGATGAGGTCGGTACATTCACTGCATATGTATCAGCCCGCCTGCAGAATCCGCTTCACACCCACCACCGTCGCATACTCACCGTGCAAGTTGCCCAGGGACATGGCATGCACCTCGGCCGCCGAACGAGGATTGTCGAAGTAATCGGTCTTGTCGAAGGTAAAGCAGGCGTCCTCGACCACCCAAGTGTCGAACCCCAGGTTGCCGGCCGTGCGGGCCGTGGACTCCACCGAGTTGTGCGTCGCCACACCGACGATCACCAGTTGCCCGATACCGGCTTCGCGCAGGTCTTGCTCCAGGCGCGTGCCACTGAACGCATCCGGCACCTGTTTTTGCACCAGCCGTTCCCCGGCCATCGGCTCGAACCGCGGCTGGACCTCCACCCCCGACTGCCCCGGCCAGAACACCGAGTCCGGCGAACGGGACAAGTGATGAACGTGAATCACCGGCCGCGCCGTGTGTCGCCAGAAAGCCAGCAATTCCAGCATGCGCAGCTCGGCCTCGGGGTTGTTGCGCGGGCCGAGCCTGGGGTGGAGGATGCCTTTCTGTTGATCGATGAGGATCAGCGCCGCGTCGTGCCGTAGCTCCATGCCGGTTTTCTCTTGCTTGGTCATTGAATGTTCCACACTTGAGCATCACCTCTTCCAACAGGCAAGTCTTCGAGCAAAAGCGCTGACTTGTGGCGAGGGAGCTTGCTCCCGCTCGGTTGCGCAGCAACCGTAAAAACCTGCCAGCCGTTTTTTCCTGACGCACCGTGTCGAATGGTTTTGGGGCCGCTGCGCAGCCCAGCGGGAGCAAGCTCCCTCGCCACAGGTTCACAGTCGTCCTTGAGTGAACAGCAGGGCTTTCATCGCTAAATCAACAAATAACCCTCGCCCCCGCTTGCGCGCCCCCCGCCCGCTCACTAACGTAGCGCCTTTATTGGTGCCACCCCCTCCCGCAGGAGCTTTGCCATGGCCTCGCCAGCCTCTATTTCCCTCGTCCCCCGGCTCGGCGTTGCCGCCGCAGTGGCCAGTGTGCTCGGTTTGAGCGGATGCCAGACCTGGAATGCCCAGGACACTGTCCCGCCGACTTCCGGCGTGCAGCCGCTCAAGGGGCTGGCGCAGAACGTCTCGGTCCGGCGCAATGCAACAGGCATGCCGCTGATCGAAAGCAACAGCTTCCATGACGCCCTGTTCACCCTCGGCTACGTCCACGCCAGCGACCGCGTTGCCCAGATGGTCACCCTGCGCCTGCTGGCCCAGGGGCGGTTGGCAGAGATGTCCGGCGCCGAACGGCTGGACGTCGACCGCTACATGCGCGCCGTCAACCTGAAGAAAAACGCCGACGAGCTGTACAAGGCGTCTTCGCCACGGCTCAAGCGCTTCTTTGAAGTCTATGCCCGCGGCGTCAACGCCTACCTGTTCCGCTATCGTGACAAGCTGCCGACGGACCTGGCCGCCATTGGCTACAAGCCCGAATACTGGAAGCCGGAAGATTCGGCGCTGATGTTCTGCCTGCTGAATTTCAGCCAGTCAGCCAACCTGCCGGAAGAAATCGCCAGCCTCGTGCTGGCCCAGACCGTCAACAACGACAAGCTCGCCTGGCTGAGCCCATCCTATCCGGACGAGCAACTGCCCGTGACCGAGGCCGACAAGCTCCAGGGCCTGCGCCTCAACGGCCAGATCCCAGGCCTGAACGAAATCAGCAAGGCCACCGGCCAGTTGGCCGGGCTGAATCTGTTGGGCGCTGCGTCTGCAAGCAACTGGGCCATCGCGCCGCAACGCAGCCGCAGCGGCAAGAGCTTGTTGGCCAGCGACAGCCATGGGCCGCTGGGCATGCCGGGACTGTGGAGTCCCGTACAGATCCGCGCTCCCAAGTACCAGGCGGCCGGGGTTTCCGTGGCGGGCATCCCAATGATCCTGGCCGGATTCAACGGCAAGGTGGCCTGGAGCATGACCAGCGTGCTGGGAGACAACCAAGACCTGTTCCTGGAAAAAATCCGACGCCAGGGCAACAGCCTGTCCTACGAGATCAACGGCAAATGGCAGCCGGTGATCGTGCGCAACGAAACCTACTTCATCAAAGGCCAGCGACCCATTCGTGAAGCGGTGTTCGAGACCCGCCACGGCCCGTTGCTCAACAGCGCCCAGGGGCCGGCCATGGCCAGCGGCTTTGGCCTGGCCTTGCAGACACCCAGCTTCAGCGACGACAAGACCCTGGATGCCTTCTTCGACCTGTCCCGGGCACAGAACGTCGAGAAAGCCTCCGATGCCAGCCGGGAGATCCGCGCCATGGCGGTGAACCTGGTCTTTGCCGACGCCAGCCATATCGGCTGGCAAGTCACCGGTCGCTACCCGAACCGCCGCGAAGGCGAAGGCCTGTTGCCATCGCCAGGTTGGGACGGTCGCTACGATTGGGACGGTTACGCCGACCCGATGCTGCACCCCTACGATCAAGACCCGGCCCAGGGCTGGCTCGGCACCGCCAACCAACGGGTCATTCCCCATGGCTACGGCATGCAGTTGTCCAATTCCTGGGGCGCACCGGAGCGTGGCGAACGCATGGCCGAATTGGCCAGCGCGGGCAAGCACGACACCCGCAGCCTCACCGCCATGCAATACGACCAGAGCACGACGTTCGCGGCCAAGCTCAAACGCGTCTTCGAAGCCCCGGGCATGACCCAGCCGCTCAAACAGGCGATCGAAGCCTTGCCGGTGGCTGACCGGGCCAAAGCCCGCGAAGCCTATACCCGCTTGATGGCATTCGATGGCCGGCTCAGCCCGACTTCCGCCGACGCGGCGATCTATGGGCTGTTCCTGCAGGAAAGCATGAAGCAGATTTTCCTCGACGAGCTGGGCCCGGACAGCAGCGTGGCGTGGCAGGCGCTGGTCGCCAACGGCCAATTGTCCTACTCGGCCCAGGCCGATCATCTACTGGGGCGCGAAGACAGCCCATTCTGGGACGATGTGCGCACACCGCAGAAAGAAGACAAGGCCGTCATCCTCGCCCGCAGCCTGGCCGCCACCATCAGTGCCGGTGATAGCCAGTTGGGCGGTGACCACAAGGCTTGGCAGTGGGGCCAGTTGCATCGTTATACGTGGAAAAACAGCAACGGCCAGATCGTACGCGGCCCGCTGCCGGCCGGTGGAGACGGCACCACGCTCAACACGGCGGCGTTTGCCTGGGGGCAGGATTTCACCACCACCCTGGCGCCTTCCATGCGCTTTATCGTCGACTTCAGCCAGCCTGAACCGTTGATGATCCAGGACGGCACCGGCCAGTCCGGCAACCCGGTCAGCCCGCACTATGCCAATGGCATCGATCCATGGATCAAGGGGCAATACCAGAATTTGCCGCTGCAATCGCAGAACTTCGATCGAGCCTACGGCAAGACGCGGTTGACCCTGGTGCCTGGCAAGTAACTGCAACCCCGGGCCTGGAGACAGGATTTGTGGCGAGGGAGCTTGCTCCCGCTGGGCTGCGAAGCAGCCCCCTGCATGTCTACAAGCAGACCGCATCAACCGGTTTACGACTGCTGCGCAGCCGAGCGGGAGTAAGCTCCCTCGCCACAGGTCCTGCGTTGTCTGGACTGAAGCCATCGCGAGCTTGCTCGCGATGGCGCCCGTCCATCCACCCCGAAAACCCGATAGAACTTCTCCCCCCGCCCTCGCCTCTACCTGACAAGCCCATCGCTCCGGTGACTGCATGGATCTTGTCATTGCCCGCCCCGAAGGCTTGTACTGCCCGCCCGGGGATTTCTACATCGACCCGTGGCGCGCGGTGGAACGCTCGGTCATCACCCACGCCCACGGCGACCATGCCCGCAGCGGCAACCAACACTACCTGGCGGCGGCACCTGGCGAAGGCATTCTGCGTTCCCGCCTGGGCCAGGACATCAACCTGCAAACCCTGCCCTACGGCGAACGCCTGCAACACCACGGCGTAACCTTGAGTTTCCACCCCGCCGGCCACGTCCTGGGCTCGGCCCAGGTGCGGCTGGAGTACCAAGGCGAGGTCTGGGTGGCGTCGGGGGACTACAAAGTCGAGCCTGACGGCACCTGCGCGCCGTTCGAACCGGTGAAGTGCCATACCTTCATCACCGAATCGACCTTCGGCCTGCCGATCTATCGTTGGCAACCCCAGGCGCAGGTCTTCGAGGAGATCAACCAGTGGTGGCGCGCAAACATTGCCGCCGGCCGGGCCAGCGTGTTGTTCTGTTATTCCTTCGGCAAGGCCCAGCGGATTCTTCACGGTATCGATGAAAGCCTCGGACCGATCCTCGCCCACGGCGCGGTGGAACCGCTGAACCGGGTCTATCGCGAGGCAGGCGTTCACTTGCCACCGACGCTCTACGCCGGCGATTTCAAAAAGAACGATCCAATCATGGGCCAGGCGCTGGTCATCGCCCCGCCCTCTGCCGGTGGCAGCAGCTGGATGCGCCGCTTCGGCGACTACAGCGACGCCTTCGCCAGTGGCTGGATGCGCCTGCGCGGTACGCGTCGGCGACGCGGCGTGGACCGGGGTTTCGTGCTGTCCGATCACGCCGACTGGCCTGGCCTGCTCTGGGCCATTGAACAGACCGGCGCCGAGCGGGTCATGGTCACCCACGGGTCGGTCGCCGTGTTGGTGCGCCACCTCTGCGAGCAAGGCCTCGACGCCCAGGGGTTCACCACGGAGTACGGCGACGATGAGGAAGACCTCGCCACGGCGGTCGAGAGCGGCGAGGCGGCGTCATGAAAGCCTTCGCCGAGCTGTACGCCGAACTGGACGCCACCACGTCCAGCAACGCCAAGCTTGCCGCCATGCAAGATTACTTCAGCAAGGCACCGCCGGAAGATGCCGCCTGGGCCGTGTATTTCCTCTCCGGTGGGCGTCCGCGGCAGTTGGTGCCGGTAAAAATCCTCCGGGATTTGGCGGCCCAGGTCTGCGGGTTGTCGCTCTGGCTGTTCGAGGAAAGTTATCAGGCCGTGGGCGACCTGGCCGAAACCATTTCGTTAGTCTTGCCTGAATCGCCCCACAGCTCCGATGAAGGCCTGGCGCTGTGGGTCGAGGAGAAACTGCTGCCGTTGCGCGGTGAATCGCCTGAAGTCCTGGCTGAACGGCTTCCGGCGCTATGGGCGCAGCTCGACCGAGCGAGCCTGATGCTCTGCATCAAACTCATCACCGGCAGTTTCCGCGTCGGCGTGTCCAAGCTCCTGGTGACCCGGGCCCTGGCGAGCATGGCCGGGCTGGACAGCAAACGGGTGGCCCAGCGACTGGTGGGCTACACCGATCTGTCCCATCGCCCCACGGCGGCCAGCTACCTCAAGCTGATCGCAGCCGAATCCGACGATGAACATGCCCAGCGCGGCGGCCAGCCTTATCCGTTTTTCCTGGCCCATGGGTTGTCCGCGCCCGTGGAGCAATTCGACGCGTTGCTGGGGCCCGCCAGTGACTGGCAGGTGGAGTGGAAATGGGATGGAATCCGCGCCCAGGTGATCAAGCGCGACGACCATTTGTGGGTCTGGTCCCGAGGCGAGGACTTGGTCACTGAACGTTTTCCGGAATTGCACTCATTGGCCCAGGCGCTGCCTGACGGCACGGTGATCGATGGTGAAATCGTGGTTTGGAAAGCCCCGCAGTCAGTCACCGAGGACGCCTTCGACCCCGACGCACCGCTGCAACCGGCAGTGCAGCCCTTCGCCCTGTTGCAGCAGCGCATCGGGCGCAAGACCCTGGGCAAGAAAATCCTCGACGACGCCCCCGTGGTGGTGATGGCCTACGACCTGCTGGAATGGCAAGGCGAGGACTGGCGCAGCCGCCCCCAAGCCGAGCGGCGCGAACAACTGGAGGCGCTGATCGCCCGTATCCACAGCCCGGTGTTGTTGCCCTCACCCATCGTCACCGGCCAGGACTGGCTCGACCTCGCCCGGCAGCGCGAAGCCTCTCGCAGCCTCGGTGTCGAAGGGATGATGCTCAAGGCCCGCAACGCGCTGTACGGCGTTGGCCGGACCAAGGACATGGGCGTGTGGTGGAAATGGAAGATCGACCCGTTCAGCGTCGACGCGGTGCTGATCTACGCCCAGCGCGGCCACGGTCGGCGCGCCAGCCTGTACAGCGACTACACCTTCGCCGTGTGGGACAACCCGCCGGGCAGTCGCGAACGCACCCTCGTGCCGTTCGCCAAGGCTTATTCGGGCCTGACCGATGCCGAGATGCGCCAGGTCGACAGCATCGTGCGCAAGACCACCGTGGAAAAGTTCGGCCCGGTGAGCAGCGTCACGCCCACCCTGGTGTTCGAACTGGGCTTCGAGGGGATCGCCCTGTCCAAGCGCCACAAGAGCGGGATCGCCGTGCGTTTTCCGCGGATGCTGCGCTGGCGCCAGGACAAGAGCGTCGACGAAGCCGACACATTGGCAACGCTCCAGGACCTCCTGAAATAACACCGCTCCCTCTGTGGCGAGGGAGCTTGCTCCCGCTGGGCCGGGCTGGCGCTCCAGCGCGAAGCGGCCCTCTGGTTCTGTATGTCACACCGCAAGGGGAGGCTGCGCCTCCAGCGGGAGCAAGCTCCCTCGCCACAAAAGCGCGGGGCCAACGAACAGCACGCTCCATCCCGGTGCGCTTTTTGATGTACGCTCAGCCTCGCGCACCATCGCGTTCCGTCTTCCGCCACCCGTGCTTTTAAAACACCTGTTCGGCACTATGGTGCGGAAATTGCTACCTTTATGCCGTCATACCGTTCAGACCTTCACCGGTAACAATCTTACGCGCCACAAGCGCTCAAATTGGTTTTAGGGACTCAATAATGAAAAAAGCACTGCTGACCCTTTCTGCACTGGCGTTGTGCATGGCCGCTGGCGTTGCCACGGCCAAGGAATACAAGGAACTGCGTTTTGGTGTCGACCCTTCCTACGCTCCGTTCGAGTCCAAGGCCGCCGACGGCAGCCTGGTGGGTTTCGACATCGACCTGGGCAATGCGATCTGCGAAGAACTGAAGGTCAAATGCAAATGGGTCGAAAGCGATTTCGACGGCATGATCCCGGGCTTGAAGGCCAATAAATTCGACGGCGTGATCTCCTCCATGACCGTGACCCCGGCCCGTGAAAAGGCTATCGACTTCTCCAGCGAGCTGTTCTCCGGCCCAACGGCCTATGTCTTCAAGAAGGGCTCGGGCCTGAGCGAAGACGTTGCCTCGCTCAAAGGCAAGACCGTCGGCTACGAGCAAGGTACCATCCAGGAAGCCTACGCCAAGGCCGTGCTGGACAAGGCCGGCGTCAAGACCCAGGCCTATCAGAACCAGGACCAGGTCTACGCCGACCTGACCTCGGGCCGCCTCGACGCCGCGATCCAGGACATGCTCCAAGCTGAGCTGGGGTTCCTGAAGTCGCCAAAAGGTGAAGGCTACGAAGTCAGCAAGCCAGTGGACAGCGAACTGCTGCCATCCAAGACCGCCATCGGTATCAAGAAAGGTAACAAAGAGCTGAAGGCCCTTTTGGATAAAGGTATCAAAGCGTTACACGACGACGGCAAATACGCCGAGATCCAGAAAAAACACTTTGGCGATCTGAATCTGTACAGCGGCAAATAATGCGCGGCGCCCACCCGATCTCGGGTGGGCGTCTTTTTTCTGCCAAAGGCAACGTCCATGTTCGAACAATTCCTACAAAGTCTGGGGCTCTCGGCCTTCAGCCTGCAGGGCTTTGGCCCGCTGCTGATGCAAGGCACCTGGATGACCATCAAGCTGTCGGCCCTGTCCTTGTTGCTGAGCGTCCTGCTCGGCCTGCTGGGCGCCAGCGCCAAGCTGTCCCGCGTCAAACTGCTGCGAATCCCCGCCCAGCTCTACACCACGCTGATCCGCGGCGTGCCGGACCTGGTGCTGATGCTGCTGATCTTCTACAGCCTGCAAACCTGGCTGACCTCGTTTACCGACTTCATGGAATGGGAATACATCGAGATCAACCCATTCGGCGCCGGGGTGATTACCCTCGGCTTCATCTATGGCGCGTACTTCACCGAAACCTTTCGCGGCGCGATCCTCGCGGTCCCCCGCGGCCAGGTCGAAGCCGCCACGGCTTATGGCCTCAAGCGTGGCCAGCGCTTTCGCTACGTCGTCTTTCCACAAATGATGCGCTTTGCCTTGCCGGGCATCGGCAACAACTGGATGGTGATGCTCAAGGCCACCGCGCTGGTGTCGATCATCGGCCTGGCCGACCTGGTCAAGGCGGCCCAGGACGCGGGCAAGAGCACCTACCAGCTGTTTTACTTCCTGGTGCTGGCGGCATTGATCTACCTGCTGATCACCAGCGCGTCCAACTTCATCCTGCGCTGGCTTGAACGCCGCTACGCCGCCGGAGCCCGGGAGGCGGTGCGATGATCGAACTCCTGCAAGAATACTGGCGGCCGTTTCTCTACAGCGATGGCGTCAATATCACCGGCCTGGCGATGACCCTATGGCTGCTTAGCGCCTCGCTGCTGATCGGCTTCGTGGTGTCGATCCCGCTGTCCATCGCCCGGGTTTCCCCCAAGTTCTACGTCCGCTGGCCCGTGCAGTTCTACACCTACCTGTTCCGGGGCACGCCGCTCTATATCCAACTGCTGATCTGCTACACCGGCATCTACAGCATCGAGGCGGTGCGCGCCCAACCCATGCTCGACAGCTTCTTTCGCGACGCGATGAACTGCACGATCCTGGCCTTCGCCTTGAACACCTGCGCCTACACCACGGAAATTTTCGCCGGGGCGATTCGCAGCATGAACCACGGCGAAGTGGAAGCGGCCAAGGCCTATGGCCTGACCGGTTGGAAACTGTATGCCTACGTGATCATGCCGTCGGCCCTGCGCCGCTCGCTGCCGTACTACAGCAACGAAGTCATCTTGATGCTGCACTCGACGACCGTGGCGTTCACCGCTACCGTTCCAGACGTGCTGAAAGTCGCCCGGGATGCCAACTCGGCGACGTTCCTGACGTTCCAGTCGTTCGGGATCGCCGCGTTGATCTACCTGACCGTCACCTTTGCGCTGGTAGGCCTCTTCCGCCTCGCCGAACGCCGATGGCTGGCCTTCCTCGGGCCGACCCACTAAGGCTTTTGTTCCAGGACACACACGCACATGCGCCATCAGATCCATGACCTGCTGGCCCCGGTACCGGGGACCGCACGCAAGATCCACAGCTTCCACTTCGGCCCGGAAAAAGCCGTCGGCAAAATCTACATCCAAGCGTCCCTGCACGCCGATGAACTGCCGGGCATGCTGGTCGCCTGGCATCTCAAGCAACGCCTGGCCGAGCTCGAGGCGTCGGGCCACCTGCGGCACGAGATCGTGCTGGTGCCCGTCGCCAACCCCATCGGCCTCGAACAAGTGCTGATGGACGTGCCCCTGGGCCGCTACGAAACCGAGAGCGGGCAGAACTTCAACCGCCGCTTCGTCGACCTGAGCGAGGAGATCGGCAACGAGATCCAGGACCTGCTCACCGACGATCCGCAGCACAACCTGATGCTGATCCGCACCAGCTTGCGCGATGCCCTCGCCCGGCAAACCCCAGGCACGCAATTGCAATCCCTGCGCCTGGCCCTGCAGCGACTGGCCTGCGACGCCGACATGGTGCTGGACCTGCATTGCGACTTCGAAGCCGTGGCCCACCTCTACACCACGCCCGAAGCCTGGCCCCAGGTCGAGCCGCTGGCCCGCTACATCGGTGCCGAAGCCAGCCTGCTGGCAACCGATTCGGGCGGCCAGTCGTTCGATGAGTGCTTCACCCTGCTCTGGTGGCAGCTCAAGGAACGCTTCGGCGACCGCTTCGAGATTCCCCTGGGCAGCTTTTCGGTCACCGTGGAGTTGCGCGGCCAGGGCGACGTCAACCACGGCTTGGCGAGCCTCGATTGCCAGGCCTTGATCGAGTACATGATCCGCTTCGGCGCCATCGACGGCGAACCGATGCCCATGCCCGAGCTGCCCTACCCGGCCACGCCGCTGGCCGCGGTCGAGCCGGTGGCGACACCCGTGGGCGGGTTGCTGGTCTACAGCGCCTTGCCCGGTGAGTACCTGGAGGCGGGTCAACTGATCGCGGAAATCATCGACCCGGTCAACGATACCGTCACCCCCGTCCATTGCCGTAACGCCGGGCTGCTGTACGCCCGTTCGCTGCGCCGCATGGCCACGGCCGGCATGGTGATCGCCCATGTCGCCGGCACCGAGGCCTACCGCAGCGGCTACCTACTTTCGCCTTGAGGATGCATGCTCCATGTACAAACTGACCATCGAAGGCCTGCATAAAAGCTATGGCGAACATGAAGTGCTCAAGGGCGTTTCGCTCAAGGCCAAGACCGGCGACGTCATCAGTCTCATCGGCGCCAGCGGCTCGGGCAAGAGTACCTTCCTGCGCTGCATCAATTTCCTGGAACAACCCAACGATGGCGCCATGACCCTGGACGGTCAGTCGATCCAGATGATCAAGGACCGCCACGGCATGCACGTGGCCGACGCCGACGAACTGCAACGTATCCGCACGCGCCTGGCCATGGTGTTCCAGCACTTCAACCTGTGGAGCCACATGACCGTGCTGGAAAACATCACCATGGCACCGCGCCGGGTGCTGGGGGTGAGCAAGCAGGAAGCCGACGACCGTGCCCGACGTTACCTCGACAAGGTCGGCCTGCCGGCGCGGGTCGCCGAGCAGTACCCGGCGTTCCTCTCCGGCGGCCAGCAACAGCGGGTGGCCATTGCCCGTGCGCTGGCAATGGAGCCGGAGGTGATGCTGTTCGACGAACCCACCTCGGCACTGGACCCGGAGTTGGTGGGCGAAGTGCTGAAAGTGATCCAGGGCCTGGCTGAAGAAGGCCGGACCATGATCATGGTAACCCACGAAATGAGCTTCGCCCGCAAGGTTTCCAATCAGGTGCTGTTCCTGCACCAGGGCCTGGTGGAAGAGGAAGGCGCGCCGGAAGACGTGCTGGGCAATCCCACCAGCGAACGGCTCAAGCAGTTTCTCAGTGGCAACCTGAAATAAACCTCGGCCTCCCCCTGACAAGGAGGCGCCAGGCGCCAATGCCTGTCAGCTAGGAACAAACGGCATAAAACCTGTGGGAGCGAGCTTGCTCGCGATAGCGGTACAGCAGCCGCTATTGAGGTTGCCTGATCTGGCGCTATCGCGAGCAAGCTCGCTCCCACAGTGATCTGTGTCCGGCCAGTCGATCAAATAAACCTTTCACATCTCGCCGTGGTCACTGGAAGAAGACCTTCAGGGCGCACGCGGCAGGCATGGCGACATCCAACAATTTCGCGAAACAGTGGTTCGATGCCCGCGGCTGGAAGCCATTCGCCTTTCAAAAGCAGGTATGGGCCGCGGTCAAGCGTGGGGAATCCGGGCTGTTGCATGCCAGCACCGGTGCCGGCAAGACCTACGCCGTGTGGTTTGCCGCCCTCAACCGTTTCGCCCGCCCGACACCGCTGCCGGACACACCGCGCAAACGCAAGCCGCCGGCCGAACCGCTGACAGTCCTGTGGATCACGCCGATGCGCGCCTTGGCGGCCGACACCGGCAAAGCCCTGGAAGCGCCCCTGGCAGACCTGCAACTGCCGTGGAGTGTCGGCCTGCGCACCGGCGACACCAGCCCCAGTGAACGCGCCCGCCAGGGCCGGCGCCTGCCCACCGCGCTGATCACCACGCCCGAAAGCCTGACCCTGATGCTCGCCCGAGCCGACGCGCACGCCGCCGTCTCGACCCTGCGCATGGTGGTCGTGGATGAATGGCACGAGTTGCTCGGCAACAAACGGGGCGTGCAACTGCAACTGGCCCTGGCGCGCTTGCGGCACTGGCACCCCGAACTCGTCGTTTGGGGCGTGTCCGCAACCCTGGGCAACCAGGCCCACGCCGAGCAGGTGTTGATCCCGCAAGGCAACGGCGCCAGCGTGCAGGGCGCCAACGGCAAGGCGCTGCAGGTCGACACGCTGCTGCCTCCGGCCCTCGAACGTTTCCCATGGGCTGGGCACATCGGCCTGAAGATGCTGCCCCAGGTCGTTGCCGAAATCGACGCCAGTCGCAGTTGCCTGGTCTTCACCAATACCCGGGCGCAGTCGGAAATCTGGTATCAGGCCATCCTTGAAGCAAGGCCCGACTGGGCCGGGCTGATCGCCCTGCACCATAGCTCGCTGTCCCGCGACACCCGGGATTGGGTGGAGCGTGCGTTGAAGGACGGCCAGCTCAAAGCGGTGGTCTGCACGTCGAGCCTGGACCTGGGGGTGGATTTCCTGCCGGTGGAACGGGTGCTGCAGATCGGCTCGGCCAAGGGTGTGGCGCGGCTGATGCAGCGAGCCGGGCGCTCCGGCCACGCACCGGGGCGGACCTCACGGGTGACGCTGGTGCCGACCCACAGCCTGGAATTGATCGAGGCCGCTGCCGCCCAGGACGCGGTGGCCCAACGGCGCATCGAACCTCGCCTGTCACCCCACAAACCGCTGGATGTCCTGGTGCAGCATCTGGTGAGCATGGCCCTGGGCGGCGGCTTCGTTCCCGACGAGCTGTTCGCGGAGGTGCGGGGGGCCTGGGCCTATCGCGACCTCAACCCGGCCGAATGGGCCTGGGCCCTGGCCTTTGTACGCCATGGCGGTTTGTCACTGACCGCCTACCCCGATTACCGACGGGTCGAGCCGGACGAACACGGGATCTGGCGAGTCCCCGATGCGCGCCTGGCCCGGCGCCACCGCATGAGCATCGGCACCATCGTCAGCGATGCCAGCCTGCAATTGAAGTTCTGGAGCAAGGGCGGCGGCGGCAAGACCCTGGGCAGCGTCGAGGAAGGTTTCATCGCTCGCCTGCGCCCCGGTGACGGTTTCCTGTTCGCCGGGCGGCTGCTGGAATTGGTCCGGGTCGAAGACATGACCGCCTACGTGCGACGCAGCCAGGCCAAAAAGGCCGCCGTGCCACGTTGGAACGGTGGGCGCATGCCACTCTCCAGCGAACTGGCGGCCGCCGTCGTGGCCCGTTTGAGCGAAGCCGCCGCCGGTCGCTTCGAGGGGCCGGAGATGCAGGCCGTGCAGCCCTTGCTGACGACCCAGCAACGCTGGTCCGGTTTGCCCACGCAGCACACCCTGCTGGCCGAATCTCTCAAGTCCCGGGAAGGCTGGCACCTGTTCCTCTATCCGTTTGCCGGGCGCCAGGTTCATCTGGGCCTGGCCAGCCTGCTGGCCTGGCGCGTCAGTCGGCTACAGCCGGTGACGTTTTCCATTGCGGTCAACGACTACGGCCTGGAACTGCTCAGCGCCACGGCGGTGGATTGGTCGCACCACCTGACCCCGGGCCTGCTGAGCGTCGATCACCTGCTGGCCGACGTGCTTGCAAGCTTGAACGCTGGGGAACTGGCCCTCAGGCGCTTTCGCGAAATCGCCCGGATCGCCGGGCTGGTCTTCGCCGGCTACCCCGGTGCGCCAAAAAGCACCCGGCAAGTCCAGGCCTCCAGCGGGTTGTTCTTCCAAGTGTTCAAGCAATACGACGCCGACAATCTCTTGCTGGCCCAGGCCGGGGAGGAAGTCTTGCGTGAGGAATTGGATATCAATCGTTTGGAGCAGACTTTGCAACGCCTCAACACCTTGAAGCTGGACCTGCACAGGATCAAGCGCCCCACCCCGCTCGGCTTCCCGCTGCTGGTGGAGCGGTTCCGGGAAAGCATGAGCTCGGAAAAACTCGCCGACCGCATCCGGCGGATGGTCAACGAGTTGGAAAAGACAGCCGATCGCGGTGACGCCTGATGCCCGCGCCTTATCCCGTCAACCTCGCTGGGGAAGAACTCTGGCTGCTTCCGGAAAAAGCCCTGTACTGGCCCGCCCAGGAAACCTTGATGGTGGCTGACGTTCATTTTGGCAAGGCCGCCGCCTATCGCAGCCTCGGACAACCGGTGCCCCACGGCACCACCGCCAGCAACATCGCGGTGCTGGATGGGTTACTGGCCAGCCTGCCGTGTCGACAGCTGATTTTCCTCGGGGATTTTCTCCACGGCCCGGGTTCTCACGCGCCCGGCACCCTGAAAGCCCTTTCCGATTGGCGTGCGCGACATTCGCACCTGGCCATGACGCTGATTCGTGGCAACCATGACAAGCGCGCCGGCGACCCACCGCCGGAGCTGAATATTCGCGTCGTACCGGAGCCGCTGCTGCTGGGCCCGTTCGCCGTGCAACACGAGCCCACCCCGCACGCCAGCCGCCATGTGCTGGCCGGTCACGTACACCCGGTCTATCACCTGAGCGGCAAAGGTCGACAACGGCTGCGCCTGGCCTGTTTCCGCCTGGGTAGCGAGATCAGCCTGCTACCGGCCTTCGGTGCGTTCACGGGCGGCTATCGAGTCGATCAGGACAGCGATTGCAGGATTTTTGTCATTGGCGATAACGAAATATGGCCTGTCAGTTGAAGCCCTTCGCCATCGCTGGCAGGCCATCGTTTCATCAGGCAACAGGCGCAGGAGGCGGCTCGTCCGGCAGGGTGGGTTCGCCAGGTTCGGTAGGCTGTTCGTTAGGCGTATCGGGATCGGGCTGGCCGGGGATGCCGCCCGCCGCTTCGGCAGGATGGGCCAGCAATGACCAAGCCATGACACCGATCTGATTGGGCTCAAGCCTTGCCAGTTCGGCACTGATTCGCGGATCGATCTTCATAGAGCAACTCCTGAGCGAGGGCCCGCTGCGCTGACGCAAAAAAACGGGCAGTACACCCCATAGAGTGTCTGCCCGCCCAGGAATTCCAACAGCTCGTCAGATTCAGGTACGCGGCAGGGTCACGCCGCGCTGGCCCTGGTACTTGCCGCCACGGTCCTTGTAGGACACTTCGCATTCTTCGTCGGATTCAAGGAACAGCATCTGCGCCACGCCTTCGTTGGCGTAGATTTTCGCCGGCAGGGTCGTGGTATTGGAGAACTCCAGGGTCACGTGGCCTTCCCACTCGGGTTCCAGCGGCGTGACGTTGACGATGATGCCGCAACGGGCATAGGTGCTTTTGCCCAGGCAGATGGTCAGCACATTGCGCGGAATGCGGAAGTACTCGACGGTGCGGGCCAGGGCGAAGGAGTTCGGCGGGATGATGCACACGTCGCTCTTGACGTCGACAAAGCTCTTCTCGTCGAAGTTCTTCGGGTCGACCGTGGCCGAGTTGATGTTGGTGAACACCTTGAATTCGTCGGCGCAGCGCACGTCGTAGCCGTAGCTGGAGACGCCGAAGGAGATCAGCCGGTCGGCGCCTTCGCCACGCATCTGGCGCTCGACGAAGGGCTCGATCATGCCGTGCTCTTGCGCCATGCGGCGAATCCACTTGTCCGATTTGATGCTCATGGCGGTTTCCTGAAATAGCGAGGTGGAAAAAATACGTCCGGCATCTTACCGGGGCGCGGGGCAGGGTTCAAAGCGCGTCACGCAAATCTCGCCGATCCACCTTGATTTCCGGGTCCTGCCGGCCATCGCCCGCGCCGTCAGTCACCAAATAAGAGAAACCTTCGCAAAGACCATTGGCACATTCTGGAAAAAGGGTTAAGGTGGCGCCACTGTGTTGCTTGTGTCACTGAGAATCTCTACACGATATGTT
Source organism: Pseudomonas sp. MPB03 (assembly GCF_046605385.1). NCBI lineage: Bacteria > Pseudomonadati > Pseudomonadota > Gammaproteobacteria > Pseudomonadales > Pseudomonadaceae > Pseudomonas > Pseudomonas sp. MPB03. Next base: position 1,603,085 of record NZ_CP176770.1, on the reverse strand, counting down.
GAATTTCGATCCAACCATCTACAAGAATTTTTCCTGCTCTTTGCACTCAGTCTCGGCCAGGGTTCTTCCTGAGTCGCAGTTATCTTTGTTCAAGGAGTTACACCATGTCTAATCGCCAAACCGGTACCGTTAAGTGGTTCAACGATGAAAAAGGCTTCGGCTTCATCACCCCACAATCCGGTGACGACCTGTTCGTTCACTTCAAAGCTATCCAATCCGACGGCTTCAAAAGCCTGAAAGAAGGCCAACAGGTTTCTTTCATCGCTACCCGCGGTCAGAAAGGCATGCAAGCTGAAGAAGTTCAAGTTATCTAACTTGTCCTTGCTTTAGTAAAAGGCCCCGCCCTCAAAAGCGGGGCTTTTTTGTGCCTGTGTGTTTTGCAGGCACAAAAAAACTGTGGGAGCGAGCTTGCTCGCGATAGCGGCTGGTCAGTCAACATTGATGCTGCTGACCCACCGCAATCGCGAGCAAGCTCGCTCCCACAGGAGGGTTCGTTGATTAGCCTGGGATCACCAGGTAACGCCAAACCCCGCCGTATAGCGTGTCTTGCTCAGGTCGCTGTCCTCGGTGCCCTCGATGACATCCTTCTCGGCCTTGAGATTGAGCGATGCCCAGTCGGTGACCTTGTAGCGAAGCCCCATCTCGGCGTCATAAGCGTACTCCGCCACGCCGGACAGGGGCTTGCCCACTTCGCCGTTGGTGAAGAACTCGACGCGCTTGCCGATCAGGTAGCGGTTGTAATCCCACTTCATCGCCACGGAATAGAAGTTGTCCTTGCCGCCGTCGCGGTACTCGTAATCGGTGCGGTTGAGCAGCGAACCCAGGGAGAACGCCCCCAGTTCGTCATCCCAGAACTGGTAGCCCGGACCGGTACCCACCACGCGCTGGCGCGCCAGGTCTTCGACTTTGTCGCGCTTGTAATTCAGGCGGCCTTGCCAGAACCATTGGTCGGTAATGAACCGGTCGAGGGAATACTCCAGGCGCCAGTTATCGGCGGACACGACGTCATCCTGGAATTCACGGTTGTATTCGCCTTCAGCAGTGTGCCGCCATCTGCCGTGGCGTGCCGAAGTCTTGAAATCGATGTCGTAATCGTCGGTATCGGCTTCCGCACGCTGGTAATCCAGCGCGGCATCGACATTGCCTTTCCACACCAGGTCCTCGACCACCGGCTTGGGCTTGAGGATCTGCTGGATACTGGCCAGCTCGACGGTCTTGGGCGCATCACCGTTGGCCAACGTAACCTTGCCATCCTCGGCCGCCTGCAGAGCCTTGGCTTTCTCGCCGGCGTAGGCATCCTGCTTGACCAGGAGTTGCTGATCACTCTCCAGGGTCTTGACCTGTTTCCAGTCAATGGGAATCGCGCCGGCATAATCGGTCTGGATCAGCAACTTGCCGCCATCGAAAACGGTAATCTTGCCACTGAGTTTGTCCCCATTCTTCAACCAGACAGTGTCGGCGAGCAGGGGCATGGAGGCGCTGGCAACAGCCAGGCATAGCAGGGTTCTAGACAACATAAGCGATAAAGGGCTCAAGTTTGCGGTGAAAAGGCGGCATTATCCCCCAGGATGACACCTCAGCAAGGACTGACCTGTGTAGGACTGATGAGTTCATTTCTCAACCAGTCCTGTAGGAATTAATCTACAGACGGACACCCACCTCAGGAACCCCTACGTGACTGACACCCCAGCGGGCACCGAGAACGCCGCCCAGATCCGCCGCACCACCCTTTACCTGACCCTGGCACAGGTCCCGACGGGCAAGGTCGTCACCTATGGCCAACTCGCCGAAATGGCCGGCCTGGGCCGCGCGGCGCGCTGGGTTGGAAGAACCCTCAGCCAATTGCCGAACGACACCAAGCTGCCTTGGCATCGGGTATTGGCTGCCGGTGGTCGGATCAGTCTGCCGGCGGGCAGCGCCTCGGGGGATGAACAGCGCGCACGCCTGCGCATGGAAGGGATCAGTGTCCTGAACAATCGTGTTGATATTCAGCGCCATGGCTGGCGCCCGGTAGAGCACAGCGGTTAGAGTGCGCGCTTTGTTTTCGCAATTTTTGAGGCAGACTCCAGCCCATGCCCCGTAAAACCTGGCGCGCCGCCCTCGCCGCCTATGCCAGTCCCTCGACGCTCGTGCTGTTGCTGCTTGGCTTCGCCGCCGGCTTGCCATACATGCTGGTGTTTTCCACGCTTTCAGTCTGGTTGCGCGAAGCCGGCGTGGCCCGCGAAACCATTGGCTACGCGAGCCTGATCGGCCTGGCGTATGCCTTTAAATGGGTCTGGTCGCCGCTGCTCGACCAATGGCGCCTGCCGCTGCTCGGCAAACTGGGGCGCCGTCGTTCATGGCTGGTGCTCTCCCAGGCGCTGGTCATTCTCGGCCTGATCGGCATGGGCTTCTGCGATCCACAGAAACACCTGTCCTGGTTGATCGCCATCGCCGTGATCGTGGCCTTCGCCTCTGCGACGCAGGACATCGCCGTCGACGCCTACCGCCTGGAGATCGCCGACGACACCCGCCAGGCCGCCCTCGCTGCCAGCTACATGTCCGGCTACCGCATCGCCGCGCTGCTGGCCACCGCCGGCGCCCTGTTCTTCGCCGAAGGCTTTGGCTCCACCGGTTTCAGCTACAAACACTCGGCCTGGGCCGGCACCTACCTGTTGTTCGGCGTGCTGATGGTCCCGGCGCTCCTCACGTCCCTGTTCATGCGCGAGCCACCGGTACCGCTGCGCACCCAGTTGCAGGCCGGGCGCTACACGTTTGTCCATCAGTTGGCGTCGGTATTCGTACTGATCGTGCTGCTGGTCTCCGTCCCGGCGATGTTCACCCAACTCTTCAACACCGACTTCGCCAGCGTGCTGTTCGAGGGCGTCAGCCTGCTCGACCTGCTGCTCGAAGACCGCGCCTTCCTGCGGGCCATCCTCTATACCCTCCTGACCGCCCTGTGCCTGTCGGCCATGGGCCGGCGCGGACTGGCGCCAGTGCTGACGCCGATCAACGATTTCATCCTGCGTTATCGCTGGCAGGCCCTGCTGCTGCTCGGATTGATCGCAACCTACCGGATGTCCGACACGGTCATGGGCGTCATGGCCAACGTGTTCTACATCGACCAGGGGTTCACCAAGGACCAGATCGCCAGCGTCAGCAAGATTTTCGGGCTGATCATGACCCTCGTCGGCGCCGGCATGGGCGGCCTGTTGATCGTGCGTTTCGGCATCCTGCCCATCCTGTTCATCGGCGGTGTCGCCTCGGCCGCCACCAACATTCTTTTCCTGATGCTCACCGACATGGGCGCCAACCTGCAGATGTTGATTGTCACCATTTCCCTGGACAACTTCAGCTCCGGCCTGGCCACTTCGGCGTTCGTCGCCTACCTGTCGAGCCTGACCAACCTGAAATTCTCCGCCACCCAATACGCCTTGCTCAGCTCGATCATGCTGTTGCTGCCGCGTTTGATCGGTGGCTATTCAGGGGTGATGGTGGAGAAGTTCGGCTACCACAATTTCTTCCTGATCACCGCCCTGCTGGGCGTGCCGACCCTGTTGCTGATCGCCTTGCACTGGTTCCAGGAGAACCGTCGCCAGGACTCGGCACCCGCCGAGGAACCGGCGCCCACCCGCCCTGCGGAAGAGTCGTAGGAAACTTCAGAAAACACCGGGAAAACCGGTGCCCGCACCTGGCGACCGGCCACGCGCCTGTACGCCAGGGCATCTCGCCCGTACAATGCTCCGTCACTTCTCGTCATCAGCAACCGACAACGGCCAACCATGCGCACCAGTCAATTTTTGCTCGCCACACAAAAAGAAACGCCTTCCGATGCCGTCGTGATCAGCCATCAGTTGATGCTGCGTGCCGGCATGATCCGCAAACTCGCCTCGGGCCTGTACACCTGGCTGCCGATGGGCCTGCGGGTCATGCGCAAGGTGGAAGCCATCGTTCGCGAAGAGATGGACGCCGCCGGGTCCCTGGAAGTGTTGATGCCGAGCACCCAGCCGGCCGAGCTGTGGCAGGAATCGGGGCGCTGGGAAGAATACGGCCCTGAGCTGCTGCGCATCAAAGACCGCCACGGTCGCGACTTCTGTGCAGGCCCGACCCACGAAGAAGTGATCACCGACCTGATGCGCAACGAGTTGAGCAGCTACAAGCAGCTGCCGATCAACCTGTATCAGATCCAGACCAAGTTCCGTGACGAGATCCGTCCACGCTTCGGCCTGATGCGCGGTCGCGAATTCATCATGAAGGATTCCTATTCCTTCCACGCCGACCTGGCCTCGCTGCAGGTCACCTATGACCGCATGCACCAGGCGTACTGCAACATCTTCACCCGCCTGGGCCTGAAATTCCGCCCGGTTGAAGCCGACAACGGTTCCATCGGCGGTGCCGGCTCCCACGAGTTCCACGTGCTCGCCGAGTCCGGCGAAGACGACATCGTCTTCAGCAACGGCTCCGACTACGCCGCCAACATCGAGAAAGCCGAAGCCGTGCCACGGGAAACCTCCCGCGCCGCGCCAACTGAAACGTTGCGCCTGGTGGACACGCCGAACGCCAAGACCATTGCCCAGTTGGTGGAAGGCTACGACCTGCCGATCGAGCGCACCATCAAGACCCTGATCGTGCGGGCGGAAGAAGCCGGCAAGTTGATTGCCCTGATCGTCCGTGGCGACCACGAGCTGAATGAAATCAAGGCCGCCAACCAGCCAGGCGTTGCCAGCCCGCTGGTCATGGCCACCGACGCCGATCTGCGCGACGCCATCGGCGCCGGCGCCGGCTCCCTCGGCCCGTTGAACCTGCCACTGCCGATCATCATCGACCGTTCGGTGGAGTTGATGAGCGACTTCGCCATCGGCGCGAACATTGATGACAAGCACTACTTCGGCGTGAACTGGGAACGCGACCTCCCGGTTCCAACCGTCGCGGACCTGCGCAACGTCGTGGCCGGCGATCCAAGCCCGGACGGCAAGGGCACCCTGGAAATCAAGCGCGGCATCGAAGTCGGCCACATCTTCCAGCTGGGCGACAAGTACAGCAAGGCGATGAAGTGCGAAGTGCTGGGCGAGAACGGCAAGCCGGTCACCCTGCAGATGGGCTGCTACGGCATTGGCGTTTCCCGCGTGGTGGCCGCCGCCATCGAGCAGAACAACGACGAGAAAGGCATCATCTGGAGCGACACGTTGGCGCCGTTCCAGATAGCCCTAGTGCCACTGCGCTATGAAACCGACCTGGTGCGTGAAGCCACCGACAAGCTCTACGCCGAACTGACGGCCGCCGGCTTCGAAGTGCTGCTGGACGACCGCGACAAGAAAACCAGCCCCGGCATCAAGTTCGCGGACATGGAACTGATCGGCATCCCCCATCGGATCGTCGTCAGTGACCGTGGCCTGGCCGAAGGCAACCTGGAATACAAGAGCCGCACCGAGTCCGAGCCGCAAGCGCTGCCGGTCGCCGACGTGTTGTCGTTCCTCCAGGCCCGTATCCGCCGCTGACACCAGATAGAGACGTCATGTTCAAGCGAAACACCTTAGGCCTCGGTGGCGCCGCCCTGTGCGGCGCCCTGCTGGTCAGCGGCTGTGCCAACCAAATGTCACAACGCAGCGAGCACGAAGAGCGGGTCGAGCGCAAATTGCTCGACCACAGCCTGCAGATCGACGTGGGCGAACCCAAGGTGCTCGACCTGCCGCAGCGTCGGGTGCGCATCAATGAGCAGAAGACCTTCGAAGTCACTGAGTTCGAGGTCACCCGCCATTATGATCGCTACACACCGTACCAACCCTGGCGGGAGATCTACGAGATCCCCTTGGGCGCGGTGGCCGTCGTGGCCGGTGTCGGTGCGAACGTGGTCAATGTGTTCGCCCTCGGCACCCTGCCGGACACGGCGACCCGTGACTGGATCAGCTACGGTTTCGCCGGGCTCAACCCGTTCATGAACGTCCCTTCCCATGGCCGCGCCCAGCAGAACCTGGCGGGCATCGACGAAGTCCAGCGCGACAAGCGCACGGAACACTCGAGCCTGCCCTGGAGCGAACGCCCGGTGGAGGTCAAGGCCGCCCGGCAGACCTTCGAACTGAGCACCGACCGTAACGGCGTGCTGCGCTTGAACCTGCTGGAAAGCCCGTTCGCCGAACAGGACCTGAGCCAGTTCGGCAAATTGCAGATCAGCGTGACGGATGCCCAGGACGAGGTGCACACCGACTCATCCCTGAGCATCAGCAGCACCTTGCGCAGCAAGCTGGTGGAAGCCCACGCGCTGATCTACGACGACCTGGAAGACGACGAGGTGAGCCAGTGGGTCCATCGGGTCAGGCGCCTGTCGGAGCTGGGACTTGAAGAGGAAGCCAGTGAACTGGAACAGAGCCTGATCGAACTGACGCGCAACGATCCGGAGCTGCAGACCGAGTTCATGAAAGCCCTGACCAAGGATGGCGGACGGTTGGTGGCGGATCCTGGCGCTCACTGAGCCCAGCCTGGATGGGGCAATCTCTCTTGTGGCGAGGGAGCTTGCTCCCGCTGGGCCTGTAGGAGCTGTCGAGCGAAGCGAGGCTGCGATCTTTCCACTAACGCTTGCATCCCAAGCGAAAGATCAAAAGATCGTCCGAACGCGGCCCGAGCCTTCGGCAGCTCCTACAGCCAGCGGGAGCAAGCTCCCTCGCCACAAGCGCAAAAGGCATGGCCTTCATCAGCCAAGCGACAGCCTCACCGCTCAAACAACTCCAACTGCTCAAACCCACCCCGCAAATCTTCCAGCCGCACCCCGATCCCCAATAACCGCACCGGCTTGCCGCCCCGGTTGAACGCCTGGGTCAACAACAGCTGGTAACTGCCCAAGTCCCGCCCTGCCCCGGCCTGCTCCAGCGTGGTCTGGGTGAAGTCGTGGAACTTCACTTTGACGAACGGCTTGCCCGGTCGATAACTGCTGTCGATCCGCGCCATGCGCCCCCTGAGGGTTTCCATCAGCTCCGGCAGTTTGTCGAGGCAACTCACCAGGTCGGGCAAGTCGACATCGTAGGTATTCTCGACGCTGATGGACTGCCGTCGGCTGTCGTTGTGCACCAGACGCTCATCGATCCCACGAGCCAGGCTCCAGAGTCGCTCACCGAAACTGCCAAATTCGCGCACCAGCGCCAACTTGTCCCATTCACGCAACTGCAGGCAATCGTTGATGCCGAGCCGGTTCAGCTTATCGGCAGTGACCTTGCCAACGCCGTGGAGCTTGCTGACCGGCAGGGCCGAGACAAAATCCTCGACCTGGTCCGGGGTGATGACAAACAACCCATTGGGCTTTTTCCAGTCACTGGCGATCTTGGCCAGGAACTTGTTCGGCGCGACGCCGGCGGACACAGTGATGTGCAATTGATTGGATACACGCCGGCGAATGTCCTGGGCGATGCGGGTGGCGCTGCCGCCGAAATGGGCGCTGGCGGAGACGTCCAGGTAGGCCTCGTCCAGGGACAGCGGCTCGATCAGGTCAGTGTAATCACTGAAAATCGTATGAATTTCCTTCGACGCTTCCCGATAGGCCTCCATCCGCGGCTTGACGATGGTGAGGTCCGGACAGAGCTTCAAGGCGTGGCCGGAAGACATGGCCGAGCGCACGCCGTAGGCCCGCGCTTCGTAGTTGCAGGTGGCAATCACACCCCGCCGATCCGCCGAGCCACCCACAGCCAAGGGCTTGCCGGCCAGCCGCGGATCATCGCGCATCTCGATAGCGGCATAAAAACAGTCACAGTCGACATGGATGATTTTACGTTGCGTCATAGCGGAACAGGGTGTGCGACGAATCGGGCCACCAGTATCGCACCGGCACCTGTATATAGCACCAGTAGTTTGAAAGATCCTTCGTTGAGGCCCGAAAACGCCTACACAAATTTACTTCTTCAATCGCAACGAACCGCCCAATAGAGCGCCAGCCCTTGCCAGGCCTGCGTCACAGCGCTGTCACAATGCCTTTTCCAAGGCTAAGCGCTTGAAGCGGAACAGTTTTTTAGATCAACAGGCTTGACAGCTGCCCGATCCTCTGTAGAATGCCGCCACACAGACGCGGGATGGAGCAGTCTGGTAGCTCGTCGGGCTCATAACCCGAAGGTCGTCGGTTCAAATCCGGCTCCCGCAACCAAACATCAAAAAAGGCTACTCGAAAGAGTGGCCTTTTTTGTGCCTGCTCGTTTTTTGACCAGGCGATCAGAGAGACGCCGCCTACGACACTCCACGCGCCGCAGGTTGTAGGACAATTTTCTTTAGATTCCGAGCATTTAGCCAGGCAAGGGACGGATCAGTGGTTTATTTCTCCCCTTCGCCTTTTAACGGTTGACACTCGGGCGTTCGCCTGTAGAATGCCGCCACACAGACGCGGGATGGAGCAGTCTGGTAGCTCGTCGGGCTCATAACCCGAAGGTCGTCGGTTCAAATCCGGCTCCCGCAACCAAATACCAAGAAAGGCTGCTCGAAAGAGTGGCCTTTTTTGTGCCTGATGAAAAAAGGCTTCATTACAAATATTTTGTAATTATTTTCTACCGCAGGGATTGGTAACTTCGCTGGTTACCCCCATCCTGTCGCGCATAGCTCAAGAGGTGATTGATGCGCGCACACTCGTCTGACCCGCAAGACTCCGTTACTGCGACACAACCGATCAAGGCCGAGCGACTGCGCTGGCTGGATCGGATCAGTCAGTACCGCCAGCCCATCGGTCTCGCCGTCACGCTGCTGCTATTTGCGATTGCATTGGTTGCCTGCCGCCACTTGCTGAGCGAGCTCGATCTCTACGCCCTGCACGACTCGATTCTGGAAGTGCCCAGGCCTGCCCTGCTCGGCGCGATCGCCGCCACGGTCGTCGGCTTCATCCTTCTCCTGGGCTACGAATGGTCCGCCAGCCGCTATGCCGGTGTGACGCTGCCACCGCAAACCATGATCCTCGGTGGGTTCACTGCGTTCGCCATTGGCAACGCCATTGGCCTGTCGCTGTTGTCGGGCGGCTCGGTTCGCTACCGCCTGTATGCGCGCCATGGCCTCGGGGCATCGGATGTCGCCCACATGACGCTCTTCGCCAGCCTGTCCTTGGGCTGTGCGTTGCCGCCGTTGGCCGCCCTGGCAACACTCAGCAACCTGCCCGCCGCGTCTGCCGCGCTGCATTTACCTGCCGCGTTGCTTGGGGCGATTTCCGTGGCCGTGCTACTGCTCACCAGCGCCTTGGCCATTGGTATTTACCGTCGGCGCCTGCCGGAGCAGCCCCATCGGGACAGCCTTCTGGTAAAGGCCGGGCGTCGCACCCTGCGCCTGCCGGGCCGGCGCCTGACCTTCCTGCAACTGGTGATTACCGCGCTGGATGTGGCCGCGGCCGCCACGGTGTTGTATCTGTTGCTGCCCGAGGCACCGCCGTTCGGCGCCTTCCTGCTGGTGTACCTGCTGGCGTTGGCCGCCGGGGTGCTCAGCCATGTGCCGGGCGGGGTCGGGGTATTCGAGGCGATCCTGCTGGCCGCGTTTGCCGACAAACTCGGCGCCGCCCCCTTAGCCGCGGCGCTGTTGCTGTACCGCTTGATCTACGTGCTGCTGCCAATGCTGGTGGCCTGCGTGTTGCTGCTGATCAATGAGGCGCAACGACTGTTCCAGACGCGCCAGACCCTGCGGGCAGCCTCGGGGCTTGCCGCGCCGATCCTCGCGGTACTGGTGTTTCTCTCCGGTGTGGTGCTGCTGTTTTCCGGCGTGACACCGGAAATCGACACCCGCCTGGAGCACATCGGTTTCCTGATCCCCCATCGGCTGGTGGACGCTTCGCACTTCGGTGCCAGCCTGGTGGGCGTGTTGTGCCTGCTGCTCGCCCAAGGCCTGCGCCGTCGCCTGTCGGCCGCCTGGATGCTGACCACGGTTTTGCTGCTGGTGGGCGCCCTGCTCTCGCTGCTCAAGGGCTTCGACTGGGAAGAAGCCACGCTGCTGACGCTGACGGCGGCCTTGCTGGCAGTATTCCGGCGCTCCTTTTATCGTCCGAGCCGCCTGACCGAATTGCCCTTCTCCCCGCTGTTCCTGATCGCCAGCCTCTGCGTGCTCGGCGCGTCGATCTGGTTGTTGCTTTTTGCCTACCAGGACGTGCCCTACAGCCATCAACTTTGGTGGCAGTTTACCCTCGATGCCGACGCCCCTCGCGGCTTGCGCTCTCTCTTGGGGGCTGCCGTGCTGTTGGTGGTGGTGTCCCTGACCTGGTTGCTGCGCACGGCACGGCCGGTGATCCATTTGCCGACGGCAGGAGAACTGGAACGAGCCAAAACGGTCCTCATGGCATCGTCGCAACCCGACGGCGGCCTGGCCCTGACCGGTGACAAGGCGCTGCTGTTCCACCCCAACGACGAGGCATTCCTGATGTATGCCCGCCGTGGTCGCAGCCTGGTGGCGTTGTATGACCCGATCGGCCCTACCCAGCAACGGGCCGAAATGATCTGGCAGTTCCGCGACCTGTGCGACATCCACCATGCCCGTCCCGTGTTCTATCAGGTGCGCGCCGAAAACCTGCCCTACTACATGGACATCGGCCTGACGGCCATCAAGCTGGGCGAGGAAGCACGGGTCGACCTCAAGCGTTTCGATCTCGAAGCCAAGGGCAAAGAGATGAAGGACTTGCGCTACACCTGGAACCGCGGCACCCGTGATGGCCTGTCGCTGGAGATCCACGAGCCGGGCCAGGCGCCGATGGACGAACTCAAGGTCATTTCCGACGCCTGGCTGACCGGCAAGAACGTGCGGGAAAAAGGTTTCTCCCTGGGGCGTTTCAGCGACGACTACCTCAAGCATTTCCGCATCGCGGTGATTCGTTTCGAGGGCCGGCCGGTGGCGTTCGCCAACCTGCTGGAAACCCACAGCCACGAACTGGCCAGCCTCGACCTGATGCGTGCCCACCCCGAGGCGCCGAAACTGACCATGGAATTCATGATGGTCGGCCTCATCCAGCATTATAAAAACCATGACTACGCCCGCTTCAGCCTCGGCATGGTCCCGCTGTCGGGCTTGCAACCGCGGCGCGGCGCACCCTTGACCCAGCGCCTGGGTTCGATGGTGTTCCGCCGTGGCGAGCAGCTCTATAACTTCCAGGGGCTGCGCCGCTTCAAAGACAAATTCCAGCCTGACTGGGAACCTCGTTACATGGCCGTGCCCGCCGGACTCGATCCGCTGGTAGCGCTGGCCGATACTGCCGCCCTGATTGCGGGCGGCCTGACTGGACTGGTGAAACGCTGATGATGCAACGCTCCTGGCGATACGTAGTGGCCGCCCTGCTGGTGCTGGCGATGATTCTCGGTGGCGGTTACTGGTACTGGAACCGCCCGGCCCCGCAACCCACCCTGGAACAACTGGCGCCCGCCGATGGCGCAGCACTGACCCGGGTCACCCCCGGCGCCAAGGCGCTTGCCCGGGTGCTGGTGGCGGTCAATGAGGACCAGAAGCTCAGCGACTCGCAATTGACGACCCTCAGCCGCAGCGGCTCGGCGCAGATCGTCCAGGTGATCCTGCCCAAGGACTGCATGCTGCAAGGCCGTGCCCTGCAAGCCGGCCTGAGGGAACTCCAGGGCCCAGCCACGCTGGTCAGCGGCATCGGCCCTGGCGCCGTGCTGGCTTGGCGCTGGCTGGCCGAGCAGAAGGACGACAAGGCCAAGGCCGTGTCGGTGGACCTGGCCCTGGAAAAACCCGGCTGCACCCACCTGTTGCCTAAAAGCGCAGCCCATGGTCATTGGCTGGTGGCCTGGAACGACAACCCCGACGACACCAGCGCCGGTTTCGTCAGGGATCAGAAAAACGCCGAAACCAGCATCAGCGACTACGACATCAACCTGCCGCAAGTGCTGAACAACGAGCTGCGCAAGATCCTGGTGGGCGCCGATAAGGGCAAAGGTGGCCTGAGCATTCCAGTGGTGGAAGTGCCTGCCAGCCAGGCGCGGGATACCGTGACCCTGTTTCTCTCCGGAGACGGCGGCTGGCGTGATCTGGACCGCGATGTAGCCGATGAAATGGCCAAGATCGGCTACCCAGTGGTCGGCATCGACACCCTGCGCTACTACTGGCAGCACAAGAGCCCTGAGCAGAGCGCGGCGGACCTGACCGAGCTGATGCAACACTACCGGCAGATCTGGGGCACCAAGCGCTTCATCCTGACTGGCTACTCCTTCGGCGCCGACGTGTTGCCGGCGATCTACAACCGCCTGCCGGCCACCGAACAACAGCGGGTCGACGCGATCATCCTGCTGGCCTTCGCCCGCACCGGCAGCTTCGAGATTGAAGTCGAAGGCTGGCTCGGCAACGCCGGCACCGAAGCCGCCACCGGCCCGGAAATGGCAAAGCTGCCAGCCGAAAAAGTGGTATGCATCTACGGCGGCGAAGAAGCCGACGAAAGCGGCTGCACCGACAAAACCGCCGTAGGCGAGGCCATCAAGCTGCCTGGCGGCCACCACTTCGACGAAAACTACCCGGCCCTGGCCAAGCGCTTGATCGATGAGATCAACAAGCGCCAGAACAAGACAGCCGAACAGTAAGCAGATACAAGCCTGACAAAAGCCCCGGCAGCCTTACGGTTGCCGGGGCTTTTTTGTACCCGTACGGCTTACACACAACCCTCTGTGGGAGCGGGCTTGCTCGCGAAGGCGGCGTGTCAGTCGACATCATCGCCAACTGGCACGCCGCCTTCGCGAGCAAGCCCGCTCCCACAAGGTACGCCTGGCGCCGACATTGTGTAGCCCATAAAAAAGCCCTCGCCGCCGCAAGGCAACGAGGGCTTTTTGTTTTCCTGGTGCTACATCTCGACCTGCGTCCCCAGTTCGATCACCCGGTTCAATGGTAGATTGAAGAAGCGCAGGTTGCCGTTGGCGTTTTTCAACATGAAGGCGAACAACGACTCACGCCAGCGGGCCATGCCTTCGAGCTTGGAGGCAATGACGGTTTCGCGGCTGAGGAAGTAGGTGGTGCGCATCGGGCTGAAATCCAAATCGTCCAGATGGCAGAGCTTGAGCGCCTCGGGCACGTCCGGCTCGTCAGTGAAACCGAAGTGCAGGATCACCCGGAAAAACCCTTCGCCGTAGGCGTCGACCTCAAAGCGCCGTTGCGGCGGTACCCGGGGAATGTCCTCGTACACCACCGTCAGCAGCACCACCTGCTCATGCAGCACCTGGTTGTGCAATAGATTGTGCAACAGCGCGTGAGGCACGGCATCCGAACGCGCGGTCAGGAACACGGCTGTCCCTTGTACGCGGTGCGGGGGTTGCACGCGGATGCTGCTGATGAAGATCGGCAGTGGCAACGCCCCTTCGTCCAGGCGATCCACCAGCAGTTGCTTGCCGCGCTTCCAGGTGGTCATCAGCACGAACAAGGCAATACCGGCGATGACCGGAAACGCACCGCCCTGGACGATCTTCGGCACGTTGGCGGCGAAGTACAGACCGTCCACCAGCAGGAAACCGAACAACAACGGGACTGCCAGCAGCGGTGGCCATTTCCACAACAGCAGGATCACCGCGGACACCAGGATCGTGGTCATCAACATGGTACCGGTCACCGCCACGCCGTAGGCCGAAGCCAGCGCGCCGGACGATTCGAAGCCCAGCACCAGCAGCACCACGCCGACCATCAGCGACCAGTTCACCGCGCCGATGTAGATCTGGCCCTGCTCGGCGCTGGAGGTGTGCTGGATGTACATGCGCGGGATGTAACCGAGTTGGATCGCCTGGCGCGTCAGGGAGAACGCACCGGAAATCACCGCTTGCGAAGCGATGACCGTGGCCAGGGTCGACAGGCCGACCAACGGCAGCAACGCCCAACTCGGCGCCAGCAGATAGAACGGGTTGCGTGCCGCTTCCGGGTCACCGAGCAGCAACGCACCTTGACCGAAATAGTTGAGCATCAGGCCTGGCAACACCAGGATGAACCAGGCGCGGGCAATCGGTTTGCGACCGAAGTGGCCCATGTCGGCGTACAGCGCTTCGGCGCCGGTCAGCGCCAGCACTACCGCGCCGAGGATGGCCACGCCCATGCCCGGATGGACCACAAAGAAGCGCACCGCCCAGGCCGGGTTCACCGCCTGCAACACTTCCGGATGCTGCACGATGCCGTACACCCCCAGGGCGCCGAGCACCAGGAACCAGGTCACCATGATCGGGCCGAACAGAATGCCGATCCGCGCGGTGCCGTGGCGCTGGATCAAAAACAACGCCACCAGCACCACCAGCGACAGGGGCACCACCCAGTGGTCGATGCCTTCGAATGCGAGGCCCAGGCCCTCGATCGCCGAAAGCACCGAGATCGCCGGGGTGATCATGCTGTCACCGTAGAACAGCGCCGCGCCGATCAAGCCGCAGATCACCAGGAATGTACGCAGCCGCGCCCTTCCCGCCGCCGCTCGCCGCGCCAGGGCGGTGAGCGCCATGATCCCGCCCTCGCCCTGGTTGTCGGCGCGCAGGACGAACATCATGTACTTGATCGACACGACCCAGATCAGCGACCAGAAAATCAGCGACAGGATCCCCAGCACGCCATCGTGATTGACAGGTACGCCATAGGCCCCGGAAAACACTTCCTTGAGGGTGTACAACGGGCTCGTGCCGATGTCGCCATAAACCACTCCGACCGCCGCGACCAGCATGCTCAGCGGCTTCGCTGCCGAATGCTCGGCACCTGCCACCTGACTACTTGCATGACCCATCCAACACTCCCGATTCCCAGACCTGTCTTCTTGAACGAAACACGATGCTTTGTTAAGGCAGCGTGCGCTGTTTTACGTATTGTTACAGACGTTTTGTTGACTGTAGCAATCGCCAGAGCGCAAAGGCGCGAAGCATAGCGCAGCACTCGTCGTATTTCCCGGTATAAAGCTGGTCAAGCGCCTCGACCCTGGATAGAATTGCGCACTTTTTGATCAGAGGCGCGCCAGGCGCCCTGTCTCGACAAGAGACGATCCCCCTACACCGAGGTTAGACATGTCCACCACTCCCGCGCCCGCCAATCCGAAGGTTGGCTTCGTATCCCTGGGTTGCCCAAAAGCTCTGGTCGACTCCGAGCGCATCCTGACCCAGTTGCGCATGGAAGGTTATGACGTCGTGTCCACGTACCAGGACGCCGACGTGGTGGTGGTCAACACCTGCGGCTTCATCGATTCGGCCAAGGCCGAGTCCCTGGAAGTGATCGGCGAAGCCATCAAGGAAAACGGCAAGGTCATCGTCACCGGCTGCATGGGCGTGGAAGAAGGCAACATCCGCAACGTGCACCCAAGCGTGCTGTCCGTGACCGGCCCGCAGCAGTACGAGCAGGTGGTCAACGCCGTGCACGAGGTGGTGCCACCACGCCAGGACCACAACCCGCTGATCGACCTGGTGCCGCCACAAGGCATCAAGCTGACCCCGCGCCATTATGCCTACCTGAAGATTTCCGAGGGCTGCAACCACAGCTGCAGCTTCTGCATCATCCCGTCGATGCGCGGCAAGCTGGTGAGTCGTCCGGTGGGCGACGTCCTCGACGAGGCCCAGCGCCTGGTCAAGGCCGGCGTCAAGGAGCTGCTGGTGATCTCCCAGGACACCAGCGCCTACGGCGTCGACGTGAAATACCGCACCGGCTTCTGGAACGGCGCACCGGTGAAAACCCGCATGACCGAGCTGTGCGAGGCCCTCAGCACCCTCGGCGTCTGGGTCCGCCTGCATTACGTCTACCCGTATCCCCATGTCGACGAGCTGATCCCGCTGATGGCAGCCGGCAAGATCCTGCCGTACCTGGATATCCCGTTCCAACACGCCAGCCCGAAAGTCCTCAAGGCCATGAAGCGCCCGGCGTTCGAAGACAAGACCCTGGCCCGCATCAAGAACTGGCGTGAAATCTGCCCGGACCTGATCATCCGTTCAACCTTCATCGTCGGCTTCCCCGGTGAAACCGAAGAAGACTTCCAGTACCTGCTGGATTGGCTGACCGAAGCCCAGCTCGATCGCGTCGGCTGCTTCCAGTACTCCCCTGTCGAAGGCGCTCCGGCCAACGACCTGGACCTGGACGTGGTGCCGGACGACGTCAAGCAGGACCGTTGGGAGCGTTTCATGGCGCACCAGCAGGCCATCAGCTCGGCGCGCCTGCAAATGCGCGTCGGCCGTGAAATCGAAGTGCTGGTGGATGAAGTGGACGAGCAAGGCGCCGTGGGTCGCTGCTTCTTCGACGCGCCGGAAATCGACGGCAACGTCTTCATCGACAACGGCAGCAACCTCAAGCCAGGCGACAAGGTCTGGTGCAAGGTGACCGACGCCGATGAGTACGATTTGTGGGCTGAGCAGATCGGTTGATCCGCACAAAGCGGGACCGCTGTTGTGGCGAGGGAGCTTGCTCCCGCTGGGCTACGAAGTAGCCCCATCTTTGCGATTGCTACGCAATCGAGCGGGAGTAAGCTCCCTCGCCACAGGTTGTTTGCAAGCCTCTCACCTGCCAGCACCCAAAAAATCCTCAAGCCCCGCTCTTGCGACAAGATGCGGGGCTTTTTTACGGCTATCGTATGGAGATATCCAGCACAAGGAGCAGGCGGGCATGCGTCAGCATTCGGTCATCCACACACCGAAACCGAGCGATTACCAGGAACTGACCCAGGTCTGGGAAGCGTCGGTGCGGGCCACCCATGACTTTCTACCGGACAGCTACATCGAATTGCTGAAAAACCTGGTACTCACTCGCTACCTGGATGCGGTGATGCTCATTTGCACCCGGGACGCGCGCCAACGGATCACCGGTTTCGCCGGTGTCGCGGCGGGCAAGATCGAGATGCTCTTTATCGACCCGCAACACCGTGGCCAGGGCCTGGGCAAGCTGTTGCTGCGCTACGCCATGGAACACCTGAACGCCGATCAACTGGATGTCAACGAACAGAACCCGCAAGCCTTGGGCTTTTACCTCAAGCAAGGCTTCGAAGTGGTCGGGCGCTCGGCAAAAGATGGCATGAACCAGCCCTACCCGCTACTGCACATGCGCTACAAGCAGCCTGACCTGAAGGCGGGACGCGGCTAAAAGTTGCATGAGGCAAATGGACCCGCGATTAACCGGCGCCAGGCAGGTACAATGCCCACCCTCTTTTTGTTACGGCCCCCGTCATGACTGACCCGATTCGTCTCTCCAAACGCCTCATCGAACTCGTCGGCTGTTCCCGTCGGGAGGCTGAGCTGTTCATCGAGGGCGGCTGGGTCACTGTGGACGGCGAAGTGATCGATGAGCCGCAGTTCAAGGTGACGGCCCAGAAAGTCGAACTCGATCCCGAGGCCAAGGCCACCGCGCCGGAGCCGGTGACGCTCCTGCTGAACGTCCCGGCTGGCATGGATGTAGACACCGCAATGGCTTCCCTCGGACCGCAGACCCTGAGCGAAGAACATCGCTTCGGCAAACGCCCGCTCAAGGGGCATTTCCTGCGCCTGACCGCCAGCGCCGACCTGCAGGCCAACGCCAGCGGGCTGCTGGTGTTCACCCAGGACTGGAAGATCTTGCGCAAGCTCACCGCCGACGCCGCCAAGATCGAGCAGGAATACGTCGTGGAAGTCGAAGGCGAAATGGTCGCCCATGGCCTCAATCGCCTGAACCATGGCTTGACCTACAAGGGCAAGGAGTTGCCGGCGGTCAAGGCCAGTTGGCAGAACGAGAACCGCCTGCGCTTTGCCATGAAGAACCCGCAGCCCGGCGTGATCGCGCTGTTTTGCCAGGCGGTCGGCCTCAAGGTCGTCGCCATTCGCCGCATCCGCATCGGCGGCGTGTCCATCGGCAAAGTGCCGCTGGGCCAGTGGCGCTACTTGTCTGCCAAAGAGAAATTCTAATTTTCCCGGCGCCGCACCGAACGCAGGCGCCCACTGCCGATTGATCAGGACAGCACACATGATTCACAACGACGTACTGCGCAGCGTGCGCTACATGCTCGACATCAGCGACAAGAAAGTCATCGAGATCATCAAGCTGGGCGGCCTCGACGTCTCCCTGGCGGACTTGGCGGGCTACCTCAAGAAAGACGAGGAAGAAGGCTTCGTGTTCTGCCCCGACGAGGTCATGGCGCATTTTCTCGATGGCCTGGTGATCTTCAAGCGCGGCAAGGACGAAAGCCGTCCGCCGCAGCCCATCGAAGTGCCGGTGACCAACAACATCATCCTCAAGAAACTGCGGGTGGCCTTCGAACTGAAGGAAGACGACATGCACGCTATCCTCAAGGCGGCCGAGTTCCCGGTGTCCAAGCCGGAACTGAGCGCGCTGTTCCGCAAGTTCGGCCACACCAACTACCGGCCGTGCGGTGACCAGTTGCTGCGCAACTTCCTCAAGGGCCTGACGCTGCGCGTTCGCGGCTGACTTCCCAGGCCTCCTGGGCCTTTGTGGCGAGGGAGCTTGCTCCCGCTGGACGCGCAGCGTCCCCTCGCGGTGTGTCAGACAACACCAGGGGGCCGCTTCGCGGCCTAGCGGGAGCAAGCTCCCTCGCCACAGAAGCGCTCTTGCCATGGAGAACAGTGCCAACCTGGTCCCTCGCGTTATGATGCCTTTTCAACCTCGCCCCGATCCCAACCCATGACCTACAGCGTCTCCCCCATCGGCTTCCTACGCTCCTGCTTCAAGGAGAAGTTCGCCATTCCCCGCCAACCGCAACTGGCGCCGGCCGCACGCGGCGTGCTGGAACTGGTGGCGCCGTTCGACCAGGGCGAGGCGGTGCAGGGCCTGGAGCAAGTCAGCCATGTCTGGCTGCTGTTTCTGTTCCACCAGGCCCTGGAAGACAAGCCACGCCTGAAAGTGCGGCCGCCACGCCTGGGCGGCAACAAGTCCATGGGCGTGTTCGCCACCCGCGCCACCCATCGCCCCAACGGCATCGGCCAGTCGGTGGTGAAGCTGGAACGGGTGGAAGCCGGACGCCTGTGGCTCTCGGGCATCGATTTGCTGGACGGCACCCCGGTGCTGGACATCAAGCCCTACGTGCCCTATGCCGACATCATCGGCTCGGCCTCCAACAGCATCGCCAGCGCCGCGCCTGAGTTGATTCCGGTGCAATGGGCGGATACCGCCCTGCTGCAAGCACGCGAGCATGCCATGCGACTGGGGGAACCCCTGGTGGAGCTGATTGAACAATGCCTGGCCCAAGACCCACGCCCGGCGTACCAGATTCCTACAGCCGAACGGGAATATGGTGCGCAGTTCTGGGATCTGGATGTGCGCTGGCATTACCCGCAGCCGGGGGTGATCCGGGTGTTTGAAGTAATCCCAACGAAGGAGTAATCGCCGGAAACGAAAAAGCCCGCGCGGCCTTCATCAGGCGGCGCGGGCTTTTTTCTTGGTCTGTCAGTGTGACCGAGTCGCTGCCATCGCGAGCAAGCTCGCTCCCACAGGGTTTTGTGTTGTGTCAGATCTCTCGAACAACACAAATCAACTGTGGGAGCGAGCTTGCTCCGGGCGGCGATCCGACGATGGCGATCTATCAATCGCCACAAATACAGCTTACTTCTCTACAAACGCCCGCTCGATCAGGTAATCACCCGGCTCGCGCATACGCGGCGAAACGGTCAGGCCGAAGCTGTTGAGCACTTCGCTAGTCTCGTCGAGCATGCTCGGGCTGCCGCACAACATGGCGCGGTCGTCCTGCGGGTTGATCGGTGGCAGGCCGATGTCGCGGAACAGCTTGCCGCTGCGCATCAGGTCGGTCAGGCGGCCTTCGTTCTCGAACGGCTCGCGCGTCACGGTCGGGTAGTAGATCAGCTTGTCACGCAGGGCTTCGCCGAAGAACTCGTTCTGCGGCAAGTGCTCGGTGATGAACTCGCGATAGGCGACTTCATTGACGTAGCGCACGCCGTGGCACAGGATCACTTTTTCGAAACGCTCATAGGTTTCCGGATCCTGGATGACGCTCATGAACGGCGCCAGGCCAGTACCGGTGCTGAGCAGGTACAGATGCTTGCCAGGCTTGAGATCGTCCAGCACCAGGGTGCCGGTGGGTTTCTTGCTAATGATGATCTCGTCGCCTTCCTTCAGGTGCTGCAACTGGGAAGTCAGCGGACCATCAGGCACCTTGATGCTGAAGAATTCGAGATGCTCCTCCCAGTTCGGGCTGGCAATCGAGTAAGCGCGCATAAGCGGGCGGCCGTTGGGCTGCTGCAGGCCGATCATCACGAACTGACCGTTCTCGAAGCGCAGGCCCGGATCGCGGGTGCACTTGAAGCTGAACAGAGTGTCGTTCCAGTGATGAACACTGAGGACACGCTCGTGGTTCATGTTGCTCATGTACGGGGACTCCTGGGAATGATGCCTGCGCCGATAATCTGCGCAATTGCATCGCATTCTAATGGCGGCGACAATATCTGTTAAATGGATTATTAAGATAAGGGTTATCGGTTATATAGATATGCGATTTACTCTACGTCAACTTCAAGTCTTCGTCGCCGTCGCCCAGCAGGAAAGCGTGTCTCGCGCTGCGGGCCAGCTCAATCTGTCGCAGTCGGCGGCCAGCACCTCCATCACCGAACTGGAGCGGCAATCGAGCTGCCAGCTCTTCGACCGTGCCGGCAAACGCCTGAGCCTCAATGCCCTGGGCAAACAACTGCTGCCCCAGGCCGTGGCGCTGCTGGACCAGGCCAAGGAGATCGAAGACCTGCTCAATGGCAAATCCGGTTTCGGCTCACTGGCGGTCGGCGCGACACTGACCATTGGCAATTACCTGGCGACCTTGTTGATCGGCGGTTTCATGCAACGCCATCCGGAAAGCCAGGTGAAGCTGCATGTGCAGAACACTGCCAATATCGTGCACCAGGTTGCCCACTATGAAATTGATCTGGGTCTAATCGAAGGCGACTGCAGCCACCCGGACATCGAAGTGCAAAGCTGGGTCGAGGACGAACTGGTAGTGTTCTGTGCCCCTCAACACCCGCTGGCCAAGCGCGGCCAGGCAACCATGGAGGAACTGACCCATGAAGCCTGGATTCTGCGGGAGCAGGGTTCGGGCACGCGACTGACCTTCGACCAGGCCATGCGCCACCACCGTAGCGCGTTGAATATCCGCCTGGAGCTGGAACACACCGAAGCCATCAAGCGCGCCGTGGAGTCCGGCCTGGGCATTGGCTGCATCTCCCGCCTGGCCTTGCGCGACGCCTTTCGCCGCGGCAGCCTCGTCGCGGTTGAAACCCCGGACATGGACCTGGCGCGGCAGTTCTATTTCATTTGGCACAAACAGAAGTACCAGACCTCGGCCATGCGCGAATTCCTCGAACTGTGCCGGGCCTTCACCGCCGGGGCCCAACGCAGCGACGAAATCGTGCTGCCGGCCATTGCCTGACCCGTTACAGCAGGATCAGGCCCCACACCAATGCGATCATCGTCAGGGCGACGAACTGGGCGGCGCTGCCCATGTCCTTGGCGTTTTTCGACAACGGGTGCAACTCCAGGGAGATGCGGTCGATGGCTGCCTCCACCGCCGAGTTGAGCAACTCCACGATCAGTGCCAGCAGACACACGGCAATCAGCATCGCCTGTTCGACACGACTGACGTTCAGGAAGAACGACAGCGGAATCAGGACGACGTTGAGCAGCACCAACTGACGGAAAGCCGCTTCGCCGACAAAAGCCGCGCGCAGCCCGTCCAAGGAATAGCCGGAGGCATTGAGGATGCGTTTCAGGCCGGTCTGGCCTTTAAAAGGTGACATAGAGTGGGCAACTGATCGAAAAGGAGTGGAGAAACTAATTCAAACCCGGTCAAAAAAGCGTGAAGCAGCGCATCAAGCCTGCGGCGAAATTGACTCAAGTTGTTGCAACAACAGGGCCGCCTGGGTCCGGGTGCGTACATTCAGTTTACGGAAGATCGCCGTGACGTGAGCCTTGATGGTGGCCTCCGACACGTTCAGTTCATAGGCAATCTGCTTGTTCAGCAAGCCTTCGCAGACCATGGTCAACACCCGGAACTGCTGCGGTGTAAGGCTGGCCAGGCCCGCGCTGGCGGCCTTGGCTTCTTCGGACACGCTCACGGCTTCGAACGCCTGGGGAGGCCAGCAGACGTCGCCGTCCAGGACCGCCTTCACGGCCTTTTGAATCATTTCAAGGGAACTGGACTTGGGTATGAAGCCACTGGCGCCGAACTCCCGGGCCTTCACCATCACCGAGGCTTCTTCCTGGGCCGAGACCATGACCACGGGGATCTGCGGATATTGGCCGCGCAACA
This sequence comes from Pseudomonas sp. MPB03, assembly GCF_046605385.1. Lineage (NCBI taxonomy): Bacteria > Pseudomonadati > Pseudomonadota > Gammaproteobacteria > Pseudomonadales > Pseudomonadaceae > Pseudomonas > Pseudomonas sp. MPB03. Next base: position 1,580,950 of record NZ_CP176770.1, on the reverse strand, counting down.
GCACCAGCCCTGAAAAACCATAGGCACCGGGCATGTTCAAGTCCAGCAGCACCAGGTCCCAGTCGGCCTTGTCCGTCAGCCGGGCCTCCAGTTCCGCGATGCTGGCCACCTCCGTCAACCGGACAGCCGGGCCAAGGCCCAGGGTCACTGCCTGATGCAACGCGCTGCGAAAAAGCGGGTGGTCATCGGCAATCAGGATTTCGTATGTGGCCATTTTTCAAATGATCCTGTTTTTATTGGCAGGCCCGATGCATTCGCGCCTCGCCAAGACAACTCGAGACACCGCCCGGCGACGGTATCCACAGGGGCACGTTCAACGCCAAACATAGCGTTTCAAACAGTGGGCGGCGCCCTGGTCGGCGCCAAGCATGCCCAGCGAAGCCAGGGTGGTCAAGCAGCACGGCCGCCCCTTTGTCCAGTATGGGCCACTATTGGGCCAATACTGCGTGCGGCGTACGGATGAAGGGTTGCAACTCGGCATGGGCCGGAGTCGACAGGTTCACCTCCCGCTGGCCCTTGGCGCCCAGGTAATGCTGGCTGAACACATCGAAATAGGCATCCAGGGCCGACGCGGCGTCGCTGTCCCCCGCCAATTCCAGGCACAACGCCGCCACCTCAGCGGTGCACAAGTGCTCGCTGCGGGTCGAACGGCGCAAGCGGTAGCGCGACAGTTTGTCGGGAAGCAGGCTCAGGATCGGCAGTCGGTCGAAATACGGGCTTTTACGGAAAATCTTCCGCGCCTCCGTCCAGGTCGCGTCCAGCAGAATGAACAGCGGACGCTTGGCGTGATCGAGATCCACCGTATGGGTGACTCGCGATGGCTCGACATATTCGCCGGGGAACACCAGGTAAGGTTGCCATTGCGGATCGTTCAGCAACGCCAGCAGTTGCTCATCGACCTCGGTGCGCGACCAGATGAACGCATGGTTGTCCCGCACCACATCGGCTATCAGCCAACCGGTATTGCTTGGCTTGAACACCTCCTTGTTGGTCATGATCAAACAAACCCCGGAACGGGTCTCGACGCTCGGACGCCAGGCGCACAGGCAATGGCTCTCGATCACACGGCAGGCGCTGCAACGGGGCGCGCGCCAGCCCCGGGCCTGAATCGGCTTGATGCCTTCATCGATGCGCTGGTCGCGCAGGCGGGCTACGGCGTTAGGGGCGTGATTCATCGTGGGCAACGCCGGCGGACAGGAAAACTCGACACGAACAACACTCGGCAGGGCAATAAAGGCCGGCAGTCTACCAGAGCGCACGAACCTGTACCGTCCACACGGGCTCCCCTATAATCCCCGGCCACTGAACGCACAGTCATGTGATCGGTCGAACCACCAGTCACTGAACCAGGAGAGTTTCATGCTGCGCCTTATCGTCCCTACCGTTGCCGTTCTGCTGGCGACGTCCTTCAGCGCTCAGGCTGCCTCGCTGAAAGAACTCGAACTGAACAAGATGCTGCAGAACGTTGCCAAGGAAAGTAGCGTCGGCACGCCGCGGGCGATCAACGAAGACATTCTCGACCAAGGTTATACCGTCGAAGGCACCGAGCTGATCAACCACCTCAGCGTGCAGAGCAGCCATGCCCAGAAGATGCGCGCAGACCCCAAGGCCGTGTATTTCCAACTGGGTTCCACGGTGTGCACCAATCCGGGCTTTCGCAAGTTGATGGCCAAGGGCGCGACGATGCGCTATGAATTTACCGAGGTTAAGACCAACCGTCCGGTCGCGACCGAACGCTTCCAGGAATCGGATTGCCCGAAACCCGCCAAGACGAAGAAGTAATCAACCCGAGCTTGCGCGCCGCTGCTCATCGTCGGCGCGCAGTTCCGCCACCAGCGCCTGTAGATAGCGCGAGCGCCATGCTCGCCCGCCCAGCCGGCGACAGCATTCTTCCTCAAGACTCACCCGATTGGCCTGTGCCGATTCCAACAGCATCAAGTACAACTGCCTGTCGAGTTCCAGAGTCACCCTGGCCATCTCTCCCGCCTCCCTGCCCGATCCGCTTCAATCCAATCACGTGGCACCCAGCCCTGGGCGTCAATTACGTTGGCACGCTTGTTATCAGTAAATCAGAGCGACACGCAGTCGGCCGGCAATCTGACGAGCGGCGCGATATTGCCGTGTGCTTATCCAGCGGTTGCCAACGGTCACTTTTGAGCGCCATGATCAGACAGCAAAGATCGGCTAGATTCAGAAGTATTCTTAGCAGTTGCACCGGGCAGAAAGAGCCTGTCCGGCCAACACTTTGGCGTGCTTGTTTTTATCAAAGGGAAGAACAGAACCCGTTGGATGGCTTGGTCGCCTGCCTCAGGCCGCGTCGAGCCAGGTCAGCCGCCAGCCGATGCCTGGGCTGACAACGACACACGGAGTGTCGTGGCCCGAACGAATCTCTCGTTCGGGCCGGGGTCCTGTTAAGAAGGAGAAGCTGAATGCCTTATAAACCGAATGACCTGCTCAATCGTCATTTTGAGAACCACGGCCACGACCTCACCCGCAAGGTCGAAGAACAACTCAACCTGGTATCCCCCGACAGCCCCAACCTCCCCATTTACCGCGACATGATCCTGACTGTGCTGCGCATGGCCCAGGAGGATCACAACCGCTGGAATGCCAAGATTACGCTGCAAGCCCTAAGGGAATTGGAACAGGCCTTTCGTACGCTCGAACCATTCAAGGGCCGGCGCAAGGTGACGGTCTTCGGCTCGGCCCGAACGCCCATCGAACATCCTCTGTACGGCCTGGCCCGAGAGTTGGGCGCTGCGCTGGCCCGCTCGGACATGATGGTCATCACCGGTGCCGGCGGTGGCATCATGGCCGCGGCCCATGAAGGCGCAGGGCGTGACCATAGCCTGGGATTCAATATCACCCTGCCTTTCGAACAGCATGCAAACCCGACCGTTGAAGGCACGTCGAATCTGTTGCCGTTCCACTTCTTCTTTACCCGCAAACTGTTTTTCGTCAAGGAGGCCGACGCACTGGTGCTCTGTCCCGGCGGTTTCGGCACGCTTGATGAGGCACTGGAAGTCCTTACGCTGATACAGACCGGTAAAAGCCCATTGGTACCGGTGGTCCTGCTGGATGTTCCCGGAGGCAAGTTCTGGCAAGGCGCCCTGGACTTTATCCGCGAGCAGCTGGAGGAAAATCGCTACATCCTGCCCACAGACATGAAGCTCATGCGCCTGGTGTACAACGCCGAGGAGGCCGTGGACGAGATCAACCAGTTCTACCGCAACTTCCATTCCAGTCGCTGGCTCAAGCACCAGTTCGTGATCCGCATGAATCACAAGCTAAGCGAACAGGCCGTGCAGCAGATGCAGGTGGATTTTGCCGATCTGTGCCTGAACGACTGTTTTCATCAACATGACTACGGCGGTGAAGAGCACGACGAGGCCCGATTCAGTCATCTGACGCGGCTGACGTTCGCCTTCAACGCCCGCAACCACGGTCGCTTGAGGGAGCTGGTGGATTACATCAACCTGTCGGAAAACTGGGCCCAGCCCACCCAGAAGACCCACCCCCTCACATGGGAGCCGATCAAGGTAACCTGAGCCATAAAAAAACGGCCCGCTATCGAAATAGCGGGCCGTTTTTATTCAATCATCCATACCGCGACCGCTGAACAAGCGGTTGATCATTTCCATGGAATACCCTCGGTACGCCAGGAAACGCCCCTGCTTGGCTCGCTCCCGTGCATCGATGGGCAAATGCCCTGAAAACTTGCGACGCCAGGTGTCCGTCAGTTGCTCCTGCCAATCGATACCGCTTTCGCGCAGGGCAAGTTCGATGTCCGGGCGTTGCAAGCCGCGTTGGCCCAGTTCCTCACGAATGCGCAAAGGACCATAGCCGGAGCGAGCACGATAAGCGACGAAGCTTTCCAGGTAACGGGACTCCGACAACAAGCCCTCTTCAGTCAAGCGGTCGAGGGCTGTGTCGATCAACTCATCGGTTGCGCCGCGCTGACGCAGTTTACGCGTCAGCTCGACCCTACCGTGCTCGCGTCTGGCGAGCAGGTCCATCGCGGTTCGCCGCACCGCGACGAGGGTATCGAGTACGACGGTCATCGGATCAATCAGATGTCGGCATCAGCCAGGTCGTCAACGGGCTCGCGATTAGCCACGGACTTGACGTCTGCCACCGGGCTCAACAGCTTGTCACGCAGCTGCTTCTCGAGGGCCGCGGCAACTTCCGGGTTATCCGCCAGGAACTTGGCCGAGTTGGCCTTGCCCTGACCGATCTTGGTGCCGTTGTAGGCGTACCAGGCGCCCGACTTCTCGACGAAACCGTGCAACACACCCAGGTCGATCATCTCGCCATTGAGGTAGATGCCCTTGCCGTAAAGAATCTGGAACTCGGCCTGGCGGAACGGCGAAGCCACCTTGTTCTTCACGACCTTGACGCGGGTTTCGCTGCCGACCACTTCGTCACCTTCTTTCACCGCGCCGGTACGGCGGATGTCGAGGCGAACCGAGGCGTAGAACTTCAGTGCGTTACCACCGGTGGTGGTTTCCGGGCTGCCGAACATCACGCCGATCTTCATACGGATCTGGTTGATGAAGATCACCAGGCAGTTGGCGTTCTTGATGTTACCGGTGATTTTACGCAGGGCCTGGGACATCAGGCGAGCCTGGAGGCCCACGTGCATGTCGCCCATTTCACCTTCGATTTCAGCCTTTGGCACCAGTGCAGCCACGGAGTCGACGATGATCACGTCAACCGCATTGGAACGCACCAGCATGTCGGTGATTTCCAGGGCTTGCTCGCCGGTGTCCGGCTGGGAAACCAGCAGGTCGTCGACGTTGACACCCAGTTTGCCGGCGTACTCCGGGTCCAGGGCGTGTTCGGCATCGACGAAGGCGCAGGTCGCGCCGGCTTTTTGGGCCTGGGCGATCACGGACAAGGTCAGTGTGGTTTTACCGGACGATTCAGGACCGTAGATTTCAACGATCCGGCCTTTTGGCAGACCGCCAATGCCTAGCGCAATGTCCAGGCCCAGGGAGCCGGTGGAGATGGAAGGAATAGCCTGACGGTCCTGATCGCCCATACGCATTACGGCACCCTTGCCGAATTGACGTTCGATCTGACCCAAGGCCGCAGCCAAGGCTTTCTTCTTGTTGTCGTCCATTAAAGTCCTCACGTAATCAATAAGGCCTGGCGGCCAACACCTGTATAAGTAGCCAGTATTATTCCACAGCGATCCGGGATCGCCTACCCCTGATTTGAGATTTCTACGGCGGCATGTTGTAACAGCCCGTCTAGCGCGGCCTTCACCGTTTGTCGGCGGACCTCGTCGCGACTGCCTGGGAAGAATTTCTGCTCGCTGTACACCGTCTCGCCGACCCTCCAGGCGATCCACACGGTACCCACCGGTTTGCTCGGCGAGCCCCCGTCCGGCCCGGCCACGCCGCTGACCGCCACGGCAAATCGCGCCAGGCTTTTGCGCTGGGCACCTAGCGCCATGGCCTCGACCACCTCGCGGCTGACCGCCCCCACCTTTTCGAACAACCCGGCGGGCACATCCAACTGCTGGCTCTTCTGACGATTGGAATAGGTGACATAACCGGCCTCGAACCAGGCCGAACTCCCGGGGATCCGCGTGATGGCCTCGGCAATCCCCCCGCCCGTACAGGACTCGGCTGTGGTCACATGGGCATTGAGCCGCTGCAGGCGCCTGCCCAGTTCCGCGGCCAGTTCGGTAATGTCGTCCACGGTGCTCTCCTGATTCCACGCAATTGGGGCCTACCGTACACGAGCAGTCGAAGCTTGCAAGGCTCGCCAGACTACTGACCCAGGGCCCTGATGTAGGCCTGGCAAGCCTGCAACGCGATCAATCCGCGGTCACCGGCGTCGGTGATGGCGATAATTCGTTGAGCATGCGCCGGGTCAAGTCGGGCGCGTGGGGCGCCATGATCCACGCCGCTGGCGCGGGCGGCGGCAGGCACTGCACAACCGGCGGCAACCTCGTCGGCGTCGAGGAGGACTGACAGCCGGACATCGGCAGTAGCAAGGCGATCGCGCAGGCGATCCTGGTCACGTTGGGCATCGCTCAAGGCTCGGTAATGGGTTTGTTCGCTGGCAGCGAGTTGTAGCTCCAGGGCCAGGCGCTTGTCCTGCTCGGCCTTTTGCTGCATCGCCGCCGCCTGGGTGATTTGATTCAGCGTTTCGGCCTGGGCCTGTGCGAGTCGGGCCAGTTGCTGACCGTAACGCCAGTCCTGAAACCGCCACGCAAGCATCGCCGAACCGCCGGCCAGCAGCGCGAGCAACACGACAACGCCCAGGGCACGGGATGAAAAGGGCATCAGGTCGAAGGTTGGCACAACACCTCCTTCGCCCGCGCCCACAATTGCAGGCGGTCCTCCAGGCCGTTCAAACCACCGTTGATACGACGGGTGATGGTGTTGAACTGATCGCGGTCGGCCAATTCGTTCAAGCCGTTCTGCTCCCAGAACCAGGCGGCGGATTCAGCGGCCCATTGCGGCCGTTCAAGAAGCTCAGGCAAGGCCAGCAGGCGTTCGTCGCCGAACAGGCCGAGGCTGCAACGCAGATAGTTGTCGTGGCCGGTAATCTGGATCAGCCCTCGGCCGCGATACTTTTGACCGTCACCGTCAGCCTGGGGCGAGTTGCCCAGGCGAACGGCCAGGGTTCCGGTATCGTATTTTTCAAGGTACTGCTCGCTGCCTAGCTCACGCACATAAAGCAATTGTCCCGACTCATGACCGACCTGGGCCAGGAACGCGGCCATTCGTTTGGGTGTGTCGATACGATGGCGCGACATGGCGGTGTTCAGCGCGGAAATAAAAACGCCCGCTTGGGCGCGGGCGTTGGGCATGATGCTGATGAGTTGCTGTTGCGTAAGGTCCATATTCAAGTCATCGCATTGCATGATCAAAGATGTCCGGCCAGCCAGGACGGCGCAACCGGACGATACTCGGCGGCTGGAAAATGCTCATCCTGCGGCCAGTCCCTCAGCGCCCGACGGTAAGCCTGGAGCTGTGTGTACTGCGTCTGGTCCAGCGTCGTACCGCCGCCGTCATCCATTTCGTCGCGATCTCTCGCGATGAGGCGGTCGGTCGCTGTGAGCCGGGCGTTGCGCCAGGTGTATTCGTTTTCTGAAGCCAGGGCCGATGTCAGCGCGGGTGGGTCAACGAGAATGGGATAACCGTTGTCGGGGTTGGCCGAAACACGCTTGGGCGAGATGGCGAGTTGCTGGAGTAGCGATAGCCAGTAAGCCCGAGGAATCTCGATGACATCGTCGGGAATATCAGAAACATTGATACCTGGAACATACGCTCCGCAAGTGCTTGGACTGAACAACAAAGTGAATTCATTCATTCAATAACCCTTCGCAAAATAGGTAACGCCCCATCCCGCACTGAAGTGTCCAGAATAGTCTCGGACTTTCAGACGCACGCCTTGGCGGGTGGCGGTTCCACTGACCATAATCACCATGGCGCCATCACCACCTACATGGTTCGCAACGACCGAAACAAAAGCATTGGGGAATGATATCGGGAACGTAACGAACACTTCTCCATTGGCGTCAGTTGTACCGTAGCCCCACTGATCGATATTTCCGCTCGCGTACTTTTGGTAACCCGGATTGCCCAACTGGCCTGAAAACAACGAGGTATATTTCAGAAGAACGGTGCCACCTATCAATCGCCATTGATTATCCAGCTTGACGAATTCCGCCGTTTCACCACGGCCCAGTTCGATTGGCCCAAGCGTTGAGGATGAAGGTCCCAGCGTATCCGCAGACGAGGCTGTCGATACGTTCACGACGGCCCCAACATTGATCAGTGTCAGCGTCGCTCCATGGATGATTCCCACTGTATTGGGCAACGTGACGTTGATTGCCGTCGTGCTGGCAAAACTGACGGCTCCGCCAACATGGGCGGGTGTCAGCGCCGTACTGACGGCGTACGCGGAAAAGCCGGAGTATTGAACACCGCTGCGTTTTACAAACTCCGTGGTGGCCACGGATCTGTCGTTATCAAATTGCGGAGCCGTGGTGAATAATCCGCTGCTACGCAAGGCCGTCAACAACTGATTATCCAGTTGTTCCGACGGTGTCAGTCCTGCGGCTTGAATGACACTCAGCAACTCCTGCGTCACACCATTGCCCCAACTGGCGGGAATCAAGGAGCCCGGCGTTCCCGCCAAGGGATCCTCATCCACGAACCTGCCGTTCGACAAACCCGCACTGGGTATACTTTTTGGGTAATCCAATTTTTCTCTCCAGATTGGCCAGCGGCTGAAACGAAGTCGATAGGAGGCCTCGCCTGTTGATTCATTCAGCAGCGGCACGGGAAATTGGGAATTTAATAAATGGGCTGTCGTGGGGAGCTTAAGCGGCCGGCTCAGGCATGACAGGCCAGTTAATGACGGTTGGGAAACCGGCTTGGTGCTGGATACGATTCAATTCGACGCCGTAGAGCTTCCACTCCATCAGCATCAGTTGTTCCTGGTCGCTGGCGTCGCCGATGTCTTCGGCGTATTGAAACGGAGCAATTTTCTGAACGGCCTCACGCAGCAACTTGCCTCGTTTTGCCAAGGCTTCGCGTTTGAGGTCAGCCTGCTGCAACGTCTCGTCAAATATCCAGCCGTTATCGCGCCAGACATAATAGTTTCCAGGACAGGGTTCGCTCGTATAAGTCCCCGGCAAATCACCAAATTCAGTCCATTGCAGTGGGGCACCGTTATCCTTGCGATATACCGTACCGCGCCAATCGACTATTTCTCGCGGAACGCCATTGACCATGACCCATGAATGATGATCTTGGGCAGTGGGCAATTCAAAAGAGAGCTGGATGCCATTACCTGGAATCTGGACGCCCATGCCCGGCGTTACCGGAAGCTTGACAGGGCCCGACAGGACGCCGTCGTCGTCAAATAAATAGATGAACATAGTGACCTCAGATCAACTTGATTCGGGCGGGATAGGCGATGTTTCTGGGGCGAGTCTCGGTACCGAAACTCCCAATATCGCCTACTGAGTTGCCACTGGAATAAGCCGGATTGGGAAATGTCGTACCGAGGATGCCTGACACAGGTGCCGCGTTAACGTCATGCGTCAGGTCCCAAAGGCTGTCAGGAATGCTAGGGGCTGGACGCACAGCACTACCCGAACCGGTTGGCAAGAAATGGTTATGACTTTCCAAGGCGTCCGTCTGGCTGCTACCCGCCGGGCGATTGATATCTACCCCCCGAGACTCATCCAGTACGCGCAGGAATTCACCCCGGATATCAGGAATCCGAAAAGTGGTGGCCCCATCTCCGCTCGTCCATGAGCCTTCATTCCCCGGCCTGGTGGCTTCGCTCACCAACGCACCGGACAGTTGCGCGTGATCCCACAACCACGGCCAATCGCTACGCGCCAACAGGTTTCCGTTAAGCACCGCATACCCGCCAGGTATGACTTGGCGCGTGCTCTCGAAAGAAACGCGCCCGAGCGCCGTTGCATCAAACCGGCCCACCGGCCACCAGACTCCGGCTTCATCACTGCGCAGATGCCACCAATCGCCGCTGCCCATCAACACCAGGAATGGATAGCCGCTGGCCGCCAGGTGGGTATGAAATCGAATACGGTCTGTACCGGAAGCGCGCACGGTCAGGCGGTTACCACTGTTATCCACCCGGCGCACAATCACATCGCGAACACCGAGCGTCGCATTGGCCGCAGGCAGGGTTACAGTGCTTGCACCCGCGCTTGCATCGATCAGCACCAGACCCAACTCATCGGCGACCAACGTCTTTGATGCCGTGATCCGCGTAACGACTGAACGCATCGGACTGCTACGCCCGAGGATGGTTTGCAGCGCCTTGATCAATTGGCCGTTGTCCGCTTCGGACGGCGTCATGCCGGCCGAGGCGATCACGCCCAGGATTTCCTGGGTGACACTGTTTCCCCACACTGCGGGGATCAACGACCCAGGCGTGCCCGCCAGCGGGTTCTCATCTACAAACCGACCGTTCACCAGCCCGACGCTGGGAACACTTTTTGGATAATCCATGTTTTATTTTCTCTCTATGAGACCGGGCTCAAGCCTGAAGAGGTAGCGCTCGGAGGGTCGCGAGCACGTCATCAGCGACTTGGGCGGCGAGATCCGCCTTGCCTTTGGCGATGTATGCGCGGATCTGTGCCTTGGCCTTGAGGCGCAGCTCGCGAAGCGCCACCAGGTTCGCGTCGAATTCAGTAGCCTTGGCGAGAATCTGATCCGCTGCCTGCCTGGCGGTGCGGCCTTTGACGACCCAAGCGGAAACCGACAACGGCACCGCTTTTTTCGGGTAGCCCTGGTCCTTGAAAGCCTGCGCCTCCAGGGCGGCTTGTTGATATTCCAAGGCACGCAAGGGATCACCGGCCAACGTGCGACGCGCGCTGTCGGCAGCGGCATCGACCTTGGCACACAGGCGTTCGGCTTCCTGGCGCAACTGCTCGGCAGCATTCTCTTCGGTAAGCACCCAGGTATCGTCCACCCAGATATGCGCCGCGGAAGGTGCAGGCGGGCGAAGTCCGTCTTCGTACTGGTGCAACTCTTGAATGACTTTCATCGGATCAGCTCCCAGGACAAATGAACGTTTATTGCGTTGGTAAAATTGACGCCGATGCCCACGCTGTAATCCGTCAGGGCCTGGTGCCCCTTGATCCCCATGCTCAATAGCAATTCGTCGCTATCGGCATTGGTAACGCCCAATGTGTGCTCGGCCTGGTACGACTGCCAAAGCGAACGCAACTGGGTATGGTCAAAACTGGCCGTGACCGTGGAAACGCTCACATCATTGACGACGTTACTGGAGAACAGCACGCACATGGACGGACTTGCGGGGTTTGTCCAACCGGCGGCGTTGTTGCCGGGCGTCGCCGCGACAGGTGACAGGTAGCTGTAATTGCCTCCAACCCACCCGGCCTGAACGAAGGCCAACGAAGTCACGGCACTCGGAGAGGGGGTGGGATTGCCCGCCACAAGCCGCGCCGCACGCGCATGGGGATCCAGCGGCAGATAAACCACCCCCGTGCCATTCACCGTTTGAGTCCAGGTCAATTGGGCACGGTTGTAGATCGTACGAATCGTCGGCAAGGAGCCCGGCGCCCCGGTCATCACCCAGGCCAGGCACATGTCCAGGGGCGTGGACGCAAACCCGCCGCCGGACGCGCCGTTGACAGTCCCCTTCAAGGACTCCGGCGCGAGGTCATACAAGCTTCCACGCTGCAGGTAGAACGTCAGCGCACCGCCTATGACTTGCGCTCGTAGAAAGTAACTGGCGCTGGGCAACAAATCGGCACTGCTCCACGCCGACGTCACGTAAGTGCGTGATCGAGCCAACCGCCCACTTACCACCTCTTGTCCGATGCAGATGTACACACCCGCCGGAATCGAAACACGGCCGCCGCTGGTGGACAGTGCCATTGGCGTGACTGCCAGGCGGGCGTCCGCGGTCGCAATCGTTGGCAGCGGCAACGCGGCGATCGGAAGCGCGAGGTCCTGGTTCCAGCCCTTGGCCGTGACCGACTGAATCGCCTCGAGCAATTGATCGTTCTGGGTTTCATCCGGCGTCAGATCCCCCGCCTTGATGACATTCACGATCTCCTGCGTCACCCCATTTCCCCAAGCGGCCGGAATCAATGATCCAGGCGTCCCGGTCAATGGGTTTTCATCGACGAACTTCCCATTCACCAACCCGGCGCTGGGCACACTCTTCGGATAATCCATCCGTTTACTCCCTAGTCATAATTGATGTGGACCTTGGTATGCGCCGGCGCACTGCGGTGGATCAGGCATTCCAAGGCCGAGCCTGGGTTAACCCCAAAACGCTCGCCCCAATAGCTGGCGCCAAAGCGGCGGCCCAATAGCAGGCGGCCGCCCGTGTTGAGGGTCCACATGAATTGCGCCTGCCAGGTTCCGAAATGCGCCTCGCCGAACCGTGCGCGGCCCATGCGCGGCGCCTTGAGTTCGGTGACGGTGGCGTTGGGGTAACCCTGGCTCTTGGCGATTTCCACGTAATAAGCGATGGCCTGGCTGCCGACCGCCAGCAAGCGACGGCGCACCGCCAAGCGACGATCGTCATACAGCGGCGTAGCCCCAAGGCACGGATCCGGCAGGTTCATCACCCGCTCCCAATCCGGCACCAGTTCACTCACCCCTGCCGGGTCCATCTCATTGAGCAAGTCGGCGGCACGGGCGTCGAGGCGAGCCAGTTCCTGGGCGATGCCTTGCAACACTTCCTCCAGTTCCGGCACACGCTCCGGATCCCACGCCGGCCCGCTGGGCAGCAGGCTGCGCAGTTGGGCCTGGTACTGTTCGGCGGTTCTTATTCCAGCCATGTGCAGCCTCCGAACGTCAGCAACTGATTGCTGGCGGCGGCCACGTCGGCGACCGGCGCGCTGAGCTTATGGTCGGTTTCGCCGGCGGCGCTGCTGATGGCTTCGGCGATATGACTCAGCAACAGCGTTTCGCCGAGGCCGGCTTCGCGGTTATGCAAATCGCGCAGTTGCGCCTCGATGGCCGCCCGCACGGCGCTGGTGTCCGGGGTGATGCGCAGCTTGTAGCTCACCGGCACTTGCGTTGGCGCCAGCACATGCAGCTCGGCGGTCACCGGACGCAAGGGCTCGATATAGGCTTGCACTTCTTCCAATTGCTCGGCGTTGGGGATCGGCTGCGGATCGTCGTCGCGCATCACGAACAGGCCGACAGTGCCGGGTCCCAGGTAGCTGCCCCGACACCACGCGCGGGTGATGCCCGGAATTTCCAGGGCCCAGGTTTCATAGTCCTGGGCCGAACCGCCGTGAGGAATGACGCGATAGGAACGGATCACCCTGGCTCGCAGGGATTCAAGGCTTTCCCGGGCGACACCGCCGGTCAACCCTGGCGCCAGCACGGTGAAACGATTGCCAATGCCCAGCAGCGGCTGCACCGGTGTCAGCACCAGGCCGGTCTCCGCGTTGCCCAGGCTACCGGCCTCCAGTGCTGCGACGGTGGCGGTGTTCAAGCCATTGCTGGTGGTGCCGGCGGTGATCACTTTATAAGTACGCCCATCGGTCGATTGCAGCAGCGTGTCGACATCCAGCACGGCGCCAGCCGTGGCGGTGAAGCTGACACTGCCGCTCGCCGCCTGGGCGGCCTTACGCGCCTGGTTCAGGCGCAAGGCGGCGATGCGCTCCAGGGTGGATTCATCGGCCTTGTCCGGCAGGATTTGCTCGGCGATCCAATCCAGGTAGCCATACAGGCCATAGGCGGCGCCGCCGAGGGTGCGGGCCAGCACTTGGGCATCGGACTGGCGCAGCGAATCGCTGGCCAGGTCGCTTTGGGCGCGTTTGATCAGCACCGGCAGCGAAGGGGTTTCAAACGGCATAGGTCACCTGCCAACTGTTATCGGGGTTGATGTCCAGGCGCTCGCCGTCAGCCAGGGTCAGGACCGTGCGCAGGTTCAGGCGCTGGGCGTCGAGGCGTTCGCTGATGATGTCGATGGCCTTGCAATGGCCGTCGTCGATCAGCCATTGCAAGGCTTCGCGGGCATAGAATTCGGCGTCGAGCTGGGTCTGGCGAGTCAACTTGACCCGGCGCAACAGCCACAGCCGCGAGCCAATGCGGTCGTCGGCCACAGTGGGAAAGGTATCGCCCCACCAGCCGAAACGTTCCTCGTCATCGACGGCATCGTCGTCGGCGGCACGACGCCAGGTGAAGAGGCTGATCAGCACCGAACGGGTCAGCGCGGCGTGCAGGTTCTGGCTGATGAACATCATTGGCCTCCCGCCGGAGCGCCGGTCTGACCGTTGCCGGCCTGTACGCCGACGTGCACGTGTTTGATCTGGCTGACACCGCCGGCGATCTGGTCGCCCTGGGAGACAATCTTGCCGGTGTGGTTGATGACCGGGCTGTCGATGTTCACCGCGCTGCTGGCGCGGATATTCAGGGTGGCTGTCTGGATGTCGATGACACGGCCGCGCTTGAAGTGGAGCTTGTCGCCTTCGTCGGTGTAGAGCGCCACTTCGCCCGGGGCCAAGGCCTGGAGGCGGAAGCGGCGATCGGCGACCACCAGGACCACGGCATGGGAGCGGTCGCCGCCCAGGAACGTGGCGATGCCTTCGGCGCCGGCCAGGGGGTTGCTGGTGAAACCGTAGGGTTCGAAGTGCTCCATGTCGTCGTTCACTTCGCCGGCGGTGAGGCGCATTTGCAGCGATTGCAACTTGGTGGCCGAGTTGGCGAGCACGACAGTGCCGCGCGCCAGGAGGCGGGTCAGTAGGCTCATTGATTGTTTTCCTTCGGAATCAGGTTCAACAGCAGGACACTGTGGTGGGCAGAAACTTGGAGGCGGTCTCGAAATGCTGTGGGAGCGAGCTTGCTCGCGATAGCGATTGCACCTCCAACATCGATGCAAGCTGGCCCACCGCTTTCGCGAGCAAGCTCGCTCCCACAAGGGATTGCAGTGAACAGTTATCCGGTGCCGAATTCAGGGTTTTGGCGGCACCGGGTTGGCGTCGAAGGTGTGCGGCGGCGCGACTTGCAGGGTGGTGACGGAGCCTTGTGCCGACAGCGAGTACGTCACTTTGGAAATCAGCATGTCACCGTCGAACCCCAGCACAGGATCGATCACCCGCACCAGCGTGTTATGCCGCCACAAGTCGCCATTGGCCTGGCGCCAGCCCTGCACGCGATAGGTGGTGGTCAGGGCCCTGCCGCTGCGAATGGCGCTTTCCCAATCGGCACGTTGCTGGGCCAGCTCGAAGGTCAACTGCGCGCTCTCGCTGATCACCGTCACCCGCCTGCGCTTGAAGCTCAAATCCGTGGCGGTGCCGCAGACTTCGCTCACCGCCGCCCCGCTCTGCTGGTCATTGCCCTTGTGCTGGCCGATGACCCGGTATTCGGAGAACACCTGGCTGTAGTCCATCGGTGCGTTGCCCGACAAAATGTTCTTGCCCAACTCCAACACATCGCTGGCCCGCCCGCCGCTGCCGGGCTTGGCCAACAGCACGCGGCCTTGGGCATCGTCGGTGGAAAACACGCGGAACAACGTCAGCAAACGGTCGATGGATTGAAAGACCGTTTCCCCCGGTACGATGCTGTGTTCGCTCAACCGCGCCGTTTCGGGGATTTCACTGACCACCCCCACGCCATATTGCGCCGCCAGGGCCTGGACGATGCTCAGCAGCGTTTGCCCACGCCATTGGCTCGGGCGATTGATGGCCGCGCAGTCCACCAGGTCCTGGGTCTTGGAGCCGCCCTCGATGCTCAGGCTGATCTGCCGGCCGTCATAGCTGACAGGCGCCTTGAACACATAGCCGCTGAGGACCAGGTCGGTACCAATGCGCACCTGGCATTCATCCCCCGGACGAATCGGCACCGCTTGGGTCTGCCCCGGCCATTGCCAGGTGATGTCGAGTTTGAAGGTGCGAAACTGGCGCTCCAGGTCCGCACTGATTTCCACGCTTTTCCAGCCGCCGTAATCCAGCCCGCCGACGGTCAGCGAAACAGCGTTGTCGAGTTCGGCCATGGCTTACTCCCCCGAGACTTTCAGGTCGTTGGGCGGCAAGAAACCCGGATGGGCGACGCCATTACGCTGGGTCACTTCGGTCACCCGGGTGGCATCGGCGAATTGCTGGTACGCGACCACCAGTGCCGGCAGGCTTTGCTTGAACGACAGGTTGATCAGCCTTACGCCCGAAGACGCCACCGCCGTCAGGTGCGCGGCCATGTGCTGACGCAGGTTGTTCATCGCCTGATAGTGCTCCGGATCAGCCTTGAGGGAGGCCTGCCAGATCGCATCGTTCAGCGCGTCGCGCAGGGCCAGCACATCGTCGGCCACCGGCACATCCCGGCGCTGGACCGGTTGCACGGCCTGTTGCGCCACCGACGGCGTGGCGCCCAACTTGACCGCGGGCGCCGCCACCGGCATGGCCGCAATCCATTGCGCGGCCTGCACCAGCAACGTGTCCTGCACCAGATCGGCCACGGCCTGAGCCGCCGCCATGGTGTCCTTGCCGGTGGTGAGTTTCGGAGCATCGGCCTTGCGAATGGCGTCCACCTGTTGCGACACGCCGGCAATCACGCCGCGATAGCCGTCACGGGCAAAGTCCTTCAGCTCGCGGATGTCGCCCAGCAACCCCTTGAATTCGGCGACCACTTCCTTGGGCAATGCTTTCACCGCCTTGACCAGATCGCTGAGTTGCCGATAAGTCTCGATCAACGGCTTGAGCGCTTGTTCGATCACGCCGTAGATATCCTTGAGACTGTTGCGCAGGTCCGCGATGCCGATCCGCGCAGCCTTGATCAAGCGCATGGCGTCTTCGAAGCGTCGCACCGCCGATCCGAGGAAGCTATCGGCCGAGACCAGCAGCAGTTTCTGGCTGTTGATCGTGGCCGAGGGGAACTGCAGCGGCTGGTCGGGGTAGAACTTCAGGGCAAACGTCACCAGCCCGCCGTCCTGGCGAGTCTGGGTCATGTCGCATTCGCCGACCTTCACTTGCAGGCGTCCCAGCCACGGGTGCACCAGTTCACCACTGCCCTGCTCCAACGCCTTGAGCAACTTGTCACGCTGCTCCAGGCAATCGGGGCCGACGATGAACGCGGTCAACTCATGAATCTTCGCCTGCTGGCCGAGCCCTTCGAAAAACGGCTGGTCGCGCTGCGGATATTCATGCAATTGACCCTTGTGGCCGACCGGGGTTTTCGCCTGATCGACCCAGAACCCGACGCCACGAAACGACGCCGGCAACAAACGATCACGCCAGCTCATTGGAACCTCCTGCGGAAAGTGAGCGGTAGCCGATGCGCGAACTCACCGCCAGGGCCGGCTGATTGGTCTGGGGCGGATCGGCGCGCAGCCCGGCCGGCGCGTTTTCGAAGCGTACGGTCAGGCCGCCTTCGAGTTGCGTGCGGTTGTTGGCGGCGCTTTGTTGCACCAGGGCGCTGGAGGTTTTCGGCAAAGCGCCCGGCGCCAGCGAGGTTTTCGCTGGCACGGTGGCGGACGATGGCGCCAGGCTGGATGACAGGCCCGCTGGCTGTTCGCCGGCCCCAGCAAAAAACGCCGGCGCCAGCTCACCCTTGCCTTCGGCATTGGTGGCGCGCTGCGCCTCGGTCAGTCCTTCGACCTTACCGGTGAACGAGGTGATCATCTCGCCGAAGCCGCCATTGAAAAACGCCTTGATCGGCGCGATCACCGCCTGCAACTCGTTCCACCACTGGCTGAACCACTCGCCCACCGGCCCCCATTGTCGGGTCAGGCCTTCGATGGGCGACCAGTCGAATAGGCCGCTGAACACCGCCAGCATGATCGACACCTGGTTGCGGATGCCTTCCCAGATCCCGGCGAAGACCTCGCCGATCGTGCCCCAGTTGGCCATGATCAGCCCCAGCGGCGTCCAATCGAACAGTCCTTTGAGGGCGTCCATCACCGGCACGGTCAAGGCCTTGAGCAGGTCCCAGATCGCCGCGAACAAGCCGGTCAGGGGCGCCCAATTGGCAACGATCAAACCCAAGGGTGACCAGGCGAACAGCGTCTGCATGAAACCGATGACGGGCGTTGCCGCCGCCACCAGCACATTCCAGAGCGCGCCGAAAAAGCTGCTGATCGGTCCCCAGTTGCTGATCACCAACCCCATCGGGGTGAAGGCGAACATCGTCTTGAAGAACTCGACCATGGGCAGCATGATCGGCGCGAGTCGTTGCCAGAGCCCGGCAAAGAACGCCGAAATCGGCGTCCAGTGGGCAATGATCATCCCTGCCGCCAGGGCGATGCCCATGGCAATCAAGCCGATGGGGTTCATCTTCATGGCCAGGTTGACCACTTCCATGGCCTGGCTCGCACCGCTGACCGCGGTCTGGATCGCGTTGAACGCCACGACGCCCGTTGCCAGGCCCTGCACCAGTTGCGGATTGTCCTGCAGCACCTGGGCCACGCTGCTGACCATGGGTTGCAAACTGACCGCCACCGCGTTGACCGCAGGCCCCAGCGCCGAACCGAATTGCACCGACACGTTGCTGATGGAAGTCTTCAATCCATCCAGGCTCTGTGCCGCCACACGAGGCGCGTCCGGCGCCTGCAGGGCGCTGGCCGCCGCGTTCACCGCACCGACTTCCCCCTTGAAGGCCAGCGCCGACTTGAGCCCGTCCATGAACGGTTGGGCCAGGCCGCCGCTGGGCAGCAGACCGGAAATATCCAGGCTGCCCAAACCCGTGGCATCGAGGTTCTGCTTGAAACTGGCGACCTTCGCACGAAGGTTCGCGAGCTTGGGTGACAGCTCATCGATGCCGGTCAGCAGCACTGCTTTTTTCTCTACCTTTTCTGTGTCTGCCATCACTGCACCTGCTGCATCGCATTGATCCGTTGCGCGTGCTCCAAGGATTCACGGAGCACGTCCAGTGGCCTGGCCATCATCTGTTCGGGGTCAACCTTCCAGAACCAGGCCAGGTCATAGGCGGCGGCGATCAGGTCGCCGATGGCTGCGACGCCGCACTCATGAAAAAACTCGCGACGGCCCAGCTCAAGGCATTGAGGTCAGCCAGGTCCAACTGGTTGACCGACGACGGTGGGATACCGGCGCACACCGCGATGTATTTGGCCGCGACGTCCATGTCCAGGCTCACCTCCTCGCTCTTGTCGATCTTGTAGGGCAGCGCCTTGATCGCCCGCACTTCCTGCACCGTCGGACGGCGCAAGGTTAGCTCGCTCAATGGCTCGCCGTGGGCCTCGATGGCCACGCGCAACGTCACGACGTCAGTCATTGCCAGGTCCCCTTGATGCCTTCGAATTTCAGCTCGATGGTGGCGTCGTCGCCCTTGGACACCGGTTCCTCCACCAAGTAGGCGCCGGCCAGCACGTAGACCTTGCCGTTGTTGAATTCGCAGGTGACCGTCATGTCGGTGCCGGCCACCAGCTGCTTGAGCGGGAAGTCCGCTGTGTGCAGCGCCGTCACCTTGAAGGACGGGGCGATGTCGGTTTCCTTATAGAAGCCCGGTACGACGGTTTCACGTTTGGTGAACATCAGTGGCGCTTCGCAGCCGCCATTGATGGTCAGTTGAGCGCCGTCCACTTTGACGTAGCAGGTGCCCGCAATCAGTTGACCCATGGTGTTTCTCCCTTCCAATAAAAAGCCCACGCAAGGTGGGCCAGTGCTGTTCACTTAAGGTTTGTTTACGTGGCGAGAGAGCTTGCTCCCGCTGGGCTTTGTAGGAGCTGGCGAAGCCTGCGATCTTTTGATTTTGATCTTTCGCTCTCGACTCAATTGGCGTTGGAAAGACCGCAGCCTCGCTTCGCTCGGAGGCTCCTACACAGCTCCTACAACCCGGCGGGAGCAAGCGCCCTCGCCACGGTCAGGCGGCGTTGTCGTATTGCAGGCGGAACTGGTTGAGCAGCGCGAACACCCGCAGGCCGTTGATGTAGTCCGGCGGGAACAGCACGTTGACCCGGCTCGGATCCTGGTTGTCGCGTTCGACCACCAGGTGCTCGGCGAACAGCTCGGCGTTTTCCACATGGCCTTCCAGCTCAAGCTTGGCGTATTGGGCGATCAGCTCGCCACGAATCGTGCTCGGAGTCACGATGGGCTGGCCGGCGCCGAAACGGGTGCCGTCGGCGGCCAGTTTGTGACGGCCGTACTTGCTGGTGATCACGCTTTGCAGGCGGCGGACGATGAACGCCGACTGGTGCAGGGTTTCGCTGTCCAGGTAGGAGTTGTCCGCCTGGCCGAAGGCGTTTTTCTGATAAGTGGTGATGGAGCGCTGGATGCGTACGTAGCCACCTTCGTAATACGCCGTGGCGATGCCGTAATTGAGCAGCGACTGACGCTCGGTCAGGGTGAAACGTTCGCTGGCCGGTGCCGGGTCCAGGCCTGGCAGGCTGCCGCTTTGGGTCGGACGGCTGGCGTCGGCGGAGATGAATACCGCGGTACGAGCCGCCAAGGCAGCGGCCTGGACCCAGAACGGTTGCGGTACGCCCAGCTCCAGCGCTTGGATGGTCATGTGCTGGTCGTTGCGCGCCTGTCCGGCGGCGACCAGGGTGCCGATAGTGCCGCGCTTGGCACTGTAGACATGGCCGAACAACTGCTTGGCCCAGGACCAGCGACCGGTGCTGTCGTCCATGACCGCCTGCCAGGTGTTGAGGCTAGTCACATCGGACCAGGGCATGGCGATGAACTCGAAAGGCTCGTCACCCAAGGCCGCGACGGCAGCGGTCTGGTCCGGCACGCCGGCGCCGCCGGTCATCGCGGTGATCGCGGTGGTCAGGCCCGCCGGGGTGTCTTCGCCATTGCTCTTGCCCAGGCGATTGAATTGCAGGCTGATGTCGTTGCCGCTGTCGCCGGTCCATTTGGCGCTGAGGGTCACGACACCTTCGGCGGCCGCAGCGGTCACCGGCATATCGGCGCTGGCGTTGATTTTCAGCGCCAGCGCAGTGGCGGCCTGGGCTGCCGTGGCGCCGTTGACGATGGCGGCCTGGACACGCACCCCGCCGACGTACAGGTTGAGCACGCCGCTTTGCGTCGCGGCGCCGGTGAGGGTCAACACGCCTTTGGCGATGGCGCCTTCGACGTTGTGCAGCGGCAGGCACCAGATCTCGCCGAGCGGGTCGGTCTTGCGCCAGGTCTCGTACATCGAGGCGAGCATCGAGCCCTGCCCGCCGATACTCTTGGCCAGCGCGACGCTGGACACCAGCACCAGCTTGCCGACCTCGGCCGGAGCGACGTTGTCGTTGACCTGGGCGACGATCAACCGGCGCATGGCTGACGACGCGCTATTGGCGGCCGAGTTGTCCATTTCGGCGTAGAACAGCGGAACACGAATGTCCGCGGGAATGTTGCTGAATCCGATCGCCATTATTTGGCTCCCTGTGCTTTTGCCGCTTTCACGGCTTTGGTAGTGATATCGCCATCGGCCAGACGTCGACGCCACCAGGCGTTGTCCGGCACTTCACGGCCCTCGAGGGGCAACAGATCGCCCGCTTCCGGGTCCGGTACGGCACGGCCCGGGGCCGGCAGCACGGTGATGCGTTTGCTCATGGGGTTACGTCTCCAGAGAAAGTCAGTTCCACGCGCCCGTCGGGGCCGGGGCGTTTCAGGTTGGGGTCCGCCGGATCGATGGCATCGACCCGCACGGTGGCCCCGGTAAAGGACGACAAGCCGTCCAGTTCACGCTCGTGCCAGCTTTCGGCAGGCTGGCTCGCCAGATTGCGGCCCAGCTGGAACTCGGCGAAAAAGCGCAGCCGGTACAACACACGGCTGCTGTTGATGGAAACCAGTTCGCTGCCGTCGTACTCAACGCCGGTGTACTCAGCGCCCGGCTTGAACCCCACCAGAGCGCGCCACAGTTCGGCCCGCAGGTCGTGCAACAGATCCAGCGCTTTTGTCGCGTCAGCGGCGTCGAGCACCAGCACGGCATCAAAGCGATCACGCACCGCTTGCAACGTGACGTTTTGCGCCGCGTTCTTGCTGGCGATGTCGGCGGTGGGCAGGACATAGGCGCAGGGGGTTTGCAGCGGGGCCTCGGCTTGCAGCGTGGCAAGGTCGAAGCCTGCGGCCACGCGACGGGCGAGCGTGGGGCATTGCTCACGCAACTGCGTAAGGATCGGGGTGATCTTCATGGAGGTGCTCCGGTATCTGAAGGTGCGAGTGAACCCTGTGGGAGCGAGCCTGCTCGCGAAAGCGGTGGGTCAGGCAGCATTGATGTTGGATGTACTGACGTCTTCGCGAGCAAGCTCGCTCCCACAGAAGAACTCAGTTGGACGCGGGGGTATGTGCAACGCTGAACAAAACCTGTGGGAGCGAGCTTGCTCGCGATGGCGGCGTCTTAGGCAGCAGAGATGTTGAATGCAAGACCGCTATCGCGAGCAAGCTCGCTCCCACAGGGTGGGTAGGGTCAGGCCTTGGCGTCCAGGCAGGTTGCGTCAATGGTGCAGCGGTAGCTTTTTTCCCGGTCGCCGCTGGCGGTGACTTTGTCGATCGACCAGCGACCACGCATGAAGTCCGGCCAGGACGGGTCCAGCAGTACGATGCCTTCGGCGGACAGCCCCGGGTTGCCAGGGCATTCGATCTTTACCTTGAGGGCTTCGCGCTCCATCCGCCGCACCTCGCCTTCACCGGCGGCGCGGGCGTCGTCTGCGCTCTGAAAGCGTTGGCGCAGGGTCTTGAACGGCGCGATGCCGCTCTTCTCGACCTGCAGCTTGCCGGCCGCCGCATCCCACCAATGGGTCTTGCAGCCCTGGTACTTGGCTCGGGCGGTTTCATCAAACTTGGCCGAAATGAAGGCGTGGTCGCCCGGGCGATTGTTGGTCGTCACCGACAGTTTCATCTCGGGCAGGACCTTGCCCGACAACGACTTCGCCTGGCCGCGCCGGGCCAGCACATACAGCTCGTTGACTGGTTTGGCGACGGCGTCATAACGATGGGCCAGGCGAGTGAGGAACCCCATGTCGGTTTCGTTGGACTGGTCAATGTGCTCGATTTTTATCAGCGACAGGTCCGGCGCCACACGGGGCGAAAACCCGTGCCTGGAAGTCAGCTGACGAAACAGCGCCCCCAGGGTCGTCGGACCATGGCTGACGGATCGGCGCTGCTTGAAGCCTGTCTGGTCCGCCGCGCTGAACGGCGCCGCCATGGCCACCAGCACCAGTTGCAGCGGAAACAGGAACGGCGTGCGCCGAGTGATGACGAACTCGCCTTTGTCCACCAAGCCCGATTCCAGGTAACCGACCCGCAGGCCGATTTTCCCGCCCAGGCTGGGCAACCCTTCCAGACCGTCCAGGCTGATGGTGAGCGTCAGCTGATCGGACTCGATCCCCGCCGCGTCGACATGCTCCCACTTGAGCAGGCGTTCGTTTAGCAGCGCGGCGTTCGCGCCATAAATCTCCACCGCAGGCGTAAAACCCAATGCCATGTCGCCTCCTTAATCCCAGGCCGAAACCGGTGGGGTTGCCACGGGCTTGAGGTCCACTTCCGGCAAGACCACCCACACACCCGCCGGCAATACCGGGCCCCATTCAGCCAATCCGGGATTGAGACGCCAGAGCGCCTCCTCGACGAGGTCGTCGCAACGTTCCAGCTCCCGATAGAGCAAGAGATTCACCGAATCACCGGCGATACTTCGAACCCTACGCATTGGCGAACTCCTTCAAATCAACCACCCAGCCCACCACCATCGCCGTGCCGTCATCAATGATTGCGGTCTGGGTTTCCGTGACATTGTTGATCTGCCACAGGCCCCAGTTGCGGCCGATGCCATCGACCAACGGCAGTGGGACGCGCTGCGCCTGCAAAGCGCGCAACTCATCGAGGCGATCCATGGCGGTGGCGTACATCGATTTGCCGGTGATCGTCAGCCCTTGCAGGCCTTGGCCGATCTGGCTGGACTTGGGCTTGCTGGTGAGGATGTCGATGTTTTTCCAGCCGCCATCCGAGGTGTGTACCAACTGGTGGTACGCAAAATTTCTCGACAGGCCAAAGATGAAACTGCCGAGGGCCATTTGTTGACGCATCACGTACCTCCGTCGGTCAGGGCCGCGTCACTGCGCATGGCGAGTGAGTTGGACATGGATGTCAGGCCGAATTGGCCGGTGATCTGTTGCACCACCAGGTTCGCCAACTGGCTCGCACTGGCCTGGTCCTGGCCGTTGATGTAAATGTTGGCGGTCATGGTGTTTTGCTGTGTGTTTGCCTGGGTGCTGGCCAGGTCTTTGCTGACCTGCTCTGGCGCGGCGAGCCTGTCGACCGGGGCGACGAGTTTTTCCCCCAGAGACGCGCCGACATCGCTCCCCAGCCAGCCGCCCAGTAGTCCGCCAATCACGCCACCAATGGCAGTGCCGAGCACCGGCACGACACTCCCCAACGCAGCACCGGCCGCAGACCCCGCAGCAGCGCCGGCCCAGCCGCCACCTGCGGCGCCCAGGCCTGCGCCCATCATCCGCTTGTCGCCGGTCAGGACACCCTCGGCCACATCAGCGACGGCGCCGACTACTTTTAAGGGGCCTGGCGCCCTGCGAGTCATCGAGCGTAACGAGGCGGTTGGCGCGAGTGAAAAACGCCCTGCGCCTCCCAGTGAGCCTCGTGTACTGACGCGTATTTTCGACCCTCTCGGGGATTCGGGACGCTGGTTGGCATTGCTTGTATCCAGCTTGCCCACCCGAGGATTTCTGAAATCTTCGGAGATCACTTCACCCAATCGGCCGGGAAGGTGCGGAGCGGCCCTCCCCAACACCCGCTTGGCCACCTGACTGGAGATCTCATCCCCTACCGCCTTGAGTAGCACACCCACCAGCGGTTTGATCGCCGCGCCGATCAACACGATGGCCGCGGCGGCTTTGGGTGAGGACTCTGCCAATTCACTCATGCCATCGGCCAGCGAACCCAGCCACTGAAACGAGCTACCCGCCGAAGGCATCAGCGCGTTTCCCGTGGCCAACGACAAACGCTCGTTGCGGGCGTTGAGGATATTCAGTTGGCCTTGATGGGTTTTCGACAGCGCCAATGCATCCTGCCGCACCGAACCGTCGTTGCCCAATTGTGAAGTGGCGTATTGGCCTGGGTCTTTCACCTGTAGGAAGGCTGCGTTCACATCGGGCAGTTTCCGCGCCATGCGCAGCACGGCTTCATCGCCATTGCTGAATAACGTCGTGGCAAGGGCCGAGCGCATTTCGGCCGGTTGCGCGTTCAAGGCCGCCAGCACCGTCATCACCGTGCCAGGCGCCGTGTCCTTGCCACGCATGCCGCTCGCCACCGCCGTGGGTTCCAGGCCCAACTGTTTCCAGGCCGTTTGCTCGGTGGCGGAAACTTGGTCACCCTTGCCCAGGGCCGTGGTGAAGCTATCCAGCGCCACGCCGGCTTCCGCTTGTTTGGTACCGGTATTGAGCAATGCCGCCGTCACCGCTGCGGCTTGCACAGGGGCCAGGCCTGCCGTCGTCGCAGCCGCACCGTCACGCTGCAAGACCGCGCCAATTTCAGCCGGTTTCGCACCGTCGGGTAGCTTGCCCAACTGGTTGGTTGCATCCGCCAAGTCAAAAGCTTGAGCGCCGCTGAGCTTCATGGAGATGCGCCAGTCGGCCAGCATCTCGGCAACCTCCATGGCCGGTCTCTTGGTCGCCGTCGCGATGACAGCAGCATCCGAGGCGAAACGCGACAGCTCCGACGGTCGGTCCGCGGCATTGGGCAAATCGTTGCCGATGCCTTTGCTGGCCGCCACGCTTTGCATCCTCACGACTTCAACCGCCGTGGTGCCCCCGGCCGCCACCAGCTGAGCGGTGGCGACGTGCCGGGTTGACTCAGTCGTCTGTTCGATCTGGCGAGGGCTAAATCCGGTGACCTGCTTCAGATCGGCCATGGCCGAATCCATCGCTATCGCAGGTTTGAGCAGCGCCGGTGGTTCGATACCGCCACTGGACTTGCCCTTTTGCTCATTGGCCGACTCGCCCTTGGCGCCGGCGCCCATTGTTTGGGAGAACAATCGTTGCGCCGAAAGCTTTACAGTCAGCGACTCGATCGCCGTAGTCAGCAGCCCGAGCTTGAGACCGAGCGTCTCCAATGCCAGATCGAGGCTCGCCAATTGATCCCTGGCGAACGCGCCTTGTGCCGACACGCCACTGGTGAGGCTGGCATTACCGAACGCCAACCCAGGCTCATTGAAGGTTGCGTATTTGAGCGAATATCTATCGTCCGCCATCCCGCTCTACTCCTGTTTCACGCCAAGGCGAGTGATCGCGATGTCGTAGCGGCGCAAGGCCTTGCCGGCGTCCCACTCCAGGATTTCCGCCTCACTTACCGAGTAAATGAGCGGCACCACATCGAGGATCACTTCGATGTCGCGCTCCGAAAGAAGTCCGCCGGTTTGTTTAAAAAATCGTCGATGCGTACCTGTAGCTGGGTCCAGTCGGGCACAGTCAGGTGATCGAGGTCGGGGATCATCAGGCCAGTGCAATGGGCGGTGATGAACTCAGCGCGTTCCTTGGCCGTCTTCAGTTTTTTCATCGCCTTGGTGGCACGCAGCACCGGCATTTCCAGGGTCAACGAAGTCAGGCTGCGGCCCGCGACGTCGAGCGGTTGCAGCAGCTGCACCTGGTCGGGTTCGACCGCTGTGCTGTCCATCGATTCCAGGAAGTACGACGCCGGGCGCGTGGACATTTCGTGCACGTACTGGGCAATGCTCACGTAATCCGGGCGCTTGAGCTGGTCGAGTTCCTTGACCGACAGGCCGGTCGCCAGTTTGGCCAGCTCGAAGAACTGATCGTCTTCGTCATCGCCAGCGCGGGCCAGGGCCTCTTTTTGCGCGGCGTAGTACAGCGGCTTGAGTGGGAGCTGCTCGATCTGCGAGCCATCGTCACCGGTGATCGGCGACAGCAGCTCATGGGTAGGAGGCATCCAAGACATGAAATCAATTCCTTGGTGAATCAGAGGACAACCTGTGGGAGCGAGCTTGCTCGCGATGACGGCGGTGCGTTCAGCATCGAGGTGTCTGACACTCCGCTATCGCGAGCAAGCTCGCTCCCACAGGGACTGCATCTGCCGGCTGGCAAAGGCTTAAGGCAACAACACCGCACGGCGCGCATCGCCAAGAATGTCGACGCCGTTGAGCACGAACTTCTGGGTGCGCACGTCGATGTCGATCACCGGCACGCCATTTTCCAGACGGTTGTAAGTGCGGCAGGACAACTCAAGATTGGTCTTGGGCTTCTCGCCCATCTTCAGCGTGGTTTCCTCAAGGGATTTCAACTTGCCGCCCACCGTGTGATAGGTGAACCAAGTGTTGCCGTCCTGGTCCTGGCCGGCTTCACGCACGTTGAGCAGAATGTCCTCGCCCACCGTCACGCCCAACGCCAGCATGACTTCCGGACCGAGGCCTTGCAGGGTCAGCTTGGCCGTCAGCACCTTGCCGCCCTTGGCCATTTCCTCGCCAATGAAACGGCCGCCACGCATCTCTTCCATGTCGAATTCGATTTTCGGCGGGGTGAAATCTTCCACGGTCGCCGACAACGGCAGGCCTTGCAGGGTGGCCGCGATGGCCTGTCTTACGCGGTTGGTAAACATTAGAGAACGTCCTCCAGGAACTGCTCGATGATTTCATCGCGGGCATTGAGTTGATAAATCATGTGTTCGTTCGGCGCGTAGCGGCCGTAGTCGATGACCACGTACCAGGTGCCGTTCTTGTACTTCTCGACGCTGTTCAATTCCGGGTGCAGGTACACGCTGCCGCCGGGAATGGTTTCGTCGGCCACCAGGGTTTGCAGCCAGTCGTTGATGCGCTTGACCTCCTGGTCCATGAACGACTTGGTCAGGTTCTTGGCCATGGCTTTCTGGCCGGCCTTCACCAACTTGCGGCTGATGGCATCTTCCAGGCCGACGTAGCTGATGAACTTGCCGGTGATGGAGCGGTTGCCCAGCAGCGAGAAGCCGCCGAGGATCGTCCGGGCGTAGTAGCTGACGCCGTAGCGATTGAGCAGATCGCCTTCGGTGGAGGTGTCGAGGATGTTGTATTCGACGGTGCGCGAAACGTCCTCGGCGAAGGTCACCTGGTTGCCCGGGCTCTCCCACTGCTTGACCTTGGCAAGCGCGGCGATGGCCAGGCTCGACGGGGCCAGGAAGACGTTTTTCTTCGCGGCCTTGGAGTACACCGCCGGCATGTTGTGCACCACCAGGCAACGGTCGAAACCGAGGTCGGCGCCGCCCAGCTCCTGGCTGTAGGTCACTTGGTCGGCGACCGAGGCGTCCTTGCCATCGAGCACCACACGGGCCTTGATGCGCTTGCCAAACGAAGCGAATTCGCTGGCCACGGCCTTGGTGCCGGTGAAGCCCGGCGCGCCGATGATGGTCAGGTCTTCGGCCACGCCACTCAACGCGGCCAGGCCCAACTTGCGCCCGGTCTGCGCCTCGATGCCGCCGATCACGTTGTTCTGCGTGTCGGCCAGGGTCGCGCCCTCTTCGACGATGACCACGTAGACCGGCACCTTGACCACTTTGAGAATCTGGTAGACCGCCTGGAACAACGTACCCGCCTCGGCACCGCTCGGGTCCAGCTGGGCCTGGGTGGTGAAGCTGTTGATACGGAACGGGGTGTTTTTCGGAATCAGCGGATTGGCATTCGGCGCAGTGCCGACCAGACCGATGACGTTGTCACCCAGGCCACCCATGGCCTCGGGAGATTCAGTGGCATTGACGGTAATGCCGTTGTGCTCGAAGTTCAAAACCTCAGCCATGGTTATTCAGCCTTCTTGGTGGTGGCCTTTTTGGCCTTGGTGATTGGGGTAGCTTGCGTGTCAGCAGCCAGCTGCTGCGCATTCAGGACGCTGGTCAGTTCGAGGCGACCGGCACTACGCAAAGCACTGGCCTCGACATCCAACAAATCCAATGTCTGGCCGGCGCTAGACCAATGGCCGCCACCGGTAGGAAATGGCAGCAGCACGGTGTATTGCTTACGAATGGGCATCTACGGTCTCTCCAGATGCGAAAACACAAAAACCCCATAGCGGGGCTTAATGCGGGCGAAAAAAAACCGCTGTCGCGGTTGTGGTTTACTTGATGAAATCTGGCAACACGGGCCAGAGCAGCCTGGACGGCTCCGCGTCCGTTTCGGGGATGTCTCGCAAGGCCTGGCGATAAGCCTTGATCTCGGCAAGCTGGGTTTCTGTTGCGGGGAAGTCCGCCAGCTGGGTGAAGTCCGTGTCCCGCAGCAGTTGGTTGCGGCGTGTGCGAATGGCGGCCCATTCGATTTCACGCGACGGTACAGCGATTGGAGTTTCGAGAGTGTCATTGTTGGACAGATCAGACATGTTCATTCCTTAACTGAAAACAACGGTTTCGGCCAGCGACAACCTGGTGGTCAAATCCCCAAGATTGAATAGCCGACCATTGCCCACGCGCATGGTGTCAATGCGCACGGTGGTGTAATAAACGTTGGGAATCAGAATTCGCATGACGACATTGCCGTTTGTATCGGCATAGACAGCAGGGGTCATATTCCCAAAGGCCGAAACGCTATTCAGGACGCGAGTGGGCTGATAGCAATACCCCACCAGTGTTTCGTCGATTATTTTGGCTGTGCCGTAACTGTAGCCCTTGATGTTGAACCAGAACATTTCCGAATTGACATTGATATTAAGCGGCACTTTGAAATGCATGTACACATTTGCGCTGGCACCCAGGTTGGTGGAAACAAAATCACCCTGCGCCGTTGCGCCATAGACGCCTCCAGTTCCGTAGACGTGTCCCTGCAGGATATTGCGACGAATCGTGCCCAGGGCACTCGGATCCCCTTCCACATCTTTCTGGCTTCGCCATTCGTTGAATTGCGTCAACGCCGTGGCCATGGTCGTATTGATACTGCCGATTTTTCCATTGACCGTCGTGGTCAAGTTATTGGCCGCCGATACCAGCGACGCGATAGTGGTTTCAAGACTCACATTCAATTCCTTGTGTTATTGATTTATTTGGCTTCAAGAGCCGCCACCCGAAACAACAGGCCAACATGCCGCGCCATGTTGTCGATATTGGCGGTAGCCAACGTGGCGATTTCTTCACTCAATAGAATATTCAGGTTGTCGGACCCGACCACCACCGTGACGCTTTGCGCCGGCAACGGGGATATATCCAGCGTGAACTTTTGCAAAACTCGCGCAGCGGCCGCTTTGTAGGTCAGCAGTTTTCCAGCCACCGAATACACCGCCAGCAACGTGCCGGTGGAAAGATAGAAACCGAACTCGCCAATTTCATATTCGTCCGGCCCTTCAAACAGCGCAGCCATCCTCAGTTGCCCTGGATCCAGGTCTTCGTAATCCACAATTGGCACACGCTGTCGTTCATTGCGAAGCGCCGTTTCCGATCCATTGGGATCGTAGCGAGCGGTGCCGGCCCCGATGTGAGTGATCTCCCCTTTCAAGCCTTGGTTTTTCGCCTGCAACACTTCGGCCAGGCCGGCGGAAGTGAAGCGAACCAAGCGCGTAATGTCTTCTGTCATGGCTGCGCCCTGAGGTCGTAATCGTTAATGGTGTAGGGTTGGAAAAAGCCGGTGCTGATAAGTCGTGCATCAAGATCAAGTGATGGCAGCGCCCCCCACAGAAACAGCTCTGCTTCGCTCAATGCTCCATGGGGAACTGACGCGAGCGCCAGACTGCCCCTCGTTTGATGTACGAGCGTGATAGTGGCCTGGTCGCGTTCGCTCTTGGCAGCATTGATGCGCCGTATCAAGCGATTGTGATCGCCGCTGGACCAGCTCTGGCCGATGATCGCTTGCACATCAAAGGTGTAGGGATGTGCAGGAGGTTGCTGCTCATACCAGGCGACGACATGGGGGATAAACCCCATGGACTCGACGGCATGACGCAGGGCTCGACGCGTACCCGCCTGACGCTGGATTTGCCAGGACAACGAAACGGTCAGGCGCTTTTCCAGGTCGTCGGCAGCTGCATCCCATTCACTGACCCCACGATCCGCCGCCAGGTACGGCAAGAACGCCACAGGCGTGGCCGCCGGGTTCATCAGTTCGGGAAACGGCGGATCGACGCGTTCCAGCAGCCGGGCAAACCCGAGATCCAGCGCCCGCTCCAGCGGTGAGCTGTTGACCGGCAGCAGGCTCGGTCGAGAAGTGTCGTCACTCATAACGTATCCACCTCGACCTCGACGCCCGAGCAGTACGGCGCCTGGAAAGCCGTTGTCACTATCGGCGCAAGCGGTTCGAGAATCTGCAGCTGAACCGCGCCAGCGCTGTGCAGGGTGTAATCGATCCAGCTCGGATCCACTCGACCTTCCAGGCGATGACACGCCTCGGCATAGTCCAGCAGTTGTTGTTGTGCGGCAGCCTGGGTCAGGCCCGAGTCAGGCCCGGGATTGATCTTCGCCACGACGCGGATTTTGTAAGGTTTGATTTGCGCGGCCTGCACGATGACCAAGTCCGTCTCGGGCCGTACATCCGGTCGGGCGAAGTGCTCGCGGACGCCGTCGAGCAACGCTTCGGACGGCGTTCCATCGCCGTCGCGGGACAGTACCGTGACCGTGACTTCGCCGGGCGCGGTACGGCGTCCGTTACCGTCCTTGATCTGGGCTGCGTAGCTGTCCGGGTCGAAGGTGTAGGTGACCGTCACCACACCCGCCGAGGCGTTCTCGACCTTCACGACGGGACGCAGCCCCAGGGTAAAAATCTCCCGTCGATACTGCATGCGCGAGCCAGCCGCCGGCGCATGGGGCGCCAGGTAGTAGCGCAACCGCGCATCGTCATCGCTCTCGTAGACCGGGGGGACGGGCGGGAACGCCGCTGGGTCGCCCGGGTCGAGCAACTGGCGTTCGAGCCCCATGTCCGCGAGGCGAGCGTCGAGGTTGGTGCCGGTGGCCCACCACGCCAACATCTGCTTGATGCGGGCGTTGTATTTGCGTTCGTGGGTTTGCAGCCGGACACAGAACGCCTCGAGGGCCAGGGTCAACAGTTCGCTTTCGTTCTCGAGACTGTCCGCCAACTTGGCGGCGCTGGCGGGAGAGCGTGCGGCGACGTACTCGACCACGAAGGCCTTGAACTCGGCGAGCAAGTCCTCGAACGCTTCGACGGTGACGATGGCCGGTTCGGCCAGTTGGTTCTGGCCGGGTATCAACATGCTCATGTCACCACCTCGAAAGTCTGCTTGCGGTTTTTCCAGGTGCCGGCGAAACGCAGCAGCAATCCGGCACCGTGCCGGCTGGCGACGATGACCTGGGGCTCGAAATCATCGATGCCGTTGTGTGGGTTGTAGAACGCTTGGGCCGCATGGCTCTGGGCGAGGATCAACAGGTCGTCGCCGAGGTTCTGCCCCAGCAACTGGGTCAGTGCGCAGCCATACAAAGGGCGCTTCTGGCGGGTGCCCAACGGCGTGGTCAAGGCACGGGTGGCGCGCTGCACGAACTGCAGCCAGTCGTCGACCGTGGCGCCGGTATTTCGATCGATTCCAATCATGAGGAAATCTCTTATGCGGTACTGATGACGCGTCCCTGGTGATCCACCACCGGGCCGCTCAGGTGCACACCGGAGGCGTCGAGCCGAATGCCGACGGCGCCCAGTTTTAATTCGATGATCTGCGGCGTCATCACCAGACTCGATGGGCCAATGCTCAACTGGAGCGATTCGCGGGAACCGCTGAACGTCGCCGGGCCGTTCTTCCAATGCAGGACATGGCTGGCGTGGTCGTAGCCGTTTTCCGTGCCGTCTTGATAGAGGCGACGCGTCAGCGAGGCTTGGGTCGAGACGGGTGGGAACTGACCGCCATTAAGGCCAAACAACGCCACCGCCTGCCCACCGCTCTCGCCGCCGCCATGGTTGAGTAACAGGCATTGCTCGCCCACGGAGGGAATCCGCGACTCGCTCTGGGCGCCGGCGCTCGGGTTGAAAAAGCGGATCGCCGGAGTGAGCAGTCCGCCATGGCTGACCTTGCAGGTGTTGCTGGCCGCATCGACTTCCTGGCAAACGCCAATGCGACAGAAACTTTCCGCACGTCGATGCAAGTCTTCCAGCTCGGTTTCCATCTGCGCCAAGCGCTCGATGATCGGCCCCAGATGCATCCGTAACAGCGCATCAAACATGGCTCAGCCCTCGAGTACGGTGTATTGGTCCGGGTCGTCGATGTTCGACACTTCCCAGGTGCGGGCAAACTTCGCGATGCCCAACGGGTCATCCAACAGCGTCGGGCCGAGGTACAAGGTTTGGCTGAAGGAAAGGGTCCAGGCGGTGTACGACCTTGTCGGGTTGATGAACGTAGATGGCAGGCCATCGATCTCCGTGGGCAAGTCGCATTGATCGCCCGACAGACCCCAGCGGTTATCCATCACCAAGTGCTTCAGCTCAGCGGCCAAATCGCAGGCCTCCCATCCCGGGACGGCCATGACCACTTGCAGGGAAACCGTCAGGACATGGGCGATACGTCCGTCGTTGGCGCGGTGGCCGGGTGCATCACGCTCGATGGCAATCAGTACCCAGGGTTGATCGTCGGTGCCATCGAACTCCTGAGGGCTGCCGACTTTCAAGGTGGGATAAGTGGCGCGCAGCGTCTGGGCAATGGCCGAGAACAACTGCGACGGTTTTTCGATAAGGGCAGGCATTGATCGCCTCCTAGTGTAGGGATCAGCGCTGTCGATTCACGGCTGGTCGGGAGGAACGTCTCGCGGAGGGACTTCGCACACGCCGAGCCGCTTGGCGACCCAGCGCTCGTAAAGACCGATGGCCACATCGGCACCGGCCATGGCGGTCAGGCAACCCAGGGCGCAAGCGCTCCAGATCGACATCCCGAGGGCGTACAACAGCATGGTTGCCGATACGCCGCAGACCACGCAGGCACCGGAGCGCAGAACCACGCGGCGCAGCAACGGCCAGCCACGGGCGCCCTCCTTGTCGGCGCGCCACATCTCGCCGGACACCCCGCCCACCAGGGCGAGCACGATGACCAGCCAGATCGGCATGTCCAGCAACGCTTGTTGCTCGTTTGTCATGTCAGGCTTCCTGGGGGTGATTAAGATTGGGCGGGTAAGTTGTTTGAGGTGAATGAGATGTGGGTCGGTGCACCCACTAAGTCGCGACTAATAGCGTTCAAGCTTTTTCAGGTATTGGAGGGCTGACATTACTTTGGCGCAGCGCAGGTCGCGCCTTTGTAGGTCATCGTGTAGGTGTAGTGCCTGTCCCACGACAGCGGTAGCGCACTGGGTGCGGCCCATTCCGCGTAGTTACCCGACATCGAACCCGCGACAGCCAACTTGCCCATGGCAATGGTCGCGAGATTGTTGGCGCTCCCTGCACCCGGCATTGGCACACTCCCATTCCATTGGAGATCGTCCCCGTTCTGGAACCATGCGCCCTTCCAGCCGGCCTGCGAACTCGAGTACCAGGTATTGTCTGCTTTGAAACAGATCGTTTGGTTGGCATAAAAACCACCGCCCGGAACATGGTAGTAAGCGAATTGCCAGGAACCGACAGGTGAGGTTTCAGCACTTGCATTAAGGGACTGGAAGGCCAGGACAGCTACGACCAGCACACTGAAAAAGTTTTTCATCAGTTACATCCTTTTAGATAGGTAAGTTTTTTAAATCACTTTTTATCCGGGCATCTCCTTGGTTTCACGGATGAGCGCATGGAAATGCCCTGCCTGTTTGAAGCACCTCGCGGCACAGGCATTCCAAAAAGCCCGGTTGCCCAGGCTTTTCAGTAATGCGCTTGATCTTTCGGCGCGACTGGCGCGGTACGGATCCATTCAAATTGTTCCTCCGGCCGCGGTCCCTGCCCGCCGGATAACTGCTTCTGGTGCTTTACGCTGCACACCCGGGTCAGTTGCCAACCCTCTGAACCGTTAAGGCCGGTTCATCGCTGCCTGTTGGTGGAACTAAAGAGCTTTGTTGCCAGCCGCTTTGTCGAGCGGCTTGGACACAGAATATGCATGGATGCATATACAGTCAATGCGCAAATGCATTAATTTATGCGTTTCGAATGCGCAAATGCATAAAGCCCTTGTAAATGCGGGGTCGCGGGTTTCAGGAGGCGAAAAAAAACCCGCGCGGCGGCGGGTTTTATCTGACAGCGGAGGGGTTAACGGGCGTACATACCCCACCAGAAGACGTGACCGAGGATGACGATCTGCTCGTCCTGCATTTCCTGGAACGTGTAGTCCTCATCCGGGTGTTCATCGCGGTTGAAGCTACGCAGGCGGATGCCGGTGGGCAGGCGGTAAAGCTGCTTCACCCGCAGTTGGCCGTTGTGATTGATGGCGTAGAGGTCACCGTCGACAATATCGCCGATCCCGCATTTGCCCGCATTCACCCCAACCGTGGCGCCGTCGCGCAGCACCGGCAACATGCTGTTGCCGCGCACCGTCACGCACTTGGCCTGGTCGAACTGCACACCGTTGTGGCGCAGGCTGCGCTTGCCGAACCGCAGGCTGGAGCGCTCGCTCTCCTCGATGACGAATCTTCCTGATCCAGCAGCCAATTCAACCTCACGCAGAAAAGGGACCGACACTTCGTCTTCTTCGACGGGTGTTTCGTCGTCCCACAGGCTTATGTCCTTGAGTTCGGAATGCGGCTCGTCGCGGCGGGCATTGCCGAGGGGCACAACGTCGGCGCGCCCGCGCAGCTGATCGGTGCTCACGGCAAAATATTCGGCGATCTTCGAGATGTGTTTATCCGAAGGGTCGACGATCTTGCCGCTGAGGATCCGTGAGAGGGTGGACTGAGGCACGCCGGTACGCCGGTGAAGCTCCGTGGGGGAGATCCCGTGCTGATCGAGCAATGCTCTTAATACGGTCGAAACGTTGCGTTTTTGCATAACGCGCATAGTGCTTGTTCTTTTCGCAGAAGACAAATGCTGTTTTGCATAAATATGCAATATGTAGGAGCTGTCGAGTGCAACGAGGCTGCGATCTTTCCCCAGACACTTGAGTCTCAAGCGAAAGATCAAAAGATCAAAAGATCGCAGGCTTCGCCAGCGCCTACAAAAGCCAAAGCCTCCCACCTGGGATTTGCCCTACACGTCCCTAAGAAAAGACTTCAAGCCCGTCCTTCAAATATGCGACGCAAGGCTACGTTTTCTTGCGCCTCTGCCTACAACTACGCCAGAATCCGCCGGCTTGTGCGCCTTGGGGGCCACCGGTACTTTTGATCCTGTCACTGCCCATCAGTGATCGGGTTTAGTAGCCCGGTATTTCCAAGATGTACATCGCTCCATCCTGTCAGGTATTCCCATTCCTGCATTCGATGGTAGCTGTGCGCAGGGCGCCCTCGGGTGCGCCGGTTTCTTGGATCCCCGGTCTACTAACCTGCGTACAGCTGCCACCCATTTCGTTTAGTAGCGAATCGGTGATGGCTCCCACTTCGAGGATCCAAGCATCATGAGCAAGAACACTCCAAATCCCCCAGACGATCACGTCTCCCGCAGCCAATCGGCCAACGCCAAGAAACTCGACGACGCGGCCACCCGCGCCCTGGACTATTACCTCAAACCGAAAACCGACAAGAAAACCGCTGACACGCCCGACACCCTTTTCATCATCGCCCCCAACGTCGACGCCGAATGCCTGCTCGCCAACCTCAGCGAAACCCTGGCCTCGGCCAATGCCATGGTCAGTGACCTGGCATTCGACCTGAAAGGCTCGCGGCGGAATATCTTGCTGGGGGTTCAACAGATGATCGAGCTGAGCCAGTTGTTGGCGAACCGGGCGTTGGATGTGGTTGAGGTGAGGTAGCACTCATGATGCAAGCCAAGACCTAAGAGAAACCCGAGTCATCACTGTGGGAGCGAGCTTGCTCGCGATAGCGGTAGTCCAGTTACAACTAAGTTGTATTGGCAGCCGTCATCGCGAGCAGGCTCGCTCCCACAATTGGATCGGGTACAGCCGGAGAGACGGGCCGGCTTGCGGGCTCTTCAAAAGTGCCCCGCCGTCAGGGCAACCCTAAGTAGCCGTTACCGAAAAAACGGATAAGCACACAGTCCTGAAAACCACTCACATATGGGTAGCACCAGACCGCCCATGTTAACCTTGCGCCCATCGCGGAAAAGCCGGGCCAATGCCCCTCCTTTTGCCCCACACCTTTCAACGAGCTTCCCTGACACCCATGAATACCGCCGTGAACGACCTGTCCTCCCACACGCCGATGATGCAGCAATACTGGCGCCTGAAGAACCAGCACCCCGATCAGCTGATGTTCTACCGCATGGGGGACTTCTACGAGATCTTCTACGAGGATGCGAAGAAAGCCGCCAAGCTATTGGACATCACCCTGACGGCGCGTGGGCAATCGGCGGGCATGGCGATACCGATGTGTGGGATTCCTTACCACGCGGCGGAAGGTTACCTGGCGAAGCTGGTCAAGCTCGGCGAATCCGTGGTGATCTGCGAGCAAGTCGGCGACCCGACCACCAGCAAAGGGCCTGTGGAACGCCAAGTCGTGCGGATCATCACACCGGGTACAGTCAGTGACGAAGCCTTGCTGGATGAACGCCGGGACAACCTGATCGCCGCGGTGCTGGGCGACGAACGCCTGTTCGGCCTGGCGGTCCTGGACATCACCAGTGGCAATTTCTCGGTGCTGGAAATCAAGGGCTGGGAAAACCTGCTGGCGGAGCTGGAGCGGGTCAATCCGGTAGAGCTGTTGATTCCCGATGACTGGCCTAAAGACCTGCCGGCGGAAAAACGCCGTGGCGTACGTCGGCGGGCACCGTGGGATTTCGAGCGCGACTCGGCGCTGAAAAGTCTCTGCCAGCAGTTTTCCACCCAGGACCTCAAGGGCTTCGGTTGCGAGAACCTGACCCTGGCCATCGGCGCGGCCGGTTGCCTGCTGGCCTACGCCAAGGAAACCCAGCGCACCGCCCTGCCCCACTTGCGCAGCCTGCGTCACGAGCGCCTGGATGACACCGTGGTGCTGGACGGCGCGAGCCGACGCAACCTGGAGCTGGACACCAACCTGGCCGGTGGGCGCGACAACACCTTGCAATCGGTGGTTGATCGCTGCCAGACCGCCATGGGCAGCCGCCTGCTGACCCGCTGGTTGAACCGTCCACTGCGGGACCTGACGGTACTGACAGCGCGCCAGTCATCCATTACTTGCCTGCTGGACCGCTATCGCTTCGAGCAGCTGCAACCGCAGCTCAAGGAAATCGGCGACATCGAGCGGATCCTCGCCCGTATCGGCCTGCGCAACGCCCGTCCCCGTGACTTGGCGCGCTTGCGCGATGCCCTCGGCGCGCTGCCTGAACTGCAGGTGGCGATGACCGACCTTGAAGCGCCGCACCTGCAACAACTGGCACGCACCACCAGCACCTACCCGGAGCTGGCCGCGCTGCTGGAAAAAGCCATTATCGACAACCCGCCGGCGGTGATCCGTGACGGTGGCGTGCTGAAAACCGGCTACGACGCCGAACTCGACGAGCTGCAAGCGCTGAGCGAGAACGCCGGCCAGTTCCTGATCGACCTTGAGGCCCGGGAAAAAGCCCGCACCGGACTGGCCAACCTCAAGGTCGGCTACAACCGAATTCACGGTTACTTCATCGAACTGCCAAGCAAACAGGCCGAGCAAGCCCCGGCCGACTACGTCCGCCGCCAGACCCTCAAGGGCGCCGAGCGTTTCATCACCCCGGAACTCAAGGCGTTCGAAGACAAGGCGCTGTCGGCCAAGAGTCGCGCCCTGGCCCGGGAAAAGATGCTCTACGAAGCGCTGCTCGAGGATCTGATCAGCCAATTGCCGCCCTTGCAGGACACCGCCGGCGCCCTGGCGGAACTGGACGTGCTGAGCAACCTGGCTGAACGCGCGCTCAACCTGGACCTCAACTGCCCACGCTTCGTCAGCGAACCATGCATGCGCATCAGCCAGGGTCGTCATCCCGTGGTCGAGCAAGTCCTGACCACGCCGTTCGTGGCCAACGACCTGAGCCTGGACGACAACACCCGCATGCTGGTGATCACCGGTCCGAACATGGGCGGTAAATCCACCTACATGCGCCAGACCGCGTTGATCGTGCTGCTGGCCCACATTGGCAGCTTCGTTCCGGCGGCCAGTTGCGAGTTGTCCCTGGTGGACCGCATCTTTACCCGGATCGGCTCCAGTGATGACCTGGCCGGTGGACGCTCGACATTCATGGTGGAAATGAGCGAAACCGCGAATATCCTGCACAACGCCACCGAACGCAGCCTGGTGCTGATGGACGAAGTCGGCCGCGGCACCAGCACCTTCGACGGCTTGTCCCTGGCCTGGGCCGCGGCCGAACGCCTCGCGCACCTGCGGGCCTACACGCTGTTCGCCACCCATTACTTCGAACTCACCGTGTTGCCGGAAAGCCAGCCGCTGGTGGCCAACGTTCACCTCAACGCCACCGAGCACAACGAGCGCATCGTCTTCCTGCACCACGTGCTGCCCGGCCCGGCCAGCCAGAGCTACGGCTTGGCGGTGGCGCAACTGGCCGGCGTGCCGAGCGAAGTGATCAGCCGTGCCCGCGAGCACCTGAGCCGCCTGGAAACCACCAGCCTGCCCCACGAAGCACCACGCCCGACCAAAGGCAAACCGGCCGCGCCACAGCAAAGCGACCTGTTCGCCAGCCTGCCGCATCCGGTGCTCGATGAACTGGCCAAGCTCGATGTGGACGACCTGACGCCACGTCGGGCACTCGAATTGCTCTATACATTGAAGACACGGATCTAACGCACAGGCTTTCAAGCTGTTAGAATCTCGCGCGGTTTGGGATGCTGCGGGCTATTAGCCTGGTTCGCAGACTACCGCTCCCAAACCTCGCGACCCCGCCGTGAAGGGGCTTCGCGACAGCCGCCTGAGGAGAGAATTAGAAATGACCTTCGTCGTCACCGACAACTGCATCAAGTGCAAGTACACCGACTGCGTAGAAGTGTGTCCGGTGGACTGCTTCTACGAAGGGCCGAATTTCCTGGTCATTCACCCGGACGAGTGCATCGACTGCGCCCTGTGTGAACCGGAATGCCCTGCCGTGGCCATCTTCTCCGAAGATGAAGTGCCCGCTGGCATGGAAAATTTCATCGAGCTGAACGCCGAGCTGGCGGACATCTGGCCGAACATCACCGAGAAGAAAGACCCTATGCCAGGCGCCGAAGAGTGGGATGGCAAGACTGGCAAGATCGCAG
Source organism: Pseudomonas sp. MPB03 (assembly GCF_046605385.1). Classification (NCBI taxonomy): domain Bacteria; kingdom Pseudomonadati; phylum Pseudomonadota; class Gammaproteobacteria; order Pseudomonadales; family Pseudomonadaceae; genus Pseudomonas; species Pseudomonas sp. MPB03. Next base: position 1,541,407 of record NZ_CP176770.1, on the reverse strand, counting down.
ACCTGGAACGCTGATCATCCCTGCGTTCGTCGAAAAGGCCCCTTGCGGGCCTTTTTGCTTTTTCGGATCAAGAAATCGCAGGCAAAAAAAAGGGGCGGTTTGACCCGCCCACATTTTTTCCCTAATCCCTTTAATCCTATTCATCGTCCTGATGAATCGCGTCCTGCGATGTCCTTCCTTCCCATCGTCCTTGACGGGTGTGTCTGTCCGTCGACACAGGGCTGATATTAGTGTCTTCCCAGGCGAGTGCAACGCGGGTGATACAGGTGGGTTGCTCTGTCACACTATGTTCACCAAATAATTTCCCTTATAAATCAGGTGAATACGAAAAGATCACGGCGTTTATAGCGGTCTGTCCCGGTGCAGGGGAACCGATCGCTTACGTAACACTCGGCAAAAGCTTACAAGCTGAACCTATAAATGGAGCTGGGTTGGGGAAGCGACCCTCTGGAAACGCAGAAGCTTCGAACCTGTTGGTCTATCGTTTTACGAAGGGGGGCCAAGGTTGGTGTGTATATCCGTTGCTGCGGTAACGGCCACTGGCGGTTCCGCTCTTACAGCGGGTCACTTTTGGAAGAGCGCCAAAAGTAACCAAAAGCGCTTTGCCCCACCACTCGGCACCTCGCCTAGGCTCGGTGTGCCCTCACTCCGGCATTGCTCCGTGGGCCGCCGCGAAGGGCCATCCATGGCCCAGCGCGGCTATCCCGGCATCCATGCCGGGATGCCCACTCCTCAATGCCTGCGTTCGGCCAGCGTGGTTTAACGGGGCGCCCAGATCAAGATCAAGATCCAAAGCAAGAGCAAGAGCAAGAGCAAGAGCAAGAGCGGGGCACAGGCCGGCACTGATGTGGCTGAGCCACCGCTATCGCGAGCAAGCTCGCTCCCACATTGGATTTTCAGCAGACATAAAATTCATGCGCACCCAGTCCCCTTGTGGGAGCGAGCTTGCTCGCGATGGGGCCAGTACATTCAATCATCATCGACTGTAACGCCGCCTTCGCGAGCAAGCCCGCTCCACAGGGGAAACGCGGTCTCACCAAGAACCAGGTCGGCTACAAGGCCACCCCGTTTTGAAACGGATATCCCCCTAAACCCAAGCCCAAAAAAACGGCACTTCCCATTTCTGGGAAGCACCGCTTTTTCAAACTGCACAGCATCACCGCCAGTCAGGGCGCGTTTCTGCTGCACTTACCTGGGTGTTACTGAAACAACGACTCACTCGACAAACCGTTCTTCTCCAGGATCTCCCGCAAACGCTTGAGACCTTCAACCTGGATCTGCCTGACCCGCTCACGCGTCAATCCAATCTCCAGCCCGACATCTTCAAGCGTGCTGCTTTCGTGCCCCCGCAAGCCAAAGCGGCGAATCACCACTTCCCGTTGCTTGTCGGTCAACTCCGAGAGCCATTGGTCGATGCTCTGGGACAGGTCATCATCCTGAAGCAGTTCACACGGGTCAGTGGGCCGATCGTCCGTGAGGGTATCCAGCAAGGTTTTATCCGAGTCCGGCCCCAGGGAAACGTCCACCGAGGAAACCCGCTCGTTAAGCCCAAGCATGCGCTTGACCTCACCCACCGGTTTTTCCAGCAGGTTGGCGATTTCCTCAGGTGAAGGTTCATGATCGAGTTTCTGGGTCAACTCACGGGCAGCCCGCAGGTAGACGTTCAGTTCCTTGACCACATGAATCGGCAACCGGATCGTCCGGGTCTGGTTCATGATCGCCCGTTCGATGGTCTGGCGGATCCACCAGGTGGCGTAGGTCGAGAAACGGAAGCCGCGCTCAGGGTCGAATTTCTCGACGGCGCGAATCAGGCCCAGGTTGCCCTCTTCGATCAGGTCCAGCAGCGAAAGCCCGCGATTGACGTAGCGTCGAGCGATTTTCACCACCAGGCGCAGGTTGCTTTCAATCATGCGTTTTCGACCGGCCGGGTCACCACTTTGCGACAGCCGCGCAAAATGAACTTCTTCCTCGGGGGAGAGCAGTGGCGAGAAACCGATTTCGTTGAGGTACAGCTGAGTGGCGTCCAGCGCCCGGGTGTAATCGATGTACTTATGTTGTTTAAGTGAAGCGGAGTGTTTGGATTTGGCACGAACGGAAGGTGGAGTCGCCCCTTCATCATTCGACATCGAATCCATAGCGATGCCGGTCTCCATAAGGAGAACCTCATCGTCGATGTCAAACTCCGGCACTTCTTTACTGAGAGCCATTGTTATAGTCCTTTGGTGAGTTCGACCTCAAGCTCGAGCGACGCCTTTATCCTTGGCAACGCTGGAGCCTGTTCCCTCTACGTGACGGAACAGGCTGACAATCAAATCAACGACGTGGCAGGAATTGCAGCGGATCGACTGGTTTACCTTGCCGGCGAATCTCAAAATGCAGTTTCACCCGGTCTGTTCCCGTTGATCCCATTTCGGCAATTGTCTGTCCGACCTTGACCTGCTGCCCCTCCCGAACCAACAGCCTGCGGTTGTGACCGTAGGCACTGACGTAGGTATCGCTGTGTTTGATGATGACGAGTTCGCCGTAGCCCCTCAAACCACTCCCGGCGTACACAACCGTGCCATCAGACGCAGCTAAAACAGGCTGTCCCAAATCCCCGGCGATATCAATTCCTTTATTCAAACTACCGTTTGAAGAGAATTTTCCAATGAGAACGCCATTAGAAGGCCATCCCCAGCCTGTCGGGGCGGGGCCTGCGGGAGGCATCGGAACAGGGGTCGGTTTGCTCGCGACGGACGGTACTACAGCCGTTCCAGCCCCCGCTGGCCGGCGGATGACTGTGGTTTTGCTCGACGATGAAGGCGTCGAACCCGACTGCGTCACCACCGCGGTAGGCGTTGAACCGCTACGGCCATCGAAGCGAATCGTCTGACCGGGGTGAATCGTATAAGGCGCAGGAATGTTGTTCCGCGCCGCGAGGGCCTTGTAGTCCCAGCCGTAGCGAAAAGCGATGGAAAACAGCGTATCGCCGCGACGGACTACATATTGGCCGGTCGTTACCGTAGGACGTTGAGGTGTTGCGCTGTTGCGATCGACAACCCGGACATTGCTCGACGGCGTACTGGAACAACCGACCAGCAAAGTGCTCAAGACAAGGCCAGTCACCAGGCGCTGAAAGCTCGTGATACCCATACGCTGCGCAATGACTGTGAGACTCACCCGCCGCTCCCTTTGTGGTGGCTGAAAAATTGGAGGCTGCCTGTCCAGGCAGCGTTCATACAAATATAGCTGGCGACGACTGCGCCTCTATTAATGAAGCGCAATTCACCACCGCACACGTTTGCTCGACGCCATTGGGCTCTGTTCAGCGAATCGATACCGCTGTAAGACACAGGCGTTGCCACGGAATTCAGCGTCTGTATATAAATGCTCAGGCCAACGGTCCATTGAGTAACGGCACAAACCGCACCGCCCCCAAGACGTGTCGCGAAAAACCGTGTTCCTCGCGCACGATCAGCATCAGTTGCTGAACCTCGCCGGCACCCACCGGGATGACCAGCCGTCCACCGGGGGCGAGCTGATCCAACAGGGCTTGAGGCACGTCGGTGGCCACGGCGGTGACGATGATGCCGTTGTAGGGCGCCAAGGCCGGCCAACCTTCCCAGCCATCGCCCCAACGAAACACCACGTTGCGCAGGTTCAGCTCCACCAGGCGCTCCTTGGCGCGATCCTGCAGGACCTTGATCCGCTCCACGGAAAACACCCGCTCGACCAGTTGCGACAACACCGCCGTCTGGTAACCCGAACCGGTGCCGATCTCCATCACCTTGTCCAGCGGTCCCGCCTCCAGCAGCAACTCGCTCATGCGGGCCACCATGTACGGCTGGGAAATGGTCTGGTTGTGGCCAATCGGCAACGCCGTGTCTTCATAGGCGCGATGGGCCAGGGCTTCATCGACGAACAAATGACGCGGCGTGCGGCGGATCACCTCCAACACTTGGGCGTTGGACAGGCCTTCTTCGTAGAGACGCTGGATCAGTCGTTCACGGGTGCGCTGGGAGGTCATGCCGATTCCACGGCGCAGCATATCGTCTTGCTCACGAGCCATCAGCGCAGCCCCTCCAGCCAGCCATCGAGACTTCGGAAGGCATCGTTGAAGGTACGGTCGAGTTGCAACGGCGTGATCGAGACATAACCTTGCATCACCGCATGGAAATCAGTGCCCGGCCCGCCATCCTCGGCATCGCCGGCGGCGGCGATCCAGTAACCGGCCTTGCCGCGCGGGTCGACGACGTGCATCGGTTTGGCGGCGCGGGCACGATGGCCCAGGCGCGTGAGTTGGATGCCACGGATGTGATCGAGCGGCAGGTTGGGGATATTCACGTTCAGTACCGTGCGTGGCGGCAAGTCCAACTCGCCATGGGCTTCGACCAGTTTTCGGGCGAAGTAGGCGGCGGTCGGCAAGTTATCGACCTGCCGGGATACGAACGAAAAGGCGAACGACGGCTTTTCCAGGAAGCGACCTTCCAGGGCAGCGGCAACCGTGCCGGAATACAACACGTCATCCCCCAGGTTGGCCCCCAGGTTGATGCCCGAGGCCACCATGTCCGGCTCACGCTCCAGCAAGCCGTTGAGGCCCAGGTGCACGCAATCGGTCGGGGTGCCGTTGAGGCTGATGAAACCGTTGTCCAGATAGCAGGGATGCAAAGGACGGTCGAGCGTCAGCGAGCTGCTGGCGCCGCTTTTGTCCTGGTCCGGGGCGATGACCACGCACTCGGCAAAATCCGCCAGCGCAGCATAAAGCGCGGCAAGACCGGGTGCTGTCACCCCGTCGTCGTTAGAAATCAGAATACGCATGGGCTGTCCGTCTGCCCCACCGGCACCAGATCGACGAGTTCGCGCACCAAGACAGTGGCGAAACATCCGGCCGGCAGGACGAATTCCAGTTGCAGAATGTCAGGCTCGGGATAATGCCACGACAGCCCGCCAATGGGCAGTCGCAGGATGCGACGTTCGTGACTCATTCCCGCGTTTATCAACCAGTCGCGCAAATCCGCTTCGCCTTCGGCGATAGCCTGCTCCAACTCGAAGACCACGCCAGCGGCGGGCGAAGGTCCTTCGCCCCACTGGGGTCCGGTCGGGTGCAAGTCGAGAATCGCCAGGCGCGGATCGCTGCACTCAGCCTCCCCGGCGGGGAAGAAACTGCGGCTGTCGGTGAAGGCGAGTAGATCGCCTACCTGGGCACGCTGCCAGGTCCCGTCGACGACCCGCGCCGCCAGCACCCGGTTGAACAGGAAACTGCGGGCGGTGGACAACAGCCGCGAGCGCACATTGCGCTGTTCCGGCAACGCCTTGCGCGCGGCCCAGGCACGAGCATCGACGACATTGCCGCCGTCATGGCCGAAGCGCTGGGCGCCAAAATAGTTGGGGATGCCCTGACGGACAATCTGTTGCAGACGCGCGTCGATCGCCGCCACGTCGCCCTTGAATTGAGTCAGGCGCAAGGTAAAACCATTGGCCGAGTGCGCCCCCCTTTGCAGCTTGCGCCGATGGCGTGCGGTCTTGAGGATTTTCAGCGTGTCGTTCTCTGCCGCCGACAAGTCGGGATCGGCCTTGCCTGGCAATTGCACACTGAACCATTGGCGGGTCAGGGCCTGACGGTCCTTGAGCCCGGCATAGCTGACGGTGCGCAACGGCACACCGGCGGCCTTGGCGATTCGACGGGCGGCCTCTTCGGTATTCAAGCCGCGTTTTTCAACCCAGATCCACAAGTGTTCGCCATCGCCGGTCAACGGGATGTCGAGCACTTCATCGACCTGGAAATCTTCAGCGCTGGCCTTGAGTATTGCGCTGCCCAACGACTCGCCGTAGGCCCGCGGCCCCAACAATTCCAGTTCGGTCATGGGCGCAGCAACAAGGCAACGGAGTGGACGGCAATGCCTTCTTCGCGACCGACGAAACCCAGCTTCTCGGTGGTGGTGGCTTTCACGTTCACTTGGTCCAACTCAACTTGGAGATCCTCGGCGATCAACTGGCGCATCGCCTCGATATGCGGGGCCATTTTTGGAGCCTGGGCCACGATGGTGTTATCGACATTGCCGACTTTCCAGCCCTTGGCATGGATCAGCGCGACCACATGGCGCAACAGCACGCGGCTATCGGCACCCTTGAATTGCGGGTCGGTGTCGGGGAAGTGCTTGCCGATGTCACCCAGGGCTGCGGCACCGAGCAATGCATCGCTCAAGGCATGCAGCAGGACATCACCGTCAGAATGCGCGAGCAGCCCGAAGCCGTGTGCGATCCGCACGCCGCCCAGAGTAATGAAGTCGCCTTCAGCGAAACGGTGAACATCGTAGCCGTGGCCAATACGCATAAAAAAACGCCCCGATTTTTGTCAGGGCGTGATTCTACCTGCATTAGGCGTTTAGAGCGCGCGCATGATGCTGCAAGTGGTCGTCAATGAAGCTGGCGATGAAGAAGTAGCTGTGGTCATAGCCTGGTTGCAGGCGCAGCTCCAACGGATGATCGGCGGATTTGGCCGCCTGTTGCAACGCTTCGGGCTTGAGTTGGTTGGCCAGGAAATCATCGCGATCGCCCTGGTCTACCAGCAAAGGCAGCTTCTCCTGCGCCTCGGCAATCAATGCACAGGCATCCCATTCCCGCCATTTCGAGCGGTCTTCTCCCAGGTAACGGGAGAAAGCCTTCTGGCCCCATGGGCAATCCATCGGGTTGTTAATCGGCGAAAAAGCCGACACCGAACGGTAACGCCCCGGGTTGCGCAAGGCGCAGACCAGCGCACCGTGGCCGCCCATGGAGTGACCGCTGATGCCGCGTTTGTCCGAAGCCGGGAAATGCGCTTCGACCAGCGCCGGCAATTCCTGCACCACGTAGTCATGCATCCGATAGTGCCGCGCCCACGGATCCTGCGTGGCGTTCAGATAAAAACCTGCCCCCAGGCCGAAGTCCCAGGCATTGTCCGGGTCGCCGGGCACGTCGGCGCCACGAGGGCTGGTGTCCGGCGCGACAATGATCAGGCCCAGCTCGGCGGCCATGCGCTGGGCGCCGGCCTTTTGCATGAAGTTCTCGTCGGTGCAGGTCAGCCCGGACAGCCAATACAGCACCGGCAACTTGCCGCCCTGCTCGGCTTGCGGCGGCAGGTACACGGCAAACACCATGTCACAACCCAGCACATCGGAACGGTGCCGGTAACGCTTGTGCCAGCCGCCGAAGCTTTTCTGGCAAGAGATGTTTTCCAGACTCATGACCGACCTCAGAAATGGATTACGGTACGGATGCTCTTGCCTTCATGCATCAGGTCGAACGCCTTGTTGATATCTTCCAGGCCCATGGTGTGGGTGATGAAGGTATCCAGCGGGATCTCGCCCTTCTCGGCCATTTCCACGTAGCTTGGCAACTCGCTGCGACCACGCACGCCGCCAAAGGCCGAACCGCGCCAGACGCGCCCGGTTACCAACTGGAATGGACGGGTGGCGATTTCCTGGCCGGCCCCGGCCACGCCGATGATCACCGACTCGCCCCAACCTTTGTGGCAGCACTCCAGGGCGGCACGCATCAACTGGACATTGCCGATGCACTCGAAGGAAAAGTCCACGCCGCCGTCCGTCATGTCGACGATGACTTCCTGGATCGGACGGTCGAAGTCTTTCGGGTTGACGCAATCGGTGGCGCCCAGTTGCTTGGCGATTTCGAACTTGGCCGGGTTGATGTCAATGGCGATGATGCGCGCGGCCTTGGCCTTCGCGGCGCCGATCACGGCCGACAAGCCGATGCCGCCCAGGCCGAAGATCGCCACGGTGTCACCCGGCTTGACCTTGGCAGTGTTGAGCACCGCGCCGATGCCGGTGGTGACGCCACAACCCAGCAGGCAGACTTTTTCCAGCGGCGCTTCTTTTGGAATCTTGGCGACAGAGATTTCTGGCAGCACGGTGTATTCCGAAAAGGTCGAGGTGCCCATGTAGTGGAAAATCGTCTCGCCCTTGTAGGAAAAGCGCGAGGTGCCGTCCGGCATCAGGCCTTTGCCCTGGGTGGCGCGAATCGCCTGGCAGAGGTTGGTCTTGCCCGACTTGCAGAACTTGCACTGGCCGCACTCCGGCGTGTACAGCGGGATCACATGGTCACCCACCGCCACCGAGGTCACGCCTTCGCCGATGGCTTCGACAATGGCGCCGCCTTCATGGCCCAGGATCGACGGGAAGATTCCTTCCGGGTCGGCGCCCGACAAGGTGTAGGCATCGGTGTGGCAGACGCCGGAAGCCACCACGCGCAAGAGCACTTCGCCCGCCTTGGGCATGGCCACGTCGACTTCAACGATTTCCAGGGGTTTCTTGGCCTCGAAGGCAACGGCAGCGCGCGACTTGATCATCCGGATTCTCCAGCAAATAAAAACAAGACCGGGAGTGTAATCCTCCGCCGGACAATGAATAATCCAGCCAAAAGCAAAACATTATTGCTGCATAGGGATAATCCTGCATGTCTGATAACCGCTGGGAAGGCATCGACGAGTTTGTCGCCGTGGCCGAATGCAGCCAATTCACTGCCGCCGCCGAACGCCTCGGGGTGTCGTCTTCCCATATCAGTCGACAAATCGTACGGCTTGAAGAGCGTCTACAGACGCGCTTGCTCTACCGCAGTACCCGCCGCGTGACGCTGACCGAAGCCGGACAAACCTTTTTGCAGCATTGCCAGCGCCTGCAGGACGGACGCGAGGAAGCACTGCGAGCCGTCGGCGACCTGACCAGTGAGCCCAAGGGCATGCTGCGCATGACCTGTGCCGTGGCCTATGGCGAGCGGTTTATCGTGCCGCTGGTGACGCGGTTCATGGGGCTTTATCCGCAGCTGCGGGTCGACATCGAGCTGAGCAATCGCCCGCTGGATCTGGTGCATGAAGGCCTGGACCTGGCGATTCGCCTTGGCCGCTTGCAGGACTCGCGCCTGGTCGCCACGCGCCTGGCACCGCGACGCATGTACCTGTGCGCCTCACCCTCTTACCTGGAACGCTACGGCCGCCCCCATAGCGTGTCGGAGCTGAGCCGCCACAATTGCCTGATCGGCAGCTCCGACATCTGGCAACTGGAGCAGAACGGGCGGGAGTTTTCCCAGCGAGTCCAGGGAAACTGGCGCTGCAACAGTGGGCAAGCGGTGCTCGATGCAGCGCTGCAAGGGGTGGGCTTGTGCCAATTGCCGGACTATTACGTGCTGGAACATTTGCACAGTGGTGCGTTGATCTCGCTGCTGGAAGCGCATCAACCGCCGAATACGGCCGTCTGGGCGCTATATCCGCAGCAGCGGCACCTATCGCCCAAGGTGCGCAAGTTAGTGGATTATTTGAAGGGGGGGTTGGCTGAGCGGCCTGAATATCGGGGATGATTAGAGTTCTTCGTTGCCTGGGGTGACGTCATCGCGAGCAAGCTCGCTCCCACAGTGGACCGGTGTGAACACACGTCCATCATTCGACGATAAACCCTGTGGGAGCGAGCTTGCTCGCGATGGCGCCGGCCCAGACGATGACGATCCAATGAGCAAACAGATCCAGCTTAACGCCGATTCGCCCACCGCTGACGCAACCACTCCAGGTCTTCCGGCCGGGTGACCTTGATGTTATCCGAGCGCCCTTCGATCAACCGAGGCTCCTGCCCCGCCCATTCCATGGCAGAGGCTTCGTCGGTAATCACCGCATCCGCCACCAGGCTGTCGGCCAGGGCCCGATGCAAGGCACCGAGGCGGAACATCTGCGGCGTATAGGCTTGCCAGATCACGCTGCGATCAACGGTTTCCAGCACACGGCCATGCTTGTCGACGCGCTTGAGGGTGTCGCGCGCCGGGACGGCCAGCAGGCCGCCAACCGGGTCGTTCACCAACTCGCCAAGCAATGTGTCCAAGTCGTCCCGGGACAGGTTGGGCCGGGCGGCGTCGTGCACCAGCACCCAATCGAAATCATCGGCGCCCTGCTCGTGAAGATGCAACAAGGCATTGAGCACCGAATCCGAACGTTGCTCGCCACCGTCGACGCGCTGGATGCGTGTGTCGCTGGCACAGGCCAGGGTCGGCCAGTAAGGATCGTCGTGGGCAAGGCTGACCACCACACCCTTGACGGTGGGGTGATCGAGGAAACAGCCGAGGCTGTGTTCGAGAATTGTGCGTCCGCCCAACTGCAGGTATTGCTTGGGACGGTCGGCGGCCATCCGGGCACCAACGCCCGCGGCAGGAATCACGGCCCAGAAGGCCGGTAGACGAATGCTCATTGGGCCAACTGGTAGAGGGTTTCGCCCTCCTTGACCATGCCCAATTCATGACGAGCCCGCTCTTCAACGGTCTCCATGCCTTTTTTCAACTCGGTCACTTCGGCGTCCATCACCCGATTACGCTCCAGCAACGCCTCGTTCTCAGCGTGTTGATCGGCAATTTGCTGAGTCAGGTCGGCCACTTGCGCCAGGCTGCCATTACCCACCCACAGGCGGTACTGCAGGCCGGCCAGCAACAGGAGCAAGACAAGAAACAACCAATTGGGACTGCGCATCGAATATCAGGTATCCAGTGAAAAAAGACCGCCATGCCAAACTTTGAAGCGTCTGATAGCACGAAGCCTGGAGAACCCAGGCTTGTGCTTGATAAGGCATCAGGTTAGAGGCAAAACCGCCGTCATGGCGACCTTTACGACCTAACCCGCTGTCTTTTTACCATTTACCGCTTAACCGCGAAACTCGGCGCGACCGTTGTACTTGGCCTTGCCATTCAACTGCTCTTCGATACGCAGCAGTTGGTTGTACTTGGAAACGCGGTCGGAGCGGCACAGCGAACCGGTCTTGATCTGGCCTGCCGCGGTGCCCACGGCCAGGTCGGCAATGGTCGAATCTTCGGTTTCACCGGAGCGGTGGGAGATCACGGCGGTGTAGCCGGCAGCCTTGGCCATCTGGATGGCTTCCAGGGTTTCGGTCAGGGTGCCGATCTGGTTGAACTTGATCAGGATCGAGTTGGCGATCTTCTTGTCGATGCCTTCTTTCAGGATCTTGGTGTTGGTCACGAACAGGTCGTCACCCACCAGCTGGGTTTTCTCGCCGATCTTGTCGGTGAGGATTTTCCAGCCGGCCCAGTCGGACTCGTCCAGGCCGTCTTCGATGGAGATGATCGGGTAGCGTTCGGTCAGGCCCTTGAGGTAGTCGGCGAAACCTTCGGCGGTGAACACCTGGCCTTCGCCGGACAGGTTGTACTTGCCGTCTTCGTAGAACTCACTGGCGGCGCAGTCCAGGGCCAGGGTGACGTCGGTGCCCAGCTTGTAGCCAGCGTTGGCCACGGCTTCGGAGATCACTTTCAGCGCGTCTTCGTTGGACGCCAGGTTCGGTGCGAAACCGCCTTCGTCGCCAACGGCGGTGCTCAGGCCACGGGCTTTCAGCACGGCCTTGAGGTGATGGAAAATCTCGGTGCCCATGCGCAGGCCTTCGGAGAAGGTCTTGGCGCCAACCGGCTGCACCATGAATTCCTGGATGTCGACGTTGTTATCGGCATGCTCGCCGCCGTTGATGATGTTCATCATCGGCACCGGCATCGAATAGACACCTGGAGTACCGTTGAGGTTGGCGATGTGCGCGTACAGCGGCAGGTCCTGGTCCTGGGCGGCAGCCTTGGCGGCGGCCAGGGACACGGCGAGGATTGCGTTGGCACCCAGGGTGGCTTTGTTCTCGGTACCGTCGAGCTTGATCATCGCATGATCGAGGGCTTTCTGGTCGGCAGGGTCCTTGCCCAGCAACAGTTCGCGGATCGGACCGTTGATGTTGGCAACGGCCTTGAGCACGCCCTTGCCCAGGTAACGGCTCTTGTCGCCATCACGCAGCTCCAGCGCTTCGCGCGAGCCAGTGGAAGCACCGGACGGCGCGCATGCGCTGCCGATGATGCCGTTGTCGAGAAGCACGTCCGCTTCAACAGTGGGGTTGCCACGGGAGTCGAGAACTTCACGACCTTTGATGTCGACGATTTTTGCCATTGTTGTAAACACTCCAAAGTTGACTAGAACGTTGCAGAAAACGTGCTCGCTCTCAGTTGCGATTCAGTCAAGAGACCGAATGGGAGCGCTTCGCGCTCCAGCGGGAGCAAGCTCCCTCGCCACAAGAGCGCGGCTTGCCGGCGATGGAGGCCTCAGGGCACCATCGCTGGCAAGCCATGCTCCCACAAGAGCAGTGCGGCCAGCAGGCCAGAGCGATAATCGAGCGGTACTTTACCGGAGAAAACCGCGTTACGCGGTTTCTATCGTCGGAAAACCCTTGACCAGCTCATCCAGGGACTTGAGCTGAGACAGGAAAGGTTCCAGCTTGTTCAAGCGCAAGGCACAAGGGCCGTCGCACTTGGCGTTGTCCGGATCGGGGTGGGCCTCGAGGAACAGCCCTGCCAGGGACTGGCTGATACCGGCCTTGGCCAGGTCGGTGACCTGGGCGCGACGACCGCCAGCGGAGTCGGAACGACCACCAGGCATCTGCAACGCATGGGTCACGTCGAAGAACACCGGGTACTCGAACTGCTTCATGATGCCGAAGCCGAGCATGTCCACCACCAGGTTGTTGTAACCGAAGCTCGAACCACGCTCGCAGAGGATCAACTGGTCGTTGCCAGCCTCTTCGCACTTGCTCAGGATGTGTTTCATTTCCTGGGGCGCGAGGAACTGGGCCTTCTTGATATTGATCACCGCGCCGGTCTTGGCCATCGCGACCACCAGGTCGGTCTGGCGCGACAGGAAGGCCGGCAACTGGATGATGTCGCAGACCTCGGCGACGACCGCGGCCTGGGCAGGCTCGTGGACGTCGGTGATGATCGGCACGCCGAAGGCCTGCTTGATGTCCTGGAAGATTCGCATGCCTTCTTCCAGGCCCGGGCCACGGTAGGACGTCACGGACGAGCGGTTGGCCTTGTCGAAACTGGCCTTGAACACATAAGGGATCCCCAGTTTCTGGGTGACCTTCACGTACTCCTCGCAGACCTGCATCGCCATGTCGCGGCTTTCCAGTACGTTCATGCCGCCGAACAGCACCATGGGCTTGTCGTTGGCAATCTCGATATCGCCGACGCGGATGATTTTCTGGGCCATCGTCTTATGCCTTTTTCTGGTGTTGAGCCAAAGCGGCCTTCACGAAACCGCTGAACAACGGATGACCGTCCCGTGGTGTCGAGGTGAACTCGGGGTGGAACTGGCAGGCGACGAACCATGGATGGTCCGGGGACTCGACCACTTCCACCAGCGCGCCGTCACCGGAACGACCGGAAATCTTCAGGCCGGCCTCGATCAGTTGTGGCAGCAGGTTGTTGTTCACTTCGTAGCGATGACGGTGACGCTCGACGATCACATCCTTGGCGTAGCAATCGTGCACCTTGGAGCCGGCTTCGAGCAGGCACTCCTGGGCACCGAGACGCATGGTGCCGCCCAGGTCCGAACTTTCGGTACGCACTTCCACGGCGCCGGTGGCATCTTCCCACTCGGTGATCAGGCCGACGACCGGATGGCCGCTGGCGCGATCGAATTCGGTGGAGTTGGCGTCTTTCCAGCCCAGCACGTTACGGGCGAACTCGATGACCGCCACTTGCATGCCCAGGCAGATCCCCAGGTAAGGCACCTTGTTTTCACGAGCGTATTGCACGGCGGTGATCTTGCCTTCCACGCCCCGCAGGCCGAAGCCGCCCGGCACGAGGATCGCATCGGCGCCTTCGAGCAGGCCGGTGCCCTGGTTCTCGATGTCTTCGGAATCGATGTAGCGCAGGTTGACCTTGGTGCGGTTGCTGATACCGGCGTGACTCATCGCTTCGATCAGCGACTTATAGGCGTCCAGCAGCTCCATGTACTTGCCGACCATGGCGATGGTGACTTCGTGTTCCGGATTGAGCTTGGCATCGACCACGGCGTCCCATTCGGACAGGTCGGCACCGGCACATTGCAGGCCGAAACGCTCGACGACGAAGTCGTCCAGGCCTTGGGAATGCAGGATGCCCGGGATCTTGTAGATGGTGTCGGCGTCTTCCAGGCCGATGACCGCGCGCTCTTCGACGTTGGTGAACTGGGCGATCTTGCGGCGCGAAGAAATGTCGATCGGGTGATCGGAGCGGCAGATCAGCACGTCCGGCTGCAGGCCGATGGAACGCAGTTCCTTGACGGAATGCTGGGTAGGCTTGGTCTTGGTTTCGCCGGCGGTGGCGATGTACGGCACCAGTGTCAGGTGCATCAGCATCGCGCGCTTGGCGCCGATTTCGAAACGCAACTGGCGGATGGCTTCGAGGAACGGCTGGGACTCGATATCGCCCACGGTACCGCCGATTTCCACCATCGCCACGTCGGCGTCGCCGGCACCCTTGATGATGCGGCGCTTGATTTCGTCGGTGATGTGCGGGATGACCTGGATGGTCGCGCCCAGGTAGTCACCACGACGTTCCTTGCGCAGCACGTGTTCGTAGACACGGCCGGTGGTGAAGTTGTTGTTCTGGGTCATGGTCGTGCGGATGAACCGCTCGTAGTGGCCCAGGTCCAGGTCGGTCTCGGCGCCGTCGTGGGTGACGAACACTTCACCGTGCTGGAACGGGCTCATGGTGCCCGGGTCGACGTTGATGTACGGGTCCAGCTTGAGCATGGTGACCTTAAGTCCCCGCGCCTCCAGGATGGCCGCCAATGAAGCCGAGGCAATGCCTTTCCCCAATGAAGAAACAACACCGCCCGTGACGAATATGTAGCGCGTCATGAAAAACCCTAGAAGTCTGCGTTAAAGCGGTCCGAGCCGCCGGGGAAAGCGAAGGAAGGCCGAAGCCCCCGATCACCTGCATTAATCACAGTGCACCTTTCAAAAAAACCGCCGCGTTGGGACAGACCGGAAGTGAAATCACCGGTACGTTGCTCGCTACACATTTTTTGGAATCGCCCAGCAAAGACTGCTTGGTAATCGGCAACTCCTGCAATTCAGGCGAATCCACAGAAGTTGTATCAAGAAGGGAGCGTAGTCTACCGGAAAGCCCCTTTCAGCTCAAACCCAGATCTTGGTTTCCTGGCGTCCAGATCAATTGCCAACTGCCATCAGCCTGTGCATCGAGGCCGGCCAGGTTGGCCACCGCCAGCAATTGCTCGCCCTGATAGAGCAGCGGCAATCGGTCGCGAACGAACGCCGGCACGCCCTTTTCGTTGAGCAAACGCTTGAGATCACGATGACCACGGCCAGGTAGCACCATCACTTCGCCGCCTTGACGATAGCGCACGCTAAGCGGTCCCGCAGGCGGCTTGCCGTTGAGCACCAGCTGACCATTGCCCGGCAAGCGCAGCGCAACCGTCGGATCCGCCCAGTCGACGGCGCCTGGCGGCGAGGATAGCCAATGGTCGGATAACCACCAGACCCGCCCGCCGGCCCGGTGCAACTCGCCGCCGGCCAGGCGCCAGACTGGCCGGGCATCGTCCGCGGCATCGCGCAACGAATCCCAGCTCGCCCAGTGATCGCTGTCGGGCAGCAGGGTCAGCGGCGCCAGCCAGTGGCTCAAGGCATTGCGCTGACGGGCCGGCGACAACGCCCGCAAAGGCGCCAGCGCCAGGGATTGCAACCCAAGCCAGTCGAACGCACACGGGGTGGCGGCCTGGGCCAGGTCGATCCGCGCCAAGTCGTCCAGCAAGCCTTGGGCCTCGCCCATGTGCGCTGCGCTGCGAGCCAGGGTTGACGAGGCTTGCGGCCAGTGCTCGGCCAGCATCGGAAAAACCCGCTGGCGCAGGTAATTGCGCGCGTACCGGTGATCGTCATTGGACGGGTCGTCGATCCAGCTCAAGCCTTGCTGCGCCGCATAGGCTTCCAGCTCCACGCGGGACACATCGAGCAACGGCCGCAGCAGATGCCCCTGGCCCAATGGACGTTGCCGTGGCATCGCCGCCAGCCCCCTCACCCCCGCCCCCCGCAGCAGGCGAAACAATAGAGTCTCTGCCTGATCATCACGATGTTGGGCGGTGAGCAGCACTTCATGGCTGCCGATCGCCGCGACGAAGGCGGCGTAACGCGCCTCACGGGCGGCGCGCTCGACACTGGCGCCGGGACGCACGTGTACATGCACCACGTCCAATGGCACGCCCAGGGCCGCACAGACCGAACGGCAATGCTCCGGCCACGCATCGGCCACAGCCTGAAGGCCGTGATGCACATGGATGGCGCTCAGCGCGGGCAAGGCGTGGTGTTGCGAAAGGGTCGCGAGCAGGTGCAACAGGACGGTGGAGTCGAGGCCACCGGAGAAGGCGATGCGCCAGGTAGCGGCGTTGCGCCAGGGGGATAACTGTGTGAGGAGCCGGGTTGGCAGATCAATCCTGAGCTGATTCATGGAAACTGGCCTTCACACAATCAAATGTGGGAGCGAGCTTGCTCGCGATGGCGGCGTATCAGTCAACTTATCGGTTGAATGTTAAACCGTTATCGCGAGCAAGCTCGCTCCCACACAGGGTACAGCGTTCGATCAGAGACCGTAGCTCATCAACCGCTCATAGCGACGGGTCAGCAACGCGTCGTTGTCGAACTTCTTGAGCATCGACAGCTGCGAACTCAGCTCCGCACGGATCAGTGCAGCGGCTGCGGCTGGGTCGCGATGGGCGCCGCCCACTGGCTCGTTGATCACTTTATCAACGATGCCCAGCCCCTTGAGACGCTCGGCGGTAATGCCCATGGCTTCGGCGGCATCCGGCGCCTTCTCGGCGGTTTTCCACAGGATCGAGGCGCAGCCTTCCGGCGAGATCACCGCGTAAGTGGAGTATTGCAGCATGTTCAGCTGGTCGCAGACACCGATGGCCAACGCACCGCCGGAACCGCCCTCGCCAATCACGGTGGCAATGATCGGGGTTTTCAGCCGCGCCATGACGCGCAGGTTCCAGGCAATCGCTTCGCTCTGGTTGCGCTCTTCGGCATCGATGCCTGGGTAGGCACCCGGGGTGTCGATGAAAGTCAGGATCGGCATCTTGAAGCGCTCGGCCATTTCCATCAGGCGGCACGCCTTGCGGTAGCCTTCCGGACGCGGCATGCCGAAGTTGCGGCGTACCTTCTCACGCACTTCGCGACCTTTCTGATGACCGATGACCATCACCGGCTGGTCGTCCAGGCGAGCAACGCCGCCGACGATCGCGGCGTCGTCGGAGAAGTGACGGTCGCCGTGCAGCTCATCGAACTCGGTGAAGATGTGGTCGATGTAGTCCAGGGTGTAGGGACGACGAGGGTGCCGCGCCAGGCGGGCAATCTGCCAACTGGTGAGCTTGCCGAAGATGTCTTCGGTCAGCGTGCGGCTTTTGTCCTGCAGACGAGAGATTTCATCGCCGATATTCAGCGAATTGTCATTACCGACCAAGCGCAACTCTTCGATCTTGGCTTGCAGGTCGGCGATCGGCTGTTCGAAATCTAGAAAATTCGGGTTCATAGGCGTCCGTCTAGGGTCGACGTCCAAGAGAGCTTGGGCCGGCCGGTTGTCTATTCGCGCCTACCTTAAGGGAGAGGCGCGTTCAGGTCGAGATTAAAAATTCGGGTCGAGATCAGGGGCTTTCCGCTTTCAACAGTGGCCCCTGGCCGTCAACGGTATTGGAGGAAGACGTTGTCTTTGCCGAACTGGTCACGCAAGGCTTGAATCAACGCATCCGCCGGATCGATCCGCCAGCCTTCGCCGAACTGCAGCACGGCCTTGGCATCGGGGCGTACGTACTCCATGGTGATCGGGCAAGCACCGCGATGGCGCTTGAACAACTCGCCCAACCAGCGTAGCTGATCGCCCTTCAGATCCTGGGTCTGCAACTTCAGGCGCAGGCTCTCGGCCAGGTTGGTGCGGGCATCCTCCATGCTCATCACCCGCTTGACCCGCAGCCGCAGGCCACCGGAGAAGTCATCGTTACTGACCTCGCCTTCCACCACCACCATCGCGTCGGTCTGCAACAACGACTGCGCCGAATGGAACGCATCGGCGAACAGTGACGCCTCGATACGCCCGGAGCGGTCGTCGAGGGTGATGAAGCCCATCTTGTCGCCCTTTTTGTTCTTCATCACCCGCAGGGCGATGATCATGCCGGCGACGGTCTGGGTGTCGCGCGCCGGCTTGAGGTCAATGATGCGCTGGCGGGCGAAGCGGCGGATCTCGCCTTCGTATTCGTCGATCGGGTGACCGGTCAGGTACAGGCCCAGGGTGTCTTTTTCACCCTTGAGACGTTCCTTGAGCGTCAGTTCCTTGGCCTTGCGATGGTTGCCGTAGACGTCGGCGTCTTCCTCGACGAACAGCCCGCCAAACAGGTCGGCGTGGCCGCTGTCGTGGGTACGAGCGGTCTGTTCGGCGGCCTTGATCGCTTCTTCCATCGCCGCCAGCAACACCGCGCGGTTGCGGTCGATGTTGGCCTGGTAGGCCTTCGGCTCGTCGTGGAAGTAAGGGCCCAGCCGGTCCAGGGCACCACTGCGGATCAAACCGTCGAGGGTGCGTTTGTTGATGCGCTTGAGGTCAACCCGCGCGCAGAAATCGAACAGGTCCTTGAACGGCCCATCCTGGCGCGCTTCGGTGATGGCTTCCACCGGCCCCTCGCCCACGCCCTTGATCGCGCCGAGGCCATAGATGATCCGGCCCTCGTCATTCACCGTGAACTTGAACTCCGAAGCGTTCACGTCCGGCGCGTCGAGGCGCAGCTTCATGGTCCGCACTTCTTCGATCAAGGTCACGACCTTGTCGGTGTTGTGCATATCCGCCGACAGTACCGCCGCCATGAACGGCGCCGGGTAATGCGCTTTCAGCCACGCGGTCTGGTACGACACCAGGCCATAGGCGGCGGAGTGGGATTTGTTGAAGCCGTAGCCGGCGAATTTTTCCACCAGGTCGAAAATGTTACCGGCCAGGTCAGGGTCGATGCCGTTGGTCGCGCAACCTTCAATGAAACCGCCGCGCTGCTTGGCCATTTCCTCGGGCTTTTTCTTACCCATGGCCCGGCGCAGCATGTCCGCGCCGCCGAGGGTGTACCCGGCCATGACCTGGGCAATCTGCATCACCTGTTCCTGATACAGGATGATGCCGTAGGTCGGTGCCAACACCGGTTTCAAGCCTTCGTACTGATAATCCGAGTGCGGGTAGGCCAGCTCGGCGCGACCGTGCTTACGGTTGATGAAGTCATCCACCATGCCCGATTGCAGGGGCCCCGGACGGAACAGGGCCACCAGTGCGATCAGGTCTTCCAGGCAGTCGGGCTTGAGCTTTTTGATCAGCTCCTTCATGCCCCGGGATTCAAGCTGGAACACCGCCGTGGTTTCGGCTTTTTGCAGCAGGCTGTAGGTCGGTTTGTCATCCAGCGGGATGAAAGCAATGTCCAGCGGTTCTTCGCCGACCTTGGCCCGGTCGCGGTTGATGGTCTTCAGCGCCCAGTCAATGATCGTCAGGGTCCGCAGGCCGAGGAAGTCGAACTTCACCAGGCCTGCCGCCTCGACGTCGTCCTTGTCGAACTGGGTCACCAGGCCGTCGCCTTCTTCGTCGCAATAGATCGGCGAGAAGTCCGTCAGCTTCGTCGGCGCGATCACCACGCCACCGGCGTGCTTACCGACGTTACGCACCACGCCTTCGAGCTTGCGGGCCATCTCCCAGATTTCCGCGGCCTCTTCGTCGACCTTGATGAAGTCCCGCAGGATTTCTTCCTGCTCGTAGGCTTTCTCCAGGGTCATGCCGACTTCGAACGGGATCATCTTCGACAGGCGATCCGCCAGGCCGTAGGACTTGCCCTGCACCCGCGCCACGTCACGCACCACCGCCTTGGCGGCCATGGAACCGAAGGTGATGATCTGGCTCACCGCGTTGCGGCCGTACTTCTCGGCCACGTAGTCGATCACGCGGTCGCGACCTTCCATGCAGAAGTCGACGTCGAAGTCGGGCATGGAGACCCGTTCCGGGTTGAGGAAACGTTCGAACAGCAGGTCATATTCCAGCGGGTCGAGGTCGGTGATCTTTTGCACGTAGGCCACCAGGGACCCGGCACCCGATCCACGGCCAGGACCCACCGGCACGCCGTTGTTCTTGGCCCACTGGATGAAGTCCATCACGATCAGGAAGTAACCGGGGAAGCCCATCTGGATGATGATATCCAGTTCGAAATTCAACCGATCGACATAGACCTGGCGCTTGGCTTCGTAGTCTTCGGTGGTGTCCTTGGGCAACAGGACGCTAAGGCGCTCTTCGAGACCGTCGAAGGACACCTTGCGGAAATATTCATCGATGGTCATGCCATCGGGAATCGGGAAGTTGGGCAGGAAGTGCTTGCCCAGCTTCACTTCGATGTTGCAGCGCTTGGCGATCTCGACGGTGTTTTCCAGCGCCTCGGGCAGGTCGCTGAACAACTCGGCCATTTCCTCGGCGCTCTTGAGGTATTGCTGATTGCTGTAGTTCTTTGACCGACGCGGGTCGTCGAGGGCGCGGCCCTCACCGATGCAAACCCGTGTTTCGTGGGCTTCGAAATCTTCCTGCTTGATGAACCGCACATCGTTGGTCGCCACCAGCGGCGCGCCGATCTTGTCGGCCAGGGCCACGGCGGCGTGCAGGTGTTCTTCGTCATTGGGGCGGTTGGTGCGCTGCACTTCGATGTAGAAGCGATCCGGGAACACCGCCATCCAGTCGCGGGCCAGGGTCTCGGCTTCCTCGGGGTTGCCGCTGAGCAGGGCCAGGCCGATTTCACCTTCCTTGGCCGCGGACAGCATGATCAGCCCTTCGCTGGCCTCGGCCACCCACTCGCGCTCGATGATGATCGAGCCGTTGCGCTGGCCGTCGATAAAGCCGCGGGAGATCAACTCGGTGAGGTTGCGATAACCAAGGGCGTTCATCACCAACAGGCTGATCCGGCTCAGCGGCGCGTCCGGGTCCTTGTTCGACAGCCACAGGTCCGCGCCACAGATCGGCTTGATCCCGGCGCCCATGGCAGCCTTGTAGAACTTGACCAGCGAACACATGTTGTTCTGGTCGGTGACCGCCACGGCAGGCATGTTCATGCCCACCAGGGTCTTGACCAGGGGCTTGATCCGCACCAGACCGTCGACCAGGGAGTATTCAGTGTGCAGGCGTAGATGAACGAATGAAGCCGGCATAGTGATCCTGCGTTAAGTCATGAAAACAACAAGGCCCGGATTGTACCGGGCCTTGGGTAAAACATCAGCCAGCAACCCATTCTCTTGAGGATTGAACCCGTGGCGAGGGAGCTTGCTCCCGCTTGGGTGCGAAGCGCCCATAAGAAGGGGGGCTGCTGCGCAGCCCAGCGGGAGCAAGCTCCCTCGCCACGATCAGGTGAACCCCTCGCTTTCGATCAACCCATCACGGGCCTCATAAGCCAGCCTAACCGGGGCAAACGATCGCCGATGAATAGGCGTTGGCCCAAGGCGCGCCAGGGCTTCGAGGTGCACGGGGGTCGGGTAGCCCTTGTGGCTGCCGATGCCGTAGCCCGGGTAGATCAGCTCGAAGGCGCTCATTTCCCGGTCACGGCTGACCTTGGCCAGGATTGAGGCCGCGGCGATGGCCGGTACCTTGCCGTCGCCCTGGATGACCGCTTCGGCGCGCATCGACAGTTTCGGGCAGCGATTGCCATCGATCATCGCCAGCTTCGGCGTGATGTGCAGCCCTTGCACGGCACGCTGCATGGCAAGCATGGTGGCGTGCAGGATATTGAGTTCATCGATTTCTTCGACTTCGGCCCGGGCGATGCACCAGCTCAGGGCCTTCTCGCAGATTTCGTCGTAGAGTTTTTCGCGACGGGCTTCCGTGAGTTTCTTCGAATCGTTCAGGCCGAGGATTGGCCGCTTCGGGTCGAGAATCACCGCCGCCGTCACCACCGCGCCACACAAAGGGCCGCGCCCCACCTCATCGACACCGGCCACCAGCGCTTCCACTTCGGCGACCAGGTTGAAGTCCAGGCCCATCTGTAGCTTTACGTTGCTCATGGTTTTGCGCCAATCAGGGTCAGTACCGCGTCAGCCGCCTGGTTGGAGGCATCGCGACGCAGGGTACGATGGATTTCGTCAAAGCCCCGGGTCTGTTCCTCGCCGCCATCGATCAAGGGCAACAGCGTAGTGGCCAGCGCCTCGGCGGTCGCATCGTCTTGCAGCAGTTCCGGCACCAACAGACGCTGGGCCAGCAGGTTCGGCAAGGAGACGTAGGGGCTCTTGACCATGCGCTTGAGAATCCAGAATGTCAGCGGTGCCAAGCGATAGGCAACCACCATCGGGCGCTTGAACAGCAACGCCTCAAGGGTAGCCGTACCGGAGGCAATCAACACGGCGTCACAGGCCGCCAGTGCGTCATGGGAGCGACCGTCGAGCAACGTCACCGGCAAATCGCGACCGTCCAACAGGGCTTCCAGTTGGACGCGACGCTGCGCACTGGCACACGGCAGGACAAACCGCACACCGGGGCGCAGCGCCAAGAGGCGTTCAGCGGCGTCGAAGAACAAGCCACCCAGGCGACTCACTTCGCCGCCCCGACTGCCGGGCATCAAGGCCACCAGCGGTCCTTCGAGCAGGCCCAACGCCTGGCGAGCGGCCTCGCGGTCGGCTTCCAGGGGAATGGTGTCGGCCAAGGTGTGCCCGACAAACCGCACCGGCACGCCCTTTTCTTCGTAGAACCGAGCTTCGAACGGCAGCAGCGTCAGCATCAGGTCGCAGCCTTCGCGGATCTTCAGCACGCGCTTCTGCCGCCAGGCCCAGACCGACGGGCTGACGTAGTGCACGGTCTTGATCCCGGCCTGACGCAACTTGAGCTCGATGTTGAGGGTGAAATCCGGCGCATCGATGCCGATGAACACATCCGGTTTTTCGTCGATCAAGGTCTGGATCAGCTTCTTGCGTCGAGCCAGCAGCTCACGCAGGCGACCGAGCACTTCCACCAGGCCCATCACCGACAGGCGCTCCATCGGGAAATAGGAGGTCAGGCCCTCGGCCTGCATCAACGGCCCGCCGACGCCGATGAACTCCACCGCGGGGTGCTGCGCCTTGAGCGCTCGCATCAGACCCGCGCCCAGAATGTCACCGGAAGCCTCTCCCGCCACCAGTGCAACGCGCACGTTAGCCATGGTCAGCGAGTGATGCCGCGGGTCGAAGACTGGATGGAATCGCGGAAAATCGCGACTTCCGGGTGCTGTGCCGAAGCCTCGGCCAGCTCGGCGAGCGCCTGCTCGACGGTCAGGCCCTGGCGGTACACCACTTTGTAGGCACGGCGCAGCGCGGTAATCGCCTCTTCGCTGAAACCCCGACGGCGCATGCCTTCGAAGTTCATGCTGCGGGCTTCGGCCGGATTGCCGAACACCGTGACATAGGCCGGGACATCCTTGCCGATGGCGGTGCCCATGCCAGAAAAGCTGTGGGCGCCGATATGGCAATACTGGTGCACCAGGGTGAACCCGGACAGGATTGCCCAATCGTCCACGTGCACATGACCGGCCAACGCGGTGTTGTTGACCAGGATGCAATGGTTGCCAATCACGCTGTCGTGGCCGATATGTGCGTAAGCCATGATCAGGTTGTGGTCGCCCAGGGTCGTTTCGGAACGGTCCTGGACAGTGCCACGGTGAATCGTCACGCCTTCGCGGATCACGTTGTGATCGCCAATGACCAGGCGGGTTTCTTCACCTTTGTACTTGAGATCGGGCGTGTCCTCGCCTACCGAGGAAAACTGGTAGATGCGATTGTGACGACCAATCCGGGTCGGTCCCTTGAGAATTACGTGGGGACCGATCACCGTACCCTCGCCGATTTCCACACCTGCGCCGATAATCGACCACGGGCCGACCTCGACATCGGCGGCCAGGACGGCCGTCGGATCGATGATTGCGCGAGGGTCAATCAAACTCATAGTTTGCGTTCCGCACAGATGATCTCAGCGGAGCAGACTGGCTTGCCGTCGACCGAAGCCTGGCATTCGAATTTCCAGATCTGGCGCTTGCAGCTGATGAACTTGGCTTCGAGGATCAATTGATCGCCCGGAGTGACCGGCTGGCGGAAGCGCAGCTTGTCGGAACCGACGAAGTAGTAGAGCGTGCCGTCGGCAGGCTTTACGTCGAGCATTTTGAAACCAAGGATCCCGGCAGCCTGGGCCATCGCCTCGATGATCAATACGCCCGGCATGATTGGGTGCGCGGGGAAGTGACCATTGAAGAACGGCTCGTTGATGCTGACATTCTTATAGGCGCGAATGCGCTTGCCTTCAACGTCCAGGTCCACCACCCGATCCACCAGCAGGAACGGGTAACGGTGAGGCAGGTATTCGCGAATCTCGTTGATGTCCATCATTTCGGGGGGAAGCCTATGTAAAGATTGGGAGCGCACGAGTGACGCGCACTCCGCTAGCAAATCAAGATGCCCTAACGGCTGTGCACACTTGATATGGAAATGGTATCAGCCATCTGATGAAGCATTACCGCCAGGGGTCACGTCCCCTACACGCTTTTCCACCTGCTTGAGGCGCCGCGCGATGTCGTCGAGCTGGCGGATACGCGCCGCGCTCTTGCGCCATTCGGCTGCCGGCTGCATGGCTGTGCCGGAAGAATAGGCACCCGGCTCGGTAATCGAGTGGGTCACCATGGTCATCCCGGTCAGGAACACGTTGTCACAGATATCGATATGGCCCACCAGGCCTACGCCACCGGCGAGCATGCAATGCTTGCCGATCTTGGTGCTGCCGGAGATGCCCACGCAGGCGGCCATGGCGGTGTGGTCACCGACCTGGACGTTGTGGGCGATCTGGATCTGGTTGTCGAGCTTGACGCCATTGCCGATGACCGTGTCGGCCAAGGCACCGCGGTCGATCGCAGTGTTGACGCCGATCTCCACGTCATCGCCAATGGTGACACCGCCGATCTGGGCGATCTTCTGCCAGATGCCCTTCTCGTTGGCAAAACCGAACCCTTCACCGCCCAGCACGGCACCGGACTGGATCACCACCCGCTTGCCGATGCGCACGTCGTGATACAGGGTGACCCGCGGTGCCAGCCAGCCGCCTTCGCCGATCTCGCTGCGCGCACCAATGACACAATGGGCGCCCAGCGTGACACCGGCACCGATTCGGGCGGCGCTTTCGATGACCACGAACGGGCCGACGCTGGCCGTGGGGTCAACCACGGCATCTGCGGCGATCACAGCGCTGGGATGAATACCGGCGGCCGATGTCGGCTTGGGATCGAACAGATGGGAAATGCGGGCATACGCCAGGTACGGATCGGGCACGATCAAGGCATCGCCGGCAAACCCATCGGCATCGGCAGCCTTGAGCAACAACGCAGCCGCCCGGCAGTCAGCCAGATACTTGCGGTACTGGGGATTTGCCAGAAAGCTCAACTGAGCTGGGCCAGCCTCTTGCAAAGTGGCTAGCCCAGTAATTGCCTTCTCCGGGTCGCCACGCAGGGTGGCGCCGAGGAACTCGGCCAACTGGCCGAGCTTGATAGTCGCTGTCATGGATTACTTCAGCTGATTCATGCGCTCGATCACTTGGCGCGTGATGTCGTATTGAGGCTTGACATCGATCACTGCGCCACGCTCGAACACCAGGTCAAAACCACCTTTCTTGATGACTTCTTCCACAGCGCTGTCGAGTTTCGGCTTGAGTTGCTTGAGCATTTCGCGGTCGGCAACAGCTTTTGCTTCGTTCAGCTCCTTGGACTGGAACTGGAAGTCACGGGCCTTTTGCTTGAATTCCAGCTCCAGACGCTCGCGCTCACCCTGGGCCATCTTGTCGCCACCGGCGACCAGACGGTCCTGGATACCCTTGGCGCTGCTTTCCAGGCCCTTGAGCTTGGTCAGTTGCGGGCCGAATTTTTTCTCGGCATCCACGGCGTATTTCTTCGCCGCGTCGGATTCCAGCAGGGCCATCTGATAATTCAGCACGGCAATCTTCATGTCGGCAAAAGCCGGACCGGCAACCAGTACGGTCGCCAGGAGAACCAATTGAGTCAACTTACGCACGATGCACTCCTACAAAATCCATTGTCGTTATCTTGGGCCGGACGCTTAGAACGTCTGGCCGAGGGAGAATTGGAACACTTGGGTTTCAGCGTCATCCGGTTTCTTGATCGGCATCGCCAACGCGAAGCTCAAAGGACCCAGTGCGGTGACCCAGGTCACGCCCACACCGACGGAGCTGGCCAGGTTGCTGAGGCTGATGTCGTTGCACTTGGTGTCGGACTTGCTGCCGTTGGCGTTGGTGGTGTCGCTGCAACTTGAATCGAAAACGTTGCCCACGTCCCAGAATACCGAGGTACGCAGGGAGCGCTGGTCCTTGACGAACGGCATCGGGAACAGGAGCTCGACGCCACCCTGGATCAGGACGTTACCACCGAACGGCAGAGGATCCTGGTCCGGGTCTTCAATTGTGCCTGGATTGGTACCCTTGCTCGGTGTACTGCGCGGGCCCAAGGTACTGTCCTTGAAGCCACGTACCGAGTTGAAACCACCGGCGTAGTAGTTCTCGTAGAACGGCAGGCCGTCGGTCGAACCGTAACCATCGCCATAACCAAGCTCGGTGTGCAGGCGCATGGTGTAGTTGTCAGACAGCGGCTGGAACAATTGGCCGCGGTAGTCGAGCTTGAAGAACGACAAGTCGCTGCCAGGCGTGGTGGTTTCCAATACCAGGCTCTGGGAACGACCACGGGTTGCCAGCACACCCTTGTTCAAGGTCGACTCGGACCAACCAACAGACGCTTTGAAGTTCAGGTACTTGTCGCCTTCCTTCTCGACGAAATCGAAGATCTCGTCAACGGTATAGCGGCCGGTGCTGATCTCGTCCTGCTGGGCGGTGAGGCCGAACGTAAGACGCGAAGTCTCGCTGATTGGATAACCCACGTTGACGCCGGCACCCAAGCTGTCTACTGCATAGCTGGAGACATCGGAATCGAGTTCGTCATAGTCAGTGGTGCGGTAGAAGGCGTTGTAGCCCAGGCTCACGCCGTCAGCGGTCCAGTAGGGGTCCACGAAACCGAAGTTGTAGCGGGTCTGGTATTCGCTGCGGGTCAAGCCGATGCTGACCTTGTTACCGGTACCCAGGAAGTTGTTCTGGGTGATCGAGCCGCCGAGGATCAGGCCGGCGCTCTGGGCGAAACCGACGCTGGCGGTGATCGAGCCGGAAGCCTGCTCTTCGACGCTGTAGTTCACATCGACCTGGTCATCGACGCCCGGCACGGCCGGCGTCTCGACGTTGACTTCCTTGAAGAAGCCCAGGCGCTCGAGACGGGTCTTGGACTGGTCGATCAGGTAGGTCGACGCCCAGCCACCTTCCATCTGGCGCATTTCACGGCGCAGCACTTCGTCCTCGGACTTGGTGTTGCCACGGAAGTTGATGCGGTTGACGTAGGCACGCTTGCCCGGGTCCACGGCGAAGGTGATGTCGACGGTATGGTCTTCATCGTGCGGCTGCGGCACGCCGCTGACGTTGGCGAAGGTGTAGCCCTCGTTACCCAGGCGGCGGGTGATCAGCTCGGACGTGGTGGTCATCAGCTTGCGCGAGAACACCTGGCCCTTCTGCACCAGCAGCAGCGATTTGACCTGGTCCTCGGGAACCTTCAGGTCACCGCTGAGCTTGACGTCACGAACGGTGTACTTCTCGCCTTCGTTGACGTTGACAGTGATGTAGACGTGCTTCTTGTCCGGGGTGATGGACACCTGGGTCGAAGCGATGTCCATGTTGATGTAGCCACGGTCCAGGTAGTAGGAACGCAGGCGCTCCAGGTCACCGGAGAGTTTTTCACGGGCGTACTTGTCGTCGTTCTTGAAGAACGACAGCCAGTTGGTGGTCTTGAGTTCGAACAGGTCGATCAGGTCTTCATCCGGGAAAACCGTGTTGCCCACCACGTTGATGTGCTGGATGGCCGCCACGGTGCCTTCGTTGATGTTGACCTTCAGGCCGACGCGGTTGCGCGGCTGCGGCACCACTTCGGTGTCGACGGTGGCCGAGTAGCGGCCCTGGGCGACGTACTGGCGTTGCAGCTCGTTACGCACGCCTTCGAGGGTGGCGCGCTGGAAGATCTCGCCTTCGGCCAGGCCGGACTGCTTGAGGCCTTTCATCAGGTCTTCAGTGGAGATCGCCTTGTTGCCTTCGATCTCGATACTGGCGACCGACGGGCGCTCGACTACCGTGATGACCAGGACATTGCCGTCACGGCCCAGCTGGATATCTTGAAAGAAGCCGGTCTTGAACAGCGCACGCGTGGATTCCACCAGGCGCCGATCATCCGCCTGCTCGCCGACGTTCAACGGCAAGGCACCAAAGACGCTACCCGCGGAAACCCGCTGGAGGCCGTTGACGCGAATATCAGAGATAGTGAAGGACTCGGCGTGAACTTCGGCGATCATCAATACGGTGAGAACCGCAGTTAGCAGCAGACGTTTCATGAAGTCCTTTCTTATTCCAACTGGCAATAAACAAACTGCCGCAAAATGCGGCAGATTCGCAATTCAGCGAAGCGTTACAGACGACCCAGATCGTTGACGAGGGCAAGCAACATGACCCCGACCACCAAGCTGATACCGATCTGTATCCCCCAACCTTGCACCCGATCCGACAAGGGACGACCACGCGCCCACTCGATCAGATAAAACAGCAGATGCCCCCCATCCAGTACCGGGATGGGCAGCAAATTCAGAACCCCCAGGCTAATGCTCAGATAAGCAAGGAAATTCAGGAAATCAGCGACGCCCGACTGGGCAGAAGCGCCCGCCACTTTAGCAATGGTTATCGGTCCACTCAAGTTTTTTACCGAGAGCTCGCCGAACAACATTTTCTTGAGCGAGTCCAGCGTCAGGATGCTCATGGTCCAAGTACGACGCGCACCCTCGCCAATCGCCGCCACAGGGCCGAAACTGACCTCGCGGATCATTTCCGGCGGCCAGTCGACCGCCTTGACGCCCGCCCCCAGGTAACCGGTCGGCGCCTTGCTTTCGCCACGGGCGGCCAGGGTCACCGGGACGTCGATTGGAGCACCGTCGCGCTCGATGCGCAGCAAAATCTTGGTATCAGGACGTACACGAACCGAATCGACCACCTGCTGCCAGTCGCTGACCGGCTGGCCATCGAGGGCCAGCAACCGATCGCCGGTCTTCAGGCCTGCAGCCTGGGCCGGGCCTTTCGGGTCGAGCTCGGCGAGAACCGGCGGCAACGCCGGACGCCAAGGCTTGATTCCCAGTGAACGGATCGGATCCGGCTCGTCGGCGCCCTTGAGCCAGTTGTCCAGGATCAGTTCGCGCGGCGAATCCACCGTGGAACCCTGCTCGCGCACCATTAACTGCAACGAACCGCTCTCACCCAGGCGACGTACCAGCTGCAGGTTGACCGCTGCCCAGCCCGATGTCGGCTCGCCGTCGATCGCGACGATTTCCTGCCCGGCACCCAGCCCGGCACGAGCGGCAACGCTGCCAGCCTCTACGCCACCGATGACCGGACGCACCTGCTCGCTACCCAGCATCGCAAGGCCCCAGAAAAACACCAGGGCCAGCAGGAAGTTGGCAATCGGTCCCGCCGCGACGATGGCGATACGCTGGCGGACGGTCTTGCGATTGAAGGATTGGTCGAGCTGATCGGCCGGGACTTCGCCTTCGCGCTCGTCAAGCATCTTGACGTAGCCGCCCAACGGAATGGCCGCCACGACGAACTCGGTGCCTTGCTTGTCGTGCCAACGCAGCAATGGCATGCCAAAGCCCACGGAAAAACGCAGGACCTTGACGCCACAGCGACGCGCGACCCAGAAATGACCGAATTCGTGAAAGGTGACCAACACCCCCAGCGCAACCAGGGTGCCGACAATCATATAGAGCGCGCTCATCTGTTTTCTCCGCAATCCTGCCCAGGGCAACCCTGGCTAACGTATCGCAGCTTCAACGCCCGTGGCGCTGCAGCCATTGGCCCGCCAACTCACGAGCCCTGGCATCCGCCGTGAATACCGTATCGAGGTCCTCGACCGAAACCACGGCTTCGAGGTTCAAGACTTCCTCGATGATACTCGCGATCTCGAGATAACGGACACGTCCATCGAGAAACGCGGCAACGGCCACCTCATTGGCAGCGTTAAGCATGGCCGGTGCACTGTTGCCCGCCTCGGCCGCCTGGCGCGCCAGGCGCAGGCAGGGGAAGCGCTGCTCATCGGGCGCCTGGAAATCCAGGCGCGCGATGGCGAACAAATCCAGCGGCGCAACGCCCGAGTCGATGCGCTCCGGCCAGGCCAGGGCGTTGGCGATCGGCGTGCGCATGTCCGGGTTGCCCAACTGGGCCAGCACCGAGCCATCGACGTAGTCCACCAGGGAGTGAATCACGCTCTGGGGATGAATCACCACCTCGACCTGCGCCGGCTTGGCATCGAACAGCCAGCAGGCCTCGATCAGCTCCAGCCCCTTGTTCATCATGCTGGCCGAATCCACCGAGATCTTGCGCCCCATGGACCAGTTCGGGTGCGCACAGGCCTGCTCGGGAGAAACATGCACCAATTCTTCCAGCGGCGTCTGCCGGAACGGACCACCGGAGGCCGTCAGCAAAATCCGCCGAACCCCTACCGCGCCGAGACCGCGGGAAAAATCCTGCGGCATGCATTGAAAAATCGCATTGTGTTCGCTGTCGATGGGCAGCAACACCGAGCCGCTTTTGCGTACAGCCTGCATGAACAGTGCGCCGGACATCACCAGCGCTTCTTTATTGGCCAGCAGGATCTTCTTGCCGGCTTCCACCGCCGCCAGCGTCGGACGCAAGCCCGCCGCACCGACGATCGCCGCCATCACGGCGTCGACTTCGGGATCGGAAGCCACTTGGCAGAGGCCCTCCTCCCCTACCAACACGCGGGTTTGCAAGCCGGCTGCGCGCAGATCGTCCTGCAGCGCCCGCGCCACGCCAGCCTCAGGCACCACGGCAAACCGCGGGGTGTGGCGAATGCACAACGCCAGCAATTCACTCAGGCGCGTGAAGCCACTGAGGGCAAACACCTGGTAGCGCTCCGGGTGCCGACCGATGACGTCAAGCGTACTCAGGCCAATCGAACCGGTCGCGCCAAGAACAGTGATCTGCTGGGGGCGACTCACGATGCCGCCATCCACAACAGCACCGCAAAGATCGGGATTGCAGCCGTCAGGCTGTCGATGCGATCCAGCACGCCACCGTGACCGGGCAACAGGTTACTGCTGTCCTTGATCCCGGATTGACGCTTGAACATGCTTTCGGTCAGGTCGCCGACCACCGACACAAATACGATCAAGGCCGCGCCAATAAGGCCCATGAACAGTTGCGCGACCGTCCAATCCCGTACGAAACCGACCACCGTGGTGATCACCAGGCTCAGGACCAGGCCACCATAGACCCCTTCCCAGCTCTTGCCAGGACTGACTTTCGGCGCCAGCTTGCGCTTGCCAAAGGCCTTGCCGGAGAAGTAGGCCCCGACATCGGCGCCCCAGACCAACACCATCACGGCCATGATCTGCCAGTTGCCCAGCGGACCTTGCTTGATCCAGATCAGCCCCTGCCAGGCCGGCAGCAGGATCAACAGGCCGATGACCAGCTTGGTCGCCGCGTTGGCCCAGTGATGCGTGGTCCGTGGGTAGGTCAGGACCAGGAAGGTCGCCGTCGCCCACCACAGCACCGCAGCACCCAGCACCCAAGGCGCGAGGCCGGGCACCACGTACATGATGAACAGCATGGCCGCCACGGCCGCTGCGTAGGCCACCCGCGCCGACTGTGCAGCAA
The DNA here is from genome assembly GCF_046605385.1 of Pseudomonas sp. MPB03. NCBI lineage: Bacteria > Pseudomonadati > Pseudomonadota > Gammaproteobacteria > Pseudomonadales > Pseudomonadaceae > Pseudomonas > Pseudomonas sp. MPB03. The sequence continues at coordinate 1,509,778 of NZ_CP176770.1, read as the reverse complement.
AACCCGCCAGCCGCGCCCACTCCCAGGCGCCCAGGGTCACGACCAGCCCGATGAACAGCGCAAAACCGGCGCCTTCGAGCAGGAAGAAACCACCCAGGGCGATGGGCAACAGGATCAAGGCAGTGATGATTCGTTGTTTAAGCATTAAATCCGGGCTCCAGCTTCGATCTGCTCGCTCGTTTTACCGAAACGACGCTGACGGGAAGCGAAATCGGCCAATGCGGTGCGCATGGCTTCGTGTTTGAAGTCCGGCCAGAACAGGTCGGAGAAGTACAGCTCGGCATAAGCCAATTGCCAGAGCAGGAAGTTGCTGATGCGATGATCGCCACCGGTCCGGATGCACAGGTCCGGCAACGGCAGGTCACCGGTCGCCAGGCAAGTCTGTAACAGCTCAGGGGTGATGTCTTCTGGACGCAAGTGCCCGGCCTGGACTTCCCGCGCCAGCCGCTGCGCAGCCTGGGCAATGTCCCATTGGCCACCATAGTTGGCGGCAATTTGCAGGACGAACCGATTGGCACCCGCCGTCGCGGCTTCGGCTTCACGCATCGCAGCCTGCAATTCAGGATGGAAGCGCGAGCGGTCACCGATGATGCGCAAGCTGATCTTGTTATCGCTGAGGCGCTTGGCCTCGCGACGCAGGGCCTTGAGGAACAGGTCCATCAAGGCGCTGACTTCATCCGCCGGGCGCTGCCAGTTCTCGCTGGAGAAGGCGAACAGGGTCAGCACCTCGACCCCTGCCTCGGCGCACACCTCGATGACCGCACGAACAGCGTCGACCCCCGCCTTGTGCCCGGCGACGCCAGGCATAAAGCGTTTCTTGGCCCAGCGGTTGTTGCCGTCCATGATGATCGCCACGTGGCGCGGCACCGCGAACGGCACGGCCTGCTTGGTCTTTTCCATGAAAACGAGACCCTTATACGGCCATCAGGTCTTTTTCTTTCTCGTCCGTGGCCTTGGTGATCTGGGCCTCGGATTCCTTGGTCAGCTTATCGATATCAGCGATGGCACGACGCTCTTCGTCTTCACTGATTTCCTTATCCTTGACCAACTTCTTCAGCTCACCCAACGCGTCACGACGGATATTGCGCACAGCGACACGCGCATCTTCCGCTGCGCTACGAGCTTGTTTGGTGAAGCCTTTGCGCGTCTCCTCGGTGAGGGCCGGCATCGGGATCAGCAGCAGCTCCCCCAGGTTAGTTGGGTTGAGGTTCAGGCCGGCGCTCTGGATCGCCTTGTCTACAGCAGCGAGCATGTTGCGCTCGAAAGCCACGACCTGCAGGGTGCGCGAGTCTTTCACGGTGACGTTGGCAACGCTGCTCAGCGGTGTGTCAGTGCCGTAGTAAGGCACCATGACGCTGCCGAGGATGCTGGGGTGAGCCTTGCCGGTACGAATCTGGCCGAATGCGTGGTTCAGAGAGTCCAGGGATTTCTGCATGCGCTCTTGAGCGTCTTTTTTGATTTCATTGATCATTGTTGAGCTTCCTCGATCAGTGTTCCTTCGGCGCCGCCATGGACGATATTCAGCAGGGCGCCCGGCTTGTTCATGTTAAAGACGCGCAGCGGCATCTTGTGGTCGCGGCACAGGCAGATAGCCGTCAGGTCCATGACACCCAGCTTGCGATCCAGCACTTCATCGTAGGTCAGATGATCGAACTTCTCGGCATGCGGGTCCTTGAACGGGTCAGCGGTATACACGCCATCGACCTTGGTTGCCTTGAGCACGACATCGGCATCGATCTCGATCGCTCGCAGGCAGGCGGCCGAATCCGTGGTGAAGAACGGATTACCGGTACCGGCGGCAAAAATCACCACTTCCTTGGAATTGAGGTGGCGCATGGCTTTGCGGCGGTCGTAGTGATCGGTCACGCCAACCATGGAAATGGCCGACATCACGATGGCCGAGATATTGGCACGCTCCAGCGCGTCGCGCATAGCCAGGGCGTTCATCACAGTGGCCAGCATGCCCATGTGGTCGCCCGTGACCCGGTCCATGCCGGCCGCGCTCAGCGCTGCGCCGCGGAACAGGTTGCCGCCGCCGATGACCAGGCCGACCTGAACGCCGATCCCGACCAGCTGGCCCACTTCCAGGGCCATGCGATCCAGCACTTTCGGATCGATCCCGAACTCTTCCGAGCCCATCAGGGCCTCGCCGCTAAGCTTGAGTAGAATGCGTTTATAGCGAGCCTGATAACCACTGCCCTGCTGAGCCATTGCGAATCTCTCCTGCGGCGTATTTTCAAAATTCTTTGCAGACTGTTTTCAGCCTGCGTTCACTCTAGCTTGACGCTGACACAGCGCCATCGGAACACGGCTTTGTAAGCCAGTTCCGACAGGAAACCAATATAAATCGGCATCCTCATCCAAAAAGAGGCTGCGCGCGTTAAGCGGGCAGCCTCTTCTGGGCGACAGTTATACAAACTGTCTTATTGCTTGCTGGCAGCCAACTGAGCAGCCACTTCTTCAGCGAAGTTGTCTACTGGCTTCTCGATGCCTTCGCCCACTTTGAAGTAAGTGAAGGAAACGATTTCAGCGCCGCCCTTCTTGGCCAGCTCACCGACCTTGATTTCAGGGTTCTTGACGAACGCCTGCTCAACCAGGCTGGCTTCAGCCAGGAACTTGGTGATACGACCGGCAACCATTTTTTCAACGATTTCGGCAGGCTTGCCTTTGATCTTGTCTTCGTTGAGCTGCATGAACACGGCTTTTTCGCGCTCGATGGCATCAGCGGAAACTTCCGACGGCAGCAGGAACTCAGGGTTGCTGGCAGCGACGTGCATCGCGATGTCCTTGGCCAGCTCGACATTGCCGCCTTTGAGGGCCACAACAACACCGATCTTGTTGCCGTGCAGGTAAGAACCGACAACATCGCCTTCGACACGAACCAGACGACGGATGTTGACGTTTTCGCCTACTTTGGCAACCAGGGCCTCACGGGCCGATTCCTGAGCGGCGATCAGCGGAGCTGCGTCGGTCAGTTTGTCGGCGAATGCTTTTTCGACGCTGGCGGCAACGAATGCCTTGAAGTCGTCTTGCAGGGCCAGGAAGTCAGTCTGCGAGTTGACTTCGATGATAACGGCAGCTTTACCGTCATCCTTGATACCGATAGCGCCTTCAGCGGCAATGTTGCCAGCTTTCTTGGCAGCCTTGATGGCGCCCGAAGCACGCATGTCATCAATGGCTTTTTCGATGTCGCCGCCAGCCTTGGTCAAGGCTTTCTTGCAATCCATCATGCCTTCGCCGGTACGCTCGCGCAGTTCTTTGACCAACGCTGCAGTAATCTCTGCCATTTCAAAATCCTCTTGGATAGGTTTTCAACCATTCCACCCGATCGAACGGGCGATCAATTCTTCCTGGAAAACCACTGCTTATAGGCCGCGGCAGGTTACAAACAAGTCACTGCGCTGGCGGCAAATGGTTTTCGAGGTGGCAAAAAGGGGGCCAAGCCCCCTTTTTGCTTACTGAGTCAACGCCAGGGGCGTCGATTACTCAGCGGCTGCTGCCGGAGCTTCTTCAGCGAAGACTTCGGTGCCGCCGTTAACATTGTTGCGACCACGGATTACAGCGTCAGCCATCGAACCCATGTACAGCTGGATGGCGCGGATGGCGTCATCGTTGCCTGGGATGATGTAGTCAACGCCTTCCGGGCTGCTGTTGGTGTCGACAACGCCGATGACCGGGATACCGAGCTTGTTGGCTTCGGTGATCGCGATGCGCTCGTGGTCAACGTCGATCACGAACAGTGCGTCAGGCAGACCGCCCATGTCCTTGATACCGCCCAGAGAGCGGTCCAGCTTCTCAAGATCGCGAGTGCGCATCAGCGCTTCTTTCTTGGTCAGCTTGGCGAAAGTACCGTCTTCGGACTGGACTTCAAGGTCACGCAGACGCTTGATGGAAGCGCGAATGGTCTTGAAGTTGGTCAGCATGCCGCCCAACCAGCGGTGATCGACGTACGGCGAACCGCAACGTGCTGCTTCTTCAGCAACGATCTTGCCAGCGGAACGCTTGGTGCCGACGAACAGAATCTTGTTTTTGCCCTGGGCCAGGCGCTCTACGAAGGTCAGTGCTTCGTTGAACATCGGCAGGGTTTTTTCAAGGTTGATAATGTGGATCTTGTTACGCGCGCCGAAAATGTACTTGCCCATTTTCGGGTTCCAGTAACGGGTCTGGTGACCGAAGTGCACACCGGCCTTCAGCATATCGCGCATGTTGACTTGGGACATGATAGTTCCTTGATAAGTCGGGTTTGGCCTCCACGTATCCCAATGACCAACCAGCGGCTATATAAGCCGAAGGCACCCAGGTCATCGTGTCGACACGTGTGTGGATTTAAGCTTACGGGGTCATCCCCGGAAAGCGGCGCATTTTATACCACAGCAAGGGCGAAAACGGAACACGGATTCTGAAATCCCTGTGGCGAGGGGATTTATCCCCGTTGGCGCGCGTAGCGGCCCCCAAACCAGGCAGCGCGGTGTATCTGATCGATTGAGTCGTCTGGTGCAGGGCTGCTACGCAGCCCAGCGGGGATAAATCCCCTCGCCACAGAGTTCCAGGCTATAGGGTTCTTTGTGCTAATCGTCTGTTAGAATCGCCTCTTTCAGGGCCACGCGAGTCATCATCCGCCGCCCATTTCGTTTTGAACAGCGCCGTCGGGCGCAGAGAGAGCCTGTATGACCGTTACCCTCAAGACGCCCGAGGACATCGCCAAAATGCGTGTCGCCGGCAAACTCGCCGCCGAAGTGCTGGAGATGATCGCCGACTACGTCAAGCCGGGCGTGACCACCGAAGAGCTGGACCGCATCTGCCACGACTACATCGTCAACGAGCAGAAAGCCATCCCCGCCCCGCTCAACTACAAAGGCTTCCCGAAGTCGATCTGCACGTCGATCAACCACGTGGTCTGCCACGGCATCCCCAACGAAAAACCGTTGAAGGATGGCGACACCCTGAACATCGACGTCACCGTCATCAAGGACGGCTATCACGGCGACACCAGCCGCATGTTCCATGTCGGCAACGTACCGGAGTGGGCCCAGCGCCTGTCCAAGGTCACCCAGGAATGCATGTACATGGCCATCGAACTGGTGAAACCGGGCTGCCGCCTGGGCGACATCGGCGAAGTGATCCAGAAGCATGCGCAGAAGAACGGTTTCTCGGTGGTGCGCGAGTTCTGCGGCCATGGCATCGGCAAGGTGTTCCACGAAGAACCGCAGATCCTGCACTACGGCCGCGCCGGCACCGGCATGGAACTGCAGGCGGGCATGACCTTCACCATCGAGCCGATGATCAACCAGGGCCGCGCCGACACCAAGGTGCTGGGCGACGGCTGGACCGCCATCACCAAGGACCGCAAGTTGTCGGCCCAGTGGGAACACACCCTGCTGGTCACCGAGACCGGCTACGAAATCTTCACCCTGCGCAGCGATGACACCATTGCGCGCGTTTCCGCCTGATCCGTACCCAGCTATAGATCCAACAGATATAGATAGAAAGGAAAGCCATTCAATGCCGCAGGTGGATCCCGAACTCTTCGACCGCGGCCAGTTCCAGGCTGAACTGGCCCTGAAGGCAAGCCCCATCTCGGCATTCAAGAAGGCCATCCGCCAGGCCCACGAAGTGCTCGACCAGCGCTTTCGCAATGGCCGGGACATTCGTCGGCTGATCGAGGACCGCGCCTGGTTCGTCGATAACATCCTGCAAAAGGCCTGGGAGCAGTTCGATTGGAGCGAGGATGCCGACATCGCCCTGGTGGCGGTGGGCGGCTATGGGCGCGGCGAGCTGCACCCCTACTCCGACATCGACCTGCTGATCCTGCTGGACAGCGCCGATCATGAAATTTTCCGCGACTCCATCGAGCGCTTCCTGACGCTGTTGTGGGACATCGGCCTGGAAGTCGGCCAGAGCGTGCGTTCGGTGCAGGAATGCGCCGACGAGGCCCGCGCCGACCTGACAGTGATCACCAACCTGATGGAAAGCCGCACCGTTGCCGGCCCCGAGCACCTGCGCCAGCGCATGCTCGATGTCACCAGCACGGCGCACATGTGGCCCAGCAAGGACTTTTTCCTGGCCAAGCACGCCGAGCAGAAGGCCCGTCACCACAAGTACAACGACACCGAATACAACCTGGAACCCAACGTCAAGGGCTCGCCCGGCGGGCTGCGGGACATCCAGACGATCCTGTGGGTCGCCCGCCGCCAGTACGGCACGCTGAACCTGCGCGCCCTGGCCGGGGAAGGTTTCCTGGTGGAAAGCGAAAACGCCTTGCTGGCCTCGTCCCAGGAATTCCTGTGGAAGGTCCGCTACGCCCTGCACATGCTCGCCGGGCGCTCCGAGGACCGCCTGCTGTTCGATCACCAGCGCTCCATCGCCGGACTGCTGGGTTTCGAGGGGCAGGACGCCAAGCAATCCATCGAAAACTTCATGCAGCAGTACTACCGGGTAGTGATGAGCATCGCCCAGCTCAGCGAACTGATCATCCAGCACTTCGAGGAAGTCATCCTCGCCCCGGAGGACGAAGAACCGCCGCTGCCGATCAACTCACGTTTTCAGTTGCACGACGGCTACATCGAAGCGCGTAACGCCAACGTGTTTCGCCGCACGCCCTTCGCCATGCTCGAGATTTTCGTGCTCATGGCCCAGCAGCCGGAAATCAAGGGTGTACGCGCCGATACCATCCGCCTGCTGCGGGAAAACCGTCATCTGATCGATGAAGATTTCCGTCACGACATCCGCAACACCAGCCTGTTCATCGAGCTGTTCAAATGCAAGATCGGCGTGCACCGCAACCTGCGCCGGATGAACCGCTACGGGATCCTCGGGCGCTACCTGCCGGAGTTCGGCTTCATCGTCGGGCAGATGCAGCACGACCTGTTCCACATTTATACGGTCGATGCCCACACGTTGAACCTGATCAAGCACCTGCGTAAGTTGCAGTACACCCAGGTGTCGGAGAAATTCCCACTGGCCAGCAAGCTCATGGGCAAGCTGCCCAAGCCCGAGCTGATCTACATGGCTGGGCTGTACCACGACATTGGCAAGGGCCGCCAGGGCGATCACTCCGAGATCGGCGCGGTGGACGCCGAGGCGTTCTGCCAGCGCCATCAACTGCCCCTGTGGGACAGCCGGCTGATCGTCTGGCTGGTGCAGAACCATTTGGTCATGTCGACCACCGCCCAGCGCAAGGACTTGTCCGATCCACAGGTCATCCATGACTTCGCCCAGACCGTTGGCGACGAAATCCGCCTGGATTATCTCTATGTGCTGACCGTCGCCGATATCAACGCCACCAACCCGACCCTGTGGAACTCCTGGCGCGCCAGCCTGTTGCGCCAGCTCTACACCGAGACCAAGCGGGCCTTGCGCCGCGGCCTGGAAAACCCGGTGGACCGCGAAGAACAGATCCGTCGCACCCAAAGCGCAGCCCTGGACATCCTGGTCCGCGGCGGCACCGACCCGGACGATGTCGAGCAGCTCTGGTCGCAATTGGGCGATGATTACTTCCTGCGCCACACCGCCGGCGACGTGGCCTGGCACAGCGACGCGATCCTGCAGCAACCGGCCGATGGCGGGCCGCTGGTGCTGATCAAGGAAACCACCCAGCGTGAGTTCGAGGGCGGTACGCAGATCTTCATCTACGCCCCGGACCAGCACGACTTCTTCGCGGTGACGGTGGCGGCGATGGACCAGCTCAACCTCAACATTCATGACGCCCGGGTCATTACGTCCACCAGCCAGTTCACCCTCGACACCTACATCGTGCTCGACACCGACGGCGACTCGATTGGCGACAACCCGGCGCGGGTCAAGCAGATTCGCGACGGCCTCACCGAGGCCCTGCGCAACCCGGCGGACTACCCGACCATCATCCAGCGCCGGGTGCCGCGCCAGCTCAAGCATTTCGCCTTTGCCCCCCAGGTGACGATCCACAACGACGCCCAGCGCCAGGTCACGGTGCTGGAACTCAGCGCGCCGGATCGCCCGGGCCTGCTGGCGCGGGTCGGCCATATCTTCCTGGAGTTCGACCTGTCGCTGCAAAACGCCAAGATCGCCACCCTCGGCGAACGGGTGGAAGACGTATTTTTCATTACCGACGCTCACAACCAGCCGTTGTCCGATCCGCAACTGTGCAGCCGCTTGCAGGAAGCGATCGTGCAGCACCTGAGCGTCAACCAGGAACCTGATGCCCACCTGACACGCATCAGCATCTGAATCAACAAATTTCCCCCTGTGGGAGCGAGCTTGCTCGCGATGGCGTCGGAACATCCAGATTGATGTTGCCTGAGCCACCGCTATCGCGAGCAAGCTCGCTCCCACAAGGACCGCGCCCACATTGACGAGGCCCTCAATGAACAACGCTCTGAACCAGCTCCAGCCCTACCCGTTCGAAAAACTCCGCGCCCTGCTCGGCAGCGTCACCCCCAACCCGGACAAGCGCCCAATCGCTCTGTCCATCGGCGAGCCCAAGCATCGCTCGCCAAGCTTCGTGGCCGAGGCCCTGGCCAGCAATCTGGAAAAGATGGCCGTGTACCCGACTACCCTCGGCATCCCGGAGCTGCGTGAAGCCATCACCGGCTGGTGCGAGCGCCGCTTCAATGTGCCAAGCGGCTGGCTCGACCCGGCGCGCCACGTGCTGCCGGTCAATGGCACCCGTGAAGCCCTGTTCGCCTTCACCCAGACCGTGGTCAACCGGGGCGACGACGCCTTGGTGGTCAGCCCGAACCCGTTCTACCAGATCTACGAAGGCGCGGCGTTCCTGGCCGGGGCCAAGCCGCACTACCTGCCGTGCCTGGACGCGAACGGCTTCAACCCGGATTTCGATGCCGTCTCGCCGGACATCTGGAAACGCTGCCAGATCCTGTTCCTGTGCTCCCCGGGCAACCCGACCGGTGCGCTGATCCCGGTGGATGTGCTGAAGAAACTCATCGCCCTGGCGGATGAATATGACTTCGTCATCGCCTCGGACGAGTGCTACAGCGAACTCTACTTCGACGAACAAACCCCGCCGCCAGGCCTGCTCACCGCTTGCGTCGAACTCGGTCGCAAGGACTTCAAGCGCTGCGTGGTCTTCCACAGCCTCTCCAAGCGCTCCAACCTGCCCGGCCTGCGCTCCGGTTTCGTGGCGGGTGACGCGGACATCCTCAAGGGCTTCCTGCTGTATCGCACCTACCACGGCTGCGCGATGCCGGTCCAAACCCAACTGGCAAGCATTGCCGCGTGGAACGACGAAGTGCACGTCCGCGCCAACCGCGCGCTGTACCGGGAAAAGTTCGACGCCGTGCTGGAAACCCTCAGCCCAGTGCTGGACGTGCAACGCCCCGATGGCAGCTTCTATCTGTGGCCGAACGTGGCGGGCGACGACGCAGCGTTTTGCCGTGACCTGTTCGAACAGGAGCACGTGACCGTCGTGCCGGGTTCCTACCTCTCCCGCGACGTGGACGGCGTCAACCCAGGCGCCGGCCGCGTGCGCATGGCCCTGGTCGCGCCATTGGCCGAATGCGTGGAAGCGGCGGAGCGAATCCGCGCGTTCATCCAGCGTCGGGGTTGATGGCCATATCGAGGGCTGTTGTGGCGAGGGAGCTTGCTCCCGCTGGGCTGCGTAGCAGCCCCAACAACGTCTATACCGACCGAGTCACTTAGAATGAACAAGCACATCGGATCTGACTTTGACGACTTTCTCGCCGAGCAAGGCATCGCAGAAGAGGTTTGCGTAACGGCCTTCAATCGCGTCATTTCTTGGCAGATGACCGAGGCAGATGACGCGTCAGAAAGTGATCAAAAAGGTCCTGACACAGCGGATGCTCAGTAGTCGCACCGCTGTTGGCCGAACACTGAATCAGAACGATGCGGGAATGACGCTGGCAACGCCTGCTAGCGCGGCACGTGCGTTGGGTCAGAGAGTGGAAGTGTGTCTGGTTCCTGAGCAGGAAGAGGCTCACGCATAAGCGCTGTTGCCTCAGCGCTGTTGTGGCGAGGGAGCTTGCTCCCGCTGGGCCGCGTAGCGGCCCCAAAGCAATCAACTCAATCTGCCTGACATATCGCGCTGCCCGGTTTCAGGGCCGCTTCGCAGCCCAGCGGGAGCAAGCTCCCTCGCCACAGGGGTTTGGTGTCGCCCCCCATATCTGTAAACACCACAAATACCCTGTGGGAGCGAGCTTGCTCGCGAAAGCGGTGGTTCAGCTTGCATTCATGTTGGATGGGCCTACGTCTTCGCGAGCAAGCTCGCTCCCACAGTGGATGGGTGTTGTTCACAAAACAGGTGATCGGCACCAGATCCTGTGGAAGCAAAGCTTGCTCGCGATGAGGCCGGCATTTATTACATCAAGTCCGAAGCTCTACCCGATCCAGGCACTTGTTCGCCAACAACATCCCCAACTCAATCATCTGGGCCACCCCCAACGCTACATGTCGTCGCGAGCCGTCCTGATCGAAGGCAAGGTCATTGAGCATCGCATTGGCCGAAGCCAGGGTTTCGCTGAGGTTGGCCAGCAACACTTCGGTGTCGATACCGTCAGCAACAGTGAATAACTGCACTGAGGGCTTGGGTTCTGACTTGCTGTCCTCAGGTTTGAGATATTGATCCAGCACACGGTCAGCGGCTTCTTGCAGCTTTTCGGGGGCGTAATCGCCGTAAGGGAAGGTGGAGGCAGGTTTTGGTGGATTTTGGGGTTCTTTGTTCATCGAATTGCTTGCTCCCTAGAGCTGAAGATGTAAAGACCTGCACTTGGATTGTGCACAAGCCCGTGCCCCTAGAGATGTTCGGATTCTCACGTCCGGTCGCTGAATTGGCAGCGACACCCAGAGGCTAGAGCCCTCGCTTCCGACGGACAACCTTAAAAACTTGTCGGAAACTTCGGTGCGTCTGACAGACGACAATCTGTCTGCTCAGACAAGAAATGACATAAAACGTACCGCGAACGCCAAGCCTTTGATTTCGCTAACGTTGTACACCGACAGACCTCATTTAACCCTGTTACGAGGGTTCAAGCTGGCTTGAATTCGCTATCGCCGGTAGCCATAATCGACCCCGTCACCAGCGAGAGCTGGCAGGAGTCTGGGTCCCTCTCGGGGTTGACCCAGCGGCGCAGAAAGGGCGAAGCAAGCTCAACTGCGTGTCGATTGAAGCCGCCTTCGGGCGGCTTTGCTTTTTCATGAGGATAAGGAATGCCTCTTTATTACCATCCCAAGCAAGGTGATGTTCTTCTTTGCGACTTCACGCGGGGCTTTGTTGCGCCTGAAATGTTGAAGATCCGCAAGGTGGTGGTGATCTCCCCCACTGTCACACATAGTCGCAAGCTCTGTACCGTGGTACCGATTTCCTCCACAACGCCACAGACTCAGCAGGACTGGCATCACCTGCTCCGCACCAATCCCCTCCAGTCCGATGGCTACAAAGAACTGTGGGTAAAGTGCGACATGATCTATACCGTGAGTTTTGAACGTCTGGATAAGCTACACAGAAAGACTCGATCCAAGGGTCGAGAGTACTTTGTTCCTCGCCTGGGCTCTGAAGACATGCAAGGCGTGATCACCGGTGTGAAGGCTTACCTTCCGCTCTGACCCAGCCTCTAATGATCAACTCCAGATTTCACCTCGCTCCGAACGCAATAAGCGTTACACATCCGGCAACAGCTCGCCGTTGAAGTGCCATATTAACCGCCTAGCATGGGCCTGGCCGTTGTACCAATGTCGCAGCTTGCCCTGTGGAATGAGCCTGTGGGAGCAAAGCTCGCTCGCGATGAACGATGGCACAGTGTTGCAGTTGAACCGTGTCGCCGGTATCGCGAGCAAGCTTTGCTCCCACAAGCTCGCTCCCACAGGTTTTGCTGCACATAAACCTGGGCCGCCGCGAAACCGTCCGGTCATGGCATAATCCTTCACCTTTTATTTCCAGCACCTGCAAAGGGGGCAGTTCCTTGACCGATTCAAGCAAAACGTTGCACCTTTTCGGCATCAAAGCCTGTGACACGATGAAAAAGGCGCGCACCTGGCTCGATGATCACGCTGTGCACTATGACTTTCACGATTACAAGACCGCCGGCATCGACCGTGAGCACCTGACCCAATGGTGCGACGAGCATGGCTGGCAAGTGGTGTTGAACCGTGCCGGTACGACCTTTCGCAAACTCGACGACGAACGCAAAGCCGATCTCGACCAGACGAAAGCCATCGAACTGATGCTCGCCCAACCCTCGATGATCAAGCGCCCGGTGCTCGATCTCGGTGACCGAACCCTGATTGGCTTCAAGCCAGATATTTATGCGGCAGAGATCAAGTAAGCCTGCCCAGTCCATTTTGTAGAGGTAATTTCATGTCCACTACCCTGTTCAGCCTGGCCTTCGGCGTCGGCACCCAAAACCGTGAAGGCGCCTGGCTGGAGGTGTTCTACGCACAGCCGATGCTCAAGCCGTCGGCTGAGATCGTTGCCGCTATCGCGCCGATCCTGGGCTACAGCGAAGGCAACCAGGCCATCACCTTCACCACCGCCCAGGCCTCGCAATTGGCTGAGGCACTCCGGAACGTCGATGCCGCGCAGGCCAAGCTGCTGACCCGCCTGGCCGAAAGCCACAAGCCACTGGTCGCCACCCTGCTGGCCGAAGATGCCCAACTGAGCTCCACGCCTGAGGCCTACCTCAAGCTGCACCTGTTGTCCCATCGCCTGGTCAAGCCCCACGGCCTGAACCTGGCCGGCATTTTCCCGCTGCTGCCGAACGTGGCCTGGACCAGCCAGGGCGCGATCGACCTGGCCGAACTGGCCGAGCACCAGCTCGAAGCCCGCCTGCGCGGCGAGCTGCTGGAAGTGTTCTCGGTGGATAAATTCCCGAAAATGACCGACTACGTTGTCCCGGCCGGCGTGCGTATCGCCGATGCCGCGCGCCTGCGCCTGGGCGCCTATGTGGGCGAAGGCACCACGGTCATGCACGAAGGGTTCGTCAACTTCAACGCCGGCACCGAAGGCCCGGGCATGATCGAAGGCCGTGTCTCGGCGGGCGTGTTCGTCGGCAAAGGCTCGGACCTGGGCGGCGGTTGCTCGACCATGGGCACCCTGTCGGGCGGCGGCAACATTGTGATCAAGGTGGGCGAAGGCTGCCTGATCGGCGCCAACGCCGGCATCGGTATCCCGCTGGGCGACCGCAACACCGTGGAGTCGGGCCTGTACGTGACCGCCGGCACCAAAGTGAAGCTGCTGGACGAAAATAACCAACTGGTGAAAGTGGTCAAGGCCCGCGACTTGGCCGGCCAGCCCGACCTGTTGTTCCGCCGCAACTCCGAAACCGGTGCAGTGGAATGCAAGACGCATAAGTCGGCCATCGAGCTGAACGAAGCACTGCACGCTCACAACTAAGCTTCACTCCCTCACCTGTGGGGGCGAGCTTTTTTTGTGGGAGCAAAGCTTGCTCCCACAAAAAAAGCCAGCTCCCACAGGGTCCGGCGTAACTCCAGCAGGGCCCGAAAGCATGTTGATCCAATCCCCTTGGCGCGCCGACTTCCCGGCCATCGCCGCCCTGCAACGGCAAGGCCAGACCTACCTGGACAGCGCCGCCACCACGCAAAAACCCCAAGCCCTGCTGGACGCCCTGACGCACTATTACGCCAACGGCGCGGCCAACGTGCACCGTGCGCAACATTTGCCCGGAGCGCTGGCCACCCAGGCATTCGAAGACAGTCGCCTCAAGGTTTCGCAATGGCTCAACGCGAGGGACTGCGGACAGATCGTTTTCACCCATGGCGCCACTTCGGCGTTGAACCTGCTCGCCTACGGACTGGAACATCTGTTCAACCCTGGCGATGAAATTGTTGTCAGCGCCCTGGAGCATCACGCCAACCTGTTGCCTTGGCAGCAACTGGCCGAGCGTCGCGCGTTGAAGCTCGTAGTGCTGCCGCTGGATGCCGATGGGGTGATCGATACCCATGCCGCCGCCGAGCTGATCGGGCCGCGCACGCGCTTGCTGGCCGTGAGCCAGTTATCCAACGTCCTCGGCACCTGGCAGCCATTGCCGGCATTGCTGGCGATGGCCAAGGCGCAAGATGCGCTGACGGTGATCGATGGCGCCCAGGGTGTCGTCCATGGCCGCCACGATGTGGAAGCACTGGGCTGCGATTTCTATGTATTTTCCAGTCACAAGCTGTACGGCCCCGAAGGCCTGGGGGCGTTGTTCGGTCGCACCGAAGCGCTCAGCAAACTGCGTCACTGGCAATTTGGCGGCGAAATGGTCCAGCAAGCCGATTACCACAGCGCCACCTTCCGCCCGGCGCCGCTGGGTTTCGAGGCCGGCACACCGCCCATCGCCAGCGTGATTGGCCTGGGGGCGACACTCGACTACCTGTCCGGTCTCGACGGGCAAGCGGTCATCGACCATGAAACAGCGTTGCACGACTATTTGATTAGCGGCCTGCTGGCGCGCAACGGCGTGCGCCTGGTCGGCAACCCACGCCTGGCCCTGGTCAGCTTCGTGGTCGAAGGTATCCACAACGCCGACCTGGCGCACCTGCTGACCGAGCAAGGCATCGCCGTGCGCGCCGGGCATCACTGCGCAATGCCGCTGTTCAAGCATTTGAAGCTGTCCGGGGCGATTCGGGTGTCGCTGGCGCTGTACAACGACTCCGCCGATCTCGAACGTTTCTTCGAAGCCCTGGACCAGGCCTTGGAGATGCTGCGATGAGCCTGCCCGCCGACGCCCTCACCGCATTGCAGATTTTTCGGGAAGCCTCCAGCTGGGAACAACGGGCCCGTCTGCTGATGCAATGGGGCGAACGCCTGCCGCCCCTGAGCGACGCCGACCAGTGCGAGGCCAACCTCGTCCACGGCTGTGAGAGCCAGGTGTGGTTGGTGGGTCGCTTGCACGACGGGCACTGGCAGTTTTCCGCCAGCAGCGATGCGCGGTTGATCCGAGGGCTGGTGGCGTTGTTGCTGGCGCGGGTCAATGGCTTGTCCGCTGATGAGTTGCAGCAGGTGGATTTGTCGGATTGGTTCAATCAGTTGGGGTTGTCGCGGCAGCTGTCGCCGTCGCGCAGCAATGGCTTGAATGCGGTATTGAAGCGGATGTTTGAGCTGACGCAATAACTGTGGCGAGGGAGCTTGCTCCCGCTTGAGTGCGAAGCGCTCATGAAAATGGGGACTGCTGCGCAGTCCAGCGGGAGCAAGCTCCCTCGCCACAGGTTCACCACTCCCTTAGTGAGCAGCGTTGCATTACTGCCCGGGCTTGACCCGATCCGCCGGCCGTCGCACACCCGCCACGATCTTATCCACAGCCTTGGTCGCCGCGACCATGCCGAACGTCGCCGTGACCATCATCACCGCGCCAAACCCACCCGCGCAGTCGAGCTTGACGCCGTCACCGACAAAACTCTTTTGCAGGCAAATGCTGCCGTCCGGCTTCGGGTAGCGCAGTTGTTCGGTAGAGAACACGCAAGGCACGCTGTAGTGGCGGGTCACGGTGCGGGAAAAGCCGTAGTCGCGGCGCAAGGTGGAGCGCACCTTGGAGGCCAGCGGATCGTTGAACGTACGGTTCAAGTCGCAGACCTGGATCAGCGTCGGGTCGATCTGCCCACCCGCGCCTCCGGTGGTGATGATCTGGATCTTGCGGCGCTTGCACCAGGCGATCAGCGCGGCCTTGGCGTTGACGCTGTCGATGCAGTCGATCACGCAATCGATGTTCGGCGTGATGTACTCGGCCATGGTGTCGCGGGTGACGAAGTCCGCCACCGCGTGCACCGTGCAGTCGGGGTTGATCCCGCGCAGTCGCTCGGCCATGACCTCGACCTTGGGCTTGCCGACGGTGCTGTCCAGGGCGTGCAACTGACGGTTGGCGTTGCTCACGCAGACATCGTCCAGGTCGAACAGCGAAATCTCGCCCACGCCGCAACGGGCAATGGCTTCCGCCGCCCAGGAACCGACGCCGCCGACGCCGACAATCGCCACATGGGCCGCCCGCAGGCGCTCCAGGCCTTCGATGCCATACAAACGGGCGATGCCGGCAAACCGTGGATCTTCTGTACTCATGACCATTACCCCAAAAACCGGCGCGCATTATAGGGCTTTGCCGTGGCAATTCGAGCTGTTCGCGAATCGAATCCCACCAATTTCCCCTTGTGGGAGCGAGCTTGCTCGCGATGGCGTCAGTCCAGTCAATAGAGTATCGACTGATCCACCGCCATCGCGAGCAAGCTCGCTCCCACAGGTTTTGTGTTCCACCTGTCCCCCGCCAGGGGCCCATGAGGGTCGTTTTGCTATAAGATAACCGCCATTTTGTAAGCGTCGGCCGAATACCATCCAACGGTCGAACTCAGGACCTGTGGGAGCGGGCTTGCTCGCGAAGGCGTCATCACTGACGCTAAGAGCTTCGCGAGCAAGCCCGCTCCCACAGGGACTGCGATCTCCTTTCCAGCTTCCGGAGTTTTTCATGACGGCCCACGCCGACCTCTCGCCGACCCTGCAACTCGCCTGCGACCTGATCCGCCGTCCGTCCGTGACGCCGGTGGATGCCGATTGCCAAAACATCATGATGCAGCGCCTGGGCGACGCCGGTTTCAAGCTTGAGCCGATGCGCATCGAGGATGTGGATAACTTCTGGGCCAGCCATGGCAAGCATGACGGCCCGGTGCTGTGCTTCGCCGGGCACACCGACGTGGTGCCGACCGGTCCGGTGCAGGCCTGGCAGCTCGACCCGTTCGATGCGGTCATCGACGAACAGGGCATGCTCTGCGGTCGTGGCGCGGCGGACATGAAAGGCAGCCTGGCGGCGATGGTCGTGGCGGCCGAGCGGTTCGTCGCCGATTACCCGGATCACAAGGGCTCGCTGACTTTCCTGATCACCAGCGATGAAGAAGGCCCGGCCCACCACGGCACCAAAGCCGTGGTCGAACGCCTCAAGGCCCGCCAGGAACGACTGGACTGGTGCATCGTCGGCGAGCCGTCGAGTACCACGTTGGTGGGCGACGTGGTCAAGAATGGTCGTCGCGGCTCCCTCGGCGCGAAGCTGACCGTACGCGGCAAGCAAGGCCACGTGGCTTATCCACACCTGGCGAAGAACCCGATCCATCTGGCCGCGCCGGCCCTGGCTGAATTGGCCGCCGAGCACTGGGACCACGGCAACGATTTCTTCCCGCCGACCAGTTTCCAGATCTCCAACCTCAACTCCGGCACCGGTGCGACCAACGTGATCCCCGGTGACCTGGAGGCGGTGTTCAATTTCCGCTTCTCCACCGAATCCACCGTCGAAGGCCTGCAACAGCGCGTCGCCGATATCCTCGACAAGCATCAACTGGACTGGCACATCGACTGGGCCTTGTCCGGCCTGCCATTCCTCACTGAGCCGGGTGCCTTGCTGGACGCCGTGTCGTCGAGCATCAGGGACGTGACCGGCCGCGAGACCAAAGCCTCCACCAGCGGCGGCACGTCCGACGGTCGTTTCATCGCCACCATGGGCACGCAAGTGGTAGAACTGGGGCCGGTCAACGCGACCATCCACCAAGTCAACGAGCGTGTGCTGGCCGCCGATCTCGACGTGCTCACCGAGATCTACTACAAGACGCTGATCAAGTTGCTCGCCTGATGCTCGCCTGCCCGATCTGCAGTGAACCGCTGAACGCAGTGGACAACGGCGTGGTGTGCCCGGCCGGGCATCGGTTCGACCGTGCGCGGCAGGGTTACCTGAACCTGCTGCCGGTGCAGCACAAGAACAGCCGCGACCCTGGCGACAACCAGGCGATGGTCGAGGCTCGCCGCGACTTTCTCAACGCCGGGCATTACGCCCCGGTCGCCCGGCGCCTGGCCGAGTTGGCCGCCGAACGCGCGCCTGGGCGCTGGCTCGACATCGGTTGCGGTGAAGGCTACTACACCGCGCAAATTGCCGAAGCGCTGCCCAATGCCGATGGCTATGCCTTGGACATCTCCCGCGAAGCAGTCAAACGAGCCTGCAAGCGTAACCCGCAACTGACCTGGTTGATCGCCAGCATGGCCCGGGTGCCACTGGCGGACGGCTGTTGCCAGTTCCTGGCCAGCGTTTTCAGCCCGCTGGACTGGCAGGAGGCCAAGCGCTTGCTCAGCCCCGGCGGCGGACTGATGAAAGTCGGCCCCACCGCCGGTCACCTGATGGAATTGCGCGAGCGTCTCTACGACGAAGTGCGCGAATACACCGACGATAAGCACCTGGCTCTGGTACCACCGGGCATGGAGCTGGATCACAGCGAAACCCTCGAATTCAAACTGGTGCTCACCGATGGCCAGGACCGCGCCAACCTGCTGGCGATGACGCCCCATGGCTGGCGCGCCAGTGCCGAACGCCGTGCCAGCGTGATCGAGCAGGCCGAGCCGTTCGAAGTCACGGTGTCGATGCGCTACGATTATTTCATTCTTCAATAATGACCTTTAGGCCTCGGGCAATCGCCTGGGGCCAGTTAAATCCGCGAATGGATTTTTCAAGACCGCAGCGAGGACATCCATGCGCCAACCCGATATCGAGATTTACCTGAAGGACGCCGACGTCGACCACAAGGCCATTGCCAACTGGCTCGGCCAGGCCCTGGGCCCTTGCAGCGACTGGGTACAGAAAGGCCAGACCTACAAGTGCAAGGCCGGCAACATCCCGGTGACCTGGCTGCCCAAGGCCGTGGGCAAATGGAACAGCCTGTACCTGGAAAGCGACCAGACCCCGTGGGAAGACGACATCGCCTGCGCCCGCGCCGCCTTCGCCGCGCTGAACGTCGAAGTGCGCTGCGCGCCTGGCTCCTGGGTGGAAGAAGAAGGAGAAGAATCGGCGGACCGCTGGATTCGCATCAGCACCGATGGGGAAGAAGAGATTACCTGGAAGACGGCGTAACGCTGACTCCCAGCCCACCGAAGCCCCCTGTGGGAGCGAGCTTGCTCGCGATAGCGGTCTGCCTGAGACGGTGATGTTGAATGTAACGCCGTCATCGCGAGCAAGCTCGCTCCCACAGGGGATATGTGGTGGGCACGAACTATGTGGCACCCCATTCAAAACTGTGGGAGCAAGCTCGCTCCCACAATGGGTTTTGTATAGCTAGCAAATGCGGGTTACAACCCCACCACATCCTCAGCCTGCAAGCCCTTCTGCCCTTCCACCACCGCGTACTCGACCTGCTGGCCTTCAGTCAGTGAACGGTGGCCTTCGCCGCGAATCGCGCGGTAGTGCACGAATACATCCGCGCTGCCTTCACGCTGGATGAAGCCGTAACCCTTCGCGTCGTTGAACCACTTCACACTGCCGGTTTCCCGTGCTGCCATGATGCTCACTCCCATCTCTTATTATTAAGTCGGCTTTTCCCGCCCAACCGCAAAAGTCAAAGCCGCACGAACCCAAGCCACCGTCCGACCGTCCATGGAGAAGGCCGGAGCAGTAACCGGCCGAGTATATGACACCCGGAAAAACTCTCAACTGACTTTACTTCGGCGCTTTTTTGCCGATTTTCGATGAATCCGGCACACTAGCGGGCCCGAGCAGCCGCTCGGTTTTATTCACTCATGCAGAAGCCGTATGACCCGCTCCCCGTTCCGCCGTCTTGTGTTTGGCACCCTGCGCCGACTGTTGTACCTCTGGGTTCGCTCCGAGACGATCAACCAGTCGTCCTTCACCCTCAACCTCGACCGCAGTCGTCCGGTGTTCTACGTCCTGCAAGATCCATCGCTCACCGACCTGGCGGTGCTCGACACCGAATGCACCAAGGCCGGCCTGCCCCGTCCGGTGCTGCCGGTCTCGGTGGGCAACCTGCTGGAGCCGGCGGCGTTTTTCTACCTGACGCCAGCGCCAGACTGGATCGGGCGCCAGGACAAGCGCGGTGCGCCGCCCACCCTGACGCGGCTGGTCGACGCCCTGACCCACAACGCCGCCGAGGATGCACAGATCATCCCGGTCAGCGTGTTCTGGGGGCAGTCGCCGGACAGCGAATCCAGCCCTTGGAAACTGTTGTTCGCCGACAGCTGGGCCGTTACCGGGCGCCTGCGTCGCCTGCTGAGCATCATGATCCTGGGGCGCAAGACCCGCGTGCAATTCTCCGCGCCGATCCACCTGCGCGAATTGATCGAACACGACAAGGGCCACGAACGCACCGTGCGCATGGCCCAGCGGATCCTGCGGGTGCACTTCCGCAATCTGAAGGCGGCGGTCATCGGCCCCGACATTTCCCACCGACGTCATCTGGTCAAGGGCCTGTTGAACCAGCC
This sequence comes from Pseudomonas sp. MPB03, assembly GCF_046605385.1. Classification (NCBI taxonomy): domain Bacteria; kingdom Pseudomonadati; phylum Pseudomonadota; class Gammaproteobacteria; order Pseudomonadales; family Pseudomonadaceae; genus Pseudomonas; species Pseudomonas sp. MPB03. Next base: position 1,489,602 of record NZ_CP176770.1, on the reverse strand, counting down.
GCTGGTCAAGCAGGCGATTGCCGAGGAAGCCGAGCGGGAAAAGATCTCCCCGGAAAAAGCCAAGGCCCAGGCCCTGCGCTACGGCAACGAGATCGCCTCGGACTACACCTACACCGCGATCCGTTTCCTGGAAGTGGTGCTGAGCTGGTTCTGGAACAAGATCTACGACGGCATCAAGGTCAACCACATCGAAGGCGTGCAGAACGTCGCCCAGGGCCACGAAGTCATCTATGTGCCGTGCCACCGCAGCCACATCGACTACCTGCTGCTGTCATACCTGCTGTTTCGCAACGGCCTGACGCCACCGCACATCGCTGCCGGCATCAACCTCAACATGCCAGTGATCGGCGGCCTGCTGCGCCGTGGCGGGGCGTTTTTCATGCGCCGCACCTTCAAGGGCAACCCGCTTTACACCGCGGTGTTCAACGAATACCTGCACACGCTGTTCACCAAAGGCTTTCCGGTGGAATACTTCGTCGAGGGCGGTCGTTCGCGCACCGGGCGCATGCTGCAACCCAAGACCGGCATGCTCGCCATCACCCTGCGCAGCTTCCTGCGTTCGTCACGCATGCCCATCGTCTTCGTGCCGGTCTACATCGGTTATGAACGGGTACTGGAAGGCCGTACCTACCTGGGCGAACTGCGCGGGGCCAGCAAGAAAAAAGAATCGATCTTCGACATCTTCAAGGTCATCGGCGCCCTCAAGCAGCGCTTCGGCCAGGTGGCGGTGAACTTCGGCGAACCCATCAAGCTGGCGGAATTCCTCGACAGCGAACAACCGGATTGGCGCCAACAGGAATTGGGCCCGCAATTCAAACCGGCCTGGCTCAACGCGACCACCCACCGCCTCGGCGAACGCGTGGCCCGGCACCTGAACGAAGCCGCGGCCATCAACCCGGTCAACCTCGTCGCCCTGGCGCTGCTGTCCACCAGCCGCCTGGCCCTGGACGACCACGCCATGGCCCGGGTGCTCGACTTGTACCTGGCGTTGTTGCGCAAAGTCCCGTACTCGCCCCACACCACCCTGCCCGAAGGCGATGGCCAAGCGCTGATCAAGCACGTCAAAGGCATGGACCTGCTGTCGGAACAGAGCGATGCCCTGGGCAAGATTCTGTACCTGGACGAGCAGAACGCGGTGCTGATGACCTACTACCGCAACAACGTGCTGCACATCTTCGCCCTGCCGGCGCTGCTGGCGAGCTTCTTCCAGAGCAGCTCGCGCATGAGCCGCGAACAAATCCTGCGCTACACCCATGCGTTGTACCCGTACCTGCAATCGGAGCTGTTCATTCGCTGGTCGCTGGAAGAACTGGACGGCGTGGTCGATCAGTGGCTCGACGCGTTCGTCGAACAGGGCCTGCTGCGTTTCGAAAACGACCTGTACCTGCGTCCGGCGCCAAGTTCGCGGCACTTCGTGCTGCTGACGTTGCTGTCGAAAAGCATCGCCCAGACCTTGCAGCGCTTCTACATGACCGTCTCGCTGCTGCTCAACAGCGGCCAGAACACCGTCAGCGCCGAAGAACTGGAAGACCTCTGCACCGTCATGGCCCAGCGCCTGTCGATCCTGCATGGCCTGAATGCGCCGGAGTTCTTCGACAAGAGCCTGTTCCGCCACTTTATCCAGACGATGCTCGACCTCGACGTGCTGCGCCGCGACGAGGCGGGCAAACTCAGCTACCACGAGCTGCTGGGGGAACTGGCCGAAGGTGCGGCCAAGCGCGTGCTGCCGGCGGAAATTCGCCTGTCGATCCGCCAGGTGGCGTTGCATCGCAGTGAAGACGCGGCGGAAGTTGCCGTCAGCCCCAACCTTTGAGGGATGCCGATCACTCACCGTGAACCATGGAACGGTTCCGGTGAGTGAGTGGGTCAATCCCCAGGCGTACTCCGACGTTGCGCAGCGGCCAAAGTGACGTCAAACGAAGAAAGGACCTACAGAGAACTTTGGAGCAGCTCTCTAGGATGGGCTTACGTCAATCTCGACGTATTGAAAAGGAATTCAACATGAACCTGCATACCATCACCGCAACCATTCACCTGCCAGACGGCTATCAACCTCCTGGAAATGGCAGCACTTACGTGACTCTCACAACGCCTCGTACATCCGCCGGTATCGGCTCCAACCAAGCGCCGAAAACGCCATGGATCGTCACCTTCACCGTTGACAGCGACGTTGCTGGCCCAGAGGAAGAGTTTACTGTGAGCGCGCGAATCGACGGCTACGCTCCCACTTCCCTGTCTGCCGAGCATACCTTCACCTGGAATGGCGGCGATCAGGAAGTTGATGTCCAGCTTTCAGCGCAATGACTGTAGCGAAGTGCAAGACAGCTGCATTCTTCCGATTAGCCATTGAAACCGGTCATCCGATCGCGCCCAACATCTGAGTCGTTACGTTTCGGCTGGATTTTTGGTGCCGAATCCTCCAGATTCTCTTTGGCGCCAGCGTGTTGCTGGCGTCAAAGGAAAGGTACTTCCACATGAAAAAATGTCTTCTGCTTGCATTCACTTCACTGCTGGCCGCGTGCCAATCATCAACGCCACCCGCCGCCCCCGTCGCGTCCCTCGATGGCGAAGTCTTCTATCTGCAACGCATCGCCCTGCCGCCCAACGCCACCTTGAGCGTGAGCCTGCAGGACGTTTCCCTGGCCGACGCTCCCGCGGTGGTGCTCGATGAGCAGAGCGGCCCGGTCAAAGGCCAGGTCCCGTTGCCGTTCCACCTCAGTTATGATGCCAACCAGGTCAAGCCCGGCCATCGTTATGCCGTGAACGCCCGCATCGAAGTGGACGGCCAGTTGCTGTTCATCACCACTGAACAGCATACGGTCCAACTCGATGGCAAAGATCCGCAGCCGTTGAAGATTCGCGTCAACGCCGCACGCTGATTCCTTTTAAATTCCATCAAGGAAGCTGCCATGCTCCGCCCTACCCTTCGTTTCACCGGCCTGTGTGCCGGCCTGTTGATCTGCGCCAATGCCATGGCCCTGTCCTTGGGCGACCTGTCGCAACAAGATGCCACGGGTGGCCTCAAGGACGCCTTGACCCAAGGCGCGCAGGTGGCGGTCAAGCAACTCGGTACTCCCGGCGGCTTCAGCAACAACCCGGACGTGAAGATCGAACTGCCAGGCAAGCTGGGCAAAGTTGCCAGCAAGATGAAGGCCTTCGGCATGGGTGAGCAGGTCGATCAACTGGAAACCAGCATGAACCAGGCCGCCGAAGCCGCGGTGGTCCAGGCCCAGCCGATCCTGGTCAATGCCGTGAAGAACATGAGCGTGAGCGATGCCAAGGGCATCTTGAGTGGTGGCAACGACTCGGCCACGCAATACCTGAACAAGAGCAGCCGCGAGCAGATCCGCGCCAAGTTCCTGCCCATCGTCAAGCAAGCCACCGACAAGGTCGGCCTAGCCCAGCAATACAATGCCTTCGCCGGCCAGGCCGCCACTTTCGGCGTGCTGGATGCCAAGAGCGCCAACATCGAAAACTACGTGACCGAACAGGCGCTGGACGGTTTGTTCGAAATGATCGGCAAGCAGGAAGCCACCATTCGCCAGAACCCGGCGGCTGCGGCGACCAGTTTGGCGAAGAAAGTGTTCGGTACGCTCTAAGCCAAGCGCAAAAACCCTGTGGGAGCGAGCCTGCTCGCGATGAATACACTGTCTATCTGACAAACCACGATCCTGTGGCGAGGGAGCTTGCTCCCGCTGGGCTGCGCAGCGGCCCCAAGCTTTTGCGGTTGCTGCGCAACCGAGCGGGAGCAAGCTCCCTCGCCACAGGTTAGGTGTACACCTGTTGATCAGGTTTTCTTGACCCTGAACCACGCCGCATACAACGCCGGCAGGAACAACAGCGTCAACGCCGTGGCCACGATCAGGCCGCCCATGATCGCCACCGCCATCGGGCCGAAGAACAAGCTGCGCGACAGCGGGATCATCGCCAGCACCGCTGCCAGAGCGGTGAGCACGATGGGGCGGAAGCGCCGCACCGTGGCTTCGATGATCGCCTGCCAAGGCGCCAGCCCTGCCTTGATGTCCTGCTCGATCTGGTCCACCAGGATCACCGAGTTGCGCATGATCATCCCCGACAGCGCAATGGTGCCCAGCATGGCGACGAAGCCGAACGGCTGGCGGAACACCAGCAGGAACAGCGTGACGCCGATCAATCCCAGGGGCGCCGTAAGGAACACCATGGCCGTGCGTGAGAAGCTGCGCAGTTGCAGCATCAGCAGCGTCAGCACCACCACGATGAACAACGGCACACCGGCATTCACCGATTTCTGGCCACGGGCCGAATCCTCCACCGTACCGCCCACTTCCAGCAGGTAACCGTCCGGCAGCTCGGCGCGAATCGGGTCCAGGGTCGGGAAGATCTGTTGCACCAGGGTCGCCGGTTGTTCCTTGCCGTAGATATCGGCCCGCACGGTCACGCTCGGCAGCCGATTGCGGTGCCAGATCACGCCCTCCTCGAAACCGTATTCCAACGTCGCGATCTGCGACAAGGCCACGCTCTTGCCGTTGTCGGTCGGCACCGCCAGGCTCGGCAGCAACGACAGCTCGGTGCGCTCATGCACCGTACCGCGCAGCAGGATCTCGATCAGTTCGTTGTCTTCCCGGTACTGGCTGACGCTGGAGCCGGTGAGGGAGCTGCGCAGGAAACTCGCCAGGTGGGTGGTGCTGACGCCCAGGGCCCGGGCGCGGTCCTGGTCAACGTTGAGGTACACCACCTTGCTCGGCTCCTCCCAGTCCAGGTGCACATTGACCACGTAGGGGTTTTCGCGAACTTTTGTCGCCACTTTCCGCGCCAGGGCCCGGACTTCTTCGATGTGCTCACCCGTGACGCGGAACTGCACCGGATAGCCGACCGGCGGGCCGTTTTCCAGGCGCGTGACTCGCGAGCGCAGGGTCGGGAATTGCTCGTTCAGGGTCGAAATCAACCAACTGCGCAACGGCTCGCGATCTTCGATGGTCTTGGCCAGCACCACGAACTGGGCGAAGCTGGAGGCCGGCAGCTGTTGATCCAGGGGCAAGTAGAAGCGCGGTGAACCGGTGCCGACGTAGGCCACATAGTTGTCGATGCCGGCATGGTCCTTGAGCAGCGCTTCCAGGCGCTTGACCTGCTCGGCGGTATTGCTCAGGGAGGCGCCTTCCTGCAGCTTCAAGTCGACCATCAGCTCCAGCCGCCCCGATGCCGGGAAGAACTGCTGCGGCACGAAACGGAACAACGCCACCGAGCCGACAAACAACAGCACGGTCAGCAGGATGACGGTTTTGCGCCGACGCACACACCACTCCACCATCCGCCGGACACGCTGATAGAACGGCGTGCCGTAAGGGTCGGTCTGGCCGTCAGTCGTGCCATGTTTAGCCGCGTGAATTTTCGCCAGGTCCGGCAGGAGCTTTTCCCCCAGGTACGGTACGAACACCACGGCAGCCACCCAAGAGGCCAGCAATGCCAGTGTCACCACCTGGAAAATCGAACGGGTGTATTCGCCGGTGCCCGATTGCGCGGTGGCGATCGGCAGGAAGCCCGCCGCCGTGATCAAGGTACCGGTGAGCATCGGGAATGCGGTGCTGGTCCAGGCGAAGCTGGCCGCCTTGATCCGGTCGAAGCCCTGCTCCATCTTGATCGCCATCATCTCCACGGCAATGATCGCGTCGTCCACCAGCAGCCCCAGGGCCAACACCAGCGCACCGAGGGAAATCTTGTGCAGGCCGATCCCCAGGTAATACATGGCGGCGAAGGTCATCGCCAACACCAGAGGAATCGCCAGGGCCACCACCATCCCGGTGCGCAGCCCGAGGGAGAAGAAGCTCACCAGCAACACGATCGTCAGTGCTTCCACCAGCACCTGGACGAACTCACCGACCCCGGTTTTCACCGCCGCCGGCTGGTCCGACACCTTGTGCAATTGCATGCCGGCCGGCAGTGAGTTCTGGAGGCGAGCAAAGTCGACCTCAAGGGCCTTGCCCAGAATCAGGATATCCCCGCCTTGCTTCATCGCCACGGCCAGGCCAATGGCGTCTTCGCCCATGAAGCGCATGCGGGGCGCCGGCGGGTCGTTGAAACCGCGACGCACGTCCGCCAGGTCGCTGATACGGAACGTACGATCGCCGACCCGGATCGGGAAGTTGCGGATCTCTTCCACGGTCTGGAAATTCCCCGAGACCCGTAGCTGCAAACGCTCGCTGCCGGTTTCGAAGAAGCCGGCGGTGGAAACCGTGTTCTGCTCTTCAAGGGCCTGCTGGACCGCCGCCAAGGGCAGGCCGAGGGTCGCCAGCTTAACGTTCGACAACTCGATCCAGATCTTCTCGTCCTGCAAACCGATCAGTTCGACCTTGCCCACATCCTTGACCCGCTGCAGCTGGAGCTGGATGCGATCGGCGTAGTCCTTGAGCACGGCATAGTCGAAGCCTTCGCCGGTCAGCGCGTAGATATTGCCGAAGGTGGTGCCGAATTCATCGTTGAAGTACGGCCCTTGGACATCCGGCGGCAAGGTGTGGCGGATGTCGCCGATCTTCTTGCGCAACTGATACCACAGCTCGGGAATCTGCGCCGAATGCATGGAATCACGCGCCGCGAAAGTCACTTGGGATTCCCCCGGGCGGGAGAACGAGACGATCTTTTCGTAATCGCCGGTTTCCATCAGCTTTTTTTCGATACGCTCGGTGACTTGGCGCGACACTTCCTCGGCCGTCGCCCCCGGCCACACGGTGCGAATGACCATGGCCTTGAAGGTGAACGGCGGGTCTTCGCTCTGGCCGAGCTTGGTGTAGGAAAGCGCCCCGACAATGGCCAGCAACAGCATCAGGAACAGTACGATCTGGCGGTTACGCAACGCCCATTCGGAAAGATTGAAACCCATTGGGATTACTCCTTGGCCGCCAGGTTGACCACGCGGTTGGAGCGATCCACCGGCCGCACCTGCTGGCCGTCGAGGAGCACATGTATGCCAGCCGCCACCACCCAGTCATTGGCGCTCAAGCCTTCGAGCACCGGCACGGTTTTTTCGCCGAAGGCACCCACGCGCACCGGGGCTTTCCTGACCGTGTTGTCCGGGTTGACGACCCAGACGTAGGTGGCGCCATTCTCGGCAGTGAGGGCTGATAGCGGCACTGACAGCGGCGCCTTTTCAGCCGTCTGGATAAACACCCGGGCACTTTGGCCCAGCTCCGCCGGAACACTGCCGGCGGTGAAGGCCACGCGGGCGGCGAAGGTGCGGGACTTGGGGTCGGCGGCCGGGGACAGCTCACGAATCCGCCCGCTGAAGCGCTGGTCAGGCTGGCTCCACAACTCGACCGACACCGGCTGGCCGATCTTGAACCGGCCAAAGCCCTGTTCCGGCAGGCTGATCAGCACTTCACGCTCGCCATCGGTGGCCAGGGTGAAAACGGTTTGTCCCGCCGAAACCACCTGCCCGACTTCCACCGAACGCCGGGCCACCACGCCATCCTGGGGCGCACGCAGCACCGAATAGCTGGCCTGGTTGTTGGCGACATCGAACTCGGCCTTGATCTGCTTGAGCCGTGCGGTGCCGGAGCGGTAGAGGTTTTCGGCGTTGTCGTATTGGGAGCGGCTGACCATCTGCCGCTCCATCAAGGTCTTGTAGCGGTCACGTTCGGCGCGGACCAGGTTCAGGTTGGCCTCGGCGGCAGCGACCTGGGCACGGGTCGCTTCCAGTTGCAGGCGCACGTCCTCGGGGTCGAGCTCGGCCAGCGGTTGATTGGCCTTGACCCGCTGCCCCTCTTCCACCAGTCGTCGGCTCACCTTGCCGCCAATGCGAAAGGCCAGTTCAGGCTCGAAACGTGCTCGCACTTCGCCAGGGTAACTGTCCATCGCCTGGGCCGACGGCTCAGGCTTGACCACCATGGCGGGACGCACGGCGACGGGCACCGGCTCGTCATGACCGCACGCAGACAATAAAAAAGCCAGGGCGACTGGCATGGCGAGGGGCAGGGCATAGCGGAACATGGCGAGTGACCTTTCGCTAATGATGCTTGGAATAATTATACTGGCGAGTATGTTATTAATAGCAAACTCACCAGTCCAGTATTAAAGCGAAGAATGTCGAACAATCCTTCATCCCCTAGCGGCCCTGGCCGCCCCAAGGACCTGGCCAAGCGCCAGGCCATTCTCGACGCGGCGAAACGCCTGTTCCTGAGCATGGGGTATGCCAATACCAGCATGGACGCCGTCGCCACCGAGGCGGGCGTTTCGAAGCTGACGGTCTACAGCCATTTCAACGACAAGGAGACGCTGTTTTCCGCTGCCGTGATGGCCAAATGTGAAGAGCAGGTGCCATCGCTGTTTTACGAATGGCCTGACGGCGTTCCGATCGAACACGTGTTGCTGAACATTGCCCGCGGGTTCAATCAACTGATCAACAGCGATGAATCGTTGAACCTGCATCGCCTGATCATGGCCCTGGGCAGCCAAGACCCGAAGCTGTCGACGATTTTCTACGAAGCCGGTCCGCAACGGATGCTCTCAGGCATGGAGCGGCTGCTGGCCAAGGTCAACCAGAGCGGCGCCCTGAGCATCGATAAACCGCGCAATGCCGCCGAACACTTCTTCTGCTTGATCAAGGGCGCGGCGAACTTCCGCTTGTTGTCAGGCTGCGGCCCGGCCCCGGAACCCGAAGCCGCCGAGGCCCATGTGCAGGAAGTGGTGGGGTTGTTCGTGCGGGCTTATCGGCCTTAGCCTTTCGCTGGCTGGAAGGGCCCCATCGCGAGCAAGCTCGCTCCCCCAGGGTTTGATGAACACCACGGATCCAATGTGGGAGCGAGCCTGCTCGCGAAGGCGATGGCACAGCCAACATCACCGTCTCAGACAAACCGCTATCGCGAGCAGGCTCGCTCCCACAGTTGACCGGTGCGAACACATCTCCATCATTCGACGACAAACCCTGTGGGAGCGAGCTTGCTCGCGATGCAGGCAACTCGGTCTCAAGGCTTGAGCGCTTTCTTCGGATAGATGTCGTAGCGACTGGACTTGCCATCGAGCCCATGGCTCGGCTTCGGCCCTTCGATGCACGGGGCCTTGCGTGGGCGCTTGACCACCACTCGATGAGTCGCCAAGGCCAGGGCCGCGGCGAGCAGCGCCGGGGCGTCCGGGTCATCGCCCACCAGGGGCCGGAACAGGCGCATTTCCTTCTTCACCAGGGCGGTTTTTTCACGATGAGGGAACATCGGGTCCAGATAGATCACCTGGGGCGGTTCGCCTTCCCAGTTGCGCATCACCTCGATGGCGTTGCCCTTGAGCAGGCGCATGCGCGCCACGATCGGCGCCACGTCGAAGTCCTCTGCGCCACGAGCCAGGCCATCCTCCAACAAGGCCGCAATCAGCGGCTGACGCTCGATCAGGCTCATTTCACAGCCCAGGCTGGCCAGCACAAACGCATCCTTGCCCAACCCGGCGGTGGCATCCAGCACCCGCGGGCGCACACCCTGGGCGATCCCGACTGCCTTGGCGATCATCTGGCCACTGCCGCCGCCGTACAACCGCCGATGGGCCGCCCCACCCTCGACGAAGTCCACGCGCACCGGCCCTGGCGCATCCGGGCCCAACTGCTGCAACTGCACCCCTTGCTCACCGACCTGCAAGGCGAACTCGCCTTCGTCCCCTTGCAAAGGCAGGCCAAGCCGCTCGGCCCAGTGTTCGGCCTGCGGTTGGAAGGCCGGGGCCAGGGCCTCGACATGGATGCGGCAGGCCGCGGGTTGCTCACTCATGGAAGTTGTTCACTTATGGAAAACATGCTCAAAAAATTAAGGATCGGCAAAAACGGCCGATAACAACGGTGAACGGCATTTTGCCAGAGCTGAGCGTCGACCGAGAAAAATGTCAGACATTCAATCCACATCGATAGGCGTTATCTCCCCTTACGGCGATTACAGCCTGCGTAACACCCAAGCGCTGAGCGGCGTCAGTCACCTGTGGCAGGATTTCTTTGCCCGGGCCCTGGCCGATCAACTGGGTGACAACGCACCGGCACCCGGCAGCTACCAGCCAGAGCCCCTCGATGAGGCCGTTGAACCGACCCTCGGCGCCGAACTGCTGGCGCATATCGTCAGCCAGCGCACCTGCGAAGTGACCGAAACACCGGTCAAGCCGCCAGAACCGTTGTTCCTGCCCATCGCAGAATTCGAACTCGACCTGCTGGACAAACCTTTCCCGCCGTTCCCGCCAGAAGAAATCGTTGCCCAGCAACAACAGCAGACCTTCGAAAGCAACTGGGTCCGCCCACTCGTCCTCACCGCCGGCCAACCACTGCCGGAACCGGGCCCGGCGCCACAACCGCGCCCCTTGCACCTGCCGATCGCCGAATTCGAACTCGAGCTGCTGGACAAGCCGTTCCCGCCGTTCCCGGAAGAGGAATTGGTGGCGCAGCAGAAACAACTGGACTTCGACACCCGCTGGGCACGTCCGATCGTGCTGCAGAACCTGCGCATCGCCGCTTAAATCAGCGACAGATCCACCATGGCCCCACATCCAGATGAAAATGGTTGCGGTGCGCCGCGTTGTAATCCGGGCTCAAGACCACACTGAACATATCGCAGGCGCCATCCCGAGCCTGACGCAAAAAGCGCGCATCGGCCGTGTCCTTGGGCCAGTCCCTGAGCACGCTGATCGTGCGCCCATCGGCCAGGCGAAACCCGGCGATGTCCAGCGCGCTGGCGGTGGCGTGCTGGCTGCGCGCCCCGCTCTCACGCCCGTACATGTTGCGACAGGCGAAACTGCCCAGGTGATCGACCCGCGTCACTTTCTGCCCGTAGACCGCCATGGCCGCCGGCTGCAACCCGTGACGCTCGAACAACGCAAACGCCACCGCCAGCGGGCAACTGGCGAGGAAGCTGCTGCTCAAGGCCACCTCACCGCCCTGCACCCTCAAGACATTGGTCAATGGGCATGTGGTATTGGCGCCGCTGTCGGCCTGGCGCGCGGTGCGCAGCCCGGAGGTGGCGAGGGCCTGGTCGCACAGCTGCGGGTCGTTGCGCAGGGCCATGAGTTTGAAACGGGTGAGCAGGTTGGGCGCCAGGTTGACGTCCAAAGGCGCCCAGGGATTCCATTGGGGCGGCAGCGCCACCCAGCCGCGCCATACCCCCAGCACGGCAAGGCCAATGAGCAGGGCCACGACCGCAAGCGCTTTCAAAAACCGCACGATATTGCCTCGGGCATCAACCCTTGAATAATTGGTTGGCCTGCTTGAACGGCATCGAGCGGCGCGTGAAGGTGAATGTGCCCTGCTCCTGGATCTCCTCGGCGGCGCGGAAAAACTCGCCATACGCGGCCAGGGCCAGCGCCGAGCCGACACTGATGCGCTTGACGCCCAGCTCGCTCAACTGCGCCACCGTCAGGTCCAGCGCCCCGGACATCAGCACGTTCACCGGTTTTGGCGCCACGGCCTGCACCACCGCGAGCACTTGTTCGGCGCTGCTCAGCCCCGGGGCGTACAACACGTCGGCCCCCGCGTCCGCGAAGGCCTTGAGGCGGCGAATGGTGTCGTCCAGGTCCGGATTGCCATGCAGGAAATTTTCCGCCCGGGCAGTCAGCAGGAAGGGAAACGGCAAGCTGCGCACGGCCTCGGCGGCAGCCTTGACCCGAGCTACCGCGTGGTCGAAGCAATAGATCGGGCTGTCTTCGCGCCCCGTGGCATCTTCGATCGAACCACCCACCGCGCCGGCCTCCGCGGCTCGGAGCAGGCTGCGGGCGCAATCCTCGGGGGCATCGGCAAAACCGTTTTCCAGGTCGACGGCCACCGGCAGGTCAGTGGCCGCGACAATCGCCCGCACGTTGGCCAGGGTGTCATCCAGGCCCAGCGCGCCATCGGGTCGGCCCAGGGAAAAGGCGTGACCGGCACTGGTGGTCGCCAAGGCTTCAAAGCCGAGGCTGGCCAGCATCTTGGCCGAACCGGCGTCCCACGGGTTGGGAATGACAAAAGCCCCTTCGCGTTCGTGCAAGGCCTTGAACGCCTGGGCTCGACGAATGTGCGCTTCCATGTAGTTCGCTCCTGAGCAGAGAGGGAGTGGGCCTCAGAGCAAACCCAGTTGCTCGGCGGCGGGCTCTCTATATAGCGCAGGCAGGGCCGGCAAGCCAGGCAATCGATGCATCAATCGCTCGTGAAAACGTTGCGCGAGCCTGGCGGCCAGCCGGTTGTCGGCGGTGTGCAGGAAGATATAGGGCGTGCGCCCTTCTTCGATCCACGCGGCGATTTTTTCTACCCATGGCGTCAGGAACGGCTCGTTGGCTTCCAGCACCGGATGGCCGATGAAGCGCACTTGCGGGCATTGGGTGAACGCCGCAGGCCGGGGCGGCACCCGGGGCTTTTTCGATTGTGCGTGAAGCACGGCGGGATCAAGGGAGGTGCAACTGAACAAGGCCCGGGGATCGAGGCAGATGCGTTCGACGCCGCGATCGAGCAACAAGCGATTGAGCCGTCGTTCGGCGTCGCCCTTGGCAAAAAAATCATCGTGACGGACTTCGACCGCCAAGGGGCGCTGCAAGGCGTCGATGAACCCCGCCAGTTCCGGCAACCGATTCGGGGTAAAGGCCTTGGACAGTTGCAGCCAATACGGCGCAACGCGTTCGCCCAAGGGGCTGAGTAGTTGCAGGAAGGTTTCAGTGGCCGTCAGGCGCTCGCGCAAGTCGCCATTGTGGCTGATGTCGCCAGGGAACTTGGCGGTGAAGCGAAAGTGCTTGGGCATGATCTCGGCCCAGCGCTGCACGGTCGTCGCAGCCGGGCTGGCATAGAAGGTCGTATTGCCTTCCACGGCATTGAACACTTGGGAATAGAGATCGAGGAAATCGGTGCTTTTCGCATCCTGGGGATAAAGGTAATCGCGCCAGGCGTTTTCGCTCCAGGACGGACAGCCCAGGTAGTAAGGCAAGACCATCAGATGTAGAGATCGAGTCCCAGCACTTCCATATCCCAATCGACAAAACCGGCGGTGCTCAGGTAACTCGCCAGGGCCGTGGAGACACTGCGGCTCATCGCACGGTGATAAAGCATGTCTTGCTGACGGGCGGGGAGATTGCTCAGGCGTTGCGCAGAGGCTTTGGCGGCGCGGGCGGCCAGTTGCTCTTCAGACGGAAACTCCACCTCGCCATCGATGTCATCGAAGTTTTCCGGCTCGCTGGCTTTACCCGCACGAGGCCGACGCTTGATGGGGTAGGACTGGGATGAAACGCCGTCTATACGCATAACAGAATGCTCGGTATCAATGATGGCAATTTAGCGGCACTTTCGCAGCCGCGCAAATGCGCAAGTGATAACTAGAACACATAAAGTCGAAAAGGTTTAAAAACGGGCGGAAAAAGTGACGACTGGCAAGGTCGGGTGTGACTTTTGGGGGCGTAAATGACTTTTGCGAGACACCGCTTTTTGGGGTGACCCCATGCTTTTGTGGCGAGGGAGCTTGCTCCCGCTGGGGCGCGAAGCGGCCCCGAAATCTGATTCGCGCCTTATCTTGCCGGCCTGAAATCAATTTTCTGGGGGCCGCTTCGCAGCCCAGCGGGAGCAAGCTCCCTCGCCACAACGCTGCCCGCTTGAGAGCGGAGTGATGCTTTTTACCGCTCGGACTTGGGGGTTGCGACTTTGTCCCGCAAATATACTGGCTGCGCATCATCCGCTGGAATGGCCTCGCCACGTTCCCAGGCGAAGCGTGCCAGGGCCAGCAGGTCCTCGGCATGGGGCAGCATCGAGGCGTCCTGGCCGATGAGACTGACACCGATCCGCTCGCCATAGCCCCAACCGGTGCCGGCGCCGAACCAATCACCGCTGGCATCGCCCGGCAACGCCGCCGCTTCGGGCGGCAACACCGCTTCAGCACCGACCAGGCGCATCTCGCCGTCGGTTTCGCGATAGCAGCCCCAATACACCTCATCCATGCGCGCATCGATGGCCGCGGCAACTTGGCGAGCGCCCTGTTCGCGCAAGGCACGCTGGGCCAGCACCGCGAGGTTCGATACCGGCAGCACCGGACGCTCCAGGGCAAATGCCAGCCCTTGCACCACACCGATGGCGATGCGCACACCGGTAAACGCCCCCGGCCCACGGCCAAAGGCAATCGCATCCACCGCCTGCAAGGTCGTGCCGGCGTCGCTCAATAGTTGCTGGATCATCGGCAGCAGCTTCTGCGCGTGCAGGCGCGGGATCACCTCGTAATGGCTCGTGACCTTGCCGTCGTGCAGCAAGGCAACGGAGCAAGCTTCAGTCGCGGTGTCCAGGGCCAGCAAGGTGCTCATCGATGTGTCCGTAAATCAGGTGGGAAAAAAGTGCGCCAGTATAAACAACTACGGCCCGCAAGCGGGCCGTAGTTGATGCAACTGATCAGGCTTTTCAGCTCAAGGCTGCAAGCACCTTGGCGGTGATCGCTTCAACCGAACCGACGCCTTCGATATGGCTGTATTTCGGCTTGCCATTGGCAGCCGACAGTTTCTGGTAGAAGTCCACCAGCGGCTTGGTCTGGGAATGGTAGACCGACAGGCGATGACGCACGGTTTCTTCGGTGTCGTCCTTGCGTTGCACCAGCTCTTCACCGGTCACGTCGTCCTTGCCTTCGGTTTTCGGCGGATTGTAGACGGTGTGGTAGACGCGGCCGGAAGGCTCGTGAACGCGGCGACCAGCAATGCGCTGGACGATTTCCTCGTCCTCAACGGCAATCTCGACCACTGCATCCAGTTCGACACCGGCAGTCACCAGGGCTTCAGCCTGGGGAATGGTGCGCGGGAAGCCATCGAACAGGAAGCCATTGGCGCAGTCGGGTTGAGCGATGCGATCCTTGACCAGGGCGATGATCAGGTCATCCGACACCAGGCCGCCGGCATCCATGATGCTCTTGGCTTGAACGCCCAGTGGCGTGCCCGCCTTGACCGCGGCACGCAGCATGTCGCCGGTGGAGATTTGCGGGATACCGAATTTTTCGGTGATGAACTTTGCCTGAGTACCTTTACCGGCCCCGGGAGCTCCCAGCAGAATGACGCGCATCGATGTGCTCCTCAAATTTTTTTATGTAAAACGCTCGGATTCGCCTCGCGGGGCCAATCTTCGAAAAACTGGATCGTGACCGCCCAAACGGCCAAAGGCTGATCAAGATACACAGCAGGCCCGACCCACACAAGCCGCCGAAAGTCGGAGGAACCTGCGCCCGATACGACCTTCGGAGGGGGTGGCGAGCGTCGCAACCGGGCAACAAACTGTCGCCTGGTCGACCTGTCCCCGCCCCCGCCGAACAACGCCCGGGAACGCCGGGCGAGCCGTTTCGGTGCGCTGCCTGATCTTAGCCGGTATTGCGCAACCCGGCGGCAATCCCCGCCACAGACACCAGTAATGCCTGCTCCACGGGGCTGCCTTGGGCAACTTCCTGCTGGCGTGAGCGCGCCAACAGTTCGGCCTGCAACAGGTGCAACGGGTCGAGGTAGGTGTTGCGCAGGCGGATGAATTCCAGCGTGGCTGGGCTATGTGCCAGTAGCTGCGACTGACCGGTCAAGCCAAGCACCACCGTGCAGGCCTGCGACAATAGGTCGCGTAAATGCGCACCCAAAGGCAGCAGCCCAGATTCCACCAAACGCTCGTCGTAAGAGCGGGCGATGTCGGCGTCGGCCTTGGCCAGCACCATCTCCAGCATGTCGATGCGGGTCCGGAAGAACGGCCATTGCTCGCGCATCTGCCCCAGCAACGCCCCTTCGCCACGCTCCAGGGCCTTGCTCAGTGCGGTTTCCCAGCCGAGCCAGGCCGGCAACATCAGGCGGGTCTGGGTCCAGCCGAAGATCCACGGAATCGCCCGCAAGCTTTCGATGCCGCCGGCGCGACGCTTGGCCGGCCGGCTGCCCAGGGGCAGGCGGCCAAGTTCTTGCTCGGGGGTGGACTGGCGGAAGTACTCGACGAACTGCGGGTTCTCCCGCACCACCGCGCGGTAGGCGTTGACGCCATCGGCCGCCAATTCGTCCATCAGGTGTCGCCATTCGGGCGTGGGTGGCGGCGGTGGCAGCAACGTCGCTTCAAGCACTGCGGCGAGGTACAGATTGAGGTTCTGTTCGGCGATGTCCGGCAGGCCGAATTTGAAACGAATCATTTCACCCTGCTCGGTGGTGCGGAAACGCCCCGCCACCGAACCCGGTGGCTGGGACAGGATCGCCGCGTGCGCCGGACCGCCACCACGGCCCACGGTGCCGCCACGACCGTGGAACAACAGCAATTCGACTTGCTGCTCGCGGCAGATGTCCACCAGCCGTTCCTGGGCCCGATATTGCGCCCAGGCCGCCGCCGTGGTCCCGGCGTCCTTGGCCGAATCGGAATAGCCGATCATCACTTCCTGAGGGCCCTGCAGCCGTGAACGATAGCCCGGCAGCAGCAACAGCCGCTCGATCACCGGCCCGGCGTTGTCCAGGTCGGCCAGGGTCTCGAACAGCGGCACCACTCGCATCGGCCGCAACACCCCGGCGTCCTTCAACAACAGTTGCACAGCGAGGACATCGGACGCCGCGCCGGCCATGGAGATCACGTAGGAACCCAGGGACGCCGCCGGCGCCGCGGCCACTTCCCGGCACGTCGCCAACACTTCCGCCGTGTCGGCCGAGGGCTTGAAATGGGCCGGCAGCAGTGGACGCCGGTTATTCAGCTCCTCCAGCAAAAAGCTGATGCGCTGCTCCTCGTTCCAATCCTCATAGCGACCCAGGCCCAGGTAGTCGGTGATTTCCGTCATGGCGGCGGTATGGCGCGTCGAGTCCTGGCGCACATCGAGGCGCACCAGG
The DNA here is from genome assembly GCF_046605385.1 of Pseudomonas sp. MPB03. Lineage (NCBI taxonomy): Bacteria > Pseudomonadati > Pseudomonadota > Gammaproteobacteria > Pseudomonadales > Pseudomonadaceae > Pseudomonas > Pseudomonas sp. MPB03. Next base: position 1,472,865 of record NZ_CP176770.1, on the reverse strand, counting down.
AACAAGCCGAAGGTCACCGCCCGCCGCAGGCAATCGAGCAGCGGCCCATCGGCAATCACGCCCATGCCGCATTCGTGCAGGGAGTGGTAGCACAGCTCCAGGGGGTCCAGCAGTTCGCGGTTGTGCTGCAACACCTCGGCGCCTGGCGGCGTGGCGGCACTCAAGGAGGCATGGGCCCAGTTGCGGGTGGCGCGCAGGCGTTCGCGCAGTTGCTTGAGCACGGCACGATACGGTTCGGCGCTGTCGCCGGCCTGGGCCCGCAAGGCCTCGCTGGCATGTTGCATGGACAGCTCGGCCGCCAGTTGGTCGACGTCACGCAGGTACAGGTCCGCCGCCATCCACCGCGCCAATAACAGCACCTCGCGGGTCACGGCGGCGGTGACATTCGGGTTGCCGTCACGGTCACCGCCCATCCACGAGGCAAAGCGGATCGGCGCGGCCTCCAGCGGCAGGCGCAGCCCGGTGGCGGCATGCAAGGCCTGGTCGGCCTTGCGCAGATAATTGGGAATGGCGTGCCACAGCGAATGCTCGATCACCGCGAAGCCCCACTTGGCCTCATCCACCGGGGTCGGCCGGGTGCGGCGGATTTCTTCGGTGTGCCAGGCTTCGGCGATCAAGCGTTGCAGGCGCTCGTGGATCTGCGCGCGCTCGGCGATGGTCAGGTCGCGATGATCCTGGGCCGCCAGTTGCGCGGCGATGGCGTCGTATTTCTGGATCAGGGTACGGCGGGCCACTTCCGTGGGATGGGCGGTGAGGACGAGTTCGATTTCCAGGCGGCCCAACTGCCGGGCCAGGGCCTCGGCGCCATGGCCTTCGGCCCGCAGCCGGGCGAGCAACTCAGGCAGGACCCGTGCTTCGAAGGGCGCCGGTTGCGATTCTTCGCGGCGATGGATCAGTTGGTACTGTTCGGCGATGTTGGCGAGGTTGAGGAATTGGTTGAACGCGCGCGCCACCGGCAGCAGTTCGTCCTCGCTCAGTTGATTGAGGCTGGCACTGAGTTCGGCATCCACGGAACCGCGTCGGTCAGCCTTGGCGCCCTTGCGGATCTGCTCGATCTTGTCGAGAAACGTGTCCCCGTACTGTTCGCGGATGGTATTGCCCAGCAGTTCGCCCAGCAGGTGGACATCCTCACGCAAGCGGGCATCGATATCGGTCATCAGCATTTCTCCAGCAAAAAAATCCGGACAGCTCTTGGATCAGAGAGTGCCGATGCCCGTCGCTTATGACAAGCGACGAAGGGACTTTAAACCTTGCACAACAAAGCTAGTCTCATGGGTAAGCCACACAACGGCTTGTCACTCACCGCGCCTGCCACGAGCAGGCTGATTGAGGTCATCATGAAAATTCGTGAACTTGCCCAGCATTGGGAAGAAAACGCCAAGGGCCGCCTGACCCAGACGGGCTACACGATTCACCTGGACGTGGAAGCCGCTGCGCGCCTGGCAGCGATCTGCGACATGTATCCCAAGCGCCAGCCCGAAGAGCTGCTGGGCGAGCTGATCGGGGCCGCATTGGAAGAGCTGGAAGCGAGCTTCCCCTACATCAAGGGTTCGCAAGTTGTCGCCACCGATGAGGAAGGTGACCCGCTGTATGAAGACGTAGGACCGACCCCACGATTCCTCGCCCTGTCGCGCCGGCATCTGCACGAACTTTCCTCGCAGAACGACAAATCCAAACACTGATTCCCTTCATTCCAGGTTGCGGTTTTCCGGCGCGGGGCCTTTCCCACCTACGCCGGGAATACCGCTGCGCGCCTTGAAAGTTCAGCTTTTCTGTCGCTGACCGATCAGTCAGTAATTCTTTTGGCGAATGGCCATCCTCGCTGAACTTTTGAAAAACGCCTCGGGTCACACCGAGTAACCATACTGGAACGGTCGTTTAAATAAACGCGCCTTGGCGCCAACACCAAACCAGACGTCATGGCTTCGGTCCCAGCATGGATTTGTCGTTTTTTTCAGGAGTTTTCCAATGGAGTTGAAGCCTATGAATACCTGCACTGCCAAACCCTCATCCAGTGGCCTGCGCGGCTTGAAGTTGGCTGCCCTGGCGATCGGTAGCAGCTTCATTCTCGCCGGTTGCGCCGGTAACCCACCTTCGGAGCAGTACGCGGTGACCCAGTCGGCGGTCAACAGCGCCGTCAGCGCCGGTGGTACCGAATTTGCCGCCGTGGAAATGAAATCGGCCCAGGACAAGCTCAAGCAAGCCGAAATCGCCATGCATGACGAGAACTACGAAGAAGCCAAGCGACTGGCCGAACAAGCCGAGTGGGATGCCCGCGTCGCCGAGCGCAAGGCTCAGGCCGCCAAGGCCGAACAAGCCCTCAAGGACTCTCAGAAAGGGGTTCAGGAACTGCGTCAGGAAGGCATGAACAAGGTTCAGTAAACCGATCACGCCACGACGTACTTCTCATTGATAAAAGGACGACAGACTATGATGCACAAACACTTGATGATGCCCGCCCTGCTCGCTGCCTGCGTAGCCCTGGCCGCTTGCTCCCACGACCCGAACGCCAATCTCGAACAGGCGCGGACCAATTACAACGGCCTGCAAGCCGACCCGGCGGCGACCAAAGTGGCCGCCCTGGAAACCAAGGACGCGGCGGACTTCCTGGCCAAGGCCGACAAGGCCTACCTGGATCGGGAAGACGAAGCCAAGGTCGACCAACTGGCCTACCTGACCAACCAGCGCGTCGAAGTGGCCAAGCAGACCATCGCCCTGCGCAATGCCGAAGCCGAACTGAAAAACGCCGGCGACGAACGCGCCCGTGCCCTGCTCGACGCGCGCAACGCGCAGATCAAGCAACTGCAAGACAGCCTCAACGCCAAGCAAACCGAACGCGGGACGCTGGTGACTTTCGGCGACGTGCTGTTCGCCACCAACAAGTCCGACCTGCGCACCAGCGGCATGACGAATGTGAGCAAACTGGCGCAGTTCCTCCAGGAAAACCCGGACCGCAAGGTGATCATCGAAGGCTACACCGACAGCACCGGCTCGGATTCCTACAACCAATCGCTGTCCGAACGCCGCGCCAGCTCGGTGCGTACCGCCCTGGTGAAAATGGGCGTCGACCCGGCTCGCATCGTGACCCAGGGCTATGGCAAGGAATTCCCGGTGGCGGACAACACCAGCGTCTCGGGCCGCGCCATGAACCGTCGCGTGGAAGTGACCATCTCCAACGACAACCAGCCAGTGGCCCCGCGCTCGACCATGAGCGCCAACTGATCGGCTGAGTGCAACTGAAAAGCCCCGCCTGGTTTCGTCAGGCGGGGCTTTTTCATGGCTGAAGATATTTGGCTGTACACAATCCCTGTGGGAGCGAGCTTGCTCGCGATGGCGGCGTGTCAGGCACTATTTATGCTGCTGAACTACCGCTATCGCGAGCAAGCTCGCTCCCACAGGGGATTGGATTACGGCTGCAGTTTTTGTGGTGTTTCCTGCCCCATGCACCGCACCGCACGTTTCTTCTCGTTGATCAACACGCCGGTCAGGCCTTTCTGCTCGGTGTCGAACAACACCAGCACACCATCGATGCACTGGGCGACCTGGGGCGCGGGTTCCAGGGACACCTTGTAGTCCTCCCCCGGCACGGTCTTGAGCATGGTGAACTGGTCGAGCAGCAACGCATCCTCGGGCTTGGCGAAATGCAGGTAGCCGTAGTACCACAGCACGGCGACGGTACCCAGGATGCTGCAGATACCGGTGATGATCAGGGGGATGGCGTTACGTTCTTCGCTCATTGCGGGTTCTCTGGTGGTTCAACGGGTGATTTCGGGTAGTTCGGGACCTCCCCCAGGCGGCGCAGGCCGTCAAAATGCCGGGGATCGTCGAGGTAGCGCAGCATCACGGTGCGCCACGTCGGGTCGGCGAAGGTCTGCACATGGCCGCCCCGCGTCAGCTGCAGGACCCGCGGCGGCGGCGCAGCTTGATACAAGCGGATGCCATTGGAAAGGGGCACGATGGGGTCGTCGAGGCTGTGGTAGATCAACTTCGGCACGCCGTTCAACTGCGCCACGGAGCTGATCGCGCTGTCACCGTCCGGCACCAGCCAGGACAACGGCACCTGGAACGGCCAGGTCAGCCACGAGGTACTCAGGGCAAAACGCCCGACGTCGCGATAGCTGGCGGGCACGCCGTCGAGCACCAGGGCCTTGAGCTGCCGTTGACGCTGGGGATGTTCGACCAGGTAATGCACCGCCAGCGCGCCGCCCAGGCTCTGGCCGAGCAGCACCAGCGGCTTGCCCTGGACCTCGGGCGACTGGTCGAGCCATTGGAACGCGGCGTCGATGTCCTGGTAGATCGCCGGCAGGCTCGGCTCGCCTTCGGACACGCCATAACCCCGATAATCGACCATCAACACTTGGTAGCCCTGCTCGGGCAACCACCAGCTCCCGCCCAGGTGCCACGCCAGGTTGCCGCCGTTGCCGTGCAAATGCATGACCGTGCCCTTGACCTCCACGCCTGGTTTGACGGGCAGCCACCAGCCACGGAGCTTGAGATTGTCAGCGGTGGTCAGGGTGACGTCGCGGTACTCGAGCTTGGCCCGCTCCGGGGTAAACGGCAGGCCGCGTTCGGGATAGAACAACAGGGAGCTGCAACCGCCCAGGGCCAGCAGCAGGCAGATGATGCCGAGGGTTCGCATCCGGTGAAGCCTCGCAAAAAATCAGAAGTTATCCACAGCCCCTGTGGGAGCGAGCTTGCTCGCGATAGCGGTATGTCAGTCACAGCGGTGTTGACTGTCCTGGCGCTATCGCGAGCAAGCTCGCTCCCACAGGGGATGGGTGGTGTTGTTAAAGAATATTCGAATAATCCGCTTCGATCCGGTCCAGGCTCAGGTGGTTCAGGAAGTTGGAGAAACACATCCAGGCCGACAGGGCATTCATGTCGCGGAATTGCTCAGGCAAGTATTTAGGCGGCACCACCAGGCCTTCGTCCACCAACTGGCGCAACGTGCGCATGTCCTCCAGGGTGGTCTTGCCGCAGAACAGCAGCGGCACCTGCTCCAGCTTGCCTTTGCGCACGGCCAACTGAATGTAGTTGTAAACCATGATGAAGCCCTTGAGGTAGGACAAGTCTTTGGTGAATGGCAGCCCGGTGGGCACCGAGCCACGGAACACCCGACTGGCGTTGCCGTAGCTTTCGGCCATCTCAAAACCCTGCTCGCGGAAGAACTCGAAGACCTGCAGGAAATCGGCGCCCTCCTCCACCATATGAATGGCCCGGGTGCGGTTGGTGAGTTTGCGCAGGCGACTCGGGTAGGAGGCGAAGGTGATGATTTCCATCAGGATCGCCAGGCCTTCCTGGGTCACCGTGGACGAGGGCGGGCCCTTGGACAGGAAGGTGCAGATCGGCTGGTTCAAGCCGTTGAGGGTGGTGCCGACGTGCACCAGCCCTTCGTGGACCTCCAGCGCTCGTACGTCGCGCTCGTTGAACATCGCATCGGTGCGGATCTTGATGTAGTCGGCGCCCGCCGCCGCGTCGGCGACGATGCCGTCGGACTCGAACACGCGGATGGTTTCCTCGGCTTCGCCGAACACCCGGTTGAGGCGATGCTGCAACAGGCTGACGGCTTCCTTGGCACTGAGGACTTTCGGCTCGTCCTTGAGGTCGCCACGGCCATCGATGTTGTTCAGGTAATCGGAGAGCATCAGGCCCAGGTCGGCGAGGGTCGGGTCGCCGGCGTGAAAAGCATCGGAGGCGGCGCCATAGAGCTCCTGGGAAATCAGCCCGAAATCCTCGGTGCCACGCGCTTCGAGCATGCGCACCACCATGCGGTATTCCTTGCACATGCGGCGCATGATCTGGCCCACCGGGTTGAACTGCCCCAGTTGGCGGGTGATGTCGCGCTCGATGTTCTGGAACTCCAGCTTCACTTTGCTGGAGTCAAAAGACAACGGCCGGTTGAGGTAATAGTCGCGATCCACCGCAGGCATTTCCTTGCCCTTGGCCTTGAGAAACCCCTTGCGGATGTTCTCGTCCCACTTCACCGCGTCGAGGATGCGAATCGGCGTTTGCGCCAGCACAATGCGATCGGACAAGGTGCGTATCGTCTGCTGGTAATCGTCCACCGAAAACTCCTGTGAAAAAACGTCCGCTTGTTGCAATTATTGGGATTTGGCCAGTCGCTGGTAACGCACGGCTTCCGAGAACACATCGGAATTGGCCGGGTCGTCGAGGTAGCTGAAAACCTTGTTCATGTCGCTGTCCACCAACACACCGTCACCTTCTTCGCTCTGGTTCGGCTGGCCGCTGAGGATCTTCTGGCCGATGGCCTGGTTGATCTGTTCCAGGTCCAGGTTGTAGACCACCAGTTCCTGTTTATCGGTCAATTCGAAACCGGCGATCAGGAAATGTCCACCGTAGCGGGCCGGCACCTTGGCCGACAGGTACCAGCGACTGCCATGACGGGAGACGGTCAGGGGGATGGCTTCGCGCTCATGGGGCCGGGCCCTGAAGTAGCTGATGGCCTGGTAGCGGTGCTTGCCGACTTGCGTCAACTCCAGGTTCAACGGTTCGCCCCAGGCGTTGGTGCTGGTCCATTGGCCGAGCAGGCCGGCGGGCGCGGCTTCGCTGTCGGGTAACGGCGCCTTGAAGGACACCAGGCAACCACTGAGCAGCAGCAACGACACGGCCAGTACAACGGCAGGCCAGGCTTTCATTTGAACTCCCTATGGCACAGGTCGCTTTATCCCCTGTGGCGAGGGAGCTTGCTCCCGCTTGAGTGCGCAGCGCTCACAAAAAAGGGGCTGCTGCGCAGCCCAGCGGGAGCAAGCTCCCTCGCCACAAGGGCTGTGGTGAACCCATCTGGATCACACCGACGCCAGTACCAGGTGCATGTAGCGGGTCAGGATGCCGAGCATGTCTTCATCGGCTACCGGCTCGGCGCCATTGAGCAAGCCCTGATATTCCATCCGTCCGATAATCGCCGTCAACACTTTGGCATCCTGTTGCGGTTCGCGGGAGCCTAAAACCTGGAAAAACTGACACGTGCCATGCAGCAATATCTGCTGGTGGGAACGCACCAACTCCGCCAGGCGTGGGTTGAGCAGGGCTTCCTGGCGAAAGGCCTGCTCGGCCATCAGGTACTCGCGACGGCTGTCCAGTTGATGCCGCACATAGTCGGCGGTCATCCGCGCGATGTCGTCCGCCAGTTGCGAGCGCGACTGGGCGCTGCCGTCACCATAGGCGACCATCTCCCGCAGAAGGCCTTCGTTGTTGGCCCACAGCTTGCCCATGAACGCCGCGCTGCGTTCCACATACTGGGCGAAGGTATCGGTGAGCAAATCGTCGATGTCCTTGAAATAGTACGTAGTGGCCGACAGCGGCACGCCCGCTTCGGCGGCCACCGCACGGTGACGCACCGCACGCACGCCATCGCGCACCACGATGCGCATGGCCGCGTCGAGAATCTCCTGGCGACGCTGCTCACTGCCCTGTCGGCTGGCCTTGCGGCCCTGGTACTGAACACTTTCAGCGACAGCCGTGGCGACGCCCGCTGCACCTTCTGAAGCCATTGCACGATTCACGACAGGTCTTCCTCGCTCTTTGAAAAAGTAACCAATTGATACGTTTGTACCAGACAGGCAATAAAAAGCCGCCCATCGAGGCGGCTTTTTATTTGAAACAATTACGCTTGGGGCCGCATGTGCGGGAAGAGGATCACATCCCGGATCGACGGTGAGTTGGTCAACAACATCACCAGGCGATCGATGCCGATGCCTTCGCCAGCAGTCGGCGGCATGCCGTACTCCAGGGCGCGCACGAAGTCGGCATCGTAGTGCATGGCTTCGTCGTCGCCGGCATCCTTGTCGGCCACCTGGGCCATGAAACGCTCGGCCTGGTCTTCGGCATCGTTGAGCTCGGAGTAGGCGTTGGCGATTTCACGACCACCGATGAACAGCTCGAAACGGTCGGTCACACTTGGGTTCTCGTCGTTGCGACGGGCCAGCGGCGACACTTCGAACGGGTACTGGGTGATGAAGTGCGGCTGCTCCAGCTTGTGCTCGACCAGTTCTTCGAAAATCATCACTTGCAGCTTGCCCAGGCCTTCGAAGCCGAGCACCTTGGCGCCGGCCTTCTTGGCGATGGCGCGGGCCTTCTCGATGTCCTGCAGGTCGGCGGCGGTGATCTCGGAGTTGTACTTGAGGATCGAGTCGAACACCGACAGGCGCACGAACGGCTCGCCGAAGTGGAACACCTTGTCGCCGTACGGCACGTCGGTCGTCCCCAGGACCAACTGCGCCAGCTCGCGGAACAGTTCCTCGGTCAGGTCCATGTTGTCTTCGTAGTCGGCGTAGGCCTGGTAGAACTCGAGCATGGTGAACTCGGGGTTGTGCCGGGTCGAAACGCCTTCGTTACGGAAGTTGCGGTTGATCTCGAAAACCTTCTCGAAGCCACCCACGACCAAGCGCTTGAGGTAAAGCTCCGGCGCGATGCGCAGGAACATTTCCATGTCCAGGGCGTTGTGGTGGGTTTCGAACGGCTTGGCCGCCGCGCCGCCGGGGATGGTCTGCAGCATCGGCGTCTCGACTTCCAGGAAGTCACGCTTCATCAGGAAGCTGCGGATGTGGGCGATGACTTGCGAGCGGACGCGGAAGGTCTGGCGCACGTCTTCGTTGACGATCAGGTCGACGTAGCGCTGGCGATAGCGTTGCTCGGTGTCGGTCAGGCCGTGGTGCTTGTCCGGCAGCGGGCGCAGGGACTTGGTCAGCAGGCGCACGTTGGTCATCTCGACGTACAGGTCGCCCTTGCCGGAACGGGCCAGGGTGCCTTCGGCGGAGATGATGTCGCCCAGGTCCCAGGTCTTGACGGCGGCCAGGGTTTCTTCCGGCAGGGTCTTGCGGTTGACGTAGACCTGGATGCGCCCGGTCATGTCCTGGATCACCATGAACGAACCACGGTCGAGCATGATACGACCGGCCACCTTGACTGGAATCGCCGCCTCGGCCAGCTCTTCCTTGGTCTTGTCCGCGTACTTCTTCTGCAGGACGTCGCAATACGCGTCGCGGCGGAAGTCGTTGGGGAAGGCCTGGCCCTTGGCGCGCTCGGCAGCAAGCTTTTCCTTGCGCAGGGCGATCAGGGAGTTTTCTTCCTGTTGCAGGGCTTGCGGGTCGAGTTCTAGTTCGCTCATGTCTTTAAGGATTCCATCACAGGTTCGTTGCCCCCGGCCCGGGCCGGAGTTTGCGGGCGAGCCGCGCTTTCTGTGCAAGCGTGGCCCGTCCGCCGCATGGGTGTCGCGTTACAGCCCTTGTTTGAGGCTGGCGATCAGGTATTCATCGATATCGCCGTCGAGCACCTTGTCGCAATCGCTGCGTTCGATGCTGGTCCGCAGGTCCTTGATCCGCGAGGCGTCGAGCACGTACGAACGGATCTGGTGACCCCAGCCGATGTCCGACTTGGTGTCTTCCAGGGCCTGGGACGCCGCGTTGCGCTTCTGCACTTCCTGCTCGTACAGGCGGGCCCGCAGCATCTTCATCGCGGTGTCTTTGTTGGCGTGCTGGGAACGTTCGTTCTGGCAACTGACCACGGTGTTGGTCGGTACGTGGGTAATCCGTACGGCCGAGTCGGTGGTGTTGACGTGCTGGCCACCGGCCCCGGAGGAACGGTAGGTGTCGATGCGCAGGTCCGCCGGGTTGATCTCGATTTCGATGTTGTCATCGATTTCCGGCGAAACGAACACGGCCGAGAACGAGGTGTGGCGACGGTTGCCGGAGTCGAACGGGCTCTTGCGCACCAGGCGGTGCACGCCGATCTCGGTCCGCAGCCAGCCAAAGGCGTATTCGCCCTTGATGTGCACGGTGGCGCCCTTGATCCCGGCGACTTCACCGGCCGACAGTTCCATGATGGTGGCGTCGAAACCGCGTTTATCGGCCCAGCGCAGGTACATGCGCAGCAGGATGTTGGCCCAGTCCTGGGCTTCGGTGCCGCCGGAACCGGCCTGGATGTCCAGGTAAGCGTTGTTCATGTCCATCTCGCCGCTGAACATGCGACGGAATTCCAGCTTGGCGAGGTTCTCGTCCAGGCGGGTCAGCTCGGCGACGACATCGCCGACTGCGCCTTCGTCGTCCTCTTCGACAGCCATGTCCAGCAGGTCGCGGCAATCGGCCAGGCCGCTGGACAGCTCGTCCAGGGTCTCGACGATCTGCGCCAGCGCAGAACGCTCGCGGCCCAGTTCCTGGGCGTACGAAGGGTTGTTCCAGACATTCGGATCTTCAAGCTCGCGATTGACTTCGGTCAGGCGCTCATGCTTTTGATCGTAGTCAAAGATACCCCCGAATAGTTTCGGAGCGCTCGGACAGGTCCTTGATGGTGTTAAGGATCGGGTTGATTTCCATGGCGGGCAGCACTCGTTGGCGAACTTTTGAAAGCCGGCGAGTATAACGTAATCAAGCGCCAGCGGCAGCCCGCCTGGCGGCTTTAGGGGCAATGAACATTCAACACCACCCCCGTGGCGAGGGAGCTTGCTCCCGCTGGGCTGCGCAGCAGCCCCAAAACGGCTCCCTCAATCAAGCTGACACACCGAGCCAACGGGTTTCAGGGCCGCTGCGCGCCCCAGCGGGAGCAAGCTCCCTTGCCACAAAAGCAATCTAGCCAGGCAAAAGGTTTATTCGACCCCCACCCGATTACGCCCATTGTGCTTGGCCAGGTACAACCCCTTGTCCGCCGCCGAGATCAGCTGACGGCTGTCGCCACCCTGCTGGGGGGTGAAGGTCGAGACGCCGATGCTGATGGTCAGGTTTTCGCCGCCGTCGGGCGTGGCGTGGGGGATTTTCAGGGCGACGACGCTCTGGCGCAGTTTCTCGGCCATCAGCCGGGCGCCGCCGGGCGAAGTGCCGGGCAGCACCAGGGCGAACTCCTCGCCGCCGTAGCGGGCCGGCAGGTCGGACGGCCGACTGCACGCCTCGCGGATGGCCGTGGCGACCTTGCGCAGGGCTTCGTCGCCTTCCAAATGGCCAAAGTTGTCGTTGTAGGACTTGAAGTAGTCCACGTCGATCATCAGCAGCGACAGTTGGCTCTGGTCGCGCATCGCCCTGCGCCATTCCAGTTCCAGGTACTCGTCGAAATGCCGACGGTTGGACAGCCCGGTCAGGCCATCGGAGTTCATCAAGCGTTGCAGCACCAGGTTGGTGTCGAGCAATTGCTGCTGGCTGACCCGCAATGCGCGATAGGCCGCGTCGCGCTGCAACAGCATCATGTAGGAACGCGAGTGATAGCGGATGCGCGCCACCAGTTCGATGTTGTCCGGCAGCTTGACCAGGTAATCGTTGGCCCCGGCGGCGAACGCCGCGCTCTTGATCAGCGGGTCCTCCTTGGTGGACAGGACAATGATCGGGATGTCGCGGGTGGCCGGATGGTTACGGTACTCGCGCACCAGGCTCAGGCCGTCGAGGCCGGGCATCACCAGGTCCTGGAGAATCACCGTCGGCTTGATGCGCACCGCGTGGGCGATGGCCTGGTGGGGGTCGGAGCAGAAGTGGAAGTCGATGTTGTCTTCCTCCGACAGCCCGCGCCGCACCGCCTCGCCGATCATCGCCTGGTCGTCGACGAGCAAGACCATGGCGGCGTTCTCATCGCGCTTGAATTCGTCGAGCTGCAAATCAGTCATGATGGCTTACCTGGGTACGGCCTGGGGCAAGGCTCGCGGGGTTCTTCATGGGGTCACAATCTCCAACAGCCGTGGCGCAATGGCGTCCAGGGCAAGAATATGGACGGCGGCGTCGATGGCGGCCGCCGCTTTGGGCATGCCGTACACGGCGCTGCTGCGCTGGTCCTGGGCGATGGTCACATAGCCCTGCTGGCGCATGAGTCTAAGCCCTTGCGCACCGTCGCGGCCCATGCCGGTGAGCAATACGCCCACCGCGTCGCCGCTCCAGTACTGGGCGACACTTTCAAAAAACACGTCGATGGAGGGCCGGTAGATTTCGTTCACCGGCTCGGCGGTATAGGCCAGGGTGCCGTCCTTCAACAAACGCAGGTGATGGTTGGTTCCCGCCAGCAATACCGTGCCGCTTTGCGGCGTCTCACCTTGCCGGGCCAGGCGCACCGTGTGGCCCGACACACTGCCCAGCCATTCGGCCATGCCCGCGGCGAACACCTCGTCCACATGCTGGACCAGCACGATCGCCGGGGCAAAGTCCCGCGGCAGGGCCTTGAGCAAGACCTCCAGCGCCGCGGGCCCACCCGCCGACGACCCGATGGCCACCAGGCTCTTGCGCGACACCGCCGCGCGCTGAGCCGACGGTGCGGGGCGCTCGCGCTTGTTGCGCTCACCGATCAGCCAACCGATGTTGGTGATCTTGCGCAGCAGCGGCGCCGCCGCGTCCGCCGGGTTACCGACCCCCAGGGCCGGGGTATCGACCACATCCAGCGCGCCATGGCCCATGGCCTCGAACACCCGGTGGACATTCTGCTGGCTGTCTCCGGTCACAATCACGATAGCGCATGGGCTGTCGGCCATGATCCGCCGGGTAGCCTCCACGCCATCCATGATCGGCATGAACAGGTCCATCAGGATCAGGTCCGGGGTGTATTCGGCGCAACGCTGCACCGCCTCGGCACCGTTGGCGGCGACCCAGACCAGTTGGTGCGCCGGCTCGAACGCCAGGGCGCGGCGCAGGGCCTCGACTGCCAGGGGCATGTCATTGACGATGGCGATCTTCAAGCGCGTGCCCCTCCGATCAATTCGACCACGGCGTCGAGCAAGGCGTCGTCGTGGAAACTCGCCTTGGCCAGATAATAGTCGGCGCCGGCGTCGAGGCCACGGCGGCGATCTTCTTCGCGGTCCTTGTAGGACACCACCATCACTGGCAGCGATTGCAAGCGGTTGTCGCGCCGCAACAGCGACACCAGTTCGATGCCGTCCATGCGTGGCATGTCGATGTCCGTGATCAACAAATCGAAATCCTCCGAGCGCAATGCATTCCAGCCATCCATGCCATCCACCGCCACTGCTACGTCATAGCCGCGGTTGAGCAACAACTTGCGTTGCAGCTCACGCACGGTCAGGGAATCGTCCACCACCAGGATCCGCTTGCGGGGTGCCTGGGCCTGGTTTTGCCGGGCGATGCGCTCCAGGCGCCCGGTATCGAGCAGCTTGTCCACCGACCGCAACAGGTCTTCGACATCGACAATCAACACCACCGAGCCATCGTCGAGCAAGGCCCCGGCGGAAATGTCCTGGACCTTGCCCAGGCGCTCGTCCAAGGGCAGGACCACCAGGGTGCGCTCGCCGACGAACCGCTCCACCGCCACGCCGTAGATCGTCTCGCGCTCGCGGATCACCACGACCTTGAGGGTCTGGCTGCCGTTCTGCGTCGATGGGCGATTGAGCAACTGGCTGGCGGCGACCAAGCCGATATGCCGGCCTTCGTGCCAGAAATGCTGGCGCCCCTCGACCTGGACGATGTCCTCCGGCGCCAGGTCGCACATGCGTTCGATGTGGGCCAGGGGGAAGGCGTACGCTTCACCGCCGACCTCCACCACCAGGCTGCGCACCACCGACAGCGTCAGCGGCACCTCGAGATGGAAACGACTGCCCTCGCCCGCCGTCTGCTCCAGCACCACCGCCCCGCGCAACTGCCGGACCATGTGCTGGACGGCGTCCAGGCCAACGCCGCGCCCGGACACTTCGGTGACTTTGTCGCGCAGGCTGAAACCGGGCAGGAACAGGAAGGTCAGCAGTTCCTCTTCGCTCAGGCTGGCGGCGGTTGGCTCAGGAGAAAGGCCGCGCTCGACGATGCTGCGGCGCACCCGTTCCAGGTCCACCCCGGCGCCATCGTCCGCCAGCTCCAAGACCAGCAGGCCGGCCTGATGAGAAGCGCGCAAGCGGATCAGGCCTTCGGCGGGCTTGCCGGCCAGTACCCGTTGTTCCGGGGTTTCGATGCCGTGGTCGACGGCGTTGCGCAGCAAATGGGTCAGAGGCGCTTCGAGCTGTTCCAGCACGTCGCGGTCGACCTGGGTTTTCTCGCCTTCGATTTCCAGGCGCACGTGTTTGCCCAGGCTGCGGCCCAGGTCACGGACCATGCGTGCCTGGCCCGACAGCACATCGGCGAACGGCCGCATGCGACAGGCCAGCGCTGTGTCGTACAGCACCTGCGCCCGCTGGCTGGCCTGCCAGGCGAACTCATCCAGCTCGGCGGTTTTCTGCGCCAGCAACTGCTGGGTTTCGGCGAGCAAGCGGCGAGCATCGCCCAGGGCTTCCTGGGCTTGCAGGCTCAGGGCGTGGTCCTTGAGGTGCACGTTCAGCTCTTCAAGGGCGCGCAAGCCGGTGCCTTGCTGGCGCTTGAGCCGTTGCATCGCCGCCAGCCAAGGCTTGAGGCGCTGAGTCTCCACCAGGGACTTGCTCGACAGGTCGAGCAAGCTGTTGAGGCGTTCGGCCGTGACCCGCAAGACCCGCTCGCCGCCTTCGGTGACCCGTTTGCGCTTGGGGCCCGGCTCCGTTGCGGCGAGCGGTTCCGGCACGGACGGCTCGACGCTGACGGGTTCGACAGGCGTCTGGAGTTTTGTCGGTACCTGCGCGGGTTGTTGTGCAGCGTTGGGATCGAGCAGGCGTCCCATCAACGCCACATAGGCGTCGATGTCCGGCGCGCCGACGTTGTTGCCCGGCGTGGCGATGCGCGTCAGCAAGTCGGTGCCTTGCAGCAAGGCGTCGATGTGCTCGGCGCCCAGTACCAGGCGCCGCTCCTGGGCGCTGACCAGGCAATCTTCCATCACGTGGGCCACGCTAACCCCAGCATCCACCCCGACAATGCGCGCCGCGCCCTTGAGGGAATGCGCCGCGCGCATGCATGACTCAAGGTACTCGGCCTGGGTCGGATCGCGCTCCAGGGCCAGCAGGCCGGTGCTCAGCACCTGGACCTGGGCTTCGGCTTCCAGGCTGAACAGTTCCAGCAGCGAGGCGTCGCGCATTTGGTCGGGGGTCATGACAAACTCCGGGCCACGGCGGTCAGCAACTGTTCTTCATCCAACCAGCGCAAGCTGCGCCCCTTATACGGCAGCACGCCACGGGTGTACTTGCCCGCCGACGGCGAAGCGTTCGCCAAAATACGTTCATCGATGGCGTGGATGCCGTCCACCTCATCCACCGGCACCACCACCGGCCCGCCCTTGGCCGCGACGATCAACATGCGCGGCATGACCCGTGTACCGGCCACCGCCGCCGCGCCGGGTTCCAGGTCCAGCAGCTCCACCAGCGACAGGCAGGCCACCAGCGCCCCGCGCACATTCGCCACGCCCAGCAAGGCCCGTGAGCGTTGGTGGGGCAACGAGTGAATCGGCTGCAACGGCGCCACTTCCACCAGGCTGCGCGTGGTCAGGCCCAGCCATTCCTCGCCGAGGCGGAACATCAGCAACGAGCGCGTGACCACATCGTTGTCCACCGGGGCCAGGGACAAATCCCGCTGATCCTGCGGCAAGGCATAACGGTCGAGCAGCCGAGTCGCGGCCGCCGAATACACCGAGCAATTGCGGCAATGGATATGCTCGACCAACAGCGGGCAGGATTTATCGCCATGCACGCCGATGCGGTTCCAGCAGTCGTCGATGGCCTGGGCATCGTCATGGGTGATGGTGTAGGAAGCCGAACCGCTCATTGTTTGTGCTCACTGTCTGCCGTGCGCCCGCTGCGGGCGGCGCGTTCCTGCAACCGACGGGCTCCGGCCGCGTCTCCCTGGGAAGCCAGCAGCGCCGCCAGATGCACCAGGGCCTCGGCGTGTTGCGGTTCAAGATAAAGCGCCTTGCGATAAAAACCCTGGGCTTGCAGCGCGCTACCGGCCATGTCGCTGAGCAGGCCCAACCAATAGAACACTTGGGCGTTCGGCGCGTGGCTGCGCAGGTATTCTTCACATGCCGCGCGGGCTTCGGCGCTTTTGCCGCCGTTGGCCAAGGCCGCGATATTGGCCAGCAAGCTCGCGGCGTCGCTGCTCTTGGGTGGGGCAATCGGTGTCACGCTCGCGGCAAACGGCCGCGGCCGAACCGCCGGCGGGATGACGCGAGGCGGTGGCTGACGAATCGGTAGCGGCGGTGGTATCAAGGCCGGCAACGGTTGGGGCTCCGACGCCCCCTGTCGACTGAAGGCGAACGATTGGGCAATCCCGATCGAGCGCATGCCCAGGCGCCCCAGCAGGCTGCCTTCGGCAGGGCCGATAAACAGCACGCCGTCCTGATGGGTCAAGCGCTTGAGCACCTCGAACACCTGCTGCTGGGTCGGCTGGTCGAAATAGATCAGCAGATTGCGGCAGAACACAAAGTCGTAGGGGGCCTCGTTCGCCAGCAAGGCCGGATCCAGCAGGTTGCCTACTTGCAAGCGCACCTGTTCGCGCACCCGTTCGCTGAGGCGGTAGCCTTCGTCTTCGGCGTCGAAGTGCCGCTCGCGAAAACCCAGGTCGGCGCCACGGAAGGAATTCCTGCCGTAACGCGCCTCCTTGGCCCGCGCCACCGACAGCGGGCTGACGTCCATGCCGTCCACCTTGAACTGATGGGCGCCCAAGCCGGCGTCGAGCAAAGCCATGGCGATGGAATACGGTTCTTCGCCGGTGGAGCACGGCAAACTGAGGATGCGCAGCGCACGCAGGTGCTTGATCTCGGCCAGGCGCTTGACGGCCAGCCTGGCGAGGGTCGCAAAGGACTCGGGGTAGCGGAAGAACCAGGTCTCCGGGACGATCACCGCTTCGATCAACGCCTGCTGTTCCGGGGCCGAATGCTGCAGGGCCTGCCAATACTCATCGGCGGTTCGCCCAGGCACGGCACTGATTCGTTGGCGCACGGCGCGCTCAATGATCGCGGTGCCGACGGAGGTCACATCGAGGCCGATGCGCTCCTTGAGAAAATCGAAAAACCGTTGGTCGTTGTTCATGGCGCTACCTCGAGGTCGTCGAGGCTCAGCGGCGTAGCAGGAAACAGCAGCGCCCGAACGGATTCGTCGAGCAGGTCATTGACCCGCACCCATTGCAGCAACCCAAGGGCATCTTCGCGGACCGGCCCAAGGTACGGCGCCTGCCGATTGTCCAGGCCATAGGGTTTGAAATCGACCGGATCACAGCGCAGGGTGTCGGTCGCCTGTTCCAGGATCAATCCCAGCACTTGCCCGGTTTGTTGTGTATCGCCTTGATAACGCACCAGCACCAGCCGCGTGCTGGTCCGGGGTTCGGCGCTCCGGCCGAACGTCAGGGCGCACAGGTCGATCACCGGCACCACGGTGCCGCGCCAGGCAAACACCCCCGCCACCCAGGACGGCGCCCGGGCGATCGGCTTGAGGGGCAGGCGCGGCAGCACTTCCACTACATCGGTGGCCTGCAGGGCGTAACGTTCGTTGCCGATGCAGAACACCAGGAACAACGTCTGGCGGGCCGTCGCTGCGACGCCACGCCGGGTCTCGAGTTCGCCCATCAGACTTTGAAACGCGAGACGCCGCTGCGCAGCCCCACGGCGACCTGGCTCAGCTCGTCGATGGCGGAGCTGGCCTGGCGCAGGGACTCCACGGTCTGGCTGCTGGCATCGCCCAGTTGCACCAGGGCGTGGTTGATCTGTTCGGCGCCGGTGGCCTGGGCCTGCATGCCTTCGTTGACCATCAACACCCGCGGCGCCAGCGCCTGGACCTGATGGATGATTTGCGACAGTTGCTCGCCGATCTGCTGCACTTCGGCCATGCCACGGCGCACCTCCTCGGAAAACTTGTCCATGCCCATCACACCGGCCGATACCGCGGATTGGATCTCGCGCACCATCTGTTCGATGTCATAGGTCGCCACGGCGGTCTGGTCGGCCAAGCGCCGTACTTCCGTGGCCACCACGGCGAAACCGCGCCCGTACTCACCGGCCTTCTCGGCCTCGATGGCGGCGTTGAGGGACAACAGGTTGGTCTGGTCGGCCACTTTGACGATGGTCACCACCACCTGGTTGATGTTGCCGGCCTTCTCGTTGAGGATCGCCAGCTTGGCGTTCACCAGGTCGGCGGCGCCCATCACCGAATGCATGGTTTCCTCCATGCGCGCCAAGCCTTGCTGGCCAGAGCCGGCGGCCACCGAGGCCTGGTCGGCGGCGGTGGAGACTTCGGTCATGGTGCGCACCAGGTCCCGGGAGGTGGCGGCGATTTCCCGGGACGTCGCGCCAATCTCGGTGGTGGTGGCGGCGGTTTCCGTGGCCGTGGCCTGCTGCTGGCGCGAGGTGGCGGCAATTTCGGTGACCGAGGTGGTGACCTGCACGGATGAGCGCTGGGCCTGGGATACCAGCGAGGTCAGTTCGGCCATCATGTCGTTGAAGCCGGTTTCCACGGCACCGAATTCGTCCTTGCGCGCCAGGTTCAGGCGTCCGCTCAGGTCGCCGCTGCGCATGATCTCGAGGATCTCGACGATGCGGTTCATTGGCCCCATGATCGCCCGCATCAGCAGCAGGCCACAAAGTACCGCGACGACCAGCGCGACCAGGAACGACAGGCCCATGGCGACCTTGGCCGCCGTCACCGCATCGCCAATGGTCAGGGTGGCGCTTTGTGCCAGCTCGCGATTGCGCTCGATGATCTGGTTCAAGTGTCCGCGACCGTCGAGCCACGCCGTCGTCAGTTCTGCGTTCAGCGCCAGCCGCGCCCCTTCGTAATCCTTGCGCTGGTACAGGTCCAGGACTTTCGCCAGGGCCTTGTTGAAGTCCTGGTGGTTGACCTCGAACTCGTCGAAAGAGACTTGGTCGGCCGGGTCCTGGATCAGTTTTTGATAGTTCTGTATTTCTTCGCGCAAGTGCCGCTCGAAACCCTGGTAGCGAGCCTTGTCCTCGGCGGTGATTTCCCGATTCCCGGAAAGGCCGACGATTTGCTGGGTCAGGACGTAGCTGTCGACCCAGCCGCCGCGGATCATCGAGCTGAAATACACCCCCGGAACCGCATCGGCCCGGACCTTTTCTCCGCTGTCCTGGATTTTCAGCAACCGTGAATACGAGACAACCACCATCAGCAGCATAATGGCGATGATCACCGCAAAACTCGCCAGGATGCGTTGGCGCAATGTCCAATTCTTCACAGTAAAACCTCAGGCACTTGAAAATGCTGGGGAGTATAGCCGAGGGCGGCGCGGCGTCTGTATGGCGGCGTGGGAGGATTTTGATTGAGCCGAGGCTCACCGGTACTTGAAGAATGGAGCCCGCCCCTGTGGGAGCGAGCCTGCTCGCGAAAGCGCAGTGTCAGTCAACCATGCTGCGACTGACCAGGCGCCTTCGCGAGCAAGCTCGCTCCCACAGGGAATAGCGTTGGATACAAGATTGCCAAACACCACAAAACCACTGTGGGAGCGAGCTTGCTCGCGATAGCGGTGTGTCAGTCAACCATGCTGCGACTGACCGGACGCCTTCGCGAGCAAGCTCGCTCCCACAGGGAATAGCGTTGGATACATGTTATTGCCAAACACCACAAAACCACTGTGGGAGATTCTATGGTTGAGGGGAAGCCCTCAAGCCGCTTTTGGTTGGTATTCGCTTTGCCCTTTCAGCAGAGCGAATACGATCCGAGCAAGCTTGCGTGCCAGTATCACTAGCGCCTGGGTGGTAGCGAAGCCTTGAGCTCTTAGTTTTTCATAAAAGCCTTTCCAGGCAGGCGTACGGCTAGCCGACATGGCTGCGTTGTGCAAAAGCCGACGAACTTCCGGATCGCCTCGTTTGCTCAAGCTTCGGCGGTCGTCTTTTTGTCCTGATTGGGACACTCGCAAATCCATCCCCAAGAAGGCAATGAAGGCGTCTGCGTTTTTGAAGTCGCCCCGCTGAAACGCCGTAAGTAAGCGGGCTCCGGTCAGAAATCCGATGCCCTCGACCTTCAGGCAATGGTTCAGTTGACCTAGCAAACCAGCATTTTTCAGATGATCCTTGATCGTCTTCTCGATCAATGTCTCAAGCCTCTGCATGGCGGCGATTTGCTCGGCGAAAGCGGTCTTGAGCAGCGGCTCATTGGCCCAGCTTTGTACCAGGGCGACTCGAGCCTGAACCAACGCAGCGCGACGGCGGAAAAGGCTTAGAAGCTGGCGATACAACGGAGATGGCGGCGCCCATGGATGAAGCTCATGCCCTTCGTTCTTCAGGTAACGAGCCAGCAGCTTGGCGTCCAGCGCGTCGGTTTTGGCGCGTACTTTTACGCCTTTGCGGTAATGGTGAAGTTCATAACCGCCCACCATATAGATCGTGCAACCGGCCTCATAGGCCAGATCAGCAAAATCCAAGTGATAGATATTGGTCGACTCAATGGCGACATCGACGGGCCCCGGCAGTACTTTCAACCACCTTTTGATGGCCGCCTTGTCGTTGGGAATCGCTTCCAACACATCAAGCTCTGCGTGATAGATCACCAGCTCGTTCTTGGCGACATCCACGCCCACGATCGGCTTTGTGACAGAAACCGGCATTGCCATTGAAAATCCTCCGGGCTAAGGTTTGAACACTTGAAGGGGTCACCCAGAGGCGCAGGCTTGTCTCTATCGTCGATCCAGGCCGAAGCATTCTTTATCGGCGCTTGGGTGAAAGGAGGAGGGGCGAAATCTCCCACGGTCTGTACTGCGCGAACAGTCAGAATCGAGCCTTGTCCCTCCTCCTCCCTTCAAGTCCTACCATACAAGCGAGCTTGCTCGCGATAGCGGTGTATCAGTCAACCATGCTGAGACTGACCGAGCGCCTTCGCGAGCAGGCTCGCTCCCACAGGGAATAGCGTTGGATACAAGATTGCCAGACACCACAAAACCACTGTGGGAGCGAGCTTGCTCGCGATAGCGGTGTATCAGTCAACCATGCTGAGACTGACCGAGCGCCTTCGCGAGAAGGCTCGCTCCCACAGGGAATAGCGTTGGATACAAGATTGCCAGACACCACAAAACCACTGTGGGAGCGGGCTTGCTCGCGATAGCGGTGTATCAGTCAAGAATACTGTCACTGACCGGACGCCATCGCGAGCAGGCTCGCTCCCACAAGGAATAGCGTTGATGCTGCTTTATACAGTCGCCTGGCGCACCTGTTTTTCCAGTTCCGCCTTCAACCCTGGCTCCAGCTTGAGTTGGCGCGCCAGTTCATCGAGGTAGGACTTCTCCATGAAGTTTTCCTCGTCCACCAGCATCACGCTGGCGATGTACATTTCCGCGGCCATTTCCGGGGTGCTGGCAGCACGGGCGACGTCGGTGGGGTCCAAGGGTTTGTTGAGTTCAGCATGCAGCCAGTGTTGCAACTCCTGGTCGTTGTCGAGCTTGGTGAACTCGCCTTCGATCAATTGCCGCTCGCGCTCGTCCACATGGCCGTCGGCCTTGGCCGCCGCCACCAGCGCCTTGAGGATCGCCTGGCTGTGCTGCTCGACCTGCGCCGGAGGCACGCGATCGAGGGTCTGCGGTTCGGTCTTCGGCGCGTTGCCCTGCTGGGCCTGCCAGTTGCCATAGGCCTTGTAGGCGATCACGCCCAAGGCCGCCAGGCCGCCATAGGCCAGGGCCTTGCCGCCAAAGTTGCGGGCTTTCTTGTTGCCCAGCAACAGGCCCATGGCCCCGGCGGCCAGTGCCCCGCCGCCCGCGCCGGAAAGCATCCCGCCCAGGTTGCCGGAGCCGCCGAGCAAACCGCCCAGGCCACCAGACGACTTGCCCTGTGAACCGCCAGCCTTGTTCTGCAACATTTCCTGGCCGGACTTGAGAAGCTGATCGAGCAATCCACGGGTGTTCATTTGTTGCCTCCAGATGTTCGGGTCAACGTAAGGCCCCCAGCCTAGATCGAAAGTGCCCGACGCCGTTGGCGAGATTGCTTCCAGATGTTGCCTGACGCCGCCAGCGGTGCACGTTCCTTCCCTTCTAAAAAAACGATATACACTTCAGTACATCGATAAATCCGCCCACCGGTACGCGCCCATGATGACTCTGCGTCAGATCCGCCATTTCATCGCCGTGGCCGAAACCGGCTCCATCTCCGCCGCGGCGCAAACGGCGTTCATTTCCCAGTCCACCTTGACCCTGGCCATCCAGCAACTGGAGCAAGACATCGGCGTCAGCCTGTTCAACCGCCACGCCAAGGGCATGACCCTGACCCACCAGGGCCATCAATTCCTGCGCCAGGCCCACCTGATCCTGGCCACGGTCGACAACGCCAAGCGCAGCCTGCAACAAAGCACCGACCAGGTGGCTGGCCAAGTCACCATTGGCGTCACCAGCCTAGTCGCCGGTTATTACCTGGCGGACTTGCTGACCCGCTTCCAGCGCGCCTACCCCAACGTGGAGATCCGCGTGATGGAGGACGAGCGGCCGTACATCGAACATTTGCTGGTCAGCGGCGAAATCGACGTCGGGGTGCTGATCCTGTCCAACCTGGAGGATCGCCACGCCCTGCAGACCGAAGTCCTGACGCATTCGCCGCACCGTTTGTGGCTACCGGCGCAGCATCCCTTGCTGGAGCACGACAGCATCCACCTGGCCGATGTGGCCCGCGAGCCGCTGATCCAACTGAACGTCGACGAAATGGACCGCAACGCCCAGCGCCTGTGGCGCGGCGCCGGCCTGCAACCCCGGGTCACCCTGCGCACCGCCTCGACCGAAGCAGTGCGCAGCCTGGTGGCCGCGGGGCTGGGCGTATCGATCCAGCCGGACATGACCTACCGCCCCTGGTCGCTGGAAGGCGACATCATCGAAGCGCGACCGATTGCCGACCTCAACCAGACCCTCGACGTCGGCCTGGCCTGGCGCCGGGGCACGGCGCGACCGGCGTCGGTCGACCCGTTCCTGGCGGTGGCCCGGGAACAGCCTCATGGCGGACGCAAGCCATCTATTTAATCGAATGCAGCCTTGAGTATTTCGAATTTGTCGGGCATGAGGCCGGGCACTAGTCTTGCTGCATCGCCACAATCCATTGTGGGAGAACAATCCATTGTGGGAGCAAGCTTGCTCGCGATAGCGGCGTGACAGGCGACATCGATTCGACTGATACACCGCCCTCGCGAGCAAGCTCGCTCCCACAGGTTCTTTGTTTCAACTGAGACCTATAAAAATGGCTGGCACGCAAACCCCGTTGTGCACCGCGTTGCTGATCGACGGGGAACTCGTTCCCGGTGAAGGCGTTGTCGAGCCGATCCTCAACCCGGCCACCGGCGAAGTCGTGGCTCACATCGCCGAGGCCAGTACCGAGCAGGTGGAAGCCGCGATCCTCGCTGCCCACTGCGCCTTCGACGGCTGGTCCCGCACCACGCCGCAACAACGCTCGAACCTGCTGCTGGACATCGCCAGCGCCATCGAACAGAACGCCGATGAGCTGGCCCGCCTCGAAGCCCTGAACTGCGGCAAGCCGCTGCACCTGGCGCGCCAGGATGACCTGAGCGCCACGGTGGATGTCTTTCGTTTCTTCGCCGGCGCCGTGCGCTGCCAGACCGGCCAGCTCAGTGGCGAATACCTGCCCGGCTATACCAGCATGGTGCGCCGCGACCCGATCGGCGTCGTGGCGTCCATCGCGCCGTGGAACTACCCGATCATGATGGCCGCCTGGAAAATCGCCCCGGCCCTGGCCGCCGGCAACACGTTGGTGTTCAAGCCATCGGAGCACACGCCGTTGTCGATCCTGGCCTTGGCGCCGATGCTGGCCCGGCTCCTGCCGCGGGGCGTGATCAATATCCTCTGCGGCGGTGGCGAAGGGGTGGGCAGCCATCTGGTCAGCCATCCGAAGGTGCGCATGGTTTCGCTGACGGGCGATATCGTCACCGGGCAGAAAATCCTCCAGGCGGCGGCAAAAACCCTCAAGCGCACACACCTGGAACTGGGCGGCAAGGCGCCAGTGATCGTGTGCGACGACGCCGACATCCAGGCGGTGGTCGAAGGCGTGCGCACCTACGGCTATTACAACGCCGGGCAGGATTGCACGGCAGCGTGCCGGATCTACGCCCAGGGCGGAATTCACGACCGGCTGGTGGCCGAGCTCGGCGCGGCGGTCAGCAGCTTGCGCTTTGCCGGCAAGCGCGACGCCGACAATGAGATTGGCCCGCTGATCAGTACCCGCCAGCGCGACCGCGTGGCCAGTTTTGTCGAGCGCGCCCTCGGCCAGC
Organism: Pseudomonas sp. MPB03; assembly: GCF_046605385.1. Classification (NCBI taxonomy): domain Bacteria; kingdom Pseudomonadati; phylum Pseudomonadota; class Gammaproteobacteria; order Pseudomonadales; family Pseudomonadaceae; genus Pseudomonas; species Pseudomonas sp. MPB03. The sequence continues at coordinate 1,448,849 of NZ_CP176770.1, read as the reverse complement.
CGCACATCGAGCGCATCACCGGTGCGGCGGTGCATTCCGGTGCTGGCTTCTATTATCAACCCACCCTGCTGGCCGGCTGCAAGCAAAGCGATGAAATCGTCCAGCGCGAGGTGTTCGGCCCGGTCGTCACCGTGACCCGCTTCGACGAACTCAGCCAGGCGGTGGAATGGGCCAATGATTCGGAATACGGCCTGGCGTCCTCGGTATGGACCCAGAACCTGGACAAGGCCATGCAGGTGGCGGCGCGCTTGCAATACGGCTGCACCTGGATCAACAGCCATTTCATGCTGGTCAGCGAAATGCCCCACGGCGGCCTGAAACGTTCCGGCTACGGTAAGGACCTGTCCAGCGATTCGCTCCAGGACTACAGCGTGGTGCGCCACATCATGGCCCGCCACGGCCAGCATCTATAGATAACAGCACTACTCTAATAACAGGCCAGCCATGGCGTTTCACCTGTTCGAACACTGCCCCGACCATAATTAAAGCAAGAGGGATTTCCATGTACGCGCACAAGACCGCATTGCTCAGTGCACTCACCACGGCGCTGCTGACCAGCGTCAGTCTCCAGGCCGCCGAGCCGCTCAAGGCCGTCGGTGCCGGCGAGGGCCAACTGGATATCGTCGCCTGGCCGGGTTACATCGAACGCGGCGAAAGCGACAAGGCCTACGACTGGGTCACGGGGTTCGAGAAGGAAACCGGCTGCAAGGTCAATGTGAAAACCGCCGCCACGTCCGATGAAATGGTCAGCCTGATGACCAAGGGCGGCTACGACCTGGTCACCGCCTCGGGCGACGCCTCGTTGCGGCTGATTGCCGGCAAGCGCGTGCAGCCGATCAACACCGCGCTGATCGCCAACTGGAAAAACCTCGACCCGCGCCTGAAAGATGCGCCGTGGTACGTGGTCAACCAGCAGACCTACGGCACCCCGTACCAATGGGGTCCCAATGTGCTGATGTACAACACCGACGTGTTCAAGCAAGCGCCCACCAGTTGGAGCGTACTGTTCAATGCCCAGGAGTTGCCCGACGGCAAGCCGAACAAAGGGCGCGTGCAAGCCTACGATGGCCCGATCTACATCGCCGACGCGGCGTTGTACCTCAAGACCGCCAAGCCTGAACTGGGCATCAAGGACCCGTACCAACTCGACGAAGCCCAGTACAAGGCCGTGCTGGAACTGCTTCGGGCCCAGCAGCCGTTGATCCACCGCTACTGGCACGACACCACGGTGCAGATGAGCGATTTCAAGAACGAAGGCGTGGTGGCGTCCGGCGCCTGGCCCTATCAGGTCAACGGCCTGATGAACGAGAAGCAACCCATCGCCTCGACCATTCCGAAAGAAGGCGCCACTGGCTGGGCCGACACGACGATGCTCCACGCCGAGGCCAAGCACCCCAACTGCGCGTACAAGTGGATGGACTGGTCACTGCAACCGAAAGTCCAGGGTGACGTGGCCGCGTGGTTCGGCTCCTTGCCAGCGGTGCCGGCGGCGTGCAAGGGCAGCGAGCTGCTGGGCGCCGAAGGCTGCAAGACCAACGGCTTCGATCAATTCGACAAGATCGCCTTCTGGAAAACTCCACAGGCCGAGGGCGGCAAGTTCGTGCCGTACAGCCGCTGGACCCAGGATTACATTGCGATCATGGGTGGGCGTTAACCCCCAGCACATAAATGGGAGCGGCCCCTGTGGCGAGGGAGCTTGCTCCCGCTGGTGTGCGAAGCACGCCCAAAACGGACCGACGCGGTATTAGCTGACACACCGCATCGCCTGGTTTTGGGGCGGCTGCGCCACCCAGCGGGAGCAAGCTCCCTCGCCACGGGATCGCCTGCCAATCGTTGAGATTTCATACCCGCCCCGCTTTCTGGAGCCCCGCACCATGACGCTTGCAGTCCAATTCACCCAGGTATCCCGGCAGTTCGGCGATGTAAAGGCCGTTGACCGGGTCTCCATCGACATCCAGGACGGCGAGTTCTTTTCCATGCTGGGCCCGTCCGGCTCGGGCAAGACCACCTGCCTGCGACTGATCGCCGGGTTCGAACAACCCACTGCCGGCTCGATCCGCATCCATGGCGAAGAAGCCACGGGGCTTGCGCCGTATCAGCGGGACGTCAACACGGTGTTCCAGGATTACGCCCTCTTCCCCCACATGAACGTGCGCGACAACGTCGCCTACGGCTTAAAGGTCAAAGGCGTCGCCAAGGCCGAGCGCATCCGGCGCGCCAACGAGGCCCTGGAGATGGTCGCCCTGGGCGGCTACGGCGAACGCAAGCCGGTGCAGCTCTCCGGCGGCCAGCGCCAACGGGTGGCCCTGGCCCGTGCGCTGGTCAATCGCCCACGGGTGTTGTTGCTCGATGAGCCCTTGGGCGCCCTGGACCTGAAGCTGCGTGAACAGATGCAGGGCGAGTTGAAGAAGCTGCAACGCCAGTTGGGCATCACCTTCATTTTCGTCACCCACGACCAGACCGAAGCGCTGTCGATGTCCGACCGCGTGGCAGTGTTCAACAAAGGCCGCATCGAACAAGTCGATACGCCGCGCAACCTGTACATGAAACCGGCGACCACCTTCGTCGCCGAATTCGTCGGCACCTCCAACGTGATTCGTGGCGAATTGGCGCGAGAACTGAGCGGTTATCCACAGCCGTTCTCGATCCGTCCGGAACACCTGCGTTTCGCCGAGGGCCCGTTGGCCAGCGGTGAGGTCGAAGTCCACGGCCTGCTGCACGACATCCAGTACCAGGGCAGCGCCACACGCTATGAGCTGAAACTTGCCAACGGCCAGACCCTGAACCTCAGCCAGGCCAACACCCAGTGGCAGGACAACGCCGCCCCGCACCAGGCCGGCCAACAGCTGAGCGTTCGCTGGGCCCGTGAGGCGATGGTCACGCTGCACGACGCCGTCAGTGGCGAGGTGTGAGATGAACACGCTGGCCATCACCCCAACGCCTGCGCCCGGTTCGCCGCTGCGGCGTTTTTCCAACCTGCTGTACCGACGGCCCAACCTGTACCTGTCGCTGTTGCTGGTGCCGCCGCTGCTGTGGTTCGGCGCGATCTACCTTGGCTCGCTGCTGACCTTGCTGTGGCAGGGTTTCTACACCTTCGATGACTTCACCATGGCGGTGACGCCGGACCTGACCCTGGCGAACTTCACGGCGCTGTTCCAGCCGTCGAATTTCGACATCATCTGGCGCACCCTGAGCATGGCCATTGCGGTGTCCATCGCCAGCGCCATCGTCGCGTTCCCGATCGCTTACTACATGGCGCGCTACACCCGCGGCAAGACCAAGGCGTTTTTCTACATCGCGGTGATGCTGCCCATGTGGGCCAGCTACATCGTCAAGGCCTATGCCTGGACGCTGCTGCTGGCCAAGGGCGGCGTGGCGCAGTGGTTCGTCCAGCACCTGGGCCTGGGGCCGGTGTTGCAGTTCGTGCTGGGGATCCCGGGCGTGGGCGGCAGCACCTTGTCCACCTCCCACCTGGGGCGTTTCCTGGTGTTCGTCTACATCTGGCTGCCGTTCATGATCCTGCCGATCCAGGCGTCCCTGGAGCGTCTGCCGCCGTCGCTGCTGCAAGCCTCGGCGGACTTGGGCGCCAGGCCGCGCCAGACGTTCATGCAAGTGATCCTGCCACTGTCGATCCCCGGCATTGCCGCCGGCTCGATCTTCACTTTCTCGCTGACCCTGGGGGACTTCATCGTGCCGCAACTGGTAGGCCCACCGGGCTACTTCGTCGGCAGCATGGTCTACGCCCAGCAAGGCGCCATCGGCAACATGCCCATGGCCGCGGCGTTCACCCTGGTACCCATCGTGCTGATCGCGATCTATCTATCCGTCGTCAAGCGACTGGGGGCTTTCGATGCACTCTGACTCTCAAGACCGAGCCTCGTGGGGCTTGCGCATCGCGGCGTGGGGCGGATTGGTGTTCCTGCACTTTCCGATCCTGATCATCTTCCTCTACGCCTTCAACACTGAGGATGCGGCGTTCAGCTTTCCGCCCAAGGGCCTGACCCTGAAGTGGTTCAGCGTCGCCTTCTCACGCCCGGACGTGCTGGAGGCGATCAAGCTGTCGTTGCAGATCGCGGCCATCGCCACGCTGATCGCCATGGTGCTGGGCACCCTGGCCTCGGCGGCGCTGTACCGCCGCGATTTCTTCGGCAAACAGGGCATTTCGCTGATGCTGATCCTGCCAATTGCCTTGCCGGGGATCATCACCGGCATAGCACTGCTGGCGACCTTCAAGACCCTGGGCATCGAACCGGGGATGTTCACCATCGTCGTCGGCCATGCAACCTTCTGCGTGGTGATCGTCTACAACAACGTCATCGCCCGCCTGCGCCGTACTTCCCACAGCCTGATCGAGGCCTCGATGGACCTGGGCGCCGACGGCTGGCAGACCTTTCGCTACATCATCTTGCCTAATCTGGGATCGGCCCTGCTGGCCGGTGGGATGCTGGCGTTTGCGCTGTCGTTCGACGAGATCATCGTCACCACCTTCACCGCCGGCCACGAACGCACCCTACCGCTGTGGCTGCTCAACCAGCTCAGTCGCCCACGCGACGTGCCGGTGACCAACGTGGTGGCGATGCTGGTGATGATGGTCACGATGCTGCCGATACTGGGCGCGTATTACCTGACCCGTGGGGGTGAGAGCGTGGCGGGGAGTGGCGGGAAATAATCAACGGTGATCGCTCACTGCAGGAACCGCAATCCTGTGGGAGCGAGCTTGCTCGCGATGGCGGTGTGTCTGAAACGGTGATGTTGAATGTGTCGGCCTCATCGCGAGCGAGCTCGCTCCCACAGGGGATTTTGGAAACCTTCAAGAGGACATGGACATGCAAACCAAACTGCTGATCAACGGCCATCTGGTGAACGGCGAAGGCCCTTGCCAGGCGGTGTTCAACCCGGCGCTGGGCCGGGTGCTGGTGGAGATCAATGAAGCCAGCGAAGCCCAGGTCGATGCCGCCGTGCGTGCCGCCGACAACGCCTTCGAAGCCTGGTCGCAAATGCCGCCCAAGGACCGCTCCTTGTTGCTGCTCAAGCTGGCCGATGCCATCGAAGCCCACGGCGAGGAACTGGCGAAGCTGGAGTCGGATAACTGCGGCAAACCCTTCAGCGCCGCGCTGAACGACGAGATCCCGGCGATTGCCGACGTGTTCCGTTTCTTTGCCGGCGCCAGTCGCTGCATGAGCGGTTCGGCGGGCGGCGAATACCTGCCCGGGCACACCTCGATGATCCGTCGCGACCCGGTGGGCGTCATCGCCTCCATCGCGCCGTGGAACTACCCGCTGATGATGGTCGCCTGGAAAATCGCCCCGGCCCTGGCCGCCGGCAATACCGTGGTGCTCAAGCCGTCGGAGCAGACCCCATTGACGGCGTTGCGCCTGGCAGAACTGGCGTCGGAGATTTTCCCCGCTGGCGTGCTTAACGTGATCTTCGGCCGCGGGCAAACCGTCGGCAACCCGCTGGTCACTCACCCGAAAGTGCGCATGGTGTCGCTCACTGGCTCCATCGCCACCGGCTCGAACATCATTTCCAGCACGTCCGACAGCGTCAAGCGCATGCACATGGAACTGGGCGGTAAAGCCCCGGTGATCATCTTCGACGACGCCGACATTGACGCGGCCGTGGAAGGCATCCGCACCTTCGGTTTCTACAACGCCGGCCAGGACTGCACCGCCGCCTGCCGCATCTATGCCCAGCAAGGTATCTACGACCGGTTCGTCGAGAAACTCGGCGCCGCGGTGGGCAGCATCAAATACGGCCTGCAGAACGCTTCCGACACAGAGATGGGTCCGCTGATCACCGCCCAGCACCGCGACCGTGTGGCCGGCTTCGTCGAGCGGGCCATCGCCCAGCCGCATATCCGCCTGATCACCGGGGGCAAGGCCGTGGACGGCAACGGGTTCTTCTTCGAACCGACGGTGCTGGCCGACGCCCAGCAGGATGACGAAATTGTCCGCCGGGAAGTCTTCGGGCCGGTGGTGTCCGTCACTCCGTTCCTCGACGAAGCGCAAGTGCTGGCCTGGGCCAACGATTCGGACTACGGCCTGGCCTCATCGGTATGGACCGCCGACATCGGCCGTGCCCATCGCCTGTCGGCACGCCTGCAATACGGCTGCACCTGGGTGAACACCCACTTCATGCTCGTCAGCGAAATGCCCCATGGCGGTCAGAAACGTTCCGGCTATGGCAAGGACATGTCCATGTATGGGCTGGAGGACTACACGGTGGTGCGGCATGTGATGTTCAAGCATTGAGCCAATGCTAATTGCGATTACACCACGACCAAGGGGACGATATTGGTCGTGGTGAAGCGCACCTCACAATGGCACCACCAACTGCACCGAAGGAAAATAACTTCGGTAACGCTTCGCATCACGTGTAAGCAAAGGAAGACGCTTGACAGCTGCATGGGCACCGATGAAAAAGTCGGCGAGCACGTTATTTTTGCCACCGCCCATCTTTCGATAACGCACAAAAGCCTTCCCTGCCAAAAACAACGCTGGGCGAGGTACCTCCTGCATTAGCAGCCCCATCTCTTCGACAACCTCATCCAACGCTTCGAAGGTAGAAAATGTCTGGGACAGTTCAGCATAAATAACTGGATTGATTACCAAATTGTGAATTTTGGATTGGGCACGCATCTGCTCGATGGACCAATCAGCCCAAACCGGATCATCTTCCAGCACATCGATCAAGACGTTGGTATCGACCAATATCATCAGTCTTCACCACGCAACAGGGCCATTAGATCGTCTGTGCGCCATTTGATATCCGCCCTGCCACGGACAGCTTCAAAGCGATCACCGATAGCTGCCTCGGTTGTTCCGGGCTTACCTGCATGCAGCACTACCTCGCCCTGTGCATTGATGCTGAACTCTACCGCACAGCCAGGAATCAAGTGCAGCGCGTCGCGAATGGGTTTGGGAATGGTGACTTGTCCTTTGCTGGTCATAGTCGTCGGCACTGTATTCTCCTCAAAGTATTACTTCGCATAGAAAAGTAATACTTCACGCTCAGACCTGCAACCGCCGCTGACGGTAGGCCGATGTGCTTGGCCTCGTTTGAAAATTCCCACTCGTTGGTAGGAAAATTGCGAGGCCGTTTAAAGGCTGCAGGGTCTCTGGTCAAAACCGCGAAACACTGCGCATCGCATCCACCAGGTAGCGCATGGCGATGCGGTCGTTTTCCGACAACTCCCGATAGCGCTCGACCAGTCTCAATTCTTCCAGGCTGAGCCGGCGTGTCCTGCGCCGGTGGGTCAGGCATGGAAAGATCCCCAGCATTTCGGTGATGCCCTGTATTTTTGTCATGAGTTGTCCTTCTTTACGTCGAGGTTGACCTGATAGCGCCGTCTGAAACCCGGGTTGGATCGTCTGTCACGCTAAAGAATAGGGAGGATTCAAAGCGTGAAAAGGGAGTTTTAGAGTAATTAGTCAAAAAAACAGGGAATCGGCATAAAAAAAGAAATAACTGTAAGAAAATTTAACCAGGCCACGCTTTCCTGTCTCTCCAAGCCTGTATTTCCCCTATGATTTTGCGCCTCGGTGAACCGATCCAGCTCTCAGGCATCTGTTCTAACGTTCGTCGCGTTTGGCCAAAGGCATGTCCGAACTCCTTTATCAGTCGCTGTGGCCAGGATCGGCTCGGGGCTGTTTCGAGAAAGGTTGTATTTATGCACCGCAGGAATCTGCTCAAGGCCTCCATGGCCTTCGCCGCCTACACCGGGCTATCGGCCTCCGGGCTCATGGCCGCACGCGCCTGGGCCGCCGAACAGACTGCCGACGGCGAAGCCCGTCCCTTCGATTTCAACGGTTTGAAGGAACAGGCCAAGCGGCTGGCCGAGAGCCGCTACGTCGACACCAAGCAAGTCCTGCCACCGACCCTGGCCCAGATGTCGCCACTGCAGTTCAACGCCATCCAGTACGACGCCAACCATTCGTTATGGAATGATCTGGACGGGCGGCAACTGGATGCACAGTTCTTCCACGTGGGCATGGGCTTCAAGCAGCCGGTGCGCATGTACAGTGTCGACCCGAAGACACGTATGGCCCGTGAGGTGCACTTCCGTCCGGAGCTGTTCAACTATGAGAAAACCACGGTCAACACCTCGCAACTGACAGGTGACCTGGGCTTCGCCGGCTTTCGCGTCTTCAAGGCGCCGGAGCTGGATCGGCACGACATCGTTTCGTTCCTGGGGGCCAGCTATTTCCGCGCGGTGGATGCCAGTGGCCAGTACGGGCTGTCCGCCCGCGGCTTGGCCATCGACACCTACGCCAAGAAGCGCGAGGAATTCCCGGACTTCACCAAGTTCTGGTTCGAAACCCCGGACAAGAACAGCACCCGCTTCGTGGTCTACGCCCTGCTCGACTCCCCCAGTGCCACCGGTGCCTATCGATTCGACATCGATTGCCAGCCGACCCGGGTGGTGATGGAGATCGACGCCCACGTCAACGCCCGTACCGCCATCGAGCAACTGGGTATCGCCCCCATGACCAGCATGTTCAGCTGCGGCACCGTCGAGCGGCGCATGTGCGACACCATTCACCCGCAAATCCACGACTCCGACCGTCTGGCCATGTGGCGCGGCAACGGCGAGTGGGTCTGCCGTCCGTTGAACAACCCCGCCACCCTGCAATTCAATGCGTTCGCCGACAAGGACCCAAAAGGCTTCGGCCTGGTGCAGACCGATCACGACTTTGCCAGCTACCAGGACACCGTGGACTGGTACAGCAAGCGTCCAAGCCTGTGGGTCGAACCGACGACGGCCTGGGGCGAAGGCTCGGTAGACCTGCTGGAGATTCCGACTACCGGCGAAACCCTGGACAACATCGTCGCGTTCTGGACGCCGAAAAAACCGGTGGCCGCCGGTGACTCGCTGAACTATGGCTACAAGCTCTACTGGAGCGCCCTGCCGCCGGTCAGCACCGACCTGGCCCATGTCGACGCCACCCGTTCAGGCATGGGCGGCTTCATCGAAGGTTGGGCACCGGGCGAGCATTACCCGACCGTCTGGGCACGCCGTTTCGCCGTGGACTTCAGCGGCGGTGGCCTCGACCAACTGCCGCCGGGCACCGGCATCGAACCGGTGGTGACCTGCTCCCACGGCGAAGTGAAGGACTTCAACGTGTTGGTGCTGGATGCGATCAAGGGCTATCGCATCACCTTCGATTGGTACCCGACCGACGACCGTGTGGACCCGGTGCAGATGCGCCTGTTCATTCGCACCAAGGACCGGACCTTGAGCGAGACCTGGTTGTACCAGTACTTCCCGCCGGCGCCGGATAAGCGTAAGTACCCCTGATAGGAATCGGTTGTCTGGGCTGGCCCTATCGCGAGCAAGGTCGCTCCCACAGTGGATTGGTGTTGTTCACATAACCTGTAATCCACACCCAACCCTGTGGGAGCGAGCTTGCTCGCGATGAGGCCGGTACCGCCATCAAATAATCCAGCTAGACAAACAAAAGCCCCGGCCAATCGACCGGGGCTTCCTGTTTTTCGACCACTCAGTCCCGCAAATCCGACTCATGAATCGGCTGGTCCCGATGGGTGGCCCGCTGGTATTGCGCCGGCCACGTGGCCTTGCGGCCGCCCAGATCATCATCGGCATGCAGGGCCCAGTAAGGATCGCGCAACAATTCCCGGGCCAGGAAAATGATGTCGGCCTGGCAAGTGCGCAGGATGTGCTCGGCCTGGGCCGGTTCGGTGATCATACCGACGGTGCCGGTGGCGATTTCCGACTCCTTGCGCACCCGCTCGGCAAAGCGTGTCTGGTAACCCGGGCCGGTGGGAATTTCCGCATTGGCGGCCGTGCCGCCCGATGACACATCGATCAGGTCCACCCCCAGCGCCTTGAAGCGCCGCGCCAGCTCCACGGTCTCATCCGGGTTCCAACCGTCCTCGACCCAATCGGTGGCGGAGACGCGGACGAAGACCGGCAGTTCTTCAGGCCATACCGCCCGGATCGCTTCGGTGACTTGCAGCACCAGCCGGATACGGTTTTCGAACGAGCCGCCGTATTGATCGCGCCGCTGATTGCTCAACGGCGACAGGAATTGATGCAGCAGGTAGCCATGGGCCGCGTGGACCTCGACCACCTTGAAACCGGCCGTGAGGGCGCGCTTGGCCGCCTCCACGAAGGCCTGGATCAGATCGGCGATCTGCCCTTCGTCCAACTGCACCGGCTGGGTGTGTTGCGGATCGAAGGCAATCGGCGACGGGCCGACCGGCACCCAACCGCCATCCGCCGGTTTGACGCTGCCATGCTTGCCCAGCCAGGGTCGCCAGGTGCTGGCCTTGCGTCCGGCATGGGCCAGTTGGATGCCCGGCACGGCGCCTTGGGCGGTGATGAACCGGGTGATGCGTTGCAGGGGTTCGATCTGTTCATCGTTCCACAGCCCCAGGTCCTGGGCGGTGATGCGACCGTCGGCGGTCACGGCGGTGGCTTCGGTGAACACCAGGCCGGCACCGCCCACGGCGCGGCTGCCCAAGTGCACCAGGTGCCAATCGTTGGCCAGGCCATCGGTGCTCGAATACTGGCACATCGGCGATACCGCGATGCGATTGGGCAGGGTCAATTGGCGAAGGGTATAGGGTTCCAGCAGCAGACTCATGGGGCACCTCTCGAATCAGTGGGCAGGCTCCAGGGTTCTGTTTGAACAGTCGACGAGTGACAAAAGGTACAACACCCGCCCCCGCGGGCAAAAAATTCGACAAGACGTCACAAGGGCTATCAAGCAGTGCTTAGAGCCTAGTCGACAACCCGCGAGGACGGAGGGTTCAGAACTTAAAAACCGACGGTGTGACGCAACGCCGTTCGCTCAAGGCTGCTTGCATCTCGTGGCGAGGGAGCTTGCTCCCGCTGGGCTGCGAAGCGGCCCCCCTGAATTTCAGCCATCACATTGCAAGGGGACGCTGTCGCGTCCAGCGGGAGCAAGCTCCCTCGCCACAAAGGCCGATCGGCGTATCGCCTACCGCGGCTCGATATGGGCAATCATCAACTGCACCGTTTCCTGGCCGCGGAACTCGTTGAGGTCGAGCTTGTAGGCCAGCTCCACCCAGCGCACGGTAGGGTTGGGCCAGATCTCGCGGTCGATGCCGAAGGCAATGCCGTCGAGCTTCACCGAGCCGCACTCGCTCTTGAGGATGACCTTCAGGTGCCGTTCGCCCACCACGCGTTGCTCGACCAACTGGAACACGCCATGGAACATCGGCTCCGGGAAATGCTGGCCCCAGGGACCGGCATGGCGCAGCGCCCGGGCCAGTTCCAGATGGAATTCCTCCACCGCCAGGGCGCCATCCGACAACAGCCGGCCGGTCAGGTCTTCTTCGCGCAGTTGCCGGCGCACTTCCGCGTCGAACGCTTCGGCGAACAATGGAAAATTCGCTTCCGGCAGCGTCAGCCCCGCCGCCATGGCGTGACCGCCATACTTGCTGATCAGGGTCGGATGCTGCGCCGCCACCACGCTCAGCGCATCGCGAATGTGAAAGCCCGGCACCGAGCGACCTGAGCCCTTGAGCAAGCCGTCCCCGGCGTCGGCAAAGGCGATGGTCGGCCGGAAATAACGTTCTTTCATCCGCGAAGCGAGGATGCCGATCACCCCTTGGTGCCACTGCGGATCGAACAGGCACAAGCCGAATGGCATCGACTCCACCGGCAGGTCCTTGAGCTGGGCCAGGGCTTCACGCTGCATGCCTTGCTCGATGGATTTGCGGTCCTGGTTCATGCCGTCCAGTTGCGCCGCCATTTCCCGCGCCAGGGCCGGGTCGTCGGTGAGCAGGCATTCGATGCCCAGGCTCATGTCGTCCAGGCGCCCGGCCGCATTCAGACGCGGCCCGAGGATAAATCCGAGGTCAGTGGAAGTAATCCGCGCTGCGTCGCGCTTGGCCACTTCCAGGATCGCCTTGATGCCGGGCCGGGCGCGTCCGGCGCGAATCCGTTCCAGGCCCTGGTGCACGAGGATCCGGTTATTCGCGTCCAGCGGTACCACGTCGGCCACGCTGCCCAGGGCCACCAGGTCGAGCAATTCGCCAATGTTCGGCTGAGGGGTGCTGGTGTACCAGCCCAGGCTGCGCAGACGCGCCCGCAGCGCCATCAGCACATAAAAAATCACCCCGACACCGGCCAGGGCCTTGCTCGGGAACTCGCAGCCCGGCTGGTTCGGATTGACGATGGCATCGGCCGCCGGCAATTCGAGGCCCGGCAAGTGGTGATCGGTGACCAGCACCCGAAGCCCCGCCGCTTTCGCAGCCGCCACGCCTTCCACACTGGAAATGCCGTTATCCACGGTGATCAGCAATTGCGGTTCGCGGGCCAGAGCGACCTCGACGATTTCCGGGGTCAGCCCATAGCCATATTCGAAGCGATTGGGCACAAGGTAATCGACATGGGCCGCACCCAGCAGGCGCAAGCCCAGCATGCCCACGGTGCTGGCGGTCGCGCCATCGGCATCGAAATCCCCGACGATCAGGATGCGCTGGCGTTGCTCCAGCGCCGTCACCAGCAGGTCCACCGCGGCGTCGATCCCCTTGAGCTGCTGGAACGGAATCAAGCGCGCCAGGCTCTTGTCCAGTTCGGCCTCGGAGTGCACGCCGCGTGCTGCGTACAGGCGGGTCAACAGGGGCGGCAGGTCACCGAGGAACGGTAGGGTGTCGGGCAGTTGGCGGGGTTCTATGCGCATGGGGGGACAAAGTTTTCTCTGGAAATCATGAAGATTGTGGCAAGGAGAGCCTGGGTGGGAGCTTGCTCACGAATACGGCGGCGCATTCAACATCAATGCAAACTGATCTGCCGTCATCGCGAGCAAGCTCGCTCCCACAATGAGCTCGCTCAATGCCGGGTCAATGGCTCAACCACGTTCGCCCAGCAACCATTGCAGCTGGACTTCATGCTGGCCACGGTCGTCGGTCACGAAAATCGTGCCTTCGCTGATCATCACATCCCACTTGATCACCCGGGGCATGTCCTTGGCCAGGGTTTCGAGCACTTCCTGGGGCACGGCGGCAATGTTGACGTTCTTCAGGTTCTTCACCGCCGGGATCACCTTGCCTTCCCACACCCGCAGGCTGCCGTAGGCCAGCAGGCTGGTGCGCTCGGTCCGGCGCGAGCACCAGGTCAGGCGATCGGCATCCGGCTGACCGACTTCGATCCAGTGCAGCACCCGGTCATCCAGGCTTTTTTCCCACAGCGCAGGCTCATCGACGTCTGACAGACCACGACCAAATGCCAGCAGCTCGTTGTACCAGAACGCGTAGGCCAGCAGGCGCACGGTCATGCGCTCTTCGGTTTCCGAAGGGTGGCGGGCGATGGTCTGCTTCACATTCTCGTACACATTGCGGTCGAGGTCGGTGAGGTTCAGTTCAAACTTGTAGGTCGTGGACGGCTGGGCCATGAACGGGCTTCTTGATACGAGGAAAGGCGGCAAGTCTAACCGATGACGCGGGCAATCCACGAATTGCCGACCATCAACCTGCGGCGACCGGCCCTGGCCTATGATAAAACGCTCTATCCGTTCTGCTTTGTCCTACAGGATCCGTCATGTCGCTTACTGCCAAACCCCTTGCCGGCGTCAAAGTCATCGAACTCGGCACTTTGATCGCCGGGCCCTTCGCCTCGCGAATCTGCGGCGAATTCGGTGCCGACGTCATCAAGGTCGAATCCCCCGATGGCGGTGATCCGCTGCGCAAATGGCGCAAGCTGTACGAAGGCACATCCTTGTGGTGGTTCGTCCAGGCACGCAACAAGAAGTCCCTGACCTTGAACCTCAAGCACCCCGAAGGCCTGGCGATCCTGAAGAAACTGATCGGAGAAGCCGACATCCTGATCGAGAATTTTCGCCCCGGCGTGTTGGAAAAGCTCGGCCTGGGCTGGGATGTGCTGCATGCACTAAACCCGAAGCTGGTGATGGTACGGCTTTCGGGCTTCGGCCAGACCGGGCCGATGAAAGACCAGCCGGGGTTTGGCGCGGTGGGCGAATCCATGGGCGGCCTGCGCTACATCACCGGCTTCGAAGATCGCCCGCCGGTGCGTACCGGGATCTCCATCGGCGACTCCATCGCCGCCCTGTGGGGCGTGATTGGCGCATTGATGGCCCTGCGTCACCGCGAGATCAACGGCGGAACCGGGCAAGTGGTGGACGTGGCTTTGTACGAGGCGATTTTCGCCATGATGGAAAGCATGGTGCCGGAGTTCGACGTGTTCGGCTTCATCCGCGAGCGAACCGGCAACATCATGCCCGGCATCACCCCCTCGTCCATCCACACCAGCGCCGACGGCAAGCACGTGCAGATTGGCGCCAACGGCGATGCGATCTTCAAGCGCTTCATGCAGATCATCGGCCGTGACGACCTGGCCAACGACCCGCAACTGGCCAGCAATGATGGCCGTGACAGCCGGCGCGATGAGCTCTACGGCGTCATCGATCGCTGGGTCAACGGGCTGCCGCTCGACAGCGTTATCGACCAACTGAACCAGGCCGGGGTACCGGCCAGCCGGATCTTCAGCGCCGAAGACATGTTCAGCGACCCGCAATTCCTGGCCCGTGAAATGTTCCTGCAAGCCAAGCTGCCAGACGGCAAGGCGTTCAAGATGCCAGGGATCGTACCGAAACTCTCCGACACCCCGGGCACCTCCGAGTGGGTCGGGCCGGCATTGGGTGAACACAATGCCCAGGTGCTCGGCGAACTGGGCTACGACGCGCAGCAGATCGCCAAGCTGCGGAGTGATGGCGCCATTTGACGCACCGCAGGAGGGCAACCACTCAATCAAACTGTGGGAGCGAGCTTGCTCGCGATGGCGTCCGTTCAGTCGACTTTATGTTGGCTGGCACACCGCAATCGCGAGCAAGCTCGCTCCCACAATTGGATGGGAGTACGACTGGGAGAGCCAGATCGGCTATAAGGCCGCCTCGCGAGCAAGCTTTGCTCCCACAACGGCGCCAATGCCTGACAAACCACGCTAAAAACACAAAAGCCAGGCAAAAAGAAACCCCGAGAAGTGGGGAGACGACTCGGGGTTAAACGTAACCAATCATGGTTAGTACAACAAGCGACAAGCACCGGAGCACAATGCTTGCTCTTGCTGGTAAAAGGTCTGACTCATCAGGACGTAGGAAGGTTCCCACAAAAACCCGGTCAATTCGCCGCGACCATGACCTTGTCGCGCGCCAGATTGCGCAATGCCGCAATCACACAGGGCTCCAGGCGACCCTCGGCAATCAGCACATCGCGATGCAGGCCATCGACCACGTCGGTCAACTGACGCTTGTCGGTCAATTGGGCCTGATTGAACACTCGCTCGACCATGATGCTCCCGCTGGCATTCCTCAGCGTGACCCGGCATTCGCCCTTGGCACCGGAGGGAGTCAGCGAGACCTGATACGGGCTCAAGGCTTCATTCAGCAATAGGCTGATACTTTCCATTCGCTCACCCTTCAATAGTCCGAAACAACTGCATGTACACAGTCAATGACCGTGGGCCGCAGCAGAAAGTTCGTCAGCGCACCGAACCGATACGCCTCAACCTGTTCAACCGAGCATGCGCGTCCAATATGACAGTCAAACAACAGCCTTCTCCGGGAGCCGTCAGGGGCTGACGGCCGGCACAGCCAAGCCCCTGTCGCAACGGCGCCACCGGCGCCCGACATCGGTCCAGCCCCCCAGAATCCCGCGCAAGTGCCCATCGGCCCCATAGAACGGCACCGACCAATGATAGATTTCCCGCAATACGCCGCTGAACATCAATTGCCGGTCGACGAACCGAGACTGGCCGGTGCGCAATTGCTCCATCACTTCCCCATGCAGCAGCTCGGCGGTGGCCGGCGGGAATGATGCCGAGTCGGTGAGCCGCGTGCCCCGCAGTTTTTCGAAGCGGGTCGCGAACTGCTCTTCATAGCTTTTGTTGCACATGATCAGGCGCCCTTCCAGGTCACGGATGAAAATCGGGTCGGGAATGGCATCCATCAAGGCCCGCTGGAGCATCAACTGATCCTTGAGGACCGCTTCGGCCTTGAGGCGCTGGTCGATCTGTATCTGCAAGCGGCGGTTCCACAGCAGGGACAAGAGACCAAAGACCACGACCACGGTCACACACCAGTAACCCCAACTGGATATCCGCGCCCAGATCGTAGGCGCCTGGGCTGGGGTCGTGCCGGCCATCCATTTCGAACGCAGTGCACGCATGTCCTCGGCAGGGAAAGCTTCCAAGGCCTTATTCAAGATACCCAACAGCACCGTCAAGTCCTTGCGCACCGCCAGGTAGTCCGGTTCCCACCTGCCCTCCAGGCCGCTGCCGACCTGCAACTGCCCGGCCGGATAGAGATGCATCCCGGTTTCATTTTCGATGGTGGCATAGGCTTCCCGGCTCTCTACCAGCGCACGTGCCTCGGCATAGGTCTTGGTCGTGTGCAATTTGATCGCCGGGTAATCGCGCCGGATTTCCGCTTCCAATGCATGCCGTGCCGGCAATGCCAGGACCTTCCCTTCGAGTTGCTCCAACGAATGGAGAGACGATTCCCCGTCACGGCCGACGAATACCCAGCCGAAACCGCCGAATGCGTGGCTGAAACTGAGGAAATCCCGGCGCTCTTCATTCATCGCCAGAAGGGTGGTCATGTCGGCTTCGCCGTTTCCCAGCATCGTCAGCAACTCACCGGGAGAGAACGACTCCCGATGGACAAACTCAAGGCCGGTCATGTGCGTAATGCGCTGGAGAATATCGTGGTTCAACCCATTCCACTGTCCCTGCTCATTCTTGAACAAGTACAACGGAAACTGCATCGTGGCCACGATGACCCGGGGGTTCTCCTTGACCCACTTCAACTCTTGCGCGTCCAGCACCAGCCGTTCGCCAGAGTTGAGCGGTGGCGCTTCGAAAGCCGCCAACGCCGCCGAGTTGCCTCCCTGCGTCCAGTACATCAGGGCCAGGACCATTACCCAGCCCAGGGCTGGCTTGCCTTTGATAAAAAACGACATCTGCATTTCCTTCGAGATGACTCGCCCATCCCTCCAAGGGCGAAAACCCGGCCAGTTTGGCATGCAGAAACAAGAAAGCCCGTCAGGAGACGGGCTTCAAAATGTGACAGATTCAAGCGGTCAGAGTGGCTTGCCGCGATTGCCATGCAGGCTGACAAAGGCCTGCACGGCTTTCAAGTCGTTGGGCAACACGGTGCATCGCTCATCTCGCTCAAACAAATCAGAAAGATGCGCAGGTAGTTCGAGCGCTTTTCCTACACCAGCTTTCTCCACCGCTTCCGGGAACTTGACCGGGTGAGCCGTGCCCAGGATCACCATCGGGATGTCCAGGCTGCGACGGCACTCACGAGCGGCCCTGACACCGATGGCCGTGTGCGGATCGAGCAACTCACCGCTCTGCTCGAACACCTCGGCGATGGTTTCGCAGGTCTGCTCATCGTCCACGGCCAGGGAGTCGAACAACTTGCGGGCTTCGGTCCAGCGCTCAGGCTCGACGCTGAAACCGCCGCCCTGCCGGAAGCTGTCCATCAGGCCGGCGATCGCCGCGCCGTTGCGACCGTGCAGGTCGAACAGCAGGCGTTCGAAGTTCGACGACACCATGATGTCCATCGAAGGCGACAGCGTGGCGTGCAGGGTTTCCTTGACGTACTGGTTGCCGCTCATGAAGCGGTGCAGGATGTCGTTGCGGTTGGTGGCGACGATCAACTGGTTGATCGGCAGCCCCATGTTGCGCGCCAGGTACCCGGCGAAGATATCGCCAAAGTTGCCGGTCGGCACCGAGAACGATACGGAACGGGCCGGACCGCCCAGCTGCAGGGCCGCATGGAAGTAATAGACGATCTGGGCCATGATCCGCGCCCAGTTGATCGAGTTCACCGCCACCAGCCGCGTTCCCTTGAGGAAGCTCTGGTCGGCGAAGCTGGCCTTGACCATTTCCTGGCAGTCATCGAAGTTGCCTTCGATGGCGATGTTGTGGATGTTATCGCCAAAAATGGTCGTCATCTGCCGACGCTGTACTTCCGAGACCCGGTTGTGCGGGTGCAGGATGAAAATGTCGACATTCTCGCAATGCTTGCAGCCTTCGATGGCCGCCGAACCGGTGTCGCCAGAGGTGGCACCGACGATCACCACGCGCTCGCCACGCTTTTGCAGCACGTAGTCCAGCAGGCGACCGAGCAGTTGCAGGGCGAAGTCCTTGAACGCCAGGGTCGGGCCGTGGAACAGCTCCATGACCCATTCGTTACCGTTGAGCTGACGCAGCGGTGCGATGGCGTTGTGGGAAAAGACGCCATAGGTCTCTTCCAGGATTTTCTTGAAATCGGCGTCCGGGATGCTGCCGGTGACAAACGGGCGCATGACCCGGAACGCCAGCTCGTGATACGGCAGGCCGGCCCAGGAAGCGATTTCTTCCTGGGTGAAACGCGGCAGGTTTTCCGGCACATAGAGACCGCCGTCCGTGGCCAGGCCAGCCAGGAGGACATCTTCGAAATTCAGGGCCGGTGCCTGGCCGCGGGTGCTGATATAGCGCATAGGGGCAAACCTTCGGTTTGAGCTGCGAGCTGTGAGCTACAAGCTGCAAGTAAAAGCGGATCTGCTTTTACTTGGAGCTTGCAGCTTGCAGCTTGTAGCTGCTTAGTTCAAATGTTCAACGCGGATACGGACCACCGGCCCAACGACACCCTGGAGCGCTTCCAGCGCCGCGATCGCGTCGTTGATGTTCTGCTCGACCACACGGTGGGTCAGCAGGATCATCGGCACCAGGCCGTCGTGTTCCTCGACTTCCTTCTGCATGATCGACTCGATGTTGATGCCGCGTTCCGAGAGGATACTCGCCACTTGGGCCAGCACGCCCGGATGGTCCTTGGCCTGGATGCGCAGGTAGTAGGAGCTTTCGCACGCCTCGATCGGAAGAATCGGGTGAGCCGACAACGAGTCTGGCTGGAAGGCCAGGTGCGGCACGCGATTTTCCGGGTCGGAGGTCATGGCGCGAACCACGTCCACCAGGTCGGCAATGACCGAAGAAGCCGTCGGTTCCATGCCCGCGCCAGCGCCGTAGAACAACGTCGAGCCAGAGGCATCGCCGTTGACCATCACCGCGTTCATCACGCCGTTGACGTTGGCGATCAGGCGGTCGGCCGGGATCAGCGTCGGGTGCACGCGCAGTTCGATGCCGCTGGCGGTGCTGCGCGCCACGCCCAGGTGTTTGATGCGATAGCCCAGGGCTTCGGCGTAGTTCACGTCCGCGGTGGTCAGCTTGGTGATGCCCTCGGTGTAGGCCTTGTCGAACTGCAACGGAATACCGAATGCAATGGACGCCAGGATCGTCAGCTTGTGCGCGGCGTCGATGCCTTCCACGTCAAACGTCGGATCAGCCTCTGCGTAGCCCAGGGCCTGGGCTTCGGCGAGCACGTCTTCGAAGGTGCGACCCTTCTCGCGCATCTCGGTGAGGATGAAGTTGCCGGTGCCGTTGATGATCCCCGCGACCCAGTTGATACGGTTGGCCGACAGGCCTTCGCGGATCGCCTTGATCACCGGGATGCCACCGGCCACGGCGGCTTCGAACGCCACGATCACACCCCTCTCGCGGGCCTTGGCGAAAATCTCATTACCGTGAACAGCGATAAGCGCCTTGTTCGCGGTGACCACATGCTTGCCATTCTCGATGGCCTTGAGTACCAACTCGCGGGCAACGGTGTAGCCGCCCACCAGCTCTATGACGATGTCGATCTCAGGGTTCGTGGCCACTTCGAACACATCGTTGGTAATCGCAATACCGGTCGTCTGGAACTGAGGCTTTGGCGTGCGCATGGCAATTTGTGCCACTTCGATCCCACGCCCGGCACGACGAGAAATTTCCTCGGCGTTGCGCTGAAGTACGTTGAAGGTGCCGCCACCGACGGTACCTAACCCACAGATGCCTACTTTGACCGGATTCACTCTTGACTCCCCATGAAACGGCCGACGCAAGGTCGGCCGTGAAATACAGCCGCGCAGCAACGCGACTCTGTGTTTAACGGCCCGACGAACGTTTTCGCCGAGCCGTGATCTTCGAAAGCGGATCGCCCATGATCATTTCGCGCCGAGGGCCAGTTTGGCCACTTGTGGCGCTGGCTGGTAGCCCGGAATTACCTGACCATCGGCCAAAACAATCGCCGGCGTACCGTTCACACCTATTGACTGTCCGAGGGCAAACTGCTTGGAAACCGGATTCTCGCACTGGGAGGCCTTGATTTCCTTGCCGTCGACCATCTTGTCCATGGCCGCTTTCTTGTCCTTGGAGCACCAGACCGCCTGCAACTGCTCATCACCCGGCGAGCCCAGGCCCTGGCGCGGGAATGCCACATAACGCACTTCGATGCCGCGCTTGTTCAGTTCCGGCACTTCTGCGTGCAGCTTGTGGCAATACGGGCAGGTGGTGTCGGTAAACACGGTGATGTGGGACTTGGTTTCGCCGATGGCCGGATAAACCACGGTTTCAGCGACCGGAATGCCGTTGATCAACTTGGAAATGCCTTGGCGCTCGGTCAGCTCGGTGAGGTTGACCGGCTTGCCGTCCTTGAGCTCGAACAGGTTGCCCTGGACGATGTATTGGCCGTCGGCGCTGGCATAAAGCACGCGGCTGCCCTTGAGCTTGACCTCATACAGGCCGGCCATGGGACTGGCCGAAATGGTGTCGATCGGCACGTCGAGCTGAAGGTTTTCCAGGCTTTTGCGGATAGCCTTGTCGGCCGCGTCGTCGGCGATGGCAAAGGTACTGGCCAACGCAATGGCGGCGGCGGTGAACATCTGGATCAAACGCATGGGGACTCCTGAGGCGAACAAATGAGACGGGAAACGCCGACCCGCAGATTCGGGTTCCAACCGCCCACTGTGCAAACCGACAAAGCCTACCACAGAAGGCTGGCGTGACCGAATGCCGGTGACGCACGACAACACACAACGAACAGTTATCAAAATCCTGTGGCGAGGGAGCTTGCTCCCGCTCGGCTGCGCAGCAGCCGCAAATGGAACTCTCTTTTTTTGAAAGCAGTGGCATCTGTAACAGGGGCGCTTCGCGCCCAACGGGAGCAAGCTCCCTCGCCACAAAAACGGAGCACCGTTCAGCCGCGGGGATGATGCTTGGCATGCAAGTCCTGCAACCGTGCCCGAGCCACATGGGTGTAGATCTGGGTGGTGGACAAGTCGCTATGGCCAAGCAGCATCTGCACCACCCGCAGGTCGGCGCCATGGTTGAGCAGGTGTGTGGCGAAGGCATGACGCAAGGTGTGGGGCGAGAGGGATTTGTTGATCCCGGCCACCTTGGCCTGGTGCTTGATGCGGTGCCAGAAGGTCTGGCGGGTCATCTGCTCGCCGCGCAGGCTGGGGAACAGCACATCGCTGGGACGCCCACCCAGCAGTTCATGACGGGCATCGCGCATGTAACGCTCGACCCAGACGATCGCTTCCTCGCCCATTGGCACCAGGCGCTCCTTGCTGCCCTTGCCCATCACCCGCAGCACACCCTGGCGCAGGTTGACTTGCTCCAGCGTCAAGCTGATCAGCTCGGTGACACGCAGGCCACAGGCGTACAAGACTTCCAGCATGGCCCGGTCGCGCTGGCCGATGGCCTCACTGAGGTCGGGCGCCGCCAGCAACGCCTCCACATCGGCTTCCGACAGGGACTTGGGCAGCGGACGGCCCAACTGCGGCATTTCCACGCGCAAGGTCGGATCCACCGCGATGAGCTTTTCCCGCAGCAAATAGCGATAGAACCCACGCAAGCCGGAGAGAAACCGCGCAGTCGAGCGCGGTTTGTAGTTCTGCTCCAGGCGCCACGCCAAGTGATCGAGGATCAACTCCCGGCCGGCATTGATCAGTTCCAGGTTATTTTCCTGCAACCAACCGTTAAACAGTGCCAAATCGCTGCGGTAGGCACCGCGGGTGTTATCGGACAGTCCCTTCTCCAGCCACAGGGCATCGAGAAACTGGTCTATCAGCGGATGATCGATGGCAGGCATAAAGACTCTTGAAAGATGCGGGCACACACGGCATCGAAAATGGAAATGAAGCTATGCAGGGTGCTCAAAGCACAAATCGCAGGCAACAAAAAAGCAGCCCGCAGGCTGCTTTTTTTTGCATCGGAAGCTGGACTTAAGCCAGTTTTTCCTTGATGCGAGCTGCTTTACCCGACAGGTCACGCAGGTAGTACAGCTTGGCTTTACGTACGTCACCGCGACGCTTGACAGCCATGCTGTCGATTTGCGGGCTGTAGGTCTGGAAAGTACGCTCTACGCCGACACCGTTGGAGATTTTACGAACGGTGAATGCACTGTTCACGCCACGGTTACGCTTGGCGATAACGACGCCTTCGAACGCTTGCAGACGGGAACGGTCGCCTTCCTTCACTTTCACCTGAACGACAATGGTGTCGCCCGGGGCAAAGGTAGGGATTTCTTTGGTCATCTGCTCTGCTTCGAGTGCAAGGATGATTTTGTTAGTCATGCTGTGCTCCTAAGGCAAGTCGTCGGACTCACCATCGATACGTTGTTAACTATCGTCCCGCTCGCGGATGTATTCCTCGAGCAGCTTCTTCTCTTCTCCAGAAAGCGAGCGGCTTTCCAGAAGATCGGCGCGTCGTTCATAGGTCCGACCAAGGGACTGCTGTAAACGCCAACGCCGGATGTGCGCGTGGTTGCCACTTAGCAACACGTCGGGAACACGCTGATCCGCATACACCTCCGGTCGGGTGTAGTGCGGGCAATCCAGCAGACCATCCGTAAAGGAATCTTCCTCGGCGGAATCTGCATGCCCTAAAGCTCCAGGCAGCAGTCGTGTAACCGCATCGATCAGGACCATCGCCGGCAGCTCGCCGCCAGACAGTACATAGTCGCCAATCGACCACTCTTCATCGACATGAGCTTCAATGAAACGCTCGTCAATGCCTTCATAACGGCCGGCAATCAGGATCAATGCATCCGAATTCGCCAGCTCGCGTACCGCCGACTGAGTCAGCTGGCGGCCTTGGGGCGACAGGTAGATCACCTTCGCACCCTCCCCGGCTGCAGTCCTGGCCTGAACCAGCGCATCTTCCAGGGGCTTGATCTTCATCACCATGCCCGGACCACCGCCAAACGGGCGATCGTCCACAGTGTGATGTCGATCCGTGGTGTAGTCCCGCGGATTCCAACAGGTGAGCTGCAACAGCTCCTGTTTCACCGCGCGGCTGGTTATGCCGTACTCGCTGATGGCGGAAAACATCTCGGGAAACAATGTGATGACTTCAACGCGCAAATTAGCCACGTTTAGAAATCCGCATCCCATTCCACCTTCATCTCGCCTGCGGCAAGGTCGACGGCCAACACGCATTGCTCGGTATAGGGCAACAGGCGTTCGCGATCATCCAGGCTGCCGACGCAAGGCTTGACCACCATGACATCGTTCGAACCGGTCTCGAGCAGGTGATCGATTTTCCCGAGCAATTGCCCGAGGTGGTCGATGACCTTCAGACCCACCAGCTGGTACCAGTAGTACTCGCCGTCGGTCAGTTCAGGGAACAGGTTGCGCGGCACGCAGATCTCATAACCGGCCAGAAGACGTGCTTCTTCACGATCATCGAGACCCTTGAGCTTTGCGACCAGGAACTTGTCGTTCCCGCGTCCACTGACCAGCTCCACCTGTTTCACGCTACCTTCGCGCTTGAGCGTCCAGGTTTTGTACTCCAACAGGTTCTTGATCGGATCAGTAAAGGAATACACCTTCACTTCGCCGCGAACGCCATGTACAGAATAGATCTTGCCGACAACGATCAAATCACCGGCATCTTTTGGCGTCGCGTTCATATTGCTCAGGCCGCAGCCTTAGCCGATTCCTTCAACAACTGAGCAACGCGCTCAGAAGGTTGTGCACCAACGCTCAGCCAGTAGGCTACGCGCTCTTGGTTCACGGACAGACGAACTTCCTGACCACGGGCAACAGGGTTGAAGAAACCAACCTGCTCCTTGTGGGAACCGTCACGCGGGTTGCGGCTGTCGGTTACGGTCAGGTGGTAAAACGGGCGCTTTTTGGAGCCGCCAAGGGCAAGACGGATTGTTAGCATGTGAACATCGTTCCTGTAGTCGGTGCTGCAAATCTAAATGCACAGCGGGCATAGGTGCCCGAAAGGCCGCATATTCTAAGGAATATCCGGACTTTTGCAAATGTCTTTTTCCGGCGCCTGGCGCCATGCGATCAAGATTTGCCATAGAGCCGTCATGAAAAACGGCAGGTCAGCTCCCACGTAGCGCGGGTTTGCTGGAGGTCCCCGCATCCGTGCGGGGCAACGCCGACATGACAGCCGGCGCAGATTCTTTACATTTTCGGCATGCCGCCGCCGGGCAACATACCGCCCATGCCGCGCATCATCTTGGCCATCCCGCCCTTGGCGGAGAATTTCTTCATCATTTTCTGCATCTGCTTGTGTTGCTTGATCAAGCGGCCGATGTCCTGCACCTGGGTGCCGGAACCCATGGCGATACGGCGCTTGCGCGAACCGCTGATCAGCTCAGGGTCGCGGCGCTCGGCCGGGGTCATGGAGTTGATGATGGCTTCCATCTGCTTGAACTGCTTTTCAGCCGCGCCCTGGGCATTGCCCATCTGCGCCAGGTTCACGCCACCGATGTTCGGCAGTTTGTCCATGAGGCCGCCAAGGCCGCCCATGTTCTTCATTTGTTGCAGCTGGTCGCGGAAGTCTTCGAGGTCGAAGCCCTTGCCCTTCTTCAGCTTCTTGGCCAGTTTGTCGGCCTTGTCCTTGTCGAGGGTCTGCTCGGCCTGCTCGATCAGGCTGAGCACGTCGCCCATGCCGAGGATACGCGATGCGATACGCTCGGGGTGGAACGGCTCGAGCGCTTCGCTCTTCTCGCCCATACCGATGAACTTGATCGGCTTGCCAGTGATGGCACGCACCGACAGCGCGGCACCGCCACGGGCGTCACCATCGACCTTGGTCAGGATCACGCCGGTCAGCGGCAGCGCGTCACCGAACGCCTTGGCGGTGTTGGCCGCGTCCTGGCCGGTCATGGCATCGACCACGAACAGGGTTTCCACCGGGTTGATCGCGGCATGGAGCGCCTTGATCTCGCCCATCATCTCTTCATCGATGTGCAGGCGACCGGCGGTATCGACGATGACCACGTCGATGAATTTCAGTTTGGCTTCTTTGATAGCCGCCTGGGCGATGTCCACCGGCTTCTGGCTCAGGTCGGACGGGAAGAACGTCACGCCGATGTCGTTGGCCAGGGTTTCCAGCTGCTTGATCGCCGCCGGACGGTAGATGTCCGCCGACACCACCATCACCGACTTCTTCTTGCGCTCTTTAAGGAAGCGCGCCAGCTTGCCGGCTGTCGTGGTCTTGCCCGCGCCCTGCAGGCCGGCCATCAGCACCACCGCTGGCGGTACGGCGCTGAGGTTCAGGTCTTCGTTGGCGGCGCCCATCAGGCTTTCGAGCTCGGCCTGGACGATCTTCACGAACGCCTGGCCCGGCGTCAGGCTGCGCGACACTTCGGTGCCGACGGCGCGTTCCTTGACCGAATTGACGAAGTCCTTGACCACCGGCAGGGCGACGTCGGCTTCGAGCAACGCCATGCGCACTTCGCGCAGGGTGTCTTTGATGTTGTCCTCGGTCAGTTTCGCCTTGCCGGTGACATGGCGCAGCGTCTGCGAGAGACGGTCGGTTAGGTTTTCAAACATGCGCGATCCTTTCAGGCCCAGATGAGACCGGGATAATGGCGGCCCAGACCGTGAAAAATGTGCTCGGCGAGCCTGCGGCGTGGGCAGGTCGCGGATTATAGCGAAGAAGCGTGCGGCGTACACCTTGCAGTGGTCTTTCGTGTCGAGGGGGTTCTATGCCAAACTCAGCGCCTTTCGGGCTTGCCTAACAGGATTTATGCTCCCCTTGTCACCCAGCTTGCTTGCCACCCTCGCCGCCGCTTGTCTTTATGCCGCTGCGACCCTCTATCAAGGCACACGCCTGGCCACCGGCGCCAAGGCGAACAAACGCCTGCTGGTCACGCTTGGCGTGCTGGCCGTGCTCGGCCACGCGGCCAGCCTTTATACCCACCTGATGACGCCGATCGGCCTGGGCCTGGATTTCTTCAACGCCGCCAGCCTGATCGCCGTCGCCGTGATCGCCCTGACGCTGCTGGCCTGCTCGCGCATCCCGGTGGAGAACCTGTTGGTGCTGCTGTTCCCGCTGGGGCTGGCCACGGTGCTGCTGGCGCAGTTCGCGCCGTCGGGGACCGTGCAGATCATCGACGAAGAGCCAGGCATCCTCGCCCACATCCTGCTGTCGATCCTCGCCTACGGCCTGTTCACCATCGCCGTGTTCCAGGCCTTGTTGCTGCTGGTGCAGGATCACCAGCTCAAGCACAAGCACCCGTCCGGACTGATCCGCAACTTCCCGCCGCTGCAAACCATGGAAAGCCTGTTGTTCGGCTTCCTCTGGGCCGGCTGGACCCTATTGTCCCTGTCGCTGATCTCCGGCTGGTTGTTCGTCGAGAACCTGTTCGCCCAGCACCTGGTACACAAGACCCTGCTGGCGTGCCTGGCGTGGGTCGTGTTCAGCGTGCTGCTGTGGGGCCGCAACCGCCTCGGCTGGCGTGGACACAAAGCGATTCGCTGGACCCTGGCCGGTTTCTGCCTGCTGATGCTGGCGTACTTCGGTAGCAAGCTGGTTCGTGAATACATCCTGCATATCTGACGGACGGCCCTGATGGATACGTTGCCCGTAGCGCCGTTGTTCGCCGTGCTGGTGGTGCTGATCCTCTGGTCGGCCCTGTTCACGGCCATCGAAGCCGCCCAGCAATACCTGCTGGCCCAGCGCACAGCCTCGCGCGCCAGTGACAAACCGCTGGCGGCGCTGACCTTCCCGCTGGCCAGCCTGATCCTGTGCAATACCCTTTGTCGCGCCTTGGCCGTGGTCATCGGCACGTTGCTGGCCGTTTTTACCTGGCTGGAAAACGGCCCGTGGGTCGCCTGGCTCGGCACCAGCGCCGCCCTGCTGGTGTTCGCCGACTACCTGCCGCGCACCCTGGCCAGCCGTCAGCCCGACGCGGTGCTGGCATTGGGCAACACCTTGCTGGGCATCCCGCTGAAGATCCTCTACCCGTTTGCCTGGCTGTTGAATGGCGCCAGCCAGTTGTTGCTGCGCCCCTTCGCTCGCAAGCCCGGCATGGTGCAGCAGAGCGACGACGAAATGCCCGCGCCACCGCGTAGCGAGCAGGAATCCGAGCACGGCAGCGGCCGGCTGCATCCGATTTCCGGCATCCACGCCCTGGACAACATCACCGTCAACGATATCCTCGTACCCCGTAGCGAGGTCGATGGGATCAACCTCGACGACCCCATCGGCGACATCATCGAACAGCTGCGCCTGAACCGGCGTACCCGCCTGCCGATGTTCCACAGCGACATCAACCAGGTCGAAGCGGTGCTCAACACCCGCCAGATCCGTCATTTGCTGGCGGACGCGAGCCTGACCAAGGAAGCGCTGCTGACGGCTTCCCACGAGCCTTACTTCGTGCCCGAAAGCACGCCACTGCAGCTGCAACTGTTGAATTTCCACAAGCAGCAGCGGCGCCTGGGCATGGTGGTGGACGAATACGGTGAAGTGCTGGGTATTGTCACCCTGGAAGATATCCTCGAAGAAATCGTCGGCGAATTCGAGAGCGAGCACAGCCTCGACAATCCCCACGTTCATCCCCAGCCCGACGGCCGCCTGATGATCGATGGCGCGGCATCGATCCGCGAATTGAACAGGACCCTGGGCTGGCACCTGCCTTGCGACGGCCCCAAGACCCTCAATGGGTTGGTGACCGAAGCCTTGGAAACCATTCCCGAAAGTCCGGTCTGCCTGAAGATCGGCCGTTATCGGCTGGAAATCATCGAGACCGTGGACAACCGCGTCAGCCAGGTGCTGGCGTGGCATAACAGCTCGGTGCCTGCTGTTTCCTGAATCCCTGTCTGGACCTGATAGCCCTTGTGGCGAGGGGATTTATCCCCGCTGGGTCGCGCAGCGGCCCCAAAACCCGACAGCTCGGTATGCCAGGCAAATTGAGTTGACTGTATTTGGGGCTGCTGCGCAGCCCAACGGGGATAAATCCCCTCGCCACAAAAAGCTCGGCGCACGCCTCAATATTGTGTGCGGGCTCACTTGTTGATTCATTAGCCCCCTTCCTATACTCAACCCGCTTACCCAGCCCCGCCCGAACCCCGTGCCTACCCCGCACTTGGCTGGTTCCGGCCAGACCATCGACAAGATCCGCAGCACCCCTGGGGCTGTTCATACCCGAAACAGCGACGGGATACCCGCCCACATCCCTGGGGGTTCGACCATAATAATTCGCTCCAACGGAGCATATGACTGTCAGGGATAACCGCATGACGACCGCTACCTGCAACGAGGCAGTGACTGCCCAGCCGACCAACTCGGCCACTCGCGTGGCGACCGCGAGTTTCATCGGCACCGCCATCGAGTTCTACGATTTCTACGTCTACGCCACGGCTGCGGCCCTGGTGATCGGGCCAGTGTTCTTTCCGCAAACCTCAGGCACGGCACAGATGCTGTCGTCCTTCCTGACGTTCGGCATCGCCTTCCTCGCCCGTCCGCTGGGTTCGGCGCTGTTCGGCCATTTCGGCGACCGGATCGGGCGCAAGTCCACACTGGTGGCGTCCCTGTTGTTGATGGGCGTGTGCACCACGCTCATCGGCGTGTTGCCCGGCTATGCCAGTATTGGCGCCTGGGCGCCGATCCTGTTGTGCGTGCTGCGTTTTGGCCAAGGCCTGGGGTTGGGTGGCGAATGGGGCGGCGCGGCTCTGCTTGCCACCGAGAACGCTCCTAAAGGCAAGCGTGCCTGGTTCGGCATGTTCCCCCAACTGGGGCCCTCCATCGGTTTCCTGGCGGCCAACGGCTTGTTCCTGACCCTGGCCATGAGCCTGGACGACGAGCAATTCCGCTCCTGGGGCTGGCGAATTCCGTTCCTGCTCAGCGCCGTGCTGGTGATCGTCGGTCTCTACGTGCGCCTCAAGCTCCACGAAACCCCGGTGTTCGCCAATGCCGTGGCCCGCCAGGAGCGAGTCAAGGTGCCGCTGGTCGAGCTGTTCAGCCAGTACTGGGCGCCAACGTTGCTGGGCGCGGCGGCGATGGTGGTGTGTTACGCGCTGTTCTACATCTCGACGGTATTCTCCCTGAGCTACGGCGTGTCCACCCTCGGCTACAGTCGCGAAACATTCCTGGGCCTGTTGTGCTTTGCCGTGCTGTTCATGGCCGCTGCGACCCCGTTGTCCGCCTGGGCCAGCGACCGCTACGGCCGCAAACCGATCCTGATCATTGGCGGCCTGCTGGCGATTGCCTCGGGCTTCCTCATGGAACCCTTGCTGACCCACGGTTCCACGGGCGGCGTGGCGTTGTTCCTGTGCATCGAGCTGTTCCTGATGGGGGTGACCTTCGCCCCCATGGGTGCCTTGCTGCCGGAACTGTTTCCGACTCATGTGCGCTACACCGGCGCCTCGGCGGCCTACAACCTGGGCGGCATCGTCGGTGCCTCGGCCGCGCCATTTTTCGCCCAGAAACTGGTGGCGATGGGCGGCTTGAGTTATGTCGGGGGCTATGTTTCAGCGGCCGCGCTGCTCAGCGTCATCGCGGTGTTGTGCTTGAAGGAAACTCGCCATAACGACTTGAATCGGGTCGCCTAGGCCGGGCCCGTGGCGAGGCTCCGCGCCTCGCCACGCCAACCTGTCGCCAGCCTGAACGGCCACCAATGAAATAACCGTTAACAATCCCCCACCATTGAAACCACCCCCCACCTGCCCCATCTAAGACCCATACCCCATTGCGCAGGTGCCCCATGAGCGACCAGCACTCTACTGAAGCCACTCACGAATACGCTGACTCCGAACACGTCGAACACACCTCCTCCGGTACCGGCCTGGCCCTGCCCGGCCAGAACCTGCCGGACAAGGTCTATATCATCCCCATCCACAATCGTCCCTTCTTCCCGGCCCAGGTGCTGCCGGTCATCGTCAACGAAGAACCGTGGGCCGAAACCCTGGAATTGGTGGCCAAGTCCGAACATCATTCCCTGGCGCTGTTCTTCATGGACACACCCCAGGAAGACCCGCGTCATTTCGACACCTCGAAGCTGCCGCTGTACGGCACGCTGGTGAAGGTGCACCACGCCAGCCGGGAAGCCGGCAAATTGCAGTTTGTCGCCCAGGGCCTGACCCGCGTGCGCATCCGCACCTGGCTCAAGCACCATCGCCCACCGTACCTGGTGGAGGTCGAATACCCGCACCAGCCGAGCGAGCCGACCGACGAGGTCAAGGCCTACGGCATGGCGCTGATCAATGCGATCAAGGAACTGCTGCCGCTCAATCCGCTGTACAGCGAAGAGCTGAAGAACTACCTCAACCGCTTCAGCCCCAACGACCCTTCGCCACTCACCGACTTTGCCGCCGCGCTCACCTCCGCCACCGGCAATGAACTGCAGGAAGTGCTCGATTGCGTGCCCATGCTCAAGCGCATGGAGAAAGTGCTGCCGATGCTGCGCAAGGAAGTCGAAGTGGCGCGGTTGCAGAAAGAGATTTCCGCCGAGGTCAATAACAAGATCGGCGAACATCAGCGCCAGTTCTTCCTAAAGGAGCAGCTCAAGGTCATCCAGCAGGAACTGGGGCTGACCAAGGACGACCGCAGCGCCGACCTCGAGCAGTTCGAGCAGCGGCTGGAAGGCAAGGTGTTGTCGGCCCAGGCGCAAAAGCGTATCGAAGAGGAGATGAACAAACTCTCGATCCTGGAAACCGGCTCGCCGGAATACGCCGTCACCCGCAATTACCTGGATTGGGCGACGTCGGTGCCGTGGGGCGTGTATGGCCAGGACAAACTCGACCTCAAGCATGCGCGCAAGGTGCTCGACCAGCACCACGCCGGCCTGGACGACATCAAGGACCGCATCCTCGAATTCCTCGCCGTCGGTGCCTATAAAGGCGAAATCAGTGGTTCCATCGTGCTGCTGGTGGGCCCGCCGGGCGTGGGCAAGACCAGTGTCGGCAAATCCATCGCCGAGTCCCTGGGCCGGCCATTCTACCGCTTCAGTGTCGGCGGCATGCGCGATGAAGCCGAGATCAAGGGCCATCGGCGCACTTACATCGGTGCCCAGCCGGGCAAACTGGTGCAGGCGCTCAAGGATGTCGAAGTGATGAACCCGGTGATCATGCTCGACGAAATCGACAAGATGGGCCAGAGCTACCAGGGCGATCCGGCCTCGGCCTTGCTGGAGACCCTCGACCCGGAACAGAACGTCGAATTCCTCGACCACTACCTGGACCTGCGCCTGGACCTGTCGAAAGTGCTCTTCGTGTGCACCGCCAACACCCTGGACTCGATCCCCGGGCCGCTGCTGGACCGGATGGAAGTGATCCGCCTGTCGGGCTACATCACCGAAGAAAAAGTCGCCATCGCCAAGCGCCACCTGTGGCCCAAGCAACTGGCCAAGGCCGGCGTGTCCAAGGGCAGCCTGAGCATCAACGACAGCGCCCTCAAGGCCCTGATCGACGGTTACGCCCGCGAGGCCGGGGTGCGCCAGCTGGAGAAACAGCTGGGCAAACTGGTGCGCAAGGCGGTGATGAAGCTGATCGAAGAGCCAAAAGCGGTGATCAAGCTCGGGCCGAAGGATCTTGAGGCATCCCTGGGCAAACCGGTGTTCCGCAACGAACAGGTACTGTCCGGCGTCGGGGTGATCACCGGCCTGGCCTGGACCAGCATGGGCGGCGCGACCTTGCCGATCGAAGCGACGCGCATCCACACCCTCAATCGCGGCTTCAAGCTGACCGGGCAACTGGGCGAGGTGATGAAGGAGTCGGCGGAAATCGCCCACAGCTACGTCAGTTCGCACCTGAAGCAATTTGGCGGCGATCCGAAGTTCTTCGACGAGGCCTTCGTTCACCTGCACGTGCCGGAAGGCGCCACGCCCAAGGACGGCCCGAGCGCCGGCGTCACCATGGCCAGCGCCTTGCTGTCCCTGGCTCGCAACCAGCCGCCGAAAAAAGGCGTGGCCATGACCGGCGAACTGACCCTCACCGGGCATGTCCTGCCCATTGGTGGCGTGCGCGAGAAGGTCATCGCGGCGCGCCGGCAGAAGATCAACGAACTGATCCTGCCGGAAGCCAACCGGGGCAATTTCGAAGAACTGCCGGACTACCTCAAGGAAGGCGTGACGGTGCACTTTGCCAAGCGGTTTGCGGATGTGGCGAAGGTGTTGTTCTGATGTTCCTGTAGCGGCTGGACTGGCCTCATCGCGAGCAAGCTCGCTCCCACAGGGTTCGGTGTGGATCACAAATGCTGTGAACACCACAAATCCCCTGTGGGAGCGAGCCTGCTCGCGATGAGGCCCTCACAAACAACACTTCTCCAGCTGACACACCCAGTAGCATCTTCGGTTATGCTCGCCGTTCGTCGTGAATGCCGGAGCCCTTATGTCCCTCACTCGCCTGCTCGTCCCCCTCAGCCTCGCGCTGCTGAGCGCCTGCGCCACGCAAACCAGCCACAACGTGACCGTGGAAAAACTGAGCCAGTGCCCGGTCCGGCTCAACAACGGACAAAACCTGATCCTGAGCCTGCCCAGCAACCCCAGCACCGGTTACCGCTGGGCGATCCAGGATTCGGCCGGCGGTGTGTTGAAAGGCCTCGGGCCGGAGGTCTATCGCAACCCGGAAGACGCCGGCATCGTTGGCGCTGCCGGTGTCTCGACCTGGCGCTTCCAGGCGTTCAACGCCGGCACCGGGCGCTTGCGCCTGACTTATCAACAGCCCTGGGCACCGGAAGTGCCGCCGGTGGAAACCTTTGACTGCGCCATTGCGGTGAACTGACCGTGGGCTGGCTGATCCTCGCACTGATGGGTGCGGCCACCTACCTGTACGGCTTGGCCATGCATGCCACGTTGCTGTGCCTGCTGGTCAAGCCCATGCCGGTGCTGGCCCTGCTCGGCTGGCTGCACGATGCGCCGCCCGGCGACTATCGACGCTGGATCAGCCTCGGGCTGATTTTTTCCCTGGTGGGCGATGTGCTGCTGGCCTGGCCGGGGGATCTGTTCGTGTTCGGCCTCGGCGCGTTTCTGCTGGCACACCTGGCCTACCTGAAAGCCTACCTCAGCGACTGTCGCCGCCCGGCACTGCGGCCGTTGGCCCTGGCCTTGGGCATCGGCGCGGTGCTGTTGGGGATCCTGGTGTCGAGCGGTCTCGGGCCGTTGCTGGTGCCGGTGGTGGTTTATGGTTTGGCCATCAGCGCCATGCTCTGGCGAGCGTTGGCAAGATTGGGCACCGATGTACCCAAGCGTTCGGCCTGGCTGGCCGCCGCCGGGGCGCTGGCCTTTGTGCTTTCCGACAGCCTGATCGGCATCAACCGGTTCGTGCAGCCCTTCCATGCCGCGCCTTACCTGATCATCATCAGTTACTGGCTGGGGCAATGGGGCATCACCGCGTCGGCGTTCCCGCAAAAACATCGTTAAACAGAGATCAAAATGTGGGAGCGAGCTTGCTCGCGATAGCGGTGGGTCAGTCAGCACCTTTATCAACTGACTGTCCGCTATCGCGAGCAAGCTCGCTCCCACAGGTTTTTTGGTTAAAATGCCGGCCTTTTCACCACCCATGCCGCTGGAACCGCCGTGAGCAAAGACCCCGATCGTCTATTCGCCCAACCCCTGGCCCAAGTGCCGGACTTCGCCTTCAACGAGGACGTGGTGCGGGTGTTCCCGGACATGATCAAGCGTTCCGTGCCGGGTTACCCGACCATCGTCGAAAACCTCGGCGTGCTCGCCGCGCAATTCGCCCAGCCCAATAGCGTGCTCTACGACCTTGGCTCGTCCCTGGGCGCCGTGACCCAGGCCCTGCGCCGTCATGTGCGCACCGACGGTTGCCGGGTGATCGCGGTGGATAACTCGGCGGCGATGGTCGAACGCTGCCGTGAATACCTCAACGGCCAGGACTCGATGTTCCAAGAGCTGCTGCCGGTGGAAGTGATCGAAGGCGACATCCTCGCCCTGGCGTTCCAGCCGGCCTCGGTGGTGGCGCTGAATTTCACCCTGCAATTCATCGCGCCGGACCAACGCACCGCACTGTTGAGCCGCATTCGCCAGTCCTTGCTGTCGGGCGGAGCCCTGATCCTCTCGGAAAAGCTACGCTTCAACGACGCCGAGGAACACGCCCTGCTCACCGACCTGCACGTGGCGTTCAAGCGCGCCAACGGCTACAGCGAACTGGAAATTGCCCAGAAACGCAGCGCCATCGAAAACGTCATGAAGCCCGACAGCCTCGAAGAACACCGCGAGCGCCTCTTGGCGGCCGGGTTCTCGAAAGTCGTGCCGTGGTTCCAGTGTCTTAACTTCGCCTCGTTGATTGCCCTGCCATGATCGATCTGTCCCCCCTCGCCCGCCATCTGGCCGGCACGCCCCTGGCCGATTGGGCCGCGACGCTGCAGACGCAACTCGACAGCAAGATGGAAAAGGGCCACGGCGACCTGGAGCGCTGGCAAAGCGCGCTCGATGCGCTGCCGGTCTTGCAACCCACCACCGTCGACCTGCTGAACGGCCTGACGCTCGACGCTGATTGCTCCGACGAAACCCGTGGGCAAATGCGTACCGCGCTGATGGGCCTGTCACCCTGGCGCAAAGGGCCGTTCGACCTGTTCGGCGTGCACGTGGACACTGAATGGCGCTCGGACTGGAAGTGGTCGCGGGTGGCCCCGCACTTGGACCTCAAGGGCAAGCGCATTCTCGATGTGGGCTGCGGCAACGGCTACTACATGTGGCGCATGCTCGGCGCCGGGGCTGACACGGTGATCGGCGTTGATCCCAACTGGCTGTTCTTCTGCCAGTTCCAGGCGGTGCAGCGCTACCTGTCGCAGCCCAACGCCTGGCATCTGCCGTTCCCCTTCGAGGCCCTGCCAGCGGAACTGGAAGGCTTCGACACCGTGTTTTCCATGGGCGTGTTCTACCACCGTCGCTCGCCGATCGAACACTTGCTGGCCTTGAAGGATTGCCTGGTCAAGGGCGGTGAACTGGTGCTGGAAACCTTGGTGATCGAAGGCGACGAACACCAGGTGCTGGTGCCCGAAGACCGCTACGCGCAGATGCGCAACGTGTGGTTCCTGCCGTCGGTCCCGGCCCTGGAACGCTGGCTGCGCCGCGCCGGGTTCAGCGATGTGCGTTGCGTGGACGTGAGCCTGACGACCGTGGAAGAACAGCGCAGCACCGAATGGATGAAATATCAGTCCCTGAGCGACTTCCTCGACCCCGCCGACCACAGCAAGACCATCGAAGGGCTGCCTGCGCCGATGCGGGCGGTGATTGTGGCGCGTAAATAACCAGTCCAAGCACCACAAAACCCTTGTGGGAGCGAGCTTGCTCGCGATGGCGACCTGACATTCAACAGAGATGTCGCCTGACAGACCGCTATCGCGAGCAAGCTCGCTCCCACAGGGGGTCAGTGTTCAGTCTGAAGGTTTGGCTCTTCGGGCCTTGAAGAACTCGCTAAGCACCGTACTGCACTCCTCAGCCAACACCCCGCCCTCGAACAGCACCCGATGGTTCAGGAAGCCCTGGCTGAAGAACTGCCCCTGGCTCTGCACGATGCCGGCCTTGGGCTCCAGGGCGCCATAGACAACCCGGGCGATGCGTGAATGGACGATCAAGCCGGCGCACATGCTGCACGGTTCCAGCGTCACGTACAGCGTGCTGCCGGGCAGGCGATAGTTGCTCACGGCCTGGGCGGCGGCGCGGATCGCGACCATTTCGGCGTGGGCGCTGGGGTCGTGACCACTGATCGGGCAATTGAAGCCGCGCCCAATGATTTCACCGTCCTGCACCAGCACTGCGCCCACCGGCACTTCGCCCAGGGCGGCGCCTTGTGCGGCAAGGGCCAGGGCTTCGCGCATGAAGTCCTGGTCACGGCTGCGGTCGATGATCTTGGCGGGGCGAATCTGGCGCATCACGCCACCTCGATGGCGGCCATCAGGCCGGTTTCCATGTGGTCGATCACATGGCAGTGGAACATCCACACGCCTGGATTATCCGCCACCAGCGCCACCTGCGCCCGCTCGTTCTTGCCCAGCAGGTAGGTATCGGTGAAATACGGCACGACCTTGTGCCGGTTCGACGCAATCACCTTGAAGCTCATGCCGTGCAAATGGATCGGGTGCTGGTACTGGGTCATGTTCTTCAATTCGAAAATGTAGCTCTGGCCTTTCTTCAGCGTGGCGATCGGCCGGTCGGCGCAGGTCTTGTCGGTGATGTCCCAAGCCTTGCCGTTGATTTGCCACAGGCTTGGCGGTTTGCCGTTGTCGACATTCACCGACACCGAGCCGACCCATTCGAAATTGAAGTTGAGTCTCTCGGCATTGGCCAGGTCCGGCTCGGCCACCGGGTTGGGCGGCAATGCTGGCGGCCATGGGGTCGGCGCGTCATTGTTGGGCACCGAACGCAGCGTACCCAGGCGCACCGGGCCGTTGCGCAGCGATAACGCCTCGCCAGCCGGCGGTGCCTTGATCGCCAGGCAAATGCGCATGCCTGGCCCCAGCCAGTATTCCTTGCCCAACGGGCGCGGTTCGATGGGGTTGCCATCCAGCGCATAGATCTGCGCTTCAGCACCGGGGATGTTGATGCGGTACGTCAGGGTGTTGTCGAGGTTGAGCAAACGCACCCGGGTGATCTGCCCGGCCGGCAGATCGATCACCGCCTGTGGCACGCCGTTGATGGTCGACAGCCGTCCGGCCGTGCCGCCACGGGCCGCCTCGCGAGGAATGCTGAACGCGACAAACTCGCCCTGCTCATCCACATGCCAGCTCTTGAGGCTCAGGGTCTGCTCGTATTTGAAACCGGTGGGCTCGCGCTCTTCGATGATCAACGGCCCCACCAGCCCACGCCCGAGTTCTTCGCTGCTGTTGACGTGGGGGTGATACCAATAGCTGCCGGCGTCCGGCACACGGAATTTGTAATCGAAGTACTCGCCCGGCAGCACCGGCAGTTGCGAGACATAGGGCACGCCGTCCATCTCCAGCGGCAAACGGATGCCGTGCCAATGAATGGTGGTGGCGACCGGCAGATGGTTGATGAAACGAACCCGCAACCATTCGCCCTGGCGCACCCGCAACTCGGTACCCGGTGCCGAGGGGCCAAACGCCCAGGCCTGGGTCTTGTGCCCGGCCACCAGCTCCACATCCAAGGGCGCGGCGATCAATTCATAGTCGTGACCGGCCTCGGCATCAGCCATCTTCCCCAGCCAATACCGCGACGCGCCGCCTGCACCCACACCAACGACAACAAGACCGGCCAGGCCACCGAGTATTTGGCGACGGGTAAAGGACATGAACGCAACCACCTATTGAATCCGCGCGAACCGTTGGGCCCGCAAAAGGCGAATACGATACACCCGCAGATGAGAAACGGTAAGGAAACCAAGATGAAAAAAACGTGTGGACGTTATTCCACAGCATTTTCCCGACAGGAGAACGGATCGAGCGTTCAGTGTGTTTTTACACCACGCGGCGTAAAAAAAGCCAACGCCGCCGCGACGATGAACAAGGCCGGCACATCGCCGAGCAAATGACCGTAGTGAGACGCCCCATCCATCCCGACGCCAAACGACTGAACAGCCATGATTGCGCCGTGCACGACGCTCGACCACACGGTGAACCCGATCAGGCTCAGGTGCTTCATCGGCTCGCGGGACGCCGTCAGCAGGAACACGCCGAGCGTTGCGTAAATACCGACGATCATCAGCGGATAATCGGAATGGCCGCTATGCCACGCCCAGCCGGACGGCCATAGGAGCATCAATGGCCAGATCGCGAAGACGGCGATCAGACCGACCACGATCAAAACGATGCGCAAGGCGGCGAGTTTTTGAGTGTCATTCATGGCGGCTCCTTATTGCGATGTGCTTGCCACCGCAATGGCTGCCAGGAGTATAGAACGCGTGAGGAACTCCCACCGATCTCCCTCGTGCCGAAGCGCTTTTGTGGCTTTCACTGGGCTGCGCAGCAGCCCAAAATCATCATTGCGGTGTGCCAGATTGATTTAGCCTGTTTGGATTGGGGGCGCTTCGCACCCCAGCGGGAGCAAGCTCCCTCGCCACGGTTTTGGGCGTTGATGGGGCGATGAGGTATGCCTTCCAGATCCCATCATTGCAAACACCGAGGGTTTCCACGCCGAACCGCTTTTGTGGCGAGGGAGCTTGCTCCCGCTGGGCCGGTCCGACGCTTCGGGCGCAGCAGCCCCCGACAACTAGCCCGGCAAGCCGGTAATCAGATGCACCACGCCGTTGTCGAGCGTCATCACGCCCGTCACACCGGCCTCGCTCAACCCGACCCGGTCTATCCGTGCCACATCCCGCAATTCCACCCGCAGCCGCGTCAACGCCACGGGCTGATGGGACTTGAGGTTTGCCGCGCCACCCAACCCGGCAATGATGGCCGGCGCCAGCCCTTCAATCGCTGCCGGTCGATTGGGCTCTTCGGGTACCAGGTCCGGGGTCAGTGCTTTCCAGAAGGCCTGTTGTAGTTTGTCGAACATGCTCAATGCTCCATGGCCAGGGTGGCCGGGTTGGCCGTGGATGAGTAACTACGCAGGAGGTCACGCACCTGCTCCGCGCTGTCCTGGCCCAAGGCCTCTTGGGCCAGCGTTCGGCACTCGCTCAGGTTCCATTCACGCACGCAGGCCTTGATCGCCGGAATCAGCGGCACACTGACTGACAACTCGTCCACGCCCAACCCCAACAACAGCGGCACCGCCAGGGGTTCCGAGGCCAGCGCGCCACACACTCCGACCCATTTGCCATGGGCGCGAGCGGCCTCGACCGTACGGGCGATCAGGCGCAACACCGAGGGGTGCAGGCTGTCGGCCTGGCTGGCCAAACGTGGATGGTCACGGTCCATGGCCAGGGTGTATTGGGTCAGGTCGTTGGTGCCGATGGAAAAGAAATCCACCTCAGGGGCAAACAGATCGGCCATCAGCGCCGCCGCCGGCACTTCGATCATGATGCCCAGCTTCGGCGCCTGCGTGAGTCCCAACTGACGGACCTCCTCATCCAGCATCTGCCGCGCCAGGCGCAGCTCCGCCAGGTGCGTGACCATGGGCAACATGATGTGCAGCCGTGCCAACCCCGAACAGGCGAGCATTGCCCGGAATTGTTCGCGCAATAACTGGGGTCGCTCCAGGCACAAGCGAATGCCGCGCATGCCCAGGAATGGATTGGCCTCATGCGCCATCGGCACGTAAGCCAGCGGCTTGTCCCCACCCACGTCGAG
The DNA here is from genome assembly GCF_046605385.1 of Pseudomonas sp. MPB03. Taxonomy (NCBI): domain Bacteria; kingdom Pseudomonadati; phylum Pseudomonadota; class Gammaproteobacteria; order Pseudomonadales; family Pseudomonadaceae; genus Pseudomonas; species Pseudomonas sp. MPB03. Next base: position 1,409,581 of record NZ_CP176770.1, on the reverse strand, counting down.
GGTGCGAACCACCAGGTTGCGCTCAGGTCCGAGAACCCGGGCGACGGCGCTGTACAGGGTCGCTTGCTCGTCGTGGCCAGGTGGGTGGGCGCGATCCAGGTAGAGCAGTTCGGAGCGCAACAGTCCCACACCTTCGCCTCCAAGGGCCATGGCCTGCTCCACGTCTCGCAGCGACCCGACATTGGCACTGACCTCGACTCGATGGCCGTCCAGGGTACGAGCCGCCAGGGCCGACTGCTCCAGGTCTCGCTGATGTCGCTGGCGCTGCCGCTCAGCCGCGGCCTGGCGTTGCTCGATCAAGGCTTGATCCGGGTTCACGTGCAGTTCACCGCTATCAGCGTCCAGCAGTACCCGAGTGCCGTTCTCCAGGGCCAATACGTCTTGCGCCACGCCACACAACGAGGGCAGGCCCAGCGCACGGGCCAGGATCGCGACATGGCTGGTGGCGCCGCCGCCCACGGTGACAAACCCGGCGATGCGTGAGGTGTCGAGGCTGGCGGTCTGGGAGGGCGTCAATTGCTCGGCCACCAGAATCGCCTGTTCGGGCAGGTTCCAGGCGTTGTCCTGCACGCCCAGGATCAATTTGAGTACCCGCTGCCCGACATCGGCCAGGTCCGTTGCGCGCTCGGCCAGCAGAGCGCTGCCCAATTGCAGGAACAGCGCGGCGCTTGCCTCGGTAGCGGTTTTCCAGGCGAAGGCCGCGCTCTTGCCCGCGGCGATCAAGGCTTGGGCCTGCTCCAGCAAGGTGGGGTCTTCGAGCAATTCTTGATGGGCACGAAAAATCTGTGCCTGGACGCTGCCTGCCGCCTCGCCCTGTAATGCTTTCAAGGCTTGCGTCGCCTGCTCCAGTGCTTGATCCAGGGCCGCCTGCTCGGCCTCGATGCCGACGCCCGCCACCTCGATGTCCAAGACCTGGGAAGCGATCTGGACCACTTCACCAAACGCCGAGCCGGGCGATGCGCAGACACCCCGCAGCCGGCCGGGCATCGAGGGTTCGATGGCGGTGATCGGCTCCAGTGTTAGCGGCGCTTGCACTGTTTCGCCGCACCCTGACAGCAGCATTTGTTCCAGCGCTTCGATGGCCTGCCCAGCCTGGGCACCGGCGGCGCTGATCTGCACACTGTCGCCCTTGGCCGTCTGCAACGCCATGATCGCCACCAGGGATTTGGCGTTGGCGCTGGCTTGCTGCTTATGCAGTTGGATATGGGCGTCGAAGCCCTTGGCCGCCTGGGCGAACACCGCGGCAGGACGGGCGTGCAGGCCACTTTCATTGGGCACGACCAGCCGCCGGGAAAACAGCACCGTGCCCGGCTGCGCCTCGTCGGCCGCTCCCTGCTCATCTGAGCGCACCTGCAACAACGGCACGCCGCTCTCGATGCCAGTGGCCTCGTCCACGAGCAGGCTGAAGGGTTCGCCACTGACCACCAGCATCAGCGTCAACAGACTGCGCGCGTGCAAGGCGATGTAGTCGGCATCGAAATCGATCAGCGGCTGACCGGCCTCGACCCGTTGCCCCATGGTCACCCGCGAGGTGAACCCCTTGCCCGCCAGGTTGACCGTGTCCAGGCCGATATGCATCAGCACCTGGACACCGTTGTCAGCGGTGATACTCACCGCATGGGCGCTGTCCTGGAGCGTGCCGACGACACCGGACAGCGGCGCGCAAAGGGTTTGCGAGGTCGGATCGATACAAATGCCATCCCCCACCACACGGCTGGAGAAAACCGGATCCGGCACGCTGTCCAAAGGCATCAAGACCCCGGACAGCGGTGCGAGCAATTGCAAGGATTGCGTTGTGTTCATGACTTCACCTGCTGCTGTCTGTTCTTTTTCGCATCGCGGGTACGCCGATCAGCGACCCGCGCGTGCACGGGTCATTTCCACCAGTATTCGACCTGCAGGCCCACGTTGGAACCATGCCGCGCCCCACCAAACGCACCGGTGTCGGACAGCGCCGAGCCGGCCGCCAACTCATTGGCTGCACGCTGGGCAGCCGCGTTCCAACTGGCGTAGGTGTAATAGAGCCGTATTTCCGGGCGCGCCCAGAATTCCGGGCCCTTGGGCGACCAGGTGGGGGCAAAGGTGAACTTGCTCAGCTTGCGTGTTCCATCGTTGGCCTGCACCTGGTCGTGGCCCAGTTCGGCCACCAGCTTGAACTGATCGGTGATGGCGTACGCCGGGCGAACTCCCAATGACAGCCAGTCCTGGTCGGTGCCGTCGGGGCGGATGTCCTTCTGGTACACCGCCTGCACCTGCCCGCCGAAACGCGGCGTGACCTGCCAATCGAAAAACTCCACCAGACGATAGCTCTTGTTGCCGTCGTCCAGCCCGGTGTCGCCGGTATAACCCAGCCCGGTGCCGGGGCCCTCGCCGTATTGCAAGGCCAGTTTATTCTTGCCACCCAGGAAGTCCTGTTGCACATGCTGGGCGGTCAAGGCCCAACCGCGGTGGGCGTCACGACGGTTCGCCCGGTCGATGAAGCTCAAGCCAAATTCCAACTCGCCGCCAGGGTTGGTCCTGAACCCGGCGACGTTGAAGTCATGCCGGTTGACCGGGTCTTTCTGGTAGAGGTTGTCCTTGCGCGAGAAGGCGTAGCTGTATTTCAGCCCGCCGATCAGCACGTCCTCGATCCCGCCACCAGTGGCGCTCTGGTTCCAGTAGTAGAAATCCGAAATATGGATGTCGTTGCGTTTGTAATACCGCCGGCCGGCCCACAACGACCCGCCGTTCAGGCTGGGCATGTTCGACCATTGGGCATACATCTGCGGCATGCGCGCCGCCCCGTTTTCACCCTGGAAGGTCGGCGTGCGGTCGTAGCGGTTGTACAGCGACGCCATGCCGTCCACGCTCAACACCGAGCCATCGTCGAGGATGAACAGATCCTGGCGCAGCTCCAACTCCCCGTACTGCTCGCACTCGTTGCCCAGCCGATATTTAGTCTGCGCCCCAGGCAACTGGAAACAGGATTGGGAACGGCCATTGGTCGCGCTGCCGACGCCACTGCGCAAATAACCGGAAAACTCCAGCGCCTGAACCGGAAACGGCAGGGCCAGGCAGATACAGGACGCGGCCAGGCCACGGTTTATTATTGTTTTCATACGCCTCTCCATTGTTTCTTATTGTTGTTTGCTCCATGACTTCCCCCCTTGTTTGCCGTTTGGCCGGCGACAAAGGGCCCACGATGCGTCTGGCGCAACGTGTTCGCTTTCAGGCATTGCCTGGGTCAGGGAAAGTTTTTTATTCAGTCGCTCAGGTGCAGCACGAACGACTCGTAGGGCCGCAGGCGCAGCCGTCGGTATCGGTGTTCACCCGCTTCGTAGTTGCCAATCACCCAGCGTTGTTTCGTCTCTTGGGTGAGGACCCCTTCGGGCAGCTCCACCTCGCAGTCGCCCCCATAAAAATGGCTGACCACCAGCAGGCGCTCCCCCTGCCCTTCGCGCAGGTAGGCCCACACGTGCGGATGTTCGGGCAATAGCAAGCGATAGACGCCGTCCTGGATCAAGGCTTCGCTGCGACGCAGGGCGATCAGCTCGCGGTAGTAATGCAGCACCGAGGTCGCGTCTTTTTGTTGTTGCTCGACGTTGATGAACGCGGCGTTGGCAGGCACGCCAATCCAGGGTTCGACCCGACTGAACCCCGCGTTCGGCCCAGCGCTCCATTGCATTGGCGTGCGCCCGTTGTCACGGGACTTCTGCATGATTGGCGCCATGGCCTCGGCTTCGGGAACTCCGGCGTTGCGCTTGAGGCGATAGATGTTCAGGGTTTCCACATCGCGGTATTGCTCGATGTGATCGAAGCCCGGATTGGTCATGCCCAGCTCCTCGCCCTGGTACACGAACGGCGTGCCCTGGAGAAAATGCAACGCCGTGGCGAGCATCTTCGCCGAAGGCACGCGGTACTCACCGTCGTCGCCAAACCGCGACACCACTCGCGGCTGGTCATGGTTACACCAGAACAGCGCATTCCAGCCGCCACTGGCCTGCATGCCGACCTGCCAGTCGGACAGGATGCGTTTGAGTTCGAGAAAGTCGAAGTCGGCCCGCACCCACTTTTGCAGGTTCGGGTAGTCCACCTTCAGGTGATGGAAATTGAAGGTCATCGACAGTTCGCGGGAAGCCGGGCATGAATAACGAACACAGTGCTCGAGGCTGGTGGACGACATCTCGCCAACGTTGATCAGGTCGAAACCCTCGAAGACTTCCCGGTGCATTTCCTGCAAGTAGCGATGCACATTGGGACCGTCGGTATAGAAACGCCGGCCGTCGGTGTGGTCGTCAGGAAAGTCGGCCGGCTTGGAAATCAGGTTGATCACATCGAGACGGAAGCCCCCCACGCCCTTGTCCCGCCAGAAACGCATCATCTTGAACACTTCGGCGCGGACCTGGGGGTTGTCCCAGTTCAAGTCGGCCTGGGTATGGTCGAACAGGTGCAGGTAATACTGGCCAGTCTGGGCCTCGTACTCCCAGGCCGAGCCACCGAACTTGGACTCCCAGGTGTTCGGCTGGTCCCGCCAGATATAAAAATCGCGGTACGGGTTGTCGAGGCTGCTGCGGGCGGCCTGGAACCAGGGGTGCTCGATGGAGGTGTGATTGACCACGATGTCGAGCATCAGCTTGATACCGCGCTTGCGCGCCTCGGCGATCAACAATTCGCAATCGGCCATGGTGCCGTAGCTGGGGTCGATGGCGTAGTAGTCGCTGATGTCGTAGCCATTGTCCCGTTGCGGCGAACGCAGGAACGGCGTCAGCCACAGGTAGTCCACACCCAGCCAGTGCAAGTAGTCGAGCTTGTCCACTACCCCCAGCAAATCACCGGTGGCCTGGCCGCCATGGCTGTAGAAACTCTTGGGGTAGATCTGGTAGATCACCGAACGTTGCCAGTCTTGCATGTGCGTTCCCTTCAGTCTGTTTTGTACCGGCCCCACAGGCCTCATCGCGGGCGAGCCCGGCTCCCACAGGGCTTAGGCCACCCGATAGCCCGGCCGGACGATCTTCATGCTCAACGCGCAGGTCAGGGCAAAGGGCACGCTCATGGCGATGACCATGCCGACCACGAACATCGGTATGTAGTCCGGCACGATGGAAATGAACCCCGGCAGGCCTCCCACGCCAATCGCCGAGGCCTTGATCTTGTTCAACGACAGGAAAATACAGCCCAGGGCCGAGCCGGCCAGGGCGCAATAGAAGGGGAATTTGTAGCGCAGGTTGACCCCGAACATCGCCGGTTCGGTGATGCCGAAATAAGCGGAAATCGCCGAGGTGGACGCCATGCTCTTGTCCCGCGCATTGCGGGTCATGTAGAACACCGCCAGCGCCGCGCTGCCCTGGGCCAGGTTGGACATGACGATCATCGGCCAGATGAAGGTGCCGCCCTGGGTTGAGATCAATTGCAAGTCCACCGCCAGGAACATGTGGTGCATGCCGGTCACCACCAGCGGCGCATAAAGCAGGCCGAAGATCGCCCCGCCAATCACCGGTGCCAGGTCGAACAGCGCCACCATGCCTTCGGTGATCAGGATGCCCAGGTGGCGGGTGACCGGACCGATGATGGCGAGGGCCAGCACCCCGGTAATCACGATGGTGGTAATGGGGATTACCAGCAATTGGATGGCGTTGGGCACCCTGGCCCGCAACCATCGCTCGATCACGCTCATGACATAGGCCGCCAGCAGGATCGGCAGGATCTGCCCTTGGTAGCCGACTTTCTCGATCCGGAACCAGCCGAAGATATCGAAATACGGCAGGCTCTGGCCGTCCAGTCCCGCCACGGCCTTGCCGTAGTTCCAGGCGTTGAGCAGGTCCGGGTGGACGAGCATCAGGCCCAGCACGATGCCAAGGATCTCGCTGCCGCCGAAACGCTTGGCCGCCGACCAGCCCACCAAGGCCGGGAGAAAGACGAAGGAGGTGTTGGCCATGAGGTTGATCAGGCTCCAGACGCCGTCCAGGTTCGGATAGGCATCGAGCAACGTCTGCCCGGCAATGAACATGCCCTTGGCGCCCAGCAGGTTGTTGACGCCCATCAGCAGGCCGGCGATCACCAGGGCGGGCAGAATGGGCATGAACACATCGGAGAGCACCCGCACCAGGCGCTGCATGCCGTTGCCCTTCTGCGCGCCCTGGCGCTTGACGTCGGCGATGGTCGCGGCGGCCAGGCCGGTCAGCTCGCGCAGGGCGGCGTAGACCTTTTCCACCTCGCCGGGGCCAATGACCACCTGGAACAGGCCTCCGGTGAAAAACGAGCCCTTGACCAGGTCGATCTGGTTCAGCGTGGCACTGTCCACCCGGGCCGCGTCCTTGAGGGACAGGCGCAGGCGCGTCACGCAGTGGGCGGCCTGCTCGATATTGTCGACGCCACCCAAGCTGTGCAGCAGCTCGCTGGCGATTCTGGAGTAATCGTGGCTCATGCTTTTTTCTTCCGCGTCATTCTTGTTATTGAGAGTCGACAGCACGTGGAAGAGAAAGTACTCGTCTGTACGAGTTAAATCAACAACTCGTACAGACGAGTTATGTTTTTGTTTATGATGAGCCCCCGACTGTCCCGGAAACGTCCTACGCTCCTGTGGTCAAACGGTGACAGCTGAATGGACAAATCCCCCACTTGGCCCGTAAGGTTCCGCCCCGGTGAACAGCGCGGTACAGAGCCCCCCATGAGCAAATACAACCAGATCTACAACGATCTGCTGACCAGCATTACCACCGAACGCCTGGAGCGAGGCGCCCGCCTGCCCTCCGAAACCGAATTGATGGACAGCTATCAGGCCAGTCGTGGCACGGTGCGCAAGGCCATCGAGCAACTCCAGGAGCGCGGCTTCGCCCAGAAGATCCATGGCAAGGGCACCTTCGTGCTGTCCACCCAGCCCATCGAATTCCAGCTCGGCGGCATCGTCAGTTTCCAGGAGACCTACCCGCGCCTGGGCAATGACGTCAGTACCGAAGTGGTCGAGTTCAGCCAGTTACCGTTGGAAGGCGCGCTGCTCGAGCACATCAAGGCCCCCGCCGGCAGCCAGGTCACCTGCATCAAGCGGGTCCGGCGAATCGACGGCAAGCGCGTGATCCTGGACATCAACCACTTCGTCAGCGACGTGATCCCCGGCCTGACCCGCGACATCGCCGTGCAGTCGATCTACGCTTTCATCGAACAGACCCTGCAACTGCAAATCGCCTACGCCCAGCGCACCATCGAAGCGGTCCGCTGCGGCAAGGACGACCAGCAGCACTTGGACCTCGAAGGCCAAAGCCATGTCATCGTGGTGAGTAACCAGACCTTTCTCCAGGACGGCCGGCAGTTCGAGTACACCGAATCGCGGCATACGCTGGATAAGTTTTATTTTTCGGATGTGGCGCGGCGGTGAAATCGGCGGTGGCCGCCTGAGTGGCGGCCAGGGCGTGCTTCAGTAGTTCCCGACGTGGGTTGCCCACTGCATCATGAATGAATCAGTTTGGCCGACGGCACCGCGCGGCGGACGTCGCCCAGAGCGCTAAGCACTGCCTTGGCTGCATCTGGAGCATCGCGAGTGAATTCAAGCGCCAGCCGCCCAGACCGACCAATGCCTACCAGCGCATCGTCGCAGCCAGCTTCACCCAATCGCTCGACCAGTCCATACGGGTCACGGTTATCTTCAGCAAGCTGGTATTTCAAGGTAAAGGTATATTCCATTGTTCTGTTCCTCAGCATCGTTATGCGACAGCGTTTCGCGAGGCATGCCGGCGAAATTCCCGCGGGGCTTCGCCGGCCGATGATAAGCACTTCTCGGTGCCCGATGAGGCGGGGAATCGTAGCGAAAGGTGACTGAACCGCCAGGCGACATTCCCTAACAGGGAGCGAAGGACAAGCGTGGGCAAGCCAGGGACAACAATAGGAAATTTGGCATGGATGGGCGCAGACCGCTTGGAACCGCCTCTATCCCTGTGGCGAGGGAGCTTGCTCCCGCTGGGATGCACAGCAGCCCCAACCCCTCATCGCGGTGTGTCAGGTTGATCCTACCCGCTTGAATTGGGGGCGCTTCGCACCCCAGCGGGAGCAAGCTCCCTCGCCACGGTTGCGTGTTTGGCTGGCAATGACGCGAGCCTTTCAAGTCTCATCACGTCAGTGACAAAGTGCTGATCCAGCAACTGAAGTATCTGGAAGCCGACCGCGTGCTGGCGCGGACCGACTACAAGGAGGTGCCGAACCCCAAAGCGCCAAAAGCCCGCAATCAAGCGGGCTTCAGGGTGTTCCTTGCTAGAGGCTACCGGTCAGCGCCGGACGCCCCATCACTCCCACTCAATCGTCGCCGGTGGCTTGCTCGACACGTCATACGTCACGCGAGAAATGCCTTCGATTTCATTGATGATCCGCCCGGAAACAGTCTCCAGCAGCTCGTACGGCAGGTGTGCCCAGCGCGCGGTCATGAAGTCGATGGTTTCCACGGCGCGCAGGGCGACGACCCAGGCGTAGCGACGGCCATCGCCGACCACGCCCACCGATTTCACCGGCTGGAACACCACGAACGCCTGGCTGACCTTGTGGTACCAGTCGGCCTTGCGCAGTTCTTCGATGAAGATGTGGTCGGCGCGACGCAGCAGGTCGGCGTATTCCTTCTTCACTTCACCGAGGATCCGCACGCCCAGGCCCGGGCCCGGGAATGGGTGGCGGTAGACCATGTCGTACGGCAGGCCCAGTTCCAGGCCGAGGCGACGCACTTCGTCCTTGAACAGTTCGCGCAGCGGCTCGACCAGCTTGAGGTTCATCTCTTCCGGCAGGCCACCGACGTTGTGGTGGGACTTGATCACGTGGGCCTTGCCGCTCTTGGCGCCGGCCGACTCGATCACGTCGGGGTAGATGGTGCCCTGGGCCAGGTACTTGATGTTGTCCAGCTTGCAGGATTCGGCATCGAACACGTCGATGAAGGTGCGGCCGATGATCTTGCGTTTCTTCTCCGGGTCGGACTCGCCGGCCAGGTTGTTCAGGAACTGCTCTTCGGCGTTGGCGCGGATCACCTTGACGCCCATGTTCTCGGCGAACATGGCCATCACTTGCTCGCCTTCGTGCAGGCGCAGCAGGCCGTTGTCGACGAACACGCAGGTCAGCTGGTCGCCGATGGCCTTGTGCAGCAGCGCGGCAACCACCGAGGAGTCAACGCCGCCGGACAGGCCCAGCAGCACGTTGTCGGTGCCGACCTGGGCGCGGACCTGGGCGATGGCGTCTTCAGCGATCTTCGACGGGGTCCACAGGGCTTCGCACCCGCAGATGTCGAGGATAAAACGCGACAGGATCCGGCCGCCCTGCTTGGTGTGGGTCACTTCAGGGTGGAACTGCACGCCGTAGTAGCGGCGGTCATCGTTGAACATGCCGGCAATCGGGCAGCTCGGGGTGCTGGCCAGGATGTGGAAGTCTTCCGGCATCTTGGTGACCTTGTCACCGTGGCTCATCCACACGTCCAGGCCGAACAGGCCATCGGCGTCGACGTGGTCCTCGATACCGTCCAACAGGCGGCTCTTGCCGACCACGTCGACGCGGGCGTAACCGAACTCACGCAGGTCCGAACCTTCGACCTTGCCGCCCAGCTGTTCAGCCATGGTCTGCATGCCGTAGCAGATACCGAAGACCGGCACGCCCAGGTCGAACACGGCTTGCGGGCAGCGCGGGCTGTCGGCTTCGTGCACGGACTCGGGGCCGCCGGCGAGGATGACGCCTTTCGGAGCGAATTCGCGAATCGCTTCGTCATCCATGTCGAACGGATGCAGCTCGCAGTACACGCCGATCTCACGCACGCGGCGGGCGATCAGTTGGGTGTACTGGGAACCGAAGTCGAGGATCAGGATGCGGTGAGCGTGAATGTCGAGGGCCATGACTCATTCTCATGTAGTGAATCAGAAACAACTCGGGGCTGAATGAACAGCCCCGGTGATTAACGTTTTGCTGGAAGCCTTAACCTACACGGTAGTTCGGCGCTTCCTTGGTGATCTGCACGTCGTGGACATGGGACTCGGCCATGCCGGCGCCGGTGATGCGCACGAATTCCGGCTTGGTGCGCATCTCTTCGATGTCGGCGCTGCCGGTGTAGCCCATGGAAGAACGCAGGCCGCCCATCAGTTGATGGATGATGGCGCTCAGGGTGCCTTTGTATGGCACACGACCTTCGATACCTTCCGGCACCAGCTTCTCGGCACCCGCGGAGGAGTCCTGGAAGTAACGGTCGGAAGAGCCCTGGGCCTGGGACATGGCGCCCAGCGAACCCATGCCGCGATAAGCCTTGTAGCTACGGCCCTGGAACAGCTCGATCTCGCCCGGCGCTTCTTCGGTACCGGCGAACATCGAACCCATCATCACGCAGTAGGCACCGGCAACGATGGCCTTGGACAGGTCACCGGAGAAACGGATACCGCCGTCGGCGATCAACGGCACGCCAGTGCCTTCAAGGGCAGCGGCGACGTTGGCGATGGCGCTGATCTGCGGCACGCCGACACCTGCGACGATGCGGGTGGTGCAGATCGAGCCAGGGCCGATACCGACCTTGACGGCGTCGGCGCCGGCGTCGGCCAGGGCCTTGGCGGCTGCGCCGGTGGCGATGTTGCCACCGATCACCTGCACGTCAGGGAAGTTCTGCTTGACCCAGCGAACGCGGTCGATCACGCCTTTGGAGTGACCATGGGCGGTGTCGACCACCACCACGTCAACGCCGGCATTGACCAAGGCGGCGACGCGGTCACCGGTGTCCTTGCCGGTGCCGACGGCGGCGCCGACGCGCAGGCGACCTTGGTCGTCCTTGCTCGCCAGCGGGTAGGCCTTGGCTTTTTCGATGTCGTTGACGGTCATCATGCCCTTGAGGGCGAATTTGTCATCGACGATCAGCACGCGCTCGATGCGGTGCTTGTGCAGCAACTCGCGGACGTCGTCCTTGCTGGTGCCTTCCTTGACCGTGACCAGGCGCTCTTTAGGCGTCATCACTTGGCGGACGGACGCATCCAGGCGGTTCTCGAAACGCACGTCGCGGGAGGTGACGATGCCGACCAGGTCGCCATCGTGCAGCACCGGAACGCCAGAGATATTGTGCATGCGGGTCAGTTCGAACAGGTCCCGGACCGTGGCGTCAGCCTCGATGGTGATCGGATCCTTGACCACGCCAGCCTCGAACCGCTTGACCTTGCGCACTTCGGCGGCCTGCTGTTCGATGGTCATGTTCTTGTGGATGATACCGATACCGCCTTCCTGGGCCATGGCAATGGCCAGACGGGCTTCGGTCACGGTGTCCATGGCAGCGGAAACCAGGGGGATATTCAGTTCGATGCCACGGGTGAGACGGGTTTTGAGACTGACTTCGTTAGGCAGTACCTCGGAATAACCGGGCACTAGGAGAATGTCGTCGAAGGTCAGAGCTTCTTGGCTGATACGCAGCATCGCGGGGGCTCCCGAGCGGGAAAATGGAAGCGCGCCATTATACTCATGCACCCCGTCTGGCTCAATGTAAAACTCTGTCTATTATTGGCGGGGTGATTGACGGGGCTGATCACTGCGCTCCGGTCATACACCGAACCCGTGGCGAGGGAGCTTGCTCCCGCTCGGTCGCGCAGCGGCCGCAGACATCTTGGGGCCGCTTCGCAGCCCAGCGGGAGCAAGCTCCCTCGCCACAGGGATTGCATGCTTCCTCACATTACAACTCCACCCTCACCCAACTCACCGGCTGATCCAGCCAATCGGCGAATTCATCGAGGAATTCCTGCTTGAACCCCGCCTCCAGCCAGTTATTGAAGATGAACCCCAGGTTGGAAAAGCCGCACGGCTGCAGGAACAGAAAGCCATTGATGTCATCTTCATGACCGCACTCGGGACAGGTGAAGTTGTCGGTGCGCCCTGGCATCCAGTCCTCCAGGCTTTCGAACAGCGCTTCGCCAATCTCCCGGCGACACTCGGCGCAACCGGCTTCTTCAAGAAAGCCCTTGGCCGGCGTATAGATGCAGCGCTTGGTGATGATCTCCAGGCCATTGACCGGCTCGCCGAACGGCAGTGCGTCGGGATGCAGCACCACGTCGCGGGCACCGGGGGCGATGGCGTGGGCCATGCGACTGCCGGTGCGCCCGCAGGTGGTCAGTTGTTCTTCGACGATGTTCTTGCGCACCAGCCAGCGCACGATTGCCCGGGCCCGAGGCTCGTGGACCGGCAGATTGGAAATTTTCGGGACGATGATGCTTTGCGAATTCATGGCGAGGCCTGGAGGTTTCCCTGGCGGTTCTTATAAAGGGCCGGCAGCTTAATCCCTGGCTGGGCCAGGTCAAGCACTCAGGTAGCGCCCGATCAAGGCGATACCGCTGGCGAGCACCAGCCAGGTGACCAGTCGCACGAACGCTTCGCGCGACAACTTCATGGTCAAGCGATGGCCCACCCACAACCCCAGCGCCATGGCCGGCAACAAACACAGCGCCAGTACCAACAAGGGTAGCTCGGCATACACCCCGGCGATGATAAACAAGCTCAAGCGCACCACGGTACTGCAACTGATCAAGGCACTTTGCGTGGCACGGGCCGAGTCCTTGGGCAGGCGACTGTTGAGGTAGATGGCATACAAAAAGCCGCCACTGCCAAACAACGCCCCGAACATCCCGCCCACGGTGCCCATTGGAAACGCCCACGACGAAGACAGCTGCGTCGGCCGGGTCTTTATCAACAGGCTGTAGATGGCATAAGCGCAGATGAACAGCCCCATCAACAACAGCAACAAGTCGGACTTGAGGTTGAGCAGGAAAATCACCCCGAGAGTGCAACCCAGCGCCATGCACGGCAGCAACCGCAGCAGTTCCGGCCGGGACACGTCCCGACGCGAGGGCAACAAATTGCCGAAAGCCGCGACAAAATCGAGCAAGACCAGCAGCGGGACGATTTTCGACAGGGGCATGAACAACAGCAGGATCGGCGCCGCCACCAGCGCCGTGCCAAACCCGGCGATGCCGAACACGATGTAGGCCAGGACAATGGCCGAGGCGATCACCAGCCATTCCATCGGGGCAAATGCCCACTGGCCCAACCATGGGAGAAGATTCATCCGGCACTTCCTTGATGAGGAGAGCGGGGACTTTAGCCAGATGATGGGGGGACATCCAGCATTTGTGGTGATCGGTCTGTCGCTATCGCGAGCAAGCTCGCTCCCACACTTGATCTTCGGTGCGACATGGATCCCCTGTGGGAGCGAGCTTGCTCGCGATGCAGACAACCCGGTCCATTTGTCTGCACACTATTGGAGAATCCCCTTATCATGCCGCCCATGATTAAAGATCCCTTTGCCCGACTGGGCCTGGACCGCGAAGTCCTGACTGTCAGCCAGCTCAACGGCCGCGCGCGGGTGTTGCTCGAAGACGTGTTCAGCAACATCTGGGTCGAGGGCGAGATCTCCAACCTTGCCCGCCCCGCCTCCGGCCACGTGTACTTCACCCTCAAGGACAGCGGCGCCCAGGTGCGTTGCGCGCTGTTCCGACAGAACGCCGCACGGGTGCGCCAGGCTCTGAAAGACGGCTTGGCGGTGAAAGTGCGCGGCAAGGTTTCGCTGTTCGAGGGCCGTGGCGACTATCAATTGATCCTCGACACCGTGGAGCCGGCCGGCGATGGCGCCCTGCGTCTGGCCTTCGATGCCCTGAAGGAAAAGCTCAGCGCCGAAGGCCTGTTCAGTGCCGAGCGCAAGGTGCCGCTGCCAGCCCATCCGCAACGCATCGGCATCATCAGCTCGCCTACCGGCGCGGTGATCCGCGACATCATCAGCGTGTTCCGCCGCCGCGCGCCGCAGATATCCCTGACCTTGATTCCCACCGCCGTGCAAGGCCGCGAAGCTACCGCGCAAATCGTCCGCGCCCTGAAACTGGCCGATGCCCGCGGTTTCGATGCGCTGATCCTGGCCCGGGGCGGCGGTTCGCTGGAAGACTTGTGGTGCTTCAACGAAGAAGCCGTGGCCCGGGCGGTGGACGCCTGCGTCACGCCGATCGTCAGCGCCGTGGGCCATGAAACCGATGTCTCCATCAGTGACTTCGTCGCTGACGTCCGCGCCCCGACCCCGTCCGCCGCCGCCGAACTGCTGGCGCCGGATGCCGGCGACCTGGTGCGCCGGGTCGAAAGCCTGCATCGCCGGCTGGTGATGCGCATGCGCGACCGGCTGATGCGCGATCAACTGCGCCTCGAGGGTCTTACCCGGCGCTTGCGCCATCCCGGTGAACGCCTGCGCCAGCAGGCCCAGCGCCTCGACGACCTGGACATGCGCATGCGCCGGGCCTTCGAACGCAGCCTCAATACTCGCCGCGAACGGCTGATCCGCCTGGAAACCCGCCTGGCCGGGCAGCATCCGGGGCGCCAACTGGCGATGTTGCGCCAGCGCCTGGACAGCCTCGCCGAACGCCTGCCCCGGGCCATGCGCGAAGGGCTCAAGACGCGACGCGTGCAATTGCACAACCAGATGCAGACGCTGCACATCGTCAGCCCCCTGGCGACCCTCGGTCGCGGCTACAGCATCCTGCTCGACGAACGCGGCCATGCGATCCGCAGCGCCGGGCAAACCCAGACCGGCCAACGCCTGACCGCCAAGCTCGGCGAAGGCGAACTGCTGGTGCGGGTCGAAGACAATCACCTGACGCCGGTCACCCTTTCTTTACTGGATTGATTCATGCCGCGATATCTCGCCCCCTTGTTCCTGCTGTGCCTGACCGTCAACGCCCACGCTGACAGTTACATCACCCGCTTGCTGAACAAGCCGGTGCCCGGCGGTGTGGCCGTGGTGGACCTAGGCAGCGCGGCCCAGGCACCAAAAGCCACTTACCAGGGCAAACCGGTGCTGGTGGTCAAGGAACAACAGAACTGGCTGGCGATTGTCGGCATACCGCTGACGGTCCAGCCCGGCACCCAGCAGATCAGCAGCGCCGGCACGACCCAACCGTTCGTGGTCGGCTACAAGAAGTACCCCGAGCAGCACATCACCCTGAAGAACAAGCGCCAGGTCAATCCGAACCCGGCGGATCTCAAGCGCATCGACGCCGAGCTGGCGGTGCAACTGAAGGCTTACCGCAGCTTCAGCCCGAACATCCCCAGCAACCTGTTGCTGGACAAACCGGTCAACGGTCCGCTGTCGAGCAAGTTCGGCGTGCGCCGTTTCTTCAACGGCGAAGAACGCAACCCCCACGCCGGCCTGGACTTCGCCGTGCCCGCCGGCACGCCGATCAAGACCCCGGCCGCCGGCAAGGTGATCCTCACCGGCAATTACTTCTTCAATGGCAACACCGTATTCGTCGACCATGGCCAGGGCTTCATCAGCATGTTCTGCCACATGTCGAAGATCGATGTGAAGGTTGGCCAGCAACTGGCCCGGGGCACTGTGGTGGGCAAGGTCGGCGCCACCGGCCGGGCGACCGGGCCGCACATGCACTGGAACATCAGCTTGAATGATGCGCGGGTGGATCCGGCGATTTTTATCGGGGCGTTCCAGCCCTGAGTGTTTGTGGTGAGGCTACTGGCCTCATCGCGAGCAAGCTCGCTCCCACATGGGGATTCCAGTGAACATAACATTTGCAATCAACACAGATCCCCTGTGGGAGCGAGCTTGCTCGCGATGACGGCAGTCGCATCACCGTCTCCTGCGGATTGCCAAGCTAAAAACATCGACGCAATTTCCAGGAACCTAATCCAGAACATGCGCGATTAAATCCCGCAAATCAGTTCCAAAACAGAACTTCTCCCAATTTTTTCCGACTGCTTGCAACCCCCCGTCCACGCGGTTAGGGTTGAGGACATGAAAACCTCTCACACCCTCATCCAGCTTCGCCAGCACCGCAGCCTGTGCCTCGTCAGCGCACGACTGCCGGGCTGAATCGCGGCACCTCGTCCCGGCTGTAGAGCCACCCCCATTCGAACCACCGGCAGGCCGCCTTTTTCCGGCCACGACAATAAGGATTCCGCCCATGAGCATGCTCAAAGACCCGTCTTCGAAATACCGCGCCTTCCCGACCATCAACCTGCCGGATCGCACCTGGCCGTCGAAGACCATCACCGCCGCGCCGATCTGGTGCAGCTCCGACCTGCGCGACGGCAACCAGTCGCTGATCGAGCCGATGGACGCGGTCAAGAAGCTGCGCTTCTGGAAAACCCTGGTCGCGGTGGGCGTGAAGGAAATCGAAGCGTCGTTCCCGGCCGCGTCGCAGACCGACTTCGATTTCGTGCGCACCCTCATCAAGGAAGGCCACATCCCGGACGACACCACCATCCAGGTGCTGACCCAGGCCCGTGAAGACCTGATCGCCCGCACGTTCGAATCCCTGCGTGGCGCGAAAAAAGCCATCGTCCACCTGTACAACGCCACCTGCCCGTCGTTCCGCCGCATCGTGTTCAACCAGGACAAGGAAGGCGTGAAGGAAATCGCGGTGAACGCAGCCAAGCTGTTCGTCAAATACGCCGCCCAGCAGCCGGAAACCCAGTGGCAGTTCGAGTATTCGCCAGAGACTTTCAGCGCCACCGAGCTGGAATTCGCCAAGGAAGTCTGCGACGCCGTGATCGAAGTGTGGAACCCGACTCCGGAGCGCAAGGTGATCCTCAACCTGCCGGCCACCGTGGAAGTCGCCACCCCGAACATCTACGCCGACCAGATCGAGTGGTTCCACCGCAACATCACCCGTCGTGACAGCGTGCTCATCAGCCTGCACACCCACAACGACCGTGGCACCGGCGTGGCCGCTACCGAGCTGGGCCTGATGGCCGGCGCCGACCGTGTCGAAGGCTGCCTGTTCGGCAACGGCGAACGCACCGGCAACGTCGACCTGGTAACCGTGGCGCTGAACCTCTACACCCAGGGCATCAACCCCGGGCTGGACTTCTCCGACATCGACGGCGTGCGCAAAGTGGTCGAGGAATGCAACCAGATCCCGGTGCACCCGCGTCATCCGTACGTCGGCGACCTGGTTCACACCGCGTTCTCGGGCTCGCACCAGGATGCGATCCGCAAAGGTTTTGCCCAGCAGAAATCGGACACCCTGTGGGAAGTGCCGTACCTGCCAATCGACCCGGCCGATATCGGCCGCAGCTACGAGGCAGTGATTCGTGTGAACAGCCAGTCGGGCAAGGGCGGCATCGCCTACCTGCTGGAGCAGGAATACGGCATCAGCCTGCCCCGTCGCATGCAGATCGAGTTCAGCCAGGTGGTGCAGCGCGAAACCGATCGCCTGGGCCTGGAAATGACCGCCCAGCAGATCCACGCCCTGCTGCAGCGTGAATACCTGCAAGCCAACACCCCGTACGCCCTGGTCAGCCATCGCCTGCAGGAAGAAAACGGCAACAGCGCCGTGGAAGTGGAAGTGGCGAGCAAGGGCCAGGGCGAGACCAACCTGCACTGGCGCGGCCGAGGCAACGGCGCCCTGGAAGCACTGGTGGCTGGCCTGCCGATTCCGGTGGAGATCATGGACTACAACGAACACGCCATCGGCGCCGGCACCAACGCCAAGGCGGCGGCGTACATCGAACTGCGAGTCAACGGCGAGCGCGCGGTGCATGGTGTGGGCATCGATGAGAACATCACCACCGCGAGCTTCAAGGCGCTGTTCAGTGCGCTGAACCGTTCGCTGAGCCAGCCAGAGGCCAAGGCGGCTTGATCCAAGGCTGAAATGCAAAAAGGCCCTGGGGTGTGAACCTCAGGGCCTTTTTTGTTTGGCTGATGGTTTTGTGCGGCCTGTCAGGGCCTCATCGCGAGCAAGCTCGCTCCCACATCGGTATCTGTGTCCGCCTCAATTCCCTTGTGGGAGCGAGCTTGCTCGCGATGGCGGCCTGTCAGACAACCAAAATGTCAGGCATGGGTATCGATCGAAATAGTCATCGCCTGCAACAGCGCGGCCTGCAAGGTTTGCAAAGTCGCCTGGGTCGCCATGATCTGGGTCTGGATCGCCATGGTTTCCTGGGCTTTCTGCTCTTCATCGGCCCGGCTTTTTTGCACCCGGGCTAGCTGGGCTTGCTGTTCGGCCAGCAACTTCTGGGTCTGTTCGATCTGCTTCTTCAGTTGCTCGATGACATCGCCGCTGCCGCTGCTGCCACCCGCACCAGCGATATTCGCGCCGCTGGTGTCGACTGCCAGTTTCTTGTCCTTGTCTTCGCTGCTGTCAGTCGATGCCACTGGGCTGACTGCTTTCTCTTCTTCAGCCCCGCGGATGGAGACCTTTGGGGCCGACAATGGATAAGGGTTAACGGTGGTTGCGCTGATACTGGTCATAGGGACTCCTCCTTGGCTGACCCGTTATCGGCACCCGACAGCGTTCCTTGAGGCTGAATCGTTTCAATAAATGAATTCGAAGCGATCGGCATCCAGGTTCGCCGGAAACCGCGTGCGATACGCGGCCAGATCCGCCGCCTTCAAACACACCCTGAACACGCCATCGGCTTCGCCAGCGCTGAGCAAGCTCTCCCCCTGGAAATCCAGTACCTGGCTGTCCCCGGTGTAGGCGAAGCCCTTGCCATCGGTGCCCACACGGTTGACCGCCGCCACGTAGCACAGGTTTTCGATCGCCCGGGCCGGCAACAGCCGATTCCAGTGCTGTCGCCGCGCCCCGGGCCAGTTGGCGGTGTACAACAGCAGGTCGGTGTCCTCGGCATCACGGCTCCACGCCGGGAAGCGCAGGTCGTAGCAGATCAACGGCCGGATCCGCCAGCCCTGGAGTTCGAACAGCACCTGCTGGTCACCCGGTGTGTAGTGGTTATGCTCGCCGGCCATGCGGAACAGATGGCGCTTGTCGTAATGCAGCACTTCACCGTCCGGCCGCGCCCACAGCAAGCGATTGCGATGGCTGCCGTCGCCGGCCTGGATGATCACGCTACCGGTGATCACCGCGTCCAGTTTCGCCGCCTGCTCCTTGAGCCAACGGCTGGTGGGCCCGTGTTCAGGCTCCGCCAGGGTCTCGGACTCCATGGAGAAACCGGTGGTGAACATTTCCGGGAGGATGATCAGGTCAGCCCCGCGCGCCTGTTCGAGCAGCGCTTCGAAATGTTCCAGGTTGGCCTCGCGGTCATGCCAGGCCAAGGTGGTCTGGACCAGGGCAATGTCGAGGTCCGGCAACGCGCTCAAATCACGCATAGTTTTTCCGCCGCTTCGCGCAGCGTCTCCTCGCGTTTGGCAAAGCACAGGCGCACCAGGCGCTGGCCTTGCGGTGGGTCTTGGTAGAAAACCGAGATCGGAATGGTCGCCACGCCGTGTTCGCGGGTCATCCACAGCGCCATGTCGACGTCATTCAGGTCCGGGCGAATCTGGGAGTAATCCACCAGTTGAAAATACGTGCCGGTCACGCGCTTGAAACTGAACCGCGACGGGGCCAGCAAATCGCAAAACAGGTCACGCTTGGCCTGGTAGAAGTCCGGCAGTTCGTCGACGTGTTCCGGATGCTCGGCCATGAAGTCAGCCAGGGCGTACTGCAACGGCGTCACGCCGCAGAAGCTGACGTACTGGTGCACCTTGCGCAGCTCTGCGGTCAGCGCCGCTGGCGCCACCACGTAGCCGGTTTTCCAGCCGGTGACGTGGTAGGTCTTGCCGAACGAACTGACGACGAAGGCGCGGCGGTACAGCTCTTCATGGGCCAGGACACTGGCATGGGCGACGCCGTCGAACACCAAGTGCTCATAAACCTCGTCGCTGACCAGATAGATGTCGCGGTCGCGAATCAGCGCCGCCAATTGATCCAGTTCGGCGCGGCTGATCAGGGCGCCGCTAGGGTTGTGCGGCGAATTGAGGATGATCATGCGCGTGCGCGGGCTCAAGGCTTCGCCGAGTTTCTCGAAGTCGATGGCGAAGTCATCCAGGCCCAATGGCACATGCACGCAACGCCCACCGGCCAATTGCACGGAGGGCTCGTAACTGTCGTAGCTGGGATCGAAGACGATCACTTCGTCACCGCTGTGGACCACCGCTGCGATGGCACAGAAAATCGCCTGGGTCGCGCCAGGGGTCACGGTGACTTCCAGGTCGGCATCGACACTGGCGCCGTAGCTGCGGGCGATCTTCGCTGCGATCTGCTGGCGCAGCGCCGGCAGGCCGGTCATGGGTGAATATTGGTTGTGGCCTTGGGCGATGTGCCGACCGACCGCGTCGCGCAAGGCCTGCGGACCATCGAAATCGGGAAACCCCTGGGACAGGTTCAACGCGCCCGTCTGCGCGGCGAGCTGGGACATCTGTGTGAAAATCGTGATGCCGACGTTCGGCAACTTGCTGGTGATCATGGAGGGTCCCTGCTCTGCTCCCGGCTCTGGCACGGCGCGGGAGAGCTCGAGGATAGCCCAATCGCCGGGCATGAAAAAGGGTGCCGCCAAGGGCACCCTTTTCTTGTCACCGAATCGCAGGAAAACTCTGTGGCGAGGGAGCTTGCTCCCGCTGGGCTGCGAAGCAGCCCCTGTGTTTCATCTGATGCACTGCGGTGGCAGGTACATCTTTGGGGCTGCTGCGCAGCCCAGCGGGAGCAAGCTCCCTCGCCACAAAAGCGGTCCTGAGTCAGCGCTTGTCGCGGCGCTTCTTGTCGGCCTTCTTGTGGTGCGACATCAAGCGGCGCTTCTTGTTGACCTGGCGGTCGGTGAGCGTGTTCTTGTTGCCTTCGTACGGGTTCTCGCCGCCCTTGAACTCGATGCGGATCGGCGTGCCGACCAGCTTCAGGACGCGACGGTAGGTGTTCTCCAGGTAGCGAACGTACGACTTGGGCACCTTCTCGATCTGGTTACCGTGGATCACGATAATCGGCGGGTTGGCACCGCCCAAGTGGGCGTAGCGCAGCTTGATCCGACGGTTGTTGACCATCGGTGGCGCGTGCTCGCCGACCGCATCTTCGAGGATCTGGGTCAGGCGGTTCGTCGGCCAGCGGGTGACCGCCGACTTGAACGAGTTCTGCACCGAAGCGTAGAGGTTGCCCACGCCCGTGCCGTGCAAGGCCGAGATGAAGTGGATGTCGGCGAAGTCGACGAAGAACAGCCGACGCTGGAGTTCGACTTTCACAAAGTCGCGCTCGCTCGGCGTCATGCCGTCCCACTTGTTGATCGCGATGACCAATGCACGACCGGCTTCCAGGGCAAAGCCCAGCAGGTTCAAGTCGTGGTCGACCACACCCTCGCGGGCGTCCATCACGAAGATCACCACGTTGGCGTCTTTGATCGCCTGCAGCGTCTTGACCACGGAGAACTTTTCAACTTCTTCGTGGATCTTGCCGCGCTTGCGCACACCGGCGGTGTCGATCAGCGTGTACTTCTCTTCATTACGCTCGAAGGGAATGTAGATGCTGTCACGGGTGGTGCCGGGCTGGTCGTAGACGATGACCCGGTCTTCGCCGAGCATGCGGTTGACCAGGGTCGACTTGCCCACGTTCGGGCGGCCGATGATGGCGATCTTGATCCCGTCTTTTTCGCTCGGGCCCGGAATGCGCTTGGCTTCCTCGCCTTCGGCAACGATCTCTTCTTCGCCGTCTTCCGGCTCTTCGGCGTCGTCCTTGGGGAAACTCTCCAGGGCAATTTCCAGCATCTGGGTGATGCCGCGACCGTGGGCGCCGGCGATCGGGATCGCCTGGCCCATGCCCAACGGTGCGAACTCGGCGCGAGCCATGTCCGGGTCGATGTTGTCGACCTTGTTGGCGACCACGTAGGAACGCTTGTTACGCTTGCGCAAATGCTCGGCGATCATCTGGTCGGCGGCGGTAAAGCCGGCCTTGGCGTCTACCAGGAACAGCACCACATCGGCTTCTTCGATGGCGAGCAGCGACTGCTCGGCCATTTTTTCGTCCATGCCGTGTTCATCACCGGAGATGCCGCCGGTGTCGACCAGAATATAGGTACGCCCTTGCCACTTGGCCTCACCGTATTGGCGATCACGGGTCAGACCGGACAAGTCGCCGACAATGGCGTCGCGAGTCCTGGTCAGGCGGTTGAACAAGGTGGACTTGCCGACGTTCGGTCGGCCCACCAGGGCGATTACGGGAACCATGCGGCTCTCCACTTCGTTATTTCAGAAAATACAAAAGCCGCTGCGAGGCAGCGGCTGGTGCTCGGGGCCAACCTGTAGGAGCGGGCTTGCTCGCGAATGCGGTGGCCCAATGAGATGGATGTCAACTGATCCACCGCTTTCGCGAGCAAGCCCGCTCCCACATGAATGAAGCCGCTTGGGAATTAACCCAAGCATAGTCTTACTTGATGGTCAGGGCTTCCAGTTTGCCGCTGTTGCCATACACATAGATCATGTTGCCCACCACCAGCGGACGGGCACGCAGGCCGTCGCTGTCGATGCGCTCACGGCCGACGAAACGACCGTCCACCTGGCTGAGCAGGTGCAGGTAACCTTCCAGGTCACCCACTGCGACGTAGCTGGAGAACACTTCCGGGGCCGACAGTTGACGACGGGCCAGGGAGTCGTTGCTCCACAATGCGGTGGTGGAACGCTCGTCAACGCCTTCGACGGTACCCGAGGACAGGCTCACGTAGACGCTGCCAAAGCCCTGGGCGACACCGGCGTAGCTGGACGCATCGCGCTGCCACAGCGGACGACCGCTTTCCAGGTCCAGTGCCGCGACGCGACCCTGGTAGCTGGCGACGTACAGCGTACCGCCGGACAGCAGCAAGCCGCCGTCGATGTCGACCACACGCTCCAGTTCCGAACGACCTTGCGGGATCGCTACGCGCTGTTCCCACACCGGCACGCCGTTGGAAATATCCAGGGCAACCACTTTACCAGTCGACAAGCCAGCCACCGCCAGGCGGTTGGTAACGATCGGCGCACTGGTGCCACGCAGGGTCAGTACCGCCGGGGTGCTGTCGTACAACCAGCGCTGGTTGCCGGTGGCGGCATCCAGGCCGATCAGACGGTCATCCTGGGTCTGCACCACCACCACGTCACCGTTGGTGGCGGGCGGTGCGAGCACTTCGCTGGTCACGCGGGCGCGCCATTTCTCTTCACCGCTGCTCGCGTCCAGGGCGACGATCTCACCCTTGAGCGTGCCGATCATGACCAGGCCGTAACCCACGCCAACGGCGCCGGAAACAGGCAGTTCAAGGTCCTTTTCCCATTTGACGTCACCGTTGGTGCGGTCCATCGCCATCACCACGCCGGTGACGTCGCCTGCATAGATAGTGTCGCCGTCGATGGCCGGCACCAGCATGTTGTAGGTTTCACCCTGGCCATCGCCGATGGAGCGGCTCCATTGCTTCTGCAGCACGACTTCTTCTTTGAAGTCGGTCAGTTCGGCCGGTGGCAGTTCTTTCTTGCTGTTGCTGCTGCAACCCGCGGCCAGAATGGCCAGGGCCAGCAATGCTGCATGTTTCCAACGAATCACGTCACGCATCCCCTTTGGCCAGGTCGTCCAGCTTGATTTGCAGGCCACCGACCGCGGCTTCATCCGACAGCGCAGCCTTGGCTTTTTGGTAGGCCGCATGGGCCTCATCGGCACGGCCCAGCTGTACCAGCAGGTCGCCCTTGAGTTCTTCGCGAGTCGCCAGGAACGCCTTGTCGGCATCGCCGTCGAGCAGCTTCAAGGCGTCTTCGGCCTTGTTCTGCGCCGCCAGCACCTGGGCCAGGCGCTGACGCGCCACTTCGCCCAGGGTCGGGTTGACCGGCTTGTCGACGATGGCTTTCAGCTCGGTGGCCGCGTCGTCCAGCTTGCCGCTGTCCACCGCCACCTTGGCCACGAACAGGCGACCGTATTGGGCGTAGGCAGTGCCGCCGAATTCCTTGTCCAGCTTGCCGGCCAGGTCCGCCACGCGGGCCGCGTCAGGCTTGCCGTCCGGGGTCAGGGTGGTTTCCAGCAATTGCTGGTAGAGCACCGAGGCGCCTTGCGACTGGTTGCTCTGGTATTTCTGGTAGGCCTGCCAGCCGAACACGATGACCAGCGCCAACAGGCCGCCAGTGACCAGCGGCTTGCCGTTGCGCGTCCACCAGTCCTTCAAATCCGCCAGCTGTTCATCTTCGGTACTCGACACCCCAATACTCCTCAATCGCTAAATCGGCTGTTTGACAGCTTCAACCCTGCACGACGCAGGTGGCCAGGTGTGCAGCAAGCGCATCCCAGGCAATGCTTTGTTGTTCGCCCTGGCCACGCAGGGGTTTGAAACCTACCACTTGTTGGGCCAGTTCGTCGTCACCGAGGATCAGTGCGTACAGCGCACCGCTCTTGTCGGCCTTCTTGAATTGGCTCTTGAAGCTGCCGGCGCCGGCGTTGATCTGCAGGCGCAGGTTGGGCAACTGGTCACGGATCCGCTCGCTCAGGGCCAGGGCGGCCAGTTCGGCGGCCTCGCCAAAGGCGCACAGGTAGACGTCGACCTGACGGGACAGCTCTTCAGGCACTTTATCCAGCGCCTCAAGCATCAGCACCAGGCGCTCGATGCCCATGGCAAAGCCCACGCCCGGGGTCGGCTTGCCGCCCATCTGCTCCACCAGCCCGTCGTAGCGGCCACCGGCACAGACGGTGCCTTGGGCGCCGAGCTTGTCGGTGACCCACTCGAAGACGGTCTTGCTGTAGTAATCCAGGCCACGGACCAACTTGGGGTTGATCACGTAGGGAATGCCCACGGCGTCGAGGCGTGCCTTCAGCCCCTCGAAGTGCGCACGGGACTCGTCGTCGAGGTAGTCGGCCATTTTCGGCGCGTCCACCAGGATCGCTTGGGTCTCGGCGTTCTTGGTGTCGAGCACGCGCAGTGGATTGGTCTTGAGGCGGCGCTGGCTGTCTTCGTCCAGCTTGTCGAGGTGGGCGGACAGGAACTCCACCAACGCTTCACGGTAGCGGCCACGGGACTCGCTGGTGCCCAGGCTGTTGAGCTCGAGCTTGACCGCGTCACGCAGCCCCAGCTCGCCCCACAGGCGCCAGGTCATGACGATCAGCTCGGCGTCGATGTCCGGGCCGTCGAGGTTGAACACTTCGAGGCCGATCTGGTGGAACTGGCGATAACGGCCTTTCTGCGGGCGCTCGTGACGGAACATCGGGCCGATGTACCAGAGTTTCTGCACCTGGCCGCCGCCGGTGATGCCGTGTTCGAGCACCGCCCGCACGCAGGCCGCCGTGCCTTCGGGGCGCAAGGTCAGGGAATCGCCGTTGCGGTCGTCGAAGGTGTACATCTCTTTTTCGACGATATCGGTCACTTCACCGATGGAGCGCTTGAACAGCTCGGTGAACTCGACGATCGGCATGCGGATCTGCCGGTAACCGTAGTTATCCAGCAGGCGCGCCACGGTGCCCTCGAAATAGCGCCACAGGGGCGTCTGCTCGGGCAGGATGTCGTTCATGCCACGAATGGCTTGCAGAGACTTGCTCACGTGTATTCCTTAATCTTTCGACTTAACCGCGCGCGATGACCGCTGCGTCGGCTTCGACCTTTTCGGCCGCTTTCTGGCGAATCAGCCGTTCCAGCTCATCCACCAGATTGTCATTCGTCAGTTTCTGCGACGGCTTGCCGTCGATGTAAATCAGGTTCGGCGTACCGCCCGTCAGGCCGATATGGGCCTCCTTGGCTTCACCCGGCCCGTTGACCACGCAACCAATCACCGCGACATCCAGCGGCACCAGCAGGTCCTCAAGGCGCCCTTCCAGTTCGTTCATGGTCTTGACCACATCGAAGTTCTGCCGCGAGCAACTCGGGCAGGCGATAAAGTTGATGCCACGGGAACGCAGGTGCAGGGACTTGAGAATGTCGTAGCCGACTTTCACTTCCTCGACCGGGTCAGCCGCCAACGAGATGCGGATGGTATCGCCAATCCCTTCGGCGAGCAGCATACCGAGGCCGACGGCGGATTTCACCGTGCCCGAGCGCAACCCACCGGCTTCGGTGATGCCCAG
This sequence comes from Pseudomonas sp. MPB03, assembly GCF_046605385.1. Classification (NCBI taxonomy): domain Bacteria; kingdom Pseudomonadati; phylum Pseudomonadota; class Gammaproteobacteria; order Pseudomonadales; family Pseudomonadaceae; genus Pseudomonas; species Pseudomonas sp. MPB03. The sequence continues at coordinate 1,383,812 of NZ_CP176770.1, read as the reverse complement.
GTGCAGCGGCTGGACGATTTCCTTGGCCAGCAGACGGTAGGCTTCGACGGCCATGAACACGTCGGACGCCTTCACGCTGACCTTGAAGTCCTGGAAGTTCAGGCGTTCGAGGTGCTCCACATGACGCAGCGCCGATTCCACCAGCGCCGCCGGGGTTGGTTCGCCGTATTTCTTTTGCAGGTCTTTTTCCAGGGAACCGGCGTTCACGCCGATGCGGATCGGGATGCCCCGGTCGCGCGCGGCATCCACCACGGCACGCACACGGTCTTCGCGACCGATGTTGCCCGGGTTGATGCGCAGGCAATCGACGCCCAACTCGGCCACGCGCAAGGCAATGCGGTAGTCGAAGTGGATGTCGGCGACCAGGGGGACCTTGACCAGTTGCTTGATCTTGCCGAACGCCTCGGCGGCGTCCATGTCCGGCACCGATACCCGCACGATGTCGACACCGGCGGCTTCCAGGCGGTTGATCTGGGCGACCGTGGCGGCCACGTCATTGGTGTCGCTGTTGGTCATGCTCTGCACAGCGATTGGCGCATCGCCGCCCACGGGCACGTTACCGACCCAGATTTTCCGGGATTCGCGACGCTTGATTGGAGATTCGCCGTGCATGACTTATTGACCCAACTTCAGGCGAGCGGTCTCGCCACTGGTGAACGGAGCGATGTCGACTGGCTGGCCGTTGTAGCTGACCTGCGCGCCACGGGCATAACCCAGGCGTACGGCAAACGGCGGCCTGCCGTTGACGGCCGTGCTGTCGCCCTTGCGCTTCAGGCCACTGAACAGCACCTTGCCGTTGCCGTCGGTGATTTGCGTCCAGCAGTCGGCAGTGAACTGGATTTGTACCTGGCCGTCACCGGGTGCAGGCGCCGGGGCCGCTGGGGTTGCAGGAGCAGCCGGTACGCTCGGAGCCGCAACGGTTGGCGCTGGCGTGGCGGGAACCGGCGCTGGAGCCGCCGGTGCGGCGGGAACAGCCGGCACGCTGCCAGCGTGGGCCGGCGCGGTCGGTGCGGCCGGCGCAGGAGCTGCTGCCGGAGCGGATGGCACGGTCGGCTCGGCGCCAGCGGTAGCATCGGCTTCGCCGTTATCCTGGCCTTGAGGCAACGCCAGGGCGGTTTCGCCTTCGGCCTGGCCTTCGACAACCGCCTGGTCTTCCGGCTCGTCCAATGGATGGATCTGGGTGGTGCCGTCAGCGCCCTCAACTTCGACGTGCTCGGGGTTCATGGCGACCGGCTCCTTGTTGCGCAAGGAAGCCTGGTCCTGCCACCAGACAAAACCGCCACCAATCACCGCAATCAGCAGCAACAGGCTGACGATTCGCAAAATGGTGTGGGAAACGCGAACCGGCTCCTCGATGCGCCCCAGGCTGTGCACGTTGCTGCCCTGTGCATCGGAACCGGTGTATTGATCGAATTGCTGGACCAGTACGGTCTGGTCCATGCCGAGCAGCTTGGCATAGGCGCGGATATAGCCGCGGGCGAAGGTGTGCCCAGGCAGCTTGTCGAACGCGCCCGCTTCCAGATTGCCCAGGGAAGCCACGGTGAGATTGAGCTTGAGGGCCACTTCGGCCAGCGACCAACCATTGCTTTCGCGGGCTTGACGCAGGGTCTCACCGGGATTTACGCGAGTCGCTGCTACAACTTCGGGATGCGCCGCTTTCATCATTGCTCCGACAGGTATTGCTGATATTCCGGCGTACCGGGATAGAGTCTTTTGAGTTGCAAGCCGTAGCTTGCAGCTTTGTCGCGATCTTCAAACACATGTGCCAGCCGAACGCCGAGCAATAGACTACGTGCATTTTGCTCACTCAGCAGGCTAAAACGCTCGTAGTAGTCACGCGCGGGCACATAATGCCTGTCTTCGTAGGACAACTCAGCCATTTCCAGCAGCGCCCGCGGTTGCTGGCGATTGAGCCGTAGCGCCTTTTCCAACTGCTGGCGGGCCAGGTCACGCTGGCCGAGCTGCGCGGCGGTCATGCCGAGGTTTTCGAACACCCGCGAACGCTCAGGGTAAAGGGTATCGGCGGCAGCCTGCTCGAAGCGCTCGTAGGCTTCCTTGTAGCGTTTCTGCTCGAAAAGAAAGCTGCCGTAGTTGTTCAGGATCCGTGCGTCTTGCGGCCGGCCAGACAGCGCCTTGCGAAAATGTTGGTCGGCCAGTTCCGGCTCCATCTCGGCCTGGAACACCAGGGCCAGGGCCGCGTTGGCATCCGGGTCGGAATCGTCCAGCTCCAGGGCTTTCTTGAGAGGTACCTTGGCCCGTTCGGTCATGCCCTGCTGCAGGTAGCCGATGCCCAGTTGCACATAGGCCACACGTGCCTCGTCGCGCCCTTTGCTGGTCTTCATCGGGTTGTAGTCACCCGACAGGACGCAACCGGAACAAAGGCCGGCCAACAGCAAAACGAGCGCGAAGCGCAGGGACATAGAGATCCTCTCTTAGTGACTATTCGCAGCGTTTTGCACCGCATCGTCCGCGGCGTTCAACTCACGCACGGCAATGTAGCGTTCGCTGCGACGGGTGCGATCCAGCACCTGTCCTACCAATTGGCCACAAGCGGCGTCGATGTCTTCGCCGCGGGTGGTGCGCACGGTGACGTTGAAGCCAGCGTGGTGAAGCTGATCCTGGAAGCGACGAATCGCGTTGTTGCTCGGACGCTCGTACCCGGAATGCGGGAACGGGTTGAACGGGATCAGGTTGATCTTGCACGGGATGTTCTTGAGCAGCTCGATCATCTCGACCGCGTGTTCGACCTTGTCGTTCACATCCTTGAGCAGCGTGTACTCGATGGTCAGCACGCGCTTTTCGCCCAGGGACGACATGTAGCGCTGGCACGACTCGAGCAGCATCTTAAGCGGATATTTCTTGTTGATCGGCACCAATTGGTTACGCAATGCGTCATTGGGTGCGTGCAGCGACAACGCCAGGGAGACGTCGATGTGCTTGGCCAGCTCATCGATCATCGGCACCACGCCGGAGGTGGACAGGGTCACGCGGCGCTTGGAAATGCCGTAGCCCAGGTCATCCATCATCAGGTGCATGGCGGAAACGACGTTGTCGAAGTTCAGCAGCGGCTCACCCATGCCCATCATCACCACGTTGGTGATGGCACGGTCGACGGTCGCCGGGACGCTGCCAAAGGATTTGTTGGCAATCCACACCTGGCCGATCACTTCGGCGGCGGTGAGGTTGCTATTGAAGCCTTGCTTGCCGGTGGAGCAGAAACTGCAATCCAGGGCACAGCCTGCCTGGGACGAAACGCACAAGGTGCCGCGTTTGCCCTGGGGAATGTAGACGGTCTCGACGCAGCTGCCGGACGCCACGCGCACCACCCACTTACGGGTGCCGTCGCTGGAGATGTCCTCGCTGACCACTTCGGGGCCGCGAATCTCGGCAACGGCCTTGAGCTTTTCGCGCAGGGCCTTGCCGACATTCGTCATGGCGTCGAAGTCGTCGACGCCAAAGTGGTGAATCCATTTCATCACCTGACCGGCACGGAAACGCTTCTCCCCGATCGAGTCGAAGAATTTCTCCATTTCCGGCTGGGTCAGCCCCAGCAGATTGGTTTTAACAGTCGATGTAGTCATGGATTCACCTTCACTCTTAAGCCAATGCTTAGCGAGCGGTTACTTCAGTAGCAGCGAAAAAGTAAGCGATTTCGCGAGCAGCGGCGGCTTCGGAGTCCGAACCGTGGACGGCGTTGGCGTCGATGGATTCAGCGAAGTCAGCACGGATGGTGCCGGCAGCAGCTTCTTTAGGGTTGGTAGCGCCCATCAGCTCACGGTTGCGAGCGATAGCGTTTTCGCCTTCCAGCACCTGAACGACAACCGGACCGGAAGTCATGAAGGCAACCAGCTCACCGAAGAAACCGCGCTCGCTGTGCTCAGCGTAGAAGCCTTCGGCTTCGGCCTTGGACAGTTGCTTCATTTTCGAAGCTACAACGCGCAGGCCAGCGTCTTCGAAGCGGGTAACGATCTTGCCGATCACGTTTTTAGCAACGGCGTCAGGCTTGATGATGGAGAAAGTACGTTGAACAGCCATGGTGTAACTCCAGAAACGGTAATTTGCGAAAAATTAAACCCGCGAATTATACGCGGGTTCAGGGGTATTGCCTAACCTGCCAGGTCGATCAGTCGATTTCTTCGATCCAGAGCGCCTGGACCGCTTCCAAGACCTTCTCGCCGCAACGGCCAGAGGTACTGTCGAAATCGGGAAGCTCCATGATCCAGTGCTGCAGATCGACAAAATTAACGGTCAACGGATTCACGTCCGGCTTGGCTTCGGCCAACTCTTCTGCGATGCGTTGTACATCATTCCAACCATAGCTCATGACAGTGTCACCATCAGTGCGGCGCTTCGGCCGCATGGTTAAGCGAATATTTCGGGATTTCGACGGTCAGGTCTTCGGTGCCGACGATGGCTTGGCAGCTCAGGCGCGATTGCGCCTCCAGCCCCCAGGCCCGATCGAGGAAGTCTTCTTCCAACTCGTCTGCCTCTTCCAGCGAATCGAAGCCCTCACGAATGATGCAATGGCACGTCGTGCAAGCACAGACGCCGCCACAGGCACTCTCTATCTCGATATGGTGCTCATGGGCCAGCTCGAGAATGGAAGTCCCGGGCTCAGCCTCCACGACCATGCCCTCCGGACAGAACTTCTCGTGGGGCAGAAAAATCACCTGCGGCATCAGTTATTCCTCGATTTCATTCAGGTTGCGCCCCGCCAGGGCGGCTTTCACCGTCGAGTCCAGGCGGCGGGCAGCAAAGGCATCGGTGACCTGCGACAGACGCTTGGTCTGCTGCTCGATGGCATAACCATCGGTGCCTTTCATCAATTCGGACAATTCCTGCATCTGCAGCTCGATGACCATGCGCTCTTCAGCGTCGAGCAACCGGTCGCCGTCGGTTTCAAGGGCACCTTGCACGGCTTCGATCAGGCGCTGGGCGTCGACCTGTTGCTCGCGCAGTACACGGGCGACCTTGTCGTCGCTGGCGTGCTGGAAGGAATCCTTGAGCATCTTGGCGATTTCGCCGTCGGTCAGGCCATAGGACGGCTTGACCTGGATGCTCGCCTCCACGCCCGAACCCAGTTCGCGGGCAGAAACATTGAGCAAGCCGTCGGCGTCGACCTGGAAGGTCACGCGGATTTTCGCCGCACCGGCAACCATGGCCGGGATGCCGCGCAATTCGAAGCGGGCCAGGGAGCGGCAGTCGCTGATCAGTTCACGTTCGCCTTGCAGCACGTGAATCATCATGGCCGACTGGCCGTCTTTATAGGTGGTGAAGTCCTGGGCGCGGGCAACCGGGATGGTGGTGTTGCGTGGAATCACCTTCTCCATCAGCCCGCCCATGGTTTCCAGCCCCAGGGACAACGGAATCACGTCGAGCAACAGCAATTCGCCGCCGTCACGCTTGTTGCCGGCCAGGGTATCGGCCTGGATCGCGGCGCCGATGGCCACCACCTGGTCCGGGTCGATTTCGGTCAGCGGCTGGCGGCCAAAGGCCTCGGCAACGGCTTCGCGAACCCGAGGCACGCGGGTCGAACCACCGACCATGACCACGGCCTTGACGTCTTCCAGCTCCACGCCGGAATCACGCACGGCCCGGCGGCAGGCCTTGAGGCTACGGGCGACCATGGGTTCGATCAGGGCATCGAAGGCTTCGCGGGTCAGCGCGGCTTTCCACTCGCCATAAGCCACTTCAACGGTGGCGGCGTCGGTCAAGGCTTCCTTGGCGGCGCAGGCGGTTTGCAGCAGGTGGCGTTGCGCACCCGGGTCGAGGTCGGCGGACAAGCCCGCCTGCTCGATGATCCAGCCAGCGATGGCATGGTCGAAGTCATCGCCGCCCAAGGCACTGTCGCCACCGGTGGCCAGGACTTCGAAGACACCGCCGGTCAGGCGCAGGATCGAAATATCGAACGTACCGCCGCCCAGGTCGTAGATGGCGACCAGGCCTTCGGCATGCTGGTCCAGGCCATACGCGACCGCCGCAGCGGTCGGCTCGTTGAGCAGGCGCAGCACGTTCAGGCCGGCCAGCTTGGCCGCGTCCTTGGTGGCTTGGCGCTGGGCGTCGTCGAAATAGGCAGGGACGGTGATGACCGCACCCACCAACTCACCACCCAACGCCGCTTCGGCGCGCTGGCGCAGGACCTTGAGGATGTCGGCGGAAACCTCGACCGGGCTTTTCGGGCCCTGCACGGTTTCGATGAACGGCATATGGGACTCGCCACCGACGAAGCGGTACGGCAGCTGGTCGCCCAATTGCTTGACGTCGGACAGGCCACGACCCATCAAGCGCTTGACCGAGACAATGGTGTTCAAGGGGTCAGTGGCGGCGGCCAGCTTGGCCGACTCGCCCACTTCGACGCGGTCGGCGTGATAACGCACGGCGGACGGCAGGATCACCCGTCCCTGCTCGTCGGCCAGCGGTTCGGAAAGACCGCTGCGCAAGGCAGCGACCAGGGAATTGGTGGTACCCAAGTCGATCCCGACAGCCAGGCGACGCTGGTGCGGTTGTGGACTTTGGCCGGGTTCGGCGATCTGCAGTAGGGCCATCGTAATCAGGACTTATCTGTAATCAGGCGTGCGACCGGAGCGGCACTGGGTTAATCGTCGAGGCGCTCTTCTAACTGGCGCACTTCGTAGGTGAGCTTGTCGAGGAACTGCATGCGCCGCATCAGGCGCTCGGCCTGTTCGCGCTGCGCGGCATCGTTCCAGCAGGCTGCGAAGCTGTCGTTCAGTGTTTGCTGGGCGTCTTTCAAGCGGCGCTTGAATACCGCGACACCGGCCAGGTCGGCGCTGTCCTGCAGGTCCTCGAGCTCTTCGCGCCATTGCATCTGCTGCAACAGAAACTCGGGATCATGGACCGTGACCTCCAGCGGCAACTCATGGCCGCTGATGGCGAGCAGGTAACGCGCGCGCTTGGCCGGGTGCTTGAGCGTCTGGTAAGCCTCGTTGAGGTTCGCCGACTGCTCGAGCGCCCGCCGCTGCTCCGCCTCGGAAGCATCGGCAAAGCGGTCGGGATGGACGCCACGGGCCAGCTCAAGGTAACGCGCGGACAACTGCTCGAGATCCAGCTGGAACGCCGGCTGCATCTGGAACAACGCAAAATGACAAGGAGTACCCACAAGCCGCCTCAGATGTTGAAGCTTTCGCCGCAGCCACATTCACCGCGCACGTTGGGGTTGTTGAACTTGAAGCCTTCGTTCAACCCTTCCTTGACGAAATCCAGCTCGGTGCCGTCCAGGTACGTCAGGCTTTTCGGGTCGATGATCACTTTCTGACCATGACTCTCGAACACCTGATCGTCTTCGCCCACTTCGTCGACGAATTCCAGTACATAGGCGAGGCCAGAACAGCCCGTGGTGCGAACACCCAGGCGGATACCCTCGCCCTTGCCGCGCCCCGCAAGGGAGCGCTGGATATGGTTAGCTGCCGCTTCTGTCATCTGGATAGCCATGGAAAACTCCTTACCGTAACGCGGATCAGATCAAGCCTTTCTTCTGCTTGTAATCGCGAACGGCGGCCTTGATGGCGTCTTCGGCGAGTACCGAGCAGTGGATCTTCACTGGCGGCAGGGCCAGTTCTTCGGCCAGCTGGGTGTTCTTGATGGTTTCGGCTTCATCAAGGGTCTTGCCCTTCATCCACTCGGTGGCCAGGGAGCTGGACGCGATGGCGGAACCGCAGCCATAGGTCTTGAACTTGGCATCTTCGATGATGCCTTGCTCGTTGACCTTGATCTGCAGGCGCATCACGTCGCCGCAAGCCGGAGCGCCGACCATGCCGGTGCCGACATCAGGATCCTGCGCGTCCATCTTGCCGACGTTGCGCGGGTTCTCGTAGTGGTCGATGACCTTTTCGCTATATGCCATTTGCTTCAATCCTCATCAGTGGAGCCGCTCTGGTGGCGACTTCTCAGTGCGCCGCCCATTCGATTTTCGAGATGTCGACGCCGTCTTTGTACATGTCCCACAGCGGCGACAGAGCGCGCAGCTTGGTAACGGCCTCGCAGACTTTCTGCGCGGCGTAATCGATTTCTTCTTCGGTGGTGAAACGGCCGAAGGTGAAGCGGATCGAGCTGTGGGCCAGTTCGTCGTTGCGGCCCAGGGCGCGCAGTACGTACGAAGGCTCCAGCGACGCCGAGGTGCACGCCGAACCGGACGACACGGCCAGATCCTTGAGCGCCATGATCAGCGACTCGCCTTCAACGTAGTTGAAGCTCAGGTTCAGGTTGTGCGGTACGCGGGCGGTCAGGCTGCCGTTGACGTAGAGTTCTTCGAGGTGCTCGACCTGCTTGAAGAAACGGTCGCTCAGGGCCTTGATGCGTACGTTCTCGGCGGCCATGTCTTCCTTGGCCACACGGAAGGCTTCGCCCATGCCGACGATCTGGTGGGTCGCCAGGGTGCCGGAACGCATGCCACGCTCGTGACCGCCGCCGTGCATGGTCGCTTCGAGGCGAACACGCGGCTTGCGGCTGACGTACAGGGCGCCGATGCCTTTAGGGCCATAAGTCTTGTGGGCCGAGAACGACATCAGGTCGACTTTCAGCTTGGACAGGTCGATGTCGACCTTGCCGGTGGACTGTGCGCCGTCGACGTGGAACAGGACGCCCTTGGAACGGGTCAGTTCGCCGATGGCGGCGATGTCGTTGACAGTGCCGATTTCGTTGTTCACGTGCATGATCGAGACCAGGATGGTGTCGTCGCGCAGGGCGGCTTCGATCATGGCCGGGGTGATGATGCCGTCTTCACCAGGCTCGATGTAGGTGACTTCGAAGCCTTCACGCTCCAGTTGGCGCATGGTGTCCAGGACAGCCTTGTGCTCGATCTTGGAGGTGATCAGGTGCTTGCCCTTGGTGTGGTAGAAATGCGCGACACCCTTGATTGCCAGGTTGTCGGATTCGGTGGCACCGGAGGTCCAGACGATTTCACGCGGGTCGGCGTTGACCAGGTCGGCGACCTGGCGACGGGCGTTTTCCACCGACTCTTCAGCCTTCCAGCCGAACACGTGGGAACGGGACGCCGGGTTGCCGAAGTTTCCGTCGACCAGCAGGCATTCACTCATTTTTTGCGCAACACGCGGATCAACCGGGGTGGTCGCTGAGTAATCAAGGTAAATCGGCAATTTCATGGACTCTCTCCTAAATCAGGCTGGCTGGCGTTCCGCGTGCTCTGCGGCGGTCATTCGACGGCGGACGCTTCAATCTTGTCCAGGTGCAGCGACTTGCTATTGCAACGGCGCTGGTCCTGACGCTGGGCTACTTCTTGCACCTCACGGCGAGTTACAAGGTCAGCCAAGCTGATACCGCTTAGAAATTCGTGGATCTGCAGGCTGAGGTCGCACCACAAGTGGTGGGTCAGGCAAGTATCGCCGCCATGGCAGTCGCCAAGGCCCTGGCATTTGGTCGCATCGACCGATTCGTTCACTGCATCGATCACCTGGGCGACCTGGATGCCCTGCATGTCGCGCGACAGCTGGTAGCCGCCGCCGGGGCCGCGAACGCTGGAGACCAGGTTGCTACGGCGCAGCTTGGCGAACAGCTGTTCAAGGTAGGACAGGGAAATGCCCTGGCGCTCGGAGATATCGGCCAGGGACACCGGCCCGTGCTGCGCATGCAATGCCAGATCCAGCATTGCGGTCACGGCGTATCGGCCTTTTGTAGTCAGTCGCATGGACAATTACCACGGAGTTCGGAATGGGGGCGAGTATGCAATTCCCGAGTATTTAAGTCAAGTATAAGACCTAGTGCTTTACTCAGGTTTACCCGCGAAAGAGCGCGCGAATGATAGCAAAGGTAGGCGGCTAACGACCAGCTATACCGCGTTATCGTTCTTCGCGAGCAAGCCCGCTCCCACAAGGGATCTGCGGGGCGGCAGGGATCCAATGTGGGAGCGAGCTTGCTCGCGATGAGGCCGGCAGGGTTTCAGCTGGCCTGGGTCTCATCCTTGTCCTTCACACACGCAAAGTCTTCCTCGCGCAGTTCAGGCAGGTCCTTGGCACAGTAATTACTGCCCAGGTCCTTCAGGGCGCCGCACATCCCCTCCAGGCGCCCATCGACGGCTTGCAGGTGATCGAGCAACTGGTTGATGGCGCGGGCGACCGGGTCGGGCATGTCTTCGCCGACACCGTAGGCGTCGAAGCCGATCTTCTCGGCCATGGCCTTGCGGCGGGCGTCCTGCTCGTCGTCGGACTTGACGATGATCCGCCCCGGAATGCCCACCACGGTCGCGCCCGGCGGCACGGCCTTGGTCACCACGGCGTTGGAACCGACTTTCGCCCCCGCCCCGACCGTGAACGGCCCGAGCACCTTGGCGCCGGCACCGACCACCACGCCGTCTTCCAGCGTTGGGTGGCGCTTGCCTTTGTTCCAACTCGTGCCGCCGAGGGTCACGCCCTGGTAGAGCGTCACGTCGTCGCCGATCTCGGCGGTTTCACCGATGACGATGCCCATGCCATGGTCGATGAAGAAGCGGCGGCCGACCTTGGCACCCGGGTGGATCTCGATCCCGGTCAGCCAGCGGCCGAAGTTCGAGACCAGCCGCGCCAACCACTTCCAGCCCATGCCCCACAAAGCCCCGGACAGGCGATGGATCCAGATGGCGTGCATGCCCGGGTAGCAGGTCAGCACTTCAAAGGCATTGCGCGCCGCCGGGTCACGATGGAAAACACTTTGGATATCTTCACGCAAACGTTCGAACATTTTATTTCTTCCGCTTAATCAGCTCGCCACGGGCCGCTTTCTGGGTTTCCGTGAGGATGCCGCGCAATATATTCATCTCCGCCCGGCTCACCGAGCTTCGTCCGTACAACCGACGCAGGCGCGCCATCAAGTGCCGCGGCTTTTCCGGGTCGAGGAATTCGATGTCCACCAGGGTCTGCTCCAGGTGTTCAAAGAATCGCTCCAACTCGTCCATGGTCGCCAGTGTCTCACTGCGCGGCGACGTCACCTCGGTTTTTTCGACTTTGCTGGGCTTGCCTTCGGCCGCCAGCCAAGCCATGCGCACTTCATAGCTCAACACCTGCACCGCCGCCCCCAGGTTCAAGGAACTGAACTCGGGGTCGGAAGGGATATGCACGTGAAAGTGACATCGCTGCAGCTCGTCGTTGGTCAGGCCGGAGTCTTCACGGCCGAACACCAGGGCGATCTCGAAGCCTTGCGCGGCCTCCTCGACCACTTTGGTGCCGCATTCGCGGGGGTCGAGCAGCGGCCAGGGGATGCGGCGGTCGCGGGCGCTGGTGCCGAGCACCAGGTTGCAACCGACCAGGGCATCTTCCAGGGTGGCGACGACCTGGGCGTTGGCGAGGATGTCACCGGCGCCGGAGGCCCGGGCATCGGCTTCGTGATGGGGAAACAAGCGCGGCTCGACCAGCACCAGGCGCGACAGGCCCATGTTCTTCATGGCCCGCGCAGCTCCGCCGATGTTACCCGGATGGCTGGTATTGACCAGGACGACACGAATGTTCTGCAACAAGGGAGGCGCTCTCGAACACGATAAAGGGAGCAAATCTTACATAAGCACCTACCGTTAAGCTATGAAAGCGAACACCAACCTTCTCCTGAGAAAACTTTCTGATAGAATGCGCGGCTTTCTTTAACAACCTTAGGTGACACATCCATGCAGCCCATGCTGAATATCGCGCTGCGCGCCGCCCGCAGCGCCAGTGAACTGATCTTCCGCTCCATCGAGCGCCTGGATACCATCAAGGTCGATGAAAAAGACGCCAAGGACTACGTGTCCGAGGTCGATCGCGCCGCCGAGCAGAAAATCGTCGACGCCCTGCGCAAGGCTTACCCAAACCACTCCATCCTCGGTGAAGAGACCGGCATGCATGCCGGTACTGGCATCGAAGGCGAAGAGTACCTGTGGATCATCGATCCGCTGGACGGCACCACCAACTTCCTGCGCGGCATCCCTCACTTTGCGGTCAGCATCGCCTGCAAATACCGTGGCCGCCTGGAACACGCCGTCGTGCTGGACCCGGTTCGCCAGGAAGAATTCACCGCCAGCCGTGGCCGTGGCGCCCAACTGAACGGTCGTCGCCTGCGCGTCAGCGGCCGCACCAGCCTGGACGGCGCCCTGCTGGGTACCGGCTTCCCGTTCCGTGATGACCAGATGGATAATCTGGACAACTACCTGGGCATGTTCCGCGCCCTGGTCGGCCAGACCGCCGGCATCCGCCGCGCCGGTGCCGCGAGCCTGGACCTGGCTTATGTGGCGGCTGGCCGTTTCGATGCGTTCTGGGAGTCGGGCCTGTCCGAGTGGGACATGGCTGCGGGCGCCCTGTTGATCCAGGAAGCCGGCGGCTTGGTGAGCGACTTCACCGGCGGCCATGATTTCCTTGAGAAAGGCCACATCGTTGCCGGCAACACCAAATGCTTCAAGGCTGTGCTGACGGCTATCCAGCCGCACTTGCCGGCTTCGTTGAAGCGTTAAGTCGCCCGGCTAGAAAAAAGCACCTTTCGGGGTGCTTTTTTTATGCCTGTTTCACACCACCCAGCCCAGAGGCGGACATTGTGGCGAGGGAGCTTGCTCCCGCTCGGTTGCGCAGCGACCGCAAGATCTTGAGTCTGCTGCGCAGCCCAGCGGGAGCAAGCTCCCTCGCCACAATGGATTACACCTTGGACATGGATGCAGGCTGAGCCACCGCTTTCGCGAGCAAGCTCGCTCCCACAAGGAGATTTGGGGTAGGCATAAGATTTGTGCCCACCGAAGATCCAATGTGGGAGCGAGCTTGCTCGCGAAGAGGCCGGCACATTCAATATCGATGCAAGCTGAGCCACCGCTATCGCGAGCAAGCTCGCTCCCACAGGGGGATTTGGGGTAGGCGTAGGATTTGTGCCCACCGCAGATCCAATGTGGGAGCGAGCTTGCTCGCGAAGAGGCCGGCACATTCAATATCGATGCAAGCTGACCCGCCGCTATCGCGAGCAAGCTCGCTCCCACAGGGGGTTTCGGGGTGGCGCGTGAACTTTGGGCATGAAAAAAGCACCCCGAAGGGTGCTTCTTGTACATCTTCCAATTACTGGGCCGGTTCGTTCTGACCCAGGATCAGTTGGCCTTCCTTGCTCACCGGGATCTGGTTGCCCGGGTCGCGATCCATGCGGACCTTGCCTTCTTTGCCGTCGAGCATGTAGCGAACGTCGTAGCCCACAACCTTGTCGCTGATGTCATTGACCGTGTTGCAGCGAGTCTGGGTGGTGGTGTAGGTGTCACGTTCCTGCATGCCTTCCTGGATCTTGTTACCGGCATAACCACCACCGGCCGCACCCGCCACGGTGGCGATCTTCTTGCCGTTGCCGCCGCCGATCTGGTTGCCCAACAGGCCACCGGCCACAGCGCCGAGCACGGTGCCGGCGATCTGGTGCTGGTCCTGGACGGGCTTCTGCCGAGTCACGGTGACATCCTTGCACACTTCACGCGGGGTCTTGATCTGGGTCTTGACCGGCTCCACGGCCAATACTTGCGCATACTCAGGGCCACTTTTTACCAAGCTGTAGGTGGCGACCGCACCACCGGCTGTTACACCGACAGCACCCAATACCGCACCAACCAGCATCGATTTGTTCACTTGAACCTCCTGACCATCACAAGCGGAAATAATCCGCGCTTCTCCCAGCCTTGGAGCATAAAAAAAGGCGCGAGTTCAACTCGCGCCTTTTCAGCGGTGACAGACGGAAAACCGAGCCTTACGGACGGTCGTCCACCTCGGTGTCAGTGGCCGCAGGAGGAATCAGATCCTCGGAGCTCAGGTTCAGCCAGATCAACACCACGTTGGCGATGTAGATCGACGAGTAAGTACCCGCCATCACACCGATGAACAGCGCGATGGAGAAACCGAACAGGTTGTCGCCACCAAACACCAGCAGCGCGACAATCGCCAGCAAGGTGGAGATCGACGTCGCCATGGTCCGCAGCAGGGTCTGGGTGGTCGAGATGTTGATGTTCTCGACCAAGGACGCCTTGCGCAGCACTCGGAAGTTTTCACGCACCCGGTCGAACACCACGATGGTGTCGTTGAGCGAGTAACCGATGATCGCCAGCACCGCCGCCAGCACCGTCAAGTCGAAGGTGATCTGGAAGAACGACAGGATGCCCACGGTCACGATCACGTCGTGGATCAGCGAGATAATGGCGCCCACCGCGAACTTCCACTGGAAGCGGAAAGCCAGGTAGAGCATCACGCCGCCCAGGGCCAACAGCATGCCGAGGCCGCCCTGGTCGCGCAGCTCTTCACCCACTTGCGGGCCGACGAACTCTACGCGCTTGACCTGGGCCGGGTTGTCGCCGCCAGCCTTCTGCAAGGCCTCGGCTACCTGATGGCCCAGTTGCGGATCTTCACCCGGCATGCGCACCAGCAAATCGGTGGTGGCGCCAAAGCTCTGCACGATGGCATCGGCATAGCCCGACGACGCCAGTTGCTCACGCACCTTGGTGACGTCGGCCGGACGCTCGTAGGTCAGCTCGATGAGCGTACCGCCGGTGAAGTCCAGGCCGTAGTTCAGGCCCTTGGTGGCCCAGCTGAACAACGCCAGGGCCGTAAGGAACAATGTGACGCCGAACGCAATGTTGCGAACGCCCATGAAGTTGATTGTACGTAACATGGCAGCCCCTTAAATCCACAACTTCTTGACGTCACGACCACCATAAATCAGGTTGACCATTGCACGGGTCACCATGATGGCTGTGAACATCGAGGTAAAGATCCCGAGGGACATGGTCACTGCGAAGCCCTTGACCGGGCCGGTGCCCATGGCAAAGAGAATCCCGCCGACCAGCAACGTGGTCAGGTTGGAGTCGATAATCGCAGTGAATGCGCGGCCGAAGCCTTCGTTGATTGCCCGCTGGATCGACATGCCCGCGGCGATCTCTTCACGTATCCGCGAGAAGATCAGCACGTTGGCGTCCACCGCCATGCCCATGGTCAAGACGATACCGGCGATACCCGGCAGGGTCAGCGTGGCGCCCAGCAAGGACATCAGGGCCAGCAGCAGCACCATGTTCACCGCCAGCGCAACCGTGGCGATGATGCCGAAGAAGCGGTAGATGGCGATGATGAACAGCGACACGAACAGCATGCCCCACAGGGAGGCATCGACGCCCTTGGTGATGTTGTCGGCACCCAGGCTCGGGCCGATGGTGCGTTCTTCAGCGAAGTACATCGGCGCGGCCAGGCCACCGGCACGCAGCAGCAGGGCCAGCTCCGAGGATTCGCCCTGGCCGTTCAGGCCGGTGATGCGGAACTGGCTGCCCAGTGGCGACTGGATGGTCGCCAGGCTGATGATCTTCTTCTCTTCCTTGAAGGTCTGGACCGGCACGTCTTTCTCGACGCCGTTGACCACTTGCTTGGTGTAGGTGGTGGTCGGCTTCTGCTCGATGAAGATCACCGCCATGCTGCGACCAACGTTGCTGCGCGTGGCGCGGCTCATCAGTTCGCCGCCATGACCGTCCAGGCGAATGTTCACCTGCGGACGACCCTGCTCGTCGAAGCCCGCCTGGGCGTCGGTCACCTGGTCACCGGTGATGATCAGGCCACGCTCGATCTGCGCCGCCGGACGACCGCCTTCACGGAATTCGAAGCTCTCGGAAGTGGCCTTGGACGCACCCGGCTCAGCGGCGAGGCGGAATTCCAGGTTGGCGGTCTTGCCGAGGATACGCTTGGCTTCGGCCGTGTCCTGCACGCCCGGCAGCTCAACCACGATGCGGTTGGCGCCCTGGCGCTGCACGATCGGCTCGGCCACACCCAGCTCGTTGACGCGGTTACGCACCGTGGTCAAGTTCTGCTTGATGGAGTACTCGCGGATTTCCGCCAGCTTGGCCGGGGTCATCGCCAGACGCAGCACCGGTTGGCCATTGAGGTCGGCCGGTACAATGTCGAAATCGTTGAAATTCTTGCGCACCAGCGCACGGGCCTGTTCGCGGGCATCTTCATCGCTGAAGCCCAGCTGAATGGCACCTTCGAACTGCGGCAGGCTGCGATAACGCAGGCGCTCTTTACGCAGCAGGCTCTTGACGTCGCCTTCGTAGACTTTCAGGCGTGCGTCGAGGGCTTTTTCCATGTCCACTTCCAGCAGGAAGTGCACACCACCGGACAAGTCCAGGCCCAGCTTCATTGGGTGGGCGCCAAGCTTGCGCAGCCACGGCGGCGTGGTCTGGGCCAGGTTCAGGGCCACAACGTAATCGTCGCCCAACGCCTTGCGCACCACATCCTTGGCTGGCAGTTGGTCTTCAGCCTTGACCAGGCGCAACAGGCCGCCCTTGCCGTTTTCGGCGATGGACGCAGCCTTCACATCGATATTGGACGCCTTGAGCGCAGCGCTCGCACGGTCCAGATCGGCCTGGGTGACCTGCAGCGCAGTGCTTGCGCCACTGACCTGAATGGCCGGGTCATCCGGGTATAGATTGGGAGCGGAATAAATCACACCGACCGCCAGCACTGCCAGGATCAGTAGGTATTTCCACAGAGGGTATTTGTTCAGCATCACGCCGCCCGCTTATGACGCGGGGCGCCTTGCGCGCCCCGTCGATTGAAAAGAAGTGGTTACTTAGATCGCTTTCAGCGTGCCTTTTGGCAGCGTGGCCGCGATGGCGCCCTTCTGGAACTTCATTTCAACAGTGTCGGACACTTCCAGTACCACGAAGTCATCGGCCACTTTAGTGATCTTGCCAGCGATGCCGCCGGTGGTGACCACTTCATCACCTTTTTGCAGGCTGCTGAGCAGGTTCTTCTGCTCTTTGGCGCGCTTGGCCTGTGGACGCCAGATCATCAGGTAGAAGATGACCAGGAAGCCGACCAGGAAAATCCACTCGAAACCACCGCCCATAGGGCCGGCAGCCGGTGCAGCCGCGTCAGCCATGGCGTTAGAGATAAAAAAGCTCATTTAGCACTCCAGTTGCAAGTATTGAATCTAGGGATCGGAAAACTCAGTCCAAAGGCGGAACAGACAACCCGCGCTTGGCATAGAAGGCCTCGACAAAGGCGGCCAATGTACCCTGTTGGATAGCCTCGCGCAAACCAGCCATAAGCACCTGATAATGGCGCAAATTGTGGATGGTATTGAGCATACTGCCGAGCATTTCGCCGCACTTGTCCAAATGATGCAGATAAGCGCGGGAGAAGTTCTGGCAGGTATAGCAATCGCACGTCGGATCGAGCGGCGAATCATCATGGCGATGGAACGCGTTACGGATCTTCAGCACACCGGTGTCGATGAACAGATGCCCATTGCGGGCATTACGGGTTGGCATCACGCAATCGAACATGTCCACCCCGCGGCGCACACCCTCAACCAGATCTTCCGGTTTGCCAACGCCCATAAGGTAACGAGGTTTGTCAGCCGGCATTTCGCCCGGCAGGTAATCGAGCACCTTGATCATCTCGTGCTTCGGCTCACCCACCGACAGGCCACCAATGGCCAGGCCGTCGAAGCCAATCTTGTCCAGACCTTCGAGGGAGCGCATGCGCAAGTCGCGGTGCATGCCGCCCTGGACGATGCCGAACAGCGCCGCCGTGTTCTCGCCATGGGCATTCTTCGACCGCTGGGCCCAGCGCAACGACAGCTCCATGGACACCCGCGCCACGTCTTCATCGGCCGGGTACGGCGTGCATTCGTCGAAGATCATCACGATGTCCGAGCCCAGGTCACGCTGCACCTGCATCGACTCTTCCGGCCCCATGAACACCTTGGAACCGTCCACCGGCGAGGCGAAGGTCACGCCCTCCTCCTTGATCTTGCGCATCGCGCCCAGGCTGAACACCTGGAAGCCGCCGGAGTCGGTCAGGATCGGGCCTTTCCACTGCATGAAATCGTGCAGGTCGCCGTGGGCCTTGATCACTTCCATGCCCGGGCGCAGCCACAGGTGGAAGGTATTGCCGAGGATGATCTCCGCACCCGTGGCGACGATGTCACGCGGCAGCATGCCCTTGACCGTGCCGTAGGTGCCCACCGGCATGAACGCAGGGGTTTCCACGGTTCCGCGGGGGAAGGTCAGGCGTCCGCGACGAGCCTTGCCATCGGTGGCAAGCAACTCGAAGGACATGCGACAGGTGCGACTCATACGGTTTCCTCGGGCCCGCGTGGCGCGGGGTTACGGGTGATGAACATCGCATCACCGTAGCTGAAAAAGCGGTACCCATGCTCAACGGCGGCCTTGTAGGCGGCCATGGCTTCGGGATAACCGGCGAACGCCGAAACCAGCATCAACAGCGTGGATTCAGGCAAATGAAAGTTGGTGACCAGGGCATCGACCACATGGAACGGCCGGCCCGGGTAGATAAAGATATCGGTGTCGCCACTGAACGGCTTGAGCACGCCATCGCGCGCAGCGCTCTCCAAAGACCGCACGCTGGTGGTCCCCACCGCCACCACCCGCCCACCGCGGGCGCGACAGGCCGCCACGGCATCGACCACGTCCTGGCTCACTTCCAGCCATTCGTTGTGCATGTGATGGTCTTCGATACGCTCCACGCGCACCGGCTGGAACGTGCCAGCGCCGACGTGCAGCGTCACGAACGCGGTCTCCACGCCCTTGGCCGCAATCGCCTCCAGCAACGGCTGATCAAAATGCAGCCCCGCCGTCGGCGCCGCCACCGCCCCCAGGCGCTCGGCGTACACGGTCTGATAACGCTCGCGGTCCGAACCTTCGTCCGGGCGGTCTATATAAGGAGGCAACGGCATGTGCCCGACACGGTCGAGCAGCGGCAACACCTCTTCGGCGAATTCCAGCTCGAACAACGCATCATGCCGCGCCACCATCACCGCCTCACCGCCGCCGTCGATCAGAATCGACGAACCGGGCTTGGGCGACTTGCTCGACCGCACATGGGCCAGCACGCGATGACTGTCCAGCACCCGCTCCACCAGAATCTCCAGCTTGCCGCCGGAGGCCTTCTGGCCGAACAAACGCGCGGGAATGACGCGGGTATTGTTGAACACCATCAAATCGCCCGGGCGCAAATGCTCGAGCAAATCAGTGAATTGACGGTGAGCCATGGCACCGCTGACCCCGTCCAGGGTCAACAGTCGACTGGCGCGCCGCTCGGCCAGCGGGTGGCGAGCGATCAGCGAATCCGGGAGTTCGAAGGTAAAGTCAGCAACACGCATGATGGGGTTCGTCTAGCAGGGCCGGAAAGTCTAGCGGAAATATTAAAAATTCACCATGAAACGTGATTGACCAACGGTAGGCACCTCTCTATACTTCGCCGCCATTGAGCCCTGATGGCGGAATTGGTAGACGCGGCGGATTCAAAATCCGTTTTCGAAAGGAGTGGGAGTTCGAGTCTCCCTCGGGGCACCATCTTAAAGAAAGACCTTGAAATTCAAGGTCTTTTTTTTCGTCTGCAGGAAAGTGGTTTTGCTGTGATCAACACAGATCTCACCTGACGGCGCCCCCTTTTGTGGCGAGGGGATTTATCCCCGCTGGACTGCAAAGCAGCCCCCAAATACCCAACCTATGGTGAGGAATAACCTGTGGCGAGGGAGCTTGCTCCCGCTTGAGCGCGCAGCGCTCACAAAAATGTCACTGCACCCACCGATGCTTCGAGTGGCCACACCCTCCCCACCCAGTCACAAAGGATTTCACCCCATGGAATTGCTGCTGGAAACGGTCGCTCTCTACTCCCTCAAACTGGCCTATGAGACAGAAGGCCACAGCCCGATCCTGCGGGATGATCCGTTGATGGGCAGTTGCGACCGGGAGATTTTTGAGTTGCTGATACGGCGGGGCGATGTGGCCGGGATTCAGGGCGAAATCAGTCGATGCCTGGATTTAGCGTTGGGGGCGATTGGTGGGGTGGATACAGTGCTGGGCCGAGAGCTGCATCGTTTGGCTGCGGACTTCAACGCAGTGCAGAAAATGGACGATCTTTACGCTCCTCTCATCGCGCTTAACGGTTACGTGAAAAATATTCTATAAACCCCAGCGCTCGTTCCGTTGAGTTCCTGATCGCAGACCTTAAACGCTATTGAGGTTCGAACGATGACCCGCCAACAGCTTGTGCAGATTGAGCTAAACGAAGTGATGAGTGCCAACGAACTCCACTCCACCCTGAGGGATGCGCTCGGCTTCCCCGGCTGGTACGGCTGTAACTGGGATGCCTTCTGGGACGCAATTACAGGATTAGTGGAAATGCCCGTGCACCTGAAAATTTCCGGATGGGATGCGTTATCCAGGCGCTTACCCAAAGATGCCGAACTCATGCAAAAGTGCCTCGAAGACCTGAGCCTTGAGTATCCATCGTTCGCGTCAAATGTAGAGTTCGACTGAACGCGAGAACGCGGCGACGGCTGGCGGTGCGACACCCAAGGTCATCGACCCGCAGTTGTACTGCCAGCGTCAAGAATATTTGCTGGACTACGACCGCGCAGAGATGAATAGCACATTCGCATCGGTCACCCCTTCCCCACCCTCTGGCCCATCAGGCAACAAGCGCTTCAAGTAACCAAGGAATGTCTACCGCATTGAAGGACTCAGAGTGATGTCAATTTCCATAGGGACTTTCTTCTACCCGTACCTAAAGTTTCTCCACGGCGCGGCCTACAACCTGCACCAGATCCTGGAGGGGCTTGGCGTCGTCTCATCGACCTTCAACGGGCGTAACGACGCCGGGCAAATCATCGGAACCTACTGGTCGCCCGATGAAGCGATGGTGAACACGCTTGGCTGTCTGATGATGCTGTCGCTGCTGCTGATTCCCTTGCTGGCAGCAGCCGCCTACACGGTGGGCAAGAAGCGAGGCGTGCTCATCTTCTTCGTACTCTTACTCCTACCGGGAGCGTTGAACTGCCTCGGCCTTTTTCCCAACATCAATTACCTGCCCATCCGTTACGCCATCAATGGCGTTGGGAAACTGGGCAGCGAGATCGGGCTGATCCCCCTGTTGATGCTTTGCGCCATCACCGGATGGGCCGTCATGGTGTTTATCTATGACAACCTCAACCTGACCGAACGCTTCCGTCAGATATACGATCACTTTTGGTTTCCACTGGCATTGGTCGCCGCGGTGTTCTTCGTGGCGGACAACGGCGCCAATGAAGACACCGCATTGCTGAAGGAGGCGACAGCGAGCATCCAGGAGGCCAGCGCGTTCCTGCTGAGCCAGATCAGGCGCTACGATGATTACTGCAGGGCGAATGGCCTGGATAGCCTGAAATCGTGCCAGTGGAGCAGCAACTCACAGTGGACCTTCACCCATATCAAGGAAGGTGAAGCCAGCTACTTCATGGATTTCGCACCGAACGACTCCAAAGGCTTCTACGCCGCGACGAGAAGAACCATAAGCGACGAGGATGTGATCGCCATCCGCAAAGAGATCAACGACTACAACCTACGGTTGTGCCCCGTGAAGCACTTTTCCAATGGCATGTCGCGCTCATCGCCACTCTCCAGCACCTGCGAGTACGTCCCCCGTGGCTTTTGCTTGAACAATCCTGATGGCCCACCCGGCCTTGCGGACAACAATATCAGCAGTCACACCGTAGCCTTGGCCAGCGAATGCATCGTTCCCTGGCTTGCGGGTGTCAAGCCCTCCTTGAAGCAGCAGTTGGCGCTGGTCGGCCAGCATGACAAAGCCAAGAATCACCGTTGGCTGTATTTCCTTGCTGTTGCTGTGGCGGTCGGAGCGAAGGTGGCCTTGGCGACTACCAAGCTGTGCTTGATTGATGCGCGGCCTGGGGTTGATAGGCGTCGGGTTTTGAGGGTTGCACGGCAGGGCTGGGGCAGTGCGTTCGTGTATTGAAGCGCATGCTGGTTGGTTTCGGCCAATTGACATGGTTCGCCGCTCTCCGGGTATCGAAGCTGCTTAAACGGGATTAGTACGGCGGGGCTAGCTTCTACCGGTAAATACACTGGGGGGCTGGGCGTTGTGTGCCAGGGTCAATCTAGGAGACAACGTGGACGGACAGCCAAGGAAAATAAATCCGTCCCGAATGGTACTTACTTAACCTTCTTCGGATGTCCATTCTTACTGACCTCGGCCCTTGCTGATCGACGTGTTTTCATCAGCATGGGTAAGGCTTGGGTCTTCGTTAGCGGCTCAATCCTTCCAGGAGACAAGAACAAGGGCAGTGTTCAGCCGGCGGAAAAACCTCTGAGGATGCCTGGGTATCACGGGCTAAAACCTAAGGAATACAAGCCTAACTGATTGTCTAATATAGTTTTTTTAATTGACAATTTTTCCTTTGAAGCAGGCCTTAACATCATAAGGCACCGGTTGGTGGGCTCGTCGACCGGCCTAATCCCGCAGAAAATGTTCCCAATTTGGTAACACCTTCTTGACATATCAACCCGGCAGCCGTAATTTGTTCCCAAAATGGGAACACGAATAAATCTATGAAACTGCTTGGATTACCGAAGCTAGCCTTAATAAAGGGTGAAAGCGATTTGATCGACAAATGGGTATCCAGTTGGGTGAGCGAAATGATGCATGCTAACTGGAAAACACCAGCGAATCTTATAGATCATTTTCCAGCAGTAATTATTACGGAAGACGAAAGTTATCTTTTCTCGATTTTAGAAACGGGAATAGCAATCAAACTACAGATAGCTTTTGCGCAAGGAATCGCAATCATCACAGAGTTAACGAAAAAATCATGATTACGACAACTGCAAAAATTATCAAAACAGAAAAACAATATTTTGAATATTTCGAAGAAGTTCAAGAACTTATTAACAAATCGCCAAATCTTGGAACAGACGAAAGCGAGCTACTGGAACTTCTCTCCGTACTAATTGAAAACTATGAATTACAGAAAAACCCTATAGAACCGCCAGACCCTATTGATGCCATTTTGTTTAGAATGAATGAAAAAGGACTACGCCAAGCCGATCTAGTTCGATATTTTGGAACGCGCAGCCGCGTGTCTGAAGTACTAGCTCGAAAAAGGCCGCTCACCGTGCCTATGATCAAAGCATTATCAATCGGACTGGGAATATCTGCTGAAGTCCTCATAGGACTAGAACAAATAGAGCAGAAAAAAGACAGTAACACAATCGACTGGTCAAAATTCCCAATTAAAGAAATGATTACGCGCGGCTGGATTAAAACTACCAGTGAGAAAACGAAGCAGTCTGCCGAAGAAATTGTAAAAACCTTCATAAAAAGTATGGGATTACAAACTGAAAATGCTGCTTTTAGGAGAACGCTGTCAGGTGATGCAATAACACAGACAACTACTTACACATTGCACGCATGGCTGGCAAGAGTCATTCAGAGATCAAGAGAAGATGCTAACTCCAGACCAAAATACAATGCCAACATCATAAATGACGCTTTTATAAAACGACTTACAAAGTTAAGCACTTCTAATTCCGGCCCAAAACTCGCCGTAGACCTTATAAAAGAGCAAGGCATTGCAGTAATAATAGAACCGCAACTTAAGGGCACCATGTTAGATGGCGCAGCACTAATGGACACAGATGGCACTCCGATAATAGCCCTAACGCTAAGATACGATCGCCTTGATAACTTCTGGTTTACATTAACACATGAACTGGCACACATATGGAAGCACATAAAAAGCCCAGACGAAGTTATTCTAGATGACCTAGAGCACTCGTCCGACGACAAAAGAGAAGCTGAAGCAAATAGAATTGCTCGCGACGCATTTATACCACGCTCACTTTGGCGAAGTAGCGACGCATATTTATCCCCCTCGAGAGAAAGCATTGTGAATTTTTCAAGAGAGCTGAAGATTCACCCTGCAATAGTAGCAGGAAGACTTAGAAAAGAAACTGGAAACTTTAACCAGTTCACAGATCTCATTGGTAATGGTGAAGTACGAAAACACTTTGAAAACACATAGGTAATAAAAATGAACGAGCACTACTATCCAGTTGTTAGAGCAAAAAAAGGTGAGTTTGACGCTTTCAAGAATCTGCCAAAAAGCGTTCTAAATCGCTGCACGCCGATTCTTGAAATTCCAAAAATGTCAGCTGACGACTATGCAAGAGCAAGCAAAAAGTCGACAACACCTCACGAGTACTGGCTGGATAATAGAGCCGATAAAATCGCGTCAATTTTTAAAGGCCATACCATCTTTTTGGACGCCTCACAGTGGCCCACCAATTTTACTACCGAGGGTGGCAGCCAGATTCTAGGCTTTATGCATTCTAGGCTTTCATCACTAGGCATAACAGTTTTTCCAGTAATCGGGTATGACAGATGGGAGTCAGTTCAATATCGACAGGGGGTTAAAAATATCTCTCTTGCTAAAACAGAGCATTTCTGTATACGTCTTGATGACATTGCGTTAGAAGATATGGCTGATGTTGATCACTTTGAAAATGTACTTGACGATATATCTACCACTATTGGATTGTCCAATGCGAACACACCAATAATCGTTGATATTGGAGACGTCACGAAGTTCTCAGTCTCGAAAATAACAGAAATAATGGAAGATGCTTATTTGACACTGAGCTCATTCGATTTCAAAAAAATCGTCGTCACAGCGAGTTCTATTCCAGATTCGATTGAAAAGGCTGTGAAAGATAGAGACTCATCAGATGTTGTTGACCGTAAGGAGATTCTTGCATGGAAAGGTTATATTTCAGCTAATCCCCAAGCGTCGTTGCGTTTTGGTGACTATGGGGTAAGGAACCCTCGCTCATCCGATGTTATTGCGCCTGATATGAATGTAAAGATCCGCTATACCATTGAAAATGGCTTCTTTATCGCTAGAGGTCACTCCGTGCGCGGAGCTGAAGGATATGCACAGAGCCAAACACTTTCCAAAGTAATAGTAGCTTCTAAGCATTACATTAATACTGAACCGCCGTTTAGCTGGGGAGATAAAAGGATTCTTGATTGCAGCAAAGAAATGTTTGTCGGCAACTCGACAGACTGGATTGCAATTGACACAAACCATCACATCAGAGCAGTTACCACAGAATTATTTGAGTTTGCTATGGAAATCGCTGCATCATCTGCAAGAACTATTAGAAAACCCAGCCCAAAAGTACAATAGCGCCGATGTCCCTCCAGAGAAAAACCGGCCACACTGGCCGGCACTGGAACACTACACGCCAACTCTGTCCATCTAAAAAAATGACTTTAACTCTATACATAGAGAATCAGAAACATTTAACTCAATCAACTTTTTAGCATCAAGATAGCGCTAACTAAAAATATTGATGCCACTGTATTTCCTGAAAGTGCGAGGCATAACGTTGCCACTTCAACAGCGCACAGATGCTAAACACGTGTAGATCGCCTAACTCCATAGCGTGAGATTGTTTTTAGAAACAAGACTCAAAATTTTAACTTAGCCAAAGCATAGTAAAAATAACCCAGCGACTCAGAGAAAGAGGGACAGACTAAAGAAAATAAATCTCGCCCCTTTCCCCAGACCCCAGTTTTTTTTACACAGCAGAACGTGATATAGAAGTGAGTCGGTATCGGCTTACAGTCGCGGGCGTACGCACCTGCCCTTAAAATACAAAACGCCCGATGCGATGCATCGGGCGCTGGGGTGACAACAACTATAACTGTATTCTAGAACTTGGCAGAAGAAAAAACTGCTCCCTTTTGCCGCTTAGATAGTAAACAGATCAACGGGGAGGACGGCTTTTATTTCCGGGCGCTGATTTTGGCTTCTCGTTAATATCACACACAATAAAACTCACAGAATCCTCAAGTTTCAGCCCAGATCGAATTGACTCGGGCCATTCCTGCATGGCTTGTTGAGCCTTTATCACTTGCTGTGCCAATACACTTGATTTTTTCATGTTCCTCGCTCCGTACTCAGCCTGCTGAGAGTTTAACACCTAGTTTCGCAAGAAGGTTTGGAATTTCACGACCGATTATCAGTTGCTCAAGCTGAAGGTAGGTGTCGATGTACCGCACGATACGGGGTTGATGCCCCATTTCTCGCCAGTCTACGGCCCTCCCATCGTCATCTTTACGAGGCCTACTCGGCTCGAAGATTTCTTGATACTGACGTGGAGCGATGCCTTGGAACGGCTCAAAATTTACCTGAGTTCTCGATGCGGTTGGAGCATCAATACTAATCGAGTCCTGATGTAGCTGTTTGGCTTTGCTCTTCGGATAAGGCTCAATATATACGACACGCCTGATACCGCTCGCCACAATATGCCGAGCACACATGTGACAGGGAAAGGTTGTGCAATACAGCGTCGCCCCAGCGACGGATACCCCTAAGCGCGCCGCGGACATAAGCGCAGCCATCTCAGCGTGGACGCTCCTCCCATACTCTAGGATATTCATTATCCTAGTATTCTTAAGTATTTTTTTGTCTGCCCCGGAAATCAAATTTTGTACAAGCGAACTAATATCTTGTTCTGTTGCCTTAGTGGAAAGCAAGCCACTTGTATTTAGGCGCTCAAGCATTTCGCCTAAAACCTGCACCCGCTCGTCTGCCATCGAGTCGACACCCTTTTGGAAATCACGGGCATCATCTTTATCCCCAGGCCAATACATATCTCCTCCAGACTTAGGGACGTCATTGCACCCTACCGCAATGATATCTCCCTCTGGCTTCAAGATAGCAGCGCCAACTTGTCGATTTAGATCTGCTGACCGCAGTGCGGCAGATCTGGCGTGATATATACCATGTTCGTCGCGTGAGGGGGTAAGAAAGGAATTCCCAAATATTAGTTGCAGAAAGCGACCTATTTGAAAGTCTATAGTTGATTTATTCCTTCCGTCGACAAACAGGTCAGCCAAGGGAAAAGCATCTTTTACATCTTGGCCAAGAGGAATGCTTTCTTCCTGTTCGTCCTTTTGAACTAACGCCTCGGCAATCGCACGAGGGTTAGTTCCAGCTCCAAACTGGGATCTACTTATTTTTTCAGATAAGGCGGTTACGCGGACATCGCGAGGCGAGTAGACAGAAATAAGAAAAAATCCTTTTCCGTACACCGCCCGGAGCATCTCAACCTCTTTAGGATGCTTCAAAGACCTCAAAATGAACGCCTGCCTTGAGGGCTTTCCACCGCTGTGGTCGTCTCGAAGTTGCCGGATCACGGCTAATCCTAGCATCGCTACTGCGGCACCCTCATCGCTTTCAACCCTGAGTCTCGTACCCGCGTCCATGAGCGCAGCTATGCGTTCAGCTTCAGGTTTCGAGTTATGAGAAGTATCAAAAAAGCTCTCTATCTGTTCGCTGAGCCTAACGACATGAGGAGTGTACTTGAGGCCATTAAGCTGGCTTTTCAATACCGCAATGACAGGGTCAAGGTTTACGCCAATCGGCCCTACTAGCCCGAAGACCAGCTCAGGGTCCTTTCTTGGAGTTAAAGAGGAGACCTCCACTTCCACGGATAAGTCCTGACGAGATTTTCGCCGATTTCGGTTTCTGCCTTCTGAGGATTTCCCGGCCATCTCATCACCCAAATCCTTGGTTTATCGGTCTGAAGGATGTGTCAAAGGAGAGCTGGATACCTAATGGTATGGCTCTCCAACAATTACATTAGCTAGTTTTTCTTAAATAACTTGCTTTCAGCAAAAAAAAAACACATCGACTAAAAATCACTCGACTCTGTGCTTGCAAATCTTGAAAGATGTATCAATTCACGGCCACCTTGGCCTCGTTTCGTCATTCGGGCCTTAAGGCCTTTTGTTCGAAACATCGTTAGGCACCTTTGACAATCGTCCCTTGAGCTTTGAAACATAAGATGCATGGAAAAAAAAAGGGGAGCATTTTGTCCCATAACGAAAACCGCTCCCCTATTGCTTCAGCCGCATCTCGTTCAACGAAAAAAGGCCTCGCACAGCAAGACCTTTTTCGTTGGGCTGCAAGCAGCTTGGGCTACCTCACCTCAACAATATCCAAAGCCCGATTCGCCAACAGCTCACTCACCTCAATCACCTGCAAAATCCCCATCGCAACCCGCCGACGCGATCCATCCAGATCAAACGCCAAGTCACTGATCATCGCGTTCGCCGAAGCCAGGTTCTCACTGAGATTCGCAAGCAAACACTCAGAATCCACACTCGGATCAATACGAAGAATAGAGTCGGTCTTGTCAGACGTTTCGCTCTTGGGCTTGGGTTTCAGGTAGTAATCCAACGCGCGAGTGGCCGCGTCATCGAGCTTTTTGTTGCGGGCAGACTGGGCACGTGATGTGGGTTCGTCTGTAGCTGGAGGATTTGGTGTAATTTTGACCATAGTCTTAGCTCTCTTTGGTTGAGGCTACTTCCCGCTCGCGACTAAACGATTGGGAGGCAGCTGTACGCAGGTTAGTCGACCGACGAGCTAAGAAATCGGCGCGCCCAAGGGCGCCCTGCGCACAGCCACCATCGAGTGCAGGGATGGGGAATACCTGACTGATGGACGCTTGAGCGCCTTAGCAACGACGGGCGACTAAACCCGATCACTGATGAGCAGTGACAGGTCCCAAACTACCGGCGCAGCCCAAGGCGGACAAGCCGGCGGATTCTGGCGTAGTTGTAGGCAAAGGCGCAAGGCGATGTGGGCTGGCAAGTTCTGATTGCCCGGTGTCTGTAGGCCTATTCCGACGCTGTTTCTCTTCGACAGGTAGGTCAGCACGGGAAAGGGGTCGGACAACGGAAATAGATAAATCTGCCCTCGTTGTCTCGAACATCAGGGCCACAAAAAAACACCAGCTTCCCTGGGAAACTTATCTATCTGTGCCGTCAGAAGGATCAATAAATGGTGCTAGGTAGAACGTCACGGTGTCTACGAGCAGGTCCACCAGTTCAGGGTCCATGTAACGGTAATCATCGGGAATATCCAGAACATGAAGCCGCTTGTGTTCAAGCAGCCTAGCGTACTCTGCCCGCAGCCGATGCTCGTGCTTGCGCTCCATCACAAAGATGACATCGGCCCAACGGATATCCGCTGGGCCGATAGGTTTGCGTGCGTTGGGGCTAGTGCCCGCCGAGCGAGCGCCGAAACCGGGACGGCGACGCCAGATCGCTTCCGCCGTAGGGCTACGCCATTGGTTGCGGCTGCAAACGAACAGGAGGTTAGTCACTCTTGATCCAACAATTGGCGAGTGGTGCAAATGGGATAGCTCATGCCGAGTTGGCGTGCCCTGTGCAGTTTGTCGGCACGGGTGTATATCAGCTTCCAGTTCTTTTCTGGCCTGGTTTCCTGCGGACGAACCGCTTCGTGCCTACCATCTTTACGGGACTGTGCCCGTCTCCAGCTACGGGTTCTTTCCATGGTCATTTCCTCGTGAGTACCGGGTTCAGCAGCCGCGGTAAAACGAGGTGGGAGATATGGTAAGCATTAATCGGGAAGGTGGCTAGACGCTGTAGTAGCCACC
Source organism: Pseudomonas sp. MPB03 (assembly GCF_046605385.1). Taxonomy (NCBI): domain Bacteria; kingdom Pseudomonadati; phylum Pseudomonadota; class Gammaproteobacteria; order Pseudomonadales; family Pseudomonadaceae; genus Pseudomonas; species Pseudomonas sp. MPB03. The sequence goes on along the minus strand of NZ_CP176770.1, from coordinate 1,354,573 downwards.
TCACATAACGAAAACCGCTCCCCTATTGTTTCAGCCGCATCTCGTTCAACGAAAAAGGCCTCGCACAGCAAGACCTTTTTCGTTGGGCTGCAAGCGGCTTGGGCTACCTCACCTCAACAATATCCAACGCCCGATTCGCCAACAGCTCACTCACCTCAATCACCTGCAAAATCCCCATCGCAACACGCCGCCTCGACCCATCCAGATCAAACGCCAAATCATTAATCATCGCGTTCGCCGAAGCCAGATTCTCACTGAGATTCGCAAGCAAACACTCAGAATCCACACTCGGATCAATCCGTAAAATGGAGTCGGTCTTGTCAGACGTTTCGCTCTTAGGTTTGGGTTTCAGGTAAAAATCCAACGCTCGTGTGGCAGCGTCATCGATTTTCTTGTTGCGGGCAGACTGAGCGCGGGAGACGTGTTCGTTCGTATCGGGAGGATTCGGAGTATCTTTTGCCATTATCTTGTTTCCTGTAGTTGGAGCCATCACCCGCTCGCGACTAAACGATGGGAGGCAGCTGTACGCAGGTTAGTCGACCGGGGAAACAAGAAACCGGCGCGTCCGAGGACGCCCTGCGCACAGCCACCATCAAGTGCAGGATGGGAATCCCGACTGGATGACGCCTTGCACAACCTGTTTCACCTTGGGCGACTAAACCCGATCACTGATGAGCAGTGACAGGTTCCAAACTACCAACGCAATCCAAGGCGAACAAGCCGGCGGATTCTGGCGTAGTTGTAGGCAAAGGCGCAAGGCGACGTCGGCTTGCGAGTTGCGGTTGCCCCATGACTGACAGCCCCATCTGACACTTCAATTTGTTCCGGCCCCTCATAGCCAGCCCTACCTGTTTTGAGGAAACCGGACTGACCACTTCAAGAAACCTCCTACATCGCGCCCCGCTCTTCCCACGTTAGCGTCTGTGCTGCATTTCAGCGGACGAGATTCACTACGTGGCGACACGCAAAAAAGACATCCCCCAGGTTCGAAACCCGCCCGGCGGCGACGGGCATCACCTCACTTATCGGGACATGAGCGCCAGCGAACTGGCCGAGCGCGACGGCCTACAGCAGGCTTATGAAGCCATGCTTGCCCGGCAATCCGCCTACGAACAAGCGCGCTGGGCGACGGTGGATGACAAGCCGTTGTCCAGCGTTACCGGATGTGTGTTTGCCAAGAGCTGCAAGCTGCCCAACGGCATCATCGATTACAGCAACCCCAACGGCTACGTCCCGGCGGATCTGGTCAAGCAGTACGGCGATCTCATGTGGCTCGGCGGTCGGAGCGCCGACCCATCCGGCGCGATCCCTCTCGAGCGGATCGGCGCTGGCGCGGTTCCCGTTACCTTGGGCCGACTCGCGCTGGGTGGTTCGGCAACTTCCGCGGCTGCCGCTGCGGGCGGCACCGTCGGCGCAGCATTGCTGACCGGCATCGTCGCCCTGCTCTGGCCGTCCAATCTGGGCGACAGCGCGTTTTACAGCGAAGACCAGCTACGCGACCTCAAGCAAGCCCGCAGCCGCATGCGCTTGAGCGTCGAGCAGCAGGCCGATGGCAGTCTCAAGGGGTATGGCTTCTATACCGGTCAGCATCCCGATTGGGAAATGGTTGATGTTGTTCAGTTCACGTCGCGAGCCGATCAGTTCGTTGCCGACTTGGGTGATGGCGTCGAACTGATCTGGACGCCGGCTACCAATCCGGCTGACACCCTCGGCATTCCTGCCCTGGAAGCTGCGCCACAGGCACCACCTATTTGGATCTACCCGCCGACGCCGATGGCCGACAGCATCATCGTCGACCCGATCTATCCGCCGGAGTACAAGGATTTCATTCTGGTGTTTCCGGCGGATTCGGGGGTTCGGCCGGTTTATGTTGTGGTGAGTACGGCCCATCATGACTACCACCCGAAACCAGCCTTTTTACCTGCATTTCCAACTGCGAAATGGGCGCCATCCAAAACCCGCATGAAAGGCGGAGGGTTGCGTCCTCGCTGGAAGGATAAAGAGAAATTCATATATGAATGGGACTTTCAGCATGGCGCCGTAGAAAAATATAACAAGCGAGGAAAGCACCTGGGCGAATTCGACCCTATTACGGGAGCCCAAACCAAACCAGCCAATCCAACGAGGTGGATAGAACCATGAAACACAAAATAATGGGCGTAATTGACGGTGACGACTTTGCCTCGTTCGAAAAAGAGCTCTGCATTGACACTCAAGCTCTAGCAAAAATAATGAACTGGACCAAAGAGGAAAGCTATTTTTACGATTATGAGTTGAGCACATCTCAAATTGCAGCATTGGAAGAAGCGTGCTCAATAAAGCTGCCCCGAAACCTGTTGCTTTTTTTAACCAGCAGCAACTAACCTCCATAAAGACATTAAAAGAGCAACATCATGCCTTGTTTCTCAATAACTGGCTTCTACCCAGACGACAAAAAGGACGATTCATTACAGTTTGAGATTTATATAGAGGACACCGAACAAAATGAAGCGTTGGCGCAAATAACTGAAGCCAAACCCTTCAACGAAATTGAACCAGGAGAACTGGAGATAACAGACGAACAACTTACAGAGATAGAAAAGATTTTAGGGACAAAATTTCCTGCGGGACTGGAGTATTACATCGGAACTTGCGCCGACTAGCCCTCAACAGAAACCGGGAGAAAAGCCGTATGGGACTAAAATTAAGACTTGATTGGTACGACAAAAAAACCGAATTGGGTGAAGGCAAAGAATATTCGAACGACATGGGAGATGATGCATCAGTAATCTCGGCGATGAATCTGGAAAGTGAACCAGAAATATATGACGGAGGCTTTGATGTGCGCGCCGAATGGATACCGATCCTCCAGCCCTTTTTTGACCACCCAATCGAATCAGAAATATTCGACTATCAAATTGCATTTCGGTACAGAACCAATTGGTAAAACCAGTGCCACACACAAGACCAACATCTTGGAAAGCCCAATAACTGGCGAGCAAACTAAACCCGACGTCCCGACAAGGAAAGCTGAGAAGTGAAGCCCATCGTTGAAATTTTTCACGTAACCACTGAAGAGTTGATAAAAACCGTAGAGATCCCAATCGCCTATATGGACCAGTTGGCCGCACTTATGGGCTGGACAAAGCCTGAAGATTTTTGTTTTGTCTATGATCTGTTACCACAGCAGATAAAAACGATAGAAGAGTGGACTCACACAACAATTCATGGCGATAACTTCATCATTCAAATCGTTTGCCTTGAATCAGCTGAGGTAAATCCATGCGCTATTTCTTAATAACAGGCTTCTATCCAGACAACAAGAAAGACGATTCACTGCAGTTTAAGACTTGCATTAAAAACGCCGAGCAAAACGAAGCGCTAGCCCGGATAACTGAAGCAAAACCATTCAACGCTGTTGAACCAGGAGAGCTGGAGATAACGGAAGATCAACTCAAAAAAATAGAAAAAATTCTCGATATAAAATTCCCTGCCGGACTGGAATATTTCATCGGAACTCGTGCCGATGCTCCCTCAACCAAAACCAGATCACAAAGCTGAGAGAGCCAATGGGACTAAAACTAAGGCTTGAATGGTATAACAAGCAAACCGAATCCTACGAGGGTGAGGATTATTCCGAAGACTTGGGTGATGACGGCTCTGTCATTGAAGCCCTAGGGATTCCAATCGAAAACAACATAAATAACGGAGGCTTTAATGTCCCACAAGAATGGATAAAAATTCTCCAACCTTATTTTCAGCATTCAATTGATTCGCCCACCTACATCTATCAGGTCTCCTTCGATTATCGAGACAGCTGGTAGCCACGGGGCGAGTGTTCGATAAAAGGGGAATGCAAATTCACGCCACATACCGGGCCCGGCTAAAAAACAGTGCCGCGCCGATACCAATAGCACTGGTTGAGGCGATCCCCAGATCAAAACCGGAGATGAAAGACGGCAGCATAAAAATACTCGCAAATCCCAGGACAACCAGGGCAATGCCTAGCCATTTCCTGAGGCCGTAGGATTTCATATAGAAGAACAACAACAGAAACACTGCGTATGCCAAGGCGTACAGGCCATATTCGTTCATAGTCTTAGCCACCTTGAGCCTTGATGATCATGGAGGATCCAGAGTGTTGCGGACCTATGCCACCACTTACCTGTGCATCGAAGCTCACGATGACATCACCGGCGTGATAGGTCGGCAATTTGCCCAACGTGAACTCGCGGACTGCCCATCCCACAGGGATGACCGCTCCGGGAACGAACTTGCCGGCCGCTGCCGCGAAAACTCCGCTGGTGAGGTTGGCGATACTCGTTCGTTGAGCGTTGAGTAGATCACCCTGTTGCCGGGTCAAGGGTTTTGAAATCCCGACCATCATTTGGCAGGGTAGATCCTTGGCGAGCATTTTGTCGTAAAGCTCCACTACCCGGTTGCTCACTTCGTAGTGGGCGGTTTTCGCTTCGCCAAAGTGCAGTGTTCTGAGGCTACCCCGCTCATCGGCTGACAGGGTGAAGCGCGATACGCTGAAGACAATTCCATGGCTGCCAGAAAACTGACCGTTTTCAAACTTCAATGCTCGCATCCTTATCGAGTCTGGGAAGGCGGGGATTTTGTCTTAGCTGGTGCGCTTTTCGCAAATGGTAAACACGGGGCGCCGCTCAATGGCCCGGATCAGCTACGTGGCTACGAACGAGAGAGGTCTCGTTGCCAAGACCTCTCTGGAGCGGAGGGCAAACGCCTCGCCTACCTCACCTCAACAATATCCAAAGCCCGATTCGCCAACAGCTCACTCACCTCAATCACCTGCAAAATCCCCATCGCAACCCGCCGCCGCGCCCCATCCAGGTCAAACGCCAAATCACTGATCATGGCATTCGCCGAAGCCAGATTCTCACTGAGATTCGCAAGCAAACACTCAGAATCCACACTCGGATCAATCCGAAAAATGGAGTCGGTCTTGTCAGACGTTTCGCCCTTAGGCTTGGGTTTCAGATAAAAATCCAACGCTCGCGTAGCAGCGTCGTCGATTTTCTTGTTGCGAGCAGACTGAGCACGGGAGACATGCTCGTTCGTATCAGGAGGGTTCGGAGTCTCTTTTGCCATCGTCTTGCTTCCTGTAGTTGGAGCCATCACCCGCTCGCTGCTAAACGATGGGAGGCAGCTGTACGCAGGTTAGCAGACCGGGGAAACAAGAAACCGGCGCGTCCGGGGACGCCCTGCGCACAGCCACCATCAAGTGCAGGAGGGAGACTCCTGACTGGATGACGCCTTGCACAACCTGTTTCACCACGAGCTGCTAAACCCGATCACTGATGAGCAGTGACAGGTCCCAAACTACCGACGCAGCCCCAGGCGCACAAGCCGGCGGATTCTGGCGTAGTTGTAGGCAAAGGCGCAAGGCGCTGTGGCTTGGCGGGCCTTGTCGCTAGTGTCTGTCGGTCTTTACTGACAGGACGTCACTCGACTGGTCCGAGCAGGTGTCCGATGCCGTTCAATTGAGGCTGTCGAAAGATCTGTGGCAAGGCGCTCATGGAAGGGGGCTGCTGCGCAGCCCAGCGGGAGCAAGCTCCCTCGCCACGGGGTTTGGTGTTTACCCAGTGAGCAACGTGGTGCTAGGCGTCTTCGCCCTTCTCTGCCGATTCAGCGCTGTGCACCACCACCAACAACTGCGCCTGAACATCCCCCACCGAGCGCAGGCGATGGGGTTTTTGCGCGTTGAAATGCAACGCATCGCCGCGATTCAACACGACGCGCTCGTTCATGAAGTCCACTTCCACCTGGCCTTCGTGAACGAACAGGAACTCCTCGCCCGTGTGTTCCTTGAACGCATGATGCGCGGCGAATTCGGCCGGGGGGTAGAGGATGAAGGGCAGCAAGGTTCGCTCGGAAACCTGGTGAGCCAACACGGCGTATTCAGCACTGCCAGGGTTCGCCGCCAGGGATTGGCGGTCTTCACAGCGCACCAGGCTGTAGCTGTCGAGCGAGACGTTTTCCTCGGAGAACAACTCCTCGACTTTCACGTTCAACGCCTTGGACAGCTTGAGCGCCGTGGCGATGGAGGGCGTGCTCAGACCCCGTTCCACCTTGGACAGGTAGCTCTTGGTCATCCCGGTTTTTTCAGCCAGGACGTCCAGCGTCACACCGAGTTTTTTTCTGAGCAATTTCAAGCGAATGGACATAGGTAACCCACATTTCCAGGGAAACGGACAATCTGCGATTGCAAATGACACTTTGTGTCATATAGTCTATTTAGTGTCATTAGCACCTCCATCCCACCGCTTCCATGACGCGGATCAAGAACGGTCAAAGAACGAATCAGGAGAACTGACATGAGCAAGACACTGACGACGCCCAAGGACCAATTGGTCCAGCATGCTGTAAACCAGATGCAGAAATCACTGCCGGATAATACGTGGACTGTGCGACAAAAGCTGGCCCTGACCTGTCGCATCTTGTTCGAGAACGGTCACGACTCCGGCCTCGCCGGGCAGATTACCGCACGCGGGCCGCAACCTGGCACTTACTACACCCAGCAACTGGGCCTGGGGTTTGACGAGATCACCGCCGGCAACCTGCTGTTGATCAACGAAGACCTTGAGATCCTGGAAGGCCACGGCATTCCCAACCCGGCCAACCGGTTTCACACCTGGGTCTACCGCGCCCGGCCGGATGTGAATTGCATCATCCATACCCACCCGACCCACATCGCCGCGCTGTCGATGCTGGAAGTGCCGCTGCAGATTTCCCACATGGACCTCTGCCCGTTGTACGAGGACTGCGCGTTTCTGGAAGGCTGGCCGGGCGTGCCCGTGGGCAACGAGGAAGGCGAATTGATCGCCGGCGCCCTGGGTGACAAGCGAGCGATTCTGCTTTCCCACCACGGTCAATTGTCCACCGGCGAGACCGTGGAAGAAGCCTGCAACATCGCCCAATTGATCGAGCGCGCCGCGAAGCTGCAATTGCTCGCTATGGCCGCCGGCGAGGTGAAGCCGATCCTGCCGCACCTGGGCCGTGAAGCTCACGACTGGATCGCCCGTCCCAAGCGTCACGCGGCCGCCTTCAACTACTACGCCCGGCAGAACCTGCGCCAACACGCCGATTGCCTGAACTGAACCCAATAGGAGCGACGCCATGTCTACCCCCAACATCCACGGCATCATCGGTTACACCATCACGCCCTTCTCCGCCGACGGCCAAGGCTTGGACCTGGACGCCTTGGGGCGGTCCATCGACCGCCTGATCGACAGCGGCGTGCATGCCATCGCGCCCTTGGGCAGCACCGGCGAAGGCGCCTACCTGAGCGACGCGGAGTGGGACCAGGTCAGCGAGTTCAGCATCGCCCGCGTTGCCGGCCGGGTGCCGACCGTGGTCAGCGTGTCTGACTTGACCACCGCCAAAGCGGTGCGCCGCGCACGTTTTGCCCAGGATCACGGTGCCGATGTGGTGATGGTCTTGCCGGCTTCCTATTGGAAACTGAGCGAGGCGGAGATCCTCAGGCACTACCAGACCATCGGCGCCAGCATCGACGTGCCGATCATGCTTTACAACAACCCGGCCACCAGCGGCATCGACATGTCCGTGGACTTGATCCTGCGAATTTTCAACGCGGTAGATAACGTCACCATGGTCAAGGAAAGCACCGGCGACATCCAGCGCATGCACAAGCTGCAACTGCTGGGCGAAGGCCAGGTGCCGTTCTACAACGGCTGCAACCCACTGGCGCTGGAAGCTTTCGCGGCCGGTGCCAAGGGCTGGTGCACCGCCGCGCCGAACCTCATCCCGCAACTCAATCTCGACCTGTACGCGGCAGTGTTGGCCAACGACCTGAGCAAAGCCCGGGCGCTGTTCTATCGTCAATTGCCACTGCTGGATTTCATCCTCAAGGGCGGCTTGCCCGCTACCATCAAGGCAGGTCTGCGCACCCTCGGCCTGGAGGTCGGCGACCCGCGCTTGCCGGTGTTTCCGCTCGACGAGTCGGGGAATGACCGGTTGCAAGCGATGCTGAAGCAACTGCTCTGATTCGCCCTGCCCTGCGGCCCGGCGGGGGGCAACTCAAAACGTCAACCTGTCGGTCGCTTCACTTCATTCTCAAACTGTAAAACGGCGAGGCGTGAGATGGACACCTATAAACCGCTGCACTGCGACCTGCACGACTATCTGGAGATTGCCTGCCTGTGCGGCTACACGCTGGACATCGAGCTGACTGACGGCCAACGCGTGACGGCTCGGGCGATTACCACGCGGACGGCTTCCACGCGGGAAGAGTTTCTTGAGGTCGAAACGGCGGACGGTCGTCAGGAGATTCGTCTTGATCGTTTATTGGCGATTACGCCGTTGGATAAGAACGCCAGGTTTGGGCGGGTTGTGTTGACGGTGGGTGACCAGGTTAGTCAGTGAAATGGATCTGCTGACTGACGCACCGCTATCGCGAGCAGGCTCGCTCCCACAAGGGACTGTTGCGCCTGGGACTCAACGGGCATCCAGTTATTCTCGTGGCTAGGTAGCTTGCTCCTGCCGGGCTGCGCAGCATCCCTAATCATTCAGGCAGTAGTGGGGCAGAGGCTTTGTTTCATCAAGCTATTTGCGAGGTCCTTTTGCTTTCAGCTTTTGTCACTTTCTTGCCCTTGTGCTCAGACTCCCATCCTTTACAGGCCAGGGCCACATGCTTGGGAATCATTGAGGTCCCACTGCTGTAAGCGGTAATGGTGCGACGGGTAAAGCCCAGCTCCTGCGCGGCGGTGGTCAACGAGAGTTTGTTGGCAGCCATCCAGCGTTTGAAGGCCTGGGTCGGCATCACCTCACCGGCTTGCTCCAGCGCCAACCGATGCAAAGTGACGGCCGCCAGTTCCAAGCCATCCCCCCAGCTCACATCGAAGCCCCATTCTCCCACTTGGGCGGTGCCGAACAACGACAGGTCTTCCAGGGGCTTGAGCACCGGGAATTGTCGGATGTACTCCCGCAGGTCAACGTCGTAGCGCTTACCGTTGGCAAACTCCACCTGCAAGGCATGTTTGCCGGGGACAGGCTTCACGCTGCTGATTCTGGCTTTGCTGATCATGGGTCAGCTCCTCCGATTCTGTTCGTTCCACACACGCTGCAGGTCAGCCGTATGTTCTGCCGCCCACGCCAAGGCTGCTTTCAGGGATTTAGAGTTGGCCCCTTTACCAAGCACCTTGAGCCCGTCGATCTCTACCAGTGACTCACCATCGGGCGTTTGCACATGAAAATGCGGCGGCGCGTGATCGTCCGGGTAGATTTTTATTTTCCAGTTACGGTCGCTGTGTACGGTAGCCATGCCAGGCATGCTAGGGAATTTTTTTCTCTAGCACAAGGTCAGGCGTCAGATGCTGAGCGTGACCCCTTCTCCCGCTAAAGCGCGATTAGCAGTCGTTCGTCACGGTGATTAATGATCAAGACTTTCCATCACCTTCTCCGAACAATCCCCTCCCCTTTTCGCACGCCCAAGAACTCAAGAAAAAACGCCCACTCGAATTTCCTAGGCGCACGCACAAACGCATCAGCCACCTTATCGATTCCGGCTCTCGCTCCCTCTGCGCTGTCATACGTCAGCGCGCAGAACGTTCCATCTGGAAAGAAGACGCTGTAATCATAGCGAGGCCCCACCCAAACCCCATCGACCCATCGGCCGCCCACCGGGCTTTTGTTGATCACGCAGCCTTTGTAGTTTTCTAGGAATTCCATATCGCACCTCACGAAATCAAGCACCCGTGATAGCGCGACGCGTTTCGAGCGAAATCTCGCGATATCCCCCTCAGGATACGGCCCTCGAAAATTCTCGCGCACCTGTAGGAAATGACAGTAATTAATAACAACTAGCCACATGTACGCAGCCGTTAATTCTGTTTGGCTATAAACCCCTCAAAAATTCTTTCCACTCCATCCCTTCCCGCAAAACTTCCATCCGCTCCAGCAAACGCCCCTCCCACTCCCCGTCTCGATAATGCCCGCTTCACTCACCCAAGCGCTGCAACCGAGCACCCGTGTACCTCCCATGAACCTACGCACCTTCATTCGCAGCTACTGCCTCAACGCCAGGCTCGCCACGAATGCCCTGACCCGCCTGCAGAAATCCCTCTCCTCCCTGGCCGCCTACTTGGCCCAGCAAGGCTTCGATTCCAACCTATGGCCGGCCACCCGTGACGAAGCCGCGCTAGACCCTCGTATCAACACCCTCTGCCCAGAGCTGGCGACCACCGTATTCAGCCACGCCCGCGAGGGCATCATCCTCGTCGACCCCTACGGTCGGGTCATCGCCGTCAACGAAGCCTTCACCCGCCTCACCGGTTACAGCCAGGAAGAGGTGCAGGGCCGCGAGTTGAATGCCCATCGCATGGTCCGCCGCCTCACCGCTTTTTACGCGCCGATGAAGAATGCCTTGGACTTCCACGGCCACTGGTCCGGCGAGATCCAAAGCAACCACAAGGACGGCCGGGAGATGACGTCGCGGATCAGCATCAGCGCGGTGCATGACCGGCACGGCAATGTTCAGCACTACGTGGCGCTGCTTGGCGATATGACGCAGATGAAGCAGCGCCTGCAGTTGCTGGAGCGCGATGCGCGGTATGACGCGCTCACGCAGTTGCCCAATCGGTTGTTGTTGGCCGAGCGGATGCGGCAAGCATTGGGCAAGGCGCGGATTCATCAGCAGAAGGTGGCGATTGCGTTTATTGACCTGGATGGGTTCAAGGCGTTGAACGACAGTTATGGTCATGACTGGGGGGATCGGGTGTTGCAGATTGTCGCGGCGCGGATCAATGCGACGTTGCGTGAGGGCGATACGTTGGCGCGCCTTGGGGGTGATGAGTTTGTCGCCGGGCTGGTGGGTTTGCAGGCGGTGGAAGACAGCGAGCCGTTGCTCAAGCGGATGCTGGCGGCGGCGAATGCGCCGATTTTGATTGGGGCGCAGACGGTGGAGATCGCGGCGAGTATCGGGGTGGCGTTTTACCCTGAGCATGGGCAGGAGATCGATGGGCTGATCAGTAAGGCGGATCAGGCGATGTATCTGTCGAAGAAGGCCGGGGGTAATCGCTTGGCGTTTTGTCCGACGCGGTTTATTTCGCTCAATAGCGAAGCCTGACGGTGGTGCCGACGGTGCGTTCGCTGCCGGTCATGACGCCGTAGTCGCCGGCGCCGAGCAATGAGTAGACGGCGGTGATGTAGTTGCGGTCGAACACATTGCGCACCCAGCCTTCCACTTCCCAGGCGCGGTCCTGGCTGCGCAGGCCCAGGCGCAGGTTGGTGAGGCCGTAGCTGGGTTGATAGCTGCCTTCGCCGCCTTCGAGGGTGCCGTAGTAGCCGGTGCGGAAGCTGTAGTCGATGCCGCTGAAGGCTTCCAGGCCGTAGGGCAGCGGGTGGGTGTGGTCTAGGCCGCTGCTGAGGTTCCATTCCGGGGCGTTGTAGAGGCGCTCGCCGCTGAGGTCGCAGGTCCATTGGCCCGAGGCGGGCGGGCACGGGGCGTTGGGGAAACTGCGGTAGCGGGCGTCGCTCCAGGCCACGCCCAGGCGGCCGGTGAGTCGGGGGGTGAATTGCCAGGCGGAATCGAGTTCGATGCCGCGCAGGCGGACTTTGCCGACGTTGATCAGGTTGTCCCGCAGGGGAGGCGCGAACAGCGAGGTGGGCGGGCTGTAGGTCAGTGCTTGGTAGTCGTCGACGTCGGTCTGGTAGGCGGCGAGGTTGAGCAAGGCGCGTTGATCCCAGAACCGCGTCTTCATGCCCACTTCCAGGGACGTGGCGCGCTCCGGCTCGAAGGTCGGCGCGGTGAACGGACCGATCACGTCGAAGTTGATGCCGCCGGCCTTGTAGCCTCGCGACCAACTGACGTAGCCCATCACCCCGTCGGTGAAGCGGTAGCTGGCGCTGAGCAGGCCGGAGACGTTGTCTTCTTTGATCGAGTCTTCGCGGTAATAAGCACGGCCGAGGGCGATGTCGCGCAGCAGTTGGCCACCGGCCTGGAACACCGGGGGCAAACCCGTCAGCGGAGCGAGGTTGCTGACGTCGCGGGAGACCCAGCCGTCCTTGCGCTCCTGGCTGTAGCGCAGGCCACCGGTGAATTCCAACAGGTCGATCGGGCGCCAGGAGAGCTGGCCGAAAATAGCGCGGCTGTCGCCCTTCTGTTCGCCGTCGTAACGTTGCCGGGCGCCATCGAGCAGCACCGAAGGCACCTGCCTCGGATCGGCGAGGCTGACGCCGAAGATTTTTTGCAGTGCCTCCAGTTGGTCACCGACGAACCAGGGCGCCGCGTCCGGGCCGAACTCGGCGTCGATCTGCCGGTCGAGTTGTTGGCGCAGGTAATAGAGCCCGGCGACGTAATCGACGGACGAGCCGGCGCTGCCGGACAGCCGCCATTCCTGGCTGAACTGCAGATGACCGAGCTCGGTTTCGGACTCGGCCACCGACAGCGCGGTGCTGTCGCCGTCGCGGCTGGCGCGGTAGTCCCAGTCGCGGTAGGCGGTGATGCTGGTGAAACGCATGGCTTCGTCCAGGTCCCAATTCAATTCCAGCGACACACCGTTTTGCAGGGTTCGCGGGCGCCCCGGCGCGTCGATGCGGTTTTCCCGTCGGTAAGGGTCGGGCTCCGCCAGCGGATAGCCAAGGAATTTGGCGCGTTTGCGGGTTTGCTCGCTGTAGTGATTGACCAGCAGGACGTTGCCGGCGTCGTTCTGCTCGGCGTAGTCGGCGATCAGGCGGGCGCTGAAGTCGCTGTTCGGCGTCCACAGCAATTGGCCGCGCAGGCCTTGGCTGTCGGAGTCGCCGAGGCGGCTGCCGTCTTGCAGGTTCTCCACGGCGCCTTCGCTGGCGCCGTCGAACACGTTGAGTCGCCCGGCCAGTACGTCGTCTTGCAGCGGCCCGGAAAGCGTCCCGCGATATTCCCGCAGACCGCGCTCACCGTAAGTCGCTTCGAGATTGGCTTCGGGCTGGAAGGTCGGTTGGCGGGTGATGATGTTCAACGCGCCGGCGGTGGTGTTCTTGCCGAACAAGGTGCCTTGGGGCCCGCGCAGGACTTCGATGCGTTCGATGTCCATCAACTCGGTGAACGCCATGCCCTGGCGCGCCTGGTAAACACCGTCGACGTAGGTGCCGACGCTGCCTTCCAGGCCATCGTTGTAGGCGGTGGCGCCGAAGCCGCGCAGGCCGAAGCCGGCGTAACGGGCATCGTGACCGGAGACCACCAGGCCCGGAACCCGTTGCTGGATGTCTTGCAGCCGATGCAGGCCGGCTTCGTCCAGTTGATCGCCGTAGAGGACGTTGATCGGGATCGGCACGTCTTGCGGGTCTTCCTCGCGGCGACGAGCGGTGACGGTGGTTTCGTCGAGCGTCAGGGCGCTGGGCGCCTCTTGCGCGGCATGGGCCGATGCCCAGGGCAACGCGAAGAGGCCGCCGAGCAAGAGCAGCCGATAACCCAGACCCGGCATGCTAGAACTCCCGGGCCATTTCGCGATGCTCCGTGTCCGGGCAAACCAGTGTATTGATCCGTGCCAGCAGTTCGCGGCTGTCGGCGGGCTTGAGCAGTGCCGCGTCGAAGGCCAGGTCTTGCGGGTAACCTTCCGGCCTGCGTGGCGGGATCGCTGAATACAGCATCACGGGCAGCTCGTGCCCATGGTCGCGCACGTGTCGCAGCAGTTCCCAACCGTCCATGCCGGGCATCATCTGGTCGCTGATCAGCAGGTCGACCGGTTGATCAGCCAGGCAGGCCAAGGCGTCTTTGCCGTTCGCCGCGATGCTGACGTCGAAGCCGTAGCCGGCCAGCAGGTCGTAGAGCCACTCAGTGTTTTGTTCGATGTCGTCCACCAGCAGTACGTGTTTGCCCTGGCCATCGAGCGGCGTGAAGTTGTTGTCGACGATGCCATTCTCCAGGTCGTGTTCCTGGGCGCATTTGAGTTGCAGGCGAAAACTGAAGTGGCTGCCCTGCCCGGTGGCCTGGGGTTCGAGGCGGCTGTCCATGCGTTCCAGCAATTGGGTGACGATGGACAGGCCCAGGCCGCTGCCCTCGAAGCGCTGGGCATTGCGGCCGCGGCGGAAGGGTTGCAGCAGGTGTTCGAATTCTTGCGGGTCGATGCCGATGCCACTGTCGATCACGCTGAAGCGCAGCTCGACGGTGTCGGCGCTCGCTCCGGGGCCTGCGCTCACTTCGAAACGGATCTGGCCGTTGCGGGTGAATTTCGCCGCGTTCGCCAGGAGGTTCATGAGGATCTGCCGGAGGCGTTTGAAATCGGCCTCCACCAGCGGCGGCAGGTCATCCGCCAGCACGGCTTCAAACGTGTTGCCCTGGCGGGCGGCGAGAAAGCCTGCCTCGTCTGCGATCTCCTGCAGGAAGCCGTACAAATAGTCCGGCGCAAGGGTCAGTTGCATCTGCTCGAGTTCGCCACGGGAGAACTCGAGCATCTCGTCGATCAGTTCCAGTTGCTGGCGGGCGTTGCGCTCGATGGTGGCTTGATAGTCGCGATTGGGCCCGGCGTGGAGCAGGCGCGCGTAGTCGATGATGCGCACCAGCGGCGAGCGCAGGTCGTGGCTGATGCGCGCCATCAATGCACTGCGGGCCGCGAGGGAGTCGCGCAGCTGCGAGGTGCGCAGGGCCACGGTGCTTTCCAGGCGTTCGTGCTCGGCTTGGCGTTGTTGTTCGAGGGTGGACAGGGCGTGTTTTTCACGGTTGCGGCTGCGGGCGACTTCCATGATCAAAGTGCACACCAGAAACGCCACGCCCGGCAAGGTGGACGACAGGCTGTATTTGCTTTCCGGCGTTTGCCAGGGCAGTTGTTCTTGCGGGAAGAAAATCCGCATCAGCAGTTGCCCAAGCAGTAGCGCCGGAACCAGCCAGGCCATCCAGTTGTAGCTCAGGCGTGCGCGCCAGGCCATGAACAGCGTGGCGAGCAGTACGCCATAGAAACTCATGAGGGAGAACTGGACTATGTGCGCGCCCTGGACCGGATCGATCTTCAGCCACCAGAGTCGGCCGAAGACACAGCCCAGCAGCGGCACCCAATAGCTCCAGCCAATGATCCTGGGCAGTTGGGATACCTGCAACAGCACGCGGAAATAAGCCAGGAACAAGACGAACGAGAGCGCGCTGGCGCAGGTCAGCAGCTCCCGTGTCCAGCCCAGCGCCGAGGGCCAGTAGATCAAGTAACCGTTGAGGATGCAGGTGAGCAAGATGTAGCTGAGTACCGCACCGGCATTCACCGTCAGGAGTGGGGAGCGGAGGATCCAGCCAACGATGAAGCCGAACGGCACGACCAGCAGGACAATGCCGAGGGAGAGCCCGTCGCTCAAATAGGTCTGTTGCTGACTGCGCAGCAGCGCCGGCTCGGACCACAGTTCCGGCTCCAGCAACATCTGGAAGTTGCTCGCCACCCGGACAAATACCGTGGTGCTCTCCCCTGTCGCCAACGACACCCGGAACGCCGGCTGACGCGCCGCCGGTTGCGGCCATTCGGCCAGGGGATAGGCGGCTCCGGCGTGGGCGACACGCCCCGGTCGGTAGACACGGATGTCTTCCAGGCGCGGCGCGCCGACCACCAGCAAGCGCGAACACGCCGCAGCGCCTGAGTTGGTCAGTTGTAGTTTCAGCCAGAAGGCGGAGCGGCTGTAACCCTGTGTCGGCCAGCCTGGGGTCGCGGCCTTGAAATCGGTGTCAGGCCGTTGGGCGATTTGTTCCAGGCTCAGGTGTGCCTGGGTGTCCTCGACAATCTGCGCCACCGGCATCAGGTTCAGATAGTCGGTGCGGCAGATATCCACAGGCGCCGCACGCGCCAGGCCTGTGGATAACAACGCTATCGTCAGCCATAAAAACTGTAGAAGCCGCATCACGCGCGTCCGGCCGACTCGGTTTCGGCAATGCCCAGGGCTTGCTGGCGAAACTGGCTGGGCGTCATGCCGATTCGCTGGCGGAAGGCGGTGGTGAAGTTGCAGGCGTTGCGAAAACCCACCAGTTCGGCGACGTCCTGCACGCTCATGGCGCTTTCGCAGAGCAAGTCCTGGCCGCGCCGCAGTCGGGCGTCGCGAATGTAGGCAAACACGGTCATTCCCAGGTGCTCGCGAAAAATCGCGGTGAGGCGCTTTTCGTGAGTGCCGACTTTTTGCGCGAGCAGGCCCAGGGACGGCATGTCGTCCAACTGGTTTTCTATCAGTCGCATCGCCGCACGCAGCACGATCTCATCGCCTTGCGGCTCCGGATCGGCGGGGGTCTCATGAACGGCCGGTGGCGCGCGCCAGGTCAATTGCAGGTGGATCTTGATGCGCGCCAGCACTTCTTCGGGGGCGCAGGATTTGGGGATGTAGTCCACCGCGCCCACGGTCAGCCCTTCCAGGCGTTCAATGGCGCTGTTGGCCGATGACAGAAACAGGATGGGGGTGTGCCGGGTCGACGGTGCCTCGCGCAACAGCCGGCACAGGCTGAAACCGTTCATGTGCGGCATGTGTACGTCCAACACGATCAAATCCGGACGCAAGGCCAGCGCGCGGTGATAGCCCTGGTGGGCATCACTGGCCAGGGAAATGCGCCAGGGTTGCGCCTTGAGCAGGACAAGCGTTGCGCGGATATCCTCCGGGACATCGTCGATCAGCAGAATATGCGGCGATTCGGACGCCGCCGCCGCGCTTGCGTCCATAGCCGTGCGCCTTTCGTATCGTCCGTCGTCCATTCGCTACGTTCTCTTAATCGTGCGTTTGCCAATTAATTGCCGGAAAGCAACGGTATCGCAACGCAAAAATCGATGGATCGGTAAAAATCGTTACACCAATAGCGGCAGGTCCGGCGAAGACTTGAAGATGCCGAATTGTCCATGACCGCTATGCTGAGGCGATCCTACTCCGACAGGCAGGCTTTGATGATCCAATGCAAACGCGCCTATGAAACCGCCAGCGCCGAGGATGGCGTACGGGTTTTGGTGGACCGCTTGTGGCCGCGTAATTGTCCCAAGGACGCGCTGGCGATTGCTGAGTGGTTGCCGGAGGTTGGGCCTTCCCATGAGTTACGCAAGGCATTCAAGGCGGGGGCGGTTTCGTTTGCCGAGTTCGGCGTGGCGTATCGGCGGGAGCTGGCGGCGCGGCCGGAGCATTGGTGGAAGCTGGTGGATGTGGCACAGGGTGGGATGCTGACGTTGGTGTATGCGGCCAAGTCGCCGGTTGAGAACAATGCGGTGGTATTGGCGCAGTGGTTGGAGGATGAGCTGGAGAAGCGGGCCGAGGGGAATTCGCCGGTTTGTTATTTAGGTGATTTTCCAGAATTTTGAAAATACCTGTGGGAGCGAGCTTGCTCGCGATGGCGGTCAACCAGTCGCCATCGATGTTGCCTGGCCTGCCACTATCACGAGCAAGCTCGCTCCCACAGTGGTCTGCGCCCGGCCAGTCGACCGTTCCCCACGCTTCTGCGGGAACATCAGTCGCTTTGGGGCTGCTGCGCAGCCCAGCGGGAGCAAGCTCCCTCGCCACGGTTGTTCTGAGCATTGCCGAGGAGGGCAGCTTCATTCAGCAAGTCGCTCAGTCAGGGCTTCAAGGCATCACATTGAGCACGCAGGTCGCTGTTGGAGATCGCGCTGCAGCTGCCACTGCCGCTCTTGGCATAGCAGTAACGACGCTGGTCGTCGTCGTTTATGCTGGCGCAACTGCCGCTGCCAGTCTCGGCCTCGCAGGCGTGACGCAGGTCGTTGCTGGAGATCGCGCTGCAGCTGCCACTGCCGTTCTTGGCATAGCAGTAACGACGCTGGTCGTCGTCGTTTATGTTGGCGCAGTTGGCAAAGGCATAACCGCTAAGCATCCACAGCACCACAAAAATAACTCTCATCACTCTCTTCCCTGATTGACCGGAACAGGCCGGCGCTGGTTTGCCCAACTGGGCCTGCGCAGTTTAGAGCGCAGGCTGGGGGGATGGAAGAGTCTGAATAGACGGCGCTCACGCTGTCTCAGTGCCTGCGTTTGAGCATCGGCAGTGGACCGCAATGCTGGATGAGTTTGGGGGCTGCTACGCAGCCCAGCGGGGCGGTGCGACGTTTCGCTAAATCCCCTCGCCACACTGGGTGGCTTGCTTGGGCGGGGTGCTGTGGCTGAGGAACGGCTAAGATGGCGCAAGTAAAATCACAGGGGAAGGCAGGCGTGATGGCAGCTCGTTTTGATCCATTGGTTCATATCGATTGGAAAACACCGGGCAGCGACGTGCTCGGGCTGTTGCAGCACTACTATCCCGACATCGGTGTGTTTGCCGGGCCGGGGTTCGAGGCGTTGTTGGATGAGCTGTCCAACGAGATGCCCGAGGTCTGCTTCGAGGCGCTGGCGCCGCTGTTGGCGGCTCAGGGGTTTGACTTGTGGAACCTGGACGCCGGTGGCGATGATTATCGGCCGGTGGTTTTCCCCTCGGACCAGCGCGAGGCGTTTGCCAGGCATTGGCAAAGCTCGCAGGGGGAGCCGAGGTTCACGGCGACGTTGATCGAGCCCCCTGCGGTGAAAGCGCGCAAACCGGCCAAACCCAAGCGCGGCAAGGTGAAGTGGCTGCAGGAAGTCCATGACTACCCCGGCGACACCTATGTGCATGAGGACAACTACCGCAACGGTTGGGCCGCGATCACCGAGCAGGACGAAGACCAGTGGTTGTGCTTCCTGATCGATTACAACCAGTGGCCGCCCGCCGAGCAGGACATGCTCGAACACCGCACCGATGGCGTGGACGGCGCAGACTTGCAGCTCATCGACGCCGATGCCCAGCGCAGCCTGTGGAAACGTCGGGTCGTGCGTGGCGATTACAGCAGGGACGACCGCTACCAATACGAAATTCGGCAAGGCAATGAGATCGCGGCGTTCGGCCCTGCCGGGGTGCAATGGCCAGAATTTGAACAACCCTGTGTGGTGGTGGACTCGGAGGTGTTCGAACGCCAGCGCCTCTACGAACCCGAGCATCTGACCCGGATCTGGCGGATCACGGCGGACAGCAGCGAGGTGATTTTCGAATGCGCCGATGAACTGACGATCCTGCCCATCGGCCCTCGCCGCTTGCTGTTCATGCAGCACAACGGCCCGAAGTGCTGGGTCTGGCACCAAGACCCGCCGCACCAGGCCGTCGTCGCCAAACGGATGCCCGCTGAAGCCTACAAGTTGCGCGCATCAACCGCTTACCTGGGGGGCGACGAGATCCTGTTGTTCAGCGAAGGCGCGCGGCAGAACGCTGAGCATGCGGGTTATCAGGACACCGTGCTGCTGGCGTGGCGCTTCAACTTCATGACCGGGGCCAAGACCAAGGCGATGCTGGACGGTTTCGGCAGTGAACTGCGCCAGGACACGCGCCTGCTCGTCACCCAGCCCAAGCAAGTCATTACGTTGCGCACGTTTCATGGGCAACTGCATGTTTCGCGAGGGCACGGCGATTGGTGGGTCTGGACTTACCGCGCCAATACCTTCGGCACCCACACGCTGGCGTGGTTCTGGAACCAGGGCAGCAATGAGGTGGTGAAGCTGTCGACCAAGGATATTGTGCGGGTCAAGCCGCAGGTTCGTTATGTGCCGGGGCAGGATCGGTATCTGGCGTTCGAGACGGCGTTTGTGGCGCGGTTGCCGGCGTTTGGCGAGATGGTTGAGGCCAAGGGGAGTGAGGTTTTGGATTTCCAGTAAGGCGATTTCGTTACATGGAGACACTTCCAAAGCATGGCGCTTTTGTGGCGAGGGAGCTTGCTCCCGCTCGGCTGCGCAGCAGTCGCAAACCCTGCCAACCGTGTCCTCCTGACGCCCCGCCGGGGGGCTGCTGCGCAGCCCAGCGGGAGCAAGCTCCCTCGCCACAGGGGCAGGGCTCAAACGCTCAGCACGCCGCGAAACCCTCGCGCCGCGTAATACGACTGCACACCGTTGTGGTAGATGAACACCCGGCCATAGCGGTAGTCACCAAAAATCGCCCCATCGAGGGCGCGAAGCGCTGGAGAGGTTGCCAGCCAACTGGACGTCTTGGCATCGAACTCACCGAGGGTTTGCAGGGCCCGATACTGGTCTTCCGTCAGCAGGGCGATGCCCATCGCTTCGGCCATTTCGATGGCGCTGCCTTTGGGCTTGTTCTCCTTGCGCGCATCCAGGGCCGCGCGGTCGTAGCAGAGGCTTCGGCGCCCGGTTGGGCTTTCCTTGGCGCAATCGCAGAAGGTGACAGTGCCGGTCTTTGGGTCGAGGCCGATCACATCGGGTTCGCCGCCGGTGGCTTCCATGGCTTGGAGGGACTTCAGGGCGTTGGGGTTGGCTTCGAGCCGGGTCTGAACGTCGGCCCAGGGAATGTCTGGGTGGCGGTTCAGGTTTTTTTCGAAGCGGGTTTTCAGGGTTTGGATAAGGCTTTCTTGTTCTTGTTTTTTCATGGCTCGGAGTCCCTGGCTGGCCGATTGAATGTGCACGCTCTAATCACCGTTTCCGGCGAAATTTCATATCAGGTATTTCAATTTAGCCTCGGCGACTGTCATCTCTGACAATAGCCACGCAGCGCCTTGAGCTCTTAATCTGCTGCAGCTTTTCAAGCAAGCGCAAGCATTCCTTGGGGGTTAACAAGACGCTCATGGTGACTACACAACAGGAAAAGTGAAGCACATCTACTGCCAATGAAACGGCGTGAATCATGAAAATTCGTGATGGCTTCATGCTTATGCCATTCCCCTATCAGGTTTTTTGCACGGTATCAGAAGCCCTGATAGCGTGTGGGATCCTGGGGCAATACCCGATGCGACACTGAGCACATGAGGCCTTTATGAAGAACTTCACGATTCAACGTATCGACCACATCGTCCTGCGCGTGAAAGACCTTGAGCGCAGCCTGGCTTTTTATACGTCGGTGCTCGGTTGCGAGCTCAAGAAGCGTCGGGACGATCTTGGCATGCTTCATCTGGGCACCGGTGTTTCGATGATTGACCTGGTGGCTGTGGACGGGCCTCTTGGTCGCCAGGGTGGGCCGGCGGCGGGTAAGCAGGGGCATAATGTCGATCACCTCTGCCTGCGTATCGAGCCGTTTGATGAGCCCGCCCTCCTGGCTCATTTGAACTCAGCCGGCCTGACCGTTGAGAAAGCGCAGATGCGCTACGGTGCGGAGGGCAAAGGCTGGTCGATCTATTGCTTTGATCCGGATGGCAACCAGATCGAGTTGAAGGGCCCGGCGTTGGAGCCCTGAGCTTCAACTGGGTGCTGTGATCAAAAACTGTGGGAGCAAAGCTTGCTCAAGATAGCGGTCTGTCTGGGCCGGTGATGTTGGATATGCGGCCATCTTCGCGAGCAAGCTCGCTCCCACAAGGGTGGGTGGTGGACACAGTATTTGCAAACAACCGGGATCAACACTGTGGGAGCGAGCTTGCTCGCGATTGCGGTCTGTCTGGGCCGGTGATGTTGGATATGCGGCCGTCTTCGCGAGCAGGCTCGCTCCCACAGGATCTGCGGTGGGGGTTATTGCGTTGTCAACTCCACCGCACCCTCGACCCGCTGCTGCATGTTGATCAAATGCAACCGCATCGACGCCCGCGCGGCTTCCCCGTCATGCCGCGCCAACGCCGCGTAGATCTGCTCCCGCTCACGCACCACCAGCGCCCGATTTTCACCCGTCACCGCCGGTCCGGCCTGTTGCACGACGGCGATCAGCGTATTGCCCACATGGGCCATGGCGTCGATGAAAAAGCTGTTGCCGGTGCACTGGGCGATTTGCCGGTGAAATTCGAAATCGAGCCGTGCGCTTTCGTCATCCGTTGGGTCAACGGCATTCGATGCGTCGAGCATTTCGCGCATCGCCTGCAACTGCTCCGGCGTGGCGCGTTGGGCGGCGATGCCGGCGGCTTCCACTTCCAGGCTCAGGCGCAGTTCGATGACGGCCAGCGCATCGTAGGCGCCGCCCTTGACGTGTTTGCTGCCCTGGAAATCACCGGGGCGGGCGGTGTCCACCACGAAGGTGCCGATGCCGTGACGGGTTTCCACCAAGCCTTCGGCCTGGAGTCGCGACATGGCTTCGCGGACGACTGTCCGGCTGACGCCGCGTTCCTTGATGATGACTTGTTCGGTGGGTAACTTGCTGCCTGCGGGCAACTCGCCGGCCAGTATCTGCTGCGTCAGGTCGACCACCAGTTGCTGGGTCATGCTCAGGCGTCGATCGGGTGTGACACGGTCCATTGCACCTTTCCATTAAAGCCAGACGATCGCGGCATTATAGCCGCGACCTTGCGCCAAAACTCACTATAATGCCCGCTGATCACACTAGAGCACGCCGATGACGGATCAAGCGTTATCTCCATTGAACAAGCCACGCCGCCTCGCCGAAACCCTGGTCGACCGCTTTGCCCAGCGCATGCGCGACGGCATTCTCAAGTGCGGCGAAAAGCTCCCCACCGAAGTGCATATCATGGAGGCCGAAGGCGTCAGTCGTTCGGTGGTGCGTGAAGCGCTGTCGCGGTTGCAGGCGGCGGGGCTGGTGGAGACGCGCCATGGCGTCGGCACTTTTGTCCTCGACATGCCGGCACCAGAGGGCTTCACCTTGGGGCCGGCGACCATTGCGACGTTGTCGGATGTGCTCAACCTGTTGGAGTTTCGCCTGAGCCTGGAAGTCCAGGCCGCGGGCATGGCGGCCCAGCGCGCAACCCCCGAAGCCCTGGCGGAACTGGCCCAGGCGCTGGAGGCGTTGCTGCAAGGGCCGGAAAAGTCCGGTACCACCATCAATGCCGACTTCCAGTTCCATCTGAAAATCGCCAAGGCCGCCGGCAATTACTACCTGATCGACATCATGAAGCACTTGGGCACGAAGCTGATCCCACGTACCCGCATGAACTCCGCCTATTCCGGGCAAAGTGACCGCAGTGCTTACCTGCAAGGGATCAACGCCGAACACCAGCAGATCTTCGACGCCATCGCCAGCGGCAATGTCGACGCGGCGCGGGCGGCCATGTACCTGCACCTAAGCAACAGCCGCATGCGTTTGTGCGAAACCCAGCAGCGCCAGGCCTTTTACAACGAATAAGCGCCCATAGGCCCCTGTGGCGAGGGAGCTTGCTCCCGCTTGGGCGCGAAGCGCCCACAAAGAAGGACTGCTGCGCAGCCCAGCGGGAGCAAGCTCCCTCGCCACAGGTTCATCTATTCCTTGAATCAGCAGTGCTGTCTGTAGGCCCGCTCCACAACTCAGAAAAAGTTGTATTGAATACCCACCCGCAGGCGCAGTTGGCGATCATTGTCGACGGAGTTGACTTTGATATCACCCACTTCAAAAAACGGCGCCCAGCGTTTGTCCCATTTGTACTTGACCACGGCATTCTGCTCATAGTCGTCGGTGCCGCCGTTATAACGGATGTAGTTGGCATCGAAGTACGTCAGTTGATATTCATACGCCCACGGCCCTTGGTTGGCGTAGTTGATGTACACGTCGTAGCGATGGATCTTCTGGTCGTCCTGGCCGTTGTCCGGTACGTCACGGTCGATCTTGTCGCGGTCGAGCTTGGAGGAATCGTAACGGTAGCGTCCGGCGATGCTCAGCTCCTTGGTGATCTTGTAGCCCAGGCGCATGCCCATCTTGTAGGTGGTGGATTCCTCATCGCTTTCCATGGCGAACGAGGGCGTCAGTGTCCAGCGATCATCGATCTTGTGCTGGTAGTTGACGGTGAATTCATGGCCGCTGCCAACGGTGTTGTCGAAGGCGACGTCTTCGCGATCACCGGCGGTCTTGTATTTGAGTTCACCTTCCAATCCCACACCGTTGTCCAGCCGCATACCGAACTTGGCGCGGTCGGCGTGCATGCGGGTCTGTTCCGCATACTGGTGGCGTACGTTGATATAACCGGTGTCGGCCACGGCAACAGTGGAAGAGAACAAAGAAGCGAGGGACAGCGCGACGAGTGTCTTTTTCATATTTTTTATTCTTGTTAGTTGAATGATTTAGTTGGGTTGAACGCCAAATCACAGGCGAGCGCGTGCGCGGCATTGAAACCTGCGGTTCAACGTCTTCTTCGGGTTAAAACACGTGCTACGAAACAGTTACCTCAGACAGCGATAGGTATTCGCTGTATGTCGCGGCTGGCTTGCACCAGCAAACGGGTGTACGCATGGGTGGCGCCATCGCTCGCCAGCAGATGACTGTCGAGCGTCTCCACCACCCTGCCCTGCTGCATCACCGCCAACCGATCACACAGGTGCGCAACCACCGCCAGATCATGGGTGACCATCAGGTAGGTCAGCCCTTCCTGGCGACGCAAGTCGGCCAGCAGGTTGAGGATTTCCGCCTGCACCGAGACGTCCAGCGCCGAAGTCGGCTCGTCCAGCAACAGCACCCGGGGACGCAGGATCAACGCCCGGGCAATCGCCACCCGTTGGCGCTGGCCACCGGACAACTGGTGCGGATAACGGAAGCGAAAGCTGTCGTTCAAGCCGACCTTGCGCAGGATCTCGCTGACCTTCTGGGCACGCCCGTCGATGCCATGGATGCGTAGCGGTTCCTGCAACGCGGCATCGATGGTGTAGCGCGGATGCAACGAGGCATACGGGTCCTGGAAAACCATTTGCACGGTACGGTAGTGGTTCAGCGGCAGCTTGCGCGTCACCGCCTGACCCGCGACGTGCAGCCGCCCCGTCCAGTGCTGGTACTGCCCGGCCAGGCAGCGCAGCACGGTGGTCTTGCCCGAACCGGACTCCCCCACCAGGCCGAACGCCTCGCCTTCGGCCACGCTCAAATCGACGTCGTGCAATACCGCGTTCAGTGCCGCGCCGGTGCCAAAACAGAGGTTCAGGCCGGCGATTTCAATCATGCTCATGACAGGCTCCTCAAGCATTCAACCAATGGGGGTCACGCTGCAGCACCGGCAGCGTGGCGCGCCGATGGTCCAGGCTCGGCAGTGCGGCCAGCAGGCCTTGGGTGTAGGGATGGGTGGCGTGATCCAGGTCGGCGGCGGCAATCGACTCGACCACGCGCCCGGCGTACATCACCAGCACGCGGTCACAGAAATACCGCACCAGGTTCAGGTCGTGGCTGATGAAAATCAGCCCCAGGTCACGCTCGCTGACCAACTCCTCCAGCACGTTGAGCACTTGTCGGCGCACCGACACATCCAGCGCCGACGTGGGTTCGTCGGCGATGATCACCTGGGGATCGGTGATCACCATCATGGCGATCATGATCCGCTGGCCCATGCCGCCCGAGACCTCGTGGGGATACAGGTCATAGACGCGCCGGGGATCGCGAATGTGCACCTTGGCGAGCATGTCCAGCGCCCGCTCGCGGGCTTCGCGATGGGGCACCTTGTGATGGGCCAGGTACGCCTCGGCGATTTGCTCGCCGACCCGCACCACCGGGTTCAGCGAGTACTTGGGGTCTTGCATGATCATCGACATGCGTGCGCCGCGAATCGCCTGGATCTGCTTTTCGCTGGCGGCCAACAGGTCGACATCGGCGAAACGCAAAGTCTTGGCGGTGACCCGCGCCGTCGGCGGATGCAGGCGTAGAAGGCTGCGGCCAACGGTGGATTTTCCCGAACCGGACTCGCCGACAATGGCGAGCTTTTCACGCCCCAGGGTGAACGACACATCACGCACCGCCAGGGAGGTTTTGCCTGCGTTGCGAAACTCCACGCACAAGTCCTGTACCGCAAGTTTTATCTCAGTCATGGCCGGTTCCTCAGGATTGGCTGCGGGGGTCGAGGACGTCGCGCAAGCCGTCGCCCAACAGGTTGAAGGCCAGGCTGACCAGCATGATCGCCGCACCGGGTGCTGCCACCAGCCACCAGCTTTCGAGCATGTAGCGGCGCCCGGTGGAGATCATCGCGCCCCACTCCGGCAACGGTGCCTGGGCGCCGAGGCCGAGAAAGCCCAGGGCGGCGGCGGTGAGGATGATGCTCGCCATGTTCATGGTCAGGCGGATGATCACCGACGACAGGCACATCGGGATGATGTGGCGCAGGATGATCCGAGTGCTCGACGCGCCTTGGAGCTGCACCGCGACGACGAAGTCGGCGTTGCGCAGCGGCAGGGTTTCGGCGCGGGCGAGCCGGGCAATCGGCGGCCAGGCCGTGAGTGCGATGGCGATCACCGCATGCTCCAGGCCCGGGCCGAGGGCCGCGATGAAAGCCAGCGCCAGGACCAGGCTGGGGAACGAGATGAAGATGTCGGTGATGCGCATGAAAAGGCTGTCGACCCAACCACCGAAGTAACCGGAAACCGTGCCGACCAACAGGCCGATGGGGCCGACGATCACCGTCACCAGCAAGACGATGTACAGGGTGACGCGCGAGCCATACACCAACCGCGCGAACACATCGCGACCGTATTCGTCAGTGCCGAACCAGTGCGCGCTGCTGGGTGCCTGCAAGGCGCCGGCGAGATTCTGCAACAGCGGGTCGTGGCCGGCGATCCACGGCGCGAAGACCGCGACCAGCATCAGGGTCGCGACGACGATCAGGCCGGCGAAGGTCATCGGGTTGCGCAGCAAAAACCGCAACAGGCGCAAGGTGCTGGCGACCATCGCCGCCGTGCTGGAAGCCGGCAACGTGGCGCTGCCAGGGGCGCTGGAAGCAAGGGGCAGGTTCATTAGCGAGTCCTCGGGTCGAAGATCTTGTACAGCGCATCGCTGATCAGGTTCAGCGTCACGAAGATGAGGCCGATCAACAGCACGCAGGCCATCACCGCGTTCATGTCGCCAAGCAACAAACTGCTCGTCAGGTACTGGCCGAAGCCCGGCCAGGCGAACACGGTTTCGATCAGCACCGCGCCTTCCAGCAGGCCGCCATAGGCCAGGGCGACGATGGTCAACAGCTGCACGCGGATGTTGCCGAAGGCATGGCCCCAGACGATGCGGCGTTGGGACAAGCCCTTGACCCGAGCAGTGATGATGTACTCCTGGGACAGTTGCTCGAGCATGAAGCTGCGGGTCATGCGGCTGATGTAGGCGACCGAGTTGAAGCTGAGGATCACCGCCGGCAACAGGATGTGCCGCAGCGCACTGCGAAAGGCTTCCCACTCGCCGGACCAGGCGGTGTCGATCAGCAACAGCCCGGTGTGTTTCGGAATCAACCCGTCATAGGCCAGGCCGATGCGCCCGACGCCGCCGGCCCAACCCAGCCAGGCGTAGAACACCAGGAAGGCCATCATGCCGATCCAGAAAATCGGCGTGGAGTAACCGAACAGGGTGATCAGCCGCGCGACATGGTCACCGGCACGGCCCTGATGGGTCGCCGCGTAGACACCCAGCGGCAGGCCCGCCAGCACACCGAACAGGATGGCGAGCGTGGCCAGTTCCAACGTAGCCGGGAAGACCCGGGCGATGTCAGTGATGACTGGGTTGCCGGTCAGCAAGGCCATGCCGAAGTCACCGTGCAGCAGGTCGCCGAGGTAAATCGCGAACTGGCTCCACAACGGCTTGTCCAGGCCCAGTTCCTTGTACACCTGGGCGTAGGCCGAGGCGTCGGCGTCCGGGCCGACGATGGCCAGCACCGGGTCCAGGGGCATCACCCGCCCAATAAAGAAAGTCAGCAGCAGCAACCCCAGCAGCGTCACCGCCACCGAGCCGCCGCGCCGGGTCGCCGAAGCGGCCCGGGTGGTCCAGATTGAAAA
Organism: Pseudomonas sp. MPB03; assembly: GCF_046605385.1. Classification (NCBI taxonomy): domain Bacteria; kingdom Pseudomonadati; phylum Pseudomonadota; class Gammaproteobacteria; order Pseudomonadales; family Pseudomonadaceae; genus Pseudomonas; species Pseudomonas sp. MPB03. Next base: position 1,327,054 of record NZ_CP176770.1, on the reverse strand, counting down.
GGATGCAGTCGACATGTTCATTCCTGCCTTGGCCCTGTGGCCGTCGATTTCAGCGCTGCTTGTAGACGTCGCGAAGACGCGTGGTCGCGGCGGTGTGGCCGATGTAGTTGCGCACATCCGCGTGGATCACCACTTCGTCGACCATCTGCGAGACCGGCATGATCGCCCCGGCCTGTTGGTCGTAGAGGGTCTGGATCTGTGCATAGATTTCCCGCTGGCGCTCGGGGTCGCGCTCGCGCTCGGCTTGCTCGATCAGTTGATTGAGCTGCGGGTCGAAGAACGAGGTGCGCCAGCCCTGGAAGTTGCTCAGCTTGGCTTCGGTGCGGTTGTCCGGGTTGTACACCAGGGCCCGCAGGCTCGAATGGGGATGCCGCTCCGCCCCGCCGCCGCCACGACCGACGAGGATGTCGAACTGACGGTCGCGCATCGCCCCATAGATCTGGTTGCCGGTGCCGGTGATGATCGTCGCCTGGATCCCCGCCTGGGCCAGCGTCGCTTGCAGGCTGGTGGCGATGTTGATGAACGGCGGATCGGTCAGTGAACGAATCGTCACCTTGAAGCCTTCGGCATGCCCGGCCGCCGCCAGCAGACGCTTGGCCTCGGCCACGTCCAGGCGATAACCCGGGTCGTCGAGGCGAGCCGGCAGTCCCAACTGCAAGGGCCGTTGGTTGATCACGCCGTAGTGCGGCATGACCACGTCGTTGATGCCTTGGTAGTCGATCAGCAGGCGGACGGCCTGGCGCACGCGGATGTCCTGGAACAGCGGTTGCTGCATGCTCATCGCCACGTAGTACAGCGTGCCGCGGGCAATGCTCTGGATGCGCACTTCATCGACCTTGCCCAAGGCCTTGATGTCAGTGGCCGCCATGCCGCGGGCGACGTCCAGGTCACCGCGCTCGACCATCAGGCGCAGGGCCTGGGACTCCGTCATGTTGCGCATGATCACCCGGCGCAACTTCGGCGCGCCGCGCCAATAGTCGTCATTACGGCTCATCAGGATCACATCGTTGGCCCGCCAGATGTCGAGCTTGAACGCGCCGGACCCGGCCGTGTGCGTCGCCAACCATGCCGCGCCCTGGTCGTCGCCGACCTGATGCTGCAAAGCGATGCTGCGATCAATGATGAAGGCGCTGGGTGAGGTCGCCAGGGTGTTGAGCACCAGCATCGGGTCGGTGACCCGTGGCAACTCCATCACAAAGGTGTGCGGGCCTTCGGCGCGCATCAGTTTGACCACGTTGTCGGCGGTGAAACCGTAGGCCTTCCAGGTGGAGGCCAGGGCGCGATTGAGGGTGACGACGCGCTGCAACGACCAGGCGACGTCTTGGGCGGTCAGGGGCGCACCCGAGTGAAACCGTACGTCGTCGCGCAATTGGAAGGTCAGGCGCGTGCGGTCGGGGCTGATGTCCCAGGTTTTCGCCAGGGCCGGAATCAGCGTGTCGGGCTGCGCGGCGTCCTGCTCCAGGAGCATGTCATAGACGTTGGCGTTGACCTCCGCGACCTCCAGGCCCGTCGCCGCGGCAGGGTCCAGGGACAACAGGTTGATCATACTCATGCCCACCACCAATTGGTCGGGGGGCGTTTCGCCTTGGGCCAGGCTGACGGGCACCTGCACTGCGCACAGGGCCACGGTGACACACAGCAGCCTGGTCAGGCGCTTGGGCCAGAGATTCATGGTTCAGTCCTTTCTTATATTTATAAAGACTTGTCGCCCGGGCCGTCATCGGCCTCAGGCGTGGAACAGACTCAATGTCGGGACACGGTGTTGGCCTCGATATACGCGAAGTTGATGTCCTCGCCCAAGCCCGGCCGGTCGGATAGATGCACAAAACCGTCGGCGTCCATGGGGTCGACGATGCTGTTGAGATGCGCCGGGACCTCTTCATAGTCAAGGAACGGGTGCAGCAGGCCGCGTTCGTACCAGCGACAATTGCTGATCGCCCCGACCACCGCCAGGTTCGCCGCGCCATTGCCATGGACCTCGCAATCCATGCCGAACGACTCGGCCAGGTGCGCCACTTTCAGGCACGGCCCAATACCTCCGACCCCGGCCACGCCGGCGCGCAGGATGTCACAGGACTTCTGGGTCACCCAACTGGCGCGGCTGTGGAACTTGCCGGCGATGCTCTCCGGGCCCAACACCGGGATGTCCAGGTTGGCGGCCAGCCAGGCATAGGACTCCGCCGAGTCTTCCATCATGGGTTCTTCGAACCAGGCGAAATTCAGCTTCTGCAGTGCCTTGCCGATGGTCAGGGCGTCCATGCGGCTGTACCAGTGGTAACCGTCGAGCATCAGCGCGATGTCCGGGCCTACTGCCTCACGTACTGCGGCGCAGGCCTGGATGTCCATTTGCGGATTCGGCGCGAAGGAGATCGGTGGCATCCAGGTGTGCAACTTGATGGCCTTGTAGCCGCGCTGGACCAGCTTCTCGGCGAACTGGCCATACTCGTCCGGCGTCGACAACCCACCCGGCAAGTCATCGCCGCACATCGTCGAACCGTACGCCGGGACCTTGTCGCGATAACCGCCAATCAGTTTATGCACCGGCAACTTGAGCTTGCGCCCAGCCAGGTCCCACAACGCTTGTTCCACCAGCGCCAGCGCCCGGTCGGTGAACTGCCCGGCACTGCCCCGCTGCCAGTGCGCCAGGTCCTGCCAGATGCTTTCACGGTCCATCGGATCGCGGCCGATCAGCACTTTGCGCACGAAGGATTCGATGATGTGCGGACGAATCAACTCAGGCGGGCCAAAGGCATAACCCTCGGAGCCATCGTCGCAGCCGATTCGCAGCAAGGCCATCTTGATCATGACCTCATCGCCCGGATGGGCGTGACCGGCGCTGTCCTGGGCACGGCGCGAAGGTGTGGAGAAGACTTCGACGTGAACGCCTGTGATTCGCATAGAGGGAACACCCTGTTGTTATTGTTTATTTGTATGTCGTCATACAACGTGACAGATTATTCTGAGGTTTCACGTGAGCTGTCAACCCACAAAATCAATAAAAATAGGGAGTCGTGAGGGAGGACTGGTGAAAAGAGGTAATTTTTCTTGAGCGATATTTAGAATGTCGTCATATCACGAGACGAAAAAGATACAACTCGCCGCAGGAAGGCCACGATGGCGGGAGGATAAAAACTGTGGGAGCGAGCTTGCTCGCGAAGGCGGTCTGTCTGAATCGGTGATGTTGGCTGTGCCGACGTCTTCGCGAGCAAGCTCGCTCCCACAGGGTGGTCGGTGGTGGTCGCAGAATTCGTGAACACTCGGGATCAAAACTGTGGGAGGCGGTGGCTGCGGAAGATGGACGCCCTGGTCCAGGTTTTGTGCAGGTTTTGGCTGCCTGGCTAGACCCGAGGTTTGCGTCGTCTCCAGACAATGCCCACCGACGCGGCCACGACCACCACCCCGACATTGCCAAACAACCAGATCGCAAAGTTGCGGCTCTGGTCTGCTTCGCTCTCGTAGAACGGCCCGAAATAACTACCAACGGCCATGAACGCCAAATTAAATGTGCCGACCGCCAACACGATGATCAGGAGAACGAACAAAGTTTCCTTGATGACGTTCATATGACTTTCCAGAACCAGATGTCCTTGGAATCGTGAAAGTCCGAGAACGTGCCTTCGATCGAAAAACCCATTTGTATACGTGGGTAGCTCAGCCAATCCGTCAGGCGACGGCCATTCCACAGGTCGATGTGATCGCCGCTGCGGTTGGCTGTGGTTTCGTTTGCCCGACGCCAGAAGTCCTTGAAGAAAATAACGCCCTGCTGCCCGCTCAGGGTCTCTTCGAATTCTTCGCTTTTAATGGCCTTCATGGCCTGCAAGCCAGGAATCTTGGCGCGACTCAAGGCCTTGGCGAGCTCTTCGGCGGCCAATATGTGCCCGTCGCTCTTGGGGTGTTGCCAGCAATGTCGCACGCTTTTGAGCTGGCTCATGTCTGCACCAGCGCGACGCAGGGCCACGCCAAGGTTGATCGCGCATTGGTCACTGAAGTTCTTGGCACCATTCGTTCTGCAAGGCGCGGCATCGCCAAATATCTGCGGATGGCTTTTCCACAACGTGTCGAATGTAAACATTCTGCCCTCTCCATGAGTTTTTTATCCTGGACGAATAGCCTAGCAGACCCACTCGCCCGATGGATTCAATAAGCGCTGGCGAGACGTACAGCCAAAGGACGGTTTTTCCCATTGACCGCCCCCGACAAGTTGTTTTTCTGCCTAGACTCATCATTGTTCCGCCGTGCCGTGTTTTGAATGAGCCCGCACGAAAATACTAAAAACAAGAGGAAAGCCCGTAATGTTCAAACCTATCTGGAAAGCGCTCGCTTGCACGTTGGCCCTGAGTGCGATGAGCACGGCCATGGCGGCAGATCCGGTGGTGATCAAGTTCTCCCATGTGGTCGCCGAACAAACACCAAAAGGCCAAGGCGCACTGCTGTTCAAGAAGTTGGTGGAAGAACGGCTGCCAGGCAAAGTGAAGGTCGAGGTCTACCCCAACTCTTCACTGTTCGGCGACGGCAAGGAAATGGAGGCCTTGCTGTTGGGTGACGTGCAGATGATTGCGCCGTCGCTGGCCAAGTTCGAGCAGTACACCAAGACGGTGCAGTTGTTCGACTTGCCGTTTCTGTTCGATGACATTTCCGCTGTGGACCGCTTCCAGCTGAGCCCTGAAGGCCAGAAGCTGCTCAAGTCCATGGAAAGCAAGAACATCACCGGCCTGGCCTATTGGCACAACGGCATGAAGCAGTTGTCGGCAAACAAGCCGTTGCGTGAACCCAAGGATGCCCGTGGCTTGAAGTTCCGCGTACAGGCATCGGCCGTGCTGGAAGAGCAATTCAAGGCGGTAAACGCCAACCCGCGCAAGATGAGTTTCGCCGAGGTGTACCAAGGCTTGCAGACCGGTGTGGTCAACGGGGCGGAAAACCCGTACTCGAACATCTACAGCCAGAAAATGCATGAAGTGCAAAAGTACATCACCGAGTCCAACCACGGTTTGCTCGACTACATGCTGATCACCAACACCAAGTTCTGGAGCGGCCTGCCGCCGGACATCCGCACTGAACTGGACAAGATCCTGGTAGAAGTCACCGCCCAGGTGAACAAAGAGGCGGCGCAGCTGAACGAGCACGACAAACAACGCATCCTCGACGCCAAGACCACCGAGATCATCACCCTGACGCCAGAAGAACGCGGCGCATGGCGCGACAAGATGAAACCGGTGTGGAAGAAGTTCGAAGGCGATATCGGCGCTGACCTGATCAAAGCCGCCGAAGCCTCCAACAAAGCCCAGTGATTGGTTGGCCGGTGCCGCCGCCCTGGCGGTGCCGGTCTGTCGTCCCCCCACAGGAGATGTCATCCATGAACGCCCTCCGGCGCACCTGGGAACACTTCGAGGAAGGTTTCATCGCTTTCCTTCTGGCCGCCATGACGATCGTCACGTTCGTCTACGTGGTACTCAATAATCTATACGCGGTTTTCTATAGCCTCGGCGACCATTGGCCCGCCGCCAGCGAGTCGATGTTCGCCATCGGCGACTCTGTCATGGGCATGGCCCAGGCGATGACCTGGAGTAGCTCGCTGACCAAGGCGCTGTTTGGCTGGCTGATTTTCTTCGGTCTTTCGTACGGTGTTCGCACCGCCGGGCACATCGGCGTCGATGCGCTGGTGAAGCTGGCGAGCAAACCGGTGCAGCGTTTTATCGGCGTCATCGCCTGCCTGTGCTGCCTCGCCTACGCCGGCCTGCTGGCGGTGGCGAGTTACGAATGGATCAACACCTTGATGATTGCCGAGATCGGTGCCGAGGACCTTGGTCATTTCGGCATCATGCAATGGCATATCGGGCTGATCGTGCCAGTGGGGTTCGCGCTGGTGTTCATTCGTTTCGCAGAAATTCTCGTGCGCATCCTGATGAACCGCCAGACCGGCCTTGGCCTGGCCGATGAAGCGGCCGAAGCCATCAAATTGACCGAGCACGAGGAAGACAAGCCATGACCATTGCCTTCCTGTTCGTTGCACTGTTCGTACTGATGTTTATCGGCGTGCCCATTGCCATTTCGTTGGGATTGGCGGGATCGCTGACCATCATCTTCTTCAGCCCCGACTCGGTGCGCTCCCTGGCGATCAAGCTGTTCGAAACCTCCGAGCACTACACGTTGCTGGCGATTCCGTTCTTCCTGCTGGCCGGTGCGTTCATGACCACGGGCGGCGTGGCGCGACGGTTGATCGACTTTGCCAATGCCTGCGTCGGGCATATCCGCGGGGGCCTGGCGATTGCGGCAGTGCTGGCCTGCATGTTGTTTGCGGCGCTATCGGGTTCAAGCCCCGCGACGGTGGCAGCGGTGGGTTCCATTGCCATTGCCGGGATGGTCCGCTCGGGTTATCCACAGGCGTTTGGCGCTGGCATCGTGTGTAACGCCGGGACCCTGGGCATCCTGATTCCGCCGTCGATCGTGATGGTGGTGTATGCCGCGGCGACCGAAACCTCGGTGGGCAAGTTGTTCATGGCCGGCGTCATCCCGGGCTTGCTGTTGGGTTTGTTCCTGATGGTGGCGATCTACATCGTCGCCGTGAAGAAAAACCTGCCAGCCCTGCCCCGCGCCACGTTCCGCGAATGGTTGACCACCGCGCGCAAGGCGATCTGGGGCCTGTTGCTGATGTTCATCATCCTCGGCGGGATCTACTCCGGGATGTTCACCCCCACCGAAGCCGCGGCAGTGGCGGCGGTGTATTCGGCGTTCATCGCGTTGTTCGTCTACAAGGACCTCACCTTCCGCGAGACGCCCAAGGTGCTGCTGGAGTCGGCCAAGCTGAGCATCATGCTGATGTTCATCATCGCCAACGCCATGCTCTTCGCCCACGTGCTGACCACCGAACAACTGCCGCAGCAAATCACCGCCTGGGTGATCGATGCCGGGTTGACGCCGGTGACCTTCCTGTTGGTGGTGAACATCGTGCTGCTGATCGCCGGCGCGTTCATGGAGCCTTCGGCGATCATCCTGATCCTGGCGCCGATCCTGTTCCCCATCGCCATGAAACTGGGCATCGACCCGATCCACCTGGGCATCATCATGGTGGTGAACCTGGAGATTGGCTTGATCACGCCACCGGTGGGGCTGAACCTGTTCGTCACCTCGGCGGTGACCGGCATGTCCTTGCCTGCCACGATCCGTGCGGCGATGCCGTGGTTGATGATCCTGTTGGCGTTCCTGGTGCTGATTACCTATGTGCCGTGGATTTCCCTGGCGCTGCCAAATTGGTTGGGGATGAGTTAAATCCGGCAAACACTCTGTGGCGGGCAAAGGATGATTTTGCCTTGCCATGGAGGTATCGGGCCGATCTGTCGGCCCGATTCCTCCAGACAAAAAAAGGACCTCTTGAATGCTCAAACCTGTATGGAAAGCCCTCGCCTGCGCCCTGGCTTTCGGCGCATGGGGAACGGTCATGGCGACCGAGCCAATCGTCATCAAGTTCTCCCACGTAGTAGGCGAACAAACGCCCAAGGGCCAGGGTGCGTTGATGTTCAAGAAGCTGGCGGAGGAGCGGTTGCCGGGCAAAGTGAAGGTCGAGGTGTACCCCAACTCCACGCTGTACGGCGATGACAAGGAGATGGAAGCCTTGCTCCTGGGGGAAGTGCAGATTATTGCGCGGTCGCTGGCCAAGTTCGATCAGTACACGCGGACCGTGCAGTTGTTCGACTTGCCATTTCTATTCGATGACATCGCGGCAGTGGACCGTTTCCAGCAGAGCCCCGAGGGGCAGAAGCTGCTCAAGTCCATGGAAAGCAAGAACATCACCGGCCTGGCCTATTGGCACAACGGCATGAAGCAACTGTCGGCCAACAAGCCATTACGCACCCCGGAGGATGCCCGTGGCCTGACGTTCCGGATACAGACTTCCGCCGTGCTGGACGAACAATTCAAGGCGGTGGGCGCCAAAGCGCAGCCGATGATTTTCTCGGTGGTGTACCAGGGGTTGCGCACCGGTTTGGTCCACGGCACGGAAAACACCTATTCGAACTTCTACAACCAGAAACTCAATGAAGTGCAGAAATACGTCACCGAGTCCAACCACGGCATCCTCGACTACATGCTGATCACCACGTCGGACTTCTGGAACGGCCTGGCGCCGGACATTCGCAGCGAACTGGAGAAGATCGTCGTCGAATCCACGGCCTATGCCAACCAGGAAGCGGAACGATTCAACCAGCAGGACAAACAAAAAGTCCTGGACGCCAAGACCACCGAGATCATTGCCCTCACGCCCCAGGAACGCAGCGCCTGGCGCGACAAGATGAAACCGGTGTGGGCGAAGTTTGAAAAGGACATCGGGGCGGACTTGATCAAGGCGGCGCAGGCTTCCAACGTCGCTCAATAAGCGCGTGACAGGACTGTGGATAGATTAATGCCCTTGGCTCAACACTCTCTGTGGCGAGGGAGCTTGCTCCCGCTGGGCTGCGCAGCAGCCCCCAATGTTTGCCTGACACACCGAGGTGTCAGGTTTTGGGGGTGCTTCGCGCCCCAGCGGGAGCAAGCTCCCTCGCCACAAGAGCGCAATTCCTCCACTTCAATCCAACCCTCCCCAGTTGCAAAGCACATTGCGCTATGATCCCCGCCTCTCCCTGAACAGAGGCTTTTTTCGCTAATGCTGTCGTCCACCCCAGACATCACCTCTACCCTCCCACCCGTCCTGGTCGGCCCGCTGTTACGGCGGCTGGAACCTGTGCGCCTGGTGATGTGGCTGGTGGGCACACGAGCGCTAGCGTTAACCCTGCGTATTGACGGGGTCGGCGACCTGACGCTGGATGCGTCGCGTTGCACCGTGGTGCCGGTGGGGCAACACGCTTTTGTGCACCTGATCGACGTGACGCTCGACACGCCCCTGCCCCAGGACGTAGCGATTGACTACGACCTGCTGGTAGAGGGCGCGCCCATCGCCGAATGGGCGCCGCACCTGTTGTATGACGGGGCACAGTGCCCGAACTTCATGTTGCATTCGCGCATCGAGCAATTGGTCCACGGCTCCTGCCGCAAACCCCACTACCCGGCCAACGACGGCCTGCTGTGTGTTGACCGATTGTTGGCGCAAGACCCGGCGCAACGCCCGGCGCTGCTGATGATGAGCGGCGACCAGGTGTATGCCGACGACGTCGCCGGGCCCATGCTGCGGGCGATTCATGGGCTGATCGAACGCCTGGGGCTGTTCGAGGAGCGCCTGGACGGTGCCGTGGTGGAAGACAGCGCCAAGCTCTACCAACACCCGGCCAGCTATTACCATCGGGCCGATTTGCTACCGGCCCTGGAAAGCAACGAAACCCTGCGCGAGCGCTTTTTTGGCGGGGCGCGCAAGCCGATCTTCACCAGCAGCAGCGCCGATAATCACCTGGTGACCTTCGCCGAGGTCATGGCGATGTACCTGCTGGTGTGGTCGCCGGTGCCCTGGACACTGATCACTGTCCAACCGCCCGAACTGACCGTCGAACGGCGCCAGCGCTACGACCTGGAACAGCAACGCATCGATGCGTTCAAGACCGGGCTGGACGGCGTGGCCCGGGTGTTTGCGCACTTGTCGTGCCTGATGATTTTCGATGACCACGACATCACCGACGACTGGAACCTGTCCGCGCAATGGGAAGAAACCGCCTACGGCCATCCGTTCTCCAAACGCATCATCGGCAACGCCTTGATCGCCTACATGCTCTGCCAGGGCTGGGGCAACAACCCGGATGCCTTTGCTGATGTGCTAGCGCAAACCCTGGCCCTGAGCGACACCGCCCGGGACCGCTACCTCGACAGCGCGCCACAGGACCAACTGATCGACACCCTGCTGGGTTTCCAGCGCTGGCATTACGTGCTGCCAAGCACCCCGGCCCTGGTGGTGCTCGATACCCGTACCCGCCGCTGGCGCAGCGAGAACAACCTCAAGCAACCTTCCGGCCTGCTGGACTGGGAAGCCCTGAGCGAGTTGCAACAGGATCTGCTGGATCACCCCTCGGCAATCATCGTCTCGCCGGCACCGATCTTCGGCGTGAAGCTGATCGAGACCGTGCAGCGGGTGTTCAGTTGGTGCGGTTATCCGTTGTTGGTGGATGCGGAAAACTGGATGGCCCATCGCGGCGCCGCCCAGGTGATCCTGAACATTTTCCGACACTCGCGTACACCCGGTAACTACGTGGTGCTGTCAGGGGATGTGCATTATTCCTTCGTCTACGAGGTGCTGATCCCACACCGCAAGGGCGGCCCGCGCATTTGGCAGATCACCAGCAGCGGCATCAAGAATGAATTCCCACCGGTGCTGCTGGAATGGTTCGACCGCCTGAACCGCTGGCTCTACTCGCCGCGCTCGCCCCTGAACTGGTTCACCAAGCGCCGCAGCATGCGCATCGTCCCCCACACGCCGGAACACGCTGAAGCCGGAGAGCGGTTGTGGAACAGCGCAGGCATCGGCCAGGTGTTCTTCAACGAACAGGGCCAGCCCGCGCAGATCTACCAGCACAACGCCAACGGCCTGCCACCGACGCGTATGCGTCCTCCCAAATCGCCGTCAGCCTGAGACTCGTGAGAGCAAATGCAAAATTTACAGTCACCTCACATCAACTGTGGGAGCGAGCTTGCTCGCGATAGCGGTGGGTCAGTTGCCGGTGATGCAGGCTGTGCCGAGGTCATCGCGAGCAAGCTCGCTCCCACAGTGGTTTGGGTCTGATTATAAATTTTGCATCCCCCCAATCCCTGTATCAGGTCAGAACGGTAGTTGCAGGCTCTCCTGGCCTTCGAGGCTGAGCAGGAACTGTTTGGCTGCCAGGCCGCCAGCGAAGCCGGTAAGACTGCCGGAGCTGCCGATGACGCGGTGGCACGGGGCGATGATCGAGATAGGGTTGCGGCCATTGGCGGCGCCGACCGCCCGGACCGCTGTGGGTTGGCCGATCTGGAGGGCGATGTCGCGGTAGCTGCGGGTTTCACCAAAGGGGATGGTCAACAGGGCCTGCCAGACCCGGACCTGAAAGTCAGTGCCGGCAAAATCCAGTTCCAGCTCGAAACGGCGGCGTTGGCCGGCGAAGTATTCCAGCAACTGACGTTCGGTTTCCTTGAGGAGCGGATGCCGGGTGTCCTCTTCCAAAGGCCCCAGGCGTACCCGATTGAGCCGCTCGTTTTCCCACAGGATGGCCGCCAGCCTTGTCTCCCGGGCGACGAGGATCAGTTGGCCGACGGGGGATGGGATGGTTTTGTAGAGGGGCAACATCGAGGGATTCCTTGTCAAAGCCTTTGTGGCGAGGGAGCTTGCTCCCGGTGGGTTGCGAAGCGACCCTACACGTGGCACTGCGGTGTGTCAGATTATCAGTTGGGGCTGCTTCGCAGCCCAGCGGGAGCAAGCTCCCTCGCCACGGAGATCTCACCAGCCGCAATATCTTGCTCAGCCCAACAACCCCAACGCTTTCGCCCGCGCCACCGCCTGGGTGCGGCGCTCGACGCCGAGTTTGCTGTTGATGTGGCTGGCGTGGGTCTTGACGGTGTGCAGGGAGATAAACAATTGCTCGCTGATCTCCTGGTTCGAACAGCCTTGGGCAATCAACTGCAACACCGCCCGTTCGCGACTGCTCAGGGTTTCGACAGGTGCCGCAGGGTCGACCAGTTGGGCCACCGAGGGCAGGCGTTCGAGCAGATGTTCGCGCAAGGTGCTGGGCGGCGCGTTCAGCAGTTGTTCGCGCAGCCATTCACAGTGCTTGCCCAGCAACCACTCGAACGGCTGCAACACCCCACCGCTGGCGGCTTCGAAAGCCTGGGCCAGGGTGCGGCGGGCTTCGGGTTCGCGGCCGAGGCTCAACAGCAAGGCGACTTTCTGGTTGAGCGCCATCACGCTGAGCATCTGCCGGCCGGTTTGCTGGCCGTGCTCCAACAAGGCATTGAGCCGGCCTTCGGCGAGCATCGGTTGACCCCGGATGGATTCCAGCACCGCCTGTTGCAGTTCGACATGCAGCGGCAGTTGCGGATGGAATTCCGGAGGCGCGGCGGCCCGCTCACCCGTGTAGGTCTGGCCCAGGCGGGCCAGCCAGGCTTCGGCCAGGTCGGTACGGCCCTGGGCCAGCCAGAGTTCGCATTTGACCAGGGTAATCATCGCCAGGTAGTAGATCGGCGGAACATCCCAGATGTGCATCAGGCGCTCGGCTTCAGCCAGTTCGGCAAAAGCCCGGGCGAACTCGCCGCTGTAGCCTTCGATCCGCGCGACCACGCAGTGACCGATCAGCACGCTGATGTCGCGGCAGGCGCGGGCTTCGGTGAGGCCCGCCTGCAACCGCGCCAGGCCGGCCTGGGGCTGCAGGCGCAAGGTCAGCAGGAAACCTTCGTACATGATCAGTCGTGCCCGCACCGCATAGAGCCGCTGGGGCGACAGCTTGTGCAAACGTTGCAGGCCATGGTGCACTTCATCCAGTGCCCGCAGGATCTCTCCCCGCGCCTGCAGGACCCGAGCGCGATCGTAATGGGCCAAGGCCTCGAACAATGGATTGCCGACCCGCTGCGCCAGCTCCAGGGAATCGCGGTTCAGGTTACGCGCGCGCCACAGGTCGCCGTCGGCAATGGCCAGGTTCGACAAGGTGGACAGGCACATCAGCCGCTGGCCGTAACGTTTTTGCGGCAGGCTCTCCAGGGCTTCGCTGCAATAACGCACGGTCGCCTCGCGATCGCCACGACCCCGGGCGACGATGCCGCTCAGGGCCAGCCACTGGGCGAGCATGGATTTTTGCGCAGTGGCCGAAGGGGCCGGCAGGAAACGACTCAAGTGCGCGGCCAGCTCTTCGGCGGCATCCAGTTGGCAGGCCAAGCCCAGCGCCCAACTGTAGAGCACGATCAGCCGCGGCGTGCTGATGAGCAGGCTGTCGGGCAGGTCCATTTTCCAGCGCAGCAACATGCCGACGTTCTGCTCCGCCAGCAGTTGTTCCTCCGAGAGGTTCTGCACCAGGTTCGCCGCCACATCCAGGTGGCCGGCCCGCAGCGCCTGTTCCACGGCTTCGTCGATCAGGCCCTGGGCGTTGAACCAGCGGCAGGCCCGCAGGTGCAGGGTCGCGGCCGGGACCATGGCCGGCGCGCTGGGACGACTGCGCAGCAGATCGGAAAACAGATGGTGGTAACGGTACCAATGGCCGTGCTCGTCCAATGGCACCAGGAATACTTGGTGGGACGCCAGGTAACGCAGGATCTCGGCGCTGTCATGGGCTTCGCGCACGGCGTCGCACAGCGCGCTGCAGAAGCGTTCCTGAGGGGCCGTGTCATAGAGGAACGCCTGCACCTCGGCGGGCAGGCAATCGATGACTTCTTCGAGCAGGTAATCGCGAATCAACCCTTCGCCGCCATTCAAGGCCTGGGGCAGCAGGCCTTCGGTGCCGGCTTCAGACGCCGCCAGCAACCAGAACCGCAGTCCCGCCACCCAACCTTCGCTGCGCTGGATGAGGTTTTCCAACGCCTCACCGCGCAACGAGCTGCTGTGATGCTGGAGCAGGGTCAAGGCTTCGTCATGGGTCAGGCGCAGGTCTTGTTCATTGAGTTCGAGCAATTGCCGCGACAGGCGCAGGCGCGCCAGGTGCCAGTCCGGACGCTGGCGGCTGGTGACAAGGACCAGCAGACCGTCGGGCAGGTGATTGAGGAAAAATTGCAGGCAGCGATCCAGCACCGGGCTTTGGGCCAGGTGGTAATCGTCCAGGACCAGCAGCAAGGGATTGCGCGGCGACAAGTGCGTGGACAGTTCGTCCAGCAAGCCATCGAGCCATTCTTCGAAGGCGAAGGGCTGGTGGCGCTGGCGCATTTTCAGCAACCCCAGTGCCCGGCCACCCAGTTGCGGGAAAAAGGCCTGGAGCCCTTCGAGCAAACGTTCCAGGAAACGCCCGGGATCGTTGTCCCTGGCGCTGAGCCCCAGCCAGAGACTTTGCCAATAGGCCGGCAGGCTCTGGCAGAACTCCACCGCCAGGGAGCTTTTACCAAACCCCGCCGGCGCACTGACCAACAACAACCTGCCCCCGAGCCCAGCGGCCAAACGCTGGCACAACCGCGGCCGCACGACATGGCCGTCGGGCAAGGGCGGGCGGTAGAAACGCCCGTCCTGTACCGCGATGGCTGCGCGGGCAGAATCCGGAAGTGAAGACAAATCAGTCATGGCCGGCTCTTGTTGGAATGCGGGTGGCGGCGTTGCAGATGTCCGCAGACTAGCGGTAAACGAGGAGGTATTGAAGGGAGTGCTACAAATGGCTACAAAAAGACTACACGCCGACCGACGTAAAAAATCCAGGCCGCCGCCGCTCTTGTGGCGAGGGAGCTTGCTCCCGCTGGGGTGCGCAGCAGCCCCAAGGCCGCCCCGTTTGATCTGATACCCCGAGTACTCCGCTTTGGGACTGCTTCGCAGTCCAGCGGGAGCAAGCTCCCTCGCCACAGGGGTTTTGTGTGGGTCAAAAAAAACGCCCCGAACCAGTCGGGGCGTTGTTTCGAGGATGCGGCCTCGGGTGGAGCGGTTTAGCGGATACCGTCCTGGCGCAATGCGTTCGGAGTGAAGTCGGCGGTGGTGGCGGTGAAGCCGAAGTCGTAGGCCGATTTCTCTTCGTTCTTCATGCCCAGCGCCAGGTAGCGGCCGGACTGCAGGTCGTAGAGGGTCTCCAGGGCGTACCACGGCACTTGCTTGTCGTAGTAATTCTCGGCATGGGCCTCGGCCACGCGCCACAGTTGGCCACGACCGTCGTAGTGGTCGATCACCGCGGCTTGCCAGGTGTCTTCGTCGATGTAGAAGTCACGCTTGGCGTAGATGTGACGCTGGCCTTCCTTCAGGGTCGCGGTCACATGCCAGACACGACGCAGCTCGTAGCGAGTCAGGTCCTGGTTGATGTGGCCGGCCTTGATGATGTCGGCGTACTTGAGTTGCGGCGAATCGATCTTGTAGCTGTTGGCGGCGATGTACAGCTCTTTCTTGCCTTCCAGCTTCCAGTCGTAGCGATCCGGCGCGCCGTTGTACATGTCCAGGTTGTCGGAAGTACGCAGGCCGTCGGCGGCGGTACCCGGGCCGTCATAGGACACTTGCGGGGCACGGCGCACACGGCGCTGGCCAGCGTTGTAGACCCATGCCGAACGCGGTTCCTTCACTTGGTCGAGGGTTTCGTGCACCAGCAGCACGCCACCGGCCAGGCGCGCCGGCGCGGTCACTTGTTGCTTGAAGTAGAACAGGATGTTGCCTGGGTTGGCCGGATCGAAATCCTTCATCTTGTCGCGGAACACGAACTGGTCGCGGAAGTACACCAGGCTGTAGGAGCCGTTGGGCTGCGGGGTGGCCTGGGTGACCAGGCGCGTCACGCTGCCGCCGCGATAGCGGGTGATGTGGTTCCAGATCACTTCCACGCCGCTCTGGGGAATCGGGAACGGCACGGCCGTCTCGAAGTTCTCCAGGCCGTTGCCGCCGGACACCAGCTTGGTGTTGACCGCATTCTTCTTGATGGAGGCGAACACCTCGTCCGGCACGGTGGCGCCGCGATGGGTCGGGTAGACCGGCATCTTGAAGGTTTCCGGGTAGCGCTTGAACATCGCGTACTGGCCCGGGGCGAGTTTGGCCTTGTACTGCTCGACGTTCTGCGCGGTGATGGTGAACAGCGGTTTCTCAGTCGGGAACGGGTCGGCAAGGAAGCCCTTGCTGTCCACGGCACCGGCGTTCTTGGCCATGGGTTTCCAGGCCGAGATCGAGCCATCGGCATTGCCGGCCATCTCGGCGCCCATCGGCGTCAGGCTCTTGCCCAGTTTGTCGGCCTCGGCCGCGGGTACCGCCGCCATGACGCTGGCGGCCAGCAGGGATAGCCCCAGAACACCGGCCTGCATCAGATTCTTTGTTATTTTCATAGTGTGTCGTCCTGAAATACGGTGCTTAGAAGGTCACGCCGACGCTGAGCGCCAGGAAGTCGCGATCGTCCACGGTGCTGAAGTCGCCACCAAAGAAGTTGGTGTAGGCCAGGCTGGCGTTGTAGGTGTTCTGGTACTCGGCATCCAGCCCGAGGCTGACGGCCTTGCGGCCTTCTTCGAAGTTTCCGCCAGGGCCTGGCGAGTAGCCCTTGACGTCATGGGACCAGGCCACGTTGGGCTTGAGGTTCACGCCGGCGAACACGTCCGGGTATTCCCAGATGGCGCGCGCGCGGTAGCCCCAGGAGGTGGAGGTGGTGAAGCCGTCGTTGTTGCAATTGCTGTTCACGTCGTTGATCGTCTGGCCGCCTCCCCCCGCAGTAGAGCCGTTGAGCGACTCACAGAAATCGTTGGGCAGTTTGCCCGGCCCGAACACCGGATCGCGACCATAACGCGCGTCGGATTTGCTTTCCAGGCCACCAACATGGGTCACCCCGATTTCACCGACCAGCGTCAGGCGGCTGGCGCCCATGACCTGATCCAGGAAGTGCGTGAATGTAGTCTGGAACTGAGTGACCTCTTTACGGCGATAGCCATGCAGGTCTTGGCCCGGCGTGCCCTGGAGCACCGATGCATCGCCAAAGCCGGGAAGCGGCGTCACACCAGCGAAGAGAATGTCAGTGGTGCTCAGTTGTACCGGTGCATTCGGACGATAGCTGATCTCACCGCTCCACGCCGTGCCGGTAGGCAGTGTCGTGGAGAAACTCAGGCCATAGAGACGGATATCTTCTGGGTACTCAACAAAGTAATTGGAGTTACCTGCCACGATCAGAGGGCGCAGTGCCGCGATTGGCCCCGCGGTGTAGAACTGCTGCGCAGCCCCCTGGGCACTGAAAATCGGCGCACGGCTGTGGTAGTTCATGAAGTAGGCACCGAACTCGGTGTCCAGCGGTTCGAACATGTACTTCAACGACGCGCCCCACTGGCCGCTGTCGCGAGCATCGCGGTCCGGGCCTCGACGTACCAGCACGCCTTCTTCGTTGATATCGACACCCTGGCCTTCCAATATCGGAAGAATGACGCCCGGCAGCGGAACGGACGAACGTTTATTCAGCACCCGCAGATTGTCGGTACACCCATCCGCAATCACATCCGGCTGGGAGAAGAACGTGCCGCAGTTATCCACCACGGTCTGGTCCCACTCCAACTGGTAGAACGCCTCGGCCGACAGGTTGTCGGTCAGGCTCTGGGAGACGTAGAACATGTTCACCGGGATCAGGCCTTCCTTGACCTCGGCGCCAGGACGACGGAACGCGGACACGTCGACCGGGTTGATGGAGTTGATGCCGCCCTGGATGAAGGTACTTTCACCCCAGCTGACCACCTGCTTGCCCAGGCGGACCGAGCCCGGCTGATCGGCAATGGCGTAGTTGTGGTAGATGAATGCGTCGAGGATCTGCCCGCCGGAGGACTTGGCGCCTTCCTTGCGGTTGCTGTCGCTGATGTCCTTGTACAGGCGATGTTCGTCCTTGAGTTCGAAGTCGTACCAGTACTTGCCGCGCACGAATATGCCGGTATCGCCGTACTTCAGTTCCAGGTCATGGATGCCCTTGAAGATCTTCGAGAAGGTTTCCCCGCGCTTGAAATTCAGGTGGCCGTCATCGGAGGTCTGCGACAAACCCTTGCCGCCATTGTTGACGCCGATTAGGTCCTTGTTGGCGTTGGCCGTGGACCAGCTCGCGCCGACGGACAGGGACGAGTCGAACTGGCCTTCGATTTCACCGATGTTGAAACTGACGCCGAATGCAGGCCCGGCGAGCGAAGAGGCGAGACTGACCGCCAGAGGCAGTTTTGCCCGGCGCCAGAACGTGGTTGCTGAGGTCATCGACGCTACTCCATGTGCATTATTGTTATGGCAATGGACATTTCAAGAACACCTCGGCGGCAGGGAGCAGCAGCGTCCCGACATCCGTCGAAGTCGCATCGCCCTTTCGTGCGTGCGCCCCGTTCTTGAGAATCCGTGAGCGGACTATAGCCAGCAGGTAGTACGGCTTGATCCCTCTAAAGTGTGATTTGCAGCCCTCAACCACTCTGGAACAGTCCTTTCGCCAGGCCGACAGATGCCGGCACGGCAAGGATGGCTGAAATTTTCGGTTTGACAAGGCAAGCGCTTGCTTGGTGGGGCTGCCGTGCCCTTTCGGGCACGGCAAAAAGGCCTAAAGCGTGGACAGGAAGGTGCTGTTGTTGCTCTGCCATTCGGTGATGTCGACGCGGATGCGCTTCTTGTCGAGCTTGCCGACGCTGGTCTTGGGAATTTCCGTAACAAGGGCGATCTGGCTCGGGATCGCCCACTTGCTCAGGTGCCCCAGCTCGACGAACGGCTTGAGGTGTTCCTTGAGCTCGCGAGCCCCGATCTCATGCCCTTCGCGAATCACCAGCAAGGCAAACGGCCGCTCGCCCCACTGTGGATCGGGAATGCCGACCACTGCTACTTCGCGTACCGCCGCGTGACGGCTGATGAGGTCTTCCAGGTCCAGGGAGGAGATCCATTCGCCACCGGTCTTGATCACGTCCTTGATGCGGTCGCGGATGTCGATGAAGCCCATGTTGTCGAGCGTGGCGACGTCACCGGTGTGCAGCCAGCCGCCGGCCCAGAGCTCGGCGCCCTTCTGCGGCTCGTTGAAATAGCCCTCGGTGAGCCACGGCGCACGCAGCACCAGTTCGCCCTGGGTCTCGCCGTCGGCCGGCAGGAAATTCCCCTCGGTATCGACGATCGCCGCTTCCACCAGCGGCCCTGGCACCCCGGCCTTGATCCGGTAGGTGGTGCGTTCGTCTTCGCTGCCGGCCATCAGCTCAGCATTGAGGTGGGCGCAGGACACCAGCGGGCCGGTTTCCGACATGCCGTAGGCGGCCGTGAGCTGGATGCCCCGGGCCTTGGCCGCTTCGTAAAGGCTGCGGTTCAGGGCGCTGCCGCCGATGACGATTTTCCAGCCGCCGAAGTCGGTGTCCTGGGCGCCCTTGGCATTGAGGACCATTTGCAGGATGGTCGGCACGCAATGGGAAAAGGTGACCTTTTCCTTGCGCCACAACTGGACCAGGAATTCCGGATCGTAGCGGCCCGGGTAGACCTGCTTGAGCCCGAGCATGGTCGCCACGTAGGGCAGGCCCCAGGCATGGACATGGAACATCGGCGTGATGGGCATGTACACGTCGTTGGTGCCCAGCAGCCGCACGCTGTCGATGGAGCCCATGATGGTCGCCACGCCCATGGTGTGCAGCACCAGTTGCCGATGGGTGAAGTACACACCCTTGGGATTGCCCGTGGTGCCGGTGGTATAGAACGTGGTGGCGACGGAATTTTCGTCGAAATCCTGGAAATCGTAGGTGGGGGCGGCGGCGGCCAGCAATTGTTCGTACTCGCCCACCAGGTTCGGCAGGTCGGCGGTTTTTTCCGGCAGGTCAGTCAGCAGCAGGGTCTTGTCCACCGTGGTGAGGTGCCCGGCTATCGCCTGGTACAAGCCGACGAACTCGCTGTTGACCAGCACGAAGCGGTCCTCGGCGTGGTTCATGGTGTAGACGATCTGCTCCGGTGACAGGCGCACGTTGATGGTGTGGATCACCGCGCCGATCATCGGGATCGCGAACATGCATTCCAGGTAGCGATGGCTGTCCCAGTCCATCACCGCCACGGTATCGCCGGCCTTGACCCCCGCCTCGGTCAACACGTTGGCCAGGCGCGCGACCCGCTCGATCAGCGTCGGATAGCTGTAGCGCAACTGGTCACGGTAGATGATCTCGCGGGTTTTCTCGTAACGCGTGCCGGACATCAGCAGCCGCTTGATCAGCAGCGGGTATTGATAGGCGCCTTCGGCGGGAGGAATAACGCGAGTCTGCAACATAAGAGTCCCTTTTCTGACTGCACGGTCTTGGCTGGAAGTAAGCACTCTAGAGCGCTTATACACGGATCAAATCAGCCAAAGGAATGATTTGATCAGCGCGCAGATACTAGCCTTGAGCCATGCCTGGGACTGTAGGAGCTGCCGAGTGCAACGAGGCTGCGATCTTTCCCCTGCCAATTGAATCCAGAGCGAAAGATCAAAAGATCAAAAGATCGCAGCCTTCGGCAGCTCCTACGCAAAGCAAGACGGGGTGGATCAGTGCGACTCGGTAAACGCCAGCTTCACGCCAATGGCGACGAGCACCGCGCCCATGGTCCGGTCGAACCAGTGGCCCATGCGCGCGAAACCGGCGCGTACCCGTTGCTGGCTGAACAGCAGCGCTACCAGGCAGAACCAGACGGCCGTCGCCACCGCCAGGTACACGCCATAACCGGCCTGGATCGCCAGCGGTGTATGCGGGTTGATCACCACGGTGAACAGCGACAGGAAAAACAGCGTCGCCTTGGGGTTCAGGCCATTGGTGACAAAACCGGAAATGAACGCGCCGCGGGCGGTACGCTCACCGATCTCCTGGTGCAGGTTTTCCTCGGCCGGCTTGGCCGGTTGCGCCCGCAGTGCCTTGAAACCGATGTACAGCAAGTACGCGGCGGCGGCCCACTTCAGCGCGTTGAACAGCACGATCGATTGCGACACGATCAGGCCGATGCCCAGCAACGAATAGCCCACATGCAGGAAAATCGCCGTGCCGACGCCCAGCGCCGTCCAGGTCCCGGCGCGCCGGCCATGGGTCACGCTTTCGCGCACCACCACGGCAAAATCCGGCCCGGGGCTGGCAACGGCCAGCAGGTGAATCAGGGCGACGGTGAGGAATTCGGCGAGGTACATGGTGGGGCTCCTTACGACAATCTTTTGTTGGATGACATCCCGTGGCGAGGGAGCTTGCTCCCGCTCGACTGCGCGTAGGAGCTGTCGAGTGCAACGAGGCTGCGATCTTTCCCAAGACTCTTGAGTCCCAAGCGAAAGATCAAAAGATCGCAGGCTTCGCCAGCTCCTACAGAGCCCAGCGCTTGCTCCGTCACCACAGGTATACGCCGCCATGGCAGCATTCCATCTGATAGGCTCGCCACATTACGCCTTCGGTTCTTGACATAAAAGGTACAGCTGATGACGAACACCGCTCGCGCCGTTTTCCTCGACCACCCTTCCCTGGACCTCGGCGACCTGGACCTGGGCCCGCTGCGCGGCTGCTTCAGCGAACTGCAACTGTTCGCCCGGACCACGCCAGACCAGGTGACCGAGCGGCTCAAGGGCGCCACCGTGGCAATCACCAACAAAATCGTGATCGATGCCCAAGCGATGGCGGCCAGCCCGGACCTGAAGCTGATTTTGATCAGTGCCACCGGCACCAACAATGTCGACCTGGCGGCGGCCCGCAGCCACGGCATCACCGTGTGCAATTGCCAAGGCTACGGCACGCCATCGGTGGCCCAACACACGATCATGCTGTTGCTGAACCTGGCGACGCGCCTGGCCGATTATCAAAAGGCGGTGGGTGAAGGTCGCTGGCAGCAGGCTTCGCAGTTCTGCCTGCTGGACTATCCGATTGTCGAACTGGAGGGCAAGACCCTGGGCCTGCTCGGCCATGGCGAGTTGGGCAGCGCCGTCGGGCGGCTGGCCGAAGCCTTTGGCATGCGTGTGCTGCTGGGGCAGATCCCCGGCCGCCCGGCCCGCCCCGACCGCTTGCCGCTGGAGCAATTGCTGCCACACGTCGATGCCCTGACCCTGCACTGCCCGCTCAATGAGCACACCCGCCACTTCATCGGCGCCCGCGAACTGGCATTGCTCAAGCCCGGTGCGTTCGTGGTCAACACCGCCCGTGGCGGCCTGATCGACGAACAGGCGCTGGCCGAGGCCCTGCGCCGCGGTCACTTGGGTGGCGCGGCCACCGACGTGCTGAGCGTGGAGCCGCCGGTCCAAGGCAATCCGCTGCTGGCCGGCGATATTCCACGCTTGATCGTCACCCCCCACAACGCCTGGGGCAGCCGCGAGGCTCGGCAACGGATCGTCGGCCAAATGAGCGAAAACGCCCAAGGCTTTTTCAGCGGTACAGCGCGGCGTGTCGTCAGTTGATAAACTGCCGCACTTTTTTTCAAGGAGCAGACCATGGATCCGCGCAGTGAAGTACTGCTTCGTCAGGCCGAGTTATTCCAGGGTTCGGTGTTGTTGGCCGGCCTGCCCGCCGACGACCTGCTCGGCCGTTTGCCCGAGGCCCATGGCTGGTGCTGGCATGCCGGCGATCAGGCCGCGCTGGATGCTCGTTTCCCCGAGCGCAGCCACTTTGGCGTGAACGTCCCGGAGCATGGGTTCGACACCGCCGTGGTATTCCTGCCCAAGGCCAAGGACCTGACCGATTACATCCTCAATGCCGTGGCGGCGCGCCTGGCTGGTCGTGAGGTGTACCTGGTGGGGGAAAAACGCAGCGGCATCGAAGGGGCGTCCAAGCAACTCAACCCGTTCGGCAAGCCGCGCAAGCTCGATAGCGCACGGCACTGCCAGCTGTGGCAGGTCACGGTCGCGAATGCGCCCGAGGCCAAGCCACTGGAAAGCCTGGCCCAGACCTACGAACTGCCCCTGGCCGAAGGCCCGCTGACAGTCATCAGCCTGCCCGGGGTGTTCAGCCATGGCCGCCTGGATCGCGGCAGTGCGCTGCTGTTGGAACACTTGGATAAACTGCCTAGCGGCCATCTGCTGGACTTCGGCTGCGGTGCCGGGGTGCTGGGGGCGGCGGTCAAGCGACGCTACCCGCACAATACCGTCACCCTGCTGGACGTGGACGCTTTCGCCGCCGCCAGCAGCCGCCTGACTTTGGCCGCCAATGGCCTGGAAGCCGACGTGCTGACCGGTGATGGCATTGACGCCGCGCCGATGGGTTTGAGCGCGATCCTGAGCAACCCACCGTTCCATGTGGGCGTGCACACCGATTACCACGCCACGGAGAACCTGCTGCGAAAAGCGGCCAAACATCTGAAAAACGGCGGCGAACTTCGCCTGGTGGCCAATAGTTTCCTCAAGTACCAACCCTTGATCGAAGAGCATCTGGGCGTCTGCGCGATCAAGGCCGAAGGCCAGGGTTTTCGCATCTACCGGGCCAAGCGTGGCTGAGGCGTTTTTACAAAACAGCACTTGCCCAATCGGATTTGCCTAGGCAGAATCCGCTCCGTCCTAGGGGAGTAGTCTCCCGCGAGCGCCATGCTCGCCCGGCATACGTCAACATACTTGGTCAGCAGACCATGGCGTATGCGGCCCAAGCGTCCACGCAGATGGTCGCTGGGTTTGACAAGACCTATGACACGCACACCTTACCCGGGGCGGGAAGGCTGTACGTGTCATAGCCGTGTCGACCCGCCCCTTTAGGAAATTCCCTGATGCTGGACTCACTCCTGGTACCCACGGCGATCGTTGCGCTGGCCGAAATCGGCGACAAGACGCAATTGCTCGCGCTCATCCTGGCGGCACGCTTTCGCAAACCCTGGCCGATCATCGCTGGCATCGTGGCCGCGACCCTGGCCAACCATGCGGCGGCCGGCGCGGTCGGCGCCTGGGTCAGCGGTTTTTTCTCCGACGCGGTCCTGCACTGGATACTGGCGGCCAGCTTCGCGGCCACGGCACTGTGGACCTTGGTCCCGGACAAACTGGACGATGAAGAAGCCAACACGGCCCGCAAGTTCGGACCGTTCCTGACCACGCTGATTGCGTTTTTCCTGGCGGAAATCGGCGACAAGACCCAGATCGCCACGGTGATGCTCGCCGCGCAATACCCGGAGCTGTGGTTGGTGATCATCGGCACCACCGTGGGCATGTTGATTGCCAACGTGCCGGTGGTCCTGGCGGGCAATTTCGCCGCCGAGAAGCTGCCCCTGACCCTGATCCGCCGCCTGGCCGCCTCGGCGTTCTTCGTCCTGGCGATCGTGGCGGTGTACAAGGCGATGCAGAGCAGTGGGTGGGTTTGAGGCTGTTGTGGCGAGGGAGCTTGCTCCCGCTCGGTTGCGCAGCGACCGCAAGCTTTTGGGGCCGCTTCGCCCGAGGCGTCGGACCGGCCCAGCGGGAGCAAGCTCCCTCGCCACAAAAAAGTTTCACCACATGACGGTGGTTACTTCTTGGCCTGCTGATACAGCGGCATCACCTTCGGAATCGCCGCCTGCAACGAAGCAATACGGCTGCTCGACGATGGGTGGGTGCTCATGAACTCCGGTGGCGCGCCTTCCGACGCCTTGGCCATTTTGTTCCACAAGGTGATCGCGGCGTTCGGGTTATAGCCGGCGCGGGCGGCCAGTTCGAGGCCGATCAGGTCGGCTTCGTTCTCGTTGCCACGGCTGTTGGGCAAGGTCATGCCGTAGTTGGCGACGGTGTCGGCCAACGCCAGGCTGTCCTGGCCGAGGCCGAACAAGGCACCGGCGCCCTGCTTGGCCATTTCGATGCCGTAGGCCTTGGACATCGCCTCGCGCCCGTGCTCGCGCAGGGCGTGGGCGATTTCATGGCCGATGATCGCGGCGATTTCATCGTCGGTGAGCTTCAGCTTATTGATCAAGCCGGTGTAGAAAATGATTTTCCCACCAGGGCCGCAGCTGGCGTTGAGCTCGTCGCTCTTGATCAGGTTCACTTCCCAGTTCCATTGCGCCGAATCCGGACGGAACACCGGCGCCTGGGCGATCAGTCGACTGGAGATGGCCTGGACGCGCTTGGCATCGCTGCTGGTCTTGTCCAAGACGCCCTGGGCACTCGCCTCGCCCATCGTCTTTTGATAGGACTGGGCATACATCTGGTTGACCTGGTCGGTCGACAGCATGCTGAACATGTACTGCTTGCGTTCCACACCCACGGCTCCGCCGCTGGTGGTATTGACCGACTGGCAACCGGCGAGCAGCAGCGCCGCGCTCAGAGCACTCACCATCAATGTCTTGTTCATGTAAAAGAAGCTCCCTGGAAACGTGGGCGTATCCTAGGCCTTGATTTGTATCGGCGCCAGATACACAACGAGGGGATTGCGGTTTTTTTGGACAGAACCACTGCGCCCATTTGCGACACCCACCTAGCCAAAACAGTCACCCGACGAACAGCGCCTCATGCCGCGCCACAGAAACGCCGATAAAGATCCCAGACGTCATTTCCGCGTCCGGAGTCTTTATGAAATTCAGATCGATCCAGTTTTCCGTGGCCGCCCTGGCCGGTGCCATCGTGCTCAGCGTGGTCGGCGCCCTTGTGTTGTACGCGCTGTTTGCCGGCGCCCGCACCCAGGAGATGGTGCAACAGCGAACCAAGGCGCAGTTCGAGCAACTCATCGAACAACGCCTCAGTGCCTTGGCACGTACCCAGGCCAGCCTGATCCAGCGGGAACTGGAAGCCCCGCTGTTGCTCGCCCGCGGCCTGGCCACCACGAATGCCTTGATGGGCATGAACGGCGCGGACGGCAACCCGCAACTGAAGGTGCCCCGGGAGCAGATGATCAGCCTGTTGCGCGAAACCGTCGTACGCAACCCGAAAATCCTCGGCGCCTACATCGCCTGGGAGCCGAATGCCATCGACCGCGACGACGCCAATTACGTGGACAGCCCGGTGCTGGGCATGGAAACCAACGGGCGTTTCCTGCCCTGGTGGTTTCGCAACCAGGACGGCTCCCTGGGCCTGGAAAAGCTCGCCGATGTGACCGATCAAAAACTGCTCTCCACCGGCATTCGCGCCAGTGAGTACTACCTGTGCTCCCAGGACAGCAAGAAGGCCTGCGTGATCGATCCGGCGCCCTACCGCGTCGGCAGCACGATGACCATGCTCGCTTCGTTCATCGAACCGATCATGATCGAGGGCAAGTTCCAGGGCATCGTCGGGGCCGACCTGTCGGTGAACTTCATCCAGGACATGCTCGTGGCCGCCGACGGCAAGCTGTACGACGGCGCCGGGGAAATGGCCTTGCTCTCAAGCAACAACCGGCTGGTGGCCTTCACCAAGGACCCGAGCAAACTCGGGGAAAAGGCCAGCGACCTGCTGGACGCCAATGAACTGGATAACCTGACCAAACTGGGCGTCGGCGAAGTGCGTTACGACATCGACGAAGCCCACGGGCATATCGAGGTGTACATGCCGTTCGGCATCGGCGAGACCAACGCCCGCTGGACGCTGATGCTGCAACTGCCGCTGAACGCGGTCATGGCCGACCTGCATGCCTTGCAGCAAGACCTCGACCATCGGCGCCAGACCGACATCTTCGGCATGGCGATGGTGGGCCTGGTGATTGCCGGGATCGGTCTGCTGGTGATCTGGCTGGTGGGCCACGGCATCGCCCGGCCACTCAAGCAGATGGTGGCGATGCTCGATGACATCGCCCAGGGCGAAGGCGACCTGACCCGTCGCCTGGTGAGCGACCGCGCCGACGAACTGGGCGCGATCGCCAGGGGCTTCAACACCTTCCTGAGCAAGTTGCAGGGCATGATCACCCAGGTGGTGACCTCGGTGCAGAGTGTCAGCGATTCATCGGAGCACACCGCCGATATCGCGATCCGCACCAACCAGGGCGTGCACAAGCAGATGACGGAGATCGATCAGGTCGCCACGGCCGTGCACGAAATGACCGCCACCGCCCAGGACGTGGCCCGCAACGCGACCCAGGCGGCCCAGGCTGCCAGTCATGCGGATCAGGCCGCCAGCCAGGGCATGCAGATCGTGCGGGACACTTCCACCTCCATTGGCGCCCTGGCCGTGGAAATCGGCAAGGCGGTGGGTGTGGTGCAGACCCTGGCCAAGGACAGCGAGAACATCAATGCGATCCTCACCGCCATCCGCGGGATCGCCGAGCAGACCAACCTGTTGGCCCTCAACGCAGCCATCGAAGCCGCCCGGGCCGGTGAACAGGGCCGTGGTTTCGCGGTGGTCGCCGATGAAGTGCGCAACCTGGCGCAGAAGACCCAGCAGGCGACTGAAGAAATCCAGGCAATGATCCAGCAACTGCAACAAGGCACCCGGGATGTGGTTCGGGTGATGGAAGACAGCCAGCATCGTACCGATGAAAGCGTGCAACATGCGGCGAAAGCGGCCCAGGCCTTGGAAACGATTACCCAGGCGGTGTCGGTGATCAACGACATGAATACCCAGATCGCCAGCGCTGCCGAGGAACAGAGCGCCGTGGCCGACGACATCAACCGCAACGTGATCAACATCGGGCAAGTGGCGAACGAAGTGGCCAGCGGTGCCGACGAATCCAGCGCGGCCAGCGCCGGGCTGACCAAACTGGCAGAGCAGCAGCGGCGGCTGATCAACCAGTTCAGGGTCTGATTCTAAGGCCCCATCGCGAGCAAGCTCGCTCCCACAGGGGGATTTGCGGCGGTATGCAGATCTTGCGTACACCACAAAACAACTGTGGGAGCGAGCTTGCTCGCGATGGCGTCAGTTCAGCCAACATTGAAGTACCTGACACTACGCCTTCGCGAGCAAGCTCGCTCCCACAGGAGGGATTTGCGGCGGTATGCAGATCCTGTGAACACCACAAAACAACTGTGGGAGCGAGCTTGCTCGCGATGGCGTCGGGTCAGCCAACATTTAAGTAACTGACACACCGCCTTCGCGAGCAAGCTTTGCTCCCACAGACTTCCACAGGCTCAATGCAGGGTTTCAGAGTTCGCCGAGGGCTTCGATCAGGGCCTGGTTCTGCTCCGGCGTGCCGATGCTGATCCGCAGGAATTGGGCAATCCGCTCCTGCTTGAAGTGCCGCACGATCACGCCCTGCTCCCGCAGTTTCGCCGCCAGCCCTGCCGCGTCGTGCCGGGGGTGGCGGGCGAAGATGAAGTTGGCCGCCGAGGGCAATACTTCGAAGCCCTTCGCTTCCAACTGATCCACCACCCACTCACGGTGTTCGATGACCAATCGGCAGGTCCGGTCGAAATGCTCGCGATCATCGAACGCCGCCGCGCCGCCGACATTCGCCAGGCGATCCAACGGGTAGGAGTTGAAGCTGTTCTTGATCCGCTCCAGCGCTTCGATCAGGTCCGGATGCCCCACCGCCAGGCCCACGCGCAGCCCCGCCAGCGAGCGGGACTTGGACAGGGTCTGGGTCACCAGCAGGTTCGGATAACGATCCACCAGGCTGATGGCCGTCTCGCCGCCGAAGTCGATATAAGCCTCGTCCACCACGACCACCGAATCCGGGCTGGCCTTGAGGATCCGCTCGACCGCCTCCAGCGCCAGCAGGCAGCCGGTCGGCGCGTTCGGGTTGGGGAAAATGATCCCGCCGTTGGGTTTGGCGTAGTCGGCCGGGTCGATCTGGAATTGCTCATCCAGCGACACCGCCTCGAACTGAATACCGTACAGGCCGCAATACACCGGATAGAAGCTGTAGCTGATGTCCGGGAACAACAGCGGCTGGTCGTGCTGCAACAGGCCGTGAAAAATGTGCGCCAGCACTTCATCCGAACCGTTACCCAGGAACACCTGGTTGCCCTGCACGCCGTAATAGCGGGCCACGGCGCCTTTCAGCAGGTCGCTGTTGGGATCCGGATACAGGCGCAGATTGTCGTTCAGCTCGGCCTGCATCGCCGCGAGGGCCTTGGGCGATGGGCCGTAGGGGTTCTCGTTGGTGTTGAGCTTGACCAATCGGGTCAGCTTCGGCTGTTCACCCGGCACGTAGGGCACCAGGTTCTTGACGAACGGGCTCCAGAATTTACTCATTTCAGTTCCCCTGCCGTTCAACGGATGGCTCGTCAAGAATGCGGTACTCGGCGCTGCGGGCGTGGGCGCTCAGCGATTCGCCACGGGCCAGCACCGAAGCGGTCTTGCCCAGTTCGGAGGCACCCTGCTCGGAGCAGAAGATGATCGACGAACGCTTCTGGAAGTCATACACCCCCAGAGGCGACGAGAAGCGCGCGGTGCCGGACGTCGGCAATACGTGGTTAGGGCCTGCGCAATAGTCACCCAGGGCCTCGCTGGTGTGGCGGCCCATGAAGATCGCACCGGCGTGGCGGATCTGCGGCAACCAGGCCTGCGGGTCGGCGACCGACAATTCCAGGTGTTCCGGCGCGATGCGGTTGGCGACTTCGATGGCCTGCGCCATGTCATCGACTTTGATCAGCGCCCCACGGCCATTGATCGACGTGTTGATGATCTCGGCGCGGTCCATGGTCGGCAACAGCTTGTCGATGCTCGCGGCCACCTTGTCGAGGAACTCGGCGTCCGGGCTGACCAGGATCGCCTGGGCGTCTTCGTCGTGCTCGGCCTGGGAAAACAGATCCATGGCGATCCAGTCCGGATCGGTCTGGCCGTCGCACACGACGAGGATTTCCGAAGGGCCGGCGATCATGTCGATGCCAACCTGGCCAAACACGTGGCGCTTGGCGGTGGCGACATAGATGTTGCCCGGGCCGACCACCTTGTCCACCCGCGGCACGCTTTCGGTGCCATAGGCCAGCGCCGCCACGGCCTGGGCACCGCCGATGGTGAACACCCGGTCCACGCCAGCGATGCAAGCGGCGGCCAGCACCAACTCGTTGATCTCACCCCGCGGGGTCGGGACGACCATGACCACTTCGGTCACACCGGCGACCTTGGCCGGGATGGCGTTCATCAGCACCGAGGACGGATAGGACGCCTTGCCCCCCGGCACATACAGGCCGGCGCGGTCCAGCGGGGTGACCTTCTGGCCCAGCACCGTGCCATCGGCTTCGGTGTAGCTCCAGGAGTCCTGTTTCTGCCTTTCGTGATAGTCACGGACCCGGGACGCGGCCTTTTCCAAGGCTTCGCGCTGGGGCACGGTGATTCGGGTCAGGGCCAGTTCCAGGCGCTCGCGCGGCAGGATCAGGTCGGCCATGGACGCCACTTGCAGGCCGTCGAATTTCTGGGTGAATTCCACCAGGGCGGCATCGCCACGCTCGCGCACGGCCTTGATGATGTCCAGCACCCGCTGATTGACCGAGTCGTCAGACACGCTTTCCCAGCTCAGCAGATGATCCAGATGATCTGCGAAATCCGGGTCGGCAGCGTTGAGTCGGCGAATCGAAGTGGGAGCGGTCATAGCGAGGGCCTCATTAATGGCAAATGCTCAGGCGCCCTAAGCTACCAGTCCATTCGCGTGGGCACCTGAGAAAATTGGCTATGACACGGATAGACGGGCGCGACTCAAGGTCGCGCAGGTGAATCAGCCGCGGTGTCGCGATTCCACTGCCTTGCGCAGGGTATCGATCAGAGCCTGGATACGAGCATGTTGCATTTTCATCGACGCCTTGTTGACGACCAGCCGGGAGGTGATGTCAGCGATGAAGTCCTGGGGTTCCAGGCCGTTGGCTCGCAGGGTGTTGCCGGTGTCGACCACGTCGATGATCTTGTCCGCCAGGCCGATCAGCGGCGCCAGCTCCATCGAACCGTACAGCTTGATGATATCGACCTGACGGCCCTGCTCGGCGTAATAACGCTTGGCAATGTTGACGAACTTGGTCGCCACCCGCAGACGCCCCTTGGGCTCCGGCGCGCCGACTTTACCGGCGGTCATCAGCTTGCAGCGGGCGATCCGCAGGTCCAGGGGCTCGTACAGGCCCTGGCCGCCATACTCCATCAGCACGTCCTTGCCGGCGACGCCCAGGTCGGCTGCGCCATGCTCCACGTAGGTCGGCACGTCGGTGGCACGCACGATCAGCAAGCGCACGTCGGCCTGGGTCGTGGGGATGATCAGCTTGCGGCTCTTGTCCGGATTCTCGGTCGGCACGATGCCCGCTTCAGCCAGAAGCGGCAGGGTGTCGTCAAGGATGCGGCCCTTGGACAGTGCGATGGTCAACATGGGAAACGTCAGTCCTTATCAAGGTACTCATGCCCGGTCGCAAGCGGCGCCGGACACACATCGAGGGTGCAACCACCCTCGACCTGAAACGAATTCAACGGGCACATCCCTATGCCCATGCAGCCGGAACTAGCCCGGCACGCGGCGGATCTTGGCGCCGAGCATCTGCAGTTTTTCTTCGATGCACTCGTAGCCACGGTCAATGTGGTAGATGCGATCGATCAGGGTATCGCCTTCGGCAACCAGGGCCGAGATGACCAGGCTGGCCGAAGCCCGCAGGTCGGTGGCCATGACTGGCGCACCCTTGAGCTTCTCGGTGCCCGTGACGATGGCGGTGTTGCCTTCGACCTGGATCTTGGCGCCCATGCGGTGCAGTTCGTAGACGTGCATGAAGCGGTTTTCGAAGATCGTCTCGATCACCGCGCCGGTGCCTTCGGCAATGGCGTTGAGGGAGATGAACTGCGCCTGCATGTCGGTGGGGAACGCCGGGTACGGCGCGGTCCGCACGTTGACGGCCTTGGGCCGCTTGCCGTGCATGTTCACTTCGATCCAGTCTTCGCCGCAGGTGACTTCGGCACCGGCTTCCTTGAGTTTTTCCAGGACGGCTTCGAGGATGGTCGGATCGGTGTCCTTGACCTTGACGCGGCCACCGGTGACGGCGGCGGCCACCAGGTAAGTGCCGGTTTCGATCCGGTCCGGCATCACCTTGTAGGTGGCCGAATGCAGGCGCTCGACGCCATCGATGGTGATGGTGTCGGTGCCGGCGCCGCTGATCTTGGCGCCCATGGCGATCAGGAAGTTCGCCAGGTCGACCACTTCAGGCTCGCGGGCGGCGTTCTGCAGCACGCTGCGGCCCTTGGCCAGTGCGGCAGCCATCATGATGTTCTCGGTACCGGTCACGCTGACGGTGTCGAAGAAGAAGTGTGCACCGCGCAAGCCACCTTCCGGCGCCTTGGCCTTGATGTAGCCGCCTTCGACGTCGATCACCGCGCCCATGGCTTCCAGGCCACGGATGTGCAGGTCCACCGGACGCGAGCCGATGGCGCAACCGCCAGGCAAGGCGACTTCGGCTTCACCGAAACGGGCGACCATCGGCCCCAATACCAGGATCGATGCGCGCATGGTTTTCACCAGCTCGTACGGGGCGATCAGGGTCTTGATGGTGCGCGGGTCGATCTCGACGCTGAGCTTCTCGTCGATCACCGGCTCGATGCCCATGCGGCCGAACAGCTCGATCATCGTGGTGATGTCGTGCAGGTGCGGCAGGTTGGCTACAGTCACAGGACCGTCGCACAGCAGGGTCGCGGCCAGGATTGGCAGGGCGGAGTTCTTTGCCCCGGAAATACGGATTTCGCCATCAAGACGAGCGCCGCCGGTAATAATCAGTTTATCCATAAGAATCTCGAGGCCCTTGGGCTCAGGTGCGCTCGGCCCAGGCCGCGCTGCTGAAAAATTTCATCGTGACCGCGTGGATGCTGCCATCGGCGATCCATGGGTTCAAATGGGCATAGATGCTCTGCTGACGCTTCACTGGACTCAACGCCGCCAGTTCATCGCTGATTACGTTCAGCTGGAAATTGCAGCCTTCGCCTTCAACCTCCACCTGCGTACCAGGCAGCTTTCCTTCAAGGAAGCTCTTCACTTCTACAGCCTGCATGCTCAACCTCAATCGGCGCCCTGTGCGCGCGGGTCGCACATCATACAAAAAAGCCCCGCGCCTGCGAACCCCGCGAAGCAGGACTCTGACAGAGGGGCTTTCCAACAATGTGGGTCAGGGGTGCGCCAACAGCTCGGTCAGCTCGCTGACCTGGGCTATTTCGCGCATGTCTTCGGGCATCCCACGGATGCTCCACGTTTTGCCGGCCGCCTTGGCGTCCCGCATGAAACACAGCAGCAGCGACAAGCCGACACTGCTGGACTTCTGCACCGCCGAGCAGTCAATGACCACCTCGGCGCCGCCAATGGACTTGATCAGCGCCTGGCCCTGCTTGCGCAGGGTCGGCCCAGTGCGGTAATCCAGCACGCCGCTGAGCAGCAGCTCACCGGCCCCGCCCAGACGAACGGCCGACTCACTCACCGACTCGATCATTGTTCCTGCTTCTCTTTGGCTTCTTCGGTCACTTCCTTGGCCTTGGCGACTTCACCGGCCCAACCGTCGATGGTCTTGTCCAGGTCGTTGCCATTGCGCTGCATGGCGTCGGCGAACTGATCGCGGAACAGCTTGCCGATGTTGATGCCGTTGATGATCACGTTGCGCACCTTCCACTCGCCGTTGATTTTCTCGAGCGTGTAGGACACTGGGTAGACCGCGCCGTTGTTGCCCTTGACTTGCATGTCGACGCTGGTGCGGGTGCCACTTTCATCCTTGGCCGGGGAAACGGTGATGCCCTGGTTGTTGTACTCCAGCAAGGCGTTACCATAGAACTGCATCAGGCTGCGCTTGAAGTTCTCCTGGAAGCGGGTCATCTGCGCCGGGGTGGCCTTGCGCGAGTACTTGACGGTCATGATGCTCTTGGAGATGCCATCGGCGTCCACCACAGGGCCGACGATGCCGTTCAGCGCGTCATAGAACGCGCTGGGGTCCTGTTTGTATTTCTCTTTGTTGGCGGCAAGGTCCGCCAGCAACCGGGTGGTCGTGTCCTGGATGATGTCATGGGCCGAAGGCGCGGCCACGGCGTTGGCCATCAACGGCAGCGCCGCGAGCAGCACCAACAGGCTACGTCGCAAGATAGAGATCATTCAAAAGCTCCTCATTTGGCGTCTTTGCTAACGGTATTGAGCAGGAATTTACCGATCAGGTCCTCGAGCACCAGGGACGACTGCGTGTCGTGGATGACGCCACCGTCCTTGAGCACGGTGTCTTCCCCACCCACGCTGATGCCAATGTACTTCTCGCCCAGCAGCCCAGCCGTGAGGATAGATGCAGTGGAGTCAGTCGGCAGGTTGTCCACGCGCTTTTCCAGCTGCAGCGTCACCCGACCGGTGAAATCCTCGCGGTTCAGATCGATTGCCGTGACCTTGCCGATGGTCACACCGGCCATGGTCACCTTGGCTCTGACCGTCAAACCGGCGATATTGTCGAAGTTGGCATAAAGTTTATAAGTATCGGTGCTTGCCGTCGGCGCCAGTCCACTGACCCGCAGGGCCAGCAGCAGCAAAGCCAGGATGCCAGCCAGCAAGAAAAGGCCGACACCGATTTCCAGGGTGCGGTTTTGCATCAGAAATCTCCAAACATCAAGGCGGTCAGAATAAAGTCAAGGCCCAGGAC
This sequence comes from Pseudomonas sp. MPB03, assembly GCF_046605385.1. Lineage (NCBI taxonomy): Bacteria > Pseudomonadati > Pseudomonadota > Gammaproteobacteria > Pseudomonadales > Pseudomonadaceae > Pseudomonas > Pseudomonas sp. MPB03. The sequence continues at coordinate 1,293,228 of NZ_CP176770.1, read as the reverse complement.
CGCCAGCGAGGCGTACACCACGGTCTTGGTTGTGGCACGGCTGATCCCCTCTGAAGTGGGCTCACAGTCATAGCCTTGAAACACGGCGATCCAGGTCACGACGAACGCGAACACGGCACTTTTGATCACGCCATTGAGGACATCGTCGAGGAAATCGACGCTGTTCTGCATGTTCGCCCAATAGGAACCCTCATAGACCCCCAGCCAGTCGACGGCCACCCAGGAGCCGCCCCAGATCCCCACGACGCTGAAGATCATCGCCAGCACCGGCAGGGAAATGAAGCCGGCCCACAGGCGCGGGGCAACAATGTACTTGAGCGGGTCGACACCGATCATTTCCAGGCTGGACAGCTGCTCGGTGGACTTCATGTTACCGATTTCAGCCGTCAGCGCCGAACCGGCACGCCCGGCGAACAGCAGCGCGGTCACCACGGGACCAAGCTCGCGCAGCAGCGTCAGGGCGACCATCTGCCCGACCGCCTGCTCCGAACCGTAGCTGGACAAAATGCTGAAGCCTTGCAGCGCCAGCACCATGCCGATGAAGATCCCGGAGACGACGATGATCACCAGGGACATCACGCCCACCGAGTGCAACTGCTTGACCAGCAGGCCAAAGCCGCCGCCCGTCGAGTTGCGACCGAGCAAGGCGTGCATCAAAAACAGCGAGGAACGCCCCAGCACCGCCACCACGTCGATGCCGGAGCGACCGAACAGGCGAATTCTTTCCAACAGTGATTTCTTGCGCATCAGCGCTTCCCCAGCAGATCGGTACGGTAATCCGTGGCCGGGAAATGGAACGCCACCGGCCCGTCCGGATCACCCTTCATGAATTGGCGAATGCGCGGGTTGTCCGAATCCGCCAGTTCCTGCGGCGTGCCCTGCCCCAGCACCTGCCCATCGCCGACCACATAGATGTAGTCGGCAATGCTCGCGGTTTCGGCCAAATCGTGGGAGACCACGATACTGGTGATGCCCAGCGCATCATTAAGCAGGCGGATCAGGCGCACGAGCACACCCATGGCGATCGGATCCTGGCCGACGAAGGGCTCGTCGTACATGAGGATCTTCGGATCGAGGGCAATCGCCCGCGCCAGCGCGACACGACGCTTCATGCCGCCGGACAGCTCGTCCGGCATCAGGTCGATGGCGCCGCGCAGCCCGACGGCCTGCAATTTGAGCAGGACGATGTCGCGGATCATTTCTTCCGGCAGATCGGTATGGACCCGCAGCGGGAACGCCACGTTCTCGAACACATCGAGGTCGGTGAACAGCGCGCCGCTCTGGAACAGCACCCCCATGTGCTTGCGCGCATCGAACAGGTCGCTGCGAGACAATTGGGGAAGATTCTGGCCATTGACCCAGACTTCGCCGGCGCTGGGACGCAGTTGCGCGCCCATCAGCCGCAGCAGCGTGGTCTTGCCACACCCGGAGGGCCCCATGATGCCGGTGACCTTGCCCCGTGGTATGCGAATATCGATGTCATTGAAAATGCTGCGCGTCCCTCGCTTGAAGGACAGTCCCTTCAGCTCGACCGCGTAGGCGTTGTCGGCACTCATCTAAACTCCTTGCGATGCAGCCTCACATTCGAATGCCTTGGGCAGCCGACAAGCGTCGCTACCGCCGGGCAGCGAACCGGCGGCGAACTATATCACTGCAACAGCGAAGCGCCCAAGGCCAACGGCCCCGCCGTTAAGCCTGGCTTAAGGTAAAAAGTCTGATTTTACGTCGAACCTTGCAGCCGCTAGCACAAAGCATGACGAACTTACGTGAGGGAATTGTTCATTGCCGCTATAATCGCCGCCTTTTCATCGGGCTATACGATTTCTGACATGAACCAATCCAGCGACCTGATTCAATCGGCACAACGTACCATCCGCCTCGAGCTTGAAGCCGTGCAAGGCTTGCTGGCCCATATCGACGCTGATTTCGTACGCGCCTGCGAGATGATTCTGGCCAGCAAGGGCCGCGTGGTCGTGGTCGGCATGGGCAAGTCCGGGCACATCGGCAACAAGATCGCCGCCACCCTCGCCAGCACCGGCACCACGGCCTTTTTTGTCCACCCGGCCGAGGCCAGCCACGGCGACATGGGCATGATCACCCGGGACGACGTCATCCTGGCCTTGTCCAACTCCGGCTCCACCAATGAAATCATCACGTTGCTGCCGTTGATCAAACGCCTGGGCATCCAGTTGATCAGCATGACCGGCAACCCGGACTCGCCGCTGGCCAAGGCCGCCGAAGTGAACCTCAACGTCCATGTCGAACACGAAGCCTGCCCGCTGAACCTGGCGCCGACCTCCTCCACCACCGCAGCCCTGGTCATGGGCGACGCCCTGGCCGTGGCGCTGCTGGAGGCCCGGGGCTTCACCGCGGAAGACTTCGCCTTTTCCCATCCCGGTGGTGCCCTTGGCCGTCGCCTGCTGCTGAAAGTCGAAAACGTGATGCACGCCGGCCAGGCATTGCCACAGGTTGTGCGCGGCACGTTGCTCAAGGACGCGCTCATGGAGATGACCCGCAAGGGACTGGGCATGACGGTAGTGCTGGAAGCCGACGGCAAGCTCGCCGGGATCTTTACCGACGGCGACCTGCGCCGCACCCTGGACCGCGCCATCGACATCCACAGCGCGACCATCGAGCAAGTCATGACGCCCCACGGCAAGACCGCCCGTGCCGAGATGCTCGCCGCCGAGGCCTTGAAAATCATGGAAGACCACAAAATCAGTGCCCTGGTCGTCGTCGATGGCGAAGACCGTCCGGTGGGCGCCCTGAACATGCACGATTTGCTGCGCGCGGGAGTCATGTAAATGAACACAGACCTGTTGCAACGGGGCCAAGCCATCAAGCTGGCCGTGTTCGATGTGGACGGCGTGCTGACTGACGGTCGCCTGTATTTCCTCGAAGACGGCAGCGAGTTCAAGACCTTCAACACCCTCGACGGCCAGGGCATCAAGATGTTGATGGCCGCCGGCGTGCAGACCGCTATCATCAGTGGCCGAAAGACCCCGGTGGTCGAGCGGCGCGCGAAGAACCTCGGCATCCCGCACCTTTACCAGGGGCGCGAAGACAAACTGGTGGTGCTGGACGAGCTCTTGGGCCAACTCAACCTAAGCTATGAACAAGTGGCCTATCTCGGTGACGACCTGCCGGACCTGCCGGTGATTCGCCGGGTCGGCCTGGGCATGGCCGTCGCCAACGCGGCCAGCTTCGTGCGCGAGCACGCCCACGGAATCACCACGGCGCGAGGCGGCGAAGGTGCCGCCCGTGAATTCTGTGAACTGATCCTGCGCGCCCAGGGCCGTCTCGAAGCGGCCAACGCCGCGTACCTGTGAGCCATTTATGCTGAGCAAAAAGATTCGCACCGTTGTGGTGTTTGCCTGTATCGCGGCGATTTTCGCCGCGGTGGGCTATTGGAACATCAGCCCTGAACGGTTTCTCGACCAGCCTGCGGCCCAAGTCGAGGAAAAGATCGACTGGTACGCGACCAACACCCACACCCTGCAGTACCTGCCCGACGGCAAAGTGCAATATGAGATGACGTCCGACAAGGTCGACCACGTCAAGGCCACTGACATTACGCTGGTCACCAAGCCGGACTTGAACATATTCCGCGGCACCGATTTTCCCTGGCATGTGCAGAGCGAGCACGCCGAAGTCAATTCCGGTGGCACCGAAGTGGAACTGATCGACTCGGTACGCATCGCCCGGACCGACGAGAAAAACCGTACGACCATCATCACCAGCACACGCATGACGGTATTCCCGCAGCAAGAATATGCGCAGACCGAGCAACCCGTTAGAATCGACGGCGCCGGGGGTGTATCGACTGGCACGGGAATGAAGGCGTATTTGAAGGAAAGCAGGATACACCTGCTATCGAACGTAAGAGGACAGTATGAAGCTCGCTAAAACCCTCCCTATTTTGCTCAGTCTGGGCGCAGCACTGGGAAGCGCGAGCGCCTGGGCTCTTCCCACCGACCGCGACCAGCCAATCCGCATCCAGGCCGACGACGCGCAACTCGACGACAAGAATGGCGTCGCCACCTATAAAGGCGACGTGATCATCACCCAAGGCTCGATGAAGGTCACCGGCAACACCGTGACCATCACCCGCACCCAGTCCGGCGATATCGACGTGGTGACCTCGGTGGGCAACCTGGCCTATTTCGAGCAGATGCAAACCGCAGGCGACACCAAGCCGGTACAAGGCTACGGGGTGACCATCCAGTACCACGCCTCCCAGGATCGCGTGGTCCTGATCGACCGTGCCAAGGTCGTCGACAAGGACAACAACGTCACCCAAGGCGAGAAAATCGTCTATGACACAAACAAGAAACTCGCCAGCGCCGGTCGCGCCACCGGCAGCAAGGTGACCGAGCAGCGTCCGCGGATCGACATGGTGATCCAGCCTAAAAAGAAAACCGAGCAGAAGGCCCAGTAATGGCAACTCTGAAAGCTCAGCACTTGGCCAAGAGCTACAAGAGCCGTCAAGTCGTGCGTGATGTCAGCCTGTCCATCGACAGCGGCCAGATCGTCGGCCTGCTCGGCCCCAATGGCGCGGGCAAGACCACTTGCTTCTACATGATCGTCGGCCTGGTCCAGGCCGATCAGGGTCGCGTATTGATCGACGACCTGGATGTCAGCCACCAGCCGATGCACGGCCGCGCGAAGGCCGGTATCGGCTATTTGCCGCAAGAAGCGTCGATCTTCCGCAAACTGTCGGTGGCCGACAACATCATGGCGATCCTCGAGACCCGCAAGGAACTCGACAAGGCCGGCCGTCGCCAGGAGCTGGAAAGCCTCCTGCAGGAATTCCACATCAGCCACATTCGCGACAACCTGGGCATGAGCCTGTCCGGTGGTGAACGGCGTCGCGTGGAAATCGCCCGCGCCCTGGCCACCGCGCCGAAATTCATCCTGCTCGACGAACCGTTCGCTGGCGTGGACCCGATCTCGGTGGGGGACATCAAGCAGATCATCCATCACCTCAAGGCCAAGGGCATCGGTGTGCTGATCACCGACCACAACGTGCGCGAGACGCTGGATATCTGCGAAACCGCCTACATTGTCAATGACGGCCAGTTGATCGCCGAAGGTGACTCCGCTGCGATCCTGGCCAACGACCTGGTCAAGGAAGTGTACCTGGGCCATGAGTTCCGCCTGTAAGCACACGCGTCTGGCGAATTGCCCAGGCGTCGTTTGATTTTATTATGGCGACGCTCTAGGCAAACACTTCAGTTTCAGGCATATAATTTGCTTAAGTTTGGCGCTTCGGCGCCCTGTAGTGGATGGCGCATGTGCGCCGGCGAATAAGGTGTTAAGCCCCTGCCATGAAACCATCGCTAGTCTTGAGAATGGGCCAGCAGCTGACGATGACACCGCAGCTGCAACAGGCCATCCGCCTGCTCCAATTGTCGACCCTGGACCTGCAACAGGAAATCCAGGAGGCCCTGGAGTCCAATCCGATGCTCGAACGCCAGGAAGAAGGCGACGACTTCGATAACACCGATCCGCTGGCCGACAACGTCGAGCAAAAGACCAACACCGAGATCCCGGAACCGTCCTACCAGGAAGCCGCCCCGACGGTGGACAACCTCGAGGAGGGCGAATGGAACGAACGCATTCCCAACGAGCTGCCCGTGGACACGGCCTGGGAAGACGTCTACCAGACCAGCGCCAGCAACCTGCCAAGCAGCGATGACGACGAGTGGGACTTCACCACCCGCACCTCTGCCGGCGAGAGCCTGCAAAGCCATCTGCTGTGGCAACTGAACCTGGCGCCGATGTCCGACACCGATCGCCTGATCGCCGTGACCCTGATCGATTGCATCAACAACCAGGGCTACCTGGACGAGACCCTCGAGGAAATCCTCGAAGCCTTCGACCCCGAGCTCGACATCGAGCTGGACGAGATCGAAGCCGTCCTCCATCGCATCCAGCAGTTCGAGCCGGCCGGCATCGGCGCTCGCAACCTGGGCGAGTGCCTGTTGCTGCAATTGCGCCAGCTGTCCGCCAAGACGCCGTGGCTGGCCGAAGCCAAGCGACTGGTCACCGATTACATCGACCTGCTGGGCGGTCGCGACTACAGCCAACTGATGCGCCGCATGAAGCTCAAGGAAGATGAGCTGCGCCAGGTCATCGAGCTGGTGCAGAGCCTCAACCCGCGCCCCGGCTCGCAGATCGAATCCACCGAGCCTGAGTACGTGGTGCCCGACGTGATCGTGCGCAAGCACAATGATCGCTGGCTGGTGGAGCTCAACCAGGAGTCGGTGCCCAAGCTGCGCGTCAACGCCCAGTACGCCGGCTTCGTCAAGCGTGCCGACACCAGCGCCGACAACACCTTCATGCGCAATCAGCTGCAGGAAGCCCGCTGGTTCATCAAGAGCCTGCAAAGCCGCAACGAAACATTGATGAAAGTTGCCACCCAGATCGTCGAGCATCAGCGCGGCTTCCTGGAGTACGGCGATGAAGCGATGAAACCCTTGGTCCTGCATGACATTGCCGAGGCCGTGGGCATGCACGAGTCGACGATTTCCCGGGTGACCACCCAGAAATTCATGCATACCCCCCGGGGCATCTATGAATTGAAATACTTTTTCTCCAGCCACGTCAGCACCTCCGAAGGCGGCGAATGCTCGTCCACGGCCATCCGCGCGATCATCAAAAAACTGGTGGCTGCGGAAAATCAGAAAAAGCCGTTGAGTGACAGCAAGATCGCTGGTTTACTGGAGGCACAAGGCATTCAGGTGGCCCGCCGTACCGTCGCCAAGTACCGTGAATCCCTCGGGATCGCGCCTTCGAGCGAACGCAAGCGGTTGATGTAACAAGGCCACGCCACAGCGTTCCAGTGGCAGGCATTTCTGCCTGCCGCTTTATGCACTGGCAACGAAGGAGAAGCTGTATGCAAGTCAACATCAGTGGACACCAACTGGAAGTGACCGAACCCCTGCGCACCTACATCGGCGAAAAACTCGACCGATTGGAGAGGCATTTCGACAAGATCACCAACGTGCAAGTCACGATGAACGTCGAGAAGCTGCTGCAGAAAATCGAAGCCACGCTGCATATTCCCGGCGGAGAAGTGGTTGCCAACGCAGAGCACACAGACATGTATGCCGCGATTGACCTGCTGACCGACAAGCTGGATCGCCAACTCAAAAAGCATAAGGAAAAGACCCAGAGCCTCCTCCAGGGCGCTACCGGTCGTTAACCCCCCCAATCCATGATCCGACTAGAAACCATCCTGACCCCCGGCCGTTCCCAAGTGAACGCGCCGGGTGGCAGTAAAAAGAAAGCCCTCGAACAAATTGCCAACCTGATCCACCGCGAGGTGCCTGATCTGGTGATGCAGGACGTCTTCGAGGCCCTGGTTGCCCGTGAAAAACTCGGTTCCACCGGTTTTGGCAACGGCATCGCCATTCCTCACTGCCGTCTCAAGGGGTGTGCCGCGCCGATCAGCGCATTGTTGCACCTTGATACCCCCATAGATTTCGACGCCATCGACGGCGCCCCGGTCGACCTGCTGTTTGTATTGCTGGTTCCGGAAGCGGCGACCGATGCGCACCTTGAGCTGCTGCGCCAGATTGCCAGCATGCTGGACCGCAAGGAAGTGCGCGAAAAACTGCGCAGCGCACCGAGTAACGAAGCTTTGTACCAGGTGGTCCTGGACGAGCAGAACGGTCATTAAACATGCGCATGATCATCGTCAGTGGCCGCTCCGGCTCCGGTAAAAGCACGGCCCTCAACGTGCTTGAGGACAGCGGCTACTATTGCATCGACAACCTGCCCGCCGGCCTGCTGCCGGAACTGGCCGAGCGCGCCCTGATCCACACGGAACTGGCGCAGCCGCTGGTGGCGGTGTCCATCGATGCGCGCAACCTGCCGAGCCACCTGTCGCGCTTCCCTGAATTGCTCGAGGAAGTGCGCAGCCGGCATATCCAGTGCGATGTGTTGTACCTGGACGCCGATGAGGAGACGCTGCTCAAGCGCTTTTCCGAAACCCGCCGGCGCCACCCCCTGAGCAACGCCAACCGCTCCCTGGCCGAAGCCATTGACGATGAAAGCCAACTGCTGGGGCCGATTGCCGACCTGGCCGACCTGAAGGTCAACACCACGCACCTGAACCTGTATCAGCTACGTGACACGATCAAGCTGCGCCTGCTGAACCAACCGGAGCCGGGCACGGCGTTTTTGGTGGAGTCGTTCGGTTTCAAGCGTGGCATGCCGGTGGACGCCGACCTGGTGTTCGATGTGCGCTGCCTGCCCAACCCCTACTGGAAGCCGGAATTGCGCGAACAGTCCGGGCTTGACCAACCAGTGATCGACTACCTGGCCGCCCAGCCGGACGTCGAGGAAATGTACCAGGACATTTCCAGCTACCTGCTCAAATGGCTACCCCGCTTTGCCGCGAGCAATCGCGCCTATGTCACGATCGCCATCGGCTGTACCGGCGGTCATCACCGCTCCGTCTACCTGACCGAACGCCTGGGTCAGCTCCTGCAACAATCCCTGAAGAATGTCCAGGTTCGCCACCGCGACCTCAGCTAAAGGATTCACATCGCGATGCCTGCTCGGGAAATTGAAATCATCAACAAGCTGGGTTTGCATGCCCGGGCGTCGGCAAAATTCGTCGGTGTGGCGGGGAAGTTTCCGGATACCACGATCAGGGTCGGGCGTACGCCCGAGAGCACCGTCGACGGTAAAAGCATCATGGCGATGATGATGCTCGCCGCTGGCAAGGGCACCAGGATTCACCTGAGCACTGAAGGGGAGCAGGCGCAGGAAGCGATGGATGCGCTGGTGGCGCTGATCAACAATTATTTCGACGAAGGCGAGTAACCCCCCAGGACTCGAGCCGAGCTTGTTGTGGCGAGGGAGCTTGCTCCCGCTCGGCTGCGAAGCAGCCGTAAATCCACAGCAGGAAAACACAACGGGGCCCGCTTCGCAGGCCAGCGGGAGCAAGCTCCCTCGCCACAACAGCACAAACGCATGGCCCCTGGATTGGATCAGGCCAACGCCGTATCCAACACCATCATCAGACAAAACCCCACCAGCAATCCCAGGCTCGCCAATTTCTCGTAACCGTTGCGACGGGATTCGGGTATGACCTCATGGGTCACCACCAGCAGCATCGCCCCGGCCGCCAACGCCAGACCCAGGGGCAAGAGCATCTCGGCCAGGCTCACCAACCAGGCGCACAGCAGCGCGAACACGGGTTCGACCAGCCCGGACGCGGCGCCAATCAGGAACGCCTTCACCCGCGACATACCCGCCGCGGCCAGCACCAGCGCGATCACCAGCCCTTCGGGGACATCCTGCAAGGCGATACCCATTGCCAGGCTGTCGGCATCGGGCATGCCGCCGCCTGCGGACACGCCCACCGCCATGCCTTCCGGAATGTTGTGGGCGATGATGGCGAACACGAACAACCAGATCCGCGGCGCAATGATCGGATGTCCTGGCGCTGCGACCAGCCGTTCGGGGCTGGCTGAGACCTTGCGGTCCACCAGGTACAGCCCGAACGCCCCCGACATGATGCCAAAACAGATGAGACCGCTGGCGGCCCAAGGTGTGAGCCCCAGTTGCTCGGCCGCGGCAATGCCCGGCACGATCAGCGAAAACGCCGTGGCGGCGAGCATCACCCCGGCCCCGAAGCCTAGCAATGAATCGCTCACGGCCTGGGGCATGCGTCGAATGACCAACACCGGCACGGCCCCCAGCGCGGTGCCCAAGGCGCACAACCCACCGCCTTGAAGCGCCCGCAACAGCTTGGGCTCCAGGTCCAGCCACGCCAGGCCCTGGGCCGCCAACAACGTCATGCCGGCCAACAGCAACAGCGACCCCAAGGCATAGCGGAACATCCGTCCGCCGCCAATCGCCAGTGTTTGAGTGTCCATGATCAGCCTTGGGTTGTGTTCATGAAGGACTTGAAGCCAGCGCTGCCTGATAGCGTCGGGCAACTTCAGGCCAATTGATCACGTTGTAGAAGGCGTTGATGTATTCCGGTCGACGGTTCTGGTAACGCAAGTAATAGGCATGCTCCCAGACGTCCAGGCCAAGAATCGGCGCGTTGCCATTCATCAACGGGCTGTCCTGGTTGCCGCTGCTTTCCACCACCAGGGTCTTTTGCGGGGTCACGCTCAACCAGGCCCAGCCGCTGCCGAAACGGGTCAGCGCCGCTTTGGTGAAAGCTTCCTTGAAACGCTCGATGCCGCCCAGCTGCGCGTCAATCGCCGCCGCCAGGGCGCCCTCGGGCTGGCCGCCGCCCTGGGGCGTCATCACCTCCCAGAACAACGAATGGTTGGCGTGGCCACCGCCCTGGTTGATCACCGCAGCCTTCAGGTTTTGTGGCAACTGTTCCACGCTGGCCACCAGTTTTTCGACGGGCCATTCGGCGTATTCGGTGCCATCCACCGCCGCGTTGAGGTTATTGATGTAGGTCTGGTGGTGCTTGGTGTAGTGGATTTCCATGGTTTGCGCATCGATGTGCGGTTCCAGGGCGTCGTAGGCGTAAGGCAATGCAGGCAAGGTAAAAGCCATGTTCAATGAACTCCATGATGAAGAGGGGCATAGCGCTGCCGGGGCGTGGTGGCATTGCAGTGCAGCAGGCGTTGGGTGCGCGGGTACTCACCGTGCTCGCTGATGAAATTCAGCAGTTCGACATAGGTCTTATGGCTCTGGCGTTGTGCAGCGGCGCGCAAGGCCGGTGCCAGCCGTTCGTCCTGCATTGTCTGCAACAACCGCTGGTGGATCGCGCACAAGTATTCGGCGCTCTCCTCCGGCTGGTTCAAGCGCAGGTGAAGGTCCGCCAGGTTGTGGTGGGAGACGACGCAGGCGGCCACGGCTTCGTCGGCGTCCGCCCAGCGCTCGAACAACACTTGGGCCAGCGCCAGGGCTTGCAGGTAGGCTTCGCGGGCATCCACCAGCTCGCCTTGGATGAAACAGCGATTGGCCCGTTCGATCGTACGTTTCCAGTGTTCCATGATGAGTCCTCCACACAGGTGTCGGGGGTTACACGCCGCCAGCGGTGAGCTTCTCCGGGTCCAGCAGGACTTCGAGTTCGCTGCGCGTCAGGTCGGTGTGTTCCAGGGCGACGTCGATGACCGGCCGGCCTTGCTGGTAAGCCTTCTTGGCGATTTCAGCGGCCTTCTGGTAACCGATGATCGGGTTCAGCGCGGTCACCAGGATCGGGTTGCGCGACAACGCTTCCTTGAGCCTGGCTTCGTTGACCTTGAACGTGGCGATGGCCTTGTCCGCCAGCAAGCGGCTGGTGCTGGACATCAGGGTGATGCTGCTCAGCAGGTTCTGGGCAATGATCGGCAGCATCACGTTCAATTCGAAATTGCCCGATTGACCGGCGATGGTGATCACCGTGTCGTTGCCGATTACCTGGGCCGCCACCATCGCGGTGGCTTCAGGAATGACCGGATTGACCTTGCCGGGCATGATCGAGGAACCCGGCTGCAAGCCCTCGAGTTCTATCTCGCCCAGGCCTGCCAGCGGCCCGGAATTCATCCAGCGCAGGTCGTTGGCGATTTTCATCAGCGACACGGCCGTGGTCTTGAGCTGCCCGGAAACCGCCACGGCGGTGTCTTGGGAGCCGATCAGGGCGAACAGGTTCTTGCCTGGGGTGAATTGCACCTGGGTCAATTGCGTCAGTTGCTGGCTGAACAACTCGGCGAAGCGCGGATGGGCATTGACCCCAGTGCCCACCGCTGTCCCCCCCTGGGCCAGGGACTGCAGGCTCGGCAGCAGGTCTTGCAAGTGGCCGATATTGGCCTTGAGTTGCTGGGCCCAACCGTCGAGCACCTGGCTCAGGCGCACCGGCATCGCGTCCATCAGGTGGGTGCGGCCGGTCTTGATGAACGGATGGACTTCTTTCGCCTTGCGCTCGATCACCTGCACCAGGTGCGACAGCGCCGGTAGCAGTTGCTCATGCAAGGCCAGCGCGGCGCTGACATGAATGCTGGTGGGAATGATGTCGTTGCTGCTCTGGCCGCAGTTGACGTGGTCGTTCGGGTTGACCGTCTCTCCCAGCAGGCCGCTGGCGAGGGTGGCGATCACTTCGTTGGCGTTCATGTTGGAACTGGTGCCGGAGCCGGTCTGGAAGATATCCACCGGGAAATGGTCCATGTAACGACCTTCGAGCAGTCCCAGGGCGGCATCGACGATAGCCTTGCCCTGGGCCGCGCTGATCTGCTCCAGCTCTACGTTGGCCCGTGCGGCCGCGGCCTTGGCCAGGATCAGGGCCCGGATGAATTGCGCCGGCATCCGCTGGCCGCTGACCGGGAAGTTTTCCACGGCACGCTGGGTCTGGGCGCCATAGAGAGCGTCCACCGGGACGTGCAACTCGCCCATGCTGTCGCGTTCGATACGGGTATTACTCATCGGGAGATCCTTGCACCAGTTCAATAAGGGGAATCGACGGCGCCAGGGCACAGGTGGCCAGCGCCCAGGCGTGACGCTGCCAACGCTTGAGGCGGCAGCGGCACAGTGATTGTCGTTCGAGGTCACGCAATGGTCGCCAGGCCTGGTCGAGGCAGAGGCTGCGCCAATGCCAGGGCAGCGCGACGTCCGAGGCGGTGTCGAGCAGCAAACGGAAGGCAGTTTCGGAAATCATCCACGGCGAGGTGGCGGTACAACACGCCAGGTAGCGGCCCTCGGCCAGGTAGTGCTCGATCAGCCGCGGCTCGTCCGGGTTCATCGCGCAACGGATCTGGCGACTCATCCAGCGCCAGCTTTCAAGGTAGGGTTGTTCGTGCAGGGCAGAACTCATGACCGGGGCTCACTCGGCTAATGAGATTCATTATTAGATGATAATAAGAAGCAACACAACCACGAACGACACAAAAAACAATGTGGCGAGGGAGCTTGCTCCCACTCGGTTGCGTAGCGACCGCAAGATCTTGGGGCCTGCTGCGCAGTCCAGCGGGAGCAAGCTCCCTCGCCACAAAAGCGCTCTCGCCACAGGATCTTCGGGCACAAAAAAGGCGCGTCACCCCTGTGGATGACGCGCCTTTTTTACACGGTGAGGCGTTAGCTCCCCGCCACCATCATCCGCTCGATCAGCACCGAGCCGGTGCGAATGTTGCTGCGCAATTCCAGGTCGTTGCCCACGGCCACGATCTGTTTGAACATGTCGCGCATGTTGCCGGCGATGGTGACTTCCTGGACCGGGAACTGGATCTCGCCGTTCTCGACCCAGAAACCCGCCGCGCCACGGGAATAATCCCCGGTGACCATGTTCAGGCCGTGGCCCATCAGTTCCGTCACCAGCAGGCCCCGGCCCATGCGGCGCAGCAAGGCAGCCTGGTCTTCTTCGCCATGGGTCACGAACAGGTTATGCACGCCACCGGCATTGGCGGTGCTCGGCATGCCGAGCTTACGGCCCGAATAGGTGCCGAGGATATAGGACACCAGCTCGCCGTTTTCCACGAACGGCTTGGCATAGGTGGCCAGGCCATCGCCATCGAACGCCGAGCTGCCCATGGCCTGCATCAGGTGCGGACGCTCGTCGATGGTCATCCATTCCGGGAACAGCTTCTGGCCCAGCGCGCCCTCGAGGAACGACGACTTGCGGTACAAGTTGCCGCCGGACACCGCCGACAGGAAGCTGCCGAACAGGCCACCGGCCAACTCGGCCGAAAACAGCACCGGCACTTCGCAGGTCGGCACCGGCCGCGCGCCCAGGCGGCTGGCCGCCCGTTGCGCGGCTTTGCGGCCGATGCTCACCGGGTCCGCCAGCAAGGTGCCCTGGCGGCTCACGTCGTACCAGTAGTCGCGCTGCATCTGGCCGTCGGCTTCGGCGATCATCACGCAACTGAGGCTGTGGCGGGTCGATGCATAACCGCCGATGAAACCGTGGCTGTTGCCGTAGACCCGGCAGCCCTGGTGGGTATTGAGCGTCGTGCCGTCGGCGTTCTTGATCCGGCTGTCGGTCTCGAACGCCGCCGCTTCGCAACGCAGTGCCTGCTCGATGGCCTGCTCTGGGGTGATGTCCCAGGCATGGAACAGGTCGAAATCCTTCAGTTCCTTGCACATCAGCGCAGCATCGGCCAGGCCCGAAGCTTCGTCTTCGGAGGTGTGCTGGGCAATCGCCAGCGCGGCGGCGACGGTTTCGCGGATGGCGTCCGGGCCGCTGGCCGAGGTGCTGGCCGAGCCCTTGCGCTGGCCCACGTACAAGGTGATGCCAAACCCCTGGTCGCGATTGAACTCGACGGTTTCCACCTCGCGCTGGCGTACCGACGTCGACAGGCCCTGCTCCAGGGACACCGCCACTTCGCACGCACTGGCACCCTGGCGCTTGGCCTCGGCGAGGATCTGCTCGACCTGTTCCTGCAGTGCCGGCAATGCTTGCGGGCCGACGCTTTGAACTGCACTCATGGTGTTCTCCACTCAAATTCTGTTTTCGGTGATGGCCATCGAGCGACCGGGCCGGACAAGCGGCCCCCGACTGGTTATCATGGCGGCGTTTCTTTGCGGACTGCCACCATGGTTGATTCTTACGACGACTCCCTCTACGAGGGTGAAAAAAGCAAATCCCAGGTCAAACGCGAGCTGCATGCTCTGGTTGACCTCGGCGAGCGCCTGACAACACTCAAGCCTGACTTGCTGGCCAAACTGCCTTTGACCGACGCCTTGCGCCGGGCCCTGGCCGATGCGCCCAAGCACACCGCGAATATCGCGCGTAAACGGCACCTGCAATTCATCGGCAAACTGATGCGCGACCAGGACACTGACGCCATCCTGGTGCTGCTCGATCAACTCGATGCCTCCACCCGGCAGTACAACGAACGCTTCCACAACCTGGAACGCTGGCGCGATCGCTTGATCGCAGGCGACGACGGCACCCTGGAAAAGTTCGTCATCGACTACCCGGAGGCCGATCGCCAGCAATTGCGCTCCCTGATCCGTCAGGCCCAGCACGAACTGGCGCAGAACAAGCCACCGGCCTCGAGCCGTAAAATCTTCAAGTACATCCGTGAGCTGGACGAGACTCAACGCGGCCTGCGTTGAGTTTCACCCGCTTCACGCCCCTCCACGGGGTGACTGTTACCGTGGCGAGGGAGCTTGCTCCCGCTCGGTTGCGTAGCAACCGCATTTGGGCTACTGCGTAGCCCAGCGGGAGCAAGCTCCCTCGCCACGGGGCACGTGAATATGTTCATGCGCCCGTGCCACCCACGGTTATCGCATCGATCTTCAGGGTCGGCTGGCCGACGCCCACCGGCACCGATTGCCCGTCCTTGCCGCACGTACCCACCCCGCTGTCCAGCGACAGGTCGTTACCCACCATCGACACCTTGCTCATCGCCTCCGGCCCGTTGCCGATCAGGGTCGCGCCCTTGACCGGTGCGGTGATCTTGCCGTCTTCGATCAGGTAGGCCTCGCTGGTGGAGAACACGAATTTGCCGCTGGTGATGTCCACTTGGCCACCGCCGAGGTTGGCGCAATAAATGCCTTTTTTCACCGAGGCGATGATCTCCGCCGGATCGCTCTGGCCACCCAGCATGTAGGTGTTGGTCATGCGCGGCATCGGCAGGTGTGCATAAGACTCACGGCGACCGTTGCCGGTGCGGGCCACACCCATCAATCGGGCGTTGAGCTTGTCCTGCATGTAGCCCTTGAGCACACCGTTTTCGATCAGCGTGGTGCATTCGGTCGGCGTGCCTTCATCGTCGACGCTCAGGGAGCCACGACGCCCGGCCAGGGTGCCGTCATCGACAATGGTGCAGAGTTTCGAGGCGACCATTTCCCCCATGCGCCCACTGTAGGCCGAGCTGCCCTTGCGGTTGAAGTCGCCTTCCAGGCCGTGGCCCACCGCTTCGTGCAGCAGCACGCCGGACCAGCCGGAGCCGAGCACCACGGGTAATGTACCGGCCGGGGCCGGGATGGCTTCGAGGTTGACCAACGCCTGGCGCAGTGCTTCGCGGGCATAGCCCATGGCGCGGTCTTCACTGAGGAAATAACGGTAGTCGGTGCGCCCGCCGCCGCCATGGCCGCCGCGCTCGCGACGGCCGTTCTGCTCGACGATCACGCTGACGTTGAAACGCACCAATGGCCGCACGTCCGCCGCCAGGCCACCGTCGGTGGAGGCCACCAGGATCCGTTCCCAGACCCCGGCCATGCTGACCGACACTTGCTGGATGCGTGGGTCGAGGGCGCGGGTGGCGACGTCGATGCGCTTGAGCAGCTCGACTTTTTCGGCGCGGCTCATGACTTCCAGCGGGTTGTCCGGGGCATAGAGCTGCGCCACGTCCTGGCTGCTGAATGCCTGGACCGTGCCGTTCTGCCCGGCCCGGGAGATCGAGCGGGCCGCACGGGCCGCTGCGCCGAGGGCTTCGAGGGTGATGGCGTTGCTGTAGGCAAAACCGGTTTTTTCGCCGGACTGGGCACGCACGCCCACGCCCTGGTCGAGGTTGAAACTGCCTTCCTTGACGATGCCGTCTTCCAGCGACCAGGACTCGGAGATCTGGCCTTGGAAATACAGGTCGGCGGCATCGATACCCGGGCCGGCCAGGTCGCCCAGCACGCCTTGCAGGCTTTCGAGGGTCACGCCGCCGGGGGCTAAAAGGTGTTCACTGACTGAGGACAACAACCCGCTCATATGTTTTACGCCTTGAATTCGTCGTCTTGGACAGGTCGCTGTCGAGCGCCCTGCGAGAAAAAGCGCCGATGGCTGGCCACCGGCATGCGCGCCCTGATGGACGCCTGTTCGCTGCTGTCGCGCTCGGCCACCAGCACGGCCTCGCCTTGATCCTGTTGCGCCAGCACGCGGCCCCACGGGTCGACAATCGCCGCATGGCCAAAGGTTTCCCGAGGCCCCGGATGCACGCCACCCTGGGCGGCCGCCAGCACGTAGCACTGGGTCTCGATGGCCCGGGCGCGGATCAGCACGTCCCAATGGGCCGCGCCGGTCACCGCGGTAAACGCCGACGGCGCCGTGATCAGCTCGGCCCCGGCAGCGCGTAGTTCGCTGTAGAGCTCCGGGAACCGCAAGTCATAGCAGACCGTCAGGCCCACCCGGCCGACGGGGGTATCGGCCACCACCACGTTGGCCCCATAAGCATAGTCATCCGATTCCCGATAGCGCCCGCGATTGTCCGCCACGTCCACATCGAACAGGTGCAGCTTGTCATAACGCGCGACGATCTGGCCCTGGTCATCGACCAGCAACGAACAGGCATGGGACCGGCCCTCGGGCTGGTCCTTGGGTGGCAACGGCAGCGTGCCGGCCACAATCCATAACCTGAGGTCACGGGCGGCCTGTTTCAACCAGGGCAGGATCGGTCCCTGACCAAAGGCTTCGGCACGCCCGATGTCGGCCACGTCCCGCCGCCCCATCGCCGCGAAATTCTCCGGCAGCACCGCCAGCCTCGCACCGCCAGCGGCAGCCTGCTCCAGCAGCACCCGGGCACGGGCCAGGTTGGCGAGCACATCGCTTTGGCTGACCATTTGAATCACGGCGACTGGCATGGTACTTCCCTCATTTTTTGCATCACTGCCCCTGTGGGAGCGAGCTTGCTCGCGATTGCGGTGTATCAGTCACATTTCCTTTGCTGACCCACCGCTATCGCGAGCAAGCTCGCTCCCACAGGGGTTATCTCATCGTCTGTCAGAACGGCTTGTCGAAGGTGATCTTCGGCTCTTTCCACGGCCCCTTGACGTCGTATCTTACGCTGGCAAAGCGCGCCACGCGGTCACCGATCAGCTTGTCGATCAGAAACAGCGCCCCACCCACCGCCGGCGCGCCAACGATCAGCGCGGCAATCGGCAGGTTGTTGGTCACCGGAAGCGTGACCAACAGCTTGGCGTCGACCCGGTCGGCCACCATGTCCAGCGTGCCGTTGAGTTCCAGGTTGCTCGACGGCCCGGTCAGGGTAATGGGCTCTCGGGTCACGTACACCCCGTCGCTCGCCACCAGCAGCCCCTTGACCCGGTCGTAGCTCAAGCCCTTGCCGAACAGGTCGGAGAAGTCCAGGCGCAAGCGTCGGCCGATGGAGTTGAAGTTCAGCAGGCCAAACACCCGCAACGCCCGGGCGCTGCCTTCGACTTCGACGAACTGGCCCTTGCTCAACGATGCGTCGAGGCTGCCGGAAAAGCGCTTGGTGGCGACCCAGGCTGGCGAGCCTGGCCAACGGCCATCGACATCCAGGCGGAACGCCTGGCTGGTCACGCTTGGCGCAAACCCCCAGCCCTTGAGCACATCGCCCAGGTTCTTGCCGCTGATCCGGCCCTTGTACCAACTGCTGGTGGAACCGGGCGCGCCTTCCCAGCCACCACTGCCGTTCAACACCATGCCCTTGAGGCCCATGTCCAGGTTGTTCAGCGCGATGCCCTTGGCGGTCGGTCGCACTTTCAACGACCACGCGCCGATCAGATCGGGGCCCTGGAACAGTTGGTCGATGGCGATATCCATGGCCGGGATCTTGCCGGGATCGACCGACGCCAGCGGGTCCGGCGCATTTTCATCCGCCTGGACCGTCGGGTCTGTGGCCGGCAGGCGAACGTAATCAAGCTTGATACCAATCGGTGCGGCCTTGGCGTCCGGCAGGTTGACGTTGCCCTTGGCCTGCTGGCTGGCGAGCTGCAAGGCCCAGGCGTCCGGCTTGCGGTCCAGTTGCACCGAGGCTTGGTCGAGGGTGGTGCCCATGGCCGTGAGTTTGCCGACGGTCAGGTCGACACTGCTGAGCAGTTGCTTGGCACTGCCGCCTGGATCGTGGCCAGCGTACTTGTTCACCAGGTCCTGCCAGGGGCTGACGTCCAGTTCCGACAACGTGCCACGCAGCCGCAGCCCCTTGGCGCCCGGCAACACCGCATCGCCGGCGCCCAGCAACAATTCGCCGCGACCGTCAGCGACTTTCCCGCCTGGCGCGGCGTACGTGAAGCTGGCGAGGTCGCCATAGTCGGCCCAATAACGCCGCTCCGGCCCTTGCAGGGTCATGCGAAACACCGTGTCGCGCCCGACGTCGGCGGCCATGCCGAAGGGGGCCGGCAGGTCGACGGCCACGCCCTTGAGGCTGGAACTGACCGACAACTGGCTGTCGGCGCCGTCGAGGATCACTTGTAACTGGTAGGGCACGACGCCGGAGACCGGCAGCGGTTGGGTGACATTCAGCCAACTGGTGAGTTTCTTGACCTCCACTTGCCCAGACGCGGTGACCCGCGTATTGAGCGCACCAGCACGGCCCTCGGCGAAAATCTGCGCGGTCACGGGCCGGTCGAATGCCCGGGCACTGATGCCCTTGCCGCTCAGGCCCTTGTGGCTGTCGAAGCGGAAATCACCCTTGAGCTGGGTCAGCTCCAACGCCGGTTCGCTGAGTTTGAGCCGGGCCTTGTCGGTGGCGAAATCCACCTGGATCTTCGGCTGCTCGCCTTTGACCAGCGGGATATCGAGCTTCACGCTGCCGTTCAGGTCGCCCTCGCCTTCCCAGCCGGCGAACGTCTCGGCCGTGCCGATGGGCGCGGTCTGGAGAATTTTCAGGCCGTCGCCCAGCCCGCCGGCGAACCCGCCGTCCAGCAGCAGATGGGAACTCTGCCCGGTCGGTACGTGGGGAATGTTCACCGAAATATCCTTGACCTGGGTATCGAGCAATTGCCCCTGGCTGGCGAAGATGCGCACGCCGCTGTCTTCGACGAAGACATCGCCGCTGACCTTGCTCACCGAAGGCCAGCCCGGCTGGAACGCCAGCTCGGCGTCATGCACCTTGAAAAACAGACTGATGCTGCGGTCCGCGTCCCCGGCACCTTTGTTCAACGAGCCTTGGTACTGGAAAAAACCCTCGTCCACCGCGCCCTTGACGATGGCCGTGCGCAACCACTCATCCAGCGCCGGGCTGAGCACCGCCGGCAGGTACTTGGCGGTGTAGCGCCCATCGCCGTCCACCAGGCCGACCCGCAGGTCCATGTAGTCCTCCTGGCTATGGTCGAAATGCAGGCGGATCAGGAAATCGCCGGCAATCCGGCCCTCCTCGCCCAGCACTTTCAGGTACGGCGCGATCAGGGTGAAGCCTTGCTTGTCGAGCTTCCAGGTCAGCCGGGCGTTGGCTTGCAGGTACTGCCAGGGCTTGGCGAAGATCGGGTCCAGGTGCAGGGAAAAGTCCTTGCTGTCCATGCGCAGCTCGCCGCCGCCCAGGTCGCCGCTCAGGCTCCCGGAGACGTTGCGCGCCGCCGGGGCGCCGCGATAGGCATTGAAACCGACAGTGTCCAGGTTGGTGGCGAAGCTGATTTTCTGGTCGCCGGTGTTCTGCGGCCGATAGTCCAACAGCACGTTGCGCAGGGCGCCGGTCACCTTGAGCCGGTCAATCGTCGTGGCCAGGCCTTCGGGCAAAGGCGCCAGGGCGTTGAGCAACGGCGTGAGCGGAGTCAGGTCCAGGCGATCGGCCTGCAGGTGCCAACGCTCCTCGGCCTGCTCGGTGGCAGCGCTTTGTTGCAGTTGCAGGTGCGATTCCCAGCGGGTTTCGCCCAGGTTCATCGCCAGGGAGTCGAAGGTCGCGGTGAACCCTTGGCTGCCGCGCTGGAAGTACGCGTTGAGGGCCAGGTTGTGGACCTGCACCGGCTTGCGCTCGCCATAGGCGCCGTCGAGCTGCGGCGCGTTCAGGCGCATGGCCGCGCTTTGCACCGTGCCCTCGCCCCAACTGAGCCAGAATTCGCCGCCGGCCTGGATCCGGGAAAAATTCCATTGCTGGGTCAGGCGCTTCGGCAGCCATTTGGACCAGTCGCTTTGCGGCAGGCTCAAGTAGGCGTCGGCCTGGCCATTCTTCCAGTCGCTGGCGCGCAGGCGAGTGCGCAGGTTGATCGCCACCGGCTGGCCGTCGGGCAGGGTCAGGCGTGCGTCCAGGCGCTGGCGGGTGGCGCCGGTGCGCAGGCTCAAGCCGACGTAGGTCAGGGTCAGCGGGGGTTGCTCGACGGGTTGCAAGGTCACCTGGCTATCGAGCACCGAGAGCCTTGAAACCATTTGCATGCGTTCGAGCAATTGCTGCGGATCGAGGGGCTGATCGTCCTTCACCGGCAGGCCTTCCAGGGCCCACTTGCCGTCGGCGCCTTCCTTGAGGCTGATCTTCAGGCCGCTGACTTCCAGGTGGGCGATGCGCACCTGCCGCGCCAACAAGCTGTCCCACAGGTCGGGCACGGCCCGCACCTGATCCAGGTGCAAGGCGTTGGGGCCCTCGCCAACCACCACGTCGCGCGCCGCCACGATCGGCGCCAGGGCGTCCCAACTGCCGTCGAGACTGCCGATGTGCACGGGCATGCCCAGGGCCGCGCCGGCGCGGGTCTCGACCTCGGCGCGGTATTCGGCCACCAGCGGGACCAGCTCGCGACCGAGGCTGACGTACAACGCCAGCAGCACCAGCAGCAGCGCGCAAAGCCCCAAGCCCCAACGAGTCAGCGTCGCGATCAAGCGTGTCAGACGCTCCATGTCAGTGGGCTCCCCTGGCAAAGACAATCAAATCCGCGGGCCCGCCGCTTCCCAAGCTCTTCAGAGCAACACCACGTCGTATTGTTCCTGGGAGTACATGGTTTCGACCTGGAAGCGAATCGTGCGTCCGATAAACGCTTCCAGCTCCGCGACATTGCCTGACTCCTCATCGAGCAGACGGTCCACCACTTTCTGGTTCGCCAACACTCTATAACCGGTCGCCTGGTAGGCGCGCGCCTCCCGGAGGATTTCCCTGAAGATTTCGTAACACACGGTTTCCGGGGTCTTCAGCTTGCCGCGCCCCTGGCAACTGCTGCACGGCTCGCACAGCACCTGCTCGAGGCTTTCGCGGGTACGCTTGCGGGTCATCTGCACCAGGCCCAGCTCGGTGATGCCGATGATGTTGGTCTTGGCGTGATCGCGTTCGAGTTGTTTTTCCAGGGTCCGCAGTACCTGGCGCTGATGCTCTTCATCTTCCATGTCGATGAAGTCGATGATGATGATCCCCCCCAGGTTGCGCAGGCGCAGTTGCCGGGCGATGGCCGTGGCGGCTTCCAGGTTGGTCTTGAAGATGGTTTCTTCCAGGTTGCGGTGGCCGACGAACGCCCCGGTGTTGACGTCGATGGTGCTCATGGCTTCGGCCGGATCGACCACCAGGTACCCGCCGGACTTGAGCGGCACCTTGCGCTCCAGGGCCTTCTGGATTTCGTCCTCGACGCCGTACAGATCGAAAATCGGCCGCTCGCCAGGGTAATGCTCGAGACGGTCGGCGATCTCCGGCATCAGTTCGGCGACGAACTGGGTGGTTTTCTGGAAGGTTTCCCGGGAATCGATGCGGATCTTCTCGATCTTGGGGCTGACCAGGTCACGCAAGGTCCGCAGCGCCAGGCCCAGGTCTTCGTAGATCACGCTGGGGGTGGCGATGGTCTTGATCTGCGCGGCGATCTGGTCCCAGAGCCTTCGCAGGTAGCGAATGTCCATGAGGATCTCATCGGCCCCGGCCCCTTCGGCGGCGGTGCGCAGGATGAAGCCACCGGTTTCCTTGATGCCCTCTTTTTCCACGCAGTCGCTGACCACCTGCTTGAGGCGCTCGCGCTCGGCTTCGTCTTCGATCTTCAGGGAAATGCCCACATGGGCAGTACGCGGCATGTACACCAGGTAGCGCGACGGGATCGACAGTTGCGTGGTCAGGCGCGCGCCCTTGGAGCCAATGGGATCCTTGGTGACCTGCACCACCAGGCTCTGGCCTTCATGCACCAGCGCGCTGATGCTCTCCACGGCCGGCCCTTCGCGCATGGAGATTTCCGAGGCGTGGATAAATGCCGCGCGGTCCAGGCCGATGTCGACGAAGGCCGCCTGCATGCCCGGCAGCACCCGCACGACCTTGCCCTTGTAGATGTTGCCGACGATGCCACGCTTTTGCGTGCGCTCGACGTGAACCTCTTGCAACACGCCGTTTTCAACCACCGCCACGCGCGATTCCATCGGCGTGATGTTGATCAGGATCTCTTCACTCATGGCAGGGTCTCGTTCAGGCATGTTCACGATAATGGCCGCATCAAGTCGGACGGCGCTCAGCGCACGCTCAAGGTTTGCCAACAGGGTATGCCGAAATGGCCCAGCAGTTCTGCGGTTTCGCACAGCGGCAGGCCGACCACGGCCGAATAACTGCCTTCCAGCCCGGCGACGAACACCGCGCCCAGCCCTTGGATACCATAGCTGCCCGCCTTGTCCCGGGGTTCGCCGCTGGCCCAATAGGCCAGCGCTTGCTGTTCGGTGATGGGTCGGAAACGCACCCGGCTGCGCACCACCCGGGACTCGCAGCGCGAGCCGTCCAGCACGGCAATGGCAGTCAGCACCTCATGCTCGCGACCGGACAGGCCCAGCAGCATGGACAAGGCGTCGGCCTGGTCCATGGGCTTGCCGAGAATCCGCCCCTCCAGCACCACGGCGGTGTCCGCACCGAGCACGCAGCCGTCCACACCGGGTTGCAGCGCACGTAGCCCAGCCTCGGCCTTGCCGCGCGCCAGGCGCTCGACATAGGCCGATGGGGTTTCGTGGTCCAGGGGAGTTTCGTCGATGTCCGCACCGATGGCGGTAAAGGGCACGCCAATCTGCGTGAGCAGCTCACGCCGACGCGGCGAGCCTGAGGCGAGGTAAAGCGGCTTCATCAAGACATCTCCCTAACGCGACCGGCTTTTGTGGCGAGGGGATTTATCCCCGTTGGGCTGCGCAGCAGTCCTAAAGCAGTGAACTCAATCTTCCTGGCACACCTAGTTGCCTGGCTTGGGGCTGCTACGCAGCCCAGCGGGGATAAATCCCCTCGCCACAGGGATGTAAGTCATCAAAAAAAGTGTCGATATCCTGCGCGAATCAGTTGATTTTGAAACGCAGGCGCAGGCCACGCAAACCGAAGCTGACCCATGGCCAGAGCAAGGCGCTGACCAGGGCTGGCAAGACCAGCGCCAAGGTCGGCTGACGATTGCCGGTCAGTGCGCTGAGCCACAGCTGCACCAGTTGTGCCAGACCGAAAATCACCAGAATCACCAGGCATTGCTGCCACATGGGGAACATCCGCAGGCGTTGTTGCAGCGACAGCACCAGGAACGTGATCAGCGTCAGGATCAATGCGTTCTGCCCCAGCAACGTGCCGTAGAGCACGTCCTCGGCCAGGCCCAGGCACCAGGCGGTGACCATGCCGACCTTGTGGGGCAAGGCCAGCGCCCAGAAGGCCAGCAACAAGGCCAGCCACAGGGGACGCAGGATTTCCATGAATTGCGGCAGCGGCGAAACGCTGAGCAACAGGCCGATGGCGAAGGTCAGCCAGACCATCCAGCCGTTACCGGATTGGGTACTGCTCATTCTTCTCGTGCTCCCCTGGTCGCCGGTGAAGCGGCGGGTGTCGAGGCCGGTGGTCGAGCCGCAGGCCTGGCAGGCTGGGACGCCGGTGCGTGGGTGGCCGGCCTGGCGGGTGCCGCGGCAGGCGTGGCGGGTGCGGTCGACGGAGTGGTGGCCGGTGCGCTCGTAGCGGGTGTTGCCGCTTGAGGCTTGGGCACCGTGGCCGGCGCAGCGGGTGCAGGCACGGGCGCAGCCGGCGTAACCGACTCGCCGCCCTGCCGGTCCTGGGCTTCCTGGGCCACGGCGGCGTCGTTGGCGCGCTCTTCGGGCGTACGGTTGTCGCTGAAGACCAGCAGCAGATAGCGGCTGCGATTCAATGCTGCCGTCGGCACCGCGCGGACGATCGCGAACGGCTGGCCGGAGTCATGGATGACTTCCTTGACCGTCGCCACCGGGTACCCGGCCGGGAAACGCTGGCCGAGGCCGGAGCTGACCAGCAGGTCGCCTTCCTTGATGTCGGCGGTGTCGGCTACGTGCCGCAGTTCCAGGCGTTCCGGGTTGCCGGTACCACTGGCAATCGCCCGCAGGCCGTTGCGGTTGACCTGTACTGGGATGCTGTGGGTAGTGTCGGTCAGCAGCAGCACCCGCGAGGTGTAGGGCATCAACTCCACCACCTGGCCCATCAGGCCCCGGGCATCGAGCACCGGCTGGCCGAGGACCACGCCGTCGCGCTCGCCTTTATTGATCAGGATGCGGTGGGTGAACGGATTGGGGTCCATGCCGATCAACTCGGCCACTTCGACCTTTTCGTTGACCAGCGCGGACGAGTTGAGCAACTCGCGCAGCCGCACGTTCTGCTCGGTGAGGGCCGCCAGCTTCTGCATGCGCCCCTGCAACAGCAGGTTTTCGGTCTTGAGTTTTTCGTTTTCGGCGACCAGTTCGGTCCGGCTGCCAAACTGGCTGGCGACACCTTGCCACAAGCGCTGCGGCAGGTCGGTGATCCAATAGGATTCCATCAACACCAGCGACATCTGGCTGCGTACAGGCTTGAG
This sequence comes from Pseudomonas sp. MPB03, assembly GCF_046605385.1. Classification (NCBI taxonomy): domain Bacteria; kingdom Pseudomonadati; phylum Pseudomonadota; class Gammaproteobacteria; order Pseudomonadales; family Pseudomonadaceae; genus Pseudomonas; species Pseudomonas sp. MPB03. The sequence goes on along the minus strand of NZ_CP176770.1, from coordinate 1,267,926 downwards.
CAGCGTGAAGCGGGCATCGACCACCATCAGCGCGACCGATAGCACGGTCAGTACCAGCAGGCGCACGCCCAATGAGGGGCCTTTGGCGAAAAGCGGTTTAATAGGCCGCTCCTCCCAGGCAAATGTTTTCTTTATTCATACGGCATCAAACCGGCCTGGATACGAATGACAGAAGATAAACGCCAACGGGCAGCACTGCAAAGTGCTGCCCGGGCGCAAACAACATAGACCACTGCGCCAGACTTATTCGCTGGAGAGCAGGTCCATGGTGTGCTTGTCCATCATTTCCAGCGCTCGGCCACCGCCGCGAGCAACGCAGGTCAACGGGTCTTCGGCAACGATCACCGGCAGGCCGGTTTCCTGGGCCAGCAGCTTGTCGAGGTCACGCAACAGCGCACCACCACCGGTCAGCACCAGGCCGCGCTCGGCGATGTCCGAGGCCAGCTCCGGCGGCGACTGCTCCAGGGCGCTCTTGACGGCCTGGACGATGGTCGCCAGCGACTCTTGCAGCGCTTCGAGCACTTCGTTGGAATTGAGGGTGAAGGCCCGTGGAACGCCTTCGGCCAGGTTGCGACCGCGTACGTCGACCTCACGCACTTCACCGCCCGGGTAGGCCGTGCCGATTTCCTGCTTGATGCGCTCGGCGGTGGATTCGCCGATCAGGCTGCCGTAGTTGCGACGCACATAGGTGATGATCGCTTCGTCGAAACGGTCGCCGCCCACACGTACGGATTCGGCGTAGACCACACCGTTGAGGGAGATCAGCGCGATTTCAGTGGTACCACCACCGATGTCGACGACCATCGAGCCGCGGGCTTCTTCCACCGGCAGGCCGGCACCGATGGCAGCGGCCATCGGTTCTTCGATCAGGAACACTTCGCGGGCACCGGCACCGAGGGCCGATTCACGGATGGCACGACGCTCGACCTGGGTGGACTTGCATGGCACGCAGATCAGCACACGAGGGCTGGGCTGCAGGAAACTGTTTTCGTGAACCTTGTTGATGAAGTACTGCAGCATCTTTTCGCAGACGCTGAAGTCGGCGATCACGCCGTCCTTCATGGGGCGAATGGCTGCGATGTTGCCCGGTGTACGGCCCAGCATGCGCTTGGCTTCCGTACCGACAGCCACGACACTCTTCTGGTTACCGTGGGTGCGGATGGCCACGACCGAGGGTTCATTCAGGACGATACCGCGCTCGCGCACGTAAATAAGGGTGTTGGCAGTGCCCAGGTCGATGGAAAGATCGCTGGAAAACATGCCACGCAGTTTCTTGAACATGGGAAAGGGACCCTAGGCAACGCGTGGGTAAAAAAGTGCGGCAAACTCTAACAACGACAGGGATTTTGGGCAAGGCGCCAATATGTTAAATTGGCCGCTTTTCTGTGCACCAAACACCGAGATCGCGGCCGTAGGACCGTAGAAATGCGGTAGTGTTCCGACAATCTAACACACGGACAGACTGCGTCCGTTTTGTTTTCCACTGGAGAATCCCATGGCGCTTGAACGCTCCGACGTGGAAAAAATCGCTCATCTGGCCTGTCTGGGCCTCAATGAAGCCGATCTTCCACACATCACTTCTGCCCTGAACAGCATTCTAGGGCTGGTCGACGAGATGCAGGCGGTCGATACCGACGGCATAGAACCGCTGGCCCACCCACTGGAAGCCAGTCAGCGCCTGCGCGCCGACGTCGTGACCGAGTCCAATAATCGCGAGGCCTACCAGTCCATCGCGCCAGCGGTCGAAAACGGCCTGTACCTGGTTCCGAAAGTCATCGACTAAAGGGAAAGAGCCTCTCATGCATCACATGACCCTGGCCGAGATCGCCCGCGGACTCGCCGATAAAAAGTTTTCCTCTGAAGAGCTGACCCAAGTCCTGCTGGCGCGCATCGCCCAGCTCGACCCGCAGCTCAACAGTTTCATCAGCCTCACCGAAGAACTGGCCCTGAGCCAGGCCAAGGCTGCCGACGCCCGGCGCGCCAACGGTGAGAGCGGCGCCCTGCTCGGTGCGCCGATTGCCCACAAGGACTTGTTCTGCACCCAAGGCATCCGCACCAGCTGCGGCTCGAAGATGCTCGACAATTTCAAGGCCCCGTACGACGCCACCGTGGTCGCCAGGCTGGCCGCCGCCGGCACCGTGACCCTGGGCAAGACCAACATGGACGAATTCGCCATGGGCTCGGCCAACGAGTCGAGCTACTACGGCGCGGTGAAGAACCCGTGGAACCTGGAGCACGTACCGGGCGGCTCGTCCGGCGGTTCCGCAGCCGCCGTGGCCGCGCGCCTGTTGCCAGCCGCCACCGCCACCGACACCGGCGGCTCGATTCGCCAGCCGGCGGCATTCACCAACCTCACCGGCCTGAAGCCGACCTACGGTCGCGTTTCGCGCTGGGGCATGATCGCCTACGCCTCCAGCCTCGACCAGGGCGGCCCACTGGCGCGCACCGCCGAAGATTGCGCGATCCTGCTGCAAGGCATGGCCGGCTTCGACCCGAACGATTCCACCAGCATCGATGAGCCCGTGCCGGACTACAGCGCCAGCCTCAACGGCTCGCTGCAGGGCCTGCGCATCGGCGTGCCAAAGGAATACTTCAGCGCCGGCCTCGACCCACGCATCGCCGAGCTGGTCCACAACAGCGTCAAGGAGCTGGAGAAGCTCGGCGCGGTCATCAAGGAAATCAGCCTGCCGAACATGCAGCACGCCATTCCGGCGTACTACGTGATCGCTCCGGCGGAAGCGTCCTCGAACCTGTCGCGCTTCGACGGCGTGCGCTTCGGCCATCGCTGCGAGAACCCGGAAAACCTGATCGACCTGTACAAGCGCTCCCGTGGCGAAGGCTTCGGTGCCGAAGTGCAGCGCCGGATCATGGTCGGCGCCTACGCGTTGTCCGCCGGCTACTACGATGCCTATTACCTCAAGGCGCAGAAAATCCGCCGCTTGGTGAAAAACGACTTCATGGCGGCCTTCAACGAGGTCGACATCATCCTCGGCCCGACCACGCCGAACCCGGCCTGGAAGCTCGGCGCCAAGAACAGCGACCCGGTCGCCGAGTACCTGGAAGACGTCTACACCATCACCGCCAACCTCGCCGGCTTGCCGGGCCTGTCCATGCCGGCCGGTTTCGTCGATGGCCTGCCGGTGGGCGTGCAGTTGCTCGCGCCGTATTTCCAGGAAGGCCGCCTGTTGAATGTTGCCCACCAGTATCAGTTGAACACTGACTGGCACACCCGCACCCCAACCGGCTTCTGAGGAGAAACACATGCAATGGGAAGTCGTGATCGGGCTGGAGATTCATACCCAGCTCACCACCCGGTCGAAAATCTTTTCCGGTAGCTCGACCACATTCGGTTCCGAGCCCAACACCCAGGCCAGCCTGGTGGACCTGGGCATGCCCGGGGTGCTGCCGGTGCTCAACGCCGAAGCGGTGCGCATGGCAGTGATGTTCGGCCTGGCGATTGACGCCGAGATCGGCCAGCACAACGTGTTCGCCCGCAAGAACTACTTCTACCCGGACCTGCCCAAGGGCTACCAGATCAGCCAGATGGAGCTGCCGATCGTCGGCAAGGGCCACCTGGACATCGCCCTGGAAGATGGCACGGTCAAGCGCGTCGGTATCACCCGGGCGCACCTGGAAGAAGACGCCGGCAAGAGCCTGCACGAAGAATTCAACGGTGCTACCGGCATCGACCTGAACCGTGCGGGCACGCCGCTGCTGGAAATCGTCTCCGAGCCGGACATGCGCAGCGCCAAGGAAGCCGTGGCCTACGTCAAGGCGATCCATGCCCTGGTGCGCTACTTGGGCATCTGCGATGGCAACATGGCCGAAGGCTCGCTGCGCTGCGACTGCAACGTGTCGATCCGTCCGAAAGGCCAGGCCGAATTCGGCACCCGCTGCGAGATCAAGAACGTCAACTCGTTCCGCTTCATCGAGAAAGCAATCAACAGCGAGATCCAGCGCCAGATCGAACTGATCGAGGACGGCGGCAAGGTCATCCAGCAGACCCGCCTGTACGATCCGAACAAAGACGAGACCCGTCCGATGCGCAGCAAGGAGGAAGCCAACGACTACCGTTACTTCCCCGACCCGGACCTGCTGCCGGTGGTCATCGAGAACTCGTTCCTCGACGAGGTGCGCGCCACGCTGCCGGAACTGCCGCCGCAAAAGCGCGAGCGCTTCCAGGCGCAGTTCGGGCTGTCGAGCTATGACGCCAACGTCCTGGCCACCAGCCGCGAACAGGCCGATTACTTCGAGAAAGTCGTGAGCATCGGTGGCGACGCCAAGCTGGCGGCCAACTGGGTGATGGTCGAGTTGGGCAGCCTGTTGAACAAGCAGGGCCTGGAAATCGATGAGTCGCCGGTCTCCGCCGAGCAATTGGGTGGCATGCTGGTGCGGATCAAGGACAACACCATTTCCGGCAAGATCGCCAAGATGGTGTTCGAAGCCATGGCCAATGGTGAAGGCAGCGCCGACGAGATCATCGAGAAGCGCGGCTTGAAGCAGGTCACCGACACCGGCGCGATTTCCGCCGTGCTCGATGAAATGCTCGCGGCCAACTCCGAGCAAGTCGAACAGTACCGCGCGGCAGACGAAGCCAAGCGCGGCAAGATGTTCGGCTTCTTCGTCGGCCAGGCCATGAAAGCCTCCAAGGGCAAGGCCAACCCGCAACAGGTCAACGAACTGCTCAAAAGCAAGCTCGAAGGCTGATGGCCATGGAGCCAGTCTTGCGGTCTGGCTCAATTCCCTGTGGCGAGGGAGCTTGCTCCCGCTGGGCTGCGCAGCGGCCCCCTATGTCTGGCAACAGATTGTTGGGGGCCGCTGCGCGACCCAGCGGGAGCAAGCTCCCTCGCCACAATAACTTTCACAACCACACTGATGTGGGAAGCCCCTACATGAAGCGTCTCCTCGGCGCCTGCGCCCTGCTGTCCCTGCTGGCCGGTTGCGCCAGCCAGAGCGGGACGGTCGATCCACACGGCTACGACCAGACCGGCGTCGCTTCTTATTACGGTGCCCGGCACCATGGCAAGCGCACCGCCAGCGGCGAGCGTTTCAACCAGCATGGCCTGACCGCCGCCCATCGCCAGTTGCCGTTCGGCACCCGGGTGAAAGTCACCAACCTGAAAAACAACGACAGCGTCGTGGTCCGCATCAACGACCGCGGCCCGTATACTCGTGGCCGTTTGATCGATGTGTCCCGCGAAGCCGCCGAGCAACTGGGCATGTTGCGCAGCGGCACTGCCCGGGTGCGTGTGCAAGCCCTCGACGACTGATAGACGGAGCCCGGCCATTTCCCTACTCACCGCCCTACCGCTGCTCAGCCTGATCGAGTTGTTCGGCGCCCTGCTGTTGCTGATCGGCGGCGCCGAGCTGTTGGTGCGCGCCGCCGTGGGCCTGGCGGCACGCCTGCAGGTACGACCGCTGATCATCGGCCTGACCGTCGTCGCGTTCGGCAGCAGCGCGCCACAAATGGCCGTCAGCCTGCAGGCGACCCTGGCGCAAAACGCCGACATCGCCGTGGGCAGTGTGATCGGCAGCAGCATCTTCAACATCCTCGTCACGCTGGGGCTGTCGGCGCTGATCATTCCGTTGCGCGTCTCGCGCCAACTGGTGCGTCTGGACATCCCGTTGATGATCGGCGCCAGCCTGCTGGTGTTCGTGCTGGCATTGAATGAGGAACTGACCCGCTTGGATGGCGCCTGGCTGCTGCTGGCCCTGGCGGTGTACCTCGGGCTGTTGTTGCGCCAGTCCCGGCACTCGGCGCGACCGCACCCGGTGGGCGGCGACGTGGCCCACATGTCCTGGGTCAAGAGTGTGCTGATGATTGCGGCGGGCCTGACCATGCTGATTTTCGCCGGCCACCTGTTGCTGGGCGCGGCGGTGGAAGTGGCGACGGACCTCGGGCTTTCGGAACGCATCATCGGCCTGACCATCGTCGCCGTCAGCACCTCGCTGCCGGAGCTGGCCACCTCGCTGATCGCCGCCCTGCGCGGCCAGCGGGACATTGCGGTGGGCAACGTGATCGGCAGTAACCTGTTCAACCTGCTGGGCGTGCTCGGTGTGACCGCCCTCACCGCGCCCACGCCACTGTCGGTGTCGCCGAACGCCCTGGATTTCGACCTGCCGGTGATGCTCGGCGTGGCGGTGCTGTGCCTGCCGGTGTTCTATTCCGGCTACCGCGTCACTCGCGCCGAAGGCCTGCTGTTCCTGGGCTTGTACACGGCCTATGGGCTGCACGTGATCTCGTTCACCACCGGCATGCCCCTGGCCGGCCAACTGGAACGACTGATGCTGTTCTACGTGCTGCCGGCCCTGCTCGCGTTTTTGCTGTTCACCTCCCTGCGCGCCTGGCGCCGCCAACACCACAAGAGGGATTTGCCATGACCGACACTCCAAAGACCGGCCTCGACATGCGCCGCCAAGTGATGGGCGATGCGTTCGTCGACCGCGCCCTGGGCAATGCCACCGAGTTCACCCAGCCATTGCAGGACTTCGTCAATGAGCACGCCTGGGGCAGTGTCTGGAGCCGCGAAGGCCTGCCGCTGAAGACCCGCAGCCTGATCACCCTCGCCGCCCTCACCGCCCTCAAGTGCCCGCAGGAACTCAAGGGCCACGTGCGCGGCGCGCTGAACAATGGCTGCACCGTGGAAGAGATTCGCGAGGCGTTGCTGCATTGCGCGGTGTACGCGGGCGTGCCGGCGGCGATCGATGCGTTTCGGGCGGCGCAGGAAGTGATCGATAGCTACCAGAAACCTGAGTGATCGTTAGATCGCTATCGTCGGATCGCCGCCCGGAGCAAGCTCGCTCCCACAGTGGCTTGTGGTTGTACCGCGATCCCCTGTGGGAGCGAGCTTGCTCGCGATTGGCCCTCAAGAACAACGCAAAATTCGAGGCTAGATCCACCCACCCCACTGCAACACAAAGATCCCCAGGTTGGTGGTAATCGCCGCCATCAAGGTGGTGATGACGATGATCGCCGCCGCCAGTTCATGGTTGCCATCGGCCGCCCGGGCCATGACGAAGCTGGCCGCCGCGGTGGGGCTGCCGAAGTACAGGAAGAGGATCCCCAGTTCCGCCCCGCGAAAACCCCAGAGCCACGCACCGAGGGTGGTCACCAGCGGCAGGCCGACCATTTTCACCAGGCTCGAACTCAGGGCCATCTTGCCGCTCTTGCGCAGGGCCGCCAGGGACAGCGTGCCGCCGATGCAGATCAGCGCCAGGGGCAAGGTCATTTGCGACAGGTATTTGGCCGAGGTCTCGAACCAGTTCGGCAGGCCGATCTGCCAATAGGCGAACGGCGCGGCGGCGATCACGCTGATGATCAGCGGGTTGCTGATCACGCTTTTGCAGATGCTCCACGGATCGGACTTGATCACCGGGCTGTAGACCGCCAGCACGATGGTCGACAAGGTGTTGTAGAACAGGATCACCAGCGCCGCGAGAATCGACCCCAGGGAAATCCCGTAGTCGCCATACATGCTCGCCGCCAGCGCCAGGCCGATCACACCGTTGTTGCCGCGAAACGCGCCCTGTGTGTAGATGCCGCGGTCTTCGCGCGGGCAACGCCAGATGGCCCAGCCCCAGGCCATTGCAAAGCTCACCAGGGTGGCGATGGAGAAATAAATCAGCAGGTCAGGCTGCAACGCCGCGTGCAGGTCGGCGTGCAGGATGCCAAGGAACAACAGCGCCGGCATGGTGACGTTGAACACCAGGGACGAGGCGATGTGGATGAAGTTGTCGTTGATCCAGTCGATGCGCTTGAGCAGCGTCCCCAGAAACAGCATGGCGAACACCGGCGCGGTGACGTTCAGGGTTTCGAGGAAAATTGCCAGCATGCCGAGGACCTTGAGAAGGGTGTCGTTAGGTGGCTAATGATAAGCCACTCACGGCATTGGCGTCTGTTAGAGCGCTATCGCGAGCAAGTTCGCTCCCACATTTGTCCTGCGTCGAACACAAATCCACACTCACCCCATATCCCCCTGTGGGAGCGAGCTTGCTCGCGAAGGCGCCGGGTCAGCTTGCATCAATGCTGAATGTACCGCCCCCATCGCGAGCAAGCTCGCTCCCACACTGGTTCTCCTGCGATCGCAAAACCCACACTCACCCCACATCCCTGTGGGAGCGAGCTTGCTCGCGATCAGCGCCGGATCAGGTAATCGGCGCCGGGTTGAACAAGGTGATGTCGTTGTACAGCTTGTGCCGCTCGGCCCAGGTCTGTTTCTTGCCGCTGGCCACGTCCAGGTAGTAGTGAAACAGCTCCCAACCCAGTTCCTCGATGGTCGCCCGTCCAGTGGCGATGCGGCCGGCGTCGATGTCGATCAGGTCCGGCCAGCGCTGGGCCAGTTCGGTACGGGTCGAGACCTTTACCACTGGCGCCATCGCCAGGCCGTACGGTGTGCCCCGGCCGGTGGTGAATACATGCAAGTTCATCCCCGCCGCCAGTTGCAACGTGCCGCAGACAAAATCGCTGGCCGGTGTGGCGCAGAAAATCAGGCCCTTTTGCTTGAATCGCTCGCCCGGGCCAAGCACGCCGTTGATTGCGCTGCTGCCAGACTTGACGATCGAGCCCAGGGACTTCTCGACGATGTTCGACAGCCCGCCCTTCTTGTTGCCCGGTGTGGTGTTGGCACTGCGATCGGCTTCGCCCTTGGCCAGGTAACGGTCGTACCAGTCCATTTCCCGCACCAGCTCCTGGGCGACTTCCTCGGTTTGCGCCCGGGAGGTCAGCAGGTAGATCGCATCGCGTACTTCGGTGACTTCGGAAAACATCACCGTCGCGCCAGCCCGCAGCAACAGGTCCGAGGCATAGCCTAGGGCCGGGTTGGCGGTGATACCGGAAAACGCATCGCTGCCGCCGCACTGCATGCCCAGGATCAGCTCCGAGGCGGGTACGGTTTCGCGACGGCGCTGGTCGAGTTTCTTCAGGCGCGTCTCGGCCAGTTCCATGATCTGTTCGATCATCTCGGTGAAACCGTGACTGGAATCCTGCAAGCGATACAGCCACGGCTCGCTGAGGTCCACCGAACTGTCGCCTTCATGCATCACCTGCCCGGCCTGCAATTTCTCGCAGCCCAGGCTGATCACCAGCGCTTCGCCCCCCAGGTTCGGGTTGCGCGCCAGGTTGCGCACGGTGCGAATCGGGATGTAGGCATCGGTGGCGGTGATCGCCACGCCACAGCCATAGCTGTGGGTCAGCGCCACCACGTCATCGACGTTCGGGTACTTGGGCAGCAGTTCGTCCTTGATGCGCTTGACCGCATGGTCCAGCACACCGGTCACGCACTGCACCGTGGTGGTGATACCGAGGATGTTGCGCGTGCCGACGGTGCCGTCGGCGTTGCGGTAACCCTCGAAGGTGTAGCCCTCCAGCGGCGCATCGGCCACCGGCACGTCGGTGGACAACGGCAAGCTGTCCAGTGGCGGCGCGGTAGGCATGCGCAACTGGTCTTCCTTGACCCAACTGCCGCGAGGGATCGGTTGCAGCGCGTAGCCGATGACCTGGCCGTAGCGAATCACCTCGCCGCCCTCGGGAATGTCCACCAGGGTAACCTTGTGGCTCTGCGGCACGAAGTCGACGGTGACCAGGCCGTCCGGGAATTCGGTCCCGGCCGGTACGCCCTGGTCGTTGACGACGATCACCACGTTGTCCCGCTCGTGCAAGCGGATGTAACGGGGCGAATCGGCATGTTCAATCAGATTCATGGACGCCATTCCTCAGGATTTGGCTTCAGACAGGCTGGAGATATCGGCATCCTTGGCCGTGGGTTCCTTGAGCACCACACGCTTGATCGGGCCCACGATGACCAGGTAGCTGAACACCGCCATCAGCGCGTTGCAACCGACGAACACCAGCGCCCATTTGAACGAACCGGTGGAACTGATGATGTAGCCGATGACGATTGGCGTAGTGATCGACGCCAGGTTGCCGAAGGTGTTGAACAGGCCGCCGCTCAAGCCGGCGATCTGTTTTGGCGAGGTGTCGGACACCACCGCCCAGCCCAGTGCGCCGACGCCTTTACCGAAGAACGCCAGGGCCATGAAGCCCACCACCATCCATTCGATGTCGACGTAGTTGCACGCCACGATGCTGCTCGACACCAGCAGGCCGGCGATGATCGGCGCCTTGCGGGCGAAGGTCAGCGAGTGGCCTTTGCGCAGCAGGTAGTCGGAAATCACCCCGCCGAGGACGCCACCGATAAACCCGCAGATGGCCGGCAAGGAGGCGATGAAACCGGCCTTGAGGATGGTCATGCCGCGTTCCTGCACCAGGTACACCGGGAACCAAGTCAGGAAGAAGTAGGTGATGCCGTTGATGCAGTACTGGCCCAGGTATACGCCGAGCATCATGCGGTTGGTCAGCAGTTGGCGGATGTAATCCCACTTCGGACCGTCGGTTTTTTTATCCTTGCCCTTGTCCTGGTCCATGTCGACCATCGCGCCGTTGGCAGCGATGTGATTGAACTCGGCCTCGTTGATCATCGGGTGCTGACGCGGACTGTAGATCACTTTCAACCAGATCAACGAGAACACGATGCCGATCACGCCCATCACGATGAACACGTGCTGCCAGCCGAAGCGGTAGACGATCCAGCCCATCAGCGGTGCGAACAACACGGTGGCGAAATACTGCGCCGAGTTGAAGATCGCCGAGGCGGTGCCGCGTTCTGCGGTAGGGAACCAGGCGGCGACGATCCGGGCGTTGCCCGGGAACGAAGGCGCTTCGGCCAACCCCACCAAAAAGCGCAGCATGAACAGCGCAACCACGGCCGTGGACACGCCGAATTCACCGACATAGCCCTGCAGCACGGTGAACAGCGACCAGGTGAAAATGCTCAAGGCATAGATTTTTTTCGAGCCGAAACGGTCGAGCAGCCAGCCGCCGGGAATCTGCCCGGCCACGTAGGCCCAGCCGAAAGCGGAGAAGATATAACCGAGGGTGACGGCATCGATGCCGAGGTCTTTTTGCAGGCTGGAGCCAGCAATTGCGATGGTGGCGCGGTCGGCATAGTTGATCGTCGTCACCAAAAACAGCATGAGCAGGATCAAATAGCGGACGCGGGTCGGCTTGGTCTCTTGCATGTAACAGTACTCCCACTATTTATTTTTATGCGGGTAAATGTTGTGTTAAGCCCTGTAGGAGCTGTCGAGTGCAACGAGGCTGCGATCTTGCCCCAGACACTTGAGCTCCAAGCGAAAGTCAAAAGATCGCAGCCTTCGGCAGCTCCTACAGGTGTGTTGCGGTGTATCAGGAGCCGATATAAGCGGTCTTCACCACGGTGTAGAACTCTTGCGCGTAGCGACCTTGCTCACGCGAACCATAGGACGAACCTTTGCGCCCGCCGAATGGCACGTGGTAATCCACGCCGGCGGTTGGCAGGTTGACCATCACCATGCCCGCCTGGGAATGGCGCTTGAAGTGGTTGGCGTACTTCAGCGAGGTGGTAGCAATACCAGCCGACAGACCGAACTCGGTGTCGTTGGCCATCGCCAGCGCCGCCTCGTAGTCGGCCACGCGCACGACGTTGGCCACCGGGCCGAAGATCTCTTCGCGGCTGATGCGCATCGAGGCTTCGCTGTCGGCGAACAGAGTCGGCGCCAGGAAATAACCTTCGGTGTCGCACGTCACCAGGCCGCCACCGCTGACTAGCCGCGCACCTTCGCTCTGGCCGATGTCGATGTACTTCAAATCCTGGCTGAGCTGGGCTTCGGAAACCACCGGGCCAATGTCGGTGCCAGCTTTCAGCGCATGACCGACCTTGATCGACTGCATGCGCTCGGCCATGGCCTCGACGAACTTGTCGTGGATGCCGGCGGTGACGATCAGGCGACTGGAGGCCGTGCAACGCTGGCCGGTGGAGTAGAACGCGCTCTGCACCGCCAGTTCGACGGCCTGCTTGAGGTCGGCGTCGTCGAGGATGATTTGCGGGTTCTTGCCGCCCATTTCCAACTGCACCTTGGCCTGGCGCGCCACGCAGTTGACAGCGATCTGGCGGCCTACGCCCACGGAACCGGTGAAGCTGATGCCGTCGACTTTCGGGCTGTTGACCAGGATGTCACCGACCACGCGGCCGCTGCCCATCACCAGGTTGAACGCACCGGCCGGGAAACCGGCACGGGAAATGATCTCGGCCAGGGCCCAGGCGCAGCCCGGTACCAATTCGGCGGGCTTGATCACCACGCAGTTGCCGTAGGCCAGGGCCGGGGCGATTTTCCATGCAGGAATGGCGATCGGGAAGTTCCACGGGGTGATCAGGCCAACCACGCCGAGGGCTTCGCGGGTCACTTCGACGTTGACGCCCGGGCGCACCGACGGCACGTAGTCGCCGGACAGGCGCAGGCATTCACCGGCGAAAAATTTGAAAATGTTGCCGGCGCGGGTCACTTCACCGATGGCCTCGGGCAGGGTCTTGCCCTCTTCCCGGGCCAGCAGTTGGCCGAGTTCTTCCCGACGGGCGAGGATCTCGGTGCCGACTTTGTCCAGCGCATCATGGCGGGCCTGGATGCCCGAGGTCGACCAGGCCGGGAACGCGGCGCGGGCGGCTTCGATGGCGGCGTTGACTTGCGCTGCGTCAGCCTTGGCGTATTCACCGATGACATCGGACAAGTCAGACGGGTTGATGTTGGTGCAATAGTCAGCACCGGCCACCCACTCACCGTTGATGTAGTTATCGAAACGCTTTGCATCTGCCACGGAGCTTCTCCTCTCACAAAAGCTGTCTAGGAACGCAGTGCGTCCCTGGCTGCATTTCCACGCGATGCGCGGAAACGATCAAGCCTTACGCAAAAAGCCGCTGATTGCTCAGCGGCCTTGTCGGGTCTGTTACTGCTTGCCTTGCTTGTCGATCAGCGCGGCCAGGGCTTCGTATTCTTCTGGCAGCAGGTCGGTCAGCGGCGTGCGCACAGGGCCCGCGTCATAGCCAACGATCTTCGCACCGGCCTTGACGATGCTCACCGCGTAACCAGCCTTGCGGTTGCGGATGTCCAGGTAAGGCAGGAAGAAGTCGTCGATGATCTTGCCGACAGTGGCGTGATCTTCGCGGGCAATGGCGTGGTAGAAGTCCATCGCGGTTTTCGGGATGAAGTTGAACACCGCCGAGGAGTAGACCGGCACGCCCAGGGCCTTGTAGGCCGCAGCGTAGACTTCAGCGGTCGGCAGGCCGCCCAGGTAGCTGAAACGATCGCCGAGGCGACGACGGATCGACACCATCAGTTCGATATCGCCCAGGCCATCCTTGTAGCCGATCAGGTTCGGGCAGCGCTCGGCCAGTTGCTCCAGCTGAGCGGCGTTCAGGCGGCAAACGTTGCGGTTGTACACCACCACGCCGATTTTTACCGATTTGCACACGGCTTCAACGTGGGCGGCAACGCCGTCCTGGCTGGCTTCGGTCAGGTAGTGCGGCAGCAGCAACAGGCCCTTGGCACCCAGGCGCTCGGCTTCTTGAGCGTACTCGATGGCCTGGCGGGTGGCACCGCCGACGCCGGCGAGGATTGGCACGCTGGTGGCGCAGGTATCGACAGCCGTCTTGATGACTTGGGAATACTCGCTGGCGGCCAGGGAGAAGAATTCACCGGTGCCGCCCGCTGCGAACAGTGCAGAGGCGCCGTACGGGGCCAGCCACTCAAGGCGCTTGATGTAGCTGTCGCGATTGAAATCGCCATTGGCAGTGAAATCGGTGACCGGGAACGACAGCAGGCCAGACGAGAGGATGGACTTCAGTTCTTGTGGATTCATTATTCGAACACCCTGGACGCAAATGTTGTGTTGTAGGAAACGGTTCAGCTTCATGTGAAGTTGTAGGTCATCGTACAACTTAAAATGTGAACGTCAACTGCATTTCGTCTTTTGTCGGGGCCTGGCCCAGGGGAAATCGCCTTGCAGCCTTGCAAACCGGGGCTTTGGAGGAGATTGGAAGACGGATGAAACTTGCCGGACGAGCATCAGGACCGCTCGTCGTCACTGTCAACGCTGCCAGTAGGCGCCGTTACGGCATGGGGCCCTAACCCACGTATGGCCGTGCGAGGCCCGGCCGTAGGTCCAGACGGGCACACGGATACAAAGCCGGACACCGCTCCGCTGTGGCGAGGGGATTTCCTGTGGCGAGGGAGCTTGCTCCCGCTGGGCTGGTCCGACGCCTCGGGCGAAGCGACCCCTCAGCTCTTTCGACCAATCGCTCTTAACAAGGCGGCGACTGCTTCGCAGTCGAGCGGGAGCAAGCTCCCTCGCCACACAAGCAATCATGCCGCCAGAGCAGTATGCGATTCAGCCCTGCGCCTGCGCCTCTTCATGGGCCTGGCGCAGCCTTTCCCGGCTGTTGGTCAGGTGCAAGCGCATGGCCGCACGGGCGGCGTCGGAGTCCTGGCGGGCGATGGCTTCGTAGATTTCCTCGTGCTCACGGCTCAGGCGGTCCATGTAGTGCTGGTGGTCGTCGTGGGCCAGGCGCGCCGAGTTCAGCCGGGTACGCGGGATGATGCTGGTGCCCAAGTGGGTCATGATGTCGGTGAAGTAGCGGTTGCCGGTGGACAGGGCGATTTCCAGGTGGAAGGCGAAGTCCGAGGCCACCGCGTCGCTGGCATGGGCGGCGCTTTCCTGCAAGGCGTCGAGGGCGGCACGCATCGTCGCCAGTTGCTCGTCGCTGCGACGCTGCGCCGCGAGCCCGGCGGATTCCACTTCCAGGCTGATGCGCAATTCCAAGATCGCCAACACGTCCCGCAAGGTAACCACGGTGGCCGGGTCGATGCGGAAACCGCTCGGGCTGGGCGTGTCCAGCACGAAGGTGCCGATGCCATGGCGAGTTTCCACCTGGCCGGCCGCCTGCAACCGGGAAATCGCCTCGCGCACCACGGTGCGGCTGACGCCATGGGCTTCCATGATCGCCGACTCGGTGGGCAATTTATCACCGCGCTTGAGCAGACCGTCGCGAATCTGCTCGGTCAGCACCGTCACCAGCTCCTGCGCCAGGCTGCGGCGCTTGCGGGGAAGGCGGGGTACGTCGATCGGGTTTTCCATTGTGTCTGTGTCTCGGCAAGCGGCTGAATGACAACATCATAGCGCAACGTGGTTGTACGATCACCGGGGGTGCAGTGGCGAGTCGGGTGCTGGCACCGAGTCGGCTGCTTCGCGAGCAAGCCCGCTCCCACAGGTTTTGTGGTGTTTATGCGGTTACGGTGCGCTCCACCAGTTGGCCATTTTCGATACGCACATGTCGCGGATGGAACCGTTTCAAACTGCTTCGGTGACCAACGCTGACAATGCTCAGGCCCGGCAGCTGGTCGATAAGCGCCTGATACAGCGTCGCCTCGTCTTCTTCATCCATCGCCGAGGTCGCTTCGTCCATGTACAACCAAAGCGGTGCATAAAGCAATGCGCGGGCAAAGGCCAGGCGTTGTTGCTCGCCAGGCGAGAGCATGCGCTGCCAGTGGTTGCTTTCGTCCAGGCGCGGGATCAGGTGCGGCAGGCGGCAGGTTTCCAGCACCTGTGCATAACGTTCGTTGGGGTAGACATCGCCGGCCTGTGGATAACTCAATACTTCCCGCAGGCTGCCAATCGGCAGGTAGGGTTTTTGCGGCAGGAACAAATAGCGCGCCGCCGGAAGCCGGATCGTCCCGTGCCCCGCAGGCCACAAATGCCCCATCGCGCGCAACAGGGTGGATTTGCCGCTGCCGGAACGACCGCTGAGCATGACCCGCTCGCCAGGTTCCACATTCATATCGGCGTTGTCGAGCAGATGACGCCCGTCAGCCAGGTCCAACCCGAGGTTGCGGACCGCCAACGCGTCGCCCTGGTTCTGCACATCGATGGCCGGCACGCGGTCTTCGTTGTCACTCATCGCCTGGCGGAAACTCAGCAGACGGTCACAGGTGGCGCGCCACGCGGCGAGGTTGGCGTAGGCGGTGATGAACCAACTGAAGTTCTCCTGCACGTTACCGAACGCGGAGTTGATCTGCATAAGCTCGCCCAGCTGGATCTTGCCCGCGAAATAACGCGGCGCGGCGACGATGAACGGGAAGATGATCGCGATCTGGCCGTAGCCGGACGTGAAGAACGTCAGGCGCTTGGACACCCGCATGATGTCCCAGAAGTTGTGCCAGACCAGGCCGAAACGACCGCTCAGGCGACGATTCTCGTTGGGCTCGCCGCCATACAGCGCGATGCTCTCGGCGTTCTCGCGCACCCGCACCATGGAAAAACGCAGGTCGGCTTCGAAACGCTGCTGGTTGTTATTCAGGCCGATCAGGCGACGGCCGATCAAGTGCGTCAGCCAACTGCCCACCGCCGCATATACCAACGCGCACCAGAACATATAGCCAGGGATGGTGTAGCCGAACACTTCGATGCTGCCTGACACGCCCCACAAGATAATCGAGAACGACACTAGGCTGACGACCGTGCGAAGCAGCCCCAGGCCCAGTTCCAGTGTGTTGGAGGTGAAACTGTTGAGGTCTTCGGAAATCCGCTGGTCGGGGTTATCGGTATAGCCGCCCTGCTCCAGCCGGTAGTAATTCTTGTTGTTGAGCCAGCGGGCAAAATGCTGCTCGGTGAGCCAGGCCCGCCAGCGAATGGTGAGCATCTGCGTGAGATACAAACGGTACACCGCGCCGAGGATCGCCACCGCCGCAATGCCGCAGAAATACAGGATCAACCGCCAGAATGCCGCAGTGTCCTTCTCTTGGAGGGCGTTATAGAAGTCCCTGTACCAACTGTTGACCCACACCGAGATTGCCACGCTGAACAACGACAGCGCGATGACAGCGATCAACAGCGTCCAGGCCTTGCCCCTCTCCTCACTGCGCCAGTACGGCGTGGTCATTTGCCAGACACGGCGGAAAAACTGGCCGCGCACCGCGTCATTGACCGCGGAATATTCAGCGTTCTGATTCATGGTTTAAGGCTCGATAAAGGGAAAACTCGGGCCGATCATAAAGCAACGGCCCGATGTGTCGCGAGGGTGGACAGCATTTGTTCAGCGCAGGTTCAGCGACGCACAGGACGCTTTTGCAATTTGCGCTGCAAGGTCCGCCGATGCATGCCCAAGGCGCGGGCGGTGGCGGAGATATTGCCTTCGTGCTCGGTCAGCACGCGCTGGATGTGTTCCCATTGCAGGCGATCCACCGACATGGGGTTTTCCGGCACCAGGGTGTCGAGGTCGGCGTGTTCGGACAACAGCGCCGCCAGCACGTCATCGGCATCCGCTGGTTTGCACAGGTAGTTGCAAGCGCCGCGCTTGATGGCCTCGACCGCGGTGGCGATGCTCGAATAACCGGTGAGGATCACCACGCGCATCTCCGGGTCCAGCTCCAGCAGTTTGGGCAGCAGTACCAGGCCCGAATCGCCGTCCATCTTCAGGTCGAGGGCGGCATAGTCCGGCAGGTCAGCCTGGGCGATGGTCAGGCCCTCCTCGGCAGAACCTGCAGTGCTCACGCGAAAACCGCGGCGGGACATGGCCCGGGCCATGACGCGGGTGAAGGTGGCGTCGTCATCCACCAGCAGCAGGTGCGGCAGTTCTTCGCCGTCGACTTGGATCTCGTCGCTCATGTTTCGTCTCCTCGGTCGGCATGGGGCAGGCGCAGCTCGGTGAGCGTGCCGCCTTCCTCATGGGGGTAGAGTTTCACCGAGCCGCCAGCGCGTGTCACGCTGGCTTTGCTCAAGAACAGGCCCAGGCCGAAACCCTTGCCCTTGGTCGTGAAAAACGGTTTGCCGATCTGCTCGGCAATCGCCAGCGGCACACCGGCGCCGTGGTCGCGGATACAGATCGTCAATTCATAGGCATCCCAATCCAATACCACTTCCAAGCCTTCGGGGCAGGCGTCGGCGGCATTGTTCAACAGGTTCAGCAAGGCCTGGGTCAAATCCGGCGGCGGCGCCATCCGCGGCACAGTGCCCTTGCCCAGGCACTGGAAGCGGTAGCTGGCCTCCGGACGCATCAAATGCCAGCGATTCAGGGCATCGTCGAGCCAGAAGGTGACCGCCTGCATGTCGATGTCCAGCCGGCGGTTGGCCTCGGCGGCGCGCACCAGGTATTGCAGGGTTTCCTTGCAGAGCTTGACCTGGTCCTGCAGCACGCTGAGGTCTTCCTGCAACGCCGGGTCTTTATGATCCTGGCGCATTTCCTTGAGCAGCACACTCATGGTCGCCAGCGGCGTGCCCAACTCATGGGCGGCACCGGCGGCCTGGGTCGCAACGGCCAACAGTTGCTCGTCCCGCAGGCCTTCTTCGCGGCGGATCGCCCGCAGCTCCTCCTGGCGACGCAGCTCCTCGGCCATGCGCGCGGCAAAAAACGTGATGACCGCCGCGGCCAGGGCGAAACTCAGCCACATGCCGTAGATCTGCAGGTTTTCCCGGGCGATGGGGAAGGTTTCCAGTGGATAGAAACGCGCCAGCAGCAAGGTGTACAGCGCCAGGGCGATGCCGGAAAGGATCAGCGAATACCGCCACGGCAATGTCACCGCGGCGATGGTCAGCGGCACCAGGTAATAGGAGACAAAAGGATTGGTGGAGCCGCCGGAGAAATACAGCAGCGCACTGTGGATAAACAGATCGCAGGCCAGCTGTACGGCATATTCCAACTCGGTCACCGGCCATGAGGCGCGCAGGCGAATCGCCGTCAGCGCGCACAGCACGCTGGAACAGACCAGGGTGATCGCCAGTTGCAGCCAGGGCAGCGGCAGCAGGTCGAACCAATAGGCGAGCCCCACGGAACCGGCCTGGGCCGCCAGGACCAGGATGCGGATGAATGTCAGGCGCCAGAGGTTCTGGCGAGAGGCGGAAGTCATTTGCAAAGGGGCGAGCATGAGCTCTCCTGATGAGCGCTCCAGGCGAATCGCACGGAGTATAACCAAGGCGCGGCGTGCAGCGGCAGATATGCGGCAAAGCGCCACAGCCCTAAAGCTACCTATACCCCCTGTGGCGAGGGAGCTTGCTCCCGCTGGACTGCGCAGCAGGCCCAAAAGACTACGACTGCTACGCAGCCGAGCGGGAGCAAGCTCTCATCAAACAAAATCCATCCCCTTGTTCTCCAAAGCTTTTTAAGCCGCGACCAATCGAACACCCAGCTTTGTAGCCTTACGCTGTAAGGCTCTAAGCTGACGATCACGACTTTTGGCCTCGTACTCGTCCATATCCTGCGCCACGTAAGGCTGTCCCTTGGTCAGCATGGCGTAGATCAGGCGGGCCAGCTGGTGAGCCGTAGCCTTAATGGCGCAGGCCGTATCCATGCGAGCCAATCGGGCGCGGTGACTGGCACCGATAAAACTTTTATCGGTGCGGGCGCTAGAGGCCGCCTGCTTCAACGCTTGTGCCGCCCGGTTAAATACCTTGGGGACATGACCGGGCAAGGGTTTTCCCCCCGATATTCGGGTTGAGGGCGCTACCCCCAACCAAGAACTGAAATGTTGCTCAGTCGGAAAACGCGACAAATCAGGTCCGACTTCGCTCGCCAGAACCAAGGCAGATTCGATTCCGATGGTGGGAATCGCGGTCAGGTCCACGCCCATGATTCTCACAAGTGCCTGGTGCAAGCTGGCCTGTTCATCTGCCGAGCGATGCGGGCTACGCAGTGGCTTGGTGGGTTGCGGGGGCTCATGGTTCAGCACTGGGAGTCGATCAAGTGCCTGAGTGATGGCCTGATCACATTCGGCAATCTGCTTCTCAAGGAAATCATGAGCAGCCACCTCCTGAGCCAAAGCATGCAGATGCTCGACTCGCCAGTTACCGTGCAGGCTGCGGGCAATGGTTTGGTGATCGGCCTTGATACGGCCGTCTCGGAAGTTGGCCAAGACTTGAGGGTCACGCTCGCCATCGATGATGGCCTTGATGATTTTCATCCCTGTCACGCCAGCAATATTGCTGATGACATTGGCTAACTGAATATTCATCTGCGTCAGGGCTTTTTGCATGCGGTTGATGGTCTTGGCTTGATCACGAACCTTCATGGCCCGCTGGCGAACCAATGATCGCATCGAGCAAATATCATCAGCGGGTCGGAAAGCACCTCTGAGTAAGCCATGGGTCATGAGTTGCCAGATCCACTGGCAATCCAGAACATCGGATTTACGCCCGCTTATCTGACGAGTTGCACGGGAGTTGACCAGGTACACCTCAAAGCCCCTTGAATCGAGAAGCTCGAACAGGGGTATCCAGTAAACGCCAGTGGCCTCCATCGCCACGACCTTGATTTTCAGCGATTCCAGCCATTCGGCCAGCCTCACCAAATCCTCAGTGAAGGCCGGAAAACAGCGAACAGGCTTGTCGCTTTGATCGGGATTGACGCCAACCCAGTGCTCGCGGCTGCCGATATCGATACCGGCACAATGAGGGTGAATCACTTCAAATCGTTTCTGCTGCTTCTTGCGCGCCATGACAATTCCTCGCAGGATTGAATGGCGCGCGGGGAACACGGTGGCGAACGGATTCACTCTCTCATACGTGGTCACAGCTTGCTGTGCCTACAACGACTCCACGCCGATACCGTGCCGGCCACTCTCCCTCGCGGGTGCGGACACACCAGTGATAGCTACGGCCTCTTTCCCCGCGCGCACCCAATCTTAAGCCGAGCACTTGTTTGCTGCGCGACAGCGCAGCGTCGGCGACGCGGCGGGGACTCCCTCGCCACAAAAGCTCCACCAACCTTCGCATCCGTTTCGCATCTGTATAGAAGTTGTAACTGTGCGAACCCAACCATAAACGCTAGAGTCTTATCGTTCACGCAGGCCCGGAACCAACCCCTGCGCATCATCCCAAGGAGCTTTCATGCACACGTTCAGTCGCCCCGCCGCCCTGCTCGCCCTCAGCCTCAGCCTCGGCACCGTCGCCAGCCTGCCGGCCCTGGCCGCCGATGAGCTGCACTACAACCAGATCTCCCTGCGCGCCGAAGCCAGCCAGGAAGTGGCCCGCGACCTGATGATCGTCACCCTCTACACCGAAGAACAGAACACCGACCCGGCCAAACTCGCCGCCGCCGTCAGCACCACCCTGAACAAAGCCATCGGCCAGGCCAAACAGGTCAAGGGCATCAACTTGAGCCAGGGCAGCCGCAACAGCTACCCGATCTACGACAACAAAGGTGGGAAAATCACCGGTTGGCGCGAACGCGCGGAACTGCGCCTGGAAAGCGCCGACTTCGCCGCCCTGTCCAAGCTCACCGGCGAACTGCTGGGCGACATGAAAATGGGCGGCATGGACTTCGCCATCGCCACCGCCACCCGCCAGACCAGCGAGGACGCCCTGCTCAAGGACGCCGTCAACGCCTTCAAGGCCCGCGCCCAGCTGGCCACTGAAGCCTTGGGTGGCAAGGGTTATAAAATCGTCAACCTGAACTTCAACACCAACGGTTATCCACAACCGTACATGCGCCCGCAAATGATGATGAAAGCGGCGTCGATGGATGCTGAGTCGGTGACGCCTGAGGTGGAAGCGGGCACCAGCAAGGTGACGATGACGGCGGACGGGGCGATTGAGGTGTTGATGCAGTGATGATCGGCGGTGGTTCAGCCAGGCTCACTGACTGAACCACCGAAACCGAGCGACAAAATTCCCGTGGCGAGGGAGCTTGCTCCCGCTGGGCTGCGCAGCAGCCCCAAACCAGACACCTCGGTGTGCCAAATCAATAGAGCCGCTGCTGTTGGGGCCGCTTCGCGCCCCAGCGGGAGCAAGCTCCCTCGCCACAGGAGGATCACGGCGCCGGGGTGGCCGGTACCTCAAGCTGATCAAGCGCCTTGTCCACCAACAACTGGCACAACTCCACCAACTGATGAATCCCCAACGCCACACTGCGCCGCGTGCCGTCCACTTCAAAGGCCAGGTCCTCGGCCATGGCCTTGATCGAGGCCAGGGTTTCGGAGGTGCTGGTCAGTAGTGTGTCGGCGTCGGCTTTGGCGGTGACGGAAAACAGGCTGTCGATGCGCTGGTCGGTGCTAGGTTCAGAAGGTTTGGGGTTGAGGTAATGATTGAGGGCACGCTCGGCGGCGGCGCGGTCTTTGAGTAGGTCTTCGATGGAATCGAAGCCGGAAAGGGGGTTGGTTTTGTTGAAGGGTGGGTCGGGGACTGACTTAACCATTTATTTGTACCTATTTTTGTGATGAGGACCATCACTTGCCGTTTCTCACTCGGCAAAGTGGTGGCAGCTGTGTGCAGGGGTGAGAAATCCGAGAATAGGTACTCGGCCAGACCGAAGCCTGCCCGCACACAGCCGCCATAACGCATCTACAGACAGCGGATAAGCTGGCGGCAATTATGCAGGTACAGAGGCTGGATGCCTATTATTCGGGTTTCTCACGCCCGGTCGCTGAGTTGCAGCGACAAGAAAAAGGTTAGAGAGCCCACTTCCGAGCGGCAACCCTAAAAAGCTGTGGGATGTTTCGTTTCAGGACCGGTGATCCTTCCTACACAAATGAATGACTCATCACGCCTCCTGACGCAGCAACCCCCGTGGCGAGGGAGCTTGCTCCCGCTGGGCTGCGCAGCGGCCCCAAACCCGGCACCGCAATGTGTCAGATGAATGGAGTCGGGCCCTCTGCGACAACTTCACCTTTCAAGGCACCACAAATACAAAAGCCCGCAATCGCGGGCTTTTTGTCAGGCGTTACTTCGTGTAGTGGAAGCGGCATGAAATGACTGTCAGCGTGTCATTCTCATAGGCATAGACAAAGCGATGTTCTTTGTCGATACGACGGGACCAATAGCCCGTTAAATCCCCTTTCAACGGTTCGGGTCGACCGACCCCCTTGAATGGGTTACGGAGGCATGCCTCGATAAGCTCGTTTACCGTCGCGTGTTTGCCTGGATCGTTTGCGTCCCAGTATTGGTAGTCTTCCCATCCGTCTGGCACGAATGCAACTACCACGTTCTCGCGGGCGTTAGCTTTGTTCTTCTGTTTCTGTTTTGCCGACATTTAAAGGGAGCTCCTTGGCAAAGGCTTTCCCGGCTTTGTGCAGCGCAACAGAGCGGCGTAAGCGCGTGGCATTCGACTCTGTACCCAACAGATACATCGTCTCGGCCATTGAGTTGTAGTCCTCCAATGAGAGGATTACGACATGATCACCACGCTGACGGGTGATGACCGTGGGCTCATGATCTCGGCATACATCGTCCATCGTCTGCTTTAGGCCGGCACGAGCCTGGCTAAAAGTTATTACATGCATCGTCTAATTCCCTCCTGAGGCCAGCTCAGGCGAAACCAGGGCCATCCTGGTGGTTTGAGAGTTTCCCGCAGAATCGAAGCGGGGCACTTGTCTCCTCCGCTGAGTCACGGAGTACTTGAAATCCACGCCGGTAAGCGGGGAAACAAGGTATCTGACACCTGGCAAAACCTCGGTGCCTCCTCAATCATCCAGCAAAAGCGATGGGAGCTGAGTTCGCGCATAGTACAACGTTCTGTACAACAGTCAACCATGCGCCAAACAACTCGGACGTGTACGAAATGACGAGGGAGCAAGCTTCCTCATTCACCGGGTGGCGCCAACCATGAGGTGGACCGCCCCTGTCTACCCCTCAGCCGGACTGGCCGGCGCTTGCAACTGATCCAACGCCTTATCCACCAGCAACTGACACAACTCCACCAACTGATGAATCCCTGACGCCACGCTGCGCCGCGTGCCTTCCACTTCGAAAGCCAAGTCCTCGGCCATGGCTTTTATCGAGGCCAGGGGTTCGGAGGTCTGGTCAACAGCGTGTCGGCATCGGCTTTCGCGGTGACGGAAAACAGGCTGTCGATGCGCTGATCGGTGCGACCTATTAATTTCGGGTTCCCACTCCCGGTCGCTGTTTTGCAGCGACAGTAAAAAGTTTAGAGAGCCCACTTCCGAGCGGCAATCTTAAAAAGCTGTGGGATGTTTCGTTTCAAGGCCGGTGATCCTTCCGACACAAATGAATGACTCATCCCGCTTTCTGGCGCAGCAAACCCGTGGCGAGGGAGCTTGCTCCCGCTGGGCTGCGCAGCAGCCCCCAAACCTGACGCCTCGGTACGTCAGATGGATGCAGTCGCTGCTGTTGGGGCCGCTTCGCGCCCCAGCGGGAGCAAGCTCCCTCGCCACGGGTTTGGTGGTCGACGGGACATAGCCATCTTGATTCGACCTCTGCTGGGATCTTCTCAGAACGGGGTCGCGTAAATAGTTTTGACATTTCCAAAACAGCACGAGAGCACTGTCCACGTTTTATGGAATGTGGACAGCGAAAAATCAGGCCTTCTTGAAAAATCAAAAGATTTTTCTTAAGCATGAAATGAGCATCCTTCACGCCTAGGCTTTCAGGCCTTCGCGAACAAACTCGCACATAACTGATCGGGTACATCCGTGAGAGGTAGGCCGGCTACTAGGCCGCCTTCGCGAGCAGGCTCGCTCCCACAATGGATTGGGGTATGACCGGGAGAGCCAGGTCGGCTACCAGGCCGCCTCGCGAGCAAGCTTTGCTCCCACAGATCCGACGGTGTACGACCGGAAGAACCAGGTCAGCTTCCAGGCCACCTCGCCCCGAAGCATACGCAACCCCCCCAGGCACCACTTCGGAAAGCCAAAGGTTGCGCCAGGCGCCACCCTGGATTTATGGGCAATGCCGGTGCATCAATTGAACCCTGGGCCGAAGATAACGGCGCCCCCGACAGCGATAAACAAAAAGGGCCGGATCTCAAACTCAGCCCATTCAGCCCTATACCGCTCTACGGCGTGGGTTTGAAGAAGTAAAACCCGCCCCTTCCCGGTGCGCCAAAGCCACGCGGCGCACCGGCAAAGGGCGCAAATCGCCCCGAAAAAACACGCGCAAACGATCAAATGCGTCAGAAGTTACACAGATGCGACATTAAGGTACGTTCGTGCCACTGTTTCAGACTTGGAACCGCTCTGGATCTTGCATTGGGTATGGGGCCTGCATAAGTATCCGCAGGACGACTCACGAGGTCGCCCTCAAATCCAAAAATGACAACAAATCATGAGGCCAACATGCTTAAACACGCGGTCATTCCGTTTTTAGTCGGTGCAGGCTTGTTAGCCAGCGCTCCCTTCGCTTCCGCCGCGACTAACCTGGTGTTCTGCTCCGAAGGCAGCCCGGCCGGCTTCGACCCTGGTCAGTACACCACCGGAACCGACTTCGACGCCTCTGCAGAGACCATGTTCAACCGCCTGACCCAGTTTGAGCGCGGCGGCACCGCCGTGATTCCTGGCCTGGCCACCAAGTGGGACATTTCCGAAGACGGCCTTACCTACACCTTCCATCTGCGTGAAGGCGTCAAGTTCCACACCACCCCGTACTTCAAGCCGACCCGCGAATTCAACGCCGACGACGTACTGTTCACGTTCAATCGCATGATCAACAAGGACGACCCTTTCCGTAAGGCGTACCCGACCGAATTCCCGTACTTCACCGACATGGGGATGGACACCAACATCACCAAGATCGATAAAGTCGACGACCACACCGTCAAGTTCACCCTCAAAGATGTCGACGCTGCGTTCATCCAAAACCTGGCCATGAGCTTCGCCTCGATCCAGTCCGCCGAGTACGCTGCCCAGCTGCTCAAGGATGGCAAGGCCCCGGACATCAACCAAAAGCCGGTCGGCACTGGCCCGTTCGTGTTCAAGAGCTACCAGAAAGACTCCAACATCCGCTACACCGGGAACAAGGACTACTGGAAGCCTGACGACGTGAAGATCGACAACCTGATCTTCGCCATCACCACCGACCCGTCGGTGCGCATGCAGAAACTCAAGAAGAACGAATGCCAGATCACCCTCTTCCCACGCCCGGCCGACCTCAAGGCCCTGAAGGAAGACAAGGCACTGAAGATGCCCGACCAGGCGGGTTTCAACCTGGGCTACATCGCCTACAACGTGATGGACAAGATCAAGGGCAGCAACGAGCCGAACGTGTTGGCTGACCTGAAAGTCCGCCAGGCGTTGGACATGGCGGTCAACAAGCCGCAGATCATCGATTCGGTCTACCAGGGCGCCGGCCAGTTGGCTGTCAACGCCATGCCGCCAACCCAATGGTCCTACGACACCACCATCAAGGATGCCAAGTACGACCCTGAGAAAGCCAAGGAGCTACTCAAGGAAGCCGGCGTCAAGGAAGGCACCAACATCACCTTGTGGGCGATGCCGGTACAGCGTCCATACAACCCGAACGCCAAGCTGATGGCCGAGATGCTGCAGTCCGACTGGAAGAAGATCGGCCTGAACGTCAACATCGTCAGCTACGAATGGGGCGAGTACATCAAGCGTTCCAAAGGTGGCGAGAACCAGGCCATGATCATTGGCTGGAGCGGCGACAACGGTGACCCGGACAACTGGCTCAATGTGCTGTTCGGCTGCGACTCGCTGGCCGGCAACAACTTCTCCAAATGGTGTGACAAGAAGTTCGACGGCCTCGTGAAAGAAGCCAAGCGCACCACCGACCAGGCCAAGCGCACCGAACTGTACAAACAGGCACAACATGTCCTCAAGGATGCCGTGCCGATGACACCTATCGCTCACTCGACGGTGTATCAACCCATGCGCGCCAACGTGCAGGACTTCAAGATCAGCCCATTTGGCTTGAACTCCTTCTACGGCGTCAGCGTCAGCAAATAAAGACAAGCAACGGCGGCGTTCCCAACGTCGCCGTTGCTTTATCTGCCGAGACCAAGACTCAGGAAATCGCCTACATCCAAAAGCACTGCATACCACAGCAGTCGGTTTAGGACGTATCGCCTTTTCCCACCAGTCTTTCAGGTATTACGCATTTACCGCCCGGCCCACGGCTCATACCGTCGTCACCGGGGCGACTTGCCAGCCCTGCGGCATCGCTACGCAATGGAATGAGCTCAGTGCGCCGGACCTTTCCCCGGAAGGACACCGGTTCACTGTCAAACACCCCGAACGAGAGAGGGAGCGTCATGCGCCATACCTTGGTTTTATCCGCATTGCTGGGCACCGGCCTGCTGGCCGCTACATCCGCCACCCAAGCCGCCGGCGGCAGCCTGGTGTTCTGTTCCGAAGGCAGCCCCGCCGGTTTCGACACCGCGCAGTACACCACCGCCACTGATAACGATGCCGCCGAACCGCTGTACAACCGCCTGGCCGAGTTTGAAAAAGGCGCGACCAACGTCGTCCCTGGCCTGGCGACAAGCTGGGACATTTCCGAAGACGGCTTGAAGTACACCTTCCACCTGCGCGAAGGGGTGAAATTCCACACAACCGACTACTTCACGCCGACCCGGGATTTCAACGCGGACGACGTGCTGTTCACCTTCAACCGCATGCTCGATCCGCAGCATCCGTTCCGCAAGGCCTACCCCACCGAGTTCCCGTACTTCAACGGCATGAGCCTGAACAAGAACATCGCCAAGGTGGAAGCGACCGGGCCGTTGACCGTGGTCATGACCCTCAACAGCGTGGACGCCGCGTTCATCCAGAACATCGCCATGAGCTTCGCCGCGATCCTGTCGGCCGAATACGCCGACCAACTGCTCAAGAGCGGCAAGCCGAGCGACATCAACCAGAAGCCGATCGGCACCGGGCCGTTCGAATTCAAGAGCTATCAGAAAGACTCCAACATCCGCTACGTCGCCAACGATAAGTACTGGGCGCCGGAACGGGTGAAACTGAAGAACCTGATTTTCTCCATCAACACCGACGCCTCGGTGCGGGTGCAGAAGCTCAAGGCCAACGAATGCCAGGTCACCCTGCATCCACGTCCGGCCGACGTGCCGGCCTTGAAGAACGACCCCAAGCTGCAACTGATCGAAAAACCTGGCTTCAACCTCGGCTACATCGCCTACAACACCCGTCACAAACCGTTCGACCAGGTCGAAGTGCGCCAGGCCCTGGACATGGCGGTGAACAAGCAAGGCATTCTCAACGCCGTGTACCAGGGCGCCGGCCAACTGGCGCAGAACGCCATGCCGCCGACCCAATGGTCCTACGACGACACCATCAAGGACACGCCCTACAACCCGGAAAAAGCCAAGGAGCTGCTCAAGGCCGCCGGGGTCAAGGAAGGCACCGAAATCACCCTCTGGGCCATGCCCGTGCAACGCCCGTACAACCCCAACGCCAAGCTGATGGCCGAAATGCTCCAGGCCGACTGGGCGAAGATCGGCCTGAAAGTGAAGATTGTCAGCTACGAATGGGGCGAGTACATCAAGCGCACCAAGAACGGCGAGCACGACATCAGCCTGATCGGTTGGACCGGCGACAACGGTGATCCGGACAACTGGCTGGGCACGCTGTACAGCTGCGATGCCATTGGCGGCAACAACTACTCCATGTGGTGTGACCAGGATTACGACAAGCTGATCAAGCAGGCCAAGGTCGTCACCGACCGCGACCAGCGCACCGTGCTCTACAAACAGGCCCAGCAGTTGCTCAAGCAACAAGTGCCGATCACTCCTGTTGCCCACTCGACGGTCAACCAGCCGCTGAGTGCCAAAGTCGAAGGGTTCAAAGTCAGCCCCTTCGGTCGCAACGTGTTCTCGGGCGTCAGCCTGAACCCATAACCGTCTAGCCGCACAGCGAGGGCTTCCCTGGAAGCCCTCACGCAGACGTCTTGCCTGAATTCGTCGATCAGGCGTGATGCAAACGTTTGCTACTGTGAATGAGTTGTAAACCGTTAGCCGAATCATCCAAAAGGATCGGCACAAAAAAAAGAAAAAGGAGCGTTACCGATGAAACTGAGCAGCACCGCGATACTGGCCTTGGCCATCAGCAGCATTACCGCAACGGCTTTCGCAGAATCCCAGAGCCAGGCGGTCACCCCGGTGACCCTCAAGACCACCAGCGAGCAAAGCGAAGCCAAAGGCTTCATCGACGGTCAATCCGTCACGGGTAGCACGCGCAACTGGTACGCCAACGAGCAATTCAAGCGCGGCACGAAACTCACCTATCGCAAGAACGGCGAAGCACGCGAGACCGACCGCCGGATCAACTGGCTGCAAGGCACCATCATCAAGTACAACTCGGGTTTCACTGAAGGCACCGTAGGCTTCAGCACCGAAGTGGCTGCCTACAACGCCATCGCCCTGGACCAGGACCGCAAGGACCTGGCGTCCAACAACGGCGGCGCACCGACCACCCGTCCTGGCGCCGGCAACAACCGTACCCTGACCCGCGAAGGCGGCGACGCCGTGGGCCAGTGGAGCAAACTGGGCCTGGCCAACCTCAAGGCCCGCGTGTCCAACACCACCCTGACCGCCGGTCGCCAGAACTTCAGCAGCCCGATGGTCGACGTCATCGGCAACCGTGCCCTGCCTTCCAGCTTCCAGGGTGTGAGCCTGCACAGCGAAGAATTCGAAAACCTGGCGTTCGACATCGCCACCTTCGACCGCAACTCGCCGCGTACCGAACAGAGCCAGCGCAAGTTCCGCTCCGAATACGGTGACAGCAGCGTCGAGACCGATCACGTCAACACCGCTGGTATCACCTACCAGCCATTGGCCAGCCTGAAAACCAGCCTGTGGGCGACCGAAGCCGAGGACATGTGGAACCAGTACTACTTCGGCGCCACCCATGAACTGGGCGACAGCTCGGTGCTGAGCCTGACCACCGGCCTGAACTACTACAAGACCGTGGATTCAGGCAAAAGCAAGCTGGGCGAGATCGACAACGACACCTACTCCCTGTCGTTCGGCCTGACGCACCAGGCCCATAGCCTGACGTTCTCGTACCAGGAAGTGAACGGTAACGAGTACTTCGACTACCTGCACGAAACCAACGGCATCTACCTGGCCAACTCCCTGCTGTCGGACTTCAACGGCCCGAACGAGAAATCCTTCCAGATCGCCTACGGCCTGAACATGGCTGAATACGGCGTGCCAGGCCTGAAGTTCAACATCTACCAGGCGCGCGGCTGGGGCATCGACGGTACGCACTACAACAGCACCGGTTATAGCGACGTGCGGGCCATGGACGGTGAGCACCACTATGAATACGGCGTCGGCGCGTCCTATGCCGTACAGAGCGGCCCTCTGAAAGCCACCGCGATCCGTGCGACCTACACCGCACACCGCGCCAGCGAAAACCAGGCCGACGGCAGCCTCAACGAGTTCCGCCTGGTCACCACCATTCCGTTCAACATTCTCTAAACTGCCACCGGGCGGTCGACTCACGAGGTCGTCCGCCCGGTCTTTTGCCATTACCCGATTGCAGAGGATTGACGATGAACATGATTCCCCTACGCGCCGCCATCGCCGCCGCGCTGCTGAGCGTTGCCGTTGGCGCCACGGCCAAGCCCCTGGTGGTTTGCACAGAAGCCAGTCCGGAAGGCTTCGACATGGTCCAGTACACGACTGCAGTCACCGCCGATGCCGTGGCGGAAACCATTTTCAATCGCCTGGCCGATTTCAAGCCCGGCACCACTGAAGTGATTCCGGCCCTGGCCGAATCCTGGGACATCAGTGACGACGGCCTGGCGTACACCTTCCACCTGCGCAAGGGCGTCAAGTTCCACACCACCGACTATTTCAAGCCGACCCGCGACATGAACGCCGACGACGTGGTCTGGAGTTTCCAGCGCCAGCTGGACCCGAACCACCCCTGGCACAAACTGTCGAGCGTGGGTTTCCCGTACTTTGAAAGCATGGGCTTCAAGGAGCTGCTGAAAAACGTCGAGAAAGTCGACGAGCACACGGTCAAGTTCACCCTGACCCGCCGCGAAGCGCCGTTCCTGGCCGACATCGCCATGGCGTTCTCTTCGATCTACCCGGCTGAATACGCCGACCAGTTGCTCAAGGCAGGCAAGGCCGGCGACTTGAACAGCAAGCCGATCGGCACCGGCCCGTTCGTGTTCCAGCGCTATAACAAGGACGCCCAGGTTCGCTTCAAGGCCAACCCGGACTACTTCCGTGGCAAGCCGCCGGCCGATGCGCTGGTATTGGCCATCGCCACCGACAACAACGTGCGCATGCAGAAGCTCAAGACCAACGAGTGCCAGATCGCGCTGTATCCCAAACCCGATGACATCCCCAGCATCAAGAAAGACCCGAACCTGAAGGTCACCGAGCTGGACGCGATGACCGTCTCGTATACCGCGTTGAACACCAGCAAGAAGTACATGAGCGACGTGCGGGTGCGCAAAGCCATCGACCTGGCTTTCGACAAGGAAGCCTACGTCAACGCGCTGTTCGGCAAGGGCAACGCCACCGTGGCGGTCAACCCCTACCCGCCGACACTGCTGGGCTTCAACCACGATTTGAAAAACCCGGCCCGCGACCTCGACAAAGCCCGCCAGTTGCTCAAGGAAGCCGGCGTGCCGGAAGGCACCGTCTTCACGCTGTTCACCCGCAACGGCGGCGGCCCGACCAACCCCAACCCGATGCTCGGCGCGCAAATGATGCAGGCCGACCTGGCGAAAGTCGGGATCAAGGTCGACATCCGCGTGATGGAATGGGGCGAAATGCTCAAGCGCGCGAAAAACGGCGAGCACGACATGGTCTCCGCCGGATGGGCGGGCGACAACGGCGACCCGGATAACTTCCTGACGCCTATGCTCAGTTGCGAGGCCGCCAAGAACGGCGAAAACTACGCGCGCTGGTGCAACGAGAAATTCCAGGCGCTGCTCGACCAGGCACGCGCCACAGTGAACCCCGAGGAGCGCGCGAAGCTCTATGAGCAGGCCCAGGTGATTTTCAACCAGGACCAGCCTTGGATCAGCATGGCCCACACCCGCATGTTCACGGCAATGCGCAAGAACGTAGAGGGCTACGTGATTAGCCCGCTCACCACCAACAACTTCGCCACCACCCAGGTGAAGTAGATAAGGATTTGAACGGAAAGTCGCCGAGCGGCGATCAGGCAAGGCGAAAACAGGCGAGGAAGCGGAGTTTACGGGTTGTAAATGAGCATTCCGAGCCTGTTTTCAACGCAGCATGATCGTCGCGCAGGCACTTTCCGTTCAAAGCCAAGAAAACGCCCGGCAACCTTCACCCAAGGATTGCCGGGCACGCCTAACCGGCTGATGAGGTACACCTGAAGATGTTTAGTTTTATTGCCCGCCGACTGGGATTATTGATCCCCACGTTCTTCGGCATCACCTTGCTGACCTTCGCGTTGATTCGCATGATCCCCGGCGACCCCGTGGAAGTGATGATGGGCGAACGTCGGGTCGATCCCGAAATGCATGCACAGGCAATGGAACGCCTTGGCCTCAACAAACCGCTGTATGCCCAATACCTGGACTACATCGGCAAACTGGCCCAGGGCGATCTCGGCGAATCGCTGCGCACCCGTGAAAGCGTCTGGACCGAGTTCAGCTCCCTGTTTCCCGCGACCCTGGAACTGTCCATGGCCGCCCTGTTGTTCGCCGGTATCCTGGGCCTGCTGGCCGGGGTGATTGCGGCACTCAAGCGAGGATCCCTGTTCGACCATGGGGTGATGGGCATCTCCCTGGCGGGGTATTCGATGCCGATCTTCTGGTGGGGCCTGATCCTGATCATGTTCTTCTCGGTGTCCCTGGGCTGGACGCCGGTGTCGGGACGGATCGACCTGCTCTACGACATCGAGCCGAAAACCGGCTTCATGCTGATCGACACGCTGCTGGCCGACGAACCGGGCGCATTCCTCGATGCCCTGCATCACCTGATCCTGCCGGCCATCGTGCTGGGCACCATTCCGCTGGCGGTGATCGCCCGCATGACCCGCTCTTCGATGCTCGAAGTGCTGCGCGAAGACTACATCCGCACCGCCAAGGCCAAGGGCCTGTCGCCGTCGCGCGTGGTGTTCGTGCATGGCCTGCGCAACGCGCTGATCCCGGTGCTGACCGTGGTCGGCCTGCAAGTCGGCACGCTGCTGGCCGGTGCGGTCCTGACCGAAACGATCTTCTCCTGGCCGGGCATCGGCAAGTGGCTGATCGAAGCCATTGGCGCCCGGGACTACCCCGTGGTGCAGAACGGCATCCTGTTAATCGCCTGCCTGGTGATTCTGGTCAACTTCGTCGTGGACATCCTCTACGGCTTTGCCAACCCACGCATCCGTCACCAGCGCTGAGATCAAGACCATGAGTACTCCAACTACCGCGGTAGCAGTCGATCAAAGCCTGCTGTACCCGTCCCCGTACAAAGAATTCTGGCAGGCGTTTTCCCGCAACAAGGGCGCCGTCGCCGGGCTGCTGTTCATGATCCTGATCGTGTTCTGCGCGATCTTCGCGCCGTGGGTCGCGCCGCACGACCCGAGCGAGCAATACCGCGACTTCCTGCTGACGCCGCCGGCGTGGCTTGAAGGCGGGCAAATGCAATTCCTGCTGGGCACTGACGAACTGGGTCGCGATCTGCTGTCGCGCCTGATCCAGGGTTCCCGGCTGTCGCTGCTGATCGGCTTGTCGTCGGTGGTGATGTCGCTGATCCCGGGCATCCTGCTGGGGCTGTTCGCCGGGTTCTTCCCGCGCATCCTCGGCCCGACCATCATGCGCCTGATGGACATCATGCTGGCCCTGCCGTCGCTGCTGCTGGCCGTGGCGATCGTCGCCATCCTCGGCCCAGGCCTGATCAACACCGTGATCGCCATCGCCATCGTCTCGCTGCCGTCCTACGTGCGCCTGACCCGCGCCGCCGTGATGGGCGAGCTGAACCGCGACTACGTGACTGCCGCCCGCCTGGCCGGCGCCGGCCTGCCGCGCCTGATGTTCATCACCGTGCTGCCCAACTGCATGGCACCGCTGATCGTCCAGGCGACCTTGAGCTTTTCCTCGGCGATCCTCGACGCCGCCGCCCTGGGCTTCCTCGGCCTCGGCGTCCAGCCACCGACTCCTGAGTGGGGCACCATGCTGGCTTCGGCCCGCGACTACATCGAACGCGCCTGGTGGGTCGTGAGCCTGCCTGGCTTGACCATTTTGCTCAGCGTGCTGGCAATCAACCTGATGGGCGACGGGCTGCGCGATGCGCTGGACCCGAAACTCAAGAATGCCGCCTGAGGAGATTCCCATGTCACTGCTAGAAATCAAGAATCTCAACGTCCGCTTCGGCGACGCCACCGCCGTGCCGGTGGTCGACGGCCTGGACCTGAGCGTAGACAAAGGCGAAGTCCTGGCGATCGTCGGCGAATCGGGCTCGGGTAAATCCGTGACCATGATGGCGCTGATGGGGCTGATCGAGCACCCCGGCATCGTCACCGCCGATGCGCTGAACTTCGACGGCAAGAACATGCTCAAGCTGAGCAACCGCCAGCGCCGGCAGATCGTCGGCAAGGACCTGGCGATGGTCTTCCAGGACCCGATGACCGCGCTCAACCCCAGCTACACCGTGGGCTTCCAGATCGAAGAAGTGCTGCGCCTGCACCTAAAGATGTCCGGCAAGGCCGCCCGCAAGCGCGCCATCGAGCTGCTGGAAAAAGTCGAGATCCCCGGCGCCTCCAGCCGCATGGACGCCTACCCGCATCAATTGTCCGGCGGCATGAGCCAGCGCGTGGCGATTGCCATGGCGATTGCCGGCGAGCCGAAGCTGCTGATCGCCGACGAACCGACCACCGCCCTCGACGTGACCATCCAGGCCCAGATCATGGACCTGCTGCTGGCCCTGCAAAAAGAGCAGAACATGGGCCTGGTGCTGATCACTCACGACTTGGCCGTCGTCGCTGAAACCGCCCAGCGCGTGTGCGTGATGTACGCCGGCCAAGCCGTGGAAGTTGGCCAGGTGCCGCAGCTGTTCGACATTCCGGCTCATCCGTACAGCGAAGCGCTGCTCGCGGCGATTCCGGAACACAGCATGGGCGCCGAGCGCCTGGCGACCTTGCCCGGCATCGTCCCCGGTCGCTACGACCGTCCGCAAGGTTGCTTGCTGTCGCCGCGCTGCCCGTACGTGCAGGACAACTGCCGTCAACAACGTCCAGGCCTCGATCCGAAATCCAACAGCCTCGCCCGCTGCTTCTACCCGTTGAACCAGGAGGTGGCGTGATGGCCGTCGTACTTACCGCCCGTGACCTGACCCGTCATTACGAAGT
Organism: Pseudomonas sp. MPB03; assembly: GCF_046605385.1. NCBI lineage: Bacteria > Pseudomonadati > Pseudomonadota > Gammaproteobacteria > Pseudomonadales > Pseudomonadaceae > Pseudomonas > Pseudomonas sp. MPB03. The sequence goes on along the minus strand of NZ_CP176770.1, from coordinate 1,233,039 downwards.
GTCCCGTGGCATGTTCAAGGGCCATGCGACCGTGCGCGCCCTCAACGGTGTGTCGTTCGAACTGGAAGCCGGCAAGACCCTGGCCGTGGTGGGCGAATCCGGTTGCGGCAAATCCACCCTCGCCCGGGCCCTGACGCTGATCGAAGAGCCGTCCGCCGGCTCCTTGAAGATCGCCGGGCAAGAAGTGGCCGGCGCCAACAAGGCCGAACGCAAGCAGCTGCGCAAAGACGTGCAGATGGTCTTCCAGAGCCCTTACGCGTCCCTCAACCCGCGGCAGAAAATCGGTGATCAACTGGCCGAGCCATTGCTGATCAACACCAACCTGTCGGCCACCGAGCGGCGGGAGAAAGTCCAGGCGATGATGAAGCAGGTGGGCTTGCGTCCCGAGCACTACCAGCGCTACCCGCACATGTTCTCCGGCGGCCAGCGCCAGCGCATCGCCCTGGCCCGCGCCATGATGCTGCAGCCCAAGGTGCTGGTGGCGGACGAACCGACGTCGGCGCTGGACGTGTCGATCCAGGCCCAGGTGCTGAACCTGTTCATGGATTTGCAGCAGGAATTCAACACCGCCTACGTGTTCATTTCCCACAACCTGGCGGTGGTGCAGCACGTGGCTGACGACGTGATGGTGATGTACCTCGGCCGCCCGGTGGAAATGGGCCCCAACGAGTCCATCTACAGCCGCCCACTGCACCCTTACACCCAGGCGCTGCTGTCGGCCACCCCGACCATCCACCCGGACCCGAACAAGCCGAAGATCAAGATCGTCGGCGAACTGCCCAACCCGCTCAACCCGCCGTCCGGCTGCGCTTTCCACAAGCGCTGCCCGTATGCCACCGAGCGTTGCAAGGCTGAAGAGCCGGCGTTGCGGCCGTTGGATAACCGGCTGGTGGCGTGTCACTACGCCGAGCGGTTCCTCGACGGCGCGGCGTGAGGCTAAAAGGCTAAAAGGCTAAAAGGCAGCAAAGCACTTAAGGCAGAAAAGCCCTTGTGGCGAGGGAGCTTGCTCCCGCTGGACTGCGCAGCAGTCCCCAAAAAGGGCCGCTACGCGCCCCAGCGGGAGCAAGCTCCCTCGCCACGGGCAATAAAAAACCTCCAGTCCGATCAGGGCTGGAGGTTTTTTATGTCGGATATCTACGTCTGGCTATCGCCCTCCGCATCCTCATCGTCATCCGGCGTGTCGATTGGCGAACCATCATCATCCTCGCCATCATCCGGATCGCCTGCATCCGCATCGGTCGCGGCAAGCATCAACTCGCCCTGCGCCACCGATCCGCTCGATGCATGTTTTTCATGCTCATCGCACTCAGCCCAGGCAACCGTTGAACCGAGGGACAGCATCACCAACACCTTCAGCAAAAACATCATGCGTAGCAGATTATTCATAGCCATTTCCTTCTTTTCCGGATTGAAGCCGGGGCCCGACGGCGCTCAAGAGAATCTAGTTCTGAACAGGCCGGTTCACCAGATAAGACGCCACCGAACCACGAGAAATGCCTCCGACCGACAGAATGGTTTCGAATAAGCCTTATCTCCAAACCAACTAACACCCAGAAATCCATGTGGGAGCGAGCCTGCTCGCGAAGAGGCCTGCACATTCAACATCCAGGCAAGCTGACCCACCGCTATCGCGAGCAAGCTTTGCTCCCCCAGGTTGGGTCCACGAGATTGGTGTGAAGACCCCGGCCACTTTAACGGCAGGCATCGAGCCTTACAGACAAATACCCAGGCACACGGAGTGCTAGTCCCGAGGCTACATCGCCTTGCGCCTTTGCCTACAACTAAGCCAGAATCCGCCCGCTTGTGCGCCTGGGGGCGGGACTTTATGGTTACCGGGTCGCTGAAAATCAGCGGTCGGGTTTAGCGACCTGAACCATAGGCACGTAAGCAGCCATGCTTTATTGCGGGATTTCATCGCAATTACGTTATGGCGGCTGTATGTGGGAGACCTTCGGGTCTGCCGGGTGCCTATGTCCGGTTCGCTAACCTGCGTGCAGTCACCACCATTCTGTTTAGCGACAGGTCTTGGCGGCTTCTATTCCCCATAGGAGCGTTACCATGTTCAAAGCCACACCCAACCCACCAGAATCAGACCCAACATCTTCCTACTCCAGCCTAGACCCGGAAAAATTCCGCCAACGCCATGATCAGCGACCTGGCATTCGACCTTGAAGGCTCTCGTCGACAGGTTGCGATGGGGATCCTGCAAGTGATTGAGGTCAGTGAATTGCTGGCGAACCGGGCGCTGGATATCGCCGATCCACGTTAGCAACTTGCTCCAATGAAAGGGCTGGACCTCAGCCCGGCAGCCCGCTTTTATGCAAGCTGACCCACCGCCATCGCGAGCAAGCTCGCTCCCACAGGGGAGTTTCGGCTGACCGGGAAATTGAGTACTGGCACAGGCCCCATGTGAGGCAGGGGGTTGGACACAGTTGCAGTGCCCAACACAAATCCCCTGTGGGAGCGAGCTTGCTCGCGAAGACGGCGGCACATTCAACATAAATGCTGACTGATCCAGCGCTATCGCGAGCAAGCTCGCTCCCACAATGGGTCACACTTGATGCTTAGTGATGCTCCCGCGTCGCGCGGAATTTCACGTCCGGCCAGCGCTCTTCCATCAGCGCCAGGTTGACCCGGGTCGGCGCCAGGTAGGTCAAATGCCCACCACCATCCAGCGCAAGGTTTTCCACAGCCTTGTTGGAGAATTCCTCAAGCTTTTTCTTGTCGTCGCATTCAATCCAACGAGCGGAATACACGGTGATCGGCTCGTAGGAGCATTCGACCTTGTATTCCTCTTTCAAGCGGCTGGCGACGACGTCGAACTGCAGCACACCGACGGCACCCAGGATGATGTCGTTGCTGCGCTCCGGGAAGAACACCTGGGTGGCGCCCTCTTCGGCCAGTTGCTGAAGGCCTTGGCGCAGTTGCTTGGACTTGAGCGGGTCCTTCAGGCGCACGCGGCGGAACAGTTCCGGGGCGAAGTGCGGGATGCCGGTGAAGCCCAGGGCTTCGCCTTCGGTGAAGGTGTCGCCGATCTGGATGGTGCCGTGGTTGTGCAGGCCGATGATGTCACCGGCGAAGGCCTCTTCCAGTTGCTCGCGCTCCGAGGAGAAGAACGTCAGGGCGTCGCCGATGCGCACGTCCTTGCCGGTGCGCACGTGGCGCATCTTCATGCCTTTTTCGTATTTGCCGGAGCAGATGCGCATGAAGGCGATGCGGTCGCGGTGCTTGGGGTCCATGTTCGCCTGGATCTTGAATACGAAGCCGGCGAACTTTTCTTCCACCGGCTCCACGGTGCGTTCGTTGGCGACACGGGCCAGCGGACGCGGGGCCCAGTCGACTACCGCGTCGAGCACATGGTCGACGCCGAAGTTGCCCAGGGCGGTCCCGAAGAACACCGGGGTCAGTTGGCCGTCGAGGAATTCCTGCTGGTTGAACTCATGGCAGGCGCCCTGCACCAGTTCCAGTTGCTCGACAAAACGATCGTACTCGTCGCCCAGGTGGGCGCGGGCTTCGTCGGAATCGAGCTTCTCGATGATCTTGACTTCGGTGCGCTCGTGCCCGTGACCGGCGGTGTAGACGATGATGTAGTCGTCGGCCAGGTGGTACACGCCCTTGAAGTCGCGGTAGCAACCGATCGGCCAAGTGATCGGTGCGGCCTTGATCTTCAGGACCGCTTCGATCTCGTCGAGCAATTCGATCGGGTCGCGGATGTCACGGTCGAGTTTGTTGATGAAGCTGACGATCGGCGTGTCCCGCAGACGGCAGACGTCCATCAGCGCGATGGTCCGTGGCTCGACGCCCTTACCGCCGTCGAGGACCATCAAGGCCGAGTCCACCGCGGTCAGGGTGCGGTAGGTGTCTTCGGAGAAGTCTTCGTGGCCCGGGGTGTCGAGCAGGTTGATCATGTGCTCGCGATACGGGAACTGCATGACCGACGTGGTAATGGAAATACCCCGTTGTTTTTCCATTTCCATCCAGTCGGAGGTGGCATGGCGGTCGGACTTGCGGGATTTCACCGTGCCGGCCACCGCAATCGCCTTGCCCATCAGCAAGAGCTTTTCGGTGATGGTGGTCTTACCGGCATCGGGGTGGGAAATAATGGCGAAAGTGCGGCGTTTCGCGACTTCGGCGGCCTGTTTGGTCATGGGAAATCGCCTGGCAGGTGATTCAAAAAAGGGCGGCGATTATAGCTCAACTTGTGCCAGGAACCGAACCGTTGAGCATATCCGGGGTGGCCAAATGCTGCCCCACATGGGAACCTTTTGCCCCGTGGAGGCGTCCACCTCCCTGATACGAGCAACCGTCAGGGCCTGAAAAATCAGCAAGTTAGCCTGACGAGGCTGCGCTCATGGCTCGCTTTGACGGTCGTTTTACCGGCCTCGAAAAGAGCTGCTTCTCGCGAACGTTTTCCCGGCAACCCGTGATGGTTTGCCGCCCGGGGAGGCGTGCGCCGACTGAAAGACAAAGGAGTCCGCCTGTGGCTATCCGCTATGGCAAAGGGCTTATCGGGGGTGCGGTCGTCGTCGCGCTCCTGGCCCTGTTGGTCCACTGGATCGGCATCGATACGATCCAACGCTACCGCGACGATCTGCTGTTCTACCTGCAAGCGCACCTGATGCTTGTACTGGCTTCCATGTTGGCGGCCCTGATGGTTGGCATCCCCGCCGGCATCGTCCTCAGCCGCCCCGGCATGGTCGGGCGCGCCGAACGCTTCATGCAAGTGTTCAACATCGGCAATACCGTGCCGCCCCTGGCTGTGCTGGCCATCGCCCTCGGCATCCTGGGCATCGGCAGCGGGCCCGCCATCTTCGCCCTGTTCCTCGCCTCGCTGTTGCCCATTGTGCGCAACACCTATGAAGGCCTGAAAAACGTCCAGGGCTCCCTCAAGGAAGCCGCCGTCGGCATCGGCATGACCCCGCGCCAGGTGCTGTGGAAAGTCGAGCTGCCCAACGCCGTGCCGATCATCGTCGGTGGCGTGCGCGTAGCGTTGGCGATCAACGTCGGCACCGCCCCGCTGGCTTTCCTGATCGGTGCCAACAGCCTCGGCAGCCTGATCTTCCCTGGCATTGCCTTGAACAACCAGCCGCAATTGTTGCTCGGCGCCGCTTGCACGGCGCTGCTGGCATTGCTGCTCGACGGTCTGGTGACACTCGCCAGCCGCCTCTGGCTGGAACGTGGCTTGCGCCCGTCCTGAGCCTGGCTGGATAAAGGAATCGTTATGAAGAAGTTGAGCTTGATCCTGGGCTGCCTGTTGCTGTTCGCAGGGTTTGCCCAAGCCGCAGAAAGACCGCTGATCCGCCTCGGCGCCCGGGTGTTCACCGAGCAGACACTGCTGGCGGAAATCACCGCACAGTATTTGCGCAGCAAGGGCTACGACGCGCAGGTCACCGGCGGCCTGGGCAGCACCCTGGCCCGCAGTGCCCATGAGACCGGGCAATTGGACTTGCTCTGGGAATACACCGGCGTGTCACTGGTGTCCTACAACCATGTCACGGAAAAACTCGACAGCGCCCAGTCCTACGCCCGGGTGAAAGAACTCGACGCCAAAAAAGGCCTGGTCTGGCTCGCGCCGTCGAAATTCAGCAACACCTTCGCCCTGGCCCTGCCGGAAAAAATTGCACAGAAATACCCGCAGATCAATTCCATCAGCCAATTGAACACGGTGCTGCAGGCCGAGTCGGATAAAAATCACTTGGTGGCCCTGGACACCGAGTTCGCCAACCGTTCCGACGGCCTGGCGGGCATGGTCGAGCAGTACGGCATGAACCTGACCCGCAAGAATATCCGGCAGATGGACGCAGGCCTGGTCTACACCGCCCTGCGCAACAGCCAGGTGTTCGCCGGCCTGGTCTACACCACCGACGGCCGACTCAACGCCTTCAAGCTGAAGCTGCTGGAAGACGACAAGCATTACTTCCCCGACTACACCGCCGCGCCAGTGGTGCGCCAGGCGTTCCTCGAGGCGCACCCGCAACTGGCCGCGCAGCTCAAGCCCCTGGCCGAACTGTTCGACGATGCAACCATGCGCCAGCTCAACGCCCGCGTGGACGTCGATCATGAAAGCCCCTCCGCCGTTGCCGCCGATTTCCTGCGCCAACATTCGCTGCTCTCAACCCAATGACCTGGAGGAAAAGCCATGGATTTTCTTGACGCCTTTTCCCATCTGGACTGGCCGCTGGTGCTGCACCTGACCTGGCAGCACATCACCCTGGTGGGCATCGCCGTGACCCTGGCAATCGTGGTCGGCGTGCCGCTGGGTGTCTTCATGACCCGCTTCCCGGCGCTCGCCGGCCCCTTGCAGGCCAGTGCCACGGTGCTGCTGACGATTCCGTCAATCGCGCTGTTCGGCCTGTTGTTGCCGTTCTATTCCAAATTCGGCCAGGGCCTGGGCCCGATGCCGGCGATCACCGCAGTGTTTCTCTATTCGCTGCTGCCGATCATGCGCAACACCTACCTGGCCTTGACCGGCGTCGAACCGGGCATCCGTGAGGCCGCTCGCGGCATCGGCATGACCTTCGCCCAGCGCCTGCGCATGGTCGAACTGCCCATCGCCGTGCCGGTGATCCTGGCCGGCGTACGCACCGCCGTGGTCATGAACATCGGCGTCATGACCATCGCCGCCACCATCGGCGCCGGTGGCCTGGGCGTGCTCATCCTCGCTTCCATCAGCCGCAGCGACATGTCGATGCTGATCGTCGGCGCCGTGTTGGTCAGCCTCCTGGCCATCTTCGCCGACCTGCTTCTGCAATGGCTGCAACGCTCGCTGACCCCAAAAGGATTATTGAAATGATCGAACTTCAGAACCTCAGCAAAACCTTCAAGAGCAACGGCAAAGACGTCAAGGCCGTGGACTCGGTGAACCTGATCGTCAACGAAGGCGAGATTTGCGTGTTCCTCGGGCCGTCGGGCTGTGGCAAGAGCACCACGTTGAAGATGATCAACCGGTTGATCCCGCCGACCTCGGGCAAGGTCTTGATCAACGGCGAAGACACCACCGGCCTCGACGAAGTGACCCTACGCCGCAACATCGGCTACGTGATCCAGCAGATCGGTCTGTTCCCGAACATGACCATCGAGGAAAACATCACCGTGGTCCCGCGCCTGCTGGGTTGGGACAAGCAGAAATGCCACGACCGTGCCCGCGAATTGATGAGCATGATCAAACTCGAACCCAAGCAATACCTGCACCGCTACCCCCGTGAATTGTCCGGCGGTCAGCAGCAGCGGATCGGCGTGATCCGTGCGTTGGCGGCCGATGCGCCGCTGTTGCTGATGGACGAACCGTTCGGCGCAGTCGACCCGATCAACCGCGAGATGATCCAGAACGAGTTCTTCGAGATGCAACGGGCGCTTAACAAGACCGTAATCATGGTCAGCCACGACATCGACGAGGCCATCAAGCTGGGCGACAAGATCGCGATCTTCCGCGCCGGCAAGCTGGTCCAGTGCGATCACCCGGACACGCTGCTGGCGCACCCGGCCGACGAGTTCGTCAGCAACTTCGTGGGCCAGGATAGTACGCTCAAGCGGCTGTTGCTGGTGAAGGCCGAAGACGCGGCGGACAACGCCCCGTCGGTCAGCCCCGAGACGCCGGTGGCCGAGGCGCTGGAGTTGATGGACGAACACGACCGGCGCTACGTGGTGGTCACCTGTGCCGAGAACAAGGCCCTGGGTTACGTCCGCCGTCGCGACCTGCACCGCCAGACCGGCACGTGCGGACAATACCTGCGCGAGTTCAACGCCACCGCCGCCTACGACGAACACCTGCGGATCCTGTTGTCACGCATGTACGAGTTCAATCGCTCGTGGCTGCCGGTGCTGGACGCCGAGCGGGTGTTCCTTGGCGAAGTGACCCAGGAATCGATTGCCGAGTACCTGAGCTCCGGTAAGTCTCGCGGGGGCAAGACCAGTATTGTTTCGCCCGCCGAAATAGCGTCCACCTGACGCTTATAACTGGACCCGGAGCACCTGGGAAAACAACCATTGCGGACTGAGCTTGGTGAACACCGAATAGTTGATCTCTACGGTTCTGCCCTTGTTTTTCGATACCCAGTTCGGGTCAAGAACAAAAAGGTTGGGTCTACCGGCCGTCACCAACTGGTGGGGCGTATCAAGAATGCTCTCTCCCACGGCTCGTACGCGCAAGGTCGAGCCGGACGGAGCTGGAGCGTTGACCGTAACGGTCCGCGACGAGTAACTGGGCGCCGAAAGAAACAACGCCTGGGGATCAATCGTCAGAAAACGCGTCCCGGACTCCAGGGTTTCACCGGTGCCGCTTTTCGTGATGGTGTAGCTCACCGGGACGATGAGCCCGATGCTATCGATCACCTCGGTGCGGGGAATCTGCACCTGTTTGTTTGCCGGGAGGTCGCCATACACGACCGGCGGGCTACGGTACGGCACGCGGCCTCCCCAATGAATGCTCAAGCTATCGGCGGCCGCAATGCCATCGATGGGTAATTGCACGCTGAGATATTCATCTCGATAGATATCGCGGGTGTTTAGACGGTCGCCAGATTCGGCGCTGTAAGCCTTGGGGACGGTGGGCGCGACCAAAACAGGTGTAGGGATAACCGCAGAGACAGCTTGGTCCGTCTTCACATATTGGAAACTGAAATGACCTTGTGGGTTGGCGGGCAATGTGACCCGAACGATAGGGACAAAGAGGCCGTTGGTGCGCTCATGAAATTTCTTTTGGTCGGTCCTGGAAGCTTCCAGATCGTTTGAGCCAGAGATCCAGAAGAATGCCTGGATAGGCAGCGGTGCCGGGTTTCTTTCCGCCCAGGCTTCGATTCGAAGTTCGTTGTGATCCTTGAAGTTGTACGCAGCGCCTCCGGCATCGAGTTCAACAAGCTTTCTGACTTGCAGTCCCGCATTGAAGTTAGCCACCGCTTGCTCATTCAACGCATCATTGACCATCCAGGCGCAACTGGCAGGATTTCCGTAACCCACCCTTCGAAAATGAACCAGCCAGGCCTTGGCAGTGAAAATATTCTGTTCATTGCAGGGCTTGCTCAAGGGGTAGACAAACTGAGTGATACTGTCACGGCAGCCTCGAGCGCCCGGTTTACTGCGATAGACCGTGGCGCCATCGTAGGGGAAATAACAGAGGATCGAGGGCCTTATCTTTCCCTGTGGTGCGTGAAGGGTGGGATAAAAAATATAGCCATGCCGGGCGTCGTTGTTGCCCCAAGGCGCAGCACCAAACTTGGCGTCGGCCCTCAGGTAGGAAAACGAAACCGCACCGGTCGTCCTGGAAAATTCGCTATGGTCCCAAGGATCGAAGTTTCCTGCGTAGGTGGTGCGCGCTACGACACCTGAACATAAAAATGCCGGAGCCGTGGCAGAACCGCAGTTAACCGCAGTGTCGTAATAGCTGCGGGTCAAGGCAGCCGCCGTCGCTTCCCCTGATTGCGCGGTCTTATCCACCAGCGCTTCGCCAAAAGAAAGCGGAGAAAGACAAAAACCCGCCAGCAGTATCAACATCCTCTTTGATTCTTTACGAATAAAATTTGTCATGTTCTCTCCGTGATTCCGGACAGGCCAACAGGCTATCCCAGCCTTTTAATGAGGATTGCACCGGTTATCACCTGGCAACTTCATAATCACGTCATGGGCAACGTAGGGACGCGCGGGCTCAAGGCTCCACATCGATTTATTCTCGGCAATGTCGGGGGAATCAAGATGACATGCCAGCTGCCGGCGCATGCTGCTGCCCATGTTGTCGAAACTCCAGTCCTTGCGATTCGGGTCAAGGGCAGCAGCCTTGATCGCCAACTCGGCCAGGACGACGTTGGTTTTCCCTACGCCGGCTTTTCTACCGCACGCCGTAGGCGTGATCTTGAGTGATGAAGTTTTCCCAAGGACGGGCTCTATATAATTGTTATCCCACTCGATCTTTTCTATGTAGTTGTCGCAGGAACGACTGTCCACGGGGGGTTGAACCTGCTGATCGACGGAAACGTAAAGAAATTTCGCGTCTTCAGCGATCGAGTTCGGAAATTGTATTTTGACGATGGGCCTCCAAGTATTACCTTGCTCCACCCAACGGCGTTGATCATCTCGTGCGAGATCACGCGCGGTATACGTTTTCGTAGTTCTGTCAATATAATCCACACCACTTTCATAAATAAATGCGGCAATGGGAAGTTCCAGATACGTGGCCTTCGCCGAGTCACCATCACTGGCGACGAACGCATCAAACTTCACCCGTTCGCGGCTGCTCCAATCCCTTTTCCAGTATTTATTATCCGGCCAGGTTTCAATTCGCAGCTCCGTCTGGGTATGTATCGCATCGCCCTTTTCATCAGGATCGGTGGCAAGAATTTTCCGTGCTTCGATAAAGGTGTTGAATGCATCGGCCTTGTTATAGGTACCAAAGTAGTCTTTCGTGGTATCGAAACCGCATTGAAATTTATGTGCCTTGGTCGCCTCAGGATCCCGGGTTTGCCGGTTATAGTGCTCCATCCACGCCTTGGCATTGCTGATACTCAGTTTCTGGCAATGGTCCTCGACGACGCCCAGTGTATTCGCCTTCTCCTGGTAGTCACCACAACCGCTATTGGTTCGGTCATTCGTCCAGGAATCGATAGGAAAGGCACACAGCACTTTGATTTTGAACTGGGTCTTTTCATCCACAAAATCGTTTGGCGTAAAGGCAAAACCGTTGAACCTAAGCATGCCTAGCCCGTTGAACTCTGCATCTTTTCTTAAATATGAAACCGATGTGCCACCCGCCGCAATACCCGTCCCCCCAGCCTCAAGACTATGTGAAAACGGACTGGCATCCCACGGCAAATAACTTTGTTTACTGGCGATACCTCGAAGTATTAGCCCAGAGCAATCAGACGCCAGCCTGCCGCTTCCACAATCCCGTGCGGTCAATCGATACCAGTATTCCATCAATTTGGCGGTATCAGTGCCTGGATCTGCCTGTAACAGGCTGGAAGCTGATACAACCCCCAAAAACAAAGACGTATTTATTAACTGTATGACCCGACGCTTGCACATGATCTCTCCTAGCGCGCTTCGCGCTCAACTCGGCCAGCATTAAAAACCCGCTCAATAAAACTGCGCACTTGGACAAAATCCAAATACCTGCTCCATTGAGCGCTGGAAAAATCCGGCCTTCATTGTTCGGTAGTCACTTCGACGCGCCTACTGTCAGAACTTACAGTTCATAGAACTTATCTAAACGTTTTCCTCATAACCAACCGATCATTTATCAACAAACGAACTGAGGGAAGCGTCGAGGCACCATGGTCTATGCCGCTAATTAATGCGCTTGGTTGAACGCAGGAGCGGCGCGTCTTTTTTGAAAAATGCGGACGGCTCGATAGTCTAAAAACATCCGGGTATTTCAAAAGCGCCTAACGAAGTAGTCGCAATGTCCGCCTGATCGCGCTTTTCAGGGCGGCTTCGCCACCCAGCGGGAGCAAGCTCCCTCGCCACAAGAGCATGCGTGAAACCGATCCGAGGGAACGTCAATCTGTCACGCTGGTCGGTTACATCATGAGCTGTCGCGGGCCGCACGACGGAGACGTGCAAAAACGCGACATTTTTAGTTGATCTCAGGCCCCTCACGCCCTAAAGTTCGCGCCGAACGTCCATGCTGGAAACGATCCATCCGGCTCAAGTACTGACGACGAGACAGCAAGGCCAAGGGAATCAAGCGTCCCATGGCCTTTTTGCTTTCGGCGACATGCCTTGGGAAGTAGGCGAACCAAAGTGGGGATACGGAGGACGTTCACGAGGGCTGCTTGCCCTCACACCCATTGATCCTGATGTTTGCCAGTAGGAGTCCCAAGTATGTCGATCCAGGTCGAAGATTATTTCGCGCGCGAAACTTTCCAGAAAATGAAAGCGTTCGCCGACAAGCAGGAAACCCCGTTCGTGGTGATCGACACCGCGATGATCTCCCAGGCCTATGACGACCTGCGCGCCGGTTTCGAGTTCGCCAAGGTCTACTACGCCGTCAAGGCCAACCCGGCGGTGGAAATCATCGACCTGCTCAAGGGGAAAGGCTCGAACTTCGACATCGCCTCGATCTATGAGCTGGACAAGGTCATGAGCCGTGGCGTCGGCCCGGAGCAGATCAGCTACGGCAACACCATCAAGAAATCCAAGGACATTCGCTACTTCTACGAGAAGGGTGTGCGCCTTTACGCCACCGACTCCGAAGCCGACCTGCGCAACATCGCCAAGGCCGCGCCGGGCTCGAAGGTCTATGTGCGAATTCTCACCGAAGGCTCGACCACCGCTGACTGGCCGTTGTCGCGCAAGTTCGGCTGCCAGACCGACATGGCCATGGACCTGCTGATCCTGGCCCGCGACCTGGGCCTGGTGCCGTACGGCATTTCGTTCCACGTCGGCTCGCAACAGCGCGACATCAGCGTCTGGGACGCGGCCATCGCCAAGGTCAAGGTGATCTTCGAGCGTTTGAAGGAAGAAGACGGCATCGTCCTGAAGCTGATCAACATGGGTGGCGGCTTTCCGGCCAACTACATCACCCGCACCAACAGCCTGGAAACCTACGCCGAGGAAATCATCCGCTTCCTGAAGGAAGACTTCGGTGACGACCTGCCGGAAATCATCCTGGAGCCGGGCCGTTCGTTGATCGCCAACGCCGGGATCCTGGTCAGCGAAGTGGTGCTGGTGGCGCGTAAGTCCCGTACCGCTGTCGAGCGTTGGGTGTACACAGATGTGGGCAAGTTCTCCGGCCTGATCGAAACCATGGACGAAGCCATCAAGTTCCCGATCTGGACCGAGAAGAAAGGCGAGATGGAAGAAGTGGTCATCGCTGGCCCGACTTGCGACAGCGCCGACATCATGTATGAGAACTACAAGTACGGGTTGCCGTTGAACCTGGCCATTGGTGATCGCTTGTATTGGCTGTCGACCGGGGCCTATACCACCAGCTATAGCGCGGTGGAATTCAATGGTTTCCCGCCGCTGAAATCGTTTTACGTGTGATGCGTTTGGGCGTTTGAGCTCGTAGTCCTTGCCCTGTTGCGTAATAAAAAACGGCGCTTTTCAGAAATGGAAGGCGCCGTTTTTTTCCGCTCGTACTCCGATCCAATGGTGGGAGCGAGCTTGCTCGCGAAGGCGGTGTCCCAGTCGGCGAAAATGTTGGATGTACCGGCCTCATCGCAAGCTCGCTCCCTCAGGATTTCGTCGCCTGCCCGTTCATGCAAATGATCGAGGCTTTTAGGTGTGTTTATGAATGCTTCTCGATAACACACGGCATAATGCACGCCGTGATGAACAGTAAATGAACAAGGCAGGCGACGTGTTGAAGAAAACCCTGTTCCAGTTGCACTGGTTCTTCGGCATCAGTGCCGGGCTGGTCCTGGCGTTGATGGGCATTACCGGGGCGGTGGTGTCGTTCCAGGATGAAATCCTGCGGGCCTTGAACCCGCAGGTGCTGACGGTGGCGAAGCAACCGGCCGGCGTCCTGCCGCCCGCCGAACTGGTGGAACAGATCGAAGCCGCCGCCGGTAAGACCGTCGCCATGCTCTGGGTCGAGACCGACAGCGGTAACGCCGCGCGGGTGATCTTTGCGGCGCCCCCCGGGGAAAAACGCGGCGCCATGCGCTATTTCAACCCCTACACCGCACAATTCATGGGTGAGGTGACCGGCCAGGATTTCTTCGGCCTGATGCTCAGGCTGCACCGCGTCCTGACCCTGGACGACGTGGGTCGGCAGATCACCGGTGCCTGCACGCTGATCCTGGTGTTCTTCTGCCTGTCCGGGTTGTACCTGCGCTGGCCGCGCCAGTGGAAAAACTGGCGCGCCTGGCTGACCCTCGATTGGCGAAAAAAAGGCCGCGGCTTCAATTGGGACCTGCACTCGGTGGCGGGAACCTGGTGCCTGCTGTTCTATTTGCTGGCGGCACTCACCGGACTGACCTGGTCCTACGAGTGGTACAACAAAGGCGTGACCCGCCTGCTCTCCGATTCGCCGGAAGAGGAACGGGTGCGCAATCGCGGCCCGGCGCCGAGCGGTCCACTTCCCGTGGCTGATTATCGGGCGATGTGGAGCAGCATCTACAGCGCCGCCGGCCCGGGCCTGTCCGCCTACAACGTGCGCATGCCGCCGATGGCCGGGCAACCGGCGACCGTGTTCTATCTGCTGGAAAATTCGCCCCACGACAGGGCACTGAACCAGCTCATCCTCGACCCGGCCACTGGCGTCGTCAGTCGGCACAGCCGCTACAGCGACAAGAGCCTCAAGGCACAGTTGCTCACCAGCGTCTATGCCCTGCATATCGGTAGCTATTTCGGCTTGGTCGGGCGGATCCTGGTCACCGTGGCCGCGCTGACCATGCCGTTGTTCTTCATCACCGGCTGGTTGCTGTACCTGGACCGTCGCCGCAAGCAGCGCCAGGCCAGAAACGCCCGCCAGGCCCTGAGCGCCAACCCGACCGATGCACCGGCCTGGCTGATCGGTTTCGCCAGCCAAAGCGGTTTCGCCGAGCGACTGGCCTGGCAGACCGCCGGCCAACTCCAGGCCGCCGGCTTGCCCGTGAACGTCCAGCCACTGGCCGGTGTTCGTGAGCAAGACCTGAACAACGCCACCCACGCGCTGTTTGTCGTCAGCACCTTTGGCGACGGCGAAGGCCCGGACAGTGCCCGCGGTTTCGAACGCAAGGTCTTGGGCCAGGCCTTGAGCCTGGAGCGCCTGCAGTATTCGGTGCTGGGCCTGGGCGACCGCCAATATGAACACTTTTGCGGCTTCGCCCGGCGACTGCACGCCTGGCTGGCGGAACACGGCGGCAAGACCCTGTTCGCGCCGGTGGAAGTCGACAGCGGCGACCCTTATGCCCTGCGTCACTGGCAACAACAACTGGCCGAACTGACCGGCCACGCGCCCGCGCAGACCTGGCAGGCCCCTCGTTTTGAAAACTGGACGCTGAGCCAACGCACCCTGCTCAACCCCGACAGCAGCGGCTCGGGCGTGTACCTGCTGGGCCTCACCGCCCCCGGGCCGAGCAGTTGGCTGGCCGGTGACCTGGTGGAAATCCTGCCGCGCAATGACCTGTCGGCCATCGAACACTTCCTCGATGGCCTCGGCCTCGCCGGCCACGCGCGCGTACAGGTCGATGGCCTGCCCCAGAGCCTCGACCAGGCCCTGGCGACGCGCCAGTTGCCGGAAAACCGCGCTCATCTGGTCGGCCTGCATGCCCAGGCCCTGGTGGATGCGCTGGCACCGCTGGCGATACGCGAATACTCCATCGCCTCGATCCCGGCCGACGGCATGCTGGAGCTGATCGTGCGCCAGGAACGCCACCCCGACGGCAGCCTGGGCGTCGGTTCCGGCTGGTTGACCGAGCACGCAGCGCTGGGCAGCGCCATCAGCCTGCGACTGCGCCGCAACAGCAGCTTCCACCTACCGGCCCAGGGTGTACCGATGATCCTGCTGGGCAACGGCACCGGCCTGGCTGGCCTGCGCAGCCTGCTCAAGGCGCGTGTCACCGAAGGCATGCAGCGCAACTGGCTGCTGTTTGGCGAACGCAATCGCGAGCACGATTTCCACTGCCGTGATGAGCTGCAGGAATGGGTGACCTCCGGCGACCTGGAACGCCTGGACCTGGCGTTCTCCCGGGATCAGAAGCAGAAGATCTACGTCCAGGACCGCCTGCTGGAATCGGCCGCGCTGCTCAAGCAATGGCTGGCCGACGGTGCGGTGATCTATGTCTGCGGCAGCTTGCAGGGCATGGCCTCCGGGGTGGACCACGTGCTCAACAGCGTGCTGGGGCGCGAGGCCGTGGAACGGCTGATCGAGCAGGGGCGGTATCGGCGGGATGTTTACTGAGGGGCCCCCTGCCAGGGCACTACCCCCTGTGGGAGCGAGCCTGCTCGCGATAGCGGAGTATCAGACAGCATTTTGTCGACTGACACACCGCTATCGCGAGCAGGCTCGCTCCCACAGGAGATACCTAAAGCCAAACAGTCAAACTGGCTGCAACTTCTTCTCGAACACCGCCACGCCCTCCAGATCCCGCAACACCACGCCCATTTCCCCGCTCTGCCCGTCGATGTTCACCTCGCCAAAGAACTGATACCCGGCGAATGGCGAGGTGTTCTGGGTCGCAGGGGCTTTCTGAAACACCACCTCCGGGCCGAAGGTCTTGTCCAGGGCGTTGGGCCCGAAGCTGCCGGCGTTCAATGGCCCGGCGACGAACTCCCAGAACGGTTCGAAATCCTGGAACGTGGCCTGTTCAGGGTGGTAGTGATGGGCGGCGCAATAGTGAACGTCGGCGGTGAGCCAGACGTAGTTGCGCACCTGATGCTTGCGCAGGTAACCGAGCAGTTCGGCGACTTCCACTTCGCGCCCCTGGGCCGCGCCCGGGTCACCATTGGCGACCGCTTCCCAGCGTGGCACGCCGGGGCTGACCTCGCCATCCGGCACACCGAGGCCGATGGGCATGTCGGCGGCGATGACTTTCCACTGGGCCCGGGACTGCTTCAACTCGCGCTTGAGCCAATTCAGCTGCTCACGCCCCAGGAACGGTTTGGCCGCGCCGAGGTTGGCGTCGTTGGCTTCGCGGTAGCTGCGCATGTCCAGCACGAACACATCCAGCAGCGGCCCGTAACCGAGCTTGCGGTAGATGCGTCCGCCGCCGTCGGCCTTTTGCCGGCGCATCGGTGCGTATTCCAGCCAGGCCTGGCGCGCACGGCCCACGAGGCTGTGGATATCCTTGGTCTGGTAGCGCTCGTCCAGTTGCTTGCCCGGCGACCAGTTGTTGACCACCTCATGGTCGTCCCACTGCCAGATCTGCGGCACCTCGGCATTGAAACGGCGGACGTTTTCGTCCATCAGGTTGTAGCGATAGTTGCCACGATATTCATCCAGGGTTTCGGCGACCTTGCTCTTGGCTTCGGTGGTGAGGTTGCGCCAGATGCGACCACCCTCCGTCGTCACCTGCGCGGGCACCGGGCCGTCGGCGTAGATGGTGTCGCCACTGTGGATAAAGAAATCCGGCAGGCGCAGGCGCATGGCTTCGTAGATGCGCATGCCGCCGATGTCCGGGTTGATGCCGAAGCCCTGGCCGACCGTGTCACCGCTCCAGACAAACCGGATGTTGCGCTTGAACTGCGGCACGCTGCGCAGATGACCGAGCCAGGGTTCGCTGGCGACACCGCTCTGGGCGTCTTCGAAATGCACCCGGTAGAAAATCGCCTGGTCGCGGGGCAGCCCGGTGAGTTCGACCCGGGCGGTGAAATCGCTGCGGGCATCGACCATGGGTGAGACGAAGCGGCGGGGATTGCCGAACTTGCTGCGGGTGTCCCACTCCACCACCATCCGCGCCGGACGGTCGCTGCGGCTCCAGATCATCGCCCGGTCGCCCTGCAAATCGCCAGACTGCACACCGTCGGTGAGCACCGGCCGATCCTTGACCGAAGCCATCACCGCCGGCGCCAGCCCCGGCAACAACAACCCCGCCCCCACGGCTTGCATCACACGACGACGGCCCAGGTCGAATTCGCTCATGGTGTTCTCCCTTGAAATGGGAAAACTTAAGCATGGGAGTGTGAAGTGGGTGTGACAGGATTTCACGCCCCCCCAAAATCAACTGTGGGAGCGAGCTTGCTCGCGATGGCAGGGTGTCAGGCAACCTATTTGTCGACTGATACACCGCCATCGCGAGCAAGCTCGCTCCCACAGGGGAAGCCGGAATGGGCTCAGGCCTTGGCCGGCTCCAACGCCATCTCTACCACCTCAGGTCGCTTGAGCAACGCATACGCCACCGCCGTCAGCAGGCTCCCCGCCACGATCGCCAGCAGGTACAACAGCGCATGGTTGATGGCGTTGGGGATCAGCATCACGAACAGGCCGCCGTGGGGGGCCATGAGCTTGCAGCCGAAGTACATCGACAGCGCACCGGTCAGCGCGCCGCCGGCGATGCTGGCCGGGATCACCCGCAGCGGATCCTTGGCCGCGAACGGGATCGCCCCTTCAGAGATAAAGCACAGCCCCAGCACCAGCGCCGCTTTGCCGGCCTCGCGTTCGGTCTGGGCGAATTTGCGCCGGGCGATGAAGGTGGCAATGCCCAGGCCGATGGGCGGCACCATGCCTGCAGCCATGGCCGCGGCCATCGGTGCATAACTCTGGGACGCCAGCAGCCCCACGGAAAATGCATAGGCGGCCTTGTTGATCGGCCCGCCGAGGTCGACGCACATCATCGCCCCCAGCAACACGCCCAACAGGATCGCATTGGTGGTGCCCATGCTGTCGAGGAAGTGGGTCAGGGCTTCGAGCATGCCCGCCACCGGTTTGCCGACGATGTAGATCATCACCAGGCCGGTGAACAGGCTCGCCAGCAGCGGAATGATCAGGATCGGCTTGAGCGCTTCCAGGCTCTGGGGCAAGCGCGCGTAGCGATTGATCGCCTTGGCCGCGTAGCCGGCCAGGAACCCGGCGATGATCCCGCCAATGAAGCCGGCGCCGAGGGTGCTCGCCAGCATCCCGCCGATCATGCCCGGGGCCAGGCCCGGACGGTCGGCGATGGAATAGGCGATGTAGCCGGCCAGCAGCGGCACCATCAATTTGAACGCGGTTTCGCCGCCGATTTGCATCAGCGCCGCCGCCAGGGTTCCCGGTTCCTTGAAGGCCTCGATGCCGAACACGAACGACAAAGCGATCATCAAACCACCGGCCACCACCATCGGCAGCATGAACGATACGCCCGTCAGCAAGTGCTTGTAGGCACCGCTTTTTTCCGCTTTCGCCGGCCCCGAAGCGGCGCCACTCGCCGCGCTTTCCTGGCGACCTTCGGCCAAGGCTTTTTTCAGCGTGGCTTCGGCCTGTTTCAAGGCGATGCCGGTGCCACAACGATAAATTTTCTTGCCGGCAAAACGTTCGGTGGCGACTTCGATATCGGTCGCCAGCAGTACCACATCGGCCTCGGCGATCGCCTCGGGGCTCAACGGATTACGCGCGCCCACCGAACCCTGGGTTTCGATCTTCAGGTCGTAACCCAAGCGCGCCGCCGCCTGCTGCAAGGCTTCGGCGGCCATGAACGTGTGGGCCACGCCAGTCGGGCAAGCCGTGATCGCCACCAGGCGTGGAGCGCGCTCGGTCGGAGTCGCCGGTTCTTGCGCGAACACGTCGGCCTCGCCCAGGACCTCAGCTTCTTCGGCGCCACGACGCAGCACCGCATCAACGTCCTGGAGGGCCAGGGCCGGCGTACTGCGAAACACCCGCTTGCCAACGAACCGCGACAGGTCCACCGGGCCGCTCGCGACGAGCAACACCCACTCGGCCGCTTCGAGGGTCGCCGCCGACAACTGGCGCTCCGGATGGGCCGCATCATGGACTTCGACACTGGTGCTCCAACCCTGGCGCTGCGCCGCGGCGTCCAGCAGGCGGGCGCACAACACACTGGTAACCATGCCGTTCGGGCAGGCCGTCACAATGGCTAATTTCATCTTGCGAACCCTCTTATTGTTCTGTCAGGGGGCGCACGCGCACACCCTGTTCAAGCGACGCCAGCAACGCGGTGTCGTGGATGCCAAAACCGATCTGCGTGACGGCCATGGCAGCGATGGCCGTGGCGGTGCGCAGCGTCTGCTCCGGGGTATCGGCACTGAGCAGGCCGTGCAGCATGCCCGCCAGCAGCGAATCGCCGGCGCCCACGGTGCTGGCAACCGTCACCTTGGGTGGCGAAGCATGCAGCGCCGAACCGACACTGAACCAGTTCACACCCTCGGCACCGTGGGAAATCACCACGTGCTCGACACCCTGGGCATGCAGGCGCTGCGCCGCTTGCGCCTGGGCCGCTTCGCTGACCACCTCGCAACCCAGCGCATCGGCCAGTTCCTCGGTGTTCGGCTTGATCAGCCACGGCCCCGCCGCCAGGGCGACGCGCAAGGCTTCGCCGCTGGTGTCGAGGGCCACGTTCAGGCCGAGTTTTTTCAGGCGCAGGATCAGCGCCCGCAACCACTGTGGGCTGACGCCCCGGGGCAAGCTGCCGGCCACCACAACCACATCGTGCCCGGGAGCGATTTGTTCAAGGCGCGCCAGCAACGCTTGCTGCGCGGCTTCGTCGACCATCGGCCCCGGGCCATTGAGATCGGTGATACGTCCGTCCTGCTCGGCCAGCTTGATGTTGCTGCGAGTCTCGCCGGGGACACGGATAAAGGCGTCGACAAAACCACGCTGGGCAAACAGCGTCTCGAACACTTGGGCATTGTCTTCGCCCAAAAAACCACTGACCGTCAGCGTATGGCCAAGATCGGCCAACACCTGGGCTACGTTCACGCCCTTGCCGGCGGCGTGGGCGTGCATGCCGTCGCTGCGGTTGACCTGGCCCGGCTCCAGGCGCGCCAACTCCACCGTGAGGTCGAGCGCCGGGTTGAGGGTCAGGGTAAGAATCTTCGCCATTACAGCGCCTCCACTAATGCGCGCACGTCATCGGCGCTGCCCACGGCCAGAGCCTCTTGGGCCAGGGTTTGTACTTGCGCCAGGCTCAATTCGCGGACCCGCGCCTTGACCTCGGCAATGCTGCGGGCCGAGACACTCAGTTCGTCCACACCCAGGCCCACCAGCACCGGCACCGCCAGCGGATCGGCCGCCAGCTCGCCACACACACCGACCCATTTGCCATGGGCATGGGCGGCGCGCACGGTGATGTCGATCAGTTGCAGCACGGCCGGGTGCAAACCATCGGCCTGGGCCGACAGGGTCGGGTGACCGCGGTCGATCGCCAGGGTGTATTGCGTCAGGTCGTTGGTGCCGACGCTGAAGAAATCGACTTCCTTGGCGAGCACCGGCGCCAACAACGCGGCGGACGGCACTTCGATCATGATCCCCAGTTGCAGGTCTGCCACGGGGATTTCCCGGCGCAGGCGCTCGGTCATGTCCCGGGCCTGGCGCCACTCATCGACGCTGCCCACCATCGGGAACATGATCCGCAGCGGACGGCTGTCCGCCGAGCGCAACAAGGCCCGCAGTTGCGCTTCCATGACCTGCGGACGCTGCAATGTCAGGCGGATGCCACGCACGCCGAGGAACGGGTTTTCTTCTTTCGCGATCGGCCAGTACGGCAGCGGCTTGTCGCCGCCCACATCCAGCGTACGCACCACCAGCGGCCGTCCGGCCAGGCCATCGAGCACCTTGCGGTATTCGGCTTCCTGGGTCGCTTCGTCCGGCGCCTGGGTGTGAGCCATGAAGATCAGTTCGGTGCGCAACAGGCCAATGCCTTCGGCGCCCTGCTCCACCGCGCTGGCGACGCCGGCGCTTTCGCCTATGTTGGCGAACACTTCCACGGCATGACCGTCACGGGTCACCGCCGGTTCGTGACGCTGCTCGGCGGCGATCTTGAGGCGCTGTTCGCGGGTGTCGCGTTCTTCCTTGGCGCGCTGCAAAGTGGCGGCGTCTGGGCCCACGTGCAGGCGACCGCGTTGGCCATCCAGCAGTAAAGATGTGCCCGGCGCCAGCAGCAGCACCGCCGCACCGGCGCCCACCAGCGCCGGAATGCCCAGGGCGCGGGCGACAATGGCGCTGTGGGCGGTGGCGCCACCACGGGCGGTGAGGATCCCCGCCACGCGAGCCGGGTCCAGACGGGCGACATCGGACGGGCCGACTTCGTCCATCACCAGAATGTAGGGTTGTTCGGGTTCAGCCGGGGTTTCGATGCCGCACAGCTGCGCCAGTACCCGACGGCCAACATCCCGCAGGTCGGCGGCACGTTCGGCCAGCAAGGCGTCCTGCAAGGCTTCCTGCTCTTTGGCGGCGGCTTCGATCACGCCCATCCACGCCGCTTGGGCACTCTCGCCCAGCTTCAAGCGGGTGTCGACTTCGTCGGTCAGTTCCGGGTCGTCGAGCATTTCCTGGTGGGTGATGAAAATCTCGCGGATGGCCTTGGCCTTGGCGCGTTCGATCAAACCCTGGATATCGCGGCGCACTTGGTTCAAGGCGTTTTGCAGGCGCTCGCGCTCGATGGCTGCCGACTCACCGCGCATCGGATAATCGATGGCCTGCAACACTTGGATGTGGGCCGGGCCGATAGCGATGCCCGGGGCGGCGGCGACGGCCTGGATCAGGCTGCCGGCTTCGGGTGCCAACATGACGGTCGCGACTTCGGCCATTGCGGTTTCCCGCGGCGCACTCGGCGGCGGCAGCGGTTCGACTTCTTCGCCCAGGCCTTCTTCGATGGCCGCCAGCAGCGCCGGCAAGGCATCGGCGGCAATGCTCGGCTCGGCGATGAATTCCAGGACCTGGCCGCGACGGGCGCCCAGGCTCAGCAACTTGCTCAGGCTCTTGGCCGACACGGCGCTGTCCTGGCCGTCGACGATGCGCACGCGGATCTCGCCTTCGAAGCTTTTCGCCAATTGGGCGAGGATCTTCGCCGGACGCGCATGCAGACCATGGGCATTGGCCAGGCCGATGCGCGCGCTGGGCCAGTCGGCGGGTAATTCACCGCCGAGCACTTCCAGCACTTTGCGGCTGCTGGTGGCGCGGCCCAATTCGTGGCCGCGGCCTTCGATCAGCAGGGCGCAAAGCCTTTCCAGCAAAGCCTGGTGGGCCTCGCCGAGGCTGGCGAGGCAGAACAGACCGCTCAACGGTTGGCCCAGGTAACGGATGGGTTTGTCCGGGGTAACGAACGCCAGGCCCGGGCGCTTGACGGTCTGTTCGCTGTGCAGCCACCACAAGCCATCGCCCAGGGGCAGCGCATCGACTTGCTGCAACACGCCGGCAAAGCCGTTGCTCACGCAGTCGGCCTGGCGCAACAACCGAGCGCCGCGCCATACCAGTTCTTCAAAATCGTCAGCAGACACACCGAGGCCGATCATCTGGGCATCCAGGGCCAATTCCTGGGGCGCACCTTGCAGCAGCTTCAGCAAGGCTTCGGCGGAACCGGCACGGCGCAGGGCCTGGCCCAGGTCCGTCTCGCCGAGGGCGCGGGTCAGCAGTTGCAGCAGGCGCAGGTGTTCGTCGGACTTGGCGGCGATGCCGATGGCCAGGTAGACAATCTGGCCATCGCCCCAGTCCACGCCTTCGGGGAATTGCAGCAGGCGCACGCCGGTGGAATAGACCAGGTCGCGGGTCTGCGGGGTGCCGTGGGGGATGGCAATACCTTGGCCAAGAAAGGTCGAACCCTGGGCTTCGCGAGCCTGCAAGCCGGCGAGGTAACCCTCGGCTACCAGGCCATCGGCCACCAGTTTGTCGGCGAGCAATTGCAGTGCAGCGTCTTTATCCACAGCCGTCTGCGCCATGGATATCTGCTCTAGAGTGAGCTCGAGCATGCTTTCTCCTTTTTGGCGTCCGGTTGGCGCCAGGTATTGTTTTGAATGAATCAGCTTAGCGTTGCAGGACAGCTTTTGGCGGTATCGCGGCAGAGCGACCAAAAATTCTGCTAGCCTTGAAAATACGCTTGCTGAAACGTTTAATCTAGAAAGATTGGCACGTTACTCGATAATCTCTCATCCTTGAAGTGCAACTTGTCGTAAGCGCTTGGACGGTGACCGTCAGCTTGAATCGGGTAGGATGGCCCTTATCGTCGGGGCTAACTCGAAAAAACAAGGAAAACCGGGTTGAAACTCAGTGATATTGCCCAACTGGCCGGTGTGTCCGTGACCACCGCCAGTTATGTGATCAACGGCAAGGCCGAACAGCAACGCATCAGCAGCGCCACCGTCGAACGGGTGCGGGCGGTGGTCGAGGAACACGGCTTCACGCCCAACCCCCAGGCCGCCGGGCTGCGCAGCCGGCACACCCGGACCCTGGGCTTCATCCTGCCAGACCTGGAGAACCCCAGTTACGCCCGCATCGCCAAGTTGCTGGAACAAGGCGCACGGGCGCGGGGCTATCAGTTGCTGATCGCCAGTTCCGACGACGCGCCTGAGAGTGAACGGCAACTGTTGCAACTGTTCCGCGCCCGGCGCTGCGATGCACTGATCGTCGCCAGTTGCCTGCCGGCCGGCGACGATAGCTACCAGCAATTGCAGGCCAAGGGTATCCCAATCATCGCCATCGACCGGGTGATGGAACCGGCGCGCTTCTGCTCGGTGATCAGCGACGACCGCCAGGCCAGCCTGCACCTGACCCGCAGCCTGCTGGAGACCCACCCTCGGCAAATCGCCTTGATCAGCGCCCGTCCCGAGCTGAGCATCAGCCAGGAACGGGCCGCCGGCTTTCGCGAGGCCTTGGCCGGATTCGAGGGCCAGGTGTTGATCGAACATGGCGAGTCGTTCAGCCGTGAGTGCGGCCGCCAGTTGATGGATGAAATGCTCACGCGCCTGGGGCATCTGCCGGATGCGTTGATCACGACGTCCTACGTGCTGCTGCAAGGGGTGTTCGACGCCCTGCACGATTTCCCGCTCAAGGCGCGTCCGCTGCGCCTGGGCACATTCGGTGACACGCAGTTGCTGGATTTCCTGCCGCTGCCGGTCAATGCCATGTCCCAGCAACATCAATTGATCGCCGACAAGGCCCTGGAACTGGCCTTGGCGGCCATCGAAAACGATGATTACCAGCCAGGCGTGCAGGCCATCGCGCGGACGTTCAAGCAGCGGATCCACCAGGGCTGACGTTTCTTCAGGATTGATGCATGGAGTTGATCGACACCCACACCCACCTGGACTTTCCGGACTTTGACGCGGATCGCCCGGCCCTGCTGGCCGAAAGCCGTGCCTTGGGCGTGCGGCAAATGGTGGTACTGGGCGTGTACCGGGACAATTGGCAACGGGTCTGGGACCTGGTGCAAAACGACCCGGACCTGCATGCCGCCTTGGGCCTGCACCCGGTGTACCTCGATCAGCACCAACCCGACGACCTGGCGCTTTTGCGCGAATGGCTGGGTCGCCTGGCCGGGCACCGTCAATTGTGTGCCGTGGGGGAAATCGGCCTGGATTACTACATCCCCACCCTGGACCGCGAACGCCAGCAGGCGCTGTTTGAAGCACAGTTGCAACTGGCCGTGGAGTTCGGACTGCCGGCGCTGATCCACGTACGCCGCAGCCATGCCGACGTGATCGCGACCCTCAAGCGCATGGGGCCCAAACGCGCCGGGATCATCCACGCCTTCGCCGGCAGTTTTGAAGAGGCCCGCGAATACTTCAAGCTCGGCTTCAAGCTCGGCCTCGGCGGCGCCGCGACCTGGCCCCAGGCCCTGCGCATGCACCGGGTGCTGGCGAAACTGCCGCTGGAGGCGGTGGTGCTGGAAACCGACTCGCCGGACATGGCCCCGGCGATGTTTCCTGGCCAACGCAACAGCCCGGCGCATTTGCCGGCGATTTGCGAGGCATTGGCTGAAATCATGGGGATCAGCCCGGAGCGATTGGCCGAGGCCAGCACGACCAATGCCCGCGAACTATTCAACTGGTAAAAAAACCTGTGGGAGCGAGCTTGCTCGCGATGGCGGTGTATCAGCCAACATCTATGTCGGCTGACCTGACGCCATCGCGAGCAAGCTCGCTCCCACATTGGACCTGCGGTGAATCAGCGGCAATCACACCCGAAACGCATTGATCAACTGCTTGAGCTGCACCACCTGGGCGGACAACGCACGGCTGGCGTCTTCGGTCTGGTGAGCGCCTTCGGCGGTGCGTTCGCCGGCGCGGTTGATCTCGACGATGTTCTGGTCGATGTCATGGGCCACGGCCGTCTGCTGTTCCACAGCGGCGGCGATCTGCTGGTTCTGGTCGACGATCATGCCGACCGCACCGAGGATATTTTCCAAGGCCTGCTGGACCTTTTCCGACTGGCCGACGGTGCCACTGGCCATCTCGTGGCTAGTGCCCATCGCCTTGACGGCGGCACCGACACCGCCGTGCAGGCGGGTGATCATCGCTTCGATTTCTTCGGTCGATTGCTGGGTCCGCTTGGCCAGGGTCCGCACTTCGTCGGCCACCACCGCAAAACCACGCCCCTGCTCACCGGCCCGGGCGGCTTCGATGGCGGCATTGAGGGCCAGCAGGTTGGTCTGTTCGGCGATGCTCTTGATCACATCCAGCACGCGGCTGATGGCCTGGCTGTCGGTCGCCAGTTGATTGATCACCTGCACCGACTGGTCGATCTCGCTGGCCAAGCGGGCGATGCTGCCCTGCTGGGACTCCACCAGCCCGCGCCCGCTGAGGGTTTCGTCGTTCACGCTGTGGGCGCTGCTCACCGCGGCGGCGGCACTGCGGGCCACTTCCTGGGCCGTGGCCGACATCTGGTTCATCGCCGTGGCCACCAGTTCGATCTGGCTGCGCTGGCCGGCGACAGCCTGGTTGCTCCGGGCCGATACCGTTTCCACCTGCCCGGCCTGGCGTTCGACTTCCGCGACGGTGCGACCGACCTGTTCGATCAGGTCGTGGATCTTCGCCACCGTACCGTTGAACACTTCACCCAATTCGCCCAGTTCATCCTGGCTGCGGGCGACGAAATTGACCGTCATGTCCCCCGCCGCCACCTTGTCCATCATCTGGCCCAGGTGTTGGAGGGTGGTGCGGGTCGACGCGTAGAAGCCGGCGTACAGGTAAAAAATCAACAGGAACACCGCCACCAGTGCCACGGCTTGCAGCACCATATGGCTGCGATTCTGCTCCAGGCGCTGTTGCAACTGCACACCGAGAAAGTCCTGGGTCGCTTCGTTCAATTCATAGGTCTGCGCCATCAAGCCGCTGACCTGATCAAAGAATGCCGGCCACGGCGCATCGAGGGTGTCGGCCATCACCACCTGTTCCTCGATCAGTTCCGAGGCTTTTTTCAGGGTGCTTTTGCTGCCGTCGGCCTGGGTGGCAAGGGCTTGCCCAGCCGCTTTGCTGGAACCGAGGGCGTCCTGCAGTTTCAAGTCGTACTCACCCTGGAGCTTTTCGATCTGCCCCAGCAACTCATCGAAGCGGGTGCTCGACGCCGAATTGAGAAACCCCAGCCCCAACGAGGACGCACCCAGCGCCCGGCCTTCGCCGAGGATCTGGGTGACCTTGGGGGTGGTGCCGATGATCAGTTCGCTGAGCTGGCGGATGTCGCTCTGGTTGTCGCGGCTCAGCCCCGCCTGGCTGGCGATGATCTGGCTGAACATCTGGGCGCTGTTGAGCAATTTGCCGATCAGCGCACTTTTGCTCTGCAGGGAGCTTTCAGCTTGCTGGGCCTTGAAAGCGCCGATCATCTCGTCGCGCTTGGCCTCGAAGGCACTGACCTGCTCAGGCTCGATGGCCATGGCGGTCATGCCTTGCAGGCGCGTGAGGACCTGTTGTTCCAGGCTACCGATCTTCGCCTCCACATCACCGGCCTTGCCAGACTGGCCCAGGCTGGCATTGATCTGCACCAGGTTGTTGAGGGTTTCCAGGTCCCGGCGCAGGGCCAGGCTGCTGCCCAGCAGGTCGAGGCTTTGCAGCTCCACCTGGGTGCCCTGGAATTCCCGATAGGAATCACGCACCAGAAAGAAGTTGGTCACCAGCATTGGCAGCAGGAACAGCACGCTGATCAGGCTGAACTTCATGCCGAAGCTCAGGCGGTTCATCAGCGCGACGGCGGGCCAGAGCAAACTCTTCACAAGGAAGTCTCCCGGTAGTGTTCTTATTGTTATGAGCGCGCGCACGGAGACAGCAGAAAGCCACTATTCGGGCGCTGTCCCTGTATAGCCTAAATCGGCGGGGAGATTTGTAACTTAAGGTTAACGAGAGAGATGAACCACGAAAACACTGTGGTGAGGGAGCTTGCTCCCGCTGGCCTGCGAAGCAGGCCCCGGGGTTGCTCAGGCAGATCGCTTTGTCCGGGTTTGCGGCTGCTGCGCAGCCGAGCGGGAGCAAGCTCCCTCGCCACAAAAGCGCCTGGCTACAACCTTGCTTACGCTGATCAGGCCAACACCGTCCACAACGCGAACCCGGCATACCAGAGCACTGCCGCACGCAGCAGCAATTCCCATAGGCGATCCAGGCTGTTGATGCCGTCCGGCCCGGCGACGGGCTTGGGGATCTCGCCAGCCACCAGGCCAACCTTGTCGATAAGGTCGGCGGCGCTGATGTTCCAGTTCAACAGTTCATGCAGCATGACCCGGCTGACCGCAACGAAATTGCCCACCAGGGCGAAGCTCGCCGCCAGCAACCGCACCGGCACCCAATCGAAGGCATGGCGCATTTGCGCGGCCCGCTCGGCCACGCCGGGGTTCTGGCTGTGCTCGGCAGCCAGCGCCAGCAATCGATAGCTCAAGGCCGCGACCGGGCCCAACACGAAATACCAGAAAATCACCGCGAAAAAGCTCTGGTAGGCCTGCCACAACAAATGGCCCTGGACTCGCTCCAGTAACTGCTCACCGTCATCGGCTTCAATGTCCAGGTCGCGCTTGGCCACATGAGCCGCCGCTTGCAGGTCTTCCCGACGCCAGGCGTCGCGAAACGGCCCGAGGGCGGCCAGCAGATCACCGCGCCCCAGGCTATAAATCACCACCAGCAAGTGCACCGGCAGCGCCAGCAAGCCGTAGGCCACTGGCTCCAGTACCCACAAAAGCAACGCCAGCAGGGCCACGGGCAGCAGGACCATTGAGGTCAACACCAGCCAAGGCCGGTTGACCCACCGTGGGCTCGCCTCGAGTTTGTTCAGCTCGCGCAGCCAACCGCCGTCGCGCTGGACCCGCAGGCGCAAGGCCGAGAACTTCTCGATCCAGACGGCCAGCAGCAACACCAGAAAACTCATTGTCCTTCCCCTTCTGTCAGGGCCGCGCGATAGCGCGCCCAGTCGAATGCCGGTCCCGGATCGGTCTTGCGCCCTGGAGCGATGTCGCTGTGCCCGCAGATTCGCTGCACGGTGATCGCCCTGAACGCCGCTTGCAACTGCCGGGTCAGGTCCACCAATGCGACATATTGCGCGTCGGTGAATGGCAGATCATCCGTGCCCTCCAGCTCGATGCCCAGGGAAAAATCGTTACAGGTCTCCCGCCCCTCGAAGCACGAGACGCCCGCATGCCACGCGCGATCCAGACAAGAGACAAACTGGGTCACGCTGCCGTCACGTTCGATCAGGAAATGTGCGGAGACGCGCAAGTCGGCGATACCGGCAAAGTAGGGATGTTCCGTGACATCCAGACGATTCTGGAAGAATTCCTGCACCTTGCCCGTGGCGAATTGTGCCGGTGGCAGGCTGATGTTGTGGATCACCAGCAGGGAGATTTCGCCTTCCGGGCGCGCATTGAAGTTGGGCGACGGGCAATGACGCACCCCCTCGCACCAACCGCTCGCGGAGTCCAACTGCATACAGGTTCCTTCGATGACGACGGTGAGTGCCGTCAGTATGCCGTGATCGGGCCGGGCTGCGCGATCACTTGCCGCGATTGAGCTGGCGCAGATTGCCCAGCACCGACTCCAGCGCCCGGTCGAACAACAGGGTGTCGTCCAACAGCCGCGCCGCGCCCCGGCGGAACTCCAGGGCCAGGCTGGTGCGGCTGTGCTCCAGCACCTTGAGGCCAGTGCGATTGACGAAGACATATTTGCCGGTGGCCTCGATGATCGCCGCCAGCTTGCAACGCAGGGTATTATCATCGTCCTCCTGGAACTCGACCCAGCTCCCCAGGTGCAGTTGGTCGACCTGCAGCAGGCCGACGTCATCCGCCGGCAAATGCACCGCCACGCTCTCCCCCGCCGACTTTTGCGGCGCACGCAAAACAATTCTTTCCGACACCTCGACCATGGCCGGCGAATCGAGCGACTGGACCTGTTCCGTTGCCTGGCCCATGCGTTCGAGCGCCTGCACATGGAGGACTTCCAGCTCACTGAAAAACTCGCTGGTGGCGAATGGGTCGAACGCCGAACGGCTCAGGCCTTCACGCAGGGCCTTGAGCAGTTCCGGCACCATCGCCAGCAGACGCAGGCCGGCATCGGGCTCGTCGTGAGGCTGGACGCTCCAGATCAATTGCTCCAGGGTCAGGACGTCAGCCTGCCACTCGGCGGAATACTTGCCGTGCTTGAAACAGGTCAGCAACAACACCTGGCTCCAGGCCTGCTGCACGAACTCCACCACGGCTTGTGGCAAGACTTTGCCCAGCATCACCTGGTTCAGCGCCCCTTCGACACGCTGGCGCGCCAGTTCGGCCTTGGCCCGACCTTCTTCGGCGTCGCGGATACGCTGTTCAAGCAACTCGCTGCGGCGCCGCTCGTCACTGGTGAAGGCGAGGAAATCGGCGAGCAGTTCGGAGAAAATCGCCGGGTCATCGACGAAGTCATTCAGCAGGCGCTGAACGACCTGCTCGATGCGCAAGTACAGGCTGTCACGCTGATGATCGTCGCAATCGCCCCAACCCATGGCTGCGGCCGCGATTTCGTTGAGCAGTCGCCGGGCCGGATGGTTACCGCGGCTGAAAAAGCTCTTGTCCTGCACCGCGACCTTGAGCATCGGGATTTGCAGGCGACCGATCAGGGCCTTGAAGGAATCTGGCAGGTTATGGTCGTCGAGGATGAATTCGAACATCATCGAGATCAGGTTGATCACATCTTCATCAGCGCCGTCGACCACCCGGGACTTGCCACTCCTGACGCTGACCCGGGTCAGCAGTTGTTCGAGCTGGCTACGCAGGTCGAACTCGTCCTGCACGGCAGGCGCCGGCACGTATTGCTGCAAATGCGAGAGCAGCCGCAGCAGGTCACGGGTAGAAATTGGCTGGGGCGGCACACTGGGTTCCAGGGTCGGCGCCACGCTGCCACGCACTTGCATCAATAGCTTCTGCAAGGCGGCGAACACTTCCTGCACGCTGTCGTCGACTTCGGCATCGCTGGGTTTGGCGGCGATTTCGGCGTTGGGCCTGGGGTTATCCTCGGGGCGATCCGAGACCCGACGCGCCGGCGTCACCTTGAGTTCCGGCAGGATCCCCGTGGCCGCCAGCAACTGGTTGGCCTCGGTATAAAGTTGGTCGCACTCGCTGAGCACATAACGCTCGAACAGTTTGAGCAGGATCAGCTTGACCTTGATGCCCACGCCCAGGTTGCGCCCGGCCTGCAAGAACTTTTCGCTTAGCAGTGCCGGGCTCAGGGGATTGTGCTGATTGCCCAGCGGTCGAGCCAGCAGCACGCCGAGCCGGGCCGTCAGTTGCTCCAGCGCCACGCCATCGCGCCTGAGCACCCGAGCGACCATGGCCTCGACCGCCAACTGCCGCTCCAGGTCGTCTTGGGAGCGCTGGGGTTGACCGTCCGACGCCAGGGTAGGCGCCAAGGTGGCGTGGGTCAGGTCGTACTGGGCCAGGCTGACGAAGGTCTCGAAAAACTGCTCGATGAATTCCCGCTCGATGCTTTTGCGCTTCAGGCGCAGGTCCCGCATGGCCTCGAAGTACAAGTTCTGCTCGACGTCATCGCGCGCCCGGTCGGCCATTTCGAACAAGGTGTCGTCAGCGTTATCGAACAGCCCCTGCAAGCCCAGGCGCAACTGCTGGGCGGCCTTGTCGCGAACCTGAAGCAGAATCACAGGCAGGCGGGCGAGCGGCGAGCGAGTCGCCTGATCGGTAGACACCTTGTGCAAAGGCACTACATTCCCGTCGTTGTGCATCCTGGCCTCCTGAAACGGTTCTTCGGCTCATGACGTCAAAGCCATGGCGTCAATCGAAAGGCGGATTATGGGTAAAAGAACCCCGCCGCACCAGCGGTACTCTGTGACGCAGCTCGAAATACGGCGCAACTAGTGACCGAGGAAATGAGGAAATGTTGCGAGGTCGCGACCAAATGCAGGTTTCGACACCCTATAATCCAGGCCACTTTGTTTGTGGAGCCCGTTATGCCGAATCTACGCCTCGCCGACCTGACCGCCGAAATCGAAGCCAACGTGCGCCGCGCGTTGCTTGAAGACGTCGGCAGCGGCGACATCACCGCGCAACTGATCCCCGCCGAACGCCTGGCCAAGGCCACCATCATCACCCGCGATGCGGCGATCATCAGTGGCACGGCCTGGGTCGATGCCGTGTTCCGGCAGCTGGATCCGCGTGTCGCGGTGCATTGGCAAGTGCGCGATGGCGACCGGGTCAGCCCCGACCAGGTGCTGTTCCATCTGGAAGGCCCGGCCCGCTCGTTGCTGACCGGCGAACGCAGCGCGCTGAACTTCCTGCAGATGCTGTCGGGCGTCGCCACCCGGGCCCGCTACCTGGCCGACTTTGTCGCCGGCACCCAAGTCAAGCTGCTGGACACCCGCAAGACCCTGCCCGGGCTGCGCCTGGCCCAGAAATACGCAGTCACCTGCGGCGGCTGCCATAACCACCGCATCGGCCTGTACGATGCCTTCCTGATCAAGGAAAACCACATCGCCGCTTGCGGCGGGATCGCCCAGGCCATCGCCGCCGCCCATAAGATCGCACCGGGCAAACCGGTGGAAGTCGAAGTGGAAAGCCTGGCGGAATTGAAAGAAGCGCTGGCGGCCGGTGCCGACATCATCATGCTCGACGAACTGAGCCTGGACGACATGCGCGAAGCCGTACGCCTCAATGGCGGCAAAGCGAAACTGGAAGCCAGCGGCGGGATCAACGAAAGCACGTTGCGCCCGATAGCCGAGACGGGAGTGGACTACATCTCGATCGGTGCGATGACCAAGGATGTGAAGGCGGTGGATCTGTCGATGCGGCTGAGCCTCTGACAGGCTGACGCCGGGTAATCAGGAACAAAGATAGTCCGTGGCGAGGGCGCTTGCTCCCGCTGGGCCGCGAAGCGGCCCCCTCTTTTGGGGCTGCTGCGCAACCCAGCGGGAGCAAGCTCCCTCGCCACAGTGTCGCTTTTACCGCGTGCTTTCAGACCACCAGATTATTCATCTCGCAGTATTCATCCCATTCCACACCCAACACCTCGGCCGCTTCCTTGTGCAATGCAAGGCGCTGCACCTCGAATTCTTCAGGCGTGCTGGTGTACTTGAGCGTCAACTCCCAGGGTTGCAGCCCCTGGGCTTCGGCCTCGTCCTCGAATGCCCATTGGATCTGGTCTTTCTGATCGTCGGCGGACAAGTCCTTGATCTCTTCCCGCAGTTGCGGCGTTTCTTTCAAGTACTTTTCCAGGGCTTCTTCGTGTCTGGCTTCTTGACTCAATTCTTTAACGGTCATGGCGTTCTCGCTGATCTGGGAATGGAAGATGGATCTGGATCATCAAGGATCTCTCTGACGCAGGAAGCCGTTGGAAGCCCGGTTCACCTGGCCTTCAGAACCATTCGTGGATCATCTGAAAACTGCTGGGCGGTGCTCATGCAGGCAGTGAATATAGGATGTTTTGCCAACGATTTACACGGCTCTTTACATCTATCCCACAAAAAACCATGTGCATACGAAGCCAAGGGGACTAGGGAACATCTGTCAGAATAACCAGTCATAGCAATGTGCCATTCCGGCACTTCACAAGGAACCCCAGTGATGCGCAGCTTTTCGAAACGTTCGTCGACCCGTCTTGCTACCGCGACCTTGCTGCTCGGCAGCCTGATCTTGGCCGGCGTTGCCCAAGCGGCGGTTGAAGTCTCCTCCGATGGTCCCTCTGACCACGACGCCATTCCTGCACTTCATTACAACCAATTCGATAAGTACGTACTCGTAAAGACCAACGTCAGCGCCAGCGCCTTGGAAAACCTGCCAAAAACCGTAAAGAACAATGCCGACGAACTGGAAAACCAGAAACGCACCCTCAGCGAGCAGGCCCGCCAGATCGAAGAACTCAAGCGCAACAGCGGCTCCAGCTCCACCTCCAGCAGCAAGGAGATCGACGAGCTCAAGCGCACCATCAAGGAACAGGAAAGCGATCTGAAGGATCTTGGCAAGCAGGTGGAAGAACTCAAGCGCAATAGCGGCTCCAGTTCGAGCTCGAGCAACAGCGAGATTTCGTCCCTGAAACGGGAACTCAGCGATCAGGACAACGAGATGGACCAGCTCAAGCGCACGGTCGAGGAGCTGAGCAGGAAGGTGAAATAACGAGGGAAAATCTTGCCCGAGACAGGAATCGAACCTGCGACCTTCGCGTTACGAGTGCGCTGCTCTACCGACTGAGCTACACGGGCGGTGGCTAAAACTAGCACCGTCCCCCGTAGCCAGGCAACCTGCCTGGCGTCGGTTTTTCACCACACAGCAAAACGCCCCGAACCAGTCGGGGCGTTTGCTTGTTCAGCGGTTAGACGACGGGGTGATTAAACGCCCGATGCCTTGGCTGCCGCGACGTCCTTGATGGACAGCTTGATACGGCCGCGGTTGTCCACGTCCAGTACCAACACTTCCACTTCCTGGCCTTCCTTCAGGATGTCGGTCACTTTCTCGACGCGAGCATCGCTCAGCATGGAGATGTGAACCAGACCGTCCTTGCCCGGCAGGATGTTGACGAACGCGCCGAAGTCGACGATGCGCTCAACCTTGCCGACGTAGATCTTGCCGATCTCGGCTTCCGCGGTGATGCCCAGGACGCGCTGGCGTGCTGCTTCTGCCGCTTCCTTGGTTTCGCCGAAGATCTTGATCGAACCGTCGTCTTCGATGTCGATCGAAGCCTTGGTTTCTTCGCAGATCGCACGGATGGTCGCGCCGCCTTTACCGATGACGTCACGGATTTTGTCGGTGTCGATTTTCATCGCGATCATGGTCGGAGCATTTTCCGACAGCTCGGTACGGGACTGACCGATGATCTGGTTCATCTGGCCGAGGATGTTCAGGCGCGCTTCCAGGGCTTGGCCCAGGGCGATTTCCATGATCTCTTCGGTGATGCCCTTGATCTTGATGTCCATCTGCAGTGCGGTGACGCCTTTGGCGGTACCGGCCACTTTGAAGTCCATGTCGCCCAGGTGGTCTTCGTCACCCAGGATGTCGGTCAGGACGGCGAACTTCTCGCCTTCTTTAACCAGACCCATGGCGATACCGGCCACCGGTGCCTTCATCGGCACACCAGCGTCCATCAGGGCCAGGGAAGCGCCGCAGACCGAAGCCATCGAGCTCGAACCGTTGGATTCGGTGATTTCCGACACCACGCGAATGGTGTACGGGAACACGTCAGCGGCCGGCAGCATGGCCTGGACCGAACGACGGGCCAGACGGCCGTGACCGATTTCGCGACGACCGGCGCCACCCATGCGACCGCACTCGCCCACCGAGAACGGAGGGAAGTTGTAGTGCAACATGAACGGGTCTTTCTTTTCGCCTTCCAAGGTGTCCAGCAGTTGCGCGTCACGGGCGGTGCCCAGTGTTGCAACGACCAGCGCCTGGGTCTCGCCACGGGTGAACAGTGCCGAACCGTGGGTCTTTGGCAGGACGCCGACTTCGATGTTCAGCGGACGTACGGTGCGGGTGTCGCGACCGTCGATACGCGGCTTGCCGTTGACGATGTTTTCGCGAACGGTGCGGTATTCGATTTCACCAAAAGCAGCCTTGACGTCGCTGGCCGATGGCTGGCCTTCTTCGCCGGAGAACTTGGCGACAACCTGGTCTTTCAGTTCGCCCAGGCGTGCGTAGCGGTCGGCCTTGATGGTGATGGTGTAGGCCTGGGAGATCGCGTCGCCGAACTCGGCACGGATCGCGCCCAGCAGCTCGGTGGCTTCTGGCTGTGGCGCCCAGGTCCAGGTTGGCTTGGCAGCTTCGGCGGCCAGTTCCTTGACGGCGTTGATCACCACCTGGAACTCGTCGTGGGCGAACAGCACGGCGCCCAGCATCTGGTCTTCGGTCAGCTCTTTAGCTTCGGATTCAACCATCAGCACGGCTTCGGAAGTACCGGCCACGACCATGTCCAGGCTCGACGCCTTCAACTGCTCGTAAGTCGGGTTCAGCAGGTAGCCGGTGCTTTCGTGGAACGCAACGCGGGCAGCGCCGATCGGGCCATCGAAAGGAATGCCGGAGATGGCCAGGGCAGCCGAGGTGCCGATCATCGCAGCGATGTCCGGATCGGTTTTCTTGCTGGTGGACACGACGGTGCAGACAACCTGCACTTCGTTCATGAAACCTTCTGGGAACAGCGGACGGATCGGACGGTCGATCAGTCGGGAAGTCAGGGTTTCCTTCTCGGAAGGACGGCCTTCGCGCTTGAAGAAACCGCCAGGGATCTTACCGGCAGCGTAAGTCTTTTCCTGGTAGTGAACAGACAGAGGGAAGAAGCCCTTGCCTGGATCGGCTTGCTTGGCACCGACAACGGTCACCAATACGCTGACGTCGTCGTCAACGGTGACCAGCACTGCGCCGGAGGCCTGACGGGCGATACGGCCAGTCTCGAGGGTAACGGTCGACTGACCGAACTGGAATTTTTTGATTACCGGGTTCACGGTGTCCTACCTTCTTTGTGGCTCTTGGGGAACTTGTCTTCTTGCGAAATTCTTGGGCAATGACGGGAATCGGCCCGACGCCTGTCCAGGGTAAAACGTGTATCCAGATAAAACTTGAGGCTGGGAGCCTGCCATGCGCCAGCGGGAACCCCACTGACGTACGACAGACCACCAACCTCTAGCGCAATCGCTGATTAGCGACGCAGACCCAGGCGAGCGATCAGAGCGCTGTAACGGCTCACGTCCTTGCCTTTCAGGTAGTCCAGCAGCTTGCGACGCTGGTTTACCATGCGGATCAGACCACGACGGGAGTGGTGATCTTTACCGTTGGCCTTGAAGTGACCTTGCAGTTTGTTGATGTTGGCGGTCAGCAGTGCAACTTGCACTTCTGGCGAACCAGTGTCACCAACAGCTTGCTGGTAGTCAGCTACGATTTGAGCTTTTTCTTGAACGTCGAGAGCCATGAGGCAATCCTTTTAGTCAGGAAACTGTTCCGAGGAACAGCTTCAACAGGCCAGGGACAAATCCCTGTATCTATAAATGAGTAGTGACCGTGCCTGTTAACAGCCACACTCGCCAACCCGCTGTTACGCAGGCTGGTTCCGGTCATTCCGACCGAATCAGTCGACGCGGCGCAATGCGCCCGTCTTCGCTCACTTCACCGATACCGATGAAGCGACCGTTGTGATCCTGTACCCGGACCATGCCGAACTTCGGCGCATCCGGGGCGCGTACCGGCTGGCCGTTGAGCCAGTAGAACGCGCTGTGTTCCGAGAACTGCAAGAGCGGCCAATCCAGCAGGCCGCTGTCCGATGGCATCAGGAAACGGTCGACCGCTTCGTTGCCGCCTTCGGCATGCACCGCTTCAAGCTCTTCCAGCGTGACCGTCTGGGCCAACGTGAAAGGCCCGGCCTGGGTCCGTCGCAATTCTGCCACGTATGCGCCACAGCCGAGCTGCTCGCCAATATCCTCCACCAGGGTCCGGATATAGGTGCCCTTGCTGCAATCCACGGCCAGCCGCGCAGTATTACCGTCAAAGGCCAGCAATTCCAAGCGCGCAATAGTAACAGAACGCGGTTCGCGCTCCACTACTTCGCCTGCACGGGCCAGTTTATACAACGGCTGTCCATCGCGCTTCAAAGCGGAGTACATCGGCGGTATCTGACTGATTTGCCCGCGAAATTTCGGCAACACCGCTTCGACATCCGCCTGACCAACGGTCACCGGGCGTTCCAGCAAAACCTCACCTTCGGCGTCCGCCGTGGTGGTGGTCTTGCCCAGTTGCGCCAGGGTTTCGTAACCCTTGTCGGAATCGAGCAGGTACTGGGAGAACTTGGTCGCCTCGCCAAAGCACAGTGGCAGCACGCCAGTGGCCAGCGGATCGAGGCTACCGGTGTGCCCGGCCTTTTCGGCATTGAGCAGCCAGCGGACCTTTTGCAAGGCCGCGTTGGAGGTGAACCCCAGCGGCTTGTCGAGCAGGATGATACCGCTGACATTACGACGGATACGTTTGACCTGAGCCACCGATT
Source organism: Pseudomonas sp. MPB03 (assembly GCF_046605385.1). Lineage (NCBI taxonomy): Bacteria > Pseudomonadati > Pseudomonadota > Gammaproteobacteria > Pseudomonadales > Pseudomonadaceae > Pseudomonas > Pseudomonas sp. MPB03. The sequence goes on along the minus strand of NZ_CP176770.1, from coordinate 1,195,347 downwards.
ACTCCTTGGTGTCTTCAGGTTCAGCCGCAGCCGGATGCTGGCTGTCTTCCGCCACGGCGCGTTCGATCAGTGCCGACAGATGCGCACCCCGGACGACGCTTTCGTCGTAATGGAAGTGTAACTGCGGGACGCTGCGCAGCTTCATCTCCCGAGCCAGCTGCATACGCAGGAAGCCGGCGGCCGAGTTGAGCACCTTGATGCTCTGGGCGATTTCTTCGGCGCTGTCCTGGCCCATCACGGTGATGAAAATCTTGGCGTGACCGACGTCACGGCTGACTTCCACTGCGGTGATGGTGACCAGGCCGACGCGCGGGTCTTTGACTTCGCGACGGATCAGTTGGGCCAGCTCGCGCTGCATCTGATCGCCGATTCGTTGGGTACGGCTGTATTCTTTTGCCATGTCTTGTTACCTGTTACTGCCCCACGGTGAAACCCGTGAGGTCTGAAAGCGGCAAACGCCCGGCCTGGCAAAAGCCAGACCGGGCGTTGCGTTTAGAGTCCGCCAGCAAGGCAGCGCATGTTCATGCGGCTGCCCGGCGCGGCTCTTGAAGTGCGCGAGTTAGAGGCTGCGAGCAACCTGGACCTTCTCGAAGACTTCGATCTTGTCGCCAACCTTGACGTCGTTGTAGCTCTTGACGCCAATACCGCATTCCATGCCGGCACGCACTTCGGAAGCGTCATCCTTGAAGCGACGCAGGGATTCCAGCTCGCCTTCGAAGATCACGATGTCTTCACGCAGTACACGGATCGGACGGTTACGGTGAACGACACCTTCGATCACCATGCAACCGGCGATGGCACCGAACTTCGGCGAACGGAACACGTCGCGAACTTCGGCCACGCCCAGGATGTTCTCCCGGACGTCGCTGCCCAGCATACCGGTCAACGCTTTCTTGACGTCTTCGATGATGTCGTAGATCACGTTGTAGTAACGCATATCCAGGCCTTCCTGCTCGACGATCTTGCGAGCGCCGGCATCGGCACGCACGTTGAAGCCGAACAGTACAGCGTTGGAAGCCAGTGCCAGGTTGGCGTCGGACTCGGTGATACCACCGACACCGCCACCGACCACACGTACTTGCACTTCGTCGTTACCCAGGCCATTCAAGGCGCCGTTCAACGCTTCCAGGGAACCACGGACGTCGGATTTGAGGACGATGTTGAGCGTCTTCTTCTCTTCCTGGCCCATGTTCTCGAAGATGTTTTCCAGCTTGCCGGCGTGAGCGCGAGCCAGTTTGACTTCGCGGAACTTGCCTTGACGGAACAGAGCCACTTCACGGGCTTTCTTCTCGTCAGCCACAACGCTCATCTCGTCGCCAGCGTCCGGGGTACCGTCCAGGCCGAGGATCTCGACCGGGATAGCCGGACCGGCTTCCTTGATAGGCTTGCCGTTCTCGTCGAGCATGGCGCGCACGCGGCCATAGTTCGAGCCGACCAGCACCATGTCGCCTTGACGCAGCGTACCGTCCTGGACCAGGACCGTTGCAACCGGGCCACGGCCCTTGTCGAGGCGCGATTCAACCACAACACCACGGCCAGGTGCCGAAGGCGTAGCGGTCAGTTCGAGAACCTCGGCCTGCAGCAGAACGGCTTCGAGCAGTTCGTCAACGCCGGTACCCATCTTCGCCGAGACCGGAACGAATGGAGTGTCGCCACCCCACTCTTCGGAGGTCACGCCGTGGACCGACAGTTCGCTGCGGATGCGATCGAGATCGGCGCCCGGCTTGTCGATCTTGTTCACCGCAACCACCAGCGGCACGCCAGCAGCCTTGGCATGCTGAACGGCTTCGATGGTTTGTGGCATCACACCGTCATCCGCTGCTACCACCAGGATCACGATGTCGGTCGCCTTGGCACCACGGGCACGCATCGCGGTAAACGCGGCGTGACCCGGGGTGTCGAGGAACGTCACCATGCCGCGGTCGGTTTCAACGTGGTACGCACCGATGTGCTGGGTAATACCACCCGCTTCACCGGCCGCCACCTTGGCGCGACGAATGTAGTCGAGCAGGGACGTTTTACCGTGGTCGACGTGGCCCATGACGGTCACGACCGGAGCACGGGAAACCGCCTCACCTTCGAACTTCAGGGACTCGGCCAGGGAATCTTCCAGGGCGGTGTCGCTAACCAAGGTCACTTTGTGGCCCAGCTCTTCAGCAACCAGTTGGGCAGTTTCCTGGTCCAGTACCTGGTTGATGGTGGCTGGCGTACCCAGCTTGAACATGAACTTGATGATTTCAGCAGCCTTGACCGACATCTGCTGGGCCAGATCGCCCACAGTGATGGTCTCGCCGATCTTCACTTCACGCACGACAGGGCCGGTAGGGCTCTGGAAACCGTGGGCGTTGCGTTTCTTCAGCTTGGCCTTGCCGCGACCGCCACGACGGAAGCCGTCGCTTTCTTCGTCGGTGGTACGTGGCGCAACACGAGGTGCTGGCGCCTTTTCCTTGACCGAAGCACGATGAGGCGCGTTCTTGCGCTCACCGTCGCCGCTGCCACGACGGTTGTCGTCGGCACGTGGCTTGTCCGGACGACGCTGTTCGTCGCGCTTGCGAGTGTCGGCTGGAGCCGGGGCAGCAGCCACGACTGGCGCCGCTTCGCGCACAGGTTCGGCGGCCGGGGCAACAGCCTCGACGGCTTCTACCGGAGCGGTCTGCGCAGCAGCAGGCTGGCGGCGCGCTTCTTCTTCGGCGCGACGCTTGGCTTCTTCTTCAGCCTTCTGGCGAGCAGCATTTTCTACTGCGCGACGTTCTTCCTGTTCGCGTTTGCGCTCGGCTTCGATTTCTTCCGGGCTGCGCTGTACGAAGACTTTCTTCTTGCGTACTTCAACGCTGATGCTTTTGCTACCGGCAACACGCAGGGTGCTGGTGGTTTTACGCTGCAGAGTGATCTTGCGCGGTTCTTCCACTTTTGCCTTGTGACTGCTCTTCAAGTGAGTCAGCAGGGACTGCTTTTCACTGTCGGTCACATGTTCCTCGGCGGCGGTGTGCGGCAGACCTGCCTCACGCATCTGCTGCAACAGGCGCTCTACCGGTGTTTTGACCTCATCGGCCAGTTGTTTCACCGTGACTTGCGTCATGCACTTCTCTCCTCAGGCCGCGCCTAATTACTCGAACCAGTGGGCTCGGGCGGCCATGATCAACTTGCCGGCACGATCATCGTCAATGCCGTCGATGTCGAGCAGATCGTCAATAGACTGCTCGGCCAGGTCTTCGCGGGTAATTACGCCGCGCACCGCCAGTTCCATCGCCAAATCCTTGTCCATGCCCTCAAGCGAGAGCAGGTCTTCGGCCGGATGGGCGTCTGCCAGCTTTTCCTCAGTAGCGATGGCTTTGGTCAACAAACGATCCTTGGCCCGAGCGCGAAGCTCGTTGACGATTTCCTCGTCAAAGCCGTCGATGTTGAGCATTTCCTCCACCGGTACGTAGGCAATCTCTTCCAGGCTGGTAAAGCCTTCATCCACCAGCACCTGCGCCAGCTCTTCATCGACTTCAAGCTCTTCGATGAAGTTGCGCAGGATGTCGCCGGTTTCAGCTTGCTGCTTAGCCTGGATGTCCGATTCGGTCATCACGTTCAGGGTCCAGCCAGTCAATTGGCTCGCCAGACGCACGTTCTGACCACCGCGACCGATGGCCTGAGCCAGATTGTCTGCGCCAACGGCGATGTCCATGGCGTGGGCATCTTCGTCGACGATAATTGCCGCCACTTCAGCAGGCGACATGGCATTGATCACGAACTGAGCCGGGTTGTCGTCCCACAGGACGATGTCCACGCGCTCGCCGCCCAACTCGCCGGATACGGCCTGGACACGCGAACCACGCATGCCGATGCAGGCACCTTGTGGGTCGATACGCTTGTCCTTGGAGCGGACCGCGATCTTGGCGCGCGAACCCGGATCACGGGAAGCGGCCATGACTTCGATCAGGCCTTCAGCAATTTCCGGCACTTCGATGCGGAACAACTCGATCAGCATTTCCGGCGCTGTACGCGACAGGATCAGCTGCGGGCCCCGGTTCTCGGTGCGGATTTCCTTGAGCAGCGCACGCAAACGCACGCCAACCCGGAAAGTTTCGCGAGAAATGATGTCTTCGCGAGCCAGCAACGCTTCGGCGTTGTTGCCCAGGTCGACGATCACATTGTCGCGGGTGACTTTTTTCACGGTGCCGGAGATGATTTCCCCCAGGCGCTCGCGATAAGCGTCGACGACTTGCGCGCGCTCGGCTTCGCGAACCTTCTGCACAATGACCTGCTTGGCAGTCTGTGCAGCGATGCGACCGAATTCGATGGACTCGATTTTTTCTTCGACGACATCACCGACCTTGGCACCCGGGTGCGTTTCCGCAACCTTGCTCGGCCAGGTTTCGATAGCAGGATCGTCCAGGTCGGCTTCCTCGACGACCGTCCAGCGACGGAAAGTCTCGTAGGCACCGGTGTGGCGATTGATCTCCACACGCAAATCAACTTCGTCTTCGAACCGCTTCTTGGTAGCAGTGGCCAGAGCCAGCTCCAGCGCTTCAAAAATAACGTTAGCCGGTACGCCCTTTTCATTGGATACCGACTCAACAACCAGCAGTACTTCTTTGCTCATCGTACGCCTCGCCTTTCGCAAGCCATTGGATCCGCGGGATCCGCAGTATCTGGCACGTATCAGTCAAAACTGGGAATAATGTTGGCCTTGTCGATCATATCGATCGGCAACAGGAACTCATGGTCATCTACCTGCACCACGACGTCCTGCTCTTCTACACCGCGCAGAAGGCCTTGGAAGTTGCGTCGACCTTCGAAAGGCGAGCGCAGCTTGATCTTCACTTGTTCACCGGCAAACAAAGCGAACTGTTCAAGTGTGAACAGGGGGCGCTCCATGCCAGGCGAGGAAACTTCAAGGGTGTATTCGGAGGTGATTGGATCTTCAACATCCAGTACACCGCTGATCTGACGGCTGACGATGGCGCAATCGTCCACCAACACGCCGCCTTCCTTATCGATATAAACGCGCAACAGTGAGTGGCGACCTTGAGCCGAAAACTCAATACCCCAGCATTCATAGCCAAGGGCCACGACCACCGGGGCCAACAAGGCCTGCAACTGTTCTAGCTTGCTCGACACCTGAACCCCCTCGTGCATGTTTGTGCATGCTGTGCAAATAAAAAAAAATGGGCGAATCGCCCATCCCTGAAACGCCGTCGAACAGCGGCGTTATAAAGTGTCCAGCTAACAAAAAGCCCCTTGGAAGGGGCCCCTGAAACTGGTTGCGGGAGCCGGATTTGAACCGACGACCTTCGGGTTATGAGCCCGACGAGCTACCAGACTGCTCCATCCCGCGACAAAGCTGGGGCGGAAGTATACGACCGATCCCTTACAGGGTCAATGTAACCCTTCCACCTACAAGAAAGCCCGCAATCGCGGGCTCTCCTGATAATTGGTACCGAGAAGGGGACTCGAACCCCTACACCCTATGGGCACAACCACCTCAAGGTTGCGTGTCTACCAATTCCACCACCTCGGCAATACAGCGTTTGAAACCTTCTTACTTCTGCTCTTGAGCTGGAGGCACGTCAGTCGCCGGGTTGGCCGACTTTTGCTCTTGAAGCACCGGGACATCATCAGAAGCCGGTTGTTGCTTTGGCGCTTCCAATACCGCTGGGTTTGGCAAACCTACCTGAGTCAGCTCGTGAGCTTTCTCTTTAGCAAAGTAACCTAACCCTAAGCTGGTTATGAAGAAACCGGCGGCAAGTATAGCAGTAAACTTACTGAGAAAGGTAGAGGAACCTTGGCTTCCGAACACAGTATTTGAAGCACCTGCACCGAAAGACGCACCAGCATCCGCACCTTTACCCTGCTGCAGCAATACGAGGGCAACTACGCCCAGCGCACCCAGCAGATGAAAAACGACTACGACTGTTTCCAGCATTTTTTCAGTTTCCCGCGGCGCGACAGATCGCACCGAACTCATCTGCATTCAGGGACGCTCCACCAATGAGCCCCCCATCGATATCCGGCATGCCGAACAGTTCGACCGCATTGGCCGCCTTCACGCTGCCGCCGTATAGAAGCCGCACACCTCGTGCCACTTCAGAATTCTCTGCCGCCAACTGTGCGCGAATGGCTGCGTGCACATCCTGCGCCTGTTGCGGCGAAGCAGTCAGCCCAGTGCCGATGGCCCAGACTGGCTCGTAAGCAATGATTGCCTTTGCAAAAGCACCGACACCCAGCTCCTCGATGATGCTGCCCAGCTGACGCTCGACAACCTCAAGGGTCTTGCCGGCCTCACGCTGCTCGCGGGTTTCCCCTATGCACAACACCGGAGTCAGACCACAGGCCTGGGCCGCAGCAAATTTGCGGATCAAGGTCTTGTCCTGCTCGCCCATGATCTGGCGACGCTCGGAGTGCCCGACCAGGACCAGGGAACAACCTGCATCCACCAATTGACTCGGTGCAATCTCACCGGTCAACGCACCTTGCATGGCTTCCATCGCAGAGTTCTGCGCGCCGACCGAAATCGACTTGCCCTTCAAGCCATCAATCACTTGATTGATATACAAGCAAGGCGGGAAAACCGCGACATCAACACCGCTTGGCAAGGCCAGATGACGAAGGCCATTGATCAGCTCAGCGACGCTGGCGCGGGTACCGTGCATCTTCCAGTTACCAGCTACCATAGGGCGACGCATGCTGTACCTCGTCGGTCAAAGTGGGCGCAGATGTTACCCAACGGATTCATGACTGGCAAGCCGAATTCAGGCAGAAACTTCAGTAACCAGTTTTGCCAGCTCTTCGGCATAACCGCGAACTTGCGCTTCATCCTCGCCTTCGACCATGACACGCACCAACGGCTCTGTGCCGGACTTGCGCAACAACACGCGTCCACGCCCCGCCATCGCTTGCGTTACACGCTCACTGGCCTGCTTGACCTTCGCATGTTCGAGAGGGTTTACACCGCCACCGAAACGCACATTGATCAACACTTGCGGGCATTTGCGCAACGCCTGGCGCGATTGTGCGAGCCCCTCGTTGCGCGCCTTGAGTGCCATCAGCACCTGCAGGGCCGCGATAATCGCATCACCGGTGGTGGTGTGGTCGAAGCACACGATGTGACCGGAGTTCTCGCCCCCGATCACCCAGTTGCGCTCCAGCAACTCCGAGATCACGTAGCGGTCGCCCACATTGGCGCGCACGAAGGGGATATCCAGGTCCGCCAGGGCCAGTTCCAGCCCAAGGTTACTCATCAACGTGCCGACCACACCGCCTTGCAGCTTGCCGCGCCCATGCAGGTCGCGAGCAATGATGAAGAGCAGTTCGTCACCATCGACAACCGTACCCGTGTGATCGACCATCAGGACCCGATCACCGTCACCATCGAAGGCGATGCCCAGATCAGCCTGCTCGGCCAGCACCGCAGCCTGCAACGCCTCGGTATGGGTGGAACCACAGTTGTGGTTGATGTTCAGGCCATTGGGCTGGGCGGACAGCACCACCACTTCGGCGCCCAACTCGCGAAAGACACTCGGCGCGACTTTATAGGTGGCGCCATGGGCACAATCGACGACGATCTTGAGGCCGGAAAAGCTGGTTCCGGTCGGCACGCTGCCTTTGCAGAACTCGATGTAGCGACCCGACGCATCGTTGATCCGCGACACCTTGCCGATCTTGCTCGACTCGACCACCGTCATCGGGGTGTCCAGCAGCTCTTCGATCATCAGCTCAATATCATCCGGCAGCTTGGTACCCTGACCGGAGAAGAACTTGATGCCGTTGTCATCATGGGGGTTGTGCGAGGCACTGATCACGATGCCTGCCTGGCCTTGGAACGTACGGGTCAGGTAGGCGATGGCTGGCGTCGGCATCGGGCCGAGCAGCATCACATCGGCGCCCGCCGACGTCAGGCCGGCCTCGAGGGCCGATTCGAACATGTAGCCGGAAATTCGCGTGTCCTTGCCGACCAGCACCTTGCAGGCACCCATCTTGCGGAACGCCATGCCGGCCGCCCAGCCGAGCTTAAGCATGAAATCAGGGGTAATGGGGTATTCGCCGACCCGACCACGAATACCGTCGGTGCCAAAATATTTCTTGCTCATAAGTGCTCCGTCATTCTTATTCGGCTGAATCCACAGCTGCGATCATCCGCACGACATCCATCGTTTCGGCCACATCGTGCACGCGCAATATGCGTGCACCTTTACCAAGGGCCAACGCCGCCAGGGCGAGACCGCCATACAGGCGTTCGCCCACAGGGCGACCCAGGGCGTTGCCTATCATGCTCTTTCGCGAGACCCCGACCAACAGGGGCCGACCCAGGGCATGCAAGGCTTCCATATGTTTGAACAGGCTCAGGTTGTGCGCCAGTGTCTTGGCAAAGCCGAACCCGGGATCAAGAATGATCCGCTCGGCAGGGATGCCCACGGCAGCACACTGGTCCAGACGCGCCACGAGGAACTCACCCACTTCCCGGGTGACGTCATCATAGTACGGGTCGTTCTGCATGGTCCCCGGCTCGCCGAGCATATGCATCAGGCACACCGGCAACCCCGTGTCCGCCGCAGCATCCAGGGCACCATCGCGCTGCAAGGATCGAACATCATTGATCAGGCCCGCCCCCAGCCGTGCAGTTTCGCGCATGACCGCAGGCGTGGATGTATCGACCGAGATAATGACATCGAGCTCGCGATGGATGCGCTCGACAATCGGCGCCACCCGCTCCAATTCCTCGGTAGGCGAGACCGTCCGCGCACCCGGTCGGGTCGATTCACCGCCCACATCGATCAGTGTTGCGCCGGCGGCCACCATGGCCTCGGCATGCCGCAGCGCAGCATCGAGCTGGCTGAATCGACCACCATCGGAAAAAGAATCAGGGGTGACATTGAGAATGCCCATGACATGTACATGGGCCAAATCAAGAACCCGGTTGCCGCAAGGCAACCGGGTCGAGGACTGAACAGAAGTCATTTCAAGCCTTAGACATCAGCGGCCGGGCCGCCAATCGGTGTTTCCGGACGCTCACCTTGTACCGCCGGTGGCGTGCCGGAAGTACCGGTACCGCCGCCCGACCAGTCACGCGGTTCACGAGGCTCACGACCCGCCATGATGTCGTCGATTTGCTCGGCATCGATGGTTTCATACTTCATCAGGGCATCGGCCATGGCATCGAGCTTGTCACGGTTGTCCGTGAGAATCTGCCGGGCAGTACCATAACACTGGTCGATGATGCTGCGCACTTCGGAGTCGATCAGCTTGGCCGTCTCTCCGGAGAAGCTTGCATGCTGGCCACCGCCACCACGACCGAGGAACACCTCGCCCTCTTCCTCGGCGTACATCAGCGGCCCCAACTTCTCGGACAGGCCCCACTTGGTGACCATGTTCCGGGCGATCTGGCTGGCGCGCATGATGTCGTTGGACGCCCCCGTGGTCACACCGTCGAAGCCCAGCGTCATCTCTTCAGCGATACGACCGCCGTACAGCGAACAGATCTGGCTGATCAATGCGCGCTTGGACAGGCTGTAGCGATCCTCTTCCGGCAGGAACATGGTCACGCCCAGGGCACGACCGCGCGGAATGATCGAGACTTTGTAGACCGGATCATGCTCGGGCACGACACGACCGACGATCGCGTGGCCCGCCTCGTGATACGCGGTGTTCTGCTTTTCTTTCTCCGACATGACCATGGATTTGCGCTCTGCGCCCATCATGATCTTGTCCTTGGCCAGCTCGAATTCCTTCATTTCCACGACGCGCTTGCCAGTGCGAGCAGCAAAGAGCGACGCTTCGTTGACCAGGTTCGCCAGGTCAGCACCGGAAAAGCCCGGCGTACCACGCGCGATGACGGCCGGAGCGACGTCGTCACCCATTGGCACCTTGCGCATATGGACCTTGAGGATCTGCTCGCGACCACGAATGTCTGGCAGCCCCACCACGACCTGGCGGTCGAAACGACCTGGACGCAGCAGCGCAGGGTCAAGTACGTCAGGACGGTTGGTGGCGGCAATCACGATGATGCCGTCGTTCATTTCAAAACCGTCCATCTCCACCAGCAACTGGTTGAGGGTCTGTTCACGCTCGTCGTGACCGCCACCCATGCCGGCGCCACGATGGCGACCGACGGCGTCGATTTCGTCGATGAAGATAATGCAGGGGGCGTGCTTCTTGGCCTGTTCGAACATGTCGCGGACACGACTGGCGCCCACGCCGACGAACATTTCAACGAAGTCGGAACCGGAAATCGTGAAGAACGGCACCTTGGCTTCACCGGCAATCGCCTTGGCCAGCAAGGTCTTACCGGTACCGGGCGGGCCTACCATCAGCACGCCTCGAGGAATACGACCGCCCAGGCGCTGGAACTTGCCCGGATCGCGCAGGAACTCGACCAACTCGCCGACTTCTTCCTTGGCTTCGTCGCAACCTGCGACGTCGGCCAAGGTGGTTTTCACCTGGTCTTCGGAAAGCAGCCGGGCCTTGCTCTTGCCAAAGCTCATCGGCCCGCCCTTGCCTCCACCACCGCCCTGCATCTGGCGCATGAAGAACATGAACACGGCGATGATCACCAGGATCGGGAAGCTGGCGACCAGGAGCTGGGTCCAGATGCTCTGCTGCTCAGGCTGCTTGCCTTCGACCACGACATGGTTGTCCACCAGATCGCCGATCAGGCCATTGTCCTGGATTGCCGGACGAATGGTCTTGAAGCTGTCGCCATCGGTGCGCTTGCCGGTAATCACATAGCCATCAACGGCTACACGCTCGACCTTGCCATCCTTGACCTGCTGGATGAAGTCGGAATAGTTGAGGGTCTGCGGCTCGTTAGGACTGGAGAAGTTGTTCATCACGGTCACCAGGACAGCGGCGATGATCAACCACAGGATCAGATTCTTTGCCATATCGTTCAATTAACTACCCTCTGAAGCAAGCTCCGCTACTGGCGCGCGCTTCGCATGATATTCACCGGCCTAACTTACTACATTACCTACGACTCTGGCAGGCGCCGTCTGTAACCCTTTGTGAAACACTTTCTACACATTATTCGCTAATGCTCACGGGACGAAATACGAAAAACCTATCGCCCCGGTCGAAAAACCTCTTATTCCTCACTGCGACCACGGAAACCACGGCCCAGCAGGTACTGCTCACGGGAACGATCACGCGATGATTTCGGCTTGCGCGTCGTGACCTTCTCGAACTGCTTGCGCACGCTCTTGTGGTATTCGTCGAAGCCTTCACCCTGGAAGACCTTGATCAAAAAATCACCACCTGGCTTCAACACCCGAGTCGCAAGATCCAGTGCCAACTCGCACAGGAACATCGATCGCGGCATATCAACAGATGCCAATCCACTCATATTGGGGGCCATATCGGAAATCACAAGGTCCACCTCGTTTTTTCCAACCGCTTCAAGGATCTGTGCCAGTACGGCGTCCTCGGTAAAGTCGCCCTGAATGAAGGTCACATCCGGGATGCTGTCCATTTCCAGGATATCGGAAGCGATCAGCGTGCCTTGCCCACCAATCAGACGACTGGTCACTTGGGACCAGCCACCCGGGGCGGCGCCCAAGTCGATCACGCTCATGCCTGGACGGATCAAACGGTCTCTTTCCTGAATCTCCAGCAGCTTGTAGCTGGCACGGGAACGATACCCGTCCTTTTGCGCCATTTTCACGAATGGGTCGTTGAAATGCTCTTGCAGCCATTTAAGACTTGTCTTGGAACGGGCCACGGGCCACCTCAAAAATAAAACGGGTCGTGATTAAGTGGGCGGTCCCGGACTTGCTCGGGTAAACTGGCCGCCGCTTTTTACAAGATCAGACGCAGGGGTCAGATTATGCCGCTCACTCAAGAGCAGAAGAAACAATACAAATCCATTGGCCACCATCTGAAACCGGTTTTGACTGTGGCTGACAACGGTTTGACTGAAGGTGTACTCGCCGAACTGGAACGCGCCTTGGGCGATCACGAGCTGATCAAGATCAAGCTCAACATCCTCGATCGCGAAGCCCGCCTGGCTGCCGTTGCCGAACTGTGCAAGACCGGCAAGGCAGACCTGGTGCAGGTCATCGGCAAGATGGCGCTGATTTATCGCAAGAATTTCAGCGTCAACAAGCAGTTGTCGAACGTTCACCGCTTCAAGTGATGCCAAGGGTCAAGGGTGTGCCTCGCACACCCTGCCGCTCCACCCGGGAACCGGCTGCAACACCAGCACCAAACCGGAAAAGCCCAGCACCAGATAACTGAATACCTGCCACTGGCTCGCATCCGGCCAGCCGAGATGCACCGCAAAGAACATCCCGCACGCATACATCGACATGAGCAGCAACTGCCCACGAATGTCGCGCCATAGACTGGCAAGGCCCTCGGCCTGAACCAGCACCAAAGCCTGAAACATCACGCACGCCGCGGAAAACGCCACCAGCAGCGCCGTCAGCATGCCGGCGATTTCATCGATGAGCAGCGGTGCCAGGCCGACTCGACCCAGCACCGGCAGCAAACCAATGTGCAACAACCAGATGCCGCCCACCCATAACATCTGGGTGAGCTGCCAGATCATGGCGCCGGCTCGCAGCGGGCGCCTTCGTTCAGATGTGACGGACTTCGACAATCTCATACTCGATGACACCACCCGGCGTCTTCACCGCCACCACATCACCCTCTTCCTTGGCAATCAAGGCGCGAGCAATGGGTGAACCGACGGAAATCTTGCCGAGCTTGATGTCTGCCTCGTCCTCGCCAACGATCTGGTAGGTCACGCTTTCATCGGTCTCGACGTTGGCGATCTCCACCGTAGTGCCAAAAATGACCTTGCCGGTGTGCGGAATCGTCGTGACATCGATGATCACCGCATTCTGCATGCGGCCTTCGATGTCACGGACACGCGCCTCGACCATCCCCTGCTCCTCTCGGGCAGCGTGGTATTCGGCGTTTTCCTTCAGGTCGCCCAGCTCACGCGCCTCACCGATAGCCTGGCTCAAGCGCGGGCGCTCGACCTTGGTCAGGAAAGCGTGTTCTTCTTCCAGAGCCTTCGCGCCCTGAACAGTCATCGGGTACTTGGTTATGCTCATGCCTTCAATCCTGCATGTAGATCCTGCAAGCGACGTACGGTCTTCTCGGGACCGAACTTGAGCGCTTCGCAGATCGCTTCGCCCGCAGCAATGGTCGTGGTGCAGTAGATCTTGTGCTGCAGCGCGTTGCGACGAATGGAGTAGGAATCGGCGATCGACTGACGACCTTCGGTGGTGTTGATGATCAGCGTGACTTCGTCATTCTTGATCATGTCGACCACGTGCGGACGACCCTCGGTCACCTTGTTCACGCGGCGCACTTTCAGGCCCGCCGCTTCGATCAGCTTGGCAGTACCGGCAGTGGCGACCACTTCGAAGCCCAAGTTGATCAGATCACGGGCTACGCCTGCAACCAGTGGCTTGTCGTCATCACGCACACTGATGAACGCCGTGCCGCCAGTTGGCAACACTTCGCTGGCGCCCATCTGGGCCTTGGCAAAGGCTTCACCGAAGGTATCGCCCACGCCCATCACTTCACCGGTGGACTTCATCTCTGGGCCGAGGATCGGGTCCACGCCAGGGAACTTGGCGAACGGGAACACCGCCTCTTTCACACTGTAGAAGTTCGGGATGATTTCCTTGGTGAAGTTCAGCTCTTTCAGGGTTTTGCCAGCCATGACGCGCGCCGCGATCATCGCCAGGGAAACACCGATGCACTTGGAAACGAACGGCACGGTACGGGAAGCGCGAGGGTTGACTTCGATGACGTAGATATCTTCGCCTTGCAGGGCCAGTTGCACGTTCATCAGGCCGATGACGCCCAGTTCCAGGGCCATTTTCTTGACCTGCTCGCGCATCTCGTCCTGGATGTGCGCCGGCAGCGAGTACGGCGGCAGCGAGCAAGCGGAGTCACCGGAGTGAACACCGGCCTGCTCGATGTGCTGCATGATCGCGCCGATCACCACGTCCTTGCCGTCGCTGACCGCATCCACGTCCATCTCGATGGCGCAGTTGAGGAAGTGGTCCAGCAGCACCGGGCTGTCGTTGGACACCTGGACCGCTTCGCGCAGGTAACGCTTGAGTTCGTCTTCCTGATAAACGATTTCCATTGCACGACCGCCCAGTACGTAGGACGGACGCACCACCAGCGGATAACCGATCTTGGCAGCGGCACGAATCGCTTCGTCTTCGCTGCGCACGGTGGCGTTTGGCGGCTGGCGCAGGTTCAGGCGCTCGACCATCTGCTGGAAGCGCTCACGATCCTCGGCGCGGTCGATGGCATCCGGGCTGGTGCCGATGATCGGCACGCCGGCGGCTTCAAGGGCGCGAGCCAGTTTCAGCGGGGTCTGGCCGCCGTACTGGACGATCACGCCTTTTGGCTTCTCGACGCGGACGATTTCCAGCACGTCTTCCAGGGTCACTGGCTCGAAGTACAGGCGATCGGAGGTGTCGTAGTCGGTGGACACGGTTTCCGGGTTGCAGTTGACCATGATGGTCTCGTAACCGTCGTCGCGCAGGGCCAGTGCCGCGTGTACGCAGCAGTAGTCGAACTCGATGCCCTGGCCGATCCGGTTCGGACCGCCACCCAGGATCATGATCTTGTCCCGGGTCGATGGTGCGGCTTCGCACTCTTCTTCGTACGTGGAGTACAGGTAGGCGGTGTCGGTGGCGAACTCGGCCGCGCAGGTGTCGACGCGCTTGTAGACCGGGAACACTTCCAGCTTGTGACGATGGGCACGCAGGCTCTTCTCGGTCACACCCAGCAGCTTGGCCAGGCGCATGTCGGAGAAGCCTTTGCGCTTGAGGCGGAACATCGTGTCGCGGTTGATGCTGGACATGCCCAGGGTCTTGACCTTCTCTTCTTCCTTGATCAGATCTTCGATCTGGACCAGGAACCAAGGGTCGATCATGTTCATGCCGAAGATCTGCTCGACGGTCATGCCGGCGCGGAAGGCATCGGCCACGTACCAGATACGCTCGGCACCCGGCACGGTCAGCTCGCGCTTGAGCACGCTCATGCTTTCCGGGTCGGCCAGGTCCAGCTTCGGATCGAGGCCACAGACACCCACTTCCAGGCCGCGAAGGGCTTTCTGCAGGGATTCCTGGAAGGTCCGGCCGATGGCCATGACTTCACCGACCGACTTCATCTGGGTGGTCAGGCGGGCATCGGCCTTGGCGAACTTCTCGAAGGCGAAGCGTGGCAGCTTGGTGACGACGTAGTCGATGGACGGTTCGAAGGACGCCGGGGTCTTGCCGCCGGTGATGTCGTTCGACAGCTCGTCCAGGGTGTAGCCCACGGCCAGCTTGGCGGCGACCTTGGCGATCGGGAAACCGGTAGCCTTGGAGGCCAGGGCGGACGAACGGGATACCCGTGGGTTCATCTCGATGACCACCATGCGCCCGGTGTTCGGGCAGATGCCGAACTGGACGTTGGAGCCGCCGGTTTCCACGCCGATCTCGCGCAGTACCGCCAGGGAGGCGTTACGCAGGATCTGGTATTCCTTGTCGGTCAGGGTCTGGGCCGGTGCAACGGTGATCGAGTCACCGGTATGCACGCCCATCGGGTCGAAGTTCTCGATGGAGCAGACGATGATGCAGTTGTCCTTTTTGTCGCGGACAACTTCCATCTCGTATTCTTTCCAGCCGATCAGGGATTCGTCGATCAGCAGTTCCTTGGTCGGCGACAAGTCGAGACCACGGGCGCAGATTTCTTCGAATTCTTCACGGTTGTAGGCGATGCCACCACCGGTGCCGCCCATGGTGAAGGACGGACGGATGATGCACGGGAAGCCGAGGCGTTCCAGGACGGCGTTGGCCTCTTCCATGCTGTGGGCGATGCCCGAGCGTGGGCAGTCCAGGCCGATGGATTTCATCGCCTTGTCGAAGCGCGAACGGTCTTCGGCCTTGTCGATGGTGTCGGCATTGGCGCCGATCATTTCCACACCGAACTTCTCCAGGACGCCTTCACGCTCCAGGTCCAGTGCGCAGTTCAGCGCGGTCTGGCCGCCCATGGTCGGCAGCAGCGCGTCCGGGCGCTCCTTCTCGATGATCTTGGCGACGGTCTGCCACTTGATCGGCTCGATGTAGGTGGCGTCGGCCATGGCCGGGTCGGTCATGATGGTGGCCGGGTTGGAGTTCACCAGGATGACGCGGTAGCCCTCTTCGCGCAGGGCTTTGCAGGCCTGGGCGCCGGAGTAGTCGAATTCGCAAGCCTGGCCGATCACGATCGGGCCAGCGCCGAGAATCAGGATGCTTTTTATGTCTGTACGTTTTGGCATGGGTTTGTCACTCAAATCCGCAGGTCAGTCGGCTAGGCCGTCGAACAATCTTTGAAGCGCCCGAGGGGGCCACCGCGTTCGGGGCCGCCCTCGGGCTTCGCGCGGTCAGCGTCGCTTGGCCATCTCGTTGATGAAGCGATCGAACAGCGGCGCCACATCGTTCGGGCCCGGGCTCGCTTCAGGGTGGCCCTGGAAGCTGAACGCGCTCTTGTCGGTACGCTCGATACCTTGGAGCGTGCCGTCGAACAGCGATTTGTGGATCGCGCGAACGTTGGCCGGCAGGGTCGCTTCATCCACGGCAAAACCGTGGTTCTGGCTGGTGATCATAACTACGCCGGTGTCCAGGTCCTGGACCGGGTGGTTCGCACCGTGGTGGCCGTGGCCCATTTTCAGGGTCTTGGCGCCCGAAGCGAGGGCCAGCAACTGGTGACCGAGGCAGATACCGAATACCGGGATCTCGGTTTCCAGCACGTCCTTGATCGCCTGGATCGCGTAGTCGCAAGGCTCCGGGTCACCCGGGCCGTTGGACAGGAACACGCCGTCGGGCTTGAGGGCCAGGACGTCGGCGGCCGGGGTTTGCGCCGGCACCACGGTGACGCGGCAGCCACGCTCGACCAGCATGCGCAGGATGTTCAGCTTGACGCCGTAGTCGTACGCCACCACGTGGTACGGCAGCTCGGAAGCCTCGATCGTCGCGTGACTGTCGGTCTTCAGGTCCCAGACCGTGGAGCGCCATTCGTATTGTTTCTGGGTGCTGACGACTTTCGCCAGGTCCATGCCCTTGAGGCCAGGGAAACCCTGGGCAGCGGCGATGGCGGCTTCTTCGGAAATGTTGTCGCCAGCCATGATGCAGCCGTTCTGCGCGCCTTTTTCCCGAAGGATGCGGGTCAGGCGGCGGGTGTCGATACCGGCGATCGCCACGACGTTGTTGGCTTTCAGGTAGTCGGACAGGGACATCGTGTTACGCCAGTTGCTCGCTACCAGCGGCAAGTCACGGATGACCAGGCCGGCGGACCAGACGCGATCGGACTCGGCGTCTTCCGGCGTGGTGCCGGTGTTGCCGATGTGCGGGTAAGTCAGGGTAACGATTTGCTGGGCGTAGGAAGGATCGGTAAGAATTTCCTGATAGCCGGTCATTGCGGTGTTAAACACCACCTCACCAACGGTCTGACCGTCGGCTCCAATGGCTTCGCCGCGAAAAATGCTGCCATCAGCAAGGGCGAGTATGGCTGGCTTAGTCAAGAAGACCTCCCGTAAATAAAGCCTGAAAGGGCGATCGCAGGTTGTAAAAAAGCGGAGTGACGTATGGACACGTCACCCCGCTTGTTCACTGAATTATTCTGCGCGCTTTTAGTGGACACACTAAAGCTGTAGCTTACAGAAAAAGGGTTTTTTGGTCCACCGCTAATGAGCCTTAAAGGCAGGGGAATGCGACAGGCCGTCGCGAAGCGGTGTAAAACGGGGCGCAGTATAACCTGAACCCCGCTCTTAATGGCATCAACGCAGGTCGAGAACGTCCTGCATGTCGTACAAACCAGGCTCGCGGCCATCCAGCCACAGCGCGGCACGTACCGCGCCCTTGGCGAAGGTCATCCGGCTCGACGCCTTGTGGGTAATCTCCAGGCGCTCGCCTTCAGTGGCGAACAGCACGGTGTGATCGCCCACCACATCGCCACCGCGCACCGTGGCGAAACCGATGGTGTCGCGCTCACGGGCACCGGTATGCCCTTCACGCCCATACACGGCGACTTTCTGCAGATCACGCCCCAGCGCATCGGCAATCACTTCACCCATGCGCAAGGCTGTTCCCGACGGTGCGTCGATCTTGTGCCGGTGATGAGCCTCGATGATTTCGATATCGGCATCGTCGCCCAAGACCCGGGCCGTCAGATCCAGCAGTTTGAGCGACAGGTTCACGCCCACACTGAAGTTCGCCGCGAATACGATCGGGATGTCCTTGCCGGCATCGGCCAACAATTGCTTCTGCGTCGCATCCAGCCCGGTCGTGCCGATCACCATGGCCTTGCCATGCTTGCGGCAGATCGCCAGGTTTTTCAGCATCACCTCCGGCAGGGTGAAGTCGATAAGCACGTCGAACTCGTCGAGCACCTTCTCCAAGCCGCCGGACATCGGCACGCCGATACGCCCCAGCGAGGCCAACTCGCCAGCATCGGCGCCGACCAGTGTACTGTCGGGCCGAACGATGGCCGCCGTCAGGCCGGAGAGCGGCGAGCGCTGCTGCACCGCCTCGACCAGCGCCTTGCCCATGCGCCCCGCAGCGCCCATCACAGCTATACGTCGCATGCGAACTCCTTACAGGTCACCGAAGAAGCGCTTCACGCCTTCGAACCAACCGGTGGTTTTCGGTGAGTGGCTGTTGTCATCGGCCAGGGAGTTGCGGAATTCTTCCAACAGTTCACGCTGACGACGCCCCAGGTTGACCGGCGTTTCCACCGCCACGCGACACATCAGGTCGCCTGCACCACCGCCACGCACTGGCGCGACGCCTTTGCCACGGATCCGGAACTGCTTGCCGGTCTGCGTGCCTTCGGGGATTTTCAGCTTGACGCGACCGTCGAGGGTCGGGATTTCAAGCTCGCCACCCAAGGCCGCATCGACGAAGCTGATCGGTACTTCGCAGAACAGATGCTTGCCGTCGCGCTGGAAAATCGCGTGCTCACGCACGTTGATGACCACGTACAAGTCGCCAGTCGGGCCACCCTGGGCACCCGCCTCGCCTTCGCCGGACAGGCGAATGCGATCACCGGTGTCGACACCGGCCGGCACCTTGACCGACAGCGTCTTGTACTCTTCGACACGCCCTTCGCCATGGCAGGAGTCGCACGGATCGGAAATGATCTTGCCTTGGCCATGGCAACGCGGGCAGGTCTGTTGGACCGAGAAGAAGCCCTGCTGCATGCGAACCTGGCCAATGCCGCCGCAGGTCGGGCAGGTCACGGGCGAGGAGCCCTTCTTGGCACCCGAGCCATCACACGGCTTGCAGTTGACCAGTGTCGGCACGCGGATATTGACGGTGGTACCGCGCACCGCTTCTTCCAGATTCAACTCCAGCGTGTAGCGCAGGTCACTGCCACGCTGGGCGCCACCACGGGCACCGCCGCGACCGCCGCCGAAGAAATCGCTGAACACATCACCGAAAATATCGGAGAAGTTCTGACCACCGAAACCGGCACCGCCGCCGCCCATGCTCGGGTCGACACCGGCATGCCCATACTGGTCGTAGGCCGCGCGCTTACTGGAATCGGACAGAACTTCGTAAGCCTCGTTGGCTTCCTTGAACATCTCTTCCGACGCTTTATCGCCGGGATTACGGTCCGGATGGTGCTTCATCGCCAGGCGACGATAAGCCTTCTTCAGCTCCGCCTCGCTGGCTCCCCGCTCGACACCCAATACTTCGTAAAAGTCACGCTTCGCCATTAGTCTTTGCACTCTTATAGGACGTCCGGCAAACCTCTCCTGAACCTTGCCAAACTCGTTGAGCCCCAATGCAGGCCCGGACCCAACTCACGTCAATTCAACGATCCTGGTCGTAAACTTTCAGCCAGGTACCCGGCCAAAACGCGGCGTCCATCGCCGGAAAGCAGGAGCATTCCCGAACACGCCGTCAGCACCCGAGCTTTGTCGCATGCTGTAAAAAATTCGTTGCCTCCAGACACGCCAACGCGGGAGCAAGCTCCCGCGCGGCGACATCCTACCAGCCACCGCACAAACGCAGTCAACCGGCCGACCAACAAGCGCTTACTTGTGGTCTTTCACTTCTTCGAACTCGGCGTCGACGACGTCGTCGGCTTTCTCGGCCGATTCGCCCTGCGCAGCCGCGCCTTCGGCAGGCTGAGCCTGTTCGGCATACATCTTCTGAGCCACAGGCGCGGAGACCTTCGACAGCTCTTCGATCTTCGCCTCGATGGCCGCCTTGTCATCGCCTTTCACGGCGGCTTCCAGAGCAACCACGGCCGCTTCGATGGCAGTCTTCTCTTCCGCGGTCACTTTCTCACCAGCATCGGCGATCATCTTGCGGGTCGAGTGCACCAGGGCATCGCCTTGGTTACGGGCGCTGGCCAGCTCTTCGAACTTGCGGTCTTCCTCGGCGTTGACTTCAGCGTCGCGAACCATCTGCTGAATTTCTTCCTCGGACAGGCCGGAGTTGGCCTTGATCACGATCGACTGGGTCTTGCCGGTGGCCTTGTCTTTCGCACCAACGTGCAGGATGCCGTTGGCGTCGATGTCGAAGGTCACTTCGATTTGCGGCACGCCACGTGGTGCTGGCGGGATCTCGGCCAGGTCGAACTTGCCCAGGGACTTGTTCTGGGCAGCCTGCTTGCGCTCACCTTGCAGCACGTGAATGGTCACGGCGCCCTGGTTGTCGTCGGCCGTCGAGAACACCTGGGATTTCTTGGTAGGAATCGTGGTGTTTTTCTCGATCAGCGCGGTCATCACGCCACCCATGGTTTCGATACCCAGGGTCAGCGGGCTGACGTCGAGCAGTAGAACGTCCTTCACGTCACCGGCCAGAACGGCGCCCTGGATGGCAGCACCCATGGCAACGGCTTCGTCCGGGTTCACGTCCTTGCGGGCTTCTTTGCCGAAGAAGTCGGTCACCAGCTTCTGGACCAGCGGCATACGGGTCTGGCCGCCGACCAGGATCACGTCGTTGATCGAGCCAACGTCGATACCGGCGTCTTTCATGGCAATGCGGCAAGGTTCGATGGTG
This sequence comes from Pseudomonas sp. MPB03, assembly GCF_046605385.1. Taxonomy (NCBI): domain Bacteria; kingdom Pseudomonadati; phylum Pseudomonadota; class Gammaproteobacteria; order Pseudomonadales; family Pseudomonadaceae; genus Pseudomonas; species Pseudomonas sp. MPB03. The sequence continues at coordinate 1,174,360 of NZ_CP176770.1, read as the reverse complement.
CGCTGAACCAGATCTTCCACCAGCGCCTCGAGCTTGGCGCGGGAGATTTTTACGTTCAGGTGCTTAGGACCGGTGGCGTCTGCGGTGATGTACGGCAGGTTCACGTCGGTCGACTGGCTCGAGGACAGTTCGATCTTGGCTTTTTCAGCGGCCTCTTTCAGGCGCTGCATCGCCAGCGGGTCACCCTTGAGGTTCATGCCGCTTTCTTTCTTGAATTCGTCGACGAGGTAGTCGATCAGGCGGATGTCGAAGTCCTCACCACCGAGGAACGTGTCACCGTTGGTTGCCAGTACTTCGAACTGGTGCTCGCCGTCGACTTCAGCGATTTCGATCACGGAAACGTCGAAGGTACCGCCACCCAGGTCGTAAACGATCACGGTGTGATCGCCCTTGGCCTTGTCCATGCCGTAGGCCAGAGCGGCCGCGGTTGGTTCGTTGATGATACGTTTTACGTCCAGGCCCGCGATGCGGCCGGCATCTTTGGTCGCCTGGCGCTGGCTGTCGTTGAAATAGGCAGGGACCGTGATGACCGCCTCGGTCACCGCTTCGCCGAGGTAGTCTTCGGCGGTTTTCTTCATTTTCTTGAGGATCTCGGCCGAGATCTGTGGCGGCGCCATTTTCTGGCCGTTCACTTCAACCCAGGCGTCGCCGTTGTCAGCCTTGGCGATTTTGTAAGGCACCATCTTGATGTCTTTCTGAACGACTTCTTCGTCGAACTTGCGACCGATCAGACGCTTCACCGCGTACAGGGTGTTATGCGGATTGGTCACTGCCTGACGCTTGGCCGACTGGCCAACCAGAATCTCGCCATCATTGGCGTACGCGATGATCGACGGCGTGGTGCGCGCGCCTTCAGCGTTTTCAATAACTTTGGCCTTGCCGTTTTCCAGCACGGAGACGCACGAATTGGTGGTCCCCAGGTCGATGCCGATAATCTTGCCCATGTTAACTCTCCCGGAACTTGGATTTTGTTGCCGCAGCAGTGGTGGCTAACTGCGGTAGCACTTAAACGCTTGACTTATAGATGGGGCCGCTGCGCCCGATTTCAAGCCTGCTCATCGATAGAAGGCGAAACCGGTGCCGGCGCCTTGCTGACCACGACCATGGCCGGACGCAGCAGGCGGCCGTTGAGCAGGTAGCCTTTCTGGAAAACCTTCAGGACGCTGTTTGGCTCGACGTCAGCACTTTCCTGCATCGCCATGGCCTGGTGATGCTCGGCGTTGAAGGGCTCGCCATGGGGATCCAGGGCTTCGAGCTGATAACGCTTGAGGGTGTCCTGGAACATTTTCAGGGTCAGCTCGATGCCTTCGCGCATCGGACGGATGTTTTCGTCATCCGGATTGGACAGCTCCAGGCCGCGCTCCAGGCTGTCGATGATCGGCAGCAGGTCGCCGGCGAAACGCTCCAGGGCGAATTTATGAGCCTTTTCTACATCTTGCTCGGCGCGACGGCGGACATTCTGCAGGTCGGCGGCTACACGCAACGCCTGGTCCTGCGCACCGGCCAGTTGCTCTTCGAGCACTTGTACACGTGCCGACAGGTCTTCACCGGAATCCTGGGAAGCCTGATTGGCGTCTAGATTTTGCGTGTCCTGCGTCTGTTCGTCAGCCATAGAGATTTCTCCTTTCAACTTCGTCCGCGAGCTCGACTCGCGCTTCTGCCCCGGTATATGGGGCCGGGTTTTCCAGCTTCAAGGGTCATCTGACGAATTAACCTTACAAAAAGCAGCCGCATAATCATTCCGTGCCGCGCTAAGAAAATCATTTTCCCAAGCAAATCGAGCTAAGCGAGGGCATTGTCAGGCCGAAACAAAACACTGTATAAATAACCAGACCTAAAGCCTGGGAGCGGCCTTATGCTGGTGCACCTGTCCGTACACAACTACGCCATCGTCGAACATCTCGACCTCGAACTCGATCGAGGCATGAGCGTGATCACCGGTGAAACCGGCGCGGGCAAGTCGATCATGCTCGACGCCCTGGGCCTGACCCTGGGCGACCGCGCCGACAGTGGCGTGGTGCGCCCCGGAGCGGACAAGGCCGACATCCTGGCGACCTTCGACCTGGTCGATATCCCCGAGGCCAGCGCCTGGCTGGCCGAACGCGACCTGGACACCGATGGCCTGTGCATCCTGCGCCGGGTCATCACCGCCGAAGGCCGCTCCCGAGGCTACATCAACGGCACGCCCTGCCCACTGGGCGACCTCAAGGCCCTCGGCGAGTTGCTGATCGACATCCACAGCCAGCACGAGCACCAATCCCTGCTCAAGACCGACACCCATCGTCGCCTGCTGGATGAATACGCCGGCGCCACCGACTTGGCCCGGCAGGTCCAACTGGCCGCTCAGCGTTGGCGCCAGACCCGGCAGGAACTGGATCGCCTCTCCAATTCCGGCGACGAACAGCGCGCCCGTCACCAGCTATTGAGCTACCAGCTCGAAGAACTGGAGAACCTGGCCCTGGGTGAAAATGAACTGGAAGAACTGGAGCAGGAACACAAGAACCTGACCAACGCCGAAACCCTGCTGGGCATCTGCCGCCAGGTGGTCGAGCAATGCAGCGAGAGCGATTCGGGCAACGTGCTCAATGCGCTGACAGCGAGCCTGAACCGGCTGTCCAGCGTGAACAATTCGGTGGGCGCCCTGAGCGAAGCGACCAACCTGCTGACGAGCGCGCAGATCCAGGTCGAGGAAGCCGTTGGGGAACTGAATCGCTTCCTCGATCATTTCGACGCCGACCCGGCACGCCTGCAATACCTGGAAGAGCGCCTGGACACTATCTATACGCTGGCGCGCAAACACCGCATCCAGCCGACCGAGGTTGCCGAACTCCAACAGCGGTTACTGGAAGAACTCGAGACCCTGAACGCCAACGACGAATCCATCGAGCGCCTCGGGGACGAATTGGCTTCTTATGCCCGTCATTATCAGGAAAGGGCCAAAGAGCTCAGCGAACTGCGACGCCAAGCCGCGACAGGGCTGGCCAGTGCCGTGGAGCAGGAAATCCAGCGCCTGGGCATGCCCGGTGGACGCTTCACTATCGAATTGCGCCCCAACGCCGGCGACGAACTCCAACCCAATGGGTTGGAACAGGTGGAATTGCTGGTCAGCGCCAACCCTGGGCAACCACTCAAGGGCCTGGCCAAAGTAGCCTCCGGCGGTGAATTGTCACGAATCAGCCTGGCTATCCAGGTCATCACCGCGCAGACCTCCCGCGTACCAACGCTAGTGTTCGACGAAGTGGACGTGGGCATCGGTGGCCCGACAGCGGAAATTGTCGGCCAATTGCTCCGTCGACTGGGCGAGCGTGGCCAGGTGCTGACCGTCACTCACCTGCCCCAGGTCGCCGCCCAAGGGCACCAGCATTTATTTGTGCACAAGGTGCGTGGCGAGGACGCGACTCGCACCGCCGTGTCGAAGCTCAACAAAAACGAGCGCGTAGAAGAAGTGGCACGAATGCTGGGCGGGATCGACCTCACCAAGGAATCCCTGGCCCACGCGAAAAAAATGGTCGTTACCGCGAAAAACTGAGAACGGCAGAAAGCACGAAGGCGACCCTGGGGTCGCCTTCGTTCGTTTCGCGAACCTTAAGTCCGCGCGACATGCTTACTTTTTCTTGCGTACGTACAGCACAAGATTGTGATCAACCATCTCGAAGCCATACTTGTCGACGATTGCTTTCTGCAGCCGCTCGATTTCTTCGTCGAAGAATTCGATGACTTCACTGGTCTCGACGTTGACCATATGGTCGTGATGCTTGCCGTCGTCCAGTTCGAAGACCGCATGGCCTCCGTCGAAGTTGTGTCGCACCACAAGGCCAGCTGCCTCGAACTGGGTCAGGACACGGTAAACCGTGGCCAGACCGACGTCCTCACCAGCCTCCATCAGCGCCTTGTAGACATCCTCGGCGCTCATGTGGCGTTGCTCGGCGGAATCGAGCATTTGTAGAATCTTGACCCGTGGCAGGGTCACTTTGAGGCCGGCTTTGCGTAGTTCGCTATTTTCAACCATGGTCAGCTTTCTCGCGATGCTGCTTCGCAGCTTCTCTTAATGCGGGTATGATCGGCGTTTACGTTGTCCCAGCCAAGATAGTGGAAGTCGCCCACCGATGCAAAACACCAAGCTCTTGCTAACCAGTTTCACCTTTGTGGGACTGCTCGCACTCGCCGGTTGTTCATTCCCCGGGGTTTACAAAATCGACATCCAGCAGGGCAATGTCGTCACGCAGGACATGATAGACCAGTTACGCCCGGGAATGACCCGCCGGCAAGTACGGTTTATCATGGGTAACCCTCTGCTGACCGACACGTTCCATGCCGATCGCTGGGATTATCTGTACAGCTTGCAGCCAGGTGGCGGTGAGCGCCAGCAGGAACGCATCAGCGTCATCTTCAGCCCCGACGACCAACTCGTCAGCCTGTCGGGCGATTTCATGCCTGGCGTGAGCCGCGACGAGGCCATCATGGGCAAGGACAGCGGCACCACCGTGACCGACCCGGCCCAGAATGCCGAACAGCCGAAACCGGAAAAACCGGTCAAGCCAGGTTCGTTGCTGGACCAGATCCAGAAGGACGTGGACAACGTCGAGACCGTACCGGTCCCGACTCCGGAGCCTCTGGATACGTCGCCGCAATAAATCGCGACAAGAAAAAAACCCGGCATGCCGGGTTTTTTCTTGTCTGCGATTCCGGCAGATGCTGCTTATTCAGGAACGTAGTGAATCCGTGGCGAGGGAGCTTGCTCCCGCTTGAGTGCGAAGCGCTCACAAAGAAAGGCTGCTGCGCATCGCCACAACGGCTCACAGTGCGATCAGACCAGGTTATTTTTCCAATTGTCGCGACTGGGCAGCCTTGGCCGCGCGCAGGCGGCGAATTTCCTTCGGATCAGCCAATAAAGGTCGATAAATTTCCAATCGATCGGCCGCTTGCACCACTTGGTTATCCAGATCGGCAACCACCTTGCCAAAAATCCCCACCGGGCAAGTTGCCAGGTCCAGCTCTGGGAATACGTCGGCAATCCCCGACGCCACCAGCGCTGCGCGAACACTGGTGCCTTCCTGCACCCTGCATATGCGCAAGACCTGGCGATCCGCCGAGGCGTACACCACTTCTATCTCGATCAACGCTTGAGCTCTGCGTTCTGCTTGGCGCGCTGACAGAACGCATCGACCAGGGTATTGGCGGCCTGGTTGAACAGCGGTCCCAATGTCGCTCGCACCAACGGACCGGCGTAGTCAAATGAAAGGTCCAGGCTGATCTTGCAGGCTTTCTCGCCAAGCGGCTTGAACACCCATACACCATGGAGCTGGTTGAATGGCCCTTCTTCAAGGTTCATTTCGATGGACTGGCCAGGCACCAAGGTATTTCGAGTAACAAAATGCTGGCTCAGGCCGCCCTTGGCTACGTTGAGGCTGGCGCGCATATGGGTTTCGGAGCTCTCGAGCACCTCGGCAGACGAGCACCAAGGCAGGAATTCCGGATAACTCGCCACATCATTGACCAAGTCGTAAAGCGCCTGCGCCGGGTAGGGCAGCAAGGCCGAGCGTTGAATATGTGTCGTCATGTAAGCGTCACTTCCACAGCTGGGCGGCAAACACTACGAGAATGCCAATGGGCGCCACATAGCGCATCAAGAACAGGCTCAAGGCGAACAATACAGGACTGCGCAGCGACAACTCGTCACGCACGGCTTCACGCCCCATGATCCACCCTGCAAACACCACGAAACACAGACCTCCCAGTGGAAGCATGATCCGAGATGTGAAGAAATCAATCACGCCAAAGAAATCCAGCCCTCCGGTTGCTCCCCACTGGTAGAGATGGAACAGCCCGTCTTCGTTCACGAAAAACTTCGCCTGCTTCCATATATTGAAGGAAAACACCGTGCCCAAGCCCACGAACCAGCAAGTGAAAGCCAGCCAGAACGTGACCCAGGCGCGACTCAAGCGGGTGCGCTCCACCAGATAGGCCACCATGGGCTCAAGCAGAGAGATGGCCGAACTCCAGGCAGCAATCGCCACCAGGACAAAAAACACCACGCCCATGACTTGGCCGAACGCCATGCTACCGAAAGCAAATGGCAGGCTGACGAACATCAGCCCCGGCCCTTCGCTGGGGTTCAGGCCGGCGGCAAACACAATCGGAAACAATGCCACGCCCGCCAGCAGCGACACGAAGGTATCCAGCAGCGCAACACCGACAACAGTCCTGGTCAGCGACGCATTCTTCGGCATGTAGGCGCCGTAGATCATGATCGAACCGACCCCGACACTGAGGGAAAAGAACGCGTGCCCCATGGCCGGCAGCAGGCCATCCATGACTTTTTCCGGCTTGAAGTCGAACATGAAATGCACGCCTTCCATGAAGTGCCCGGTCGTCATGCTGTAGCCCAGCAGGACCAGGATCATCACGAAAAGCAAGGGCATCATGATCCGCAGGCTTCGCTCAAGCCCTGCCACCACGCCCCGGGCAATCACCACGGCGGAAAGCACCATGAAGAGCGTGTGCCAAAGCGTGAGTCTCCAAGGGTCGGCGATCACATTGCCGAAGTAAGCGCCGACCTGATCAGGCGTCGCCCCCTGGAAATCGCCTCGCCCCATGTCGATGATGTAGTCCAGCGACCAGCCACCGACCACGCTATAGAAGGACAAGATCAACAATGCCGTGATCATCCCGGCGAACGCACCCCAGGACCATTTCGGCGAGTGTCCGGCCTCCACGGCCAACACCTTCAGCGCGTTGGCCGGGCTTTGCCGGGCGCGACGGCCGATCAGTGTCTCCGCCAGCATGACTGGCGCGCCGATCAGGGCGATGCAGGCCAGGAACATCAATACGAAGGCACCGCCACCGTAGACGCCGACCATGTATGGAAACTTCCAGATACTACCCAGCCCCACGGCAGAACCGGTCGCCGCGAATATGAAGACCCAGCGGCTAGCCCAACTGCCGTGGACAGAAACCTTGTCTGTCGACATCGTGATCACGCCCAAGCGTTCAAAAAAGAGGCCGCATTGTCCGGGATTCACTCAACGTGCTCAAGCACGCAGCTTCACCGTAGCCGACACGCACGCAACTGCCTATAATGCCGCCCCTATGGCTAAACAGAAGAAACACCCCACAGGGACCATCGCGCAAAACAAAAAGGCGCGACACGATTACTTCATCGAACAACGTTTCGAGGCTGGCATGGTCCTGGCCGGCTGGGAAGTAAAGAGCTTGCGTGCCGGCAAGGCGCAACTGGTCGACAGTTATGTCTTGCTCAAGGACGGCGAAGCGTGGCTGCTGGGCAGCCATATCACGCCGCTGACCACCGCCAGCACCCATGTCATCGCCGATCCTGTGCGTTCGCGCAAGCTGCTGCTCAACAAGCGCGAGCTGGAAAAGCTCTTCGCCTCCGTGCAGCAGAAGGGCTACACCTGCGTCTGCACGTCGTTGTACTGGAGCAAGCACTTGATCAAGTGCGAAATTGCCCTGGGCAAGGGCAAGAAGGAGTACGACAAGCGCGACACCGAGCGCGAACGCGATGCCGGCCGCGAGCTGCAGCGCGCTGTGCGCAACAAGGGCAAGGAAGACTAGCCCGGAATCAACTGTGGGAACGAGCTTGCTCGCTCCCACAGGGTTCGCCGGCACTGTTACATTCCCTTGCGCCGCTCCGCCCGCGCCATACGCTGTACTTCCTGACGCACCTCTTCCAAGACTTCCTGCACATACAAGATATGTCGGCTGGAGATTTCCCGCGCCTGTTCGGCATGCCCATCCATAATGGCCTGGTACAACTCCCGATGCTGGCTGATCAGCATGTCACGGGTCTCGCTGCGCTGCTTGTACATGCCGCCGATATTGGTGACGACGTTGCGCTTGAGCAGGTCGAACAAGCCGCGAATGGTGTGCAGCAGTACCGCATTATGACTGGCCTCGGCGATCGCCAGATGGAACCGGGCATCCGCCGCGCCCTCCTCCGCCCGACTGACCTCGTCGTGGCGCGAGTAACAATCCTGCAGTTCGTCGAACGCCGCCGTCAGCCGCTCGCGATCCACCTCCGTGGCCCGCAGTGCCGCGTAATAAGCGCAGGAAGCCTCCAGCGTGTGACGGAACTCCAGCAAATCGCGCTGTGCTTCGGGATTGCTTTCCAACAGTTGCAGCAGCGGATCACTGAACGTCGAGCCCAGCGACTCCACCACATAGTTGCCGCCGCCCTGGCGACTGATCAACAAGCCTTTGGCCGTCAGCTTCTGGATCGCTTCACGCAACGAGGGGCGTGACACACCGAACTGCTCGGCCAGGGTCCGCTCGGCGGGCAGCCGCTCACCCGACTTCAGCGTGCCCTCAAGGATCATGCCTTCAAGTCGCTCGACAATATCGTCAGACAAACGGCGCTGACGAATCTGATCAAACCCCATAACTCAATTCTCCACGATCCCGACGGCTCGCCGGGCTCTCTATTCTGGCCCATCCGGGCCGTGCTCACACCCACCAAAAGCTATTTGTTCGAACGGATCAGATGCCCTCTGCACCGCTTATTCGACGAAAGTTTCAGGGCGGCAAATTGACACACGACAACCAAGGCTTTTACCCTAGCCGACAGCGCTTGTAAATTGGTATTACCAATTACCCAAAATCGCTGACAGTGCCTGACCAACAACAATTAGGGGCCCACCCATCATGCAAACCTGGCAACAGCTCTACAGCCCGCTCGGCAGCCTCGGCTTGTCCGCACTTGCGGCCGTTATTCCCATCGTATTTTTCTTCCTGGCCCTGGCGGTGTTTCGCCTCAAGGGGCATGTGGCCGGCAGCATCACCTTGGCCCTGGCGATTGCCGTGGCGATTTTCGCCTTCAACATGCCCGCAGACATGGCCTTCGCCGCTGCCGGCTATGGCTTTGCCTATGGCCTGTGGCCCATTGCCTGGATCATCGTCGCCGCGGTGTTTCTCTACAAACTGACCGTCAAGAGCGGCCAGTTCGAGGTGATTCGCAGCTCGGTGCTGTCGATTACCGATGACCAACGCCTGCAAGTGCTGCTGATCGGTTTCTGCTTTGGCGCATTCCTGGAAGGTGCCGCGGGCTTCGGTGCACCGGTGGCGATCACTGCCGCCCTGCTGGTCGGCCTGGGCTTCAACCCTTTGTATGCCGCGGGCCTGTGCCTGATCGCCAACACCGCCCCCGTGGCGTTCGGCGCGCTGGGCATCCCGATTATCGTGGCCGGCCAGGTCACCGGGATCGACGCGTTCAAGATCGGCGCCATGACCGGTCGCCAATTGCCCTTGCTGTCGTTGTTCGTGCCGTTCTGGCTGGTGTTCATGATGGACGGCCTGCGCGGCGTGCGGGAAACCTGGCCAGCAGCGCTGGTGGCCGGCTTGAGCTTTGCCATCACCCAATACTTCACCTCCAACTTCATCGGCCCGGAACTGCCGGACATCACCTCCGCCCTGGCCAGCCTGATTTCCCTCACGCTGTTCCTGAAAATCTGGCAGCCCAAGCGCACCGCCGGCGCCCAGATTGCCGGCACCACCGCCAGCGCAACGGTCACCGCCAATGCCGGCGGTTTCGGCCAACCGCGCAGCACCGTGGCGTCGCCCTACAGCCTGGGGGAAATCATCAAGGCGTGGTCGCCGTTCCTGATTCTTACCGTGCTGGTGACGATCTGGACCCTCAAGCCGTTCAAGGCCATGTTCGCCGCCGGCGGCTCGATGTACGGCTGGGTGTTCAACTTCGCCATTCCGCACCTGGACCAGATGGTGATCAAGGTCGCACCCATCGTGATCAACCCCACCGCCATCCCGGCCGTGTTCAAGCTGGATCCGATTTCTGCCACCGGCACGGCGATTTTCTTCTCCGCACTGATCTCGATGCTGGTACTGAAGATCAACCTCAGAACTGGTCTTACCACTTTTAAAGAGACGCTTTTCGAGCTGCGCTGGCCGATCCTGTCCATCGGCATGGTGCTGGCGTTCGCCTTCGTCACCAACTATTCGGGCATGTCGTCGACCATGGCCCTGGTGCTGGCGGGCACGGGCGCGGCGTTCCCGTTCTTCTCGCCGTTCCTGGGTTGGCTGGGCGTGTTCCTGACCGGCTCCGATACCTCATCCAACGCGCTGTTCAGCTCGTTGCAAGCCACCACCGCGCACCAGATCGGCGTCAGCGACACCTTGCTCGTCGCGGCCAACACCAGCGGCGGCGTGACCGGCAAGATGATTTCGCCACAATCGATCGCGGTGGCCTGCGCCGCGACCGGGCTGGTGGGCAAGGAATCGGATCTGTTCCGTTTCACCCTCAAACACAGCCTATTCTTTGCAACGATTGTCGGCTTGATCACGTTGGCCCAGGCCTACTGGTTTACCGGCATGCTGGTTCATTAAGTCCTACACGCAATACTGGAAAAACCGACGCCGAACCGTGATTCGGCGTCTGCTATTCACAACCGGGTCTGCAAGGCTGCTGAAAGATTTCCTGGCTATATTCAGCAGCCTCAGCGGACGGATAACCGGGACCACCCGGAGACACGCCTGATGAGCGAGCTTTTCTACAACGCCGTACCGAACGCGACCCGTGTCGCCCCGCCCTTGCCCGAGCCTCGGCAGTACCCCAGCGAGAAACCGCGCCGGGTCTATCTGTTCGGCACATGCGTGGTGGACCTGTTCTATCCCGAAGCCGGAATGGATGCGATTCACCTGCTGGAGCGCGAAGGGATCCGGGTGGACTACCCGCAGGGGCAAAGTTGCTGTGGCCAACCGGCCTACACCTCGGGCTACACCGAGCAGGCGCGGACGGTGGCCCGGGCGCAACTGGCCTTGTTTGCCGAAGATTATCCGGTGGTGGTGCCCTCGGGCTCCTGTGCCGGCATGCTGCGCGAGCATTATGCCGACCTGTTCAAGGACGAGCCGGAAACGCTCAAGCAGGTCCAGGCCTTGGCGGCCCGGACCTATGAACTGGCCGAGTTCCTGCTGTTTGTCTGCAAGGTGCAGCTGAACGACAACGGCGAGCCGGTGAAGATCGCGCTGCATACGTCCTGCTCGGCACGGCGTGAAATGAATACCCACCTGCACGGTCGCGCGTTATTGGCGCAGCTGCGCAATGTGGAGCGAGTCGAACACAGCCACGAAAGCGAATGCTGTGGCTTTGGTGGGACGTTCAGCGTTCGCATGCCGGATATTTCCGGCGCGATGGTGGCCGACAAGACCCGAGCGCTGAAGGAATCCGGCGCGCACCAGGTCGTCAGCGCCGACTGCGGTTGCTTGATGAACATCAACGGCGCGCTGGAGAAGCAGCAGGAGGCGTTACGCGGCCAGCACCTGGCGAGTTTCCTGCGCCAGCGCATCGGAGGTGTCGCATGAGCACGCCGACGCTGATCCCGACCGTTGAGGTGCAGGAAGATTTTCGTGCCCGAGCCCACAAGGCCCTGGACGACACGCAACTGCGAAACAACTTTCGCAGTGCGATGGATTCACTGATGACCAAGCGGGCAACGTCCTTCAGCGATGCCCACGAAAGAGAACACCTGCGAGTGCTGGGCAATGCCGTCCGCGCCCGTGCGTTATCCAAGCTGCCCGACCTGCTCGAGCAACTTGAAACCAACCTGACCCGCAACGGTGTGAACGTGCACTGGGCGGAAACGGTGGACGAAGCCAACGGCATCGTCCTTTCGATCATCCGCGCTCACGAGGCGCGGCAAGTGATCAAGGGCAAATCGATGGTCAGCGAAGAGATGGAGATGAACCATTTCCTCAAGGCTCGGGACATTGAGTGTCTCGAATCCGACATGGGGGAGTACATCGTCCAGCTCGACCACGAGAAGCCTTCACACATCATTATGCCGGCGATCCACAAGAATGCCGGTCAGGTCGCGTCCTTGTTCCACGACAAACTCGGCGTGGAGTACACCAAGGACGTTGACCAACTCATTCAGATCGGCCGCAGGGTCCTGCGACAGAAGTTCTTCGAGGCCGACGTCGGCGTCTCCGGCGTCAACTTCGCCGTCGCCGAAACCGGCACGCTGCTGCTGGTGGAAAACGAAGGCAACGGGCGGATGTCCACCACCGTGCCACCGGTGCACATTGCCGTGACCGGCATCGAAAAGGTTGTCGAGAACCTGCGTGATGTCGTGCCGCTGCTCTCGCTGCTGACCCGCTCCGCACTCGGCCAGCCCATCACGACCTACGTCAACATGATCTCCGGGCCACGCAAGGCCGATGAACTGGACGGCCCCCAGGAAGTCCACCTGGTCCTGCTGGACAACGGTCGCAGCCAGGCGTTTGCCGACAGTGAATTGCGCCAGACCCTGAACTGTATTCGCTGCGGCGCTTGTATGAATCATTGTCCGGTCTATACCCGAATCGGCGGCCATGCCTACGGTGAGGTTTACCCGGGGCCTATCGGAAAAATCATCACGCCACACATGGTCGGCCTGGCCAAGGTGCCCGACCACCCGAGCGCCTCTTCGCTGTGCGGTGCCTGCGGTGAAGTGTGCCCGGTGAAGATTCCGATCCCGGCACTGCTGCGGCGGCTGCGGGAAGAAAACGTCAAGGCGCCGGACAGCCCTAACCAAGTGATGCGCGGCCAGGGCAGCAAATACTCGCCCAAGGAACGGTTCATCTGGAATGCCTGGGCCTGGCTCAACAGCTCGCCGCGACTGTATCGGCTGTTCGGCTTCCTCGCCACGCGCCTGCGCGCCCTGACGCCTCGAAACGTCGGCCCGTGGACCCAGAACCACAGCGCCCCCAAACCCGCCGCCCGCTCATTGCATGACCTGGCCCGCGAACACCTGAACCAGCAGGGAGACCGCCGATGAGCGCCAAGGACAATATCCTCGCCAAGCTGCGTAAAAGCCTGACGGGCACCACGCCGGTTGCCGACAACTTCGATGTCGACCTGGTGACGCAGACCTATCGCTATGCGCCCGAGGAGCGTATCGCGCAATTGCGCAAGCTGATGGAGGCGGTGCACACCGAAATCCACCTGACCTCCGAGAAAGGCTGGCCGGCCCTGCTCGCGCAACTGCTGCGCGACCGTCAACTGCCGAGCCTGCTCATCGCGCCGACAACCGCACATGGGAAAAAAATCACACAGTTCTGGGCAAACAATCCGGACCTGCCAACCCTCAAGGCCTACGACCGCCCGGTGGAAGAATGGAAAGCCGAGCTGTTCAACGACACCCCGGCCAGCCTCACCGGAACCCTCGGGGCCATCGCTGCCACCGGTAGCCTGATTCTCTGGCCGACGCGGGAAGAGCCGCGACTGATGAGCCTGGTGCCACCGGTGCATTTCGCCCTGCTCAAGGCCAGCGAGATCCGCGACAACTTCTATGAAGTACAACAGGAATTCGAATGGGCCCAAGGCATGCCCACCAACGCCCTGCTGGTATCGGGCCCGTCGAAAACCGCCGACATCGAACAAGTCCTGGCCTATGGCGCCCATGGTCCGAAGGATCTGGTGGTTTTGATTCTGGAGGACCAATGACCCTTCCGACCTCTTTCCTACACGACGTTGAACGACTGATCCCGCAGAAACGCCGTTTCGACGACCCGCTGTCGACCTTGGCCTTCGGCACCGACGCCAGTTTCTATCGGCTGATTCCGAAACTGGTGGTACGCGTCGAATCCGAAGATGAAGTGATTGCCCTGCTGAAACTGGCCCAACGGGACCACGTCCCGGTCACGTTCCGCGCCGCCGGCACCAGCCTGTCCGGCCAAGCCATCAGCGACTCGGTGCTGATTGTGCTGGGGGATAACTGGAACGGACGCGAGATTCGCGAACGAGGGACGCAGATCCGTTTGCAGCCCGGCGTGATCGGCGCCCAGGCCAACGCCTGGCTGGCGCCGTTCGGGCGCAAGATCGGCCCGGATCCGGCCTCGATCAACGCCTGCAAAATCGGCGGCATCGTCGCCAACAACGCCAGCGGCATGTGCTGCGGCACGGCGCAGAACACCTATCACACCCTCGCCGGCATCCGCTTGGTCCTGGCCGATGGCACGCGCCTGGATACTGAAGACGACAGCAGCGTGGCGGCTTTTCGTACAAGCCATGGCGACCTGCTGGAACGCCTGGCCACCCTTGGTCGCGAGACCCGCGCCAATACTGAGCTGGCAGCGCGAATCCGGCATAAATACCGTCTGAAAAATACCACCGGCCTGTCACTCAATGCCTTGGTGGATTTTGACGAGCCTGTGGATATCTTGAGCCACCTGCTGGTGGGTTCCGAAGGCACTCTTGGTTTCATCAGCGCGGTGACCTACAACACCGTCATCGACCATCCGAACAAGGCTTCGGCCCTGATCGTATTCCCGGATGTGGAAACCTGCTGCAACGCCGTCACCGTGCTGAAAAGCCAGCCGGTATCGGCCGTCGAACTGCTGGATCGCCGCAGCCTGCGCTCGGTGCAGGACAAACCGGGCATGCCGGATTTCGTGCAGCATCTCTCGATCAATGCCTGCGCCTTGCTGATCGAATCCCGCGCAGCTTCTTCGTCGTTACTACAAGAACAGCTGGCCCGGATCATGGCCTCCCTGGCCGGTTTCCCGGTGGAAAAACAGGTCGACTTTACCGAAGACCCACGGGAAAACGCCCGACTCTGGGCGATCCGCAAAGACACCTTCCCCGCCGTGGGCGCGGTCCGCAAAACCGGGACCACGGTCATCATCGAAGACGTGACCTTTCCAGTGGAGCAACTGGCCATCGGCGTCAACCGTCTGATCGAGCTGTTCGACAAACATCACTACGACGAAGCGATCCTTTTCGGACACGCGCTGGAAGGCAATCTGCACTTCGTCTTCACCCAAGGCTTCAACAGCGCCGAAGAAGTCGCACGCTACCAGGCGTTCATGGATGACGTGGCGCAGTTGGTGGCGGTGGAATTCGGCGGCTCGCTCAAAGCCGAACACGGCACCGGGCGCAACATGGCGCCGTTCGTCGAGCTGGAATGGGGCAGCGATGCCTACCAATTGATGTGGCAGCTCAAACGCCTGCTCGACCCTAACGGCATTCTCAACCCGGACGTGGTGCTCAGCGAAGATCCGCAGATTCATCTCAAGCACCTCAAACCACTGCCGGCAGCCGATGAGATTGTGGACAAGTGCATCGAGTGCGGTTTTTGCGAACCGGTCTGTCCTTCCAAGGACCTGACCTTGAGCCCGCGCCAGCGCATCGTGATCTGGCGCGATATCCAAGCGAAGAAACGCGCCGGCACCGACACCACCGAACTGGAACGTGCCTACCAATACCAGGGCATCGACACCTGCGCCGCCACGGGCCTGTGTGCACAACGTTGTCCGGTAGGCATCAATACCGGCGAGCTGGTGAAAAAGCTGCGCAGCCGCGATGCGACGCAGACGAAAACTGCCAACTGGATTGAAGGAAATTTCGCCACCACACTGCAAGGCGCGCGCTTCGCCCTGCACGTCGCCAACGGCGCACGCATGCTGTTGGGCGCGCCCCGCCTGGCGAAACTGTCGGCCTCGTTGACACGCCTGTCCAAGGGCCAGGTGCCACAGTGGACCCACGCCATGCCCCAGCCGGAAAAGGCCATTCGTTTCAGCCCCGCCGTCTCGGACGAACGTCCGAGGGTGGTGTACCTGGCGGCGTGCGTATCGCGAGTCATGGGTCCGGCGGCGGGAGACAACGAGCAAATGTCGCTGTACGACAAGACTCGCGGCCTACTGGAAAAGGCCGGTTATCAGGTAGTCTTTCCCGACAATGTAAACAGTCTCTGCTGCGGCCAACCCTTTGCTTCGAAAGGCTACACCGAGCAGGCCGAACACAAGCGCCAAGAACTGATCGGCGCCTTGCTGCACGCCAGTCGTGGCGGGCTCGATCCGATCTACTGTGACACCAGCCCTTGCACGCTACGGCTGGTCCAGGACTTGGGTGACGTGCGCCTGGACCTGTATGATCCGGTGCGTTTCATCCGTACTCACTTGATGGACCGTCTCGATTTCACCCCCCAGGAGGCGCCCATCGCGGTGCACATCACGTGCAGTACCCAGCACCTCGGCGAAAGCCAGGCGCTGATCGATCTGGCGCGCCAGTGCAGCAAACAAGTGGTGATCCCGGAAGGTATCCATTGCTGTGGTTTTGCCGGCGACAAGGGCTTTACCACCCCCGAACTCAACGCCCACTCGCTGCGAAGCCTCAAGGACGCGGTTCAATATTGCACCGAGGGCATTTCCACCAGCCGCACGTGTGAGATTGGTCTGACGCATCATGGGGAAATCGATTACCACGGCTTGGTCTATCTGGTTGACCGTGTCACCCGCCCCAAGCCCGCCAACGGTGAAGGCCTTGCGATTGGGCTCGAAGAAAAATCGAATTCCTGCGCTTCGCTGTAGTCACTTGAATAGGCCCGGCTCCGCTGGGCCACCTACTGACTCGGCCCGGCCGCGACTGTCCAGCGGCACCGAGACCCTACGTTCAAGGAGATACACATGAAGCGCACCGCACTTGCTGGCTTGTTCATTTCCGCTGCGATGTTGGCCTCTCCGGTGTTTGCAAATAGCCAGGATGACCTTTGCAAAATCAACCTGCAAAAGATCAGCGACGCCAAAGTCAGCACCGAGCAAATGAGCGAAGGACTAAAGACCGACATCGACGCCACCGTCGGACAAGCCAAGGCTGAGCACGCCAAAGGCACCAAAGAAGGCACCGAAAACTGCATCTCGTTGACCAATCAGGCCATCCAGAAGCTGCAGAACAACGCCAAAGGCGACCAGTAGCCTCACCGCAGGCCAACCTTCGGGTTGGCCTCGGACATGGATTGGCGTACACTGCACATGCCTGCCGCTCCAACAGACTCACGGAGCGACAGGTTCGGGGCCGTTTAGGATTCGACGCCGGTTGCGAAACTCTAGGTGCATGCCGAGTTGGTAACAGAACTCGTAAATCCACTGTTGCAACTTCTATAGTTGCCAATGACGAAAACTACGGCCAGGAATTCGCTATCGCTGCGTAAGCAGCCTTAGATCCTGAGCTTCTGGTACCTTCGGGTCCAGCAATCACGAGGGGATGTCCGTAAACCCAAAGTGATTGTCATATAGAACGGAATCGCCGTGCAGTACGTTGTGGACGAAGCGGCTAAAACTTACACAACTCGCCCAAAGCACCCTGCCCGTCGGGTCGCTGAGGGTTAACTTAATAGACACGGCTACGCATGTAGTACCGACAGCGGAGTACTGGCGGACGGGGGTTCAAATCCCCCCGGCTCCACCAACTCTACAAAAAAGACGTCCATGGACGTCTTTTTTTATGCCCGGAATCCAGTGAAATCAGGGGCTTCAGCGCCACCGGCAATTTTTTGGTGACGGCAATCCAGAAAGAGAGAAGCGGGAAGTTCGTTCCGATACGCTGATCGGTAACGGCTCCAATTGGCAACGTAATTAAGCCTTAGACGGCTTGAAGGTCCCGCAACGCCTCAGGGTGCTGGCTCGCAACCCGCAGAAGGGTCTGTGCCGCACCGGCAGGTCGCCGACGACCCTGCTCCCAATCCTGCAACGTACGCAGGCTGACTCCCAGCAGCTCTGCAAATGCACTTTGGGATACACCGACTTTAGCCCTGGCCTCAGCCGCAGCCGAAAGCGTCACCTCGGTTTTGCGTGCCGCCTTGCCAGCTTTCATTTGGCGTACCGAAGCCAACAAGTCTTTCTGAAAGTTCTCCATTTCATGATCCATTACTGATCTCCTCTTTCAATTGATTCAAGAAGGCGGTCGGCAGGTTGTCGAACTTCGCCTTGGCGTAGGCGATCAGCAACCAGATGTGGCCTTCAGAAAGCGCGTTGTAGTAGATAACCCGCGTACCACCACGCTTACCCATCCCACCACCAGACCAGCGCACCTTACGCAACCCACCGCAACCCAAAAAAGCGTCGCCCCAACCGTCTCAAACACCAAAAGCAGGTTTCACCGCTATAACCATAATCTCCACCAGCACCTCAGGCCGCGCCAGGCGCGCCTGAACAGTGGCCCGTGCCGGAGCACTATCCGCTGGCAGCCAGGCGTCCCACACTGCATTCATCGGCGCGAAATCACGATCAATGTCTTTGAGCCAGATCTGTGCGCTCAAAAGCTGGCCCTTGTCGCTGCCCGCCAGTGACAACAAGGCTTCGATCTTGGCCAGCACCTGCCGCGTCTGCTCTTCGATGCCAAGGTGTAGATCCGTGGGCACCTGGCCGGAGAGGTAAAGCAGATCGCCGTGACTGACCACACCGGACATCCGCGCGTTGCTCTGAAAACGTTGAATCGTTGCCATCGGGTTTACTCCGTGAATTGAGAAAGTTAAGGCGCTGCGCTGTCGGTTTCGCAATGCCCGGCAACAGAGCGGGATCGGCCAGCGGTTGCAACGGTGACGTTATGACCGGCCTTGTGTAGAAACCAGGCACTGCTCAAGCCCACGATACCAGCTCCGACGACACAGATTTCCATCACGCCACCACCCTGTCCGACAGGTCCCAACCCACCGGCCGCCGCTGGTGCCAATCACTGACTTGCTGGTAGGCATGGGCGATCCGCAGGACCAAGGGTTCGGCGAAAGCACGCCCGACGATCTGCATCGAGACCGGCATACGTTGCTCGTCAAAGCCCACCGGCAGCGCCACTGAACAGAGATTGAGCAGGTTGGCGAAACGGCCGAGCAAGGCCAGCGGCGTGCCGTACTCATCGACCTGATTCAGCGGCACGCTGCCAATGGCGTTGGTCGGAAACGCACAGGCATCGACGTTGGACATGGCTTCGTCCATGGCTTGGCGGGCAACGCGTCGCTGGTTGTGCAAATCGATATAAGCCGCCGCGTCGATGGCGCGTCCGCTCAGCACCCGACGCTGCACATGAGGATCGAAGCGCAAATCATCGCGTTCGAACAAACTGCCTAGGCTGGCGTAGCCTTCGGCACTCATGAGGCCACCGGCAACGCGCATGCACTGCTCCAGGGAAGTCGGTAGCGGCTGTTCGACCAAATGCATGCCCAGTGCGGCCAATTGCTCAAGCCCCTGGTCATAGGCTGCCAATACGCCAGGCGCGATGTGTACGCGTTCGGCCTGTGGCAGCACCCAGACGCGCAGACCGGCCACCGGAAGATTCAAGCCTGCCGCGGTACTGAAGACTGGCGACTTGGCCGAGACCGAATCCAGCGGGTCCGGTCCCAGCAGCGCGTCAAGCATCCACGCGGCGTCTTCGACGGTGTGCGTAATCGGTCCTACCGAATCCAGCGATGGACACAACTCAATCAAACCGTGACGGCTCACCAACCCACGCGTGGTTTTCAACCCAACCAAACCACACATACCCGCCGGAATCCGCACCGAGCCGCCGGTGTCGGTGCCCAATGCCGCGCTTGCCAATCCGCCGGCCACGGCCACCGCGGAACCACTGCTGGACCCGCCTGGAGCACGATGCACGTCGCAGTCCCATGGATTCCACGGCGTGCCCATCACGGCATTGGTGCCCCACCCCCCGAAAGCAAACTCTACGGTGTGGGTCTTGCCCATGATGATCGCCCCGGCGCGCTCCAGTCGCTGGACTGCCGTGGCGGTGAGCCGCGAGATACGCGGCGGCTGTGCCAGCGAACCACCGGTGATGGCCTTGCCGTCGATTTCGAACAAATCCTTGATCGCAACCGGAATGCCATGCAATGGCCCCAGGTTGACACCGGCAGCCCGTTGCCGATCGGCCGCGATGGCGGCACCGAGCGCGCGCTGGGGATAGGCCTCGACATAAGCATTGAGTTGACCGTTGAAACGCTCGATCCGCTCCAGTTGCGCGCCAACCAGGGACTCGCTCGTGAGCGCTCCGGAGGCCAGCGCTTGCTGTAACTGGCCAATGCTGTGGGAAGCGGTTCGATCCTTGATGTTCATGTGTTCAGCCTCGAATGGTTTTGCGTCCGCGAGAAAATCGTACTTCCAGTACTCGCGATAACAGAGAAAGAGGGAAAGCGATGACGAAATAGAACAACCCCACCAGCAGGAAAATATGCATCGGCAAAAAGGATTCGGACGCGATGGCCCGGGCCGCCAGCATCAACTCATCGGTGGCGATCAAGGCGCACAGGGAGCTGTCTTTCAGAATCGACACGTAGGCATTGAGCAACGGCGGCAACATGCCGCGAATGGCTTGGGGAAAGATCACCGAGGTGAAGGCTTGCAATGGCGTCAGGCCGGTAGCGATGGCCGCCTCACGTTGGCCGCGATGCAAAGAGTCCAGTCCACCACGCAGGATTTCCGCGACGTAGGCCGAGCCCTGCAAACCCAAACCGATGGCGCCGGCCCAATAACCAGACAGCGTCAGCCCGAGGCTGGGCAAGGTGAAGTACAGCGCCAGCAGCAACGCCAGGAGCGGCACCGCACGCATCCCCTGGATGAAGAACACCGCCAGACGCTTGAGCAATATGCTGGGGCTCTTCATCGCCCAGGCCAGTAACGCGCCCAACACCGCCGCCAGGGCGAAGCCTGTCAGGGACAGCTCGGCGCTGACTCGCGCGCCGAGTAGCAGGCGCGCGAACCAATCGCTCCAGTATTCCGGGTATTGCTGGAAAAAACCGATCATCGCGCCGCCCTCAGATGACGTTCAAGTCGGATGAATCCCACGCCAATTGGCAGGATCATCGCCGCATAGATGCACATCACCGCCAGATAAATCAGCGAGGTCTGGAACGTGGAGGTCACAAGATTGCGGGCAAGGAACATGATTTCCGGCACGGCAATGGCCGAGGCGATGGACGTGTCCTTGATCAGTTGCGTGACATAGTTGGCGTAAGCCGGCAACGCAACGCGCAGGGCCTGGGGCAAGAGGATGTAGCGCAGAATTTGCAGACGGTGCAAGCCAACGGCCTGTCCGGCTTCATGCTGGCCGACGTGCAGCGATTGCAAGCCGGCTCGGAAAGTATCGGCTAGCACTGCGCTGCCTACCAGGCTCAAACCGACGATGGCCGCCAACCATGCGGGCAAGTTGATTCCCAGATAGGACAGCCCGAAGTAGATCAGGAACAGGTGTGCCAGCGCAGGCACGTTACGCATCCATTCGATGAAACAGGCAATGGCGCCGTGCACCAGTCGCGATCGGCTGAACGTCAGTAAAACCGCCAGTATCAAACCGCCCGCACTGGCCAGCACCAAGGTGCAGAGGGCGATTTCCAACGCGTTCATTGCGCCTTTCAACAGCAAGGGCAACAGTCCGAGGAAAGCTTGTAGATTCACCATCAGGCGCTCTCCACAGCCATGCGCCCCAGAAAACTGCGGGTGCGTTCGTGACGAGGGTTGTCGATGACTTGCGCCGACGGCCCCTGTTCGACAATGCGCCCGCCGTCCATGAAGATCACCCGATCCGCCACATCGCGAGCAAACCTCACTTCGTGGGTGACCATGATCATGCTGCGGCCCTCTTCCGCCAGCTCGCGAATCACGGCCAACACTTCGCCGACCAACTCGGGATCCAACGCCGAGGTCGGTTCGTCGAACAGAATCACTTTCGGTTGCTGGGCCAAAGCCCGGGCGATGGCGACCCGCTGTTGCTGACCACCCGACAACTGCTCGGGATAAGACTCGGCCTTGTGCCGCAGATGGACTTTTTCCAACATCGCGTCGGCCAATTCATACGCTTGCTTGCGCGGCATGCCTTGGGCCTTGATGGGACCGAGCGCGACGTTATCGCGCACGTTCAAGTGCGGCCAGAGATAGAACAACTGGAACACCATGGCGATCTCGCGGCGCTGCGGCGCCATCTCCCGATCACTCATCAGGCGCAAACGCTTACCGTCCTTGACCTGCCCGATCAGCTCATCCCCCAGCCAGATCTCGCCGCTGGTGGGTTTTTCCAGGTAATTGATGCAACGCAGGCAGGTGGACTTTCCAGAACCGCTTGGGCCAATCAATGACAGGGTCTCACCGGGCTTCAACTCCAGGCTGATGCCCTTGAGCACTTCCAGATCGCCATAGTTCTTGTGTAATTCGTGCACGCGCAGCAACGCGGTGTCAGACGGGCTCGACATCTTGGCTAACCTCTTTTTGTTATAGGCATGGCGATGAGTCCGGCCCACCGCCTCACACACTTATTTGCAGCCAGGTAGCGTCCAGTCCGCTGGGCGATCGACGCCCAGGCGCAGGTCCTTGCCTTCGGGCATGAACCAGACATCCTGGGTCAGGCCGTAGCGAGCGCCGACCTTGCGCATCTCACAGTTTTTCCAGAGCGTCTGAATCTGCGCATTAACCGCCGTCACCAGTTCCGGACTGGCCTTGTTGAAGCCGAACACCACCTGGCCCAAGCCAGTCAGCAATGGAAAATTCGGATCGTTGTCGACAAAGGCGTTGAAACGCAGGTGCCATTGCTCATTGCGGGAAATGGCGTATTGCATGACCGGTGGATCGCCGATCACCGCATCGATCCGTCCGGCGAGCAGATCGCGAACGGCCGCATCAGACGTGTCGTACAGGGCGACTTGCAGGCCATCGATCTTGCGCATCTCGGGGATGAACGAAAAACCGGTGATGGTGCCGACTTTCTTGCCTTGCAAATCCTTGAGGCTGTTCCAGTTGGTCTTGTCTGTCTGGGTGATACCGTTCTTGAAGTAGTGAATAGGATCGCTCAAGGCCATGATTTTCGAGCGTTGCTCGGTCCAGCCCATGGTGCCGGCCATGACATCCACTCGCTTGGACTGCACCGAGGCAATCGTCCCTGACCATTCCATCAATGCCGGTTTGACCTTAAGGCCCAGCTTTTCGGAAATTTGTTGAAGAATTTCACCGTCATAGCCGACCATCCGACTATCTTGATACCCTGTTCCTGGCATATCACCACTGAAGGCGATGGTCAGGCTTCCCGGCTCTACTGTCTCCAATGCGAACACCGGTGCCGTGGCCAGCACGGACACCAGAAAACCGGCACAGATACCGGAAAAACGCTGGACTTTGGACGTCTTCATCGGATGCTCCTCGATAATTTTTATTGTGGCAGCAGAACGTTTCGCATCGGTCCATCGTAGTGGGCCCGGCGGTATAACTGGTTGGACGCTTTGCACGAATGATTGAACATTTGCGACATTCTGGCGGCACAGAGCCCGTGGCACCCCCGGAAAGCCTCGTGGACGAGCTCGATCATGGACAGGCGCGTCATCCACCCATGCGCCGCGGCACCGCCGAGCTGTCTATTGGCATCATGTTGTGGCCACGCTTCCCCTTGCTGTCACTGTCAGGGCTGACCGATGCGTTGCGGCATGCCGCCGATACAGGAGATCAAAGCCGCCCCATACGCTGCCAATGGAAAGTACTGGGCACTCCCGGGCAAAGAGTCATTTCCAGTAGCGGACTGGACGTACCGATCGACAGTGAACTCGCTGATCCGAAGCGTTTCGACTACATCGTGGTGATTGGTGGATTGCTCGACTCCATCGAGGCAGTGCCGAAAACCTATCCCGCGTTCCTCCACCAGGCCGCAGCGGCACAGGTGCCGTTGATCGGCCTGTGCACCGGCAGTTTCGTGCTCGCGGGACATGGGCTGATGGAGGGGCGAACGGCGTGTGTCCACGCCTATCATGGCGACGACTGGAAGCGACTGTTTCCCTCGTTGCGCTTTGTCATCAACAGAGATTTTCTGATCGACCGGGACCGGATCACCTGCGCGGGCGGTGTATCAGTCATCGAATTGGCGCTTCATCTGATTGGCCTGCATTGCGGACCGGATCGTGCGGGCAAGGTTGTGCATCAGATGACGGTGGCAAAGAACACGTCCAGCAGTTTCGTCGACCGACGCAAGGCCCTCGGGTACGCCAGTTCATCCAATCGTCGGCTGCACGAAGCCGTGATGTTGATGGAGAAACACATGGCCCAACCCCTGGATATCGAGGCCATTGCGCATCTGGTCGGCACCAGCAAACGGCAATTGGAACGCCTGTTTGTCGCTGAAACCAACAACAGCCCGGCCCAGTTCTACCGACAGGTCCGACTCAGGTTTGGCAGATGGTTGCTGGTGAGTTCCGACCGCCAGATTAGCGAGATCGCCTTTGAATGTGGCTTCGCCGATGCGCCACATTTTATTCGGCACTTTCAGAGCATGTTTGGCATGTCACCCGGGAAGTTACGCAAAGCCCTGATGCAGCAGGATGGGAAATAATGCGGCAACGAACAACGTCATCTATAGAGCTCAGACTCGATCTGACAGTTACCTGATTTCGGTCTTAAGTAATGCCAGTCGGTTAAATGGAATACCACGGGCGAACACAACCCGTGGCGAGGGAGCTTGCTCCCGCTGGGCTGCGTAGCGGCCCCAAAACAGGGCCGCTTCGCGACCCAGCGGGAGCAAGCTCCCTCGCCACGGGGTTACAGCCCGGCTTTATTTCGCTTGACTGACTGGCATTAGTCCAAGGATGTCTTTTTTGTGCCTGAAATCCAGGCAATCAAAGCTTCAGCACGGCCGAGCAAGCGATGCTGATTATTTCTGCGCGGCCAACGCCCTACGCGCCGCCTTTTCATTTTTCATGGCGGCGATTTCCCGCTCACAAGCATCCACATCGAAAGAATTGTCCCACTTGGCAATGGCGAGGGTGCCGATGCCATTGCCGATCAGGTTGGTCACCGCCCGCGCTTCGTTCAGGAAACGGTCAATACCCAGGAGCAGGACCAGGCCGACCAGCGGAATGGAGTGGATGGTGGTCAGCGTTGCCGCAAGGGTGACGAACCCGGCCCCCGCCACACCCGCCGAACCTTTCGAAGTCAGCAGGAAGACGCCCAACAGAATCATCTGGTCCATAAACGTCAGCGGTGTGTTGGTGGCCTGGGCGATGAAGATCGCAGCCATGGTCAGATAGATGCAGGTGCCATCGGCATTGAAGGTATAGCCCGTCGGCAGCACCATTCCCACCACTGACTTTTTGCAGCCCAGCTTTTCCAGCTTGACCATCATCCGCGGCAGCACAGCCTCGGTCGAGCAAGTCCCGAGGGTAATCAGAATCTCGTCCTTGAAGTAACGAAGAAACTGCAACAAGGGCATGCCCGACCATCGAGCAACGGTGCCCAGCACAACCACAATGAACACCAGGGTAGTGACGTAGAGCGCTACCAGCAGTTGGCCGAGGGACAGTAGTGTACCGATGCCATACTTGCCGATCGTGAACGCCATGCCCGCGCCAGCGCCAATCGGAGCCAACCGCATGACCATGGCCACAATCTTGAACAGCCCTTGCAGAAACAGATCGATGGTATTGATCAGCGGTTTGCTGGTCTCACCCATCTGAACCAGGGCCACCCCCATCAAGACAGAAAGCAGAATGACTTGCAGCATGACGCCATTGGAAAACGCACCGACAAAAGTTGGCGGGATGATGTTCATGAAGAAATCAACGGTGCCGCCCTGGGCAGAAGCGGCCTGGCTGTACTTGGCGATAGCACTGCCATCGAGTGTCTCGACATGGATGTTCATCCCCACGCCGGGCTTGGCGATGTTGACCACGACGAGGCCGATCACCAGCGCGATGGTTGAAAGAATCTCGAAATAGATCAGCGATTTTACGCCAATTCTTCCAACCTCTTTGATGTTGCCCATCTTGGCAATACCGACCACCACGGTGCCAAAAATAATCGGGGCCAACAGCATTTTGATCAGCCTGATAAAACCATCGGCAAAGGGTTGAAGCTTGGCGCCGAACTGCGGTTCGAAGTGACCAATTGCGGCGCCGACCACGATGCCGATCAGGACCTGCACATACAGCTGGCTATACCAGCGGGACTTGGAGATTTCCACGGGAGCACCTCATTTTATTGTTGTGATGGGCGTGTGGTGCGGCGTCAGTGGGTGACGCCTGATAACGGCGGCCTCAGGCGAAGAGGCCGCCGTTCGGGCTATCAGCCCTCGCCCAGTTCGCGCATGACGGCGTACAAGGCGGACTTGGCTTCGAAGCCGACGCCTGGAATATCCGGCAGCGCCACATAGCTGTTTTCGACGCGAATCCCGTCAGCAAAACCGCCAAACGGCTGGAACACATCCGGGTAGGATTCGTTACCACCCAGGTGCAGGCCCGCGGCGATATTCAGGGACATCTGATGGCCCCCGTGGGGAACGACACGACGCGAAGACCAGCCCATGTCTTCCATCACTTCCAGGGTGCGCATGTACTCGACCAGACCGTAGGACAGCGCGCAGTCGAACTGGACGTAGTCACGATCGGAACGCATGCCGCCATGGCGCAGCAGGTTGCGGGCGTCTTGATGGGAAAACAGGTTTTCACCGGTAGCCATCGGCAGGTCGTAGTGCTTGGCCAACTCAGCCTGCAAGGCGTAGTCGAGAGGATCGCCGGCTTCTTCGTACCAGAACAGGTTGTAGGGTTTCAAAGCCTCTGCATAAGCAATGGCCGTGTCTTGGTCAAAGCGACCGTTGGCATCCACTGCCAGGCGACGCCCGTCACCGACCACCTTGAGTACCGATTCGATTCGCCGAATATCGTCAGCCAGAGGCGCCGCGCCGATCTTCATCTTGACCACGTCGTAACCGCGATCCAGATAGCTGCGCATTTCGTCCTGAAGCTTGGCGTCGTCCTTGCCTGGGTAGTAATAACCACCAGCGGCGTAGACCCAGACCTTGTCGTCGGCCACGCCGCTGCGGTAACGGTCAGCCAGGAGGCGATACAACGGCTTGCCTTCGATCTTGGCGACGGCGTCCCAGACAGCCATGTCGATGGTGCCCACGGCCACCGAACGTTCACCATGGCCACCGGGTTTTTCGTTGGTCATCAGGGTTTTCCAGATGGCGAACGGATCGAGGTTATTGTGCTCTTTATCGATCAGCGACTCAGGGTCGGCTTCGGTGATGCGCGCCAGGAAGCGGTCACGCATCAAAGCGCCTTGGCCATAACGACCGTTGGAGTTGAAACCGTAGCCGATGACCGGTTTACCCTCGCGAATCACATCCGTGACGACAGCGACGACCGAGCAAGTCATTTTGGAAAAATCGATGTAGGCGTTGGCAATTGGCGAGGCAATGGAAACGGTTTTTTCACGGATGTCGACGATACGCATGACGGGGTCCTCTTGTTGTAGGTGACCCCACGTTATGCTTTGCGATGACACCCGCCCAATGCTAATAATGCCGCGCCCCATGCACAGGAGGCATTGCCCTTGGAACTCGTTTGGCTAGAAGATTTTTCAGCGTTGGCTGAGTACGGCAGCTTTGTACGTGCCGCTGAAGCACGCCACGTGACCCAACCGGCCTTCAGTCGAAGAGTCCGCGCATTGGAAAATTGGATGGGTGTCGAACTGTTCGTTCGCACGCCACAAGGCGCCACGCTGACCGAGGCGGGGAAGCAGATTTTGCCCAGTGCCCAAGAGACGGCCAGGCGCTTGTACCGAATGCGCAGCGAAGCCCAGGAAGTGGCGGGCATGGCGATCAAGACGCTGCAATTCGCGGCCACCCATTCGCTGTCGTTCACGTTCTTCCCAAGATGGCTGCGGAGCACGGAAAACGGTGCCCCCATCGAGGCGGTACGACTGCATTCCGATAGCATGGCGGCCTGTGAGCAAATGCTGATTCAAGGCCACGTGCAGTTCCTGCTTTGCCATCGTCATCCAGATGTTCCACCGCTGTTGGCCCCTGATCAGTTCATCGGCAAAAAGGTGGGCGAGGATGTGCTCGTTCCGCTGGCGAGCGCTTCTGCGAACTTTGGCAATGCCCCCGCATCGCTGCCCTACCTGGCGTATACCCAAGAGTCCGGTCTGGGACGCATCGTGGCTCATCGACTTCAGGGCAAGGAAGAGTTCCTGCACCTCAAGCCGCTGTTCAGCAGCCACCTCGCAGCGGTGCTCATGTCCATGGCGCTGGAAAACAAAGGGGTGGCCTGGCTGCCAAGAAGCCTGACCGAACAGGAAGTCGCCGACGGACGTCTTGTGCGGGCGCTCGATGAAAGCTGGGATATCCCGTTGGACATTCATCTCACTCGCCCAACGGGTGCCATTAGCCCATCGGCGGAGGAGTTTTGGGCGAAGTTGAGGGAGTGCTGAAGTTGCTTCGCAAGCGTCGGGCCATTGCGCCTCGACAGTCATGTCAGGTGTGATCGCGCCTTGTCTGGGGCGCCAACGGCCCCGAAAACGTAGAAATCGTAGATTATCACTGAGGTGAGTCATGTTTAAGAATGGCATGAGGCCCGTACACCCTGGAGAAATTCTCAAGGAAGAGTACCTGGAACCGCTTGGCCTGACGGCTGCTGCGCTTGCAAGGGCTTTGCACGTGTCTGCCCCCACCGTAAATGACATCGTATTGATGCGCCGTAGCGTCAGTGCGGATGTGGCTTTGCGCCTGGCAGCTGCATTGGACACGTCGGCGCAGTTTTGGCTGAATTTGCAGACTGCGTATGATTTACGTACAGCCGAGATTGCAAAAGGGGAGCAAATTTATAAAGAAGTAGAGAGGATTCCTCACTGCGCATAGCATTTACAAAAAAAAAGGCATTTAGTGATTATCGCAAGTGCCTTTTTTGTGCTTGGAGAATTGGTTCTCCCCTAATGCGACGAAACATAAACAGACGGCTCAGCAGGCGTCGGGCCATTGCGCCTCGACAGTCATGTCAGGTGTGATCGCGCCTCATCTCTGCCCATTCGATCAACGCCTGGATCGACGGCCCGAGTGCATGCCCCATGGGCGTGAGCTTGTACTCCACTTTAGGTGGCACTTGTGGGTACACGGTCCGCTGCACAATGCCGTCCTTTTCCAACTGTTTTAGCTGTTGGATCAGCATCTTCTGGTTGATCCCTTCAATCAACTTCTCTAGATCCGAGAAACGCAGCGCGCCCTTCGCCGCGAAAAGCTGGCACAAGATAATGATCTTCCACTTCCCTTCCAGTACGCGAAGCGTTTCGGTTGTTGCCTCGGCCCATTTCCGACGATTTTGCGGATCGCCGCAATCCCATTCCCGTTCCATTTCTTCCTCGATGGTGAGTTACACACCTTTTGGTAGGTACTTACCATTATCACACCAGCCTCCTAGAATCGGTGCAAGACAAATGACTCAGGAGGCTTAGCCATGAAAATCGGCATCATCGGAACCGGTAACATCGGAGGCACCCTCGCTCGCAAATTCAAGGCTGCCGGTCACGACATACGTGTTGCGAACTCTCGAGGCATCAACGGCGTTCGCGCATTCGCCGAAGAGATTGGAGCCAAACCGGTGGACATTCGCGGCGCAGTCGATGGCGCGGATGTGATCGTGCTATCCATACCGCTACCGGCGTTGAGCGCGCTGCCTGCTGATCTGTTTGCCGCTGTACCCAACAGCGTCCCGGTGGTGGACACAAGTAATTACTACCCTGGCCTACGTGACCCCAACATTGCTGAAATTGATCAAGGGATGACGGAAAGCGTTTGGGTTTCGAAGCAGATCGGGCGACCTGTCATCAAGGCCTTCAACAATATTCTGGCCTATACCTTGGCGGAGTTGGGCAGCGCCCAAGGCACGCCAGGTCGCTTGGCCGCAGCAGTGGCCGGCGACGATGCCAAGGCTAAGGAAACGGTGATGTCCCTGGTCAACCAAGCGGGCTTTGATCCGGTCGACGGAGGTTCCCTGGAAGAGTCCTGGAGACAACAACCGTGTACGCCAGGCTATTGCTGTGACTACGACGCCGAGACTCTGCGCGACGCACTATTGGCCGCGTCCAAAGGGCAAGCCGCTGCGAAGCGAGAAGAGTTTCCTAAACACTTTGAGCGGCTCGGGCCCAACCCTAGCCATGCCGATATTGTCGCGATGAACCGCTCCTTCAACGCACTGGATTGACGCAGACTCAGGCTAATGCCTGTCAGTTAAGTGGATACCACGGGGCAAACACACAAACCGTGGCGAGGGAGTCCCCGCCGCGTCGCCGACGCTGCGCTGTCGCGCAGCAAACAAGTGCTCGGCTTAAGATTGGGTGCGCGCGGGGAAAGAGGCCGTAGCTATCACTGGTGTGTCCGCACCCGCGAGGGAGAGTGGCCGGCACGGTATCGGCGTGGAGTCGTTGTAGGCACAGCAAGCTGTGACCACGTATGAGAGAGTGAATCCGTTCGCCACCGTGTTCCCCGCGCGCCATTCAATCCTGCGAGGAATTGTCATGGCGCGCAAGAAGCAGCAGAAACGATTTGAAGTGATTCACCCTCATTGTGCCGGTATCGATATCGGCAGCCGCGAGCACTGGGTTGGCGTCAATCCCGATCAAAGCGACAAGCCTGTTCGCTGTTTTCCGGCCTTCACTGAGGATTTGGTGAGGCTGGCCGAATGGCTGGAATCGCTGAAAATCAAGGTCGTGGCGATGGAGGCCACTGGCGTTTACTGGATACCCCTGTTCGAGCTTCTCGATTCAAGGGGCTTTGAGGTGTACCTGGTCAACTCCCGTGCAACTCGTCAGATAAGCGGGCGTAAATCCGATGTTCTGGATTGCCAGTGGATCTGGCAACTCATGACCCATGGCTTACTCAGAGGTGCTTTCCGACCCGCTGATGATATTTGCTCGATGCGATCATTGGTTCGCCAGCGGGCCATGAAGGTTCGTGATCAAGCCAAGACCATCAACCGCATGCAAAAAGCCCTGACGCAGATGAATATTCAGTTAGCCAATGTCATCAGCAATATTGCTGGCGTGACAGGGATGAAAATCATCAAGGCCATCATCGATGGCGAGCGTGACCCTCAAGTCTTGGCCAACTTCCGAGACGGCCGTATCAAGGCCGATCACCAAACCATTGCCCGCAGCCTGCACGGTAACTGGCGAGTCGAGCATCTGCATGCTTTGGCTCAGGAGGTGGCTGCTCATGATTTCCTTGAGAAGCAGATTGCCGAATGTGATCAGGCCATCACTCAGGCACTTGATCGACTCCCAGTGCTGAACCATGAGCCCCCGCAACCCACCAAGCCACTGCGTAGCCCGCATCGCTCGGCAGATGAACAGGCCAGCTTGCACCAGGCACTTGTGAGAATCATGGGCGTGGACCTGACCGCGATTCCCACCATCGGAATCGAATCTGCCTTGGTTCTGGCGAGCGAAGTCGGACCTGATTTGTCGCGTTTTCCGACTGAGCAACATTTCAGTTCTTGGTTGGGGGTAGCGCCCTCAACCCGAATATCGGGGGGAAAACCCTTGCCCGGTCATGTCCCCAAGGTATTTAACCGGGCGGCACAAGCGTTGAAGCAGGCGGCCTCTAGCGCCCGCACCGATAAAAGTTTTATCGGTGCCAGTCACCGCGCCCGATTGGCTCGCATGGATACGGCCTGCGCCATTAAGGCTACGGCTCACCAGCTGGCCCGCCTGATCTACGCCATGCTGACCAAGGGACAGCCTTACGTGGCGCAGGATATGGACGAGTACGAGGCCAAAAGTCGTGATCGTCAGCTTAGAGCCTTACAGCGTAAGGCTACAAAGCTGGGTGTTCGATTGGTCGCGGCTTAAAAAGCTTTGGAGAACAAGGGGATGGATTTTGTTTGATGAGAGCTTGCTCCCGCTGGGCCGGTCCGACGCTTCGGGAGAAGCGGCTCCAAGATTTTGCGGTCGCTGCGCAACCGAGCGGGAGCAAGCTCCCTCGCCACAGTTCTCTCTCTAGCCATGACAATGCGTCGAATGGACGGCTGGCTCAAACTCGTTGATATCTGTAAACCAAATGTAGGGAAATGCAGCCGCAGAAAGGGCCAAAGCTCCTACATGAAGCTCGGAAAGCGGCGTCTTGTGGTGCTTGAGCGGAGCGGCCTATAGTTCCTCGTCGCCCCAATGGCGACTCGGGTTTGGCGACCCGGCAACGAGGTAGCTCCTTTCAACTGAATGAGGTCCTACCAATGAATCGATACATGCCCATCACCGGCATCGACTGCACCCCCGCTACCCTGCTGATCGACACCGAAGCCCCGCTTGATGTCCTCTTCGAAACCGCCGACTACCGCATCCGCACCGTGACCCAACTGCTGGAAAACATCGCGTTCCGCTCAGAGGTCAGTTCCGACACGCTGGTGCTTTCCGATTTTTGCAAAATGCTAACGATCGCGTTGCGCGACGGGTGTGATGTGATGGATGTGATTGGCAGACGATTGCGG
This sequence comes from Pseudomonas sp. MPB03, assembly GCF_046605385.1. Taxonomy (NCBI): domain Bacteria; kingdom Pseudomonadati; phylum Pseudomonadota; class Gammaproteobacteria; order Pseudomonadales; family Pseudomonadaceae; genus Pseudomonas; species Pseudomonas sp. MPB03. Next base: position 1,142,366 of record NZ_CP176770.1, on the reverse strand, counting down.
GCGCAGGCGGCGGAGTAAGTGATGACGGGCGCCTATGGCCATAACGTAGCCCCCACCGTCGGGAGCGACTACATCTATCTACTCCGATGAGCTGTGGCGCAGTTCGTCAAGAACTGCGCCACAATCGCGCCAAAATCTTCTCAAACAGCGCCAACACACTCATGCCTTCGACCACCGACATATAACAGTATCCTGGCATCCAGGAGTGGGCGAGCCTCTCAGAGCTCTTGGCCTGGCACCCTGAAATTTTCCGGCGAACGGCGCAGCGCATCCTTGCAAACCTGGCCGAAAGCAGCCAAATCACTGCACAGGGAGAAGGCAGGGCACGGCGTTATTTCGCAATAGGACACCCGGCTGAGCCCCACACCCTGCCCTATTTTCAGCCTTTTGCCGACATCAATAAACGCTCCTCTCGACTGGCAGCGAATCTCCCCTTGCTCCGAGCCAACCTTTGTCCGCTGACCTTTCTGTATGTACCGGAGCAGGCCTACAGCCGAGCCACATTGGGTGTGTACGAAATGACCCGTGTAGAGCTGCTTCGCGACCTGTATATCTGGGCCCACGAACGCTCAACACAGGAATATCTGGCAATCAAGCAAGACCTTGCGGAACCGGACCTTTCACGCCTGGCATGGCGAGACCTCATCAAGAAGACCATTCGGGAAATCGTCACTCACCCAGAGCTTGACCCGTTGTTCTGTATTCAACACTCGGTAGCGGAATATGTTTCAGAAAGGGAGCAGCCGGAAGTGCAAGCACTGATCGTCGAAGAACTCCGTCGACTGCACGAAGGGGTGCTCGCACGCTATGGATTACGGCCGTCAGAGTTCAAGTCCTGGAAGTCGCTCCATGGCCACTGATGGGAGATCACTGAGGTGATATTTGCCCTCTGCGTCGTCGCGTTGAACGCCACCATCGGTGTACTCATCAAAGTGTTGATGAACACCTTCACGATAGACAAGCTGACGGCCCTTGGGCCAGTCACTTATCCAGCCACACGGCCATCCACCTCTTAAATAGATGGCAAATATCCCCTTTTTCAGATGGAGCATGAGTTTTGTACAAGAAATTTACAGGGATCGTTTTTCTGCTATTGAGCGGCTGCTCACTGCATCCGTATACCAAGGACGAGCTGCTGAACACTGGCGTAACCAGCCCCGAGTACTGCCTGACGCAAGAGCGGGCGGTGGTCGAAGAGCGGGTGCAAGGCTACCTGAACCACTGCTTTCACCCACAAGTGACCGAGCTCACGACGGGTGGGAGACTCGTCAATACCATCCAATTGAAAGTCGACAGCAATGCCGACAGAAGCGACATGGTGCTATGGGCACCAACGATCTACGGCAGCCAGTTCTATATGAACGTGATCGTCTCGGAAAAGAACCCCGCTTGCAAAACCACCATGACTGCCGTGGCCTCAGGCTGGGGATTTGGACGAAATTTTCCGAAGATCCTGGAAAGCGCGAATGGGGGAGACCCGTGGTGTCCGCTGTAACCACAAAAGAAGGGGATAGCAAAATAAAACTGCGCCATGGGCGAGCGATCAACAATCCGGCTTCTGTGGCGAGGGAGCTTGCTCCCGCTGGGCTGCGAAGCAACCCTCGCTATTCATCGCCAACCGACAGAGAGCAAACGCCCTTTCCACGATAAAACTATTGGACCGCCTGCCCGGCTGATCCAGAAGGCGTCGTTGTGACGGCCGGCTCTATAACTTTCGCCGAAAGACCTGTCTCGACATCACGAACTTCGTAATACCACCATTTCATCGACGAAATGCCATAAAGCCCATAGGTACGGCCACCGACCAAATCCACGGTCATTTCAATTGGACGTGAGTATCCAGTTCCAATAGCGTACTTAACGGAAAGTTTATGCTTTCCTGCGCCGAGTCGATACTCGGTTTGGCGGGCTAGCCAATATAGCGACGTATCGTCATCGATCTTGTCTATCGACAAATGCTTGTCGAACTGCCGAATTGTCGCAACCTCGGCCCAGGGTTTTCCTTCTGCGCTTTTATGTTCGTAATGAATGCATCCGGTCAGGGTGAAGCAGAATAAAGTCATCGCTACAAAGCGTAAAACAACGTCGTGTCGCATCAATGGCCCTCCAAGGCGCTTTTTTCATCTCGACTCAGCAAAACAATGGGAAAAGCGGACAGCTTATTTATAAACAGAGCAAAACCAACAAGCTAACCCCTCTGCGCTCACAAAATAAATCCACCCCTTTTCACCACACCTCTTTCACCAAGCAGTTCGTTCGCTTTCTGACCCACAGTAATTACAAGGAACCGTTTTAATGCAACAACACACTTATTTGCTCCAGCAAACCAACAGATATGAATCCCCGCTCACCGTCATCAAACTCACCTACTTTTTTAAACAGCAAACCTTGCTTTTCAGAGAGCAAATAATGAAAACTCAAATCTTCCTCTACATCCCCCGACCACCCCTTATCAAGAGCAATTTGAACATCAAAACCCTTAGGGAGCGCAGCCACATATGAACAACGCTCTGCCTCAAGTACACTGGCGACGGTTTCAATAGACAGTTTCGACAGGCGCAATGCACCAAAAAACTTGATTTTTCCTTCCGCCTCGACAATGTACTCTTGCGAATGACTGCCGCCTACAACCTCATACCCCCTAGACTTCAATGCTCCCCACAACTTCCGATGGCGCACAATCCGAGTATCTGGCTGCCAAGCCGAACTACCCATAAAAAACCACAGATCGTAATCAGGAAACTTTTTTTCAATCAACCCATATAAATAATTCAATACTAAGGATACGGAATCGCTTGACGCCCCCGCAGTCAAAAAGCTTGCCACCGAGAGCAACCCGCCTTCCCGCTTCCTCGCACAGCGAGTGTTAAACACCTCATTACTTACTAACAAGTCAGGTGCAATCGTAACTTTAATATCAGCAGTCATAATGATTCCCGATTTCATCATTAAAGTGGGAGCCGCGAGTCGGGGATTTCCAACACTAAAAGGAAAGGGGATAGATCTATTTATAAACCGAGCAAAATCAATAAGCCCGCTCCCTCTGCGCCTCACAAAATAGATCTGCGCCCTTTTTTCACGAAGGATGGAGATCTATTTGCAAATTAAACCACTACAACATCACCAGAATCCAAATAAATTGAATAGGCCTCATACCCACCTTCGCTATCAGCCTCAACGACGATCGTGTCGCCAGAATGGAATGTTATCTCCAACCCCGCGCCTTCAGTCCCTTTAACCGACACGACGTCTTGCAGTAAAAAGTCCAATAAAGGCGCACTCGTATACGAGTCAGAAAACTCTCGCCGCCCTAAGGTGCCGCCGACCTTATACGTCAACCCTCCCTCTATACAGAAAGAGACTTTATAAGGAGATACACCAGGGGCCGCTTGCGGACGTGCAAAGTCCAACTTGGTGATTGCCACCCCAAAACTTACCATTTCCAAGTAGCATTCGGTCAATAGAAAAAAATCAAAATCATCTGGCAATGCGTACATACGCCACCTAGAAACATAGGACAGTTTTATTTACGAACCAAGCAAGACCAATAAGCCTGCCCCGCTATATTGTTACAAACCAAATCCGCCCTCTTATAGAGTTGTCAGGTGGACGTCAGTCTAGAAGGGAATGACCCGCCTCACTCATGCCCCTCCATCTTCGTAGGCCTCAAACTCCCAAAAGCCCAATCTTGATACTTTTTTTGAAACCTCGTTCCAGTTCGCACCTGAACAACTCAGCAAAAATTTCTCAATAGCGAGAACGATTTTTTGATAATTGTACTCACGAACGACAAGGTGATGCACTCCTATAAGAACCTCATCTACTCCAAGATTTTTTTCAATCCACTTCGGAGTGCAAACCTCAATATCAAATGATTCCTCACCATCCCCACCTGCTGGGCCAATCATCGCTTGAAGGAGGAAACCAAAACAATCCGCAGGAAAGGGGACAGATCTATTTATAAACCAAGAAAAGCAATGAGCCCGACCCTCTGCGCCTCACAAAATAAACCTGCCTCCCTTTTTTCTTCTTTCGCTACTTTTCGCCACATACAAACCAGTCAAAAAGCAGCTCCTTAGACTTGTAGTCTTGGGCAGAATCAACCAACAAAATCGACTCCTCATACTTCTCAAGATCACTTCCAACCCAAGACTCGCCATCTCGCAAAAAATGAAATTTTACAACCGATCCAAATTCATCACTTGAGATTATCGATTGAAAAACCCCGCCATACCTCCTGCGCGCCCACTCCCCGAACACCGAACGAACGAAAAGGATCGCATTAAAGAGATAATCTGATTCCGCAAAGTCATCTATATGAATTGAATTTACAAAACACTCCCATCCAGTGCGGTCCAAAAAATCAGACTCGGCCGCATTGGTGCTTTTACTAGCTAGAGCAGAGAGAAGAAAGCACCCACCATTTTCAATAATGCCCGCTGCAGCAATATCAGCCAAAGAAGAAGGAAGTTGGCGTTCAACCCGATCAACTCCCTCCAGTTCCTTTTTCATTTTCCCATTCATCTTAATCATGACTCCCCCCCAAATATTTTGACATACCTTTTTCGATAGCTTGCGAAAATCTTGAGCTTTTCAAAAGTTGGTTTACTGATTTTGGCGCATCGGGAAATGACTTGGCTTGAGGATCATAAAGATATTTATTCCCTTTATTATCCTGATAGTGGAGCTGGCCTGGACGCTGGCCAGGATTAGGGTTCTCTACATCCAAACGCTCTTTGCCATCACCCTTCCAGATTGTCTTACTTGCAGTTTGAACACCTTGGGCGCCCAGCATCCCATTTTTGTTATCGTTTCCTACAACCCCAACCTTAACCCCGGTTGTACCACCCTTACCCCCAGCCGTCGACGAGAACAGCCCCCGATCCGGACTCAATCCATCCGCCGCAAGCTCCGTCAGTAACGCAGCACCATCGCCTTTATCGGTACGCGTCTTCTCGATGATGCCGGTATTGATGGCCCGCTCGTTACTTCGAGTAATTTCCCAAAGCGCTGCCGAACGATCGAGCCCGGCGCTCCTGCCGTCATGCAGCATCTCCTCATTGGCTGGAATCTCATCCGCCAGCTGTCATGTTACTTACAACAACCTGTTGGGTTGTTCCGTCAATACTGTCCGAACTCTTTGCTCCGAGCTGTATCGAGGTTGGTGTAATAGTCCCTGAGGGATAGGCAATCCGCTAGGGTGGCATTCAAATCCTTCCCTTTTGAGTCGATTTTCAATTCTATTCAGCCCCTTTCACCCCACTTCTAACAATTAATCTTCAACACTGAATTTAATCTGAGCACCATCTGGCAGGTCTCTGATTTGACTAGCTATATCAGCTCTAAGCTTCATCCCTTCCACAGCATCAGCCAAATACAAATTATCCAGCACGAACTCACCGCCAAGCACAAAAGGCACTTTTGGCAACAGACGCTTCCCCGCAGGAATTTGACCATTCTGCTTTTGCCATTGATTCGCCAGCGGATGCCCTGTAAGCACATCAAAATCCACGAGAATACTTTTTGCCCAGCTTTCAACATCGTCAGCCAAGTACTCTAGCGAACCTGTTTCCGGGTCAAAAATATAGATTTTGCCATCTTTAAAACAGAACTGCCCACCAAAAACATCCTCAGCAAAAAAAAGACATCCATCGGCCATACCTTTGTAGCCGCTGCGCCACAGAGCATCCGAATTCCAGTCATAAACTCCTATTTCTTGCTGATTAGAGTGTGTTGGAAATACGTGCAAAGCGCTTTCGAAAGCATAAAAACCGTTACGCCTGCGCAGCATTCCAAAAAACTGATCAGCTAATGTACCTAGCAACCCATGCGATAGATCTAATATTTTTGGTTCATGCTCGCTCAAAGATGAACTTGCGTTCGATAGTAAGGTATCCAAGCTAGTCATATTTTAATCCACCACATCTATTCGAATCTTCGTTCCGTTTGGCAGCTCTCTGCATTGAGCACCAATACAAGCGCCAGCCCCACGATTATCGCTAGGGTTGATATGTTTCACTGAAGAGCCTTGACCACCTTCTTGAAACATTGCAGGCGGATATTCATCACGATCAAGGCCTGGTTTGGTTTCAACACCCCGCAAAGAGTCACGTCTACGTGATGCTGCATTCGCGCGATCTATGGTCAGACTACCAGGCTTACCCGCCTCAATAGCATCCTCGATGTGTTGCGCTGACTCAGGAAAGCGGCTTTTACTGACTGTCACAGTCTTTTCAGCATCGCTCCCAGCGGCACCGACACCTTTTGTTCCATCCTTTCCTACAACCCCAACCTTAACCCCGGTTGTACCACCCTTACCCCCAGCCGTCGACGAGAACAGCCCCCGGTCCTGACTCAATCCATCCGCCGCAAGCTCCGTCAGAAAGGCAGCCCCATCGCCTTTATCGGTACGCGTCTTCTCGATGATGCCGGTATTGATGGCCCGCTCGTTACTTCGAGTAATTTCCCAAAGCGCTGCCGAACGATCGAGCCCGGCGCTCCTGCCGTCATGCAGCATCTTCTCATTGGCTGGAATCTCATCCACCAACTGCTTCGTCACCTGCAAACAGCTAGCCGGGTTATTCCGGCAGTACTGTCCGAACTCTTTGTTCCGAGTCGTATCAAGGTTGTTGTAATAGTCCCTGACGGATTGGCAATCCGCCGGGGAGGCGCACGTATTGAGCTTCTGTTCTCTTTCGACCAGTTCGGCATGGAACAGATAGTTGAATTCCGTCGCTTTCTTGGCGATCGTCGAACCTGTATTCAGGTCGCCATCGACCGCAGCCGCTGCCAGAAGCCCCGTCAGTTGCGACAGCATTAGCTGCAGATCTTTGTTTTCACCCGCCACCTTGGCCATGCCAGGAATCAGCGCTTCATTCAAACCGGCGGCAACCGCACCGGTCTTGAAGTCGCTGCCCGTCAGCTCAGCCAGCAGGCCACCCATGATCGCGTGGGCAACAATTTTCTGTGGGCCGCCATCGGGGAACTTGATGGTATCGCCCACCCAGTTGAAGCCGGTCGCCATCGCCACATTGCCGGCCTCTCCCAGCAGGGCAGCATTGAAGTTGCTGCCAAAGCTGCCACCACCGATCGCGGTGGAGATACTGCTGGAGATCACTGCTTGCCCGGTTGTGCGGATTGCAGTGTCAGTCGCGGTGTTCCAACGGAAGATATCCTTGGAGGAGTTACTCGCGCTCGATGCCGAACCTGCCGACCCCGCCGAGCCCGTCGACGGCTCGACGCCTTGAGTGGTCGTGCTGGAGCTGTCGGTACTACTAAACCATTCTTGGTCCGCGTATGCGGATGCATAGGCGGTAAAACCGGCAATCGCCGCACTCTTCAAACTATCGGCGCTGACTGTTTCCTTCAGCGCAAGTCCCAGGTTGCCTTTGTTCTCAATGGTGCTTGTAACCGCCGTGGTGCTCAGGCTGGTGGCGACCGCGAGATTGGTGCCCGACAGTCCGAAACCTGCCGGCCCCATGATGAACGACATCAAAATCGCGATGGCGATCTTGGCCCCGGCTCCCAGACCGGAGTTGTCATACTTGAAGCTGTCGTGGATTTCCTTCACCTGGCGCCAGTCAATGTCGCCACGCGCCTGGGCCTCTTTCATCCAGGCCAGTTCCGGTTCAGCCTTCACCATTGCATCGATGGTTTGGCTGACGCTCTGCTGATCCACTTGTTTGACATCGATGCGTAGCCCATCGACGGCCTTGATCACCAACTTTCCTTGGGCAACCAGAGCACTCTGGCGCAAGGTTTCGTCGGTTCGCCCCTCGCCTTTCATCTTGTACCAGGCCAGGTCGCTTTTACTCTTGGTATGGCTCTCGTCGTTAAAAAAAGGGGACAGATCTATTTATAAACCGAGCAAAACCAACAAATCTGCCCTCTGCGTTTCATAAAATAAACCTGCCCCCTTTTTGCTGAGTTAGTTCTCATCAACTGCAGTGTCTTAAAAAATTATTCATATTAGCCGATTCCCCAGCCTGCCCATTTAGGTATCGGATAATCCCATTTTGATTAACCACGTTGAATACATGGCCTGGCTGACCTGGACCATAGGAACCAACACAACCCCGCGCGCGCCGTCCCCGCCGCCGATCATGTGTTGGGTGATAGAGAAAATGGGGGCAGATTAATTATAATGGGGCAAAGGCAATAGGCTTGCCTCTCTACACGCCACACAATAAATCTGTCACCTTTTCGAAAAACAGCTCAACTCCCATTTTTCTCAATCCCTGCCAACTAGCCAACTACTGTTAACGCAGTAATTATCTGATCCGGCCTATCATCCAGATCACAGCAATAACCTGCCACCTCCAACCCTCCATATTCTTTGCTTGTACAAAACCACTCTTCTGCGCTATCGAACTCAAGATTTGCGTACGGCAATAGCTCTCTCACAAAGCTTCCTAACCCAATACCTTCTGGCAACTTACCTTGATATGAGTTTATCGGCTTACCACCGTCAGCAAGGCTCTCATACATCCACGCTTTAACAGCATAAATCTTCCAGTTGCGAGCAAGCACATGAAGAGCCCTTGTCTCAACACCTGGATGATCTGAGCTATCATAATACAGACGCCAATTAGTCAACTCCAAATCAACAATATGAAACCCATACCCACCATCCCCCATCGAATCAAAATAATTTTCCATCCTTAGAACTGGGGATCCTACAAACCTATACGCACCCTCCATATTTTCTAAAGCATATTCATCAAGAACCCTTTCAAAATCTTTGATATGAACTCCTAACGGAATCCCCGCAAGCGAATAAGACGGTCTGATTGGAGCCGTCCACGAGATGCTAAAATCGCTCATTTCGGTTCCCATAAAACCAACAAATCTGCCCTCTGCGCTTCATAAAACAAACCTGCCCCCTTTTTTGTCTTAAGGCTAGTTCACCGAAATCAAATCAAGCCCTTCACTACGTATTATCTCAACTGGAATTTCGTCATAAACAAAAAGCTCATCTCCTAAATTCAATACGGATAGACAAGAGTCGCCATCAAACGAAAGAGCAACGCCTATTACCGCCTCGGCCACTGAAGACTGCACCAGCGAAGCTGAAAGCAATTTTTTCTCCACAACATTAAGAAAATAGGGCTCGCCAGAGACACAAAAGACGTCTTGCCTGCCGTACTCACCTAAGTCGCAACCGACAATTGGACCGAGAGAAAACAATAGCGATGAGCCGTCACCACCACCATAGAACTTCCCGGCCTCAGAACCATAGAATTGAAAGCTGACTTCTTGAGGAAAAGGGTCCCTTCTAGAAGCAAAAACATGAAAAATAGCATTTACTGACAATAGTTTCTTCCCAAGCACAGCCAGCAACCAAGCGGTCATAAGATCAGGGCGCCTCATTACCTTACATCTCCTTTTAATGCGCTTAGCACAGAGGGATTCTGAATTGCTCCGTCCTTCAGGATAGTCACAAACTCTCCATTAGGCTTAGTAACAACCACATCATTACCTTTTATTCTAAAAAATACATCACCACGTGCGCCATTCGCTCCCTGTCCGGCGAAAGTCCCAGGAATCACCTTCTCAGGATGATTCCCAATGTCATTAATCCGATCAAGCACAACTTTGCGATCTGCAGGATTGGCTGCATCACCGCCATAATCTTTAACATGCTTACCCAGTTTCTTACCTATTTGGTTGGAATCCACCTTAAAGATGGCACCCGCACCTACACCACTCACCGGTACAGATGTGTTACCGGGTTTAGGTAGTAAACCAGAAACGTTCCCTTTTGCACCCGTTCCGTCCACTACCGAAACGGACTTAGGCTCTTTCGCTCCTCTGCCTTTCGAAAGCACACCTGTCAACACCGATGCCATGAACTGACCGCCGCCGATCAGGTACTTGTCCGTTTCGAATTTTGAATCGAGCTTTGTACCTTCAATCTCGTTGGCGATTTTTTCCCCTACGGCTTGACTGAATTGCTCGGTTTTCTCAAGCAGCGCTTTGCCCGGCTCGGTTTCAGAGGCTGCGTTGATGACAGCCAGTTGCACGAGCCCTTTGGGGCCTTGTGCCATGGCAATGACTACCGAGATCGCTTGCTGCTCATCTTGATGCGCGGCGGCGTACTCATTGATCCCCGAAAATGTCCGTAAGGTATCTTGGGCAAGGCTCAGCCTCTCGACATCGTCTTCAGTAACATAAGAGGCATCTAGCTCCAAAGCCGGTGGGCGCCCAGTGTCAGACGAGGTCACCTGGACTTCCTTGCTGATAGCCTCGACCTGCTTCACATCCACACCTGCGAGCCGACCTACCTCAGCCAGCACCCGCTCTTGAAACTCTGGATCCCCCATGGTCTTCATGGCCTGGGCACGCGTGAGGCCGCCGATGATCAGCGCCTCCATGGTCTCTTCGGCAAAATCGACGCCTACCATCGCCGAGGCATTTGCATCCATTTCTCGCCCCAACCCCGCCTCGATCTTGTTGACCGCCGCGTTGAAGTCGTAACCGGCTTGCTGGAAGTTCTGCTTGGCCGTTTCGTCGTAATTGCGAAGCTGTTTGGTCCACTCCTTGGCGGTCTCATACGGATTGAGGGCCGCCGTCACGGAGGACTTGGTCACGTACAAGTCTGTACGGTGCTCATCGTCCCGGGTGATTTCGTAGGCCTTGTCGACATCGCGGTTCAAGCCTTTCGCCGAGTCGGCTCCGGTCCCGGCGTCATTGCGAACCACAACGTCGCCAGCACCCACGGTGGCCCGTACGATCTGCTGGCGGTCCTTCTCGTAGTTCCAGCCTTCAACACTCCAACCGTTCTTGTCCTTTTCGCCTTTGCCGACCTGGCTACTGTCCTGGGTTCCGCCGCCGCCCTTGGAGTAGCTGCCACCGACGTTCAGGTAATAGCCATGCTCCTTGTCCTTGCCAGCGATGTCGCGGAAGCCCAGCGTGCCAGTGTCGAGTTTTAGCTTGCCGGTGTCCGAGGCGATCAAGGCGCCGTCCAGCTGAGTATGGTTTTCGGTACGAATGTCGACCTTGTCTTGCCCGGTGATACGGGTCTGTTGCCCGACCCATTCTGTCGAGCCGGTGGTCTGGCCATAACCGACCGAGCCACTCACGCCCGCACCCGGCCCCACGGTCACCGTCACACTGAGGTCGAACTCTTTGCCTTCGACCTTGCCCGTATCAGGCACCGACGAAACATTAAGGTCGCGGCCTACGCGACCGATGACTTCATTACCGCGCAGGTCTGCACCGGCAATATTCGTGTCCTTGCCGCTGGTGAAGCCCAAGCGATTGCCCGCATACAGATAGGCTTGTTGTTGACGCTGGGCCTCACGCTCCAGATTACCTCTGCCCAGGTTGACGCTGGCGTAGATGCCGACACCTTCAGAGCCGACGCTGAGGCCGACTTCCCCGCCGCCACTCTTGCGGATGTTGTCGCTGGCGCTGTCGTTCTGAGCGGCACGGATGTTCAGGTTGTTTGCAGCGCGCAGGTCGATGTCACGCTGAGCCTTGACCTGAGTACCTATCAGGTTCAGGTCATTGCTTGCACGCAGATTGACGTCTCGCCCCGCATCAAGGGATGTGACGGTCGAGGTTTGCTGTTCGCTGTCGCCGCTGGCAATGCCATTGCTACCGCCAACACCAATCTTGAAGCCGCCACTGGTACCACCGTGGATCCCGCCCCAACTTTGCCGTTCACGTGTTTCTTCGGCATAGCTGCCTTTGGCGGCATCAAGGGTGATATCGCGGCCTTTGATATTGATATCGCGCCCAGCGGTCAACTGGCTGCCACTCGCCCGGACATCATTGTTGGCAATCATATTCAGATCGTTGCCCGCGTCCAGCGTCGACGCACGGCGAGTCTGTTCAACGATCTGCTCGCTGGTACTCTGTTTGCTGTTACCGATCTTCGCGTCGAACGTGGGGCCTGAAGCGAATTGGGAAACGCTGTCCACAGCCCTCAGCGTGCTGGAAGCCTTACTGACATTGTCTTCACCCTGGCCGGCCCCTTTGACGGCATCGCGAGTGCGACCGTAGTTATGGTTCATGCTCAGGCTGGCGCCGTTTCGCTCGCTCTCGCGCTCATGCTCGATCAGCAGCCTTTCACGGGCTGCGTCGATCTTGATGTCCCGACCTGCCGTCAAGTCGATATCGTTGAACGCCTCAAGGTCCGAGCCTGTCTGGGCGATATCGCGCTTGGCGTTGACGACCAGGTTTTGACCGGCACTGATCTGGCTGGCGGCAGCGGTTTGCTGTTCAAGCCGGTTTTTCTCTTTGGTGCGATCCACGCCAGCGAAGAAATTGATGCCATTAGCATCCGAAGAAACACCGATCCCAGCCTGCTTGTTCTTTTCCCAATCCCGCTCGGAACGACTGTTTTGCGCGGCCAGAACATTCACATCACGCCCGGCATTCAGACTGACATTACGCCCAGCTTCAATCCCGCTGCCCACCAGGTTGATATCGCGCTCTGCCTGTAAAGTCGCATCGCGTTCCGCCGTCACCTGACTGCCCACGCTGGTGCTGCTCTGCGCGATCCGACCCGACTCTTTGGCCGAGGAGAACGACAGGAAGCCACCCGAGACCGAGAGCCCGGTTTTCTTCTTGTATTGCTCGCTATGGCTGTAAGCGGCGTCATTGGCCGCGACGAGGTTGATGTCACCGCTGTCCTTGACCAGGCCTGCACGCAGTTCCACGTCATTACCGGCAGTGGTTTCGCTAGCGCGCAAACGCAAGTCGTTGCCCGCGACCAGCACCACATCGTTGCCTGCTTCCAGCTCGCTGGCCACTTGGGAGGCCGTGGTTTTCAGCTCGCTTTTGCCGCTCTTGGACAAGCCGAGGAAACCCGATTTGGTTTTCTTGCTATAGGAGCCGTGTTCTTCGATACCCGAGAGCACCGCCACATCACCAGTGGCACCCACCACCAAATCATTGCCGGCGTTCAACTGGCTGCCGATCACCGTGACGTTGCGGCCGCCATCCAGCGTGACACCGCCACCGGCGGCCTGGCTGGTATTGACCGTCAGGTCTTGCCCCGCCTCAACCACCGACGCGACGTTGGTGCTGTCATAACTTTCCCGTTGTTCGCTTTTACTGCGGCCAAAGGAGCCTTTGCTTTTCTTCGAGTAGAACTCTGCGGTTTCGTCCGTTGCGGACAGCAGACTGATGTCGCGCGTGGCGTCGAGCGCAACGTTCTTGGCCCCTTTCAGTTGACTGGCGACGAGACTCAGGTCTTGCCCTGCCTTGGCGCTGAGGTCCCCACCCGACTGGATAACCGAAGACTGCTGACGCACCAGGTCGCTGCTGCTTTTGACTTTTTTGCTCTGGGACGAGCGATGGCTTTCGTTGGCGGCAGACGTGATCGCGATATCGCGCCCGGCAGTCAGCGCCAGGGTGCTCTGGGCGATGACGTTGCTGGCAACGACCCGCAGGTCCTGCCCGGCCGTCACCTTCATCTCCCGGCCCGCAGTAGCGCTGGAACCATTTTGGGTAATGGTTTGGTCCCGGTGCCTGCTCCCCATCGTGTTGCTGTCCACCTGCTCGGCGGAGGTGATGTTTACATCACGCACCGCCTGCAAGCCCATGTCATTGCCGCTCTTGAGCACGCCCCCCTTGTTGGCGATATCCCGTCCTGCACCCATCGTCAGGTCATGACTCGCCTCAATCCGCGCCGCGTTGTCAGCAAATTCGCGTTGCTCAGTCTTGTAGCCAGTGCTGCTGGCATGCCGGGTAATGGTTCGCTCATTGGTCAAATCACCAGCGACGGCAACAACACTGACATCCCGCCCAGCAATAACCCCACCCGCCCTGTTAGTCAGGTTATTACTCGCCAACGCATCCAGCCGACCACCCGCTTCCATCAACCCACTGTTGACCAGACTGTCGCCCGCCGTCGCCCTCAGGTTGCTGGACGCACGCAAGGTGCCCGCATTGTTCAGGTTCTTACCCGCAATCAGGCTGACGTCTGAACCCTGAATCAGCGCACCATTCGGCGCCAGACGATGGTTGGCCTGGGCCAGATAAAGCACCGGCACCAGCACCTGTTGATTATTCACCGTCCGGTTTTCCATCCAGACGATGTCATGGGTCAGGGCCGCAACCTGTTCGGCGGTCAGGCTGACGCCCAGGGACAGGTTGAGGCTGTCCTTGCTGGCGATGGCGTTGTTCATCAGGTACTTGAACATGCCGTCGTCGGAGTTCTGGCCGTCGAGGAAGCGTTGGCCGGTGCGGGCGATCACCGCCTGTTGGATCAGGCGTTGTTCGTAGAAGCCGTCGCCCAAACGCTTGGCGGCGGTGTCCGGGTCGTAGCCGAGGTTTGTCAGCAGGTAGTCCGAGCTCATGAACCGGCGCATGTCGGTCAGCGCCGGGTTGGTCTCGATCAGGTATTTTTGCGGGTTGGCCTGGAACGAACGGTCCGGCAGGCCACGCACTTGCGTCAGGCCCGTGCTCTGGGTCGGCGTGGTGGAGCCGTCGCCGCTCATGCGGAACAGGCCGTTTTGCCCGGTGGGCAAGTCAAAACCCGGCAAGGCCAGTGGATCAACTTGTTGCTGGGTCAGGTTCGGAGGTAGCTGCCGATTGACGCTGATGCGGGTCGAGAAGGCGTTGTCGGCCTGGGTGTCGGTGCGTGGGCCGGCGCCAACGTAGTTGTAGCCGCCACGCACGACGCCGCTGTTGAGGTCGCCCTGGGTAGGAATGTCGACGGCACCACCGGCCTGGATAATCGCGGCATAGGTTTGGCTGTCGGTGGTGGTTGTCTGAGTACGGAACTGCGTCAGCTCACGTTCGGTTCTGCCGATAAAATGGCTCATCGCCGCTTCAAGACCGCTCAGGTCATTGGCGTTGTAGCCTGGGCTCTGCAACCAGTATTTGTTGGTGAAGTCATTGGCCTCTGCGCGCCAGCTACCCGGGCGGCGCGTGCGTTGGGACCTGAAGGTGCGCGAGGTTTCAATCTCGCCGGTCTCGATGCCGATGTTGTTCAGGCTGACGAGGTTGGCGGTCAATGCACCGCCGACGCCGATGCTGCTGCTTCGGTTGGTCAGGGTGTCGCCCTGGATATTCAGGTTGCCGCCGGTGGTGATGCTGGAGGCGGCGCTGGCCGCGGTGACTTCGAACTTATCGCGCTGGACGATCTGCCAGACGTGGTTTTGCTTGGGGCCGTCGCAATCACCTGGTACGCAGGCCACTTCCCTGATCGAGGCGGTGTAGATGCCAGCATCGTTGGTGGCCAAGACCTCACGGACGTTGTCGATGGTGCTGGCCGCCAAGCGCATGTTGCCGTCGCTTTGCAGCGTGCCGGAGCTGTTGAGAATGCGGTTGGCACGGGTGCCGAGGCCGTCGCGATCGATGCTCAGATCACCCAGGCTGTAGATGTCGGCATAGCGGTTGGTCAGGTTGTTTACGCGCAGGCTGGTGTTGCCGCCGCTGAAGATCAATCCGTGCTCGTTGAGCAGGTCGCCGGTCGATACGCCAAGCGCTGCGGCACTGCCCAGCGTGCCGTAGTTGTTGAGCGTGGCGGCCGTGACGCTCAGGTCCGCCGCCGAGGTCAGCCGACCGTAGCTGTTGAGGACGCCATCGACTACGACGGTTGTGTTGCCACCGCCAGCGATACTGCCGTTTTGCTCCAGATTGATCAGTGCCGCCTTGAGGCCCAGGGTACCGAGACTGCTCAAGCGACCGTTGCCGGTATAGGCGCCGGTCAGTTGCAGGTCGATGGCTCCATCACTGCCGATCAGGCCGTCGACGCGCCAGTTGCTGCCTCGGCCCACCATACTATTGGTGCTGAGCAACTGGCCGGTGGCGGTCTGGGTCAACTGGTCGACATCCACGACCAGGTGCCCGGCCTGGATCGCCGTGTTGTTGGTCCAGCGATCAGCCGTCACCGTCAGGTTGCCGTAGGTCACCAGCTGACCGCCAGCCTGCCCCAGGTTGGCCTGGCTGATGCCGAACACGCCCAGGCCGGTGTGCAACAGCTTGCCGCCCACGTTCTGAACGCTGCCGGTGTTGAAGCCCACATCAATACTGGAGGTTTCCAGGGTGCCGTCGTTGTTATCGAACAGGCCACCGATCTTGAACACCGTGGTGCTGTTCTGGCCCAGGGTGCGCAGTTGGCCTTTCTGGTTGCTCAAACTGGCGGCCAGAATATCCAGGCTGTCCTGGCTTTCAATAATGCCGGCGTTGTTGTTCAGCGCACCCGAAAGGTCAAAGTCGATGCGACTGGCACTGACCTGCCCGCCGCCGCTGTTGTCCATTCCCCGGCCAGTGACCCAGACCTTGCCCGTGGCGTATATCCCACCGTTGCGATTGTTGATATCCGCAGCTGCGTTGGTGATCACGACATCCCCGGCTTGCGCAGCGATGCGACCGCCGTCGTTGAACAGCCCAGCCAAGGCTTGGATGCTGAGTCCTTGGGCCTGGATCGTGCCGCCCTGGCGGTTCACGTCGTAGCCGTTTTTCAGCACGCCGGTGGTGCGTGCTTCCAGCGCGGCCTTGACGCTGGACAGCACGCCGCCACGGTTGTCCAGGTTGGCCGCTTCGATGTTCAGGTCGGCGTCTTGAGCGATGATCGTGCCGCCCTGGTTATCAATATCGCCCGTCACAACCACGGTCACCGGGCCCTTGCCTTGCAGCGTGCCCTTGGCGTTGTCCAGGCGGGCGGCCTTGAGCTCGACGCCGGCACTGCGGCTGGCGATCAGGCCTTGATCAGCGTTGTTGACCTGGCCGGTCGCCGTGACCAGCAGCTTGCCATTGGCGGCCACGGTGCCTTTGTTGCGGTTGTCCAGGCTGGCGGTGCGCACGGTCACGCTGCCTTGGCTGGACAGTTCGCCGCCCTGGTTGTTGATCGCGCCCGCGTTGGTGATGTCGAGGTTCTTGCCGGCCATGACCAGGCCGGTCAGGTTGTCCAGGCTGCCGAGGACCAGGGTCGCGCTGTTCAGACTGGACAGTTCGCCTGCGCTGTTGTCCAGATAGCCCAGGTTGGCAGTCAAAATGCCTTGGCTATTGATCAGGCCGCCCTGTGCGTTCAGCACCTGACTGGCCTTCAGGTGCAGTTCGCTGTTGCCAAGGATTCGGCCTTTGTTGCGGTTATCCACAGTATCGGCTGTGACCGTGGTCTTGCGCTGCCCGCTGAGCGTACCGCCCTGGTTGTTCAGCGCTGCGGTGGTCGTGACATTCAGGTCGCGACTGGCAATGACGGTTTTGCCGCCATTGTTCAGCTGTTTTGCCGTGAGGGTGACATCGCCCGCCGTGTTGCGGCTGTTGTCTGGATTGACCCCGGCTTCGATGATCGCGTTGTTGCTCAGCGTACCGCCGCTGTCGAGATGAATGCTGTCGCGCGCCACCAGGTTTTTCTGGTTGCTCAGGTCGCCCTGGGTCTTCACGTCCAGACGGCTACCGGCGTACACCTGGCCACGGGTTTCCAGACTTTTGGCTTCGATGTCGATGGCTCCGGCGGCGACCGTCTGCGCCAAACTCAAATGCCCATTGGCATCGAGCTGAATATCCCCGCCACTGGCAACCATCTTGCCATCCAGCTTCACCCCGACACCCGCTTCGGTGCCCACCAACTTGATCGCCCCGGCATACATGCCGCCCAACGCAGAGGAGTCGATCGCCAGTTCGGGCTTGGCGCTGCCGTCATCGGCGCGGGCAGTGGCATTCAGGGTGTTGGCATTAACATCATTGCGCCCGGCCACGATGGTCAGGTTCTTCGCCTGTATCTCGGCGTTGATCTTGGCGCTGCGAGTAATGATTTCGAAGCGGTCAACGTTGTTCGCGTTCAGGCCCGCCCCTTCAATGGCGACGCTGCCCTGGTCCACCTGATAGCGACCCACCTGGCCGTTTTCGATGATCGGCTTGCCCGTGGTCAGGGTCGCCTTGGGCGTATTGATAAACCCGCAACCGTTACAGGTAATGCCATAGGGGTTGGCGACGATGACATGGGCCGACTGCCCCGCCACTTCGGTGTAGCCACGCAGCTGGCTCGGGTTGCCACCGTTGACTTCGTTGAGGATGACCTTCGCGGCCGAACCCTTGAGGTTCGGGTTGCCAAGGATAATCCCGCCCAGTTGCGTGGACTGGGCGGGATTGGTGGCGTTGTTGAGGATCACGCCGTTGCTGCCGACGTTGTAGTCCTTGAATTGGTTGTGGGACAGACCGCTGCCGTTGGGCTTGGCGATGTTGACCACCGGCACGCCGTTGCCGGCCTGGCCGAGACTGGTGCCCGGCGCGCTGACCACAATGCCGCCCGCCTGGGCCCACATCGGTTGCCAGAACATGACGTTGACCAGCAGGAACGCCAGGCCACGCTTGGGCATGCCCCAGAAGGTGTCGCGGGTTTTCAGGGCAGCAGAAGGCTGGCGGGCCAGGAAGGCGTATTGGCGGTCGTCCATGATCAGGTCTCGTTGCAGCAAAAATTAGATGGATACATCCAAGCGGAAATAGATCGGCGCTTCGCGCTCGGTCAGGGCATCCGGACGTTCCAGGGAATGGGCGAAGGTGACGCTGGCGTTCAGGTGTTCACCACGGGCGAACAACTCCAGCGAATTGCTCGACATGCGCCCGTGCTCGTCGCCGTTGTAGCGATTACCGCGAATCACGCCCTGGTCATAACCGAGGCTGGTGCCGTATTCAGCGAACACCGGGCGCATCCACTCCAACGTCACCGGGCGGCTCCAACGCAAGTCGTTGCGCCAGTAGCCGCCGCTGTCGCCGGACAATGTCTGGTCCTTGTAGCCACGAACCGACGACAGGCCGCCCAGGCTCATGCGCTGCGGGCTGAACAGCACGTCTTCGCTGCGCTGGCCGGTCATCAGGCTGCTGAAGCTGAAGGATTCGCCACCCAGCTCAAAAGGTTGCAGGTAGCTGAGGGTGGCGGTGTATTTGCGATAGCGTGCATCCGGCACGCCAGGACCCGGCTCGTGATCGCCCTGGGCATCGAGGGCGCCAATACCTTGTTGCAGGCCCAGGTCGAGGTTGACGAAGGCATTGCCAATCCGCCGTCCATGGTTGATGCCGAACTGCGCCTCGCTGATGCGATTGCTGCTCTCGGCGAGCTTGCTGTCTTCAATGAAGTTGTTGGTACGCAGGTACGAAAGGCCCGTGTTGAGGGAGGTCTTGCTCACCGCGTCGCGATGGACCACCCGCTCCAGGCGCACCTGATGGTTCTGGCTGTCGCCGCTCTGCTTGAAGTTGAAGCCGTTGGCCTGGCCCACGGCGCGGTACTCGCTCTGGCTGTAGGTGTAGCTCAGGTTCCACCAGCCAAACGGCAGGTTGTAATAGAGCATGCCGTTGCGCGAGGTTTTCTGGTGATCGCTGACGGCATCGTGGCCGCCGCGCAAGGCCAGTTGGTCAGCCAGGCCCAGGGGACTGTCCCAGTCCAGGGAGGCGCCCCATTGCTGCTCGCCGGTGCTTTTCTGCCCATCGTTATGCCGTGACAGGCCGGCGCGCCAAGGTTTTTGCGGGGTGTTATTGACCCGCACTTCGCTGCCGCCGATGTTCTGCCCCGGCGTCAGTTCCATTTGTGCACGGTTGGACGGCAAGCGGTTCAGTTGATCGACCATCTGCTCCATCTCACGCAGGTTGAGCAGTTCGCCGGTTTTGCCGGGAAACGCCATCGCCAACTCGCGCTCCGACAGCTTACTGTTCTCGGCACCTTTCAATCCTTCCAGGCGCCCCTCGACCACCAGCACTTGCAGGTGACCGCTTGACAGGTCCTGTTGCGGCAAGTAGGCGCGACTGGTGACCAGGCCTTTTTCCAGGTAATGATCGGTGATGACTTTGAGCAACTGGTTAAGCTGCGGCACGCCCAGGCACTGGTTGAGAAAGGGCTTGAGCAGGCGCTGGCGCTCGCTTTCGGACAGGGCGTCGGCGCCCTTGAGCTCTATGGTCTTGATCGGGAAACAACGGGTATCGACAGGTGCCGTGGGCTGGGCCGGCTTCGCCTCCTTGCCAGGCAGGTCCTTGAGTTCTTCAAGACGTCGGCGCTGCTCTTCGAGCAGCCGGTCCTGACGCTCACGGATCAGGTCCGTATCGCCGGGGGTTGGCGCGGCGACGGCAATGTTCATCGCTAGAAAACACAGCGACGCGACGACTAGCCTCGTCCCTAAGGCAAATACGGACATGTTCGATCCCTCGATACAGAAATGACAGCAGGCATGCACAGCCATGCGCGCACACCAGACCCTGCATATCGCCTTCGGTTCAAGAGAGCGGAAACTTTCTACGCAAAAAAGAGACGCGTCTCACAGACAGCGTCGACAATTACAGCGAAAAAAACGTTTGTAAGGCCCGTGCAGGTCGGCGCCTGCGGCTTCCCGATTGCGAATCAAGGCCGTTAACCCATTGCCAAGCAGGGGCGACTCCCGCCGGGGCCGATAAAGACTATCGCTATCGACCGCTAATACTGCGCCTATTAGCTATCTGGCAAAGGGGAACTAGCCTGAATTCAGGCTGGTGCAATCCGGCCCGTGAAACCTGACAAAGAGATACGAAACGCTCAGAAACGTATTGGGCTTGCCGTGGGCCATTGCACTGGCAACTAGCGCACGTAGCCGTGTCGCCACACACGATCAGTTGAGCGAACTGTGAGCCCTGCGCCCTGTGTCATTTATTTCGCCTGTCGCTATCCGAAGCCCGGCCGGGCTGGATAGCTGGATGAATACGACCAAAGGTAGCTTCCCATGGCAAACGAATCGAAATGCCCGTTCAATCACGCCGCTGGCGGTGGCACGACGAACCGCGACTGGTGGCCGAACCAACTGAATCTGAAGATCCTGCACCAGCATTCCTCGCTGTCCGCCCCCATGGGCGAGGATTTCAACTATGCCCAAGCGTTCAAGCGCCTGGACTTCCAGGCCTTGAAACAAGACCTCAATGCACTGATGACCGACTCCCAAGACTGGTGGCCGGCGGACTTCGGCCACTATGGGCCGCTGTTTGTCCGCATGGCCTGGCACAGTGCAGGCACCTACCGCACCGGTGACGGACGCGGTGGGGCGGGTTCCGGCCAGCAGCGGTTTGCGCCGCTCAACAGCTGGCCCGACAACGTCAGCCTCGACAAGGCACGCCGGCTGCTGTGGCCGATCAAGCAGAAGTATGGTCGCAATATTTCCTGGGCCGACCTGATCGTCCTCACCGGTAACGTCGCGCTGGAGTCCATGGGCTTCAAGACCTTCGGTTTTTCCGGTGGCCGCGCCGATGTCTGGGAGCCGGATGAAGACGTCTACTGGGGCTCCGAAAACAAATGGCTGGGGGGCGATGTTCGCTACGGCAAGCCCGACAAAGCCGCCATGCAGGATCCCGGCGAAGGCCAATTGGTCGCCGAGCCTGGCAACGAAGAAAGCCGCACTGACGACGGACGCAATCTGGAGAACCCGCTGGCCGCCGTGCAGATGGGGCTGATCTACGTCAACCCGGAGGGCCCCGAGGGCCAGCCGGACCCGGTCGCCGCCGGGCTGGACATTCGCGAAACCTTCGGCCGCATGGCGATGAACGACGAAGAAACCGTGGCACTGATTGCCGGCGGCCACGCCTTCGGCAAGACCCACGGCGCGGGACCTGCGGACAATGTCGGTGCCGAGCCCGAAGCCGCCGGCCTGGAGCTGCAAGGCCTGGGCTGGAAGAGCACCTTCGGCACCGGCAAGGGCGCCGACACCATCACCAGTGGCCTGGAAGTCACCTGGACCACCACGCCTACCCGCTGGAGCAACAACTACCTGGAGAACCTGTTCGGCTTCGAGTGGGAACTGACCAAGAGCCCGGCCGGCGCGCACCAATGGACGCCAAAAAACGGTGCGGGCGCGGGGATCATTCCCGATGCCCACGACCCGGCCAAACGGCGCAACCCAACGATGCTGACCACCGACCTGGCACTGCGCTTCGACCCGATCTACGAAAAAATCTCCCGGCGCTTCCTGGAAAACCCGGAGCAACTGTCCGACGCCTTTGCCCGCGCCTGGTTCAAGCTGATCCACCGCGACATGGGCCCGCTCTCACGCTACCTCGGCCCGGAACTGCCCAACGAAGAACTGCTGTGGCAAGACCCTATTCCAGCGGTCAACCATCCGCTGGTCGACGACAGCGACGTCGCCGCCCTGAAAGGCAAGCTGTTGGCCTCGGGTCTCACGGTTTCACAGCTGGTGTCTACGGCATGGGCCGCGGCTTCCAGCTTCCGCGGCTCCGACAAACGCGGCGGCGCCAATGGAGGCCGCCTACGCCTGGCCCCGCAGAAGGATTGGCCAGTCAACCAGCCTGAGCAACTGGCCCAGGTGCTGGCGATCCTCGACAAGGTCCGGAGCGCGTTCAACGCCGCGCAATCCGACGGCAAGAAAATCTCCCTGGCGGACCTGATCGTGCTGGCCGGCAGCGCCGGTATTGAACAGGCGGCGAAAAATGCCGGGCTCAGCGTGACGGTTCCGTTCGCACCGGGACGCATGGACGCGAGCCAAGAGCAGACGGACGTCGAATCGTTCGGTTTTCTCGAGCCCATCGCCGATGGTTTTCGCAACTACCTCAAGGGGCGGTACCGCGTGTCTGCCGAGGCGCTGCTGATCGACAAGGCACAACTGCTGACCCTCAGCGCCCCGCAGATGACGGCGCTGATCGGCGGTCTGCGGGTACTGGATACTAACGTCGGCCATACGGCGCACGGTGTCTTTACCCAACGGCCAGGGACGTTGAGCAATGACTTTTTCGTCAACCTGCTGGACATGGGGGTGGAATGGAAACCACTCTCTGACACTCAGGAAACCTTTGAGGCCCGCGACCGCGAGACCGGCCAGGTCAAATGGACCGGCACCCGTGTCGACCTGGTCTTCGGCTCCAACGCCCAGCTACGGGCCTTGGCCGAAGTCTATGCCAGCGCGGATGCGCAAGAGCTGTTCGTCAACGACTTCATCGCGGCGTGGGTCAAGGTGATGAACCTGGATCGGTTTGATCTCAGGTGAAAAGTGTCGGAGGACATGAGGTCGTGCAAGGCGCCGGCCCCATGAACTTTTCTTCACCCTACGCCCCCGCGTGATTCGGTAAAGTCCCCTCGCTCATTCAAGAAACTAAGGTTTTAGCCCGCGCTCCCAGCGGGCTTTTTTTTGCCTGGCGTTCAGGCTGACGAAGGGTGTTGCCCGACACCGGTTGTTCCAAGGCCGCTCGCCCATAAAACAGCAACGCCATCAGCCAACAGCTCAACCAGACAAAGATCCCCGCCCAGAAGGTGTGGGACATGTAGTGCCAGCCCTGTAGGACTCGCGTCGTGCCATAGACAAACCCCAAGGCCAGCGCCCCATACATCACGGCTTTGGAGTGACGCCAGCGGTAGCGCCGGGCGATGAAATACAGCGCCAACATCGTGAAGCCGCCGGATGCATGACCGCCGGGCCAGCAGCGGCCGTCGCCGGCGACCTTTAGCAGGTCAAAATTCTGGAACCATTCCCTGTGCTCGATCTTGCCGGCGTATTGGGTGGTTTCCACCGGGCAATACACGCTGGTGTGGCCCTTGAGGTAATGGATGACGCCGGTGCTGAGGGAAAAGGCGAAGACCACATAGAGAAAATCGCGACGGTGCCTGTGGGCAACACGCAGCGGTTTGGTCAACCTGGCCTTGTCCAGCACACGAAGCAATGCGGGGTGTTTCTCAGGCTTGAACAGCGGCCAGATAAACGACAGCAGTGCACCGACAATCGCCGCCTCGCCCGTCCAGTTCGGAATGACCCTCGCCCATTTGTGGGTGATTTGCTCGAACAGGCGCTCGTGCTGCAACGCAAAGACTCGGTGCAACGGGTCGTAGAAAAGATCGCTGATGGCGATGTCGATACGGGTCAGATCGAACAGCAGGAACACCACGGCGGCACAGGCCAGGGGAATTCCGAGGTTGAGCCCGTAGAAACGGGCGCGAGCAGACGTCAGCATGAGCGGTCCTGATCGAGGGGAAAGTTATTGGAATGTCACCGAGCGCCAATCGGAGGCTTCGATAAAACCGAGCAATCGTGGCGCTTGTGGCTGGGCGCTGGAAACGAACAACGAAGCCCCATAGCCGAACGAGGAAGTCGGGCGCTGGAGCGCGGTTTCCATCGCCTGCATGCATTCGCTGTGGGTGACCAGGATCAGGTTGCGCCCGGCCACCTTGTGGGCCAAGGCATTGCGCAGCAGATCGTGTCGGCAGTTGAACAGCCAATCGTCACCGGCACTCACCTTGTTGAACATGTACCCCGCCGTCTGTGCCGTGCGCACCCGTGGGCTGTTGTAGAGGTCGACATTGTCCAGGCCCAGTTGTTCGAACCGGGCACCGAGGCCCACCGCAACGGCACGGGCGCGGTCGGTGATGCCTTCGCGGTCATTCAGGCACGCAGCCTTGGCGTGGTCGCAGCGCTCGACATGGCGCACCAGCACAATCATCTCGCCCTTGGCCCAGCCCTCGGCCAAGGCCCGGGCGCCAGCGACGTTGCCATGGGCCAGGTCCGGCACCGCCGCCGGGCTGAGCAGCCAGAAGACCAGCGGGATGACCAGCAGCGCCGAAGCCAGCACGACCATCGTGTTTTGGTAACGGGCGAAGCGACTCGTATCGATCGAGCGCGCCAGGCCGAAAAAACTCAGTCTCAGTTCCACATCAAGCCGCCCCGACGGCATCCACCCTGTGATTCGATGGCGCGACAGTAGAGAGGCCGACGTAGGCAGGCAGTGAAAGCGATGTGAAAAAAAACTTCAGATCCGGAGGCCGTCGCCGATACAGCCCTGTTACATGTTCTTGCTGGCTCTTAACAACAACAATCTTCCAGCGTACCGACGATCAAGCAGCACAACGTTCCTGGAGGAATTGATGAACAGCTGGTTTGGCAACATTAGCGTCAACATGAAATTGGGCCTGGGCTTTGGCCTGGTGCTGGTACTGACCTGCCTGCTGGCCCTGACCAGCTGGACCAGCCTCGGCGGGCTGATCGATCGCAGTAACTGGATGAGCGACATCACCCAGCTCAACGCCGGCCTGACCAAGCTGCGCGTCGTTCGCCTGCAATACATGCTGGCCAACGGTGACGAGACCGTCGCACAAAATGTGCAGACCACCCTCGATGGTTTCGTGGCGCAACAGAACGCCTTGCTCAGCAGCTTCAAGAGCCCGGCAAACGTCAAGCTGCTCAAGGAGCAGAGCGCAGTCATCGGCGCCTATCAGGTGTCCCTGAATAAGATGCGCAGCGCCTACCGCACCGGCAACAGCGCCCGCGATGTCATGGGCACCAACGCAGAGGTCGCCCACAAGCTGATCGAGACCATCGACGCCGACGTGCGCCAGATGGCCCTCAGCGATGAGCGTTTCGCCCAGTTCCAGGCCATCACCGAGGCCAAGCAGGCCTTCATGCTGGCCCGCTATGAAGTACGCGGCTACACCGCCAACAGCAACGCCGACACTGAACGCAAGGCCGTCGCCCAACTGGACGCCGCCATCGCTTCGCTCAAGCCACTGAATGAACTTTTCTCCAGCACCCGCCAGGATGAACTGCGCCAGCTGGAAAACGCCCTGACCCAGTACCGCAGCGCTGTGCAGGCTTTCAAGCTGGCCACCGCCGACGTGGTGCAGGCACGCAAGGAAATGACCGACCAGGGTGCGACCATCGTGGCCCTGAGCGAACAGCTGTACCAGATCCAACTCGACCGCCGCGACGCCGAAAGCGCCGAGGCCCGCACCCTGCAATTGATCAGCACCCTCCTGGCGTTGCTGGTCGGCGTCATTGCCGCCGTGATCATTACGCGTCAGATCACCGGCCCACTGCGCGAAACCCTGGCCGTGGTTGAACGCATTGCCAGCGGCGACCTGTCGCAGAACGTTATCGTCACCCGCCGCGATGAATTGGGTGTGCTGCAACAAGGCATCGCCCGCATGGGCGTGACCCTGCGTGACCTGATCAGCGGCATCCGCGACGGCGTGACCCAGATCGCCAGCGCCGCCGAAGAACTGTCCGCCGTGACCGAGCAGACCAGCGCCGGGGTCAACAGCCAAAAAGTCGAGACCGACCAGGTCGCGACCGCCATGCACGAGATGACCGCTACCGTCCAGGAAGTGGCGCGCAACGCCGAGGAAGCCTCCCAAGCCGCGGCCGCCGCCGACGGTGAAGCCCGCGCCGGCGATCAGGTGGTCAGCGAAGCCATCGCCCAGATCGAGCGCCTGGCCAGCGAGGTGGTGCGCTCTACCGATGCGATGACCGTGTTGCAACAGGAAAGCGACAAAATCGGCGCGGTGATGGACGTGATCAAGGCCGTGGCCGAACAGACCAACCTGCTGGCGCTCAATGCCGCCATCGAAGCCGCCCGCGCCGGTGAAGCAGGCCGTGGCTTCGCGGTCGTCGCCGACGAAGTCCGTGGCCTGGCCCAGCGCACGCAGAAATCCACCGAGGAAATCGAAGGCCTGGTGGCCGGCCTGCAGAACGGCACCCAGCAAGTGGCTGCGGTGATGAACAACAGCCGCAACCTCACCGACAGCAGCGTGGCGCTGACCCGCAAGGCCGGTGTGTCACTGGAGAACATCACCCGCACGGTGTCGAACATCCAGTCGATGAACCAGCAGATCGCGGCCGCCGCCGAGCAGCAAAGCGCCGTGGCTGAAGAGATCAGCCGCAGCATCATCAACGTGCGCGACGTCTCCGAACAGACCGCCGCCGCCAGCGAAGAGACCGCTGCGTCCAGTGTGGAACTGGCGCGGTTGGGCAATCAGTTGCAGATGATGGTGAGCCACTTCCGCGTCTAATACCCGCCTCGATATCTGCATGCCCCACTGTGGGAGCGAGCTTGCTCGCGAAGGCGTCAGATCAGCCAGCATTGAAGTTGACTGAGCCACCGCCTTCGCGAGCAAGCCCGCTCCCACAGGGTTTGCCTCAGCGCACCCCACAAATCGCTCTTTCGTACAAATCTCCCGCCTCTCGTCCTACCGCCTTTCTTGGCCCACTCCTGTACGGTTTTCGCTTGGACAAGCACATTCCGTTCGCACAGGAGAGGCCCCCACATGGACGTAAGCAACAACTTACTGTTGCACAGGCTCGTTGGCTCCCACGACGGCGAGGACGCCACAAAAACCGCTTTGACAACCGCCCTGGAACAAATGGGCGTGACATCGGTGTTCGACATTGTGCGCATGAGCAAGGCGCAGTTCGCCCGGGAAATCGCCAGGTACTGCAATGCAAGTGCCGAGCAGGCCTACGACAACGCGCAGGGCCATGCCCGAAGGATCAGTCGCTTGTACTTGGAGCATCAACTCTCCTCCAGCAATACCCGCCGTGTTCGACGCAGTCTTGATTCAGACCCAACATCCGGGCCGATCAGCTATCAAGCGCTGTTCCAGGAAAACTGGGATCAATTCTGCAAAGACGGTGACATCGCCGCGATCGACTCGCCCGTGGCCTACCTGCGTGCGCTGTACCGGTTCGCCAGGCGGCTGGAAGACAGCTCCACGGATAGCCGCAAGATATCCCTGGCATCACGTCGACCGGATCTCGACACACTGATGCTCGATCCACAGAGTGCCTTGGTTCCCCGCCCGATGCTCAACATCGTCAACGACACGTTACGCAGCCATATCGAGGCCAGTCTCAAGGAGGGCACAACGGTCCATCAGGCCTTGGCCAGCGCACACTATCCCTTTTCACTGCCCTATGACCTTCATCATCAGCAATGCCTGCTTGGGTTGGGCTCAGGCAAACCAACCTTGGGCGAAGTGAATTACCGGATCAGTCTCAAGCTTCCGTTTTGCCAGGACGGCTCACCGTACGGATACGTTTCGCAACCACCCAGCGAGGCGCAGAAGCTGCTTTCAGGGCTCAGTCCGCTGCAGCAGAAAATCTTGCTCGCTTCGCAAACCGATTTCGAGGTCCTGAAAAAATCCTACGGCACTGAAGAAGTCGGGCGCCTGGGCGATCTCGAATTCTTCAAGGAACGCACCGGGCTTACGACGGAACAGGTCGAACAGCTACTGAGGCATGGCAGATATAGCCCTCGTGTATCGTCCAATAACCCACCCTCGACTCGTAACCGCCAGGACGCTACTTACATCAATGGCCCCTACGCGTCCCCGGCCCTCCAGCTTGAAACCCAAGCGACCCGACAAGGGTTCAGTCACAAGTCCTTCGAACGTTTCGACCGTTTGCAGCGAATGATCCGACTGCAGCGATGGACGGGCATTCCCTTTGCCGAACTGGATACCTTGCTCATCAATATCATGCATTCGGAAGGCAACACCGAAATGACACTCAGCGCCAATACCTTGCGGGCGCTTGGGGTCTATCAGTACATGACGCGGCGCCATGGCATCACACCAGACGAGTTTGCCTCGCTCATCAGCGAAATGCCGACTCGCGCCAGCGCAGAGCGTGTTTCGTTGTTTGACCAGGTATTCAATCGCACCCGTCTGCTCGAAAGCCCTGCGTGGGAAGGGCAGGCGACGGATCTCGAAATCACCGACCTGAAGACGCTCAGCTACCTCGGCGCGGGCCTGGGACTTGCCATCACTGAAGATGCGTTGTTGCTGCTTGTGAAACAGACTGAAAAATACCTGCCATTGAAACAGGATTTGCCGACGATCTCCTCGCTCTACCGTCAGGCCCGTATCGCGCGGATGTTCGGGCTGTCGCCTCTTGAGTGCACGGAACTGGCTCGGTTACTCGGTGGGGATAAGTTCTGTCGGGCGTTGGTGACGGGGGCACTGGACACTACGTCCCCCGACATTCTCGATGTACTGATGGCGATGGATTGGGCAGTGGACTGGCTCAAGCAAAACCATCTCGATGTGCTGGCGTGGTGTCGCCTGTTCGACACTTCCAGAGATGACTTACCGTTGAATCAAACTCTGGAAAACCGACTGGCCGCACTTCGAGAGCACGCCAAGCTCACCAGAGACGACCAACGCCTGGTAGAAACACTGCTGCACGATATCGCTGACTTGCCCGCCGAGTATTCCCCCTGTGTGATGAAAATGGCCGAGACGAATGCCAAGGAAATTGTCGAGGCCATCATCGCACCTGACGGCGAAGTCTCCCCGTTGCTGGCACGCGTGCTTCGCACCGCGCAAGCCTGCCAGAACTTACATCTGAGCAGCAGCACGCTACAGACATTGATGGACCACCCCACGTGGTTAGCCTCGAACAGTTCGGGAACGCTTAAGCCTCAAACGCTGTATTTACTCGAACGGTTCAGTCATTGCGCAAGACATCAGGCGCAGTCAGAAGAGAACCTGTTGCACTACTTCCAACTCACCAATCAAGACCTGTCGCAACATTCAGCAGAGACAGCCAACGAACTGTTGGCCCATCTGCTGGGCTGGAACGTTGAGCAAGTGAGTTGCCTGACAGCGCAACTGCCTTCAGGACGCGCCACCACGATGCAAGACGTAGATTGGGTCATGCGCTGCCAGGCGTGTTGCATCAGTACTGGCCTGTCGGCAAGCCTGCTGCTCAAGGCCGCCGCACTTAATGGCGACAGCCCGACCGAGGAGTGGAAAAACGTCGGTGAAGGGCTGATTGCTGCGTGCCATTGATGCGTACATTTTTATTCAAGGATTGAATATGACCGTTGCCATGAAAAAGCAGCTGGATGAAAGCCTGCGCGATGCGCAGTTGGCGTTCTACCTACACAAGATCGCGCCGGGCAAAAGCTTGCCAGGAACAGTGCGACTCCAGACTGCCCGAGACCTTTATGAATATTGGCTGCTGGACGTACTGGTCAGTCAGGATGTGCCCACCACGCCCGTGGCGTGCGCCATTGCCAGCCTTCAGCAATACATCAACCGCATCCTGATGAATATGGAGCCCGGTTACGACCGGGCAAGCATCACGCCCGAGCCTATGCAAACGTGGCGCAACGAGATGCATCAATACCCCATCTGGGCGGCCCATCAAAAGCTGCTTTATTTCCCGGCAAGTTATCTGGACCCCACTCTGAGGAACAACAAGAGCGACAACTTCCAGCAGCTGGAAAACGCCCTCAACCAGAACCGAATCCAGGCAGATGCGGTTCAGTCGGCGGTCATGGCCTACCTGACCCGATTCGAAGAAATCGCCAACCTGAATATTCTCAATGGCTACATCGACGGCGAAGACTTTGCCAACAGCACCTACTATTTCATCGCCAAGTCACGCACCGAAAATACCTATTTCTGGCGTTCGCTGAACATGGCGCAACGCCCGCTGAACGGTCCGCCACCACAGAGCCCTGCCATCGCCCACAAAGTGGATCAGCCGGATCCGTATGCCTGGTCGGATTGGGAAAAAGCCGATGTGCCGATTCCCGAAAGTGCGGTTGAACACTCGATCCGTCCTGTCTGGTTCAACAACCGTCTGTTCGTTGTCTGGGCCGAATGCATCCATCAGGACTCGTCGGCCTCCACAGCCCCATCGAGCGACGACGCCGTGAAGACGAAGACAAGTCATCCACTGCTGCGCTTGAGCTATTGCTTCAAAAAACAAGATGGCATTTGGAGTACCCCGCGAGTTGGCCTGCAGGGTTATTGCGAGGAAAAAATGCTGTGTGGCAGGGACCTTGATGCCATTAAATCATCCATCGGTACTGTAGCTGAGCAACACAATAAAGGCGCCCACGGTGCATTGTTTCTCACTCTGTACGCAGCAGGGCCCAAAACCGACGCCCCCCATAAAGCCGACAACGAATTTGCCTTCAATAGAACGATTTGTATCGACAGTAATCTCGCCACTACTAGCCCAACCTTCACCGAGAAAGAGCACATAGGGGCGGTCAACCAACGCATTCAAACAAGAATACTTTCAGAAATCGAAATCGCTAAAGCGTCTCTCCCAACGGACATGACCGCTCTCATGTCGAATTTCGAAAGCCAACAACAATGGATAAGCATCAAACCGGAAAAAAACCGGTCCGCCCAAGCGGTGACGCTACGCATGACCTCAAGCAGCGTCCTCAACGGAGCGGGTTTAGATACACCCCCTGAAACAATCAAATTGAGACTTGCAACCCGGCCCAATCGATCCCCGAGACTTCAACTTCACTTAGTACTTCCTGCCCGCAGCCTGCCAGACGCAGACTACGTGGTGCTTGAGCCGGGTTCAGAACTCACCATCAGCAGCTACACCCCGCTATCGCACCCGTACAAGCTATCGATCGACGGCTTGGCTGATGTGCTCAGAGACGCTGAACGTTCGCTCGGTATCACCCTGGGCGCAAATTCAGATCTTCGGGGAAAAGTTGTTTCTACAGCGGCAGTACGGCATCTGATTAAAGAAAGTAGACGCGGGAATGACAGCTCAATTTCCGGAACGGTAAAAAACGTAACGATGCAAGCCAACGGCACAGATCTCAACTTTGGTCAGGCAACCGTCAATCTTGATGAACCACTTTACCTTCAATATGTAATTTTCCGTCAGCCAACCACCTTGGCAACTCAACCGCCGTCATATAAAGACCTGACGGTGGTAGCGGAGTCCAAGCCCGCGTCTAAGCTGGTGGAGTCCTTCGAGTTCGCTTGGCACAGCAAGGATCTCAGCGGTGACGGCGATACTTTTTTTTGTGGGGTGGCCTTTGTCTACCCCAATGAACCGGAAACGAAGCGCTATTCCGCCCTTAAAGGCATCAAGCTGAACCGCATCCTTACGCGCCTCCAGGCCCCAGGCATTACCCCCTCATCGGCAGCCGGACTGGGCACCACCCAATTTATCGATTTCACCCATAGCGACGTCAAAACCAGCGATGCCGGAGGCCTACTCCGCCAGCCGATCAGGTTGAACACCACGTTCGCCGCAGAACTGATCCGTCGTACAGAGAACGGCCTGGATGAGTTGTTCGACTGGACGACACAACATTTGCCAGAACCGACCCTACCCGACGGCGTCAACAACGGGATGGACTTCCACGGCCCTTACGGCCGCTACTTCACCGAACTGTTCCTCTACTTGCCATGGCTGGTCGCCCATCGTTTGAACGCCGAACAGCGCTATGACGAGGCCGAACGCTGGCTGCGCCGCGTCTTCGATCCAAGTCGCGGCAAAGAAGACTGCTGGAGGGCCGTTCCGTTAATCGATAGCAGCACGCCTTCGTATGCCGACCAGGCGCCCCACGACCCTCATCAGATCGCGCTCAGTCATCCAGCTCACTTTCGCAAGGCGCTCTACTTCCTGTACCTCGACATCCTGATCAATCGAGGCGACGCCGCGTACCGCGAACTGACCCCTGACGGCCTCAGTGAGGCAAAGCTTTGGTACGTGCGGGTGCTGGATCTGTTGGGACCACGCCCGACCGTTCAACTCATCGATGATTGGGCGAGCATCAGCCTGCAAACGCTGAGCGAAGCGACCAATAAGAACTTGCGCGAATATGAACGATCGGAGCCCCACTCCCAGGCCTTATCGCCAGTCCGCGAGGGCACTTCGCACGCGTCATTGCCAGCCATCGATAGCCCGTATTTACGCCTACCGTTCCACCCGCAGTTGCTCCAGTGCTGGGACATTGCAGAAAGCCGTCTGTACAACCTGCGACACAACCTCGATATGGCCGGCAAGCCGCTGCATCTGCCGATATTTGCAGCGCCGCTGGACCCTCGCGTATTGCTCAGCCCCGCTGTCTTGAATACTTCGGACAATACGATTGAACGGGTGCCGCCCACAGCTATCCCGCACTATCGGTTCTCGGTCATGCACAGCCAGGCCTTGGGCGCGGTGGAAAGCCTCAGCCAATTTGGCGCCGTGCTGCTGTCGCTGATCGAGCGCAAGGAACAGGCACAGTTGCAAGAACTACAGCAGCAGCAAGCCTGGAACCTGGCGAAAATCTCCGTCGACCTGCAGCGCCAGTTCCTGAGCATCGACCGCCAACAACACCAGGCCTTGCTGGCCAGCAAGGCAATTGTCCAAGGTAGAATCGACCACTACAAAGGTTTGCTGGAAAGAGACATCAGCCAAAACGAGACACATGCCACCCAGTTCTACGTGGCCAGCGGCGGGCTTGAGATCGCGGCGGCGTCTTGTCAGGTCGCTGCGGGGGGACTGATGCTGGTTCCGAACATTGCAGGTTTCTGCTTTGGCGGCAGCCGTTGGGAAGGCCCGATGATCGCTGCCGGCGCAGCAGCCCACTCCGGCGCGCTTATGTCTCGTATGGCCGCAGAGCAGCTGGACCGTATGGAATCGTTCAATCGCCGCCGGGATGAATGGGTGCAGGGACACGATCAGGCACAACTCGAACTTGCCCAGGTGGATGCTCAACTGGCGCACTTCAACGAGCAGCAAACCGCCACGCGCCTGCAACTACGCCTGACTGAAACCGCCCTGAGCCAAACCAAGACCCATTATGACTTTCTCAGCAAACGCTTCACAACGACACAACTGTACCAATGGCTGAACAGCCGGTTTGCGCTGTTTTACCGCCAGGCCTACGACACGGCACTGGGCCTGTGCCTGGCCGCAGAAGCTTGCTGGCGATACGAAATCGCCGATTTCGACACGCAATTCATTCAGCCCGGCACTTGGAATACCACCTATCGAGGACTTGGCGCAGGCGAGCAATTGAAACTCAGCCTGTTGAACATGCAGGCCGAATATCTGCGCCGTAACCAGCGAGAGCTGGAGATCCGCAAGACGATTTCACTGCGCCAATTGAAAGACCAGACCAAGACTTCAACGATCAACAAGCCATGGCTGGACATGCATGCCGAACTGAAGAAAGGCCAATGCGAATTCGAGCTGTCCCAAGAACTGTTCGAGAGTGATTACAAAGATCAGAAGCACTACTTGCGGCGGATCAAAACCATCAGTGTTTCCTTGCCGACCGTTGTGGGTCCTTACGAAAACATCCGCGCCATACTGACCCAGACCTCTAGCAAAGTGTTCATGTCGCCTGATGCCAATGCACAAGCCATGGAGGGCCGGCGCGCCAACCAACAGATCGCCCTTTCCACCGGCGTCGACGACAACGGCCTGTTCACTTTGAACTTCAACGATGAACGCTACCTGCCGTTTGAATACACCGGCGCGGTCTCCCAATGGCAACTGACGTTCCCGAACCCCGAAGCGCAAAAAGACCTGCTCGACTCGCTCACCGACGTCATCGTGCATGTGAGCTACACGGCCAGGGTCGGCGGAGGTGTGCCATGAATGAACAAACCGCACTGCCGATCACCGCGCCGTCACTGCCCAAGGGGGGCGGCGCCATCCACAGTATCGGCAAAGGGTGGGGCGAAATAGGCGCCCACGGCACGGCTTCCTATGAGGTTGGATTGCCGATTTCTCCCGGGCGTGGCTTTGCTCCGTCCTTGACCCTGAATTACAGCAGTTCGGCCGGCAACGGTGTGTTCGGCACGGGCTGGGGATTGTCGTTGCCCAGCGTGGCGCGACGCACCAGCAAGGGCGTGCCGGCCTATAACGACGATGACGAGATCGTCGGCCCCGGCGGTGTGGTCTGGTTGCCCGAACATGGCATCAGTCCAACTCGAATCAATCGCTACAACGACCTGGACCTGGGCACGACCTACACAGTGACGCGTCACCTGCCAAGAATAGAAAGCAGCTTCGACCGGATTGAACATTGGTCGTCGGATGGGGATACACCGGGTTTCTGGCTCGTGCACGGGGCCGATGGCAGTCTGCATGTCTACGGAAAAAATCCCGAGTCGCGACGAACAGATCCAAAAGACGCAAGCCGAGTAGGTGAGTGGCTGTTGGAGGAAAGCCTGAATGCGCATGGCGAGCACATTCAATATGTGTACGCGGGAAATGGCGGAGCCCAACGCTATTTGAGCCATGTGCGCTACGGCAATGTGAAGGCCGACACCAGCCTTTACGCTTGGAAAACAGATCCGCCCACACAGGACCAATGGCACTTCGAGTTGGTGTTCGACTATGGGGAGCGAAGTACCGGGTATGAGGAGAAGCCGCCCTACGCAGGCCTGCAATCGCAAATACGTAGCGATGCGTTTTCCACCTTTGCCTACGGTTTCGAACTACGTACCGATCGCCTATGTCGCCAGGTATTGATGTTTCATCGCTTCCCCGAGTTGAGCGCCGATCCTGTTCTCGTACGGCGTGTGCTGCTTGAGTACCGCGAGACCTCCCTGGGATATAACCTCCTGAGTGCAGCGCACGACCAAGCGTTCGGCGACGGAGCAGTGCCTCAAAGTCGTCCTCCCATGGAATTTCGCTACAGCGAGTTCAACGGCCTGACCGATGTTGGCGCCTGGAAACGTTTTGAGGGCGTGCTCGACGGCAAACAGGGTTTTCAACTGGTGGATTTGTACGGTGAAGGGTTGCCCGGCGTGCTCCATCGACGCGACGCAGGCTGGTATTACCGTGAACCCATGCGCGCTAAAGCCAAGACTGATGAAGTGGCTTACGGTCAGTGGCAAGAGCTGCCCAAGACGCCTGTCACCGACACAGCGAAAACGCTGCGCCAAACATTGAGTGACCTCACAGGCGATGGTCGCCTGGACTGGATCATTGCCCAACCGGGGCTCAGCGGTTTCTTTTCGCTCGGAGCGGATCGCAAGTGGTCGAACTTCGCGACCTTCCAGGCATTTCCTAGCGAACTCTTCAGTCCGAAAGGGAATCTGGCCGACCTGATGGGTGAAGGGCTCAGCGACCTTGCCCTGATAGGCCCACGCAGCGTTCGCTTGTATGCCAACCAGCGCGAGGATGGTTTCGCCGCGGCGCGGGAGGTTTCTCGCGACGACGATGACGATGCCCTGCCGGTATTCGACGGGTCGCCTTGCGAGCTGGTGGCGTTCAGTGATCTGCTCGGCAGTGGCCAGCAACACTTGGTGCGCATTCGCCACGACGAAGTGAAGTGTTGGCCGAACCTGGGCCACGGGCGATTCGGCAAAGGCATCGTGTTGGATTTTCCGGGCCTCGCCTACCCCACCTTCGATGCCTCGCGCATCCGTCTCGCGGACCTGGATGGTTCCGGTGCCGCCGACCTGATCTATCTGCAAGCGGATCGAATGCTGATCTTCATGAACCGCGGTGGCAATGGCTTCGCTCCCGCAGTTGAGCTGCCCTGGCCGGCCGGTCTGCGCTACGACAATTTATGCCAGGTAAGCGTCGTCGACCTGCAAGGGCTGGGTTGCTCCAGCTTGGTGTTGAGCATGCCGCATCTGCCCCCTGCGCAACATTGGCACTACGATTTTGTCGACGAAAAACCCTATCTGTTGACCGTCACTTACAACAACATGGGCGCCGCCAACCGCATCACTTATCGCAGCTCGGCCCAGGAATGGCTGGACGAGAAAGCCTCGAGGGTCATAGCCAAAGAGTCCCTGGCCTGCCATGTACCGATGCCCCTGCACCTGGTATCGCGCCTGGTCCAGAGGGACGAGATCACCGGTAATCGCCTGACCCAGCGGTTTACCTATCGCCAAGGTTATTACGATGGCGTCGAACGGGAGTTCCGTGGCTTCGGCTTGCTGATCCAAACCGACAATGAAACCAATCCCAACGATGCCGATTCGCCAGGTTTCACAGAGCCTTGCTTGAAAAAAAGCTGGTTTCATACCGGCCAGGCAATGGACATGGACCGACGCGACTATCACGGTGCCGATTCGCAAGCCAAGGCGTTGGGTAAAGCCTTACTGTGCCGATACGACGAAAATAATAGTGAGGACGAACGGGTTGTTGCGACAGACGAAGCGACCAGACTTGAAATCTGCCGCGCCCTGAGCGGTCATTTACTGCGCAGCGAGACATACGCTGGGGGCAAAAACGAGACGCTGTATTCGGTCCAGGAAAACCGTTATCGGGTCCGTCTGCTGCAGGCACCCCAAGGCCCGCGGCGCTATGCTTCCCTGTTGCCACTGCTGCTGGAATCCATCAGCTATCAATACGAAGGCCAGAGCGACGACCCGCAGTGTCAGCACCTGATCAACCTGCAGCATGATCCATACGGTGCAGTCATTCACAGTGTGAACGTCCACTACGCCCGACGCAAAACGGCTGCCGACACCCCACCGTTCAGCGACCCAGACCCGCAACAATGGTGGCGGGATGCTCATGATCCGGCGCAACAGTTTTACTACCTGACACAAACTCGCGCCGAATTCATCAACCTGCAAACGCCTCAGGAATGGCGCCTGTGCTTACCTTATCGCCAGCGGATCAACGCGCTGGAACTGCCCAAGGCGACTGAAGCCGAAGGGCTGGCACCGGAGGATATTTCTTTTGAGAAGATTTCCGAACTCGTCGCAAGGCCAAGCTGGACGACCCAGGCCGTTCTCACCAGCCTGTCCGTAACACGCTACAAGGAGGCTTCGGCAAACAAAACCTTGCCTGACGGCAAAGCCAGCTTCGAAGCCCTGGTCGACCATTTGGAAACCGCCGAGCTGGACGAAAACGCTCTGCAAGCCTTCGACCTGTTACCGGAAGGATCTCGTCCTGAGGGAGCGCTGCTGAAAAAAATCGGCTATGAACCCATGACCGATTTCCTTCCCGCCAGCACCTCATCCAAGACGCTCTGGTCAGTCAAAAGTGGCTTCACGACCTACGCCGGTTTGGAAGGCTTCTACAAAACCAAGACCGTGCAGCCGAGCAACAGCCACGGCGTGACCCAGATCAGCTACGACCCATACACTTGCTTTGTAACCGGGTTCGAACTGCCCGATGGCTGCACCACCAAGGCGCGATACGATTACCGTACCTCCCTGCCCCAGCGCGTCGAAGACTCCAACGGTAACGTACAGGAAGCCCTTGCCGATGCCTTCGGCCAGGTACTGGCCAGCACCTTTTACGGCGACGAGAACAACAACGCTGTTGGCTTCAGACCGGTCGCAGCGTTCAAGCAATCGTCCAGGAGCGCGGCAGAAGCGATCACGCAAAGCCAGGACGCTTTGCAGGACGCCGCCACCGCCATCTATTACGTACCATTCAGTTGGATGGGAAAGGTATCGGCGTCAGCCCTGAACGACACCGACTGGCTAGCGCGCTGTGTGAGCAACGGTGATGTACTGCCGACCGGGCATATTCGCGCCTCGGCTCGCGCCCGGCTGTCGAAACTCGAGGTAATTTCTGCCGACGATAGAAAACTGAAACGCGAAATTCGTACCTCGAAACGCGAGCCGATACACGTCGCCACACTGGTCGCCGATCGTTACCCCAATGACGACCAGAAACAAATCCGCATCGCCATGACGTGCTTCGATGGCTTTGGTCGCCTGCTGCAAAGTAAGCAGCGGGTCGAATCAGGCATCGCTTAC
Source organism: Pseudomonas sp. MPB03 (assembly GCF_046605385.1). Taxonomy (NCBI): domain Bacteria; kingdom Pseudomonadati; phylum Pseudomonadota; class Gammaproteobacteria; order Pseudomonadales; family Pseudomonadaceae; genus Pseudomonas; species Pseudomonas sp. MPB03. The sequence goes on along the minus strand of NZ_CP176770.1, from coordinate 1,104,238 downwards.
GTCGTGGATGCCAAGGGCGAACTGACACTCAACGAGGACGGCAAACCGCTGGAACAGATCACCGCAACGCGCTGGCTCGTCAGCGAACGGGTGGAATACAACAGCAAGGGCTTGGCGATCCGGATCTACCGTCCCTGTTTTGCTGACCAGCATCGCTACATCAATGATAAATCCTTTCGGCAGTTCGGCCATTGCGACCAGCAGTTCTACGATGCATTGGGTCGCCCTACCCATACCCGTCTCGCCAGACAGAATGGACTTTCCTGGATGCGCCGGCAGACCCGTCATCCGTGGTACACCGTGGACGAGGACGAAAACGACACGCTGGAAGAAGTAATGACAGCAGGGGGTGAGGCATGAGCGCACGACTTCATCGCAAGACTCCCGCCATCAACGTCGTCGATGGTCGCGGCCTGCCGGTGCGCCAGGTGGCTTATTGTCGAGGCAAGGAAGACGAAACACCTCAGATGCGCTCCAGCCGACAAGAGTACGACGTCGCCGGGCGGCTGGTTGCCCAGCGCGACCCTCGGCTTGCCAACGCAACTGACGCCAATCTTGCGACCGTCTACAGCCTGTCCGGCAAACCATTGCGAGTAAACAGCGTCGACGCCGGATGGCGCCTGAACCTGCCCGGCGACGCCGGACAGATTTTGCGCAGTTGGGATCAGCGAGGAAACCACTGGCAATCGACTTACGACAACCAACTGAGACTGATCACAGTCGAGGAGCAAGCTGCGGGAAAAGAGCTGCGTAACGTAGAGTGCTTGAGCTATGGCGACAGCTCGCAGGAGTCGGCGGCGCTCAATCAATGCGGCGCGCTCATTCGCCACGACGACAGCGCGGGCACGTTGATCGTCGACGAATATGCGTTATGCGGTAAACCGCTTGGCCAGACAAGGCACATGCTGATCGAGGCTGCACAACCTGACTGGCCAACCGACTTGAAAGACCGTGATGGTCTTCTTGAAAAGAGCGAAGGCTACAAAACGAGTTGGTCCTACGACGCACTGGGGCAAGTTATCCAGCAGACCGATGCCGCCCGACACGAACAGCACTACACCTTCGATGTCGCGGGCCAACTCAAATCCGCGAGCCTGAAAATAAAAGGCACCGAGGCCAAAAAAACGATTGTCGAAGACCTCGTCTACAACGCATTCGGCCAAGTCGAATCGCAAACCGCCGGCAACGGCGTGACGAGTCGCGCGATATTCGATCCAGCCAATGGGCGACTGACGTCGCTCAGCGCATCGGCGCCTGGCAAAACCTTGCAAGACCTCCGCTACACCTACGACGCCGTGGGGAACGTGTTGCAAATTACCGACAACGTCCAACCGGAGCGTTTCAACAGCAACCAACGGGTAAAACCCGTCAGCACCTTCACCTACGACAGCCTCTACCAGTTGACCAGCGCCACGGGGCGTGAGGCCGCCGGACTGACTCACCCTCCCGCCCTTCCTACCGCCGGTACGATTCCATTCGACCCCACGCAACTGTTCAACTTTGCCGAGCGATACACGTACGACGATGGCGGCAACCTGACCGAACTGCGTCATGTTCGCGAGGGGAATAACTACACCCGCACATTGAACGTGGCCACCGCCAGCAATCGCCTCATGTCTTGGAGCCAGGGCGAAGACGCAACCCAAACAACGATGGACTTCGATGACAACGGCAACCTGCAGGCCCTATGTCCGGGCCAGGCACTGGCGTGGAATAGTCGCAACCAACTCGACAGTGTGGTGCTGGTCAAGCGCGAAAACGGTGTCGACGACACCGAGCACTATGCCTACGACAGCAGTGGCCAACGCGCGCGCAAGATCAAGACAACCCATGCCGCTGCAATGATCCACACTGAGGAAGTCCGCTACTTGCCGGGCCTCGAAATCCGCACCCGTCATAACGAACGCCTGGAGGTCATCACCCTGCAAGCCGGACGCTGCAACGTGCGTTACCTGCATTGGACCGAAGGCCGACCGTCCAGGATCGCGGCCAATCAACTGCGCTATAGCCTTGATGACCACCTGGGCTCCAGCTCACTGGAACTCGACGACAAGGCCGACCTGATCAGCCAGGAAAGTTACCTGCCCTATGGAGGAACCGCTTGGGTGGCATCCCGCTCCGCCGTGGAGGCCGATTACCGGACCATTCGTTACTCCGGCAAGGAACGCGATGCCAGCGGGTTGTATTACTACGGGCATCGGTACTACGCGCCGTGGTTGCAACGCTGGGTCAGTCCCGACCCGGCGGGGGCGGTTGATGGGTTGAACTTGTATTGCATGGTGGGAAACAACCCGGTGAGGTTTGTCGATCCATCTGGGTTGATGAGGGCGGAGGAGCTTCGAGAGTTCGAAAGATGGGGACGAAGCAGGTCGCAGGAAATTATGAACTCCGCAATAGGTAACTTCTCCGATCCACTGATGCCGGATAACTACGATAAGTCGTCCGATCAGAAACTTAATACCGGGCTACTGAGTAAAGAGTTTCTCGCTCACTCCTATGGCTATGTAGAGGCTACAGAGGTTGGGTTCAGCGATTACTTCAACCTTCCCAAGCCTAAAGGCGGTATGACGAACTACAGAGGCGTGGACCGGTCCTACGATGGCCGTGCCAAGACCCCTACCCCCTCCAACTATTATTTGAATTACGGTACCTACCGGATCAGCAACATCCCTGACTATCTGAGCGACTTGTCCGAGCGATATGTTTCGGCCCGAAACAACCTGTTCCATTCCACTACCATAGAGGCAGATGTCCTGAGGGACGCTCCGACGCTAAGCAGGACGACCGAACAGGTCCATGAATTGCAACAACCGACCCGAGACTGGATCGCAAAACATATTGAGAAGATGGATGGGATAATGCCGACTCGTGCCGGTGGCCCTGGAACTCATGCGGAAGTCCGGCTGGCCAATGCAGTGGTAGCGCTCTATCCGGACAGAGCGGAAAGAATGCTGTCCAACACGACAATATTCACGGACACACTATTTCGGGGAAACACGCCCCAGTCTTTCCCCGCCTGCATCAACTGCAGCGGCATTCTTCCGACGCCGATCACCATACCCACCGGACGTACCCCCATCGATTATGCGGGATACCACTCTACCGTTCAGCGAATACAAAACGCATCAGGGTCACGACCTGAACGAGGGAACTCGCGCTATCAACCTAGAGGAGGAGGATCACGGCCTCGTCCCGGAGGGAGTAGAAGCGGCAGAAGGTGATGCTGTTCAGATACTAATGGCGCTGGTAAACACCAACCGATTCCCGAACGGATCACTGATCGCCATGTCCTGGCTGCCCCAGGGCATGGCCTGGATTTGTGGGTGGGCGTAGCGGTATTGCTTGGCAAGCAATTGCTGCTGGAAGGCTTCCAGCTCATCGGTTTCGATCCGCAGCGCCGAGCCCGGCGTGCAATCGCCATGGTGCTCGGACAGGTGCAGCACGCAGTCCCCGCGGGAGACTTGGAGGTAGAGGGGAAAGTTGTCACCGAAGCGGTGTTGCCAGTCAACGGTAAAGCCCAGGAAGTCGACATAGAACGCCAACGCCTTGGCTTCATCGAAGATCCGCAGGATCGGGGTGGTTTTACCGAAGCTCATGGGTTGCTCCCTGGCTGAAAAGACCCAGTGTAGATGGGTTGACTCCAATGCTTCGGCTTTAAACCCGGCTTCTTTAGTGTCGCAATGCCATTATTGTGACGCCAATTAACACCCCATTAGCCATTTACACGCCATTCGATGGACCAAAGCCTCGACGCAGATCGCCTTCGCGTGCCAGGAAGCGCCCCTCCCGGCGCCCATTCGCCTGGCCGTCGCGATAGCTCAGGACACCGTTGACCCACACACCGTCAATGCCTTCGGCTGCCCGCTGAGGTTCATTGAAATCGGCGACGTCCCGAATGGTGTGGGGATTGAACAACACCAGGTCCGCCCAATGGCCTTCACGGATTTCACCCCGGTGCTTGAGGCCGAAACGTGCTGCGGAAAGGCCAGTCATCTTGTGCACGGCGGTGTGCAACGGAAAAAGCCCGACGTCACGACTGAAATGTCCCAGGACCCGTGGAAAAGCGCCCCACAAACGCGGATGGGGAAACGGGTCTTCGGGCAAACCGTCAGAGCCGACCATGGACAACGGGTGGGCGAGGATCCGTCGTACGTCGCCTTCATCCATGCCGTAGTACACCGCGCCTGCCGGTTGCAGGCGCCGCGCCGCCTCCAACAGCGACACCTCCCAATCGCGGGCGATGTCGATAAGGTCGCGTCCGCCCACCGACGGGTGAGGTGTCGACCAGGTGATGGTGATGCGATGGGCATCGGTCACTTGCTTGAGGTCCAAGGTCGAGGAGCTGGCCGCGTAGGGGTAGCAGTCGCAACCGACCGGATGGGTTTTCGCCGCGTTTTCCAATGCCGCGAGCACCTGCGGGCTTCGTCCCCAATTACCGGCGCCGGCGCATTTGAGGTGGGAAATGATCACCGGACTCTGCGCATGACGGCCAATCTGGAACGCCTCGTCCATGGCCTCGAGCACCGGTTCGAATTCGCTGCGCAGGTGGGTGGTGTAGACGGCGCCGAATGCGCTCAATTCTTCGGTCAGTTGCATGACCTCGTCAGTGGACGCTGCAAAGGCGTTGGCGTAGGCGAGGCCGGTGGACAACCCCAAGGCACCGGCCTCCAGACTTTCGCGCAATTGCCGACGCATGGCGGTGATTTCTCCTACCGAGGCCGTGCGCAACAAATCGTCCATATGATTACTGCGCAACGCCGTGTGCCCGACCAACGCAGCCACGTTGACCGCTGGCGTCGCCGCTTTCACCGCTGCGCGATAATCGGCAAAGCGTGGGTAGGCGAACGCCTGGGCCGTGCCAAGCAGGTTCATTGGGTCTGGCGGATCGCCCCGCAGGCTCACCGGCGCGGCGCTGATGCCGCAGTTGCCGACGATCACCGTGGTCACGCCCTGGCTGAGCTTGGGCAGCATCTGCGGTTGGCGAATGACCACCGTGTCGTCGTGGGTGTGCACATCGATGAAGCCTGGCGCCAGCACGCGGCCGGCGGCGTCGATGTCTTCCACGGCCTGGGCATCGCGCAGCTCGCCGATGCGTTGGATGCGACCGCCGTGGATCGCTACGTCGGAGTGGTAGCCGGGCGTGTCGCTGCCGTCGATGACCAGCGCATTGCGGATAAGCGTGTCGTACAGCATGTCAGTCTCCCAGCGGCAAATGATCGTCGCCGCCGCGGTAATCGTCCAGGGCGAGCTTGACTCGCCGCAGGCGCTCTTGATTGTCTTCGGGATGGGCCAACGCCAGCTCGGTGGCGAGCACGTCGATGGCCAGCAGCATGCCGTAGCGCGCCGCCGTGGGTTTGTAGATAAAGGAAGTCTCGGCGCTTTGCAGGGGCAGCACGCAATCGGCCACTTGGGCCAGTGGCGAGTCGGCGCGGGTGATGGCCAGGATCGCCGCACCGTAGCTGCGGGCCAGTTCAACCGCACTCAACAGCTCCGGCGTGATACCGGTCAGTGAGCAGGCGATGACCAGATGCTGGTCGCTCAGCGAGGTGGCGGTGATGCGCATCATCACCGGGTCGCGGCAGGCGGCAATCGGGTAGCCAAAGCGCACCAGCCGCACTTGCAACTCCTCGCCGCACAGCGCCGACCAGCCACCCAGGCCGAACGCATGGATCATCCGTGCCTTGCCGATCATCCTCACGGCATCGCCGAATCGCGACTCTTCGAACCCTGACAGATGTTGGCGCAGTGTCGCTGCGATATCGCCGACGATCTGTCCATAAAACGCCGACTGCTCCGGCGCACCGGCCGGGTCGAGGAAACGGCTGCCGACGCCGCTGGCCTGGGCCAGTTGCAGGCGTAGGTCTCGCAGGTCGCGGCAACCGACGGTACGGGCGAAGCGCGACAGGGTGGCGCTGCTGACTTCCGCCCGTTGGGCCAGTTCATCGAGGCTGGCGGAGGCTGCGAAGCCTACGTCTTCGAGCATCAGCCGGGCGATTCTTCCTTCGCCGGCGCTGAAGGAATCCTGACGGGCACGGATCTGGTAGAGGATGTCCATGACGACTCCTTGCAGTGGCGGTCAAAGCACGCGCGCAAGCCCGAGGGTCAGGGCGAACGCGACCAGGGATATCAGTGTTTCAAGCACCGTCCAGGTCTTGAAGGTCTGCGTGACGGTCATATTGAAGTATTCCTTGATCAGCCAGAAGCCGCCGTCGTTGACGTGGGAAAAGATAACCGACCCGGCGCCGGTCGCCAGCACCAGCAGCTCGGGATGGGGATAACCCAGGCCAATCGCCACCGGCGCGACGATGCCCGAGGCCGTGGTCATCGCCACCGTGGCCGAACCCGTGGCAACCCGCATCAGCGCGGCGAACAGCCAGCCCATGACCAGCGGTGACAACTGGAATTCCTCGGCCAGGCCGACGATCTGCTGCGTGACCCCGGCGTCCACCAGGATCCGGTTCAAACCACCACCGGCGCCCACCAGCAAAGTGATGCTGGCAGTCGGCGCCAGGCATTCGTTGGTGAACTTGAGGATCGATTCGCGGTTGAATCCCTGGGCCAGGCCGAGGGTCCAGAAACTGAGGATGGTCGCCAGCAGCAGAGCGATCACCGAGTTGCCGATGAACAGCAGGAACTGGTTGAAACCGCTGCCCGGCGTGGAGATGAGGTTGGCCCAGCCGCCGATCAGCATCAGGATCACCGGCAGCAGGATGGTCCCCAGGGTCACGCCGAAACCCGGCAGGTTGGCTCGCGGTTCACGGTCGAGAAATTGTCGCTCCAGCGGGTTCTCGGCCGGTAGCTGGATGCGCGGCACGATGAACTTGGCGTACAGCGGGCCGGCGATGATCGCAGTGGGAATGCCGATCAGGATCGCGTACAACAAGGTCTGCCCCACCGAGGCCTGGAACGCCTGCACCGCCAGCATCGCCGCCGGATGCGGCGGCACCAGCGCATGGACCACCGAAAGCCCGGCGACCATCGGCAGCCCCACCATCAGGATCGACACGCCCACACGCCGGGCGATAGTGAACGCGATGGGCACCAGCAGCACAAAACCGACCTCGAAGAACAACGGCAACCCCACGAGGAAGGCAATGCACACCATCGCCCAGTGGGCGTTGCGCTCGCCGAAACGTTCGATCAGCGTCTGCGCCATACGCTCGGCCCCGCCGGACTCGGCCATCATCTTGCCGAGCATCGTGCCCAGGGCCACCACCAGCGCAATGTGCCCCAGCGTCTTGCCGACACCCGCCTCGTACGCCCCCACCACACCCGACGGCGGCATCCCGGCCAGCAACGCCAGGCCAATGGAGACCAGGGTAATCACGATGAACGGATTGAGCCGGTAGCGCGCGATCAGGACGATCAGCGCGATGATAGCGATGGTCGCATAGACCAATAGCCAATAACCGAAAGCAGGTGCCATGCGTTACTCCTCGAATGGGGTCACGTCGATGTGTTGTGAAACTCTTAAATCATTTCGACGAAGAATCTTCAAACCCGTTGAAAGTAATTTTCGCGCAGAGGTAAAACTTGTCGCTGACGGACAACGCGACACGGCGTTGATGAAAATTCAGCGCAAGATTTTCATCGCTTTTGTGGCGAGGGAGCTTGCTCCCGCTGGGCTGCGAAGCGGCCCCAAATTCACCAGCACAATCGACCAACGGCTGGCCGCCCCGCACTCAATTCCGTACCATCCGCACCTGTTTTTGCACCACTCCCCGGCAGCCGACGGTCCACCGGCGCCCAGTCAGGTAAATCATGAAACCAGCACGTCTTCGCGCCGACGCCCTCGCCGGCCTCACCACCTCTTTCGCCTTGCTCCCCGAGTGCATCGCCTTCGCCCTGGTGGCCCACCTCAACCCGCTGATGGGGCTGTACGGTGCGTTCATCCTCTGTACGCTGACCGCCTTGTTCGGCGGTCGCCCCGGGATGGTCTCAGGCGCCGCGGGGTCGATGGCCGTGGTGATCGTCGCGCTGGTGGTGCAGCACGGGGTGCAGTACCTGCTGGCGACCGTGCTGCTGGGCGGATTGATCATGATGGCGTTCGGGCTGTTGCGGCTGGGCAAGCTGGTGCGCATGGTGCCGCACCCGGTGATGCTTGGTTTCGTCAATGGCTTGGCCATTGTGATTGCGCTGGCGCAACTGGAGCATTTCAAGAAGGACGGCGTCTGGCTGAGCGGCACCCCGCTCTACCTGATGGCCGGGCTGGTGGCGCTGACCATGGCCATCGTCTACCTGTTGCCGCGCCTGACCCGCAGCGTACCGCCGGCCTTGGTGGCGATCCTCGGCGTTGGCCTGGCGGTTTATCTGCTCGGTCTGCCGACCCGGACCCTGGGTGACATGGCCCACATTGCCGGCGGCTTGCCGACGCTTGCCCTGCCGGACATTCCCTGGAACCTGGAAACCCTGCAAATCGTCGCGCCCTATGCGGTGATCATGGCGATGGTCGGCTTGCTGGAAACCCTGCTGACCCTGAACCTGACCGATGAAATCACCGAGAGCCGTGGGTATCCGGACCGTGAGTGCGTGGCATTGGGCGCGGCCAACATGGCCTCTGGATTGCTGGGCGGCATGGGCGGTTGCGCGATGATCGGCCAGACGATGATCAACCTCAGCTCCGGCGGGCGCGGGCGGTTATCGGGCGTGGTGGCCGGGGTGATGGTGTTGCTGTTCGTGTTGTTCCTGTCGCCGTTGATCGAGCGCATTCCGCTGGCGGCACTGGTGGGCGTGATGTTCGTGGTGGCGCAGCAGACGTTCGCCTGGGCCTCGTTGCGGGTGGTCAACAAAGTGCCGGCCAACGATGTGCTGGTCATCATCGCAGTGACGGTCATCACGGTGTTCACCGACCTGGCAGTGGCCGTGCTCTGCGGGATTATCATCGCGGCGCTCAACTTCGCCTGGCAACAAGCCCGGGAGCTGTATGCCGACACCCATGAGGAAGCCGATGGCAGCAAGCTGTATCGCCTGCACGGCACGCTGTTTTTCGCCTCGTCGACGCCGTTTCTCAACCAGTTCGACCCGGCCAACGACCCGGCCCTGGTGACCCTCGATTGCCGTCACTTGCGCTTCGTCGACTACTCGGCCGTCGCCGCGCTCAAGACCTTGCGTGAGCGCTACAGCAAAGCGGGCAAGCACCTGCGCGTGTATCACCTGTCCGAGCGCTGCAAACAAATGCTCAAGCGCGCGGGCGTGCAACACGACTGAAGCAACACCCACAGGGGGTTATAGGACTGATGAAGATAGAGTGGTCACTGGCGATCAAATGTGGGAGCGGGCTTGCTCGCGAATGCGGTGTGTCAGTCTGCGCCAATGTTGCCTGACACACCGCTTTCGCGAGCAAGCCCGCTCCCACAGGTCCTATGTTTTACTGACGGATCACACCATTTCTTCAAGAATCCATTCCACCACCGACGTCCGCTTCGGTGCCCACCCCAGCAGCTCACGGACATTGTTGCCGCGCACACTCATTGCCCAAATCACTCTTGCCTTGACGCTTCGAATCACCCCTTGAACTCCCGCGAGGCGTAGTCGGCGAGCTTGCCCTGGATGAAGTCCAGGAAACACTGGATCCGCAGGGCCAGTTGCGAATTGCGGTAGTACACCGCGTTGATCGGCTGGCGGTAGCCGCTGTTGGCATCGGCCAGCAGCACCATCAGCCGGCCGGCCTGAATGTCGTCGCGGGTCATGAAGTCTGACAGGCAGGCAACGCCCTGCCCTTGCAGCGCCAAGTGACGCACGGTCTCGCCGCTGGACGCGCTGATGGCCGGCTGGATCGCCCAGCGATCACCGTGCGGGTGACGCAGCGGCCACTGGTTGAGGCCTTCGTTCTGGGCAAACCCCAGCAGCGCATGCTCCGACAGTTCGGCGACGCTTGTGGGAGTGCCGTGCTGCTTCAAATAGGCCGGGCTGGCGAGGATGTGCAACGGGCTGCAGCCCAGGGAGCGGGCGTGGAGCGTCGAGTCGATAAGGGTGCCGATGCGGATGGCGATGTCAGTGCTTTGCTCCAACAGGTCGATGATCAGGTCGTTGCTGTTGAGTTCGAGTTGGATGTCCGGGTAAAGCCGGCGGAATTCTTCGATGTGCGGCACGATGGCGTGCAGCATGAACGGCGAGGCCGCGTTGATCCGCAAGCGTCCTGAAGGATTTTTCTGGCGAGACGACAGGCGCTCTTCCAGCTCATCCATCTGGTCGAGGATGCCTTTGGCCTGTTCGAAGAAATACTTGCCCTCTTCGGTCAGGTCCATGCGCCGCGTGGTGCGGTTGATCAGCGTGGTATCGAGCTTGGCCTCCAGCCGCGACAACGTGCGGCTGACTGCCGACGGCGTCTGCCCGACTTGCTCGGCGGCGGCGGTGATGGATCCGCATTCGATCACGCAGACGAAAATCTGCAACTCGTCGGATCTGGCTTTCACAGACAGCCTCTCGTGGAATGCACATCCAGTGTGAAGGATGCTTTTGTGGCGAGGGAGCTTGCTCCTGCTCGGCCGGGCTGGCGCTCCAGCGCGCAGCGGCCGCTTTTTGGGGGGCTGCTACGCAGCCCAGCGGGAGCAAGCTCCCTCGCCACAGAAGCCCGCTCGCCTTGGGTGCAGGATTGCGTTCGGGTAAGTCCCGATAGTAGCTGGATTACCGCGAAAGGCCGAACACCTCGCGCAAATGCCGCTCATACCGCGCCACATCTTCTTCGATGTTCGGGCGCTTCATCACATCCACGCACAGGAAGGTCGGCAGGCCGGTCATGCCGAGGAATTGATTGGCCTTGTGGAACGGGAAGTACACCGCGTCCACACCCTTGGCTTCGAAGAAATCGCTCGGGTCGTCGAAGGCTTGCTGCGGGGCGTTCCAGGTCAGGGACAACATGTACTGCTTGCCTTGGATCAGGCCGCCACTGCCGTATTTCTGCGAGGCATCGGAACGGGTCCGACCGTCACTGGCGTAGAGGCTGCCGTGGCCTTCGGTGAAGACTTCGTCGATGTACTTCTTCACGGTCCACGGCGCGCCCATCCACCAACCTGGCATCTGGTAAATGATCACGTCGGCCCAGAGGAACTTGGCGACTTCCTCCTGGAGGTCGTAGCCGCCATCGATGAAAGTGGTTTTCACATCAAACCCGCCACGGTCCAGCACGCTGAGCGCCGTCTCGTGGAGGGTGGCGTTGTAGCGACCGTCGGAATGGGCGAATTGTTTGCCGCCGTTGAGCAACAGGACTTTTTTCATGGGGAGCCTCATCGGGTTCCACAGCGTGGGCCGTTGGCTGGCCGCCGCATGGAAAGATTGAAATTGATGGCGGCAGAGTACCGACGAGCTTCGCGCGGAATAAGCACCGCAACGACAAAAGTGATTTGACCTATACGCAAGAATGGATAACCGATTGTTGCCGTAAGCTTCGGCACCTCTTTTAATTCAGGAGCCCTCTCCATGAGCGAACTGCACGGTTTCATCCTGCACGCCAAGACCCGTCCGGAAAAAGCCGAGGCCTTCGAGGCGCTGTTCCGCGCCTACGTCGAACCAAGCCGTGCCGAGCCTGGCTGCATCGAATATCACATGCTGCGGGACCAACAGGATCCAACGCTGTTTATCTTCTATGAGATCTGGGCATCCCAGGCACACCTGGAGGTGCATTCGAACCTGCCGCACATGAAGCAATTTTCCGAACAACGCATGGATTATCTGGAGCGCGACTTCGACATCCGCCGCGTCGACATGCTCAGCCCGTCCTCGGCTAGCCGCTGACCAGCAGATGGCCGCCGAGCGCACCGAGGCCGATGAAAAATACCCGTTTGAACAACACGGCGCTGATCCGCTGGCGCAGCCATTGCCCCAGCCACATCCCCAGCAGCGCCGGGGCCAGCGCCAACAACGAAGCACTCAATTCGCCCCCGCCCAGCGCGCCGCGCCACAACAGGCCGGCGGCCAGGGCCAGGGTCGAAACGGTGAATGACAGGCCCAGGGCCTGCACCAGTTCATCCTTGCTCAAGCCCAGCGCTTGCAGATAAGGCACTGCCGGAATGACGAACACACCGGTAGCGGAAGTGACGAGGCCGGTCAGCAACCCGCAGAGCGGAGCGATCCACGGCTCGGCATCGGGACCGACCCGCAGCGTCGGCAGCAACAGGCCACTCAGCGCATACAGCAACAACGCCCCGCCCAAGGCCCGCACCACCCAGGCCCCGCCTGTCATGCCGATCCACAGCGTACCGAGCCCGGTGCCAATAAAAATCGCGAGTAACAGCGGCCACAAGCGCCGGATCAAGTTTTGCAGATGGCCGCCGAACGCCAGTTGCCAAAGATTGGTCAGGGTCGCCGGGATGATCAGCAGCGCCGCAGCCTGCGCCGGAGCCATAGCCAGACCGAGCAAACCCATGGAGATGGTCGGCAGGCCGAGGCCGATCACGCCCTTGATGGTACCGGCCAGCAGGAAGGTGCCGATGACCAGTAAGGAAAGGGCCAGGCCGAGATTCTGATAGAAAGCGATGAGTGTGTTCATGGGGCTATCGTGCGCCCCGGGGCTTGGCTTGAAAATCTGCCATATACTGAGGGTGCCTCTCTTTCAGCAAGAGGCTGGAAATTTTTGTGGATGCTACTGGCGCCATCGCGAGCAAGCTCGCTCCCACAGGGGATTGCATTTCAAACTGTGGGAGCGAGCTTGCTCGCGATGACGATAAACCAAGCACCACAGCCCTTGAGACAGGATTCCCGCCCATGCACTTCGACCTCACCGACCTGCGCCTCTACCTGAACATCCTCGACACCGGCAACATCACCGCCGGTGCGGCTTGCAGCCATTTGTCCCTGGCTGCGGCCAGTGCGCGAGTGCGGGCCATGGAAGGGTCCCTGGGCATCGACCTGCTTGAACGCGGACGACGTGGCGTAACCCCAACGCCGGCTGGCAGGGCCCTGGCCGAGCACGCCCGGCTCCTGCTGCAACAGGCCGAACGCCTGCAACAGGACCTGGCCGAATACGCCAAGGGCGTCAAAGGCCGGGTGCGGCTGCTGTGCAACACCAGCGCCATGACCGAATACCTGCCCGAACTGCTGGCGGGCTTTCTCAAGACCCATCCCAACCTCGACATCGACTTGCAGGAGTTGCCCAGCTCACGGATCACCCATGCGCTGCGCGAGGGCGCGGCGGACTTGGGGATCGTTTCCGACGCGGTGGACACCGATGGCCTTCAGGCCTGGCCGTTTCGCGACGATCCGCTGGTATTGATCCTACCGAACGGACATCCCCTGGCTGACGGTCGAACCGTGCGTTTCAGCGAAACCCTCAGCCACGACTATGTCGGCCTGAACGCCGCCAGTGCCCTGGCGATCCACCTGGAAGAACAGGCCCTGCACATCGGCTCGCGCATGCAAATCCGCATTCGCGCCGAGGGTTTCGACGGGATGATTCGCATGGTGACCCATGGCGCAGGCATTGCCATCGTGCCGAAGGCGGCCGTCGATCGGCGACCGACCGAGCTGTCGTATCAATGCGTCCCACTGCACGAGGCCTGGACCCACCGGGCGCTGCTGCTGTGCGCCCGCAACTTCGAAGGTTTGCCCACCTACGCCAAGGCCCTGGCTCGGCATCTGGCCGATTGATGCGCGTTTCTGGATAGCCCGGTGTCGACTACAGACATCTACCCACCCCTGCCGCGCGTTAGGGTGCCTGTCCTCTTCCGCCCTTTCGGAGCTCACATGACCGCCCCCATCACCGTCCTGCGCGACACCCATCCGCTGCCCGTACTCGATGCCTGCAAATGGGAAAAACTCGAAGGCGACCCGCACACCGTCAACCTCAACGCCTACACCAGCGAAGACGGCAGCAAGATCATGGGCACCTGGATCTGCACACCGGGCAAATGGTATGTGGAATACATGAAGTGGGAGTACTGCCATTTCCAGGAAGGCTACTGCATCATCACCCCAGAGGGCCTGGAGCCGATCCATCTGCGCGCCGGTGATATTTTCGTCATCGAACCCGGCATGAAAGGCACCTGGGAAGTGGTCGAGACCGTGCGTAAATATTTCGTCTTCGCCTGAAACAAAAAACCGAGAGACCACCCGACGTGGTCTCTCGGAAAACAACCGTGAAAGCTTCACCGCTTCAGCACTGCCCTTTGGCGAGGGAGCTTGCTCCCGCTCGGTTGCGCAGCAACCGCCAACAAACAGGGCTGCTACGCAGCCCAGCGGGAGCAAGCTCCCTCGCCACAAAAGCCTCTCGATATCACAGGTTTACTGCGGCTTGCGATAGCTGTTCACAATCGCCGAAAAGTCCTTGCCGCCCTCGCCCCGCTGGCTCATCGCCTGGTACAACTGTTGCGCCACAGCCCCCAGCACCACCGGCTGATGGGCCTGCCGCGCGGCTTCGGTCGCCAGGCCCAGGTCCTTGAGCATCAGGTCGGCGCCAAAGCCACCCGTATAGCCACGGGACGCCGGGGCCGTTTCGATCACGCCCGGCCACGGGTTGTAGGTATCCGAACTCCAGCAGCGGCCCGTTGAGCTATTGATGATGCCGGCCAGCACTTGGGTGTCGATCCCCAAGGCATCGCCCAGGGCCATGGCTTCGCTGACGCCCACCATGGAAATTCCCAGCAGCAGGTTGTTGCAGATCTTGGCGATCTGCCCGGTACCGACTTCACCACAATGCACAATGTTACGACCCATTTGCGCCAGCACCGGTTGCAAGGTGGCAAACAACTCAGCCGTGGCGCCGACCATGAAGGTCAACGTGCCCGCCGCCGCGCCGCCAGTGCCGCCCGAGACCGGCGCATCGGCCATCGCCACGCCTTGTTTCGCCGCGGCAGCCGCTACGTCACGGGCGGTTTGCGGATCGATGGTGCTGCAATCCACTGCCGGCGTGCCAGCGGCGATACCGGCCAGCACACCGTCTTCACCCAGCCAGACACTGCGCACATGGGCGGCGGCCGGCAGCATGGTGATGACCATTGCCGCGCCCTGGGCTGCGTCGCGCGGCGAGGCGCTGATGGTACCGCCCAATGCTGCCAGTTCGGCCAGTACCGTCTGGTTCAGGTCGAACAGGTTCAGCGAATGGCCGGCCTTGAGCAGGTTGCGCGCCATCGGGGCGCCCATGTTGCCCAGGCCGATAAATGCGATGTTCATGTCCGGCTCCTTAACGCAAATTGATGGTGGTGTTCACACCGTCATTGACGCTGTCGTCATCGAACCAGCGCGCGGTCACGGTCTTGGTCTGAGTGTAGAACTGCACCACTTGTTTGCCGTACGGGCCGAGGTCGCCGAGTTTCGAACCGCGGGAACCAGTGAAGCTGAAGAACGGCACCGGCACCGGAATCGGGATGTTGATGCCCACCTGACCGACGTCGATTTCGCTCTGGAATTTGCGCGCCGCCGCACCGCTCTGGGTGAACAGGCCCGTGCCGTTGCCGAATGGGTTGGCGTTGACCAGGGCAATCGCCTGGTCGAGGGTGTCGACTTCCAACACCACCAGCACCGGCCCGAAGATTTCTTCGGTGTAGATGCGCATGTCGGTGGTCACGCCGGAAAACAGGGTCGGGCCGACAAAGTTGCCTTGCTCGAAGCCCGGCACGCTGATGCCTCGGCCATCGAGTTCCAGCTTCGCGCCTTGCTTCACGCCATTCTCGATCAACTCGAGGATCCGCGCCTTGGCCCGCTTGGAAATCACCGGGCCGACATCCGTGCCCGGCTCGCTGCCGGCGTTGACCTTGAGCTTCTGCGCCAAGGCCTTGAGTTCCGGCAACCACTGCTTGGCCGCGCCCACCATCACCACCACGGAGGTGGCCATGCAGCGCTGGCCCGCCGCGCCGAAACCGGCACCGACCAGGGCGTTGAGGGTTTGTTCACGATTGGCATCAGGCAACACCACCGCGTGGTTCTTGGCGCCCATCATCGATTGCACGCGCTTGCCATGGCGACCCGCCAGGTCATAGACATGGGTGCCGACCGCAGTCGAACCGACAAAGGAAACGGCCTTGATGTCCTTGTGGGTGCAGAGTGCATCCACCACGTCCTTGCCGCCGTGCACCACATTGAGCACACCCGCCGGTACGCCGGCCTCGATGGCCAGCTCAACCAGCAGCATGGTCGACAGCGGATCCTGTTCCGACGGCTTGAGCACGAACGTGTTGCCGCAGGCGATGGCCATCGGGAACATCCACAGCGGAATCATCGCCGGGAAGTTGAACGGCGTAATACCCGCGCACACGCCGATCGGCTGGCGCAGCGTGTAGGTGTCCACGCCACCGGCGACGTTCTCGGCGAACTCGCCCATTTGCAGGGTACCGATGGAGCAAGCGTGCTCGACCACTTCCAGGCCACGGAAAATATCACCCTCGGCGTCAGCGATGGTCTTGCCCTGCTCGGCGCTGAGCACCGCGGCGATGCGCTTGGAATGCTCGCGGATCAATGCCTGGAGCTTGAGCATGATGCGCATCCGCGCGCCGATGGGCGTCAATTTCCAGGTCTGGAACGCACGCTGGGCAGCGGCAATGGCGGCATCGACTTCCGCGGCCGTGGCGAACGGAACCTTCGCCAACACCTGCTGGGTGGCCGGGTTGACGATGTCGTGCCATTCGCTGGATTGGGATTCGACCCACTCGCCATCGATCAGCAGTCTGACGGTTTGCAGGGTGGTATCGCTGGGCGTAAGGGAAACGTTCATGCTGGCCTCCGGGATTGTTCTTATGAGAGAGCGCTGGTTCAGCAAAGACCAAGGTGCGCGAGCACGGTTGGTGATGAGACGGTTTTTGGAGTATAGATGTGCAAACTTCTAATAAGAATGCACATAAAAGCCGGTCCATCATGCAAAAAAACATCACCTCCCTGGGGTCGCTGAATTGGGACGACCTCAAGTTTTTCCTCGAAGTGGCCCGCACCCGCAAGGCCAGCACGGCCGCCAAGCGCCTGGCCGTCGACTACACCACGGTGTCGCGACGCATCAGCTCGCTGGAAGCCTCGTTGGGCACGCTGCTGTTCGAGAAATCCCGGACCAACGGGTTTGTCCTGACGGCCGAAGGCCAGCGCTTGCTGGGTTATGCCGAATCGATCGAAAGCACTTTGCACATGGCCTGCGAGCAGGTCTCGGGCTCTGGCGTCGCGTTGTCCGGCCACGTGCGCATGGGCTGCACCGAAGGCTTCGGCAGCTTCTTCATCACCCCGCAGTTGAGCCACTTCGTCGACGCCTACCCAGCCATCTCGGTGGACATCCTGCCGCTGCCACACTTCATCAGCCTGTCCAAGCGCGAGGCCGACATCGTCATCGCCCTCGAACGCCCCGAACACGGCCCGTATGTGTGCTGCAAACTGTGCGACTACCGACTGCAGCTCTACGCCACCCAGCCTTACCTGGACAATCACCCACCGATCCAGCGCCCGGCCGACCTGACCAGGCACTCATTCATCAGCTACGTGGATGACCTGGCGTTCAGTTCCGAGTTGCTCTACCTGGCCAACGTCCTGCCCGGCGCCAATGCCCACCTGCGCAGCACCAGTGTGATCGCGCAATTCGTGGCAGCGCAGCAAGGCCGTTCGCTGGCAATCCTGCCCTGCTTCCTCGCCGCCCAGGATCCACGGCTGTTGCCGGTGCTGCCGGAGGAAATCAACGTCACCCGGCAGTTCTGGATGTACTGCCGGGAGGATTTGAGGAAGTTGAAGCGGATTACGCTGTTGTGGGATTACATCCGCGAGGTGACTGAACAGAACCGGCCATTGCTGATGGGTGAGCGTCGGGAGATGGTATTCGCCGACTAGTCGGCGATGACCACGATGGCGACGCGGCGGTTTTCGGTGCGGCCCTCGACCGTATCGTTGGACGCGACCGGCTTGCTGCTACCGAGCCCGCGCAACTGAACGTTCTCTTCGCGCATGCCAACGCTGGCCAGCACCTTGCTCACGCTCGCGGCCCGACGCTTCGACAGTTGTTCGTTGTAGGCCTGGGAGCCCGATGCGTCGGTATGACCATCGACGCGTACCCGCTCGATGCCCACCCCCAGCAGCGCCTTGCCAATGCGCTCGACGATTTCGGTACTGGCCGGGTTGAGGTTTTCCACATCGCTGCCAAACAGCACCTTGCCCGACAAACCGAAGGCCCAGCCATCGTCAGTCAGTTCGAAACCTTGTTGCTTGAGTACGGCAATTTGCGCCGGGGTCAGGCCTTTCGGCGGTGCCGTCTGGCAACCGCTCAGGGCCACGACGGCAAGCAGGAAAAGCGCCGCGAACCAGCGCAGGGAAATTTGAAGGGATGAACGCACGAGTCAGCTCCTGGTTTGAAGATCAGCGACGGAGTGATCCGACCCCGCCGTATGTTGACCGCCTCGGGCGAGGCGTTTGGCTTGATACATGGCTGCATCGGCGGCGTGTAGCAGGGTGCCCGGTGTGGCACCGTGATCGGGAAAAACGGCAATGCCGATACTGAGGGAGGTCAACACGGAGGCGTTGCCGGGCAATTGAATCGGCATTTCCATACTGGCGATGATCTTTTCAGCAATCAGCTCAGCGTCCTCGGCCTTGTGCAAAGGCGCCAGCAGCACGGCGAATTCGTCGCCCCCCAAGCGCGCGACCAAGTCATCCTCGCGCAACTGCGCCCGGACCCGGGTCGCCACGGCCATCAGCACCGCGTCGCCGGCGGCGTGGCCGAAATTGTCATTGATGCCCTTGAACCGATCACTGTCCAGGTACAGCACGGCCACTTGTTCATTGAGCTTGCTGGCATTGCGCAAGGCGCGAATCAATCGACCTTCGAAAAATGCCCGGTTCGGCAAGCCGGTCAAGCTGTCGTGGCTGGCCTGGTGGGCCAAGGTTTCGTTTTCGCTTTGCAAGTGGGTCTGCCAGGATTCCAGTTCATCGAGCAGCGCGTTGAAGTCATTGGCCAGATTATCCAGTTCGGCGATGGCGGCCGGCGGCACGCGTCGGTCCAAGGCTCGTTCACTGCGGGCCGCGTGGGCCACCTCGGCCAGGCTGCGCAGCGGCCCGGTGATCGCCCGCAACTGCCGCCGCGCCAGGTAAAGCGCCACCCAGGCACTCACCGCGGTGCACAGGATGATCCCCGCCAAACCGCTGAGCAAAAAGCGCAACAGGCTACCGCCATGCCCCGCCAACACGATGCGACCAATGTTCTGCCCTTGGTGAACGATCGGCAGGCTGATGGGCTTTTCCAGGAATGCCTTGGCAATGTGCACTTCCAGTTCCGACAACAGGCCGGTTTGCGGTCGTTGCCAGCGCGCCAACAGACGGCCGTGTTCATTGAATACCTCGGCATCGGCGACCTCCTCGGTGGAGGCGATCAAGGCCAGTGCCTCGGTGGCCGCGGCCGAATCATCGAAGACCACGGCGGCCTCCACGGTGTAGTTGATCGAACGGGCGATCAAGTGCAGGTTGTGATCCGCATAGACTCGCAGCGCCAACAGCCCGAGCAAGGTCAGGGACACACTGGCCATGGTAATGGCCACCAATGCGACGATCAGATGACCGCGACCGATGACCGAGCCCAGGGTGGGACGGACCCTTGGTTTGCTCTGCTTCATGGGGTTGCGGACCTGCGGCGGGAAAGCTGCAGCACACTCGGATGGATGCGCACGCCACTACGTGCCACGGAATCGAGGTTGACCTCGAAAGACACTTGTTCATCACCTACCCGCAGGCAGAACAGGCTACCCACGGTGCACTGGTCGCCGCCCTCACTGATGCTCAACACGGGCTTGCCGATCAAGGACGCAAACAGACGGGTGTGCTCATCGTTGGTCAGCCTGCCGACGTAGACCGCGTTGCACTCAGTGGCGATATTGGGATGATCGGCCAACAACCGCTGCACTATTACCGGCCGCCCCGTGGCCTGGGTGGTGCCCTTGACCAGATCGTCGGTGTATTGGGTCGGCCCGACGATGCAAAGTTGCAGTTGGGTGGGCTCCACCGGCCAGCGGGCATAACTGAGAATGCCCAAGACCACTTGTGTCACCGCTTCGGCCCGCTGCTCGGCCTGGGTCGTGGAGGCCTGCTCCTGGGCAACCGCGACAGGCAGCAGCAAACACAAAAGGCCGGCAAGCAGAACATGCCCCCAGCCCTTGCTGCGCACTGCCTCCCCTACAGGCACTTCCATGGAAAATCTCTTGATCCAGACGATAAGTGCCGGAACGATAGCACAGTGCCAAAAAGCCAGCGAGACAGCGTGTTACGCAGGCTTGAAAGCGAAACAGGCCAGGTTGCCAGAAGGACATGAATCCTTGAAAGCCAATGATTCAGTCAGCCTGCTCCAACGCCAGCATCAAACCGCTCAAGCGCTTGACCTTGCGCCCGACCGCCTCTTCGAAGACCCCCGCCCGCGGTTCGATCAGGCTGAACCATTGCTTGCCCCGGGTAATGGCGGTGTACACCAATTCCTTGGTCAAGACCGGGTTGAGCGCATCCGGAAGGATCAACGCGGTATGGGTGAATTCCGAGCCCTGGGATTTGTGCACCGTCATGGCATACACGGTCTCTACGTCGTTCAGGCGGCTGGGCAGGACGAAACGCACGCCGCCCTGGCCGTCATTGCGCGGGAAAGCGACCCGCAGGACCTGTTTGCCGGCATCCGGCCCGTCACGCTCGGGAAGATTGAGGGCAATGCCAATATCACCGTTCATCAACCCCAGCCCATAGTCGTTACGGGTCATCAGTACCGGACGGCCTTCGTACCACTGGTGATCGCTATCGATAAGGCGGGCCTTGAGCAATGCGGCGGTGATTCGCTGGTTCAATCCTTCGACGCCCCACGGGCCTTTGCGCACCGCGCAAAGCAATTGGAATTCGTCGAAGGCCGCCAAGACCTCACGGGCCCAATCGGCCCAGCAACGATCTTCCAATGGCTGAGAAATGGCCGGACGGCGCTGCCGCAGCAGGCTCAGGTAATGCCGATAACCCTTGGGCCCTTCTGGCTTGCCGTCGAGTAACAGTTTTTCCAGCTTCGTGTCGTGTTCACCTGCCAATTTCAAGGAAAACAAATCGACGTACTGTCCGTTATCCAATAATTGGCGGGCTTTTTCCGGCTGTTGCTGGTTGACCGAACGAGCGAGCTGACCGATCCCACTGCCTTCTCCGAAGCGCCGGGAATGCCTGAGCATGACTACTTGCTGCGCCAGGGGATGAGTGCCATTGAGGTCTTGCTGCAGGTCGCTGGCCGCCAGGTTTTCCCCACTGACCGACTCCAGCCAGGCACGGGTCTGGGGGCTGTACCAGCCGTCCTCGGCATCTCGACACAAATCCCCCAGCACCGCACCGGCTTCCACCGAGGCCAACTGGTCCTTGTCCCCCAACAACACCAACCGTGCATGGGCCGGCAGTGCGTCCAGCAGATTGGCCATCATCTCCAGGTCGATCATCGACGCTTCATCGACCACCAGCACATCCAGCGGCAAGCGATTGCCTGCATGGTGACGAAAATGCCGAGTGCCGGGACGACTGCCCAGCAATCGATGGACCGTCGTGACGTCGCAGGGGATGCACCCGCGCACAGCCTCATCCAGGGTCCGGACCTGCTGGCTGATGGACTCGGTCAGGCGCGCCGCCGCCTTGCCCGTGGGCGCAGCCAGGCGAATCCGCAGCGGCTTCCCGGCCTCGACGGCCGGAGCTTGCAACAGGGCCAGCAGACGCACAACGGTGGTGGTCTTGCCGGTGCCCGGGCCGCCGGTCACGATGCTGAAGGCCCCACGGGTCGCTAGCGCGCAGGCCAGTTTCTGCCAATCGATCGGACCGCTGGCATTGGCCGGCCCGAACAGCCCGTCCAAACGCTCGCGCAGGTCACCGGGCGCCGCTTCCTGCTCGACCAATCGTTGGCGCAACGCCTCGTCGATCCGCCGTTCATACCCCCAGTAGCGACGCAGATAAAGACGCTTGCCAGACAGTACCAATGGACGTTGCTGCGCCTCTTCGCTCTCGTCCACAGCCAAGGCCACCAGCCGACTGGACGCCAGGGCCTTGCACCAATGGGCGCCGTCGAGCGTCTGCAATATTTGCGAGGGCAGCAGCATCGCGCCTGTCTGCGGATCACCCTCGGGGGGCAGCGACAGGGCAAAGTCCGGTTCCTTGAGGGTCTCGAATATATCCAGGCAAACGTGCCCATGACCCAGTTGATGGCTGGTCAGCGCAGCGGCGAGCAGGACCAATGGATCATCGTCGGGCGCCAGTTCATGGAGGAACGCCACGAAGGCCTTGTCCAGGGCACGCAGCCAGCCGCGCTCGACCCAGCGCGTCAGCAACAACAGCAGGTCCTGCGCACGGCTCAAAGGCGCCAGGTCAACCAGGCTTTCATCGTCGGACGCCTTGGGCAGCAGGTCGGCAAAGGAACGACTCATAGCAATTCTCCCTGTACCCACGCCGGCTCAGCCTTGGGTTCGGGCGCCCCTTGGAACAGCCGATCCAGTTGCTCGATCAAGGCCCGTGGCGGCTTGGTGAAATACACGCCCTGGCTGGTCGAGCGGGTCCCACGAAGGAACAGGTACAGCGCGCCGCCGACGTGCCGGTCGTAGTCATAATCGGGAAGCCGAGCCTTGAGCTGGCGATGCAGGGCCAACAGGTACAGCACGTATTGCAGGTCGTAGCGATGGTCCAGGATCGACTGTTCCATGGCCTGTACGGTGTAGGCCATGTCATCGACACCCAGCCAGTTGGACTTGTAATCGGCCACGTAGTACCGGCCGTCGTGCTCGAACGTCAAATCGATGAAGCCCTTGAACATGCCGTTGAGCAGCACCGGCTCCGCCGCAACGCGGGCGACACCGCCATGGGTGAACCGGCAAACCAGTTGATCGAGCTTTTGCACATCGACCTTGTGGCTGGCGAACCAGAACTCCATCTCGACCTGGAACCGGGTCAGTTGTTCGAGCACCACCGGCGCTTGGTCGCTGCCGACGGGCATGGGCATTTTGATCAAGTGCTGCAGCCAGTCGCTCAGCGTGGTGATCCAGCCTTTCCAACCTCGGCGATTGCAGCGTCGGGCAATGGCATCCTCGATATCTGCCGGCGCGGATGAAAACCCTTCCCCGGCAGCCCACTCCAGCAGGCCATGGAGAAAAGTGCCGGGACCGGGGCCGCGGGGAAAGCGGTGGATGTCGCCACCGACGGCGATCGTCTCCCTGGGCGCGTCCGGGTCAAGACGCTCATCGTCGAACAGTTTCTGGGCCTGTGGATTCTCCGGCGCGGTATCGCTGCCTTCGCTCAGGCTTTCGCCGATGCGCAAGGCGCTGTAGGAGGCGATCCACCAATTTTCGCTGGCTTTTCGCAAGGGCACCAAGGGCTCGAGCAACACGGCGTCGTTGCGTGGCGGCCGATAGTGCTCGTCAGTAGCTTCGGGCATGGGCTGGCAGTTCACCGCGACGCTGCCGTGTTGCAGGTCTTCCAGCCAACGCCTCAGCTCCACCGTATCGGTCAACGGCGCACCTCCGCCCAACAGATAACCCAGCGCGGACACATGCAGGATCGAGCTGTTGTTATTGCCCCGTTTGAGGTCCGCGACACCCAGCCAGCAGGCATGTTGTGCGCGGGTCAGTGCCACGTAGAGCAGCCGCAGATCCTCGGCCAGTCGCTCATCATCGGCCTTGGCGATCAATTCGGCGGTGGGCTTGAGACTGATCTGCGCCTTGTTGGCCTCGTCGTGGTAATGCAACGGCAATCGACTGCCATCCACCGGTTTCGTCGAACAGATGAAGGGCAGGAAAACCAACGGATATTCAAGCCCCTTGGACTTGTGGATCGTGACCACCTTGACCAACTGCTCATCGCTTTCCAGACGCAGGATCTGCTCTTCTCCCGCCTGTCCGGATAAGGCCAGGTGCTCGGACAAATGCCGGATCAAGGCTTGTTCGCCATCCAGCTCGCCGGCGGCCTGCTGCAACAGTTCGCACAGGTGCAGCAAGTTGGTCAGCACCCGCTCGCCATCGCTGCGCGTCATCAGGGCCTGGGGCAATTCGAAATCATGCAGCAGACGCCGCAACATCGGCAGCACGCCCTGGCTGCGCCAGACCGTGCGATAACCGCGAAACTGCATGACCCGGGCTTCCCAGGCCAGCTCATCCTGATTGAGACGCTCCAGCTCCGTCAGCGGCAGGTTCAACGTGATGCTGGCCAGCGCTGCCCGTAGCGGTCGCTCCACATCCGGCTCGGCGCAGGCCTTGAGCCAGGTCAGCAAATCCCGCGCCTCTTGCGAAGCAAAGACCGAATCCTTGTCGGATAGATAGACACTGCGCACGCCCCGCGTGGACAACTCGTCGCGCACGGCCTGCGCCTCTTTACCGTCGCGCACCAGGATAGCGATATCCGCCGGGCGCAACCCGCGCAGCGTTTCGCCATCGACGGTGAAGCCGTCGCGCCCCGACTGCCCACCGTTGAGCAATGCCGTGATCTCACTGGCGCAGGCGGCTGCCATGGATTGCCGATACACCGCACCGGAGAGCGGCTGGTCCGACGACAGGTGCCAGATGTTCAGCGCCGCAACGGCGTGCCCTGCCACCTGTAGGGACTCCTTGCGGCCCTGGGACTCAACGGACAGGAACGGCACCGGGTTATCACCCGAAGGCTCACGGAACAGAAAGGCCCCACGCCCCTTCGGGCGGGACTCGGCCTTCTGGAAAATATGGTTAACCGCCCCCACCATGGCATGACTGGAACGGAAGTTCGTGCCCAGCGTATGCAACCTGCCGGCCGTGGCCTCGCGAGCGCGCAGGTAGGTGTAGATGTCGGCACCGCGAAAGGCGTAGATCGCTTGCTTCGGATCGCCGATCAGGAAAAGTCCGGTCCCGGGGTCGTTGTCTTCAATACGGTAGATGCTTTCGAAGATCCGGTACTGAACCGGGTCGGTGTCCTGGAATTCATCGATCAGCGCCACCGGAAACTGCTCGCGGATCAGGCTCGCCAGGCGCTCGCCCCCGTCGGCCTGCAACGCCGCGTCGAGACGCAGCAGCATGTCGTCGAAGCCCATTTCGGCGCGGCGACGTTTCTCCGCTTCGAAACGCGTCCCGACCCATTGCGCGGCATGCTGCAGCACGGCGGCATCAGGGGTGGGCAACGCATCCAGGTTGGCCTTGAGACCGGCCATGGCCTCCAGCCCGGGATGGTTGGGCACTTCGCCTTTCCAGGCTTCGGCCATGCCCTCGGGCGTCAGGCGTGTGAACCCGGTGCCGATATCCAGCAGCTCGTGGCTTTCGTCATCGACCCAGGCGGTGATTTTCTGAAACCACGGTTCGAAGTAACGCGCCTGCATCTTGCGTCCATCAACAGACTTGCTGGCGACGCCTTGCTGGCAGATCTCCAACAGTTCCACGGCCCATTGCCGCCACGGCGCCTTGAGATCGAGCAAGGCGGCACTGCGCTCCTGCAACGAAGCGGCGATTAGCTCGGCAGGCTCAAGCCCGTCAGCGTCGCCAGGCTCGCTGGAAAACAACCCCCTCACCCGTGGCAACAGCGCCGCTGGACCTCCCCAATGGGTACGCACCCAGTTCAACGCCTCGCCTTGCATCGAATAGCAGAACAGCCGCCAGTAATCGCGCAATACCTCGCCCAGCAATTCGCTGTGGTCGGTTTCCAGGGTCTGGGTGAACAGGCTGCCGCTGTCGAAGGCATGCTCACGCAACATGCGCTGGCACCAGCTATGGATGGTCGAGACGGCCGCTTCGTCCATCCACTGCGCGGCGATGTCCAGCCGATTCGCACAACCCGGCCATTGCTCGGCACTGAATTCATCGCGCAATGCGCCGATCAGTGAATCCGGAGCTGGAATCTCATCGCGAAAGAAACGTGCGGCTTCGGCCAGACGGGTGCGAATTCGCTCACGCAACTCCTTGGTGGCGGCGTCCGTAAAGGTCACGACCAGGATTTGCGGCGGAAGCAACTCGCGGCCAAAACCGGACGCCGAACCGCCGTGCCCTAGCACCAGGCGCAGGTACAGCGCCGAAATGGTGAAGGTCTTGCCGGTACCGGCGCTGGCCTCGATCAGTTGGCTACCCCGCAGCGGGAAAGCCAGGGCCAATGGTGCCTGCTGACTCATGAACGGGCCTCCTCGCTGACCAATGAACGCCACGGGGCTTCGAGCAATGGTCGGTAAAGCGCATCGCACCAGTCGGGGAATGTTTCGTCAGCCATCAAGGCCGCGAAATCAGGAAACTGTCGAGCCAAGGCCGGGTTTTCCCGCCGCTCGCCCTCGAACGTCTGTCCGTCGCCCTCATAGGCTTTGCGCGCCGCAGCTTCGGCCTTGAGCGGATCACTCTGGCCGAGCCAGGCGAACGCCGTCTTCACCGCGATCGGTAGCGGCTGGCGCATACCGGCCTGCCAGGCCTGCAATAGGTCGCCAAGCATTTTTTTTGCGGCGGGCTCTTCAAAAGGTGGCAACAGCAAGCTGTCATCACTGGCCACCAGCGCCGTGGTCAACGACAAGCCGTTAGCGCAGGCCACGAGATGATTGACCCAGGGCCGTATCAGGCGATGCCACTTGCGGGTCTTGGTGGAGCCGATGCTGTTGGGTATGGCGGTGATGGCGAGAACCGCACCGTCGGAGCGTTGGTGTAGGCCACTGAGCCACCCTTCGACACTCACTCCTTGCAGTTGCAGGCTGACCGGCACAGCACTGGTCAGCGGTGTGGGCCACAACGCCAGAAGCTGTTGGTAGCGCTGGAGCAGATCCGGCAAGGGTTCGATCAATTCGCGCTGCATGCACTCACCGAACCCGGCCATCGGCAACAGCCCGCTGTTCTGGAGCCTCTGGGCATGGGCGGCCAAGGCCAGGTCCGCCTGGTCCAGGCGTACCAGGGCGGCCTCGAGCAGGCTGTCGCTCAGGGTGTAGCGTTGCAGTGCGTCGAGCACGAAAGGTTCGTCATCGGCCAGAGGTGCTTCGATGGCGTCGAAGAACACTTTCAGCCGCTGGCTGAAGAAATGGCGGACGGGGTTGCGCAGGAAGTCCTGCAACTGACCAAGGCCCAAGGGCTCCTCCTGGACGTAGGGTTCCAGCACCTGAGTTTTGTCAGTGTCATCGGAGATGTCGTGGAGCATTCGCCATTCGCTCGCGTAACTGAACAGCTCGTCTCCTTGATGGAAATAACGCGCGCTGAACGGTTGCAGCGGATGCTCCTGAGTCAGGGCATCGAGGAGGGACTTGCTGTCATCGGCCAACCGCCAGCCACTGGCGAGATGATCGCGCAGTTGGCCGATCAACACCGATGCCGGCCGCTCGCTGTTATCGCGGATACTGCGTCCCACCCAACTGATATAGAGCTTTTCCCGGGCCGACAGCAGCGCTTCCAACAACAGGTAACGGTCGTCCTCACGGCGAGAACGATCGCCCGGGCGATAGTCGCCGCCCATCAGATCGAAATCCAAAGGCGGTTGGGCTCTTGGGTAATCACCATCATTCATCCCCAGCAGGCACACCAACTTGAAGGGGATCGCACGCATTGGCATCAAGGTGCAGAAATTGACGGCTCCGGCCAGGAAGCGTTGGGACAGTCGCCCCTGATCCAGCCCGGCCAACCACGCTTCACGCACCACCGTCAGCGGCAGTTCATCGTGCAGCCCTACCGACTCACAGGTTTCCAGCCAGGTTTCACGCAAGTCCTCGAGTTGGGCCAGCAGATAGTCGTCATGCTCGTTACTCGCCTGGAAGAACAACCGCATCAGATCGTGCAGACGCGAACCCCATTGCTGCGGCGATGCTGGCTGGGTGAGTTCCTGGTGGGCGACTTCCAAGGCATCCAGCAAAGCAACCAGCGGACCGATCAGCGCCGCGTCCAGGCCACCGATCTCGTCATAGGGTTCGATGCCGTCATAGGCCTGCGAGCTGCCGACGGCGTACCCCAGCAACATGCGCCGCAAGCCGAAATGCCAGCTGTTCTGCTCAAGCTCCGCGGGCAAGCCCAACCCGGCGCGGTGTTCGGCACTCATTCCCCAGCGAATCCCCGCCCCTTCGATCCAACGATGCAATGTCGGCAGGTCGGCCTCATCGATACCAAACCGTTCGCGCAACGCCGGGACATCCAGCAGATCGAGGATTTCGCTGACCGGGAAACGACTGTCCGGCAGCTTGAGCAAATGCTCGACGGCGATCAGCAGTGGATCACGTCCGCGCTGGCCCTGGTCGGTCAGTGTGAATGGAATGAAACGCGGGTCGCTCCTGTCGAGCTGGCCGAACACCGCGCGAATGTGTGGCGCATAACTGTCGATGTCCGGGACCATGACGATGATATCCCGTGGGCGCAATGTCGGATCCGCACTGAAATGGGCCAGCAACTGGTCATGGAGAATTTCCACTTCACGCTGGGCGCCGTGGGCCACATGAAAACGGATCGAGCCGTCTCGTTCCGTGTCGACGACGGGCCAGTGTTCCCGGGTTTCATTCAGGGGACGGAGTTCCAGGATGTCATCCTGCAACTGGCTGAGAAGGGTCGTCGGGGTCCCATCAGTGAACAGGTCGATGCGCCCGTCGCGAAATACAGCGCGATAGCTGTTGGGGTCATCGTAGCTGTCGAGCAGGTTGATATAGTCGCGCCCCTGCTTGCCCCAGGCGGCCAATAACGGATGGGCATGTTGATGCAGGATTTGTGGATCGAGGACGGCGGGCATGCCGGTCTTGCGTGCCTGGCGCTTGTATTGATGACGTAGCAAGTCCTTGTCGGCAACGATGTCCGCCCAATGGTGGCGACACGGGTTATGCACGCAGAGTAGAACCTGGCTGAACCGGGAAAGACCGGCGAGCGCCTCGAGGACTTGGGCAGGCAACGAGGAAATACCGAACACGATGACTCGCGCGGGCAAGCCTTTCGGAGCTGCTTCCAGATTGTTGATACGTTCGATGTAGCGCTGGTGGACGCCTGCGCGGCTTTGCGCCATGCCTTGTTCCCCCACATCCAGCAACAAGGCTCGCCACAGTTCCGCTTGCCAGCAATTCGCCGGCGCGAGCGGCTTGATTTCACCTCGGACATTTCGGGTCTGGTGTCGACCCTCAGCCCAGTCCTCGAGCCAGTCGGCCCGGTACACCTGGTACTGGTCGAACAGATCGGCAAGGCGCTCGGACAGTTGATAGCGCTTGCGCAAGTCGGTGTCGTGGGTAAGGAATCGTCGTAGAGGTTCGAAATGCGGCTGCTCGATAAGCTGCGGCAACAGGCGCATCAGGCGCCAGGTTAGCGGAGCCTTGTCCAACAGCGACTTGGCCGGAATCTCATCACGCCCTAGGACCATTCGATAGAGCTGCCACATGAAGCTGCCTGGCAGTTGCACATCAATAGCCGCCGCGATACCGCAGCCGCCGGAATCATCATCTTCCGGGTCTTCAGCCAGTGCGAGCTTGAGCCATTGGGCAATACCATTGCTCTGTACCAGCGCGATTTCATTTTCAAGGGGAGCCAGCGGATAGCGCCGCATCAGGCTGATCACCAGGCTGCGCAATTCATCAAGGCGATTCCCGTGAACCACCATGAAAGCAGGGCTGAGGGACGTTGCGTCCGGCATGAAAGGCATCCTTGAAAATGCAAAAGCTAGGGCAGAACCTTAGCACTGTCGGGGGACTGTGACAGCCGGGAGCAGTCCGAGCTTGTCGTAAGAACTTTCCTGCGGGCAAAACAAAACCCCTACCTGCATCAGCAGATAGGGGTTTCGGAATTTAATCTTGACGATGACCTACTCTCACATGGGGAAACCCCACACTACCATCGGCGATGCATCGTTTCACTGCTGAGTTCGGGATGGGATCAGGTGGTTCCAATGCTCTATGGTCGTCAAGAAATTCGGGTACCGAATCGTGGCCTGGTGGCCTCGCTTCAGCAAATTGGGTATGTGACAGCTTTCGGTGTTTTGTGAGATTCGAACTTTCGGTTCGTTTCGTCTTCACACACCGCAATCTGGTGCTCTTTCGAGTCAGCAAATTGCTTGGGTGTTATATGGTCAAGCCTCACGGGCAATTAGTACAGGTTAGCTCAACGCCTCACAGCGCTTACACACCCTGCCTATCAACGTCGTAGTCTTCGACGGCCCTTCAGGGGACTCAAGGTCCCAGTGAGATCTCATCTTGA
Source organism: Pseudomonas sp. MPB03 (assembly GCF_046605385.1). Classification (NCBI taxonomy): domain Bacteria; kingdom Pseudomonadati; phylum Pseudomonadota; class Gammaproteobacteria; order Pseudomonadales; family Pseudomonadaceae; genus Pseudomonas; species Pseudomonas sp. MPB03. The sequence goes on along the minus strand of NZ_CP176770.1, from coordinate 1,074,239 downwards.
GGCAAGTTTCCCGCTTAGATGCTTTCAGCGGTTATCTTTCCCGAACATAGCTACCCGGCAATGCCACTGGCGTGACAACCGGAACACCAGAGGTTCGTCCACTCCGGTCCTCTCGTACTAGGAGCAGCCCCTCTCAAATCTCAAACGTCCACGGCAGATAGGGACCGAACTGTCTCACGACGTTCTAAACCCAGCTCGCGTACCACTTTAAATGGCGAACAGCCATACCCTTGGGACCGGCTTCAGCCCCAGGATGTGATGAGCCGACATCGAGGTGCCAAACACCGCCGTCGATATGAACTCTTGGGCGGTATCAGCCTGTTATCCCCGGAGTACCTTTTATCCGTTGAGCGATGGCCCTTCCATACAGAACCACCGGATCACTAAGACCTACTTTCGTACCTGCTCGACGTGTCTGTCTCGCAGTCAAGCGCGCTTTTGCCTTTATACTCTACGACCGATTTCCGACCGGTCTGAGCGCACCTTCGTACTCCTCCGTTACTCTTTAGGAGGAGACCGCCCCAGTCAAACTACCCACCATACACTGTCCTCGATCCGGATAACGGACCTGAGTTAGAACCTCAAAGTTGCCAGGGTGGTATTTCAAGGATGGCTCCACGCAGACTGGCGTCCACGCTTCAAAGCCTCCCACCTATCCTACACAAGCAAATTCAAAGTCCAGTGCAAAGCTATAGTAAAGGTTCACGGGGTCTTTCCGTCTAGCCGCGGATACACTGCATCTTCACAGCGATTTCAATTTCACTGAGTCTCGGGTGGAGACAGCGCCGCCATCGTTACGCCATTCGTGCAGGTCGGAACTTACCCGACAAGGAATTTCGCTACCTTAGGACCGTTATAGTTACGGCCGCCGTTTACCGGGGCTTCGATCAAGAGCTTCGCGTTAGCTAACCCCATCAATTAACCTTCCGGCACCGGGCAGGCGTCACACCCTATACGTCCACTTTCGTGTTTGCAGAGTGCTGTGTTTTTAATAAACAGTCGCAGCGGCCTGGTATCTTCGACCGGCGTGGGCTTACGCAGCAAGTGCTTCACCCTCACCGGCGCACCTTCTCCCGAAGTTACGGTGCCATTTTGCCTAGTTCCTTCACCCGAGTTCTCTCAAGCGCCTTGGTATTCTCTACCCAACCACCTGTGTCGGTTTGGGGTACGGTTCCTGGTTACCTGAAGCTTAGAAGCTTTTCTTGGAAGCATGGCATCAACCACTTCGTCACCCAAAGGGTAACTCGTCATCAGCTCTCGGCCTTAGAATCCCGGATTTACCTAAGATTCCAGCCTACCACCTTAAACTTGGACAACCAACGCCAAGCTGGCCTAGCCTTCTCCGTCCCTCCATCGCAATAACCAGAAGTACAGGAATATTAACCTGTTTTCCATCGACTACGCTTTTCAGCCTCGCCTTAGGGACCGACTAACCCTGCGTCGATTAACGTTGCGCAGGAAACCTTGGTCTTTCGGCGTGGGTGTTTTTCACACCCATTGTCGTTACTCATGTCAGCATTCGCACTTCTGATACCTCCAGCAAGCTTCTCAACTCACCTTCACAGGCTTACAGAACGCTCCTCTACCGCATCACTTACGTGATACCCGTAGCTTCGGTGTATGGTTTGAGCCCCGTTACATCTTCCGCGCAGGCCGACTCGACTAGTGAGCTATTACGCTTTCTTTAAAGGGTGGCTGCTTCTAAGCCAACCTCCTAGCTGTCTAAGCCTTCCCACATCGTTTCCCACTTAACCATAACTTTGGGACCTTAGCTGACGGTCTGGGTTGTTTCCCTTTTCACGACGGACGTTAGCACCCGCCGTGTGTCTCCCATGCTCGGCACTTGTAGGTATTCGGAGTTTGCATCGGTTTGGTAAGTCGGGATGACCCCCTAGCCGAAACAGTGCTCTACCCCCTACAGTGATACATGAGGCGCTACCTAAATAGCTTTCGAGGAGAACCAGCTATCTCCGAGCTTGATTAGCCTTTCACTCCGATCCACAGGTCATCCGCTAACTTTTCAACGGTAGTCGGTTCGGTCCTCCAGTTAGTGTTACCCAACCTTCAACCTGCCCATGGATAGATCGCCCGGTTTCGGGTCTATTCCCAGCGACTAGACGCCCTATTAAGACTCGCTTTCGCTACGCCTCCCCTATTCGGTTAAGCTCGCCACTGAAAATAAGTCGCTGACCCATTATACAAAAGGTACGCAGTCACCCAACAAAGTGGGCTCCCACTGCTTGTACGCATACGGTTTCAGGATCTATTTCACTCCCCTCTCCGGGGTTCTTTTCGCCTTTCCCTCACGGTACTAGTTCACTATCGGTCAGTCAGTAGTATTTAGCCTTGGAGGATGGTCCCCCCATATTCAGACAAAGTTTCTCGTGCTCCGTCCTACTCGATTTCACTTCTAAGATCCTTTCGCGTACAGGGCTATCACCCACTATGGCCGCACTTTCCAGAGCGTTCCGCTAAAATCAAAGAAGCTTAAGGGCTAGTCCCCGTTCGCTCGCCACTACTAAGGGAATCTCGGTTGATTTCTTTTCCTCAGGGTACTTAGATGTTTCAGTTCCCCTGGTTCGCCTCTTGCACCTATGTATTCAGTACAAGATAACCATCTTATGATGGCTGGGTTCCCCCATTCAGACATCTCCGGATCAAAGTCTGTTTGCCGACTCCCCGAAGCTTTTCGCAGGCTACCACGTCTTTCATCGCCTCTGACTGCCAAGGCATCCACCGTATGCGCTTCTTCACTTGACCATATAACCCCAAGCAATCTGGTTATACTGTGAAGACGACATTCGCCGAAAATTCGAATTTCTCAACTAAGAGAACTCACAAATTTTACCTTAGCCTGATCCGTTACCAGTGAAAGTAACGTTCAGTCTATCTTTCTATCACATACCCAAATTTTTAAAGAACGAACTAGTCAAAGACTAGAAATCAACATTCACCATCGAACCGATGGAATGCTCATTTCTAAGCTTTATACAATCGAAGCAGTAGTGGTGGAGCCAAGCGGGATCGAACCGCTGACCTCCTGCGTGCAAGGCAGGCGCTCTCCCAGCTGAGCTATGGCCCCGTATTTCTACAGGCGTTTCCCACACAAAATTGGTGGGTCTGGGCAGATTCGAACTGCCGACCTCACCCTTATCAGGGGTGCGCTCTAACCAACTGAGCTACAGACCCAATTTCGGGCTGCTTCTTTCGTCTTCTTCAATGAATCAAGCAATTCGTGTGGGAGCTCATGAAGCAGCTGCGGTCGTCGATTAAGGAGGTGATCCAGCCGCAGGTTCCCCTACGGCTACCTTGTTACGACTTCACCCCAGTCATGAATCACACCGTGGTAACCGTCCTCCCGAAGGTTAGACTAGCTACTTCTGGTGCAACCCACTCCCATGGTGTGACGGGCGGTGTGTACAAGGCCCGGGAACGTATTCACCGCGACATTCTGATTCGCGATTACTAGCGATTCCGACTTCACGCAGTCGAGTTGCAGACTGCGATCCGGACTACGATCGGTTTTGTGGGATTAGCTCCACCTCGCGGCTTGGCAACCCTCTGTACCGACCATTGTAGCACGTGTGTAGCCCAGGCCGTAAGGGCCATGATGACTTGACGTCATCCCCACCTTCCTCCGGTTTGTCACCGGCAGTCTCCTTAGAGTGCCCACCATTACGTGCTGGTAACTAAGGACAAGGGTTGCGCTCGTTACGGGACTTAACCCAACATCTCACGACACGAGCTGACGACAGCCATGCAGCACCTGTCTCAATGTTCCCGAAGGCACCAATCCATCTCTGGAAAGTTCATTGGATGTCAAGGCCTGGTAAGGTTCTTCGCGTTGCTTCGAATTAAACCACATGCTCCACCGCTTGTGCGGGCCCCCGTCAATTCATTTGAGTTTTAACCTTGCGGCCGTACTCCCCAGGCGGTCAACTTAATGCGTTAGCTGCGCCACTAAGAGCTCAAGGCTCCCAACGGCTAGTTGACATCGTTTACGGCGTGGACTACCAGGGTATCTAATCCTGTTTGCTCCCCACGCTTTCGCACCTCAGTGTCAGTATCAGTCCAGGTGGTCGCCTTCGCCACTGGTGTTCCTTCCTATATCTACGCATTTCACCGCTACACAGGAAATTCCACCACCCTCTACCATACTCTAGCTCGACAGTTTTGAATGCAGTTCCCAGGTTGAGCCCGGGGCTTTCACATCCAACTTAACGAACCACCTACGCGCGCTTTACGCCCAGTAATTCCGATTAACGCTTGCACCCTCTGTATTACCGCGGCTGCTGGCACAGAGTTAGCCGGTGCTTATTCTGTCGGTAACGTCAAAACACTAACGTATTAGGTTAATGCCCTTCCTCCCAACTTAAAGTGCTTTACAATCCGAAGACCTTCTTCACACACGCGGCATGGCTGGATCAGGCTTTCGCCCATTGTCCAATATTCCCCACTGCTGCCTCCCGTAGGAGTCTGGACCGTGTCTCAGTTCCAGTGTGACTGATCATCCTCTCAGACCAGTTACGGATCGTCGCCTTGGTGAGCCATTACCCCACCAACTAGCTAATCCGACCTAGGCTCATCTGATAGCGCAAGGCCCGAAGGTCCCCTGCTTTCTCCCGTAGGACGTATGCGGTATTAGCGTCCGTTTCCGAGCGTTATCCCCCACTACCAGGCAGATTCCTAGGCATTACTCACCCGTCCGCCGCTCTCAAGAGGTGCAAGCACCTCTCTACCGCTCGACTTGCATGTGTTAGGCCTGCCGCCAGCGTTCAATCTGAGCCATGATCAAACTCTTCAGTTCAAACATCTTTGGGTTTTGAGAAAACCCTAAACTTGGCTCAGCAATCGTTGGTTACATCTTTGATTTCTCGCGGAGTAACTTGTGATGCTGATAATCTGTTGACTAGCAGTCTGACTCCACAAGCACCCACACGAATTGCTTGATTCAGTTGTTAAAGAGCGGTTGGCTGAGTCTTTCGTCTCAACCGAGGCGCGCATTCTACAGCGCCCCGTGTATCTGTCAAGCGGTTATTTTAAGAAGTTTTCAAAGTTTCGCTTCGGAAACATCAACAACTTCAACCACTTGCGCTTCCGATCTCTCGTTAGCGGGAGGCGAATTCTACAGCGTTACTCGCTGCTGTCAACACCTCTTTTTCACCGCTTTCGACCGAGAAGATCGAACCGCCGATAGAGCCAAACATCACCGCTCTACCTGCTCCTTCCGGGCCTCGATGAACTGAAGCCCAACACCTTCGAGACCTACTTAACTCATTGAATCTCAAGGAGTTTTCCGTTTCGACTGCGCCGGAAGTGGGGCGAATTATAGACTTCCAGAATCTGCCGTCAACACCTATTTAACAATTCTGTCATATCAGCCAAAAAAGCCCCGTAAACACAGAGGCCGGCGCCCAAGGGCGCCGGCCTCTTCACTTCCAATTACAAGCTGGGGAAAGCGAATTGTGAAGCCTCATGGCTGGCACGCTGCGGCCAACGCTGGGTAATGGCCTTGCGACGGGTATAGAAACGCACGCCGTCCGGGCCATAGGCATGCAGGTCGCCGAATAGCGAACGCTTCCAACCACCAAAGCTGTGATAAGCCACTGGCACCGGCAATGGAACGTTGACGCCCACCATGCCGACTTCGATCTCATCGCAGAACAACCGCGCCGCTTCGCCATCGCGGGTGAAGATGCAGGTGCCGTTGCCATACTCGTGATCATTGATCAGTTGCATCGCCTCTTCCAGGCTATTGACCCGGACGATGCACAGCACCGGTCCAAAGATCTCTTCCTTATAGATACGCATCTCGGGGGTCACGCGATCGAACAGGCAACCGCCGAGGAAGAAACCTTCTTCATGCCCGGCCACACTCAAGCCGCGACCATCAACCACCAGTGAAGCGCCTGCTGTCACACCCTCTTCTATATAGCCACTGACCTTGTCCCGATGCTGACCGGTCACCAGCGGCCCCATGTCCAACCCGCAAGACGTACCGGCGCCAATCTTAAGCGCCTTGATTTGCGGCACCAATTTGGACACCAGCGCATCCGCCACTTGGTCGCCGACACACACCGCCACCGAAATTGCCATGCAACGCTCACCGCATGAACCGTATGCCGCGCCCATCAGCGCGCTGACGGCATTGTCCAGGTCGGCATCCGGCATCAGCACCGCATGGTTCTTCGCCCCGCCCAGCGCCTGGACACGTTTGCCACGTCGAGTGCCCTCGGCATAGATGTACTCGGCAATCGGCGTCGAACCGACAAAACTCAGCGCCTTGACTTCCGGCGCTTCGATCAGTGCATCCACCGCAGCCTTGTCGCCATGGACGACGCTCAGTACACCCTTGGGCAAACCCGCTTCCAACAACAACTGGGCGATCAGCAGCGTCGAACTCGGATCACGCTCGGACGGCTTGAGAATGAAGCAGTTGCCGCAGACGATCGCCAGCGGATACATCCACAGCGGCACCATCGCCGGGAAGTTGAACGGGGTGATGCCCGCCACCACGCCTAAAGGTTGAAAGTCTGACCAAGCGTCGATGTTCGGTCCTACGTTACGGCTGTATTCGCCCTTCAGGATCTCCGGCGCTGCACAGGCAAACTCGACGTTTTCGATGCCGCGCTTGAGCTCACCGGCCGCGTCTTCCAAGGTCTTGCCGTGTTCCTCGCTGATCAACTGGGCGATACGCGCCTCGTTCTGCTCCAGCAATTGCTTGAAACGAAACATCACTTGGGCGCGCTTGGCCGCCGGTGTATTGCGCCAGGCCGGAAAAGCCGCCTTGGCGGCATCGATGGCCTGCTGGATAGTCGCGCGATCAGCCAATGGCACCTTATGAATGGCCTGGCCAGTAGACGGGTTGAACACATCGGCGGTGCGAGCGCTGTCGCTCAGCAGTTCGCCATTGATCAAATGCGGGATGAGGCTCATGGGGACTCCAGAATTATCCACAGGCGCCCATGGCCGGGCGCCCGTTGTTAAAGAATGCGTCAGTCGAGTTTGTTCAGCACTTCACCGACTGCATCGAACAGGCGATCCAGGTCCTGTGGCTTGCTGTTGAACGTTGGCCCGAACTGCAGAGTGTCGCCGCCGAACCGCACATAGAACCCGGCTTTCCACAACGCCATGCCGGCTTCGAACGGACGCACGATGGCATCGCCATCGCGCCCGGCGATCTGGATCGCGCCGGCCAGGCCATAGTTGCGGATGTCGATGACGTTCTTCGCGCCCTTCAGGCCGTGCAAGGCATTCTCGAAATGCGGGGCGATTTCGGCCACGCTCTGCACCAGGTTTTCCTTCTGCAGCAGGTCCAGCGCCGCCAGGCCCGCCGCGCAGGCCACCGGGTGTGCCGAGTAGGTGTAGCCATGGGGGAATTCCACTGCGTACTCGGGCGTTGGCTGGTTCATGAAGGTCTGGTAGATCTCGGAGCTGGCAATCACCGCGCCCATGGGGATCGCGCCATTGGTGACTTGCTTGGCGATGCACATCAGGTCCGGGGTCACGCCAAAGCTGTCGGCACCAAACATCGAACCGGTGCGGCCGAAACCGGTGATCACTTCGTCGAACACCAGCAGAATGCTGTGCTGGTCGCAGATTTCCCGCAGGCGCTTGAGATACCCCTCAGGCGGCACCAGTACGCCGGCCGATCCTGCCATCGGCTCGACAAACACCGCAGCGATATTGGACGCATCGTGCAGTTCGATCAGCTTCAACAGCTCATCCGCCAAGGCGATGCCACCCTCTTTCGGCATGCCACGGGAATAGGCGTTGCTGGCCAGCAAGGTGTGGGGCAAGTGATCGACGTCCATCATGGCCTGGCCGAACAGCTTGCGGTTGCCGCTGACACCGCCGAGGCTGGTGCCGGCGATGTTCACACCGTGATAACCACGGGCACGGCCAATCATCTTGGTCTTGGTCGCCTGGCCCTTGAGACGCCAGTAGGCGCGGACCATCTTCACTGCGGTATCGGCGCACTCGGAACCGGAATCGGTAAAGAACACATGATTGAGGTTGCCTGGGGTCAGGCTGGTGATCTTTTCCGCCAGTTGGAATGACAGCGGATGACCGTACTGGAACCCCGGCGAATAATCGAGAGTACCCAGTTGCTTGGCGACCGCTTCCTGGATTTCCTTGCGGGTGTGCCCGGCGCCACATGTCCACAGGCCCGACAGCGAGTCGTATACCTTGCGCCCCTTGTCATCCACCAACCAGCTGCCTTCGGCAGCGACGATCAGGCGCGGATCGCGCTGGAAATTGCGATTGGCGGTGTAAGGCATCCAGTGGGCATCCAGCTTGAGCTGGCTAGCCAGGGAACCGGCAGCGTGTTCGGGCATGTTCATCGACAAAACCTCGCAGGTCATAAGCGACAGGGGATCGAAAGGCGTTCTTGCAGCTAAGTTGCCACGACGATAAAGTCAATGAAATCCAACTTTTGCAACCTTCAGTCGGCGGATCACTAAACTATGAGCGCTCGTCGTCCCGATCCCCTGGCCCAGGTCAGCGACTTTGATATTCGCCTGCTGCGCATTTTTCGCAGCGTCGTGGAGTGCGGTGGATTCTCCGCCGCGGAAACCGTACTGGGAATCGGCCGCTCAGCCATCAGCCAGCAGATGAGCGACCTTGAACAGCGCCTCGGCCTGCGTCTGTGCCAACGTGGGCGCGCGGGGTTTTCCCTGACCGAAGAAGGGCGCGAGGTCTATCAATCGGCGTTGCAGTTATTGAGCGCACTGGAAAGCTTTCGCACCGAGGTAAACGGGCTGCACCAGCATCTGCGCGGTGAGTTGACCATCGGCCTCACCGACAACCTGGTCACCCTGCCCCACATGCGCATCACCCACGCCCTGGCGCAATTGAAAGAGCGCGGGCCTGACGTGCAGATCCAGATTCGCATGATCGCCCCCAACGAAGTCGAGCAAGGCGTGCTCGACGGTCGCTTGCATGTCGGCGTGGTTCCCCAGGCCAGTGCCCTGTCCGGGCTGGAATATCAACCGCTCTACAGTGAACGTTCGCTGCTGTACTGCGCGGTCGGGCATCCACTGTTTTATGTCGATGACCAACAACTTGAAGACGCACGCCTCAACAGCCAGGACGCCATCGCCCCGACGTTCCGCCTGCCGGCCGAGATCCAGGCCCATTACCAGGCGCTTAATTGCACCGCGAGTGCATCGGACCGCGAAGGCATGGCGTTCCTGATTCTTACCGGGCGCTATATCGGCTACCTGCCCGATCACTACGCCAACCTCTGGGTCCAGCAGGGTCGGTTGCGGGCCCTTAAGCCTGCGGCACGGTTCTATGACTTGAGCCTGGCGTCGGTCACGCGCAAAGGGCGCCGGCCTCATCTGGTGCTGGAGAGTTTTCTCGAGAGCCTGGCGGCCACCCGCTGACCTTTTTACACCCTGTGGGAGCGAGCTTGCTCGCGATGGCGGTGTATCAGTCACACCTAATGCTGAATGACCCTCCGCTATCGCGAGCAAGCTCGCTCCCACAGGTGTTTAGCCGGCTTTTAGTGTGATGGCACTTGTCGGATCGATGCCGGTGCGCTATCAACGCATTTGCTTGCCCACAGACCCAGCCCGGAAACGCCCATGACCTTTGAAGTCCCTGCCCACGGTGGCAAGCCCACCAGCCGCATTCGTCAAAAGAACGAAGAGACGATTCTCAAGGCCGCCGAAGATGAATTCGCTCGCCACGGGTTCAAAGGCACCAGCATGAATGCCATCGCCCTCAAGGCCGGGCTGCCCAAGGCGAACCTGCATTATTACTTCACCAATAAACTCGGCCTGTACGTGGCGGTGCTGAGCAACATCATCGAATTGTGGGACAGCACCTTCAACACCCTCACCGCCGAGGATGATCCGGCCGAAGCCTTGACCCGCTACATCCGTGCCAAAATGGAGTTCTCTCGTCGCCAGCCCCAGGCCTCGCGACTGTTCGCCATGGAAGTGATCAGCGGGGGCGAATGCCTGACCGAATATTTCAACCAGGATTACCGTGCCTGGTTCAATGGCCGGGCCGCCGTGTTCCAGGCCTGGATCGACGCCGGCAAGATGGACCCGATCGACCCGGTGCATCTCATCTTCCTGTTGTGGGGCAGCACCCAGCATTACGCCGATTTCGCCACCCAGATCTGTCGCGTGACCGGTCGCAGCAAGTTGACCAAACAAGACATGATCGACGCAGGCGACAACCTGATCCGCATCATTCTCAAGGGCTGCGGCCTGACACCCACTTTTTAAGATCGCCATGCCCTTTACCCTTGCCGGTTTTTGCGAGCACCGCGAAGAAATTCGCAAAAGCCGCTTCATTACCTTCGCCGCGCCCATCACCAGCCCCGCCGATGCCCAGGCTTTTATCGAGCAGCACAGCGACCTGGATGCCACCCACAATTGCTGGGCCTGGAAACTCGGCGACCAGTACCGCAGCAACGACGATGGCGAGCCGGGTGGCACCGCCGGGCGGCCAATCCTGGCCGCGATCGAAGCCCAGGCCTGCGATCAGGTCGTGGTGCTGGTGATTCGCTGGTATGGCGGGATTCAACTGGGCACCGGCGGGCTGGCCCGAGCCTACGGTGGCGGCGCGAACAAATGCCTGCAAAACGCTGAGAAAATCGAATTGATCAGCCGCGTGCCGCTGCACTGTAGTTGCGGGTTCGCCGAACTGCCCCTGGTGAAACTGCGCGTCGCCGAGTGCGGCGGGCTGGTGAATGAAGAACGCTTCACCGCCAATGGCGTGGACCTGCAATTGGCCGTAGGCGAAGCCCACATCGAAACCTTGCAAACGCAACTGGCCGACCTGAGCCGTGGACGGATCCTGTTAGAGCGTTGAGTTCGCAGGCTGCAATCTTTCAGGGCATCGCGCAATCGTTCAACTTGCCCACATCCACTGTGCACCCGACTGTGGATAACCTGAGCACATCCCTCTGTAACCCTTCTGTCATGCGGGTTTCAGCGGGTTGCTCATTTTTCAGCCAAAGTCCTTCCCAAGGGCCAAATCCATCCACAAAACAACCGCTTGCAGCGGTTTATCACCTTTAGAAGAAAGCCCCGTAGTGCTTATGCCCGAGTTTCCGGCTTGCACACAATAACTGTGGAGCAACCTGTGGATAACCCGTTCATGGCTCCTTCCGCCCCGTGAAGGACATAGCTCACAGCCGCTTGTTCAATTTTTGACCACCCATTTCAGGGCAAACCGCTGCCTGGGCCAGACCCGTGCGCGCCAAGGTAGTGCAGAATTTCCCCACTACAGATGCTCAGGCCCGACGCGGAAGGCCTCAGTAACGGGACTCAAGACAATTTCCTGACCTGATGGCCAGGAAATTGCTTTATCCACAGGCATTCCTGTCCATCGGCCCGAGCCTGTCATGTCCAACCCCGACTCCATCGCGCGCCTGCAATTGCGCAAGATCAGCAAACGCTACCCCGGTTGCCTGGCCAACGACGCCATCGACCTGAGCATCCAGCCCGGCGAGATCCACGCCTTGCTGGGGGAAAACGGTGCGGGCAAAAGCACCCTGATGAAGATTATCTACGGCGTCACCGCTGCCGATTCCGGTGAGGTGATCTGGCAGGGCCAGCGCGTCAACCTGCGTAACCCGGCCCAGGCCCGCAGCCTGGGCATCGGCATGGTGTTCCAGCATTTCTCGCTGTTCGAAACCCTCACCGTTGCGCAGAACATTGCCCTGGCGATGGGCGCGGCAGCCGGTACGCCAGCGCAACTGGAGCCCCGGATCCGCGAGGTTTCCCGGCGCTACGGCATGGCCCTGGAACCACAGCGGCTGGTCCACAGCCTGTCGATTGGCGAGCGCCAGCGGGTAGAGATCATTCGCTGCCTGATGCAAGACATTCGGTTGTTGATTCTCGATGAACCGACCTCGGTACTCACGCCCGCAGAAGCCGAAGAACTGTTCGTGACCTTGCGCCGCCTGGCGAGCGAGGGCTGCAGCATTTTGTTTATCAGCCACAAGCTCGGGGAGGTGCGCGCGTTGTGCCACAGCGCCACGGTGCTGCGCGGCGGACGCGTCTCAGGGCATTGCACCCCGGCGCATTGCTCGGACCGAGAGTTGGCGCAACTGATGGTTGGCGAGGCCGCAGGACTGATGACGGATTACCCCAAGGTCAGCGCAGACAAAGCCTTCCTGCACATCAACAAGCTGTCCTGGCACAACCCCGACCCGTTCGGCTGCTCGTTACGGGACATTGACCTTGAGGTTTGCAGCGGCGAAATCGTCGGCATCGCCGGGGTGGCGGGCAATGGCCAGGACGAATGGCTGGCATTGCTCAGTGGGGAAACGCCGCTTCCCCGCCAGCAAGGCGAAACGATTCGATTCGGCGACCAGCCCGTAGCGCACCTGCGCCCCGACGCTCGTCGCCAGCTCGGCCTGGCATTCGTCCCCGCTGAACGCCTGGGCCATGGCGCCGTGCCGCAATTGAGCCTGGCGGATAACGCCCTGCTCAGCGCCTTCCAGCAGGGCCTGGTCAGCCATGGGCTGGTTCGACGCAGCAAGGTCGAACACCTGGCCGAGGAGATCATCCGTCGTTTTGGCGTGAAGACGCCCGACACCAAAACCCCTGCGCGCAGCCTTTCGGGGGGCAACTTGCAAAAATTCATCCTGGGCCGGGAAATCCTGCAACAGCCAAAGCTGCTGGTGGCCGCGCATCCGACCTGGGGCGTGGACGTCGGCGCGGCGGCGACCATCCATCGTGCCCTGATCACCCTGCGCGACGCGGGCGCGGCGATCCTGGTGATCTCCGAAGACCTCGATGAACTGTTCCAGATCAGCGACCGTCTCGGTGCCTTGTGCGGCGGGCGCCTGTCGGCCTTGCGTCCTACCGTCGAGACCCGCCTCAGCGACGTCGGCGCCTGGATGGCCGGCCAGTTCGACGCCCCTCAATCCCCTGCCCCCGCGCCGGTTTAACGGAGTTCCACATGCTGCTTTCTCTCGAACCCCGCGGCCAGCAATCGCGCCTGATGCTCTGGTGCTCGCCGCTCTTGGCCGCCGTGTTGACCCTGGGCAGCGGCTCGCTGCTGTTTATCGCCCTTGGGCATGACCCGTTGCAAACGTTGTACACCCTGTTGATCGCCCCGATCAGCGACCTGTACGGTATGTCCGAATGGCTGGTCAAGACCTTGCCGATCCTGCTCTGCGCCCTCGGCCTGGCAGTGGCCTATCAGGCGCGGATCTGGAACATCGGCGCCGAAGGCCAATTGCTGCTGGGCGCCCTGGCCGGCAGTGCCGTGGCGGTGAACATCATCGACGTGCAAAGTCGCTGGGCATTGGTGTTGATCCTGCTGGCCGGCACCCTGGCCGGGGCGGCTTGGGCCGCGCTCACGGCGTGGCTGCGCACGCGCTTCAACGCCAACGAGATCTTGACCAGCATCATGCTCAACTACATCGCCCTGAACCTGCTGCTCTTTTGCGTCCACGGGCCGTTGAAAGACCCGGCGGGGTTCAACTTCCCCGAGTCGGCGATGTTCGGCGAGGCCAGTCGCCTGCCGTTGCTGCTGGAGGATGGCCGCGTCCATGCCGGGCTGTATTTCGCCCTGCTGGCGCTGGTAGCGGTGTGGGTCTTGCTGCAGAAAAGCTTTGTTGGTTTTCAGATCAAGGTGCTGGGCCTCGATGCCCGCGCCGCTGGTTTTGCCGGCTTTCGCCAGAAGCCGCTGGTGTGGCTGGCGCTGCTGATCAGCGGTGCGCTGGCCGGGCTCGCCGGCGTCTGCGAAGTCGCCGGGCCGATCGGCCAACTGGTGCCGCAGGTGTCGCCGGGCTATGGCTATGCGGCGATTACCGTGGCGTTCCTCGGGCGCCTCAATCCCATCGGCATTCTGTTTGCCAGCCTGTTGATGGCCCTGCTGTACATCGGCGGTGAGAGTGCGCAGATGTCGCTGAACCTGCCCCAGGCAATCACCCAGTTGTTCCAGGGGATGATGCTGTTTTTCCTGTTGGCCTGCGACGTGCTGATTCTCTACCGGCCACGCCTTAACCTGCGCTGGACCCGGCGCGCCCGAACTACCCCGGTACAGGCAGGAGCCTTGTGATGGATATCGACCTGTTGAGCAATATTTTCTATGCCATGGTTCGCTGCGGCACACCGCTGCTGCTGGTGGCCCTGGGTGAGTTGGTTTGCGAAAAAAGCGGCGTCCTGAACCTGGGCCAGGAAGGCATGATGCTGTTCGGCGCGGTGATTGGTTTTATCGTCGCGTTCAACAGCGGCCACCTCTGGCTCGGCGTGCTGTTGGCAATGGCTGCGGGAATGCTGTTGTCGGCATTGTTCGCGCTGGTGGCGCTGGTGTTCAACGCCAATCAGGTCGCCACCGGACTGGCACTGACGATTTTCGGCGTGGGCCTGTCGAGCTTTGTCGGGGCGGCCTGGGTCGGCAAGCCGTTGGCCGGCTTCGAGCCGTTGGCCATTCCCTACCTGAGTGACATCCCCTTGATCGGGCGGATGCTGTTCGCCCAGGACCTGCTGGTGTACCTCTCCTTTGCGCTGTTTGCGCTGGTGGCGTGGGTGATCGTGAAAAGCCGCGCCGGACTGATCATCCAGGCCGTCGGCGAGAACCCCGATGCCGCCAGTGCCATGGGCCTGCCGGTGTTGCGGGTGCGGACCCTGGCGGTGCTGTTTGGCGGCGCCATGGCCGGGTTGGCCGGCGCCTATCTGTCACTGGCCTACACGCCGATGTGGGCCGAGAACATGAGCGCCGGGCGCGGCTGGATCGCCCTGGCGCTGGTGGTGTTCGCCAGTTGGCGGGTGTGGCGCCTGCTGCTGGGCGCCTACCTGTTCGGTCTCGCCAGCATCCTGCACCTGGTAGCCCAGGGATTGGGGTTGGCGATTCCGTCGAGCCTGCTGGCGATGCTGCCCTATGCCGCGACCATTTTGGTGCTGGTGCTGCTGTCCCGGGATGCCGTGCGCACGCGGCTGTACGCGCCGGTGTCCCTGGGGCAGCCTTGGCAGGCGGGGCATTGAGACAGACCGCGGCGGGCCTATCGCGAGCAAGCTCGCTCCCACACTTGACCAGGGTGAACACTGAATTCAGGTTTGACTCAGCTCCCCCTGTGGGAGCGAGCTTGCTCGCGATGAGGCCCGAACAGGCAACACCTGAACCAAACCCCACACCACTTCGAAAAACAGGAAAACCCACAACACCGCACTGGCTCCATGAAGCAGCGCATACAGCATCCAGGCCGAGAACAGAAACCGCCCCACCGCGTCATAACGCCCGTACAGTAGCTGCGGATCCCGAATCCGCAACACCGACCACACGCAGACAATCGAGCCCATCAGATTCACCATCAGCACATGCGCCGGCGCAAACGGTGGCAGGTCCCCAGGCAGGTCAAAGAGCTGAGTCATGCTCACCAATACGCCATGCACCGCCGCAAAGCTCCACGGCGTGGCCAGCGCGGCCGACACGATCAGGTCGTACCAGGCGCTGCCAAGCACCACCCGGCGATATTGCATCGAACTCCACATACACGTTGCTCCAGATAATCGAGGAGCAAAGAGGCTAAAGCCTGGGGTATGCTCCAAGGTCAAGTCCTCTGGAGCTTCGCAATGCGTATCGGTGAATTAGCCCAAGCCTGCGCTGTCAGTCGAGACACGCTGCGTTTTTACGAGCAACGTGGCCTGATCGCAGCATCGCGCAGCGCCAATGGCTATCGCGACTACCCCGCCGACATCGTCCAACTGGTGCTCTATATCAAGACCGCCCAGCGCCTGGGCTTTACCCTGGGCGAGATCGGCGCGAGCGTCGCCGCCCTGTGGAACGCCCCCGACCCGGACTGCGCCGTGACGCAATTGCTGCAAGACAAGCTGAACCTGATCGAAACCCGCATGACCGAACTCGACGCGTTGCGTCAAGAGCTGAAACAACGGCTCGGGCAACGTTGTCCATTAAACCCGTGACCTTTTTCTTTCAAGGATGCCCCTCATGACTTCGGCAAGAAACGCATTGATCATCGGCGCCTCCCGGGGCCTGGGCCTCGGCCTGGTGAAGACGCTGCTCAGCGATGGCTGGAACGTGACCGCCACCGTGCGCAACCCGCAGAACGCCGAGGCTTTGAAGGCGCTGGGCCCGGTGCGGATCGAAAAACTCGACATGGACGACCAGCAAGCCGTCATCGCCTTGAGCCAGCAGCTCAAGGGCGAGACCTTCGACCTGTTGTTCGTCAACGCCGGGGTCAAGGGCCCAGATAACCAGAGCCCGGGCGGCGCGACGCTGGCCGAAGTCGGCCAGCTGTTCTTCACCAACGCCGTGGCGCCGATCAACCTGGCCCAACGCTTCGTCGGCCAGATCCGCGAGGGCAGCGGCGTGCTGGCCTTCATGAGTTCAGTGCTGGGCAGCGTGACCATGCCCGACGCGCCGGAACTGGCGCTGTACAAGGCCAGCAAGGCAGCGCTCAACTCCATGACCAACAGCTTCGTCAGCCAACTGGGCGAACAGTCATTGACGGTATTGTCGCTGCACCCGGGCTGGGTGAAAACCGACATGGGCGGCGAAGGCGCGGACCTCGATGTCGAGACCAGCACCCGTGGGCTGATCGACCAAGTGAATGCCTTCGCCGGCAAGGGTGGGCATCACTTCGTCAATTACAAAGGCGAAACAATCCCCTGGTAACCACCCGATACCCTGTGGAACCCCCTAACCCTGTGGGAGCGAGCTTGCTCGCGATGGCGCCAGATCAGTCGACATTGATGCTGAATGTCAGGCCGCTATCGCGAGCAAGCTCGCTCCCACCAAGCCCTCTCCTACATTGAAACCTGGGTCAGGCACTGGAAATGTGTCCGGCAACCTGAGTAAACTCCGCACCTTGCCCTATCCAATGGGCGACCCTGGATCAGCAGACAGGGCATCACTGAGCTGGCTAACCTGAACCCACTTTCAGAGGAGCCGGCCACCATGCCTGCGACCCGTACCTGGTTAAAAAATCCCCTCGCCATTTTCACGGCTAACGACCTCGATGCCCGTGGCGGTCTCGTCCTGCAGGACGGTGTGATCGTCGAACTGCTGAGCGTCGGCCAACAACCCGCCCAGCCCTGCGACCACGTCTTTGACGCGCGCGAGCATGTGATCCTGCCGGGCTTGATCAACACCCATCATCACTTCTACCAGACCCTGACCCGCGCCTGGGCGCCGGTGGTGAACCAGCCGTTGTTCCCCTGGCTGAAAACCCTCTACCCGGTGTGGGCGCGGCTGACCCCGGAAAAACTCGCCCTGGCGAGCAAAGTGGCCTTGGCCGAGTTGCTGCTGTCGGGCTGCACCACGGCGGCCGACCATCATTACCTGTTTCCCCAGGGCCTGGAAAATGCCATCGACGTGCAAGTGCAAAGTGTCCGTGAGCTGGGCATGCGCGCGATGCTGACCCGTGGTTCCATGAGCCTGGGCGAGGCCGACGGTGGGCTGCCACCGCAACAGACCGTGCAGCAGGGCGAGGTGATTCTTGACGACAGTCAGCGCTTGATCGCCGAATACCACGAGCGCGGCGACGGCGCGCAGATCCAGATTGCCCTGGCGCCCTGCTCACCTTTTTCGGTCACGCCACAGATCATGCGTGCCAGTGCCGAGTTGGCGGAGAAGCTCGACGTACGCTTGCACACGCACCTGGCCGAAACCCTCGACGAAGAAGCGTTCTGCCTGCAACGCTTCGGCCTGCGCACCGTGGATTACCTGGACAGCGTCGGCTGGCTCGGCCCACGCACTTGGCTGGCCCATGGCATTCACTTCAACCCGGACGAAATCGCCCGACTCGGTGCCGCCGGCACCGGTATCTGCCATTGCCCCAGTTCGAACATGCGCCTGGCCTCGGGTATTTGCCCGACACTGGAGCTGACCGCCGCCGGCGCTCCCGTGGGCCTGGGTGTCGACGGCTCGGCATCCAACGATGCCTCGAACATGATCCTCGAAACCCGCCAGGCGCTGTACATCCAGCGCCTGCGCTACGGCGCGCAAGCGATCACGCCGGAGCGCGTACTGGGCTGGGCGACCCGGGGCTCGGCGCAACTGCTCGGGCGCAGCGATATCGGCGAATTGGCCGTGGGCAAACAGGCCGACCTGGCGCTGTTCAAGCTCGATGAGCTGCGCTTCTCCGGCAGCCATGACCCGGTCTCGGCCCTGCTGCTGTGCGGCGCGGACCGGGCGGACCGGGTGATGATCGGGGGGCAATGGCGGGTGATCGACGGGCAAGTCGAGGGGTTGGACTTGAAGGGCTTGATTGCCGATCACAGCCAGGCGGCGCGGGAATTGATCGCCGACGCCTGACCCCAACCCAAATCCCCTGTGGGAGCGAGCTTGCTTGCGATAGCGGCCTGACATTCAACTTCAATGCTGTTTGTCTGGCGCCATCGCGAGCAAGCTCGCTCCCACAAGGGGGATGGTGCTGGGCTCAGAGGCCCAGCAGGGACAACATGATAAACGTCGCGAACAACACAAAATGCGTCATGCCTTCGATGGCATTGGTTTCACCATCGTTGAGGTTGATCGCGCAGACGATCAGGGTGATAAAAATCATCACCGTCTGCACCGGGGTCATCGCCATCTGGAAAGGCTGGCCGGTGTAGAGGGCCATGGCTTCCATCACCGGCACGGTGAGGATCACGGTGGACAACGAAGCCCCCAGCGCGATGTTCACCACCGCCTGCATACGATTGGCGAGGGCCGCGCGCAGGGCGGTGAGGATTTCCGGCGCGGCGGAGATCGCCGCCACCAGGATCGCCGTGACCACCGGCGGAGCCCCCGAACCTTCCAGCCCCAGGTCGATGGCCTTGGACATCACTTCAGCCAACGCACCGATCACCACCACGCCAAACACCAGCGCACTGATGGAGATCGTCAGGCTGATGGGTTCCGGTTCGTTTTCCACCGGTTCTTTCTTGCGGCGCTTTTCCGGGTAGCTGTAGCTGAAGAAGTAACTGTGGGGCCCGACCTGCATGCGCAGGAACAGCGTGTACAACACGATCATCGCGCCGATGGTGAAGGCAGAATAGGTTTTCCAACTATCCCGGGGGATGAACTCCGGCACCACCATCGACACGCCCATGGCCGTGAGAATCATCACGCTGTAGGTGCGCGCCGAATCGTCGTTGTAGACCTGCTCGCCATGCTTGATCCCGCCCATCAACGCCGCGAGCCCGAGGATGCCATTGATGTCGAGCATCACCGCCGAGTAGATCGTGTCCCGCACCAGCGTCGACGAGGCTTCGTTGTTCATCATGATCGCCAGGATCACCACTTCCACCAGCACCGCCGACAAGGTGAGGATCATGGTGCCGTAAGGATCACCGACCTTTTCCGCCAGCAGCTCGGCGTGATGGGCCACGCGCATGGAGGCCGCGACGATGAAACCGATCAGGACCAGGCCGCCGATCAACGCCACCAACTGCCCGCTGCCCAGCAGCCAGTGCTCCAGCGGATAGGCGACACATACGGCGGCCAGCGCCAGCAACAGCAGTTTTTCTTGCTTGATCAAAGTGAGCATCGCGGGCCTGTCACTGTGAACGGGTCATGAGTTACTGACTGTGGGGGGACGCGAACGTTTCGTCCGATTGTGACGCACCAGGGGGTGGC
Source organism: Pseudomonas sp. MPB03 (assembly GCF_046605385.1). Taxonomy (NCBI): domain Bacteria; kingdom Pseudomonadati; phylum Pseudomonadota; class Gammaproteobacteria; order Pseudomonadales; family Pseudomonadaceae; genus Pseudomonas; species Pseudomonas sp. MPB03. The sequence goes on along the minus strand of NZ_CP176770.1, from coordinate 1,054,679 downwards.
GAGTGGCTGGCAGGTGCACCTTTATTGTTCTCAAGGGCCTCATCGCGAGCAAGCTCGCTCCCACAGGTTATGCGGATGTAGAACCTGTGGCGAGGGAGCTTGCTCCCGCTCGGTTGCGAAGCAACCGTAAAAAACAGGGCCGCTGCGCAGCCCAGCGGGAGCAAGCTCCCTCGCCACAAGAAGGTCGTGTCGATTAGTTGTCCTGTTGGTCAGCATTTTGCATTGCTGCTGCACAGCCAACCTCACAACAAAATGGAGTTCGAGTTCATGCACAAACGCCCCTTGAAGAAATTGCTTTGCGCCGTCGTCGCGGCCGTCGGCCTGGGCGCCGGCCTGAATGCCAGTGCCGCCGACCCGCTGAAGGTCGGCTTCGTCTACATCGGCCCCATCGGCGACCACGGCTGGACCTATCAGCATGAACAAGGGCGCAAGGAACTGGCGGCGAAGTTCGGCGAGCAGATCACCACCCACTACGTGGAAAACGTACCGGAGGGGGCCGACGCCGAGCGGGTGATCCGTAACATGGCCAAGGACAAGTACGACCTGATCTTCACCACGTCCTTCGGCTACATGAACCCGACGCTGAAGGTCGCCAAGCAGTTTCCCAAGGTCATCTTCGAACACGCCACCGGCTACAAGCAGGACAAGAACCTCGGCACCTACCTGGCTCGCACCTATGAGGGTCGCTACGTCGGCGGCTTCCTCGCGGCCAAGATGACCAAGACCAAGAAGATCGGCTACGTCGCCTCGTTCCCGATCCCGGAAGTCATCCGCGACATCAACGCCATCCAACTGGCCCTGAACAAATACAACCCCGGCACCGAAATCAAAGTGGTGTGGGTCAATTCCTGGTTCGACCCGGGCAAGGAAGCCGACGCCGCCAACGCGCTGATCGACCAGGGCGTCGACGTCGTATTCCAGCACACCGACAGCCCGGCGCCGATCCAGGCCGCCGAACGCCGCGGCGTCTATGCGGTGGGCTACGCTTCGGACATGGCCCATTTCGGGCCCAAGGCGGTGCTGACCTCCATCGTCAATGACTGGGGCCCGCATTACATCCAGGCGACCCAGAGCGTGCTTGACCACAACTGGAAATCCCAGGACTACTGGGGTGGCCTGAAGGAAGGCACGGTGAAACTGCCGATCAGCGACCTGGTGCCGGCAGCGGTCAAGGGCGAAGCCGAGCAGATCATCGCCGACATCGAGAGCGGTGCTTTCCACCCATTCACCGGCCCGATCAAGGACCAGGCCGGCGTCGAGAAAATCCCCGCGGGCGTAAGCGCCACCAACGCGGAACTGGCGTCGATGAATTATTACGTCGAAGGGATGAAGGCTGAGATTCCCAAGTAACTGCCAAGCCCAACCCAATACCCATTGTGGGAGCGAGCTTGCTCGCGATTGCGGACTGACATCCATATCTGTATTGGCTGACATACCGCTATCGCGAGCAAGCTCGCTCCCACAGAGGCCCTTATTTCAAATCTGGAAAGCCGCATGAACAGCCTGCCCATCATCGACATCGGCCCGCTCTACGGCAATGAGCCCGACGCCTGGCAAGGCGTCGCCGAGCAGATCGACCGCGCCTGCCGTCAGTGGGGCTTCTTCTACATCAAGGGCCACCCCATCAGCCCGGCGCGCATCGCCGAGGTGCTGGGCAATGCCCAACGCTTCTTCGCCCTGCCCGTCGAAGAAAAACTCAAGATCGACATCACTCAGACCCGCCACCATCGTGGCTATGGCGCCGTCGCCACGGAACAACTGGACCCGACCAAGCCCAGCGACCTGAAGGAAACCTTCGACATGGGCCTGCATCTGCCGGCCGATCACCCCGAGGTGCTGGTGGAAAAACCGTTGCGCGGCCCCAACCGCCACCCAGACCTGAGCGGCTGGCAAGCCTTGATGGAGCAGCATTACCGTGACATGCAAGCGCTTGCGCAAACCCTGCTGCGGGCCATGACCCTGGCCCTGGGCATCGAACGGGACTTTTTCGACACGCGCTTCAACGAACCGGCGAGCGTGCTGCGCCTGATCCATTACCCGCCCCGCGACACCGCCAGTTGCGCCGAACAGCAAGGTGCTGGCGCCCATACCGACTACGGTTGCATCACCCTGCTCTACCAGGACGCCGCCGGTGGCCTGCAAGTGCGCAACGTCAATGGCCAGTGGATCGACGCGCCGCCCATCGATGGCACCTTCGTGGTCAACCTCGGCGACATGATGGCGCGCTGGAGCAACGACCGTTACCTGTCCACGCCGCATCGGGTGATCAGCCCGCTGGGAGTGGACCGCTATTCGATGCCATTCTTTGCCGAGCCGCACCCCGACACGCTGATCCAGTGCCTGCCCGGTTGCCAGGATGACACCCACCCACCCAAGTACCCAACGACGACCTGCGCCGAATTCCTGCTGTCGCGCTTCGCCGACACCTATGCTTACCGGCGGGAGCCCCAGGCCGTGTAGTGGATCAGCCGGTCAGGTTTTACCCGACAGGGCGGCCAGCCCCCTGTAGAATGGCCGCCATCGATTCGCTGATGAGAAAAAGACCATGTACGACTGGCTCAACGCCCTGCCGAAGGCTGAACTGCACCTGCACCTGGAAGGCTCGCTGGAGCCCGAGCTGCTGTTCGCCCTGGCCGAACGCAACAAGATCGCCCTGCCGTGGAACGACGTCGATACCCTGCGCAAGGCCTATGCCTTCAACAACCTGCAGGAATTTCTCGACCTCTATTACCAGGGCGCCGATGTGCTGCGCACCTCCCAGGATTTCTACGACCTGACCTGGGCCTACCTGTTGCGGTGCAAGGCGCAGAATGTGATCCACACCGAACCGTTCTTCGACCCGCAGACCCACACCGACCGTGGCGTCCCATTCGAAGTGGTGCTCAACGGCATCGCCGCCGCCCTCAAGGACGGTGAGCAACAACTGGGCATCACCAGCGGCCTGATCCTGAGCTTCCTGCGTCACCTGAGCGAAGAACAAGCCGAGAAAACCCTCGACCAGGCGCTGCCGTTCCGCGACGCCTTCGTGGCCGTGGGCCTGGACAGTTCGGAGATGGGCCATCCACCGAGCAAGTTCCAGCGCGTATTCGACCGCGCACGCAACGAGGGTTTCCTGACCGTTGCCCACGCCGGCGAAGAAGGCCCGCCCGAGTACATTTGGCAAGCCCTGGACCTGCTGAAGATCCAGCGCATCGACCATGGTGTGCGGGCCATCGAAGATGAGCGGCTGATGCAGCGGATCATCGACGAACAGATTCCATTGACCGTGTGCCCGCTGTCAAACACCAAGCTGTGCGTGTTCGACGACATGTCGCAACACAACATCCTCGACATGCTCGAGCGCGGCGTGAAGGTGACGGTGAACTCCGATGACCCGGCGTACTTCGACGGCTACGTCACCGAAAACTTCCACGCCCTGCACACCCACCTGGGCATGACCCAGGACCAGGCCAAGCGCCTGGCGCAGAACAGCCTGGATGCGCGACTGGTAAAACCCTAACCCCAACGATCAACCCCGGTGGGAGTCAGCTTGCTCGCGAAGACGGCGGTACATTCAACATCGATGTTGACTGACACTCCGCCTTCGCGAGCAAGCTCGCTCCCACAGTTTTTTGATCGCCTGCAAGTTCACGGTTGGACGCAGATCCAATTGTGGGAGCGAGCTTGCTCGCGATGGCGGTCAATCAGGCGACATCGATATTGAATGCCGAACCGCTATCGCGAGCAAGCTCGCTCCCACAGGGGATTGTGTTTAGTCAGTGGCGTTCGCTTCGCTCAGCTCTTCCAGCGTCTTGCCCCGGGTTTCCATCCCGAACAACCAGACCACCCCCGCCGCCACGGCGAAGCACAGCGCGCCCAGGGCGAATACGCCGCCCTGGCCGGTGATGGGAAACACCAGGCCGGTCACCAAGGGGCCGAGCAGCGAACCGATACGCCCCACCGCCGAAGCAAAACCCGAGCCCGTGGCCCTGGCCGAAGTCGGGTACAACTCCGGCGTGTAGGTGTAGAGCACCGCCCACATGCCGAACAGGAAAAACTGCATCAGCAGCCCGGTGCCGATCAGCAGCCCGACGTTGCCGCCAAACACCGCGCTCTGCCCATACAGAAACGCCATCACCCCGCCGCCCAGCAACGTGATGATGCACACCGGCTTGCGTCCCCAATGCTCCACCAGCCAGGCCGCCATCAGGAAGCCGGGAATCCCGCCCAGGGAAATCAGCACGGTGTAATACACCGACTGGGTCACGGCGAACCCCGACTGCTGCAACAGTGCGCTGAGCCAGGACGTCAGGCCATAAAAACCGAGCAAGGCAAAGAACCAGACGCTCCAGATCATCATCGTGCGCTGGCGATACAGCGGCGACCAGATCTGCGCCAGGGCCGAAAAGAAATTGCCCGGCACACTCTCCACCCTTGGCAGGCGGATCGGCTCCGGCAGATCGCGACGTCCCAGCGAGGTCCGGACCTTGTCTTCGATCCGCTTGAGCACTGCGTCCGCTTCGTCACCCCGACCGGCCTGTTCCAGCCAGCGCGGCGACTCGGGAATGAAAAAGCGAATCGCCAGGACAAACACTGCCGGCACCGCCAGCACCAGGAAGATGTCGCGCCAGCCGATCACCGGCAGCAGGAAATACGACAGCACCCCCGCCGCCACGAAGCCCAGGGGCCAAAAGCCGTCCATCAAGGCGATGTAGCGCCCTCGACGCTTGGCCGGGATCAACTCCGACAGCATCGACTGGGCAATCGGAAACTCCATGCCCATGCCGATACCCAGCAGGACGCGAAACAGTGTCAAGGTCTCGACATCCTGGGCGGTGGAGCACAGGTAACTGGCAATGCCCCACAACACGATGCTCCACTGGAACACCGGCTTGCGCCCGAACCGGTCGGCCAGCATGCCCGACAGCGACGCCCCCAGCACCATGCCGAAGAAGCTGGAGCTGGCGAGCAAACCGGCCTGGGCGGTGCTCAGGCCGAACTCGGTTTTGATCGAGCCCAGCAGGAACGTCATCATCGCCAGGTCCATCGAGTCGAAGAAAAACGCCAGGGCGATGATGATGAAAATCACCCGGTGATACCCACTGATGGGTAACCGCTCCAGGCGTTCCGCCGCGCTGTAACCGTGAGTGTCCATGCTGCCTCCCCAATCCGAAAATTCCCCGGACCGAGTGTGCGCGAACCTTGCGAGAGGCTATTGCTGAATACGACCTGTCGACAGCCCTGAACGACGCGCCAGGCAGTTCCCTAGAACGCCATCTCCACGGCATCCTGCCGGGCGAACCGATGGATTTCCTGCTGGCCGAGCGTCGTCACCTGCAAGGCCCGCGAATCGTTGGGCAAGGCCAGCCAACCTGACTGCATGAACAGTTGCAGCAACGCCGCCCCCAGCGCGCCACCCAGGTGCGGACGACGCTCGCTCCAGTCCGGGCAGGGGCACGCGATACGGGCATTGCGATAAGCCAGGGCCTGGACGAATAAGCCCCGCTCGGCCAGTTGATTGGCACCCTTGTGCGTGACGATCACCCGCTGTTCGAACTGCTCGATCCATCCGGCGTCCAGCAGGCGCTGGTAGAGGTCGGCCGCCAGGGTTCCCCCCAGGTGGTCGTCGCACAGCCTGGCCCGCATCAACGAAGCAGGGGCCGACGGGGTCTTGGTCGGCATGACCCGGCGCTTGAAGACCTCCGGAATCTGCCGTGGCGTACTGACCAGGGTCGCGCTGGCCAGCGCTTCGACGGCGGCGCCGATTTCAGGCGCGGCCAGGCGGAAAAACCGCTTGCGACCCCGAGCTTCGACTTTCAACAGACCTCCCGCGGACAAGCGCCCCAGGTGCGCATTGGCCGAGGACGGCGACAATCCGGCGAGCAACGCCAGCTCCTCGGCCTGGCGGGCCGTGCCGTCCATCAAGGCCCACATCATTGCGCTGCGCTTGGGGTCAGCCAGCAGCGTGGCGATCTGGCTGATGCAAGGTGCATGTTCCATGTATTCACTCCCTGTTGAATCATTCGTCTACTGCTCTGGCGCAGGCGGTCGCTAGTATAAGCGCGGTGACCGCGCTTTCCTGTCCTCCGGAAACCTTTGGAGGCGATTGTTCATGAGGGAAAAGTCTCTATTTGCGTGCGACTAATGGCCCGCCCCCGCCGGGAGTGGAAATCGAGCCGTCAACTCACCGCAGCGGTCCCGGAGCATGTCCCGCAAAAGGTTGATGGGTTTGCTCAATTGCGCCCGGTGGGCACACAGCAGATTGAGGGGCGCACGCTCGCATTGCAGGTGCGGCAAGAGGATTTTCAAGCGCCCGGCCAGTACGTCGGTGGACACATCCAGCCACGATTTGTAGGCGATCCCGGCCCCCGCCACCGCCCAGCGGCGCACCACATCGGCGTCATCACTGAAGCGATCGCCGCTGACGGTGAGGCTCACCTCCCGTTTGCCGTCATGAAAAACCCATCGGTCATGGACCCGGCTGCCCAGCATGTACAACAGGCAGTTGTGCTGGGCCAGTTGCTCCAACTGATAAGGTTCACCCTGGCGCGCCAGATAGTCTGGCGACGCACACAGCACTCGACGGTTATCCGGGGCGACGGGCAAGGCCACCAGGCTTGAATCTTCCGGCTCGCCATAACGCAGGGCGATGTCCACCGGCTGCTTGAACAGGTCGGCCATGCGATCGCCCAGCAGCAGCCGCACCGTCAGCCCGGGATGCTCGCGCTGGAACCCATCCAGCCAGGGCAACAGCAGGTTGCGCCCCAGGTCCGAGGGCGCGGACAACTGCAATACCCCGCTGACTTGGTCCTGGCCGCTGGTCAATAAGCGCCGGCCTTCGTCGAGACTGCTCAACGCGGCACGGGCGTATTCGAGAAACCCCTCGCCTTCAGCCGTCAGGCGCAGGCTGCGGGTGGAACGGGCCAACAGCCGCGCACCGAGGTGCTGCTCGATCCGTTTCAACGCGGCACTGGCCACCGCCGCCGACAGGTCCATGACCCTGGCTGCCGCCGAGAGACTGCCCAGGTCCGCCGCCCGGACAAACAATTGCAAGTCATCGAAGCGAAGCATGACGACTCCATTATCAAAATATTATTGAAAGAGCCTGTTGTTTTAGCCGGTTTTATCTCGGTGATAAATAGCTAAACATGGCCTTCATCGAAACTCACCTCACGGAGCCGCTTCATGAAAGCCATCGCCTACTACCATTCGTTGCCCATCACCGACCCGCAATCGCTCCAGGACATCGAGCTGCCGGAACCGGTCGCAGGTCCCCGGGACCTGCTGGTGGAGGTCAAGGCCATTTCGGTCAATCCGGTGGACACCAAGGTCCGCCAGAACGTCCAGCCCGAAAGTGGCGCCGCCAAGGTGCTGGGCTGGGACGTGGCCGGCGTGGTCAAGGCAGTCGGCAGCGAGGTCACGCTGTTCAAGGCCGGGGACATGGTGTTCTACGCCGGTTCCATCGCCCGGGCCGGTGGCAACAGCGAGCGGCATGTGGTGGATGAACGCATCGTCGGCCACATGCCCAAGACCCTTGGTTTCGCCGACGCCGCGGCGCTGCCGCTGACGGCCATCACCGCTTGGGAATTGTTGTTCGAGCGCCTGCGCATCCAGGAAGGCCAGGATGACCAGGGCCAGAGCCTGTTGATCGTCGGCGCGGCGGGAGGCGTGGGTTCGATCCTGACGCAACTGGCCCACCAACTCACCGGGTTGAAGGTGATTGGCACCGCGTCCCGTGCGCAAACCCAGGAATGGGTACGCAGCCTCGGTGCCGACCTGGTGATCGACCACAGCCGCCCCTTGAGCGAAGTGTTGAAAGAAGCGGGCCAGCCCCAGGTGACTCACGTCGCCAGCCTGACCCAGACCGACCAGCATCTGGACCAACTGGTCGAAGCCCTCGCGCCCCAGGGCAAGTTGGCGCTGATCGACGACCCCAAGGCGCTGGACGTGACCAAGCTCAAGCGCAAGAGCCTGTCGCTGCATTGGGAATTCATGTACACCCGCTCGCTGTTCGAAACGGCCGATATGCTTGAACAGCACAAGCTGCTCAACCGCGTGGCCGCCCTGATCGACGCCGGCACGCTGAAGAGCACGGTGGGCGAGCATTTCGGCACCATCAACGCCGAAAACCTGCGCCGGGCCCATGCCTTGCTGGAAAGCGGCCAGGCCAAGGGCAAGATTGTGCTCGAGGGCTTCTGACCGAACACGGCGGTCGCCCCGCTAACAATCCCGTGGCGAGGGAGCTTGCTCCCGCTGGGTTGCGAAGCAGCCCCAATGTGGGCGCTGCGCACCCAAGCGGGAGCAAGCTCCCTCGCCACAGTGACTGCATCATTAGCCGGCGACTAACCGTCAGTCTGAGAGTTGATCCTTGTCACAAATGCGAGCACATTCGGGTCTACACTCGAGGCCTTTGCAACGCAATCTTTTCGTGAGGAGGTCAGCAATGAAGATCCTGATAAAAGAAGTGGCAAAATCCCAATGGCAAGTGCGTCTTGACCAGCACGTCGTCACCTTCCGTACCGAGACCGAAGCCCAGGCTTTTGCCACGACCTTGCAGGCGCGGATCCACGCGCCCCATCGTTTCCCCGAACAACAGCAGCGCGCAGCCGGCTGAGTCAGCCTTCGCGACTGGCCTGGACCAGTGCTCGGGCGTTTTGCAGGCGACGAGTCAGCATCGCTGCGCTCACCACCAACAGCCCGCAAAGGCTAATGACCAGCGCCATTGGCACCGCGGTGCCGTCATGCAGCGCCGCCACCAACGCGGCTGCCCCGGCGGCCACGGAAAACTGCAGGCATCCCAGCATCGCCGAGGCACTGCCGGCCCGGGCGCCCTGCCCGTTCATGGCGCAGGCCGAGGCATTGGGAAGGATGCAACCCAGGCTGGCGATGCAGATAAACAGTGGGACCAGCAGCGGCCACAACTGCGCCGGCTGCAATGAACTGACCGCCAGCAGGCTCAGCCCCGCCCCCAGGTAGACCCATACCGCGCGGTTCAACAGGAACGCCGGGCCGCGCTTGGACAGCAACCGGGCGTTGACCTGGGCAACCAGGATGAAGCCCGCCGCGTTGGTGCCGAACAGCCAACCGAAATGTTCGGCCGGTACACCGTAGAGCTTGATGAAGACGAAAGGCGAACCGGCGATGTAGGCAAACATCCCAGCGATAGCGATGCCCCCCGTCAGTGCATGGCCGAGGTAGACGGCGTCGGTCAATAACCGGCCGTACTGGCGCAACGCCCCCGACAACGGTTGCCGAGGTACATCGTCCGGCAGGCTTTCCGGCAGCCACAAGGCCACCGCCGTCGACGCCAATGCGCTGAACACGGTCAGGGCAATGAAGATCGACTGCCAGCCATGCAGGTTCACCAGCAACCCACCCAGCATCGGCGCGAGAATCGGCGCCAGGCCCATCACCAGCATCAATTGCGAAAACACCTTCGCCGAGCCCACCGCGTCGCATTTGTCACTGACCACCGCTCGGGAAATCACCATCCCGGCGCAGCCGCCCAAGGCCTGGACGAAGCGAGCGCCAATCAGCCATTCGAGGTTCGGCGCATAGGCGCAGGCCAGGGACGCCAGGGTGAACAAGCCGACGCCCATCAGCAACGGAATGCGCCGTCCGAAGCGGTCCGCCACCGGTCCATAGGCCAGTTGCCCGATGGACAAGCCGAGGAAATAGGCCGCCAGGGTCAGCTGGATGTGTTTTTCGTCAGTACCGAAGGCCGTGGCCATCGCCGGAAAGGCGGGCAGGTAGAAATCGATCGCCAAGGGACCGAAAGCGCTCAAGGCGCCAAGAATCAGAATCGTACGGAGGTTCATCGGGCGTCCAGCTCAGGCGTCGTTCGACAGCCCGACAGTCTAGCCGTGCCGGGCGCACTTGAACATTCCGATAGGTCGCTAACGATTAAAAAAACTCAAGCCACACTGATCCCATATCCCTCTTCCTTGATGGCCGCGACCACGGCATCGGCCGGCAACGAACTCTGGACCTGGACGGTCTTGGCGCCCAGGTCGACGCGCACGTCAGCCGCCGGATCCTTGGCCTGGACCGCCTGGGTGATGGCCTTGACGCAGTGACCGCAGGACATGCCCTCGACATTAAAAATTTGCATGGGATGACTCCTTGGGATTGAGGTTGCCGACAGTCTCAAGCTTGCCACGATGGAAAGGTCAAGTTCTGACAAAAACTGCCGGGCTGGCAATCGGCATCGCCCTCAGCCAAGCTGCACACATCAAGGATTTCACACCGGAGGTTCAGCCATGCGCTGGTCAGCGTTCAGCCTGTTTTGCATGCTCGGTCTTTCAGCGGTGGCCTCCCAGGCCTCGGCCGCCGGCGAAGACTATGGCGTGTTGATCATTTCCCGCGAGCGCCTGGAGGTGTCGACCAATTGCGAGATCGGCATCTACATCCAGGATCAACTCTCGGCCCGGCTGTTCCAGGAGCAAAGCACCTCGTTCAACCTGCCGCCGGGTCAATTCTCCTTGCGCCTGAAATTGCTGCCCGGACAAGCGCCGGGGTGCAACCCGGGCATGCTCGCGCCAGGGTCTCAGAACATCACCCTCAAGGCCGGTGACATCTTGAAGTTCCGCATCGCCATGAGCCAGGAAGGCATGTACCTCAAGCAGGCTGGGCTCGGTTACTGAAACACCCATCTTGGGGTTGCCAGCCCCTGTGGGAGCGAGCTTGCTCGCGATGGCGGCCTGACAGCCAATATTGCTGTCGACTGACCTACCGCTATCGCGAGCAAGCTCGCTCCCACACAAGCTCAGCATCAGCTTTTGGATTGGCGCTTGACCTTGCCAGCATGGCAAGGTTGATCCTGTAGTCATTCACTACAGGGAGCCTGCCCCATGCCCGAATCCACCACGTTCGATCTACCCATTGCCGGGATGACCTGTGCCAGTTGCGCCGGGCGGGTCGAGCGAGCCTTGAGCAAAGTCGCCGGTACCCGTGCTGTCAGCGTCAACCTGGCGACGGAACTGGCCCGAGTCCAGGGCCCCGAAGGCAGCCTGCCGGCCTTGAAGCAGGCCGTCGAACAGGCCGGCTATAGCGTTCCCGTGCAGACCCTGGAGTTGTACATCGAAGGGATGACCTGCGCCTCCTGTGTCGGTCGGGTCGAACGCGCCCTGGGCAAGGTCGATGGCGTGAACAACGTCAACGTCAATCTGGCCAACGAGCGGGCTCACCTCGAACTGCTCGGCCACGTGGATGCACAAACCCTGATCGATGCGGTCAAGCGTGCTGGCTACGACGCCACGGTCTGGCAGGCCGAGCAGGCCGCCGATACCCAGGGCAACCGCCTGAATCGTGAACGCCTGACGCTGGTGCTGGCGATCCTGCTGTCCGTGCCGTTGGTGCTGCCCATGTTGCTGCAGCCGTTCGGCGTGCATTGGATGCTTCCGGCCTGGGTGCAGTTCGCCCTGGCGACGCCGGTGCAATTCATCTTCGGCGCGCGGTTCTACGTCGCCGCCTTCAAGGCCGTGCGGGCCGGTGCCGGGAACATGGACCTGCTGGTGGCCCTGGGTACCAGCGCCGGCTATGGCTTGAGCGTGTATGAATGGGCGATCGCCCGTCCCGGCAGCATGCCGCACCTGTATTTCGAGGCCTCGGCGGTGGTGATTGCCCTGGTGCTGCTCGGCAAATACCTGGAAAGCCGCGCCAAGCGCCAGACCGCCAGCGCCATCCGCGCCCTCGAAGCCTTGCGCCCGGAGCGGGCGATCCAGGTGATCGATGGCCAGGAGCGGGACGTTGCTATCAGCGCCCTGCGCTTGAATGACCGGGTGCTGGTCAAGCCCGGCGAACGCTTCCCGGTGGACGGTGAAGTGCTGGAAGGCCAGAGCCATGCCGACGAAGCGCTGATCAGCGGCGAAAGCCTGCCGGTGCCCAAGCAGCCCGGCGACAAAGTCACTGGTGGCGCTATCAATGGCGAAGGCCGGTTGCTGATCCGCACGCAAGCCTTGGGCGCCGAAACCGTTCTGGCGCGCATCATCCGCCTGGTGGAAGACGCCCAGGCCACCAAGGCGCCGATTCAGAAACTGGTGGATAAAGTCAGCCAGGTCTTCGTGCCGGTGGTGCTGGTGCTGGCCCTGGCGACATTGATCGGCTGGTGGCTGTACGGAGCCCCACTGGAAACCGCACTGATCAACGCCGTTGCGGTGCTGGTAATCGCCTGCCCCTGCGCCTTGGGCCTGGCGACCCCCACGGCGATCATGGCTGGCACCGGTGTGGCTGCGCGCCACGGGATTCTGATCAAGGACGCCGAGGCCTTGGAGCGCGCCCATGAAGTCACGACCGTGGTGTTCGACAAGACCGGCACCCTGACCTCCGGCACGCCCCGCATCGCCCACCTGACCGCCCTCGACGGCGACGAGGACGCGCTGCTGAAAATGGCCGGGGCGCTGCAACGCGGCAGCGAACATCCGCTGGCCAAAGCGGTACTGGATGCCTGCGCCGAGCGCGACCTGCACGTGCCGGATGTCAGCGACAGCCAGTCCCTGGCCGGACGCGGCATTGCCGGTAGCCTCGACGGGCGCCGCCTGGCCTTGGGCAATCGTCGCCTGCTTGAAGAACGGGGCCTGAACCCCGGTTCGCTGGCCGAATCCGCACAGGTTTGGGAAACCGAAGGGCGCACGTTGTCCTGGCTGATCGAACAAGGCGCAGTGCCGCGGGTGCTAGGCCTGTTTGCCTTCGGTGACACCCTCAAGCCTGGTGCCCTGGCAGCCGTACAGGCCTTGGATGAACAGCATATCGCCAGCCACCTGCTCACCGGCGACAACCAAGGCAGCGCCCGAGTAGTGGCCCAGGCGCTGGAGATTTCCAATGTCCACGCCGAGGTACTGCCGGCGGATAAATCCGCCATCGTCCAACAATTGAAGCGCCATTCGGTGGTGGCGATGGTGGGCGACGGCATCAACGACGCACCGGCCCTGGCCGCCGCCGACATTGGCATTGCCATGGGCGGCGGCACCGATGTGGCGATGCATGCCGCGGGTATCACCCTCATGCGCGGCGATCCGCGCCTGGTGCCGGCGGCGCTGGACATCAGCCGCAAGACCTACGCCAAGATCCGCCAGAACCTGTTCTGGGCGTTTATCTATAACCTGATCGGCATCCCCCTGGCGGCGTTCGGTTTTCTCAACCCGGTGCTGGCCGGCGCGGCCATGGCGCTGTCGAGCGTCAGCGTGGTGAGCAATGCGTTACTGTTGAAGTTCTGGACACCCAAGCCATTGGAGGACAAGCGATGAACATCGGCCAAGCGGCCCGACAGAGCGGCCTGAGCGCGAAGATGATCCGTTATTACGAATCCATCGGCCTGCTCAAGGCTGCACATCGTACCGACAGCGGTTACCGAATCTACGGCACCGATGACCTGCACACCCTGGCGTTCATCAAGCGCTCCCGCGACTTGGGATTTTCCCTGGAAGAGGTCGGCAAACTGCTGACCCTCTGGCAAGACCGCCAACGCGCCAGCGCCGACGTCAAGGCCCTGGCCCGGCAACACATCGATGAGCTGAACCAGAAAATCCGCGAGCTGGCCGAACTGCGCGACACCCTGCAAGACCTGGTCGAACATTGCCACGGCGACCACCGCCCGGATTGTCCGATCCTCAAGGAACTGGCGTCGGGGTGCTGTAAGAATTGATGCCAACCGCCAATCCCCTGTGGGAGCGAGCCTGCTCGCGAAGACGGCGGCACATTCAACATCCATGCAAGCTGATCCATCGCTTTCGCGAGCAGGCTCGCTCCCACAGGGGGCTTGGTGGGGGACATCAGATTCGAGCTCCAACACAAAACCTCTGTGGGAGCGAGCTTGCTCGCGAAGACGGCGGCACATTCAACATCCATGCAAGCTGAACCACCGCTATCGCGAGCAAGCTCGCTCCCACAGGGTTCTGTGCCACAGAGGATTGGCGGTGGGGGCCGCTTTTGGTGCCCACAAAAAACCCGGCCATTGGCCGGGTTTTTGTTCAACCGATCATTGCATCCATGGCGGCGGTGGTTCTTCGGTCTTTCCGGGTGGTGCATCGTCGGCGGCGCGGACCGCCTGGCGGCGTTCTTCGTCCAGGCGTGCAGCCTCGATTTCACGCATGATCCCGCCGACATCCGCCAGTTCTTCCGGCTCGTCGAACTCGCCGGTCAGCACGCTGGCCGGGTGCAGGGTGCCGGCTTCGTACAGTGCCCACATTTCCTTCGCGTACTTGGTGCGCTTGAGCTCCGGGGCGAACCGGCCGAAGTAGGACGCCATATTGCCCACGTCCCGCTCCAACATGCTGAAGGCATGGTTGTTACCCGCGGCATCCACGGCTTGTGGCAGGTCGATGATCACCGGCCCCGTTGGCGTGAGCAGGACGTTGAACTCCGACAGGTCACCATGCACCAGACCGGTACACAGCATCAACACGATTTGGGAAATCAGATAGGCGTGATATTCACGGGCCTGGTCAGGCTCCAGCACCACATCGTTCAGACGCGGTGCCGCATCGCCATACTCGTCGGCCACCAGTTCCATCAGCAGCACGCCTTCGAGGAAGTCGTACGGCTTGGGCACACGCACACCAGCGCTCGCCAGGCGAAACAGGGCCGCCACTTCGGCGTTCTGCCAGGCGTCCTCGGTTTCCTTGCGCCCGAACTTCGAGCCCTTGGCCATGGCCCGGGCCTGACGGCTGTTGCGCACCTTGCGGCCTTCCTGATATTCGGCCGCCTGACGAAAACTTCGCTTGTTCGCCTCCTTGTAGACCTTCGCGCAACGTAGCTCGTTGCCGCAGCGCACCACATAAACAGCTGCTTCTTTACCACTCATGAGTGGGCGCAGCACCTCGTCGACCAGACCGTCCTCGATCAGGGGTTCAATGCGTTTTGGAGTCTTCATCAGCTTTTATTGTGGGTCCTTTATTACCAAACACGCGAATGACAGTCGTTATACGGCAATCCTTGCTCCACGGGGAGGGGTTGCCGACCTATGAACCGGTGATGCACACACTGTGCCGGATTATCGACCGCGCCAAATCATAGCCGAGACCGGACCTGGCGTTGGCAACTGAATGCCCAGGTATTTGCGACAAGAGCTGACAGCCATGCCTACAGCCGCCGTAGGCCAGTGTGGCGACTCAATGCTTGAACAACTCCCCCGGGGTAAACCCGAACATCCCCTTGAACGCGGCAATGAACGCGGACGTTGAATCATACCCACAGGACAACGCGGCGCTGGTAACGCTGTCGCCTTTCTCCAACGAGCCCAGGGACGACAACAAACGCATGCGCTGACGCCAGGCCCGAAAGCTCAGGCCGGTCTCGCGCTGGAACAGGCGCATCAGGGTTTTTTCCGACGTGCCCAGACGCTCGGACCAAACATGCAAGGTGACGTTCTGTTCGGGCTGTTCGATCAATTCGTTGCACAGCGCCAGCAAGCGGGCATGTCGCGGCAGCGGCAGGGAAAATCCCACCTCCGGCAGCGTCGCCAACTGATCCAGCAGCACCTGCACCAGCCGTTCTTCCTGGGTATCACCCTGGGGATAATCGACCGGCAGCTGACAGAACACCTTGATCAGTTCACGGGCCAGCGGCGTGACCTCCAGCACCCGACAGCGCTCATCGGCCCAGGGGCAAGCGTGGCGATGGACGTACAGGCTGCGCATTTCCGCCCGGGTGGAGGTCACCACCTGGTGCTCCAGGTCCGCCGGAATCCAGATGCCCCGTTGTGGCGGGGCAAAAAAACTGCCGGCGGCGGTGTGTACGCCAAGAACCCCGCTAATGGCGTAGGAAAATTGCACCCAATCATGACGATGGGCTTGGGTCCAGGAACCGGCACTCAGGCTTTCGACACGGGCGTACAGCGGCCTCGGCAATTGCGCTAGGTCGGGGATATGGCGTTCCAGTTGCTGATGTCCGTTAGTCGGCATTGATTGGCCTTATGTCGCAAGACGACTGATGGTGACGACGTTAGGCTAAGTCGACTTTTCTTACAACTTGCGGTGCCCTATGCATATTTTCAGACACCTCAAACGCCTGATAACCGACTGGTTCCTGTGCGGCATGTTGCTCGCCACGCTGTTGGCGTATTTCTTCCCGACCTTTGGCGCCACGGGCGGTGCCATGCATGCCGAATGGGTGGTCAACATCGGCATCTTCGTGGTGTTCTTCCTGCACGGGGTCAACCTGTCCGGCGAGCAGATCCGCCACGGCCTGAAGAACATCCGGCTGCATGCGATGGTGCAGGGTTTCACCTTTGGCGTGTTCCCATTGATCTGGCTACTCAGCAACTGGTTGCTGGGCAGCCATGTGCCGGCGCTGCTGATGCTGGGGTTCTTCTACCTCTGCGCCCTGCCCTCGACGATCTCTTCCTCGGTGGCCCTGACCGGCAGTGCGAAAGGTAACGTGCCAGCGGCGATTCTCAACGCGAGCCTGTCCAGCGTACTGGGAATTTTCCTGACACCGTTGCTGGTCAGTTTCGTCGTCGGCAGTGGCGCCGGGGGCATCGACCTGGGGTCAACCTTGCTCGACCTGTGCCTGATGTTGCTGCTGCCGCTGGTGCTGGGGCAGTTCCTGCGGCGTTGGCTGGCCGGCTTTTTCGGACGATACAAACGCTACACCAGCATCATCGACAAGTTGGTCATCCTGCTGCTGGTCTATGCGGCGTTCTGCAACTCGATGGTGTCCGGCATCTGGCGCCAGCAAGGCAACGGCGTGTTGCTTAGCGCACTGGTGGGCAGTGCCGTGCTGCTGGCAATCATCCTGTGGGCGACCACCCGTACCGCCCGCGCCCTGAAATTCAGCAGCGCCGATGAAGTCGCCGCGGTGTTTTGCGCCAGCAAGAAATCCCTCGCCGCCGGGGTGCCGATGGCGGCGTTGATTTTCGGCAACCATCCGGGCCTGGGGCTGATTCTGCTGCCGATCATGATCTATCACCCGCTCCAGTTGATCGTCTGCTCGATCCTGGCCGAGCGCTACGCCAGCCAGCACAAGGCGCTGACATCTGGCCAGGACGGCGCCCTCGTCAACGTTCGATGATCGCCGTCACGCCCTGGCCGGCGGCGGCACAGATGGAGATCAACCCTCGACCTCGCCCAGCGGCGTCCAGCAACTTGGCGAGGTTGGCAACAATGCGCCCGCCCGTGGCGGCAAACGGATGCCCGGCGGCCAGGGAACTGCCCTTCACGTTCAGCCGGCTGCGGTCGATGGACCCCAGCGGCGCGTCGAGGCCCAGGCGGGTGTTGCAGTAGTCCGGGTCTTCCCAGGCTTTGAGCGTGCACAGCACTTGGGCGGCGAACGCTTCGTGGATTTCGTAGTAATCGAAGTCTTGCAAGGTCAGGCCGTTGCGCGCCAACAATCGCGGCACGGCGTAGACCGGGGCCATCAGCAGCCCTTCGGCACCGTTGACGAAATCCACCGCCGCCGTTTCACCGTCACGCAGGTACGCCAGGATCGGCAGGCCCCGGGCCTTGGCCCATTCTTCGCTGCCCAGCAGCACCAACGAGGCACCGTCGGTCAGTGGCGTGGAGTTGCCGGCGGTCATCGTGCCCTTGGCGCTTTTTTCAAAGGCCGGCTTGAGGGACGCGAGCTTTTCCAGGGTCAGGTCCGGGCGCAGGTTATTGTCCCGGGTCAGGCCGAGAAACGGCGTCATCAAGTCGTTCTGCCAACCTTCGGCGTAGGACGCGGCCATTTTCTGATGGCTCTCCAGGGCCAACTGGTCTTGCGCCTCCCGAGGGATCTGCCAGGTCTGGGCCATCAATTCACAGTGCTCGCCCATGCTCAGGCCAGTGCGCGGTTCGTTGATGCGCGGCAGATCCGGCATCAGGTGTTGGGGGCGCAATTGCAGGAAAGTCTTGATTTTCTCGGCGGTGGTCTTGGCGCGATTGGCTTGCAGCAGGATCCTGCGCAACCCCTCGTTGACGGCGATCGGCGCGTCCGATGTGGTGTCGACGCCGCCGGCAATGCCGCTGTCGATCTGGCCCAGGGCGATCTTGTTGGCCACCAGCAGCACCGTCTCCAGCCCCGTACCGCAGGCCTGCTGCACGTCATAGGCCGGCGTCATCGGTGACAACCGCGAACCGAGCACGCACTCGCGGGTCAGGTTCATATCCCGGGAGTGCTTGAGCACCGCACCGGCCGCCACTTCGCCGATGTGCAAGCCATGCAGGTTGTAGCGTTCGATCAGCCCCTCGAGGGCAGCCGTCAACATCGCCTTGTTGCTGGCGGTGGCATAGAGCCCGTTGGAGCGGGCGAAGGGAATGCGGTTACCGCCGATGATCGCGACGCGACGTAGTTGTGTCATGAAAGAACTCCCTGTGTAGGTCTGAATGCACTCGCTGAAACAACCGAACGTCTGTGGGAGCGAGCTTGCTCGCGATGAACGATGACGCGCTATCCCTGAAAAATTGCGGCGCCTGCATCGCGAGCAAGCTCGCTCCCACAGGTATCCGGAGCCCTGAACAAGACGCTCCGGCACAAGCTTAGGCTTTATCTCACCGATCGAACGACTGATTGCCAATCATGGTCCACACTTGGAACCTCATCAGCCGGAGTGTGTTCCATGTCTGACCGTTATATCGACTTCGCCAATTCGCCCATCGGCCGGCGCATGGTCGGGTCCCTCGGCCTGCCCTCGCCGGTACGCCTGGAACGCTGGCAGGCTGGGCGGCTGCGGCCGATCGAAGGCGCGCTGCTGCTGGGCGGTGGGCCGTTGACCGAACAGATCGGCACCTTTGCCAAGCGCCTGACCGACAGCATTTTCATCTACGGCGGCGAACCGACCCTGGCCACGGAATGGATCCCCGGCCACGGCCCGAAAATCAAGGCGGTGGTGTACGACGCCAGCCATTTGGTCCAGGCCGACCAGCTCAAGCAGCTGCGGGAATTTTTCCAGCCGCTGATGAAAAACCTCGACCACAGCGCCCATGTCGTCATCCTCGGGCGCGCGCCGGAAAGTCTTGGCGACCCGTTCGCCGCCAGTGCCCAGCGGGCGTTGGAGGGTTTCAGCCGGTCCCTGGCCAAAGAGCTGCGCCACGGCGGGACGCTGCAATTGCTGTACGTCGGCGACGGTGCCGAAACCCAGTTGGAAGGTGCGCTGCGGTTTTTCCTGTCGCCCAAAAGCGCCTTCATTTCCGGGCAGGTCATTCGTCTTAACGCCTGCGACAACCAAGTCCAGGACTGGACCCGGCCGCTCACGGGGCTCAAGGCGCTGGTCACTGGCGCAGCCCGCGGGATCGGCGCCGCCATCGCCGAAACCCTGGCCCGCGATGGCGCCGACGTGGTCCTGCTGGACGTCCCCCAGGCCAAGACCGATCTCGACGCCCTGGCGGCACGCTTGAGCGGGCGCAGCGTCACGCTGGATATCTGCGCTGAAGAGGCTGCCCCACAGTTGATCGAGCACTTGCCCGACGGCGTCGACATCGTGGTGCACAACGCCGGCATCACCCGGGACAAAACCCTCGCCAACATGACCCCGGAATTCTGGGACGCCGTGCTGGCCGTCAACCTCAACGCGCCGCAAGTGCTGACCAAGGCCCTGCTGGACAGCGGCACCCTGCGGGACAATGGCCGGGTGGTTCTGCTGGCGTCCATCAGCGGCATTGCCGGCAACCGGGGGCAGACCAATTATGCGGCGAGCAAGGCCGGGCTGATCGGACTGGCCCAGGCGTGGGCACCGCTGTTGCAAACACGCGGTATCAGCATCAACGCCGTGGCGCCGGGTTTCATTGAAACCCGCATGACCGCCGAGGTCCCCTTCGCCTTGCGCGAGGCCGGGCGGCGCATGAGTTCCCTGGGCCAGGGCGGTTTGCCCCAGGACGTCGCCGAAGCCGTGGCCTGGCTCGCGCAACCGGGCACCGGCGCCGTGACCGGGCAGGCCTTGCGGGTGTGCGGTCAAAGCCTATTGGGAGCGTGACCATGACGATCCAATGGCATGACGTCAGCAGCCCGCCATCCATGTCCGGGCTTTATTCGAAAGCGGCGACACGGCGCAAAGTCACCGGAACAACCTTGCCCGAGGAAGGGTTGCGCCAAGTGCTCCAGGTCGACCCGCAACGGCTGGCGGCTTATCGCAAGGTTTGCGGTTTCGTCGATAACGGACTGCTGCCGCCGACCTATCCCCACGTCTTGGCGTTCGCCCTGCAAATGCAATTGCTCACAGGGCGGGACTTTCCCTTTCCGTTGTTGGGGCTGATCCACTTGAGCAACCGCATTCGTGTATTGCGGCCCATGGGCGGGGTCGGCCAGGTGCGGACCAGCGTCCATGTCGAGAACCTGCAAGCCCACGCCAAGGGCGCAGTCTTCGACCTGATGACCCGCCTCGATGATCAATTGGGGCCGCTGTGGGAGGCCCGGAGCCAGATGCTGTGCAAAGGCGTCCAGCTTGACGGCGCACTCGTGGACGACTCGCCCGAGGCCAGCTTGCCCTTGATTGAAGTCGCGCGTTGGGCCGCACCGGCTGACATCGGTCGGCAGTACGCCAAGGTCTCCGGCGACTACAACCCGATCCACCTGAGTGGTATTAGCGCTCGGCTGTTCGGCTTCCCCACCGCCATCGCCCATGGTCTGTGGAACAAGGCCAGGACCCTGGCGGCGCTGGATGACCACCTGGCCGAGGCCAACATCGAGATTGACGTGACCTTCAAAAAACCAGTGCGCCTGCCCAGCGAAGTGACCCTGCTGGCCAGCGCGGCGGGCTCCAGTGGGCAGCTGCAACTGGTGGGCGCCGGGGCGCTGGAGCATATGGTGGGAGCGTGGCGGCCGGTGGCCTGAGCACCATGAGGGTCTCCACACCCATCCACTGTGGGAGCGAGCCTGCTCGCGATAGCGGTGGGTCAGCTTGCACCCAAGTTGGATGTGCCGCCGTCATCGCGAGCAGGCTCGCTCCCACAGTTATTCCGGGGTGTTCACAGAGCGGGTGTCCGCCATAAAATCCTTGTGGGAGCGAGCTTGCTCGCGATAGCGGTGGGTCAGCTTGCATCCATCTTGAATCACCCCACTCAGCGCGGCGGGTAGTTGGACAGGATCCGCCCGACCGTCTCTCGCACCGCCGTGTTGCGGTCGGTCGGGTTGGGGGAGTTGCTGAGCAATTGCTCATCACTGCCACGCCACACCAGCTTGCCGTCCTTGCCATCGAGCAGGTCGATCTGCACGGTGGCGACCTTGTAGCTGATGTTGCGGGTTTCGTTGTACATCGGCCCGCCCCAATACCCGTTCCAAGGGCCGCCCCAACCGCCGCCATAGTTGGTCGTGACCTGCTGCTGGCGGTCCTCGACAATCAAATAGGCCTGGACCAGCACATCGCCGCGCCCACCTGCCGCGGCCGGGCGCAGGCCGCGCTGGTCGAGTTGATCGGCCACCGCCTGGCGGATCCGCTGTTCGGTCAGGTCGCTCTTGATACGGGGGTCATCGGGACGATATTGCAGCGCCGGGTCTTTCCAGCTCCAACTGCGATACGCCGCGAAATCACGGCTGGTGTCGAAGTCATGATTGACCTGGTTAGAAGCGCAGGCCCCCAGCAGCAAGGTGAAGGCCAGTAGAGCAAGACGGCGAAACATGGTTTTTCTCCGTTGCGTAATCAACTTGGCGGATACGCCGACAGGGCTTTTTCCACCGCTTCACGAATGGCGTCGGTGCGTTCGGTCTGGCTGCCCCGCTGGCCAGTCTCGGCGCTGGCGCTCCACACCGGCTGACCGGTGCGGGCATCGAACAGGTCCACCCGAACCACCACGACTTGTTCCTGATACGTGCGCACCATTGGCATCGGACGGTACACGCCATAACCAGGACCGTAGCGGTCGTAACGGTTGTAGCCACCGTAGTACCCCGCATCATAGTCGTCCCGAACCTGACGCACGCGGGTTTCCAGGCGCAGGTCGGCGCTGACGAACAGGTCGGCGGGGCGGTTGTCATGCAGTGGCCGCAGGCCTCGCTGGTCGAGGGCATTGCTCACCGCTTCGGCCACTTGGGCCGAATCCGCCCAGGCAGTGCCCGGTGGCAAACGCCCGTCACGCCAGGCCCAACTGCGATAGCGCCCGTAATCACGGGGCGGCGCCGGATAGGCGCTACGGTCCAATACCGTGGCGGCCTCGGGCGGCGCCGGCGGCAGCGGGTTGGAAGTGGCGACATAGGGGTTGCTGCCCTGGCAGGCCACCAGCCCCAGGCACAGCACCAACAACCCTGAACGACCTTTCATTTCGCGCTCCGATTGCACGTTCAGATCAGAGAGGACGACAAACCCAGTGCAGATAACGCCCCAACCCGGCAAACGCCGGATGACGACGGTGGGCCAGTTCCATTTCCAGCAACTGCGCTAGCTCCACCCGCCCCTGGAATTCTACGGGCATGTAGTCATGGAAAACCCGCACGCCACTCTGGCTTTCGACCTGCCACAGGCCTTCAAGTTGCGCCGCCAATTCGCGCGGATCAAGGGGTTGTTGTGGTGTCAGGCTCTGTTTTTCGCCGGCCATGTCGTTTTTGCGCAACTTGCGAAAATGCCCCTTGAGCAGGTTGCGATAGACCAACGCGTCGCGGTTGTAGAACGCCAGGGACAACCAACCGCCCGGGACCGTGAGTTGGTGCAACACCGGCAGGATCGCGTGGGGCTCGGCCAGCCACTCCAGCACCGCGTGACACAGCACCAGGTCGTAAGGCTCGGTCAACTGGCCGAGCAGGTCCTGCCACGGTGCCTGGATAAACGTGGCCTGCTGGCCGGCCTCGGCAAAGCGTTGGCGGGCACCTTCGAGCATGGGTTCGGCCGGCTCGGCCAGGGTCACCTGGTGGCCGCACTCGGCCAGCCACAACGACATGTGGCCCAGGCCGGCGCCGATGTCCAGCACGCGCAACGGGCGTTGCGGCAAGGTTTCCAGCAGGTCGGCCTGAAGCACTGCCAGGCGGATCGCGCCCTTGGCCCCGCCGTAGATTTTCTCCGCGAAACGCGTGGCGAGCTGATCGAAATGACGGTCGCTCATTGGCCGAACCGCCGCTCGCTGTCCGCCAGCTTGCTGCGCACCACGGCGTCCATGTCCAGGCCCAGCTCGCTGCACAGCAGCAACAGGTACAACACGATGTCACCGACTTCCTGCCCGGCGTGGGCCAGTTTGTCCGCCGGCAACTGGCGGGACTGGTCCTCGGTCAGCCACTGGAAAATCTCCACCAGCTCGGCCATTTCCACGCTGGCGGCC
Organism: Pseudomonas sp. MPB03; assembly: GCF_046605385.1. NCBI lineage: Bacteria > Pseudomonadati > Pseudomonadota > Gammaproteobacteria > Pseudomonadales > Pseudomonadaceae > Pseudomonas > Pseudomonas sp. MPB03. The sequence continues at coordinate 1,031,550 of NZ_CP176770.1, read as the reverse complement.
ATGGCGAGGTTTTTCGGGCTGTGAAATTGCCGCCAATCGTTACGGTCGCGAATGGCATGCAGGCGTTCGGTCAGTTCAACAAGGTTCATCGGGTTCTCCTGAATGCGCATAGCTTCAGGGGGATGACTGGGGAAGGCAAGAGTCCTCGGTACGAAGCGGCGGTTTGCCCCATAATCGAACCAACTCGGCCGCCACAGTTCCTACAATCAGGAGCCAACGGCTCAACGCAGATTCCCTCCCATCAGGATGCACATATGCAGGCAGAAAGCTTTTTCGAATGGCTCGGCCAAGCGCTCGGTTCGGTGATCCGGTTCATCGTCGACCTGCTCAGCGGCCTCTTCAACACCCTGGCCAACGCCGGCGGTAACTTCGTCGACGGGCTGTCACGCACCCTGGGCATGGACACTTCGATCATCAGCATCATCGCCCTGATCCTCGGGCTGATGCTGCTGTACTCGGCCATTCGCGCATTTATGCGGGCCTCGATCGTCATGGGCATCATCTGGCTGGTGCTGGGGTTGTGGTTGTTGAGCTGGATCATTCACTAAAGCCTCCAGCGTCCCCTCGCCTGATACACCCTGTGGCGAGGGAGCTTGCTCCCGCTGGGGCGCGCAGCGGCCCTGTTTTTGGGGACTGCTGCACAGTCCAGCGGGAGCAAGCTCCCTCGCCACAATGAATCCAAGTTCCGCAGGGAACGAGCAGGCAAGAACCCGCTACAATCGCGCTCCATCAAGGAGCCCGCATGCCCAACCTGATCACCGACTGGCGCGACCGCCTCACCCATCGCCGGGTCTGGGCGTTGGCTGCGCCGATGATTCTCTCGAACATTTCCGTGCCGCTGGTGGCGCTGGTGGACAGCACGGTCATCGGCCACTTGCCCCATGCCCATCAGTTGGGCGCGGTGGCGGTCGGGGCGAGTTTGTATACGGTGCTGGCGTGGGCCATGGGTTTCTTGCGCATGGGCACCACCGGGTTCGCCGCCCAGGCCGCCGGGCGTGGCGACGGCGCGGCGTTGCGGCAAGTGTTGCTACAAGGCCTGCTGTTGGCGATGGGGTTGGCAGTGCTGCTCGGTGCCGTCGGCGTGCCGTTGAGCAACGTGGCCTTGCATTTCATGCAGCCGTCCGCTGAGCTCAACCAGTTGACCCGCGACTTCTTCCACACCCGGCTCTTCGGCTTGCCGGCGGCGCTGGCCAGCTATGCGCTGGTGGGCTGGTTCCTTGGCGCCCAGAATGCCCGGGCGCCGTTGGCGATCCTGCTGGTGACCAACCTGGTCAACATCGCCCTGAACCTGTGGTTCGTGATCGGCCTGGACTGGGGCGTGACCGGCTCGGCCCGGGCCTCGGTGATTGCCGAGTGGACCGGTGCGCTGGTTGGCCTGGCCCTGGCTCGCAAGACCCTGCGGGCCTGGCCCGGACAAATCGCCTGGGCAGCCCTGGGCGTGTGGCAGAACTGGCGTCCGCTGCTGGCGGTGAACCGGGACATTTTCATTCGCAGCCTGGCCCTGCAAGCGGTGTTTTTCCTGATCACGGTGCAAGGCGCGCGCCTGGGGGACGCGACCGTGGCGGCCAATGCCCTGTTGCTCAACGGCCTGCTGCTGACCGCCCATGCCCTGGACGGCCTCGCCCACGCCGTGGAGGCGCTGTGCGGCCATGCCATTGGCGCTCGCGACCGCCTCGCCCTTCGTCGCTCACTGGTGGTGGCCGGCGGTTGGTCGCTGATTGCCAGCCTCGGCTTTGCCCTGCTGTTCCTGCTCGCCGGCCACGTGTTCATCGACATGCAGACCGACATCCCCGAGGTGCGCGCCACCGCTTATGGCTACCTGCCCTACCTGGCGACCTTGCCGCTGATCGCGGTATGGAGCTACCTGCTCGACGGCCTGTTCATCGGTGCCACCCGCGCCCGGGAAATGCGCAACGGCATGGTCTTGACCCTGCTGCTGGTGGCGCCAATCGCCTGGATGCTGCTGGGGTTGGGCAACCAAGGACTGTGGATCACCTTCCTGCTGTTCATGGCCTTGCGCAGCCTGACCCTCGGTGCGTTTGCCTGGCACTTGCAGCGGCACGACCGTTGGCTCGGCGCGCCGACGCAATAACCCTCAACCCTGACGGCCCTGCCAGCGTCGCCGCAGGTGATCGAGCCGCTCGCGCTGCGAACCACCCTCCGGCCCCGGCAAGAGTCGGGCATTGGGGTATTGCAGCCGCAGCCAGAGCCAGTCGTCGAGCACCGTCCGCTCGGTAAAACCCAGCGCCAGCCCCTGCTGCACATCATCCCAGAGCCGGCGGTAATCACAGCCGGTGGAAAGGGACCATTGCCACGCGTGACGCTCCAGCAGGCAGCGCTGCAACTGGCCCTGCTGTCGGTCGCTGAGGCCGTGCTCCTTCTCCAGCGCCGCCACCGGCAATCCGGGGTTGGACAGTTGCTGCCAGCCCTGACTGCCGATCGCCCGGTCGGCCCATGTGCCGCCGAACCAGCGCAACAGGCTGATCGGACCCAGCCAGCAACTGAGTTCATGGGAGTCGCAACCGTCGAAGAAATAGCTGGCGGTGTGCGAGTTGTAGTAATTCAACAAGGCTTTGTGATGCAGGCCCAGCGTCACCGTCAGCATGCGCCGCAGATGCGCCAGTAATTGCACCGCAGGCTGTGGACAGGCCAACAACAGCCCTGGCCAGGCGCGCGGGTCCAGGTGGCAAAGACTCGTCAACGCTGGCGATTGGCGCAGATCCACCAACAGCGGGCCGTGGTCGCGAAGCCCATGCAACTCGGTGCCTTCGAACAGGGCAAAGCGCTGGGCGTCGGCGAACTGCACGTGAACACGCTGCACCGCCTCAGGCGCACTCGGTGCGTCCAGCAACAACCACTGCGGCGTCGATCCAGGCACGGCCACGGCGCTCATCGAGCAACGCCCGAGCCGCGGCCCATGAGCATGCGGCAGGTGCACAGGGGTTGGGTGCAAGGGTTGAAAGGCCCGCCTTCGGGCAACAGGCACAACAAGACCAGCGGCTCGGCCTCCCGCATCGCCGACAACAGCACCGGATCGACCCCAGATGGCCCAAGTGTTTCGCCCGAGAATGACTCATCCGCGCCCTCTACCAAGGCAGGCTCGCTCAGAAATGCACTGATCAACGGCCGATCCGGATCGCCTTCGATAAAGCTCACCAGCACCTCGGTACCGTCACCCATCGCGTCCACCCCGCCAGCAGCCAGCTCGGGCGCCAAAGGCAACCAGCAATGGCTGGGACTGGAACCTTCGCCCTGATAGACCCAGTCGAACTCCACCGCCACGCGCCCGGCCCCGAGCATTGGAGGTTCGTCAACCGCCACGACCCAACCGCGTTGCCGGCTTGCCATGCGGGGCTTGGCCGGGACGTTGTCCGGCATGAACAGCACGCCCCGGGGAATGGCCTTGAAATGATTGCCATACACGCCCGCCTGGGCGCGATGCTCGACCTTGGTCAACAGCCAGCGCCGGTTCCAGTTGGCAAACGGATGGGCCATCAGCGTCAGTATCTGGCCGGCGTGCAGGTTCGTCAGGTCGCTACGACCCTGGGCGACTTGCTGCCCCGCCACAGCGGTTTGCACGCTGAAGGTCCGCACCGCGGCAGTCGGCCCCTCGTCCGCATAGACCGCCTGGCCGGCAGGGGGAAAACTGTGCGGGTTGTCCGCGAACACCACGCAATGCCCGTCGCGGGCGTGTTCGAAATGAAAGTGGATACCCGCTTGGGCGCACACGCGCTGGAGGAACTGCAGGTCCGATTCCCGATACTGGGTACAAAAATCCTGCGGTGGGTAATCGCCACTCAGGTCCAGGCACAGGCTGCGCCCGCTGATGCCATGGGCCTTGAGCACCTGGCGAATGATCTGCGGCACCGAGCGGGCGCTGAACACTCGCTGGTTGAAGCGCTGAGCCAGACAGGCCAGCCTGGGGCTGATACGCACCCGGCAGCCGGCGCCATGGGAGTGCTGGACCCACTCATGGATCTGCCCATGAATGCCTCGGTCTGGCGCTCCGAAACTCAACCAGACGCTGCGGTACAGCAGGCCCGTCAAGTCCAGGCTCGGGTCGAGCGACGGCAGCTCCGCTTCATAGACGAAGGGTTCGCTGATCGCTTCACTGCCCGTAAAAGCGACCACGTCAACGGGCTCGGGCAGACCGGCTATCTCCAGACGAAAAGCTGGCTCGCAGGCTGGATCGGACATCGGCGTTTCTCTACAGGAAGGGCGGCCGGGGATTCTCGCCGACCGCCATGGCCGCGTAGAGGGGCCAAGTACAAGTTAGGAAAGGGACTACATGAAATAAGGACATCGCCGATTAAATGAACCGGTGTGAAGAAATAACCGTGGCATAAACAAAAATGTCCTCCGGGACTGTCCGAAAAAAACCGCAATGTACGGTGTTTTTTCTGACAGCCCCGGCGGGCAGTGTCGATCAGCCAAGCGTTGGATCTGATGCAATCCTGTGGCGAGGGAGCTTGCTCCCGCTTGGGTGCGAAGCAGCCACAACGAATGGGTCTGCTGCGCAGCCCAGCGGGAGCAAGCTCCCTCGCCACAGTGAATCGCGCCAACCTTGAGGGAGCGGCTGTTGGGCTATCTTCTATCAGGACGACAGATACGACGAACGCGTCAGCCCCAAACGCAGCGCATCGAGGAACTGGGTGCGCTCGGCGGCGCTGATGCGGGCGCTGGCGCATTTGTCGCGGTAGTGCGTCATCAACTCCTCTGGCGACAAGTGCACGTAGCGCAGCATGTCTTCGATGGTGTCGTGGGTTTCGATGCCTGCGTGGTACACGCTGCCGTCGGCGTTCTGGTAGATGTTCACCGAGTCGGTATCACCGAACAGGTTGTGCATGTCGCCGAGAATTTCCTGGTAGGCGCCCACCAGGAAGATGCCCAGCAAGTAGTCTTCACCGGGATTGAGGGCGTGCACCGGCAGGCTGGTCTCGATGCTCTGCTCATCGACGTACTGCTTGATCTTGCCGTCGGAGTCGCAGGTCAGGTCTTGCAGCACGGCGCGGCGCAGCGGCTCTTCGTCCAGGCGATGCAGCGGCAGGATCGGCAGCACTTGGCCGATGGCCCAGGTGTCCGGCAGGCTCTGGAATACCGAGAAGTTGCAGATGTACTTGTCGGCCAGCTTGTCGTTGAGTTCGTCCAGCACCTGGCGGTGCGAGCGCTGGCGGGCCTTCAACGAGTTGTGCAGGCGACGGCACACGGCAAAGTAGCACTGCTCGGCCAAGGCTTTTTCCGCCAGGGTCAGCTTGCCGTCGGCATATTGCGCCGCCACGTCGCTCATGTAGTGCGTGGCACGCCAGTAGGTCTCGGTGACCATCTCGATATCGGTCGGGCCCAGCAGGTCAACCAGCCATTGCACGGTTTCCGGCAGTTCCTGCTTGTTGTCGATCGCCGGCACGTCGTCGTTGTGTTTTTCGACGTCGGTCACCTGCACCACCAGCATCGCGTGGTGAGCAGTCAGCGAGCGGCCGCTTTCCGAGAAGATGTGCGGGTGCGGCAGGCCCTGGGCGTCGCAGAATTCCTTGAGCATGCCAACCACGACACCGGCGTAATCGTCCATGTCGTAGTTGATCGAACTGGCATTGCGCGAGTGCGTGCCGTCGTAGTCCACGCCGAGGCCGCCGCCGACGTCGATGTGATCCACCGGCAGGCCGAGGTTGCGCAGCTCACCGTAGTAACGGATCGCTTCCTTGAAGCCATGCTGGTAGTCCGCCAGGTTGGCGATCTGCGAACCCATGTGGAAGTGCAGCAGACGGATGCCCTGGTCCAGGCCAGCCGCGCGGAAACGCTCGACCACCGACAGCAGTTGCGCGGCCGACAAGCCGAACTTGGACTTCTCGCCACCGGTATCGGCCCACTTGCTCGACGCCAGGGACGACAGCCGCACCCGCAGGCCGACCTGTGGCTTGACCTTGAGCACTGCGGCCTCTTCGATCACCAGGCCGACTTCAGACTCTTTCTCGATGACGATGAAGACGTTGTGGCCAAGCTTCTGGCCCATCAGCGCCAGGCGGATGAATTCGCGGTCCTTGTAGCCGTTGCAGACGATGGTCCCGCCCTTCGGTGCGAGGGCCAGCACCGCCAGCAGCTCCGGCTTGGAACCGGCTTCCAGACCGATGGAGACGTTCTGGGTGGCAATGATGTTTTCGATCACCGCTTCCTGCTGGTTGACCTTGATCGGGTAGAGTGCGGTGTACTTGCTCTGGTATTCCAGGCGCGCGATGTTGCTGTCGAACGCGCCGGTGAGCTGGCGCACGCGGTCTTGCAGGATGTCGGGGAAGCGCACCAGCAACGGCAGCGAGAGGCCACTCTGGCGCAACTGGTCGACTTGCTCGAACAGGTCGATGGGCGAACTGCCTGGACCGTTCGGACGGACTTCGACGCGACCGGCTTCATTGATCGCGAAATACCCGGCCCCCCAATGGCGAATCCCGTAAACACTGCGGCTGTCCGCAACTGTCCATTGGCTGCCATCGTCTTTGCGTGTGCGTCGTACGGACATCGAAGTCCCCTATAAAGAAGTCAAAATGCACCATCCGGTCGGAGGCTGGGGCAGTCTAGAGAGTGAAAATGACGAATTGCCTGTTAGCAAGGTAGACCCTGCTCCCAGCGATGAGTTTAGAAACCCGTTCAGAACAGGTTCTGTGAAAACCATGCGGGCGACCTCGGACGGCGGGTCCGGGTCAAGCCGAGGGTGGTTTTCACAGAAGCTGCTAGCCGCCGGATTTCTTTGCCTTGAAGCCGTGCTTGAGCAGTTCCGCCAGCAGCAGCTCGACGTGATCGCCCTGGATCTCAATAATGCCGTCTTTCAACGCACCACCGGTGCCACAACGTTTCTTCAACGTGGTGGCCAGTTCCTTGAGCGCGTCTTCGGCCAACGGCACACCAGTGATCGTGGTCACCGTCTTGCCGCCGCGCCCTTTGCTTTCCCGGCGCACACGGGCAATGCCGTCACCGGCGGGGATGGCGGTCTGTTTGCAGATGCAGGCATCCACCGGCTGACGGCAATCAGGGCAATGACGACCGGCGTCGGTAGAAAATACCAGGCCGCCCAGGGCGGCGAAGGATGCGGCTTTTTTGGCCACCGGCAATCCTCTTGGGAGGACAAAGACTGGTCGAGGGGAGAATGTGCCTCGACCGCGAAACCCCACTCAGGCAGGGGCAGCGCTACTGGACCGCAGACACGGTTCAGCTTGAAAAGTCGCGCAGTGTAACGGCAAAAAGCCGACTTGCTAAGGGCCAATCAACGCCAATTTATAGCTTCTTTGCGACGCTGCCACCGTGGACGCGCAAATAGCGCTCAAGTGCCGCCAGGGAGTCCGGGCAGTAAGGCATGCGCTGGATTTCGTCGAGCACCTGTTCGAGGGGCAGGAAACGCGCTTCGAGGACTTCTTCGGGTTGCAGGACCAACGGGCCGTCCCACACCGCCGAGAACGCCGAGCACCACAGGCGACTGCCGGGATCTTCGAAATAAAAATGATCATGGGCAGTCAGTTCCACGCCGCTCACGCCCAGTTCCTCCGCCAGCTCACGGGCGGCCGATTCGGCGTAGGTCTCGTCGGCCTGGACCATGCCGCCCGCCGCCACGTCCCAGAACCCCGGGTAGATGGCCTTGCTCAGGGTGCGCCGGTGAACACACAGTTCACCGGCCGAGTTGAAGAGCATGATGTAGGTGCCACGTCCGATCAGGCCGCGTTCGCGCAACTCTGAACGCACCAGGCTGCCGAGCAGGTTGTCGTGCTCGTCGACCCACGCGATCAACTCGGCATCCGAGGCCACTCGGTGAGCGACCTCCCGGGGGCTTTCGCTCATGGATCAACCCTGGTTCAGCAGTTGCCGCAAGTCGATGACCGCTGCGTTGGCCCGGGAAATGTAGTTGGCCATGACCAGCGAGTGGTTCGCCAACACACCGAAGCCACTGCCGTTGAGGATCATCGGGCTCCAGACCGGTTCCTGGGACGCCTCCAGTTCACGGATGATCTGCCGCACGCTGACCGTGGCGTTCTTTTTCGCCAGCACATCGGCGAAGTCCACTTCGATGGCACGCAGCAGGTGCGACAGCGCCCAGGCCTGGCCGCGGGCTTCATAGAACACGTTGTCGATCTGCAGCCATGGGGTCTCGACCACCTCTTCGTCCACCTGCGGCACCTGGCCCGGGGCCGGGACTTCGGTTTTCAGCGAGGTGTTGAGCTTGACCCGGCCAACGCTGGCAGACAGGCGCTGGGACAACGAACCCAGGCGCGTGCCGACGTCGCCCAGCCAGTTATTCAAGTTGTCGGCGCGCGCGTAGAACAGCGCGCTTTTCTGGTTCGGGTCAGACAGCCGCGCCTGATAGCGGCTCAGGGAGTTGATGCCTTCCTGGTATTCGGATTCGCTGGAGGGCAGCACCCAACTGCGGTTGTCGAAGTTGAAGCGCGGCTCGGCCTTGGCCAGGTCGGCGTCCTCGGCGGACTGGGACTGGGAGCGGGCGAAGTCCTTGCGCAGGGCGCGGCTCAGGTCGCGGACCTGCACCAGCACGCCGTATTCCCAGCTCGGCATGTTGTCCATCCACAGGCCCGGCGGGAAGCGGTCGTTGGAGATGTAGCCACCCTGCTTGGTCAGCAAGGTCCCGGCCACGGTCTTGAGGGTCTCGACCGTGGTGTAGCCCACCACCATCTGCCGACCGTCCTTCTCGGCCGCGGCCTGGGCGTTCTGCTGCACGGGGAACAACGCGGGCTCCTGGCTCCAGTACCAGCCGACGGCAATGGTCACCAGCAGGTAGAGGGCGATCAGCGTGGCCAGTGCGCGGCTGAAAAAAAGCCCACCCAGGTAGCTGCGGGTGGCCGATTTCGGCTCGGCGGCGCGTTCAGGCGCGCTGCCCGCGCGGTTTTTCCAGTCCAGCATGGCGATGTTCCTTCAATCACTTGAGTTCTCGGTTCGACCACAACCCTACGCCATCGTGCCTGATTTGAAACGCGATAATGCGGCGCCAATCATGCCGGGCGCGACAGGGCAATCGAACAGCACTATAAAGGAAGCGTTGCCATCGGCCTACGAGACTGTCCAGTCACAAACTGAATTTCGCGACTGGACAGAATATTGACGTACGACACTCATGCGAGGGAAAAGAGGTGCTAGCATAGAGCCACCAGTCGATCTCAGCATGCACCCTAACTAGTAGTCAGGATATGACCGAGCCAGAAGACCCCAGCCGTGAGCGCCTCAAGCACCACTTTGCCCAGCGGGTAATTCATCAGGCTCGTCAGATCCTGGAGATTTGGCAGCGCCTGCAACGCAGCGAATGGTCAAGCACCGACCTCTCGGAACTCAGCGAAGCCAATCTGCGCCTGCTGCGCTTTGCCGAGCGCTTCGAACAGCCCGAGCACTCCCAACTGGCCCAAGGCATCAGCCAATCGCTGCAAGCGGTGGATGCCAATCGCGGGCGCCTGAGCAGCCACCTGATCACCGAAATCAACCGCCTGATGCAGCGTTTGTCGCGCACCGGCCTGCGCCACGGCGACCAGCTCGAACAAACCTTCCTGCCACCGCTGCGCAAACCCGTCTACGTGATGCTGCAGGACCATGACCGCGCCGAGCGCCTGGCCAAGCAATTGGAATTCTTCGGCCTCAGCGCCCAAGCGCTGGACAGTGTCGCGGCGTTCCGGGCCTCGATGGTCGAGCGCCTGCCGGCGGCAATTGTCATGGATGTGGACTTCAGCGGCCCCGGCACTGGCTTGAAACTGGCCGCCGAAGCCCAGGAAGGCCTGGAACAACCGTTGCCGCTGTTGTTCTTCAGTTTGTTGGAAACCGACACGCCGACACGCCTGGCCGCGGTACGCGCCGGCGGGCAGGAATTCCTCACCGGCACCCTCGAAGCCTCGAGCCTGCTGGAAAAGATCGAGGTGCTGACCTGCGTCGCCCAATACGATCCCTACAAAGTGCTGATCATCGATGACTCCCGTGCCCAGGCCTTGCACACCGAGCGCCTGCTCAACAGCGCCGGCATCATCACCCGCACGCTGATCGAACCGATCCAGGCCATGGCCGAGCTGGCGGATTTCCAGCCCGACCTGATCATCCTCGATATGTACATGCCCGCCTGCACCGGCACGGAACTGGCCAAGGTGATCCGCCACAATGACCGCTACGTCAGCGTGCCGATCATCTACCTGTCCGCCGAAGACGACCTGGACAAGCAGCTCGACGCCATGAGCGAAGGTGGCGACGACTTCCTGACCAAGCCGATCAAGCCTCGGCACCTGATCACCACCGTACGCAACCGTGCGGCCCGGGCGCGCAACCTCAAGGCGCGGATGGTGCGCGACAGCCTCACCGGCCTGTACAACCACACCCACATCCTGCAACTGCTCGAAGATTGCAGCTTCCGCGCCCGTCGCGAAGGCAAGCCCCTGAGCTTCGCCATGCTCGATATCGACCATTTCAAACGGGTCAATGACAGCCACGGCCACCCTATGGGCGACCGGGTGATCAAGAGCCTGGCGCTGTTTCTCAAGCAACGCCTGCGCAAGACCGACTTCATCGGCCGTTACGGCGGCGAAGAGTTCGCCATTGTCATGCCCGACACCGACATCGATGCTGCCTGCAAGGTGTTGGATGAGATTCGCCAGCGCTTTGCCGAAATCCATTACCCGGCCCAGCCCCATGATTTGTGGTGCACCTTCAGCGCTGGCGTGGTGGAGATGAGCGATGATTCCGACAGCCTGATGATGGCCAGCCAGGCGGACGAAGCGCTGTATCGCGCCAAGCACGCCGGACGCAACCGGGTACAGAGCGCCCGTCAATCAAAGCAAAGTGCCACTTTTTCATCGGAATCGACCGATTCGGTCATAAACCTGTAACTCAAGCGCAATAAATTCAGGCACTTACGATTCTGCCCCCGGTAAACCCTTGATGCGCCTGAAGCTGCTGACCAATCTCAACACCCTTCTTTTAGTTGCCGTGTGCCTGGGCCTCGGGGCCACCCTATGGTGGTCTCAGATCGCCCTGGAACGGCCCTACTTGCTGATGGAGCGTTATCTGGGCCTGTCGCGGCAGTTCCAGGGCGAAGTGGCGCGCAACATCGAGGACTACCTGGCCAGCGGCGATGCCTTGCGCCTGAGCGCGGCCACCCAGGCCTTGGAAACCCTGCAAAACGACCTCGACCAGTTCCCCCCGGAGCTGGCCAAGACCCTGCGTCCGAGCCTGTCGAACCTCGATAGCTTCAGCAAGACCGATCTGCTGGCCGCCGGCAAACTGGCCGGCGATCCCCAGGCGTTGCTGCTGCAGGCCGAGCGCGAACTGAGCGCCAGCCTCGATCAACTGGCCCAATACGCCAACGGCGCCCCAGCCTACTTGCCTCCATTGTTCGCCGCGTCGCAGCACCTGGGCCGGTTGTCCCTCACGCGGGACAAACTGGTCAGCAGCGGCCGCAGCGAACTGGCCGCCGATGTCGAACGAGAACTGGCGAGCATCCGTGTCGAGGCCGAACGCCTCGACCGCCTGCCGCTGCTGGGTGTCACCGCCAGCAGCGATTCGGGCAGCGACGATTTCGCCGCGTTGATGGGCCTGGAGACCCAGGAAAAAACCGCCGCCGAAGACGCTGGCATCGCCCTCAAGCGCGAACTCAACAGCCTGCTCGGCCGTTATCCGGCGGAATTGACCCGCACCCGTGAATTGATCCAGAAACGCACCGAACTAAGCAGCGCCACGCACCTGAAAATCGCCGACGTGCAAACGGCGATCGATACCCTGGAGCCGGCGGTACGGGCCCAGCATGGACAGATCCAGGGAGAGGTACGCTTGATTCAGGGGGTGATGATCGGCCTGATCCTGCTGATCGCACTGTTGATCGACACGTTGCAGCGACGCCTGGCCCGCACCTTGACGCATCTGGCTCCGGCCCTGTCGACCTGGGCCGAAGGGGACTTCAGCCGGAGCATCCACGTGGGCGCCAGCAACCGCGAAATGCAAGACATCGAGGCTTCGCTCAATCGCCTGCGCGCTTATCTGGTGGACCTGGTGGGCACCATTCGGGTGAACGCCGAACAGGTCGCGGGCAGCAGCCGGGCCCTGGCCGAGCTGAGCGGCGAACTGCACAGCGGGGCCGAGCACCAGGCCGGCGACACGGCGCTGATCCGTGATTCCCTCAGCGAACTGGAAGCGACGATCCAGCAAGTCGCCGGCGACGCCAGCCAGGCCGCAGACGCCAGCCGTAGCGCCGGGCAAGCGGTGGAGCAAGGGCAGAAAGTCATCGGCCTGAGCCTCACGGGCCTGCATGCGCTGGTGGGGGAAGTGCAAGGCAACGCGCAGATGATCGAACAACTGGCCGAGGAATCGGCCACCATCGGTGGCGTGCTGACGGTGATTCGCTCGATTGCCGACCAGACCAACCTGCTGGCCCTCAACGCCGCCATCGAAGCAGCCCGTGCCGGGGAAATGGGCCGGGGCTTTGCGGTGGTGGCCGAGGAAGTCCGCTCCCTGGCCCAACGCACGGCCGGCGCCACCGCCGAAATCCAGACCTTGATCGCCCGTCTGCAACTGGCCGCGCGCCAATCGGTGGACGGCATGCGCGCCCAGGTCGAACACGCCGAAGCCACCGCCAGCCAGGCGCAAGCGGCCGACGGTGCACTGGATGAAATCGTCGGCGCCATCCAGACCATCGCCGATACGGCGGTCCGCATCGCCGACGTCACCGCCCAACAAAGCGGCGCCGTCAGCGAAATCCGCGACCACAGCGAGCGGATCCACCAACTGGGCGGGGACAACCTGCTGCGCATCGGCCAGGGCCGGGAGCAAGGCGACCATCTCTTGGTGCTGGGCGGGCAATTGCACACCGCAGTCCAGGCGTTTCGGGTTTAGCACCTAGAAACGGTATGACTCACTGTGGCGAGGGAGCTTGCTCCCGCTCGGCTGCGCAGCAGTCGTAGAACCTGCCTACTGGTTTTTTCCGACACACCGTGTTGGATGGTCTTGGGGCTGCTGCGCAGCCCAACGGGAGCAAGCTCCCTCGCCACCGGGTCGATTCCAAGAGAAAGTGAACACTCACGTCAACCGCCATCGCCTGTGGGAGCGAGCTTGCTCGCGATATCGGTGGGTCAGCTTGCATTGGTGTTGGCTGTGCAGCCGTCATCGCGAGCAAGCTCGCTCCCACAGGGGTTCGGTTTCCAACCGTATGACCGGATCAGGGGCCTGGGTCATAAATTTCGCGCAAACATCGGTCATCGTGCTGGCTATTGCCGAGAACTGGACAGTCATTAAGGCTTTGCGGCATAGTCGCCGGGTTCTGATACCTGCTCACAGATAACAAGGAACAGCAGATGGCGACCCTATTGGTCCTGCACGGACCCAACCTGAACCTGCTGGGCACCCGTGAACCGGGCGTCTACGGCGCCGTGACCCTGGCCCAGATCAACCAGGACCTGGAACAGCGGGCCCGCAACGCCGGCCATCATTTGCTCTATCTGCAAAGCAACGCCGAATATGAATTGATCGACCGTATCCATGCCGCGCGTGGCGAAGGCGTGGACTTCATTTTGATCAATCCAGCAGCTTTTACACACACAAGTGTCGCATTACGTGACGCGCTGCTGGCGGTGAGCATCCCATTCATCGAAGTGCATTTGTCCAACGTGCACAAACGCGAACCTTTCCGCCATCACTCCTACTTCTCCGATGTAGCAGTGGGAGTGATCTGCGGCCTTGGCGCCAGCGGTTACCGACTGGCCCTGGAGGCCGCCCTAGAGCAGCTTGAAAGACAGGCGACAGCTTGAACAACAAGCGTTAAACGCCCCTGACCGACCCTTGGGAGTTGATGATTCATGGATATCCGTAAAGTTAAGAAATTGATCGAATTGCTGGAAGAGTCCGGCATCGACGAGCTTGAGATCAAGGAAGGCGAAGAGTCCGTACGCATCAGCCGTCACAGCAAGACCCCGGCCCAGCAGTTCTATGCACCGGCGCCGATGCAGGCTCCGGCCGCCGCGCCTGCTCCAGCAGCAGCCCCGGTTGCCGCCGCAGCACCCGCCGCACCGGCGGCACCAACGCTGAACGGCACTGTTGCCCGTTCGCCAATGGTGGGCACGTTCTATCGCAAGTCTTCGCCATCCTCGCCGTCCTTCGTTGAAGTCGGCCAGACCGTGAAGAAAGGCGACACCCTGTGCATCGTCGAAGCCATGAAGATGATGAACCACATCGAAGCTGAAACCAGCGGTGTGATCGAATCCATCCTCGTCGAAGACGGCCAGCCGGTTGAGTACGACCAACCGCTGTTCACCATCGTTTGAACCGCGGGGAGCCTTTGATGACTGCGAAGTTGGAAAAAGTCCTGATCGCTAACCGCGGTGAGATCGCCCTGCGGATTCTGCGTGCCTGCAAAGAGATGGGCATCAAGACCGTCGCCGTTTACTCCAAGGCCGACAAAGAACTGATGCACCTGGGCCTGGCGGACGAATCCGTCTGCATCGGTCCGGCGTCGGCTGCGCACTCCTACCTGCACATCCCGGCGATCATCGCCGCTGCCGAAGTGACCGGCGCCACCGCCATTCACCCGGGCTACGGTTTCCTGGCGGAAAACGCCGACTTCGCCGAACAGGTGGAAAACTCCGGTTTTGCCTTCATCGGTCCGAAAGCCGACACCATCCGCCTGATGGGCGACAAGGTGTCGGCCAAGCACGCCATGATTGCCGCCGGCGTGCCGACCGTTCCGGGTTCCGACGGCCCGCTGCCTGAAGACGAAGAAACCGCTTTGCGCATCGGTCGCGAAGTGGGTTATCCGGTGATCATCAAGGCCGCTGGCGGCGGCGGTGGTCGCGGCATGCGCGTGGTACACAAGGAAGAAGACCTGATTTCCTCGGCGAAACTGACCCGCTCCGAAGCTGGCGCGGCGTTCGGCAACCCGATGGTCTACCTGGAAAAATTCCTGACCAACCCACGTCACGTCGAAGTCCAGGTACTGTCCGACGGCCAGGGCCAAGCCATCCATCTGGGCGACCGCGATTGCTCGCTGCAACGTCGTCACCAGAAGGTCCTCGAAGAAGCGCCGGCTCCAGGCATCGACGAGCAGGCTCGCCAGGAAGTCCTGGCACGTTGCGTCAAGGCCTGTATCGACATCGGCTATCGCGGCGCCGGTACCTTCGAGTTCCTCTACGAAAACGGTCGTTTCTACTTCATCGAAATGAACACCCGTGTTCAGGTGGAGCACCCGGTTTCGGAAATGGTCACCGGTATCGACATCGTCAAGGAGATGCTCAGCATCGCCGCCGGCAACAAGCTGTCGTTCACCCAGGATGACGTGGTCATCCGCGGTCACGCGCTGGAATGCCGGATCAACGCCGAAGACCCGAAGACCTTCATGCCAAGCCCTGGCACGGTCAAGCATTTCCATGCCCCGGGCGGCAACGGCGTTCGCGTCGATTCGCACCTGTACAGCGGTTATGCCGTTCCGCCGAACTACGATTCGCTGATCGGCAAGCTGATCACTTACGGGGCGACCCGTGACGAAGCCATGGCGCGCATGCGCAATGCGCTGGACGAAATCGTGGTGGACGGGATCAAGACCAACATCCCGCTGCACCGTGATCTGGTTCGTGATGAAGGCTTCTGCAAAGGGGGCGTGAACATTCACTACCTCGAGCACAAGCTGGCAGGCGAAAAGCACTAAGCTTCAGCCCGCACCAGACAAAGCCGCCTTCGGGCGGCTTTGTCGTGTCTGCAGGTTTCGCAAACCCTGTGGGAGCGAGCTTGCTCGCGAAAGCGATGTATCCGCTGACATCAATGTGACTGACAGACCGCTTTCGCGAGCAAGCTCGCTCCCACAAAAGCTTTGCGCTCGCGTAAACTTGCGCGCTTCGCTGGCCGCTAGGCTGCAATCATCATTTTTCAAAGGTGCCCGCCATGCCTTGGCTGCAAGTACGCCTGGCCATCAGCCCGGAACAAGCCGAAACCTATGAAGACGCGTTTCTTGAAGTAGGCGCGGTATCGGTAACCTTCATGGACGCCGAAGACCAGCCGATCTTCGAGCCGGAGCTCAACACCACGCCGCTGTGGTCCCACACCCACCTGCTGGCCCTGTTCGAAGGCGGCACCGAGGCGGCCAGTGTGCTTGCCCATCTGGAACTGCTGACCGGCGGCCCGCTGCCCGAGCATCACAGCGAAGTGATCGAGGACCAGGACTGGGAACGCAGCTGGATGGACAATTTCCAGCCGATGCGTTTCGGCCAGCGCCTGTGGATCGTCCCGAGCTGGCATGCCGCGCCGGAGCCCGAGGCGGTCAACCTGTTGCTGGACCCGGGCCTGGCGTTCGGCACCGGCACCCACCCGACCACCGCGCTGTGCCTGGAATGGCTCGACGGCCAGGATCTGAAGGGTTGCAACGTACTCGACTTCGGCTGTGGCTCAGGGATCCTGGCGATTGCCTCGCTCCTGCTGGGCGCCAAGGAAGCGGTCGGCACCGACATCGACGTCCAGGCCCTGGAAGCCTCCCGCGACAACGCCGGTCGCAACAACATCGCCGAAGCCTTGTTCCCGCTGTACTTGCCGCAAGACTTGCCACAGGTCCAGGCCGACGTGCTGGTGGCCAATATCCTCGCCGGCCCGCTGGTTTCCCTGGCGCCGCAACTGTCGAGCCTGGTCAAGCCGGGTGGGCGCCTGGCGCTGTCGGGCATCCTCGCCGAACAGGGCGAAGAAGTCGCCGCCGCTTATGCCGCGGACTTTGACCTGGACCCGATCGCCAATCGCGATGGCTGGGTGCGCATCACCGGACGTCGGCGCTAGAATGAGCGCCTGTATCCACCGGATTGCCGCATGACTGACAGCTTCGTCACCCAGTGCCCGCATTGCCACACCCGTTTTCGCGTCAGCCATGCTCAATTGAGCGTGGCCCGCGGGGTGGTTCGTTGCGGCTCGTGCCTGCAAGTGTTCAATGCCGCACGACAGCTGCTGGAACAACGCACGGGCAAGCCAGTCGCGCCCGCCGTCGCGCCGCCCGCCAAGCCTGCCGCCGAAGCCCCACCCCGGGCTATCAGCCAGAAACAATGGAGCGCCGCCGAGCTGGACCTGGATGACCTGGACAAGGAACTGGCGCGCCTGGAGCGACGTGACAATCGCGCCCCCGGTAATGCGGGCCGGCGCCGGGAAGACAACCTGAGCGCGCAACGCGATTCGCTTTCCGGCGAACAACAAGCCTGGCCCGACAGCCTGTACAGCGAAACCTCGGACGAACCCGTCGAAACCGTCCTCGATACGCCCTTCGAACCGTTCGAACCCCACGAACCGGCGCGGCCGCCGCGTACCGAACCGTCCCTGTCCCTGGCCCTCGAACCACTGGAACCGGACGACGAACCAGTCGCCCCGCTCCACCTCGCGCCGGACGACGAACCCGAAGAGCGCCTTGAGCGCCTGTCCGCCACCGACGACCACGACGACGAGCCCGAGCCGCCGCTGCCACTGCGCAAGTCACGGGAGCGCCAGGAGCCGGGCATACGCGCCGAAGCCCTCCACGACCTGGACGACGACCCGCTGCAACTGGACTGGCGCAAACGTCGTTCGCCCTGGGGCCGACGCCTGTTGTGGATTCTGCTGATCCTGCTCGCCGCCGCAGCCCTGGGTGGCCAGTACATCGCCTACCATTTCGAAGAACTGGCCCGCCAAGACCAGTACCGGCCGTGGTTCCTGCAAATCTGCCCGACCATCGGCTGCGACGTACCGTCCAAGGTCGACATCGCCAAGATCAAGAGCAGCAACCTGGTGGTGCGCAGCCATCCGGAATTCAGCGGCGCCCTGATAGTGGACGCGATCATCTACAACCGTGCGCCCTTCTCCCAACCTTTTCCGTTGCTGGAACTGCGCTTTGCCGACCTCAACGGGCACCTGATCGCCAGCCGTCGCTTCAAGCCCGGGGAGTACCTGGGCGGCGACCTCGAGGGCCGCGGCGAAATGCCGCCGCAGACGCCCATCCACATCGCACTGGATATCCTGGATCCGGGCCCCAAGGCGGTGAACTACAGTCTGAGCTTCCATTCCCCGGAATGAAACCGGCCAGGGTCGGCCAATTGACGGCAGCTTTCTGACTGACCCCGCCCAGACCAAACCGCTGGCGATAACAAATTAGCTGTTCAGATTTTATCCAATTCGATCTTTAACCAGTCATCGAGAGCGGGTATCATGCCAACCCTTTTTCGAAGTCTCATGATCCGGCCCCACTTCAGGGAAGTCCTATGTCGGCGGTACGCATCGGCCCATATACATTGCAGAACGGCCTGGTTCTCGCCCCCATGGCGGGCGTCACCGACCAGCCCTTTCGTCAGTTGTGCAAACGATTGGGCGCAGGCCTGGTGGTTTCGGAAATGGTCACCAGCGACATGAGTTTGTGGAACACCCGCAAATCGCGTCTGCGCATGATCCACGAAGGCGATCCCGAGCCCCGCTCGGTACAGATCGCCGGTGGCGACGCACAGATGCTGGCGGAGGCGGCCCGGGCGAACGTCGAGCTGGGGGCACAGATCATCGACATCAACATGGGCTGCCCGGCGAAGAAGGTCTGCAACAAGGCCGCCGGCTCGGCGCTGTTGAAGGATGAAGCGCTGGTCACCGAGATCCTGCAGGCAGTCGTCGCCGCAGTCGATGTGCCGGTGACCCTGAAGATCCGCACCGGGTGGGACCGGGAAAACAAGAATGGCCTGGTGGTGGCGAAGATCGCCGAACAGGCGGGTATCACGGCGCTGGCGGTGCATGGCCGCACCCGTGCCGACCTGTACACCGGCGAGGCCGAGTACGACACCATTGCCGCGATCAAGCAGGCGGTGTCGATTCCGGTGTTTGCCAACGGCGACATCGATTCGCCGGAGAAGGCCCGGTACGTGCTGGACGCGACCGGTGCCGATGGGCTGTTGATCGGCCGGGCCGCCCAGGGGCGGCCATGGATTTTTCGTGAGATCGAACATTACCTGCGCACCGGCGAAAAGCTCGCTGCGCCGCAGTTGTCCGAAGTGGAACGTATTCTGCTAGAGCATCTGGCCGCGCTACATGCCTTCTACGGAGAAGTCATGGGCGTACGCATCGCTCGCAAGCATGTGGGCTGGTATCTCGCAACCCTGCCGGGCGCCAGGGAGTTTCGCGCCCGTTTCAATCGTTTGGATGGTACGCAAGCACAATGCGCCGACGTTCAGGCGTTCTTCGCTGAGCGTTACAAGAGCCTGACAGGGGACGAAGGGGTGGCCGCATGACGATGATGACCGAGACTTTAGTGAGTGGAACAACACCCGTGAGCGACAACGTGAATTTGAAACAGCACCTCAATACGCCCAGCGAAGAAGGCCAGACCCTTCGCGGGAGTGTCGAGAAGGCGCTGCACAATTATTTCGCCCACCTTGAAGGCGCTGCCGTCACGGATGTGTACAACCTGGTGCTTTCCGAAGTCGAGGCGCCTCTGCTCGAAAGCGTGATGAACTACGTCAAGGGCAACCAGACCAAAGCCAGTGAGCTGCTGGGCCTGAACCGCGGCACCCTGCGAAAGAAACTCAAGCAGTACGACCTGCTGTAAGCATTCAATCGAACCAGAAAGGCGCCCGCATCAAAAACGGTCGCCTTTTTTGCTGACTTCCCTTGCTTTTGATGGAAATTGAAATGACCGACCAGACCACCCGCCTGCCGATCCGCCGCGCCTTGATCAGCGTTTCCGACAAGACCGGGATCCTCGAATTCGCCCGCGAGCTGCAACAGCTGGGCGTCGAGATTCTCTCCACCGGCGGAACCTTCAAGCTGCTGCAGGACAACGGCGTCGCCGCAGTGGAAGTCGCGGACTACACCAGTTTTGCAGAAATGATGGACGGTCGGGTCAAGACCCTGCACCCCAAAATCCACGGCGGGATCCTCGGCCGTCGCGGCATCGACGATGCCATCATGAACGAACACGGCATCAAGCCAATCGACCTGGTAGCCGTCAACCTCTACCCGTTCGAAGCCACCATCAACAAGCCTGGCTGCGACCTGCCGACCGCCATCGAGAATATCGATATCGGCGGCCCGACCATGGTCCGCTCGGCGGCCAAGAACCATAAGGACGTCGCCATCGTAGTCAACGCCAGCGACTATGCCAGCGTGCTGGAAAACCTCAAGGCCGGTGGCCTGACCTACGCCCAGCGTTTCGACCTGATGCTCAAGGCCTTCGAACACACCGCCGCCTACGACGGCATGATCGCCAACTACATGGGCACCGTGAACCAGGCTGCCGAAACCCTGGGCACGGAAGGCCGCAGCGAATTCCCGCGCACCTTCAACACCCAGTTCGTCAAGGCCCAGGAAATGCGCTACGGCGAGAACCCGCACCAGAGCGCGGCGTTCTACGTGGAAGCCAAGCCCGCCGAAGTCGGCATTGCCACCGCCACCCAGCTGCAAGGCAAGGAACTGTCGTTCAACAACGTGGCCGACACCGACGCCGCGCTGGAATGCGTGAAGAGCTTCGTCAAGCCGGCCTGCGTGATCGTCAAGCACGCCAACCCGTGCGGCGTGGCCGTGAGCCCGGACGCCGAGGGCGGTATCCGCCAGGCCTACGAACTGGCCTACGCCACCGACACCGAGTCGGCCTTCGGCGGCATCATCGCCTTCAACCGTGAACTGGACGCCGAGACTGCCAAGGCCATCGTCGAGCGCCAGTTCGTCGAAGTGATCATCGCCCCTTCTGTCAGCGAAGAAGCTCGCGCCATTGTCGCCGCCAAGGCCAACGTGCGCCTGCTGGCCTGCGGCCAATGGTCGGCCGACCGTGCGCCGGCCTGGGACTACAAGCGCGTCAACGGCGGCCTGCTGGTCCAGAGCCGCGACATCGGCATGATCGGCAGCGAAGACCTCAAGGTCGTGACCCAGCGCGCCCCGAGCGAACAGGAAATCAACGACCTGATCTTCGCCTGGAAAGTCGCCAAGTACGTCAAGTCCAACGCCATCGTCTACGCCAAGAACCGCCAGACCATCGGCGTCGGCGCCGGCCAGATGAGCCGCGTGAACTCGGCCCGCATCGCCGCCATCAAGGCTGAGCACGCCGGCTTGCAAGTACAGGGCGCGGTCATGGCCTCCGATGCGTTCTTCCCGTTCCGCGACGGCATCGACAACGCGGCCAAGGTCGGTATTACTGCGGTGATCCAGCCGGGTGGTTCGATGCGTGACAATGAAGTGATTGCGGCCGCCGACGAGGCTGGCATCGCGATGGTCTTTACGGGCATGCGCCACTTCCGTCACTGATCCACCGACCCACTGTGGGAGCGAGCTTGCTCGCGATAGCGTCGATTCAGTCAGCATTGAAGTCCGCTGACACACCGCCATCGCGAGCAAGCTCGCTCCCACAGAAAGGCAGCTTTAGCGCTGCATCCAGAACTAGCGTCATCCGAGGTTTTTGAAATGAATGTTTTGATCATTGGCAGCGGTGGCCGCGAACACGCCCTGGCCTGGAAAGTCGCCCAGGATCCCCGTGTACAGAAGGTCTTCGTGGCGCCAGGCAACGCCGGCACCGCCATCGAAGCCAAGTGCGAAAACGTCGCCATCGACGTGCTGGCCTTGGAACAACTGGCCGATTTCGCCGAGAAGAACGTCTCGCTGACCATCGTCGGTCCGGAAGTGCCGCTGGTCGCCGGCGTGGTCGATCTGTTCCGCTCCCGTGGCCTGGACTGCTTCGGCCCGACCGCCGGTGCCGCGCAGCTGGAAGGCTCGAAAGCGTTCACCAAGGATTTCCTGGCGCGCCACAAGATCCCGACCGCCGACTACCAGAACTTCACTGAAATCGAACCGGCCCTGGCGTACCTGCGCGAAAAAGGCGCGCCGATCGTGATCAAGGCCGACGGCCTGGCCGCCGGCAAGGGCGTGATCGTTGCCATGACCCTGGCCGAGGCCGAGGACGCCGTGCGCGACATGCTCGCCGGCAATGCCTTCGGTGACGCCGGCTCCCGCGTGGTCATCGAAGAGTTCCTCGACGGCGAGGAAGCCAGCTTCATCGTCATGGTCGATGGCAAGAACGTCCTGCCGATGGCCACCAGCCAAGACCACAAGCGTGTCGGCGATGGCGACAGCGGCCCGAACACTGGCGGCATGGGCGCCTACTCCCCGGCCCCGGTGGTGACCGCCCAAGTGCACCAGCGCGTCATGGACCAGGTAATCTGGCCAACCGTGCGTGGCATGGCCGACGAAGGCAACGTCTACACCGGTTTCCTCTACGCTGGCCTGATGATCGACAAGGCTGGTAACCCAAAAGTCATCGAATTCAACTGCCGTTTCGGCGATCCTGAGACCCAGCCGGTGATGCTGCGCCTGCAATCGAGCCTGGTCCTGCTGGTCGAGGCCGCACTGGCCCAGGCCCTGGACAAGGTCGAAGCCCAATGGGATCCGCGCCCAAGCGTCGGCGTCGTATTGGCCGCTGGCGGTTACCCGGGCGACTACGCCAAGGGTAGCGCGATCCAGGGCCTGGACGCTGCGGCCCGGCTGGAAGGCAAGGTGTTCCATGCAGGCACGGCATTGAAGGATGGGCAAGTGATCACGGCCGGCGGTCGTGTGCTTTGCGCCACCGCCTTGGGCGCTAGTGTCGACGCAGCTCAGCAGCAGGCCTACAAGCTTGCCGCCGAGATTGACTGGGAAGGTTGTTTCTACCGCAAGGACATTGGCTACCGTGCCATTGCCCGTGAGCGTGGCGAAAATCTGGAATAACCCAGCCATTCAGCCAGGCAAGGGTCTGCGGCCCTTGCCTGACTGTTCCGGCGCCGCGCATAGTTATATTCTGGCATCAACCTACGAAGGGATTTCGCCGTGCGCTGGCTCAGGATTGCCATAGGCTTTACCGTCACCCTGCTGACGCTGCTCTGCATGCTCCCGGCCCAGGCCGCGCCAGGCAGTGGCTGGGCGGTATTGCTTGACGAACAGGGCGACCTGACGCTGAGCGATATACGCTCTGCCCGCTACACCAATCAATTCAGCCCCATCGATCTGGACCGCCTCAAGGCCGCCGAGCCCGGTGGTGCATTGTGGCTGCGTTTCCGCCTGGCCCCGGACAGGCACGAACAGATCCTGCGCATCTTCGCACCCGACCTGTCACGCCTGAACCTCTACGTGCTGGACGGCGACGCCCTGGTCGAGCAACAGGTCAGTGGCAATGCCACGCCGCATACCGAACCGGCGGTGCCCAGCAGCGACTTCATGCTGCCCCTGCCGCGCAGCGATAAATCCTTGGATGTCTACCTGCGACTGGCCTCGCGCCACGAACTGCGCCCCTACGTCACGTTGCAATCGGCCGTCACAGCGGCGGCCGATCAGAACCAGACGCTGATTTATGGGTTGCTGTTCGGCTGCATCGCCATGCTGATCCTGCACAACCTTACCCGCTACGCCTACACCCGCTCACGCAGTTGCCTGTGGCTGGCCGCCTGTGAAGGGCTGCTGATGCTCAGCCTGGTGCTGTTGCTGAACCTGGCCGGCCCCTGGCTGCCCGACTGGCCGGCGGTGCAGACGCCCGGGGCCTACCTGGCGCTACTGCTGACGGCGCCTTGCGGCCTGATGTTCGCCTACCGCTTCTTCGCGCCCTTGGGGCCGCACCCGTTGAACCGGCTGCTGCTGGGGGACATCGTGTTCGTCATGCTGTGCAGCCTGCTGCTGTTGTTCGTCAACACGCTGCCACTCAATATCATGACCTATGCCCTGGTGGCCCTGGCCGGCCTGAGCATGCTGTTCGTCAGCGCCTGGCACTGGCAAAAGGGCTACCGTCCGGCCCGGCTGTTCGTCGCGGCCATGGTGGTCTTCAACCTGGGCACGCTGATCATCCTTCCGGCACTGCAAGGGCTTACGGAAGTCCCTCCCCAGGGCTTGATCATCACCCTGCTGGTCTTCATCTGCATCAGTGGCCTGTTGATGAGTGTCGCCCTGGGCGAACGCCAGCGCTCGATCAACGAAAGCCGTTTCAGCCTCAGCCGCGACCTGGCGGCGAGCAATGCCGAAATCAATGCCAAGGCCGAATTCCTGGCGAAGATCAGCCACGAGATCCGCACCCCGATGAACGGCGTTCTGGGCATGACCGAGTTGCTGCTGGGCACGCCGCTGTCGGTCAAGCAGCGCGACTACGTGCAGACGATCCATAGCGCCGGCAATGAACTGCTGACCCTGATCAACGAGATCCTCGACATTTCCCGGCTCGAATCCGGGCAGATCGAACTGGACGATGTGCAGTTCGACCTCAATGCCCTGATCGAGGATTGCCTGAGCATCTTCCGCGCCAAGGCTGAACAGCAGAACGTCGAGCTGATCAGTTTCATCCAGCCCCAGGTACCACGCGTGATCAGCGGCGACCCTACGCGGCTGCGCCAGGCGTTGCTGAGCCTGCTGGAAAATGCCCTGAAGAAGACCGACGAAGGCGAAGTGCTGATCGTCGTCGCCCTCGACGAGCGCAGCCATCAGCCCCGCCTGCGCATCGCCGTGCAGGACAGCGGGACGCCGATGGACGCAGAGGAGCGCGACACGCTGATGCACGCCGAGCTGCACAGCAAGAACTTCCTCTCGGCCACACGCCTGGGCGGCAACCTGGGCCTGGTCATCGCCCGCCAGCTAATCATCCTGATGCACGGGGAATTCGGCATCAAAAGCGGCAGCAACCAGGGCAGTACCCTGTGGCTGACCTTGCCGCTGGACCCGGATCGCCTCGAACACCCGACTTCCGATCTCGATGGCCCGCTGCAAGGGGCGCGGGTGTTGATCGTCGACGACAACGACACCTGCCGCAAAGTACTGGTGCAGCAATGCAGCGCCTGGGGCCTGAACGTCAGCGCGGTGCCCTCGGGCAAGGAAGCCCTGGCACTGCTGCGCACCAAGGCGCACCTGCGGGACTATTTTGACGTGGTGCTGCTGGACCAGAACATGCCGGGCATGACCGGCATGCAACTGGCGGCCAAGATCAAGGAAGACCCGAGCCTGAACCACGACATCCTGTTGATCATGCTCACCGGTATCAGCAACGCGCCGAGCAAGATCGTGGCGCGCAACAGCGGGGTCAAGCGCATCCTCGCCAAACCGGTGGCCGGCTATACCCTCAAGACCACCCTGGCGGACGAGCTGAACCAGCGCAACCGGGGCCAGGCGACGAACCTACAAGTGAATGCAGGCCCGCCCATCCCGGTGAAAGTGCCGAGCGACTTCCGCATCCTGGTGGCCGAGGACAACAGCATCTCCACCAAGGTCATCCGCGGCATGCTCGGCAAGCTCAACCTGCAACCCGATACCGCCAGCAACGGTGAGGAAGCCCTCAAGGCCATGAAGGAGCAGCGCTACGACCTGGTCCTGATGGACTGCGAAATGCCGATCCTCGACGGTTTTTCCGCTACCCAGCAATTGCGTGCCTGGGAAATGGGTAACCAACGCACCCGCACGCCGGTGGTGGCGCTCACGGCGCACATCCTGGCCGAGCACAAGGAGCGCGCCCGCCAGGCCGGGATGGACGGGCACATGGCCAAGCCTGTGGAGCTGTCACAACTGCGCGAGCTGATCGAACACTGGGTAGCCCAGCGCGATCAGCAAAAACCGACCGCATCGACTTATTGAACCCGACCCAAGCCTGCAAGTAAGCCTTGTTCAAAGCTCCAGGGCGCTGAGGTAGGTGGACGCTTGAGACATCACCGAGCGTTTTACCTTGTCTCTGAAAGTGGCGTAGTACAGCGTATTGAAGGTGATGAAGGTCATTTGCTCCACGCTGTTGCGCACCCAGTCGCCTCGCTCGATGAACAAGAACCGAGACACCTGTCGGCGCAGCTGGAACTGGCAGTGATAGACGCCCATTTCAATTCGATGAGCGCCTTTGGGCACACAAGGAATCATCTGGAAAATACCCGTATCGCGCGACAAGGTGGTTGATTCGAACAGCCCAAGCGCTTCCGGATTGTGCCTGAGCGCCGTTAACGCACCACTGGCCGGCGCATGAAATGCTTCGCCAAAACGGGCCTCGATCTGTTGCGCCGCCCCCGCCCCCATCGGCTGGCCCTCAATGGCCGGTAACGCCTGCGGACGGGGTACGTCCCACCCCAGGTATTTGAGTTGGTTGCAGTAGTAGTCGAACCAATTCCCGGATAACCCAGCATCGTAGGCAGCCCTGGTGGCCCGTTGCGCGAAAAACGTACTCAAATACACGTCTTCTCTCTGGGAAGCGGGCAGACCTGCCGCGAACGAAACAATACTGCCGCCAACAACCCCTGCGGATGGAGCGAACCCCGTCATCGGCCGACCTCCTCGACAGGAGGCGCCACCGCATCGTGGATCACCTCGGAGATATCCACGACATTGTCAGCCACGACCGCCCCAACCTTACGGGCGATAACCTCACGAGCCGGCGCAAACAGTGTTTCGCTCAGTTGCATCCGGAAATAACGCACCGATACAGCACCGTCGATGTCCCCGGCATCAAAGCATTGTCCCCAAGGGTTGGCATCGATCACTTTTCCTGTGTTGAATTGCAGGCAGAGACCGGTTATCGAAACAGCACTTTGCGCCACAATCACCAGCAAGCGCACGGGGTTGGGCGATGGTGGGGACAGCGTCGGGTCAGCTTCACTTTGTTTTTGCGCGTGCTTGCGCAGGATTCCCATCGCTGGCAGCGTGCCAGATAACGCTGCGACACGCGCCAATACCGCCATGATTTGCTGTTGTTGATCCGGCCGATCGTCCAGGGGAAAGGCTGCAACCCACTTGAGTGGCGAGTTGGAGTCTTCCTTTTTTGGCCACAGGTCTTTTCGCCGTTTGGTACCCGAGACCCAGGCGACGTTCAAGACATCCATGTAAGCGCCGTACCAATCAGCGATCGGCAAGCGCTGCAGACTCTTGTTAGCAACCAATTGCGCGAGCAAGAGCGAATTCATTAGGTCGTCAGCTCCCGTTTGCCCCGCAGAAGAGGGAACTAAAACAACCGCCGCCGCGTTAACAAAAACCGAATATTCCTTGTCCATTTTTTTTATTTTCCCTGAAAATAAGACAGCCGTCGCCCGGCTGCCTTATTTAAATAAAGCTTAAATTTCGTACTCTTCGATTTTGCTCACTGCATGGCTACCCAGCCGACTGATAATAATGCCTCTGGTTTGTTCCACAATACCGGGAACTTTCCTGAATACCGACTCACCTTTATATAACTTGACGTCACGACTACTCCAATCGGCAAACAAGACCTGAGTCGAACTGTTGCGCCGAGTAAAGCGTACGGTACCCAGTAACATGCTGACTTCACCTTCGATCTCGACACAGGTGCCGGCCGCCATTCCGCCGACCCCATGTTCCAACAGGTTTCGCTCATAAAGCGTCAGCGCCTTTTCTTTCCTCTGCAATGCAGTGATTGCACTTTCAGCGACTTTCAACAGCAACGCCGATGTCGCGCCTCCGAGGGCAACCCCCGTCACCACGGAGGCCAGGATATCCAACACCAGCTTATCCATTCGCACGGTGTTACCGGAAATGTTCAGGTCATCATAGAAACGCTGCGTCGGGACCCAACCTGCATTCGTCATGACTTCGACGAACTTGTAGTACCACTCCCGTCCCTGGGACTCGAGCGGAAATTGTCTATTGGCGACCAGTGAAGCGAAGAGAAAAGCATGCTGCGCATCTTCCTGGTGCTGGGGCGCAAGGCCACCGGCAAAAGCCAGGATACCTTCACCAACGACCGAGCCCTTGGCCGGGGGCTCAACATCGCCGGAATAGAACGAGCGGGGGCTAATATCAGGATGGACTTCGTAACTTTCCAGGCGCGCCACACAGGCTGCTATCGCACTATCACGCACTTCAACGCTCATAACTTACTCCTTAAATTAATTAGACAAGCCATTCCGTGACTTGCAGCCTCACACTAATCAAGCCAACCGAATACAACAACACCTGACTTGTAACTTTAGAATAACTCAGCCAACCAACACCCATCGGACAAGTAAAAACAGCCCGACAAATAAGAAACACGCCTCCACCGCATTCAATCAAATGCCGACAGTCGTTTCAGAGACTGATAGACTCCGGCAATGTCTTTCGCAATGAGTCTGAACCATGCTCCATGTACTATTCAGCGTTTATCTGAAGATGCTGGTGCTCTACAGCCCCTTCTTCGTGCTGTCATGTTTTATCGGGCTGACTCGCGGCTATTCGCGCAAGGAACAACGCCGCCTGGCCTGGAAGGTCGCGACCGCGACGCTGGTCTCCAGCGTGCTGCTGTATTTGTTCGGACGGGTGATTTTCAGCGTGTTCGGCATCACCGTGGACGCATTCCGGATCGGCGCCGGCAGTGTGCTGTTCATTTCGGCACTGGGCATGGCCCAAGGCAAGTCGGCCGTGCAGACCGACAATGTGCAGCAGGACGTGACCATCGTCCCACTGACCATTCCGTTGACCGTCGGCCCCGGCACCATCGGCGCCCTGCTGGTGATGGGCGTGAGCCAGCCACATTGGGACGACAAGCTCATGGCCATCATCAGCATCGCCCTGGCGAGCTTCACCGTCGGCGTTGTGCTCTACCTGTCCAGCCGCATCGAACGGATCCTCGGTGACCAGGGCTTGCAGATCGTCAGCCGCCTGATGGGGCTGTTTGTCTGTGCGCTGGCCGCGCAGATTATCTTTACCGGGGTCAAAGGCTATCTGGTGCCATAGCATGGCCCGCGAGCACCGGGTTCGATCAAAGAGGTTTGTTGCCATACCAACGCGGTGTGTACACCCAGTCGCCACCCTGGGCGCGCGGGAATACGCACGTAGTCGAGGAACCGATCAGCACCATGGTGCGCATGTCCACTTGATCCGGGGTCAACTGCCCCAGGGTCGTGACACGCAAGGTCTGGCCCGGGCGGCCGATATCGCGCCCCAGCACCACGGGTGTTTGCGCCGTGCGATGTTGCCCGACGATCTCCAGCGCCCGCCCCAACTGCCATGGCCGGGAGCGGGAGATCGGGTTGTAGAAGGCCAGGGCCAGGTCGGCTTCAGCCGCAAGACCCAGGCGTTTTTCAATGATCGACCAGGGCTTGAGGTTGTCCGACAGCGACATCACGCAAAAATCATGACCCAACGGCGCACCGGCCTGGGCGGCGGTGGCCAGGGAGGCCGAGACACCCGGCAAGATCTGCAAGTCGACGTTGTGCCAATGGGCATCCGAGGACTCATGCAACGCTTCCAACACAGCGGCAGCCATGGCGAACACGCCCGGATCACCGGACGATACCACCACTACGGAGCGTCCCTGGGCCGCGAGTTCGAAGGCATGTCGGGCCCGCTGCATCTCTTCGCGGTTGTCAGTGCAGTGTTGCACCTGATCGGCCCGAAAGGGCCCGGCCATGCGCACGTAGGTTTCATAACCGAGCACATCGGTGGCACGGTCGAGTTCGGCGCGCACCGCCGGTACCATCAACTCGGCAGCGCCTGGGCCCAGGCCAATCACCGCCAGGCGCCCACGTGGACAACCGATCAACTGCGGATCGAAGGGGTGTTCAGTCACGACAATGGCATGGCTGTCCATGACCTGTAGCGATGCCGGTTGGCCGAGGGCATCGCTCAACCACTGCTCCAGGTAGTCATTAGGCGCCGCAAAACGCAGCGGCACCTCCAACGCCGAAGCCATTTCGTGCAGCTCGGCACGGGCCATGTCACTGTCCACCGCCAGCAGACACGCCAGCGACTGCACCGCGAGGCCAGCCTGTTCCAGTATCGCGCCGATGTCCGGCGTCGCCCCTGCATTCAATACCACCAGCACATTGCGCGGATAGATCCGTAGTTCATTCGCCCCCGGTGTGCCCGCGGCACTGTCGATACGGATCGCCAGCCGTGCCTGCTCATCCCCAGGCAACTGCGCCTGATCCAGCCACGGCGCCGCGCCGTCGATACGCACCGGCTCGCCGGCCAGCAAGTCGGAGACGAAGCGCTTGCCCTGCTCCAGGTCGCCGAGGCTGTAGCCGCTTGGCGGATTGAGCAGGCAAGTGCCGAAACGCAATTCGCCGCTGGTGGTAATGGCCGGCGCGACTCGCAGGGTTGCCGCGATGTCCCGGGCCATGTCATTCACCCCGCCCAGGCCGCCCAACAGCGGCACCACGGCGCTGCCATCTTCGGCCACCGCCAGCACTGGCGGCTCGGCGCCTTTTTCCAGCAACAGCGGCGCCAGGGTACGGATGACAATGCCCGCGGCACACAGGGCGATGATCGGCGTGTCCTGCTGGTAGAGTTCGCGCAACGTCGCGCCAAATTCCAGGTACTGCCGATCGCCCTCGACACGCCCGGCCAGGCCGTGGATCAGGGCGTCGGGGTAGCGCTGCTGGATCCGTCGGGCCGTCGCCAGGCTGCCGGGGCCGAGGATGACGATGGCCGGCGTCTTGGCGGCCATCAACCCTGCCACCGTTCGCCCGGCACGATGATCAGCGAGAAGTACGGCGAAGACATCGGCTCGACGTCATCCAACGGCACGATTTTCTGGTTGGCCATGGTCGCGCGCTCGACGTACAGCGCCCGCCCGTCCATGCCCAGTTCCTGGAGCACTTGGCGAACCTTGGGGAAATTACGTCCCAGCTTCATGATCACCGCCGCGTCCGCGTCGGCGAGGCGACGCTTGAGATCGTCGTGAGGCAGGACGCCCGAGAGCACCGACAGGCTCTGGTTGCGATAGACCAGCGGCGCACCGAGCACCGAGGCTCCGCCGAGCATCGAGCACACGCCGGGGATGACTTGGGCCTCATAACGCTCGGCCAGGCGATCGTGCAGGTACATGTAGGAGCCGTAGAAGAACGGGTCGCCCTCACAGATCACCGCCACGTCGCGACCGGCGTCCAGGTGCACGGCCAACTGCTCGGCGGCGGTGTCGTAGAAATCGGCGATCACCTGTTCATAGGACAGCGGCGCCGGCAGCACCTCGGTGGTGACCGGGTAGACCAGCGGCAGCAATGTCTGCGCGTCCTGCAAATGCGCCTCGATGATGCCGAAGGCGTTGCCTTTCTTGCCCTTGGCGACGAAGTACGCCACCACGGGCGATTCGCGCAGCAGGCGCAGGGCCTTGACCGTAATCAGTTCCGGGTCACCGGGGCCCACGCCCAGGCCGATCAGACGTCCAGGCTGCTGCATCATTCAACCTCCGTAGCGAGGGCGTTGACGGCGGCGGCGGCCATGGCGCTGCCACCCAGGCGGCCTTGCATGATCACGAAGGGCACGCCACGGCTGTTGGCCGCGAGCATCGCCTTGGACTCGGCGGCGCCAACGAAGCCCACCGGAAAACCGAGGATCAAAGCCGGTTTCGGCGCGCCGGCGTCGAGCATTTCCAACAGGTAGAACAACGCGGTCGGCGCGTTGCCAATGACCACGACACTGCCCTCCAGATGCGGACGCCACAACTCCAGCGCCGCCGCCGAACGGGTGTTGCCCAGTTCCAGGGCCAAGGCCGGCACGCTCTCGTCGCGCAAGGTGCAGATCACCGGATTGTTGGCCGGCAGGCGAGCCCGGGTCACGCCTTCGGAGACCATCCGCGCATCGCACAGGATCGGCGCACCGGCGGCCAGCGCCTGACGCCCGGCCGTGCCCGCGCCCTCGGAAAACTGCAAGCCATCAATGGCCTCGACCATGCCGCAGGCGTGGATCACCCGCACCGCGAGTTTCTCCAGATCGGCCGGAATGCGCGCGAGGTTGGCTTCGGCGCGGATAATCGCGAAGGAGTTGCGATAGATCTCCTGACCGTCGCGGATGTAATCAAGCATCAAAGGGGCTCCGGGGATGAGCGTCGAGCCATTGGCCGAGCGCTTCAATAGTCATATTGTGGGCTTGCAACGCGCCGAAACCTGGCAGCGCGGCATCACGAAAATACAGGTCGTAACGACCGGGGGCGACAGCCAGCAAGGTGGCGGGCGCGATATGGGCTGCCGCGCAGGAACGTGGGCAGCCCGACAGATGGACTTTCAGGGTTTGGCCCTGGTGTTGCAGCAGCTCGGCCAATTGACGAGCATCGGCCTTGGTGTCGGCCAGGGCCTTACCGCAGCCACTGGAACCGGTGCAGGCGATGAGCTGCGCCAGGGGTTGGTCGACCGACACCAACAGGCCCAGCGTTTGGAGCCGCGCCAGCACTTCTTCGGCATCCTCGATACACACGTTGGGCAGCAACAGGCTTTGCCAGGGCGTGAAACGAAGGCTGCCGTCGCCCTTTTCCCGCGCCAGTTGCGCCGCCCCCCGCAGCATGAACGCATCGAGCCGCCCCAGGGGCGCCGCCGCGCCGACGTAGACACGGTCGTCGTGCTGGGAATGAACGCCAATGTGCCGTTCGTCGACGGGCTCGTCCCGCTGCCAATCCAGGCAAGCTTGCAGCGGCAAGCGACAGGCCAATCGGGTCATGAATTCATCGCTGGGGATTTCAGCCAACAAGTGACGCATGCGGATCTGGTCCGGGCGGGCCAGGTCGAGGAACAACTCCAGCACCGCCACCACCAAGGCATGCCCCTGGGCCAAGGGCACCCTGCCCGCCGGTTTATCCAATGGGGAACCGGCCAAGCCGAAGGCCAGCCAGGGCTCGCCATCACGGACCAAGGCCGACAACCACAGGTCGTGGTGATGTTCGAGCATTGCCAGCGCCTCTCCACCGTCCAGTTGCACGGCGAACTTGGCCGACAGTTCGGGGAAGCGTTCGTGGGTTTGCAGGGTGATGAGGATCCGCTCGGCCAACGGGCGGGTGTCGAAGAGCATCTGTCGGTCGATCCCAGCCGCGGGGCTGAGCATCAGGTTGCGCACGTCATCGCCAGACGGTTTGCGAGGACCAAGCCCGGCGGCCAGCAATGGCTGGATCAGCGCGTCGTGCCCGGGACCGATCCCGCGGATCTGCAGGTTGGCCCGGTTGGTCGCTTCGATCACGCCCCCGGCGAACCGCTCGGCCACCGAGGCCACGACGTCAGCCTGATCCGCCTGGATGGAACCGCCATCGAGCTTGATCCGACAGATCCCCCCGTCCAACGCCTGGACGACACGCAGCAACCCCGGGCAAGCGGAGGGGCGGATGACGTTGGAGGATGGACGTTCGTTCAAGGGCAGACCGGCAGCTGAGAAACGCCACATTGGCGAAGGTGCGCCATTATGCCTGCTTTGCCGGTGGTCATGAAAAGCTTGCCTGTCGGATTGAGGCGAGATTGCTCAAGAACACGGGCTGCCTGATCCAATGATGTTGTCTGTATCGCCGCCATCGCGAGCAAGCTCCCCACAGTTTTGATCGGGGATGTGCGCAGATCCTGTGTTCACACCAACCCCCTGTGGTCAGTTTGCGGTGATGTTGGATACCCACAAGGTTTTTGGGTACTGCACGACCCTGTGGCGAGGGAGCTTGCTCCCGCTGGGTCGCGCAGCGGCCCCAAAAAAAGCGATGAGCGCTGCGCACTCAAGCGGGAGCAAGCTCCCTCGCCACAAAAGCTACCCAGCCATTACGCCACAGATTGATCAACGGTAACCCTGTGGGAGCGAGCTTGCTCGCGATAGCGGTTTGGCGGTGACAATGATGTTGCGCCAAGCGCCTGATCCGCCGGGGCGCGGTATGATGGCGGCCCGGTTCGCGGCGGCAACACGCCTGTCGATCAACCCAACTATTCGAGGAACAGAGATGACCCCCTGGCTGACCGTAGTGGGCATCGGTGAAGACGGCTTCAAGGGCCTGGGCCGGACGGCTCGCCATGCCTTGCTGCGAGCATCGCGGATCCTGGGCAGCCCTCGCCAGTTGGAACTGTTACCCCTGTGTATCCGCGGCGAGCGGGAGCTGTGGCCCAGCCCGTTTTCCCTGGAACCGCTGCTCGCTCGGCAGGGCGAGCCGGTGTGCGTGCTGGCCAGCGGCGATCCGATGTTCTATGGCGTGGGCGCCAGCCTGGCGAAACAGGTACCGAGCGACCAGATGCTGGTCATCCCCGCGCCCTCCTCCTGTTCACTGGCCGCGGCGCGCATGGGCTGGCCATTGCAGGAAGTGGTCACGCTGTCGCTGGTGGCGCGGCCCCTGGCGGCGCTCAATGGGCATTTATCCACAGGCGTCAGGCTGCTGCTGCTGAGCAACGATCGCCACAGCCCCGCCGCCGTGGCGAGCTTGCTGCGCGAGCGGGGATTCGGCCCAAGCGCCATGACGGTGCTGGAACACTTGGGCGGCACGGCAGAACGACGGATCGAAAGCACTGCGACACAGTGGTCCGACGCCACCGTCGCCGACCTGAACCTGATCGCCATCGAATGCCGGGCCGAACCATCAACACCGCGCCTGTCACGCCTGGCCGGCTTGCAGGACACCGCGTTCGAGCATGACGGCCAGTTGACCAAACGCGACGTTCGCGCTATTACCCTCGCCCGTCTCGCCCCAACACCTGGTGAGCTGCTCTGGGATGTCGGTGCCGGCAGCGGCTCCATCGGCATCGAATGGATGCGCTCCCACCCCAGCTGCCGCGCCTTGGCTATCGAAGCCGACGAAGGCCGCCAAGGCTTGATCGAACGCAACCGCGACACCCTCGGCGTGCCGGGCCTGCAACTGATTCGCGGCAGCGCCCCGCAGGCGCTGGAAAACCTCGAACGTCCGGACGCGGTGTTCATCGGTGGCGGCGTCACCCGCGAAGGCGTGCTCGACGCCTGCTGGGCCCAACTCAAGCCCGGCGGTCGGCTGGTCGCCAATGCCGTGACCCTGCAAAGCGAAATGACCTTGATGCACTGGCGCGAACGTCACGGCGGTGAACTGACCCGCATCCACATCGCCCAGGCCCAGCCCTTGGGCAAGTTCGACACCTGGCGCCAGGCCTTGCCGATCACCTTGCTGGACCTGACGAAACCTCTCGATGCGTGACGAAACCGCCGAACAACCCGCCCCCCTGCGCAGCGGCCTGACCACCGGCAGTTGCGCCACCGCTACCAGCCTGGCGGCGGCCCGCTTGCTGCTGCGCGGCACCGAAGCCGACGCGGTGGAGATCGTGCTGCCCAAGGGTAAGCAGGTGCAGATGCGCCTGGAGTTCTGCCGGTTGACCGACCAAGGTGCCGAGGCCGGGACGATCAAGGACGCCGGCGACGACCCGGACGTGACCCACGGCGCCCTGCTGTTTACCCAGGTGCGCTTGATCACCGAACCCGGCGTGCGTTTCATCGCCGGTCGCGGCGTGGGCACGGTGACGCGCCCCGGTTTGGTGCTGGGCGTCGGTGAGCCAGCGATCAATCCGGTGCCACGCAAAATGATCAACGATCACCTGGGTCGCTTGGCCGAAGAATGCGGTTATGCCGGCGGTTTCGAAGTCACGGTCAATGTCGAGGGCGGCGAAGCCCTGGCGTTGAAAACCATGAACCCGCGATTGGGCATCCTCGGCGGCCTGTCGATCCTTGGCACCAGCGGCATCGTCCGGCCGTTCTCTTGCGCGGCCTACATTGCCTCGATCCACCAGGGCATCGACGTGGCGAAAACCAACGGCTACCTGCACATCGCCGCCTGCACCGGCAATGCCAGCGAAGACACCATGCGCCGGGTCTACAACCTGCCGGAAATCGCCCTGATCGAAATGGGCGACTTCGTCGGCGCCGTGCTCAAGCATGTGCGCAAGGTGCCGGTGGAAAAACTCAGCCTCTGCGGCGGTTTCGGCAAGATCAGCAAACTCGCCGCCGGCCACATGGACCTGCACAGCCGTCATTCGAGCATCGACCTGCCGCAACTGGCCGAATGGGCGGCTGCCATCGGTGCCGATGAGGTGTTGCAGCAAGGCATTCGAGAAGCCAACACCAGCCAACAGGCCCTGGCGATGGCCAGCGCCGCCGGCATCGCCCTCGGTGACGCGGTGTGCGAACACGCGCTGGCCTTCGCCCGTAGCGTGGTACCGGCCCAGGTCCAGGTCGAAGTCTTCGCCATCGACCGCCAGGGTGGGATCGTCGGCCATGCGGGAGCCTTGTCATGAAGAGCCTTGAAATGAAACGCATCCTGCTGCTCGGTGGCATCACCGAAGCCCTGGCCATCGCTCGCACCCTCGGCCCCCAGCACATCTACAGCCTGGCCGGCATCGGCCGCGTTCCCACTGACCTGACCTGCCAGGTGCGCGTCGGCGGCTACGGCGGCGCCGAAGGGCTGGCGCACTTCATCCGCGCCGAGGGCATCGACCTGCTGCTGGACGCCACCCACCCCTACGCCGCCCAGATCAGCCACAACGCCGCCCACGCAGCCCGTGCCTGCGCCATCCCCTGCTGGGCCCTGCGCCGCCCGGCCTGGCAACCCCAGGCCGGCGATGACTGGCGCGAAGTGGCCGACTGGTGCGAACTGATCCAGGCCCTGCAACCCTTCCACCGGCCCCTGTTCACCCTCGGGCGCGAGCCGCTGCAACACCTGCATGAAATTCCGCCAGAGCAATTCTGGACCCTGCGGGCGCTGGAGGTTTACCCCGGTAATGAGCGCTGCGAAGTGATTGGGGCCCGTGGTCCTTTTCATATCGAGAGCGAGCGTGAGCTGTTCGAACGACGGCGGATCGATGTGCTGGTGAGCAAGAACAGCGGTAGCACGGCGACTGAACCGAAGCTGGAGGTGGCGCGGGAGCGGGGGGTGCCGGTGTTGGTGTTGAAGCGGCCGGTGCTGGCGGGGGTGGATCGGGAGTTTGGGACGGTGGATGAGGTGTTGCAGGGGCTGCGGCAGTTGGTCTGACAGAAATCTGCACCGTCCTACAAGCCTGTCCTGTCGGAACTACGCCAGAATCCGCCGGCTTGTGCGCCTTGGAGGCCCTCGGTAACTTGATTCCCGTCACTGCCCTTCAGTGATCGGGTTTAGTCGCCCGAGGTTTTCAGCGGGTTCACAAGCTTCGTCAGTCAGGTATTTCATCCCTGCACTTGATGGTGGTTGTGCGCAGGGCGCCTTCGGCGCGCCGGTAATGCTGGACTCCCCGGTCGACTAACCTGCGCACAGCCGCCGCCCTGTGGCGAGGGAGCTTGCTCCCGCTGGGCTGCGCAGCAGCCCCAAAAAAGCGGACGCAATATTCCCGACACACCGCAATGTCCGGTTTTAGGGCCGCTCCGCGCCCCAGCGGGAGCAAGCTCCCTCGCCACAAAAACCACGCATGTTCTCTGGTCCCACAGGTGAATAAATGGCTCTTACACGAAACTACAAACATATGATTGCGGAACGCGCCAAAAGCGATCCAGCGTTCGCCCAAATTCTGCGGGATGAAGCCTTCACACGTTTCGATGCTGCCAGCTATCTCCAAACGGCAGAGGAAGAGTTGGCTTATCTTGATGCTTGCCTGGAAGAAGATAAGGGTGACGGCGTCTTGATCCGAGCGGCCCTCAACGATATCGCCCGGGCAAACGATATAGCACAGGCTTATACCGGCGCAGATCGGGAACGACTGGATATCAAATGATCAATAATGCCGTGGCGAGGGAGCTTGCTCCCGCTGGGCTGCGCAGCGGCCCCAAGGAAATGAACGCTATGTTCCTGAAACACTGCAA
Organism: Pseudomonas sp. MPB03; assembly: GCF_046605385.1. NCBI lineage: Bacteria > Pseudomonadati > Pseudomonadota > Gammaproteobacteria > Pseudomonadales > Pseudomonadaceae > Pseudomonas > Pseudomonas sp. MPB03. The sequence continues at coordinate 994,155 of NZ_CP176770.1, read as the reverse complement.
TGTCCGGTTTTAGGGCCGCTTCGCGCTGGAGCGCCAGCCCGGCCCAGCGGGAGCAAGCTCCCTCGCCACAAAAGCACTCACTCGAAGATCTGTTGCTACTGTTAACCCCAGCCCTGCGACCCTACACCGCACGTGGCCTTTTTACTTCTGCCCCCCGATCAGGCTAAATACCGCCACCTGATCGCCCAACCGAGCGGATTGCCCCATGTCCCGACAACGGCTTGCATTTGCCTGGATCGCCTGCTTCGCAGTGCTGTTCAACATGCTTGCCATGCCGCTTTCCAACAGCGGGGGTGCGACCGCCAATTCGCCAGCCGAGCAAGTGCTGTGGGGCAGTTTCTGTTCCTCCAGCGGCACGAAGATGGTGGCGATTTCCCTGGGCACGTTCGAACAGGGCGCGCCGCAACAGGACAATCATTCGACCATGCAACATTGCTGGTGCTGCTCAGGTCCGGCGCCATTGGTGGCGCTTGCCGGGCATGCGCCGCAGTTGTATCTGGATGCTCAACTGGCCCATCGTGCCGCCATCCATTCGAAACTCGACAGCCCTACCCCGCGCCAGCAATGGCCCAGCCTGAACCCTCGCGCCTCGCCTCTGGCCTGATTCCTCCGCACACACCTGCGTCCTGAATCGTTCCGGAGATTTGCCATGTTGAACAAACTTATCCTGCTGGCCGCCCTGCTGCTTCCTGTCGGCTTCGCCCAAGCTCACCAATACAAGGCGGGCGAGCTTGAGATCGCTCATCCGTGGTCCCAGGAGTTGCCCCCCAACGCGCCTACCGTGGCTGCGTATTTCGTCATCCACAACAGTGGCACGACCGCGGACAAACTGCTCAGCGTCGACTCGCCCATCGCCGGCAAGGCCGAGCTTCATGAGCATGTGATGCAAAACGACCTGATGAAAATGCAACCAGTGCCCGTCGTGAATATCGCCCCCGGTGCGACCGTCACCTTCGCGCCGATGGCGTATCACGTAATGCTGCTGGACCTGAAAGACCGCAGCCTGCTCAGCGACGGCAAACGCTTCCCCATGACCCTGCATTTCGAAAAAGCCGGGGATGTCACGGTGGATGTCGCGGTGCAGAAAAAAGCACCCGACGGCACCAAGACGCATAAGCACGGCCAGTAAGACGTAGCCGCCCATGCAACCTCGTCGCGCCAGCCTGTCCACGCACCGCCGTCAGCCCATGAGCCTGACCCGCGGCAGCTGGATCAGCTTGTTCGCCATGCTGATGATCTTTATCGGTCCGCTGGTTTCCCAGTCGATGCCGATGGATCAGCGCATGCCTTCGTCCATGCCTGTGTCCATGAGTATGGACATGGAGATGGGCATGGACATGACGGCGCATGAAGCGCCGGCAGCCGAACATTGCCCGCCCCAGAGCGAGCACCACGCGTTGTGGGAAAAGTGCGGTTATTGCAGCCTGCTGTTCAATTGCCCCGCGCTGCCCGGCGGCCACACCTTCGCGGCCTTCGACACACCCCACACCAACACCTACCCCCGTTCTTCCCCACGCCTGGGCCATGCCCGGTCGGCGTTCTTCCCGGGTGCCCGCACCCGCGCACCACCCTTCGCAGCGTAGCTCCCGACACTTACCTCAACCGGTCATACAAGACAGCCCGAGGCTGCCCGACCGTGTCGTCTACGTCTGTTCGATGGAATCATCATGTCCAGGTTTTCTGCTGGCACCGCGTTGGGCTCTGCCCAGGTTCGCTGCCCCCTGAACGAGCCACGGGTTCGTTCGCGCCACACCATCGCCGCCCTGTGCGGCCTGCTGCTCGCTCCACTCGCGCTGGCCGATGAGCACGAGCATCACGACCATCCGGTCGAAGAACTGAGCCCGACGGTCATCACCGCCATCGCCCCCAGCTCGCCCCTGACCGTCGTCACCAACCCCAAGGACCCGCGTCAACCGGTGCCGGCCAGCGATGGCGGCGATTACCTCAAGACCATTCCCGGCTTCGCCCTGGTGCGCAACGGCGGCACCAATGGCGACCCGGTGCTGCGAGGCATGTTCGGTTCGCGGCTGAACATCCTCACCAACGGCAGCATGCTGCTGGGTGCTTGCCCGGGCCGGATGGACGCGCCGACGTCCTACATCTCGCCGGAAACCTACGACAAGCTCACCGTCATCAAAGGCCCGCAAACCGTGCTCTGGGGCCCCGGCGCATCGGCCGGGACCGTGCTGTTCGAGCGCGAGCCGGAGCAGTTCGGCGAGCTGGGCACCCGCGTCAATGCCAGCGTGCTGGCCGGCTCCAACGGCCGTTTCGACAAGGTGGTGGATGCCGCCGCCGGTGGGCCGCTGGGCTATGTGCGGGTGATCGGCAACACCGCCCATTCGGACGATTACCGCGACGGCAATAACGACACCGTGCCGTCGCGCTATGACAAATGGAATGGCGACGTCGCCCTCGGCTGGACGCCGGACGCCGATACCCTGCTGGAGCTGACGGCCGGCAAGGGGGACGGTGAAGCGCGCTACGCCGGGCGCGGCATGGACGGTTCGCAGTTCAAGCGCGAAAGCCTCGGGCTGCGTTTCGAGCGTTCGAACATCGGTGACGTGTTGGATAAAGTCGAAGCCCAGGTCTACTACAACTACGCCGACCACGTGATGGACAACTACACGCTGCGCACGCCGTCCGGCACCGGGATGATGGCCGGGCCCATGGCCTCCAACGTCGATCGCCGCACCCTCGGCGCCCGCATCAAGGCCACCTGGCGCTGGGCCGATGTGCAATTGATCAGCGGCCTGGACGCCCAGACCAACGAGCATCGCCAACGCAGCAGCATGGGCGTGGACACCTACAAGGACCTGCCTTACACCAAGGACGCCGACTTCCACAATTACGGGGCGTTCGGCGAATTGACCTGGTACGCCGCCGACCGCGACCGAGTGATCACCGGCGCCCGGCTCGACCGCGCCTCGGCCAAGGATTACCGCCAGAGCATCGGTTCCGGTATGTCGGCCCGTCCCAATCCTACTGCCGATGACACCCGCGCCGACACGCTGCCCAGCGGTTTCGTCCGCTACGAGCACGACTTGGACGACAGCCCTGCCACCCTCTACGCCGGCATCGGTCACGCGCAACGGTTCCCGGATTACTGGGAGCTGTTCTCGCCAAACGCCGGCCCGAGCGGTTCGCTGAATGCTTTCGACGCGATCAAGCCGGAGAAAACTACTCAGCTCGACTTCGGCCTGCAATACAAGACCGACACCCTCGAGGCCTGGGCATCGGGTTATGTCGGGCAAGTCCGCGACTACATCCTGTTCGACTACACGCCGGGGATGATGGGCACCACTTCCCGGGCCGAGAACATCGATGCACGGATCATGGGCGGTGAACTGGGCGCGGCCTACAAGCTCACCGAGCGCTGGAAAGCCGACGCCACCCTGGCCTATGCCTGGGGCAAGAACAGCAGCGACGGCAGCGCCCTGGCGCAGATGCCGCCGCTGGACGCACGCCTGGGCCTGACCTACAGCGAAGACCGCTGGAGTGCCGGGGCCTTGTGGCGGGTGGTGGCCGCGCAGCACCGGGTCGATGAAAACAAGGGCAACGTGGTGGGCAAGGACTACGGCAAAAGCTCGGGGTTCGGGGTCTTCTCCCTCAACGGCGCCTACCGCATCAACCAGCATTGGAAGGTCAGCAGTGGCGTCGACAACCTGTTCGGCAAAGCCTACGCCGAGCATTTGAACCTGGCCGGCAACGCCGGGTTCGGCTACCCGGCGAGCGATCCCCAGGCCGTCAACGAACCGGGGCGCACGCTTTGGACGAAGGTGGATATGAGTTTCTGACAACACAGGCAGAGCCTGACACCTGACCTTGTGGCGAGGGAGCTTGCTCCCGCTCGGTTGCGTAGCAACCGCAAAAAGCCAGGGACTGCTGCGCAGTCCAGCGGGAGCAAGCTCCCTCGCCACGGGGTCTGTGTTTAAGGCTCCCTGCTTATCGGTTGCCTGGCAACCGCACAACATAACAACCCAATTTGCCCTGCGGAGCGCTTTGCAATGAGCCAACCGAAACCGAATTTCTACAACCTGGCCTGGCGCTGGCATTTCTATGCCGGGCTGTTCGTGGCGCCGTTCATGGTGATGCTGGCCCTGACCGGGATCATTTACCTGTTCAAGCCGCAACTCGATCCCCTGATGTACGGCAGCCTGCTGAACGTGCCGGCCGGGCATCACACCCTGGCGGCGGACGACCTGCTCAAGCAGGTCCGCCAGGCCTACCCCGAAGGCCAGGTCAAACAGTACCTGCCACCGGTCAGCGCCGAGCGCAGCGCGCAGTTCGTGGTGATCGACAAGGGCCGGGAGGTGAATGTGTTCATCGACCCGTACCACGGTGATGTCCTCGGCGAGCAGGACGCGAAGAGCAACCTGCAAGCCATGGCCCGGGCGATCCACGGCGAGTTGCTGATCGGCACCGTCGGCGACCGGCTGGTGGAAATGGCCGCCGGTTGGGGCGTGGTGCTGGTGGTCTCCGGCCTCTACCTGTGGTGGCCGCGTGGGCAATCGTCGGCGGGTGTGCTGTGGCCGCGCTGGAGCGCGCGCGGTCGGGTGTTCTGGCGTGACGTGCACGTTGTCGTCGGTTTCTGGGGCGCGGCGTTCCTGCTGGTGATGCTGCTCAGCGGCATGACCTGGACCGGTTTCTGGGGCAAGCAGTACGCAGACCTCTGGAACCGCTTCCCGGCGGCGATGTGGAATGACGTGCCCAAGTCCGACGTCGAGGCCGGCAGCCTCAACAACGCCCATCGCCAGACCGTGCCGTGGGCCATGGAAAACACGCCGATGCCGATGTCTGGCGACCATGCCGAGCACATGGCCCACGGTGGCATGCACGAAGGTCCCGCCGCCCCGACCGTCAGCCTGCAAGCGGTGCAGGATATCGCCACCGAGCGCAAGGTCGAACCCGGCTACAGCATCACGTTCCCAACGACCGCCTCGGGCGTGTTCACCATCGCCGTGTTCGCCGATGACCCGCGCAACGACGCGACCTTGCACGTGGACCAATACACCGGCAAGGTCCTGGCCGATGTGCGCTGGGAGCATTACGGCATCGTGGCTCGCGCCACCGAAACCGGCGTGATGCTGCACGAAGGCAAGATGTTCGGCCCGCTGAACCAGATTCTCGTGCTGCTGGTTTGCCTGATGATCCTGCTCAGCGCCGTGAGTGGCCTGGTGATCTGGTGGAAGCGCCGGCCCCAGGGCAAATTCGGCGTGCCGCCGCTGCGCCACGACCTGCCGACCTGGAAAACCGGGGTGTTCATCATGCTGGCCCTGGCGCTGGTGTTCCCGTTGGTGGGGGCTTCGCTGGTGGTGGTGTGGTTGCTGGACCGGCTCGTCACGCGGTTGAATCGCCAGCCTGAGATTGCCTCATCTTCAAACTGAAGACAGTGCGTTAACGGAAGGTGGCGCGAACCCTCTACAATCGTGCCCGCCTTCCAAACGGTGAACACCATCCCTTGTGGGAGCGAGCTTGCTCGCGATTGCAGTCGGTCAGTCACATCTCTATCGACTGACACACCGCTATCGCGAGCAAGCTCGCTCCCACAGGGGACTGAGGTGTCGAGCCAATGACTTGAGTAACCGCATGACCTCCCTAACCCTCTCCCACCTCGCCTGGACACCCCTGGGCCATGGCCACTGCCATCACCAGTTCCAGCTGCGTGATGCCACCCTGCAGGTGGCGGCCGGGGAGTTTGTCGGGTTGATCGGGCCCAACGGCAGCGGCAAGACCAGCCTGTTGCGCTGCGCCTATCGCTTCAGCCGACCAGAACATGGCGAGGTCAAACTCGAACATCACAACCTCTGGAAGCAGTCCTCACGCTGGTGTGCCCAACGCATCGCGGTGGTGCTGCAAGAGTTTCCCGACGCCTTCGGCCTGACGGTGGAGGAAGTGGTCGCCATGGGTCGCACGCCCCACAAAGGGCTGTTCGACAGCGACAATCACGAAGACCGCCGGCTGGTGCTCCAGGCATTGGCATCGGCAGGGCTCGAAGGTTTTGGCGATCATGCTTTCGCCACGCTGTCGGGAGGGGAAAAACAGCGGGTGATCCTCGCCCGTGCCTTGGCCCAGCAGCCGCAGTTGCTGATCCTCGACGAACCGACCAACCACCTCGACCCGCGCTATCAATTGCAACTGCTGCAACTGATCAAGGGCCTGGGCATCGGCACCCTCGCCAGCCTCCACGATTTGAACCTGGCCGCCGCCTTTTGTGATCGCCTGTACGTGATCGAACACGGGCGCATCGTCGCCAGCGGCACGCCCAAGGACGTCCTCACGGCAGAGCTGTTGCGCGAGGTGTTCGGCGTCGAAGCCCTGGTGGATGAGCACCCGCTGTCCGGCTACCCACGAATCACCTGGATAACCCAACCATGACCTTGCGTTTCCTGCTGTTGCTGCCCCTCCTGCTGGGCAGCGTCCATGCCCTGGCCGAAGCTACTCGCTACCCGTTGACAATCCAGAGCTGCAACCGCCAGGTGGTGTTCAACGAGGCACCTCGCCACGCGGTCAGCCATGACATCAACATGACGCAGATGATGCTCGCCCTGGGGCTCAAGCCGCGCATGGTTGGCTACAGCGGTATCAGCGGTTGGAAATCGGTGACGCCCGAGATGGCTAGGATCCTTGATGGCCTGCCGGAACTGGCCGCCAAATATCCCTCGGTGGAAACCCTGCTCGATGCCAACGTCGATTTTTTCTTCGCGGGCTGGGACTACGGCATGCGCGTGGGCGGCGACCTGACGCCGCAGACCTTGCAACCGCTGGGCATCAACGTCTACGAACTGACCGAATCCTGCGCCTTCGTGATGAAACGCCCGGCGGCCTCCCTGGAGGACACCTACAACGACCTGCGCAACCTCGGGAAAATCTTCGATGTGCAGGATCGCGCCAATGCGCTGATCGCGACGATGCAGGCCCAGGTGGCCGAAACGCGCAAGCACCTGCCCGCCCAGCGGCCGCGAGTGTTCCTGTACGACAGCGGCGAAGACCGTGCCATGACCTCCGGCCGTCTCGGCATGCCCCAGGCGTTGATTGACGCCGCCGGCGGACGCAACATCCTCGATGACGTGGAAACCAGTTGGACCCGGGTGAACTGGGAGAACGTGGTGGAGCGCAACCCGCAGGTGATCGTGATCGTCGACTACGGCGAAGTCAGCGCCGAGCAGAAGCAACAATTCCTGCTGGATAACCCGGCCCTGCAATCGGTGGATGCCATCAAGCACCGGCGCTTCATCGTGATCCCCTATGTGCAAGCCACGCCGGGCATCGATAACGTGCTGGCGGTGCAAACCCTGGCACGGGGTTTCCACGACCAATGAATAATCGTCGCTACGCCGCCCTGCTGATGGTCCTCGGCGCGCTGCTGCTGGTGTCGTGCCTGGTGTCCCTGGGCTTTGGGCCGGCGCGGGTGCCGGTGGCCGTGGTCTGGGACCTGCTGCTGCACAAGGCCTTCGGTGTGGGCGAGGTCTATTGGACGCCCGGCCAGGAACATATCGTCTGGCTGATCCGCGTCCCGCGCCTGCTGCTCGGTGCCCTGGTCGGTGCCGGGCTGGCGCTGATCGGCGCGGTACTCCAAGCGGTGACGCGCAACCCGCTGGCCGATCCGCACCTGTTGGGTGTCACCTCCGGTGCGACCTTGGGGGCGGTGATCGTGGTGTTGCATGTCGGTGAAATCATTGGCCTGCTGACCCTGCCGCTGGCCGCGTTCATCGGCGCATTGCTGAGCATGTTGCTGGTGTTGGCCATCGCTGCCCGCCAAGGCCGGCTGGAGAGTGATCGGCTGTTGCTGTGTGGTGTGGCAGTGTCCTTCGTGATGATGGCGGCGGCTAACCTGCTGTTGTTCCTCGGCGATCATCGTGCCAGTTCGGCGGTGATGTTCTGGATGCTCGGCGGCCTGGGCCTGGCCCGTTGGGAACTGCTGGCCGTGCCGGCCGCCAGTGTGGGGTTGGGGCTGGTGCTGCTGCTGGGCATGGCCCGGCCGTTGAACGCGCTGATGGCTGGCGAACAGACCGCCGTGACCCTGGGTTTGAACGCGGCGAAGGTGCGGTTGTGGATTTTCCTGATCGCGTCGCTGATGACCGGCGTACTGGTGTCCATCAGCGGATCGATTGGTTTTGTCGGGCTAATGGTGCCGCACATTGCCCGGCGCCTGGTGGGCGCCGAGCATCGGCGGCTGCTGCCGGCTTGCGTACTGCTCGGCAGCCTGTTCCTGGTGTGGGTGGACGTGGCGGCCCGCACGTTGATCGCCCCCGAGGACTTGCCGATTGGGGTCGCTACAGCCGCTATCGGCGGACTGTTCTTTATCGGTCTGATGCGCCGTCGCTGAAAAGATGCTTCTTTTTGTAGACGCCGAATAGCTCGGTCCCAAGGCCTCCATTGCGAAAATGCTCGAGCTCCGCTCGCACCAGTTCAATCACTAACCCCCGGTCTTCAGCTTGTTCAAGATTGAAATTCCCGCTGTAGGCAAGATTCACCATCCGCCAGAGGAAGCAGTTGGTGCGGTAAACGTCTACCGGCTTCAGCCATCGCTCAAGGAGCGCGGTGATTTCCTCGCTTCGAATCCCCTCGAAACACCCAATCGAATGGTCCTTATCCGGAATGACAGCATCGACAACCTGAGTGTCGGCATTGAGTCGGTAGCGCGCCGGCAAGGTAGAGAATGCGGCGTCAGCGGCAATTATTGCGTCGGGCCACAAGCGATTGCCATTACGTCCCACCGCCTCTCCCACACTCCAGAACTCCCCATCATTTTTCAAACTACGGGAGATAAAGCCCATGACTTTTTCCAGTTCTACCAAATGATGCAATGCCGATACACAGATAATGACATCCCACTGTTCACCGGTCGGCACCAGGTTATTCGCATCCGCCACGATCAAATCGAGCTGGATCCCTGGCGGAAACTGCTTTGCGGCGATTTGAAGCAGATCTTCATTGATATCCAGCAACGACCATTCCACGCCTTCGGGAACAGCCGCTGACAAACCGGCCTCTATCCGCGCGGCTCCACTGCAGATTGACAAGACCTTTATCGTCCCGTGGTCCGTGACTTTCCGGCGTAGCCTCGCTTGAAAATCAGGCGGCATTTGCGGGACGTTCGCCCTCAGCAGGCGCGTCGCATAAGAGTAGGCGGCCTCTCCTTCAAACGGCTCCAAAATGACCATGTCAGCCGGCGCACCAGGCCCTTTCGTATGAGCCGGTCCATTGAGTTGGCGAACCGTGCGCGCAACGCCCATCGCAGCTTCACTTTGTCGCTCCTGGACGTTTGCATAGAACTCATTCCGGTAGACGCTGCTGAAGTGTGCGATCTCGTTTTTCATGCGCATGGGTTGATGGGTTTTCGCCAGAAGCGCTTTCATTTCCCACTCTCTGGCTATGCACAGGTCAGCTATCGCCAGCCAATCTGCCGTTGGATCGTTCTTCGCCCCAGGCCCACATGCCACCAGGAGACGGCCACGCTTGCCCACCAACCAAGCCAGATCCAAATCCACCGTCCTCCATTCCGACGCGGTATAGCCTCCGCCAACATGAAACGTTCCAAGTTGAAATTCGGCTTGAGCTTGATCATCGAAAAAAACAACTGAGCAGGTGAGCCCATCCGAACTGATGCTGGGTAGAGCCGCCGAAAAACGAACGTGCAAGGTTGAATCAGCAAATACCTGCAACTCGCTGCTTCGAAGGTGCTCTCCAGCGGTGAGAATCAGCGAATACCTGCTTTCTCTCAAATGCGTCACATGCATCCATTTCGGATGCTCGGCCGGTTCAATGCCAGGCAACACATCAAAAACCGCCGTCTCGTCGAGAAGAAAACTGCTCGCAGCGCCAGAATCATTCAAACGGATTTCCCCTGTTCAGAATGGCAGAAGTGTCAGCATAGTCGGGCGGTCGAAAATCTCACCTTGAATTGGCCCACATCCACGCCCCAATGCGGAGCGCCGTATTGCACCAGCGGCCGCGATACGGTCACTGATGGTGCATTGTCGTTTTCCCTCCCGCCGCCAACCCCACATTTCAAAGCGTTTGCCCGACCGGGCACACCCCTTGCAAAAGCGCCTTCAGCGTTTGCATCTGCCGCCCAAAAAAACTCATAAGTCCATGGAGATCGCACAATGAAGCGTCGTAGCTTGATCAAGGCTTTTACACTCTCGGCAAGTATTGCCGCGATGGGCATGGCCTGGACCGTCCAGGCCGCCGAGACCATCAAAGTCGGCATCTTGCATTCGCTGTCCGGCACCATGGCGATCTCCGAGACGTCCCTCAAGGACATGGCGTTGATGACCATCGACGAGATCAACGCCAAGGGTGGTGTGAACGGCAAGAAGCTCGAAGCGGTGGTCGTGGACCCGGCGTCGAACTGGCCGCTGTTCGCCGAAAAGGGCCGGCAGTTGCTGACCCAGGACAAGGTCGCCGTGGTGTTCGGCTGCTGGACGTCGGTGTCGCGTAAATCCGTGTTGCCGGTATTCGAAGAACTCAATGGCCTGCTGTTCTACCCGGTGCAATACGAAGGCGAAGAGATGTCGCCCAACGTGTTCTACACCGGCGCGGCGCCGAACCAGCAGGCGATTCCGGCGGTGGAATACCTGATGAGCGAAGAAGGCGGCAGCGCCAAGCGTTATTTCCTGCTGGGCACCGACTACGTCTACCCGCGCACCACCAACAAGATCCTGCGTTCGTTCCTGCATTCCAAAGGCGTGGCAGACAAGGACATCGAAGAGGTCTACACCCCGTTCGGCCACAGCGACTACCAGACCATCGTGGCCAACATCAAGAAATTCTCGGCCGGTGGCAAGACCGCGGTCATCTCCACCGTGAACGGCGACTCCAACGTGCCGTTCTACAAAGAACTGGCGAACCAGGGCCTGAAGGCCACCGACGTGCCGGTCGTAGCGTTCTCGGTGGGCGAAGAGGAACTGCGTGGCATCGACACCAAGCCACTGGTGGGCAACCTGGCGGCATGGAATTACTTCGAGTCCGTGGATAACCCGGCGAACAAGAAATTCGTCGATTCCTGGAAAGCCTATGCCAAGGCCAAGAACCTGCCGGGCGCCGACAAAGCGGTGACCAACGACCCGATGGAAGCCACCTACGTCGGCATCCACATGTGGGCGCAAGCGGTGGAAAAAGCCAAGTCCACCGATGTCGACAAGGTCCGCGAAGCCCTGGCCGGCCAGACCTTCGCCGCACCGTCGGGCTACACCCTGACCATGGACAAGACCAACCACCACCTGCACAAGCCGGTGATGATCGGCGAGATCCAGGCCGACGGTCAGTTCAACGTGGTCTGGCAGACCGAAGGGCCGATCCGCGCGCAACCGTGGAGCCCCTTCATCGCCGGCAACGACAAGAAGCCTGACTACGCGGTGAAGAGCAACTGAGCCCATGGGTGTCGGGCTTGAGCATGACGCTCAGGTCCGACACAACTCCCTTGTGGGAGCGGGCTTGCTCGCGAAGGCTGAGTGTCAGTCAAAGTTGTTCTGCCTGACCCTCCGCCTTCGCGAGCAAGCCCGCTCCCACAAAAGAAGTTTTGCGCAAGGCCAACAATATGCCCACCGCCCTCTACCGCCTCATCCTCGCCCTGGCACTGCTGTTGCCACTGACGACCCATGCCGGCGACGCCGAAGACTTCGTCGCCGCCAACCCGACCCAGCAGGCCAAGCTTCTGGAAACCTGGGCCGCGCAGCCGGAGCCTGAGCGCGTCGAACTGATCAACGCCCTGCAACAAGGCCAGTTGACCGTCGACGGCCAACCCAAGACCCTGCGCCTGAACAACCGCTTGCGCGGGCTGATCGAAACCGCGCTCGCCAGTCATCAATTACTCGCTGTGGATGCCCGCGTACGCCTGGCCGCCGCGCAGCAACTGCAAAAAAGCGCACGCCCGGCGCAACTGGCGTTTCTCGACCGGCAACTGGCCGGCGAGCAGGACGAAGACGTACACGCCGCCCTGAGCCTGGCCCTGGCGAACCTGCAATTGGTGGACGCCAACCCCAACGTGCGCCTGGCCGCCGTCCGCCTGCTGGGGGAAACCGGCGACCCGTTGGCCCGCACCCGCTTGGAGGGCTTGCTCGAACCCGGCGTCGAAACCGATGCCGCCGTGCGCACCGCCGCCGAAACCAGCCTCGGCCAGGTCAAGCGCAAACTCTTGATCGGCGAGCTGCTGGGCCAGGCGTTCAGCGGCATGTCCCTGGGCTCGATTTTGCTGCTCGCCGCCCTCGGCCTGGCGATCACCTTCGGCCTGCTGGGGGTGATCAACATGGCCCACGGCGAGATGCTCATGCTCGGCGCCTACTCCACTTATGTGGTGCAGATGCTGTTCCAGCGCTTCGCCCCGAACGCCATCGAGTTCTATCCGCTGATCGCCCTGCCGGTGGCATTTTTTATCACCGCCGCCATCGGCATGGCCCTGGAGCGCACGGTGATCCGCCACCTCTACGGACGGCCGCTGGAAACCCTGCTCGCCACCTGGGGCATCAGCCTGATGCTGATCCAACTGGTGCGCCTGGTGTTCGGTGCGCAGAACGTCGAAGTCGCCAATCCGGCCTGGCTGTCGGGCGGGATCCAGGTGTTGCCGAACCTGGTGCTGCCGTACAACCGCATTGTGATCATCGCCTTCGCGCTGTTCGTGGTGGTGCTGACCTGGCTGCTGCTGAACAAGACGCGCCTGGGCCTGAACGTGCGTGCGGTAACCCAGAACCGCAACATGGCCGCTTGCTGCGGCGTGCCCACCGGGCGGGTGGACATGCTCGCCTTCGGCCTCGGCTCGGGCATCGCCGGGCTGGGTGGCGTGGCCCTGAGCCAGATCGGCAACGTCGGCCCGGACCTGGGCCAGAGCTACATCATCGACTCGTTCCTGGTGGTGGTGCTCGGCGGTGTCGGCCAGTTGGCCGGTAGCGTGTTCGCCGCGTTCGGCCTGGGCATCGCCAACAAGATCCTCGAACCGCAGATCGGCGCCGTGCTCGGCAAGATCCTGATCCTCGCGCTGATCATTCTGTTCATCCAGGAGCGTCCGCAAGGCCTCTTCGCGCTCAAAGGACGGGTAATCGACTGATGAACCAGCCCCTGATGCTCACGGCCACGCAAAAGGCCGGCCCCAAAGTCACCCTCGCCGTCGGCGCGCTGATCCTCGCCGTGCTGCTGAGCTTGCCGCTGCTATCGCTGCTGGCGGCGGACCATCCGCTGCACGTCTCGGCCTACACCCTGACCCTGGTGGGCAAGATTCTCTGCTATGCCATCGTCGCCCTGGCGCTGGACCTGGTCTGGGGCTACGCCGGCTTGCTCTCCCTGGGCCACGGCCTGTTCTTCGCCCTGGGCGGCTACGCCATGGGCATGTACCTGATGCGCCAGGCCGCCGGGGATGACTTGCCGGCGTTCATGACCTTCCTGTCGTGGACCGAGTTGCCCTGGTACTGGGCCGGCACCGACAGTTTCTTCTGGGCGATGTGCCTGGTGGTGCTCGCGCCGGGTTTGCTGGCCTTGGTATTTGGTTTCTTCGCCTTCCGCTCGCGGATCAAGGGCGTGTATTTCTCGATCATGACCCAGGCCCTGACCTTCGCCGGAATGTTGCTGTTCTTCCGCAACGAGACCGGGTTTGGCGGCAACAACGGCTTCACCAATTTCCGTTCGATCCTGGGCTTTGGCATCACCGAGCCAGGCACGCGGGCGGTGTTGTTTTTCGCCACGGTGTTGCTGCTGGTGACGAGCCTGTTCATCGGCTGGCGCCTGGCCCGCAGCAAATTCGGCCGGGTGCTGACCGCCCTGCGCGACGCGGAAAACCGCCTGATGTTCTGCGGCTACGATCCACGGGGGTTCAAGCTGTTCGTCTGGGTGTTGAGCGCGGTGTTGTGCGGTTTGGCCGGGGCGTTGTACGTGCCGCAGGTGGGCATCATCAACCCCAGCGAAATGTCGCCGACCAACTCCATCGAAGCCGCCGTGTGGGTCGCCCTCGGCGGGCGCGGCACGTTGATCGGGCCGTTGCTGGGCGCCGGCGTCGTCAATGGGATGAAGAGCTGGTTCACCGTGGCGTTTCCTGAGTACTGGCTGTTTTTCCTCGGGGCCCTGTTCATCGTTGTTACGCTGTATCTGCCTAAAGGCGTGATCGGCTTGCTGAAGAAAAGGGGCGAATGATGCGCATCACTCCAACGGCGGATTTCATGCTCGAACCCATTCTGGAGCCCAACAAAGACCAGGGCAGCAGCCGCGACGCCATCGGCCTCGGCCAGGCGGCCGGCGTAGGCCTGAACACCCGCCACGGCACCATCCTGACCCTGGAAGACATCAGCGTCAGCTTCGACGGTTTCAAGGCCTTGAACAATTTGAACCTGTACATCGGCGTCGGTGAGTTGCGCTGCATCATCGGCCCCAACGGTGCGGGCAAGACCACGTTGATGGATGTCATCACCGGCAAGACCCGCCCCAGCCACGGCAAGGCCTGGTTCGGCGAGACCCTCGACCTGACGACCATGAGCGAAGTACAGATCGCCCAGGCCGGCATCGGTCGCAAGTTCCAGAAACCGACGGTGTTCGAAGCCCTGAGCGTGTTCGAGAACCTGGAGCTGGCGCTCAAGACCGACAAATCGGTGTGGGCCAGCTTGCGGGCAAGACTGACCGGCGAGCAGCACGACCGCATCAACGAAGTGCTCGAGACCATCCGTCTCACCACCTCGGTCAACCGCGCCGCCGGGCTGTTGTCCCACGGCCAGAAGCAGTTCCTGGAGATCGGCATGCTGTTGGTGCAGGACCCGCAATTGCTGCTGCTCGACGAACCGGTGGCAGGCATGACCGACGCGGAAACCGAGTTCACCGCCGAGCTGTTCAAGTCCCTGGCGGGCAAGCATTCGCTGATGGTGGTAGAGCACGACATGGGCTTCGTCGGCGCAATCGCCGACCACGTCACCGTGCTGCACCAGGGCAGCGTGCTGGCCGAAGGGTCGCTGGAACAGGTGCAGGACAATGAGCGGGTGATCGAGGTGTACCTCGGTCGCTGAGGCGATAGAAGTTGGCTTTTATGTGGGAGCGAGCTTGCTCGCGATAGCGGTGGATCAGCTGGAATGCAATGTAACTGATCCGCCGCTATCGCGAGCAAGCTCGCTCCCACAAGGGACTTGAGGGGAATTCAAAACATGCTGCAAGTCGACAAGCTGCATCAATACTACGGCGGTAGCCACATCCTGCGCGGCCTGTCGTTCGACGTGAAGGTTGGCGAGGTGACGTGCCTGCTGGGGCGCAACGGCGTGGGCAAGACCACCCTGCTCAAATGCCTGATGGGCCTGCTACCGGCCAAGGAAGGCGCGGTGAATTGGGAAGGCAAGGCCATCACCACGTTCAAGCCGCACCAACGGGTGCACGCCGGCATTGCCTACGTGCCCCAGGGCCGGGAGATTTTCGGGCGGCTGACGGTGGAAGAAAACCTGCTGATGGGCCTGTCGCGCTTCCCCGGTTCCGAAGCCAAGGAAGTGCCGGCCTTTATCTACGAGCTGTTTCCGGTGCTGCTGCAGATGAAACAACGCCGGGGCGGTGACCTGTCCGGCGGCCAGCAACAGCAGCTCGCCATCGGCCGGGCCCTGGCCAGCCGGCCGCGCCTGCTGATTCTCGACGAGCCCACCGAGGGCATCCAGCCCTCGGTGATCAAGGAGATCGGCGTGGTGATCAAGAAACTGGCGGCCCGGGGCGACATGGCGATTTTGCTGGTGGAGCAGTTCTACGATTTCGCCGCCGAGCTGGCCGATCAGTACCTGGTGATGTCCCGGGGCGAGATCGTGCAGCAGGGCCGCGGAGAAAACATGGAAGCCGAGGGTGTGCGCGGGCTGGTTACGATCTAGTCTTAGCGTCCCGACGATCATTAGAAAATCATGAATCTACCTGTTTCGCCTCAAGCTCTGTTCACCCCTAGCTGGCATGCCGAGCTGGACTTGGGCTATGCCCGCTTCGGCGATTGCACACGCCCGGTACAACGCCGCCACAAAGGCCCGCTGCGGGTGCAGAAGCATTTGTACGCCGAGGCCCCCGAGGTGTGCCAGCACATCATCGTCCACCCGCCCGGCGGGATTGCCGGCGGTGATCGACTGGACATCTCGGCCCACGTCGGCCCGGGCGCCTGGGCGCAGCTGACCAGCCCTGGCGCGGCCAAGTGGTACCGCGCCGCCGGCCCGGCGTACCAGCAACTGACCCTGAGCGTGGCCCCCGGCGCGACCCTGGAATGGCTGCCCCAGGAAACCATCGTCTTCAGCGCGGCCCAGGCCGAGCTCAGCACGGGCATCGACCTGCAAGGCGATGCCCGGTTGTTCTACTGGGACATGGTTGCCCTCGGCCGTCCGGCCAGCGGCGAGCGGTTCGACCTTGGGCACTTTCAATCGCGACTGGACATCCGTCGCGACGGCCAGTTGCTGTGGCATGAGCGCCAGCGCATCGCCGGTGGCGATGGGCTGCTGGACTCGCCCATCGGCCTGGGCGGTGATCCGGTGTTCGCCACGTTGCTGGTGACCGGCGAGATCGACAGCGAACTGCTTGAACGCTGCCGGTCCCTCGGCCATGCCGTGCGCGGCGACCTGAGCCAATTGCCCGGTTTGCTCGTGGCCCGTTGCCTGGCGAGCGAGGCGCTGCTGGCGCGGGGGTGGTTGATTGAGTTGTGGCGGCTCCTGCGCCCGGCGTTGCTTGGAAGAGAAGCCGTGCCACCAAGAATCTGGAGTACCTGAATTTGCTTTTACCTGTGGGAGCGAGCTTGCTCGCGATAGCGGTGTATCAGCCAACGGTTATGTTGAATGTTCGATTGCTATCGCGAGCAAGCTCGCTCCCACAAGGGATCGGTGTTTACTGCGAAAAAAATTATCTGCCCCTTATGGACTGCACATGGACCTGACCCCACGCGAAAAAGACAAGATGCTGATCTTCACCGCCGGCCTCGTCGCCGAACGGCGGTTGGCCCGAGGCTTGAAGCTCAACTACCCGGAAGCCATGGCCTACATTTCCGCCGCGCTGCTGGAAGGCGCCCGCGACGGCCAGACCGTGGCCGAGCTGATGCATTACGGCACCACGCTGCTGAGTCGCGAGCAGGTGATGGAAGGTATCCCGGAGATGATCCCGGAGATTCAGGTCGAAGCGACGTTTCCCGACGGCACCAAACTGGTCACCGTCCACCAGCCCATCGCCTGAGGCCACGCCATGACTGCCCATGTTCGTGACGCCCAACCCGCCGACCTGCCGGCGATCCGCGACATCTACAACGACGCCGTGCTCAACACCACGGCGATCTGGAACGAACAGCCCGTGGATCTGGGCAATCGCCAGGCCTGGTTCAGCGCCCGACAAACCCAGGGTTACCCGGTGTTGGTGGCCGTCGACGCCGAGGACAACGTGCTCGGCTACGCTTCCTTCGGCGACTGGCGGCCGTTCGATGGTTTCCGCCATACGGTGGAGCATTCGGTGTACGTCTGCCGCGACCAGCGTGGCAATGGCCTTGGCCCGCTGCTGATGAGCGCACTGATCGAACGCGCCAGGGCCTGCGACAAGCACGTCATGGTGGCCGCCATCGAAAGCGGCAACACGGCCTCGATTCGCCTGCATGAGCGGATCGGTTTCGTCACCACCGGGCAGATGCCCCAGGTGGGCACCAAGTTCGGCCGTTGGCTGGACCTGACGTTCATGCAGTTGGTCCTCAACCCCGGGGCGCCACCGCCCGCCATCGACAAGGAGTGATACCGATGAACGCCGCCCAGTTGCGTCGAGTCCATGCTGAAAGCTTTGCCCATTACCGCCAGGGCCTGATCGATCTGTTGCTCGACGCCGTCGGCTACGGCGCCAGCGTGGGGTTCATGGCCGATCTCGACGCCGTCCAGGCGCGGGCCTATTTCGACGAGGTCCAGACCAGCCTCAACCAAGGTCATCTGTTGCTGTGGGTGGTGGTCAAGGATGAACAGGTGCAGGCCAGCGTCCAGCTTGCCCTGTGCCAGAAGCCCAACGGCCGCAACCGCGCCGAGGTGCAAAAGCTGCTGGTGCGCGGCGAGGCGCGCCGCCGGGGGCTGGGCCAGCAATTGATGAGCGCCCTTGAACTCGGTGCCCGCCAGCACAAGCGCGGCCTGTTGTACCTCGACACCGAGGCCGGCTCCGAGGCCGAGGCGTTCTACCGCGCCATGGGCTACACCCGCGTCGGCGAACTGCCCGACTACTGCCAGAGCCCGGACGGGACCTACACCCCGACCGCCATCTACTACAAGATTTTGGGGCAACCGCAATGATTCCAGGGCAATACCAGGTCCAGCCCGGCGACATCGAACTCAACGTCGGCCGTCGCACGCTCACGCTGAACGTCGCCAACAGCGGCGACCGGCCGATCCAGGTCGGCTCGCACTATCACTTTTTCGAGACCAATGACGCCCTGGCCTTCGACCGCGCTGCCAGCCGTGGCATGCGCCTGAACATCCCGGCCGGCACCGCGGTGCGCTTCGAACCGGGCCAGAGCCGGGAGGTGGAGCTCGTCGAACTGGCCGGGCATCGGCGGGTGTTCGGGTTTGCCGGGCGGGTCATGGGCGACCTGGACTGAAGAGCGCCTTTGTGGCGAGGGAGCTTGCTCCCGCTGGGCTGCGCAGCAGCCCCAAAAACCTAGGGCCGCTACGCGACCCAGCGGGAGCAAGCTCCCTCGCCACAATGGACTGCACACGACTTAAGAACCTCAAGGCGAGCACATGAAGATTTCGAGACAGGCCTACGCCGACATGTTCGGCCCCACCGTCGGCGACAAGGTTCGCCTGGCCGACACCGAGTTGTGGATCGAAGTAGAAAAGGACTTCACCACCTACGGCGAAGAAGTGAAGTTCGGCGGCGGCAAGGTGATTCGCGACGGCATGGGCCAGAGCCAATTGTTGGCCGCCGAGGTCGTCGACACGCTGATCACCAACGCGCTGATCATTGACCACTGGGGCATCGTCAAGGCCGATGTCGGCCTCAAGGACGGGCGCATTGCGGCCATCGGCAAGGCCGGCAACCCGGACATCCAGCCCGACGTGACCATCGCCATCGGCGCCAGCACCGAAGTCATCGCCGGTGAAGGCATGATCCTCACCGCTGGCGGCATCGATACCCACATCCACTTCATCTGCCCGCAGCAGATCGAAGAAGCGCTGATGAGCGGCGTCACCACCATGATCGGCGGCGGCACGGGCCCGGCCACCGGGACCAATGCCACCACCTGCACCTCCGGGCCGTGGCACCTCGCGCGAATGCTCCAGGCCGCCGATGCCTTCCCGATGAACATGGGCTTCACCGGCAAGGGCAACGCCAGCCTGCCGGAGCCGCTGGTCGAACAGGTCAAGGCCGGCGCCATCGGACTGAAGCTGCACGAAGACTGGGGCACCACCCCGGCGGCTATCGACAACTGCCTGAGCGTGGCCGATCAGTACGACGTGCAGGTGGCGATCCACACCGACACCCTCAACGAGTCCGGTTTCGTCGAGACCACCCTGGCCGCGTTCAAGGGCCGCACCATCCACACCTACCACACCGAAGGCGCCGGTGGCGGCCATGCGCCGGACATCATCAAGGCCTGCGGTTTCCCCAATGTGCTGCCCAGTTCCACCAACCCGACCCGGCCGTTCACCCGCAACACCATCGACGAGCACCTGGACATGTTGATGGTCTGCCATCACCTGGACCCGAGCATCGCCGAGGACGTGGCCTTCGCCGAAAGCCGCATCCGCCGCGAGACCATCGCCGCCGAAGACATCCTCCACGACCTCGGCGCCTTCTCGATGATCAGCTCCGACAGCCAGGCCATGGGCCGTGTCGGCGAAGTCATCACGCGCACCTGGCAGACCGCCGACAAGATGAAAAAACAACGCGGCGCCCTCCCCGGCGACGGCGAAGGCAACGACAACTTCCGCATCAAGCGCTACATCGCCAAGTACACCATCAACCCGGCGATCACCCACGGCATCAGCCATGAAGTGGGCTCTATCGAAGTGGGCAAATGGGCCGACCTGGTGCTGTGGCGCCCGGCGTTTTTCGGCGTAAAACCGACGCTGATCCTCAAGGGCGGGGCGATCGCCGCCAGCCTGATGGGCGACGCCAACGCCTCGATCCCGACGCCACAACCGGTGCACTACCGGCCGATGTTCGCCAGCTACGGCGGCTCACGACACGCCACCAGCCTGACCTTCATCAGCCAGGCCGCCGCCGAGGCCGGGTTGCCGGAACAGCTTGGGTTGAAGAAAAGAATCGCCGTGGTCAAAGGCTGCCGCAATGTGCAGAAAACCGACCTGATCCACAACGACTACCTGCCAAGTGTCGACGTCGACCCGCAGACCTACCAGGTCAAGGCCGACGGCGTGCTGTTGTGGTGTGAACCGGCTGATGTGTTGCCGATGGCGCAGCGCTATTTCCTGTTTTGAATGGAGGTACGTGGCGAGGAGCAAGCGACCTCGCCACAGGCCCGCTCTACAGGTCCGTACTTTCCTGCAACGCACTCAGTTCATTCTGGGTCAGCGATTGGATCAATTCCGCTTCCTTGACCCTGTGCTGCAAGCCCAGCGCTTCGGACTGACTGGCATAGTCGGCTTCCTCAAGGGTTCCGTCCGCTTTCTGCTCATCCAGCGCCGAAAGCTCATCGGAGAGGGCGTCGGTCAACGCCTGGAAATCTGCCGCATGCTGCTGCTTCAAATAGTCGATCCAGAAATCGCGGCCCACCAGCGACTGCACTTGTTGGGGCGAGTCGTCCAGGGCCAGGACCTCGGCGGCCGCAGCATCGAGCATGGCACTGGAAACGTTGCCCAGGTTGGTGAAGCGCCCTCCTCCCGGTTGCCCCGGCAGCTCCAGCCGATCCCTCAGCCCCGTACGATAGGCCAAGCGGACCTCGACTTCTTCGATCAGCCTGATCAGCTCGGCCTTTTGCGCGGCTGTGAGCCCTTCACGGGCATTGATTGCATCACGACGTCCCTGGATGTCCTGCAGGGCTATCCGCTCCACTTCATCCAGCCGGAACAATCCCTTGGCCAAGCGAATCAGCGTGGCCGCTTCATCCCCCTCCGCCGACAGGGCCTTGGCGTTGTGGATCATCATCTTTATTTCCAGGTTGCTGAAAGACAACGAAGCACGGTCTTCACAGGCCGGTTCGCCGGCCAGTTCAAACAGTTCACGACGCAATTCAGTGGAATCCCTGGCAGCCTCCAGCATCTGCCAGACGCGGGCCTGCAGGTCCGAATAGTCAGCCACGTCCTGATAGGACCCGATCAACCGACTCAACAGTTGGAAGAACTCTCCGGATTGCGGGTCTGCCTGCAGGCTTCGCCACAGGGCCTTTTTATCCTCCCGTTGTTCGGATGGCAGATCACGCAGCCATGGCCGCACGTCCGGCCGCCTGCTCACCACAGTGTTGGCCGCCAGCTGGAGTGTTCCCATTCTGCGCGGGGCGACCCATTCAGGATGGGCCTGCTGAAGATTTGCCCAATATTCACGCAAGCGCTGCCCGATCGCCTCGTCCATGGGATTGCCCTGGATAAACGTCACACCATTGAGCCGGGCCATGGCATGGGCCCGCTCGGCGGGCGGATCGATCACGTGCGCCGGCACCTCGGTCAGTAGATTTCTGCGCAAGTCCAGTTCCTCCAGTGGCTGGTCAAGCAGGCCCGTGGGCCAGGTGTCGACCCTGGTGTTCCTCAGCAACAGCTCAGTCAGGGCTGGCATGGTGCTGAAATCGGGCAAACGCCCCAGTGGATTGTCGTGAAGGGTAAGGGACTCCATGGCGGACAAACCTCCCAGGACTTCAACGCCACGGGGTGTCAGGGCGATCTGGTTCGAGGCCAGTGTGAGGTTGGTCAGACGGGGCATTCCCTCCAACGCCTCCGGCACTTCCGTCAGGTTGTTATGGGCAATGTCCAACCAACGAAGGGCAGGGAAACGCGTGAGAAAACCGTTACAGGTGTGTTGCGACAACCCCGCCCCGTAGAGCCTCAAGTAGGTTACGTGACTGAAATCTGCCGACAGCTGCGGCAACGACCTCACATGCATCCAGCCCAGATCCAGCTCATACCCCACACGCCGGCCGTCCACTACACCGACAGCCCGGGACTGGCGTCTCCAACACTGACGAATCCGATCGGCGGTGATGCGTTTGAGTCTTCGTCTTGCCGCCGATGCGTTGTTGTCCGCTTCGTCCGTCTCAGCGGAAGCGACCCAACGGTCCAGCTCGTTGCGCAACATACGGTATTCGGTTTCAAGGCGCCCGATCTCCGCGGCCGCTCCGTCGCCCAATTCCCGCACAAAGACCCGGGCTTCCTGAGGCGAGTAATCGGGGAACAAATTTCGCACCCGTCTTTCCGGCGACCGGCCCAGGCGCAGCCATTCCAAAGGCCCGCCCAAGGGATAGCCGTATCTGCCCGAAGCCAGGCGCATGGGCGAGACGAACGACGGCTTGACTGCCGGCATCTTCAAGACCTTCGCCAATGAAGCACGGCTCACCGGCGCCGCACCGATCGCGTCCTTCAACAGCGCGCCATGGTGGATCGAAGCACGACCCATCGCCTGGCGCTCTGCATCCGGAAGCGCATGCTGCAAGGCAGCGTAGAGGCTGCCCTCGCTGCTCAAATCGTTGCCGCTGTCGTCATGGGCTTGATAAAGATCGTCATTCTTGACGACGATTTTGACCTGCGTCGAGTCCGCCGGCCCGACGCTGTCGATCAAGTCCCCAGAGGTGAAATCTTTCCTCAGCTCGATGCGTACCGTATCGCTCCAGCCCGCCAACGTCTTGAGGGTCGCCAGTGCCAGGCGGGGTGTATCCGCCGTGGCCAGGCTCTCCTGGTATAAACCTTCGTAGGCCCGGTTCAAACGGATCGCCCGCTGAAAGTGACGCAGCTCTTCGGCGATGCGCAGCGGGATGGGTTTGGTCTGGGTGGCATCGGTGTAATCCCATCCCGCCATTTGCCGGATTTCGGCAGGGCTGGCGTGGACCATGATCTGCTCGATGGCGGCCGCCGGAACCGAAGGAAAACGGGATTTGATCAGCTTGACCCGTGGATCTTGCGACACATCGCCTTTGGCGTAGTGGTCATCGATCAGTTGTTTTTTCTCACGCACCGCTACCTTAAGCAGATTCTTGCGAAATTGCTGGATTCGGGCGTTCATGTCTGTTTTCGCAAGCGCCGGACGTGTGCCAGCCAGCAAGTCATTGCCCGTCGCATCCACGGCCTCGATCAGGTTCCTGGGAAATGAAGATGAATAAACTTCCGTATCGCTGACGACGACTTCACGGAGCGTCGATGCTTCATCCGATGGATGGGCGTACTCCCAAAGGGTCTTGCCCGAGCGGTCGATCACCTTCAGCTTCAAGTTTTTTGGCCACGGGCCGTAGCCCGTGAGCAAGTGCAGCTGGGTCATCGAATCGGCCTTTTCATAGACCTGCGGATCTTCGCTTTGCATGTGCAACAGGAAAGCGTCGACTTTGCGAGCGATGTCGAAGCGCTTGATCGTGTCGTCCAGCAATACAGGCGCCGGTTCTCCCTCGGCATGCATGCGCCGCAGCGCATCCTCGCTGGTGCCACTGGCGGTACGGATGTGCTCGAGCTCAGTGTCGCTGAAGTCCTTGACCCGATGACCGAGCCGGCGCATCAGCGTCACGCCTTCCCAACTGCGCGGCTGTTCCAGTTCATGGTTCCAGGCACCGCTGCCGTTGTGCGTCAACTCGGGCTGATAGGCATCCGGCCGGGACGGATGGCGAATGCGATAGCGCTGGGTGGCTGGGTCCTGCTGGACTTCGTAGCGGCTGTCGTTCAACGGCAGGACATCGCGACCGCTGAGACGGTGCAATCCCAGGGCATCGGGCTGCGAATTCGCGGGCAGCTCCAGATCGCTCTGGTAAGGCGTCAGGTCGGGGCGCCAGAGCCGTGTTTCGCCAGTCGGGGACGTGACGGGCTCCAATTGATCCACGGTCGCCGATGGCATGATGCGCGGGAGCACCTTGGCGCCGGCGGCCATGAACGCGGCGTTGAGCGCCAGGCTGGAAAAATGCCCCCACATTTCCTTGGTTTCCCCTTGCTCGAACGTCTCGATGCCCTCGAACGCCTCGTACAGCATCTGCAACGCCCACACCGTCATCATCACCTGACCGAGCCCGGGAACGACGAACGCCGCCATGTTGAGCACATCGATGACCGTATTTTCCCAACTTTCCAGGCGCGTCTGACGCGCCTTCTTGTCTTCATCGCCCGTAGGAACCGCCGCGACCCGTGCGTTCTGGTAAATCTTGCGGACCTGATTGACCCGTAGCGTCTCCCACAAGAAACCCTTGAGGTCGGACGCGCTCATCGGCAGCCTGGGCAGGTTCGACGTGAGTGGAAAGTCACCTTTGGCATCGGTTTGCGAAGAGGGTTTGAAGAGACGGTTGAAACGCTCGAAGAAATGCCCTTGCTCGTGCAGCGGCACAAAGCGACTGAAAAAACGACGGTAGTCGAGGTTATGCAGGCGGCGCCGCAGTTCGACCATGAACGCGTCGCTTGAGGCATATTCCTTCACCGGATGCTCAGGATCGTCCGGAATGTAGGCCACGACTCGCTCCAACCGGTTACTTTTCTCGCGTTCCGGACCGATCAGCAGGGGGCCGACAAGTTCGACCTCAAGGACCTTCAACGTGGCGAAGGTCACCGGGCGACCGTCCAGCTCGGCCGAGGGTTGCCCACCCACCACCCGCTGCAACATTCGGTAGGTGTCCTGGCGAATATCCCCCTTGGCCTGGGCAATCTCGGTGCTGATCGTCAGGCGTTGCTTGTGATGCTCGCGCAACTGTTCATCCAACCGTTCGCGGGCCTGACGGTCGTTCGGTTCCAGGACCGTCGCAAGATGTTCCCGGTACTTGCGCCCCAGGTCGAGCTGGCGGCATAGCTTGATAAAGGCTTCGGGGGCAATGGGCAGTGTGCCGGCGCGCACGGACTCGAGGGTGTGGCTCAAGGTGCCATCAGCCGACACCGGCGTGGTGGTAATGAGGTGGCAATCGTCGCAGTCGAGCTTGCGCTCTTCATCGGGCTCGAAATTCGCCAGCGCGATGTCCAGCAGCGAACCGCCTCGGTATTGGTAGGTGTCGTAGGCGTCACCGGTCAAGCGATGAAGCAGATTGGAGCCCAGGTCGGTACGCGTCTTGACCGCGAACTTGCGGGCAAAATAAACCTCCCGGACGTTAAGCGTACGCTTGAAGGTGGCCTGGATGGCCTGGCTGAGCAAGGGTTCGGCAAAGGCCCGCACGTCCTGGACCTTGCCCAGTGCGTAATCGACCTGGTTGAAAATCTTGCAGTACTGCTCGTGACTGCTTTTGAGGCTGGCTCTGGATTGGTGGGTGGTCTTTACGTACCACTCTGGAAGCTCCATGTCATGATCGCGCAGCGCTTGCTGGCGCTGCACGGAGGCGTTCATGAAGCAGGGGGAAATACGACTTCTGAGCAAATCGTCGTGCTCTCCGGTTTTCGAGGCAGGTAGTAAGGTCGCGTTTTTTACAGCGATAAGTTCTGGCATCTCGGGTCATCCTTGAGGTTGGAAAACCCGAGCCTACTCATTGCCTGCGCCATGGATGCGGTAACTATTTATCGCTTTGCCCACAAGACATGACAGGCGAACCCACTGACGCCTCGTCACCCGCTCCGGCCCCAAAGATCTGCCTTACAGGTCAGTGCTCTCCTGCGCGTCCAGCGCTTGTTCGGTCAACGCCTGGATCAGCTCCGCCTCCTTGATCCGCTGTTGCAAGCCCAGCGCCTCGGACTGGCTCACATAGTCAGCCTCCTCCAAGGTTCCGGCCGCTTTCGCCTCATCGAATTCAAGCTGCTGGGTAACCAGCGTGTCAGCCAAGGCCTCGAAGGCTGGTTGATGCTGTTGTTTCAAGAAGTCGATCCAGAACTCCCGCCCTACGATCGACTGCAGGAGGCGGGGCGAATCATCCAGCGCCAGTACTTGCTTAGCCGCGTCATCCAGCATCAGCGATGTCACGTTACCCATGTGGATAAATCGCCCGCCCTCGGGCTGGCCCGGTAGCGCTAGCCGATCCTTGAGCCCTACGCGGTAGGCCAGGCGCACCTCGACTTCTTCGATGTTGCGCAGTTGCCGGGTTCTCTGGGCGGGCGTCAGGTCCGACCGGGCAGCGATGGCGTCACGCCGTTTCTGGACATCCTGCAGCGCGATGCGCTCCACTTCGTCGAGACGAAACAAACCCTTGGCCAGCCTGAGCAACGTTGCCGCCTCTGCCTCTCCGCTCGCTGCGGCCTTGGCGTTGTGGATCATCAATCTGATTTCCAGGTAGCTGAACGACAGCGCCGCGCGATCCTCACACGCCGGGGCTCCCGCCAGCTCGAACAGTTCCCGGCGCAACTCAGTGGAGCCGCTGGCGGCTTCCAGCATTCGCCAGACCCGCAACTGAAGGTCAGCGTAGTGTTCTTCGCCCTGATAGGACGTGGCCAGGCGGTTCAACAGTTCAAACAATTCGCCAGACTGCGGTTCACTCGCCAGGCTTTGCCACAACGCACGCTTTTCTGCTAATTGCCCGTCGGGCAGGTTTTGCAGCCATTGCTGCACATTGGCCGCCGTCCCCGTGGCCGCATGACCAAACGCCCCGTGTTGACGCAACGTTATCCAATCGGGGTGCACACGCCACAGGTCCGCCCAATAATCATGCAGGCGCTGCTGGGTCGCTGCGCTCAACGGATTGCCTTGGAGAAACGTCACGCCGTTGACGCGGGCCGTGGCAAGGGCGTCGGCCGCCGTTGGGTTGACCAGCGCGTCCGGAACGTCGGCCAGCTGGTTATCGCGCAGATCAACGAACTCCAGCGGCAAGCCACGCAGGCCAGCTGGCCAAGTGTTGATTCCCGTGCCCTTGAGACCCAGGCCGCGCAGATCGGACATGCGGCTGAAATCTGGAAGTTGCCCCAAGGGATTGTTTTCGAAGTTGAGGACTTTCAGTCGGGTAAGGCCTTGCAATATCTCAATGCAACGAGGGGTCAGACTGAGGGCATTGTTGGTCAGCAGCAGCTTGGTCAAGCCATTCATGGGCCCCACGGCAGCGGGGATCGTCGTCAACCGGTTGTCAGACATGTCCAGCCAACGAAGCGAGGAAAAACCCGAGAGGAAGCTTTCGCAGGCCTGTTGCGACAGGTCCATGCCAGCCATCTTCAGCGAAGCCACGTGGCTGAAATCCGCCGACAGGTCCGGCAGGTGACCGACGGTCAGGCGCCCCAGATCGAGCTGATAGCCCGCCGGGCGACCATCCGCAGCCGTGACCAGAGGGGTCTGGCGCCTCCAGCAACGCTTTATCTGCTCAGCCATTGCGCGCTTGCGCGCAGGCGGCACCTGCTCCATGCGATCACCGGAATAAAGCCAGGTAACGGTATTGGCCCAACGGTCGAGGTCCCGATCCAGCATGTCCAACTCGACCTTGCGTCGCTTGAGCTCCGCCACGGCGCCGTCGCCCAGTGAGGCCAGCAAAACCTGGACTTGCTCGTTCGTATAGTTCGGGTACAGCTCCAGCACGCGGCTTTCCACCGAACGACCCAGCCCCAACAAGGCTCGCAGCCCGCTCAAAGGGTAAGCGAACCCGCCCGACGCCAGGCGCATCGGCGAGCGGAACGAGGGTTTGATGGTCGGCAAACCCAGGGTTCGCGCCAGCGCGTTGCGGTCCAGCGGCGTTTCACCGAGCGCCTTTTCCAGCAGGGCACCCTGGTGAATCGAAGGGCGTCCCATCGCCTCGCGCTCGGCATCCGGCAAGGCATGTTGCAGCGCGTCAAAAAGGCTGCCCCAGTGGCTCAGCTCATTGCCGTGGTCATCGAGCGCCTGGTAACGCGCCCCGTCCTTGACCACGATCTTGGTCTGCGCCGCCTCAAGCGGCCCGATGCTGTCGACCAATGCACCGGTCGCGTGATCGTCGCGCAGTTCGATACGCACCGTGTCGCTCCAGCCGGGCAAGGTCTTGAGTGTTGCCAGCACCAGGCGGGGCGTGTCCGCCGTCGCCAGCGCGGGTTGGTACAAGCCTTCATAGGCGCGGTTCAAACGCACCGCTCGCTGGCAATGGCGCAACTCCTCGGCGATGCGCAACGGGATGGGCTTGGTCTGGGTGCGATCCGCGTTATTCCAGGCGGCCATCTGCTGAAGCTCCCCACGATTGGCATGGGCGATCATCTGCTCGATGGCGCCGGTCGGCACCGACGGGAAGCGAGACTTGATCAACGCGACCCGAGGATCGGTTGGCTCTTGGCCCCTGGCGTAGTAATCGTTGAGCAGCTGGATTTTTTCCCGCTGCGCCACCTCGGCAAGGTTGATCCTGAGCTGGCGAATCCGAGCGTCCATGTTCGTTTTCGCTATCGCCGGACGGGTGCTGGCCAACAAGTCTTTCCCGGTCGCGTCCACCGCCTCGATCAGGTTTTTCAACACCGAAGGGGTACGTACTTTTTCCTCGGGAATAATCACATCGCGAACCGGAACGGCGCCTTCCGATGGTCGAACATACTGCCAGAGCGTCTTGCCCGCCCCATCTATCACCTGCAATCTCAGGCCGCTTGGCCAGGGACCATAACCGGCGAGCAAGTGCAGCTGGGTCACTGGATCGGCTTCGTCCTGTCGCTGGGAATCCTCGCTTTGCAGTTGCCCGATAAAAGTGTCGACTTGTCGCGCCAAGTCAAAACGCTTGATCGTATCGGCCAGCAGCGCGGGCATCGGCTCGCCTTCCACATGCAGGCGTCGCAACACGCCCTCGCTGATACCACTGGCGATACGGATCTGCTCCAATTCGCGGTCGCTGAAATCCTTGACCCGATGACCGAGCCGGCGCATCAGGGTTGCCCCTTGCCAGCCTTGCGGTCTTTCGAGTTCATGATTCCAGGCACCGCTGCCGTTGTGTGTCAGCTTGGGCTGGTAGGCATCCGGCCGGGAAGGATGGCGGATGCGATAGCGGTGGGTAACCGGATCCTGTTGCACCTCGTAGTAGTGTTCCTCCAACGGCAGGACCTCGCGGCCACTGACTTCGTACAGTCCCAGACTGTCCGGGACGGCGCCAGCGAGCGGTCGCAAAGGACTGCGGTACGGCGTGAGATCAGGCTTCCACAGTCGCGATTCCCCGTTGGCCCGTTCCACCGCTTCCAACTGATCCACACTGGCCGATGCCTGGATCTTCGGCAACACCTTGGCGCCTGCGGCGATGAACACGGTGTTGAGCGCGACGCTGGAAAAGTGCCCCCACATCTCCTTGGTCTCCCCCTGCTCGAACGCCTCGATCCCTTCGAACGCTTCTTCAAACATCTGCACGGCCGCCACGGTCAGCATCAGCGGCCCCAACGCGGGCACCACGAAGGCCAGTTGGTTGAGCACGTCGATCACCGTGTTCGTCCAACTCTCCAGGCGCGCCAGACGGGCAACCTTGTCTTCATCGGCGGTGGGCACCGCCACCGCTCGCGCGTCCATCTCGATCTTCTGGAGTTGTTCGCGGCGCAAGGCTTCCCACAGGGCGCCGGGGATGGGCGACGCGGCCATGCGCAAGTTGTTCAACGAGGGCTTGAGCGGATAGTCGGACTGGGCATCGGCCTGGGGAGAAGGTTGGTAGAGCTGGTCGAACTGCTTGAAAAAAGTCCCTTGCTGGCTCAGCGGTATAAAGCGACTGAAGAACCGTCGGTAGGCGATGCCATGGAGGCGTCGGCGCAGTTCGATCATGAATTCGGTACTGGACGCGTATTCCTTGAGCGGGTGCTCGGGATCGCCCGGGAGATACGCCACCATTCGCTCCAGGCGCCGGGTCTTTTCCCGGTCGGGGCCGATCAGCAGCGGGCCGACCAGTTCGGTGTCGAAGATTTTCAGCGAAGTGAATGTCACCGGCCGCCCGTCGAGCATGACCCCGTCGTGATCGCCGATCACTTGCCGCAACATCTGGTACGTGTCCTGGCTGATGTCCGCCTTGGCCCAGGCGACTTCGGCACTCAGCGCCAACGCTTGCTTGTGGTGATCACGCAGTTGCTGGTCGAGCCGCTTGCGGGCATCGTCGTCAGCGGGTCGGGCAATGGCGCGAATGTGTTGCTGGTAGCGCCGTCCGAGGTCCAGTTTGCGGCACAGCCTGGCAAAGGCGTGCGGGGCGATTGGCAACGCCCCCGCCCGGACGGCGTCCCGCGTGGGCTTAGGCGTACCACTGGCGGACAGTGACGTGGTGGTGATGACATGGCAGCCGTCGCAATCGAGCTTAAGCTCTTCGTCGGGTTCGAAGTTCGCCAGCGCGGTTTCCAACAACGAAGCGCCTCGATACTCGTAGGTATCCCAGGCCTCTCCCGTCAGACGGTGAAGCAGCGTGCTGCCCAGGTCCTTGCGGGTCTTGAGACCGTACTGGCGCGCGTAATAAACCGCCTCCACGTCCAGTGTTCGCTTGAATTCCTTCTGGATGGCCTGGGTCAGCAGCGGTTTGGCAAAGGCGCGGATGCCCTCGATGCTGCCCAAGGTGCTGTCGATCAGGTTCAAGCTGTCGCGGTAGCGCGAATGCTGTTCCTTGAGACGGGTTCGGGTTGCGTGGGAAGCCTTCGCGTACCAGGCCGGGAGTTCCAGGTCGTGGTCGCTCAACGCTTGCTGGCGCCGCATGGCGGCCCCGATGTACCAATCGGGAACCCGCTGCTTGAGCAGGTCGAAGTGGACGCCGCGACTTTCAGGTTGCGGCGTCATACCGGGCTCGGCAATAACGGGAATAGGTATTGGCATGCGGATCATCCTTGAGAGTGGAAAACCCGAGCCTACCCAGTGCATCACCGGCCAGTGCGGTAACTATCTATCGTTTTTTCTGCAAGACCCGGCGAGCACGCCTGCCGTTCTTACTCCACCCAACGGCCCAACTGCTGGCGCAGCCGGCGATTCTCGGATCGCAATTGCTGGACCTCCTCCAACAAATCCAGGGCCAGGGCGACACCGTCCCATTCCAGTTCCAATTCGTGGCGCAGCTTGGCGGCCCGGCGTGCCAGGACCAGTTCATAATCGGTGAAACGCCAATCCGTGGGTGCCGCGCCGTGAGGCTCGAGGATGCCGTGCTCGACGATTTCAATCACGTGGACATCCGCCAGCGCAGCGGCTTCACAGAATTCCATCAGGTTCAGTTCAATGATCGGGTCGTTCATGGTCTGCTTCTCCCAATGCTTCAACTGTCGAGTCTAGCCAGGATTGTGGAAAACCCGGTTTTGTGGCGAGGGAGCTTGCTCCCGCTCGGCTGCGCAGCAGTCGTAAAACCTGCCTACCGGTTTTCCCTGGCGCACCGTATCGAATGGTTTTGGGGCTGCTTCGCAGCCCAGCGGGAGCAAGCTCCCTCGCCACGGGGTTGTGTTGCCAGGCCTGTGATTACCGGTCAGAAGTTCTCCCGAGGATCGAACGCGGCTTTCTTCGCCAGCTCGGCCCATAAGGCCTTGACCGATTCGTCGCTGGCCTTGGGCATCACGGCCTTGAGCTGCACGAACAAATAGCCGCGTTCACCGGCCTTGTTGCGCAGGCCGTGGCCCTTGGCGCGCATGCGCTGGCCGTTCTGGCTGCCGGCCGGGACCTTGAGGTTGATCCTGCCGGTGAGGGTCGGCACCGCGACCTCGGTGCCCAGCGCCAACTCCCATGGCGCCAGGGGCAAGGTGATGATCAAGTCCTGGCCTTCGACGTCGAACTTGGGGTGCGGCGCGAAACGAATGGTCAGGTACAAGTCCCCATTGGCGCCACCACCGATTCCCGGCGCGCCCTGGCCCTTGAGGCGGATACGCTCGCCATCGGTCACGCCCAGCGGGATCTTCACGTTCAGGCTCTTGC
Organism: Pseudomonas sp. MPB03; assembly: GCF_046605385.1. Taxonomy (NCBI): domain Bacteria; kingdom Pseudomonadati; phylum Pseudomonadota; class Gammaproteobacteria; order Pseudomonadales; family Pseudomonadaceae; genus Pseudomonas; species Pseudomonas sp. MPB03. The sequence continues at coordinate 962,403 of NZ_CP176770.1, read as the reverse complement.
TGGTGTTGCTCACGTGCTGGCCCGCCGCGTTGTATTGCGGCACCTGGAAGGTGACCTTCTTCGATTCGTTCGACAGGGTTTCTTCCAGGAAGATCGGTAATTCCATTTCCACGTCTTGCCCTCGACGGCCGGCGCTGCGACCTGACTGTCCGCCGCCGAAACCCGGCCCGCGATTACCGAAAATCGAACTGAAGAAGTCCGAGAAATCCCCGGTGTCCTGGCCCCCAAAACCGCCACGGCTCTGCCAGCCCGGTGGTCCCTGGAACGGCTGGCCGTGCTGGCCATACCGGCGCAGGTCGTCGTACTCGGCGCGCTTGTCGGCGCTTTTCAACGCTTCATAGGCTTCGGAGACGTCCTTGAACTTGGTCTCGGCGTCTTTCTCTTTACTCACGTCCGGGTGGTATTTGCGCGCCAGCTTGCGGTAGGCAGCCTTGATCGTGCTGTCGTCCGCCGTGGGCTCGACACCCAGGATCTTGTAATAGTCTTTGAAGTCCATCTAAGCATCACCATCCGTTATCGATGTCGCACCGCCACGCACAGCCTGCCCGGATAACCGGACAGCGGGTTGACCGACCTCAAGATTGGGACCGGGCGGCACGTCAGAAGTTTATCGGCAGCGGGTGGCGGTTCTTGCATCCGCCCTGTGCTACCGGCTCATGCCAGCAAGTTTGGGGGTGTGATGCCGTCTTTCAAGGCCGATGATTGCGAATTAGCAGATAACCGGCCTTCGAATCCGCGTCCCACTGGCATACACTGCGCGGCCGTTTTTTCAACTGGAACCCGAAAGACATGAAAAACGCATCCCCGGCCCGTGCCTGCGGCATCGACTTTGGCACGTCCAACTCCACCGTCGGCTGGCTGCGCCCCGGCATGGAAACGTTGATCGCGCTGGAGGACGACAAGATCACCCTGCCCTCGGTGGTCTTTTTCAATCTCGAGGAACGCCGCCCGGTGTATGGCCGCCTGGCCCTGCACGAATACCTGGAAGGCTATGAAGGCCGCTTGATGCGCTCGCTCAAGAGCCTGCTGGGCTCCAAGCTGATCAAGCACGACACCAGCGTGTTGGGCACGGCGATGCCCTTCAAGGACCTGCTGGGGCTGTTCATCGGCCAATTGAAGAAACGCGCCGAGGCCACCGCAGGACGGGAATTCGAAGAAGTGGTCCTGGGGCGCCCGGTATTTTTCGTCGATGACGATGAAATGGCCGATCAGGAAGCGGAAAACACTTTGGTAGACGTCGCCCGCGCCATCGGCTTCAAGGAGGTTTCGTTCCAGTACGAGCCTATCGCCGCGGCCTTCGACTATGAATCGACCATCGAGAAAGAAGAGCTGGTGCTGATCGTCGACATCGGCGGCGGTACTTCGGACTTTTCCCTGGTGCGCCTGTCCCCCGAGCGCCGTACCCACGACAACCGCCACGCCGACATCCTCGCCACCGGTGGCGTGCACATCGGTGGGACCGATTTCGACAAGCAACTCTCCCTGGCCGGCCTGATGCCGCTGTTCGGCTACGGCAGCCGCATGAAAAGCGGTGCCTACATGCCCACCAGCCACCACATGAACCTGGCGACCTGGCACACCATCAACGCGGTGTACTCGCAAAAGTCCACCCTGGCCCTGGGCAGCATGCGCTACGACATCGAAGACACCGGCGGCATCGACCGGCTGTTCAAGCTGATCGAACAGCGCGCCGGGCACTGGCTGGCGATGGAAGTGGAAGAAACCAAGATCGAGTTGACCCACGCCGAGCAGCGTCACGTGCCGTTGGACCGGATCGAGCCAGGCCTGAGCGTGGACCTGAGCCGGGCCTTGTTCGAGTCGGCCATCGACGGTTTGCTGGAACGGGTGCGCGGCAGCGTCACGCAACTGCTCAGCGATGCCAACGTGCGGGTCGATCAGGTCGATACGGTGTTCTTCACCGGCGGTTCCAGCGGCATCCCGGCGCTGCGCAACAGCGTCTCGGCGATGCTGCCCCAGGCGCGGCATGTGGAAGGCAATATCTTCGGCAGTATCGGCAGCGGGTTGGCGATCGAGGCGATGAAGCGGTATGGGAGCCAGGTCTGAACCAGGACCGAGGCGCCTGAATCGCGAGCAAGCTCGCTCCCACAGGGGATTGCAGTGCTCGGTTCATTGTGGGAGCGAGCTTGCTCGCGATGGGGCAGACCAGACACCCCATCTATCGGATCAAACCATCCCCACCTGCTTCAACTCACTCTTGAGATACGCATAATAAATCGGCCCCGCCACCACCCCCGGCAGGCCGAATGCGGCTTCGAACACCAGCATTGCCATGAGCAATTCCCAGGACTTGGCGCTGATCTGCCCGCCAACGATACGGGCGTTGAGAAAGTATTCGAGCTTGTGGATCACGATCAGGTAACCCAGCGCCGCCACCGCCACCCAGATCGACAACGACAGGGCAACGATAGTGATCAGGGTGTTGGACATCAGGTTGCCAATCACCGGCAGCAGCCCCAGCAGGAACGTCATCACGATCAGGGTCTTGGTCAAAGGCAGCTGGATGCCGAACAGCGGCAGCACCACCGCCAGGAAAATCCCGGTGAAGAAGGTGTTGAGCAGGGAAATCTTGATCTGGGCGAAGACGATGTTGCGAAACGCCTTGACCAGCAGGTTCAGGCGATCGAACAGCGCCGCGGCCAGGGGCTTGCGCTTGGTCAGGTCGGGAATGCGCTGCAGGGCAACGATGGCCCCCAGCACCATGCCGATCAGCAAGGTCACGAACATGTGGGCAGCGTCCTTGCCCACCAGTTGCAGGTCGCTCAGGTGCTTGCTCACCCAGTCGCCGATTGCCACTCGGAACTCGGCAGCGCTGGCCGGTAGGTAGGCGTCGATGAACGGCGGCAATTGTCCACGGGCGCGGTCGACCACCGTCATGAATTTGTCCAGGGACGCGCCTGGGTTTTCTGCTTCATGGAGCAGGAAACTGAAGGCCCCGGCGAAAATCAACGAAAGCACACTGACCACCAGCGTGCCGAGCAACGCCACTGCCAGCCAGCGGGCACGGCGGCCTTCGATCAGGCGCTGCAACTGCGGGGTGAGCATGTTGACCAGTTCGAACACCAGCAGCCCGGCCAGCAAGCTCGGCAACAGGCGCAGCGGCAGCACCAGCAACAACCCACCAAAAATGATCACCCAACTGATCACCAACAACACATGACGCTGAGAAAACGTTGGCATACAGCCTCAGGACAAAACGGCGTGAAAGGATCGGCAGTCTGCCAGCGATCCGCTGGCAGCACTAGGGATTGTGTCGGCCGACCTTCGTCGCAGTTCAGGGCTTTTTTGTAACTTTTGCGTCGGCCCCATCGCGAGCAGGCTCGCTCCCACAGTGGATCGGCGTTGGCCTGCCCATGTGGGAGCGAGCCTGCTCGCGATGGGGTCCCACAGATCCGGCACTTATTTTTTCTTCAGGCACTCACTCATGAACGCCTTGCGGGCATCGCCCTTCAGCGCCTGCTCGGTGGCGGTGGCGTTGCAGCTCTTCATGCGCTCCTGCGGGGTAGCCTTGAGGCAATTGCTCATGAACGCCTTGCGCTCGTCGCCCTTGAGCGCCTTGGCGGTGGCGTCGGCATTGCAGGTGGTCATCTTGCTCTGCTGCGCCGTCTCGGCGAAGCCCTGGGAACACAGCAGCAAACCGATCATCAACAAAGGCACACGAAGCATCTTCATGGTGTTTCTCCTGGCTGCCACACGAGGGGGTGGCGATGGGGTGGAGTGTAGACAACGCCTGTTACACCTTCATCTGTTGGATCTCCTGTGCCTGGTCTATCGCCATCGCGAGCAAGCTCGCTCCCACAATGGACCGAGCGCTGCAGATCCCCTGTGGGAGCGAGCTTGCTCCGGGCGGCGATCCGACGATGAACGGTAACGCGGTCCAACTGGCTACACCCCAGCAGCCTTCAACCGCTCGGCATGCTCGACAAACAACCGGATCGGCTCGGCCCCCTTGCCCACCAGCCCCAGCGACTGGTTGACGATGTCGAAGTGGTCCAGCGGATAGTCGTCGCCGATGACCGTGCCCAGGTGGGAGCTGTAGCGTCCGACCAAGCCGTCGCATTGCCCCGCTTCCCGGACAAAGGTGCGGGCAAATAAACGGCACGTGCGGTTGGTGCCGTCGAACAGGTTGCGCCCTTTATCGGTGATGCCCGGCTGCAAGGTGCCGGACCATGAGTAATAGCGCACGCCATTGACCTCTTCCGGCCCCTGCCCACCCCAAGTGAGCGGCAGCCCCTGTGGAAAACGTTGGTTGAACAGCGCCACGCCAGCAGTGGTCAGGGAGACGTGGGACGCGTGGAGGTCCACCGGCAGCTTCGGCCCGCGATAGCCGGTGTCCAGCAGGCTCATCAGGGCGTTGATCAGGCGTAGCACGGCACTGAGCACGCGCCCCTTGGCGCTGTCGGCCGGGTAATGGCGTTGCAGGTAGTCCGCCAGTTCGGAGCCGTGGTTGGGGCCGGCCACCGACGTGACCGACGCCACCAGGTCCGGACGCTTGGCGGCGGCATAACGGGCGGTGAGGCTGCCCTGGCTGTGGCCGATCAGGTTGACCTTCTGCGCACCGGTTTGCCGCAGGATGTCGTCGATCACTGCCAGCAACTGCTCGCCGCGCACCTCGGACGAATGCAGCGGCGAAACCTTCACCGCCACCACCACGGCCCCACCGCGGCGCAACGCCGAGACGATCCCATACCAGTACGGATACAGCACCAGACGGATGAACCCGAGCATGCCTGGGACCAGCACCAGCGGGTAACGAGTGGCGCAGCGTTGCGACATGGCGGCATCCTTGTGATCGAGAGGGGTCAGCATCGGTACTGATGATGACCAGTCTATGACACCCGGATGAATCCGTGGCGAGGGCGCTTGCTCCCGCTGGGCTGCGCGGCAGCCCCTTTCTCAAAACGTCCGCGCCAGCGCCAGCAAACGCTCCTCGGCCTCGGCACAGGACAACGCAAAACTGCGCTCGGCCGACTCTTCGCCTTCGACAGCCACAACCGTCACATCGGTGATGCCGATGAACCCCAGCACGGTGCGCAACAGCGTGTCGGCGTGGTTCATGCTCTCCAGTTGGCCGCCGGGGCCGAAACCGAAATCGCCGCGGCTGGTCACGATCAGCGCCTTCTTGCCCAGCACCAACGGCTCGTAGTGCGACACGCCGTTATCCAGACTGTGATTGAACGTCAGCCCGATGCGCACGATCTGGTCGATCCAGGCCTTCACGCCGCTGGGCACGCTGAAGTTGTGCATGGGCGCGGCGATCACCATGCGGTCATGGCCTTGCAGCTCCTCGACCAAGGCATCGCTCAGGGCCAGGTCCGCCTGCATGATCAACGGTCGATTCTGGGGCTCGGGGTAGAACGCCGCCGCGATAAAGGCTTCGTTGACCGGCGGTATCACCGTCCGTCCGACCTCGCGGCGGGTCAATTGGGATTGCGGGTTCGCGGCCTGCCACGCCGAAACAAACGCCTCGGCCAGGCGTCGGGAATGAGAGCGCTCGCCACGGGGACTGCCATGCACCACAAGAATCTTGCTCATCTGAATCTCCTTTTATGCGGCTACAATCAACACTGCTTGTGCGGCGCAGATTGAAGCCCGATGCTGCCAGCAGACAAATGAGCGTTAGTTCATCTGGATGAGTTAATTTCATCCGTAGCGTTTTTCAGGAGAATCCGGATGTTCGCCAACCTGCCGCTCAACGCCCTGCGCGCCTTCGAATCCGCCGCGCGGTTGCTCAGTTTCAAGGCGGCAGCGGCGGAGTTGTCGGTGACGCCTACAGCGATCTCCCACCAGATTCGAGCGCTGGAGAGTTGGCTGGGGCTGGTCCTGTTCGAACGCCTGCCCCGCCAGGTCCGCCTCACCGACGGCGGGCAACGCTTGTTCCACAGCTTGCACGGGGCTTTGCTGGAGGTAGCGCAGAGCGTCGATACCTTGCGACCGCAACGCAGCACCACCCACCTGACCCTGTCCACCACCGCCGCGTTTGCCGCCCTGTGGCTGGTGCCTCGCCTGGGGCGCTTTTATGCGCGCCACCCGAACATCAACGTGCGCCTGGACACCCATTGCGAGGTGATCGACCTGCACCAGGACGCCAGCGTCGACCTGGTGGTGCGCTACAGCCTCGACGCCTACCCGAACCTGTACGGCATGTGCCTGTTCGATGAAAGCTTCGGGGTCTATGGCTCGCCTGAACAGGTGGCCCTGGCGGCCCGGCAGCCACCGACGCTGATCAGCGTGCGCTGGCACAACTCCAAGCTGTACGCCCATGGTTGGGATGCCTGGTGCGCCCAGGCCGGGGAAACCTGGCTCACCCGTCAGCCGTGCATCCGCGAGTACGACGAGGAGCATTACGCCTTGCAAGCCGCGATCGCCGGGCAGGGCCTGGTGCTGGCGAGCAATATCCTCGCTTCGCAAAGCATCGCCAGCGGCTTGCTGGTGGGCTATCGCCCGGACGTCCAGGTCAGCGGCGCCGGCTATAGCGCCCTGTGCGTCCCGGGCCGCGAACGCCATCCGCCGGTGCGGGCGTTCTTCCAGTGGTTGGGGGAGGAGGCACGACTGTCCGGTTATGCGCTGAAAAATTCAGTAAAACTTTTTCAAGACCGCGTCACTCACATTTAGAGTGATCGCGCCAGCAGAGCGTGACGCCTCAACCGGATCAGCCTCCAGGAGAACGAGATGAGCGACATGCACTTATCCGATGTAACCACCCTGCGCGAACGGGCACGGCAAAACGTGCAGAACGGCGCCGTGACCGAAGGCTACGGCGCCGATCGCCAGGAGGTCATCCGCCTGCTCAACGAAGCGCTGGCCACCGAACTGGTTTGCGTGTTGCGCTACAAGCGCCACTACTTCATGGCCACCGGTCTCAAGGCCAGCGTGGCCGCCAGTGAGTTCCTCGAGCATGCGAACCAGGAAGCCGAACACGCCGACACACTCGCCGAGCGCATCGTGCAGTTGGGCGGCGAGCCGGAGTTCAACCCCGACCTGTTGACCCGCAATTCCCACGCCCAGTACATAGCGGGCAACACCCTCAAGGAAATGGTGTACGAGGACCTGGTGGCCGAACGGATCGCCATCGACAGCTACCGGGAAATCATCCAATACATTGGCGAAAAAGACCCGACCACCCGGCGCATCTTCGAAGACATCCTGGCCCAGGAAGAAGAGCATGCCGATGACATGGCCGATATCCTGGCTGATCTGTAAGGGTCTTAAGGGGCCCCATCGCGAGCAAGCTCGCTCCCACATTTTGACCGCATTCTTTCAGACAGAATGCGGTCCCCTGTGGGAGCGAGCTTGCTCGCGATAAGGCCAGTCGCCTGACCGCAACATTGAGCTACCGGGTAGGCTTGACCGTCACCGGCGCCTTGCCCGCCTTCATCTGTTCCAACAGCGGCGCGCACTGGTTCGGCTCTCCGCCGCTGGGCGCCACCAGCGCCAGCAACCCGGCCGCCGGCGCGGCGATCACGCCCAACGCCACCATCCCGGCACCGCGCAGCATCAGGGGTACGGCCTTGACCCCGGCGGCGGGCTTGGCGAACGTGCCCCGCACATACAAGGGCGAACGCAGGGAAATCAGGCGCCAACCCTTGGACTCTGGAGTGATGGTCAGGTCCAACTGTTCACTCGCCATGTTCGCCGTGCCGTCGATGTAGATGATCGCGTTCTCGGTATCGAACACGAACAGGCGCGTGGTCGCCAGGCCCGTCTTGATGTCGAAGTCGGCCGCCGCGCAGTTGATCTTTACTTCCTTGTCGCCAAAGATTTTCCCTACCACGTAGTTACCAACGTTCAGTCCCGCCAGCTCCATTAATTCCCGACTGATGGCGCCATCGTTGATGAGCATTTTCAGCGTGCCATTGGAGGTGCCCAGCAACGCCGCCACCGAATTGCCGCGCCCGGCGATGTCGGCATCGCCATTCAATTCGCCGAAGCTGGTTTTCATCGGCTCGAAACCCGGGAACAGCTGCTTGAGCTTGAACCCCCGTGCCGTCAGCTTCGCCTGGCCTTCCAGCGGCCGGGTGCGCCCGTTGAGGCGGATCTGCGCATCGAGGCGGCCACCGGCCACACCGAAACGCAGGGGCTCAAGACTCAACTGCCCGTCGTTGAGCACCAGATGGGTGTACAGGTCGGTGAACGGCAGCTGCTCGCTATGGACAATGCGTTTGCCGGTGAACTCCACATCGGCGTCCATCACGCGCCAACGCTCGGTGCGAAACTCTTCTACGGGCAAGACCTTGCCGGTCGGCTGTTTGCTGGCGCCGCCGCGAGCCTTTTGCTCGGTGTTGGAGTCAGCACCAATCAACGGCGCCAAGTCGCTGAACAGCAGTTGATTGGAGACCAGCGCGCCACTGAGTTTCGGCCGCGGCTGGCTGGCGACGTAAGCCAGGTCGCCATGGATATCGCTGTCGCCGATCTTGCCGTTGAACCCCTCATAGCGAAACAGCGCTCCACCCGGCTCATGCAGTTTGGCGATCAAGCGGCCATCGGTGGCGTAAGGCGGTGAGTCCGGCAGGGTCACGCCGGTCAGTGGGTAGAGATTGGCGAGGCTGTTGCCCGCCAGTTTCAGGCGCAAATCCAGCGCCCCGAGGTTCAGCGGGTCGATGAGGGTGCCGGCCAGCTCGACACGTGTGTCACCGATCTTCGCCTGGGCCTGGAGTGGAAAAGGTCGTGACGCATCCTTCAGTGCCAGCAAACCACCGACCTTGCCGGAGCCGGTCAGGTTTTGCCCGTGATACTGCCCGTTGACCTTGAAGGCGAACGCGTAGTCCTGTGGCGTCGCGCCTTGGCCCTGGGCTTTTTTTGCGGCTTTGTCACCGACGATATCGCTGAACGGAATGGGTTTGCCCAACGGGTCGATCAACAGGTCGAGGCGGGTCTTGAGTGTCTGGTCGTCAAGGGTGACGTGCCCCTTGTCGAAACCAATGGCACCAATGTCCACCACCCAGCTGGACGGCTCGGCGTCCGGGTCTTTCGGATCGAATTGGAAGGTCCAGTTGGCGCGCCCGTCCGCCAGGCGCTGCAGATTGGCGTTGGGCTCCGTCAAGTCGATGCGGGGAATCGCCACTCGCCGGGCCAGCAAGGCCAGGGGCGAAACGCGCAGCTCGACACGCTTGAGCGTGACCATTTGCGGCGTTTTCGACCAATCCGGGTTACCCAGGCTCAAGTCTTCGGCCACCACATGGGGCCACGGCAACCAGGCGCGCCAGCCACCTTCTTCCGGCTCACGCTGCCAGATCACCGCCAGGTTGCCGTTGATGGCGAAGGGACGATGCAATTCCTCGGAAACCTTGGCGTTGAGCGAGGGCTTGATGCGGTTCCAGTTGAAGAAAGCGATGACCAGTACCAACACCGCCAGCAAGACAACAAGGCTGGCAAAGCTCCAGGCGAGAATTTTCGAGGTGCGCGTCATGCACAAGGCTCCTGATGACAAGTCAGCATCCGCAACCGCGGCGCTGTTTTAAATACGAACCTGCACCGGTTCGTCATGAAGGGTTGGACTGGCGAAACGGCCAACAGGTGCCGATGAACGGCACAAAAAGATGCCAGGATTCTGACTGATCGGCCAACAAACTGTTACCGCCCCCGCACATTTGCGAGGCAGCGATGGGTACAAAATACCCACCACGGTGCAAAACAGCACCTCGGAAACGCCCGTTCTAGAGCCTTCGCTGCGAACAATCAATTCCGTTGATTATTACCATTGCGTTTATGAACTTTTATATCGACTTATCGAGAGTAGCATTGCCCTCGTACCCACTTTATCGCCCTCCCAAGGAGCAACGATCATGAAACGCCAATTACTGATGAGCCTGTCCCTTTCACTGCTGGCCTCTACTGCCTTCGCACTGCCAGCTTCCGAACAAGCCACGCCACAGGTCAAGGACAGCCACTCTGTCTACAGCCAGACGGTTGCCGAAGGTGGACGTGATCGCCTGGAAGAAAAAGGCCTGGCCGAAGACGGTTATGACCGTACCAAGCAGAGCGATACCGTGGCAGCTGACGGTTCCGACCGCACCCCAGGCCAAACCCTGGCAGCCGATGGTTCCGACCGCACTCCAGGCCAAACCCTGGCAGCCGATGGTTCCGACCGCACTCCAGGCCAAACCTTGGCAGCCGATGGTTCCGACCGCACTCCAGGCCAAACCCTCGCCGAAGGCGGTGGTGATCGCGTGATCGAACGCAACAGCACCGTGAGCTGAGCCCATGGTGGCCCAGAAAAAAGCCCGATTCCTGCAATCGGGCTTTTGACTTTTCAAGCCCTTCGTTTTCCCCGCCCGATCCCCCTCTACCGTTCGACGTCGGCAAAGCCGATTTGCTAGAGTGCACCGCTCCCGTGAATCAGAAGCCAGCCTTGCGATGCTGCCCCGCGCCGAACAGAAACAACAGACACGTATTGCCCTGATGGACGCAGCCCGTCATTTGATGGAGTGCGGCCGGGGATTCGGTAGCCTGAGCCTGCGGGAAGTCGCCAGGACGGCGGGCATCGTGCCCACCGGGTTCTACCGGCACTTCGAGGACATGGACCAACTGGGCCTGGCACTGGTCAGCGAAGTCGGCCAGACCTTCCGCGAAACCATCCGCCTCGTCCGCCACAACGAATTCGTCATGGGTGGCATCATCGATGCGTCGGTACGGATCTTTCTCGATGTGGTTCAAGTCAACCGATCCCAATTCCTGTTCCTGGCCCGCGAGCAATATGGCGGCTCCCTGCCGGTGCGCCAGGCCATTGCTCAATTGCGCGAAGACATCAGCTCGGACCTGGCCGCCGACCTGGCGTTGATGCCCAAGCTGCAGCACCTGGACCTGGCCGCCCTGGGCGTGATGGCCGATCTTATCGTCAAGAGCGTATTCGCCACCCTGCCGGACATCATCGACCCGCCCGCCCAAGCCCTCCCCGAACACCTCACAGCCCAGGCGAAGATGACCCAGCAACTGCGATTCATCTTCATTGGCCTCAAGCATTGGCAAGGGTTGGGCAGTACCGAATAACCCCCGAAAGTCCCCTCCTGTGGGAGCGAGCTTGCTCGCGATGGCGGCGTCTGAGCCCAGCTTACGGCAGCCGCTAGGCAATTTCCGTAGGAGCTGCCGACGGCTGCGATCTTTTGGTGCTTTTCCCCGCCAAACCCTCGGACATTTCCTTCAATACGCCGGGCTGTTCATGAACTAGGCAGTCCTTTCGAGCGCCGCTAACCTCTGTTCGTCATCGCAAAAAACGGTGACACGGACGTGCAAGTCCGGATTGGTACGCAATTGGTCATGGCTATTGACCGAGCATTTTTTTATGCTCGCGTCCGTCATGGCGATTGTGCGTGGGAGACCTTCGGGTCTGCCGGGGGTACCAGCCGGTCTTGCACACCTACGCACAGTTGCCACCTCTTCGAATGCAAGCGAAAGGATGTCGACCCCAACTCTGGTACATAGATATGTTCAAGGTCACTCCAAATCCGCCAAAAAGCGGCCACAAATCCCGCGTCCAAGCGCAGGAAGAAAAAAAGCTCGATGACGCGGCCACCCGCGCCCTCGACTACTACCTCAAGCCCAAGCCCGCCTCACCGCCCGAACCTGACAAAAACCAACTCTTCATCGTGTCCCCTCACATAGACACCGAAACCCTGCTCGCCAACGCCTCCGAAGACCTGCTCTCCATCAGCACCATCGCCGCCGACCTGGCTGACGACGTGGATGACTCACGCCGCTGCGTCGCTTTGGCAATCAGCCGGATGGCCGATGGGGTGCAGTTGTTGGTCGAGCGGGCGTTGGATCATTTGGAAACCAAGGAGATGGCGGCGCCTGGGGCCAAGGGATAGCGCGTTGTTTTGATGCAAGCTGAGCCGACGCCATCGCGAGCAGGCTCGCTCCCACAGGGTTTTGTGTCGAACCGAATCTCAAGGTTCAAAGCCCCTCCACTGTGGGAGCGAGCTTGCTCGCGATAGCGGAGTCTCAACCCCCTGATTGCTCACCTGACACACCACTTCCCGAAAAACCACCTGATGGATGCTCTGTGATGTAAGAAAGGTGCGTCTCTCCATCAAACATTCAAATCAAAAAATCGCAGCTTTCGGCAGCCGCTAGGCAATTTCTGTAGGAGCTGCGGACGGCTGCGATCTTTTGGTGCTTTTCCCCGCCAAACCCTCGGACATTTCCTTCAACACGCCGGGCTGTTCATGAACTAGGCAGCACTTTCGAGCGCCGCTAACCTCTGTTCGTCATCGCAAAAAACGGTGACACGGACGTGCAAGTCCGATCTAGGAACGCATTCGTTATGGCTATTCGCCGAGCATTTTTTTATGCTCGCCGACTGTTATGGCGGCTGCGCGTGGGAGACCTTCGGGTCTGCCGGGTTCCTGGACCGGTCTTGCACACCTACGTACAGCTGCCACCCATTTTTCGACGTGCAATCGGAGGGTGCCGGCTCCACTTCCAGGAATTTTCACTATGTTCAAAGCAACTCCGAATCCCCCGCAAAGCGGCCACAAATCTCGCGTCCAAGCGCAGGAAGAAAAAAAGCTCGATGACGCCGCCACCCGCGCCCTCGACTACTACCTCAAGCCCAAGCCCGCCTCACCGCCCGAACCCGATAAAAACCAGCTCTTCATCGTGTCCCCCCACATCGACACCGAAACCCTGCTCGCCAACGCTTCCGAAGACCTGCTCTCCATCAGCACCATCGCCGCCGACCTGGCCGACGATGTGGACGACTCACGCCGCTGCGTCGCCTTGGCGATCAGTCGCATGGCCGATGGGGTGCAGTTGCTGGTCGAGCGGGCGTTGGATCATCTGGAAACCAAGGAGATGGCGGCGCCTGGTGCCAAGGGGTAGCGCCTTGCTTTGATGCAAGCTGGGCCGACGCCATCGCGAGCAAGCTCGCTCCCACAGGGTTTTGTGTAGAGCCAAATATCAAGTTCAACACCCATCCCATTGTGGGAGCGAGCTTGCTCGTGATGGCGGTGGGTCAGTCGACAAAGATGCCAACCGAACCGACGCCTTCGCGAGCAAGCTCGCTCCCACAGGATCTTTTTCGTGCAAGCCGCAAAATGGTGCGCGACAGCCCATCGCGCACCAACATGGCACGCAATCCGCCCCATCCTGAAACGCTATCCCCAGATATTTCCTACACCCCCTTCGATTGGCAAGCCCCTTGCTCTAAACACAGCACCGTTCATTGCTGGAAGCACTCCGATGCTGGTGATTCACCGCAGAATCGACACTCAACCGCGCTGGGACGCCGAGCTGCACCTGACCTTCGACGCCCGCAGCAAAAGCCGTCTGCGCTGTTTCAGTGCCGAGGGTGAAGACGTGGGGTTGTTCCTGGAGCGAGGCCAGCCGCCGCTGTACGACGGCGAGTGCCTGCAGGCCGAAGATGGGCGCATCGTGCGCGTCTGCGCCCGCGCCGAACAATTGCTGCATGTCACCTGCGCCAATGCCTTCGAACTGACTCGCGCCGCCTACCACCTAGGCAACCGCCACGTGGCCCTGCAAGTGGGCGATGGCTGGTTGCGCCTGCTGGACGATTACGTGCTCAAGGCGATGCTCGAACAACTGGGCGCCCGCGCCGAAGCCATCGAAGCCCCGTTCCAGCCGGAACACGGCGCCTATGGCGGCGGCCATCATCACTCCCGGCACGGCGACGAAGACTTCAACTACGCGCCGCGCCTGCATCAATTTGGCGTGCGCACATGAACCCGGCCTGGGCGCTGCTGCGTCTGGCCAGCCCGCAGTTGCCGATTGGCGGGTACAGCTACTCCCAGGGTCTGGAAATGGCGGTGGACAACGGCCAGGTGAAAAACCCCGACGACGCACGGCGCTGGATCGGCGATCAATTGCTGCTGAACCTGGCACGCTTCGAAGCGCCCCTGCTGCTGGCGCACTGCACCGCAGCCGCCGCGGACGATTGGGACACGCTGCGGCAGCGCTGTGAAGAGCACCGCGCCAGCCGGGAAACCCGCGAGCTGTACCAGGAAAGCCGGCAGATGGGCTACTCGTTGCAGCAATTGCTCGCCGGCCTGCCGGAACTCGACCGTGCCGCCCGGGACTTTCTCGAACAGCTCAGCCTTGGTCAGCGCAGCGAGCCGCACCTGGCGCTGGGCTGGGCCCTGGCCGCCCGCGCCTGGCAGATCGCCCCCCAGGATGCCCTCGCCGCCTGGCTGTGGAGTTGGCTGGAAAACCAACTGGCGGTGCTGATGAAAACCCTGCCCCTGGGCCAGCAAGCGGCCCAGCGCCTGACCAGCGAACTGCTGCCGCTGTTGCAACAGGCCCAGCACGACGCCTCGAACATCGACCCCGACCATTACGGCAGCGCCGCGTTTGGCCTGTCCCTGGCGTGCATGGCCCATGAGCGCCAGTACAGCCGTCTGTTCCGTTCCTAGGAGACACACATGAACACACAACCTCTGCGCGTCGGTATCGGCGGCCCGGTGGGCTCCGGCAAGACCGCCCTGACCCTGGCCCTGTGCCTGGCTCTACGTGAACGCTACAACCTGGCGGTGGTCACCAACGACATCTACACCCGCGAAGACGCCGACTTCCTGGTGCGCAACGAAGCCCTGGCGCCGGAGCGGATCATCGGGGTGGAAACCGGCGGCTGCCCGCACACGGCGATTCGCGAAGATGCCTCGATCAACCTCGAGGCGGTGGACCAGTTGAACCGGCGCTTTCCGGGCCTGGACCTGATTCTGGTGGAGTCGGGCGGCGACAACCTGTCGGCGACCTTCAGCCCGGAACTGTCGGACTTGACGATCTATGTGATCGACGTTTCCGCCGGGGACAAGCTGCCGCGCAAGGGCGGGCCGGGCATTTGCAAATCGGACCTGCTGGTGATCAACAAGATCGACCTCGCGCCGCTGGTGGGCGCGTCCCTGGAAATGATGGACAGCGACACCCGGCGGATGCGCAACGGCAAGCCCTTCGTGTTCAGCAACCAGAAGACCGGCCAGGGCCTGGACGACATCATCGCCTTCATCGAGCGCCAGGGCCTGCTGAGCGCCGCCTGATTTTCCGACTGACCACAAGGAAGCTTATCCATGACCTTCAAACGCCTCTTCGGTGCCCTTGCCCTGCTGCTCACCCCGGCCCTGGCCTTCGCCCACCCCGGCCACGGCGACAATGGCCTGATCGCCGGCCTCGGCCACCCCATCGGCGGGCTCGACCATTTGCTGGCGATGCTGGCGGTCGGCTTGTGGGCTGCGCAACAACAAGGCGCCGCACGCTGGGCGCTGCCCTGCACCTTCGTCGGTACGATGCTGCTGGGCGGCCTGCTGGGCTTTGAAGGCCTGAACCTGCCGGCGCTGGAAAGCGGGATCGCCGCCTCGGTGTTGGCCCTGGGCCTGGCGGTGGCACTGGCGGTACGTCCACCGTTGAGCCTGGCGGTTGGCGCGACGGCCTCGTTTGCACTGTTCCACGGTGTGGCCCATGGCTTGGAACTGCCGGACATGTCGAGCCCGTGGGCCTATGCGGTGGGCTTCGTCGCAGCCACGGCGGCGCTGCATGGCGCCGGGTTTGCACTGGTGCGGGTGCTGCCACGCGCGGCGACGCCATTGGTTCGGTTGGCTGGAGCAGCTTCGGCGGGGGCTGGGGTGTGGTTGTTGGCCGGTTGATTCTTTAGCGCCTGCCAGGCCGTCATCGCGAGCAAGCTCGCTCCCACAGTTTGATCGGGTACACCAGCCCTTGTGGGTGATAGTCTGCTTCCACACTTTGATCGGTACACCGCCCCCTTGTGGGAGCTTGCTCCCACAATTTGATCGGTATACACCGTACCCTGTGGGAGCGAGCTTGCTCGCGATGACGGACTTACAGGCGCCATCTCTCTGGAGTCGGCCACTCTGCTACCATGTCGCGCAATCGCCCCCAAGCCGTGACGACGTCCGCCCATGCCTGATGCTTCCCGCCCCGCTCCCCCGCCTGAATTGACCGCCCTGTTCGCAACAGTGCGGCAGCATTTTCACGACGTGATCGTGCCGATGTGGCAAGGCCCGGGCTGGAATGCCGAACTGGCGCTGCCCTATGAATCCCTGGATGCCGGACATGCACCTTTGCCACCCCAGCGCTACCGGGCCATGGCCTGTGCGCGACAACTGTATGTGTTTGCGAGCCTGATTGGCGAAGTGCCCCAGGCCGAGGAACGGGCCAGCGCACTGTTCCGCTCGCTCCAGCGTCATTTCCACGATGCCGAGCACGGCGGCTGGTTCTACAGCATCGACCCGCAAGGCGCGCCGCTGGATACCGGCAAGGACCTCTATACCCACGCGTTTATCCTGTTCGCCTGCGCCCATTACTGGGGCAAGGTCCGCGAACCGCTGGTGGAATCGGTGCTCAACGCGAGCCTGGAAGTCATCGTCCGGCGCTTTGCCAGCGTCGACGGTCTCTACGAAGCCAGCCTCAAGCGCGATTGGTCGACGACGGGTTCCGGCCCTTTGCAAAACCCGTTGATGCACCTGGCCGAAGCGTTCCTCGCCACCCTCTCGGTCCGCGAAGATGCCAACGTCCGCCAGGCGTTGCTGGGCTTGTGCGACGGGATGGCCAAGCACTTCATCGATCCGCAGCAGTGGGTCATGATGGAAAAACCGCTCAAGGCTGTGGATAACTGGTTCGAGCCGGGCCACCAGTTCGAATGGTATTACTTGCTGGCCTCTTCCCCGCTGTTGCGCAACGGCAAGTTGCACACCGCCCTGGAGCGCAGCTTCGGCCATACCGAACAACGCGGCGTCGATCCGGATTCCGGCGCGGTGTGCGCGATGCTGGCATTGGACACACAAGCAGGCCCACGGGATGCCACCCAACGCATCTGGGCCCAGGCGGAATACCTGCGGGCGCTGACCTTGCGCCCGGACAATCAGGGGGCCTTGCTACATCAACTACAGGCGTTGCGGCAGCATTTTCTTCATCCCCAAGGCTGGAACGAATGCCTCGACGCCGACGGCATTGTCAGCCGCCGGGACATGCCGTCCACCACGCCGTATCACCTGCTGACCTGCTATCGCGGGCTGGCCGATTATCTGGCTTGACCCCCCACTGTGGCGAGGGAGCTTGCTCCCGCTGGGCCGCGCAGCGGCCCCAAAAAGCTTACGACTGCTTCGCAGCCGAGCGGGAGCAAGCTCCCTCGCCACAAGGGCTCAACATTTCCAGCTCAAGTACGTCAGCGGTCAGGCCTTGTTACGCTCAATCGCAAACCCAGCCCAGGTCTGGCTCACCGGCATCAGCTCCAGGCTGTTGATGTTGATGTGCGCCGGCGTGTTGAGCACCCAGAAAATCGTGTCGGCGATGTCTTGTGGCTGGATCGGCTCGGCGCCGGCATAGGTCGCGTTGTAGCGCTCCTGGTCGCCACCGAAGCGCACCAGGGAGAATTCGCTTTCGCACAGGCCCGGCTCGATGTTGCTCACCCGCACGCCCGTGCCTTGCAGGTCGCAACGCAGGTTCAGGGAGAACTGTTTGACGAACGCCTTGCTCGCGCCATACACATGGCTGCCCGGATACGGGTAATTGCCGGCAATGGAACCCAGGTTGACGATCCCGGCGCCACGGCCATGGGCGATCAGGCGCGGCAACAGCAGGCGGGTGCTGTAGATCAGCCCTTTGACATTGGTGTCGACCATGGTGTCCCAGTCATCGAGGTCGCACTTGGGCGCCGGGTCGACGCCCAAGGCCAGGCCGGCGTTGTTGATCAGCCCGCGCAACGTGGCGAAGGACAACGGCAGGTTGGCGATGGCCTCTTCCATGGCCTTGCGATCGCGCACGTCCAGGACCAGGCCGTGGACTTCGGTCTGCTTCGACAGCTCGGCACAAAGGGCATTGAGGCGTTCTTCACGACGACCGGTCAGCACCAGTTTCCAACCGGCCTCGGCAAAACGTCGGGCACAGGCTTCACCAAAACCGGATGTCGCGCCGGTGATAAACAGGGTGTCAGACATCGTGTTCTCCTTGTTGGAACTTCAAAAGCCGTTGAATGGAATCGGCCCACAGCATGCCCGGCCTGATACGTCGGGGGCAAGGTTTGCACACGCGCTTTTGGCCCACAGCTGCTCATAAAACAACCAATCCTCGCCAGGCCTTGCCCAGCAAGGCCCGCAGCCGGTTGCCCGCACCTTATCCACAGGCACGTCCACAGTAATCGGGGGCAAGTGCAACCCCCACAGGCCGCTGTGCATAAGGCTTTGCGGGGTATTTGGAAAATTTTTTCGCTTGACCCTGCAACTCAGGTTGTGCAACGCAAGTTATCTGCTATAAGCCAGCGCGGAAGAGGCGATGGCTCCAAGCCAGTAACCACGGCCCTCAGCGCGGTCTTTCCAGAGTTTAATCACAGACTTATCCACAGGATTGCTCATAGACTTCGGGGCCCATTCCAGTGCTCAGAAAACTGTTGACAACAGCCGCTCCCGCTTGACCGAAAGCGCCTGATCAAAAAATGATCACAGCTCTGCAAGCCACGTAATCAAAGGCTTTCAGCCAGCTACTCCCACGTTACCCACAGCCAGTTCCACAGCAAACGGGGACAAGTCAAAACCGTGACAAAACAACTGTTTGCGGCGACTTTATGTCGCGGTTTCGCAGGGGCTCAGGATTGTTGTCCACAATTCTGAAAACGGCATACATCCCCCTGTGGGAGCGAGCTTGCTCGCGATGGCGACGTGTCAGATACATGGATGTCGACTGATCCACCGCTTTCGCGAGCAAGCTCGCTCCCACAGGGGGATTGTGGTGTTTTGTAGAGATAAAAAAACCGGCGATTCACTCGCCGGTTTTTTTATTGCTTCAACTGTCTCAATGCCCGCCCAGGTATGCGTTGCGCACCTCTTCGTTGGCGAGCAGTTCCTTGCCCGTGCCGGTCAGGCGGATTTCACCATTGACCATCACATAGGCCCGGTCCGACAGCCTGAGGGCGTGGTTGGCGTTCTGTTCCACCAGGAAAATAGTCATCCCGGTGGAGGCCAGTTCACGCAGGGTGGCGAAGATCTGTTTCACCACGATCGGCGCCAACCCCAGGCTCGGCTCATCGAGCAGCAACAACTTCGGCCGGCTCATCAATGCCCGGGCGATGGCGAGCATTTGCTGCTCGCCGCCGGACATGGTCATGGCCCGCTGGTTGCGGCGCTCCTTGAGCCGCGGGAACAGCTCGAACATGCGTTGCATGTCTTCGCTGGCGTATTTGTCACCGATGGGAATGGTGCCCATCAGCAGGTTTTCCTCGACCGTCATGTCGGGGAAAACCCGCCGCCCTTCTGGCGACTGGGCGATGCCGTTGGAGGCGATGTAGTGGGAGGACTTGTGGGTGATGTCCACACCCTGGTAGATGATCTGCCCGCCCGCCGCGCGGGGTTGGCCAAAGATCGACATCAACAGCGTGGACTTGCCGGCACCGTTGGAGCCGATCAGGCTCACGGTCTCGCCTTCGCCAATGTGCATCGAGACTTTCTTCAGGGCCTGGATCGGCCCGTAGAACACGTCCAACTCCTTGAGTTCGAGGATAGGTCCACTCATACCAGTTCCTCTTCATCGGCACCCAGGTAGGCCGCGATCACCTTCGGATCGTTGCGAATCGCCTCGGGACCACCCTCGGCGATCACGTTGCCGTGGTCCAGCACCACGATGTGGTCGGAAATGCTCATTACCATGCCCATGTCGTGTTCGATCAGCACCACGGTCAGATCATGCTCGTCGCGCAGCAGCCGGATCATCGCGCTCAGCGCTTCGGTTTCCTGAGGGTTGAGGCCGGCGGCCGGTTCATCGAGGCAGATGATCTGCGGGCGCGTGCACATCGCCCGGGCGATTTCCAGGCGCCGTTGCTGGCCGTAGGAAAGCTCCCCGGCCAGGCGGTTGGCGCAATCCACCAGGTCGACCACCTCCAGCCAATAGAACGCATGGTCCAGGGCGTCGCTTTCAGCCTTGCGGTAGCCCTTGGTGTTGAGGATGCCCGCCACCAGGCTGCGGTTGACCCACATGTGCTGGGCCACCAGCAGGTTTTCCAGCACCGACATTTCCTTGAACAGGCGAATGTTCTGGAAGGTCCGCGCCAGGCCAGCGCGGTTCACCAGGTGGGTGCCGCCGAACATCTTGTAGTACAGCCGGCTGGCGAAGGATTTCGGCGAGACGAAGTCGGTCGGGCGAAACGCTTCGCCCAACAACTTGATGACGTTGGTCTGCTCACCGCGCACGTTGAGTTCAATCTTGCCGCCTGAAGCCTTGTAGAAACCGGTCAGGCAGTTGAACACCGTGGTCTTGCCCGCACCGTTGGGTCCGATCAGCGCGAAGATCGAGTTGCGCTTGACCTGCAGGCTGACATCGCTGAGGGCCTTGATGCCACCGAACTGCATCATCAGGTTTTCAACTTTGAGTACGACTTCGCTCATGGCGCTACCCCCTTGCGCGGCGTCACACCGGTACGGCTGATACGGATCAAGCCGCGCGGGCGCCAGATCATCATCAACACCATCAGTACGCCGAACAGCAGCACCCGGTATTCAGAGAAACTGCGCAAAAGCTCCGGCGCCACGGTGAGCACGAAGGCGGCAATCACCACGCCGACCGTCGACCCCATGCCACCCAGCACCACGATCGCCAGGATCAACGCCGACTCGAAGAAGGTGAACGACGACGGGTTGACGAAGCCCTGGTAACTGGCGAAGAACACCCCGGCCAGGCCAGCCGTGGACGCGCCGATGGTGAAGGCCGAGAGCTTGACCAGCACATGGTTCAGGCCCATGGAGCGGCAGGCGATCTCATCCTCGCGCAGGGCTTCCCAGGCACGTCCGACCGGCATGCGGGTCAGGCGATGCTTGATGTAGAGCACCAGCAATACCGTGATGAACAGCACGATGTAGATGAACAGGAATTTGATGTTGGGGTTGTAGTCGAGGCCGAAGAACTCATGGAACGGCACCCCGCCATCTTTCGCTCGTCGGCCGAACTCCAGGCCGAAAAAGGTTGGCGACGGCACGGGCATGCCATTCGGCCCGCCAGTGAACGACAGCCAGTTGTTCAGCACCAACCGGATGATCTCACCGAACCCCAGGGTCACGATGGCCAGGTAGTCACCGTGCATTCGTAACACCGGGAATCCCAATATGCACCCCGCCATCGCCGCCGCGATGGCCGCCAGCGGCAATACGCTCCAGAAACCCAGCCCCAGGTATTGGTAGCCCAGCGCCAGGCCATAGGCACCGATGGCATAGAACGCCACGTAACCCAGGTCGAGCAGCCCCGCCAGGCCGACCACGATGTTCAGGCCCAGGCCCAGCAACACGTAGATCAGGCCGAGAATGACCACGGTGAGCACGTATTTGTTGGCGAAGAACGGAAACACGATGGCAATCACGATCAGCGCCGGGATGATCCAACGCAGGCGCGACTTGTAGTCCGGCGGCAGCACATGCACGCCGGAGCCGGTGCTTTCGAAGCCCTGGAGAATCTTCAGTCCCTTGGGAGTTTGCAGGAACAGGCTCAAGGCAAAACGGCCGATCATCACGATCGCCACCAACCAGCCGACCCGGGCCGGTTGCAGGTTGAAGCTGTA
Source organism: Pseudomonas sp. MPB03 (assembly GCF_046605385.1). NCBI lineage: Bacteria > Pseudomonadati > Pseudomonadota > Gammaproteobacteria > Pseudomonadales > Pseudomonadaceae > Pseudomonas > Pseudomonas sp. MPB03. The sequence continues at coordinate 940,883 of NZ_CP176770.1, read as the reverse complement.
GCCGTCGAGCACCACGCCGACAATCGGCCCGAACACAATCAGCGAGATCAGGCCGGCCAGGATCGCGTCGATGACGCTCTGTTTGATATCAAGCGGTTTATTGGCAGCAGACATACTTATACCTTCGCCACGAGTGGGCGACCCAGCAGGCCTTGGGGACGGAAGATCAGGATCAGCACCAGCAGCGAGAAACTGAACACGTCTTTGTAGTCAGAGTTGATCAGACCGGAGAACAGCGACTCGGAAATGCCGAGGATGATCCCGCCGAGCATCGCCCCAGGCAGGGAGCCAATGCCGCCGAGTACCGCTGCGGTGAACGCCTTGATGCCGATGATGAAGCCGGCATAGAAGTCGAACGTGCCGTAGTTCATGGTGATCAGCACGCCGGCCAGGGCCGCCATGGCTGCACCGATGATGAACACGTAGGAAATCACCCGGTCGGTGTTGATCCCCAGGATCGAGGCCATCTTGCGGTCTTGCTGGGTGGCGCGGCACATGCGCCCGAGCTTGGTGTATTTGATGATGTAGGTCAGCGCGGCCATCCCGGCGAACGCAGCGACCAGGATGAAAATCTTGGTGTAGGTGAGCTGGACGAAACCGCTGCCGATGTCGACGCGCATGGCGCCTTCGAGCAGCGTCGGGATCCCTTGTTGACGGGCGCCCTGGCTGATTTGTGCATAGTTCTGCAAGATCAGCGAGATGCCGATGGCACTGATCAGCGGTGCCAGCCGGGTGGAGTTGCGCAGGGGTTTGTAGGCGACGCGTTCGATGACCCAGCCGTATACGCCGGTGACCACGACCGTGAACACGAGGGTGCCAAGGATCATTAGCGGAAAGGATTCAATACCGAAGTAAGCCAGCAGAGCCAGACTGATTGCCGCGAGGTAAGCGGAAATCATGTAAACCTCGCCATGGGCGAAGTTGATCATGCCGATGATGCCATAGACCATTGTGTAGCCGATGGCGATCAGACCATAGACCGACCCGAGGGTCAGGCCATTGATCAGTTGCTGCAGGAAAATACCATCCATAACGCAATCTCACGCAGTGAGACAGCACATCCCGGGGACGCGACGACGGGTTCGAAGCCCAGCGCCAAAGGATGTGCGGCTCGTAGAAAAAAACAGACGGGCCTTTGGCTAATGCCAATCAGGACAGGGTGAACACAGTCTCCGTGGCGAGGGAGCTTGCTCCCGCTGGACTGCGCAGCAGTCCCCTTTTTGGGGCCGCTACGCGCCCCAGCGGGAGCAAGCTCCCTCGCCACAGGCTAGTCATCCCTTCAAATTACTTCTGTTTTTCCAACTGGTGGTATTTGCCGTCCTTGTCCCACTGGTAGACCACGTAGTCGGAGACTTTCAAGTCGCCCTTGGTGTCCCACTCCTTCTTGCCCATCACGGTCTGGACAGGGTTGGCCTTGAGCCACTTGGCCGCATCCTCGCCTTTGTTGGACTTGGCGCCGTTGAAGCCGGCGGCCAGGGCCTGGACCGAAGCGTAGGCGTACAGGGTGTAGCCTTCAGGCTCGGTGCCATTCTTGCGGAACTCCTCGACCACGACCTTGCTGTCTGGCAGCAGGCGCGGGTCGGCGCCGAAGGTCATGTACACGCCATCGACGTATTGCGCGCCGCCAGCGGTGGTGACCAGTTCGTCGGTAACGATGCCGTCATCGGACATGAACTTCACATCCTTGAGGCCTTGCTCACGCAACTGGCGAACCAGCGGGCCGGCTTCTGGGTGCAGGCCACCGAAGTAGACCACGTCGGCGCCAGCCCCACGGATCTTGGTGACCACGGCGCTGAAGTCTTTCTCGCCACGGGTCAGGCCTTCGTACAGCACCGGGGTCACGCCGCGCTTGATCAGTTGTGCCTTGGTGGCATCCGCCAGGCCTTGGCCGTAGGTGTCCTTGTCGTGCAGGACGACGACTTTCTTGCCCTTGAGCACGTCGACGATGTAGTCGCCGGCCACGATGCCCTGCTGGTCGTCACGACCGCACATGCGGAACATCGCGCTGAGGCCACGCTCGGTCACGGCCGGGTTGGTCGAGCCGGGGGTGATGGCGATGATGCCGGCTTCGTCGTAGACCTCGGAGGCCGGGATGGTGTTGGACGAGCAGAAGTGCCCGACCACGCCGATCACCTTGTCCTGGTCAACCAGGCGGTTGGCCACGGCCACGGCCTGCTTGGGCTCGCAAGCATCGTCACCGGCAACCAGTACGATCTTCTCGCCGTTGACGCCACCCGCTTTGTTGATGACATCGGCCGCTGCCTGCGCACCCTTCATGTACTGCTCGCCAAATGCGGCGTTGGCGCCAGTCATCGGCCCCGCCACACCAAATTTCACATCAGCTTGAGCAAACGCAGAAACACCCAATGCAGCTGCCACTGCGAGGGCCAGGAAACCTTTCTTGTAAAACGTCTGGGACATGAGGTGGTGCTCCAAGGTTTTTTTTAGTTGGCACTGCGACTTCATTTCACTGAAAAGCTCAGAGCAAGGGCCGTGCCATCGGTTTTTTATTCTGAAAAAAGTCGCTGCTTTATTGTTATTTCGACTGTTTCGAGCCCTTTTTCATAGGGCGTGCAACCGTCTAAACCGCACGAGGTGCAACCTTTTATTTAAATGGGTGAAACCCTCCGTGAGCCATCATTGCAACCATCACACGAAACGGCGTGCAACCACTGTGTAACAACCCACGTCACCGAACTGCACACTGTCGGTGCGCAACTGCTACAAGCCGCACCATAACAGGCTAGACGCTACGCCAGAAAACGCGGCTCCCAGCAACAATTTTCAACACTCAAATGACGATCCGCAGGCACTGGCCCGCGTGATACAGCGAAAAACCGGCCTCATACAGGCAGCTGCGCAACCCCACCCCGGCCAATGGCTGCATGGGCGCGAACGGGATCGGCAGGGCCTGGGCGTTACCGTGGCAGAGGTAATCGGCGAACGCCTTGCCGACCACCGTACCGGTGGTCACGCCCCGGCCGTTGTAACCGGTCACGGCCACCAGCCCGGGGGCCGGCTCGAACAGGCGCATCAGATGATCGGGGGTGAAGGCGATGCAACCGGTCCAGGTGCACTCCCACTCCACCGGCTTGAGGTAAGGAAAATAGTGTTGCTGCACCCGGTCGGCCCAGGCCTTGAGGAACCAGGTCGGCTTGCGGTTGCCGTTGCCCAGGCTGCCCAGCAGCAAGCGGCCGTCCTTGTCCCGGCGGATGCTGCTCAGCACCTGGCGGGTATCCCACGAACCCTGGCCGCCCGGCAGGATGCGGTGGGCGGCCTCGTCGGTCAGCGGGACCGAGGCGACCTGATAGTAATAGCCAGGGAAAAAGTTGCGCCGCAGTTCGGTCCATTCGCCCTCGGTGTAGGCGTTGGAGGCAATCACCACCTGCTCGGCCAGTACCGAACCCTGGGCGGTTTGCACCGACCAGCGCTGGCCTTGGCGTTCCAGATGGGTCACCGGGGAATGGTCGAACAGCTGGCCGCCCAGGTCCGTGGCGGCCTTGGCCAACCCGCTGGTGTAGGCCATCGGGTTGAGCGTGCCGGCGCGGCGGTCGAGTAATGCCGCGGCGATTTTCGAGGTGCCGGTCGCCTCCGCGCAGGCCTGGCCGATGAGCAATTCCACCGGGGCGCCGCGGCGTTTCCATTGTGCTTCGCGACTGCGCAGGTCGGCCTCGCCCCGGGCGTTATGGGCCATGTGCAGGGTGCCTTCGCGACGCAACTGGCAATCGATGCTGTATTTATCGATGAGACTGAACACCAAGGCTGGCGCAGCCCCCAGCATGCGGTTGAGCTGGCTGCCCACCGCCTCGCCGAACCCGGCCTCGATGTCATCCGGCGGGATCCACAGCCCGGCGTTCACCAGGCCGACGTTGCGCCCCGACCCGCCCTGCCCGGCCCGATGGGCTTCCAGCACAGCCACGCGCTTGCCTTGTTCGAGCAAGTGCACCGCCGCCGACAGCCCGGTGAAGCCTGCGCCGATCACACAGACATCCACCGTGATTTCACCGGTGAGCGCCGTATTTTCAGGCCTTTGCGGCGTCAGTTTTTCCCACAGACATTCTTCGCGTAACGGCATTGCCAGACTCCGGAAATGAAACCTAACCATCACACTATTCAGTGTGGGAGCGAGCTTGCTCGCGATGGCGGCGACACATTCAATGGCTATGTGACTGACAGACCGCTATCGCGAGCAAGCTCGCTCCCACAGGGGGTTCCCACAGGAACTTTTGTCGACTCAACCTCAGTCGAAGGTAATCCCCTGCGCCAACGGCAACTCCAGCGAGTAATTCACGGTGTTGGTCTGGCGGCGCATGTAGCCGCGCCAGGCGTCGGAACCGGATTCGCGACCGCCGCCGGTTTCTTTTTCGCCGCCGAACGCGCCGCCGATTTCCGCGCCGCTCGGGCCGATGTTGACGTTGGCGATGCCACAGTCGCTGCCCACGGCCGACATGAACTGCTCGGCTTCACGCACGTCGGTGGTGAAGATGCAGGACGACAGGCCCTGGGGCACGGCATTGTTCAAGTGCAGGGCCTCGGCAAAGTCCTTGTAGCCGACCACGTACAGGATCGGCGCGAAGGTTTCATGGCGCACTACATCACTCTGCTCGGGCATCTCGACGATGGCCGGCGAGACGTAATAGGCATTCGGGAATTGGTCTTCAAGCTGGCGCTTGCCACCAAACACGCGACCGCCTTCGCTCAAGGCCTGCTCCAGCGCGTCCTGCATGCCCTCGAAGCTGTGCTTGTCGATCAGCGGTCCGACCAGGTTGCCTTCCAGCGGATGGCCAATGCGCACTTTCGAATAGGCGGCCTTGAGGCGGGTGACGATCTCTTCCTTCACCGACTCATGGGCAATCAGGCGACGCAGGGTGGTGCAACGCTGGCCGGCGGTGCCGACGGCGCTGAACAGGATGGCGCGCACGGCCATGTCCAGGTCGGCGCTCGGCGCCAGGATCATGGCGTTGTTGCCGCCCAGCTCCAGGATGCTGCGGGCGAAACGCGCGGCGACTTTCGGCGCCACTTCACGGCCCATGCGAGTGCTGCCGGTGGCGCTGATCAAGGCCACGCGCGGGTCATCCACCAAGGCTTCACCGGCATCGCGGCCACCGATGATCACCTGGCTCAGGTACGGTGGCGCGTCGCTGAAGTTCTTCAGCACGCGCTCGAACAGCGCCTGGCACGCCAGGGCGGTGAGCGGAGTCTTTTCCGAGGGTTTCCAGATCACCGAGTTGCCGCAGACCAGGGCCAGCGTGGTGTTCCAGGCCCAGACCGCGACGGGGAAGTTGAAGGCACTGATCACCCCGACCACGCCCAGCGGATGCCAGGATTCACGCATGTGGTGGCCCGGGCGTTCGGAGGCGATGGTCAAACCGTACAACTGGCGGGACAGGCCGACGGCGAAGTCGCAGATATCGATCATCTCTTGCACTTCACCCAGGCCTTCCTGGGTGATTTTGCCGGCTTCCCAGGACACCAGTTCGCCGAGATCGGCCTTGTATTCACGCAACAGATCGCCGAATTGACGCACCAGCTCGCCGCGACGCGGGGCCGGCACCTTGCGCCACAGGTCGAAGGCATGCTCGGCACGGCTGACCTGCTGCTCGACCTCAGCGGCGCCTTCCCAGTTCACGGCACCGATACGACTGCCATCGATAGGCGAATGCACCGGCTGTGCGCCGCCCTGGTACAAGGCCGGATTGACGCCCAGACGATCAAGCAATGCAGCAACCATGGGTAACTCCTCTAAACGAGCGATAAAAGATTGGCAGGCGGGCAATTACCCTCTGCTCAGGCCTCTAGTTTTAGCTGGCTCGAGTCTTGCCAACAAACGACCATTAAGCGAGATATCATTCCGTTTATTCATGCTGCCCCTGACTCGATTTATAGAGCAACAAGAAAAAGGCCCTCGTCATGCTCAATAAGCGCTATTTACCATCGATCACCGCCCTCCAGTGCTTCGAAGCCGTGACCCGCCACCTGAGCTTTACCCGTGCCGCCGAAGAGCTTCACCTGACCCAGAGTGCCGTCAGCAAACAGGTCGCCCAGCTCGAGGAATTGTTGCAGCACCTGCTGTTCCGGCGCGTGCGCCGTCGCTTGCAACTGACACCGGCCGGGGATTTGTATCTGGGGGAAGTACGAAAAATCCTCACCCAGGTGGAGATGTCTACCCATTACCTGCGGTCCTACGGTGGCGACACCGAAGTCCTGCGTGTTTCCACACCCCCGACCTTTGGGGCTCGCTGGCTGGTCCCGCGCCTGAAAGGCTGGCGCCTGCGTCATCCGAAAATTCATCTGGACCTGTGCAGCGAGCAGGAAGCCGACGACTTGCAGCAGGGGCGCAGCGACCTGGCGTTCTACTTCGGCCAGGGTTCACGTCCCGGCACCGAGTCCCTGAGACTGTTCGACGAGGAACTGGTGCCAGTCTGCGCGCCCGGCAGCCTACCCGGCCAGCCCTTCACCGACCCGACCCAATTGGCCGAGTTGGTGCTGCTGCAAAACGCCTCGCGACCCCAGGCCTGGCACGACTGGTTCGACAGCCAGGGCTACCACACCGAACACAGCTACCACGGCCCGCGTTTCGAAACCTTCTACATGTGCATTCGCGCCGCCCAGGTCGGCTGTGGCGTCGCCCTGCTGCCACGGTTCCTGGTGGAAGAAGAACTGGCCGACGGCAAGCTGGTCATCCCCTGGCCCCACGCGATGCCCAGCACCAGCGCCTATTACCTGGCCTATCCGGAGCATTCGGCGGAAGTACCCAAGGTGCGGCTTTTCGTGGAGTGGATGCTGGAGCAGATCGCCAGCCCGGAGGTACCGCAATAACGGCACCCCACACAAACCCCGTGGCGAGGGAGCTTGCTCCCGCTCGGGTGCGAAGCACCCGCAAAAAAAGAGGAGCGCTTCGCACTCCAGCGGGAGCAAGCTCCCTCGCCACAGTAAGCGCGCTCCCGCAAAGGCCTGTGGACTGTTAAAAAATCGCTGGCAAAACCCACCAGGGTTATGCGCCACTAGCCCCTTCACTACAAACTGCCGAACTTCGCTGCCCACGGCTGCGGCCTGTCTGGAGAACCCTATGAGCGAGAGCGTATTTGCCGATCGTATCGTGCAGAACCTGCTCGACACCGACTTCTACAAACTGACGATGATGCAGGCGGTGCTGCACAACTACCCCAACGTCGAAGTCGAGTGGGAGTTCCGTTGCCGCAACAGCGAAGACCTGCGTCCGTACCTGGCGGAGATCCGCTTCCAGATCGAGCGCCTGGCGGAGTTGAACCTGAGCGCCGACCAGCTCGGTTTCCTGGAGCGCATCAGTTTCCTCAAGCCGGATTTCCTGCGGTTCCTGGGGCTGTTTCGCTTCAACCTGCGCTACGTGCACACCGGCATCGACAACGGCGAGCTGTTCATCCGCCTGCGCGGACCGTGGCTGCATGTGATCCTGTTCGAAGTGCCGCTGTTGGCCATCGTCAGCGAAGTGCGCAATCGCTATCGCTACCGTGAAGTCGTCCTGGAACAGACCCGCGAGCAGCTGTACCGCAAGTTCGACTGGTTGAGCGCCAACGCCAGTGCCGACGAGCTGTCCGAGCTGCAAGTCGCGGACTTCGGCACCCGTCGTCGGTTTTCCTTCCGCGTTCAGGAAGAAGTGGTCAACGTCCTCAAGCACGATTTCCCCGGGCGTTTCGTCGGCACCAGTAACGTCCACCTGTCCCGGGAGCTGGACATGAAACCCCTCGGCACCATGGCCCACGAGTGGATCATGGCCCATCAGCAACTGGGCCCGCGGTTGATCGACAGCCAGATCGCCGCCCTCGATTGCTGGGTGCGTGAATACCGAGGCCTGCTGGGTATCGCACTCACCGATTGCATCACCATGGACGCCTTCCTCAAGGATTTCGATCTGTTCTTCGCCAAGCTGTTCGACGGCTTGCGCCATGACTCGGGCGACCCGGTGATCTGGGCTGAAAAAGCCATTGCCCACTACCACAAGCTCGGCATCGACCCGATGAGCAAGACCCTGGTGTTCTCCGATAGCCTGACATTGCCCAAATGCCTGGAGATTTTTCGGGCGTTGCGTGGTCGCATTAATGTCAGCTTCGGTATCGGCACCCACCTGACTTGCGACATCCCGGGTGTCGAGCCCATGAGCATCGTGCTTAAAATGATCAGCTGTGCCGGGCAACCCGTGGCCAAGATTTCCGATGAGCCCGGCAAGACCCACTGCAAGGACCCGAATTTCGTCGCCTACATGCGACACGTTTTCCAAGTACCTGCCGCCCTTTCAGACGCATCAAGCAAGGAGTGAATTCATGCAAGCCGTACAGCGTGAGATTGCTGAACAGCTCAAGGTCCAGCCACCGTTCGCCAATGACGCCGCCCTCAAGGCCGAAATCGCCCGGCGAGTGAGCTTTATCCAGGATTGCCTGGTCAATTCCGGGCTCAAGTCCCTCGTGCTGGGCATCAGCGGGGGCGTCGACTCGCTGACCGCCGGGCTGCTGGCCCAACGCGCCATGCGCGAACTGCGGGAGAAAACCGGCAACGCGGCCTACAAGTTCATCGCCGTGCGCCTGCCGTACGAAACCCAGTTCGACGAACATGAAGCCCAGGCCTGCGTGGACTTCATCGACCCGGACGAGCGCCATACCGTCAATATCGGCCCGGCGGTCAAGGCCTTGGCCGAGCAAGTCGCGGCGTTCGAGGGCAAGGCGGCGGTGTCGCGGGATTTCGTGCTAGGCAATACCAAGGCGCGGATGCGCATGGTGGCGCAGTACACTATCGCCGGCGCTGAGCAGGGCCTGGTGATCGGTACTGACCATGCGGCTGAAGCGGTCATGGGTTTCTTCACCAAGTTCGGTGACGGTGCCTGCGACCTGGCACCGTTGAGCGGCCTGGTGAAAAACCAGGTCCGGGCCATCGCCCGGGATTTTGGCGCGCCGGAATCGCTGGTGGAAAAAGTCCCCACCGCCGACCTTGAAGACCTGTCACCCGGCAAGCCGGATGAAGCCTCCCACGGCGTGACCTACGCCGAGATCGATGCGTTCCTGCACGGCCAACCGGTTCGCGAAGAGGCAGCCAAAATCATTTGCGACACCTATCGCAAGACCGAGCACAAGCGCGTGATGCCGTACGCCCCGTAATCACCGCCAGGGGGAAGAGTTCCCCTTGTGGGAGCGAGCCTGCTCGCGATTGCGGTGGGTCAGCTTGCATGGATGTTGAATGCGCTGACGCCATCGCGAGCAAGCTCGGCTCCCACAGGGGGGCTTCATCGAATACAAAAGTTGTGTCGGATCAAGCTCAAAATGTGGGAGCGAGCCTGCTCGCGATTGCGGTGGGTCAGCTTGCATGGATGTTGAATGCGCTGACGCCATCGCGAGCAAGCTCGGCTCCCACAGGATAGGCGGTGGTTACTTCAGGGTAACGGTGCCTTTCATCATCGAGATGTGGCCAGGGAACGAGCAGAAAAAGCCGTACTTCTCCGAAGCGCTGAGTTTCGACACGTCGAAGGTCACCGAGTCGGTTTCCTTGGCCCCAATGAGTTTGGTGTGGGCGATGACACGAACATCACCGTCCTTGAGGTAGTTCTTGTCGATACCGGCGCTCAGACCATCAGTGGCAATCGGCTGCATGTCAGCCTCTTTGCTCAGCACCCAGTTATGGCCCATGACGTTTTTCGGCAGGCTGCCCGAGTGCGTCAGCTCAACGGTGAACGTCTTGCAGCTCTTGTCGATCTCGATGGCCTTGGTGCTGAAGGACATCTGGTCGGTCGAGTCGATGGTGGTCTTGCACTCCGCTGCCATCAGTTGGCTGCTGGCCAGTGTCAACAGGGATACTGCTACAAGTTTGGCAAACATCGTGAATCTCCAAGGCATGGTTAACAAAATTCCGTCAAAGGAAAAGACTGCCTGATTTTCCGGCAAGTTCCTATGACCTGAGTCAAAGATTGTATACAACTTAAGCCTATCAGCCTGATGGACAGAATCAACCAGCCAGAAGTATGAGACGGCCCTATGATCAGGCCCATCATCTTCTGGAGCGATCATCATGAACGTCAATAGCCTGCTGTGCAGCTTGCTCGCCGCCTACGCCTGCGGTGCCAGCGGTACCTACGAAAAGCCCCGGCGCGAGGTTTAAGTCCTTTGCGCAACACAGGCCAGGCTTTACTCTGGCGCGGTGACTGACCACGGAGTAAAGCATGTCCATCGCGTCTGTTTGTGTATTTTGCGGCGCCAGCACTGGCACCCATCACGCGTATCGTGAAGCGGCGCAGGCCCTCGGCCGCGCCTTGGCGGAACGAAAACTGACCCTGGTCTACGGCGGCGGGGCCGTCGGCCTGATGGGGATTGTCGCGGATGCGGCCCTGGCGGCCGGCGGCGAAGTCATCGGCATCATCCCGCAAAGCCTGAAGGACAAGGAGATCGGCCACAGCGGCCTGACCCGCCTGGAAGTGGTGGACGGCATGCACGCCCGCAAGGCGCGCATGGCTGAACTCAGCGATGCCTTCATCGCCCTCCCCGGCGGCCTCGGCACGCTGGAGGAGTTGTTCGAAGTCTGGACGTGGGGCCAGCTTGGCTACCACGGCAAACCGCTGGGGCTGCTGGAAGTGAACGGTTTCTACAGCAAGCTCACCGCTTTTCTCGATCATATCGTCGGCGAAGGCTTCGTCCGCGCGCCCCATCGTGACATGCTGCAAGTGAGCGAATCCCCGCAGAACCTGCTCGATGCCTTGGACGAATGGCAACCGTCCGTGCAGCCAAAGTGGGCCGAACAAAAACCCAGCTAACGGCTCGGCCCCGATACAGGGCAGAATATGCGCCGCTCAACCTCACCTTCGACCCCAGAGGATCGCCCATGGCCAAACCCAATTATTCCTTCGCCAAACGTCAGAGAGACTTGGCCAAGGAGCAGAAGAAAGAGGAAAAGCTCCAGCGCAAGAAAGCAACCGCCGATGAAGCAGCACTGAACCCCGATGCCGAGGGTGAAGTGGCGGCAGACGATGATGTCGATGCACCGAAAGATCAGGCCCCCGACGCCTGACTCCCCCAGGGCCTGATGATCCGATCCGGCCCCCCGGTTTTGTGTCCAGGACCGGCAGCCTCGCTGCCGGCCCTCACAACCTCAGCGCCTTGATAATCGACAGGCGATAACCCGCAGGCAGGTTCACCGGCAATTGGTCCGGCGCGAACAGCCCGATCTCCTTGTGCTCATGACTGATGGTCGGCACGAAACCGCCCAGCAACTGGCAGCGGTACGTGGAGATGAAGACGTGCTTGCCGGCAATGACCTCGAACAGGTACGAATCCAGCGGCTCCCCCACGCTCACTTCCACCGCCAGCTCCTCGGCGATCTCCCGTGCCAGGCATTGCGGCGCCGTTTCGCCCAGCTCGATCCGCCCGCCGGGCAGCTCCCACTCATCCCGCTCGTTGAGCATCAGCACAACCAGGCCTTCGGGGGATTGCAGCACGCCTTTGATGGACACCGGAAACATAACGGGACTCGCTGTTAATGAGTGTTTCCTGTGGCGAGGGAGCTTGCTCCCGCTGGGCCGCGTAGCGGCCCCCCAGGTATTTGAGCGGTTGCTGCGCAACCGAGCGGGAGCAAGCTCCCTCGCCACAGGTATTTCACTGGGCAATTGATTCATGACTCCAGCGGCATCACCGTCACCCGCACTTCGGGATCATGCGTACCGCCCCCCAAGATCACCCCGCGCAACGGCGATACATCGGAAAAATCCCGGCCCCAGGCCAAGGTGATGTGTTCCAGCGCCGGCTGTACGTTATTGGTCGGGTCGAAATCCACCCAACCCAATACCGGGCAATACACCGAGACCCAGGCATGGGACGCATCGGCGCCAATCAGCCGGGGCTGGCCGGGCGGTGGCTGGGTCAGCAGGTAGCCGCTGACGTAACGTGCCGCCAAGCCGCGAGAGCGCACGCAGGCCAGCATCAAGTGGGCGAAGTCCTGGCAAACGCCCCGTCGCCGCTCCAGCACCTCCACCAGCGGCGTCGCCACCTGGGTTGCCTCGGCATCGAAGGTGAATTCCTCGAAGATCTTCTCCATCAACGCTCGAACGCCCACCATCAGCGGTCGCCCGGGCACAAAGCAGCTCTCGGAAAATTCAACGAAGCTGCGCTTGAGGTGCACGTAGGGTGACTCGAAACGGTAACGGCACGCCTCCAGCAATGGCGCCGCCAATGGCCGGCCCGTGTAGGTCAGCGCATTACAAGTCGACTCCCAGGCCGGGGACAGGTTGAAATCCAGCTCGGGGCGGGCCAGCACCTCGACGCTCAGGCGCGCATTGACCAACAGCTCGTCATGGGGCCGCTCGAAGGCCAGGCGGGTCAGCGGATTGCCGAACACATCCTGTTCATCGCGCCGGGTCGTCGGTTCCGGACTGATGAGCAACTGCCGCTCAGTACAACGCTGCCAATCACAGGCCCGTGGCCACAGATGGGCAAGCTGCTGGGCCAGGGACACCGGGCTGTCGTAGTGGTAATGGGTGTCGTGGAGAATCTGGTAACAGGCGTTCATCAGACGGACACCGTGCGTTGGCTGACATCATCGACATGGGCGAAATGACGCAAGGCCAGGCGATCGGACACCTGGCCGCTGACATCGGCCACTTCCTGCAACAGGTCGGCCAGCCCATCGAGTGCGGCGCGCAGGCTGGCTTCACCGAACAACGGGTTCTCCAGGCAACGCAGGTCAAAGCGTGACAGGCGTGCGACCAGTTCCGGCAACGCGGTTTCCCGGGGCGCGGCGAAATCATCGTTCAAACGCTTGAGGGTGCGGGCCACCAGTTTCAACTGGAAAAGCACCGCGTGGGGGTTCTGTTCGTCCAGCAGCAGCAAGTCCAGCACCGGGATCAACTGGGCCACCGCCAAATAGCGCGAGCGGTAGGTGATGCTGCTGTTACCCAGTTCCAGCAACCACTCCAGCCCGGCCTGGTCGAAGACCGCATCGCTGCGCAGGAACGCCGCCAGGCTGCTGCTGAGGAACTGCAGGCGCTCCAGGCGCCGGCCGATCATCAGGAAGCGCCAGCCTTCGTCGCGGGTCATGTCGTCCAGGGCGAAGCCGGACAGCGCCGCCAGGGACATCACCAACCGATTGAGGAAGTCCAGCAACTCGCCGAAATCCGCTTCCTCGGTTTCCAGCTCCATGGCTTCGCGCTGCAACTCCACCAGCGCCTGCCAGTTCTCCCGGGACAGCTTGCCGCGCACCTGCGAGGCGGCCCACTGCAAACGCTGGAGGTTGGAACGCAGGCTGAACGACCAGTCGTCCCCCAGCAGCGCCGCCAGCAAACGCTCGGGCAGCTCACCCTCTTCGGGCAGCAGCATCAGGCTTTCGCCCAAGGCCACCGCCGATTCCAAGGCCTGCGGATCATCGCCGTCGACATAACGCGCCAGCATGATCCGCAGCAACCGCGCGCTGCCATCGCAACGCTCGCAGTAGCGGCCGAACCAGAACAGGTTTTCCACCACCCGCGAAGGCAGGTACGGATCACGTCGAACCAGGTCATGAACCCCTACGGTTCGCTGGGCCTTCCATTGTTCACCGCCGGGGGCCTGTTCACTCAGCACCCAGGTGTCCTTGCTGGCGCCGCCGCGCTGCATCGACACCACTTCGGCGTCGGCCTCGGCGGCCACCCGGGTCAGGCCACCCGGCAGGACCCGATAATCGTCTTTCCCGGACACGGCATACATGCGCATGCCGATTGCCCTCGGCTGGATCTGGCCATCGTCGGCCTGCCACACCGGCGCCTGGGACAGCTGCGCCAGTTCCTGGGCGACATAGGCATAGGGCCGTGCCTGCATGCGCGCCGCCAGTTGGGCGCGCTGCGCCTCGCTCAGGTCGCGACCGAACACCGGGCTGAAACTCTGGGAAGGAAACGCCGGCTTGATCAACAAGTGCGGCAATTTTTCCAGGGCCTGGGCCAGCACCGGCGGCTCGCCGCACCACCAGGTGGCGATGGACGGCAGCAGCAGTTCTTCGCCGAACAGGTACTGGTTGATCTTCGGCAGGAACCCCAGCAGGCCCGGCGACTCCAGCACGCCACTGCCCAGGGCATTGGCTACCAGCACCCGGCCCTGGCGCACCGCTTCGAGCAAGCCCGGCACGCCGAGGGCCGAATCGGTGCGCAGCTCCAAGGGATCGCAGAAATCGTCGTCGAGCCGACGCATGATGGCATGGACCCGGCGCAGGCCGCTGAGGGTCTTGAGATAGACCGTGGCATCGCGGACGGTCAGGTCGCCGCCTTCCACCAGCGGATAACCCAGTTGGCGCGCCAGGTAAAGATGCTCGAAATAGCTTTCGTTGAACCGCCCCGGTGTCAACAGCACCACCAGCGGCGACTCGCCGTCGCTGGGCGCCTGTCGCGCCAGGGTTTCCTGCAAGGTGCGGAAAAAACCGGACAGGTGCCGCACCTTGAGGTCGCGGTACAAGTCGGGGAAGGCGCGGGAAACGATCGTGCGATTTTCCAGCGCATACCCGGCCCCCGAAGGCGCCTGGGTCCGGTCCGCCGTGACCCACCAGCGACCATCGGGCGTGCGTGCCAGATCCACCGCATACAAGTGCAGGAAGCTGCCGTCCGGCGGCGCGATGCCCTGGCAAGGCCAGAGGAAATTGTTGTGCCCGAAGACCAACTCCGCCGGCAACAACCCTTCACTGATCAGCCGCTGCGGCCCATACAGGTCGGCCAGCACCGCATTGAGCAGTCGCGCACGCTGGGCAATCCCAGCTTGCAGATGCTTCCATTCCTGCGGGTCGATCACGTGGGGCAGCAGGTCCAGTTCCCATGGCCGGTCGGCGCCTTTCGGATCGGCGTAGACGTTGTAGGTCACGCCGTTTTCCTGGATCTGCCGGGCCAGCAGGGCCTGACGCTGCAACAGCTGGGCCGGCGTGCTGCGCTGCAGCTGGTCGAACAGCCGCCGCCAGTGCGCACGCACCGCACCGCTGTCGTCCAGCAATTCGTGATAGGTGCCCGTCGTCAGCGGGTAACGGTCAAGCAGGTCAGGCATGGAAAGCTCGGCAGACAGCAATGAAAGGTGAGACTAGCGCAAGCGCATGACGCCCGGATAGGTGTGTTTGTGTTGGATCCGACCTGGGCTTTGAGACTGCAATCAATGTGGCGAGGGAGCTTGCTCCCGCTGGGTTGCGCAGCAGCCCCAAGATTTTACGGTCGCTGCGCAACCGAGCGGGAGCAAGCTCCCTCGCCACGGGTTTATTTATTTTTTTGAGGCCCCCTGAAATCGCCTCAGATCGAGCGTGAGCGGAAACTCGTCATCCACCGCCAGGCTCGGTATCGGCAGTTTCCCCGGCGTATGGCCGAGCCGGAAGAAGCGCGCCATCCGCCGGCTCTCAGCCTCGTTGGCATTCACCGGCAAGCTGTCATAGTTGCGCCCGCCCGGATGGGCCACGTGATACTGGCAGCCGCCCACGGAACGTTGCATCCAGGTGTCGAGCACGTCGAAAACCAACGGCGCATGCACCGGGATGGTCGGTTGCAGGCAGTTGGCCGGTTGCCAGGCGCGGAACCGCACCCCGGCGACGAACTCGCCGACCCGACCGGTCGGTTGCAACGGCACCGCAACACCGTTGCAGGTCAGCAGATAGCGTTGCGGCGCCAGACCGCTGAGCTTGACCTGCAAACGCTCCAGGGACGAATCCACATAACGCACGGTACCGCCCACCGCGCCCTCTTCTCCCAGCACATGCCAAGGTTCCAGGGCTTGGCGCAACTGCAGCTCGATACCGTTGACCGCGTAATCGCCCACCTTGGGAAAACGGAACTCCAGGTGCGCGGCGAACCACTCGGCCCGCAGCGGGTAGCCGACGGCGTTCAGTTCGTGGATGACGTCGGCAAAATCCTGCTCGATAAAGTGCGGCAACAGGAAACGGTCATGCAGCTCGGTGCCCCAACGCGCCAGTTTCGCCGGCGCATACGGCTCGCGCCAGAACCGCGCCACCAGCGCCCGCAGCAGTAACTGCTGGGCCAGGCTCATGCGGGCGTGGGGCGGCATCTCGAAGGCACGCAACTCCAACAGGCCGAGACGCCCGGTGGCGCCGTCCGGTGAATAGAGCTTGTCGACGCAGAATTCGGCACGGTGGGTGTTGCCGGTCACGTCGATCAACAGGTTGCGCAGCAAGCGGTCCACCAACCACGGCGGGCATTCCTCGCCGGGCTGGGGCATTTGCGCGAAGGCGATTTCCAGTTCGTACAACGCGTCGTTGCGCGCCTCGTCCACGCGGGGCGCCTGGGACGTCGGGCCGATGAACAATCCGGAAAACAAGTAGGACAACGACGGGTGGTTATGCCAGTAACTGATCAGGCTGCGCAGCAGGTCGGGACGCCGCAGAAACGGTGAATCCGCCGGTGTCGCGCCACCCAGTACGAAATGGTTACCGCCACCGGTGCCGGTGTGCCGGCCATCGATCATGAATTTCTCGGTGGTCAGCCGGGTCTGTCGCGCTTCTTCGTACAAAAACTCAGTGCGTTCGACCAGCTCATCCCAGCTTGCCGAGGGCTGCACGTTGACCTCGATCACACCAGGGTCGGGGGTGATGCGGAAATTGCTCAGGCGCGGGTCGCTTGGCGGCTCGTAGCCCTCCAACAGCACCGGACAGTGCAGCTCCTCAGCCGTCGCCTCGATGGCACTGACCAACTCCAGGTAATCCTCGACCCGCTCCAGCGGCGGCATGAACAGATAAAGCCGACCTTCGCGGGCCTCGGCACAGAAGGCGGTGCGGGTCAGCCAGTCGGCGGATTTGTCGATCTCCGGGACACGCTCCTGCTCGGCCGCCGACTCGCCGTGACGCGCCAACTGCTCGGTGCCGGGCAGTTCGGGCAAGTCCTGGTTCGGGTCGGTGGGATGGATGAACGGGTACTCGGCCGCCGTCACCCAAGGCTGGGACGCCAGCGGCAAACGATAGCCCAGGGGCGAATCCCCCGGCACCAGACGACAGTGGTTGTCCCGCAGGTACCAGCGACCGCTTTGCCATTGATCGCCCTTGGCGGTGCGGGCCAACGGCAGGACTTGGCCGATGACCTTGTCCAGGCCCTGGCTGAAGACCTTGCGCAACCGCGCACGCTCCAAGGCATCCTCCAGGCGCGGGTCCTCGGCCGTGACGTTCGAAGGCAACGCACCTTCGCGCCAGAGGTAATAGAAATTATCTTCGTAGGCCGGGAACACGAACCGCGCAGGAATTTTTAAACGCTCGGCAACACTTGCCAGGAAGCGTCCAGCGAGTTCGCCATCGGCGCCGTAATCTTGCTGTTCGTCGGCGATCAACGCGCTGTTGTGCCAGATCGGCACCCCGTCGCGCCGCCAATAACAATTCAGCGACCAGCGCGGCAACTGCTCGCCGGGGTACCACTTGCCCTGGCCGAAATGCACCAGCCCCTTGGGCGCGTAGTGGTTGCGCATGCGCTGGAACAGCTCGGCGGAGAGCCGGCGCTTGTCCGGCCCAAGTGCCGCGGTGTTCCACTCGGCGCCGTCCGGGTCATCGATGGAGACAAAGGTCGGTTCGCCCCCCATGGTCAGGCGCACGTCGCCCTCCAGCAGGTCGGCATCGATCTGCCGCCCCAGGGCCTGGATCGCCAGCCATTGCGCATCGGTGTAAGGCTTGGTTACCCGCGGCGCTTCCCAGACCCGCTCGACGGACATTTCGTGGCTGAACTCGCACTCGCACGGTTCCACCAGGCCGCTGATCGGTGCCGCCGAGGACGGATCGGGACTACAGGCCAACGGAATGTGTCCTTCACCGGCGAACAACCCAGAGGTCGCATCCAGGCCGATCCAGCCGGCACCGGGCAGGTAGACCTCGCACCAGGCATGCAGGTCGGTGAAATCCACGTCGGTGCCGGACGGGCCATCGAGGCTCTTCACGTCAGCGGTCAACTGGATCAGGTAACCGGAGACAAACCGCGCGGCCAAGCCGAGGTTTCGCAGCAACTGGACCAACAGCCACGCCGAGTCGCGGCACGAGCCGGACGCGTGCTCAAGGGTGTGCTCCGGGGTCTGGACACCGGGCTCCATGCGGATCAGGTAGTTGATGTCTTCGCTCAGGCGCTGGTTGAGCGCCACCAGGAAATCCACCGCCGGCAATGGCGTGCGGTCAATGCCCTCCAGATAGGCCTGGAACTTCGGCGTCAATGGCAGGGTTTCCAGGTAAGGCGCCAGCTCCTTGCGTTCGTCAGCCGCGTAGGCGAACGGAATCTTCTCGGCGTAGGGCTCGAGGAAGAAGTCGAACGGATTGAACACCGCCATTTCCGCCAGCAGGTCGACTTCGATCCGCATCTCCCGGGTTTTCTCGGGAAACACCAACCGCGCCAGGTAATTGCCCTGGGGGTCCTGCTGCCAGTTGATGAAATGCTGCTCGGGCGAAACCTTCAGCGCATAGGAAAGGATCCGCGTGCGGCTGTGGGCCGCCGGGCGCAGGCGAACGATCTGCGGGCCGAGTTCGACCGCGCGGTCGTAGCGGTAATGCGTGACGTGATGCAATGCGACATGGATCGACACGACGTGCCTCCTGCGAGCCTGAGCGGTAACGAAAGCGGCGCAAGACTTATGCCATGCAGGCAGGCCGGACACTTTCTTTGTCTACTCAAGGCAGTAGAGCACTAAAAACGCGCGATGCCCGAATTCATCTGCAACGCAATGCACATAAATGCGGCGCTGGCCGTGCGAATCGACTCAACGGCGCGGGCGTGGGGCCTTGGCGGCCTGGATGATGAGTTCGCGCTGACGGCGGACTTCTACCAGTTTGCCGCGCATCTCCCGGTGGCGTCTGCTGTTGAGCAGCAGCAACGCAAGCAACGGGAACAGCAGGCTCAAACTGTAAATCAACCTATCAGGCCGATAAGCGATCGTGGGCAGGACGCCAAAAAAACACAGCCCCAAGACTCCAACCATCGGCCACATCCAAACGGGGCGCCCACGAGCAATCATGAAGTTGCAATGCACGATGACAAGCGTAAGCGCGACGCCCCCAAAAAAAGACCACTTCACGTTATCCGCCAATGAAAGATCTTGAAAATAACTTTCAAAAAAAAGGGGAACAGCAAAAACCAGAGCGAAGACCGACGCAAATATCGCGCCCATGAAGACCGGAAAATATTGGATGAGAAAAACCCGAACATTGGGCTGTCCATTCATTCTTCGATCTCCTCGTACAACCCCACTGCAATGGTCCGGACATTCCCGGAAATCGCGCTTCCAGTGAAGCCGATGGCGGCTCCCAGGGCATCCCGAATCTGTGTGACGGTGGCATGCCTGACTTGAGTGGGCGTAAAGCGCTTGGGTAGCTCGCCAGACAACTGCTTGAGTTTGAGCAGTTTGGAGGTCAGGCGAGGGTCTTGGATACTCAGCAATTCTTTGGTCAGTTTTGCTCGCTCCTGTCGGTTCAGACCCCGGAGCACCTCCCTCACACTTTTGCCCGTGGCAGCTTTATTCAACCTGACCAGTTTGAGAGTCGTCAGCGACGATGCCCCGACCCCAACCAACGCCGCAGCATCCAGCACAATCATGGTGTTCTGGTACCAGGCCTCACTGTCGAGCTGATCGTTTAGTGCCGGGTTACTGATTTCATTGCGCATGCGATAACCGCTCGCAAAACATTGCGCAGTGCTGGCCGCGGCGGCGGTATAACCCAACACAGCGATCGCGGTGCTGGCCCCTGCTGAAAATGGGATAGCTACAGAACCGCTGAGGACCACGACCCAACCGATAACGGCCCCCGCGCACGACAAGGACGTATTGATCGCTTCGCCGACCAATCGCGATTCCCGTGGATTGTCCTGGACCTGCTGAGCGAACTGAGCCGGCGCGATGTATTTCTGCGCCTCGCGCAAAATGATCCGCTTGGGCTTGATGCTGCAGATCGGCTTGAACTCACGCAGGGTCACTACATTGAACTCGGCGTCGATATACACCACGCCTGCACCGACGATACTCGGATCGGCATCAATGGAGGCAAACAGGCGTGGCAGGTTGATTTGGCTTTCAATGCGGCGGCGGGCCATCATTTGGGAGATGCTGTTGTCCATGCCGATGCCGGGTAACGGAGTGCTCATATGAATCGTCCTTGAGAATCGGAAAAAGTAAGTCTTTATCCACACACAATACTGTGGCGAGGGAGCTTGCTCCCGCTCGGCGGCGAAGCCGTCGTAAACCGGGCGGCACGGTCTAGCTGGAAACCTTGTATGGGATTGTTTGGGGCCGCTTCGCAGCCCAGCGGGAGCAAGCTCCCTCGCCACAAAGGCTATGCGGGCGCCACGATAACAAACGGCCAGCACCGCCGCTAGAAAGCAAAACGCCAGCACTCAAGGCTGGCGTTTTGCGAGGCGGCAGGGCGATCAGCGCGGCACGACGGGCTTGCGCGCTGGTTTCGGTCCCTTGCCCTTGGCGGCATCCTTGCGTTCCTTGGCGGCTTGCTGGTTGCGGGCGAATGCCGCGGCCTTGGCCTGCTCGCGCTTGTCCCATGGGTTGCCACCGTCGCTGGCCCGCGGCGGCAGGCCGGTGTGCTGGGTCAGGATCTTGGTGGTTTCCTTGCCCACCTTGTGGCTACCAGCTGGCGTCGAGTTCTTGCGACGGGCGCTCTGGTAGCTGTCGGTGGCCGGCTGGTGCAACGGAATCAACTGGTTCTTGCCCGGTCCGATCAGGTCGGCGCGGCCCATGCGGGTCAGCGCTTCGCGCAGCATCGGCCAGCCTTTCGGGTCGTGATACCGCAGGAAAGCCTTGTGCAGGCGGCGCTGCTCCTCGCTCTTGACGATGGTCACCCCGTCGCTCTTGTAGGTGACCTTGCGCAGCGGATTCTTGCCCGAGTGATACATGGCGGTGGCGGTGGCCATCGGCGACGGATAGAACGCCTGCACCTGGTCGGCCCGGAAGCCGTTGCCCTTGAGCCACAGCGCCAGGTTCATCATGTCTTCGTCGGTGGTGCCCGGGTGGGCGGCGATGAAGTACGGAATCAGGTACTGCTCTTTCCCGGCTTCCTTGGTGTACTTCTCGAACATCCGCTTGAACTTGTCATAGCTGCCGATGCCCGGCTTCATCATCTGGTTGAGCGGACCTTCCTCGGTGTGTTCCGGGGCGATCTTCAGGTAACCGCCGACGTGGTGGGTCACCAGCTCCTTGACGTATTCCGGCGACTCGACCGCCAGGTCGTAGCGCAGGCCAGAAGCGATCAGGATCTTCTTCACCCCAGGCAAGGCCCGGGCGCTGCGGTACAGCTGGATCAGCGAAGAATGGTCGGTATTGAGGTTAGGGCAGATGCCAGGGAACACACAGGACGGCTTGCGACACGCGGATTCGATTTCCGGGCTCTTGCAGGCAATGCGGTACATGTTCGCGGTCGGCCCGCCGAGGTCGGAAATCACCCCAGTGAAACCTGGAACCTTGTCGCGGATCTCTTCGATCTCGCGAATGATCGACTCTTCGGAACGGTTCTGGATGATCCGGCCTTCGTGCTCGGTGATCGAGCAGAAGGTGCAGCCACCAAAGCAACCGCGCATGATGTTCACCGAGAAACGGATCATCTCGTAGGCCGGGATCTTTTCCTTGCCGTACGCCGGATGGGGAACACGTGCGTAAGGCATGCCAAACACGTAGTCCATTTCTTCAGTGGTCATCGGAATGGGCGGCGGGTTGAACCAGACATCGACTTCGCCGTGCTTCTGCACCAGCGCACGGGCGTTGCCCGGGTTGGTTTCCAGGTGCAGCACGCGGTTGGCGTGGGCGTAGAGCACCGCGTCGCCACGGACCTTTTCCACCGATGGCAGGCGAATCACGGTCTTGTCGCGGGTCATTTTCGGGCTTGCCAGGATCTGCACGACCTTGGCTTCGCTCGGGTCTTCAACCGGACCTTTTTCCTGCTCGATGGCGCAGGCCTGAGTGTCCTGGGTGTTGACGTACGGGTTGATGATCTTGTCGATCTTGCCCGGGCGGTCGATGCGCGTGGAGTCGACTTCGTACCAGCCTTGCGGCGTGTCACGACGGATAAACGCAGTGCCGCGCACATCGGTGATGTCTTCGATCTTGTGGCCATAGGACAGGCGCTGGGCGACTTCGACAATCGCCCGCTCGGCGTTACCGTAGAGCAGGATGTCGGCGCAGGCGTCGATCAGGATCGAGTTGCGCACCCGGTCTTGCCAGTAATCGTAGTGAGCGATGCGGCGCAGGGACGCTTCGATGCCGCCGAGCACGATCGGTACATGCTTGTAGGCTTCCTTGCAGCGCTGGCTGTAGACCAGGCTCGCACGGTCCGGCCGCTTGCCCGCCAAACCACCCGGGGTGTAGGCGTCGTCGGAGCGGATTTTCTTGTCGGCGGTGTAGCGGTTGATCATCGAGTCCATGTTGCCGGCCGCGACACCGAAAAACAGGTTGGGCTCGCCAAGCTTCATGAAGTCGTCTTTGGACTGCCAGTTTGGCTGGGCAATGATCCCGACACGGAAGCCCTGGGCTTCCAGCAGACGGCCAATGATCGCCATGCCGAACGACGGGTGATCGACGTAGGCATCACCGGTCACGATGATGATGTCGCACGAATCCCAGCCGAGCTGATCCATCTCCTCCCTGCTCATGGGCAGGAACGGCGCCGGGCCGAAACATTCGGCCCAGTACTTGGGATAGTCAAATAACGGCTTGGCTGCTTGCATGTCGATGACCGGTATAAAGGATGAAAAATCGCGGGCGCGGAATATAGCACAAAATTTGATCAATTCCGACGGCTATGGTCGGAAATTAGTGGCGCACTGCAAACCCAATGTGGGAGCGAGCTTGCTCGCGAAGGGGCCAGCCCATTCAATGCATGTGCCGACAGTTACACCGCTATCGCGAGCAAGCTCGCTCCCACAGGAGAAGCACACCCTTTTGGGAAAGGGGTTAGCCTCATGAAATGCCGAACAGGTTATTCGTCATCATCAAAATTGTAGCTACCCGGCGCCAGGTTTTCGAAACGCGTGTATTTGCCGATGAACGCCAGGCGGATAAAGCCGATCGGGCCGTTCCGCTGCTTGCCGATGATGATTTCGGCGATGCCCTTGTGTTCGGTCTCGGGGTGATACACCTCGTCCCGGTAGACGAACATGATCACGTCGGCGTCCTGCTCGATCGCTCCGGATTCCCGCAAGTCGGAGTTCACCGGACGTTTGTTGGGGCGCTGTTCCAGGGAACGGTTCAACTGGGACAGGGCCACCACCGGGCAGTTGAATTCCTTGGCCAGGGCCTTGAGGGAACGGGAGATCTCGGAAATCTCGTTGGTCCGGTTGTCGCCGCTGGAACCGGGGATCTGCATCAATTGCAGGTAGTCGATCATGATCAGCGCAATGTCGCCGTGCTCACGCACCAGGCGCCGGGTCCGGGCGCGCATTTCCGACGGGCTGATACCGGCCGTATCGTCGATGAACAGCTTGCGGTCGTTGAGCAGGTTGACCGCCGAGGTGAGGCGCGGCCAGTCGTCGTCTTCCAGTTGGCCGGAACGGACCTTGGTCTGGTCGATACGCCCCAGGGACGAGAGCATACGCATGATCAGCGATTCGCCTGGCATTTCGAGGGAGTACACCAGCACCGCCTTGTCGCTGCGCAGCACGGCGTTTTCCACCAGGTTCATCGCAAAGGTGGTCTTACCCATGGACGGTCGGCCGGCGACGATGATCAGGTCGGACGGTTGCAGGCCGCTGGTCTTCTCGTCGAGGTCGGTGTAACCGGTGGACAGGCCGGTGATGGCGTTGTCGGTGTTGAACAAGGTGTCGATGCGGTCGATGGCCTTGGTCAGCAGGTCGTTGACGCTCACCGGGCCGCCGGTTTTCGGCCGGGCCTCGGCGATCTGGAAGATCTGCCGCTCGGCTTCGTCAAGGATCTCGGCGGCGGTGCGGCCTTCCGGGTTGAAGGCGCTGTCGGCGATCTCGGTGCTGATGCCGATCAACTGGCGCAAGGTCGCCCGCTCGCGCACGATCTGGGCATAAGCCTTGATGTTGGCGACCGACGGCGTGTTTTTCGCCAGTTCACCCAGGTAACCCAGGCCGCCGACCTGGGACGTCTGCCCTTCCTTGTCCAATTGCTCGGCCAGGGTCACGACGTCGATCGGCATGTTCTGATCGGCCAGACGGGCGATCGCACGGAAAATCAGGCGGTGGTCATGCCGGTAGAAATCGCCATCGGAGACTTGATCGAGCACACGTTCCCAGGCGTTGTTATCCAACATCAGGCCGCCCAGCACGGCCTGTTCGGCCTCGATGGAATGCGGAGGCACCTTCAGGGCAGCGGTTTGCAGATCGTATTGCTCGGGGGCGGTGATTTCGTTCATGGCCACGTCTGGTTATGAAAATCAGGAATTGCAGAAAGACAAAGGGCACGACCTGTAAACAGGATCGTGCCCGATGTTACCGGCAAGCACCCGAGGGTGCCAGCCGACAGGTGTTGCTTAGGCTGCTACCACGACAACGCGTACGGTGGCTTCAACTTCGGCGTGCAGGTGCACGGCTACGTCGAATTCACCTACGTTGCGGATGGTGCCGTTCGGCAGACGAACTTCGCTTTTCGCAACTTCAACGCCGGAGGCGGTCAGTGCGTCAGCGATGTCGTGAGTACCGATCGAACCGAACAGCTTGCCTTCGTCGCCAGCGGTGGCAGTGATGGTCACTTCCAGCTCGGCCAGTTGGGCAGCACGGCTTTCAGCCGATGCTTTACGGTCTGCGGCGGCTTTTTCCAGCTCAGCGCGACGCTCTTCGAACGCAGCCAGGTTGGCAGCGGTCGCAGCGGTGGCTTTGCCGAAAGGCAGCAGGTAGTTACGACCGTAGCCGGCCTTAACGTTTACTTTATCGCCCAGGTTGCCCAGGTTGGCGATTTTTTCCAGAAGGATCAGTTGCATGTGAAAATCCTCTAACTTTTAACCTTCACCGTTCGCGTTGTCGGCGTCTTTCGGCGCCATACGACCGCGAAAATCAATCAGGCTGTCGACGATGGCCAAGACCACCAGCAACGGATAGATCAGCTGCATGAACAGCAACAACGTGACGTACAACCCCACCAGCCAGAACCTGGCCAGTCGCTTTTGCGCCACCAGCCCGTGAATCAGGGCCAGGGCGGCAAAGACCAGCGGTACACTGCACAACGGCGTGAGCATCGCCATCTGCGGACCGAAGTTCGGCCCCAGAAGCATGCCCGCCAACAGCAACATCGCCAGCCCAAGCGGGAAACGGATGGCGCGAAACTCGCGACCAAAACCACCCGGGTTGTACAACAACGCCTGCCAGTAGCGCCCGATAACCAGGCTCAGCACACTGACGATTTGCAACAAGGCCGCAATCAGTCCGGTCAGGACGGGGGCGATCAGGGACGCGAAACGCGCCTGCTCTTCTACCGACATCTGCTGGTAGAGATCACCGAGCGCCTCGGGCAGGATTTTTATCAAAGCCTGCGACAGCATCTCGATCTGGGGGGCGAAAGCCACCCCGAGCACCACTGAAAACACCACGCCTATCGCTATGCTGACCAGCAGCACGCGGTTCCAGGATTCGCTAGCGCGCAACACCAACGCCAGCGCCGAAGTCCCCAGCAGTACCATGACTGCACGAGGGTCTGCGGAATACAGCCACCAGAGCAAGGCCGGCAGCAGTCCCAGAGCAAGAACGCCCAAGGCGTCCCTCAATCCGCGCCGCAGGAGTACAAGACTCCCGGCGGCAGCACCCAACCAATACAACAACGGCAATGCCGCGCATCCAGCCACTACCAGAGTGGCCTGCATACGACCGCGCATGATGAACTCAGCTAAGGCGCGCATGCATTCAATCCCTTACTACTCGTCGACTGCCTGGTCTCAGCGGCCGTGGCTGTCGGTGTAGGCCAGCAGGGCCAGGAAGCGGGCGCGCTTGATAGCGGTGGCCAGCTGACGCTGATAACGAGCTTTGGTACCGGTGATACGGCTTGGAACGATTTTGCCGGTCTCGGATACGTAGGCTTTCAGAGTGTTGAGATCTTTGTAATCGATCTCTTTCACGTCTTCAGCGGTGAAGCGGCAGAATTTACGACGACGGAAGAAACGTGCCATGTGATTGGCTCCTTAAAAGGTCCGTGGATTACTCGTCAGCGTTATCGCTGTTGTCGCTGTCGCTATCGCTGTCATCGCCATCGGCGCTGTCAGAGTGCTCAGGACGGTCGCGACGCTCACGGCGCTCACTGCGGTTTTCTTCAGCCTTGAGCATCTCGGATTGGCCAGTAACGGCTTCTTCGCGACGGATGACCAGGTTACGGATCACTGCATCGTTGTAGCGGAAGTTGTCTTCCAGCTCGGCCAGGGCCTTGCCAGTGCACTCAACGTTCAGCATCACGTAGTGAGCCTTGTGAACATTGTTGATTGCGTAGGCCAGTTGA
Organism: Pseudomonas sp. MPB03; assembly: GCF_046605385.1. NCBI lineage: Bacteria > Pseudomonadati > Pseudomonadota > Gammaproteobacteria > Pseudomonadales > Pseudomonadaceae > Pseudomonas > Pseudomonas sp. MPB03. The sequence goes on along the minus strand of NZ_CP176770.1, from coordinate 914,526 downwards.
CGACGGCCCCAATCTTCCAGACGGTGGATTTTGCCGCCGTCTTCTTCGATCAGCTTGGTGTAACGCTCAACCATGCCGCCGACTTGCTCGCTTTGATCCGGGTGGACCAAAAAGATGATTTCGTAATGACGCATGAATGCTCCTTACGGGTTGTAGCCTGCCGCTCAAAAACGGTCAGACAAGGAGTGAATGACACTTATGGACTTGAGGACGCTAGACACATAAGTGCCTGCCATCACAGCAAGGGGCGCAATTGTAGAGAAGGGGCGAAGGCGGCGCAAGGCAATTGGCGATTATTTGAACAACCCTCGCGTTCCCCTTACACACAAAAAACAATGTGGGAGCGAGCTTGCTCGCGATAGCGGCGTGCCAGTCGACATTTGCGTCACTGATACACCGCCATCGCGAGCAAGCTCGCTCCCACATTAGGGGCTACCGCAAGATCAGGGCTTTTTGGCGGCAGCCTTGACGCTACGCTGGCGCAGCGCCTCGAACAGGCACACGCCGGTGGCCACCGAGACGTTGAGGCTGCTGACGCTGCCGGCCATCGGCAGCTTGACCAGATAGTCGCAATGCTCGCGGGTCAGGCGGCGCATGCCCTTGCCTTCGGCGCCCATGATCAGGATCGTCGGGCCCGTCAGGTCCTGGTCATAGATGCTGACCTCGGCCTCGCCCGCCGTACCGACGACCCACAGGCCGCGCTGCTGGAGTTTTTCCAGGGTGCGCGCCAGGTTGGTCACCGCCACCAACGGAATCACTTCCGCCGCGCCGCAAGCGACTTTACGCACCACCGGCGTCAACGTCGCCGACTTGTCCTTGGGCACGATGACCGCCAATGCTCCGGCGGCATCCGCCGAACGCAGGCAGGCGCCGAGGTTGTGGGGATCGGTCACGCCGTCCAGCACCAGCAACAGCGGCGCGCCTTCGGTACGGTCGAGCAGCTCGTCGAGCATGGCTTCGCCCCAGACCTGGCTCGGACTGACGTCCGCAACCACGCCCTGGTGAACGCCCTCGACCCACGCGTCCATTTCACGACGCTCGGCCTGACCGATGGCAACCTTGTTTTGGGTAGCCAGTTCGACCAGTGCTTGCACACGCGGCTCGCTGCGACCTTCCGCCAACCACACTTGCTTGACACGCTTGGGGTGGTGACGCAGCAGGGCTTCTACGGCGTGCACGCCGTAGATTTTTTCCAGACTCATGACTTGGCCTTAGGTTTGCGCGACCCGCCGCTTTTCGCGGGGGCCGAGCCCGCTTTTGGCGGGCCTTTACGGTGTTTGCTTGGCTTGCTCGACGACTTTTCCGCCCCGTGGGACTTTCCCCCAGACGCCGCTTTACCACCGCTTTTGGCTTCGTTGAGCAACTGCTGCTTCAACTCGCGACTCTTGCGCAGCTCGGCGTTTTTCGCCGCTGCGTCGCTGGGGCGGTAGGCTTCGGGAGCCTTGTCCTTGGCAGACGAACGGCGACCGGCCTTGGCTGGCTCAGGCTCTGCGGTTTTTGCAGGAGCACCTTTACCTCTGCCTTTGGTCGCAGGCGCGGCGGTCTCGCTGCCGCGCTTTTTACGGCCAGTCGGTGCTTCGGCCGGCTTGTCGGACATGCCGAAGTCGATCTTGCGCTCATCGAGATCGACGCGCATGACCTGCACTTCCACGGTGTCGCCCAGGCGGAAGCTGCGACCGGTGCGCTCGCCCGCCAGGCGGTGATGCACAGGATCAAAGTGGTAGTAATCACCCGGCAAGGCGGTGACGTGCACCAGGCCCTCGACATAGATATCGGTCAGTTCGACGAACAGACCAAAGCCGGTCACAGCCGTGATCACGCCAGGGAACGACTCGCCCACGCGGTCTTTCATGAACTCGCACTTGAGCCAGTTCACCACGTCGCGGGTCGCTTCGTCGGCACGGCGCTCGCTCATGGAACACTGCTCGCCCAACTGTTCCAGGGCCGCTTCGTCGTACGGATAGATCCGTGCCTTCGGAATGGTCATGGCACCGGCGCGCTTGACGTGCGGGGTGTTCTGCTTGGAATGGATCACGCTGCGGATCGCGCGGTGCGTGAGCAAGTCCGGATAACGGCGGATCGGCGAGGTGAAGTGGGTGTACGCCTCGTAATTCAGACCGAAGTGGCCCTGGTTGTCGGCGCTGTACACCGCCTGGCTCAGGGAGCGCAGCATCACGGTCTGGATCACATGGTAATCCGGACGATCCTTGATGCTGGCCAGCAGTGCCTGGTAGTCCTTCGGCGTCGGGCCGTCCTTGCCTTTGTGCAGGGACAGGCCGAGCTCGCCGAGGAAGGCCCGCAATTTTTCCAGGCGCTCCGGCGGCGGGCCGTCGTGCACGCGGTACAACGCCGGAATCTCATGCTTCTTGAGGAATTCGGCGGTGGCCACGTTGGCCGCCAGCATGCACTCTTCGATCAGCTTGTGCGCATCGTTACGGGTGGTCGGGGTGATCGCGGCGATCTTGCGCTCGGAACCGAAGACAATCCGGGTTTCCTGGGTCTCGAAATCGATCGCGCCACGCACGTGACGGGCACCCAGCAACACCTTGTACAGCGCGTACAGTTGCTTGAGGTGCGGCACCACGCCTGCGTATTCGGTACGCAGGGCCTTGGCTTCACTGGTCTTCGGCGTTTCCAGGATGGTGCTGACCTTGTTGTAGGTCAGGCGCGCCTGGGAGTGGATCACCGCCTCGTAGAACTGGTAGTCGGTCATTTCGCCGGTTTTGGAGATGGTCATCTCGCACACCATGGCCAAACGGTCGACTTTCGGGTTCAGCGAGCACAGGCCGTTGGACAGCTGCTCAGGCAGCATCGGGATCACGCGCTCAGGGAAATACACGGAGTTGCCGCGCACCTGGGCTTCGTTATCCAGGGCCGAACCGATCTTCACGTAGCTGGACACGTCGGCAATCGCGACGAACAACTTCCAGCCGCCGGAGAACAGGCGCAGCTTGCCGGGCTTGGCTTCGCAGTACACCGCATCGTCGAAGTCGCGGGCATCTTCGCCGTCGATGGTGACGAACGGCAGATGGCGCAAGTCGATGCGTTTTTCTTTATCTTTCTCTTCGACTTCCGGCTTGAGCTTGGCGGCTTCCTTGAGCACAGCGTCGGGCCAGACGTGAGGAATGTCGTAGGTGCGCAGCGCAACGTCGATTTCCATGCCCGGCGCCATGTAGTTGCCGACCACTTCAACGATATCGCCCTGGGGCTGGAAGCGCGCGGTGGGCCAGTGGGTGATTTTCACCTCGACGAACTGCCCCACCTTCGCGGCGCCATTACGGCCCGGGGTAATCAGCACTTCCTGCTGGACCTTCGGGTTATCCGGCACAACGAAACCGATGCCGCCTTCTTCGAAGTAACGGCCAACGATACTTTCATGGGCGCGGGACACCACTTCGACGATCACGCCTTCACGGCGACCGCGGCGGTCCAGGCCGGACACGCGGGCCAGGGCCCGATCGCCGTCGAACACCAGGCGCATTTGCGCCGGGCTCATGAACAGGTCGTCGCTGCCATCGTCCGGGATCAGGAAGCCGAAGCCGTCACGGTGACCGGCGATGCGGCCGAGGATCAGGTCGAGCTTGTCCACCGGCGCATAGGTGCCGCGCCGGGTGTAGATCAGTTGAGCGTCGCGCTCCATGGCGCGCAGACGGCGGCGCAGGGCTTCGAGTTGGTCCTCGGTGGTCAGACCGAACTCTTCGACCAACTGCTCGCGGCTAGCAGGCGAACCCCGATCGGCGAGATGCGCCAGGATCAGTTCACGGCTAGGAATAGGGTTTTCATATTTTTCCGCTTCACGAGCGGCCTCGGGATCGAGGGACTGCCAATCGGCCATTAGAGAGTTTTCACCTTGTCTATATGCGGGTTAGTTTGGCATAGGCTTAATGAAACGGGAAATTTCAAGCAATCGATAGCGTTTCCAGCGTCATTTGGCCAGCCCTTTGGCACCCCGGGAAGCACCGCTCGTGAAATTTAGCGGTTTTTTTCTCCGCAGGGGTTTACAGTTAAAAACACGCTCCGTATAGTGCGCGCCATCGACGACGCACACACGTTGCCGATACTGCCCAGATGGTGAAATTGGTAGACACGCCAGCTTCAGGTGCTGGTGACCGCAAGGTCGTGGAAGTTCGAGTCTTCTTCTGGGCACCAATTTCGAGCAGCAGGTCAATGACCTGCAAGCTCAACAAAAACCCGCGAAAGCGGGTTTTTGCATTTCTGCCCCTTGGATTTTCGCTTGGCAATTACTAAAACAAAAACAGGGGTTTACAGATCAAAACGCGCTCCGTATAGTGCGCGACATCAACAGCGGCAACGCTGAAGATGCTGCCCAGATGGTGAAATTGGTAGACACGCCAGCTTCAGGTGCTGGTGACCGCAAGGTCGTGGAAGTTCGAGTCTTCTTCTGGGCACCAATTCAAGTTTCAAGGTCATGGCCTTGAAACTCATAGAAACCCGCGAAAGCGGGTTTTTGCGTTTCCGCCCCCCTTTACCTCTTCCCTCCCGCCAAACACGAACCGTAGGAGCTGCCGAGTGCAACGAGGCTGCGATCTTTCCCCAGACAATTGAATCGCGAGCGAAAGTTCAAAAGATCGCAGGCTTCGCCAGCTCCTACAGACCTCATCACAGACCTGCTCGCGATGGGGCCAGCCCAGCCGCCCGATCAAGCCCTGAACTGCCCCAAACTTGCCTTCAACTGCGCCGCCAGGCTGTCCAGCACCTTACCGCTGGCGGTCGTCTCGACCACGGCCTGGGCGGCTTTTTCAGCCTGGGCATGGATCGTCTCCACCCGCCCACGCACCGCTTGCGCGCCCTGGGCCTGATGAGCCGCCGCCTGGGTCGCCAAACCGATGGCCGCATGCACCTGCTCGACGGACGCCTGCACTGACTGCTGCAACCGCGCGCTGTCACGCAGCACCAACAAACCTTCGCTGGCTTGACGCCCCGCCTGGCCAATGGCGGCCACCGCCTCGCGAGCGCCTTGCTGCAAGGCCACGATGTGCGCCTGGATATCGCCCGTCGAGCTCTGGGTCTTGCTCGCCAACGCCCGCACCTCGTCCGCCACCACCGCAAACCCGCGCCCGGTTTCCCCGGCCCGCGCCGCCTCGATGGCCGCGTTCAGGGCCAGCAAGTTGGTCTGCTCGGCGATGCCGTGGATCACCGTCAGCACCACTTCAATCTGTTCGCTCTGCTGCGCCAGCCGCTCGATCACTTTCGCCCCGGTGTCCACCTGGCCGGCGAGCGCCTCGATCAAGCCGCCCACCTTGGCCGACGTCCGCGTGTTTTCATCGGTGGCCTGGCGGATTTCCACCACTTGCTGCAGCGCCGCCTGCATTGCCTGACTTTCCGATTGAGCTTCGTCAGCCATTTGCGACAGCGCACGCAGGCTCTCGGCCACTTCATCGCGCTGCATCCCAGCCGCCGCGTCGGCGCCGGAGTTGCGCAAGGTCATCGCGCCGATTTCCACACCGGTACGCTGGGCCACATCGCCCGCCTCGCGCACGATGGGCTGCAACTTATCCACAAAGCGATTGACCGCCGAGGCCATGTCGCCGATTTCGTCCTTGCTGTTGATTTGCACACGCTTGGTCAGGTCACCCTCGCCCGCCGCCAGGTCGTTCATGGCGGCGATCAGCAGCTTCAAGCGATTGACCACTCGACGCCCCAGCACCACAGCCAGCAGCGCCAGCACGCCGAAGCCCACCAGCGCCAAGCCCAGGCCGATGCGCCAGCGCAAAGTGCCTGCGGCCTCCTGGACAGTGGAGGCGGTATTGGTTTGCATCTGCGTGGCCGTGGCCTGGGCCGACTCCAAGCGACCGCGCATGGCGGTGGCGCTGTCAGCCGCCGCGCCCTTGAGACTGTCGCCGACCAATTGGTCGCTGCTGGCGATCAAGGCCGAGAAGCGCTGGTCCAACGCCTTCAGGTCGGTTTCAACGGAAGCCGTGGAAACCCCCATCAAGACCTTGCCGATCTCTACGCCGTTGGGGTTGATCGAGGCTTCCAGGTAATACACAGACGGATCGTTCTTCGCCGCGTCCAGCACTTTGTCCAACGCCCGCTCGCCTTTGCCCTTCTCCAGCAGCGCCTTGTTGATCGGGTTTTCCCGGTTCAGGTAGCGGGTCAAGTGCTCACCATTGGCGTCGTCATAAATGACGAACAGCACGTTGGGATTGCGCTGGGCCCGACGGGCGAACTCAGAGAGGGTGGGCACGTCGTTATCCCACATGGCGCGCGGCGCAACGGACGCCAGGAGTTGCGCCATATCATTGGCGGAATCCCTCAAGTCCTTCTCCAACGTCCCACGCAACTGCGCCTGCTCGTCCTTCAGGCGAGCGGACAGCCCGGCGTTCAGTCGCTGGCGGGTATTGGCGGACAGGCTGTCCAGGCTCGACGTGACTTCGCGCCCGGCCTGCTCCAGCTCGGTGGAGAGCTTCTGGCTGTCCGCCCCCAGCCGCGCGCCAAGGTCAGCTTCCAGCGCCGTGACGGTGCTTCGGGTCAGCGCAACGGCCACCAGCACCTGCACCAAAAGGGCGATACCCAGGGTAACGAACACAGGCCGTAATAAACGGCTTTGTAACAGTGAGAGAACGGCCGACACGTGAAATCCCTCTACCAAACGCCATTAATTTGATGGCACTCGGAAAAGCGGTGCCTTAATGGAGTTGCATAGCAAGTGTCGTGCCGCCCGGCAGGCAGAAACGACAAAGGGCCCTAATGAGGACCCTTTGTGTTTTACATCAACGACTTATCAGGCAAACGGATGACGCAGAACGATGGTTTCGTTGCGGTCCGGCCCCGTCGAAATAATGTCGATCGGCGCACCGACCAACTCTTCGACGCGCTTGATGTAGTTGCGCGCGGCCACCGGCAGCTCTTCCAGGGTCTTGGCGCCCACGGTCGATTCGGTCCAGCCCGGCATCTGCTCGTACACCGGCTCCAGGCCGATGTAGCTGTCGGCATCGGTCGGGGCGTCGATGACAGCGCCGTCCTGGTTCTTGTAGCCCACGCAGATGTTGATGGTTTCCAGGCCGTCCAGCACGTCCAGCTTGGTCAGGCACAGGCCCGAGATGCTGTTGACGTCGATGGCACGACGCAGGATGACGGCATCGAACCAGCCGCAACGACGGGCACGGCCGGTGGTGGCACCGAACTCGTGGCCACGCTTGGCCAGGAAGGCACCGACGTCGTCGAACAGCTCAGTCGGGAATGGACCTGAACCGACACGCGTGGTGTAGGCCTTGGTGATGCCCAGGATGTAGTCCAGGTACATCGGGCCGAAACCCGAACCGGTGGCGATGCCGCCGGCAGTGGTGTTGGAGCTGGTGACGTACGGGTAGGTACCGTGGTCGATGTCCAGCAGCGAACCCTGGGCACCTTCGAACATGATGTCCTTGCCGGCGCGACGCAGCTCGTGCAGCTCGGCGGTGACGTCGAGCATCATCGGCTTGAGCAGCTCGGCGTATTCCATGCACTCATCCAGGGTTTTCTGGAAGTCGATGGCCGGCTCTTTGTAGTAATTGACCAGGACGAAGTTGTGGTAGTCCAGCAACTCACCCAGCTTGGCGGCGAAACGCTCACGGTGGAACAGGTCACCGATGCGCAGGCCACGACGGGCCACCTTGTCTTCGTAGGCCGGGCCGATGCCGCGACCGGTGGTGCCGATCTTCAGCTCGCCACGGGCCTTTTCACGGGCCTGGTCCAGCGCAACGTGGTAGGACAGGATCAGCGGGCAGGACGGGCTGATACGCAAGCGCTCGCGCACCGGTACGCCTTTTTCTTCCAGCTTGATGATTTCCCGCAGCAAGGCGTCGGGCGCAACCACCACACCGTTGCCGATCAGGCACTGGACACCTTCGCGCAGCACGCCCGACGGAATCAGGTGCAGGACGGTTTTTTCACCGTCGATCACCAAGGTGTGACCTGCGTTGTGGCCACCCTGGTAGCGCACTACGGCGGCAGCATGTTCGGTCAGCAGATCAACGATCTTGCCTTTGCCCTCATCACCCCACTGGGTGCCCAGGACTACGACATTCTTACCCATAACACTTGTCCTCATTCGCGCAAACTTGGTGCCGGCTTCGGCCGGCGGGAAAACTCAAGAAGCCAGCGGCAATACTTGCCAAAGCCCGTTCTGCTGAATCAATTGCCGGTCGCAGTCCGCTTCACGGGCGGCGGCCAAAGGTTGCCCTGGCAAAGCCTGGACAACGCGCTGACCCTCACTGCGCAACTGGCAGACCGCCTGCCAGAGTGCCGCATCCGTACTGTCAGGCATCCAGATACCGCCAGACGGTAGCTCGACTTCAGCACGCCCCAGGGTCACCAGGGTTTTCAAATCGGTGGAGAAACCGGTCGCCGGACGGGCACGACCGAAGTCAGCGCCGATGTCGTCATAACGGCCGCCCTGGGCGATGGACTGACCCACGCCCGGTACGAATACCGCAAACACGACACCGGTGTGGTAGTGATAACCGCGCAACTCGCCCAGGTCGAAATACAGCGGCAACTCGGGGAAGCGCACCGACAGACGCTCGGCAATCGCCAGCAAGTCGTCCAGCGCGGCCAACACCGGCGCCGGCGCATGGGCCAGGCGTTCACGGGCCGCGACCAATACTTCACGCCCGCCGCACAGGTCCACCAGCGCCCGCAGCATGCCCGACAGATCGGCCGGCAGGCCCTCGGTCAGGCTGACGACTTCGTCGATGGCCTTGCGCTGCAGGGCATCGAACAGCTGTTGTTCAACTTCGCCGGACAAACCGGCCGCACGGGCCAGGCCGCGATAGATGCCGACATGCCCCAGGTCCATGTGGACATCCGGCACGTCAGCCAGTTGCAGCATGGCCAGCATCAGGCTGATGACTTCCACGTCGCTGCTCGGGCTGGCATCGCCATACAACTCGGCGCCCAATTGGATCGGGCTGCGCGAAGAAGACAAGGCGCGCGGTTGGGCATGTAGCACGCTGCCGGCGTAGCACAGGCGGCTCGGGCCCTCGCGGCGCAGGGTGTGGGCGTCGATGCGCGCCACTTGCGGCGTGATGTCGGCACGAAAGCCCATCTGCCGGCCCGACTGCGGATCGATTACCTTGAAGGTGCGCAGGTCCAGATCCTGGCCCGCGCCGGTGAGCAGGGATTCCAGGTACTCGATATGCGGGGTGACGACGAACTCGTAACCCCAGCTCTGGAACAGATCCAACACCTGCCGACGCGCTACTTCGATACGCGCAGCTTCCGGTGGCAGTACTTCTTCGATGCCATCTGGCAGCAGCCAGCGGTCTACCGTTGCCATTACGCCATTCCCCTATGGTCCGGGCGGCCAGCTTTCGGACTGGCCTTGAGTGAAGCAGAAAATGCCTGCGCCAGGCGCGCAGCTTGGGCAAAAAACGCGCAAGAGCGACGTGACGAATGGCCCATCATCGGCCTCGCCCGGCACTTTCCTCGAAAAACCTGTCGAGTCGTTCAACCCGACGCCTGCACCTATAAACCGCAATCGAACGTGCAGACGCAAAAAAGCCGGGAATTTCCCGGCTGCCGCATCATACACACGTTTTCCCAAAGGATCACCCCGCCCGACGTTTTAGCCGCCGGGCGGAGTATCTCAGGTCAACGCCGCATCAAGGCTTGGACTTTTCCAGGTAGTGGAAGAAGTCGCTACTTGGGTCCAGGACCAGGACGTCGGACTTGTTCGCGAAGCTTTCACGGTAGGCACGCAGGCTACGGTAGAACGCGTAGAACTCCTGATCCTGACCATAAGCCTTGGCGTAGATCGAAGCGGCCTGGGCATCACCATCACCACGGACTTCTTCCGATTCACGATAGGCTTCGGCCAGCAGCACGCGTCGTTGGCGATCGGCGTCGGCACGGATGCCTTCGGCCAGCTCGTTACCTTTGGCACGGTGCTCGCGAGCTTCACGCTCACGCTCGGTGCTCATCCGCTCGAACACGCTGCGGTTCACTTCCTTCGGCAGGTCGATAGCCTTGACCCGGACATCGACCACTTCGATACCCAGCTCTTTTTCCGCCATCGCATTCAGCGAACGAGTGATATCGGCCATGAGCGCATCACGCTCGCCGGACACCACTTCATGCAACGTGCGCTTACCGAACTGGTCACGCAGGCCCGATTCCAGGCGACGGGACAGACGCTCATCGGCGATCTGCTTGAGGCCCGAGGTCGCGGTGTAGAAGCGCTCGGCATCCTTCACACGCCACTTGGCGTAGGCGTCCACCATCACGGCTTTCTTTTCCAGTGTCAGGAAGCGTTGCGTCGGCGCATCCAGCGTCATCAGGCGAGCGTCGAACTTGCGCACCTTGTTGACGTACGGCACCTTCACATGCAGCCCCGGCTGGACATCAGCCTGGACCACGCGACCGAATTGCAGCAACACCGCGCGCTCGGTCTGAGCCACGATGTAGAAGCAGTTCCAGGCAGCGATCGCCACGACGACACCGACAATAAGGGCGATCAGCGATTTATTGCTCATCAGCGACTCTCCCTGGTACGTGCTTGCTGTTGTTGCAGGTCCGCCGCCGCACGGGTGCTGGCCTCATTGCTGGCCGCCGTCGAACTGGCCGGTGGCGTACTGGTGTTTCGACCGCTCTCGACCATCTTGTCCAGCGGCAGGTACAGCAGATTGCTCTGGCCGTTCTTGTTGCCGGTCACGAGGACCTTGCTGGTGTTGCTGAAGACTTCCTGCATGGTGTCCAGGTACAGACGCTGGCGGGTCACTTCAGGGGCCTTGCGATATTCGGCCACCAGCTTGGTGAAGCGATCGGCCTCACCCTTGGCACGGGAGACCACTTCATCGCGGTAACCGTTGGCATCCTCGATGATGCGCTGGGCCTGGCCACGGGCTTCCGGCACGACGCCGTTGGCATAGGTTTCGGCCTGGTTGCGCGAACGTTGCTCGTCTTCACGGGCACGGATCACGTCATCGAAGGCTTCCTGGACCTCACGCGGTGCCGCTGCGCTCTGGACGTTGACCTGGGTGACGGTGATACCGGTGCGATAGGTATCGAGGAAACGTTGCAGACGCTCCTTGATTTCGCTCGCCATCAGCTCACGACCTTCGGTCAGCACCTGGTCCATGGCGGTGGAACCCACCACATGGCGCAAGGCACTTTCGGTCGCGTGCTGCAAGCTGATCTCCGGCTGGTCGACGTTCAGCACGAAGTCCTGCAGGTTGGTGATCTTGTATTGCACGGTCAGCGGCACTTCGACGATGTTCTCGTCTTCCGTGAGCATCTGGCCCTGCTTGGTGTACGCCCGCTCACGCGTGACGTTCTCCATGTACTTCTGGTCGATCGGCGGGAAATAGATGTTCAGGCCCGGGCCAACCGTCTCGTAGTACTTGCCGAAGCGCAGCACCACGGCTTGCTCCTGTTCGTCCACGACATAGACCGCGCTGTACAGCCAGACAGCCGCCAGCACGACGAGGCCGATGCCGAGCAGGCCGAAACCGCCGCCCTTGCCCGAGCGACCACCGCCCTCATCACCGCGTTTTTTACCACCACCGAACAAACCGTTCAGGCTTTCCTGCAGCTTTCGGAAGGCCTCGTCGAGATCCGGCGGCCCCTTGCGGTCGCCGTTGTTACGACGCTTGCCACCCCAAGGATCCTGATTATTCGAGTTGCCACCCGGCTCATTCCAAGCCATAGCGCTCTCCATCTGATAAAGCAAAGACGCACCCACGGCGCGCCGACCAATGCTACAGAATGCCTGACACCGCTTTCTCAGGCTTTTATTGCAAAGTGTGTTGCTCGATGAATTCCATCGGTTGCAGCCCTTCGCGACTGACCAGCCGGTTGAGCTCCGACCGAGGCAGGCGAACAGCCAGCAGGCAGACACCTTCTTCGTCGTGTTCTTCTTTTTGCACGGCCCCCAGCTCGAAAAACTGCGCACGAAGCCGGGCGAAACGTTGCGGCAACTTCAGGGTGCCGACAAACAGATCGTTGCCCAACAGCTCGGCCACGGCCTGCTTGAGCAGGTCCAGGCCGGTGCCATCACGGGCCGACAGCCAGACCCGTTGCGGCTTGCCATCGGCATCGCGCTGGATCTGCGGCTCCACGCCTTCGAGCAAATCGAGTTTGTTGTATACCTCGAGGATCGGCAAGTCCTGGGCTCCGATCTCGCCCAGCACCACCATCACCTGCTCGATCTGCAGCATCCGGTCCGGCTCGGCGGCATCGATCACGTGCAACAGCAGGTCGGAGTTGCTCGACTCTTCGAGCGTAGCTCGGAAAGCCTCGACCAGCTTGTGCGGCAGGTGACGGATGAAGCCCACGGTGTCGGCCAGCACGATCGGCCCGAGGTCGTCTAGGTCGAGCCGGCGCAGGGTCGGGTCGAGCGTGGCGAACAACTGGTCGGCGGCGTAGACGTCGGATTGGGTGACATTGTTGAACAGGGTCGATTTGCCGGCGTTGGTATAACCCACCAGTGAAACCGTCGGGATATCCGCGCGCTTGCGACCGCGGCGCGACTGCTCGCGCTGGCTGCGGACCTTTTCCAGCCGCCCCTTGATCTGGCGCAGGCGAACCCGCAACAGGCGTCGGTCGGTTTCCAGCTGGGTTTCACCCGGGCCGCGCAGGCCGATACCGCCTTTCTGCCGCTCAAGGTGAGTCCAGCCGCGAACCAGCCGCGTACTCATGTGCTCAAGCTGGGCCAGTTCGACCTGGAGCTTGCCTTCATGGGTTCGGGCGCGCTGGGCGAAGATATCGAGGATCAACCCCGTGCGGTCGATCACGCGACACTCGAAGACACGTTCGAGGTTACGTTCCTGACTGGGCGTGAGGATGTGATTGAAAATCACCAGATCGACCTGCTCGGCCTTGACCAGGTCGCGCAACTCCTCGACCTTGCCACTGCCGATCAGGAACTTGGCGGTTGGCCGATGACGCGGCACGTTGAAAAACGCGACGGTCTCGGCGCCGGCCGAAAGTGCCAATTCCTGAAACTCCTGCGGATCTTCGCGCGCCTCAGGGTCCTGTCCATCCAAGTGAACGAGAATGGCTCGTTCACCACCACCGTGGCGCTCAAAGAACAAAGGAGGCTCCTATCAGGCGTTACCCGGTTCAGCGTCACCGCCTTCGGATTCGGTTGCGCTAGGCAGACGAATTGGACGAACGGGCACCACTGTCGAGATCGCGTGCTTGTAGACCATCTGGCTGACGGTATTTTTCAGAAGGATGACGAACTGGTCGAAAGACTCGATCGTGCCTTGCAGTTTGATCCCGTTGACCAGATAGATGGACACCCCAACTTTCTCTTTACGTAAAGTGTTCAAGTAAGGGTCTTGTAGCGAATGCCCTTTTGACATGTGCCGCACTCCTTTAAGGATCAATAATAAAAATCGGAATCAGATGGCTTGGGCCGTCACACCCCCAAGGATAGACGGCAATTGCAAGGACTCAGCTCAATATGGAGATGGTCCCGAGGTATTTCAAGGCGCGTGGCAGATTGTCGCAATCGAGACTGTCGAGCCAATGCAGGTCAGTCCAGCTGCGCAGCCAGGTGAACTGGCGTTTCGCCAATTGGCGCGTGGCAATGATCCCACGCTCCTGCATCTCGGCTGACGTCAGCTTGCCGTCCAGGTAATCCCAGACTTGTCGATAACCTACCGCACGTATAGACGGCAACCCGGCATGCAGGTCACTTCGCTCACGCAGGGCTACGACCTCGTCTATGAACCCCTGTTCCAACATTAATGTGAATCTTTGTTCAATTCGCCGATGCAGCACTTGCCGGTTCGCCGGAGCGATGGCCAGATTCGCGACAGTATAGGGCAATTGTTGCAGTCCCGAAGCGGCTGCTTCAGTACTTTGCGCAGTTTGTCGCTGGCGCAGGGCAGTCATGCTCTGGCCACTGACCCGATAAACCTCCAAGGCTCGACTCAGTCGCTGCGGGTCATTGGGGTGAATACGCGCTGCCGATTCCGGGTCGATGACCGCCAATTGCTCGTGCAGGGCTTGCCAGCCCAGGCGCGCGGCTTCTTCTTCAATCTGCGCGCGCACCTCGGGATCGGCCGCCGGCATGTCCGCCAGCCCATCGACCAAGGCCTTGTAATACAACATCGTGCCGCCCACCAGCAGGGGGATCTTGCCCCGCGCGGTGATCTCGGCCATGGCCTGGAGCGCGTCACGACGGAAATCGGCCGCCGAATAGGCCTCGGCCGGGTCGAGGATGTCGATCAGGCGGTGGGGAAATTCGGCCAGCAGTTCCTTTGACGGCTTGGCGGTGCCGATGTCCATGCCCCGGTAGACCAAGGCCGAATCGACGCTGATCAACTCGCAGGGCAGGACCTTGGTCAACTCGATGGCCAGGTCGGTCTTGCCGGCAGCGGTCGGGCCCATCAGGAAAATCGCGGGTGGCAACGGGTTCATCAACGACCGCGCAGGAACAGTTTGTCCAGGTCGTCCAGGCCCAATTGGGTCCAGGTCGGCCGGCCATGGTTGCATTGACCACTGCGTTCGGTGTTTTCCATGTCCCGCAGCAGGCCGTTCATTTCCGGCAGGGCCAGGCGCCGGTTGGCGCGGATCGCGCCGTGGCAGGCCATGGTGCCGAGCAGTTCGTTCAGGTGCGCCTGGATCCGGTCGCTGGTGCCATATTCCATCAAGTCCGCCAACACGTCGCTGACCAGGCGATTGGCCTCGGCCTGTTTCAACAAGGCCGGGATCTGGCGGATCGCCAGGGTTTCCGGGCCCAGGCGCTGCAATTCGAAGCCCAGGCGCTGGAACCAGGCCACATGTTCTTCGGCGCAATCGGCTTCGCGCTGGCTGACGGCCAGGGATTCGGGCACCAACAGCGGCTGGCCGCTCAGGCCTTCGCTGGCCATGGCAATTTTCAGGCGCTCGTACATGATCCGCTCATGGGCGGCGTGCATGTCCACCAGGACCAGGCCCTGGGCATTTTCCGAGAGGATATAGATGCCCTTGAGTTGCGCCAGGGCGTAGCCCAGCGGCGGGATATCGCCCTGGCCATCGGGCATCGCCGCCGCGCCGGCTTCCGGCAAGGGCTTGAAGAACTCGCGATAGGCCGCCTGGGCCTCGGCTGCGGGCACAGTGGATTGTGGACGCGGGGTGTATTGATACTGATAGCCGCTGCCCGCGCCGCTGCCGGCCGTGTTGTAGCTCGGCTGAGGCTGGGGTTGCTCCAGCAATGCGTTGGCCGCCAGGCGCATTTCGCCCTGGGGCCCGAATTCGCCCGCCTCCAGCCCCGTTGGCCGGACCATGCCGGCCACTGCCGCCGGCGCCGCCAGTTGATCTTCCGGACGTACATCGCCCAAGGCGCGGTGCAAGGTGCCATAGAGGAAATCGTGGACCATGCGCCCGTCACGGAAACGCACCTCATGCTTGGTCGGGTGCACGTTGACGTCCACCACCGCCGGATCGACTTCAAAAAACAGCACGAAGGTCGGATGCCGGCCATTGAACAGCACGTCGCGATAGGCCTGGCGCACCGCGTGAGCCACCAGTTTGTCGCGCACCGCCCGGCCGTTCACGTAGAAATACTGCAAGTCCGCCTGGCTGCGGGAGAACGTTGGCAAACCGACCCAACCCCACAGGTGCAGGCCATTGCGCTCCACCTCGATGGGCAAGGCCTGTTCCAGGAAACCCGCTCCGCACACCGCGCCCACGCGCCGGGCTCGGGCGGCATCGTCGCGGGCCTCGTGCAGGCTGAGGATGGTCTTGCCGTTGTGGCGCAAATGGAACGCCACGTCAAAACGCGCCAGGGCCAGGCGCTTGATGACTTCTTGAAGGTGATCGAACTCAGTTTTCTCGGCCTTGAGAAACTTGCGCCGTGCCGGGGTGTTGAAGAACAAATCGCGCACTTCCACCGAGGTACCCACCGGATGGGCCGCGGGCTGGACGCGAGAGGCCATGTCGCGGCCTTCGGTCTCGACCTGCCAGGCCTGCTCGGCGTCGCGGGTGCGTGAGGTGAGGGTCAGGCGCGACACCGAACTGATGGACGCCAGCGCTTCACCCCGGAAACCCAGGCTCATGACCCGCTCAAGGTCTTCCAGGTCACGGATCTTGCTGGTGGCGTGACGCGCCAGGGCCAGCGGCAGGTCGTCGGAGGAAATACCCCCACCGTCATCGCGCACCCGCAGCAGCTTGACGCCACCCTGCTCGACATCCACATCGATGCGCTTGGCCCCGGAGTCGAGGCTGTTTTCCAGCAACTCCTTGATGACCGACGCCGGACGCTCGACCACTTCCCCGGCGGCGATCTGGTTCGCCAGCCGAGGGCTGAGCAGTTCGATGCGGGCGGCGCTGCCGATCACTTCGTCACTCATTGCTTGACCGCCACTTCGTTGCCCGGAATGGTCAGGGTCTGGCCAATCTTGAGCTCATCGCTCTTGAGATTGTTGGCGCTGCGCAAGGTGGCGGGCGACACCTGGTAGCGCACGGCAATCATCGCCAGGGTTTCGCCAGGGTTGACGCGGTGGTCCCGTGGCCCCTGGGCGATCTTGCCGGAGTCCCGCAGCCAGGCGATGTAGGTGCCCGGCGGTGGGTTCTGCTGGAAGAACTGCCGCACACCGCTGCTGATGGAGCGGGCCAGGGCCTGCTGGTGGCTGGAGGACGACAGCTTGGACGCTTCGTTTGAATTAGAGATGAAGCCGGTCTCCACCAGGATCGACGGGATGTCCGGCGACTTGAGCACCATGAACCCGGCCTGTTCGACGCGCTGCTTGTGCAGCGGCGTGACACGACCGATGTTGCTCAGGACTTTCTGGCCGACGTTCAGGCTGGAGGTCAACGAGGCCGTCATCGACAAATCGAGCAAGACACCGGCAAGCATCCGGTCCTTGTCGTCGAGGCTGACGTTGCCGGCACCGCCGATCAGGTCGGAACGGTTTTCGCTGTCGGCCAGCCAACGGGCGGTCTCGGACGTGGCACCACGGTCGGACAGGGCAAACACCGAGGCCCCGAACGCGGCTTTCGAAGGCGCGGCGTCGGCGTGAATGGAGACGAACAGGTCGGCGCCCTTCTTGCGGGCGATCTCGGTACGACCGCGCAAAGGAATGAAATAGTCGCCGGTGCGGGTCAGTTCGGCGCGGAAGCCTTTCATGCCGTTGACCTGGCGCTGCAATTCACGGGCGATGGCCAGCACCACGTCTTTTTCACGTTGCCCGCGCGAGCCCGAGGCCCCCGGGTCCTCGCCGCCGTGACCGGCATCGATCACCACGATGATGTCACGCTTGCCGGCCGGGGCCGGTGGCAGCTTGAGCGCAGGCTCCGTCGGGGTCACCGGCACCGCGGGCACCGTGGCAACCTTGGTCGGCGGCGGTGGCGGTGGGTCGGCATCGGCCGGGTTGTCGAACAGGTCCACCACCAGCCGGTTGCCGTACTGGGCATTGGGGGCCAGGGTGAAGCTTTTCGGGGTCACGGCTTTTTTCAGGTCGATGACCACCCGCAGGTCGGTGGGCGTACGCTGGGCCGAGCGCATCGCGGTAATCGGCGTATTGGCGGTAGCGACGTTCAATGGCGCGCCCAGGGAGGCACCGTTGATGTCGATCACCAGGCGATCCGGGGCGGTCAGGGTGAATACGCTGTGCTGCACCGGCCCCGTCAGGTCGAACACCAGCCGTGTGTTGTCCGGCGCCCGCCAGAGGCGAACGCTGTTGACCTTTGTCTCGGCCACAGCATCGACGGCCAGTGCCGTAAGCAACAGTCCTACGACAGCAACCACCGCGCGAAAGCGCATACCAAACCCCATCATCAATTAGTTTTCCAATGCCAAAGCGGCACACCACGACTCACCACGGGCGCCTTGCGGCGTCAGTTTCAGCGAACGCCCGCCGTTCTGCGCGCCAATGGTAATGGTCAGGTCGGGCTTTGGCAAAAAGCCTGCACCCTTCTGGGGCCATTCGATCAGACACAAGGCGTCATCTTCGAAATAATCGCGAATGCCAAGGAATTCCAGCTCCTCAGGATCCACCAGTCGATACAGGTCGAAATGGAAGGCGCGAATGTCGCCGATCTCATAGGGCTCGACCAGGGTGAACGTGGGGCTCTTGACCGAGCCGACGTGCCCGAGGCCACGGATGATGCCACGGGACAAGGTGGTTTTCCCCGCGCCAAGGTCGCCTTCGAGAAAAATCAGGCCGTGGCCGGCAGTGATCTGCGCGATGCGGGCGCCAAATTGTGTCATGGCTTGTTCGTCCGCCACGTACAGGGTTACTTCAGACACGGTGAATGCTCCTCCAACAACTGACGAATGGCCGGGATCAGATCGGTCGCCGCCAATCCCCGGCCCGAGCGACCGACCTTGGCACCGGCGTTGGCATGCAGCCAGACCGCCAGGCACGCGGCCTCGAAGCTTTCCATGCCCTGGGCCAGCAAGGCCCCGACCACGCCAGCCAGCACATCCCCCAGGCCGGCGGTGGCCATGGCCGGATGGCCCTGGCTGCAGACTGCCAGGCGACCATCCGGGCTGGCGACCAGGCTGCCGGCTCCCTTGAGAATCACCGTGGCGGTGTATTTCTGGCTCAAGGCATGGGCCGCCGCCGGACGATCGGCCTGCACCTGGGCGGTGGACATCTCCAGCAGCCGCGCCGCCTCGCCCGGATGCGGGGTGATCACGCAATGTTCAGGCAGACGGACATCGCCGGTGCTCAGCAGGTTCAGCGCATCGGCATCCCACACTTGCGGCAGTGGCGCATTGGCCGCCGCCGACAGCAGGCTGCGTCCCCAGGCGGCCTGGCCAAGGCCCGGTCCGACCACCACCACGCTGGCCTGCTGGAGCAAGCCCACCAATTGGTTCGCCGAATGGGTGCCCTGCACCATGACTTCCGGCAAACGCGTCAGCGCGGCGGACACATGCTCGCTGCGGGTCGCCATCGAAATCATGCCCGCCCCGCAGCGCAGCGCGCTTTCGGCGCTCATCTGGATGGCGCCACCAAAGCCCCGGTCGCCGCCGATCAACAGCACGTGACCGAACTTGCCTTTGTGGGAAGTGGCGGCGCGAGGTGTCAGATGCGGCAGATTCCGAGGTAGGAGCAGTCGGGCATTGGCCGGTGCCGCTTCAACGATATCCGGATCGGCGTGCAGGTCATTGAATACCAGCTCACCCACCCGGTCCGCCGCTTCGCCCGTGAACAACCCCAGCTTCAAGCCAATGAAGGTCACGGTCAGGTCGGCCGCCACTGCCGTACCCAACACCCGGCCGGTGTCGGCACACAATCCCGAGGGGATATCCACCGCCGCGACCGGCAGGCCGCTGACGTTGATCGTATCGATGGCCTGCACATACGGCTCACGTACATCGCCACTCAGGCCCGTGCCAAGCAACGCGTCCAGCAGCACGCCACGCAACTCGGCTTCATCCGACCACGGTTCCATCGGCACGCCCACCGCCACCGCCTCGGCGTGGGCATTGGCAGCGTCCCCCTGCAATCGCCGGGGCTCGCCCACCGTCAGCACCCGCACCGACCAGCCGGCACGCCGGGCCAGGGTCGCGACCAGGTAACCATCGCCGGCATTGTTGCCATGGCCGGCCAGCACGGTCAGCTCATGGGCGTCGGGCCAGCGTCGGACGATCGCGCGCCAGGTGGCACGGGCAGCGCGCTGCATCAATTCGAAGCCAGCAGTACCCGCG
This sequence comes from Pseudomonas sp. MPB03, assembly GCF_046605385.1. Classification (NCBI taxonomy): domain Bacteria; kingdom Pseudomonadati; phylum Pseudomonadota; class Gammaproteobacteria; order Pseudomonadales; family Pseudomonadaceae; genus Pseudomonas; species Pseudomonas sp. MPB03. Next base: position 894,938 of record NZ_CP176770.1, on the reverse strand, counting down.
GCGATCAGTTGTGCGTCGAGGGCCCGGACCTGCGCGGCGCTGTACAGCGCGTCGGGAAAATCATCTTTAGTGTGCGGCATGCGTCTTCGGGCTCCGATGTCTGGCAGAATTATACGCATCTCAGCTCTGGTTTCTCTCGCCTCATGCCTGCCATTCCCACAGACCTCCCCGCCCTCGCCCAATCCATCAAGGAATGGGGCCGCGAGCTGGGTTTCCAGCAGGTCGGCATCAGCGGCCTGGACCTGGCCGAGCATGAGCAACACCTGCAACGCTGGCTCGAGGCCGGCTACCACGGCGAAATGGACTACATGGGCGCCCATGGCAGCAAACGCTCGCACCCCGAGGAATTGGTGCCGGGCACATTGCGCGTGGTGTCCCTGCGCATGGACTACCTGCCGGGCGACACCCAGATGGCGCAGATGCTCGGCCAACCGGAAAAAGCCTACGTCTCGCGTTATGCGTTGGGCCGCGATTACCACAAATTGATCCGTAAACGCGTGCAGCAATTGGCGGAAAAAATCCAGGCGGTCATCGGCCCCTTTGGCTATCGCGCCTTCGTCGACAGCGCACCGGTGCTGGAAAAAGCCATCGCCGAACAGGCCGGCCTGGGCTGGATCGGTAAAAACACCCTGGTATTGAACCGCAAGGCCGGCAGTTATTTCTTCCTGAGCGAGCTGTTCGTCGACTTGCCGCTGCCCATCGACCCGCCCCACGGCACCGAACACTGCGGAAAATGCACCGCGTGCCTGGACATCTGTCCGACAAATGCCTTCGTCGGGCCCTACGTGCTCGATGCCCGCCGCTGCATTTCCTACCTGACCATCGAGCTGAAAAGCGCCATTCCCGAAGAGCTGCGGCCACTGATCGGCAACCGGGTGTTCGGCTGCGACGATTGCCAGATTGTCTGCCCGTGGAACCGCTTCGCCCGTCCGTCGGGAGAAAGCGATTTCAAGCCGCGGCACAACCTGGACAATGCCGGGCTGGCCGAGTTGTTCCTGTGGGACGAAGACACATTTCTCAGCAGCACCGAAGGTTCACCGCTGCGCCGTGCCGGTTACGAGCGCTGGCTGCGCAATCTGGCGGTGGGCCTGGGCAACGCGCCGTCAACGATTCCCGTGCTGCAAGCGCTGGAGGCGCGGCGTGACTATCCGTCGGAGCTGGTGCGCGAGCATGTGGAATGGGCGTTACGCCAACATGCCTCGCGTCAGACTTCGTCGTTGTAGACGAACTTCGGCATTTCCCAGTGAAAGCGAATTGCCAGGAGCCGCAGCAGGAAACCGCCAAACAAGGTGATGAGGATCGCCTGCTCGTTCGGCAATTGCAGGAAGACACACAGCAGATAACACCACGCCGCGGCAAACGAGACGCTGGCGTAGAGTTCGCGGCGGAAGATCAGCGGAATATCGTTGCAGAAAATGTCCCGCAGAATGCCACCGAACACCCCGGTGATCACTCCGCTGACCGACGCCACCAGCATGCCATGGCCCATTTCCAGGGCCGTCATGCAACCGATCAGCGTGAACGCCACCAGGCCCACGGCGTCGAGCACCAGGAACAATGAGCGCAGATGACGCATCCAGCGCGCCAGGAACACCGTCAACATCGCCGCCGCGGTGGTCAGCACCAGGTATTCCGGATGCTTGACCCACGTAAGCGGGTAATGACCGAGCAGCACGTCGCGCACCGAGCCGCCACCCAGCGCCGTGACACAGGCGATCAGCACCACGCCAAACCAGTCCATGCCCCGCCGCCCGGCAGACAAGGCACCGGTCATGGCTTCAGCGGTGATGGCGATCAGATAAAGCATCAGCAACATGGTGGCGGTCCATACGGGAAGGCGCGCAGTCTAGCCAGTTTGGGCTGGCACCAAAAGAGGGCGCGCCCCCGTCTTCTGCCTGAACACCATGCCCCCAAGTCCAAACTGCCCTCTGTGGCGAGGGAGCTTGCTCCCGCTCGGCCGGTCCGACGCTTCGGGCGCAGCAGTCGCAAACCAGACAATCGAATCTTCCTGGAGAACTGTTGGGGCCTGCTTCGCAGGCCAGCGGGAGCAAGCTCCCTCGTCACAAAAGCAATCTCGCCAGCCGCTGGCGTGCCGGTTAGAACTTGATGAAGTGCTTGCGGTAATGCTGCAACTCGGCAATGGACTCGCGGATGTCATCCAGGGCCAGGTGGGTGCTGCCTTTCTGGAAGCTGTCACGCACTTCTGGCGCCCAGCGGGCGGCCAGTTCCTTGAGGGTGGAAACGTCCAGGTTGCGGTAGTGGAAGTAGCTTTCCAGGGACTTCATGTGGGTATAAAGGAAGCGACGATCCTGGCAGATGCTGTTGCCACAGATCGGCGACTTGCCCTTGGGCACCCACTGTTCCACGAACGCGAGGGTCTGGGCTTCGGCTTCGGCCATGCTGATCTTGCTCTCGCGCACTCGCTGGGTCAGGCCCGAGCCGCCGTGCTGGCGGGTGTTCCACTCGTCCATGCCGGCCAGGATCTCGTCGCTGTGGTGGATCGCGATCACCGGGCCCTCGGCCAGGGTGTTGAGGTCGCTGTCGGTGACGATGGTGGCCATTTCGATGATGACGTCAGTGTCAGGGTTCAGACCGGTCATTTCCAGGTCGATCCAGATCAGGTTCTGCGGGTTTTGCATAGGGAGGCTCCTCGGCGTAGCCACGCAGTTTAGCCTAGGCAGCCCCTTGGGCGTGCTAAACTCGCCGCCGTTTTACCCTATTCGCTGTATTTCTTCATACGGAACACCCATGGCCAAACGCCAACTCAATCGTCGTCAAAACTGGCGCATCGAAAAGATCCAGGGTGAGCGCGCCGCCCGCGCCGCCAAACGCGAATCCAGTGCTGTCGAAGCCCTGGAGGGTGGCGACCTGGGCCCTGAACAGACCGGCCTGGTGATCGCCCACTTCGGCGTGCAGGTCGAGGTCGAGGCCCAGGAAGGCGAACTGGCCGGCCAGGTGTTCCGCTGCCACTTGCGCGCCAACCTGCCGGCGCTGGTGACGGGCGACCAGGTGGTCTGGCGTGCCGGCAACCAGGGCATCGGCGTGATTGTCGCGCAACTGCCGCGCCACACCGAGCTGTGCCGCCCGGACAGCCGGGGCCAGCTCAAGCCCGTGGCCGCCAACGTCGACATGATCGTTATCGTGTTCGCGCCATTGCCCGAGCCCCACGCCAACCTGATCGACCGTTACCTGGTGGCCGCCGAGCACGCCGGCATCCGCCCGTTGCTGCTGCTCAACAAGTTCGACCTGATCGACGAACACAACGCCCCGGCGCTGAACGCCCTGCTGTCGGTCTACCGGGACTTGGGTTATCCGGTGCTGGAAGTCTCGGCCCACCACGGTAACGGCATGGAGCAATTGCAACAGCAGTTGGACGGACGCATCAGTGTGTTCGTCGGCCAGTCCGGCGTCGGCAAGTCTTCGCTGGTCAACAGCCTACTGCCAGAAGTCGAGACCCGCGTCGGGCCGTTGTCCGAGCTGTCCGGCCAAGGCACCCACACCACGACCACGGCGCGGCTGTTCCACTTCCCTGGTGGCGGTGAACTGATCGACTCGCCGGGTATCCGCGAATTCGGCCTGGGCCACGTCAGCCGGGCCGATGTCGAAGCCGGGTTCATCGAGTTCAACGAGCTGATCGGTACCTGCCGCTTCCGCGACTGCAAGCACGACCGCGAACCCGGCTGCGCCCTGCTCAAGGCCCTGGAAGAAGGTCGCGTGCATCAGCAACGGATGAACAGCTACCGCTCGATCATCGCCAGCCTGCCGGAAAGCAGCTACTGATTGTGGCGAGGGGATTTATCCCCGCTGGGGTGCGAAGCGCCCCCCTTCTATGTAGATGAGCAACAGGGCTGCTACGCAGCCCAACGGGGATAAATCCCCTCGCCACAAATAAATCCCCTCGCCACAAAGGCAAGCAATCCTCAAGTAAACAGTGGCCCCACAAAAAAGCCGACATCGAGGTCGGCTTTTTTTGTGGGTCACTGCGCCGGCGGCTCCGCCGGTTTCGGTACGGTGTCATCGAACAGGTTCAGCCGCTCGCGCAGCTCATGGGCCGGTATGGGTTGCTGGTCCGCCGGCAGCGCATTCGGATCGACCGCTGCACCTGGCGTAGCCTGTGGCGCTGGCACTTCACCCGGGGCACCCTCGCCCGGAACCGGATCGGGCGCCGGATCGTCGGTTTGTGAGCCCTCGATGGCTTTCTGCGCCTTCTTGGTCAACACCACGATGTCGATGCGCCGGTTGACCGGGTTGAACGGGTCCTTGCGGTCGAACAGCGCCGAAGAGGCATAACCGACCACCCGTGCCACCTGCTCGTCCGGATAGCTGCCGGCCACCAGGGCGCGACGGGCCGCGTTGGCGCGGTTGGCGGACAGTTCCCAGTTTCCGTAGTCACCCTTACCGATGTAAGGCTTGGCATCGGTATGGCCACTGATGCTGATTTTGTTCGGCACCGCCTTGATGGTGTCGGCCATGGCCAGCAGGATATCTTCGAAATAAGGTTTCAGACGTGCGCTGCCAGAATCGAACATCGGCCGGTTCTCGGCGTCCATGATCTGGATGCGCAAGCCGTTCGGGGTGATTTCGAACAGGATCTGGTCCTTGAACTTCTGCAGTTCCGGGTTCTCTTCGACCTTGTTCTGCAATTCCTGCAGCAGCAACTCCAAACGCTCGCGCTCGACCTGCTCGGCCATGCCCTCGACCTGCTCGGAATCCACCGTGACCTTGTCGGGCTGGGGCTGGGACTTGACCTCGGGATTGAGGGTCGTGTCCGGCGCCAGGGTCGGCGAGCCGCCCAGGTCGATGATGTAGGGCGTACCGCTTTCGGAAAAGCCGACCGGGTCCTTGAAGTAACCGGCGATGGCGATCTTCTGTTCCGGGGTTGCCGTGGACAGCAGCCACAGCACCAGGAAGAACGCCATCATCGCCGTGGCGAAGTCGGCGAAGGCGATTTTCCAGGCGCCCCCGTGATGCCCCCCGGCAATGCGCTTGATGCGCTTTACAATAATCGGTTGATTATTTTCCATGACCTAAGTGCTCTGCTTCACAAATACTGTTCCATTTTGACGGTGCCTGCTGCTGCCATACTGCGTTGCCGCTCCTCGCCATAGCGGGCTATGACTCGTCGCGGCGCCTTGTCTGGCAGCAACAGTCACTCGCCAAAAAAGGAACGTATTTGTAAAGCAAAGCACTAGCGACCGCGAACCGCTTGTTCCAGCTCGGCGAAGCTTGGACGGTGCGCTGGGTACAGGACCTTGCGACCGAACTCCACCGCCAGCGATGGCGGCATGCCCGAGGCCGAGGCCACCAGGGAAGCCTTGATGGCTTCGTAGACGTTGAGTTCTTCCTTGGCATCATGGGCCAGGGAATGGGCCAGCGGGCCGAAGAAGCCATAGGCGGCCAAGATACCGAAGAAGGTACCTACCAGCGCCGCACCCACGTGCAGGCCGATGGACGCCTGGTCGCCTTCGCCCAGGGAGGCCATGGTCACCACGATCCCCAATACCGCCGCGACGATACCGAAGCCCGGCATGCCGTCGGCGATGCCGTTGACCGCGTGGGACGGGTGCTCCAGGTCTTCCTTGAGGCTGTACAGCTCCATGTCGAACAGGCCTTCGAGCTCATGGGGCGCCATGTTGCCGGACGACATGATGCGCAGGTAATCGCAGATGAACGCCGTCATGCGCTCATCCTTCAGCACCGACGGATACTTGGCGAAAATCGGGCTGGCGGCGGCATCTTCGATGTCGCCTTCAATCGCCATCATGCCTTCGCGGCGGCTTTTATTGAGGATTTCGTAGATCAGCCCCAGCACCTCCAGATAGAAGGTGTGGCTGAAACGCGAGCCGAACATGCTCAAGGATTTCTTGAGCACGTGCATCGTCATATAGCCAGGGTTGGCCTGCAAGAATGCGCCGAGGGCAGCACCACCGATGATCAACACCTCGAAGGGTTGGATCAGGGCGGCGATCTTGCCGTGGGAGAGCACGTATCCGCCGAGCACGCTCGCGAACACGACAATGATGCCGATAATTTTAGCCATAGATAGAAAGTACTTACTTAAGTCGGGTTCAAGGTCATATTCGGAAGCTGAAAAATCTCTTCTTCTACTTATCGGCAAAACTGCGCCAGACTATAGGCTGTTCTGGCGAAAAGCCAATTAGCCCCGTTCCGGGCGTAGAGAATTCATACGATGATCACGTCCAGCCATGACTAACGAAACCAAGGTTCCAACGCCCCGGCCGACCACCCTCGACGGCTGGGTGAAGCTGCTCAACGGCGTGCATCTGCCGGTGCCCCAGGCCAGCCACGACCTGGTCTGCAAGGCCCTCGCCGACAGCCGTCGCTCATTGCGCGACATCGCCGACCTGATGCAGGACAGCCCCGCGCTGGCCCTGAGCGTCATCCGCGAGGCCAACCATCACACCCATGGCAGCCTCGCTGAGCCTGCGGAAAATCTCGAAGTGGCCATCAACCGCCTCGGTCTCAAGCGTACCGAGGAGTTGCTCGCCCGCCTGCCCTCATTGCCGGGGCACGAAATCCCTGTTGCCTTGCGCCAGCTGCAATTGATCAGCCAGCACGCCACGCAACAGGCCAATGGTTTTTTCGCCAGCCGCCTGGCGCGGCTGTGGCAAGACATCCACTGGGGCAGCCTGTTGTTCCTGTCGCCGCTCTGGCCGTTGGCCCTGACTCACCCACGGTTGCTCGGGGAATGGGAATTGCGAGTCGTCCATAAAGGCGAGTCCGCACGCAAGGTCGAGCGCGAACTGTTCGGCGTCCGCCTGCTGGAGATCTGCCTGGCGCTGGTGGAGACCTGGCGTTTGCCGATCTGGGTGGCGCAAGGTTATCGCCTGTTGCTCAACGAACGCCGCGAACTGGTGAAAGTCCTGCGCATCGCCCGGGACAGCGAACATCCGCTGCGCCAGCAGAATCGCCTGGACGACGACCCAACCCTGCGGCGCTGGCTCAACCAGCCGGCCAACACCGTGTTGCTGGCCAACGGCCTGGCCCTCGCGGCGCAGCAGGCCTGGGACAGCCCTCACAACACTCGCTGGCAATACCTCGCCAGTTTGTATCTGCAAATGTCGATGGATGAAATCCAGCAGCAGTTGCACCAACAAGCCGCCAACAGCGCACGTCATCACGCCATGCCGGACCTCTGGCACCCGGCCGTGGCGCTGATCTGGCCTTGGGGCAGCCGCCGTATCCACCCCGGCTTGCTGCCCGCCGCGCCGCCCAGCGCCCAGGACCTGAGCCAGTGGCGCAAGCAATGTTCCGCCATGCTGGTGGAGCCGAGCCCCTTCCTCAACGCCATGCACCTGACCACGTCGGCACGGGACGCCCTGGTGGCCTGCGGCATGCGCCGGGTGATGATCCTGATGGCCGACCGCAGCCAGACCAGCGTGCGCGTTCACCAGACCGCCGGTTTGCCCAAGGAAGCTGCGGCCACGAGCTTTACCATCAGCCAGAGCAAAATCTTGCAACGATTGCTGGCCCAGCAGGCCCAGGTTCGCCTGAACCCGGACAACAACGCGCAGTTTTCGGCGCTATTACCGCCGGGCATGCGCAGCCTGTTCCGCGGCGAGCACCTGTTGTTGCGCTCACTGACGTGCAATGGCCGGGTGATCATGCTGGTGGCGGTGGACCAGGGCGGCGGGCCGTTCTCGGACGTCACGGTGCAAGCTTTCGGCAAAACCGTGCAATGCATCGAAAGGGCCCTGCATACCTTTACCAACCGCGGCCGCTGAACTTGATACAATCCTTTCCCTTTGCGCCCCTGGAGACCTCACATGCCTGACTTCTCTGGCTTGCCGCTGGTGATCGAGCCGAGCGAACTGCTGCCGCGCCTCGACGCCCGCGAACTGATTCTGGTGGACCTGACCAGCGCCGCCCGCTACAGCACCGGGCATGTCCCTGGCGCACGCTTCGTCGACCCCAAGCGTACCCAGCTCGGCCAACCGCCAGCGCCGGGCCTGCTGCCGGCCAAAGCCGACCTCGAAGCCCTGTTCGGCGAACTCGGGCACCACCCGGATGCGGTCTACGTGGTCTATGACGATGAAGGCGGCGGCTGGGCCGGGCGGTTTATCTGGCTGCTGGACGTGATCGGCCACGGGAACTACCACTACCTCGACGGCGGCTTGGTGTCGTGGCTGGATGAAGGCCTGCCGGTGTCCATCGACGTCCCTGCGCCCGTTGCAGGTCCGATCAGCCTGACGCTGCACGACGCGCCCACCGCCACCCGTGAATACCTGCAAAGCCGTCTCGGCGCTGCCGACCTGGCCATCTGGGACGCTCGCGGCCCGCTGGAATACTCCGGCGAGAAAGTCGTCGCGGCCCGGGGCGGACACATTCCCGGCGCGGTCAATTTCGAATGGACCGCCGGCATGGACAAGGCGCGCAACCTGCGCATCCGCAAAGACATGCCGCAAATCCTCGAACGATTGGGTATCACCCCTGATAAAGAAATCATCACCCACTGCCAGACTCACCACCGCTCTGGCTTCACCTACCTGGTGGCCAAGGCGCTCGGTTATCCACGGGTCAAAGGCTATGCCGGTTCCTGGGGCGAATGGGGCAACCACCCCGACACACCCATCGAGCTTTGAAGGTTCTTAAGGACAGTTAATGAAAAACCGTTTATTCATCCTCACCCAATACCTGCTGCCCCACCACCTGCTGTCGCGGCTGGCCGGCTGCATTGCCGAGTGCCGCGTGCGCTGGTTCAAGAACGCCTTCACCACCTGGTTTGCCAAACGCTACCAAGTGGACATGTCCCAGGCCCTGGTGGAAGACCTGACGGCCTACGAGCACTTCAACGCCTTCTTTACCCGTGCCCTGAAGGACGGCGCCCGCCCGCTGGACGAAACCCCGGGCGCGATTCTCAGCCCCGCCGACGGTGCCGTCAGCCAGCTCGGCCCGATCGAACACGGCCGGGTATTCCAGGCCAAGGGCCACAGCTTCAGCGTGCTGGAACTGCTGGGCGGTGACGCGGCCAACGCAGCGCCGTTCATGGGTGGCGATTTCGCCACCATCTACCTGTCCCCCAAGGACTACCACCGCGTGCACATGCCACTGGCGGGCACCCTGCGGGAAATGGTCTACATCCCCGGGCGGATTTTCTCGGTCAACCAGACCACTGCCGAAAACGTGCCGGAGCTGTTCGCCCGTAACGAGCGCGTCGCGTGCATTTTCGACACCGAACGTGGGCCGATGGCCGTGGTACTGGTGGGCGCGATGATCGTGGCCTCCATCGAAACCGTCTGGGCCGGGCTGGTGACGCCGCCCAAGCGCGAACTGAAAACCTTCCGTTACGACGAAGCCGCACGTGCGCCGATTCATCTGGAAAAAGGTGCCGAACTGGGGCGCTTCAAGCTGGGTTCGACCGCCATCGTGCTGTTCGGTCCGGACCAGGTGAAATGGGCCGAAGACCTGGTGGCCGGTTCGCCGGTGCAGATGGGTCAAGGACTGGCACTACCCAACGCTCGATGAGATAGCCAGCGGCGCAATCAACATGAGTCGCTACCCTCGCCGACGCTGCCACACTTACGCCTTGGAGTTTTGTCCTGGCCCCTTTCACTACCCTTGGAATAGGTATGACACGTTCGGCTTTTTCCAGATTCACCTTGCTTGTCTTGATGATCGGCTTCATTGCGCACCTGACGGGACTGCTGTTCATTACCGACGGCAGCACCTACACCACGATATCCAACGCGGGTCTTTTTATACCCGCGTTGCTCTTATGTGTGCTCGATGCGCGCCTACGTCAAAACATTGTCCAAAAGCCCTACTGGCCGGTACTGCTGGTACTGGTCTTTTCGCTGCTGGTAGCGCTGCTGAATCCCGGGTCCGAAGCCTCCGCCTACGGACAATTCAAAACCGTGTTGTACGTAATGTTGTACCTGAGCGCGATTCATATACTGGCCCGAGAAGAACTGCTTGAAAAAAGCCTGACGCTTGCCTTTGTGATCGCGGGTTTATTTGCAATTGCCGGTTTGATCATCCACTTCACTCAGCAAGACCAGAACATTTTTTTCTCCGGCAAACGTTTGTACAACTTGGGCTATGGCAACTATGCCAACTTCAAGAACCCCATCATTGCGGCGCTGTATTACGGCTTTTTCGGCATTTACGGGTTCCACTTGTTAATGACCAAAACCTTCGGGCCGTGGGTCAGAACGTTGTTCATGGCCTGTGTGCTAGGCCTTTCGCTGTACCTGTTCTGCACGCTTTCAAGAGCCGTCTGGCTTGGATATGGCTTGGCAATCGCTACGAGCATTCTTCTTCACCATAGTTTGAGGTCGAGGAAATGGTTGTGCCTGGCCGGCGTAATATTCCTTGCCGTGTCGGTATGGCTATGGCCCGTCATTGTCACACAGCAAAGTCGTGGCTTCAGCCTTCGCGACGTGATCTGGACAGGCTGGTTGGACCGCATTGACGAGTTCTGGCTGTTTGGTGCCGGGGCGGGCAGTAATTTTGATATCTGCATATCCGAAGTGCGTTGCTACAACCAAGTCCATAATCTCTTCCTGCAGTATTTTTACGAATTCGGCGTGACAGGTGCAGTACTGTTGTTGGTGACCATCGCTTATGTTTTCAAGCGCGCGATCGACACGAAGACGTGGCACCATCCCGTCGGTTCGGTAGGCTTGCCCCTGCTTATCTTCGGGGTTGTAACGGCTCTATTCGACTACCACACGGTGTTCAACAGGCCTGGCGTCTATTGGATCGTTTTCTGGCTGCCTATAGGAATGATTCTGTCCCAGAGGTTCGTACCAGGCACGCCTCGCGGCAAAGAGGTCGTCGATGCTTCTTGATATCTTCCGATCAGCCAAACACTACTGGCATATCGAAATCCTCGGCGGTCTCGATAAACCGTTCAGGTGGAAACGGCTTTACCAAAAATGTCAGCGCATCAACAGGTACCGCTACCTTTTCTGGTTCCGCCTGGCATACGCCATGCACCAGCAGGACAGCAAATTCTGGAAACGGCGCGGCAAGCTGCTCAACGAACGCATCAGCCGCCAGTTCAATGTAGAGATCATGCTGGGCGCCACCGTCGGGGAAGGCCTATGGATTGCCCATCCGAATGGAATCGTCATCACCTCGCACGCCATCATTGGAAAAAATTTCAGGATCTGGCAAAACTGCACGCTGGGTATCAAGGGGCAAAGCGATACCGCAGTATTGCGCATTGGCGACGGCGTCCGGATACATGCTCATGCCTGCATCATCGCGGACCATTTGGAGCTGGGTGACAATGTGATCATTGGCGCAGGCGCCTTCGTCAACAAGAGCGTCCCGGCCAACCACCTGTACATCACCAAGAGCGTCGGTGAAATGAAGGAATACGATCCCGCTTCAATGGGCCGCCTGCAGGACTAGGTCACACCAGGGGTCGCGGTAGCATGATCTTTCGGCTACACCTGCTAGAGTTGGATACATCCTTTTCGTTTCCCGCCGGAGCCTGTCCACGGCATGAATGAGACCAGCCCTCTCCAGCTATTGCGCGTCCTGACCCCGACACAATCACGCCTGTCGTTCTGCGATGCTACGCCAAAGGACCTCAAGCGCTGGATCGCCAACCTGCCCAAGGCCAACATCGGCGAGACCGCCCGCCTGCTGTACCAGGCCCTTGGCGAACTCAACCAACTGCTCACCCCCAGCGACAATCGCCTGCAACTGCTCGAACTGCTGCGGCCCGAGGTGTACTACGTCTGCAAGCACCTGGAGCGGCACTTCCTGCAACAGGCCATCGTGCTGGACGATCGCTCGCGCAAGATCGTCAACCTGTGCCAGGCCCTGCAAACCCAACTGGCGATGGGCTACAAACAGATCGTGGCGCGTATCGCGTCCAAATACACCAAGGATCGGGCCCGCCTGCTGAGCACCGCGTTGCAACGGGCGCTGCATGCCCTCAACGGCCCGCTGCTGCGTGCCAGCCAACTTTACAGCCCTGTGCCCGAGGGACTTTGGCTCGATCTGCATCAGTTGTACCGGATCGCCTGCCAGCACCGGCTACAGCACCTGAGCGTGAGTGACGAACTGGCCAGCCAGGTTCATCAATTGAACGCCGAGCAAACCTATGTCGTCGCGCTGTTGCTGGGCGCATCACGCAGCAATCAGCTGCGCCAGAGCCAGATCGGGCGACTGACCGAAACGCTCGAATCCTGGAGCCAGTGGGTCAAGCTGGACCCTGCCACCAGCGCTACCAGCCTGTTCGCGGTCGCTCCGGAGCTGGATGTCGGGCCACGCTATCGCTCCAAGTTCCGCGCCGAACAGCAGCCGACCTTGCAGGGCTTCGATCCACAGCAACTGGTGCGGGCGATCGCCACTCATTTGGAACAGCCTGCCGATAACACCCTGCCAGTCCCTGGCGGCATGAGTGCCGATACCTTGCATCATCTGCAGGCCGCCTGGGGCGAAGCGGCTGAGCGCAGCTTCCAGCGCACCGAGGGCAATGGCACGCTGACGCTGTGCGTGGGCATGAGTGCGTTGCACTACTACCTCGGCGGTGAGCGCTCGTTCAACGAAATACTGAAAAGCCCGACTGCTCGCAAAGCCCGCTTCGAAGCCACGCCAAGCAAGACCAACGACACCTGGAGCCAGGCTTTCGACGCCGCCCCGACAGGCGAAAACGACCTGCTGCCCTACGAAGAAATCGAATACCCGGTCAACCCGAGCGATGACGACGGCAGTCACTCCGACAACCAGCATCACTTCCCCACCTACGACCTGCCGATCATCAACCACAGCCCTGGCGGCTACTGCCTAGGCTGGCCCAAGGAAGTGCCGGAACAACTGCAAGCAGGGGAAATGATCGGCATCCGCGATGCCAGCGACCAGGCCTGGAGTGTCGCCGTGGTGCGCTGGATCCGCCAGGTGCGCAACGGCGCCATGCAAATGGGTATCGAACTGGTCGCCCCCCATGCCCAGCCGTGCGGACTGCAACTGGTGCGGGACGAAAATGATCACGGCCATTATCTGCGCGGGCTGTTGCTTCCCGAGATCAGTGCGATTGACCTGCCCCCGACCATGATCGCCCCACGCCTGCCGTTTCAGGAGGGCCAGCGGGTATTGATCAACACCAATGGCCAGGAACGCCGCGCCGGCCTGGACCGACGGGTGACCAGCACGCACAGTTTCAATCAGTTTTCCTACCACCCGGAAGACTCGGCCGAAACCGGGGATGGCGGCGATCAGGAAGGGAATTTCGATTCGTTGTGGAAGTCGCTGTAGGAGCTGCCGAGCGAAGCGAGGCTGCGATCTTTCCAAGACCCATTGAGTCTCAAGCGAAGATCAAGATCAAGATCAAGATCAAAAGATCGCAGCCTTCGGCAGCTCCTACACGGGCCAGCGGGAGCGAGCTCCCTCGCCACAAAAGCATGCACTCCAAACCGGCGTGTAAGTCAGAGCTGCCCGTCCCGATCCCGGAAACCCAGCAGGTACAACACCCCATCCAGCCCCAGGGTGGAAATCGCTTGCCGGGCCGACTGCTTGACCAGCGGCTTGGCACGGAACGCCACGCCCAGGCCCGCGATCGCCAGCATCGGCAAGTCGTTGGCGCCGTCACCCACGGCGATGGTCTGCTCCAGGCGCAGGCCTTCTTTTTCAGCCAGTTCGCGCAGCAGGTCCGCCTTGCGCTGGGCATCGACGATCGGCTCGACGGCCACGCCGGTCACCTTGCCGTCCACCACTTCCAATTCGTTGGCAAACACGTAGTCGATGCCGAGCTTGGCCTGCAGTTGCTTGGCAAAGTAGGTGAAGCCGCCGGACAGGATGGCGGTCTTGTAGCCCAGGCGCTTGAGTTCGGCGAACAGGGTCTCGGCGCCTTCGGTCAGGCGCAGGGAAGCGCCGATGGAGTCGAGCACGCTGACGTCCAGGCCTTGCAGCAGGGCCAGGCGCTCCTTGAAGCTGGCGCGGAAATCCAGCTCGCCGGCCATGGCTCGCTCAGTGATGGCCGAGACCTTGTCGCCTACACCGGCCGCCTTGGCCAGTTCGTCGATGACTTCGGCTTCGATCAGCGTCGAGTCCATGTCGAACACTGCCAGGCGGCGGTTACGGCGGAACAGCGAGTCTTCCTGGAAGGCGATGTCGACGTTCAGTTCCTGGGCCACGCTGAGAAACTCGGCACGCAACGCCTGGGGGTCGGCGGGCTCGCCGCGCACCGAAAACTCGATGCAGCCCTTGCCCTTGTCGGCCGGCGTGTCCAGGGGCATGCGCCCGGACAGGCGGTCGATGTGGTCGATGTTCAGGCCATATTGGGCGGTGATCGAGCTGACACGCTGCAATTGCTCGGCGGTCACCTTGCGGGTCAACAGGGTCACGATGTGGCGCTTCTTGCCCTGGCCGGCCACCCACTGCTGGTAATCGTCCTCGGACACCGGGGTGAAGCGCACCTGCTGGTCGAGCTTGTAGGCGGTGAACAGGATGTCCTTGAGCACGGACTTGCTTTGTTCGGCGTCCGGGATTTCCACCAGGATGCCGAACGACAGCGTGTCATGGATCACCGCCTGACCGATGTCGAGAATGTTCACACCACCCTGGGCCAGAACGCCGGTAATGGCCGCAGTCAGACCCGGACGGTCGCTGCCAGTGATGTTTATCAGGACGATTTCGCGCAAGGCGCACCCCCGCAGGTGGAAAAAAACCGCATTCTACCCACATTCAGTGACCATCGGGCACCGCCAGTGCTTTGCCGGTCATGGGGCTGTCGCTATACTGCGCGTCAATTTCACGGACAAAGAGCCGAGCTCAGTGAACCGGCCCACGCCAGTCAAAACCGACAACTTCTTCCTGCTGATCTTCCGTGCACTGCGTCACCGTCGTGTGCCGATTGCATTGCGCATTGCCAGCCATAACGTAATCCTGGTCGCCCTGGCCCTGGTCATCTATGCCTGCGTGATGGGTTTGCAATTCAAGCAGGCGATGCACGAGCAGGCCGATGCCCTGGGTGAAAGCCTGACCACCCAGACCGCCACGTCCGCCACCGAGCTGCTGGTGTCCAATGACATCCTCAGCCTCAACGTGCTGCTCAACAACCTGACCAAGAACAAGCTGGTGGCCCACGCCGCCATCTACAGCGTGGACAACCGCATCCTCGCCGAGGCCGGGCAGCGGCCCAAGCCTGGCCTGCTGGGCGAGTCCGGCGGCATGTACCAGAGCAAGATCACCTTCCAGGACGTGACCGCCGGGCAACTGCGCATCAGCCTGGACATGGACCAGTTCCAGCAACCGATGACCATCAGCCTGCAAAGCATGGGCATCCTCAGCGCGATCCTGCTGGCACTGGCATTGGCCTTGAGCCTGCGCCTGGGGCGGCACATCTCCACGCCGCTGTTGCAACTGCGCGTCTGGCTGCGGGACATCGATGAACACACGCCCGCCACCCAGCGCCAGGACGAAATCGGCGACCTGGCCCGGCAACTGCACGCCAGCTTCGCGCCGGAACCTGAGCCGGTGCCGGAACCTGAAGACATTGACTACGTGGACGACGACGAGGCCGAGCCGGGTTTCGAAGTGCGTAACCTGCGCGATCCGGGCTTCGACGAAAGCCAGCCGATGCCCGCCTCCAAACCGGCGCCACGTCATGTGGTGCGCACGGTAGAAGACGAGGAAGACGATGACGCCTTCGCCGACCTGCGTGACGAATCCGTCGACGGAGCACCTCGACCGGTCGCCAGGCCTGTTGCTTCGGACCTGCCCCAGCACAGCGCCGTATTGGCCGTGCAGTTGGGCGCCCAGGATCAACTGCGCCGCCTGCCCCAGGCGCGCCTGAAGGAGTTGCTCGAGCGCTACCGCGATTGCCTCGACCAGGCCGCATCGCTCTACCAGGGCGAATTGCACACCCTGAACGACGGCAGCACGCTGATGCTGTTCCACACCGAAGACAGCGGCGACGATTACCTGACCAACGCCATTTGCTGCGGTGAGTTGCTGCGTGCCTTGGGTCACCAATTGCAGATCGAAGTCGCCGACAGCGGCATTACCCTGCAACTGCAATTGGGCCTGACTTTGGGTGATGGCTTGTTCGGCCTGAGCCAGATCGACCTGCTGCTGACCGAAACCGCCCAGGACGCCCTGGCACTGTCGCAACACAGCCGCAACCTGCTGCTGGTGGAGCGCAAGATCAACGACGACGCCCTGATCCGCCAACGCGCCCGCATCCGCCCCATCGCCAGCCCCGAAGGCGCGTGCTGCGTGGAGCGCTTGATGGAGCCTTACCCGTCGATGCTGGAGCGGCAGCTGGCGCGGATGCATGAGCGCCAGGTCTGAGCCTGATTGCCTGAAATAACGAAGCCCGCAGATGAGGATTGTCTGCGGGCTTTTTTGTGCCTGCACCGCGCCATCGCGAGCAGGCTCGCTCCCACAGGGGTCCATGCAAGCTACAGATCCGCACTGAACCCGTGGCGAGGGAGCTTGCTCCCGCTGGGCTGCGCAGCAGCCCCAAGACCATTCACACCGGGCCCCAGGCGAATGATTGCCTGCGGGCTTTTTTGTGCTTTCAATGCCGCCATCGCGAGCAAGCTCGCTCCCACACGGGATCTGTGGCTCGCAGGAACCCCTGTGGGAGCGAGCTTGCTCGCGATGAGGCCAGCACAACCACTGGAGAATTCCATCCGACAGAAACAACAAAGCCCGCATCACTGCGGGCTTTGTCTTGTATCCGGTCCAGGCATCAGAACCTGAACACTTCCATGTCCGTACGAATTGGCAAGGCCATGGGGATCTTGTCCTTTTCCTTTTCCACCGGTTTGGCCGGGGCAGGCGCAGACTTACGGGGCGCTGCTTCAGCGACAGGCGGCTGGTTGGCCAGGGGCTTGAGCGACACGGACAGCTGTTCGGCCAGGCGCTGCAGGAGCACGCCCTGGGCCTGGACCTGCGCCGCGGTGGTGCCGGCATGGACCTCTTGCAGATGTACGATGCGGTTTTCACGCACCTTGCCACGCCGGTCGATCAACCGCCATTGGGCATCGAGCACTGCCGGCTGATCCTTGCCCGAGTCCAGGCGGGTAATCGACAGCAGCACTTGTACATCCGGGGTGAAGCCCTGGGTCGCAGGGGCCAGCACCACGCGTTGGCTGTCCAGATGCCCGGCGACTTGGCGCAGCAGCAATTGATCGATGTCAGAGGACAGGCTACCGGCCCAACGGCCGTCAGTGGCGGCTTGCAGGCTGCCGTCCGGTTGACGTTGCAACAAGGTTTCACGCTGCAGGTAGTCAGCGATCAGAACCGGGCCGAGCAATACGGCCATGCCTGTGCTTTGCGCAGGCTGGGACGGGGTTCCGCTGTCCAGTTGGTACAGCGACACCGGCTGGTTCATGCTGCAGCCCGCCAGGCCAAGCAGGCCGGCGAGCCACAAAATAGGGAGGCGCAGAGCAGTCATCGTTCCGTCCAGGTGGCAGCCACAAGGCTTGCCACAGTGAAAAAATACTCGGTCATTATGAAGAACGCTCGGCCACGCCGGCGCTTGAAAGGGCCTATCATCCGTGAATATGCGCGCCGACTCCAGCGCGAAAGCAACGATCTGCGGCATTTAATCGCAGACCGGGCCCTCTAGTACGCCTAACTGAGGTTTTCGACGAGCAGCGCATCGACCCGCTGAAACCCTCTCGGAAGCTTATTGCCCCGACGACCACGTTCACCCTTGTAATGCTCAAGATCGTCTGCTTTCAACGAAAGCGTGCGCTTGCCTGCCTGCAGCACAAGCGTCGCACCCTCCGGTAACACTGCAATATCCGTGACAAACTCTTCACGACTGGCGACCCGTTCGCCGGAAATACCAATAATCTTGTTGCCCTTGCCTTTACCCAGCTGTGGCAGGTCACTGATCTTGAACACCAGCAACCGGCCTTCGGTGGTGACCGACGCCAGCCAGTTGCTCTCCCGATCGGCAACCGGACGCGGCGCAATCACCTTGGCGTTGTTCGGCAGGCTCAACAACGCCTTGCCCGCCTTGTTCTTGGCTTGCAGGTCCTCTCCCTTGACCACGAACCCGTAACCCGCGTCCGATGCGATTACGTAGAGCCCATCATCATCAGGCATCAGCACGCATTCAAAAGTTGCACCCGGTGGCGGCGTTAAACGACCGGTCAGCGGTTCGCCCTGGCCGCGAGCCGATGGCAGGGTATGGGCCGGCACCGAATAACTGCGTCCGGTGGAGTCGACAAACACGGCAAACTGGTTGGAGCGCCCGGCCGCCAAGGCCTTGAAGCCGTCCCCGGCCTTATAGGAAAGCCCCGTCGCGTCAATATCATGACCCTTGGCCGAACGCACCCAGCCTTTTTCCGACAGCACGACGGTGACTTTCTCGTTCGGCAGCAGATCGTGTTCGCTCAGCGCCTTGGCTTCGGCGCGCTCGACGATCGGCGAACGACGGTCATCGCCGTAGGTCTCGGCGTCCTTGAGCAGTTCGGTGCGCACCAGCTTCTTGAGCTTGGCTTCGCTGCCCAGCAAGGCTTGCAGCTTGGCCTGTTCCTTGAGCAACTCATCCTGCTCGGCCCGCAGCTTCATCTCTTCCAACCGCGCCAACTGCCGCAGGCGGGTGTCGAGGATGTAGTCGGCCTGGATTTCGCTCAGGGCGAAACGCTCGATCAGGCTGGCCTTGGGGTGCTCCTCGGTACGGATGATGTGGATCACTTCATCCAGGTTGAGGTAGGCGATCAGCAAGCCGTCCAACAGGTGCAGGCGGCGCTCGACCTTGTCCAGGCGAAATTGCAGGCGCCGGCGCACGGTCTTGACCCGGAACTCCAGCCACTCCACCAGCAAGGCCCGCAAGTTCTTCAGTTGCGGCTTGCCGTCCAGGCCGATGATGTTGATGTTGACCCGGTAGCTGGACTCCAAGTCGGTGCTGGCGAACAGGTGCTGCATCAGCGCGTCGTGGTCGACCCGGCTGTTGACCGGGATGATCACGATGCGGCACGGGTTTTCGTGGTCGGATTCGTCGCGCAAGTCGGCCACTTGCGGCGCTTTCGACGGTTTTGCCTGCATCATCGCGGCAATCTGTTCCAAGACCTTGGCCCCGGACACCTGATGCGGCAGCGCCGTGACAATGATGTCGCCATCTTCGATGTGGTACACGGCGCGCATGCGCACCGAACCGCGACCGGTCTCGTAGATTTTCAGCAGGTCTGCGCGCGGGGTGATGATTTCGGCTTCGGTCGGATAGTCCGGGCCCTGGATGTGCTCGCAGAGCTGCTCCACCGTGGCTTTCGGTTCGTCCAGCAGACGCACGCACGCCGTGGCCACCTCCCGCAGGTTATGGGGCGGCACGTCGGTGGCCATGCCCACGGCGATGCCGGTGGTGCCATTGAGAAGGATATTCGGCAAACGTGCTGGCAACACCAGGGGTTCGTCGAGGGTGCCGTCGAAGTTCGGCCCCCAGTCCGCGGTGCCCTGGCCCAGTTCGCTGAGCAGCACCTCGGAATAACGCGACAGCCGCGCCTCGGTGTAACGCATGGCCGCGAAGGATTTGGGATCATCCGGCGCACCCCAGTTACCCTGGCCGTCCACCAGCGTGTAGCGATAGCTAAACGGCTGGGCCATCAGCACCATGGCTTCGTAGCAGGCCGAGTCGCCGTGGGGGTGGAACTTACCGAGCACGTCACCGACGGTACGCGCCGATTTCTTGTGCTTGGAATCCGCATCCAGCCCCAGTTCACTCATGGCATAGATGATCCGCCGCTGGACCGGCTTCAAGCCGTCGCCGATGTGCGGCAAGGCGCGGTCCATGATCACGTACATGGAGTAATTGAGGTAGGCATTTTCGGTGAAGTCAGCCAGCGATCGGCGTTCTACGCCGTCTAAGCTGTCTGCAAGAATGTCGCTCATGCGGGCCTCATCAGTTCGTTGTCTGGCGCAACAGCATGGTGCCGTCGCGCTGGGTAAATTCAAGTTTGTTCAGGGCGCTCATGCCCAGCAGCACCTGCGTGCCACCCAGGCCAGGCGCCACCAGGGCACGGACATCGCGCAGCACGATGTCACCCAACTGCAGCCGGTCGATGCGCGTGCGGTAGCCCTCGCTCACACCATTGGCGGTGCTCAAGGTCACGCCGAAACCTTTTTCCAGCTTGAGGCGTTCGGCCAATTCCAACGGAATCGCCACGTCGGTGGCACCGGTATCGAGCATGAAGTCCACCGGCTGGCCGTTGATCTGGCCGCTGGCGACGAAATGCCCCTGCCGGTTGCCGACCAGCTTCACCTCGATAAAACCTTCGCCTTTTTGCGACTGCACCTGGGCATTGGGGTTGAGTTCCCGCTGCTCCCACTGGGCAAAAAACCGTGTCGCCAGAAACAGCGCCGCGCACCAGGCCAGGATCATCAGCACCCGGCCGGCGCGCTTGCCCGGTGGTTGCTGGCTCACGGCGAGGCACTCCAGCCACCGTCAGGCGCGGCGAAGCGCCAGACAATCGGCCGCTGTTCGCCATCGGCCCGCGTACCGTCGTTGTTGTCCTGGCCGATCCAGGCTCCGTCGGCGTCCACCACCAGCGCTTCGGCCAGCCCATAAGGCTGGGGATAACGACGGTTATCCTGCAACGCCTCGGCGGCGAACGACCAGCAACGTTCCACCTGGACGGTCTGCGGGTCACGCCGGCAGATCTGATAGGCGTTGCGCTCCAAGGTAAACAGCTTGCCATTGAACAATGACAGGTCGGCGAAATCCCGGGAAACCGCCTTGGCCTTGGGGAACTGCGCCGGCTGCATTTCCTGGCCCGCTTCGCTGAGCAAGACACAATTGCCGTCGCAGTCCCACACCGTTTGCTGGCGTTTGATCAGCACCAGGCCGCGACGCTCACGCTCGGCCGCCAACCACAACTGGTCGCCGGCCGGGCTGACCGCAAGGCCTTCGAACAACGCATTGAAATGCAGCAACATGCCACTGGCGCGGGCCTGGCGGATCATCGTCGGGGCAATTTTCAGCCAGGATGCGGCCCCCGTCGGCGGTATGTACAGCACGGCGGCATGGGATTCACTGACCACATAACGATTGCCGGCGCTGTCACAGCTGATGCCTTCGAAATCCAGCTCGCCACCGCGCAGGAACGACGCCGCCCAGGTTCGCGATCTCAAGCCCCAGGGCAAACCGCTGTCAGGCACCTTCGGCACCTCGATTCCAACCGCCTCGGCCTGCCAGACCGGCGCCTCGGAGGGCATGAGGCGATAGATCCGGTCATCGTCGCGATCGGACACGGTCCACATCTCGCCGCCGCACAGCGCCAGCCCGGACAGGTTGCCACCGCGCATGCCGTCGACGGCGTGCTCGGACAGCAGCTTCAATTCCGGCGCTGGCCCTGCGACCACCATCCCCGCCCACAGCCACAACGCCAGGGCGAAACCGTTGCGCATCAGGCCAGTACCTCGGCCAGGTCCCCTTTGGATTCAAGCCAGGACTTGCGGTCGCCGGCGCGTTTCTTGGCCAGCAACATGTCCATCATTTCCGAAGTCGCTTCAAAATCATCCAGGGTCAACTGCACCAGGCGGCGGGTATTTGGATCCATGGTGGTTTCGCGCAACTGCGGCGGGTTCATCTCACCCAGGCCCTTGAATCGGGTGACCTGCGGCTTGCCTCGTTTCTTCTCGGCCACCAGGCGGTCAAGGATGCCGTCGCGCTCGGCTTCGTCCAGGGCGTAGTAGATTTCCTTGCCCAGGTCGATGCGGTACAGCGGCGGCATCGCCACGTAGACGTGGCCGGCGTCCACCAGTGGGCGGAAATGCTGGACGAACAAGGCACAAAGCAGCGTGGCAATGTGCAGGCCGTCGGAGTCGGCGTCGGCGAGGATGCAGATCTTGCCGTAGCGCAGCTGGCTCATGTCCGCGGCGCCCGGATCGACGCCAATGGCCACGGCGATGTTATGCACTTCCTGGCTGGCCAGCACTTCACTGCCGTCCACTTCCCAGGTATTGAGGATCTTGCCCCGCAGCGGCAGGATTGCCTGGAACTCTTTATCCCGCGCCTGCTTGGCCGAGCCGCCGGCGGAGTCACCTTCCACCAGGAACAGCTCGGAACGCATCGGGTCCTGCCCGGCGCAATCGGCAAGCTTGCCCGGCAATGCCGGCCCCTGGGTGATGCGCTTGCGCTCGACTTTCTTGCTCGCTTTCAGACGACGACCGGCATTGTTGATCGCCAGCTCCGCCAGGGCCAGGCCGGTTTCCGGGTTGGCGTTGAGCCACAGGCTGAACGCGTCCTTGACCACGCCGGAAACAAACGCCGCCGCCTCGCGAGACGACAGGCGCTCTTTGGTCTGGCCGGAGAATTGCGGTTCCTGCATCTTCATCGACAGGACGAAGGCAATGCGCTCCCAGACGTCTTCCGGCGCCAGCTTCACGCCACGGGGCAGCAGGTTGCGGAACTCGCAGAACTCGCGCATGGCGTCGAGCAGTCCCTGGCGCAAGCCGTTGACGTGGGTACCGCCCTGGGCCGTGGGGATCAGGTTGACGTAGCTTTCCTGGACACTTTCGCCGCCTTCGGGCAGCCACAACAGCGCCCAGTCCACGGCTTCCTTGTTACCGGCCAGGCTGCCACAGAACGGCTCGTCGGGCAGGCGCTCGAAACCACTGACCGCATCCACCAGATAAGAACGCAGGCCGTCTTCGTAATGCCATTCGACTTTTTCGCCGGTGGCCTTGTCCTCGAAACTGACCAGCAGCCCCGGGCACAACACGGCCTTGGCCTTGAGCACGTGCTTGAGGCGGCTGACGGAAAACTTCGGCGAATCGAAATACTTCGGATCCGGGGCGAAATACACGCTGGTCCCGGTGTTGCGCTTGCCGACGGTGCCCACCACTTCCAGCTCGGTGGCCTTGTAGCCGTCGGCGAACGTCATCTGGTATTCATTGCCGTCACGCTTGACCCGCACCCGCACCTGGGTCGACAAGGCGTTGACCACGGAAATACCCACGCCGTGCAGACCGCCGGAGAACTGGTAGTTCTTGTTGGAAAACTTGCCGCCGGCGTGGAGTTTGGTGAGGATCAGCTCGACGCCCGACACACCTTCTTCAGGGTGAATGTCCACCGGCATGCCGCGGCCGTCATCGCTGACTTCCAGCGAGTGATCGGCGTGCAGGATGACCTGCACCGATTTCGCATGCCCGGCCAAGGCTTCGTCGACACTGTTGTCGATGACTTCCTGGGCGAGGTGGTTCGGCCGACTGGTGTCGGTGTACATGCCGGGGCGCTTGCGCACCGGGTCGAGGCCCGAGAGGACTTCGATGGCGTCTGCGTTATAAGAGCTAGCGCTGGGAGTGGCCATGGGGTCTCGTCGTCAGTGTTCAATGAAAAAGGGGCGATGGTTCACAGCGACGTGAAGTCGATCGCCTGGTACAAATCGGCGCCAATGCAGGCAAAACTCAACAATGCCGGTAACTGCTGGGCAAACCCTTGGAAACTGTGGTCGCCGCCGGCCTGGATGCGCAAGGCACAGGCGCGGTAATACTGCTGGGCGTGGCGATAATCCAGGGTTTCGTCACCGGTTTGCAACCATACTTGATACCGCTGCGGATCCCGGGGCGCCGGCACTTCCAGCTCGGCCAGGGCCGTCACGTGGTCGTGGGTCAATTCCCAGGTTTCGTCGGTGTATAAATTCTTCTGCGTCCCCAGGTACCCGTCGAACATCCGATGCGGGCTCACGGCAGGATTGACCAACAGGGCCTTGAGCCCGTGGCGCTCGGCCAAGTGAGTCGCATAGTAGCCGCCGAGCGAGCTGCCGACCAGCAGCGGCCGCCCCAGTTCTGTAATCGCCTGTTCCAGCTGACCGATGGCCTGGCGGGGGTGGTGATGCAGGGCCGGCACCTGTAGCTGGTCGCTGAGGCCAAGGCGTGCCATCACTTCGACCAGTTGGCAGGCTTTGGTCGATGCTGGGGCGCTGTTGAAGCCATGGATATAAAGGATCGAACCCGACATTGCCGACTCCCTGGGTGTTGGGCAAAGGCCGGAGTTTACAGGGAGTTCGAGGTGGTTTGGGGTGTTTTGAATGACACTCCGCTTTGTGGCGAGGGAGCTTGCTCCCGCTGGGCTACGCAGTAGCCCCAAACCTGCAATGCCCCATCTGACTGACAGAACGCGGAGCCTGGTCTAGGGCCTGCTTCGCAGGCCAGCGGGAGCAAGCTCCCTCGCCACGGGTTACGTTGTCAGCCGTAAAATCATCATTGTCTCGGCGCAACAATGTCCAACGCCCGGTTCGCCAACAACTCACTGATCTCGATCATCTGCTGGACTCCCAGGGCAAAATGCCGACGCGAGCCTTCCAGGTCGAAGGTTAGGTCGCCGAGCATGGCGTTGGCGGAGGCCAGGGTTTCGCTGAGGTTGGCTAGAAGGGTTTCGGTGTCTGCGCTCTCCGAGACAGAGAACAATGGGCCTGAAGGTTGTTTCTTCTTGGGGTCGGGCTTGGGGTCGAGATAATGATCGATGGCGCGCTTGGCGGCTTCATCGAGTTTTTGGGGATCGGTTTCGGGGGGATTGGGTGTGGCTTTGAACATGATGCAGCTCCTCTAACGTAGTGGAACCGCCATCTCCCGTTTCCAGGCGAGAGGGTGGCAGCTATGCGCGGGCTGGAAAACCGGAGTAAAGGAGCAAAACCCGGCAGACTCGAAAGTCTCCCGCGCACAGCCGCCATAACGCAAAACTGCACACGCAAAAAAGCGATGCAGTATCTCATGTGGCGCGCTGTTGCACCCTTACTTATCGGGTTTCCAGGCCCGACCGCTGAATTTGCAGCGACGGGAAAAGACTAGCGACAGCCCTTCCCACCCGGCAACCGCCAGGGCTCGTCGGAAAAATCTGCTGCAGCCCGGAGGGTTGTCCGACCATTCCCACAATCCAGGTCGGCTGTCAGGCAGCCATCGCGAGCAAGCTCGCTCCCACACAGGTTTTGGGTCGTTTATAAGATCAGTCTCCACCGCCGATCCCTGTGGGAGCCGAGCTTGCTCGCGATAGCGGTGGGTCTGCTTGCATCCAGGTTGTATGTGCCGCCGCCTTCGCGAGCAGGCTCGCTCCCACATGGGGTCAGTGTGACCTATGAATTTGCGACCACTGCCGATCCCTGTGGGAGCGGGCTTGCTCGCGAAAGCGGTGGGCCAGCTTGCATCAGTATTGGATGTTCCGCCGTCTTCGCGAGCAAGCCCGCTCCCACAATCGGCTCGGGGTATGACCGGAGAATCAGGTCGGCTGTCAGGCCGCCTCGCGAGCAAGCTTTGCTCCCACAGATCTCCCACAGTTCTGATGGGTGTACGAGCGAGAGAGCCAGGTCGGCTTTAAGGCCGCCTCGGCTTGGCTTTTGATCTTGGGCGGGCTTGCTCGCGAAAGCGGTGGGCCAGCTTGCATCAGTATTGGATGTTCCGCCGTCTTCGCGAGCAAGCCCGCTCCCACAATCGGCTCGGGGTATGACCGGAGAATCAGGTCGGCTGTCAGGCCGCCTCGCGAGCAAGCTTTGCTCCACAGATCTCCCACAGTTCTGATGGGTGTACGAGCGAGAGAGCCAGGTCGGCTTTAAGGCCGCCTCGGCTTGGCTTTTGATCTTGGGCCCCGTTAACCACGATGGCCGAACGCAGGCATTGCGCAGTGGGCATCCCGGCATGGATGCCGGGATAGCCGCGCTGGGCCATGGATGGCCCTTCGCGGCGGCCCACGGAGCAATGCCGGAGTGAGGGCATGCCGAGCCCTAGCGAGGCACCGAGTGGTGGGCAAGCCTTTTTTGCTTACTTTTTTTGGCGTTTGAAAAAAAGTGAGCCGCCGTAAGGGCGGAACCGCCAGCTGCCGTTACCGCAGAAATGGATATGTACCCGGTCAACAAGGCCGACTGTCAGGCCGCCTTCGCGAGCAGGCTCGCTCCCACAATAAACAGGATCGAACTCAGTAACCGTTGGAGCCATAGTCCGGGGTAAACGCAAATCCAACCACCCGCTCAACCCCCGTCTCCAACCGCCCATCCGGCAAAAGCCGCAACCACCGATACCCCGGCGCCTGCGAGCCCACCGCAAAATCCTCACTCCCCGGCTCAAACTGAATACAGGTCGAAGGCGAAGCCAACAAACGAACCCCCTCGCGCACCCGGTCTATCTCCTGATGCACATGCCCCCACAACACCGCCCTAACCTGGGGAAACCGATCCAACACCGCAAACAGCGCCTCCGGATTACGCAACCCGATCGGCTCCATCCACACACACCCGATCGAAACAGGGTGATGATGCAGACACACCAGATGATGCCGCTCCGGCGCCTCGCTCAAGGCATTGGCCAACAGAATCAACTGCTCCTCGGCCAAAAAACCCGGCACCGAACCTGGCACGGCCGAATCGAGCATCGTCACCCGCCAATTGCCAATGTCCACCACCGGATCGAGCAACGTACTCTTGACCGCCGCCTCAAGCATCACCTGCGGCTCATCATGGTTGCCGGGAATCCACCGCGCCGGCGCGTCGATTCGTGCAGTCAGTTGCCGAAACGCCTCATAGGATTGCAGCGTGCCGTCCTGGGACAAATCCCCGGTGGCGAGCATCAGGTCAATGTTCGGCTGCTGCTTGAGCACCAAATCAATGACTGCCCGCAAGCTGTCACGGGTATTCATGCCCAGCAACGAGGCCTCGGCCTCGGCGAACAAATGGCTGTCAGACAGTTGGACCAACAACGCCACATCGGCCGTGGTCAAGCTGGATACGCTCGGCAAATCGCTTTCTCCCAGGCGCAATCACGCCGTTGCATGAAGCGGCAATTATGCTGGGGGACGATCGAAAGGGGAAACCCGCGAACCGGAACCGGTTCACAACTACCGAACGACTTCGAACTCGTGGCCCAGCGCCAGGCAATGACTCAGCCACTCGCCCAGGAACAGGTTCAACTGGGCTTTTTCATCCGGCTGGTGCATTGACGCATTGGGGTAAGGATAGATGCCACGAAAGCGTCGTGCATGTTCGGCGCTGACGACTTCGGCCATGCGCGCGTCGTGATAGACCTGCACTTCCAGTTGCGGCACCGGCAGCCAGGGCAGGCTGTGCTCCTGACGCACCTGCAAGGTGGTGGTGTAGGGGCAGGCTTGCAGCACTTCCAGGGCCAGCACGCCGAGCATCTGGTCGCCATGAGTGACGGCGATGCGGCGTGGCAGCGGGTCGTTGCGCATGTCTGGCAACAAGCGCATCAGGCGGGCGTAGTTGGCCTCGCAGGCGGCCTGCAACCCCACCAGATCGACGCGATAGCGGTCGCGCAGCTTGTTCAGGACCATAGCCCCCTCACTTCATCGCGATTCAAGGCCAGCCATTGCAAGGCAATGATGCTGGCCGCGTTGCAGATACGTCCGTCGCGCACGGCTTGCAAGGCATCTTCGTAGGCCCAGACCTTCACCCGAATGTCCTCGGCTTCCTCCAGAAGGCCATGCAGGCCGCCTGCCCCCGTGCTGTCGCAACGCCCCAGGTACAAATGTACGAATTCATTGCTGCCGCCCGGCGATGGAAAGTATTGGGTCATCGGCCAGAGCGCAGCGAAGACAAGCCCAGCTTCCTCCTGCGCTTCACGATGAGCAACCTCTTCCGGTTGCTCATCCTTGTCGATCAGCCCGGCCACCAACTCTACCAGCCAGGGGTTGGTGGTCTTGCCAATGGCCCCCACGCGAAACTGCTCGATCAACACCACTTCATCGCGCTGCGGGTCGTAGGGCAGCACACACACCGCATCATGACGCACGAACAATTCACGGTTGATCTCACGGCTCATGCCACCGGCAAACAACTCGTGGCGCAAGACGAGGCGGTCGAGCTTATAGAAACCCTTGAAGCAGGTCTCCCGCTTGACGATGTCCACGGCGTTCGGTGTGGCGTTGGCGAAATCGGTCATGACAATCCTCGTGTGCAGTCGATCAATACGAGGTTCCAACCTCGGCTTCGCGCCATCCTAACGCGCTCGAACCCTTTGGGGCAGCCCCCTGCCAGTGATCGGGATGGACGGCTGCGCTTAAAATCACTCTAATGAGCTTAGTGGCGAACTGATTGCCTTGCTGACAGTCGAAGCGGGTAACTTTTTGCCTTTCCGTGTTTCATGAAGGACGCCCATGTCGCTTTTCAAAACTGCCTCCGTGGCCGCCATTGCCCTGACCCTGGGCGCTTGCCAAAGCCTGTTCCAACCCAACTATCGCGCGCCGCTGGAGACCACTCGCGACGCTTCGGAACAACTGCAACCAGGTTGCGCCAGTGCCGACTGCCCGTTGGTGAACATCGATACCCTGCACTTTCCGGCCGAACCCGCCCTGGACGGCATCATCGAAAAACGCCTGCTGCAAATGACCCGCACCACCCCGGACGCCCCGGCGGCACCGACGCTGGCGGCCTATCGCGAGCAGTTCCTGCGCAACGCCGCGCCAGGCAACAGCAGCTATTTGCAGGCCAAGGTACGTGAGCAACATGACGGCCTGGTGATCATCGAACTGTCCAGCTACCTGGACACCGGCGGTGCCCACGGCACGCCGGGGCGCGGTTTCATCAACTATTCGCGCCAGCAGCACAAGGTGCTGACACTGTCGGACATGCTGCTGCCGGGCCAGGAAGAAGCCTTCTGGAAAGCCGCGCAAGTGGCTCACAACAGCTGGCTGATCAGCACCAAGCTGGATCAGGAACCCGAGTTCCTGAAACAGTGGTCCTTCCAGAAAACCCCACACATCGCGCTGACCTACGGCGGGGTGATCCTCAAGTACGAAGTGAGCACCATCGCGCCGTACGCCCTGGGCCACATCGAATTGAAGATCGCCTATCCACGCCTCAATGGCATCCTCAAGCCCGAGCTGTTTCCCGGCCGTAGCTGAAGGCCCGGCCCAGCAACAGTTGCAGCAACCCTGCCAGGATCAGCGACGGCAGGGTTGCGCCGATGTCCGGATAGAAATTGGCCAGCAGGTGATAGGTGCTCACCCCACCCAACCAGGCCAACAGGGCCGGCCAGCGCAGCGCGGCTGACACCACTTGGCTGCTGCGTTTGCGCAGGATGAAGTGGTCCACCAACACCACGCCGAACAGCGGCGCGAACACCGAGCCGATCATCAACAGGAAGTTCTGGTATTGCGCCAACGGTGCAAAGCAGGCGATCAAGGTGCAGATGACACCAATCGCCAAGGCCAGGTGCTCGACCTTCAACCCCGACAGCATGCCCGTCGATACCGCCGCCGAGTGGATGTCGGCGAAGGCATTTTCCGACTCGTCCAGCAGAATCAGCAGCAGCGGAATACCCAATCCAGCACCCGCCAGGGCCAGCAGCAACGCGTTGACTTCACCGCTTGGGGCAAACGCCAGGGTGTAGGCTACGCCCAGGCTCATCAGCCAGAAATTGCCGATGAAGAAGCCCACCGCCGTACCGCCGAAGACGTTTTTGGCGCGCTTGCCGAAACGCGAGTAGTCGGCGATCAGCGGCAACCACGACAGCGGCATCGCGATGGCGATATCGAACCCCACCGCCAACGGCATCGAACCATCGCCCGCCTGGACCCACAGCGCGGCCAGGTCAGCCTTGGCGAACAGGTTCCAGGTCAACCAGATGCAAGCCGCCAGCAGCAACCAGATGCCCCACTTGCGCAGAACCTTGCGCACAAAGGTCAGCGGCCCGCTCACGGCGAGCAAAGTGGCCAGGGCGCCGAAGAACAGCGTCCACAGCAGTGGGTTCGAACCCAGGCTGCCTTCGCTGAAAGCCCGGCCACCGAGCAGGCTGGCGGCGTCACGCATGACGATGATTTCGAACGAGCCCCAGCCGATCAGCTGCAGCAGGTTCAATACCGCCGGCACGCTCGCGCCCTTGCTGCCGAGGCTGAGCTTCAGCGCGGCCATGGCCGACAGGCCAGTGTCGCTGCCGATCACCCCGACCGCCGCCAGCAGCAGGACGCCCACCAGCGTGCCGAGGAAAATCGCCAGCAACGAACCGCTCAGGCCCAGGCCCGGCGCGAGCAAGGCACCGACCTGCAAGACCATCAGGCCGATGCCGAGGGAGAACCACAGGGAAAACAGATCGCGGGCGCCGAAGACGCGTTTGTCCAGGGGCACGGCGGTGTCGGGGGAGTAGGTGCTGGGTTGGATGTTCACAGAGATATCTCAGGGCAGATTATTGTTTTGGGGCGCGGATCATCCTTGTGGCGAGGGAGCTTGCTCCCGCTCGGCTGCGAAGCAGCCGCCAAACCGGCCACCACAATTCTGATTGCCAGAACGCGGTGACTGGTTTTGGGCCCGCTTCGCAGGCCAGCGGGAGCAAGCTCCCTCGCCACAGGTGAGTGCCGCCCAGGTCAGACTTTCTTGTAAAGCTGACTACCTTCCTTCTTGAACCGCTCAGCCTGCTCCGCCAAGCCCTGGGCGACATCGACATCCACCGCTTCAATGCGCTGGTTCGCCGCGTACTCGCGCACTTCCTGGGTGATTTTCATCGAGCAGAATTTCGGCCCGCACATCGAGCAGAAATGCGCCACCTTGGCCGAGTCCTTCGGCAGGGTTTCGTCGTGATACGAGCGGGCGGTGTCCGGGTCGAGGCCGAGGTTGAACTGGTCTTCCCAACGGAACTCGAAACGCGCCTTGCTCAAGGCGTTGTCGCGGATCTGCGCGCCCGGGTGGCCCTTGGCAAGGTCGGCGGCGTGGGCGGCGATCTTGTAGGTGATGATCCCGGTCTTGACGTCGTCCTTGTTCGGCAAGCCGAGGTGTTCCTTCGGCGTGACGTAGCAAAGCATGGCGCAACCGAACCAGCCGATCATCGCCGCACCGATGCCCGAGGTGATGTGGTCGTAGCCCGGCGCGATGTCGGTGGTCAGCGGGCCGAGGGTGTAGAACGGCGCCTCGTCGCAGCACTCGAGCTGCTTGTCCATGTTCTCTTTGATCAACTGCATCGGCACATGGCCAGGGCCTTCGATCATGCATTGCACGTCGTGCTTCCAGGCGATCTTGGTCAGCTCGCCGAGGGTTTCCAGCTCGCCGAACTGCGCTTCGTCATTGGCATCGGCAATCGAGCCCGGACGCAGGCCATCGCCCAGCGAGAAGCTGACGTCGTAGGCCTTCATGATTTCGCAGATGTCTTCGAAATGGGTGTAGAGGAAGTTTTCCTTGTGGTGCGCCAGGCACCACTTGGCCATGATCGAACCACCACGGCTGACGATACCGGTGACGCGCTTGGCGGTCATCGGCACATAACGCAGCAACACGCCGGCGTGGATGGTGAAGTAGTCGACGCCCTGCTCGGCCTGCTCGATCAGCGTGTCGCGGAACAGTTCCCAGGTCAGGTCTTCGGCCACGCCGCCGACTTTTTCCAGGGCCTGGTAGATCGGCACGGTGCCGATCGGCACGGGCGAGTTACGGATGATCCACTCGCGGGTTTCATGGATGTGCTTGCCGGTGGACAGGTCCATGACCGTGTCCGAACCCCAACGGATACCCCAGGTCAGCTTCGCCACTTCTTCTTCGATGGACGAACCCAGCGCACTGTTGCCGATGTTGCCGTTGATCTTCACCAGGAAGTTACGGCCGATGATCATCGGTTCCAGTTCGGTGTGGTTGATGTTGGCCGGGATGATCGCGCGGCCCCGGGCGATTTCGTCACGCACGAATTCCGCGGTGATGACCTTCGGCACGCTGGCACCGAAGCTGTGGCCGGCGTGTTGCTGGTCAAGCAGGCCAGCGGCGCGGGCGACTTCAAGCTTCATGTTTTCGCGGATGGCGACGTATTCCATCTCGGCGGTGATGATGCCTTTGCGCGCGTAGTGCATCTGGCTGACGTTGGCACCCGGCTTGGCGCGACGCGGATTGTTCACGTGGGCGAAGCGCAGCTTGGTCAGCTCGGGGTCGGCCAGGCGCTCCTGGCCGAAGTTGGAACTCAGGCCTGCCAGGCGCTCGGTGTCGTCACGGGCTTCGATCCATGGCGAGCGCACATCGGCCAGGCCTTTGCGCACGTCGATGATCACGTTCGGGTCGGTGTACGGACCCGAGGTGTCGTAGACCACCACCGGCGCGTTGATTTCGCCGCCGAAGTCGGTGGGGGTCACGTCGAGGCTGATTTCGCGCATGGGCACGCGGATATCCGGGCGGCTGCCCTGGACGTAGATTTTTTGCGAGCGGGTAAAGGGCTGAACCGATTGTTGATCGACCTGGGCCGATTCACTGAGGTTGGTCGCGTTTTTTGATTTTATCGTCATCACGGGCTCTCCAGACACACATCCAGGCAGTGGATTTTTGTCGGAGCGAACCTGTAACGAATGGACGCGTCCCTGCACGGAAGTGCGGACGCTGTGCTTGCTGCTCGAGTGCGTTCAAGGGTCGAACGACATCCCGGACGAAGCACAAGAGGACTCGCCGGGTGACGAGAAATCTTGTTCCCTACGCAGGCGCTAACCTGATCAGGTTCAACGGGATCCGAAATTATTCGATCTCAGCCTCATAGCAAGGCACCCCGACAAGAACCCGGCCAGTCTAGACACAACCACGACAGAACGCCATCGCCCGGGCAAAAGGCGTGATGAATGGCGCATATACAGGATTGTTGCCGTGCCCAGGCGCAACTACACTCGCTACGCCGCGCGCCTGTTATGCGCATTCAATTTGAACGTAGGGATCGCCTCATGCTGCGCAAACTCTCACTGGCCCTCGCCGTGTCTTGTGCGTCCAATGGAATGGCCTGGGCCGCCGAAGCGCCTTTATCCACCCTGACCGACCTGGTCAGCGTGTACCAGGAAGCGGTGGACAACAACGCCGACCTGGCCGCCGCCCGCGCCCAGTATGGCGCCCAGAAGGAAGTGGTGCCCCAGGCCCGCGCCGGGCTGCTGCCCAACCTTTCGGCCGGCGCCGACCTGAACAACACCCGTACCGAGCTCGACCAACCGGCGATGACCGCCACCCGCAGCTCCACGGTCTACCAGGCCACGCTGTCCCAGCCGATTTTCCGCGCCGACCGCTGGTTCCAACTGCAAGCGGCCAAATCGGTCAATGAGCAGGCATCGCTGCAGCTGTCTGCCACCGAGCAGAACCTGATCCTGCAAAGTGCCGAAGCCTATTTCAATGTGCTGCGCAGCCAGGACAACCTGGCCTCGACCAAGGCCGAGGAAGCCGCGTTCAAGCGCCAGCTCGACCAGTCCAACGAACGTTTCGACGTGGGCCTGTCGGACAAGACCGACGTGCTGCAATCCCAGGCCAGCTACGATACCGCGCGGGCCAACCGGATCATTGCGCAACGCCAGGTCGAAGATGCCTTCGAAGCGCTGATCACCCTGACCAACCGCCAGTACAACTCGATCCAGGGCGTCGTCCACACCCTGCCGATCCTGCCGCCGGCGCCCAACGACGCCAAGGCCTGGGTAGACACTGCCGCCAAGCAGAACCTCAACCTGCTGGCCAGCAATTACGCCGTCGACGCCGCCGAAGACACCTTGCGCCAGCGCAAGGCCGGCCACGCGCCGACCCTCGATGCAGTCGCCCAGTACCGCAAAGGTGACAACGACGGCCTCGGCTTTACCAACCCGAGCCCCACCGGCCAGCGCTACGGTGGCGACGCGGAGCAACGCACCATCGGCCTGCAATTGAGTATTCCGATCTACAGCGGCGGGCTGACCAGCTCCCAGGTTCGCGAGTCCTATTCGCAACTCACCCAGACCGAGCAGCAACGCGAAGCCCTGCGCCGTCAGGTGGTGGAAAACACCCGCAACCTGCATCGCGCGGTGAACACCGATGTGGAACAGGTCCAGGCCCGGCGCCAATCGATCATCTCCAACCAGAGCGCGGTGGACGCCACGGAAATCGGCTACCAGGTGGGCACTCGGAATATCGTCGATGTGCTGGACGCCCAGCGCCAGCTGTACACCTCGGTGCGCGACTACAACAACGCCCGGTATGACTACATCCTGGACAACCTGCGCCTCAAGCAGGCCGCCGGGACGTTGAGTCCGGAGGACCTGCAAGCCCTGTCCCGCTACCTCAAGCCCGACTACAACCCGGACAAGGACTTCCTGCCGCCGGACTTGGCACAGGCCGCGGCACAGCAGTTGCGCTCGCGACCAGCGCAATAACCTACCGTCCTCACTGGCAACGAGGGCTTCCTGTGGTGGGGCGACCTACCTGTGGCGAGGGAGCTTGCTCCCGCTGGCCTGCGAAGCAGGCCCAAAACCAGTCACCGCGCTCTGTCAGTCAGAATCGTGATGACCGGTTAGCGGCTGCTTCGCAGCCGAGCGGGAGCAAGCTCCCTCGCCACAACAGCTCAGCCGAGCAACCGCCCTAACCCCTCCAGCAACCGCTGCAACGCGCCCTGATTGCGGCGCATCACCGCAAGCCCCGCCTCGGCCATGCGCTGGGCGTCCCGGGGCAGTTCGAACAGGCGCTGGACCGCCAGGGCCAGGCTCTCGGCATCCTCCACTTCGGCCAGCGCACCAGCGGCACGCAGTTGCGCGGCGATTTCGAGGAAGTTGAACAGGTGCGGCCCACTGAGCACCGGTTTCGCCAGGGCCGCCGGTTCGAGCAGGTTGTGCCCGCCATTGGGCACCAGGCTGCCACCGACAAACGCGCTGTCGGCCAACGCATAGAGAAACAGCAGCTCGCCCATGGTGTCGCAGAGCAACACCGAAGCCTGGGCGGTAACCGGTTGCCCACTGGAGCGCCGCACCGTGACCAGCCCCTCGCTTACACACAGTTGATGCACTGAGTCGAAGCGCTCGGGGTGACGCGGCACCAGGATCAGCAACGCATCGGGATAACTGTCGAGCAGCCGACGATGGGCGGCCAGTACCACTTCGTCCTCACCCTCATGGGTGCTGGCGGCGATCCACACCGGGCGGTCCACCGCCTGCCACTCACGGCGCAAGGCACTGGCACTTTCAAGCAGCTGCGGGTCGATGGTCAGGTCGAACTTGATCGAGCCGGTGACCTCGACAGTTTCCGCCCGAGCCCCCAATTGGCGAAAACGCTCGGCCTCGGCTTCCGTCTGTACGGCGAACAGGCTCATCTCGGCGAGCATCGGCCGGGTGAGCTTGGGAAAGCGGGCATAACCCCGCGCCGAACGCTCAGATAACCGCGCGTTGGCCAGGGCCACGGGAATGCCGCGCCGGGCGCATTGGTGAATGTGATTGGGCCACAGCTCGGTTTCCATGATCACCGCCAGGGATGGACGCACCCGGTCGAGAAAACGCTTGGCCGCACACGGCAAGTCATAAGGCAGATAGCAATGCTGGATGCGCGGCTCGTTGGCGAACAGCGCCCGGATCCGCTCCGATCCGGTGGGCGTCATGCAAGTGACAGTGATTGGCAGCTGTGGATAACGTTGCAGCAAGGCGCGGATCATCGGCGCGGCGGCAATGCTCTCGCCCACCGACACCGCGTGCACCCAGATGCCCCCCGGGACCATGACCGGCAGCCCCCAGGAGAACCGCTCGCCAATGCGCCGGGCATAAGCCGGCGCCTTGCGGGCCCGCAGCCACAGCCGAATCGCTACCAGTGGCAGCCCCAGATAAAACAACGCGCTATAGAGAGTTCTGTTCATGGCGGCGGAGTTTATCGGTTTTTCAGCCGATCGCCTGCAACTGCACGGCAAAACGTTCCGCCAGCCAACGAGCGGCCGGGCCCAGGGGTTCATCGCGGCGCCAGACCAGTTCCACCACCAGGGCCGGCGGGGTCCATTCGCTGTTGAGCTCGATCATATCTCCCAGGTACGCCGGGTATTGCACAACATGCCGTGGCAGCCACGCCCAGCCCAGGCCACTCCTCAGCCATTCGGCCAACACATAGAAACTGTCGGCCCGCCACACCTGCGGGCTGGCCTGCTCGCTACCGGGATAGACACTCGATTGGGTCGCCATCAGTAACTGGCGGTGCCGGGCCATGTCCCGGCAGCTCACATACGCATGGTTCGCCAAAGGATGGCCCCGGCTACACACCGTGACCATCTCGACGCTGCCCAGCACCCGGCGTTCCAGCGCCTCGGGGATCTGGTCGTGATAGAACAGCAAGCCGAGGTCGGCGCGCCGCTCCACCAGCTTGCGCGCCACATCGCCCTGGGCGGCGCTAGCCAGTTGCACTTCGAGGGTGGGGAATTGCTCGGCCAGGGCCGCCAGGCTGTCGATGACCGGCTGATAAGGCATGGCCTCGTCCTGGGCCAGGCGTAGCGACGCCTCCTGCCCGCGCATCAAGGCCAGGGCGCGACCATTGAGGCGCTCGCACTGGCGCAGCACTTCCCTGGCCTCCTCAAGCAGCGCCACGCCCGCATCGGTGAGTTTAGGCTGGCGACCGCTGCTGCGGTCGAACAGGCTCACCCCCAAGTCGTCCTCCAACAAGGCAATCGCGCTGCTGATGGCCGATTGCGCCTTGCGCTGGTCCCGGGCCACGGCGGAAAACGAACGTTTCTCGGCAACTTCGGCAAACAACCGCAATTGCTCCAGGTTCCACTGCACGTTCATGGCTCAACCTATCTCCAATACAGATAGGTAATGACTTTACCGCATCTGGGTGATCTCTAGAATGGGCCCCATCGAAAGATGCAACCGTCAAAGAGGAATCGCCCATGAACGCCTACTACTACCTGGCCATTGCCATCTGCGCCGAAGTGATCGCCACCGTTTCGATGAAAGCGATCAAGGGCCTGAGCACACCCCTGCCCTTGCTGCTGGTCATCGTTGGCTACGGCATTGCGTTCTGGATGCTGACGCTGGTGGTGCGCACCGTACCGGTGGGCGTGGCTTATGCAGTCTGGGCCGGGCTGGGAATCGTCATGGTCAGCGTGGCGGCGCTGTTCATCTACGGGCAGAAGCTGGACGTGCCAGCGATGCTGGGGATGGCGTTGATTGTTCTTGGGGTTGTCGTGATCCAACTCTTTTCCAAGACTGCTGGGCACTGAAAACACTGCCATTGAGTTGGAACACACCGATATTGAGCTGGAACGCACTTGTGGCGAGGGAGCTTGCTCCCGCTGGGCTGCGCAGCAGCCCCAAAAAGCTTGGGACCGCTGCGCGATCCAGCGGGAGCAAGCTCCCTCGCCACAAAAGCTTTGCTCCCATGTGGCCGACGTTGATCGCCAACAAATGCCCTGCGCAGCGAGTCTGTATACTGCGCCCTCGTCTTGAACACTGAGGTCGCTCATGCCATCCGTTATTTCCACCGACATTCTGATTGTCGGCGCAGGCGTCGCCGGCCTCTGGCTGAACGCCCGCCTGCGTCGCCAGGGGTTCTCGACTGTGCTGGTGGAAAGCGCCAGCCTCGGCGGCGGGCAGAGTGTCAAATCCCAGGGCATCATCCATGGCGGCGCCAAGTACGCGTTGCATGGCGCCCTGACCGGGGCCTCGGAAGCCATCGCCGACATGCCGCGCCGCTGGCGCGAAGCCCTGAAAGGTGAAGGCGAGCTGGACCTGTCCGGCGTACGCATGCTGTCCGACGCCCATTACCTCTGGTCCCCGGGCACCCTGGCCGGCAACCTCACCAGCTTCTTCGCCAGCAAGGCCGTGCGCGGACGAGTGGATCAGGTCAAGGGCGACCAACTGCCGCCGGCCCTGCAAGACAAGCGCTTCAAGGGCAAGGTCTATCGCCTGGCCGAACTGGTGGTCGATGTCCCCAGCCTGATCGCGCGCCTGGCGGAACTGGCCGGCGACAGCCTGTTGGCCGGGCAGCGCATCGAGCCACTGCGCGAAGCCGGTGAGCTGGTCGGGCTGAAGGTCGACGACCGCGAGATCCGTGCCCAGCGCATTATCCTCAGCGCGGGCGCGGGCACCGCCGACCTGCTCAAGGCCCTGGGCCTGGACAAACCGGCCATGCAGACCCGGCCGTTGCACATGGTCCTGGTCAAGGGACCGAGCCTCAAGCCGCTTTACGCCCATTGCCTGGGCGGCGGACCGAAGCCACGCGTCACCGTGACCACCCATCCCGCCGCCGATGGCCAATGGGTCTGGTACCTGGGGGGCGACCTTGCCGAAGGCGATGCCGTCGCCCGCGAGCCTGCGGCACAGATCGCCGCCGCCCAGAAAGAACTCGGCCAACTGTTGCCCTGGGTCGACCTCAGCACCGCGCAATGGGCCACGCTACGGGTTGACCGCGCCGAACCGCTGCAATCAGGCCTGACCCGCCCGGATAACGCCTTCCTCGCCGAGCAGGAGCGCCTGCTGGTGGGCTGGCCGACCAAACTGGCCCTGGCCCCGGACTTCGCCGATCGGGTGTTCAACGCGCTGCAACGCGATGGCATCCAACCCAGTCACCCGACCCCGCTGCCGGACCTGCCGAAGCCGCCCATGGGCGTACCCGCCTGGGAGCAACTGCTGCCATGATCCAAGCGACCCTGCATGACCTCTATCGCCCCCTCGGCCATAACGGCCCGCGGGTTTCCCCCCTGGGCCTGGGCACCGTCAAGCTGGGCCGCGACCAGGGCGTCAAATACCCCAACGGTTTTCAGATTCCCGATGACAACGAAGCGCGCATGCTGCTCAAGCTGGCGCGTGACCTGGGCATCAACCTGATCGACACCGCGCCGGCTTACGGCCGCAGTGAAGAACGCCTTGGCCCGCTGCTGCGTGGCCAACGCCAGGACTGGGTGATTGTGAGCAAGGTCGGCGAAGAATTCAGTGACGGCCAGTCGCGCCACGACTTCAGCGCCGCCCATACCCGACTCTCGGTGGAGCGCAGCCTCAAGCGCCTGGAAACCGACTATATCGACCTGATCCTGGTGCATTCCGACGGCAACGACCTGGCGATCCTCAACGACAGCGAGGTCTACCCGACGCTGGCGGCGCTCAAGCGCGAGGGCAAGATCGGCGGCTTCGGTTTTTCCGGCAAGACCGTCGACGGCGGCCTCAAAGCCTTGGAGCAAGGCGATTGCGCGATGGTCACCTACAATCTGAACGAACGAAACGAAAAGGCTGTCATTGACTACGCCAGCAAACACGGCAAAGCGATCCTGGTGAAAAAAGCCCTGGCCAGCGGCCACGTCTGCCTGAGCCCCGGGGTAGACCCGGTTCGCGCCAGTTTCGAACTGTTGTTTGAGCATCCTGGGGTCGCCAGTGCTATTGTCGGCACCATCAATCCGCTGCACCTCGCCCACAACGTCGCGACCGTCGCCACGGTCCTGCGTAAACACTGACGCCGCCCTACGCGGCCTGAAGGAAGGAGCCGACATGCCGCGTACGCTCATCAGAAAGAACCCAAGCAACTTCAAGACCCTGCCCCTGTTCGTCGAAGCGACCCCCGAAGGCCTGACTTACCAGAGTGTCGGGATGCCGCTGAATTTCGCCCAGACCTTGCAGCGCCGCCGCCCTGTCGCGGTGGCCGATGCCGAGCGTTTTTCCCTGGAGCTGGCCAACCTGGGCGTCTCGGTACGCCTGACGCTGCATTGGCAGAACCGCGATTATTGGGTGCTGGTGCGCCAGCGTCGGCAGGATCGCGGCGACGTGGTGCTCAAGCTGATTTCCGGCTATGTCCCGGCCCACGAACTGAACCTGCCGCTGCTCACCGCCATCAGCGAAATTGCCGAAGAGTGCCTGCTGGAAACCCCTGAAGGCTGGCTGGGTGGACGCTTCAACGACACCTGGCTGCCGGCCCCCTACGCTACGGCCCTGCATTACCGCGAAGCTTTGCCGTTTCGCCTGACGCCGCTGTCGGGCTCGGCCCGCCCGGTGCGCAGCGCCAACCTGCAACTGATCGAGCGGCCACGGGCCTACGTGCACCTGCCGACGGCATCGCTGCAATTGATTTATGACTTGCGCCTGGATGTGCCCAAGGAAGCCAAGTCCCTGAGCCTGTTTCACGTCGATGAACGCTTGGAAGGTGACCAACTGGTGGCCCGCCTGGACCGCAAGCGCCCGGACCTGTACCTGATGCCCCTGCAGGACGGGCAGCCCTTGCCCGAGCTGTACACCTTGAAAAAGGATCAACTGCACCCGGCCAGCACCCGTGGCCTGTACCTGGCGGAAAGTTTCGCCCGGCAGGACGGCTGGCTGGTGCGCGACGAGCGGATTCGCTGGAAGGATTGGCTGCGCCAGCAAGGGCTGACGCCACCGGGCAAGGAGTCGGGCCTGACCCGACTCAAGGGCAAGGCCCGGCAGTTGCTCAAGAAGATCGTGCCGCGCAAGGTGGCTCGTTAGAAACCACACGACTCAGAGCGCTTTTGTGGCGAGGGAGCTTGCTCCCGCTGGGTTGCGCAGCAATCCCATTTTTTATGGGCGCTTCGCACCCAAGCGGGAGCAAGCTCCCTCGCCACAAAAAGCAAGCTGGCTGCAGTACACAGGCTCAGTTATTGCGGATCTTTTCCACAATCGCCGTCGTCGAGCTGTTTTCCACCAGCCCCAACACTTTCACGGTACCGCCGTAGGCCGTGACGATGTCCGCGCCCACGACCTGATCGATCCCGTAGTCACCGCCCTTGACCAGCACATCCGGCTTGACCTGGCGCAGCAGGTTTTCCGGAGTGCCCTCGCTGAAACTGATCACCCAGTCCACCGCGCCCAGGCCAGCCAGGACCGCCATGCGCCGGTCGACGCTGTTGATCGGACGCCCGGGGCCTTTGAGACGGCTGACGGAGGCATCGTCATTGACCGCGACGATCAGGCGATCGCCCTGGGCCCGGGCCTGCTCGAGGTAGGTCACGTGGCCGGCGTGCAGGATGTCGAAGCAACCGTTGGTGAAGACAATGCTTTCGTTATGGGCGCGGGCGTCGTCCACCGCCAGCAGCAACTGCTCCAGGCCCAGCACGCCGCGCTCGGAGCCTTCCTCGCGCTGGATGGCGCGACGCAGCTCGGGGGCGCTGATGGCGGCCGTGCCAAGCTTGCCGACGACAATGCCTGCCGCCAGGTTCGCCAAGGCCACCGCGTGGGGCAATTCCTCGCCGGCAGCGATCGCCGCGGCCAGGGTAGAAATCACCGTGTCGCCAGCACCCGTCACGTCGAACACTTCACGGGCACGGGCCGGCAGGTGCAACGCCGGGTGGTCGGGGCGCAGCAAGGTCATGCCGTGTTCGCCACGGGTCACCAGCAAGGCACCGAGGTCGAGGTCTTGCATCAACTGCGCGCCTTTGCTCACCAATTCGTGTTCATCGACGCAACCGCCAACGATGGTTTCGAACTCGCTGAGGTTCGGCGTGATCAGGCTGGCGCCCCGATAGATGGAAAAATCCTTGCCCTTGGGATCGGCCAGGACCGGGATGCCACGGGCACGGGCGGCCTGGATCAGCGACTGGTGGTTTTTCAACGCGCCTTTGCCGTAGTCCGACAACACCAGGACCTTGACGCCTTCGAGCAGCTTGTCGACCTCGGCACCGAGGGCCAACGGATCGGTGGCGAACGGTTCTTCGAAATCGATACGCAGCAGTTGCTGGTGACGGCTCATGACCCGCAG
The DNA here is from genome assembly GCF_046605385.1 of Pseudomonas sp. MPB03. Lineage (NCBI taxonomy): Bacteria > Pseudomonadati > Pseudomonadota > Gammaproteobacteria > Pseudomonadales > Pseudomonadaceae > Pseudomonas > Pseudomonas sp. MPB03. The sequence goes on along the minus strand of NZ_CP176770.1, from coordinate 853,662 downwards.
CTTGACGATGGTCGGCTGGTGCGCAACGCGCTGGAATATCGCGCGTACGCCCGCCCCCTTGAGACTGTTGGTCAGGCTGTCGGCGGCCTCGTCGTCACCGGTCACGCCCACCAGGGACGCTGGCGCGCCGAGGGCAGCGATGTTCAAGGCCACGTTGGCGGCACCACCGGGGCGGTCCTCGATGTGTTCGACCTTGACCACCGGTACCGGCGCCTCAGGAGAGATCCGTGAGGTACCGCCATGCCAGTAGCGGTCGAGCATGACATCGCCGACCACCAATACAGGGGCTTGATCGAATCGCGGCATGGACAACTTCATGGAGCATCCCACATACAAAATGAACAGGGGCGCGATATTAGCACAGGGTTGAGGAAGGCTCTTGCACGGCTGCAACCGGATGCAATAGCCGCTTTCAGGGGCAACGCCGTACCAATGCCAACAAGCGCTCGCAGGCCTCGCTCAGCGCCAGGCCGTCCGTGTCGATATTGCCCTCGGGGGCCAGGGGAGCTTCATACGGGCTGTCGAGGCCAGTGAAATTCTTCAAGCGGCCGGCACGCGCTTCCCGATAAAGCCCCTTTGGATCCCGCTGGGCACAGACCTCAAAGGACGTGCTGACATAGATTTCCAGGAAGCTACCCTCGGGAAACAACTGGCGCGCCGCCTCACGGTCGGATCGAAAGGGTGAGATGGCCGCAACGATGACAATCAGCCCTGCGTCGACCATCAACCGCGCCACCTCGGCGATGCGTCGGATATTCTCATTGCGCGCTTCAGGCGTCATGCCCAGGTCGCTGCACAAACCCCGGCGCAGGTTGTCACCGTCAAGCAGGCAGGTGTGAAGCCCCTGCTCGTGCAGCCGCACTTCCAGCGCATTGGCCAGTGTCGACTTCCCCGCCCCGGAAAGCCCGGTCAGCCAGACGCATAGCGGTTGTTGACGTTTGATCGCGGCCCTGGCCTCGGGGGAAACCGTCGAGGCGTGAGGCGAATTCTGTTGATGTGTCGATACCTTTGACATCTTTTCCATGAATCAAGCATCTCCCAACTCTACCGGCTGCTCAAAAGTAAAGCACAGGCGGGCTCGGGCACGTCAACGAATCAGGAGCGGCTGGCCTGGCGATCATCCTGCAACGAGGTGTCCAAGTGCCGAACCCAGAAAAGCTCATGCCGCCGGACCGCCTTGCGGAAGAATTCGTCTTCTCCGGTGCGCGGCCAGCGGCGCCCGGCCAGCAGGCGCTGGATGGCGCGGCGCAAACGCCGCTTGAACGGAGGACGCCCCTGCAAGTCATGTTGCATGCCCAGGGCCATGGCCTTGTCCATAAGGGTGGAAGCGTCCAGTGACGGACTCCACAACCCATCGGCCGGCAAGGGTTCTATGGCCGGCGGCAGCGCAATGCCATGGCCTGCCGGCCCCATCGGCCAGCGGTCGTTGTCGTGCAGATGATTGGCATAGAGCAGCAAGGTCCGCGGCCGCCAGGCACTGAGCTCGATCGCCTCCATCAGCGCTCGGGTGCTGGCGACATGATCGCTGTGCGGGTCCAGCTCGGGATGCGGCGTCAACAACACCTCGGGCCGGTGATGTTCGAGCAGACGTGCCAGGTCGGCCACCAGGTTGCGCCACGTCGGCAAGCCATCACTGTCACCCGGCAGGCTCAAGGCATTGAACCTGCGGACCTGGCGGATATCGCTCTCGCCTGACTCCCGCGAGCCGAAGCCTTGGTCGGGTGCCTTCGCCATGGCTTCCAACTGCAGGCAGTAATAACCCAGCTGCACGCATTGCTGTTGCGCCACGCCCCCCCATAACGGCACGGCCAGGCTGTCCCAACTGCGCAAGCGCCCCTTGAGACGAGCGGCCTCGGCGGGGTCCAGGCCCATGTCGCGATAGCGCTCGGCTTCGATTTCCCCTTGGGTCAGCGTCACGATAGCCACATCGCTGGCACGGCTGTACAGCCCGAAGGCAGCCAGTTCGGCGTCATCGGCATGGGGCGCGACGATGAGCAGGCGCTGCTGGCCGAAATCCGGATTGCTCAGCACATGCAACGTAGCCTGCGGGGCAACGCTGCAAAAACGTCCGCGCAATGCCAGGGTGCCATCCGCGAGTGCCGAACCTTGTCCGGACAGGTTGAGAAAACGCTCGCCGAAAACGCCCCGTTCGAGATCCTGGCGATCATCTCCAATCCAGACTTGGGGGTCGAGGAAGCGTCCCAGCCAATGGCTTTTTACCCGTACCTGCAAGATCAGCGTCTGCCCGGCATCGAATTCACCCGTGAGTTGCAGCTTCCCCCCCATCAAACTGACGGGAAACCGAGGCGTACCTGGCGGGAAGTCATAGCGATAATCGTCCCCCGGGGCATAGAACAGATGGTCGGAGAACCAGGCTTCGTGGGCAACCCAGACCAGCAGGAGAAATACCGGCAACGACCACCACGAAACCGTAAAGCCGAGCACCAGCGCCGCCAGCAGCACGCCAGCGAGTACCAGGCGCTTGCGTTGACGATGGCGTTTGAGCAGTTGCTGCTTGCGTGCGCTCACGGTTCTCTTCTCTCTCTCATGGGCTGCGTGTGCTCCCTCAAACCTGATAGACCGGAACCCGGTTGCACCAGCGATCCTTGTATTCGCGATCGGCGCGGCCGAACGAGTAGCGCAGCGGCTTGCCCGCTGCCCGGGCGAGTTCCCACTCGGCCTGGGTGTTGACGAAGCTGAGCACGCTGCCCGGACTGAAGTCGCGGCTCTGCGGATCAACCCCGCCATTGATGTATTCCAGGCTGAACCAGCCGGGCGCCTCGACCCGATACAGAATCTGGATCGCCACCGGTTCGTCATTCAGATAAATCAGCGACCCGGTCATGAATTCGCGCATCAGGCTGAACACCTCGGCCAGATGCGTCTTGCCCGGGACTTCGAAATTCCAGCGACGCTGGAACAGGTCGGCATACACTGCGGCCTGTTCGCCGGGGGTCAGTTCGAGCATGGGCCGGATACTGCCCCCCGCGTCTTCCAGCAGCCGCTGTTCGCGGCGCTGGTTGTAGCGGAACTTCTTGCTGTAGTCCTCTGGCTCACGCGCCAGCGCCAGGCCTTCCGGTTGCTCGACGAGGCCAGTGACGTGCGGGGCATTGAGTTCGGACACATACCGCACACGGTGCCGCAGGCGAACCTGGGCGCCTTGGCTGACGGGCAGGATGACCTCGGAATTGCCCAGGTCGAGCATGCCACGCTTGCCCTCACGCTTGAGCACATCCTTGGCTAGCGCCACATGCCGCCCCCAGGTGGGCATGGCGGCGTGCAGTTGGCCATCGACGAGCCATCCCAGGTAGCGCACCGGAATACCCACCAGCCCGGCCAGGCGCTCGACCACATCGGGGTGTGTCGCCACGCTGCCGCCGAACTGATGCCAGGCTTGGGCATAAGTCGCTGCGTCTATCGGGGTCCACCCGCTTTCTCGCCAGGCCCGCCAGTAACTCAGGATCAAACGAAGGACTCCTTCGCCGGCTCGTCGGCGCCCTCGACGAAATCCTTTTCGTGCAGGCGTGCATAGAAGCCATTCAGCGCCAACAGCTCGGCGTGGGTGCCACGCTCGACGATACGCCCCTTGTCCATCAGCAGGATCAGGTCGGCTTTTTCAATCGTCGACAACCGGTGGGCAATGACGAGCGTGGTGCGTCCTTTCATCACCTGGTCCAGGGCGGCCTGGATGTGGCGCTCGGACTCCGTGTCCAGGGCCGATGTCGCCTCATCGAGGATCAACAGCGGAGCGTTCTTGAGCAACGCCCTGGCAATCGCCAGGCGCTGGCGCTGACCACCGGAAAGCAGCACGCCGTTCTCGCCCACCAGCGTGTCGTAGCCCTGCGGCATCTGCTCGATGAATTCGGCGGCATAGGCATCTTCGGCCGCCCTGCGGACATCTTCGAACGGTGCACCGGCGAGATCGCCATAGGCAATGTTGTTCGTCACGCTGTCGTTGAACAGCGTGACCTGCTGGTTCACCAAGGCAATGTGTCGACGCAGGTTGTTCAGCCGGTATTGCTCGACATCCACGCCATCGAGCAGGATCTGCCCCTTGTCGTGGTGATAGAAACGCGGGATGAGGTTGGCAAGGGTCGACTTGCCGCTGCCCGAGCGCCCTACCAGGGCGATCATCTGGCCCTCTTCGGCGGTAAAGGAGATATCGTCGAGCACGAGTTTTTCCGTGCCTGGGTACTGGAAGCTCAGGTTGCGCACTTCCAGTCGACCATTGACCCGGGCCATCTCCTGGGTACCCGTATCGACTTCAGGCTCTTCGTCGAGTTGCTCGAAAATGCTCTCCGCCGCGGCAAGCCCTTTCTGGATCGTGGCGCTGACTTCCGACAACTGGCGGATAGGCTTGGGAAGCAAGCCGGCGGCGGTGATATAGGCCACCAGCTCACCTGCCGAGGCATCGCCACGCAGGTAAAGCACCAGGTACATCAACACGGCCATGCCGATGTAGATCACCAGTTGCAGCATCGGCGTGTAGATCGACTGGGTGCGCGTCATGCCCAGGCTGCGGTTCATGTTATCGGCACTGGCCTTGTGAAAACGTTCGATCTCATAGCTTTCGCCACCGAAGCTGCGCACCACGCGGTAACCCTGGATGGTTTCCGACGCCACATGGGTCACATCGCCCATCGCCACTTGGATTTTCTTGCTTTGCTTGCGGAATTTCTTGCTCGCGCTGCTCACCAGCAGGGCAATGACCGGCAGGATCGCCAGCAACACCAGGGTCATTTTCCAGTTGCTGTAGAGCAGGTAGCCAAACAGGAACACCACGGTCAACCCCTCCCGGATGACGACCTTGATGGCATCGGTGGCGGCGCCGGTGACCATGGTCACGTTGTAGGTAATGCGGGAAATCAGGTGACCGGAGTTGTGGTTGTCGAAGTAGCGGTTAGGCAAGGTCAGCAGGTTATCGAACAACGCGCAACGCAGGTCATGGACCACACCCCGGGCGACCTTGGCCAGGTAGTAGTTGCCCAGGAAAGAACCGATACCCTGGTAGACCGCGATCAGCACGATCAGCAGCGGCACCCCCAGTACCAGCGACACACCCATGAACTGGGTGTCATTGGGCTTTTGCAGTGCGTCGAGAAAATGCTTGAGCATGTCCGCCAGCATCGGCTGGCTGGATGCGAACAACACGAAGCCAACGATACTGACGGCGAAAGCGCCCCAATACGGGAGTACGTACTTTAGCAATCGCACGTAAATCTTCATGCTCGATTGCTGGTCGGAATTGGCCATTCGGTGCGCCTCGCACGTTTGAAAAGACAGACAAGCTGCAGATTGTAACAGCGAACCAATTGCAACATTGGCCCAGCCAGGATGAAGGAGTGGGAGTGCCGTCAGGAGGGCTCCTCACGGCACGGCCGCATGGTCAGGAGGCAGGAACACTCCCATTGGAAACCTTGATGTCGGGGTTACCCCGAGCCGCCAATACTATGCTCAGCGCAATGGGCAGCCAAGTAATCAGCCAGTCCGCGTTGGGCTTGAGCCATAGGCCAATGCCATCTGTCAGTAATGACACGCCGGAGAAGACCCACAGTATCAGCAGCACCTGACCCAGCGGTTGCGCACGCGAAATCCAACCACGCCAGCCCGCAGCCAGCCATAGCAAGCCATACAACATCAGGCCAGGCACACCGAGACGTACACCGGTATCCAGGAAAAGGTTATGGGGATGCTTGAATGGTCGCCGGATTTCGGCGACAGGAATGAGATATTCATGGAAACCCAGCCCTGTTGCCCAATGCTCCAACATCAATCGAATGCCAGCGCCCCATAGCTCTGGACGATAGGACACACCACGCTGCAGAAAGATTTCCGGCGCGAATACGGCGATCAATGCGATCCCGGCAATCACCGGAGCGATCAATGCCGCGGCCAGTCGCGACGGTCGCGCCACGCCCGCCATCAACAGACCGGCCAGCAGGCCGATCCATACACCACGGGTCTGGTTGAAGCCCAAAAATACCGCGTACCCCAAGGCAGGAATGATCAGAAGCATCATCACCCAAGGGCTGAAACGTTTGGTCTGCAACATGAGTGTGCCGATGATCGCAAGGGCTCCCACCGCATGCGCGGCAGGGATGGCGGTGTCCCACAAACCGATCGCAAGTACTCGCGCGCTGAAAGGCCGGGCGCTGAACGGGTAGAAATAGACCCAAGAGGCCAACGCAAAAACACCGCCCACGATTGATGCATACAGCAACATCGACTCGAACCGCCATGCACGGTTCTGTGCCGCCAGCAATATGCCAGACAGCGTCAGTGTCACATAGATCGTGACCTTGACCTTGCCAAGGACGTTCTCTCCTCCCTCGATCCAAAGCACCAGCAATGTCCAGGCCATGAACAATGCGTAGAACACGCACTCGGGCTGCTTGAACAACAACCGGAAATCCCGACGGAACAACGCCAGCAAGGCAGGCAGCCACAGCAGGAAAATCAACAACTGGTGATAAAGCTTGTTTTCCGGCAGTACCCAAGCACCACATAGAAGAACCAGAAAGCCAATGGATGCCCATGCCACCAGGACATCCTGGTCGATAAGTCTTTTTATATTGTTCAACATTCAGGTTCTGCTCAGAATCCGATCGGCGACCCGTTGCAATTGAGCCTGATCGGCATTTTTCCAGCTGCCCTTGATGCAGTAGCTCTCGGAAAGATAATGAAGGAAGTTGCGCCTCAAGCGCTCATCGAGCGGCCATTGCGGGAATCCACGGGCCAGCGCCATGACCTGGTCGGCATTTTCGGCATGCATCACCAGCCCTTCAATATTGAAAAAGGCTTGGCCAAGCGTGAGCACGGGCTTGCCCAGCAGCAGGCTTTCCAGCCCCACGGTCGAATTGACCGTGATCACGAACTGACTGGCCTCGATCAACTGTTGCGTGGCATTGCCGTTGGCGAAGAGCAGGCGTTCATGGGTGCGCTCGTGCAGCTCGGGGTAGGTCTCGCGGCTGGACGGGTGCTCCTTGAACACCACAGTCATGCCCGTCTCCTCGGCGAGTCGCTCGCCTAAGGCAAACATATCGCGCATGTTCCTGATCCAGGGGGAAAACAGGCGGACCTGACTGTCGCGATCATCCTGGAACGGAATGAAGACGAACTGCGCGGGCAGCATGATCGGGGCCGGTCCGGCGCTGCGTGGCGCACGAGGAATCAGCACCGGCGCAGCTTGGCTTTCCGGCACTGGATGCGGGTAATCGAGGTAGAAACTTGCCTCGCGCGGAACCGCGTTCAGGTAGTTCACGCCGCGCGGATCCACCGTAGTGGTGTCGGGCAACAGGCCGTTTTCGAAGAAGAAGGTCTTGCAACCGGCCGGCGCCAGTGCCGCCAGCAACCGGCAGTAACGATGGGCGCCGTTCCAGAACGCCAACGCATCGGGGCGCTCCCGGTCAAGCAAGGCCTGGGCGCGCAGCGCCATCCACAGGAGTTCGAGGCGTAGCAACAGGCGATACAGCGTGCCATTGTTTTTTTTCTTGACCCGACGCTCCTCGCATTTCTCTTCGATCAGGCTCGGCCAATCGATGCGCGAAACAATCCTGGAGATTCGCAGAGACCTTGGCCAGGGCATGTGTTGAGGAGAAACGACTTTACCTTGCAGCTCGGTTTCGTTGAGCAAGCGATTGAAATAAAGACCCTGGTGCTTGGCCAGGGAAATGAACAGCGTTTTCGTCATGGAATATCCAGAAAGACGGCGCCAGGCGAGCCGTGAACAAGGCGAACGCCCCGGTGAAAATTGACGCGACTATACCACAGCGGTTTTTGCCGCCTGCACACTGCGCTAACATACCCGGCTGCCCCTCCCATCGGGCCAAGCCTTGGAGCCTTGATGCAAACGCTCGACCCTACTGTTTACCTCGACCTGCGCGAAGGTGCCGATGTCCTCGAAGCCGATCGCCAAGGGGATAAAGTGCTGCGCCTGGTCGATGGCTCGATACTCAAGCTGTTCCGGCGCAAGCGTCTGCTGACCTCCGCGCTATGGTCGCCGTATGCCAGGCGCTTTGCCGACAACTGCCAGGCCTTGCACGAGCGCGGCATTGAGTGTCCGCGGGTTCGCCAGGTCTTTCGCATTCCCTCCATCGAGCGTGACGCGGTCCATTACGACCCGCTGCCTGGTCGCACCCTTCGTCAATTGCTGGACGGGGATGCCCCTGCCGACCTTCAGGCACGACTCGGTGAGTTCATGGCTGGCCTCCACCAGAAGGGCATCTATTTTCGCTCCGCGCACCTGGGCAACGTCGTGCTGACACCTGAAGACACCCTGGGGCTGATCGACGTCGCCGACCTGAGGGTCTATGGCAAGCCGCTGCGCAAAGGGCTGCGCCTGCGCAACTTCAAACACATGTTGCGCTACCGCCAGGATCGCGAATGGCTGCTCAGGGACAATCGGTTCCTGGAGCACTACCTCAGCCATCAGCAGACCTGCAACGAACGGGAGCTGAGGCTCGCGCTCGGTACCTGAATCGCCAGTCAGCCGGCGGCAGGCAGCCTGGATAATTCGAAGTCCTGCGCGGGATCCCTGTCGCGCAACAAGTCATCGACCAGCTCGACGGTCTTTGCCAACCCCTTGGAGCCGTGTACCAAGTGATAATCGGCGAAGCCGCGGGCCTTGACCACGCAATCCGTATAATCGCGCTCTAGCGCCTGCAACTGCTGGGAAAAAGCCTGCTCGTCGCGCACTTGCGGCCCGAAGAACAACGCGTGGGAAAAAATATCCACATCGTTGCCAGCATTCACATGTATCACCGGCCGGCCTGCCAGCCCCGCCTCGATGCCGGCATTGGACATGATATTGACGACTACGCTGGCCTGGGCAAGTGCCTGTGCCAGCGAGCAGTCGATATCCAGCAGCTCAATGTTGGCGAATCGCGTCGCCGCGTCGATCCAGAATTGCGCCTTGCTGCGCGGGTGGCGCTTGAACAGCAGGCGATAATGCGGATTGCGCCCGGCCCAATCGCGCAGCAGCCGATAGGTATCCTCATAACCGGACTCTTTTTCTCGATCGGGCCCTACCCCCAAGACCAACAATGTCTTGATGCAGGGATCAGCGATGGGCAGGTCATAGCTTTCATCGACAAGGTAGGAACCGACCAGCACCACTGTCGACTCACCGAACCGCAGTCGACGCTCTTGCAAGGCTTCCAGCGAACTGCGCCCGAAGACGCCGTAATAATCGTAGTCGTTCATGCCCAGCCGGCGGGATGACTCCAACGTCGTGGCATGGGCCAGGTGCAGCAACCGGGCACCCCGCGCGGCCAACGCCAGGCGCAGGAACGGCGCGTGGAGGCTGCCATTGCGTTCGTTGATCAATACTTTGGGTTGATAGGTTTCCACCAGCCATTGAGCGTGGGCGGCATAGACCAGGTAACGCAGGGGTACGACCTGTGGCGGCGCCACGAGCATGCGCTGGGCGCACGCGTCGGCGGGAGCGCGCAGCGCGGCCTCCGTCAGTTGATGGCCGCGCTTGCGCAGGGCATCGATCAGCACGTTCTTGCGCTGCAGTGCCATGGACTTCGGTGCCGAATGCAACAGCAGCACTTGGCAGGGTGCCGCGCCTGTCGAACGCTTCAGGCACGCCTTGGCGCGCAGTCCAGTCGCGACATCCACCAGCACATCACGAGCCAGTCGCAACAGGCTGCCAAGGCGACCGTGACGCTCGCGCAGCACTTTCCAGCGATAGCGGTCCAGTTCACGCGCCTTTCGGGCCCAGCTTCCGTCGGCCTGGAACCTATTGTCGTCAGACCTCGAGGCGCTCACTTGAACAACAACCGGATGGCCTTGCGCGTGTAGGACCAGCGCGTGATAGACCGAAGATCGGTACGAATGGCCTGGGCATAAAAAACCTTGGCATTGGCATAGTCGCCGGCACTGTAGCAATCGCGGAACAACGACAGGCATCGCTGGGCCATGAAGGCTTGGCGCAGGTCCTGCAGTTCCTGCGGCATGCGTGCCGGGGAAAACACTTCGTCCACCATGCCCACGCCCGCCGCCAGGCTCTGCCTGAGGTCATGGCGCATGCTGTCGCCATGCTTGTGGATCAGCGCCAGCGGCTTTGGGAGTACGGTGCACGGAAAACGCGCCAGCACCTGGGCAAACACCGGGATATCTTCGACGTTGCGCAGATGCTCTGGGTAGTTGCCCGGCCCGAATACTTCGCGATGCATTGCACAGGCACCGTTGGACAGCGTCACCGTCTTGTCCAGCAGATAACCCCGAACACGCCCACGCGGTGTGGTCGGTAGTGGCTTTACTTCATGCTCGACACGACGTCCGTCCGCAAACACCGACCAGTGGCCGCCGATGACCAGGCGAGTCTCGGGATGACTGGTTATATGCTGGGTCACCGCGGCAAGGGCACCGGGTGCCATCTCATCATCGGCGTCGAGGAAGATCAGGTATTGCCCCCGAGCCTCCTCAATCCCGCGGTTGCGGACCGATGACAGACCGCCGTTGGGCTTGCGCAAGGCTCGGAAGCCCCCGGCATGTTCGGCCTGCAATTGCTCCAGGACCTGGGGCGTTGCATCGGTGGAACCATCGTCGATCACCAACAACTCAGCCTGGGCTTGGCTCAACTGCGCAATGACTGAATTCACCGCGCGAGGCAAGGTCTCGGCGTAGTTGTAGGCCGGAATGATGACACTGACCAGCACTTCAGTCATAAGCGTCCACACCGTCCTTGACCACCAGAATGTCTTCCATGATCAGGTACTGCAGGTCGGAACCGAAGAACATGTTCAGCGCGTCGGTCGGCGAGCAGATCATCGGCTCGCCACGACGGTTGAGCGAGGTGTTCAGCGACACGCCATTGCCAGTCAGGACTTCCAGGGCCTTCATCATGTCGTAGTAGCGCGGGTTGTATTCGCGCTTGAGCACCTGGGCCCGGGAGGTGCCGTCTTCATGGACGACTTCCGGCACGCGGGTTTTCCATTCCTCGGCCACTTCGAAGGTGAAGGTCATGAACGGTGCCGGATGGTCGACCTTGATCATCTGCGGTGCAACGGTGTCGAGCATCGACGGGCAGAAAGGCCTCCAGCGCTCGCGAAACTTGATCTGTTCGTTGATGCGATCGGCCACGCCACTGGCGCTTGGGCACCCGATGATCGAGCGACCGCCCAAGGCACGCGGGCCAAACTCCATGCGGCCCTGGAACCAGGCCACGGGGTTGCCGTCGACCATGATCTTGGCGATGCGCTCTGGGGTGTTGTCGATTTTGCGCCACTCAGGCTTGCTCGGATGACGGGCGCACGCGGCGATCACATCTTCGTTGCTGTAGGCGGGGCCGAGGTAGACGTGTTCCATCTTCTCCACCGGCACGCCACGGGCGTGGGACACATAAGCCGCCGCCCCCACTGCCGTGCCGGCGTCGCCGGAAGCCGGTTGCACGAACAGCTCCTTGACGTCGTCACGGGCGATGATCTTCTGGTTCAGCTTGACGTTCAGCGCACAGCCACCGGCGAAGGCCAGCTTGCCGGTTTCCTTGAGCACGTCACCCAGGTAGTGGTCGATCATTTGCAGTGCGAGCTTCTCGAACAGCGCCTGCATGCTCGCCGCATAGTGGATGTACGGTTCGTCGGCAATGTCGCCTTCACGTTTCGGACCGAGCCACTCGATCAGTTTCGGCGAGAAGTAGAAGCCCTTGCCCTTCTCTTTATAACGACGCAGGCCGATTACGTTGGCGTAGTCGGTGTTGATCACCAATTCGCCGTTTTCGAACGAGGCCAGGCGCGAGAAATCGTACTTGCTGGCATCGCCGTAGGGCGCCATGCCCATGACCTTGAATTCGCCATCGAGCATTTCAAAACCGAGGAACTCGGTAATCGCGCCGTACAGGCCACCCAGGGAGTCCGGGTCGAAGAATTCCTTGATCTTGTGGATCTTGCCGTTTTCGCCATAGCCGAAGAAGGTCGTGGCGTACTCACCCTTGCCGTCGATGCCCAGGATCGCGGTTTTTTCCTGGAAACCCGAGCAGTGGTAGGCGCTGGAAGCGTGGGCCAAGTGGTGCTCGACCGGTTCGATCTTGATCTTTTTCGGATCGAAGCCCAGTTGTTCCAGGCACCAGACAATCTTGCGGCGATAACGCTTGTAGCGACGGTTGCCCATCAGGATCGCGTCGAGGGCGCGGTCCGGGGCGTACCAGTAACGCTTGGCGTAGTGCCAGCGCGCTTCGCCGAACAGGCTGATGGGGGCGAAGGGGATCGCCACCACATCGACGTCGGAAGGCTTGATGCCGGCCTGCTCCAGGCAGAACTTCGCCGACTCGTAGGGCATGCGGTTCTTTGCATGTTTATCGCGTACGAAGCGCTCTTCCTCGGCCGCCGCGATCAGCTTGCCGTCAATGTAAAGCGCTGCGGAAGGATCATGGCTAAGGGCGCCGGACAGGCCAAGAATCGTCAATGCCACAGGGTCTAGCCTCTTATGTCTGCATACGGGCGACAAGCGCCGCAAAAAATGGATGTGCCGCGCATCAGGGGTGCGGGGCAGCTAAAGGGCGGGATTATAGCGTAAAAGCGGCCTTAAGCCTCTAGCGGTGAGTGGGGCCTGCGAGGCGTTGCCAATAGACCAATGGAAAACCTGCCCACCGGATAGGCGGCTCGCTGCGATGATGTTATTTAAAAAGCCATTTATGGGCATTCATAGTCATGGTGGCCGAGACCAGTAGTCATGACATGGATTGCTTCATAACCATCGGCGGTGGGCAATCTCACGGTCATACGCCACACATCCGCAGCCCCCACATTCCACGCATGAAGTTTTTCATTACTTTGTAAGGCTGGTACTGAGTGGTTGATGATCCGCGCAAACCGTACGACGTAAAAAACGCGAAGATGTCCGATACAGCAAAAGCACAGCTCTTAAAAAGGGAGCCATACGGCTCCCTCTTCCAAGAATACAGCGAAGAGAAAAGCTTTATGGGAAAGGCTTCTTAAATGCGCAAGCCTCGACCGATCCGTCTTCAAAAGTCACCTCGCCATACAACCTGCTAAATGTTCTATCGTCTGCTTTCAAAATAAACTTTGCAGTATCAACCGTAAACCACACGGTTGAGCCTTCTGAAGGGACATCGTAATGGAACCCAGCGTCATGTATCGCGCCGCCCCCCAATTTCGATGCGAGATTAAAGGAGTCCAATCGACCCTCCATCTTTCCTGAACCTGAGTCTGCCGAAGTGATAATCAGGTCTCGATAAACGCCCGCTATAGCCTGCTCACTATTTCGCCGGCATATAAGTGCTTGCTCCTGTGACATATGAATTTCCTCAGTAAATTCTTCACCCTGTCAATTCAATATTGACAGTCACCCAAAGATAAAAAAAACAATTAAAAATCAAACTGTCAAGACTGACAGTTTTTTATTGTTTTTTGTTATCAACCACATCACCAAAAATCATAAAGCGCTCTTTTTGCCCTCTAAACTAAGCCGCTGTGCTGCGGAACAGTGCTGCGCTAACTCGCCGGCGTCTTGTCACTTCGCAGCGCCAGAAGTCTGACCTAACACAGTAGGCTGCTCACGACAGCTGAATATATAGGTCATGGATCGCTTACGTTTGATCGACCCAAATACCGGCAGCGCAACATTATCGAATGCATGAGCGGTTGCTGAAAGAAAGCCACCGCATCGTCACACGTCTCGACAAGCTCGAGAAAAGCACGCAGCCATGGTCTCACTGGCTTGTTCCATGCGTTGTCTGGGACATCTCTTTACGTACAGAGCCTAAAAAATCACATCAATAGCGCAACTGATTATTAAAAACTGTCGTAGTTGACAGGCCCCAATGGAAGCAACGCCATCTAACATCTCATTGCAAACAGAATTTATGGATGTTTGCACTAAACAGCAAAACTTTGGAGAGAAACAACATGAGAACGTTATTGCTCACGACTGCGGCGGTTAGCTTTCTATGCTTCAACATGAGTGCGCACGCACTTAATGAAACTTGCTACTATCCTACACACAACCCTAACACTGGCCAGATGGAAGACGGGGCACAAAAACCTATCCACATCGATATCCAGCGTCCAGACAGCGGAAAAATGTCGGAATCTGCGACTTACAATGCCAGCGGGTCGAGAACTCCTAGCGGGCAAATTGGATATGAATGGAAAGAGGGAACGGGGGGATTACAATACACATCATTTTCGGATGCAATTATAACGGTCACTCCTATACCCAAAAATCCAGGCGAAGGAGGTGGCCGTAACGTTTTCACTAAACTAACAATTCATGATCCTGTTTGCGGCTTTTCCCAATCGACCGAATTCAACGTAAATTTTTATGAATAACACGAGAATATCGGTATAAAAAATAGATATATTAAAGCCTCGCCTTTTAACGTCCAACGCTTTGCGTTGGACGATATTTACAGGAAGCGGGAATACAGCCATGAAAAAAAATCCCACATAGTCAACCTTCCTTACCCAGGCTGCAAAAAACAGTTGAAAAACTCCCTTTGCCAGGTCGCTCATCACATCAGACCGAACGCTCAACCGCTTTCGGCAACCGCCCCCTCAATGACCCGATACACCGCACTGTTCTGCGGCCAGGCGCCACTGGGCCAACGTGTCTAATAGGACGCAAGATCCAAAGCAAAGCAAGAGCGGGGTAAGTAGGCCTCTATGGAGCTGAACCACCGCTAGCGCGAGCAAGCTCGCTCCCACATGGTTTTGCGGATGCTCACAATGTTTGCAGACGATACAAAAAACTGTGGGAGCGAGCTTGCTCGCAATAGCCGATAGCGGCAGTCCATTTCAAACCCGAGTCCGCCCCTTTCTCAGCCTAAAGGTGTACGCGGTCCGTGGCGAGGGAGCTTGCTCCCGCTCGGCCCTGTAGGAGCTGGCGAAGCCTGCGATCTTTTGATTTTTCGCTTGAGACTCAAGTGCCTGGGGAAAGATCGCAGCCTCGCTTCGCTCGACAACTCCTACAGGCGCAGCCCAGCGGGAGCAAGCTCCCTCGCCACGGTGCCCGGTTACAAGACAGATGGCGCGCTATCGACGCCCTTCGGCATCCGCTGATCGATCACCCGATACAACGCACTGCCCTGCGGCCAATTGCGCATGAACCGCGCCCGATCCCGGGCGTAGGCCGGGGCGAAGCTGGCCTGGCTACGGTGCTGGCACATGGAGTCGAGGTCGATGAGCGCCCAGCGATCGTCTTGCCAGAACAGGTTATGCCCTTTGAAATCACCGTGACTGATGCGCTCGCGAATAAGGTCGGCGAACAAACGATCCAGCGCCAGCAGCTCAGTCTCGGGGGCTTCGCCGCTCTCCACGTAAGGGGCGAAGCGCTCGATGATATCTGGGCCAGGCAGGTGCTCAGTGACCAGATAGGCACCACGACGCAGCCACAGGAAACGCTTTTCCAGCAGCGCCAGCGGCTTGGGCGTGGCAATGCCGAGGAAGGCCAGGCGATGGCCTTCGCGCCAGGCATGCCAGGCACGGCTCGGACGCCAGAAGCGCTTGAGCCAATGGGCGAACCCCTTGATGTTGTAGCGCTTGATGATCAGTGTGCGGCCGTTCGCAACCACTTTTCCGACACTCGCCGCGCCGCCGGTCTTGTACAGGTGGCCTTGGTCGAGCAAGGCATCGGCCTGCTCGAGCACGGGCGTCATCGCGGCCTCTTCTTCGCGGCGGATCGCCCGCAGCCCGAACGGCCCGCGCTGCACACTGAAAAGGCTGCACTCGCGCCCGACTTTTTCAAGAAAGTCCTTCAGTCGCCAGGCGTGGACCTTGTCGATCTGCTTTTGCAGCGCTTCCATGGGCAGCGCGTGTTCAGCGTTGCCCAGCAGGTAGTGCACCAGCAGTTCTTCGGTGAACGGCTCGATGGATTTGGGAAGCTGGGCAAAGAATACGCCCAGGTTTTCCAAGACTTTTTGCCGCGACAATGGCTGGCCGGGGGTTTCGACGCGAATGCCAGCGCCATCGATAAGATAAAGCTTGCCGCCGTGGCGCAACAAATTGTCCAGGTGCAGGTCTTCCTGCCACAGGCCTTTGCTGTGCAGCCGCGCAATCGCGTCCAAGGCCTCGGCCAGCACCGCCGTTTGCTCATCCGCCAGTATCGGCAGATGTTCGACCTGCTTCCAGGCGTCACCAAGACTCTCGGCATCTTCCAGAAGCTCGAACAGCAACCAGCCACCTTCGCCTTCCTTCAAGCCATCGGCCAGTAGCAACGGCGTCGTCAGCCCCTGCTCCGCCAGCAGGCGAACGCCTTGAAGCTCACGCTGGAAATGTCGGGGTGCCTTGCTGCCCACCAGCAACTTGGCCAACACCGGGCGGCCTCGCCATATGCCGGCGCCCACGTAGCGCTGTCCTGGCAAAACCCGCAGCAGCGTCAACAACTGCAACTGCGCCGGGCCGGCGGCGTCCGCCAGCTCCAGGCTCAGGGGCAGGCCAGGATTGCGACCGGCATTTTTCAGTTCGGACAAAAGCATCAACGAGCCTCCTTGTCGCTACGTCGGGCGGCCAGCCGGGTCATCCAGCTGTCGACGAGAGCGCTGTCGAGCGGCTGCTCCAGATAAACAGACAGCAATTGACGCACATCGTCGCTCTTCCAGGCGCCTGCCCGTCGCAACAGCGGCTCGAGGTCCTTGACCCGGTCACGTTGGCCGAACAACAGCGGCCGGGTTTTCTCCAGGTCAATCAGCTGTGCCTGGTAGTGACCGTCGGTGGCTTGCAGGAAAATATGCTTGGGATAGAAGCAGCCATGCATTTGATGGGCATTGTGCAGGCGACGCGCCAAGTGACCACAGGCTTGAAGGATGCCTGTACGTTGTCCGGCACTCAGCGTCGACCAGCGCTGCAGCAGTGAATCAAGGTCATCCCAGCCGTCCAGCGCACGCGTCAGCAGGACCGCCCGTGCCTCGCCGTTCACTTTGCGCTGGCCGTAGAACACCGCTTGCAGCGCGGGAATGTGCAACTGCCGATAACGGCTGATATTGCGAAACTCCCGGGAAAAGCTCGGTTCGCCAAACGGGTGGGACCAGGTCCGGGTCAGGTAATTGCTCTGGCGCTTGAGGTAATAACCCTGCCCTTCCAGCTCCAGCCGGAACACGCTGCTCCAGCCATCGCCCGAGGTGTTGGGTTCGTCCACCGCTTCCAGTTGCCGCGCCCACAACGCCTCGAAGCTGTCCAGGCCATGACGTTGCAACAACGCCCGATCTTCAGCGGCCAAAAAATCAGTCATTCACGCCCCTCGAAAAATCTCACCACGTGGCGGATGCGCTTCTTGTCGCACGCATCGAGCCGGTCGCGCTGGCGATATTGCAGGTAAAAACGCAGGCGCTGCGTGGCCGACAAATGGTATTTGGCCACTTTATCCAGGCACGCCAAGTCCTTGGTGATACGGTACTTGAGCCAGAAACCGCGCCAGAAATCGCCGTTCGGGCAGTCGATCAGAAACAGCTGCGAACGGTCGTCGATGAGCAGGTTGCGCCACTTGAGATCGTTATGGGTGAAGCGGTGGTCGTGCATCGTTCGCGTATAACCGGCCAGTTGCCGGCTGACGCTATCGACCCAGGCACGGTCCGCCAGCCTCGGATCGTGGCGCTCGGCGAGGGCCGAGAGGTCTTCGGTATGCGGCAATTCGCGGGTGATCAGCGCGCCACGGGCATAGGTCGCGCCGTTTCGCTCCAAGCCCCAGCCCACGACTTCAGCGGTGGGGATGCCCCATTTGGCGAAGCGCTTGAGGTTCTGCCATTCGGACTTGACCCGTGGCTTGCCCAGGTAGCGCCGCAAGCCTTTGCCGGCCCCGACGTAGCGCTTGACGTAATAATTCACGCCGTTGCGCTGTACCCGGATCACCTCGGACAACGGGTCGCGGGTCAAGCGCTCCCCTTGCAACGCGAACACCGCTTCGAGGCTGCCAAAATCCCCTGCCAACTCGGCATATGCCGGTTCCAGATTCCAACCCGACATCAGAGCGCGTCCCCGTACCGCTGCTTGCGGGCATAGAGCTTGTTGGCCTTGCCTTCGAGCCAGGCCAGCAGCGAAGCCTCTTCAGCGAGGATTCGACGCAGCGGCTGTTGGAAATAGCCTTTGAGAAAACGCAGTTTGTCGCGGCGGGTCAGACCGATGTCCAGTGCCGAAAAATACAGCGCCGCCAGGTCCTTGTTGCGCCAGCGAGTGGTGATGGCTGGACGGGTCTGGGCGCGGTGCAGGTCGATCACCGAGAGCTTGAAATCCCCAGGTGTCACCGGTTTGTCGGTGTGCAGGAGGAAGTGGCAGATGTAGCAGTCACGATGATTGACCCCGGCGCGGTGCATCATGCCGGTCATGCGCGCCACTTCGGCGATCAGCGCACGCTTGAGCGTCGGCTGCGGCGGCTGCTTGACCCAGTCGATGCTGAAGTCTTCGAGGCTGACGGTCGGTGCCAGCTCTTCGGTGACGATGAACGAGTGCTGGTCCGCCGGGTTGCTGCCCTTCTCGCCGTAGGCGACCGCCGTCATGGTCGGCACACCCGCTTCCTGCAAGCGCTGGATCGCCTTCCACTCCTGCCCTGCGCCGAGTACCGGCAGCTTGGCGGTGAACAGGTTCTTGAAGATCTCGCCCCAACCGATTCCGCGGTGGATCTTCACGAAAAAACCGCGACCGTCCACCTCCGTGCGCAAGGTGCGCCGGGCCTCCAGTTCGCGATAGACCTCGCCCTTGAGCGCTTCGACTTCGGCGAACGCATCGCGCCCGGCCCAAAGGCTCTTGAACGGTTCGGCCAGCATCAACTTCATTGCGCGTGCTCCGCCAATATCACATCCGCCGCGTGCTGCGGCATGCTGTAGAGGTCGGCCGTCTCGGCGAAGGCCAGACCGTTGCGGCTCCAGGCCGCCCGTGCCTGGGCGTCGTTCAACATGCGCCCCAGGTAGTCGGTGAGCTGGGCTTGTTCGAACGGCTCATCCAGCACCAGGCCACTGTCGGCCTCGGCGATGTAATGGGCGTACCCACACACCGCACTGACAAGCACCGGCAACCCCGCCACCAGTGCTTCGAGCAATACGGTGCCGGTGTTCTCGTTGTACGCCGGGTGGATCAACAGGTCGGCGCCCAGCAGGAAACGCGGGATATCGCTGCGGCCCTTGAGGAATCGCACGTTGTCGCCCAGACCCAGCGCGGCGCTTTGCAGTTGGAATACTTTGGGGTCGTCCTGGCCAATTACAAACAGCCGGGTGCGTTTTCTCAGCTCGGCTGGCAACGCGGCCAGGGCCTTGAGGCTGCGATCCACGCCCTTGGTCTTGAACCCGGAGCCGATCTGCACCAGCAGCAGGTCGTCGTCGGCCAGCTCGAATTCGGCCCGGAACGCGGCGCGAATCTCGTCGGCGTGGGCGGGCCGGCGACGGTCCTGGGCGATGCCCGGCGGCAGCAGGTGAAAACGTTCCAGCGGCGTGCCGTAGTGCTTGATGAACAACGGCTGCTGGACTTCGGAGATCATCAGGACTTCGGTCTTGGCATCCTTGGCGAACACGGCCCGCTCATACTCGGCGAAATGCCGGTAGCGGCCCCAGCGCCGGTACAGCGAATTGCGCAGGTTCTGCGCCTTGTCTTCGAAGCAGCCGTCGGCGGCGTAGTACACGTCCAGGCCGGGCATTTTGTTGAAGCCGATCAACCGGTCTACCGGGCGCTTGGCCAGGTCGGCCTCCATCCACGCAGTGAGCTTCTCGTTGCGACGATGATTGAACAGCGCCTTGACCGGCGCCACCAGCACCTCGAAGCCTGGCGGCACGTCACCCTCCCAGATCAGCGTGTAGACGCGGATCTGGTGGCCGCGTCGCTGGCACTCCAGGGCGATGCGCATGAAGTCACGCTGCAGGCCACCGAAGGGGAAATACTTGTAAAGGACAAAAGCCAATTGCATCAGCGCGACTCCTCAGCCAATAACGTGCTCAGGTGGCTGGCAACACGCTCGGGGTTCAGACGCGTGAAGCACAGGGGCTGCTCGCGTTTCAGGTCAAACCGCCGGGCATCCTCGGCGGTTGGCGGATAAGTGCAGTGTTTCTGCATGCACGGCGCGCAAGGGAAATCACTGGCGAGGTGAATCTGGCCCCTGCCATAGGCGCCGGTCAGCACCGGATTGGTCGGGCCGAGCAAGGAAATGGTCGGCACGTCCAGGGCCGCGGCCAGATGGCCGAGGCCCGTGTCCACGGCCACGCAAGCCTGGGCCCCGGCAAGCACCTTGCCCATGCCGCCGAGGTTCAGCTTCGGCAGTACCAGGGCGTTGCGCAGCCCGTTGGCGATGCGTTCGGCCCGGGCCTTCTCGGCAGGGTTGCCCCACGGCAGTTTGACGACCACGCCGAACTGGGCCATGCGCTCGGTGAGCTGGCGCCAGTAAAGCTCGGGCCAATGCTTGGATTCCCAGGTCGTGCCATGCAGGAACACCACATAAGGGTAAGGACGCGGCAATTCCACCAATCGGTCGATGTCGAGGCCATAGCTGCCTTGGGTTTTCGGTAAGTCATAGCCCAGCGCCAAGGCGAACAATTGACGCACCCGCTCGACCGCATGTTGACCACGGGCCACGGCCAGGCGACGCGAATAGAAGCGCGCCGCGAGGGGCTCACGCGCAGAATCCTTATCCAGGCCAGCCACCGGCGCCTTGACGTAGCGGGTCAGCCAGGCACTTTTCAACAGGCCTTGGGCATCGATCACCAGGTCGTACTTTTCGGCGCGCACGTTCTGCTTGAAGCGTCGCCATTCGCCACTCTTGATGGTTTGCCAAAGGTTCTTGCGCCAGCGACGGATCGCCACGGGAATGACCTTGCCCACGGCCGGGTGCCAGGTGGGGATTTCGGCAAAGCCTTCTTCCACCACCCAGTCGAACTTGATGCCGGGAATCGCCCGCGCCGCGTCGGTCAGCGCCGGCAACGTGTGGACCACATCCCCCAGCGAAGAGGTCTTGATCAGCAATACCCGCAAGTTACCGGACCTCCACGGGGGTGCCCTGCAAACGCTCCAGGGCCTCGTTCACCGACGGCGGCATGAGCTGACGCAGGCAGTTGTAATGACCAAAACGGCAGGTGCGGTCGAAACACGGGCTGCACTCGATGCCCAGGCGCACGACCTCGACCTGGTCGGCCAACGGCGGCGTGAAGCCTGGCGAGGTGGAACCGTAGACCGCCACCAATGGACGATTCAGGGCCGCGGCCACATGCATCAGGCCCGAGTCGTTGGAGACCACCGAGTCGGCGCAGGACAGCAGGTCGATGGCCTCGGCCAGGGAGGTGTCGCCACTGAGGTTCACCGACTCTTCCCGAAGACCCGGGATCAGCCGCGAGCGGATGTCCTCGCCTACCGGGTGATCTTTTTTCGAACCGAACAGCCAGACTTGCCAGCCTTCGCGAATTTTCGCCTCGGCCACCTGGGCGTAGTGCTCCGCCGGCCAGCGCTTGGATTCGCCGAACTCTGCACCTGGACACAGGGCGAGCACTGGACGATCCAGGCTCAGGCCGAACTTGGCCAGCGCCGCGTCACGGGTCACCGGGTCGATCCGCAGGCTCGGCCGCGGATACGGCTTGGGCAACTCGGAGCCAGGTTCGTAGGCCAGGGCCATGAAGCGCTCGATCATCAACGGATAACGTTCTTTGTCCAGCTTGCGCACGTCGTTGAGCAGGCCGTAGCGAAACTCGCCACGCCAGCCGGTGCGCTTGGGGATGCCGGCGAAGAACGGCACCAGCGCCGACTTCAACGAGTTGGGCAACAGGATCGCCTGGTCGTACTGACCGACCAGGGATTTGCCGATGCGCCGACGGGTCGCCAGCTCCAGCGCGCCGTGGCCGAGCGGGAAGCTCAAGGCCTTGCGCACTTCGGGCATACGTTCCAGGATCGGCCGGCTCCATTCAGGGGCCAGGACGTCGATTTCGCACTGCGGATGACGCTGTTTCAAACACTGGAACAGTGTCTGCGCCATCACCATGTCACCGACCCAACTGGGCCCAACGATCAAAATATTCATGTGCTTTCCAAAAACGATACGGGGAGGCCTACGCCTCCCCGCCTCGAGAATCACTGTGGCTTAGGTCGTTGCCTGTTGCCCTAATCTACAACACACCGCCAATCAACTGTGGGAGCGAGCTTGCTCGCGAAGAGGCCAGCCCATCCAACATCATTGTCGCCTGACACTCCGCCTTCGCGAGCAAGCTCGCTCCCACAGGGGGCCTGCATACGTTTCCAGCACCGTGCAGCACCGCCAATCAACTGTGGGAGCGAGCTTGCTCGCGATGAGGCCAGCCCATCCAACATCAATGTCGCCTGACACTCCGCCTTCGCGAGCAAGCTCGCCCCCACATTTAAAGCTTCAGCTCAGTCCCAGCTCCCGCCAGATCCGCACTACCTGCCGGCGCTCATCCACGAACTGGTCGCCTGCGATCACCCCGGCATCTTTCTGCAAGGCTTGGCGGTGAGCGGCGGAGCGGTAGGCTTTGTAGGCCTCGCGCAACAGCGTCGCGTCTTCGGCCGGCATCAACCCGACTTCCTGCAACCCGTCCAGGATGCGGATGTTATCGGTGTAGCGCACCAGCGATGGATGCTCTTCGGACCACGCCAGGGCCGCGTATTGCACCATAAATTCAATATCGACGATACCTCCGGCATCCTGCTTGAGGTCGAAGGGTGCCGCGGCCTCGAAGGCATTCGGCGCGGTCCCGGCGGCGGTGGTCTTGCTGCCAAGGTTGTCACGCATCTTGGCGCGCATCTCACTGACTTCCTGGCGCAGCGTCGGCAAGTCACGCTTGCGTCCCAACACCTGGACGCGGACCTTTTCGAACGCCTGGCCCACGTCCTGGCTGCCCACCAGCACACGGGCTCGCACCAGCGCCTGATGCTCCCAGGTCCAGGCTTCGTTCTCCTGGTAGCGGGCAAACGCCCCGAGGGAACTGACCAGCAACCCCGACGCCCCGGACGGTCGCAGGCGCATATCCACTTCATACAACTGCCCGGAGTTGGTCTGGGCGGTCAGCAGGTGAATGATCCGCTGGCCAAGCCGGGTGAAGAATTGCGCGCCGTCGATGGGTTTCGGGCCATCGGTTTCCGCCTGCGGGTCGCCATCGTGGATGAACACCAGGTCCAGGTCAGAACCATGCCCCAATTCCAGGCCGCCGACTTTCCCATAACCGACAATAATGAAGCCCGGATCACACAGGCTGCCGTCGGTGCGCAACGGCACGCCGTGCTTGGCGGCCGTCTGGCGCCAGGCCAGGGCCAGCACTTGTTCGAGAATCGCCTCGGCCAGCCAGGTCAGGTAATCGCTGACCTTCATCAACGGCAGGCTGCCGGCGATTTCCGACGCCGCCACCCGCAGACGGTGCGCCAGCTTGAAATGCCGCAACGCCTCCATTTGCTGCTCCAGATCATCCTCGGGAATGCGCGTCAGGCGCTCACGCAACTCCGCCGCCAATTCCGGCGCCAGGGGCGGCTTGAACAGCCGGCCCTCGTTGAGCAATTCATCGAGCAGCAGCGGGAAACGGGTGATTTGCTCGGCAATCCACGGGCTCGCTGCGCACAGCGTCAGCAAGCGCCGCAGGGCCCCGGGGTTTTCTGTCAACAACACAAGATAGGCCGAACGGCGGGCCACAGCTTCTACCAAGGGCAGCACCCGCTCCAACACCAGGTCCGGATCGGCATGCTCCACAGCCTGGGCCAGCAGGCGTGGAATGAATGCATCCAGGCGCTCGCGCCCCAAGCGCTGCATGGCACGCAATTGCGGGCTGCCACGCAGGACGGCCAGGGCCTTGAGGGCTTTGGGCGCATCGACGAAACCGCCCTCTTCCAACTGACGGCACGCCACTTCTTCATTCTGGCTGTCTTCCCACAACGGCAACCATTCGCCGCCGACCACCACTTCGCTTTCACCGCCCTCTTCTTCATCCGGGTCGGCGATGACCTGGCCGAAATGCCAGGCCACGCGCCCGCGCCAGTACATCAGTCGCTCATGAAAGGCCGACCAGTCGGCAAAACCCAGCATGGACGCAATGCGCGCCTGATCCTGCGGGCTGTCCGGCAGCATCTGGGTCTGGCGATCGGCAATGGCCTGGATCGCATGCTCGGTATAACGCAGGAATTCGTAGCCCTGGCGCAGCTCATCGATCACCTTGGCCGGCAGGTAACCCTGGCCCTCCAGGGTGTTCAACACCTTGAGCAGCGGCCGCTGCTGCAAGCTCAAGTCGCGTCCACCGTGGATCAGCTGGAACGCCTGGGCAATGAACTCGACCTCGCGAATGCCGCCCGAGCCCAGCTTGATGTTGTCGGCCATGCCTTTGCGCCGCACCTCCTGCTGGATCAGTTGCTTCATGGTGCGCAGCGCTTCGATGGCGGAGAAATCCAGGTAACGGCGATAGACGAACGGACGCAGCATGTCGAGCAGTTGCGCGCCGGCCACCTGGTCGCCGGCCACCACCCGCGCCTTGATCATGGCGTAGCGTTCCCAGTCGCGGCCCTGGTCCTGGTAATACTGCTCCAGGGCATTGAAGCTCAGCACCAGCGCACCGGCCGAGCCATAGGGGCGCAGGCGCATGTCGACGCGGAACACGAAACCGTCGACGGTCATCGGGTCGAGGGCCTTGATCAGGCGCTGGCCGACGCGGATGAAAAATTCCTGGTTATCCAGCGGCCGCTTGACGCCCACGGTTTCACCGCCCTCGGGGTACGCGAAGATCAGGTCGATGTCCGACGACAGGTTCAGCTCCACCGCCCCCAGCTTGCCCATGCCGAGAATGACCATCTGCTGCGGCTCGCCGCTGCGTCGTCCGGTGGGCGTGCCGAACTGCTGGATGAGGCGCTGGTACAACCATCGGTAAGCCTGGTCGATGCAGGTGTCGGCCATGTCCGAGAGGTCGCGACAGGTCTGGACCAGATCGGCCTGGCGGGTCAGGTCGCGCCAGATGATCCGTACCTGCTGGCGGGTACGTTGGCGACGCAGGACGCGGCCCAGTTCGTCTTCGGTTTCGGCGGCCTGGACGGCCGCGCCGATCTGCGTACACATTTCGCCGGGTGCCAGGCTACGGTCCAGTTCACCGCTGCGCACCAGCTCCAGGAGCATCACCGGGTCACGGACACTCTGCTCGATGACAAAGTCGCTGGCGGCGGCAATGCGGCTGAACGCCTCCCAGCGTTGCGGGGTCCAGGCCGACAGCCCATGATCGTCGTCGAGGCAGGCGACCGCCGCACGGAACGACTGCTCGGCACGACTGACCAATGACTGGAGAATCGCAGGTACTTCGACAAGCGAGGGCAGGCTCATGGTCTATCCTTGATCGGCGCGGGAAAGGCTGGATGTAGTGTTTTTTCAAAAGACACTACCTGATCGACTGTCGAACAAAGATGATAAATAGCTGAAAATCTGATTTTATTGGCAGCCGGCATCAAGTTTTTACCTGTTCGAGTTGGCTAAAGACCAACAGTAACGATTATTCTCACAACGAAACGAGGGGCCACGAGCCGCTCAGGTGTAGTTTTACTACTCGTCTATACATTCGAAAGGCTGAAACGGCCGACGATTTGTAGTAAAACTACACGCCGCCGAAACAACCTTCGGCAATCCAAGAATTTATATCGTCTGCCCACAAGGCCAGTCGCAAACTCAGGCAACCGATTCTGGTAGCCTTTCCGCCCTGGAGCAAGCCATGCAAGACCTCGATCCCGTCGAAACCCAGGAATGGCTGGACGCCCTGGAATCGGTTCTCGACAAAGAAGGCGAAGACCGTGCTCATTATCTGATGACCCGTATGGGCGAACTCGCGACCCGCAGCGGTTCGCAACTGCCCTACGCCATCACCACGCCGTACCGCAACACGATCCCCGTTACCCACGAAGCACGCATGCCTGGCGACCTGTTCATGGAACGCCGCATTCGCTCGCTGGTACGCTGGAACGCGTTGGCCATGGTCATGCGTACCAACCTGAAAGATTCTGACCTGGGCGGTCACATCTCCAGCTTCGCCTCCAGCGCGACGCTGTATGACATCGGCTTCAACTACTTCTTCCAGGCCCCGACCGACGAACACGGCGGCGACCTGATCTACTTCCAGGGTCACGCATCGCCAGGCGTCTACGCCCGTGCGTTCATGGAAGGCCGCATTACCGAAGACCAGATGAACAACTTCCGCCAGGAAGTGGACGGCAACGGCCTGTCCTCGTACCCGCACCCTTGGCTGATGCCGGACTTCTGGCAGTTCCCGACCGTTTCCATGGGCCTGGGCCCGATCCAGGCGATCTACCAGGCACGCTTCATGAAGTACCTGGAAGCCCGTGGCTTCATCCAGCCAGGCAAGCAGAAGGTCTGGTGCTTCATGGGCGACGGCGAGTGCGACGAGCCGGAATCCCTGGGCGCGATCTCCCTGGCCGGCCGCGAGAAGCTGGACAACCTGATCTTTGTCATCAACTGCAACCTGCAGCGCCTCGACGGCCCGGTTCGCGGCAACGCCAAGATCATCCAGGAACTCGAAGGCGTGTTCCGTGGCGCCCAGTGGAACGTCAACAAAGTCATCTGGGGCCGCTTCTGGGACCCACTGCTGGCCAAAGACGTCGACGGCATCCTGCAACGTCGCATGGACGAAGTCATCGACGGCGAATACCAGAACTACAAGGCCAAGGACGGCGCGTTCGTCCGCGAGCACTTCTTCAACTCGCCTGAACTCAAGGCCATGGTCGCCGACCTGTCCGACGACGAGATCTGGAAGCTCAACCGTGGCGGCCACGACCCGTACAAGGTCTACGCGGCGTACCACCAGGCGGTCAACCACAAAGAACAGCCGACCGTCATCCTGGCCAAGACCATCAAGGGTTATGGCACCGGTGCCGGCGAAGCGAAGAACACCGCGCACAACACCAAGAAAGTCGATGTCGACAGCCTGAAGTTGTTCCGCGACCGCTTCGACATTCCGGTCAAGGACAGCGAGCTGGAAAACCTGCCGTTCTTCAAGCCTGAAGAAGGCAGCGCCGAAGCCCGTTACCTGGCCGAGCGCCGTGCCGCACTGGGCGGTTTCGTGCCACAGCGTCGCGCCAAGAGCTTCAGCATCCCGACCCCGCCACTGGAAACCCTCAAGGCGATCCTGGACGGCTCGGGCGACCGTGAAATCTCCACCACCATGGCCTTCGTGCGGATCCTCGCGCAATTGGTCAAGGACAAGGAAATCGGCTCGCGCATCGTCCCGATCATCCCGGACGAAGCCCGTACCTTCGGTATGGAAGGCATGTTCCGCCAGTTGGGCATCTACTCGTCCGTCGGCCAGCTCTACGAGCCAGTCGATAAAGACCAGGTGATGTTCTACCGCGAAGACAAGAAAGGCCAGATCCTCGAGGAAGGCATCAACGAAGCGGGCGCCATGAGCTCCTTCATTGCCGCCGGTACTTCGTACTCCAGCCACAACCAGCCGATGCTGCCGTTCTACATCTTCTACTCGATGTTCGGCTTCCAGCGTATCGGCGACCTGGCCTGGGCCGCTGGCGACAGCCGTACCCGTGGCTTCCTGATCGGCGGCACCGCCGGCCGCACCACGCTCAACGGTGAAGGCCTGCAGCACGAAGACGGCCACAGCCACATGCTGGCCGGGACCATCCCGAACTGCCGCACCTATGATCCGACCTACGGCTACGAGCTGGCGGTGATCATCCAGGACGGCATGAAGAAGATGACCGAAGAGCAACAGGACGTCTTCTACTACATCACCGTGATGAACGAGTCCTACCAGCAGCCAGCCATGCCGGCCGGCGTGGAAGCAGGCATCGTCAAGGGCATGTACCTGCTCGAGGAAGACACCCGCGAAGCGGCGCATCACGTCCAGTTGATGGGCTCCGGCACCATCCTGCGCGAAGTGCGTGAAGCGGCGAAGATCCTGCGTGAAGAGTTCAACGTCGGCGCCGACGTCTGGAGCGTCACCAGCTTCAACGAACTGCGTCGCGACGGCCTGGCCGTGGAACGCAGCAACCGCCTGCATCCTGGCCAGAAGCCAAAGCTTAGCTACGTCGAAGAGTGCCTGAACGGTCGCAAAGGTCCGGTCATCGCCTCCACCGACTACATGAAGCTGTTCGCCGAGCAGATCCGCCAGTGGGTGCCTTCCAAGGAATTCAAAGTGCTGGGCACCGACGGTTTCGGCCGTAGCGACAGCCGCAAGAAGCTGCGTCACTTCTTCGAAGTCGACCGTAAGTTCGTTGTGTTGGCAGCCCTGGAAGCCCTGGCTGACCGTGGCGATATCGAACCTAAAGTGGTGGCCGAAGCCATCGCCAAGTTCGGCATCGATCCGGAAAAACGCAACCCACTGGACTGCTGAGGAGAATTTTCGTGAGCGAACTCATTCGCGTACCTGACATCGGCAGCGGTGAAGGTGAAGTAATTGAACTGTTTGTGAAGGTCGGCGACCGTATCGAAGCCGACCAGAGCATCCTGACGCTTGAATCGGACAAGGCCAGCATGGAAGTGCCTGCGCCGAAGGCCGGTGTCATCAAGAGCCTGAAAGTGAAGCTGGGCGACCGCTTGAAGGAAGGCGACGAACTGCTGGAGCTGGAAATCGAGGGCGCCGCTGCGGCGCCTGAAGCGGCCGCCCCTGCGGCTGCCCCGGCAGCGGCTGAAAAGCCTGCCGCCGCGCCGGCTGCCGAAGCGGCTCCCGCGCCCGCTGCGGCGCCTGCCGCTGCCAGCGTCCAGGACATTCATGTCCCGGACATCGGTTCGTCGGGCAAGGCCAAGATCATCGAAGTGTTGGTCAAGGCTGGCGACACCGTCGAAGCCGACCAGTCGCTGATCACCCTGGAATCCGACAAGGCCAGCATGGAAATCCCATCGCCGGCCGCCGGCGTGGTGGAAAGCGTCGAGGTCAAGCTGGACGACGAAGTCGGCACCGGTGACCTGATCCTGAAGCTGAAAGTAGCCGGCGCCTCGGCACCTGCCGCGCCTGCCCCGGCCGCTGCGCCAGCCGCCAAGGCTGAGGCCGCTCCAGCACCAGCCGCCGCGCCTGTGGCCAAGGCTGAAGCAGCCCCTGCTCCGGTCGCCACTGCGCCTAGCGGTGCCAAGGTGCATGCTGGCCCTGCAGTGCGTCAGCTGGCCCGTGAATTCGGTGTCGAGCTGTCCGCCGTAGGCCCGAGCGGCCCTCACGGTCGCGTGCTCAAGGAAGACGTGCAAGCCTACGTCAAGGCCATGATGCAAAAGGCCAAGAACGCACCGGCCGAAGGCGCCACCGGCGGCGCGGGCATCCCGCCGATTCCGGCGGTGGACTTCAGCCGCTTCGGCGAAACCGAAGAAGTGGCCATGACTCGCCTGATGCAGATCGGCGCGTCGAGCCTGCACCGCAGTTGGCTGAACATCCCCCACGTGACGCAGTTCGACCAGGCCGACATCACCGAGCTGGAAGCTTTCCGCGTCGCGCAGAAAGCCGTGGCGGAAAAGGCCGGCGTGAAGCTGACCGTGCTGCCACTGCTGCTCAAGGCTTGCGCGCACCTGCTCAAGGAACTGCCGGACTTCAACAGCTCCCTGGCCCCAAGCGGCAAGGCTGTGATCCGCAAGAAATACGTGCACATCGGCTTTGCCGTCGACACCCCGGAAGGCCTGCTGGTACCGGTCATCCGCAACGTCGACCAGAAGAGCCTGCTGCAACTGGCTGGCGAAGCCGCTGCCCTGGCCGAAAAAGCCCGGAACAAGAAGCTCACCGCTGACGACATGCAGGGCGCCTGCTTCACCATCTCCAGCCTCGGCCACATTGGCGGCACCGGCTTCACGCCGATCGTCAACGCGCCGGAAGTGGCGATCCTGGGTGTTTCCAAGGCCACCATCCAGCCAGTCTGGGACGGTAAAGCCTTCCAGCCGAAGCTGATGCTGCCACTGTCGCTGTCCTACGATCACCGTGTGATCAACGGCGCCGCCGCCGCACGCTTCACCAAGCGCCTGAGCGACTTGCTGGGCGACATCCGCACCATCCTGCTGTAACACCGGGCGGCCCTCCCTTGGGAGGGCCATTCGGAGCACCGTTTCCGAGCGCCACGCTCGTACCTCAACCCCGTCCGTTTGGCGGGGCTTTTTTTTGCCTGGAAATCAAGCCAGGTACAGGGATGCTGGATGGGCCGGCCTCATCGCGAGCAAGCTCGCTCCCACAAGGGTCTTGTGGTGCCGCACTGCACCTGAAACTGATGAGCCCCTCCTGTGGGAGCGAGCTTGCTCGCGATAGCGGTATGTCAGACAGCCCGGCAATTTTCCTACCCCGCCAGTTTTAAATGACTACGACCCCTGTAGTCATTCCCCACACCCCGCGCCCCCTTCCCTATCGATATTTATCGCCCGCCGAGCTTTAGCATCGAACCGCCAAGGCACCTTGATGGGCGCCCCACTAAAACTTCGAATGGATTCGAATATGTTCAAACCTACCGTCGGCCCGATTGTCGGGCACACGACCACGGACCATGCCCGGATATTCCTGCGCGGCGATCATGGCAACAGCCAGGTATTTGCCGGCATCCGCCACCGACGCCGAGGGGATACAAGCTGGTCGATGGGGCAATTTGTCCAACTGAAGGCCTACCGCGACATGTCCGATGTCATCGTGTTGAAAGGCCTTCAACCCGACACCGCCTACGAATACCAGGCCGGCTGGTTCAGCCCCCTGAGCCCGACCCATACCGTGGAAACTATCCAGGAGCTGCCCTTGCAATGGCCCAGGAACACCTATTGCTTGCGCACGCCGACCGATAAAACCGATGCGCCGCGGGCTTATATCGTGGGCTCGTGTCGCTACTTGCGGATCGTCGCCAACACCCCGCTGCTACCCGCCCTTGGGGATCGCACCTTCGCCGGCATCAATCGCGTCGTCGAACAAGCCGACCCGCCGATCAGCGCGGTATTGATGACCGGCGACCAGGTTTACCTCGATGACTTGAATGTCATCGGCCCGGACCGAGCCTATAAAAACATCCTCTTCAGATACCGAACGGTATTTGCGCAGCCGCAGATCAGCAAGCTGATGGCTGGCACCCCGACCTACATGATCCTCGACGACCATGAAATCGAAGACAACTGGCCCGCCAGGAGAACCGCCCAGGACGACCTCCTGTATGCCAATGCCATGAGCGCTTATCGGCTTTACCAGGCCAGCCACGGGCCCGTCCATGAACTGTCGGGCGACGGAACATTGAACAAGGCGTTGACCCGCTACTGGTACACCTTTGCCCACGGGGATATCCATTGGTTCGTTACCGACAGCCGGACGCAACGCAACCTGTCGGCGGACGACCGGCGCATCCTCGACCATGAACAGGAACAGGCCCTGCTTGAATGGCTCGTCAACAGCCCCGCCCGGGTCAAGCTCGTCGTCACCAGTGTGATGTTTTTCCCAGACAGCAAGCGCAATGACGGCGATGCCTGGCAGGCGTTTCCGGCACAACGGCTGCGACTGCTGGACAGCATCCGCCGTCAGCGGATCAAAAACGTAGTGTTCATTTCGGGTGACGTCCACGGTTCCATGACCAGCCGGCTGCGGCACAGCGAGGATCCTGATTTCGAGGTCAACACCGTCGTTTCCTCGCCGTTCTACAACAGCAAACTGCTGCCTTTTGCAAAAGCCGCGGATTTTATTTTCCACCGGCCCATGGCCCGCACGGACAGCGGTGAGTACCGCTATGAACTGACCAGCGAAGTAGTGAGCCAAGACAACTTCGCCCGCCTGCAGGTCACGGCGCAGAGCCTCCAGGTCACCTTCCACGACCGTGACGCAAGGCCCTTGCAGGCAGTCGATATCCCGCTGCGATGAACTTCCATGCCCTCTGATCGGCTGGCGACTGGAGAAATCCCGTTGTCGGCCGATAAAAGGTTTATAGCACTTGGCCTTCATCTCTCTTGTCAGCCAGTGCCGCAATGATGCAACCTTGCGCCAATCCGTAATAACGAGGGCGTCAGCCCGGCGCGATCAGCATTTTCGAAGCGAGTTTCCCCATGAAAAGCCAACCCGATGCCGCCAGCCGTATGGCGGCCGAGGTAGTGACGCAGTTACCGGTGCCCGCGCGGCTCGGTATGCTGCGTTTCGAACGGCTGAATGAAGCTAGCTGGGCGCTGTTGTTCCTCGACCCCAATTGCGAGCGACACTTCGGCCTGCCGGCGGTAGAGCTGTGCTCGCTGGTCAGTTCGCCCTACGCCAGCCTGATGGAACCCGAAGCGCGCTATCAACTGCACGACGCCATCCAGCAGCAACTGGCCCAGGCCGCGCATTACCAGATTCGCTACACGCTCCACACCGCCAAGGGACCGATGAACGTGCTGGAAACGGGCGAAGCCTATAAACAGCACAATCGCCACCTGCTGCGCGGCTACCTGCTGGTAGTGGACAATTTGCTGCAAAGCGAACCCTCCATGCCGGCCCTGGACCTGGAAACCCAGAACTCGCGCCTGCAGATCGCCCTGGAACTGAACCAGCGCGCCCAGCAAGAGCAGCTCCAGCATCTGGACCGCGTACGTGCCCAACAGGACCTGATCCTGCTACTGACCCGCCAACGCTACAGCGCCAACAATTCCCTGCTCGAAGCGGCCGAACTCATCACCCGCAGCGCCTGCGACATCTACCAGATCGATTGCGCCAGTATCTGGAACCTCGACGATGGCAAGCTGGTGCCGATTTCCGCCTATAACCGCGCGTCCCAGGAATATTTCCTGCCCGCGGTGATCGACGCCAACGAGTTTCCCGACTACATGGAGGCGCTGCAGACCTGCCGCGCCATCGACGCCCACAATGCGATGCGCGACCCGCGTACCCGGGAAATGGCCGGGAACCTGCGCGCTCGCGACGTCAACGCCATTCTCGACGCCAGCGTGCGTATCGACGGCCAAGTGGTGGGCGTGCTGTGCCTGGAACAAGTGGGCGCCACCCGCGCCTGGCAGTCGGATGAGATCGCCTTTGCCGGCGAGCTGGCGGACCAGTTCGCCCAAGTCATCAACAACCACAACCGACGCACCGCCACCAGCGCCCTGCACCTGTTCCAGCGGGCCGTGGAGCAGAGCGCCAACGCGTTCCTGCTGGTCAATTGCGACGGCGTGGTGGAGTACGTCAACCCAAGCTTCACCGCGATCACCCAGTACACCACCGAGGAAGTCCACGGCCAGCGCCTCTCGGAACTGCCGGCCCTGGAAAACCTCAGCGAACTGCTGTTCGATGCGCCCTCGGCGCTGGCCCAGAGCAATAGCTGGCAGGGCGAGTTCAAGAGCCGTCGCAAGAACCTGGAACCCTACTGGGGCCAGTTGTCGATTTCCAAGGTCTACGGCGACAACCGCGAGTTGACCCACTATATCGGCATCTACGAAGACATCACCCAGACCAAGCTGGCCCAGCAGCGCATCGAGCGCCTGGCCTACACCGACAACCTGACCAACCTGGGCAACCGCCCAGCGTTCATCCGCAACCTCGATGAACGCTTCGCCCGGGACAGTGACTCGCCCATCAGCCTGCTGCTGGTGGACATCGACAACTTCAAGCGCATCAACGACAGTCTCGGCCACCAGACCGGCGACAAACTGTTGATCAGCCTGGCCCGGCGCCTGCGCAACAGCTTGAGCCCCAGTGGCAGCCTGGCGCGCTTCGCCAGTAACGAATTCGCGGTGCTGCTGGACGACACCGATCTGGAGGCCGGGCAGCAGATCGCCAGCCAGTTGCTGATGACCCTCGACAAACCGATGTTCGTCGACAACCAGTTGATCAGCGTGACCGGCTCCGTGGGCCTCGCCTGCGCGCCGCTGCACGGTCGCGACCCGCAGACGCTGATGCGCAACGCCGGCCTCGCCCTGCACAAGGCCAAGGCCAACGGCAAGCACCAGGTCCAAGTGTTCACCGAAGCACTGAATGCCGAGGCCAGCTACAAGCTGTTCGTGGAAAACAACCTGCGACGTGCCTTGACCCAGAACGAACTGGACGTGTTCTACCAGCCCAAGCTGTGCCTGCGCAGCGGCCGCCTGCTGGGCATGGAAGCGCTGCTGCGCTGGAATCATCCGGAAAAGGGCATGATCCGCCCGGACCAGTTCATCAGCGTGGCCGAAGAAACCGGCCTGATCATCCCCATTGGCAAATGGATCGCCCGCCAGGCCTGCCGGATGAGCAAACAGCTGACCGCCGCCGGCCTGGGTAACCTGCAAGTGGCGATCAACTTGTCACCCAAGCAGTTCTCCGACCCGGACCTGGTCGCCTCCATCGCCAGCATCCTCAAGGAGGAACAACTGCCGGCGCGGCTGCTGGAACTGGAGCTGACCGAAGGCCTGCTGCTGGAAGCCACCGAAGACACCCACTTGCAGCTCGACCAGCTCAAGCGCCTGGGCCTGACCCTGGCCATGGACGACTTCGGCACCGGTTATTCGTCCCTCAGCTACCTGAAGAAATTCCCGATCGACATCATCAAGATCGATCGCAGCTTCATCCATGAGATCCCCGACAACCAGGACGACATGGAAATCACCTCGGCGGTGATCGCCATGGCCCACAACCTGAAACTCAAGGTCGTGGCCGAAGGCATCGAAACCGCCCAGCAACTGAAGTTCCTGCGGCGTCATCGTTGCGACGTCGGCCAGGGCTACCTGTTCGACCGGCCAATCCCTGGCGCGGAGCTGATCGAAAAGCTCAAGCGCTACCCGCGCGGGCCTCTGGTCTGACAGCTGCGTATAGCTTGCGGCGGCTTTTCTGAGGCACACTGACGGTCTATTTCGCTCAACTCCATCTGACTGAGAGGACTGATCATGGTCTTGCGCTCGGAAATCCTGGTGAATAAAAACGTGCTTCCTACTCCTGATCAAGCTCTGCCTGGCCGTGAAACCCCGATGACCGTGCCGGAAAAACACTTCGTCCACGACGCGCCCCTGCTGGGCCCGTTTGCCATGGACGTGGACTTCGCGATCTTCGGCCTCGGTTGCTTCTGGGGCGCAGAGCGCAAGTTCTGGCAGCGTGAAGGCGTGGTCAGTACCGCGGTGGGTTACGCCGGCGGTTTCACGCCGAACCCGACGTATGAAGAGGTCTGCTCGGGCCTTACCGGCCACAGCGAAGTGGTCCTGGTGGTCTACGAGCCAGCGAAAGTCAGCTACGAAGAGCTGCTGAAGATGTTCTGGGAACTGCACAACCCGACCCAGGGCATGCGCCAGGGGAACGACATCGGCACCCAGTACCGTTCGGTGATCTATGCCACGAACCCGGCTCAACTGGCAGCGGCCAGACACAGCGAGCAAGTCTTCCAGGCTGAGCTGACCAAGGCCGGCAAAGGCACCATCACCACCGAAATCGAAGAAGCGCCGACGTTCTACTTCGCCGAGGCCTATCACCAGCAGTACCTGGCGAAGAACCCTGAAGGCTATTGCGGGATCGGCGGCACCGGCGTGACCTGCCCGATCTGACTACAAGCTTCGCGAGCAGGCTCGCTCCCACAGGTCCAGCGGCATACCCAAAGGTTGCATGCACACCAGGGCCAATGTGGGAGCGAGCCTGCTCGCGATAGCGGTGGGTCTGGAGCGGTAATGCTGAATGTGCCGCCGCCATCGCGAGCAAGCTCGCTCCCACAGGGTTCGGGGCGAACAGAAATACTGGGCACACCTCAGAACCCGTGTGTGGGAGCGAGCTTGCTCGCGATAGCGGTGGGTCTGGAGCGGTGATGTTGAATGTGCCGCCGCCATCGCGAGCAAGCTCGTTCCCACAGGGTTCGGGGCGAGCAGAAATATTGGGCACACCTCAGAACCCGTGTGGGAGCGAGCTTGCTCGCGATGGCGTCCTTCCAGACACCATCAAACCATCAGCTCTCAGCGATCAACCAATCCATCTGCCATCCACCTTGGGTCTGCCCGAGCTTTTTCGACAGCCACGGCAGCAGCTCACGCAACTCTTCTTCCAGTCCCCACGGCGGGTTGGCAATCGCCAGGCCGGAACCGTTCAGGCTGTTGGGCGTCGCCAGCGGGTGCACCAACAGTTCCACCCGCAACAGCTTCGGTGCGCCCGTGCCAGCCAGGTCTTGGTAGAAACGACGCAACATCCGCTGGTCCTTCACCGGGTACCAGATGGCCGCCACCGTCTGGCGCATCCGGCCAATCGCCTCCTTGAGCGAGGCGGCACAGCGTTGCATTTCGTCAAGCTGTTCGAAGGGCGGATCGATCAGCATCAGCGCACGTTTTTCCGCCACCGGCAGCAACGCCCGCGGCACATGCCAGCCTTCACCCAGGTGCACCGCCACGCGACGGTCGCCTTTCATGTTGTCCTTGAGCAACACGCCGTCTTCCGGGTGTTTCTCATTAAGCAGCACACGGTCCTGCGGACGGGTCAGGCGCCGCGCCAGTTCCGGCGAGCCCGGGTAGTAGCGCAATTGCCCGTCCGGGTTCATCTCGTGCAGCACTTGCATGTAGTCGGCAGTCAACGGCGGCAGGTCGCCCTCGCCCCACAACCG
The DNA here is from genome assembly GCF_046605385.1 of Pseudomonas sp. MPB03. NCBI lineage: Bacteria > Pseudomonadati > Pseudomonadota > Gammaproteobacteria > Pseudomonadales > Pseudomonadaceae > Pseudomonas > Pseudomonas sp. MPB03. The sequence continues at coordinate 817,306 of NZ_CP176770.1, read as the reverse complement.
CGCGATGCCTTCCAAGTACTCACCGGTACGATTGGCCTGGTCGCCCTGCAAGTCATACAGCCCGATGCCCGCGTGGGTATCGAGGTAGGCGAAGGGCTGTTCCTTGCGCGACATCAGCGCGATGAGGCGGGTCAAGGTCAGGTGTTTGAACACGTCGGCGTGATTGCCGGCGTGGAAGGCGTGGCGATAGTTCATGGCGGCTCCTGCGAAGGGCGACGAGTTTACCTTGAAGCGCGTCGAACGTCAGGGGTTGGCAGCCCGGCGGACACGCCACGATCAGCAAGCTCGCGCAGCAAGTACGCCTGCAAAGGCGCCTTGGGCGCGGCAAGCGGCTTCGATCGCTCAAGAAAGTGGGCAATCTTGCACCGCAGGATGCGCTGGTCGACCCGCTCACACAGAGACGGATGCTCTTCGCCCAGCCATGTAAGCAAGTTATCCACCAGGCAATCCATCGGCCCCTCGGCCATGGTCTCCAGCAGCGCCACCGGTACTTCCCACCAAGGAAAAATCCGGGCCGGCCGCTGGACATCTCCCACGAACTCAAGGGACTGACCGTTGATCAAGCAACGATTGATCACCGGCAAGAGCTGCCCGGCGTCCACCGCCGTCGATTGCAGGATCGGCCCCATGAAGCGCCCATCCCAAAAGCGCAGGAAAACCGCCTTGCCACCCGGCAGCAACACCTGGGTGAGCCCACGTAGATGCTCGGCAAGGTCTTCTTGGCCGGCACGCGACACCGCCAGCCACCCCCAATCGAGTGAGTCGGTGGCTGCTATCCAATCAAGGAACTCACTGTCTGCGCGAACAAGCCCCACATAAGGCATGACCGCTTCCCACCCGGCGTACGGCGTGTCGGCCCAGATCGGCGTGGGCGTCGTGGCCATCGAGCGCCGCCAGGCCGATAACGCCCCGGCGCTGCTGGCGTTGCTGAAAATGGCGAACAGTTGCTCGGACGCCTGCAACGGATGGTGCTCAAGCCATGCTCGGGGAGATGGGTCGCCGTTCATGCACGCCTCCGGCCATTGACAGGTTTATGAATAACCGGCGGCACTGCGCAGACGCCGTTTCTACAACGTTCACATTCCTCACAGAATGGCGCCGAGCCTTGGAAACTGAGGACTTGCGCCACGGAAAGCCGAGGCGCCGCCGCTGGGACCGGTTTCCCGGCGCCGCCCGGCGAACCCGCTGCCGCGTCCATCACCGCCATCGGCGCCCCACCGACCTCGATCGGCACACTGCTGAAAATCCCACCGGCACCGATGTTGATCCAATGGCCGCCAGCCTGGAGGGTCACACTAGCGCCACCGTCCAAAACCACTTGCTGGCCGGCGCTGACATGAAACTGCTGACCGGCATTCAAGACCTGGCTGGTCACACGAATATGCCGCTCGCCACTCACCACCAAGTGATCGTCCTGGCGGACTTCAGCGTGGCGCCTACCGTGGGTGACGCGCTGCTCATCGGCCTTGAGCTCGTGCCGCGCCGTGCCGGTGACAACGATGCTACGCTCGTGATCGACCTGCACGTGCTGGTCGTGCAACACATGCTGGGTCCAGTTTCGCTGGGCCCGCAGGTAGATCTCCTCGGCCCCCTTGCGGTCCTCGATGCGCAGTTCGTTATAGCCTTCGCCACCAGGGCTGCTCTGGCTGCGCCAGATACTGCGGGTCTTGTCCGCCGGCAGTTCCAGCGGCACCGGGTTGGCGCCATTGGGCAGGCAACCGACCACCAACGGCTTGTCCACGTCGCCATCGATGAACCCCACCAGCACTTCCATGCCGACCCGGGGAATCATCACCGCACCGTAGCGATCGTGGGCCCAACCCGCGGCCACTCGCAGCCAGCAACTGGAATGCTCATCGCGCTGGCCGTGACGATCCCAGACCAGTTGCACCTTGACCCGCCCAAATTCATCGCAATGGATCTCGCTGCCCTGCGGCCCGGTCACCACCGCTGATTGATAGCCGTGGGCATGGGGCTTTTCGTGCTGCAAGGACGGCCGAAAGAACACGTCCCATGGCGTGGCGAGGAAGGTATTTCTATAACCCTGGAATTCATCCGGACTGGAGGAGACTGTTTCTTCCAGCACCTGGGGTTGACGGCCATGATGGTTGATCTGGGTCAGGAGCCACAGATCGTTCCACTGTTCCCGGGGATGGTCCTTGATGCGCATGAAATGCCCACTGACGAAGGCGCTGTCATCGCTGTCGCCCTGTGCCACGCGATAATCGGCGCCGTGACGCTCAAGGGCGCGTCGGGTCAGGTGCTTGCCATCGTCACGGTCGCAGAACCCACCGGGGTAGCGATAGTCCTCAAGGACAGGACGTTGCCGATTGTAGAGCTCGGCTTGCAATGTCACGCCAGGCTTGCGGAAGTCGTAGTCGCGCAACGTCACGGCCGTGGTATGGGTCTGGATTCGCACCGCCAAGCGCTTGATGGCCGGCGCGTCGGCAGCCATGCCGCTGTCGGGAAGGTACAGCGTCGATTCGGGCAGGCAAGGAAACACGGTCTGGTCATCACCGAACACCAGCAGATGACCGTCAGGGCGATGGCGAAAATGGTAGTGGATACCGACTTCAGCGCAGATCCGCTCAATGAACGCCAGGTCGCTTTCACCGTACTGCACACAGTATTCACGCTCGGGGTATTGCCCTGCGAGGGTGAATTCGTAGGCACCCGCCAGGATCCCGTGATCCTTCAAGACCTGGGCGACGATAGCGGGCACGCTCAAGTGCTGGAAGATCCGCTGGTTGATACGATGGCGCAAGTAGGCCAGGCGTGGCACCAAGGTGACCTGGTAGCGAGTCAGGCGCTTGCCCGAGTCGCCTTGGGCGACGCTATAGAGCTGACCGTGTATGCCACCGTCCCGGTCGTCGAACCCCAGGAATGCCTGACGATGCAGAAGCTCTTCCAGTGCCAGGTCGGACCGTTCGCTGACCAGTTCCAGGTCAAAGCGATAGGGCTGGCTGATGGCTTCCGTGCCCTTGAATTCGAGCACCTTGAGCGCGCTCGGCGGGTTGTCGAGCGTCAGCGTGAATCGCGGCGGGAACATCCTATGTGCCTCTGCTGAATGGAGGCGGATGATTCTGCACGAGCACCAGGGACGTGTATTGGAGGCGCAAAAAAACAGATTTGCCCTACATCCAAGAAGCTAAAAGCTGCTAAGCGTGATGCATTTTTCCGATAGACATTCGAAGCATCACGACCAACCGCTACCGTCCTACAAACGAATCAGCAGTTTCTTGCAACGTGCTCGATCTCTGGCCAACAGTGGGCGTGATAACGTGCGCCGGTCGCAAAAAAGCAAAGGACGCAGGACATGACGACACGCTACGCAAAAATCGCAATGACCCTGGCACTCGCCGCATTCGCCTTCCTGACGGTGTTCAACAACCTCACGGACTACCGCTCCAATTTCAATTTCGTCCAGCATGTACTGAGCATGGACACCACCTTCCCCGACAATGCCGCCCGGTATCGCGCCCTCGATAAACCGTGGATGTGGCACGGCGCCTATTGGCTGATCATCTTCGGCGAGGCATTGACGGCGGGGCTGCTGGGCTACGGCGCAGTGAAACTGTGGCAGGCACGCCGGGCCGAGGCCGAGGTATTTGCCCGCGCCAAACGATGGGCAGTGGCCGGCTTGACGGTCGGTTTCTTCGTCTGGTTCTTTGGTTTCATGGTGGTCGGCGGCGAATGGTTCCTGATGTGGCAATCAGAAATCTGGAATGGCCAGGACGCTGCGTTCAGGTTCTACATGGCGATCCTGGGCGTGTTGATCTTTCTCAACCAGCCTGATGCCGAGATGAAGTGATATCCGTGGCGAGGGAGCTTGCTCCCGCTGGACTGCGTAGCAGTCCCTTTTTGTGAGCGCTTCGCACTCAAGCGGGAGCAAGCTCCCTCGCCACATTGGATCACCTGCGGGCTCAAGGCCGCGCAGAAAGTCTTACTGGTTCAGGCGGAAATCTTTCTCGGCTGCTTCGAAGCGCTGCACCATACCGGTGGTAGGCGCGCCCATCTTGCTGACGAAATAGATAGCCAGGCTGGCGAAGATGAAGCCTGGGATGATTTCGTACAGACCCAGCAGCTCGAAATGCTTCCAGACAACGACGGTGATCGCGCCGACCAGGATACCGGCCAGGGCGCCGTTGCGAGTCATGTTCTTCCAGATCACGGAGATGAGGACCACCGGACCGAAGGCGGCACCGAAGCCGGCCCAGGCGTAGCTCACCAGGCCCAGTACACGGTTTTCCGGGTTGGCGGCCAGGGCAATGGCAACCAAGGCCACCAGCAGCACCATGGCGCGACCGACCCAGACCAGTTCCAGCTGGGAAGCGCTCTTGCGCAGGAAGGTCTTGTAGAAGTCTTCGGTCAGGGCACTGGAGCACACCAGCAACTGGCAGCTCAGGGTACTCATCACCGCCGCCAGAATCGCCGACAGCAACACGCCGGCAACCCAAGGGTTGAACAGCAACTTCGCCAGCTCGATGAACACGCGCTCAGGGTTTTCGGTCACGGGACCGGCCACTTCAGGGTGCGCCGAGAAGTAGGCGATACCGAAGAAGCCGACCGCCACGGTGCCGCCCAGGCACAGGATCATCCAGGTCATGGAGATGCGACGGGCATTGGCGATCGACTTGACCGAATCCGCAGCCATGAAGCGCGCCAGGATGTGCGGTTGGCCGAAGTAACCCAGGCCCCAGCCCATCAGCGAGATGATGCCGATGAAGGTGGTGTTCTTCAGCATGTCGAAGGACGAAGGATCTTTCGCTTCGATCGCCAGGAACGTGGTGTCCACGCCACCGGTGGCCAACAGTACGATAATCGGCGTGAGGATCAGCGCGAAGATCATCAGGGTGGCTTGTACGGTGTCGGTCCAGCTCACCGCCAGGAAACCACCGACGAAGGTGTAGGCGATGGTCGCGGCAGCACCGGCCCACAGCGCGGTCTCGTAGGACATGCCGAAGGTGCTTTCGAACAGACGGGCGCCGGCCACGATGCCGGAAGCGCAGTAGATGGTGAAGAACACCAGGATCACCACCGCCGAGATGATCCGCAGCAGGCCGCTCGTGTCTTCGAAACGGCTGGAGAAGTAATCCGGCAGCGTCAGGGCGTCACCGTTGTGCTCGGTCTGCACCCGCAGGCGGCCGGCTACGAACAACCAGTTCAGGTAGGCACCGACGATCAGGCCGATGGCGATCCAGCTTTCCGACAGGCCGGACATGTAGATGGCACCCGGCAAACCCATCAACAGCCAGCCGCTCATGTCGGAGGCACCGGCGGACAACGCCGTGACCACGCTGCCGAGGCTGCGACCGCCCAGAATGTAATCGGAAAGGTTATTGGTGGAGCGGTAAGCCATCAGACCGATCAGGACCATGGCTGCGATGTAGATCACGAAAGTGATCAAGGTGGGATTACTAACACTCATGAGTTACGCCCTGGCTTTGTTTTTATGATGCGGTGGCAGTTGAAAGCGTCGACAACGCTGAAGTTGTAGCAACGATTTGCAGTCCCGCGAATTTATGACTGATGTTTCCCCAGGAAAGCCATCAGCCGATGCCCCTCGGCTTGGAACCGGTTGCACCTTGGCCGCGAATGCTATTCAACAAATCAAATAAGGTGCAACCAGTTTCGCTCGAATAAGTTGCACCTGATCGGTTTTGTTGCAAAATCGCTGTTTTTTGCTCCCTTTTAGTGCAGTAAACGGCCCTTCTCTAGAAGCCAAAGCACTAAGGCGGTGCAGGAATGGCGGGGCAGTATTTACTTCCAGATGAGCTGCCGGTCATTTCGAGAAAAAAAGGGTTGCACCCGGTTGCACCTCAATCAGCGCGCAGCTAATCTTGCCGCCAGCTGATGCCACGCCACACGTGGTAAACATGAGGATAAAAATATGGCTACCACCACCCTTGGGGTCAAACTCGACGACCCGACCCGCGAACGCCTCAAGGCGGCCGCAACCTCGATTGATCGCACGCCGCACTGGCTGATCAAGCAGGCAATTTTCAATTACCTGGAAAAACTCGAGGGTGGTGCAACCCTGACCGAGCTGAACGGTTCCCCTCGTGCCGACAGCGACGACGCTGGCGATGTACAGGTCGACCACGCTCACCAATGCTTCCTCGAGTTTGCCGAGAGCATCCTGCCGCAGTCGGTCCTGCGCGCCTCCATCACCGCCGCTTACCGCCGCCCGGAGCCGGAAGTGGTGCCGATGCTGATGGAGCAGGCCCGACTGCCGGCCGAAATGGCCGAAGCCACCAATAAGCTGGCGGCGTCGATTGCTGAAAAACTGCGTAACCAGAAGAGTGCCGGCGGCCGTGCCGGTATCGTTCAGGGCCTGCTGCAGGAATTTTCCCTGTCTTCCCAGGAAGGCGTGGCGCTGATGTGCCTGGCCGAGGCGCTGCTGCGCATCCCGGACAAAGGTACCCGCGATGCCCTGATCCGCGACAAGATCAGCACCGGCAACTGGCACCCACACCTGGGCAACAGCCCGTCGCTGTTCGTCAACGCCGCCACCTGGGGCTTGTTGCTGACCGGCAAGCTGGTCGCCACCCACAATGAAGCAGGCCTGACTTCGTCCCTGAGCCGCATCATCGGCAAGAGCGGCGAGCCGATGATCCGCAAGGGCGTCGACATGGCCATGCGCTTGATGGGCGAGCAATTCGTCACCGGCGAAACCATCGCCGAAGCCCTGGCCAACGCCAGCAAGTTCGAATCCAAGGGTTTCCGCTATTCCTACGACATGCTGGGTGAAGCCGCGCTCACCGAACATGACGCTCAGAAATACCTGGCCTCGTACGAACAAGCCATTCACTCGATCGGCAAAGCCTCCCATGGTCGTGGGATTTATGAAGGCCCGGGCATTTCCATCAAGCTCTCGGCCCTGCACCCGCGCTACAGCCGCGCCCAGTACGAGCGCGTCATGGACGAGCTGTACCCGCGCCTGCTGTCGCTGACCCTGCTGGCCAAGCAATACGACATCGGCCTGAACATCGACGCCGAAGAAGCCGACCGCCTCGAACTGTCCCTGGACCTGCTGGAGCGCCTGTGCTTCGAGCCGCAACTGACCGGCTGGAACGGCATCGGCTTCGTGATCCAGGCGTACCAGAAGCGTTGCCCATACGTGATCGACTACGTCATCGACCTGGCCCGCCGCAGCCGCCACCGCTTGATGATTCGCCTGGTAAAAGGCGCGTACTGGGACAGCGAGATCAAGCGCGCCCAGGTCGAGGGCCTGGAAGGCTATCCGGTCTATACCCGCAAGGTGTACACCGACGTGTCCTACATCGCTTGCGCGCGCAAGCTGCTGTCGGTGCCGGAAGTCATCTACCCGCAGTTCGCCACGCACAACGCCCATACCCTGTCGGCCATTTACCACATCGCCGGTCAGAACTATTACCCGGGCCAGTATGAATTCCAGTGCCTGCACGGCATGGGTGAACCGCTGTACGAACAGGTTGTAGGCAAGGTCTCCGAAGGCAAGCTGAACCGTCCGTGCCGTGTGTACGCGCCGGTCGGCACCCACGAAACACTGCTGGCCTACCTCGTACGCCGCTTGCTGGAAAACGGCGCGAACACTTCGTTCGTCAACCGCATCGCCGACCAGTCGATTTCCATCCAGGAACTGGTCGCCGATCCAGTGGCCAGCATCGAGCAGATGGCAACCCTGGAAGGCGGTTTCGGCCTGCCGCACCCGCGCATCCCACTGCCACGCGACCTGTACGGCAGCGACCGCGCCAACTCCAGCGGCATCGACCTGGCCAACGAACATCGCCTGGCATCGCTGTCTTGCGCCCTGCTGGCTACCGCCCATAACGACTGGAAAGCGGTGCCGATGCTCGGTTGCGCCGCTAGCGAAGAAAGCCCGGCAGCGGTGCTGAACCCGTCCGATCACCGCGATGTGGTTGGCCATGTGCAGGAAGCCACGGTTGCCGACGTCGACAACGCCATTCAGTGCGCCCTCAACGCCGCACCGATCTGGCAGGCCACGCCACCGGCCGAGCGCGCTGCGATCCTCGAGCGCGCCGCCGACCTGATGGAAGGCGAAATCCAGCCGCTGATGGGCCTGCTGGCCCGCGAAGCCGGCAAGACCTTCGCCAACGCGATTGCCGAAGTACGTGAAGCCGTGGACTTCCTGCGCTACTACGCAGTGCAGGCGCGCAACGATTTCACCAACGACGCCCACCGCCCATTGGGCCCAGTGGTCTGCATCAGCCCGTGGAACTTCCCGCTGGCGATTTTCAGCGGCCAGGTCGCTGCCGCTCTGGCCGCCGGCAACCCGGTTCTGGCCAAGCCCGCCGAACAGACGCCACTGGTGGCAGCCCAGGCGGTGCGCCTGATGCTCGAAGCCGGTATTCCGGAAGGCGTCCTGCAACTGCTGCCGGGTCGCGGCGAAACCGTCGGTGCCCGCCTGGTGGGTGACGAGCGCGTCAAGGGCGTGATGTTCACCGGTTCCACCGAAGTTGCCCGCCTGCTGCAACGCAACATCGCCGGTCGCCTGGACAACCAGGGCCGGCCGATCCCGCTGATCGCCGAGACCGGTGGCCAGAACGCGATGATCGTCGACTCCTCGGCCCTGACCGAACAAGTGGTTATCGATGTGGTGTCGTCGGCCTTCGACAGCGCTGGCCAGCGTTGCTCGGCCCTGCGGGTCCTGTGCTTGCAGGAAGATTCCGCCGACCGCGTCATCGAAATGCTCAAGGGTGCCATGGCCGAATCGCGCCTCGGTAATCCTGAGCGCCTGTCCGTGGACATCGGCCCGGTGATCGACGCCGAAGCCAAGGCCGGCATCGAGAAACACATCCAGGCCATGCGCGACAAGGGTCGCGCCGTGTACCAGATGGCAATCGCCGACAGTGACGAGTGCAAGCGCGGCACCTTCGTGATGCCGACCTTGATCGAACTGGAAAGCTTCGACGAGTTGCAGCGTGAAATCTTCGGCCCGGTGCTGCACGTGGTGCGTTACAAGCGCAAGGAGCTGGATCAGTTGATCAACCAGATCAACGCTTCCGGCTATGGCCTGACCCTGGGCGTGCATACCCGCATCGACGAGACCATCGCCAAGGTCATCGACAATGTGCATGCGGGCAACGTGTACGTGAACCGCAACATTGTCGGCGCCGTGGTCGGTGTCCAGCCGTTTGGTGGCGAAGGCCTGTCGGGCACCGGCCCCAAGGCCGGTGGTCCGCTGTATCTGTACCGCCTGCTGTCGATGCGTCCTACCGATGCGATCCAGCAATCCTTCGTCCGTGGCGATGCGCTGGCGGCACCGGACCTGCGTTTGCGCGAGGCCATGGGCAAACCGCTGGCGGCGCTGCAAGCCTGGGCTGACAGCCAGAAGCTCGCCGAACTGAGCGCCCTGTGCGTGCAGTTCGCGGCTCAGTCGCAAAGCGGTATTACCCGTCAGTTGACTGGCCCGACCGGTGAACGCAACAGCTACGCCATCCTGCCGCGCGAGCACGTGCTGTGCCTGGCCGACGTGGAAGGCGACCTGCTGACGCAACTGGCGGCCGTACTGGCCGTGGGCGGCTCGGCCGTGTGGCCGGAAACCGACACCAGCAAGGCTGTGTTCGCACGTTTGCCGAAGGATATTCAGGCGCGCATCCAGCGAGTGGCCGACTGGACCAAGGACGATGTGCTGTTCGACGCGGTCCTGCATCACGGCGACTCGGATCAATTGCGCGGTGTTTGCCAGCAAGTGGCCAAGCGCGCTGGCGCCATCGTCGGTGTGCACGGGTTGTCCCAGGGCGAAACCAATATTGCCTTGGAACGCTTGGTTATCGAACGTGCGCTGAGCGTCAACACCGCTGCGGCGGGTGGCAACGCCAGCCTGATGACCATCGGCTAAATGCTGTAAGCCAGGCACCTGCAATAGGTGCTTGGCAATAGCAATCCCTGTGGGAGCGAGCTTGCTCGCGATAGCGGTGCTTCAGTCAGGAATGTTGTCGACTGGAACACTGCTATCGCGAGCAAGCTCGCTCCCACACTTTTTTGATTAGCGTCACCCTCGCTCCTCCATCACCCAAATCAATCATCCTGTTCAGCCTCCATCCCCACGCCTAGACTCGGCCCATTCCAAAAAAAGGTAGGCCGCCATGTCCGAGACGTTGCTCAGTTCCCGCAATCTGGCTTTCGAGCTGTACGAAGTCCTCGATGCCGAGGGCCTGACTCAGCGCGAGCGGTTTGCCGAGCACAATCGCGAAACCTTCGACGCAGCCCTCGGCACGGCCCGCAGCATCGCCGAGAAATTTTTCGCGCCTCACAACCGCAAGAATGATGAAAACGAACCGCGCTACGAGAACGGCCAGGCGATCCTGATTCCCGAGGTGAAACCGGCGGTGGATGCCTTCCTGGAGGCCGGGTTCCTCAATGCCGCGCGCAGTTTCGAGGCCGGTGGCATGCAACTGCCGACGTTGCTGTCCCAGGCCTGTTTCGCGCACTTCCAGTCGGCCAATGCCGCATCGACCTCTTACCCGTTCCTGACCATGGGCGCGGCGAACCTGATCGAAAGCTTCGGCAGCGACGAGCAGAAGCAACGCTTCCTGCAACCGATGATCGACGGCCGCTTCTTCGGCACCATGGCCCTGACCGAGCCCCATGCCGGTTCCTCGCTGTCGGATATTCGCACACGCGCAGAGCCGGCGCCTGACGGCACCTATCGACTCAAAGGCAACAAGATCTTCATCTCCGGTGGCGATCATCCGCTGTCGGAAAACATCGTGCACATGGTCCTGGCGAAATTGCCGGATGCACCGCCGGGCGTGAAAGGCATTTCGTTGTTTATCGTGCCCAAGTTCCTGGTCAACGACGACGGCAGCCTCGGCCCGCGTAACGACGTGCTGCTGGCCGGGTTGTTCCACAAGATGGGCTGGCGCGGCACCACGTCCACGGCGCTGAACTTCGGCGACAACGGCGAATGTGTTGGTTACCTCGTCGGCAAACCGCACCACGGCCTGAGCTACATGTTCCAGATGATGAACGAGGCGCGGATCGGCGTCGGCATGGGCGCGGTGATGTTGGGTTACGCCGGCTATCTCTACTCCCTCGACTATGCCCGAGAACGCCCGCAGGGCCGCGTGCCCGACAGCAAGGACCCGACCACCGCCCCGGTGGCGATCATCCAGCACGCCGACGTGCGACGCATGCTGCTGACCCAGAAGGCCTACGTCGAGGGTTCGTTTGACCTGGGCCTTTATGCAGCCCGGCTGTTCGACGACACCACCACCCTGGACAGCGAAGCCGAGCGACGGCGTGCCCATGAATTGCTCGACCTGCTGACCCCCATCGTCAAATCCTGGCCCTCGGAGTTCTGCCTGAAAGCCAACGAGCTGGCGATCCAGATTCTCGGCGGCCACGGCTACACCCGCGAATACCCGGTGGAGCAGTACTACCGCGACAACCGCTTGAACCCGATCCATGAAGGCACCCACGGCATCCAATCCCTGGACCTGCTGGGACGCAAGCTGGCGCAGAACGGCGGTGCCGGTCTCAAGCAGTTGATTCGTCTGGTAGCCGACACCACGGAACGGGCCCAGGCGCACCCATCGCTGACGCCGCTGCGCCAGCCGCTGGAAGCGTTGGTGGCGCGCCTGCAAACCGTCACCCTCGGTTTGCTGACGGACCTGGCCCAGGGCAAGGTCAACGGCAGCCTCGCCAACTCGGCGCTGTACCTGAAGGTGTTCGGACACATGGTGATTGGCTGGCGCTGGCTGGAACAGGCGATTCGTGCCGAGGAAGGCCTGGCCAAGGGCAACGCGGCGGACAGCGACTTCTATAAAGGCAAGCTGCAAGCGGCGCGCTATTTCCTGACCTGGGAAGTGCCGGGGTGCCACCATGAGCTGGCGATTCTTGAGGCGCGGGATGATACGTGCCTGGGGATGCGGGATGAGTGGTTCTGAGCCAGATTTTGCTGCGCTGCTGAATTCATTCGCGAGCAGGCTCGCTCCACAGGGGCAGGTGTGAATACAGATTTTGTGTTCACCAATATCTACTGTGGGAGCGGGCTTGCTCGCGAAGGCGGTGGATCAGGCAAATCAATTGCAACTGACATACCGCCTTCGCGAGCAAGCCCGCTCCCACAATTAGCTCACTGCCAGCCCTTGGTCAGACCTGCTGAATCGTCTTGGCAATCACCTCGACCGTGGCGCTGACTTGCTCTTGGTAACGGTCGAGTTCCGCTTGATGCTGCTTCTGCATTTCCATCTGCTGCGAACACAGGTTCATGGCCGCCAATACCAGCAGGCGATCACCGATCAGTGTCGGGTATTTCCTTTTGGTATCGGCCAGTGCGGCCTTGAGCATCGAAGCGGCGTCCAGCAGGGCCTGTTCCTGCCCGGCCGGCGCTTTGATCGAATAGTCTTCTCCCAGGATCGAGATGACCGTCACCCCATCGGCGCCGTGCTTCATGCGCTGACAGGACCGGCGCTGGCGCGCTCGATCAGGGCCTGGATGCGGGCCGCGGTGGCGCCGTGCAGTTCTTCCTGTTCCATCAGGCTCAGTTGCAGGCTTTCGTTTTCATCCTTGGCCTTGGCAAGTTCGGCGCTCAGGGTTTCGTTCAGGCCGGTGAGTTGCAGATTCTGTTGCACCAGGTCGTTGACCAGTTGCTCCAGTTGGCTGAGGGATGCTTCCAACATATTGATTTCCAGGCTTTTCCAAGGGGCGCGTACGATAAAGAAAAGTCACCGCCGATGCCACGCTTTACGCAGTGGCGGCGCTTCGCTCGCGAGCTGTAGAGACTGCGATTCAAGCATCTGGTTCCTACCCTTCGTCGCACAGCGACTGCTGCACTGCGACAAAAGCACGCACGGCACTCAAGACTTCGGTCGCTAGACCGATAAGTCAGTGAAACCAGTCACAGCCCCGCACGGACGCGCTTCTTCACGGTAACTTCCATGTCCCTACGTAATATGAACATCGCGCCGCGGGCGTTCCTGGGGTTTGCCCTGATCGGCGCCCTGATGCTGGCCCTTGGGGTGTTTGCCCTGAGCCAGATGAGCAAGATTCGCGTATCTGGCGACAACATCGCCCAGAACAGCGTCCCCAGTATCAAGGCCCTGAACGAGTTCACCCAGCTCACCCTGCGTTTGCGCGTGTTGTCCTATCGCCTGCTGACCAACCGCGAAGCGGATACCCAGCAAAAAACCCTGGATCTGTTCGAGCAACGCAACCAGCAGGTCCGCGCCGCACAGACGGCCTATGAAAAACTCATCAGCGCGCCTGAAGAACGGGCCGCGTATGAGCAGTACGTGCAGCTGCTCAATCAGTACCGCCAGCTCGAAGAGCGGATGAAAACCCTGTCGCGCAACAATCAGGTCAACGAACTGCAAGCGCTGCTCAACACCGAGCTGATGAGCAATTCCGACGCCGTCAACGCCGTGCTGGCTCGCTTGACGGACATCAACAACCAGCAAGCGGAAGCATTCAATAAAAACGCGGCGCAACAATATTCCACCGCGTTCAACTGGGTCGTCACCCTGCTGGTCATCGCCACTGGCCTGACCGTGCTGTTCGCCTGGCTGCTGACCAACAGCATCACCAAGCCGATCGCCAACGCATTGGATGCCGCCGAGGAAATCGCCAAGGGCAACCTGACCCGGCCGATCACCGTTGACGGCAGCGACGAAGCCGGCCGCCTGCTGCGGGCGATGTCGACCATGCAGGAAAAACTGCGCGACACCCTGCAACGAATCTCCGGCTCGGCCACACAGTTGGCGTCCGCCGCTGAAGAACTCAACAGCGTCACCGACGAAAGCGCCCGTGGCCTGACCCAGCAGAACAACGAAATCGAACAGGCCGCTACGGCGGTCAACGAAATGACCAGCGCCGTGGAAGAAGTCGCCCGCAATGCGGTCAGCACGTCGGAAGCGTCCAGGAACGCCACTACGTCCGCTGGCGACGGCCGCGACCTGGTGCAGGAAACCGTCGGCGCCATTGAACGCATGAGTGCCGACGTACAAAGCACTGCCTCGTTGATCGGCAACCTGGCCAACGAGTCCCGGGATATCGGCAAGGTTCTGGATGTGATCCGCGGCCTGGCCGACCAGACCAACCTGCTGGCCCTGAACGCCGCCATCGAAGCCGCCCGCGCCGGTGAGGCCGGACGAGGCTTTGCCGTGGTCGCCGACGAAGTCCGTGCCCTGGCCCATCGCACCCAGCAGTCGACCAGCGAAATCGAACGCATGATCGGCAGCATCCAGAGCGGCACCGAACAGGCCGTGGATTCGATGCGCAACAGCACCGAACGCGCCGAATCGACGCTGAACATCGCCCGCGGCGCCGGCATGTCCCTGGACACGATCAACAGCGCCATCGTCGAGATCAACGAACGCAACCTGGTGATCGCCAGCGCCGCCGAGGAACAGGCCCAGGTGGCCCGTGAAGTGGACCGCAACCTGGTGAACATCCGCGACCTGTCGGTGCAATCGGCCACCGGCGCCAACCAGACCAGTGCCGCCAGCGCCGAACTGTCGCGCCTGGCCGTGGACCTGAACAGCATGGTTGGGCGGTTCAGCCTTTAACCGCAAACCCATTGATCGCTCACACTCCGCGAGCGATCAATGCTGTTGTGGCGAGGGAGCTTGCTCCCGCTGGGCTGCGAAGCGGCCCCAAAACCTCAAAAGCGACGACTGCTTCGCAGTCGAGCGGGAGCAAGCTCCCTCGCCACAAGGGCTGCACCCAGAACCCGATCTCCCAACCTTTTTTGACAGCATCACATTTCAACAGGTTAGAATCGCTGGCACGCAGACTGCATGGTCAGTTTGCGCCCGTCCTTCAGTTCTTCCGGAGTAACGCCTTTGACTGCAACGACCATCAACAGCCTGTTCTTGATCGGCGCGTTGCTGGTAGGTGCGAGCATCCTGGTGAGTTCTCTTTCGTCCCGCCTGGGCATCCCGATCCTGGTGATCATCCTGGCCGTGGGCATGGTGGCCGGTGTCGACGGCGCCGGTATTCTTTTCGATAACTACGCCACGGCCTATCTGGTCGGCAACCTCGCATTGGCGGTCATCCTGCTCGATGGCGGCTTGCGCACGCGGGTGTCGAGCTTTCGCGTGGCGCTGTGGCCGGCGTTGTCGCTGGCGACGGTCGGGGTGTTGATTACCACCGGACTGACCGGCCTGGCGGCGGCATGGCTGTTCAACCTCAACCTGATCCAAGGCCTGCTGATCGGCGCCATCGTCGGCTCCACCGACGCCGCGGCGGTGTTCTCGCTGCTGGGCGGCAAAGGCCTGAACGAACGGGTCAGCGCCACCCTGGAAATCGAGTCCGGCAGCAACGACCCCATGGCGGTGTTCCTCACCGTCACCTTGATCGGCATGCTGGCCAGCGGTGAAACCGGCCTGCACTGGAGCCTGTTGGGGCATCTGGTGCAAGAGTTCGGGATTGGCGCCGTGATCGGCCTGGGCGGTGGCTGGCTCATGCTGCAGATGGTCAACCGCATCAACCTGGCCAACGGGCTCTACCCGATCCTGGTCATCAGCGGCGGCCTGGCCGTGTTCGCCCTGACCAACGCCCTGCACGGCAGTGGTTTCCTGGCGGTGTACCTGTGTGGCCTGGTGCTGGGCAACCGTCCGGTGCGCAGCCGCCATGGCATCCTGCACATGCTCGATGGCATGGCGTGGCTGGCGCAGATCGGCATGTTCCTGGTGCTGGGGCTGCTGGTCACGCCCCACGACCTGTTGCCGATCGCCCTGCCGGCCCTGGGGCTGGCGTTGTGGATGATCCTGTTTGCCCGTCCGCTGTCAGTCATGGTCGGCCTGCTGCCGTTCAAGGCGTTCCATGGTCGTGAAAAAGCGTTTATCTCCTGGGTCGGGCTGCGCGGCGCGGTGCCGATCATCCTGGCCGTGTTCCCGCTGATGGCCGGCCTGCCCCAGGCGCAGCTCTATTTCAACCTGGCATTTTTTATCGTGCTGGTCTCGCTGCTGGTGCAGGGCACGAGCTTGCCGTGGGTCGCCAAGTTGTTGCATGTGACCGTCCCGCCCGAGCCACTGCCGATTTCCCGGGCCGCGCTGGAAGTGCACGTCACCAGCGAATGGGAGCTGTTCATCTATCGCCTGGGCAAGGAAAAATGGTGCATCGGTTCGCCCCTGCGGGACCTGAAAATGCCCGATGGAACCCGCATCGCGGCCCTGTTCCGTGGCCAGCAATTGCTCCATCCGTCGGGTAGTACGGTGCTGGAAGTCGATGATTTGCTGTGTGTTATCGGCCATGAACACGATTTGCCAGCCCTTGGAAAACTGTTCAGCCAGGCACCGCAACGAGGCTTGGATTTGCGCTTCTTCGGCGACTTCGTACTCGAAGGAGACGCCCAGCTGGCCGCGGTTGCCGCACTCTACGGGTTGAAGCTGGACGGCATCGATCCAGACATGACCCTGGGCCGCTTCATTGCCCAGAAAGTGGGCGGTGCGCCAGTAGTCGGCGACCAAGTGGACTGGAACAATACCCTGTGGACCGTCGCGGCCATGGACGGGAACAAGATCGGCAAAGTGGGCGTCAGATTCCCCGAAGGAAGTCGCCCGGGTCCCGGCTTGTTCCTCTAAACTGCTCCCACTCTCACTTGCTTGACCGGTCTCTATGCCTACCCTGCGCTCCTTTTTCGCCATTGCCCTGCTCGGCCTGAGTCTTTCCATCTGCACGGTGCACGCCGCCGAGCCGCCCACCAGTGCCTCGGTACAGGCCAGCCTGGACAAGATCGGCGACCGCAAACTGCCGGAGGCTGACCAGAAAGCCCTGCAGGCCGTCTTGCAGAACACGCTGACCCAGCTCAACAACAAGGCTGATTACGAACAGAAGCTGCAGGCGCTCAAACAGCAACTGGCCACGGCGCCCAAGCAGAACATCGAGAACCAGCGCGAACTGGCGCGGCTCAAGGGCACCACGGTGGTGCCAGTGGCGCAACGCTATGCCAACCTGCCGATTCCCCAGCTCGAACAAATGCTCACGGATCGCTCCACCCAGCAGAGCGACCTGCAAAAAGCCCTGGCCGATGCCAACAGCCTGGTCATCACCGCCCAGACCCGCCCCGAGCGCGCCCAGGCGGAAATCTCCACCAGCCAGACCCGCATCCAGCAGATCAACACGATTCTCAAGGCCGGTCGAGATGCCGGCAAGGCCCTCAGCGCCGAGCAGCGCGACCAGCTCAACGCCGAGTTGGCGGCACTCAATGCGCTGATCCCTCTGCGCCGCCAGGAACTGGCCGGCAACAGCCAACTGCAGGACCTGGGCAACGGCCAGCACGACCTGCTGATGGAAAAAATCGCCCGCATGGAGCAGGAAATCCAGGACCTGCAGAACCTGATCAACCAGAAGCGCCTGGCCCAATCCCAGGAGACAGTGACCCAGCAATCCATCGAAGCCCAGAAGGCCGGTGGCAGCAGCTTGCTGGCGACCGAAAGCTCAGCCAACCTGAAGCTCTCCGACTACCTGCTCAAGAGCACCGACCGCCTCAACGAGGTCACCCAGCAGAACCTGCAGACCAAGCAATTGCTGGACAGCGTGACCCAGACCGACGCCGCCCTGGACGAACAGATCAGCGTGCTCAAGGGCAGCCTGCTGCTCTCCAAGATTCTTTACAAGCAGCGCCAGACCCTGCCGCGCCTGAAGCTGGACCAGACCCTGGCCGACCAGATCGCCGACATCCGCCTGTACCAGTTCGAAGTCAGCCAACAACGTGAGCTGTTGAACAACCCCAGTGCCTATGTCGACAACCTGCTGGCCTCGCAACCCTCGGAACAAGCCACGCCGCAACTGCGCAAGACCTTGCTGGAGCTGGCACTGACCCGCGTCGACCTGCTGGAGCGCCTGAACCGGGAGTTGAGCGCGGTACTCAACGAATCCATCACCTTGCAGCTCAACCAGAAGCAACTGCTCAGCACCGCCCAGAACCTGCGGGCGACGCTTGAAGAGCAGATGTTCTGGATTCCCAGCAACAAGCCGCTGGATTTCGAATGGATGCGTGCCGTGCCGACGCGCCTGGAGAAACAGATCGACTCGCTGCCTTGGGCGTCGAGCCTCAGTGAGCTGGCCGATGGCCTGACCCAGCGGCCCTTGCTGTTCCTGCCCCTGGTGCTGCTGATCGGCGTGCTGCTGTGGCGGCGCAAGAACCTCTACGCCCGCTTGAACAAGGTTCACCAGGACGTTGGCCACTTCAAGCGCGACAGCCAGTGGCACACCCCCCAGGCGATCCTGATCAACATCCTGCTGGCAATGCCGGTCGCCCTGGCGCTGACCCTCTGCGGCTATGCCTTGCAGATCGATGCTCGCGGCCAGAACGCCAACCTCGGCGCGGCGCTGCTGCAGATCGGCCAGGCCTGGCTGGTGTTCTACACCGCCTATCGGGTGCTGGCGCCAGGCGGCGTGGCCGAGTTGCATTTCCGCTGGGAGAAACCCCAGGTCGAATTCCTCCAAGGCTGGATTCGCCGGCTCGGGCTGGTGGTACTGGCGCTGGTGGCCGTGGTGGCCGTGGCCGAGTTGCAACCTTCGACCCTGGCCGATGACGTGCTCGGCATGCCGGTAGTGCTGACCTGCTATGCGCTGATGGCGTGGCTGCTCAGTCGCCTGTTGCTGAGCAGCCCGACGCACAAGAACACTTCACTGTTCCGCAAGGCCGTCGGGGTGCTGTTCACCGCACTGCCGATCGCGCTATTCGTGGCGGTGTGCTTCGGCTACTACTACACCGCACTGAAGCTCAGCGACCGACTGATCAATACCTTGTACCTGCTGATGTTCTGGCTGGTGATCGAAGCCACCTTCGTGCGCGGCCTGTCGGTCGCGGCGCGGCGCCTGGCCTACCAGCGCGCCCTGGCCAAGCGCCAGGCGGCCAAGGAAGCCGGCGACGGCGAAGCGGTGGTCGAAGAGCCGACCCTGGATATCGAGAAGGTCAACGAGCAATCCCTGCGCCTGATCCGCCTCGCCCTGCTCGGCGGCTTCATGGCCGCGCTGTATTGGGTCTGGTCGGACCTGATCAGCGTGTTCTCGTACCTGGACAACATCACCCTCTACGAGTACACCAGCGGCACCGGCGTCAACATGAGCATGGTGCCCATCAGCATTGGTGACATGCTCGGCGCGCTGATCATCATCGGCATTACCTTTGCCCTGGCACGCAACCTGCCGGGCCTGCTGGAAGTGTTCGTGCTGTCAAAGCTCAACCTTGCCCAAGGCAGCGCTTACGCGACCACCACGCTGTTGTCCTACGTCATCGCCGGCGTCGGTTTCGTCACTACGCTCTCTACCCTGGGCGTGAGCTGGGACAAGCTGCAATGGCTGGTGGCGGCACTGTCGGTAGGCCTGGGTTTCGGCATGCAGGAGATCTTCGCCAACTTCATCTCCGGCATCATGATCCTGTTCGAACGCCCGGTGCGCATCGGCGACACCATCACCATCGGCAACCTGTCGGGCACGGTCAGCAAGATCCGCATTCGCGCGACCACCATCACCGACTTCGATCGCAAGGACATCATTGTCCCGAACAAGACCTTCATCACCGGGCAACTGATCAACTGGTCGCTGACCGACACCGTGACCCGCGTGACCCTGAAACTGGGCGTGGACTATGGTTCGGACCTGGATCGGGTGCGCGAGCTGCTGCTCAAGGCGGCCCGCGACAACCCGCGCGTGCTGAAGGAGCCAGAGCCCATCGTGTACTTTCTGAACTTCGGTGAAAGCACACTGGACCATGAACTGCGCATGCACGTACGTGACCTGGGCGACCGCAACCCGGTGCTGGACGAGATCAACCGCTTCATCAACCGGGAATTCAAGAAGGAACATATCAATATTTCGTTCCGTCAGATGGAGATCTATCTGAAGAACATGCAAGGCCAGGAATACAAACTGGTGCCTGCAGAGCCCGACAAAAAGACCATTCCGCCCGTGCCTTCGGCGGTCGCCAGCATCAAACCGGTGTCCGAACCTCCGCAGGGTAAACTCGACTGACTTGGGTTGCCTACGGGCGGTCCCGCTGGAGACGGCCATGAAATCGCTGGAAACGCTGACCTTCGATAACCGTTTCGCCCGCCTGGGCGACGGTTTCTCGGCCCACGTGCTGCCCGAGCCCATCGACAATCCCCGGTTGGTGGTCGCCAGCCCGGCGGCCATGGCGCTGCTGGACCTGGATCCTGCAGAAGCCGAGACAGCGCTGTTCGCCGAGATCTTCGGCGGCCACAAGCTCTGGGCTGAAACCGAGCCCCGGGCGATGATCTATTCAGGTCATCAGTTTGGCCACTACAACCCACAACTGGGCGATGGCCGCGGGTTGCTGCTGGGCGAGGTGTACAACGAGGCCGGCGAGCACTGGGACATGCACCTCAAGGGCGCCGGCCAGACGCCGTTCTCACGCATGGGCGACGGGCGCGCGGTGCTGCGCTCCTCGATCCGCGAATTCCTCGCCTCCGAGGCCTTGCACGCCCTCGGCATCCCCACCACCCGCGCCTTGTGCGTGATCGGCTCGGACACCCCGGTGTGGCGCGAAAAACAGGAACGCGCCGCCATGGTGCTGCGCCTGGCGCCGAGCCATGTGCGTTTCGGCCATTTCGAATATTTCTACTACACCAAGAAACCCGAACTGCACGCGACCCTCGCCGAGCACGTCTTGAACCTGCATTTTGCCGAGTGCCGTGAGCAGCCGGAGCCGTACCTGGCGATGTACCGCGAAATCGTCGAGCGCAACGCCGAGCTGATTGCCAAATGGCAGGCCTACGGTTTCTGCCACGGCGTGATGAACACCGACAACATGTCGATCCTGGGCATCACCTTCGACTTCGGGCCGTTCGCCTTCCTCGATGACTTCGACGCCAACTTCATCTGCAACCACTCCGATGACCAGGGCCGCTATTCGTTCAGCAACCAGGTGCCCATCGGCCAGTGGAACCTCAGCGCCCTGGCCCAGGCCCTGACGCCCTTCATCAGCGTCGAGGCGCTGCGTGAGACCCTCGGGCTATACTTGCCGCTGTACCAGGCTCACTACCTGGACTTGATGCGCCGCCGCCTCGGTTTGACCGTCGCCGAAGAGGATGACCAGAAACTGGTGGAGCGCCTGCTGCAACTGATGCAGAACAGCGGCGTCGACTACAGCCTGTTCTTCCGTCGACTCGGCGACCAGGCGCCCGAGCACGCCATCGCCACCCTGCGCGACGACTTCGTCGACCTCAAGGGCCTCGACGCCTGGGGCGAACTCTATATCGCCCGCGTCAACCGCGAAGGCCCCGTCGATCAAGACCAACGGCGCGCCCGCATGCACGCCGTCAACCCGCTGTACGTGCTGCGCAATTACCTGGCACAGAAAGCCATCGAAGCCGCCGAATCAGGCGACTACGACGAAGTCCGCCGCTTGCACACTGTGTTGAGCAAGCCATTCGAAGAACAATCGGGCATGGACAGCTACGCCGAGCGTCCGCCGGAGTGGGGCAAGCATCTGGAGATCAGTTGCTCGTCGTAGCGCAGGCCCTGGCTAAAACAGACCTCCCACCAAACACATAACCCGGTGGCGAGGGAGCTTGCTCCCGCTGAGCCGTAGGAGCGTGTAGGAGCTGTTTAGGAGCTGTCGAGTGCAAACGAGGCTGCGATCTTTCCCCAAACACTTGAGTCTCAAGCGAAAGGTCAAAAGATCGCAGCCTTCGGCAACTCCTACAGAACCGAGCGGGAGCAAGCTCCCTCGCCACAGTTAGTGCGCCAAGCCATCAAATAAAGGTCTCAACCGATACGCCGAAGCGCTCCGCCAGCCAGCGGATCTGCCTTAAATTGAGCTGACGCTTGCCGCTCAATATCTCCGATACCACCGACTGGGTACCGACACCCGGCAAGTCGCTCTGGCTCTTCCCATGCTCGCGCATCAGATAACGAAGCGCCTCAACGCCAGTGGCCTTGGGCATCGGCCGGTGTTGATGATCCCAGGCCTCGATCCATTCACCGATAATGTCCACCAGGCTCATCAGCGGATGGGCTTCTTCTTCGCCAACCAACTCCAACAATTCATCGAGCGCTGCGACCAACCGGTCGTAATCCTCTTCGCTCCTGGGCTTACGCAGCAAGGGAGACACAAACTCCCAATGGGCGGCGACTTGTTCGATCAGTGCACTCATCCCTTTTCCTCCTTCCACTTGCCTCTGTCGTATTCCCGATGGTCAAGCACGCATTTGATATACAGACGCTGCGCTCGGTATCGAATCACCGCAATCAGCCGCAACTTGTTTCCACCGATGTCAAACACATGCAGCGGACCGACCTTATCAGTTGCCGGAAATATGGATTTCATCGCTGCAAAATCAGCCGGGCTATTGCGCTTGATCAGCCGATACCATTGATCCAACGCATTCGCTGAATGTGGCCATTTCTCCTTGGCCTCCCAAATGCGTTTCTCGGTGATCACATGCATGCAACGTCCTTATCGCATTTTGCTATGGGAAAGTTAAACACAAATCTGGCACATCGCAAATTGCGATATAGCCAGATAGACAAATGGTTAGCTCTTGCTGGTTTCCAGCCTAGTCGCCAAGAGCTTTAGGTCTCGGTAAGAAATGTGAGCAGATATGAGTCCTGCTCACCCAACCTTATCGTTCCCCTGCTCAGGCGTCTCGATCCCCGGCTCTGCCTCTTCAACCCCCTTCTCCCTGGGTTTTGCCGGCGGCTTTTCCTCGGGATAACCGGGCATGCCGCGGGCGTCTTCCGGGGTCAATTCGTCCCGATCATGGCGACGGTCGGTGGCGTAGGCCGGGGCGGCGTTGGGGTCCTCGTCGCGGCCGGCGGTGCCGAGGACGAAGCCGTCATCGTTGGGATTGTCCACTGCCTGGGGAGTGGCTGGGTCTTGAGGATGGCTCATGGGACCTCCTGAGTCTGCAAACAGGTACGTGGTGTCTTTTTTGAGGCCGTGACAGCGTTTCAGTGCGGCGCACCTGATGAATGGCCCCCTTGATAAATGTCCTTGGAAAAGCCTGGAGTGTGAGTTCCTGTGGGAGCGGGCTTGCTCGCGAAGGCGGCGTATCAGACACATAGATGTTGACTGACACACCGTCTTCGCGAGCAAGCCCGCTCCCACAAGGAGAATCCGGTGGCATTACTGTCTCCGTCCTATGCCATATCACTGTGGCTGAATTCTTCGGCCAGAAAGTCGATCAGCGTACGCACCGACGGCAGCAACCCGCGGCGTGAGGCAAAGATCGCATGGACGATCCCGCATTTCGGCGTCCAGCCCGGCACCAGTTCCACCAGCCGGCCGGCCGCGATGTCTTCGCGCACCACCACGGTGGGCAGGTGGGCGATGCCGATGCCTGCCAGCACCGCATGACGCAGGGCCAGCAGGTCGTCGGTGACCATGCGTGGCGCGTGACGGATCAGCGCGCGGGTGCCATCCGGGCCGAACAACTCCCACTGGTATTCCCGCTGCGCCGCGCCCCAGTGCACGCTGGGCAAGCCGTTGAGGTCCGCCGGGGAGGCCGGTGAAGACAAGCGCTCAAGGAACGCCGGGCTGCCCACCAGGCACTGGGTGCTGTTGCTCAGCACCTTCATGACCATGTCGGTGTTTTCCAGCGGCGGAAAGCGCACCCGCAAGGCGATATCGAACCCTTCATGGATCAAGTCGACCCGGCGGTTGGTGCTCTCGATGAACAACTCCACCCGCGGGTACTTGAGCATGTAGCGGGTCAACATCGGCCCGACCCAACTGTTGAGCAGCGCCGTCGGGCAACTGATGCGCACCAGCCCCTGGGGTTCGGAGCGGTTGCGCTCGATCACTTCCGCCGCGCTCTCGGCCTCGACCCGCATCGCCAGGCAACGCTGGTAATAAGCCTGGCCGATCTCCGTTAGCGTGCAATGGCGGCTGGTGCGATGGAGCAAGCGCACCCCGAGCCGCTCTTCCAACTGGGCGATACGCCGGCTGAGCTTTGACTTCGGCATGTCCAGCGCCCGGCCGGCCGCGGCGAACCCACGGTGCTCGACCACCTGGGTGAAATAGTAAAGCGTGTTGAGGTCTTCGATGATCGTTCTCCAAATAGAACGCTAAGGCTGATTTCCGCAGTCTAGCGCTTCAAAGGTGCCAGTTTTAATCTACACCCATCGAAACGCAACACGGATTCAAACCGGCGCTTCGGCCAGATGAGTCACCCAATAATCGCTGCACCGAATTCAAAACCTTAACCACGCCGAAACCTTCGGCAAACAAAACTTAATGAGGGCTACGCCATGACTGCTTCCTACAACCGTCTCGACAAAGATAACGCCGCCGTTCTGCTGGTCGATCACCAAGCCGGTCTGCTGTCGCTGGTACGCGACATCGACCCGGACCGTTTCAAGAACAACGTACTGGCCCTGGCTGATCTGGCGAAGTACTTCCAGCTGCCGACCATCCTCACCACCAGCTTCGAAACCGGCCCCAACGGCCCGTTGATGCCAGAACTCAAGACGCTGTTCCCGGATGCGCCGTACATCGCTCGCCCTGGTCAGATCAACGCCTGGGACAACGAAGACTTCGTCAAGGCGATCAAGGCCACCGGCAAGAAACAACTGATCATCGCCGGCGTCGTCACCGAAGTCTGCGTAGCCTTCCCGGCCCTGTCGGCCCTGGCTGAAGGTTTCGAAGTGTTCGTGGTCACCGATGCATCCGGCACATTCAACGAACTGACCCGTCAATCGGCCTGGGACCGCATGTCTTCCTCCGGTGCGCAATTGATGACCTGGTTCGGCCTGGCCTGTGAACTGCACCGCGACTGGCGCAACGACGTGGAAGGCCTGGCGACCCTGTTCTCCAACCACATCCCGGACTACCGCAACCTGATGACCAGCTACAACACGCTGACCAACGGCAAATAACAGCCACACCGATACACCCCTGTGGGAGCGAGCTTGCTCGCGATAGCGGTCTGACAGTCAAGGCAATATTGACTGATACACCGCCATCGCGAGCAAGCTCGCTCCCACAGGTTTTTGTGGTGGTTTCTATATAGTGTTCAATCTGTGCCAATGATTCTCTGGAGACTGATCTGATGCTGATCCCCTGCCCCCATTGCAACGGGCTCAATCGCATACCCGCCGAACGCCTGGGCGACCAGCCCAAGTGCGGACGCTGCAAGGCCCAGGTGTTATTGAGCAAGCCGTTCGAACTCAAGCAAGGCGACTACGCCAGCCAGATCAAAGGCGACCTGCCGTTGCTGGTGGATGTGTGGGCCGATTGGTGTGGGCCATGCAAGTCCTTCGCGCCCGTGTTCGAACAGGCCGCCGCGCAACTGGCGGGCAAATGCCGGCTGGCCAAGCTCGACAGCGAGGCCAACCAGCAGTTGTCGGCACAGTTGGGGATCCGCTCGATTCCCAGCCTGATTCTGTTCAAGGATGGCCGGGAGGTGGCTCGCCAGAGTGGGGCGTTTCCCTTGCCTCAATTGATGAGCTGGTTGCGCAGCCAGGGGATTTGAAGCCATGAGATTAATGTGGGAGCGAGCTTGCTCGCGATAGCGGTGTACCCGTCAATACTGTATCGCCTGACAGGCAGCTATCGCGAGCAAGCTCGCTCCCACAGTGATTCTTTCACAGTGGATTCCAATCAGGCACTTTCCAGCAGGCTATGCAACTCCATGAACTGTTGGGTCAGTTTGTGCCGCGGGTCGAGGTGGATCAGCGGCAGGCTGGCCTGGTGGGATTCGCGCATGCGCACCGAGCTGCTCAGGTACACCGGCAACACCGGCAGGCCTTCGGCGATCAGTTCGTCGAGGATCTGCTGCGGCAGGCTGGCGCGGGCCTGGAACTGGTTGACCACGATACCTTCGACTTCCAGGCCTTCGTTATGGTCGTCCTTGAGCTCTTCGATTTCCGCCAGCAGGCCGTACAGGGCCTGACGGGAAAAACTGTCGCAGTCAAAAGGGATCAACACCCGATCAGCGGCGATCAGCGCCGAAACCGCATAAAAATTCAAGGCTGGCGGGGTGTCCAGGTAAATCCGGTCGTAATCCTCCTCCAGCTCTTCGAGCAATTTGCGCAGCTTGTTGATCTTGTGCTTGGCCTCGAGCTTGGGCTGCAGGTCCGTCAGCTCCGCCGTGGCGGTGATGACATGCAGGTTGTCGAAGGGCGTTTCGTAGATATCCACCTTGTTCTTTTTCGAGAAAGGCCCGGACGACAGGGTCTGCTTGAAGAAATCGGCAATGCCCATGGGGATGTCATCGCCGGTCAGGCCAGTCAGGTATTGAGTGGAGTTGGCCTGGGCATCCAGGTCTATCAATAGCGTGCGATAGCCTTCGCTGGCGCTGACCGCCGCCAGATTGCAGGCGATGCTGGACTTGCCCACGCCACCTTTCTGATTGAACACCACACGCCGCATGTCAAAACCTCCGTGTATCAAAGATTCCCGAGTGTAGTAGGGCGCGACACCGCTTAGCTACCTTCTGCGTAGAAGGACTACAGCGACGGTGGCTTTTCCAACGATTCAAGCGTCAATTAAGGCCAGTCAATGACAGGAACAACCGACAGACAAACTCGCGATGAGCGCGACAATGGTCTTGCCTGGCATTGAGCGGACCAACCCGTATATTTTGCTGGGCAAAATGTAACCAGTATTTGCTACAAGCCAACCGCACCGGGATAATGCGCGCCACTTGGGTCGCAAGGCCATGCAGGGTTGGACGCGGGTCAAACCACTGAACCGTGACAATAAAAGCCCGCAGGGGTGGGGTGAAGTTTGTGATCAATTTCAATATCGCCCAATGGCGCGCATGGGCCCCTGGGCTCGAAAGCGTGGATGATTGGCAGGCATGGAGCCGACAGCCGGTCGTATTGCCAGCCAGCGATGCCGCCCCTGACGTCTCGTTCCTGCCCGCCATGCAACGCCGGCGCCTCAGTCGCCTGGCGCGGATGGCCTTCAGCGTCGGCTGGCCACTGGCCGAGGGCCGTCCGGCCCTACCGTTGGTCTTTATTTCCCGTCACGGTGAAACCCCGCGCACTTTCGAGATTCTGAAGGACCTGGCGGCCGACCTGCCCTTGTCGCCGACACAATTCAGCCTGTCGGTCCATAACGCGGTGATCGGCCTGTGGTCGATCATGCGCGGCGAAACCAGCGAAATGACCGCCCTGGCCGCCACGGGCGATGGGTTGGAGCACGGCGTGCTGGAAGCCGCAGCGCTGTTGAACGAAGGCTCGCCGGCGGTGTTGCTGGTCATCACCGAGGAACAACCGCCGCAGGTCTACGCTCCGTGGGTCGATGACGTGCCTTTTCCCTATGCCGTGGGCCTGCTGTTGACCCCGGGCGACGATTGGCAACTGGACCTGTCCGCAGAGGCCGACCACTCGCCTGGCAGCGACTGGCCCCATGCCCTGGATCTGTTGCGTACCCTGCTGAACAACGAAACCACCTGCCAACATGTCTGGAAGAATCGTGTATGGACCTGGCAACGCAACCGGTGACCGGCAAACATCGCGACGCCTATTACTGGCGCCTGGTCGCGACCGCCGCCAGCTTCGCCCTGTTCGGGCTGGGCGGGCTGTGCCTGCGTTTGCTGGTGTTCCCGTTGCTGGCCTGGTTGCCCGGGGATGCCAAGGCCCACCGACAAAGGGCCCGTCGCACCGTCGGGCGGTTGTTCTGGTTCTTTATCCGATTCATGGCCCGCACCGGGGTGCTTACCTACCAGATCGATGGCGCCGAACGGCTCGGGCGTCCCGGGCAGATGATCATTGCCAATCACCCGTCGCTGATCGACGTGGTGTTCCTGATCGGGCTGGTGCGCGACGCCAACTGCGTGGTCAAGCAAAGCCTGTGGGCGAATCCTTTCACTCGGGGCCCATTGCGTTCTACCCAATACATCAGCAACGACGGCAGCATGGACATGCTCGATGCCGCCAGCGATGCCTTGCAAAATGGCCAGACGCTGATCGTTTTTCCCGAAGGGACGCGCACCCAGCCAGGCCAGGCGCCGGCCTTTCATCGGGGGGCCGCGGCCATTGCCCTGCGGGGTGCGAAAATCCTCACGCCCGTCACGATCAAGGTCAACCCCACGACCCTGACCAAGGCCGAACCCTGGTATCGCATCCCTCGGTGTCGCGTGCACTTCAGTTTTCACGTCGGGGCCGATATAGACCCACAGGCGTTCGCTGCGCTCGGCCCGCCACCCCAGGCTTCGCGCAGGCTCAACGATTTCTTGCATCACTATTACATCAAGGAGCTCGCCGAAGATGAGCGATCTGCACCGTGACATCAAACAGCTGATCATCGAAGCCCTTGGCCTGGAAGACATCGGCATCGACGACATCGGCGACGATCAGACCCTGTTCGGCGAAGGCCTGGGCCTGGACTCGGTGGATGCCCTGGAGCTTGGCCTGGCGATCCAGAAAAAATATGGCATCAAGATCGACGCCGACGCCAAGGACACCCGTAACCATTTCAGCAATGTGGCAAGCCTTGCGGCCTTCGTCACTGCAAAAAGCGCCTGAGACCGACCATGCAAACTCGTGACGACATTTTCAACACCCTGCGTGATGCCCTGGTCGAACTCTTCGAACTGGACCCAGCACGCGTGACGCTGGAATCGAACCTGTACCAGGACCTGGAAATCGACAGCATCGATGCGGTCGACCTGATCGATCACATCAAGCGCCAGACCGGCAAGAAAATCGCAGCCGAAGAATTCAAGTCGGTGCGCACCGTCAATGACGTGGTCGAGGCGGTCTATCGACTGGTCCAACCGGCCGCATGACCCGGCTGATTGGCCTCGGCCTGCTACTGGCAGGCCTGCTGTACCCCTTTGCGGTGTATTTCGGCATGGAGCATTTCGCCCCGTGGCAGTTCGGGCTGCTGCTGGGGAGCCTGTGGCTGGCCCGGGCGTTGCTTGGCAAGGGCGGCGCCGGCAGCCGTTGGATGGCTGTCACGGCGATCGGTTTTTGTGTGTTGCTCGCGCTGTTCGACAGCCCGCTCCTGCTGCGCTGGTACCCGGTGCTGATCAGCGGGTTCATGCTCGGGCTGTTCGCCCTGAGCCTGAAATACGGCCCGCCGATGATTGAACGCCTGGCCCGCCTGCGCGAACCGCAGCTGCCGGCCAAGGCCGTGGTGTATACCCGCCAGGTCACGGTGGCCTGGTGTGTGTTTTTCCTGTGTAACGGTTTGCTCGCCGCCGCCCTGACCCTCTGGGCGCCGCTGAGCTGGTGGATGTTGTACACCGGCCTGATTTCCTACGGATTGATGGGGCTGCTGTTTGCCATTGAATGGCTCATACGACAACGGGTAAGAGGCCGCCCATGAATTGGATAACACTTGAGCAGATGTTGCTCAGGGCTCAACCGGAACGCACCGTTACGGTCGCTCCGGCGCTGGATCACTCGCAACTGCGGGAGGCGGCGTTGTGCCTGGCGGCGGGCCTGCAAGCCCGGGGCGCGCGGCATGTGGCGGTGCACCTGGACGATGCCGCCGACCTGGCCATCGCCCTGCTCGGCGCTTGGCGTGCCGGAGCGCGGGTCCTGCTGCCCGCCGACCTGCAAGCGCAGACACGCCAGCGCTGGGCGGCGGACGTGGACCTGTGGTTGACCGACCAGCCCGGGGACACCCATCCCGGCGATGTGCGACACGCGCCGATGGATGGCGCCGAACTGAACCTCGATCACTGTTGGCTGAGCCTGTGCACCTCCGGCTCCAGCGGCGAGCCCAAGCGCATCGAGAAAACCCTGCGGCAGTTGAGTAACGAAGTCCAGGCCCTGGAACAACTGTGGGGCGCCGACCTCGGCCCGGCCTGCATGATCGGCAGCGTGGCCGCCCAGCACATCTACGGACTACTGTTCCGGATGCTTTGGCCGCTGTGCGCCGGGCGTCCATTCATGCGTCGGCAACTGGCATTTCCCGAAGACCTGCAACGGGCCAGCCGCGAACAACCGGCGTTCGCCTGGGTTGCCAGCCCGGCATTGCTCAAGCGCATGGGCGACAACCTCGATTGGCCGGCCCTGAGCAGCGTGCGCCGAGTGTTTTCCTCTGGCGGCGCCTTGCCCTCCGAGGCTGCACAAAGCTTGCAGCGACGCCTGGGACAATGGCCGACGGAAATTTTCGGCAGTTCGGAAACCGGCGGCATCGCCTGGCGCCAGGGCGGCGGATTGTGGCAACCCTTTGCCGGCGTCGAGTTGAGCCAGGACAGCGACGGCGCCTTGCTGATTGCTTCGCCCTATCTGCCGGCCGGGCATGTGGAACATACCGCTGACGCAGCGCGGATCGCCGACGACGGGCGCTTCGAGCTGCTCGGGCGATTGGACCGTATCGTCAAGCTTGAAGAAAAACGCATCTCCCTGCCGATGCTGGAACAAGCACTGGTGGCCCACGACTGGGTCAGCGAAGCGCGATTGGGCGTGGTGCAGGAGAATCGCGCCTCCCTTGGCGCGCTGGTGGTGCTGAGTGATGCCGGCCTGCATGCCTTGCGCAACCAGGGCAGACGCGCCGTTACCGAGGGCCTGCGCCGGCACCTGAGCGCCCACTGCGAACCCCTCGCCCTGCCACGGCGCTGGCGCTGGCTGCGGCAGTTGCCGCTCAACGCCCAGGGCAAGTTGTCCCAGGCCGAGGTCGAAGCGCTGCTGCTGGCGCCACGTCCAAAAGGCCCCGAAGTCCTGGAGCGAGTCGAAACCGATGGGGAATGGAGCCTGCAATTGATCGTGCCGCCAGACCTGGCGTACTTCAGCGGTCATTTTCCCACCGCGCCGGTGTTGCCGGGCGTGGTGCAGGTCGACTGGGCCTTGAGCCTCGGCCGACAACTGCTGGACCTGCCGCCCCGATTTGTCGGCATGGAAGTGCTGAAATTCCAGCAACTGGTGCGCCCCGGCGATGAAATCCAACTGCACCTGCGTTTCGACCGCGAGCGCGGCAAGCTGTACTTTGCCTTCCGCAATGACACGGCGGCGTGCTCCAGTGGGCGGATTGTGTTGGGGGAAAACAATGCCTAGGCAACTGCACAGATCACTGTGGCGAGGGAGCTTGCTCCCGCTGGGCTGCGAAGCAGCCCCTGGTTTTGCAAGAGCGAGCGCTTCGCACTCGAGCGGGAGCAAGATCCCTCGCCACAATGGATTTGTGGAGGGCAGAAAACATGCATAACCCCTGCGCCGTCATCCCGGTCTACAACCACGCAACCGCCATCTCGGCGGTGGTCACGGCGTTGCTCGCCAACGGCTTGCCCTGTGTGCTGGTGGATGACGCCAGCAGCCCGGCGTGTGCCGCGGTGCTGGAACGGCTGGCCGAAGGCGAGCAGGTGCATCTGCTCAGGCTGGCCGTCAACCAGGGCAAGGGCGGTGCAGTGATGGCCGGCCTGCGCGAAGCCTCGCGCCTGGGTTTCAGCCATGCGCTGCAGGTGGACGCCGACGGACAGCACGATCTTGGCGATGTGAAGACGTTCATCGAGCAATCCCGGGCCCACCCGGACGCGGTGATCTGCGGGTATCCGCACTACGACGCCAGCGTGCCGAAAGGCCGCCTGTATGCGCGCTACCTCACCCACGTCATGGTCTGGATCAACAGCCTGTCCCTGCAAATCCGCGACTCGATGTGCGGCTTTCGGGTCTATCCCTTGGCACCGACCCTGGCCGTGATCGACTCGGCCAACATCGGCAAGCGCATGGATTTCGACTCGGACATCCTCGTGCGCCTGGCCTGGCGCAATCAGCCGATGCACTGGCTGCACACCCGGGTCCATTACCCCCAGGATGGGGTTTCGCACTTTCGCCTGTTCCACGACAACGTGCTGATTTCCAGCATGCACACCCGGTTGTTCTTCGGCATGCTGGTGCGCTTTCCCCTGATTCTCTGGCGACGGTGGCGGGCATGAGTCTTCAGGCAGACAAACAGCATTGGGCCGACCGCCAGGAGCGCGGCAGTTACTGGCTGATGAAACTCACCGCCCTCGCCGCCAAGGTGCTCGGCCGGCGCTTGCTGACCCCGGTGCTGTACGGCATCGTCCTGTACTTCTTCATTTTCGGCCGTAGCGCCCGGCAGGCAGCCTGGCAATACCAGCAACGCCTGGCCGACTGGAGCGCACGTCCCGAATTGCGCCCGACCCGCTGGCGGGTGTTCGGGCAGTTCATGGCCTTTGCCGACTCCCTGCTCGATAAACTCGACGTCTGGAACGGCAAGCTGAGCATCGACCAGATCGAGATCGTCGACCCGGCGCTGTTGCGCAATCACCTGCGCGATGCCCGCGGACAAATGCTGGTGGGCGCGCACCTGGGCAACCTGGAGATGTGCCGGGCCCTGGCCGAGCTGGGCGAGAAAGTCACCATGAACGTGCTGGTGCACACCAAGCACGCCGAGCAGTTCAACCGCTTGCTGGGCGAGGCCGGCGCCACGCACCTGCGGCTGATCCAGGTCAGCGAACTGGACCCGGTGATCATGTTGCAGCTGAGCGAACGCCTGGAGCGCGGCGAATGGCTGGCGATTGCCGGCGACCGCGTGCCGCTGCACGGCGGGCGCAGCGTGACCGTGGATTTCATGGGCCACCCGGCGGCATTCCCGCAAGGCCCGTGGTTGCTGGCCGGCCTGCTCAAATGCCCGGTCAACCTGCTGATGTGCCTCAAGCACGAGGGGCGCTATCGCGTCACCCTCGAACCCTTCGCCGATGCCGTGACGTGGAAGCGCAACGAGCGTGAGCAAGTGATCGCCCACTGGGCCGCCCGCTACGCCGAGCGCCTGGCGCAGTACTGCCTCCAGGGCCCGCAACAGTGGTTCAACTTTTACCCTTTCTGGAAGACCGATGACGATGCCCACTCTTGAGCCGGTAACCTTCGGCGAACGCCCCATGCGCATTGAAGACGTGCTGGCCCTGGCCAACCGTCAGGCGCCGACGCAGTTGCAAGATGACCCGGCGTTCCGCCTGCGCATCGCCAAGGGTGCGCAATTCCTCGATTCCCTGCTGGACAAGGAAGGCGTGATCTACGGCGTGACCACCGGTTACGGCGACTCTTGCGTGGTGGCCGTGCCGCTGCACCACGTCGAGGCCCTGCCCCGTCACCTGTACACGTTCCACGGCTGCGGCTTGGGCAAGCTGCTCGACGCCCAGGCCACTCGCGCCGTGCTCGCGGCGCGTTTGCAGTCGCTGTGCCACGGCGTGTCGGGGGTGCGGGTGGAACTGCTGGAACGCCTCCAGGCCTTTCTCGAACACGACATCCTGCCGCTGATTCCGGAAGAGGGTTCGGTGGGCGCCAGCGGCGATTTGACGCCGCTGTCCTACGTCGCCGCCACGCTTTCCGGCGAACGGGAGGTCATGTTCCGTGGCGAGCGCCGCCTGGCCGCCGACGTGCACCGTGAACTGGGCTGGACGCCGCTGGTGCTGCGGCCCAAGGAAGCCCTGGCGCTGATGAACGGCACCGCGGTGATGACCGGCCTGGCCTGCCTGGCCTTCGCCCGCGCCGACTACCTGCTGCAATTGGCGACCCGCATCACCGCGCTGAACGTGGTCGCCCTGCAAGGCAACCCGGAACACTTCGATGAACGCCTGTTCGCCGCCAAACCACATCCGGGGCAGATGCAAGTCGCCGCGTGGCTGCGCAAGGACCTGGCAATCGACGCGCCGACCGCGCCACTGCATCGCCTGCAAGATCGCTATTCCCTGCGCTGCGCGCCCCATGTGCTCGGGGTATTGGCCGACAGCCTGGGCTGGCTGCGCGGGTTCATCGAAACCGAACTCAACAGCGCCAACGACAACCCGATCATCGACGCCGAAGCCGAGCGCGTGCTCCATGGCGGGCATTTCTACGGCGGGCATATCGCCTTCGCCATGGACAGCCTGAAGAACCTGGTGGCCAACGTCGCCGACCTGCTGGACCGGCAACTCGCGCTGCTGGTGGACGAGCGCTACAACCATGGCCTGCCCAGCAACCTTTCCGGCGCCAGTGCCGAGCGAGCGATGCTCAACCACGGTTTCAAGGCCGTGCAGATCGGCACCAGCGCCTGGACCGCCGAAGCCCTGAAAAATACGATGCCGGCCAGCGTGTTCTCGCGCTCCACCGAGTGCCACAACCAGGACAAGGTGAGCATGGGCACCATCGCAGCCCGGGACGCGATCCGCGTGCTGGAACTGACCGAACAAGTGGCCGCCGCGACCTTGCTCGCCGCCAACCAGGGCGTCTGGCTGCGCAGCCGTGCCGAAGACGCACGTCCACTGCCACCGGCCCTGGCCGCCATGCACCAGCAACTGGCCGAGGATTTCCCGCCGGTCATCGAAGACCGCGCCCTGGAAGGCGAACTGCGCCTGTGCCTGCAACGCATCGCCGAGCAACACTGGAGGCTGCATGCGTAGCCAAGGTGTTTTGCACGTCGACACGCAGATCGTGGTGCCATTTTTCGACGTCGATTCGATGAACGTGGTCTGGCACGGCCATTACGTCAAATACCTGGAAGTGGCCCGCTGTGCCCTGCTCGACCTGATCGGCCACAACTACAACGACATGCTCGAATCCGGCCATGCGTGGCCGGTGATCGACCTGCAGTTGCGCTACGTACGCGGTGCCGTGTTCGGCCAGGCCCTGACCGTGCGCGCCAGCCTGGTGGAGTGGGAAAACCGGCTGAAGATCAACTACCTGATCAGTGACGCCGCGACAGGCGAACGCTTCACCCGGGCCAGTTCAGTGCAAGTGGCCGTGGACATGGCCACTCGCGAGATGCTGCTGGCCTCGCCACGGGTCTTTGTCGAAGCCGTCGAGAGGAAACTGTCATGAAACGCCTCTTCATCTGGCTGCTGCTGTGCAGCCTGTCGCCACTGGCCCAGGCGTTCGATCTAGAGCAATTAAGTGACCAACTGGCCCGCCCGGAGGTGATCCACGGCCAGTTCATCCAGGAAAAACACCTGCGCGCCCTGCCCCAGCCCCTCACCAGCAAGGGCCGCTTCGTGCTGGCGAAAAACCAAGGGCTGCTGTGGTTGCTGCAAACCCCGCTGCAACAGGACTACCGCATCACCGCCCAGGGCATCGCCCGGCGGGACGGCAATGCCTGGCAAATGCTGCCGAACAAGAGCGCCGGCGCCGAGCAGAACCGGCTGTTCCTGGCAGTATTGCAGGGCGACAGCAGTGGCCTGCAACGGGATTTCGAGCTGAGCCTGTCGGGCGAGCCGCAGCAGTGGAAGCTCACCTTGACCCCGCGCTCGGTGCTGCTCAAGCAGGTCTTCAACCAGATCAACATTGACGGCGGCGAACTGGTGCAGCGCATCGAACTGCTGGAAACCCAGGGCGACAGCACCGTGCTGCGCATGCTGGACGCTACCCCCGCGCAACCTTTGAGCGAAGCGGAGCAACATGACTTTGCCGAGTGAACGCAGGCTCCCATGGCTGTTCCTGATCCTGCTGCTGGCGGTGCTGGTGCTCGCCGGCTGGCAATGGCGCAACGGCGCGCCGCTGTCGGCCAACCTCATGGAGCTGGTACCGGGCACATCGCCCGACGCCCTGGAGCTGATCGCCGAGCAGCGCATGCAAGAGCCGCTCAACCGCGAGGTGCTGGTGCTGGTCGGCCATACCGATCGCCAGCACGCCATCGCCCTGGCGCAAACCCTGGGCGAGCAATGGCAGGCCAGCGGCCTGTTCGACAAGGTGCAGTGGACGCTGCAGGCCGACTTGCCGGCGCTGCGCGCGCAACTGCTCAACGGCCGGCTGGCGATGCTCTCGGCGGCGGACCGGGCGCAATTGATCGAGCAGCCCCAGGCGTTCATCCAACAGCGGGTGCAAGCCCTGTTCGATCCGTTCAGCGGCTTCAGCCTGGTGCCGAACCAGGACGATTGGCTGGGCCTGACCGGGCGTATCCAGAACAGCCAGCCACAACGCGGCGCAATCAAATTCGACATCGGCAGCGGTGCATTGATCGCCGATGCCGACGGTAAAAGCTGGGTGATGCTGCGGGCTCGCGCCCAGGGTAACGCCTTCGACATGAACCTGCCGCTGCAAGTGGCCGAACTGCTGCAACTCAGCCGCGACCAGGCTAGCCAGGCCCAAGGGCAACTGCTGGCCGCCAGCGGCCTGCTGTACGCCGCCAGCGGCCAGCAACAGGCATCGCGGGAAATCACCTGGGTCGGCGGTGGTGCAACCATCGGCATCTTGCTGCTGCTGTTGCTCGCCTTCCGGCGCCTGCGTGTGTGGCTGGCGTTCGTGCCGGTGCTGGTGGGCATGCTGTTCGGCGCGGTGGCGTGCGTGGCGTTGTTCGGACGCATGCATGTGATGACGTTGGTACTGGGTTCGAGCCTGATCGGTGTCGCGGTGGATTACCCCCTGCACTACCTGTCCAAGAGCTGGAGCCTCAAGCCGTGGCGCAGTTGGCCGGCCTTGCGCCTGACGCTGCCGGGGCTGAGCCTGAGCCTGACGACCACCTGCATCGGCTACCTGGCCCTGGCCTGGACGCCGTTCCCGGCCCTGACCCAGATCGCGATATTTTCCGCCGCCGGGCTGGTGGGCGCCTACTTGACCGCGGTCTGCCTGTTGCCGGCGCTGCTCAAAGGCGCAGACCTGCGTCCGGCCCAGTGGCCGCTGCGGCTGTGCGAATGCCTGCTCCAGATCCGCCAAGCGTTATTGGCGAGAGTCCCCACGCCGGTGCTGCTGGTGCTGTTGCTGAGCTTCTGCGCGGGCGGCCTCTGGCACCTGACCACGAAAAACGACATCCGCCAATGGATCGGCACGCCCCAGCACCTCACCGACGAAGCCCGCGACATCGCGCGCATCACCGGCTTCCAGCCCACCAGCCAGTTCTTCCTGATTCGTGCCGATGATCAACCCCAACTGCTGGAGCGCCAGACCGCCCTCAACGAACGACTGGACCAGTTGATCGCCCTGGAAAAACTCCAGGGCTACCTGTCGCTGAACCAACTGGTAAGCCCGCCCGCCGACCAGCAGAAAGTGCGCGAAGCACTGGCCCGATTGCCGGACTTCTGGCAACCGCTGCTCGACCTGGGCGTGCCGCTCGCCGCACTGCAAGGGGAGCTGGCGCAATTGCAGGCCTTGCCGGTGACAGACATCAATGCCGCGCTGGCCGGCCCCCTGGCCGAGCCGTACCGCACACTCTGGCTCGGCCCCACGGGGCAAGGCGTGGCCGCCATGATCAGCCTGCAAGGCTTGAACGATGCCGCGCTGCTGCGCGTGCAAGCCTTGGACCTGCCGGGCGTGCAACTGGTGGATCGCCTGGGTGACCTGAACCGGGTCTTCGCCGCCACGCAGGTCAGCGCCGCCGAGTTGAAACTGGCCTCCTGCGTGCTGATTGTGCTGCTGCTGATCTGGCCTTTCGGGGTCAGCGCAGCCTTGCGCATCGTTGCCCTGCCGTTGCTGGCCGCGCTGTGCAGCCTGGCGAGCCTCGGCTGGCTGGGACAACCACTGACGTTGTTCAGCCTGTTCGGCCTGTTGCTGGTGACGGCCATCGGCGTCGATTACGCGATCCTGATGCGCGAACAGATCGGCGGTGCCGCCGTGAGCCTGCTGGGCACCCTGCTGGCAGCGGTCACCACCTGGCTGTCGTTCGGCCTGCTGGCATTGTCCAGCACACCGGCGGTGAGTAACTTCGGCCTGGCGGTGAGCCTGGGGCTGGCCTTCAGTTTCATGCTGGCGCCATGGGCCGGGCGCCAGGAACACCCTATACCTGCTCAAGAAGATCAACGATGACCCAGGATATTCAAGGAATCCCCATGCCTGTCACTGAAACGGAATATCGCCAGGTCGTCATCATCGGTGCCGGCCCCTCCGGTGCCATCGCCGCCGCCCTGCTCAAGCGCAAGGGCCACGATGTGCTGGTCATCGAGCGCCAGCATTTCCCACGGTTCTCCATCGGTGAGAGCCTGTTGTCCCATTGCCTGGATTTCGTTGAAGAAGCCGGCATGCTCGATGCGGTGAATGCCGCCGGGTTCCAGCGCAAGAACGGCGCCGCGTTTGCCTGGGGCGAACGCTACAGCGCCTTCGATTTTGGCGAGACCTTCAGCAACGGCAAGCCCACGACTTTCCAGGTGCAACGCGCCGACTTCGACAAGTTGCTGGCCGACCAGGCCGCCCTGCAAGGCGTGGAAATCCGTTACGGCCAAGCGATCACCAGCGCCGACTTCAGCCTCGCCAAGCCACGCCTGGGCGTGCAGCGCGAAGACGGCAGCGAGTACCTTGTCGAAGCCGACTTCGTGCTCGATGCCAGCGGCTATGGCCGCGTCCTGCCGCGCCTGCTGGACCTCGAGGCGCCGTCGAACTTCCCGGTGCGCCAGGCCGTGTTCACCCACATCGAGGATCGCATCGACGCCCCGGCGTTCGACCGGGAAAAAATCCTCATCACCACCCACCCGAGCAAACGCGACGTGTGGTTCTGGACCATTCCGTTCAGCGGCGGACGCTGCTCGGTGGGCGTGGTCGCGGCGGCGGAACATTTCGCCGGCCGCACCGACGACCTCGATGCCTGCCTGCGCGGTTTCATCGACGAAACCCCGAGCCTGGCCGGCGTGCTGCAGAACGCGGTGTGGGACACTCCGGCAAGGACCATCGGCGGCTATTCGGCCAACGTCAAGACCCTGCACGGCCCGGGCTTTGCCCTGTTGGGCAACGCCGCGGAATTCCTCGACCCGGTGTTCTCCTCCGGCGTGACCATTGCCATGCGGTCGGCGAGCATGGCCGCCGACGTGCTCCACCGTCAGCTGCAAGGTGAAAGCGTGGATTGGCAAAGCGAGTTCGCCGAGCCGCTCAAGCGCGGCGTCGATACCTTCCGCTGCTACGTCGAAGGCTGGTACGCCGGCACCTTCCAGGACGTGATTTTCTACACTGAAGGCTCTGACGACATCCGCCGCATGATCAGTTCGATCCTGGCCGGCTACGCCTGGGATCAGCGCAACCCGTTCGTCAGTGAACCCAAGCGGCGCCTGCGCATGCTCTCGGAAATCTGCGCGAGCCCGGCGCCGAGCCAGCAACCATGAGCTACCTGAGCGACAACTACGTCGAAGAAACCCGCTTCGGCTTCTGGTTCCTGCGCAGCCACACCTGGCAGCACCATGTGTTGCGCGTGGCGATCAACGATCTGCGCAGCCTGTTCAGCACCGCGCTGCCGGCCAACCCGGTACTGCTGGACGCCGGCTGCGGCCAGGGCAAATCGTTCCAGTACCTGCGCCAGGCGTTCGCACCACAACGCCTGATCGGCGTGGATGCCGACCCCCACAGCCTCGACCTGAGCCGGGAGGAAGCCGCGCGCCAGGGCATGGCCGTGGAGCTGATCGGCAGCGACTGCGCGACCTTGGCAGTGCCCGACGCCAGCGTCGACCTGCTGTTCTGCCACCAGACGTTCCATCATTTGGTGGAACAGGAAAAAGCCCTCGCCGAGTTCTACCGCGTCCTCAAGCCCGGCGGCTATTTGCTGTTCGCCGAATCCACCGAAGCCTACATCGACACCTGGGTGATCCGCTGGCTGTTCCGCCACCCGATGCACGTGCAGAAAAGTGCTGCGCAGTACCTGCAGATGATCCGCGATCAAGGGTTCCAGTTCGAAGAACGCAACGTGTCCTACCCGTACCTGTGGTGGAGCCGTGCCAAGGATTTCGGCCTGCTGGAGCGCTTCGGCCTACGCCGGCCCAAGCCGTTTGGCGAGCGTGAGGAAACCTTGGTCAACGTGGTGGCGCGCAAGCCTCGCGAAGGGGCTGCGGGATGATCCGTGGCCTGCTGATCGCCTGCGTGTTGCTGCTCAGTGCCTGCGCCAGCCAGGCACCGCTGCCCGCCCGCACGCCAACCCTGGCATTGCCGATGCAACTGCACATCGAGCGGACAATGGCCGGCCAACGTCAGGACTGGTTGCTGGTGGTCCAGCGCGAAGGCACCGGCATCCGTTGGTCGATGATGGACCCGTTGGGCATTCCCCTGGCCCGCCAGCGCCTGGTCGATGGCCAGTGGCAGGCCGACGGTCTGCTGCCCCCCAATGCCGAGGCCCGGGAGTTGTTCGCCGCGTTGTTGTTCGCGCTGACGCCTGAGGTCGAGCTGCCCGGCAACTACCCGGCGGCGCGACAACAGGCGTCGCAACGGACCCTCGAGCGTCGTTGGCAGGTGCGCTATACACAACCGCTGGATTTTGAAATGAGCCTGCCCCAAGGCCTGCGCTACCGCATCACACCGTTGACCGAGAACGCCCCATGACCGCCTATTTGAATGCCCTCGGGGTGATCTGTGCCTTGGGTCGCGACAAACACACCGTCGCGCGCAACCTGTTTGCCGGTGACTGCTCGGGCGTGCGCAGCGAGACTGGCTGGGTGGCCGAACGGGCCTTGCCGGTCGCCGCGGTGCCCGGTGAACTCGCGTCCATCCCCCCGGCCCTGGCAGCGCAACGCAGCCGCAACAATCAACTGCTGCTGGAGGCGGGGCTGCAAATCCGCGCCGAGATCGACCAGGCCATCCAGGCCTACGGTCGCGCCCGCATCGGCATCGTCCTGGGCACCAGCACGTCGGGTATCGACGAGGCCAGCCAGGGCATCGCCCATTACCTGCGCGAGCAACGCTTCCCGGACGGCTATGACTATCAGCAACAGGAGCTCAGCGCGCCGGCCAACTTTCTTTCCGACTGGCTCGGCCTCAGTGGCCCGTCCTACGTGATTTCCACGGCCTGCACCTCCAGCGCCCGCGCCTTGATGAGCGCCCGGCGCCTGCTGGACCTGGGCCTGTGCGATGCCGTGCTGTGCGGTGGCGTGGACAGCTTGTGCAAATTGACCCTCAACGGTTTTTCCGCACTGGAGGCGGTGTCGAACGAGCGCTGCAATCCGTTCTCGGTGAACCGCAGCGGCATCAACATCGGCGAAGCAGCGGTGCTGTTTCTCATGAGCAAGACGCCAGGCGAGGGAGTACCGATTGCCTTGCTCGGCGACGGCGCCAGTTCCGATGCCCACCATATTTCCGCGCCTGAACCCAGCGGTCGCGGCGCGCGCCAGGCCATGGAAAAAGCCCTGCGCTGCGCCGGCCTCGACGCCAGCCAGATCGATTACCTGAACCTGCACGGCACGGCCACCCAACACAATGACGCCATGGAAAGCCAGGCCGTGGCTGGGCTGTTTCCGGCGGGCGTGCCCTGCTCGTCCACCAAGCCCATGACCGGCCATACCCTCGGTGCGGCGGGGGCGTTGGAAGCGGCGTTCTGCTGGCTGGCCCTGAGCACCGAAAACACCGCCCAGGCCCTGCCGCCGCATGTCTGGGACGGCCAGGCCGACCCTGCCCTGCCGGCGCTGGACTGGGTCACCACCCACACCCGCCTGGACCCGGCCACCCCGCGCCGCCTGATGAGCAACTCATTTGCCTTCGGCGGCAACAACGTCAGCCTGATTATCGGAGACGCCCCATGATTGACTGGCCGCTCGCCGAACTGCTGCCCCATGCCGGTGACATGATCCTCATCGACCGGATCCTGTCGTTCGATGACGAACAGATCCACACCCACGCCACCGTCACGTCCGGCGGCTTGTTCAACCGTGACGACGGTGCGCTGCCGGCCTGGGTCGGCATCGAGTTGATGGCCCAGAGCGTCGCGGCGTTTGCCGGTTGCCACGCACGCCAACGCGGCGATGCCGTGGCGCTGGGTTTTCTGCTCGGCACCCGCAAGTTCGAATGCAACGTCGACTGTTTTCCCCTTGGCACCGAGCTGAGCATCCATGGTGTGCGCTCCCTGGAAGACGACAACGGCATGGGCGTGTTCGAATGCCACATCCACGCGCCAGGCATCCATGCCATGGCCCGGCTCAATGTCTTCCGTCCACCCCAGGCCGCCCATTACCTTCATGAACCGTCCGCAACAGGAAACCCGTCATGACTGAATCCGTACTGGTCACCGGCTCCAGCCGTGGCATCGGCCGCGCCATCGCCCTGCGCCTGGCCCAGGCCGGGCATGACATCGTGCTGCACTGCCGCAGCGGCCGCGCCGAGGCCGAAACGGTCCAGGCCCAAATCCAGGCCTTGGGCCGCAACGCCCGGGTGCTGCAATTCGACGTGGCCGACCGCGCCGCCTGCAAGGCCATTCTCGAAGCCGACGTGGAAACCCACGGCGCCTATTACGGCGTGGTGCTCAATGCCGGCCTGACCCGCGATGGCGCCTTCCCGGCCCTGAGCGAGGACGATTGGGATGTGGTGATGCGCACCAACCTCGACGGTTTCTACAACGTGCTGCATCCGGTGATGATGCCGATGATCCGTCGCCGCGCCGCCGGACGGATCGTCTGCATCACCTCGGTTTCCGGGCTGATCGGCAATCGCGGCCAGGTCAACTACAGCGCCTCGAAGGCCGGTTTGATCGGCGCGGCCAAGGCATTGGCAATCGAGTTGGGCAAGCGCAAGATCACCGTCAACTGCGTCGCGCCGGGGTTGATCGACACTGCCATGCTCGATGAAAACGTACCTGTGGAAGAACTGATGAAAATGATCCCCGCCCAGCGCATGGGCACCCCGGAAGAAGTGGCGGGCGCGGTGAACTTCCTGATGTCCGCCGAAGCCGGCTACATCACCCGGCAGGTCCTGGCCGTCAACGGAGGCTTGTGCTGATGAAGCGCGTCGTCGTCACCGGCATGGCCGGCATCACGTCCATAGGCAGCGACTGGGAGACCATCGCCGCCAACTTCGCCGCCAACCGCAGCGGCATCCGGCGCATGGATGAGTGGGACCGTTTCACCGAACTGAACACCCGCCTGGCCGGGCCCATCGACGACTTCCAGGTTCCGGCCCACTGGACCCGCAAGCAACTACGCAGCATGGGCCGGGTCTCGCGCCTGGCGGTGGGCGCGGCGGAACAGGCCCTGGCCGATGCCGGCCTGCTGGGCGACGAATCGATCAAGGACGGGCGCATGGGCGTGTCCTGCGGTTCGTCCACCGGCAGCACCGACGAGATCAAGGCGTTCGGCAACATGCTGCTCAACAGCGTGGCCGAAGGGTTGAACGCCAACTCCTACGTGCGAATGATGCCCCACACCACGGCGGCCAACATCAGCATCTTTTTCGGGCTGACCGGACGGCTGATCCCGACGTCCAGTGCCTGCACCAGCGGCAGTCACGGCATCGGCTATGCCTACGAAGCCATCAAGTTCGGCCGCTTGCCGCTGATGCTCGCCGGCGGTGCGGAAGAACTGTGCCCGACCGAAGCGATGGTCTTCGATGCCCTATACGCCACCAGCCTGAAAAACGATGCGCCGCAAACCAGCCCGCGGCCCTACGACAAGGGTCGCGATGGCCTGGTGATCGGCGAAGGCGCCGGCATGCTCGTGCTGGAAGAACTGGAGCACGCCCTGGCCCGGGGCGCACGGATTCACGCCGAGATCGTCGGCTTTGGCAGCAACGCCGACGGCCAGCACGCCACCCGCCCCGAACTGATCACCATGCGCCGGGCCATGGAACTGGCCTTGGAAGACGCCGGCCTCGAACCCTCGGCCATCGGCTACGTCAATGGCCATGGCACCGCCACCGAACAGGGCGACATTGCCGAAACCCAGGCCACCAGCAGCCTGTTTGGCGAACACATGCCCATCAGCTCGCAGAAGAGTTTCCTCGGCCACACCCTGGGCGCCTGCGGAGCGCTGGAGTCCTGGTTCAGCATCGAAATGATGAACCGCGACCTCTACGTGCACACGTTCAACCTCGATGAAGTCGACCCCCAGTGCGGCAAGCTCGATTACCTGCGCAACGAATTCCGGCCGATGAGCCATGAATACGTGATGAACAACAACTTCGCCTTTGGTGGGGTCAACACCTCGCTGATTTTCCGCCGCTGGCACTGATAACCGCTATCCCTGGTCAAGGAGACTGATGATGTCATTGAAGAAAATCGCTGTTACCGCCGCCCTGTTGCTCAGCGCCATGCCGACCCTCAGCCAGGCCCGTGATACCACGCTTTACCTGCCTTTCGACAAAGTCGTCAACGAAGCCATCCGCACCGGCAAGATCGACCGCAGCGTGAAGTTCTACCTGGCGGGCGACGAGCCACAGGGCAAAGTCAGCGTGCTCAGCGCGGGCGAGGTCACCAATAAAAAAACCAACGCCTTCAACAAATCCGACGTAGAAGCCTGCGAATGGGTGGTGCAATCGGCGCTGATCAGCCTGCACCAAGCCGCCAAGGCCGCGGGCGCCAACGCCGTCATCAACATCGTCAGCTTCTACAAGCGCAACGAACGCCGGGATGCCACCACCTATGAATGCCACGCCGGCGCGATCATGGCCGGCGTTGCGTTGAAAGGGGATCTGGCGAAGGTGCAATAAAAAAAGCACCTCGGCCATGCCCTTGCGATCTTCGCTGGAATGTAGGAGCTGTCGAGTGCAACGAGG
Organism: Pseudomonas sp. MPB03; assembly: GCF_046605385.1. Classification (NCBI taxonomy): domain Bacteria; kingdom Pseudomonadati; phylum Pseudomonadota; class Gammaproteobacteria; order Pseudomonadales; family Pseudomonadaceae; genus Pseudomonas; species Pseudomonas sp. MPB03. The sequence goes on along the minus strand of NZ_CP176770.1, from coordinate 773,122 downwards.
CTGCGATCTTTCCCCAAACACTTGAGTCCCAAGTGAAAGATCAAAAAATCAAAAGATCGCAGCCTTCGGCAGCTCCTACAGGGTCCGATAGCGGTGGGTCAGCGATGGTGATGTTGGCTATGCTGCCGTCATCGCGAGCAAGCTTGCTCCCACAGGGCTTGGTGGCGTGCCCAGATACTCCGAACACCCAAAATCCACTGTGGGAGCGAGCTTGCTCGCGATAGCGGTGGGTCAGCACCGGTGATGTTGGCTATACAGCCGTCATCGCGAGCAAGCTCAGCTCCCACAGGGTTTGGGCTTGACGCCTCGGTGCTCTTCAACCTGTTTGGAGAATCCCAGCAGTCCGTGTAACAGCCATGAATCTTGCTCCCGCTGGGCTGCGCAGCAACCCCTGTTTTATTAGCCGTTCTCCTTCATCGCATTCGGGTGCAGGTAATGAACCTCCGCCAACCTGAGCGCAGGCAAAAAGTCCTCCGCCATCGGCACCCCCTCCCGCACGATGATCATGAAACGTTTCTGCAGCGTATTGATGATCTCATCGCCATTGCTCAAGCGACTGCCAACCAGCGCAATGTTGCTATTGTTTTTCCCGGCGCCGGTGATGATCCGTGCCGTGCTGCCATCGGCGTACACCACCTCATCGCCTTTCTGCGCGGCGCGTACTTTCCAGCCATTATCCAAGGTGAACGTCAACGACGACGACACCTGCTGGATCGTTCCGCCGTCACGCGTCTGGCTGCCCTCGGTGGCCACTCGGTAGATGGCGATGGGCGGATGAGCTTCGACGAAAGCTTTTTGTCGATTCATGAATGCCGCGACTTCTTCGCCGTAACCCTCCAGTTGGCGGGGCTCCAAGAACAAGTCATCCAAATGACGAAGTGATTCATGGGAGATTTCGTTGGTGTAAGGGGCATCCAAAGATGAGTGCATTTCCAAGGGCCTTATTCATGGGCTTCAGGCTGCGTTCCTTTGCGCCGGGAATGCGCACTGAGCCGGACGATTCGGAATGATGAATAAGACGTTGCAGGGCAGGTGAGTCGCAATCCCAACGGCGTGGCATCTGGGACAAATAGGAAGTGTCGTAACCGGAAATGCGCACTTTCCTACAATCTCGATGCAACGCGACCATTCCCGGGGACGGACGCTGGCCGAGCAGGCTACTTTTATCGCCGCGCAACCGCACTCACTGACATTGATAAACACCGGGCACTGGTTGCTTGAAGAGCAACCACAAGCCACCCGCGACGCGATCCTGGCGTTCCTGCGGTACAAAGAATATCCGCGATCCCTGAAACTCGTGATTCCACACTGACAACTGCACTGCCGCCCTTCCTTCGTGCGGTATCTATTTACCGCTCCTGCGTCGGTTTTCCCCAATAGCTTGTCTTTTCCGAAACTTTCCCAGGAAGAGACTATGTTGGATCACGACTTATCGGGCCAGATCAACGCCTCGCAGCAACGAATGATAAACCTGAGCAAAGCTGCGCCACGGCCTTCTGAGGTCACCCGGCAGCACCTGGACCATTGGCTCAAACGAAGCTTCCCCATCCTGCCGGTCGACATGGCAGTGGACAAGCTGTCCGTGCGCGTATCGCAAAAAACTCCGATCCCTCAATCGGGGCATGAACCCGACGGGTCGAGCTCCGGGCCAACGGATAAAAACATCACCGGCCTTGAGCTTCTTTTCTGGCGCGCCATCACCGGCCAGGTCGATATCAGCGACAGCTTGGCGGATCTGGATAACCTTGAAATAGTCCAGGAATTGGACAGTTCCAAGCGAGTGCCCACCCTTCTGAACAGTCGCCGGGCGAAAGAAAAATTCCGTCAACTGCTCAATACCACGCCAGTCGCTTATGAACAGCTGCTCATGACGTCGCTGGATAGCTTCTGGGATAGGCCCGCCGCGTTCAGCCAGGGACGAAGCATCAACGGCTGGTTGGCGGACGAACTCGCTATGCAACTCAAGGCACTGGCGGACCTTCATCTACACGACAAGACGCTGAGCCGGCAGATGCACAAGGCGATAATGGACTCGCTGTCGGCGCCGGACGCGGCGTCTCGAAACAAGCTGGCGGAACGTTACAGGCCCTGGGTGTACAGCCTGAGCGCCATCTACCTTGATTGGGGATTGTCCGTTCCGGTGACCAGCGCCGTTGCCCTGTCCCGGCACAACGCAGATACGGATTGGGGCGGAGCCGTACTGTACCGTCCCGGTAAGCCGTTGGAGATCTACGAGAATTTGCAGCAACTGAAGACCTCGTTCATAGGCGACAGCGCCGCCGATGAGGTGGAGCTCGTGCCGTTGGCGCAAAACTTCCTGACGCGTTTGGCCACGGACGTGCGTACGGCGCAAAAAGCCGCCATTCGCGATGCTTTGTCGGATGACATTGTCGAAGGGGAAAACATCTCCAGTTGGGTGCATCGGCTGGACGCCGCAGCGGACCTGGGTATTCGACTGGATCTGGCTGGCGTCCTGGACGAACGTGAGTTTCGGCTGAAACTGGCAAGCCTCGATCATTGGCTCCACGCCAACCCGCACATCATCGGCAACGATCGCCTGGCATGGTGGAAAGCGACGCAGGCCCTGCAGAACACCATCGCCGATACGCCAGCACCGCCGGACCCAGTGTCGATGGCCACTCCAGAGGCCATTCGAGACCAGGCCCGCACGCTACTCGCCGGCTACATCAAGGAAAAATACCCACCTGCCGACCCTGAAGACATCACCCTGAGCATTCGAAAAGAGGCGCTTGATCCGCACGCACCGACGGGCCATTCACCGTTCGGGTCCGGGGTCTCCATGGGCAGTGCGCAAGCGTTCCATGACGACAGGCGCTCCCTGACGGACTGGGCGATGTCCAACCTGACAGATGATGAACGCCAGGCAGCTCACCACACCGTGGTCGGCCCGTTGAGCTTCCCGCAGATTGTCGAGGTCATCGAGCGGGCAGACGTGGGTGCGCGCCTTCCGGTGGTGCTGCAACGCATGGCACGGGAGCGACAGACTCAATGGATGAGTGTGAAAGCAACGCAAATGCGGGCCGAGGTGTGGGCGGCCCACATCTCGGGAGACTTGCGACACGACAAGGACAACACCGGCTTGAAGCTGGTCTTGGCGGCGCTGGATTGCCCTGGGTCGGCGGGACGTGACAAGGTCAACGGGCACGAAGTGGTCGTCCGGCAATTGCATTGGGGCGACAGCGTGCTGAAGGACCTGCTTGCGTTCGGAGTGAAGTCATTCGCCAGCCGCCCTTCGTTGACCTTGTACACGCCAGGTGCGCCGGATGGAAAGACCTTCAGGGACGTGGATGCATCAGGCAGCGGTCGAGCGCTGCAGACGGCGTTGGCGCAGACCCTCACGGCCACACCGCAAATGACCCGCTGGCTGATCTCCCAACTTCCGCTGCTGGAGCAAGCCGCACAGCTCGCAAGCCTGTTGCCGGCAGAGGACAACCTGACCATCCCAGAGAAAATCAAGAAGGTCACGCAATCTGTTTTCACTTGGTCGAAGGACAGGACGCGAAGCGATTTCGCCTTGAAAGTCACTTCACCCGTGGTCGAGGGAGACCTGTTCAAGGCACTGCATGAAACGCAAATAACCCATGCCCTCAAAACGGTACAGGCCCTGACAGTGACCAACGCCGAACGCGACAGCGCGGCGGCTCGGGAAGGGCGTCGCAACGGTGTAGCCCTGTTGACGGGGGCTATGTCGATGGTCCCGGCAGGGCGCTTGGCTGGGATAGTGGGACGCGCGATTCTACCGACCATGGCAGGCGGTGCGGCCGTCTCGGCGATACAGGATGAAGGCGGTAGCGTCAGCCAGTGGGCAAGCGATTTCATCCGCGGACTGGGTGAGGTGCTGGCCGAGGGCGGCCAAGACTTGATCATGGCCCGCGCGACGCGGCCCAGAGGCAACGCCTACCCGGCCTTGGCATCGCTGCCTCGCATGCCGGACCCGCGGTTGGAGGCATTCCAACTGAAAGGCTTCGAGGGCAAGGGCCTGGTGCCGGAGGGGCGCAACCGCTATAGGGATTTGCACGGGCAGGGTTATCTGAAGCTAGGCAAAGATTATTTCAAGACGGCTTTCCAGGACGGCGAGCAAGTCATCTACGCGCCGAACAACCGCACGGACCAGCGCACAGTGACGTGGGAAAACGGCCAATGGACCGTTCAGGAGCGCCGGCGTTTGCTCGGCGGTGGTGTGTATTGGAGTCGACCCCAAGAACGTCCGGAAGACAAGAAACACAACGCCTTGGTGGAAGGGGTCCTGCCCAACGGGCATGACCTCCCCAGTGAGGCAGTCGATGTGATGAAACGTGTGATTCACTCAATGCCGGAAACATTGCTGGACCGCGTACTTCAAGAAAGCATGAACGATATAGGCGCCCCCAATATCGAAAGCTACCGCTTGCACTTGAAACAGATCAATCGGCAGAACGCTAAAGATTACGACCCCAAACGTAAACATCTACTTCATAAGCTTGGCATTTGGGATCTGGTCGAACAAACGAGTGGTACGCTTCAAAAAGAAAAAAACCTCTCCCTGAGCCTTCCGCAAAAATATCGACTTTATGACACGCTCATCCTGCACAAGGAGGAATTCATCCTCGAAGGACGCCTGAAGGCCAGTGCAACTATCCTGCCGGATAACGTAACCGGTGCGAAATACATTGTGATCACTCCAAGAAACGGGCGAAAAAAAGACGCCGTCGACAAAATATCGAAAGACATCAGCGACACAGTCCAAGTTGTCGAGAAACGGCTGGAATCCAAACTTGACACCTTGTTCCCTGGAGACGAACCCTCCGTGGTTGCTGCAAGAGAGGCCTATATCGAATCACCGGAATATCGAATCGACAATATTGATGAGTTTCGAAAAGAGCGACTGCGCCGACACAAGCCCGGGCTGCTCACGGAGATCAGGAACTACAAAATTCGCCATATCATCATTAACCGGGGCAAGACACAGCGAAGTGCGCTTCTCACCACCGAAAATGACATCGATACCTTCACCCGCTCCCTCAAAAACTACAGCCCATTCGATATCGAGCTGGTCACCCAAGCCGCCTCCCACAAGGTGACCGGACAAGCAGCCTCTTCGGTTCCTGCCCCTGCCGCGGCGAAGCCCTCGACGGTTATCCCTGAGTACACGGTGACAGTCAGTCCCCTGGCTGACGCGCAGATGTCATATGACAATTTCCCGGCCCCCGCCCGGGCGAAAGTCAGCGAAATCATGGATGACCTCCGAGCCGGCAGAATCACCACTAAAAAAATCAACCGCTATTACTGGTACGACATGGCACAGTTGGCTCCCGGCGGCGGACGGGGCGCATGGCGCGCCGCATTCGAACGTCAAGGCAATACCTGGATTCTCCAAGGCTTCTACGACTATCACGCCACCAGACACGCCACGTTTTGGGGGGACTAAGCCAAGCGCAAGGCCAGCCCCGGGAGTTGGGCAAACAGGCGCGGCCTGCGTCGAATGCCATCGTTAGGCACTGGATGATTGCGCTCCGTCGGTCAACAGCCCTATGAATGCTTGTGCCATCGGCGAACGCTGGTCCTTGCGCTGGACCAGCCACACCGCCGAAACCGCCGCCGGGTCGAGCAGCGGCCGATAGACCACGCCGTCGATACGCATGCGTTGGTAAGATGCCGGCAGCACCGAGACCCCGAGGCCAGCCGCCACCAGGCCGATGATGGTCATGGCCTCCCCGGCTTCCTGGGCGAAGTGCGGGCTGAAACCGGCGTCGCGGGCCAACGTTAAAAGCTGGGCGTAAAGACCGCTGCCGTAGCTTCGTGGGAAAAATACGAAAGGCTCGTGGGCCAGCGCCGACAAGTACAAGCCTTCGTCGCTGCCCTGGGCGAGCGGATGCTTGGCGCTGAGCACGGCTACCAAGGGTTCGCGGCTGAGCTCGATGGCTACCAGTGAATCCGGTAGCGGCAACGGCCGCATGATGCCCACCTCGATGGTTTCGTCCACCAACGCATCCGAGACCTGGGTGCTGCTCATTTCCCGCAGGTTAAGGTGAACGGCCGGGAAGCGTTGACGGAAGGCGAAGATGGCTTGGGGAATGGTCGAGTTGAACGGTGCCGAGGACGTGAAGCCGATCTTGAGTTCGCCTAACTCCCCCAGTTGCGCACGGCGGGCCACGTCGGCGGCCTTGTCGACCTGGGCCAATACCCGTCGCGCTTCTTCAAGGAACAACCGTCCGGCCTCGCTCAATTCGACCCGACGATTGGTACGCTCGAACAGCCGCGCGCCAATCTCCTGCTCCAGTGCCTGGATCTGCTGGCTCAACGGCGGCTGGGAGATCCCCAGGGCCAGCGCGGCGCGGCCGAAATGCAGTTCTTCGGCAACGGCGATGAAATAACGCAGGTGACGCAGTTCCATGGGCCCCCCAATAGGTCGTTTAACGTCTTAAACAGGTCGAACAATATATTGGATAGAAACATTAGCCGGCTATATGCTTTTTTCATCGCCTGCCTGATCGTGTCCTTGCGAGGTCCACCGTGAAAACTGCTGTCGCTCCACTGGCCCATGAAATCCCGCCGCGTGCGCAGGACGTCGCCGTCGAACTCAAGGACATCTATATCGAGAAAGGCACGCCGTTGTTCATGCGCACGGTGCTGGCGCTTTTCTGCGGTGGCTTTGCGACCTTCGCCCTGTTGTATTGCGTGCAACCGATGATGCCGCTGCTGTCCAAGGAGTTTTCCATAAACGCGGCGCAGAGCAGCCTGGTCTTGTCGGTGGCGACCGGCCTGCTCGCCATCGGCCTGTTGATCACCGGTCCGATTTCCGACCGCATCGGCCGCAAATCGGTGATGGTCACGGCGTTGTTCGCCGCGTCGCTGTGCACGATTGCCAGCGCGATGATGCCGACTTGGGAAGGTGTACTGCTGCTACGCGCCTTCGTCGGGCTGTCGTTGAGCGGGTTGGCGGCGGTGGCGATGACTTACCTGAGCGAGGAAATCCACCCCAAGCACATTGGCTTGGCGATGGGGCTGTACATCGCCGGCAACGCCATCGGCGGCATGTGCGGACGCCTGATCGCCGGGGTCTTGATCGACTTCGTCAGCTGGCACACCGCGATGCTGGTGGTAGGTGGCCTGGCGCTGATTGCGGCGGCGGTGTTCTGGCGGATTCTTCCCGAGTCACGCAACTTCCGTCCCCGTTCCCTGCATCCGCGCAGTCTGTTGGACGGTTTCACCCTGCACTTTCGCGATGCCGGGTTGCCGCTGTTGTTTCTCGAAGCGTTCGTGCTGATGGGCGCATTCGTGACGCTGTTCAACTACATCGGCTATCGCCTGCTGGCCGCGCCTTATCATTTGGATCAGGCCTTCGTCGGGTTGCTGTCGGTGGTGTACCTGTCGGGCATCTACAGCTCGGCAAAAGTCGGCGCACTGGCGGACCAGCTCGGTCGGCGCAAAATGCTCTGGGCGACCATCGCGCTGATGCTCGCGGGCCTCTTGCTGACCATGGCCACGCCGCTGTGGCTGGTGATCCTGGGCATGCTGGTGTTCACCTTCGGTTTCTTCGGCGCCCATTCGGTGGCCAGCAGTTGGATCGGCCGCCGCGCCCTCAAGGCCAAGGGCCAGGCCTCGTCGCTTTATCTGTTCAGCTATTACGCTGGATCCAGCGTTGCAGGGACGGCGGGCGGCGTGGCCTGGCACCTGGGCGGCTGGAACGGGATCGGTTTGTTCATTGGTGGCTTGCTGGTGATTGCGTTGTGGGTGGCGGTGAAGCTGGCGAAATTGCCGTTGTTGCCGGGGAATGTGCAGGTCTAGCCCTCACTTCCACCTCCGGGACAGCGTGGCTACTTTGTGGCGAGGGAGCTTGCTCCCGCTGGGTGGCGCAGCCGCCCCAAAAACAGAGACCGCGGTGCAACAGGTACGCCCTGCAAACCGGTCTACGGCTGCTGCGCAGCCGAGCGGGAGCAAGCTCCCTCGCCACAAAAGCTCATATTCCTGATCAACGTTGTTGTGCGTTCGGTGAGTCATTGACGCAACACCACCCGAGCACTCAGCACACCCTCTTCCACTTCCAGCGTCAGCGATCGCAGCACCGCCCCCTCCCGCTCTTGTTGATCCAACCACTGCAGCAACGCACTCGCATCGCCACTGACAGCGAGTCGCAACGAGTCGCCGTCGGCCTCCATTTCCGCCATGTCCAACCCCGCTGCCGTCGCGCTTGCATTGACGCGCACCGACAAGGGTCGGGTGGCGGCAGTCCTATGCCGGGAGGGTTCGGCGCGCTGGATCCGGGCGTTCAGTTCGGCTTGTTGGCGATGCTGTCGTTCGGCAACCTCCAGTCGTTGCCGGGTCGGTTGCCAAATCGCGGTGTAGGCCAGCGCCACCGACAACAATCCGGCAAGCCCCAGCAACAAGCCTTGCTCTCGGCGCGAGAGGTTTCCCCAGGCCTGTTTCAAGAGCCGCCATCCATCGATGTTCATCAACGGCTCTCCAGTGTGAGGATGGCCTGCACGCGGTTGTTTTGCTTGCTGGCGCTGCCCAGGGTGACGGGCAATCCGTTTTGCTGTCCGCGTTCACGCAGTTGTTCAAGCTCGACAAAACTGTTCGCCGTCAGCTGGATTTTCCAGCCTTCGCCTTCGCGGAAATCGATGCGCTGCACCTCAACGTTGCTGGCACCGATCACCTGCTCGGTCAGCCGGGTCAGACGCGCAACCTGAGTGTCCGGACCTGGCCCACGACGGCTCTGCAATGCCTGGAACTGCGCCGCCAGGTCGACGATCCGTTCCTGCTCCGGATACAACGACCTGAATCGCTGTTCGCTTTGGACGTACAGACGCCGGGTTTCACTTTCAAGAAAGCCTATGCGCGTTTCACTGAAGACCCAGGTGAGCATCAGCGCGCCGAGCGCAGCCACCGAGGTGCCCCGCCACGGCAGCGGTTGGCGGCGCCGACGGAACTCGCCCTGCAACAGGTCAATGGGATGTCCGCCCGTGCTCAACAGCCACTCATCGATGCCTTGGCGATCACGCTCCTCGTCCAGCCAGTGCATCTCCTCAGGCAAGCCAGGCTTGAGCGTTGCCAAGCCTTTTACTGACAACGACATCCGCGCCGAAAGCCCTCCACCCAACAGCCAGCGCCCGAACCAGCGCACCCCAAACGCCTGGTCATCGGCAATCAGATCAGCATCGACATGCACCGCACGGGTATCGATGCCTTGTTCGGCGAGCAGCGCCAACAGCGCCTGGAACCGGCCCCGCGCCGTCACCATCAGCGGATAGCGGTGCTGACGGTCCCGCGGGCCGATGCTGATGTGCAGCGCCTCCAGGTTTTCACTCAGTTGCTCTTCGATGGCGAATGCGAGGGCCTGGGGCCGGGGCTGGCGTCGAGACGGCCACGGATCGCTGCGCAACCAACTGCACATTTCCATTGGCAACAGCACATCGACGGGCCGGCCGTTCAACTCGCCGGCCGCCTCGTGCAACGGCAGGCGACGACGCTCGCCGGTTGGCGACCACACGCAGCATGGCCAGTTGGCGCAAGGCGCGTCCAGGCCTTCAGCGGTCAGGTAAAGCCAGGCTTTCATCAAGGAAACTCGCTGGGGCTGAAGGGTAAGAAACGACGCTGACGAACCGTCCAGCGCCCACTGACAGAATCGCGCTCGATATCCGAGGCCAGGCGCAGACGGCTGTCGCCATGGATCACGCTCACCGTGATTCGAATCCAGCGGCTGCCCACGCCCAACCCATGGCTGTTGAGGCCGACTCCGGACAGCAACGGGTCGTTGGTAAACGCCTGCACGCTGGCGTATGGCGCGTGACGACGCTGGTTGACCAATGCCTGGGTGGGCCCGGCTTTCATCCCATCGAGGGTCATCAGCACACGCTGCGAGGCGGTATTGATGTTCAGCCGCGCGTCCTTGGGCAGCAACACCACCCAGGGTTCCAGGCGCTGCAGCGTCTGGCCGTCGACGCCTGGCAGCAGACGCAGTTGACTCAACTCCTGCACCGGCCCGACCTGGGGCAACGTCAGTGGCGGCAGATCCAGCAAGGCCAGCAGGCGACTCCAGCGACCGAAGCTGACCTGATCGATTTGCCCCAGGGCCAGCAGCGTGTTGAGATTCAGGCGCCCGGACAAATCCTCGATAGCGATGCGCAGCTCGGCGCCGTCCACCTCCAACACGGGCTCGAGCCGAGCCCAATCCTGGCTCAGGTCAACGGGCCCGGACGAGGTGATCCCGCTGCCTTCCAACACCACCCGCGCCCAGTCTTCCCCCGCCAATCCCAATTGCCGCAACTGGACCTGTTGCAGTTGCTGCGCGCTGCTGTGCAACAACAGGCGATGACTGCGCAACAGGCTACCGACCAGCAGCAAGGCCAGGCTCAGCACCAGCAGCACGCTGATCAGCGCCACGCCGCGTTGGCGCCTCATGGCAGCGCCTCTGGCAACAGCAACACTCGACGGATCTGCTCGAAACGCCCCGCCGACACGATCAATTCCAGCGCCAGCGGCGCGCTGCCCCTCGCGGTTTCGCGGTGCCAGCCCTGCTGGCGGTCGAACACCCGCCAGCTCAGGCTGTGGACGTCGTCGAGCAATTTCTGCCGCTGCGCAAGCGTCGTGCCTTCACCGACTGTCTCGCGCCATAACGCGCCGCCCTGGAGCTGATAGCTCACCGCTTGCCGTTCGCTGCGCGGCTGGTCCAACGGGTTGCGCCAATGGCTGCGCTGCAAGCGCAAGTGCCCCGGCGCGAGCACGACCGAGTCGACAACCGCCTGCCACACATCCCGTTCGATCACGCCGACAGCGCGCTGCAAGGCCCGGATGTCGCGCTCATGCTGACCGGCTCCCTGTTGGGTCCGCACGACGCCATCGAACAACCGCCAACTGGCCAGGCCGAGCAAGGCAAAAATGCCGATGGCGATAACCAGCTCCAACAAGGTGAAACCCGACTGCTTATTCATGATGGCTTCGGATCCACCCGATGGTGCGGTACGCGACGGTCGCGCTGTCGCCGCGGCGAACCTGGATCTCGACCTGCAACAGCCGCCCATCACGAGCCGGGGCGATCCGCTGTTGCAAGACCCAATCGCGGCGATCAAGGTGCCGGCTCAGTCGCTGTTGTCCGGGCGGTGTGACGGCTTGCAGGCGCAGTTCGCTCAACTGATTGTCCGCCAGCCAGGCGCCGAACAGACGGTCCTCCAGGCCAGCGCTTTGCTTGAGCACGAACTGGCTGGCCGAAAGCACGGCCGCCGCCAGCGTCGCGAAAATCGCCAGGGCGATCATGACTTCCAACAGCGTGAACCCCCGGCAATCGGCGGCCTGCCCGCGCGCATTACTCATCGATCAGCAGCTCCGCCAGGCCATCGCTCGAGACCCGGGCAATCGCCTGCCCCGCGACTTTGATCAGCAGCCTGAACGGGCTGATCTCGTCACTGCTGAGCATCAGCAATTGCGGCGGGCCTTGAACGTCGTCGAGGCGCAGGACATGACCCTCCTGCTCCAGCCCGAGCGTCAGGCCCTCGGGCAATCGATGCAACGCCGATACCGCCGTCCAGTCCTGGGCTTGGAGTCGCAACGCCTGATAACCGCCAGGCTGCACACGCACACCGTATTCCTGCCCGTCCAACACCGCCCGCTCGCGCAATTGCTGCACCACCGCGACGAAGTCCCGGGCCTGCTGCCGGGCTTCACGCGCCGGGCTCGGTCCCGTGGCGAAGCGGACCATGCCCGCCAGGACGCCGATCAAGACGATGACGACCATCAGCTCCAGCAAGGTGAAACCCCGGCAACGATGCTGCATGTTCACTCGGCCCAATTGCCGATGTCGGCCGCCATCCCTTCACCGCCCAGTACGCCATCGGCGCCCAGGGAGTAGAGGTCATAGCTGCCATCGACAGATTTGTGCCCAGGGTTGAGGTACTGGTAGGGCGTGCCCCAGGGGTCGATCGGCAGGCTTTTCAGATATCCCTGGGGGTTCCAGTTCCTGGCTACGGGCGTGCCGGACGGGCGTTTGCTCAAGGCCTCCAGGCCTTGTTGGGTCGAGGGGTACTGGAGGTTGTCGAGACGGTACATTTCCAGGGCCGTGGCGATCGCCTGGAGATCGGTGCGGGCGGCCGTGACCTTGGCTTGGTCGGGTCGGCTCATGAACTGCGGCACCACGATGGCGCCCAGCACGCCAATGATGACCACCACCACCATGATTTCGATCAGGGTGAAGCCGCGTTGTGGATAACGTGCGGATCGGTTGCTTTGGAGTTTCATCGTTCAATTCACCAATTGGTTGAGACTCAGGATCGGTAGGAGGATGGCCATGACGATCAGCAGCACGACGCCGCCCATCAACACCAACATGGCCGGCTCGAATAGGCTCACCACCAGCGCGATACGCGCCGCGAGGCTGGCCTCCTGTTGTTCGGCGGCCCGGGCGAGCATGTTGTCGAGTTCGCCGGCCCGTTCACCGCTGGCGATCATGTGCAGCATCAACGGCGGAATATCGCCGCCCTGCTCCAGGCCATGCGTAAGCGTTCCGCCTTCGCGGACCGAACGGGCGACGTCGGCCATGCGGGCGCGGATCGTCAGGTTGCCGATCACCTGCGCGGCGATGTGCAAGGCATCCACCAACGGCACCGCGCTTTTGCTCAGGATCGCCAAGGTGCTGGCAAATCGCGCCGCCTCCATCGCCCGCAGCACTTCGCTCAACACCGGCAGCCGCAACAGCAAACGATGCCAGCGCAGGCGCCACGCCGGCTGGCGCAGGCTCCAGCGCCACAGCCCGAACAGCCCGGCCAGCGCACCGAGCATCAACAGGCCATAGCGGCGCAAGCCATCGCTCACGGCGATCAGCGCCTGGGTCAGCCAAGGCAACGGCTGGCCGCTGTCGATGAAAATCTTCACCACGTCCGGCACCACGTAGCCCAGCAGGAAGCCAACAATCGCGACACAGGCCAACATAAGGATCAGTGGATACACCAACGCCAGTTGAATGCGCTGGCGCGATGCCTGCCGCGCTTGGGTGTAGCTCGCCAACTGCTCCAACACTTGCCCCAGGTGCCCGGATTGCTCGCCCGCCGCGACCGTGGCGCAGAACAGCTCGGGGAGCGCCCGGGGAAAGGCCCTCAGGGCCGTCGCCAATGCGTGGCCTTCCATCACCCGGCTGCGCACCGCCGCCAGCAGGTGGGCGACGCAGCGCTTCTGGCTCTGTTGCGCCACCGCTCCCAGGGATTCTTCGAGGGGCAGGCCGGCCTGGATCAAGGTGGACAACTGCAACGTCAGCAATGCCAGATCTGCCGGGCTCAAACGCGCTCCGGCATGCCGCCCGCCCAAGGTTCGCGGTTCCTTGGCTTCAGCCAGTTCGCTGGGCAGCAAGCCGCGCTCGCGCAGCAACTGGCGAGCATGGCGCGGGCTGTCGGCTTCCACACGGCCCTTGCAGCGGCGGCCCTGGGCGTCTTCGGCCCGATAGTCGAAGGTCGGCATGGTGCTAATCCTCCTGGGTGATGCGCAGCAGCTCGTCGACGCTGGTCAGGCCTTTCAGCACCCGCTGGCGACCGTCCTGGAACAGGCTGCGGGAGGTCTTGCGCGCCTCGGCGGCCAGCGCCTGCTCGGTGGCGCCCTCGTGGATCAGTTGCGACAGGACGGCGCTGACATTCACCAGCTCATAGATCCCGAAGCGCCCGCGATAGCCTTTCTGGCATTGCTCGCAGCCCTGGGCCTTGAACAACCGGGGCGCGGCAGTGGCGTCGAGGCCCAGGCGCCGGCAGGTGGCGGCGTCAGCCACGTACGGCGTCTTGCAGGACGGGCACAGACGACGCAGTAAGCGCTGGGCGACGATGCCAGCCAGGGACGACGCCAGCAGATAGGCATCCACGCCCATGTCCACCAGCCGCGTGACCGCGCCGACGGCGGTGTTGGTGTGCAGGGTCGAGAGCACCAAGTGCCCGGTCAGCGACGCCTGGACGGCGATTTCGGCGGTCTCGCGGTCGCGTATTTCACCGACCATCACCACGTCCGGGTCCTGGCGCAAAATGGCCCGCAAACCGCGGGCGAAGGTCATGTCGACTTTCGGGTTGACCGGCATCTGGCCGATGCCCGGCAGGTGATATTCGATGGGGTCTTCGACGGTGAGAATGTTGCGGCTCTGGTCATTGATGCTGCTCAGCGCCGCGTACAGGCTGGTGGTCTTCCCCGAGCCCGTGGGCCCGGTGACCAACACGATGCCGTGGGGCTTGCCGAGCAACTGGCGCAGACTCGCCAGGGTGTCGTCGGGCAGGCCCAGGCGCTGCAGCTCCAGGCGCCCGGCCTGCTTGTCGAGCAGGCGCAACACCACCCGCTCGCCATGGGCCGAAGGCAGGGTCGAGACCCGCACATCAACCTCGTGCCCGGCCAGGCGCAAGGCCATTCGCCCATCCTGGGGCACGCGTTTTTCGGCGATGTCCAGGCGCGCCATGACCTTGATCCGCGACACCAGCAGGCTCGCCAGTTCCCGGCGCGGCCGGAGCATTTCCTGCAACTGACCGTCGATGCGCATGCGCACCGACAGGTACTGTTCGAACGTTTCCAGGTGCACGTCCGAGGCGTGCTCGCGGACGGCCTCGCTGAGCAAGGCATTGATCAGCCGGATGATCGGCGCATCGCCCTGCTGCTCCAGCAGGTCGGTGGTCTGCGGCATCTGGTCGGCCAGGCTGAGCAGGTCCAGTTCCTCGTCCAGGCCCTGGGCGACCTGTTCGGCGGCGCTCTGGCCCTGGCGATAGACGCTGGCCAGGCGCGCAGCGAACTGTGCCGGTTCCAGTATCTGGATCGGCAAGTCCCGCCCACACAGACGCCGCACTTCGGCCACGGCGGTGAGCGGTGTATCGCGGCGCATGACCAGGCTCAACGTCGGCCCCGCGCCTTCCAGCATCACGCCCAGGCGCCTGGCGAAACCAAAGGGCAATGGGGCTCGCGGGTCAGTCACAGGGCACCCGAGCGCTGTTGCGGATCGATCGCCAGTGCATCGGTCGATGACTCGAACAGCTGGTGGGCATCCCGAGGCAGCAGCAGCGAATTGTTTTTTCGCGAGCCGGGTTTGCTCAGCTCCCGGAGCGCGTCGTAGCGCTGGCGACTGACCTCGGCCAGGTCTGCGTTGCTGCGCACGATGGTCGGGCGCAGGAACACCATCAGGTTGCTCTTGGTCTGGGTGTCGCGGTTCCAGCGAAACAACGCACCCAAATACGGAATGCTGCGCAACAGCGGCACACCGCTTTGCTGGGTGCGGACACTGTCGCGGATCAGGCCGCCGATCACGATGATCTCGCCATCGTCCGCCAGGATCGTGCTCTTCAAGGCGCGCTTGTTGGTGATCAGGTCGGAGGAGTCCACGCCGGAAACAGACGGCGCGATGTCCGAAACCTCCTGCTCCACTTCCAGGCGCAAGGTCGAGCCTTCGTTGATGTAGGGCTTGACCTTGAGGCTGATGCCGACGTCCTTGCGCTCCACGGTGGTGAACGGGTTGTCCGCGCCGTTGCCACTGGTGGCGTAGGAGCCCGTCTTGAACGGGACATTCTGGCCCACGATGATTTCCGCTTCCTGGTTATCCAGGGTCAGCAGGCTGGGGGTGGACAGCAGGTTGCTGTGAGTGTTGCTCGCCAGCGCCGAGATCAGCGCACTGAAGCGGTCGCCGCCCAGCCGCAGGATCGCACCTTCCGGTCCTTTATCCAGCTCACTGAGGTTCAGGTTGCCGATGATCGGGATGTCGGTACCCGGAAAGTTGATAAACCCGGTCGCGCTGCCTCTGTCGAGGCCCCACTGCACGCCCAAGGCTTCGGTAATGTCCCCGGAAACCTCCACGATGGCTGCGTGGATAAGCACTTGGGCCCGAGGTTGATCCAGTTCACGGACGATGTTTTCGATGATACGAATCTGGGCCGGGTCGGCGATCAGCACCAGGGCATTCTGGCTTTCATCGGCCTTGATCATGAACGGGCGGGTGGCGGCAATGTCTCGCTGGCCAGCGAGTGCCGGTGTGGTTTTTTTATCCTGCCCGACGCCTTCCAGCACGTCGGCCAATTGCTTGGCATCGCTGTGGCGCAGGCGGATGACCCGGGCGTTGTCCTGGGATGCCGCAGCCGGGACATCCAGGCTCCGGGCCAGGTCGACCAGGCGCTGGCGCACCGTCGGCGGGCCGATGATCACCAGTCGATTGCTGCGGGCATCAGCGATCACCACGCCCGCCATGTCACCCTCGCGCTTGCCGACGGAGGCTTCCATCAGCGGCGCGATGTCCCCGGCCTGGGCATGCCGCAACCGCACCGCCACATGATTGCGGTTGCGCCCTGAGTCCAACTGCCGAACCACGTCGGCGAGGCGCTGGACATTGGCAGCGGTGTCGGTGACCACCAGGGCGTTGGACGATACCGAAGGGCCGACGTAACCATTGGCCGACACCAAGGGCCGGATCAACCCGGCGACGTCGGCGGCGATGCTTGATTGCAGGTCCAGGACCCGGGTGACGAACTGCGACGGCGTGGCGCTTTTTGCATCCGCGATTGCGGCGCGCGTCTTCGCATCGCTGACCGGCATGATCAGGATGCGCTCGCCCTCGTCGATCACCGTGAAGTTATGCGCATCGAGGACCGAATAGAACAACCGACGCACGCCTTCGCGGTCCAGCGCCTCGCGGGACATGACGGTAATGCGTCCTGAGACTCTGGGATCGAGCACCACGGTCTTGCCGAGGATCGCTGAGAACTCCTCGACCACGTCGCGCAGTTCCGCGTTGTTCATCGCCAATTGCCAATGAGTCTCTTCGGCTTGCAGTGCACTGGCGAACGCCAATGGACAGGACACGGCAAGACAGAACAGGACGCGCGATACACGATCCCGGATAAAGCTATTCATGATTCGATCACTCTGATTGCCCCGCCACCGGGCGTAGGTATTGCGAGGAATGCAGCGCAGCATGGCGCCCGTCTTCGAGGCCCAACCGACGCAGCAAGGGCTTGGCCGCTGGTTGCAGGGCCAACCGCTCTTCCCGGCCATTGCGCCACAACGTCACATGGCTGGCCTCGACCCGGCGCAGCACGCTGCCACCGGGCAAGCGCTCTCCGACCTGGTACACACGCGGGCCGGCGGCGTCCGCCAGCAAGGCCCGGGACAATCCCTGGTCGGCAACAAAACTGGCTTGTAAGGTAATGGGCTCGGCGCTCGGCGCCTGGGCACCTTCAGGCGCCAGGCCGAGCACGGTCGCCACCGCTTGCACGTTGGGCAAGTCACGGGCCGGCGCCACCGGCGAGTCGGCGATTACCGGCACGTTACGGTCCAATGCCTGGCGAAAACGCCACTCTTGCCCCGCCAGGAATACGCCGTAGAGCAGCGGCACCAGCACCAGTGCCAACTTCGGCAAACGGTTGCCGGCCCACAAAGACAGGCTCACCTTTGCGCTCGCTGGAACGTGCCCGCAGGCTTGGCGAAGAACATTCGCCGCACCACCCTGCGTCCGGAAAGCTCATGCCAGAGCACGGCGCACAGATGCAGCGCGACCAGCAGCGAAAGCGTCGTCAGCGACACGTTGAGTGACCCGACCCAATGCTCGATCGAAGCCGAGACCGGGTTGAACGCCACATAAAAACCGGACACCAACGCCCATAAAATAATGGCCGCCGACAACCAGTGCAGCAGCACCCGCCGCCTGGAGTAATGGATAGACATCACTGCGTCCTCATGTGAAAGCCCCAGGCAACCCGTACGGATCGGCTGGGGCCATGCTTGTCAGGACTTACAGCTTGTCCCAGGCGCTCTGCCAGGACGCACCGACACCAGGCTCAAAGCCGTTCGATGTCGGGGAGTACTGTTTGCAGTAGCCGGAATATGGGAATGGCTTGCATTCGAAGACTTCGTCAGTCTTGGGCTGCAGCACTTTCGTACCGACGGTGTAGTCGCTGATGCCTTCAGGGAACACGAAGTCGTATTCGATACCCGCGCCTTCACCGGTCAGAGTGACCGACTTGGTACCCTGGCGAGTAGTACGCCCGTCTTCGGTGGTACCCACCAGCGTCAGGGTATGAACCCCCGGGGCGCTGCGCACGTCCAGGCTCAGCCCGGTGCTGCCTTCACCCACCTTGCTCACGACACCCACTTGCTTGTTCTTCTCATCGAACAATGTGGCTTCGAGGTTCATCCGGCGGTTTGTCTGCGCGGTGAACGCCATGCTGACCCGACCCTTGTCGAGTACGTACTCCGGCTGCAGGGAGGAAATCCCCATGCTGGCGCCGGCGTCTTCCTGCATTTCCAGTTGCACTTCATAGCGGGTCACACCGCTTTCTTTCTGGGCATAGAGGCTGTTGGTGCCCTTGATCGGCGTGATATTGCCGTCTTCGTCACGAATGCCGGCACGAATGAGTGGATAGGCACTGTTAAGGGCCTCGGCCAATTTGAACGACCAGTTTTCAGCCTTGCCTTCCTCAGCGTTGTCGATGCTGATCTCCAGGCTGTACTCGGCATTTTCGCCGGTGGCGGAAAATGCCCGGGCCTTGACCTTGTCACCCACCAGGAGTTGGGTCGATGGCGCAATACTGCCCACCGGCGACCAGCCACCCGGCAACGCGGCTTCGGCGAGGATGTTCACATCCACCGGGTTGTAGAAGGCGGCATCGGTATCACCCACTGTCCAGACACCCAGGATGACGTGATGACCCGATTTACTGTCCGGAATGACGCAGTTGTGCGGGGCTCCGCTCACCGGGAGTTGATTACCGCCATCCACCGTACAGAACGGCGTGCTATCGAACGAGGCACGCTTGAGCGCTTCGTTCGGGCTCCAACCGTCGCGGGTAATGAAGTATTCATGCTTGGTCGCCGGATGCACCGCGCTATAGCGCCATTGGAAGGCAATGTTGCGGTCCTTGATTTCGGTCAGGTGCCAGCGCGAAGACGATTGCGCATCGAGTGCAGAAAAGTTGGCCTTGCCGCCGCTGGCGATTTTACCGTCGATAGGGCCCTGCAACGGCCCGCCGCCTGCACCATTCGGGAAACCCTTGAAGGTTTCGCCGGTACTCTGCGGTTCGTATTGCGCCCCGCCACAGTTCAGATTGACACCTTGCTGGCACAACAGTGCACGGGAAGGCGGTACTTCGACGAAACCATGGGCCAGTACACTTTGCGATGCAGCCATGGCCGACAACAGAACTAATGAAGACGCACACCCCGTTAATACATTGCCCTTGTTGAAGTTATTTTTCATATAAATCCCAGACTAGTCATCAAAATGAAAGACGTGTCACCGCCTGCTCGAAAGGCGCGCCAGACGGCTCAGCGCCCGCCCTTACAAGTGCCCGGAACCTTATAGAAACTTGAGGATTCTCTATGTAGGATAAATCTCTCAACATAGAAGGAATGATCTCTGATTCGATTTCCCCTACATAATTAGAGAAACATCTTACGAACAAAAATCCCCAACAAACAAAAGCAAACAAATACACCAAAAATAATCGACTGGTTATAGGTCCAACGGTTAACCGCGGACAAAAAAAAGCCTGTCCGGCGCGGGGCCGGACAGGCTGGGTGACGGGAAATCAAACGTGGTATTGCGCCGACAACTCATGCACCGCCCGCAGGAAAGCACCGGCGTGTTCCGGGTCGACTTCCGGGGTGATGCCGTGGCCGAGGTTGAACACATGGCCGCTGCCACTGCCGTAGCTGGCCAGGATCCGCCCGACTTCAGCGCGGATCGCTTCAGGCTTGGCGTAGAGCACGGTCGGGTCCATGTTGCCTTGCAGCGCAACCTTATGGCCAACGCGCTCACGAGCGTTGCCGATGTCGCAGGTCCAGTCCAGGCCCAGGGCGTCGGCGCCGCTATCGGCGATGCTTTCCAGCCACAGGCCACCGTTCTTGGTGAACAGGATCACTGGGACTTTGCGGCCTTCGTGCTCGCGGATCAGGCCGCTGACGATCTTGCGCATGTAGGCCAAGGAGAACTCCTGGTACGCCGCCGCCGACAGGTTGCCGCCCCAGGTATCGAAAATCTGCACCGCTTGCGCACCGGCCATGATCTGGCCGTTGAGGTAGGACGTGACCGACTGCGCCAGCTTGTCCAGCAACAAGTGCATGGCTTGCGGGTTGTCGTAGAGCATCGCCTTGGTCTTGCGGAAGTCCTTCGACGAGCCGCCTTCGACCATGTAGGTCGCGAGGGTCCACGGGCTGCCGGAGAAGCCGATCAGCGGCACACGGCCGTTGAGTTCACGGCGAATGGTGCTGACCGCATCCATGACATAGCCCAGGTCCTTCTGCGGATCGGGAATCGGCAGGGCTTCGATGTCGGCCAGGGTGCTGACGACTTTCTTGAAGCGCGGGCCTTCGCCGGTCTCGAAGTACAGGCCTTGGCCCATGGCATCGGGAATGGTGAGGATGTCGGAGAACAGGATCGCCGCGTCCAGTTGCGGGTAACGGTCCAGTGGCTGCATCGTGACCTCGCAGGCGAACTGCGGGTTCATGCACAGGCTCATGAAGTCGCCCGCCTTGGCGCGGCTGGCGCGGTATTCCGGCAGATAGCGACCGGCCTGGCGCATCATCCACACCGGGGTGACGTCTACGGGTTGCTTGAGCAGGGCGCGAAGGAAACGGTCGTTCTTCAGGGCAGTCATGTCGGCATCCGGAAAAAAAGTGCGGGCATTTTCTCAGAGCGCGACGCAAAAGGCACGGCAAGAGCCGTGCCTTTTATCTATCGGGGCAATTTGTCGCGGTGCCACGCAGTCTCCTAACACCACAAAACAACTGTGGGAGCGAGCTTGCTCGCGATAGCGGCTTGTCAGCCAATACATCTGGCGACTGATCTACCGCTATCGCGAGCAAGCTCGCTCCCACAGGGTTGGGTGTCGTTCGGTCAAACTTGCAGGTAATCCAGGATCCCTTCCGCCGCATTGCGGCCTTCGAAGATCGCCGTCACCACCAGGTCGGAACCCCGGACCATGTCGCCACCGGCGAAGATCTTCGGGTTGCTGGTCTGGTGTTTGTACTGGCCCTGTTCCGGAGCCACGACACGGCCTTGGCTGTCGGTCTGGATGCTGAACTGCTCGAACCACGGCGCCGGGCTTGGGCGGAAGCCGAAAGCGATGACCACGGCGTCGGCCGGGATGATCTCTTCGGAGCCCGGGATCGGCTCGGGGCTACGGCGACCACGGGCGTCCGGCTCGCCGAGACGGGTCTCGACCACCTTCACGCCTTCGACCTTGTCTTCACCGACAATGGCGATCGGCTGGCGGTTGTAGAGGAACTTCACGCCTTCTTCCTTGGCGTTCTTCACCTCTTTGCGCGAGCCGGGCATGTTCGCTTCGTCACGACGATAGGCACAGGTCACCGACTTGGCGCCCTGGCGAATCGACGTGCGATTGCAGTCCATTGCCGTGTCGCCACCGCCGAGCACCACGACCTTCTTGCCCTTCATGTCGACGAAATCTTCCGGCGACTTTTCGAAGCCCAGGTTGCGGTTGACGTTGGCGATCAGGAAGTCCAGCGCGTCGTAGACGCCCGGCAGGTCCTCACCGGCAAAGCCGCCCTTCATGTAGGTGTAGGTGCCCATGCCCATGAAGACCGCATCGTATTCTTCGAGCAGTTGCTCCATGGTCACGTCCTTGCCCACCTCGGTGTTCAGGCGGAACTCGATGCCCATGCCGGTGAAGACTTCGCGGCGATTGCTCAGCACGGTCTTTTCCAGCTTGAACTCGGGAATGCCGAAGGTCAGCAGACCGCCGATTTCCGGGTTCTTGTCGAACACCACCGGGGTCACGCCACCGCGTACCAGTACGTCGGCACAGCCCAGGCCCGCCGGGCCCGCGCCGATGATCGCCACGCGCTTGCCAGTCGGCTTGACCTTGGACATGTCCGGGCGCCAGCCCATGGCGAACGCGGTGTCGGTGATGTATTTCTCCACCGAACCGATGGTCACCGCGCCAAAACCGTCGTTGAGGGTGCAAGCACCTTCACATAGACGATCCTGGGGGCATACCCGGCCGCAGACTTCCGGCAGGGTGTTGGTCTGGTGGGACAATTCGGCGGCCTGGAGGATGTTGCCCTCGGCCACCAGTTTCAACCAGTTGGGAATGAAGTTGTGCACCGGGCACTTCCATTCGCAGTACGGGTTACCGCAACCCAGGCAGCGGTGAGCCTGGTCGGCCGACTGCTGGGGTTTGAAAGGCTCGTAGATTTCCACGAACTCTTTCTTGCGTTGACGCAACAGTTTCTTCTTCGGATCCTTGCGCCCGACATCGATGAACTGGAAGTCGTTATTCAGACGTTCAGCCATTGTTAAAACCTCATCAAACTCTTCAGGCGCATATCACTGCGGGTTGGCACGAGTGCTGGAAAGCAACGACTTCAGGTTGGCAGCCTTGGGCTTGACCAGCCAGAAACGGCGCAAGTAGTCATCGAGGTTCTCGGCGAGCTCACGACCCCACTCGCTGTCGGTTTCCGCGACGTACTCGTTCAGCACGTTTTGCAGATGGCTGCGGTAGGCCTCCATCGCCTCGCCGCTGATCCGCTGGATTTCCACCAGTTCGTGGTTGACCCGGTCAACAAAGGTGTTGTCCTGGTCAAGCACGTAGGCGAAACCGCCGGTCATGCCAGAGCCGAAGTTATAACCGGTCTTGCCCAGCACGCAGACAAAACCACCGGTCATGTACTCGCAGCAGTGATCGCCGGTGCCTTCCACCACGGTGTGGGCGCCGGAGTTACGCACGGCAAAACGCTCGCCCGCGGTGCCGGCGGCGAACAGCTTGCCGCCCGTGGCACCGTAGAGGCAGGTGTTGCCGATGATGGCACTGTCCTGGGTCTTGTAGACGCTGCCCTTGGGCGGAACGATAACCAGCTTGCCGCCGGTCATGCCCTTGCCCACGTAGTCGTTGGCATCGCCTTCCAGGTACATGTTCAGGCCACCGGCGTTCCAGACGCCGAAGCTCTGGCCCGCGGTGCCCTTGAAGCGGAAGGTCACCGGTGCCTTGGCCATGCCCTGGTTGCCGTGCTTGCGCGCGATTTCGCCGGAGATCCGCGCACCGATGGAACGGTCGCAGTTGCAGATGTCCAGTTCGAACTCGGCACCGCTCAGGTCGTTGATCGCCGCAGCGGCCATGTCGACCATTTTCTCGGCCAGCTCACCCTTGTCGAATGGCGGGTTGCGATCAACCTGGCAGAACTGAGGCTTGTCTGCCGGAATCAGATCGCTGCCCAGCAAAGGGGTCAGGTCCAGGTGCTGTTGCTTGGCGGTCTGCCCCTCGATGATGTCCAGCAGATCGGTACGGCCGATCAGCTCTTCAAGGGAGCGCACGCCCAGCTTCGCCAACCACTCGCGGGTTTCCTCGGCCACGTAGGTGAAGAAATTCACCACCATGTCGACGGTGCCGATGTAGTGGTCCTTGCGCAGCTTGTCGTTCTGGGTCGCCACGCCGGTGGCGCAGTTGTTCAGGTGGCAGATGCGCAGGTATTTGCAGCCCAGGGCGATCATCGGCGCGGTGCCGAAGCCGAAGCTCTCGGCGCCGAGGATGGCGGCCTTGATCACGTCCAGGCCAGTCTTCAGGCCACCGTCGGTCTGCACCCGGACCTTGCCGCGCAAGTCGTTGCCGCGCAGGGTCTGGTGGGTTTCGGCCAGGCCCAATTCCCACGGCGCACCGGCGTACTTGATCGAGGTCAGCGGTGATGCACCGGTGCCGCCGTCGTAGCCGGAGATGGTGATCAGGTCGGCATAGGCCTTGGCCACGCCTGCGGCGATGGTACCAACGCCCGCTTCCGCCACCAGTTTCACCGAGACCAGCGCCTTGGGGTTCACCTGCTTGAGGTCGAAGATCAGTTGCGACAAGTCTTCGATCGAGTAGATGTCGTGGTGCGGTGGTGGCGAGATCAGGGTCACGCCGGGAACCGCATAGCGCAGCTTGGCAATCAGGCCGTTGACCTTGCCACCGGGCAGTTGGCCGCCTTCGCCGGGCTTGGCACCCTGGGCGACCTTGATCTGCAGCACTTCAGCGTTGACCAGGTATTCCGGAGTCACACCGAAGCGGCCGGTGGCCACCTGCTTGATTTTCGAACTCTTGATGGTGCCGTAGCGCGCCGGGTCTTCGCCGCCTTCACCGGAGTTGGAACGCGCACCGAGGCGGTTCATGGCTTCGGCCAGGGCTTCGTGGGCTTCCGGGGACAACGCACCGAGGGAAATACCGGCCGAATCGAAGCGCTTGAGCACCGATTCCAGCGGCTCCACTTCACTGATATCCAGCGGCGTGTCGAGGGTCTTGACCTTGAGCAGATCGCGGATCATCGACACCGGACGGTTGTCCACCAGCGAGGTGTATTCCTTGAACTTGCTGTAGTCGCCCTGTTGCACGGCGGCTTGCAAGGTGTTGACCACATCCGGGTTGTAGGCGTGGTATTCGCCACCGTGAACGAACTTCAGCAGGCCGCCTTGCTGGATCGGCTTGCGCGGGCTCCAGGCTTCGGCGGCCAGGGCTTTCTGTTCGGCTTCGATGTCGACGAAGCGCGCGCCCTTGATACGGCTCGGCACGCCACGGAAGCTCAGCTCGCAGACTTCCTCGGACAGGCCGATGGCCTCGAACAGTTGCGCGCCACGGTACGAGGCGATGGTCGAGATCCCCATTTTCGACAGGATCTTGAGCAAGCCCTTGGTGATGCCCTTGCGGTAGTTCTTGAACACCTCGTAGAGGTCGCCCAGCACTTCACCGGTGCGGATCAGGTCGCCCAGCACTTCGTAGGCCAGGAACGGGTAGACCGCCGAAGCGCCGAAGCCAATCAGCACCGCGAAGTGATGCGGATCACGTGCGGTAGCCGTTTCCACCAGGATGTTGGAATCGCAGCGCAGGCCTTTTTCGGTCAGGCGATGGTGCACCGCACCCGTGGCCAGCGAGGCGTGGATCGGCAGTTTGCCCGGGGCGATGTGACGGTCGGTCAGCACGATCTGGGTACGCCCGGCGCGCGCCGCTTCTTCAGCCTGGTCCGCGACGTTGCGGATCGCCGCTTCGAGGCCGATGTTCTCGTCGTAGTTCAGATCGATGACCTGACGCTCGAAGCCGGGACGGTCAAGGTTGGTCAGCGAGCGCCACTTGGCCGGGGAAATGACCGGCGAACTGAGGATCACCCGCGAGGCGTGTTCCGGCGACTCTTGGAAAATGTTGCGCTCGGCACCGAGGCAGATTTCCAGGGACATCACGATCGCCTCACGCAGCGGGTCGATCGGTGGGTTGGTCACCTGGGCGAACTGCTGGCGGAAATAGTCGTACGGTGTGCGCACGCGTTGCGACAACACGGCCATCGGCGTGTCGTCGCCCATGGAGCCGACCGCTTCGTAGCCCTGCTCGCCCAACGGACGCAGCACCTGGTCACGCTCTTCGAACGTCACCTGGTACATCTTCATGTACTGCTTGAGCTGGTCGACGTCATAGAAAGCCGAACCGTGGTCGTTGTCTTCCATGGTCGCCTGGATGCGCAGGGCGTTCTTGCGCAGCCATTGCTTGTACGGATGACGGGACTTGAGGCGGTTGTCGATGGCATCAGTGTCGAGGATCTGGCCGGTCTCGGTGTCCACGGCAAAGATCTGGCCCGGACCTACGCGGCCCTTGGCGATGACGTCCTGGGGCTGGTAGTTCCAGACGCCGATTTCCGAGGCCAGGGTGATGAACCCGTTGGTGGTGGTGACCCAGCGCGCCGGACGCAGACCGTTACGGTCGAGCAGGCAGACGGCGTAGCGACCGTCGGTCATGACGATACCGGCCGGGCCGTCCCACGGCTCCATGTGCATGGAGTTGTATTCGTAGAAGGCGCGCAGGTCCGGGTCCATGGTCTCGACGTTCTGCCAGGCTGGCGGCACGAGCATGCGCACGCCACGGAACAGATCGATGCCACCGGTCACCATCAGCTCGAGCATGTTGTCCATGCTCGAGGAGTCCGAACCCACGCGGTTGACCAGCGGGCCGAGCTCTTCGAGGTCCGGCATCAGGTCGTTGGCGAACTTGGTGCGACGGGCCACGGCCCAGTTGCGGTTGCCGGTGATGGTGTTGATCTCGCCGTTGTGGGCGAGGAAGCGGAACGGCTGGGCCAGCGGCCATTTCGGCAGGGTGTTGGTGGAGAAGCGCTGGTGGAACACGCAGATCGCGGTTTTCAGGCGCTCATCGCTGAGGTCTGGATAGAAGGCGGTGAGGTCCGCCGGCATCATCAGGCCTTTATAAATGATGGTCTTGTGGGAAAAGCTGCAGATGTAGTGATCGGTGTCGGCGGCATTGGCCACGGACGAACGACGACGGGAGCTGAACAGTTTGATCGACATGTCCTGGTCGCTCAGGCCTTCGCCCGCGATGAACACCTGCTCAATCTGCGGCAGGCGCTCGAGCGCCAAGCGGCCGAGGACGCTGGTGTCGATCGGCACTTTGCGCCAGCCAACCAGTTGCAGGCCGGCGGCCAGGATCTCGCGATTCATGTTTTCGCGAGCCGTCTCGGCCTTCACCGGGTCCTGGTTGAAGAACACCATGCCCACGGCGTACTGCTTGGGCAGGGTTACCCCAAACGTTTCCTGGGCTACGGCACGCAGGAACTCGTCGGGTTTTTGAATCAGCAAGCCACAACCGTCACCGGTCTTGCCGTCGGCGTTGATCCCACCGCGGTGGGTCATGCAGGTCAGGGCCTCAATGGCCGTTTGCAAAAGGGTATGACTGGGCTCGCCCTGCATATGGGCTATCAGGCCAAAACCGCAGTTATCCTTGAATTCATCTGGTTGGTACAGACCTGCTTTCATAGACACTTTCTCACCAGGCTGCCTCTTATCGAGACAAATTTCTTTTCAATTCAACCAGTTGCATGCCGCGCCGAACGTACGCCAGCTTTGCGGGGGCAAAAGGGAGGTCATTGTACACACCGACACAGGGGCTCACAAATTTGACGACGAACTGTCGCAAATCCATGTCGCATTTGTGAAAGGTTTAAAGCTATATGCTGTGCTAGTCAAAACTTTTTTGGGTTCGACCGCTACGACTCAAACGCTACTGTGACGCAGACACCACAAGGCGCGCGGCCTGAAAGGCCGCCCGCCCTTGCGGAAATTTTGAGGTTGCCGGGAGAGGCGGCCTGGGTAAGGCCGCCGAATCATCAGCGAGTTGCTGCCAGTTCCTGTTGGACGCTGGCGACAGTGCGAGGCCAAGGTTTACCAGCCTGAACCTTCGCTGGCAAGGCCTTGATGGCGGAAACGGCTGCATCACGGTTGGCAAAGCTGCCGTAGGTGATGACATAGAGCGGCTTGCCATTGAGCACTTTCTTGAAATAACGGTACTCGCCGCCCTGCTCCTTGACGAAGTTCTGCGCCGCGGTTTCGGAGCTTGTGCCGAGGATCTGCACCACGTAGTTGCCCGGTGCCTGGCCGGCGTACCAACTACCGCCCGCGGCCTTGGCCGGGGCAGCGGCAGGCTTGGCCGCAGGCGCTGGAACCGGTGCAGGCTTGGCGGTGGCGACCTGAGTGGGCGCTGGGGTCGGCTTGGCGGCTGGAGTCGGTGCAGGCGTCGTCGGCGCAGGACCGGCCGGTACGCCCGCAGGCGGCGCGGTGGTGGTCACGGTAGGTGGCACGTCGCTGGTGTCTTCGACCGGAGGCGGCGCACCGTCGTCACCCTCGGTGATTCCACCTGCGGCTTCCGCGAGGGGCCCGCGCATGACCGGTTGCGAGTTGCCGACCAGCGGCAGCGGCATCGGCTGGGTATTGCCGGCGAATTCCACCGCCGGTGCACCGCCGTTGGGTTGCGGTGTACCTTGGCCAAGGGGCAGTTGCGCCTGTTTGTTGGCAGGTGCGCCGGTGGTTGGCGCCTTGCTGCGACCCGGCATCAGCCAGGCGGCGGCAACCGCAACCACGACGACGGCGGAAATTGCCAATACGTGTTTCTTCGGCATGTTGAACCCCATACTTGGACGCTTCACCGCTGAGCGGCTGGCAATCATGACTTCGATGAGAGCATCGCGGGCAACCTGGTTGATGTTGCCAGGCCAACCGTCGGAGCTTTCGTGAATCTCAGAGATCTGATCGGCAGTGAAAAGTTCGATGCCCCGCCCCGCACCTTCAAGACGCTGGGCCAGGTATTCACGCGTTTCTTCCTCGGTGTAGGGCGCCAGTTCGATGACGTGGAAGCGCTCTTCCTCGAGGTTCAACTGGTCCAGGTCGGCGATCAGCGACGACTCGCCGAACAGGAACACATGAGGGCGACCCTCCGGCGCACCGGCCGCCAGGGCCAGCAGGGCTTCGAGGGCCGACTCGTCGAGTTGCTCGGCATCGTCCACCAGCAGATAGACTTCCTGCCCGGTCAGCGCCAGTTGCACGATCTGATCGAGAATGGCACCGACTTCAGCCTGGGCGACGTTCAGCGCCTGGGCCACCTGGCGCAACACGCCGGCGGCATCGCCAGCGCCACGGGCCGATACCACCACGCTTTGCACCGACTGTTTGTTGGTGCTGGCCACCAGGGCCTGGCGCAACAAGGTCTTGCCGCTGCCCTGGGGACCGGTGACCACCAGGAGCAACTGGCTGTAGCGCGCCAGGTGATGCAACTGGCCCAGCACCGGCTTGCGCTGGGCGGGGAAGAACTTGAAGCCCGGGACCCGTGGGGCAAAAGGGTCATGACTCAATTGGAAATGGCCGAGGAAAGCCTCGTCGGCATGCAAACTAGTCATCGCAGTCTTATTAACCTTTAAGCTGAGCCAGGGCGCGGTAGTCCGCTCCCAGCGTGGCCTGTAGAACTTCTTTCGGATAATCGTCGGTCACCACCGCTTCGCCCATGTGGCGCAGCAGCACCAGGCGCAGACGACCGTCGATCACTTTTTTGTCGATTGCCATGTGTTGAAGAAAATCCGCCTCGCTCATTTCCTCGGGCGGAACCACCGGCAGCCCGGCGCGCTGGAACAGACGAATACCGCGATCGCGCTCCTGCTCGCTGATCCAACCCAGGCGCGCGGACATCTCCAGGGCCATGACCGTACCGGCCGCAACCGCTTCACCGTGCAGCCAGACACCATAGCCCATGTGGGTTTCGATGGCATGGCCAAAGGTGTGCCCCAGGTTGAGCGTGGCGCGCACCCCGGACTCACGCTCGTCGGCACCGACCACGGCGGCCTTGGCGGCGCAGGAGCGCTCGATGGCGTAGGTCAGCGCCGACTGGTCCAACGCACGCAGGCGGTCGACGTTCTCTTCGAGCCAGCCCAGGAACGGTTCGTCGCAGATCAGCCCGTACTTGATGACTTCCGCCAGCCCCGCAGACAGCTCGCGAGCCGGCAAGGTATTGAGTGTGGCGGTGTCGATCAGCACCACGTTGGGCTGATAGAACGCACCAACCATGTTCTTGCCCAGCGGATGATTGATCCCGGTCTTGCCGCCCACCGACGAGTCGACCTGCGATAGCAGCGTAGTGGGGATCTGGATGAAATCGACACCACGCTGGTAGCAGGCGGCGGCAAAACCGGCCATGTCGCCGATCACGCCGCCACCCAGGGCAACCACCGTGGTGCGGCGATCGTGACGTGCGGTCAGCAGGCCGTCGAAAATCAGTTGCAGGGTTTCCCAATTCTTGAAGGCTTCGCCGTCGGGCAATACCACGGAAATCACCGAGAAGGTCGACAGGCTGCGGGTCAGACGTTCCAGATACAGGGGCGCGACGGTTTCATTGGAAATGATCGCCACTTGCCGCCCGGCGATATGCGGCGCCAGCAGTTCGGGCTGGTCCAACAAGCCTTCGCCAATATGAATCGGGTAGCTGCGCTCGCCCAGGTCGACCTTAAGTGTCTGCATGTGTCCCCACAGTGAAGATGGAATCAGGCGTCCTGCCTGCAATTAACGAAAGTCCACGGTGCCTGCCCTGACGCCAGTTAATGGCCATACGCCACGCCCCAGACGGACCAAAACGGGACGTCGAGGATAGCGCATTTCGCCAGGCGCATTAACGGGGCGGCAGTTGCTGAAGGCGATCGAGAATGTCCAGCACCACCATCCGCGGCGGCCGCTCGTCGGTTTCCACTACCAGGTCGGCGATCTCCCGATACAGCGGATCACGCAACTCCAGCAGGTCGCGCAGGGTCTTGGCCGGGTCAGCGGTGCGCAACAGCGGCCGGTTGCGGTCCCGGGCGGTGCGGCCGACCTGCTGCTCGACAGAGGCGTGCAGATAGACCACTCGTCCGCCGGCATGCAGCGCCCGACGATTGGCTTCGCGCATTACCGCACCACCGCCGGTGGCCAACACCACGCCCTCGAACGCGCACAGCTCGGCAATCATCGCCTGCTCACGGTCGCGAAAGCCCGGCTCGCCTTCCTTATCGAAGATCCATGGGATATTGGCACCCGTGCGCAATTCAATTTCCTTGTCGGAATCTTTGAACGGCAGGCGCAGCTCTTTGGCCAGCAAACGGCCGATGGTGCTTTTTCCAGCGCCCATCGGCCCAACAAGAATCAAATTTCGCACAGAATCAACGACTCACAGCAATCGCCTGGTTATTCATGATACGCGGAGTGAGGAACACCAGCAGCTCGGATTTTTTCTCCGAAACCACATCACGCCGGAAAAGGCGGCCAAGATACGGCACATCGCCAAGAAATGGCACCTTATCTACGACCTTGCTCTGAGTATTTGAGAAAACCCCGCCAATCACAATGGTCTCGCCATCATTGACCAAGACCTTGGCGTTGACTTCGTTTTTCTTGATCGGCGGCACATCCTGCACCTTGTTCAGGTAGTCCGGCTCATCCTTGGTGACCTTGACCTCCATGATGATGCGGTTGTCCGGGGTGATTTGCGGGGTCACCTCCAGGGACAGCGAGGCCTCCTTGAACGACACCGAGGTGGCGCCGCTGGAGCTGGCTTCCTGATAAGGAATCTCCGTGCCCTTGAGGATCTTGGCCGTCTCCTTGTCGGATGTCACCACCTTGGGCTGGGAGACGATTTCCCCGTTACCGGTTTTCTCCATGGCCGTCAGTTCAAGGTCCAGCAATACGTTGTCGGTGATGAACGCAATGCCGATCCCCGAGGTATTGCCCGAGGCACCCAGGTCCACGAACGGCTGATTGGTGCCGGTACTGCCCGGCGTGCCGATGGTGGTGGAGGTGCCGGTGGTCACCCCCGAGGAGTTCCAGTTGCCCTTGTTCTGGATCGAACCGCCCCAGCGCACGCCCAGGCTTTTGTCGTAGTCGACGTTGGCCTCGACAATTCGCGCCTCGATCATCACCTGGCGTACCGGAATATCCAACTGCGCCACGATCCGGCGCAGTTCGTCGAGCCGGTCCTGGGTCTGGTAGGCAATGATGTTGTTGGTTCGCTCATCCACCGTGATCGTGCCGCGCTCGTCGGCTTTCGCCTCGGCGCTGGTTACCGATTGGAACAGCTTGGCGATGTCCGCAGCCTTCGCATAGTTGACCTGCAGCAGCTCACGCCGCAGTGGCGCCAGGTCGGCAATCTGCTTTTGCGACTCCAGCTCCTGGCGTTCCCGCGCTGCGATTTCATCGGCCGGGGCCACCAGCAGCACGTTGCCGACCTTGCGCTTGTCCAACCCCTTGGTCTTGAGCACCAAGTCCAGCGCCTGGTCCCAAGGCACATTCTGCAAGCGCAGGGTGATACCGCCCTGCACCGTGTCGCTGGCCACCAGGTTCAGGTTGGTAAAGTCGGCAATCAATTGCAGGACCGAACGCACCTCGATGTCCTGGAAGTTGAGCGAGAGTTTTTCGCCGCTGTAGGCGGCGCGGTCGGCATTGCGTTTTTGCAGGTCGTCGACGGTCATGGGCCGGACGCTGACGGTGAGCTTGTTGTCGGTCTGGTAGGTCGAGTAGTCGAAGGTGCCGCTGGGCTCGATGCTGATGGTCGCCCGGTCGCTACCGGCGCTGGCATTGACGAATTGCACCGGGGTGGCGAAGTCCTTGACGTCCAGGCGCACCCGCAGCGGCTCGGGCAATTGGGTCCTGGCGAAATTGAGAATGATCTTGCCGTCGCGCTCCTGGATGTCCGGGGCGATGGACGGATCGGACAAATCGATCACCACGTTGCCTTCGCCCTGGGTCCCGCGCTGGAAATCCACCCCACGGATCGCCTTGCCCACCGGCGCACTGCTCCTGGCAGGCGCCGCGCTGGCCACCGCCGGGCGTGGAGCCTGGGCGGTGCTGTTGCGGGCAGTGCTCTTCGGGGCGGCGCCCTTGCCGACCACCACGAACAGGTTATTGCCTTCGATCCGGGTGTCATACGGCGCCAGTTGAGTCAGGCCGATGATCAACCGGGTGCGATCCCCCGCCTCGACCACGGTGGCGCTACGCGCGTTGCCCCCTCCCAGGTCGCGGCTTCTACTGGCCAGTTGATTGGTCACACCCGGCAGGTCCAGCGCAATCCGGGCCGGTTGTTCGGTGGTGTAGCCCCGCGGTGTCGGCGGCGGTCCGTCGAAGGTAAGTTTCAACTCGACACGGTCCCCCGGCAACGCCGCCACATCCAGCGTTTTCAGGCCGGCCCCAAGAACCATCGGCGACAACAGCGCTGTCCATAGCGAAATACCGAGGGCTGAAAAAAACCTGTTCATTGTTCGACTTCCACTATGAATGCTCTTTCAAAGGAATGGTCCGGGGTCGCTCCAGCCAGGCACCCTCGCCATCGGGAACGATTTCGACCACATCGACCTGGGTGGCGCTGATGGCGACGATTCGTCCGTCGTTGCGTCCCAGATAGTCACCGACCTTGAGCCGGTGCACCCCGCCCGCGCCCCGCAGGAGCGCGAAGGAGCCAGCGGCGTTGGAGATCGTACCGACCATTTCGAACTGCTCGATGTTGAAGCCTTCCAGGTACTGCTTGACCCGGTTGGGGTCTGGCCGGACGTTGCGCGAGCCGCGCTGCCGGTCAGCCTGGTCCACACGGACCTGCCGGGAAAACGGGCTGCGCAGGTTGGCAGCGCTGTAGGTAAAGGTCTCCTGGGGCCTGAACGTCGGCGTCGGCTCGATCTTGCCGGGCGGGCGCAGGCGCACTTCGTTCATGTAGGCGTCCAGGTCGCTGAACCCGCTGTCATTGTTGCAGCCCGCCAACACGACCAGGCCCGCCAGCAGACAGAGACGGCACACCATCAGCCTCATGGCTGCGCCTCCTGCTCGTTGTAGCGGTAGGTCTTGGCCTGGATGCTCATGCGCAGTTTCGTGCCTGCCTCGGGCTCCATCGGGGCGATCTCGAAATCATGCAGCGTGACGATCCGGGGCAGCCCCGCCACCCCACTGACGAACGTCGCCAGGTCGTGGTAGCCGCCGGTCACGGTGATCTGGATCGGCAGCTCGATATAGAAAGGCTGGGTGACTTCCGGCAGCAGCTTGATTTCCTCGAACTCCAGGCCGCTGCCCAACCCGGTGCGGGTAATGTCTTCCAGCAGGCCCGGCACCTCGGTATCGCTGGGCAATTGCCGCAACAGCACACCAAAAGACGTTTCCATCTGTTTCATCTGCTCGGTGTAGCGTTCCAGGTTCGCGGCCATGTGGGCCTTGCCCGCGAATTGCGCCTTGAGCGTGTTCTCTTCCTCGCGCACCTGCTGCAATTGGTTTTCCAGGTCACTCAAGGCAAAGTTGTAGCCCAGCCCCAGCACCAGGGCCACCAGCAGGATGCCGGCCAACCACTTGATCGGTGCCGGCCAGGAGCCAATGTTGTTGGTGTCCAGGTCACTGATGTCGATCTTGCGCAGCGCGTCGAACCACTCCCCCGGCTTCATTCGGCGTCCTCCACTTCGACCGGGCGGGTCTGGCGAACCGTCAGTTGGAAAACGTTGGCCTGGTCGAGCTGGCCAGCGGTGGTCGCCTTGACCTCCGTCAAACTGGGCGCATCGAACAGGTCCGATGAGTCCAGGTTGCGCATCAGGTCCGAGACCCGGTTGTTCGATTCCGCAGCGCCCTTGATGAAGAGCGTCCGGTCTTCCATTTTCACTTCGGTGAAGTACACGCCATCCGGCAAGGTCCGCACCAACTGGTCGAAGATGCGCCCGCTGACCGGTCGATTTCCTTGCAAGTCCTGGATAATGCGCATGCGCTCCAGCAATTGCTGGCGACGGGCTTTCAATTCGCTGATCTGCTTGATGCGCTCATCGAGCACGGCGATCTGGCCGGAGAGATGGCTGTTGCGAGCGACCTGATGGTCGATGGCGTTGTCGATGTAGCGGACGGCGACCAGAATCACCCCGACCGCTCCGACGAGCGCACCCACCAAGGCCAGCAGAAAGCGTTTGCGCCGCTCTTCGCGCAGCTCTTCGCGCCAGGGAAGCAGGTTGATCCGCGCCATCAGTCGAAACTCCTGAGGGCCAGCCCGCAAGCGATCATCAGCGCCGGCGCATCACTGGCCAGGGCACCGGCATTGACCTTGCTGCTCAGGGCCATGTTGGTGAACGGGTTGGCCACCTGCGTCGGCGTGCCCAGGCGTTGCTCGATCAGCCGGTCCAGGCCAGCGACGGAAGCCGTGCCCCCGGCCAACAGAATGTGATCCACCGCGCTGTACTGGCCCGAGGCGAAGAAAAATTGCAGGGAGCGCGAAACCTGCTGCACCAGGGCCTCGCGAAAAGGTTGCAACACTTCGCCGAGATAATCGTCCGGCAGCCCACCCTGCTTCTTCGCCAGGCCCGCCTGCTCGGGTGTCAGGCCGTAGCGGCGCTGAATTTCCTCGGTCAACTGGCGGCCGCCGAACAGTTGTTCGCGGGTATAGATGATGCGCCCGTTGTGCAGCACGCTGAGGGTGGTCATGGTGGCGCCGATGTCGATGACCGCCACTGTCAGCCGCTCCTGGGACGCGGCCAGTTGCGTGGCGAGCAGGCCAAACGCCCGTTCCAGCGCATATGCCTCCACATCCACCACCCGGGCCGTCAGCCCGGCGAGCGCCAACGCCGCCTCGCGGACCTCGACGTTTTCCTTGCGACAGGCCGCCAGCAGTACTTCGACGCGTTCGGCGCTGCGGGGCGAAACGCCCATCACTTCGAAATCGATGGCCACCTCATCCAGCGGATAAGGGATGTATTGATCGGCCTCGATCTTGAGCTGGTTCTCCATCTCGTCGTCGGACAGGCCGGCGTCCATCTCGATGGTCTTGGTGATCACCGCCGAGCCCGCCACGGCCACCGCCACGCTGCGCAGGGGTGTCCTGGCCTTGGCCAGCAGCCGCGACAACGCCTGCCCCACCCCTTCGAGTTCGGCGATGTTCTTCTCGATCACGGCGTTGGCCGGCAACGGTTCGACCGCGTAGGACTCGACGCGGTATCGCTCGCCCTGGCGACTCAACTCGAGCAGCTTCACCGACGTCGAACTGATGTCGATCCCCAGAAGCGCATGGGCTTTTTTATTGAAGAGTCGTAGCACTACCAATTCCCTATGACTATCCGTGAGTTACGGACTCTCTAATATGCATTGCGTTCAATCACGGCCGTCCGACGGACGTGCGTATGGCATGCCTGACGAAAAAAAATGCTTATAATGCCCAGCGTTTTTTTCGCTTTGTTGCAAGCACGGGTCCATCCCTGCACCTGGCGCCTTTTTCATTCTTTGCCTGGATATCCAAAAGCCTTGATTCGTCTGCTGAAATTTTTCGGATGGTCCATCGTCGCCGTTTTCTGCGGACTGCTCTTGGGCCTGAGCGGTGCTTTTCTTTACCTTAGTCCGGGTTTGCCGTCCGTGGAGGCGCTGAGAAGTATTCAGTTGCAGATTCCTTTGCGGGTATACAGCAGCGACGACAAGTTGATCGCCGAATTTGGCGAAATGCGCCGCACACCGATCCGTTTCGCCGACATTCCCCCCAATTTCATCAATGCGTTACTAAGTGCTGAAGACGATAACTTCGCCAACCACTATGGCGTCGATCCTGGCAGCCTGATGCGCGCGGCCAGCCAGTTGGTCAAGAGCGGGCACATCCAGTCCGGCGGCAGCACCATCACCATGCAAGTGGCCAAGAACTTCTTCCTGACCAGCGAGCGCAGCTTTTCGCGCAAGACCACCGAGATCCTCCTGGCCCTGCAGATCGAACGGCAACTGACCAAGGATGAAATCCTCGAGCTGTACGTGAACAAGATTTACCTGGGCAACCGCGCCTACGGCATCGAGGCGGCGGCGCAGGTGTATTACGGCAAGTCGATCCGCGATGTGAGCCTGGCGCAGATGGCGATGATCGCCGGCCTGCCCAAGGCCCCGTCGCGCTTCAACCCGCTGGCCAACCCGACGCGCAGCAAGGAGCGACGCGACTGGATCCTGGGGCGTATGTACAAGCTCGGCAAAATAACCGAGGCCGACTACACCGCCGCGATCAACGAGCCGCTGAACGCCAGCTATCACGTGCCGACGCCGGAAGTGAATGCCCCGTACATTGCCGAGATGGCCCGCGCTGAGATGGTCGGGCGTTATGGCAGCGACGCCTACACTGAAGGTTTTCGCGTGACCACCACGGTGCCGAGCAACTTGCAGGAAATGGCCAACACCGCGCTGCACGAGGGCCTGATGACCTACGACCAGCGCCACGGCTACCGTGGCCCTGAATCGCGCCTGCCGGGCAAGACCAAGGAAGCCTGGGCCCTGGAACTGACCAAGCAACGCACCATCAGCAGCCTGGAGCCGGCGATCGTCACCTCGGTGGACAAGGACGGCATCAAGGTGCTGACCCGCAATGGCGAGCAGGAAGAACACGTAGCCTGGGACACCATGAAATGGGCCCGCCCATTCCTCAACACCAACAGCATGGGCGCCAACCCACGGCAACCGTCGGATGTGGCCCAGGTCGGCGACCTGATCCGCGTCCAGCGCCAGGCGGACAATACGCTCAAGTTCAGCCAGATTCCGGCCGCCCAGGGCGCGCTGGTGTCCCTCGACCCACAGAACGGCGCGATCCGCTCGCTGGTGGGTGGCTTCGCCTTCGAGCAAAGCAATTACAACCGCGCCTTGCAGGCCAAGCGCCAGCCAGGCTCGAGCTTCAAGCCGTTTGTCTACAGCGCCGCCCTGGATAACGGCTACACCGCCGCCAGCCTGGTGAACGATGCGCCGATCGTGTTCGTCGATGAGTACCTGGACAAGGTCTGGCGACCGAAGAACGACACCAATACCTTCCTCGGCCCGATTCGCCTGCGCGAGGCGCTGTACAAATCCCGCAACCTGGTCTCGATCCGCTTGCTGCAAGCGCTGGGCGTGGACCGCACCATCGACTACATCAGCAAGTTCGGCTTCAACAAGCAGGACCTGCCGCGCAACCTGTCCCTGGCCTTGGGCACCGCGACCTTGACGCCGATGGAAATCGCCATGGGCTGGAGCACGTTCGCCAACGGCGGCTACAAGATCACCCCGTACATCATCGACAAGATCGAAAGTCGCAATGGCGAGACACTGTTTGTTGCCAACCCGCCACGGGTTCCCACGGGCGAGCAGGCCAGCGATGGCGTCGCCGCACCGTCCACCGAGACGTTCACGGTCAATGCGACACCAGGTGAAGCCGCGACGGCCCCAGGCCTGCCGCAAGCGCCCGCCATCGCGGAGCGCATTGTCGATGGCCGCACCACCTACATTCTCAACAGCATGCTGCAGGACGTGATCAAGCTCGGCACCGGCCGTCGCGCCCTGGCCCTGGGCCGCACTGACCTGGCGGGCAAGACCGGCACCACCAATGAATCCAAGGACGCCTGGTTCTCCGGCTACAACGCCGACTACGTGACCACCGTCTGGACCGGTTTCGACCAGCCTGAAAGCCTGGGTCGCCGCGAGTTCGGCGGCACCGTGGCGCTGCCGATCTGGATGAACTACATGGGCGCCGCCCTCAAGGACAAACCGCCACACACCCAGCCGGAGCCGGAAGGTATCCTCAGCCTGCGGGTCGACCCGGTCAGCGGCCGCGCGGCCACGCCAGGTACCCCGGGTGCGTACTTCGAACTGTTCAAGAGCGAAGACACGCCGCCGTCGGCCAACGAGCTGGGCAACGGCGTCGCACCGGGTAGCCCGCTGCCGGCGGACGAAGCGGCGCCGATCGATCTGTTCTGACCCATCCACATCCCTGTGGGAGCCAAGCTTGCTCGCGATGGCGCCAGCCCAGGCAACCCAAAACCCGTGGCGAGGGAGCTTGCTCCCGCTGGCCTGCGCAGCAGGCCCCTGCATGCCTATAGACCGACCGCATTGCCCGGTTTGCGACTGCTGCGCAGCCGAGCGGGAGCAAGCTCCCTCGCCACAGGGTTGGATTGAGGCTCGAGCGTTGGGCTGAGAGGCCTGGGGTGAATTGAAGATCGTCATCGCGAGCAAGCTCGCTCCCACAGGGGGATTTGTGGCGGTCGCACAATCAACGTCCACCACCGAACCAATGTGTGCGAGCTAGCTCGCGATGGCGTCAGCCCAGGCAACCCAAAACCCGTGGCGAGGGAGCTTGCTCCCGCTGGCCTGCGCAGCAGGCCCCTGCATGCCTATAGACCGACCGCATTGCCCGATTTGCGACTGCTGCGCAGCCGAGCGGGAGCAAGCTCGGCTCCCACAGGGATCTGCGACGGTCGTACAAAATCGGCAGGCATTAAAAAGCCCCGACTCACAGAGCCGGGGCTTTTTGTTGAAGCGCTACAACGGCTTAGCCGTTGAACACGTCATCCACGCTTTTGAGCGGGTAGTTCTTTGGATATGGCAGGGTCGCCACGCCCGTCTCGATGGCGGCCTTGGCCACGGCATCGGAGATCAGGGTGATCAGGCGGGCGTCCATTGGTTTCGGGATGATGTACTCACGACCGAATTCCAGCTTGATGCCGCCGTAGGCGTCGCACACTTCCTGAGGCACCGGCAACTTAGCCAGTTCGCGCAGGGCGTTGGCGGCCGCGACTTTCATTTCTTCGTTGATGCGCTTGGCGCGAACGTCCAGGGCACCACGGAAGATGAACGGGAAGCCCAGTACGTTGTTGACCTGGTTCGGGTAGTCCGAACGGCCAGTGGCCATGATCACGTCGTTGCGGGTCGCGTGAGCCAGTTCCGGGGAGATTTCCGGGTCCGGGTTCGAGCAGGCGAACACGATTGGGTTCGGTGCCATGCGCAGCAGGTTTTCCGGGCTCAGCAGGTTCGGGCCCGACAGGCCGACGAACACATCGGCACCGTCCAGCGCGTCCGCCAGGGAGCGCTTGTCGGTCGCGTGGGCGAACACGGCTTTGTACTGGTTCAGGTCGTCACGGCCGGAGTGGATCACGCCGGTACGGTCGACCATGAAGATGTTTTCGATCTTGGCGCCCATGCTCACCAGCAACTTCATGCAGGAGATGGCCGCAGCGCCGGCACCCAGGCAGACGATCTTGGCTTCCGGCAGGGTCTTGCCGGCGATTTCCAGGGCGTTGATCATGCCGGCCGCGGTAACGATCGCGGTGCCGTGCTGGTCATCGTGGAATACCGGGATGTCGCACTGTTCGATCAGGGCGCGCTCGATCTCGAAGCACTCAGGTGCCTTGATGTCTTCCAGGTTGATGCCACCGAAGGTGATGGAGATGCGCTTGACGGTGTCGATGAAGGCTTGCGGGCTCTCGGAATCGACTTCGATATCGAATACGTCGATACCGGCAAAACGCTTGAACAGCACGCCCTTGCCTTCCATGACTGGCTTGGACGCCAATGGGCCGAGGTTACCCAGGCCGAGGATCGCGGTGCCATCGGAAATGACTGCAACCAGGTTGCCTTTACCGGTGTATTTGTAGGCCAGTTCAGGGTCGCGAGCGATTTCGCGGACTGGTTCGGCTACGCCGGGGCTGTAGGCCAGCGACAAGTCGCGAGCAGTAGCGGTGGCCTTGGTGAGCTCGACACTCAGCTTTCCTGGACGAGGATGAGCGTGATATTCGAGAGCGGCAGTTTTCAGATCAGACATGTGGGCATTCCGCTTTTTACTGTGTTGGACAGACGGACCGCCGAGGATACGCGCCTCGCAAAGTCCCCACAAGACTGACCAGTCACTGCTGTCAAGCGCCCTGCCCTACGACTTTGGGCCAAGAGCCGCGAAACACAAGGGCTACATGCATACAATATAGCGACGAAATGTCTACAATTTTTTCCTACAGGATTGCTTCCAGCATGGCCGGATCAGTCAACGGCAACATCCATCGCGCTTGACCGGCTTTATTTCCGCCACGCCGGGCGCGGTCGATAACCCAGCCACGCGCCTCGATTGTCCGCCCCTTGAGCCGCTCCAGGACCGAGGCATCAAAACGTCTGTGCAAATTGGGCGCAATATGCAGGACAACCGCCCCCTGCAATTCAATCCAGACACCACCGCGATTGCGTTGCACGCTTTCTACTCGTCCACGGGTCAGCACGAAGCCGGGGGCATTGATCTGCTCCGCTCGCACCACCGGGGATTTTTTCCAAATACCTGATCCGGCTTGGCGCGCATGACGCTCGGCCATTTGCTGGCAACCGACCAGGTCGACGTTCGGCGCGACTGCCACCAGAAACCCCAACCCTTCGGCAATCAGGCGCTCTTCGAGATTATCGCCCTGGGCGTTGTAGACATGGGCCAGGGTGCGACCGTAATCATCCCGGTCGTCCTTGCCAGGCAATACGCCCACTCGGCCACCGCTGGCAGCCACCAGGGCCTCGAGTCGCTGGCGCGCCGCCACGGCAAACGGCTCGTCGGCGCGGCCGCGCTTGCCCAGCTCAGGGCTGTTGAGGCCGATCATCCGAATGCGGCGGCCATCCGCCAGGTACAAGGTGTCGCCATCCACCACGCGCTGCACCGCCACTTGTGGCAGGTCGCCCGGCGAAGGGCAGGCCGCCTGGGCACCGCAGAGCCAAATCGCAGACACAAAAAAGGCGCCCGCGAGGGACGCCTTCTTTATCAGTCTGGAGCAGTCGAGACGACCATCCAAAATGATCAGCCTCAGGCTTTTGGAGTAACTTTGCCGAAAGCACCGAAACGATCGGCGAACTTCTGAACGCGGCCGCCGGTATCCAGAGTCTTTTGCTTACCGGTGTAGAACGGGTGGCATTCGTTGCAAACGTCGATCGCCAGGGCTTTGCCGTAGGTCGAACGCGTTTCGAACTTGTTGCCGCAGCTGCAGGTTACGGCAATTTCTGGGTATTCCGGATGGATATCGGTTTTCATGCTGTTTTCCTCAGGCTAGCGTGCCGCCACCCAACACTATTGTTGAATACCGCACGTAATTAGGCCGCGGATTCTACCAGACATCGTCATTCGCGCAAGCTATGCCTTGTACCAACCGTCTGCTAGGCTCCCGGCCTCATGCGCGATCCTTCTTGTGGGACTTGTGGGAGCGGGCTTGCTCGCGAAGGCGGTGTGTCAGGCACATCATTTCTGCCAGATAATCCGCCTTCGCGAGCAAGCCCGCTCCCACATCCAGCGCCAGCCTCACCCAATGTCTGTTTATTGAGATTGCCCCGCGTGCCCGACGCCATCCTGCGCCTCGCCCTGCCTTCGCCCCTGCGCCGCCTGTTCGACTACCGCGCCCCGGCCGGGGTCCTGCGCGCCCAGTTGCAGCCGGGCATGCGCCTGCGGGTGCCGTTCGGCCGCCGGGAAATGATCGGCATCCTGGTGGAAGTCACCGACCACAGCGAAGTCCCGGCCGACAAGCTCAAACCGGCCCTGGCGCTGCTCGATGCCACGCCGCCGCTGCCCGCCTCGCTGTTCAAGTTGTGCCTGTGGACGTCCCAGTATTACCAGCACAGCTTCGGCGATACCCTGAGCTGGGCGCTGCCGGTGCTACTGCGCCAGGGCGAGCTGGCCGAGGCGCGCCAGGAGCGGTTCTGGTCGGTGGCCCCGGGGGCCTCGCTGGACGATCCGCGCATCGCTCGAGCCCCGCGCCAGCGCGAAGCCTTGGCGACCCTGGCCCAACACCCCCATGGCGTGGCCCATCAACTGCTAAGCAAACTGATGCTCAGCAAGGACAGCCTGGACCTGTTGCTGGCCAAGGACCTGGTCCAGGTGGAAATCCGCCGGCACGCCCCCGGCGCCCGCCATGAACATTGGCTGGCCCAGCCGGAACTGCCGCTCAATGCCGAGCAGCGGGCCGCTTGCGAAGCGATTCGCGCAGGTTTCGACAGTTATCACGCCTTTCTGTTGGCAGGCGTCACCGGCAGCGGCAAGACCGAAGTCTACCTGCAACTGATCCGCCAGACCCTGGAGGCCGGCAAGCAGGCCCTGGTGCTGATTCCGGAAATCAACCTCGGCCCGCAAACCCTGGCGCGCTTCGAGCAACGCTTCAATGCGCGGATCGCCCTGGTGCACTCGGCAGTCAACGACCGTGAACGCCTGGAAGCCTGGCTCGCTGCCCGCGATGGCGAGGCCGACATCATCATCGGCACCCGTTCGGCCCTGTTTACGCCGATGAAGAACCCTGGCCTGATCATCATCGACGAAGAGCACGATGGCTCTTATAAACAGCAGGAAGGCCTGCGCTATCACGCCCGCGACCTGGCATTGGTGCGCGCCCGCCAGGAAAACATCCCGATCGTGCTCGGCTCGGCCACGCCCTCGCTGGAAAGCCTGCACAACGCCTACACCGGCCGCTACGGCCTGTTGCGCCTGAACGAACGGGCCGGCGGTGCCAAGCAACCGCGTTTCCTGCGCCTGGACGTGAAAAGTCGCCCGCTGGACAGCGGTATTTCCGGACCGATGCAGCAAGCCATCGGCCAAACACTGGCCGCCGGGCAACAGGTCCTGGTGTTCCTCAATCGTCGCGGTTTTGCCCCGACCCTGCTGTGCCACGACTGCGGCTGGATGTCTGGCTGCGAACGCTGCGACGCGCGGATGACCGTGCATCAACGCCATGGCGAGCTGCGTTGCCACCATTGCGGCCACGTCGAGCGCGTGCCAAGGCATTGCCCACAGTGCGGCAAAGTGGACTTGCGCCCGGTCGGCGCCGGCACCGAACGCGCCGAAGAGCGGCTGGGCATCCTGTTTCCGGACTACCCGGTGTTGCGGGTCGACCGTGACAGCACCTCGCGCAAGGACGCGATGAACCAACTGTTCGCGACGATCCAGAAGGGTCAGCCGTGCATATTGGTGGGCACGCAGATGCTCGCCAAGGGGCATCACTTCCCACGGGTCACCCTGGTGTCGATCCTCGACGCCGATGGCGGGCTATTCTCCGGCGACTTCCGCGCCAGCGAGCGCATGGCGCAGTTGATCGTCCAGGTCGCGGGCCGGGCCGGGCGGGCCGAGGAACCGGGCAAAGTGATCATCCAGACGCACCTGGCCGATCACCCGCTGCTGATCCAACTGACCGAGCAGGGCTACTTCGCCTTCGCCGAGCAAGCCTTGAGCGAACGCCGCAGCGCCGGCCTGCCGCCCTTTGCCCACCTGGCGCTGTTGCGGGCCGAAGCCCACAAGCCGGGGCAGGCCGAAGGTTTCCTCGATGAGGCTTGCAGCGAGGCGGAGCGTCTGCTGGCAGAGCAGAGCCTCACCGGCATCGAACTCCTGGGGCCGGTGCCGGCGCCGATGGAGCGGCGAGCCGGGCGCTATCGCGCGCAACTTTTATTGCAGGCCAATGCCCGGGCGCCGCTGCATCGACTGCTGAGCGCCTGGCTACTGGTACTGGAACAGATACCCAGCGGGCGGGCGGTGCGCTGGTCGCTGGATGTGGATCCGGTGGATTTGTATTGAAAGGGTCGCAAAGCCTGGCACCTGTGGGAGCGAGCTTGCTCGCGATAGCGGCCTGGCATTCAACATCACGCAAGCTGACCCGCCGCCATCGCGAGCAAGCTCGCTCCCACAGAGGATTGCGTACATCCAGGCCAGCAAGAATAGTCACCACACATCCCCAACCAACCCGCTACAGTTGGCAAGCTCGCCCGCGCCACGGATAATGCCCAGTTTTTCCACCAGCGCATCGAAGCGCCGCC
This sequence comes from Pseudomonas sp. MPB03, assembly GCF_046605385.1. Taxonomy (NCBI): domain Bacteria; kingdom Pseudomonadati; phylum Pseudomonadota; class Gammaproteobacteria; order Pseudomonadales; family Pseudomonadaceae; genus Pseudomonas; species Pseudomonas sp. MPB03. Next base: position 729,345 of record NZ_CP176770.1, on the reverse strand, counting down.
GCGCCTGCGGTTGAAAGAGAAGACCATGAAAGACACCATTCGCCAGCTCATCCAGCAAGCCATCACCCAACTCGTCGCTGAAGGTGTGCTGCCAGAAGGCCTGTCGCCGGCGATTCAGGTCGAGAACACCCGCGACAAGACCCACGGCGACTTCGCCAGCAACATCGCGATGATGCTCGCCAAGCCGGCCGGCATGAAACCTCGCGACCTGGCGGAAAAAATCATCGCCGCGCTGCCCGCCGACGAGAACGTCAGCAAGGCCGACATCGCCGGCCCCGGGTTCATCAATTTCTTCCAGAATACCCAAGCCCTGGCTTCGCGCCTGGACGCAGCCCTGGCCGACGAACGCATCGGCGTGCGCAAGGCCGGCCCGTTGCAGCGCACCGTCGTCGACCTCTCGGCCCCCAACCTGGCCAAGGAAATGCACGTCGGCCACCTGCGCTCGACCATCATCGGCGACGGGGTGGCCCGGGTCCTGGAGTTTCTTGGCGACACCGTGATCCGCCAGAACCACGTCGGGGACTGGGGCACCCAGTTCGGCATGCTGATGGCCTATCTTCAGGAAAACCCGATCACCAGCGACGAGCTGTCGGACCTGGAGAACTTCTACCGCGCCGCCAAGCAACGCTTCGACGAGTCGCCGGAGTTCGCCGACCGCGCCCGTGGCCTGGTGGTCAAGTTGCAGGCCGGCGATGCCGAGTGCCTGGCACTGTGGACCAAGTTCAAAGACATCTCCCTGTCCCATTGCCAGAAAATCTACGAGCTGCTGAACGTCAAATTGACCATGGCCGACGTGATGGGCGAAAGCGCCTACAACGACGACCTGGTCAACGTGGTCAACGACCTCCGGGCCAAAGGCATGCTGGTGGAAAGCAACGGCGCCCAGTGCGTGTTCCTCGACCAGTTCAAGACCGCCGATGGCGAGCCGCTGCCGGTGATCATCGTCAAGGCCGACGGCGGCTACCTCTACGCCACCACCGACCTGGCGGCCGTGCGCTACCGCAACCGCGTGCTCAAGGCCGATCGGGTGCTGTATTTCGTCGACCAGCGCCAGGCCCTGCACTTCCAGCAAGTGTTCGAAGTGGCACGCCTGGCTGGTTTCGTGACCCATCCGATGGAGATGGAGCACATGGGCTTCGGCACCATGAATGGCGCCGACGGTCGTCCGTTCAAGACCCGCGACGGCGGCACGGTGAAGCTGATCGACCTGCTGACCGAAGCCCAGGACCGCGCCTACAGCCTGGTCAAGGGCAAGAACCCGGACCTGGCCGAAGACGAGCTGCGCAACATCGCCAAGGTCGTCGGTATCGACGCGGTGAAGTACGCCGACTTGTCGAAGCACCGCACCAGCGACTACAGCTTCAACTTCGACCTGATGCTCAACTTCGAAGGCAACACCGCGCCGTACCTGCTGTACGCCTATACCCGCGTGGCGGGCGTGTTCCGCAAACTCGGCAAAGGCTTCAATGAAATAGACGGCCAGATTGTGCTCGAAGCGCCGCAGGAGCAGGAGCTGGCGGCGAAACTGGCGCAGTTCGGCGAAGTGCTGAACAACGTCGCCGACAAAGGCACGCCGCACACGCTATGCGCCTACCTGTACGATGTCGCCGGCCTGTTCTCCAGCTTCTACGAGAACTGCCCGATCCTCAACGCGCAAACCCCGGAGCAAATGCAGAGCCGCCTGCGCCTCGCCGCACTGACCGGGCGCACGCTCAAGCAAGGCCTGGAACTGCTCGGCCTGGAAACCCTGGAGCGCATGTAAGTTGGCCGCCAAGAAAAAACCTGCACCCAAGCGCGGCGCCAGTCGTTACCAGCCTCCGGCCAAACAGCCGATTCCGGGCTGGTTGTGGATGGCCATCGGCCTGACCGTCGGCGCGTTCATTGTGTTTTTGATGAAGCTGGAGCCGGGCCAGGGCGATGACGTCAAGCGCGTCCGCCAAGAGCAGCAGAAAGCCACGCGCATCGCCGAGGCCAACAAGACCCCGCCGAGCCCGACGCAGCCGGTGAAGCCGAAGTACGACTTCTACACCCTGCTGCCGGAATCGGAAGTCATCGTGCCGCCCGATGCCGTGCCGGAGAAAACCCTGCCGACGCCGCAAGTGCCCCAGGTGCCCACCACACCGGTGACCCCGGCCGAAGCGGCGAAAATCGACACCGCCCGCGCCCAGGCGGCCCTGGCCGGCATCACGCCGCCACCAGCCCCGCCGGTGCAGAAAGCTGCGCCGGTGACGAAGTTCTTCCTGCAAGCCGGTTCGTTCCGCAAGGAAGCCGACGCCGACAAGGTCCGGGCGCAGATCATTCTGCTGGGCCAGTCGGTGTCGGTGGAGTCCGGTACGGTGAAGGACGAGACCTGGTACCGGGTACTGGTCGGCCCGTTCAGTAACCGCGAGGAACTGACCAAGGCCCAGAAACAATTGGCGGGCAGTGGTTTCAGCAACCTGTTGTTACAACAACGCCAGAGCCGCTGATTTTCGCTGAGCCCCCTGTGGCCGGGGGCTTTTGTGGCGAGGGAGCTTGCTCCCGCTGGGCTGCGTAGCAGCCCTAAAAGCTTGGGACCGCTGCGCGGTCCAGCGGGAGCAAGCCCCCTCGCCACAAAGAAGTCCTCTGCCAAAAACAGCGAGGGACCACTCATCCCCTCCGCACCCTTGCAGTTGAAAAACCCCACGCCACCCCCATATGAGTTCCATCCGGGCATTTTCGCCCCGCTGCGTGGAGACTCTTCCCTTGACCACCATCGTTTCAGTCCGCCGTCATGGCAAAGTCGTCATGGGCGGCGACGGCCAGGTTTCATTGGGCAACACCGTGATGAAAGGCAACGCGAAGAAAGTTCGTCGCCTGTATCACGGCGAGGTCATCGCCGGTTTCGCCGGGGCCACTGCCGACGCCTTCACGTTGTTCGAACGTTTCGAAGGCCAGCTTGAGAAACACCAGGGCCACTTGGTCCGCGCCGCCGTGGAGTTGGCCAAGGAATGGCGCACCGACCGCTCCCTGAGCCGCCTCGAAGCCATGCTCGCGGTCGCCAACAAGGACGCCTCGTTGATCATCACCGGCAACGGCGACGTCGTTGAGCCCGAGGATGGCCTGATCGCCATGGGTTCCGGCGGTGCCTACGCGCAGGCCGCGGCCAGCGCCCTGCTGAAAAAGACCGACCTGTCGGCCCGCGAGATCGTCGAGACTGCCTTGGGCATCGCCGGCGACATCTGTGTCTTCACCAATCACACCCAGACCATTGAGGAGCAGGACCTCGCGGAGTAAGCCCTTCCAGGCCCAGACTTCTGCTTGAGGACCGCCAAATACTATGTCCATGACTCCCCGCGAAATCGTCCACGAACTCAACCGCCACATCATCGGCCAGGACGATGCCAAGCGCGCCGTCGCCATCGCCCTGCGTAACCGCTGGCGCCGGATGCAGCTGCCCGAAGAGCTGCGCGTCGAAGTGACCCCCAAGAACATCCTGATGATTGGCCCGACCGGTGTCGGCAAGACCGAAATCGCCCGACGCCTGGCCAAGCTCGCCAACGCGCCGTTCATCAAGGTCGAAGCCACCAAGTTCACCGAAGTCGGTTATGTCGGCCGCGACGTCGAATCGATCATCCGTGACTTGGCCGACGCGGCGATCAAGTTGCTGCGCGAACAGGAAATCACCAAGGTTCGCCATCGCGCCGAAGACGCTGCCGAAGAACGCATTCTCGATGCGCTCCTGCCGCCAGCGCGCATGGGCTTCAACGCCGACTCCGCCGCGACACAGGATTCCAACACCCGCCAGTTGTTCCGCAAGCGCCTGCGCGAAGGCCAACTGGATGACAAGGAAATCGAGATCGAAGTGGCCGAAATGGCTGGCGTCGACATTTCCGCGCCACCGGGCATGGAAGAAATGACCAACCAGTTGCAGAGCCTGTTTGCCAACATGGGCAAGGGCAAGAAGAAGAGCCGCAAGCTCAAGGTTAAAGAAGCGCTGAAACTGGTGCGCGACGAAGAAGCCGGTCGCCTGGTCAACGAAGAAGAATTGAAGGCCAAGGCACTGGAAGCGGTCGAGCAGCATGGCATCGTGTTTATCGATGAAATCGACAAGGTTGCCAAGCGCGGCAATGTCGGCGGCGCCGATGTGTCCCGCGAAGGTGTGCAACGCGACCTGCTGCCGCTGATCGAAGGCTGCACGGTCAACACCAAGCTGGGCATGGTCAAGACCGACCACATCCTGTTCATTGCGTCCGGTGCGTTCCACCTGAGCAAACCGAGCGACCTGGTGCCGGAGCTGCAGGGTCGCCTGCCGATCCGTGTCGAACTCAAGGCGCTGACGCCGGAAGACTTCGAGCGCATCCTCAGCGAGCCCCATGCGTCCCTGACCGAACAGTACTGCGCGCTGCTCAAGACCGAAGGCCTGAACATCGAGTTCACGCCAGAAGGCATCAAGCGCCTGGCCCAGATCGCCTGGCAGGTCAACGAGAAGACCGAGAACATCGGCGCCCGTCGCCTGCACACGCTGCTCGAACGCTTGCTCGAGGAAGTGTCGTTCAGCGCCGGCGACCTGGCCAGCGCCCACAACGAAGCGCCGATTCTCATCGACGCCGAGTACGTCAACAGCCACCTGGGTGAACTGGCGCAGAACGAAGACCTGTCGCGGTATATCCTGTAAGCCACCGACAGGTTCCCCGGACCTGTGGGAGCGAGCTTGCTCGCGATGGCGGCATAACAGTCAGCCCATGTGTTGACTGTCAAACCGCTATCGCGAGCAAGCTCGCTCCCACATGGCCCGCGTCGTTTCGCAGATCAACGCGTCCTTCAGAGACGGATCACAGCCCATGACCAAACTCCCCACCGCCATCAACCTGCACAAAGCCTCCAAGACCCTGACGCTCAAATACGCGCCGGACGAGGAGTACCATCTGCCCGCCGAGTTCCTGCGGGTTCACTCGCCTTCCGCCGAGGTCCAGGGCCACGGCAAACCCATCCTGCAATACGGCAAGCTCAACGTTGCCCTGACCAAGGTCGAACCCGCCGGCCAGTACGCACTGAAACTGACCTTCGACGACGGCCACGACAGCGGTTTGTTCACCTGGGACTACCTCTACCAGTTGGCGGTGCGCCAGCAAGACTTGTGGAACGATTATCTTGACGAACTCAAGGCCGCCGGAAAAACCCGCGATCCGAACGAGTCCGTCGTCAAGCTGATGCTCTAACTCAAGGGCTGGCGCTTTAGGGCGAATTTTCTAGACTCATCTGCTTGAATGCCCGCGCAGCAACGTCAATGACTGGCCTGCTTGCGAAAAAAATTAAACTCGGGTAACCAATGGAGCTGGCAAGTTCCCTGCAAAGGAACCGGCGAGTTCCTGGCACACGTTTCCTCATTGCCCTCGATGCGGAATTTATGGTCACCCCGAGCAGCGTACCTGGTATTGGCCTTGCGGCTTCATGGCACGATCCCGGTACTCGTCTGAAGGACAATGGAGCGTCGTAGATGAGCAACAAGAACAACGATGAGTTGAAGTACCAAGCCTCGGAAAACACCCTGGGCTTGAATCCCGTCGTCGGCTTGCGCAGGAAAGACCTGCTGGCCTCTGCCCGGATGGTGCTGACCCAGGCCATCAAGCAACCACTGCACAGCGTCAAGCACGTCGCCCATTTCGGCGTCGAGCTCAAGAACGTCCTGTTCGGCAAGTCCGGGCTGCAACCGGCCGGCGACGATCGTCGCTTCGCCGACCCGGCGTGGAGCCAGAACCCACTCTACAAACGTTACCTGCAAACCTACCTGGCGTGGCGCAAGGAGCTGCACGCCTGGATCGACGACAGCAACCTCCCGCCCGCGGACATCAGCCGCGGGCATTTCGTGATCAACCTGATGACCGAAGCCATGGCCCCGACCAACTCGGCGGCCAACCCGGCGGCGGTCAAGCGCTTCTTCGAAACCGGCGGCAAGAGCCTGCTCGACGGGCTGTCCCACCTGGCCAAGGATATCGTGCACAACGGTGGGATGCCGAGCCAGGTGAACATGGGCGCGTTCGAGGTCGGCAAGAGCCTGGGCGTGACCGAAGGCGCCGTGGTGTTTCGCAACGACGTGCTGGAGCTGATCCAGTACCGGCCCATCACCGAGCAGGTCCACGAGCGACCGCTGCTGGTGGTGCCACCACAGATCAACAAGTTCTACGTCTTCGACCTGAGCCCGGACAAGAGCCTGGCGCGCTTCTGCCTGCGCAGCAACGTACAAACGTTCATTGTCAGCTGGCGCAACCCCACCAAGGCGCAGCGCGAGTGGGGCCTGTCGACCTACATCGAGGCGCTCAAGGAAGCGGTGGACGTGGTCACGGCCATCACCGGCAGCAAGGACGTGAACATGCTCGGCGCCTGCTCCGGCGGCATCACCTGCACCGCGCTGCTGGGCCATTACGCCGCCCTCGGCGAGAAAAAGGTCAATGCCCTGACCTTGCTGGTGAGTGTGCTCGACACCACCCTGGACACCGACGTGGCGCTGTTCGTCGATGAGCAGACCCTGGAAGCGGCCAAGCGCCACTCCTACCAGGCCGGCGTACTCGAGGGCCGCGACATGGCCAAGGTCTTTGCCTGGATGCGCCCCAACGACCTGATCTGGAACTACTGGGTCAACAATTACCTGTTGGGCAACGAACCGCCTGTGTTCGACATCCTGTTCTGGAACAACGACACCACACGGCTGCCGGCGGCGTTCCACGGCGACCTCATCGAAATGTTCAAGAACAATCCACTGATCCGCCCCAACGCATTGGAAGTGTGCGGCACGCCCATCGACCTCAAGCAGGTCACCGCCGACATCTTCTCCCTGGCCGGCACCAACGACCACATCACGCCATGGAAGTCCTGCTACAAGTCCGCGCAATTGTTCGGTGGCAAGGTGGAGTTCGTGTTGTCCAGCAGCGGTCATATCCAGAGCATTCTCAACCCGCCCGGCAACCCCAAGTCGCGCTACATGACCGGCGAGGACATGCCGGCCAAGGCCGAGGACTGGCAGGAAAACTCCACCAAGCACACCGACTCCTGGTGGCTGCACTGGCAAGCCTGGCAGGCCGAGCGCTCGGGCAAACTGAAAAAGGCCCCGACCGTGCTGGGCAACAAGGCCTACCCGGCCGGTGAAGCGGCGCCCGGCACCTATGTGCATGAGCGGTAATGGATGCAACTCGTCTGCTGGGGCGTGGGCTTGCTCACGAATGCACTCCGGCAGCCGACATGGACATGTAAGGCCCACAGCGCTGGCGAACGCAAACTCATGTTCACAGCAGATCCAATGTGGGAGCGAGCTTGCTCGCGATGACGGTGTGTCAGCACATATGGATGCTGGATGTACCGCTGCCATCGCGAGCAAGCTCGCTCCCACAGGGATCGGGGGAAAAATGAAAGACAGCGACCCAACCCACAGGGCTTGAAGCATGCCGCAACCGTACATCTTCCGTACCGTCGATCTGGATGGCCAGACCTTGCGCACCGCGGTACGTCCCGGCAAGCCTCACTTGACGCCATTGCTGATTTTCAACGGCATCGGCGCCAACCTGGAGCTGGTGTTCCCGTTCATCCAGGCCCTGGACCCGGACCTGGAAGTCATCGCCTTTGACGTGCCTGGCGTCGGCGGCTCATCGACGCCCAACCGGCCGTATCGCTTTCCGGGCCTGGCCAAACTCACCGCGCGGATGCTCGATTACCTCGATTACGGGCAGGTCAACGTGATCGGCGTGTCCTGGGGGGGCGCCCTGGCCCAGCAGTTCGCCTACGACTACCCGGAGCGCTGCAAGAAGCTGGTATTGGCGGCCACGGCGGCCGGGGCGGTGATGGTGCCGGGCAAACCGAAGGTGCTGTGGATGATGGCCAGCCCCCGGCGCTATGTTCAACCGTCCCACGTGATGCGTATCGCGCCACTGATCTATGGTGGTTCGTTCCGCCGCGACCCGAGCCTGGCGGCCAGCCACGCAGCCAAGGTGCGTTCGGCGGGCAAGCTCGGTTATTACTGGCAACTGTTCGCCGGCCTGGGCTGGACCAGCATCCACTGGCTGCACAAGATCCACCAGCCGACCCTGGTGCTGGCCGGCGATGACGACCCGCTGATTCCATTGATCAACATGCGCATGCTGGCCTGGCGCATTCCCAACGCCCAATTGCACATCATCGATGACGGTCATCTGTTCCTGATCACCCGGGCCGAGGCGGTGGCGCCGATCATCATGAAATTCCTGGAGGAAGAACGTCAGCGCGCGGTGATGCATCCGCATCCCTCGCCGCTGGGCGGTGGCTGAAACCGCCCATTAGCGCCTGGCAGGACGCCGGATTGCGCAGCAACCCGAAACAGCGACTATGTTGTCTGGTTCGGTGTGTTTGTTTTTAGCCTGATGACGAAGGAGTTGACTCATGCGCGACAAACCGGCGAAGGGTTCCATGCCCGCACCTGCCAGTTTCATCAACGCACAAAGTGCGGTCACCGGACTGCGTGGCAGGGACCTGCTGTCCACCTTGCGCAGCGTGGCCGTACACGGCTTGCGCAACCCGGTGCACAGTGCCCGGCATGCGTTGAAACTGGGCAGTCAGTTGGGCCGTGTGCTGCTGGGCGAGACCCTTCACCCCACCAACCCCAACGACCCGCGTTTCGCCGATCCCACCTGGCAGCTCAACCCCTTCTATCGCCGTAGTTTGCAGGCCTACCTGAGTTGGCAAAAACAGGTCAAGAGCTGGATCGACGAAAGCGACATGAACGAGGACGACCGCGCCCGCGCCCACTTCGCCTTTGCCCTGCTCAACGACGCCGTAGCGCCGTCCAATACCTTGCTCAACCCGCTGGCGGTCAAGGAGCTGTTCAACTCCGGTGGCTCCAGCCTGGTCCGCGGCATCAGCCACCTGGTGGACGACCTGCTGCACAACGACGGCTTGCCGCGCCAAACCACGCCCCACGCCTTTGAGGTCGGCAAGACCCTGGCGACCACACCCGGCGCGGTGGTGTTTCGCAACGAACTGCTCGAACTGATCCAGTACCGGCCCATGAGCGAAAAGCAGTACGCCAAGCCATTGCTGATCGTCCCGCCGCAGATCAACAAGTTCTACATCTTCGACCTCAGCCCCTCCAACAGCTTTGTCCAGTACGCCCTGAAAAACGGTTTGCAGGTCTTCATCATCAGTTGGCGCAACCCGGACGTACGCCACCGCGAATGGGGCCTGTCCAGCTATGTCGAGGCCACCGAAGAGGCGATGAATGTGTGCCGGGCGATCACTGGCGCTCGCGAGGTCAACCTGATGGGCGCCTGCGCCGGTGGCATGACCATCGCCGCCCTGCAAGGCCACCTGCAAGCCAAGCGCCAGCTACGCCGGGTCGCCAGCGCCACGTACCTGGTGAGCCTGCTGGACAGCCAGATCGACAGCCCGGCCACGCTGTTCATCGACGAGCAGACCCTCGAAGCCGCCAAGCGCCGCTCCTACCAGAAGGGCATCCTCGATGGTCGCGACATGGCCCGCGTGTTCGCCTGGATGCGCCCCAACGACCTGATCTGGACCTACTTCATCAACAACTACCTGCTGGGCAAGGAGCCGCCAGCCTTCGACATCCTCTACTGGAACAACGACTGCACGCGGCTGCCGGCGGCCTACCACGGCGACCTGCTGGACTTCTTCAAGCACAACCCACTGACCCATCCCGGCGGCCTGGAAGTGTGCGGCACGCCCATCGACCTGCAAAAAGTGACGGTGGACAGCTTCAGCGTGGGCGGTATCAACGACCACATCACGCCTTGGGACGCGGTGTATCGCTCGACCCTCCTGCTGGGGGGCGAAAAACGCTTCGTGCTCTCCAACAGCGGCCATGTCCAGAGCATCCTCAACCCGCCAGGCAACCCCAAGGCCAACTACATCGAAAGCGCGAAACTGAGCAGCGACCCGCGAGCCTGGTACTACGACGCCACGCACGTCGAAGGCAGCTGGTGGACGCAATGGCTGGGCTGGATCCAGGCACGCTCCGGCGCCCAGCACGAAACCCAGATGACCTTGGGCAACGTTAATTACCCGCCGCTGGACGCCGCCCCTGGAACCTATGTTCGCGTGCGCTGAAGGCCTCACGCCACGGCCAGGCGCTTGGCCGTGGCACGACTTGACCATTAAGAAGACCGGATGAAAACCCGCGACCGCATCCTTGAATGTGCCCTGCAATTATTCAACGAAAAGGGCGAGCCGAACGTATCGACCATGGAAGTTGCCAACGAAATTGGCATCAGCCCAGGCAACCTCTACTACCACTTCCATGGCAAGGAACCGCTGATCCTGGGGCTGTTCGAGCGCTTCCAGAGCGAGCTGGCGCCGCTGCTGGACCCTCCGGCGGACGCGCAATTGGCGCCGGAAGACTACTGGCTGTTCCTGCACTTGATCGTCGAGCGCCTGGCCCAGTACCGGTTTCTGTTCCAGGACCTGTCCAACCTGGCCGGACGCCTGCCAAAGCTGGCCAAGGGCATCCGCCAGTTGCTCAACGCCCTGAAGCGAACCCTCGCCTCACTGCTGGCGCAACTCAAGGCGCAGGAGCTGCTGGTCAGCGATACCCAGGCCCTGGGGCAGTTGGTGGAGCAGATCACCATGACCCTGCTGTTCTCCCTGGACTATCAGCGGATCCTGGATCGTGAGGGCGAGGTTCGATTGGTGGTCTACCAGATCATGATGCTGGTGGCCCCGCACCTGCCGCCTGCGACCAAAGTGGCGACCGAACGATTGGCGCTGCGATACCTGGAAGAGCACGACTAACCACGGGCAGGGGCAGGGGCAGGGGCAGGTCCATTGTGGGAGCGAGCTTGCTCCGGGCGGCGATCCGACGATGACTGCGGCACCTCCAACATCAATGTGGCTGACCCACCGCTATCGCGAGCAAGCTCGCTCCCACAGGTTGACCTGCGTACAAATAAAAAAGCCCGGCCTACATAGACCGGGCATTTTTGTCAGCCCTGGATATCAGGACTGGGTAGATGGCGGCGTTGGAGCCTGCGCCGGTGCTGGAGTGGCGACCGGGGTCGGAGCCGCGGCGGAGTTCGTCGTGGTCGCGGTTGCCGGTTTGGCGGCCGCGGTGGGTGCCTTGGGTGCGGCAGCTTTTGGCGCGGCCGGTTTTTTCACGGCAGGCTTTTTCGCCGCAGCTGGTTTGGCCGCCGCTTTTGCCGCAGGCTTGGCAGCGGGTTTAGCCGCTGGTTTAGCCGCAGCAGGTTTAGCTGCTGCCGTCTTGGCCGCCGGTTTGGCTGCAGGTTTTGCAGCGGGCTTGGCAGCCGCTTTCGCCGCTACCGGTTTGGCTGCCGCCTTGGCAGCGGGTTTGGCCGCTGCGGTTTTAGCCGCTGGCTTGGCCGCTGCTTTCACCGCAGGTTTGGCAGCGGGTTTTGCCGCTGCCTTGGCCAGTGGCTTGGCTGCCGTTTTAGCGGCCGGCTTGGCCGCCGCCGTCTTGGTCGCCACCGGTGCGACTTTGGCGCCGGTGAGTTTTTCGATCTGCTTGGTCAGTGTGTCGACCTTGCTGTGCAGCGCCTTGACTTCATTACGGCTCGGCACGCCCAGGCGGGAGATCGCACTGTTCAGGCGCTTGTCGAAAGCCCCCTCCAGTTCGTCCCATTTGCCCAGCGCACGATCTTTCACGCCGCCGATTCGCGACTTGGCGGACTCGGCAGAGTCCTTGGCTGCATCGACTTGTTTGCCGACCGCCGTCTTGGTGAGTTTTTCGGCCTTTTCGCCGTCCTTAACCAGAGACTCGAAGAGCTTGCTGCCGTCAGTGTCGATCTTCGAGTACACGCCTAAACCAGCCAGCCAGATTTTGCGGGAATACTTTTCAATCTTCCCGGCCCACGAGCTGCCTTCTTTTTCTGTGATTTTTTTACCAGCCATCCCGTTCTCCTTAATGTTTACGCGCGACACGTTCGAGCAATGCTGTCAGCTCATCGAGCTTAGCAGAGAGTGCCTCAACGTCATGTTTAGACGGAATGCCGATACGATTCAAGGCACTTGCAACACGGGCATCGAATACCTTCTCGACTTTATCGAGTTGTACTTCAACCCGGGCCTTGAAAGTATTGACGTCGGTCTTGGCTTCAATCAATTCGCTGTTGGCCGCTTCAAGTTTCCCGGCAATTTTCTTTTTGCCTTTGGTTTCAATAACTTCGCCAGCTTTTACCAACTCTTGAAAATACTCGCCGCCTTCCTGGCCGACCTTCGTGTAGGCGCCCAGACCCGCCAGCCAGATCTTGCGCGCGTACGTTTTCACGTCGCCGAGCGTGGAAGATTCAACGTCGGTTTTTTTCTTCAGGATAACTTTGGCCATGGTGCACCTCACTCGAAAAAGGTTTGAGGAACTGCCCGCACAGGGACGGGCTCAGGCACAAAGTAGTGACAATAATTAGAAACGGCACCCTAACAACTGACACATATTCCGAAGGCGATGACTGCCATTGTGGGAGCGAGCTTGCTCGCGATGGCGGAGTGTCAGCCAAGCTTGATGTGACTGAACCAATGCAATCGCGAGCAAGCTCGCTCCCACAGGGTTGGGTGGTGAACCTTAATTTGCATTCGCCACCCTTCGGTCAATCAAGCCAACGCCTTATCCAGCGCCTTTTCGATTTCGCCTTTGATCGTGCCGCTCATGGCCGACATCAACATGCCCAGCTCCACGTCGACGCGGATCGAATCCTCGCCCACGTGCACTTCGCCCTTGACCCCGGAACGCTTGAGTTTCAGGGTATCGCCCACCCACTGCGGCTCCAGGCCATAGCTGTCGGACAACTTCTGCGCCAGCTTGTCGGCCTTCTCTCGCGCCGCTTCCTTGCCCAGGCCATGGGCACGTTCAACCGTTATACGGGCCATCGGATGACTCCTGTTTTATCGGGACTTGCCTGAACGTTTCAAACCCTGGCTGCGTCAAAACGTCCCGGCGGTTGCCCATCTTACCTTCAGCCTTGCCAAGACAAAGCCCTCCACCGGGATTAGAATGTCCCGCATTCTTTTTTGGTGACCGCGATATGACTGATCAGCGCAAAGGCAGCGATGCCGAACCCACCACTCACTTCGGCTTCAAGAACGTGCCGGAAAGCCAGAAGGCGGAAAAAGTCGCCGAGGTTTTTCACTCCGTAGCCGCCAAGTACGACTTGATGAACGACCTGCTCTCGGGCGGCATGCACCGCCTCTGGAAGCGTTTCGCGATCGAGCTGTCGGGCGTGCGCAGCGGTAACCGCGTGCTGGACATCGCCGGCGGCACGGGCGACCTGACGAAGAAGTTCTCCCACATCGTCGGGCCGACCGGCCAGGTGGTCCTGGCCGATATCAACGAATCCATGCTCAAGGTCGGTCGCGACCGCCTGCTGGACCTGGGTGTGGCCGGCAATGTTGAATTCGTCCAGGCCGACGCTGAAAAGCTGCCGTTCCCCGACAACCATTTCGACTGCGTGACCATCGCTTTCGGCCTGCGCAACGTCACCCACAAGGAAGACGCCCTGCGTTCGATGCTGCGCGTGCTCAAGCCCGGCGGTCGCCTGCTGGTGCTGGAGTTCTCCAAGCCAACCAACGCGCTGATGTCCAAGGCCTATGACGCCTACTCGTTCGCCTTCATGCCGCTGATGGGCAAGCTGATCACCAATGACTCGGAAAGCTACCGCTACCTGGCCGAATCGATCCGCATGCACCCGAACCAGGAAACCCTGAAGTCGATGATGGTCGAGGCCGGTTTCGACCGCGTGACCTACCACAACATGACCGCAGGCATCGTCGCCCTGCATCGCGGTATCAAGCCCTGATGTTGCTCACCGGCCTGCTCGCCAGCGTCGAACTCGGCCTCAACCGGGTGCTGCGCCTGGACAGCACGGCGCTCCCGCGCCTGGCGCACTTGAGCGGCAAAGTCATCGCCGTCGACTGCCGTAGCCCGGCGTTGCGGTTGTTCATCCTGCCCAGCGACGAAGGCCTGATGCTCGCCGCCCACTGGGAAGCCGAAGTGGACTGCACGCTGCGCGCCCCGGCGTCGAGCCTGCTGAACCTGGCCCTGGGCAAGGACAAGAGCGCGGTGCTGCACAGCCCCGACGTCGAGCTCGACGGCGACAGCGGCGTACTGCTGGAACTGGCGGCGATTCTCCAGGACCTGGAGCTGGACTGGGAATACGAAGTGTCCCGTTGGATCGGCCCGGTGGCGACCCAGCTGCTCAGCGGCCATTTGAACAGCCGCCGCCGCTGGTATCGCCAGGGCTTCGCCAGCCTGGGACAGAATCTGAGTGAATACCTGGCCGAAGAATCGCGTACCCTCGTAGGCCAACGCGAGGCCCAGGCCCGTTTTGATGAACTGGACCAGGTCAAGCTTGACCTGGAACGCCTCGAGGCGCGTTTCGAGCGCCTTTCCCGATCCCTTGAAACCAAGCGATAACGCATGAAGCTGCTTGCCGTCCGCCGTTTGTTGCGCATCCAGCGCGTCGTGATCCGCTACCGCCTCGATGACCTGCTGTTCGCCTTGCCGTTGCCCTGGTTTCTCCTGGCGCTGCGCTTCGTGCTGCCGTGGCGCTGGTTTCCCCGGCGAACCCTGGACCTGACGCGCGGCGCGCGCTTGCGCCTGGCTCTGCAGGACCTGGGACCGATCTTCATCAAGTTCGGGCAGATCCTCTCGACCCGTCGCGACCTGTTGCCCGAAGACATCGCCGACGAGCTGATGTTGCTGCAAGACCGCGTGCCGCCGTTCGATTCCAAGCTGTCGGTGGCGCTGATCGAGGAACAGCTGGGCAAGAAGATCAGCGAAGTCTTCAGCCGTTTCGATGTCGAGCCCCTGGCCTCGGCTTCCGTGGCCCAGGTTCACGCCGCGCAACTCAAGAGCGGCGAAGAAGTGGTGGTCAAGGTCATTCGCCCGGGCCTCAAGCCGATCATCGCCCAGGACCTGGCGTGGCTGTTCATTCTCGCCCGTGCCGCCGAGCGGCTGTCGGCCGATGCCCGCCTGCTGCACCCGGTGGACGTGGTCCAGGATTACGAAAAAACCATCTACGACGAACTCGACCTGCTGCGCGAGGCCGCCAACGCCAGCCAGTTGCGCCGCAACTTCGAGGGCTCGCCGCTGCTCTATGTGCCGCAAGTCTATTGGGACTGGTGCCGGCCGAAAGTATTGGTGATGGAGCGCATCTACGGCATCCAGGTGACTGACCTGGCGACCTTGGCCGACCAGCGCACTGACATGAAATTGCTGGCCGAGCGCGGCGTGGAAATTTTCTTCACCCAGGTGTTTCGCGACAGTTTCTTCCACGCCGACATGCACCCGGGCAACATCTTCGTCAGCACCGTGCAGCCATGGAGCCCGCAATACATTGCCATCGACTGCGGCATCGTCGGCAGCCTGACCCCTGAGGACCAGGACTACCTGGCACGCAACCTGTTCGCCTTCTTCAAGCGTGACTACCGTCGCGTCGCCCAACTGCACATCGATTCAGGCTGGGTGCCGGCCGAGACCAAGCTCAACGAATTCGAAGCGGCGATCCGTACCGTGTGCGAACCGATCTTCGAAAAACCGTTAAAAGATATTTCCTTCGGCCAGGTACTGATGCGCCTGTTCCAGACTGCACGTCGCTTCAACATGGAGGTCCAGCCGCAGTTGGTGCTGTTGCAGAAAACCCTGCTGAACATTGAGGGTCTGGGCCGTCAGCTGTACCCGGACCTCGACCTGTGGAACACCGCCCAACCGTTCCTCGAACGCTGGATGCGCGAGCGCGTCAGCCCGCGAACCTTGCTGGGCAACGTGCAGAGCCAGTTCGAGCAGATCCCGCACCTGGCCAACATGACCCGCGACCTGCTCGAACGCATGTCCCAGCCCCACGCCCACGACCCGGCGCCCCCGTGGCACCGACGCAAGGACGACTGGCTGTTGCGCCTGCTTGGCGCGGCTCACCTGGGTGGCGGCGCGGTGCTGGCGACCGGCGGGCCGCTGAGCCAACTGGGCCACTGGCCGGCCGGTATCATGGTGGTGGTCGGTCTGTATCTGGTCGTTCGTCGATAGCCAGCACCGGTTCACGCTGGCACACTGTTTCAACGCTGGGCCCGCCGATTCCAGGTGCGCGGCCCATGGTCGGAGTCAACGATGAAAAACTGGCAGGACGAGATCAAGTGGGACGCTGACGGCCTGGTGCCGGCCATCGCCCAGGACCACAAGACCGGGCGCGTATTGATGATGGCCTGGATGAACCGCGAAGCACTGGCCCTGACCGCTGCCGAGAACCGCGCCATCTATTGGTCACGTTCCCGTGGCAAGCTGTGGCGCAAGGGAGAAGAGTCCGGCCACGTGCAGCACCTGCATGAGATGCGCCTGGACTGCGACGGCGACGTCATCATCCTGATGGTCGAACAGGTCGGCGAGATTGCCTGCCACACCGGCCGTCAAAGCTGCTTTTATCGCGTCTTCGAGAACGGCGACTGGAAAACCGTCGACCCGGTGCTCAAGGACCCGCATGCCATTTATTCAGGACATACCCATGAGTGACACCCTGACCCGCCTGGCCCAGGTGCTGGAAGAGCGCAAGGGCGCCGCGGCTGACAGTTCCTATGTCGCCAGCCTTTACCACAAGGGCTTGAACAAGATTCTGGAGAAAGTCGGCGAAGAGTCGATCGAGACTATCCTCGCCGCCAAGGACGCCGCTGTCAGCGGCGATTGCAGCGACGTGATCTACGAGACCGCCGACCTGTGGTTCCACAGCCTGGTCATGCTGGCCCAACTGGGGCAGCATCCGCAGGCCGTACTGGATGAACTGGACCGTCGTTTCGGTCTGTCCGGGCACGTCGAGAAAGCCTCGCGCCCGTCCGCCTGATCAATTTTTGAGAGGAGTAGCCACATGGGTATCTTTGACTGGAAACACTGGGTCGTCATCCTGGTCGTCGTGGTGCTGGTGTTCGGTACCAAGAAACTGAAAAACCTCGGCACCGATGTCGGCGAGTCGATCAAGGGCTTTCGCAAAGCCATGAACGATGATGAAAAACCGACCGATCCGACGACCACCCAAGCCCAGCCCGGCCAACCGGCCCAACCGGTACACCCGCAGGCCACTCAGCCTGTGAATGCACCGAATACCATCGATGTGCAGGCCCAGAAAGTCGAAGAGCCCATCCGCAAAGACTCGTGAGCACTGACTAATGTTTGGGATCAGCTTCACTGAACTGCTGCTCGTCGGCCTCGTCGCCCTGTTGGTATTGGGCCCCGAGCGCCTGCCGGGCGCTGCGCGCACTGCCGGTCTGTGGATCGGGCGCCTGAAGCGCAGCTTCAATGCGATCAAACAGGAAGTTGAACGTGAAATCGGTGCCGACGATATCCGTCGGCAACTGCACAACGAACATATTCTGTCCCTGGAGCAGGAAGCGCGGAAAATCTTCACGCCGACCCAACAGGAACCGACGCCGGTCCAGCCCGTGGTCGAGCCGACGATGGCTTCCCAAACGCCAGAAAGCGGCGTGCCGGTGGCAGAACCGGCGCCAGCGACACCGACGGTAGCGGACACAGCCTCCACCGCTGCGCCTGCGCCTAACGACCCTACTTTGCCGCCGCGAGCCCCATGAGCGATATCCCCGAAAACGACCAGCCGATGCCGCTGGTATCGCACCTCACCGAGTTGCGCACCCGCCTGCTGCGTTGCGTCGCGGCGGTTTTCATCATCTTCGCCGGGCTGTTTTCCTTCACCCAGCAGATCTACACCTTCGTCTCCACGCCGCTGCGCCAGTACTTGCCGGTAGGGGCGACGATGATCGCCACCGACGTGTCGTCGCCGTTCCTGACGCCACTGAAGCTGACGATGATGGTCTCGCTGTTCCTGGCGATCCCGGTGATCCTGCACCAGATCTGGGGCTTCATCGCACCTGGCCTGTACAAGCATGAAAAACGCATCGCCGTGCCGCTGCTGGTGTCCAGCATCCTGCTGTTCTACACCGGCATGGCCTTCGCCTATTACCTGGTGTTCCCGCTGATCTTCAAGTTCTTCGCCGCCGCCACCCCGGCGGGCGTGGAAATGATGACGGACATCAGCAGCTACCTGGATTTCGTCATGACGCTGTTCTTCGCCTTCGGCGTGGCGTTCGAAATCCCGGTGGCGGTGGTGCTGCTGGTGTGGATCGGCGTGGTCGACGTCGCCTACCTGAAGAAGATCCGCCCCTACGTGATCATCGGCTGCTTCGTGGTCGGCATGATCCTGACCCCGCCGGACATTTTCTCCCAGACCCTGTTGGCCGTGCCGATGTGGCTACTGTTCGAGATCGGCATCCTGTTCGGTGGCCTGGTGCGCAAACGTCGGAAGGAAGACCCCGAGGACCAACCGGTCGATGACCATAACGATCAGCCCCCAGCGACCCAAGCGTGAACCTGCTGCTGCTCGAAGAGGCCGACTTCATCGGGCCTGACCGCGTCATCCTGAGCGATCGCCGGTTGACCCACATGCAGGAAGTCCACCGCAGCGCGGTCGGCGACAGCCTGCGTGTCGGGCGCATTGGCGGGTTGATGGGCTCGGCCCAGGTGCTGCGCCTGGAAGCTCGGGAAGCCGAACTGCAAGTGATCCTCGACCAGCCTCCACCGGCCAAGTTGCCCTTGACCCTGGTGTTGGCGCTGCCGCGTCCGAAAATGCTCCGGCGAGTGTTCCAGACCATCGCCACCATGGGCGTGCCGAGGGTGGTGCTGGTCAACAGCTATCGCGTGGAAAAGAGCTTTTGGCAGACGCCGTTCCTGGAGCCCGAGGCAATTCGGGAGCAACTGATCCTGGGGCTGGAGCAAGCCCGGGACAGCGTCCTGCCTGAAATCATCATTGAAAAGCGCTTCAAGCCCTTCGTTGAAGACCGCCTGCCGGCCCTTGTGGACGGGACCCTCGGGCTGGTCGGCCACCCGGGCAACCACCCGCCCTGCCCCCGGGCCCTGACGGAACCCGTCACCCTGGCAATTGGCCCCGAAGGCGGCTGGATCCCCTACGAGATCGATCTGCTGGGCAAGGCCGGCTTGCAACCGGTGCAGCTTGGGGAACGGATCCTGCGGGTGGAAACTGCCGTTACGGCCCTGCTCGCACGACTGTTCTGATCCCTTTGGTTTGCCACGCTATTCCAAAGGCATCTAACTCATTGCTCCTGCTCTCCTTTTCTGAGCCGATAGCGTTTTATACAACGCAATTCCGCCCTTCAAGGGAGTACCAGCATGATCCGATGGCTAGGTAACGTAGGCGTCAATCGCAAACTTGGCTTCGGTTTCGGCCTGGTGCTGTTCTTGACCGTGATGATCGCTTTCACCGGCTGGACCGGCCTGGGTAAAGTGATTGCCCACGGCGACACGCTGGGGCTCATCGCCAGCCTGAACGACCTGACCAAGGACCTGCGCTCCGCGCGTATGGATTACGACGCGACCCGCGGCGAGAAAGGCCCAGGTGACCTCAACGATCTCCTCGGTAAATTGGAACCTGGACTACAGGCTGCTCGCCAATCGATCAAGCAATCGGCCGATGTGGCGCTCATCGACAAACAACTGGCGGTTATTGCCGAGTACAGGACTGTCGTTGCCGAATTGGTCCGCGCCACAGTCAGTCGTGAGAATGCGCGCAGCAAGCTGGGCGCCAGCGCCGATAACACCGTGGCCCGAGTCGCCAGCGTTGAAAGCGCCATACGGCAAAGCGAGAACGCGGCTCAACTCGACAGCGTGGTGAGTCTGAGCAAGGCCATCCAGCAAGCCCGCTATCAGGTTCGCGGCTACACCTACAGCGGCCAGGCCGATGCCGAGCAGCCGGCCTTGGATGCCATCGATAACGCGCTGAAAGCGCTTGGCAGCCTGCCGGCCCAACTGCCCGCTGAACACGCCGCCAGCCTGCAACAGGCCAGCGAGTCGTTCAAGGCCTATCGTGCCGCCGTCAGCCAGTTCCATGAAGCCCAGGCCGCCAGCGCTGCCGCCATCAAGCGCATGTCCGACTTGGGGGTTGTGCTACGCGGGGCCAGTAGGGACATCACGTTGTCCCAAACGGACGTGCGCGACCATGAGGCCGCCAGAGCCAACCTCTTCCTGATCTCGGCCGCTGCGTTGGCCCTGCTGTTCGGGGTGATCGCAGCCATGGTGATCACCCGGCAGATCGTCACTCCACTGGAGCAGACCCTCAAGGTCGCCGAACGCGTGGCGGCAGGCGACCTGACCCACAACCTAAGTTCCGAGCGCCGCGACGAACTGGGCCAACTGCAACGTGCCATGCAGAGCATGACCGTGGGCCTGCGGCAATTGATCGGTGGCATTTGCGACGGCGTCACGCAAATCGCCAGCGCCGCCGAACAGCTTTCGGCCGTCACCGAGCAGACCAGCGCCGGGGTCAATAGCCAGAAAGTGGAAACCGACCAGGTCGCCACCGCCATGCACGAAATGACCGCCACGGTGCAGGAAGTGGCGCGCAATGCCGAACAAGCGAGCGAAGCGACCGTCGCCGCGGACCAGCAGGCTCGCGAAGGCGAAAAGGTGGTTGGCGAAGCCATCGCCCAGATCGAGCGCCTGTCCAACGCTGTGGGCAATTCCACCGAAGCCATGGGCCACCTCAAACGCGAGAGCGACAAGATCGGCAGCGTCCTGGACGTGATCAAGTCCGTGGCCCAGCAAACCAACCTGCTGGCCCTCAACGCGGCCATCGAGGCGGCCCGGGCCGGTGAAGCCGGGCGTGGGTTCGCGGTGGTGGCCGACGAGGTACGCAGCCTGGCCCAGCGCACCCAGAAGTCCACCGAAGAGATCGAGCAACTGGTCCTAGGCCTGCAGACCGGAACCGAACAAGTCGCGTCCAGCCTGGACAACAGTCGCAACCTGACCGACAGCAGCGTCGAATTGACTCGCCGTGCCGGTAGCTCACTGGAAAACATCACCCGCACCGTTTCCGCGATCCAGTCGATGAACCAACAGATCGCCGCCGCGGCCGAGCAACAGAGCGCCGTGGCCGAGGAGATCAACCGCAGCGTCGTGAATGTTCGCGATGTCTCCGAACAGACGGCCGCTTCCAGTGAAGAAACCGCCGCTTCCAGCGCCGAACTGGCGCGGTTGGGGGCTCATTTGCAGACGCTGGTGGGGCGCTTCAAGGTCTGACCCAAGGGCAGGCACAAACCCTGTGTGGCGAGGGAGCTTGCTCCCGCTTGGCCGCGAAGCGGCCACCAACACTCTCCAGATTTACGACTGCTTCGCAGCCGAGCGGGAGCAAACTCCCTCGCCACGAAATCTTGGCAAATCCCTACAGATCCCACCGAAGCCGCCGATACAGTCCCCATAAAACCAAATCAGCGCTCCAAGGGAGTATCAGCATGTTCGGGTGGCTTGCCCAGGGTCTGGGAAATGTAAGCGTTAACCGCAAACTCGGCGCAGGCTTCGGCCTGGTGCTGCTCCTCACCTTGATGATTGCGTTCACCGGCTGGTCCGGCCTGGGCAATGTCATCAGCCGGGGCGACAAGCTGGGGTTCATTGCCAGTCTCAATGACTTGAGCAAGGACTTGAGCCTGGCCAGCATCGACTACAACACCACGCGGGGCGAGAAAGGGCCGCAACAGGTCAATGACCTGCTTGGCAAACTCGAAGCCGGGCTGAAAACCGCTCGCGAGCTGATCGAACAGCCAGCCGATGTTGCATTGATCGACCAGCAACTGGCCGCCGTCGCCGAATACAAAAGCGCCTTCGCCCAGATGACCAGCGCCACCGTCAGCCGCGAAGATGCCCGCAGCAAGCTGGGCGCCAGCGCCGACAACACCGTGGCCCGTGTCGCCGAAGTGGAAAAAGCGCTGCTGCAAGGTGGCGACATCACCCAGTTCAACAGCATCGTGACCTTGAGCAAGGCCATCCAACAAGCGCGTTATCAGGTTCGCGGCTACACCTACAGCGGTAAAAGCGAGGCCCAACAACCGGCCATCGATGCAATCACCGATGTCTTGAAACTCTTGGCACGCTTGCCAGCGCAGTTGCCCGAAGAGCACGCCGACAAGCTCCAACAGGCCAGCGACTCGATGAACATCTATCGAGCGGCGGTCAGCCAGTTCCGCGATTCCCAACTTGATAACGGCGCCGCATTGCAGCGCATGAGTCAGCAGGGCCAGGTACTGATCGATTCCAGCCAGAAGCTCACCGTCTCCCAGACCGCCGTGCGTGACCACGACACCGCCCAGGCCAAGAGCGTCCTGATCGCAGCCGCTGCACTGGCGCTGCTGTTTGGCGTGATCGCCGCCCTGCTCATTACTCGGCAAATCGTCGGCCCGCTGGATGAGACCCTGAAGGTGGCAGAACGTGTCGCCGCAGGCGACCTGACCCACAACCTTACCTCCGAACGCCGCGACGAACTCGGCCAACTGCAACGCGCCATGCAACGCATGACCGTCGGCCTGCGGCAATTGATCGGTGGCATCGGTGAAGGGGTTACCCAGATCGCCAGCGCCGCTGAACAACTCTCAAGCGTGACCGAACAGACCAGCGCCGGGGTCAACAGCCAAAAAGTGGAAACCGATCAGGTCGCCACCGCCATGCACGAAATGACCGCCACGGTGCAGGAAGTGGCGCGCAACGCCGAGGAAGCTTCCGAAGCGGCCTTCGCCGCCGACCAGCAAGCCCGTGAAGGCGACAAGGTCGTTGGCGAAGCCATCGCCCAGATCGAGCGCCTGGCCAAGGAAGTAGGCAATTCCACCGCCGCCATGGGCGATTTGAAGCGTGAGAGCGACAAGATCGGCAGCGTCCTGGACGTGATCAAGTCCGTGGCCCAGCAGACCAACCTGCTGGCCCTCAACGCGGCCATCGAGGCAGCCCGTGCCGGTGAGGCCGGACGAGGCTTCGCCGTGGTGGCCGACGAGGTCCGTAGCCTGGCCCAGCGCACCCAGAAATCCACCGAAGAGATTGAAGAACTGATCGTGGGCCTGCAGACCGGTACCGAACAGGTCGCGACCATCATG
Source organism: Pseudomonas sp. MPB03 (assembly GCF_046605385.1). Taxonomy (NCBI): domain Bacteria; kingdom Pseudomonadati; phylum Pseudomonadota; class Gammaproteobacteria; order Pseudomonadales; family Pseudomonadaceae; genus Pseudomonas; species Pseudomonas sp. MPB03. The sequence continues at coordinate 706,476 of NZ_CP176770.1, read as the reverse complement.
GACAACAGCCGTAGCCTGACCGACAGCAGCGTCGAATTGACCCGTCGTGCGGGGAGCTCGCTGGAGAACATCACTCGGACGGTTTCGGCGATCCAGTCGATGAATCAGCAAATTGCCGCAGCGGCCGAGCAGCAGAGTGCGGTGGCTGAGGAGATCAACCGTAGTGTGCTGAATGTGCGTGATGTGTCGGAGCAGACGGCGTCGTCCAGTGAGGAGACGGCCGCTTCAAGTGCGGAATTGGCTCGGTTGGGCGTTCACTTGCAGACGCTGGTGGGGCGGTTCAAAGTTTAGAGACATTGGGGCTTTTGTAACGAATGGCCGCTTAGCTGGTTTTCCAAACACATAGGCATGAAGCAGTGCATCAGTCCCTATTGGGGCTGAGAGCACTGCTCTACCGACAGTGATATTCGACATGCGCCGCAGCAGGTTTAATGTTTTTAAACATCCCGCCTACTTTAACTTTCAGACATAATTTATAACTGCCACATATCGTCAAATGATTGCAACCATCATAAAAATGACGAAAGCATCAGAAAAATCTATTGGACTTTTCTAGAGTTCACGACAGAATGGCACCTCCATTAACTATATGAAACATTCTTCACGGAAGAGGAATTATGGTCGCCTTTAACAAGCTTATACCTGAACTGATTGTGTCCGACATCAAGGCAAGCTCAAGTTTTTATTGCAAGCTCATTGGCTTCAGCGTTGAGTATGAAAGACCGAACGACGGTTTTATATTCATTTCCTATCACGGCAGCCAGTTAATGCTGGAGCAAGACGATCACAAAGAGTCGCCATGGCGTGTGGGCCCGCTACAAAAACCTTATGGACGCGGAATGAACCTCTCCATTGATTGTCCTGATGTCAGAGCGTTAGCGAAATCATTGATGGCTTCGGGATACAAGCTGCATAAACCGATAGAAGAATGCTGGTACAAAGAAAATGATTTGCTTCAAGGTCAAAGCAATTTTCTCATATTAGACCCAGATGGCTATTTACTTAGGTTTGCTCAAAACCTAGGCTCCAAATCCAGCCGCAACGAACTAATGTAAGCAAATGCTGGACTGGACACTCACTTTCTTGGAGAAAGTGAGTGTCCAGCCACCGGAATACCTCATATTGGGGCAATAAATCATCACGCCGCATGCGAACGTTTTAAAGCCATTCAAATGAAAGGCCATTGAACTTAACGCCCGCTGATACAATGAAGGGTTTTCACAGCCTGAAGAAAAATATTTTCAACAGTCACTTGCTCCTGTGCCGCCAGATGCGAAGTGACCATTATTTTTTTTGAGGGCAATGAGAGCAAACCATAGGGATCATCATGCTGGCCCTTGTTAGCCGCCCATTCGTTGTAGTAGCCATCGATAAAACAAAATGCATCCGCATTGCGATTGAGGTAGGTCTTGAGCGCACGCGGGCAGATAATTTTTGGATTGGACAAATTCAATATCATCAGTCCCGTTGACGCGCAGGCCAATACCGATTCATCGATAAGATTAAAGGTTTCGGCACAACCACTCAGATGAATACATAAAACGTCAACGGTGCTGACCAGATCACCGAGGGAGGTATGTTGCAGGCCCAATGACTTTTCCAGCGACTCCTTCCGTGTCCGGGACCAATAGCGCATATTTGCAGTTCCACGCATATGAAGCTGATATGCCACCTCACTTGCAATCGATCCCATGCCAACAAAGCCAACTTTAAGATTCAACAATGATCGCCTGGGCGTCTGTATCCAAGCGTTGCCCGCCTTCACACTTTCAGCGCTTTCAAAAGCCCTTGCCGAACAGAGGACAATCATTGCCAATGTAAATTCAGCCACCGCTTGCACGTTTAGGTTGGGTGTATTGGCTAATTTTATGCCTTTATCGGAAACATACTTCACGTCCACGAAGCTGGAGGTGCCTGTTCCCATTACAACGATATTCTCTAACCGAGTGGCGGCGTCAATCAGCTCCGCAGACAGGTATTCCGGTCCACCTAAAATATAGTCGTGCACATCGGGCAACACCTCTAGAATTTGCCGCTCATCAATAGGACGTCTTATATGGGTGAGTTCAATACCGTCTGAAAATACCGTTTTATCAATATCAAAATCCCCCGTTACCAGAACCTTTCTCATTCCGAAATCTTCTCTACACAATCATTGTAGTCTTTGGCCGATTCAAGCTCGAGCAGGGCTTGTCTCAAGCGCGAGAGCGAAAACTTGAATTGGTCATCAGGCTTCAAAAGCGCAATTCTTATACGGTCGTGCCCTGCGACCTCATGACTGTTCCAATAGAAATACCTCCCCGGCAACACGGCCACGTCATAAGTTGCAAGGTAGTCAGTTAATTCCAGGTCCGAGAGCCCAGTTCGTTTTATGTTAAGCCACATAACCGTCATGCCCGAATACGAATGCGGCGAATCAACGCTGACCCGTGTTCCTGCAAGCTGGGAACGTACTATTTCTGCATTCTTGGTAATAATCGAGTGCACATAAGAGAGCCCTCCTCTTTTTAGCGTCGCCTCGATAAATGCAATGATCAGTCTCAGTACAAAATTGGAACAGCAAAGATAAATTTCTTCGTAGATGGCTCTGATTTCCTGGGCCAGATTCTTGCTATATGACAGCAGGCTGGCCTTGGCATCCAATGTTGGCCATTGCTTACCGGTATCCTCCAGAATGATAAATGACGCGCCCTTTTCAACCAGGAGTGCATATTCGTCGATAGCGGTTTTGTGGCAGAACCGAAAAGAGGTATCGAGGATCAAAATTATATTGAGCCGATGGCACAGTTCCACAATATTTTTCATCATGACTGCATCGATGACGAAACCTGTCGGGTTATTGGGATTAACCATAAACAAGGCGTCAAGTTTTTTGTTTTGAACAAACCTCTCCAGCAAGCCCAAGTCTGAAAACAAGCTTTCTGGAACAGCTTCAAGCTCGACTTCCCTACGCCTAAGCAACTGGGCGAGGTTGTCAAAAGTGGGTTCGACAAGGCCTATTTTTAACTGCTTTGATCGCGCCCATGCTCCCACTATGTCTATGCTGTTTGACGCGGTAGGGCAGATCGAAAAATATTGGTGATTTTTTAACCCAGGCAGCGCAAAATAATCTGCAAAAATATCTTTGAACGCCATCTCCATTTGCGGAACAGGCGTCTCGACCGCCGAACCCCATAAGTCAGGCAACTCAGGTAACACGCTGCTAAAATGCGTTTTCGCAGAAATGTAGCTATGACCATCGGCAAGATTATATTGTGCCGACAACCCAAAAACTTCATGTTCAGTAAGGCTCTGGTTTTTGTAATCAGACATAAGGCTCATCGGGCTTCCTATCGGATAATTTGAATATCTAGTTCGACCTTGATCTAGGACTGCCTTCCTTGACGAACCGAACCTTAATAACCAAGCGCCCACATGTAAAGTTGACACACCCGCAACTAGCTATCTAAATATTTCCCGTTCTTAACAGACGGACAAAGCCGACACTGATGACGGGATTCTTTTGTAACGTAGATATTCGAATAATTATCGAGCTTTTAGGCTGAAGCATTGTTGCCGCAACTCGCCCTCTAGCGCGCCCACTCGAAAAACATCCAACAACCCAATCCACTTTTCAAAATATCTCACAGCAATAATCTGTATGCCTTTACCCAGCAGAAGATAAACCATCAAACAAGTTACAACCTGTCACCCTTCAGTGACGGCGCTTGACACTTATCCTCGTACACGCCGAGCACTCTCAAAACCTATCAGTTCTGATAGTAGACAACATTCTCATTCCGGCCGAGACTGAATGAACGGTCTGTTTCCTGGAAAAATATTGATGTCGAACACTGCTGACAGACTATTAGTCCAGTATCTATACGATGCTCTCGATCGTCTGGTTTGCTGCGTGCCTGCCGACCAACTCCGTCGTGACCGGTTCTATCTATTAGATCGGCTCGCTACAGAAATCCAAGGATCCATTCAGTATCAGGTTTTTCAGACCTTGGATGTCTTGCTGGCGGAAAACCACGGAGGGAACACCCCACGTACGTCAATCCTGCTGACCGACAAGCATCGCTCGGTGCTGCAGAGCAGCGACGGCACTTCGACCTATACGCCTTACGGTCATCGCCCCGCTCAAGGGGGCCTGAGCAGCCTTCTGGCTTTCAACGGTGAACGGAACGATACGATTACGGGTTGCTACTTGCTGGGAAACGGGCACCGTGCGTTCAATCCTGTCCTGATGCGCTTTAACAGCCCTGACAGCCTGAGTCCCTTTGGAGACGGAGGACTGAACTGTTATGCCTATTGTCAGGGAGACCCGATAAATCGCACAGATCCCACGGGACGGATTCCACACGGGCTGTTGTGGTTCGTAAATGGGCTGATGGAATTCGGCGGAAACTATGTACTTCCGTTCCTTGCTCCTAAAGTGCTGGTACGACGGCTTCCATTTGTCGCTGACGCCACGTTCGGGCGCGTTGCCAAAGTAGTGTCAAGCGGCAGCGCCTTCGTAGGGACCGTCGCCTATCTAGTCCTGAACCGAATGGAGCATCATCATCCTGAATCACCCGTCAATGACCCGCTCCTGATCGCCCTGGTGGCGCTGGGGGCGATTGGCATGGTGAGTGGTTTTGGTGTTTTGCTGCATAAACGAGCTCAACTGCCCCCGCTTCGGGACTCATTGACCCGAGAATCTCTAGTCTCCTCACCTACTTCCTGGACGTCTCCACGAAATCAAAGGTTTATCAAACGAAGGAGAATGTTTGATCTTGACGAATACACGGCGACGCTAAGTGCTTCCGCTATCCGAAGAAATACCCGCTACCCATGAACCTATGACTCACCGCGCACAAACAAAAAGCCCCGCTGGTTAGCGGGGCTCTTTGTCATGCCAGTTGAGGCTGTACGCTCACCGGCTGTAGCGGCAGCAACGGTGCATGAGGGTCCGCCTTGACCGATTCACGCCACGCCGCCAGCCACTCGGGATGCGCCTCGCTCCAGACCTGCTCATGCAAGCGGGACAGGGCCACCGGGTCGCTCAGCAGGGCCAGCCGCTCAGCGTTATTGAGACCGGCAGGGCCGACCTTCAGGGCGTGACGAACGCGTTCGACCCGCAGCCATTCAATCGGCTCGGCCTGGCCGTGACGCGAGGTCGCCAATGCATACGCCAAGGCGTTCTGTTGTGGATCGACCACCGCCCGGATGAAACCGTCGTTCAGCGCGTGCCAACGGTTCTCATGGGTGTACTGGTCCGTCGACAGCAGTTCCTGGGGCGGTGCGTATTCCTCGGGAATCAGGAATAAGCTCTCATCACGGGATTTCAAGCCCAGGCCCACGCGACTGGAGATCACCGACACCGGGATCGACAGGATCAGCGACCCGACGATCGGCACCAGCCACCAGAGGAAGCTTGGGTTCAGCCAGATCACCAGCAAGGCCCAGAAGAAGCCCAGCAAGGTTTGCGGACCGTGACGCTTGACCGCTTCGCTCCATGGCGTGGAGTCGTCGTCACGTTTCGGCGAGTTCCAGGTCGCGGCCCAGCCGAGGAACGCGGCGAGCACGAAACGGGTGTGGAAGATCATCCGCACCGGCGCCAGCAGCATGGAGAAGAGCATCTCCAGCAGCATCGACATGGTCACCTTGAACTTGCCACCGAACTCCTTGGCACCCTTGGCCCAGATCAGCACGATGCTCAGCAGTTTGGGTAGGAACAGCAGCACGATGGTGGTCGAGAACAGGGCGATGGCTTTTTCCGGATGCCATTGCGGCCACAGCGGATAAAGCTGGCGTGGTTCAAGGAAGTACTGCGGCTCCATCAGCGTGTTCACCGCCAGCAGCGCGGTGGACAGCACCAGGAAGAAGAACCACAGCGGCGCCGACAGATAAGACATCACGCCGGTCAGGAACACCGCACGGTGCACCGGGTGCATGCCCTTGACCAGGAACAGCCGGAAGTTCATCAGGTTGCCGTGGCACCAGCGACGGTCACGCTTGAGTTCGTCCAGCAGGTTTGGCGGCAGCTCTTCGTAGCTGCCCGGCAGGTCATAGGCAATCCACACGCCCCAGCCGGCACGGCGCATCAGCGCGGCTTCGACGAAGTCGTGGGACAGGATCGCGCCCGAGAACGCACCTTTACCCGGCAACGGCGCCAAGGCGCAGTGATCGATGAACGGTTTCATGCGGATGATCGCGTTGTGACCCCAGTAATGGGATTCACCCAACTGCCAGAAGTGCAGACCGGCGGTGAACAGCGGACCGTACACTCGCGTGGCGAACTGCTGCATGCGCGCATACAACGTGTCCATGCCCGAAGCCCGTGGCGCGGTCTGGATGATGCCGGCGTCCGGCGTGGCTTCCATCAGGCGCACCAGGCTGGTCAGGCATTCGCCGCTCATCACCGAGTCCGCGTCGAGCACGACCATGTACTTGTAGTCGCTGCCCCAACGACGGCAGAAGTCGTCGAGGTTGCCGCTCTTGCGTTTCACGCGACGGCGACGACGACGGTAGAAGATCTTGCCGAAGCCCCCGGCTTCACGGCAGACGTCCAGCCAGGCTTGCTGTTCGGCCACGCAGATATCAGTCTCGTTACTGTCGCTGAGCACGAAGAAGTCGAAGCGATCCAGGTCACCGGTGGCAGCCACCGACTCGAAGGTGGCGCGCAAACCGGCGAATACCCGCGGCACGTCTTCGTTGCAGATCGGCATCACCAGCGCGGTGCGGGCATCCTTGGGAATCGGCTCATTGCCGGCGCTGGCGCCAGAGATGCGGTATTTGTCGTGGCCGGTGAGCAATTCGAGAAAGCCCATCAGCGCTGTCCAGAAACCTGCCGACACCCAGCAGAACAGGATCCCGAACAGAATCAGGATGCTGGTTTGCAACGCATACGGCAGCACTTGCGTGGCCGTCTGCAACAGCGGTTGGTGCAGGACTTCTTCCAGGTCGACGAACGACCAGCCCTGGTAGGGCATGATGCCCTTCATGTACCAACCGGCGACGATGGTCTGGCCGAGCATCAGGATCAGCAGGATGTAGCGGCGGATCGAACCCACGGTACGCCAGCGTGCATGGGGCAGCACGCGCTCATCCTTGGGCGGCTTCGGCGGGTTGGTGCGACCGGTCAGGCGCCGCCAGGCGCGCACCAGGATATTGGTGCGCCACGGCTCCGGCACGACCTTGGTCCGACGGATCGGCGGCGTCGCTTTCAGGCACACCCGGCCACTGGCGTCGAGCCCCAGCATTTCCGCTTCTTCAAGCTCTTCGGCGGTGCTCAGGGTCAGCCGGCGACCCACCGAGGCTTGCACAGCCTCGGTGGGCGCGTCGAACGTCGGCGACGACAGGCGTTCGTGCAATTCGCTGAAGGACTTGCAGCCCGCCAGTTCGGCGCGCTGCTCGTCGGTCATGGGCAAATGGGCCAGGTACTCACTGAGCGTCTCTGGCTGTACTGGAGTATTACTCATCGGCTGGCAACTGATAGCTCCAGGTCTCGGTCAGGACTTGCTCAGTCGGTTCCGGTTCCTGCTGGGTTGGGGTCGGTTCGACCGCGGCGGTGTCCGCCTGGACAGCCTTGGCTTCGTCTTGCGCTTTTTCTTTCGCGAGCTCTTTTTCAGTCTGCTGGCGGGCGATCTTGTCAGCCTTGGCCAGGGTCGTGGTCGCGGAATGCGAGGCGGCCGGGGCTTCGACAGGCGTCAGCGGACGAACCAGTGCCGCACGCATCTCGGTGGCCTGTTTCGGGTCCTTGATCTTCAGTCGCAGCGTCAGGCGCCAGCCCTTGGTTTCAGGGTTGTAGCGCACGCTGTTCTCGACGATCTCGCCGTTGTCGCCAACGCTCACCTGGCTACGCACTTCGGCGTCTTCAGGCAATGCTTGCAGGGACGGCCCTTCGAAATCCACCAGGTAGGCCACGCTGCCGTCCGGTTGACGGATCAGGTTGGACTGCTTCACATCACCAGTGGAACGCAGGGTCTGCTTGACCCAGGCACTGTCTGGCGAGTGCAGGTTGGCTTCGTCGAGGGTCCAGTGCAGACGGTAGGCGAAGTCCAGCGGCTGGCCTGGTTCAGGCAGTTTCTCCGGGCTCCAGAACGCAACGATGTTGTCGTTGGTTTCGTCGGCGGTCGGGATCTCGACCAGATCGACGGTACCCTTGCCCCAATCGCCTTTCGGTTCGATCCAGGCGCTTGGGCGTTTTTCGTAACGGTCATCCAGGTCTTCATAGTGGCTGAAGTCACGACCACGTTGCAGCAGGCCGAAACCACGCGGGTTTTCTACCGAGAAGTTGCTCACGGCCAAGTGTTTCGGGTTGTTCAGCGGACGCCAGATCCACTCGCCGTTGCCGGCATGGATGGACAGGCCGCTGGAATCGTGGAGTTCACGACGGTAGTTGAGCACCTTGGACGGCTGGTTGGCGCCGAACAGGAACATGCTGGTCAACGGGGCGATACCCAGTTTGTTGACGCGATCGCGCAGGAACACGCGGGATTTCACGTCGACAACGGTGTCGGTGCCCGGACGCACGGTCAGGCGATAAGCGCCAGTGGCCCGCGGCGAATCCAGCAGGGCGAAGATCACCAGGTGCTTGTCGGTGGGTTTCGGACGCTGGATCCAGAACTCGCGAAAGCGTGGGAACTCTTCACCGGATGGCAACGCGGTGTCGATGGCCATGCCACGCGCGGACAAGCCGTAGACCTGGCCCTTGCCGATGACGCGGAAATAACTCGCGCCCAGCATGGTCATGATTTCGTCTTGCTTGTCGGCCTTGTTGATCGGGTACAACACGCGGAAACCGGCGTAGCCCAGCTGTTCGGTGGCCTTGGGATCGAACTTCACGTCGCCGAAATCGAACCGTGTCGGGTCGTACTTGATCTCGTCGACGGTGGTCGCGGTGATTTCGTTGATCTTCACCGGGGTGTCGAAATGCATGCCCTGGTGATAGAAGGACAGCCGGAACGGGGTCTTCTGGTCGGCCCACTCCGCTTTTTCGGTGCGGAAACGGATTTTCTGATAATCGGCGAACTTCATTTCGCGGAATTCGTTCGGCAAATTGCTGCGCGGGGCTTCGAATTTCTGCCCGGCCAGTTCTTGTGCCTTCGCCGATACATCATCCAGGCTGAATGCCCACAGTTGGCCCGCGCCGAACAGGCACAGCAGGGCCGAGCCCGCTACCAAGGCGCTTCTAAACCGTTTGGCAGTCATTTTTGGTGCATTACAGGGACTAACAATCACGAGCAACCCTCGCCGAAAACTGATCAAAAAACCAACGGCCAGATAAAGTATCTACACGGTAACGGCGCTGAAAAACCGTTCCTGCGGACCACTCTTGCCAAGTTGGCGAGCATTGTTCCGACTCCGACGGGGCAAAATGATTCCCCAAACGGTTCAGGACAAGTCTCTACCTAAGTCAAATGGACCAGCGAACGCTGATCCCCCGTAGCGCGCGATTATCTAGTAGCCCGCGTGACAACGCATCAGGGGTAGCAAAGTATTTATCGAGAAAACTCCCTGTTTAGCCTCGAAACAGAACGGAAAAGATGTTTCAAACGCTTTCAGGACTGTAACAGGAAGGTTACCGGGCCATCATTGACCAGATGCACCTGCATGTCGGCGCCGAATCTACCTGATGCCACTGTGCCATGCACCTGTTTCGCCTGGGCCAGCAAATAGTTGAACAACTCTTCGCCCAAGGCCGGAGGCGCGGCCGTGGAAAAACTTGGACGCAGGCCGCTTTTGGTGTCCGCCGCCAAGGTGAACTGCGACACCAGCAGCAGCCCACCACCGACATCCACCACGGACAGGTTCATCTTGCCCTCGGCGTCGCTGAACACGCGATAGTTAAGCAGCTTGTGCAGGAGTTTGTCGGCGCTGGCCCGGGTATCCCCGGGCTCGACGGCCACCAGCACCAGCAAGCCTTGGTCTACAGCCCCGATGATCTCACCGGCTACTTCGACCCGTGCGCAGCGCACACGTTGCAACAGCCCCTTCATGCTTCCTCGGGCGGCAGGTCGAGCAGGCGCCGGGCCATTTGCGCAGCGGCGCGTACCAGCGCATCGGTAATTCCCGGCTCCGAAGCGGCGTGACCGGCGTCGCGGATCACCTGCAGTTCGCTGTTGGGCCAGTTCTGATGCAGCTCCCAGGCGTTGTCCAAGGGGCAGATGACGTCGTAGCGGCCGTGCACAATGACGCCCGGCAAATGGGCGATCTTGCCCATGTCGCGAATCAGCTGGTTGGGTTCGAGGAACGCATTGTTGGTGAAGTAGTGGCATTCGATCCGGGCAATCGAAAGCGCCCGCTGCGGCTCGGAGAAGCGATCGACCACCAGCGGGTTCGGACGCAGGGTCGCGGTACGACCTTCCCAGGTGGACCAGGCCTTGGCCGCATGCATCTGGGCAATCTGGTCGTTACCGGTCAGGCGCTTGTGGAAAGCGCTGAGCAAGTCGTCGCGCTCATCCAGGGGAATCGGCGCGATGTAGTCTTGCCAATAGTCGGGAAACAGGCGACTGGCGCCAGCCTGGTAGAACCACTCGATTTCCTGCGGACGGCAGAGGAAGATCCCACGCAGGATCAGGCCATGCACCCGCTCTGGATGGGTCTGGGCGTAGGCCAGGGCCAGGGTCGAGCCCCAGGAACCGCCGAACAGCACCCATTTTTCGATGCCCAGGTGCTTGCGGATGCGCTCCAGGTCTTCGACCAGATCCCAGGTGGTGTTGTTTTCCAGGCTGGCGTGGGGGGTGGAGCGACCGCAACCGCGCTGGTCGAAGGTGACGATACGGTAAAGGTTCGGATCGAAGTAGCGACGACTCTGCGCGTCGCAGCCAGCACCCGGGCCACCGTGAATGAACACCACTGGCAGACCTTCCGGGGAACCGCTTTCATCGACATAGAGCGTGTGGGTGTCATCGACAGCCAGATCGTGCCGGGCATGGGGTTTGATCTGCGGGTACAAAGTCTGCATTGCGCGCTCCGTAAGGGGTCGAGTCATCCCTGTGGGGACGTCTATTTAATCTGCCGTCCGGCATCATAAACCCGAATCACCTGAATGAGCATGCCCCTGCGCAGTCAAAGCATGTCAGCCAGGAACGCCAGCAGCGTGCGATACAACTGATCGACCTCTGGCACCTGGCCCCGGCCACGCAGGCAACCGTGGACCAGCCCTTCGCCGATATACAGCACGGAGTCCACCCCTGCGGCTTTCAGCCGCTCGCTGTAACGGACACCATCGTCGCGCAGCGGGTCCCATTGCGCGACCGCAACCAGCGCCGGCGGCACGCCGCTCAGGTCGTCGGCGAATAGCGGCATGGCATAAGGCGTGGGTTGGGCGCCACACAGGTACAGCGCCTCATAGCGCTCCAGGTCGCGGCCACTCAAGAGCGGGGCATCTTCGCACGCTTGGCGTGAGGGCAAATCCGCCGGGCCACCAAGCGCCGGGTAGATCAACACCTGGACCCGGGGCAACGGCTGCCCGGCATCGCGCAAGGCCAAGCACAACGCAGCGGCGAGGTTGCCGCCGGCACTGTCACCGGCCACCGCCCGGCGACGCGGGTCGATGGCAAACGGGGTGTCCGCCAAGTGGTGCCACACCGCGAGGCAATCTTCGAACGCGGCCGGAAACGGATGCTCGGGGGCCAGCCGGTAATCCACCGCCACTACCAACGCGCCAAGCTCAGCCGCCAGTTCCATGCAGATGAAGTCATGAGAATCCAGGTCCCCCACCACCCAACCGCCACCGTGCAGGTAGAGAATGCACGGCCAGCCGGCGAGCGGCGGCGCAATGCGCGGGTGATAGGCCCGGATAGGCACGCCGGCCAACGGCAAATCCTCCACCACGAGCGTTGGCGGACGCGACGGGGTAAACGCCCGGCACATCTGGCTGTAAGCCTGGCGCGAACCGTCGAGGCTGTCGTCCGGGGCGGTGAAGCTCAGGGTTTTGTCGATGAAGGCGGACATTGCCTGGGAAAGTGGGTAGGCCATCTCGGGTTGCCATGCGTCGAAAGAGGATGTGGCTCAGCCGTTTTTAGCTTTTGTGGCTTCTGTGGCTTCTGTGGCTTCTGTGGCGAGGGAGCTTGCTCCCGCTCGGGTGCGCAGCGCCCGCTTTTTTTCTAGGGCTGCTTCGCAACCCAGCGGGAGCAAGCTCCCTCGCCACAGGGGTATCAGTGTCCATAAGGTTGTGTCAGTGCTTGAGGCTGGCCTGCACCGCCGCTACGCCATCCTTGCCATCGAAGCTGGTCACGCCAGCGAGCCAGCGCTGCAGATCCTCGGGATGCTCGCGCAGCCATTGCCGGGCGACGTCCTGGGGTGTCTTGCGCTCCATGATCGGCACCATCATCTGGCTTTCCTGGGCGGCGGTGAACGTGAGATTTTCCAGCAGCCGCTGAACGTTGGGGCAACGCTGGGCGTAGTCCGGCGCGGTCACCGTGGACACGGTCGCGGCGCCTTCGTTCGGACCATAGACGTCTTCGCTGCCCGTCAGGTAGGCGATGTTCATGTTGATGTTCATCGGGTGCGGGGTCCAGCCGACGAACACCACGAATTCCTTGCGATTCACCGCCCGCTGCACCGCCGCCAGCATCCCCGCCTCACCGGATTCGATCAGCTTGAAATCCTTGAGGCCAAAGTGATTGGTTTCGATCATGGTCTTGATGGTGGTGTTGGCGCCACTGCCTGGCTCAATCCCATAGATCTTGCCACCAAGCTGATCCTTGAACCGGGCGATGTCGGCAAAGGTCTTGAGCCCCGCCGCAGCCACGTAGTCCGGGACGGCCAAGGTGGCCTGGGCATCGGCCAGGCTGGGTTTATCCAGGACCTTCACCTGGTTGGCCGCCAGGAACGGGGCGATGTTCTTGTCCATTGCCGGTTTCCAATAACCCAGGAAGATATCGAGCCGCTTGTCGCGGATGCCGGCGAAGATGATCTGCTGCACGGCGCTGGTCTGCTTGCTTTCGTAGCCCAGCCCGGTGAGCAACACGTCGGCCATGCCGCTGGTAGCGATCACGTCGGTCCAGTTGACCACGCCCATGCGTACGGTCTGGCAGGATGCAGGCTCGGCGGCCATCGCGCCGGAGCTTAGTAGAACGGTACCGCAGAGGAACGACAGACAGCGCTTGGACAGTCTTTTCATCGCGAGGGGTCTCGTGCGGCAGTGGATTGTTGTAGGTCGGTGTCTAGGTGCACCGTGCCTGGAACATTACGCAGCGTCGAGGAGGTAAAGGTGAACTGTGGCGACTTGGTTTTGCACGGTGGCGACAGGGAGAGCGGCTTGAAATGCTTTTGTGGCGAGGGAGCTTGCTCCCGCTCGGTTGCGTAGCAACCAAAAAAGCGAGGGCGGCTTCGCCACCCAGCGGGAGCAAGCTTCCTCGCCACAGAACCCCATGTTCACAAGAAGTCCTTCACAAAGACTGCTTGGTCACAGATTAATGTTTGTAGGCCTTTTGCCCCCACGCCAGGAAGCCTTCCAACAACTCCCTGAGCACCACCTGGGTCGGCGCCGCCAGATCGGAGCGATAGTTGAACGGTTCGAACTCTTCCATGTAGGTGCTTTGGCACAGCTCCAGTTGCACCGCGTGGATGTCCTCGGCCGGGTTGCCGTAATACCGGGTGATGTGCCCGCCCTTGAAACGCCCGTTGAGCACATGGGTGAACTGGCCATGGCGAGCGCAGATGGCTTCGAGCTGGCTGGCCAGGGTCGGGTCGCAGCTGGCGCCGTTGAACGTGCCCAGGTTGAAGTCCGGCAGCTTGCCGTCGAACAAGTGCGGGATCACCGAACGGATCGAGTGGGCATCGAACAGCAAGGCATAGCCGAACTCGGCCTTGAGCCGCGCCAGCTCCTGCTGCAGCGCCTGGTGGTACGGCATCCAGACTTGTCGCAGATACGTCGCCCGCTCCTCGGCCGAAGGTTCCAGTCCTTCGCGAAACAACGGCACGCCATCGAACAGCGTCGCCGGGTAAAGACCGGTGGTGGCGCCGACGTACATCGGTTTGTCATCGGCGGGGCGATTCAGGTCGACGACGAACCGCGAGTATTCCGCGGCCAGGGTGCTGGCGCCCAACTCATTGGCGAACTCATAGAGCTTGGGAATGTGCCAGTCGGTGTCCGGCAGGCTCTGGGCCTCGGGGATCAACCCGGCCTGTACCGCCGGGGTCAGGCGCAGGCCGGCGTGGGGCATGCTGATCAACAGCGGCACGCGCCCTTGCTTGAAATTCAGGACCTTCTCCACAACCGTTCTCCTCAATCGATTTCCACGCCGTGACGCACGACGCGTTTTTCCAGATCGCCACCGAGCCAGTACGCCAGGTCAGCGGGGCGGTCGATGTGCCAGGCGACAAAATCCGCGACCTTGCCGGCTTCCAGCGAACCGTGGGTCTGCGCCATGCCCAAGGCTTGGGCCGCATGAATCGTCGCCCCCGCCAAGGCTTCTTCCGGGGTCATGCGGAAACAGGTGCAGGCCATGTTCAACATCAAGCGCAACGACAACGCCGGCGAAGTGCCGGGGTTGAGGTCGCTGGCCACGGCGATTTTCACGCCGTGCTTGCGCAGGGCATCCATGGGCGGCAGCTGGGTTTCGCGCAGGAAATAAAACGCCCCCGGCAGCAACACCGCCACGGTGCCGGACGCGGCCATGGCCATGGCATCGTCTTCGGTCATGAACTCCAGGTGATCGGCCGACAGCGCCTGGTAGCGTGCCGCAAGGCTGGAACCCTGCAGCGATGACAACTGTTCGGCGTGCAGCTTCACCGGCAGGCCCAATTGCTGCGCGGTGATGAACACCCGCTCGACCTGCGCCGGGGAAAAGGCCAGGTATTCGCAAAAGGCGTCCACCGCATCCACCAGCCCCTCTGCCGCCAGGGCCGGCAGCATCTCGGTGCAGATGTGCTCGATGTAATCATCAGCGCGGTCCTTGTATTCCGGCGGCAAGGCGTGGGCCGCCAGGCAGGTGCTGCGTACGCTGACCGGAAGTTCGGCAGCGAGGCGGCGAATGACCCGCAAGATCTTGCGTTCGCTGGCCAGGTCCAAGCCATAGCCGGACTTGATTTCCACCGTGGTCACGCCGTCATGCATCAGGCTTTTCAGGCGTTTGGCCGCGCTGGCGAACAGCTCGTCTTCACTGGCGGCGCGGGTGGCGCGCACGGTACTGGCGATGCCACCGCCGGCCGCGGCGATTTCGGCGTAGCTGACACCTTGCAGGCGCTGTTCGAACTCACCGCTGCGGTTGCCGCCAAACACCGTGTGGGTGTGGCAGTCGATCAGCCCCGGCGTGACCCAGGCGCCCTTGAGGTCGTTGACCGCCGGGTAATCGCCTGCTGGCAACTCGGCGCACGGGCCGATCCATTGAATGTGCTCGTCCTGGGTGACGATGGCGGCGTCTTCGATGATCGAGTAGACGCCTTGGGCCATGGTGGCGGCGTGGCAGTTTTGCCAGAGGGTTTTCATCCCGGTTTCCTCGTCTCATTCAAAATCGAATCGCGAGCAGGCTCGCTCCCACAGGGATCAGGGGTGTACCCCAAATGAAGGGCTCGACACCGATCCCCTGTGGGAGCGAGCTTGCTCGCGAAGGGGCCCTTACAGGCTCGGCAACAGCTGCGCCGTAACCAATTCGTTCAGGCACCGACTCGCCAGCAATTCACTCGCTGCATTGATGTCCGGCGCAAAGAACCGGTCCTTCTCATAGAACGGCACTTCTGCACGCAACAGGCCCCGGGCCTGTTCCAGTTTGGCGGAAGTCTTCAAGCCGCCGCGCAGGTCCAGGCCCTGGCATGCCGCAAGCCATTCCACCGCCAAAATCCCACGGGTGTTCTCGGCCATCTCCCACAGGCGCTTGCCAGCGGCCGGGGCCATGGAGACGTGGTCTTCCTGGTTGGCCGAGGTCGGCAGGCTGTCCACCGAATGGGGATGGGACAGCGCCTTGTTTTCACTGGCCAGGGCGGCCGCAGTCACTTGGGCGATCATGAAGCCGGAGTTCACCCCGCCATTGGCCACCAGGAACGGCGGCAGTTGCGACATGTGCTTGTCCATCATCAGCGAAATGCGCCGCTCACTCAGGGAGCCGATTTCGGCAATCGCCAGGGCCATGTTGTCAGCGGCCATCGCCACCGGTTCAGCGTGGAAGTTGCCACCGGAAATCACGTCGCCCTCGGCAGCGAACACCAGCGGGTTGTCCGACACCGCGTTGGCCTCGATCACCAGCACTTCGGCAGCCTGGCGGAACTGGGTCAGGCAGGCACCCATCACTTGCGGCTGGCAGCGCAGGGAGTACGGGTCCTGGACCTTGTCGCAGTTCTGGTGCGAATCGGAGACTTCGCTGCGCTCGCCCAGCAGGTCGCGGTAGGCCGCGGCGGCATCGATCTGGCCTTTCTGGCCGCGAGCCGCATGGATACGTGCATCGAATGGCGAACGCGAACCGAGCACCGCTTCCACCGTGAGGCTGCCCAGGGCCAGGGCACCGGCGAACAGGTCTTCGCCTTCGAACAGGCCGCGCAGGGCAAACGCGGTGGAGACCTGGGTGCCGTTGAGCAGCGCCAGGCCTTCCTTGGCGGCCAGGGTCAGCGGCGCGAGGCCGGCCATTTTCAGGGCGTCGACGGCCGGCAGCCATTCGCCCTTGTAGCGGGCCTTGCCTTCGCCCAGCAGCACCAGGGACATATGGGCCAGTGGCGCCAGGTCACCGGACGCACCGACCGACCCCTTGAGCGGGATGTGCGGGTAGACCTCGGCATTGATCAGCGCAATCAGCGCATCGATCACCTGCCGACGGATGCCGGAAAAACCCCGGCTCAGGCTGTTGACCTTGAGCACCATGACCAACCGCACCAGCGCATCGCTGATCGGCTCGCCCACGCCAGCGGCATGGGACAGCACCAGGGAGCGCTGCAGGTTCTCCAGGTCTTCGCTGGCGATACGGGTCGAGGCCAACAGGCCGAAGCCGGTGTTGATGCCGTAGGCGGTACGGTTCTCGGCGAGGATCTGTTCCACGCACGCAACACTGGCCTCGATCTGCGCCGACGCGCTGGCGTCCAGGCTCAGGGTCACCGGATGCTGATAGATGTCACGCAATTGAGCCAGGCTCAATTGGCCGGGAATCAGGTTTAAGGCAGTCATGTATTGCTCCTTTTGAGAGTTTTGTTTTTCACCCGCCAGTCGCTCCGGAATGTTCCGTTATCCGTCACCTTCGCTTTTTGGGCGATGCCTTGTGGGCTATAGGTGCCTTGGCACGCTGGCGCTATTTTTGATCAGTTCAAATGGGGTAGTACGTTGTGCAGCACGTTCGGATCTTTTAGCAGCCCGGCGGCGCTGGCGATGTCCGGCGCCAGCCAACGATCCTGGTCGTAGGCCGGAACACGCTCGCGCAGCAACTTCCAGGCGATGTCCGTCCCGGCGCCGAAGCGCTGCGTCTTGAGAAATTCAAAGGCCTGGGCCGCCAGCAGGTATTCGATGGCGAGGATCTGCGTGCAATTTTCCAGCGCCCGGTGCAGCTTCAGGGCGGCGTTGGTGCCCATACTCAAATGGTCTTCCTGCAACCCGGAGGTGACGAAATTGTCCAGCACCGCCGGTTGCGCCAATTGCTTGTTTTCCGCGCACAGCGATGCGGCGACGTATTGCACGATCATCATCCCCGAGTTCACGCCGGGGTTGGCCACCAGGAAGGCTGGCAGGCCGCTGACGTGCGGGTTGATCAGCCGGTCGAGGCGGCGCTCGGCGATGGAGCCGATCTCTGCCATGGCAATCGCCAGCAGGTCTGCCGCCAACGCCACCGATTGGCCGTGGGGATTGGCCTGGGACATGACCCGGAAGTTCTCCGGTGTCCCCAGCAGCAGCGGGTTATCGGTCACCGAGTTGAGTTCGGTTTCGATCTGTTGCTGGGCATGGGCCAATTGGTCGCGGGCCGCGCCGTGCACCTGGGGAATCGAACGGATACTCAAGGCGTCCTGGGTGCGAATGCCCAGGCTACCGACGATGACTTCGCTGCCGTCGAGCAATGCCCGCAGATTGACGCCGACCTGCCGCATGCCCGGATGCGGCTTCAACGCCATGACGTCGGCGTCGAACGCGGCGATCTGGCCGCGCTGGGCCTCGAAACTCATGGCGCCGATCACGTCGGCCCATTGCACCAGTCGCGTGGCATCGGCCAGGGCCAGGCAACTGAGGCCGGTCATGCATGGCGTGCCGTTGACCAGGCACAAACCGTCCTTGGCCCCCAGTTGCACCGGTTGCAAATTCTCGGCGGCCAGGGCCTGTTGCGCCGGGACGATTTGCCCGCGATAGCTGACCTGGCCAACGCCCAGCAATGCAATGCCGATGTGGGCCATGTGGGTCAGGTAACCCACCGAACCCTGGGACGGCACTTGCGGGGTGATGCCGCGATTGAGCAGGGCCAGCAGCGCCTCGACCACGCGCCGATGGATGCCGGACTTGCCCTGGCTGTAGTTGTGGATGGCCGCGCAGAGAATCGCCCGGGTCTGCTCGTCGCAGAGCGCCGGGCCGACGCCACAGGCATGGCTGAGCAGGGTATTGCGCGACAGTTGGCTGAGTTGTTCGTCCTTGAGCGAGACATTGCACAAGGCGCCCAGGCCGGTGTTGACGCCATAGGCGCGTTCGCCGCTTTCGACGATGCGCTGGACGATGGCCTGGGCATTGTCGATCCGTGCCCAGGTCTGGGTCGACAGCTCTAGCACCGCGCCGAAGCGAGCGACGGCGACCACGTCCTGCCAGCGCAACGGAGCGCCGGTGATGATGATTTTTTCAGCCTGGGACATCTTCAACCTCATGAAAAAATTATTTCAGCATCACATCTGGCTAAAAGCACAGCCTTTGTGGCGAGGGAGCTTGCTCCCGCTGGACTGCGCAGCAGGCCCAAAAGAAGCGGCCGCTACGCGCCCGAGCGGGAGCAAGCTCCCTCGCCACAAAAGCGCGCCAGCCACCACAACCTCAAACCACCGCAGCCCTGCGCTGCACAAACCGATCGACATACTCATCCGCCGGCGAGTGCAGGATCTCCCGCGGCGTGCCGACCTGGATCAGCTTGCCGTCCTTGAGAATCGCAATGCGATTGCCGATGCGCACGGCCTCGTCGAGGTCGTGGGTGATGAAGACGATGGTCTTGTGCAGGGTCTTTTGCAGTTCCAGCAACTGGTCCTGCATTTCCGCGCGGATCAGCGGGTCGAGGGCGCTGAAGGCTTCGTCCATCAGGATGATGTCCGTGTCCGCCGCCAAGGCCCGGGCCAAACCGACGCGCTGGCGCATGCCACCGGAGAGCTGGTGCGGGTATTTGTTCTCATAGCCTTTCAGGCCCACGGTGTTGATCCAGTGCAGCGCCCGCTCGGCGCACACCTGCTTGCTCTCGCCGCGCACTTTCAAGCCGTAGGCGACGTTGTCCAGCACGCTCTTGTGGGGCAGCAGGCCGAAGCTCTGGAACACCATGCTGATTTTGTGCCGGCGAAATTCGCGCAAGGCGTCCATGTCCAGTTGCAGGATGTCTTCGCCGTCCACCAGGATCGCGCCGCTAGTGGGATCGATCAGCCGGTTGAAATGGCGCACCAACGTGGATTTGCCGGAGCCGGACAGGCCCATGATCACGAAGATCTCACCGGTGCCGATGCTCAGCGACAGGTCGTTCACGCCGACCACGCAGCCGGTTTCGGCCAGCACCTGGTCCTTGGTCTTGTTCTGGCGGATCAGCTCCAGGGCTTCCTTGGAGCGGTTGCCGAAAATCTTGAAGACGTTTTTGACTTCGATCTTGCTGATGGCTGCGTTGCTCATTTGCTCACCTCATGCCGAGGACGACCATAGGCCTGGGTAATGCGGTCGATGACCACGGCGAGAATCACAATGGCCAGGCCCGCTTCCAGGCCACGCCCGACGTTGAGGGTCTGGATGCCCACCAACACGTCTTCACCCAAGCCACGGGCGCCGATCATCGAGGCGATGACGACCATCGACAGGGCCATCATGGTGGTCTGGTTGATCCCGGCCATGATGCTCGGCAGGGCCAGGGGCAGTTGCACGCCGAACAGCTGCTGCCAGCGGTTGGCGCCGAAGGCGTTGATCGCCTCCATCACTTCGCCGTCCACCTGGCGGATGCCCAGGTCAGTCAGGCGAATCAACGGCGGCGCGGCGTAGATCACCGTGGCGAAGATCGCCGGGACCTTGCCCAGGCCAAACAACATCAACACCGGAATCAGGTACACGAAGCTCGGCATGGTCTGCATGATGTCCAGCAACGGCATCAACACCGAACGCAGGCGATTGCTGCGCGCCGAGAGAATGCCCAGGGGAATGCCGATCATCACCGAGATCAGCGTCGCCACCAGCATCAGGGCGAGGGTCTGCATCAATTTGTCCCACAGGCCCACCGCACCCACCAGGAACAACAGGCCGACGATCACCGCCGTAGCGACGACCTTGCGGGTGGCGTGCCAGGCAACGCCGCCGACGATGGCCAGCATCAACCACCACGGCGCCATGCGCAGCAGGCCTTCGAGGTTGACGATGGCCCACAGCAGGGTGTCGGAGATGTGCCGGAACACATCGCCATAATTGGTCACCAAGGAATCGACCCAACCGTTGACCCAGTCGGCGATGGAGAAGGTAAAGCTTTCGGGAAACATAAGAGACTCTCGATCAGGTGGATGCGGTGAATGTCCCGGCCAGCCCCACGGTTGGCCGGGAAATATTCGACCTACAGAGCCGCGTCGATTTTCTTGGCAGCGTCTTCACTGACCCAGGCGTGCCAGACTTCAGGATGTTCCTTCAGGAAGATCTTCGCCAGTTTCGGCGACTCGATCCGCTCTTTGGCCATGCGCCCGAGGTTCTGGTTCAGGATATCGATCGGCAGGTTGACCTTTTCCAGCACCGCCACCAGTTCCGGGGCTTCGTCGTGGAAGGTCTTGGACAGGCCGACCTTGATGCTCACACTTTTATCCACGCCGGGTTTTTCTTCGAGTTTGACCAAGTCCACCTGGCCCATCAGCGGCGTTGGCGACCAGTAGTAGAACAGGATCGGCTCGCCACGCTTGTAGCTCGACAGCACCGCCGCATCCAGGGCCGGGCCGGTGCCTGGACGGAAGTTGGTGTAGGTTTTTTCCAGGCCGTAGCTCTTCAGCATTTCGCTGTTGTCCAGCTCGCAGGTCCAGCCGGCCGGGCAGTTGTAGAAGCGGCCCTTGGATGGCTCTTCCTGATCCTTGAACACGGCGGCGTACTGGCCCAGGTCGGCGATGTTCTTCAGGCCCGGGGCCTTGGCTTCGAGCTTGCGCTTGGCATCGCCTTCGATCACGTAGCGCGGCACGTACCAGCCTTCGATGGCGCCCACCACCGGGGCCCCGACGCCGACCACCTTGCCGGCCTTCTCGGCCTTGTTCCAGACTTCACTGCGGCCGACCCACTCTTCGGCAAATACCTGGATGTCGTTGCTGCTCAGGGCGTTTTCCATGGTGATGGAGTTGCCGGGCAGGCTGTCGGTCTTGCAGTCGTAGCCTTTTTCCAGCACCACTTGCAGGACGTCGGTCAGCAGCATGCCGCTTTCCCAGTTCAGGCCGGCGAATTTCACCGGTTTACCCGACTCGCACCAACCGGCCGCTTGCGTGGCGCCGGCGCTGGCCAGCAGTCCCATGGAAAGCAATGTGGTCAGCAGGGTCTTGTTCGACTTCATTATGTGACGCTCCTAATCAGTTGGATTGGCTTACGGCAGTCAAGAGGCATCCAGCCCTGTCAACGTCCCATCAGACCGCTTGGATGCGGCCCGCCCTGCTCGGTTGTGCGTCAACCGCGTCCTGCTCGACCGGCAGGATCAATTGATCGGGTACTGCGCTGTGCCACTTCCTGGCGACGACGTAATACAGCGCCGCCGGGACCACCAGGCCGATGATCCAGGAGATGTCCACACCGCCCATGGCTTTCACCAACGGACCGGTATAGAACTTGGTGGCAATGAACGGCAACTGAACCAGTACACCAAAGACGTAGACGCTGATGCCGAGGGCATTCCAGCGACCGTAGCGACCCTTCGGATCGTTCAATGCCGGCACGTCATAGCGCTCGCGCGTGATGCAGTAGTAGTCCACCAGGTTGATCGCGCTCCACGGCGTGAAGAACGCCAGCAAGAACAAGATGAAAGACTTGAACGCACCGAGGAACGAGTGCTGGCCGAGCAGCGCGATCAAGGTCGCCGCGCCGACAATGAACAGCACGAACACCAGACGCTGCACACGCGTTACGTTCAGGTGTCCCCGGAACCCGCTGATGATGGTCGCGATGCACATGAAGCTACCGTAGGAGTTCAGCGTGGAGATGGTGACCTTGCCGAACGCGATGCTGAAGTACAGCAACGCAGCCGTGGCACCGGTACCGCCCAGGCCAACGATGTAGGCCACTTCGTGACCGGCGAACTGCCCGTTGGCCGAGGCGGCGGCAAACACGCCGAGGATCATCGCCACCTGTGCGCCGATGACTGAACCGGCACCTGCGGCAAAAAAGGTTTTCACCGAAGAGGTCTTGCTCGGCAGGTAACGCGAATAGTCCGCCACGTAGGGGCCGAAGGCGATCTGCCAGGAGGCCGCGAGCGACACCGCCAGCAGGAAACTGCTCCAGCTGAAATGGCGGATTTGCAGGAGTGCGCCCACGTCGGTCTGGCTGATCAGGCGAGCAAACAGGTAAACAAAGGCAATCACACCAATCACGCTGGCGACACGGCCAATGAAGTGAATCACCCGATACCCGAGCACCGTGACCAGCACAATGACACTGGCGAAAATGAGGATGCCGACACTGTCGCTGACACCAAACAACTGGCCCAGCGCCTGGCCGGAAAGCACGGTCCCCGTCGCGGTGAAACCCAGGTACATCAGGCACACCAGCACGATCGGGATGGCCGCGCCATACACACCAAACTGCACACGACTGGAGATCATCTGCGGCAGGCCAAGCTTTGGCCCTTGGGCGGCATGCAAGGCCATGACGCCACCGCCGAGCACTTGGCCGATCAGCAAACCGATCAACGACCAGAACACATCACCGCCCAGCACCACCGCCAATGCACCGGTGACGATTGCAGTGATTTGCAGGTTGGCCCCCATCCAGAGGGTGAACTGGCTCAACAGCCGACCGTGTCGCTCCGCTTCCGGGATGTAGTCGATCGAACGTTTCTCGATCAACGGCTTGCTGCTTACGCGTGTGCTGGTGACAGCCATGGTTCAACCTCTGTGGATTGTTCTGGAATTGGTTTGCGCCGCGTCCCTGTGGGAGCGAGCTTGCTCGCGATGGCGGTCTATCAGCCAACACATGAGCTGAATGTGCCGGCCTCATCGCGAGCAAGAGGGATCCGGGATTACTTGCCGGTAATCATCGGCAGGTTCAGCCCCTGCTCCTTCGCGCAATCAATGGCGATCTGGTAACCGGCATCGGCATGGCGCATCACGCCGGTCGCCGGATCGTTGTGCAGCACGCGGGCAATCCGCTCGGCCGCTTCATCGGTACCATCGCAGACGATCACCATGCCCGAGTGCTGGGAGAAGCCCATGCCGACGCCGCCACCGTGGTGCAGCGATACCCAAGTCGCGCCACTGGCGGTGTTGAGCAAGGCATTGAGCAGCGGCCAGTCGGAAACGGCGTCGGAGCCGTCCTGCATGGATTCTGTTTCACGGTTCGGGCTGGCCACGGAACCGGAGTCGAGGTGGTCACGGCCGATGACGATCGGCGCCGACAGCTCACCGCTGCGCACCATCTCGTTGAACGCCAGGCCCAACTTGGCGCGCTGGCCCAGGCCAACCCAGCAGATCCGTGCCGGCAAGCCCTGGAAACTGATGCGCTCGCGAGCCATGTCCAACCAGTTATGCAGGTGAGCGTCGTCGGGGATCAGTTCCTTGACCTTGGCGTCGGTCTTGTAGATGTCCTGCGGGTCACCCGACAGCGCCGCCCAGCGGAACGGGCCGATGCCGCGGCAAAACAGCGGACGGATGTAGGCCGGGACGAAACCCGGGAAGTCGAAGGCATTTTCGACGCCCTCTTCCTGGGCCATCTGGCGGATGTTGTTGCCGTAATCGAAGGTCGGCACGCCCATTTTCTGGAAGGCCAGCATGGCTCTGACGTGGACGGCCATCGATTGCTTGGCGGCCTTCACCACGGCGGCGGGCTCGGTCTTGGCGCGGGCACGGTATTCGTCCCAGGTCCAGCCGGCCGGCAGATAGCCGTTGAGGGGATCGTGGGCGCTGGTCTGGTCGGTGACCATGTCCGGACGCACACCACGACGGACCATTTCCGGCAGGATTTCCGCCGCGTTCCCACACAGTGCAATGGAAATCGCCTTGCCTTCGGCGGTGTATTTCTCGATGCGCGCCAGGGCGTCGTCGAGGTCTTTGGCCTGCTCGTCGACGTAGCGGGTTTTCAGGCGGAAATCGATGCTCACCTGCTGGCACTCGATGTTCAGCGAGCATGCACCGGCCAAGGTCGCGGCCAGCGGCTGTGCGCCGCCCATGCCGCCCAGGCCGGCGGTCAGCACCCAACGGCCCTTGAGGTTGGAATCGTAATGCTGGCGACCAGCCTCGACGAAGGTTTCATAGGTGCCTTGCACGATGCCCTGGCTGCCGATGTAGATCCAGCTGCCGGCGGTCATCTGGCCGTACATGGCCAGGCCCTTGGCGTCGAGTTCGTTGAAATGTTCCCAACTGGCCCAGTGCGGCACCAGGTTGGAGTTGGCGATCAGTACGCGAGGGGCGTTGCTGTGGGTCTTGAACACGCCCACCGGCTTGCCGGATTGCACCAGCAGGGTTTCGTCGTCATTCAGGTGGGTGAGGCTTTCGACGATCTTGTCGTAGCACTCCCAGTTGCGTGCCGCGCGGCCGATGCCACCGTAGACCACCAGCTCCTTGGGGTTCTCGGCCACTTCCGGGTCGAGGTTGTTCATCAGCATGCGCAGCGGCGCTTCGGTCAGCCAGCTCTTGGCGGTCAGCGTGTTACCGCGAGGGGCGCGGATTTCAACGTCACGGTATTTTTCGGGTTTGCGGGTAGCGTCGGTCACAGCAAAAACTCCTCAGCGATCAATCCAGACCAGCCCGGGCAGTGGGCAGCGATTTCTACGAACGTTGCGTTGAATATCGGTGACTCATACGCATACGTCTTTACTTGTATGTACAAGCATATGCAATCAAGCGGCCAACTTGTTAGAGGTAGTGTTCAGAAACGGTTGGGGAATTGCTGAAAGCCTTGTGATTCAAGGGCTGCTGAGCGGCATGAAATTTTTGACGGGGGGTTTCAAAGGGAGGAATCGGGGGGACACAAAAGCGTGATATTGCGCCACGCTGGGGCATTCAGTAACAAGTTGGTGCGTGCGGAAGGAACAATAAACACGCTTTTTGTGGCGAGGGAGCTTGCTCCCGCTGGGCTGCGAAGCAGACCCCAAAAAACAGGGCCGCTGCGCGCTGGAGCGCCAGCCCGGCCCAGCGGGAGCAAGCTCCCTCGCCACAAAAGCTCTGTCGCAGGATTTCTTTAGTGGGCCGTCAGCTCGATCACGCAGCATTGGCCGTGGGTGGTGATTTCCAGCAGCCCGGTGTTGCCGCTCAGTTGCAGGCAGTCATAAAGCCCCAGCGCCTCGACAGCCTCATCCATCTTGATCCTCAGCGTCGGCGCGGCACTGAACACCAACACCGTTGCCGCCTCGCTGAAAAACCGCTGCTGGCCGCCCAACCATTGCAATCGCGCGCGGTAACGCTGCGGTGCGTAGATCAGGTTGAAGTCACGAATCGGTCCGCCCAGCAGCGTGCAATGCACATGGCTCTCGCCGCTGAACGCAAAAGCGTCCAGCGGATAAAGCGCCCGCGTAGCCTGACCATCGACATTCAACGTCATGCCATCTCCCTGCAAGACACTGATGATCCGCTCGTAACCGGCGAAGGTGGAAAAACCACCCGACTCACCGATATCGGCAATCGACAGTCTCCAGCCGAAACCTTCCAGGCCGGTGCCGGCATCGCGAGTGATTTCCTCGGTACTGCCGCCACCGTTCTTCCAAGGCATGCGCGGGTAATCCGCGGCACGTAACACTTTCAATTGGCTCATTTATGAAAACGCCCTTCCAGACTGTGACGTGAGCCCGGATGGATCAGGCGAGCGGCGGTGACCGGTTGGCGCCCGGACCAGGTGCGGCGACGGATCAACAGGCACGGCTCGCCCCTTTCGATCTGCAACAGCTTGCATTCGCTCGGCTCGGCTAGGATCGCCTCCACTACGTGCTCGCCTTCGGTCAGCGGCGCAACCTGGTTCAGGTAGGCGTAGGGGGTTTGCACGGTAAAGTCCTGCTTGAGGTATTCAGGTGCCACCAGTGCGTTGACGAAACGGTCCTCGATTTGCACGGGGATGTCGTTCTCGAAATGCACGATCAGTGAATGGAATACCTTCTGGCCTTCACGCATGTCCAAGGCCAGGGCCCGCTCGGAACCGGCCGCCTCTTCTTCCAGGGTGATGACCTTGCAGCTGTGACGATGACCACGGGAGGCGATTTCATCCGCGATGTTATGCACTTCGAACAACGCGGACTGGCTCTTGGGCTCGGCCACGAAGGTGCCGACACCCTGCATGCGCACCAACAGGCCGTCGGCGGTCATTTCCCGCAGGGCACGGTTGATGGTCATGCGGCTGAAACCCAGCTGGCTGACCAGCTCGCTTTCCGATGGCACACGGTAATGCGGCGGCCAGTTTCCACTGTCGATCTGCTGGGTAATCATTTGTTTAACGCGGGCGTACAAGGGCGCCGGACTGTCACCCATGTTTGCGGCCAGCGGCGGTTTGGCAGGCGGAGTCGGCACGGCGGTTCCCTGTTCTGCGAATAAGGTTGCTAGCTTGCCGGAGTTTACCGGCCAG
Organism: Pseudomonas sp. MPB03; assembly: GCF_046605385.1. Lineage (NCBI taxonomy): Bacteria > Pseudomonadati > Pseudomonadota > Gammaproteobacteria > Pseudomonadales > Pseudomonadaceae > Pseudomonas > Pseudomonas sp. MPB03. The sequence continues at coordinate 679,661 of NZ_CP176770.1, read as the reverse complement.
GCAAACGTCTGTATATGTATATACAAATTACGCACGATGAGGTTGAACCATGTCCGCCTTCTTTGCCGAACGCGCGCTGCTGCCTAGTGGATGGGCCTATGATGTACGTCTTGAGGTGGATGCCGCAGGCGTCCTGACCCATATCCAGGCCGGCTCCCACGCAGATGGCGCCGAACGGCTGGGCGGTCCGCTGTTGCCGGGCATGCCGAACCTGCACTCCCACGCCTTCCAACGGGCGATGGCCGGGCTGGCGGAAGTGGCGGGCAATCCCAACGACAGTTTCTGGACCTGGCGCGACTTGATGTACCGCCTCGTCGGAAAAATCAGCCCCGACCAACTCGGCATCATCGCCCGCCAGCTGTACATCGAAATGCTCAAGGCCGGCTATACTTCGGTCGCTGAATTCCACTATGTCCACCATGACACCGACGGCGCGCCCTACGCCGACCCGGCGGAGCTGGCCCTGCGTATCAGCCACGCCGCCAGCGCCGCCGGCATTGGCCTGACGCTGCTGCCGGTGCTCTACAGCCATTCCGGCTTTGGCGGCCAGGCACCCAACGACGGGCAGCGCCGGTTCATCAACAGCACCGAAAACTACTTGAAACTTCAGTCGCGCTTGCAGCCGATCCTGGCCGGGCAAGCGTCCCAGGCGCTGGGCCTGTGCTTCCACTCGCTGCGCGCCGTGACGCCCGGGCAGATCCAGGACGTGCTGGCCGCCAGCGACCATGATTGCCCGGTGCACATCCATATTGCCGAGCAGCAAAAGGAAGTCGACGACTGCCTGGGCTGGAGCGGCGCGCGTCCGCTGCAATGGCTGTATGACAACACCGAGGTCGATCAGCGCTGGTGCCTGGTCCACGCCACCCACGCCAACGCCCAGGAAGTCAGCCTCATGGCCAAGAGCCGGGCGATTGCCGGCCTGTGCCTGACCACCGAAGCCAATTTGGGGGACGGGATTTTCCCGGCCGTGGATTTCCTCGCCCAGGGCGGACGCCTCGGTATTGGCTCCGACAGCCATGTGTCATTGAGCGTGGTCGAAGAATTGCGCTGGCTGGAATATGGCCAGCGCCTGCGGGATCAACGGCGCAACCGCTTGTATCGGGCGGATCAGCCGATGGTTGGCCGCACCTTGTTTGACGCGGCATTGGAAGGCGGCGCCCAGGCCCTGGGGCAGCCGATCGGCGCTCTCGAAATCGGCAAGCGCGCCGACTGGCTGGTGCTCGATGGCAACGACCCATACCTGGCCACGGCCCAGGGCGACGGGATCCTCAATCGCTGGCTGTTCGCCGGCGGCGATCGCCAGGTGCGCGATGTGATGGTCGGCGGACAGTGGGTGGTGCGTGAGGGGCGTCATGCCGGCGAAGCGGAAAGCGCCCGGGCGTTTACCCAGGTATTGCGCGAACTGCTGGGCTGACCCCAAGAATCGATGTGACAGATACCAAATGTGGGAGCGAGCTTGCTCGCGATGAGACCTTTACCTTCAAGTCCGCTATCGCGAGCAAGCTCGCTCCCACATTGGTTTTCGGGTGACTGTCAGTCCGAAGTCTTGGCCATCTGCCGGTCCGACGCGCGCCAGACCAGGCGTGTCGTGTCGTAGCCCTGCTGGCGCGCCTTGCTCAGCAGTTCTTCGCGCACGACGCTGTTGACGGTCGGTGTGCGGGACAGCAGCCACATGTAGCGACGGCTCGGGTCGCCGACGATGGCGGTCTTGTAATCATCGCTGACGTAGAGCACCCAGTATTGCCCTTTCGCCACGCCCGGCACGATCCGGGAAAACCAGTTATCGAATTCGACCCAGAGCTTGTCGGTCTTGCCCGGCACCTGCGGCGTCGCGGTGCCCCTGGCTTCTTCCCACTGCCAGTCCGAGGTCAGGCAGCGATTGAGCACGCCCACGTTGCCGTCTGGCTTGAGGGTGTAGTGAGCTTCCGATTGCGCGCAGTTGCGCTGGAAATACATGGGCAGGCGGGCCAACTCATACCAGGTCCCCTGGTAACGCTTGAGATTGACGCTGTTGACCGTCTTGGGTGCCAACGGATCTTCGCCAGAAGTGGCACAGCCAGCCAATACCAGGCCAGCCAAAAGCACAAACACTAACCGCATCATTATTTTTCTCCCGCAGGCCACTGGCCTCGGTTTACTTCAGGCCTTGGCCGGAAAACATCAACACTTTGTCACCGGCGTACTGCACGCTGATAAAGCTTTTCTGGTCGCCCCAGGTGCAGCTGGACATGCCGAGGGCGCCTGAGCAATCGGTCGGTTTCCCCAGCAACGTTTCGACTTCGGCCTTGGGCATGCCAGCCGACAGCTTCGAATAGTTTTCCTGGTTGACCTTGCTGCATGCGGTCAGCACGACGCACATAAACAGCAGAGCGATAGAACGCAGCGACATGGTGTAACTCCTGGAACGGAAGGGAGGTGGCAGGGTGCCAACCTGATCCTTAGAAGAGAAAACCCCTATCTGGTTCCCTCGCGCCGCCAGTATTTATTGGCCGTGCAGAGGTGTTTCATCGGTGAGTCACTCGGTTTGTGACGCCGTCGTACCTTTCGTCGGGATTGGACCCTGGACGCCTGATGAGCCGGGCTTCTACGCCGATAAAAAGTCACAGCGCAAAATCCTGCGTTATGGCAAATTGACAGCCCGTCCTGACCCGTCCCTCCGCGGTAGTGTTCTTAATGACCAGAAACATGAAATTCAGCCATAAAATCCTGCTGGCTGCCGCCCTCGTGGTGGCCGTTGCATTCGCCTGTTTCATCCTGTTCAACGACTACCGTCAACGCCAAAGCCTGCACGCCAGCACCGAGACTTCCATGCAGGAACTCGGCAGCCTGACCAGCCGTAACATCCAGACATGGGTCGACGGCCGTATCCAATTGCTGCAATCGCTGGCCCAACAGATCGCCGTGGACGGCAGCAGTGCCGACAGCCTCAAGCGCGCCGTGGGCCTGCCGGCCTATACCGGCAATTTCCAGCTCAGCTATTTCGGCGGCACCGACGGCCTGATGTTCTCGGTACCGGCCGGCAATCGCGCCGCCGACTACGACCCTCGCGCCCGTGGCTGGTACAAGGCTGCCAACAGCGCACAGCAAACCATCGTCACTGAACCCTACATCGCCGCCTCGTCGGGCAAGCTGGTGATCACCGTCGCCACTCCGGTACAACGCCAGAACCAGATGATCGGCGTGGCCGGTGCGGACATCGACCTGTCCAGCGTCAGCGCCATCATCAACTCGCTGAACTTCGGCGGCCACGGCCACGCGTTCATCGTCAGCGCCGACGGCAAGATCCTGATCCACCCCGACAGCAAGCGCGTGCTCAAGACCCTGGCCGAGGCCTACCCCAACGGCGCGCCGCAAATCAGCCCGGGTGTGAAGGAAGTCGACCTCGACGGCAAGTCCCAATTCATCTCCTTCACCCGGGTCAATGGTGTGCCGGGCACCGATTGGTACGTGGCGCTGGTGCTCGACAAGGACACCGCCCTGGCGATGCTCAGTGAGTTCCGCACTTCGGCACTGATCGCCATGGTCATCGCCGTGGTGTTCATCATCGCCTTGCTGGGCATGTTGATCCGCGTGTTGATGCAACCGCTGCTGACCATGGGCCGCGCCATGCATGACATCGCCGAAGGCGAAGGCGACCTGACTCGGCGCCTGGTGATCCACGGCCAGGACGAATTCGGCGCCCTGGGCACGTCGTTCAACCGTTTTGTCGAGCGCATTCACACCTCGATCCGCGAAGTGGCCTCGGCCACCGGTCAGGTCAACGAAGTCGCCCTGCGCGTGGTCAGTGCCTCCAACTCGTCGATGTTCAACTCCGACCAGCAGGCGTCGCGAACCAGCAGCGTGGCCGCGGCCATCAACCAGCTCGGCGCCGCCGCCCAGGAAATCGCCCAGAATGCCGCCCTCGCCTCGCAACATTCCAGCGAGGCCCGCAGCCTGGCCGAAGATGGCCAGCAAGTAGTGGATAAAACCATCGCGGCCATGCAGCAGTTGTCAGCCAAGATCAGCGATTCGTGCGGCAACATCGAAACCCTGAACAGCAACACGGTGAACATCGGCCAGATCCTCGAGGTGATCACCAGCATCTCCCAGCAAACCAACCTGCTCGCCCTCAACGCCGCCATCGAAGCGGCCCGGGCCGGTGAGGCCGGGCGCGGCTTCGCGGTGGTGGCCGATGAAGTGCGCAACCTGGCCCACCGCACCCAGGACTCGGCGCAGCAAGTGCAGAAGATGATCGAAGAGCTGCAAGTCGGCGCACGGGAAGCGGTACTGACCATGACCGACAGCCAGCGCCAGAGCGAAGGCAGCGTCAGCATCGCCAACCAGGCCGGCGAACGGCTGGGCAGCGTGACCCAACGCATCGGTGAAATCGACGGCATGAATCAATCCGTGGCGACCGCCACCGAAGAACAGACCGCCGTGGTGGAATCGATCAACGTCGACATCACCGAGATCAATACGCTTAACCAGGAAGGCGTGGAAAACCTGCAAGCCACCTTGCGGGCCTGTGCCGACCTCGAGCAGCAGGCGGCGCGGTTGAAGCAGTTGGTGGGCAGTTTCCGGATCTAGTGCTATCGAAGGCCCCATCGCGAGCAAGCTCGCTCCCACAGTTGACCGCACTCTACTGTGGGAGCGAGCCTGCTCGCGATGGCGATAGCGGCCACAACACAATTTAGAACCTGGACCCAGGCCTGCTCAAGAACTCCACTTCTTCAGCCGTGGACTTACGCCCCAACACCGCATTGCGATGGGGAAAGCGGCCAAACCGCGCAATGATCTTCTGATGCCGCTCGGCATAATCCAGGTTGTCCTCAAACACCGCACGCTGCGCCTCGGGCTGTTCTCGAACCAACTCGATGAACCGCGACACGGCTTCGTTCTGCACCGCGAGGTTTTCGCAGTGTTCGAGTACGAGGTAGATGAATACGCGCTGGATGGGTTTGAGTTGCTGATCGAAGCCCGCCGCCAGTCCTTGAGCCACCAGCGCTTGGGCACGCAGGTCGCCGGAAAAACCTTCGGGGGTGTTGCGATAGATCATCCGGGGAAGTTGATCTAGTAGCAGCACCAAGGCCAGCCAACCTTCCGGGCGTTGCGCCCAATCGGTCAATCCGCCGGCCAGTGCCTGCTCGACCTGATCACCGAAGCGCTCTTGCGCCTGGCGATCATGGCCTTTGCCAAACCATAGCTTGCCCTTGTCAGCCGCGATCTCATCTGGTTTTTCGGCTGTGCCAAACCACCAATCGAGCAACGGCTGCCAGGGCTCGGCCATGATTTACTCCTTGTGGTAAGCCGTGGCGCGGGCCACTTCTTCCTTCGAGCCGAGGAACACGGCCACACGCTGGTGCAGGCCTTCAGGCTTGATATCAAGGATGCGCTGGTGGCCATCGGTGGAAGCGCCACCGGCCTGCTCCACCAGGAACGACATCGGGTTGGCTTCGTACATCAGGCGCAGCTTGCCTGGCTTGGAGGGCTCGCGGCTGTCGCGCGGGTACATGAACAGGCCACCACGGGTCAGGATCCGGTGCACATCGGCAACCATCGCGGCGACCCAGCGCATGTTGTAGTTCTTCTTCAGCGGGCCTTCTTCACCGGCCAGCAACTCACTGACGTAGCGTTGTACCGGAGCTTCCCAGTGACGCTGGTTGGACATGTTGATGGCGAATTCCTGGGTGGTTTCAGGAATGGTGATGTCTTCGTGGGTCAGGACGAAGCTGCCCATCTCGCGGTCCAGGGTGAAGCCCTTGACGCCGTCGCCCAAGGTCAGCACCAGCATGGTCTGCGGACCATAGATGGCATAACCGGCGGCAACCTGCTCGGTGCCTGGCTGCAAGAAGGCCTTTTCATTCAGGGCTTCGTTCTGGCTCAGGTACTCGTTCGGGCAACGCAGTACCGAGAAGATGGTGCCGACCGGCGCGTTGATGTCGATGTTCGACGAACCGTCCAGTGGGTCGAATACCAGCAGGTAGGCACCCTTGGGGTATTTGCCCGGGATCTGGTAGGCATTGTCCATTTCCTCGGATGCCATGCCCGCCAGGTGACCGCCCCATTCGTTGGCTTCGAGCAGGATTTCGTTGGACAGCACGTCCAGCTTCTTCTGCACTTCGCCCTGCACGTTTTCGGTGCCCATGCTGCCCAGGACACCACCCAAGGCGCCTTTGGAGACGGCGTGGCTGATCTCCTTGCACGCACGCGCCACCACTTCGATCAAAAAGCGCAGATCGGCAGGGGTATTGTTGCTGCGGGTCTGCTCAATCAAATAGCGACTCAAGGTAACGCGGGACATGGACGGCTCCGAAAAATAGGGGGCGGAAAACCCGCGCAGTTTAGCGCGAGTCGGGACTTAATTCCTCCTATGAGACGGGATATGGAGGATTGAGTTCACGGCGCAGCGGTTCGCCTGGGTATTTCTGTTGAATGACAGGGCGCCATCGCGAGCAAGCTCGCTCCCACAGTTGACCGAGTTCTTCCGAGGAACACGGTCCAGTGTGGGAGCGAGCTTGCTCGCGATGAACACACCTCAGCTCTTGACCGGCGGCTTGCGCAGCAGGCTGAAAGCCATCGCCGCGAGGAACAGCACGCTCAGCAGCAGCACCGCCCACAAGCCGATTTTCTTCCAGTTGGTATCGACCGTCGCCGGCACAGCGGCAGCGGCCGTAACCGGCGTCGAAGTGGCCGAGCCGTTCACCGTCGCCGTCCCCAACGCCGCCAGGCGCGACGGTTTGTAATCGGGCACCAACGTGGTCAATGGCAAGCTGGCCGCCTTGGCTGTCGCGCTGCCCAGCGCCAGGCGGTAGGGGCCTTCGCCCCGCGCCAGGAACACCACTTGGGTCGGACGCACGGCAAAGCGCAACGCCGGGGCTTCGGTTCCCAGGCCACCGCCGCGCTCGTCCACGGTCAATTTCAGTTGCTGCACGGTCTGGCCGGACAGTTGCAGACGGTTTTGCAGCACGTCCTGGCCGTTCTGGGTCAGGCGATAAAGCAAACCAGCGCCCAGCGGCTGCCACGGATGGCTGCTTTCGCGGCGGCCAGCCAGGGTCACCGGCGCCAGGCTGTTGGCTTGGCTCAGTTCGACCTCCACCTGTTCGATGTTCAGCCCCATGGGCAGCTGCCAGGTGTATTCACCGGTCTTCGTCGTGCTGCCGGCCAACGGCTGCGACCAGGCCAGTGGCAACGGCAGGTTTTCGCGGCTGGCGCTTTGCAACTGGGCCGAGGTCAGCACCGGCGCCGAGGACGGCGAATCCCACAGCAGCCGCAGATAGCGCGCCGGCTGCCCCGGCAGATTCACTTCATGCTGTTCGACCTGCTCGTCGGCAAAGGTCAGGCGCGCCACCTGGCCTTCGCCCCATGACTGCCAGTGCTGCAAATCGTCGCTGGCTTCGATGGTGAATCGCTGGAAACCGTCGCGCTCACTGGTCCAGTCGAGGATCAACTGCTGCAGCGGTGCCTTGATCGCACTGGCATCCAACAACCAGCCACGCAACGCCTCTTCCCCGGCTTCGAGCCGGCTGGCGGGTTGGACTTCAACCAGGGTGCCGTTGGCGTTCGATTGCACCCGCACGCTGGGCGCGCGCTCGTTGTCATCGGCGGCGTTGTACAGCGGGAACCACTTCACGTCGGTGAAGGTGCGGTTTTCCCGACTCTGAGCCGACTCGCGCACCAAGGCGTAGGCCTGGGCCTGGCCGGCGGCGTTGAAGACTCGCAAGTCGCTCAGGTCGGTCTGCCGCGCTTGCAATTGAACGTCCAATGGCAATGGCAGGCGATACCACGGCCCTTCGCCGCTCAAGGCCAACGGCACCTGATGGGCGAAATCCGCCGGTTGCTCCTGGGCCGTAGCCGACAAGGCCACCCACAATCCGACCACCCCCAGCCCGATCCGATTCAACGTGCGACTCAAGATGACACTCCCTCACTGACAGGCATCGGCGGCTCGACCGGTGAGGCCGTTTCCGGGCGTTTTGGCGGCAGCGGCGCGAAGTAGCCCACCACCAGCAACAACACGCCCACGCCGATAAACGACACGATCCGCGCCAGACCGCCACGGTTACTCAATTCGACAAAGAACAGCTTCGCCACGACCACGGCGATCAACGCCGCGCCCACCAGCCACACTTCTCGACGATGGCGCAGGTGACCACCGATCATCAGGCCCAGGGCGATCAGGGTCCAGACAATGGACAAGCCGGCCTGCACGAACATTGACTCGAGCAGCGCATCCAGCTCGTACGGGACCCCCATCCACTGGTGAGCCGTACGCATCACCAGGGCAGTGAAGAACGCGAACAGCGACACACCGGCGATCAACTGGGCGATGTACCCGACGCGACTCCAGCGGTTCGTCGATTGCGCCACGGCGTTGCGGGCCCACACATAGATACCGAACAAGGCGAACAGCAGGCCCAGTTCCAGGGGATTGAGCAACGGCACATAAGGCAGTGGCTCTGAGTTGCCATCGCTGAAGGTGTTGGTCAGCCAGAACCAACCGAGCATCAACAGCGCCATGGGCGCCGCCGCGTAGACCCGGTATTCGCGCGGCTGGGCCGAGACCGGCCATGGCAAGGTACGCGGCGTGGCCATCAGCACCAGGTACAAGCCCGGCAGGATCGCCCAGGCCAGCCAGCGCCAGGCATTGTACTGCTCGGACAGCAATAGCAGGCCGTAACGCAACTCCAGCATCAACACCGCCATCAGCAACCAGCAACCCAGGACGTGGGCCGTACTGCGCGCCTGCGCCGGCAGCGTCTCGGCCAGGCGCTTGAGCGAGAGGAAATGCACGGCGAATACCGCCAGCCAGGCCAGCCAGCCAACGTTCGCCGCCGGGTGGTAATGGCTGTGCCCCGTTGCCACCAGCACACAACCCGCCGCCGGGATCAACAAGGTGCACAGCAGCCCCAGCGCCGGCCATTTCAAGCGCAGCGACAACACGCTCCACACCGCCACGCTGAGCGCCGCGACCGTCAACAGCAAGCTGCCTTGCAGGTTCGCCGGGGCGAAGCGCAGCACTTCGCTGACCCACGCCAGCGCCCACCAACCGGCGCCCCAGATCAGCAACAGCTCGGACAGGCGCTGCAAGCTCAAGGCATCGAGTTCCTGCGCGGCATGCGCCCGTTGCAGGCGCCATGCCCCCACCAGCGCTGCCAGCCCCAGCACCAACGGCGTCCAGAAGCCGCTATGGGCCAGGGGCCGCAGGTCCTCGGCATTGAGCGGCCCCAACAGCGCCGGCCCCGCCGTCAGGAACGCCGCACCGCCCAGCAGTTGCAACAGCAGGCCGAAGACAAAACTCACCCGTTGTTTCAGGTACAGGCTCAGCCAGATGATCAACAGGCCGCTGGCCGCCCATACGCCGCTCGCCGTTTGCCACGGCAGGACGAACAGCACCGCGAGATTGATCAGCACCAGCCCCGCCAGCAATACCACCGACAAGCCGCGCAGCAACCGGACATCGTTGCGCACCATGTCGTCGCGCGCCGCCAGCAACATGCCGCCGATCAACGCCAGGCCGATCAGCGAGGCACTGAGCAAACCGCTCCAACCCGCGCTGAACACCGCTGAGGCATCGCCCTCGGCACCTTGCAAGCGCAACAGGAACAGCGCGCCGCCGAGCAATTGCACCGCAAACGCCGTGAACAGGAAGCTACGCGATTGCAGGCGCAGGCCGACAAACAGCGTCGCCAAACCGGCGAGGGCCCAGGCAATGGCGGTGCCGTGGGTGAGGAAGAACAGCGGTGCCAGCAGATAGAGGAAACTCAGCCCCAGCACCGCCAGCATCGGCCGGCCTTGGCGTTCCCAATGCGAACAGTGTCCGGGCTCAGCCTTGAGCAACTGGTAGAAGGTGAACAGCAAGGCGCCGCCGAGCATCAATGCTCCCAGCGGTGAACCATCGAGCAGGCTGCCGTCGCCAGTGCGCAACTCGCTGAGGAACGCCAGTGCCGAGCCCACTTGCAGCAACAAGGCAAAAGCCCGGGCCAATGGACGTTGCTGGCGCAGGCCCAGCCAGAAGATTCCCGCGCCTTCCACGGCCCACGCCGCCGCGGTCCAACGGGCATCGAGCCCCAACGGGATCGCCAGGCTGGCAAAAATCACCCCCAGGGCCAGGCAGGTTTCCGCCAACAGCAGGGCGCGCCCACCCATCAATAGCCGAGCCAGGCCCATGTAGATCATGCCCAGGGCCAGGGCGCTGAAGGCGGCGGCGAATTCCAGGTGCTGCACCAACGCGAACTGCAAGCCGAAGCCCACCAGCGGCGGGCCGAACAGCATGCTCCCGTCCACGTAATCGCCCTTGCGCGCCGACCAGCGCAGCAACGCCTCGCGGCTAGCGTCTTCGGGAGCGTCGCTCATTTCCAACAATTTGCGCCGCGTGAACAGCAAGCCAATCGCCAGGTAGATGAGGAAGAACAGGATCAGGAACGGCTCGGTGCTCCACAGCAGTTCCGGTGTGTAGGAACGCAGGCCCCAGGCGAAACCGATGCCGAAGGTGCCGACAAAACCGATCAGGTTGAGCAGGCGCCAGGCCTTGAACCAGGCGATCGCGAGGATGCCGGCATTGAGCAGGATGAAATAGCTGAACAGGGCAACGTGGTTGCCGCTGCCGGTGGAGGTCAGGATCGGGGCGGCAAACCCGCCCAGCGCCGCCGCAGCAGCCAAGCCCATGGCGTTCTGGGTAACCGCGAGGATCGCCGAGAACACCGTGACCGCCACCAGCAAACCCAGGGCCGCCTTGGCGTCGAGCAACGGATGCAGGCGCATGGCGGCGAACACCGTCAGGTACAGCACGGCGATCCCCGTCCCCTGGAGCATCAGCGCATAACTGCTGTTGCGTTGGCGCAACCACCAGCCCAGGCCCAGCAGGCCCAACGCACTGGCCGCGACACCGGCGTAACGCACTTCGATCGGCACCACCATGCCTTCGGTGGCGTAGCGCAGCAGGAACGCCAGGCCGAGGAACAACAGCAGCACACCGACTCGCAGCACGGTATTGCCGCCAAACAGCCAGTTGCGCGCGCCCGTCACGGCGCGGTCGAACAGATTCGGGCCGCGCGGGGCCGCCGGCTCCGCAGCGATCGGCTCCAGGGGCAAAGGGGCAAAGTCGCGGTTGGCACGTCGACTGGACGTCTCTGGCGCGGGTTTCCAAATGTTCTCGGGCAACGGCTGGCTGGCCTGGCTGGCCATCGCGGAAACGGGTTCGAGGTCTGGCGGCAACTCCCAGACGAGCTGCGGCTCGCTACGCGTCGCGGGCTGCGCGGCCTGGGGCACGGCAACCTCGGGCGCTGGCGTCGGATCAGGTGGCTCGGCCACCTTGCCGCGTTCGAGAACCGCCAGGCGGGCTTCCAGCGTGAGCACGCTCTGCTGGGCTTCCTGCAACAAGATCTGTTGCTTGGCGGCCTGGACTCCCAGGCGCCCCAGTCGAAACGCCTGGGCGATGCCAAGCCCCACCAGTGCGCCTATCAGCGCATCGGCGAACGACTCGTCCACCACCCAGCCGAGTGCCAGGCCCAACAACGTCAAGATCCATTGCATGGTCGATATCCCTAAGCGGCCCGTTGCGGGCGTAACCGGGGTGATGCGGTGCCTGGATCAGTCTAGTGGAAAACCCCCAAGCCCTGTGGGAGCGAGCTTGCTCGCGATGCGGTGTGTCAGGTGACATTAATGTTGCCTGACAGGCTGCTATCGCGAGCAAGCTCGCTCCCACATTGGATGGTTGGCATTTCCAGTACCGAGTCCGGCTGCACAGCCCGGCGAAACTGGCGCCTAGTATATCGACGAAGCCCAACCGCCGTTGGGCTTCGCTCACATTTCTTGCAGTAAAGGCTACTCCAGGGCTTTCCAGATGTCGGTGGCGTATTCCCGAATGGTCCGGTCCGAGGAGAACCAGCCCATGCGCGCGGTGTTGAGCACCGCAGAACGCCACCATTGCTTGGAATCGTGCCACTTCTCTTCGACCTTGGCCTGGGCGTTCCAGTAGGCGTCGAAATCGGCGCAAACCAAGAAGCGGTCGTAATCCACCAACGAGTCCACCAGCCCGGTGTAGCGCATCGGATCGTCCGGCGAGAACACCCCGCCACGAATCGCCTGCAGCACATCGTTGAGCCGATGGGACGCAGCGATGTCCGGCGCGGCGCTGAATTCGCCGTTGCGCTTGCGCGCCTCGACCTGCTCGGCGGTCAGGCCGAAGATGAACATGTGCTCGCCACCGACGCGGTCATGCATTTCCACGTTGGCGCCGTCCATGGTGCCGATGGTCAGCGCACCGTTGAGGCCGAACTTCATGTTGCTGGTGCCCGAAGCTTCGAAACCGGCGGTAGAAATCTGCTCCGACAAATCCGCCGCCGGGATGATGCTTTCGGCCAGGCTGACGTTGTAGTTGGGCAGGAACACCACCTTGAGCAAGCCGCGCACGGTCGGGTCGTTGTTCACCACCCGGGCGATGTCGTTGGTCAGCTTGATGATCAGCTTGGCCTGGTGATAACTGGCGGCGGCCTTGCCGGCGAAGATCTTCACCCGCGGCACCCAGTCCACTTCCGGCTCGGCACGAATCGCCTGGTACAGCGCCACGGTGTGCATCAGGTTGAGCAACTGGCGCTTGTACTCGTGGATCCGCTTGACCTGCACGTCGAACATCGCCGCCGGGTTGACGGCGATGCCCAGTCGCTCGTGAATCAGGTACGCCAGGGCCTTCTTGCTGTGCAGGCGCTGCTCGGCGAACTGCTTGCGAAACGCCGGCTTGTCGGCAAACGGTTCCAGTTCGATCAAGCGCTCCTCGGGGTTGTCGAGCACGCTCGGGCCGAGGGCGTCGACCATCATCGAAGTCAATTCAGCGTTGGCCTGGAACAGCCAGCGGCGGAAGGTGATGCCGTTGGTCTTGTTGTTGATCCGCTCCGGATAGAGTTTGTGCAGCTCGGAGAACACCGTGCTGCGCATCAACTGGGTATGCAGCCCGGACACGCCATTGACGCTGTGGGAACCGAGGAACGCCAGGTTGCCCATGCGCACCCGGCGACCGTTGTCCTCCTCGATCAGCGACACCGCGCGCAGCACGTCGAAATCGTGCACACCCTTGGCCCGCAGCGAATCGATGTGCTGGGCGTTGATCAGGTAGATGATCTGCATGTGCCGGGGCAACATGCGCTCCATCAGCCCCACCGGCCAGGTTTCCAGGGCTTCGGGCAACAGCGTGTGATTGGTATAGGACAGCGTGTCCTGGGTGACCTGCCAGGCCGCGTCCCAGGCCACGTCGTAGACGTCCACCAACTGCCGCATCAACTCGGCCACGGCAATGGACGGGTGCGTGTCGTTGAGCTGGATGGCCGCGTGATCGCCCAGGGTCAGCACCGAGGTGTGCATGTTGCGATGGCGGCGCAGCAAGTCCTGCAACGAGGCGGCGACGAAGAAATATTCCTGGCGCAGGCGCAGTTCCTGCCCGGCTTCGGTGCTGTCGGCTGGGTACAGCACGCGGGAAATACTTTCGGCCCGGGCCACTTCGGCTACGGCGCCGAGGTGGTCGCCGGCATTGAAGCGTTCCAGGTGCAGGTCTTCTACCGCCCGGGCGCGCCACAGGCGCAGGGTGTTGACACTGGCGCCGCGCCAGCCCACCACTGGCGTGTCATAGGCAATGGCCCGCACGGTTTCGGCCGGGGACCAGACCTGGCGGGTCTTGCCGGTGTCATCGGTCACGGTCTCGACGCTGCCGCCAAAGCCGATGGGGTAGACCACTTCCGGACGTTCGAACTCCCACGGGTTGCCGAAATCCAGCCAGTGCTCGGTCTGCTCCTGCTGCCAACCATCGACAATCGCCTGGCGGAACAAGCCGTGTTCGTAACGAATACCGTAGCCATGGCCGGCGATACCCAGTGTGGACATGCTCTCCATGAAGCACGCCGCCAGGCGGCCAAGGCCACCGTTGCCCAACGCCGCGTCGGGCTCGAGCAGCCGGATACGCTCCAGGTCCACGCCCAACTCAGTCAAGGCCTCACGGGCGGTGTCCAGCAGGCCGAGGTTGCTCAGGCTGTCGTAGAGCAAGCGACCGATGAGAAATTCCAGGGAGAGGTAATAGACCCGCTTCTGGCCCTTGCGGTAGATCTGCCGCGTGTGGTCCATCCAGTGTTCGACCATGTGGTCGCGGGCGGCGAGGGCAATGGCTTCGAACCAATCGTGATCAAACGCATGATCGGGGTCCTTGCCGACGGCATAAGTGAGTTTGGTCAACACGGCGTCGCGAAATGCCGCAACTTCAGCTTCGCGAACAAGTGGTTCTTGAGTCATTGATAAGACCTCGAACGAGCATGGAATTGTCTGAGCCTAGACGGTCTGACAGACGGTACAGGCTCTTGGTTCGGTGGATTTCCCCGAGTGTCGGAGAATCGCCGCCATGGAATTGCCGGATGGTCGAATGAATGCAGGGGCCGTGCCGGTCCGGACAGGTTTTGCCGGGATGCAAAAAAAACCGGCAGATGGTCGTTCAAAATTTCACCAGTCCCGGTATGATCGCGCGCCCTGATGCATGCTGGTAAACCGTGATGATGAAGTCCAACCTGATCGCCGCCGCGGAGATCGACCGACTCGATACCTGGGCCAAGTACTCCGCCCCGATGTGCGGTTCCTGCGTGTCGAGCTGCTGCACGCTGCCGGTGGAGGTCAAGATCAAGGACCTGATCCGCATTGGCATCGTCGATGAGTTCGAACTGGGCGACCCACCGAAGAACATCGCCAAGCGCCTGCAGAAGGAAGGGATCGTCGAGCGCTACAACCAGAAGTCGGAAATCTTCACGCTCCAGCGCATGAGCAACAACGATTGCCTTTATCTGGACCGCAAGAGCCGGCTGTGCACCATTTACGAGAAGCGCCCGGACACCTGCCGCAACCATCCTCGGGTCGGACCACGGCCAGGCTATTGCGCCTACAAGCCCAAGGAAGTGGAGCGCGAGCGCAACCCGCGGACGTTGGATCGATTCTGATCAGCCGTTGGTTATCTAGCGCCTGAACCATCGCCATCGCGAGCAAGCTCGCTCCCACAGGGGATTCATGTCGGACACAGAATCTGTATCCGCTGAAGATCTACTGTGGGAGCGAGCTTGCTCGCGATAGCGCCCTGAAAGCCACTACTAACTTCCAGGCATAAAAAAACGCCCCCGATCTCACGACCGGGGGCGTTTTTTTTCAGCCGCTAACTAAGTCGAGACTCAGTTGCCGCTTTTCTTGGCAGCGCGGGTACGCTCGCTTTCGCCAAGGATTTTCTTACGCAGGCGAATCGACTTAGGCGTCACTTCGCACAGTTCGTCTTCCTGCACGAACTCCAGCGCTTGTTCCAGGGTGAACTTGACCGGCGGAACCAGGGCGATGGTTTCGTCCTTGCCCGAAGCACGCATGTTGTCGAGCTTCTTGCCTTTGGTCGGGTTCACGCCCAGGTCGTTGTCGCGGCTGTTCAGGCCGACGATTTGACCTTCGTAGATATCCTGGCCGTGCTCGACGAACAGCTTGCCGCGCGCTTGTAAGGTTTCCAGCGAGTAGGTCAGGGCCTTGCCGGTGGCAACCGATACCAGCACGCCGTTCTGACGGCCGGACATGTCGCCGGACTTCATCACGTCGTAACGATCGAAGATCGAGGTCAGGATGCCGCCACCGGAGGTCAGGGTCAGGAACTCGTTACGGAAACCGATCAGGCCACGGGCCGGGATGTTGTACTCAAGGCGCACACGGCCCTTGCCATCCGGAACCATGTTGGTCAGGTCGCCTTTACGCAGGCCCATTTGTTCCATGATCGCGCCCTGGGATTCTTCCGGCAGGTCGATGGTCACGTTTTCGTACGGTTCGTGCTTGACGCCATCGACCATGCGGATGATCACTTCAGGACGACCCACGCCCATTTCGAAGCCTTCGCGACGCATGGTTTCGATCAGTACCGAGAGGTGCAGCTCACCACGGCCGGAGACTTTGAACTTGTCGGCCGAGTCGCCTTCTTCAACGCGCAGGGCAACGTTGTAGAGCAGCTCTTTGTCCAGGCGTTCCTTGATGTTACGGCTAGTCACGAACTTGCCTTCGCGGCCGCAGAACGGCGAGTCGTTGACCTGGAAGGTCATCGAAACGGTAGGTTCGTCAACGGTCAGCGGCTTCATCGCTTCGACGTTCAGTGGGTCGCACAGGGTGTCGGAGATGAACAGCTGGTCGAAGCCGCTGATGCAGACGATGTCGCCGGCCGCTGCCTCTTCAACGTCGATGCGGTGCAGGCCGTGGTGACCCATCAGCTTGAGGATACGACCGTTGCGCTTCTTGCCTTCAGCGTCGATGGCAACCACCGGGGTGTTCGGCTTGATGCGACCACGGGCGATACGGCCAACACCGATCACACCCAGGAAGCTGTTGTAGTCCAGTGCCGAGATCTGCATCTGGAACGGACCGTCACGGTCGACTTTCGGTGCCGGTACGTCGTCGACGATCGACTGGTACAGCGGGGTCATGTCTTCCGCCATGGCGGTGTGGTCCAGGCCGGCAATGCCGTTCAGGGCCGAGGCGTAGACGACTTTGAAGTCCAGCTGTTCTTCGGTGGCACCCAGGTTGTCGAACAGGTCGAAGATCTGGTCCAGAACCCAGTCCGGACGCGCGCCTGGACGGTCAACCTTGTTGATGACCACGATCGGACGCAGGCCGGCTTCGAACGCCTTCTTGGTCACGAAACGGGTTTGCGGCATAGGGCCGTCTTGAGCGTCAACCAGCAGCAGTACGGAGTCGACCATCGACATCACGCGCTCTACTTCACCACCG
Source organism: Pseudomonas sp. MPB03 (assembly GCF_046605385.1). Taxonomy (NCBI): domain Bacteria; kingdom Pseudomonadati; phylum Pseudomonadota; class Gammaproteobacteria; order Pseudomonadales; family Pseudomonadaceae; genus Pseudomonas; species Pseudomonas sp. MPB03. The sequence continues at coordinate 662,912 of NZ_CP176770.1, read as the reverse complement.
AAGTCGGCGTGGCCCGGGGTGTCCACGATGTTGATGTGGTAGCCGTTCCAGTTGATGGCGGTGTTTTTCGCCAGGATGGTAATACCGCGCTCTTTTTCCTGGTCGTTGGAGTCCATCACGCGCTCGTCGTTGAGCTCGTTGCGCTCCAGGGTGCCGGATTGACGCAAGAGTTTGTCTACCAGGGTGGTCTTACCATGGTCAACGTGAGCAATGATGGCGATGTTGCGTAGATTTTCGATCACTTGTGTATCTCGATCAGAGGATTCGGTGTGCTGACAGGTCGTGGCAGCGATTTACGTTGAGTCCGACAGTTACAGCGTGTCGGCGGCGTCGGGGGGCCGGTGACGCAGGCCACAGGCAAACAGCCCCGGGCACTTAGCTCGGTCGATAAACGCGCACATTGGCATGCCCCTCACTGAGCAAATGGTGGGCATGCAGGCGACTCATCACGCCTTTGTCGCAATACAGCAGGTACTGGCGAGTAGGGTCCAGTTCCTTGAAACGCGCGTTCACTGCATAGAACGGCATCGTTTTTACCTCGATGCCGGCGACACTCAGCGGGTCGTCTTCAGCGTCATCCGGATGGCGGATGTCGATGATGATCTGACCGGCCAACGCTTCGCCGACTTCTTCAATTTGAACATCCTGGCCCAATTCATCGATCACCCGATCGATCGGCACCAGCCTGGCGTTTTCGAGCGCTCGCTCGAGCACCGCCATGTCGAATTCTTTCTCTTCGTGCTCTACCCGCCCGCGCTTGGCCGCCGTCTTCGGATTGACCGAGATGACGCCGCAATACTCCGGCATGTGCCGGGCAAACTCGGCGGTGCCGATTTCATTGGCCTGGTCGATGATGTCCTGCTTGTGGCTGGCGATCAGTGGACGCAGGACCAGCTTCTCGGTCACGCAGTCGATCACCGACAGGTTCGGCAACGTCTGGCTCGACACCTGGGAGATCGCCTCGCCGGTCACCAGCGCGTCGATTTGCAGGCGGTCGGCAATTCGTGAAGCGGCGCGCAACATCATACGCTTCAAAATGACGCCCATATGACTGTTATCGACTTTGCCGAGAATCTCGCCCAGGACTTCCTCGAACGGCACACTCACAAATAACACGCGTTGGGAGCTGCCGTACTTCTTCCAGATGAAGTGCGCCACTTCCATCACGCCCAATTCATGGGCGCGCCCGCCCAGGTTGAAAAAGCAGAAATGGCTCATCAACCCGCGACGCATGATCTGGTAGGCGGCTACCGTGGAGTCGAAGCCACCGGACATCAGCACCAGGGTCTGCTCCAGCGAACCCAGCGGATAACCGCCGATGCTGTTGTGCTGGCTGTGGATCACGAATAGCCGCTGGTCGCGAATTTCGATGCGGACTTCGACTTCCGGATCTTTCAACGAAATACCGGCCGCGCCGCATTGCCGGCGCAATTGGCTGCCGACGTACTTCTCCACATCCATCGAGCTGAACGCGTGCTTGCCCGCACGCTTGCAACGCACCGAAAAGATCTTGCCGGCCAGTGCGTCACCATAATGAAGCATGCACTTGGCAAGGATGTCGTCGAAATCACCCAACGGATATTCGTCGACTTGCAGAAAATGCGCGATGCCCGGCATGCAGCTCAGGCGCTCGGTCATTTCCTTCAGGACCTTGGGTTCGCTGACACGGGTTTCCAGCTCGAGGTTGTCCCACACGCCATTCACCACCACAGCCGGGTCCAGGTCTCGGAGCACAGCACGGATGTTCTTGGCCAACTGGCGGATGAAACGCATCCGTACCGGGCGGCTCTTGATGGTGATCTCGGGGAAGACTTTTACGATTAGTTTCATGAAAACAGCGCGCGAACGGCCAGCCGAAAAAGGGGGGCGCGGATTATAGCGGAAATTGCTCAAGGTTTAACCAGTTTATGTGCAGATGGTTTTACATGCACCAAAACAGGTCATTATCGATTGGCGGCGCCACATTGCAGTGCGTTATTGTCTGACAATCTGTGATTTACGCCTTTAAAAGCGTGGATTTGGTGCAAAAAACCCATGCTGGGGCACTGGCATGCAATTTGCTCCCTTGTGAGGCAGGTTGCCTTGGCAGAGTATTCGCGCCGGCATCACCCATATCTAAGGGCACTCCACTACCCGCCCGAAGCCACCCGGAGGACATATGTCGAAGTCGGTTCAACTCATCAAAGATCATGACGTCAAGTGGATTGATCTGCGCTTCACTGACACCAAAGGCACTCAACATCACGTGACCATGCCGGCCCGTGATGCGCTGGACGACGAATTCTTCGAAATCGGCAAGATGTTCGACGGTTCCTCCATCTCCGGCTGGAAAGGCATCGAAGCCTCCGACATGATCCTGATGCCGGACGACGAAACCGCCGTCCTGGACCCGTTCACCGAAGAGCCGACCCTGATCCTGGTCTGCGACATCATCGAACCTTCGACCATGCAAGGCTATGACCGCGACCCACGCGCCATCGCCCACCGTGCCGAGGAATACCTGAAGTCCACCGGTATCGGCGACACCGCTTTCTTCGGCCCTGAGCCTGAGTTCTTCATCTTCGACTCGGTCAAGTTCAAGTCCGACATCTCCGGCTCCATGTTCAAGATCTTCTCCGAACAAGGTTCGTGGATGTCCGACCAGGACGTGGAAGGCGGCAACAAAGGCCACCGTCCAGGTATCAAGGGCGGTTACTTCCCGGTTCCACCGTTCGACTTCGACCACGAAATCCGTACCTCCATGTGCAACGCACTGGAAGAAATGGGCCAGACCGTCGAAGTTCACCACCACGAAGTGGCGACTGCCGGCCAGAACGAAATCGGCGTGAAATTCAACACGCTGGTCAAGAAGGCTGACGAAGTACAGACCCTCAAGTACTGCGTACACAACGTGGCTGACGCCTTCGGCCGCACCGCGACCTTCATGCCGAAGCCTCTGTACGGCGACAACGGTTCGGGCATGCACGTTCACATGTCGATCTCCAAGGACGGCAAGAACACCTTCGCAGGCGAAGGCTATGCCGGCCTGTCGGACACCGCCCTGTACTTCATCGGCGGTATCATCAAGCACGGTAAGGCCCTGAACGGCTTCACCAACCCGTCGACCAACTCCTACAAGCGTCTGGTCCCAGGCTTCGAGGCTCCGGTCATGCTGGCCTACTCGGCTCGCAACCGTTCCGCCTCGATCCGTATTCCTTACGTGAACAGCCCTAAAGCCCGCCGTATCGAAGCACGCTTCCCGGATCCGGCTGCCAACCCGTACCTGGCCTTCGCTGCACTGATGATGGCCGGCCTGGATGGTATCCAGAACAAGATCCACCCTGGCGATGCCGCTGACAAAAACCTGTATGACCTGCCGCCTGAAGAGGCCAAGGAAATCCCACAGGTCTGTGGCAGCCTGAAAGAAGCCCTGGAAGAGCTGGACAAGGGCCGTGCGTTCCTGACCAAGGGCGGCGTATTCAGCGATGACTTCATCGACGCTTACATCGCACTGAAAAGCGAAGAAGAAATCAAGGTTCGCACCTTCGTACACCCACTGGAATATGAGCTGTACTACAGCTGCTGATCCAGTAAGCGCCGCCACGCACGGCGTGAACTAAAGAGAGGCCTCCTTCGGGAGGCCTTTTTTATGGGGGCAGGTTAAGTGCATGATGCCTCGTCGCTCCCCCACAGAAGACGAGACTGACCATGACGTTGCGCTTCAAGCTCTGCCTTGCCCTGTCTGCCGCGCTGCTGGCTACCACCGCCGAAGCCGCCTCGACCCGCGCCCCTGACGACCTCACCCCGCTGCTCAACGCCATTGGCGAACGCCTGGCCATCGCCGACCAGGTAGCGTTGAGCAAATGGGACAGTGGCAAACCTGTGGAGGACCGTCAGCGCGAGCGTGAAGTCATTGCCGCCGCCGTTGCCCAGGCGCCGGCCTACAAGTTGAGTGGCGAAACCGTGGAAGCGTTTTTCGCCGCCCAGATAGAAGCCAACAAAATGGTGCAATACATCAACTTGTCCGACTGGGCCCTGGACGGCAAGGCCCCGGACCTGCCACGCCCGGACTTGGTAGGCGAGATCCGCCCACAACTTGATCGACTACAAAAACGCCTATTGCAGCAACTGGCCGATTTCGCCCCCTACCGCACCGACCCGCACTGCCCGCAATGGCTGGCCCGAGCCACCCACCACAACAAACAGCACCCGATACACAGGCTCGCCTTGATCCGGGCAACCGGCGGACTGTGCGTTTCCCCGAAATCCTGAGCCCCCCTCCCACAGTGGTTTTGCATCGAGCCCAAGATGTGTGCTCACAACCGATCCCCTGTGGGAGCGAGCTTGCTCGCGATGAGGCCGGCACATCCAACACCCCAATGACTGACACGCCGCTATCGCGAGCAAGCTCGCTCCCACAATGGTTTTGCATCGGGCTCAAGATGTGTGCTCACAGCAAATCCCCTGTGGGAGCAACACAACAACTGGGCCAACCATCCGCCCTGGCCTATGCTGCATCCATCACTCTGGTTTTCGGTTGATTTCCCATGGGTCGCGGTTTTTTAATCATCCTGTTGTTGCTGCTGGCGCTGCCTGCCGCCGCGCATATCTACAAGTACACCGACGCCGAGGGCAACACCGCCTACAGCAACCAGCCGCCCCAAGGCGTACCGGCGCAGACAGTGGAGTTGCCACCGCTCAACAGCATCGAACGTCAATCCCCAACCAGCCCGGACACCCCACCAGCCCCCGCGAACAGCGACGAACCGCGCAATGCCTATGAGATCCTGGAACTGATCGACATCCCCACCGAGGAGGCCCTGCGTGCCAACAACGGCACCTTCACCGTGGGCGTGCGTGCCCAACCGCGCCTGCGCAGCCCCCATCTGTTCCGTTTGCTGCTGGACGGACAGCCCTACGGCCAGCCGAGCAACGTGCCGCGCCTGCAATTGATGAATATCGATCGGGGCGAACACAGCCTGGCGGTTCAGGTCATCGACGGAGAGAACCTTGTGCAGCAAAGCGAAACCGTCACGTTCACCGTGCAACGGGTGCACCGACCATGATCCGCTGGTGGCTCGCCCTTGGCCTGGCATTGGCGGCGCTGCCCGGGGTGGCGCAGGTCTACACCTACATCGATGCCCAGGGTAATCGTGTGTTCACCGATCAGCCGCGCCCTGGCAACGCAAAGAAAGTCCAAGTGTCACCCGGCAACCGGATGCCGACGCCGCCGGCGAGCACACCCTCGGCGCCTGCGGCCGAAGCCCGGCCCGAGCCGCTGTTCCATTACGAAATGCTCCGGCTGTTGATACCCGAGCCGGACGCGACAATACGCAGCACCGCAGGCGAACTGATCGTCAGCGTCACCAGCGAGCCCGGCCTTAAAAAAGGCCACCGCTACCGGCTGTTGCTCGACGGCCAGCCGACGGGCGCGCCGGGGCCGAGCCCGGTATTCGCCTTGAGTAACATCGACCGGGGCAGCCATCATCTGGCGGTGGAAATCCTTGACGAGCAGGACCGCATCGTCGAGCGCACCGCCAACCAGCCCTTCCACATGCAGCGCATGTCCCTGGCGCAAAAGCGCCGCATCAAGCCCTGCGCCACGGCCGACTACGGTCAACGGCCCGAGTGCCCTCTCGCCGAAAAACCTGAAGAAGAAAAAAGCAGCATCTTGCCGTTCTTCTAACACCACCCAGACCGACGCACTATATTGGTGCAATAGCTTGCACGATACCCAGATCCAAAACCCATTTTGGTTCGAAAGTACCCGAAAAAGCTGGCAGAACGCCACGCAACCGACCGAAAAACACCCTTTTGAGGCTCTAAACGCTTCTTTTCGGAGCCTTGGTTTGGTTTTTGCATTTTCCTCGCAACAGCGCATTAATCGCGCGCGCAATTTGGGATCGGTCCCCAGTTGCTACGCTCCAAAAGAGGTCCTGATGACCATTAGCGACGCACTACACCGCTTGCTGCTCGACAACCTCACCACCGCGACCATCCTGCTCGACGCAGAATTGCGCCTCGAGTATATGAACCCGGCGGCGGAGATGCTCCTGGCCGTCAGCGGCCAGCGCAGTCACGGGCAGTTCATCAGCGAGCTGTTCACCGAATCCGCCGAAGCGCTCAACTCCCTGCGCCAAGCGGTGGAGCAGGCCCACCCGTTCACCAAGCGTGAGGCGATGCTCACCGCCCTGACCGGCCAGACCCTGACCGTGGATTACGCAGTCACGCCGATCCTGAACAACGGTGCCACTTTGCTGCTGCTGGAAGTCCATCCCCGTGATCGGCTGCTGCGCATCACCAAGGAAGAGGCGCAATTGTCCAAGCAGGAAACCAGCAAGATGCTGGTGCGCGGCCTCGCCCATGAGATCAAGAATCCCCTCGGCGGGATACGTGGCGCGGCGCAGTTGCTCGCCCGCGAACTGCCGGAAGAAAGCCTCAAGGACTACACCAACGTCATCATCGAAGAAGCCGACCGCCTGCGGAACCTGGTGGACCGCATGCTTGGCTCGAACAAGCTGCCATCCCTGGCGATGTGCAACGTCCATGAAGTGCTGGAACGTGTCGGCAGCCTGGTGGAAGCCGAAAGCCAGGGCTGCATCACCTTGGTGCGCGACTATGACCCGAGCATTCCCGATGTCTTGATCGACCGCGAACAAATGATCCAGGCCGTACTGAACATCGTGCGCAACGCCATGCAGGCCATCAGCAGCCAGAACGAACTGCGCCTGGGCCGCATCAGCCTGCGGACCCGCGCCATGCGCCAATTCACCATCGGCCATGTGCGCCATCGCCTGGTGACCAAGATCGAAATCATCGACAACGGCCCGGGCATCCCAGCCGAGCTGCAGGAAACCATCTTTTTCCCCATGGTCAGCGGCCGTCCGGACGGTACCGGGCTGGGCCTGGCCATTACCCAGAACATCATCAGTCAGCATCAGGGCTTGATCGAATGTGAGAGCCACCCCGGCCACACCACCTTCTCGATCTTCCTGCCACTGGAACAAGGAGCCACATCGACATGAGCCGTAGTGAAACCGTGTGGATCGTCGATGACGACCGTTCTATCCGTTGGGTCCTGGAAAAAGCCTTGCAACAGGAAGGCATGACCACCCAGAGCTTCGACAGCGCCGACGGGGTGATGAGTCGCCTGGCGCGTCAGCAACCGGACGTCATCATCTCCGACATCCGCATGCCGGGCGCCAGCGGCCTGGATCTGTTGGCGCGAATTCGCGAACAGCATCCGCGCCTGCCGGTGATCATCATGACCGCCCATTCCGACCTGGACAGCGCCGTGGCGTCTTACCAGGGCGGCGCTTTTGAATACCTGCCCAAGCCATTCGACGTCGACGAAGCGGTGTCGCTAGTCAAGCGCGCCAACCAGCACGCCCAGGAGCAGCAGGGCCTGGAAGAAGTGCCGGCCCTGGCCCGCACCCCGGAAATCATCGGCGAAGCTCCGGCGATGCAGGAAGTGTTTCGCGCCATCGGGCGCTTGAGCCACTCCAACATCACCGTGCTGATCAACGGCGAGTCGGGCACCGGCAAGGAACTGGTGGCCCACGCCCTGCATCGCCACAGTCCACGGGCGGCGTCGCCGTTCATCGCGCTGAACATGGCGGCGATTCCCAAGGACTTGATGGAGTCCGAACTGTTCGGCCACGAGAAAGGCGCGTTCACCGGCGCGGCCAACCTGCGCCGTGGGCGTTTCGAGCAAGCCGACGGCGGCACGCTGTTCCTCGATGAAATCGGAGACATGCCGGCTGACACCCAGACCCGCCTGTTGCGCGTATTGGCCGATGGCGAGTTCTATCGGGTCGGCGGCCATACGCCGGTCAAGGTCGATGTGCGCATCATCGCCGCGACCCACCAGAACCTGGAAACCCTGGTGCACGCCGGCAAATTCCGTGAGGACTTGTTCCATCGCCTGAACGTGATCCGCATCCATATCCCGCGCCTGGCGGACCGTCGTGAAGACATCCCGACCCTGGCCCGGCACTTCCTCAGCCGCGCGGCCCAGGAACTGGCGGTCGAGCCCAAGCTGCTCAAGAGCGAAACCGAGGAATACCTCAAGAACCTGCCATGGCCGGGCAACGTGCGCCAGTTGGAGAACACCTGCCGCTGGATCACGGTGATGGCTTCGGGTCGCGAGGTGCACATCAGCGACCTGCCGCCGGAGCTGTTGAGCCTGCCGCAGGATTCGGCCCCGGTGACCAACTGGGAACAAGCCCTGCGCCAGTGGGCCGACCAGGCCCTGGCCCGTGGCCAGTCGAGCCTGTTGGACAGTGCCGTGCCCAGCTTCGAGCGGATCATGATCGAAACCGCCCTCAAGCACACCGCCGGCCGCCGCCGCGACGCCGCCGTGCTACTGGGCTGGGGCCGCAATACCTTGACCCGCAAGATCAAGGAATTGGGGATGAAGGTCGATGGTGGGGATGATGATGACGGGGATGAGGGCTGATCAGCCTTTGACCCTTCGCTGAATTTGGAGGCCCCATCGCGAGCAAACTCGCTCCCACAGGTTTTGTGAACGACACAGAGCTACCGTGGGAGCGAGCTTGCTCCGGGCGGCGATCCGACGATGCTTTTAAAGGCTTCATGCACCGCATCAATGCACTGCGAACCGCAATTGCACATGCACCACAAGCCAAACCCCATCGGCACAGCTCGAAAAAAAACGCACAAACAAAAGCAAAAGCCCCGGAATACGGGGCTTTTCACATCACCAGCGGTCTTTTTGTGACAAACCATTTAAAACTGGCACGCCCCCTGCAATAGCTAGATCACTACCCAGTTTAGGGGACCTTGGTACAGGCAGGCCGGGGATTCCCATTTTATACGGGCTCAGCGAGCCCACTGTTTTGGGGGCCTTGATACAGGCAGGTCAAGGTTTCCCTTCTTTACACCCAGGGCCACGCGCTCAGCGCGAGCCCTCCCGTTTTGGGGACCTTGGTACAGGCAGGCCGGGGATTCCCTCTTTTATTGCTCCTGGAGACGGATCTCCAACCGCCAGCGGTCATCGACTTCGCTGCCGGTCCACTCCCCTCGCAACGGACGCGCCGCCACCAGCGTCAGCAACAACCCCTTGTCACTCAAGCGCACCCGCCAGTTCACGTCCTTGCCGTTGACTTTCAACTGGCCCTTCTGCGGCCGGCCTTCTGCCTGGAGCAGCAGCGCCACCGAGCCGTCGACGATTTCCCCATGGAGCTTGGGTTCATTGTTGAACCAGGCCACCAGCGCCCCGTCTGTCACTTCGACCTGTTGCAACGCGCTCGGGTCGGGCGTGGTCAGGCGCCCGATCATCAGCCCCACCATCATGCCGACGATCGCCAACGACCCCATCACCCGAGGCAATAGCTTCGAACGTCGGTCGGTTTGCGGCGTAGAATGCCGCTCATCTTTATCTGCGGAGCCGTGCATGTTTCACGTCATCCTTTTTCAACCGGAAATACCGCCCAATACCGGCAACGTCATCAGGCTGTGCGCCAACAGCGGCTGCCACCTGCATTTGATCGAACCGCTGGGCTTCGACATGGACGACAAGCGCTTGCGCCGGGCCGGCCTCGACTATCACGAGTATGCCACCTTGCAGCGTCACGCCGACCTCGCCAGTTGCCTGGAGAGCCTCGGGCATCCGCGCCTGTTCGCCTTTACCACCAAGGGTTCGCGGCCGTTCCATGACGCCAGCTTCGTCGCTGGTGATGCGTTCCTGTTCGGCCCGGAAAGCCGTGGCCTGCCGGCTGACGTGCTGGACGCCCTGCCCGCCGAGCAGCGCCTGCGCCTGCCAATGCGCGAAGGCTGCCGCAGCCTGAACCTGTCCAACACCGTGGCGGTGGCGGTTTATGAGGCGTGGCGGCAGAACGGCTTCGCCTGAGCCCTGGCTGCCAGCCAGAAACACCTGTGGGAGCGAGCTTGCTCGCGATAGCATTGGGTCAGTCAGCTTTGATGTCGACTGATACACCGCCATCGCGAGCAAGCTCGCTCCCACAGGTTTTGTATTCAGGCGTTGGAGCGCCGTTTACTGAACGGTCGCGCCGCCTTCCTGTTGCATGCGCTGCAGTTCTTGCGCGTACAGGGCATCGAAGTTCACCGGAGCCAGCATCAGGGCCGGGAACGAACCGCGGGTCACCAGGCTGTCCAGGGTTTCGCGGGCGTAAGGGAACAGGATGTTCGGGCAGAACGCGCCCAGGGTGTGGCTCATCGAAGCGGCGTCCAGGTTCTTGATCAGGAAGATACCGGCCTGTTGCACTTCGGCGATGAACGCCACTTCGTCACCGTTCTTCACGGTCACCGACAGGGTCAGCACCACTTCGTGGAAGTCATCTTCCAGGGCTTTCTGACGGGTGTTCAGGTCCAGGCCTACGCTCGGCTCCCACTGCTGGCGAAAGATCGCCGGGCTTTTCGGGGCTTCAAAAGACAGGTCGCGAACGTAAATGCGCTGCAAGGAGAATTGCGGTGCGGCTTCTTCTTCAGTGGCAGCTGTGTTCTGTTGGTCAGTCATCGCAGATCCTTCTTACTTTCAGGTTCTATTAATTGGGAATTCAGGCCTTGAGCAGCGCGTCGAGCTTGCCGGCGCGCTCCAGGGCGAACAGGTCATCGCAACCGCCCACGTGGGTGTCGCCGATCCAGATCTGCGGCACGGAGGTGCGCCGGGCCTTCTGGGTCATTTCGGCGCGCAGTTGCGGCTTGCCGTCGACCTTGATCTCTTCGAAAGCCACGCCTTTGTTCTGGAGCAGGTGCTTGGCTCGGGAGCAATAAGGGCAGTAATCGCTGGAATAGACAACTACGTGGGGCATGTCACTTCACCAGGGGCAGATTGTCGGCTTTCCAGCTCGCAACGCCACCGGACAGTTTGGCGGCGGTGAAGCCGGACTTCATCAGTTCGCGGGCAAGGGTACCGGCCTGCTGGCCCTGGGCGTCCACCAGAATCAGCGTCTTGGCCTTGTGTTTTTCCAGTTCGGCCGCACGAGCGATCAGTTTGTCCTGAGGAATGTTCAGCGCGCCGACAATGTGACCGGCGGCGTAGTCCTTGCTCGGGCGGATATCGACCACGACGCCGGCGTCCTTGTTGACCAGCGCGGTCAGCTCGCCGGTGCTCAGGCTGCGTCCGCCGCCCTGCATCGTGTGGGCAACCAGCAACGCCAGCAGTACGACGAAGATACCGACGAGAATGTAGTGGTTAGTGGCAAATTCAATCAGGTGAGCAACCATCGAAGGAGGTTCCAGGGCGTTAAAATGTCGGCCAGTATACACAGCACGCAAGGCCGGCCAAACCCCGCCCGGCGGTGACGCCGTCGGAACTTACCTTTAAACTGCCCGTCCCTTTTCCATCGTCTTCTTTTAACCCGCCACGAGTGGATTCCATGACTACCACGCCTAAACCTTTGGTCCTGATGATTCTCGACGGCTTCGGTCACAGTGACAGCCACGAATCCAACGCCGTGTATTCGGCCAACAAGCCGGTGCTGGACCGTTTGTGGGCCACCGTACCCAACGGCCTGATCTCCGGCAGCGGCATGGATGTCGGCCTGCCGGACGGGCAGATGGGCAACTCCGAAGTCGGCCACATGAACCTCGGCGCAGGCCGTGTGGTGTACCAGGACTTCACCCGCGTGACCAAATCGATCCGCGACGGCGAATTTTTCGAAAACCCGACCATCTGCGCCGCCGTGGATAAAGCCGTGGCCGCCGGCAAGGCCGTACACTTCATGGGCCTGTTGTCCGACGGCGGCGTGCACAGCCACCAGGACCACCTGGTCGCCATGGCCGAACTCGCTGCCAAGCGCGGTGCTGAAAATATTTATCTGCACGCCTTTCTCGATGGCCGCGATACGCCACCGAAGAGCGCCGAGTCGTCGATCAAAGTATTGGACGACGCGTTCAAGGCGCTGGGCAAAGGCCGGATCGCCAGCCTGATCGGTCGCTACTTCGCCATGGACCGGGATAACCGCTGGGACCGAGTCGCCCAGGCTTACAACCTGATCGTCGATGGCAATGCCGAGTTTCACGCCGCCACCGCGCAAGAAGGCCTGCAAGCCGCCTACGAGCGCGGCGAAAGCGACGAATTCGTCAAGGCCACCACCCTCGGCGCGCCGGTTAAAGTCGAAGACGGCGATGCCGTGGTGTTCATGAACTTCCGCGCCGACCGCGCCCGCGAACTGACCCGCGTATTTGTCGAAGACGATTTCAAGGAATTCGAACGCGCCCGCCAGCCGAAACTGGCCGGTTTCGTGATGCTGACTCAATACGCCGCCAGCATTCCCGCGCCATCGGCCTTCGCCGCCGGCAGCCTGGAAAATGTGCTCGGCGACTACCTGGCGAAAAACGGCAAGACCCAGCTGCGCATCGCCGAGACCGAAAAGTACGCCCACGTGACGTTCTTTTTCTCCGGTGGCCGTGAAGAACCTTTCCCGGGTGAGGAACGCATCCTGATCCCGTCGCCAAAAGTCGCCACCTACGACCTGCAACCGGAAATGAGCGCGCCGGAAGTGACCGACCGCATCGTCGATGCCATCGAGAACCAGCGCTACGACGTCATCGTTGTCAACTATGCCAACGGCGACATGGTGGGCCATAGCGGCGTGTTCGAGGCGGCAGTCAAGGCCGTGGAATGCCTGGACACCTGCGTGGGTCGCATCGTCGAGGCTTTGGAAAAAGTCGGCGGGGAAGCGTTGATCACGGCCGACCACGGCAACGTCGAGCAGATGTCCGACGAATCCACCGGCCAGGCCCACACCGCCCACACCACCGAGCCGGTGCCGTTCATCTATGTCGGCAAGCGTGACTTCAAGGTTCGCGACGGCGGCGTGCTGGCTGACGTAGCGCCGACCATGCTGATGTTGCTGGGCATGGAGAAGCCGGCGGAGATGACCGGGACTTCGATCCTGGTCTGACCCAACACATACCAATGTGGGAGCGACCTTGCTCGCGATAGCGGTATTACAGTCAACATCTATGTTGGATGTCATGGCCTCATCGCGAGCAAGCTCGCTCCCACAGGGTTCAAGGTGTTTTTTCGGCCAGTTATCACACAGCCCCAAATGGGCGTTTTTTTTGCAGCGTGGGGCGGGCATACTAGGCCGTCCCTTTCCCTGGTGTCGCCCGCCTCTATGCTTCGCGTCCTGATAGCCCTCGCTCTGACCTGCCTGCTTCAACCGGCCTTTGCCGACGAGCGCGCGCAAACCCAACAGCAGTTGGAAGCCACGCGCCAGGACATTGCCGAGCTGAAAAAGCTGCTGGGCAAGTTGCAGGAAGAAAAATCCAGCGTGCAGAAAGACCTGCGCGGCACCGAAACCGAGATGGGCAAGCTGGAGAAGCAGGTCGACGCCCTGCAAAAAGAGCTGAAGAAAAGCGAATCCGAGCTGCAGCGGCTCGATGGAGAGAAAAAAAAACTCCAGGGCGCGCGCACTGAGCAGCAAAAGCTGATCGCCATCCAGGCCCGGGCCGCCTACCAGAACGGTCGCCAGGAATACCTCAAGCTGCTGCTCAACCAACAGAACCCCGAGAAATTCGCCCGCACCCTCACTTATTACGACTACCTGAGCCAGGCCCGCCTGGAGCAACTCAAGAATTTCAACGAAACCCTGCGCCAACTGGCCAATGTCGAAAAAGACATCGAGCTGCAACAAGCCCAGTTGCTGGTGCAGAAAAGCAGCCTCGACACCCAGCGTGAAGAACTCGAGAAGGTTCGCAAGGAGCGCCAGGTGGCCCTGGCCAAGCTCAATGACGACGTGAAGGCCCGCGACAGCAAGCTCAAGGCTCGCGAGCAGGACCAGGCCGAACTGGCCAATGTGTTGAAAACCATCGAGGAAACCCTGGCCCGCCAGGCTCGAGAGGCAGAAGAAGCGCGTCAGAAAGCGCTGATCGCCCAGCAGGAAGCCGAAAAAAAGCGCTTACGTGAAGCCCAGGCCGACGCAGACGCCGGCGACGCCCCGCGCAAACCGGCAAAAACCAGCCCCGGCGCGCTGGTTTCCAGTGATGGCGAAACCTTCGGCGGTGCTTTTGCTTCAGCCCGAGGCAAACTTCCATGGCCGGTCAATGGTCGATTGCTTGCGCGCTTCGGTGAAACCCGCGGCGACGACACCCGCACCAAGTGGGACGGGGTCATGATCAGCGCTTCCGCCGGCAGCCAGGTGCATGCCGTGCATGGCGGGCGCGTGGTATTCGCCGACTGGTTGCGTGGCGCCGGCCTGTTGGTGATCCTCGATCACGGCAACGGTTACTTGAGCCTGTACGGCCACAACCAGACGCTGCTCAAGGCGGCGGGCGATGTGGTCAAGGCCGGTGAGTCCATCTCCACGGTCGGCAACAGTGGCGGGCAGGATACGCCAGCGCTGTATTTCGCTATTCGTCAGCAGGGTCGCCCCAGTGACCCGGCCCAATGGTGTCGTGCGCAAGGATAGCGCGCCCATCCTATTAAGGAGTTCGTTCGACATGCTGCATTTGTCCCGCCTCACCTCGCTGGCCCTGACGATCGCCCTCGTGATCGGTGCGCCCCTGGCTTTTGCCGCCGAACCGGCCCCATCGGCACCCGCCGCCACCGCCGCGACCACCAAGGCGCCGCTGCCGCTGGACGAACTGCGCACCTTTGCCGAGGTCATGGACCGGATCAAGGCCGCCTATGTCGAGCCCGTGGATGACAAGATGCTGCTGGAGAACGCCATCAAAGGCATGCTCAGCAATCTTGACCCGCACTCGGCCTACCTGGGGCCGGAGGATTTTGCCGAGTTGCAGGAAAGCACCAGCGGCGAGTTCGGCGGTCTGGGCATCGAAGTCGGCAGCGAAGACGGTTTCGTCAAGGTCGTCTCGCCGATCGACGACACGCCAGCCTCGAAGGCTGGCATCCAGGCTGGTGACTTCATCGTCAAGATCAACGGCCAACCGACCCGCGGCCAGAGCATGACCGAAGCCGTGGACAAGATGCGCGGCAAGATCGGCCAGAAGATCACCCTGACCCTGGTACGCGACGGCGGCACGCCGTTCGATGTGACACTCACCCGGGCGGTCATCCAGGTCAAGAGCGTGAAGAGCCAGTTGTTGGAATCGGGCTACGGCTATATCCGCATCACCCAATTCCAGGTCAAGACCGGCGAAGAAGTCGCCAAGTCCCTGGCCAAGCTGCGCAAGGACAACGGCAAGAAACTCAACGGCCTGGTCCTGGACCTGCGCAACAACCCCGGCGGCGTGCTGCAATCGGCCGTGGAAGTGGTGGACCACTTCATCACCAAGGGCCTGATCGTCTACACCAAGGGGCGCATCGCCAATTCCGAACTGCGTTTCTCGGCCACTGGCAACGATTTGAGCGAAGCCGTGCCACTGGTAGTGCTGATCAACGGCGGCAGTGCCTCGGCCTCGGAAATCGTCGCCGGCGCCCTGCAGGACCAGAAACGCGGCGTGGTCATGGGCACCACCAGCTTCGGCAAGGGCTCGGTGCAGACCGTGTTGCCACTGAACAACGAGCGCGCCCTGAAGATCACCACCGCGCTGTACTTCACGCCTAACGGCCGCTCCATCCAGGCCCAGGGCATCGTCCCGGACATCGAAGTGCGCAAGGCCAAGATCACTAGCGAGGCGGATAGCGAATACTTCAAGGAAGCCGACCTGCAGGGTCACTTGGGCAATGGCAACGGCGGCGCCGACAAACCGACCGGCTCCGGCGCCAAGGCCAAGCCAATGCCGCAGGACGACGACTATCAATTGGCCCAGGCCTTGAGCTTGCTCAAGGGGTTGAATATCACGTCCGGCCGCTGAGATGGTCCTGCGGTTTACCTTCGTCCTGCTGTGCCTGCTGGCGGGGGCCGTTAACGCGGCCCCCGCCACACCTTCTTCGCCGCACAAGGCGTACCTGAGCCTGATCATCGACGACCTGGGGCAAAACCTGCCTCGGGATCGCCGGGTATTGGCCCTCCCCGGTCCGGTCACCGCCGCAATCATGCCCGACACGCCCCATGCCGCCGAATTCGCCCGCGAAGCCCATCGCGCCGGCAAGCTGGTCATGCTCCACATGCCCATGGACCCGGCCACCGGGCCATTCGCCTGGCATCCGGAACTGCCCATCGAAGAACTGGGCAAACGCCTGGACGCCGCGTTCGCCGCCGTGCCCTATACCAGCGGGATCAACAACCACATGGGCAGCCGCATGACCGCCCAACCCCAGGCCATGGCCTGGCTGATGGCGAATTTGCAGCAGCGTCACAAGTTTTTCGTCGACAGCCGCACCAGCGCCCAGACCGTCGCCGCCGCCGAAGCGCAGAAGATCGGCCTCGCCAGTGTGTCGCGGGATGTGTTCCTGGATGACGAGCGCACCGAAGCGGCCATAGCCGGCCAGCTCCAGATCGCCATTGACCTGGCCCGCCGGCAAGGCTCGGCCGTGATGATCGGCCATCCCTACCCGCAGACCCTGGCCGTGCTCGAACGCGAACTGCCCAAGCTCAAGGCCCAGGGCATCGAATGGATCGACATCAAGTCGATGATCAGCCTGCGCAGCAACCGGGCGATGGTTGGGCATGGGAAAGATGGGGTTTATCGGTAGCAGCCCATCGCGAGCAAGCTCGCTCCCACAGGGGATCTGCTGCGAACACAAATATTGTGTCCGGTGCAAAACCATTGTGGGAGCGAGCTTGCTCCGGGCGGCGATCCGACGATGGCGGTCGCACGGCGAGTAAAACCCTTAGAGATACCGCGCCATGATCGCGTCCACTTCACCTTCCTTGCGCAGCTCATCCAAGGCCTTTTGCAGCCGGGCCACCACGTCGTCAGGCACTTCCTTGTTCAACGCCAAGTACAACTCGGCACTGTTGAAACGCAGCACGGTCTTGAGGTCGTCCACCCCTTCCTGTCGCGCCAGGTACCGCCCGGCCGGGTCACCGGTGGCCCATAGGTCGATCTGGCCATTGACCAGCTTTCGGGCATTGTCCTGATCGCGCAGCACGACCATCGGCTTCAGCCCTTGCTTGGCCAACGTCTCGGCGATCGCGTCGCCCTTGTAGGCACCGATCTTGTATTGGCGCGCCTGCTCCAGCGAGTCGAGGGTGATCTTGCTGTCGGCCTTGGCGAGCAAGATCCAGTCGTCCGGACCGATGGGGCCGACCCATTTGAACAGCTTTTCACGCTCCGGCAACCGCGCCATGACAAACACTCCGTAGCCCGGATTTTCCAGGGCGAGTTTGTAGATGCGCTCCCAAGGGAAACGCAGCGTCAGGCTATAGGAGATATCGGCGCGCTTGAATATTTCGCGGACGATGTCCACGGCGATGCCCTGGATATTTTCGTCCTGAGCGAAGTTCTTGCCGTTCTTGGCCATGTTGTACGGGGGGAAGTTTTCCGTCAGCAACACCAGCGATGTATCAGCCGCACGGACGGTGCCTGCGAGCAGCAACGTGGCACCGGCAAAGGCAAGAACGAGGCGTTTGAGCATGTCGGGCTACCGCAATCCATGGTGTGCCCAAGAGTGCCTTGGGCCCGCCATGGTGTCCAGCGATCAGCGAATGCAGATACCGCGATGAGCCATGTAGGCCTTGGCTTCCGGCACGGTGTATTCACCGAAGTGGAAAATACTCGCCGCCAATACCGCACTGGCGTGACCTTCAAGAATGCCGTCGGCCAGGTGCTGCAGGTTGCCAACACCGCCGGAAGCGATGACTGGAATGCCCAGCGCATCGCTGATGGCGCGGGTCACGCCCAGGTCGAAGCCGTTTTTCATGCCGTCCTGGTCCATGCTGGTCAGCAGGATTTCACCGGCCCCGAGGCCTTCCATCTTCTTCGCCCACTCGACGGCGTCAAGGCCCGTGGGTTTGCGCCCGCCGTGAGTGAAGATTTCCCAGCGCGGGGTTTCGCCCGGGCCGGAGACCTTCTTCGCGTCGATGGCCACGACGATGCACTGCGAGCCGAAGTGCTGGGCCGCTTCGCCGACAAATTCCGGATTGAACACCGCGGCAGTGTTGATGGACACCTTGTCCGCCCCGGCATTGAGCAGGTTGCGGATGTCCTGCACGGTGCGCACGCCACCGCCCACGGTCAGCGGGATGAACACCTGGCTGGCCATGCGCTCGACGGTATGCAGCGTGGTGTCGCGGCCATCGACGCTGGCCGTGATGTCGAGGAAGGTAATCTCGTCCGCACCCTGCTCATCGTAGCGACGGGCGATTTCCACCGGGTCGCCGGCATCACGGATGTTCTCGAACTTGACGCCCTTGACCACCCGGCCGTTGTCCACGTCCAGGCAAGGGATGATGCGTTTGGCCAGCGCCATGGTCAGTCCTCAGCCTTTGTACGAATCGCAGAAAGCTTGTGCTTCAGCGACGTCGAGGGTGCCTTCATAGATCGCACGGCCGGTGATTGCGCCGATGATGCCCGGCGCCTTGGCGTCGAGCAGCGACTTGATGTCACCCAGGTTATGGATACCGCCGGAAGCGATCACCGGGATCTTGGTGGCAGCGGCCAGCGCCGCAGTGAACGGCACGTTGCAGCCCTGCATCATGCCGTCTTTGGCGATGTCGGTATAAACGATCGAGGACACGCCGTCGGCTTCGAACTGCTTGGCCAGATCGATGACCTGCACGGTGCTGATTTCAGCCCAGCCATCGGTGGCAACGAAACCGTCCTTGGCATCCAGGCCAACGATGATTTTGCCAGGGAACGCGCGACAGGCTTCGGCGACGAAAGCCGGGTCTTTCACGGCCTTGGTGCCGATGATCACGTAGCTCACGCCAGCCTTGACGTAGTGCTCGATGGTTTCCAGCGAGCGAATGCCGCCGCCGATCTGGATCGGCAGGTTCGGATAGCGCTTGGCGATGGCCGTGACCACTTCGCCATTGACCGGCTGCCCTTCGAAGGCGCCGTTGAGGTCGACCAGATGCAGGCGACGGCAGCCGCCTTCCACCCACTTGGCGGCCATGCTCACCGGGTCATCGGAAAACACCGTGGAGTCTTCCATGCGGCCCTGGCGCAGACGTACGCAAGCGCCGTCCTTGAGATCGATAGCGGGGATAATCAGCATCTGGCAAACCCTTAAATACGAGTATTCAGCTTGGCTCGGGAATCAGTTTTTCTCGAGCGCCCACAAGTCGCTTTCAATGCTTTCGAACCTTTCTTTAAGGTGCGCCTGCACATCGAAAATCGCCCTGTTGTAATAGTGCGGAGCAATTTCGCGGGTAAACAGGTCAAGAATTTCCGCCGCCTCGAACGAGCCCAGGTCCAGCTCGAAACGTTTCTCCATGAACCGCTGGATCTTGCGGTTCGCTTCACTCTCCTGCTCGGGCGTGAGGGTGAGGATCGGCGGTTTCTTGCGGGCCATTACCAGCGCCCATCCCACGCCGCGAAGTTCTGCAACAGTTGCAGGCCATGGGTATGGCTCTTCTCCGGGTGGAATTGCACGGCGAAGCGCGAACCGTCGGCCAGGGCCGCGGCGAAATCGACGCCATAGTGACCGCTGCCCACCACCTGCCGCGCATTACCGGCGGCGATGTAGTAGCTGTGCACGAAGTAGAAACGCGCCAGGTCCGGAATGTTGTGCCACAGCGGGTGATCCACCGCCTGCTTCACTTCGTTCCAGCCCATGTGCGGGACCTTCAAGTGCTCGCCGTCTTCATGCAGGCCCTTGCCAAAGAACTTCACCTGGCCTGGGAACAGCGAAATGCAATCGACACCGTCGTTCTCTTCACTGTGATCGAGCAAGGCCTGCATGCCCACGCAGATACCGAGGAACGGACGGTCCTGGCTGACTTCGTGCACCAGCTTGTCGAAGCCCAGGCGACGAATCTCGGCCATGCAATCACGAATCGCCCCGACGCCGGGGAACACCACCCGGTCGGCTTCGCGAATCACGTCGGCATCGCTGGTGATCAGCACCTTGCCGGCGCCCACGTGCTCGAGGGCCTTGGCCACCGAGTGCAGGTTGCCCATGCCGTAGTCGATAACCGCGACCGTCTGCATTACAGGACGCCTTTGGTGGAAGGCATCTGGCCGGCCATGCGGTCGTCGAGCTCCACAGCCATGCGCAGCGCGCGGCCGAACGCCTTGAACACGGTTTCGATCTGGTGGTGGGTGTTGTGCCCGCGCAGGTTGTCGATGTGCAGGGTCACGTTGGCGTGGTTGACGAAGCCCTGGAAGAATTCCTGGAACAGGTCAACGTCGAAGCCGCCGACGGTGGCACGGGTATAGGGCACATGCATTTGCAGGCCAGGGCGGCCGGAGAAGTCGATGACCACGCGCGACAGCGCTTCATCGAGCGGCACGTAGGCATGGCCGTAGCGGCGGATGCCCTTCTTGTCGCCGATGGCCTTGGTAAAGGCCTGGCCCAAGGTGATACCGACGTCTTCCACCGTGTGGTGGTCGTCGATATGCAGGTCGCCCTTGCTGACGATGTCCAGGTCGATCAGCCCGTGACGGGCGATCTGGTCCAGCATGTGCTCAAGAAAAGGCACACCGATATCAAACCGGGCCTTACCGGTGCCATCTAGGTTGATCGAGGCTTTGATCTGGGTTTCCAGAGTGTCGCGCTCGACAGACGCCTTACGTTCGGCCATCACCAGCTCCGCAAAATCATTGGGCGAAAAAGGCAGCCATTATAGGGGCGCGAGCGGCAAACAGAAACAAAAGAGGTGACATCACTGACGGGCTGAAGCCCGGGCTGTCGGTGCTAGACATGTGCGTACAAGTCTGTGCCATCACCCAAAACGACTGTGGGAGCGAGCTTGCTCGCGATAGCGGTGGGTCAGCAGACAATGATGTCGACTGACACGCCCCCATCGCGAGCAAGCTCGCTCCCACAAGGTTGGCCCGTCTCCAATGGATTCGGGCCTATCCATATTGTCGCTTAGCGGAACAACACCGCCGTCTTCTGCAGGGTCACCCACACACCCCACGCCAACGGAATGCCCACCACCAGCCAGGCGGCGATCGCCAGGGGCTTGGTGCCCGGTGCGGCTTTCCATTCCAGCGAAGTGGTACTGTCGGCGCCCTTGTCATGGCCCAGCGCCTGTTCGGCGGCCAGTTCGGCGTCGGTCATGAAGTACTTGTCGGCGACCGGACGGACCATCAGGTTGCACAGGAAGCCCAGCACCAGCAGGCCGGCAAGGATATACAAGGTGATGTCATAGGCCGCGGCACGTTCAACGCCGATGCTCAGCTGATATTCACGCAGGTAGTTCACCAGTACCGGACCCAGCACGCCTGCGGCAGCCCAGGCAGTCAGGAGACGACCATGGATTGCGCCAACCATTTGCGTACCGAACAGGTCCGCCAGGTAGGCTGGCACGGTGGCGAAACCGCCGCCGTACATCGACAGGATGATGCAGAACGCCGCCACGAACAGCGCGACGCTGCCCAGATGACCGAGGTTCGGGATCAGCGCGTACAGGGCAAAGCCCAGGGCGAAAAACACGAAATAGGTGTTTTTACGACCCAGGTAATCCGAGAACGAGGCCCAGAAGAACCGACCGCCGATGTTGAACAAGCTCAACAGACCGGTGAAGCCAGCCGCGATGGCGGCGATCTGGCCCAGTTGCACAGCGTCCAACTGACCGAACGGCAGGTCATTGCCCAGCAGCTTGCCGCCGAACACTTCCTGCAACAATGGCGAAGCCATGCCGAGGATGCCGATACCGGCGGATACGTTCAGGCACAGCACCAGCCATACCAGACGGAACTGCGGGGTTTTCCAGGCGACATTCACGTGAACGTGGCGATGGGTGATCATCGCGTTCGCGGCTTTCTTCGGTGCCGGGGTCCAGCCTTCAGGCTTCCAGCCAGTCGGCGGCACGCGGTACGACAAGGCGCCACCGATCATGAACACGAAGTAGATCGCGGCCATGACCAGGAAGCTCTGCCAGACGCCCACGCCCGTCGGCGAAGCGAAATGATTCATCAGCGCCGCAGCCAGCGGAGCACCGACCATCGCACCACCGCCGAAGCCCATGATCGCCATGCCGGTCGCCATGCCGCGCTTGTCCGGGAACCACTTGATCAGTGTCGACACTGGCGAGATGTAGCCCAGGCCCAGGCCGATACCGCCGATCACCCCGGAACCGACCCACATCAGCCAGATCTGATGGGTATAGATACCCAGCGCGGAAATCAGCAGGCCACCGCACCAGCACAAGGCCGATACAACGCCGGCCTTGCGTGGCCCGGCGTGTTCCAGCCAGCCGCCCCAGATCGCTGCCGAGCAGCCCAGGAAGATGAAGAACAGGGTGTAGATCCAGCCGAGCATCGAGATCGGCCAGTCACATTGGGACGAAAAGACTTGCGAGATGAAGCTCATATCCGGCGCACAGGCCACAGGCTTGGTAATTCCCAAGGCTTTGGACAGTGGCAACCAGAACACCGAGAAGCCATAGGCCATGCCTATGCACAGGTGAATGGCCAGTGCGGCCGGTGGAACCAGCCACCGGTTGAAACCCGGCTTGGCGATGATGCGTTCCTTGGAGAGGAACGCTGGCTGGTCGGCGACGCCGCCCGCCGTGATGCTCGTGCTCATTGTGTATCCCCCAGTTATTGGAATGGTTCGTCAGCCACGCATCACCCTCAGCCTTCATTGCACGCAGGCATGGCTGTATTTTCTGGTGAAGCTCCATAGTGTGCGACATCACGTCGCAGAAGGACGGACGAACGGGCAAAGGTTACCATTTGCTCGTGGCAGAAAAACCAAAGTGATATCACCTTTTTCGTGCCATCTGTCTTATCGCACGCTTGCCCGCTTTCTGTAGGGGACTAACGATTTATTTTTTCCGGGGCTGAAACCAGCCCCGTCCCCATGGGTCTTTGTTCGGCAGGCCTGCCGGAAGAACGATCACTCAACGCGCCACAACTCGGGGCGTTATACTCGCGGCTAAATTTTGAACTCAACCTACAAGGATTCGCCCATGAAAGCGTTCGGCAAAATCCTGGGTCTGGTACTTCTCGGGCTGTTGCTGATCATTGTGGCCCTGGGCTTTGCCCTGACCCACCTGTTCGATCCCAACGACTACAAAGAAGAGATCCGCCAGATAGCCCGCGACAAGGCCCACATCGAGTTGACCCTCAATGGCGATATCGGCTGGAGCCTGTTTCCATGGCTGGGCCTGGAGTTGCACGACGCCAGCGTCGCGACCTTGGCCAATCCAACCCAACCTTTCGCCGACCTGCAGATGCTCGGCCTTTCGGTCCGGGTGATCCCGCTGCTGCGCCGGGAAGTGCAGATGAGCGATGTGCGCGTCGAAGGCCTGAACCTGCGGCTCAATCGTGACAAGAACGGTCACGGAAACTGGGAAGACATCGGTAAAGCGCCGGCCTCCGCGACGACGGCGAACACCCCGGCACCGACGCCGGCCGAACAGCCAGCCCCGCCTGCCAGTACCCCGGCAGAAAAACCTGCCCAGCCGACCCGCCTGGACATCGACAGCCTGACCGTGAACAACGCCCGGGTCGAATACACCGACGAGCAGACCGGCAAGCTGTTCACCGCCGAAAGCATCCAACTGAGCACCGGCCCGGTCCACGACTCCACCAATATTCCGGTGACCCTGACTGCATTCCTGTCCAGCAACCAGCCGGCCGTGCGCGTACGCACCGAAGTGACCGGCGAACTGCGCTTCGAGCGCGCCTTGCAGCGCTACAAGTTCGAAGACCTGAAACTGTCCGGCGAGGCCACCGGCGACCCGTTGCAGGGCAAGACCCTGAACTTCGCCGCCCAAGGCCAACTGTTCCTGGACAAGGCGGCCAATGTTGCCGAATGGACCGGTATCAAGCTGTCGCTCAACCAACTGCGCGCCCTCGGTGAGCTGAAGGTCAACGACCTCGACAAGAGCCCGCAATTGAATGGTGGAATATCGATCGCCCAGTTCGACCTGGCGAAATTCGTCGACAGCGTCGGCCAGACACTCCCGGCCATGGCCGAAGGCAGCCTGAGCAAGGTCGAATTGGCCAGCCGCATTGCCGGCACGCCAAGCAGCGTCGAATTCAACGACATCAACCTGAAGGTCGACGACAGCCACTTCAGCGGCCGTATCGCCGTGGCAGACTTTGCCAAGCAGGCCCTGCGCGTGCAGCTCAAGGCCGACACCTTCAACGTCGACCGCTACCTGCCGCCAAAATCCGCCGAAGCCGACAGTTCCAAGGCGGCCCGTGAGGCTGAAGTCAGCAACACCGAAGCCAGCGCCATGGCCGGTGCCGGCAGCACACCGTTGCCGAGCGCTCCGACCCAGGGTGCCTGGAGTAACGATCGGCTGTTTCCGGTGGAGCGCCTGGGCAAGCTGGACCTCGATGCCGACCTGACCTTCGGGCAACTGACCCTCGATAAACTGCCGATCCAGAACGCCGCGCTCAAGGCCACCGGCCTGGGCGGCCTGCTGACCCTGGAGAACCTGCGGGGTGATCTGTACAGCGGCAACTTCGAAACCAAGGGCACCCTGGATGTGCGCCAGCCTACGCCACAGTTGAGCCTGCAGACTCGCATCAACCGGGTCCCCGCCGAGAAGATCATCGAAAGCCAGGGCAAGAATCCGCCGGTCAAAGGCCTGGTCACGCTCAACAGCGCGATCACCGCCACCGGCAATAGCCAGAAGGCCCTGATCGACAGCCTCAACGGCAACGCCGGGTTCGTCATCAACGATGGCATGCTGCTCAATGCCAATCTCGAACAGCAATTGTGCAAAGGCATCGCTACCCTCAATCGCAAGTCCCTCAGTGGCGAGCCCCGGGGCAAGGACACGCCGTTCCAGCAACTCAACGGCAATCTCACCTTCAACAATGGCGTTGCCCACAACCCGGACCTGAAAGTCCGTATTCCCGGCATGACCGTCAACGGCAACGGCGATATCGACCTGCGAGTGCTGGGCATGGACTACCGCGTCGGCGTCATCGTCGAAGGCGACAAGAGCGACATGCCCGACCCGGCCTGCCAGGTCAACGAGCGCTACGTCGATGTCGAATGGCCGTTGCGCTGCCGCGGTCCCCTGGAACTGGGCGCGAAGGCCTGCCGCCTGGACAACGACGGGCTGGGCAAGGTCGCGGCGAAGCTGGCCGGCGATCGGCTCGGCGACAAGATCGATGAGAAGCTCGGCGACAAGGTCAGCCCCGAACTGAAAGATGCGCTCAAGGGGCTGTTCAAGCGATGAGAGCCGAGCAGTTTTCCACCGCGGTACTGGATTGGTTCGACCGCCACGGGCGTCACGATTTGCCCTGGCAACAAGCCATCTCGCCCTATCGGGTGTGGGTCTCGGAAATCATGTTGCAACAGACCCAGGTCAGTACCGTGCTCAATTACTTTGACCGGTTCATGGCCTCGCTGCCCACCGTTCAAGCCTTGGCCGCCGCGCCGGAGGACGAAGTGCTGCACCTGTGGACCGGGCTGGGTTACTACACCCGTGCGCGCAACTTGCAGAAGACCGCGAAAATCGTCGTCGAGCAGTACGGCGGCGAATTCCCCCGGGACGTGGAAAAACTCACCGAGCTGCCGGGCATCGGCCTGTCCACCGCCGGCGCCATCGCCAGCATCAGCATGGGCCTGCGGGCGCCGATCCTCGATGGCAACGTCAAGCGGGTGCTGGCGCGCTTCACCGCCCAAGAGGGCTATCCGGGCGAACCCAAAGTGGCGAAACAGCTCTGGGCCACCGCCGAGCGTTTCACGCCACAGGACCGCGTCAACGCCTACACCCAGGCGA
This sequence comes from Pseudomonas sp. MPB03, assembly GCF_046605385.1. Classification (NCBI taxonomy): domain Bacteria; kingdom Pseudomonadati; phylum Pseudomonadota; class Gammaproteobacteria; order Pseudomonadales; family Pseudomonadaceae; genus Pseudomonas; species Pseudomonas sp. MPB03. The sequence goes on along the minus strand of NZ_CP176770.1, from coordinate 637,296 downwards.
TGATGGACCTGGGCGCCACGCTCTGCACCCGCAGCAAGCCCAGTTGCCTGCTCTGCCCGCTGAAGCAAGGCTGCGAGGCCCATATGCTGGGCCTGGAAACCCGCTATCCGATCCCCAAGCCGCGCAAGGAGGTGCCGAAAAAGCGCACCTTGATGCCCATGCTGGCCAACCACGAGGGCGCGATCCTGCTTTACCGTCGCCCTTCCACCGGGCTGTGGGGCGGGCTGTGGAGCCTGCCGGAACTCGACGACCTCGACGACCTGCAGCACCTGGCCCTGCAACACTCGCTGGAATTGGGCAGCCAACACGAAATGCCAGGCCTGGTGCACACCTTCAGCCACTTCCAGCTGGCGATCGAACCCTGGCTGGTCCGGGTCCGGGAAACCGGCCATCACGTGGCCGAGGCCGACTGGCTCTGGTATAACCTCGCCACCCCGCCGCGCCTGGGCCTTGCAGCCCCGGTCAAAACCTTGCTCGAACGCGCGGCCGCCGTAATGAACGCAGGAGAGTTGCAATGACCCGCACCATCATGTGCCGCAAGTACAAAGAAGAACTGCCCGCCCTGGAACGTGCTCCATTCCCGGGCGCCAAGGGCCAGGATATTTTTGACCACGTCTCGGCCAAGGCCTGGGCCGACTGGCAGAAACACCAGACCCTGCTGATCAATGAAAAACGCCTGAACATGATGAACGCCGAAGATCGCAAATACCTTCAGGGCGAGATGGACAAGTACTTTTCCGGCGAAGAATACGCCAAGGCCGAAGGCTACGTACCGCCGTCCGAATAAGCTGTTCAGCGCGGGGGCGAATCGTAAGCGACGGTAATAGTTAAATATTTTTTGAAAACTTGCTTGACGCCCCCCTGAAAAACCCGTTTAATGCGCCCCGTTGCCCAGATAGCTCAGTCGGTAGAGCAGGGGATTGAAAATCCCCGTGTCGGCGGTTCGATTCCGTCTCTGGGCACCAAATACCGAAAACCCCGATCAAGCAATTGATCGGGGTTTTTTATTGCCCGCGTTTCCTTGTGCCACCCGCCAGTCTTTTTTGGGCAGCCCTGATGGACCAGCCAGCATAAGTGTTGCTGCTCGTTTCTGTCTTTGATCGCCGCATCGTGAGCGATTAACCTCTTCCCTCACGCCGATCCTGATGGGCTCTACCATTCCGGAATCGAGTTTGCGTCAAACGCAGTGAAAATTTGCGTCACACGCAGAATCTGCGTAATACTGCCCCCAACAACTAACCCTCGTGACCGGTGTGGCCTGACCATCTGGTTGGAGGGGGAAAAAGCCGGCGCAAGCCGGTTTTTTCGTTTCTGGAGCATGAGATATGCAGGGATCGCCCGAGCTCGAACCTCTGCGCACCCGTATCTACATCGATGGCTACAACTTCTACTACGGTTGCCTGAGGGGAACCGCATATAAATGGCTCGATTTATTGCCACTGTTTGAAAAACACGTCCTGCCATCTGTGCTGATCAAGGACAATGACAACCTCGTCAGACAACCATCACTGCTTGCCGCCCCCTCGATAAAATTCTTCACAGCCAAAATCATCGAATCCGTGGCACGAGCACAGGACTCAGTTTCGTCTCAAGCTCGCTATCACACGGCCTTGCGCAAGCTGTACGGCGAACGCATCGACTTGGTGGAAGGCTACTATGCGGTCAATAGGATGAAGGTGAAAGTTGTCGATTCTCGCCATCCGGATCGCGCCCCTCGTGAATGCGAAGAAATCCAGGCCTGGAAAATCGAGGAAAAGCAGAGCGATGTGAACCTGTCTCTGCACGCGTATCACGACGCGATTACCGGGGCGATTGATCATGCTGTGTTTGTCACAAACGACACCGATATCGCCCCGGCCCTCCAGATGATTCGTACACACACGACTGTCAGGGTGGGTGTCGTTATTCCCACGACCAACCACGAACGAATTCCTAATACCGAGCTAGCCGACACGGCTCATTGGGTGCGTACTCATATCACTCACGCGGAGCTCGCTGCCTGTCAGCTACCTCGAGTAATCCCCGGACGAAAGGCGACGGTAAAACCAGAGTCCTGGTATGCACGTCCCGATTTATTACAACAGGTCCTTGAATTGGTTATTCCCATTCGAGGGAATCGAGGTAAGGCGTTCAAATGGATGGAACAACCTAACATCCACCTGAATGGCTATCGTCCTATCGAGTTGGTAGAAACCGAGGCAGGAACCCAGCAGATATTGAGTTATATCCATGGCTGGATGGCTCATCAAGCCAAACTCCAGGACAGCATGTAGGCGCCAGCGGCATCAGAAGGACATTTGCCAAAGTGCCTGTTGCCGACGATTCCTTTCTCCGCCACACAGACTCAGCTACATTCGTCCGCTCCCCTCCAGCAAGCGAGTCGACATGGACATCACCGGCATTCCCTTCGGCACCACCGATTGGTCAACCATCGAACCCACCGAGCACAAGGGCATCACCGGAACCGCTTACTGGCGCACGCGGCAATTCGGGCATATTCGGGTACGGATGGTGGAATATACAGCCGGTTACCTGGCCGACCATTGGTGCACCAAGGGCCATATCCTGTTTTGCCTCAAGGGCGAGCTCAATACTGAACTTGAAGACGGTCGGCAATTTTTGCTCAAGGCCGGCATGAGCTACCAGGTCGCCGACCAGGCCGAACCTCATCGATCCTCCACTTCATCGGGGGCTACGCTCTTCATCGTGGATTGAGATTCGAAGCGTCCGCGTTGAAGCTGTAGGATAGGTGGCCTTATTTTCCAGCAAGGAACCGACCCATGGCATCGGTCAACAAACAGCAGAAACGAAACCAGCGCGCCAAGGTGAAAGCCAAGCAGAACCGGGTTAAGCGCGCCACTGCGCCGAATGACTTCCTCGACCCGAACGATGAGCGCATCGATCTGGAAACCGTGGACCTATCGGACCTGTTCCAACTGATGGGTGCCGCCGAAAAGATCAGCCAACAGGCCATGTGCACGGCCTTCCTGGGCCATCCACTGCTGGAGTTGGTGCTGGAGCAGGAAGGTGAGGAAGAAGCCACTGACTTCATCATTACCGCCCTGATCGAATATCGCCGCCTGACCACGGGTGTCGATGAGCAGACGGCGCTGGACTGGGTGGAGAGCAAGCAATTCCAGGCTGATTATGTCGCCGCATCCCAGGCTCTGGCGCAAGGTAAGGTCTGAGCAGCGAAGGGACTCGCGCTTGACTACAGGCTGTAGGGATAGCTCCTACGCACCAAGGCCAACGGACATAGGACGGCGTCATCCCCGTCCTGCATAAATCAGTTATTTTTCCCTCCAAGCAATCAGCCCCGTCCGGCATCATCGAGACGTCGCCTGGAGCATCCTTGCGGTCCGCCCCCCCTCAATGGCTGGACACTGCGATGACGCCACTGCTGCCCCAGGATGACCCACAGCTTGCCCCCTTGATCAACGAACTCGGCGAGCTGATTCGTCAGGCTCGCCAGAAGGTCCTGCGAGCCATCGATACGCTCCAGGTACAAACCTGCTGGCAGATCGGCCGGCACATCATCGAGTTCGAGCAGGGCGGCGCCGAGCGGGCGGCTTACGGCGCAAGGTTGCTACCGTCGCTGGCGAAGGTGCTGACGTCGCGGTTTGGGAAGGGATTTGATGCTTCAAATTTGCGCTACATGCGCCTCTTTTATCAGGCGTTTCCAATCTGTGACGCACTGCGTCACGAATTGAGCTGGACTCACTATCGAACGCTGCTACGCATAGAAGATGCGAATGCACGTCGGTGGTACATGAACGAAGCCGTCACTCAAAACTGGTCCACCCGCGCGTTGGAACGCCAGATCGGCACGCTCTATTACGAACGTCTCCTGGCAAGTCGCGACCGACCTGCGGTAGAGCAGGAAGCGGCCATCAATCTTGAGAAACTGGATTTCGGTCCCAGGGACATCGTCAGGGATCCGGTGGTCCTTGAGTTCCTTGGGCTACCCAATACCGGCATGCTGCTGGAAACCGATCTCGAACAGGCCTTGATCGACCAGCTACAAGGCTTCCTTCTGGAACTGGGAAAAGGCTTCGCCTTCGTCGCACGCCAACAGCGCATCAGCACCGAAAGCACAGACTTCTACATCGACCTGGTCTTCTACAACTACCTGCTCAAGTGCTTTGTGATCGTCGATCTCAAGCGCGGCGAGCTCAGCCACCAGGACATCGGCCAGATGGATATGTATGTGCGTCTCTACGATGACCTCAAGCGCGGCCCCGACGACAAACCTACCGTGGGCATCATTCTCTGCGCTCAAAAGGATGAGTCGGTGGTGCGTTATTCCGTGTTGCAGGGCAATGAACAGCTATTCGCCAGCCAGTATCAATTGGTGCTCCCCACCGAAGAAGAGCTGCGCAACGCGCTGGATCGCGAACAGGCACGCCTTGAGGAAGGGGCAATCGGGCGCAGCGACTTCAAGGAATAAAAAGCCGATACCCAATGGTCGCGCACTCAAAAAACCCATGTAAGCTTGATGCGCTTTTTTTCCAGCAACGCGCCACTCAATGAGCTCCATCCCGCATGTCACCGGCCTCTTCCCCCCCTTCCCTGATCCAGACATTGCGGACCGAAACCGCGGAACTGCACGTCGCCCTGGAAAAACGCCTGCCGTTTTTCTCGCCAGATTTGGACCTGGACCTATACCGGCGCTTGATGGCGGCCTACTACGGTTTTTATCAGCCCCTGGAGCAGCGGCTTCACAGGCTGGCGCTGATTCCAACCGGGCTGGACCAATCCTTGCGCATCAAACTCCCGGTATTGCGGGCCGATCTCGCGGCTCTGGGCCTGGATGACGCCGCTATCGAGGCACTACCCACCTGCCAGGCACTGCCACGAATAGACTCCCGAGCCGCCGCCCTCGGCGTTTCCTATGTGTTGGAAGGCGCAACCCTCGGCGGCCAGATCCTGCGGCGCAGGGTGGCCGAGCAGCTCGGTCTTGATGCGTCCAGTGGCGCGGCCTTTCTCAATGTGTATGGCGAACTCACCGGCCGACGCTGGAAGGATTTCCTCCAATACCTGGACGACAGGAACCTTGGCGAGGCCCGGACGCTCGAAGTCACACGCGCCGCCAAGGCGACGTTCACTCATTTTGAACACTGGCTGGACAGCCAAAAGGTACTGTTATGACCCCGGAAAACCAGGAAGCCTTCGAAGAACTGCTGGCCAATTGCGCAGACGAACCGATTCGCTTCCCCGGGGCCATTCAGCCTCATGGTGTGTTGTTGATGCTGTCCGAGCCCGATTTCGTGATCCGTCAGGTCAGCGCCAACGTGTTGCAGTTGATGGCGCACGATCCCCACAGGCTGTTGGGCCAGACCCTCGACGCACTGTTGGGGCTGGAACAGGCCGAGGCGATCCTCGTCGCCTGTCGCGCCGCCCCGGATAGCGACAACGTGCCCGTGGCCATTGTCGTGAACCAGCAGCGCTTTGATGCCCTGGTGCATCGCCATCAGGGGGCCCTGATCGTCGAACTGGAACAGCACCTGAGCGACTATCGCCCCGAAGGCGTCAGCGGCGAGGCCAACCTGGGCCGCATGCTGCAACGCCTGCAAAGTGCAAAAACCCTCCAGGCCCTGTACGAAATCAGCGTGCGGGAAATCCAGGCCATGACCGGTTACGACCGGGTGCTGATCTATCGCTTCGAGGAAGAAGGCCACGGCCAGGTGATCGCCGAGGCCAGCGCACCTTCAATGGAACTCTACAAAGGGCTGTTTTTCCCAGCGTCGGATATTCCCGAACAGGCCCGTGAGCTGTATCGCACCAACTGGCTGCGTATCATTCCCAACGCCGACTACGCACCGGTACCGCTGGTCCCGGAGCTGCGGCCCGATACCCTGGCGCCCCTGGACCTGAGCTTTGCCACATTGCGCAGCGTCTCGCCGATCCACCGTCAGTACATGAAAAACATGGGCGTGCTGTCGTCCATGAGCATCTCGTTGATGGAAGGCGAGCGCTTGTGGGGGCTGATCAGTTGCGGCAATCGCCAGCCATTGCTGGTGCCCCATGAAATGCGCATGGCCTGCCAGACTATCGGCCAGGTGCTGTCGCTGCAGATCAGCGCCATGCAGGCCCTGGAACTCACCCGGCAACGGGACGCCAAGTTGGAAGACCTCAAGGTCCTCGCCACTGCCATGGCCGAGTCCAGCGACAATGTCTTCGATGGCTTGTCCCACGAGCCGCAACGCCTCATGGACCTGACAGGGGCCAGCGGTGTGGCGATTTTCGAGAACAACAAGCTGCATCGCCACGGCCAATGCCCAGAACCTGAGCAAATCCGCGAGCTGCACAAATGGATTCTGGAAACCGGCCAACCGGTGTTCGCCCACCACAACCTGGGCAGCGTCTTCGCACCTGCCAAGGCTTATCAGGATGTGGCGAGCGGCGTGTTGGCGATCCACCTGCCCAAACCGGTGGAAAACGGCGTGCTGTGGTTCCGTCCCGAAGTGAAGCAAACCCTCCAATGGAGCGGCGACCCGCAAAAACCCCTGGCCGTGGAAAACAGCGAGACCGGCCTGCGCCTGCGGCCCCGGACATCTTTCGAGATCTGGAAAGTCGAAATGGCCGGCATCAGCACCCAATGGACCCATGGCGATCTGTTCGCCGCCAACGACCTGCGGCGCTCGGCCCTGGAAAACGACCTGGCCCGCCAGGTGCAAAAGGAACGCCAGGCCGTGCAAGCCCGCGATGAGCTGGTGGCCGTGGTGTCCCATGACCTGCGCAGCCCGATGACGGTCATTTCCATGCTCTGCGGCATGATGCAAAAGGCCTTCAGCTCCGACGGCTCCCACAGTTCCAAACGAATCTCTTCCGCCATCGATACCATGCAGCAGGCCACCAGCCGCATGAACGCGCTGCTGGAAGACCTGCTCGACACCTCGCGCATCGATGCCGGGCGCTACACCATCAATCCCCAGCCGATGAATGTCAGCCAGATCTTCGAAGACGCCTGTTCGCTGCTGACACCGCTGGCCACCGCCAAGGCCATCGACATTTCCTTCCATGCCGAACCCAACCTGCGGATCAACGCCGACCCCGAGCGGCTGTTCCAGGTACTGTCCAACTTGATCGGCAATGCCATCAAGTTCACGCCGCAACAGGGCTCGGTGGGGATCAGTGCGATGTCCGTCGGTAACGAGATCGTGTTCAGTGTCCGCGACACCGGTGAAGGCATTGCGCCAGAGCAATTGCCTCATGTTTTCGAGCGCTACTGGACGACCAAGGAAGGCAACCCGAACGGCACCGGGCTGGGGCTGTACATTTCCAAGGGGATTGTCCAGGCCCATGGCGGTAAACTGCACGCCGAAAGCCGGCCAGGCCAGGGCAGCGAATTCCGCTTTACCGTGCCGAAAATCGACTGAGCCGGGCACCGTCCCCTAACGAATTGGAAACCGAAGCCCAATGGCCTCATTGAACAAACAGCAAAAACGCGCCAAGCGCGCCAAAGACAAAGCCAAGCAAATCCGCATGACCGGGCGCAAATCGATCCCGATGTATGGCGACCCGGCCCACGCCACCGCCCAGCCTCCGGTCTACGTGCTGGAATTGTTCGCCAAGTTGCGCGACGCCGAGGCCGTCAGCCGCAGTGAAATGCTTGATACGCTGCTGGCAAATGTTAGCGAAATGATCATCGAACGCCCGGGTCTGCTCGACCTGAAAAACGCCGAAAACGAAAGCATGGCGGCGACCAACCTGGCCGCCGACATGTTGGTGGACTACCGCATGTGGGTCGATGAGATGGACCGCGAGACCGCCCAGCGCTGGCTTAGCACACCGGAGTTCATCAAGGACTTCAGCGAGGCGCTGGACCGCTATCGCCAAGTCCTGGAAAAAGAATCCGCCGCCGAATAAGCCGGCCGGCTATTCGTCACTGTTCCAATGGAACACCAGTTTGCGCGCGGCCCCGCTGCCTACCTCAGCCGTGTCGCGCCGCGCTTCACCATTGCGCGTCGCCACCACGTTGTACTTGCCCGGTGGCAGTTGCACATAAACCATCGGCCCTGTATCGCTGAGGGTCAGCACTATTTCTCCCGATACCTTTTGCACGGTCACGTCCACGTCCGGGACGTATTTGTTTTCCGGGCCGATCGCAAAGGTCATGTGCAAGTTGTAACCCTGGGCCTGCTCGATGGCCCGGGCTTCGTCCTCGCCGATGCCGCCGGACAGGTAAGTGATGCCGTTCTGCTGCATGGGTTGGACTTGGACGCCTGTGTTGTCTACAGGAGCGAGGTTGGTGGCGTTGAGCATGACGGGAAAAAGCAGCGCGCCTAGCACGACGAGGCAAAATAGCGACTTCATGACAACAACTCCTGATATGGGACGCCTCTTCGTTTGATCGATTTATGAACACCGACGTTCAGACCGATTGGAAGTTGAGGCGAATGCCAATCGGAATAGGCACGCTCATCCGGTTAACCCTTCCAACCCCCGCCCAAAGCTGGCACCATCGCGCCTTTTTTTACGCGACTCCCCGGGGCTTTCACCGGTAAACAAGGTTAAAACGGCCGTTCGGTTGTTGATGGCGCGACAGTCTGCTGTGCCGATGCGACAACCTGCCGCACATCACCGGTTTACCGCCCGTCGCGCTGTTGGCGGCCATTCGGACGCATGCTAGCTTGGCCGCCTCGCCAAGGAAGGCTGCCAACAGCAAGGGAGCACATACCATGAGGACCGCACATGGCCCAGGCCACGCCCGCGCTTGAAATCCGCAATTTGCACAAACGCTACGGACAGCTGGAGGTGCTCAAAGGCGTCTCGCTGACCGCCCGCGACGGCGATGTGATCTCGATCCTCGGATCCTCCGGGTCCGGCAAGTCCACATTCCTGCGCTGCATTAACTTGCTGGAAAACCCCAACCAGGGCCAGATCCTGGTGGCTGGCGAAGAGCTCAAGCTAAAGGCCGCGAAAAACGGTGAACTGGTGGCCGCCGATGGCAAACAGATCAATCGCCTGCGCAGCGAGATCGGTTTTGTCTTCCAGAACTTCAACCTTTGGCCGCACATGAGCGTGCTCGATAACATCATCGAAGCCCCGCGCCGGGTGCTTGGCCAGAGCAAGGCCGAAGCCGTCGAAGTGGCCGAAGCGCTGCTGGCCAAGGTCGGTATCGCCGACAAACGCCACGCCTACCCGGCCGAGCTGTCCGGCGGCCAGCAGCAACGCGCCGCCATCGCCCGCACCCTGGCGATGCAGCCCAAGGTGATTCTGTTCGACGAACCCACCTCCGCCCTTGACCCGGAAATGGTCCAGGAAGTACTTAGTGTGATCCGCGCCCTGGCCGAAGAAGGACGCACCATGCTGCTGGTCACCCATGAAATGGGCTTCGCCCGTCAGGTTTCCAGCGAAATCGTGTTTCTTCATCAAGGCCTGGTCGAGGAGCAAGGATCGCCACAGCAGGTCTTCGAGAACCCGCTTTCGGCGCGCTGCAAACAATTCATGTCCAGCAACCGCTAACGGAGCAGTACACATGCAGACCTACAAGAAATTCCTCCTGGCCGCAGCGGCCAGCCTGGTCTTTTCGGCCAGCGCCATGGCGGCCGAAAAGCTGAAGATGGGCATCGAAGCGGCCTATCCGCCGTTCAACAACAAGGACGCCAGCGGCCAGGTCGTGGGGTTCGATAAAGACATCGGCGACGCCCTCTGCGCCAAGATGAAAGTCGAGTGCGAAGTGGTCACTTCCGACTGGGACGGAATCATCCCGGCCCTGAACGCCAAGAAGTTCGACTTCCTGGTCTCGTCGCTGTCGATCACTGAAGAACGCAAGCAGGCCGTGGACTTCACCGACCCGTATTACTCCAACAAACTGCAATTCATCGCGCCAAAAAATGTCGACTTCAAAACCGATAAAGCCTCACTCAACGGCAAGGTCATCGGGGCACAACGCTCCACCCTCGCCGGCACCTGGCTGGAAGATGAAATGGGCAGCGACATCACCACCAAGCTTTACGACACCCAGGATAACGCCTACCTGGACCTGACCTCCGGCCGCGTCGACGCGATCCTGGCGGACAAATACGTGAACTACGACTGGCTGAAAACCGATGCTGGCCGTGCTTACGAATTCAAGGGCGACCCGGTGGTGGAAAGCGACAAGATCGGTATCGCCGTGCGCAAGGGTGATCCGCTGCGCGACAAGCTGAACGCTGCCCTGAAAGAAATCGTGGCCGACGGCACCTATAAAAAGATCAACGACAAGTACTTCCCGTTCAATATCTATTGATATTGACGTGCCTGGCCGGCGCAGCTCTCTGGCAGCGCCGGCCCTTAGCAAAGCCTGCCGCGATATGAATTCCTACCCATGATGATCGATCTCTACGGATTCGGCCCGGCGCTTGCCGCCGGCGCGCTGATGACCGTCAAGTTGGCGCTCACGGCCCTCTGCCTGGGGCTGGTACTCGGCCTGCTCGGCGCCCTGGCCAAGACCTCGCCGCACAAGCCGCTGCAATGGCTGGGCGGCACCTATTCGACACTGGTTCGCGGCATCCCGGAATTACTCTGGGTACTGCTGATCTATTTCGGCACCGTCAACCTGATGCGTGCCCTGGGTGAGTATTTCGGCAACCCCGACCTCGCCCTCGATGCCTTCGCCGCCGGGGTCATTGCCCTGGGCCTGTGCTTTGGCGCCTACGCCACCGAAGTGTTTCGCGGCGCGATCCTGGCGATCCCCAAGGGCCACCGCGAGGCCGGCGTCGCCCTCGGCCTGTCGAAGTGGCGGATCTTCACCCGGTTGATCATGCCGCAAATGTGGCGCATCGCCCTGCCTGGCCTGGGCAACCTGTTCATGATCCTGATGAAGGACACCGCGCTGGTCTCGGTGATCGGCCTGGAAGAAATCATGCGCCATGCGCAAATCGGCGTGACCGTATCCAAGCAACCGTTCACCTTCTATATGGTCGCCGCCTTCATGTACCTGGGCCTGACGGTGCTCGCCATGATCGGCATGCACCTGCTGGAACGACGCGCCGCCCGTGGATTTACCAGGAGCACCCAATGAACTGGGACATCATCATCAAGTGGCTGCCGAAGCTGGCCCAAGGCGCCACACTGACCCTGGAACTGGTGGCCATCGCCGTGATCGCCGGACTGCTGCTGGCGATTCCACTGGGCATCGCCCGCTCTTCGCGCCTGTGGCAGGTGCGGGCATTGCCCTACGCCTACATCTTCTTTTTCCGTGGCACGCCGCTGTTGGTCCAGCTGTTCCTGGTCTACTACGGCCTGGCGCAATTCGATGCCGTGCGCAGCAGTGCGCTGTGGCCGTACCTGCGGGATCCGTTCTGGTGCGCCACGGCCACCATGACCCTGCACACGGCCGCCTACATCGCCGAGATCCTGCGCGGCGCGATCCAGGCCATCCCCCGTGGCGAGATCGAAGCCGCCCGGGCCCTGGGCATGTCGCGGCCCAAGGCGCTGTTCTACATCATGCTGCCCCGCGCCGCGCGCATAGGCCTGCCGGCCTACAGCAACGAAGTGATCCTGATGCTCAAGGCCAGCGCCCTGGCGAGCACCGTGACCCTGCTGGAACTCACCGGCATGGCCCGCACCATCATTGCCCGGACCTATATGCCGGTGGAGATCTTCTTCGCGGCGGGCATGTTCTACCTGCTGATGTCCTTCGTCCTGGTTCAAGGTTTCAAGCAACTGGAACGCTGGTTGCGTGTCGATGCCTGCCAAGGACGCTGACAGCGGCGGTCTAACGGGCGAGGCACTGCTCGCCCGCTTCACGGCGTTGGATGTTTTTCTCACAGCGCACCAGGCGCTGTGGAAACCACGTCCATTCACCTATCTGCATCTGCCTTGGGAAACATCCCACCCGGAATTGGCCCAATGGCTACGCCAGCGTTCGCTGAAAGCGGCGGAAAACGATCATCACCAGCCATGGTTGATGGAAGACGCGCCAGCGCCATTCCCGGAACTGGCCGCTACCTCTCGCGCGTTGAGTGCTGTCGCAGCATTACCCGCCAACACGCTCGAAGCGCCAAGCCATCGCCTGAACGTCGACGTGCCCGGGCGCAAATGGCAGCAAATCGAAGCCTTCGCCAGCCGCCTGCGCTTCACCACCCCGCCGACCCACTGGCTCGATTGGTGCGCCGGCAAAGGCCACCTCGGTCGGCGCCTGCTGCACGATGAGCAGCAACTGACCTGCCTGGAGTACGATCCTACGCTGGTCGCCAGCGGCCACTTGTTGAGCCAGCGCCATCACCTGCCGGCCACGCACCTGCAACAAGATGTGCTCGCAGCGGACGCGGCCCACGCACTGCATCCGGGACACACCCCCGTGGCCTTGCACGCCTGCGGCGACCTGCATGTGCGCCTGATGCACCTGGCCAGCGCCGCTGGCTGTGCACAACTGGCTATCGCGCCATGCTGTTACAACCGCATCAGCAGCGAGCGCTATCAAGCGCTGTCCGACGCAGCCAAAGTCGCTGCCCTACAGCTATCACTCGACGATCTCGGCCTGCCGCAAACCGAAACCGTCACCGCTGGCGCGCGTGTAAGAAGACAGCGGGACCAATCCATGGCCTGGCGCCTGGGTTTCGACCTCCTGCAACGGCAGATCAGAGGGTGCGACGACTACCTGCCCACCCCGTCGTTGCCCAGCGCCTGGCTGGAAAAATCCTTCGCCCAGTACTGCACCGATCTGGCGGCCCTGAAAGACTTATCCACAGTCGGCACGCCTGATTGGGTCGCTCTGGAAGCAGCAGGTCACCAGCGCCTGGCCGAGGTGCGCAACCTGGAGTTGCTGCGAGGCCTTTTCCGACGGCCACTGGAGCTTTGGCTGGTGCTGGACCGAGCACTTTTCCTCACGCAAAAGGGCTACGACGTTCGCCTTGGCACCTTCTGTGAAACACCCCTGACGCCGCGCAATCTGCTGTTGCTGGCAGAGCGTTACTGAGACGAAACAGCCTGTGGATAACTCTGTTGATGAAATAAACTCGAATCCAAGAAATCCGTGATTTCCTGACCGAATCAGCATTGGTCATTTTTTGTTCATATGGATAAAAAACCATGAAAACAGGCATTTGCGACGAAACGCGAAAGCGGTCACAAAATCGCAAGGTACCCCGCGTGTCATCCAGCCTGTTGTGCATAAGCGTCTAAGCAAAACGACATAACCGCCGAATTCAGTGCTGCCCCGCGCCAATAATTGCGTCCACCGCGCCCGTGCTATACAACAGCCCCACGTATCGTGATTGACACCATGCCGACACACTCAAGGACAGGCCGTGACGTTCATTTCCTACGCACAAAACTTCGAAGACATACGCCTGTGGCGCGCCCTTCAATCGGTGGAAAACGGCTTTTACCTCGACGTCGGCGCCAACCATCCGACAGATGATTCGGTCACCCGCGCGTTTTACGACCGCGGCTGGCGCGGCATCAACATCGAACCGGTGCCAGCCTACTACGACGCGCTCTGCCAACAACGCCCGTACGACATCAACCTGCAATGCGTGGCCGGCGAAAACGCCGACAGCCTGACTTTCTACACCATCGCCGACACAGGCTTATCCACAGTAGAAACCAGCGTCGCCCAACAACACCGCGACGCCGGCATGGACGTGCGCACCCAGACAGTCCAATCCCGCACCCTGGCCTCCATCTGCGAGCAATACGCCCAGGACCGCCCCATCCACTTCCTGAAAATCGACGTCGAAGGCCATGAAGAAACCGTGCTGCGCGGCATGGACTTCAGCCGCTGGCGCCCTTGGATCATCCTCATCGAAACCCCATGGGCCCGCGACCAGACCTGGGAAAACCTGGTAACCGACGCTGGCTACCAATCCATCCTGTTTGACGGCATCAACACCTACTACCTCGCCGAAGAGCACCTGGCCCTCAAACCCGCCTTCGACATCCCCCCGTGCAACCTCGACGGCTTCCAGCTCTGCAAAGGCCACAAACTCAGCCACCCCGTCGACGATGCAAACCCACAGCTCAGCGCCGCACTGCAACGCGCCGAGCAGGCCGAAGCCCAACTCCACGCCATGCAAAACAGCCGTGCGTGGCGAGCCTTGCAGAAAGTACGCGCCCTGCTGCGCCGCGCTTGAGCATGGGTCGTGCAAAAATAGTCAGAATTCAGGGGTTTACAGAACGCACCCAATCGCTATAATCGTCGCCCACACGCCGGTATAGCTCAGTTGGTAGAGCAACTGACTTGTAATCAGTAGGTCCCGGGTTCGACTCCTGGTGCCGGCACCATACAAGGTTCCAGAGAAGGCTTTCAAAATCTCTGGAACCCCCGAAAAACCCGCCTTCTGGCGGGTTTTTTCGTTTTGGCGTTCCATCGGTTTCCGTCAGAAACTGGTGGATTCCAACCGTTTTAAGGGTAGAGTTTGGGATACAGGTCACTTCGATAAAAGGGAGTACCCTTATGTCGCGCACCACAGCTCCGCTCTCCGACGCAGCTTGCCGCCTGGCAAAACCTACAGACCGCGCCTACAAGCTTTTCGACGGCGATGGCCTCTACCTCCTAGTCCAACCCAATGGCCGCAAAGGCTGGCGGCTCCGTTACGTCAAACCCGACGGACGGGAAGGACTGACCTCGTTCGGCAACTACCCCGTCATTGGCCTCGCCGATGCGCGCCGCAAGCGCTTGGAGGTCAAGCGAATGCTGTCGGATGGCATTGATCCCATAGAGACCAAGCACCAAGCCAAGGCGGAAGCCGTGATCAAAGGCAGAACCTTTGAAAGCGTTGCGCTGGACTGGCACACGGAAATGTCGGCCAAGTGGGCGCCGGGCCACTCCAAGACTGTGATGAGCCGCCTCAAAACCCACGTATTCCCGCTGATCGGCGCCCGCGCCATTGTCGACCTCGACACCCATGACCTCATGCAGCCCTTGGAAGCGATCAAGAAGCGCGGAACGATAGACGTTGCTTTAAGGGTACAAAATTACCTGCAGAGCATCATGCGCGAGGCAAAACGCCTCCGGCTTATCACCATAAACCCTGCTTACGACCTCGAAGGCTCGATCAAGGCCCCGCGTGTGGTCCATCGCCCGGCTCTACCCTTATCGCGACTGCCGGAACTGCAGGAGCGGATCGACACCTATAAAGGCCGGGCACTTACCCGTCTGACGGTGATGCTGTCGCTGCATGTGTTTGTACGTTCCAGCGAACTGCGTTTCGCACGCTGGAGCGAGTTCGACCTCAAGCGCGGTACATGGGAGATACCCGACACTCGACCCGCGCTGGAGGGAGTACCCTTTTCCACAAGGGGTACGAAGATGGCAGGGGATATCCATTTAGTACCCTTATCGCCGCAAGCAGTGGCACTACTCGAAAAAATCCATGCACTCACGGGTAAATTCGCATTGGTCTTCGCAGGTGATGCCAAACCCTGGAAACCCATGTCCGAAAATACCGTGAACAACGCGCTACGAACGATGGGATACGACACCAAAATCGATATCTGCGGGCATGGGTTTCGTTCGATGGCCTGTAGCGCACTGATCGAGTCAGGACTGTGGTCCGAGACCGCCATTGAAAGGCAGATGAGCCACAAGGAACGCAACAACGTCCGCGCCGCTTACATCCACAAGGCCGAGTTTATTGAGGAGCGCAGGCTGATCATGAACTGGTGGAGCCGGTACCTGGAGGCCAATGGGCAGGAGCATGTCACTCCACACGAATTCGCGAACCAGACCGGACCGAACGTCACTCGCCTAAAAGCAAAACGTGGCGCAACTGAGTAAGCGCTCGGTCTTCATATCTCAGCGATCCGCTTGTCCACGCGGGTCCATCCAAGCAGGGCTGCAAAGCCGCCCTGTTTGGATGGACCTCACTTAAAAAATCTAAAGCCCACCCAACTGTCTGTGGAAAACCACGGATTTCCACCGGTGGATAATTTCATCCACAGCCGCAGAACTCCCGAAAATTGGAGTCTTGACCCGAATTATCCACAGGCGTAGAAAAGATCGGGCAAAGCGCTGTCGTTGACAGCAACCCAGGTAGCCAGAACCTTTAAGGCTACGCCACACCGTGGTGGTTCCCCCAAAGTGCGATTAGCGTCCGGCGGCTCGCACGGTCACAGCGATGTGATGGATGCCTACTTTTATCAGTGTGCCCACTGCGGCAACTCATACCCCTTCATCGCTGCCCTGCAGCAACCTATCCGCTTGGCCATTTCATTGCGCCAACCTGCGCCCGTCTCTTTCTCCCGGAAAGAGACGGGCGCTCCTACCGCTGCTGCAGCCCAACTCGTACAAGGCTTTGCGGCATTCCCCCTCGTGACAATCGGCGTGACAAACACCGAAGTCACCCGCAACAGCGATGCAGATGATGGTGCCGCAGCCCACGAAATGGACTGCACCTGACTGACAGTCAGGGATGCCCCGGTCATCGCCTCACTGCCTTCACCTGACTCAGGATCCCACGGCGCTGGTCTCGTCAGCCAATGCAACCTCCGCCCGCCCACCGGTAACGGTGTTCAGGAGGCCAGATCATGAGATGCCCAAGCTCCCGGTCGTAAAGAGCCGTCAGTCCCGCGTTAGTGGACAACCCTCACAGGTCGCAGGGGCCTTGATCCCTGATAACACTCAACATTCTTGGCGGGATGACGTGGGGAAAGTTTTAAAAGTTTTGGCTTCGAGAGGAGTTTGATCATGGCATTGGTCGGTAGACGGGACGGACGCAATTTTGGCTATGGTCGGCAGTTGAGCTATGCCGGGCCGCAAGCGCTGAAAGACATGTTCGGCGGCGGGCACTATGGGACCGTTAAAGCGCACAGTGATCGCTGGCAGGCGTTTGTTCGGTGGTGTCGGTCGGAGGATGGGCCCGGGTTTAACGATGCGCGACAAATTGATCGGCAGACCTTGCTGAACTACGCGATACATCTGCGTCACCAAGTTGAACAGGGCGACCTCGCCATCGCCACCGCGCAAAACCGGTTGTCCAGTGTGAACCGGACCCTGGCGGCGATTCGCGGTGATCAATATGTGAAGGTGGCGAGTCCGAGTAAGACTTTGGGGATGCAGCGCACTACTGTCCGTACAACAGCCCCACAAGGTCAAGATCGTGAACAAATAATGCAGATCGTCGACGCGCTTTGCGAGCGGTACCCACGTGCCGCTGCAATAGCTCACTTGGCACGAGCCACCGGAATGCGCTTGCGCGAGGCCATTTTGGCCGACCTTCCGCGCCTAAAACGAGAAGCTGAACAATTTGGCAAGATCAACATCCAGAATGGCACCAAAGGTGGCCGCTCTGGTGCATTGGCACCCCGTTGGATCAGGGTAGATGATCATATTCGCGATGCGCTGAGGTATGCGGAACAGGTCTCTCCCGACGGTAGCCGCAACCTGGTTGCGTCAAATGAAAGCTACCTCGATTTCCAAAAGGGAATCATCCGCCCCGCACGAGAGATCCTCCATACGCACAACCTCAAAGGATTCCACGAACTGCGTGCGGCTTATGCGTGCGAACGCTATGAGCAAATCACCCATCATCTTGCGCCCGCCAACGGAGGCCGTTGCCACCAAGTCGACCGACATCTCGATCAAGAAGCCCGAGTACAGATCAGCTATGAGTTGGGGCACAGGCGTATCGACGTGGTAGCGGCATATATTGGGGGGACGCATGTGTAAACCATTTAGCATGGAACTCTTCATATCCGGGATCGTCCATGGCTCCTCGACAACTCGAGCAAGACACTTTCATCAGGCAAAAAATATCCAAGCAGCGATTCTGGAACGTTGGCAGCTGGAGAATCCGTGGAAGTGGAAAGAAAAGCATCTGAAATGGTTCTTGAACAGCTACCTTCGAAATCGGAAAACCGTAACTGTTTACTCTTACTATCTAACCAGCAGGTACATCGTGATGCGGATGGGTAGACCCTGGCGGTTGGATAACCCACGCCTAGGTATCTCAAGGAGAGCAGATACGTTGGAGGGTTAGCGCTCGTCTACCCATGTCGAATACAAAGCTCGACGGCAGCACGAAAAAATCGCATCATGGCCATACGACATCACTAAGAGCTACCGCAGCTCGCATAAGTGGCGACGAAAGTAGTTCGCCAACAGGGATTGAGAAATGGATTTTGAAGTTCTAATTGACAGTAGTTTTATTAATTTAAATATAGACCCTGAACTAATCCCAATAGAAAACAAACATGTACTTAGCATAATTAATGACTTTGAAGACGGTGATTGGCGTTACGAGAAATTTAGTAATTTCATCTGGGACAACATCGCACAAACCGCGCTATCTCATCAAGAACGTAAAAATCTTGAACACAAATCACAGTCAACCCTAAAGCGTGCAGCAGAGAACCTAAGACTTACAGATAAGGATCAAGATATAAGCAAGGGTAGTGAGTTAGCAGAAATTGTTCTATATGCCATCATGAAGCATAAATACAAAGCCCTACCTGTTGTTCCAAAAATATTCTATAAGCAAAATGCTCAAGACAATGCTAAGGGAGCGGATAGCGTCCATATTGTTCTGGAAGGGGACGACGATTTCTCTTTATGGTTTGGGGAAGCGAAATTCTTCAACAGTATTGAGGATTCAAGATTACCAAGCATTATTACCTCCGTAGGAAACTCATTAAAAACAGATAAGCTAAAAAAAGAAAACAGCATAATCACTAATATCGCGGACATTGATCACTTAGAAATAAATGATCAATTGAAGAAAAAAATAAAAGCTTCGCTATCACATCAAGCTTCAATTGATACCTTAAAACCGAAGATCAACATACCAATATTACTGCTACACGAGTGCAGCATCACAAATGCATCAACAGAGATCTCTGAAGACTACAAGGAAAAAATAATCGCATTCCACTCAGAGCGAGCAAACGCTTATTTCAAGAAGCAAATAAAGAGCCTGGCCAATATACACTTCTACGAAAAAATAAAATTTCACATAATTCTTTTCCCTGTGCCTGAGAAGGAGCCCATCATAGAGGCATTCGTAAGCGACGCGGAACATTATAAAAAACCGAAAAAAAAGCAGGGCTAAGAAATGGAAATCTTTGAAGAATGTGGAAGAATAAACAACCTGATCACCGAGGGTAATGAATTTTCAGCACGCAATGAACTTATAAAACTACTCGATTACTTCCAACGCCAGAAGCTAGAATATACTCCTCTTCTAAACAACCTAATTAGACAAACTGGCCTTTACCCCTACCTAGAACTTGGCAGCTCAATTTGGCAAGATAGGTATGTGCACGAATCTTTTAAGGTAGACACAGGAGCACCTGAGCTAGTCACCTTGCACCGTGAGCAATCATTACTTCTAAGCAAATTACTCTCGGGAAAAAGTGTGGCGGTAAGCGCACCAACAAGTTTCGGAAAGAGCTTTGTTATTGACTCTTTTATTTCAATAAAAAAGCCTAAAAACATTGCCATAATCGTTCCAACAATCGCTCTCACCGATGAGACAAGGCGTCGATTACAAAGAAAGTTCGGGCTTGACTATAAAATAATTACGACATCCGACCAAGAGCTTTCCGATCAAAACATATTCATATTCCCTCAAGAAAGATCAATATCTTACGTAGATAAAATTGATGTGTTAGATATGCTTGTCATCGATGAATTTTATAAAGCAAGCTCGGTTTTTGATAAAGAAAGATCTCCATCCTTGCTAAGGGCTATTTTGAAGCTAGGCGACAAGGCAACGCAGCGATATTTTTTAGCCCCAAACATAAACAAGTTGAAAGATAATATATTTACAAAGGGCATGGAGTTTTGCAGCCTTGATTTCAATACCGTTTTTCTAGAAAAACAAGATTTATATAAAGAAATAGGAAAAGACGAAACCAAAAAAAGCCAAGAGCTCCTACGAATACTGGACTCCACGACTGGCAAAACTTTAATCTACGCGGGCACCTATACAAATATTGAAAAATTATCCACCCTAATATTAAGTAATCGAAACAAACAAAACACTAAGCTACTTAGCAATTTCAGTAAATGGCTTGCTAAAAATTATGACCCCAACTGGGGACTCACCAACATGGTTCTACGGGGAACTGGAATTCATAATGGCCAGCTACACAGATCCCTAAGCCAAATCCAGATAAAACTTTTTGAAGAGCCGGATGCACTTCAAACCATAATTTCCACTTCATCAATTATAGAAGGAGTTAATACATCCGCCCAAAATGTAATATTATGGAGCAACTTAAGTGGAAAAGGCAGAGCGCGAATAACTGACTTCACCTATAAAAACATTATAGGCCGAGGTGGACGAATGCTTCGTCACTTTGTTGGGAAGATTTATATACTTGAAGAACCACCAAAAGAGACAGACAACTCACTAAATCTTGAAATCCCGGACGAACTAGTTTCCGACTTGGAAAGTAGAGTCGCCTCTGAAGAGCTGACTCCAGAACAAATCGCCAAAATCATTGCCTACCGAGAGGAAATGTCAGAACTCATTGGGGAGAAGAGCTATAAAGATATAAAAAACAACAGCATGCTTCAAAGTAGCAATTCGTTTCTTATTATGGATATCGTTAAAGACCTCAAAAATAATCCTGCCTCATGGAACGGACTCGGATACCTTAACTCTCAAAACCCAGAAAATTGGGAAAGATTATTATTCAAAGTCATTCGACTTCAGCCAGCAGGCTGGGGAACTGATTATACAAAAGTTGTTGAATTTGTAAAAATCCTGTCCCAAAACTGGACAAAAACGATCCCGGAACTATTACAACAGCTCAACGCCATTGATGTTGGAGTTGACGATTTTTTCAAATTAGAAAGGACTGTAACATTTAAACTTGCAGCTCTCTTCAATGACGTATCTATAATACAAAAAGAAATTCTCGGCGATAGCGCACAAGACATTTCACCATTTGTATCAAAACTAGCTCACGCATTCCTCCCGAAAGTCGTATATCAACTAGAGGAATATGGACTCCCACGAAACATCTCCAAGCAAATTCACCATGCGGGACTTATAGACTTCAACTCCGAAGAATTAAACATATACCAAGCGATTGATAAACTACAGGCCTTGAATACACAAGGACTCAACCACCTTATCGGCGAGTTGGATGAGTTCGACTTATATATTCTAGATTATTTTTTTGATGGCGTCGAAACACAGACTCGCAACAGCAAGCCTTGAAACAACATCGACTACTTCCAATGGGCTCCAGTACTTTTATAGTCATGGAGCCTAAAAACTTACGACTCCAATTTAACAACAGGCAAAGCCCTATTCGCCCCACCCCCATCATAACTGGAGAACATAACCCTATCCCCGATTTTCAGCGGTGCACCATAGACACTATCGTTATGATAGAACACATTTCCCAATGGTGAAGATATAAACCCGTACGAACTGTACAAAATATTATTGATCGTACCATTGTGTCTTGGAGAAGATGTGTAACACAGCTCACTACAACTCAACACTAAGTCATCAGCGGTAGGTCTTTGCTGTGGATCTTTTTTCAAACAAGACAACGCCAAGTTCATAACCTCGCTACCAAGTGGTGCGAATTGAGCTTTATTCGTTATAAACTCCGGAATTCCAGGAAGGACAGCAGCAATAATTTGGGGAACTGCCTTTAAACCCTGTCCGAACGGATACTGCCCGGACAGCAAATGATACATCATTGCACCAATTGACCAGATATCGGAGGCTTTCGATACATCCTTAGGGCTTTCTATTGCCTCAGGAGCCATATACGGCAGTGCACCGACAGCAGTCTGTGAGCTAGTCATGCTAGTATCCCCACCCTCGACCGCTTCAGCCAATTCCTCTTCAGCCATCTTCGCAATACCGAAGTCAGTGACTTTCAGCTCGTTCAAAGAGTAATCGCCTACTACCATGATATTTGTCGGCTTCAAATCTCGATGAATGACACCAGCATGATGTGCTGCGGCTACACCTTTGGCTAGATGATGAAAAACTTTTGCGGCCAAATATGGATCTAAGAACTTAGCATCCTTTAGCAAGGCTGCCTTCAGATCCTTACCTTCAATTAGCTCTTCAATTAAAAACCGGCGATCCCCTTCCCGTACGTAGTCAAGTGTCTTCGCTACATTGGGATGATTCACCTTCGCAGCAACCACTGCGCTTCGGCGAAAACGTTTTTGTGCTGACTTATTCTTAGGAGTTTTCAGAGCGACAATTCTCCCAGTCAATAAATCCTTCGCAACATAAACGAACTGCATCCCTCCCTCATCCAAATAACGCTCTACCTCATATCGCGTTCCAATAACATCACCCGCAGCCAACGGACCGCTCATAGAACTATCTCCGGATGTGAAAGATCGAACGTTATGTATCGGCGTCTATTACCATGTGCAGGAGCACCCAATGCGACAACACATGCGCCAGGGAGTACGTATCCAACAACCGCACGGCGGTTATTCACAAAAACATCCCCGCTCATGCTTATAACTGAAAAATTCAGTCCATCGTAGCTGATCTCAACTTCTCCCATTGTAGGCAACTTTAGTGAAACGGAACGAGACGAATGGTCCAGGTAGGAAGCTTGATTCCCAAAGACTACAAGTGCCTTGTGCCTACCTGACAACAAGTACTTCCCGATCAGGTCTCGAACAGCCGCCATTGCAGGTCGTTGAGCAGGGTCAGGATTTAGACAGGCATTTAAGATCTGTACTAACTCAACAGGCAGGTTAAAATTGTTATTTTGAAAATTATCTTGCGGGAACGAAGGAGGCTGCGCAGTAAGTTCGGCAGGCAGCCCCCTTTTAGCCATAAACAAGGCTGTAGCACCGAATGCGAAGGTATCGACGGCGGCGGTGAAATTTACATGTTGCGCATAAAGTTCCGGTGCAGCAAACCCACGCGTTCCTACAAATCCAACTGTGGAAGCCTCATCTCCATCAGGTCGAGAAAGCCCAAAATCAAATATTTTAAGAACGCCCTCTCCATCGACCTTCATATTATTCGGCTTTATATCGCGATGAATTATTCCAAGCTTGTGAATATCCGCGATACCCGAAGAAATTTGCCATATGAGCTTTAGGTAATCTTTAGTATTTTCAGGAAACATTGTGGCATCAAACAAGTCTCTGCCATCTATGAATTCTTGAACTATCGCTAGGTCTTCCCTACTCTCAGCAAGCGCAAAAACGTCGTAGACTTGAACCACATGCTTAGACCGTAACGTGAGTAGTGCAGATATTTCGTCTCTTACACGCCGTTGATTTCCATCACCGGGCATTACCTTAATGGCGACTATTCGTTCCAAGATAAGGTCACGACAAACGTACACATGGGCCATCCCTCCAGAAAAGGAATCCCCCCCCATTTCATATCGGCCTGCCAATACCATGACTGAATCCTGTCAGTTAATTTTGTTTGGGAAGTCAATTAGTAACTGTGGAATTTTCTTCGAGGCCTTTGGCTTAGCAGAGGTTTTTTTTGTAGATACAGGCTTATTTCTTTGATGCTCGTTGTTATTTTTTACGTGTGCGTATTCAGCGCTGGTCGAAGCACTACTATCAGGTACTGTTTCCGATACAACGGCTCTTTTTATACGAGGTCTCGAATATTGTTGCCTAGGCAATATTTCCTGCTTAGGAGTGGAATTTGACTCGGACATACTAGCGTCATTCAAATGGATTTGAATCTCGCCAAACCCGTCCCAAACCTCAATGAAGTCGTATGGCATTTTTGGATTAAGGTCTAAAACCTCATTTAGTGACAGTATCGCAACAGTTGCGTTGTCGGGTCCGCCACACCACTTCGCCAAGTCTAAAAATCGCTTCGCACAAACGCCTGGATCGGCAGCATTTATAAAGATAGCTTCCAATAGCTTCGGCGTAGGAGCTACGTAGTGGATACCATCCGTTGTTAAAATAATCGTTTGGACATATTCAGTATTAATCTGCGAAACATGTACTTCAAGATCATCGCCCATCCCGATGAACTGCAGAAGCTTCGATTGCTCTGCTGCTACATTTGTATTTTTTCCAAGTTGGCCTGCGATAGTGTCATCTATGGAAGCCTGATGGAGCTCCTTATTAGACACTTCATAAACACGACTATCCCCAACACTCATCCAAAAAGCATCTCGGTTTGGCCGCAACACAACGGCGACCATCGTTGAGCCGCCATCCCCATGAAAGTGGCTATAAACTGACCTGTTAGATACATTTGCAGCTTCACGAAGCCAATTCTCAGGATTAGTAGATGTCGAACGCGCTTTCTCATGCAGGGCAGCTAAAAAAGAACCTACAGCTATAGAAGCGCAAGCACCTCCATTTCGCATACCGCCAATCCCATCAGCAACGACAGCGACTATGAAATCGTGCCCCTCACGATCCCAACCATGCGCAAGAATAGCTCGGTCTTGGTTCTCGGTTCGAACATTCCCTATGTCACTAGCCACCGAAGCCGCAAGTGCTGCCACTCGACGAACTCCACCTGTAGGGGTTTTACGCGACAGCCAATTGGTCAGCTGTTGCTGGAGGAAGAGGTTGTTGGAACTCATATCGATCTTTTCTGCATACTGACAATCCTGCGTGATGTGGCTATGTGCCGGCAAACCAAAAGGCATCAAATGCTGAAAGGAGATACTACACGACACTGGCAGCTCACCACGGTTAACTGCTAATGGCTTTATAGCATCAATTCGAAGCAGGTGCCGCTCACCACACGGACAAAAATGAGGTTCTATTAGCGCGAATTCGGCATAAAAACCTGACTACGACATCTAGCATGAGGGCAGCCTGCATTCTAAGGATACAAATAGAGGTAGAAAAAATTCTACCTACGAAATTTTCCTTTATTTTCAGATACAAAGACATGGATTCGACTCTTGGTGCCGCACCATACAAAACGAAGCCCTCGCAGAAATGCGAGGGCTTTGTTGTTTCTGGGGTGTTCACTTTTCATCCGCCCCTCTGAAAAACCTGTGGGAGCGAGCTTGCTCGCGATGAGGCCGTCAAACCCATCGACAATCTTTCGGCCAGGACAACCGGCAACCTTTCCAAAACCAGCTCAACCAAACAGCATCTTTTGCCAGTAATCCTCACCCACAATGGCAATCGAAGCACCCGCCTCCCAATGTCCGGGTACAAAAATGCCCCCGACAGCGACGTTGTGGGGCTTGTCATCAGCGATCAGCCACTGGGCCTAGGCTGCTTCCACTGAAAGCGAGAGTCGGCGCCCGAGTTGCTCCAAAGCGCGCTCGACGCTCTCAATTTTGGAGTGGTGCAAAAAGTCGACCAGACGATCTACTTGAGGCCTTTGTACGTCCAGGCGGCGCGCCAGCTCGGCTTTGCTCATTCCAGACTCCAGAAGCGCATTCCACAGCCCAACCTTGGCTGCAGTTAGAGCAGGCAGGCGGAGCAGGAAATGGTCTGTCTTCCCATCTGATTTACCGTCGGGAATTGCCCGACGTTCATCGACGTAGATGGACAGTGCTGTCTCGATCGCATCAAGGGCACCGTCCAAGGCTTCTGCGAGATTATCGCCAGCGGCGTGCATTTCCGGAATTTCCGCGCACGACAGCCAGACGCAGCCTGGCTCCTCGTGAATTTCCAACGCATATTCAAACATGCCGCTTCTCCTCTGCCTCAACTACCGGTACAGCTAGGCCTCAATCCTTCACCCATTTCCTTGGCTCCATGGTCGGGAAACACAGTTGACCTGCCATTCAAGGAACCTGAGGTGACTGCCCTTCCTGGGTTGAAACTCAACCCCTTGGGCTTTCAACCATCGCCGAAACTCGCTGTATTTCATGTGCATCCTTCGCCGTTTCGGTGGAGCACACCGTGCAACAAAAAAGATGCGCTCGCAACATTTATGTTGCGCTTCGATTTGCCGGGCGATGCCCATCAGTCTCCCTTTTGGTGCCGTGGAATAAGCCTTCATATGCGCCAAGCGGGCTAAGAGGCAACAATGTCCGATGGCCCCAATGACCATCGGACATCGAGATCACCGACGAGGAATGAAATAGGCCACGTTACCGATCGTCATCAACCAAATATGGGTTGAACTGTCGACCGGGGTATCGTTACCAAACAAGATCATGGTTTTCATGAGTTGAACTCCAGCCAGGAGGAGTGGACCTCAGCCGAAAATGGCCGAGGTTGTTCCTGACTAAGAGTATTTATAGGGGGGCGCAAAAAAAATGGATTATTTTGATCACCTTTTCGATGATCGCACCGACCGCCGAACTCAACCACCTAATCGCTCAGCCGCTTTCCGATAAACCTGATCTCGTTCACATTTGTCGACGGCCACGACAAACACCACGACCTCCTGATCAATCACCTGATAAAACAACCGATAACCGCTGCTTTGCAGCTTAATCTTGTAGCAATCAGGAAAGGCATGCAGTCGGTTTGCTTCGATACGCGGATTGGCCAGGATCGTAGTGGGCTTCTTTTTTGAGCTGCTCACGGACGGGATTCCCTAGCTTTTGCCATTCCTTTAGTGCCCGTGCATCGAATTCGAGGCTATAGGTCGTCTAGCGAAACCTTAACCCGCCGCGGAGCTGCGAGTCGCTCGCGCACCGTTGCGATCAAGGCTTCATCGTCTTCGGTCGTCAGGACGGGCTTGAACGGTAACTGGCCGCGCTCCGCTACGTACTGCAAGGCTTGGCGCATCAGCTCAGAAGGGGTCACGCCGAGTTTTTCCAGTTCGCGGTATGCACGCGCCTTTAGGTCGTCGTCGATACGGACGTTGATGGAAGCCATAAGATGGCCCTCACTGTAATGACATTGGTCTTTACAGTGAAAGAAAAGCTTGCTTCCGGCAAGCCCAGAACTCACCCATGTTCCTGCTCCAGCGCCGAGCACGCATCGCTACCTAAACCTCACCCGCCAGCATCGCGCCACGATTGCACCCTACCCAATCGCCCGCTACCCTCCAACCGTCGCTGCCAATTCAGCGACCGGGCCTGAGAACCCGAGTAAGATGCAGGCGCTACAGCGCCCGAACCACGTTTTGCGGCGTTTTTTTATGTCCGCATTCCGTGCAATGGCGGCTGTGCGTGGGAGACCTTCGGGTCTGCCGGGTTCCTGTATCTCCGGTTTCTCAGCCTGCGCACAGCTGCCACCCATTCGCCTGAGAACGAACGTGGCAGCTCTCATTTGATATGGGAGTTTATCGATGCATGCCATGGATCTGCTGCAGCCTCGCTTTATCGCTTTGCTAGTCACCGCCCGCCGCCAGTTGACAAATGGAGGAGCGCAATGACCCATCCCAGAGACCTCAAAACCCCAGGCCTAACCCCCTTCTGCTACCACTCCGACCGCCCGCTCTTCCGCGTCAACAGCGGCATCCCCATCGGCGAAGCCCTGTCCCACGCCTCCGACCTGCTCCACGTTGCCAAGGTCCTGGCCGAGGACGCGGCGATGATTCGCAGTACGGATCGGTATGCCTGGGCGTCGTGTTATTTGCAGGATATGAGCAAGGCCGTCATCGATGATGTGGTGAAGGTGCTTGAGGCGCCAGGGAGCAATCCGGCCTAAGGGCTGCCACTGCAATGCTGCTCTGAGAGGGCAGCATTGAATTTTATTTGCGGGAGCGGATGAGGGAAGGGCTGTTTCAGCCCAGCGGGAGCAAGCTCTCTCGCCACAGGAAGCAAATTCCTACGAGATTTTCAGAAGCAAAGTTTCAGGTGGTGTGATCAGCGGTCAGTATGCTGAATGTCACTTTCCCATTCGGGATGCCCGTCACAAGACGCTTGAAATGTCCGCTATTAAGGACATACTCAGGGCTCTCTAGCAAAAAGTCCGTTATGGTGGACATCATGCTCATTCTCAATCCTTCAGCTCTCGGCGAAAGAATACGTTCGCTGCGCCGTGCCAAAGGCTACAGCCAACAACGTCTCGCTGAAAAAGCCCACTGCAATCGCAAGACGATCATCGACCTCGAAGCCGGTGAAAACGTGGCCATGTACACCGTGTTTCGGGTCGTGTCTGCATTGGGAATGGCACTGGAAATCGTCGACAAACGCATTGATCTCAAATCCCTGGCAGATCTGGTGGAACATGATGAGTAGGGTCAAGTTGCTCAATGTCATGACACCACAAGGCTATAGCGGCGACTTGTCCAAAGGTTCGCAGTTCTCGTTTGCGTATGCCAGTGCCGAGGCGCCTCGGGAGGTTTCGCTGGTCATGCCCTATGACCCTACGCCTTCAGTTAGCAATGTCCTTCATCCTATATTCGACATGAATGTGCCTGAGGGTTTTCTGGCGGACCAGATCAAGCGTCGGATGGCCAGGCATATGCAGGTCGATGATATGCGCCTGCTGTCGATAATAGGCGGCAATCAAATCGGGCGACTCAGCTATCTAAATCCTGTCGAGGCTTCGGTGCCTGTTCTTGCTCAGGTCGGACTGCAGGACATTCTGTCGGCGGACATTTCACAAAGCGTTTTTGATTTTCTGGTCGATACGTATTTCGAGTCGGGTATTTCGGGTGTGCAGCCCAAGGTGCTCGTGCCTGACTTGGACAAGCTGACGGGTGATCGAAAAACCATGCTCAGCTCCGATCTGATCGTTAAATCCGGTGCTGAGGAGTATGCCCATCTGGCGCAAAACGAATTCCTTTGCCTGGAGGCGGCACGCCTGGCAGGGCTTGAAACGCCGCCATTCTGGCTCTCGGAAAACGGCGAGTTGTTTGTTATGGAGAGGTTCGACCTGACCCCTTCCGGACGGCTGGGGTTCGAAGACATGGCGGTATTGCTCGGCCTGCATAAAGACCCCCACGACAATTACAAATACTCCCAAAGCTACGAAATTCTTGCCGCAGTAGTGGAACAGGTATGCCGTCATGCTGAACCGCTTCGCGAGTTGGAGCGCTTTTTTTCTTCGGTGTGCCTCTCGGTGATGGTGCGCAACGGCGACGCCCATCTAAAAAACTTTGGTGTTATCTATACGCATCCAGACGCACTGGAAAGCGTGCGATTGGCGCCGGTTTTTGATGTCACCACCACCACGGTTTATGAACACTACAACCCCAAGTCTGGCCGTTCGCTGGTAGACCGCACATTGGCGATCAAGATGAACAAGGTAAAAACTTATCCTGATCGCAAGCAATTGATCGAGTTCGGTCGTAAGCATTGCAAAGTCGATAAGCCCGCCTTGATCATCGAACGAATCGCCGATGCGATGAGCCAGGCGCTGGCAAGCAGCGGGTATCGAATCGATGGAGGGTTGCTGGAGGGTATGCGAGGAGAGTGGGACGCGGGCCGGTTTGCCGCACTTTATGACTCGGCACCGTTGCGCTTCAGGGAGAAGCCATTGGCGCAAAAATGAACTCGGCTTATGGTTGCAAGGATCTTGAGCGTGCCGGCCCCCGTCGCAAGGGGAGCCTGCTCCCGCTCGGAGGCGAATCCGCCGTAAAACCGGTGCGTGCGATAGAGCTGGTAAAAGGAACGGGCTACCTATATCGCAGCCCAGCGCAAGCAAGCTCCCTCGCCACGGGCTCATCTAATCATTTCCCCCGCCGATAGCCTCGAATAAGGGCATTGCCTGTTCCAAGGCTCCGCTTGCGCTCGACTACACTTCCCAGAATTCCCCCGCTCCAAGGAGCAGTAAGCGATGAAAATCCGCACCAAGGTCATAGGCTCGGGGTTGGTCAGTCTTTCTTTTGCGCTGCTGCTTGGCGGTATCGGGTTATGGGGTTATCACTCCATGACCGAGGCCCTGGTGCAGAACGAGACCAGTATCTCGGCCATGCGCAAGCACATGGAGGCGGACATGATGCACGACGCCATTCGTGCCGATGTGCTCGCCGCCCTGCTGGTGAAGCCGGGGGATGCCCAGGGGGCGAAGGAAGTGTTGGAGGCGTTCGATGAGCATACGCAGCGGATGCGCAAGGTCATCGCCGAAAACGCCGAGGCGAAGTTGCCGGGGGATGTCGCCAAGGCGATTGTCGAGCTCAAGCCACAGGTCGAGACCTACATCGATAAAGCCAAGCAAATCATTGGCAAGGCCTTGGGCGGTGCCCAGGACGGCCATGCGTTGCGGGCGGAGTTCGACGGGGCGTTTTCGGCGCTGGAGGAGCGCAACGAAGCGGTGAGCGAGCTGATCGAAAACCAGGCGCAGTCATCGCGTGAGCATCAGGACCACAGCATTCAGACTTCGGAGCGCTGGCTGATCGCGACGTTGCTGGCCACTTGCGTGGCGCTGGCGCTGTTGTCGTGGAGCCTGCTCAAGGCGGTGCTGACGCCGCTGAACAAGATCATCCTCAATACCCAGGCGATTTCCCAAGGGGATTTGCAGCGCTCGATGGGGGCCCAAAGCAAGGATGAGTTGGGTCAGTTGCAGGGCGTGATCGAGCAGATGCAGTCCAATCTGCGGCAGATGATCGCCACGATCCGCAGCCAGAGCGATGAATTGCACGGCACCTCCCAGAATTTGGGTAATACGGCGCGGGAGATTGTGTCCAGCGCCGATCAACAGGCCCAGAGCGCCACCAGCATGGCCGCGAGCATGGAGCAGATGATGGCGAACATCAGCCAGATCCATCAGCACGCCGACAGCGCCCGGACGATTTCGGCGCAGTCCGAGCATTTGGCGAGCAGCGGTGGCCAGGTGATCCTCGGGGTGGTGGAAGGCATGAACCGGATCGCCGAGGTGGTCAACCAGTCGTCCAGCAAGATCACGGCGCTGGACGCCTCATCCGAAGACATTCATTCGATTATCCAGGTGATCAAGAGCATCGCCGAACAGACCAACTTACTGGCCCTCAACGCTGCCATCGAAGCCGCCCGCGCCGGTGAGGCGGGGCGTGGTTTTGCGGTGGTGGCCGATGAGGTGCGCAACCTCGCGGCGCGCACGACGCAGTCCACCCAGGAAATCACTGCGATGATCGAGCGCATCCAGTCCAGCGCCCGGGACGCGGTGGCGAACATGCAGGCCTGCGTCAGCCGTGTGGACGAAGGCGTCAACCTGGCCCAACAGGCCGGGGTGTCCATCAGCGAAATCCGCACCGGCGCCCGGCATGCGGCCGAAGTGGTGGAGGAAATTTCCCAGACCATCGCCGAGCAGTCCAAAGCCAGTGATGAAATGGCCCAGCGTGTGGAGTCGATTGCCGAGCAGTCCCGTGAAAACACCCGCTCCATTCACAATCTGACGCAAACGGCGGATCAATTGAACGATGCGGCGGGGTCGATGCAGGCTTCGGTGCAGCAGTTCAAGATTTGATCAATAGACGCTCTTGTGGCGAGGGAGCTTGCTCCCGTGGGCTGCATAGCAGCCTCTGCTTTCAATAATCGCGAATTATTGGAAATTATGGCTGGGCAATAATTATTGCCCAGCCATAAAACACCCTAAAAGCCTGACTCACACCTGACTCACCTCAAACACAAACGAAATCTCCCGCTTCTGGGCACTCCAGACATACCGAATATGCTTGCCCTGCACCGGAATCGAAACCGCCGGCGGGCGAAACGCGGCCACGCATTCGTGGCCGGGCAATCGGACGCTGTTGTACAGCAGCCCCCACGACAGGGTTTCACGCAGTTGTCGGGCGAACACTTGAGATGGACCGTAGGCGGTAGGGTCCGGGTCGTGGAGGTGGGGATAATCGTGGCGGATGTCGTGCAAGGGTTTGACGACCTTGTTGACGTAGGTGCGCATGGTCAACTCGAGATCGGGCTCGTTGGTCGCGCCGAGGAATCGTGCCTGGTGGTAGCAGGTTTCGGCAATGGCCGCTTCCTGGCTGCTGGCGGCGTAATAGACGCCGAAGGTGCCGTCGCTGAAGCGGCTGCTCTTGCCGATGTGAGTAAACGCCGCCATCACCGGCGAGGAACCGGGCCCGGAAATACGGTCCTCGGGGCGTACCCGGGACAGCACCCCAGCCTGTTCCATCAGCCGATCGTTGGTCAACGCTTCCAGTGCGTAGGCGGTGGGCAGGTCTTCGGGGTCAAGTACGTCTTCAAACAGCGAAATCGGCGGGAAGCTGCTGTTGACGATCCGATAGGCCCGTTTCCATTGCGGGTCCGCCAGTGGTGGCAGCATCAGCCGCGCACTCCGTCGAGGTATCGTCGCACATCAGCGATGTCCACCACCCGACCGGTCAACATGTAGGACAGCGCCGATTGGCCGTTGAACGGTGCAGCAGTGTTGGGGCTGCTGACCCACTGATAGGCACGGTCCCGGCTGTTGCTGAAGATGATGCTCAGCGCCTTGTGAATACCCATGAGGTAGGAAATGCGCTCCAGCGTATCGCGAGGCAGCCTCACGTTTTCCGGCAATTGCTTGTACTTGTAGAAGGTCGTGTTGCCCACCTTGCCCAACAAAGTACGCTGCTGCTCGACGCTGCAACCCCAGAGCGCCATGAGGTTGAAGAAAAACTTCAACGCGACTCGACCCGCGTCCGGGGAATCCAATTGCTGCTGTGCGTTGAGGGTGATGGAGGAAGTCGCCATGGGTTTGGGCTCCTTTGTAGCGGGGTGGTGCTTAGAGGATAGTACAGATATGGATTATTTTTAAGTTTTTATTCATAAGTGAATCACAAAGATCCCCTATTTGAACAATTCGGCATGACTTCCCAAGTCAACAAACGTAACCAGGTTCGGGCGCGAATGCTCATAAATCAACAGAAAGTCACCGCCAATATGGCACTCTCGAAATCCAACCCAGTGACCAGTCAAGGCATGATCCATGTATTCGCTCGGTAGCTGCTCACCCAAAAAAAGCATGACCATCACATGACGCACTTCATTCATATCACGCCGCCCTGCCCGTTTGTAACGCTCCCAGGATTTTTTGAATTCAGACGTATATGCACATTGCTTCGGCAATTCAGCGCGCTTTTGCTTTTCTCCCGGTTTCGCCATCAGCCTCTCTCAGCATGTCGTCTATCGAGTTGAATCGTTGACGGATATCCCGTGCCTCAGTCATGGCCCGGGCGGTCTTGTCCGAAGGCACTCGTATTTCGAATGGAAGCCCCTGAGTCTCAACAACCTGGCGCAGGAAAAGACGCATCGCGTCGCTAACACTCAATCCGCAGGCGTTCAAAACCTCGGTGGCACGAGCCTTCAAGTCCTCATCAATGCGGCAACGCACGTCGGTGGTTTTTAATAATGCACCCATGAAATAAACCTCATCGCTAAATTTGTAGCTACATTGGCGCTACCTCAAAAACATTGTGGTGAGACTGCCGCCATGGGTCAACGTCAGGTGGATAAGCGGCCTTGCATGGATAACAGCAGGTTTGGCATCGCCTGTATTAAGGGGTGTATTTCAACCTGAGTTTCCAAGGACGGATATCAGAGCGATCAGCCATGATGTTGGGAGTGTTCCGAGACTCACGCAGGATTTTTCGCAAGACAGTCCACCTTTGACCCTGCTAACTGATCCCGGCCAGCAACGACTGGGCAAAACCTCCAAATCCCGCATAAGCTCCAACCATCGCCTCCCGGCGCTTTTCGGCACAAAATCGCGACAAGCGTGGCAAGGTGCATGATGATAGCCAGCATGACCCCTGGCCTGACCCAGGTGCACAACAATAGCGAGCCCACTTAAGCAGAGGGCATTACCTCATGGATAGCAGAACCCTACGCAACCTCATGCGTATCGTGCAGACCGGCTCGTTGTCGGCAGCGGCCGAGCATTCGTGCCTCACGGTGCAGGCATTGGCGGCGCAGTTGAACAAGGTCGAGGAGCAGTTCGGTTTCCGGTTGTTCCGGCGTTCGAACAAAGGCCTGACGTTGACGAGCCAGGGCTCGGAACTGACGCCCTTCATGGACCAGGTGCTGGTTGCCACCCGACAATTGGAAGAAAAAGTCGCAGCGCTCAAGACGCCGCGACAGCGCACGCTCAAAGTGGCGCTCAATACCACCCTGCCAGCGGAGTTCAACCGGCGGATGATCGATCGGTTGATCGCTGTATTCCCCCAGTATCAGCTGGAATTCAGCTATGCCGAGTCGATGGAGAACCTGAGCAAGCTCAAGAACGAGGATTTTGACCTGGCGATCCTGATCGGGCAGCAACAGGGCGGTTTTACCAGCATCACCATGCCGGATGTGCAGGTGCGCGTGGTCGGTGCCCATTGTGGCGACGAAGACGACTCCCTTGGTTTGCTCGGCGACAAGTTTCAGGTGCGTCCGGCAGAAGAATGTCCGTATTCCCACAGTTTCCTGCGCTTTCTCGACGCCGGCCTGGGTGAATACGGGTCGAGCCAGCGCATGGTGTATTCCTGCAGTGAGACGCTGACGCTGTCGTTGATCACGCAGCTCGATGGCCTGGGGCTGGTGTCCCGGGAAGCGGCGCTGCGCAACGGCCTGGCGATTTTTCCGGACTTCGAGGACTTTCTTGAAGTCCGCCTGGCGGTGAACAATGCGGAGTTGTCTGGCCAGGCGCTGCACGATGTGGTGGACCTGACGCTACAGGAGCGAGCCGAGCGCGATGTACGCCGCCGTGCCCAGCGCCACACTGAGAAACAGGTTGCGGCTGAAATACGCACATAACAGCGTCGGAATCGCGGCATAAAACTCAGGGCGATCGAGTTGTATCTGCTGGTCCTTGATCAACAATGGCGTCAGGCTGATGGCAGCGACGATCGCCACGGGCAGGTATTCCAAGGCACGGGCGACGAAGGGCGGCCAGTGGTCGGTATTGATCTGCAGCGGCAGGGCGCGCGGCAGGAAGGTCACGGCCATCATCAGGACCACGACCAGGATCAGGAACGTTTGGTCAGGCATACGCCTACCCCGCAGCCAACGAACGTGGCAATGAAGACATTGAACGGCGAGCTGCCCAGCAGGCTCAGCCCGCCCATGCAGACGACAGCCGCCAGGGCCGCGATCAGTTTGTTGCGGGTGTCGCATAACGAAACCAGCACATAGAGCATCATCGCCGTCAGGGCATAGTCGAGCTGGTATTTGATGAGGTGCGCCGCATATTGCGCACACACTGCGCCCAGCAAGCCACCGAGCACCCAGGATGTATGGCAGAACAGGTTGAAGCCGACCAGGTAGCGCACGCTCACCGGCGCCCCGCTGCCGAGCTTGACGCTGTGGAACGCGAACGACTCGTCCGTCAGCCCCGCCGCGTAGCACCAGCGTTCGAAGCGACTGAGCCCCAGCGCGCGCAGGGCCTTGGCCATGTAGACCGACATCAGCATGTGGCGGGCATTGATCAGGAACGTGGTGAGCACGATGGTGGTCAGCGAGGCACCGCTGGAAATCAACGCCAGCGCTGCGAATTGCGAAGCGCCCGCGTAGACGAACAGGCACATCGCCACCGGCAACCACAGGGGCAGCCCGGCGTTGACCGCCATCAGACCGAACACAAACGAAACCGTGAAATAACCCGCTACCACCGGACTGGCTTCAGCAAAGGTACGCGAGGCTTGTGGTTCGACCGCCAGCGGCTGGCTGGAAGTCTTGTTCATAAATCCCTCTCGAAGGTGATTTCACCCCGAGGTTCACAGAACCCCTGGGCGGCCCAGAAACGCTTGCCGGCCAGATTAGCATCGTCGACGAAAAGGAACATGCGCAGCACGCCCACCCGCTTCATGTCTGCCGATGCCGCTTCGACCAGGCGCTGGCCCAGGCCTTTGGTGCGATGCTGCGGGCTGACCGCCAGGTGATTGATCGTGCCGCGGGTGCCGAGCATGCCGCCGATCACAGCGCCCACCACTTCACCGCTCGCATCGATAGCCAGGTACGCGGTGGTGGTGTCCTGCAACAACACACCGCGCAAGAATCGGGCATCCTGCCATTCGCAGAACGACACTTCGTCGAAACCGCGAAAGAACCGCTCCAGCCGCTCGGCGTCCCGGACCATGGCCCGACGCAACAGGACTTGCTGCGTCAGGTCGTCCATGGGTTCGAGCCGTTCAGCGAACAATGTCGAAAGCGGTCCCGGGCCGCGAGAACGAAATGGCGAGGATCTGCCGGTACGCCATGTCATGGCTATGGGTGTTGCGCGCCGGGGTTACGTAATGGCGCATGTCGCGATCCAGGAAAAACGTGGTGTCGAGAATGTCCTCGTAGGTCGTCGCCGCCAGCTGTTCTTCCTGGGCGGTGTACAAGCGGCTTTCCGCCCCCGCCACATTCTGACGGCCCCAGAAGTGCACGCCGCTGAACGGATAACCGTCGCAGTGAATCCCTTCAGGGGTGATTTCCAGCTGTTTGCCCGGCTTGATCTCGATGCGGATCTGATGGATCTGGCACTGCCAGATTTCATCATGCAGTTCCTGCGGCAGGACGTTCTTGTACACCTCGAAGTCCGTGTCGATCAGGCTGCGCATCACCGGCGAGTTGATCACTTCGTTGGAGAAATCCTCGAAGTGCCGCTCCAGTCCGCCGACATAGCTGTTGTTGGCCTTGGACTGAACGTAGGCCCGGTGTTCGAGCTGCGTGAGCTCACGGGTCGTGGGGTTGTATTCGAAGTCGCTGTAGCGGCGAAAACGCATGCCTGACTCGGCCTGGCCGTAATAACTGTCGGGCTCCATGTTTTCCCAGCTTTTGGTCAGCCGGACAAAGTCGCCGAAATGACCGTAGAGGTTGAAGTCCCCACCGCGAACGTTGACGTATTTGTCACGTCTCAGCGCTTCGCCCACTTCCCTGTTCAGAACGATCATTTTTCATAGGTCTCCACTGCGTTGAGCGGCCTAATCTAGTAGGTGCAGGATTTACGTCCATGAGAAAGTATTTGAGGCATTTCAAGCGGCGCTTGAAATGGCGGGCAACGTTACATAAAGACGACTTTTTCTCGGGAAAACAGGCGATTCCAGCGGCTTTTCTTGGGCTAAAAGCCAAAAGAACCCGAGCTTGGCGTCGACATGCTGTTCACTTCAGGCAGGCATGAATCAACTGTGGCGAGGGAGCTTGCTCCCTCGCCACGGCTATCGACTTACAACCTGATCAGGCCTCAGAAGACGCTGATCGGATAATCCACGAACACCCGCAGCTCATTGCCGCTGACGTTGTACTCGCTGGATTTCTGCGACACCCGCAACACAGAGCTGCGCAACCTGACACTCAAGTCCTTGGCCGGGCCGTTCTGGACCACGTACTTGAACTGGTTGAAGATCTCGCGCTCGGTCCCGCCTTCGCTGGTGGACGTGGTGATGTTATCGCCACGTACATAAGCGACGTTATAGGTCAGGCCCGGTACGCCGAAGGTGCTGAAGTCCAGGCCGTAGCCCAACTGCCAGCTGCGCTCATCTTCAGCGTTGAAGTCGGACCAGTAGGAGTTGGCCAGGTAGATCGTGTTGCCGCCATCACCCACACGGTTCTGCTCGCGCTGATAGCCGCCGTAGGCGTAGCCCAGGTTACTGTCGCCGGTGCTGCGCTGGTGGGCGAGCGTGAAGCTGTGCGGGCCAGTGGCGAAAGTAGCGGCCAGGCTCCAGATCTTGTTGTCGTCGCCGGTGACGTTGTTTTCACGAACGTAGCTGTCGTCCAGCTTGGTGCGATAACCGTTGAAGTCCAGGGTCAGGGATTGATCCTTGGCCAGTGGGAACACGTAGTTGGCGTTTACGTATTGCTTCTTCAATACGTCTTCGACATCCGAGGCGTAGAGCGATGCCTTGAACTGCTCGGTGAACTGATAGCTGCCGCCCAACACGTTGATCGACTTCAGGCCACCGCTGTCATGGCCTTCGGCGCTCTTGCGCGATTCGGCGGTGAAACGACCGGCGTTCAGTTCCAGCCCCTTGATCTCCTTGGAGGTGATCAGCGTGCCGGTGTAGCTTTCCGGCAGCAGGCGCGAATTGTCATAGCTCAGCACTGGCAGGGCCGGCATCTGGTCACCGTAGGCCAGTACGGTATTGGAAACGCGGAACTTGACCGCCGCACCGAACTTGGACAAGTCATCGGCCGCGCTGCCGCTGTCGCCTTGCTTGAAGAAATCGATGCCTTGCGCACCGCTACGCCCCTTGCCGCCATCCAGACGCAACGCGTACAGGCCAAAGGCATCGACACCCACGCCCACCGTGCCTTGGGTGAAACCGGACGAGAACGTACCGATGGCCGCCTGGCCCCATTCGGCCTTGTCCTCTCTGCCGTCCTTGTAGTCGCGGTTGATATAAGCGTTGCGCAACAGCACTTTCAAGCTGCTGTCTTCAACGAACCCCTTTGACTCCGCCTGGTCATTGGCCATGGCGTGTGTCGTGCTCAAGATCCCCAGTGCGATCAAACTAATGCGCTTGTTCAACATGATTATTTTCCTTGTACGGGTTGATACGCACTGCGGCGAGCAGCCGAAATGGCGCTTTGCGCTCTTTTTCGGACTCTTGCTCCTGGAAATAATGAAAAGGCCCGCCCACGTCTGATCGTGTCGGGCCTTTTTATTATTTAAGAGTCATGGCTGTCAGCCACAGGCGTAGGGCGAATCCTAGTCGCGCCCTCAAGAGCGTGTCAATTTCGTGAATCGTCTTTAATTAGGCAAAAAATGTCTAAGAACAATCAAAACGAACAACCATCCAGACCGCAAGTGGCTGATGGCGCAGAGGCCTGCTCCGGCAGTGCTTGCTTCAACCATTGGGCGAATGCCTCGGGCTTGCCCAGCCAGGGACCGATGTCGATCAGCGTGAACTGGCCGTCCTGCTCCAGAGCCAAGGTTGGAAAGCCCTGGCCGCCAACCTGGGCGAGCAAGGCGCGACTGGCCTTGATATGCCCTTGCACATCAGCCACGCGGAACGCCGCCAGGAACGCCTGGGCCGGCAGGCCGATGGATTGAGCGAGCGCCAGCAGGACGGTTTCGTCTGCAATGCGCCGCCCTTCGACGTAGTGTGCGGTTTGCAGCCGTCCTAGCAGTTCCAGGCCATGGCCGCCGAGCTGTTCGGCCGCAAGGACGGCGGCGGTCGGCGGCGCCGAATCGAACACCGCGCTGTGGTCGCGCAGCAAACCGTCGAAATAGGCCTCGCCAAAGGGCTGCCCGGAGTATTCGGCGATGCGCCGGTCGTGGGGCATCACATAATTGCGCAGTTGTGGCGAGACCTGCTGGCGATTGGTACCGGTCATCATGCCGCCGCCATGGGCGATCACTGGCAATACAGCCTGCGCCGCCTGCACCAGCGGTTTGGCGCCGTAGCACCAACCGCACAGCGGGTCGTAGAGGTAATGGAGAGTGGTCATGGAAAACTCCGCTAGCCATGGGGATTCGAAGGCAGCAGGGTAGCCTCGCGAGCGCTGCGGAAAAACGCCGGAACGGCTTTCAGTGTGTTTCGTGGATCGGGCGAATAGCCGCTGAATTGAAACACCACCTCCTGTGGGAGCGAGCCTGCTCGCGATGGCGGCGTGTCAGTCGACATCAGTGGCATTGATCCACCGCTATCGCGAGCAGGCTCGCTCCCACAAGGATCCGGGTGAGCTTGAAAACCAGCGGACACAAAAAAAGCGCTGCCATCCCGGCCAGCGCTTTTTATCAATCCGTCGAATTCTATCCTTGCATCACATCCCACAGCGCTTCCAGCTCAGCCTCGCTGAACAGGCCAGCGGGGTAGCGCTCAACGATCATCCGGCGCGGATCAGGTTCTCTGATCTGACGCGTTCCGTTGGACTTCAACCACTGCGCCAACGCTTGAAGCGACTCACCATTAACGGCCAAGGGATGGCATGTGCGCTCGCTTGTCATATTCATTCCAGCGCCCTCTCCTGGTTGATGAGCGGCTAATTTATCCAAGGTTTATGACAAAACAACTCAGTTCCCTTCCCCGGAACTGCTGCTGATCCAATACAAGAGCTATGCCAATCCATCCCTGCCCAGCCACGAACGAACACAAAAAAACCCGCGACCCAATCGGGCCGCGGGCTTGCCGGGATGGATCCAAAATCACCGGTTTAGAGCCGGCGCTGGCGATATCATCAGGCTGTTACATCGCCACTCACTTTGCCCGCGGCGCGGGTTGCTGTTGAGTAAGGCAATGGATATTCCCGCCGCCCAGTAACAGTTCGCGTCCTGGCACCATGACCACTTCGTGCTGCGGGAACAGGTTCTGCAGGATGTCCCTGGCCGGTGCATCCAGCGGGTCGTCAAAACTCGGCGCGATGATGCCGCCGTTGACGATCAGGAAGTTCACATAGGAACCGGCCAGTCGCACGGTTGGGTTGCGTTCCTGGGAACCTTCCACCGCATCCACGCCCGCGCATTCCTCTTCGGTGGCATACAACGGCCCCGGGATCGGCATTTTATGCACTGTGAAGGAGCGCCCCTTGGCATCCGTGCTGTTTTGCAGCACGTCCAACGCCGCGTGGCAGCGGGTGTAGTTCGGGTTTTGCGGGTCGTCGGTCCAGGCAAGCAGGACTTCGCCAGGCCGTACGTAGCAGCAGAAGTTATCCACATGACCGTCGGTTTCGTCATTGAAAAGACCGTCCGGCAGCCAGATGATCTTGTCCACGGCCAATTGCGCACTGAGCACCGCCTCGATCTCCTCACGGCTCATGTGCGGGTTGCGATTGCGGTTGAGCAGACACTCCTCGGTGGTGATCACGGTGCCTTCGCCGTCCACATGGATCGACCCACCCTCGAGCACGAAACCTTCGGTGCGATAACGCGGGCTGCGCTCGAGCTCGAGGATCTTGCCGGCCACTTGCGAATCACGGTTCCACGGCGCGTACAGGCCGCCGTCAAAGCCGCCCCAGGCATTGAAGTCCCAGTCGATACCGCGCACTTCACCGCTGTCGTTGATCACGAACGTCGGGCCGGTATCGCGGACCCAGGCGTCGTCGCTGGACATTTCCACCAAGCGGATATTCGGCACGTCAAGCCGCGCCCGGGCATTTTCGTATTGGCCCGCGGACACCGCCACGGTCACCGGTTCAAAACGGGCGATGGCCTTGGCGACCGCCACGTGGGCAGCCTGTGCGGGCTTGC
This sequence comes from Pseudomonas sp. MPB03, assembly GCF_046605385.1. Classification (NCBI taxonomy): domain Bacteria; kingdom Pseudomonadati; phylum Pseudomonadota; class Gammaproteobacteria; order Pseudomonadales; family Pseudomonadaceae; genus Pseudomonas; species Pseudomonas sp. MPB03. Next base: position 596,555 of record NZ_CP176770.1, on the reverse strand, counting down.
CGCCCAGGCGCCAGTTGTCCGGGCGCTCGGGCCAGATCATCCAGACCTGGGTCTGGGTCGCCCATTCGGCAGGCATGTGGAAACCATCCGCGCGCGGAGTGCTGTGCAACGTTGTCATGGGTCATCTCCTGGGCGATAGGCAGTGGTCATTTTATATACGATAAATATCGACTAATAAAGTCAAAAATCCAGTCAACAATAAATTCAAAGCGAAAAAGACCGACAAAAATCGATTATTAAAACGCTAAATCCCCTGTGGGAGCGAGCTTGCTCGCGATAGCGGTGGGTCAGCCACATGACGATTGGCTTGGCCACCGCTATCGCGAGCAAGCTCGCTCCCACAGGGAAACAGATCGGCATTCCAGATCGATTACAGCCCCTCGTCCAATACCTTCATCAGCATATCGACAAAGAAATCCACACTCTGGCGCGTAGTCACCATCGGCGGTTTGATCTTGAGGATGTTCAGGTAATCACCCGTCGGTTGCATGAAGATGCCCAGCTCCCGCAGGCGATTGCACAGCGCCGTGGTTTCCTCGGTGGCCGGCTCCAGAGTGTCGCGGTCGCGGATCAGCTCCACGCCCAGGTAGAACCCCGAGCCGTGCACTGCGCCGACCAATGGATACTGATCGATCAAGGCCTCCAGTCGAGCTTTGAAATGCCCGCCAACCGCCCGGGCGTTTTCCCAGAGATTGTCCTCCTCCATGACATCCAGCACCGCCATGCCGATCTGGCAACTGACCGGGCTGCCGCCGGCCGACGAGAAGAAATACCCCTCGGCCTCCAGCGCCTCGGCGATTTCCCGGCGAGTGATGACCGCGCCCAGCGGCTGGCCGTTGCCCATGCCCTTGGCCATGGTGATGATGTCCGGCACCACGCCTTGCTCTTCGAAACCCCAGAAGAACTCGCCCATGCGCCCGTAACCGACCTGTACCTCGTCGGCGATGCAGACCCCACCGCGCTCGCGCACCATCGCGTAGACCTGCTTCAGGTAACCGGGCGGCAGTGCGATCCCACCGGCGTTGCCGTACACCGGCTCGCAGATGAAACCGGCCAGTTGACGTTTGCTCTCGGCAATTTTCGCCAGGTTGTGTTCGACACTGCGCACGTAGTCCGGCGCACTGTCGGGGCCGCGGAATTCGCCGCGATAGGTGTTCGGCGCGGTCACCGGGTGCACCCAGTCCGGGCGACTGCTCAGGGCCTGGGGGTTGTCGGCGATGGAGGTCGATACCGCATCGGCGGCCACCGACCAGCCGTGGTAAGCCTCCAGCACGCTGAGCATGTCCCGTCCGCCGCTGTAGGCCCAGGCCAGGCGGATCGCCAGGTCGTTGGCCTCGGTGCCGCTGTTGACCAGGAACACTCGGTCCATGTTGGAGGGCGACAGCGCCAGCAGGCGCTCGGAAAACTCGGCGATCGCCGCATAGTGGAAACGCGAGTTGGTATTGAGCAGCGACCATTGCCGGGCTGCCACCGCCGCCATGCGCGGATGGCCGTGGCCCAACACCGCGACGTTATTGAGCATGTCCAGGTACGAGCGGCCCTGCATGTCGATCAGGTGGTTGCGCCAGCCACGCTCGATGCGCGGCGGATCGACGTAATAGTGTTTCTGCGAACGGGCAAAGCTCGCATCGCGACGAGCCAGCAGCGCCTCGGGATCGGTCTCCGGCTCGGCATCGCACGCCAGCCCCAGCAGCACCGCCGGCGAAGGGCAAAGCGCCTGCCAGGCCGGGGCCCTGGAGGGCGTGCAGAACAGTGGCGGATTCACGTGGGCGCCCCGGCACAACTGGACGCACAGCGACCCCGTCACTTCGCCCAGCACCTGCCCCTTGACCAGCGCCGCGCCGGAATGCAGCCGCGACGTCACGCCCCACAAGCGCACGCTCAACTGTGCACTGTCCAGTTGCAACATGCCGTCGGCAGACGTGTGCACAACCCCGGCGAACGGAGATTCGAGCGGCGTTCCCCGAGGCACACTCAACGCCACGTGCAAGGGATAAGTGTCGGGTTCGACGGCGCTGTCCGGCCGAGTGCGAGACAAGCGGTACTGCCCATAGCGGCTGGCCGCCAAGCCGTGAACACCCGCGGCTTCATCCAGCAGGCGCTGGTCGATTCCCGGCTGCTCCCAATTGCCGGCTTCGAAATGCGGGCTCAGCACTCCCAGGTCGATCAGGGCGAACTCACGCCCTACCAGGGTCGGCAAGAGCGGCGCAAAGCCCTCGCTGGCAATGGGCGGCAGGTTTTGACCGACGGCGGTGAGAATCGCCGCTTCCATCAGTTCGAAGGGCACCGAATGGGCGACGCGGAAAATCTCCCACTCATGGGCCAGGTTGTCGCGGCTGTAGTGGTTGTCCGGGTCGATGGAAACCTGCTGCTCACCGCTGAGCACCAGCACTGCGGCGCGCGCCACGATCAGCGGCCACAGCGCCAACAGTTCCTGATGCTGCAAGGGGTTGATCGCGTGGTAGGCCTTGATCGCCGGCAAGATAAAGAACGGATCGCCGTCGGCGTGATGCAGCAGGGCTGCGCACGTCACCGACAAGTCAGTGATGCGCCAGGTACGGACCAGGTCGCCGAAATCGATAACGCCCTGCAATTGCCATTGGCGCTGGGCATCGCGCTGCCAGACCACGTTGTCATCGGTGATGTCCATGTGGATCGCCTGCACCGGCAGGCTGGACTTGAGCGGCTGCAAGCGCCGCTCGGCCTGTTGCGCGACCTCGGCGACCCGATGGCGTCGTGTTTCATCCTCGATGACAGGCAGCAGGTAATCGACCAGGGCCGGGGCGTGGCGCGCGTCCCATTGCAGGGTGCGCTCCAGGCCCGGGTGGTCGAATGTCGCCAGGGCCAGGTCCATTTCCGCGCACAGGCGGCCCAGGCCAGTGACAAGCTCGGGTGTCAGGTGCTTGAGCTGCGTGAGGGACTGGCCGTCGATGTATTCCAGCAGACGCATGTGAATCGCTTGGCCGTCGACGTCCAAGGTCAGCAGGTCCTGGCCGTTGATCGCCGCAATGACCCGCGGCACTTTCACCGCGTCGTGTCCGGCCAAGTGCTTGAGGGCGGCATGTTGGGCCTGGATTTCCTGGACAGCGTAGTCGCCGTGGCAAATTTTCAACACAAAGCGTCCGCGCTCGCTGTCGACGCGGTAGTTGAGGTCCTGGTTGCTGCCAAGGGGTCGCAGGTCGCCGCTGAGTCCGTAATTCGAGCGCAACAGCACCAGCGCTTGCTCAGCGCTGATCTGTGGGCTTGGCAAACTGGCGCGGTGAACCAACGTAGCGAGTGGCATACAAGGACCCCTGAGGTGGTTTGTTCGGATGCCTATCTCGCCACCGAGTCGGGGGATAAGCAACCCCCCTGTTCAAAAATATGCACAGCTCTCCTGGGAAGCTGAATAGGAGGGTGTGTCCATGGGATATTCGCTTGCACCGCTCCCGCCATGCCGACAAGCTATGCTCCTATGCTTTGTCGTACCACGGAAAAAGGCTTACCCGGATGCGCATTCTCATCACTGGCGGTGCTGGCTTCATCGGCTCGGCGCTCATACGGCATCTGATTCTCGATACAGAGCATCAGGTCCTGAACCTCGACAAGCTGACCTACGCAGGCAATCTCGAGTCCCTGAGCAGCATCGATCACGACAGCCGCTACGAATTCGTCCACGCCGACATTGTCGATCAAGCCGCTGTCAGTGCGGTGCTGGCGCGATTCCAACCTGACGCCATCATGCACTTGGCGGCCGAGTCCCATGTGGACCGCTCCATCGATGGCCCCGCGGACTTCATCCAGACCAACATCGTAGGCACCTACAGCCTGCTGGAAGCCACCCGCGCGTATTGGCAGGCCCTGGCCGAACCGCAGAAGCGCGCGTTTCGCTTCCACCACATCTCCACCGATGAAGTGTATGGCGACTTGCACGGCGTGGATGACCTGTTCACCGAAACCACCGCCTATGCCCCAAGCTCCCCGTATTCGGCGAGCAAGGCGGCGTCCGATCATCTGGTCCGCGCCTGGCAACGCACCTACGGCTTGCCCGTGCTGTTGACCAACTGCTCGAACAACTACGGGCCGTTCCACTTCCCCGAAAAACTGATTCCCCTGGTGATTCTCAACGCGCTGGCTGGTAAACCGCTGCCGGTCTACGGCAACGGCCAGCAAGTGCGCGACTGGCTGTTCGTCGAAGACCATGCCCGGGCGCTGCTCAAAGTCGTCACCCAAGGTGCGATCGGCGAGACGTACAACATCGGCGGGCACAACGAGCAGAAAAACATCGACGTGGTGCGCAGCATCTGCACGCTGCTCGAAGAACTGGCGCCACGCAAACCCGAAGGCGTCGAGCACTATGCCGACCTGATCAGCTTCGTCCAGGATCGCCCCGGCCATGATTTGCGTTACGCCATCGACGCCAGCAAGATCGAACGGGAACTGGGCTGGACACCTCAAGAAACCTTCGAGACCGGGCTGCGCAAGACGGTGCAGTGGTATCTGGAAAACCTGCTGTGGTGCCAACGGGTCCAGGACGGTAGCTATCAGGGCGAGCGCCTGGGCTCGCTCGACAACAAGGATGCAATCGCATGATGAAAGGCATTGTTCTGGCCGGCGGTTCCGGCACCCGCCTGCACCCGATTACCCTAGGGGTTTCCAAGCAGCTATTGCCGATTTATGACAAACCGATGATCTATTACCCGATCTCGGTGCTGATGCTTGCAGGCATCAAGGACATTCTGATTATTTCCACGCCTCAGGATCTGCCGCAATACCGCAACCTGTTGGGCGACGGTCGGCAGTTTGGTGTGAATTTCAGCTATGCCGAGCAGCCGTCACCCGATGGCTTGGCCCAGGCGTTCCTGATCGGCGAGCAATTCATTGGCAGCGATTCGGTGTGCCTGATCCTGGGCGACAACATTTTCCACGGCCAGTATTTTGGCGAGCAATTGCAGACCGCCATCAACCGACCGAGCGGCGCCACGGTGTTCGGCTACTGGGTCAAGGACCCTGAGCGATTTGGCGTGATCGACTTCGATTCGGAAGGGCGGGCGATGTCCATCGAAGAAAAACCCACCGCACCCAAATCCAGCTACGCGGTGACCGGCCTGTATTTCTACGACAACGATGTGATCGAGATCGCCAAGGCCATCAAGCCATCCAAACGCGGCGAACTGGAAATCACCGACGTCAACAATGCGTACCTGAAACGCGGCAACCTGCACGTCGAGCGCTTCGGCCGTGGTTTCGCCTGGTTGGACACCGGCACCCACGACAGCCTGCTGGAAGCCTCGCAATACGTACAGACCATCGAACATCGCCAAGGCCTGAAAGTGGCATGCCTGGAAGAAATTGCCTACCAGCAAGGTTGGGTCAGCCGCGAACACATCCTTGAGCGCGCCCAGTATTTTGGCAAGACCGGCTACGGCCAGTACCTGTTCAAGATCGCCGGAGAAACACGTTGAACGTCATCGCCACCTGTTTGCCGGACGTCTTGATCATCGAACCGAAAGTCTTCGGTGATGATCGGGGGTTTTTCTACGAAAGCTTCAATGCCCGGGCATTTGCCGAGGCGACCGGCAGCACCTTGCAGTTTGTCCAGGACAATCACTCACGCTCCACCCGGGGCGTGCTGCGGGGCCTGCACTACCAGATCGAACAGGCCCAGGGAAAACTGGTGCGCGTCACGGCGGGGGAGGTGCTGGATATCGCGGTGGACATTCGCCGCAGCTCGCCGACCTTCGGCCAATGGGCGGGCGTTCGCCTGTCGGCGCAAAACCATCGGCAGCTGTGGGTGCCGCCAGGGTTTGCCCACGGTTTCGTCGTGTTGAGCGAATCGGCGGACTTCCTCTACAAAACCACCGATTACTACGCGCCCTCAGCTGAACGCTGCATTCGCTGGGACGATCCGCAACTGGCCATCGATTGGGCGCTGGACGACGCGCCGATCCTCTCGGCCAAGGACCAGAACGGCAAGGCCTTGCACGAGGCAGACCTGTTCCCATGAGTATTCCCTTGCGCATCCTGGTCATCGGCCGCAATGGCCAAGTTTCCCGAGCACTCCAATCGCGCCTGAGCGGCATGGGCGAGTTGCTCGTACGCGGCAGCGACCAGCTCGACCTGGCGCAGGCGGATTCCCTGCGCGCCCCCATCAAGGCCTTGAAGCCCGACCTGATCATCAATGCCGCCGCCCACACGGCCGTCGACCAGGCCGAGAGCGAGCCGGAACGGGCGTTCGCCATCAATGCCACGGCGCCGGGCATCCTGGCCCAGGCGGCGGCCGAACTGGGCATACCGTTGATTCACTACTCCACCGACTACGTCTTCGATGGCCTCAAGCCCGCCCCCTACACCGAGGACGACGCACCCAATCCGCTGAGCGTCTATGGGCGCAGCAAACTGGCCGGTGAAGATGCCATCCGCCAGGCTGGCGGCCAGCACCTGATCCTGCGCACCAGCTGGGTGTATTCCACCGAGGGCCGCAATTTCCTGTTGACCATGCAGCGCCTGTTGCAGGAAAAACCGCAGCTGCGGGTGGTGGCCGATCAAATTGGCGCACCGACCTGGGCGGGCACCATTGCCGACAGCACCGCCCAACTGATCGAACGCTGGCAGGCCGGTCAAGCCGGAGCCTGGGGCACCTATCACCTGACGGCCCGGGGGGAGACGTCCTGGTTCGGTTTCGCCCAGGCCATCGGCGAAAACCTGCTCGAGCGACACAAGCCGTGCGCGCGACTGGAGCCCATTGCGTCCAGCGACTATCCGACGCCGGCCCCTCGACCGTTGAACTCGCGCCTGGATTGCAGCCGCCTGTCCAAGGAATGGGCTGTGAGCCAGCCCGACTGGCGAAGCGCGTTGCAGCGGTGTCTGGCCGGACAAGCCTGGTAAGGCCTTACAAATAGTATTTGCGAGACAACTAGGCATAATACGCCTGTCACCACAGGCGCCCCATGTTCATGAATTCCACCCTTCCTCGCAGACCCCGTTGGCGCAGCCTGGCCTTGCTCGCGCTGTGCCTGGCGCCGTTGCTGTGGCCGTTGGAGCACCTGGCCGAGCGTTATTACCGCAGTGAACTGGCCGGCCAGAACCGCCAGACCCTGGACCTTTACGTCGCCAACCTGCTGGGCACGCTGCACCGCTATGAAGTGTTGCCACAGATCCTCGGCGAGCTGCCGGCCTTGCGCGCCGCCTTGTCGGCCCCGGACGACGGCGTCACCCAAGGCAACGCCAACCGGCTGCTGAAAAACATCAGCACCCAGACCGGCGCCGAAGTCATGTACCTGATGGACCCTTCCGGCAAGACGCTGGCCGCGTCGAACTGGGACAAACATGACAGTTTCGTTGGGCGTAATTTCGCCTTCCGGCCGTACTTCATCGAAGCCATGGCCGGGCGCCTGGGGCGTTTCTTCGGTTTGGGCACGACGTCGGCCAAGCGCGGTTATTTCTTCGCGGCCGCCGTGCACGATCGCGAAAAAGTTATCGGCGTGCTGGTGGTCAAGGTCGACCTCGACCACACCGAAAGCCTATGGGGCAAGACCCCGGAACAATTGCTGGTGACCGACCACAACGGCGTGGTCATTCTCACGTCGCGCCAGGAATGGCGCTTTCGCGCGACCCGGCCGCTCAATGACGACGAGCGCAAGGCCATCAGCGCGGTACAACCTTATCCAACCCGCGACCCCAAGCCGCTGAACCTGGATGCCAACGCCTGGCTGCCCCAGACCCAATCCATCGAAGAAACCGGCTGGAGCGTGAGCATCCTCGCCCCGCGCACGCTGATCGACCGTCCCGTGCGTACCGTGGTTGCCACCGGTGGCGCGGCCTTGCTGGTCTTGATGCTGTTGCTCGGGTTGATGATGCAACGCCGGCGCCACTATCTGCATCGGATCGCCTTCGAAGCCAAGGCCCGCCAGGAGCTGGAAGGCCGGGTGGCCGAACGGACCAGCGACCTGGAAGGGCTGAACCGGCGACTGAGACAAGAAGTGCTGGAGCGCGAGCAGGCCCAGCAGGAATTGGTCCGCGCCCAGGATGACCTGGTGCAGGCCGGCAAGCTGTCGGCCCTGGGCACCATGTCGGCGAGCATCAGCCACGAGCTCAACCAGCCACTGGCGGCGATTCGCAGCTACGCGGAAAACGCCGAGATCCTGCTTGACCACCAACGCACCGAAGACGCCCGCGGCAACCTCAAGCTGATCAGCGAACTGACCGGGCGCATGGCATCGATCATCGCCCACCTGCGCGCGTTCGCCCGTCGCGACCGTCATGCCCCGGAAAGCGTCGCCCTGCAGCCGGCGCTGGACGATGCCCTGGCGCTGCTCGCCAAACGTCGGCGCAGCATGGAAGTAGAGCTGATCCGCGACTTGCCGGCCGCCACGCTGTGGGTCGAGGCCGGCGAAACCCGCCTGCGCCAAGTACTCGGCAACCTGCTGGCCAACGCCCTCGATGCGCTCACCGAGAAGGGCCAGCCGCGCAAACTCTGGATCAGTGCCCAGGCCACCGACACCGGCGTCAACCTGTACATCCGTGATAACGGCCCAGGGTTTTGCATGGAAGCCTTGGGCCGCGCCGGCGAGCCTTTCTACACCACCAAGACTCGCACCCAGGGCCTTGGCCTGGGGCTGGCGATCTGCGACACCTTGATGCGCGCCTTCGGCGGCGAACTGTCGTTCGCCAACCACAAGGAAGGCGGCGCCCTGATTACCCTGAAGCTGCGCGCCGGTGCGCCCGGGGTGAGCCTGCAACCGTCCGAGGACCGAAGTGTATGACCATCGACAACCGGATTGAGGTGGTGCTGATCGATGACGATCCCCATCTGCGTCAGGCCTTGAGCCAGACCCTCGACCTGGCCGGCCTGAAAATCCTGCCCCTGGCCGAAGCCAAGGGCGTGGCCGGGCAGCTGCCCCGTGACTGGCCGGGGGTGGTGGTCAGTGATATTCGCATGCCGGGCATGGACGGCCTCGAACTGCTGGGCGAACTCCACGCGCAAGACCCGGAACTGCCGGTGCTGCTGATTACCGGCCACGGTGATGTGCCGCTGGCGGTGCAGGCGATGCGCGCCGGGGCCTACGACTTCCTGGAAAAACCGTTCGCCAGCGATCACCTGCTCGACAGCGTACGCCGCGCCCTGGCCTTGCGCCGCCTGGTGCTGGACAACCGCAGCCTGCGCCTGGCCCTGAGCGATCGTCAGGAACTCAGTGCCCGCCTCGTCGGCCAATCGACCCCGATGCTGCGCCTGCGCGAGCAGATCGGTGCGCTGGCCGCCACACGTGCCGACGTGCTGATCCTCGGAGAAACCGGCGCCGGCAAGGAAGTGGTCGCCCGTGCCTTGCACGACCTCTCAGGCCGGCGCAACGGCCCCTTCGTGGCGATCAACGCCGGTGCCCTGGCCGAGTCGGTGGTGGAGAGCGAATTGTTCGGCCACGAACCCGGTGCTTTTACCGGCGCGCAGAAACGCCGCATCGGCAAGTTCGAGTTCGCCAACGGCGGCACGCTGTTCCTGGATGAAATCGAGAGCATGAGCCTGGATGTCCAGGTCAAGCTGCTGCGTCTGCTGCAAGAGCGCGTGGTGGAGCGGTTGGGCGGCAATCAACAGATTCCCCTGGATATCCGTGTCATCGCCGCGACCAAGGAAGACCTGCGCCAGGCCGCCGACCAGGGGCGTTTTCGCGCCGACTTGTATTACCGCCTCAACGTCGCGCCGCTGCGCATACCGCCGTTGCGCGAACGGGGCGAGGATGCGCTGATGCTGTTCCAGCATTTCGCCAACGAAGCCAGTGCCCGACATGGCCTGCCGCCCCACGAATTACAGCCGGCGCACCGGGCGTTGCTGCTGCGCCACAGCTGGCCGGGCAATGTGCGAGAACTGCAGAACGCCGCAGAACGCTTTGCCCTGGGCCTGGAGCTGGCCCTGGACAACAGCGCGCCCGACGGCAACCCTGGGACACCGGTGGAACTGGTCAGCGGCGGCTTGAGCGAGCAGGTGGAAAATTTCGAGAAAACCCTGATCGCCGCCGAGCTGGCCCGCCCCCACAGCTCGGTGCGCAGCCTGGCCGAGGCCTTGGGCATTCCCCGCAAGACCCTGCACGACAAGTTGCGCAAGCATGGCCTGACCTTCGGCGACAGCAGCCAGGGGTCGGCCGATGAATCCGATTGAATTATCGTCATTACCCTGTCAAGCAAGAGGCCCCGCAATGAACCGCGACAGCCGTTACCTGGAATCGATCCTGCACCACGACATCCCCTTGACCCGGGACATGGGCCTCAAGGTGCTCGATTGGCAGGCCCGGCAACTGCGCCTGTCCTTGCCGTTGGCGGCCAACGTCAACCACAAGAGCACCATGTTCGGCGGCAGCCTGTATTGCGGCGCCGTACTCGGTGGCTGGGGCTGGCTGCACCTGGCCCTGCGCGAGGAAGGCATTGAAGACGGGCATATCGTGATTCAGGAAGGGCAGATCAGTTATCCGCTGCCGGTGACCCGCGATGCGGCCGTCGTCTGCCAAGCGCCTGAGGAAAAACTCTGGAAACGCTTCCTGGCCACCTACCGGCGTTACGGACGGGCGCGGCTGGCCTTGCAGACCCAGGTGATGAACAGTGGGAGCGAAGACGTGGCGGTGCAGTTCGAGGGGCAATACGTGTTGCACCGCTGAAACAGCACATGGCCTGGATTGTAGGGTGGGTAGCCCCTGTGGCAAAAAGCACTCTTGCCAGACAAAAAGCTTTTGCCACAAGAATCAGGTAGGGCTCAGGAGCGAGCCAGCTCCAACAGCTTCCCACGCCACGCCGCTTTCGCCGGCAACGCCAGGAACGACGCATTCAACAGCGACTCACGCGGTGGATAACAGAACGGCTCGCCGCTCAAGTCCAGCACCGCGCCTCCCGCACCTTCCAATACTCCCTGGGCGGCGGCGGTGTCCCACTGGGAGGTTGGCGCCAACCGTGGATAACAGTCCGCCGCGCCTTCGGCCACCAGGCAAAACTTCAACGAGCTGCCAATACTGGTCAGTTGCAGCTCACCCAGGCTCGCGCTCAAACCGTTGAGTAGGCGCTCCTGCTCCGGGCTGGTGTGCCGGCGACTGGCGACCACGGTGAACGCCTCGCCTGGCGCCACTGCGTCACGTACCGCGATAGGCAAAGGTACGCCCCCCTTGTCACCACGCCAGGCACCCAGCCCGGCGCCACCCACGTAGAAGCGACCACTGGTGGGCATCGACACCACGCCGAACACCACGCGGCCCTGTTCCACCAAGGCAATGTTGACGGTGAATTCCTCGCTACCGGAAATGAATTCCTTGGTGCCATCCAGCGGGTCCACCAACCACCAGCGTTGCCAGCCGGCCCGCACGCTTTGGGCGATATCCGCGTCTTCTTCGGAAAGGATTGGAATGTCCGGGGCCAGCGCCGCCAGCCCGGCCACGATCACATCATGAGCCGCCATGTCGGCAGCGGTCACTGGCGACTCGTCGGCCTTGTGGTTGACCAACACGTTGGCGCGCCAGAACGGCAGGATCGCCTCGCCGGCCTTGAGCGCCAGCTCGACCACCGGGGCCATCAGCGAATGAGGAAATATCATGACAGGAACGCTCCACGCTGGGCCAGCAGGTCACGGGCCAGGTACAGCGCCGCCAAGGCCCGGCCCTCGGTGAATTGCGGGTTTTGCGCCAGGGCCGACAGCTCGTGCAGGTTGACCTTGTCCACGCGCATCGGCTCGGGCTCGTCGCCCTCCAGCCGCTCTTCATACAGATCGGTCGCCAGCACCACTTGGATCTTCTGGCTCATGTAGCCGGGGGACAGCGACAACTCGGTCAGATGTTCCAACTGTCGCGCCCCGAAACCGGCCTCTTCCTTGAGCTCCCGCTCGGCCGCCGCCAGTACATCTTCCCCTGGCTCGATCAAGCCCTTGGGCAGGGATAACTCGTAAGCATCGGTGCCACCGCAATACTCTTCCACCAGCACCGCATGGTCGGCGTCGAGCATCGCCACGATCATCACCGCGCCGTAGCCTGCACCCTTGCTCGCCAGACGCTCATAAGTGCGCTCCACACCGTTGGAAAACCGCAATTTCAGTTCTTCCACGCAGAACAGGCGGCTGGTAGCGACGATCCGGCGATCGAGTATGGTGGGTTTCTGGCGCATAAACGGCTCCCTGGGCGATAGCGGGCTACTATACCCGGCCTATTCTGATTGTTTGTGTCGGATATCCGATTACCGCTGGAGAAGTTTTATGGCCTTGCTGCCCTGGCATGAGATCGATACGGTTCTGCTGGACATGGACGGCACCCTGCTGGACCTGCATTACGACAACCACTTCTGGCTCGAACACCTGCCCCAGCGCTACGCCGACCTGCATGGTGTGAGCCGGGCGATGGCCGAGATGGAGCTGCAGCCATTGTTCGAGCGCAACGCCGGCCAGTTGCAATGGTATTGCCTGGATTTCTGGAGCGCCGAGCTGAAACTGCCGGTGCGCGAACTGAAGTTGGAAACCGCCCACCTGATCGCCTTGCGCCCGGACGCCGATACATTCCTGGCCGCGATTCAGCGCGCCGGCAAACGCGTGGTGATGATCACCAATGCCCACCGCGATTCGTTGTCCTTGAAGTTGGAGCGCATCGAACTGGCCCCCTACTTCGAGCGTTTGATCAGCTCCCACGACTACGGCTTCCCCAAGGAAAACCCGCAGTTCTGGGACGCACTGCAAGCCGACCTGAATTTCGACCCGGCCCGCAGCCTGTTCATCGACGACACCCTCCCGGTGTTGCGCAGCGCCCGGGATTTCGGCGTGGCGCACCTGCTGGCCGTCAGCGAGCCGGACAGTCGCAAGGGACCGAAGGATACGGGGGAGTTCGAGGCATTGGGGGATTATCGCGATTTGATCGAAGGGCTCTGAACCGTGGTGCCTTCATCGCGAGCAAGCTCGCTCCCACACTGGTTTCGCGGCGAACCAAAAAAACCTGTGGGAGCGAGCTTGCTCGCGATGAAGGCACCACAGCCCTGGAAGTTATTCAGGGATACGCAGCACCTGCCCCGGGTAGATCTTGTCCGGATGCGACAGCATCGGTTTGTTGGCCTCGAAGATCTTGTTGTACTTGTTCGCGTCGCCGTACTCGGCCTTGGAGATGGCGCTGAGGGTGTCCCCCTTCTTCACAGTCACGAAGCGCGCCGCTTGTGCCACTGGGCCAGTCACGGTGATCTGGTCGTCTACGCTACCGACACCGGCGATATTACCCACCGCCAACAGGATTTTTTCCTTCTCTTCCTGGCTCGCCACTTCACCTGTGACGATGACTTTGTCGCCCTCGATGGTCGCCTGTACATTCGGATTACCCAGGCCGACCTTTGCAATGTGCTCTTTCAGTTGTTCGCTGGCATTGGCGTTACCGGGGGTCAGCAGGTCGATCAGCTTTTCACCGGCTTCCTTCACAAAGCTAAAGATACTCATGGCACACGCTCCTTGATTTAAGTGTCCAGACGCAAAGACTAGACCAGGCGAGACGAACCCGGTTCCCAGCCGACCAATGACCCCGCCACGCGCAAGCGCTAGAATCCGAACCTTCCCGCGCCCTGGAGCGAAGATGGACATCAAGCAGCTGAAATTTCTCATCGCGCTGGACGAAACCCGTCACTTCGGCCAAGCCGCCGCACGTTGCCATATCACCCAGCCGACGCTGTCGATGCGCCTGCGCAGCCTTGAAGAAGAACTCGACCTGCCATTGGTCAACCGCGGCCAGCGCTTTGAAGGTTTTACCGCGCCGGGGGAACGGGTGCTGGCCTGGGCACGCACGGTGCTGGCGGCCTATGACGGGCTGCAGGCCGAAGCAGCGGCCTGCCGCGGCAACCTGGTGGGCACGCTGCGCCTGGGCGTGGTGCCGTTGTCGGACTTCGACCCGCTGGCGATGATGCAGCGCTTGCACACCGAGCACCCCAGCTTGCGTTTCGAATTGTCGTCCCTGAGTTCCGAACGCATCCTCGAACAGTTGGCGAACAACCGCATCGACCTGGGCATCTCCTACTTGGAGCGGCTGGACAATGAACGCTTCGAGGCCCTGCCCTTCAGCCCCACCCGCATGGGTTTGCTTTACGACCAGCGGTATTTCTTTTTCGGTGAACAACCGCTGAGCTGGGAGGCGCTGATCGAACTGCCGCTGGGCATGCTCACCAGCGGCATGCATTTTCGTCAGTCCATCGACCACAATTTCCACAGCCGGGGTCTGACGCCCCAACCGCTGTTGCAAACCGACGCGGTGCATCAATTGTTACAAGCTGTGCATGGCGGATTGTGTTGCGCGGTGATGCCCCTGGACAGCGGCCTGAATGTCCTGACCGAAGACTTGCGCATCCAGCCCATTGAAAACGCCCAGACGCTGGTTTCGCTGGGCCTGATCATGCGACGCGGCGCCCCCCGCTCGGCGTTGGCCGAGGCCTGTTTTGCCCTCTATCAGAAATCATCGATGACTTCTTGATCGACGTCATCTATTGGAAGATCAGTAATAGCGATTAGACGTGGCAGATTGCCGCATTTAGTCTTAGCACTATTCCTACTTTCAGTGATGCCTATGAACGACAAGCCTCCGGTCAGTCCAGCGCCTGGGATGGAAACATCCGCGCCGGCCGCCAGCCAGAGCTATCGCTACTGCAATCTGGACCACGCCCAATCGGACAGCACCGCGCTGGCCGAGGAAGTGGCGCTGGCGATTGCCTATAACGGCATCAGCCAGGCGGTCATGCTGGTCACGCCCACCGACCTTGAAGACTTCATCGTCGGCTTCAGCCTCGGCAGCGGCATCATTGAAGACTCATCGGACATCTATGACCTGCAACTGAGCGGCACAGGTGCCGCGCACTACGCCCAAGTGACCATCGCCAACCGCGCCTTCTGGAACCTCAAGCAGCAACGCCGACAGTTGGCGGGCACCAGTGGCTGCGGGTTGTGCGGTGTGGAAGCGGTGGAACAGGCCTTGCCCAACCTCAAGGTGCTGCCCGGCGCGCCCTTGCCTGCCGCGCAATGGCTCGATGGCCTGCGTGACCGTATCGGTCAGTTCCAGCCCTTGGGCCAACATTGCGGCGCGGTGCATGCAGCCTTGTTCATGAATGCCCAGGGTGAGTTGCTCCTGGGTCGCGAAGACATTGGTCGGCACAACGCCCTCGACAAACTGATCGGCGCGCTGATCCGGCAACAAATCCCGGTGGCCGGTGGCGTGGCGATCGTCACCAGCCGTTGCAGCCTCGAACTGATCCAGAAAGTACTGCGCGCCGGCATCCAGACCCTGGTCAGCCTGTCGTCGCCCACGGGCCTCGCCGTGCAATGGGCCCGTCAACACAACCTCAACCTCATCCACCTGCCGCAAAAAAGTGCGCCGCGGGTCTACAGCCCTGCGATGGAGAAACAAGCGTGAGCAATCATCAACAAGCCGACCAGAAACCCGTACCACGCTACAAGCCCTACAAGGGCCCAGCCGGTGGTTGGGGTGCGCTGATCAGTGTCGCTCAGGCCTGGTTGACCAGCGACAACGCGCTGAAAAACATCCGCATGATGCTCAAGACCAACCAGAACGGCGGTTTTGACTGCCCGGGCTGTGCCTGGGGCGACTCGCCGGAAAGCGGCATGGTCAAGTTCTGCGAGAACGGCGCCAAGGCCGTGAACTGGGAGGCTACCAAGCGCCGTGTCGATGCCGCATTTTTCGCCAGGCACAGCGTGACCTCGCTGCTGGAACAGAGCGACTACTGGCTCGAATACCAAGGTCGCCTGACCGAGCCAATGCGCTACGATGCCGAAACCGACCGCTACAAGCCCATCAGTTGGGAAGCGGCGTTCGCCCTGGTTGGCAAGCACCTGCAAGGGCTGTCCAGCCCCAACCAGGCCGAGTTCTACACCTCGGGCCGGGCCAGCAACGAAGCGGCCTATTTGTATCAACTGTTCGTACGCGCCTATGGCACCAACAATTTCCCTGACTGCTCGAACATGTGCCACGAGGCCAGCGGCGTAGCGCTGGCCCAGAGCGTGGGCGTGGGCAAGGGCACGGTGACATTCGACGACTTCGAGCACGCCGACGCGATTTTCGTCTGGGGCCAGAACCCTGGCACCAATCATCCGCGGATGCTCGAACCACTGCGCGAGGCGGTGAAGCGCGGCGCCCAAGTGATCTGCATCAACCCGCTCAAGGAGCGTGGCCTGGAGCGCTTCCAGCATCCGCAGAGCCCGATCGAAATGCTCACCAACGGCAATAAGCCGACCAACACCGCGTATTTCCGCCCGGCCCTGGGGGGGGACATGGCGATCTTGCGCGGCATGGCGAAGTTCTTGCTGCAATGGGAGCGGGAGGCCCAGGACAGCGGTGCGCCGGCCGTGTTCGACCACGCGTTCCTCAACGAACACAGTGCCAACGTGCTGGATTACCTGGCAGCGGTCGACGATACGCCTTGGGCGCAGATCGTCGAGCAATCGGGCCTGACCCTGGTCGAAATCGAACAGGCCGCGCGCATGTACGCCAGAAGCAAGAACGTGATCATGTGCTGGGCGATGGGCATCACCCAGCACCGTCACTCGGTGGCGACCATCCAGGAGATCGCCAACGTGATGATGCTGCGCGGCAACATTGGCCGGCCAGGCGCTGGCCTTTGCCCGGTCCGCGGCCACAGCAACGTGCAGGGCGACCGGACCATGGGTATCAACGAACGTCCGCCAGTGGCGTTCCTCGACACGCTGGAGCGGCGCTTCCAGTTCAAGGTTCCGCGTGAGAACGGCCACAACGTGGTCGAGGCGATCCACGCCATGGCCGACGGCCAGGCGAAAGTATTCATCGCCCTGGGCGGCAATTTCGCCCAAGCCACGCCGGACAGCCACCGCACGTTCCAGGCCCTGGCCAATTGCGATCTGACAGTGCAGATCAGCACCAAGCTCAACCGCAGCCACCTGGCCCACGGCAAGGACGCGCTGATCCTGCCGTGCCTGGGCCGCACCGACATCGACCTGCAAACCGAAGGCGCGCAAGCGGTGACCGTGGAAGACTCCTTCAGCATGGTGCATGCCTCCATGGGTCAGTTGCAGCCACTGTCGAACCAGATGCGCTCGGAACCGTGGATCGTCGCCGGCATCGCCGCCGCCACTCTGGGTAGCCGCCCGGTGGATTGGAACTGGCTGGTGGCCGACTACAGCCGCATTCGCGACCTGATCGCCGAGACCGTCCCCGGCTTCAAGGACTTCAACGAAAAGCTGAAGAACCCCGGCGGATTCTACCTGGGCAACAGCGCCGGCTCGCGACGCTGGAACACCCCGTCGGGCCGCGCCAACTTCAAGCCGAACCTGTTGCCGACCGACCTCGTGCATGAGCGCACCCGTGCCACCGGCCAGTTGCCCGACCTGATCATGCAGTCCATGCGTTCCCACGATCAGTACAACACCACTATTTACGGCCTCGACGACCGCTATCGCGGTGTAAAGGGCCAGCGCGACGTGTTGTTCGTCAACGAAGCGGACATCATTCGCCTGGGCTTCAAGCCGGGGCAGAAAGCTGACATCGTCTCGCTCTGGGAAGACGGTCGCGAGCGCCGGGTCAAGGGTTTCACCTTGCTGGCGTTCGACATTCCGGCCGGGCAGGCTGCGGCCTACTACCCTGAGGTGAACCCGCTGGTCCCGCTGGAAAGCACCGGTGATGGCAGCCATACGCCGACGTCGAAATTCGTCGCGATCCGCCTGGAAGCGGCGAGTGAGAACGGACTGATCCTGGCCAAGTCGGCTTGATACAACCTTTTGGATCATGGTGGTCGTGTGGCGAGGGAGCTTGCTCCCGCTGGGCTGCGTAGCAGCCCCTTCCATCCATTCACCTGACACGCCGAGATGCTAAGCTTCAGGGCCGCTTCGCGCCCCAACGGGAGCAAGCTCCCTCGCCACAAACGACTTTTCGAACGGGCACAAAAAAGGCCGTTTCCCATGGAAAACGGCCTGTCTCAAGTAGCTAAAGACCGGCCAATTCACCTTAAGTTCCCACCGAAAAACAATAACTTAGAGAATTGTGCACAAGTCGTGCTACTCGTCGGATTTCGATTGTAAGCAAGCGAAGCCAGCCTCAGGATCGCGCCGTCATCCCTTTGAGGCTCCTCTATGAAGTTCTCCTCCATTCTCTTGTTGTCCCTTAGCCTGGCCAGTGGCATCGCTTCCGCCGGTGGTACTGCCGAAGCAGGTGTGGGCGGCGCATTAGGCGGGGTTTTGGGTTCGGTCGTCGGCCAGTCCCTGGGCGGCAATACCGGTTCCACTATCGGCGCGGCGCTGGGCGGTGCAGGCGGTAGTGCAGTCGGTGCAGACAGACACAGCCGCGGCGAAGCGGCAATCGGCGGCGCGCTGGGTGCGGCCGGCGGTAACGTGGTCGGCCGTAGCGTCGGCGGCAGCACCGGCAGTCTGATCGGTGCGGCAGCGGGCGGTGGCGCGGGTGGCGCCCTGGGTAACTACATGGGCAAGGACGATGACGATGACCGCCGTTATGACGGCCGCCGTGGCGACCGCCGCTACTACCGTGACGGCCATCCGGGTCGCGGCCATGCCTATGGGCATCGCAAGCACAAGCATAAACATCGTTATTACGACGATTGATCGCTGGCTTTGATACCTGCCGGTAAAAGATCGCAGCCTTTGGCAGCTCTTCACAGAGCCTGACCGGAGGCTGCGATTTTTGTTTCAGACCACCAAACGCTCCATCGCCCCACGCAGCCGATCCGGAATCGCCACCGGCCGATTCGATGTCCGATCCACGAATACGTGGACAAAACGCCCCGCCGCGCAGGCCTCTTCCTCGCCCGCCTTGAACACCGCCAGCTCGTACTGCACCGAACTGCTGCCCAACTTGCCGACCCGCAGGCCGATTTCAATCCGGTCTGGAAAGGCGATCGAGGCAAAATAGTCGCAGGCCGAACTCACCACGAACCCCACCACCTCTCCGTCATGGATATCCAGGCCACCGACCTCGATCAGGTAGGTATTCACGGCGGTATCGAAAAAGCTGTAGTAGGTAACGTTGTTGACGTGACCGTACACATCGTTGTCGTGCCAACGCGTGGTGATGGGTTGCAAGTGTGGGTATTCGCTACGTTGGGGCATCAAGTGCTCTTCATGGTTGTTCAATGACTTCAGGATGACGGCCTACCGGCTCGCGAACCCCTTGCCCTGCGCCGCCAGTTCGCCGATCAGGCGCGCGGGCTGCCACTGGTCACCCTGCTTCGTTTCGAGCTCCAGCAGGCGCTCGTGGATAGCTTCCAGCCCCTGCCCGTCGGCCCAGGCCATCGGCCCGCCCTTTTCCGCGGGAAAGCCATAGCCGTTGAGGTAGACCAGGTCGATATCATGGGCCGACTCGGCAATACCTTCCTGCAAGATCTTCGCCCCCTCGTTGACCAGCGCCAGCAAGCAGCGCTCAAGGATTTCCTCCGGGCCGATCTCGCGACGCTGGAACCCCAACGCTTCGCTGACCCGCAGCACCAGCGCATCGACCTCGACGTCATGCTCGGCCTGTCGGCTGCCCGGCTCGTAGTGATAGTACCCATTGCCGCTTTTCTGGCCGAACCGCCCCAGTTCGCACAAACGATTGTCCACTTGCACCTCGGGCGCGTCCTGGCCCTTCCCCGCCAGCTCACGGGCACGCCATTCCAGGTCGATGCCGACGACGTCGTACATGCGGAACGGCCCCATGGCGAAGCCGAAGCCTTGCAACGCCGCATCCACCTGGTAGGGGAACGCCCCCTCCAGCAGCATCTTGCGCGCTTCCAGCACATACGGGTGGAGCATCCGGTTACCGATGAAACCATGGCAGTTGCCCGATATCACGCTGACCTTGCCCATGCGCTTGCCCAGCACCAAGGCCGCGTCCAGAACCGCTTTGGAGGTTTGCGCACCGCGGACGATTTCCAGCAGCTTCATGATGTGCGCCGGGCTGAAGAAATGCAGGCCCAGGACTTGGGCTGGCCTGCGAGTGACAGCGGCGATGGCATCGATGTCCAGTGCCGACGTATTGCTCGCCAGGATCGCCTCGGGCTTCAGCAGGCCGTCCAGCTCGCGAAAGATAGTCTGCTTGAGCTCCAGGTTTTCGTAGACCGCCTCGATCACCAGGTCCACGTCGCGGATCGCCGCGTAATCCTGTGCCCGCGTCACCCGGGCGATCCGCGCATCCGCCTCACCCTGGTCGATACGGCCCTGGCGCACGCCATGGGCGTAGGTCTCGGCTACGGCGGCCAACGCTTGCTCGAGCATTTGCGGATTGTTGTCGACCCATTGCACCGCCACGCCGGCATTGGCCAGGCACATCACGATGCCCCGTCCCATGGTGCCTGCACCGACCACCGCGGCGCGCTGAATATCGAAGGGTGTCTGGCTCATGTCTGCTCTCTTGTTTTGGCGATCCGAAGACAGCCTTCACCTTAGTCAGCCAACGAATATTTTTGAAATTTATTCGTGTGATGAGGGGCATTCAGCGGATGGATGCAGCTCACAGGTGCGCTTGGGCCCACTGGCGAACTTCAGCGTATGGATACGTTTCCAGTGCGGCATACCCATGGATCTTCCGTGCCTTCAAACGGGTGAACAGTGGCACGCTGATTCCGCACAGGAACCGGGTGAGGCGCTCGGCAGACGGCACGCTGCCGCTGTGCTGCTCATGCGTGTGGATAAAATCGCCACACAGCGCCTCGAAATTTTTATCCACAAGCGCCGGCAATACGGGCGGCTCCGGCAGGCGGGCGACATGCCCATGGCACACCGAACAATGGCCGCACTGGCGTGGCGCATTGCCGTCGCCGAAGTACTCCGCCAAGCGATGACCCAGACAACGGGCAGTGGCGAACAATTCGAGCATGGCGTGGATCCGCGCGATCTCACCGTGTTCGTGCCGGGTGAAGTAGGCGTGTAGCTCGGTGCTCAAGAGCTGCGCATCCAGATCCGCTTCCAGCACGCTGTACACCTCGGTCATCTGTTTGCTTTCCAGCTCGATCCAGCCCTTTTCCTGGAAATAATCCAGCGCCTTCACCACCCGATTACGCTCAGCGCGATACTGCTGGTACATCCCGTCAAAATCCACCGTGGCCCAACTCCGGGCGCGACTGGAGGTTTGGATGATGGCCGCGACGAAGTCCCGTCGCTCACCTTCGAAGCGCTCCAGCAGCTCGTGCGGCTCGGTCAGGAACTTGAAGCGGTACTCGGCGAAATAGGCATAACGCGGCGCGATCAGCCGGCGCAATTCCAACTGGACCAGCAGCGTCTTGAGCGGCAGTTGCCGGATGTTGCTCTGGTCCGCCAGCGGTCCCAACAAGAATTCCCACTGCCCGTCGGCTGCCGCGGCCTTCAGTTCATCGAGCACGCAACGAATGCCGGTAAGCTCCGGCGTATCGCCATACACGAAGTTCTCCAGCACGTTGAGGCTGTCGCGGTTGGCCAGCACCAGGCAATCGGAGGGCTTCCCGTCCCGTCCCGCGCGGCCGATCTCCTGGCTGTAGTTTTCGATGGACTTGGGCAAGTCGAAATGCACGACGTTGCGGATGTCGCTCTTGTCGATGCCCATGCCAAAGGCGATGGTCGCGACGATGCAATTGGATTGGCCGCCCATGAATCGCCGCTGGATGGTTTCGCGCTGTTCATGGGGCAAACCGGCGTGATAGGCCTCGGCCTGGATACCGTGCCGCCCCAAGTGTTCAGCGATCTGCTCGGCGGTTCGCTGCAAGGTGACGTAGACGATGCTCGGCTGCCCGGCACGCTCGCCCAACCACTGCACCAGTCGCGCGCGCTTGTCGGCACCACGCACGGGCTCGACCAGCAGATTGAGGTTCGGTCGGTAGAAACCGGTCGTCACCACATCGGCGGCAGCGATGGCGAATTTCGTCTGCATGTCGGCGATGACCTTGGGTGTCGCGGTGGCCGTCAGCAGCAATACCTGGGGAATATTGAACTGGTGCTGGTAGTCGGGAAGCTTGAGGTAATCAGGTCGGAAGTTATGCCCCCATTCCGAAATGCAGTGGGCCTCGTCCACCACCAGCAACGAGATCGGAACCTGCTGCAGGAAATTGCGAAAGCGCTCGTTCTTCAAGCGCTCCACGGAAATCATCAGGATCTTCAACTCACCCGAACGGGCCCGCGCCATGGCGTCGTTGGCTTCGTCACGGCTCTGGGCCGAATCGATGCTGGCCGCCGCGATGCCGTGGCGCTGGAGGAACGCCAACTGGTCCTGCATCAACGCCAGCAACGGTGAGACCACCAGCGTCAGGTGCGGCAAGAGCAGGGCCGACAATTGATAACACAGGGACTTGCCCGATCCGGTGGGAAAGATGGCCGCCGCCGACCGACCGGCAAGCACGGCGCCGATGGCCGCCTCCTGACCGGGACGAAACTGTGGATAACCGAAAACCTGTTCCAGGGTGCTGTGCATGCGCGGTCGCTCCTTTGACTGCTGCGATGCCCAAAGCCTAGCGGGACACTGCGGCGAGTCGAGAAAAGGTCGGGGTTGAATCGATACGGGATGATACAGCCTGAATGGCCGCGACGCGGATCGACTCAACAGGCAACGCAAGCGCGAAAACGTTTGATAACTGACCGTTTGAGCTTGGCGTTCAGTCATAAGACGTTAAATAAAGATCCAGCCCCTGCGGAAAATTCAATGAGGCCAATCGCTCAATTTCAAGCACCTGCTCTGCTGAAAGTCTGAAGTCCGCACCGATGTGATCATTGCTACCTGCCCATTGCATCACAGGCTTCAAGTCTTCCACCGACAAGCTGATGCTCTGCTCAAATACCAGCTCATCCTTGCCAGGATAAAAACCCAACACCCCAAAACTCATGGCTCTACCTTCCTTGCCTTATCTGCTTTTTTGGTCTGCTCGCCCGTGATGTGATTGAACTCACCTAAATGTTTTCCACGCGGGTTGTACTTTTCAAGAGCGCCATGCTGCCGGTCCCATTCATAAATATTACCTTTGCGGTCGTGCCAACGTGGACGTAATCCTCCACCTCCTTGTACGGGAGTTTTAGAGCGACCGCGAACAAGGTCGGGAAAAGCAGGAAGTACGCCTGTCGGGGTCGGGTAATATTTGTGATCAGAAATGCTGAGCACGATATACAACGGCGAAACCCCAGAATCCGCCGGAAACACAAGAATGAAATCCTTATACTCCGGCGGATAGATCGGGTTGACGATGATGCTGTCCGCCGCAGGTGTCGGCGGAAAAATCCAGATGTGCGGAGCCTGTGGCGCGGCCTCCAGCGCCGGGATGCCCAACGTCGCGGATGGATCGACCGCAGGCGTCCAGATCAACTCGACCCCATCGCCAAAGTCCGCCACTTGTTGCTCGCCGCGAGCCTGGAACGTCACCACCGGGATCATTTCCCAGTCACGTCGTGCCTGGGTGTTATAGCCGTATCCCTTGAGCGTGCCATCGGCCTGGGTCTCGACGTGCAACCGCACCCGCGTACGTGCCTGCTCCAGGGAGCGCAGTTGCTCTTCGGTGTACAACGAACCGTCACCCAGGCTCGTGGGCATCAGCAGCCCCACCAGGCCGATCAGTACACCCGCCGCCACGGGTGCAGTGACCGCGCCAGCAGCCCCCGCCGCCACACCAAGGGAAACCGGCATCGCCCTACCCAAGGCAAACGAGCCGAAGCTTGCCGGCAACGACCCACTGATATTCTTGAGCTGAATGCGCCCTGACTCGTCAGCTTGACGCCCGCCCAACAAGGTAAATTGGCCGTACTCCCTCAGGGCTTCAGTCGGGATGTAGCCGCTCGGGTTGTGATAGTCGATCACCGAATCAGGCAGCTTGCAGGACTTGGCAAATACACAGCCCTTCACGTCGGAAGGTGATGCTTCGCGGACCTGGGTCAAACGCTCGCTCATGTACGCCGTCTGCCTGGCGAGCATGGCCTCATAGGCCTGTTGATCGTCGTCTCTTTTTGCCAGTTCGCTGGGGGTCATGTCCCGCAGGATCCTGTAGCCCCGATCGCCACCGTAATGCTCCCAGACTTGCGGAACGCCGGCCTTCCGTTTCGTCATGCTCATCCCTGCTTGGTCGCCGTTAACCCCCGTTAAAAGGGCGTTGGCGAACCTTACCGAGCGGCCAGGGAAATACTCAGCAGACGGTTCCGAGACCATTGTGAGATCTTTCTTCTTTTTCCAATGACCAGCGATTCCCCCTAAACTTTCCCCCCAGACGAACACACGCCAACACCCCGGAAACCTCACCATGCACCTCGCCCCAGACTTCCCCGACGATCACGCCATGCGCCAGCTCATGGAGCTGCTCCACGAAGAAATCGGCCTGCCTGAACGCAAGACGATTCGCCTGGACACTGCGATCAATCTCGACTGGGGTTGTGACGGCGCGGACGCTCGGCATCTGATGGAAGCAGTGGAGGAACGGTTCGCCATCGAATTCATCGACTACGACGCCTACCGCTATTTCCAGCCTGAAGGATTCGATGTGTTTCAAAAGCGCAGGGCCAAGGGCCGGGGGAACAAGCTGCCACTGACCATCGGCATGCTTTACAAGGCGATCAAGGCACAGAAATGGGATACGCGGGAAGTGGAGGAGAACGAGGTGATTTGAGCACCTTAAGTGGCATTATTCTGGCTGTCTGGCTCGATTTCAGCTGGAATAATGACAGTTTCCAGCCCCTACGCACCTAACTAACCGCCCATAAAAAACCGCCCATTGAAGGGCGGTTTTTTATTCAACAACCAAGCCTTACAGCTGTGGACCTGCCGCCTTGATCGCGTCGCTCACGTCGAACTTCTTGAAGTTCTCGATGAACAGACCGGCCAATGCCTTGGCGGCTTCATCGTAGGCGGCTTTGTCGGCCCAGGTGTTGCGTGGGTTCAACAGGCCAGTCTCGACGCCTGGAACTGCCAGCGGCACGTCCAGGTTGATGATGTCCAGGTGTTCGGTTTCAGCACCGATCAGCGCGCCGCTCTGGATCGCTGCGATCACAGCACGGGTGGTCGGGATGTTGAAGCGCTTGCCGACGCCGTAGCCACCGCCGGTCCAACCGGTGTTGACCAGGTAGACCTTGGAGCCGAAACCACGGATGCGCTTGATCAGCAGCTCAGCGTATTCACCGGCTGGACGCGGGAAGAACGGGGCGCCGAAGCAGGTGGAGAAGGTCGACTTGATGCCGCTGCCCGAACCCATTTCGGTCGAGCCCACCAGTGCGGTGTAGCCGGACAGGAAGTGGTAGGCGGCTTGTTCTTCGCTGAGGATCGACACAGGCGGCAACACGCCGGTCAGGTCGCAGGTCAGGAAGATTACAGCGTTTGGCTCGCCACCGAGGTTTTTCGGTGCGCGTTTTTCGATCAGCTCACGCGGGTAGGCGGCGCGGCTGTTCTGGGTCAGGCTGTCGTCGGCGTAGTCGGCTTTCTTGGTGACGGGGTCCAGGACGACGTTTTCCAGTACGGCACCGTGCTGGATGGCTTTCCAGATGACCGGCTCGTTCTTCTCGGACAGGTCGATGCACTTGGCATAGCAACCGCCTTCGATGTTGAAGACCACGCCCACGCCCCAACCGTGCTCGTCGTCACCGATCAGGTAACGGCTTTCATCGGCGGACAGGGTGGTCTTGCCGGTGCCCGACAGGCCGAAGAACAGGGTCACATCGCCCTCTTCGCCCATGTTCGCGGCGCAGTGCATCGGCAGCACGTCAACAGCCGGCAGCAGGAAGTTCTGCACGGAGAACAGGGCTTTTTTCATCTCACCGGCGTAGCGCATGCCGGCGATCAGCACTTTCTTGGCCGCGAAGTTGATGATCACGGTGCCATCGGAGTTGGTGCCGTCGCGCTCAGGCTCGCAAACGAAATTCGGCGCGTTGAGGATCTGCCATTCGTCCTTGCCGCCGGCGTTGTACTGCTCGGGGTTGATGAACAGGCAACGGCCGAACAGGTTGTGCCACGCCGTCTCGGTGGTCATCTTGACCGGCAGGTAGTGCGCAGGATCGGAGCCTACATGCACATGGGATACAAAACGCTCGCGCTCGCCCAGGTAGGCTTCAACGCGGCTCCACAGGGCATCGAACTTGTCGGCCGGGAACTTGCGGTTGATCGGGCCCCAGGCGATGGCGTCCTGGGTGGTTGGCTCTTCCACAATGAAACGGTCGACTGGCGAGCGACCGGTACGATGACCGGTACGAACAACCAGCGCGCCAGTATCGGCAAGCTCGCCTTCACCGCGATTCAGGGCTTCTTTGACCAGATCATCGACACTCAGATCGGTGTACACGGCGTTATTGGCTTGCGTCATGAGATTCCCCGTCGGCCCGTGGCCGAGTGCTCCAAACGTTTTGTAGTAGGAAGTCGCGCACTACTACCCGAAAAAAGTGGGCCGGATTATGCCAGAAAACCCCAAAAAGAGTAGGGCCCTCCCGTCAGTACGGCGTAAATCCGGCGTTTGCCAGGAGATTTACCTGCGCTGAACCGTTTTAGTGTCGAGTATCTGACGGTGTGTCGACACCCGCACCGGCGAACAATTGAGCGATGTCCGCCGCGTCGAACAGGTAGCGTTCGTTGCAGAACTGGCAGTCGACTTCGATGGCACCGCCATGCTCGATCACCAGTTGCTGCGCATCTTCCAGACCCAGACTGACCAGCGCATTGCCGGAACGTTCACGAGAGCAACTGCATTGGAAGCGCAACGGCTGACCGTCGAACAAGCGCACCTGCTCCTCGTGGTAGAGGCGATGCAGCACCGTTTCGTTGTCCAGGCCCAGTAGCTCATCGGCGCTCAAGGTGCTGGCCAGAGCGGTGATGTGCTGCCAGCTGGCATCACGTTCTTCCGGGTCGCGCAGGCGATCGGCAGGCAGTTGTTGCAGCAGCAAACCACGCGCGCGCCGCCCGTCGGCGTAGAGCCAGAAGCGGGTATTGGTCTGCTGGGACATGACGAAGTAGTTGGTGAAGCATTCAGCCAGGGTTGCCCCATCCAGATCGACGATGCCCTGGTAACGCTGGCCTTGGGTCGGATCGACCGTCAAAGCCAGCACGCCGTTGGGCATCATGTCGGCCAGGGTGGCGTCGGGCGCGATCTGTTCGGCCTCATACCGGGCCAGGCCACGGATCTCACGCTCGCTGGAGCACTCGATCATCAGCAACGGCACCGGACCGTCGGAACGCGCCTGGAGAATCAGCAAGCCATCGAACTTCAGGGTGCCCACCAGCAACGCTGCGGCCGCCATCAGCTCGCCGAGCATTTGTGCGACCGGCTCAGGATACGGGTGCTTGGCGAGGACTTCGGCGTAGCTACGCTCCAACGCCACCAGCTCGCCACGGGCGTCGCTGTCATCGAAGATGAAACGCTGGGTGTAGTCGGTATCCGGTAAATCAGTCATAGGGTCTGGTATCTGAGGTGATGACAAATGATGGCAGGCATTTTAGGGGCATTCAGGATGGGTTCCAAGCAAGGCTTGGGTTTGCCTGACGGGAAGGGATTGACCACCTACCTGTAGACGCTGCGTAGGAGCTGTGTAGGAGCTGTCGAGTGCAACGAGGCTGCGATCTTTCCCCAGACAGTTGAGTCCAGAGCGAAAGATCAAGATCAAGATCAAAAGATCGCAGGCTTCGCCAGCTCCTACAGAGCCAGCGGGAGCAAGCTCCCTCGCCACGGGTGACATGACCGGTGCTTTATTCGTTGTTGCTGCCATGAAACTTGAACAGGTCCCGGCGCTGCTTCTTGCTCGGTTTGCCGTCGGTGCTGACCCCCAGGGCGCCGGCCTTGCGTTGCGCGGCGGCGGCTTCGCGCTTGGCGATGCTGGCTTCGGTTTCACGATACAGCGCCTGTGCTTCAGGCGCGCCGCGCCGCACGATCGACAGGGCCTCGACCACCACGGTCTTTTCATCGAACCCGGTGCGGATGACAAACTCATCGCCGATACGTGGCTCCTTGCCCGGCTTGCAACGTTCTCCGCGGTGATGGACCTTGCCGCTTTCGATGGCGGTCTTGGCCAGGGCCCGCGTCTTGTAGAATCGCGCCGCCCATAACCATTTATCGAGACGGACCTTGTCGTCCTCTTCCTTTTTTTGTGCCACTGCCATTCCTCTTTTCTGCCAATAGCCGGAACTGTACTACCGTTTTTGTCGGGCGCACGAATCCGGCCCGACGGATAGAATGCCCGTCAAACCGACGCCATACGCATCGCAGGGGTCGGAATCGGTTACACGCACAAACAAGTGCGTAGATAACTGTCGCCATTTTGTGATTATTCTGCGTGAATACCGCGATTCGCGGAGTCCACGATCCGATGCACTGATCGCAGGTTTTTTTATTGAAGATTTTTGACCATTTGACCGTTGTCGGTCTGCGCGAGTGGGTGGCGCTCCCGGATCTGGGAGTCGCGGGCCTGCGGGCAAAAATCGACACCGGGGCCAGCACCTCCAGCCTGCATGCCACTGACATCGAACCCTTCGAGCGCGATGGCGAAAAGTGGGTACGCTTCACCGCGCACCTCGGCACGGTGGTGCAGTTGCGCCATCGCCGCTGCGAAGCCCCCCTGGTGGCGCGCAAGACCATCAAGAGTTCCAACGGTCACGCGCAGGTCCGCTACGTGATCAGCACCACGTTGGCGCTGGGCGACCGGATCTGGCGGGTCGAGTTCACCCTGGCCTGCCGCAAATCCATGCGATATCGCCTGTTACTGGGTTCCAAAGCCTTGATCGACGGCCAACTGGTGGTCAATCCGGGTAGCAAATACGTTCAAGACAAGCCGGCATTCCCGGTGTCCACTACCTCTGCCACAGGTGTTGCATGAAGATCGCTGTGCTGTCGCGTAATCCGCGTCTGTATTCCACCCGTCGCTTGGTCGAAGCAGGGACCGAACGTGGCCATGAAATGGTGGTGATCGACACCCTGCGCGCCTACATGAACATCGCCAGCCACAAGCCGCAGATCCATTACCGTGGCAAACCGCTGGAAGGGTTCGACGCGGTGATCCCGCGGATCGGCGCATCCGTGACGTTCTATGGCTGCGCGGTGTTGCGCCAGTTCGAAATGATGGGGGTGTTTCCCCTCAACGAGTCGGTGGCCATCGCCCGTTCCCGGGACAAATTGCGCTCGTTGCAGTTGCTGTCACGGCGTGGGATCGGCCTGCCGGTCACCGGTTTTGCCCACTCCCCCGACGATATTCCCGACCTGATTGCGATGGTCAACGGCGCACCGCTGGTAATCAAGGTGCTGGAAGGCACCCAGGGCATCGGCGTGGTCCTGTGTGAGACCGCGACGGCGGCGGAGTCGGTGATCGAAGCGTTCATGGGCCTGAAGCAGAACATCATGGTCCAGGAATACATCAAGGAAGCCGGTGGGGCAGACATTCGCTGCTTCGTGGTTGGCGACAAGGTGATTGCCTCGATGAAACGCCAGGCCAAGCCCGGTGAGTTCCGCTCCAACCTGCATCGCGGCGGCAGCGCCAGCCTGATCAAGATAACGCCGGAAGAGCGCATGACCGCCCTGCGGGCCGCAAAGGTCATGGGCCTGGCCGTGGCCGGCGTGGATATCCTGCGCTCCAACCACGGGCCGCTGGTGATGGAGGTCAACTCCTCGCCGGGCCTGGAAGGCATCGAGACCACCACGAACAAGAACGTGGCGGGGATCATTATCGAGCATCTGGAAAAGAATGGCGGGCCGAACATGACCCGGACCAAGGGCAAGGGCTGATTCAACACAAATCCCTGTGGGAGCCGAGCTTGCTTCCACAGCTTCTCTGTCTTGCTTGAGAGAGATCGCTACACCGCATCCCGAGGCAGCATCAAGCCCAACGGCAACCGCACCCGAGCTTCCAATCCACCACCGGCGCGGTTGCGCAGCTCGACGTTGCCGCCGTGCATCGAGGCGATGCGCTTGACGATGGCCAGGCCCAGCCCCGTGCCCTTCCCCCCACGGGCGCGATCGCCCCGGGTGAAGGGATTGAAGATGGCTTCCAGCTCCGATGGATCGATGCCGGCGCCACGGTCCATGACGCTCAGCACCACGTAGGGCGCGCTGGTGTCGCCGGAGACATAGGCCGCGACTTCGACGCCAGCACCGGCATGGTTCAGGGCATTGCCGATCAGGTTGTTCAGCAAACGCTTCATCGACACCCGGCGTAATGGAAACGGCTGGATCGGTTCCAGGCGCAACTGCACTTTCTCGTCGTTCTGGTTATAGGGCGCGACCACTTCCCGCACCAACTCGCTGAGGTCCACCTCTTCCACGGACTCATCACGTCCGTCGCGAATGAACGCCAGGAACTGGTCGAGAATCGCGTCCATATCCTCGATGTCGCGGACCATCTCGTCGGTCAGGTCGGTGTGCTCACCCATCAACTCCAGCGACAGCCGCAGCCGGGTCAGCGGCGTACGCAGGTCGTGGGAGACGCCCGCAAGCATCAATTCGCGCTCGCGCCCGGCCTGTTCTACATCCTCGGCCATCTGGTTGAAGGCACGGTAGACCTCAGTCATCTCGCTGGGCGTATCGCTGATGGGCAGCCGCACGCTGCGCCCCTGGCCCAGTTGCCGAGCGGCGTAGACCAGGCGCTTCAACGGTTGGTTGAGCTGGCTGACGAAGATCCACGCCGACGCAGTCGACAGCAGGCCGATGGCCAGGAACCAGCCGAGCACGTTCCAGATTTTCTGACCGCGCAGCGGATGCGGATACAGCGGCACCTTCAGCCAGCCATCCCCCAGGCTCGGGGCTCGCACCCAAAGCGCCGGCGGCGAATGCATGCGCAATCGCACCTCGGTATCGGCGCCCAGTTCGGCCTGCATCTGGCGTTGATAAATCTCGCTGTACGGCCAGTGCTGCTCGCCCACCGGCACGCCGGCACCGAAGACGCGGATCAGCGTCGCCGCCTCGGCGATTTTCGCCCGGTTGGTTTCGTCCGCCGCCCAATAAGCCCGTAGGGTCAGAGCAACACCATGGCTGTACTGCCGGTCCACGAGCACGTCTTCGTTCATCAGCAGGTACACCAACGTCAGTGCCTTGGAGAAGAGCACGACGATCAGCACCAGCCAGAGGGTGCGGGAGAAGAAACTCTGGGGGAACCACACGGGGGTTTTCATGAATAACCGCTACACACTTGCAGGAGCGAGCGATGCTCGCACAATGACAGACCGCGAGTCGCCTGGAAGAAGACATTTCAACCGGCCAGGCCACCCGCTCCTACAAATCGCCGATCACTTGCTGGCGGCGCCATCCGGCACGAACACGTAACCGACGCCCCAGACGGTCTGGATGTACCGCGGCTTGGAAGGATCGGGCTCGATCATCCGGCGCAGGCGGGAAATCTGCACGTCGATGGAGCGCTCCAGCGCATCCCACTCACGGCCACGGGCCAGGTTCATCAGTTTGTCGCGGGTCAGCGGCTGGCGGGCGTTCATCACCAGGGCCTTGAGCACGGCGAACTCACCGGTGGTGAGCATGTGGACCTCATCGCCGCGCTTGAGCTCGCGGGTGGCCAGGGACAGTTCATAGTCGCCGAAGGTCACGCTTTCGTCTTCGCTGCCCGGCGCACCCGGCACCGGTGCCGACTGGCGACGCAGCACCGCCTTGACGCGGGCCATCAGCTCGTCGGGGTTGAACGGCTTGGCCAGGTAATCGTCGGCGCCCAGTTCAAGGCCCTTGATACGGCTCAGCTCGTCGCCCTTGGCGGTGAGCATGATGATCGGGATCTGGTTGTTGGCGCCGCGCAGGCGGCGGCAGGCAGTCAGGCCGTCTTCGCCGGGTAGCATCAGGTCGAGTACGACCAGATTGAACACTTCACGGGCCAGCAACCGGTCCATTTGCTCGGTGTTCGGGACGGTGCGGGCGCGGTAGCCCTTGCTGACGAAAAAACGCTCCAGCAGGCTGCTCAGCCCTGGATCGTCGTCAACAATCAGAATTTTTTCGCCTTCAGCAGTTTGTGCAGTGCTGCTCATAGGAAGCTCCTTTGATCTCGGCGCGCATTATGGCCTAGCTGCCGTTATACGTACCGTGTGCATTGTTAGCAGATTTTTCCTCGATCTCCAGCAAACCTCCCATCAAAGCCACATTCCACAACGCCCCCGAACAGCGGAACGCTGGTTATAATGCGCGGCCCTTTGTGCCAGGGCAGACCGGATCGCCGGATCGGCGCCGCGCCTTATTATCTTTGGCCAGGCAGCACTTTTTGAATTTCGCGGGTCAACAGGCAGCCTTTTGACCCAGGCAGCGGCGCATGCCAGGCCGCTCAACCAGTCTCGCCGAGCCCCGTTTGCGCGGTGGCGAGCCTGATTTCACAATTTGTCAGGTGGTTTTATGGACAGCATCAACAGCCGCATCGCCGAGGAACTCGGTGTACGCCCACAACAGGTCGAAGCGGCCGTCGCGCTACTCGATGAAGGCTCCACGGTGCCTTTCATCGCCCGTTACCGGAAAGAAGTGACCGGCAGCCTCGATGACACCCAATTGCGGCATCTGGAAGAGCGCCTGCGCTACCTGCGAGAACTCGACGAACGGCGCATCAGCATCCTTGCCAGCATCCAGGAGCAGGGCAAGCTGACCCCGCAACTCGAGCGCGACATCAAGTTGGCCGACACCAAGACCCGTCTCGAAGACTTGTACCTGCCCTACAAGCAAAAGCGCCGCACCAAGGGCCAGATCGCTCTGGAAGCCGGCCTCGGCGAGTTGGCCGACGGTCTGTTCAACGACCCGACCCTGGCCCCGGAAACCGAAGCCGCGCGCTTCGTCGATGCCGAAAAAGGCGTGGCGGACGTGAAGGCGGCGCTGGAAGGCGCCAAGTACATCCTCATGGAGCGTTTCGCCGAAGACGCCAACCTGCTGGAAAAGCTGCGCAGCTACCTCAAGCAGGAAGCCACCCTCAGCGCCCGGGTCATCGCCGGCAAGGAAGAGGAAGGCGCGAAGTTCCGCGACTACTTCGAACACGACGAGCCGCTCAAGAGCATGCCGTCCCACCGCGCCCTGGCGATTTTCCGTGGTCGCAACGAAGGCATCCTCAGTTCCGCCCTGAAGGTCGGCGAAGAACTGCCCGGCACCATGCACCCGTGCGAAGGCATGATCGGCCAGCAGTTTGGCATCCAGAACCAGAACCGCGCCGCCGACAAATGGCTGGCCGAAGTGGTGCGCTGGACCTGGAAGGTCAAGCTCTATACCCATCTGGAAACCGACCTGCTGGGCGAGTTGCGCGACAACGCCGAGACCGAGGCGATCAACGTGTTCGCCCACAACCTGCACGACCTGCTGCTGGCCGCGCCGGCCGGGCCGCGCGCCACCCTGGGCCTTGACCCGGGCCTGCGCACCGGTTGCAAGGTGGCCGTAGTGGATTCCACCGGCAAACTGCTGGACCACGCCACGGTCTACCCGCACGTGCCGCACAACAAGTGGGACCAGACCCTCGCCGTGCTCGCCGCCCTGTGCGCCAAGCATTCGGTGGACCTGATCGCCATCGGCAACGGCACCGCCAGCCGTGAGACCGACAAGCTGGCCGCCGAGCTGATCAAGAAATACCCAGCCATGAAGATGACCAAGGTCATGGTCTCCGAGGCCGGCGCTTCGGTTTACTCGGCGTCGGAACTGGCTTCCAAGGAATTCCCGGACCTGGATGTGTCGATCCGTGGCGCGGTGTCCATCGCCCGTCGCCTGCAGGATCCACTGGCAGAGCTGGTGAAGATCGACCCTAAATCCATCGGTGTCGGCCAGTACCAGCACGACGTCTCCCAACTGAAACTGGCGCGCGGCCTGGACGCCGTGGTGGAAGATTGCGTGAACGCCGTGGGCGTGGACGTTAACACCGCTTCGGTGGCGCTGTTGGCGCGCATTTCCGGCCTGAACGCCACGCTGGCGCAGAACATCGTCACCCACCGTGACGAACACGGCGCGTTCAAGACCCGCGCCGCGCTGAAGAAGGTTCCACGCCTGGGCGAGAAAACCTTCGAACAGGCCGCCGGTTTCCTGCGAGTCATGAATGGCGACAATCCGCTGGACTCGTCGGCGGTCCACCCTGAAGCCTACCCGCTGGTGCAACGTATCGCCGCCCAGACCGACCGCGACATCCGCTCGCTGATCGGTGATGCCGCGTTCCTCAAGCGCCTGGATCCGAAGAAATTCACCGACGAAACCTTCGGCCTGCCGACCGTGACCGACATCCTGCAAGAACTGGAGAAACCGGGCCGCGACCCGCGTCCCGAGTTCAAGACCGCCGAGTTCCAGGACGGCGTCGAAGACCTCAAGGACCTGCAACCGGGCATGATCCTCGAAGGCGTAGTGACCAACGTCACCAACTTCGGTGCCTTCGTCGATATCGGCGTGCACCAGGACGGTCTGGTACACATCTCGGCCTTGTCCGAGAAGTTCATCAAGGACCCGCGCGAAGCGGTGAAGGCCGGTGATGTGGTGAAAGTGAAGGTCATGGAAGTCGACATCCCGCGCAAACGCGTCGGCCTGTCGATGCGCATGAGCGACACGCCGGGCGAGAAAGTCGACGGTGCCCGTGGTGCGCGTCCTGGCTCGACGCCACGCCAGTCGCAAAACACCGCGCCACGCAAGGAAACCGCCACCGCAGCCCCGGCGAACAACGCCATGGCTTCGTTGTTCGCCAATGCCAAGCAGTTGAAGAAACGCTGATGGACGCACCGGCCGGGTTGGTGGAGAGCGCGTTCTTCAAGCTGCTCGGCTGCCGTCTGCAGAGCCTTGGGGATGGGGTGGCGCAAGTCGCCCTGAGCCTCAAGCCGCCGTTGCGCAACCGCGGCGGCAAGCTGCACGGCGGCGCGCTGTTCAGCTTGGTGGACATTGCCATGGGACTGGCCTGCTCCAGTGTCCATGGCTTTGACCAGCAGAGCGCGACCATCGAATGCAAGATCAATTACATTCGCGCCGTGTCCGACGGCGACGTGTTGTGCACCGCCCGGGTCATCCACCCCGGCCGGCGCACGCTGGTGGTCGAGGCCGAGGTGGTGCAAGGCGACAAACTGGTCGCAAAAGCGCAAGGCACGTTCGCTGTCCTATAGCTCCCTGTCATCGATTTGAGTTAATTTCGATGCCATGAATACCGCGCCGAAACCCCTTGTGGGAGCGAGCTTGCTCGCGATAGCGGTGGACCAGTCAATATAAAGTTGACTGACATACCGCTATCGCGAGCAAGCTCGCTCCCACAGTAAGGTTGCGGTGGCTGGCTTTTGGCACAAAAACCAGGCGAAAACGCCAGTTTTAACTTCACCCTTGTAGACCGTCTTGCCCACCCCCATATTGGGGCGACTGACGCGTGAAGGAATTCAACTTGAGCGACCTTTTAAACCGCCGCCTGGCCCTGCTCGGCGAGCGCGCCAACCTCTCCCTGCTCGAACAGTGCCTGCACGGCATCGAGCGTGAATGCCTGCGCGTCACTGGCGATGGGCGCCTGGCGCAGACCCCGCATCCCAAGGCCCTGGGTTCGGCGCTGACCAACGAACAGATCACCACCGACTATTCCGAGTCGCTGCTGGAATTCATCACGCCGGCCCTGGCCGACCCGGCCGATACCCTGCGCAGCCTCGACAAGATCCACCGGTTTGCCTACAGCAAGCTCGGCGACGAGTACTTGTGGAGCCCCTCGATGCCGTGCCCGTTGCCGGCGGAAGAAGACATCCCGATCGCGTATTACGGCACCTCGAATATCGGTCGGCTCAAGTACGTCTATCGCCAGGGCCTGGCCCTGCGCTACGGCAAGACCATGCAGTGCATTGCCGGTATCCACTACAACTTTTCCCTGCCGGAAAAACTCTGGCCGCTGCTCCGGCAGGACGAAGCCGCCGATGTGAGCGACCGTGACTTCCAGTCGTCAGCCTACATCGCACTGATCCGCAATTTCCGCCGCTACAGCTGGTTGCTGATGTACCTGTTCGGTGCCTCGCCGGCCCTGGACATCGGTTTCCTGCGAGGCCGTCCGCACCAGTTGGAGCAGTTGGATCCGGACACCTTGTACCTGCCCTACGCCACCAGCCTGCGCATGAGCGACCTGGGTTACCAAAGCAACGCCCAAGCCGGCCTCACGCCGTGCTACAACGACCTGGCGAGCTACACCGACAGCCTGCGCAAAGCGGTGGCGACGCCCTACGCACCGTACGTCGAAGTCGGCACGCACCAGAACGGCGAGTGGGTGCAGCTCAACACCAACATCCTGCAGATCGAAAACGAGTACTACTCCAACATCCGCCCCAAACGCGTGACCTACACTGGCGAGCGGCCGATCCAGGCCTTGATGGCCCGGGGTATCCAGTACGTCGAAGTGCGTTGCCTGGACATCAACCCGTTCCTGCCGATGGGCATCGACCTCACCGAGTCGCGCTTCCTCGATGCGTTCCTGCTGTATTGCGGCCTCAACGACAGCCCGCAGCTGGAAAACAACGAATGCGGCAACGCCACCAGCAACTTCCTGACCGTGGTCAAGGAAGGCCGCAAGCCTGGCCTGCAATTGCAGCGTCAGGGCCAAGCGGTGGATATGCAGGCCTGGGCCGTCGAATTGCTGGAAAAAATCGCCCCGCTGGCCTCGTTGCTCGACCAGAGCCAGGGTGGCGATGCCCACCGCCAGGCCCTGGACGCGCAACTGGCGAAAGTCCGCGATCCGTCCTTGACCCCTTCCGCCCAGGTGCTGGCCGCCATGGCCGAACACCAGGAAAGCTTCGCCCAGTTCTCCCTGCGCCAGAGCAAGGCCCACGCCGAATTCTTCCGCGCCGAGCCGTTGCCTGCCCAGGAGCAAGCGACGTTCGAGGAAACTGCCCGTAAGTCATTGGTCCAGCAGGCCGAGCTGGAACAGAACGAGGTGGGGGATTTCGATGTGTTCGTGGGCTCGTATCAGGCGAGCATCCTGGCGATCAGTAACTGACTCCCCGCTGGCGAGAACGCTTTTGTGGCGAGGGAGCTTGCTCCCGCTCGGCTGCGCAGCAGTCGTAAAAACGGGCCTGCTGCGCAGTCCAGCGGGAGCAAGCTCCCTCGCCACAAAGGGTACTGGTCGGTTCCAATAGATTTTTTCGAAAATAAGCTCATTCGAAAAAGTTATTTATTTTCCAATTCTTAGATCATTTAGTCTCCTCCAACGCCGAACTCCCGGCGGCCTGTTGAGGAGTTTCCCCATGTCTTTGCGCTTCCCCCTTCGCCTTCTCGCAGCCGCCTCCCTGGCTGCAACGAGTCTTTTTGCCCAGGCGGCCGACCTGACTGTCGCCTACCAGACCACCGTCGACCCGGCCAAAGTCGCCCAGGCCGATGGCGCCTATGAAAAAGCCACCCAAGCCAAGATCGACTGGCGCAAGTTCGACAATGGCGCCGACGTCATCACCGCCATCGCCTCGGGCGATGTGCAAATCGGCTACCTCGGTTCCAGCCCTTTGACCGCGGCCATTACCCGCCAGGTCCCGGTGGAAACCTTCCTCATCGCCACGCAGATCGGCGCCGCCGAAGCCTTGGTGGTGCGTGACGGTTCCGGCATCAATTCGCCAAAAGACCTGATCGGCAAGAAAATCGCCGTGCCGTTCGTCTCCACGGGCCACTACAGCCTGCTCGCCGCGTTGAAACACTGGAACATCGACCCGTCGACAGTCACCGTGCTCAACCTGGCGCCACCGGCCATCATCGCTGCCTGGAAGCGTGGCGACATCGACGCCACTTATGTCTGGGACCCGGCCCTGGGCGTGGCCAAGGAAAACGGCAAGGTGCTGATCACCTCCGCGGAGCTGGCCAAGTTCGGCGCACCGACCTTCGACGCCTGGATCGTGCGCAAGGACTTCGCCCAGAAGCATCCCGAGATTGTCACCGCCTTCGCTAAAGTGACCCTGGACGCCTACGCCCAGTACCGCAAGGACCCACAGGCCTGGCTGGCCGATGCGTCCAACGTCGACAAACTGGTGAAGCTTTCCGGCGCCAAGGCCAGCGATATCCCGCTGTTGCTGCAAGGCAACGTCTTCCCCTTGGCAGCCGATCAGGTCGTGAGCCTCGGCGCACCGACTACCCAAGCCATCACCGACACCGCAGCGTTCCTGAAGGAACAAGGCAAGGTCGACGCCGTGCTGCCGGACTACGCACCGTACGTCAGCGCCAAATACATCACTCGCTGATCGAAAAAGGGAGACACGCGATGGCCTTGCTACAGCTGGAGCGCATCAGCGCACAGTACCCCGGCGCGACGGAACCGGTGCTGGCGGATATATCCCTGACCCTGGGGCCGAAGCAATTGCTGGTTGCCCTCGGCCCGTCCGGCAGCGGCAAGACCTCGCTGTTGAACCTGATT
The DNA here is from genome assembly GCF_046605385.1 of Pseudomonas sp. MPB03. Taxonomy (NCBI): domain Bacteria; kingdom Pseudomonadati; phylum Pseudomonadota; class Gammaproteobacteria; order Pseudomonadales; family Pseudomonadaceae; genus Pseudomonas; species Pseudomonas sp. MPB03. Next base: position 558,379 of record NZ_CP176770.1, on the reverse strand, counting down.
GCCGGGTTCGTCGAGCCCAGCGCCGGACAGATCACCCTCGACGGCACACCCGTCAAGGGCCCGGGCGCCGAGCGCGGCGTGGTGTTCCAGGACGATGCGCTGCTGCCTTGGCAGGACGTGTTGGCAAACGTTGGGTTCGGCCTGGAACTGGCCGGGGTCGCCAAGCAAACGCGCGAAGCCCGGGCTCGGGAAATGCTGGCACTGGTGGACCTGGCCGGCTTCGAGCAACGCCGCGTCTGGCAGCTCTCCGGCGGCCAGAAACAACGTGTTGGCCTGGCCCGGGCATTGGCGGCCGACCCTCGCGTGCTGTTGATGGACGAACCGTTCGGTGCCCTGGACGCCTTCACCCGCGAGCAGATGCAGGAACTGTTGCTGCAGGTCTGGCAGCGCACTGCCAAGCCGGTGTTCCTGATCACCCATGACATTGAAGAAGCCGTGTTCCTTGCCACTGACTTGATTCTGCTGGCACCGAACCCGGGGCAGATCGTCGAGCGCCTGAGCCTGGATTTCGGCCAGCGCTACGGGGCCGGGGAATCGGCGCGGTCGATCAAGTCCGACCCGCGCTTCATCGAAACCCGCGAGCACGTGCTCGCCAAAGTGTTCTCCCAACGCAGCACCACTCGGCCACAGGAGCGCGCATGAGCAGCTATGAAATTCCAGCGGTGGTCCGTGACGCGGCGACCAAGCCCACGGCCCGTGGCTTGAGACCCCACCTGAGCACGCGCTGGATCAGCGGCTTGACCCTGATCGCCTTGCTGGCGATCTGGTGGGCCGTCACCGCCAGCGGCCTGATCGAACCGCTGTTCCTGCCCTCACCGTCGGCCGTGCTGGAAAAAGGCTGGCTGCTGGCGACTCGCGGCTACATGGATTCCACCCTCTGGCAGCACTTGGCCGCCAGCCTTGAACGCATTGGCCTGGGACTGTTGTTCGCGGTGCTGACGGCGGTGCCGGTGGGCATCGCCATCGGCACCAACCGCATCGCGCGCGGCGTGCTCGATCCGTTGATCGAGTTCTACCGGCCGATTCCACCGTTGGCGTACCTGCCGTTGATCGTAATCTGGTGCGGCATCGGCGAGCTGTCGAAGGTGCTGCTGATCTACCTGGCGATCTTCGCCCCGATCGCCATTGCCACCGCCACCGGCGTGCGCACCGTCGACCGGACCAAGCTGCGCGCGGCGCAATCGTTGGGTGCCACGCGGGCCCAGTTGATTCGCCATGTGATCGTGCCCAGTGCCCTGCCGGACATTCTCACCGGCATTCGCATTGGCCTGGGCGTGGGTTGGTCGACGCTGGTGGCCGCCGAACTGATTGCCGCCACCAGTGGCCTGGGGTTCATGGTGCAGTCGGCGGCGCAGTTCCTCGTTACTGACGTGGTGGTGCTGGGCATCCTGGTGATCGCACTGATCGCCTTCGCCATGGAAATGGGCCTGCGCGCCCTGCAACGCAAACTGGTGCCGTGGCACGGCCAGACCCATTGATATCCAATGACCACGCCGACCATTCGGCGCCCCAGACCGAGAACATTGCGATGAACCGTCCGACCATTACGCCTTTGAGCACCGCCCTCGGCGCGCAGATCGATGGGATCGACACCAGCCAGCCGCTGAGCCTGGCGGATCGCGACACCGTTGAGCAGGCGCTGCTTGAGCATCAGGTATTGTTTTTCCGCGACCAGCCGATCGAGCCGCCCCAGCAGGCACGCTTCGCCGCGTATTTTGGCGACCTGCACATTCATCCGATCTACCCCAACGTGCCGGAGCAGCCCGAAGTATTGGTGCTCGACACCGCCGTCACCGATGTGCGCGACAACGCCGTGTGGCACACCGACGTGACCTTTCTCCCGACGCCCGCCCTGGGCGCGGTGCTCAGTGCCAAGCTGCTACCGACGGTGGGTGGCGATACGTTGTGGGCCAGTGGCATCGCCGCCTACGAAGCCTTGTCGACGCCCATGAAACGTTTGCTGGAAGGCCTGACGGCGACCCACGATTTCACCCGCTCGTTTCCGTTGGAGAGGTTTGGCAATAGCGCCGAGGACCTCGCGCGCTGGGAAGAAGCACGGCGAAAAAAACCGCCGCTGTCCCATCCGGTGATCCGCACTCATCCGGTGAGCGGGCGACGGTCGCTGTTCGTCAATGAAGGCTTCACCACGCGCATCAACGAGCTGTCGGACACCGAGAGCGAGGTGATCCTGAAACTGCTCTTCGCCCACGCCACCCGCCCGGAGTTCACCCTGCGCTGGCGCTGGCAGGTCAACGACGTGGCGTTCTGGGACAACCGCGTCACCCAGCATTTTGCCGTGGACGACTACCGCCCTGCCCGGCGGGTGATGCACCGGGCGACGGTGTTGGGGGATGTACCGTTTTTCAGGTGAGTGTCTTGCCCGAATGGTTTCCGGGGTAACGCATATCCCCGTGGCGAGGGAGCTTGCTCCCGCTCGACTGCGCAGCAGTCGCAAAACCTGTCCCACTGCTTTTCCTGATACGCAGTGTTGAATGGGTTTGGGGTCGCTTCGCGGCCCAGCGGGAGCAAGCTCCCTCGCCACAGGGATTTGTGTGCACCCTACTTGCGTTACTCAGCCGACGAAGGCTTCTCCCAAAGATTGATCCCGCCTTCCTGGGCAAACCGGTCGATCTCGGCCAGTTCGTCGGCGCTGAAATTCAAATTCTGCAACGCCGCGACGTTCTCGATGATCTGCTCCGGCCGGCTGGCGCCGATCAGGGCGGAGGTGATCCGTGGGTCGCGCAAAGTCCAGGCCAGGGCCATCTGGGCCAGGCTCTGGCCGCGTCGCTGGGCGATCTCATTGAGCGCTCGCACGTGGGCAAGGTTCTCCTGCGACAAGTGCGAAGCCTGCAACGAACCGCCCCCCGGACGATTCACCCGGGCATCGGCCGGAACACCCTTGAGGTACTTGTCGGTCAGCAGGCCTTGGGCCAATGGCGTGAAGGCGATCACACCCGTACCCAATTCCTCGGTGGCATCCAGCAGGTCTTTTTCCACCCAGCGGTTGAGCAGGTTGTAGGCCGGCTGGTGAATCAGCAATGGGACTTTCCATTCCTTGAGCAGCGCCGCCATTTCCCGGGTCTTCACTCCGGAATACGAGGAAATGCCGATGTACAGCGCCTTGCCCTGCTGCACCGCAGTGGCCAGCGCACTGGCGGTTTCTTCCAGGGGCGTATCGGGGTCGAAACGGTGGGAATAAAAGATATCCACATAGTCCAGCCCCAGGCGCTGCAGGCTCTGGTCGAGGCTGGCCAGCACATATTTGCGCGAGCCCCCGCCCTGGCCGTAAGGCCCCGGCCACATGTCCCAACCGGCCTTGCTGGAGATGATCAACTCATCGCGGTACTGCTTGAAGTCTTCACGTAGCAAGCGGCCAAAATTGATTTCGGCGCTGCCGTAGGGCGGGCCGTAATTGTTCGCCAGGTCGAAATGGTTGATGCCCAGGTCGAACGCCGTGCGCAGCAAGGCGCGCTGGGTGTCGATGGGCGTGCTGTCGCCAAAGTTATGCCACAACCCCAGCGACAACGCCGGCAGCACCAGCCCGCTGCGCCCGACGCGGCGGTAAGGAATGGACTCGTAGCGGTTTTGCGCAGCGGTGTAGGTCATCGAAAAGGCTCTCTGTTCGGACGGCTGGAGGCAGAAACTAACATTTCACAGACGCCTCGGTCAGGCGGAAAGTTCGCGAATCAGGTGTGGGAGCGAGCTTGCTCGCGAACGCATCTGCCCAGACAACCCAGAACCCGTGGCGAGGGAGCTTGCTCCCGCTGGCCTGCGCAGCAGGGCCCCAGCATGCTGACAGGCAGAACGCGTTGTTTGATTTTACGACTGCTGCGCAGCCGAGCGGGAGCAAGCTCCCTCGCCACAGGGGCTTGGCAATGGCCGGAATTGGGTACCCATCCCACAGGGTTTTGCAGTGCGAGGAAATCGGGGACCACGTTAACGCGCCTGCGCAAACACCTCCGCCACCCAATCCACGAACACGCGAACCCGCGGCGACATGAGTCGGTTGTGCGGATAGAGCACTGACACCGGCATGGACGGTGGTGGGGTGTTGGTGAGGACCTCCTGCATCAGGCCCTGCCGGATCGGCTCTTCCATTCGGTAATGCGGGCATTGGATCAGGCCCAGGCCGGCGATGGCCGAGGCGGCGTAGATTTCCGCGCCGGACACCGACAACGTGCCCCCGATCGGTACCTCCTTGAGTTCGCCATCGACCATGAACTCAAACGGATAGAGCTTGGCGGTGGTCCGCGAGACGTAATTCACTGCCCGGTGATGTTTCAAGTCATCGAGGCTCTTCGGCTCGCCGTACTGGCGCAGGTAACCGGGACTGGCACAGGTGATCTGCCGAAGATTGGCGACACGCCGGCCAATCAATGAAGAGTCCGCGAGCGAACCGGAGCGCAGCACGCAATCGACGCCTTCGGCAATCAGGTCGACGAAACGATCTGCTTCGCTGATGAACAGTTCTATTTCGGGGTAGCGGGCCATGAATTGCGGCAACGCCGGAATCACGAAATACCTGGCCTGGGTGCCATGCAGGTCCACCCTCAGTTTGCCTTTTGGCGCCACGCCGCGAAACGCCAGCTCGGCTTCTTCCAGCTCCGCCAGCAACTGCACGCAACGCGGGTAATAGGCTTCGCCGTCGAGGGTCGGGCGCACCTTGCGGGTGCTGCGCTCCAGCAAACGCACGCCCAGCCAGGCTTCGAATTGGTTGAGTGTGTGGGTCAGCGTGGCCCGGGGCATGTTCAGGTCTTCAGCGGCCAGAGTGAAACTGCTGCGCTCGTAGATGCGGACAAACACTCTCATTGCCTTGACCTGATCCATCTGAATCCTGCGCTCTGATTGTTGGGAAATGTTGAACAGTCAAGGCAACTTTCCGGCATTTATCGTCAAGAGTAAACATGTGAATCTGGCTTCAACGACTCAAGCCTCAACAACAAAGGAACCCTCACATGACTGTTCAAAACTCGAAAGTTGCCATCGTGACCGGCGCCTCCCGCGGCATCGGCGCCGAAATCGCCAAGCACCTGGCCAGCGAAGGCTTCGCCGTTGTCGTCAATTACGCCAATAGCGCCAGCGAAGCGTCCAAGCTGGTGGTGCAATTGCGCCAGGCCGGCCACCAAGCCATAGCGGTCAAGGCCGACGTGTCATCTGCCGCCGATGTGCGTCGGTTGTTCGATGAGACCGAAGCGCAGTTGGGCAAGGTCGATGTGTTGATCAACAACGCCGGCATCCTCCAAGTGATGCCCCTGGCGCAGCACAGCGACGAGTTGTTCGACCAGACGTTCGCCATCAACACCCGTGGCACCTTCAACACCCTGCGCGAAGCCGCGACCCGCCTGAACGACGGTGGCCGGATCGTGAATTTTTCCAGTAGCACCGTAGGCCTGAACCTGCCCGGCTACTCGGTGTACATCGCCAGCAAGGCGGCGGTGGAATCCTTGACCCAGGTATTTGCCAAGGAACTGCGCGGTCGCCAGATCACGGTCAATGCCGTAGCTCCCGGCCCGGTCGCCACTGAGTTGTTCATGCACGGCAAGAGTGAGGAGCAAGTGCAACACTACGCCAAGATGCCGCCCCTGGAGCGCCTCGGCCAGCCGCAGGACATTGCCAGCATCATCGCGTTCCTGGTGAGCCCGGCCGCTGGATGGGTGAATGGCCAGATCTTGCGGGCCAACGGTGGGCTGGTCTGAGACTTTTTCCCGCGTCGCCAGTCAAGGCGCTATCGCGAGCAAGCTCGCTCCCACAGGGAACCACTTAACCCTGTGGGAGCGAGCTTGCTCGCGATGAGGCCGGTGAAGATGGAAGATCTGGCGCCTCGGTCACCGCACCAAATGCAGGAACTGCAGGTGCCGCTCGTACTGGTCGAGGATGTCGTTGATGACTTGCTCCTTGGTGTAGCCCACCAGGTCGTAATCCTGGCTGCCTTCGCTCAAGTGCACCTCGGCGCGGTAGTAACGACGGTTGTTCAATTGCTTGGACCCCATGCCGCCACGGGCGAAGGACGGCGTGAAGTAGCCGCGCATCTGCACCTGGTAGATGAACGGATGCTGCTCGCCATGGCCAATCTCCAGGCTGACGCTGTCGTTGGCCGGGTCGGGCTGGGTCACCACCGTCAGGCCCTTCTCGGCAAACACCGCGGTCACTTCTTCAATGGCCGGGCGCACCGTGGTGTCGAGGAAACGGTACACCTCATCACGGGACGGGAAATGCACCGCCTGGCTCAAGCGTTGGCGCCAGCCGCCCGTGCCCCGACGTGAACCCGAGACCGGTGCCAGGGAATGCAATTGTGCGATCTGCTTCTGGGATTCCAGGTAGAACGCCTTGTGCAGGCCCCACATCATCAGCAAGAGAATCAGCGAGAACGGCAGGGACGTCAGCACCACCGCCGACTTCAAGGCATCAATGCTGCCGGAGAACAACAACGCACTGGTCACCAGGGCGGTCATCGCGCCCCAGAACACTCGCAACCATTTCGGCCCGTCCTCGTCGGGGTTGCCACCCTTGGCCGACAGCGTCGACAGCACCACGGTGCCTGAGTCGGCGGACGTGACGAAAAACACGAAGCTGATGAACACCGTGACCGCGATGACGGTCTTGCTCCAGGGGTAGGTCTCCAGCAGCAGGTAAAGGCTCATCGATGGGTTTTCCAAGGCGGACATGCCCAAGGCACTCATGCCGTGGTTCAACACCTGGTCGATGGCGCTGTTGCCGAAGATCGACATCCACGCCAAGGTGAACCCCAGGGGAATCAGCAGCACACCAAAGACAAATTCACGGATGGTGCGACCGCGGGAAATCCGGGCGATGAACAGCCCCACGAACGGCGACCACGCGATCCACCAGGCCCAGTAGAACACCGTCCAGCCACCCAGCCAGTCGCTGGGTTCGTTGTAGGCATACAGGTCGAAACTCTTCATCGGCAGGGCGCCGAGGTAATCGCCGATGTTCTGGATCAAGGTGTTGAGCAAATGCTGGGTCGGGCCGGCGAACAACACGAACAGCAACAACGCGCAGGCCAGCAGCATGTTGATGTCGGACATGACCCGCACGCCCTTGTCGACGCCGGCCACGGCGACGATGATCGCCGCCCCCATCATCAGCACGATCAGGCCGACCTGAATCCATTGGGTATGGGCGATGCCGAACAGATAATCGAGCCCGGAATTGAGGTGCAGCACACCAAAGCCCATGTCCGCGCCGAGGCCGAACACCGTCGCGATAATGCCGAAGCCGTCCACGGCGTAACCGATGGGACCGTTGATGCGCTTGCCGATCAGCGGGTAAAGCGCCGAGCGCAGGGCCAGCGGCAAATTGTGCCGGTAGGCGAAGTACGCCAGGGCCATGCCGACGAACGCAAAAACGCCCCAGCCATGCAGGCCCCAGTGCAAGAACAAGATCTGCATGGCCTGGCGCGCTGCCTCCGCGGTACCGGCTTCGCCCTGGGGTGGTTGCACCATGTGAGTGAGTGGCTCGGACACGCAGAAGAAAAACAGCGTGATGCTGATGCCGGCGGCGAACAACATGCCGGCCCAGGACAGATAACTGAATTCGGGCTCGTCGTGGTCGGCACCGAGCTTGATCTTGCCGTAGCCGGACAAGGCGGTGACCACCACGAAGACCAGATACAGCGTCATCGCCAGCATGTAGTACCAGCCGACCGTATTGGCCGCCCAGTTCTGCGCCGCCAGCAACCAGGCGCCGGCCTGCGCGGGCATGGCGATCACCACCAGGCCGAACAGCAGAATGAAAGTCGCGGCGAAGTAAAAGACCGGCGGGTTCATGCGGACCAGGCCGCTGGGTGGAAGGGACGAAGCGCTCATGGACGAAGCACCTCGGGAAGCGAAAGGGCGGCAGTGAAATACGGACTCGGCAAAGGCAAGCCTCCTGTTGTGAGCGGGCAGCAAACCGACGGTTTAACTTGAATGAACGTTCAAGTTAAACATGAATAGGCAGCTAAGGACTAATCGCAGGGCTAAACGGCATGCTTCCTACACTAGCTTACGGGTGGGTATGACGGTGCCTGGGGAGCATTCGTTCAGCGTTCAAAGACATAAACACAGACCCTGTGGGAGCGAGCTTGCTCGCGATAGCGGTCGTTCAGCCGGCAAATTTATTTACTGATATGCCGCTATCGCGAGCAAGCTCGCTCCCACAGTGTTTGTTGTCGGCTGATTCATGGGGTGATGGCTTTTGTGGCGAGGGAGCTTGCTCCCGCTTGAGTGCGAAGCACTCATCGCTTTTTGGGGGCCGCTACGCGCCCCAGCGGGAGCAAGCGCCCTCGCCACGGAACGTGTACCGTTCTCTAAACCAGCCCGCCCCCACGGTCCGGCAACAAGACAAACCGACGACGGTGTCGCCAGATTCACGCTCGGACAAAAACATGCCGGTTGCCCCTGAATATCGGCGTGCCTATAGTCCAGGCATCGCCTACAACCAGTACGGACCCATGATCAAACAACAGCTGTCTCGCTTTAACCGTCTCGACCTGCTCGGCCATCCGACACCGCTGGAAAAACTCGACCGCCTCTCCACCTGGCTCGGCCGCGACCTCTATATCAAGCGCGACGACCTGACGCCCCTGGCCTTGGGCGGCAACAAGCTGCGCAAGCTCGAATACCTGGCCGCCGATGCCATCGCCCAGGGCGCCGATACCCTCATCACCGCCGGGGCGATCCAATCCAACCACGTGCGCCAGACCGCCGCCCTGGCCGCGAAGCTCGGCCTGGGTTGCGTGGCCTTGCTGGAAAACCCCATCGACACCGAAGACAGCAATTACCTGGGCAACGGTAACCGGCTGCTGCTGGAGCTGTTCGATGCCAAGGTCGAATTGGTGGCAAACCTGGACAATGCCGATGAGCAATTGCAGGCCCTCGCCGGTCGCCTGCGCAGCAATGGGAAAAAGCCCTACCTGGTGCCGATTGGAGGTTCGAACGCCTTGGGTGCGCTGGGTTATGTACGCGCCGGCCTGGAACTGGCCGAGCAGATCAAGGACACCGGGATCGAGTTCGCCGCCGTGGTATTGGCCTCGGGCAGTGCCGGGACCCACAGTGGCCTGGCGTTGGCCTTGAGCGAAAGCCTGCCGGCGCTTCCGGTCATTGGCGTCACGGTTTCGCGCAGCGAGGAAGACCAGTTTCCGAAGGTCCAGGGCCTGGCCGAGCGCACGGCCGCGTTACTCGAAGTCGCCCTTCCAGAAGCGTTCAAAGTGAACCTGTGGGAAGAGTATTTCGCCCCCCGCTACGGCGAACCGAACGCCGGGACACTGGCGGCGATCAAGCTGCTGGCCAGCCAGGAAGGGCTGTTGCTCGATCCGGTCTACACTGGCAAGGCCATGGCCGGCCTGCTTGACGGCGTGGGTCGCAACCGTTTCGACGAAGGCCCGATCATCTTCCTGCACACCGGCGGCGCACCGGCGCTGTTTGCCTATGACGCAGCGTTCCAGGCTTAGTGGAAGACTCGATGGAAGGCTTTTTGTGGGAGCGAGCTTGCTCGCGATAGCGGTCGATCAGCCGACAATTGTTTAACTGACATACCGCCATCGCGAGCAAGCTCGCTCCCACAGGCTTTTCATTCCAAATAAGCATAGATGCTTGATTTAATATTATTTTCCAATCTATAAAAGCCACCCTATAGTCTCGCCGCAGGCACATTTGCCGCGAGACGCCCAGGCTGCTTTAAGGCAGGATGTGGCAATCTTTTTGGATCGCGGCTACGCCTTATCTCAGCCAAAATAACCTCTTCATAAGAAAACACAGGGGCTTGTCATGAATTTTTCCGCATTACGTCGCAACCTGTTGGTGGGTTCGCTGGGCCTGGCATTGAGCGCCGGCCTGTTGGGGCAAGCGGTTGCCGGTGAGCAACTGCAGAAAATCAAGGATGCCGGTGAAATCAAGATCGGCTTGGAAGGCACTTATCCACCGTTCAGCTTCGTGGATGAAAGCGGCAAACTGACCGGCTTCGAAGTGGAGTTTTCCGAAGCCCTGGCCAAGGAGCTGGGTGTGAAGGTCAAGCTGCAGACCACCCCATGGGCGGGCATCCTCGCGGCGTTGGAATCCAAGCGTCTGGACGCCGTGGTCAACCAAGTGACCATCTCCGAGGAACGTAAGAAAAAATACGATTTCTCCGAGCCGTACACCGTTTCCGGGATTCAAGCGCTGGTCCTGACCAAGAAAGCAGCCGATCTGAACATCAAATCGGCAGCTGACCTAGGCGGTAAAAAAGTCGGCGTCGGCTTGGGCACCAATTACGAACAGTGGGTCAAAGCCAACGTACCCACCGCCGATGTGCGCACCTACGAAGATGACCCGACCAAGTTCCAGGATCTACGCGTAGGCCGCATTGACGCCATCCTGATCGATCGTCTGGCCGCGCTGGAATACGCCAAGAAAGCCAAGGACACGACGGCCGCCGGCGAAGCCTTCTCGCGCCAGGAATCCGGTATTGCCCTGCGCAAAGGCGAGCCTGAACTGCTGGCCGCCGTGAACAAAGCCATCGAAAAACTTCGCGCCGACGGTACGCTGAAAAAACTCTCGGAAAAATATTTCGACGCTGACGTCACCCAATAATGGAAGCAGCTCTTCAACTCGCGCTGGACTCCGCGCCCTTCTTGCTCAAGGGCGCGTACTACACGGTCATCCTCAGCCTCGGCGGCATGTTCTTCGGCTTGCTGCTGGGGTTCGGCCTGGCGCTGATGCGCCTGTCGCGTCTCAAGGTGATCAACTGGATCGCCCGCATGTACGTGTCGTTCTTTCGCGGCACGCCATTGCTGGTGCAGTTATTCCTGATCTACTACGGACTGCCGCAACTGGGCCTCGAACTTGACCCACTGCCGGCGGCGCTTATCGGTTTCTCGCTGAACATGGCTGCCTATGCGTGTGAAATCCTGCGGGCCGCCATCAGTTCCATCGAGCGCGGCCAGTGGGAAGCCGCGGCGAGTATTGGCATGACCCGTGCGCAGACCCTGCGCCGGGCCATCCTGCCGCAAGCCGCACGCACGGCCCTGCCACCGCTGGGCAACAGCTTCATTTCCCTGGTCAAGGACACCGCGCTGGCGGCGACCATCCAGGTACCGGAGCTGTTCCGCCAGGCGCAGTTGATCACCGCGCGAACCTTCGAAATCTTCACCATGTACCTTGCCGCCGCGCTGATCTACTGGGTTCTTGCCACCGTGCTCTCGCACCTGCAGAACGTATTGGAAGCCCGGGTCAATCGGCACGACCAGGAGTCCTGACCCATGATTGTCGTGGAAAAACTGACAAAGCAGTTCAAGGGTCAGGTGGTGCTCAACGGTATCGACCTGAAGATCGAAGAAGGCGAAGTGGTTGCGATCATCGGCCCCAGCGGCTCGGGCAAGACCACGTTCCTGCGCTGCCTGAACTTCCTCGAAGAGCCTACCAGCGGCCGGATCAAGGTCGGCGACATCGAGATCGATGGCAGTCGCCCGCTGAACCAGCAACAGGGCCTGGTGCGCCGCTTGCGCCAGCAGGTGGGCTTCGTGTTCCAAAACTTCAACCTGTTCCCCCATCGCACCGCGTTGGAAAACGTCACCGAAGGCCCGCAGGTGGTGAAGAAGGTTCCCCGGGCCGAAGCCGAAGCCCTGGGGCGCAAGCTGTTGGCCAAGGTCGGACTGGCCGGCAAGGAGGACGCCTACCCACGGCGCCTTTCCGGCGGCCAGCAACAGCGCGTGGCGATTGCCCGGGCGCTGGCGATGGAGCCGGCGGTGATCCTGTTCGACGAGCCAACCTCGGCCCTCGATCCGGAACTGGTAGGCGAGGTCCTGGCAACCATCCGTGGCCTGGCCGAAGAAAAACGCACCATGGTCATCGTGACCCACGAAATGGGCTTTGCCCGGGACGTGGCCAACCGTGTGGTGTTTTTCGACAAAGGCGTGATCGTCGAACAAGGCGAAGCCAAGGCCTTGTTTGCAGCGCCCAAGGAAGAACGCACGCGACAGTTCCTCAGCAAGTTCCTCTCTGCCGGACACGGCGATCAGTAAGTAAGTGTGCATCACTTCCAGGGATGGAAGTCATGCCATTACACAACTAACGCGTCTCGCTACTCATTTTATCCAGACAACACAACTTGCAACTTCTGCCTCACCAACCTCCTCAACTATTTATACAGTTTCAAATACCGAACAGCCTGGGAAAACGACCTGTGGCGCCGAGTATTCTTGACAGACAAGCGTAGGACGTTTCTGAAGCCATTCACAATGAGTTATTAGGCAACCCACTCTATTGACACTGAAACTATAGAGCCTTATCTAGTGGCCAACAGGCGACGTACATGACGTTAGTTGCGCAATGATTTAGCGCAGACAGCCCATATAGCTGCCTAAATAAAAATAGGCCGTATTATCCGTCGCCTTTGATCTTTCTGAAACGGACTTAGTTTTCAAGCATCAAGGAGAACACCATGACATGTAAGTCGAAGAGTCCCGAACTGGCCGCCCCGACCCTGGCCAATGCCCACCCTGCGGGCATCAACATCGCCAGCGCCGCTCACCTGGAAGTTGCCATCGCACCTTACCCCGGCATGGACGCGGGTGACCTGATCGAACTGTTCTGGGACGACTGCTACGTCGGCTCGCGCGTGCTCTCACAGGCCGACGTGCTGGACGGCATCACGATGCGCATCCCGGAGAGTTTCATCGTCAACGGGACCTCGCGCATCCATTATCGGGTGATGCGGGTTGGTCGCGGGCCGGCGCTGTCAACCAAGCAACGCGTGCAGGTCAAGCTCGACTGTCCCGGCGGCCAGCCCTCGGCCTTGAGCGGCGATGAAAACCAGGGCCTGGCGCCAGTGCGCATTCCCGCCACCATCCGACGCCAAGGGGTGAACCCGAACCAGATCAAACGTGGCGTACCGCTGACCATCGAACCCTACCTGAACATGGCCGCCGGTGATGCCGTGACCCTGCGCTGGGGCGACGTGCGCATGGACCTGCCGGCGGTCACCGCCAGCGACGTCGGCCAGCCAATCAATATCTGGGTCCCGCCGCAGATCATTCTGGAAGCGGGAGAAGACCTGCGCCTGGAAGTGACCTATTGCGTCCTCGACCGCGTGGGCAACAACTCCCACTGGGCACCGCCACGGACGTTGAAGATTGGTTGTGCCAATTCGTATCTGGACACTTCACCGAGACAGGCGCTCATGGTCGCTGAAACGCGCCGCCGAGAGCCCTGATGCAACCCTTTTTGCGGCCTACAGGCTTTTGTGGCGAGGGAGCTTGCTCCCGCTTGGGTGCGTAGCACCCACTGGCAAACAAAGAAGGGTCGCAGCGCAACCCAGCGGGAGCAAGCTCCCTCGCCACAAAAGCTGCCTGGCCTCGCTGAGTGTATGGCCTTCAAATTAAAACCAACCTATTCATATTCCTAAAAGTTAGTTTGAAAATAATTTATACACGCTTAGGGTATATGAACCGGACCACCGGACATTCTTGATTTTTACTCGCCGCAATCATCGCGGCGCTTCTTGAGATGTGAGGTGGGTATGGAACGGAACACAATCAGCCCAGTGCAGTATGCCAAGGCTCTGCCCGCAGCCACGGAGTGGCTGTAATGTCGGATCTGGCGCAAGCAAAGGTCCAGAGCGACCTGGACATCGCACCCCTGCTGTTGCCCGCACAAGTGCTGCGCAACGATGCCGAAGCGATCAAAGCCGCCCACGAACTGGCACAGGTCGCCCGTCAACAAGCGGCGCGTCGTGACCAACAACGCAAGCTGCCTTGGGCTGAAATCGAGCAATTCACCCGCAGCGGCCTGGGCAGCATCGCCATTCCCCGGGCATACGGCGGCCCGCAGGTTTCGTTCGTCACCCTGGCCGATGTGTTCGCGATCATTTCCGCCGCCGACCCGGCCCTCGGGCAGATTCCGCAAAACCAATTTGGCGTGCTCCAACTGATTCTCGGCACCGGCACCGAGCGGCAGAAGAAAATCCTGCTGCAAAGCGTGCTCGAAGGCTGGCGCATCGGTAACGCCGGGCCCGAACGTGGCACTCGCAATACCCTTGAACTCAAGGCCCGGATCAGCGCCGACGGTGATGGGTTTGTCATCAATGGCCAGAAGTTCTATTCCACCGGGGCACTGTTTGCCCACTGGGTCGCGGTCAAGGCGCTGAACGACGAAGGTCGGCAGGTGCTGGCGTTCGTGCGGCGCGGCACCCCGGGCCTGCGGATCGTCGACGATTGGTCAGGCTTCGGCCAGCGCACCACGGCCAGTGGCACCGTGCTGCTGAACAATGTACGGGTGGATGCCGAGTTGGTCCTGGATAACTGGCGCATCAACGATACGCCCGGTGTGCAAGGGGCGATTTCCCAACTGATCCAGGCCGCCATCGATGCCGGCATCGCCCGCGGCGCCATCGACGATGCCATCGCCTTCGTGCGCGAACGCGCCCGGCCCTGGATCGACGCCAAGGTCGACCGGGCCCGTGATGACCTCTACGTGATCGCCGACATCGGCAAGCTGAAAATCGAACTGCACGCCGCCGAAGCATTGCTGCGCAAGGCTGGACAGGTACTGGACCAGATCAGCGCCGCCCCCATCACGGCGCAATCGTCCGCCCGCGCCTCGATTGCCGTGGCCGAAGCCAAGGCGCTCACCACCGAGATCGCCCTGCAGGCCAGCGAAAAATTGTTCGAACTGGCCGGCAGCCGCGCCACCCTCGCTGAATTCAACCTCGATCGCCACTGGCGCAACGCCCGGGTCCACACCCTGCACGACCCGGTGCGCTGGAAATATCACGCGATAGGCGCCTACCACCTGAACGGCACCTTGCCGGCCCGACATTCCTGGATCTGACGACCCGACCTCTGGAGCAGCACATGCCGTTTTCCCAACACGTCGCGGTGATCACCAGCGATGAACAAGCCCTGATCGTGGCCAGTGACCTGGCCGATGACTTCAAGCGCGACAGCGCACTGCGCGACCGTGAGCGCCGCTTGCCGTATCCGGAACTGGAAGCTTTCTCCCGCTCCGGCCTGTGGGGCATCAGTGTGCCCAAGGCCTACGGCGGCGCCGGTGTGTCCAACGTCACCCTGGCCAAAGTGATCGCCTTGATTTCCCAGGCCGACGGCTCTCTTGGGCAGATTCCCCAGAATCATTTCTACGCGCTGGAAGTGCTGCGGGTAAATGGCAACGAAGCGCAGAAGCAACGTTTGTACGCCGAAGTCCTGGCCGGCCAACGCTTTGGCAATGCCCTGGCCGAGCTTGGCACCAAGACCGCCCACGACCGCGTCACTCAACTGCGACGCGACGGCGAGGGCTACCGCATCAACGGGCGCAAGTTCTACGCCACTGGTGCGATTTACGCCCAGCGCATCCCCTCGTCGGTGGTGGATGAAAACGGCGTGCAGCAACTGGCGTTCGTCCCTCGCGACAGCCAAGGCCTGACGGTGATCGATGACTGGAGCGGTTTCGGCCAGCGCACCACCGGCAGCGGTTCGGTGGTGTTCGAAGACGTGTACGTCGCTGCCGACGACATCGTGCCCTTCCAGAGCGCCTTCGAACGTCCCACACCGGTGGGGCCGCTGGCGCAGATTCTTCACGCCGCCATCGACACCGGCATTGCCCGCGCCGCCTATGAAGACGCCTTGCATTTTGTCCGTAGCAAAACCCGTCCCTGGATCGACGCCACCAGCGATGTCGCCACCGAAGACCCGCACACCCTCAAGAGTTTCGGCCAACTGAGTATCCGCCTGCACGCCGCCGAAGCCCTGTTGGAACGCGCTGGTGAATTCCTCGACCGGGCCCAGGCCGACACCCAGGCCGACACGGTCGCCGCCGCCTCGATTGCCGTGGCCGAAGCCCGCGCCATCAGCACCGAGATTTCCCTGGCCGCCGGCAGCAAGCTGTTCGAATTGGCCGGCAGCCAGGCGACCCTGGCCGAGCATGGTCTCGACCGCCACTGGCGCAACGCCCGGGTGCACACCCTGCATGACCCGGTGCGCTGGAAATACCACGCCGTAGGCAACTTCTACCTCAACGATGAAAAACCGCCCCTGCGGGGGACGATCTGATGGCGGTCGGGAAGAAGAAAATCCTCCTCAATGCGTTCAACATGAACTGCATCGGGCACATCAATCATGGCCTGTGGACCCATCCACAGGACACATCGACCCAGTACAACACGATCGAATACTGGACCGCCCTGGCCCAATTGCTCGAGCGCGGATTGTTCGACGGGTTGTTCATCGCCGACATCGTCGGGGTCTACGACGTGTATCAACAGTCGGTGGACGTGACGCTAAAGGAGTCGATCCAACTGCCGGTCAATGACCCGCTACTGCTGGTGTCCGCGATGGCCGCCGTGACGAAAAACCTGGGTTTCGGCCTCACCGCCAACCTGACCTACGAACCGCCCTACCTGTTCGCCCGGCGCATGAGCACCCTCGACCACCTGAGTCGCGGCCGGGTCGGCTGGAACATCGTTACCGGCTACCTGGACAGTGCCGCCAAAGCCATGGGCCTGACGGCGCAGGTCGAGCATGACCGCCGCTACGACCAGGCCGACGAATACCTGCAAGTGCTCTACAAATTGTGGGAGGGCAGCTGGGAAAACGACGCGGTCATCAACGACCGCGAACAGCGAATCTATGCCCAACCGGAAAAAGTGCACAAGGTCCGGCACCAAGGCGAGTTCTACCAGGTCGAGGGCTATCACCTGTGCGAGCCCTCGCCCCAACGCACGCCGGTGCTGTTCCAGGCCGGCAGCTCCGAGCGCGGCTTGACGTTCGCCGGGCGGCATGCCGAGTGCGTGTTCATCAGTGGCCAGAACAAACCGACGACCAAGGTCCAGGTGGACAAGGTCCGCGCCAGCGCCGCCGAGGCCGGGCGCAACCCCGAAGACATCAAGGTGTTCATGGGCCTGAACGTGATCGTCGGTGAGACCGAAGCCGCCGCCTGGGCCAAGCATGCCGAGTACTTGGGGTACGCCAGCGCCGAGGCCGGGGTGGCGCACTTCTCCGCGTCAACAGGGATCGATTTTTCCCAGTACGAACTGGACGAGCCGATCCAGTACGTCAAGAGCAACGCGATCCAGTCGGCCACCAAGACCTTGCAGAACAACGATTGGACCCGGCGCAAATTGCTCGAACAGCACGCCCTGGGCGGTCGCTACATCACGGTGGTTGGCTCACCCGAACAGGTGGCCGATGAGCTGGAATCGTGGATCACCGAAACCGGCCTCGACGGCTTCAACCTGACCCGCATCGTCACGCCGCAAAGCTACGTGGACTTCATCGACCTGGTGATCCCCGAGTTGCAGCGACGCGGCTCGTACAAGACCGAATACGCCAGCGGCACCCTGCGCGAGAAGCTGTTTCACGCCGGGGACCAGTTGCCCGAACAACACACTGGCTCGACCTACCGGCACTGACCCCGGGGCTACCGACACTGATCCTGTGGCGAGGGAGCTTGCTCCCGCTGGTGGGCGAAGCCCGCCCAAAAAGGCTTTGTGGTCACTTCGTAGCCCAGCGGGAGCAAGCTCCCTCGCCACAAAGGCCTGAGACTCATCCATTAATGACTGGAATAACCGACATGACCAAACACTTCCTCACCCTGCCAGTCAAAACCCTGGCCCTGGCCCTCGGCCTGTTCAGCTCGGCGCTGTTTGCCGCCGACGCACCGTTGAAGATCGGCACCACCGCCGCCTTCGCCATTCCCCTGGAAGCGGCGGTCGAAGAAGCCGACAAGCAGGGCCTGAAAGTCGAGTTGGTGGAGTTCAGCGACTGGATTGCGCCCAACGTCAGCCTGGCCTCCGGTGATATCGACGTGAATTACTTCCAGCACATCCCGTTCCTGGAAAATGCCAAGGCTGCCGCCGGATTCGACCTGGTGCCCTTCGCCCCGGGGATCATCAACAACGTCGGCCTCTATTCGAAAAAATACAAAAGCTTCGACGAACTGCCTAAAGGCGCCAGCGTCGCCATCGCCAACGACCCGATCAACAGCGGTCGCGGCCTGCAATTGCTGGCCAAGGCCGGGCTGATCAGCCTCAAGCCGGGCGTCGGCTACAAGGCCACCGAAGACGACATCGTCGCTAACCCGAAGCAACTCAAGATCCTGCAAGTCGAAGCCGTGCAACTGGTGCGCGCTTATGAAGACGCCGACCTGGTGCAGGGATATCCGGCCTACATCCGCCTGGCCAAGACTTTCGATGCCAGTTCCGCCTTGCTGTTCGACGGCCTCGATCACAAGGAATACGTGATTCAGTTCGTGATCCAGCCCAAGAGCAAGGACGACCCGCGGCTGATCAAGTTCGTCGACATCTACCAACACTCGCCCGCCGTGCGCGCCGCCCTGGACAAGGCCCACGGCAAGCTCTACCAAGCCGGCTGGGAAGGCTGACATGAACGCCGTCAACGCTCGACTCCGCCACGAAGCCCCCGCGCCGCAAAGCGCCGACCAGACCGAACTGCACCCGGAGCTGAACCGCGCCCACGTGCGCTTCATCGGCCTGGGCAAGACCTACAATGGCGCCCAAGGGCCGGTGGCCGCCCTGCAAGGCATCGACCTGGCGATCCAACACGGCGAAGTGTTCGGGATCATCGGCCGCAGCGGCGCCGGCAAGTCGTCGCTGATCCGCACCATCAACCGGCTCGAACGACCCACCAGCGGCCGGGTGTTGATCGATCGGGTGGACATTGGCGAATTCGATGAAGACCACCTGGTGGAACTGCGCCGACGCATCGGCATGATCTTCCAGCACTTCAACCTGATGTCGGCAAAGACCGTGTGGCAGAACGTTGAACTGCCCTTGAAAGTCGCTGGCATGCCCAAGGCGCAGCGCCAG
Source organism: Pseudomonas sp. MPB03 (assembly GCF_046605385.1). Classification (NCBI taxonomy): domain Bacteria; kingdom Pseudomonadati; phylum Pseudomonadota; class Gammaproteobacteria; order Pseudomonadales; family Pseudomonadaceae; genus Pseudomonas; species Pseudomonas sp. MPB03. Next base: position 539,584 of record NZ_CP176770.1, on the reverse strand, counting down.
CGCAAAGTCCGCGAGCTGCTGGAACTGGTGGGCCTGCAAGGCAAGCACCTGGCCTATCCGGCACAACTTTCCGGTGGGCAGAAGCAGCGGGTCGGGATTGCCCGGGCGCTGGTGCACGACCCGCAGATCCTGCTGTGCGACGAGGCCACCTCGGCCCTGGACCCGGAGACCACCCAATCGATCCTCGGGCTGCTGCGCGAGATCAACCAGCGGCTGGGCCTGACCATCGTCTTGATCACCCACGAGATGGCGGTGATTCGCGAAGTCTGCGACCGGGTGGTGGTGCTCGAGCAAGGACGAATCGTCGAGCAGGGCCCGGTCTGGGAAGTTTTCGGCAACCCTCGACACGAGGTCAGCCGGACGCTGCTGGCGCCGTTGCAACACGCCATCCCGGAGGAACTGCAAAGTCGCTTGCAGGTGCAGCCGGCGCCGGCTGACGCGGCGACGGTGCTGCGCCTGCAATTCACTGGCGCAGGTGATGATGAAGTAGACCTGGCCGCCTTGTTCAGTGCCCTCGGTGGGCGGGTGCGCTTGCTGCACGGCGGCATCGAACGGATTCAGGGCCACGGGCTGGGTCAGTTGCTGCTGGCCGTGAGTGGTTCGTCGTGGGGTGCCGAGGAGCTGCGCCAACGGGCGGGCAATTGGGCGCAACGGGTGGAGGTACTGGGTTATGTGGTTTGATCGGTTGTTGCAGGGTTTCATCGACACGTTCCTGATGGTCGGCGTGTCGTCGTTGATCGCATTGATGGCGGGCATACCGCTGGCGGTGATCCTGGTCACCAGCGGCAAGGGCGGGATCTATGAAGCGCCAGTCTTGAACAAGGCCCTGGGCGCGTTCGTGAACCTGTTCCGCTCGATACCGTTCCTGATCCTGATGGTGGCGCTGATTCCGTTTACCCGGCTGATCGTCGGCACCACCTATGGCGTGTGGGCTGCGGTCGTACCGCTGACCATCGCCGCCACGCCGTTCTTCGCCCGCATCGCCGAAGTCAGCCTGCGGGAAGTCGACCATGGCCTGATCGAAGCGGCCCAGGCCATGGGTTGCAGGCGCTGGCACATTGTCTGGCATGTGCTGCTGCCCGAAGCCCTGCCGGGCATCGTCGGTGGTTTTACCATTACGCTGGTGACCATGATCAACTCCTCGGCCATGGCCGGAGCGATCGGTGCCGGTGGCCTGGGCGACATTGCCTACCGTTATGGCTACCAGCGTTTCGACAGCCAGATCATGCTCACGGTGATCGTATTGCTGGTGGCGTTGGTGGCGGTGATCCAGTTGGGTGGTGACCGCCTGGCACGGGGCTTGAATAAACGCTGAAATGCATTTCACTGTGGGAGCGAGCTTGCTCGCGATTGACCGCAAAGCGGTCAGTACGCTTGCGGTATAGTCACCTGACGCTCCCTACCCAAGCCCGCGATCATGAAACACACCACCGAAGACCTGCACGCCATCACCGCCACGACCCTGGGCCACTACAACGCCGTGGCGGAAAGTTTCCGCGAAGGCACCCGCGACCACGATGTCAGCCAGAACATCGACGCCTTGCTGCGCCATATCCAGGGCCAGGCACCGCTGCACATCCTGGATCTGGGCTGCGGCCCGGGGCGCGACCTGCGCACATTCACGGCCTTGGGCCATGTCGCGGTCGGCCTCGACGGCTCAGAAGAATTTGCCCGAATGGCGCGCCAGGACAGCGGCTGCGAGGTGTGGCAACAAGACTTCCTGGCGCTCGACCTGCCGGCCGAACGTTTTGACGGGATTTTCGCCAACGCGGTGCTGTTTCATGTCCCCGTCCAGGAGCTGCCCCGGGTGCTCAAGCAATTGCACGCCACGCTCAAGCCCGGCGGCGTGCTGTTCAGCTCCAACCCCCGGGGCGAAAACCAGGAAGGCTGGAATGGCCAGCGCTTCGGCGCCTACCACGACCTCGCGGCCTGGCAAACGCTGCTTGGCGAAGCAGGCTTCGTGGAGCTGGAGCACTACTACCGACCGGCGGGGCTGCCACGGGAGCAACAGCCTTGGCTGGCGAGTGTGTGGCGTAGACCTTGAAGGCAAACCCGCCCGAACCGGATGGACGCTGGCCCCTGTGGCGAGGGAGCTTGCTCCCGCTGGGCCGCGAAGCGGCCCCAATCCGGATGATGTGATTTTTCCAGGCAGACGGCGTCATCGGCTTTACGACGGCTGCGCCGCCGAGCGGGAGCAAGCTCCCTCGCCACAAGAGTTGCGCTTGATTCAAGGTTTTCCTCACTCCTGCTTTTTCAACCACTTCTGCGACAACTGCTCCAGCCTCCCATCATCCTTGATCCGCGCCAGGGCATTATCCAGGCTGGCCTTGAACGCCGGGTTGCCCTTCTGGAACGGAATCACCAGGCTCGGCGGCGGGCCGCTCTTTTCTTCCGGCTGGAACGACTGCGCCATGACCAACGGACGCTGCGGCTCTTCCTTGCTCGCCAGCAGTTGCGCATCCGGACGGCTATAAGCCGCACTGAGGTCGAAACGTTCCGCCAGTTCCGGGGTCATTGCTATGTGGTTGATGGCGACGTCGTATTTGCCGCTTTCCACACCGGGCAGCAGATCCGCGGCATCGGTGACGACGAAGTCGGGGCGTACATCGAGCTCGGCCGCGAGCATTTCACCCAGCTCCACTTCGAAACCGGTGAGTTTGCCGTCTTCCTTGAAGTTGAAGGGCGCGGTGTTGGCCTCGAGAGCGATGCGCAGCTCGCCACGGTCATTGATGTCGTCGATCAGTTCGGCATGAGCCAGGGGGCTCAAAAGGGGTAGCAGGCAGATCAGGCCAGGCAGGAAACGCATGGTCACTCCTAGTATTTATACAAGCGACGCTCGTTTCAGGCTCGCTTTGCTATGGTTGTTGCAGGCTTCGACAACGATTGGCCATGAAGTTGTGATGGCCAGGCGGATTTCATGGAAAAACTGGAGAAAAAAATGAAAAGCTTTATGTCTCGTGCCGCGTTGGCCGGTCTGTTATTGGGCGCTTCGATGCTGGCAAGCGCCGCGACGCCGGCGCCCAAAGGCGCCGAAGTGTTCATCGTTTCCCCGGAAGACGGCGCCACGGTCGCCCAGGAATTCAAGGTCAAGTTCGGCGTCAAGAACATCGCCCTGGCCCCGGCGGGCGATGTGACCAAGAATACCGGCCACCATCATTTGCTGATCGATGTCGACGACGTACCCGCCGAAGGCGCGCCGATTCCGACCGACGCCCACCACATGCACTTCGGCAAGGCACAGACCGAGGCCACCATCAAACTGGCCCCGGGCAAGCACACCTTGCAATTGATCCTGGGCGACAGCGGCCACATGCCGTTCGACCCGTCGATTGTGTCCAAGAAAATCACTGTCAATGTGAAGTAAGACTGGGAAAGTGCAGCCCCCCCTGTGGGAGCGAGCTTGCTCGCGATAGCGGTGGTTCAGTCGATAGCTCTTTTTTCTGACACACCGCCATCGCGAGCAAGCTCGCTCCCACAGGGTTTCCAGATTGTGTCGGAAAAAAAAACGGGAGCCCTTTGGGGCTCCCGTTTTTCATTGCAAGCCAGAGCTGTTTAGAACAACACGCGGCAACGAATCGTGCCATTGATGTGCTGTAGCTTCTCTTGCGCCAGGTCCGAGTATTCGGCGTCGACGTCGATCACGACGTAGCCGACTTTCTCGTTGGTCTGCAGGAACTGACCGGAAATGTTGATGCCGTTTTCGGCGAAGACCTTGTTGATCTCGCTCATCACACCCGGGATGTTCTCGTGGATGTGCAACAGGCGGTGCTTGCCAGGGTGGGCAGGCAGGGCCACTTCCGGGAAGTTCACCGACGATACCGACGTACCGTTGTCGCTGTACTTGACCAGCTTCTCCGCCACTTCCAGGCCGATGTTGGCTTGGGCTTCAGCGGTGGAACCGCCGATGTGCGGGGTCAGGATCACGTTGTCCAGGCCACGCAGCGGGCTTTCGAAAATGTCGTCGTTGGAGCGTGGCTCCACCGGGAACACGTCGATGGCGGCGCCGATCAGGTGCTTGTCCTTGATCGCGTCGGCCAGGGCGTCGAGCTTGACCACGGTGCCACGCGCGGCGTTGATCAGGATCCCGCCCTTCTTGATGGCACGGATTTCCTTCTCGCCGATCATCCACTGGGTGGCAGCGGTTTCCGGCACATGCAGGGTCACGATGTCGGACATGCCCAACAACTCGTGCAAGTCGTTGACCTGGGTGGCGTTGCCCAGGGGCAGCTTGGTCACGGTGTCATAGAAGAACACCTGCATGCCAAGGCCTTCAGCCAGTACCGACAACTGCGTGCCGATCGAGCCGTAGCCGACGATACCCAGCTTCTTGCCGCGGATTTCGAAGGAGTTGGCCGCGCTCTTGATCCAGCCGCCACGGTGGCAGGAAGCGTTCTTCTCGGGGATGCCGCGCAGCAGCAGGATCGCTTCGGCCAATACCAGCTCGGCAACGGAACGGGTGTTGGAGTACGGCGCGTTGAACACCGCGATACCGCGCTCGCGCGCCGCGTTGAGGTCAACCTGGTTGGTGCCGATGCAGAAGCAGCCAACCGCGACCAGTTTCTTGGCGTGGTCGAAGATCTCTTCGGTCAGTTGAGTACGGGAGCGAATGCCGATGAAGTGAGCATCGGCGATCTTTTCCTTGAGCTGGGCTTCCGGCAGAGAACTGGTGATGTACTCGATGCTGGTGTAGCCCGCCGACTTGAGGACGTCGACAGCCGATTGGTGGACGCCTTCGAGAAGAAGGAACTTGATCTTGCTCTTATCGAGAGAAGTCTTGCTCATCTGCGTAAACCTGTGTCCCGGAGAAAAATGGCAGGGAATCGGACAGCGCATGCTGGCCCGACCGGCGTGACAGCCGTCGCCGCAGAACAGCCGTTGGGCACTACGCTGCGGGGTCGGTATGCTAGCATATGCCCCCCGCAAACACTCATTCCTGCGACGTGAAGCGTTCTCAGGATGACCATGAATTGTTCGAGAGTTCTGTCGATGACCCATCCTGCCGTGATAGATGAGCTGAAGACCCTGGTTGAGCCTGGCAAGGTCTTGACCGATGCTGACTCCCTGAACGCTTACGGCAAGGATTGGACCAAGCATTTCGCCCCGGCGCCTTCGGCCATCGTCTTTCCCAAGACCTCCGAACAGGTCCAGGCCATTGTGCGCTGGGCCAATGCGCACAAAGTCGCGCTGGTGCCCTCGGGCGGGCGCACCGGGTTGTCCGCCGCCGCCGTGGCTGCCAACGGCGAAGTGGTGGTGTCATTCGACTACATGAACCAGATTCTCGACGTGAACCTTACCGACCGCACTGCCGTGTGCCAGCCGGGCGTGGTCACCGAGCAACTGCAGAACAAGGCTGAAGAACATGGGCTGTACTACCCGGTTGACTTCGCTTCGGCAGGTTCCAGCCAGATTGGCGGCAATATCGGCACCAATGCCGGCGGAATCAAGGTCATTCGCTACGGCATGACCCGCAACTGGGTGGCGGGCATGAAGGTCGTCACCGGCAAGGGCGACCTGCTGGAGCTGAACAAGGACCTGATCAAGAACGCCACCGGCTACGACTTGCGGCAGCTGTTCATCGGCGCCGAAGGCACCCTGGGCTTCGTGGTCGAGGCCACCATGCGCCTGGACCGTGCGCCGAAGAACCTCACCGCCATGGTGCTCGGCACCTCGGACTTCGACTCCATCATGCCGGTGCTGCACGCCTTCCAGGGCAAGCTGGACCTGACCGCCTTCGAATTTTTCTCCGACAAGGCCCTGGCCAAGGTCCTCGGTCGTGGCGACGTACCGGCGCCATTCGAAACCGAGTGCCCGTTCTACGCGCTGCTGGAATTCGAAGCCACCACCGAAGAGGTCGCCAACCAGGCCTTGGAGACCTTTGAGCACTGCGTGGAGCAGGGCTGGGTGCTGGACGGTGTGATGAGCCAGAGCGAAACCCAACTGCAAAACCTGTGGAAATTGCGCGAGTACATCTCCGAAACCATCTCCCACTGGACGCCGTACAAGAACGACATTTCAGTGACCGTCTCCAAAGTCCCAGCCTTCTTGCAGGAAATCGACGGGATCGTTGGCGAACATTACCCGGACTTCGAAATCGTCTGGTTCGGTCACATCGGCGACGGCAACCTGCACTTGAACATCCTCAAGCCAGAAAACCTGAGCAAGGATGAATTCTTCGCCAAGTGCGCGACCGTGAACAAATGGGTCTTTGAAACCGTCGAGAAGTACAACGGCTCGATTTCCGCCGAACACGGCGTGGGCATGACCAAGCGCGACTACCTGACTTATAGTCGTTCGCCAGTGGAGATCGAATACATGAAAGCCGTGAAAGCCGTATTCGACCCGAACGGCATCATGAACCCGGGCAAGATTTTCGCGGTTAACGCCTAAAAAACACCTGATGAACCCCAGAGCAGGAGTCGGTAAATGAGCTATCAGCACCAGTATGTCGACGGTACACGTATTCATTTTCCGCTAGGGAAAGTGGTGTGCATTGGCCGCAACTACGCCGAACATGCCAAGGAACTGGATAACCCGGTGCCCACCGAACCCTTGTTGTTCATCAAGCCGGGCAGCTGCGTGGTGCCGCTGGAAGGCGGTTTCAGCATTCCCGCCGACCGTGGCTCGGTGCACTACGAGGCGGAAATCGCCGTGTTGATCGGCAAGCCGCTGTCCACCAAGCCCAGCGTTGAAGAGGTGCTGGACGCGATCTCCGGCTTCGCCCCGGCCCTGGACCTGACCCTGCGGGACAAGCAGGCCGAGCTCAAGGCCAAGGGCCTGCCGTGGGAGGTCGCCAAGTCCTTCGACGGCGCGGCAGTGATCGCGCCATTTGTCTCGAAGGATACGTTTGCCGACCTGACCGACATTCCCGTGCGCCTGACCATCAACGGTGAAGTGCGCCAGGACGGCAACAGCAGCCTGATGCTCAACCCCATCGTGCCGATGATCCAATACATGGCCGGTTGCTTCTCGCTGCAGGCCGGCGACGTGATCCTCACCGGCACCCCGGCGGGCGTCGGGCCACTGAATGCGGGCGATGAACTGGTCCTGGAACTGCCAGGGGCGAGCCGCTTCGAGAGCAGCGTTCGCTAACAGCTACACCTATGCCGCCTGTGGGAGCGAGCTTGCTCGCGATAGCGATCTATCCGACACATCAATGTGGGCTGACACACCGCTATCGCGAGCAAGCTCGCTCCCACAGGGTATAGAGGGTGCATATCCGATCATTTACCGTTTTTTTCACATGCCATCCGGATAATTCCGAGGAATGCGGCATCTGAGCCAGCCACTCCCTTAGCCGAACTTTCTGGAACGCATTCCCCGATGGCCAAAACCCAAACACTGCCTGCCGCCAAGCCTGCCCGCCGCTCTCGCTTCGCCCTGCCCTGGTATGCCTGGTCGCTGCTGGCGGTGGCTGCAGCCTATGGCTTGGCGTTTGCGATGCATTGGGACGACCGCGGCCTGCTTTGGCTGTCGGAACACTTCCAGAGCCCGGTCCAGCGCCAGGAAAGCATCTGGTTGCCAGACTATCGCGCCGTGATCGACGCCAAGCCGCTACCGGGCATGGAGAAGGACGAAGCGTCCGATGTGACCTATAACCCGCAGACCAAGACCCTGTTCGCAGTCATGGGCAAGAACCCATTCCTGGTGGAACTGACCCTGCAAGGCGATGTATTGCGCAAGATGCCATTGGTGGGCTGGGGCAATCCGGAAGGCGTGGCGTTTATGGAAAACGGTCTGCTGGCCATTACCGATGAACGAAAGCACCTGTTGTCGATCGTTCAGGTCGATGCCGACACCCGCGCGCTGAACATCAATGACTTTCCTCGCTATGACCTGGGCACGTCGAAGAATCAGAACAAGGGATTCGAAGCCATCGTCTGGGACCTGAAAAATCAGCGACTGGTCCTCGGCGAGGAGCGCCCACCTGCGCTGTTCACCTGGAAAAGTGACGGTAGCCAGTTGCTCAAGGGCGATAAGCAGATCCATGTCAGCAACGAATTGGACCTGCGCAACCTTTCAGCATTGGCCGTAGATCCCCGCACCGGTCACATGCTGGTGCTGTCAGCCGACTCCCATCTATTGCTGGAGCTGGACGAAGAAGGCGAGCAGGTCAGCTTCATGACCTTGCTGGGCGGCTTCAACGGCCTGAAAGACACGATCCCTCGTGCCGAAGGTGTCACCATCGATGAGGCCGGTAACCTGTACATGGTCAGCGAGCCGAACCTGTTCTATCGTTTCGAAAAACAGCGCTGACAACTAACTCTGTAGGATAAGTCCTCCTTCGTTGTAGGGTGTGGCACGCGGCCATTAAGTTTCAGTTCAGGCAGCCGTGGTATTTCCACCCACCTGTTCTTATCCGAGCCCACTCCAACATGCGTCGACTCGCCCACCCCAAACCCTTGATGCTGATACTGCTGACGCTGGTGCTGATCAGCCTGATCACCGTCGGCCAGCACCTGCGCCTGTTCGAACGCGCCTGGTTCAACCTGAATACGCTCTGGAAAAATACCAGCGAACAGGCCATTGCCCTGGATCAATACCGGGTCCACGTCGAGGCGCAGGTGATCGAAGGCCTGGACGATGACGTTTCCGCGCTGACGTTCGATCCGGTCCGCAAGAGCCTTTTCACTGTCACCAATAAAAACGCCGAGCTGATCGAGCTGTCGCTGGATGGCAAGATTCTGCGGCGCATCGCCCTGATCGGCTTTGGCGACCCAGAGGCGGTGGAATTCATCAGTGAAGACACCTACGTCATCACTGACGAGCGCCAGCAACGGCTGATTAAGATTCACTTGGAAGACAACACCCAATTCCTCGACGCCGCCGACGCCGAACAGATCACCCTCGGCGTGCACATGAGGAGCAACAAGGGGTTCGAAGGATTGGCCTACGATTCGGTGGGCAAGCGCCTGTTCGTGGCAAAGGAACGCGACCCGATGCTGATTTATGAAGTGCATGGGTTCCCCCATCACAATCCGGAAAAATCCTACGCGGTCCATGTGATCAACAACCCCAAGCGCGATGCCGGGCTATTCGTACGCGACCTTTCAAGCCTGCAATACGATGAACGCAGCGGCCATTTGCTGGCGCTGTCCGATGAGTCGCGGTTGATTATCGAGTTGGATATCGACGGCCGACCGTTGAGCACGCTCTCATTGAGCAAGGGCCGCCAGGGGCTGCAGCAAACCGTACCCCAGGCCGAAGGCCTGGCCATGGACGACGATGGCAACCTGTACCTGGTGAGCGAGCCGAACCTGTTTTATGTGTTCAAGAAGCCGCAGCCTTGATGCACCACAAAACCAAATGCGGGAAACCCAATGTGGGAGCGAGCTTGCTCGCGATGGCGGTGGGTCAGCCAACATTGATGTGTCGGATAGACCGTTATCGCGAGCAAGCTCGCTCCCACAGGGTTCGGTGTTGAGTCAGCCCGGCTTATTCACCCCGCAGGGTCTTCACCCCATCAGCAGTCCCCAGCAACAGCACATCCGCCGGGCGAGCAGCGAACAAACCGTTGGTGACCACGCCGACGATGGCGTTGATCTGGCTTTCCAGTTCCACCGGGTTAGTGATCTGCAGGTTGTGCACATCCAGGATGATGTTGCCGTTATCGGTCAGCACGCCTTCGCGATACACCGGGTCCCCGCCCAGTTTCACCAGTTGGCGGGCCACATGGCTACGGGCCATGGGGATAACTTCCACCGGCAATGGGAACCCGCCGAGTACCGGCACCAGTTTGCTGGCGTCAGCAATGCAGATGAAGGTCTTGGCCACCGCCGCGACGATCTTCTCGCGGGTCAGGGCCGCGCCGCCGCCCTTGATCAGGTTCAGGTGCGCGTCGCTTTCATCGGCGCCGTCGATGTAGAACTCCAAGTCGCTGACGGTATTGAGTTCGTACACCGGGATCCCGTGGCCCTTGAGGCGCGCAGCGGTCGCTTCGGAGCTGGCGACTGCGCCATCGAACGCACCCTTGTGTTGCGCCAGCGCGTCGATGAAGCAATTGGCCGTGGAGCCGGTGCCGACCCCGACGACGCTCTTGTCATCCAGTTTCGGGAGGATGAGGTCGACGGCGGCCTGGGCCACGGCCTGTTTGAGTTGATCCTGGGTCATGCGGGCTCCGAAGGTGCCGAGAGAGAACGAAAGGCCGGCATTATAGGCGCCGAAAGGGCCCTGGTCATTGCCTGATTGGCACCGAGCCCGTGTGGCGAGGGAGCTTGCTCCCGCTCGGCTGCGAAGCAGTCGTGATTGATGTCTACCGCATATCGAAGGGGCCGCTGCGCGACCCAGCGGGAGCAAGCTCCCTCGCCACGGGGTTTCTGCGCTCAAAGTGCCTTAATCGTGTGGTCGCCCGGCCAAAAGCCGGGTTAGACTCCTTGGCCCTGCCCAACCCGCTCAGTGATGCTTTCCGATGCTTGAACAGTACGTCAAAAAGATCCTCACCTCGCGCGTTTACGACGTTGCCGTAGAAACCCCGCTGCAGGCCGCTCGCCAGCTCTCCGAGCGGCTGGGCAACAGCATCTTGCTCAAGCGTGAAGACTTGCAGCCGGTGTTCTCGTTCAAAATTCGCGGGGCCTATAACAAGCTGACCCAGCTCAGCGACGAAGAACGCGCACGCGGCGTGGTCACGGCTTCGGCGGGCAACCACGCCCAGGGCCTGGCCCTGGCGGCCAAGGTGCTGGGGGTCAAGGCCACCATCGTGATGCCCAAGACCACGCCGGAAATCAAGGTCGAAGGCGTGCGCTCCCGTGGCGGCAAAGTGGTCTTGCACGGTGACTCGTTTCCCGAAGCCCTGGCCTATTCGCTGAAACTGGTCGACGAAAAGGGCTACGTCTACATCCACCCGTATGACGATCCCCACACCATTGCCGGGCAGGGCACCGTGGCGATGGAAATCCTGCGCCAGCATCCGGGGCGCCTGGATGCGATTTTCGTCCCGGTGGGCGGTGGCGGGCTGATCGCCGGGATCGCGGCCTACGTGAAATACCTGCGCCCGGACATCAAGATCATCGGCGTCGAGCCGGACGACTCCAACTGCCTGCAAGCGGCCATGGCCGCGGGCGAGCGCGTGGTGCTGCCGACCGTGGGGCTGTTCGCCGACGGCGTTGCCGTGGCACAGATCGGCCAGCACACCTTTGATATCTGCAAGCACCACGTGGACGAAGTCATCACCGTCAGCACCGACGAGATCTGCGCCGCCATCAAGGATATCTACGACGATACTCGCTCGATCACCGAACCTGCCGGCGCACTGGGCGTGGCCGGGATCAAGAAATATGTCGAGTCACGGAACATCAGCGGCCAGACCCTGGTGGCGATCGACTCCGGCGCCAACGTCAACTTCGACCGCTTGCGCCATGTCGCCGAGCGCGCCGAGCTGGGCGAGGGCCGCGAAGCGATCATCGCCGTGACCATCCCCGAGAAGCCGGGCAGCTTCAAGGCGTTCTGCGAAGCCGTGGGCAAGCGCCAGATCACCGAATTCAACTATCGCTACAACACCGGCAGCGAAGCGCACATCTTCGTCGGCGTGCAGACCCACCCGGAAAACGACCCGCGCAGCGCGCTGATCGCCAGCCTGACCGAACAAGGCTTCCCGGTGCTGGACCTGACCGACAACGAACTGGCCAAGTTGCACATTCGCCACATGGTCGGCGGGCATGCGGCCCATGTCATCGACGAAGTGGTGCTGCGCTTCGAATTCCCGGAACGTCCGGGGGCGCTGTTCAACTTCTTGAACAAGCTGGGTGGGCGCTGGAATATCTCGATGTTCCACTACCGCAACCATGGCGCGGCGGATGGCCGTGTGGTCGCGGGGCTCCAAGTGCCCCACGATGAACGCCACCTGGTCCCGGCCGCCCTGGAAGAAATCGGCTACCCGTACTGGGATGAAAGCGATAACCCGGCCTATCAGTTGTTCCTGGGTTGATAAAGCCGGGCTAGGCTGTGAGCAAGACTTAAGGAAATCGAACCCATGGAAACATTGACCGCGCTGAAGATCGCCCACGGCATCGCCACTGTATTACTGCTGGCGGGTGCCCTGGGGCTGGCCATCTGGGTCTGGCGCGCACGCCGCAACGGCGACGCAACGGCGGCTGCGCGCACGCTGCAACGTCCGCGGCTGTTCATCTGGCTGGTCATGATCCTGGCGCTGACTAGCCTGCCATTCACCGGCTGGTGGATGGTTCATCAAATCGGCTGGCCACTGGGACAGACCTGGCTGCTGGCTTCCAGCGTGCTCTACACCTTGGCGGCGCTGGCGGGATTCTGGCTGCTGGTGCGGCTGAACACATTGCGCAAGACGCCAGGCGGTAGCGGGAAGTTTACCTTTGTCCTGGCGCTGTTCAGCGTTGTCTGCTTTGTGGCCATTGCGGGGTTGATGGGGGCCAAGCCGGTTTAAGGCTTTGGACCTCGTCGCTTTTATCGCGAGCAAGCTCGCTCCCACAAAGGTTGCGTGATTGACGCAAATCCCCTGTGGGAGCGAGCTCGCGATAGCTATATCAGCCGCGCAACGAAATCACTGGCCAACCCCGCTTCTGGGCCTCGGCCCGAAGATTCGGATCCGGATCCACCGCCACCGGATGCGTCACCGCTTCCAGCAACGGCAAATCGTTCATCGAATCGCTATAAAAGTAGCTATCGTCGAGCGAGTACCCGGTTTCTTCCAGCCAACGGTTCAACCGGGTCACCTTGCCCTCGCGGAAACACGGGATGTCGGTGCTGCGTCCGCTGTAGCGCCCGTCGACCATCTCGCACTCGGTGGCAATCAGGGTTTCGACCCCCAGGCGCTCGGCAATTGGCGCGGTAACGAAGCGGTTGGTGGCGGTGATGATGACCAGCTTGTCGCCGGCGTCACGGTGCTTTTTCAGCAGTTCGATGGCCTGGGGCAACACGATCGGCTCGATGCAGTCGCGCATGTAGTCCAAGTGCCACTGGGCCAGGATGTGCATTTCGGTACGGCCGAGGATTTCCAGGCAAAAGTTCAGGTACTCGGCATTGTCGAGCTTGCCGGCCAGGTAATCCTGGTAGAACGCGTCGTTGCGTGCCTTATAGGTGACAGCGTCCAGAAAACCGCGCTCGCACAGGTAATCGCCCCACGCGTGGTCGCTGTCGCCGCCCAGCAATGTGTTGTCCAAGTCGAATAAAGCCAGCCGCATCGCAGTTACTCGCTGAAAAATCTAAAGAAAGGCGTCCAGAATACGGACTTTTCACAAGAGTGCACATAAGCTAGGGACGCTCGTTGCTGCTTTCACAACCTTTGTGGAACAATGCGGCGACATGCGTTTGCGAGGTTGTTGCCGTGATCGATCCCGATGGTTTCCGTCCCAATGTGGGGATCATTCTTACGAATGATGCTGGGCAGGTGCTATGGGCACGCCGTATCAATCAAGATGCCTGGCAGTTTCCCCAGGGTGGGATCAACCCCCAGGAGACGCCGGAAGAGGCCTTGTACCGCGAGTTGAATGAAGAAGTGGGGCTTGAGCGCGAAGATGTCGAAATACTCGCCTGCACCCGAGGCTGGTTGCGCTATCGTTTGCCGCAACGCCTGGTCAGGACGCACAGCCAACCGCTGTGCATCGGCCAGAAGCAGAAATGGTTTCTCCTGCGCCTGATCTCCAACGAGCAGCGGGTGCGGATGGATTTGACCGGTAAACCGGAGTTCGATGGCTGGCGCTGGGTCAGCTATTGGTATCCGTTGGGCCAGGTGGTGACATTCAAGCGCGAGGTGTACCGACGCGCCCTCAAAGAGCTTGCCCCGCGCCTGCTGACGCGCGACTGACGACGGAGTTCGACCCCGAGCCATGCTCAATACGCTGCGCAAGATCGTCCAGGAAGTTAACTCCGCCAAGGATCTCAAGGCGGCGTTGGGGATTATTGTATTGCGCGTCAAAGAGGCCATGGGCAGCCAGGTCTGCTCGGTCTACCTGCTGGACCCCGAGACCAATCGTTTCGTGCTGATGGCCACCGAGGGCTTGAACAAGCGCTCCATCGGCAAGGTGAGCATGGCGCCCAATGAAGGCCTGGTCGGTCTGGTCGGCACGCGCGAAGAACCCCTGAACCTCGAAAACGCCGCGGATCACCCGCGCTACCGCTACTTTGCCGAAACGGGCGAAGAACGCTACGCGTCGTTCCTTGGCGCACCGATCATCCACCACCGCCGCGTCGTCGGCGTGTTGGTCATCCAGCAAAAAGAGCGCCGACAGTTCGACGAAGGTGAAGAAGCTTTCCTTGTAACCATGAGCGCGCAACTGGCCGGGGTTATCGCCCACGCCGAGGCCACTGGCTCGATCAGCGGCCTGGGGCGCCAGGGCAAGGGTATCCAGGAAGCGAAGTTCGTCGGTGTGCCGGGTTCACCGGGCGCGGCAGTGGGCACGGCGGTGGTCATGTTGCCGCCCGCCGACCTCGACGTGGTGCCGGACAAGACCGTCGCCGACATCAATGCCGAGCTGGGCTTGTTCAAGACCGCCATCGAAGGCGTGCGGGCCGACATGCGGGCCCTGTCGGCCAAGCTGGCGACGCAGTTGCGCCCCGAAGAACGCGCACTGTTCGACGTCTACCTGATGATGCTCGACGATGCCTCCCTGGGCAGCGAAGTGACCACCGTCATCAAGACCGGCCAATGGGCCCAGGGTGCGCTGCGCCAGGTGGTGACCGACCACGTCAACCGTTTCGAATTGATGGACGACGCCTACCTGCGTGAGCGCGCCTCGGACGTCAAGGACCTTGGCCGTCGCTTGCTGGCGTACTTGCAGCAGGAGCGCCAGCAGACCCTGGTCTACCCCGACAACACCATCCTGGTCAGCGAAGAGCTGACCCCGGCCATGCTCGGCGAAGTGCCCGAAGGCAAGCTGGCGGGCCTGGTCTCGGTACTGGGTTCGGGCAACTCCCACGTGGCGATCCTGGCCCGGGCGATGGGCATTCCGACGGTGATGGGCCTGGTGGACCTGCCGTATTCCAAGGTCGACGGCATCCAGATGATCGTCGACGGCTACCACGGCGAGGTCTACACCAACCCCAGCGACGTGCTGCGCAAGCAGTTCGCCGATGTGGTGGAGGAAGAAAAGCAACTGTCCCTAGGGCTGGATGCGCTGCGGGACCTGCCGTGCATTACCCTCGATGGCCACCGCATGCCATTGTGGGTCAACACCGGCCTGCTGGCCGACGTCGCCCGGGCGCAGAAGCGTGGCGCCGAAGGTGTGGGGCTGTACCGCACCGAAGTGCCGTTCATGATCAACCAGCGCTTCCCCAGCGAAAAAGAACAGTTGGCGATCTACCGCGAACAACTGGCCGCGTTCCACCCACAACCGGTGACCATGCGCAGCCTGGACATCGGCGGCGACAAGTCCCTGTCCTACTTCCCGATCAAGGAAGACAACCCGTTCCTCGGCTGGCGCGGCATCCGCGTGACGCTCGACCACCCGGAAATCTTCCTGGTCCAGGCCCGCGCCATGCTCAAGGCCAGCGAAGGCCTGAACAACCTGCGCATCCTGTTGCCGATGATCTCCGGCACCCATGAACTGGAAGAAGCCCTGCACTTGATCCACCGGGCCTGGGGCGAAGTCCGCGACGAAGGCACCGACGTGCCGATGCCGCCGGTCGGCGTGATGATCGAGATTCCGGCCGCGGTGTACCAGACCAAGGAACTGGCGCGGCAGGTGGACTTCCTGTCGGTGGGTTCCAACGACCTGACCCAATACCTGCTGGCCGTGGACCGTAACAACCCACGGGTCGCCGACCTGTACGACTACCTGCACCCGGCGGTGCTGCAAGCCTTGCAGAACGTGGTGCGTGACGCCCATGCCGAAGGCAAGCCGGTCAGTATCTGCGGCGAAATGGCCGGCGACCCGGCGGCCGCGGTGCTGCTGATGGCGATGGGGTTCGACAGTTTGTCGATGAACGCCACCAACCTGCCGAAAGTGAAGTGGATGCTGCGCCAGATCAACCTCAGCAAGGCCCAGGAACTGCTGGCGGAAGTGATGACCATCGACAACCCGCAAGTGATCCACAGCTCCTTGCAACTGGCGCTGAAGAACCTTGGGTTGGCGCGGATGATCAATCCGGCTTCGAACAAGACCCTCTAGACAGTTCAGCGAGCATTTGTGGCGAGGGAGCTTGCTCCCGCTGGGCTACGAAGTAGCCCCAAGGCTTTTTTGGGCGGGCTTCGCCCACCAGCGGGAGCAAGCTCCCTCGCCACAAGTGACTCTCATTCAAATGTGTAGCGCCACTTCCCCCAAATGCCCCCCATGGGGCCCGAAACTGCGCTCGACCATCTGCCGCGTCCCATCGGCATGGACAATCAGCGCCGTACTCGCCCGCGTCCCATAAGCCGGGCTGGCGATGAACACACTCGACAACAATGCCTCGGTCGCCAGCCCGACGCCGGTGTCGGGCAGTTCAGCCACCGGCGCAGGTTGTGGATCGTTCAGCAACGCCAACAAGGCCTGGGGTTGCGGATCGTCCAGCACCTCCTCCAGCGCCAACCGGGCCTTGAGCAACTTGGGCCATGGCGTGTTCAGCCCAGCGTTCGACAGGCCATACACGCCCCTGGCCAATTGCTGTGGCCGGGTATCACGGGCGTTGTAGTGCCAGAGCTCGGCGCCATCGCCGAGCAGCAGGTTGAAGCCACCGTATTCGCCAGCACGGGGCACGACTTCGCTCAGGTAGTCGGCAATCGACAGATTCCCGGTGAGGAACCGCGCCACCAGCTCACCGCGGGACTTGAAGGCCGGCAATTGGCCTGGGTCGCGGATGTTGGTCAGCGCGGCAAAACGGCCCTCGGCGCCGATGCCGAGCCAAGTACCGCCGGCTTCAAGGTCGCGCCCTGCATGGACATGGGGCGCGTCAGGCCATTGGGCCAGGGGCAAGGTCGGCCGGGCGTAGAACTCGTCGCGGTTGGCCGCCACGACCAGCGGCTGGGCGTGGCCAGGGCGCCAGGCAAATACGATCAGGCACATCAGGTTGTCCTGTTAACAATGCCAATCCGTTAAAAGAATAAAGCCGAACACCACCTTTGTGGCGAGGGAGCTTGCTCCCGCTGGGCTACGAAGTAGCCCCAAAAGCCTTGTTGGGTGGGCTTCGCCCACCAGCGGGAGCAAGCTCCCTCGCCACAAAGGCTATTCGTCGCATCCCCACCACTCTACCCATACATCACTGACGCATCCATCGCCTTCAGTAGAGCCCAAGCCCCTCGATCCGTTACCATGCCGCTCTTATTTCGGGGATGGGCGGGGAGAGTCTGGTGGAATTTGTGCTCTATCTGCTACTCGGCGCCTGCGCCGGCGTGCTGGCCGGGTTGTTTGGTGTAGGGGGCGGGATCATCATCGTCCCGGTGCTGGTATTCAGTTTCACCCTGCAGGGCTTCGACCCGCAGGTGTTGACGCACCTGGCCGTCGGCACCTCCCTGGCGTCGATTATCTTTACCTCGGTCAATGCCGTGCGCGAACATCAGCGCAAAGGCGCGGTGCGCTGGCCGGTATTCGCCTGGATGACCGTCGGCATCCTGATCGGTGCCGGTTTCGGCGCGATCACCGCCGAAGCGATTTCCGGCCCACACCTGCAAAAGATCATTGGCGTGTTCGCCTTGGTCGTTGCCGTGCAACTGGCCCTGGACTTCAAGCCCAAGGCCAGCCGCACCGTACCGGGCAAGGCTGGGCTGACCTTGGCCGGCACGGTGATCGGCTGGGCCTCGGCGATTTTCGGCATCGGTGGTGGTTCGCTGACCGTACCGTTCCTGACCTGGCGCAGCGTGCCGATGCAACAAGCGGTGGCGACGTCATCGGCCTGCGGCTTGCCGATCGCCCTGGTCAGTGCATTGAGTTTCATGATTCTGGGCTGGCACGATCCGTTGCTGCCGGCCCATAGTCTCGGTTTTGTGTATTTGCCGGCGCTGCTGGGCATCGCCTTGACCAGCATGGTCTTTGCCCGCTTTGGTGCGCGGCTGGCCCATCGCCTGTCGCCACGCTTGCTCAAGCGCTTGTTCGCCGCCTTGCTATTCTGCGTGGGGGTGAGTTTTCTGCTCTGACGCAATCCTGGCTTAATCCCGTGGTGGCAGCGTCGCCCGGGTATTTTTGACGTTTACGAGGAATATCAATGCTGCCTTACCCGCAGATCGATCCGGTAGCCCTGGCCATCGGCCCGCTGAAAATCCACTGGTACGGCCTGATGTACCTGATCGGCATCGGCGGCGCCTGGTGGCTGGCGTCGCGCCGGCTCAACCGCTTCGACCCGACCTGGAACAAGGAAAAGCTCTCCGACCTGGTGTTCTGGCTGTCCATGGGCGTGATCGTCGGCGGACGCCTGGGCTACGTGCTGTTCTACGACCTGAGTGCCTACCTGGCCAACCCGACGCTGATCTTCGAAGTGTGGAAGGGCGGCATGTCGTTCCACGGTGGGTTCATTGGTGTGATGCTGGCGGCGTTGTGGTTCGGCAAGCGCAACAACAAGTCGTTTTTCGAGCTGATGGACTTCGTCGCGCCGATGGTGCCGATCGGCCTAGGTGCCGGGCGCATCGGCAACTTCATCAACGCCGAGTTGTGGGGCAAGCCGACCGACGTGCCCTGGGCGATGATCTTCCCGCCGTTCAGCGACCCGGCGCAGTTGCCGCGCCATCCGTCGCAGCTGTACCAGTTCGCCCTCGAGGGTGTGGCACTGTTCCTGATCCTCTGGCTGTTCTCGCGCAAGCCGCGCCCCACCATGGCGGTGTCGGGCATGTTCGCGCTGTTCTATGGCATCTTCCGTTTCATCGTCGAATTCGTCCGTGTGCCGGATGCCCAGCTCGGCTATCTGGCGTGGAACTGGCTGACCATGGGCCAGGTGCTGTGCCTGCCGATGATCATCGGTGGCCTGGCGCTGATCTGGCTGGCTTATCATCGCGCGCCGGCTGCGGCGGCCAAGGTTTAAAATTCGAACCCCGGGGCGCAGGCCCCGGGTTCAAGGACACAGGTAACCCATGAAGCAATATCTCGATCTGGTGGCCCACGTCATCAAGAACGGCACCAAGCAAGCCAACCGCACCGGTGTGAACACCATCAGCTTCCCCGGCGCCATGCTGCGCTATGACTTGAAGGAGGGCTTTCCCGCTATCACCACCCGCAAGATGGCCTTCAAATCGGCCATCGGCGAGATGTGCGGTTTTCTCCGTGGCGTGAACAATGCCGCTGAGTTTCGCGCCCTGGGCTGCAAGGTCTGGGACCAGAACGCCAACGAAAACGCCCAGTGGCTGGCCAACCCGTTCCGCCAGGGCGAAGACGACCTGGGCGAGATCTACGGCGTGCAGTGGCGCAAGTGGCCGGCCTATAAGCAGATTCCGGTAAGCAACCCGGCAGCCATCGAGCAGACGCTGGCCCAGGGTTACCGGCAGATCGCCGAGGGCGAAGAAAACGGCCAGGCCTACGTGGTGCTGTACAAGGCCATCGACCAGGTTCGCCAGTGCGTCGACACCATCATCAAGGACCCGGGCAGCCGGCGCATCCTGTTCCACGGCTGGAACTGCGCCCAGCTTGATGAAATGGCCCTGCCGCCGTGCCATCTGCTCTACCAGTTCCACCCGAATGTCGAGACCAGGGAAATTTCCCTGACCCTCTACATCCGCTCCAACGACCTGGGCCTGGGCACGCCGTTCAACCTCACCGAAGGCGCCGCGCTGCTGAGCCTGATCGGCCGCCTGACCGGCTACACGCCGCGCTGGTTCACCTATTTCATCGGCGACGCCCACGTCTACGAAAACCACTTGGACATGCTCAACGAACAGCTCACCCGCGAGCCGTTCCCGATGCCCAAGCTGGTGATTTCCGAGCGCGTGCCAGAGTTTGCCAAGACTGGCGTGTACCAACCTGAGTGGCTGGAGTTGGTGGAACCGAGCGACTTCTCCCTCGAAGGCTACCAGCACCACGCGCCGATGACCGCGCCGATGGCGGTCTAGAAAACACCACCATTCCCCTGTGGGAGCGAGCTTGCTCGCGATAGGGCCAGTACATTCAACATCAATGTTGACTGATAGGTTGCTATCGCGAGCAAGCTCGCTCCCACATTAGATCGCCATGTGCTTCAAGAGCAGTTCAATGCCCATGACTCCTGCCCACATGTGAATGCTCCACCTCCGGCGCCACCGCCCCGCTCACCTCCAACCGCTGCAAGATCCCGCATTGATCCAGATCCGGCCCTTCACCACAGCGATGGCGCAGGTCGATCAGTTGCGCCTGCAAGGCCAGCAGGCCATCGATGCGGGCCTTGACGTGGTGGATGTGTTCGTCGATCAGCGCATTGACGCTTTCACATTGATCCTGGGGGCTGTCGCGCAGGGCCAGGAGACTGCGGATTTCCTCCAGGGTCATGTCCAGGGTGCGGCAGTTGCGGATGAACGTCAGTCGTTCGGCATGGGCCTGGGTGTAGACGCGGTAGTTGCCGTCGCTGCGGGCCGGTTCCGGCAGCAGGCCTTCGCGCTCGTAGTAGCGGATGGTTTCGACTTGGCAGTCGGTGATTTTCGCCAGTTCTCCGATCTTCATGGTGCGATCTCCCCAATAGGTGCTTGACCCTATAGTGGCTACAGGGTCTTTACTGCGCAACAGGCACTTTTCACGGACGTCACCCGATGAGCGATTCCCTTCACATCCACAAACCCGACCACGGCCATGACCACGGGCATTCCTGCTGCGCCTCGAAAGCGGCGCCGGCGGTGGTCGATCTCGGCAAAACGCCGACGGACGGCGCGCGGCTGAGCAGTTTCCGCATCGAAGCCATGGACTGCCCTACCGAACAGACGCTGATCCAGAACAAGCTCGGCAAACTCGAAGGCGTGCAGCGACTGGAGTTCAACCTGATCAACCGCGTCTTGGGCGTGACCCACGATCTGCCCAGCGACGCGCCGATCATCAAGGCCATCGAATCCTTAGGCATGCAGGCCGACCCGCTGATTGCGGGCGAGAAACCGCAAAGCCACGACCTGCCCGCCCCGGCCAAGCCCTGGTGGCCGTTGGCGCTGTCCGGCGTGACGGCCCTGGGCGCCGAGGTGATCCACTTCACCAATGCCGCGCCAAACTGGGTGGTCGCGCTGGTGGCGTTGGTGTCGATCCTCAGCGGTGGCCTGGGTACCTACAAGAAGGGCTGGATCGCCCTGAAGAACCGCAACCTGAACATCAACGCGCTGATGAGCATCGCCGTGACCGGCGCCGTGCTGATTGGCCAATGGCCGGAAGCGGCAATGGTGATGTTCCTGTTCACCGTGGCCGAACTGATCGAAGCCAAATCCCTGGATCGGGCGCGCAACGCCATCAGCGGCCTGATGCAGATGGCCCCGGAACAGGCCACCGTGCAGCAGGCCGATGGCACCTGGCAGGTCCAGGAGGTCAAGGCCATTGCCCTCGGCGCGCGGGTGCGGGTGCGGCCCGGCGAACGCGTCGGCCTGGACGGCGAGGTGATCGCCGGCCGCTCGACCGTCGACCAGGCACCGATTACCGGTGAAAGCCTGCCGGTGGAAAAAATCGCCGGTGACAAAGTGTTCGCCGGCACCATCAACCAGGCTGGCGAACTGGAATATCGGGTGACGGCGGCGGCCGATCAATCGACCCTGGCGCGAATCATCCACGCCGTGGAACAGGCACAGGGCTCCCGGGCGCCGACCCAGCGCTTCGTCGACCGCTTTTCGACGATCTATACCCCGGCGGTGTTTGCCCTGGCCCTGGCGGTAGCGGTCATTCCTCCGCTGTTCATGGGCGCCTTGTGGTTCGACTGGATCTACCGGGCCCTGGTGCTGCTGGTGGTCGCCTGCCCGTGCGCGCTGGTGATTTCCACCCCCGTGACCATCGTCAGCGGCCTCGCCGCCGCCGCGCGCAAAGGCATCCTGGTCAAGGGTGGCGTCTATCTGGAGGGCGGCTACAAGCTCGACTATCTCGCGTTGGACAAGACCGGCACGATCACCCACGGCAAACCGGTGCAAACCGACTATGTGGCCTTGGACCCTACTCTGGAAAGCACAGCCCCGGCCCTGGCCGCCAGCCTCGCCGCCCGCTCCGACCACCCGGTGTCCCGGGCGATTGCCAACGCGGCGGTGGATAAGCAAGTGGTGCAGCAGGCTGTGGATAACTTCGCCGCGCTGGCCGGGCGCGGCGTGCGCGGCGACATCGACGGCCGGACCTATCACTTGGGCAACCACCGCCTGGTGGAAGACCTCGGCCTGTGCTCTCCCGAACTGGAAGAAAAACTCTTCACCCTGGAAAAACAAGGCAAGTCGGTGGTGCTGCTGCTCGACGCTACAGGCCCCTTGGCGCTGTTTGCCGTGGCCGACACCGTGAAGGATTCCAGCCGCGAGGCCATCCGGCAACTGCATGAACTGGGCATCAAGACCCTGATGCTCACCGGCGACAACGCCCACACCGCCGAAGCGATTGCCGCACAGGTGGGCATGGATCAGGCGCGGGGCGACCTGTTGCCGGAAGACAAGCTGCAAGCCATCGAAGCGCTGTACGCCCAGGGTCACCGCGTCGGCATGGTGGGCGACGGCATCAACGACGCCCCGGCCCTGGCCCGTTCGGAAATCGGTTTCGCCATGGCGGCGGCCGGCACCGACACGGCCATCGAGACCGCCGATGTCGCCTTGATGGACGATGACCTGCGCAAGATCCCGGCCTTCATTCGCCTGTCGCGGCAGACGTCCAGCATTCTGAAACAGAACATTGCCTTGGCCTTGGTGATCAAGGCGATCTTTCTCGGGGTCACCTTCGCCGGGTTCGCCACCATGTGGATGGCGGTGTTTGCCGACATGGGGGTGAGTTTGCTGGTGGTGTTCAATGGGTTGCGGTTGTTGCGCAAATAAAAAAACGGGGTGATTGGGCTGGACCCATCGCGAGCAAGCTCGCTCCCACAGGGAGCTCCAGTGAACACATATTCTGTGGGCAACAGAGAACCACTGTGGGAGCGAGCTTGCTCGCGATAGCGGTATGTCAGCCAACGCGGTGCTGGAGCAGGTGCAAAGCCTGTTCCAGCAACCCAGAGTTCAAGTTTGCGACGTATCCCTGTGGCGAGGGAGCTTGCTCCCGCTGGGCGGTGTAGGAGCTGGCGAAGCCTGCGATCTTTTGATCTTGATCTTCACTCCGGACTCAATTGGTAGTGGAAAGATCGCAGCCTCGTTGCACTCGACAGCTCCTACAGGACCGAGCGGGAGCAAGCTCCCTCGCCACAAGGGCAGCGAAGGCGGCCGCGTCAATCACGCTTCGGCTCGCGGATCTTGTACCAGGCCACATACAGCGCCGGCAGGAACAGCAGCGTCAGCAACGTGGCGATGATGATCCCGCCGATCATCGCGTAGGCCATCGGCCCCCAGAACACTTCCCGGGCAATCGGGATCATCCCCAGGCTCGCCGCGGCGGCCGTGAGCAGGATCGGCCGACGGCGGTGTTCGGTGGCCTCCACCACCGCGTCCCAGGGTTCGTAGCCGTCACGTTCGTATTCATCGATCTGGGTCACCAGGATCACCGAGTTACGGATAATGATGCCGATCAGCGCGAGGATCCCGAGGATCGCCACGAAGCCCATGGGCGTGCCCGTCGGCACCAGCGCCAGCACCACGCCGATCAACCCGAGGGGCGCGACGCTCGCCACCAGAAACAGCTTCTGCACGCTGTGCAACTGGATCATCAGGAAGGTCGCCATCAGAAACAGCATCAGCGGCACGACGCTGGCGATCGGCCCTTGGGCCTTGCTGCTCTCCTCCACCGTACCGCCCGTGGCGACCTTGTAGCCCACCGGCAGGCCGGCGGCGAACTTGTCGATGTCCGGTTGCAGTTGCTTGACCAGGTCGGTGGGCTGGATCTCGTCGCGCACCGCGGCCTTGATGGTGATGGTCGGCTTGCGGTCACGACGCCACACCAGCGGTTGCTCCAGTTCATAGCGCACCGTGGCAAACGCCAGCAACGGAATCGACGTGCCACTCGGGGTGACGATCTGCAGGTTCTGCAGGGTTTCCGGCGAACCGCGCTCGGCATCCTCGGCACGGCCGACCACGTTGATCAGGTAGATATCATCGTTGACCTGGGTTACCGGCGAGCCGCTGACGATACTGTTCATCAGCCTGGCCACGTCATCGGACGACAAGCCCAATTGCCGCGCCTTGTCCTGGGCGATATCGATGCGCAGCACTTTGCCCGGCTCGTTCCAGTCGTAGATGATTTCGCCAATGTGCGAGTTCTTGTCCAGTTCGGTAGCCAGTTCGATCGCATGCTTGCGCACCAGGTCGATGTCCTTGCCGCTGACCCGGTACTGGATCGGCCGCCCCACCGGCGGGCCCATTTCCAAGGCCTGGACGTAGCTGCCAATCCCGACGAAATCCTCACGCAGACGCTTTTGCAGGCGTTCGGTCAGCGCCGTGCGCGACTCCAGGCCTTTGCTGACGATCACCAGTTGCGCGTAGTACGGGTTCTGCAACTGCTGGTCCAGCGGCAGGTAGAAACGAATCGCGCCTTCGCCGATGTAGGTACTCCAGCGCTCAATGTCCGGGTCGCCCTTGAGGGTCGCCTCCAGGCGATCGACGGCTTTGCGGGTCTCGTCCATCGAAGCGTTTTGCGGCAGGTTGAGGTCCACCAGGATTTCTGGCCGGTCCGAGGACGGGAAGAACTGGTTCTGCACAAAACGCATGCAAAACACCGCCAGCACGAACAGCAGCACGGTGATACCGATGGCCCACCAGCGATTGCGCATCGCCCACAACAGGCCGCCGTTGAATGCCCGGCCGATCCGCCCCGGCTCGGCGCTGTGGGGTTTGACGTTGGCGCTGAGGATATGCACGCCGATCACCGGGGCAAACAGCACCGCGACGATCCACGATACCAGCATCGCCACGGCAATGACCGCGAACAGGGTGAAGGTGTATTCACCGGCGGAGCTGGCGTTCAAGCCGATAGGCACGAAACCGGCCACGGTCACCAGGGTCCCGGTGAGCATGGGAAACGCCGTCGAGGTGTAGGCGAACGTCGCGGCCTGCTCCTTGCTGTCGCCTTTTTCCAGGCGTGTGACCATCATCTCCACGGTGATCATCGCGTCGTCCACCAGCAGGCCAAGGGCGATGATCAACGCGCCGAGGGAAATCCGCTGCATGGTGATGCCGCTGTATTCCATGAACAGGAAGACCATCGCCAGCACCAGCGGAATCGAACAGGCCACCACCAGCCCGGCCCGTACGCCAAGGCTGATGAAGCTGACGACCAGTACAATAATCACCGCCTCGAACAGCGCACTGGTGAAGCCGCCGACCGCCTCCTCCACCACTTCGGCCTGGTCCGACACGGTATGTACGCCAACGCCCACCGGCAGGTCGGCGGTCAATTCGGTCATGCGCGCGTGCAGCGCCTTGCCGAAATCCTGGATGTTGCCACCCTTCTTCATCGCAATGGCGAGGCCGATGGCCGGCGTGCCGTTGAAACGGAACATCGGTGTGGCGGGGTCGACGTAGCCGCGACGGATGTCGGCGATGTCGGCCAGTCGATAGAACCGGTCATTGAGCCGCAGGTTGACGTTGGCCAGGTCTTTTTCCGACTGGAACTGCCCGGACGTACGTACGGAAATCCGCTCCGGTCCCGCATCGATCACCCCGGCCGGGGTCACGGCATTCTGCGATTGCAGGCTCTGTACCACTTGGCGCTGGTCGATGCCCAGGGCGGCGAGTTTGCGCGTGGAGAAGTTCAGGTACAGCACTTCGTCCTGCTCGCCCACCATCTCGACCTTGCCCAGGCCCGGTACCTCGCGGATCTCGGCGCGCACCTGTTCCACGTAGTCGCGCAACTGGCGCATCGACAGGCCGTCGCCGGTGAAGGCGTACACCGAACCGTAGACATCGCCGAACTCATCATTGAACCCAGGCCCTTGCAAACCTTCGGGGAAATCGCCGCGAATGTCGTTGATCTTCTTGCGTACCTGGTACCAGATCTCGGGGATTTCCTTGGCCCCGGTGGTATCGCGCAGGTACACGAACACCGTCGACTCTCCCGGGCGGGTGTAGCTCTTGACGTAGTCGAGGGAGTCGAGCTCTTCGAGTTTCTTCTCGATGCGGTCGGTGACCTGCCTGAGGGTTTCTTCCTGGGTCGCGCCCGGCCAGCGAGTCTGGATGATCATGGTCTTGATGGTGAACGACGGGTCTTCCTCGCGACCCAGGTTCATGTACGAAAACACGCCCATCAACAGCGCCACGAACATCAGGTACCAGACGAACGACTGATGCCGCAGGGCCCATTCGGATAAGTTGAAAGGCCCTTTCATCGTACGTCCTCGTCGAGTTTCACTTTCTGTCCTGGCTGGAGGCTGTGCACGCCGGCACTGACCACGCGGTCGCCGGCCTTGATGCCGTTGGCCACCAGCACCGAGTTGGCCGAACGCTCGATAATCCGTACCTCACGGGGAGAGACGGTCTGCGTTTGCGGGTCGATCAGCCAGATGCGTGCCTTGCCATCAATCTCTTGCAACGCGCTGAGCGGCAGTTCGATGCGCGGTTCGATGGTCGAGCTCAGGGTCACGCTGATGGCCGTGCCCAGGCGAAAACCTGGCGGTGTGTCGGTCAGCGTCAGGCGCGCGCGGCGGGTGCGGGTCGCGCTCTGGGCCTGGGGCTCGATCTCGCGGACGATGGCGGTGGTGTGGATGCTCGGGTCCAATTGCGCGGCGACCTCGAATACCACGTCCGTGGGCAAGCGTTCGACCAGCCCGGCCGGCAGGTCGATCACCGCTTCCTTGATGTCCGGGCGGGCCAGGGTCACCACTTGCTGGCCGGCGGTGACCACCTGCCCGGCTTCGGCGTTCCAGGCGGTGACGACGGCGTCGTGGTCCGCGTGCAATTGGCTGTAGTTGAGTTGGTCGCGGGCCTGCTCCACCGAAGCCCGGGCCTGTTCGAGGGACGCCCCGGTGGTTTTCAGGTCAGTCTGGGCGACGTCCAGTTGCGCCTGGGCGCCGACACCACGGTCGAACAATTGCTGCTGGCGACGGGCATTGGCCTGGGCATTGATGTACTGCGCCTCGATCCGCGCCAGATCGCCCTGGGCGGCGCGGAGCTGGTTCTGCTGGTCGGTGGGATCGAGCGTGGCGAGCAGGTCGCCCTTCTTCACTTCGGCGCCAACATCGACGTTGCGGCTGGCAATGCGTCCGGGCACCCGGAAACCGACGTTGCTCTCGTAGCGGGCCTGGATATTCCCGGCGAAACGCCCGAGGGCCTGCTGGTCGAGGGCCCGGACTTCAACGGACAATACCGGGCGTACCGGTTCGGGCGGTGCTTCTTCCTGGGAGCAGGCGGCCAGCAAGAGGCCGGCCGCGACCATCCACACACGCTTCATGGCTGGGCTCCCGGCGTGGATTTTTCATAAGTGTTTTCAGCGATCTCGACGCGTACGCCGGGGTGCAGCAATTGCCCACCGGCGGTGACGATTTTCTCTCCCCCCTTGAGGCCCGCGCTGATGATGACCTTGCCGGTCAGGTAGCGGCCGACCGTCACCGTCTGCAACTGCGCCTTGCCCTCGCCGTCCACCAGCCACACGGCCGGCTCACTGAGGTTCTTGGTCAGGGCCGACCAAGGCAACTCGAAGGCGGTCTTGCCGGCGGACTTGGCCGTGGCGCTGACCACCGACCCCAAGCGCATGCCTTCGGGCAACGCATCGAGGGTCACCTTGACCTGCACGGTGCCGGTCTGGGCAGACACCGCCGGGGTGATCTCGCGCACGGTGCCGGTGGTCTTGATGGTGGGGTTATCCAACAGGCTGATGGTGATTGCAGGGTCCGATGGCGGTTCGCTCAACAGTGATTCGTAGATGTTGAACACCGCGTCGCGTTCACCGTCCCGGGCCAGACTGAAGATCGGCTCCGTGGCCTGCACCACCTGGCCGACTTCCGCCTGGCGCGCGGTGATGATGCCCGGCGCTTCGGCAATCAGCGCGGTGTAGCTCAGTTGTTCGCGAGCGTTGGCCAGTTGGGCCTGGGCGGCGGTCAGCGCACTCTGGCTGCTGCGCAGTTGGGCCTGGGCCGCGTCGTATTCGCTCTGGCTGGTGTAGCCCTTGGGCAGGAGCTTCTGTTGGCGCACGAACGCCGCCGCACTCTGCTTGACCCGCGCCTGCTCGGCGGCCACCTGGGCTTGGGCGGAGTCGACGTTGGTCTGCAGGTCCCGGGGATCGAGCCGGGCCAGCACTTGCCGGGCCGAGACTCGGTCGCCGACATCCACCTTGCGCTCGATGATCTTGCCACCCACGCGAAACGACAGGTCGGCCTGCACCCGCGCCTGGACATCGCCGGTCAGGGTCACCGAGGCCGCGTATTCGCTGGGCACGGCCTGCTGCACGAAAACCCGTGGCAGGGCCTTTTCTTCGGGCTTCTTGTCACCACACCCCGCCAACAACGCACACACGCCCAAGCCAACAATCAATTTGATTCCGGGACCAGCCATGCAGACTCCTTTGCGTTGTACGGACGTACCAGTGACGATACGACTGTGAGCTTAGAACAGGGTTCACTGAATGCACAGCAATCGGGCAGACTTGCCCTCCACGCCCAGGCAGAAAGGAAATATGCATGCTCGAGACCCTGGCAGTGGCCAACTACCGGTCCATCAATAAACTGGTCGTTCCACTGGGCCGGCTGAACCTGATCACCGGGCCCAACGGCAGTGGCAAATCCAATCTGTATCGCGCCCTTCGGCTGCTGTCGGAAACGGCACAAGGCGGCGTGATCAATGCGCTTGCCCGTGAAGGCGGACTGGACTCGACCTTCTGGGCCGGGCCGGAGGAAATCAGCCGTCGCATGCGCAACGGCGAAGTGCCTGTCCAGGCGGTTGTGCGCCAGGGCACCAAGCGCCTGCGCCTGGGCTTCGCCGGCGAAGACTTCAGCTATTCCATCGCCCTCGGCCTGCCTGCACCCAGTCGCTCAGCGTTTTCCCTGGACCCGGAAATCAAGCGTGAATGCATCTGGGCCGGCCCGGTGTTTCGTCCCGCCAGCCTGCTGGTGGACCGCAACGGGCCGATGGTCCGTGCCCGCGAAGGCCGTTCATGGGATGTACTGGCCCAGCACACGCCCACCTTCGACAGCCTGTTCGACCAGGTCGGCAGCCTGCGCGCTTCGCCGGAGGTCCTGCAGATGCGCGAGTTCATTCGTCGCTGGCGCTTCTACGATCATTTTCGCAGCGACGCCGACGCCCCGGTGCGCCAACCACAACTGGGCACCCGCACGCCGGTGCTGCATCACGATGGGCGCGATCTGGCCGCCGCGCTCCAGACCATTCTTGAAATCGGTGACGTCGAGGCCTTGCATGCCGCCATCGGGGACGCGTTCCCCGGCGCCCGACTGCACATCGATAAGCTGCAAGGTGGACGTTTCGCCATCGCGTTCCAGCAGCACGGCCTGCTGCGGCCGCTGTCCGCCGCCGAGCTGTCGGACGGGACCTTGCGCTATCTGTTGCTGGTGGCCGCCCTGCTCACCCCCAGACCGCCCTCGCTGATGGTGCTCAACGAACCGGAAACCAGCCTGCACCCCGACCTGTTGCCGGCCCTGGCGCGGTTGATTATCCGCGCCTCGGCAAATTGCCAGGTCTGGGTGGTGTCCCATGCCTCGCGTCTGATTGCCGCGTTGGAGCAGGATGAACAGTGCAATTGCATCGTGCTGGAGAAAGACCTTGGACAGACCGGGATTGTCGGGCAGCGGGCGTTGGATGAGCCGGCCTGGCATTGGCCGGATTGAATGGCGCCTGATCAACCGAATCGCGAGCAAGCTCGCTCCCACAGTAGCCGGTGGTGGGCGGAGGAGTTGCGGTCGAACACAATTCCACCTGTGGGAGCGAGCTTGCTCGCGATAGCTATCGGAAGGCCTAAACAAAATCAGCGAATCACCCCTGCCACTTCCCACCCTCGACAATCACGCTCTCAGGCTTGGTGTCATCGCTCAGTTCCTTGCGCACATATTGGTCGTACAGCTTGAGCAAATACTTCTCTTCACCCAGCTTCGCCAGCTCGGCATTGACCCAATCGCGCAACTCGACATTGCCCTTCTTCACCGCTGGTGCAATCGGTGCTTCGGCGCCCAGGGTCTGCTCAAGCACACGATAGCCAGGGTTCTGCTTGGCCCAACTGAACAGCACCAGGTTGTCTTGGGCATACGCATCGCCGCGACCATTGGCCAACGCCTGCAAGGACTCGGAATTTTTCTCGAACTTGAGCAACTTCCAGTCCGGGTGATTCTTGGTCAGCCAGATGTCCGCCGTAGTGCCGGTGGTGACGATGGTGGTGCGGGTCGCCAGGTCATCGAGGCTTTTCACCGCGCTGGCTTGTGGCACCAGCGCCTGCACCGCGACTTTCAGGTTCGGGTTGGTGAATTCAACCGCTTCCTTGCGCTCCGGGGTCACGGTCATGTTGGCGAGGATCAGGTCGACCTTGTCGCTTTGCAGGAACGGAATCCGGCTCGCCGGTTCAACCGCAACGAACTCCACCTTGTTCTCATCGCCGAGCAGATCCTTGGCGAATCGACGGCCGATGTCGGTATCGAAGCCGACATACCGCCCTGCCTCATCGACGAAGCCAAACGGTGGCTTGTCGGTAAAGACGCCGACGATCAATTTGTCCCGTGCCTTGATTTTGTCCAGGTAGCTGACCGGTGCGGTGCCTTGGCTGGCGACGTTCGGCTTCGGCGGTTCTTCGGGTTTATTGCAGCCGGCCAGTAAGGCGGCGAGCAGCGGCAGTAGCAGCAGAGAAGACTTGGCAGCTTTCATGACAGTTCCAGTTCCTTTTTTTGAGTCGTTTCAGGGAGTGCGGCGACGTAGGAGAACTTCTCCAGGAACTGCTGCGCGCGTGCGGTTTGCGGGTTCGTAAAGAAAGTCTCGGGTGGGTTTTGTTCAAGGATGCGCCCGGCGTCCATGAACACGATGCGGTCAGCCACGGCGCGGGCGAACGCCATTTCGTGGGTGACGATCAACAGCGTCATGCCTTCGCGGGCCAAGCCCTGGATGACTTCCAGGACCTCCTTGACCATTTCCGGATCGAGGGCGGCGGTGACCTCATCGAACAACATGACCTTGGGGTTCATGCACAGCGAACGCACGATGGCGATACGTTGCTGCTGGCCGCCGGAGAGCTGGCGCGGGAAAGCATCACGCTTGTCCAGCAGGCCCACCCGCGCCAGCAAGGCTTCGGCCTGGTCGCGTGCTTCGCGGCGATCGCGTTTTTGCACCTTGACCGGGCCCAGCAGCAGGTTATCGAGCACGCTCATGTGCGGGAACAGGTGATAGCTCTGGAACACCATGCCGATCTGCTGCCGCACTTCGCGCCAGTCGGTGCCCTTGTCCAGCAACTCGCGACCGGCGAATGCCAGGCTGCCGCTGTGGGCCGCTTCCAGCCCGTTGAGGCAACGCAGCAAAGTACTTTTGCCGCAACCACTAGGGCCGAGAATGACGATCACCTCGCCTGGCTTCACGTGCAGGTCGATGCCATCCAGCACCTGCTGTTCGCCGAAAAACTTGTTGAAACCCTTGAACTCGATCAATGCGTTCATGCTTGCGTCCAGCGCCGCTCCAGCACGCGGGAGGCGGCCGAAAGCGGGTAGCAGATGAAAAAGAAAAACAGGAACAGCGCGCCGTAGATCAGCACGGATTCGTAGGTGCGTTCGATGATCTGCTGGCCGACCTTGATCACATCCACCACGCCAATCAGCACGGCCAGGGAGCTGGTCTTGATGATGCGTGTGTAGACGTTGATGGTCGGCGGCGTCATGCGTCTCAGCGCTTGCGGAAGCAGCACATGGCCGTAGAGTTGCGGACCGTTCAACCCAATCGACAAGCCCGCCTCGCGCTGGCCGCGCGGCAACGAATGCAAGGCGCCGCGCACCACTTCACCGACCTCACTGGCACCCCACAGCGACAACACCAGGACCGCGCACCAAAAGCTTGGAAGGCTCACACCGAAAAAGATCGGCAAGCCGAAGAACAGCAGGTACAACCAGACCAGCACCGGGATCGCCCGGAACAACTCCAGGTAGACCCGCAGGACGGCGTCCAGCCACTTCACACCCAGCGTACGCAACACCCCATAAAGCACACCGCCCACGGTGCTGAAGGCGATACTCAGAAAGGAAATCGACAAAGTTTGCGCAGCGCCCTTGCCCAGTTGCGGCAGAGACACCCAGAGCAACTCAAGACCCGAACTGGCCATGCTGGAGCCTCCTTTCCAAGCGGCTGAGCAACAGCGACAGCGGCAAAAACAGCAGCACGCAAATCAACGTCAGCACGGCGAGCATTTCGTAGGTCTTGTAGTAGAGCGCGATGTAGCTTTTGGTGGTGTAGAGGATCTCCGGCACCGCCACGGCCGAGACCACGGTGGTCTCCTTCAGCAGGAAAATGAAGTTGGCGAACAACGACGGCAGGCTGAGAATACCGGCCTGTGGCAGGACTACGTAGCGCAGCAATTGCCCGTGGGACAGCCCGATGGAGCGACCGGATTCCAATTGCGCCTGGGGCACCGCGTCCACCCCCGCCCGCAGCACTTCCGTGAGGTAGGCACCGCCCAGGAACGTCATGGTGATGATCGCAGCCGCAAACCCCGAGACCTTGACGCCCAGCGCCGGCAAGGCGAAGTAGACGAAGAACAACTGGATGAGCAGCGGCGTGTTACGGGCCAGCTCCACATACAGCCCCACCAAGCGTTGCAGGTAAGGCGTGCGCGACACGAGGATCGTCGCGTTGACCAGCGCCACCAGCAGCGACGTGGCGATGGCGATAAGGCCGACCTGCAGCGTCACGCCCACAGCCTTGAGAAACGCCGGGAGGGTGCTGAGGATAAAAGCGTAATCGAAGTTCATTGAGCATCCTGGACGCCGCTCGGTAAGCGACAGTGATACGGTCCATGGGCAGCGGATAGCTGCTCGGCAGGAGCTGACTTTAAAGGCATAAGAACTGTAATTTAAATACCGTTAAAGCATATTGATATCACACAAAAAACTATCTTCGGATTTGCCGGAAAGGACAAAGACGACTATTTTCCTTGCGCCGCAGGGAGCATCTTTTCGACATCCCCCTCACCATTACAAGGAAGAAAAACATGGCTGACGTGAAAGTGCCGCAGCGACTGGAACCACAGGAAATAGTGAAATTATTGGTGGCGTTGCGCCGCGCGTTGAAGACCAGGGTGGCCTGATTTGCGCCTCTGATCTGTGACCTGTAGGAGCTGTGTAGGAGCTGACGAGTGCAGCGAGGCTGCGATCCTTCCAAAGACACTTGAATCCCAAGCGAAAGATCAAAAGATCGTCCGAACGCGGCCCGAGCCTTCGCCAGCTCCTACAGAGCCGAGCGGGAGCAAGCTCCCTCGCCACAGGTAATCCTGTCCTCTACCCAAGCAATCTTTCGAGCATAAAAAACGCCGACGCTGTATCAGCCGTCGACGTTTGAAACCGTAACAGGGTTAACCGCGCGAATCAGAACGCCGGCAGTACCGCGCCGCTGTATTTCTTCTCGATGAACGCCTTCACTTCAGGACTGGTCAGGGCCTTGGCCAGTTTCTGGATGGCCGGGCTGTCCTTGTTGTCCGGGCGGGCAACCAGGAAGTTCACGTATGGCGAATCCGAACCTTCGATCACCAAGGCGTCCTTGGCCGGGTTAAGACCTGCTTCCAAGGCGTAATTGGTGTTGATCATGTCCAGGTCGACCTGATCCAACACACGCGGCAGCATGGCCGATTCCAGTTCCTTGAACTTGAAGTTCTTAGGGTTCTCGGCAATGTCCTTCGGCGTCGCCAGGGCGTTTTTCGGATCCTTGAGTGTGATCAGGCCAGCCTTCTGCAGCAGGATCAGCGCACGGCCGCTGTTGCTGCCTTCGTTAGGGATGGCAATGGTTGCGCCGTCCTTCAGCTCAGCCAGGCTCTTGACCTTTTTCGAGTAGCCGCCAAACGGTTCGACGTGCACGCCGATGACCGTCACCAGGTGAGTGCCTTTGCCTTCGTTGAAGCTCGTGAGGTAAGGCAAGGTCTGGAAATAGTTGGCGTCCAGGCGTTTCTGGTCGACTTGTACGTTGGGTTGGACGTAGTCGGTGAAAACCTTGATCTGCAAATCCACGCCTTCTTTAGCCAGGGCCGGCTTGATCAGCTCGAGGATTTCCGCGTGGGGTACTGGCGTGGCGGCCACGACCAGCTTCTCCGCGGCCTGGGCCAGGCCCGAGGCCAGGGCTGCCGCCAATGCGGTGAACAACAGAACCTTTTTCATGCAGTGTCCTTATCGAAAATCACGGTCGTCATGGACGACGGCTAAATGTGGGTGTGCCAGTGAAGTGCTATCGCTGGCGTGATGCGGACAATACCGATATTTTTTATTCCTTAACAATATCTTTTATTCAAGTTCATATTCATTTCTCTCATATAGAAAACACCGTTTTTGTGGCGAGGGAGCTTGCTCCCGCTGGGCCGCGCAGCGGACCCAAGATTTTGCGGTCGCTGCGCAACCGAGCGGGAGCAAGCTCCCTCGCCACAGGTGGGTATCCAGTCTAGAGCGTTTGGCTCAATTGATTGAGCAGCGCCTTGAGGGCTGTACGCTCGGCGTCCGAACCCAGGGCAATGACCTGCGCCACTTGCTGATCGATCAGCTCCAGGGCCGATGGTTGGGACGGCAGATTCAAATGCTCCGGCAAAATTTCATCCCCTGTGCTCACCAGCAATGCAAAGTGAATGACGTTCTCCAGCTCGCGAGTGTTGCCCGGCCAACTGTGCCGCTCAAGAGCTTGCTGCGCGGCTTCACTGATCAGCGGCACGGCCAGGCCGAGTCGCTGGCTGTAGATGCCCAGGAAGTATTCGGCCAGGGACAGGATATCGCCCACCCGTTCGCGCAGGGCCGGCAGTTCGAGCCGGCCTTCGCCCAGATAGTGATAGAGCCGTTCATGGAATTTCCCCGCCGCCACCGCTTGCGCCAGGTCGATGCTGGTGGCCGCGACCAGGCGAACATCCACCGGACTGGGCTGATGAGCGCCGACACGGGTGACTTCATGGTTTTCCAGGGCCGCCAGCAGCTTGATCTGGATCGGCAGCGGCAAATCGCCGATTTCATCCAGGTAAAGGGTGCCGCCGTTGGCCGAACCGAACCAGCCGGCCCGGCTGCTGGCCGAACCGCTGTAGCTGCCGGCGGCATAGCCGAACAGTTCGGCGTCGGCGTAGGTCGGGCTGATGGCGCCGCAGTTGACCGACACAAACAATCCGCCGCGATCGCTTTCGCGATGGATATGCCGGGCCAGCAGTTCCTTGCCGCTACCGGTTTCGCCGCGTATCAGCACTGAAATCGCCCGGGGCGCCAATTGCTCCAATTCCTGGCGCAACTGCCGTGAACGGGGATCGACGAACACCAGCGCCTTGGCGCGAATGCTCAGGGGGCTTTTTTCCGCATCGGGAAAGGTCAGCAAGGGCTGACCGAAGGTTTCATGCAAACTCATGGCAGGCTCCCGCCCCAGGCCGCCGGGAGACGGGGGGCGCTAAAAATTCAGGCGCGACGCAGGGCGTGATGCTCCATGCGGTTTTGCAGACGGTAGAGGTAAGCGAAACCCTGCTCCCAACGCTGGTGGCCAGACTTCACATTGATATGCCCCGCCCCTGACAGAATCCCGGCCTCGGAGCCCCAGTTGCGGGCCAGCTCCAAGGCGCGCGGGGCGCTCACGGCGGCGTCGTTGTCGGAGCTGACCACTTGGCTTGGGAACGGCAGCAGATCATTGGGAATCGGCGCGAAATTGCGCAGCGCCGGGACGCAGGCTGGCCGCTCGACATCCGCCGGCGCCACCAGCAACGCCCCGCGCACCTGCCGCAGGAAGTGCACCGGTGCGGTGGCGGCCCAATGGGCCACGGTGATGCAGCCCAGGCTATGGGCAATCAGGATCACCGGCGTGCTGTCGGCGGCCACGGCCTCGGCCAGCGCCGCGACCCAGTCCTCACGCCGGGGCGTCATCCAGTCGGCCTGCTCGACCCGGGCGCTGTTGGGCAGGCTGTTCTGCCAGTGGGTTTGCCAATGATTTTCCGGCGATCCTTGCCAGCCCGGCACAATCAGGTAGCGAATCGATTCGTTGCGCATGGGTGCTCTCCTGCGTGTCTGTTCCCGGACGAGTATAGGGAGGAGAGGTATATTATTTAAGGAATAAGAAGCTATTTGTTAATACTTAAAACGAATAACAAGTTAACCCTGTGGGAGCGAGCTTGCTCGCGATAGCGATATGTCTGTTGCATCAGTGTTGGCTGACGGTCCGCCATCGCGAGCAAGCTCGCTCCCACAAGTTATTGCCCAAGCCCTGCATCGGCATCACTCACTGCGGCCCTTGCGCAACAGCACGTCGAGCTGATCCACCACCACCGCCCAGTCCGCATCCTCGAGGATTTCGTCGCGCAGGAGTTGCCGCTGACCCTCGCTCCAGAAGAAGGCATCGGACAGGTGCAGATCGGGTTTAAGGGGAGAATGGCTGGCAATGAATTGATCGATGCTGATGGCGTCGTCAGGCAGGCCGAGTTGTTTGAACAGGGCGGGAAGTGTATGGATCGGGGTTTCCATGCGGGACTCCTGGGCATGAATGGATGGCTGGGCTCTACTCCTGCAGTCTAGTCCCTTGGAGCTGAGCACACCGTGGCGAGGAGGCTTGCTCCCGCTGGGCCGGTCCGACGCTTCGGGCGAAGCGGCCCCACGACTTTGCGGTTGCTGCGCAACCGAGCGGGAGCAAGCTCCCTCGCCACAAAAGCGGTTTGAATCCCGCTACGGAGGGAGTGAGTTCAACGCCTCGTAAGGCCCCTG
Organism: Pseudomonas sp. MPB03; assembly: GCF_046605385.1. Lineage (NCBI taxonomy): Bacteria > Pseudomonadati > Pseudomonadota > Gammaproteobacteria > Pseudomonadales > Pseudomonadaceae > Pseudomonas > Pseudomonas sp. MPB03. Next base: position 502,852 of record NZ_CP176770.1, on the reverse strand, counting down.
CGCCCAGCGCAGGACCCGCTCACGCAACAGCGCCGAAGCCTCCCGGCGCTTGTCCTCGCTGTCGCCAACAAACACCTGCGCCGGCTGCTTGGCATGTTGCCCGACCGCTGCGAACATTTGTTTGCACTGCCCTTCATCGAGGCCGAAAAACGCCGCCAGTCTGCCCGTCATCGCCTCAGGCAGGTCAGTGTAGTTGACCGCCATCCCAGCCAATGCCTGGCAGTGGTCCAAGCCCGTCGCCAATAACCGTCCCACCCGGCGCGGGATGAAATCTTCCTGGCCGGCGAACGGCAATCCATCGTCCAGGACCGTCGCACCGATCATCCCCGGCACCATGTGCATGCCGGGACGGCGCAGGTGAGAGACCGAGATTTCCAAGGGGTCGCGGTACACGAACAACCAGGGCGTGTCGGGAAAGCACTCACGCAACAACGGCAGTTCACCGATGTTCCAGGCGTCGAGCTTGACCACCAGCCGTTGCTCCACGCCTCGGCGGCGCTGCCCATAGGCCGACATCAAGCCCTTGAGCGCCACGCACCGCTCGGGCAACGGCAAATCACTGCGCAGCAGCGTATCCAGGGGCGGTGGTTCCGAAATGACGATGTGATGGTCCAATTGGGCAAGCATCTGGCTGATCAATGTCGAGCCGCAACGGGAAGCATGGAAAATGAACGCATTGGGCGCCAGGCCCGGGCTTTGTCGTTGCCACTGACCGAGCACCTCCAAGGGTGTCTGGCGGCGGAACGCCTGGTTGAAGGGCAGGCGCAGGGCGTCTTCCACCGCATCTCCAAAGAACGGCTGTGACAGTCGCATGTCGCCGAACCAGCACCAATCGACCCGCCACTGCCCGGCCTCTTGCCATACGCGGATCGGCAACCAGCCGTGCAGATTCAGGTCTTCCACTGGTTTCTCCACTGCTGGCGACCGGTGCGCATCGCAGCCCGCAATTCCTCCCGGGTGAAGTGAAGCCCTTGTTCGGCCCCCAGTGCCAGGGCAGAGTCAATGAAAGCGTCCAGCTCATGCAAGTTCTGCAAGGTTCGCGCGAGATGAGGATCCGTTTCCACGCGCTGCTGAAAACGGACAAAGTCGCTTGGCCCGACGCCCGCGGCGGGTGTGGTGGGTAGCCCATCGGCAATCTGCTGGGCCAGCCACGGCCCGGGGCGACAATCGAGCACCAGGTGAACCCGCGAATGAGCACTTCGATTCATAACGCGATGGGGCCGCGCCAGATCGAGAAACCAGCACTCGCCGGCCGTCATCGGAATAATGTGTCCATCCAGGAAAAAATCCACGTCAGGTGGGCTGAGCAGCGGCACGTGCAGGCGCAGATCAGCATCCGGCCCGCCCAGATCATAGTCGCGATGCTCGTGGATGCGCCCACCGGGGCCCAACCGCAGCAGCCGGGCCGAGACGATCTCCAGGGGCCAGTCATGCAATGCCTCTTGCCAGCGACTGTCCGCTGTCCAAGGCGCGCGATGCACGGGCTGACCGTGCCCGGGCGACAGTTCGGTAACGGCATCGGCCGCCGATATCAGCGCCACGCCGCTCCAGTCGCCGCTGTGATAGGCACTGTTGAAGTGCCCCTGCCAACGTGCGTCGTCAATGGCCGCCAGTGCGTGCAACAGCAACGGCAGGTTCACCGCCACCGGCAGCCGGGAAAACGCCGGGCGCGTCATCATGGTTGCGCCCGGTTATTGAGTCACCGTGGCAGGCTTCGGCAGCGTGATATCACCTTGGGCCCAGGCCGCTTCGCGGTTGGCCAGCGCCGTGGCAATCGACTGGACTTCGGTCGACTGCACTTCGTTCGGCAGTGGATCGAGGCCGGCGCTGGCAAAGATCTGCCCGTAGGCGTTGCGCAGGTCGGCATAAGCCAAGTCCCGACGCAGGTCGGCCTGCAAGGTGTTCAGTTCACCCTGGATCAGGTCCAACTCGCCAATGCCGGCAGCCTGGTGACGGCTACGCAATTGACCGACAATCTGCCCATCGATGTCCGACAGTTGCTGGCTGGTCTTGAACTGGCGCAGGGCTTCACGATAGTTGGCATTGGCCACGTACAGCTGCGCCAGCACGGCGATTGACATCGCCTGACGCCGTGCCGACGCCACTTCTTCACCGGCCTTGGCCACGTCGATGGCCGCCGGGGCGGAGATCACGTTGAACAGGTTCCAGGTGACTTTCACGCCATAGTCGGCCCAGCCTTGTTCCACCAAAAACGAGTTGCTGTCGTAGTGCCCGCCGGCGGAAAACTCCAGCCCCGGCAGCAGGCGCAACATGGCCTTGCGGGTTTCGGCGGCGGTGATGCGGGTCTGGTAATCCTGCTCGCGCAATTCCGGACGACTGGCCAGGGCTTCCTGTTCGAGACGAGCCAGGTCGACCTTGAGTTCCGGGATGGTGTATTCATCCTGGGTCGCCAGGGTCAGCTCGGTGCCCAGGGGCAAGTTGATCAGCGTCGCCAGTTCGGTCTTGGCCAGGGACAGCGCCCGGCGTTGCTCTTCCAGTTGGCGGGTGGCCTGGATCAGCGAACGCTGGTAACCCAGGGCTTGCACCGGGTCGCCGATGCGCTGTTCACTCATGCTCTGGCTGTTGTCACGTGCCGCCTCGACCCGGACCATCAGGCTGTCGATCTGCTTGAGCAGGCGCTCGGCGGCCATGGCGCGCCAGTAGGCCGAACGCACGTCCTGGACGATGGTGTTGATCACCTTGCGCCGACGTTCCTGCACGATCAGCCGCTGGTCCCCGGCTTGCTTGGCACTGATGTAGCTGACACCGAAATCGAGCACGTTCCAGACCATGGTCAGGTCCGCCACTTCACGGTCACGGTCTTGGGAGGTCGACGGCTCCAGGGACTGGGTACCGGTTTCCACGCTCTGGCTGCTGGAGGCACTGACGTTGTTACGGCCCACGTACCCGGCGTCCAGGGCCATGCGCGGCAGCATGTCGAAACTGGCCAGATCCAGCTGACGCTTGGCCAGGGCTTCCTCCATGATCTTCAAGCGACCTTCGAGGTTGTACTTCACCGCCCGGGCCATGGCCTGGTGCAGGGTCAGGGGGCCGCTCAGCGGCTCCTGGTCCTTGTACATGTTCTGCAGGTCGGTTCGAGCGCGCTGTTCGCTGACGCTACGCTCGATCGGATCGCTGGTGACCGCACATCCACTCACCACCAACGCCAGCACACTCATACCGAATAACTTCTGACTTCTATTCATTCCCTGGATTGCCCCTGGCTGCCCCAATATTTTTTAGAATTCAGGCCTGCACTTGGCTGATGCCGACCTGTCGTAACGCGGTTGCCAGGCTGTCGACCTGATGTTGTTCAGTGTCCTTGAGCTGTTGCAGTTGCTGACCCAGGGTGGGCGCCCCGAACACCCCACGCACCCCTTGGGACACATCGCCGCCCTGCATCGACTGGCTGCCGAAGGCCTCCATCGACTCGCCCTCGGAACCAGAGTCCTGGTTGAACAGGGTCGAAAGCGTGCTGCTGCCGAACACCCCGCCATCACCCCCACCAAAGCCCAGGAACCCCTGGCCGCTACCGTCGCCGGCGGCGTCAGTGCTGAACACCTGGGCGATATAGCTCGGCGCCAGGGCGCCATGGTTGATGAAAATATCCCCGATCGGCCGCAGGCCCCCACCCACGTCCCGTTGCTCGAACAGCGGCGGGAAGCCCAGCGGCGAACCCAGGTTGCCGGTCGGCGGGGTAAAGACGATCGGTTGCAGCGGCACCTCGGACGGCGAGATCACCGTGACCGGGTCGGACGTCAGGAACTCCGGTGGCGGCTTCACGTCGTTGGGCACCACGGTGTCGATCGCATAGTTGTTGGACACCGCCACGCTGGCCCCGGCGTTGCCCGTCAGGTCGCTGACGTTGCTGGTGTCCAGGGCGATGAAGTTGCTCGGGTCGGTGAGGTTCACCGTTGGCGTGAATGTCGCCGTCCAGGTCTTGCCGCCGTCGCTGGTGGTCAGGTTGGTCAGTTCACCGTTGGTGACGCTGAGGTCCGACAGGTCGAAATCCGTCACCGCTTCGCTGAAGGTGAAGGTCACTTGGGTCGTCTCGCCCACCGTCAGGTCCGGATCGGCGACGACGATGGTCGCCGTCGGCCGGGTGGCGTCGAGTGCATAGTTGCTGGAAATCGCGATGCCCACCCCGGCGTTGCCGGCCAGGTCCTGCACAGTGCTGGCGTCGAGCAGAATCAGGTTGGTGGCATCGTTGACGCCCGCAGTCGGCGTCAGTGTCGCCGTCCAGGTCAGGCCGCCGTTACTGCTGGCGAGGTTGGACAACACGCCATTGGCGACGCTGAGGTCCGACAGGTCGAATCCGGACACCGCCTCGCTGAAACTGATGGTCACGGTGGTGCTCTGGCCAATGCCCAAGGTGGTATCGCCGACGGTGATGGTCGCGCCTGGACGAACCGTGTCGATCGCGTAGTTGTTGGAGTTCACCACGTCGACACCACTGTTGCCCGAGGCGTTGACCACGCCGCTGGTGTCCAGGCTGATCAGGTTGCTGGTGTCGGTGATGCTGGTGGTCGGGGTGAAGGTGGCCGTCCAGGTGACGCCGCCGTCGGAAGAGGAAACGTTGCTCAGCGTGCCGTTGCTGATGGTCAGGTCGCTGTTGTCGAAACCGCTGACCGCTTCCGAGAAGGTGATGGTGACCTGCGAGGTTTCCCCTATCCGCAGCGCACTGTCGGCCACCACGATGGTAGCCGTCGGGACGCGTGTCTCGACCGCATAGTTGGCCGAGTCGGTCGTGCCTGTCCCGATGTTGCCGGCCGCATCGCTCACACCGGTATTGTCCAGGGTGATCACATTGCTGGCGTCGGTCACGCCCAGGGTCGGCGTGAACGTCGCGGTCCAGGTCAGGCCGCCGTCGCTGCTGCTGACGGCGCTCAGGGTGCCGTTGGCCACGCTCAGGTCAGCGTTGCTGAAACCCGTCACCGCCTCGCTGAAGGTGATGGTCACCTGGGCAGTTTCGCCCGGTTTCAACACCGAATCGCTCAGCACAATGGTGGCAGTCGGACGCTGGCTGTCGACGCTGTAGTTGTTCGAATCGGTGGTGCCGCTGCCGGCGTTGCCCGCCAGGTCGGCGACGCCGCTGTTGGCGAGGGTGATGAGATTGCTGGTGTCGGTGATGCCAACAGCAGGCGTGAAGGTCGCGGTCCAGGTGATGCCGCCGTCGCTGCTGCTCAGCCCGCTGAGCGTACCGTTGGCGACGCTCAGGTCGGCGTCGGTGAAGCCCGTCACGGCCTCATTGAAGGTGATGGTCACCAGCGAAGTTTCACCTGCGGCGATAGCCGTGTCGGCAACGACGATGGTTGCCGTTGGACGCACGGTGTCGATGGAGTAGTTGTTCGAATCGGTAGTGCCGACGCCGGCGTTGCCCGAGACGTTGACGACACCTGTATTGTCCAGGGTGATCAGGTTGCTGGTGTCGGCAATGCTCGCGCTCGGCGTGAACGTGGCCGTCCAGGTAACGCCGCCGTCGGAGGACGACACATTGCTCAGCGTGCCGTTGCTGATGGTCAGGTCGCTGTTGTCGAAACCGCTCACTGCTTCGTTGAAGGTGATGGTTACCTGGCTGGTTTCACCGATGCTCAGGGACGTATCGGCCACCACGATGGTCGCCGTCGGCACCTGGGTGTCGATGGCGTAGTTGGCCGAGTTGGTCGTGCCCGTGCCGGTGTTGCCCGCCGCGTCGCTTACGCCGCTGTTATTCAGGACGATCAGGTTGGTCGCGTCCCGCACGCCGAGGGTCGGCGTGAAAGTCGCGGTCCAGGTCAAGCCGCCATCGCTGCTGCTGACAGCGCTGAGTGTGCCGTTGGCAACGCTCAGGTCCGAATTGTCGAAACCGCTGACCGCCTCGGAGAAGGTGATGGTCACCAACGAGGTCTCACCGACACTGAGGTTGGAGTCGGCCAGCACGATCGTTGCGGTGGGACGTTCAGTGTCCAGCGCATAATTGTTGGAGTCGGTGCCGCCGACGTTGACGTTGCCGGCCAGGTCGACGATGCCGCCACTGTTGAGCGAGATGACGTTACTGGTGTCCGTGACGCCAGCGGTCGGCGTAAAGGTCGCGGTCCAGGTGATGCCGCCGTCGCTGCTGCTCAACCCTGAGATCACGCCGTTGGCGACCGTCAGGTCGGCACTGGTGAACGCCGTCACGGCCTCGCTGAAGGTGATGGTCACCAGCGAAGTCTCGCCGGCGGCAATGGCCGTGTCGGCCACGACGATGGTCGCGGTCGGACGCACCGTGTCGACCGCGTAGTTGTTCGAGTCGGTAGTGCCCACGCCAGCGTTGCCCGCGCCGTTGATCAAGCCAGTGTTGTCCAGGGTAATGACGTTGCTGGTATCGGAAATGCTCGCGCTCGGCGTGAACGTGGCCGTCCAGGTGACGCCGCCGTCGGTGCTGCTCATGGTGCTCAGGGTGCCGTTGCTGACGGTCAGGTCCGCATTGTCGAACCCGCTGACCGCCGAGTTGAAGGTCACGGTGACCACGGTGGTTTCACCGATGCTCAGAGACGAGTCGGCCACCACCACGGTCGCCGTCGGCACGTTGGTGTCGATGGCGTAGTTGTTGGAACTGGTCGTGCCGGTGCCGGTGTTGCCCGCCCCATCGTTGATCCCGGTGTTGTTCAGGACAATGAGGTTGGAGACGTCGGTGACCCCGAGGCTGGGCGTGAACGTCGCGGTCCAGGTGATGCCGCCATCGCTGCTGCTGACCGCACTCAGCGTGCCGTTGGCTACGCTCAGGTCCGAATTGTCGAAACCTGTGACCGCCTCGCTGAAGGTAATGGTCACCAGCGACGTTTCGCCGACGCTCAGCGCCGTGTCGGCCACCACGATGGTAGCGGTCGGACGCTGGGTATCGACGGCGTAGTTGTTGGAGTCGGTGGTGCCGCTGCCGGTATTGCCCGCGCCGTCCACCACCCCCGTGTTATTGAGGGTGATCAGGTTGGAGGCATCGCTGACGCCCGCGCTCGGCGTAAAAGTCGCGGTGTAGGTAATGTTGTCGCTGGTGCTCAGGCCGCTCAGGCTGCCGTTGGTGACACTCAGGTCCGCCAGGGTGAAACCGGTCACCGCCTCGCTGAAGGTGATGGTCACCACCGAGGTTTCGCCCACGGCGATGGCCGTGTCGGCGACCACGACGGTGGCGGTCGGACGCGCGGTGTCGACGGCGTAGTTGTTGGAGTCGGTGGTGCCGCTGCCAGCATTGCCCGCCGCGTCGCTCACGCCGGTGTTATCCAGGGTGATGAGGTTGCTGGTGTCGCTGGTGCTGGCGCTTGGCGTGAGCGTCCCGGTCCAGGTAATGCCGCCGTCGCCGCTGCTCAGGCCGGTGACCGTGCCGTTGGCGACCGTCAGGTCGGCGGTGGTAAAGCCGGTCACCGCTTCGTTGAAAGTAATGGTCACCAGCGAGGTTTCGCCGACGCTCAGGGAGGTGTCGCTCACGACGATACTGGCGGTTGGGCGCTGTGTGTCGACGGCGTAGTTGTTGGAACTGGTGGTGCCGCTGCCGGCGTTCCCGGCCGCGTCCGCCACACCGGTATTGGCCAGGATGACCAGGTTGGTGGCATCGCTGATGCTGGCGCTCGGGGTGAGCGTCGCGGTCCAGGTGATGCCGCCGTCACCGCTGCTCAGACCGCTCAAGGAGCCGTTGGCCACGGTCATGTCCGCCAGGGTGAAACCCGTGACGGCCTCGCTGAAGGTGATCGTGACCAGGGACGTTTCGCCGATGTTCAGCGCGTTATCGGCCACCACGATGGAAGCGGTCGGACGCTGGGTATCGACGGCGTAGTTGTTCGAGTCGGTGGTGCCGCTGCCGACGTTGCCGGCCAGGTCGGCAATGCCACTGTTGGTCAGCGTGATCAGGTTGCTGGTGTCATCGATGCTGGCGCTCGGGGTGAGCGTCGAGGTCCAGGTGATACCGCCGTCACCGCTGCTCAGCCCGCTCAAGCTGCCATTGGCAGCGGCCAGGTCCGCCAGGGTGAAACCACTCACCGCCTCGGTGAAGGTGATCGTCACTACGGAGGTTTCACCGATCCTCAGCGCGGTATCGGTCACTACGATGGTGGCCGTCGGGCGTTGCGTGTCAATGGCGTAGTTGTTGGAGTTGGTCGTCCCCACGCCGGCGTTGCCATTGAGGTCGGCCACGCCCGTGTTGTTCAGGACAATGAGATTGGAGGTATCGGTGACAGTCGCATCCGGTGTCAGCGTGGCCGTCCAGGTGATGCCGCCGTCACTGGTGCTCAGGCCGCTGATCGAGCCGTTGGCGACGGTCAGGTCGGCCGTGGTGAAGCCGGAGACGGCCTCGGAGAACGTGATGGTGACCGTCGAGGTCTCGCCAATCCTGAGGGCCGTGTCACTCACCACGATGGACGCCGTAGGCGCCACGGTGTCGTTGACGATGTAATTGTTCGAATCGGTGGTGCCCACCCCGGCATTGCCGGCCAGGTCGGCCACGCCGGTATTGTTCAGGGTGATGATGTTGGTGGTGTCGGCGATGTTGCTGGCCGCGGTCAACGTACCGGTCCAGGTGATGCCGCCGTCGCCACTGGTCAAGGTGCCGACGGTGCCGTTCTGCACCGTCAGGTCCGCCGCGGTGAGGCCGGTCACGGCTTCGGAGAAGGTGATGGTCACCGTCGACGTGCCACCGGAGTTCAGGTTGGTATTGGCCACCACGACGGTCGCGGTGGGCGGCGTCTCGTCCGGCACATAGTTGGTGTTGATGGTGCCGCCATCGCCGTAGACGTTGGCCACCGACGCTGGCGAAACACCGGCGGTGCCCGCACTCGTCCCACCCACGCCGCTGCCGCCGACGTTGCCGGCCAGGGCGGCGAAGTTGGCGGCAGTGATCAGGATCGAGCCCTTGTTCCAGATGGCACCGACACCGACACCGCCCGCACCACCTGCCTGGAGATAGCTACCGCCCGCCCCGCCGCCACCACCGCCACCGCCGGCGCCGACGTTGTTGGAAATGGTCGAGTTGCCGATGATCCGCAGGGTCGCGCCGGTGTCGTTATAGATACCACCGACCGCACCGCCGCCGTCGCCGCCGAAGTTGTCATACCCGTCACCACCGCCGCCACCGCCGATGGACAAGCCACCGCTGGAGGCCGTGCCGCCGGCCGAACCGGTGCTGTAGCCCGGATACGCCGCACCACCCGCGCCACCCGTGGTGGAACCGCCACGCCCGCCAATGTTGAAGAAACCGCCGCCCGCGCCGCCCTGCCCGGCCGAGCCATTGGAGCCCGTGGAGTTGAGCGTGTCGCCGCCCTTGCCGCCGATACCGCTACCGACCGCACCACCGCCACCGCCGCCGCCACCGGCGTACTGCGGCGTCACACCGCCGCCGCCACCGCCGCCTGAAGCGGCGTTCGCGGTGACCGTAACGTTGCGCAGGGTCAAGGTGCCGGCGTTGTAGATGCCGCCGCCCTGGGACACCAGCGCATCGTCGCCGCCATTACCACCGTTGCCTGCCACCATGCCCCGGGTGATCACCAGGCCATCGAGGGTGGCCGTGGTGCCGGACGTCACTTGCATGATCTGGGTGCGGTTCTGGCCGTCGAGGGTCACGTCGGCGACGTTGTCATTGTTCAGGTCACCATCGATGGTGACGTTCCTGTTGACCACCAGCACCTGGGTCAGGGCGACGGTCATGCTGGTATTGAACGTGACAATGTCGCCGTTCTGCGCGGACGTCAGGGCGGCGCGCAGGGAGCCCACGCCGCTATTGAGGTTGTTGGTGGCGGTCCAGGTAGCCAGGCCCCACTGGTACTCGCTCATGGCATTGGCCGAGAGCACGTTGGCGCTTTCGATGGTGCCGGTGGCGATTTCCAGGTCCCAGTCGCCACCCAGGCCGGTGCGGTCGTTGGACGCCGCCACATCGCGGCCGGTCAACTGCGCCAATGAATCCACCAGGCTCAAACCACGCTCGCCTTCGGCGGTGTAGCAGCCATAGATCAGGATATCGCCACCGGCGTTCATGTCCTGGCCGATCTGCGCCAGCACTTCGCTACGGGCCTGGACGTTATCCGCCGACAGGTAGCTGTTGCCCAGCCACAAATCACCGGCGTTGCCGTGGGCGATGATCTGCACCGAGCTGACGCCCTGGTGGGTGTCCAGGTAATCGGCAATCTGCTGCAAGCCGTCCTTCGTGGCATCCAGCTGTACGACCTGGGTACCGGGCGCCACGCCTTCGAGCAGGCTGGCGGAATCCTTGACCCGGGAATCGACAAACACCACGGATTTGCCCGGCACGGCAGCCTGGGTGGCATCGACCTGGCCCTGGGGCGCATGGGTATCGGTCGCCTGGTCCGCCGTTGGCGTCTTGGCCGCCTCGGCAGTGGGCTGCGCGTCCGGCTGCGCGGCATCGGCCACGGTGGCCGCCACCGCGCCGTCGAACAGCATTCGCGGTTCCAGGGACATGATCATTGGCGATGCCAGGGCCTGTGTGCCCTCGGTTACCCGCGATTTGCCTTTGCTCCACCACATGACGATCACCTGGACTCGAACTTTCTGAAACGCAAATGAAAAAAACCGCAGTCAGCTGACGGCGGCGTCGGTTTTCATACGAATGACATTGGCGGCGCTTGCTGACCCATCGCGCCAGAACGACAACTCGGCATACTTTTCAAACAGGTCCGGCGGCAACAAGGTCCGCCGGGCTTGCGGCGCGACCTTGGGCTTGACCTTATGCAGGCCGGCCACGCCCAAGGCCTGGTCGAAGGCCGGTGCGTCGTAGGTCAAGTGATTGAAATCGTGTTCGAACCAGGGCTCGCCGATGAACTCGTACACCAGGCGCATCACCCGCTCCGGGGCCTGGCTCAACAAGTCGTAGTCGACGATCAGCAGCGACTCGGCGTTCTCGCCGTAATAGGCCTCTTTGAGCGCCGTCCAGGCGAACCCCACCAGGCGGTTGCGCTGGGCCAGGGTTTCACAGCGGCTGTAGACGGTGTTGCGCTCATCATCGTCGTTGAACAGCTTGGTGTTCTCGAACGGGTTGGCACGGTAGAGCCGCTCCAGGCTGTCGAGCACCCAGGCCACGTTGCGCACGCAAGCGATGGTCTTGGCTTGGGGGAACAGGTCCTGCAGGGCTGGCAGGCGGGCACACCATTGGCGGTTGGTGTCGAAGATGACCGGCTTGTCGGCTTTGTCGGCGTAGTAGGAATCGAAGAGGCCGCGCAAGAGGCGGCGGCGCAGGTCGGTGTCGATCACCGAGCCGAACTCGCTGCCGGCGCTGCATTGCTGCAGGACGCTGTTGAACAGCGTGCCGACGGGACTGGTCATGCCGGCATGAAAGCGCGGGTTCTGCAACAAAATGGCAGAGAGCAGGGTCGAGCCTGAGCGCGGCAAACCGGAAATGAAGTGAAACTGCGGCAATCCATTCACCTTTGTTTGTAGTCCTTTTGTAGCCGAAGCGTAGCCGAGGAAACAATCTTCGCCTAGTAGTACTTTGATATCAGATTCATCCCAAGCCGTAAAAAAGGATGGACGGTAGCGTCGCTCGGGAACCTGAATCGATTAAGCCGTGTCGCGGAATTTTTCCGCCCGCTTCGCCCGGCAAAATCAAACATCCCGGTCTACGCTCAGCCGTGCGTGACCAGGCCAGGGAATCAAGGAGTCGGGCTGATCGCACTCTTGTCCTTCACGTCCGGGCACTGCAAGAACCAATCACCTGAAGGATGAGGAATCTATGGAAGTATTCATCGGCACTATCCAGTCGTTCGCCTTTAACTTTGCACCCAGGGATTGGGCGCTGTGCAACGGGCAGACGCTTGCCCTTTCCCAGTACCAGACCTTGTTCGCCCTGATCGGCGTGACCTACGGAGGCAACGGCCAGACCACCTTCATGCTACCCAACCTGCAAGGTCGCCTGCCCATGGGCCAAGGCAGTGGCCTGGGCCTGACCCCGCGAGTCATCGGAGAGATATCCGGCACCGAAAACGTCACGGCAACGCTCAACAACCTGCCCAACCACACCCATGCCCTCACCGGCATTACCGCTTCCACTACCCTGCAGTTGGCCAACCCGGCCAGCAACCCGGTGAATACGCCCACGGCAACCAACTCGTTCATCGGCACCTCGGGCACCGGGCCGGGCTCGGCGGCGATCTATTCCGACCAGATAGGCGCTTCGCCAGTGCCGCTGCAAGGCGTGACCACCACGGTCAACGGCACGGTCGCCCCCACCGGCGGCAACACGCCGATGACGGTCATGAACCCGTTCCTGGCCATCAACTTCAGCATCGCCCTTCAAGGCTACTTCCCGTCCCGTAACTGATGAGCCGCCGGAGGGCTGCGGTCCTCCGGCCTTTTGGAGTGTCGACATGCTGCAACAGGTTCATAGCCGCCATTTCCAACCGCTGCTGGGCCAGACCGGCAGCCTGACCCTCCCCGACGGCAGCTGCCTGCCGGTGCGCTTCGAAACCCTTGAAGAAAGCCCACGGGCGAAGATGCCGAACACCGCGCGGATGCCGTTCAGCGTGGAATTCAACAGCCTGGAAGGTACTGAATTCGTCGACGGACTCTGCGCTCTGGAAGTGCCGGAACTGGGCAAGATCGAGGGGGTGTTCGTATCACGGATACCGCCCATGGGGCGGGATCCGACGCTGGGGTATTTCTACATCGCGTTTAACTGACTGGACTCATTTCAAACTGTGGTAGCGAGCTTGCTCGCGATGGCGTCAGCCCAGACGACCCGGAACCTGTGGCGAGGGAGCTTGCTCCCGCTCGGCTGCGAAGCAGTCGCAAAACCTGACAAAACTGTCCGACTGGAGAAAGACAGAGGGCCTGCTTCGCAGGCCAGCGGGAGCAAGCTCCCTCGCCACGGGTTCCGGATGGATGGAAGATCGCCTTCGCGAGCAAGCTCGCTCCCACATGGGCCATGCATGGGGTAGATCAGTTGCCTTTCGGATACCAGACCAACCGCTCCGCCGCCGGGTTGCGCTCTTGCACTTCGAAGCCCAGCGCCAGGTAGTGCCGACGGGCGTGGGGGTTGCTGGCCCAGACCACGGTCGCCACCGGGCAGCGGATCTGTTGCGCGGCTTTCTGCACCCCTTGCAACACCGCCCGGCCATAGCCCTGGCCACGGGCCTGGGGGATGAAGGCCAGGTACAGCACGCGAATCTCATTGGGGCCGAAATCCGTACTCAAGGCGCCAATCGCAGTGCCGAGTTTTTCCACGACGTAATGCATGGCGTTGGGGAAGTTCTCGCCCAACCCTTGCTCCTGCACTTGGAACTGCTGGGCAATCACCTGCTGTACCTGTTCATGTTCGCCGTCGATCCATTGCAGGTCCGGCCGCGCCGCCTGGTACAGGCCCTGCAGGAACGGACCATCGCTGATCCGCGATGGACGCACCACCAACCCCTCTGCCGCCACCGAATCCATGCTTGCCCCCTAGGCCTAGAACCCGCTTTCCCTGACACCCAACGCCGCCAACCGACGCCAGGCCGCTCCCAACACCGACTCGCCCTCGCCCTGCAACACCGCCACGCCACGCAGCGGCTGCACCGGAGCGGACGTGGCGTCCACCGTACTCAGGCGCACGCCGTACTGGGCCTGGACCGGCTCGGCCCGTTGTTGCGAGTCGCGGCGCACCGCAATCGGCCCGTGATGGTCGGACGTCAACGCTTGCTGTTCGACCCAGGCCACGCCGTTGGTGTCGATTTCATTCAACCGCACGGCCATCGATGTGTGCATCGGATCGTCAGCGATGAACCGGCCCGTGGCACCCGGCCCGACCCGCCAAAGCTCGGCTTCGGTGAGGTAGCCGCGCAACCGCGAATCGGTCTGCACCACCCGCGCCAGTGCCTGTGTGGGTGACAACCAGCGCCCTATCGACAGTTGCGGCAACACATCGCGCACCTGGCCGGCATGGGGCGCACGCAACAACAGCCGTTCGCGCTGGGCCACCAGGCCGCGGTACTCGGCCACCGCTTCGGCCAGTTGCTGTTCGACGATGCCGGCATCGGCGGCGGTTTCGCTGCGCCCGGCCTGACGGCGCATCTGCAACTGCTGGATCTCGATTTCCCGGCGCACAATGGCCAGGCGCGACGCCATGTCCGGCGACTCCAACTCAATCAGCACATCGCCTTGGGCCACGGTCTGGCCGTCGTGCACATTCACCTGCTTGACCCGCGCCGCCACCGGCGCATGCAAGGCACTGGCGCGCCCGGCCTCGAGCATGGCCGGCACTTCCACCGCGCTGCGCCAAGGGAGCAGCAACACCAGCAGCAGCGCCAGCAACACCAGGCCACTCAGGAGCATCCGCCCGCCGTGGGCTTGCTCACGACGACTCCACCATTGCCGCCACTCATTCACGATGGGCATGAAAATGAACCACACCAATTCCACCATCATTAGAAAAATGCCCAGCACCTTGAAGAACAGGTGATAGACCGCCAAGGCAATCCCGAAAAACAACAATGCCCGCCACAGCCACGAGCCATAACCCCACACCAGCAAACGCCGACGCATCTTCGGCGACCAGGGTTCCGGCGCCGCCGCGCCATACCCGAACAAGGCTTCGCGCAGGCGCCAGCGACACAGGGCAAACGCCCGCCCCTGAAGGTTATCCACCGCCCAGAAATCACTGAGCAGGAAATACCCGTCGAAGCGCATGAAGGGGTTCAGGTTGATGATCAACGTGGTGATCCAGGTGGCGCTGGCCAACATGAACGCCGCGGTACGTGCCGGCCCATCGGGCAACAGCGACCAGGCCAGCAGCGCGATGCACGCCAGCAGCAGTTCGGCCAGCACCCCACCGGCACCGATCAGCAACCGTGCGCGGCGATCCCTGATCCGCCAGGCGTCGCTGACGTCGGTATAGAACATCGGCAACAGCACCATGAACGCCACGCCCATGCTCTGTACCCGGCAACCGGCGCGCTTGGCCATGAAGGCGTGGCCGAACTCGTGGCACAGCTTGGCGAAGAGCAACGCCGCCCCGAACGCCAGCGCACCGCCCAGGCTGAACAGGTGTGGAAATGTCGCGACGAATCGCTGCCAGTCCCGCGACACCAGGAAGATGCCGAGACCCAGGGTCAGCGGCAGGCCATAACGCAGGATCCCAGGGCCGAACCGCGCCAACCAGGGCCAGGCCCGATTTAGAAAAGCGTCCGGGCGCCACAGCGGAATGCGAAAAAACAGGTACTGATGCAGCAGGATCTGCCACACGCTCTGGCGTTGTGCAGCGGTCTTGAACAGATAGCTGTCGCGCTGTTGCGGGTCCATCGCGCTGATCAGGTCATGACCACGCAAGAAGCCCAGCAGTTGCTCCAGCGATTCGCCATTGAGCGGCAGGCCCGGCTCGCGGTTCGCGGCCTGCAGTACCTGTTCCGGATCGCCCAGGGACCAGTGCCGCAACATGCGCATCGCCGCCGCGCCCAGTTTGAAATAGCGCCCGCGCACCGGATCGGCCAAGGTCCACTGCGGCGAACCGTCCGGGTCTGAGGCCGCCGGGGACAGTTGCAGGTCCGGCCGCAGGCTCGGCAAGTCCATGCTACAGGCCTACGCTCTGGCGCAGGCCGGCCAGCGGCCGCCGCAGCAGGTACAACGCCAGCGGGGCACGGTCGCCGAAGACCTTCGCCGTGCCTCGCAGGCCAATGCGCGGCGCCGTGGCATCGAAACGCGCATCCAATCGATACGCCAGTTGGCCGGCGGCGGTAGGCTGCGCTTCATAGGCCGAACGCTCGAGCCGGGCCAGGTGCCGCTGCAACGGGTCGCTGTCGAGAAACAACGCCACTTGCGCACCGGGCTCAAGGGCAATCGCGTCACCCACCGCCAATTCAATGCGTAACTCGGCCTGGTTTGGATCGGCGATTTCCATCAGCCGCTCACCGGTCTGCACGGGCTTGCCGAGCCAGCGCTCAGCGTCGGCAAACACCGCGATGCCATCCCGCTCGGCGCGCACTTCGCTGCGCTTGAGCAGTTCAAGTGCGTAGTTGCGCTCGGCGCGCTTCTGCTCGACGCGGGCAGCCAGCAGGTCAATCTTGGAACTGGATTCAGCGTCGGCAAACGAGCGCTGGGAATTGGCCTTGAGTTCGGCCTCGGCCACGCCCAACGCCCGCTCGGCCACATCGGCCTGGGCCTTGAGACTGGTACTTTCGAAACGCAACAACAGGTCGCCGTTCTTGACGCTCTGGTTGGGCTTGACCAGGAACTCGGCGATCACCCCATCCAACGGCGCCGCCACCACTTGCCCGCCCAGCGGTACCACTTCGGCCGGGGCCAAAACGGACTGGCGCACCGGGATCAGCAAGCCCAGCAGCAACAGCGCCACCAGCGCCACCTGGCGCTTGCGTGTCCAGCGCAGGCGCCATGGCTTGCGCGGTTGCAACGCCAACCACGCATGGCTGTAGGTGTCGCCCAGTTGCGACAGCAGCACTTGCTCCGGCGGCGTCCATGGCAGGTCGCGGGCCAACCACAAACCGCCGAACACCTGGCCCTGATGATCGATCAACGGCAGCCAGAACACTTGCCCGGCCGACAGGCTGCGCCAGTCTGCCCGGATGGATTCGCTCACCCCATCGGCGGCGATCACCCGGGCCTGGTTCAACAGGCCCTGTTTGAACAACTGCGCCACCGCCTGCTCGACAAACGCCACGAACGGCGCATTCGGCTCCACGGTACTGACGCCGGTCACGGCCTGGACCTTGCCGGCGATCAACAACGCGGCGTGGCGAAAGCCGAACAGCGCCTGGCCGTCGTTGACCAGGCTGTAACTCAGCTGCTCCGGTGTACGCGCAGCCCTCGTCTGGCGCTCCAGATCGAGGAAGCGGGCGAACACCTGCTCGGTACTGCCCGTCACTGGCGCGTTCACTTCGACTCCGAGAAACGCGCCGTGCCGCTCATGCCGGACAGCAGGCCGCTGGCATCCGGCACGTTCGCCACCAGTAGCAGCGTCTGGCTGCCCTCGTCGATGCGCGCGCCCAGGCGCTTGACCGTCGCTTGCAACGGTTTGCCGGTTTCATCGGGGACGAAGGTAAAGGGCTGGCCGGGCTTGAGCCTGTCCATCCAGCGTGAAGGCACCAGCAGGTGAATCTCCAGGGTGCGGTTATCGACCACATCCAGCAATGGCGCGCCGGCCGCGACGCTTTCATAACGCTGGACCTTGCGCGCCACCACCTGTCCATCGAACGGCGCGATCACGCTGCAACGCTTGACCTGCACCTGGTACACCTGGGATTGCGCCTGGGCCTCGCTGAGGCGCGCCTCGGCCCGCGACACCTCGAAACGCCCGACGGATTTCAACGCCGCCAACTGCCGGTTATGGGCCAGTTCTTCACCGGCACCACGGCTGGCCGCCTGGGCCGCATTGAGCTGGGCCTGATAGGCCGAACAATCGAAACGCGCCAGGGTGTCACCCTTCTTGAACGACTCGCCCTCGCTGAACGGCAACTCGACAATCCGCCCGGCCAACTCGCTGGCCAACACTGCCTGGTCCCGTGCTCGAAGCACGCCACGCGCCTCGCTGGCCGACGCACTGGTCGAGACGTTGCTCTCCAGCAACGGATCATCGGAAGCCGGCGTCTGCGCCTGAACCCCGCACGTGATGAAGGCCAATCCCACAACCCAACTGCACAAACGTCGCATGACCGTTACTCCCTGACGGATGGGCGGAGTCTACGACAGCGGTGGGGGGCGTCAAGGGAGTAGCGGTGAAGAAGGGGGAATTCTCTGTGGCAACGGTGGTGTTGACCTCGCGATTTCTTCAACTTAGGATTCGCTCACTGCTCAACCCCGTACGCAGAGATTAAGTTCTCTGGCCGTTGGGGTGAAAACACCGGCTTCGGCCGGTTTTTTCGTTTCTGGGGATTGAGAACAGCTCCAGAGTTGAACGCACTCCTTGTGGCGAGGGAGCTTGCTCCCGCTGGACTGCGCAGCAGTCCCAAACCCTAACGCCTCGGTGTATCAGGCAGATCGCATTCAAATTGCTTGGGGTTGCTGCGCAACCCAGCGGGAGCAAGCTCCCTCGCCACAGGTTCTGTGATCGACGGATCATCGCGCTGCCTACTCCACCAACCTCAACACCCCATCGCAATACACCACCTCACGCCCCAACCAAGCCACATCCACCTGAGGCAATACCGCCGAAGGCTTGCGCAATTCACGCAGCAGCGTCGAGCCGTGGGACAGGCGGCCACCCATGCGCGCGATCACCGCACGGGCGCTTTGATAGTGGGCGTGGCGACCAGGGTCCAGGGTGTCCTCCAACAGGATATCCTCGCCCAAAATACCTTGAGCCTGCCCCGGGTAAATCAAGAAACCACTCGCCTGCTCGGTGCCTTCACGGCCGTCCTGCCAGAAGCTGCCGTCACGGCTACGAATGTCCGGGTGCGGGGTGAACCAATACGCCCGGTCCACCGCCGGCATGGCGTGATGCAAGCGAAAGAAAATCCGCATCAGGTTGTCGCGATACCATTCGCGCACTTGCAAGTAATAACCGCGCAGCCCCGGCAGGCCGGCGCCATGGGCCAGGCGAATCGCCAACGGCCATTGTGGGAAGGCCTGCAACGGCAGCTCGGTCGGTGCCGGGCGTGGCGTCGCTGGGTCGGTCTCCCACGGCAGCCGATGGGGGCTGTGTTCAAGGTTGTCATAGGCGGTCGGTGGCCGTCCCAGCCAGTCACCGCCACTGCTGGCCAAGGCGCTGGCGATGCACAGGTTGCCCTGCACCACGAACACGTAGAAGCGGGTAAACCAGTCGGCCAGTTGCTGGCCGTCGGCACCTTGCTCGGTGAGTTCGTGCAGTTCTCGATCAAAACGTCGCAAGCCATTTTCCAGCGTCAGCAAATGCCCACGGGCGATGCGTTGCATGCGCAGGAACAACGGCAGCGAACGCATCAGGCGCAGTGGCCGCCAAGGCAGGTGCGGTGTCGCGCCGCCGACCTCGCCGGCGTAGCTGCTGGCGCTGATGCCCCAGTCGGCCAGTCGGGCGAGAAACAGGTCATTGTTGATGTACGAAGCGCCGCCAAACACTGCCGTGAAGGGCTCGTTGTCCTGCAGCACCCGCGAATCCCAACGCGCCATGATCGCCGGAATGCTTGCCGCCGCGCGACGCTGGGCGTACTCCACCAACACACTGGGTCGGGGCGGCAGGATCTCGGCGATGTTGGCGGCGGTCAGGTGGCGGCGCCAGCCGTAGTCGCTGATCGGCCGGTATTGCAGCAGCCACAGTTGGGTGCCGTCCCAGGCCCATTCGACGTCGCCGGGCACGTAGTGAAAGACCCGCAATACGCCTTGGAGAAAGCGCCATAGCGCCTCGGCGGTCAGGCCGTGGGCTGGCTTGAACGTGCCGCTGTTCCATGACTCGCCGAGGCGGGAAATAACCGCCCGCTCGGGGCTCACTTGGCCATCGGCCAACGACTCCAGGTGCCCCTCGACCCATTCCAGTTCAACGGACAGGTGACGCACGAACGCGATCCCGGACAGCCGTGGCGTGATGAAGCGCTGCACCACCACTTCCTCGACACCCGCCGCGCTCAACTCGGCAATCCGCGCTGGCACGTTGTGCGTCGGTTCGCGCAGGTACGTGGTGCTCAAGCCCGCATTGGCCGCATCGGCCTGGTCCTCACCGTAACTGGAGGAGCGCACCGCCCAGGTAGCGTCCGGCTGGCCGTCCAAAAAACCCTGCAGACGCGGATCATCGCAATGGTTGAGTGACAGCGCCGCCGGCACCGGCTGCCCCGCCAGCGCCGCGAGACGCAAGCGGCCGCCTTTGGTATGCGCGACAAAACCACGCTCGCCAGACTCCAGCCATGCCGTGAATTCAGCGGGCGAGTCGATCCACGGGTAGTGGCCCCAACCGGGCTTCAGGCTGATGGTCAAGTCGGCACGGGCCAGAATGGCCGACCAGGCCGCCGCCTGCGCAATGCCCAATACCTTGTCCTGATCGCCCCACACCAGTTCGACCGGATCGGTAATCCACTCCAGCAATGGCAACGCGGTGTCGGCACGCACCAGGTCCCAGTGCGGCACAAAGGCTCGGCAACGAGCATAGCCGGCGCCCATGCGTTGGTACTGCGCAGGCGTCCAGGCCTGGCTGGAGAACTTGTGGGCAAACAGCGTCGGCTTGTTCGCCAGCAGCCAATGAATGGTCTTGCGAATCGGCAGTGGCGACATCAATGCCGGCAGTCGCCGCTGCCACAAAAACGCGCCCACCGGCGCCAGCAACACGCTGCGGCAAAAGTGCCCCGGTTGCCGTTGCAAGGCGTGCAGCACCAGCAAGGCGTTGACTCCGACCGCCATGATCGCGCTGCCCTTGTCCGTTGCCGCCAGCAATGCCTGCGCGTAGGCCGCCAGGTCTTCACAGGGAGCCTGAGGATTGCTGCCAAAACCAGGCAGCTCCAGCGACACCACGTCGTGGTGTTGAAAATGCGGCAACGCGTCGTCCCACCAATCGGCCGCGCTGCCGTTGCCGGCTAGCAGGTACATCCGGGGCTTACTCATGGGCGCTCCTCAGGCCAAGTCGCGCAGGGCGGCGTCGAGCGTCGGGTAACGGAACGTATAGCCGGCCTCGACGAGACGATTGGGCACCACCCGCTGGCCGTCGAAAAACAACTGGGCCATCTCACCTGCCAAGGCGCGCACCGGCGCAGCGGGAATGTGAAACCACACTGGCCGCTTGAGCACCTTGCCGACACTTTCGGCAAACAACGCCTGGCTGACCGACTCGGGTGCCACCAGGTTGTAGGTGCCGCACAGGCTTTCATCATCGAAGGCTCGGGCGATCACTTGGATGACATCGTCGCGGTGCACCCAGCTCATGATCTGTTTGCCGTCGCCCATGCGCCCGCCGAACCCCAGGCGAAACGGAATCAGCAACGGCAGCAACGCACCGCCCGGACCGAACACCACGCCCAGGCGCATCACCACCTGCCGCACGCCCAACTCAGTGGCAGGCCGGGCTGAGGCTTCCCAACGCACACAGAGTTCAGCCATGAAGCCATCGCCCTGGGCGGCGCTTTCATCGAGGCTTTCGCTGGCGTCACGCACGCCGTAAAAACCCACGGCTGAGGCCTGTATCCACAATGCCGGTTTGTGCCGGGCGTTTTTCAACCAGGCCATCAAGGCTTCGGTGGTGTTGACCCGGCTGGCAATGAGTTGCGCCTGACGCTTGGGACTCCAACGCGGCCCAGCCACCGGGGCACCCGCCAGGTTGATCACCACATCGAACA
The DNA here is from genome assembly GCF_046605385.1 of Pseudomonas sp. MPB03. Classification (NCBI taxonomy): domain Bacteria; kingdom Pseudomonadati; phylum Pseudomonadota; class Gammaproteobacteria; order Pseudomonadales; family Pseudomonadaceae; genus Pseudomonas; species Pseudomonas sp. MPB03. The sequence goes on along the minus strand of NZ_CP176770.1, from coordinate 481,682 downwards.
TTTCGTCATGGCCCAGCTTGCCCAGCGAACGCAGGCAGCGGGCGCGGCCGTCAAACAGATAAGCCGCTTTCAACGGATCGCGAGCCAGCACGCTGACCGTGTGCCCGGCGTCGAGCAATTGATTGACCAGGGTCTCGCCGATAAACCCGGTGCCCCCCGTGACCAGCACGCGCTTGTAGGCGCCACCGGCAAACGGGTTGGCAGGCTTGCCTGCGCGTTGCATGCGCAAGGCCGCCAAGCCGTCGCGAATACCCGAGGCCGTGACCCCGATGGCGAACAAGGTCAGCAGCCAGCCGCGCCAACCGAGGTCGATCGCGCTCAGGCCGGTGGGCAAACTCGCCCACTGCGCCAGTTGCACGCCGTACAGTGCGAAAAAGGCCCCGCCGTTGACCGCCAGCACCGTATGCATGATGCGCTCGATGGCCGGCAGCTTGCGGCTGCGGTCCTCGACCACGAAGTCCCAGAGCGTCAGGCAAATCTCCAGGGCGAACAGCAGCGCGATGACAATCGCCCACGTTCCCTCGAAGGCCAGATGCGCCATGCCCAGGAACAGGATCCCGTAGAAACATGAGCGCAGGGCGTGGATCGACAGCTCCAGCCGCGCACTGTGGCGATAGGGCAAGGCGACGGTGAGTTCGTGGTGATACAGGGTGTCCAGCGCACCGAGGATGGCTTGGGCGATCAGCAGGGCGATGGCCCAGTCCAGCAGTGAAAAATCAGCCATGGTTGGAATCACTCGGCGCATTGTCAGTCAGGGAGGTACGGCGGTCGTGGCGATAGAGCCAGAACAGCGGCGGCAATAAAACGAGCAGTGCGAAGCTGTCGAACCACAGGTGCGACCAGACCTGTGCCTGGGCGGAAATCCACATGTCCTGGGGTGCCCACAGCAGGATGCCGGCGATCAGCCAGCCCCAGGGCATGGCGCGTTTCAATCGATTGCCGATGTGGACGAGGGCGAGCATGTACAGCGCGTAGCTTTGCAACGTGGCGCCGAACAAGGCCAGCCACCAGACTTGTTGTGCGTGGGCCGTAGCGGGCACGGCATTGGTGCCCCAGAACGCTTGTTCGATGGTGTTCAGATAGTGATCGAGCAAGCCAGAGTGACCAGCCCACGTCAGCGTGACGCCGGCGAGCAGGTGCATCAGGGCCGCCGCGTACAACCAAACGACCAGGGCTTTGCGAAGGGTGCGGTGAGGGGTTGGCATTCCATGTCCTGAAGGCTTGCTTGAGGGCGGCCAGTCTAAAGGAAATGGGAGGGGCTTTACTGGGCTGATGGGCTGGCAGCGATAATTAAATCTCGCCAACGAGACCTGCTTCGCAGGCCAGCGGGATCAAGCTCTCTCGCCACAGGGATTTAAGTGTCAGGTTAGCGGTGAATTGAAGATTGTCATCGCGAGCAAGCTCGCTCCCACAGGGGTTTTGTGTCGAACTCAATATCGAGACCAACCCCGATCACCTGTGGGAGCGAGCTTGCTCGCGATGACGTCAGCCCAGACAACCCGTGGCGAGGGAGCTTGCTCCCGCTGGCCTGCGAAGCAGGCCCCCAGCATTCCTTCCGGCACACCGCATCGCCCGGGTTTGCGACTGCTGCGCAGCCGAGCGGGAGCAAGCTCCCTCGCCACAGGTTCTGTGTACCGCTTACCTACAACTGCGTCCTAGGAGATTTCCTTCAAGTTGCGGCGATGTTGGTGAACTTGTCCGCCTTTAGGCTCACCGCTAGTCTGGGTTTGTCACTGAAAAAACGGTGACACGGACGTGCAAGTCCGAACAAACTGTTTAGGATGCGACGCTACATCGCTCAGGGGCTTTCTTCTGCCCACTGGCTTTATGGCGGCTGCGCGCAGGAGATCCTTGGATCTGCTGGGTGTCCTAAACAGGCCCGGTCTTGCACACCTGCGTACGGCCGCCACCCCATTCGCGTGCAAGCGGACGGTGACGGTTCCCAACTAATTACTGTTTAGGGTATCTCTCATGTTCAAAGTAACGCCAAATCCGCCAGGAAGCCCTGGCAACACCGCCGACAAATCCTCGAAAACCAAAAAACTCGACGAAGCCGCCGAGCGCGCCCTCGACTACTACCTCAACCCCAAACCTGCCGATAAATCCTCAGCCAAATCCCAAACCGCCCAGCTCTTCACGGTCGCCCCAGACATCGACACCGAAACCTTGCTGGCCAATGCTTCCGAAGACCTGCTGTCCATCAGCGCCATCGCCGCCGACCTGGCCGATGATGTCGACGGTTCGCGCCGCAGCGTGATCCTGGCGATCAGTCGAATGGCCGATGGGGTGCATCTGTTGGTGGAGCGGGCGATGGATCGGCTGGAGGTTCAAGCGGCGGGCTGACATACCTGTGGTGAATTGAGGATTGCCATCGCGAGCAAGCTCGCTCCCACAGGGTTTTGTGTCGAACTCAATATCGAGATCAACACCGATCAACTGTGGGAGCGAGCTTGCTCGCGAAGGCGTCAGCCCAGGCAACCCAACCCCCGTGGCGAGGGAGCTTGCTCCCGCTGGCCTGCGAAGCAGGCCCCCGGCATTCCTTCAGGCACACCGCATCGCCCGATTTTGCGACTGCTGCGCAGCCGAGCGGGAGCAAGCTCCCTCGCCACAAGGGTGTATCACTGGCTCACCGCTGCATCCCCCAACGCTTCACCGTCACCCGCTCCAAACTGTCGAACACCAGGTTCTCCACCAGCAACCCGATGAGGATCACCACCGCCAACCCGGCAAACACCTTGTCGGTGTACAGCTCGTTACGGTTCTGGAAGATGTACCAACCCAAGCCGCCCTTGCCGCTGGTGGCACCGAACACCAGCTCCGCGGCGATCAGGGTGCGCCAGGCGAACGCCCAGCCGATCTTCAACCCGGCGAGGATCGACGGCAGCGCCGCCGGGATCAGGATGAACAAGACAAAGCGCAGGCCCTTGAGCCCGTAGTTGCGCCCAGCCATGCGCAGCGTTTCCGACACGCCAAGAAATCCCGCATACATGTTCAACGCCAGCGCCCACAGCACCGAATGCACCAGCACGAAAATCAGGCTGTTCTGCCCCAGGCCGAACCACAGCAGCGCCAAAGGCAACAGGGCGATGGCCGGCAGCGGGTTGAACATCGAGGTCAAGGTGCTGAGCAGGTCGCGGCCCAACTGGGTCGACACCGCCAGGGTAGTCAGGCCAAACGCCAGGAGGATGCCCAGCAAATAACCCTTGAGCAGCACCACCAGGGAAATCCACACTTTGCCCAGCAGCTCGCCACTCAGCATTCCGTCGTACAAAGCGCTGGTGGTCTGCAAAAAGCTCGGCAGCAGCAGGTCGTTATTTTGATAGCGGGCTACTCCTTCCCACAGAACCGCCAGCACAATCAGGATCAGCGCTTTACGCAGCCAACCCTGTTGCCAGAGGCGCTGGCCCAGGGGCAACTCCCGCTCCAGCGGCACGTGGGTCAGAGGTTGCAGGTCGACTTCGTATTCTTCGCGCACAGGCGATAACTGGCTCATGAAACGCTTTCCTTAATACGCGATACGGATGTCGGTGAAATCCAGCTCACGCTCGGCGTCCGGCAACTGGCCTTGCTCGAACAGCAACGAATGAATCCGTCGCGCCGTGTGCTGGAAACCCACGCCGCCGAGGCTGTGCAGGTCGTATTGATGGCTGTGGATTTCCGCCCTCACCCGTCCCGGGTGCGGCGACAACAGCAAAATACGATTGCCCACCACCAATGCCTCTTCAATGGAGTGGGTGACGAACAACAGGGTGAAACGCACCTCCTCCCAGAGCAGCAGCAATTCCTCCTGCATCTTGCGTCGTGTCAGGGCATCGAGGGCGGCAAAGGGCTCGTCCATCAAGAGGATTTTTGGTTGCATCGCCAGCGCCCGGGCAATCGCGACGCGGGCCTTCATGCCACCGGACAAGGTGTGGGGGTAGGCATCGGCAAACGCCGCCAGGCCGACCTTGTCGAGGTAATGCAGCGCCCGCTCCTCGGCCTCGCGACGCTTGAGCGTGCCCGACGCCAGCAGCGCGAACATCACGTTCTGCTTGACGGTTTTCCACGGCGGCAATTGGTCGAACTCCTGGAACACCACGATGCGATCCGGGCCCGGCGCGTTGACGGTTTGGCCTTGCAAGCGGATCTCACCTTCGCACGGTGCGATAAACCCACCAATGGCCTTGAGCAGCGTGGACTTGCCGCACCCGGACGGGCCGAGCAGTACAAAGCGGTCCGCCGGATCGACCTCGAAACTCACTTGATGGGTGGCCCGCACCACACGCTGCGGGGTGCGGTATTCCAGGCTGACGTTGTCCACTGACAGCAGCGCAGTGTCAGCGGAGGTGGCGTTGCTGGCCGCGTGGCCTTGCAATGGCGCGTTCATGACGATCAGCTCCCCTGCAACGGCTTGGCGTCCTGGAAGAAATAATCTTCCCACGACGCCGGTTTGTGCTTGATGGCGCCGACGCGGTAGAGGAACTCCGCCAGCGGGTAGGTGTTTTTCGGGGTGACGGTGAATTCGATCTGCGGGTTGTCGATGATCTTCAGCAAGGTCGCCCGGTCGATCTTGGCCTTGGTCACACGCAGGTAGGTGTCCGCCGCCGCGCCTTTGTCCTTCTGGGCGAACTCGGCCGCTTCGGTCAGGGCCTCGACGAAGGCCTTGTAGGTCTTCGGGTTTTGATCGCGGAATTTCTCGGTGGCGAACAGCACCGTGGGTGAATTCAGCCCGAGCACGTCATAGGAATTGAGTACGACGTGGACGTTGGGATTTTGCAGGGCCTGGTCCTGGAACGGCGGGTTGGAAAAATGCCCGGTCAACTCGGTGCCGCCGGCAATCAACGCGGCCGTGGCGTCCGGGTGCGGGACGGCCAGGGTGTACTTGTCGAGGCGATTGAAGTCCTTGTCGCCCCACTGCTTGGCGGCGGCGAATTGCAGGAACCGCGACTGCACCGACACCCCCACCGCGGGGACCGCGATGCGGTCCTTCTCGGTGAAGTCGGCGATGGTCTTGACGTTCGGGTTGTTGCTCAACAGGTAATAGGGAAAGTTGCCCAGGGAGGCCACGGCCTTGACGTTCTGCTTGCCACGGGTGCGGTCCCAGACCGTCAGCAGCGGTCCGACGCCAGCCCCGGCAATGTCGATGGAACCCGACAGCAACGCATCGTTGACAGCCGCGCCGCCTGATAGCTGGGTCCAGTCGACCTTGATGTCGATGCCCTCCTCCTTGCCATGCTTCTCGATCAATTGCTGGTCGCGGACCACGTTCAGCAACAGGTAAACGATGCCGAACTGTTCGGCGATGCGAATCTCGCCCTCGGCGTGGGCGCTGGCGGGCGCGACGAGGCTGCCGGCCAGCAAACTGAACCCCAGGCCGATGGCGGCGGCCAGCGGGGCAAAAGCAATGCGTGTGGACATGGTGATTCTCCGGGCTTTGTGCGCAAGGCGCAGCCGATCAGAAAGGGGCGTCGCCCTGGATGGTGGTGCGGTACAGCTTGCGGCGCAGATGACTCGGGCAACCGGCGGCCAGGTGAATCAGCGAGCGGTTGTCCCAGAACACCAAGTCGTGGGGCTGCCATTGATGGCGATAGATGTTCTGCGGCAGCACGCTGTGGGCATACAGATCCGTCAGGATGGCTTTGCTTTCATCTTCCGGCAGGCCGACGATGCGGGTGGTGAAGCCTTCGCTGACGAACAGCGCCTTGCGCCCGGTTTCCGGATGGGTGCGGACGATGGGATGCACGACTTCGGCGACCTGGGCCAGTTGCTCAGGCGTGAGCGTCGGGCGCCAGTTGCCTTCGAATTTGGTCTCGCTGTAGCGCGCCGTGTAGGAGTGCGCCGCCGAACGGCCCTCCACCGCTTTGCGCAGCGTTTCCGGCAACCCGTCCCAGGCCTTGTGCATGTCAGCGAACAGCGTATCGCCGCCTTCGCTCGGCAGCTCCTGGGCATGAAGCATCGAGCCGAGGCTGGGCAGTTCTTTATAGGAAAGATCCGAATGCCAGAACTTGCCGGCGTCCCCCAGGCCGATGGATTGGCCGTTTTCGATGATGTTGGAAACGATGAGGATTTCCGGATGCCCGGCCAGCAGGAATTGCTTGAGCACATGGATCTGCAGCACGCCAAAACGACGACTGAAAGCAATGTGCTGTTCGGGTGTGATGCGTTGGTCGCGAAACACCACGACGTGATAGTCCAAGTGGGCGCGGTGGATGCGGGCGAAATCCTGGTCGTTGATGGGGCTGGACAAGTCCAGGCCAACGATCTCGGCGCCTACGGCATCGGGGAATGGACGGATGTCGAACGACTGCGGCGCGATGTTCGCGGCATTTGAATCTGGAGAAAAAGAGACGACTGGCATACATCACTCCCACGCACGGCGCGCTTGAATGGGCGCGCAATCGATCAAAACTCACGGCGTTACCGTGTTGGTTTGTGTCGTGCGGCGCGCCGATTGGTCGGCAGGTACGCAGGGGGATGACTTTAAAGGTATAAGAACAGCAATTTAAATACTAAAAATGCATAACCATATGGCAGAACCGGTGGGAGCGACTCTGATCCTGTGGGAGCCGGCGTTTTTCAAGGTAGTTGTCGCGTCACCGTTTTGTTATGCCACTTTTGCGATCACAGTAAGCTCTCTTCAGGGTTCAGATACACCGTCCCGACTGGCCTCCAGTTACGTGTTTCTCCTGACCACCGTCCAGGTTTTTTCGCTCTAGCTAATCTGTAAACAGTGTCACGGCGGGCGAGGATTTCATTGTCCTTGCCTTCATGACGCTGGGCCGGCGTGACGAAGCGGATTCTGCTATGACGATGCACGGTGTTGTACCAGACCATAAAATCCCGAACCCAGACACGCGCATCATCCAGACTGTCAAACCCGCCCAAGGGCCACTGCGGACAGTATTTCAATGTTCTGAACAACGACTCGGAATAAGGGTTGTCGTTGCTGACGCGAGGTCGTCCTCGCGAAGGCGTAATGCCCAAATCGTACATTTTGGACAGCAGTGTCACCGACTTCATGGGCGCGCCATTATCCGAGTGGAGCACCAACGGCTGCTGCCAGCACTTCTCCTGATTCACGCTTCGTTGCAGCAGTGCCGCCGCCTTTTCTCCGCTTTCTGCTTCGTAGACTTCCCAGCCCACGGCTTTGCGGCTGTAGATATCTTCGATCAAGTAGAGATAGTAAAACTGCCCGCGAATCGGCGTGGGCAGATAGGTAATGTCCCAGGACCACACCTGGTTGGCCGACGTCGCGGCATACGTCGTCGGTGCCACATGATGCTGTGGTCTCTTGGCTCGTGACCTGTGTTGCTGCTGGCCCGCAGCCTTGAGCACCCGATAAAAGGTGGCCTTCGAAGCGAGATAACGCCCTTCGTCTGCCAATTGCGGCACGATCTGACTTGGCGGCAGATGGGCATAGGCCTTGCTGTTGCACAGTACCAGGATGTTTGGCGCTCCAGTTCACTGAGCGCATTACCGGGTATGGGCCTGATCGTTGTCGTACGGCCATCGGCGAGGATTTCGGACGGTAACTCCAGCGTTGCAGCGTCCTGAGCGAAATGCCAACTTCCTGACAAGCAGGCGCCCTACGGGCGCCCGCCGTGATGGCTTCGTTGAGCCAGCCCACGAGCAAATACCGTTCTGGCAACAAGGTCAGTTGTCCTCGTCGTCGCTTCCCCAGTAGGCATTGAGCTTTTTTCGCAGCACCAGCAGAGCCGCCGTTTCAGCGAGAGCGGCATCTTTGCGGCGCAGTTCGCGTTCCAGTTGTTGGATGCGTTTCTTGTCCCTCGCACTTGCGCGGCATCAGCTTTCTACCGGTCGGCTGATGGGTGCTGTTAGCAATAAACTCGTTGCGCCAAGCGGCGACCTGCTCAGGGAAAATGCCCACTCGGCGGCAATATTCGCCCATTTCCAGTTCCGATAGTGCTGATGTTTCGATGACCGCTGTCAGTTTTGACTCGGCTGACCAGTTCTCTACCGGTTGATTTTTTTCGGACAATTGTGAGCCTCGGGCAGCCGCTTGTTTGCGCCATTGATAAAGAGAAAAATCGCTGCAACCCTCACGACGCGCGACCTCTTTGCAGAGAGACTAAGGGGCGGAAGCATCATTTTCAGCAACGCGGCTTTACGTTCAGGTGAATAGAAAGGCATGACCATACTCTTGCCGCCCCCGAAATGCTTTTAGGAATTTGGAGAGGCGACAACTAGCCTGACACCGGGGAGCGAGCTTGCTCGCGATAGCGTCAGGTCAGACACGTATCTGTCGCTGACAGACTGCTATCGCGAGCAAGCTCGCTCCCACAAGGGTTTCGGGAGCACCACGGTCCTGTGGCGAGGGAGCTTGCTCCCGCTCGAGTGCGCAGCGCTCATCGCTTTTTGGGGCCGCTGCGCGACCCAGCGGAGCAAGCTCCCTCGCCACAAAAGCGTCCAAATCATCACATCATAAATTGATCAACAGTAAATCCTGTGGGAGCGAGCTTGCTCGCGATGGCGTCAGGTCAGACACGCATCTGTCGCTGACACACTGCTATCGCGAGCAAGCTCGCTCCCACAAGGGTTTCGGGAGCACCACGGTCCTGTGGCGAGGGAGCTTGCTCCCGCTCGAGTGCGCAGCGCTCATCGCTTTTTTGAGGCCGCTGCGCGACCCAGCGGAGCAAGCTCCCTCGCCACAAAAGCGTCCAAATCATCACATCATAAATTGATCAACAGTAAATCCTGTGGAGCGAGCTTGCTCGCGATGGCGTCAGGTCAGACACGCATCTGTCGCTGACACATTGCTATCGCGAGCAAGCTCGCTCCCACAAGGGTTTCGGGAGCACCACGGTCCTGTGGCGAGGGAGCTTGCTCCCGCTTGAGTGCGCAGCGCTCATCGCTTTTTGGGGCCGCTGCGCGACCCAGCGGGTGCAAGCTCCCTCGCCACAAAAGCGTCCAAATCATCACATCATAAATTGATCAACAGTAAATCCTGTGGAGCGAGCTTGCTCGCGATGGCGTCAGGTCAGACACGCATCTGTCGCTGACACACTGCTATCGCGAGCAAGCTCGCTCCCACAACGATTTCGGGAACGCCACAGAGATATCGCTGGACCTGGCGACTCGGTGCTACCGCTCGTGCAACGCCTCGGACCGGGCCTTGATGATCGGCTTGAGCAGGTAGCTGAGCACGGTTTTCTTGCCGGTGATGATGTCCACCGACGCCACCATCCCAGGGATGATCAGCAAGGGCTTTTCAGGCGTGCCCAGATGGCTGCGTTCGGTGCGCAGCTTGATGATGTAGTAGGTGGTCTTCTTGTCTTCATCGGTGATGGTGTCGGCGCCGATCTGTTCCAGCTTGGCTTTCATCCCACCGTAGATGGTGTAGTCGTACGCGGTGAATTTAACCGTGGCGTCCTGGCCAGGATGCAGGAAGGCGATGTCCTGGGGACGGATTTTCGCTTCCACCAGGAGGGTGTCGTCCAGCGGCACGATTTCCACCAGGTCGCTGCCGGGCTGGATCACGCCGCCGATGGTGTTCACCAGCAGTTTATTGACAATGCCGCGCACCGGCGAGGTCACCAGGGTACGGCTCACGCGGTCTTCCAAGGCCTTGCCGGTGGCTTGGGCCTTGTTCAGGTCGGTACGTGCTTCGTTGAGTTGGGTCAGGGCTTCGCTGCGGAACTTGCCGCGGGTCTCGTCGATCTTGCGCTGCACTTCCTTGATCGCCGATTCGGCGCGAGGAATCGCCAGCGTCGTGGCGTCCAGTTGCCCGCGGGTCTCGACTTCGGCGCGCTTGAGCCGCAGCACTTCCACCGGCGACACCGCGCCTTGGGCCACCAACGGCTCGGACATGTTGATTTCCTGGCGTTGCAGCGCCAGGCCGGAGCGGTACTGCGCCTGCTTGGACACGAACTCACGCAGTTCCTGCTGGCGCTGGATCAACTGCTCCTGCAAGCCACCGATTTCATCATGCAATTGCTGGCGACGGCTGATGTACAGCGACTCTTCGCTGGCGGCCTGGCCCGGCACCGCCTTGAGCACATCGGCCGGGAAGTTCAGTGGCCGGTCATCGACCTCGGCACTCAGGCGTTCGACCCGCAACAGCATGGACAGGCGATCCGCTTCGGTTTCGCCGACGTTGGAGACGAACCGCGTGTCGTCCAGGCGAATCAACGACGCGCCGGCTTCGACAATTTGCCCTTCCTTCACGAACAGCTCAGCGACGATGCCGCCTTCCAGGTTCTGGATTTTCTGGATCTTGGACGAGGGGATCGCCTTGCCGTCGCCCTTGGTCACTTCGTCGATCTCGGCGAAGTTGGCCCACAGCGCCAGGAACACAAAGAAGCCGATGATGCCCCAGATTGTCAGGCGCACCACCCGGGGAGCGTCCTCGATCAGGGCTTTGTTGACCTCGGGCAGCGGTTGGCCATGCAGTGAATCGGAACCTTTGAAGTAACGACCCACAGCGCCCTTGAAACCTGATTTAAGCAACACTGATCTGCCCCTTTTTCAACGCTTCCATGACGGCGGCTTTCGGGCCATCGGCGAGGATCTGTCCACGGTCGATCACCAGCAGGCGGTCCACCAGGGACAGCAAGGAGGCCCGGTGCGTCACCAGCAGCACGGTCTTGTTTTCCACCACGGCGGCCAGGCGCTGTTTCAAGCGTTCTTCACCGGTGTTGTCCATGGCGCTGGTGGGTTCGTCCAGCAGCAGGATCGGCGGGTTGAGCAACAACGCACGGGCCAGGGCGACATTCTGGCGTTGGCCACCAGACAGGTTCTGCCCGCGCTCGCCAACTTGCAGTTCATAGCCTTGCGGATGCAGGCGGGCGAACTCATGCACGCCGGCCAGCTCAGCGGCCTGGAGCACCAGTTCGTCTTCGACGTAACGGGCACCGGAGGTCAGGTTGTCCCGCAGGGTCCCGGCCAGCAATTGGATGTCCTGGGGCACGTAGCCAATGTTGTAGCGCAGCTCGCTGACGTCGATCTGGCGGATGTCCACGCCGTCCACCAGCAAGGCGCCGTCATCCGGCTGATAAAGGCCCACCAGCAACTTGGCCAGGGAACTCTTGCCCGAGCCGCTGCGGCCGATGATGCCGATTTTCTCGCCCGGCTTGATCACCAGGTTGATGTTCTTCAGCGCGGGGTTCTGCTGGTTCGGGTAGGTGAAGTTCAACTGCCGGCATTCAACGGCGCCCTGCAACACCTTGCGACTCAGTGGGCGCTCGTCGAAATTGCGCTCCTGGGGCAGCTCCATCATCTGGTCGACCGAGGTCATGGTCACCCGCGCCTGCTGGTAACGGGTCAGCAGGCCCGACAGCGAGGCTAACGGGCTGAGGGCGCGGCCGCTGAGCATGTAGCAGGCCACCAGCCCACCCATGCTCAGGTTGCCGGCGATGATCAGGTAAACCCCGAAGACGATCATGATCACCCCGGCCAATTGCTGGATCAGCAAGGTGATGTTCATCGCCAGGCCGGACAGCATCTTCACCCGCAGTTCGAGGCGACTGAGGGTGCCGATGGTCTGCTCCCACTGGTACTGGCGTTCGCTCTCGGCGTTGTTGACCTTCACCGCGTCCAGGCCGGCCAGGGTTTCGATCAGGCTCGACTGGCGCTCGGCGCCCAGGGCCATGGTGCGCTCCATGGTCGCGACCAATGGCTTCTGCAAGGCATAGCCGATCAGCAGGGCAATCGGGAACGCCAGCACCGGAATCCACACCAGGTGCCCACCGATAATCGCGATGACCATGAAGATCAGCAGGGTGAACGGCAAGTCGATCAGGCTGGTGAGGGTGAGCGAGGCGAGGAAGTCCCGCAGGCTCTGGAACTCATGGATGTTCTGGGCAAAGCTGCCGACCCGCGCCGGGCGGTGTTTCATGGCCATGCCGACGATGCGCTCGAACAGCGTCGCCGAAATGATCAAGTCGGTTTTCTTGCCCGCCAGGTCCAGGCACAGGCTGCGCAGCATCTTGAGGATCAGGTCGAAGACATAGGCGCCGGTGATGCCGACGGCCAATACCCACAGGGTCGATTCGGCCTGGTTCGGCACGACGCGGTCGTAGACGTTCATCACGAACAGCGGCGCGGCCATGGCGATGATGTTGATCAGCAGGCTGGCGGCGATGGCATCGGCGTACAGCCAACGGGAGCGCTTGAGGGTGTCGCGAAACCACGAACGCGCCCGGGGAATGAGCGTGCCGTGGTTAACGTCAAATTTATGCTGCGGTTGGGCGAAGAACACCTTGCCGCTGTAGTCATCGGCCAGCAGCTCGCGGCTGACCGTCACCTCACCGCCGTCGCTTTCGCTGAGCAGCAATCGCGCCTGGTCGTCACCGACCCAGCCCAGCAGCACGGCGCTGCGGCCGTCTTTAAGCAGCAGCAGCGCCGGCATGGCGATGGTCGGAATTTGCTCGAGCTTGCGTTGCAACACCCGCCCTTGCAGACCGGCACGGGCTGCCGCGCGCGACAATAATTCGACGCTCAGCCGTTGCTTGGGCAGCGGCAGGCCGGTGGTGAGCATCGCCGCGCTGGCCGGCTTCTGATGCAGCATGCAGAGCGCCAGCAGACCGTCCAGCAGCGGGTCGTCGTGCAGCGTGCGCGGGTCATGAACTAGTTCGACTGGACTGACTTCTGATTCCACGCTCGGCACTCTGACTGATTAAAACGGCTGGTAGGACTCAATTCATCCCAGGCAACTGGACCTTGGGTTTCACGTCGTTCTGCACAACCGATGCCAACGGCGCGACCACACCCTGGCTTTTCAACAACTGGCCCATGGTTGCCTTGATCCGGTACTGGGTGAACAGCTGCACATTCTTGATTTCCGCCAGGCGACGGGAAGCGCTGAACAGCTCGTTTTCGCTGTCGAGCAAGTCGAGCAGCGTGCGTTCGCCGAGGCTGAACTGCTTCTGGTAGGCGGTGCGCACGTTGGCGCTGCGGTCCACGTATTGCTGGGCGACCGGCACCTGGGCATTGGCGTTGTTCAAGGCGTTCCAGGCCAGGCCCAATTCTTCGTTCAACTGGCGCAGCGCGTTGTTGCGGATGTCCAGGGCCTGGTTGGACAGGTACGACTTGGATTCCAGGTCGGCCTTGTTGCTGCCACCGGCATACAGGTTGAAACGCATGCGCAGCATGGCTTGCCATTCATTGTTGTGACCGTTCTGGCCGTCCAGGTCGTTGTCGGCGGTGCGACCCAACTCGGCGTCGAAGCGTGGGTAGAAGCTCGATTTGGCGGCTTCATACTGTTGCTCGGCGGCAGCGATGTCGGCTTCGGCCGAACGCAGCACCGGGCTGTTTTCCAGCATCTGGGCGCGGGCTTCGGTCAGGTTGGCCGGCAGCAATGCCAGAAAATCGGCAGGACGCTCCAGTTGATCGGGCAGTTGGCCGACGGCGCTGAGGTAGTTGGTCTCGGCATCGGCCAGGTTGGTTTGTTCGGTGATCAAGTTGTTGCGAGCCTGGGCCATGCGCGCTTCGGCCTGGTCCAGGTCAGCGCCGCTGCCCACGCCACGGGAAGTGCGCAGCTTGATCTGGTCGAAGATGCGTTCATGGCTCTTGAGGTTTTCCTCGGCCAGGCGCACGAACTCACGACGGGTCAGCACGTCCAGGTAAACCTGGGCCACTGTCAAACCGGTGCGCTCGGAGGCGTCCAGCAACGAATAGGCACGGGCATTGACGGTGGCTTGTTGACGCCCGACTTCGCTGGACGTCGCAAAACCGTCAAAAACCATTTGCGACAAGCGCAGGCTCGATTCGCTGCGGTTCAGGGTTTCCCAATGGTTATTACCGCCCGAACGGGTGGTGACACTGTCGGTGCCTTCGCGGCCATATCCGGCTGCAAGGTCCACTCTAGGCAGGTAGCCGCCCTTGGCCGCCTTGAGTTGGTAATCCGCCGCGAGACGACTGTTCACGCCGGCCTGGATTTCAGGATGGACATCCAAAGCCTGTTGCATGGCCTGCGGCAAGGTTTGTGCTTGTACGAAACTGGCGGCGAGGGCGAAGGGTAAAGCCTTGAGCAGGTGCGAACGCATGGTTGGATTATTCCCAGAACTCTTGTCTTGAATCACAGCGAAACGTGGCGCTGCATCGGATGATGGCAACCGGAATGACCGTATGTCGGAAAGTTCAAAACAGGAGCAGGAACACGCACTGAAAGAACAGGTCGCCGCTTAAATATCAATGTGACATTACGTTGGCAATTGTTTAGGATGGCCAGCAGAAGGTCAATAGTTTGGCACAAACAAAAATGATCGGAAAAACAGCCAAAATATTGACAAAGAAAAGCGTCAAATAACCTTACCTTGTACACATGAACGTCCAGACCGCTGCTGCCTAAAAGCCGCCGGGTCCATGGAAGTCTACTGAGCGTGGCACCCGGAGAGTCTTCAATGAGCAGTGTTATTGCCGTTGTCAAAAGCATTGTTGGTCAGGTTTTCGTCGTATCCCCAGAGGGCATCCGGCGCGTACTCATTGAAGGCGATCGCCTGAACGTAGGCGACCAGTTGGACACCGGCCCTGCCGGCGCCGTCACATTGGAGCTGGCCGATGGCCGCACCCTGGACCTGGGCCGCGACACCCAGTGGAGCGCCAATGCTCCGGACTCGTCCACTGACCTGGCACAAGCCACCGCCCAAGCCGCGCCGTCGGTAGAAGAACTGCAACAAGCCATCGCCGCGGGCGTCGACCCGACGACTGCCCTGGAAGCCACCGCCGCCGGCGCCACTGCCGCAGGTACGGGGGGCGCCGCTGGTGGCGGCCACAGCTTTGTGGTGCTGGATGCCACCGCCGGCAGCGTCGACCCTACCGTCGGTTTCCCAACCGAAGGCCTCGCTGCGGCGGCGGCCACCGATGACAACATCCTGGGTGGCGATACCACGGCCGATACGACCGCCAACGCCGTGCTCAATGCGACCATGACCCTGAGCGCCACGCCGACCCTGACCGAGGCCGGCGGCGTGCTGGTGTACACCGCGACCGTGACCCAGGCGCCGCAGACCAACCTGACCGTAACCTTGTCCAACGGCGCGGTCATCGTGATCCCGGCTGGCCAACTGACCGGCAGCGTCAACGTTCCACTGGCGCCGAACGACACGGTCTACAACGACCCAAGCCAGATCAGCGTGACCGTCACCGGCACCACCGGCGGCACCGGCATCGCCGTGACCGTGCCCACTACGCCGGCCGTGACTCAGATCACCGACACCGTCGACACCACCACTGTCACCCTGAGCGCGGGCAATACGGTCACCGAAGGCGGCCAGATTACCTACACCGCGACGCTGACCAACCCGGCCCAGACTCCGGTGACCGTGACCTTGAGCAACGGCTCGGTCATCACCATTGCTGCTGGCCAAACCACCGGCACTGTCAACGTTGATACGCCAGCCAATGACGTCTACAACAACGGCAGT
Organism: Pseudomonas sp. MPB03; assembly: GCF_046605385.1. Lineage (NCBI taxonomy): Bacteria > Pseudomonadati > Pseudomonadota > Gammaproteobacteria > Pseudomonadales > Pseudomonadaceae > Pseudomonas > Pseudomonas sp. MPB03. The sequence goes on along the minus strand of NZ_CP176770.1, from coordinate 466,320 downwards.
ACCGTCAGCACCACCATCACCGGTGCGACCGGTGGCAACTTCGAAAACCTGGTGCCGAGCACGGCGCCTGCGGTCACCACGATTACTGATTCGGCGGATGCCACTGGCCTGACCTTGACCGCCAGCAACACCATCACCGAAGGCGGCCAGATCACCTACACCGCGACGCTGACCAACCCGGCCCAGACTCCGGTGACCGTGACCTTGAGCAATGGCTCGGTCATCACCATTGCTGCTGGCCAAACCACGGGCACCGTCAACGTCGATACACCGACCAATGACGTCTACAACAACGGCAGTACCGTCAGCACCACCATCACCGGTGCGACCGGTGGCAACTTCGAGAACCTGGTGCCGAGCACGGCGCCTGCGGTCACCACGATTACCGATTCGGCCGACACCACCGGCCTGACGCTGACGGCCAGCAATACCATCACCGAAGGCGGCCAGATTACCTACACCGCCACCTTGACTAACCCGGCCCAGACGCCGGTGACCGTGACCTTGAGCAATGGCTCGGTGATCACCATTGCTGCTGGCCAGACGACCGGCAGCGTTAACGTCGAGACGCCAGCCAATGACGTCTACAACAACGGCAGCACGGTCAGCACCACGATTACCGGCGCAACCGGCGGTAACTTCGAGAACCTGGTCCCGAGCACTGCGCCTGCGGTCACCACCATCACTGACTCCGCCGACACCACTGGCCTGACGCTGACGGCCAGCAATACCATCACCGAAGGCGGCCAGATTACCTACACCGCCACCCTGACCAACCCGGCCCAGACGCCGGTGACCGTGACCTTGAGCAATGGCTCGGTGATCACCATTGCTGCTGGCCAAACCACTGGCACTGTCGCCGTTGATACGCCTGCCAATGACGTCTACAACAACGGCAGTACCGTCAGCACCACGATTACCGGCGCAACCGGCGGTAACTTCGAGAACCTGGTGCCGAGCACGGCGCCTGCGGTCACCACGATTACTGATTCGGCGGATGCCACTGGCCTGACCTTGACCGCCAGCAACACCATCACCGAAGGTGGCCAGATCACCTACACCGCCACCTTGACCAACCCGGCCCAGACTCCGGTAACCGTGACCTTGAGCAATGGCTCGGTCATCACCATTGCTGCTGGCCAAACCACGGGCACTGTCAACGTTGATACGCCTGCCAATGACGTCTACAACAACGGCAGCACCGTCAGCACCACCATCACCGGTACGACCGGTGGCAACTTCGAGAACCTGGTGCCGAGCACGGCGCCTGCGGTCACCACGATTACTGATTCGGCGGATACCACTGGCCTGACCTTGACCGCCAGCAACACCATCACCGAAGGCGGCCAGATCACCTACACCGCCACCTTGACCAACCCGGCCCAGACTCCGGTGACCGTGACCTTGAGCAACGGCGCGGTGATCAACATCGCTGCCGGTCAGACGACCGGGACCGTCAACGTCGAGACACCGGCTAATGACGTCTATAACAACGGCAGCACGGTCAGCACCACGATTACCGGCACAACCGGCGGTAACTTCGAGAATCTGGTGCCGAGCACGACGCCTGCCGTTACTACGATCACCGATTCGGCCGATACAACCGGCCTGACGCTGAGCGCCAGCGAAACCATCACCGAAGGCGGCCAGATCACCTACACGGCGACGCTGAGCAACCCGGCCCAGACCCCGGTGACCGTGACCTTGAGCAACGGCGCGGTGATCAACATCGCTGCCGGTGCGACCACCGGCACCGTCGCCGTGGATACACCCGCCAACGACGTCTACAACAACGGCAGTACCGTCAGCACCACTATTACCGGTGCGACGGGTGGCAACTTTGAGAGTCTGGTGCCGAGCACTGTGCCTGCGGTCACTACGATTACCGATTCGGTAGACCCTACTACCGTGACGTTGACTGCTACGCCAACCGTGAATGAAAACGGCACCATCACTTACACCGCGACCCTGACCGGTGCCGATGGCAAGCCCGTCACCGCGCAGAACGGTCCGGTGACCGTGACGCTGGAAAGCGGCAAGACCATCACCATCGCTGCTGGCGCTAGCTCGGGCACGCTCGATGTCGCTGTGGGTAACGACGTTTACCAAGGTCCGACCACCGTCACCGAAAGCATCAGTACCGCCACTGGCGGCAACCTCGAAGCTATCGCGCCAAACACCGCTCCGGTCAGCACCGTAGTCAGCGATGTCAACGACACCACCACCGTGACGTTGACCGCTACGCCGACCGTGAACGAAAACGGCACCATCACCTACACCGCGACCCTGACCGGTGCCGATGGCAAGCCCGTCACCGCGCAGAACGGTCCGGTGACCGTGACGCTGGAAAGCGGCAAGACCATCACCATCGCTGCTGGCGCTAGCTCGGGCACGCTCGATGTCGCTGTGGGTAACGACGTTTACCAAGGTCCGACCACCGTCACCGAAAGCATCAGTACCGCCACTGGCGGCAACCTCGAAGCTATCGCGCCAAACACCGCTCCGGTCAGCACCGTAGTCAGCGATGTCAACGACACCACCACCGTGACGTTGACCGCTACGCCGACCGTGAACGAAAACGGCACCATCACCTACACCGCGACCCTGACCGGTGCCGATGGCAAGCCCGTCACCGCGCAGAACGGTCCGGTGACCGTGACTCTGGAAAGTGGCAAGACCATCACCATCGCCGCTGGCGCAAGCTCGGGTACGCTCGATGTCGCTGTGGGTAACGACGTTTACCAAGGTCCGACCACCGTCACCGAAAGCATCAGTACCGCCACTGGCGGCAACCTCGAAGCTATCGCGCCAAACACCGCTCCGGTTAGCACCGTGGTCAGCGATGTCAACGACACCACCACCGTGACGTTGACCGCTACGCCGACCGTGAACGAAAACGGCACCATCACCTACACCGCGACCCTGACCGGTGCCGATGGCAAGCCCGTCACCGCGCAGAACGGTCCGGTGACCGTGACGCTGGAAAGCGGCAAGACCATCACCATCGCCGCTGGCGCAAGCTCGGGCACGCTCGATGTCGCTGTGGGTAACGACGTTTACCAAGGTCCGACCACCGTCACCGAAAGCATCAGTACCGCCACTGGCGGCAACCTCGAAGCTATCGCGCCTAACACCGCTCCGGTCAGCACCGTGGTCAGTGATGTCGATGACACCACCACCGTGACGTTGACCGCTACGCCGACCGTGAATGAAAACGGCACCATCACTTACACCGCGACCCTGACCGGTGCCGATGGCAAGCCAGTTACCGCGCAGAACGGTCCCGTGACCGTGACGCTGGAAAGCGGCAAGACCATCACCATCGCCGCTGGCGCAAGCTCGGGCACGCTCGATGTCGCTGTGGGTAACGACGTTTACCAAGGTCCGACCACCGTCACCGAATCGATTGACTCGGCATCGGGCGGTAACCTGGAAGCCATCGCTCCAAACACTACGCCAGTTAGCACTGTGGTCAGCGATGTCAACGACACCACCACCGTGACGTTGACCGCCACGCCGACCGTGAATGAAAACGGCACCATCACCTACACCGCGACTCTGACTGGTGCCGACGGCAAGCCAGTTACCGCGCAAAACGGTCCGGTGACAGTCACGCTCGAAAGCGGCAAAACCATCACCATCGTCGCCGGCGCGAGCTCAGGCGAATTGGACGTGACGGTCGGCAACGACGTGTACCAAGGTCCGACCACCGTCACCGAAAGCATCAGTACCGCTACTGGCGGCAACCTCGAAGCCATCGCGCCTAACACCGCTCCGGTTAGCACCGTGGTCAGCGACGTCAACGACACCACCACCGTGACGTTGACCGCTACGCCGACCGTGAACGAAAACGGCACCATCACCTACACCGCGACCCTGACCGGTGCCGATGGCAAGCCCGTCACCGCGCAGAACGGTCCGGTGACCGTGACTCTGGAAAGCGGCAAGACCATCACCATCGCTGCTGGCGCTAGCTCGGGTACGCTCGATGTCGCTGTGGGTAACGACGTTTATCAAGGTCCGACCACCGTCACCGAATCGATTGCCTCGGCATCGGGCGGTAACCTGGAAGCCATCGCGCCTAACACTGCGCCAGTCAGCACTGTCGTTAGCGATGTTGACGACACCACCACTGTGACGTTGACCGCCACTCCGACCGTGAATGAAAACGGCACCATCACCTACACCGCGACCCTGACCGGTGCCGACGGAAAACCCGTCACCGCGCAGAACGGTCCGGTCACCGTGACGTTGGAAAGCGGCAAGACCATCACCATCGCCGCCGGCGCAAGCTCGGGTGCATTGGATGTAGCCGTTGGCAACGATGTGTACCAAGGCCCAACGACAGTTACTGAGTCGATCAAAGATGCATCCGGTGGCAACTTGGAGGCCATTGCTCCAAACACCGCCCCAGTTAGCACCATCGTTAGCGATGTCGACGACACCACCACCGTGACGTTGACCGCTACGCCAACTGTGAACGAAAACGGCACCATCACTTACACCGCAACCCTCACCGGCGCCGACGGCAAACCGGTTACCGCGCAAAACGGTCCCGTGACCGTGACCTTGGAAAGCGGCAAGACCATCACCATCGCCGCCGGCGCAAGCTCGGGTGCATTGGATGTAGCCGTTGGCAACGATGTGTACCAAGGCCCAACGACAGTTACTGAGTCGATCAAAGATGCATCCGGTGGCAACTTGGAGGCCATTGCTCCAAACACCGCCCCAGTTAGCACCATCGTTAGCGATGTCGACGACACCACCACCGTGACGTTGACCGCTACGCCAACTGTGAACGAAAACGGCACCATCACTTACACCGCAACCCTCACCGGCGCCGACGGCAAACCGGTTACCGCGCAAAACGGTCCCGTGACCGTGACCTTGGAAAGCGGCAAGACCATCACCATCGCCGCCGGCGCAAGCTCGGGTGCATTGGATGTAGCCGTTGGCAACGATGTGTACCAAGGCCCAACGACAGTTACTGAGTCGATCAAAGATGCATCCGGTGGCAACTTGGAGGCCATTGCTCCAAACACCGCCCCAGTTAGCACCATCGTTAGCGATGTCGACGACACCACCACCGTGACGTTGACCGCCACTCCGACCGTGAATGAAAACGGCACCATCACTTACACCGCTACCCTGACCGGTGCCGACGGCAAGCCAGTTACCGCACAAAACGGCCCGGTCACCGTGACGCTGGAAAGCGGCAAGACCATCACCATCGCAGCCGGTGCAAGTTCGGGTACGCTCGATGTCGCTGTGGGTAATGACGTTTACCAAGGTCCGACCACCGTCACTGAGTCGATCAAAGATGCATCCGGTGGCAACCTCGAAGCCATCGCGCCTAACACCGCTCCGGTTAGCACCGTGGTCAGCGATGTCAACGACACCACCACCGTGACGTTGACCGCCACTCCGACCGTGAATGAAAACGGCACCATCACTTACACCGCTACCCTGACCGGTGCCGACGGCAAGCCAGTTACCGCACAAAACGGCCCGGTCACCGTGACGCTGGAAAGCGGCAAGACCATCACCATCGCAGCCGGTGCAAGTTCGGGTACGCTCGATGTCGCTGTGGGTAATGACGTTTACCAAGGTCCGACCACCGTCACTGAGTCGATCAAAGATGCATCCGGTGGCAACCTCGAAGCCATCGCGCCTAACACCGCTCCGGTTAGCACCGTGGTCAGCGATGTCAACGACACCACCACCGTGACGTTGACCGCCACTCCGACCGTGAATGAAAACGGCACCATCACTTACACCGCTACCCTGACCGGTGCCGACGGCAAGCCAGTTACCGCACAAAACGGCCCGGTCACCGTGACGCTGGAAAGCGGCAAGACCATCACCATCGCAGCCGGTGCAAGTTCGGGTACGCTCGATGTCGCTGTGGGTAATGACGTTTATCAAGGTCCGACCACCGTCACCGAATCGATTGACTCGGCATCGGGCGGTAACCTGGAAGCCATCGCTCCAAACACTACGCCAGTTAGCACTGTGGTCAGCGATGTCAACGACACCACCACCGTGACGTTGACCGCCACGCCGACCGTGAATGAAAACGGCACCATCACCTACACCGCGACTCTGACTGGTGCCGACGGCAAGCCAGTTACCGCGCAAAACGGTCCGGTGACAGTCACGCTCGAAAGCGGCAAAACCATCACCATCGTCGCCGGCGCGAGCTCAGGCGAATTGGACGTGACGGTCGGCAACGACGTGTACCAAGGTCCGACCACCGTCACCGAAAGCATCAGTACCGCTACTGGCGGCAACCTCGAAGCCATCGCGCCTAACACCGCTCCGGTTAGCACCGTGGTCAGCGACGTCAACGACACCACCACCGTGACGTTGACCGCTAATCCGACCGTGAATGAAAACGGCACGATCACTTACACCGCGACCCTGACCGGCGCCGATGGCAAGCCAGTTACTGCGCAAAACGGTCCGGTGACAGTCACGCTCGAAAGCGGCAAAACCATCACCATCGTCGCCGGCGCGAGCTCAGGCGAATTGGACGTGACGGTCGGCAACGACGTGTACCAAGGTCCGACCACCGTCACCGAAAGCATCAGTACCGCTACTGGCGGCAACCTCGAAGCCATCGCGCCTAACACCGCTCCGGTTAGCACCGTGGTCAGCGACGTCAACGACACCACCACCGTGACGTTGACCGCTAATCCGACCGTGAATGAAAACGGCACGATCACTTACACCGCGACCCTGACCGGCGCCGATGGCAAGCCAGTTACTGCGCAAAACGGTCCGGTGACCGTGACGTTGGAAAGTGGCAAAACCATCACCATCGCCGCCGGCGCAAGCTCGGGTGCGTTGGATGTAGCCGTCGGCAACGATGTTTACCAAGGCCCAACCACCATCACCGAATCGATTACCTCGGCATCGGGCGGTAACCTGGAAGCCATCGCTCCAAACACCACGCCAGTCAGCACTGTGGTTAGCGATGTCAACGACACCACTACCGTGACGCTGACCGCCACGCCGACCGTGAACGAAAACGGCACCATCACCTACACCGCCACCCTGACCGGTGCCGACGGCAAACCCGTCACTGCGCAGAACGGTCCGGTCACCGTGACGTTGGAAAGCGGCAAGACCATCACCATCGCTGCCGGCGCGAGCTCAGGCGAATTGGACGTAGCAGTCGGCAACGACGTGTACCAAGGCCCAACCACCGTCACCGAGTCGATCAAAGATGCATCCGGTGGCAACTTGGAAGCCATCGCCCCAAACACCGCGCCAGTTAGCACTGTGGTCAGCGACGTCAACGACACCACCACCGTGACGTTGACCGCTAATCCGACCGTGAACGAAAACGGCACCATCACCTACACCGCCACCCTGACCGGTGCCGATGGCAAGCCAGTTACCGCGCAAAACGGTCCTGTGACGGTCACGCTCGAAAGCGGCAAGACCATCACCATCGCAGCCGGCGCAAGCTCGGGTGCGTTGGATGTAGCCGTCGGCAACGACGTCTACCAAGGCCCAACCACCGTCACTGAGTCGATCAAAGATGCATCCGGTGGCAACCTCGAAGCCATTGCTCCGAACACCGCGCCAGTCAGCACCGTGGTCAGCGACGTCAACGACACCACCACCGTGACATTGACCGCTAATCCGACCGTGAACGAAAACGGCACCATCACCTACACCGCGACCCTGACCGGTGCCGACGGCAAACCCGTCACTGCGCAGAACGGTCCGGTGACCGTGACGCTGGAAAGCGGCAAGACCGTCACCATCGCCGCCGGCGCAAGCTCGGGCGCGCTGGATGTCGCGGTTGGCAACGATGTGTACCAAGGCCCAACCACCGTCACCGAGTCGATCAAGGATGCATCCGGTGGCAACCTCGAAGCCATCGCAGTCGATAAGACCGGCGCGTCGACGGCCGTGGGCGACACTGTCGACAACACCAGCGTCAGCATCACCGGCAGCACATCGGTCACCGAAGGCCAAGCAGCGACCTACACCGTCAGCCTGACGAACCCGGCGCAAACCGAGGTAACGCTCAAGATCGTCTACAGCGGCACCGCCGCCGACGGCACGGACTTCACCGGCGTCTACACCGTGAAGATCCCGGCCAACGCCACCAGCGCGACCTTCAACGTGGCGACGCTGGACGACAAGATCACCGAAGGCACCGAAAACTTCGTGGTCCGGATCGACTCGGCCACCGGTGGCAACTTCGAGCACCTGGCGGTCAGCGGCACCAATGGCAGCGTCAGCACCTCGATCATCGACAACGATGCACCGCCGGTACTCGACCTGGACGCCAACAACTCCAGCGGCAAGACCGGTGCCGATTACCAAGTGACCTTTACCGAAGGCACCACCGGCCCGGGCGTGTCGATTGGCGACACCGACCTGAAGATCACCGACCCGGACAGCACCCTGCTGACCGGCGCCACCATCGTGCTGACCAACCGTCAGCCTGGCGATCATCTGAACCTGGGCAATAGCGTCAACGGCATCAGCATCAACGCCAACAGCACCGACGGCAAAGTCGTCCTGACGCTGACAGGCAATGCAACGCTGGCCGACTACATGCAGCAGATCAAGAACATCAGCTTCATCAACAACAGCGAAGATCCGAGCACCGTACCGCGCGTCATCACCGTGACGGTGACCGACGGCACGAGTTATTCCAACACGGCGACCACCACCGTGAACGTGGTCGGGGTCAACGACGCACCCGTAGCCACCGGTGGCGCGGTGACCGGTACCGAAGACACTTCACTGGTCCTCGGCTGGTCGACGTTCGGCATCAGCGACGTGGACAGCGCCGCCGCCAGCCAAGGTGTGAAAATCACCGGGCTGCCGGGTGACGGCAAGTTGCAGTACCTGGACGGCGCAACCTGGAAGGACGTGGCCAACAACCAGACCTTCACCAAGGCGGACATCGACGCTGGCAAGCTGCGCTTCACCCCCGATGCCAACGAATCCGGTGCCAACGGCAACCCGGCGGGCGTGGGCAATCAAAAGGCCGACTACGCGCAAATCAGCTTCCAGCCAACCGACGGCCAGACGCTGGGCAATACCGGCACCGTGAAGATCGACATCACGCCGGTCGCCGACGCACCGAGCCTCAACGTGGCCGGCAACAACGTGACCTCCACCGGTTTGATCAAGGAAGTCTGGACCGGCCTGTCGGGCCTGGGCACCGATGGCAGCGGCGCGCCGTCCGGCACGCTCAAGTCGGTGATCGATGCCGCCGGCACGCCGAACAGCAGCACCAATGTGAGCAACGTTCAGAACGACGGCAACGTCAATCCGGGCACCGCGTCGAAAACTTCAGGGCTGATTTTCCTCGAGGCCGGCAAGACCTACACCTTCAGCGGCACGGGCGATGACAGCCTGCTGGTGACCATCGGCGGCAAGACCGCCGCGGCAACCACGTGGGGTGCGGGCGGTCAGTTGAACGGTTCGTTCACGCCAACCGCAAGCGGCTACTACACCCTGGACATCTACCACCACAACCAGACCGGACCGGGCAGCTACGACGTGAACCTGTCGGTCAACGGCAGCACGCCAGTGGACCTGAGCAATGCCGGCGTGCCGCTCTACACCGGTGTGACCGACCTGGCGAACGCGGGCGTGACCGTCTCCGACCTGCACGGCACCAACGGCGAAGGCTACTACGACGGCTTCAAGCTCAACGAAGGCGCCGAAGGCACCAGCGTGCACCTGTCGAAGATCACCACCGCCCTGACCGACACCGACGGCTCCGAAAGCCTGAGCGTGAAGATCGGTGGCATTCCGGAAGGCAGCGTACTGACCGACGGCGCCGGCCATACCGCGACCGTGGGCAGCAACGGCGAAGCCTCGGTCACCGGCTGGAACCTGGGCAGCCTCACCCTGACCCCACCGACCTACTACCACGGCCAGTTCAACCTGACCGTGACCTCGACGTCCACCGAAGCCCTTGGCGGCTCGGCGGTCAGCACGGCGCAGATTCCTGTCACGGTGTATCCGGCCACTTACAACGCAATCACCGCCACGTCCGGTAGTGACAATGTCACGGGGACCGATGGCAACGACATCGTGGTCGCCGACATCGGTGGGCTGACCGTCGTGCCAGGGGTCAACTACAACATCGCCTTCATGGTCGACAGCTCCGGCAGCATGAGCGACTCGTCCGTCGCCGCCGCGAAGAACTCGTTGACCCAAGTGTTCAACACCCTCAAGCAGAGCCTGGGCAGCAACTCAGGGACTGTGAACATTTTCCTGGCGGACTTCGATAACCAGGTCAACAAGAACGTTGCAGTCAACCTCAACGATCCGAACGCGCTGACACTGCTCAAGAACGTGCTCGACTCGATGGTGTCCGGCGGCAATACCAACTATGAAGACGTATTCAAGACCACCGCAAACTTCTTCAACAGCACCCAGGCCCTGAGCAATACCGGCGCGAAGAACCTGACGTATTTCATCACCGACGGTGAGCCAACGCGCTATCAGTCCGGCGAACAGCCGAACCCAGTGTTGTACGGCACCGTCAAGCTCGACGACGTCCTGAGCGCGGCCAACTACACCGTTGGCAAGTACTACACCCAGACGATCGACAGCACACACAAATTCACCATCGAAGAAAATGGGGACATGTACCTGTCCATCAAGAACGGCAAGAATTGGAATGAAAACTACGTCGGCACGGTGCATGCCGAGGGTAATGGCACGTTCGAGTTCTCCAACCAGGCCGGCGGCTGGTGGGGCGACTCCTCGGCAGCAGACGGCTCAACGGCCAGCTTCACGCTGCTCAAAGGTCTGAGTAACGTTGAAGCGATCGGCCTGAACAACGGCGTCACCCTGTCCGATCTCGCCCCCTACGATTCGGATGGCAAGCCGCAAACCAACATCGACCCGAGCAACCTGGCCAACTCCATCATCGGCCACACCGAAGCGACCCTGCCGGGCGCCGATACGGTCAACGGAGGCGAAGGCAACGACATCCTGTTCGGCGACCTGGTGAGCTTCAATGGTGTTGCGGGTGAGGGCTACCAGGCCATCCAGGCCTTCGTCGCCAAACAGAGCGGCGTGGACGTCAGCAAGGTCACCACCAGCAACGTGCACCAGTACATCACCGAGCACTACACCGCGTTCGATGTGTCCGGTGCCCACGATGGCAACGACACCCTGCTGGGCGGCGCCGGCAACGACATCATCTTCGGCCAGGGCGGCAACGACACCCTCGACGGTGGCAAGGGCAATGACATCTTGCTGGGTGGCACCGGTAACGACACTCTGATCGGCGGCCAGGGCAATGACACCCTGATCGGCGGCCTGGGGGGCGATACCTTTGTCTGGAAGTCCGGCGACACCGGCACCGACGTGATCAAGAACTTCAACGCCGGCGAAGGCGACCGGATCGACCTGCGAGACCTGCTGCAAGGTGAAACCGGCAGCACCATCGACCACTTCCTGAAAATCAGCACGATCGATGGCGTGTCGTCGCTGCAGGTCAGCACTTCCGGCCAGTTCAATGGGGCCAACGGTGCCGCGGCGACGCCGGACGTGACGATCAAGCTCGAGGGCAACAACTGGTCGAACGTGAACCTGAACTCGTTGATCGCCGGTAGCGACCCGACCATCAAGGTCGATCACAACAACAGCTGAAGCTGACACAAACCCGTCGCGAGGGAGCTTGCTCCCGCTGGGGCGCGAAGCGGCCCTATTTTTTAGGGCTGCTGCGCACTCAAGCGGGAGCAAGCTCCCTCGCCACGGGATAAGTGTTCATACTCCCCCACAGTTGGCCTATGCTGCCCAGCATGACGCTGCTTCATACATGAGGGATGCCCGATGTTTTATGTGCAACGCGATGCACAAGGCCTGCTGGTGCGCGTAGAAGCCACCGCCTACGCCGAGGCCACCGAGACCTTGCCGGCCGACAACCACGAGATCCAGGACTGGTTCGCCAACCAGGCGGTGGAAAACAGCCTCAAGCAACTCAAGCAGAGCGACCTGGAGATGATCCGGGTACTCGATGACTTGATCCAGGTGCTGACCAGCAAAGGCGTCATCCGCGTCACCGACCTGCCACCGGCGGCCCAGGCCAAGCTGATGGACCGCAACCAGGCCCGTGAAGCCTTGGGTGGGTTGAGTCGGTTGATCGATGATGATGAGAAAGGGTTGATCTAGGCTGCCACCTCGAGCAGCACACAAAACCCTGTGGCGAGGGAATTTATCCCCGCTGGGCTGCGCAGCAGCCCCAGATGCTTAAAGGTGAATTGCCTGACACACCGAGGCCGCTGGTGTTTAGGGCTGCTGCGCAGCCCAGCGGGGATAAATCCCCTCGCCACAGGTTCTGGGTTGTCTGGGCGGACGCCATCGCGAGCAAGCTCGCTCCCACAGTTGATCGGTGTTGATTTCGATATTTCGGTTCGACACAGATCCAGTGTGGGAGCGAGCTTGCTCGCGATGACAATCGTCAATTCACCGCAGGCCTGTCAGCCTGACGCTTGAACCTCCAGCCGATCCATCGCCCTCTCCACCAACAAATGCACCCCATCGGCCATTCGGCTGATCGCCAGGATCACACTGCGGCGTGAGCCGTCGACGTCGTCAGCCAGGTCGGCGGCGATGGCGCTGATGGACAGCAGGTCTTCGGAGGCATTGGCCAGGAGGGTTTCGGTGTCGATGTCCGGGGAGACCATGAAGAGCTGGGCAGTTTGGTTTTTTCCCGAGGCTTCATCGGTGGGTTTGGGGTTGAGGTAGTAGTCGAGGGCGCGTTCGGCGGCTTCGTCGAGTTTTTTGGATTTCGAGGATTTGTCGGAGTTGTTGCCAGGGTTTTCTGGCGGATTCGGAGTTACTTTGAACATGTCGTGAAGCTCCATCTGTAGAAGTGGAACCGACACCCTTCGCTTGCACGCAAATGAGGTGGCAGTTGTACGCAGGTGTGCAAGACCGGGCAGACGGAACCCCGGCAGAATCCTTCTCACGAAGAAATCTCCCACGCACAACCGCCATAAAGCGCTTGCGCGTCGTCTTTTAACCGGCTTGCACGCCAGTGTCACCGTTTTTTTCAGTGACAACCCCAGACTAGCCACGAGGCAGACGCCGGACAAGTTCACCAAGTTCGCCACAACTCGAAGGAAATCTCCTAGGACGTTACTTTTAGAGGGGGGTGTATATCCGTTTCTGCGGTAACGGCCACTTAGGGTTTCGCCCTGACGGCGGGTCACTTTTGAAAAGCGCAAAAGTAACCAAAACGCTTCTGCCCCACCACTTGGCACCTCGCTTAGGCTCGGTGTGCCCGAGATCAACGTCCACCACGAGGCGGCCTTATAGCCGACCTGGTTCTTGGTCGGACCGCGTTTCTCCTGTGGGAGCGAGCCTGCTCGCGATGAGGCCGGCAAGCCCGACATCCATATGACTGAACCACCACCACCGCCATCGCGAGCAAGCTCGCTCCCACACAGGTTTTTGGTCGTTTATAAGATCAGTGTCCACCGCCGGTCCCTGTGGGAGCCGAGCTTGCTCGCGATGGCGGTGGGTCTGCTTGCACTAATGCTGAATGTGCCGCCGCCTTCGCGAGCAGGCTCGCTCCCACAATAGGATCGAAGTACGGCCGAAAGAGCCAGGTCGGCTATCAGGCCGCCTCGCGAGCAAGCTTTGCTCCCACAGGTCCTGCTCAAACAGATCTGACGGGTGTACGACCGGGAGAGCCAGGTCGGCTACTAGGCCGCCTCGCGGTGGACGTTGATCTCGGCGCCCCGTTAACCACGCTGGCCGAACGCAGGCATTGTGGAGTGGGCATCCCGGCATGGATGCCGGGATAGCCGCGCTGGGCCATGGATGGCCCTTCGCGGCGGGCCCACGGAGCAATGCCGGAGTGAGGGCATGCCGAGCCTAGGCGAGGCACCGAGTGGTGGGGCAGAAGCGCTTTGGTTACTTTCGCGCTTTTCGAAAGTGACCCGCTGTAAGAGCGGAACCATAAGCAGCCGTTACCGCAGAAACGGATATGTACTCACTCAGAAGTCTCAATCCCAACGCTTAGGCTCACCCACCAGTTGCCCCTGCACCCCAAACAACCCCATCTCGCGAATCACCGCCAGCTCCCCCTCCGTCTCAACCCGCTCGGCAATCAACGGCAGATCAATACTGTGAGCAGCCCGCTGAATAGCCTCGATGAACAGCCGCTTGTCGCTCTCCTGATCAATCGCGCGAATGTAGCTGCCATCAATCTTCAGGTAAGCCAACCCCAACCGCGACAAGTTGCCAATCATGCTGAACCGCCCACCAAAACGCTGCAGGCTCAAGGAGAAACCAAGCTCGCGCAACTGCCGGGTCAACTGCTCCAGCACCGCTTGCTCCGGCAGTTGCTCTTCACCAATCTCCAGGGTCAGGCGCGACCCGAGGTTGGAATGCGCCCGCAGGATTTCAAAGACCTTGTTCAACGCCTGCGGATCGGCAAGCGTGGCGGAGGACAGGTTCAACGCCAAGGACTGCTCATGTCCTGCCATCTGCTTGAGCACCTGTTCAAGCATCAAGCGGTCCAGGCGCGCAGTCCAGCCGAAGCGCTCCAACCACGGCAGGAAACGCCCGGCGGGGATCGTCTGGCCCTGCTCGTCCAACAGCCGCGACAACACCTTGTAATGCAGCACCACCTGAGTGTCCTGGGCCGCCACTACCGGCTGGAAGTACAGCTCGAAGCGCTGATGACTCAAGGCCTGGTCGAGCAGCGTGTGCCAGGCATGGTGATCATCACCGACACTGGCCGAGGCACTGTGGTCCAGGCAGGCCCAGCCCGGTTCTCCCTGGCTTTCGGCCTGGGCCAGGGCCTGGTCGCCGAGCTGGAGCACCGCTTGCGGCGAGTCGCCATGGACGAACGGCGCCAGCCCGATGGAGGCCACCGAGGCCACGTCAGTCGCGCCGGTGGCATGCAGGCTCGCCAACGCGGCTTCGAGGTTCTGCGCCAATTGCAGCGCTTCCTCACGCACCAGCCCCGGGGCCAGCACCGCGAACTCGCCGCCGCGAATACGCGTGACCAGGTTGTGGGTTTCCGGGTAGCGGGCGCACTCACGCTGCAATTGCTCGCCCACGGCCTTGAGCAACTGATCGGTGCGCTGGCCGCCCAGCCGCTGGTTCAAACCGGCCAAATCCTTGACCCGCAACAGCAGCAGGTAACCGGAACTGGCCTGCTCCGGGTTGCTCACCCGGGCATTGAGCTGCATTTCGAAATAACGCCGGTTGGCCAGGCCCGTGAGGTTGTCCTGGTAGGACTCGACCCGCAGTTTCTCGCTGCGCTCGGCCTGTTCCTGGAACAGCGCCTTGAGCTTCTCGACCATCTGGTTCATCGCCTGCACTACCCGACGCAGTTCAGGCGTGCGCGGCAGCTCCGGCAGGCTCAGGAATTCACGGCGGGCAATGGCGTGGGACTGATGCACCATGTAGTCCAGTGGCTTGAGCTGGCGACGCAGCAGCAAGGCCCCCAGCACCGCGCTCACGGCGCCGCACAGCAGCAGCCAGCCCAGGCTGCCCAACGCGCTCTGCCACAGCTTGGCGAGGGCGAACATCGGGTGGCTGACCACTTCGACCCGCGCCGCCTGCTCCCAGCCGCGGCTGACGATGGCATCGCCACCGGCCGGTTCCAGGCCGATCAGCTTGACGAACCATTGCGGCACACTGCCGGCGTCCGGTGTACCGGTGCGCTCGACCAGGGTCTTGTCGGTGGCCACGTCGACCACGCGAATGCTGGCGTAGTAGCCGCTGTCGAAGATCGAGCTGACCATCAATTCCACCATCGCCGGGTCGTCGATGTTCGGCGTCAACGACAGCGCCAGCGCCGTGGCCGCGTCCTGGGCGTGGGAGCGCAACTGGTTGACGTATTGGGCCCGCGAGCTTTCCAGGCTGACCATGAAGCTGCCGCTGAAGGCAACCACCAGGAACAGACAGATAGCGATCAACAGCTGTTTGAACAAGGACATCTGAGCGCGCGCTCCTAGTTAGTCGTCTCGACCGGAAAACCTTCGGCCTGCATTTTTTTCAACACGTCCTGCCACCGGGACAGGCGCTTGGTGTCACCCACTTTCTTGTTGCCCTTGGCGCCCGGCAGCCACAGCCCTTCGGCATTGAAAGAGTAGACCGGGAGCAAGTCGGTTCGCTGGCTGGCCGGCTGGATACCGTCGATCAGGCTGTCGAGGACCAACGGCATCGCCTCGGGCGTGGCGTAATAGGTGAGCACCATGTGCGCACGGTTCTGCCGCAACGCCTTGACGTAGGTGATGCGCAGCTTGTCACTGGACACCCCGAGACGACGCAGGCTGAAATACTTGGCGATGGCGTAGTCTTCACAGTCGCCGGCGCCCTTCCACAAGGCCTGGATCGGCGTCTCCCAATAGTCGACTTCACGCCACAGGTCGATGTCTTCCACGTAGCGCACCTGTTTGTTGAAAAACAGGTTCACCACTTTGAGCTGTTCCAATTCGGGGATCTGCTTCTGAGTCGCCAGCAGTTGCTGCCACGCGTCGATCCGCTGCTGCCCTTCGCCCAGTGGCCCATATAACGCTTGCGCCCGCCGGCTGATCTGCGCAAAGTCCCAGTCGGCTTGCAGGCCGCCCAGCATCACGCCGGCCAGCAATAGTGCCGAACACAGCCAACGCAAGGACCTGAGGACTGGGAAAGGTGCAGCCAAGGGAAATACGTCCGAAAAGGGCCGTTGGAAATTCGTTGGATGGTGAAGCCTGGCCGGGCAAAAAACAATGGCAGGTTGCAATCACCGCAAGCAGACTAAACTTTAGTTCAGGAACCGGGGCCGCGAGATTTTGACGGCTTGGCAATCTGTAACTAACGTTGGCATGGATCCAATTTTCGTTACTACCCGTTCAGGTGTTGTCGTGACAAAGAAGCCCAAACCGCTCAGCACTATCCAGGTCAACGGTCCCGTCCCTGCCGATCAGGCGCGGTCGATCATCGAAAGCTCCGTGCGCGAGGCCATCCTCGACGGGCGCCTGCCCAGCGGCACCGCCCTGCGCCAGCAAGAGCTGGCCGACCTGTTCGGCGTGAGCCGCATGCCGGTACGTGAGGCGTTGCGTCAGCTCGAAGCACAGTCGTTGCTCAATGTCGTCCAGCACAAAGGCGCCGTGGTGGCCCCGCTGATTACCAACAATGCGGTCGAGACCTACGCCTTGCGTGCGGTCCTGGAAGCTTTCGCCTTGCGCTTGTCCATCCCCCTGCTCGATGACGGTGACCTGGCGCTGGCAGCCCAGTACATCGAACAGTTGGAGGCACAAACCGAATACGCTGAAATCGCCAAGCTCAACCGGCTGTTCCATATGTCGCTTTACCACAAGGCACCCAACAGCAAACTGCTGGACCTGATCGAACACGAGCTCAATGAAGAAGAGCGCTTTTTGCGTTTTCATCTTTCGTCCATGGGGTTGGGCGAGCTGACCCAGGAGGACCATCGCGACATCCTCGCTGCCGCGGCGGCCAGAGATATCGAGAAAGCGGTCGCCTTGGTGGAGCAGCATCTGGAAAAAGCCTCCATCACCATGCGTCGGTACCTGGAACAGCCGTCGAAGCCTTGATCCCACGCCGGCGCTTCGTCCGGCGTAAAAATTTCTTACATATCCTTCCAACTCACTTGTCGCCAGCGCGGCGCGGCCTGACCGTGGCCGCGATTCGTCGCCCCATCAGTCCAATGGCACTGCCATCGATTTGGGCTCACTCTTGCGCTTGTCGATTCAGACCTGAAGAAGTCAACGCCTGGCCAAGGCCAGACGAATCGAAGCCAATACGCAAGGAGCGTCGTCCAACCGGCGGGATGATCGGAAGTCCGACCGATGTCCTGCCCCTAATAAAAAACTTCTTACTCCCCGATTCCTGAAGTGCTCCGAGTGAGGCATTCACTCGAACTATTCGATTCTGATCTCGCTAAATCGGAAGGAGCTTCTTCGCCCCAATAAAACTTACATAAAAAGTTTTAAAAGCCCTCTTCGCGCTCAATAAAACTACAACTTCAAATAATTAAAAAAACACTTGCCGCTTACTTGTTACATGTATTAATTTTTTATTCGCCGCGTTACCAGCGGCCCTTTCTAGGCACTAATACCCCAGCAAACACAGGCATCAAAAGCTGGAGCAACAATAAAAGAGAATACTTAACCCCCTTGGGTAATTCATGGATTCCGGTTCAGGCACCCGCTCGCCTTCACTAACTAACGAGCCGCCTTCCGGACATAACATCATTGATGAGGACGTTCCAATGCAGCCATCCAAAGAACAACTATCCCTGAAAAAGCATGAACTTGGACAACACCCGGTTTTTTCCGAGATTACATCAATCGATCTGTTACGCCGTTTCATGGAAAGCCATGTCTTTGCCGTCTGGGACTTCATGTCGCTGACCAAGCGGCTGCAACGCGAGCTCACCTGTGTCCACCTGCCTTGGCTGCCGCCAGCCGACCCTCACGCGGCACGCTTGATCAATGAAATCGTGCTGGGGGAAGAGTCGGATGACCGCCCCGGCGCAGGCTACTGCAGCCATTTCGAACTGTACCTGGACGCCATGCGGGAAATCGGCGCCGATACCCGTGCAATCGAGCAGTTCATTACCCTGCAGCAGGAAGGCGTCAGCCCCGAAACCGCGCTGGACAGCGTCGAGGTCGAACCGGCGGCGGCGCGGTTCGTCCGCCAGACCTTGCACACCGC
Organism: Pseudomonas sp. MPB03; assembly: GCF_046605385.1. Classification (NCBI taxonomy): domain Bacteria; kingdom Pseudomonadati; phylum Pseudomonadota; class Gammaproteobacteria; order Pseudomonadales; family Pseudomonadaceae; genus Pseudomonas; species Pseudomonas sp. MPB03. Next base: position 447,639 of record NZ_CP176770.1, on the reverse strand, counting down.
CCTGCACGCCCCGGCCCACAGCGTGGCCGCCGCGTTCGTGCATGGCCGCGAGAGCGTCATCCCACAGATGTTCCAACGCATGTTGGACGCCTGGGGCATTGGCCTGGATCAGGCTCCGACCTTTCGCTACTACCTGCAACGGCACATCGAGGTCGATTCCGAAGACCACGGTCCGGCGGCAGAGAAACTCTTGGCGCGGCTGATCGATGGCGACCCGCAGCGCGAAACCGAGGTGCTGGCCGCCGCGCTCGCCGCCGTTCACAGTCGCGCGGCCTTGTGGGACGGCCTGCGCCAGAGCATGGCCCAGCCGGTTGCACAGGTGATGCCATGAACGCCGTCGAATACCAATCCTTCGCCGACGCCTGGGAAAGCCGCGCCACGATCCGTACCCGGCCACGGCGCCGGGTCGAAGACGACGACAAGCTGATCTTCCCCATGAGCCGCCAGCCGCTGGTGCACAGCCAGACCTTCCTCAGCCACTGTGCGCAACTACGCGACTTCGTGCTGGTGCAGAGCCTCTACAAATTCATCAATGACGTGGTGATTTTCGAGACCGAACTGGTGGACCACACCGCCCGGCGAATCGCCAAGAACCGCTTCGGCATCGAGTTCCCGTTCGCCTGCCGCTACGACGCGATGACCGTGGTGGTGGACGAGGATTACCACGCTTTGGTGGCGATGGACTTCATGCAGCAGACCATCGACATGACCGGCATCGAACCGATCCCGTTGCCTGGGCAGATCGAACTCAGCCGCGCCATACCGGCGACCCTGGCCGAGGCGCCAGAGCATCTGCTCAGTGCCGTGGAGCTGATCTGCATCGCCATTGCCGAGAACACCGTGACCAACGAAGTGGCCGCCTTCGCCCGGGACGACTCGGTCAAGGCCTCGATCAAGGGGCTGATGGCCGATCACTTGCTCGACGAGGGCCGGCACTCCGGTTTCTGGACGCGACTGGTGCAGATCTACTGGCGCACCGCCTCCGAAGAGGACCGCGCGCAAATTGCCCGCCTGATGCCCGGTTTCATCGCCCAGTACCTGGCGAGCGACCTGCAGCAAGCATTCGACTTCGAGCTGATCGCGCACCTGCCCGTCGACGAATCGGTGCGCCAGTCGCTGCGGGAAGACGCCAGTGCGCTGGCGTATCCCATCAATCGTTTTCACCCCTTGGTGGGCAACATCACGCGTTTTTTCCGCGGCAGCTCGATGCTCGCGTCCCCCTGCGTACGCGATGCCCTCGCTGATTATCTGACCCCATGAGGACCTTTTTATGAGACGCCTCGACATTGCAGTGCCTGGCACCAGCCAGGCCATGGCCGAACTGGCCCGGGAATTGGAGCAGCACGGTCACGCGGTGGTGGACCTGCAATCGCCGGTCGACCTGTTGATCGACGACGGTACGACACCGCGCGTCATTGAAGCCCGCTCATGCCTTCAGGTCCGCGTGGCGCTGCGCACGCTGCCCGGCGAGGCATTGCCGCAACCGGTGCTGTTCTTTCGCGACGGTGCGCAGCGGCTGTTGTGCCGGGAAGCGATCGCACCGCAACGCGATGGCAACGGTCAATCCTTGCGCCTGCGTACGCTGGCGACGCTGGTCGAAACCGGCGCACGACTGGTCAGCCAGTTGTCCCGGGATGAGACCTGCTTCGATCACTGGCCGACGGTACACGCTGACGCCGTTGACCAACCCCTGCTCGGGCTCGATGCGCTGGAGCCGCTGGCCTTCGAGCACAGTCTCAATCGACCGCCGGTGCCCTGGCTGCTGGCCGCCGCCGACGTGCCGGTGATGCACAGCATCGAACAGCGCTTGCTCGATGACGCGACGCAACCGGCCCTGTGGGTCGATGGGCAATTGATCGACTACAAATCCTTGCGCCGTCTGGCGCTGAGGTTGCAGCAGCCGATGTTGGAAATACTGCACCGAGCAGAACATGAGAAAGGAGCTGTTGGAGCAAGAAAAGCAGAACCTGTGGGAGCAAGGCTTGCCCGCGATGAAGACACCGATGCTCTCAAGCAAACCGCGTCATCGTTCATCGGGGGCAAGTCTTCCTCCCACGGGCCGTGTTCCCACAAAGTAATCGGCGTATGCCTGCCCAAATCCGCGCACCTGTACGCGGCGATCCTGGCGGTGCTCGGCTGTGGGGCGGTGTACCTGCCGCTGGACCCGCAGCATCCGGCGCAACGTCGGCGCTTTATCCTGGAAAATGCCCAGGCGGACCTGCTGCTGCACGACGGCGACAGCGACTTGGGCGACCTGATGCTGCCAACGCTGAACATCCATCAGCTGCCAGCGCCCAAGCCAGGCATTCCGGCCTCGTTGATCCGCCGCACCGTGGACGGCGACGAACCGGCCGTGGCGATCTACACCTCCGGCACCACTGGCCAGCCCAAAGGCGTGTTGCTCAGCCACCGCAACCTCAGCCATTTCTGTGCCTGGTACGGCGACCACGTCGGGTTGCAGCGCGACAGTCGGGCGTTGCAGTTTTCCACCATCAACTTTGACGCGTCGCTGCTGGATATCCTGCCGACCTTCATCCACGGCGCCCTGCTGGTGGTGCCCAGCGAAGACCAGCGCCGCGATCCGCAACAATTGGTCGCGTTGATACAGCAACAGCGGGTCAGCCACGCCTTCCTGCCGCCTGCGCTGCTGAGCGTCATGCCCCTGGAGGCGCCGTTGGGCCTGGCGCATCTGATCACCGGTGGCGATGTCTGCGAGCCGTTCGTGATCGAACAGCTCGCGCCACAATGCCGGTTCCACAACATCTACGGCCCGACCGAAACCACAGTGCTGGCGACCACCCGGCGCTTCGGCGTCGGCGACAACAACCGCAACCTCGGCGTGCCCATCGCCAACGGTCGGGTGCTGATCCTGGACGAGCAACTGCAACCGGTTCCCCAGGGTGTTACGGGCGAGCTGTACATCGCCGGCCCGGGCGTCGGCCTCGGCTATCTGAATGATCCGACGCTGACCGCGGCGCGTTACCTCAACCTGACGCTGCCCACCGGGCAAACGCTGCGGGTCTATCGCACCGGCGACATCGGCCAATGGACCGACAACGGCATCGAACTGTGTGGCCGTCGCGATAACCAAGTGAAGATCCGTGGCTTTCGAGTCGAACCCGAGGAAATCGAACACTGCCTGCGGGAAAGCCAGTTGTTTCGCCAGGTGGCGGTGGGGGTCGATGAACGGCGGCGGATCCTGGCGTTCCTGGTTCATCCCGAACAAGAGCGCCCCGGCGCCGCTCTTCAGGCCTTGCGTGAGCATGTACAGAACAGCTTGCCCAGCTACATGCACCCGGCCGCCTATGTCGAATTGCCCAGCCTGCCCTACACCAGTAACGGCAAGGTCGATCGCCGGGCGTTGCTCGCCATGGCGGTGCAGGTGCACGTCGACGGCCAGCGGCGCCAGCCGCAGAACGCCTTGGAGACACAACTGCAGCAACTGTGGGCCGAGCTGCTGGAGCTGCCGATCGACGACATCGCCACCGATGAAAGCTTCTTCAACCTCGGCGGGCATTCGATCCTGCTGTCACGATTGCTGCTGAGCATTCGCCAGGCGTTCGGCCGTAGCCTGTCGATCAACCGCTTCATCGAAGCGCCGACGCTGATGACCTTGGCGAAGTTGCTGGACGACCCCGAGCAAAACAGTGCGTCGAGCCTCAGCCCCCAGGCCTTCATCGATGCCGAAGCCGAGCTCAACCTCGATCCACTGCCCATCAGCCAATGCGGCGATGTGCACAAAGTGGTAGTGACTGGCGCCAACAGTTTCCTCGGCGTACACATCGTCGAAGCGCTGCTGGCCTGGGGTGCCACCGAAGTCGCCTGCCTGGTGCGCGCCAGTGCTGAACAGAGCGCGGCCGAGCGTTTCTCCCAGGCCCTGCGGGACAATCACCTGACCCATCTGGACCTGGACCGCGTCAGCGTCTACGCCGCCGACATCACGCAACCGCAATTGGGTTTGCCGGACGACGTCTATGCCCGCATCGACGCCACCTTCGGCGCGCTGGTGCACAACGCGGCCCACGTCAACCATGTACTCGACTACGAGTCGTTGGCACGGGACAACGTGGAACCGATTTTCGAGTGCCTGCGCCTGTGCGAAGGGCGCAGCAAGAAAATCTTCAATTTCGTCTCCACGCTGTCCGCCTCCAGTGCCCTGGATGCCGACGGTCAGGTGCTGGAACAGCCGGCCGCCGAGACGCCGCCGATCTACATCAAGAACGGCTACAACCTGTCCAAATGGGTTGGCGAACGGATCCTGCAACGGGCCCGGGATCGCGGTGTGTGGGTCAATCTTTTCCGCCCCGGCAACATCAGCTTCAACAGCCTGACCGGGGTCTGCCAACCCCACAAGAATCGCTTGATGCTGATGCTCAAGGGCTCGATCCAGCTCGGCCAGGTGCCGGACCTCTCGCTCAATTTCGACCTGATGCCGGTGGACTTCCTGGCCCGCTTCATCGCCTTCCACGCCAGCCGCTACCAGCCCAGCCAAGCGGTGTTCAACCTGCACAACCCGCAACCGTTGAGCTGGGACGCTTATGTGGCGTCGTTCCGTGACAGCGGCCGGGAATTTTCCCTGGTGAGCATCGCCGAGTGGCAACGGCAATTGGCTCGGGTCGATGCCGACAATGCGTTGTTTGGCGTGCTGGGTTTCTACCTCAACGGCTTCGAGGAAGACATCGGTGACATCTCACTGATCAGCCACGACAACGCCCGCGCCGGCGTGCGGCAAATGGGCGCCAGCTACCCGGAAAAATCCCCGGCCCTGCTACGCCGCGGCGCCGAGTACCTCAAGGCCATCGACTTCATCTGAAACACCCTCAACCCAAAGCAAGGAGCAAGACCATGAGTGCATTTCAACCCGACACCCTGATCAAAAACCCACAAGCCTGCCAGGTCGAAACCTCGGTGGAGGTCGCGGCCGATGCGGCGCGGGTCTGGGACGTGGTGGGTGATTTTGGCGGCTTCAACCGTTTCATCCCGGCCCTGGAGCGCATCGAAATGACCGGCGAAGGCGTGAGATCCCTGCGCAAGAAGTTCTTCGTCGATGGGCAGAACCTGGTGGTGGAACAGCTCAACAGCCGTGACGACCAGGCCATGCACATGACCTGGACGCTGATCTACAACACCCTGGGCATCGACAACCTGTGGGCGGCCATGCACGTCGAACCCTTGGCGGATAACCGCTGCCGCGCCACCTGGACCATCATCGCCGACCACACCGACGCCCATACACCGTCAGGCTTCCGGGATTTCCTCCAGGGCTTCGCCGATGAGGCGATGGGGAATGTGCAGGGGATGTTCAAGTAGCGCCCATCCCTTGTGAGAGCGGGCTTGCTCGCGAAAGCGGTGGGTCTGTGCCGATGATGTCGACTGGATGGCCGCCATCGCGAGCAAGCTCGGCTCCCACAGTTTGGTTCTGGGATGGACGCAAGATCCAGGCTCACCGCAAATCCCCTGTGGGAGCGAGCTTGCTCGCGATGGCGTCAGCCCAGGCAACCCGCACCCGTGGCGAGGGAGCTTGCTCCCGCTCGGCTGCGCAGCAGTCGTAAAACCGGCCAATGCGATAAGCCTGTAGACCGGCTGGGGCCTGCTGCGCAGGCCAGCGGGAGCAAGCTCCCTCGCCACAGGGGATTGGGTCGGCTTGCGACCGGGTCAGATCTTGAAGCTGTCCACCAGTTGCTTCAGGCGATTGGCCTGTTGGGACAAGGCATCGCAGTCCTTCAGGGTTTCATTGAGGTTGGCCACGCTTTGCTGGTTCAGCAGGTTGATGTGGCTGACGTCCATGTTGAGGGTTTCAACCACGGCGGTCTGCTCTTCGGTCGCGGCTGCAACCGACTGGTTCATGCCGTCGATCTCGCCGATGCGCTGCGTCACGCTGACCAGTCGCAGGCCGGCCTGGTTGGCCACTTCCACGCTTTCTTCGCTGGAGGTCTGGCTGGCGTTCATCGTGGTCACCGCTTCACGGGAACCGACCTGAAGCGAGGTGATCATCTTGTGAATTTCTTCCGCCGACTCCTGGGTGCGGTGCGCCAGGTTGCGCACTTCATCGGCCACCACCGCAAACCCGCGTCCAGCTTCACCGGCACGGGCCGCTTCGATGGCCGCGTTCAGCGCCAGCAGGTTGGTTTGCTGGGAGATGCCCTTGATCACGTCCAGGATGTGCCCGATGTTGTCGGTGCTGGCGTTCAGGGTTTCGATCTGGGTGCACGAGAGGCTGATCTTCTGCGACAGCTCGGTCATGGCCTGGATGGTTTTTTCCACCACCTGGCGACCGTCATCGGCCTGTTCGCTGGCACCGCTGGCCTGTTGCGAGGCATCGGCGGCATTGCGGGCGATTTCCTGGGTGGCGGCGCCCAACTGGTTGATGGCCGCTGCCACACTGTTGGTGCGGGCGCTCTGCTCATCCGAGCCGACGAGCGAAGCGTTGGAGGAGGTCATCACTCGCTGCGACAGGTCATGCACCTGGCGGGTGGCGGAAGACACTTCCGCGATCGACGCGTGAATCCGCTCCACGAACTGGTTGAACGAACCACCCAGCACCGCGAACTCATCCTTGCCCTGCACCACCAGGCGCCGGGTCAAGTCGCCTTCGCCCTGGGCGATGTCCTGCATGGCACGGCCCATGGTGGTCAACGGGCGCATCAGCACCTGGATCAACAGGCTCAGCAGCAAGGCAATCGCCGCCACCGCGACAAACATCGCGATCAGCGCCGACGTACGGAACTGGCTCAACGGCGCGTAGGCCTTGGCCTCATCAATCGACAGGCCGATGTACCACTCGGCGTTCGGCAGGCCGGTCACCGGGGTGAACGAAAGGATACGGTTCTGGCCGTTCAGCTCGACCTCCTGGATACCCTTGCCAATGCGCACCGGCGTACCTGGGTAGATGTCCTTGAGGTTTTTCATCACGTGGTCCTTGTCGGGGCTGACGATCACCTGACCGTCGCCACTGACCAGGAACGCATGGCCAATGCCACCGAAGTCCACGGAGTTGATGATTTTCACCAGGGTTTCCAGGCTCAGGTCGCCGCCCACCACGCCAAGCAATTCGCCGTTGTGCTTCACCGGCAGGGCCACGGTCACCACCAGGCCACCCACCGCCGCCAGGTAGGGCGGGGTCAACATGGTTTTATCGGCGCTCACTGCCTGCTTGTACCAAGGGCGCTGACGCGGGTCGTAGCCGTCAGGCATTTTGGCGTCCGGGCGTTGAGTGAAGACACCGTTGGCCTGGCCCACATAAGTGAATTGGAAGTTCGACGTCAGCGCCGGCTGATCCACCAGCCCCGGCAGATCTGCAGCAGTGCCCTGATGCGCGATGTTTTGCGCCAGGTTTTCCAATACCAGGATCCGCCCACTCATCCAGTTCTGGATGCTGCTGGCCGTCAGGTCGCCGGATTGCTCGATGGACGACTCCAGGCTGCTACCGATGGTGTTGCGCTGCAAATAATCGTTGTAGAGCGTGAACAGGGCAAAAGCCAAAACCACCACACCAGAGGCGGCAAGAAGGATTTTGTGGCTGAACTTTAGATTCATCGATGGGGCTTCTCATGCAAGGAGTGGGGGTGCATTCCAGGTTGCAACGTTCCATGTAACAGCGCGGGCAGTCTTGTCACTTGCTCCACTTTGGTGCACGCATATCCACTCTGTCGGCAAGCTTGTACAAATAATTAGGCATTTGTACAAATAGGCGACGGGAGGCTCGCCGGGTCGAACGGTGGTTGCAAATTCGCCGGCGGCTGATGACAATGCGACACGTTATCATTCGTAACATCCAGGCCGTCGCGTCCATGTCATCTCCCGAGTTTGCAGTACAGGCGCTCTACAGCCAGCATCACGGCTGGCTCAACACATGGCTGCGCACCCGCTTGGGCAATGCCGCCGATGCGGCCGACCTGGCCCAGGACACCTTCGTGCGCCTGTTGCAGCGTAGCGAACGCCCAGAGCTTCGGGCCCCACGCGCCTTTTTACGCACCATCGCCCAAGGCCTGGTGATCGACCATTGGCGGCGGGAAGAAATCGAACGCGCCTACCTTCAAACCATAGCGCACCTGCCGGAAGCCGAAACCCCCGGCGCCGAAGCCCAGGCCTTGATCCTGGAATTGCTCGAAGCCATTGCCAGGATGCTCGAAGGCCTCAAGCCGAAAGTCCGCAAGGCCTTTCTGTTGGCCCAATGCGAAGGCCTGACGTACAAGCAGATTGCCGAACAGATGGGCATTTCGTTGCGCTCGGTGGAGCGCTACGTCGCCGATGCGCTGTACCACTGCTACGTGTTGCGCTATGAAAGCTGAGCCGGCGGATCACTTGCAGAGCCGCCGCAACGGCCCGTCGCAACAGGTCGTCAGGCAGGCGATCAACTGGCTGCTGCGCCTGCGCAACCACGCCACCCACCCGACACTGCGCCAACAATGCGACACCTGGCGTGCCGCCCATCCTGAACACGAGCTGGCCTGGCAACGGGTGCAATCGCTGCACAGCGAAATAACCTCGAACCTGCGGGCGGTACCCGGTGCCCACATCGCCCTGGACACCCTGGAAAACAGTGCCCAGCGCCTCAGTCGTCGCCAGGCCCTGAAGCTGCTGTCGGGCGTCGCCCTGATGGGCGGTGCGGCGTGGCTGGGCAAGGACCTGGGCTGGCAGTCGTGGAATGCCGATTTCGCCACTGCCACCGGTGAGCGCCGAGGGTTCCAATTGCCAGATGGCACGCGGCTGGAACTCAATACCCACAGCGCCGCCGACCTGGATTTCACCGCCCAGCAGCGCCTGATCACCCTGGCCCGCGGCGAAATCATGGTCACCTGTGGCCGCGACCCCGGGCGCCCACTGCTGGTGAAAAGCCGCCATGGGCTGTTCGAAGGGCTGGAGGGGCGTTTCGTCGTGCGCCAAGACAGCGATTGCACACGCCTGAGCGTCACCAGCGGGCGGGTGGTTATCCGTTCGCACCCAAACAGCGATGGCTCGCCCATCCAGGTGGAAGCCGGGCAAAGCTACTTGATCACCGCAGCGACAGCGACCCTGGCGCCACCGCTGGACATGGACGCAGGGGCCTGGGCCGACGGGTTGATCGTCACGCGCAACATGCGCCTGGCAGATTTTCTCAACGAAGTAGGCCGCTACCGCCCAGGCTATCTGAACTGCGCAGCGTCGATTGCCGACCTGCGGTTGTCGGGGGTTTTCCGCTTGGAGGACACCGACAAGTTGCTCGCCGTCCTGCCACGCACGCTCCCGGTGCAGATCCGCTATCGAACCCGTTGGTGGACCACGGTGGAACGCCTGGCCTGATTTTTTTTGGCGGGTTTCAGGCCGGCGTCCGGCTAGGACAGTAAGCAACCCTTATCGGCCTTCAGCGACTCCAACGGAACCTACAATGACTGAGCGCGTACTTCTCAAGAACCCCTTCGGCTTCTCTTCGCAACCGGGCCTGTTGCGCCAGGCCATTCATGCCGCGCTGTTCTCCACGGCGCTGGGGGTCAGCGTGGTGCCGATGCTCGCGGTGGCCGCACAAGACGGCGTGACCGCCAGCCGCCAGAGCTACAACATTGCCCCCGGCCCGCTGAGCGATGTACTGAACCAGTTCGCCCGCCAAGCCGGGATCACCCTGGCCAGCACCCCGGCGCAAACCGGCGGCGTCCAGTCACCGGGGCTCAAGGGCGAATACTCGCCCGACCAGGCCCTGAACCAGTTGCTCAGTGGCTCGGGACTGGTTGCCGTCAGCCAGGATGGCAGCAGCTACGTGCTGCAAACCGAGACCGCTGGCAGCACCCTGGAACTGCCGAGCACCGACATCAAGGGCTTCGCCCTGGGTAACGCGCTGGGCAGCATGGAAGGCTACAACGCCACCCACAGCCAGGTCGCCACCAAGACCAGTACCGCCCTGCGGGAAACCTCCCAGAGCGTCTCCGTGGTGACCCGCGAGCAAATGGACGACCAGGGCGCGCAAACCGTGTCCCAGGCCATGCGCTACACCCCCGGCGTGCTGACCAACCCCTACGGCGCCACCCATCGCTACGACTACGTGGCGATGCGCGGCTTCAACGACGGCTCGGTGGATAACATCTACCTCGACGGCCTCAAGTCCATGGGCGACAGCGGCACCTACAGCTCCATCCAGGTCGATCCGTATTTCCTCGAGCGAGTCGATATCCTCAAGGGGCCGTCGTCGGTGCTCTATGGCCGCAGTTCGCCCGGCGGCCTGGTGGCGCTGACCAGCAAAAAGCCCCTGTACGAGGCCTATCACCAGATCCAGGCCACGGTCGGCACCCAGGGCCAACGGGGCATGGGCTTTGATTTCAGCGGCCCGGTGGATGACGACAAACGCATCACCTATCGCCTGGTCGGCCTGGCGGACACGTCCGATACCCAGTTCGACCACAACAAGGAAAAGCGCTTCGCCCTCGCGCCCACGGTGAACATCGACTTCAGCGAAGACACCTCGCTGACGCTCCAGGCCTACCTGCAGCATGACCCCGACGGCGGCTACCACGGCGGCATGCCGGCCGACGGCACCTTGCATCAGCGCAACGGCCGGCGAATCTCCGAAAACTTCTTCGAAGGCGAGCCGGGCGTCGACGGTTACGAACGCGACCAGCAGTCGTTCGGCTACCAGTTCGAGCACCGTTTCAACGACGTCTTCACCGCCCGGCAGAACTTCCGTTACCTGGACTCCGACGTCACCAACGATCAGGTCTATGCCTACGACTGGACCACCCCCACCAGCAACGAGCTGAACCGCTATTACACGGGCGCCGAAGAAAAACTCCACGCCTTCATCGTCGACAACATGCTGCAGGCCGAATTCTTTACCGGCGCGACCAAGCACACCGTGCTGATGGGCGCCGACTACCAGCGGCGCAAAACCGTGGTCGACTGGACCAGCGGCAGCCTCGCGCCGATCAATGCCTTCGACCCGGTCTACGGTAACTCGGCCATCACCTACTACAGCCCCACCAGCTACCTGCGGCGCCTGGAGCAGACCGGCGTGTACCTGCAAGACCTGATCGAAATGGACAAATGGCGCTTCTCCCTGGGCCTGCGCCAGGACTGGGTCCAAACCTCGGATGAGAACCGCATCGCCGAGTTCGGTCGCCCGGCAGGCACCGAGATCAACGACAAACGCACCAAGCTCACTGGCCGGGTCGGTGCGCTGTACCTGTTCGACAACGGCCTGGCGCCGTACATCAGTTATTCCGAGTCGTTCAACCCGAACTCCTATGCCGACAGCGCCGGCAATCCACTGGCGCCCACCGATGGCAAGCAATGGGAACTGGGCCTGAAGTACCAACCACCCGGCACCGATGATCTCTACACCGCTTCGCTGTTCCGCATCGACCAGGAAAACCTCGCGACCAAACTGCCCCAGGAAAACTTCTACCGCGCCGTCGGTGCCGTACGCTCCCAAGGCCTGGAACTGGAAGCGCACCTGCAGTTGACCGAACAATTCAAGGTGCTGGGCAGCTACACCTTCACCGACATCGAATACTCGAAATCGATGGTCAGTACCCTCAGCACGCCCACCAACATCATCGAAAACAAAGGCAACTCACCGACCCAGGCTCCGCGCCACATGGCCTCGCTCTGGGCTGACTACAAGTTCGACAGCGGCGCTCTCGATGGCCTGCGCCTGGGCGGCGGCGTGCGCTATGTCGGCTACAGCTGGGCCGATGCGGAGAACACCATGAAGGTGCCGTCCTACACACTGTTCGATGCCTCGGTGGGGTATGACCTGGGCAAGGTCGGCTTGAAAGGCGTGGATATGCGCCTGAACGCGAACAACCTGACCAACGAAACCTACGTCGCTTCGTGCGCCAGCCTGAGTTATTGCTATATGGGCGAAGAGCGCAATGTGGCGGCGACGGTGAGTTACCAGTTCTGACCTGCTTTCAAACTTGATTCATTCCCCGTGGCGAGGGAGCTTGCTCCCGCTGGGCTGCGCAGCAGCCCCAAAATCTTGCGGTCGCTACGCAACCGAGCGGGAGCAAGCTCCCTCGCCACGGGTTTATCGTCGCTCATAAGGGAGCGATCAGGCCTGAACCGCCTCCGTCTCTTCCCTCGCAACACCTTCCTCGCCAGCAAACCGATTCGCCCGCCCGAACGTACCAAAGTCATTGAACCGCACGCCCATCTCGCGCATCACCTTATGGGCCACCGGCACCGTCAGTTGGCGAATGTAGAACGGCTCCCTCACCACGAAATGATGAATGCCATGGCTGCTGCCGAAGTTGAAGCAGAACGCCTGCAACGGCCACAACCACCACGGGTTGAGTACCTGGGTTTGCTGGATGACATTGCCCGGCTCGATGTCGCCGTAGTAGTGCATGTTCGAGCTGACGAAATGCAGGCAAAAGGTGCGCAACACGTTCGGCCCGATGATCACCACCGCCGCGATGTCGATCACCTGCATCGTTGCCAGCGTGCTTGCCGACCAGTCAATTGAAGCGCCCATCAGGCTGGCGACGCCGTTGACCCCGTGGAAACCGAGGAACACATACCAAGCGCCCCAGTGCAGTAGCGCCAGCGGAAAATAAACTTTCAGCGTGCGCTTGAGAATGCTGCGCTTGTGCGCCCAGGTCCGGGCCCGCAGCAGGCGGATGAAGGCCGACATCACGTTGTCGCCGACCATCAGCAACCGCGCCAGCCCCCAGGGTTCGCCGTTGGTAATGGCCCGCTCTTCCATGTCAGCCTCGCTGCCGGACACCTTGTGATGGTTGAGGTGCAGGTGGCGGCGGATCCACGGGTTGATGGTGCTCGGCCGCGCCAGCCACACCAGGCCCATCATCAAGTTGTGGGGCAGGCGCTGCTTGCGAAAATACATGCTGTGGATCAGGTCGTGTTCCAGCTCGTGGGTCAGGGACGCGAAAAACGCGTTGAGCAACAGGCACGCCCAGCCAGCCAGGTCACCATTGAGGTAGAGCAGCGCCGAACCGATCATCCCCGCCAGGGCGAACGCCAGGATGCCCGCACCCAGCGCATCCTGATGACGCAGGATCGGATAGCGCTGACGCAATTCCTCACCCCGGGCCAGGACCACCTGGCGAATATGGGCCGCTCGTTGTTGTGCATTCAATCGCTCGGGGCTTGCGCAAGTGCCGTGCATGGCTTACATCCTCTGTTAGAGATGTGCTCATCCTGCCGGGCGTTGTCCCACGGGGTGGTAGCCGTAAACGCCAACCTGTTGACCGCAAGCGCCAATCGTCATGACGGAACCGACTTCCCTCGCCAGCTGGACCCGCGCCCTGCGCAAACAGCTCGATGCGCTGGGCCTGGACAGCCATGCCTTGTGCGTCGAGGCCGGCCTCGACCCGCAATGGATGGACGACCCGAACGCCCGCTACCCGCTCTCGGCCACCACGCGCCTGTGGGCATTGGCGGTGCAGGCCAGCGGCGACCCGGCCATCGGCCTGCGGGTGTCGCGCTTCGTCAGCCCCACCACGTTCCACGCATTGGGCTATGCCCTGGTGGCCAGTGGCAGCCTGAGGGAAGTGTTCGAGCGGATCGTGCGTTATCACCCCGTGGTCAGCGATGCCCTGGCCCTGCAATTGAGCCGTGGCGAAGACCGCTACCGCTTCAGCCTCGATGTGCCCCCGGGCCGGCCGGCGCCGGCGTTTGAAGCCATCGATGCGTTCGCGGCGATTTACGTGCGCACCTGCCGCAACCGTCTCGGCCGCGATTACGCACCGCTGGCGGTGTACCTGCGGCGTCCGGAACCGACCGACCCCAGCCCGTGGCACAAGGTGTTCCGCTCGCCAGTGCATTTTGGCGCCGCCCAGGATTGCCTGGAGTTCAACCTCAGCGACTTCGACAGCCACCTGGACGACGCCAACCCGGAACTGGCCGAACACAACGAAACCGTGCTCGAACGCACCCTCGCCCAGCTCCAGCCACTGACCTGGGAGCGCAAGGTTCGCGCGGCCATCGAGGCGCAACTGCCCGAAGGCGAGCCCAGCGCCGAACGCATCGCCCAGGCCATGCACTTGAGCCTGCGCAGCCTGCAACGGCACCTGGCCGACGAAGGCTGCCGCTTCGACGCACTGCTCAACGAATGCCGGGAAAACCTTGCATTGCTGCACCTGCGCGATCCGCAATGCTCGCTGAGCGAAGTCAGTTACCTGCTGGGCTTTGCCGACGCCAGCAGCTTCAGCCGCGCCTTCAAACGCTGGACCGGCATGACGCCGGGGCAGTTCCGGGATGGGTTGCGCTAGGGATTTGCAGTGCCTGGGCTGGCCCTATCGCGAGCAAGCTCGCTCCCACATTGGAAGCGGTGTGACCGCAATAGCTGCGACAACACCTAACCCCTGTGGGAGCGAGCTTGCTCGCGATGACTTTCGCCCAGACAACCCAAGCCCGTGGCGAGGGAGCTTGCTCCCGCTCGACTGCGCAGCAGTCGCAAAACCGGCCTATGCGATCCGCCTGTAGATTGCTGGGGCCTGCTGCGCAGGCCAGCGGGAGCAAGCTCCCTCGCCACGGATGCCGCGTCGGCTTTTAGATTGTGGTCAGGGCTCGCAACCGTTCAATGTCGACGATTTCGATCTCGCCGTAGCCCAGGTGAAGAATGCCCTGGGCCTGCAGGTCCTTGAGGATCTGGTTGGTGGTCTGGCGTGACAGCGAGAGCATCAGCGCCAGTTGTTCCTGAGGCAGTTGCAGGACCCGCCGGGCCGGTTCGGTTTCGCCGTAGCCTTCGGCGATCATCAGCAGGCGATGGGCCAAGCGGGCCGGGGCCGGCATCAGGCTCAGGTGTTCGAGGTTGATGAACGCCAGGCGCAGTTTGTGGCTCATCAACAAGGCGAGATGCCGCCAGTGGATCGGTTGCTCCTGCAGGAAAGCCAACAACGGCGCCTGGGGCACGTGCAGCAGCACGCCTTGACCCACCACGACCGCATCATGGGTCCGTGGCTGGCCATCGAACAGGCAGATTTCACCGAACCAGTGAGGCGCTTCCACCACGCTCAGCAACGCCTCCTTGCCCTGTTCGTTCACCGCACCGACGCGCACCGCGCCTTCCAGCACGGCATACAGCCCGCAGGGTGGATCGCCGCGCTGGAACAGCCGATGGCCCGGCGGCAGATGGCGCACCCGCGCCATGCCCAGCAGACTATTCTGTAACTCAGCAGGCAGATGGCTGTACCAGTGGCCGGCCATCAGGTGTGAGTGCCAGGGATGGGAATTCATGGAAACTCCGGGACAAGTGTCGGCTAACTGACAGAACGCCTGGTGATACCCGGGCATCATGCAGGCATCACCTCAGGAGGAACAACAATGAAAAGCCTCGTCGATCATCTCAGTCAATACGCCGCGTATCATCGCGATCCGCGCAACATCGCCAGCCACTTCATCGGCATCCCGCTGATCTTCGTCGCCGTCGCCGTGCTGCTGTCACGGCCCGGCTGGCCAGTGGGCACAGTGCTGGTGTCGCCGGCGCTGCTGGTGGCGGTGGCCAGTGCCTGGTTCTACCTGCGCCTGGAACTGCGCCTAGGCGTGCTGATGACCGTGCTGCTGGGTCTCGCCGTCTGGCTGGGCCAGGTCCTTGCCGCGCAAAGCACCTCGGTGTGGCTGGGCAGTGGCCTGGGCATGTTCGTGGTGGGCTGGGTGATCCAGTTCGTCGGCCACTATTACGAAGGCCGCAAGCCGGCGTTCGTCGACGACCTCACCGGGCTGATTGTCGGGCCGCTGTTTGTGGTGGTGGAAGCCGGCTTCCTGCTGGGGCTTCGCGGCGAACTGAAGCACGCCATCGAAGAGCGCGCCGGGCCGGTGGCATTGCGCAACCAGCGTTCGGCCGCCTGAAAGCTACACCACGCAGGTAGCGGTTAGGCTACCTCTGTGGGAGCGAGCTTGCTCGCGATTGCGCTCGGCCAGTCACCGATGTGTCGACTGCTCCACCGCCATCGCGAGCAAGCTCGCTCCCACAATGGCTCTCCATATGCACACCAATATTGTGTTCACTAAAGTTCTACTGTGGGAGCGAGCCTGCTCGCGATGCTTTTGCTTGTTCTTTTGCTCTTAGAGGTTGGCGATTTTCTGCCAGACCTTCGGCTTGAAGAACAGCGTCTCGCCCTTCGCCAGCCCCACCAGGCTGTCATGGTCCTTCACCACTTCCGCCTCGATCAGCTCGCTCTGGCCTTCCACCTTCAGGGTCACCCGAGTGGTAGCGCCGAGCGGACGGATGTCGCGTACTTCGGCGGCGTGGTGGTCTTCCAGTTCCGAGCGCGACAGCGAGACTTCGTGCGGGCGGAACAGCACATGCCGGTCCTCTCCCAGGTGCAGGCGGTTCGAGTCGCCGAGGAAGTGATACACAAAGTCGCTGGCCGGGTTTTCGTAGACATCCCCCGGCGAGCCGATCTGCTCGATCACGCCCTTGTTCATCACCACGATGCGGTCGGCGACTTCCATGGCTTCTTCCTGGTCGTGGGTCACGAACACCGAAGTCAGGTTGATGTCCTCGTGCAACCGCGCCAGCCAGCGGCGCAGTTCCTTGCGGACCTTGGCGTCGAGGGCGCCAAACGGTTCGTCCAGCAGCAGCACCTTGGGTTCCACCGCCAAGGCGCGGGCCAAGGCGATACGCTGGCGCTGGCCGCCGGACAACTGCTCCGGGTAGCGGTCGGCGAGCCAGTCCAATTGCACCATGTTCAGCAGTTCATGGACCTTGGTCGCGATCTGGCTTTCGTTCGGACGCTGGCCCTTGGGCTTCATGCGCAGGCCGAAAGCAACGTTGTCGAACACCGTCATGTGGCGGAACAAGGCGTAGTGCTGGAACACGAAACCGACGTTGCGATCACGCACGTCGTGGCCGGAGACATCCTCGCCGTGGAACACAATGTTGCCTTGGTCCGGGGTCTCGAGGCCGGCGATGATCCGCAGCAAGGTGGTCTTGCCGCAACCGGATGGCCCGAGCAGCGCTACCAGCTCACCGCTCTGGATGTCCAGGCTGATGTCGTCCAGGGCCCGGAAGGCGTTGAAATTCTTGCTGACGTTACGGACTTCGATCGACATGACTTATTCCTCCGCGGCGCTGGCGCGCAGGCGGTTGATTCGGTTTTCGCTCCACTGCTTGAGCAGCAGGATGAAGAGCGCCAGGATCAGCAACAGGCTCGCCACAGCGAACGCGGCCACGTGGTTGTATTCGTTGTAGAGGATCTCGACGTGCAGCGGCAGGGTGTTGGTCACCCCGCGAATGTGCCCGGACACCACCGACACCGCGCCGAACTCACCCATGGCCCGGGCGGTACACAGCACCACGCCATAAATCAGGCCCCACTTGATGTTCGGCACGGTGACATGCCAGAACATCTGCCAGCCATTGGCGCCCAGCAGGCGCGCGGCCTCTTCTTCCTGGGTGCCTTGTTCCTGCATCAGCGGGATCAGCTCACGGGCCACGAACGGCACGGTGACGAAGATCGTCGCCAGCACAATGCCCGGCAGCGCAAACACGATCTGGATGTCGTGATCCGACAGCCACGGCCCGAACAGGCCCTGGGCGCCGAACATCAGCACATAGACAAGACCGGCGATCACTGGCGACACCGAGAACGGCAGGTCGATCAGCGTCACCAGCATGCTTTTGCCACGGAATGAGTATTTGCTTACGCACCACGCGGCACTGACGCCGAACACCAGGTTCAGCGGCACCGAGATCAGCACGGCAATCACGGTGAGCTTCAATGCCGACAGCGCGTCGGGTTCGAAGATCGCGGTAAAAAACGCCCCCAGCCCGAGTTTCAGGCCCTGGGAAACGACGATGAACAGTGGCAACAGCAAGAACAGCGCAAAAATCAGCCAGCCGAGGCCGATCAAGACCCGCCGCGACGTCGCACTGCCACGACGGGCAGCGTTGGTGGAGGCTGCGGAAATAGACGATTGGGACATGGTTCGCGCCTCCTTATGGGGTTTCGATGCGCCGCTGCAGCAGGTTGATCAGCAGCAACAGGACGAAGGAAACCACCAGCATCAGCACGCCGATGGAAGTGGCGCCGGTGTAGTCGTATTGGTCGAGCTTGACCATGATCAGCAGCGGCAGGATCTCGGTTTTCATCGGCATGTTGCCGGCGATGAAAATCACCGAACCGTACTCGCCCACGCCACGGGCAAAAGCCAGGGCGAAGCCGGTCAACCAGGCCGGCAACAACGCCGGCACGAGGATGTGGCGGAATACCTGCCACGGTTTCGCACCGAGGCAGGCGGCGGCTTCTTCGACTTCACGGGGAATATCGGCCAACACCGGCTGCACCGTGCGCACCACGAACGGCAGCGTCACGAAGGTCAGCGCCAGGGTGATGCCCAGCGGGGTATAGGCGATCTTGAAACCCAGGTCAGTGGCGAATTGGCCGACCAGGCCGGTCGGCGCGTACAACGCCGTCAGCGCGATACCGGCCACGGCGGTGGGCAGGGCGAACGGCAGGTCGATCATTGCGTCGATGATCTTGCGGCCGGGGAAGGTGTAGCGCACCAGCACCCAAGCCAGCAGCGTACCGATCACGCCGTTGATGATCGCGGCGTACAGGGCGGTGCCGAAACTGAGCTTCAAGGCTGCCAGCACCCGGGGCGCCGAGATGATCGCCCAGAATTGTTCCCAGGTGAGTTGAGCGGCATGCACGAACATCGCCGCCAGGGGGATGAGCACAATCAGGCTGAGGTACACCAGAGTGTAGCCCAGCGTCAGCCCGAAGCCGGGTATGACGGGGGATATGCGACGCGACATAAAGGTCCTTGGTTGAGAGCTCGCAGGGTGCGGAACCTGTGGGAGCGAGCTTGCTCGCGAAAGCGGTGTATCAGGCAACAGGGTTATTGACTGTGCCACCGCCTTCGCGAGCAAGCTCGCTCCCACATGAATTGCGCACTATTTCAGCTTACTGCGCCTGATAGATCTGGTCGAACACGCCGCCATCGTTGAAGAATTTCGGCTGGGCAGTTTTCCAGCCGCCGAAGTCCTTGTCGATGGTCACCAGCTCCACCTTTGGAAATTGCCGGGCGTACTTGGCGGCCACATCCTTGTCACGCGGGCGATAGTAGTTTTTCGCGGCGATTTCCTGGCCGGCCGGACTATAGAGGTGCTTGAGGTACGCTTCGGCGATCTCGGCATTGCCCTTCTTCTCGGCGTTCTTGTCCACCACCGCCACCGGCGGTTCGGCGAGGATCGACAGCGACGGCACGACGATGTCGAATTTTTCGGCGCCACCGTCTTCTTTCAGCGCCAGGAAGGCTTCGTTTTCCCAGGCCAGCAACACGTCGCCCTGACCGTTGTTGACGAAAGTAATGGTCGAGCCACGAGCGCCGGTGTCGAGGATCGGCACGTGCTTGAACAGCGCCTGCACGTATTCCTTGGCCTTGGCTTCGTCACCCCCATTGGCCTTCAGACCATAGGCCCAGGCGGCGAGGAAGTTCCAGCGAGCGCCGCCGGAGGTCTTCGGGTTCGGGGTGATGACCGACACGTCGTTCTTGATCAGGTCATCCCAATCCTTGATGCCCTTGGGGTTGCCCTTGCGCACCAGGAACACGATGGTCGAGGTGTAGGGCGTGCTGGCGTCCGGCAGGCGGGTTTGCCAGTCCGCCGGCAGGGACTTGCCCAGCTTGGCGATTTCATCGATGTCGCCGGCCAGGGCCAGGGTCACCACGTCGGCGCGCAGACCATCGATCACCGCCCGGCCTTGCTTGCCCGAGCCACCATGGGACTGCTGGATCTTCACGCTGTCGTCCGGGTGCGCCTTCTTCCAGAAATTGACGAATTCGGCGTTGTAATCCTGGTACAGCTCGCGCGTCGGGTCGTAGGACACGTTGAGCAACTCGTAATCCTTGGCAACGGCGGAACCTGCAAAAACAGCACTGGCCAGTGCGGCCAGGGCATAACGACGAATGGGCGACATGGTGAAAGCTCCTGGAATTCTGGTTTTCTTATGACTTCTGGAAATTCGTTTGGCTTTTAGTAAGAGATCGCAGCCTTCGGCAGCTCCTACACCTAGCCCCCGTAGGAGCTGCCGAAGGCTGCGATCTTTTGGCTTTCAAGACGGCTTATGACTGGGTTGCTGCAAGCGGAATTTTTCCTTGCGTTCGATCTGCACCACCTGGGCGTTATGCACAGTGATTTCCACTGCCCCAAAACGCAGGTCGCGCAACGCGCTCTGGATCTCGCGCAAGATGGTTGCTTCGTCCTGGCCGTCAACGCTACGTAGAGATGCGCTCATGCTGCTGCTCCTTTGAATGAATGCCTGGCAGTGGGCGGCACTGCTTGCGGCGTGGGAGCAATACTAGATAAGTGCAGATATTCTTAAAAAGACTATTTAAGAATTTTTATATAACCAAAATTACAGAAAGTAGCCAACGTCCTACGGCAGGAGTGATTGGGGGCTTTTTCCCCGCCCATTCCTCGGAGATTTCCTTCAAGACGTAGGGCTGTGCATGAACTAGGCACCCTGGTTTTGCAGCGCTAACCTTGGTTCGTCATCGCAAAAAACGGTGACACGGACGTGCAAGTCCGGGTAAAACACCAACCCTTAATGCTTCTAGCCATTCGTGGCGCGTTCGCGCCCGTGTTTTATGGCGGCTGTGTTCGGGAGATCTTCGGATCTGCCGAGTTTTGGGTATGGTTGCTCGGTCTTGCACACTCGCACACAGCTGCCACCCTTCATTGCGTGCAAGCGATCCAGGGCGGTTCTCTATAGGAAACCTACCCATGTTCAAACCTACGCCGAATCCACCGCAAAACGGCCACAAATCCCGCGTCCAAGCACAGGAAGAAAAAAAGCTCGATGACGCCGCCACCCGCGCCCTCGACTACTACCTCAAGCCCAAGCCCGCCTCACCGCCCGAACCCGACAAAAACCAACTCTTCATCGTGTCCCCCCACATCGACACCGAAACCCTGCTCGCCAACGCCTCCGAAGACCTGCTCTCCATCAGCACCATCGCCGCCGACCTGGCTGACGACGTGGATGACTCACGCCGCTGCGTCGCCTTGGCAATCAGCCGGATGGCCGATGGGGTGCAGTCGCTGGTTGAGCGGGCGTTGGATCATTTGGAAACCAAGGAGGCGGTGGCGCCTGGGGCCAAGGGGTAGCGCTTTGCTCTGATGCAAGCTGAGCCGACGCCATCGCGAGCAAGCTCGCTCCCACAGGTAATGCCGTTCACTTAAGAAAAATGATGACCCTGTGGCGAGGGAGCTTGCTCCCGCTCGGCTGCGAAGCAGTCGTAAACCGGCGGGTGCGGTGTGTCTGATACGCCGCAATTGGCAGGTTTTGGGGCCGCTTCGCGGCCCAGCGGGAGCAAGCTCCCTCGCCACGGGTTTATCGATTGCCTTGAGTGAACAGCATTGCGCTCCCACAGGGTCCTGCGTCGAACCAAATCTCAAATTCAACGCCCATCCATTGTGGGAGCGAGCTTGCTCGCGATGGCGGTGGGTCAACCAACATCAATACCACTGGCGATCAAGCAATAACCGGCGCCCGCTCCCAATCCAACTGCGCCGCCGCGACGGGCCGGCCGAACCAGTAGCCCTGCCCCAGCTCACACGCCAGCCCAAGCAAAAACGCCGCTTGCTCACGCTGCTCGATTCCTTCGGCGTGCACTTGCATCCCCATGCTATGGGCCAAGGCAATGATCACCCGGACGATCGCGGCGTCATCCTCATCCCACGGCAACCCCGCGACGAAACCCTGATCAATCTTGAGCTTCTGCACCGGCAAACGCTTGAGCCGCAGCAGCGACGAATAGCCCGTGCCGAAATCGTCGATGGCCAGCCGCACGCCCAACTCCCGCAGGCGATGCATCTGCTCCAGCGCCACCTCCGGGTCTTCCATCACCGCGCTTTCCGTCACTTCCAGCTCCAGACACGCCGGATCCAGGCCCGTGTCGTGCAATACCTGGGCGACCTGGTCATACAACTCACGACGAGCAAACAACCGACTCGAGACGTTGACGGCGATGAACGACAGCGCCACACCCGCCTGTTGCCACCGGCACATCTGCCGACAGGCCTGGTCCATGACCCAGGCGTCGATCTGGGCAATCAGCCCGGTACGCTCGGCGATGGGAATGAACTCAGCCGGCGACACCAGCCCCCGCGTCGGATGCTCCCAACGCACCAGCGCCTCGACACCGATCAAACGGCTGCTCGCCAGGTCGTGTACCGGTTGGTAATGAACACGCAACTCTTGCTGTTGCAGCGCACGACGCAGTTCGAAGGCAATTTCGACCCGTTGCTGGGCGTGGGCGGTGAGCTCTTCGGTGTACAGGGCGTAGCCGTCGCGCCCGGCGCTCTTGGCCTTGAACAGCGCCGAGTCGGCGTTGCGCAGCAATTGCCCGGCGCTGAGGGCATCACCGGGGAACAGGCTGATACCGATGCTGGCGTTGATAAACAAGGACTGGTCGCCGAGCTGCACCGGCTCTTTCAGTGCATCGAGGATACGCCGGGCCAAGGCCGCCGCCTGACCTGGCTGCGAGCAGTTTTCCGCGAGCACCGCGAACTCGTCACCGCCTAGTCGCGCCAGGGTTATACCCGGTGCAAACAGCCCGAGAAAACGCTCGGCCACGCCTTTGAGCAACTCGTCACCGACGTTGTGCCCAAGGCTGTCGTTGATGTTCTTGAAATGATCCAGATCCAGCAGCAGAAGCGCACATCCGCGCTTGTGAAGCTGCGCCGAAGCCACGGCTTGCTCCGCGCGATCAGAAAACAGCAGCCGGTTTGGCAGGCCTGTCAGCGGGTCGTGATGGGCCAGGTGCGCCAGCTCATGCTCCGAATCCTTGATGGCGCTGATGTCCGAAAATACCGCGACATAATGACTGACCTGGTCGTTATCGTCGTGAATGACACGAATCGTCTGCCATTGCGGATAGATCTCACCACTTTTACGTCGGTTCCAGATCTCACCGCTCCACTCGCCCTGGCTGGTCAGGGCGGCAAACATGTCGCGATAGAACTCCGGCCCATGGCGACCGGACTTGAACAGATTGGGGCGCTGGCCCAGTACTTCGTCCCGGGCATAACCGGTGATCGCCATGAACGCCCGGTTCACATGCACGATCAAGCCATTGCGGTCCGTCACCAACACCCCTTCGCGGGTGCAATCGAAGACGGCCGCGGCCTGGCGCAGGCGCTCGCGATCGACGCCGTGCTCACCCTTGGCGAAAAACCGCGAGATCCGTGCCCGGGCCAGGAAGATCAGCCCGGCGCTGAGCAGCACCCAGGCATAACCATTGATCAGCAGCCAACGCTGCCTGTCAGCGAATTGATCGAAGAAACTGCTCAATAAATAACCAATCAGCTGCAGCCAGGTGACTGACAGCACGAGGTAAAGCAGCGCTACGCGCACGGCACTGCGTTGATAGGCAGGCATTCGGCCATCCATGTCCCTACAAAGTGATGGGATTATAGAGGAAGAAACATTCAGCCACTCTTATCTGAAAGGCCGACTGGTTTTATCTGTGGGGCTGGTGATAATGCAACGGCGGTTTCTATCTTTATCGAGGGCCCTACAGCCTATGTGGTACGAAGGTTTTCTTGGCTTGTCGGCCTGGTCACTGGTGGCAGTCACCCTGCTGATGACCCACGTCACAATCATTGCCGTCACGGTCTACCTGCACCGTTATTCGGCGCATCGCTCCCTGGAGCTCAACGCCGGTCTCAAACATTTCTTCCGCTTCTGGCTGTGGTTGACCACGGCGCAGAACACCCGCGAGTGGACCGCCATCCACCGCAAGCACCACGCCAAATGCGAAACCGAGGATGACCCCCACAGCCCGGTCATCAAGGGTTTGTCCACGGTGTTGCGCAAAGGCGCCGAGCTGTACCGCGCCGAGGCGGAAAACCCCGAGACCCTGCGCATCTACGGCAAGAACTGCCCCGACGACTGGATCGAGCGCAACCTCTACAGCCGCTTTCCGCTGCTGGGTGTGGCGATCATGGGCGTCATCGACCTGCTGCTGTTCGGCACCATCGGTATCACCATCTGGGCCATCCAGATGATGTGGATCCCCGTCTGGGCCGCCGGCGTGGTCAATGGCCTGGGCCATGCCGTGGGCTATCGCAACTTCGAATGCCGCGACGCGGCGACCAACCTGGTGCCCTGGGGCATCCTGATTGGCGGCGAAGAACTGCACAACAACCACCACACCTACCCCAACTCGGCCAAGCTGTCGGTGCGCAAATGGGAGTTCGACCTGGGCTGGGCCTGGATCAAGGTCTTCAGTTTCCTGCGCCTGGCCAAGGTCCAGCGCGTTGCGCCGATCGCCCACCGGGTCGAAGGCAAGGGCCACCTGGACATGGACACGGCCATGGCGATCCTCAACAACCGCTTCCAGATCATGGCGCAGTACCGCCGGCTGGTCATTGCGCCGCTGGTCAAGCAGGAACTGGAGAAGGTCGATCACTCGGTGCGTCACCAGTTCCACCGGGCCAAACGCCTGCTGTCGCGGGAGACCAGCCTGTTGGACGAACGTCACCATGTGCGCATCCAGAACATGCTCGAACACAGCCAGGCGCTGAAGGTGATCTACGAGAAACGCCTGGCCTTGCAGCAGATCTGGGTCAAGACCAGCAGCAACGGCCACGACATGCTCGCCGCCATCAAGGAATGGGTCAGCGAAGCCGAGGCCAGTGGCATCCAGTCCCTGCGCGACTTTGCCGATCAGCTCAAGACCTACTCGCTACGGCCTGCCACGGCCTGACCACCAAGGCGGTGAATATGGCTTCTTGTGGCGAGGGAGCTTGCTCCCGCTGGGCTGCGCAGCAGCCCTGAAACCTGCTGACTCGGTGCATCAGATCAATTGAATTGACCGTCTTGGGGCTGCTCCGCAGCCCAGCGGGAGCAAGCTCCCTCGCCACAGGTTCAACACTTGGTATCTGACTCGCTAAATCCCCCGCCCTTCGTCGCCTGAAAAGGAACTTCGTCCCAAATCCCCTATCTCAAAGAGCACTTCGCCATCCAGGCGGGCTTTGGAGAAAAGTGCGTGCGAACCCACAGCAGTGCACGCTCTTTGAGATTTGTGCCGATGGTCGACAAGAACCTGCAGGATTACTCCCTACCTCATTGGCCCGAGGCGGCCCAGACGCTCATGGCGCTGATGCATGCCCAGGGTGAAGTGGCGCGACTGAGCGAGCGCGAGCAACTGTTCAGCTCGCTGCTGGTCAGCGTCAATGCCGTGCTTTGGGCGTTCAACTGGGAAACCCGGCAAGTGCTGTATGTCAGCCCCGCCTATGAGCGCATCTTCGGCCGTCCCGCCGGCCTGGTCCTGGCGGACTACAACGAATGGCGCGACGCAATTTACCCCGACGACCTGGAGTACGCCGAACGCAGCCTGGCCGAGGTGCTGGTCAAGGGCGCCGTCGAAGACCGTGAATACCGCATCATCGCCGGCGACGGCCAGGTCCGCTGGCTGAGCGACAAGTGCTTCATCAACCGTCAGGCCGAGCCCGGGCAACCCGTGATCGTGGTCGGCATCGCCGAGGACATCACTGAAAAGAAGCTGCTGGAAAGTGAACTGCAGCGACTGGCGACCACCGATGTGCTGACCCAGAGCAGCAATCGCCGGCATTTCTTCGAATGCGCCCACCGTGAATTCGAGCAGGCGCGGCTACAAGGGACGCCCATGGCGTTCCTGTTGCTGGACATCGATGACTTCAAGGTAATCAACGACACCTACGGCCATCAGGAAGGCGATACCGTGTTGCAGAAGATCGCCGAAAGCGGCCGATCCGTGCTGCGGCGCGGTGACCTGTTCGGGCGGATTGGTGGCGAAGAGTTCGCGGCAGTGTTCCCCGGCTGCCCCCCCGACATGGCCTTGCAAGTAGCCGAGCGCTTGCAACGGGAAATCCAGCGGCTGATGTTCCGCTGCGGCGAGCAGACCTTCGGCATTACCGTCAGCCAGGGGCTCACCGCCATTACTCCCGAGGACCAGTCCCTCGACAGCCTGTTCGCCCGCGCCGACGCGGCCATGTACGAAGCCAAGCGCAAGGGGAAGAACCGCATCATCGCGGCTTGACGCCAATCGCAGCTCAATTGAATCCAGCCATGCCACAGACCCTGTGGGAGCGAGCTTGCTCGCGATGAGGGTCTGACATTCAATGACGGGGCGGCAGTAGGCTGCCATCGCGAGCAAGCTCGCTCCCACAGTGGTTTCGGGATGGATGCCAAATTCCGACCATCGCCAAGCCCCTGTGGCGAGGGAGCTTGCTCCCGCTCGGCTGCGCAGCAGTCGTAAAATCAAACAACGCGCTCTGCCTGTCAGCATGCTGGGGGCCTGCTGCGCAGGCCAGCGGGAGCAAGCTCCCTCGCCACGGGTTCTGGGTTGTCTGGACTGGCGCCATCGCGAGCAAGCTCGCTCCCACAGGGTTAGGTGGTGGGCTATTTACGGCGCAACCGCATCAATTCCGGCAAGCCGATCTTCAGCAACCGCGCCGTGCGGCCACGGGCCAGTTCTTCAAGGCCTTCATGGGCGGGCAGATGCGCCATCTGCGCCGCCATGTTCATCACCAAGGCTTCACGGGAATAGACCCCGCCACCCAGGCCATAGACCGCCGCGATCAGCTCTCTGAGCTCCAACGGCAAACGCCAGCGGGCACGCAATGCCGAGCCGAAACTGGCGCCGAATTTTTCCAGCGAGTCGCCGACTTCCTCCGGCTCATCCAGCTCGCCACCGGCCTGTTTCCATTCCTCCAGGCAGCGCAATAACGCCAGGTCGCCCAGGCGATGCAATAACCCGGCGCAGTAACAGCGCTCCTGCTCCAGGTCCAGCAAGCGGGCCATCGTCCGGGCGTACTCGGCGGTGTGCAGCGACAGCTCCCAGTAACGCTCGGCATAGTCCGCCAGGCACGGAACGCTGAGCCGGGCGCAACGCTTGAGGGTCAGGCCGAGGATCAGGTTCATGCTTTGCCCGGTGCCGAGCTGGTGCAGCGCCTGGGCCACGGTCTGCACCGGACCGCCGCCCTGATGCTGGGCAGCGCTGTTGGCCGCGGCGATCAGCACCGCGGTGATCTGCGGGTCGGTGCGCAGTTCTTCTTCGAGCAGTTTCAGATCCAGGCCGCCGGGGTTGAGGCTGCGCTTGATCGCCACTTGCACATCGGTCATCAGGGGCGCGCCTTCGGACAGGTCACGCCGACGCTCCAGAAAGATGGGCAAAGTCAGTCCCGGCCCTGGAATCGGCGCGGCGTTGGAAGTGTCTTCACCACTCAGAAGCAACCCCAGCAAACGCTGGGCCAGGTTCTCCCGGTTCAAGGGCTTGGTCAGATAGGCCGTCGGCGCCAGTGGCAAGACCTCGCGCACGCTGGCGCTGTCGTTACGCTGGCTCACAAGGATGAACGGCAACGCCGGCGTACGATGCTGTTGGCGCAAGCCACGCAGAATGCTCAGGCCATCGACACCTGGCAGCTCCCAGTCGGCGATCACCAGGTCGTAAGGATGATGAGCCAACAGCTCAAGGGCCTGCCGCCCTTCGCCGCACGTGTCTATCCGGGCATCACAGCGCACACCTGACAACACCTGTTCAAGCAGCTCCCTGGACGCCGGATCGGCCTCGGCGATCAGCACACGCGGTACAGCGGGTAAATCCACAGCAGTCATGCCGCATCGCTCCCTTGCAATACATGCACCTTAGACAATAACCGCCGTTCCAGACAGCTCGAAACGCCAGGGAGCGGATGCCGGATATGAAAAAACCCGCCGAAGCGGGTTTTTTGTGGGGCAGCGCACAGGCTCAGAGTTCGGAGAAGCACTCTTCGATAATCGCCAGGCCCTTGTCCAGTTGCTCGTCCGGCGAGGTCAGCGGCACCAGCACCCGCAGCACGTTGCCATAAGTGCCGCAGGACAGCAGGATCAGGCCCTTGTCCCGCGCCTTGGCCACCACCTGGGCCACCGCCGCGGCGTTCGGCTTGTGGGTGTCGCCGTTTTCGAACAGTTCCACGGCGATCATCGCGCCCAGGGCACGCACTTCACCGATGACCGGGTACTTCTTCTGGATCGCCTTGAGACCAGTCACCAGGCGCTCCCCCACGGCCTTGCAACGATCCAGCAGGTGTTCTTCTTCGAACACGTCCATTACCGCCAGCGCCGCCGCACAGGCGATCGGGCTACCGGCATAGGTGCCGCCCAGGCCACCCGGTGCGATGGCGTCCATGTACTCGGCCTTGCCGCACACACCGGCCAACGGGAAGCCACCGGCGATGGATTTGGCGAAGGTGGTCAGGTCGGCGGCAACGCCCATCTGTTCCATCGCGAAGAACGTGCCGGTACGGCCGGCACCGGTCTGCACTTCGTCAGCGATGAGCAGGATGCCGTGCTGGTCGCACAAGGCGCGCAGGCGCTGCATGAATGCTTTTGGCGCCACATAGAAACCACCCTCGCCCTGGACCGGCTCGATGATGATGGCGGCGATGTCACGGGGCTCGGCGTCGTTCTTGAAGATGCGCTCGATGCTGGCGATGGAATCATCGATGCTCACACCGTGCAGTTCGTTCGGGTACAGGGCGCGGAAGATGCCACCGGGCATCAGGCCCATGCCGGCCGAGTACGGCACGACTTTACCGGTCAGGCCCAGGGTCATCATGGTGCGACCGTGGTAAGCGCCGGTGAACGCGATCACGCCGGCGCGGCCGGTGGCGGCACGGGCGATTTTCACGGCGTTTTCCACCGCTTCCGAACCGGTGGTCACCAACAGGGTTTTCTTGGCGAAATCACCCGGGACCTTGGCGTTGATTTTTTCGCACAGTTCCACGTACGGCTCATAGGCCAGGACCTGGAAGCAGGTGTGGGTCAGCTTGTTCAGCTGTGCGGTCACGGCGGCGATGATTTTCGGGTGCACGTGGCCGGTGTTCAGCACGGCGATACCGCCGGCGAAGTCGATGAACTCACGACCTTCAACGTCGGTCACCGTGGCGTTCTTCGCCGATTCGGCAAAGATCGGGTGAATCTGGCCGACGCCACGGGGAACAGCGGCGATACGGCGGGCCATCAAGTCAGCGTTAGTCTTGCTCATTACAGTCCTCATTCGCAGCTCAGGGCGGCGTGGATCAAGGAATAACATGGCGGGGAGGCAACTGCGACAGCATGCGATGATCGACTGCCGCAGCGTTCCGGCCACAAGAAACAGAACGGGTGAAACGCGCAAAGGGACAGCGCTCTCGTGCCCCTTGCGCTTGAAGCAGATCAGATACCCAGGCAGAGGTATTTGATTTCCAGGTAATCCTCGATGCCGTATTTGGAACCCTCACGGCCCAGGCCCGAAGCCTTGATGCCGCCAAACGGCGCGACTTCGTTGGAAATCAACCCGGTATTGACGCCGACCATGCCATATTCCAGGGCCTCGGCCACACGGAACACACGGCCCAGGTCGCGGGCATAGAAGTACGAGGCCAGGCCGAACTCGGTGTCGTTGGACATCGCGATCACTTCGGCTTCGTCTTTGAAGCGGAACAGCGGCGCCAGCGGGCCGAAGGTTTCTTCCTTCGCCACGGCGGCATTTTTCGGTACGTTGGTCAGGATGGTCGGCTCGAAGAAGTTGCCTTCCATCGCCTTGCCGCCCGACAGCACGGTCGCGCCTTTGCTGACGGCATCGGCGATGTGTTCCTGCACCTTGGCGACTGCCTTGCCGTCGATCAACGGACCGGTGGTGGTGCCATCGTCCAGGCCGTTGCCGATCTTGAGCTTGGCCACCGCCACCTTGAGTTTTTCAGCGAACGCGTCGTACACCGAATCCTGGATGTACAGGCGGTTGGCGCAGACGCAGGTCTGGCCGTTGTTGCGGTACTTGGAAATGATCGCGCCTTCGACGGCCTTATCCAGGTCCGCGTCGTCGAACACGATGAACGGCGCGTTGCCGCCCAGTTCCAGGGAGACTTTCTTGATGTCCTTGGCACATTCGGCCATCAGTTGGCGACCGATCTCGGTCGAACCGGTGAAGGACAGCTTGCGCACGATCGGGTTGCTGGTCAGCTCGCCGCCGATGTCGCCGGCGCTGCCGGTGACCACGCTCAGCACGCCTTGCGGGATGCCGGCACGGTGCGCCAGTTCCACCAGGGCCAGGGCCGAGAACGGCGTTTGCGAAGCCGGCTTGATGACCATGGTGCAACCGGCAGCCAGGGCCGGGCCAGCCTTGCGGGTGATCATCGCGGCCGGGAAGTTCCACGGGGTAATGGCTGCGGTCACGCCGATTGGCTGCTTGATCACGATCAGGCGCTTGTCGGGCTGGTGGCCGGGAATCACGTCACCGTAGATGCGCTTGGCTTCTTCGGCGAACCATTCGATGAACGAGGCGGCATAGACGATTTCGCCCTTGGCTTCGGCCAGCGGCTTGCCTTGTTCGAGGGTCATCAGGCGACCAAGGTCGTCCTGGTTTTCAATCAGCAATTCATACCAGCGGCGCAGCTTGTTGGCGCGCTCCTTGGCAGTCAGCGCACGCCAGGCCGGCAGCGCCTTGTCGGCGGCTTCGATCGCGCGACGGGTTTCGGCGGCGCCCATCTTCGGCACTGTGCCCAGTACTTCGCCCGTCGCCGGGTTGGTGACCTTGATCGTCTGACCATTGTCCGCATCGACCCAAGCGCCATCGATAAAGGCTTGCTGGCGGAACAACTGGGTGTCTTTAAGCTGCATGTCGGCTTTCCTTAACAGCACCGCGCGCACGCGGAGCGAATTAGAGTTGTAGAAAGGCGCCTCGGGGGCTGCCGTCAGGGAAATCATTCACCGGGCTGAAGCACAGAAATAACGCACATAAGCACAGACGTGCGGTTCAGCACCCAGACAAGAGCGTTTGAAATCTCAAACGAATCCTAGGGCCGATAGGGGTGAAGGACAATAGGCTGTTCGAAAAAAAGAACGAAAAAGCCGAATTTGCCCGCTTTTTCTGATCAGCGTAGCCAACACCCGGCGAACTGCCCAAAAACGCAGGCGATTCAGCAGCATGGACGCCTGCCACGCATATGAGTATCATGGCGCCCGCGCTGCACCAGTAGCTCAGCTGGATAGAGTACTGCCCTCCGAAGGCAGGGGTCGTGGGTTCGAATCCCGCCTGGTGCACCATATCGAAAAAGCTAGACCTGTCCCGGACAGTCTACGAGTCTCTCCAAAAAACCCGCCCTGTGCGGGTTTTCTTGTTTTTGCTGCCTTGTGGCGAGGGAGCTTGCTCCCGCTCGGCCTGTAGGAGCTGCCGAGCGAAGCGAGGCTGCGATCTTTCCCCTGGCGCTTGAATCTCAAGCGAAAGATCAAAAGATCGTCCGAACGCGGCCCGAGCCTTCGGCAGCTCCTGCAGCGCAGCCCAGCGGGAGCAAGCTCCCTCGCCACGGACGTTGCCAACTTCAAGGCTTGCGCAACGCCTCCAACCGCGCCGGCAAGTCTTCCTTGGGAAAACGTTTGTGCAGCGCCAGCAGTTTTTCATCTGCAGCCTTGGTATCCCCCGCCTGCCGCAAACGCAGGATTTCCAGCAAGCCTTGCTCCAGCGACGGCAATGCAGCCGGCGCGGATTTGCTCATTTTCGCCGCTGGCTTTTCCGCCAAGGACTGCATCGGGCTGGCCGGGGCTCGGGCCAGTTCGCCCTGGGGCGCCATGCGGGTGATCGGTGCGGGGGCGGGCATGGCCGGCGGCGGTGCCGCGGCAACGGCGGGCGCTTGCCAATCGGCGGAAAACTCCATCGAGGCAGGTGAGGCCAGCTCGTCGTGGGGCACGGGTGAACGCAGCACCAGGCCGATCATCAGTGCCACACCGGCGACCGTGGCGAATGCCATCTGCCAGCGCGGCTGTTGGCACATCTGCAGCCAGCGTTGCCACAGGGTGGGCGCAGGCGCGGGGGCTTCGCGACGGGCGGTGGCGAGGATGAAGGCGTCCAGGGAGGCCGGCGGCTCGCCGCTGGCGTGTTGGCGGAAATGCTCGACAAGCCTTTCGTCGTCGAGGTCCGGGGTGTGTTTGGGGTCGATCATGCGGGTACCTCCTCGGCCAGCAGTCGCTGCAGTTTCTGCTGGGCGTAACGCAAGCGGCTCTTGACCGTTTCCAGCGGGGCACCGGTCAGGGCGGCAATCTGTGGCAGCTCCAGGTCGCCGTGCAGGCGCAGCAGGAAGACTTCGCGCTGGTCTTCGGGCAAGGCCTGCAACGCGGCGTCGAGACGCGCCTGGTCGCGACTCAGGCTCAGCTGTTGCTCGGGGCCGCAGGTGTCGTCGGGCTGGACGTGCAGTTGCTCGTCGTAGCTGTCGTGCAACGGGTTGTGAACGCCATGCTTGCGCCAGTGGTCGATCAAGCGGTTGCGGGCGATCTGGAACAACCAGGTCCGAAAACTCGCCCGGCCTTGTGGTTGGGTGGTGCTGCGGATCAGGCTGAGCCAAGTGTCCTGGAACACTTCCTCGGCCAGTTCGGCCTTGTTGCTCAAGGACACGAGAAAGCGATAAAGCCCTTGTCGATGGCGGGCGTACAGGACTTCGAAAGAAGCCCCGTCGCCGCTGCGGTAGCGGGCCAGCAGCGATTCGTCGCTGGGAGGATCAAGCGCAGCGGGCATGTGGGGGGCGAACTCCTTTGCGGTCATTGCAACACAGTCCTGGCAGACAACATGGGAACCCTGTGGGAGCGAGCTTGCTCGCGATGGCGTCGGATCAGTCAATGATAATGGTGATCGGTCCGCCGCTATCGCGAGCAAGCTCGCTCCCACATTTTGGCTCTCGTTGCGCTCGGGATCAGCGCTTGGCCGCAGGCTCAAGGCTCTGGGCCAGCTCCACCAACTGTACAAACTCGCCACGCAGCCCGAACGGATCGTCACCACGGGCCGAGCGCGCCAATTGCGCGGTGTCCTTCAAGGTCATCGTCCCAGTGTAGCGCCCATCCCCCTTGAGCTGTTGGGCAAAGGCGGCCACGGCGGCGGAGAAGCGCAGGTCATCGCTGGGCTTGCGGTCGTTCTGTACGCTGGCGATGGGATGCTCGATCAATCGGCTGCTGCCGCCCTCGGCCGGCTTGTAGCGTACGCGCAACATGGCCAATTCACCCGAGGTGCCCTCCGACTTAGGGGTACTGCCATAGCGCAACGGCTCCAACCAGCCCGGCGCGCCCTTCGGAACGATTTCATACAAGGCCGTCACTGTATGCCCGGCGCCGATCTCGCCCGCGTCGACCTTGTCATTGTTGAAGTCCTCACGCTTCAATGCGCGATTCTCATAGCCCAACAGGCGATATTCGCTGACCTGGGCGGGGTTGAATTCCACCTGCAACTTCACGTCCCGCGCCACCACCGCCAGGGTGGAACTGAGTTGGTCCACCAGGACCTTGCGCGCTTCGAGCAGGTTGTCGATGTAGGCGTAGTTGCCGTCACCGGCGTCGGCCAATTGTTCCATCAGGTGTTCGTTGTAGTTATCCACACCGAAGCCCAGCGTCGTCAGGGAGACCCCGCTTTTGCGCTGGTCCACCGCCATCTGCTTGAGGCTGTCGAAATCACTGACCCCGACGTTGAAGTCGCCATCGGTGGCCAGCAGGATGCGGTTGATGCCTTTGTCGATGAAGCTCTCCCGCGCCATCTGATAGGCCAGCTCGATACCCGAAGCGCCCGCCGTGGAACCACCGGCGTCGAGTTGATCAATGGCGTTGCGGATTGTCGCCTTGTCGCGACCCGAGGTGGGCTTGAGCACCACCCGGGATTCACCGGCATAAACCACCAGGGACACCCGGTCCTGGTCACGCAATTGGTCCACCAACAGTTTCAGCGTGCTCTTGACCAGCGGCAGGCCTTCGCGACGGTCCATGGAGCCGGAAACGTCCACCAGGAAGACCAGGTTGGCCGGCGCCAGGTCCGCCACGGCGCGGTCGCTGGCCTTGATGCCGATGCGCAGCAAGCGGGTGTGGGGGTTCCACGGTGACGGGGCCACTTCGGTGGTCACGCCAAAGGGTGAACCGTCGGTGGGCAGGGCGTAGCTATACGGAAAATAATTGACCATTTCCTCCAGCCGCACCGCACCTTCGGGTGGCAGGCTGCCTTGGTTGAGCAGACGTCGCACATTGGCATAGCTGCCGGTATCGACATCCACGCTGAAGGTCGAGACCGGCGTTTCGGCCACGCTGTGGATCGGGTTGTCCGGGAGCTTTTCGTACTGTTCACGCGGCTCGGCGCGATAACCCGCAGCGATGGCGTCGCCCGCCACGCTGGGGGCGGGCATCGCTGCCGGTTTCATGAGCATGCGCTTGACCGTCGACTGACGCACTTCGGCGATCTCGCCTTGCGGTACGACGCTGGGCGCCACGGACACCGGTTCGGATGGAATGGCCGTCTCCCGGGAGGAAGACAACCCACAACCGGCCAACGCCACCAGCAAAGTCACGGCGAAGCCTTGGGCAGCAGGACGCATAAAAAGAAGTGGACGGGACATGGGCTGAACCTCGTGAATGAATGATCCGTTCACAGCGTCAGACGCAGGGCACACGCGGTTCGGGTTAACGACCAAGAAATATTTTTCTCCAGCGCTGCAAAGACGGGGCTGACCACCTTGAACGTGGCCAGCCCGGTGCCGATCGGAGCAATCGCCGGCGCGCTACGCAGGCATTGCTAGCGGGACGGAATGCCCCGCAGGTCGTCGTCGATGAATCCGCTCAAATGACCGGTGTAATAGTCTTCGACATCGGAGTTGCCTCTGTTCGTCAGGGCGCCCGCTATGCCTCTCATGGCCTCAAGTTGGCCGACCGCCCCTCCCGGCATCAGCCCCTGGCGGGCCTGGGCAAAGTGCAACACCTCGACATCGGCCTTCTTCACCTTGACCTGATAATTGAAATCGACACTGGCCAGATACGTACCGTCGGCAACGATTCAAGCTGTCTGGTCTTGCAGAGTGCGGTCCGGTTGAAAATCCCGATTAGGCTTCACACGCCAATGACTGCTGCGCTGCCTTCCCCTGCCGCTTCGGAAAATACGCCGCCGCAGCCACGCCCACCGCGCCCATCACCACGCAATACCCCACGCACACCCACGGGCTCCACGGCACCAAGGCGATCAACATCAACGGGGTCATGCTCGCCCACAGGGCATAGGCGATGTTGTAGGTGAGCGAGATGCCGGACACGCGAATTTTCGGCGGAAACAGGCTGACCATCACCGACGGCACCGCGCCGACCACGCCACAACCCAGGCCGGCCACGGCGTAGGCCAGGCCCAGCCAGGCGCTGCCGCTGATCAGGCTGGCATAGAGCACGGCGATGCCCAGGGGCAGCAGCAGGCTGTAGAGCATGACGGTGCGCCAGGCGCCGATGCGGTCGACGATCAGGCCGGCGAGGACGCAGCCGATGTTCAGGAAGACGATGCCCAGGCTGCTCAGGGCGAAGGTGTGGCTGGGGGTCATGCCGAAGCTTTTTTGCATCACGGTCGGGGTGATGACCACGAACACCACCACGGCCGAGGTCAGCACGCAGGTCAGGATGGCGGCGGGCAGCAAGGCCTGGCGGTGGTCGCGCAGGACCGTGCGCAACGGCAGTTCCGCAGCGCCTTCGCGATTGGCTTGCAGGGCCACGAAGATCGGCGTTTCGCTCAACCAACGGCGCAACCAGACGCCGATCACACCGAAGACGCCCCCCAGCAGGAACGGCAGGCGCCAGGCGTAATCGAAAATCTCCGCCGGGGTGTAGATCCGCGCCAGCGCCGTTGCGGTCAAGGCGCCCAGCAGGTAGCCGAAGGTCAGGCCGGCCTGGAGGAAACCCAGGGCATAGCCGCGATGATGCAACGGCGCATGTTCGGCCACGAACACCCAGGCGCTGGGCACCTCGCCGCCCACCGCCGCGCCCTGCAAGATACGCAGCGCCAGCAACAGCAACGGAGCGAAATAACCGATTTGCGCGTAGGTCGGCATCACCCCGATGAGCAGGCACGGCAAGGCCATCATCAGGATGCTCAGGCTGAACACGCGCTTGCGCCCCAGGCGATCGGCAAAGTGCGCCATGAGAATGCCGCCCAGGGGCCGGGCCAGGTAACCGGTGGCGAAAATCCCGAAGCTTTGCAGCAAGCGCAGCCAATCGGGCGTTTCCGGCGGGAAGAACAACTGGCTAAGGGTCAGGGCGAAGAAGACGAAGATGATGAAATCGTAGATTTCCAGCGCGCCGCCCAAGGCGGCCAGGCCCAGGGTCTTGTAGTCGGAGCGGCTGAATCGATCACCGGTTAGAACAGTGGCGGCAGTCATAGGCAGATTTGAACAAGTCAGTTGAAAGAGGCGACGGCTCAGTCGTCGCGATCATTGTCCACCGGTTCAACTGGTGGCTGGCCTGGCTCGGCGTCATCGGCCTCGTCGACAGGCAGGAAATCCTTACGGCTCTGGGCGATGGCCCGGCGTATTTCGTCGCCCTTGGTGGGGCAGTTCAAGAGGCGGGCGATGCCGTCGGGTTTCTGCGTCATCGCCATCCTCCGGCATGAGTGAACAGGGGCTCGATAGTGCTCGTTTTTGGCGCGTGATGCCAATGTTGTGTCTGGGCCAGCGTCATGGGGGCTGCTTTGCAGCCCAGCGGGAGCAAGCTCCCTCGCCACGGGGGGTTGCGTTGTCTAGCGGTGGTAGCGGCGCACGACGCTGCTGTTGCGCAGGACGTGGCCTTTGATTTTTTCCATCAGTTGGGCCCGTGTGAGGCCGGCGGGCAAGGCTTCCGGCGGCAGGTCGAGGGCGAAGAGCTGGATCAGGTAATGGTGAGCGCTGTCGCCGATAGGCGGGCATGGGCCGATGTAGCCGTGGGTGTTCTTGCTGTTGATACCGCTCAGGCCTTCCAACGAGGACTTGGTTCCGGCGCCCGTCGGAATCTGCCGCGTGGAGGCCTTGATGCCGTAGTGGATCCAGTGGTCGACACCCTGGCCCCGTTGGCCGTCCGGGTCCAACATGACGATGGCGTAGCTGAGGGTGCCTGGCGGGCCGGCGTTCCAGCTCAGCGCCGGGGAAATGTTCTTGCCACCGCAGGTGTTGGCGTCACTGGCCTGCGCGGCAGTGAAGAGACGGTCGTCCGACACGCCGGGAATACTGAGGGTAAAACGCTCCTCGGCCTGGGCAGCCCCTTGTGCGCACAGCACCAGGGCGACGGCCGCCAGCCAAGGGGTGAGAATCTTCAATCGGGTCATACCGGGGCACCTTGTGCGTGTCAGGCCATGGACGGCTTGCGAACTATAGCCGCAGCTTCGCCAAGGGTGCAGTGACAATTGCGCTGAACCTCGTTCCGGCCCTGGGACTCCAACGGGAAACGCCAGCCGGAGAACGATCATGTCTCTGCATCAAGTCGCCCGTTTCGCCGACGTTCGCGAAGACCGCGGCCTCGAAGTCAAGATCAACGACACCCCTATCCTGCTGCTGCGTGCAGGCGACCAGGTGCGCGCCTTCCAAGGCAAATGTCCCCATGCCGGCGCCCCCCTGGCCAAGGGCGCGGTGTGCCATGGACGGCTGATATGCCCATGGCACAAGGCGGCGTTCCGGGCTGAAGACGGCGCCCTGTGCGAGCCGCCGGCCCTCGACAGCCTGACGCGCTATCACGTCGAGGTGCGGGACGGTGACGTCTGGGTCGATGACCAACCACTGCCGGCCGATAAAGTCCCGCCGGCCGATGATGCGCGCACGTTTGTCATTATCGGTGCCGGTGCGGGCGGCACGGCTTGCGCGGCGGCGTTGCGGGAGAAGGGCTTTGGCGGACGCATCCTGATGATCGACCGCGAAGCCGAAGCCGGCTACGACCGCACGGTGCTGAGCAAATACGTGTTGGCCGGCGACATGGCGGTCAACGAGACGGCGCCGCTGCGCGATGAAACTTACTTCACCCAGCAACGCATCGAAAGGCTCCATGGCGAGGCCACCCATTTGGACCCTGGTGCCCGGCAAATCCATCTCGCCGATGGCCGGCGCCTGGACTACGACGCCGCGCTCATTGCCACGGGCGGGGAGCCGAAGACGCTAGCGCTGCCTGGCATCGATTTGCCGCAAGTCTTCGTGCTGCGTTCGATCGCCCACGCCCGCCAGATTCTCGACGCGGTCCGGCCAGGGCAACGGGCGGTGGTCATCGGCGACAGTTTCATTGCCCTGGAAGTCGCTTCGTCCCTGCGCAAGCGCGAGCTGAGCATCACTGTCCTGGCCCGGCACCCGGTGCCGTTCGCCGCGCAGTTGGGGGAGAGCGTCGGCCAGGCCATCCTTGCCCGGCACCGGGCCAACGGCGTGGTGTACCACACCGACGGCGAAGCGGCGCGGATCGAGGGCTCGCACAAGGTTGAAGCCGTGGTGCTGGATAACGGCCAGCGTTTTGCCGTGGACCTGGTGATCATCGGCGTCGGCGTGCGCCCGGCCACCGAGCCGTTTGCACAGCTGCCGCGGGAACAGGACGAGTCGCTGTCGGTTGACGCGGGCATGCGTGTGGCGGATGGCGTATGGGCCGTGGGTGATATCGCGACCTTCCCCCTGAACGGCGCGCCTGTGCGCATCGAACATTGGCGCCTGGCCCAGCAACAGGCGCGCATCGCCGCCGCGAACATGCTCGGCGGCGACGAGCACTATCTGGACGTGCCGTTTTTCTGGACGTATCACTTTGGCAAACGCTACGACTACCTCGGCCACGCCGAGCATTGGGATGAGGTCGAGTTCAAGGGTACGCCCGAGCATCCGCCCTTTATCGCCTTGCTGGGCAAGAACGGCCTAGTCGCCGCCGCCGTGGCCTGCGATGAAGGCCGGGCGATGGCGGCGCTGGCCCAGCGCATGAAACAACCGTTGCCGGTGGACGAGGCGTGGCGGCTGATCCGGGATTTTTCGTCCTAGCCCCAAATTCCCTGTGGGAGCGCGCTTGCTCCGGGCGGCGATCCGACGAAAGCGTCGGCACAGCTTGCATCAATGCACGGACTGATCAGCCGGCAAGTGAATCACCCGTGGCCGCTCCAACGGCGCCAGGGGCGGAGGTTGCAACTCCGGACTGAGTAGGTGGAAATGCGGCACGACGTGGCTGATGTCGCCTTCCTGGTTGTTGTGGATGATCTTCGAGCCGGGCTGGCGCAAGGTGTCCAGACGCTCGTCGGTCAACTTGAAACTGGCGCTCAAGCCTTGGTCGTCTACCACCGGCGCCGGAAGTCGACGCTGGGCGAAGCTGCGGCTTTTGCGCTGTTGATAACGGGCCCAGGCAATCAGCAGCACCGCGTTGACCAATGCAATCCAACCATAGACCTGCAAAGTCGCCAGGGTGTCGAACAGCGCCCCGCCCAAGCGCGGGCCTGCCTGGCTGTCGAGCAGCGGCCATAGCCCATTGACCAGCAAATACAAGAGCCCCACCCACGCCAGCACGGTGAAAAGCGCATCGATGACCACCAGAAAAGGCCGCTGCCGGGTCCTGATAATTTTCATCGGATCACGTCCTCTTCCTGATCGTCGAACGGTTTGATGCCGCGATCCGGACTGATCCAGCGCGCACGCTTCTGATGCTGCCCGAACAGCACTTTAGGAAAGCTCACCAGGGTGGTGAACAGGCTGATCAGCCAGAACACCAACGGGTACCAGACCACCCAGAACATGATGTGCCACAGGCCTTTTTCGTAGCGCCGGTCGATCAGGATGCTCACCGCGAATTGCAACAGGCACACCACCGCCAGCAACAGGCCGGTGAAGGCCGGCGGCATCAGGTGATCCACGGCAATGGCGGCTGGCATCTCGACGAATTTACCGGCGCCCCAGAAGATCACCGACAGCAGGAAGGTGAACGCCCAACCGGTGGACAGGCAGTATTCGAACAGCAACGGCCACAGGTAGCGGTGGCGGTATTGCCAGATGCCACGGATGTTCTTGAACAGCACCTCGGCGCCGCCCTGGGCCCAGCGCAGCCGTTGCCGCCACAGGCCGCGCAGGGTTTCAGGCATGAGAATCCAGCACAGCGCACGGGGCTCGTAGAAGATGCTCCAGTGATCCAGCTGCAGCTTCCAACTGATGTCGATGTCTTCGGTGATCATGTCCGGGCTCCAGTAGCCCACCCGGTGCAGGGCCGTGCGACGGAACGCGACAATCACGCCGGACACGGTGAAGATTCGCCCGAAGACCCGCTGGGTGCGCTTGATCAGGCCGATGATCGAGGAAAACTCACCGACCTGGACCCGACCGATCAACGTTGAACGGGTGCGGATGCGCGGGTTGCCCGTCACCGCGCCGAGGCGGGCGTTGTCCAGCATCGGCGCCACCAGGTAGGCACAGGTGTTCGGCGCCAGCAGCGCATCACCGTCGATGCACACCAGGTATTCGCTGCGCGCCGCGATGGCACCCATGCGCAGCGCCACGGCCTTGCCCTGGTTTTCCGCCAGGTGCAGGACGCGCAGGCGCGGGTCTTCGGCCGCCAGTTGATCGAGCATCTGGGCGGTGTTGTCTTTGGAGCCGTCGTTGATGGCGATGACTTCGATGTTCGGATAATGCTGGCCCAGCGCCGCGTGAATGGTGTCGGCGACGTTGTCGCCTTCGTTGAAGCACGGGATCAGGATGCTGATCAGCGGCTCGCCTGCCAGGGCCGGTGGCAAGGTGTCGTCCTTCCACGGCCAGTGACGCTCCCAGTGCAGCCAGAAATAC
This sequence comes from Pseudomonas sp. MPB03, assembly GCF_046605385.1. Taxonomy (NCBI): domain Bacteria; kingdom Pseudomonadati; phylum Pseudomonadota; class Gammaproteobacteria; order Pseudomonadales; family Pseudomonadaceae; genus Pseudomonas; species Pseudomonas sp. MPB03. The sequence continues at coordinate 407,177 of NZ_CP176770.1, read as the reverse complement.
AGGCCGCCGGCGATCCACAGCCCGGACATGAACAGCGGGTAAAAGAACACGAAGTCCATCAGGAATTGCCCGGTGACCAGGAAGATCAGGCCCAGGGGCACCCCAAGGACGATCGCCAGCACCAGCAGGGCGAGCAGTCTGTCGAGCATGTCAAGGATTCCACTTGTTGGAGAGCGCCGGCCGCACGGTTTTCACGGCAGGCTGGTCTTCGATGAAGTTGTCCGGGTAGTAGCCGAAACTGGTCACGCCTTTGCGCTTGAGACGTCCCATCCAGTCGGCCAGTTGTTTGCCGTCGATGTCGCCGGCCGGCTTGCTGTGCCAGTCACGAGCCTGCAATTCGAACACCGTGCGCTTGAGCGCGCCGGGGCGAGCCTTGACGGTGTCCACCAGGCGCTCGAGCCAGGGGCCGGATTGTTCGGGGGCCTGCTTTTCCATCAGCGGCATGGCCATCGGTGCCGTCCAGTCGTAGGCGCCGAGGAAGTCGTCGAGGTTCTGGGCGAACCAGGCTTCGCTTTCCGGGTTGAGCATCGGTTCGGCAAAGATGTTGCGCGCCGTCAGGATCTGCGGGCCGCGAATCGCCCGCACCTTGGCGGTCAGCTCATGGGTGAAGTCGATCAGGTAGCGGCTCTTGAAGCGGGTCCAGCGCTGCATCGCCGCAGGATCGTCCCGCAGGGCGGCGATGGACGTCGGCAAGCCGTGGGCGGCATAGACTTTCAGGGCTTCGGGGCTGGCATCCTCGAAATCGGAGAACACCGCGTCGTCATGGTACAAAACGCCATCCAACGAGCTCATCCGCGCCAGGTCCTGGTAGATTTCGCCGATGACTTGGCGCACCTTCGGGTCAAATGGCGACAGGCGCACGTATTGGTCCGGGGCGACGCCGATCTTGCCGGTTTCCGGGTCCCAGCGCTGGACCCGTGGCAGTTTCGCGTCCAGGGCGAAACTGAGCACCGGCATCCAGGCATAGACCTTGGCATTGGCCCGGGTACGCAACTGCCAGGCAACCCGGTCAAACAGGTCAGCGCGTACCGGCAGGTGACGGTTGGGGAAGTACAACGAATGCACGAGGCCGTCGCCTTTCGGATCGGCGAAGGCTTGGAGAAATACGGTATTGGCGCCCAGGTCGGAAATGCGCTGGACCAGCTTGCCGACGTTGGCTTCCTGCTGCACCGGGTCCGCGTCATAGACGTAATCCAGATCGACATGCACAACGCGCATCGGATCCATCGTCTGCACGGACACGATGCTTTCGGCGAAATGAGCGCCATCGGGATCGGACGCCACCAGGAAGCGTGGGCCGCTCATCAGGTTATCCAGGCTGTCGAGGCCGTCCTCCAAGGTCAGGGCCATTTGATAACCCTCGCTGCCAATCACCTGCAATGCCGTGCCGTCAGCTTCACCGTAAGGCCAGACCCAGACGCGCGGGCGGTAGCCGGCGACCTTGCGGATCTTCTCGGATATGGCCGCCACGTCCTTGCGCAGGCGGGCCTGGAAATCGGCCTCGGTCTCATAACGACCGGTGGCGGGGTCGTAGCGCCGGGTGGTCGCGGCGGGTTGCTGGTTACCTTGCGGGTTGGCGAGGATGCCCTTGTGATTGGCGTCGGTGTGGGCGGCGATTTCCACCAGGCCCGATTTCGACACCTCGCGGATCTGCTCCCAGGTCAGGAACTCGGAACGCTTGCGCGGCACCCCCGCAAAATCCACGGTTTGGTTCAGCGGCGTATCCACCCAACTGCCGACCGGGGCGAGAATCGCCGGCCAGTTATAGGCACGCAGGATAGGCATGACACGGGTATAGAAGCTCGAATAGCCATCGTCGAAACTCAGCAGCACCGCACGCGGTGGCAGTTCCGGGCCGCCATTGCGGGCGGTGATGATCTGGTCCACCGTGACCGGCTGGTAGTTGTTTTCTCGCAGCCACGCCAGCTGTTCGATCAAGCGTTCGGTGCGCACGGCCACCAGTGCCTGGTCCGGGTCTCGGTCGTCGACATCGTGGTACGCGATGCCAAGCACGTGGTTCTTCGGCCACGGGGCGTCATTGGCCGCCAGCGGACGCTGCGAAGGTGGCGCGAAGGCCGGGGCTTGCTGGGCACAAGCGCTGATCAGCAAGGCCCCCAGCAGAAGGATGAATCGCGAAATGACAGGCATCTTCAAACTCTTCTAGAAGCGATAGGTGAGGTCGACAAGCAGGCGCAGATCGCTTTCACGATCGCCGTCGTAGGGGCGGTTGAGCCAGCTCAGCGCGGCACCGGCTTCCAGTACGTCGTTCCAGATGAAACGCTGACCGTAGCTGAGCAATCCCATGGCCCCCGTGCCGTAGTCGCGCTGGCTGTAGGTACCCGCGCCGGCCTGGAATTGCTGGCTCCACGTGGTTTCGTAGCGGCGGTACAACACGTGGTTGGCGCTCACGGTCGGCATGACGCTGAAATCCGATTCCGGATTGAAATAAGGCACTTCGTTGGAGCCGCTGTTGCGGCTGGCGCCCACTTCCAGGCCCAGTTCCACCTGCAGGCGCGGCGCGCTGTAGATGCCCTCGCGACCCGTCAGCATGGCTTCGAGGCGATTGTTGCCGTCGCTGAAATGGGACGGGTTGACAGCCAGCCGCCACTCACGGCTTTCATGGGCACGCCACCGGACGAAGCCGCTCCCGCCATTGGCGCGAATACCGCTGTTGAGGGCCCGCAGCGGGGTATTGGCCGAGAGATAATCCAAACTGCCGCCGTACTGCCAGTGATCGTCGATGTCCCGAGCCACCGCCACGCGCGCGCCCTGTTTGTCACCGGAACCATAAGAGTGATTGGACACCTCGGCCTCCAGCGTCATGTCGCGGGTGCGACGTTCCACACCCAGGCGCTGCCAACGGTGATGGCCGGTGCCTTCCTCGAAATCACCGGTGGCGTAGCCGGCACCGCCGAACAACCGCCAGTCTTCATCGATGGGCGGGCTGTAGAGCAGCGTTTCGATGCCAAAGTCCCGGCTGCCAGTGACTGCACCGGCGTCACCGCTACCACCGCCATAGCTCTTGCCGGTGTAGGCCTCAATGCGCAGCTCGGCCATGTCGTGGACCTCACGCTGGCGTTGCAGGCGTTTGACGTGGGCATTTTCCGGGTAGCGGGCGACCACGTCGTCGGTCAGCGCATCCATCTGCCGCCATTCCTGCAAATCCATGGCGGCACGCGCCTGGGCGACTTCCAGATCACGGTTGCGCGGGATCGTCGCCTCGACTTCCTTGAGCAGGCTTTCCGAACGGCGCGGCCAGTCACGGGCCTGGTACAGATCGGCCTGGGCCAGGCGCATCCCGGTGTTGCCGGGGCCTTGGCTGACCAGGGTTTCCAGGCGGGCTTCGGCGGAAGGCAGGTCGGCGCCGTAGGTGCCGGCCTGGGCAGCGAGTTGCTGGGCGTCCATCCATTCATCGTTGGGGTTGCCGATCGGCAGCCCCTTGAGCTCGACGCGTGGACGCTGGGCTTTCGCCATGTCTTCGGCCAGGGCACGGGCCTCTGCGGATTTTTCACTTTCCAACAACGCGTAGTAGAGCGCGGTGCTGTCTTCAAAGCGCTCCGCAGGATCGGCATCCGGCGCGATCAGGACCCGGCGGTACAGGTCGACGGCAATCTCCGGCTCTCGCTGTTCCAGATAAGAAGAAGCCACCCAGCGCAGGGCATAGGTAGGAATGCTCACACCCTCGGCGAGCAACTTTTGATATTCGGTAATCACTTCGGCACGACGGGCACGGGCATTGAGAGCGCCCATGCGATCGATGCGCCAACGGAGCACGTCGTCTTTGGCTTCGGCTACCGGAGTCCAGGTGGCGAGCAACTTGTCGTAGTCGGCCAGGGCGCGGTCGGCAATGACGAAGCGCTCCTGTTCGCTGCGGCTGGCCATGTCCGCCAGGCGCACCCGTTCGGCCGCGACGTCACCCTCCAGGCGCCGCTGCACGCCACGGTCGATCAACCCCGGCTGTAGACGCGCCAGGCGCAGCGCCGGCTCCGGCAGCCGCGCGCGTTGCAGGGCGTAGATGTATTCGCGTGCCACCTCTGGGCTGTTGCCGGCGCGGGTGAAGGCCTGGTCGTATTCAAACAGCGCTTCGTGGGGGCTGTCGGCGCGGGTCAAGGCATAACCCAGGGCCAGCCGACGCATCGGATCTGTTGGCTTGGCAGCCACCAAGGCCTTGGCGCGCGTGACAGCTTCGTCGGGCCGGCCTGCATCGGCCTGGGTCAAGGCCAAGCCGAGTTGCAAATCAGGATTCTGAGGGTCGATCACCAAGGCCTGGCGGTACAGCTCGGCCGCCGAATCCCAGCGCTTGAGGTTGCGATAGGCACGCGCCGTTGCAGTCAACGCCTGGACGGGCAGCGTTCGATAACGGCCTTGGGCCTCATAGACTTTCACCACCTCGGCGTCGAGACCGGCCCAACTGGCGATTTGCAGGTGGTCACTGATCTGCGCGGCGCTGGCCTGGTCGGCCGGCACCTGGCGCAGCGCGCTCAGCGCAGGCGTGTAATGGCCCGCCCGGGCATCGAGCACCATTTGGTCATAGGCGGTATCGGCAAGCACCAGCATCGGCCAGCACAATTGGCTGCACAGCGCGACGCGAAACAACGGGCGCAAACCACGATGAATAAAAGGACCCACAGTACGCGGCATTCGTCAGCATCCTTACATGGCCAGCCGGGTCGCAGTGCCCCCTTGCCCATCAAACAGGAAGCCGGATCAAGGAATCCAGCCAAGCTCTAATGGGCCTAGTCTTGCACTCTCGGAAGGGGCATATTCAGGAACGCCACAATTCTTCAGAATCGATACAGATTTCGGCGCAGGGCTGATCGGTGGCCATAAAAAACCCGGCCCATGCGTCATGCACGGGCCGGGCTTGGGGTATTGCTCGAATGCTTACTGGAGGGCGACGCCACCACCCAGCTTGCTCATCACGAATGCCGTGAATTGCTCAACGGTCATTTTCTGGCCGTTGAAGTCGACCTGATTGTTGGCATAGTGCAGCTTGGTGACCACATCGTTGCCTTCAAGGGTCGCCAGCTGAGTACCCACTGCCATCGCACTGAACATGTCGCTGGTGGCGGTGGCTTGATCGGCGATCAGCTTGGCATCCGTCTGGCCTTCCATCTGTGCCTGCACGGTCATCAGGTCCACCAGCATCGGCTTGGAAACCTTGAGATTGAAATCCAGCAGGGCGAGCAGCTGACGGCCCAATTCATCCGGTGGCAAGTCCATGGACTGTGGCTTGGCCAGATCAACGATCAGGCTGGCACGGCTTTCACCGTTGGCGGTGTTGAACGACAGGTTTTCCAAGGCCACTTGCGGAGCACCGGCCAGGAGTTTTTCCAGATCGGCCTTGACCTGGGCTTCCTCGGCTTCGGTCAGGCTCAACTCTGGTGCTGGCTCACCGGCCGCAGCAGCCTCGGCAGCGGCTTTTTCGTAGGGTTGCAGCTTGGTCTGGTAAATCTGCATCAGCGACATGGTGGCCGGGATGTCCAGGTTCTTCAGGCTGACCGCCATCTGCGCCGAACCAATGGTCTTGTCGTTGAACGACAACTCACCGATCTTGTAATCGGCACGCCCCGAAGCGCTGGTGCCGTTCTCGCTGCTGCTGTTCTTCATTTCGAAGTTCTTCAGGCCCAGCACCGACTTCGGCTCGCCAAAGGTGGCCTTGGTGCTGCTCATCAGCAGGGTGTTGTCACCCATGTAGTAACCGTAGGTGCTTTTGCTCAGGTTACTGGCCAATGTCAGGCCGTTCAGCTCGACCTGCACAGGTGTCTGGTCTTCGGCGACGGTGGTCAACTTGAAGCTGTCCATGTAGCCGTCAGCCTTGACTTTCTGTCCCTGGGCGCTGGCGGCCACGTCGATCTTCAGGCCGGAGAAGGTGAGCTGGGATTGCTCATCCAGCTTCGTCTCCAATGGCAGCAGCTCGTAGGTGCCGTTGATGGACTCGTCGTAACCCAGGTTGACCACGCCTTTGAGCGGGGACTGATCCTTGGTGGCAGCGAACCACTTGTCTGTCAGTGGATTGCGCTCGAGAGCGGTATGACTGGTAGCCATGACCGGCAACCACTTGAGCGTAATCAAACGCGAGAATGGCAGTGGGCCGTGCTCGATCCGGTCGACGAAGAGCAGCTCGACCGACTCACCACCGAATATCTCGCCTTCGCCTTTGAGGCGGTAGTGGGCGGTGCTGCTGAATGTGCCACGGTCCATGGAAACCAGCTCCAGGGCGGCAGTGCTGTTGGATCCGGACAAGGCTGTTTGCATCTGCTTATTGCTATCGGCAATAGCATTTTTCAACACGCCTTCGAGTTTGGTTCCGGTGTACCAGGCGCCACCCGCGCTGATAGCTCCGACAGCCACAACGATTCCCAGAAGTACGCTTGCTGATTTATTCATGAGTAACCCGATCGATATCCATGGTTGAAGAAAGCCGTCGTCTTCCCTGACCCGCGAAGGGTGTGGCTCGACGCCGTAAAGAGGAGGGGAGATTACCATCAGGCACCCTTGCGGGCCCAATGTTTATAGGGGTAAAAGCATTTTCTTGAGAGGTGGTCTACGAATATTGGACTTCGATCTCGTCGAGCTGATGATCGAAAGTCTTGAGTCGGGCCGTCCAGGTGTACACCAGCACTTCAAAATCGCGATTGATCACCGCCGCACCCGATGACTCTGCGCGTGAATCGCAAAAGTCCAGTTGATAGCGCTCCCGGGCCATGGCGTTCGCCACGTCACACAATTCACGGGCGTTGTTGAGCCAGTGCCAGCCTTCTTGGGTGACTTGCTTGTCCAAGGCTGCGCATTGGGTTTTCAGAGCCTCCAGGCTTTTCTCCAGCGGGGTGCCGGTGAGTTCGCCCATGACTTCCTGGAAGGTGCGGCCTGGCTGCCAATAGCTGCCCCAGAAATAACGGTCAAACACCGTTTCGACACGGCGCAGCGCCACTTTGGTGTCCCAAATCAGCACCAGGGTCTTGCCTTGCTCGAGGTGTTTTTTCTTGATGCGTTGGCCCTGAAGCGATGCCCAGGCCACGATTACAATGGATATCACGCCAATCAACGCCGCAGCGCTATCGAGGAACAATAGCGCCTTGTCGATCTGGTGAGTGAGCATGACGCCATAGAAATAAGTGGCTGACAGCAGCAGTAATGCCGCAGTCGCACACCAAAAGCCGGGAGCATAAGGGTTTTTCATTATTGGAATCCCCATGACCAGTGACCGTCGCGGGCTTTTGGGTCACCAAAGCCCGACTACAACAGCATAGCAACGGCATTGGGGGTTTGCCGGGGCATCAGAGGCTCGATCCGATTACCGGCCCAAAAACGACAAAACCCCTGTCTGCATCAGCAGACAGGGGTTCTGGGAATTCAATCTTGACGATGACCTACTCTCACATGGGGAAACCCCACACTACCATCGGCGATGCATCGTTTCACTGCTGAGTTCGGGATGGGATCAGGTGGTTCCAATGCTCTATGGTCGTCAAGAAATTCGGTGTCCAACCCGTTCAACAGCAACGTGTCGGTAAAATCGATGACTTTTACTAAAACAAAACCCCTACCTGCATCAGCAGATAGGGGTTTCGGAATTTAATCTTGACGATGACCTACTCTCACATGGGGAAACCCCACACTACCATCGGCGATGCATCGTTTCACTGCTGAGTTCGGGATGGGATCAGGTGGTTCCAATGCTCTATGGTCGTCAAGAAATTCGGGTACCGAATCGTGGCCTGGTGGCCTCGCTTCAGCAAATTGGGTATGTGACAGCTTTCGGTGTTTTGTGAGATTCGAACTTTCGGTTCGTTTCGTCTTCACACACCGCAATCTGGTGCTCTTTCGAGTCAGCAAATTGCTTGGGTGTTATATGGTCAAGCCTCACGGGCAATTAGTACAGGTTAGCTCAACGCCTCACAGCGCTTACACACCCTGCCTATCAACGTCGTAGTCTTCGACGGCCCTTCAGGGGACTCAAGGTCCCAGTGAGATCTCATCTTGAGGCAAGTTTCCCGCTTAGATGCTTTCAGCGGTTATCTTTCCCGAACATAGCTACCCGGCAATGCCACTGGCGTGACAACCGGAACACCAGAGGTTCGTCCACTCCGGTCCTCTCGTACTAGGAGCAGCCCCTCTCAAATCTCAAACGTCCACGGCAGATAGGGACCGAACTGTCTCACGACGTTCTAAACCCAGCTCGCGTACCACTTTAAATGGCGAACAGCCATACCCTTGGGACCGGCTTCAGCCCCAGGATGTGATGAGCCGACATCGAGGTGCCAAACACCGCCGTCGATATGAACTCTTGGGCGGTATCAGCCTGTTATCCCCGGAGTACCTTTTATCCGTTGAGCGATGGCCCTTCCATACAGAACCACCGGATCACTAAGACCTACTTTCGTACCTGCTCGACGTGTCTGTCTCGCAGTCAAGCGCGCTTTTGCCTTTATACTCTACGACCGATTTCCGACCGGTCTGAGCGCACCTTCGTACTCCTCCGTTACTCTTTAGGAGGAGACCGCCCCAGTCAAACTACCCACCATACACTGTCCTCGATCCGGATAACGGACCTGAGTTAGAACCTCAAAGTTGCCAGGGTGGTATTTCAAGGATGGCTCCACGCAGACTGGCGTCCACGCTTCAAAGCCTCCCACCTATCCTACACAAGCAAATTCAAAGTCCAGTGCAAAGCTATAGTAAAGGTTCACGGGGTCTTTCCGTCTAGCCGCGGATACACTGCATCTTCACAGCGATTTCAATTTCACTGAGTCTCGGGTGGAGACAGCGCCGCCATCGTTACGCCATTCGTGCAGGTCGGAACTTACCCGACAAGGAATTTCGCTACCTTAGGACCGTTATAGTTACGGCCGCCGTTTACCGGGGCTTCGATCAAGAGCTTCGCGTTAGCTAACCCCATCAATTAACCTTCCGGCACCGGGCAGGCGTCACACCCTATACGTCCACTTTCGTGTTTGCAGAGTGCTGTGTTTTTAATAAACAGTCGCAGCGGCCTGGTATCTTCGACCGGCGTGGGCTTACGCAGCAAGTGCTTCACCCTCACCGGCGCACCTTCTCCCGAAGTTACGGTGCCATTTTGCCTAGTTCCTTCACCCGAGTTCTCTCAAGCGCCTTGGTATTCTCTACCCAACCACCTGTGTCGGTTTGGGGTACGGTTCCTGGTTACCTGAAGCTTAGAAGCTTTTCTTGGAAGCATGGCATCAACCACTTCGTCACCCAAAGGGTAACTCGTCATCAGCTCTCGGCCTTAGAATCCCGGATTTACCTAAGATTCCAGCCTACCACCTTAAACTTGGACAACCAACGCCAAGCTGGCCTAGCCTTCTCCGTCCCTCCATCGCAATAACCAGAAGTACAGGAATATTAACCTGTTTTCCATCGACTACGCTTTTCAGCCTCGCCTTAGGGACCGACTAACCCTGCGTCGATTAACGTTGCGCAGGAAACCTTGGTCTTTCGGCGTGGGTGTTTTTCACACCCATTGTCGTTACTCATGTCAGCATTCGCACTTCTGATACCTCCAGCAAGCTTCTCAACTCACCTTCACAGGCTTACAGAACGCTCCTCTACCGCATCACTTACGTGATACCCGTAGCTTCGGTGTATGGTTTGAGCCCCGTTACATCTTCCGCGCAGGCCGACTCGACTAGTGAGCTATTACGCTTTCTTTAAAG